>NZ_CP077086.1:1055000-6551245 GCF_014268695.2 Pseudomonas ogarae
ACCATACACCGAAGCTACGGGTATCACGCAAGTGATGCGGTAGAGGAGCGTTCTGTAAGCCTGTGAAGGTGAGTTGAGAAGCTTGCTGGAGGTATCAGAAGTGCGAATGCTGACATGAGTAACGACAATGGGTGTGAAAAACACCCACGCCGAAAGACCAAGGTTTCCTGCGCAACGTTAATCGACGCAGGGTTAGTCGGTCCCTAAGGCGAGGCTGAAAAGCGTAGTCGATGGAAAACAGGTTAATATTCCTGTACTTCTGGTTATTGCGATGGAGGGACGGAGAAGGCTAGGCCAGCTTGGCGTTGGTTGTCCAAGTTTAAGGTGGTAGGCTGGAATCTTAGGTAAATCCGGGATTCCAAGGCCGAGAGCTGATGACGAGTTACCCTTTGGGTGACGAAGTGGTTGATGCCATGCTTCCAAGAAAAGCTTCTAAGCTTCAGGTAACCAGGAACCGTACCCCAAACCGACACAGGTGGTTGGGTAGAGAATACCAAGGCGCTTGAGAGAACTCGGGTGAAGGAACTAGGCAAAATGGCACCGTAACTTCGGGAGAAGGTGCGCCGGTGAGGGTGAAGCACTTGCTGCGTAAGCCCACGCCGGTCGAAGATACCAGGCCGCTGCGACTGTTTATTAAAAACACAGCACTCTGCAAACACGAAAGTGGACGTATAGGGTGTGACGCCTGCCCGGTGCCGGAAGGTTAATTGATGGGGTTAGCTAACGCGAAGCTCTTGATCGAAGCCCCGGTAAACGGCGGCCGTAACTATAACGGTCCTAAGGTAGCGAAATTCCTTGTCGGGTAAGTTCCGACCTGCACGAATGGCGTAACGATGGCGGCGCTGTCTCCACCCGAGACTCAGTGAAATTGAAATCGCTGTGAAGATGCAGTGTATCCGCGGCTAGACGGAAAGACCCCGTGAACCTTTACTATAGCTTTGCACTGGACTTTGAATTTGCTTGTGTAGGATAGGTGGGAGGCTTTGAAGCGTGGACGCCAGTTCGCGTGGAGCCATCCTTGAAATACCACCCTGGCAACTTTGAGGTTCTAACTCAGGTCCGTTATCCGGATCGAGGACAGTGTATGGTGGGTAGTTTGACTGGGGCGGTCTCCTCCTAAAGAGTAACGGAGGAGTACGAAGGTGCGCTCAGACCGGTCGGAAATCGGTCGTAGAGTATAAAGGCAAAAGCGCGCTTGACTGCGAGACAGACACGTCGAGCAGGTACGAAAGTAGGTCTTAGTGATCCGGTGGTTCTGTATGGAAGGGCCATCGCTCAACGGATAAAAGGTACTCCGGGGATAACAGGCTGATACCGCCCAAGAGTTCATATCGACGGCGGTGTTTGGCACCTCGATGTCGGCTCATCACATCCTGGGGCTGAAGCCGGTCCCAAGGGTATGGCTGTTCGCCATTTAAAGTGGTACGCGAGCTGGGTTTAGAACGTCGTGAGACAGTTCGGTCCCTATCTGCCGTGGACGTTTGAGATTTGAGAGGGGCTGCTCCTAGTACGAGAGGACCGGAGTGGACGAACCTCTGGTGTTCCGGTTGTCACGCCAGTGGCATTGCCGGGTAGCTATGTTCGGGAAAGATAACCGCTGAAAG
Organism: Pseudomonas ogarae; assembly: GCF_014268695.2. Classification (NCBI taxonomy): domain Bacteria; kingdom Pseudomonadati; phylum Pseudomonadota; class Gammaproteobacteria; order Pseudomonadales; family Pseudomonadaceae; genus Pseudomonas; species Pseudomonas ogarae. Next base: position 1,056,605 of record NZ_CP077086.1, read on the forward strand.
CATCTAAGCGGGAAACTTGCCTCAAGATGAGATCTCACTGGGACCTTGAGTCCCCTGAAGGGCCGTCGAAGACTACGACGTTGATAGGCAGGGTGTGTAAGCGCTGTGAGGCGTTGAGCTAACCTGTACTAATTGCCCGTGAGGCTTGACCATATAACACCCAAGCAATTTGTGAACTCGAGAGAGACCAGATTGCGGTGTGTGAAGACGAAACGAACCGAAAGTTCGAATCTCACAAAACACCGAAGCTATCACATACCCAATTTGCTGAAGCGAGGCCCACGGGCCGCGACTCAGTACCCGAATTTCTTGACGACCATAGAGCATTGGAACCACCTGATCCCATCCCGAACTCAGCAGTGAAACGATGCATCGCCGATGGTAGTGTGGGGTTTCCCCATGTGAGAGTAGGTCATCGTCAAGATTAAATTCCGAAACCCCTATCTGCTGATGCAGGTAGGGGTTTTGTTTTGCCCGCAGGAAAGTTCTTACGACAAGTGCGGACAGCTCCCGGCTGTCACAACCCCCCGACAGTGCTAAGGTTCTGCCCCTAGCTTTTGCATTTTCAAGGATGCCTTTCATGCCGGACGCAACGTCCCTCAGCCCTGCTTTCATGGTGGTTCATGGGAATCGCCTTGATGAATTGCGCAGCCTGGTGATCAGCTTGATGCGGCGTTATCCGCTGGCACCCCTTGAAAATGAAATCGCCCTGGTACAGAGCAACGGCATTGCCCAATGGCTTAAGCTCGCATTGGCTGAAGACCCGGAAGACGATGATTCCGGCGGTTGCGGTATTGCGGCAGCCATTGATGTACAGCTACCGGGCAGTTTCATGTGGCAGCTTTATCGAACAGTCCTGGGACGCGACGAAATTCCGGCCAAGTCCCTGCTGGATAAGGCTCCGCTGACCTGGCGCCTGATGCGTCTGCTGCCGCAGTTGATCGAGCAGCCTCATTTCGAACCTCTGCGACGATTCCTTACCCACGACACCGACTTGCGCAAGCGCTATCAACTGTCCGAGCGTCTTGCCGATCTGTTCGACCAGTACCAGGTCTACCGGGCCGACTGGCTAGAGGATTGGGCGGAAGGTCGACACCAGACAAGAAATGTCCGAGGCGAAATCAAGCCGCTCGCGCCGGCAAATTGCTGGCAAGCGGAACTGTGGCGAGCCTTGTTGCTGGATGTGGGGGAACAAGGCATGGCGCAAAGCCGTGCCGGCGTTCATCAACGTTACATCGAACGCATCAACAGCCTGGAAGTCGCTCCGCAAGGCCTGCCTGCGCGGGTCATCGTGTTTGGTATTTCTTCGTTGCCTGCCCAGGTCCTTGAGGCGCTCGCCGGCCTTTCCCGGTTCAGCCAGGTTCTGCTCTGCGTGCATAACCCGTGTCGCCATCATTGGGCGGACATCGTCGCCGACAAGGATTTGTTGCGTCATCAATACAAGCGCCAGGCACGCAAGGCTGGCATGCCCGTCGTCCTCGATCCGCAAACCCTGCATCAACATGCCCATCCATTATTGGCCGCCTGGGGCAAGCAAGGGCGCGACTATATCAACCTGCTCGACAGCTACGATGATCCCAACAGCTATCGCTCGGTATTTCGCGATGGGCGAATCGACCTGTTCACCGATGGGACCCCCACGACCCTTCTCAGCCAGTTGCAGGATGACATCCTGGAACTGCGCCCCCTGGACGAAACCCGGGAACACTGGCCTGTCGTCGATCCGGAGCGAGACGGCTCGATCCGTTTTCATGTGGCCCATGGCGCCCAGCGTGAAGTCGAAATTCTCCACGACCAATTGCTGGCCCACTTCAGTGCGGATCCGACCCTGCGCCCACGGGATATCATCGTCATGGTCCCGGACATCGACAGTTATGCACCGCACATTCGTGCAGTGTTCGGCCAGCTCGACAGGAGCGACCCGCGTTTCATTCCCTTCACGCTGACCGACCAGGGCCAGCGTGGACGTGATCCATTGCTGATCGCCGTCGAGCATTTGCTCAAGCTGCCGGACAGTCGTTTCCCGGTCAGCGAAATCCTCGACCTGCTGGATGTCCCGGCGTTGCGCGAACGGTTTGGCATCGATGAGGCCGACCTGCCGACACTGCACCGCTGGATCGAAGGCGCCGGCATTCGCTGGGGGATGAGCGCCGAACACCGTGCCGGCTTGGGCCTGCCTGCCGAGCTTGAGCAGAACAGCTGGCATTTCGGCTTGCGTCGCATGTTGCTGGGGTATGCCGTCGGCAGTTCGAACGCTTATGAGGGCATTGAGCCTTATGACGAGATCGGTGGCCTGGATGCGGCGTTGATTGGTCCCTTGGTTGCTTTGCTGGATGCCCTGGAGGTCGCCCATCAGGAACTCACCCGGCCGGCATCGCCGCAGCAATGGGGTTCACGCCTGCAAGATCTGATGCAGCTGTTTTTCCAGGCAAGCAACGAGCATGACGACTATTTGCTGGCCCAACTCGAAGACTTGCGTGAAACCTGGCTGGAAACCTGTGAGTCGGTGGGGCTGCACGACGAATTGCCGCTGACGGTGGTACGAGAGGCGTGGTTGGCCGGACTGGATCAGGGGCGACTGTCCCAGCGTTTCCTGGCCGGCGCAGTCAACTTCTGTACCTTGATGCCGATGCGCGCAATCCCCTTCAAGCTGGTGTGCCTGCTGGGGATGAATGATGGTGATTATCCGAGAGCCCAGCCGCCTTTGGACTTCGACCTGATGGGGGGCGATTATCGTCCGGGTGATCGTTCCCGCCGTGAGGACGACCGTTACCTGCTGTTGGAAGCGCTGCTTTCTGCCCGGGAAAAGCTGTACATCAGTTGGGTGGGGCGCAGTATTCGCGACAACAGCGAGCGCCCGGCATCGGTGTTGATCGGCCAACTGCGCGATCATCTCGCCAGTGGCTGGCGGTTGGCAGATGACAGCAAGCCTCTTCTCGATGCCCTGACCCAGGAGCATCCGTTGCAACCGTTCAGTGCGCGTTATTTCCATCAAGGTGACGCGCTGTTCAGCTACGCCAGCGAATGGCGGATGCTCCATGACGCTTGCGATCACACCGACAAAAACCAGGTATTGGAACCCTATGTCCAGGAGGAGCCCTTGGGCCTCGGGCAGTTGCAGGACTTCCTGCGCAATCCTGTCCGCCATTTCTTCAGTCAGCGGTTGAAGGTGTTCTTCGAGGCCATCGAAGCGCCTCTGGCCGATGACGAACCTTTTGTGCTCGATGCGCTGCAACGCTACAGCCTGAGTGACAGCTTGCTCGAGGCCGCCCTGGTACGCCTGGACCAGCCGGATCTTGCCCTCACCGCCCACGCCAAAAGACTGCAGAACAGTGGCCTATTACCCATGGCCGGTTTCGGTGAGTGCATGCAGCGTGAATTGATCGAACCCCTGCCGGATCTGCTCCAGCGTTACCAACAGCTTCTAGCGTTATGGCCGACACCGTCGGTCAGCGCTGTGCCAGTCAGCCTGCAATTGCAGGGAGTGAATGTCGAAGGGTGGCTCAGCGGTTTGCACCAGCGTTCCGACGGTGCGGTCCTCGCCATCACGGCCATACCCAACAGCATCGGCTCCACCAAGACCCGTAAGTGGCATCGCTTGATACGGCCTTGGGTCAACCATCTCGTGGCCTGCGCTAATGGTTTGTCGTTGACGACGGCACTGGTGGCCAGTGATGACAGCTTGCTGCTGGCACCTTTTGAGGAGCCTGTCGCACAAAGGCTGCTGGGCGACATGCTGCTGGCCTGGCAGACCGGTATGCGCCAGCCGCTACCGATCGCGGTGAAGACGGCCTTCGCCTGGCTCGGCCAGACCGATCCGGACAAGGCCGAAGCGGCGGCTCGCAAAGCCTATGAGGGCGATGGACAGACGTTTGAAGGCGAACGGCGGGAAAGTCCGGCGTTGGCTCGACAGTTTCCTGATTTCGATGCCTTGATGGCTGACGAAACATTCCCCGATTGGTGCGATGCGCTCTACCGGCCGTTGCTCGAAGCCCCATGGCGTTCATTGGTCGGCGAGGAAGCCCGTTCATGAGTCGACAGACACCATTGGCCCTGGCTTTCCCGCTACGTGGCAGCCAACTGATCGAGGCCAGCGCCGGTACCGGCAAGACCTTCACCATCTCGGCGTTGTACCTGCGTCTGGTGCTGGGGCATGGCGGTTCGGCGTCCGGCTTTGGCCGCGAGTTGCTTCCGCCGCAAATCCTGGTAGTGACCTTCACGGATGCCGCCACCAAAGAGTTGCGTGAACGAATTCGCACCCGTCTGGCCGAAGCCGCGCGTTTCTTCCGCGACGAAGTTCCCGCCCCGGACTCGCTGATCGCTGCGTTGCGCGACGAGTTCAACGCTGACCAATGGCCTGGCTGTGCGAACCGGCTGGACATCGCTGCGCAGTGGATGGACGAAGCGGCCGTCTCGACCATCCACAGTTGGTGCCAGCGCATGTTGCGTGAGCACGCCTTCGACAGCGGTAGCCTGTTCACCCAGACCCTGGAAACCGACCACAGCGAATTGCTGGGCGAGGTGCTGCGCGATTATTGGCGGTTGTTCTGCTATTCGATGCAAGGCGAGGCGCTGAACTGGGTGCGTACCCATTGGGGAGGGCCTGCTGCGCTGTTGCCGCGGGTACGAGGCTTGTTTTCCAGCGAGCGTGGCGATGGTGACGGGCTTGAGCCTGCCGAACTCATCGCCGCGGCCTTGCAGGAGCGCAGTGCCGCCTTGCTTGATCTCAAGGCACCGTGGCGGCAATGGGCGGTGGAACTGTTGGAGATCTGCCAGCAAGGCGTGGCCAGCAAGTCTGTCGACGGGCGCAAGATGCAGGCGCGTTACTTCGAACCGTGGTTTCAGAAAATCACTGCCTGGGTCGATGACGAAAGCCTTGAGCTGTTGGACATCGGCACCGGGTTCTCGCGGTTGACGCCCGAGGGCATGGCCGAAGCCTGGAAAGGTGAAGTGCCCAACCACCCCGGGTTGGACGCCATGGCCAGTCTCAAGGCCAGCCTGGACGCGTTGCCCACACCAGATGCCGCCGTGCTGCAGCATGCCGCGCAATGGGTCGGGGCGCGCTTCGAGGCAGAGAAGCGTCGCCGCGCCGAGATGGGCTTTGATGACATGCTGCTGCGTCTCGATGCAGCCCTGCAGGCCGACGGAGGCGAGCGTCTGGCGAGCCTGATCCGCGAGCAGTTTCCGGTGGCGCTGATCGATGAGTTCCAGGACACCGACCCGGTTCAATACCGGATCTTCGAAAGCATCTACCGTATCGAAGACAACGACCCCGGGACCGGACTTTTCCTGATCGGCGATCCGAAGCAGGCGATCTACGCTTTTCGCGGTGCCGACATCTATACCTATCTGCGCGCTCGCGAAGCCACTGCTGGCAGGCTGCACACGCTGGGCACGAACTTCCGTTCCAGCCATGCCATGGTGGGCGCGGTAAACCATGTTTTCCAGAATGCCGAGTCCCGCCCGAAGGGGCGCGGGGCCTTTCTGTTCCGTGAACCTTCGGGCGAGAACCCGGTGCCGTTCCTGTCCGTTGAGTCCCAGGGGCGCAAGGAGTCCTTGCAGGTCGCTGGGCAGGCGGTCGCGGCGCTGAACATCTGGCACCTGTCGTCGGAGCAGCCACTTTCCGGTGCGGTGTATCGACAATCCATGGCTGCCGCCTGCGCCAGTGAGATCACGGCGTTGCTCAACGGCGGCCAGTCGGGACGCGACGGCTTCACGGTCGATGGAGACGTGCTGCGAGGCGTGCGTCCGGCAGATATCGCCATCCTGGTGCGCGATGGTAAAGAAGCGCAGGCGGTGCGAGACGCGTTGTCCGCGCGAGGCGTGCGCAGTGTCTATCTGTCCGACAAGGATTCGGTCTTTGCCTCGCAGGAAGCGCGGGACTTGCTGATCTGGCTCAGGGCCTGTGCCGAGCCGGATGCCGAACGACCGCTACGGGCGGCCCTGGCCAGCATCACGTTGAACCTATCGCTGACGGAACTGGAACGACTCAACCAGGATGAGCTGGCCTGGGAAGCGCGGGTCATGCAATTTCGCGGTTATCGTACGGTCTGGCGCAGCCAGGGCGTGCTGCCGATGCTGCGGCGCCTGCTGCATGATTTCGAACTGCCCCAGGCCTTGATGGCGCGCAGCGATGGCGAGCGGGTGCTGACCAACTTGTTGCACCTTTGCGAACTGTTGCAGCAGGCAGCCGGTGAACTGGATGGCGAGCAAGCCTTGATCCGGCATTTGTCCGAGCACCTGGCCTTGTCCGGGCAAGCGGGCGAAGAGCAGATCCTGCGTCTGGAAAGCGATGAGCAACTGGTCAAGGTGGTCACGATCCACAAGTCCAAGGGGCTTGAATATCCATTGGTCTTCTTGCCCTTCATCTGTTCGACGAAACCGGTGGACGGCAGTCGATTGCCATTGCATTACCACGATGAGGCCAACAAGGCGCAGATCAGCCTAAAACCCACTGCCGAATTGATCGCCAAGGCCGATGACGAGCGTCTGGCCGAGGATCTGCGGCTTCTCTACGTGGCCCTGACCCGCGCGCAACATGCCTGCTGGCTAGGTGTCGCGGATCTCAAGCGGGGCAGCAACAACCGCTCGATCCTCCATGTGTCCGCGCTAGGGTATCTATTGGGCGGTGGTGCACCGCTGACCGAGTCGGTGGAGTTGAGGCGTTGGCTGGAAGACCTGCAGCAAGGCAGTGACGCGGTGAGCTACCAGCCAATGCCTGAGGCCACCGACGAGCACTACCGGCCCCCGCGCAACGAAGCCGTGTTGCTTGAACCCTTGGTGCCCTTGCGAAAAGCCAGCGAGAACTGGTGGATCGCGTCCTACAGTGCCTTGCGCATCAGCGAAAGCCTGAGCGAAGGCAGCGATACCGCGCCAGAGAGTCCCCAGGCCCAGAAACTGTTCGACGATGAACGACTGGACCCGGACGCTCCCAGGGAGACCGTCGCTGTCGGTGGCGACATCCACCGCTTTCCCCGTGGCCCCAACCCCGGCACTTTCCTGCATGGCCTGCTGGAGTGGGCCGCCGGGGAGGGCTTTTCATCGGCACCAGCGGATATCGAGGATGCCATTGCCCGACGCTGCAATCGCCGAGGCTGGAAAGGCTGGATCACCACGCTGAGCGATTGGCTGCAGCACCTGATCAAGATGCCCATGCATGTCGGCAACGACCAGGCGCCAGTGGTGCTCGAACAACTGAGCCGATTCCAGGTGGAGATGGAGTTCTGGTTCGCCAGCCACAAGGTCGATGTGCAAAAGCTCGACCAGCTGGTTTGCCGGTTCACCCATGGCGGTGTGGCCCGCGTCGCGGCAGAACCGGTGCTGCTCAACGGCATGTTCAAGGGCTTCATCGATTTGACGTTCGAGCACGACGGTCGGTACTACGTGGCCGATTACAAATCCAACTGGCTGGGTGTCGATGACATGGCCTACACCGTACCGGCCATGGAACAGTCGATCCTGGACCATCGCTACGACCTGCAATACGTGCTGTACCTGTTGGCCCTGCATCGCCAGCTCAAGGCACGGCTCCCCGATTACGACTACGATCGGCATGTCGGCGGCGCGTTGTACCTGTTCCTTCGCGGAACCCGCTCAGCCAGTCAGGGGGTGTATTTCACCAAGCCGCCACGGGCATTGATCGAACAACTGGATCGCCTGTTCCAGGGGGCGCCCGAACCCAAGGCCGAGCCGGCGTGGGTACAGGGGGAATTGCTATGAGTCGTTCTTTTGCCGACCTGCTGCCTAAATCGTCCGACGACGAAAGCCTGGTGGAGTTGGCACCCTTGAGCCGTGCGCAGGACCTGCTGTTGTTACTGACGCGCTGGGTCGAGCGCGGCTGGTTGCGCGCCTTGGACAAGGCATTCGTGGCGTTCCTCCATGAGCTGGCACCTGACGATGATCCATTGGTCCTGCTCGCCGCTGCGCTGACCAGTCATCAACTGGGCCACGGCCATGTTTGCCTGGATGTGTTCGAGACTCTCAAGGAACCGGATTTTGCGCTGTCGCTGCCTCCCGAGGGTGACCTGCAGACGGGCGTCATGCTGTTGCCATCGCAAATATTGGCGACACTGGACGGCGTCCATTGGTGCAAGGCCCTGGCGTCCAGTCGTCTGGTGGCCCTGGCCGTGGATGGGAGCGAAGAGGCGCAGCAACGTCCGTTGGTGTTGTCTGGCAAGCGTCTTTATCTGCGCCGATACTGGGGTTATGAACGGCGAATCGATGAAGCGTTGCGTCAACGGCTTATCGAGCATGAAGCGGCGCCCGGGGACCTGCGCGAGCGTTTGGACGGATTGTTCGGACCGGCCAATGCCAGCGGCCCGATCGATTGGCAGAAACTGGCCTGCGCACTGGCGACCCGCGGGGCCTTCAGCATCGTGACCGGCGGCCCGGGCACCGGCAAGACCACGACCGTTGTGCGCCTGCTGGCCCTGCTCCAGGCACCGGCCGTCGAGGCCGGGAAGCCGCTGCGGATTCGCCTGGCCGCGCCCACTGGCAAGGCGGCGGCGCGCCTGACCGAGTCCATCAGCCAGCAGGTCCGGACCCTGGATGTGGACGACGCTGTGCGCGAACGCATTCCCTGCGACGTCACGACAGTCCATCGTTTGCTGGGCAGCCGCCCCGGCACCCGGCATTTTCGCCACCATGCAGGCAATCGCCTGCCACTGGATGTGCTGGTGGTCGATGAAGCGTCGATGATCGACCTGGAGATGATGGCCAATCTGCTGGATGCGCTGCCGGCCCATGCACGGTTGGTGTTGCTGGGGGACAAGGACCAGTTGGCCTCTGTAGAAGCCGGTGCGGTGCTCGGGGATTTGTGTCGAGACGCCGAGGATGGCTGGTACAGCCCCCGGACCCGAGCCTGGCTTGAGTCGGTCAGTGGTGAAAATCTGGCGGCCAGTGACCTGCAACAGGACCTCGCCGGCACTCATCCCCTGGCACAGCAAGTGGTCATGCTCAGGCATTCCCGGCGCTTCGGCGAAGGCAGCGGGATCGGTCAGCTGGCCCGTTGGGTCAACCAGCAGCAGCCTGAAAAAGCCCGTCAGTTGTTGGAGCAAGGGCAGCATGCCGATCTGTCTTCCCTGAAGTTGGCGAGTGAACACGACACGAAACTGGAGAAGCTGTTACTCGATGGCAAGCCAGATGGGCCCCAGGGTTATCGGCATTACCTGAGCCTGCTACGGCAGCGACGCCCGGTCAATTCTCGCCCGCTGGAAGATCGTTGCTGGGCCGATTGGGCCCGGGAAGTCCTGGCGGCCTTCGACGAATTCCAATTGCTTTGCGCGGTGCGCAAAGGTCCGTGGGGCGTCGAAGGACTGAACCTGCGAATCACCGCCGCCTTGCTCAAGGCCCGCCTTATCGATAGCGATCACCAGTGGTACGAAGGGCGCCCGGTGCTGATGACCCGCAACGACTATGGGCTGGGGCTGATGAACGGCGATATCGGTATCGCCCTCAAGTTGCCCGAGCGTGACGGCCCCGATGCCGGCAAGCAGGTTCTGCGGGTCGCTTTCCCGCGCAACGACGGCCAGGGCGGTGTGCGTTTCGTCCTGCCCAGCCGCCTGAATGATGTGGAAACCGTGTATGCCATGACGGTGCACAAATCCCAGGGCTCGGAATTCACCCATACCGCATTGATCCTCCCGGATGCGCTGAACCCGGTATTGACCAAGGAGTTGGTGTACACCGCCATTACCCGGGGCAAGCAATGGTTCAGCCTGATAGAGCCGCGAGCGGGGGTGTTCGAGGAGGCGGTGCGGCGCAAGGTCAAGCGCTTGAGCGGGCTCATGTTGGAGTTGGAGGGTGATGACTGAATGATCAGCTTTCGTGATTCAATGCTGGAGTCACGATTTTGGCTGTTTTCTGTCAGATATGTCCGTAGGGCGCCGGCTCGCTGGCTTTTTGGCACTGTGCTATCGTTCCGACACTTATCGTATTACCTAGAGATTTTCCATGAAAGTGGCGGTTCGGGAGGCTGTGCGCAGCAAGGAGTGGGGGCATTATCTGCTTGCCGGTCTTCTGTGGTTGCTGTCGCCTATGGTGTTTGCCGAAGACCCGCCCTCCACGAGCCGGGCTGAACAGCGGGCTGAATCGGTCACTCAAGTCGTCTTGGGCATTCTCAGCTACGCTCGCTGGCCAGTGGAGCCTGCGCAGTTGCAACTGTGCGTCGTCGGCCCGACTCAATACACCGACGACCTGGTCAAAGGCACCACCCAGGCCACTGGTCGACCGGTGACAGTGCAGCGATTGCTGGCCGATCACCCCAACATCGCTACGGATTGCAACGCCGTCTACATCGGCAGGCTGACCAGCGACGAGCGTATCCGTCTGTTTGACTCCCTGATCGGCAAGCCCGTGTTGAGCATCAGCGAAGGCGGTGACCAGTGCACCGTGGGTAGCCTGTTCTGTCTGCGGGTCGGTGATGAGCAGGTATCGTTCGAGGTCAACCTCGACTCGGTAGCGCGCAGTGGCGTGCGTATCCATCCGAGCGTTCTGCAGCTTTCCCGTCGCAGGCCGGCAGTACCATGAGCCTGTCCAAGTCGCGGATCCGTCCCACCTTGGGCTCGGTCATCGGGCGCGGCCACCTGATTGTCGCGTTGGTGGCGATCACCATGGCCAGTGTCTCCCTGACGTTGCTGGGTGTGCTTGCGTTGCGGGTCTACGCCGATCACAACCTGCACCTGATCGCCCGCTCGATCAACTACACCGTGGAAGCCGCTGTGGTGTTCGATGACCCGGCTGCGGCCACCGAAGCACTGGCCTTGATCGCCTCCACCGAGGAAGTCGCCGATGCCCAGGTGCTCAATGAGCATGGCCGTCTGTTGGCGCGCTGGCAGCGACCGGAAACAGGCCTGTTGTCGGGGCTGGAAGTGCATATTGCCAAGGCATTCCTGGAGAAGCCCATCAGCCTGCCAATTGTTCACCAAGGACAGAATATCGGCCGCATCGTGTTGGCGGGGCATGGCGGCAGCCTGTTGCGTTTTTTGCTTAGCGGCCTGACGGGGATTATCTTATGCACGGCGGTGAGTGCCTGGGTGGCGCTTTATCTGGCGCGGCGCCAGTTGCGGGCGATCACCGGACCATTGCGCAGCCTGGCCGAAGTGGCCCACGCGGCACGCAGCGAGCGAGCCTTGGACCGGCGCGTGCCGCCGGCCGCCATCGCCGAACTGGACAATCTGGCCAATGACTTCAACGCACTGCTCGACGAACTGGAGTCCTGGCAGACTCACCTGCAAAGCGAAAACGAAACCCTGGCACACCAGGCCAGCCACGACAGCTTGACCGGCTTGCCGAACCGGGCGTTTTTCGAGGGGCGGCTGATCCGCGCCCTGCGCAACGCCAGCAAGCTCAACGAGCAAGTGGCCGTGTTGTACCTGGACAGCGACCGGTTCAAGGGCATCAACGACAATTTCGGCCATGCTGCCGGTGACGCGGTGCTGACGGCCGTGGCGACCCGGGTCCGGGCACAGTTGCGTGAAGACGACTTGGTTGCACGCCTGGGAGGCGATGAATTCGCCGTGCTGCTGGCACCCCTGCACAAGGCCGAGGACGCCGAGCGGATCGCTGAAAAAATCATCGCCAGTATGGAAATGCCGATTCAATTACCCGGCAATGCTTCAGTGCTGACGTCCCTCAGTATCGGCATCGCCGTTTACCCCGATGATGGTGCCACACCGGGTACCCTGCTCCACGCCGCCGATGCGGCGATGTACCAAGCCAAACGCCTCGCCCGAGGCGGTCAACATACGGCGGAATCGGATCACTCCGTCGCTGATCTTCAAACCAGGAGCTGACTCGTGCGTTCATATCCTTCATTTTTCCTGCGCTGGTTCGCAGCGTTTTTGTTGCTGGCCGTCCTGGCCCTGAGCGGTTGCCAGACGGCACCGCAGAAGGGCCTGACTCCGGCGCAAATCGCCGTACTCAAGCAACAGGGGTTCGAATTGACTGACGATGGCTGGGCTTTCGGTTTGTCGGGCAAGGTGCTGTTTGGGAGCGATGTGGAGAACCTCAATCCGGCCAGCACCGAAATCGTCGAGCGCATCGGCAAGGCGTTGCTGGGGGCGGGTATCGAGCGGGTACGGGTCGATGGTCATACCGACGCATCGGGTTCCCAGGCCTACAACGAACAACTGTCGATGCGCCGGGCCGCCAGCGTGAGCAAGGTACTGACCAGCATTGGCATACGCGAAGAGAACGTCCAACTGCGCGGCCTGGGCAGCAGCAAACCGGTCGCCTCCAACGACACCGCCAGCGGCCGCACCGAAAACCGCCGCGTCGCCATCGTGGTCATCGCCGATTAATCGGCAAACACCATCTCCCGGCTGTCACCCATCAGCAGTGGCTGGTTCTGTTCAGTCACCTCGCGAATGTAATCCCACAACAACGTAATCCGCTTCAGCTTCCTCAAATCCTCCCGGCAGTACATCCAGAACTGCCGGGTGACGGTGATGTCCTCCGGCAACACCGGCAACAGCCGTGGGTCCTGGGCGGCGAGGAAGCAGGGCAGGATTGCCAGTGAACGGCCTTGCTGCGCTGCCACGAATTGCGCGATCACGCTGGTGCTGCGCAGGTGGGCATTGGCGCCGGGCAGGACGTTGGCCAGGTAGAGCAATTCGGAACTGAACGCCAGGTCATCCACGTAACTGATGAACGAGTGCTTGCCCAGGTCTGCCGGGCGCTGGATGGGTGGGTGGTTGTCCAGGTAGGACTGGGTGGCGTAGAGCTGCAGTCGGTAATCGCACAATTTGCAGCACACATACGGGCCATGTTCGGGGCGTTCGAGGGCGATGACGATGTCGGCTTCGCGCTTGGAGAGGCTGATGAAGTGCGGCAGCGGGAGGATGTCTACCGAAATGGCCGGGTAGGCGTCGACGAAGTGGCTCAGTTGCGGGGTGATGAAGAAGCTGCCGAAGCCTTCGGTGCAGCCCATGCGCACGTGGCCGGACAGTGCGACGCCAGAGCCTGAAACCTGCTCGCAGGCCATGTGCAGGGTGCTTTCGATCGATTCGGCGTAACCCAGCAGGCGCTGGCCTTCGGCCGTCAGGACAAAACCGTTGGTCCGGGATTTCTCGAACAGCAGCGTGCCCAACGAGGCTTCCAGCGAGCTGATGCGTCGCGACACCGTGGTGTAGTCGACAGCCAGGCGCTTGGCGGCCGTGCTGGCCTTGCGGGTGCGGGCCACTTCGAGGAAAAACTTGAGGTCGTCCCAATTCAGCGACCCCAGGGAGGTGATGTTTTTTTGCATGTTGGACCGGTTTTTATGTGCGTTCTTATTAGAAGTTTGCACATCTATACTCCAAAAACAGTCTCATCACCAAGCGTGTCCTATGCACCTTGGTTTTTGCTGAACAAGCGCTCTCTATAAGAACAATCCCGGAGGCCAGCATGAACGTTTCCCTTACGCCCAGCGATACCACCCTGCAAACCGTCAGACTACTGATCGATGGCGAGTGGGTTGAATCCCAATCCAGCGAATGGCACGACATCGTCAACCCGGCCACCCAGCAGGTGTTGGCGAAGGTTCCGTTCGCCACGGCCTCGGAAGTCGATGCTGCCATCGCCGCTGCCCAGCGTGCTTTCCAGACCTGGAAACTGACGCCCATCGGCGCGCGGATGCGCATCATGCTCAAGCTCCAGGCGTTGATCCGCGAGCATTCCAAGCGCATCGCCGCGGTGCTCAGCGCCGAACAGGGCAAGACCATCGCTGATGCCGAGGGCGATATTTTCCGTGGCCTGGAAGTGGTCGAGCACGCCTGTTCCATCGGCACCCTGCAGATGGGCGAATTTGCCGAGAACGTCGCCGGTGGCGTTGACACCTACACGCTGCGCCAGCCGATTGGGGTGTGCGCGGGCATTACCCCGTTCAACTTCCCGGCAATGATTCCGCTGTGGATGTTCCCGATGGCCATCGCCTGCGGCAATACCTTTGTGCTCAAGCCATCGGAACAGGACCCGCTGTCGACCATGCTCCTGGTGGAGCTGGCCATCGAGGCCGGCGTGCCGGCGGGCGTGCTCAACGTGGTGCACGGCGGCAAGGACGTGGTGGATGCGCTTTGCACCCACAAGGACATCAAGGCGGTTTCGTTCGTCGGCTCGACGGCGGTCGGCACCCACGTGTATGACCTGGCGGGTCGCCACGGCAAGCGCGTGCAGTCGATGATGGGCGCCAAGAACCACGCGGTGGTGTTGCCTGATGCCAATCGTGAACAGACCCTCAACGCCTTGGTCGGCGCCGGTTTCGGCGCGGCGGGCCAGCGTTGCATGGCCACCTCCGTAGTGGTGCTGGTGGGCGCTGCCAAGCAGTGGTTGCCGGAGCTCAAGGCCCTGGCACAGAAGCTCAAGGTCAATGCCGGCAGCGAGCCGGGCACTGACGTCGGCCCGGTGATTTCCAAGCGCGCCAAGGCGCGGATCCTCGAATTGATCGAGAGTGGCGTGCAGCAGGGGGCGAAGCTGGAGCTCGATGGTCGTGGCATCAGCGTGCAGGGCTTCGAGCAGGGCAATTTCGTTGGCCCGACCCTGTTTTCCGGCGTGACCACCGACATGCGTATCTACACCGAAGAAATCTTCGGCCCGGTGCTGGTGGTGCTGGAAGTCGACACCCTGGATCAGGCGATTGCCCTGGTCAACGCCAACCCATTCGGCAACGGCACCGGCCTGTTCACCCAGAGTGGTGCGGCGGCGCGCAAATTCCAGAGCGAAATCGACGTCGGCCAGGTGGGCATCAACATTCCGATCCCGGTGCCGGTGCCGTTCTTCAGCTTCACCGGTTCCCGCGGTTCGAAACTCGGCGACCTTGGTCCGTACGGCAAACAAGTGGTGCAGTTCTACACTCAGACCAAGACCGTGACCGCGCGCTGGTTCGATGATGACAGCGTCAATGACGGTGTGAACACCACCATCAATTTGCGTTAAGGAGCCGGACATGAACATCGCATTTATCGGCCTGGGCAACATGGGCGCCCCCATGGCGCGCAACCTGCTCAAGGCTGGCCATTCGCTGAACCTGTTCGACCTGAACCAGACGGTGCTGGCTGAACTGGCAGCGTTGGGCGGCACGATCAGCGCCTCGCCTCGTGACGCGGCCCAGGGCGCGGCACTGGTGATCACCATGCTGCCGGCCGCCGTCCATGTGCGCAGTGTCTGGCTGGGTGAAGACGGCGTGCTGGCCGGCATCGCCGCCGGCACACCGGCGGTGGATTGCAGCACCATCGATCCACAAACCGCCCGCGACGTGGCGGCTGCTGCGGCGAAACAAGGGGTGGCGATGGCCGATGCACCGGTCTCGGGCGGCACCGGCGGTGCGGCGGCGGGCACGTTGACCTTCATGGTTGGCGCCACGGCCGAGTTGTTTGCCACCTTGCAACCGGTGCTGGCGCAAATGGGCCGTAACATTGTGCACTGTGGTGAAGTCGGCACCGGGCAGATCGCCAAGATCTGCAACAACCTGCTGCTGGGGATTTCCATGGTCGGCGTCAGCGAAGCCATGGCGTTGGGCGATGCCTTGGGGATCGACACCCAGGTGTTGGCCGGCATCATCAACAGCTCGACGGGCCGTTGCTGGAGTTCGGACACCTACAACCCATGGCCGGGCGTGATCGAAACGGCACCGGCGTCCCGTGGTTACACGGGTGGCTTTGGCGCCGACCTGATGCTCAAGGACCTGGGCCTGGCGACCGAAGCCGCGCGGCAGGCCCATCAGCCGGTGGTGCTGGGGGCGGTGGCGCAGCAGTTGTACCAGGCGATGAGCCAGCGGGGCGAGGGCGGCAAGGACTTTTCGGCGATTGTGAACAGCTATCGCAAGCCGCAGTAGAACCTGCGGTGTTCTGAAGCTTTTGTGGCGAGGGGATTTATCCCCGTTGGGTTGCGACGCGGCCCCTGAAAATTGACGCCTCGGTGTGTCAGATAAATTGGGCTGGCTGTTCTGGGGTTGCTTCGCAACCCAGCGGGGATAAATCCCCTCGCCACAGGGGGCCGCGCTCCGGATCTGCAAATTGTTTTCCGAGAGACCATGTCGGGTGGCCTCTCGGTTTTTTGTTTCAGGCAAAGACGAAATATTTGCGCACGGTTTCGACCACTTCCCAAGTGCCTTTCATGCCTGGCTCGACGACGAAGATGTCACCAGCACGCAGATGGATCGGCGCCATGCCGTCCGGGGTGATGATGCAGTAGCCTTCCTGGAAATGGCAGTACTCCCACTTCACATAATCCACGCGCCATTTGCCGGGTGTGCAGATCCAGGTGCCCATGATCTTGCTGCCGTCTTCGCTGGTGTAGGCGTTGAGGTTGACGGTGTGCGGGTCGCCTTCGAGTTTTTCCCATTTGCAGGCGTCGAGTACGGGCAGCGGATGGGTGTCGCGCAGGACGGTGATGGGTGCGGTCATGTGAGCTCCGAAAGGGGCAGAAGAGAACAGGCACCCTAACGCGCGGCATGAGCGGGTAGATGTCTGTGGTCGACACCGGGCTATCCAGAAGCGCGCATCAATCGGCCAGATGCCGAGCCAGGGCCGTGGCGTAGGCCGGCAAACCGTCGAAGTTGCGGGCGCACAGCAGCAACGCCCGGTGCGCCCAGGCTTCTTGCAGCGGGACGCATTGATACGCAGGCTCGGGTGGGCGCCGGTCGATAGCGGCCTTCGGCACGATGGCAATGCCTGCACCATGGGCCACCATGCGAATTATCCCGTCGAAACCATCGGCGCGAATACGCACTTGCATGCGTGAGCCGATGTGCAGGGCCTGCTCTTCCAGGTGGATCGCCAGGGCGCTGGAGGCGTTCAGGCCGACATAATCGTGGCTGAGGGTCTCGCTGAAACGTATGGCGCGACCGTCAGCCAGGGGGTGCCCGGTCGGTAGGATCAATACCAGCGGATCGTCGCGAAAAGGCCAGGTCTGAAGGCCATCGGTCTCCACTGCGTCGGAAACTATCCCGAGGTCTGCCGCGCCTTGGCGCAGCGCATGGGTGATCCGAGAGCTGGGCAATTCCTGGAGGTCAATGTCGAGGTTGGGATGGGCCTGGAGAAAACCGGCCAGCAGCTCGGGCAGGTATTCGGTCATGGCGCTGGTGTTGCACAGCAACCGCACCCGGCCTTTGACGCCTTTGGCGTATTCGGCCAGGTCCTGTCGCAGGCGTTCGGCCTGTTGCAACAGGATCCGGGCATGCTCGGCCAGGGCTTTGCCCGCGGGAGTGGGCGTTACACCACGCCGCCCGCGTTCAAGCAGGTCGATGCCCAGGGACGCTTCCATGGCACGCACTCGTGCGCTGGCCGCGGCCAGGGACAAATGGCTGCGGGCCGCGCCGGCGGTGATGTTGCCGGTGTCGAGGATGTTCAGGTAGAGGCGCAGGTCGGTGAGGTCGAAGTGCATGGAAGGGGTCCTCTCTCAAATTCTGCGGTGTTGGGTATGCCGTCTTCGCGAGCAAGCCCGCTCCCACAGTTTGAAATGCAATCCCCTGTGGGAGCGGGCTTGCTCGCGAAGGCGCCAGTAGCACCAAAAAAGTTTTCAGCCTCTTGCTGCAAGAGAGGCAACCTCAGTATATGGCAGATTTTCAAGCCAAGCCCCGGGGCGCACGATACCCCCATGAACACACTCGTCGCTTTTTATCAAAACCTCGGCCTGGCCCTTTCCCTGCTGGTTATCGGCACCTTCCTGCTGGCCGGCACCATCAAGGGTGTGATCGGCCTAGGCCTGCCGACCATCTCCATGGGCTTGCTTGGTCTGGCTATGGCCCCGGCGCAGGCTGCGGCGCTGCTCATCATCCCGGCGACCCTGACCAATCTCTGGCAATTGGCTTTCGGCGGTCATCTGCAAGCCCTGCTCCGGCGCCTGTGGCCGCTGTTGCTGGCGATTTTCATTGGCACCGGGCTCGGTACGCTGTGGCTCGGCATGACGGGCGGGGCCTGGGTGGTGCGGGCTTTGGGCGCGGCGCTAGTGCTGTATGCGTTGAGCGGGCTGTTGCTGCCAACGCTGCGGGTCGGCGCCCGTGCCGAGCCGTGGATCGCTCCGCTCTGCGGGTTGCTCACCGGCCTCATCACATCCGCCACAGGCGTATTCGTCATTCCGGCGGTGCCCTATCTGCAAGCGCTGGGCCTGAGCAAGGACGAACTGGTACAGGCCTTGGGCCTGTCATTCACCGTTTCTACCCTGGCCCTGGCCGCCGGCCTGTTGTGGCGCGGCGCACTGGGCGGGGGCGAATTGAGCGCTTCGTTGCTGGCGCTGGCACCGGCGCTGCTGGGGATGTGGCTGGGGCAATGGTTGCGCCAGCGGATCAGCGCCGTGTTGTTCAAGCGGGTGTTTTTTGTCGGCCTCGGCGTGCTCGGCGGCCATCTGCTGATCAGCGGCTAGCCGAGGACGGGCTGAGCATGTCGACGCGGCGGATGTCGAAGTCGCGCTCCAGATAATCCATGCGTTGCTCGAAGAACTGCTGCATGTGCGGCAGGTTCGAGTGCACCTCCAGGTGCGCCTGGGATGCCCAGATCTCATAGAAGATAAACAGCGTCGGATCCTGCTGGTCCCGCAGCATGTGATATTCGATGCAGCCGGGTTCGGCGCGGCTTGGTTCGACGTAGGCGCGGAACAGCGCTTCGAAGGCTTCGGCTTTTTCCGGACGGGTCTTGGCGTGCAGGATGAAACCGTGCAGTTCGCTCATCGAGGTGGCTCCTGAGATAAAAGAGGTCTCGAAGTCTAAGGCAACAATCGGTCGTTCATTCGTGCGTATAGGTCAAATCAGTTTTGCCGTTGGGCTGCTTATTCCCCATGAAACTCATCGTTATTCTGCCGCCATCATTTTCAACCTTTCCATGCAGCGGCCCTTTGACGGCCATGCCGTGGAACCCGATGAGGCTCCCATGAAAAAAGTCCTGTTGCTCAATGGCGGCAAACAATTCGCCCACTCCGACGGTCGCTACAACGCCACCCTCCACGACACGGCGGTCAGTGTGTTGGACCGTGGCGGTTTTGATGTGCAAACCACCTTCATCGACGGCGGCTACGACATCAAGGAGGAAGTCGCCAAGTTCCTTTGGGCCGACGTGATCATTTACCAGATGCCAGGTTGGTGGATGGGCGCGCCCTGGACCGTGAAGAAATACATCGACGAAGTCTTCACCGAAGGCCACGGCAGCCTCTACGCCAGCGACGGTCGGACCCGTTCCGATGCCTCGCAGAAATACGGCAGCGGTGGCCTGATTCAGGGCAAGCAGTACATGTTGTCGCTGACCTGGAACGCCCCGCAGCAAGCCTTCGACGACCCGACCGACTTCTTCGAGGCCAAGGGCGTGGACGCGGTGTACTTCCCGTTTCACAAGGCCAATCAGTTCCTCGGCATGACCGGCCTGCCGACCTTCCTGTGCGTGGACGTGATGAAGCGCCCGAACATCGACGGGGATGTGGCGCGGTATGAGCAGCATTTGCGCGAGGTGTTCGGTCTTTCGCGGTAATCCGGCTACTATCGGGACTTACCCGAAAGCAATTCTGCACCCAAGGAGAGCGCGCTTTTGTGGCGAGGGAGCTTGCTCCCGCTCGGGCGCGCAGCGGCCGCTTTTTTTGGGGGCTGCTACGCAGCCCAGCGGGAGCAAGCTCCCTCGCCACAAAGGCATCTTCATCACATTGAGTGTGCATTCCACGAGAGGATGTCCGTGAAAGCCAGATCCGACGAATTGCAGATTTTCGTCTGCGTGATCGAGTGCGGATCCATCTCCGCCGCCGCCGAGCAGGTCGGGCAGACGCCGTCGGCGGTCAGCCGCACGTTGTCGCGGCTGGAGGCCAAGCTCGACACCACGCTGATCAACCGCACCACGCGGCGCATGGACCTGACCGAGGAGGGCAAGTATTTCTTCGAGCAGGCCAAAGGCATACTCGACCAGATGGACGAGCTGGAAGAGCGCCTGTCATCCCGCCAGAAGAACCCTGCAGGCCGGTTGCGCATCAACGCGGCCTCGCCGTTCATGCTGCATGCCATCGTCCCGCACATTGAAGAGTTCCGCAGGCTCTACCCGGACATCCAGCTCGAACTCAACAGCAACGACCTGATCATCGACCTGCTGGAGCAAAGCACCGACATCGCCATCCGCATCGGCACCCTCATCGACTCGACGCTCCACGCCCGCGCCCTGGGTTGCAGCCCGTTGCACATCCTGGCCAGCCCCGCTTATCTGAAGCGGCACGGCACGCCTTCAAGCGTCGCCGAACTGGCAGGCCATGCGCTGCTGGGGTTTGCCCAGAACGAGGGCCTCAACCAGTGGCCACTGCGCCACGTACACGGAGATCGTTGGCCGATCCAGCCCACCATCAGCGCGTCCAGCGGCGAGACCGTGCGCCACTTGGCGCTGCAGGGGCAGGGCATTGCCTGTCTGTCGGACTTCATGACTCGCGAAGACATCCACACCGGTCGGCTGAAGGTGCTGCTGGCCGATGCCAACAGCGGATACCGCCAGCCGATCAATGCCGTGTATTACCGCAACTCGCAACTGGCCCTGCGCATCCAGTGTTTCCTGGACTTCATCCAGGACAAGCTCGCCGGCTACGCCTCGCGGGAGTTCAAGGGCTGATAACCCCCTATCCCTGTGGGAGCGAGCTTGCTCGCGATGGCGCCGGGTCAGTCGCTATTGAAGTTGGCTGATCCACCGCTATCGCGAGCAAGCTCGCTCCCACAGGTTTTTGTTGGGTGTTGCTTCAGTCGTGCTGCACGCCCGCGCGCTTGAGCATTTGTTTGCAACGCTCGGACAGGTGGAACACACGCAGGTGCTTGCCGGCTTTGCTGTAGCGTTCGCGCAGGGTCTTGAGTGCGGCAATGGCCGAGTAGTCGACGAAGCTCAAATGCTGGCAGTCCAGAGTGACCTGGGCCGGGTCGTTGGCCGGGTCGAACTGGTTGAGGAACGGTGTCGTCGAGGCGAAGAACAGCGTGCCGTGCAGGCGATAGAGTTTGCTGCCGTCGGCTTCCTGATGCGTGTCGGCGTACAGCTCCCGGGCCTGTTGCCAGGCGAAGTTGAGCGCCGCGATGACGATGCCGCAGAGCACGGCCACCGCCAGGTCGGTGAACACTGTAATGACGGTCACCGCGATGATCACCAACACATCATTCTTCGGCACCTTGTTGATCACCCGCAGCGAGGCCCAGGCGAAGGTCTGCTGTGCAACCACGAACATCACGCCCACCAGCGCAGCCAGCGGGATGCGCTCGATCAGCGGCGACAGGAACAACACGAACAACAACACCATCACCCCGGCCACCACGCCCGATAATCGTCCGCGCCCACCCGAGCTGAGGTTGATCACCGTCTGGCCGATCATGGCGCAGCCGCCCATGCCGCCGAACAGCCCGGAGGCGATGTTGGCTGCGCCCAGCGCCACGCATTCACGGTCCGGATAACCGCGGCTCTGGGTGATTTCGTCGGTCAGGTTCAGGGTCAGCAGGGTTTCCAGCAAACCGACCATTGCCATGATCACCGCGTAGGGCATGACGATCTGCAGGGTCTCCAGGTTCCAGGGAAGATCGGGCCAGGCTAGGGCGGGCAAGCCGCCGGCGATATGGGCCATGTCGCCCAGCGTTCGGGTGGGCAGGCCGAGCAGGTAGACCGCCAGGCCGATACCGAGGATCGCCACCAGGGCCGGCGGCACGCTGCGGGTCAGCCGCGGCAGCAGGTAGACGATGGCCATGGTCAGTGCTACCAGGCCGGCCATCAGATACAGCGGGCCGCCGCTGAGCCAGGTTTCACCCTGCTTGAAATGCTCCAGTTGGGCCAGCGCAATGACAATCGCCAGGCCGTTGACGAAGCCGAGCATCACCGGGTGCGGGACCATGCGCACCAGCTTGCCCAACCGCAACAGCCCGAAGGCCATCATGATCAGCCCGCCCAGCAGCACGGTGGCCAACAGGTACTGCACGCCGTGCTGCACCACCAGCGCGATGATGACCACGGCCATCGACCCCGCCGCCCCCGACACCATGCCCGGCCGACCGCCGAACAATGCGGTCAGCGTGCAGATGATGAACGCGCCGTACAGCCCCATCAGCGGGTTGAGGTGGGCGACCAGGGCGAAGGCGATGCATTCGGGGAGCAAGGCGAAAGAAGTGGTGAGGCCGGCGAGGGCGTCGGCGCGAAGACGTGCTGATTTCATGATTTACCTGACTGGGCGCCGGTGGAGAGTCGGCTGCCGGGGAGTGGTGCAAAAAACAGGTGCGGATGGTACGGAATTGAATGCGGGGCGGCCAGCCGTTGGTTGATTGTGTTGATGAATGTGGGGCCGCTTCGCAGCCCAGCGGGAGCAAGCTCCCTCGCCACAAGGGCGATGAAAGTCTTGCGCTGAATTTTCATCAACGCCGTGTCGCGATGTCCGTCAGCGACAACTTTTATCTGTGCGCGAAAATTACTTTCAGTGGGTTTGAAGATTCTCCGTCGAAATGATTTATGAGTTTCACAACACATCGACGTGACCCCATTCGAGGAGTAACGCATGGCCCCTGCTTTCGGTTATTGGCTACTGGTCTACGCGGCCATCGCGATCATTGCGCTGATCGTGCTGATCGCCCGTTATCGGCTCAATCCGTTCATCGTGATTACCCTGGTGTCCATTGGCCTGGCGCTGCTGGCCGGGATGCCGCCGTCGGGTGTGGTGGGGGCGTACGAGGCGGGTGTCGGCAAGACGCTGGGGCACATCGCGCTGGTGGTGGCCCTGGGCACGATGCTCGGCAAGATGATGGCCGAGTCTGGCGGGGCGGAGCGGATGGCGCAGACGCTGATCGAACGCTTCGGCGAGCGCAACGCCCACTGGGCAATGGTGTGCATTGCCTTCCTGGTCGGGCTGCCGTTGTTCTTCGAAGTCGGTTTTGTGCTGCTGGTGCCCATCGCCTTCACCATCGCCCGGCGTGTGGGCGTGTCGATCCTGATGGTGGGGCTGCCGATGGTCGCCGGGCTGTCGGTGGTGCATGCGCTGGTGCCGCCGCATCCGGCGGCGATGCTGGCGGTGCAGGCGTTCCAGGCTTCGGTGGGGCAAACCTTGTTGTACGCGATCCTGATCGGCATTCCCACCGCGATCATCGCCGGCCCGCTGTACGCCAAATTCATCGTGCCGCGCATTCAGCTGCCGGCTGAGAACCCGTTGGAACGACAATTCCTCGACCGTGAGCCGCGCGCGAACCTGCCGGGCTTCGGCGTGACCCTGGGGACCATTCTGCTGCCGGTGATCCTGATGCTGATCGGCGGCTGGGCCAACCTGATTTCCACGCCGGGCAGCGGTTTCAATCAATTCCTGCTGTTCATCGGTAACTCGGTGATTGCCCTGCTGCTGGCGACCATCCTCAGCTTCTGGACCCTCGGTCTGGCCCAGGGCTTCAACCGTGAGTCGATCCTCAAGTTCACCAACGAATGCCTGGCACCGACCGCCAGCATCACTTTGCTGGTGGGCGCCGGCGGCGGGTTGAACCGCATCCTGGTGGACGCCGGGGTCACGCAACAGATCGTCGGCCTGGCCCAGGAATTCCAGTTGTCACCGCTGGTCATGGGCTGGCTGTTTGCCGCACTGATGCGCATCGCCACGGGGGCGGCCACCGTGGCAATGACCACGGCCTCGGGCATCGTCGCGCCCGTGGCGATTGGCCTGGGTTATCCCCACCCCGAGCTGCTGGTGCTGGCGACCGGCGCCGGGTCGGTTATCTTTTCCCACGTCAACGACGGCGGCTTCTGGCTGATCAAGGAATACTTCAATATGACCGTCACGCAAACCTTCAAGACCTGGACCGTGCTCGAAACGCTGATCTCCGTGGTCGCGTTCGCCTTGACCCTCGGGCTTTCACGCTTGCTTTGAGCGCAACGCCACCCAACAGGAGCCGCCATGGACATCCTCTACCAGATCCGCTCCCGGCAGGATTCCTTCAGCGCCGGTGAAGGCCGAATCGCCCGGCTGATGCTCGACGACGTAGGCTTTGCCGCCTCTGCCAGCCTCGAGGAACTGGCCCAACGGGCGGAAGTCAGCAGCGCTACGCTGTCGCGCTTCGCCCGTACCGTTGGATGCCGCGACCTGCGGGACTTGCGCCTGCAACTGGCCCAGGCCAGCGGTGTCGGCAGCCGTTTCCTCGACCCGGCTGGTGCGCCGGAGCAATCGGCGTTTTATGGACAAATCGTTGGCGATATCGAAGCGACCCTGCGCCAGCATTTGTCGGCGTTCGAAGAGTCGCGGTTCGGTGATGCGGTGCGGATGATCGGCAAGGCGCGGATGATCCATGCGTTCGGCCTCGGTGGCTGGTCGGCGCTGTGCGGCGAGGAGTTGCAAGTACGGCTGGTGCGTTTTGGCTACTCGATTGCCGCCTGCCGGGACCCGGTGATGATGCGCATCACCGCCACTTCGCTGAGCGATCAACATCTGGTCATCGCCTGTTCACTGACCGGTATCACGCCGGAGCTGTTGAGCGCGGTGGAACTGGCCCGCAGCTACGGTGCGGCGATCCTGGCCATCACCCGCGCCGACTCGCCGCTGGCCCAATTGGCCGACTGCGTGCTACCCCTGCAAGGCGCCGAAACCTCGTTCATCTATAAACCCACGGCGGCACGCTACGGCATGCTGCTGGCCATCGACGTGCTCGCCACCGAGCTGGCGCTGGCCCACCCCGAAGACAATCAAGAGCGCCTGCGGCGGGTCAAACTCGCCCTGGACGATTACCGCGGCGGCGACGATCACTTGCCGCTGGGAGACTGACATGCTGTACGACACGCTTATCCGCAATGCGCTGGTCATCGATGGCAGCGACGCGCCTGGCTACCGCGCCGACGTCGCCATTCGCGCCGGTCGCATCGAACGCATCGGCGACTTGCGCGATGCCCGCGCGGTTGAAGACATCGACGCCGTCGGCCGCGTGCTCGCACCTGGCTTCATCGATGTGCACACCCACGACGACACGGTGGTCATTCGCCAACCGCAGATGCTGCCCAAGCTCAGCCAGGGCGTTACCACCGTCATCGTCGGTAACTGCGGCATCAGCGCTTCGCCGGTGAGCCTGCGGGGCGATCCACCGGACCCGATGAACCTGCTCGGCACGGCCCAGGCGTTCGCCTACCCGCGCTTTACGGATTATCGCGCAGCCGTAGAGGCCGCCACACCGGCGGTCAACGTGGCTGCGTTGGTCGGGCACACGGCGTTGCGCAGCAATCACATGGACGATTTGTTGCGCACCGCCTCGGTGGGAGAAATCGCTGCCATGCGTCGGCAATTGCGCGAAAGCCTGGAGGCCGGGGCGCTGGGTTTGTCCACTGGCCTGGCCTACGCCAACGCGTTTTCGGCGTCCACCGACGAAGTCATGCAACTGACCGAAGAGTTGGCCGCGTTCGGTGCGGTCTACACCACCCACTTGCGCAGCGAATTCGAACCAGTGCTCGAAGCCATGGACGAGGCCTTCCAGATTGGCCGGCACGCCCAAAGCCCGGTGATCATTTCCCACCTCAAATGTGCGGGCGCCGGTAATTGGGGGCGAAGCCCGCAGGTGCTCGCGGCGTTGGAGAACGCGGCGAAAAACCACCCGGTCGGTTGTGATTGCTACCCCTATGCGGCCAGTTCCTCGACCCTGGATCTCAAGCAAGTGACCGATGCCCATCGCATCACCATCACCTGGTCGACAGCGCATCCGCACATGGGCGGTCGCGACCTGGCCGACATCGCCAACGAATGGGACGTGTCGCTGCTGGAGGCGGCGCGGCGCCTGCAACCGGCCGGCGCGGTGTACTACGGCATGGATGAAGGCGATGTACGACGGATCCTCGCCCATCCGTTGTCCATGGTCGGCTCCGACGGTTTGCCCGAAGACCCGTTTCCCCATCCGCGCTTGTGGGGCGCTTTCCCACGGGTGCTGGGACATTTCAGTCGTGACATCGGGCTTTTTCCGTTGCACACCGCCGTGCACAAAATGACCGGCCTTTCTGCGGCGCGCTTTGGCCTGAAGCAACGGGGCGAAATTCGTGAAGGGCATTGGGCGGACCTGGTGTTGTTCAATCCCAAAACCATTCGCGATGTGGCTGATTTCAACGAACCTCAACGGGCTGCCGACGGTATCGATGGCGTGTGGGTCAATGGTGTCTTGAGCTATCGCGAAGGACAGGCAAACGGGCGACGGGAAGGTCGATTCCTGGCGCGCGAGGGCGATCTGCGCCGGGGGTTCAGTCCATCGAATGGCGTGTAAGCGGCTGAAATTGTATAAATTGGCGTCACAATAATGGCACTGCGACACTAAAGAAGCCGGGTTCAAGGCCGAAGCATTGAGGTCAACCCATCTACACTGGGTCTTTTCAGCCAGGGAGCAACCCATGAGCTTCGGTAAAACCACCCCAATCCTGCGGATCTTCGATGAAGCCAAGGCGTTGGCGTTCTATGT
Source organism: Pseudomonas ogarae (assembly GCF_014268695.2). NCBI lineage: Bacteria > Pseudomonadati > Pseudomonadota > Gammaproteobacteria > Pseudomonadales > Pseudomonadaceae > Pseudomonas > Pseudomonas ogarae. The sequence continues at coordinate 1,082,955 of NZ_CP077086.1, forward strand.
CGACTTCCTGGGCTTTACCGTCGATTGGCAACATCGCTTCGGTGACGACTTCCCGCTGTACCTGCAAGTCTCCCGCGGCGACTGCGTGCTGCACCTGTCCGAGCACCATGGCGATTGCACACCGGGCTCGGCGTTGCGGATCGAGACCGATGAATTGGAAGCCTTCCAGCAGCAATTGCTGGGCAAGCAATACCGCTACGCCCACCCCCAGATCCAGGCCATGCCCTGGGGTAGCCAGGACATGGCGATCAGTGATCCGTTCGGGAATCGGTTGGTGTTTACCAATGCGATTAATGTCTAGAGCCAGATACCCATGTTCTTTCCGGGCCGTGCTCCAGATTCAGGGCATGGCTATTTCAACGTCTCGGCTCATTATTTGATTTCCGATACATGAAAGTTGTACACCCCATAGTTCCTGGGGTTGCGGCCGGTCGAGATACGAACGTTTTCGGGAATGATGCCGCTGCAGTTGAAGCAGGCAACAAATGGCTCCGGCTGGGTCAGCTGCCCCGTCAGTTTTTCGGTGAACAGCGTCGTATCTGAAAGCACCCGTTCAGCTTGGCCCGGATACAGCGCTACAACTGAGTTCAACACGCCAACTTCTCCATGGGCTCCCGGTCCTCCGGCTCGTATGGGAATGATTGCGTTGCAGGCATCGATATGTTTTTCGATGAGCTCGCGGGTCGGACCTTGTAGTTCATACAGGTTGTCGATGGTCCTGCTCAGCGTTGGGTCGAGCTTCAGCGCTTCAGGATCGACTTGAAATTGATGGTTTGGGTCTTTTTTCCGGTCGCGGTAGTTGTCGGCCAAGTGTTCCATGTAATCAGGCGTGTTGCTGATCTTGTAGCTGCCGAAGTTCAAGTAGAACTTCTCGCTGGTGGCGGAGCCGTCGTAATCCGGGTCTACCCCGCGATACCCCGTTGGGCCGGATCTTGGCGCTGGCAGGTTGTAATGCTCGTTGAGGACCATATCGTTATCGCCCGTGCGGTCCTGAATAACGCCATAGGCGTGAACGACCAGCTCCTTGCGCTTTGTCTTGCTGAAGCTGGGGCTGCTATCGAAACCCTCTCCATGCATTTGCGCGGATTGTTTCGTACGCTTTGTTGGCGGCGGCAGCATCATTTTTTTCGAGCGTTCGTGACCATCACGCTGGGTCCATTCGAATGGGTCAATGTCCCGCCCTTGAGCATCAACGAGCACCAGCCCTTGATGGTCGACGAATCGCAGCGGGTTATTCCCGACCATGCAATACAGGTTCAACCCGTCCACCGCTCCCGCCGGATCCGGGCTGATCCAGCGTTGCAGCCAGGGTGCGTAATACCGGTGTCCGTAGTAGTACAAGCCGCTGGCGTCGCGCTCCTTGCCGGAGTAGCGAAGGGTCCGGTAATCGGCCTCCACGGCCGAGCGGGAGGCCATCCAGGCAGTCCCTCCAAAAGGCAGGTAGCTTTCCTGGCTGATCAGCGCGGCCTGGTCGTCGAGTTCCAGTGAGCTGGAACCCAGATGATCGTCCAGGCTATAGCGCATCTGATTGGCGGCAATGCCAGAGGGTCGGCCTTCAGTCCAGTGCAAGTAACGCACGCTGCAACGGCCGGCTTGCAGGGTGATGACTTCCAGGCGCTCGCCGGGACGGCTGCGAATCTCGAGGCCCGGCAAATAACGGACTTCTCGAGTCTGCGTCGCTGATGAGGTGTAGGTGGTTTGTATCTTGCGCACCCGCAGGCCGCTGCTGTCGTAGCCATAGCATTCAATGTCGTGGGGACGGTCGTCGCGCTGGACCAGTAGCACGCTGTCGAGTTGATTGCGGCTGTTCCATCGCAACGTCCGACCAAGGTCCAGGCTCCGCTGGTTACCGTTGGCATCGAAATCCATTGCTGTGGCGGGCATCGAGTGGCCTGTGCGCCAGGACAGGAGCCGATTGCTTGTGGCGGCGACGTTCAGTGTCCGGGTGTAGTGGTTGCCTTCGCGAGCATGGCGCAGTTCGGTCAGGTTGCCACCGGCATCGTATTCATAGTGCTCGGTAAAGTTGAACAGTTGCCCGGGGTCGACGGGTGTCTTGCTGAGTGCCGCAACGCTCAGTCCCGCCGCTTCGCGGCCCGTCGCGCGGATCAACTGGTAGAGGCTGTCGTAGGCGAATGTGCTGATGGCTTCGACCCGCTGGTTATGGCCGAACCGCACCGCTTGGACCTTGTCCTCGATTCGCGTCACGTTGCCCACCGCGTCATAGCTGTAGTGCAGGTCTTGCAAGGTACGGCCAGAGACCGATGCGCAGAGTGAGGTCAGGCGACCGTTGGCTGGATCGAAAACGGCGCGGCTGACGACGCCATTGCCGAGGGTCTGGGATTCGACTTGGCCAAACGCGTTGTAGACGAAATCCTTCGCGATGGTTTTTTCAGTGGTTGTGTTGTTTATTTTCAAACTCACGGACGTCAGTTGGCCGGCAACATCAAACGCGTAATGCTGTTGGTGCTGGGCCGCATCGGACTGTTGAATGGGTTGTGCGAGGGCGTCGTAGCGCCAACTCGTCTTGTGGCCTTTCCCTTCTTCAAGCAGTGAATCGCGGTCTTTCTCGTCGGCAGGCCAGTCGGGTGGCGTGATGTCGGCCAGCAAGCGCCTGGTCTGGCTGAGCGGCTTGGCGCAAAGCGCATATTCGTCGATGAGCAAGGTGCCGGCGCTGTCATCGTGACGGATGAGCGCACCGCACAGGTTGCGCGCCGCCGCCTCTGGCGAACTGTCACCGTAGCGCAGGCACTCGACTCGGCGCGGGGCTTGTCCGGCTGCTCGCTCCAGGACCGCCGTCGGCCTGAGTTGGTGGTCGTAGGTCGTTCGCCAATGCTGTTCGTTTTGGTCCCAGCGGTGCACGATCTGCCCGGCATCGCCAGGCAGGCTCAGTCGCCATCCAGCGTCGACACTGTTCACCAGCAGTGCCTTGCCGGACAGGCTGTAGACCGTGACCAGATTGGCGTCGGTTGCCGTGGCAAACAGGCGAGGGTCTCGCTGCGCAACCTGTCGCCCGGCCAGGTCATGGTCTTGCTGGGTGATACGCGCCTGGGCGGGCTCATCCACTTGGCATCGATGGTAAGCGACGTGCCGCACCGGCAGGCCACGGCTGTCGATGGCGTTGACCGTGGGGGTCTTGCGATGAAGGCGTGCGTTCATGCCATACCTCCTGCGGTCGAGGAAGGTTCGGCCATGACGTCTTCCAGCGTGTCGTTCTCGTCCTCGCCCACGCTGTACCAGGGGTGACGGGTAAGTCGTCGCAGATAGCAAAGACCGTCTCGTTTGGCGAGACGGGTGTGGGTCGCACGCCCCAGCGCGTCGTAGAACTGCTGGTCGTAGTACCCAAACTGCCGCAAGGACGCATCGTTGATGTAGCGATGCTGATCGGCAAAGTAAGGACGGTAGATGCGGATCGCCAAGCCCTTGCTGTTGTATTCCACCCGTTCGCTGATGCGCCAGCGAGTGGCTGCGATCTGTTTCTGCGGTTTGCCGTCCTTAAGCGTCAGTTCACCGTTGGCGTCCACGACGTAGGCCATGCCCGATTCCACCCATTGCTTGCTTTGCAAGGTGCGACCAAAGCCGTCGAAGCACGTCTTGGTGACGCGGATTTGTTTCTGGTGATCATCGGGGTAACGATCGGCAACCAGCGTGGTGATGTGCATCGGCTCACGTACCGAGGCGTGAAGTTCACCTTTGAGTTTTGCATCGTCGACAGAAAGTACTGGGAGGTTCGACAGTCGGGTTCGAGCCGAAGCACAGATATGCCCGGTGGGGAGCAGGTCACGGTTCGCCACACAGCGCGCGAGCCAGTCGGCGTCCATCAGTGCCGCCTTCGATACGCGACCCATCCAACTGAAGGGGGCGTAATAGGTAGCCGTGGCGGCCTGCTGTAGAGCCTCCCTGCGCGATTGAATGGCCTCTGCCGGGTCTTTGAAGAGCGCTCGGTCGAACTGCTCGAGCGGTTTGAAACCCACACGGGTGGCGTTCTCGTCGCCATAAACGCTGGTGGCCAAAACTTGGCCGAACGCGTCCGCGAGGCATTCCTGTACGTTGCCGTTGGGGTCGGTAATGCTCACGGGCAAAAGTGAGCGGTAATCGTAGCGGGCCCGAGTAGTACAGCCATCGGGCAGTTTGAACGCGGTGACAAAGCAGTTGCACGTGTCGTAGCTGATCTCGGTCACGCCGTGGCTGCTGCTCGGCTGTATCGCCTTGGCGTTATAGAAGCCTTCCAGCCCTGCGTAGGTCGCGAAGCCACTCTTGACTGACCAGAGGGTTCTCGAAGGCGTGCTCGCGGGGAGAAAGTCGGCCATGCGATGGTAGCCACATCGTTCAAGCAGTCTTCCCTTGGGGCGAGAGGTGGGTGGCAATAGTTGAAAGGCATGCAGAGCGGCTTCGTCCAGCTCGGCGGTTTCCAGATGATCGACCAGGGCCTCGAAATGAGCGACGCCGTCCGGCAAGGTTTCTGCGAGGGTGCTGTCTTTGTAGCGTTGCACGCAAAGGCCGGTCAAAACGCCCTGGGTCATCCAGGCTGCTTCCTTGCTGAGCCCGATGAGTTTTTCGTAAGTCAGATCTTGTGGGGCCAAGCCTTCGGCCTCGGGGGCCTTGGGGCGTTTCCAGGCGTTGGTGCGTTGGCGATAGGGCAGGCTCAGTCGCCATCCTTGAGCGGCTTGCAGATGGATGAACTCGGCACGGGTTTCCCTCAGGTAGTAGAACTGTTGCGCCGGATCATGAGCGTCTCGCCACCATTGTTGCTGGTAAGCATCGCTGAAGGGCGGTGTATCGCTGGCGGTTTTGCGTCGGGCGTAATGGACGTTCACGCTGTGAGTCAGGGCGCCGTAGCGGTCATGCTGCAAGTTGAGGGTGTGCTGGCACTGTGGGTCGTCGCTCAGGCCTTCGTACTGGAAGCTGATGGACTCAAGCAACAAGGGCAGCAGGCGCGCGTAACGCCGATGACCTTCGGGCGCCTGTAGCAAACGTACCCGATAACGGTTTTCCTGGACCGAATACAACTGGCGTTTATCCCTTGCGTAGGTCTCGCAGCGCAGTAAATGGCCACTCAGTGCGCGGCACATTTCAAGGGTGGTCGCTGCGTCTGGCGGATCAATCAGTACGTCGCTATTGCTGCCTGCATCGTATTGGCACAGCAACGCCTTGCCCAGCGCCACGGCTGCCCGGTCAGCGTCGTGATAGCCGGTTCGGGCCATGTCCACCGACTGTCCGGTATGAAACCAGCTTTTTTTCAAGCAGGGCGCGGTGAAGCTTGGTGAGTCAGCATCGTTGGGATGGGCTTCGTTGTCGGTTTGCAGCAGCAAGCCGAAGCCGCGAAATTCCCGTTCGATGCCATCGTAATAACCCTGGCGATAGGAGAATCTCTGGCTCAGGCGATTACCGCTGATCTCATCCACCTGGGTCTGGCGCGACACCAGGTGCAGAGGCAACGGCAGATGACAGGCAAGGGGGTCGCGGGCATTTACTCTTGCCGCCTTTTCGTCCAGCCATTCCTGGGCCGAGCTGCGGTAGGTGATGCTGTGGGCGGCGCCCATGTTGTTGTGGGTGCCGGTCAGCAGATACGGTTTTTCACGAACAAAATCGTAGCGCCAATGTTGCGCCGGGGTCAGGTACGGCACGCTCAGTATCAGGCTGGAGCAGCCGAGCCCTTGCAGGTCGGCGATGTTCACCTGGCATAAGCGGTCGTGGCGCAGGCCTTCCGGCCAGGGCAGCGCAACCGCAGGCGCGAAGCCGTTGCCACAGCGGTTCATGAAGATCAGTGCCTGATCTGCTTGCAGGTAGATCAGGTCGGCAGCACCGGAACCATCCAGGTCCGCAAAACGGATGCGCGAGGCATCGAAGGTCTGGTGGGCAAGGCCCGGAAAGTCCAACACGATGCCTTTGCCGAAACGTCCACGGCCCAGGTTTGGCCAACACTTCACTTCGTTGTGGCGAATGCGCACCAGATGCTGTTGGCCGCTGCCGAGCAAATCACTGAACGCCACCAGCTCGGAGGGTGACGCGGTGAGTACTGGCAAGGCATCGTCATCGCAGTCATGAGGGATGTCCCGGGCCGCAGAGAAGCCTTTTTCGCGCTGATTGGCATACAGGCGAATGCTGCGTGGGCCTATCAAGGCCAGGTCGCCGAGCCCTTCGCCCATCAGGTCGGCCAGTTGCCCTTGTGGATGGAAAAATTCTGCAGGGAACGCGTGAAACGTAGCGAAATCCGACCAGCTTCGATCAGCACCGAGGGAAAAAAAACCGTTGAGCCCCGGTTGGGCAACGACCCAGTCCAGCCGTCCATCGCCGGTGAGGTCGCCTAGCGTCTGGCGCAGCGGCTTTGCCGTATCGGCGACGGGGATGCGGGGGAGTGCTTGCCACTGGTCGTAAGCCACTTCATCCGTCTTGGCTTTGGCTCGAATGGGTTCGCGGTAATACCAGCCTGTGTCACTTCGATAGAGCACACCGGGCAGACCTTCACCGTACAGATCCACCAGTTGAAAACCCAGATCGCCGCTGAGGCCAGGCATGTCTTGGAAACGTTGCCAGGCGCCAGGATCTGGCAAGCGCTTGAACTCGCTGTAGCTGAATTCAACGGGAGGGCGGTTCTGCGCCACTGCCCGGTCGTCGAACGCCTGGTCATGGGCGGTGCTCAGGAGGTGATACCCCAGGGGTGTCTGGCGGTAATCAAGCAGCAGGCGTCGAACGAGGACGGGGGCAGCGCCCAGCTCCTCGGGAAAACAATGGAACATCAACACCTGGCGGCACAGGCGCTCGGTGCGTAGTTCAAAACCGTAGGCAAAGGTGGAAAAAGCATCGCTACGGGGTTGCCATCGTTGGCCTTCATAGCGCGGTTGCTGGTCGTACCCGGTGCTTCGTTCGCCATAGTCGAACACCAATTCGAAGTGCCATTGCACAGCCGTGGGCTGACTCGTTTTCCACAGGTAAAGGTCGGCGTCGGCCTTGAAATTGCCATAGCGCACGTGGCTCAAATAGCGTTGGGCCGTTGTATCCCCCGTGTATTGATAAAGAATGTGCTCGCCGCGAGCGTTCAGGCTTTCCTCCAGCAGCCATTCACCGACACGGCTAGCTTGCCGGGGATCTGCCCGGCGCGATTGGGGATTCTTGCCGAAAAGATGGAGGCTGCCATCGGCACCGTGCACGAGCCAGAAACCTGGTTTGTCGTTGTTCGACGACCAATGTTCAATGCGGTCGAAGCCGCTTTCGATTCTTGGAAAGTGGCGCGTCACTGTGTAGGTCGTGCCCAGGGCCAGCGTGTTGTAGCGATCAATGAGGGTTGAACGGATGACGCCGTTTGCGTCGCGTTCGGGCAACCAGACCACACCGCTGGGGCCGATGATTTCGTCATCCTCGGCATAAGTCGGGACGCCCTTGTTGGTGCGTCGTGCCACGCTGGGTAACGACAGTCCCCAGCCGATACCGAACACGCTGTTGCCGACCGAGCTGTCGTAACGCAGAGACAAGGGCGGAGCAAAGCCGCGTCCTGGCGAAATCGGCAACGCAATCTCGTAGGACGCGGTGCCGTGGGCGCCGACGTTTCCCCAGCCTTTGCCGATGCTCTGGATGGCGCCGCCGCCCTTGGGCAGGGTCGGCGCGGTAACCGGCAACGCGGGTTGCTCGTTCATTGCGCACCCCCGGCGGCCCTGGCCGTATAGCTCATGTGCACGATGACGTCGCTCAGCGATTCCAACAGGTCTTTTTGTGCTTGAGGATTGGGGAAGGCCAGTTGCCACGTGGAGACAGCGCCGGTGTATTCGAACGGCAGGTAGCGTTCATCGTTGAAGTTCAGGGTGAACAAGCCGTTGTCGTCGACGCCGGTGGAAAGGGCGATCTGTTGGTTGGCGCGCCGGTCCTCCATGACCTGTCGCGGGTCATCAGGGGCCATGAACACTTTGCTGGAGGTCTGGGTCAGCGTGGCCCGGATGTTTTCGTAAGGCGCGACGACGACCGGCAGGGAAACGCTGATGGTTTTGATCCGCCGCAGGTAATGTTTCTGATCCTTGTAATCAGCGTCGAACAGTTCGTGGGGCAGCTCGAACGTGCATTGGCCTTTCTTCAGATCGGCATGCATGTCCTGCCATGGCTTGTTGAGCGTCGAGGTTGGGCTCTGGTTCTTCAATTGACGCAGTGAAATCGTCTTGCCGATCTCCAACTCTCGCTCGCTACAGCGCAGATATCTGGCCTGCATGTTCAACAGGCTGAGTTTCAATTGCTCGCCTGCTCCTAGCCCTCGATAGGTGGTATTCCATGCGTCGGGTTGGATGAATCGCGTCGCGAAATCGGCAATTTCGTATTGCCAGCAGGTCTCGGCGGCGAGGCACAGGGCGAGCGTCGTGTCGTAGGCCTGGCGGTAGAACTGCGCGAACCGGCTGTTCAGCCATTGATACAGTTGCGTCTTTGTAAAGCGCTTGCTGAGAAAGTCGTAGTGGGACTTGGCCTGGCTCAGGCCGGTTTCAGCCAGGCGTAACTGCAGGCGGGTGGCGGTTTGCTGCTCGTTGAAGTGCGCCAGTTGGGCGTCGATCTGCGCAAGTTCGAGCTGCGCCTGGTTGTGTCCCTGTATCCATTCATCCCGGCGGCGATTGAACGACTCCGTGCGGTCGATGTTTTCTGCGGCCATACGGCTGGTAATGGCGGCGCTGTGGGCTGATGCGCTGGCAGAGAGCATCGGACCTTCCCAGCGGCTGCCACCAAAGGAGAAGCCGGCAATGTTCGGAATCACCATCAGGCCCCCTGCCGCGATCTGGCACGCCGTTGCCACGATCTCGGCCGTGCCACTGGCCAGTTGAAACTGGGTGGCCAGTCTCTCGTTTGGACTGACGTCCTTTTCCAGCAACATTTTGTAGTGGTCGATTCGGCTTTGGACAATCGCCTGGCTGGCCAGCAGCGCCTGGTGTTGCTGACGGTCGATGTTCAAGGCCTGGCGTTGCAGGTCGACCGAGATTTTCGCCAGGTTCCATGCTTGCTGCTGCTGTAGCTCCTGCAGCTGGGCCTGTTCTTTGTGCTCGATCAGCGACAACAGCGAAGCGCCAAATTGGCTGAGGCTGTCCACTGCACTCAACGCCTGGCTGTGCATGATCGAGAACCGATAGTGTGGGATCGATGCACTCGGCAGCCCTCGAACCGAATTGTCCGAGGTATTCAGTACTGGGCTACCGAGCAACGCGCGCGGGTCCAGCGGCACGGCAAATACCGGCAGATGCAGCGGCTTGCCGGCGATGTCGAGGTTGTGCCGCAAGTTGTACAGGCGGCTTTCAGCAATGTCCCAGCATTGGAGCAACTGCGGGTTGAACGGCAGGCGCAAGTGCGGGCTGTCGATGGCTGGCCAGGACGCATGCAGGTTGCCTCCGCGAACGGGCACCGAGGGCCGGGAGCGGGCGAGCGATCGTTCAAATGTGCGTAAGTCGTCACTGGTGGTTTCGCTCAACGTTTGCAGGCTGAGGCTTACCCAATGGTCGACCGATTGAACGGTCGGACGTGGCCCCAACAGATCCAGTACCCGCACGTACCACAGCTTTGCCTCGCTGAGGCCGTCCGGGGTCAACTGGCGGTAGGCGGCGTCGCCTCGATTGATCAGGATGTCCAGGTACAGGAAGTACAGCGCCTTGCGAAAGTGCGCCGGATGGCTGAGCGCGATCTGATGAGGGTCGTGGGGCGTCCGGTCGGCATACGAAGGCGTGGTGCTATCGATTAAAGAAACGGCCCTCCAGCAATTTTTCTGGCCGCGACCTGGATCGAAGAGGCGACGCAACCAGCGTTCGGCCTCTTCATAGCGCTGTTCGGCGTTCAAGCGCTGGGCAACCAGCCATGGCACGTAGAGGAACAGTTCGGTGAAGTAACGACCGTAAGGCCCGTGGAAGTCCATCCTGTTGTTGGCGTCGTCTGGTATGGCGGGTTCTGGCAGGTGTTGTGTGGTCCAGACGAACAGCTTATCCAGACCGTTCTCTGTACGGCGGATCAGTTCTGCGGCGAAGGTGGTGTTCAACCTGATCGGCGGGCGCGCTTTGCCGCGCCGGGCGGATTCGGAAAAGTCGATAAATTGGACAATGCCCTGGCCGCGTATCGATTGTTCAGTAATTTTTATAGGAGAGTCAGTCAGGGGGAGGACGAAAAGGGTCGCAGGCAGAAAGGCACCGATTCTATCGTTCTCATGGACGACCTCAAGGTCGAGGGTTGCTTTGGTTTGAATACGTTGGTCGTTAGCGTCAAAAAGCCTTTTTCGGAGCTCTTTATCGAGGTGCTTCAGTTCTATTTCCGCTTTTTCTGGAGGTGATTTTGACAAGTAAGGTTGGACGCTAAGGTCTTTGTTAATGCGAGTGGTTCCAAGAAAAATGCAGTTGTCGGCTGATGCCGGTTGCGTGTTGGCCTTGGCTCCCAAAGCCAGGAAAAGGAGGTCTTGCGAGGCGTTGCGATGATGCTCTGCAACGGTACACAGCAATGGCTTGATATCATTGATGTTCTTGCCGTGAAGCGCTTTGTCGTCGCAGTAACCCTGCAAGCCAACTCGCGGCGTACTCCAGCTTCCATCCTGTTTTTTGAAGCAAAAGCTCAAGCGCAATAGCGGATGACTGGTGCCCGATTGCCCGGTGGAGGCATGAGCAGAGTCAATGCTGAAAGCCTGCGAATCTTGCTGTATGCATTCTGCCCATACGATAAACAGACGGTTGTTGAACCAGACGGGGCGGATCGAGTGTTCAACCGCGTTTTCGGGAATGGGCACATCGGCCTTTTCCCAATCCGACCAGGCAAACGGGGCCGGCTGATCAATGGCTGGACGTTGCGCCATGTCCAGCGAGCGCCAGAAATAAGTATTCTCCGATCTTGATTTGGCAATGAAATAGTAAGTGCTGTTGGCAAAGTCTTCGCCGTCGATGTAGCCGTTGAGAATATTCAGGTTGGCGATTTCTTCGAAACGGGTCAGGTAGGCCATGACTGCCGATTGAACCGCATCGGCCTGGATCCGGCTCTGGTTGAGGTCGTTTTCCAACTGCTGGAAGTTGTCGCTCTTGTTATTCCTCAAGGCCGGGTCCAGGTAACTTGCGGGGAAATACAGCAGCTTTTGATGAGCCGCCCAGATGGGGTACTGGTGCATCTCGTTGCGCCACGTCTGCAGGTGCTCGGGCGCGATGCTTGCCTGGTCGTAGCCGGGCTCCATATTCATCAGGATGCGATTGATGTATTGCTGAACGCTGGCGATGGCGCACGCCACAGGCGTGGTGGGCACATCCTGGCTGACCAGTACGTCCAGTAGCCAGTATTCGTAGAGGTCCTGAGCCGTCTTGAGCCGTACCGTCCCGGTCGGGTCATTGTCGGGCGCGACCTTGTCCAGGTAGAGCGCCAACTGCGCATCGCGCAGGCGCTCATCCAACTGCTTTTTCATGGCAACGGTCATATTCAATCCTTGAATAAAAAAATGTTCGCCTCAATGGCACGCAGCGATCAGCCCTTCACCGACGATTTTCCAGTCCTGTGTCAGGCTGTCGCTATTGAGTGCGGCGGCCTTGAGCAGCTGGCTTGCCGACAGGCCCGTGCTCAAGCAACACGCTTGGCAACGCATGACCCAATCCACGGCTTGCATGGTGGTGGCGCGTTTTGGCGTCAGCAGCGCGGTCAGGCAACTCACTTGCTCGGTGCTCCAGCCCAGCAGGTGGGCCAGCAGGCCGTTGACTGTCTCTGCTGAATGCTGCGGTAGGTCTTGGTTGGCGAGTTGCAAGTAGTGCAACAGGTTTGCTTCCGACTGCGCCTGACGGCGCGCGCAATGATTGAACCGTTCGAGCAAATACAGCGTTTGAGGTGTAAGCGTTCCTGAACTGTTCGAGGCTAACCACGTGGGATGGTCCATTAACGCCTGTAGCGTGCTGCTGCTCAGATGCAATTTCTGGCAGGCTTCAGCGGTGCGAAGCACGTGCGCCAGCAATGGCGGTGTTTTGCCGACAGTGGCGATGATGGCCTGGACTATTTCCGTGGCATTCGTGCCGGCCATTTTCATCACGCAGGGAAGGTATTCGGCGGACACGTCAGCCCTGTCGTGCAGCAGCGTTTCTACCAGGCGTTGAGGGTCGTGGGTGGATTGGGCGTGTTCCCGAAGTGCGGCCAATCGCTTTTCCAGGTTCTGATCCAACGGCAAGTCATGCCTGAGACTCTCGAACAGGCGACACCACTGCAATACATCGAGATCGTTTTGCTTGAGCCAGTCCAGCGCCCAGTCCATCGCCATCAAAACGTCGAGGATGTCCGGGCCGGTGGAGGTCAGTGTTCCGGTCACCAACGCCCGACAGAATGTATCGCCTCCCAGTAGCCGGGCCAGTTCCGTGCACGCCAGCGGCGACAGGCCAAACATCCGGGCGATACGGGCCTGGCGGTAGAGTGAGGAGACTGTAGGCAAATCCTTTTTTAGCGCCAGGTACTTCCCGGTCTGTTTCACCAGCAACAACAACGCGTCTCCCGTGAGGGCGAGCCCCAGGCCCGCGCCGAGATAGCTGAGGGTTTCAAGATCCGCGGGATCGAGGTCCGTCGCTTGCTTCTCCCATGCCGGGCTTTTGAGTAAACGGGTGCGATTGAATACTTGGTCGAACAACGGAACACGTTCTGCGCAAGCGCAGGTCGGCATTTCGTGCACCAGCGAAGCAAACTCCTCAGGGGTGATGCCATGGCGCCGCGTCATGTACTGATAGACCCCAAGCGCGCGCAAGGTGTTGGCGCCGAGTGTCATGGCGGTGTTGCCTTCCGAATACAGGCTATTGACGATCAGCGTATCCAGTTCGGCAAAGGTAATGCCGGTCCATCGTTGCAGTCGGACCATGCGCTGCATGCGGTCGAAACGCTCGTAGGACTTGTTGCCGAACCCTCGCTGGTTCTTGTTGGTTTCAAGCACCAAAGCGGGGGTGGTGTCGGGGCCGTTGATGTAAGCGGCGCCCTGGAGGTTACGCGTCGGGGGCGGGTTATGGGGCGAGATGCGAGGGCTGTATCGGCCAAGCGCCAGTAGCTGCTCAACCTGTTCCGTCGTCAGCCCGGTGTGCGCCTTGAAGAACGTGAAATCACCCAGGCGCTGCACATCTTCAGTGCCATAGGTTTTTTTCAAGGCCTCGAAATCGGAGTTCGAAGCGAGCGGTGCGAGCAAGAGTGCCTGTTGCGCCGGACTGAGCCCTGAAAGCAGTTTTTGCGCTTCGACAGGCGATTGCGAAACGCGTCCGTAGGTTGAGCCGTCCTGGCAAAACGGCAGCTTCAGGCTGACCCGATAATTGACTTCACCCAGGGCGGGTTTACCTGCGCCCAAGCCAAGCAGGCATTGGTGGTGGTGAAGATCATAGGGCAGTGAAAAGGGATAGTGTGCGCTGGCCAAGGCCTGCTGAACGGTCGTGCCGTCATCGAGACTGGCCTCGATATGGCTGCGCAACGTGTCGTTGACGATGTTGAGCATCGGGCGTGCAACCAAGGCGCTGTGTGGGTCGAGCATCAGTGTGTTGAGGTCCGGTCGACGTTTCTCCAGGGGGATCTTGCGGGCGTGGGTGGAGCTGTTTTCCAACTGCCTGGCAAACAGGTACAGCGCACGCAGGTAGGCTACGGGCGAGTCGATCGCGGCGATGTCACCGTCCTTGCAAAACTGATCCCAGTTTTCCTGGAACAGTGCTTGGTAGCTGATCGGCCCGGATGTCGGGTCTGAGTCCAGGCTGCGTCGCACACGGGGCTTGGTGGCGCTGGGGCAGAGTTGATGCTCCAGGTACAAGCGGCTGATCTGCCGGGCGTGGCTCGACGCATTGTCGTAGGCCTGCCCGGCATCTGCATCGCAGTGCCTGGCGAGCGCCTGGGCGAACTGCGCCTTGCCCAGGCGCAGGATGTCGAATACCGATGTCAGCCCCATTCGCTGCAGGGCGGTCTTGAAATCGGTTTTTGCAGCGTCCTCGCCAATTGGCGAGGCAACGAGCGTGTGCAACAGAGAGCCGTTGTCTGCGTCCATGTCGGTGCCTCTCCTGTTCGAACGGAATGTTCTTGTCAGGAGAAAACCGTACAGCAGTACGCAAAAAAAGACGGTAGGACGTGGGCGGGAGATGTGTACGAAAGAGCGATTCGTGGGCTGCGCGGATGCAAGTCCTGTGGGAGCGAGCTTGCTCGCGATGGCGTCGGACCAGCCAGCATTGAAGTTGGCTGAACCTCCACCTTCGCGAGCAAGCTCGCTCCCACAGTGGGTCACACAAATCGGGTCGGGCGTTAGACGCGGAAGTGGCTGACCATCATCTGCAACTGATTACCCAGCCGTGCCAGTTCCACACTGGAGGCGGCGGTTTCTTCGCTGGCGGCGGCGGTCTGTTCGGACACGTCGCGCACGTTGATGATGCTGCGGCTGATCTCCTCGGCCACGGCGCTTTGCTGCTCGGCGGCCGCGGCGATCTGCTGGTTCATCGACTGGATATTCGACACCGTGCGGGTGATGTTTTCCAGTGACGCGCCGGCCTTGCGGGTCAGGGCCACGCTGCTGTCGGTGAGGTTGCGGCTGTTGTTCATCACGGCCGCCACTTGCTGGGTACCATTCTGCAGGCCGGCCACCAGGCCTTCGATTTCTTCGGTGGATTTCTGCGTGCGCTGGGCCAGGCCACGGACTTCGTCGGCCACCACGGCAAAACCACGTCCGGCTTCACCAGCGCGTGCCGCTTCGATCGCGGCGTTGAGCGCCAGCAGGTTGGTCTGCTCGGCCACGGCCTTGATCACGTCCATGACGCTGCCGATCTTGTCGCTTTCCTGTTGCAGCACGGTCATGGCGTCGGTGGAACGCACCACCTCGCTGGCCAGGCGTTCGATCTGGGCGATGGCTTCGCTGACTACCTTGTCACCGGCACGGGCTTCGCCGTCGGCGGCGGCCGCAGCCTGGGAGGCCTCTTCGGCATTGCGGGCCACTTCCTGCACCGTGGCGGTCATTTCGTGCATGGCGGTCGCGACCTGGTCGGTCTCGACTTTCTGGCTGTTGACCCCGGCGCTGGTCTGCTCGGTCACCGCGGACAGTTCTTCGGCGGCGCTGGCGATCTGGGTCACGCCATCGCGGATGCCGCTGATCAGGTCGCGCAGGGTTACGCCCATGCGCGCGATGCCTTGTTGCAGCACGCCGAGTTCATCGCGGCGGGTGACGATGACCGTGTGCGAGAGGTCGCCGCTGGCAATGCGCTCGACCACGGCCAGGGTATCGCGCAGCGGGCCGGTGATCTGGCGAGTGATGATCACAGCCGCAATGACACCGACCAGCAATGCCAACAGGGTGCTGACCAGTTGCAGGGTGCGGGCCTGGGCACTTTCGGCGTCGCGGCGGTCGAGCTGGATCTGGTACAGCTGCTCGCTCAACGTCACGATTGACGCGCCCTGTTCAGTCATTTCCTTGCGTGCCTGTACCGCGTCGGCGGTGGCCAGCTTGAAGGCCTGCACGGCGCTGCGGTATTGGGTGAGGGCGTTTTCCAGTTGGCGCAGTTCATCCTGGCGGGTGCTGGAGAAGTGCTCGTTCAGCGGCTTGAGCGATGCGATGGCGGCGTCCAGTTGGGCGACGGCCTTGCGTTCGGTGTCGGCGTTGCTGTTGGCGGTGTAGCCGCGCACTTCATAGCGGGCCAGCATGAAGTCCTGCTTGGCCTGGGTGATGGCCTGGAACTGGGCGAAACGCTCGTCGCCGGGGGCCATATTCCGCACGTCCGAATCCAGGGTCTCGATCAGTTTGTAGGCGATATCAGCGTTCGTGCCCATGGTATCTCGGGCGGTGTTGCCCGTGCGGTAGGCGCTGCGCATTTTGTTCAGGGACACCTGATAGGCGCTGATGACTGCGCTCTGCTCCTTGAGCAACTTGACGTTTTCCGGGCTCTTGAAACTGCTGAGCAGGGCATTCTGTTGCGCCACGAAACCATCGAGGGTGGTCTGCACGTTTTGGGCGGCGGTCTCGTCACCGTTGGTCAGCATGTATTGCAGGCGCGTGACCCGAAGTTTGGTCAGGCCGGCGTTGAGCTGGGTGATGTCGCTCATCCAGTTGCTACGGTCGATCAGCCCACCCAGGCTGGTCCAACTGGTCAGGGCCAGCAGGCAGGTCAGTACCAGTACCAGGCCGAAGCCCAGGCCCAATTTCATGTTGACGCTAATGTTGCCAAACCAGCTGTTCATCAAATTCCTCCAGGAACGTTGTGCTGCTTGATCGTCGGTACGCTGGAAGATTGTTGTTGTTAAGAGCCAGCAAGAGCATGTAACAGGGCTATATCGGCGGTGGGGCCTGGATCTGAAGCTTTTTTTCACATCGGTTTCACCGCCTGCCCACGTCGGCCTCTCTACTGTCGCGCCATCGAATGACTGGGTGGATGCCGTCGGGGCGGCTTGATGTGGAACTGAGACTGAGCCTTTTCGGCCTGAGGCGCTCGATCGATACGCGCCGACTTGCCCGCTACCAAAACGCTGTGGTCGTGCTGGCTTCGGCGCTGCTGGTCATCCCGTTGACCCTCTGGCTGCTCAGCCCGGCGGCGATACCGGACCTGGCCCATGGCAATGCTGCCGGCGCCCGGGCCTTGGCCGATGGCTGGGCCAAGGGTGAGATGATCGTACTGGTGCGTCATGTCGAGCGCTGTGACCACTCCAAGGCCGCGTGCCTGAATGATCGCGAAGGCATTACTGCCCGGGCCCGTGCCGTTGCGGTGGGCCTCGGTGCCCGGTTCGAGCAACTGGGCCTGGGCAACGCCGACCTCTACAACAGCCCACGTGTGCGCGCAGCCCAGACGGCGGGGTACATGTTCAACAAGGTGGGCACCGGTGACGATTGGCTGATCAATTGCCGGCATGACTTGCTGCGTAATGCTTTGGCCCACAAGGTGGCGGGGCGAAACCTGATCCTGGTGACCCACAGCGAATGCATGCAGGCGATGGAAACCGCGCTCCAGCGTCCGACCTCTGCCTTTGGCTATGGGGCTTCGTTGTTCGTTTCCACTGCCCAGCCACAAGCGCCACGGTTGCTCGGCTTTATCGAAGCGTCTGACTGGCGCTCGGTGACATTTCAGTAATTTCTTACGATTAGGACCGCTCATGCTGACGTCTGCTCGCGCCCGTTTCTACGGATTTAATCTCGGAATTCCGCTGGTCTGTGCTGCCGTGGTGTTCTTGCTGTTCGACATGACCCACGTCGACATCGCCATCAGCGATCTTTTCTACGATCCGCTTCACCAGGTGTTTCCGTTGGGGCACATGCGGCTGTTCGAGCAAATCACCCACAAATGGGCAAGGGTCATTCCGAACTGGACCGGCGAGGCGGCCATTATCGGTGCGCTGTTGTCGCTCTTCTGGCCGATCTTCAAACCGCCAAAGCGCCCTGGACTGCTTCGCCTGCTGGATAAAGCCCGGCTGAGCAAACCACTACGTCTTGCTCACAAGCACCGTCGCGATTTCCTCTATGTGGTCTTCGCCTTTTCCCTCAGCACCGGGGTGATCCATTACCTCAAGGGCCACACCAGCGTGTACTGCCCGGTGGAAACCACCCAGTACGCCGGCAAGATCGAGCACAAGGAATGGTTCCAGAATTTCGACCTGCTGCACGTCGCCGGTGAGGGGCGCTGCTGGCCCGGCGGTCATGCGTCCGGCGGCTTCACGATGCTGGCGCTGTATTTCGTCGCCCGCCGCTACCGCTGGCGTCATTCGAAAACCTTGATGCACGGGGCGCTGGCCTTGGGGTTTGTCTACGGCACGACGCGGGTCCTGCAGGGCTGGCATTACATGTCCCACACGTTCTGGGCAGGGATTTTCGTCTGGTTGAGTTGTTGGCTGATGGCGTTGCTGTTTTATGGGCGTGCGGCCTTGGAGCAGCCTGTGTTGAAACCACAGCGAGCGACGGCGCCTGTCGTGCCTGCGTCGGGCAACGCACATTCTTCAGCCTGAATGCCAGGCAAAAAAAAAGCCCGCTGGGAGAGCGGGCTAAAACCTTAGTTTCTTGAATGAGCGAGGGGACTTTACCCAATCACACGCAGGCGTGGGGTGAAGAAAAGTTCATGAGGCCGCCTCCTTGCACGACCTCATGCCCACGGGGTCTTCTCACCTGAGATCAAACCGATCCAGGTTCATCACCTTGACCCACGCCGCAATGAAGTCCTTGACGAACTGCTCCTGCGCATCCGGGCTGGCATAGACTTCGGCCAGGGCCCGTAGCTGGGCGTTGGAGCCGAAGACCAGGTCGACACGGGTGCCGGTCCATTTGACCTGGCCGGTCTTGCGGTCGCGGGCCTCGAAGGTTTCCTGGGTGTCGGAAAGGGCTTTCCATTCCACGCCCATGTCGAGCAGGTTGACGAAAAAGTCGTTGGTCAACGTCCCGGGCCGTTGGGTAAAGACACCGTGAGCGGTGTGGCCGACATTGGTGTCCAGTACCCGCAGACCGCCGATCAGCGCCGTCATTTGCGGGGCGCTGAGGGTCAGCAGTTGGGCCTTGTCGATCAGCAGTGCCTCGGCGGACACGCGATACCGGCCCTTGAGGTAGTTGCGAAAGCCATCGGCGATGGGCTCGAGAAAACCGAACGACTCGACGTCCGTCTGCTCCTGGCTCGCGTCCATGCGTCCCGGCGCGAACGGTACCGTCACGCTGAGCCCGGCATTTTTCGCGGCTTGTTCAATACCGGCGCTGCCGGCCAGCACGATCAGGTCCGCCAGGGAGATTTTCTTGCCGTCGGATTGGGCGGCGTTGAACTCATTCCGGACCCCTTCGAGGGTCGCCAGCACCTTGGCCAGCTGCTCTGGCTGGTTGGCCGGCCAATCCTTTTGTGGGGCCAGGCGCAGACGGCCACCGTTGGCGCCGCCGCGTTTGTCGGAACCACGGAAGGTGGAAGCCGCGGCCCACGCCGTAGACACAAGCTGTGAAATCGACAGGCCCGAGGCCTGCAGCTTGCCTTTGAGGGCGGCGATGTCGTTGTCGTTGACCAGCGGATGGTCGACCGCTGGGATGGGGTCCTGCCACAGCAGTTCTTCGTTGGGCAGTTCCGGGCCGAGGTAGCGTGAGAGCGGGCCCATGTCGCGGTGGATCAGCTTGAACCAGGCGCGGGCGAAGGCGTCGGACAATTGGTCCGGATTTTCCAGGAAGCGCCGCGAGATCTTTTCGTAGATCGGGTCGAAGCGCAGCGCCAGGTCAGTGGTCAGCATCGTTGGGTTGCGCCGTTTGGCCGGGTCATGGGCATCGGGGATGATGCCCGCGCCTGCACCGTTTTTCGGCGTCCATTGGTGCGCGCCTGCCGGGCTCTTGGTCAGCTCCCACTCGAAGCCGAACAGGTTCTCCAGGTAGTTATTGCTCCAGCGGGTGGGGGTGGTGGTCCAGGTGACTTCCAGGCCACTGGTGATGGTGTCGGCGCCTTTACCGGTGCCGAAGGTGCTCTTCCAGCCCAGGCCTTGCAGCTCCAGGCCTGCGGCTTCGGGCTCGGCGCCGACATTGTCCGCAGGGCCTGCGCCGTGGGTCTTGCCGAAGGCGTGGCCGCCGGCAATCAATGCCACGGTTTCTTCGTCGTTCATCGCCATGCGGGCGAAGGTTTCGCGGATGTCCACCCCGGCGGCGACCGGGTCCGGTTGGCCCTCGGGACCTTCCGGGTTGACGTAGATCAGCCCCATCTGCACGGCGGCCAGCGGGTTCTCCAGGTTGCGTCCATCGTCAGTGCGGCTTTCTTCGTTGCCAGGCTCGGCCACCAGTTGGCCTTCGCCGGGGTCTTGCATGGCGGCTTTGTCGGGCTTGCCGTAGCGAACATCGCCCCCCAGCCATTTGTTTTCAGACCCCCAATAGACGTCTTCATCCGGTTCCCAGACATCGGCGCGGCCACCGGAAAAACCGAAGGTCTTGAAGCCCATGGATTCCAGCGCGACGTTGCCGGTGAGGACGATCAGGTCGGCCCAGGAGATATTGCGACCATACTTCTGCTTGATCGGCCACAGCAGCCGACGTGCCTTGTCGAGGCTGACGTTGTCTGGCCAGCTGTTGAGCGGTGCAAACCGCTGCTGGCCGGAACCCGCGCCACCGCGCCCATCACCGGTGCGGTAGGTGCCTGCACTGTGCCAGGCCATGCGGACAAACAGCGGTCCATAGTGGCCGAAGTCTGCCGGCCACCAGTCTTGCGAGTCGGTCATCAGTGCATTCAGGTCTTGTTTCAGGGCCTGGAAGTCCAGGCGCTTGAACGCTTGGGCATAGTTGAAATCCTCACCCATGGGATCGGACAGCGAGGAGTGCTGGTGCAGGATCTTCAGATTCAGCTGGTTCGGCCACCAGTCGCGGTTTGTCGTACCACCGCCAGCGGCGTGATTGAACGGGCATTTCGATTCGTTTGCCATGAGAAGCTACCTTTGGTCGTATTCATCCAGCTATCCAGCCCGGCCGGGCTTCGAATAGCGACAGGCGAAATAAATGACACAGGGCGCAGGGCTCACAGTTCGCTCAACTGATCGTGTGCGGCCACACGGCAACGCGGGAGATGTCTGGTTACCCATTCGGTGGCCCACGGCAAGCCCAGTACGGTTCTGAACGCTTCGTATCTCTTTGTCAGGTTTCACGGGCCGGATTGCACCAGCCTGAATTCAGGCTAGTCCTCCTTTGCCAGATAGCTAATAGGCGCAGTATTAACGGTCGATAGGGATAATCTTTTATCGAAGCCTAGCGGCGAGGCAGATGATATGAATGGCGCCTGCCGTGACGGACCCAATAATGAACAAATGCCCGCGCAGCACGGCCTTCCACGAAGCCGGTCATGCCCTGGCTTTCTGGTGGAACGGCCAACCGATAAAACGCATCATCGTGCGTACCAAGGCTGAAGCCTGCACGGGTCCTCTGTTCGACCTGCGCGGCAACCCGCAATACGCAGAAGGGTGGGTCGAAGCTGACTACCTGGTCTCGCGCCCGGCCTTCGAAGCCCCGGGGATCGCTGAATACCTGCCCTCGATGGTCGACGCCATTGAGCGAGACCTGCTCCACTGCTTCGCGGGGCCGGTGGCCGAAGCGGTCTACCGGCACCGCCGGTCCGACCGGCTGATCAGGGGCAGTGGCCGGGGTGACCTGGATCGGGGGCACGAACTGATCAGCCTGCTGCCACCGCGCAAACTGCTCGACGCCCAATCCCAGGCCATCGCCCGCTGCAGTTGCCTGGTGCACCGTTACTGGCCGGCTGTCAGCGCCGTGGCGGGTTTTCTGCAAGAGCACGGAACGGTTGAAGGGAGCGCCGTCACAGCGCTGTTGTGCGAGATGAGCGGGGAGCGGCCGATGTTCCTTGGCCATCAAGTGGCAAGCCTCGACTTGTGATCAAGGCATTGCCACGGGCCCTATCCGACGCGGATCAAAGCCACTACTTGCTAGCGCTTCACCGTTTCCTCAAGAGAGAAGCGTCCCAGCGGGTTTTGTTGGAAGTGCTCGATGTTCTTGCGCGAAATATTGATGTACGGGCTGTAGTAGAGATCGATCCAGTTGACGTCCTGCTTGGCGATCGCCTGAAGGTCGGTATACATCTGCTTGCGCTTGGTTGGGTCGACTTCTACCCGCGCCGCCGCGACCAGATCCTTGACCTTGTCGTTCTTGTAGCGGGTCATGTAGTTCATGTTGGTGTCGTGTCCCAACACGAAGGTGGTCTTCTGGTCCGGGTCGAGGATGTCGTTGGTCCAGTACATCACGGACAGATCGTAATCGCCGTCGATCAGCATTTGCCAACTCTGGGTTGGGTCGACTTTCTGCAAGGTGGCTGTCACGCCGACCGCTGCGAGCTGTTGCTGGACCAGCACGGCGATCTGCTCGTCGGCTTCATTGCCCGCATTGACCACATAGTTGAGCTTCAGGCCTGAGGCGCCTGCATCTGCCAGCATTTTCTTGGCTTTTTCGGGGTCGTACGGGCGCTGCAGATTATCGGCATTGTGATAAAGCGCGCCTTTAGGAATGTAGGAATAAGCCACCTGGCCATGGCCGAACGTCACGGTATCGACCAGGGATTTTTTGTTGATCGCAAGGTCCAGGGCCTGGCGTACTTCAGGCTTGCCCAACAATCCGTGCTCATGGTTGATCAGCAGATGATCCTCACGGGTGGAGGGATCCATGTGTACGACCAGGTTGGGATCTTTCTTCAGGGTTTCGACGCGCGAGAAGGGCACGAAGATCGCCGAATCCAGCTCACCGGCCTGCACCTTCAACATCCGCGTATTGTCATCCGGGATGGAGATCCATTCCACGCCATCCAGGCTCACCTTGTCGGCCTGCCAGAAGTTGGGGTTCTTCTCCAGCACCACGCGATCACCGCGTAGCCATTCCTTGACGATAAAGGCGCCAGAGGCAACGGGGTCCTGGGCATAGGCTTCCTCACCCATTTTTTCCATGGCCTTTTGCGACAGGATGGAGACGTTGGGCAACGCCAGCTGCGCGAGGAAGGGCACTGAAGGGCTCGTGAGTGTCACCACCAGTGTCTGCGGGTCGGGTGCTTGGGCCTTGTCGATAATCTTGTAGGAGTCGCTCCACAGCGACCCTTTGTTGTCGCGAATACGCAACAGACTGAACGCTGCATCGCTGGCGGTAATCGGTGAGCCGTCGGAGAACTTGGCCGAGCGTAGTTTGAAGGTGTAAGTCAGGCCATCGTCGGAAACCTGCCAGCTTTCGGCCAGCCCCGGTACCAGCTTGGTGCCGGTGTTGTCGACGCGCACCAATACGTCGTAGACATTGGAGAACACCCAGTTATCACGGTTCTGCGCGCTTTTGATCGGGTCGAACGTCGTACTTTCTTCACGGCAACCGATGGTCAGCACGCCTGCCGCCTGGGCGACACCGGCCGCCAGTGTGCAAACGGTCAACGTCGCGGCGGTCAGCAACTTCAAATGTTTCGATCGCATGGTCAAACTCCCTATTGATGAATGTTTTTTAGAGCAATGGCTCTCCGAGCACACAGCTATAACGATGTCCATTGATGTCATGGATGGGGGGCGGCGTTTTCGCGCAGATGGGTTGTGCATACCGGCAGCGCGGGTGAAAAGCGCAGCCGGATGGAAGGTTCAGGGGGCTGGGTGGCTCGCCAGGCAGGGGGGCGCTCAGCAACGGTCGAGTCGGGTCAATGTGTGGAATGGATTGGATCAGCGCGACGGTATAAGGATGCCGCGGGCTGCTGAACACGGCCTCCGTGGGGCCTTGCTCGACGATCTCGCCGAGGTACATCACGGCGACCCGATCACAGAGCCGCCGAACGATCGCCAGGTCGTGGGCGATGAACAGAATCGCCAGGTTCATGCGCTGTCGCAGCTCCAGCAGCAGGTTGATGATCTGTCCCTGGATGGAAACGTCCAGCGCGGCCACGCATTCATCGGCGATGATCAACCGTGGCTCGATGGCCAGTGCCCGAGCGATCCCCACACGTTGGCATTGACCGCCACTCAACGAACCCGGTTTGCGGTGGGCCAGCTCCGGTCGCAGGCCGACCAGGTTCAGCAGTTCATCGACCCGCTGGCGAATCAGCGATGCAGGGATCGCACAGCGCACTCGCAGCACTTCAGCCAGGGTGTCGCCAATGCTCATTCGCGGATTGAGGGCGGTATAAGGATCCTGGAAAATCATCGCGGTTTCGTGGCGCAGTCGCTCGATGTCGATCCGCTTGCCCTGAGCCATATCCACGCCATCGAACAGGATTTGTCCGGCGCTGACCTCAGTGAGGCGCAAGATGGCCCGACCCAGGGTGCTCTTGCCGCTGCCCGACTCACCCACCAGCCCAAGCACCTCCCCGGTGGCCAGGCTCAGCGACACACCGTTGACGGCCTTCACCCATTGCCTGTTGATCCCGAACGGACCACTGCCAGGGGCGGCGAAGCGCACCTGCAGATCTTTCACGTGCAACAGGGTCATGACGAAACTCCCACAGGCAGCGGGTAATGGCAGGCCACGCGGTGTGCCTCTGTCGTGACTTGCATCTGTGGCAACAGCCGCGTGCACTGGCTGCCCTGCTGAAGGCAGCGTGGGTTGAAGCGGCAACCGGTGGGCAGCGCATCCAGCAGAGGAGGCTGGCCGGCGATGGTTTTGAGCATGGCATGGCCGGCGCTGGTAGCCGGTTGGCAATCGATCAGGGCCGCCGTATAGGGATGTCGTGGGTGAGTCAGCAGATCAAGCTTGTTGCCGTGCTCGCAGAGTCGACCGGCGTACATCACCGCGATGGAATCACAGGTCTGGGCGACGACCCCCAGGTCGTGGGTGATCATGATGATCGACAGCCCACGTTGATCGCGTAAATCCAGGAGCAGGCGCAGGATCTGTGCCTGTACGGTGACATCCAGGGCGGTGGTCGGCTCATCGGCGATCAGCACCTGGGGGTTGCAACCCAATGCCACGGCGATCATGGCGCGTTGGCGCATGCCACCGGAAAACTCATGGGGATAACTGTCGACCCGCGTTAGCGGATCGGGAATGCCCACCTGGCGTAACACATCAATGGCCTTCGCCCGTGCTTCACGTTTGGACGCCCCCTGATGCAGGCGTATGCCTTCGCCGATCTGTTCACCGATACGCATCAACGGGTCGAGATGACTGCCGGGATTCTGAAAAATCATCCCCAGCCGCCGACCCCGTATGCCCCGCATGTCGGCTTCATCCAGCGACAGCAGGTCCTCACCGGCAAGGCGCACGGCTTTGCCCTGGACCCGGAGGTTTGCAGAGGGTAGCAAGCGCATCAAGGCCCGGCAGGCCATCGTCTTGCCTGAGCCGCTTTCACCCACCAGACCGAGGATTTCGCCTTCGGCCAGGTCAAATGACACACGATCCACCAGCGTGACTTCGCCCTCACCGTGACCGGCGATCACGCTGAGGTCTTCGACGTGCAGCACCGGTGTGCTCATGGGCGTTCTCCCAGGTGCTCGGCGACACCGTCGGCCAGCAGGCTGAAGCCCATGGCCAGGGTGACGATCGCCAGTCCCGGGAAGGTGCAGATCCACCAGGCGTTGGTGATAAAACTCTGGCCCTCGGCGACCATCGTGCCCCACTCGGCGGTGGGTGGCTGAACCCCCAGGCCGAGGTAGCTGACCGCCGCCCCATTGAGCAGTACCAGCACCGCGTCGGACATGGAAAACACGATCGAACCGAACATGGCATTGGGCAACAGGTGCCGAAACAGAATGCGTCCATGGCCGAAGCCCAGGCTTTTCGCCGCCAAGGCGAAATCGCTTTGCTTGAGCACCAGGATCTGCGAACGGATCAGCCGTGCATAGGACACCCAACCCACCAAGGCCATCGCAATATAAAAGCTGCCCAGGCCGGGGCCGAGGATGGCCATGATTGCCAACATCAGCACCAGGAAGGGGAAGGCCAGAATAATATCGATCAGGCGCATGCAGATCGTGTCGAACCGGCCACCGATATAGCCGGCCAAGGCGCCGACGCAAGTGCCGATCAAGAACGGGAAAACCACCCCGATCACGGAAATCTGCAAGTCGATGCGCGCGCCCCAGATCACTCGGGAAAGAACGTCGCGGCCGAAATTGTCCGTGCCGAACGGATGGGCCAGGCTCGGCCCCAGCAGGCGGATATCGGTGTTCTGGGCAATCGGATCGAAGGGCGCGACCCAGGGGGCGAAGAGTGCGAGCAACAGCCAGCCAAACAGAATCGCCAGGCCCAGCACGGTGGCCAGGCGACCGTTGCGCAAGCCCAAACGCAGCGCAAGACGCCAGGTGGGACTGAGGGCCTGGCCGCTCATCGCATGTTCACCCGCGGATCAATCATCACGGTCAGCACATCGGCGAGGAAATTGACCGTGACGGTGGCGAGGGCCAGCACCATGGCCACGCCTTGGACCACCATGTAGTCGCGGGTAAAGATGCCGCGTACCAGCAATTGGCCGATGCCGGGAATGGCAAACAGACTTTCGATGACCACCGTGCCGCTGATCAACCAGCCGATGTTCACCGCCAGCAGGTTGACCGCCGGTACCAGGGAGTTGGGCAGCACATGCCGACGAAATATCGCCCGCTCGGACAAGCCCCGGGCCCGTGCGGCGGTGGCATGATCGGCTTGTAGCTCCATGAGCATGCTGGCGCGCAGATTGCGCACCAGCACGGCGCAGAGCGCCAAGGCAATGGTCAGGCACGGCAAAACCATGTGATGCAGTTTGTCCCACCCTGTACGGCCATAGCCTGAGACCGGGAATAGCCCCAACTGCACACTGAGCAGCAGGATCAACATGATGCCTAGCCAAAACGCCGGCATGCCAAGCCCTGCCGTGGTGAACAGACGAATCAGGTGATCCTGCCAGCCACCCTTGTTGCGCGCCGCCACCGTTGCCAGCGGCACGGCAATCAGCAGCGCCAGCAGTACGCTGCCGAGCACCAGGAACAAGGTTGGCTCAATGCGGGTACTGATCAGCTTCAAGGCGTCGACTTTGTAGAGCAGCGATTGGCCGAGATCGCCTTTGAGCAGGTTCTTGAGAAAGTAGAAGTACTGCATCCACAACGGCTGGTCGAGACCGTATTGGGCACGAATCCTGATCAGCGCCTCCGGCGTGCTGCGCGAGCCCAGCAGTGCCCGGGCGGGGTCCCCGGGGATTGAGCGCACGAGCACAAAGGTGATCATGCTGATGCCAAACAGCACCGGCAATAGCTGTAGCGGGCGCGACAGTATGAAACGGTAGCGCGCCAGGTTCATGGGCTAGTTCCGATGGCGTTGCAGAAAATCCAGCAGGACTGGGAAATAGGCGTGGGGCTCTTCGTAGAACGGCATGTGGCTGCTGTTGGGGAACACATTCAGTTGTACATCCTTGAGCGCCATTTTCATGCGCATTGCACAGGCTGGCGTCAGTTCATCATGTTGACCGGTGGTGATCAGCACAGGCATTTCGAAGCTGGCCATCTGCTCGATGCGATTCCAGTCCTTGAGATTGCCGGTATAGAGAAATTCGTTGGGGCCCTGCATGGTCATGTAAGGCCCCATGTTCCAGTCGCCCAGGGAACGTGTCACCGGCGCTGGCCACTCGTCCAGACGGCAGACATGGCGATAGTTGAGCAGGGTGATGGCCGCCTGGTATTGCGGATGATCCAGGGTGCCCAAGGCTTCATGGCGCTGCATCATCGCGACGGTCTCACTGCCCAGGGCAGCCCGCAGACGTTCGAGCTCCAGGGACAGGTGGGGGATATCGCCGGCGGTATTTTCCAGGATCAGGGTTTTCAGCGCTTGGGGATGATGAATGGCGTACTCGATCGCCAGCCAGCCACCCCAGGAGTGCCCCAGCAGGTGCACCTTGCCCAGGTCGAGGGCTTGGCGGACGGTCTCTACCTCCGCAACATAGCGGGTGATGTCCCACAGGGATTCGTCAGTAGGCCTGGCCGAGGCGCCGGTCCCCAACTGATCGAAAGCGATGACCCGCAAGCCCTTTTCCTTGAGCCAGCCATGGCTGTCACGCAGATAATCGCAAGGCAATCCCGGGCCGCCATTGAGGCACAACAGCACTTCGTCGCCGTCGCCAAAGCCATAGGCCACCAGGTGATGACCATCGACTTCCACGTCGTACCGCTGGTCTGGCTCGATCTCACGCCACATCATTGCTCTCCTGCTCAGGTACCGCCCGTTGGCTAAACCTTACCGAGGAAGCTACGCGCCCATAAGCTAGCAATTCTTATAGGTTTGATCTGGCATTCCCTCGCTCAGGCGTGGCATTCTACTTGCACGATTTCAGGATTGAAATTAATAAGGGAGCCGAATGGATGCAGGCCAAGCTGTCTGACTTCAATACCCGTCTTTTGTCTGGCAGGAGCCTGGACGAACAGATGGACAACACCCTGGGGATGGTCCAGGCGCTAGGCTTTGAAGCCTTGGTGTACGACTACAGTCCGGTGCCGCTGGATCATGATGGGGCACTGATCACCCCGACTGTGCTGAAGTTGCGCAATACCCCCCGTGATTGGCACTCGCTCTGGTGTGAAGAAGGTTATTACCAGATCGACCCTGTCCAGCATCTGGCAATCAATGCCATTTCTCCTTTTGTCTGGTCCTATCGACCGGAGGCCGACACAGTGCTGCAGCCGTTCATCGGCCAGAGTCATGCACCAGTCGTGAGTTACCTGCAGGATTCGCGCATGACCTGTGGCGTGACGGTGCCGATGCATTTGCCCAAAGGTGGCTTTGCGACATTGACCGGGCTACGCGCCGATACGAAGGGGAGCACCCTGCAGGATGTCCGGCAAACCCTGGGCGACTTCAGCCTGATTTCCCATGCCCTGCAAGAGGCGGCTTTTCCGCTGCTCGGCAAGGAAGCCCGCGCATGCCCGGTTCGCCTGACCAAACGCGAGCGTGAGTGCTTGAGATTGGCCGCTGAAGGGTTGACGGCGGCGGACATCGCCAGGCAACTGAATCGTTCCTTGGCCACCATCACCCTCCACCTGACGTCTGCAATGCACAAGCTCGGCGCCAGGAATCGGGTCCAGGCCGTGGTCAGGGCGGTGCATTATCGGTTGCTCGATAGCTGAAATCGGGCAAAAACCTATCTGTTTCTCTAGTTATTCCGCCGGCCAGTCCCCGGTATCGTGTGCCGCAGGATTCCTAGGGAGCGGCACGAAATGGATCTTCCCGTAACGCACGAAGGCTTTGCGCCTTTTGGTCCGTATCAAACCTGGTATCGCATCACTGGCGATTTCAGCAGTGGCCGTACGCCGCTGCTGATCCTCCATGGCGGCCCGGGCTGTACACACGATTATGTCGATGCCTTCAAGGATATTGCCAACAGTGGCTATCCGGTGATTCATTACGACCAACTGGGCAATGGGCGTTCCACCCATCTTCCGGAAAAAGACCCCTCGTTCTGGAACGTGGCGCTCTTTCTCGATGAGTTGGCGAACCTGCTGGATCATCTGGGCATTGGCGACAACTATGCACTGTTGGGGCAATCCTGGGGCGGCATGTTGGCCAGCGAACATGCGGTGCTCCAACCGGCGGGCTTGCGCGCGTTGATTATCGCCAACTCCCCGGCGGACATGTCCACCTGGCTCCTTGAAGTCAATCGCTTGCGCCAGCTTCTACCCATTGAGGTGCAGCAAACACTGCTCAAGCACGAGCGGGCTGGAACCTTGACGTCTACCGAGTATTTGGAGGCCGCTCGGGTTTTCTACGACCGTCATGTCTGCCGTGTCACGCCCTGGCCCGATGACGTCGCCCGTACCTTTGCCCAGATCGATGCCGATCCCACTGTTTATCACGCCATGAATGGCCCCACCGAATTCCATGTGATCGGCAGCATGAAGGACTGGTCCATCACCGATCGCTTGTCTCGGATCAAGGTGCCGACCCTGTTGATTTCAGGCCGATACGATGAAGCGACGCCGTTGGTGGTCAAACCCTATGTGGATCATGTTCCCGACATTCGCTGGGCGTTGTTCGAACACTCCAGCCATATGCCCCATGTTGAGGAGCGGATGGCTTGCATGGGAACGGTGGTGAGTTTCCTGGATGAGTGTTTGTAGGCGTCTGCGCAATCCGAGCAGTCGTGTTGTGTTGTGTTTTTCGACGCGTCCTGTGAGACGCGTCTCTTTTTTGAGTGGAAAATTCCCGCTCTCTTGAACCGAAAGCGATATGCAGGGTCTGGTGTGTGCGCATTGCTGTGCATGCCTGCTGTCATTTCTGTATCGAGGGATCGAACATGTCCGTATTCGCCTTAGGGACGAGGCTAGTCGTCGCGTCGCTGTGTTTTCTGGCGATGAACATTGCCGTCGCCGCGCCAACCCCCGGTGACACGGACCTGATCCGTGAACGCCAGGACCGTCTGCTCCAAGAGCAGCGCCGACGCCTTGAAGAACTCAAGGACCTGCCTGGCAAGGAGGCGAAGCCGGCCCAACCCACGGCACCTGTCGATACCCGTTGTTTCCCGATCAAGACCATCGAGCTCAAGGGCGCCGACGCCCTCTCCGAAAGCGAGCGCCAGCGCCTGCTCAAGCCCTTCCTCAACCAATGCCTGGGCGTGCCGCAGCTTAACCAGTTGCTCAAGGTCATCACCGATTACTACTTGGAAAAGGGCCTGGTCACCAGTCGCGCCTACTTGCCGCAACAGGACCTGTCCAGCGGTCACCTGCAAGTGCTGGTCGTCGAGGGCCGCCTGGAAGGCCTGAAAGGTGCCGAGAACAGTAAGCTGTCGGAGCGCGAGTTGGCGATGGCGTTTCCCGGCCAAACCGGCGCACTGCTCAACCTGCGTGAGATCGAGCAGATGGTCGATCAACTGAACCGTTTGCCGTCCAACAGTGCTCGAATGGAACTGACGCCGGGACAGAACATCGGCGGCAGTGAAGTGTTGGTCAATAACACCCCGCAAAAACCTTGGCGCGCCGGCCTGTCACGGCATAACGATGGGCAGAAAAGCACCGGCGAGCAGCAATGGGGCGCCTCCCTGGACTGGGACAGTCCCCTGGGCCTGGCTGACCAATTGGCCTTGCGCGGCGGCCACGATGCCGTCAGTGATCACCAGAAAACCTCGCGCAACGCCATGCTCTATTACAACCTGCCATTTGGCTGGTGGAACCTGAGCTACACCTACAGCGAAAGTGAGTACCGCGCTGTGGGCCAGGCCAACGGCTTCAATTTCAAGCAGAGTGGCGACAGCCAGAACCACCAACTGAGCCTGGAGCGGGTGGTCCATCGCGACGCGGTGAGCAAGACCTCACTCAACACCGGCCTGGCCTATCTGCGTACCAACAACTTCGTCTCAGACAGCAAGATCGCCGGGAGTAGCAATCGCATCAGCGAGGCGCAGTTCGGCATCAACCATGGACGGCGGGTTGGCAATGCCTTCGTCAACCTCGACCTGGGCATGCAAGAGGGCATCGGCGCCCTCGATGCCCAGGGCGATGACGACCCTGGCCCCGGGCTGCCGGATGCGCGCTATCGCAAATACACCGCCACCCTCAGCTACCTGCAACCCTTTGAACTGGGCGGCGAGTCCTTCAGCTTCAGCAGCCTGATGACCGGCCAGCGCAGCGAGGATGCGTTGTTCAGCTCGCAGCGCATGAGCCTGGGCGGCCTGTCGTCGATTCGCGGCTACAAGGACCAGACATTGTCCGGCGACAGCGGCGGCTACTGGCGCAACGACTTGCGTTGGAGTCGTCCGGTGACACTGGAGTGGATGCGCCCGGTGTTCGCTGAATACGGCACCAGCCTCGGTTATGACCAGGGCGTGATTCGCGGCAATCGCTACAACGGCGACCAGCACGGGCGTATGTCGAGCAACTCGCTGGAGTTGTTCGCCCGCGGTGAGCACCTGAGCGCCAGCGTCACCTTCGCCCACTCCCTGGAACGTCCGGATGCCCTGACCGAGCGCGAAGCGCCGATCTACTTCCGCGTGGATGTATCTATCTAATTTCTGCTGCAACGAGACCTGATCATGGACGACCGCCAATACGCCTTCCTGGCCCGCCAGCCTTCCACTGCCCTGCAAACCCGCGACACCTTCTGGGGCATGCCCAAGCGTGGCCTGGCGTTCCTATTGGCAAACGTCATGTTCTGGCAGCCGATGTGGGCCCAGGCGGACGGCATCGTGGTCAGCGCGCCAGGCACCAGCCTCGGCAAGGCCGGCAACGGCGTGCCGGTGGTCAACATCGCCAAGCCCAACGGCAGCGGCCTGTCCCACAACCGGTTCAAGGACTACAACGTCGGCAGTAACGGCGTGATCCTCAACAACGCCACCAAACCCGCCCAGTCCACGCAACTGGGCGGGATCATCCTTGGCAACCCGAACCTCAAGGGCACCGCCGCGAAGGTCATCCTCAACGAAGTCAACGGCGGCAACCCCAGCCAATTGCGCGGCTACACCGAAGTGGCGGGGCAGTCGGCCCATGTCATCGTCGCCAACCCCTATGGCATCACCTGCAATGGCTGCGGGTTTATCAACACCCCGAAGGCGACCCTGACCACGGGCAAGCCGATCATCGAAAACGGCCAGGTGGGTCGCTATCAGGTGGACCAGGGCAGCGTCGCCATTGAAGGCGCGGGCCTGAACGCGAACAACGTCGACCGCTTCGAAATCATCACCCGCAGCGCCAAGATCAACGCCGAGATCCAAGCGAAGAACCTGACCATCGTGGCTGGGCGCAATGACGTCAATGCCAATACCCTGAACGCCACTGCCCGGGCCGATGATGGCAGTGCGAAACCGGAGCTGGCCATCGACTCGTCGGCGTTGGGTGGTATGTACGCCGGCGCGATCAAACTGGTGGGCACCGAGGCCGGGGTTGGCGTGAAGCTGGACGGCAAGATGGTTGCCAGTGGGGGGGATATTCAGCTGGATGCCAATGGTCATTTGAGCATGGCGCAGACGGCTGCTGCCGGCGCCATCGTCATCGACGCCAAAAGCCTGGAAACCCGTGGCCAGGTTTACGCCGGTAGCCGCCTGGACGTGAAGACCCAGGGCGACCTGACCAGCCAGAACAACCTGGTAGCCCGCGACAACGTTCATCTGGACAGCGGTGGCACACTGAGCAACAACGGCATTATCGAAGCCGGGGTCAACGCCGATAACAGCCGCAATACCACGGGTGATGTCACCCTCACCGCCAAGCAGTTGAACAACGCCGGCAAAACCGTCATCGCCAGCCGCGACCTGAATGTCACGACCACCGCTGTGCTGAATAACCAGGGCGGCACGCTCAGTGGGCAGGGCAAGACCACCGTCACCGGCAACGTTGTGGATAACCGCAATAAAGGCCGGATCCTGGGTAACACCGAACTGCACCTGAGCGCCGATCAAGTCCTCAACAGCCAGGGCGGCCTGATCAATAGCCAGGGCCTGCTGACGGCCAACCTGGGCCATCTGGAAAACAACGCAGGTGAGCTGTCGAGCCTGAACAGCGCGACCCTGGTCCTCGGCAGCCTGGACAACCTGACCGGCCTGGTCATGGCCGGCAAGAACCTCGACATCACTAACACCGGCGCGATCAATAACCGGGGCGGCGAGCTATCCAGCCAAGGCGTCATGACCGTGCGCACCGCCAGCCTGGACAACAGCAACAAAGGCACCGTCGCCGCCAATGGCAAGTTGCTGGTCAGCGCCACCGGCGCGGTCAACAACGCCGAAAAAGGCCTGCTCGCCAGCCGTACTGCCGAGGTCGAGCTCGATGCTGCCAGTCTGAATAACGCCAAGGGCACGCTGCAAGGCGAGGGCCTGGTCACCGTGGATGTATCCGGCGACATCGATAACCAGGGCGGCAGCATCATCGCCAAGGACGCCAAGCTGAGTGTCTTCGCCACCAACCTGGACAACCGTGGCGGCGTGCTGTCCAGCGTCAAGGCGGCGCTGGAGGCGCGGGCCACCGGTGTGCTGAAAAACGGCTATGACGTGAACCGCCAGGGCGGCACGATCCAGGCTCAAGGACTCAACATCCGAGCCTTGGCTGGGCTGTTCAACGACGGCGGACGCATCGCTGCGCAAGCCGGCGATGTCGTGGTCACCAACGCGACGGCGGATATCAACAATCGCAACGGCGGGATATACGCCACGGGAAAGGTCTGGATCTCTGGCCGGGACATGGACAACAGCGGCGGCGGGCAGGTCAGCGCCAGTGGTATCGACTTTGACCTTTCGGGTGCGCTGAACAACAACGCCGGCATTATTGAAAGCCAGGACAGCTTGGATATTCTGGCTGCCAGTTTGAGCAACCAGAAAGGCCAACTGCGCACCCTGGGCCAGAACAGCACCACGGTGTTCAAGATCGATGGCCTGTTCGATAACAACGACGGCACCCTGGAAACCGCCAGTAATGATGTGGGCTTCAACACCGGCAGCGTCCAGAACGTGGGTGGCAAGCTGCTGCACACCGGCCTGGGACTGTTTGGTATCAGCCAGGCCAACCTGGGGCAGGCCGGCGGTCAGCTGGTGACCTACGGCAACCTGACGGTGACGGCTGATCGCTGGACCAACAACACGGCGATCCAGGCCGGGCACCTGGTCGTGAATGTCGACCAGTTGACCCAGACCGCCACCGGCCAACTGCTCAGTACCGACAGCATGTTGGGCCGCGGCAGCAACTGGCGCGTCGACGGCCTGATCGGCAGCGATGGGGCGACCGACCTGCAACTGACCGGCGCCTATACAGGCAACGGTCGCTTGAGCAGTCTCGGGACCTTGGGCCTGAAGGCCGCGCTGATCAATCTGGAGCAAAACGGCAGTATCGCTGGCGGTGGCAACACAACCGTCGTGGTCGATGGTGTCCTCAACAGCTACGGTCGGCTGACCTCGGCGGCGGACCTGAGCGTCACGGCCGCCACGATCAACAACTACGGCACGTTGGGCAGTGCCGGCGCGCTCGGCGTATCGACCGGCGACCTGCTCAACGAGCACGGATTGATCTTCAGCGGCGGCAATACCAGCCTGCGCATCAACAGCCTGACCAACCGCTATGCCGATATCTACAGCCTGGGTGATCTGAGCATCGATCGCGACGGCCTCGGCACCCGTGCCAGCCGCATCCTCAACAGCTCTGGCACGCTGCAAAGCGACGGCAACATGCGCCTGGCGGCCAGCACCATCGACAACGTCCGCGAGGTCTTGGCCACCCACGATGCTGGCATCTACACCGCCTCGATCAGGGAAGTGGCCTGCATCGAAGGGGTCAACGCCGGTGATTGCAGCGGTGGCAAGGAAAACCACGTCTGGCAGATTGTCCAGCGCGACAAGTTCGAAGTCACCGCGGCCAGCGCTGCCTCCAGCATCACCACCGGCGGCAACCTGAATATCCAGGGCGACACCCTGACCAACCGGAGCAGCAGCATCGGCGTCGGCGGTGCATTGACCGCCAACCTCGTCAGCCTGAACAACATCGGCATCGAGACCGGCGAGATTGAAACCTCGCGCACCTTCAGGTCCCAACGCACGCGCCGCCCGGGTAGCTGGCGCGCAGACGCCAATGACTTCACCAACAAATACTGGTTGCAGAGCCCAGGCTACAACGCCAATGACCTGAGCGGTCTTGAAGCGGCGATGAGCCATTTTATCGGCAGAACCGAACGTGAGCTGACGCAGTTCCGTACTCAGACAGCCACCACCGACAGCCAAACCTATGCTGCGATTATCCAGGCCGGTGGTGCCGTCGACATTCCTACCCAGGGCGACCTCAACAGCGGCGTCGTGCGTGGCGGCTACAACTACGTTGGCGCCGGCCCGCGTACCGACACCCAGGCCGACAACGCCTTCTCGACCCGCATCAGCGTCAATCGGCAGCTACCCCCGAGCCTGACCCAGCAACAAGTCGATCCGCTGGCCTTGCCGGGTTTTGACTTGCCCACCGGGCAAAACGGCCTGTTCCGCATGAGCGGCGACGGCTCCACCACGCCGACCCAAAGCACGGGCCTGACGCAAGTGCGAGGCCTGCCGGACCGTTCGTTCCAGGCCAACCCGCAAAAGTACCTGATCGAGACCAACCCGGCGCTGACCGACATGCGCCGGTTCATGAGCTCCGATTACCTGCTGACAAACCTGGGCTACGACCCCGACGTCGCCGCCAAGCGCTTGGGCGACGGCTTCTACGAACAACGCCTGATCCAACAGGCGGTGATCGCCCGCACCGGCCAACGCTTCCTCGACGGCCAGAACTCCGACGACGGCATGTTCAAGTACCTGATGAACAATGCCATCGCCAGCAAGGACAGTCTCAACCTGTCCCTGGGCGTCAGCCTGACCTCCGAACAGGTTGCGGCCCTGACCCATGACATCGTCTGGATGGAAAACCGGACGGTGAATAATCAACAAGTGTTGGTGCCGGTGCTTTATCTGGCCCAGGCCAATAATCGTCTGGCGCCGAATGGTGCGCTGATTCAGGGCTCAGACGTCAGCCTGATTGCGGGTAAGAACCTGAACAATGCGGGCACCTTGCGTGCGTCCAGCAACCTGAGGGCGACGGCGGGCGACAGCTTGGTCAACAGTGGGTTGATGGAAGCGGGTGGTCGGCTGGATGCGTTGGCGAGTAAGGATCTTACTAACCGGGCTGGCGGGGTTATTGCTGGGCGGGATGTCAGTGTTGTTGCTCTGACTGGCGACGTGACTAACGAGCGTACCGTTACCACCCACGAAAGCGACAGCGGCTACCGCAGCGAACGCACCGACTTCATCGACAGCGCCGCACGTATCGAAGCCGGCAACAACCTGATCATCAGTGCAGGGCGTGACATCAACAGCGTCGGCGGCGTGCTGAAAAGTGGCGCCGACACCACCCTAAACGCCACGCGCGATGTCAATCTCATCGCCGCCGAACGCATCACCAGCGGCACTCGCGGCAGGCATCGCGACCAAGACATCAAGCAATACGGCTCCAGCCTCGACAGCGGCCGCGACCTGACCGTCAACGCTGGTCGCAACCTCACCGTTGTCGGCACTCAGATCGATGCCAAGCGCGACGTTGCCATGGCCGCCCAAGGAAACTTGACCTTCGCCTCGGCGGCGGATGAGCAGCATTCCTACGGCAAGAGCAAGAAGGTCACCCGCCAAGAGGACCACGTCAGTCAGGTGGCCTCGACGGTTAATGCGGGGCGCAACGTTGTAATGAGCGCCGGGCAGGATTTGGCGATGATCGCCAGCAAGGTCAACGCTGCAAACCAGGCCTACTTCGTGGCGGGTGGCAAGCTTGAGCTGCTGGCTGCGCAGAACCGCGACTATTCGCTGTATGACATGAAGAAGAAAGGTGGTTGGGGGAGTAAGAAGACTCAGCGGGATGAAGTGACCGATGTGAAAAACATCGGCAGTGAAATCACTACCGGGGGCGACCTGCGATTGGTCAGCGGCGGCGACCAGCTGTATCAGGTGACGAAACTGCAGAGCGGCAAGGACATCACGCTGGACAGTAGCGGTTCCATTACCTTCGAAGGCGTGAAGGATCTACATCAGGAGAGCCACGAGAAGACTGACAACAACGCGTTCTGGGTCTCGTCCAAGGGTAAGGGCAAGACCGACGAAACCTTGCGTCAAAGCCAGTTTATTGCTGAGGGCAGTGTTGCGATCAAAGCCGTCAACGGTTTGAAGATCGATATCAACCAGGTCAATCAGCAAACCGTCAGCCAATCCATCGATGCGATGGTCAAGGCTGATCCGCAATTGGCATGGCTCAAGGACGCGGAAAAACGCGGTGATGTGGACTGGCGTCAAGTCAAAGAGATCCACGACAGCTTCAAGTACAGCAACTCCGGCTTGGGGCCGGCTTCGCAGATCATCATTGCGATTGTGATGGCAGCGGTCGTTGGACCGTTAGCGGCAGGCGCAATGGGAACCGCGACTGGAGGGATGGTTGCCGCCGGGACAATTACGGCGGAGACGGCTGCTGGTATTTCAGCCGCGGCAGGCGCCGTTGCAGCGGGAGCTGCAACTAACGCGACCGTCAGCGTTGTCAATAATCGCGGCAATCTTGGCGCCGTGTTCAAGGACGTGACTTCTTCAGATGCCATGAAGGGGTATGCCATCGCTGGCGTTACAGCAGGGCTGACGGCTGCATATTTTGATGGGTGGACTGGCACTGAAACGAATACGGCAATCGACAACGTAAGCACGACGAGCTCACTGAGCACTTGGAGCGGCGTCGGTCAATTTGCCGCCAATCAAGCGTTGCAGAACGGAACCTCCATGTTGCTGAGCAAGGCGCTCGGGCAGGGTGGCAGTGCCAGCGATGCGTTGAAAAGCGCGCTGTTCAACACCTTGGCGGCAGCAAGCTTCAACGCGGTGGGCGATTACACGAAGGGTGTGTTCGCCACCGGTACGCCACAGAAAATTGTGATTCAAGCAATGGTGGGCGGGCTTCTCGCTGAAGCTACTGGCAGTGATTTCAAAATCGGAGCCTTGGCAGCGGGGGCTAACGAGGCGCTAGTTGGGCATCTCTACGATCTGGTTAAAGGTGATCAAAACCTGCTGAGCATGAGCTCCCAGATGGTTGGGTTGCTTGCGGCAGCTTCGCAGGCGGATGGAGATGCCAGCAAGCTAGAGAAAGGTGCCTGGGTGGCGAGGAACGCTACGCAGTACAACCATTCGTTGCATGAAATGCAAACCGTTGCATTGGATGAGCAACGTCGACGCAACCCCGATAACAAGGCCCGCCTCGATGCAGCTGCATGTGCATTGACCCACTGCAGTAAGTCCGTTCCGTCGAGTGATAAACACTACGATGACCTCGTGAAACTGGAAACGCTAGGGCAAGGGTTTACTGAGGAACTCGCGTTACTTAAAAGCACAGGACAGTTTGATTATGGCGTTGGAGATAGGATAGACGACACCCTCAGTGCTCATGATGAGTTAATTAACGACCTAGGGTGGACGGGGAGTGCGGCCGTGGAGGCAGGAGCGGGCGCGCTCTCATATATTGGTATGGTCGGCTCCGCCCCTGCCTGCGTAAGCGTTGTAGGTTGCGCGGCACCATTCGCCTTGGGATCGGTGGGAACTCTCGCGTTTGCAAGCGCAGCTGAATCTTTCGACCAGACCAACGCTCCTTATATCTCAGCAGAGGGTGAGCGAGTTCTCGCTTCATTTGATCCAGCTCAGTATCCCGGAGAAGCGAGCCCGACCGGGGATCTCGGCTATAAGGCTGCTCAGTCGCTGGCAGAACTGCTAGCCGCGCACGTTGGGGGTAAGGCACTATCCGGAGAACTCTCCTCTGCTTTGAAAGGTGGCGCTACTCCTAATCTGGGTGGTACAGCAGATGAGCTTCTAAGCGGTGCAAAAGCTACTGAGCCCTTGAAAGCGTTGCCGGCACCCCGGCAAATTGAGGCGTCGTGGGGCTCTAACACCTATAAGCAAGGCGGGCTGATGACGGGTATGGCAAATAACACCTATAAGCCCGGCGGACTGATGACAGGCATTGAGCATGTCTTCTATCGCCATGGCCCTGACTCTGGGTTCTCCAATACAAGTAAATTTGCTGCTGGGACATCTGTAAAAGATGTTTCGAGCTATGTTGATCGCGCTTTGCAATATGGGAAGGTAACTCCCAATGGTCCGGGTGGGTATGTGGTTGAGTACAACGTTGGAAAGACTATTGGTGTGGATGTTTCTGGAAAGCCAACCAGTGTTCTTAAGGTAAATATTAGGGATGGAATCATAAATACGGCATTCCCCAAATGAGATTGTGCTATGAGTAATGATTTGCTTAGCGCCTTTTTGGAGCAGGAGTTTAATGATTCTGTTCGAGAGGTGCTTGAGGCCGCAGTGAAGGACTCTTTAAGGCCAGGGGCGCAGGTCGCCATAAGAAGTTTTGAATTCAACTGTTTTGATGTTGTGTTGGACTTTGAGTGTGGCACGGTTACTTTAGGGGATGTCTTGTCTTCAGACGCGGATAGTGAGCAGAAAATGTCGCTGCTGTTTTTCCTGAGGGCATGCGGTTTGAACTAATGGTACAAAAGGCACAGGCGATTGGGCAAAGTTGAGTGGCCAACTCGCTGAAAAAAAGGGGACGAAAAAAAGGGGGCGGATTTATTTAAGGCGCGGAGAGCGATGCCCATGCTTTAGTGTTAAATAAATCTGTCCCCTTTTTCGCGGTGGTACCAGTGGCGGCTTCAAGATTGGTGTTGGCGGTAGCAATGGCATTGCCAGCGGCGACAGCGAACAGCAAACCTCGACCGTCACATCCCTTGATGCGGGGCGAGACGTCAATCTGCGTGCAAGCAATGACCTGAACCTGATAGGTACTCAGGTCAAGGCTCAGCGTGACATCGACCTGCGCGCTGCAAACAACCTGAACATCCGTGCCGCTCAGAACGACAGCGCCAGAGAGACTGAAAAGGGGACAGATTTATTTTGTGAGGCGCAGAGGGTCAGGCTCATTGCTTTTCTTGGTTTATAAATAGATCTGTCCCCTTTCCTTCTTTTGCACACGCATGCCTAGGAATATGGTCCAGGCTTTGGCTCCAATGGGAAAGAGACGAGGATCAATAGTGGTTAGTCTTCCAGAGTTGAATGAATTGCTTGTTGCTCACAACTGCTTGCATGCAATTAGTATTCAGTTGGATGTTGACGGGATAGCTTATGATTTATCTCTATCGATTTCGGCCTCTGAAAAGGTAGGGGCTGATGTCGTGAATATCAGATTCATTGATGTTTGCCAATTTACGTCCCGTGATTTTGGCGGCGGATTAACTCAGCTGATGCACATGAACGTTAATAAGCTGGATTCTGGCTTTGATAGAATGCGTTATCAGTTGAGTGATCTTGAGGATAAAAAGTTGTCGTTTTACTTCTCGTCATTCTCGCTTGATTAGCTGGTGCAAAAGCAACTGGAGCTGTTCTTGATGACGCGGTCAAGGCATTGCAAGCTCCGAAAAGAGGGGGCGAATTTATTTTGTAAGCGCAGACGGGGTAAACTTGTTGGGTATGCTCGGTTTGTAAATAAATTTGTCCCAGATGGCACTTACTTAACGACTAACCAGCTGATACACCTATAAAAAATGAAAAAGGAAAAAGGGGACGGATTTATTTTATAAGGCGCTGAGGGGGCGAGTTTATTGAATTCTCTCGGTTTTAAAAAAAATCTGTCCACTTTTCTCCAGATCTATAATTTTTTAGGATGTACTTGGAGTTACTCATGAAGAAAGCATTACTACTAATGTTGAGCCTGATCCTGACGTTGCCAGGCTGTAAATCCAACGTCAGAGACTCTTCCCCCACCGTGCTCAACGACGGCATCCAACTGCACCAAAACAAAGTGACCGTAGACGCCCAGCACGCCAAGGTGATCATGAAAGCGACGGGCAATGTCGTCCCTGTGGAATTTGCAATCAGGCGAGCGACGGACCCAGACCGGCGTATGGATGTGCAGGGGACAGTGGTGGATTCCGGTCGCGGCAAAGTGTTCGGCTGGATTGCCAAGCTCAACGAAACGGCCCACAGCGCGACCTTGAAGCATTTCCCTCAGTTGGAAGTGCAAGCTGATCCCGATCAGCCATTCGAGGTATCGGGTTACGCCACTGGCGAAAGTATCAACCGCGGTTATCGTTGCGGTCCGATCAGCACCATTTTCACACCGGAGAAGGGTAAGGTTTATCTGGCGGAACTCCAGTTTGTAGGTGGAGGCTGTGAACTGCATGCCTATGACATCACGCAGCCTCAGGAGCGTATTCCTGTCGTAGATAGCGCGCAAAACGGTGGCTTCGCCAACGCAGTCCCGGGCTGCAAGTCGGCAACGGCCTCGGTGAATAATCAGCCGGTCACAACACAGTTTTGCATCAAGTCCATCATGCTCCAGCCTTCGCAGTATCGCGTTAGCGTCAACGACCAGACTGTTTTCAGCGGTACCGATTACGAGCGCGTTGCTTTTGTAAAAACCGTTAAGGAAGGGGCCGTAACCGGTGGTTGCAATGAAATGATCGAGGCGCAGGCGGGCACTACTCAAAAGCCTGTCGCCTTTAAAGACCTGCCAGCTGATTTAGTAGCGGGCTGCCACATTACTGCGGACGCTGAGGGCAGAGCCCAACCGTTTAGTAAAGATGAAGCCTGTGACAAGGTGTTCTACAAGGCCATGATGCCGGTTTTAGGCAAGGTAGTACCCGTCGAGGTGGCACGGCAATGTGTCGTCAGAATAGGGGGGCAGACAGTATTTGAGGACCGTTTCAGTTTCTGACTTAAGATTTGAGATGCGTTTATATGAGGATGTGGTCCTCCATAATATTTTCGTTTGTTTTCGTTGCTAATTCTGTATCTATATACCTAAGGAGTAGTAATTCATGGAGATCAGCAACAATACTCAGGATGAGTATCGTAAACCCAATAATCTGGCAGGCCTGGGGCGTCGATGGGGAGGGCAAATCATTGACTCTCTCATTACTATTTTTCTGTTCGTCCTCGTAGGACGCTCAGCCGAGTTCGTCGGTCTTCCGCCAAGCGTGGTCGGTTTTCTGGCTTTAGGTGTGGCTGCGGCGTACTACCTGTTTTCTGATTCAATGCCGAACGGCCAAAGTGTGGGGAAAAAGCTGCTAGGAATGTCTGTGGTTGATGAGCGCAGTTACCTGAGCTGCAACGTTTATCAGTCTTTTATGCGTAACATCACTACCCCGTTCCTGAATGTATTTGATTGGGTATTTATTTTCTTTGGCTCACGGAAGCGGCTTGGTGACATGCTCGCATCTACAATTGTGATCCGATCCAAGTAAAGGGAGGGTGCCACGGGAAATCGAGCGTTCAAAAGCGAACGAAAAGGGGACAAGCATTTGTATGGCCACCAAACCAGATCGTTTCCCGATGCATTAGGAAAATAACAAAAAAGGGGACAAATTTATTTTGTGAAACGCAGAGGGGCAGATTTATTTTTTTGCTCTATTCTAAATAAATCCGTCCCTTTTTTAGAAGCAGGTGGGTTCCGGAATGAACTACGATGTAAACATTGAAATCTCTTGGCATGCACCTGTAATACCTGCCAAATCTTTAGCCGGGATTCCTCTGTTAATATCAGTGGCTGAATTCGAAAGGGGGCTTGGTCGTTATTTGGTTGATGAAGGTAAAGCTCTTTATCAGTTTGAAGGTTCGCCAGTTCTTTCCATGGTAATGGGGCTCGACTCGGATGGTAATGGGGGATATGGTTTCTCTGTTTTTGATAGGGGTTTGACAAATTGGCATTTGTTTTTTAATAGTCCAGAGCATCCGGGTGCTGATCCTCGGGCGCTATATGTTATTGTCCGCTCTTGGAAGATTTATGCGGTTAAGGTTTTGATGTTTGAAAAATACAGGGATGGCGGCAGGCCAGTAAATTCATACAAGGGTAAGTTGGCTTGTGGTATAGGTTTGGGTGACCTGTTAAGTGATCTTCAGAGTTGTGCTGAGCTAGAGTTTGATGCCGAAGAGGAGTGGTATGTTGCTATGGGTGATTATAGTGGTCTGGAGGTTTCCGGGTATGGTGTGAGTTTAGCGGATAATTCGGATCAGGTTGTAATGGCCTTGGCTGTTCTGGTAGAAGGGTAAGTTGTAAGTGTTCGAGATTGTTTGACTCGCGTCGAAGCGAAAAGGGGGCAGATTCAAATGGCGCTTACTTAGCGGCTAACCAGCTGATACACCTATAAGAAATGAAAACGGCTGGCCGAGTGCTCCCTCGAGGATGTTGTGTCAGGCTAAACCGTTTTCACCCCTAGCTTCTAGTTTCGCTAGGGCTTTTTCATGCTTAGACGAGTCATTCAATATGTTGATGAAGTTGGCGCCGAAGAAACGGCGCAACCCGCGTAATTTCTATTTGGGTATCGCTGCGGTAGTACTGATTGCCGGCATTGGACGCTATTTCGCGCTCAAAGCCGAGCAGGAGAAGATGGCCCAACAGGCGCTGCTGGTCGAGCACCTCGCCCAGCTGGACGCGACGCTGCCAAAGCAACTGGATGCAATTACCACCCTTGAGTACGTCGGTTTTACGTACGGTGACACGATCTTCTACCGCTACAGGATCGACTTAGCAGCGAGCAGCCTCTCCGAGGAACGCAAGGCCAGCATGGAGGCGAGAGTACGCCGTGATTTGGAGGAACTGGCCTGCAAGGAACCGCAGTTGCTGACGATGATGCGCAGGTTCAAGTTTCACCAGGAGCATCACTACCTGGCCCGAAACAGCACACTCTTTTCCATTGAGCTTCGCCCTGAACAGTTGAACTGCCCAAAATGATGCCGGTAAGGTGGCTGCCAAAAAGGGGACAGATTTATTTTGTGAAACACAGAGGGGCAGATTTGTTGGTTTTGCTCGGTTTATAAATAAATCTGTCCCCATTTCTGGTCCATTTTTGTAAGAATTAGAAGGACCGGTCTTCAGGACGAGGTCGCGAGTTGAGGGAAAAACACCGATGGTCACTGAAAAGTCCGAGCGCTCTTTGATGGAGTCTGGTCATGGCGTGCAGTACGTCACAGCAAAGCTTCGCAGGCAACGCCAGGACTGCAAACTCTCCGGATCACAGTCTCTGGACTTGGGGCTTAGCCAGATGGGCGTCCATAACCGGCTCCGGTTGTTGGCGCTAGCAAGCGTACTCATCGCGGGCTGCTCCAGCTCCAAAACCCACTCGCCCCCACCGGTCGAGCGCGACCGGTGCCTGGATGCGGGCCCGGTTAAAAGTGTGGAGTACGATAACTGTGTGGCTGATCGGGAGGCCAGCCAAAGTATGGCTCTCAGCGCTCTTCTCGATGATACCGGCGATTATCCTCAACCAATGGAAATAGTCGACGTTGTCGACGATATTTACCAACCGTCCGATTTTCCAGATACACCCGTTCCCATGCTCTACAAGGGTGCTGGTTCGATATCGACGACTGAAAAGCGGGCACTACCTTTTAAGGTCAAGGTCACTTGGAAGTACTCTTCCAAGGGGCTCATACCGGCTCTCCGAGACCGTGTCCGGATGAATGAAATGGAGAGGCTGATACTCCCGGCGATGCAGGATAAAGGGCTAGCGAAGTGGGTGTGCACGGTGACGGGTGGAAAACAGCGGGAGTGGATCTTCTATACACGCAACGACGAAGCTTTTATCGCTCAAACAAGAGCAATCCTAGCGCAGACTGGGCCATACCCTATTGAGTTGAGCGCACGCAAAGAACCAGCGTTGAGCACTGAAATGCAAAGTGGTGAAAGTCTGCCTGAAAATATCCGTATCACGCCCAAGACATGTGTGGAGTGAAGAAGGCGGGGGCAGACAACCCTTTATCAGGTAGTTAGCAGTTGTTTTTTGCTAAAGCTAGGTCTGTCCAGTTTATTGTTTATTTATTGGAGCACACGCGGATCATCACCACGAGCAACCGCGTTTCACGTATGGACACGACACAGCATGCAAAAAATATCGTATTGATCGGTCTGATGATTGCCCTCGGCGGTTGCCAGAGCATGAAAGACCTTGGGAGGAGCACCGTCGAGTACCTTGAGGAGTCCCGCACCACTCCGACGGACCGTTACCTTGCGGAGTTGCGCAATCCCTTCGTGCCGCTTGGCACCTTTGACGACGCCTTGGATGGCAACCAAGGCAAGGCATGTCGCCAAACCACCCACTACCGAACTGTTCAACCGTCCGACTTGCAGCTCGTCATATCC
This sequence comes from Pseudomonas ogarae, assembly GCF_014268695.2. Lineage (NCBI taxonomy): Bacteria > Pseudomonadati > Pseudomonadota > Gammaproteobacteria > Pseudomonadales > Pseudomonadaceae > Pseudomonas > Pseudomonas ogarae. The sequence goes on from NZ_CP077086.1 coordinate 1,127,898, forward strand.
GCGAGCGAAGGTGGAATTCCGACTTGCCAGCATGTGCTCGGTACCTTCTATGAGCGCGGCACAGGCGTGAGCCAGAACACTGCCCGGGCCAGGTCACTCTACCTGCAAGCGGCGCCGGCCGATCCATATGCCTATGTGGAGCTCGCGCGCATGGCGCGGGATGGGATTGACGAGCCAGTTGACCCGGTGAAGGCCCGCGATTATTACACCCGCGCAGGTATAGGTGGTGTGGTGGGGTTGGGTGGGTTGATGGAGCAGGGCAAGGGCGGTGCGCAGGATGTGTCGGGTGCTTTGAAGCTGTACGTCGATGCTACCCAAAAATATGGTGACCCCGCCTGGAAGGCAATGCGGCCGCTATTGGCCCTTGGGCTGGAGCTCGATGCTGAGCAGGTGCAGAAATACAATCGAGTATGGATTGGGGGGCTTCTGCGCCAGATGCGTTTCGAGTTATGGCGCTCGTATGAGCTCGGTGGGCTCAATCACTCTGGTCAAACGCTGACAGTTAGAGTGCTTTTCAGGTTCTCGACCAGGAGTCCGAAGCCCGAGGTTTACCTGGCCGAGAGTTCCGGCGATCCAGTGATAGACACTGCTGTGGTGTCTGCGGTGTACCGCCTGACTATGAAAGATCCCTACATGCTTCCAGCGGGTCAAGAAACGTTCGACTTCGTGGCGCCGGTCGTCCTGTCCCCGAGTGCCAAACGGGGCTGACAACTCGGTTAGTCACTTCAAGACGGCTTCGGTGCAATAAGTGCAGGGGCCTAAGGTAAGTCAGTACGCGTGTGCGCTAACTGGAGCATATAAGCGAAACGGGCGACCAAAGGTCGCTCGTTTTCATTTATTTAGCAGCCTGCGCCCGTAACCATCGGCCAATCACATCACCCCCGTCATCCATCAGTGGCCATGGAGCGACTTCCAGGACATGAACTCCGATGGTCGTAACCCGTAGCGTGCGAGCACCCCTTCGTGCAGTCGACGGAGTTCTTCGACGATCAGTGCTTGCACCTCCGGCTGCTCTCTTTCTGAAACATATTCCGCTACCGAGCGTTGAATACATGACAATGGGTCAAGTTCTGGGTGAGTGATGATTTCCCGAATGGTCTTCTTGATGAAGTCTCGCCATGCCAGGCGTAAAGGATCCGGCTCCGCAAGGTCTTGCTTGATTGCCAGATATTCCTGTGTTGAGCGTTCGTAGGCCCAGATATACAGGTCGCGAAGCAGCTCTACACGGGTCATTTCGTACACACCCAATGTGGCTCGGCTGTAGGCCTGCTCCGGTACATCCAGAAAGGTCAGCGGACAAAGGTTGGCCCGGAACAAAGGGAGATTCGCTGCCAGTCGGGAGGTGCGTTTATTGATGTCGGCAAAAGGCTGCAAATAGGGCAGGTGCACCATCATGAAGAAAGACTGCTCGAACGGATCAGCGATCTGATTGGCTTTGCCAAGCAGGACATCCAGTGCTTCTTCAATTTGCTGTGGCGTTGAGAGCGGGCGATAGGTGCTTTTCCCGATGTCGACGGCGTGCTGGCGAATTCGGCCCTCGTCTGCTGGGTTGGGCAGCAGGTTTTCGGCCAGGGAGCTATGCAGGTTCATTAATGTGTAACGGTTGAACTCGGCACTCTCGATGTTCTCGACCAAAAGCTCGATAGCTGTCTTATGGTTCAAGATCATCTGCGTTTCTATAGCGGCCTTGCCCTGTGCTGCCTTACCTTGCTCAATGAGTTGTCGTGTGTCGAGCCGTGAGTAGGTGTTCCCTTCCAGATGGCTTGATGCCCACGACAGATCAATCAACAAGCGATTCAGGACCGCCCGGCTGTAAGTGCCTGCTGGCTCCGTCGCATCTGCGGTTTTGCCCATCCTGTGCAATTGGCGCCGCAACGACTCAGGTAAGTACCCTGTCTCGTTAGGACGATAGGCGTCCAGAAAGTCACGTTGGTAGCCCACCGGCTTGCGCGCTTCTGTGGGCTGGTTGATATAGGCGAGTATGTCCCGGCTGTCTGCAGATAATGGAATGAAGGCAGGGAAGGCATCGGTGTCAGTATTCAGGGCGTGGGTTTCGGCCTGGTGTTCTATTGCGAAATAACGTCGTGCCCTGCCTTCTCCCTGTGCAGTGATTTGGCTGCTTTCGACCAGGTTTGCAAGGATGCGCTGCGCCGTTCGCCGGGCGATTTCCGGGTGCTTGGTCAAAAGCTCTGAGAGGCTCGCCCCGCTCCTGGATGCCTGGATACTGTTCAGTATGTCGGTGGTCGAAGGCATGGTTATGTTGGCGCTGTTAGAGAAGATTTGGCGCGATTATGGCGCAGTTCTCAGAATCGCGCCATTTTGGGTTGAAAATGTGGCGCAGTTCTTGACGAACTGCGCCACAGCTCATCGGAGTAGATAGATGTAGTTGCTCCCGACGGTAGGGGCTACGTTATGGCCATAGTCGCCCGTCGTCACTTATTCCGCCGCCTGCGCCCGCAATCGTCTGCCAATCACATCCATCACATCACACCCATCGCGCAACGCGATCGTCAGCATTTTGCAGAAGTCGGAAAGCACCAGCGTGTCGGAACTGATCTCCGAGCGGAACGCGATGTTTTCCAGCAGTTGAGTCACGGTGCGGATGCGGTAGTCGGCGGTTTCGAAGAGGACGTCGAGTGGGGCTTGGGTGTCGATCAGCAGGGTAGCGGGGATGCAGTCGATGCCGGTGATGGGCATGTATCGGTTCATCGGTAGGACCTCATTCAGTTGAAAGGAGCTACCTCGTTGCCGGGTCGCCAAACCCGAGTCGCCATTGGGGCGACGAGGAACTATAGGCCGCCCCGCTCAAGCGCCACAAGACACCGCTTTCCGAGCTTCATGTAGGAGCTTTGGCCTTTCAGCGGCGGTATTTCCCTACATCGCTTTGTGGCTATCAACAGGGGCGAGCCAGTCGTCCATTCGGCACATCATCATGGCTAGAGAGAGGACTGTGGCGAGGGAGCTTGCTCCCGCTCGGTTGCGCAGCGACCGCAAAAACGTGGGGCCGCTTCGCAGCCCAGCGGGAGCAAGCTCTCATGGAACAAATTACAACTTGCTGATTTTTAATAAAAAAAATTCTGCTGAAATAAGTCGGCCATGTGTCTCAGGTAGGAAAGAACACTCCCTTTGTGGCGAGGGGATTTATCCCCGCTGGGCTGCGCAGCAGCCCCCAAAACCAGGCAACTCGGTGTGCCAGGAAGATTGAGTTGAGTGCTTTAGGGCCGCTGCGCGCCCCAGCGGGGATAAATCCCCTCGCCACAGGGCCTTGTTCCCTGCGCGACAGCGCAGCGTCGAAGACGCGGCGGGGACTCCCTCGCCACAAGGTGAAAGCATATGGCGCTACCCAACCCTGGCAGCCTCTTCAGCAAGACTTTGTTTTATGCTTCCCTAACGGCCATATCCCCCTTCAATCCCTTTCGCAGATTCCTAGATCGTGCAGACCCCCAACCGCAACGCTCTAATCACCCAACTCGCCACCAACCCCGATGACACCACCACGCGTGCTTCGCTCTATCGCGATTTGCTCGATACTGGTGAGGCGTCACTGGAAGGTTTACGCGTCGCGGCGGGCCTGGGCGATCCGGCGGCTAACTTGGTGGTGGCTCAACTGAACACCACGGCCCACACAAACCGCCCCGGCCCTTTGCTGTCGCACCTGCGTGGCCTGCCGGTCGACCATCTGGAGTTGAACAACGCCGAACCCCAGTGGTGTGACGCCCTGGCCGGGCTGCCCTTGCGCACCTTGGTGCTCAACAGCCCGAGGTTTATCTGCGGGCCGGAGACGTGGCAGCGTTTGCCCGCCAATGCCCTCGAAACCTTGGAAGTCAGTAATTTTTCCCGCGACGATAACGCCAATTGCCTCCCGTCGCCCGCACGTTTGCGTCGGCTGAAGTTGCAAACCTACGGCGAGGACTTCGACGACAGCTTCCTCCGTCAACTGAGCGACAGCCCGTTGCAGGAACTGTCGTTGAACCGTTGCGATGACATCACCGACGACGGCCTTCGTGCACTGTCACGCCTCAAGCTGCGCTCCCTGACCTTGCAACGCGTGGGCGAGCTGACGTCCCGTGGCATGGCGCACTTGGCAAGTCATCCCCTCGAACAGTTGTCCCTCAGTGGCAGCGGCGCGATCCTCGACGATCCGTCCTGGCTTGGCGACCTGACGGAGTTGCGCTCGTTGAGTCTGGATGACTGTTATGCAAGCGAGAGCGTGTTGCAGGCGATTCAAAATCTGCCGCTGGAAAAGCTTTCGCTCCAATCTGCGTTCATCTGCGAAGACGATCTTGAAGTGCTGGAGGGAATGCCGCTCACAGACCTGGACCTCAAGTGTCTACGGCAAGTGATCGAGCGGCTCGATTTGCTGCACGAGTTTCCCCTGAAGCGCTTGGGACTCTCCGATGTGCAGGGCGTCTGCGCCAGTACGTTGAGTGATCTGCGCGGGTTGCAGTTGGAGTCCCTGGACCTGTCCTTGAACGACATCACGTCGAAGGCGCTGAAACAACTGGCCGGGCTGCCGCTGAAACGGCTCGATCTGAGTTATTGCCAGGGCATTGATGGCAAGGTCTTGCGCAAACTCGTTGAGTTGGGATTGCCGTTGGAGCAACTTGAAATAAGTGGTCTGAACCTGCGCGACGCCGACTTGGCCTGTTTGCGGGACCTGCCGCTGCAGCGCCTGGGCTTGCTTGACAGCCCATGGCTGACTGACGCCGGCGTGGCTCATCTTGCGCGTATGCCGCTGCGGGACCTGACACTCGGGGCTGATCCAGGGGAATCGCGGATCACGTCGGCCGTGGTGCCTGTATTGGAGCAGCTTCCGCTGCAAACACTGTGGTTGCCCAACTGCGCCGGGATCGATGCAAACGGTTGGGATCGCTTGGCCAGATTGCCAGCCCGCGTGACCGGTCCGGGAATCTGACACGCTGATAGGAGGGATGCGGGAAAAGATTACTTATATAGTTTCTTATATGCCAAAACGTTGTCTGTTCCCGTTTTCCCGCTTATGTGCAGTGAGGATCACCTTATCTCTCACCTCTGTATTGGATAGAGGATTGCCGCTGCGAACCCCTAGTTTTTATACTATCTACATTGCCCTTTTATCCCGCCATACAGCGATCTCTGAAGGTCTCACCCATCATCATTTCTAAGGCTATAGGCTGGCCGGCTCCGCTAGACCTGGTTTTGAGTGGGGTATGCTCAGTCCTCCCTCACGGCTCTGAGTATAAAAAAAACCGCACTTGGCGAGCTCGTATCAATAGAACGTCGACTTGTGCTGTGCAGCAAGGTAGAAAAAACCGGCATGAATAATTCATAGTGGCTTGTTACTTAAATGCCGCAAGTACTAGGATCTTGATTTTTTCGTTGATTGTATTAGTGCTTAAGATAGAGCCTTGCACTACAGAATGAGTAAGTAGTTCGGAGAATCCTTTGTTGAGAGCTCTGCTAACGTAACCAATTCTGCCAAACTCAGTAACTATTGCGATTGCATTTTTATCATGAGTGTTTTCCGGCTCGCGGACAAAATTAATCGGCATTCCTTCGGTCAGTTCGCCAAATATTTTGTTGTACTGCGTTCCACTTACTTCCAATACTATATCTATAGGGGCTGATGCCGTCGAAAGATCTGGGCATAACTCAAAGCTATCGCTAGCTAACCTTGCGCCTGTATATCCAAGAAGTGAAAAGTCGGAGCCGCTAAAGTTACTAGGAAGACCATATTGAGCCAGATACTTTGGGAAATCCTGTCTTTTTCGTGGCGGTATCCGACTCATAAATGCTGCCAATGCGTTCTCAAACCACTCATTTCCATGAATTGTGAATGCTGGAAAGCTAATAAAACCTTCGTTTACCGCAGCGTGATAGTCGGGAGTGTCTTTCAAGTAACGGAACAAGTAAGAGTCATTTCTCTTAAGTAGTTCGCCTACTATCCTACGATTGCGCGCAACTCCTTCCGTTACGCTCGTCCAGACCAAAAATAGCCGAGATGGTTCAAAAACGTGATCAATGGTGTGCATTTAATTTTTCCGTAATCAATTCTATGCGCCTCAAGGTGAGCCTGATCACAAAATTGGCCCTTGCTTTGGTCAGTCTAGCATGGGGCGGCATTGGTAGGTCAACCAGTTGCTCCATAAAATTTATAAAGTGCGCAGTATCGAATTGTTTGAGTTTTCTTAAGATTAGTGCACGTACTTTGGGGTTGTGCTTAGAAATAAAATCCATAGATTCTAGATGTCCGACTTGGACTAAGTTGTCCGGCGCCCATCTAATATGGTGTGTGCCTTTTCTGATGAAATTATCTAGGCGAAACGCATCCCATTGAGAGAATTTTCTTTCTAGTATTTGATAGCCAAGACTTGTGCCGTTGTCAAACCAGGGGGCGAACTTTAATCTTAGGCCGTATTGTTCTCCCTTTCTTCTTGCGACGCTTTTGGTGTTGGGTGAGGATGTGATCAAGTATCCCCAGTTATCTTGATGGCGATCGGTATTTCCTATCACGGCGTCGAACATTAGCATTGACCAGAAATCAAATATTTGGTTGTCGCCGATAAAGTCTATGCTCAGTTTTTGAGCGGTAAGAAGATTGTGTTGTGTCCCCCTGTCTTTATCAAAGTTTTTAATTTCTCTGTAGAAAAAATAGCCTGCGGCAAAGAAAACCTCTTCGTCTGGCGTATAAAACCATTCGCTTAAAGATCCGCACTCACCCGTCATTGAGTCAAATGCAGCGTGGGCCGGTGGAACATCAATATTTAGAAGCAGGCCGATTTGATATGCGATCAGCTCCGCCCAGTATTGTTCTGGATATTTTTCATCGGAAAGTTTGAACATGTATTGCCAGTCGGGCCTTATGACATCTTGGATAGGGTCATAGGGTGAGACCACAAGGCGCTTAGGTCTAGCTCCCTCCGGGTATGCCTCCGAGAACTCTCGGTGACGGCGCCACTCGGCAATATCAATGGGGTTTAATTGAATAGGCAATTTATTAGTCCTTTAGCGATTACTCATTTGGTAATCGTGAAACCGTTGACTCAGCGTAAATACATCGCCCTACCAGAGCACACGCCGTAGATCAGAAATTACACAACCGACCCTGAAAAATTCTTTCCGTCTTCGTCTCGCCTATACCCCGCTGCAAGCAGTATTTAACACATTCGGAATTGCGCAGAAGTCCAGCTCATCCCCTGACGAGCTCCGCGTTAGGTGAGCCCATTGGCCCGACCTCAGGCCATTTAAGGTCGGACGCAGCCTCCTAGCTAAACTCCCTTCAGTTCTTGCTCTGGTTCGCTGAGATCTATGTTGCACTACATCAGCCGGTCGATGACTGAGTATTGAAGGAAAGCCGTATCTGACTCAATACGACGTTTTGTTAGCATTTGTTAGCGAAAACGCTCGGGGGAGCGTTGCCATAGAGCCGGCATCCTCAACCCAGAACCAACGTCCAGGGCACAAAAAAGGGCTACGGGGACCGACACGTTTTTTGAATTGCCATTGGAGCAACTTGAAATAAGCGGCCTGAACCTGCGCGATGCCGACCTGGCTTGTTTGCGGGATCTGCCCCTGCAGCGCCTGGGTCTATATGACAGCCCTTGGCTGACTGACGCCGGGGTGGCCCATCTCGCAGGCATGCCGCTGCGGGACCTGACACTAGGGGCGGATCCAGGGGAATCGCGGATCACGTCGGCCGTGGTGCCCGTGTTGGAGCAACTGCCGCTGCAAACACTGTGGTTGCCCAACTGCGCCGGGATCGATACAGACGGCTGGGATCGCTTGGCCAGTTTGCCAGCCCACGTGACCGGTCCGGGCATCTGACGCGCTGATAGGAATAGGCAATGCCCCAAGGCAAACCGGCATAGGTGGGCCATTTTTCGATCGTTACCATGGCCTCCTATTTATCCATTGGAGTTCACCATGCACGACAGAAAAACCCTCTTCATCACCGGCGTGAGCAGCGGCTTGGGCAACGCCCTGGCGCAGGAGGCGCTCGCAGCAGGCCATCGTGTCATCGGCACCGTGCGCAGTGAGGCGGCGTTGCAGGCCTTCGAAGCGCTCTCCACGGAGCGTGCCCATGGCGTGATCCTGGATGTCACCGAGTTCGATCGAATCGATAGCGCGGTGGCGGAGATAGAAACCACTTACGGCCCGGTCGATGTCCTGGTCAACAATGCCGGCTACGGCCATGAAGGCATTTTCGAAGAATCGCCGCTGGAGGAGATGCGTCGCCAGTTCGACGTCAACGTGTTTGGCGCGGTGGCGGTGACCAAGGCCTTCGTGCCGTATTTTCGCCAGCGCCGTGCCGGTCATATTCTCAATATCACCTCCATGGGCGGCACGATTACCATGCCGGGCATTTCCTATTACTGCGCGAGCAAGTTTGCCCTCGAAGGCCTCTCCGATACGCTGAGCAAGGAGCTGCTACCGTTCAACATCTTCGTGACCGCGGTGGCGCCTGGTTCGTTTCGCACCGACTGGGCGGGGCGTTCGATGCAGCGTACGGCGCGGAGCATTGCCGACTACGACGCCAGTTTCGATCCGATACGTAAAGCGCGCGTGGAAAAAAGCGGCAAGCAACTGGGCGATCCTCGGAAAGCGGCGCAAGCGATGTTGCAGATCATTGCCAGCCCGACGCCTCCTGCGCATGTGTTGTTGGGCAGCGATGCACTGAACCTGGTGCGCGACAAACTCAGTCGAGCGGCCAGTGAGATCGATCAATGGGAAGCGCTGACCCGTTCGACCGACGGTTGAGCGGCCAGCAAAGGGGCATCAATGACTCAGGCCTCAAACACTTCGCGCATGGTGCAGTTGATGGAACAGCTCGCGCCGGTCGAGGGCTACAACCTCAGCGCGCTGGAGGATATCCGTTTTCTGCGTTCAAACCGGCCGCTGACGCGCACGCCGGTGTTGTATGAGCCCGGTATCGTGATCCTGTGCCAGGGGCGCAAGCGCGGTTATCTGGGTGAGGACGTCTACGTATATGACGCCCAGCACTACCTGGTGGTGTCTGTCCCGGTTCCGTTCACCATGGAGACCGACGCCACCGAAGCTGAGCCCATGCTGGCGGTCTACATGCGTCTCGACTTGCAGCTGGCCAGCGAGTTGATGCTGCTAGTGGACGAGACCCTCGGCCCCAGCGATGCCCAACCCAAAGGCATGTACGCCTCGCCCATGGACGATTTGCTGCGCAGCTCGACGCTGCGTTTGCTGGAAGCCATGAGTCGCCCGGGCGAAGCGCAAATACTCGGGCCGTCACTGGTACGGGAAATCTACTACCGGATCCTGACCGGCGAGCAGGGCGGCTCGATGCGCGCCGCGCTCAGTCGCCAGGGGCACTTCGGCAAGATCACCCGGGCGATCCGCAAGATCCACAGCTGCTACCACGAGCACCTGGACGTCGAAACGCTCGCCCACGAAGCCAACATGAGCATCCCCAACTTTCACCTGCACTTTCGCAGCGTGACGGACTCCACGCCCATGCAGTACTTGAAATCGACACGCCTGCACCAGGCGCGCTTATTGATGCTGCGCAACACCATGAGCGCCTCGACGGCCGCGTTCAACGTCGGCTACGAAAGCGCCTCGCAATTCAGCCGCGAGTTCAAGCGGATGTTCGGGCGAACACCTCAGGCGGAGATTGAATGGATGAAGGCGACTTATGCGTTGCCGGCACCTGCTGAGCCGTCTGTTTATGTTTCGTCGCATTAGGGGTGGGCTGGATCCTGTTAGATCTGAAATTGTTCAAATGTTTAGAGCTTGAGCATAAATAACCACAGAATTGAATTTTATTGGTTATTCCTTGTTGTTTTTTCATTCTGTTGATGTGGAAACGCAATTTGCATCAAGTTATGCTCGTTTATTATTGGATCCAATGTTCGGTGGCGTCAGATGCCGAGCCTGCCCACCTATGGACGTATCAAAAAGGATAAACGCCATGATGCTGAAGGATCCTTCCAGCAAATATCGACATTTCACCACCGTGGATCTGCCGGACCGCACATGGCCCGGTAAGGTCCAGTCCGTTGCGCCTAGCTGGTGCAGCGTCGATATGCGCGATGGCAATCAGGCCTTGATCGAGCCGATGAATGCCGAACGCAAGCGTCGTTTCTTCGACCTGTTGGTCAAGGTCGGTTTCAAGGAAATCGAAGTAGGCTTTCCAGCCGCTTCGCAGACCGATTTCGATTACGTGCGCGAACTTATCGAAACCGGTGCGATTCCCGATGACGTGACGATTCAGGTCATGACGCAAGCCCGCAGCCATCTCATCGAGCGCACGTTTGAGGCATTGAAGGGCGCTCCCCGCGCTATCGTGCATGTGTACAACGCGACCGCACCGGTGTTTCGAGACGTGGTATTCGGTGTTGACCGCGCCGGGTGCATCGAGATTGCCACCCAGGCCACTCGCGAAATCAAACAGCACATGGACAACAATCCCGAGACGCAGTGGACCTTCCAGTATTCCCCCGAGACTTTTTGTTTCACCGAGTTGGATTTCGCATTGCAAGTCTGCGAGGCGGTGACGGACGTCTTCGCACCAACGCCTACCAACAAGATGATCCTGAACCTGCCGACGACCGTCGAAGTCTCCACGGCCAATGTCTTCGCCGATCAGATCGAATGGTTTTGCCGGCATTTCAGCCGTCGTGACAGCGTGATCATCAGCGTCCATCCGCACAATGACCGGGGCACCGGGGTTGCCACCGCCGAGCAGGCCTGCCTGGCCGGTGCCGAACGGGTCGAGGGCACGCTGTTTGGTAACGGCGAGCGAACCGGCAATGTCGATATCCTCACCCTGGCCATGAATCTCTACACCAGCGGTATCGATCCGCAGCTGGATTTCTCGGATATCCTCCACGTCCAGCGCGAGGTGGAATACTGTAACCAGCTGCCCACGCATCCTCGCCATCCTTACGCGGGCGAGCTGGTGTTCACGGCCTTTTCAGGGTCGCATCAGGACGCGATCAAGAAAGGCTTTGCAGTGCGCCAGGCCAATCCCGATGGCTTCTGGGAAGTGCCTTATCTGCCTATTGATCCGGCGGATATGGGGCGCAGTTATGAGGCGGTCATTCGCGTCAATAGCCAATCCGGTAAAGGCGGCGTGGCCTATCTGCTTGAACAGCATGGGGTCGTGATGCCGCGCCGGTTGCAGATGGAGTTCAGCAACCTGGTCCAGCAAGAGGCGGATGGATCGGGCCAGGAGATCAGTAGCGAGATGATCCTTGCGTGCTTTACCCGGCACTATCTGGAGGAGGGCACGCCCTACACGTTGTTGCAGCCAAAATTGGTCAGCGAAGGCGCCGTGACTTACCTGGAGGGCGTGCTCGACATGGGCGGCACCCAGTTCGACCTCAGCGGTGAGGGCAACGGTCCGCTGGCGGCGCTGGTCGATGCATTTGCCCAGCGTGGCGTTCACTTCGATATCGCCGATTATCATGAGCACGCTGCTCGCGATGGGGCTCAGGCCGAAGCACTGGCCTATGTCGAGATTCGGGTGAATAACCGGCTGCTATTCGGCGCCGCGCGCGACGGCAGTAGTTTGCTGGCGTCGCTCAAGGCGGTGACAAGCGCCGTCAATCACGCATCGCGCCTGGGGCTGCTCAGCGTGATGAGCGCTGCGGGGCCTTGCTGACAGGGCTGCGTGTACAGCCCGGCGCCGCTGCTGTGGCGCTCTAGCGCATATCCGCATAAGGCGAGATCGGCTCCACCGGTAGCGGCAGGTTGCCTTGCCACGGGTCAAATGTGTAGCGCAAGTAAAGCAAGGCCCGGCTCGGGGCGTAGCCTTCGCTGTGCTGCCAGGTGATGCCGGCGCCCAGGACCAGGTTATCGGAAAGGCGACGCTCCACGAGGCCCTGGACACGTAAATTGTAGCCGTTGCTGCTACTGCCACTCTTGGTCAGGGACGGGTTGTCCACCAGCGTCTTGTTCGATTGCGCCAGCAGGCTCTGCAGATCAGCTTCGCGATTGTCTTTGGGGTAGAAATCAGAGCCGTCGATTTTCGCGAACGACCAACCCACTGAGCTTTCGAGCAGGGCCGACCAGTCAGCGTTACGCCAGGCGTAGTTCACCGGCACGCTGACCGAGTAGTACTGCTGTGGGCTGTAGTAGCCGCCCTGGCCGAGTGTGTCTTCGCTCAAGTCCTTGTCGAAGCCCATGTACATCAGGGTCAGGCCAGTGCGCAGACGTTCGTCGGCACGTTCCACCAGGCGATAGTAGTAACCGCCCATGGCTGTGCGCCGTTGGTTGTTCTCAACGTTTTGCCCCACTAACCAATGACTGCTCAGGCTTGCCCACACGCCATCCTTGGCGCCTCGGTCATGGCTCAGGCCCAAGGTGAAGCCGTTGGCGGTAACGCCGCCCCACTGGGTTCCGGTGACCGGATCGACCGCACCGGCATACGACACCAGTGAGTTGGTCAGGGGACGCCGCGATGCCGTGAGGCGGTAGTCCAGGCTGCTCCAGTCGCCGCTGTAGGTGACACCGCCCACCCAGTTCGACACGGTGAATTCTTGTGGCGTGTGGCCAAGGTCGAAGGCCCATCGATCATCGTGCCAGCCCATGCCCAGCTGGGTGCCGCGCACGCTCTGCGAAGCGCTGGTGCAGCCATTCACCACCACCGCGCACAAGCCGAACCGGTCGGTGCTGGAAAAATTGCTGACATCCAGATTTATGTCTTCAGCCTGGACAAAGCCTTGCCCTTGGGCCACCGGCGCGTCGATGCGCAGGATGGTGGTTTGGGTGGTCAGGTCCGAGACCCCCGAGGAACTGTTGTCGGTGCGCCAGGCGAGGTCGTGGTACAGGTTCACCGTCGGATTCTGCTTTTGGTACAGCTCGTCGACGTCGCTGCGGATGCTGCGCTTCAACCAGTCATCGCCGTCGCTGGCACGGCTGGCCAAGGTCATGGCGCGGTTGTCGCGCGGTTCGGCCTGTGGCGGTTCGATCATCCTTGCCGCGCCCATGCTGCGCGCATAGTCATCCAGGGCTCGCTGCGGCTCTTCTCGAGACAGCAGACGCGCCGCATCCCGATAGACCAACGGATCAGTTTGCGGGGTATTGAGCAACTGCGCGAACAGCGCGTTCGCACGCGTCTTGTCGCCCAGCGACGCCCAGGCATTGGCCAGCCGGCGCTGAAACGACACATCCGCCGGTACCGGCGCCGACACGGCCATAAGACTGACCTTGGCGGCGTTCGGTTGACCGCTGGCGATCAGCACTTCGCTCAGGCCGAGTTGGGCCTCGGCATTTTTCGGCACGCTGGTCAGCACCTTGCGATAGCGGCTTTCGGCCTGTACCAGGTCGCCACGCTGCTGGGCCCAGTCGGCCAGGGTCAGGTAGTCGTCAGTGGTCGGCGCGCGCATCAGCAGCGCTTCGGCCTGGGCCTCATGGCCGCCGTCGCGTAGCGCTCGGGCCTTCGCCAGCAACTGGCGACGCTGCAGACGAGCCCACAGCGCGTTCATGTTGTCGCTCCAGGCGGCACGGGGGATCTGTTGCAGCGTGCCCATGGCATCGCCGTCACGCTCGGCATTGGCCAGAAACAGGCCGTGGGCATAGCGCGCGTCGGCGTTCTGGCCCCGACGTTGTAACAGCCAGTGGAAGCTTTGATCGGCCTCGGCATTGAGACCACGTTCGCGCTGGGCATTGGCCAAGCGGTACACCAACCAGGGATTGTCCGGGTCCAGCACGCGAGCCTTGCTCAAGGCTACCGTCACCTGCGCCCAATCGCTGCGCCGGGTAGCGCCATCGGCCTGCGCATTGAGGCGATCCAGCGTCAGTTCCCGACGCACGCTTTGGAACTCTTGCTGTTCTTTGGGCGTCAGGCTGTCGAGGTAGTGCTCGGCCTTTTCCGGTGATTGCGACTGGTACAGGCGGACCATCGCACGCACCGTGCTTGCATTGCTCGGATCGAGCTTGCGCGCGCGCACCAGCAAGGCTTCTGCGGTGATGTCATCGGATTCGCCACGGGCAACGTAGGATAAGCCGATCAGCGGCGCAGGGTCGTTTGGCTTGGCTTGGTTCGCCTGCCGGTACCATTTTTTTGCAACGCGATAATCCTTTCGCTCAAGGGCTTCATCACCCTTTTGCAGCAGCATCCACTGATAGTTGGCAGCCTTGAGATCCTGCCATTTGGTCATCCAGAAGGTGTCTTGCTCGATGGACGAGGCTTTGACGAAAGCGTGGTATGCCGCTTCGTGCCTGTTCTGGCGCATCAGCGAAACACCCAGCGAGCCCAGCAGGCTGGAGTCTTGTGGGTAACGTTTGATCGCCCGACGCAAACTGGCTTCAGCGCCGACGTTGTTGCCGGCCTCAAGCAGTGCCTTGCCTTTGACTCCGGCCTGCCAGGCCGGATCAGCCAGGTATTGCTCCTGCTCTTGCAACTGCTTAGTCGCGTCAGGGCGCATGCTGGTATTGGGATAGAGCTTCAGAAACACTCGCCAGCCCTGCGCGGTTTCGGGCCCTACCGGTTGTTCGAGCCAATAGTTGTATTCGCGCTCGGCAGCGTTGTCGCTGGCGTTCGGATCGCCAGCCAATTGATGCAGGACGTCCAGCGCCTCAGGATCACGCTTTTCGGCAAACAGCAGGCCGGCCAAGGTCTGGCGCAGCGAGGCATTGCCGGGGTACTGCCGGTCCAGTTCGAGCAACTGCTCGATCACGACAGGGCGCTCGGCCTTGATGCCGCTACGCACATTCAGATATTCCAGAGCCGTGGCAAAGTCCGGCATATCATCGCCGAACAACTGTCGATAGGCCTTGATAGCGTCTTCAAAGCGGCCGGCGACGGCCAGCAGGCGCGCCTCCTGCAGAGCCCTTTGACCATCGGCACCGTGCCTTTTCAACAAGCTCTCGGCCTTACGCAGGGCCGCCGTGCCTGGCGCCTGTTGGCGCAGTTGGGCGACCAGGCGTTCGGCTTCCGGTTGATTTTTTTGCAGCAGTGCCTGGCGGACTTCGACAACTTTCACCTGCGCATTGTCCGGGGCGATCAGCTCCAGGCGAGCCAGCGAGTCATGCACCAGGTCTTCGCGGTACAGCGCCTCACCAATGCGGATCTGCTCCAGCAGCCATTGCTGCTGGTCGGGCGGGCTGAGAGGCTCGCCCAGGGCGACCCCATAAACGCTGCTCAGCAGCAGCCCGAAACCGGTCATTTTTTGCATGCGGCAATCCAGTTTGGCACGAGGCGTCCGTTCTTATCGAAGCGATAACGTTGTTGGTCCCAGCCCTGCCCGAACAGCATCAGCGATTGGTTGTAATAGGCATCTGCCAAGGGCGGCTGTTGTTGCAGGCGTTGGCGTTGGGTCTTGAGGGCAGCCACGCTGTCCGGGCTGGCAGCCAGCAAGGGCAGCAATGCAGCACTGAAACCAACCGGGCCGGCGCCATTGTCAAAACCGGTGAGTGTGTCGACTTTTTCCGGAACGTGGCCCAGCCGCGCAGTCAGGTCCAGCATGGGTTTGAAGTGTTCGATCAACCTGGTGCGCCCGGGGGTATCCTTGTCCAGCATGCCCACCCAGAGGTAGACACGAATGGCGTCATAGCTACCAACGCTGCCTTTCTGACTGTCCACGGCCCAACCCTGCCCGGGTTTCCACAGTTGCCAGTCGGGTGCCAGGCCCTTGGGTGAACTTTCGATCAGCAGACGCTCGGTGTTGCTGGCCAGCTCCGCCCAGATCGGTGCTTCCAGGGCGAAGCGTGCCAGCAATTGCGGCGGCAGATAGCTGGCATTCAGGCGCCAACCCTCGGCGTTTTCGAATCCGGAGTCGCCGGGCAACAGCATCAGGCCCAGGCCTGGTAGCTTGCGCAGGCTTTGTGCCGCACTGCGCCAGAGCAGGCTGCGGCCCAAGGCCAGGTAATCCGGTTGATGCCACAGACGCCCGGCTTCCAGCAGGCTATAGGCGATCCACAAGTCGGCATCGGTGGCGTTGTTGCTATCCAGTACCTGCCAGCGGCCAGCGTTGTCGCGGCCCCACTGCCATGCCGGAAGCTGCCGGTTAAGGTCTCCGCCGGCCAGGTTGTCCTGAGTCCAGCGCAGCACTTTGGCGAAGCTATCGCGGTCATTGCCCAGCAGGGCGAAAAACAGCCCGTAGCTCTGTCCTTCAGACGTGGAGATCAACTGCTCCGAGGAGTGGTCAATGACCCGTCCGTCCGAGCTGAGCATCGCCTGACGAAAATTCTGCCAGGCCGGCCAGTCGCATTCAGTAGCACCGGCAAAGCCAGGCGCTACGATCAACGCGGCCAAGGCCAGCGCGAAGAAAGCTTTCACCCGACTACTCCTGACCAGCCAGGCGACGACGGGCAGCCCAACGGAGTGCGCGCCACAGCAGGAATGCCGTCAGCAGCACACTGATGGTGGCCATGACCGCCAGCAGGATCGGGTGCTCGGACAATTGGTACCAGAGCAGCAGCCACCACGGAAGGTGGCCGACGAAGTACTGCTGGCCCACCCAACTGCTATCTACGCCACTGCTGCGGATCAGCGCCACAGAACCGGCAACGGCGTCCATTTTTCCCACGTCGCCCAGGGTGTCGCGCAGCAGTTGGTAATCGGCGTCATCGCTCGCCAGCAAGGCCACGATGCTGCGTTGTGGGTGATGCGGCGACTGCAAGCCAACGATGGCGGCGATCGGTGCCTGGGCGCTGACTTCGATGCGGTTGGCACCCAGGTCGCGTTCATCGCTGAACTGACCGGCGCGGGTCGACTTGCCGCTCTGCTCGTGGGACGGTTTGAGTAGCCAGGCACGCGTCTTGTTCAGCACCAGATTGGCATCGGCACCATCGCCCACGCCCGGCGCCATGGCGCCGAACACCAGCAGATCGACATCCGCCTTGGCGTCGTCCCAGTTGTCCGACAGCCGCAGGCCAAACGCTGGCAGGCCTGAGCGCGCAGAGATTCCGGCGATGGTCTCGAACAGCGTACTCAGTTGCACAGCACTGCTGTGGGTCGGCACCATCACCAGGGTTTGCGACAGGTCAGCCATACGGCTGTATGGAAAACCGCTTCGGGCAAGGGCGCGCAGGTCGGGCATGGCGATGTAGTGATAGTAACCGGACAGGTCGATGGTCGACTCTTCATCAATCACGGCCTGGTTGTTCACCGGCAGCGAAGTCTGGCAACGGTCGCGCTGGGCACTGCCAAAGGTGCTGGCGAAGTTGAAGTCGAAACGCAGGGTGTTACGGTCGCCAATCTTCAGGGCTGGCACCAGCAACTTGTCGCTGTGGTTAGCCGAATCGTTGGACAACACCGCCAGGCGCAGCTCCTCCAGACGGCTGTCGGTCTTGCTTTGCAGCGCCAGGCTGGTGATGAACTGGTTGTTCAGGCTGATGGTCAAGCGCGAATCGTCGTTGACCGACGGTGGCGTGTAACGGAACTTGGTTTGCAGCCCAATCCCTTGGTTACGCCAGACGAACAGGTCAGGCGGCAGATTCACGTCCACCGTGATGGGCCGTGGCTGTAGCCCGTTGGCCTGAAGCTGCTCGGGGTACTTGATCAACTCGGCGAAACGTACCGAGCGGTCCGTGCGCATCCAGTTCGGCGCGTCATAAGGCACCCGAGGCTTGAGCTGCTCGACCTTGTTGACCGTCACGCTCGAGCCTCGGAACGCGCCTGCGCCCAAGGCCAGGGCGCGGGCAGCTACAGTCAGGTCATCTTCATTGCGACCCAATACCAACAACACTTTACTGTAGGGATCCTGCGGGTTGTCGATCATCTGTACAACGGGTGCGTCCACGGCCGGGAACTTGTCTGTGTCAGCCAGGAAGGACGGACGATGATCGTTGGTGGCAAAGACAATGGCCGACTTGGCGCGATGGTGTTCATCAGCGGGCGGCAGCTGGTCGAACAGAACCGGGAACTGCGCACCACGCCAAGCGGCCAGACTGCCGAAATAGGACACCAGGATCCCGGCTGCACGCTGCTCGCCCAAGGTCGGCGCATCGGCCAAGACCACATTCAGGACCGGCTTGTCCTGGCCCCGAGTGTCGAAGAAAGGCATCGGAAAATAGGCCAGGTCGTTCTTGAGTGTGAGTGCCTGCTCCTGCAATTGGATCTGGCTGCTGCGCGCAACGTTCAGCCATAGCGTGCTGTTGGCCGGATCTTCGCAGACATCGGTGTAGTGGCCGACGAACTCCAAGCGTACGCGGTTGAAGTCCGAAATCAGTCGCGGGTCCAGGGCTACCGATTGGTTGACCCTCTTACCCAATTGGTCCTTTTCGATCGGCACAACGCTCATCAGCACGTCGTTGAGATACACACGTAAATGCGAGATCTGTGGCTGCAGCGAAGGCGACGGCGTGTACTCCAGCTGCAGTTTCGCGTCACTGGCAATACGATCACGACGCAGGCTGAACTCGATCTGGTCGCTATTGTGGATGCCCAGCAATAGGCTGTCGGCGGGACGGCCCAGCTGTTCGAAGCTGTACGCGGTGTTCCAGCTCGGTACGTTGCTGACCGCGGCTGGCGCGGCTGGCGCTAGTGCGGTGGCGGCCTGGGCACAAACGGTGGCCAGGAGCGCCAGACTGGCAACAAGGGTTTTGCTGAAGTAGCAGCTCATGGTGCGCTCACTGATCGAGAGTTGAGAGTTGGGGTAACTGCCGGCATGCGCGGCAGAAAACTGGCCAGCCAGCGCAATATTCGCAACGGCGGGCCGGCGATGCGGCGGATCCAGGCAGGCAGGTATTCGTAGAGGCGGTAGTAACCGGTACCGCCAAGTTTGAGAACGTCCACAAAACTGTGCAGCGGGCGATCCGGGGTGAATTTCTCGCCCCAGTTGAGCCACGCGTCGGCGCGGGCAAACGTGCACTGCACAAAATCGACATTCTGTTGTGCATTGAGGCCGGTGAAGCTGATACCAATGAAGTGCTTGTGGCTGCGGCTGATATAGCCCGGGAACACGAATTCACGGGTGCCGCGCTGCATCATCAGCGAGATGCTCCCACCCACCGCCAGCGACTGTGGAGTGTCGAGCTGGATGCCTGCGCCACCGTCGCAATAGTCCTGCAACATGCCTGGATAACAGTGACCATTCTCAAGGCGCACTGCAGCGGGCAACTTGACGTATACCCGGTGGGTCTGGCGAACCTGGCGTACTTCAGCGGCGACCGCCATGGCGCCCCCGATGATCAGCAGGTTGTAGATCACCCAGAGAATACTCACCACAACGGTGACAATCTCGTCGCGAGGGCCGCAGATCAGACGCCAGGCGGCAAAACCCAGGCCGGTAATGTTCAGCAACGCCAGTAGCAGGTACGGCTGGGCGATTTTCCAGTCAAACTGGTTCTGCTCCATCAGGCCGCCCTTGGCGGTGACATTGAACTTGCCTTTGCTGGGGTTAAACAGTGCCACGGTGGTAGGGCGCGCGATGTACCAAGCCAGGACGGTCTCGTACACCTCCCCCCAGAAAGTCCGACGATAGTCGCCCTGCAGCCGCGAGTTGGTGAGGCTTGCGTGGATCATGTGTGGTAGCACGTACAGCAGGATCATCAGCGCCGGGGCGTAGATGATGTAGGCATGCAGGAACAAAAACGCCAGCGGCGCCATCAGAAACACCAAACGCGGCAGGCCGGCCAAAAAGTGCATCATCGCGTTGGCGTAACAGATGCGCTGGAAGAGGGTGAGGCCTTTTCCGAGCAAGGGGTTGTCGGTGCGGAAGATCTGCACCATGCCACGGGCCCAGCGAATGCGCTGGCCGATATGCGCTGACAGGCTTTCGGTCGCCAGGCCAGCCGCTTGCGGCAATTTGATATAGGCCGAGTTCCAGCCGTTGCGGTGCAGGCGTAGCGCCGTGTGGGCGTCTTCGGTAACCGTCTCGACGGCAAATCCGCCAATCGCATCCAGCGCGGTGCGCCGCAGCACCGCGCATGAGCCGCAGAAAAACGCCGCGTTCCACATGTCGTTGCCGTCCTGAATCAACCCGTAGAACAACTCGCCCTCGTTGGGGTGCTCGCGGAATACATTGAGGTTTCGCTCGAAGGGGTCCGGTGACAGGAAATGGTGCGGGGTCTGCACCAGCGCGAGTTTCGGATCACGCAAAAAGCCCCCGGTGGTCATCTGCAGGAAAGAGCGCACAGGTATGTGGTCACAGTCGAAAATGGCGACCAGTTCACCGTTCAGTTGCTTCAGCGCGTGGTTGAGGTTACCGGCCTTGGCGTGACGATTGTCGCTGCGAGTGATGTAGCCCACCCCCACTTCGGCGGCGAACTGGCGGAAACTCTCGCGTCTGCCGTCATCGAGAATGTAGATGTTCAGCTTGTCGGCCGGCCAGTCGATGCCCATGGCCGCGTACACCGTACCTCGCACGATCGACAGGTCTTCGTTGTAGGTCGGGATCAACAGGTCGACGCTCGGCCACAGGCGCGTGTCGCGCGGCAGCGGCGCCGGTTTTCGGCCCAAGGGCCAGCACGTCTGGATGTACCCCAGTATCAGCACTACCCAGGAATAAGTTTCGGCCACCAGCAGGAGCATCCCGCACATCAGGTCCAGGGGCTGGTTCCAGTTCAGGGTCGAGGTGTAGCGCCACCACAGGTAACGGCACGAGACGATAGTCGACAGTACCACCATCAACAACGTCGCAAAGCGGCCCGGAACCCGCCGCACCAGCAGGGCCACGCCCCACAGCAGCAAGACGAATACCAACTGGGAGACGTAGCCGAAGGGCTCGGTGATGCACAGCAACATAAAAACGAAGGCGACGACACCGATGGCCGCGTTGACCAATCGTTGGCTGTGACGGTCCAGGCCTTTCCACCATTGGCTGCTCTGACGAATTTGCTGGCTGGACTCGGCGCGCTGGGGCAACGCTTCCAGCACCTTGCCAAGCCGCGTCCACAGCCGCAGGTACAGCGCTCCGACGCGTTTGAGCCAGGCTGGGGTCGACAGCGTCCACACCCGCGGCCTGGCCGGGCGAACCAGCAGTAGCCAGAGGCTTTGTACCGCATAGCGCAACGGATCGCCCAGGCTCGGCGCCTTGTTGCTCAGTTGTGGATACCAGCGCTTTGGCTGATTGAGCACTGCGCGCCAGTTCGATGACTCCAGACGCAACAACAGCCATGCCAGGGCGTTCATTGTCGCCAGCAGCAACGCAACTGGCGGAGTACAGTCATAGCGCCGACGCAGGTGAGCGTAAGGGAAAATGCGAGCGATCATGCCGTCCCCATGCGTTGGGTCAGGCACCAGGTGGCCAGGCTCAGCACATCCTGGGCAACCAGGCTGGCCTGGGCATAAGCCCCCACCGGCATCTTGAACGCCTGGGCTTCGCGCATCGCTTCATCCTGATGCACGTTGAGAGGCAGCAGGCGGGCACCATATTGTTTGCGCCAGATCAGCAGCAGGTCGCGCTGCAATTGGCTGACCGGGTCGAAGCGGTTGATCAGCAGATGCTCGCGAGGGGCTTCCTCCTGCTGCAACAGCACGTGACAGGCAGCATCCGCCTCGACAATCTGCAGGCGCAACGCACAGGGTCCGACACAAGCATGACCGGGCAGTCGCAAGGGCACATCGAACAGGATCCAGTCAAAGTGCTCGGCAAGGGCGGCCTGTCGGCGGCGCCATAGATTCGGCTCGTTTAGCAGGCGCTGCTCGATGTGGTCCTGCTCTTCCCGTTTCAGGCGGCCGTAAGGCAGCACACTCAATCCCGGTTCCACGGTCCAGGCCTGGGTGTTCCAGCCCTTACCTTCGATCATGGCGCGCGCCCAGCCACCGCGCTCGCCGAAGTTGACACTGAAGTGCAGGCGAAGCAGGTTTTCCGGGCTCATGTCGACCAGCAGCACGCGCTCGCCCAGGCTATGCAATGCATAGCCTGTGGCCGCCAGCAGCGAGCTGGTGCCGACACCGCCGCGCAGACCACGCAGGCTAAGTGCGGTCACGACAGCATCTCCAGTCCGCACTCATGGATCATCGGCAGGGCCGCCGGCTGCTGGCGTTCCATCTCTGCCAGCAGTGGCCAGCGATGCAGGGCCTTTTGCAACTCGATCTGTGCGGAGGTGTCCACGTAGTCCAGTTCGGGCAGCTCAAGCGTCAGTTTCAGGCGGGCGATGTCATCGGCACGATCCGCACGCGACTGCACCCTGGCTTTCACTTGAAGCGCTGTGGGTAAGGCAGCCATTCTGCTTTCTCCTTGATTCGTATGTAGGGTTTCCCGGCGTAGTCAACGACCACCGTGCCAGCGTTTTCGGAGACTGCCGCTGTCTGCGGCAGATTGCTCAGCAGAGCCGACCAGTTGAGACCCTGGCCATCCACCTGGGGCTGGGCGCTATACAAGCGGCTGATGATTTCCGACAGGGCCAGGAAACTGCTCGGATCGGTGATGTGCAGGGGGGCAGAACCGGGGTTATGCCCCATGCCCACCAACTTGATGCCGACCGGCACGAGGGTAATGGACTGGCTCGGGATCTCGCGCATGCCGGCGATCTGCATGCGGTCGCCATGCAGCGCCGCACCATGCTCCGGCACGATCACCACCACTACCCGACGGCCACTGAGTTCCAGTTGTTTGATGAAGCCATTGAGGTCATCGATCAGCCCTTGGGCCAGCTGTTTGTAATCGCTGCTGCTGGTGCCGCCATCAGCGGTCAGCACACGGTTGCCGTCATGCAGTGTGGTGGTGTTGTAGAACAGCGCCACGCGATCGTTCTTTTCTGCTTCGCGGTGCTTCCACCAGGCGTCCAGTACCTGAGCATCGCGCAGGATCGGTGAACCGTCGAAACCCACCAAGGCACGCGGTAATTTTCTGGTACTGATCGCGGGCCCCGGCAATGACCCTTGGGCGCGGACTTCGTCAAGGAAGCCTTCGAACTGCCCAGTGTGGTTGAGCATGACTTCGCTGGAAAAGCCCAGCTTGCTCAGGTCGTCCATCAACCTGCACTGCTCCGGGGCGGTGCCATAGAGCTGCTTGTGCGGAACCTGTCCACAACTGGCGCGCAACAGGCGGATCGCCGCCGGGCCGCTGTAGGAAGTGGCCGAGTTGAAGTTGTCGAAAATAACGTCCATCTGCTGGAACAGCGTGTTATCGCGCAGCCCCACGGTTTCCAGATCATCCCAGGCCATGGAGCAGATATTGATCAGCAACAGGTCGAAGGGCTGCGCTGCAGATGTCGCAGGCTTGAACTCCACCTGCCGTCCAGCCTCGGTGCTATAGAACTTCTGCAGGTAGGCTTCCAGTGTCGCGCTGTCCGGGGGGGCACTGCTCACCGCTGCAATGGGAGCGCCACTGGCCGCCGCCGCGACCGGCTCGTTGCTGGGGCTCAGGGCTAGCACATTCGCGCTGGCCAGCCAGGCTAAACCCAGCACACTCAGAGTGGTCAGGCGCAGCCAGTGCCGGACGAAGGCGTAGACCACCACCAACAGCGCCAGCAGCGCACACAGGTTCCAGTCAATGAAACGACCCATCAGTTCGACCATGTATGCACCGCTGAAATCCAGCACGCCTGGCTGGCTCAGCAGGCGGCTGAAGGGCGGCAGCCAGGTGTCCTGGTAAAACAGCGCAACACCCACGGGGATCGCGATGACTGTGCGCAGGATACGCAGATAACGATGCGGCAACGGCAGCAGCAACGCCGCCGCGAATACCAGGTTGGGCAATACCTGCAAGTTCAGGTAACCCGCCCACAGCAATACGAACTTGAGGATGAAATATAGATTCCAGGGGCCCAGGCCCGGCCAGACGCGCACTGACGCCGGGCTAATGATTTCAAACTGGCTCATTGGGCTCGCTCTGGGCTGGGGCACGACGACGCACACCACGGGATTTCAGGTAACGCGGAGGCAAGAGGCCCTGCACGACAGATAGAAAATGGCGACCGAACCTGATCAGTACCACGATCAGTGCCAGGGTCAGCAGGCTACTGAGGCCAATCACCTGGATCAGCTGGGAATAACTCATGAACAAGGGTCCGTAATGGGCAGTGTGGTGCGTCGAGGCGAATAGGCAACACGGCCGACAGCTTCGGCGGAGCTACTGGCCGTGCGTTCTTCTGCTAGAGCGAACGTGGGAGGCAGCAAGGGCGCCGCGAGGAAGTCCTCGCGCGGCAACGCTTCAACGCCTTGGAGAATCTGGAAACTGCTGAAAAGATCGCGCCAGGCGAGCCGACAGATATTCCCCAATGCGGGTTCCAGTCCGTCCGCGCGACAGCCAAACAGGAACAGATAAAAGGCACCATTGACCACGCAGGCGACGTCACCAAAACGACGCAAGCCGATTTGACTAAAGTACTGCTCGATTTCCAGGCCACCGCGCGGCATCAGCTTGAGCAGTTGGTGGCTGATCTCTCCAGAGGCGCCGTTGTAGACGCGCTCCACCATGCCGATGAATTCCTGGGGCGTTAACAGACCGCGCTCGGGGGGCGGCCGCAGACGTTCGAATAGAGACTGGAAGTTGGTGGTGCGGCTCTGGCGCCAGGTCTGGCCCTGGGCTCTGTCGATGATGCTGAAGAAGTGCGCCAGCGTCGTCCCATAGGGCACGGTGATGTTGGCACCGCAGGACACCAGCAAACGCTCGTCCCGATAACGCAGGCAGGGCTCCATCTCGCGGATGATGATCTTCAGTGCGATACCGCAGCGCTCGCGCAGGGCGTGAATCTGACGAGCCAACGCTTCGACGTGCAGGTTGCTGTCGATGGCCACGATGATACTGGCAGCACGCGCGTGACTGGCTTGCTGGAGCAAGTCCTCGCGGCTCTCGAACAGCCTCCACTGATCCGACAACGGCGGCGAGCCTTCAAGCACAGAACGCTGGGTCAGGTAGATCCGCTGGTCGTCGGTATGGGGCGCTTGCACATTGGCCTGCTCATTGACCGACAGCGCAAACCCGTCCACCAGCAACTCGAGCTCGAACTCCTGCCCACTGCACACGCCCAGTTCGCTGCGCCAGTAGTGCAATTGATAGCGAATACCACCATCACGGCGATAGAGCTGAGCGAGCCCGGAGATCGTATCGTTGAGCCGCAACAAACCGTCATGCAGTTGAGGTGTCTGGCCATGGCTGATCACCAACAGAGAGCATTGGCGTGCGCCCACCCATTGCCTCAGGGACAGACAGCAATGCCGCAGCTGCGGCGCGACTTCGCCCTGCCATGCGCTCCCCGGCAGCATCAACACAATGGTAGTGCCGGCAACCGGAGCAGCACGGGTCAGCTCGCCGACCAGCGATTTGAGGGTCAGGCCAATGTCGTCTTTGTAGATGTCAAACAGCTTCAGCTGACCAGGACCGGTATCTGCCGCCAGTTTCTGGGCCAGGTTCTGACTTGAATGTCCGCAGCACACTAACATCCCTTGCGCATGGGCCGGCATCGCTGCCAGGCACTGGACCGCCAGCGCGGCAGAGTCGCTCGCCTGATCCACTGCCACCCAATAGAGCCCGCCGTCACGTAACAAGATCTGCTCATCGCGCAGATGGCGGATGTCTAATGTGACCTGACTCAAATGAAACTCCCTTTTCCTTTTAATCGGATGCGGCGCGATCAGCACCTTCCCTGGCGTTACAGTTTTTCAACGTGAGTCACGTTTCTGACGACTAGCACAAGCTCTCCGAGCCGGGCTAAGTGTCAGACTTTGTCAGCATGAATAGGATGTTGCACTGCCAAGCAGCCCCATGATGTTCAGGGCGCGAGCTTTCAAAGCAGTATCGAGCGGCTGGAAGAAGACGAAATATCGCTTTCTCCGCCGATCACCTTATGCCTCGGTGACGGCGCGCAATTGTGATGACGTCGGACTGATAGTGTCAATAAATTGTAACGAATTAGCTCAAGTATTGAGCATAAACGGTTTGGGTGATCGTTTCGCCATTTTATTGGCGGGTTGGCCGGGCAGCCTAATTTCAACACGCTGATTTATACGCGGATTTTCGGTGAAAGATGGCGACTGGCCGGCCACAATGCCCAGAACTGCCCTGATCTTCGCTATGACCGTCGAGCATCGACACCAGCCAGATCCCGCTGACGATACGGCGCTTGGCCTATACCGCCGGGTTCAACACCTTGTTGCAACTGCTGGCGATGTCCACGCTGTTCACTGCCACCGTGGTCTTTTTATTCCTGGGTCGCCAAGGCGAGGTCTACGTCGGTGTCGATTACTTGCCGCGTTATTTCCCATCTTGTTGCATCAGGGCCTTGCGTAACTTCCCTGGTGACATGCCAAACATGCTCTGAAAGTGCCGAATAAAATGCGGCGCATCCGCGAAGCCACATTCAAAGGCGATCTCGCCGATCTGGCGATCGGAACTCACCAGCAGCCATCTGCCGAACCTGAGTCGGACCTGGCGGTAGAACTGGGCTGGGCTGTTGTTGGTTTCAGCGACAAACAGGCGTTCCAATTGCCGTTTGCTGGTGCCGACCAGATGCGCAATGGCCTCGATATCCAGGGGTTGGGCCATGTGTTTTTCCATCAACATCACGGCTTCGTGCAATCGACGATTGGATGAACTGGCGTACCCGAGCGCCTTGCGTCGATCGACGAAACTGTTGGACGTGTTCTTTGCCACCGTCATCTGATGCACAACTTTGCCCGCACGATCCGGCCCGCAATGCATGCCGATCAGATGAAGGGCCAGTTCGATCACTGAAACACCGCCCGCGCAGGTAATCCGGTCCCGGTCGATCAGAAAGTCTCTGTTGATGACAAAGCGCAACGTGGGAAACCGGTGCTTCCAGTCATCGCCATGATAGGCGTGGACACACGCCGTTCGCCCGTCCATCAGGCCATGTCGAGCGAGCACGAAGCTGCCGGTGCACAGGCCGATCAACGACACCTGTGCGGCTGCGGCCTGGTGGAGGAACGCGGGATAGGTTTTCGGCACCGCCTCGATGGAATCGAGCAATCCACCAATCACCACGATGTAGTCGAAACGCTCCGGGTCAGCGAGTTCACTGTCGATCGGTACGTCCAGTCCGCTACTGGAAATGACTCTTTGCCCGGGCGTGCCGAGTACTTTCCATTGGCAGCGTATGGGGCGGCTTTGATCACCCGTATCGGCGGCATGCCGCAACGCATCGGTCAGCCCTGACAGCGACAGCAAGGGGAAGCGTGGCCACAACATGATGCCAATGGACAACTCGGCGGTGCCGCGGCGCATGGGTGGATGACGCGCCTGCCCATGATCGAGCCCGTCTACGAGGCTTTCCTGGGATGCCACAGGCTCTGTGCCGCCAGAATGTCGCAAATGTTCAATCATTTGTGCAAAGCATCCAACAAGTTATACCGCCGGTCCCACTACGATGGGCCTATGCGAAACGTTCTGCTGCCACCATAAAAACTATTTAGGAGCATCCGATGAAGACGTCCAAAGTTCAGCGTTTTTCCGGTATTTGTGCCGGTTTTCTGGTGTCCGTGCTGGCTGCGGCACCGGTGTTCGCATTGGAGACAGTAGAGCCTGGCAGCCTGACCATCGCCTTCAGTGGTGATATGCCAGGAACAGGGTATCAAGATAGTCGGATGGTCGGCTATGACGGTGAAATCCTTCAACAAATTTCCGAAAAACTGGGCCTTAAGGTCAAACCGGCATTAATGGAGTGGTCAGGGACGATTGCATCGGTGCAGTCCAAGCGCGTGGATGTCATGGCAGGCACCATGGGCTGGACCGAGCAGCGCTCGAAAATCATGGCCTTGAGCGACCCTATCCACTATTTCAAGAACGGTATCACCCAGACAGACAAGACCAACTGGAACAGCCTCAAGGATTTGCAAGGCAAGAAAGTCGGCACCATCACCGGCTTTTCGTTCATCCCTGAGATGCGCAAGATCGATGGCCTGCAAGTCGCCCTGTACGACACGTCGGATGCGGCCGTTCGCGATCTGCTCGCCGGACGCATCGATGCGGTGATCGGCGACCCACCGGTCATGCAATACGCCATTTCCCGCAATGAGCAATGGCACCTGCATTTCAACGCCTTCGTCGACAACGATCCGAATTTCCCACTGCTGACTGGCTTGGGTCAGGTGGTGTTCGGCTTCAACAAGGCCAGTCCGGAACTGGTGACGGCGGTCAACGCGCAGATTCAGACGCTCTGGAAAAACTGTGAGATGCGCAAGATCGGCGCTCGCTACGGCCTGACCCAGGATGTCTGGTTCATGCCCGAAGGCAAGGACCTGCGCCTGGGCGTCGATCGCCCAGCGGACTGGACGCTGCCCGGCTGTAAATAAGTGTGTGCGGCGATGGGGCGGATTCATGCCAATGCACCGACTCATCGCCATGCCTATAACAAAAAGAGGTTAGCCAAGATGTCGAGCCCGTCTGACACCGCGTTGCTGCGCGTGCACGAATTACACAAGAACTATGGCGATCTGGAAGTGCTCAAGGGCATCAGCCTGGAGTTGAAGCCCGGTGAGACCTTGTCGCTGATTGGCCCAAGCGGGTCTGGAAAGTCCACCTGCCTGCGTTGCATCAATTACCTGGAAAAACCGACTAGTGGCGAGATCTGGCTAGGAGACGAACTGATCGGGCAGGTCAAGGACGGTCAGCGTTTGCGCCTGATGAGTGACCGCGAGATGGCTCCGCAGCGCCGCGAGATCGCCATGGTGTTCCAGTTGTTCTATCTCTGGCCGCACTTGAACGTGCGCGATAACGTCGCGCTCGGTCCCATCAAGGCCCAAGGCATGCCGCGCAAGCAGGCGTATGAGTTGGCCGACGCGATGTTGGAAAAAGTCCATCTGCGGCACAAGGCCGAGTCTTATCCCGAGCAATTGTCGGGTGGTCAGCAGCAGCGGGTCGCCATCGCCCGGGCTTTGGCCCAGCAACCGAAAGTGATTCTGTTCGACGAACCGACCTCGGCGTTGGATCCCGAGTTGGTCGGCGAAGTGTTGGCCGTGATTCGCGAGCTGGCGGAAGAGGGTCGCAGCATGATCATGGTCACCCACGAAGTGAGGTTCGCCCGCGATGTGGCGGATCGGGTGATCTTCATGGACGGCGGACGCATTGTCGAACAGGGGCCGTCGGCGCAAGTGATCGACAACCCTTGTCACGAACGTACCCGCAGTTTTCTTGGGCGCATGGCTGTGGAGAGCGCTTGATGGCGAATCTGGAAACTTTCCTCGGGCTGCTGCCCTTGCTGTTGAAAGGCGCAATGAACGCGCTGGAAATCGCCCTCTGCACCTTGGTGCTGGCCAGCGCTGGCGGTCTGGTGCTGGCAGTTTTACTGACGTTCAGCCGATCGCGACTGGTACACGGCGCCACCGCCTGTTTCATCGAATGGATGCGCAACGTGCCGGCGCTGGCACACCTGTTTCTGATCTACTTTGGGCTGTCCTATCTGGGAATCAATCTGCCCGCGTGGCTGGCGGCCATTGTCGGTTTGAGCCTGGTAGGCAGCGCCGTGTTGGCCGATACTTTCCGAGCTGGCTTGCAATCGCTGCACGTCGGCCAGCATGAATCCGGGCAGGCCATCGGCCTGCACCGTCTGCAAATTCTGCGCTACATCCTCTTGCCCCAGGCCCTGCGTGTTGCGTTGCCGGCTTATGCCAACTATGTCACGCAACTGATCAAGGACACGTCCATCGCCTCGGCCATTGCCGTGCCGGAAATCATGTTCCTGGCACGCAATCTTGTGACATCCACGTTCCAGACCTCGCTGATTTATCTGGCGGTGATGTGCATCTATGCGGCGATGATCCTGCCCATTGGCGTGGGCTTCATCCGACTTGAACGTCATCTGGGGGCGGCGCGATGATCAGTTTTTTCCAGCAATACCCGGAATACTGGAGCGACTGGATCGCGCGCCTGCTACTCGGCGCACGAGTCAGCGCCGAGCTGTCCCTGACAGGCTTCGCCCTGGCGGCGCTGTTGGGCGCGTTACTGGCTTGGGCGATGAAAAGTCCCAGCGTACTGCTCAAGCGTCTGGCGGTGTTCTTCATCCAGGGGATGCGTGCGGTGCCGCTCCTGGCGTTGCTGCTGGCGCTGTATTTCACCTTGCCCAGCCTCGGGCTGACGCTGTCGGGTTACTGGGCCGGAGCCATCGGTTTGGGCTTGCAGGGCTCGGCCTACGTCGCGGAAATCCTGCGCGGTGGACTGGACTCCTTGCATCGTGGCCAACGTGAGGCGGCCATTGCCACCGGCCTGACGCCATTGCAAGCCTTCACCGCAGTGATCTTTCCGCAAGCCATTCGCGGCATGTTGCCGCCGTTGCTTAATGCCTACGTGTCGATTCTGAAGGACAGCTCCCTGTGCGCCTTGATCGCCACCGATGAGTTGATGCTGGCGGCCCGGGCCATCGCGTCCGAATCCTTTTTGCCGATGCATATTTTCCTGCTGGTGGGGCTGTTCTATTTCGTCATCGCTTTCCCTCTTTCTCTGTTATCGCGAGTGCTGGAAGTGCGATTTTCTCGCGGACGCAAAACCATTCGAGGTTGAACACATGAACATCAAGGATCGAACCGCTTCCCACAGCATTGGCCAGTTGCGGCAAGCGCTGGAGTCCGGAGCGCTCACGAGCGAGTCCCTGGTTTGCGCGCAATTGGAGCGGATCGAGCGCTTCAACGGTCAACTCAATGCTTATGTCGAGGCCTATCCCCAGCGTGCGCTCGGTGCCGCCATCGCGGCTGATCGGCAGCGGGCTGCCGGTGTCAACCTGGGGCCATTGCATGGCATTCCGGTTGCGATCAAGGATTTGTTCGAGATCGACGGCAAGGCCATAACCGGTGGTTCGCTGGCACAGAAGCCGCGTATCTCGCGGCTCACCGCCACGGCAGTCCAGCGACTGGAGCGCGCCGGGGCGATCATCATGGGCAAGACCCACACCGTTGAATTTGCTTTCGGGGGATGGGGCACCAATGCTGTGATGGGCACGCCATGGAATCCGTGGGACGCCGACGTGCATCGTGCTCCAGGGGGTTCCAGCAGTGGTTCAGCGGTGGCCGTGGCCGGCGGGTTGGCAAGCGCGGCATTGGGCACCGACACCGGCGGCTCGGTGCGGATTCCCGCAGGTATGTGTGGTCTGGTTGGCCTGAAAACCACGCGTGGGTTGATCAGCCGTCACGGTTTGATTGAGTTGTGCCCATCGCTGGATTCGGTGGGGCCGATTACCCACACCGTCGAAGACGCCGCGTGGATGCTTGACGCGCTGCTGGGGCCGGACCCGCTGGATCCGGTCTCGGCCAAGTCGCCAGTCTTTAGCGCCGCGGCAGGTTTGAATCTTCCGGTGGCCGGTCTGCGCATCTGGGTGCTGCCACAGGCCGAACGCGTACACATCGCGCCTGGCGTATTGGCAGCCTATGACCAAGGGCTTGAGCAATTGGCCGCACTGGGCATGCATCTGGTCGAACAACCGCTACCGACTTCGCTGGAGCAGTGCATGCGCGTTGCCGGTGGCCTCATGAGTGCCGAAGGCTACGCTAGCCTTGGTAGCCTGTTCGAACGCGATGATCTGCGCTTCGATCCTCATGTGCAGCGTCGGGTGCTGAGCGGGCGCGCCATCGACGCGGCGGCTTATATCCATTTGCACAACCAACGACGTGTTGCCCGTCAAGCCATGGACGAAGCCATGTCCAATGTCGATGCCTGTGTGTTTCCGACCAACGCCATTGGCAGTGTGCCGTTGAATCAGGTCGATGAGTACGGTACGCCGCTGGCCTTGCTCGGCCGTTTCGCCAACTTGCTCAATCTCTGTTCAGTGGCGCTGCCGGCGGGCTTCGACGAGCAACGCATGCCGGTCTCGATGCAGATCGTCGGGCGTGCTTTCGCCGAGCCGTTGGTCCTGCGGATCGCCCATGCCTACCAGCAAGTCAGTGATTGGCACCAGCGGCGGCCTGTGGGTTGGGACCTGTCGGACAGAGTGGTGGCGTAATGGAAATCTGTGTCGTCGGCGCTGGAATCGTTGGCTTGAGCAGTGCCTGGTTTTTACACAAGGCCGGTCATAACGTCACCGTTATCGATCGTGCGGGGGAGGCAGGCATGGGAGCCAGTGCTGCCAATGGAGCGCAATTGAGTTACAGCTATGTGCAACCGCTGGCTGATCCCTCTTTGTTACCGGGCATTCCGAAGATGCTGTTGGCGCGCAACGGACCGCTGAAGTTTTCGCCGCAATGGAGCGTGGAGCAATGGCGCTGGTGTGTGGAGTTTCTCGCGGCCTGCCGTACGTCCATTTCGCGTCAGACCACTGTCGAGCTGCTGGAACTGGCGCATGAAAGTCGGCTGGCGCTGGACGCCTTCATCAGTCAGGAAAAGGTGCAGTGCGATTTCGCCCGTACCGGAAAACTGGTTCTGTACCCCGATGCTGAAAGCCTGCGCAAGGCCGGCGAGCAGGTGCAGTTCCAGGCCGCCCAAGGCGCCAGGCAACAAAAAATCGTCAGCCCCGCCGAAGCCTTGTCGATCGAGCCTGCACTTGAGGGCTACAAGAAGGCGTTTCACGGCGCGATCCATACCGACAGCGAATGCGCGGTCGATGGGCGCAAGCTTTGTCAGGAGCTTGCGAGGTTATTGAGCAAGCAGGGTGTGCGTTTTCTGTTCGACAGTGAGGTTGCCGCCTTCCGACGTGAACGCGGGCGCATCACCGCGTTGGAGATTCACCACGCCATCGAAGGCCCTGGTCTTTTAGGGACGCAAGCGGTCGTGCTGGCGGCTGGTGCTTACAGTGCGGGGTTGTTATCAGCGTTCGGTGTGCGCATGCCGGTCTACCCGCTCAAGGGATACAGCATTACGTTGCCGATCACTGATTCGATGAATGCACCGACGGTCAGCGTGACTGACATGCGGCGTAAAACAGTGTTCGCCCGGATCGGTGATCGCTTGCGCGTCGCGGGGATGCTCGAGTTGTGTGGGCTGGACGCATCGATTCCCGTTAAGCGTATCGAACAACTGAAAGCCTCGACGCAGGCATTGTTCGGTCCGGGATGGAACGCCGATGATTGTCAGCCCTGGACCGGTTGGCGTCCGGCGACCCCCACCGGGCGGCCGATTCTGGCCGTCAGTGGTTGTGAGAACCTGTACGTCAATTGCGGCCAGGGTGCGCTGGGCATGACCTTGGCATTCGGTAGTGCCCAGCGTCTGGTCCGGTTGATCGACGGCACCGCGCCTTAACTCTCTCAATTCAGGGAATAAACCCGATGGCAACGATTCAACGTTTTCAGAGCAGCGTGCGGATGTCCGGTGTGGTCAGTCACGGCGACCTGCTTTACCTCTCCGGCCAAGTGCCCACTGATCTGCAGGTTGGCATCGAGGAGCAGACGCAGCAGGTGCTGGCTAAGATAGAAGCCTTGTTGTCGCTGGCGGGCAGCGACAAGGGCCAGCTTTTGAGCGCACAGATCTGGCTCAAGGACATTGATCGTGACTTCGCCCTGATGAATTCGGTGTGGGACGCCTGGCTGCCAGCGGATAGTGCTCCGGCACGGGCCACTGTTCAGGCACGTCTGGCGCGGCCTGAGGTGCTGGTGGAGATCATGGTTATCGCCGTGAAACCTGCTTCTGGTGTTTGAGAAGGTTCAGGCGTTCATCACCTGGTTGGCTGCAAACCCGTTGGTTGGCGATGTGATTCCCGGCTGCGGTGGGTTGCGCAAGGTGCGCTGGTCTTGTGGCGGGATGTGTAAGCGTGGTGGTACGCGGGTTATCTACTACAACGCGCTTCCTGAAGGCCACATCTGGTTGCTGATAGCCTACGCCAAGGCGAAGTTCGACAACCTGCCGACCGCCTTCCTGAATCAATTGAAAGAGGAGATCAGCAATGGATCATGAAATGGAGAACTTTCAAAAAGACTTGTTGGCTTCGGTACGCCAAATGAAAGCTGGCAAGGCGGCACGCACAACCGAGGTGACGCTTTCGGCTGCAGCTGAGGCCAGGGCTAAAGTCGGTGTATCTCAAAGTGCATTTGCCGAGCTGCTGGGAGTCAGCCTGCGTACATTGCAGGATTGGGAGCAAGGTCGTCGGCGACCTGCCGGTGCGGCACAAACCCTATTAAGGGTTGCAAGCCAGCACCCAGAAGCACTGCGAGACCTTCAAGCCATCTGACGTTTAATTACGTCGAGCCGTGAATTCCAGGCACAAAAAAAGACGTCCGTGGACGTCTTTAGATGATGAAGTGGTGGAGCCGGGGGGATTCTAAAACACTATATAACTATCTGTTTTAAATGGCCTTATATTAAGGCTAAGACGTGCGTGCCCCTATATATGCCCCCGCACGCGTATTTCCGACGAGCGGCCATTTAAGGAGTTGAACTGGCGTCCTGATTATCGTTTTTTTGGCAGCGCTAGAGCCCGTCAACCACCGAGGGGAATGGTATTGGTCGTGGATAGGATGGTATCGGTTATATGGCGATCTGGGCGCTGGATAGCTGTTGGGCCATCCCGTTGGGTTTTTTAGGCGGTAACGCACCATGGGCTCATTTAGGGCAATCTGAGCTGAGGTGCGGTATGAGACACTCGATGGTTACCTGCCACAACTGTGGCAAAGCGATGGTTCCGAGAACGACATATAGTCGCGGCTTTTGGGGCTATTCACCTTCGTCGAATCACTGCCCCTTTTGCCTGAGTGAGAACTGGCATGGCGGAAATCCTGGGTTAGGGGCTCGACTGTTCGCTTTGGTTGGCCTAGCTCTAGGTGTTCTGGTCTGCGTGTTGGTAGGCGCGTTTCTATTCAAAGTGCAGTGGTGGCTTAATGTCGAGGGGCAATGGCCTCTATTGACGCTGGGCACATATGCTCTGTCGGTTAGCGTGGGATACCGTTTTTACAACTGGTTTGTGGATTGCTGACAGCTGGTCATCATGCTGCGTGGAAGACAGTTATCGACCAAAAGCGGGCTGGCAGAATTGTTTGCGCACTAGAGATGGAGGGGTACGCATCCATGGTGCGATTCATTTCTTATTGCAGCTTGCAGGTAGCGATGAAGACCGCAGTACGAACCAGTCACATCACCACTATCGATTTATTTACCTCGCACGTGTAAACTAAAACTTTGCCAGAATTGCAGTGGAAGAAATTATTGCTATGCTTAAAGATGCTGAGATTCGAAACGCGCTAGTGCAGCATCTAAATGGTAGGTTTCCTCGGCCGAGCCATATATTGCAAGAGCTTCATGTTCACAATGGAAATGCTATTGCAGACGTTGTCGCATTTTATAAACAAATGCATTGCTATGAGATCAAAGGCGAAACCGATAGTATTCAGCGAATAATAAAACAAGCGGAAATATTCTCTCACTCTTTTCCCAAGCTGACATTAGTGCTGACTACCAAACATATACGCTGGGCGCTGCGAAATCTCCCCGAATACTGGGGCGTACTGGTTGCAATTGATAAGGGCGACCGAGTCATATTTAAGTATGAGCGCAAAGCAACCAATAACCCTGACTTCGTTACCGACAAGGCACTCATGATGCTTTGGCGTCAAGAGCTTCTTGACGTTTCCGACAAAATGGGAGTGTTCCAGAAGAAATCTGGCAATCGGAATGATTTCGCAAAGACCCTAGGGTCTATCGTTACTAAGAGCGACGCCTTGGCACAAATCCAAAGCGCCATCCTAAAGCGCACTAACGTTTCCTTACGACAAACGTGATGTGAGCTGCGAGGGTTGCTTTGATCCAGCTGCCCGGTGAGCCCCCCTTCTTGGGGCGTCGTGCGCTCAGATGACTTCTGGTGTGTATATACTTGTCACCATCTGAATAACCAGCGCCGCGAAAGTATGGCTTATTCACAATATTATCTGCAATGTCAAAATATTGGCCATACCCCTTGGCATGCCCTTGAAATTGCCCTCCGCGCTCAGCATAAAACTCTCCCTTCGTCGTGTAAAAGACTTTTGGGGCCATAAACTTAGGCATTAATTCGACAGGTAAATCCGACTCTGAGAACTCAGGGCTAACTACTCCATAGTCTCCGTAATTTATTCCTGAAAGCTCTGGAATGGACGCCAGCTTCTGCCAGAGCTTGTCCTCTAACCTTTCAACTATCATAGTGGTTTTGGTTTTCATTAGTTTCGTAATATTTGCAGGAATCACCGATCCAACAACTATGTAGTGACTAATCGAAAATTGCTGAATGCATTGGTTGTAAAATTTTTCAATTGAAGCTTTAAAGTCATCAACGTCCCCCTGCTTCTCAAGCATCCTACAATCGAAAATGAGATAGGTGATCTCCACGCCTGCCTCAGCTGCCTCAGATAGAATCTTAGCCAGTTTCGGCTTAAGTAAGTTGAAACTCTGAAAATCCTCGGTTTGCAGTCGAATGCCTAGTTTTTTGCATTTTTGCTTGCAGTATTCGATGGCTGCGACGTTGTGATCCGGCGCTCGATCGAAAGCAACAACAGGTATAATGTTGTAAGCCTCAAGCTTGCCTAGAATGTATCTGTATTGCTGGATACCGCCTAAAAGCACGCTGTCGTCAAGATCGTAATTATCTATGAAGAATTTTAGGTTTGGGATTTTCTTTGAATGAGCAGCTAATTGCTTCTCGCCCTTGCTCAACCTATTCAGTATGTCCAGCTCAGTATCCTGCTTTTTCTCTTTAGGTATATCAAAGAGTGGCAGCGTAAATTTCTGGATGTCAGGATATATCGAAAATACCGCCTGTATCTCGTTTTGCTTAAACTTCAAGAAAGGTGCGTAATTATACATCGGCAAACCCCAAAAGTTTTTTGACGTCCACTGTGCGATGGCGGCTGGGATAGAGTTTGTAGTCTTTAGCAGCAAATCTTATTAAACCCGCAACAACATCCGGATGAACACCTAGGCTCGCACACGTTTTTTCTAACTGGAAGTCGCTGTGACGATTTTCGTATAAAACACGCCACTCACGGCGCGGCACAAAGATATCCCTGGCAAATGTGTTTGCCTCTGCTTCTATATCCTGTGTTATAGATTCGTCTAAGTCATCTACGATTGGAATATCAAGCCGATCATCATGAAGGCACAGATGTGCAAGTTCATGTACAAGTGTGAACCAAAAGTTGTCGTAGCGATTGTATCGAAGCGTAATTCCAATCATTGGTCGGGAGTCTGCTAACTTGAGTGCGCAGCCATCCATTTTCATCGAGGTATAGCCTGGCTGAATCACCAATATAACGCCGTAATGTTCGGCCAGAATATCAGGTAGCCTAACAATATTCTCTGGCTCTAAACTTAATTTAGTTATGTTGCTGATATCGTCCTGAGAAATACCTTTGTATCTCATGTCCATCATGAGTGATAGCCGCTTTGCTTTCGTGATAGACGACGAAAGCCAAGCGTGGATTTTTGTTTCATGTGCTTTAGGGTTCTTTCTATATAGAACACCAGCCACCTCAGTAGATTGAAGCGCGAGCATGGCCAAATACTCTTGTCTCGACATATTCGCCGATTTTCGCGAGTCGATATCTTTACCTGACAGCTCCTCGCTGAATCGCTTGAATGCCTCAAACAACGGTTGAGGCGACATTTCAGAGCTTGGGATGATGGGGGCGTCATCCCAAGGAGAGAAATTGTCTTCACTCATCACGCAGCTCCTTGCGCTATTGACCGGGCTACTGGCTCTGAGGCTTCAAAGTACCGAAGATTCTGATAACCGTCATCCACGCCATAATCCGTCATTTGCAGGCCTCGGTAATAACCTTCTGACGACGGTAGAGAATGAAGCGAGAATCCAGGGCGATATCCTAGAACGTCAATCGAATAGTTTATTGCGTGAACCAGCAACTTCGTACCGACTCCATCGAAGCGACGGGCATAGCCGTTCCGCCGCCGATTCCAGTATGCAACGGCAAGATAATCGACGTAGAAGATCCCCGCATTATCCACCCGACTTTCTTTTGGATGCTTGATTATACATGCAGCCTGAACTTTGCCGTCCGCCTTCAAATAAAACCAAAAATATTCAGCAGAAGTACACTGCTGGGCTTTTTGAGCCCACGCCCAGTGAAAGTCATTTAACTGATAGGCATCAAGCAGCCCACTCCATTTAGCTGGATCGTCCAAAGCACCCGGATTCTCGGCTATCAGCTGCCCGAAAACCCTAGCCTTCTCCTCTCCCCAGTCCACGTCGACGCTGACCGTCGTGCGAAGATCAATGCCATCGGAGATTGTGTAAGGTATGTCGTTACCAGTGTGGAGGCATCTCAATGTTTGCATGCGGCCCTGCGTCCTTGAATGGCTCTTTAAGTGAATATAGCAAATTGCCAGCGTGATGGAGATTTTCGATTCCGACTTATCTGCTCATCTATCGCATCACTGCCATCTTCATCGGCACAGCAGTTCAAGCAGAGCTCGCTTGGCTAGATTGCGTCGCCCCCCTCAATCAGCAGATGAAGGATTCCCGCCTCTTTGCAAACCTAAGCACCTGACGCTCTGCTCCATCACAACCCAAGCCGACTTTTTAGCCTTTCAAACCAGGTCGTGGCCTTAGGCTCAGCCTGAGAATCTGCCCATTCCGGCTGGCCTACGTCCTCGCTCTTTGCCCTAGCTGCTTGGTGCAGTGCCTTCGCTTGAATGTCTCGCTTGCGAACTGCATCGATCACTTCTTGGGACATATCGCTAGCCCATACAACCCGACCTGATCGCACCCAATAGTGCGATCGGCAGCGGAACGACCAATTACCTATCGAGGGTCTCAGCGATACCGTTTCACCATCAAAAGACATCTGCCAGTCAGTCGGAGAGAACGGCGTTATCACCTTGCTTTCGCATCCACACGCACACAGATGCACAGCAGTAGCAAACTCCATGGCCAGGTAAAGCTCACCTGGCTTGAGCTTCTCCGGGAAATGCTCAACAAACTGCGGATTGAGTCGACTAATTGTCATGGCCTCGCCTCACTGTTGCCCATTTCGTTCAGGTTGGTCGAGTACGTAATGTGGTCGGCCTGACTGTTATCGGAGTAGAAGCCACAGAGCCGCTTCCACATCCCTACTGCCAGCATCGCATTAAGGGCGTTCAGATCGGCAATTTGTATGTTTGAACGGTAGATGTCTTCCGCATCATTATCGGTCAGTGGCATCGTACGGTCAGCGTGATCATGGTGCTCCGAGGTGAGAGTGGTCACCCGGCACGTACCCCAAACCTGCTGCGTCTCGTTAACCAGGTGCACGCCCATGCCAACATCGATCAGCGAGGTTTGCGTCCCCCTGAGCACCTTCACGACCAGCTCGCGCGCCTTGGTGTTATCGACGCAAAGGAAAACGTAGTCGAAGGTACGAAGCTCCCCCACGTTGTCCGCAGTGATCATGCAAGGATGCGGAATGATATGGCGATGCATAGCACTAAATACCTCATGCAAGTACTCCACCTTCTTCATGCCTCGCTCCAATACAGCGAACGGTACCGCCCCAGGAAAACGGAACGCATTGTGCTGCTGTAAGGCATCGCCGTCATACATGTGGATCTCAGCCACTGGCGTCTTCGATACCTGATCCACTATGTACGCGCCAGTGCCACCCAATCCCACAATCGCAATTTTCAGCCGCTTGAATTTCTCTGTAGGCATACCGATCCCAGCACGTGCAGAAGCCGTATCGGTATATGTGAACACCGACTCCTCAGTGTCCGACCGGATAGGCGAGAACGTTTTCGCGGTGGTGTCCTTGTCGAGAGCATTAGCTGGACCACACAGCATCGCCACGTACAACGACACCTTCTCGTAGTAGTCGACGTAATTGCCAGTGCGCGGCTTAGCTGAGAAGTAGTGGTTCACCGTCAACTCAGGCAGCAGTTGGTTCGGATTGCTATTGTTGATGATCTGCTCAAGTGGCCTCCCCTGTGAATCACAGGGGGTTTCGCCAATGAAATGTGCTGTGTGATCGTTCGGGCGCTCTGCAACATCCGCTGTCAGATCGAGCATCACAACCAGCACGCCTTTGCAGACCTGGCGCTGTGAATTCACATAGGGTACGTCTCGAACCAGCAGGTAAGACCCTATGATTTCCAGGTTGTACCCTTCGTTGCGCAAGCGCAGGAGATGCGGACTACGACTTATCAGTTGGTGTGACATTGAAGTGCATCCCTTTCTTGATACGGACGATCTGGCCGTCAACCAGGTTGGTAAGCGAGTTGCCTTCGAAGCCCTTGGCGTAGGTCACCGTGAACTGCGCATTGGGTGCCGGCACCGCGTCCGGGTAAGCGAGGCGTACCACTTCCCAATAGCTGAGGTAGCGGGAGTGGACGTAGGTGGGCAGGGTGTTCACGAAGACCTTGATGTTGATCTCCACGGCAGCGAAGTGCTCCACCCCAGGGCGAGTCAGATCGAACAGGTCATGGTCTTCAATCAGCTCATCGTCCTTGCCCGGAATCACCAGATAGACCTCATGTTTATGAGCGTCGACGCCAGCGAGTTGCTTGAGTGTGCGACCAGAGATGCGCTGGCCACCCCAGTCATGCGAACGGCCATCAATGAAGAAGCGGAACGAGCGGTCGCTCTTGAACGCTAAGAATTTCTCGACACCCGCCTGACGCAAATCCGTCGTCTCACTTGGACTGAGCAGCTCCAGGTGACCATTGGCGTACATCTGAAAGAGCAGGTGCTCATCCATTGGGCGCAGCCCTGCTACTTCCAGAATCTGTTGCCCGGTTGGGACCGGATCCGAGATAACCAAAGACTGGTACTCCAGCCCCTCGTTACCCACCTGGATTTTGTATGGCCCGTGCTCACGTACTTCGCGACCAGCCAATACAGCGGCGGACACGTCCTCTACGTCGAGATCGTTTAACTGCGTCATGGTAAAGCCCTCATATAGGAACCAAATGGTTTGTTGTCCGGCTAGACAACATCGCCGTTCGAAAAAAACGATCCGCAGATCGTTGTCCAGGCAGACAACAGTGGACTTCAAAAAAAAGCCGCTTATCATGGAACACGAAATGCGACTGTTGTCTGGCTGGACAACAGATTACTCCCGCCTTCGCGGGCAATGCAAGCGGTTGGAGAAAATAATGGATTTGGCTGGGTTCATCGCATCCATGCGTGAACGAAAAGAGCTGAGCTTTCGCGAGCTGGAGAAGCGCGCAGGCGATTTGGATCACGCGTACATCTGGAGGCTAGAGAAGGGTAATAAGCAGGCCCCTTCCGACGATGTCGTATCGCGGCTGGGCCAGGCTCTAGGGTTGGGGCATCGAGAGGCTGAGGTGTTCAAACTGCTCGCAAAGCCAGTAACCATCGATGACGCGCTCTACGGCCTAATGATGTCTCGCGAGGACATTCCTTGGGAAGACTTTGAGGACGCTGCGACCATGAGCTTTCGAGGTGAGCGTCCTAATACAGAAGAGGCTTGGCTCAAGCGGATCGCGCTCATTCAGCAGATGTAAGGGTGAGATTTTCATGGACGAAAGCATTGCGGTCGCGCGGGCTAGAAAGCTTCTGAGAGATGTTGGAGTAACGACGGTACCTGTTGATGTCGAGGCGTTAGCATTG
Organism: Pseudomonas ogarae; assembly: GCF_014268695.2. Classification (NCBI taxonomy): domain Bacteria; kingdom Pseudomonadati; phylum Pseudomonadota; class Gammaproteobacteria; order Pseudomonadales; family Pseudomonadaceae; genus Pseudomonas; species Pseudomonas ogarae. The sequence goes on from NZ_CP077086.1 coordinate 1,169,145, forward strand.
TCGCTGGGCTTTCATGTATCGCGGCAAGAACTGCCTGATGATGAAGCCGGCTGTACCCTCAAGCGGCGCAGCAAAATACACATCTGGGTGAACCAGAATGACAGCCCGCTGCGACAGCGATTTACCATCCTCCATGAGATCGCCCACCACGTTCTCGAGCTTCCATCCCGCCATGGTGAAAAAGTGCCCGCTGACGAGCTTGAACGCTTCAGCGGGCGCCATCCTGAAGAGATCCTGTGCGACATTTTCGCCGCAGAGTGCCTGGTTCCCTGGGAGGTAATTCAACCTCTCGCTGAAGAGAAGGAATTCACGCTTGAGAACCTCGCTGAACTAGCCGAACAGTTTCAGGCCTCTCGATCTTGTGTCGCGTCCAGGTTCGCTCAGGCCTCTGGGGCTCACTTAGCGTTTGTGGTTGCCGAGGAAGGGATAGTCAAGTATTCAATCGCCTCTAAGGCGCTGAAAGAAGCTCGGCTGTGGATCACCAGAGGTATTCCGCTGCCGAAGAGCTCTGCAGCTGCCAAGGCCTTTAAGTCCGGATTCAGTGGCCTTCATGAGGCTGATAGCGAGGCCCAGGATTGGAGCAATAGCGATGATGCCCGTCGATTTGCCTGCTATGAGCAAGCGACCTACCACGCCCCCACTAAACAGACCCACTCCATCCTGATTTTTGAGGAACTTGAACAGCGCCCTATATCTAGTAGCTATCGATGTGTCCAGGATGATCGCGATGACCTGCTTGAAGAAATCGACGGGTATCCAGGATGGTCGAAGCCTCGATACTGACCCTTTCTAAGCTAGGCATCGAGGCTGCCGTCGTCATCTATTGTGCATCCTTTGCATATCATGTTTTTCTGCGTCTGACATGTCGTCATCTGTCGGCCATCTGATGCGAGGTAGGTGACAGCATGAGCCAGACTACCCACTTTCGGTAGATTTCTGACGATAAAACCGTCTGAAATCGAGTTCCGGGTGCTCAGCGATCAATCATCATTTTTGCTCTTACAGCGAAGAGAGCCTTGGTTATGAGCAAAGATGCACAAACGATAGTCACCCTGCTGGATCAGCAGTACGAGCAGATGCTCGCAGGTGCGAGACGCTTGGTCGAGAGCTATGTGGATGCGTCCATGAAGCTGTACAAAAAGACCGGGGTCAAATCTGTTGTAGCTGCCGTGTCTATCAAGCAGACGAGCCCGAATGCGTGCTCACTATACTGGTGCAAACTGGTGCCGCTGCAAGGACAAAAAAACAAATTCGCGCCCCTGACTATTGCCAAGGGGAATGGCAAACATAAATACCCGGCTTCCTCATTTGAGTTTGTTAAGTACCCATACCGTCACCTCGTTCTGCAGGTTGAGGGGCGGCTTGCTGAGATTCGCAGCATTGCCAGCGAGAATCGTCAGTTGCGCCGGACGTTGGTCGCTTATGAAAAGAAACTGGCTAGATACCAAGCGCTTGATCATGGCGATCTCTATTCGGGAGAATAGAGGCTGACTGCCTATAAGCAGTGCAGAACGGATCTGAACCGATTTTAAAGCCCGAAAGCCCCGTGCAGCTTGGTCTGACGGGGCTTTCTTGCATCAGCAGTGAATTTCGGTGCGACATGCTGCAGCGCTTGAGTAGGTTGCGGGCTATAAGCAGTGCCGTGCGGTACATTTACTCGCGGCCGGCCAGCAGGACCGTGCAGGCGGGGTTCGCAGGCTATATTTGCTATTAGCAGTGACGCGTAACTCCAAGCCTGCCGGTCAATTGCGACCTGTATTAGCAGTGAAAGGCTTCACTTTCATAAAATAAACATTGGTAGGTGCCGGCCTAGCTGGCGTCCGTGTCGCGCAGCGGATGGCAGCGGTGATGCGCTACCCTTCACTGCCTCGCTGCTGTTCGAATGCAATGCGGTTCATTACGCAGATAGGGATGGGGTAGCCCTGGATGTGGGTCGTGAGAGTCTCGCTGCCGGCGATCACCATGATGCAGGATAGGCCTCTGCGGAAGCGCATTCCTCGTCCTAAGTAGTTGCGCGGGATGATCTCCCAGGATTCGTCGTCGTAGTAACAACCAACGATTTCTGACCAGCGCAATTGGATGCCCGCGCCCATGATGCCTACAGGGGTCAGGCAGAAAATTTCTACCTGGGTTTCCTGCCCAAGAGGTACAGCGTAAACCCGACTGTTTGGTGCAATGGGTGGGAAGTACTGCCCGTTACCGAGGTGACGAAATTCCATGGTGGTGCTCCGGGTAGATGAGGTCGCTAGACACTCTCCGGTAGCTTTCGGAAAACCCAAGGTCAGATGTTGCCTGCGAGTCGGCGCACGAGTTTTAGCGTACTGGGCAAGTTAGCTCGCCACATGGAGGGCGTGCATGTCGCTGATCTAAACGCTTCGGCGCTCCGGTCACTTTCGCTATGGTGCGGAAATTAACGGCCCTTCCGAAGTCACCCCATGACCTTATAGGCTGGGGAAAAACTGCGTATCGCAGCGGTAGGGTGCCTTGCCGATGGATTTTGGTAAGCGCCCGCTGCCAAGGGGCAGCGGACAGTTTGTTGCAGGTATCTGGTCGTTCCGCTGAAGGCTCAATCGTTGCCGTGCTTCTTGTCCAGATATGCTGCGACCATGTAGCCAATTACACCTGCGATAGTCAGCGCACTGATGACGGCAAGCACGGCATATACAAGCAATTCAAAACGATCCATACCCAGACTCCTTTGATTCGAGCTCTGCCAAGGTTAAGTGCGTCTGATCTAATCCCAAATCTGCTGTGTGATGGCTTAGCGACTGATTGCGGCGGCTTCCTTCCGCAGGTTGGCTCGGGCACCGACGTACGCATCAGTTTCCCAGATACGCAAATTCCCGAGTTCGTAGGCGACGTGTTCCCGCGCTTCTAGATCCTCGACATTGGGAGCGCGCCCTCCAAGAATCGGGGCTTCATGACCGGACCATTGCTTGTAAAGCTCACATGCAAACGCTGCTCGGCAATCACAGAAGCTCAGCCCATGAAAAAGTAAAATCTCCTTGGCAGCAGGTAAGCTGTTCTGCTTCCAGAGCCGCCATGTCTGCTTTGATTGTGGATAGCGATGAACATCTTGGACGGCGGATGCCGTCTCCAGAACGGCGATCTGCTTTGGCATCGAGATGTTAATTATCCTCTGTGTATGCGGCCCTTCTTTGCCGCTTTCCAGGGAAATACATCCATCCCCCTTGGCTGCCTCTAGAGCCGCTTGGGCGTCGAAGAAAACAGCTTCACGTAGCGAGATGCCGAGGTGCCGCACTAACATCAACACCACCGCCAGATGCTCTGATAGGCGGGCCTGAACGTCTTCCACTGCGGCTTCGAACTTCGCTTGATCAAGGCTGTGTGGGGCCGTAATCCGTGCATGGCCAGGCAAGCCAATATCAGGCATCACGACTTTCCAGTCACCACTGGTCGCGAGGGCCATAACTGAACTCACGGTCTCAAGAAGACCCACCGCGGTCTGCACCGAAAGATTCCCGTAGTACACCTGCGTACAGAGTTCTTCGCCGTATTGCCGCACCAGTTTTTTCTGGACGAGCTCCAAGATATCCACCTCATGAGATTCCTTAGCGTAAATACTGAACTGGGTCCACTGCTGGTCGTGGATCATTGCCTCGTGCTGACTGAGGCGACCGCAGCGGACTGCCTCTCTGAGGATCGCCGAGCCAGCTTTGCTCAAGTCCCGGTCAAAATGTAGGTGGAAGCTTTGCTTCATGGTCATTCCTCCAATCAGCTCAGGTGTTGAGCTGTTGTGGAGAGGATGAGAAAGAAAAGATTCTCTGAGGCTCGGTTTCGGTCGCTTTTAGAGTCTGAAATTAACGAGCGCATCCATCCCGTAAACGGTCGTTTACGGCACACCTATTCCAGCTGATCTTTTGGACTTGGGATTTACCGCTTTCCTGTCACTTTTCCTGTACCGAAATCAGAGTGAGAAAAACGTATGGGAAAGCGGATTGGATATGCCCGAGTGTCGACTGATGATCAGAATCTCGACCTGCAGCGAGATGCACTTGCTCTGGCTGGGTGCTCAACAGTCTACGAGGAGACCATGAGCGGCAAGTCGGCGGACAGGCCGGAGCTGGGGCATTGCCTCAAAGCTCTGCGTAACGGTGACACTCTGGTTGTCTGGCGACTGGACCGCCTCGGTCGCTCTTTGTCTGACTTGGTTGGGATTGTCAGTAGTTTGGAGCGGGAAGGGGTGGCCTTCGAGTCCATAACCGAACGAATCGAAACCACCAGCGCTGCCGGCAAGCTGATCTTTCATGTGTTCGCTGCCCTGGCGGAGTTCGAGCGCAACCTCATTCGAGAGCGAACTCGTGCGGGACTGGCTGCGGCTCGTGCCCGTGGGAGAAAAGGTGGACGCAAGCCTGCGCTGGATGATCGTCAGGTACGTGAGATACGAGCTCTTCTCAGAGATCCTGAGATACAGGTAACCGATGTTGCCCGACGGTATGGCGTTTCTCGAACAACGCTTTACCGCTACGTCGGTTCGCCGAAATCATCTGCGGTCGTTTAAGTGGTGGTGGTATTTTCCGCTGAAGTTGCCCAGATAATTTTGGGCGCTATGACCTGGCAGGCAAGTGTCGGATGTCCCCGGCTTACTACGTGATGATGACCTCGTCGTTCTCGCTCAGTCCATCAAACCAGCTTGCCTTGGCCGCCCACACACTCACTTCGAGGCTGATACCGTTTGTGTGTTCGTTGGGATCCTGCGTGACCCTGAGTCGTTCTAGGTTCATGACATTAAGCTTGGGATCGTCCTTGACGCCCCGCTTGATCTTACCGACGCGCCCTTGGATGGCAATGGGGTATTGAGTCGAACTTTTTGCGACAGCGTAGTGGGCTTCTATTTGCCGGGCGTGTTCGAAGTAGAACTGGTTCCAGCCGACGGTATTGCCTGCAAACACTAGTTCCAGGTGCTCCTCGATGTCAGCGTCTTCGTCGCACATTGCGCGCAATCTAAGGACGCGCTGTGCGGTGTTGATGTAGGAAGACAGCCGATTGGATGATGGTGTGTAGCTTTTGGAGGCAGTAGGGGTTCTTTCGCCACCGTCATCTTCCTTGAGTCGCCTAGCAGTTGCTTTCAACTCTTCTGTCACCGCGACCAGACGCAAGCGGAAGCGGTTTTTCTGGACGCTTTCGACTAGGCCGTCGGAGGTGCTGGCGAGCTCAACGATTTGCTTGTCAGCGCCAAAACGGCAGTTAGAGCCATGCGTTCCATTCGCTTGCTGGCGGAAGAAGGCCCAAACCTTAGAGGGGTTGTCGTAGCAGTCCCGAGTGAAGGAGTTGACATGAATTACTGTGGCGTCGCACCGTTCATACTTCAGAGGAGCTGTGCCCATGCCTGTTGTGAGAGGACGGCGGATGTGAGTCCGCCTCCTACTCGATTGCGACGTGCGCTGCTCAGAGCACCTGCTAGCCCCTTCAGCCACATCCGGAAGTCGTGAGCACAATTCTCATCTACACAGGGCGGATGGAGCTTCGTTGTTCAAAGGAAGGCATTGGTTTAGTTTGTTTCATCCAGTTCTCAGCAAGTCCATCGGGCTTATAGATCCAATTTTTTTGATAGCTTTCAATTTCCATAAGTCGGCTGAAGAAGTCATTGTCTTCTGTGATCAAGAGGGCAGGTAGTTTAAGATACCCATATAAGTAATAATCGACGCCGTCATTAATGTTTCGTTTGTTTCTTGGGTCATAGCGTCGCTTTTCTCTTTGCATTCTAGAAAATTGCTGCCAGTGATATCGAACCTCCAAATGCATGCCGACGGTCTCCGGCAAGGATCTGTCGAAAGCTTCATCGAAAGAGGTTAAAACCACTTCTCTAATCTTGGGTTCAATCGACTCCCAAGAATAATTTTCCTCGACCCAGCTTTCCAGTGCCTGGTGTGGGTTTTCTGGATTCGCAGATAGGTATTCCATTATACTTTCTTCTGATGCCATCAGGCTGCAAAGGTCTTTCGGAGCTAAGTCTGATGCAGTTTGAAGAATTTCTTGCCCTTTGGATTTGGCACTGTCTACCACGGCTTGCCAATTTGTTAGGCGGTTGATCCACTCGTCACGGGCAGCATTAATCAATGCCTCAGCCTCATCGCTTTCAGGGGGATGCTCAATGCATTGCTGAAGGAAAGCCCAAGCTATGGCCGAGATGTTACGGCATGACTCCTCAGTCCAGGATGATCGATTGATCTGAAGCATCCCTAACAGATCAATTCCTCCTAAGATGACTGGAAATTCGGTGTTGATAAAAAGGCTTAAGCGCTCACACATTCTTTTAAACTGGTCAGTTCTGATCGATCCACGCGCGCGCTGTATAACGAGCTCAGTAAAAGCCTCCTCGGCCAGTGAGAAAGAATATCCATCACTTCTCATTTTTGCGAATACGTCGACCCATGGTGGACACGCATCTAGCTGAGCCAGGTTTCGGGCGGGATTGGTGTCTAGCACAACAATGGTCTGGCTGTCGTCAATGATAAGGCGAGGCGGTGTCGAATGATGCATTGAGTCCCTGTCTAGTTAGCTTGTTAACGAAGCGCGTGTCTCAAAATGGTGAATGATCAAGTCAACCGGTCAGCGATCCTCTTCTTCTAGCGCACTAGGGTGCCAGAGCCATTCAATCCCCCAAAGCGGGCGGCCTGCTTGGATATCTTTTATCACACTGAGGTGTGCGTCATAAGCTGGCTTTTCAAAAGTTGTCCAGCTTTCGCCTAGGTTCAGGGCAGCTTTAAATTTTTTCTGAAGATCAGATCCTTTGTGGTTTGGACGGGCAAGATAACTGCCGATCGCATTCAGGAGTTGTCGATCCAGAGGTGGGTGAAGTGCTGAGATCTTACTTTGATCGGCGTCTGAAAATGCGCACACTAGTTTCGACTTGAGATAGACATTCACAAGCTTTTGGGCTCGACCGTAACTGCATATGAGATCATGCTGGCTTGAGTGTTCAGCTTTAGTCTCATCTTTCCAAGTTCGTGTGTAGGTCAACTTGACCGCTATGTTTATGACATTACGGAATTGTAGGTCTAGAAAGGCATCAATTTCTTGTGGTGGAGGCAGGTCATCGGGTGTCGAAATCTGTCCCACCCCTGACTCATTAATCAACTGAGTGGCCACTGCAATCGTGTGGCCAGGGCCTTGCCTGGAGTACGCTCGGCCCGCTGCCCAAATCGCGAACCGATGGCGGTGTTCGGCAATACTGTAGTTATCCTGCATTCTGTGCCTCGCTTTGGATCTGCTTCTGCATTTTTGTGCCATGATAATGCCGGCATTGCCAGATCGCCACGCGTTACCGGCTGATCAGATGGATCGTTATGATAGTAAGGTTTGACGAGACTATCGTGCCGCTGAATTGAAATTCTACAAGGATATTTATGAAGGTCACGCCTGCGAATACGAGTCTGTTTGGGGAAGATGCGAGGGTGGTAAAAGGCTATTTTGAATCTTTTGCCGAGTTTTTGGCGGAGAAATTCGAGGTTCAGTCTGAGATGTTTGCCACTTATTTGGGTACTTTTGAGCTGTTTTTGATGACTCGGGAAGGAGGTGAGGATTTATCTTTCCTAGAAGTGGCGGTCAATGCATTGGTGGAGTGGTTTGGTGAGCTCGACAAGTTGGTTGCGCGAGCTATTTTTATTAAAGCGGAAGAAGGCTGTAGAGAAGGTAATGACTCTTTCTGGTCGATGCTTAATTCTGACCCTAGGATTCGCAATGATTACAGTTTCAAAGAGAATGTTGATAAGCAATTTGAAGTAATTGGTAAGGTTTTGGAGTTTATGGTGGCGAGGGAGGGTTGGTTGATTGCCGCTTTCCAAAGAAACCATTTTGATGTGGAAAAAGATATACCCTTGCATTTGCTGTGGGATGGCTGCAGGTCTTTTTTTGGGGAAGACGGTAACCTCGCTGTTGTTGGTGAGAATTTATTCGGTGTTCCACTTAATCAGTGGCGAAATATTGCGGCGCATAAGAGTTACAAGTGCTTGGGTGGAAAGATTGAAGCAAGCTATGGGAGGGATGTAGTAAAAGTTGTCACGCTTTCTGGGGATGAGCTTGGGCGCGCATGCATGGAGATATACAAGTTTAGGATCGGGATTAAACTTGTTACAGGGCTGGCGTTGACCATTGTGGCTGCAAGGGGTCAAGACCTTGCTGAGGCTGTTCAGCTTTCTCCTCGGTCGTTTTTACATGATCTAAATTATTTGCTCGGTCGGTACGGTGCTCAGGTGGAAACCTTTGAACTTCTGAGTGAGTTAGTGGTAAATGGGGAGAAGTTTGAGGTGCCGGATGATTTTTCGATTTTCGATGTAAAGTTTGCCTGTGATGACGCTGGTGGTAGTGATGATGCCCGTCTCCCAAATATGGCAGTGCGCATCGCAAAAGTGCTTTCATATATATTTGGTGATCACAATAATCTTCCTGGAAAAGAAAGAATTTTACTGCATTTCTCGCGCTCACCCGATAATGGATTTCATATGATTTATACATATGATTAATATAATGGTGTGGCTAGAGTTTAGCGTTGTGCCTGGGGTGGAGGGGGGCGAGCACTATTATTTAGGTGAGGAGCACATGTTCCGGAGGGCATGGCAGTCCAAGCGAGGAAAACCAGCACAAGACACTGTTGTTGCTCGGGCCCGAAGCCGCGCGTCATAGCCGGGAGCGAAATGCTTCATCACGATGGAGTTCTACCGATACTGGTGGAAGTTGGGAGCGATCCTGAATATAGGGGGCGCTCTGTATATAGTGGTCAACACAAAGACAGCCACCGCGTGTGCCGGACTACCACTGAATAAATAGGGAGTTTTCATGTCGATGCTTTTTTCTGTGAAGGGATGCGTTGGTACCTTGCTGTTGGTTGCGCTGGTTGGTTGCTCCAGTACCCCGAAGGTCACGTTGCCGGAACCTAAAGATGTTCCTCGCGAGAAATGGTCCGATGCCATGCTGGTTCTGGAAGCCATGCGCATCGATGGTCAGCGCGATATTCCAAGGGAAATGGTCGGGAGTGAAGTAGATAACCTGAGCGCGCAGCGGTCGGGGGGCTCTGGAAGTCTAGCGACGGCAGGTTTGGGGTACGTATCCCCACCCACAGGATTTAGCAGCGCAGGAGCAGCCTCTCTTGGCGTCGGGTTGTTCTTGCTGGGTGGTGGCAGTGCTGGTCCTGTCTATCACTACCAGGTTGCTGCGTGGGTGCCTGAGGAGCTGGCGTCTAACCCAAAGCAGGCATCTGCGTTGGTGAGGTCGGCCTGGCTGGACGCGAGAGAGAAATACTTCGGTGGAAAAATCTCAAAGTTGCGTCATGAGCCGGCTAAGTATGCTGACGGATCAGGCAAGAAATACGACAGGCTTGCAGATTTGGCTGCTGGGAACCCCGCGCCGTTCGACGCTCCGGCGAGCGCTGCGCCAGCGTTCATTTCGGCCGAGAAAGCCTACGGCCCGATTTTCCTGACCGATCCCTCAGGCGAACTATTTGCTGACGCTAGCAGAGCTGATAAGGACGGCATGGATGCGCTGGCGGGTATTGCTCGTCACCTGCCCGAATGGATGTATGCATACTATCCTGGACGGAATTGGCCTAAGGACTTCCGACCTGCCGCTATTTACAACAAGAACGGCAATCTCTATTTCATTGGGAAGTAGTTCGTGGTCTACCTGTGTGCCTGGCGTGCCGGGGTTTTATCTGCGGAATCAGTCATACAGACTCTCTCGCGAGTCGAAGGCGTTCAATAAAAACGAAGATGCTCAACACAAATATTGAGCACCTTCGACGTGCGTTGAGCGCCTTCAGGGAGCGGTGGGAAGCTCCCATGCCCATCCGCCCTGCATACCTGTTTTGTGTGAACGTATACCTAGCTGTTTCTGGGCTCTGCGAAGTGACGCCGAAGAAATGCAACGTTCTTCAGCTAAAGCCATCAACGCATTGATTGCAACAGGCCCAGCTTGCAACGTCTCCTCAAGAAAGCTGCGCGCTTCTTGAGTAGCTGATGCGGGTCTGGCGTCACCCGTTTGCTCGATAGCAGCGAGAATGGCTTCAGCGCTACCGTCGATGGCCTCTCCCCATCGGATGCAGGTTGTCTCCAGCTGCTCGTCTATAACGATGGGCTCAACGAAATACTCGATTCCTCCGTTATCAATCGAAACGTTGGATTTGGCTCGGACAAGCACCCTGGCTTCTGAGTTCTGATCTTTCTCTGCCACCAGTACAGTGCGAGCAAGCGCGGAGAATGCCTGGCTGCCGATGACTCGATTAGCTGCGGAGGACTGGGCCGTACCTTTGCTCAGGTGAGATATGCCGAGGACAGCGCAACAATGCCGCTCTGCAAAGTCCACTACCATTTGTAGCCCTTGCCGAACCTCGTTTGCTCGGTGCATGTCCCCCCGTATGAGATTTATCAGTGGGTCGAAAATCAGCAATGAAACGCCGTCAATCCGTGCGGCTGCCTCGTTCAAAAGGGCAAAGTTGGCTGCAGGATCAAATTGTCGCCTGTTCCCACTCTGATCCCTGAGCCCTTCGATAATGTGCACGCGGGTTAGGTCTGCATCTGCGGCTGTGAGGCGGGGAATGATCGTGTCAGCGATTCCATCCTCGCCACTCCAGATTATGACGTTGCCTGCGGCCTCACATTTGCTGCCGTCTGGCCAGTCACCTCCTCTACTAAGCCTGGCGGCCAGCGAGATTGCCAACGTGGTTTTGCCGCACCCACCAGCGCCGGCAAGAATGGATAGCTTTGCCCTTGGCAGCCAGCCTGGCCAAATCCACTGGATCTTTTCCACTGGAATATCGACCGCTGCTGTGAGTTCCACCATCCAGCCTGGCTGTTGAGGTGTTCGGGGCTGCATTACAAAGCCTCCCTTTGCCGAATCCAAGCCTGGACTTCGCTGTTACGCCAGCCGACGCTGGAACCGCACAAAAGACGTTGTCGCGGGAAAAGGCCCTCCGATATTTTGCGGTAGATCGTTGAGCGTTTTAGTCCGACGATTGCCTCGACATCGCGTAAACGAAGAATTTTGTCATCGTCGCTGACGTCGTCAAAGTTGCTAACGTGCATTGCCATAGATTTGAGTCCTAGGTCCTGAAGCGTGAGGCAGCGTCCTCCGGCACTACTGCTAAAAAGGGTAAAAGACGGATATCGGCTGGCTATATAGCGAGCACTGGCATTTGCCACACGCATAGGTATATGCGCGTTTCCGAGATTAATGTTCGGTAGCGTCGGAGGTCGTTGTGGGCTACAGAAGTTCTAGGGCCGTAAGGCTTCTAGGGGCAGAACGGAGTGAGAGTGTTCTGACCAGATACGCAAATCAACCAATGGCAGTTGATGCGGCCCGTTCAGCGAACGCGAACGAGGCGAAGTTTTTAACGTCGTTACCAAGGCGACGTGGCGGACCGTTGCGGATCGATAGGGATCGCTTGGGACGGGTACTATTTAACATGAGAGTGCCGGGCTGGCAATCAGGAGGTGCTCTGCCTTGGTTGGGAAAGGTTGGCCCAACCAAGTCAGTAGTTGACTGAACGCTCAGCGTTTTATCGGACTCGACTAATCATCTGTACCGATATCGAGTTTGGGCAGCGCCTTGACGATTTTCTGGGTTTCCACGCTCACTGTGACCACGCGCTGGAACAGCTCCAGTGGGTACTTAGGGTTGCCCATAGTTTCCACTGCCCAATCGTTAGCATCGTTGACGATGCCGCTGGCCTTGTCGGTACGCACCGCTTGGCGATCCATCACCCAATCCAGTGCTGGCTTGCCGTTGACCACGTATTCCCAAGCTGCCTCGGGGATCCCCTTGAGGGTGATGCGGTGGTTGTAGATGACTGTGCTTTTGTCTCCTTTCTTAGCGAACTTCATCTTTTCCACCCGGTAATCGGCGCCATTCAACGTGCCCCTGGCCTCGATGGTCAGGGGATAGGGTTCGACGGTTTCGTAGTTCAGGTGGAGATCGGCCAAGGCGCGGCCCGCCTTGCTGAAGGCCCAGAAGTCGGCAGCCTTTTTCACAGCCGGGATGCGCGGCAGCTCTTTACTCAAATTGTCGGAAAAGCGCTCACGGTAGTCCGAGGAATGGAGGATTCCGTAGACGTAGTAAAACAGGTCCTCCTTGCTGATCTGCTCACCTGGGTAGGCCGCGTGGAAGTGAGACTGGCCCGTGTCCGTGATAGCCTCACGGCGGCGCAAGCCGCCCTCAACCGGCTCAGCGAAAAGGTCGTCATCGCAAGCCTGAGCGGCTTCGTCGTAGAGGTAGAGGGGGAAGCATTGACCACCGCCGTCAGGCTGCAAGCAGGTAACGCTATCGACCATATAAGCAATCTGGCCATCGCCCCGCCAATTTCCCTTAACCATGATGGCTCTGTTTTCAGATGTGGCGTCTGGGAAGATGCGCGGCATCTGGTAGACCATCTCGTTGAAACGACGATTGAAGTACAGCCATTGCTTGGTGAAGGGGCGATATAGACCGGGCACCATGCAGTCGGCGTCGAAGGCATAGCTGCGATCTCTGCCAAGATCCTGTTTCAGTGCGCGAGTCCAGCTGATACGGGTCGGATTAGTGTCTATGAAACCATCAACTTTCGCCTGCCGTGCTTTGGTATCCATCCCTGGATGCGCCGCATTGAAGCGCTCCACCTCGGTATTGTAGAAGTCAATCATGCTGCTCATATTGACTTCCAGCTTGTGCTTGCTGGTGTTGTAGGCCCAGGAGTCTCGGCCGGTCGCAACACCCAGTGAGAAGCTGTCAAATAGCTTGGGCGCATCGCCCTTCTTATCTCCCATCAAGATGAACTGGCTGAAACTATCGTCGCGCTGTTTGAGCCAGTCACCGTGCTCATCCGGGGTGATTGATTGCCAGTGTTCGATACCGGCCACGCTGACGTAGTTGGCGATCTTTTCCAGCTTTTCTTCGCGGCTGAGATAGTCGCCAATGTCATGGAAATAAATCTGCCCATGTGTCTGCGCCTCGGGATTCTTGACCAGAAGCGAGATGGCGATGGGTGTACGGCTGCCACTGCCGAAAATTTTGCCCCCTTCCTTCCGAGAGATTTCGCCGCTGGTGCGTTGATTGCCTCGCAGGTGGAACACATAGAGGCTAGAGAACTCCTCCGCCAAGCATTTGCGCATGCCGTCGGAAGACGTTGATTCCAAGTATCCAGCATTGGTGACAAAGCCGATCACACCCGCGTCGCCAATACGATCGCTGGCCCAGCGGATCGCACGGATATAGCTGTCATATATATTCTTCACGGACGTCATTGAGGAGCGTGCCGCGTAAGTAGAAGCGATGCAGGCATCGAGCGATGGGTAAGCGAGATTCGTGTTGTTGTCATTTGCACTACCTTGCCCAATAGAATAGGGGGGATTACCCACAATCACCCGAATATCCAAATCCTTCTGGCGTCTACGCCGGGCGCTGTTGTCCTCTAGTAGTGCATCTACCAAATCGTCCTTCTCATACATCTGAAAAGTATCGGTCAGGCAGATACCTTCAAATGGGGTGTACTCGTCGATCACTTCGCCGTGATAGGCAGCTTCGATATTGATGGCTGCAATGTAGTAGGCCAGCAGCACCAGCTCGTTGGCATGGATCTCATGCTTATATTTGTGCGGCAACTCTTCCGGCTTGATCAGACCCGACTGGATCAGGCGTGTGATGAACGTCCCTGTGCCGGTAAAAGGGTCGATGATGTGGACGCCCTTACTGCCTAAAGTTTGGCCGAACTCCTGTTGCAGCAGGTGGTTGACGCTGTGGAGGATGAAGTCCACAACCTCGACCGGGGTGTAAACGATGCCCAAGCGCTCCGTCATCTTGGGGAAGGCGTTGCGGAAGAACTTGTCGTACAGCTCGACGATGATCTTCTGCTTGCCTTGGGCGTTGTCGATGCCGGCAGCGCGTTGACGAACGCTGGCATAGAACTTTTCCAGTGTGTCGGCTTCCTTGGCCAGGTGATGCTCATGGAGCGCGTCCAGCACGCCTTGCATGGCCTTGGACATGGGGTTGTGGCTGGCGAAGCTGTATTCCTCGAACAGCGCATCGAACACTGGCTTGGTTACCAGATGCTGGGCGAGCATTTCGATGATCTCGCCATCGCTGATGCTGTCGTTGAGATCATCGCGCAGCTCAGCGGCGAAGGCCTCGAAAGTCGCTCTCTCCCTGATGTGTACAGGGTTCTCCAAAATGCCCTGGATACGGTCGATATGGGTGCGGGCGATCTTGGCGATGTCGTTGGCCCAGTCTTCCCAGTGGTGGCGGTTGCCGCACTTGTCGACGATCTTGGCGTAGATGGCCTTCTCGATTTCACCCACTTCGTAGGTCAGTTCGGCCTGCTGGGTCATCTGACCTTCGACATCGTACTTAGCGCGTTTCTCACCAATGCCGTACTGACCTTTGCCTGCCTGGCCGTTGCTGGTGCCGCTAGCTTTCCTGGCCTTTTTCTCGGCCTTGTCGGTGATGGCGATGACTTCCATCTTGCGCGGGTCAGAGCCGATCAGATCGAGCTTGTTGACCATGGCGTCGAAGCTGTCGTCGTGCGAGCGCAGTGCCTGGAGCACCTGCCAGACGACCTTGTAGGTCTGATTGTCGTTGAGGGCTACATGGGGTTCCGTATTGGCTGGGATAACCACCGGCAACACCACATAGCCACGCTTCTTGCCTGGTGCGTTGCGCATCACTCGGCCTACGGATTGCACCACGTCCACTTGGGAGTTGCGCGGAGTGAGGAAAAGCACCGCGTCCAGTGCCGGTACGTCCACGCCCTCAGACAGGCAGCGCACGTTGCTAAGGATGCGGCATGTGTTGGTGGGTGGTTCTTCTTTCAGCCAGTTGAGCTTGGCTTCTTTCTGGCTGGCGTTCATGCCGCCATCGACGTGTGCGGCTTCACAGATGATGCGCGAGCCCTCGTTGATCTCTTCGGACTCCTGGTAAGCCTCAACCACTGACTGGAACATGCTGGCGATGTTGATCGAGCTGACCTTGTGCTTGGTTCCTTTGTAGTTAGGCGAGATGACCTGGCAGAAGGCCACAGCGCGCTTCATGGGCTGATCATCACCCACAAGATTTTCAGCTAGCCCTTGTTTGGCCAGCGCCTTCCAGCAGCCGACGATCTTGGCGGCGTCGTCCACCTTGAGTTGATTGTCTTCGTCCTTCAGCAGTTCCTGAAGCCGACGACTGATAACGCTCTCTTCAACAGTGAGTACCAGCACCTTGTAGTCGGTGAGCAGGCCGCGCTGAACAGCCTCGGAGAAGTTGATGACGAACAACTCTTTGCCGTAAAGCGCTTCGTCATCCATCGAGCACAGGGTGACTTCACCAGACTCGGCCTTGATCTTGGCGTTGTCGCCGTAGATGCGCGGCGTAGCGGTCATGTACAGGCGTTTGGTGGCACGGATGTAGTCGACATCATGAATGCGAACGAAGGTGCTTTCGTCATCATCGTCGAAGGTCGCGCCGGTTGTGCGGTGGGCTTCGTCGCAGATCACCAGATCGAAAGCGGCCAGGCCATGATCAGCCTGGGCGCGGCTGATCACGTCGATGGAGTGATAGGTGGAGAACACCACGCTCATGTGCTCGGCATCATGGCGCTTGAGCATTTGCGCTGCGAGGCGATCTGCCTTAGTGGTGGCCGGGTAGCGTAACTCGTGGGTGAACACCTGAACGGCGTCATCCTCTGCTTTGCGCTTCTTGCCTACGTCGCTGTCGGAGCAGACGGCAAAGCTGTGGAGCGGGGTGGCGCTTTCCTGCGTCCATTCGGTAAGGGTCTGCGATAGCAGCGACAGGCTGGGCACCAGGAACAGTACACGCTTACCCTTACCGGCCTGCTGCTCGGCAATTTTCAGGCTGGTGAAGGTCTTGCCGGTGCCGCAGGCCATGATCAGCTTGCCGCGTTCTGCGTCCTTGAGGCCAGCGGCCACGGCATTCAACGCGGTTTGCTGGTGCTCTCGCAGCTGCTTCTTGGCCTTGAGAGCGACTGCCTGATTGGGCTGGTACTTGGCCCAGTCTATCTGGCTGTCTTCCAGGGCTTGCAGGTCGATTTTACTGACCGGAGGCTGCTGGCCCTGCAACGCGTCCTCAGCGTGCTCGCTCCAGTTGTTGGTGGTGGCGACGATGACGCGGTGCGAGAACGGTGCCTTGCCCGAGGCGGTGAAGAAACTGTCTATGTCCTTCTTCTGGACTTTGTAGTCCTCGGCGTACAGCTTGCACTGGATGGCGTGGTACTCGCCGGTGCCTTGGGTGCGAGCCACTAAATCAATGCCCGCATCCTTGCCACTGAGGCTTTGTTCCTTCGCCCACTCCGCATACGTCCATACTCTGTCGTAAAGGTCACGGTAGGTGGCTTCGTTGCGGAGGTAAGTGCAAATCAGCTCTTCGAAGTAAGTACCTTTTTCGCGTTCGGTGACAGAAGCGCTGCGGTAGGTATTCAGCAAAGCTGATAAGGCTGACATCGGTAGGAATTCCTTTTGGACTGCGCCTGGCGCATTACAGGCGCCAAATCGGCGCAGTTTAGCAATTCAGCCAGTACTGGAGCGATAAGATAGTGCTCGTATTAGCTTGAAGGCTTGCTGGCTGATGGGGGCGCTTGCATTCAGCGTTTTATCGAGTCCAAAAAGTCGGCCCAGATCTGCATCATTTCACGCCGCTCCGGCAAGAAGGTGGTTCGATCGTACGCACGTCCCAGCGGATTTTTTACCGTGTGAGCAAGCTGATGCTCCAGAAGATCGGGGCGAAACCCCAGCACCTCAGCGCCTATGGTTCTCGCTGTCGCACGAAAGCCGTGCCCAGTCATTTCGTCGCCGCTGATGTCCATGCGGCGTAACGCGCTGAGTACGGCATTGTTGGACATCGGCCGGTCGCCTCCTCGTGCCGAGGGGAAGGCGTACCGATGTCTGCCGGTGAGTGGTTTCAGCTCGCGCAGAACAGCGATTGCTTGCTGGCTTAGGGGAACCAAATGATCCGGGCGATCCTGTTTGGTGACAGTGAGCCCTTTCATCTTGTGGCCGGGAATCAGCCATTCGCCAGCATCCAGATTGACCTCCGACCATTCCATGTGTCGAAGGTCTCCGGGTCGGCAGAACAGCAACGGAGCCAGTTTTAACGCACAACAAACAGGCATCGTTCCGCTGTAGCTATCCAGTGCTTTAAGCAGAGCGCCGAGCTTTTCAGGGTCGGTCACGGCAGCAAAGTGTTTCACCCGCTTGGCTGGGAGAGTGCGCGCGAGATTCCCGATCTGGTTGGGTGGGGTGATGCCGGCAGCTTCGGCGAACTCGAAAATCTGTTTGTAGATCTGGGCAACACGACGCGCCGTCTCGCGAGCGCCGCGCTTGATGATGCGCTGCAGGTTTTCGACCAGCATGGGCGTGCTGATGCTGCTGATCGGGAGTTTTCCCAGCCAGGGGTAGGCATTGAGCTCAAGGCGCTGCCGCACCGTGCGGGTGTACTCCGGATCCCAGGATGACTCGCGAATACTCAGCCACTGCGTGGCAACCGACTCAAAGGTGTGCTGGTGATCAAGCTGGCTGACCACCTTGGCCATACGCCGTTGCAGCGAAGGGTCTTGGCCGCCGGCAAGCTGAACACGAGCGTCATCACGCTTGCGCCGGGCCTCCTGCAGGCCGACCTCAGGATAAACACCAAGCGCCAGGCGCTTTTCCTTTCCCAGAAAGCGGTACTTCAAGCGCCAGTAACGGCCTCCGTTGGGCTGCACTTCAAGGTACAAACCTTGTTCGTCGTACAGGCGGTATGGCTTGTCCTGGGGCTTGGCGTTACGGCAGTTGGTGTCTTTCAGGGGCATTGGGGGCACATCCTCTCCGAGCGAGCTGATGAGCGTTTTATGCCCCCATATGTGCCCCCGTCAACCGTGGGATGCCCTGGGATTAGGTGGGAAAACGCGGGCAAGAAAAAAGCCGTAAAGCTTTGATTTCTCTAGGCTTTACGGCTTTTCTGGGTCTTCCTGGGAAGACTAAATGGTGGAGCCGGGGGGATTTGAACCCCCGTCCGCCAGTACTCCGCTGTCGGTACTACATGCGTAGCCGTGTCTATTAAGTTAACCCTCAGCGACCCGACGGGCAGGGTGCTTTGGGCGAGTTGTGTAAGTTTTAGCCGCTTCGTCCACAACGTACTGCACGGCGATTCTGTTCTATATGACAATCACTTTGGGTTTACAGACATCCCCTAATGATTGCTGGACCCGAAGGTACCAGAAGCTCAGGTCTAAGGCTGCTTACGCAGCGATAGCGAATTCCTGGCCGTAGTTTTCGTCATTGGCAACTATAGAAGTTGCAACAGTGGATTTACGAGTTCTGTTACCAACTCGGCATGCACCTAAAGTTTCGCAACCGGCGTCGAATCCTAAACGGCCCCGAACCTGCCGCTCCATGAAGCTGGAGGAGTGGCAGGCATTTGCAGTGTACGCCAATCCGCGTCTGAGGCCAACCCGAAGGTTGGCTGCACGCGACATTACTGCTGACCGCCTTTGGTGTTGTTCTGCAGTTTCTGAAGAGCTTGGGTGGTCAGCGAGATGCAGTTCTTGCTGCCTTCCTCGGTGCCTTTGGCTTGTTCGGCCGTGGCCTGCCCGACGGTGGCGTCGATATCGGTTTTCATGCTTTCGCTCATCTGCTCGGTGCTGACTTTCGCATCCTTGATTTTTTGCAGATTGATCTGGCAAAGGTCTGCCTGGCTATCTGCAAACACCGGAGAGGCCAACATCGCAGCGGAAATGAACAAGCCAGCAAGTGCGGTGCGCTTCATGTGTATCTCCTTGAACGTATGGTCTCGGTGCCGCTGGACGGTCGCGGCCAGGCCGAGTCGGTGGATGGCCCAGCGCAGCCGGGCCTATTCAAGTGACTACAGCGACGCGCAGGAATTCGATTTTTCTTCGAGTCCCATTGCAAGGCCCTCACCGTTGGCGGGTTTGGGGCGGGTGACACGGTCTACCAGATACACCAGCCCGTGGTAGTCAATTGCGCCGTGTTGGGTAAGACCGATCTCACAAGTGCGGCTGGTGGAGATCCCTTCGCTGCAATGCTGTACCGCGTCCTTCAGTGAGCGCAGCGAGTGGGCATTGAGTTCTGGCGTGGAGAAGCCCTTGTCGCCGGCGAAACCGCAACAATGGATGCCTTCGGGGATGACTACGTTTTTACTGCATTGGCGCGCCAGGTCGATCAGCGCCTGGCTTTCGCCGAGGTGCTGCGTGCTGCACGTGACGTGCACGGCGATGGGCGCCTCTTGGGGAGTGAAGTCGAGTCGATCCATCAAGTGGGTACGGATGAAGCGCACCGGGTCATACAGATCCAGGCGCACGTCGCCAAGGTCCTGGACCAGCCGCAATGTGCAGGGGCTGGTGTCACAGTAGATAGGGTCGAGCCCGCCGCGACTGGCGTGCAGCAAGGCGCCGATCAGTTCCTGGCGCTTGTGCTCGGCTTGTTCGGTGTAGCCTTTGGAAGCAAAGGGCTGACCGCAGCAGAGGCTGTCCACATTGTCTGGAAAGACCACCTGATAACCGGCCTTTTCCAGCAGGCCGCAGGTCTTGTCGTACAGCGACGTCTGCTCCTTGTCCGCTGCCGCCGGGCCCATGACCCGCGACACGCACGCCGCCAGGTACACGACTCTCGGACGTTCGTCCGACACGGCGGGGCTGAAACGGATCGCCTTTTCCGGCTGGGGCATGGCGTTGGTCCACTGTGGCACCTGACCCTTGGACAGGCGCGTCAATGAGGCCGACAGTCTCGCCAGGCGAGGCGCGCCCAGCAGCATGCGCGCACCGTTGGCCACGTGCAGGGCGAAGCGCGCGCCTTGCAGTGTGGTGGCGAAATTTCCTTCAATCCAGTTGGCGGTTTTCGTCTTCGTCGCGTCAAGGCTGCGCAGTTTTTTCACCAGCTCGCCGGTATTGATGCCTACCGGGCAACGTTGTGCACACAGCCCCGTGGCGGCGCAGGTATCGATGCCCTGGTATTGGTAGGCACGTTCCAGTTCGGTGGTGTCCGTGCCGGCGCGTTTCTTGGCTTGGATATCGCGCCAGATCACGATGCGCTGGCGCGGGCTCAAGGTCAGGTCCTTGGACGGGCACACCGGCTCGCAGAAACCGCACTCGATGCACTTATCCACAATATCATCGGCGGCCGGCAGCGGTTTGAGGTGCTTGAGGTGGATCTGCGGGTCTTCGCTGAGCACCACGTCCGGGTTGAGGATGCCGCTGGGGTCGAGCAGGCGTTTGAGCTGCCACATCAACTGATAGGCGTCACTGCCCCATTCCAGCTCGACGAACGGCGCCATGTTGCGCCCGGTGCCGTGTTCGGCTTTCAGCGAGCCACCGAACTCCACCGCCACCAACTGCGCCACGTCATCCATGAACGCTTGGTAGCGTGCGACTTCTTCAGGGTTGTTGAAGCCTTGGGTGAAGACGAAGTGCAGATTGCCTTCCAGCGCGTGTCCGAAAAGGATCGCTTCGTCGTAGTGATGTTTGTCGAACAGCTCGATCAGGCGGTTTACGCCAATGGCCAGTTGTTCCACCGGAAAGGTCACGTCTTCGATGATCACCGTGGTTCCGGTTTTGCGTACTGCCCCGACGGCAGGAAAGGTGTCTTTGCGGATCGCCCAGAGCCGGGCGTTTTCCCGTGGGTCCTCGGTAAAGTCGACCTGTTTTTCCACCGGGAAACCAGCCAGGGAGGCCATGATCCGGGCCAGTTGTTCTTGCAGTAAAGACGAGGAAGCGGCGCGGGATTCGATCAGCAAGGCGCAGGCATTGGTCGACAAATGCTGTACGAAATCCGGCATGCCCGGTTTGTCCTGCACCGAGCGCAGGCTGCGGCGGTCCAGCAGTTCCACGGCCGATACCGGCTGGCTTTTCAGCACGGTGACGGCGTTGCAGCAGGTCTCTACATCGGGGAAGACGATCAGGGCCGAAGCCTTGTTCGGATGGTCGATAACGGTGTTGTAGGTCACCGCGCTGATGAAGCCGAGGGTGCCTTCGGAGCCGACCAGCAGGTGGCTCAAGATATCCACAGGCTCGTCGAAATCCACCAGGGCATTGAGTGACAGGCCGGTGGTATTTTTCAGACGGTATTTATGCCGGATTCGCGCAGCCAGTTCAGTGTTGGCGCGGGTCTCGCGGCCCAAAGTCGTCAGGCGTTCCAGCAGTTCGCCATGGCTCGTACGAAAAGCCGCCACGCTGCTGTCGTCTTCGGTGTCCAGGCGCGTGCCGTCGGCCAGCACCAGGCGGATGCCAGCCAGGGTGTGATAGGTGTTCTGCGCCGTGCCGCAGCACATGCCGCTGGCGTTGTTGGCGACGATGCCGCCGATTTTGCAGGCATTGATCGACGCCGGATCTGGGCCAATCTTGCGCCCGAACGGGGCCAGCCAGGCGTTGGCCTGGGCGCCGATCACGCCGGGTTGCAAACGAATCTGCATACCTTGCTCACGAACCTCGCGCCCGTTCCAGTTATCCCCCAGCACAATCAGCACCGAGTCGCTGATGGCTTGCCCGGACAGGCTGGTGCCGGCGGCGCGGAACGTGACTGGAACCTGGTCGCGCTGGGCCAATTTCAGCAGGGCAATCACTTCATTTTCGGATTCGACGCGCACCACCAGTTTCGGAATCAACCGATAGAAACTGGCGTCGGTGCCGAAGGCCAAGGTCGACAGCGGATCGTCGAAACGGCGTTTCTGCGGGATCAGTTGTTGGACGTCGTGTAGGAAAGGGGCCGGAAGGGTCATTGGTCCTCCAGAATCAAAACCACCAGATCCTTCGGACCATGGGCGCCATAGGCCAGGATTTGCTCGATGTCGGCGGTTTTCGACGGGCCCGATACCAGCAGGGCGTTGGTGGGCATGCCTTGGGCCCACTCGAATTCCTGCTGCACTTCATAGAAGTTGTCACGGATTTCGCTGGCCTTGAGCAGGGCGAAATGCACCGGTGGCACCAGGCTCATCAGTCGCGGCTCTTCCCGGGTCGGCCAGAGAATCAGGCTGCCGGTGGCGGCGATGGCGCCAAGGGTGCCGGTCAGGCTAGCGGGGGTGTCGTTGAACAACTCGGCTTTCCACTCTTCTACCGGGCGGTCGTAGGCCTTGAGGGTTGGCAGGTCCGGATGGTTCGCCCAGAACTGTGTGATTTTTTCCCCGTGCGCGGTGGTCGGGGCGATGAGCAGGCTCGGCAATTGGCGGTCGCGCAGCAATTGCGCGAGCAGCGCCGGCCAGTCGTCACCGGATGTCAGATGGATTTCGGTGTGCACCGCTTCCATCAATTTGCGCAATTGCGGGATGCGCTCCTCGGGCGCATAGCGGTAGGTCTGCGTCACCAGCTCGACGTCGAAGTTGTCGGCAACGGGCGTGGCGCCGGTCAGGCTTTTACGCAGCTTGGCGAGGATATTGTCCTTGGCGCTCATCGGCGGTCTCCCTGCTGGTTCAGGTGTTCGCGGGCCAGGTCATGCAATGAACGGGCGGCGGGTTTGGGGGCGCTGTGGTTCTGGGTCCATGGCCCGACATTGTTGGGCGTCAGGGCGCGCAGGCGCGTGGCGAGGAACCCGAACAGCCGATACAACCGTGGCGAACTGTTGAGCCGAGCCCAGGCATTCCAGATGAAGCGTTCCTTGGGCGAGTATTTGCTGCCCTGGCCGCGCATCACCTGATGGGGGCTGTCCGGCGCCTTGACGTTTTCTTCGCGCAGCCGGCGTAGCAAAGCCGGGATCGGAATCTTCACCGGACACACTTCACCGCAGGCGCCGCACAGCGAAGAGGCGCTCGGATGGTCGGGCACCTTGGCCAGGCCGACCATGTGCGGCGTGATGATTTTTCCGATAGGTCCCGGGTAAACCTCGCCGTAGGCATGACCGCCGATTCGGGTATAGACCGGGCAATGATTCATACAGGCGCCGCAGCGGATGCAGTTCAGCGTCTGGCGCAATTCGCTGTCGGCAAACGCCTGGCTGCGACCGTTGTCGAGCAGGACCAGGTGGACTTCCTGGGGGCCGTCCAGTTCGTCAGCCTTGCGCGGGCCGGAGATCATGTTGACGTAGGTGGTGATGGGCTGGCCGAGGGCCGAACGGGTCAGCAGCGACAGCAGCGGCACGACGTCGCGCAGGTTCTCGACGACTTTTTCGATGCCGGTCACGGCAATGTGCACCGGCGGGACGGTGGTGGACATCCGCCCGTTGCCTTCGTTTTCCACCAGCAGCAGCGTGCCGGTTTCAGCGACGGCGAAGTTGACGCCGGAGACGCCGATGTCGGCCTCGAAGAATTTCTGCCGCAAGACCTTGCGACCGATCTGAATGAGTTGGTCAACGTCCTTGGTGTACTCCACGCCGAGTTTGTCGTGGAACAAGGACGCGACCTGACCGGCATTCTTGTGGATCGCCGGCATAATGATGTGTGAAGGCTTCTCGTGGTCGAGCTGGACGATGTATTCCCCCATGTCGGACTCAAGACATTCAATGTCCCGAGCCTCGAGGAAATGGTTCATCTCCATCTCTTCGCTGACCATCGATTTGCCCTTGATCACTTGCCGCGCCTCGTGAGCGCGGATGATCGAGAGGACGATGCCGTTGGCTTCGTCCACCGTTTCCGCCCAGTGCACGTTCACACCGTTGCGGGTCAGGTTGCTTTCAAGTTGCTCGAGCAGGTCGGGCAGCTTCGATAACGCACGGGCGCGGACGGCATTGCCCAGCACACGCAGGTGTTCTCTTTCGTGGGCATCGCTGAAGGACGTTGCCCGCTTGGTCATCAGTGAATCCATCGCGCTGCGAAAGTTGTTTCGCAGTTGCGTGTCGTCCAGGGCCTTGTGGGCCCGGGCGCGAAAATCTTCCTGCACCTCAACGGTCGGAATCAGCGTCGGCGTGCTCATGCGACACCTCCGCTACGCTGCCAGAGGAAGCTCGCCAGGTGCTGGCCGCGTAGCGCCTCCTGCTGCTTTTCCAGTGCGCCGTTGATGTTCATCAGGCAGCCACAATCGGCACTGATGACCTTGTGCGCGCCGGATTCCTTCAGCGCTCGGGTCTTGTCGGCCACCATCGCGCCGGAAATATCCGGCATGCGAACGCTGAACGTCCCACCAAAACCACAGCATTCACTTTCGTGGCTGTGGTCGACTCGCTCCACATTGCGCAGCTGCGCCAACAACGCGCGGCCGTGCAGGTGGGTGTTCATTTCACGCCGTGCCGAGCAGGACGTGTGCAGCGCAACCTTCACCGGCTCACCGCTGTCGCTCAGTTGCACCTTGCAGACAAACAGCAGGAATTCAGCCAGTTCATAGGTCCGGGCCGCCAGGGCCTGGACCTGTTTGAGCGTGTCGGGCTCGTCCTTGAACAGGTCGGCGTAATGCTCGCGCAGCATGCCGGCGCAGGAGCCCGAGGGCACCACCACCGGATAGTCTTCGGCAAACAAGGCCAACTGCGCCCGTGCCACTGTCCGCGCTTGCTCGGTATAGCCCGAGGTGTAGGCCGGTTGGCCGCAGCAACTTTGCCCTTGCGGGTAGTCCACCCGGATTCCTTCGCGCTCCAGCAGATGAATCGCATCCATCCCGGCTTCGGGATAGAACAGGTCCACCACGCAAGTGCCGAACAGGTAGACCCGTTGCGGTTTTTCGCTGGGGTACTGCCGAGGCTCGGGCAATGGCGGGGCGACACGGGTCGCGTTCGGCACGGCGTTGTAAAAAAGCTCGCTCATCAGGCGTGTCTCCGGGTGGTCCCGGTTATCCGTCCGCTGAGGCTGCTGAATATAGACAGGAAATCTTTCAGCAGCCTTGCAGACCCGGTTGTGAATAGCAGACGCCGAATCACGGTTCGGCGTCGGTTTTTCCAGTATTACGTGTAGGACTTAATGAACCAGCATGCCGGTAAACCAGTAGGCCTGGGCCAACGTGATCAGGCCGACAATCGTTGCAAAGAATAGGCTGTGTTTGAGGGTGAAACGGAACAGATCCGATTCTTTGCCCACCAGCCCGGTCGCGGCGCAGGCCACCGCGATCGATTGCGGCGAAATCATCTTGCCGGTCACGCCGCCGCTGGTATTGGCCGCCACCAGCAGGGTGTCATTGACGCCGATTTGATGCGCGGTGGTGGCTTGCAGCGAGCCGAACAGCGCGTTGGACGAGGTATCGGAACCGGTCAGGAACACGCCCAGCCAACCAAGGAATGGCGAGAAGAACGGGAACGCCGCGCCCGTGCCCGCCAGGACCAGGGCCATGGTCGAGGACATGCCGGAGAAGTTGGTGACGAAGGCGAACGCCAGCACCATGCCAATGGAAAGAATGGGCCAGCGCAGCTCGTAGAAGGTCTCTTTTAAAGTGGTAAGACCAGTTCTAATGTTGATCTTGAGCACCAGCATCGAGATCAGTGCCGAGAAGAAAATCGCCGTGCCGGTGGCGGAAATCGGATCAAGCTTGAACACGGCCGGAATGGCAGTGGGGTTGATCACGATGGGCGCGACCTTGATCACCATCTGGTCCAGGTGCGGGATGGCGAAGTTGAACACCCAGCCGTACATCGAACCGCCAGCGGCGAACATCGCCTTGAACGGCTTGAGGGTCCAGATCGTCACCAATACGGTCAGGATCAGGAACGGCGACCAGGCCTTGATGATTTCCCCCAGGCTGTAGGGCGAAGCCACGGTGCTGCGCGGTTGACCGAAACCGCCGACGCTGGCGGTGACCGTTGCGCTGGAGGTGGCGCCGGCAATCTGGGCGCCAGCGGTGCGCTTGGGCTGCCAGACTTTCAGGAACAGCGTCAGGGAAATCAGGCTGGCCAGGGCGGAGGTGATGTCCGGCAGTTCCGGGCCAATGAAGTTGGAGGTGAAGTACTGGGTGATGGCGAAGCTCAAGCCTGCCACCAATGCCGCTGGCCAGGTTTCCCGCACGCCGCGCAGGCCGTCCATCATGAACACCAGCCAGAACGGCACGAACAACGACAGCAAGGGCAATTGGCGACCGGTCATGGCGCCGATCTTGAAGGCGTCGATTCCGGTGACCTGGCCGGCCACGATAATCGGAATGCCCAGCGCGCCGAACGCCACTGGGGCGGTGTTGGCGATCAGGCACAGGCCGGCGGCGTACAGGGGGTTGAAGCCCAGGCCGACCAGCAGGGCGGCAGTGATCGCCACCGGTGCGCCGAAGCCGGCGGCACCTTCCAGGAATGCGCCGAAGCAAAAGCCGATCAGCAGAACTTGCAGACGCTGGTCATCGGTAATCGACAGCACCGAGCTGCGAATCACCTCGAACTGGCCGCTCTTGACCGTCAGTTTGTAGAGGAATACGGCGGCGACGATGATCCAGGCGATGGGCCACAGGCCATAGGCAAAGCCATAGCCGGCGGCGGCAAAGGCCATGTCTGCCGGCATCTGGAACGCGAAGATCGCCACGGCAATCGCCAGCGCCAGGGTGATGCTGCCGGCCACATGCCCCTTGAGGCGAAATACCGCCAGGGCCAGGAAGAAAAATACGATGGGAATAACGGCCGCGAGGGCGGACAAGCCGAGGCTGCCGAGCGGGCTGTAGAGCTGTTGCCAGGTTTGCATAATGGGTGGGCCCCTAATTGTTGTTGGTCAGGCACTGCCAGCGGGTTTGGTTAATTGGTAATACCAATTTACAATCGCTGTTGGCTAGGGTAAAAGCCTTGGTTGTCGTGTGTCAATTTGCCGCCCTGAAACTTTCGTCGAATAAGCGGTGCAGAGGGCATCTGATCCGGTGCTGAAAACAGCTTTTGATGGGTGTGGACAAGGCCCGGATGGGCCAGAATAGAGAGCCCGGCGAGCCGTCGGGATCGTGGAGAATTGAGTTATGGGGTTTGATCAGATTCGTCAGCGCCGTTTGTCTGACGATATTGTCGAGCGGCTTGAAGGCATGATCCTTGAGGGCACGCTCAAGTCCGGTGAGCGGCTGCCTGCCGAGCGGACCCTGGCTGAGCAGTTCGGCGTGTCACGCCCTTCGTTGCGCGAGGCGATCCAGAAACTGGCGGCCAAAGGCTTGTTGGTCAGTCGTCAGGGCGGCGGCAACTATGTGGTGGAGTCGCTGGGCTCGACGTTCAGTGATCCGCTGCTGCAACTGTTGGAAAGCAATCCCGAAGCGCAGCGTGACTTGTTGGAGTTCCGTCACACCCTGGAAGCGTCCTGCGCTTATTACGCGGCGCAGCGGGCCACGGAGGTGGATCGCGAACGGCTGACGGCGGCCTTTGACGAGCTGCAGGATTGTTACTCACGCCACGACGAGGTGAGCCGGGCGGAGGAGGGCGCGGCGGATGCCCGGTTTCATCTGGCGATCGCCGAGGCCAGTCATAACGCGGTGTTGCTGCACACCATCCGCGGCTTGTTCGACCTGCTCAAGCGCAACGTCGTCACCAATATCGGCGGCATGTACAAGCAGCGCAGTGAAACTCGCGACATGCTGATCAGCCAGCACCGAGAGCTGTACCAGGCCATCATGGACGGGCACGCCGAACAGGCGCGGGAAGTGTCCAGCCGGCATATCTTGTATGTGCAGGAAGTCTTGGAAGAGGTGCGTCAGGAAGTGCAGCGCGTGGCGCGGGCGGAGCGGCGTAAAGGGATGTAATCGCGCCGGTGGACCCCTGTGGGAGCGAGCTTGCTCGCGAAAGCGGTCTGTCTGACCCATCACTGCCGGATGTGTCGACGCCATCGCGAGCAAGCTCGGCTCCCACAGTTGATCCCGGGCTAGTCTTCCTTGCCCTTGTTGCGCACAGCGCGCTGCAGCTCGCGGCCGGCATCGCGTTCGCGTTCGGTGTCGCGCTTGTCGTATTCCTTCTTGCCCTTGCCCAGGGCGATCTCGCACTTGATCAAGTGCTTGCTCCAGTACAACGACGTGCAGACGCAGGTGTAGCCCTTCTGCTGCACGGAGGCGAAGAGCTTTTCCAGCTCGCGCTTGTTGAGCAGCAGCTTGCGCGAGCGCGTCGGGTCGGCGATCACGTGGGTGCTGGCGGTGGTCAGCGGCGTGAAATGACTGCCCAGCAGCCAGGCCTCGCCGTCCTTGAGCAGCACGTAGCTGTCGACCAGTTGCGCCTTGCCGGCACGCAGACTCTTTACTTCCCAGCCGGCCAGGACCATGCCAGCCTCGAAACGTTGTTCGATGAAGTAATCGTGTCGCGCCTTTTTATTTTGCGCGATGGTCCCTGTTGGGTGTTTCTTCTGTTTAGCCATAGGGGCGGCATTATAGGCAGTTGCGTGCGTGTCGGCTACGGTGAAGCTGCGTGCTTGAGCACGTTGAGTGAATCCCGGACAATGCGGCCTCTTTTTCGAACGCTTGGGCGTGATCACGATGTCGACAGACAAGGTTTCTGTCCACGGCAGTTGGGCTAGCCGCTGGGTCTTTATATTCGCTGCAACCGGTTCGGCGGTGGGGCTGGGCAGTATCTGGAAATTCCCCTACATGGTCGGCGTCTACGGTGGCGGTGCCTTCGTATTGATGTTCCTGGCGTGCATTGCGCTCATCGGCGCGCCGGTGATGCTGGCCGAAACCCTGATCGGTCGTCGTGCCCGGCAAAGCCCGGCCAATGCCCTGAAGGTGCTGGCGCTGGAAGCAGGGCATTCGCCCAAGTGGTCGTGGGGCGCCTTCGCCGGAATGATCACGGCGCTGTTGATCCTGTCTTTCTATAGCGTGGTCGGTGGCTGGTCGCTGGACTACATCATCGACATGGGGCGCGGGGATTTCCAAGGGGCCACGCCGGATCAGGTGGGCGCCTACTTCGGCAATGTGATCGCCGATCCCTGGCGGCTGACCCTCTGGCACACGATCTTCATGGTGCTCTCGGCGGTGGTGATTGCCCGGGGTGTGGTGGCCGGGCTTGAGCGCAGCCTGCGGATCATGATGCCGTTGCTGTTCGTGATGATCCTGGTGTTGCTGGGCTACAGCATGACCACCGGGCACTTCATGGAAGGCGTGCATTTCATGTTCGACTTCAAGCCTGAGAAAGTCATGGATGGCCTGCTACCGGCCATGGGGCATGCGTTTTTCTCCCTCAGCGTCGGGGTCGGGTCGATCATGATCTACGGCGCTTACATGCCCAAGAATGCATCCCTGACCCGGACCGTTGTCGGCGTCGCGCTGTTGGATACCTTCGTGTCGCTGTTGGCGGGGGTGGCATTGTTTCCGATTGTGTTCGCCGCTGGCCTGAACCCCAGTGAGGGGCCCGGGTTGATGTTCGTCAGCCTGCCCTTTGCCTTCGGCAGCATGGCGTTCGGTCAGGTAATGGGCGTGGTGTTTTTCCTCCTGGTGGCCATCGCGGCCTGGAGTTCGGCCATCTCCCTGTTGGAACCCATGGTGGCTTACCTGGTTGAACGGACCCGGCTCAGTCGTGCCTGGGTAACCTTCTGGCTGGCTTTCACCTGTTGGTTTGTCGGCCTGGGCACGGTGTTCTCCTTCAATATATGGAAGCAAGCGAAGTTTTTCGTGAACGAAGGCGGGCTGTTCCATCTCTACCAGTGGGGCGCAACCGGAGGGCTGGATTTCTTCGGCGTGATTGATTTCTTCACCTCGCGGATCATGCTGCCATTGGGTGGTTTGTGTTTCGTAGTGTTTGCAGGATGGATCATGGGGCGTGAAGCGGTGCGTGATGAACTGTCGCTGCGCAGCCCGGTATTGTTTGGTTTGAGCCTGTTCTTGATGCGCTACGTGGCGCCCATCGGCATTCTTGTAGTGTTTGCCGCCCAGCTGTGGAAGTGACGCTTACATGACGACACATATTCAACGCTCGGCCTTGCTGCCCTATCCGGCGCAGGCGCTGTATGACCTGGTCAACGATGTGGCGAGCTACCCGGAGTTCTTGCCGTGGTGCTCATCGGCGGAGGTGCTGGAGAGTTCCGAAACTCATATGCGCGCCAGCCTCAACATTGCCAAGAGTGGCTTGAGTCAGCGCTTCGTCACGCGCAATACGCTGGTGCCGGGGCATTCCATCGAGATGAACCTGGAAGAAGGGCCTTTCAATCAGCTCCACGGTGTCTGGGTGTTCAAGCCGCTGGGTGAGAAGGCCTGCAAGATCAGCCTGGACCTGTCGTTCGACTACGCCGGCCCACTGGTGCGGGCGACGCTGGGGCCGCTGTTCAATCAGGCTGCCAATACCCTGGTCGACGCGTTCTGCCAGCGGGCCAAGCAGAATGCAGAGCTCAAGCGTTGATTGAGATAGAAGTGGTGTATGCCGCGGTGGATCGCCAAGTCTTGCGCGCATGCGTGGTGCAGGAAGGCACCAGTGTTCGCGCAGCGCTGGTGGCCTCGGGGATTGCCGATGCATTCCCGGAACTGGATCTGGCGACTTGCCCGGTGGGGATTTTTGGCAAGCAGGTTGCCGATCCAGAGCGCCAGGTGGTGCAGGCGGCTGATCGACTGGAGATTTATCGCCCGTTGTTGGCCGATCCGAAGGAAATTCGGCGCCTGCGCGCGGCCAAGGCTGCCCAGGCGCGCCAATCGGAGCAATAACCTGGCCGGAATGGCAGGCGATAAAAAACCCGGCATGCCGGGTTTTTTATTGTCGCGATTTATTGCGGCGAGGTATCCAGAGGCTCTGGCGTCGGGACGGGTACAGTCTCGACCTGGTCCACGTCCTTTTGGATCTGGTCCAGCAGCGAACCTGGCTTGACCGGTTTTTCCGGTTTCGGCTGTTCGGCATTCTGGGCCGGGTCGGTAACGGTGGTGCCGCTGTCCTTGCCCATGATGGCCTCGTCACGGCTCACGCCAGGCATGAAGTCACCCGACAGGCTGACGAGTTGGTCGTCAGGGCTGAAGATAACGCTGATGCGTTCCTGCTGGCGCTCACCGCCGCCTGGCTGCAAGCTGTACAGGTAATCCCAGCGATCGGCATGGAACGTGTCGGTCAGCAGGGGGTTGCCCATGATAAACCGTACTTGCCGGCGGGTCATTCCCGGGCGTAACTGGTCTATCATGTCCTGCGTGACGACATTGCCCTGCTGGATGTCGATTTTGTAAACCCCGGGGAATGAACAACCGGCGAGTGCGAGCAGTCCCACAAAGGTGAAACTGGTTAGCAAGAGCTTGGTGTTTTGCATCGGTGGGCGACTTCCACTATCTTGGCTGGGACAACGTAAACGCCGATCATACCCGCATTAAGAGAAGCTGCGAAGCAGCATCGCGAGAAAGCTGACCATGGTTGAAAATAGCGAACTACGCAAAGCCGGCCTCAAAGTGACCCTGCCACGGGTCAAGATTCTACAAATGCTCGATTCCGCCGAGCAACGCCACATGAGTGCTGAAGATGTCTACAAGGCGCTTATGGAGGCTGGTGAGGACGTCGGTCTGGCCACGGTTTACCGTGTTCTGACCCAGTTCGAGGCAGCTGGCCTTGTGGTGCGACACAACTTCGACGGAGGCCATGCGGTCTTCGAGCTGGACGACGGCAAGCATCACGACCATATGGTCAACGTCGAGACCAGTGAAGTGATCGAATTCTTCGACGAAGAAATCGAGCGGCTGCAGAAAGCAATCGTCGACAAGTATGGCTTCGAGATGGTTGATCACAATCTTGTGCTGTACGTACGCAAGAAAAAGTAAGCATGTCGCGCGGACTTAAGGTTCGCGAAACGAACGAAGGCGACCCCAGGGTCGCCTTCGTGCTTTCTGCTGTTCTCAGATTTTCGCGGTAACGACCATTTTTTTCGCGTGGGCCAGGGATTCCTTGGTGAGGTCGATGCCCCCGAGCATTCGTGCCACTTCTTCCACGCGCTCGTTTTTGTTGAGCTTGGACACGGCGGTACGAGTCGCGTCCTCGCCGCGCACCTTGTGCACAAATAAATGCTGGTGTCCCTGGGCGGCGACCTGAGGCAGGTGAGTGACGGTCAGCACCTGGCCGCGTTCCCCCAGCCGGCGCAGCAACTGGCCGACAATTTCTGCAGTTGGGCCACCGATACCCACGTCCACTTCGTCGAATACCAGTGTCGGCACGCGAGAGGTTTGTGCGGTGATGACCTGGATGGCCAGGCTGATTCGCGACAACTCACCGCCGGAGGCGACTTTGGCCAAGCCTTTGAGCGGTTGTCCGGGGTTGGCGCTGACCAGCAATTCCACCTGTTCCAGCCCATTGGGTTGGAGCTCGTCGCCAGCGTTGGGGCGCAATTCGATGGTGAAGCGCCCGCCCGGCATGCCCAGGCGCTGGATCTCCTGCTCCACGGCGCTGGCCAGCCCTGCTGCGGCATGCTGCCGCAATTCACTGAGCTCCCTGGCCTTTTCCTGGTAATGACGGGCATAAGACGCCAGTTCGTCCCCCAGGCGCTCGATGGACTCATCGTTGGCGTTCAGGGTTTCCAGTTCTTCCAGCAGCCGCTGCTGGAGTTCGGCAACGTCGGTTGGCTGGATACGATGCTTGCGCGCCAGTGTATAGATGCTATCCAGGCGCTCTTCCAGGTATTGCAGGCGGGCTGGGTCGGCATCGAAATGATCGAGGAACCGGTTTAGCTCCCCGACGGCCTCTTCGACCTGGATCTGCGCGCTGGTCAGCAGGTTGGTCGCTTCGTTCAAGGCGCCCACCGAATTGTTCACGCTGGAGAGTCGGTTCAGGCTCGCTGTCAGTGCATTGAGGACATTGCCCGAATCGCTCTCGCTGCATTGTTCGACCACCTGGCGGCAGATGCCCAGCAGGGTTTCGGCGTTGGTCAGGTTCTTGTGTTCCTGTTCCAGTTCTTCCAGTTCATTTTCACCCAGGGCCAGGTTCTCCAGCTCTTCGAGCTGGTAGCTCAACAACTGGTGGCGGGCGCGCTGTTCGTCGCCGGAATTGGAGAGTCGATCCAGTTCCTGCCGGGTCTGGCGCCAGCGTTGGGCCGCCAGGTGGACTTGCCGGGCCAGGTCCGTGGCGCCGGCGTATTCATCCAGCAGGCGGCGATGGGTGTCGGTCTTGAGCAGGGATTGGTGTTCATGCTGGCTGTGAATGTCGATCAGCAGCTCGCCGAGGGCCTTGAGATCGCCCAAGGGGCAGGGCGTGCCGTTGATGTAGCCTCGGGAGCGGCCTTCGGCGGTGATGACCCGGCGCAGGATGCACAGGCCGTCGGTGTCCAGGTCGCGTTCGGCCAGCCAGGCGCTGGCCTCGGGGATGTCGACCAGGTCGAACGTCGCCAGGATGTCGGCCTTGTCCGCTCCGGGGCGCACCACGCCACTGTCGGCGCGATCGCCCAGCGTCAGGCCCAGGGCATCGAGCATGATCGACTTGCCTGCGCCGGTTTCACCGGTGATCACACTCATGCCTCGATCGAGTTCGAGGTCGAGGTGTTCGACGATGGCGTAGTTGTGTACGGACAGGTGCACCAGCATAAGGCCGCTCCCAGGCTTTAGGTCTGGTTATTTATACAGTGTTTTGTTTCGGCCTGACAATGCCCTCGCTTAGCTCGATTTGCTTGGGCAGATGATTTTCTTAGCGCTGCGAGGAATGGTTATGCAGCTGTTTTTTGTAAGGTTAATTCGTCAGATAGCCCTTGAAGCTGCAAAACCCGACCCCATATACCGGGGCAGAAGCGCGAGTTGAGCTCGCGGACGAAGTTGAGAGGAGAAATCTATGGCTGACGAACAGACCCAGGACACGCAAAATCAAGACGCCAATCAGGCTTCCCAGGTTTCCGGTGAAGACCTGGCGGCACGTGTACAAGTGCTCGAGGAGCAACTGGCCGGTGCGCAGGATCAGGCGTTGCGTGTAGCAGCCGACCTGCAGAATGTCCGCCGTCGCGCCGAGCAAGATGTAGAGAAGGCTCATAAATTCGCCCTGGAGCGTTTCGCTGGCGACTTGCTGCCGATCATCGACAGCCTGGAGCGCGGCCTTGAGCTGTCCAACCCGGATGACGAAAACATTCGTCCGATGCGTGAAGGCATCGAGCTGACCCTGAAAATGTTCCAGGACACTCTCAAGCGTTATCAGCTCGAAACCCTTGATCCGCATGGCGAACCGTTCAACGCCGAGCATCACCAGGCCATGGCGATGCAGGAAAGTGCCGACGTCGAGCCAAACAGTGTGCTGAAGGTTTTCCAGAAGGGCTATCTGCTCAACGGTCGCCTGCTGCGCCCGGCCATGGTCGTGGTCAGCAAGGCGCCAGCGCCGGTTTCGCCTTCTATTGATGAGCAGGCTTGAAATCGGTCGTAGCGGCCCCATCTATATGTCAAGCGTTTAAGTGCTACCGCAGTTAGCCACCACTGCTGCGGCAACCAAATCCAAGTTCCGGGAGAGTTAACATGGGCAAGATTATCGGTATCGACCTGGGGACCACCAACTCGTGCGTCTCCGTGCTGGAAAACGGCAAGGCCAAAGTCATCGAAAACGCTGAAGGCGCGCGTACCACGCCGTCGATCATTGCTTACGCCAATGATGGCGAGATTCTGGTTGGCCAGTCGGCCAAGCGTCAGGCAGTGACCAATCCGCATAACACCCTGTACGCGGTGAAGCGTCTGATCGGTCGCAAGTTCGACGAAGAAGTCGTCCAGAAAGACATCAAGATGGTGCCTTACAAAATCGCCAAGGCTGACAACGGCGACGCCTGGGTTGAAGTGAACGGCCAGAAAATGGCACCGCCACAGATCTCGGCTGAAATCCTCAAGAAAATGAAGAAAACCGCCGAAGATTACCTTGGCGAAGCGGTGACTGAAGCGGTCATCACTGTTCCTGCCTATTTCAACGACAGCCAGCGCCAGGCGACCAAAGACGCCGGCCGCATCGCGGGCCTGGACGTAAAACGTATCATCAACGAACCAACCGCAGCCGCTCTGGCCTACGGTATGGACAAGGCCAAGGGCGATCACACCGTGATCGTTTACGACCTGGGTGGCGGTACCTTCGACGTCTCCGTGATCGAGATCGCTGAAGTCGATGGCGAGCATCAGTTCGAAGTGCTGGCAACCAACGGTGACACGTTCCTCGGTGGTGAAGACTTCGACATTCGCCTGATCGACTACCTCGTCGACGAGTTCAAGAAAGAAAGCGGCATGAACCTCAAGGGTGACCCGCTGGCCATGCAGCGCCTGAAAGAAGCCGCTGAAAAAGCCAAGATCGAACTGTCCTCGAGCCAGTCGACCGACGTGAACCTGCCGTACATCACTGCAGACGCCACCGGTCCTAAGCACCTGAACGTAAAAATCTCCCGCGCCAAGCTCGAAGCGCTGGTGGAAGACCTGGTTCAGCGCACCATCGAACCTTGCCGCATCGCCATGAAAGACGCCGGTATCGACGTTGGTGCGATCAACGACGTGATCCTGGTTGGCGGTCAGACCCGTATGCCACTGGTTCAGAAGCTGGTGACCGATTTCTTCGGTAAAGAAGCACGTAAAGACGTCAACCCTGACGAAGCTGTTGCCATGGGTGCTGCTATCCAGGGCGCGGTATTGGCTGGTGACGTGAAAGACGTTCTGCTGCTCGACGTCAGCCCGCTGACCCTGGGTATCGAAACCATGGGCGGCGTGATGACCGCGCTGATCGAGAAAAACACCACGATTCCTACCAAGAAATCCCAAGTGTTCTCGACGGCTGACGACAACCAGGGCGCAGTGACCATTCACGTACTGCAAGGTGAGCGTAAGCAAGCCGCACAGAACAAGTCCCTGGGCAAGTTCGACCTGGCCGAGATTCCACCAGCACCACGTGGCGTGCCACAAATCGAAGTGACCTTCGACATCGACGCCAACGGCATCCTGCACGTCGGCGCGAAAGACAAGGCTACCGGCAAGACTCAGTCGATCGTGATCAAGGCCAACTCCGGTCTGTCCGAGGAAGAAATTCAGCAGATGGTTCGCGATGCTGAAGTCAACGCCGAGGAAGACCGCAAGTTCGAAGAGCTGGCCAGCGCTCGCAACCAGGGCGATGCCTTGGTGCACTCGACCCGCAAGATGATCGCTGATGCTGGCGAAAAAGTGACTGCGGAAGAGAAAACCGCCATCGAAGCGGCCGTGGTTGCCCTGGAAGCTGCTGTAAAAGGCGACGACAAGGCGGCCATCGAGGCGAAGATCGAAGAGCTGTCCAAGGTCTCCGCGCCAGTGGCTCAGAAGATGTACGCCGAGCAGGCTCAGCCTGCCGAGGGCGCGGCTGCGCAGGGCGAATCGGCCGAGAAAGCCGACGACGTCGTTGACGCCGAGTTCGAAGAAGTGAAAGACCACAAGTAATCGCTTGTTGGTCGGCCGGTTGACTGCATTTGTGCGGTGGCTGGTAGGATGTCGCCGCGCGGGAGCTTGCTCCCGCGTTGGCGTGTCTGGAGCTAATGAATTTTTACAGCATGCGACAGTGTTCGGGTGCTGGCGGTGTGTTCGGGAATGCTCCTGCTTTCCGAGCGACATGCACCGCGTTTTGGCCGGGTCCCTGGCTGAAAGAAATATGACCAGGATCGTTGAATTGACGTGAGTTGGGTCCGGGCCTGTATTGGGGCTCAACGAGTTTGGCAAGGTTCAGGAGAGGTTTGCCGGACGTCCATGAGAGTGCAAAGACCAATGGCAAAGCGTGACTTTTACGAAGTATTGGGTGTCGAGCGGGGGGCCAGCGAGGCAGACCTGAAAAAGGCCTATCGTCGCCTGGCGATGAAGCACCACCCGGACCGTAATCCCGACGATAAAGCGTCGGAAGAGATGTTCAAGGAAGCCAACGAGGCTTACGAAGTACTGTCTGATTCGAGCAAGCGCGCGGCGTACGACCAGTACGGGCATGCCGGCGTCGACCCGAGCATGGGCGGCGGCGGTGCCGGTTTTGGCGGCCAGAACTTCTCCGATATTTTCGGTGATGTGTTCAGCGATTTCTTCGGTGGTGGTCGCGGCGGTGCCCGTGGTGGCGCCCAGCGTGGCAGTGACCTGCGCTACACGCTGGAGTTGAACCTGGAAGAAGCGGTGCGCGGTACCACCGTCAATATCCGTGTTCCGACACTGGTCAATTGCAAGCCGTGCGATGGCTCGGGCGCCAAGAAGGGCTCCTCGCCCGTGACCTGCCCGACCTGCGGCGGTATTGGCCAGGTTCGCATGCAGCAGGGCTTCTTCTCGGTGCAGCAGACCTGCCCGCGTTGCCATGGCCAAGGCAAGATCATTTCCGACCCGTGCGACTCCTGCCACGGCGAGGGGCGTGTCGAAGAGTACAAGACGCTGTCGGTCAAAGTGCCGGCCGGTGTCGACACCGGTGACCGCATTCGGCTGTCCGGCGAAGGCGAGACGGGTGCCCAGGGCGGCCCGACGGGCGACCTGTATGTGGTCATCAATGTGCGCGAGCATGCGATTTTCCAGCGCGACGGCAAGCACCTGTTCTGCGAAGTGCCGATCAGCTTCGTCGATGCGGCCTTGGGTGGCGAGCTTGAGATCCCGACCCTCGACGGTCGCGTCAAGCTGAAGATCCCCGAGGGCACGCAGACCGGCAAGCAGTTCCGGATCCGTGGCAAAGGCGTCGCGCCAGTGCGTGGCGGTGGTGCGGGCGACCTGATGTGCCGTGTGGCGGTAGAGACTCCGGTCAACCTGGGGCGGCGTCAGCGTGAGCTGTTGGAGGAGTTCCGCAACTCGCTGGCGGATGACAACAGCCACTCCCCGAAAACCACCGGTTGGTTCGAAGGCGTGAAGCGCTTCTTCGGCGATCTGTAAGGAGTTCGCATGCGACGTATAGCTGTGATGGGCGCTGCGGGGCGCATGGGTAAGGCGCTGGTCGAGGCGGTGCAGCAGCGCTCGCCGCTTTCCGGCCTGACGGCGGCCATCGTGCGGCCCGACAGTACGCTGGTGGGTGCCGATGCTGGCGAGCTGGCTTCGCTGGGGCGTATCGGCGTGCCGATGTCCGGCGGCCTGGAGAAAGTGCTCGACGAGTTCGATGTGCTGATCGATTTCACCCTGCCGGACGTGATGCTGAAAAACCTCGCGATCTGCCGCAAGCACGGCAAGGCCATGGTGATCGGCACGACGGGGCTGGATGCTGCGCAGAAGCAATTGCTGGCCGATGCGGGCAAAGACATTCCGATCGTGTTCGCCGCGAACTTCAGCGTGGGCGTGAACCTGTCGCTGAAGCTGCTGGACATGGCGGCCCGGGTCTTGGGTGACGATGCGGATATCGAAATCATCGAGGCGCATCATCGGCACAAGATCGACGCGCCTTCGGGAACGGCCTTGCGCATGGGCGAAGTGATTGCCGATGCGCTGGGTCGCGATCTGCAGGAAGTGGCCGTGTATGGGCGCCAGGGGCACACCGGTGCGCGTGAGCGCAGCACCATCGGTTTCGCCACTGTTCGCGGCGGTGATGTGGTGGGCGACCACACCGTGCTGTTCGCCACTGAAGGCGAGCGCCTGGAGATCACCCACAAGGCATCGAGTCGGATGACTTTCGCCAAGGGTGCCGTACGTGCCGCGCTGTGGCTGGATGGCCGCGAGCCTGGTTTGTACGATATGCAGGACGTTCTCGACCTGCGTTGATGCCCTTAAGTGCGGGGTTCAGGTTATACTGGGCCCCGTTTTACACCGCCTCGCGACGTCCTGTCGCATTCCCCTGCCTTTAAGGCTCATTAGCGGTGGACCAAAAAAGCCTTTTTCTGTAAGCTACAGCTTTAGTGTGTCCACTAAAAGCGCGCAGAATAATTCAGTGAACAAGCGGGGTGACGTGTCCATACGTCACTCCGCTTTTTTACAACCTGCGATCGCCCTTTCAGGCTTTATTTACGGGAGGTCTTCTTGACTAAGCCAGCCATACTCGCCCTTGCTGATGGCAGCATTTTTCGCGGCGAAGCCATTGGAGCCGACGGTCAGACCGTTGGTGAGGTGGTGTTTAACACCGCAATGACCGGCTATCAGGAAATTCTTACCGATCCTTCCTACGCCCAACAAATCGTTACCCTGACTTACCCGCACATCGGCAACACCGGCACCACGCCGGAAGACGCCGAGTCTGATCGTGTCTGGTCCGCCGGCCTGGTCATCCGTGACTTGCCGCTGGTAGCGAGCAACTGGCGTAACACGATGTCCTTGTCCGACTACCTGAAAGCCAACAACGTCGTGGCGATCGCCGGTATCGACACCCGTCGCCTGACCCGCATCCTTCGGGAAAAAGGCGCGCAGAACGGCTGCATCATGGCCGGCGACAACATTTCCGAAGAAGCTGCCATCGCCGCTGCCCAGGGCTTCCCTGGCCTCAAGGGCATGGACCTGGCGAAAGTCGTCAGCACCAAGAAGCAGTACGAATGGCGCTCCACGGTCTGGGACCTGAAGACCGACAGTCACGCGACGATCGAGGCTTCCGAGCTGCCTTACCACGTCGTGGCCTACGACTACGGCGTCAAGCTGAACATCCTGCGCATGCTGGTCGAGCGTGGTTGCCGCGTCACCGTGGTGCCGGCCCAAACCCCGGCTGCCGACGTCCTGGCCCTCAAGCCCGACGGTGTGTTCCTGTCCAACGGCCCGGGTGACCCGGAGCCTTGCGACTACGCGATCCAGGCGATCAAGGACGTGCTGGAAACCGAGATCCCGGTATTCGGTATCTGCCTCGGTCACCAGTTGCTGGCTCTGGCTTCGGGTGCCAAGACCTTGAAGATGGGCCACGGCCACCACGGTGCCAACCACCCTGTGCAGGACCTGGACACCGGCGTGGTGATGATCACCAGCCAGAACCACGGTTTCGCGGTGGACGAAGCCACCCTGCCGGCCAACGTGCGCGCGATTCACAAGTCGCTGTTCGACGGCACGCTGCAAGGTATCGAGCGTACCGACAAGAGCGCGTTCAGCTTCCAGGGCCACCCTGAAGCCAGCCCGGGCCCGAACGATGTGGCTCCGCTGTTCGATCGCTTCATCAACGAGATGGCCAAGCGACGCTGACCGCGAGAAGCCCGAGGGCGGCCCCGAGCGCGGCGGCCCCTTCGGGCGCTTCAAAGATTGTTCGACGGCCTAGCCGACTGACCTGCGGATTTGAGTGACAAACCCATGCCAAAACGTACAGACATAAAAAGCATCCTGATTCTCGGCGCTGGCCCGATCGTGATCGGCCAGGCCTGCGAATTCGACTACTCCGGCGCCCAGGCCTGCAAAGCCCTGCGCGAAGAGGGCTACCGCGTCATCCTGGTGAACTCCAACCCGGCCACCATCATGACCGACCCGGCCATGGCCGACGCCACCTACATCGAGCCGATCAAGTGGCAGACCGTTGCCAAGATCATCGAGAAGGAGCGCCCGGACGCGCTGCTGCCGACCATGGGCGGCCAGACCGCGCTGAACTGCGCCCTGGACCTGGAGCGCGAAGGCGTCCTGGAGAAGTTCGGTGTGGAAATGATCGGCGCCAACGCCGACACCATCGACAAGGCCGAAGACCGTTCGCGCTTCGACAAGGCGATGAAATCCATCGGCCTGGACTGCCCACGCTCGGGCATCGCCCACAGCATGGAAGAGGCCAACGCCGTCCTGGAGCGCCTCGGCTTCCCGTGCATCATCCGTCCGTCCTTCACCATGGGCGGCACCGGTGGCGGCATCGCCTACAACCGTGAAGAGTTCGAAGAAATCTGCGCCCGTGGTCTCGACTTGTCGCCGACCAAGGAACTGCTGATCGACGAATCCCTGATCGGCTGGAAAGAATATGAAATGGAAGTTGTCCGCGACAAAAAGGACAACTGCATCATCGTCTGCTCCATCGAGAACTTCGACCCGATGGGCGTGCACACCGGTGACTCGATCACCGTCGCACCAGCCCAGACCCTGACCGACAAGGAATACCAGATCCTGCGTAACGCCTCCCTGGCGGTGCTGCGCGAGATCGGCGTGGAAACCGGCGGCTCCAACGTCCAGTTCGGCATCTGCCCGAACACCGGTCGCATGGTGGTCATCGAGATGAACCCGCGGGTATCCCGTTCGTCGGCCCTGGCTTCCAAGGCCACCGGTTTCCCGATCGCCAAGGTCGCTGCCAAGCTGGCCGTGGGCTACACCCTGGACGAGCTGTCGAACGACATCACCGGCGGCAAGACCCCGGCGTCCTTCGAACCGTCCATCGACTACGTCGTCACCAAGCTGCCACGCTTCGCCTTCGAGAAGTTCGCCAAGGCTGACGCCCGCCTGACGACTCAAATGAAGTCGGTCGGTGAAGTCATGGCCATCGGCCGGACCTTCCAGGAATCCTTGCAGAAAGCCCTTCGCGGCCTGGAAGTGGGCGTCTGCGGTCTCGATCCGAAGCTGGACCTGGCCGACCCGGAAAGCATGAGCGTGCTCAAGCGCGAGCTGACCGTGCCGGGCGCCGAGCGCATCTGGTACGTGGCCGACGCCTTCCGTGCCGGCATGACCGTCGAGCAGATCTTCGGCATGAACATGATCGACCCTTGGTTCCTGGTGCAGATCGAAGATCTGATCAAGGAAGAAGAGAAGGTCAAGACCCTGGGCATGTCCAGCATCGACCGCGACATGATGTTCCGTCTCAAGCGCAAAGGCTTCTCCGACATGCGCCTGGCCAAGCTGCTGGGTGTGACCGAGAAGAGCCTGCGCACTCATCGCCACAAGCTGGAAGTGTTCCCAGTCTACAAGCGCGTCGACACCTGCGCGGCCGAGTTCGCCACCGACACCGCGTACCTGTACTCCACGTACGAAGAAGAGTGCGAAGCTGCGCCATCGACCCGCGACAAGATCATGATCCTGGGTGGCGGTCCTAACCGGATCGGCCAGGGCATCGAGTTCGACTACTGCTGCGTACACGCGGCACTGGCTCTGCGCGATGACGGTTACGAGACCATCATGGTCAACTGCAACCCGGAAACCGTGTCCACCGACTACGACACCTCCGATCGCCTGTACTTCGAGCCAGTGACCCTGGAGGACGTGCTGGAAATCGTTCGCGTCGAGAAGCCGAAAGGCGTGATCGTCCAGTATGGCGGCCAGACCCCGCTGAAACTGGCGCGCGCCCTTGAAGCCGCTGGCGTGCCGATCATCGGCACCAGCCCGGATGCGATCGACCGCGCCGAAGACCGTGAGCGCTTCCAGCAGATGGTCGAGCGCCTGAACCTGCGCCAGCCGCCAAACGCCACCGTGCGCAGCGAAGACGAAGCGATTCGTGCCGCCGCCAAGATCGGTTACCCGCTGGTGGTGCGTCCGTCCTATGTACTGGGCGGCCGTGCGATGGAAATCGTCTATCAAGAAGACGAGCTCAAGCGCTACCTGCGCGAAGCGGTCCAGGTCTCCAACGACAGCCCGGTGCTGCTGGATCACTTCCTCAACTGCGCCATCGAAATGGACGTGGACGCGGTCAGCGATGGCAAGGACGTGGTGATCGGCGCGATCATGCAGCACATCGAACAAGCGGGCGTTCACTCCGGTGACTCCGCTTGCTCGCTGCCGCCTTACTCGCTGCCGGCGCACATCCAGGACGAGATGCGCGAGCAGGTCAAGAAAATGGCCCTGGAACTGGGCGTTATCGGCCTGATGAACGTGCAACTGGCCCTGCAGGGCGAAGACATCTACGTCATCGAAGTCAACCCGCGCGCTTCCCGGACCGTGCCGTTCGTCTCCAAGTGCATCGGTGTTTCCCTGGCGATGATCGCTGCCCGGGTCATGGCTGGCAAAACCCTGAAGGAACTGAATTTCACCAAGGAAATCATTCCGAACTTCTACAGTGTGAAAGAGGCGGTGTTCCCGTTCGCCAAGTTCCCTGGCGTCGACCCGATCCTCGGCCCTGAGATGAAGTCCACCGGTGAAGTGATGGGTGTGGGCGATACCTTCGGTGAAGCCTTCGCCAAGGCCCAGATGGGCGCCAGCGAAGTCTTGCCGACTGGCGGCACGGCGTTCATCAGTGTGCGTGATGACGACAAGCCACTGGTTGCAGGCGTGGCCCGTGATCTGATCAACTTGGGCTTCGAAGTGGTCGCCACTGCCGGTACTGCCAGGCTGATCGAAGCGGCAGGCCTGAAAGTGCGCCGCGTGAACAAGGTGACCGAGGGACGTCCGCACGTGGTCGACATGATCAAGAATGACGAAGTCACGCTGATCATCAACACCACCGAAGGTCGCCAGTCGATCGCCGACTCCTACTCCATTCGTCGCAATGCGCTGCAGCACAAGATCTACTGCACCACGACCATTGCTGCGGGCGAAGCGATCTGCGAAGCGCTCAAGTTCGGTCCCGAGAAGACCGTGCGTCGCTTGCAGGATCTACATGCAGGATTGAAGGCATGAGCATAACCAAGTACCCGATGACAGTTCAGGGCGCGAAGGCCCTGGAAGAAGAGCACGCTTTCCTGACCAAGGTCGAGCGCCCGCGCTTGAGCCAGGCTATCGGTGAAGCGCGTGAGCTGGGCGATCTCAAGGAAAACGCCGAATACCACGCTGCTCGAGAGGAGCAGGGGATGGTCGAGGCGCGTGTCCGTGATATCGAAGGTCGCATGCAGAATGCGGTGATCATCGATGTCACGACGATCCCGCACACCGGCAAGGTGATCTTTGGCACTACCGTGGAAATCGCCAACGTCGAGACCGATGAAAGCGTCACTTACCAGATCGTGGGTGAGGACGAGGCAGACATCAAGCTCGGCAAGATCTCCGTTGGTTCGCCCATCGCTCGCGCCTTGATTGCCAAGGAAGAGGGCGATGTGGTGGTGGTGAAGACGCCAGGTGGTGTCATCGAGTATGAGATTGTCGAAGTCCGTCACATCTGAACGAAGGCGCCCGCTGCGAGCGGGCGCCATGATCTGGCAGCTCACCCAGATGTTGTGGGTGGGCGGCGTCTGGTTGTTGCACGTCGGTTTGCTGCCGGTGCTGGGTCGAGTCGGCCTGGCACCGCTGCTCATCGATGAAATCGCAGGCATGCTGACGGCGCTGCTGGTGGGTTTCTCCGCGGCGTGCGTAATGTTTCAGGCTTTGGTGCTGGTTCAGGCCGAGGGCCTTGCCAGTCTATGGCGCGACATTCGTGGGCAATTGTTGCTCATGTCGTTGTACGCGTGCGGGATGTTCTTTGCGGTGCGTCTCGGCTGGCCGGATGCGAGCCAGTGGCAGGTATTCAGTTACCTGGTGCTGGGTTTTTCCGGATTGGTGCTGGTGTTACAGCCGGTTCCCGGCTGGAGCGGCAGGGTGTGCGAGGCACACCCTTGACCCTTTGGCATCACTTGAAGCGGTGCACGTTCGACAGTTGCTTGTTGACGCTGAAGTTCTTGCGATAAATCAGCGCCATCTTGCCGATGACCTGCACCAGGTCTGCCTTGCCGGTCTTGCACAGTTCGGCAACGGCAGCCAGGCGGGCTTCGCGATCGAGGATGTTGAGCTTGATCTTGATCAGCTCGTGATCGCCCAATGCGCGTTCCAGTTCGGCGAGTACACCTTCAGTCAAACCGTTGTCAGCCACAGTCAAAACCGGTTTCAGATGGTGGCCAATGGATTTGT
Organism: Pseudomonas ogarae; assembly: GCF_014268695.2. Lineage (NCBI taxonomy): Bacteria > Pseudomonadati > Pseudomonadota > Gammaproteobacteria > Pseudomonadales > Pseudomonadaceae > Pseudomonas > Pseudomonas ogarae. Next base: position 1,213,366 of record NZ_CP077086.1, read on the forward strand.
ATTGTTTCTTCTGCTCTTGAGTGAGCGGCATAATCTGACCCCTGCGTCTGATCTTGTAAAAAGCGGCGGCCAGTTTACCCGAGCAAGTCCGGGACCGCCCACTTAATCACGACCCGTTTTATTTTTGAGGTGGCCCGTGGCCCGTTCCAAGACAAGTCTTAAATGGCTGCAAGAGCATTTCAACGACCCATTCGTGAAAATGGCGCAAAAAGACGGGTATCGTTCCCGTGCCAGCTACAAGCTGCTGGAGATTCAGGAAAGAGACCGTTTGATCCGTCCAGGCATGAGCGTGATCGACTTGGGCGCTGCCCCGGGTGGCTGGTCCCAAGTGACCAGTCGTCTGATTGGTGGGCAAGGCACACTGATCGCTTCCGATATCCTGGAAATGGACAGCATCCCGGATGTGACCTTCATTCAGGGCGACTTTACCGAGGACGCCGTACTGGCGCAGATCCTTGAAGCGGTTGGAAAAAACGAGGTGGACCTTGTGATTTCCGATATGGCCCCCAATATGAGTGGATTGGCATCTGTTGATATGCCGCGATCGATGTTCCTGTGCGAGTTGGCACTGGATCTTGCGACTCGGGTTTTGAAGCCGGGTGGTGATTTTTTGATCAAGGTCTTCCAGGGTGAAGGCTTCGACGAATACCACAAGAGCGTGCGCAAGCAGTTCGAGAAGGTCACGACGCGCAAGCCGAAATCATCGCGTGATCGCTCCCGTGAGCAGTACCTGCTGGGCCGTGGTTTCCGTGGTCGCAGTGAGGAATAAGAGGTTTTTCGACCGGGGCGATAGGTTTTTCGTATTTCGTCCCGTGAGCATTAGCGAATATTGTGTAGAAAGTGTTTCACAAAGGGTTACAGACGGCGCCTGCCAGAGTCGTAGGTAATGTAGTAAGTTAGGCCGGTGAATATCATGCGAAGCGCGCGCCAGTAGCGGAGCTTGCTTCAGAGGGTAGTTAATTGAACGATATGGCAAAGAATCTGATCCTGTGGTTGATCATCGCCGCTGTCCTGGTGACCGTGATGAACAACTTCTCCAGTCCTAACGAGCCGCAGACCCTCAACTATTCCGACTTCATCCAGCAGGTCAAGGATGGCAAGGTCGAGCGTGTAGCCGTTGATGGCTATGTGATTACCGGCAAGCGCACCGATGGCGACAGCTTCAAGACCATTCGTCCGGCTATCCAGGACAATGGCCTGATCGGCGACCTGGTGGACAACCATGTCGTGGTCGAAGGCAAGCAGCCTGAGCAGCAAAGCATCTGGACCCAGCTCCTGGTCGCCAGCTTCCCGATTCTGGTGATCATCGCCGTGTTCATGTTCTTCATGCGCCAGATGCAGGGTGGTGGCGGAGGCAAGGGCGGGCCGATGAGCTTTGGCAAGAGCAAGGCCCGTCTGCTTTCCGAAGACCAGGTGAAAACCACCCTGGCCGACGTCGCAGGTTGCGACGAAGCCAAGGAAGAAGTCGGCGAGCTGGTTGAGTTCCTGCGCGATCCGGGCAAGTTTCAGCGCCTGGGCGGTCGTATTCCACGCGGCGTGCTGATGGTGGGCCCGCCTGGCACCGGTAAAACCCTGTTGGCCAAGGCGATTGCCGGTGAAGCCAAGGTGCCGTTCTTCACGATTTCCGGTTCCGACTTCGTCGAAATGTTCGTCGGCGTGGGCGCCAGTCGTGTTCGCGACATGTTCGAGCAGGCCAAGAAACACGCGCCATGCATCATCTTCATCGACGAAATCGACGCCGTCGGTCGCCATCGTGGCGCCGGCATGGGTGGCGGTCACGACGAGCGTGAGCAGACCCTCAACCAGTTGCTGGTCGAGATGGACGGTTTCGAAATGAACGACGGCATCATCGTGATTGCCGCCACCAACCGCCCTGACGTACTTGACCCTGCGCTGCTGCGTCCAGGTCGTTTCGACCGCCAGGTCGTGGTGGGGCTGCCGGATATTCGCGGCCGCGAGCAGATCCTCAAGGTTCATATGCGCAAGGTGCCAATGGGTGACGACGTCGCCCCGGCAGTCATCGCGCGTGGTACGCCGGGCTTTTCCGGCGCCGACCTTGCGAACCTGGTCAACGAAGCGTCGCTGTTCGCCGCTCGTACCGGCAAGCGCGTCGTGGAAATGAAGGAATTCGAGCTGGCCAAGGACAAGATCATGATGGGCGCGGAGCGCAAATCCATGGTCATGTCGGAGAAAGAAAAGCAGAACACTGCGTATCACGAGGCGGGTCACGCGATCGTCGGTCGTGTCGTGCCTGAGCATGATCCGGTCTACAAGGTCTCGATCATTCCGCGCGGTCGTGCCCTGGGCGTGACCATGTTCCTGCCGGAAGAGGATCGCTACAGCCTGTCCAAGCGTGCATTGATCAGCCAGATATGTTCGTTGTACGGCGGCCGTATCGCTGAAGAGATGACGCTGGGCTTCGACGGTGTGACCACCGGCGCGTCCAACGACATCATGCGTGCCAGTCAGATCGCCCGGAATATGGTCACCAAGTGGGGCCTGTCCGAGAAGTTGGGGCCGCTGATGTATGCCGAAGAAGAGGGGGAAGTATTCCTCGGTCGTGGTGGCGGTGGCCAGCATGCAAGCTTCTCTGGTGAAACGGCCAAGCTGATCGATTCCGAAGTGCGCAGCATCATCGACCAGTGCTACGGTACAGCCCGGCAGATTCTCACGGACAACCGTGACAAGCTCGATGCCATGGCCGATGCCCTGATGAAGTACGAAACCATCGATGCCGAGCAGATCGACGACATCATGGCGGGTCGCGTACCTCGCGAGCCTCGTGACTGGTCGGGTGGTACTGGCACCTCCGGTACACCTCCGGCTGTACAGGGTGAGCGTCCGGAAACACCGATTGGCGGTCCGGCCGCTGATGTCTAAGGCTTGAAATGACTTCTGTTCAGTCCTCGACCCGGTTGCCTTGCGGCAACCGGGTTCTTGATTTGGCCCATGCGCATGTCATGGGTATTCTCAATGTCACGCCTGATTCCTTTTCCGATGGTGGTCGATTCAGCCAGCTCGATGCTGCGCTGCGGCATGCCGAGGCCATGGTGGCCGCGGGCGCAACGCTGATCGATGTGGGTGGTGAATCGACCCGGCCGGGCGCACGTGCGGTCTCGCCTACCGAAGAGTTGGAGCGAGTGGCGCCGATTGTCGAGCGTATCCATCACGAACTTGATGTCATTATCTCGGTCGATACGTCCACGCCTGCGGTCATGCGTGAGACTGCGCGACTGGGGGCGGGCTTGATCAATGATGTTCGGTCCTTGCGGCGCGATGGTGCCCTGGATGCGGCGGCGGCCACCGGGTTGCCGGTGTGCCTGATGCATATGCTCGGTGAGCCGGGGACCATGCAGAATGATCCGCACTATGATGATGTAACCAGGGAAGTGAGTGAATTCCTGGCGGAGCGTCTGGACCAGTGTGCCGCCGCGGGCATTCCCGCCGAGCGGATCATTCTTGACCCCGGGTTCGGCTTTGCCAAGACTCTGGCTCACAACCTGAGCCTGTTCAAACATATGGAAGCCTTGCATGCCCTGGGGCGGCCCCTGTTGGTAGGGGTCTCGCGAAAGAGCATGATAGGCAATGCCTTGGGCCGCCCGGTGGGCGAGCGCCTGTATGGCGGTCTCGCCCTTGCGGCTTTGGCCCTTGCCAAAGGTGCACGCATATTGCGCGTGCACGATGTAGCCGAGACGATGGATGTCGTGCGGATGATCGCAGCTGTGGATTCAGCCGAATAAGAATGACGGAGCACTTATGAGCAAGAAATACTTTGGCACCGACGGTATTCGTGGTCGGGTCGGCGAATACCCTATTACCCCTGATTTCATGCTCAAGCTCGGCTGGGCGGCAGGCATGGCGTTCCGCAAAATGGGCGCGTGCAAGGTGCTGGTCGGCAAGGACACGCGAATTTCCGGCTACATGTTCGAATCGGCACTCGAAGCAGGCCTGACATCGGCGGGTGCCGATGTGATGCTGCTGGGCCCGATGCCGACGCCAGCCATTGCCTACCTGACGCGTACGTTCCAGGCCCAGGCAGGCATCGTGATCAGTGCCTCGCACAACCCGCATGATGACAACGGCATCAAGTTCTTCTCCGGCCAGGGTACCAAGCTGCCGGATGATATCGAGCTGATGATCGAAGAGCTGCTGGACACGCCGATGACTGTGGTTGAGTCGAGCAAGATCGGCAAAGTGTCGCGGATCAACGATGCGTCGGGTCGCTACATCGAGTTCTGCAAAGGCAGTGTGCCGACCGGCACCAGTTTTTCCGGCCTGAAAATTGTCGTCGATTGCGCCCACGGGGCAACCTATAAGGTCGCGCCGAGCGTCTTTCGCGAGCTGGGCGCCGACGTGGTGGTGCTTTCCGCCCAGCCTAATGGTCTGAACATCAACCACAACTGCGGCTCCACCCATACCGAGGCGTTGCAGGCTGCGGTGCTGGCCGAGCAGGCCGATCTGGGGATCGCTTTCGATGGCGACGGTGATCGGGTCCTGATGGTTGACCATACCGGTACGGTTGTCGACGGTGACGAGCTGCTGTTCATCATTGCTCGCGACCTGCATGGGCGTGGCAAGCTGCAGGGCGGCGTGGTCGGTACGTTGATGAGCAACCTCGGGCTTGAACTGGCCCTGGCGGATCTGGATATTCCGTTCGTGCGGGCTAACGTGGGTGACCGCTACGTGATCTCGGAGCTGCTGGAGCGCAACTGGGTGATCGGAGGCGAGAACTCCGGCCACATCGTGTGCTTCGACCATACCACCACGGGTGATGCGATCATTGCGGCCCTGCAAGTGCTGATGGCGCTCAAGGCGCGCAGCGAAGGGCTCGCACAATCGCGCCAGGCATTGCGCAAGTGCCCGCAAGTGTTGATCAACGTGCGTTTCGGTGGCGGTGTAAATCCTCTCGAGCATGCGAAGGTCAAGCAGGCCAGTGAGCGTGTGACACAGGCGATGGCCGGGCGTGGGCGCGTGTTGTTGCGCAAGTCCGGCACAGAGCCTTTGGTGCGTGTCATGGTTGAAGGAGAGGATGAAGCGCAAGTTCGCGGTTATGCCGAAGAGCTGGCAAAACTGGTTACTGAAGTTTCTGCCTGAATTCGGCTTGCCAGTCATGAATCGGTTGGGTAACATCTGCGCCCACTTTGACCGACGAGGTACAGCATGCGTCGCCCTATGGTAGCTGGTAACTGGAAGATGCACGGTACCCGCGCCAGCGTCGCTGAGCTGATCAATGGCCTTCGTCATCTGGCCTTGCCTAGCGGTGTTGATGTCGCGGTATTCCCGCCTTGCCTGTATATCAACCAAGTGGTTGATGGCTTGAAAGGTAAATCGATTTCGGTCGGTGCGCAGAATTCTGCGGTGGAATCCATGCAAGGTGCGCTGACCGGCGAGATTGCGCCGAGTCAGTTGGTGGATGCAGGTTGTTCCCTGGTCCTGGTCGGGCACTCCGAGCGTCGCCAGATCATGGGTGAGCAGGACAAGACCTTGATCCGCAAGTTTGCTGCGGCCCAGGCCTGCGGTCTGATTCCGGTGTTGTGCGTAGGGGAAACCCTCGAGCAGCGTGAAGCCGGCAAGACCCTTGAAGTTGTCGGGCGTCAGCTGGGCAGCATCATCGAAGACCTGGGTGTCGGTGCTTTTGCAAAGGCAGTCATTGCTTACGAGCCGGTCTGGGCCATTGGCACCGGGCTGACTGCTTCGCCGCAACAGGCGCAGGATGTGCACGCAGCCATCCGCGCACAGTTGGCGGCAGAGAATTCTGAAGTGGCACGAGGTGTGCGGCTTCTATACGGCGGCAGCGTGAAGGCGGCCAATGCGGTCGAACTGTTCGGCATGCCGGATATCGATGGGGGGCTCATTGGTGGAGCGTCCCTGAATGCAGATGAGTTCGGTGCGATTTGTCGCGCCGCGGGAAACTGAAAAAATGCTGGAAACAGTCGTAGTCGTTTTTCATCTGCTGGGTGCACTGGGCGTAGTTGCTCTCGTATTGCTGCAGCAGGGTAAAGGTGCGGATGCTGGTGCGTCTTTCGGTGCAGGTGCTTCAAATACTGTGTTCGGAAGCCAAGGTTCCTCTACCTTTCTTAGTAAGTTTACTGCTATACTTGCCGCCGGTTTCTTCATAACCAGCTTAGGGTTAGGTTACTTTGCTAAAGAGAAAGCTCATGAGTTGACTCAAGTAGGTTTGCCAAACCCAGCGGTACTGGAAGCGCCAAAGCAACAACCGGCTTCTGATGATGTCCCGGTGCTTCAAGAGCAAAAGTCGGCCAACCCGGCGACTGACGTACCTCCAGCTCAAGAGCAGAAGTAAGAAGGTTTCAAACGCTGTATTGCCGAGGTGGTGGAATTGGTAGACACGCAACCTTGAGGTGGTTGTGCCCATAGGGTGTAGGGGTTCGAGTCCCCTTCTCGGTACCAATTATCAGGAGAGCCCGCGATTGCGGGCTTTCTTGTAGGTGGAAGGGTTACATTGACCCTGTAAGGGATCGGTCGTATACTTCCGCCCCAGCTTTGTCGCGGGATGGAGCAGTCTGGTAGCTCGTCGGGCTCATAACCCGAAGGTCGTCGGTTCAAATCCGGCTCCCGCAACCAGTTTCAGGGGCCCCTTCCAAGGGGCTTTTTGTTAGCTGGACACTTTATAACGCCGCTGTTCGACGGCGTTTCAGGGATGGGCGATTCGCCCATTTTTTTTTATTTGCACAGCATGCACAAACATGCACGAGGGGGTTCAGGTGTCGAGCAAGCTAGAACAGTTGCAGGCCTTGTTGGCCCCGGTGGTCGTGGCCCTTGGCTATGAATGCTGGGGTATTGAGTTCTCGGCTCAAGGTCGCCACTCACTGTTGCGCGTTTATATCGATAAGGAAGGCGGCGTGTTGGTGGATGATTGCGCCATCGTCAGCCGTCAGATCAGCGGTGTACTGGATGTTGAAGATCCAATCACCTCCGAATACACCCTTGAAGTTTCCTCGCCTGGCATGGAGCGCCCCCTGTTCACACTTGAACAGTTCGCTTCGTTTGCCGGTGAACAAGTGAAGATCAAGCTGCGTTCGCCTTTCGAAGGTCGACGCAACTTCCAAGGCCTTCTGCGCGGTGTAGAAGAGCAGGACGTCGTGGTGCAGGTAGATGACCATGAGTTCCTGTTGCCGATCGATATGATCGACAAGGCCAACATTATTCCCAGTTTTGACTGATACGTGCCAGATACTGCGGATCCCGCGGATCCAATGGCTTGCGAAAGGCGAGGCGTACGATGAGCAAAGAAGTACTGCTGGTTGTTGAGTCGGTATCCAATGAAAAGGGCGTACCGGCTAACGTTATTTTTGAAGCGCTGGAGCTGGCTCTGGCCACTGCTACCAAGAAGCGGTTTGAAGACGAAGTTGATTTGCGTGTGGAAATCAATCGCCACACCGGTGCCTACGAGACTTTCCGTCGCTGGACGGTGGTCGAGGAAGCCGACCTGGACGATCCGGCTATCGAAACCTGGCCGAGCAAGGTTGCAGAAACGCATCCGGGCGCCAAGGTCGGTGATGTAGTAGAAGAAAAAATCGAGTCCATTGAGTTCGGTCGCATCGCTGCACAGACTGCCAAGCAGGTTATTGTGCAGAAAGTTCGCGAAGCCGAGCGCGCGCAAGTCGTCGACGCTTATCGCGAGCGCCTGGGGGAAATCATCTCCGGCACCGTGAAAAAAGTGACCCGTGACAACGTGATCGTCGACCTGGGCAACAACGCCGAAGCGTTGCTGGCTCGCGAAGACATCATCTCTCGCGAAACTTTCCGGGTTGGCGTGCGCTTGCGTGCGCTGCTCAAGGAAATCCGCACCGAGAACCGCGGCCCGCAGCTGATCCTGTCGCGTACAGCGCCGGAAATGCTGATCGAGTTGTTCCGCATCGAAGTGCCGGAAATTGCTGAAGGCCTGATCGAAGTCATGGCCGCCTCCCGTGATCCGGGTTCGCGTGCCAAGATCGCGGTCCGCTCCAAGGACAAGCGCATCGACCCGCAAGGTGCCTGCATCGGCATGCGTGGTTCGCGTGTCCAGGCCGTATCCGGCGAGTTGGGCGGCGAGCGCGTGGACATCGTCCTGTGGGACGACAACCCGGCTCAGTTCGTGATCAATGCCATGTCGCCTGCTGAAGTGGCGGCAATTATCGTCGACGAAGATGCCCACGCCATGGACATCGCCGTTGGCGCAGACAATCTGGCTCAGGCCATCGGTCGCGGTGGTCAGAACGTGCGTCTGGCCAGCCAATTGACTGGCTGGACCCTGAACGTGATGACCGAATCGGACATCCAGGCTAAGCAGCAAGCTGAAACCGGCGACATCCTGCGCAACTTCATCGAAGAGCTTGAAGTCGATGAAGAGCTGGCGCAGGTGCTGGTGGATGAAGGCTTCACCAGCCTGGAAGAGATTGCCTACGTACCGGTGGAGGAAATGCTCAACATCGACGGCTTTGACGAGGAGATCGTCAACGAGCTTCGCGCTCGGGCCAAGGATCGTTTGTTGACCAAAGCCATCGCTACTGAGGAAAAGCTGGCAGACGCCCATCCGGCCGAAGACCTGCTCTCGCTTGAGGGCATGGACAAGGATTTGGCGATGGAACTGGCGGTGCGCGGCGTAATTACCCGCGAAGACCTGGCCGAGCAGTCTATTGACGATCTGCTCGACATCGACGGCATTGACGATGATCGTGCCGGCAAGTTGATCATGGCCGCCCGAGCCCACTGGTTCGAGTAATTAGGCGCGGCCTGAGGAGAGAAGTGCATGACGCAAGTCACGGTGAAACAACTGGCCGATGAGGTCAAAACACCGGTAGAGCGCCTGTTGCAGCAGATGCGTGAGGCAGGTCTGCCGCACACCGCCGCCGAGGAACATGTGACCGACAGTGAGAAGCAGTCCCTGCTGACTCACCTGAAGAGCAGTCACAAGGCGAAAGTGGAAGAACCGCGCAAGATCACTCTGCAGCGTAAAACCACCAGCACCCTGCGTGTTGCCGGTAGCAAAAGCATCAGCGTTGAAGTACGCAAGAAGAAAGTCTTCGTACAGCGCAGCCCGGAAGAAATCGAAGCCGAGCGCAAACGCGAACAGGAAGAACGTCGCGCAGTAGAAAATGCTGCTCGTCAGAAGGCTGAAGAAGAAGCCAAGCGTCGCGCCGAAGAAGAAGCGCGTCGCCAGCCTGCTGCTGCGCAAGCCGCTCCGGTAGAAGCCGTCGAGGCTGCTGCCCCGGTAGCCGAACCTGTGCGCGAAGCGGCTCCAGTCGTGGCTGCGGCTGCGGCGCCTGCCGATACTCGCAAGCGCGACGAACAGCGTCGTCCGGACAAACCACGTGCCGACGACAACCGTCGTGGCAGTGGCGATGGTGAGCGCAAAAACGCTCCTCATCGTGCTTCGGTCAAGGAAAAGGCGCCAGCACCGCGTGTTGCGCCACGTACCACCGACGAAGAAAGCGACGGCTTCCGTCGTGGCGGTCGCGGCAAGGCCAAGCTGAAGAAACGCAACGCCCACGGTTTCCAGAGCCCTACCGGCCCTGTCGTGCGTGAAGTGAAGATCGGCGAGACCATCACTGTGGGCGATCTGGCCCAGCAGATGTCGGTCAAGGCTGCTGAAATCATCAAGTTCATGTTCAAGCTGGGTACGCCAGCCACTATCAACCAGGTACTGGACCAGGAAACTGCCCAACTGGTTGCTGAAGAGCTGGGCCACAAAGTGACCCTGGTCAGCGACACCGCCCTGGAAGATTCCCTGGCTGAGTCCCTGAAGTTTGAAGGTGAGGCGGTTTCCCGTGCGCCGGTCGTGACCGTCATGGGCCACGTCGACCACGGTAAAACCTCCCTGCTCGACTATATTCGTCGTGCGAAGGTTGCGGCAGGTGAGGCTGGCGGTATTACCCAGCACATCGGCGCCTACCACGTTGAAACCGACCGCGGCATGGTGACGTTCCTTGACACCCCTGGTCACGCCGCGTTTACCGCGATGCGTGCCCGTGGTGCCAAGGCGACCGACATCGTGATCCTGGTGGTTGCAGCGGACGACGGCGTGATGCCGCAAACCATCGAAGCCGTTCAGCATGCCAAGGCAGCTGGTGTGCCGCTGGTGGTTGCGGTGAACAAGATCGACAAGCCGGGCGCCGATCTCGATCGCATCCGCAGTGAACTGTCGGTCCACGGCGTGACCTCCGAAGAGTGGGGTGGCGACACTCCATTCGTTCCGGTCTCGGCGAAGATGGGTACCGGCGTTGACGAACTGCTCGAAGCCGTTCTGTTGCAAGCCGAGGTTCTGGAATTGACCGCTACGCCTTCGGCTCCAGGCCGTGGTGTGGTTGTCGAGTCTCGCCTCGACAAGGGCCGTGGCCCGGTTGCGACCGTTCTGGTCCAGGACGGTACGCTGCGTCAAGGCGACATGGTGCTGGTCGGCTCGAACTATGGCCGCGTGCGCGCCATGCTCGACGAGAACGGCAAGCCAATCAAGGAAGCCGGTCCGGCTATCCCGGTCGAGATCCTCGGCCTGGACGGTACTCCGGATGCTGGCGACGAGATGAGCGTTGTGGCTGACGAGAAGAAAGCCCGTGAAGTGGCTCTGTTCCGTCAAGGCAAGTTCCGCGAAGTCAAACTGGCTCGTGCTCACGCTGGCAAGCTGGAAAACATCTTCGAGAACATGGGGCAGGAAGAGAAGAAGACGCTCAACATCGTCCTCAAATCCGACGTCCGTGGTTCGCTCGAAGCGTTGAACGGCGCCTTGAATGGCCTGGGTAACGACGAAGTGCAAGTGCGTGTGGTCGGTGGCGGTGTCGGTGGTATCACCGAATCCGACGCCAACCTGGCACTGGCTTCCAACGCTGTACTGTTCGGCTTCAACGTGCGTGCCGATGCCGGCGCTCGCAAGATCGTCGAGCAGGAAGGCCTGGATATGCGTTACTACAACGTGATCTACGACATCATCGAAGACGTCAAGAAAGCGTTGACCGGTATGCTGGGCAGCGACGTCCGGGAGAACATCCTGGGTGTGGCCGAAGTTCGCGACGTGTTCCGTTCGCCGAAGTTTGGTGCCATCGCCGGTTGCATGGTGATCGAGGGTGTTGTTCACCGTAACCGTCCGATCCGTGTACTGCGTGAAGACATCGTGATCTTCGAAGGCGAGCTGGAATCCCTGCGCCGCTTCAAGGATGACGCTTCCGAAGTACGTGCCGGCATGGAATGCGGTATTGGCGTCAAGAGCTACAACGACGTCAAGGTCGGCGACAAGATCGAAGTCTTCGAGAAGGTCCAGGTTGCTCGCAGCCTCTGACTCGCGCACTTCAAGAGCCGCGCCGGGTAGCCGCATGAACATGCGCTGCCGGGCTGGCGGACTCTAAACGCAACGCCCGGTCTGGCTTTTGCCAGGCCGGGCGTTTGCCGCTTTCAGACCTCGCGGGTTTCACCGTGGGGCAGTAACAGGTAACAAGACATGGCAAAAGAATACAGCCGTACCCAACGAATCGGCGATCAGATGCAGCGTGAGCTGGCCCAACTGATCCGTCGCGAAGTCAAAGACCCGCGCGTTGGCCTGGTCACCATTACCGCAGTGGAAGTCAGCCGTGACGTTGGTCACGCCAAGATTTTCATCACTGTGATGGGCCAGGACAGCGCCGAAGAAATTGCCCAGAGCATCAAGGTGCTCAACTCGGCCGCCGGCTTCCTGCGTATGCAGCTGGCCCGGGAAATGAAGCTGCGCAGCGTTCCACAGCTGCACTTCCACTACGACGAAAGCGTCGTGCGTGGCGCGCATCTGTCGGCCCTGATCGAACGCGCCGTGGCTGAAGACAGTCAGCACCCGGTTGCGGCTGAACCCGAAGACACCAAGGAGTAATCGGTGGCTCAGGTCAAACGTATCCGTCGTAACGTCAGCGGTATCATCCTGCTCGACAAGCCGCTGGGGTTCACGTCCAACGCGGCGTTGCAGAAGGTTCGCTGGCTGCTCAATGCTGAAAAGGCCGGGCACACCGGTAGCCTCGATCCGCTGGCCACCGGCGTACTGCCGCTGTGCTTTGGCGAGGCGACCAAGTTTTCCCAGTACCTGCTCGATTCCGACAAGGGCTATGAGACCCTGGCGCAACTGGGCAAGACCACCACCACGGCGGATGCCGAAGGTGAGGTTTTGCTCGAGCGCCCGGTGACCGTTGGTCAGGCCGATATCGAAGCGGTTTTGCCGAAATTTCGTGGGCAAATCAGTCAGATACCGCCGATGTACTCGGCTCTGAAGCGTGATGGCCAGCCGCTGTATAAACTGGCTCGTGCAGGCGAAGTAGTGGAGCGTGAACCGCGTTCTGTTACTATTGCGCGCTTGGAATTGCTGGCCTTTGACGGTAATACTGCGCGGCTGGCCGTGGATTGCAGCAAGGGCACCTATATCCGCACCCTGGTGGAGGATATTGGTGAACAGCTCGGCTGTGGCGCGTACGTGGCAGAATTGCGACGGACCCAGGCCGGGCCTTTCACGTTGGCCCAGACGGTCACGTTGGAAGAGCTTGAAGCGGTACATGCCGAAGGCGGCAACGAAGCGGTCGACCGTTTCCTGATGCCATCGGACAGCGGCTTGCTGGATTGGCCGCTGTTGCAATTCTCGGAACACAGTGCGTTCTACTGGCTCAACGGCCAGCCGGTACGTGCCCCGGATGCGCCGAAGTTCGGCATGGTCCGGGTGCAGGATCATAACGGTCGCTTCATCGGTATCGGTGAAGTGAGCGAAGACGGGCGCATTGCGCCGCGTCGACTGATTCGGTCGGAATGACCGGAACCAGCCTGCGTAACAGCAGGTTGGCGAGTGTGGCTGTTAACAGGCACGGTCACTACTCATTTATAGATACAGGGATTTGTCCCTGGCCTGTTGAAGCTGTTTCCTTGAAACAGTTTCCTGACTAAAAGGATTGCCTCATGGCTCTCGACGTTCAAGAAAAAGCTCAAATCGTAGCTGACTACCAGCAAGCTGTTGGTGACACTGGTTCGCCAGAAGTGCAAGTTGCACTGCTGACCCACAACATCAACAAACTGCAAGGTCACTTCAAGGCCAACGGTAAAGATCACCACTCCCGTCGTGGTCTGATCCGCATGGTAAACCAGCGTCGTAAGCTGCTGGACTACCTGAAAGGCAAGGACGTGAGCCGTTACAGCGCTCTGATCGCTCGCCTGGGTCTGCGTCGCTAATCAGCGATTGCGCTAGAGGTTGGTGGTCTGTCGTACGTCAGTGGGTTTCCCGCTGGCGCATGGCAGGCTCCCAGCCTCAAGTTTTATCTGGATACACGTTTTACCCTGGACAGGCGTCGGGCCGATTCCCGCCATTGCCCAAGAATTTCGCAAGAAGACAAGTTCCCCAAGAGCCACAAAGAAGGTAGGACACCGTGAACCCGGTAATCAAAAAATTCCAGTTCGGTCAGTCGACCGTTACCCTCGAGACTGGCCGTATCGCCCGTCAGGCCTCCGGCGCAGTGCTGGTCACCGTTGACGACGACGTCAGCGTATTGGTGACCGTTGTCGGTGCCAAGCAAGCCGATCCAGGCAAGGGCTTCTTCCCTCTGTCTGTTCACTACCAGGAAAAGACTTACGCTGCCGGTAAGATCCCTGGCGGTTTCTTCAAGCGCGAAGGCCGTCCTTCCGAGAAAGAAACCCTGACTTCCCGACTGATCGACCGTCCGATCCGTCCGCTGTTCCCAGAAGGCTTCATGAACGAAGTGCAGGTTGTCTGCACCGTCGTGTCCACCAGCAAGAAAACCGATCCGGACATCGCTGCGATGATCGGTACCTCGGCTGCCCTGGCGATCTCCGGCATTCCTTTCGATGGCCCGATCGGCGCTGCCCGCGTTGCGTTCCACGAAAGCACCGGCTACCTGCTGAACCCGACCTACGAGCAACTGAAGGCCTCGAGCCTGGACATGGTCGTGGCCGGTACTTCCGAAGCCGTGCTGATGGTTGAATCCGAAGCCAAAGAGCTGACCGAAGACCAGATGCTGGGCGCCGTGTTGTTCGCCCACGACGAGTTCCAGGTGGTGATCAACGCCGTCAAGGAACTGGCCGCCGAAGCTGCCAAGCCAACCTGGACCTGGGCTCCGCAAGCCGAAGCCACCGAGCTGCTGGGCGCGATCCGTGCCGAGTTCGGCGAAGCGATCTCCCAGGCCTACACCATCACCGTCAAGGCCGACCGTTATGCACGCCTGGGCGAGCTGAAGGACCAGGTCGTTGCCAAGCTGTCCGGCGAAGAAGGCCAGCCATCGGCCAGCGACGTCAAAGCCGCTTTCGGTGAAATCGAATACCGCACCGTTCGCGAAAACATCGTCAACGGCAAGCCACGTATCGACGGTCGCGACACCCGTACCGTACGTCCGCTGAACATCGAAGTCGGCGTTCTGCCAAAGACCCACGGTTCGGCACTGTTCACCCGTGGCGAAACCCAGGCGCTGGTCGTTGCAACACTGGGCACCGCCCGTGACGCGCAACTGCTGGACACCCTGGAAGGCGAAAAGAAAGACCCGTTCATGCTGCACTACAACTTCCCTCCGTTCTCGGTGGGCGAGTGTGGTCGCATGGGTGGCGCCGGTCGCCGCGAAATCGGTCACGGCCGTCTGGCCCGTCGTTCGGTCCAGGCCATGCTGCCTGCCGCTGACGTGTTCCCGTACACCATTCGTGTGGTATCGGAAATCACCGAGTCCAACGGTTCGAGCTCGATGGCTTCGGTCTGCGGCGCTTCCCTGGCCCTGATGGACGCCGGTGTGCCGATGAAGTCGCCGGTTGCCGGTATCGCCATGGGTCTGGTTAAAGAGGGCGAGAAATTCGCCGTCCTGACCGACATCCTGGGTGACGAAGACCACCTGGGCGACATGGACTTCAAAGTGGCCGGTACCGCCAAAGGCGTCACCGCACTGCAGATGGACATCAAGATCAAGGGCATCACCGAAGAGATCATGGAAATCGCCCTGGGCCAGGCCCTGGAAGCGCGCCTGAACATCCTCGGCCAGATGAACCAGATCATCGGTCAGTCCCGTACCGAACTGTCGGAAAACGCTCCGACCATGATCGCGATGAAAATCGACACCGACAAAATCCGTGATGTCATCGGTAAAGGCGGCGCGACCATCCGTGCGATCTGCGAAGAAACCAAGGCTTCGATCGACATCGAAGACGACGGTTCGATCAAGATCTTCGGCGAAACCAAGGAAGCGGCAGAAGCAGCACGCCAGCGCGTCCTGGGTATCACCGCAGAAGCCGAGATCGGCAAGATCTACGTCGGCAAGGTTGAGCGCATCGTCGACTTCGGCGCGTTCGTCAACATCCTGCCAGGCAAGGACGGTCTGGTTCACATCTCCATGCTGAGCGATGCTCGCGTCGAGAAAGTGACCGACATCCTCAAAGAAGGCCAGGAAGTGGAAGTGCTGGTACTGGACGTGGACAACCGCGGTCGTATCAAACTGTCCATCAAGGACGTCGCAGCAGCCAAGGCATCGGGCGTTTAATCACCCCGTAGCCTAACCGCTGAACAAGCAAACGCCCCGACTGGTTCGGGGCGTTTTGCTGTGCGGTGAAAATCCCTGTGTCGCGGGTTGCCTGGCCACAGGGGACGGTGCTAGGTTTAGCCACCGCCCGTGTAGCTCAGTCGGTAGAGCAGCGCACTCGTAACGCGAAGGTCGCAGGTTCGATTCCTGTCTCGGGCACCATCCCCCTCGTTATTTCACTTTCCTGCTCAGTTCCTCGACCGTGCGTTTGAGCTGATCCATCTCGCGATCCTGATCGCTGAGCTCCCGTTTCAGGGACGAGATCTCGCTGTTGCTTGAACTCGAACTGGAGCCGCTATTGCGCTTGAGTTCCTCCACTTGCTTGCCCAGATCGTTCAGGTCGCGCTCCTGTTCCTTGATGGTGCGTTTGAGCTCGTCAATTTCCTTGCTGCTGGAGGTGGAACTGGAGCCACTGTTGCGCTTGAGCTCTTCGATCTGGCGGGCCTGCTCGCTGAGGGTGCGTTTCTGGCTTTCCAGTTCCTCGGCGTTGTTCTTCACGGTTTTTGGCAGGTTTTCCAAGGCGCTGACGCTGACGTTGGTCTTGACGAGTACGTACTTATCAAATCGATCATAACGAAGGGCAGGAATGGCGTCGTTGGAAGACGGCCCATCAGAGGAGACTTCAACAGCCGCTTGGGCAACGCCGGTCAAGGTCAGGCTGCCGAGCAGCAAGGTCGCGGTAGCAAGCCGGGTCAACGAACGTTTGGAAAAGCTGCGCATCACTGGGGTTCCTTGTGAAGTGCCGGCATGGCACATGGCTATGACTGGTTATTTTGACAGATGTTCCCAAGCTCCCCTGGTTTCTCAGGCGCATGTTTTTTTGTGGGATAGATGTAAAGAACCGTGTAAATCAGCGGCAAAACGTCCTATATTCATTGCCTGCATGTGCATCGCCCAGCAGTTTTCAGATGATCCCCGAATGGTTCTGAAGGCCAGATAAACCGGGCTTCACACGGTTTTTTTGCGTCAGAGAGATCCTTGATGATCCAGATCCATCTTCCATTCCCCAGATCAACGAGAACGCCATGACTGTTAAAGAATTGACCCAGGAAGCCAGGCACGAAGAAGCGCTGAAGAAGTACGTGTTGGATGCGCCCCAGTTGCTGGAAGAGATCAAGGATTTGTCTGCCGATGATCAAAAAGACCAGATCCAATGGGCGTTCGAGGACGAGGCCGAAGCCCAGGGCCTGCAGCCTTGGGAGTTGACGCTCAAGTACACCAGCACACCTGAAGAATTCGAGACGCAGCGCCTTGCGTTGCACAAGGAAGCGGCCGAGGTGCTGGGTGTGGAATGGGATGAGTACTGCGAGATGAACAATCTGGTGGTCTGAAAAAAAACGCCAAGAGCAACACTGTGGCGAGGGAGCTTGCTCCCGCTGGGCTGCGCAGCAGCCCCAAAAGAGGGGGCGCTTCGCGCCCCAGCGGGAGCAAGCTCCCTCGCCACGGACTATCTTTGTTTCTGATTGCCCGGCGTCAGCCTGTTAGAGGCTCAAGCGCATCGACAGATCCACTGCCTTCACATCCTTGGTCATCGCGCCGATCGAGATGTAGTCCACCCCAGTCTCGGCAATCGGGCGTAACGTGCTTTCGTTGATCCCGCCGCTGGCTTCCAGCTTCGCCTTGCCGCCATTGAGGCGTACGGCTTCACGCATGTCGTCCAGGCTCAGTTCGTCGAGCATGATGATGTCGGCGTTGGCCGCCAGCGCTTCTTTCAATTCCGCCAGGCTCTCCACTTCGACTTCCACCGGTTTGCCCGGGGCGATCTTGTGGGCGGCCGCGATGGCCTGGGCGATTCCGCCGCAGGCGGCGATGTGGTTTTCCTTGATCAGGAAGGCATCGTACAGGCCGATGCGGTGGTTATGGCAGCCACCGCAGGTGACCGCGTACTTCTGGGCCAGGCGCAACCCGGGCAGGGTCTTGCGGGTGTCCAGCAGCTTGACCTGGGTACCGGCGACAAAGTCGGCCAGGTAACGGGCCCGCGTGGCAACGCCGGAAAGCATTTGCAGGAAGTTCAGCGCGCTGCGTTCGCCGGTCAGCAGCGAACGGGCCGGGCCTTCCAGGTGGAACAGCACTTGATCGGGGTTGACCCGGTCGCCGTCGCGCACTTGCCAATGCACCGCGACACGCGGGTCCAGTTGCCGGAACACGGCATCGACCCAGGCCGTGCCACTGATGATCGCCGCGTCGCGGGTAATGATGGTGGCCTTGGCCAAGCGTTCGGCGGGGATCAGTTGCGCGGTGATGTCGCCGCTGCCGATGTCTTCAAGCAACGCACGGCGCACGTTGGCTTCGATTTCGGCGGTCAGATCGGCGAGACGTAGATTCGGCATAACGGGCTCCACAAACAAAGTGGCCTGATTATAGGGTGTCGAAACCTGCATTTGGTCGCGTCCTCGCAACATTTCCTCATTTCCCGGGTCACTTATTGCGCCGTATTTCGAGATGGATCACAGAGTGTGCTGGTACGACAGGGTTGTTTTACCCGATAATCCGCCTTTCGATTGACGTCATAGCTTTGACGTTGCGAGCCGAAGAAAGCCGTTTCAGGAGGCCAGGATGCACAACGACGGGAATGTAGTGCCTTTGCACAAGGCGTCTACCGATCAGGCGAATCATTCGTCGCTCGCCCGCCTGCCTGTGATTCTGCTTCAGGTTCGCGACAAGGCCGCCCAGCAGTTGCGCCTGGGCCTGCAAGGGCTGTTCGATAACGCCGACGACACCTTGTTTGAAATGGCCGATCGGGCGCGCGACGACGTCGAGCAGAACCTGTACTTCGAGGCCATGCGTGACCTGCGCCTGAAGCGCAAAAGCATTGAACGTGAATTCATCGAGCAGTTTTTCGAGACCTTCGTCAGCCTTGCCCAGTACGACCTGACCCACACCACCTTGGCGCCCACCCTGGCGCCGGACAACCAAGCCCAGCGCTCCCAGGACGAGCTGGAGCGCCATTTGGCTGTCGAGGCGATGGTCACTCGGGTGCTCAGGCGCGATGGCGTGGCGCTGGAGCAACTGACGGCCCGGCTCGGTGCGCTGCTGGGCCGACCGCTGGCCAATCAGCACAATCCCCTGAGCCCGGCACTGCTGTGCGAGAAGTTCCTGCAGGCCGGGCGCAACCTGGGCGTGGGCATCAAGGTCAAGCTGATCCTGCTCAAGCTGTTCGAGCGCTATGTGCTTAGCGATTGCGATCAACTCTATACCGAGGCCAACCAGTTGCTGGCCGCCACAGGCGTGCTGCCGGAGCTCAAGGTTACGCCTGCGCGCCGGGCGTCGGATCGCCCCGAGGAAACTCCCAGGCCCAACGCCGAGATCGCTGACAAGCCCGGCGATGCCGAGGTCGATGACAGCGTGCAGGAAGTGTTCGCCGCCTTGCAGAAACTGTTGATGCAGGTGCGTGGCAGCGTGGCGCCAACCCTGGAACCCAGCGTACCGCCCCAGCCGATTTCTACCCGTGACCTGCTACGGTTGCTCTCTCATTTGCAGCAATACGTACCGGCACCTACCGTTCACGACGAGTTCGATTTGCGTAGCCAGCTCGAACAACTCCTGACTCGGGTCAGCGTGCGCAGTGGCAAGTCCCGGGTGGTCGAAGGCGCCGATGAAGACGTGATCAACCTGATCTCGATGATGTTCGAATTCATCCTCGACGATCACAACCTGCCAGACTCGTTCAAGGCCCTGATCGGCCGCCTGCAAATCCCGATGCTCAAGGTCGCGGTGCAGGACAAGAGCTTCTTCAGCCGCGGCAACCATCCGGCCCGGCGGCTGCTTAACGAAATCGCGGCCGCGGCCTTGGGCTGGGGCGATTGCGACGACCATCAGCGCGACAGCCTGTACCTGCGCATCGAGCAGGTGGTGCAGCGCCTGCTGAACGACTTCGTCGATGACCCGGCGATTTTCTCCGAGCTGTTGGCCGATTTCCTGGCCTTCACCAGTGACGAGCGCCGCCGCAGCGAATTGCTTGAACAACGTATTCGCGACGCCGAAGAGGGCCGGGCCAAGGCCGAACTGGCGCGCCATCGCGTTGAAGGGGCGCTGAACCAGGTGATGTTGGGCAAAGTCTTGCCGCAAGCCGTGGTGGAGTTCGTGCAACACGCCTGGAGCCAAGTGTTGTTGCTGACGTGCTTCAAGCATGGCAAGTATTCCGCCGAATGGCAGGCCGACGTCTTGACCCTGGAGCAATTGATCTGGAGCGTCCAGCCTCACGACGAGCCCGACGCCGGCCTGCGTTTGCTGGCGATGGTGCCCGAACTGCTCAAGGCCCTGCGTGAAGGCCTGAGCCGCTCGGCGTTCGACCCGTTCGCCACCGGCGAGTTTTTCAGTGAGCTGGAAGTCCTGCATGTCCAGGCGCTCGAGCGCATGGGCCAGGCAACGGAGCAGGCCCAGTCGTTCGATTCGCCGGTCATGGTCGAGGTGCTGGAAAAGATCGTCCTGCGTGCCCCACAAAAAACGGTGGGGGAGAGCGTGGCGGTGCATTTGCCGGCAGATGATGTGGGCCTGTTGCAGGTCGACCAGTTGCACCTGGGGAGCTGGGTCGAGTTCCAGGAGGACGATGACAACACCCTGCGTTGCAAGCTGGCGGCGATCATCGAGGCCACCGGCAAGTATGTCTTCGTCAATCGCACCGGCCTCAAGGTGCTGGAGCACAGTCGCACCAGCCTGGCCCTGGAGTTTCGTCGGGGAGCGGCGCGGCTGTTGGACGACACCCTGTTGTTCGACCGCGCGCTGGAGTCGGTGCTGGGCAATCTGCGCCAGCTCAATCGCGGCAAGTGATCGCGCAGCCCGGTCCGATCACGGCATACTGGCGGCATTCACCGCCGTCATCGAAGGAACCTGTATGCAGT
The DNA here is from genome assembly GCF_014268695.2 of Pseudomonas ogarae. Taxonomy (NCBI): domain Bacteria; kingdom Pseudomonadati; phylum Pseudomonadota; class Gammaproteobacteria; order Pseudomonadales; family Pseudomonadaceae; genus Pseudomonas; species Pseudomonas ogarae. The sequence continues at coordinate 1,233,713 of NZ_CP077086.1, forward strand.
TGGACTCCGCGAGCGGTTGGTGCGAGGGGGTGCGTCATTGCCCATCGCCCAACTTCAATGCGCGCCCGGAAGGCGAAATCTCCCTGCTGGTGATCCACAACATCAGCCTGCCACCGGCACAGTTCGCCACGGGCAAGGTGCAGGAATTCTTCCAGAATCGTCTGGATGTCACGGAACATCCCTACTTTATCGGTATCGCCGACCTGCGCGTTTCTGCGCATTTTCTGATCGAGCGTGACGGCGCCGTGACCCAGTTTGTCTCTTGTCTGGATCGCGCGTGGCATGCGGGCGTCTCGTGCTTCGAGGGGCGTGAGACCTGTAACGATTTTTCCCTGGGCATCGAGCTTGAGGGCACGGATGATCTGCCGTTCACTAACGCGCAATATGTCGCATTGGTGGACCTGACCCGGCAGTTGCAAGCGGCGTTCAAGGCGATCACTGTGCAGCGTATCTGCGGGCACAGCGACATCGCACCGGGGCGCAAGACCGATCCGGGACCGGCATTTGACTGGGCGCGCTATCGTGCGGCCCTGACCGAAGGGGAAGGACAATGAGTTTTCTGGTGTTGCTGCTGGCCGTCTGGATCGAGAAGTTCTCGGCCTTGCGCCAGCGGGTCCAGCGTGACGGCGGTTGGCTGCACGAGCTGAACAAGCTTGAGGCGAGCCCGCGTTGGGTCAGCCGACCCTGGCTGGTGCTGACGCTGATGGTGGTGCTGCCCGTGGCGCTGCTGGCGTTGCTTTTGTGGGTGCTGGAGCCGGTGGCCTATGGTCTGCTGGCGCTGCCGGTGCATTTGCTGGTGGTGATCTACAGCCTGGGGCGTGGTGATCTGCTGGCCGGCCTCGGGCCGTTTCGCGACGCGTGGCGTCGGGAAGACCTGCAAGCGGCGGCCCATGTCGCCAAGCGCGACCTGGACATTGAAGCCGATGACGGTGAGCAGTTGCTGGAGCGGGTCCAGAGGCATTTGTTGTGGCAGGCCTACCAGAGCTTTTTCGCGGTGATTTTCTGGTACTTCCTGTTGGGCCCGGTCGCCGCCCTGAGTTATCGACTGCTGGCGCTGGCCGCCGAGCACAGCCAGAACCCCGGCGTGGCCGAGCGAGCTGCACAAATGCGCCATGCCTTCGATTGGGTGCCGGTGCGGTTGCTGGCGGCGAGCTTCGCCCTGGTGGGCAATTTCGTCGCGGTCAGCCGGGTCATGCTGCATGAGCTGCTGAACTGGAACATCAGCGCCGCCGCCCTCATCGACAAGGTCGGCCTGGTGGCGGGCGAGATCCCCCGGCCCGTCGCCGGGCCGGACGGCATCAACAGCCTGGACCGTCTCTGGGAATTGTTGCTGCGTGCGGCGGTGCTCTGGTATGCCGGGTTTGCGTTGTGGACGGTGTTGGCCTGAGAACAACCAACACATTTCCTTGTGGCGAGGGATTCTGTGGGAAAGGTTTTGTGGGAGCAAGGCTTGCCCGCGATACAAGCGATGCGGTCTTTCAGAAATCGAGGCGCCTGCATCGCGGGCAAGCCTTGCTCCAACAACGCCTTGCTCCCACAGATAAATCCCCTCGCCACAGCTGAACCGTGTCAGTCCTTCTCGTTAACCTTAAGTTACAAATCTCCCCGCCGATTTAGGCTATACAGGGACAGCGCCCGAATAGTGGCTTTCTGCTGTCTCCGTGCGCGAGCTCATAACAATAAGAACACTACCGGGAGACTTCCTTGTGAAGAGTTTGCTCTGGCCCGCCGTCGCGCTGATGAACCGCCTGAGCTTCGGCATGAAGTTCAGCCTGATCAGCGTGCTGTTCCTGCTGCCCATGCTGGTGACCAACTTCTTTCTGGTGCGCGAGTCCTATCGGGAATTTCTGGGCACCCAAGTGGAGCTGCAAAGCCTCGACCTGCTGGGCAGCAGCCTGACCCTGCGCCGGGACCTGGAAACCCTCAATAACCTGGTGCAGATCAACGCCAGCCTGGGCCAATCCGGCAAGGCCGGTGATGTCGAAGCGAAGATCGGCAGCCTGGAACAACAGGTCCTCGCACGGCTGCAAGGCATGACGGCCATGGCCATCGAGCCTGAGCAGGTCAGTGCCTTCGAGGCCAAGCGCGACGAGATGATCGGTGCTTTCAAGGTCCAGCAGGCCGAAAGCTCCCTGCAGAGCAAAAGTGCGCTGATCGGCAAGTTGCTCAACAGCGCCCAGATGTTCGGCCAGATCATCGCCAGCCAGGCGGGGCTGAGCCGCGACAACCAGAGCGACATCCGCCAGCTCAGTGAGCTGATCATCGGCACGACCCCCAAGGTCACCCAGATTCTCGGTGAAGGCCGGGCGCTGGGCGCGTCCTCATTGGGGCTGGGGTTTCTCAACTCGGCGTCGAGCACCCGCTTCGACGAGTTGCTGGCGCAGATCGAAAAGCTCCAGGGCGAGTACGACTTGAAACTGCAGGACGCCCTCGGCTCCAGCCAGGCGGCTGGACAGGCACTGGCCGCCCAGGCCAACGGCAGCAAGAGTGCCCTCAAGAAGGCCTCGGAACTGATCGAGGAGCAGGTGGTGATGGCCGACACCCTCGATGCGCCCTGGCCGGCATTCTTTGAGCAGGTCGGCGGCCTGATGGAGCAGACCTATCGGCTGAACGAGGCGACCCAGGGCTTTCTTGGTGTGCAGTTGCAGCAGCGTTTGGAGCAGAACCGCAGCCACATGGTGCTGCAAGCCGTGGCGCTGGTGCTGGTGTTCCTGTTGATTTTTTACCTGTACGCCGGTTTCTACGCCTCGACCCGCACTACGCTCCAGCATTTGGGCCAGATGATGGACAAGGTGGCGGCGGGGGACATGACGGTCAATTTTGTTGCCCGCAGCAAAGACGAACTGGGTGAGCTGGGTGAAGTGTTCAACGGTACGGTGGCGAAGATCCATGACCTGATCGAACAGGTCGGCCGCACCGTCGCCGAAGTCGAACGCCAGGCCGGGCAGGTGGAAACGGTATCGGCCCAGAGCAACCAGGCCGTCGCCGGCCAGCGCAGCCAGATCGAACTGGTGGCCACGGCGATGAACCAGATGTCGGCCACGGCCCAGGAAGTGGCCCGCAGCGCCGCTGCCGCCGTGAGCAGCGCCCACAGCGTGAACGACGAAACCCTCAGTGGGCGCGGGTTGGTGGAGTCCCAGCAGGGCAGTATCGCCCGCTTGGCCAGCGAGATCGATCAGTCGGTGCAGGTGATCAATCAACTGGCGACCGACAGCCAGGCCATCAGTCGCGTGCTGGATGTGATCAAGAGCATCGCCGAGCAGACCAATCTGCTGGCCCTCAACGCCGCCATCGAAGCGGCCCGGGCCGGTGAACAGGGGCGCGGCTTTGCGGTGGTGGCCGATGAGGTGCGGACCCTGGCCAAGCGAACCCAGCAATCGACCGAAGAAATCGAAGCGATGATCACCCGCCTGCACGGTGGTGTCGGCGCCGCGGTCAAGGCGATGGGCACTAGCCATGAGATGGCCAGCGGCACGGTCAGCCAATCGGAAAAGGTCCAGCAGGCCCTGGAAAATATCCTCGGTGCCGTCGGCATGATCGTCGACCAGAACCAGCAGATCGCCGCCGCGGTAGAGCAGCAGACGGCGGTGGCCCATGACATCGACCAGAACATCGTCGAGATCAACCGCGCTGGCGAACGCACCGCCGAAGGTGCCCATCAGACCGAAGACGCCAGCCGTGCACTGTCCGCCCAGGTGGTGCAGCTCAAGCAGTTGATCAATGCGTTTCGGGTGTGATTGCCGCTGATTCACCGCAGGTTCAGTGTGGGAGCGAGCTTGGTGGGAGCAAGGCTTGCCCGCGATGAAAACACTGCGGTCTCTTGAGTGCTGCGGTGCCTGGATCGCGAGCAAGCCTTGCTCCCACCAAGCTCGCTCCCACAGGTTTTTTTACCAGTTGAACAGTTGGCGGGCATTGGTGGTACTGGCCTCGGCCAAGCGTTCCGGGCTGATCGCCATGATGCCCGCCAGCGCCTCACAAATCGCCGGCAAATGCGCCGGGCTGTTACGTTGGCCGGGGAACATCGCCGGGGCCATGTCCGGGGAATCGGTTTCCAGCACCACCGCGTCCAGCGGCAATTTCGCCAGCACCCGGTGCATGCGCAAGGCCTGGGGCCAAGTCGCGGCACCGCCCAGACCGAGTTTGAAGCCGAGCTTGATGTATTCGCGGGCCTCTTCGAAACTGCCGGCGAAGGCGTGGATGATCCCGGCGCGTTTGGGCCCCATGCGCTTTAGGGTCGCGATCACGTCGGCATGGCTGCGGCGCACGTGGATCAGCGCCGGCAGTTCGAACTCCACTGCCAGTTGCAGTTGTGCTTCAAACAGCGCCTGCTGGCGTTCGCGGTCCAGGGTGGGGATGTAGTAATCCAGGCCGATTTCCCCCACGGCACACAATTGCCGATGCCCGGCCAGGCGGCTCAACCACTCGCGTAGCTGCGCCACGTCGTCGGGCCGATGCTGATCGAGATACACCGGGTGCAGGCCCAGTGCGGCATGCAGGTCCGGGTCGCTTTGCACCAGGTCCCAGACCCGCTGCCAGTTGTCCCGGTACACGCCCAGTATCACCATTTGCCGCACGCCCAAGGCGCGGCTTTCCGCCAGCAGCGCCGGGCGGTCCGCGTCAAAATCTGGAAAATCCAGGTGGGTGTGGGTGTCGATCAACTCCATGGATCAATCCTGAACAAGCGTCAGCCTTGGTGAATACGCTGCTTGAATGTCCGCGCGATGGCCTGCACGCCTGGCTGGTAGTCATTGTTTTCGATGGCCGCCAGGGCCAGTTCCAGGGCTTTGTCGGCGATCAGTTGGTGCTGCTGGGACATGGCATTGACCGGCAGGGGCAGGAAATCCAGCAACTGCGTGTCACCAAACGTACCCAGGCGCAACGGCCGCGACTTGAGCGGGAAATCGTGCAGGGCGTCGAACACCCCTTGCAGCAGCACGTAGGACGTGGTGATCAGCGCGTCGGGCAGATGCCCCAGGCGCGCGAGCATTTCCTCCATCAACTGGCGGCCGCATTCACGGCTGAACGACTCGCCATGCTCGATCAGCACCTGGCCCTCGAACCCGGCCAAGGCCTCGCGAAAGCCTGCGGCCCGTTCCTGGCTGATGCTCAGCTCGGGACGGGCGCTGATCAGCGCGATTTGTCGAGGGTGGGTCTCCAACAGGCTGCGGGTCAATTGCAGGCTGGCCTGGCGGTCGTCGCTGATCACCGAGCAGAAATGCGCCGGCTCCATCACCCGGTCGATGGCGATGATCGGAATGCCCTTGGCCTGCAACTGCTGGTAACTGTCGTCGCCGGCCGGCAGGCAACTGGCGACGATCAGCGCATCGCAGCGGCGGGCGCGGAACAACTGCAACAGTTGCCGTTCGCTGTCGGGGGCGTCGTCGGAACTGGCGATCAGCAACTGGTAGCCCCGCGCCCGTGCCCCTTGCTCCAGCAACTTGGCGATGCGTGCGTAACTGGGGTTTTCCAAGTCTGGCAGGATGAAGCCCAGGGTGCGGGTGTGGCGACTGCGCAGCCCGGCGGCCTGGGGATTGGGCGTGAAGCCGTGTTCCAGGACCACCGCCCGCACCCGTTCGACGGTAGCGCTGCTGATGCGTTGCTGTTCGGCCTTGCCGTTGATGACGTAACTGGCGGTGGTCACGGACACACCGGCTAGTTGGGCAATATCACTGAGTTTCAACCCGGTTTTCCTTGTTTTTTCGAGTTAGCCCCGACGATAAGGGCCATCCTACCCGATTCAAGCCGACGGTCACCGTCCAAGCGCTTACGACAAGTTGCACTTCAAGGATGAGAGATTATCGAGTAACGTGCCAATCTTTCTAGATTAAACGTTTCAGCAAGCGTATTTTCAAGGCTAGCAGGATTTTTGGCCCTTCTGCCGTGATCACGCCAAAAATCATCCTGCAACGCTAAGCTGATTCATTCAAAACAATACCTGGCGCCAACCGGACGCCAAAAAGGAGAAAGCATGCTCGAGCTCACTCTAGAGCAGATATCCATGGCGCAGACCGCTGTGGATAAAGACGCTGCACTGCAACTGCTCGCCGACAAACTGGTGGCCGATGGCTTGGTGGCCGAGGGTTACCTCGCCGGCTTGCAGGCTCGCGAAGCCCAGGGCTCGACCTTTCTTGGCCAAGGTATTGCCATCCCCCACGGCACCCCGCAGACCCGCGAGCTGGTTCATTCGACCGGCGTGCGCCTGCTGCAATTCCCCGAGGGCGTGGACTGGGGCGATGGTCAGATCGTCTACCTGGCGATTGGCATCGCGGCCAAGTCCGACGAACACCTGCGCCTGCTGCAACTGCTGACCCGCGCCCTCGGCGAGACGGACCTGGGCCAGGCCCTGCGCCGTGCCAGTTCCGCCGAAGCCTTGCTGAAGCTGCTGCAAGGCGCGCCGCAGGAACTGGCCCTGGATGCCCAGATGATCGGCCTCGGTGTGTCGGCTGACGATTTTGAAGAATTGGTATGGCGCGGCGCTCGCCTGCTGCGCCAGGCCGATTGCGTGAGCAACGGCTTTGCCGGGGTGTTGCAACAAGTCGATGCGCTGCCCCTGGGCGATGGCTTGTGGTGGCTGCACAGTGAACAGACCGTCAAGCGTCCGGGCCTGGCGTTCGTCACGCCGGACAAGCCCATCCGTTACCTGGGTCAACCGTTGAGCGGGCTGTTCTGCCTCGCCAGCCTCGGCGAAGCTCACCAGGCCTTGCTGGAAAGGCTTTGCGCCTTGCTGATCGAAGGCCGCGGCCACGAACTGGGTCGCGCCACCAGCAGCCGCAAAGTGCTGGAGGTGCTCGGCGGCGAATTGCCCGCCGACTGGCCCAGCGCGCGCATCGGCCTGGCCAATGCCCATGGTCTGCATGCCCGTCCGGCGAAGATCCTTGCCCAGTTGGCGAAAAGCTTCGAAGGCGAGATCCGCGTGCGCATTGTCGACGGCCAGGACAGCGCCGTGTCGGCCAAGAGCCTGAGCAAGCTGTTGAGCCTGGGCGCCCGTCGCGGCCAGGTCCTGGAGTTCATCGCCGAGCCGAGCATTGCCGCCGATGCGTTGCCGGCGCTGCTGGCGGCCATCGAAGAAGGCCTTGGCGAAGAAGTCGAACCGCTGCCGCCGCCGAGTGCGCCGCGGGAAACCGTGATAGCCGAAGTGGCGACTGTCGTGTTGGCGCCCGAATCTGGCAGCCTGATCCAGGCCGTCGCCGCCGCACCGGGCATCGCCATCGGCCCGGCCCACATCCAGGTATTGCAGGCCATCGACTACCCGTTGCGCGGTGAATCGGCGGCCATCGAGCGCGAACGCCTGCAAAACGCCTTGAACCAGGTGCGCCGCGATATCCAAGGCCTGATTGAACGCGCCAAGGCCAAGGCCATCCGCGAGATATTCATCACCCACCAGGAAATGCTCGACGACCCGGAGCTGAGCGACGAAGTCGACACTCGCTTGAAGCTGGGCGAGAGTGCGCAAGCGGCGTGGATGGGGGTGGTTGAAGCCGCCGCGAAAGAACAGGAAGCCTTGCAGGACGCCTTGCTGGCCGAACGGGCCGCCGATCTGCGAGACGTCGGCCGTCGGGTGCTGGCGCAACTGTGCGGCGTCGAAACCCCGAACGAACCCGATCAACCCTACATCCTGGTGATGGACGAAGTCGGCCCGTCCGACGTCGCCCGCCTGGACCCGACGCGGGTGGCGGGGATCCTCACCGCCCGTGGCGGCGCCACCGCCCACAGCGCCATTGTCGCCCGGGCCCTGGGCATTCCGGCGCTGGTGGGCGCCGGTGCGGCGGTATTGTTGCTGGCGCCGGGCACGTCCTTGCTGCTGGATGGCCAGCGCGGTCGCCTGCACGTGGACCCTGACGTTGCCACCTTGCAACGGGCTGCTGAAGAGCGCGACACCCGCGAGCAGCGCCTCAAGGTGGCCGCCGAGCAGCGTCACGAACCGGCGGTGACCCGTGACGGTCATGCCGTGGAAGTGTTCGCCAACATTGGCGAAAGCGCCGGCGTCGCCAGCGCGGTGGAGCAGGGCGCCGAAGGCATTGGCCTGTTGCGCACCGAACTGATTTTCATGGCCCACACCCAGGCGCCGGATGAAGCGACTCAGGAAGCCGAATACCGCAAGGTGCTCGACGGCCTGGCCGGTCGACCGCTGGTGGTGCGTACGCTGGATGTTGGCGGTGACAAGCCGCTGCCATACTGGCCGATCGCGAAAGAAGAAAACCCGTTCCTCGGCGTGCGTGGCATCCGCCTGACCTTGCAGCGTCCGCAGGTCATGGAAGCGCAACTGCGGGCCTTGTTGCGTTCGGCGGACAGCCGTCCGCTGCGGATCATGTTCCCGATGGTGGGCAGCGTCGATGAGTGGCGCCAGGCCCGGGACATGACCGAGCGCCTGCGCCGGGAAATCCCCGTGGCAGACCTGCAACTGGGGATCATGATCGAAGTGCCGTCCGCCGCATTGCTGGCGCCGGTGCTCGCCAAGGAAGTCGACTTCTTCAGCGTCGGCACCAACGACCTGACGCAATACACCCTGGCGATCGACCGTGGTCATCCGACCCTTTCGGCCCAGGCCGATGGCTTGCACCCGGCGGTGCTGCAACTGATCGACATCACTGTGCGCGCCGCCCATGCCCATGGCAAATGGGTCGGTGTGTGTGGCGAACTGGCGGCCGACCCACTGGCGGTGCCGGTGCTGGTGGGCCTGGGCGTGGACGAACTGAGTGTCTCGGCCCGCAGCATTGCCGAGGTCAAGGCGCGGGTCCGCGAGTTGAGCCTGGCGCAAGTACAAACCCTGGCCCAAGAGGCCTTGGCCGTGGGCAGCGCCGATGACGTGCGCGCATTAGTGGAGGCGCTGTAATGGCGAAGATTCTTACCCTGACCCTCAACCCGGCGCTCGACCTCACGGTGGAGTTGGCGCGCCTGGAGCCGGGCCAGGTCAACCGCAGCGACGGCATGCACGCCCACGCCGCCGGCAAGGGCGTGAACGTGGCCCAGGTGTTGGCCGATCTCGGCCATACGCTGACGGTCAGTGGTTTTCTGGGCGAAGACAATGCCCAGGTGTTCGAGACGCTGTTTGCCCAGCGTGGTTTTGTCGATGCATTTATCCGTGTTCCCGGCGAAACCCGTAGCAATATCAAACTGGCTGAGCAGGACGGACGCATCACTGACCTCAACGGCCCGGGCCCGGTGGTTGATGAAGCCGCACAGCACGCCTTGCTGGCGCGCCTTGAGCAAATCGCCCCCGGTCACGACGTGGTTGTGGTGGCGGGCAGCTTGCCCCGGGGTGTCAGCCCGCAGTGGTTGCAGGCCTTGATCACGCGCTTGAAAACACTCGGCCTGAACGTGGCCCTCGACACCAGTGGCGAAGCCTTGCGTGTCGCCCTGGCGGCGGGGCCGTGGCTGATCAAGCCGAACACCGAAGAACTGGCCGATGCGCTGGGTTGTGAGGTGGTGAGCGAATTGGCCCAGGCGCAAGCGGCGCAGCGCCTGCATGCCCAGGGCGTCGAGCATGTGGTGATTTCCCACGGTGCCGACGGCGTGAACTGGTTCAGTGTCGGTACGGCGCTGCATGCCTCGCCACCCAAGGTCAGCGTCGCCAGCACCGTGGGCGCCGGGGATTCGCTGCTGGCGGGCATGCTGCACGGCCTGCTCAGCGCCGACACCCCGGAACAGACGTTGCGCACCGCCACGGCCATCGCTGCCATGGCGGTCACGCAGATCGGTTTTGGCATCCACGACACCGCGTTGCTGGCGTCGCTTGAACAGGGCGTGCGCGTGCGCCCCCTGACAGAACAATAAGAGGGTTAGCAAGAATGAAACTAGCCATTGTGACGGCCTGCCCGAACGGCATGGTTACCAGTGTGTTGTGCGCCCGCCTGCTGGACGCTGCGGCGCAGCGCCAGGGTTGGAGTACCAGTGTCGAAGTCCATGACGCGGCCCATCCGGAGCGCCAGTTGTCGGCCGCGACCCTCGAAGCGGCCGAGTGGGTGTTGCTGGTCGCCAGCGGCCCGGTGGACCTGTCGCGGTTTGTTGGCAAGCGGGTGTTCCGCAGCACACCGGCCCTGGCTCTCCAGGACGTTGATGCGGTGCTGCGTCGTGGCGCCGAAGAAGCTGAGGTTCTGGGCGAGGCCGACGTGTTCGCGCAAGAGCCGGCGACGTCGACCGAGCGCGCTCCACGCCTGGTTGCGATCACGGCTTGCCCGACCGGCGTTGCACACACCTTCATGGCCGCCGAAGCCTTGCAGCAGGCGGCGGCGCGCTTGGGTTACGACCTGAAGATCGAAACCCAAGGCTCGGTGGGCGCGCGCAATCCGTTGAGCCCCGAGGCAATCGCCGAGGCCGATGTGGTACTGCTGGCGACTGATATCGAAGTTGCCACCGAACGTTTTGCCGGCAAGAAAATTTATCGTTGTGGCACCGGCATTGCCTTGAAACAGGCCGAAGCCACGCTGAAAAAAGCCTTGGCCGAAGGGCGGCAGGAAAGCGCGGCGAGTGGCGCCGCCTCGGGGCCGGCGAAAGCGGAAAAAAGCGGTGCCTATAAGCACCTGCTGACGGGCGTATCGTTCATGTTGCCGATGGTGGTGGCCGGTGGTTTGATGATCGCCTTGTCGTTCGTGTTCGGTATCGAGGCCTTCAAGGAACCTGGAACCCTGGCAGCCGCGCTGATGCAGATCGGCGGCGAAACCGCGTTCAAATTGATGGTGCCGCTGCTGGCCGGCTACATCGCCTATTCCATCGCCGACCGGCCAGGCCTGGCGCCAGGCATGATCGGCGGGTTGCTGGCGAGCACCCTCGGCGCCGGCTTCATTGGCGGGATCATCGCCGGTTTCCTGGCCGGTTACACGGCCAAGGCGATCAACCGCTATGCGCGTTTGCCCCAGAGCCTGGAAGCGCTCAAGCCGATCCTGATCATTCCGCTGCTGGCGAGCCTGTTCACCGGCCTGGTGATGATCTACATCGTCGGTAAACCGGTGGCGGGGATGCTCGACGCCCTGACCCACTTCCTCGACAGCATGGGCACCACCAATGCGATTCTGCTGGGCGTGTTGCTGGGGGCGATGATGTGCGTCGACCTCGGTGGGCCGATCAACAAGGCTGCCTACGCGTTTTCGGTGGGGCTGCTGGCTTCCCAGAGTTATGCACCGATGGCCGCGGCCATGGCCGCCGGCATGGTGCCGCCGATTGGCCTGGGCATCGCCACCTTCATCGCCCGGCGCAAATTCGCCCAGACCGAGCGCGAGGCCGGTAAAGCCGCGCTGGTGCTGGGGCTGTGCTTCATCTCTGAAGGCGCGATCCCGTTCGCGGCCAAGGATCCGCTGCGGGTGATCCCGGCCAGCATTGCCGGCGGCGCGCTGACCGGTGCGCTGTCGATGTACTTCGGCTGCAAGCTCATGGCCCCCCACGGCGGCCTGTTCGTGATGCTGATCCCCAACGCCATCAACCATGCGCTGTTGTACCTGCTGGCGATCGTGGCGGGGAGCCTGCTGACTGGGGTGGCGTATGCGCTGCTCAAGCGGCCTGAGGTGGTAGAGATGGCGTTGGAGCCGGCAAAAGCCTGACCAACCCTGTTCTCCCCTGTGGGAGCGAGCTTGCTCGCGATAGCGGTGTATCAGTCGACAAATAGGTTGCCTGACACCCTGCCATCGCGAGCAAGCTCGCTCCCACAGTGGTTTTGGGGTGGTCATAAAATTCCTGTCACACCCACTTCACAGAGCCATGCTTAAGTTTTCCCATTTCAAGGGAGAACACCATGAGCGAATTCGACCTGGGCCGTCGTCGTGTGATGCAAGCCGTGGGGGCGGGGTTGTTGTTGCCGGGGCTGGCGCCGGCGGTGATGGCTTCGGTCAAGGATCGGCCGGTGCTCACCGACGGTGTGCAGTCGGGCGACTTGCAGGGCGACCGGGCGATGATCTGGAGCCGCAGCGACCGTCCGGCGCGGATGGTGGTGGAGTGGGACACCCGCAGCACGTTCAGCAATCCGCGCCGCTTCGTCTCGCCCATGGCCGACGCCCGCAGCGATTTCACCGCCCGGGTCGAACTCACCGGGCTGCCCCGCGACCAGGCAATTTTCTACCGAGTGCATTTCGAAGACGCCCAGAGCGGTGTCGCCAGCGAACCCTGGCTCGGCCACCTGCGCAGCGTGCCACAGTTCAAGCGCAACATCCGGTTTGTCTGGAGTGGTGACACCGTCGGCCAGGGCTTCGGCATCAACCCGGACATCGGCGGCATGCGCATCTACGAAGCCATGCGCCTGCGCCTGCCGGATTTTTTTATCCACAGCGGCGACACCATCTACGCCGACGGCCCGGTGCCGGCGCAAATCACCGCTGAGGGTGGACGCGTCTGGCGCAACCTCACCACCGAAGCCAAGAGCAAGGTTGCCGAGACCCTGGATGAGTATCGCGGCAACTATCGCTACAACCTGATGGACGAAAACGTCCGTCGCTTCAATGCCGAAGTGCCGCAGATCTGGCAGTGGGACGACCATGAGGTGGTCAACAACTGGTCGCCGGGCAAGCAACTGGACGAGCGCTACCAGACCAAGGATATCCACAGCCTTGTGGGGCGCGCGCGACAGGCCTGGCTGGAATACGCGCCGATGCGCTTGCAGAAGGCTGACGGCGGTGGACGGATCTACCGCAAGCTCGGTTACGGGCCGCTGCTGGATGTGTTCGTGCTGGACATGCGCAGCTACCGCGAAGCCAACGACGCCAACCTCGGCGCGGCCAAACCGTTCCTGGGGCGTGAGCAGTTGAATTGGCTCAAGCGCGAATTGAAGCAATCCCGTGCCCAGTGGAAAGTCATCGCCGCCGACATGCCCATTGGCCTGGGTGTGCCGGATGGCGAAGTCAGCCCCGGCGTGCCGCGCTGGGAAGCTGTCGCCAACGGTGACCCGGGCGCGGCCCAGGGGCGTGAACTGGAGGTCGCCGAACTGCTCGGCTACCTGCGCAAGCATCAGGTGCGCAACTACGTCTGGCTCACCGCCGACGTCCACTATTGCGCCGCCCATCACTACCACCCCGAACACGCCGCGTTCCAGGATTTCGAACCATTCTGGGAGTTCGTCGCCGGGCCATTGAATGCCGGCAGCTTCGGGCCCAATGCCCTGGACAAGACCTTCGGCCCGGAAGTGGTGTTCCAGAAAGCGCCCCCGGCCCAGAACACCTCGCCGTTCGCCGGGTATCAGTTCTTTGGCGAGGTGAACATCGACGGGCAGAGCGGGGAGATGAGCGTGGTGTTGCGGGACCTGGAAGGCGTGGCGGTGTTCGAGAAGAAGTTGCAGCCGGTTTGACTGTCAGTCGGGCCAGGAACCTCTGTGGGAAAAGCCACTGTGGGAGCAAAGCTTGCTCGCGATAACGGTATATCTGTCTAGAAGTGGCTGACTGACAGTTCGCCATCGCGAGCAAGCTTTGCTCCCACAAGGGGGCGGTGGGTTACTTAAGATGGGGGTCTGTCAGTAGACATCCCGCCGATACCGCCCCTGCTCGATCAGCCGCTCCACTTCCTCGCGCCCCAGCACGTTGTTGAGCACGTGATCCACCCCGGATGCCATGCCCTGCAAGCTGCCGCAGACATAGATCACCGCGCCGTCGGCCAGCCATTGCTTGAGCAGCGCGGCCGATTCCAGCAGGCGGTCCTGGACGTAGACTTTCTGCTTCTGATCCCGGGAGAAGGCCAGGTCCAGGCGTTCCAGGTCGCCCGAGGTCACCCATTCCTGCAACTCATCGCGGCAGTGGAAATCGTGTTCGCGGTTGCGCTCGCCAAACAGCAGCCAGTTGCGCTGCATGCCCTCGGTGACGCGCGCCTTGAGCAGGCTGCGCAGGCCGGCCAGGCCGGTGCCGTTGCCCAGCAGGATCATCGGCACACCCTGGGCCGGCAGGTGGAAGCTGCTGTTGCGGCGCAGTCGCAGGCTGACGGCGCTCCCCAGCGGTGCGTGTTCGGTCAGCCAGCCGGAGCCGACGCCCAGGCTGCCATCGGCGTGACGTTCCTGGCGCACAATCAACTCCAGCACACCGTCGGCCGGGATCGAGGCGATGGAGTACTCGCGTATCGCCAGCGGTGCCAGGGCATCCACCAGTGCCTGGGCATGCAGGCCGACCAGGTGGGCGCGGTTTTCCGGCAGTTGACGGGTCGCCAGGGCCTGGTCGAGGCTCTGGGACAGGCCATCGATTTGCACGCGCGCGTGGCCGGAGAGGCCGAGTCCGTCGAGGAAATGTTCGATGGCCCACAGGTCATTGCGCGGCAGGATTTCCACCAGGTCACCGGCCAGCCAACTGCTCGGGCCGGGGGCGGTGAGGCCCAGCAGGTACACGCCCGAGCCGCTGCTGTCGGGGTTGAGCAGGGTGCGCTGGCTGAGGGTCCAGTTTTCGAAGCTTGGCGCCTGCCAAGTGTCCAGCGGGGCTTGGCCGGTCAGCTCCGCCAATTGTTGTTGCCAGTGACGCAGGGCGTAAGGATCGCCGCTGTCGACTTCCACCGGCGCGAACAGGGTCTTGCCGCCGTGTTCCGCCAGCCAGGCGTGCAGGCGCCGGGCGAAGCCGCAGAAGTGTTCATATTGCCGGTCGCCCAGGCCCAGCACCGAATACTGCAGGCGCTCCAGGCTCAAGGCCTGGCCCAGCACCTTGCGTTCGAAGCCTCGGGCACTGTCCGGCCCTTCGCCGTCGCCAAAGGTGCTGACGACAAACAGCGCATGGGTGGCGTCGTTCAGGTCCTGCTCACGCACACCGGCCAGTGGCTGGACCTTCACGGGCAAGCCGGCGGCCTGGAGTTGGCCGGCGGTCTGCCAGGCCAGTCGCTCGGCGAAACCGCTTTGGCTGGCGAAGCCGATCAGCCAGGCCGGCGCATTGCCCGGGTTGGCGATGAGGGCCTGACGGGCGTTTCTGACGTGGCGCTTCTTGCGGCGGCGGTCCAGGTACAGTAACCAGCCGGTGATGAAGAACAGCGGCATGGTCAGCGCGGCGATGGTCACCAGGATCCGTCCGACCAGGCCGAAGTAACTGCCGACATGCAGGGCATAGACACTGGTCAGCAACTGCGCCTTGAAACTCTTGTCGCTGTAGCGGCTGTGCCGGTTGATGACACCGGTGGCCGGGTCGAGGATGAGCTGGTTCAGCGCCCGGTCGTGGGGCGAGTTTTTCAGCAGGTAGAACACGGTCGCCGGTTGTCCGGCCACGGGCGGCATGCGCACGTTATAGGACGACAGCCCCGGACCGGCGGCGCTGTAGATGCTGCTCCACATGGCCCGGTAATCGGCCACGGGAAGTGGACCGCTCGGCACCGGGCCACGATTGCGCACCCGTTCCTCTTTCGGTGAATCGGAGAGCAGGCGGGTCACGCCTTTGTTGTACCACTCGTAGGACCAGGTCAGCCCGGTCAGGGCCGCCAGCAGATAAAACACCAGGCACCAGGTGCCCGCCACGGAGTGCAGGTCCCAATTGAAGCTCCGACCTTTTTTCCCCCAGTCGAGGGTCAGCCAGGCGCGCCAGCTTTTCCATTGGCGCGGCCAGCGCAGGTACAGCCCGGACAGGCAGAAAAACACCAGGATCAGCGTGCAGGCCCCGGTGATTTGCCGACCGACATCATCCAGGGTCAGGACGCGGTGCAACCTGAGCACAAAGCCGAAGAAGTCCTGGCCCGTCACATCGCCCATGAACTGCGCGTTGTAAGGGTTGAAATAGCGCATGGCGCCACGTTTTTCCCCAGGAGGCGCCGCAAAGATCACCCGCGCGGCGTTGCCGCTGTCGGTCTCGACCCAGAGCATGGCGACGGTCTTGCCGGAGGCAGCCTCGATCTGTTCCACCAACTCGGCAGGCGGCAGGACGCCGGCCGGCTGCTTCTCGACCATCAGCACCTGTGGGTTCAAGGCCCGCAGGATTTCATCCTGGAACGACACCACCGCCCCGGTAACGCCCATCAACGCCAGGACCAGCCCGGCACTGATGCCGAAAAACCAGTGCAACTGGAACAGGGTTTTCTTCAACACGTCGCTCGCCTTGTTCATTTACTGTTCATCACGGCGTGCATTATGCCGTGTGTTATCGAGAAGCATTCATAAACACACCCAAAAGCTTCGATCATTTGCATGAGCGAAGAACTCCTGTGGGAGCGAGCCTGCTCGCGAAGAGGCCGGCACATCCAACATCTTCATTGACTGGAACACCGCATTCGCGAGCAAGCTTTGCTCCCACAGGTCCTGCTCAAACAGATCTGATGGGTGTACGACCGGGAGAGCCAGGCCGGCTGTTAGGCCGCCTCGCGGTGGACGTTGATCTCGGCGCCCCGTTAACCACGCTGGCTGAACGAAGGTGTTGCGCAGTGGGCAACCCGGCATGGATGCCGGGTTAGCCGCGCTGGGCCATGGATGGCCCTTCGCGGCGGCCCACGGAGCAATGCCTTCGTTCAGGCATGCCGAGCCTAGGCGAGGCACCGAGTGGTGGGGCACAAGCGCTTTGGTTACTTTCGACTGGGCCGGCTTCCGCGCTTTTCGAAAGTGACCCGCCGTCAGGGCGGAACCATAAGCAGCCGTTACCTAAATAACGGATCTGCACACCAACCCATCAAAAAAAACGGCGCCTTCCATTTCTGAAAAGCGCCGCTTTTTATTACCTGACAGAGCAAGAACTACGGAGGTTCAAGCGCCCAAACACATCACACGTAAAACGATTTCAGCGGCGGAAAGCCATTGAATTCCACCGCGCTATAACTGGTGGTATAGGCCCCGGTCGACAGCCAATACAGGCGATCACCAATAGCCAGGTTCAACGGCAACCCGTACTTGTAGTTCTCATACATGATGTCGGCGCTGTCACAGGTAGGCCCGGCGATGACCACTTCTTCCATCTCGCCTTTCTTCTCGGTCCAGATCGGGAACTTGATGGCTTCGTCCATGGTTTCGATCAGGCCGGAGAACTTGCCCACATCCGTGTACACCCAACGCTCGACGGCGGTACGGGACTTGCGCGCCACCAGTACCACTTCGCTGACCAGGATACCGGCGTTGGCGATCAACGAACGGCCCGGCTCCAGGATGATTTCCGGCAGGTCGTCGCCGAAGTCTTCCTTGAGGAAACGGATGATTTCCTCGGCGTAGGTTTCCAGGCTGTTGGTACGGGTGATGTAGTTGGCCGGGAAGCCGCCACCCATGTTGATCAGCTTAAGGACAATGCCGTCTTCTTCCTTCAGACGCTCGAAGATCACCTTGACCTTGGCAATGGCCGCGTCCCAGACGCTAATGTCGCGTTGTTGCGAGCCGACGTGGAACGAAATGCCGTACGGCACCAGGCCCAGGTCGCGGGCCAGGATCAGCAGGTCCATGGCCATGTCGGTCTGGCAGCCGAACTTGCGCGACAACGGCCAGTCAGCGGTGGTCGAGCCTTCGGTGAGGATCCGTACATAGACTTTCGAGCCCGGCGCGGCCTTGGCGATGTTGCGCAGGTCGGCTTCAGAGTCGGTGGCATACAGACGCACGCCCTTCTCGTAGAAGTAGCGAATGTCGCGGGATTTCTTGATGGTGTTGCCGTAGCTGATCTGGTCCGGGCCGACGCCACGGCTCATGACCTTATCCAGCTCATAGATCGAGGCGATGTCGAAGTTCGAGCCTTTATCCTTGAGCAGGTCGATGATTTCCACCGCCGGGTTGGCCTTGACGGCGTAGTAGACCTTGGCGAATTCGAAACCGGCGCGCAGGTCGTCATAGGCCTTGGAGATCATCGCGGTGTCGATCACCACGAAGGGGGTTTCCTGCTTGTCGGCGAACGCTTTCATTTTCTGGAAGGTTTCGCGCGCGAAATAATCTTCGACCTGGATCGACATACTTGGGACTCCTACTGGCAAACATCAGGATCAATGGGTGTGAGGGCAAGCAGCCCTCGTGAACGTCCTCCGTATCCCCACTTTGGTTCGCCTACTTCCCAAGGCATGTCGCCGAAAGCAAAAAGGCCACGGGATGCGTGATTCCCTTGGCCTTGCTGTCTCGTCGTCAGTACTTGAGCCGGATGGATCGTTTCCAGCATGGACGTTCGGCGCGAACT
Source organism: Pseudomonas ogarae (assembly GCF_014268695.2). NCBI lineage: Bacteria > Pseudomonadati > Pseudomonadota > Gammaproteobacteria > Pseudomonadales > Pseudomonadaceae > Pseudomonas > Pseudomonas ogarae. The sequence continues at coordinate 1,251,715 of NZ_CP077086.1, forward strand.
TTAGGGCGTGAGGGGCCTGAGATCAACTAAAAATGTCGCGTTTTTGCACACATCCGTCGTGCGGCCCGCGACAGCTCATGATGTAACCGACCAGCGTGACAGATTGATGTTCCCTTGGATTGGTATTCGACCTTGCTCAATATGGCTTTTGCCTTTGTGGCGAGGGAGCTTGCTCCCGCTTGAGTGCGAAGCGCTCATCGCTTTTTTGGGGCCGCTGCGCGACCCAGCGGGAGCAAGCTCCCTCGCCACAAAAGCAGTCGTGCTTGGTCAGACTGAGGCAGTCTCGGCCGGCGAGACAATGCTGGTCTTGCCCCCGCGCGAGCGCCCCGAGCTCAGGTACTCGGCAATCGATTCCTGGGTCACTTCGCCGAGGAATACCCGCTCGGCATCCAACACCGGCAGCCACGAACGGTTGAACTCGTACATGCGCGACAGCAGGATCCGCAGGTGTTCGTCATAGGCTGCGGTGGCGTTGAACTCGCGCAGGTATTGTCCGCAGGTGCCGGTCTGGCGGTGCAGGTCGCGACGGCGCACATACCCCAGGGCCTTGTTCTCGGCACAGGTGACCACCAGGTAGCGACGGTCATGTTCGTCCATCAACTCCAGTGCCTCACCCACTGGCGTCTCGGGGCTGACCGACGGGGCGTTGTCCGCCGCGTCTTCGGCCTTGACCAGCAACAGGCGCTTGAGCGTGCTGTCCTGGCCGACGAAGCTGCTGACGAACTCGTCGGCCGGATGCGCCAGCAGCGTGTCCGGGTGATCGAACTGGACCAGCTTGCCGCCGCGGAAGATCGCGATCTTGTCTCCCAGCTTGATCGCTTCGTCGATGTCGTGGCTGACCATGATCACGGTCTTGTTCAGCGCCCGTTGCATCTCGAAGAACTCGTTCTGGATCATCTCGCGGTTGATCGGGTCCACCGCGCCGAAGGGTTCGTCCATCAGCAGCAGCGGCGCATCGGCCGCCAGGGCCCGGATCACGCCGATCCGCTGCTGCTGACCACCGGACAGTTCACGGGGGTAGCGATGCAGGTACTGCTTGGGTTCGAGCTTGATCATGCTCATGAGCTCGCGGGCGCGGTCGTGGCATTTCTGCTTGTCCCAGCCGAGCAGGCGCGGGACCACGGTGATGTTTTCCTCGATGGTCATGTTCGGGAACAGGCCGATCTGCTGGATCACATAACCGATGTTGCGGCGCAGGGTCACTTCGTCCAGGCCGGTGGTGTCTTCACCGTTGATCAACACCTTGCCCGAAGTGGGCGGGATCAGGCGATTGATCATCTTCAGCGTGGTGCTTTTGCCGCAGCCCGACGGCCCGAGGAACACGCAGATCTCGCCTTCGTTGACGGTCAGGTTCACCGAGTCCACGGCCTTGACGTCCTTGCCGTTGCTCTTGAAGGTTTTGCTGAGGTTTTGAAGTTCGATCATTTCAGTAATCCTTTTGGGGTCAGCGAGCGTTGCAGCCATTGCAGAAGCAGGTCGGCGAAGATGGCCAGGAGACTGACCAGCACGGCGCCGACGATCAGCATCGACATGTCGCTGCGGCTGATGGAAGCGAGGATGAGCACGCCCAGGCCACCGGCGCCGATGGTGGCGGCGATGGTCATGACGCCGATGTTCATGACCACGGCGGTGCGTACGCCGGCCAGGATCACCGGCACGGCGATGGGCAGTTCGACCATGCGCAGGCGCTGGCCGAAGGTCATGCCGATGCCACGGGCAGCTTCACGGATGCCCGGTTCGACGCCGGTCAGGGCCAGGTAGGTGTTGCGCATGATCGGCAACAGCGAATAGAGAAACACCGCGGTGATCGCCGGCATCGGGCCCAGGCCTTGGCCGAACTTGGAATAGAACGGCAACAGCAGGCCGAACAGCGCAATCGACGGAATCGTCAGCAGCACTGTGGCGCTGGCCTGCAATGGGCCGGCGAGCGCCGGGAAGCGGGTCATGAAGATGCCCAGCGGCACACCGACAACAATTGCCAGGGTCACGGCGATGCCCACCAGGGTGATGTGCTGCCAGGTCAGGTGCAGTACCAGCGGCCAGTCCAGATGGGAAAAGGCGTCAAGAAAATCCATGGCTTTTCCTCCAGGTCATTGGGTTGAGAGCAGCGAATGCTGGCGCAGGAAATCGGCGGCAACGGTGGAAGGGCTTTCGTGGTTGACGTCCACGCGGGCGTTGAGCTGGCGCATGGTTGCGTCGTCGAACAGCTCGGCCAGGGGCTTGAGCTGTGCGGCCAGTTGCGGGTGCGCGTCGAGGTACGCCTGGCGCACCACCGGCGCGGCGGTGTAGTCGGGGAAGTAATGCTTGTCGTCTTCCAGCAACTTCAGCTTGAACGCGTTCAACCGGCCGTCGGTGGTGTACACCAGGCCGGCGAATACCTGGCCGTTGCGCAGGGCGGTGTAGACCAGGCCTGCGTCCATCTGCCGGATGTTCTTGCGGGTCAGGTTCATGCCGTACTGTTCGACCATGCCCGCCAGGCCGTCGGAGCGGTTGGCGAACTCGGTGTCCAGGGCCACCAGATGATTGTCATCGGCTTCGGCCTGCAGCACCGTGTTCAACTGGCTGATGCTGTTGATCTGCGGGTATTGGCGGGCGATTTTTTCCGGCAGTGCCAGGGCGTAGGTGTTGCTGAATTTCGACGGTGTCAGCCAGACCAGGCCTTTTTTCGCGTCGAGTTCTTTCACACGGGCGTAGGACTGGGCGCTGTCGAGTTTCTCCGTGACATGGTTGTAGGCCACCAGTGACACACCGGTGTATTCCCAGAGCATGTCCAGTTGCCCGGTTTCATGGGCGCTGCGGGCCAGGTTGCTGCCCAGGCCGCCGGTAATCTGCGCGTCGTAGCCCTTGCTGCGCAGGTATTGCGCGGTGATTTCCGCCAGCAACGTCTGTTCTGTAAACACCCGGGCGCCGAGGCGGATCAGCGGTTTTTCAGCAGCTTGGGCGAATCCTGCGAACAGCAGAACGCAGCCCAGTATCAAGCTCAACTTCTTCATAAACGATTTCCTTTATCCAGCCGGCTTATGACGGTCGCAGACCGCGTTCCAGCCAGAGGCGGCTGGCCAGTGTCACCAGGCCGTCGAGCAGCAACGCCAGCAGGGCGGTGCAGGCCGCGCCGAGCAACAGCTGCGGCTGGTTGTTCAAGGCGATGCCGGGGAAGATCAGGCTGCCGAGGCTGTTGGCGCCGATCAGGAACGCCAGCGGCGCGGTGCCGACGTTGATAGCCAGTGCCACGCGCACGCCACCGACGATGATCGGCACGGCGTTGGGCAACTCGACTTTCCACAGCACCTGGCGCGGGGTCATGCCGATGCCGACGGCGGCTTCCTTGAGGGAGCCCTGGACGTTTTTCAGGCCTTCATAGGTGTTGCGCACGATGGGCAACAGCGAGGCGAGGAACAGGGCGAAGATGGCGGGACCGCTGCCGATGCCCAGGATGCCCAGGGCGATGGCCAGCACGGCCAAGGGCGGCACAGTGTTACCGATGTTGAACACTTGCATGAAGCGTTCGGCGCGCCCGACCATGCCGGGGCGACTGAGGGCGATGCCGGCGGGAATGCCCACGAGCAGGGCCGCCAGCATGGAAGCCAGTACCAGCAGCAGGTGCGCTTGCAGGTAGAACAGCAGATCGTCGTGGTAGCGTTGGATCGTATCGATGCCGATCCAGTGGACCAACAGGGCCAGGAGAGCGACGACGACCGCACCCCCGATAAGCCCTTTGCCATAGCGGATAGCCACAGGCGGACTCCTTTGTCTTTCAGTCGGCGCACGCTTTCCCGGGCGGCAAACCATCACTGGTTGCCGGGAGAACGTTCGCGAGAAGCAGCTCTTTTCCATGCCGGTAAAACGGCAGGTAAATCGAGCCATGAGCGCAGCCTCGTCAGGCTAACTTGCTGATTTTTCAGCCCCTGACGGTTGCTCGTATCAGGGGGGTGGACGCCTCCACGCAGCAAAAGGTTCCCATGCCAGGGAAGATCTGGCCACCCTGGATGTGCTCAACGGTTCGGTTCCTGGCACAAGTTGAGCTATAATCGCCGCCCTTTTTTGAATCACCTGCCAGGCGATTTCCCATGACCAAACAGGCCGCCGAAGTCGCGAAACGCCGCACTTTCGCCATTATTTCCCACCCCGATGCCGGTAAGACCACCATCACCGAGAAGCTCTTGCTGATGGGCAAGGCGATTGCGGTCGCCGGCACGGTGAAATCTCGCAAATCCGACCGCCATGCCACCTCCGACTGGATGGAAATGGAAAAACAACGGGGTATTTCCATTACCACGTCGGTCATGCAGTTCCCGTACCGCGATCACATGATCAACCTGCTCGACACCCCGGGCCACGAAGACTTCTCCGAAGACACCTACCGCACCCTGACGGCAGTGGACTCGGCACTGATGGTCCTCGACGGCGGTAAAGGCGTCGAGCCACGGACCATCGCGCTGATGGACGTCTGCCGCCTGCGGGACACGCCGATTGTCAGCTTCATCAACAAACTCGACCGTGACATCCGCGACCCGATCGAACTGCTCGACGAAATCGAAGCGGTCCTGAAGATCAAGGCGGCGCCGATCACCTGGCCGATCGGTTGCTACCGCGATTTCAAGGGCGTGTACCACCTGGCCGACGACTACATCATCGTCTACACCGCCGGTCACGGGCATGAGCGCACCGACGTCAAGATCATCGAGAAGCTCGACTCCGACGAGGCCCGCGCGCACCTGGGCGACGAGTACGATCGTTTTGTCGAGCAACTGGAACTGGTGCAGGGCGCTTGCCATGAGTTCAACCAGCAGGAGTTCCTCGACGGACAACTGACCCCGGTGTTCTTCGGTACCGCCCTGGGCAACTTCGGCGTGGACCATGTGCTCGACGCCGTGGTCGATTGGGCCCCGCGCCCGCTGGCCCGTGTCGCCAACGAGCGCACCGTGGAGCCGGTGGAAGAGAAGTTCTCGGGCTTCGTGTTCAAGATCCAGGCGAACATGGACCCCAAGCACCGCGACCGCATCGCGTTCATGCGTATCTGTTCCGGCAAATACGAAAAGGGCATGAAGATGCGTCACGTGCGCACCGGCAAGGACGTGCGCATCGGCGACGCCTTGACGTTCTTCTCCTCGGAACGCGAGCAACTGGAAGAGGCCTTCGCCGGTGACATCATCGGCCTGCACAACCACGGCACCATCCAGATCGGCGACACCTTCACCGAAGGCGAAACCCTGGGCTTCACCGGCATCCCGCACTTCGCGCCGGAACTGTTCCGACGCGTACGCCTGAAGGACCCGCTCAAGTCCAAGCAACTGCGCCAGGGCCTCCAGCAACTGGCCGAAGAAGGCGCCACCCAGGTGTTCTTCCCGACCCGCAGCAACGACATCATCCTCGGTGCCGTCGGTGTGCTGCAGTTCGACGTCGTCGCCAGCCGCTTGAAAGAGGAATACAAGGTCGAGTGCTCCTACGAGCCGATCACCGTGTATTCCGCTCGTTGGATCGAATGCGACGACAAGAAGAAACTCGAGGAATTCTCCAACAAGGCCGTGGAAAACCTCGCGCTGGACGGCGGCGGTCACCTGACCTACCTGGCCCCGACCCGAGTCAACCTGGCGCTGATGGAAGAGCGCTGGCCGGACGTGAAATTCCGCGCGACGCGTGAGCATCACTAAGCGCTGAGCGTTGAAACCGAAACCCCGTTGCGAAAGCTGCGGGGTTTTTTATGGCTTGTCCCGTGTCCTGAACATAAATAATTCACTGTGGGAGCGAGCCTGCTCGCGATAGCGGTGGGTCAGCCTGCCTGGATGTTGGATATGCTGGCCTCTTCGCGAGCAAGCCCGCTCCCACACTGGATCTTTAGTGGGCAAAAAACTTGTGCTCGGCATAGATCCCTCTGTGGGAGCAAAGCTTGCTCGCGATAGCGGTGGGACAGCTGGCCTGGATGTTGGGTATGCCGGCCTCTTCGCGGGCAAGCCTTGCTCCCACACTGGATCTTCAGTGGGCAAGAAACTTGTGTTTGGCACAGTTCCCTCTGTGGGAGTAAAGCTTGCTCGCGAAAGCGGTGGGTCAGCCTGCCTGGATGTTGGCTGTGCCGGCCTCTTCGCGGGCAAGCCTGGCTCCCACACGAGTTCCTGGCTTTAGTAGGTTTGGAGATAACGCTTATTCGAAACCAATCTGCCGGGCGGGGGCATTTATGGTGGTTCGGCAGCGTCCTATCTGGTGAACCGGCCTGTTCAGAACTAGATTTTCTTGAGCGCCGTCAGGCCCCGGCTTTATCCGGAAAAGAAGGAAGTGGCTATGAACAAGCTTCTACGCATGATGTTTTTGCTGAAGGTGTTGGTGATGCTGTCCCTGGGCTCCACGGCTGTGTGGGCCGAATGCGATGAGCATGAGAAGCACGCGTCGAGTGGCTCGGTGGTTCAAGGTGAGTTGATGCTGGCCGCGACCGATGCGGATGCAGGTGATCCGGACGATGGCGAGGATGATGATGGTTCGCCGATTGATACGCCGGATGACGATGAAGATGCGGAGGGTGAAGGCGATAGCCAGACGTAGATTTCTGACCTGAAGAAAACCCCTCCAGCCCCAACTGATGTTCAGTCGGGGCTGGAGGGGTTTTTCTTGCCTGATGCATTACCCAGGGCAAGGGTTGAACCTATGGGTGATCAGCCCTCGATCATGCCGCACCTTCGAGGAACTGCTCGGCGTAATGACACGCTACCTGCCGGTTATCCAGCAAACGCAAGGCCGGCTCTTCAGTCTTGCAGCGCTCGGTGGCGTACGGGCAGCGCTTGTGGAAGGCGCAGCCGGACGGTGGGTTGAGCGGGTTGGGCAGTTCGCCGACGATCTTGATCTTCGGCTTGTTCGGGTCCGGGTGAATGGTCGGGGTGGCCGACAGCAGCGCCTGGGTGTAGGGGTGCAACGGGCGGCTGTAGATGGACTCGTTGGGGCCCATTTCCACCGGGCGGCCGAGGTACATCACCATCACGTCATCGGCCACATGCTGCACCACCGCCAGGTTGTGGGAGATGAACACGTAGGCGGTGTTGAATTCCTGCTGCAGGTCCATGAACAGGTTCAGCACCTGGGCCTGGATCGACACGTCCAGCGCCGACGTCGGTTCGTCCGCCACCAGCACCTTGGGTTGCAGCATCATGGCGCGGGCCAGGGCGATGCGTTGGCGCTGGCCGCCGGAGAACATGTGCGGGTAGCGCTGGTAATGCTCGGGGCGCAAGCCCACCTGCTTCATCATCGCTTGGACTTTTTCCCGCCGCTCGGTGGCCGACAGGTTGGTGTTGATCAGCAATGGCTCGGCCAGTTGATCACCGATTTTCTGCCGCGGGTTGAGGGACGCATAGGGGCTCTGGAAGACCATCTGCACGTCTTTGCGCAATTGCTTGCGTTCGGCCTTGTTGGCGCCGGTCACTTCCTGGCCGGCGATTTTCAAGGAGCCGGAGGACGGCTCTTCAATCAGCGTCAGGGCCCGGGCGAGGGTGGATTTGCCGCAACCGGATTCGCCGACCACAGCCAGGGTCTTGCCGGCTTCCAGTTCGAACGACACACCATTGAGGGCGCGCACGGTCGCATGGCCCTTGAACATGCCACGGGACACTTCGTAATGACGGGTCAGGTCACGGGCGGTAAGTACGACGGCCATCACGCCACCTCCTGGTTCAACGGGTAGAAGCAGCGGGCGAGGCTGTTGGATTTCGGATCGAGGGCCGGGCGTTGTTGACGGCAGTTGTCCTGCACGTACGGGCAGCGCGGCGACAGCAGGCAACCTTGCGGGCGGTCATAGCGACCGGGCACGATACCGGGCAAGGTCGCCAGGCGCTCGGCGCCCATGCTGTGCTCTGGAATCGCCGCCAGCAGCGCTTCGCTGTAGGGGTGGGCCGGAATGTCGAACAACTGCGGCACCTGGCCCACTTCCACGGCCTGGCCGGCGTACATCACGCACACGCGCTGGGCGGTTTCAGCCACCACGGCGAGGTCGTGGGTGATCAGCACCAGGCCCATGTTCTGCTCTTTTTGCAGGGCCAGCAGCAGGTCCATGATCTGCGCCTGGATGGTCACGTCCAGAGCGGTGGTCGGTTCGTCGGCGATCAGCAGTTTCGGCTCGCCGGCAATCGCCATGGCAATCGCCACACGCTGGCTCATGCCGCCGGACAGCTGATGCGGGTAGGCGTCCATGCGGCTGGAAGCACCGGGGATCTCGACTTTTTCCAGCAGTTCGATGGCGCGTTTGCGCGCGGCCTTGCCGGACATTTTCAGGTGCAGGCGCAGCACTTCTTCGATCTGGAAACCCACGGTGTAGCTGGGGTTGAGCGCGGTCATCGGGTCCTGGAAGACCATCGCCAGGTCCTTGCCGACGATCTGCCGGCGCTGGCGGTTGCTCAGCTTGAGCATGTTCTTGCCGTCGAAGTTCAGCGCATCGGCGGTGACGATGCCGGGGTGCTCGATCAGCCCCATCAGCGCCATCATGGTCACGGATTTACCCGAGCCCGATTCGCCGACGATGGCCAGGACTTCGCCTTTGTCCACGCTCAGGTCGAGGCCGTCGACCACCGGCACAGCGGTGGCGTCGCCGAAGCGGACGTTGAGATTCTTGATTTCTAGCAGTGACATGGGAATCTCCTCAGGCGGCATTCTTGAGTTTCGGGTCCAGCGCATCGCGCAGCCCGTCGCCCATCAGGTTGATTGCCAGCACGCTGAGCAAAATGGTCAAGCCAGGCAGACTCACGACCCACCAGGCGCGTTCGATGTAGTCGCGGGCCGAGGCCAGCATGGTGCCCCACTCCGGGGTGGGCGGCTGCACGCCGAGGCCGAGGAAGCCCAGGGCGGCGGCGTCGAGGATCGCCGAGGAAAAGCTCAGCGTCGCCTGGACGATCAGCGGTGCCATGCAGTTGGGCAGCACGGTGATGAACATCAGGCGCGGCAGGCCGGCACCGGCGAGGCGGGCGGCGGTCACGTAGTCGCGGTTCAGTTCGCCCATCACGGCGGCACGGGTCAGGCGCACGTAGGACGGCAGCGAGACGATGGCAATGGCGATCACGGTGTTGATCAGGCCTGGGCCGAGGATGGCGACGATCGCCACGGCCAGCAGCAGCGAAGGCAGGGCCAGCATGATGTCCATCAGGCGCATGATGGTCGGGCCGAGCAGGCGCGGGAAGAACCCGGCGAACAGCCCCAGCAGGATGCCCGGGATCAGCGACATCACCACCGACGACAAGCCGATCAGCAGCGACAGGCGCGAACCCTGGATCAGGCGCGACAGCAAGTCACGGCCCAGTTCGTCGGTGCCCAGCAGGAACTGGATCTGCCCACCTTCAAGCCACGCCGGCGGCGTCAGCAGGAATTCGCGGTACTGCTCGCTCGGGTCGTGAGGCGCGACCCATGGGGCGAAGAGCGCGCAGAACACGATCAGGGTCATGAACAGCAGCCCGGCGACGGCGCCCTTGTTGCGGGAAAACGCTTGCCAGAATTCTTTGTACGGGGATGGGTACAGCAGGCTTTGATCGACTGCTACCGCGGTAGTTGGAGTACTCATGGTTTTGATCTCAGCGCTGGTGACGGATGCGTGGGTTGGCAAAGCCGTAGAGGATGTCCACGACGAAGTTGACCAGAATCACCAGGCAGGCGATTAACAGGATGCCGTTCTGCACCACGGGATAGTCCCGGGCGCCGATGGCTTCGATCAGCCACTTGCCGATGCCCGGCCAGGAGAAGATCGTTTCGGTCAGGACCGCACCGGCCAGCAGTGTGCCGACTTGCAGGCCGACCACGGTCAGCACCGGGATCAGCGCGTTGCGCAGGCCGTGCACGAACACCACGCGCGACGGCGACAGGCCTTTGGCGCGGGCGGTGCGGATGTAGTCTTCGCGCAGCACTTCGAGCATCGAGGAACGGGTCATGCGGGCGATCACCGCCAGCGGAATGGTGCCCAGCACGATGGCCGGCAGGATCAGGTGATGCAGCGCATCGAGGAACGCGCCCGGCTCGTCGGCCAGCAGCGTGTCGATCAGCATGAAGCCGGTTTTCGGCTCGATGTCGTAGAGCAGGTCGATCCGTCCCGACACCGGCGTCCAGCCCAGGGACACCGAGAAGAACATGATCAGGATCAGGCCCCACCAGAAGATTGGCATCGAATACCCCGCCAGGGAGATGCCCATCACCCCATGGTCGAACAGGGATCCTCGCTTGAGTGCCGCGATCACCCCGGCCAGCAGGCCCAGGATACCGGCGAACAACAGCGCGGCCATGGACAGTTCCAGGGTCGCGGGAAACAGGGAGCTGAACTCGGTCCATACGCTTTCACGGGTACGCAGCGATTCGCCGAGGTCGCCGTGGGCCAGTTTGCCGATGTAGTCCAGGTACTGGGCATACAGCGGTTTGTTGAGGCCAAGGCGTTCCATTGCCTGTGCATGCATTTCGGGATCGACCCGACGTTCGCCCATCATCACTTCCACGGGGTCGCCGGGGATCATGCGAATCAACGCGAAGGTCAGCAAGGTGATGCCGAAGAACGTGGGGATCAATAATCCCAGTCGGCGGGCAATAAAACTAAACATCTTCAGGTGTACCTCATCAGCCGGTTAGGCGTGCCCGGCAGCCCTTGGGGTCAAGGGTTGCCAGGCGTTTTCTTATCTACTTCACCTGGGTGGTGGCGAAGTTGTTGGTGGTGAGCGGGCTAATCACGTAGCCCTCTACGTTGTTGCGCATTGCGGTGAACATGCGGGTGTGGGCCATGCTGATCCAGGGTTGATCCTGGTTGAAAATCACCTGGGCCTGTTCATAGAGCTTGATGCGCTCTTCGGGGTTCACTGTGGCGCGAGCCTGGTCGATCAGCGCCTGGAATTTCTCGTTGCACCAGCGCGCGTAGTTTTCGCCGTTCTTGGCGGCCTCGCAACTGAGCATAGGCGTCAGGAAGTTGTCCGGGTCGCCGTTGTCGCCCGCCCATCCGGCGGACACCATGTCGTGCTCGCCGTTTTTCGCGCGCTTGAGCATTTCGCCCCATTCCATCACGCGGATGTCGACCTTGATCCCGACCTTGGCCAGGTCCGCCTGCATCATCTGCGCGCCGAGCATCGGGTTGGGGTTGGTCGGGCCGCCGCCGTTGCGGGTGAACAGGGTGAACACGGTGCCTTCCGGCACTCCGGCTTCCTTGAGCAACTGGCGAGCCTTGTCCAGGTCGCGGGTAGGGTTCTTCAGGTCGTGGTTGAAACCCAGCAGTGTCGGCGGGTACGGGTTGACCGCCGCGGTGGCGTTGCCCTTGCCGAACAACGCGTTGACGTAGGCCTCCTTGTCGAAAGCCAGGTCGATGGCTTTGCGCACCCGCACGTCGCTCATGTACTTGTGGCTGGTGTTCAGGGCGGTGTAGGAGACGGTCATCGCGTCCAGCTCGGCGACCTTCAGGTTCGGGTCTTTCTTGATGCTGGGGATGTCATCGGGTTTGGGGTACAGCGCGATCTGGCACTCGTTGGTCTTGAGCTTCTGCATGCGCACGTTGTTGTCGGTGGCAATGGCCAGTACCAGTGCGTCCGCCGGTGGCTTGCCGAGGAAGTAGTCCGGGTTGGCCTTGAAGCGAACCTGGGCGTCCTTGTTGTAGCGCTGGAAGACGAACGGGCCGGTGCCGATTGGCTTGCTGTTGAGATCGCCGGTCTTGCCGGCCTTGAGCAATTGGTCGGCGTATTCGGCCGGGTAGATCGAGGAGAAGGCCATGGCGATGTCGGCCAGGAACGGTGCTTCGCGGCGGGTCAGGCTGAATTTGACCGTGTGCTCGTCGACTTTCTCGACATTCTTCAGCAGTTCCTTGAAGCCCATGCTTTCAAAGTAGGGGAAGCCCACGCTCGACAGTTTGTGCCAGGGATGGTTTGGGTCCAGTTGGCGCTGGAAACTCCAGACCACGTCGTCGGCATTCATGTCGCGGGTCGGCTTGAAGTAGTCGGTGGTATGGAACTTGACACCCTTGCGCAGGTGGAAGGTGTACGTCAGGCCGTCGTCACTGATGTCCCAGGTCTCTGCCAGCGAGGGAATCACTTCAGTAGTGCCGGGCTTGAAGCCCACCAGACGATTGAAAATGGTCTCGGACACCGCGTCGCCTGTGACTGCAGTCGTGTACTGGACCATGTCGAAGCCTTCCGGGCTGGCTTCTGTGCAAACCACCAGGGGCTTGGCGGTGGCGCCGACGGCGACACTCAGCAACGCAGCGGCGATGGCGGCGCGTAGGGGAATCATGTTCATCGTCAATCCTCTGCAATCGGGTAAATGGCAAAAGACCGGGCGGCCAACCTTGTGAGTCGACCGCCCGGTGGCAGTTTAGAGAATGTTGAACGGGATGGTGGTGACCAGGCGGAACTCGTTGAGGTTGCCATCCGCCTGGTTTTCGCTGGCGCGGTGCGTGGTGTAGGTTGCGCGTACTGCGGTGGCTTTCAGCGGGCCGCTTTGTACGGCGTAAGACGCACCGATGCCGTATTCGTAGTGATGTTCACCGTCCATGGCTCTCACATCGGAATAGCCGGTGCTGTTGTAATGCGTACCATCGATGCCCCAGCCGCGAGCCTGGTAGATGTTGAACTTCAGGCCAGGCACGCCGTATTCGGCCATGTTCAGGCCGTAGGCGATCTGGAAGGATTTCTCGTTCGGGCCGTTGAAGTCCGACAGCAGGGAGTTGGCCAGGTAGATGCCGTTGGTTTCGTGCAGGTAATCGAAGTACTCGTTACCGTCCACTTCCTGGTACGAGAACGTCAGGCTGTGGGCCTGGTGAGTCAGGCCGAACGACAGGGAGTAGGTATTGTTGTCGATGTCACCCAGCTTGCTTTTACCCGAATCCACAGTCCTGTAGTAGTTCAGGCCGGTGGTCAGGCTCAGCACCGAGCTGTCGCCCAATACGTGACTGGCGCCGAAGTAGTATTGGTTCCACAGGTCTTCGGCCTGGGTGCCCCACAGGCTGGTGGTGAGGCTGGCGAACGGCTGGTAAGTGATACCGGCGGTGTTCACATGATCAGCTTCGGCCGAGGAACTGCCGTATTCGGAGCGGAACTTGGCGAGGCTTTGCTCGGTACGGGGAGAGTTGCGGTCGAAGGTCGCGACGTCGAATGCCAGGTTTTCGAGTTCTTCGCTGTGCAGGCTCACGCCCTGGAAGCTCGAAGGCAGGGCGCGGTTACCGATGACGTCGACCATCGGGCTGCTGAAGTTTTGGCGACCGGCGGTCAGCGTGGTGTTGGAAACCCGCGCCTTGACGTTCGCCAGGCCCAGTTTGCTCCATTGGTCGACGGCGTCGCCGTCGGAGTGCGCCAGGGTACGGTTGGAACCACCCATGATGTCATCGTGGTCGCCGAGCAACGCGATCGCGTTATAGGCCGCGACTTCGGTACTGAAACCAACGGTGCCTTGGGTGAAGCCGGAGGTGTAGTTCAGGATGGTGCCCTGGACCCAGTTGGTACGGCGCGAATCGCGGTGTTCAACACCGTCGCGCGTGTAGCTGAAGGCGCTGCCGCGGCGTCGCAATTCGTTGGAATACCAGTTGCGAGTGGTGCCACTGACCGACTGGCCTTCTACGAAACCGGTGGCTTCGGATTGAGCGCTGGTGGTCTTGACGGTCACCGGATTGAACGCCTGGCTCTGCGATTCTGCGTATGCCGTGGCGGTGACGCTGCTGATGGCCAAGGCCAGTAACGCGGTGCTGCTCAGTTTCATGGGTAAAGCTCCTTTTCTTTCTTTTTTAATGCCGGTCTTTTTAGGTGATACGGCTATTGGTTTTTGCAACTCATTCACAGCTAGCAAACGTTTGCATGGCGCCGGATCGGCGAATTCAGGCAAGACGTCTGCGTGAGGGCTTCCAAAGGAAACCCTCGCTGTGTGGCTATACGGTTATGGGTTCAGGCTGACGCCCGAGAACACGTTGCGACCGAAGGGGCTGACTTTGAACCCTTCGACTTTGGTACTCAGCGGCTGGTTGACCGTCGAGTGGGCAACAGGGGTGATCGGCACTTGCTGCTTGAGCAACTGCTGGGCCTGTTTGTAGAGCACGGTGCGCTGGTCGCGGTCGGTGACGACCTTGGCCTGCTTGATCAGCTTGTCGTAGTCCTGGTCACACCACATGGAGTAGTTGTTGCCGCCAATGGCGTCGCAGCTGTACAGCGTGCCCAACCAGTTGTCCGGGTCCCCGTTGTCACCGGTCCAGCCGATCAGGCTGATGTCGTGCTCGCCGTTCTTGGTGCGCTTGATGTACTCGCCCCATTCATAGCTGACGATCTTCACCTTCAAGCCGATCTTCGCCCAGTCGGCCTGGAGCATCTCGGCCATCAGCTTGGCGTTGGGGTTGTAAGGGCGCTGTACGGGCATGGCCCAGAGGGTGATTTCGGTGCCTTCCTTGACCCCGGCGGCCTTGAGCAGCTCCTTGGCTTTTTCCGGGTTGTAGGGAACGTCCTTGATGGTCTCGTCGTAGGACCATTGGGTCGGCGGCATGGCGTTCTGTGCCAGTTGTCCCGCGCCCTGGTACACGGCATTGAGAATGCCTTGCTTGTTCACCGCCATGTCCAGCGCCCGGCGCACGTCGACCTGGTCGAACGGCTTGTGGCGGGTGTTATAGGCGATGTAGCCGAGGTTGAAGCCGGGCTTCTCGATCAGTTGCAGCTTGGGGTCGTTCTTCAAGGCCGGCACGTCCGCCGGACGCGGATGCAGGGTGACCTGGCATTCGTTGGCTTTGAGCTTCTGCACCCGCACCGAGGCGTCGGTGTTGATGGAGAAGATCAGGTTCTTCAGTTTCACGCGTTCCGGCGCCCAGTACTTATCGTTGGCGACGTAGCGGATGTTCGAGTCTTTCTGGTAGCTCTTGAACTCGAACGGCCCGGTGCCGATCGGCTTCTGGTTGATGTCGCTCGGCTTGCCGTTCTTGAGCAACTGGTCGGCGTACTCGGCCGACAGGATCGCGGCAAAACTCATGGCGATGTTCTGGATGAACGCGGCGTCGACGCTGTTGAGGGTCATGACCACGGTCAGTGGCCCGGTCGCCTCCACCTTGGCGATGTTCTTGTTCAGGCTCATGCCGTTGAAGTACGGGAACTCGGTGGGGTAGGCCTTGCGGAACGGATGCTGCGGATCCAGCATGCGGTTGAAGGTGAACAGCACGTCGTCGGCGTTGAAATCCCGGGTCGGCGTGAAGTAGTCGGTGGTATGGAACTTCACCCCTTCACGCAGGTGGAAGGTGTACTTCAAGCCGTCTTCGGAAATGTCCCAACGGGTCGCCAGGCCCGGCACGACGTTGGTCGCGCCTTTTTCAAACTCGGCCAGGCGGTTGTACAGCGGCTCGGCGGCATCGTTGTCGGTGGCCGTGGTGTATTGCGCGGTGTCGAACCCAGCGGGGCTGCCTTCGGAACAAAACACCAGGCTGCCGCCAGCAGCCTGGGCTGCGGATGTCGCGGCCAACAGGCCGGTGCCCAGCAATGCGGATAAAACCAAGGTATGGCGCATGACGCTCCCTCTCTCATTCGGGGTGTTTTAACAGTGAGCCGGTGTCTGTCCGAGGGCAGGTCCGGAGCACTGAGCTCATTCCATTGCGTAGCGATGCCGCAGGATCAGCAAGCCGTCCAGGCCCGACGGTATGAGTCGTGGGCCTGGCGGTAAATGCGTAATGCCTGAAAGACTTGTGGGAAAAGGCGATACGTCCTAAACCAACTGCTGTGGTACGCAGTGCTTTTGGATGTAGGCGATTTCCTGAGTCTTGGCTTAAAGCAACGGCATGCCGTGGGAGCGAGCCCTGCTCGCGATGGTGTTGTTGGTACACCGCCATCGCGCTTAAAAAGGAGCCGCTACGCCCGAAGCGTCGGACCGGCCCAGCGGGAGCAAGCTCCCTCGCCACAGGTCACCTTATTTGCTGACGCTGACGCCGTAGAAGGAGTTCAAGCCAAAGGGGCTGATCTTGAAATCCTGCACGTTGGCGCGCATGGGTTGATACACCGTCGAGTGAGCGATAGGTGTCATTGGCACGGCATCCTTGAGGACGTGTTGTGCCTGTTTGTACAGTTCGGTGCGCTTGGCCTGGTCGGTGGTGCGCTTGGCTTCCTTGACCAGTCCATCGAATTTCTTGTCGCACCATTTGGAGAAGTTGTTGCCGGCCAGCGAGTCGCAGCCGAACAGCACGTTGAGCCAGTTGTCCGGGTCACCGTTATCACCGCTCCAGCCGATGATCATCGCCTGGTTCTCGCCGCCTTTGGAGCGCTTGATGTACTCGCCCCATTCGTAGCTGACGATGTTGACGTTCAGGCCGATTTTCTTCCAGTCGGACTGCAGCATCTCGGCCATCAGTTTCGCGTTCGGGTTGTACGGACGCTGGACCGGCATCGCCCACAGGGTGATGTTGGTGCCTTCCTTGACGCCGGCTTCCTTGAGCAGCGCCTTGGCTTTCTCAGGGTCGTACTTGGCGTCCTTGATGGTGGTGTCGTAGGACCATTGGGTCGGCGGCATGGCGTTGACAGCCAGCTGGCCGGCGCCCTGGTACACCGAGTCGATGATCTGCGGCTTGTTGACCGCCATGTCCAGCGCCTGGCGGACTTTCAGGTCAGCCAGCACGTTCGGCTCGTTGCTGCCCTTGATCTTGTCCATCACGTTATAGGCGATGTAGCCCAGGTTGAAACCCGCCTGGTCAGGCATCTTCAGTGCCTTGTCTTCCTTCAGGGCCTTGAGGTCGGCCGGGCGTGGGAAGAGGGTGATCTGGCATTCGTTTTTCTTGAGCTTCTGCATGCGCACCGACGGGTCGGTGGTGATGGCGAAGATCAGGTTGTCGATCTTCACGTCGTCAGGCTTCCAGTAGTCCTTGTTCCCGGTGTAGCGGATGTTGGAGTCTTTCTGGTAGCTCTTGAACACGAACGGGCCGGTGCCGACCGGCTTCTGGTTGATGTCCGCGGCCTTGCCTTCCTTGAGCAACTGGGCGGCGTATTCGGCGGACTGGATCGAGGCGAAGCTCATGGCCATGTTCTGGATGAACGCGGCGTCGACATCCTTGAGGGTGAACTTGACGGTGTGGTCGTCGACTTTATCGATCTTGGTGATGTTGGTGTCCATCCCCATGTCGGTGAAGTACGGGAATTCGGTAGGGTAGGCCTTACGGAACGGGTCATCCTTGCTGATCATGCGATTGAAGGTGAACAGCACGTCGTCGGCGTTGAATTCGCGGGTCGGCTTGAAGTACGGGGTGGTGTGGAACTTGACGCCTTCACGCAGGTGGAAGGTGTAGGTCAGGCCGTCTTCGGAAATATCCCACTTGGTCGCCAGGCCAGGAATCACGGCGGTGCCGCCACGTTCGAACTGGGTCAGGCGGTTGAACATGGTCTCTGCAGAGGCGTCGAAGTCGGTTCCGGTGGTGTACTGACCAGGGTCAAAACCGGCCGGGCTCCCTTCGGAGCAGAACACCAGGTTAGTCGCGGCTTGGGCGAAAGGTGCGCTGGCTAATAAGCTTGCGCCGACTAAAAACGGAATGACCGCTTGTTTAAGCATGTTGGCCTCATGATTTGTTGTCATTTTTGGATTTGAGGGCGACCTCGTGAGTCGTCCTGCGGATACTTATGCAGGCCCCATACCCAATGCAAGATCCAGAGCGGTCACAAGCCCGAAACAGTGGCACGAACGTACCTTAATGTCGCATCTGTGTAACTTTCGACGCATTTGATCGTTTGCGCGTGTTTTTTCGGGGTAAATAGCGCTCTTTTCGGGGGCGTTTTTCGGCTGCGGTGCACCGGGAAAGGGCGGGTGTTACCTCTTCAAACCCGCGCCGTAGAAGGGTATGTGGACTGATGGGCTGAGTTTGAAAACCCTGTTTATCGCTCCAGTCAGTTGTCGGTTATCGGGGGGCAGGTGTAAATCATTGCAGCATGTTCGCCATTTTTTGCGCGCTTGATGTGCTTGCTTCATTCATGCTGACGATGGTCTTGATCCAATTTTGCTGGAGCATTTGTGCTGGCATTCGTGCGTTCGGGGGGATGCGCGTTGCACCGTCATTGCCCATGAGTTGAGGGTGGTACTCGGCGCAACCTGCGGCTTTCCTGGGTGGCGCCTTGTTGTTTCGGGGGCGAGGCTGTCTCTCCCGGCCGTACCCCCGTCAAGTCTGTGGGAGCAAAGCTTGCTCGCGAGGCGGCCTAATAGCCGACCTGGCTTTCCCGGCCATACTCCGATCCAACTGTGGGAGCGAGCCTGCTCGCGAAGGCGGTCTGACAGCCGGCCAGGGTTTTGTTGGTGGGGTACATATCCATTGCTGCGGTGACGGCTGCTTAGGGTTCCGCCCTGACGGCGGCTCACTTTTGAGAAGCGCAAAAGTAAGCAAAACGCTCTTGCCCCACCACTCGGTGCCTCGCCTAGGCTCGGCATGTCCTCACTCCGGCATTGCTCCGTGGGCCCGCCGCGAAGGGCCATCCATGGCCCAGCGCGGCTATCCCGGCATCCATGCCGGGATGCCCACTCCACAATGCCTGCGTTCGGCCATCGTGGTTAACGGGGCGCCCGAGATCAACGTCCACCGCGAGGCGGCCTAGTAGCCGACCTGGTTCTCCTGGTCGTACACCTATCAGATCTGTTTGAGCAGGACCTGTGGGAGCAAAGCTTGCTCGCGATGGCGGTCTGATTGAGTACATATCCATTGCTGCTGTAACGGCGGCTTAGGGTTCCGCCCTGACGGCGGCTCACTTTTGAGAAGCGCAAAAGTAAGCAAAACGCTTTTGCCCCACCACTCGGTGCCTCGCCTAGGCTCGGCATGCCCGAACGAAGGCATTGCTCCGTGGGCCGCCGCGAAGGGCCATCCATGGCCCAGCGCGGCTATCCCGGCATCCATGCCGGGATGCCCACTCCACAATGCCTGCGTTCGGCCATCGTGGTTAACGGGGCGCCCCAGATCAACGTCCGCCCCGAGGCGGCCTAGTAGCCGACCTGGTTCTCCCGGTCGTACACCCATCAGATCTGTTTGAGCAGGACCTGTGGGAGCAAAGCTTGCTCGCGAGGCGGACTTACAGCCGGTCTGTTTCTTCGGCTGTCCCCAACCCAAATTGTGGGAGCGAGCTTGCTCGCGATGAGGCCAGCAAGCTCAACATGCATGTGACTGAACCACCGCCATCGCGAGCAAGCTTTGCTCCCACAGGAGAAACGCGGTCTCACCAAGAGCCAGGTCGGCTATAAGGCCGCCTCGCGGTGGACGTTGATCTCGGCGCCCCGTTAACCACGATGGCCGAACGCAGGCATTGATCCGTGGGCACCTCGGCATGGATGCCGAGGTAGCCGCGCTGGGCCATGGATGGCCCTTCGCGGCGGCCCACGGAGCAATGCCGGAGTGAGGGCACACCGAGCCTAAGCGAGGTGCCGAGTGGTGGGGCAGAAGCGCTTTGGTTACTTTCGCGCTTTTCGAAAGTGACCCGCCGTCAGGGCGGAACCATTAGTCGCCGTCACAAAAAAAACGGATATACACACATCTCTGAAAAGGGGCCGCTGCGCAGCCCAGCGGGAGCAAGCTCCCTCGCCACGGCGGTTGCAGCGCCAGGAGGTGTGATGAGTCATTCATTTGTGTCGGAAGGATCACCTGCCACGAAACGAAACATCCCACAGCTTTTTAAGGTTGCCGCTCGGAAGTGGGCTCTCTAACCTTTTTCTTGTCGCTGCAAAACAGCGGCCGGGAGTGGGAACCCGAAATTAATAGGTCGTAAGCCTCACGACCATAACGGCAAGTGATGGCTCCAATTTCATCAGGAGCATGCACATGAACGAAGGAAAGACTGAACCGAACTTCAACAGAACAAATCCATTGGCGGATTTCGACTCCATCGAAGACCTACTCAAAGACCGCGCCGCTGCCGAGCGGGCACTTAACCATTACCTCAACCCAAAAAAACCAGAGCCAAGCACCGACCCGCGCATCGACAGCCTGTTTTCCGTCACCGCCAAAGCCGATGCCGACACACTACTGACCAGCACCTCCGAAACCCTGGCCTCGATAAAAGCCATGGCCGAGGACCTGGCCTTTGAAGTGGAGGGCACGCGACGCAGCGTGGCGCTGGGGATTCATCAATTGGTGGAGTTGTGCCAGTTGCTGGTGGACAAGGCGTTGGATCAGCTTGAGGCACCGGCCAGCCCTGCACCGTAATCCCCTGTGGCGAGGGAGCTTGCTCCCGCTGGGGCGCGAAGCGGCCCCAACAGCAGCGACTGAATCCATCTGATACACCGAGGTGTCAGGTTTGGGGCTGCTGCGCAGCCCAGCGGGAGCAAGTTCCCTCGCCACGGGAGTTTTGTCGCTCGGCTTCGGTGGTTCAGTCAGTGAGACTGGCTGAACCACCGCCAATCATCACTGCATCGACACCTCAACCACCCCATCCGCCGTCATCGTCACCTGGCTGGTGCCCGCTTCAACTTCCGGCGTCACCGACTCAGCATCCATCGACGCCGCTTTCATCATCATCTGCGGGCGCATGTACGGTTGTGGATAACCGTTGGTATTGAAGTTCAGGTTGACGATTTTGTAACCCTTGCCGCCCAGGGCGTCGGTGGCCAGTTGGGCGCGGGCCTTGAAGGCGTTGACGGCTTCCTTGAGCAGGGCGTCTTCGCTGGTTTTACGGGTGGCGGTGGCGATGGCGAAGTCCATGCCGCCCATTTTCAGGTCGCCCAGCAGTTCGCCGGTGAGTTTGGACAGGGCAGCGAAGTCGGCGCTTTCCAGGCGCAGTTCGGCGCGCTCACGCCAGCCGGTGATTTTCTGGCCTTTGTTGTCGTAGACCGGGTAGCTGTTGCGGCTGCCCTGGCGCAGGTTGATGTCCTTGACCTCTTTGGCCTGGCCGATGGCTTTGTTCAGCGTGGTGCTGACGGCGGCGGCGAGTTTGGCCGGGTCGGTGTTCTGTTCCTCGGTGTAGAGGGTGACGATCATCAGGTCGCGGGCTACTTCCTGGCTGACTTCGGCGCGCAGGGAAATCTGGTTGTAGTGCAGCTCATCGGCGGCCAGGGCCGGCAGGCTGGCGACGGTGCCGAGGCTGAGGGCGAGCAGGGCGGCGGGGCGACTGAACGTGTGCATGAAAGCTCCTTGGGATGATGCGCAGGGATGGGGTCCGGGCCTGCGTGAACGTTAAGACTCTAGCTTTTATGGGTGGGTTCGCACAGTTACAACTTCTATACAGATCATGCACGGTGAAAGGCTTTCTGTGGCACGCCGCAAGGCCGGAGGCTGTGGCGCTTTGCCGCATATCTGCCGCTGCAAGCCGCGCCTTGGTTATACTCCGTGCGATTCGCCTGGAGCGCTCATCAGGAGAGCTCATGCTCGCCCCTTTGCAAATGACTTCCGCCTCTCGCCAGAACCTCTGGCGCCTGACATTCATCCGCATTCTGGTCCTGGCGGCCCAGGCCGGCTCGGTGGGGCTCGCCTATTGGTTCGACCTGCTGCCGCTGCCCTGGCTGCAATTGGCGATCACCCTGGTCTGCTCCAGCGTGCTCTGTGCGCTGACGGCGATTCGCCTGCGCACCTCGTGGCCGGTGACCGAGCTGGAATACGCCGTACAACTGGCAGGCGACCTGTTTATCCACAGTGCGCTGCTGTATTTCTCTGGCGGTTCCACCAATCCCTTCGTCTCTTATTACCTGGTGCCACTGACCATCGCCGCGGTGACGTTGCCGTGGCGCTATTCGCTGATTCTTTCCGGTATCGCCCTGGCGCTGTACACCTTGCTGCTGGCGCGCTTCTATCCGCTGGAAACCTTCCCCATCGCCCGGGAAAACCTGCAGATCTACGGCATGTGGCTGAGTTTCGCCCTGGCCGCGGGGGTCATCACTTTTTTTGCCGCGCGCATGGCCGAGGAGCTGCGCCGCCAGGAAGAGCTGCGGGCCATCCGCCGTGAAGAGGGCCTGCGCGACGAGCAATTGTTGGCCGTGGCGACCCAGGCCGCCGGTGCTGCTCATGAATTGGGCACGCCGCTGGCGACCATGAGTGTGCTGCTCAAGGAAATGCGCCAGGATCACCACGACCCGGCGCTGCAAGATGATCTCAGCGTGCTGCAGGATCAGGTCAAGCTCTGCAAGGAAACCCTGCAATACCTGGTGCGTGCCGCCGAGGCCAACCGCCGGCTGGCCATCGACATGCAAGACGTCACCGATTGGCTCGACGAAGCGCTGAACCGCTGGCACCTGATGCGCCCGGAAGCCAGTTATCGCTTCCAGCGCCTGGGCCAGGGCCCGGTGCCGCGCATGGCGCCGCCGCCGGACCTGACCCAGGCGTTGCTGAACCTGCTGAACAACGCCGCCGACGCTTGCCCCGAAGGGCTGGAAGTGGCGTTGGACTGGAACGTCTATGAGCTGACCATCAGTATTCGCGACCATGGTGCGGGTGTGCCGCTGGCGATTGCCGAGCAGATCGGCAAACCGTTCTATACCACCAAGGGCAAAGGTTTCGGCCTGGGCCTGTTTTTGAGCAAAGCCAGCGTGACACGCGCCGGCGGCTCGGTGAAACTCTACCCCCATGAGGAAGGCGGCACGCTCACCGAGCTGCGCCTGCCCCATGCCGACCGAGGAGACGAAACATGAGTGACGAGATCCAAGTCGACGGCGAAGAACTGCCGCACCTGTTGCTGGTAGATGACGACGCCACGTTTACCCGCGTCATGGCCCGCGCCATGTCCCGTCGCGGTTTTCGCGTCAGCACCGCAGGTTCTGCCGAAGAAGGCCTGACCATCGCCCAGGCCGACCTGCCTGACTACGCCGCCCTGGACCTGAAAATGGACGGCGATTCGGGCCTGGTGCTGCTGCCCAAGCTGCTGGAGCTGGACCCGGAGATGCGCGTGGTGATCCTCACCGGTTATTCGAGCATCGCCACCGCGGTCGAGGCCATCAAGCGCGGTGCCTGCAATTACCTGTGCAAACCGGCGGATGCCGATGATGTACTGGCGGCGTTGTTGTCCGAGCACGCCGACCTCGACACCCTGGTACCGGAAAACCCCATGTCGGTGGATCGCCTGCAATGGGAGCACATCCAGCGGGTGTTGACCGAGCACGAAGGCAACATCTCCGCCACGGCCCGCGCCCTGGGCATGCACCGGCGGACCTTGCAGCGCAAATTGCAAAAGCGTCCCGTGCGTCGCTGAACCTGCGCTGAACAGGTGTTGTCCACCCTCGCGACACATCGGGCCGTTGCTTTATGATCGGCCCGAGTTCTTTTCCCTATTGAGCCTTAACCATGAATCAGAACGCTGAATATTCCGCGGTCAATGACGCGGTGCGCGGGCAGTTTTTCCGCCGTGTCTGGCAAATGACCACGCCGTACTGGCGCAGTGAGGAGAAGGGCAAGGCCTGGACGCTGTTGATCGCCGTGATCGCGCTGTCGCTGTTCAGCGTGGCGATTTCGGTGTGGATCAACAGTTGGTACAAGGATTTCTACAACGCCCTGCAAGAAAAGGACAGCGCGGCGTTCTGGCAGTTGATCCTGTATTTCTGCGGCATTGCGGCGGTGGCGATCCTCGGCGCGGTCTATCGCTTGTACCTCACGCAGATGCTCACCATTCGCTGGCGGGCCTGGCTGACGGAGCAGCATTTTGCCCGTTGGCTCAATGACAAGAACTATTACCGACTGGAGCAGGGCGGTTATACCGATAACCCGGACCAGCGGATTTCCGAAGACCTCAACAGCTTTACCAGCAATACCCTGAGCCTGGGCCTGGGGTTGCTGCGTACCGTGGTCAGCCTGGTGTCGTTCTCGATCATTTTGTGGGGCGTGTCAGGCAGCATCGAAGTGTTCGGCTACACCATCCCCGGCTACATGTTCTGGTGTGCGCTGGTGTATGCGGCGGTGGGCAGTTGGCTGACGCACCTGATCGGCCGTCGCCTGATCGGTCTGAACAACAACCAGCAACGCTTCGAAGCGGACCTGCGTTTCTCCATGGTCCGGGTGCGCGAAAACGCCGAGAGCATTGCCCTGTACAACGGCGAACCGAACGAAAACCGTCGCTTGAGCGGGCGTTTTGGCCTGGTCTGGCATAACTTCTGGGACATCATGCGGGTGTCCAAGCGCCTGACGTTCTTCACCTCCGGCTATGGCCAGATCGCGATCATCTTCCCGTTCATCGTCGCCGCGCCGCGCTACTTCGCCGGCAAGATCCAGCTGGGCGAGCTCATGCAGATCAACTCGGCCTTCGGCAATGTGCAGGAGAACTTCAGTTGGTTCATCAGTGCTTATGCCGACCTCGCCGCGTGGCGCGCCACCTGCGATCGTCTGCTGAGCTTCCGCCAAGCCATGAGTGACAACGAAGACCGTGTGCCGGCCATCGATGTGCAAAACCAGGGCGATGGGTTGAAGGTTCATCACCTGGGGCTGGACCTGGCCGACGGTCGCCATTTGCTCGAGAACGCCGACATGACCGTGGAGCCGGGCGAGCGGGTGATGCTCAGTGGCCGTTCAGGCAGCGGCAAATCCACCCTGCTGCGGGCGATGGGGCACTTGTGGCCGGCGGGGCACGGGACGATCCGGCTTCCGGCTGCGCGTTACCTGTTCCTGCCGCAGAAGCCTTATCTGCCGATTGGCAGCCTGCGTGAGGTAATGAGTTATCCACAGGCCGGCGATATCTACCCCAACGAACGTTATGCACAGGTGCTGGAAACCTGCCGCCTGCCGCACCTGATCTCGCGGCTGGATGAGAGCAACCACTGGCAACGCATGCTCTCGCCTGGCGAGCAACAACGCCTGGCCTTTGCCCGGGCATTGCTTTATGCGCCGCAATGGTTGTACATGGACGAAGCCACGTCGGCGATGGATGAAGAAGACGAGGCGACGCTGTACCAGGCGTTGATCGACCAGTTACCGGGCCTGAGCATCGTCAGCGTTGGCCACCGAAGCAGCTTGAAACGTTTCCATCCGCGACATGTGCGTATCGAAAATGGCCAACTGGTGGAGCGCACCGTGACAGCATAAACACCCAAAACCTGTGGGAGCGAGCTTGCTCGCGATAGCGGTGTATCAGTTGATATTGATGTGGCTGACCCACCGCCATCGCGAGCAAGCCCGCTCCCACAGGGGGTTTGTGGTGAGCCGGATGCTAATGCACACAACTGATCCAGTGTGGGAGCGAGCTTGCTCGCGATGAAGGCCATCCGATTCCAGCCCAAGACTCATCAATGCACCCACGGTGATCGTACAACCACGTTGCGCTATGATGATGCCATTCAGCCGTTTACCGAGACACAGCCCCATGGAAAACCCGATCGAAGTACCACGCTTTCCCCGCAAGCGCCGCAGCCTGGCGCAGGAGCTGGTGACGGTGTTGACCGAGCAGATTCGCGACGGCCTGCTCAAGCGTGGCGATAAATTGCCCACCGAGTCGGCGATCATGGAAGCCCATGGCGTCAGCCGTACCGTGGTGCGCGAGGCGATTTCCCGCTTGCAGGCGGCCGGCCAGGTGGAAACCCGCCATGGCATCGGCACTTTCGTGCTGGACACGCCGAGCCCCAGCGGTTTTCGCATTGACCCGGCCACCGTGGTCACCTTGCGTGACGTGCTGGCGATCCTGGAGTTGCGCATCAGCCTGGAAGTGGAGTCCGCCGGGCTGGCGGCGCAGCGACGCAGCGACGAGCAACTGGCCGCGATGCGCGCCGCCCTGGACGCCTTGAACGAAAGCGCCGCCCACGCCAGTGATGCGGTGGCCTCGGACTTCGCCTTCCACCTGGAAATCGCCCTGTCCACCGGCAACCGCTACTTCACCGACATCATGACCCACCTGGGCACCAGCATCATTCCGCGTACCCGGGTGAACTCGGCGCGCCTGGCCCACGATGACCAGCAGCGCTACATGAACCGCCTGAGCCGCGAGCACGAGGAGATCTACGACGCCATCGCCCGCCAGGACTCCGAGGCAGCCCGTGCGGCCATGCGGTTGCACCTGACCAACAGCCGCGAGCGGCTGCGCCAGGCCCATGAAGAGGCGCAGGCGCAGGGCTAGCTGCTGTCAGTTGAGATGAGGTGAGTCACACAGATACTGCGTTGCTGCTCGCTTACCAGCCGACAAACGCACGGAGATGGCTACTACGCCTTGACCCGCAACATTTGCGGCTCGGATGTATCGGGATCCCAGCTCTCGTAGCTAACCTCGTAACGAAGCTCAACCAATTTGCCGATGTAAGCTGTCAAGTCGGCATTGGTTAGCGTCATTGTCACATCCTTGCAGGGCGTACCTTCCTCGCCCTCGGTCAGCGGTGTAAACGCGCCTACCGGAGTTGGAGACGTCGAGCCGACGCCCAGAGTCAGTCGGGCGTTTGAGTAGGGGTCGAAATCTGCATCCGGAATCTTCACGGTCAACGTCTCTACCTGTGACAAGTTGATCGTGACTTCCCCTGTGGTTGGAAAACCCTTGAGCGTCGGTTTCGCATAGCTCTTCGCCATGATGTCACTCCCTGTGAGGCAGCCCTGATCGTCGCGTACGGGCGACTCACTTAAAAGATTGTGAAAGGGACTACGGCCGTGCACAGCACAGCCATGCCTGGGTTATGCCCCCTTGCCATAACGGCGCCTACTGACAGAGTTGACAGTGGCGATGAGCGGTCCTGGTGCTCGGTCGGCAAGTTTCATCAGTCTTTTCCATCCTGCTCAAAGGCCCGATCTACAAGGTTTTGCGACAAACGCCTCAACCCCGACACCCGACAAAAGACGAAATGCAGTTGACGTTCATATTTTAAGTTGTACGATGACCTACAACTTCACATGAAGCTGAACCGTTTCCTACAACACATCATTTGCGTCCAGGGTGTTCGAATAATGAATCCACAAGAACTGAAGTCCATCCTCTCGTCTGGCCTGCTGTCGTTCCCGGTCACCGATTTCACTGCCCAAGGCGATTTCAATCGCGACAGCTACATCAAGCGCCTCGAGTGGCTGGCCCCGTATGGCGCCTCTGCCTTGTTCGCGGCGGGCGGCACTGGTGAATTCTTCTCCCTGGCCGCCAGCGAGTATTCGCAGGTCATCAAGACCGCCGTCGATACCTGCGCCACCAGCGTGCCAATCCTTGCCGGTGTTGGCGGTGCCACTCGCCAGGCCATCGAATACGCTCAAGAAGCCGAGCGCCTGGGCGCCAAGGGCCTGTTGCTGCTGCCGCATTACCTGACCGAAGCCAGCCAGGACGGCGTTGCCGCCCACGTTGAGGCCGTGTGCAAATCGGTGAAGATCGGCGTGGTGGTGTACAACCGCAACGTCTGCCGCCTGAACGCCACTTTGCTGGAACAACTGGCCGAGCGCTGCCCGAACCTGATCGGCTACAAGGATGGCCTGGGTGATATCGAACTGATGGTGTCGATCCGTCGCCGCCTCGGCGATCGCTTCAGCTACCTGGGCGGCTTGCCGACCGCAGAAGTCTATGCCGCGGCCTACAAGGCCCTGGGCGTGCCGGTCTACTCCTCGGCGGTGTTCAACTTCATTCCGAAAACCGCGATGGATTTCTACCACGCCATTGCCCGCGACGATCACGAGACCGTTGGCAAGATCATCGACGACTTCTTCCTGCCGTACCTGGACATCCGCAACCGCAAGGCCGGTTACGCAGTGAGCATCGTCAAGGCCGGCGCGAAAATCGTTGGCTATGACGCGGGCCCTGTGCGTACGCCGCTGACCGACCTGTTGCCAGAAGAATACGAAGCACTGGCTGCGCTGATCGACAAGCAAGGCAAGCAGTAACACACCCCATAAAGCCGCTGAGCAATCAGCGGCTTTTTGCGTAAGGCTTGATCGTTCCCACGCATCGCGTGGGAATGCAGTGAGGGACGCTCTGCGTTCCTAGACAGCTTTTGTAGAAGGAGTAGCTCCGTGGCAGATTCAAAGCGTTTCGATAACTACATCAACGGCCAATGGGTAGCCGGTGCTGACTATTGCACCAACGTCAACCCGTCTGACTTGTCCGATGTCATCGGTGAATACGCCAAGGCTGACGCAGCGCAAGTCAATGCCGCCATCGAAGCCGCCCGCGCCGCCTTCCCTGCCTGGTCGACCTCGGGCATCCAGGCCCGTCACGATGCGCTGGACAAAGTCGGCAGCGAGATCCTCGCCCGCCGTGAAGAACTCGGCCAACTGCTGGCCCGGGAAGAGGGCAAGACCCTGCCCGAAGCCATCGGCGAAGTGACCCGCGCCGGTAACATTTTCAAGTTCTTCGCCGGTGAATGCCTGCGCCTGTCGGGCGATTACGTGCCGTCGGTGCGCCCGGGCGTCAACGTCGAAGTGACCCGCGAAGCCCTCGGTGTGGTTGGCCTGATCACCCCGTGGAATTTCCCGATTGCCATTCCCGCGTGGAAAATCGCCCCGGCCCTGGCCTACGGCAACTGCGTGGTGATCAAGCCTGCCGAACTGGTGCCGGGCTGCGCCTGGGCCCTGGCCGAGATCATTTCCCGTGCCGGTTTCCCGGCCGGTGCGTTCAACCTGGTGATGGGCAGCGGCCGCGTGGTTGGCGAAGTGCTGGTCAACAGCCCGAAAGTCGACGGCATCAGCTTTACCGGCTCCGTGGGCGTAGGGCGGCAGATCGCGGTCAACTGCGTGTCGCGCCAGGCCAAGGTGCAGTTGGAAATGGGCGGCAAGAACCCGCAGATCATCCTCGACGATGCCGACCTCAAGCAGGCCGTCGAACTGGCAGTACAGAGCGCGTTCTACTCCACTGGGCAGCGCTGCACGGCCTCCAGTCGCCTGATCGTCACCGCCGGCATCCATGACAAGTTCGTCGAGGCCATGGCCGAGCGCATGCAGTCGATCAAGGTTGGCCATGCATTGAAGGCCGGCACCGATATCGGCCCGGTGGTTTCCGAAGCCCAGCTCAGCCAGGACTTGAAGTACATCGACATCGGCCAGAGCGAAGGTGCGCGGTTGGTCAGCGGTGGCGGCCTGGTGACGTGCGACACTGAAGGTTACTTCCTGGCACCGACCCTGTTCGCCGACAGCGAAGCCTCGATGCGCATCAGCCGCGAAGAGATCTTCGGCCCGGTGGCCAACGTCGTGCGCGTGGCTGACTACGAGGCGGCACTGGCGATGGCCAACGACACCGAGTTCGGTCTGTCCGCCGGTATCGCCACCACCTCGTTGAAGTACGCCAACCACTTCAAGCGCCATTCCCAGGCGGGCATGGTGATGGTCAACCTGCCGACCGCCGGCGTGGATTACCACGTGCCGTTCGGCGGGCGCAAAGGTTCGTCCTATGGGTCGCGTGAGCAAGGTCGCTACGCGCAAGAGTTCTACACCGTGGTGAAGACCTCTTACATCGGATCGTAAAACGCAACACCGGTCGGCACCGGGCACCGGTGCCGACCGCACACATTGATTTCCCGTATAAAAATAAATAGTGGAAGTAGATTACATGCAAGAGACCAAGCCGACGCACGTCCGCTATTTGATCCTGCTCATGCTGTTTTTGGTGACGACGATCAACTATGCCGACCGTGCCACCATCGCCATCGCAGGCTCCAGCCTGCAAAAAGACCTCGGCATCGATGCCGTCACCCTCGGTTATATCTTCTCCGCTTTCGGCTGGGCCTACGTGGCCGGGCAGATTCCCGGCGGCTGGCTGCTCGACCGTTTCGGCTCGAAAAAAATCTATGCCTTGAGCATTTTCACCTGGTCGCTGTTCACCGTGCTGCAAGGCTATGTCGGTGAATTCGGCATGTCCACGGCCGTGGTTGCGCTGTTCATGCTGCGCTTCCTGGTTGGGCTGGCCGAAGCGCCGTCCTTCCCGGGCAACGCACGGATCGTCGCCGCCTGGTTCCCCACCGCAGAACGCGGTACCGCCTCGGCGATCTTCAACTCGGCGCAATATTTTGCCACCGTGTTGTTCGCACCGCTGATGGGCTGGATCGTCTACCGTTTCGGCTGGCAGCACGTGTTCATTGTGATGGGCGTAATCGGCATTGTGTTCTCGCTGGTCTGGCTGAAGGTGATCTACAGCCCGCGCCAGCACCCGATGATCAACGAGGCCGAGTTCAATCACATCGCTGCCAACGGCGCGATGGTCGACATGGACCAGGACAAGGGCAAGGAGAAGAAAGCCGACGGTCCGAAGTGGGATTACATCCGTCAACTGCTGACCAACCGCATGATGCTCGGCGTGTACCTGGGCCAGTACTGCATCAATGGCATCACCTACTTCTTCCTGACCTGGTTCCCGGTGTACCTGGTGCAGGAGCGCGGCATGACCATCCTCAAGGCCGGTTTCATTGCGTCCTTGCCGGCGATCTGCGGTTTCATCGGTGGTGTGCTGGGCGGGGTGATTTCCGACTACCTGCTGCGCAAGGGCCATTCGCTGACCTTCGCCCGCAAGGCGCCGATCATCGCCGGCCTGCTGGTGTCCAGCAGCATCGTGGCGTGCAACTACGTCGACATCGAATGGATGGTGGTGGGCTTCATGGCCCTGGCCTTCTTCGGTAAAGGCGTCGGCGCACTGGGCTGGGCCGTGGTCTCCGACACGTCGCCAAAACAGATCGCTGGCCTGAGCGGTGGCCTGTTCAACACCTTCGGTAACCTGGCATCGATCACCACGCCAATCGTCATTGGCTACATCATCAGCGCCACTGGCTCGTTCAAATGGGCACTGGTGTTCGTCGGTTGCAACGCGCTGGTAGCGGTGTTCAGCTACCTGGTCATCGTCGGGCCGATCAAGCGTGTCGTGCTCAAGGAACCAACGGCCAAGGATGTCGACATCTCCAGCCTGTCTGAAGCTAAATCCTGAAGGAGCGGCGTCCATGCAACTGATTGAACATGCCGATTCGCCGCGTTACATCCGCCTGCACGAGCGGGACAACGTAGTGATCGTCGTTAATGACCAGGGCGTACCGGCCGGGACCGAGTTCCCGGACGGCCTGGTCACCGTCGACTTTGTGCCGCAGAGCCACAAGGTCACGCTGCAGGATATTCCCGAGGGTGGCGAGGTGATTCGCTACGGCCAGGTCATTGGCTACGCGCTGCAACCAATCCCTCGCGGCAGTTGGGTCAAGGAAGACCAGTTGCGCATGCCCACCGCGCCGCCGCTGGACAGCCTGCCGCTGTCCACCGACGTGCCGGTGGCCGATGCGCCGCTGGAGGGCTACACCTTCGAGGGTTACCGCAACGCCGACGGTACCGTCGGCACACGCAATATCCTGGGCATCACCACCACGGTGCAGTGCGTGACCGGGGTGCTGGACCATGCGGTCAAGCGCATCAAGGATGAGCTGCTGCCCAAGTACCCGAACGTCGATGACGTGGTGGCGCTGACCCACAGCTATGGCTGTGGCGTGGCGATCACTGCCACCGATGCCTACATCCCGATCCGCACCGTGCGCAACCTGGCGCGCAACCCGAACCTGGGGGGTGAGGCATTGGTGATCAGCCTGGGCTGCGAGAAATTGCAGGCCGGGCAGGTCATGCATGAAGGCGACAGTTCGGTGGACCTCAGCGAGCCATGGTTGTATCGCTTGCAGGATTCCAGCCACGGTTTCACCGAAATGATCGAGCAGATCATGGAACTGGCCGAGACCCGTCTGAAGAAACTCGACCAGCGCCGTCGCGAAACCGTACCGGCTTCGGAGTTGATCCTGGGCATGCAGTGCGGCGGCAGCGATGCGTTCTCCGGCATCACCGCCAACCCGGCGCTGGGCTACGCCTCGGACCTGTTGCTGCGGGCGGGGGCGACGGTGATGTTCTCCGAAGTCACCGAAGTGCGCGATGCGATCTACCTGCTGACTTCCCGGGCGCAAACCCAGGAAGTGGCCCAGGAACTGGTGCGTGAAATGGACTGGTACGACCGTTACCTGGCCAAGGGCGAGGCTGATCGCAGTGCCAACACTACGCCAGGCAACAAGAAGGGCGGGCTGTCGAACATCGTTGAAAAGTCCCTGGGCTCGATCGTCAAGTCCGGCAGCAGCGCGATCAACGGCGTGCTCGGCCCGGGCGAGCGCTTCAAGCAAAAGGGCCTGATCTTCTGCGCCACGCCGGCCAGTGACTTTGTCTGCGGCACGCTGCAACTGGCGGCGGGGATGAACCTGCACGTGTTCACCACCGGCCGCGGCACGCCGTACGGCTTGGCCATGGCCCCGGTGGTAAAGGTCTCGACCCGCACCGAACTGGCCCAGCGCTGGCCGGACCTGATCGACATCGACGCCGGCCGGATCGCCACTGGACGGGCGACCATCGAGGAACTGGGCTGGGAGCTGTTCCACTACTACCTGGACGTGGCCAGCGGCAAGAAACAGACCTGGGCCGAGCGGCACAAACTGTACAACGACATCACCTTGTTCAACCCGGCACCGATTACCTGAGCCTGATTGCAGGGCTAGAGCTTGCTGGCGATGGTGTTGCTGACATGGCCATCGCGAGCAAGCTCGCTCCCACAAAGGATGTGGGGATGATTGCGGATTCTGTGACCGCCGCCGATCCAGTGTGGGAGCGAGCTTGCTCGCGATGGCGGCGGCACATTCAGCATTGATGCAAGCTGATCCGACGATAGCGCTCTAACAGACGCCAATGCCGTGAGTGGCTTATCATTAGCCACCTAACGACGCCTCTCTCAAGGTCCCCGGCATGCTGGCAATTTTCCTCGAAACCCTGAACATCACCGCGCCGGTGTTTGCCATGCTGTTTCTGGGGGCGTTGCTCAAGCGCATCAACTGGATCAACGACAACTTCATCCACATCGCCTCGTCCCTGGTGTTCAACGTCACCATGCCGGCGCTGTTGTTCCTCGGCATCCTGCATGCCGACCTGCATGCGGCGTTGCAGCCCGACCTGCTGATCTACTTTTCCATCGCTACCCTGGTGAGCTTCGCGATGGCCTGGGGCTGGGCGATCTGGCGTTGCCCGCGCGAAGATCGCGGCATCTATACCCAAGGTGCGTTTCGCGGCAACAACGGGGTCATCGGCCTGGCACTGGCCGCGAGCATGTATGGCGACTACGGGATTTCCCTGGGGGCGATTCTCGCGGCGCTGGTGATCCTGTTCTACAACACCTTGTCGACCATCGTGCTGGCGGTCTACAGCCCGGTGATCAAGTCTGACCCGTGGAGCATCTGCAAGAGTGTGATCAGCAACCCGTTGATCATCAGCGTGATCATCGCCGCGCCGTTCGCCTATTGGCAGATCGGCCTGCCGAACTGGTTCGAGACCTCGGCCAAGTACCTGTCGCAAATGACCTTGCCCCTGGCGTTGATCTGCATCGGCGGCACGCTGTCGCTGGCGGCCCTGCGCAAGAGCGGCAAGATGGCCCTGAGCTCAAGCCTGGTGAAGATGGTCGGCCTGCCACTGGTGGCCACCCTCGGTGCCTGGCTCTGGGGCTTTCGCGGGGCGGAGCTGGGGATCCTGTTCCTGTACTTCGGCAGCCCCACCGCCGCCGCCAGTTACGTCATGGCCCGGGCGGCCGACGGCAACCATGAACTGGCGGCGGCGATCATCGTCATCACCACGCTGATGGCGGCGATTACCACCAACCTGGGGATCTTTGTGTTGCAGTGGGGTGGGTGGATCTAGGCTTGGGTTTGCGCTGTTCTTGAGGTCCAAATCGCTAGCGAGCTCGCTCCCACAGGTATATCGCAATCACCTGTGGGAGCGAGCCTGCTCGCGATAGCGATCTAACAGTCACTCAGATTTCTGATAACTATCGATCACTTCCTGCGCCGCCCGAAACGCATCGATCGCCGCCGGCACGCCCGCGTACACCGCGCAATGCAGCAATGCCTCGCGAATCTCTTCCACCGTACAGCCGTTGTTCAGCGCGCCACGCACGTGGCCTTTGAGTTCCTGCGGGCACTTGAGGGCAGTGAGGGCGGCCAGGGTGATCAGGCTACGGGTCTTCAACGGCAAGCCGTCGCGGCTCCAGACGCTGCCCCAGGCATGTTCGTTGACGAAGTCCTGCAAGGGTTGGGTGAATTCGGTGGCGTTGCCCAGCGCGCGGTCGACGAACGCGTCGCCCATGACCTGGCGACGCATGTCCAGGCCGGTCTTTGGAGTGTCGGTCATGGCAAATCCCTCTTGTGGTGTTGGCGGCGCCAGGCGCGCAGGGAGGTGAACAGCAAGAATGCGAGCAGGGCCGGCAACACATAGAACAGCATCAGCCGTTCCAGTTGGCCGGCCAGGGGCATGCCGGTGGTGAACGACACCACGTGCAGCCCGTAGGCCAGGTACAAGCCCAGTAACAGCAGGCCTTCGGCGCGGGTGACACGATAACCGGAATAGAATACTGGCAGGCACAGCACCGCCACGCCGAGCATCACCGGCAGGTCGAAATCCAGGGCGTTCGGCGAGACCGACAGCGGCGTGGGCGCGGCGAGGGCGGTTACTCCCAGCACGCCCAGCAGGTTGAACAGGTTGCTGCCGATCACGTTGCCTACCGCAATGTCCCGTTGGCCGCGCAGGGCGGCGATCAGCGAGGTGGCGAGTTCCGGCAGCGAGGTGCTGACGGCGACGATGGTCAGGCCGATGATGCGTTCCGAAAGCCCCAGGTCCGTCGCCACTTCCACCGCGGCGCCCAGCAGCAGGTGGCCGGCGAAAACCAGCATGGCCAGGCCCAGCACGATCATCGACAGGCTCTTGGGCCAGGACCCCTGGGCCACGGTGATACCCTCGGCGTGCGGTCGCCCCGAGTGTCGCGATTGGCGCAGCAACAGGCCCAGGTACACCGCCAGGGCCACCAGCAGCCATACGCCGTCCAACCGGGTCAGTTCTTCATTCCAGGCCAGCACGAACACCAGCAGGCTGGCACCGATCATCAACGGGATGTCCAGGCGCACCAGTTGGCGCGAGACGCGCAGCGGAATGATCAGCGCCGAGAGCCCGAGGGTGACGAGGATGTTGAAAATGCTGCTGCCGATCACGCTGCCCACGGCGATGTCGGCGTTTTGCGCCAGGGTTGCCTGCAGGCTGACGGCCATTTGTGGGGCGCTGCTGCCGAACGCGACAACGGTCAGCCCGATGATCAGCGGCCGTACCTGCAAGCGTGCCGCCAGGCCCACGGCGGCTCGTACCAGCAGTTCGGCACCGCCGATGAGCAACAGCAGGGCGCCGAACAATTCGATCAGGCTGAGCAGCGGTAGGGCGGTGAGTAGGGAAATGGCCGGGCTCCGTCTATCAGTCGTCGAGGGCTTGCACGCGCACCCGTGCGGTGCCGCTGCGCAACATGCCCAGTTGTTCGGCGGCTGCGCGGGATACGTCGATCAAACGACCACGAGTATACGGGCCGCGGTCGTTGATGCGGACCACGACGCTGTCGTTGTTTTTCAGGTTGGTGACTTTCACCCGAGTGCCGAACGGCAACTGGCGATGGGCGGCGGTCAGGCCATTCTGGTTGAAACGCTCGCCGCTGGCGGTGCGTTTGCCATGGTGCCGGGCACCGTAATAAGAGGCGACGCCGGTCTGGTCGTAGCCGTGTGGATCGACCGTCCCACTCTGGCTGGCGCAACCGGCCAGCAGGGACAGCAGGGCGCAGGCGCCGAGGAGACGCTTCATGTGGGGTTTCCAACTACAGATATGGGAGCTGACCAGTGGGAGTAAAGCCTGTGGAAGCTAAGCCAGTGAGAGCAAAGCCTGTGGGAGCAAAGCTTGCTCGCGATGAACGATAACGCGGTCCACTGATGGATCGAGGTGTCTTCATCGCGAGCAAGCTTTGCTCCCACAGGCTCGCTCCCACAAGGACGAAGGGAGCCAGGCTTGAAATCTGGCCCCATGGTCATCAGCCCTCGAGCTTGCTTTTGAGCAGTTCGTTGACCTGTTGCGGGTTGGCCTTGCCCTTGGAGGCTTTCATGGCCTGGCCGACGAAGAAGCCGAACATCTTGCCGCGCTTGGCTTCGTCTGCCGCACGGTACTGTTCGACTTGCTCGGCGTTGGCCGCGAGCATTTCATCGAGCACGGCGGAAATGGCGCCGGTGTCGGTGACCTGCTTCAAGCCGCGCTTCTCGATGATCTCGTCGGCGCTGCCTTCACCATTGGCCATGGCTTCGAACACCATCTTGGCGATCTTGCCGGAAATGGTGTTGTCCTTGATCCGCACCAGCATGCCGCCCAGTTGCTCGGCCGAGACCGGCGACTGGTCGATTTCCAGGCCCTGCTTGTTCAGCAGGCTGCCCAGCTCGACCATCACCCAGTTGGCCGCCAGCTTGGCGTCGCCGCCGATGCTCACGACTTTCTCGAAGTAATCGGCCTGTTCGCGGCTGGTGGCCAGGACGTTGGCGTCATAGCTCGACAGCCCGAATTGCGCCTGGAAGCGCTCGCGTTTCTGTGGTGGCAGTTCCGGCAGGGTGGCGCGCACCTCGTCGAGGAACGAATTCTCGATGACCACCGGCAGCAGGTCCGGGTCGGGGAAGTAACGGTAGTCGTTGGCTTCCTCTTTGCTGCGCATCGGACGGGTCTCGTCCTTGTTCGGGTCGTACAGGCGCGTCTGCTGGATGACCTTGCCGCCGTCCTCGATCAGTTCGATCTGGCGCTGGATCTCGCTGTTGATCGCCTTCTCGATGAAGCGGAACGAGTTGACGTTCTTGATCTCGCAGCGGGTGCCGAACTCGACCTGGCCCTTGGGCCGGATCGACACGTTGCAGTCGCAGCGCAGCGAGCCTTCGGCCATGTTGCCGTCGCAGATGCCCAGGTAACGCACCAGCGCATGGATTGCCTTGACGTAGGCCACGGCTTCCTTGGCGCTGCGCATGTCCGGCTCGGAAACGATTTCCAGCAGCGGCGTGCCGGCACGGTTCAGGTCGATGCCGGTGGCGCCATTGAATTCTTCGTGCAGGCTCTTGCCGGCGTCTTCTTCCAGGTGCGCACGGGTGATGCCGACGCGCTTGACCGTGCCGTCTTCCAGGGCGATGTCTAGGTGGCCCTTGCCAACGATCGGCAATTCCATCTGGCTGATCTGGTAGCCCTTGGGCAGGTCCGGGTAGAAGTAGTTCTTGCGGGCGAACACGTTGTGCTGGCCGATCTCGGCGTCAATCGCCAGGCCGAACATCACCGCCATGCGCACCGCTTCGGCGTTGAGCACCGGCAGTACACCGGGCATGCCCAGGTCCACCAGGCTGGCCTGGGTGTTGGGCTCGGAGCCGAATGTGGTGGAGCTACCGGAAAAGATTTTCGACCGGGTGGTGAGCTGGGTATGAATCTCCAGCCCGATCACGACTTCCCATTGCATGTGTTTCTCCTCAGAAGCCGGTTGGGGTGCGGGTGTGCCAGTCAGTGTTCAACTGATACTGGTGAGCCACGTTGAGCAGGCGGCCTTCCTGGAAATACGGCGCGAGCAACTGCACGCCTACCGGCAGGCCATCGACGAAACCGGCCGGCATGGACAGGCCCGGCAAGCCGGCGAGGTTGGCGGTGATGGTGTAGACGTCTTCCAGGTACTCGGCGACCGGGTCGCTGTTCTTGGCGCCGAGCTTCCAGGCCGGGTTCGGCGTGGTTGGGCCGAGGATGATGTCGACCTCGTTGAAGGCGGCCATGAAGTCGTTCTTCACCAGGCGACGGATTTTCTGCGCCTTGAGGTAGTAGGCGTCGTAGTAGCCGGCGGACAACGCGTAGGCGCCGACCATGATCCGGCGCTGCACTTCGGCACCGAAGCCTTCGCCACGGGAGCGCTTGTACAGGTCGATCAGGTTTTCCGGGTTCTCGCAGCGATAGCCGAAGCGCACGCCGTCGAAACGCGACAGGTTCGAGGACGCTTCCGCCGGGGCGATCACGTAGTACGCGGGAATCGCGTGCTGCATGTTCGGCAGGCTGATTTCCTTGATGATCGCGCCGAGCTTCTCCAGCTCCTTGACGCTGTTATGGACCAGCTCGGCGATGCGTGGATCGAGGCCGGCGCTGAAGTATTCCTTCGGCACGCCGATGCGCAGGCCCTGCAGCGAGCCGTTGAGGCTGGCGCTGTAGTCCGGCACTGGCTCATCGATGCTGGTGGAGTCGTTCGGGTCGAAGCCGGCCATGCCTTGCAGCAGGATCGCGCAGTCTTCGGCGGTGCGCGCCAGCGGGCCACCCTGGTCGAGGCTGGAGGCGTAGGCGATCATGCCCCAGCGCGAGACGCGGCCGTAGGTGGGCTTGAGGCCAGTAAGGTTGGTGAACGCCGCGGGTTGGCGAATCGAGCCGCCGGTGTCGGTGGCGGTGGCGGCCGGCAACAGGCGTGCGGCCACGGCTGCGGCGGAACCGCCGGACGAGCCGCCCGGTACGTGTTCCAGGTTCCACGGGTTCTTCACCGCGCCGTAGTAGCTCGACTCGTTGGCCGAGCCCATGGCGAATTCGTCCATGTTGGTCTTGCCCAGGGTCACGGTGCCGGCGGCGGCCAGCTTGGCGACCACGGTGGCATCGTACGGGGCCTTGAAGTTGTCGAGCATCTTCGAGCCGCAGCTGGTGCGGATGCCTTGGGTGCAGAACAAGTCCTTGTGGGCAATCGGCGCACCGAGCAGGGCGCCGGTTTCACCGTTGGCGCGCCGGGCGTCGGCGGCCTTGGCCTGGCTCAGGGCCAGCTCCTGGGTGAGGCTGATGAAGCTGTTGAGCTGCGGGTCGAGCTGGGCGATGCGCGCCAGCAGGACCTGGGTCAGTTCTTCGGAAGAAAACTTTTTATCGGCGAGTCCGCGGGCGATCTCGGCCAGGGTCATGTGATGCATGAGAGGCTCTTTCCCTTTAGTCGATGACTTTCGGAACCAGGTACAGGCCGTTTTCGACCGCTGGTGCGATGGACTGGTAGGCCTCGCGGTGATTGGACTCGGTCACGACGTCGGCGCGCAGGCGCTGGCTGGCTTCCAGTGGGTGGGCCAGCGGTTCTATGCCGTCGGTATCGACCGCCTGCATCTCGTCGACCAGCCCCAGAATGCTGTTCAGGGCAGAAGTGATGTGTGGAAGATCGGCTTCATTGAGGCCCAGGCAGGCCAGATGAGCGATTTTTTCCACGTCGGAGCGTTCAAGCGCCATGGGATTCTCCAGTGGAAAACAAAACGGACGTAATCTGTCCGTGTGTTAGATTGTCGGAACACTACCGCATTTCTACGGGTCTATACCCGCGATTGTGGGGTTTGGTGCACAGAAAAGCGGCCAATTTAACATATTGGCGCCTTGCCCAAAATCCCTGTCGTTGTTAGAGTTTGCCGCACTTTTTTACCCACGCGTTGCCTAGGGTCCCTTTCCCATGTTCAAGAAACTGCGTGGCATGTTTTCCAGCGATCTTTCCATTGACCTGGGCACTGCCAACACCCTTATTTACGTGCGCGAGCGCGGTATCGTCCTGAATGAACCCTCGGTCGTGGCCATCCGCACCCACGGTAACCAGAAAAGTGTCGTGGCTGTCGGTACGGAAGCCAAGCGCATGCTGGGCCGTACACCGGGCAACATCGCGGCCATTCGCCCGATGAAAGACGGTGTGATCGCCGACTTTAGCGTCTGCGAGAAGATGCTGCAGTACTTCATCAACAAGGTTCACGAAAACAGCTTCCTGCAGCCCAGCCCTCGTGTGCTGATCTGCGTTCCATGCAAGTCCACCCAGGTAGAGCGACGCGCTATCCGTGAATCGGCCCTCGGTGCCGGTGCCCGTGAAGTGTTCCTGATCGAAGAGCCAATGGCCGCTGCCATCGGTGCCGGCCTGCCGGTGGAAGAAGCCCGCGGCTCGATGGTCGTCGACATCGGTGGCGGTACCACTGAAATCGCGCTGATCTCCCTCAACGGTGTGGTCTACGCCGAATCCGTACGTGTGGGTGGCGACCGTTTCGACGAAGCGATCATCACTTATGTGCGTCGCAACTACGGCAGCCTGATCGGCGAATCCACCGCCGAGCGCATCAAGCAGGAAATCGGCACGGCCTATCCGGGCGGTGAAGTGCGCGAAGTCGACGTACGCGGTCGCAACCTGGCCGAAGGCGTTCCACGGGCCTTTACCCTCAATTCCAACGAAGTGCTCGAAGCGCTGCAAGAGTCGCTGGCGACCATCGTCCAGGCCGTCAAGAGCGCCCTGGAGCAGTCGCCGCCGGAGCTGGCGTCGGACATCGCCGAGCGCGGCCTGGTGCTGACCGGTGGTGGCGCGCTGTTGCGTGACCTCGACAAGCTGCTGGCCCAGGAAACCGGCCTGCCGGTGATCGTTGCCGAAGACCCGTTGACCTGTGTTGCCCGCGGCGGTGGCCGTGCATTGGAAATGATGGACAAGCACACCATGGACCTGCTCTCCAGCGAATAAGTTGGCTGGATCGTCTATGTTGTTCGCTCCCGGGCAGCACTTTGCAGTGCTGCCCGTTGGCGTTTATCTTCTGTCATTCGTATCCAGGCCGGTTTGATGCCGTATGAATAAAGAAAACATTTGCCTGGGAGGAGCGGCCTATTAAACCGCTTTTCGCCAAAGGCCCCTCATTGGGTGTGCGCCTGCTGGTGCTGACCGTGCTCTCGGTCGCGCTGATGGTGGTCGATGCCCGCTTCACGCTGCTCAAGCCTGTACGCAGCCAGATGTCGCTGGTGTTGATGGAATCCTACTGGATCACCGACCTGCCGCAGCGCTTGTGGCAAGGTGTGGCCAGCCAGTTTGGCAGCCGGACCGAACTGGTCGCCGAAAACGAAAAACTCAAGACCGAAAACCTGCTGTTGCAGGGGCGCATGCAGAAGCTGGCGGCCCTCACCGAGCAGAACGTGCGGCTGCGCGAGTTGCTCAACTCTTCCGCGCTGGTCAACGAGAAGGTCGAAGTGGCCGAGTTGATCGGCATGGACCCCAACCCCTTCACCCATCGCATCATCATCAACAAGGGCGAGCGCGACGGCGTTGTCCTCGGCCAGCCGGTGCTCGACGCCCGGGGCCTGATGGGCCAGGTGGTGGAGTTGATGCCCTACACCTCCCGGGTGCTGCTGCTGACCGATACCACCCACAGCATTCCCGTGCAGGTCAATCGCAACGGCTTGCGCGCGATTGCCAGCGGCACCGGCAACCCGGAACGCCTGGAACTGCGGCACGTGGCCGATACCGCCGACATCAAGGAAGGTGACCTGCTGGTCAGCTCCGGTCTTGGCCAGCGCTTCCCGGCCGGGTACCCGGTGGCGACGGTCAAGGAAGTCATCCATGACTCCGGCCAGCCGTTCGCCATTGTCCGCGCGGTGCCGACGGCTGCATTGAATCGCAGCCGCTACCTGCTGCTGGTCTTCAGCGACAACCGTACGCCCGAAGAGCGTGCCAACGATGCCGCCGTGGCCCAGGAAGCCCAGGACCGCCAGGGCGGCGAGTCGGCTGCCCCGGCGACAGCAATGCCGGCGCCTGTCCCGGCCACTCTGCCAAAACCACAAGTGCCTGCACCGGCGACGGCGGCTCCGGCCACCACACCGGCAACAACCCCGGCCAGCGCACCCGCCGCGCCCGCTGTGAAACCGACCCGCTCGGCTACCCACGCGCCCGCCGCGCAGCCTGCTCAACCAGCCCGGCCCGCCGCCAAACCGCCAGCCTCCACGCCGGCCACTGCGCCAGCCACCAGGGGAGCACGAGAAGAATGAGCAGTACCCAATCCGGTAACGGCTGGATGGTCTGGCTGACCTTCGCCATCGGCCTGTTGCTCAGCGTTTCGCCGCTGCCGCAATTCATGGAAATCCTGCGTCCACTGTGGCTGGCCCTGTTGCTGGCCTTCTGGGCGCTGGCCTTGCCGCACAAGGTCGGCATGGTCACCGCCTGGTGCCTGGGCCTGGCCGAGGACGTACTTTATGGCACGTTGCTGGGGCAGAACGCGCTGATCCTGACGCTGATCACCTTCCTGGTGCTGTCGCTGCAACAACGCCTGCGGATGTTCCCCATGTGGCAACAGTGCCTGGTGATCCTGGTGATCTTCGGCCTGGCGCAACTGGTGCAATTGTGGCTCAGCGCGCTGACCGGCAATCGCCAGCCGACCCTGGCGCTGGTCTTGCCAGCCCTGGTCAGCGCCTTGCTCTGGCCCTGGGTCAGCTTCGGTTTGCGTGGCCTGCGCCTGCGTTTCAAAATCAACTGATTCGCTCAGGATATCTACACTTTTTTTGGTGACTCATATCCCTGTGGCGAGGGAGCTTGCTCCCGCTCGGTTGCGTAGCGACCGTAAGATTGGGGCCGCTACGCGGCCCAGCGGGAGCAAGCTCCCTCGCCACAAAAGCCGGCCGCGTTAGGGAGATGTCTTGATGAAACCGCTTTACCTCGCCTCAGGCTCGCCGCGTCGGCGTGAACTGCTCACGCAGATCGGCGTGCCCTTTACCGCCATCGGCGCGGACATCGACGAAACTCCCCAGGACCACGAAACCCCTTCGGCCTATGTCGAACGCCTGGCGCGCGGCAAGGCCGAGGCGGGGCGGCGAGCCTTGGACGCCGGCATGGATGGCTGCGTGTTGGGCGCCGATACGGCTGTGGTACTGGATGGGCGAATTCTCGGTAAGCCCGTGGACCAGGCCGATTCCATGACGATGCTCTTGAGCCTGTCCGGTCGCGAACATGAAGTATTGACCGCCATTGCCATACTGGATGGGCAGCGTTGCGAATCCCGCGTTGTGCGCAGCCTGGTGCGCTTTCGGTCGATCACGGAACAGGAAGCAGCGGCGTACTGGGCCAGTGGTGAACCCCGGGACAAGGCCGGCGGCTATGGTATTCAAGGGCTGGGCGCGGTGTTCGTCGCCGGGCTTGAAGGCAGTTATTCAGCCGTGGTCGGCCTGCCGCTGTGCGAAACCGCAGAACTACTGGGCCATTTCGGCATACCCTGTTGGCAAACCTTGAGCGCGCGCTGAGCGCCGTCTGACTTGATGCGGCCATAATCGTGAACATGCCTGAACGAGACCCTGCCATGAGTGAAGAGATCCTGATCAACATCACGCCGATGGAATCGCGCGTGGCGGTGGTTGAAAACGGTGTGCTGCAAGAGGTCCACGTCGAGCGCACGCAAAAGCGTGGCATCGTCGGCAATATCTATAAAGGCAAGGTGGTGCGGGTGCTGCCGGGCATGCAGGCGGCCTTCGTCGACATCGGCCTGGACCGCGCGGCATTCATCCACGCGTCGGAAATTTCCATGCGCGAAGGGCCGGCCGTGGAGAGCATCAGCGCCCTGGTGCATGAAGGCCAGAGCCTGGTGGTACAGGTCACCAAGGACCCCATTGGCTCCAAGGGCGCGCGCCTGACCACGCAACTGTCGATTCCGTCGCGCTACCTGGTGTACATGCCGCGTACCGCTCACGTTGGCATTTCCCTGAAGATCGAAGACGAAGGCGAGCGCGAGCGCCTCAAGCAGGTGGTCAGCGACTGCGTGGAAAAAGAAGGTATCAAGGAAGCCGGTGGGTTCATCCTGCGCACGGCCGCCGAGGGGGCCGGGGCCGATGAGATCCTCATGGACATCCGCTACCTGCGCAGGCTTTGGGACCAGATCGCCGCCCAGATCAAGACCATCGCCACCCCCAGCGTGATCTACGAAGACTTGGGCCTGGCGCTGCGGACCCTGCGTGATCTGGTCAGCCCCAAGATCGAGAAAATTCGTATCGACTCCCGGGAAACCTTCCAGAAGACCACCCAGTTCGTCGCCGAACTGATGCCGGAAATCGCCGACCGCCTCGAGCATTACCCTGGCGAGCGGCCGATTTTCGACCTGTATGGCGTCGAGGATGAAATCCAGAAAGCCCTGGAGCGCAAGGTACCGCTCAAGTCCGGCGGCTACCTGGTGGTCGATCCGGCCGAGGCCATGAGCACCATCGATGTCAACACCGGGGCGTTCGTCGGCCATCGCAACCTGGAAGAGACCATCTTCAAGACCAACCTGGAAGCCGCCACGGCCATCGCCCGGCAACTGCGTCTGCGCAACCTGGGCGGGATCATCATCATCGACTTCATCGACATGGAAGATGAAGAGCACCAGCGCCAGGTGCTGCGGACTCTGGAAAAACAACTCGAACGCGATCACGCCAAGACCAATATCATCGGTATCACCGAGCTGGGCCTGGTGCAGATGACCCGCAAGCGTACCCGCGAAAGCCTTGAGCAGGTGCTGTGCGAGCCATGCAGCAGTTGCCAGGGACGCGGCAAGCTCAAGACCCCGGAAACCGTGTGTTACGAAATCTTCCGGGAAATCCTCCGGGAGGCGCGTGCCTATCAGGCGACCGGCTATAGAGTGTTGGCGAACCAGAAAGTGGTGGATCGCCTGCTCGACGAGGAGTCAGGCAATGTCGCGGAGCTGGAAGCGTTTATCGGACGCACGATTCGCTTCCAGGTGGAAACCATGTATTCCCAGGAACAATACGACGTGGTGTTGCTCTGAAGAGCTTGGGAAGCGGCGGGCC
The DNA here is from genome assembly GCF_014268695.2 of Pseudomonas ogarae. Lineage (NCBI taxonomy): Bacteria > Pseudomonadati > Pseudomonadota > Gammaproteobacteria > Pseudomonadales > Pseudomonadaceae > Pseudomonas > Pseudomonas ogarae. The sequence continues at coordinate 1,295,882 of NZ_CP077086.1, forward strand.
CGCGGATTTGATTGTCTTTGCCAGGGGAGCCCACTGACATGGAGCGTCTGACACGCATTTTGGCGGCGCTGACTCGCTGGGGGCTGGGGCTGTGCGCGCTGTTGCTGGTGCTGCTGGCGTTGTACGTCAGCCTCGGTCGGGAGCTGGTCCCGCTGGTGGCTGAATACCGCGCCGAGGTCGAGACCCAGGCCAGCGTCGCCTTGGGCATGCCTGTGCACATCGGAAGCCTCGACGGTAGCTGGAGCGCCCTGGCGCCGATCCTGGCGGCGCGCGACGTGGTGGTCGGCGAAGGCCCCAATGCGTTGCACCTGGATCAGGTGCGAGCCGTGCCTGATCTGTGGGATAGCCTGCTGGCACGTCAGGTGCGTATTGCCCACCTGGAAGTCAGCGGCCTGAAGATCAGCCTCAAGGAGGGCGCCGACGGCAAATGGGCCCTGGAAGGCCTGCCGGTGAAGGACGACCAGCCCCTCGATCCGCAGCAATTGCTCGAACGCATGCAGGTGGTTTCCAAGTTCTCGCTGCTCGATAGCCAGGTGACCTTGCAGCCCGTCGAGCAACCCCCGCTGACCCTCACCTACGTCGGCTTGAGCCTGCGCACCGGCGCCACCCGCCAGCGCCTGGAGGCACGCCTGACCCTGCCGGACGGCCAGCCGGTGGCGATCAACCTGCGTACCCGCCTGCGCGCCAGCGACTGGAAGAATGGCCAGGCCGATGCGTACCTGAGCCTGCCGCAAAGCGACTGGTCCAAGTGGCTGCCGAAACGCCTGACCCAGCAATGGCATTTTTCCCGGATCAAGGCCGGTGGCGAATTCTGGCTGAGTTGGGGGGGCGGTACGGTGCAAAGCGCGGTCATGCGCTTGAATGCTCCTGACATCCAGGGTGCCTACGCCGAGCGCAAGCCGGTGCAAATCCATAACCTGGCGCTCAATGGATATTTCCAGCGTGGCGACCAGGGATTTACTGCGACCTTCGATTCCCTGGCGATGAACCTGGGCGAAACCCGCTGGGAATCGCGCCTGCAACTGCAACAGAGTGCCGCCACCGAAAAGGCCGAGGAGCGCTGGCACCTGCAGGCCGACCGCCTCGACCTGACTCCGCTCACGCCGTTGCTCAATGCCCTGGCGCCGTTGTCCGAAGGCCTGGCGACGACCATCGACCGTCTCAAGGTGACCGGTGCCCTGCGCAACGTGCTGTTGGACTATCGGCCGCAAAATACCGGTGACCAGAAAGTCAGCTTCGCCACCAACCTGGACACCGTCGGCTTTGATGCCTATCGCGGCGCCCCGGCTGCGCGCAACGTCTCCGGCAGCCTGAGCGGCGACCTCGGTGGCGGCGAGCTGCGCATGGACAGCAAGGACTTTTCCCTGCACCTGGACCCGATTTTCGCCAAGCCCTGGCAGTACTTGCAGGCCAACGCCCGACTGACCTGGAAGCTCGACAAGCAAGGCTTCACCCTGATCGCGCCGTATCTGAAGGTGCTGGGCGAGGAGGGCCGGATTGCCGGCGACTTCCTGATCCGCCTGCATTTCGACCACAGCCAGGAAGACTACATGGACCTGCGGGTCGGCCTGGTGGACGGTGACGGGCGCTACACCGCCAAGTACCTGCCGGCGGTCCTCAGCCCGGCGCTGGATGAGTGGCTGCGCACGGCCATCGTCAAGGGCGCGGTGGATGAGGGCTTTTTCCAGTACCAAGGCTCGCTGAATAAAGGTGCCGGGGACGCGGACCGCAGCATCAGCCTGTTTTTCAAGGTGCATGACGCCGAGCTGGCGTTCCAGCCGGGCTGGCCTTCGGTCAGCAAGGTCAGCGGCGATGTCTTCGTCGAAGACAGTGGCGTGCGCATCTTCGCCAGCCAAGGGCAATTGCTCGATACCCAGGTCAAGGATGTTTCAGTGAACATTCCCCATGTACCCAGCGGGCAGAGTTCTCATCTGCTGCTGGACGGCGGGTTCGCCGGAGGCCTGGGCGACGGTTTGAAGATCCTCCAGACCGCGCCGATCGGGACCGCAGAGACATTCGCCGGCTGGGAAGGCGAGGGCGACCTGCAAGGCAGCGTCAAGCTCGATATCCCGCTGGTCAAAGGCGAGCAACCGAAGATCCTGGTGGACTTCGCCACCGACAAGGCCCGTCTCAAGCTCAGCGAGCCGGTGCTGGAGCTGACCCAGCTCAAGGGCGATTTCCGCTTCGACAGCAATAAGGGCCTGAGCGGCAAGGGCATCAGTGCCCGGGCATTCGACCGGCCCGTGACCGCACAGATTTTTGCCGAGGGCCGCGCCGGAGCGCTCAACACACGGGTCGCTGCGTCCGGACAGGTGGAGATCAAGAAACTCACCAGTTGGCTGAACGTCACCCAGCCGTTGCCGGTGTCCGGTGTCGTGCCCTACCAGTTGCAAGTGATCCTTGATGGCGCCGATAGCCAGTTGTCGGTCAGTTCCAACCTCAAGGGCGTGGCCATCGACCTGCCGGCGCCTTTCGGCATGGCCGCCAATGCCGGGCGCGACACGATGTTTCGCATGACCCTGCAAGGGCCGGAGCGGCGTTACTGGGTCGATTATGGCGATTTGGCCAGTTTCACCTACGCCGCGCCGAGCGGCAAAGTCGCCGACGGTCGTGGCGAATTGTTGCTGGGTGCCGGCGATGCGGTGCTGCCCGGGGCCAAGGGGCTGCGACTGCGCGGCAAACTGTCGGAGCTGGACGTGAGTCCCTGGCAGGATCTGGTGAACAAGTATGCCGGCCAGGATCCGGGCGGCAGCGCCAAGCAACTGCTCAGCAGCGTCGATCTGACCGTTGGCAAGCTCACAGCCATGGGTACCACCCTGGACCAGGCATCGGTGCAACTGGACCGCAAGCCGGATGCCTGGGCCATGCGGCTCGACAGCCAGCAGGCCAAGGGCAATGTCAGCCTGCCAGATGCAAAGGCCGCACCGATTGGTATCACGCTTGATTATGTTCGCCTGCCGGCCACAGACCCGACGGTCCAGGCGGATGAAAACTCTCCAGACCCGTTGGCCTCGGTCGATCCCGGCAAAATCCCGGCCATGGATATTGCCATCGACCAATTGTTCCAGGGCCCTGATCTCATCGGTGCGTGGTCGTTGAAAGTGCGCCCGACCGCCAAGGGCATCGCGCTGAACAATCTGGACATGGGCCTCAAGGGCATGGTGTTGAACGGCAGTGGCGGCTGGGAAGGCGCGCCCGGTTCCACCAGCAGTTGGTACAAGGGCCGTATCAGCGGCAAGAACCTGGGCGACGTACTCAAGAACTGGGGTTATGCCCCGAGTGTGACCAGCCAGACCTTCCGCCTGGATGTCGATGGCCGCTGGCCCGGCTCGCCGGCGTGGGTTGCCACCAAGCGTTTTTCCGGCAGCCTCGACGCGTCGCTGAGCAAAGGCCAGTTTGTTGAAATTGAAGGCAGCGCCCAGGCGTTGCGGGTATTTGGCCTGCTGAACTTCAACTCCATCGGCCGACGCTTGCGCCTGGACTTCTCCGACCTGTTCAGCAAGGGCTTGAGCTACGACCGGGTCAAAGGGCTGCTGGTGGCGAGCGACGGTGTGTACGTGACCCGCGAACCCATTACCCTGACCGGGCCGTCGAGCAACCTGGAACTCAACGGCACGCTGGACATGGTGGCCGACCGGGTCGACGCCAAGCTGCTGGTGACGCTGCCGGTGACCAACAACCTGCCGATCGCCGCGCTGATCGTTGGCGCACCGGCGGTGGGTGGGGCGCTGTTTCTGATCGACAAACTGATCGGTGACCGCGTAGCGCGCTTTGCCAGCGTAAGATACGACGTCAAGGGGCCGTGGAAAGAACCGAAGATCACCTTCGACAAGCCATTCTGACGAGTTCGACGCCAGCCCCTTGTGGGAATGTGCCTGTGGGAGCAAAGCTTGCTCGCGATTGCGGTGCATCAGTCAGCCTGTATGTTGGATATACCTGCCTCATCGCGAGCAAGCTTTGCTCCCACAGCCGCCTTGGGCGAGGATAAAAAAGAGGGAAGCTCCATGCCAGTCGCAGTGATTCAAATGGTCAGCCAAAGCGATGTGCTCGCCAATCTGGCCCGTGCCCGTGTGCTGCTGGAGCAGGCTGCCGCAGGCGGTGCAAGGCTGGCGGTGCTGCCGGAGAATTTCGCGGCGATGGGCCGGCGGGACATTGCCGATATCGGCCGTGCCGAAGCCTTTGGTCAGGGACCGATCCTGCCCTGGTTGAAACAGGTCGCCCGAGACCTCAAGTTATGGATTGTGGCCGGCACGTTGCCGTTGCCGCCAGTGGACCAGCCCGAGGCCAGGTCCCATGCCTGTTCGTTGCTGGTCGACGATCAGGGCCAGATCGTCGCGCGCTACGACAAGCTGCACTTGTTCGATGTGGATGTGGCGGACAATCGCGGGCGCTATCGCGAGTCGGATGACTATGCTTATGGCGCTAACGTGGTGGTTGCCGATACCCCCGTGGGCCGGGTGGGCCTGACGGTCTGTTATGACTTGCGGTTCCCGGAGCTCTTCAGCGAGCTGCGGGCTGCCGGGGCCGAACTGATCACGGCGCCGTCGGCGTTTACCGCGGTGACCGGCGCGGCCCATTGGGACGTGCTGATCCGCGCCCGGGCCATCGAGACCCAGTGCTATGTGCTGGCGGCCGCCCAGGGCGGCGTGCATCCGGGGCCGCGGGAAACCTTTGGTCATGCCGCGATTGTCGACCCCTGGGGCCGTGTGCTGGCACAACAGGATCAAGGCGAGGCCGTGCTGCTGGCCGAGCGCGACAGCAGTGAACAGGCGTCCATCCGGGCGCGTATGCCGGTGGCCAGCCATCGGCGCTTTTTCTCGCAGGGCGCTCGACAGCGGCCTGTCCAAGACGACGAATTCAAGGCGTAAATCATATGAGCGGGTTGTTGTCCTCAGTCAGTGAACACCTTCTAGCCCCCGGCGGCGTGACCCTCGAAAGCCTGCAAGGCGTGCTGGGCGACCTGGCTGGCCCGGGCATCGATGCGGCCGACCTGTATTTCCAGGGGCAGATCTCCGAGTCCTGGTCGCTGGAAGACGGCATCGTCAAGGAAGGCAGTTTCAACCTTGACCAGGGCGTGGGCGTGCGCGCCCAGTCCGGGGAAAAGACCGGTTTTGCCTACAGCAACGCCATCACCCTCGAAGCCCTTGGCGCTGCTGCCCGTGCGGCCCGCTCGATCTCCCGCGCCGGGCAGAACGGCACGGTCCAGGCGTTCAGCAGCCAGGCCGTGGCGCAGTTGTATGCGCCGGATAACCCCCTTGAAGTCATGAGCCGCGCCGAAAAAGTCGAGCTGCTCAAGCGCATCGACGTCGCCACCCGTGCCCTCGACCCGCGCATCCAGCAAGTGTCGGTCAGCATGGCCGGGGTCTGGGAACGGATCCTGGTGGCGTCCACCGACGGCGGCCTGGCGGCGGACGTGCGGCCGCTGGTGCGCTTCAACGTCAGCGTGATCGTCGAGCAGAACGGTCGCCGCGAGCGCGGCGGCCATGGCGGCGGCGGGCGCACCGACTACCGTTATTTCCTCAGCGAAGACCGCGCCATGGGCTACGCTCGCGAAGCGCTGCGCCAGGCGCTGGTCAACCTGGAAGCCATTCCGGCCCCGGCAGGTACATTGCCGGTGGTGCTGGGGTCAGGTTGGTCCGGCGTGCTGTTGCACGAAGCGGTGGGCCACGGCCTGGAAGGCGATTTCAACCGCAAGGGCAGTTCGGCCTACAGCGGGCGCATGGGGGAAATGGTCGCCTCGAAACTCTGCACTATTGTCGATGACGGCACCCTGGCCGGGCGTCGTGGATCCCTGAGCGTCGACGATGAAGGCACCCCGACCGAATGCACCACGCTGATCGAGAACGGCGTGCTCAAGGGCTACATGCAGGACAAGCTCAACGCGCGGTTGATGGGCGTGGCCCGCACAGGCAACGGTCGCCGTGAATCCTATGCGCACCTGCCGATGCCGCGCATGACCAACACCTACATGCTCGGTGGTCAAAGCGATCCGGCGGAAATCATCGCCTCGGTGAAAAAAGGCATCTATTGCGCCAACCTCGGCGGTGGCCAGGTGGACATCACCAGCGGCAAGTTCGTGTTCTCCACCAGCGAGGCCTACCTGATCGAAGACGGCAAGATCACCGCACCGGTCAAGGGGGCGACCCTGATCGGCAACGGGCCAGAGGCGATGAGCAAAGTGTCGATGGTCGGTAACGACCTGGCGCTGGACAGCGGTGTAGGCACGTGCGGCAAGGACGGGCAATCGGTGCCGGTGGGCGTCGGCCAGCCGACCCTGAAGATCGATGCGATTACCGTGGGTGGCACGGGCGCATGACCGGAGCGTCGGGTGGAGTCCAAGGGCCTCCACCCGTGGGCGTTACTCAGCGCAGGCCGCGTTGGGTTTCGTCCAGCTCACGGATGTACTTGAAGATTTTACGGCTCGAGGCCGGTGGCTTGTTCTGCGCCAGTTCGTGCTGGGCCTGACGAATCAGGGAGCGCAATTGCTGACGATCAGCCTCCGGGTAGTCGATGACGAATTTTTCCAGGGTGCCGTCGTCGCCTGCGATCAAGCGATCGCGCCAGCGCTCCAGGTTGTGGAAACGTTCGTTGTACTGCCGGGTGGAGGCATCGAGTTGATCGAGCAGGACCAGGATGGCGTCAGTGTCCTGATCGCGCATCAGTTTGCCGATGAATTGCAGGTGCCGTTTACGCGCGATATTCGCGGTGTGCTTGGGCGCATCGGCCAGGGCCCGGCGCAAGGCGTCGGTCAAAGGCAGTTTGGCCAGCAAGTCAGGCTTGAGTGTTGTCAGGCGCTCGCCGAGGTCAACCAGAGCATGCAGCTCGCGTTTGACCTGGGATTTGCTTTTTTCACCCTCGTAGAGGGAGTCGTCGTAAGAATCAACCATGGTGGCAGTCCGCAAAGAAACGCCGCCATGATAACCAGTCGGGGGCCGCTTGTCCGGCCCGGTCGCTCGAAGGCCAAGGGTTTGTACGAAAAGTCGCCGAGCGGCGATCAGGCAAGGCGAAAACAGGCGAGGAAGCGGAGTTTACTGGTTGTAAATGAGCATTCCGAGCCTGTTTTCAACGCAGCATGATCGTCGCGCAGGCACTTTACGTACAAAGCCTTAACCGAAAGAAGAATTTGAGTGGAGAACACCATGAGTGCAGTTCAAAGCGTCGGCCCGCAAGCATTGCCGGCACTGCAGGAACAAGTCGAGCAGATCCTCGCCGAAGCCAAGCGCCAGGGCGCCACTGCCTGTGAAGTGGCGGTATCGCTGGAGCAGGGTCTGTCGACGTCGGTGCGCCAGCGCGAGGTGGAAACCGTCGAATTCAATCGCGACCAGGGCTTTGGCATCACCTTGTACGTGGGCCAGCGCAAGGGCTCGGCCAGCACTTCGGCCAGCGGCCCGGAGGCCATTCGCGAAACCGTCGCCGCGGCACTGGCGATTGCCAAGCACACCTCCGAAGACGAAGCCTCGGGCCTGGCCGATGCTGCGCTGATGTGCAAGGAGCTGCGCGACTTCGACCTGTTCCACGCCTGGGACATCACCCCCGAGCAGGCCATCGAACAGGCACTGCGTTGCGAAGCGGCGGCATTCGAGGCCGACAGCCGGATCAAGAACGCGGACGGCACGACGCTCAATACCCACCAGGGCTGCCGGGTCTACGGCAACAGCCACGGTTTCATCGGTGGTTATGCATCGACCCGCCACAGCCTCAGTTGCGTGATGATCGCCGAGGCCAACGGCCAGATGCAGCGTGATTACTGGTACGACGTGAGCCGCCAGGGCACCTTGCTGGCAGACCCGGTGAGCATCGGCCAGAAAGCCGCGCAACGGGCGGCCAGCCGCCTGGGCGCGCGCCCGGTGCCGACCTGCGAAGTGCCGGTGCTGTTTTCGGCCGAGCTGGCCGGCGGCCTGTTCGGCAGTTTCCTGTCGGCGGTGTCCGGCGGCAACCTGTACCGCAAGTCGTCGTTCCTCGAGGGCGCGCTGGGCCAGAAACTGTTCCCGCAATGGATGACCATCGACGAGCGTCCGCACCTGATGCAGGCCATGGGCAGCTCGGCGTTCGACGGCGACGGCCTGGCCACCTACGCCAAGCCGTTCGTGGAAAATGGTGAGTTGGTGTCCTACATCCTCGGCACCTATTCGGGTCGCAAGCTCGGCATGCCGAGCACCGCCAATGCCGGTGGCGTGCATAACCTGTTCGTGACCCATGGCGAAGAAGACCAGGCGGCCTTGCTGCGGCGCATGGGCCGAGGCCTGCTGGTGACCGAACTGATGGGCCATGGCCTGAACATGGTCACCGGGGACTATTCCCGTGGCGCGGCGGGTTTCTGGGTCGAGAACGGCGAGATCCAGTTCCCGGTCCAGGAAGTGACCATCGCCGGGAACATGCGCGACATGTTCAAGCAGATCGTGGCCGTGGGCAACGACCTGGAACTGCGCAGCAACATCCGCACCGGCTCGGTGTTGATCGAGCGTATGACGGTGGCAGGTAGCTGACGCTCACCGCTTAAAAAGGCGCGCCATCTACTGGGTGACGCGCCTTTTTTGTACCCGCAAATCCTGTGGCGAGGGCGCTTTTGTGGCGAGGGAGCTTGCTCCCGCTGGGCCGCGAAGCGACCCCAAGATCTTGCGGTCGCTGCGCAACCGAGCGGGAGCAAGCTCCCTCGCCACAATGAATTTGTGCGGTCTAACGGTTGTGTTGCTTCTTATTATCATCTAATAATGAATCTCATTAGCCGAGTGAGCCCCGGTCATGAGTTCTGCCCTGCACGAACAACCCTACCTTGAAAGCTGGCGCTGGATGAGCCGCCAGATCCGTTGCGCGATGAACCCGGACGAGCCGCGGCTGATCGAGCACTACCTGGCCGAGGGCCGCTATCTGGCCGGCTGCACCGCCACTTCACCATGGATGATCTCCGAGACCGCGTTTCGGCTGCTGCTCGACACCGCCTCGGATGTCGCGCTGCCCTGGCATTGGCGCAATCTCTGCCTCGACCAGGCCTGGCGCCCATTGCGCGACCTCGAGCAACAGTCACTGTGCCGCTGCCGCCTCAAGCGCTGGCAGAGCCATGCCTGGGCGCTGGCGACCTGCGCCCTGGAACCGTCGATTCCTCTTATTGAACTGGTGCAAGGATCTCCCGATGAGTAATACCCGTATCGAACGCGACAGCATGGGCGAGCTGCAAGTCCCGGCGGATGCCCTCTATGGCGCCCAGACCCAGCGCGCCGTGGATAACTTTCCGGTCAGCGGCCAGCGTATGCCGGCGCAATTCATTCGCGCCCTGATCCTGGCCAAGGCCGCCGCCGCTCGGGCCAACGTAGAGCTGGAACAAATCAGCGCGGCCCAGGGCAAGGCGATCGTCGATGCTTCACTGGGGCTGCTCGAAGGCCGTTTCATGGATCATTTCCCGGTGGATATCTTCCAGACCGGCTCCGGCACCAGCTCCAACATGAACGCCAACGAAGTGATCGCCACCCTCGCCAGCCGCCTGCTGGGAGAGACGGTCAACCCGAACGACCACGTCAATTGCGGCCAGAGCAGCAACGACATCATCCCCACCAGCATTCATGTCAGCGCTGCCCTGGCCTTGCATGAGCAACTGCTGCCGGCGCTGTTGCACCTGGTGCAGGTGATCGAGCGCAAGGCCGAAGAGGTCCACCCATTCATCAAAACGGGTCGCACCCATCTGATGGATGCCATGCCGGTGCGCCTGAGCCAGGTGCTCGACGGTTGGGCGCAGCAACTCAAGGCCAATATCGGCCATTTGCAGGATGTGCTGCCGAGCCTGCAATCCCTGGCCCAGGGTGGTACGGCGGTCGGCACCGGGGTGAATGCCCATCCACGTTTCGCCGAGCTGTTCAGCCAGCAACTGACGCAATTGACCCAGGTGCAATTCACCCCGGGCAAGAATCTGTTCGCGCTGATCGGCTCCCAGGACACCGCCGTAGCGGTTTCCGGGCAGCTCAAGACCACTGCCGTGTCGCTGATGAAAATCGCCAACGACCTGCGCTGGATGAATTCCGGGCCGCTGGCAGGCCTAGGCGAGATCGAGCTCGAAGGCTTGCAACCGGGCTCCTCGATCATGCCCGGCAAGGTCAACCCGGTCATACCTGAAGCCACCGCGATGGTGGCGGCCCAGGTGATCGGCAACGACACGGTGATCACGCTCGCCGGTCAATCGGGCAACTTCGAGTTGAACGTGATGCTGCCAATCATCGCTCAGAACCTGCTGAGCAGCATCACCTTGATGTCCACCGCCAGCCGCTTGCTGGCGGACAAGGCCATTGCCACGTTCAAGGTCAACGAGGCCCGGCTCAAGGAAGCGTTGTCGCGCAACCCGATCCTGGTGACCGCGCTGAATCCGATCATCGGTTACCAGAAGGCCGCTGAAATCGCCAAGAAAGCTTACCAGCAAGGTCGGCCGGTCATCGATGTCGCCCTGGAGCACACCGACCTGACACGCAGCGAACTCGAAGTCCTGCTGGACCCGGAGAAGCTCACCGCCGGCGGCGTGTAAACCCCGACACCTGTGTGGAGGACTCATCATGGAACACTGGAAACGTACGATCGAACGGGCCAATCGCTGTTTCATGCTGGGCGAGCTGGTAGACGCCCGCGAAGCCTATCTGCAAGCCCTGGCGCTGGCCCAGGTGTTGTTCGAGCGCTGGGCGGATGCCGACGAAGCCGTGGCCGCGTGCGTCGTCTCCCATCACAACCTGGCGGACCTGCACTTGCGCCTGAACCAGCCGGAGGAGAGCGCCGAATACCTGTGCGCGATCCACCAACGGTTGTTGCAGACGATCCAGGACGAGCGGCTGGCGCCGGCCCTGCGCACCGCCGCGCTGCGCCAGAGCCACAAGACCTATGTCGAACTGCTGAATTTCATCAGTGAGCACGGTGAATACCCACGCACCCAGCGCTTGCTGCACTGCAACGCTGCTGCGCCCCGGCAGCGCAATGCCCCCCTTCATCATGGAGTCCATTGAACATGGCTTTTACCTTGCCTGCATTGCCCTACGCCTACGACGCCCTGGAGCCGCACATCGATGCGCAAACCATGGAGATCCACTACACCAAGCATCACCAGACTTACATCAATAACCTCAACGCGGCGGTGGACGGCACCGAATATGCCGGTTGGCCCATCGAAAAACTGGTGTCCAGCGTGGAGCAGTTGCCGCCAAGCCTGCAGGCCGCAGTGATCAACCAGGGCGGTGGCCATGCCAACCATTCGTTGTTCTGGGAAGTGATGACGCCCCGGGGCAGCGGCCAACCCGAGGGTGATCTGGCGGCGGCGATCGAAGCACAACTGGGCGGTATCGAGGGTTTCAAGGAAGCCTTCACCAAAGCAGCGCTGACCCGTTTCGGTAGCGGCTGGGCCTGGTTGAGCGTCACCCCGCAAAAGACCCTGGTGGTGGAAAGCAGTGGCAACCAGGACAGCCCGCTGATGAAGGGCAATACGCCGATTCTTGGCCTGGACGTCTGGGAGCACGCCTATTACCTGCGCTACCAGAACCGTCGTCCGGAATACATCAGCGCCTTCTACAACGTGATCAACTGGCCTGAGGTCGCCCGACGCTACCAGGCTGCGCTGGCTTCGAGTCCTTCATGAAAACAACCCAAGGCTGACTATGGATACTCAAACACTGGCGATTGGAAGCGGACGGATGTTCCGCTACGCCTTGGGATCGTTGTTGCTGTTGGCCGGGATGACGTTGTTGGCGGCGCAGGGCCTGGCATGGCTGGACCTGGAGCCCAGGCTGCTGCGTGCGCTTGAGGGCGGCGGGCTCTGCGCCTTGGGCACCGCGCTGGGAGCCGTGCCGGTGTTGGTCATTCGGCGCATGCCCCAGGCCGTCAGCGATTCGCTGCTGGGTTTTGGTGCCGGGGTGATGCTCGCGGCCACGGCGTTCTCGCTGATCGTGCCGGGCATCGTCGCGGCCGAGCAGTTGGGGTTAACGCCGTGGGCGGCCAGTGGCCTCATCTGTTTTGGCATTATGTCAGGGGCGTTCGGGCTGTACCTGGTGGACCGCAAGGTCTCGGCCAGCCCCGAAAGGCTGGTCGCGGCGCCAGGACGTCCGATCATTGCGCCGCGGATCTGGCTGTTCGTGTTTGCCATCATCGCCCACAACATTCCCGAAGGCATGGCGGTGGGCGTGTCGGCGGGTGGTGGCATGCCGGATGCCGACAGCCTGGCGATGGGCATCGCCTTGCAGGATGTACCCGAAGGACTGGTAATCGCGTTGGTGCTGGCTGCGGCGGGAATGTCTCGGGTCAAGGCGTTCCTGATTGGCGCGGCATCAGGATTGGTCGAGCCGGTGTTCGCGCTGCTGTGCGCCTGGCTGGTGAGCCTTGCCGAGATGCTATTACCCCTGGGGCTCGCGTTGGCGGCCGGGGCGATGCTGCTGGTGGTGACTCACGAGGTCATTCCGGAATCCCGTCGCAATGGTCACGAGAAACTGGCGAGCCTGGGGCTGTTGCTGGGATTTTGTTTGATGATGGTGCTGGATACGGCGTTGGCGTGACAAGTGGCTGATCTGTGGTGATGTGATTTATCTGTGGTGAGGGGATAAATCCCCTCGCCACAAAAAATCCGCCTTGGGACTTGGTTAGTTACTCGCCTTCGTCGAAGTATCTGTTGATCAGGTCAACCAAGGCATCCATCGCTTCCTGCGCCTGATCACCTTCGGTGTGCAGGTGGATCCTGGTGCCCTTGCCGGCGGCGAGCATCATCATCGCCATGATGCTTTTACCGTCGACCGTAGACTCTGGCGTGCGACCGACCCTGATGGTGGTGTCCTTGAACTGGCCCGCGACGCCGACGAACTTGGCCGACGCTCGGGCATGCAAGCCCAGCTTGTTGATGATTTCAATTTCCTGAGCAGGCATCGCGATGTGAATCCTTTAGCTGAGGTCGCGGTGGCGAACCTGGACGTTCTTCAGGGACTGTTGCAGGAGCTGACCCAGGCGTTCGGTCAGGTAGACGGAGCGGTGATGGCCACCAGTGCAACCAATGGCGATCGTGACATAGGCGCGGTTGCTCGCGGCAAAGCGGGGCAGCCATTTGAGCAGGTAGCTGGAGATGTCCTGATACATTTCCTCGACATCCGGCTGTGCGGCCAGGTAGTCGATCACTGGTTGGTCGAGCCCGGACTGCTCGCGCAATTCCGGTTTCCAATAGGGATTGGGCAGGCAGCGCACATCGAACACCAGGTCGGCGTCTACTGGCATGCCACGTTTGAAACCGAACGACTCCACCAGGAACGCCGTGCCCGGCTCGGGTTGGTTGAGCAGGCGCAGCTTGATCGTGTCGCGCAACTGATACAGGTTCAGGTGCGTGGTGTTGACCTTAAGGTCCGCCAGGTCGGCGATCGGACCCAGTAGCTGGCTTTCGTCCTCGATGGCTTCGGCCAGGGAACGGTTGGCATTGCTCAGCGGGTGGCGCCGGCGGGTTTCGGAAAAACGCTTGAGCAGTGTTTCTTCATCGGCATCCAGGTACAGCACATCGCACTGGATATGCCGGCTGCGCACTTCCTCGAGCAGTTCAGGAAAGCGCGACAGGTGGCTTGGCAGGTTACGTGCGTCGATGGACACCGCTACCAGCGGTTGTGCCAGCTCGGTGTGGATCAGGGCGCGCTCGGCCAGTTCCGGCAGCAGGCCGGCGGGCAGGTTGTCGATGCAATAGTAGCCGCTGTCCTCAAGCACGTTGAGGGCTGTGCTTTTACCGGAGCCGGAGCGGCCACTGACAATGATCATGCGCATTTTTAATGACCGTTCTGCTCGTCCAGGACAACCTGGTACAACGCTTCGTTGCTCGGTGCGCTGCGCAGTTTTTCGCGCACTTCCTTGCGGTCCAGCATGCTGGCAATCTGGCGCAGCAGCTCGAGGTGCGCATCGGTCGCCGCTTCCGGTACCAGCAATACAAACAGCAGGTCGACCGGGGCGCCGTCGATGGCGTCGAAATCTATGGCGGTTTCAAGGTGCAACAGCGCGCTGATCGGCGCGGCACAACCCTTGAGACGGCAGTGAGGAATGGCGATGCCGTTGCCAAAACCGGTGGAACCGAGTTTTTCACGGGCAACCAGGGCCTCGAAGACGTCCTGCATTTCCAGATCCGGCACTTCGCGGTGGATCAGGTTGGCAATTTGTTCGAGGGCTTTCTTTTTACTGCCGCCCGGCGCGTTCACTTGGGAACGGCCGGGGGTCAGGATGGTTTCTAGTCGGATCATGGATTAGGGGGGTTAACGACCGGTCGCGCCCTGGAGGAGGCTCTGGGTCTTTTCCTTATGCTTTTTGAGTTGGCGATCCAGCTTGTCGGTCAGCAGGTCAATCGCGGCATACATGTCTGTGTGCTCTGCGTTGGCAACCACTTCTCCGCCGGGGATATGCAGCGTGGCTTCGATTTTCTGCAGCAGTTTCTCGACGTTCATCGTGACTTGCACGTTGGTGATCTTGTCGAAATGCCTCTCCAATCGGTCGAGTTTTTCGCCGATGTAGGTGCGCAGGGGTTCGGTCACTTCCAGTTGGTGTCCACTGATGTTGACTTGCATACAGCTTCTCCTTCGTTGCCAGTGCATAAAGCGGCAGGCAGAAATGCCTGCCACTGGAACGCTGTGGCGTGGCCTTGTTACATCAACCGCTTGCGTTCGCTCGAAGGCGCGATCCCGAGGGATTCGCGGTACTTGGCGACGGTACGGCGGGCCACCTGAATGCCTTGTGCCTCCAGTAAACCAGCGATCTTGCTGTCACTCAACGGCTTTTTCTGATTTTCCGCGGCCACCAGTTTTTTGATGATCGCGCGGATGGCCGTGGACGAGCATTCGCCGCCTTCGGAGGTGCTGACATGGCTGGAGAAAAAGTATTTCAATTCATAGATGCCCCGGGGGGTATGCATGAATTTTTGGGTGGTTACCCGGGAAATCGTCGACTCGTGCATGCCCACTGCCTCGGCAATGTCATGCAGGACCAACGGTTTCATCGCCTCATCGCCGTACTCCAGGAAGCCGCGCTGATGCTCGACGATCTGGGTGGCCACTTTCATCAGGGTTTCGTTGCGGCTTTGCAGGCTCTTGATGAACCAGCGCGCTTCCTGCAACTGGTTGCGCATGAAGGTGTTGTCGGCGCTGGTGTCGGCGCGCTTGACGAAGCCGGCGTACTGGGCGTTGACGCGCAGCTTGGGCACTGACTCCTGGTTGAGCTCCACCAGCCAGCGATCATTGTGCTTGCGCACGATCACGTCGGGGACCACATATTCGGGCTCGGTGGATTCGATCTGCGAGCCGGGGCGCGGGTTGAGGCTCTGCACCAGTTCGATGACCTGGCGCAGCTCATCTTCCTTGAGCTTCATGCGACGCATCAGTTGGCTGTAGTCGCGGCCGCCCAACAGGTCGATGTAATCGGTGACCAGCCGCTTGGCTTCGGCCAGCCATGGTGTCTTGGCGGACAACTGGCGCAGTTGCAGCAACAGGCACTCACCCAGGTTGCGGGCGCCGATGCCGGCCGGCTCGAACTGCTGGATGCGATGGAGGACGGCTTCGATCTCGTCCAGCTCGATGTCGAGCTCGGGGTCGAATGCTTCGAGGATTTCGTCGAGGGTCTCGTCCAGGTAGCCCTGGTTGTTGATGCAATCGATCAGGGTTACGGCGATCAGGCGATCGGTGTCGGACATCGGCGCCAGGTTCAGCTGCCACAGCAGGTGGCTTTGCAGGCTTTCGCCGGCAGAGGTGCGGGTGGTGAAGTCCCACTCGTCGTCATCGCTGCTCGGCAGGTTGCTGGCGCTGGTCTGGTAGACGTCTTCCCAGGCCGTGTCCACGGGCAACTCGTTGGGGATGCGTTCGTTCCATTCGCCATCCTCGAGGTTATCCACCGTCGGGGCGGCTTCCTGGTAGGACGGTTCCGGGATTTCGGTGTTGGTCTTCTGCTCGACGTTGTCGGCCAGCGGATCGGCGTTATCGAAGTCGTCGCCTTCTTCCTGGCGTTCGAGCATCGGATTGGACTCCAGGGCCTCCTGGATTTCCTGTTGCAGGTCCAGGGTCGACAATTGGAGCAGGCGGATGGCCTGTTGCAGCTGCGGTGTCATCGTCAGCTGCTGGCCCATTCTCAAGACTAGCGATGGTTTCATGGCAGGGGCTTAACACCTTATTCGCCGGCGCACATGCGCCATCCACTACAGGGCGCCGAAGCGCCAAACTTAAGCAAATTATATGCCTGAAACTGAAGTGTTTGCCTAGAGCGTCGCCATAATAAAATTAAACGACGCTCGGGCAAGTCGCCAGACACTTGTCCTTACAGGCGGAACTCATGGCCCAGATACACTTCCTTGACCAGGTCATTGGCCAGGATAGCTGCGGAGTCGCCTTCGGCGATCAACTGGCCGTCATTGACAATGTAGGCGGTTTCGCAGATGTCCAGCGTCTCGCGCACGTTGTGGTCGGTGATCAGCACGCCGATCCCCTTGGCCTTGAGGTGATGAATGATCTGCTTGATGTCGCCCACCGAGATGGGGTCCACGCCAGCGAACGGTTCGTCGAGCAGGATGAACTTCGGTGCGGTGGCCAGGGCGCGGGCGATTTCCACGCGGCGCCGCTCGCCACCGGACAGGCTCATGCCCAGGTTGTCGCGAATGTGGCTGATGTGGAATTCCTGCAGCAGGCTTTCCAGCTCCTGGCGACGACCGGCCTTGTCGAGTTCCTTGCGGGTCTCGAGGATGGCCATGATGTTGTCGGCAACCGACAGTTTGCGGAAGATCGACGCTTCTTGCGGCAAATAGCCGATACCGGCCTTCGCCCGGCCGTGCATCGGCTGGTGGCTGACATCCAGGTCGTCGATCAGCACGCGACCCTGATCGGCCTGGACCAGGCCGACGATCATGTAGAAGCAAGTGGTCTTGCCCGCGCCGTTGGGGCCGAGCAGGCCGACGATCTGGCCGCTGTCGATGGACAGGCTGACATCACGCACGACTTGACGGCTCTTGTAGCTCTTGGCCAGGTGCTGAGCTTTCAGAGTTGCCATTACTGGGCCTTCTGCTCGTCGGTTTTCTTTTTCGGTTGGATCACCATGTCGATCCGCGGACGCGACTCGGTCACCTTGCTACCGGTGGCGCGACCGGCGCTGGCGAGCTTCTTGTTGGTGTCGTAGACGATTTTCTCGCCTTGGGTCACGTTGTTGTCCTTGTCGACGACCTTGGCGCGGTCGATCAGGACGACACGATCCTGTGAGGCGTGATACTGGATGGTGACCCCGTAGCCCTGCACAGGCTTGGTATCGCCTGCGGTTTGCATCTGCTCGAAATAGGCCAGGTTGCCCACGGAGGTCACTACGTCGATGTCGCCGGACGGGGTGCGGGTGATGGTCACGGTATTGCCGGTGACCTTCATCGAGCCCTGGGTGATGATTACGTCGCCCTTATAGGTGGCGACGCCATTCTTGTCATCGAGCTGGGCGTCGTCGGCCTGGATGCGGATAGGCTGGTCGCGGTCGGTGGGAAGAGCCCAGGCGCTCGCGCTTCCCAGTGCTGCGCCCAGACTGAGCAAAATAGGGAGGGTTTTAGCGAGCTTCATACTGTCCTCTTACGTTCGATAGCAGGTGTATCCTGCTTTCCTTCAAATACGCTTTCATTCCCGTGCCGGTCGATACACCCCCGGCGCCGTCGATTCTAACGGGTTGCTCGGTCTGCGCATATTCTTGCTGTGGGAACACGGTCATGCGCGTGCTGGTGATGATGGTCGTGCGGTTTTTCTCGTCGGTTCGGGCGATGCGTACCGAGTCGATCAGTTCCACTTCGGTGCCGCCGGAATTGACTTCGGCGTGCTCGCTCTGCACGTGCCACGGAAAATCGGTGCCGCGGAACATGTTCAGGTCGGGCTTGGTGACCAGCGTAATGTCAGTGGCCTTTACGTGGTCGACCTTGTCGGACGTCATCTCATATTGCACTTTGCCGTCGGGCAGGTACTGCAGGGTATGCGTGTTGGTCGCGTACCAGTCGATCTTTTCCTCGATCTGGGTCGCAGGCCGGTCGAGAAACCGTTCGGGGCTGATGTTCCAGTAGCCCACCGCAGCAAAGAGCGCCGCGATACAGCCGAACACCACGATGGTGCGAATCTTCTTGCTCAGCATAAGTGGCTCACAGGTACGCGGCGTTGGCCGCTTCGAGGTGGCCCTGGGCGCGCAGGATCAGTTCACAGAATTCGCGGGCCGCACCTTCGCCGCCTCGCGCCGTGGTGACGCCGTGGGCATGCTCGCGTACGAAGGTGGCCGCGTTGGCGACGGCCATGCCCAGGCCGACCCGGCGAATCACCGGCAGATCTGGCAGGTCGTCACCGAGGTAGGCCACCTGTTCATAGCTTAGGTTGAGTTGACCCAGAAGCTCGTCCAGCACCACCAGTTTGTCTTCGCGCCCCTGGTAAAGGTGCGGGATGCCGAGGTTCTTCGCGCGCCGCTCGACCACCGGGGTCTTGCGACCGCTGATGATAGCGGTCTGTACGCCGGCGGCCATCAGCATCTTGATGCCTTGGCCGTCGAGGGTGTTGAACGTCTTGAACTCGCTGCCGTCTTCAAGGAAGTACAGGCGGCCGTCGGTCAGCACGCCGTCTACATCGAATACGGCCAGTTTGATGGCTTTGCCGCGTTGCAACAGGTCTGTGTTCATTTACATGACTCCCGCACGCAGCAAATCGTGCATGTTCAGGGCGCCCACTGGACGATCTTCGGCGTCGACGATCACCAGGGCGCTGATCTTGTGGTCTTCCATGATTTTCAGGGCCTCGGCGGCGAGCATCTCGGCGCGGGCGGTCTTGCCGTGGGGCGTCATGACTTGCTCGATGGTCGCACTGTGGATGTCGATGGTGCGGTCCAGGGTGCGGCGCAGGTCGCCGTCGGTAAAGATCCCGGCGAGCTTGCCGTCGGCCTCCAGGACCACTGTCATGCCCAGCCCCTTGCGGGTCATCTCCATTAGCGCATCTTTGAGCAGCGTGCCGCGCAGCACCTGTGGCAAATCCTGGCCGGCGTGCATCACGTTTTCGACTTTCAGCAGCAGGCGACGTCCGAGGGCGCCACCGGGATGGGAAAAGGCGAAATCTTCCGCGGTAAAGCCCCGGGCTTCCAGCAGCGCCACGGCCAGAGCGTCGCCCATGACCAGGGCGGCGGTGGTGGAGGAGGTCGGTGCCAGGTTCAGCGGGCAGGCTTCGTGTTCGACATGGACATTGAGGTTTACTTCGGCGGCCTTGGCCAGTGGCGAGTCCGGGTTACCGGCCATGCTGATCAACTGGATGCCCAGGCGCTTGATCAGCGGCAGCAGCGTGATGATTTCATTGGTGGAGCCGGAGTTGGACAGGGCCAGGATGATATCGTCCCGGGTGATCATGCCCATGTCTCCGTGGCTGGCTTCGGCCGGATGGACGAAAAAGGCGGTGGTGCCGGTGCTGGCGAGGGTGGCGGCGATCTTGTTGCCGATGTGCCCGGATTTGCCCATGCCGACCACGACCACGCGGCCTTTGCTGGCCAGAATCATCTCGCAGGCGCGTACGAAATTAGCGTCGATATGGGGCAGCAAGCCTTGCACGGCTTCGAGCTCGAGGCGGATGGTACGTTGTGCTGATTGAATCAGGTCGCTGGATTGGCTCATGTCAGAAATCGTATAGCCCGATGAAAAGGCGGCGATTATAGCGGTAATGAACAATTCCCTCACGTAAGTTCGTCATGCTTTGTTCGAGGGGGTGCAAGGTTCGACATAAAATGTGGCTTTTTACCTTAAGCCAGGCTTAACGGGCGGGGCGTTGGCCTTGGGAGCTTGGCTGTTGCAGTGATATAGTTCGCCGCCGGTTCGCGTGCCCGGCGGTACCGGCACTCGTCGGCTGCCGAGGGCATTCGAATGTGAGGCTGCATCGCAAGGAGTTTAGATGAGTGCCGACAACGCCTACGCGGTCGAGCTGAAGGGACTGTCCTTCAAGCGAGGGACGCGCAGCATTTTCAATGACATCGATATTCGCATTCCACGCGGCAAGGTCACCGGCATCATGGGGCCTTCCGGGTGCGGCAAGACCACGCTGCTTCGGCTGATGGGGGCACAACTGCGCCCCAGCGCCGGCGAAGTCTGGGTCAATGGTCAGAATCTTCCCGAGTTGTCTCGCAGCGACCTGTTCGATGCGCGCAAGCACATGGGCGTGCTCTTCCAGAGTGGTGCGCTGTTTACCGATCTCGATGTGTTCGAGAACGTGGCGTTCCCGCTGCGGGTCCATACCGACCTGCCGGAAGAGATGATCCGTGACATCGTCCTGCTCAAATTGCAGGCCGTCGGGCTGCGTGGCGCCCTTGACCTGATGCCCGACGAGCTGTCCGGCGGCATGAAGCGTCGGGTTGCGCTGGCGCGGGCGATTGCCCTCGATCCGAAGATCCTCATGTACGACGAACCCTTCGTCGGGCAGGACCCGATCGCCATGGGCGTGCTCGTACGCCTGATCCGCCTGCTCAACGATGCGCTGGGCATCACCAGTATCGTGGTCTCCCACGACCTGGCCGAAACCGCCAGCATTGCCGACTACATCTATGTGGTCGGCGATGGTCAGGTGCTGGGGCAGGGGACACCGCAGGAACTGGCAGACTCGGACAACCCGCGCATTCGCCAATTCATGACGGGTGATCCGGACGGGCCGGTGGCGTTCCATTTTCCGGCCACGGATTACCGTACCGATCTGTTGGGGAAGCGCTGATGCGCAAGAAATCACTGTTGGAAAGAATTCGCCTGTTTGGCCGCTCCGGCATCGACGTGGTGGCGGTACTGGGCCGTTCCTCGTTGTTCCTGATGCACGCCTTGCTCGGTCGCAACTCGACGGGCGGCGGCTTTGGCCTGCTGGTCAAGCAGTTGCACTCGGTGGGCGTGATGTCCCTGGTGATCATCGTGGTCTCCGGGATCTTCATCGGCATGGTGCTGGCGCTGCAAGGCTTCAGCATTTTGTCCAGCTACGGTTCGGAGCAGGCGGTCGGGCAGATGGTTGCGCTGACGCTGCTGCGTGAGCTCGGCCCCGTGGTCACGGCGCTGCTGTTCGCCGGGCGGGCCGGTTCGGCGCTGACGGCCGAAATCGGTAACATGAAGTCCACCGAGCAGTTGTCCAGCCTGGAAATGATCGGCGTCGACCCGCTCAAGTACATCATCGCTCCGCGCCTGTGGGCCGGTTTCATTTCCCTGCCGGTGCTGGCAATGATTTTCAGCGTCGTGGGGATTTGGGGCGGTTCGTGGGTGGCCGTTGACTGGCTGGGGGTCTATGAGGGTTCCTACTGGGCCAACATGCAAAACAGCGTCGATTTCCTCGACGATGTCCTCAATGGCGTGATCAAAAGTGCCGTATTCGCTTTCGTCGTGACCTGGATCGCCGTGTTCCAGGGCTATGACTGTGAGCCCACGTCAGAGGGGATCAGCCGTGCCACAACCAAGACCGTGGTGTACGCCTCACTGGCGGTCCTGGGCCTTGACTTTATTCTGACCGCCTTGATGTTTGGAGATTTCTGATGCAAAACCGCACCCTGGAAATCGGTGTCGGCCTTTTCTTGCTGGCTGGCATCCTGGCTTTGCTGCTGCTGGCCCTGCGGGTCAGTGGACTGGCGCCGACGGCAAGCACCGATACTTATAAACTTTATGCCAACTTTGACAATATCGCCGGTTTGACGGTCAGAGCAAAGGTGACCATGGCCGGTGTCACTATCGGCAAGGTCACGGCAATCGATCTGAATCGCGAGGATTTCACCGGTCGGGTGACGCTGGAGTTGGAAAAACGCGTGGATAACCTGCCGACTGATTCCACTGCATCTATCCTCACGGCTGGGCTGCTGGGCGAGAAGTACATTGGCATCAGCGTGGGTGGGGAGGATGCCGTGCTCAAGGACGGTGGCGTCATCCACGACACGCAGTCGTCCCTGGTGCTCGAGGACCTGATCGGTAAATTCCTGCTCAATACCGTTAGCAAAGACGCCAAATGAGGAGCTTTTGAATGATCTCTATCTTGCGACGTGGCCTGTTGGTGTTGCTCGCGGCGCTGCCGTTGGTGGCTAACGCCGTGGCCGCGCCTTCGGCCCATGACATCATCCAGGACACGACAACCCGGCTGTTGGCGGACCTTGCCGCCAACAAAGAGCAATACAAGCAGGATCCCAGCGCGTTCTATGACGCACTGAACGGCATCGTCGGCCCCGTGGTCGACGCCGACGGCATCTCCAAGAGCATCATGACCGTCAAGTACTCGCGCAAGGCAACCCCGGCGCAGATGACCCGCTTCCAGGACAACTTCAAGCGCAGCCTGATGCAGTTCTATGGCAATGCCTTGCTGGAGTACAACAACCAGGGCATCACCGTTTCGCCGGCCAAGGACGAAAGCGGCACCCGCACCAGCGTAGACATGCAGGTCAAGGGCAACAACGGCGCGATCTACCCTGTGTCCTACACGCTCGAAAAAATCAACGGCGAGTGGAAGGTGCGCAACGTGATCATCAATGGCATCAACATCGGCAAGCTGTTCCGCGATCAGTTCGCCGATGCCATGCAGCGCAATGGCAACGACCTGGACAAGACCATCAACGGTTGGGCCGGTGAAGTCGCCAAGGCCAAGGAAGTGACCGAAGAAGCCAAAGAGAAGCAGGCGCAATGATCGAGTCGGTGAGTGAGTCGACCGTTCGTCTGGGTGAGGCTGGCGTGCTGATGCTCAGTGGCGTGCTGGATTACCGCACCGGTCCGGCCCTGCGCAAGCAGGGCCAGGCGCTGATCAAGTCCGTCAGTGCCGCGGAGGTGGTCATTGATTGCTCGGCGGTGCAGAAGTCCAGCAGCGTCGGGCTGTCGCTGCTGCTGTGCTTCATGCGGGACGCCAAGGCGGCCGGCAAAACGTGGAGCATCCGTGGGATGCCCGAAGACATGCGCGAAATAGCCCAGGTCAGCGAGTTGACCGAGTTATTGGCGCACCCCTGACCCACATTGTTGGAAAAGTCCCCCCGTCAGAGTCCTGCTTCGCGGGGTTCGCAGGCGCGGGGCTTTTTTGTATGATGTGCGACCCGCGCGCACAGGGCGCCGATTGAGGTTGAGCATGCAGGCTGTAGAAGTGAAGAGCTTCCTTGAAGGAAAGCTGCCTGGTACGCAGGTGGAAGTTGAAGGCGAAGGCTGCAACTTCCAGTTGAACGTGATCAGCGACGAACTGGCGACGTTGAGCCCAGTGAAGCGTCAGCAGAGCATCTATGCCCATTTGAACCCATGGATCGCCGATGGCAGCATCCACGCGGTCACGATGAAATTTTTCAGCAGCGCGGCCTGGGCCGAGCGCACCTGAGCCCAAGGGCCTCGAGATTCTTATGGATAAACTGATTATTACCGGCGGCGTTCGTCTTGATGGCGAAATCCGTATTTCCGGGGCAAAGAACTCCGCCCTGCCGATCCTGGCCGCGACCCTGCTGTGCGATGGTCCTGTGACCGTGGCCAACCTGCCGCACCTGCACGACATCACCACGATGATCGAGCTGTTCGGCCGCATGGGCATTGAGCCGGTGATCGACGAGAAGCTCAGCGTCGAGATCGACCCGCGCACCATCAAGACCCTGGTCGCCCCGTACGAGTTGGTGAAAACCATGCGTGCGTCGATCCTGGTATTGGGCCCGATGGTCGCCCGTTTCGGTGAAGCTGAAGTCGCCTTGCCTGGCGGTTGCGCCATTGGCTCGCGTCCGGTGGACCTGCACATTCGCGGCCTGGAAGCCATGGGTGCGGTGATCGACGTCGAAGGCGGCTACATCAAGGCCAAGGCGCCGGAAGGCGGCTTGCGCGGCGCGCACTTCTTCTTCGATACCGTCAGCGTGACCGGTACCGAGAACATCATGATGGCCGCCGCACTGGCCAAGGGCCGCAGCGTGCTGCAAAACGCCGCGCGCGAGCCTGAAGTGGTCGACCTGGCGAACTTCCTGATCGCCATGGGTGCCAAGATCAGCGGCGCTGGCACCGACACCATCACCATCGACGGTGTTGAACGCCTGCATTCGGCCACCTACAAAGTGATGCCGGACCGGATCGAAACCGGCACTTATCTGGTCGCCGCTGCCGTCACCGGTGGTCGCGTCAAGGTCAAGGACACCGATCCGACCATCCTTGAAGCCGTCCTGGAAAAACTCAAGGAAGCCGGTGCCGAAGTCACCTGCGGCGAAGACTGGATCGAAGTGAACATGCACGGCAAGCGGCCAAAAGCCGTCAACGTGCGGACCGCTCCGTACCCGGCGTTCCCGACCGACATGCAGGCGCAGTTCATCTCCCTCAACGCCATTGCCGAAGGCACCGGTGCTGTGATCGAGACGATCTTCGAAAACCGCTTCATGCACGTCTACGAGCTGCACCGCATGGGCGCCAAGATCCAGGTCGAAGGCAACACGGCTATCGTCACCGGCACCGAGAAGCTCAAGGGCGCGCCAGTGATGGCTACCGACCTGCGGGCTTCGGCCAGCCTGGTGATCTCGGCCCTGGTTGCCGAAGGCGATACCCTGATCGACCGCATCTACCACATCGACCGTGGCTACGAGTGCATCGAAGAAAAGCTGCAGATGCTCGGCGCCAAGATCCGCCGCGTACCGGGCTAGTTCCGGCTGCATGGGCGCAGGGACGTGCCCGTTGATTTCGTTTCAGGTCGAGGGTGTTTGCACCCTCGATGTGTGTCCGGCGCCGCTTGCGACCGGGCATGAGTACCTTGATAAGGACTGACGTTTCCCATGTTGACCATCGCACTGTCCAAGGGCCGCATCCTTGACGACACCCTGCCGCTTCTGGCTGAAGCGGGCATCGTGCCGACCGAGAATCCGGACAAGAGCCGCAAGCTGATCATTCCCACGACCCAGGCCGACGTGCGCTTGCTGATCGTGCGTGCCACCGATGTGCCGACCTACGTGGAACATGGCGCCGCCGACCTGGGCGTTGCCGGCAAGGACGTGCTGATGGAATACGGTGGCCAGGGCCTGTACGAGCCCCTGGACCTGCAGATCGCCCGCTGCAAGCTGATGACCGCCGGTAAAGTCGGCGCGCCGGAGCCCAAGGGGCGTTTACGCGTGGCGACCAAGTTCGTCAACATTGCCAAGCGTTACTACGCCGAGCAGGGCCGTCAGGTCGATATCATCAAGTTGTACGGTTCGATGGAGCTGGCGCCGCTGATCGGCCTGGCGGACAAGATCATCGACGTGGTCGACACCGGCAATACCCTGCGGGCCAACGGTCTGGAACCCCAGGACTTCATCGCTGACATCACCTCCCGGCTGATCGTCAACAAGGCTTCGATGAAAATGCAGCACGCCCGTATCCAGGCTCTGATCGATACCCTGCGCAAGGCAGTGGAATCGCGACACCGCGGCTGATTCACCTGCGCGACCTTGAGTCGCGCCCGTCTATCCGTGTCATAGCCAATTTTCTCAGGTGCCCACGCGAATGGACTGGTAGCTTAGGGCGCCTGAGCATTTGCCATTAATGAGGCCCTCGCTATGACCGCTCCCACTTCGATTCGCCGACTCAATGCTGCCGACCCGGATTTCGCACATCATCTGGATCATCTGCTGAGCTGGGAAAGTGTGTCTGACGACTCGGTCAATCAGCGGGTGCTGGACATCATCAAGGCCGTGCGCGAGCGTGGCGATGCCGCCTTGGTGGAATTCACCCAGAAGTTCGACGGCCTGCAAGTGGCGTCCATGGCCGACCTGATCCTGCCGCGCGAGCGCCTGGAACTGGCCCTGACCCGGATCACCGTGCCCCAGCGCGAAGCCCTGGAAAAGGCCGCGTCCCGGGTGCGCGACTATCACGAACGGCAGAAACAGGACTCCTGGAGCTACACCGAAGCCGACGGCACGGTGCTGGGCCAGAAGGTCACGCCGCTGGACCGCGCCGGCCTGTACGTGCCGGGTGGCAAGGCGTCCTATCCGTCTTCGGTGCTGATGAACGCCATCCCGGCCAAGGTCGCCGGCGTGACCGAAGTGGTCATGGTTGTCCCGACCCCGCGCGGTGAAATCAACGAACTGGTGCTGGCCGCCGCCTGCATCGCTGGCGTGGACCGGGTGTTCACCATCGGCGGTGCCCAGGCCGTGGCTGCGCTGGCCTATGGCACCGAAAGCGTGCCGCGGGTCGACAAGGTGGTCGGGCCGGGCAATATCTATGTCGCCACCGCCAAGCGCCATGTGTTTGGCCAGGTCGGCATCGACATGATCGCCGGCCCTTCGGAAATTCTCGTGGTGTGCGACGGCCAGACCGATCCGGACTGGATCGCCATGGACCTGTTTTCCCAGGCCGAGCACGACGAAGACGCCCAGGCGATCCTGGTCAGCCCGGACGCCGAGTTCCTCGACAAGGTCGCCGCCAGCATCGACAAGCTGCTGCCGACCATGGACCGCGCCGAGATCATCAACACCTCGATCAACGGTCGTGGTGCGTTGATCAAGGTCCGCGACATGGAGCAGGCCATCGAAGTCGCCAACCGTATCGCGCCGGAACACCTGGAATTGTCGGTCGCCGACCCGCAGGCCTGGTTGCCGCAGATCCGTCACGCCGGTGCGATCTTCATGGGGCGCCACACCAGTGAGGCCCTGGGTGATTACTGCGCTGGTCCCAACCACGTGTTGCCGACTTCCGGTACCGCGCGCTTCTCGTCGCCGCTGGGGGTGTATGACTTCCAGAAACGCTCGTCGATCATCTTCTGCTCCGAGCAGGGCGCATCCGAACTGGGCAAGACCGCTTCGGTGCTGGCCCGTGGCGAATCGCTGAGCGCCCACGCGCGCAGTGCCGAGTACCGCATTCTTGACGAGTCATCCATTGAAGGGCAGGGGAACTGAAATGAGTAAATTCTGGAGCCCGTTCGTCAAGAACCTGGTGCCCTACGTGCCGGGTGAACAGCCGAAGCTGACCCGGTTGGTCAAGCTCAACACCAACGAGAACCCCTACGGCCCATCGCCCAAGGCCCTGGCGGCGATGCAGACCGAGCTGAACGATAACCTGCGCCTGTATCCGGATCCCAACAGCGATCTACTGAAAGGCGCCGTGGCTCGGTACTACGGCGTGCAGAACAACCAGGTGTTCCTGGGTAATGGCTCGGATGAAGTGCTGGCGCACATTTTTCACGGCCTGTTGCAGCACGACCAGCCGCTATTGTTCCCGGACATCAGCTACAGCTTCTATCCAGTGTATTGCGGGCTGTACGGCATCCAGTTCGATGCGGTGCCGCTGGATGCACAGTTCCAGATCGACCCGGCGGACTACGCCAAACCCAATGGCGGGATCATTTTTCCCAACCCGAACGCGCCGACCGGCTGCCTGCTGGCGCTGGAAGCGGTCGAGCAGATCCTCAAGGCCAGCCCGGATTCGGTGGTGGTGGTCGACGAGGCCTATATCGACTTCGGCGGCGAGACGGCCATCAGCCTGGTGGATCGCTATCCGAACCTGCTGGTGACCCAGACCCTGTCCAAGTCCCGCTCCCTGGCGGGGCTGCGCGTGGGCCTGGCGGTGGGCCATCCGGACCTGATCGAAGCGCTGGAGCGGATCAAGAACAGCTTCAACTCCTACCCGCTGGATCGCCTGGCGAATGTCGGCGGCGCGGCGGCGTTCGATGATCGCGAGCATTTCGACCGGACCTGCCAGTTGGTCATCGAGCACCGTGAATGGGTCGTGGCCCAACTGCAAGCCAAGGGTTTTGAAGTGCTGCCCTCGGCGGCCAACTTCATCTTCGCCCGCCACCCCCGGCACGATGCGGCAGGCTTGGCGGCGAAACTGCGGGAGCAGGGTGTGATCGTGCGGCACTTCAAGCAGGAGCGGATTGCCCAATTCCTGCGGATCAGCATCGGTACCCCGGAGCAGAACCAGGCCCTGATCGAAGCCCTCGGCGAACTCTAAAGCCTTGCATTGAACCTGTGAGAGTCTGTGGGAGCAAAGCTTGCTCGCGATAGCGGTTTCGTTGTCCGTGACGACGCCATCGCGAGCAAGCTTTGCTCCCACAGTTGTTCTGCTGCGTTCACAAATCGGCATGCCATCGCCCATCCCCTGTGGGAGCGAGCCTGCTCGCGATAGGGTCTTTGGATCAGACCCTGAACTGATTGATCAACCGCCGCTGCTGCTCCGCCAGTTTGGTCAACCCGGCGCTGGCCGCGCTGGACTCGTCGGCGCCGCTGGCGACTTCATTCGCCACTTGCCCGATGTTGATCACGTTACGGTTGATGTCATCGGCTACGGCGCTTTGCTCCTCGGCAGCGCTGGCGATTTGGGTGTTCATGTCGTTGATCACCGACACGGCCTGGGTGATCGTCTCCAGGGCCTGGGCCGCTTTCGCCGCATGCTGCACGCTTTCGTCGGTGCGGTTCTGGCTGTCTTCCATCACCCGCACCACGTCCCGGGTGCCTTGTTGCAACTGTTGGATCATCGTCTGGATTTCTTCGGTGGCCTGTTGCGTCTTCTGCGCCAGGTTGCGTACTTCATCAGCGACTACCGCGAAACCACGGCCCTGTTCACCGGCTCGGGCGGCTTCGATGGCCGCGTTGAGGGCCAGCAGGTTGGTCTGCTCGGCGATCCCGCGGATGGCGGTGAGGATCGCGTTGATGTTCTCGCTGTCCTTGGCCAGGGTCTGCACCACACCCACCGCCTTGCCGATTTCCACGGCCAGGGCACCAATGGAGGTGGAAGTGTCCCGCACGATCTGCATGCCCTGGCTGGCAGCCTGGTCTGCATGGCTGGCGGCTTGGGCGGCTTGGGTCGCGTTACGGGCCACGTCCTGGGCGGTGGCGGTCATTTCGTGCACGGCAGTGGCGACCTGATCGATCTCCGACATCTGCTTGTGCACGCCCTGGTTGGTGCGGATCGCGATATCGGCGGTGTGCTCCGACGAATCGCTGACGCTCTGCACCGAGGTCACCACCTGGGTGATCATGCCCTGCAACTTGCTCAGGAAGGTATTGAAGCCCCTGGCGATCGCCCCCAGTTCATCGGCGCGGTCGCTGACCAGGCGACGGGTCAAGTCGCCTTCGCCCTGGGCGATGTCATCGAGCATCGCCACCATTTGCTTGAGCGGTCGGGCAATGCCGTGGCCCACCAGCCAGATCACCAGCAGGCCGATGCCGGCAATCACCAGGCCCACTATCGCCATGCCGAAGATATCGGCCTGGCGCTGATGGTCGAGGTCTTGCTGCAACGCTTGCAGGTCGGCCATGACCGCATTCAGGGGCAGTTGCAGCATCAGCGTCCAGCGGGCGTTGGTCTCGCCGATGCCGAACGGCATGTACACCTCGATATGCCCATGTGCTTCGTCGATGTCGTAGCGCACTTCGCCGACGCCCAGCTTGGCGAGGTTATCCAGTGCACTGGCGTCCAGCAGGTCGCTGGCCTTTTCCCCGAGTTTGCTCGGGTCCTTGGTGAAGGCCACCAGTCGGTTGTTGCTGGAGAGCAAGGCCATTTCCCCGGCGCCGTCGTACAACTTGCCATCGGCGGCCACGAGCATGTCCTGGATGAAGTTCACCGACAGGTCAGCGCCAACGATGCCCTGGAACTTGCCATCGATCATGACCGGTTCGATGAACGAGGCGAGCATGGTCATCGTGCTGCCAACGCGATAGGGCGCCGGGTCGATCACGCAGGCTTTCTTGCTGTCCTGGGAGCACAGGTAGTACTCACTGGCGCGGATGCCGGTGGAGAGTAGTTTCTGGTCGGTTACGTCGGCGAGTTTTTCCAGGCCCAGGGAGCCGTCCTGGTTACGGAACCACCACGGCAGGAAACGCCCGTTGGTTTCCATGCCCACCACCTGGCTGTTCACATAGTTGGCGTCGTCATGGTCGATGGCGTTCGGCTCCCAGGCGATGTAGGCACCGAGGATCTTCGGGTTGCGCACCACGGTTTCGCGCAACAGGCTGATCATTTGCTCGCGGGGCACCTTCAGTTGCGGGTTGCCGTCCGTGCCGTTCATGCCCATCAAGGCGTTGCTGGTGGCCAGGCCACGGGCGAGCAGCAACGGTGCTTCCAGTTCCCGCTGGATCAGGCTGGCCTGGGTGCGGGCCAGGGCAGTGAGGCGTTGTTCGATGAGTTGTTCGAACTGCGCCTTGGTCCGCTGTTGCACCATGTCCTGGGTGCGCGCGCCGGCAAACAGCGCGTACAGCACCAGGGCGCCCACCACGCTGAGCACGATGGCACCGGCCAGGGCGGCCACGGAAAACTGGATCGATCTGAATTTCATAAAGGCTCCGGACGCGGAAATGACGTCTGGAGCCGTTATCGGCGTTTCTGTGGCGCGGCATGAGGCGCTGTTCGTCGGGTGACTGTTTTAGCTGCGTGGGTGTCGTAAATGGACTGGGTGGGGTCTGTCCGAAAAAACCTGTAATCCTTCGTTATGTATCTGGCGCCGATACAAATCAAGGCCTAGGATACGCCCACGTTTCCAGGGAGCTTCTTTTACATGAACAAGACATTGATGGTGAGTGCTCTGAGCGCGGCTCTGCTGCTCACCGGTTGCCAGTCGGTCAATACCACCAGCGGCGGAGCCGTGGGCGTGGAGCGCAAGCAGTACATGTTCAGCATGCTGTCGACCGCTGAGGTCAACCAGATGTACGCCCAGTCCTATCAGAAAACCATGGGTGAGGCGAAAGCCCAGGGCGCGCTGGACAAGACCAGCAACGATGCCAAGCGCATCCAGGTCATTGCCGACCGCTTGATCGCCCAGGCGCCTGTGTTCCGCCCGGATTCGGCTCAGTGGAACTGGGAAGTGAACCTGATCAAGAGCGATGAGCTCAACGCCAATTGCGGTCCTGGCGGCAAGATCATGTTCTACACCGGGCTGATCGACCAGTTGAAACTGACCGACGCTGAAATTGCCGCGATCATGGGCCACGAAATCGCCCACGCCCTGCGCGAGCACGGGCGCGAAGCGATGTCCAAGGCCTATGGCATCGAGATGGCGAAGCAGGGCGCTGGCGCCTTGTTCGGCCTCGGCCAGGACAGCCTGGCATTGGCCGACACCGTCGCCAACTACGGCATGACCTTGCCCAATAGCCGCGGCAACGAGAACGAAGCCGACCTGATCGGCCTCGAACTGGCCGCCCGCGCCGGCTACGACCCGAACGCGGCGATCACCTTGTGGAACAAGATGGCCAAGGCCTCGGAAGGCGCGCCACCGGAATTCATGAGCACCCACCCGTCGTCGGGCAGCCGTATCGCTTCGTTGCAGGCGGCGATTCCGAAGGTGATGCCGCTTTATCAGCAGGCCAAGAAGTAAGCTTCACTGTGGGAGCAAAGCTTGCTCGCGACAGGGGCGACGCAGACGTCAATCAGACCGCGTCATCGTTTATCGCGAGCAAGCTATGCTCCCACAGCTATCCTCTGCCCAAGGTGTGACACAGGGTCAAACCCACCCACTACTCTGCATCGCCTTGTACACCGCCACGATCGCCAGGACGAAGAATGCCGAGGCGGCCAGGCGGCGGATCAGGGTCAGGGGCAGTTTCTCGGCGGCGAAATTGCCCGCCAGGACCACCGGCACGTTGGCAATCAACATGCCCACGGTGGTGCCGATGATCACCAACCACAACTCCGGGTATTGCGCGGCGAGCATCACCGTGGCGATCTGCGTCTTGTCGCCGATTTCCGCCAGGAAGAACGCAATCAGCGTGGTCAGGAACGGGCCGAACTTGCGGGCCGTGTTCGCTTCCTCATCGTCCAGTTTGTCCGGGACCAGGGTCCACAGCGCCGTGGCCGTGAAGCTTGCCGCCAGTATCCAGTGCAACACCGCATTGGAGAAAAATCCGCTGACCCAGGCCCCTACCGCCCCGGCGGCTGCGTGGTTGGCGAGTGTTGCGGCAACGATGCCGGCGATGATCGGCCAGGGTTTGCGAAAGCGAGCCGCCAGGATGAGCGCGAGCAATTGCGTCTTGTCGCCGATTTCGGCCAGCGCAACGATAGCGGTAGGTACCAGGAGTGAGTCCAGCATCAGGGATTCCTAAAGGGGCGGGTCGACACGGCTATGACACGTACAGCCTTCCCGCCCCGGGTAAGGTGTGCGTGTCATAGGTCTTGTCAAACCCAGCGACCATCTGCGTGGACGCTTGGGCCGCATACGCCATGGTCTGCTGACCAAGTATGTTGACGTATGCCGGGCGAGCATGGCGCTCGCGGGAGACTACTCCCCTAGGACGGAGCGGATTCTGCCTAGGCAAATCCGATTGAGCAAGTGCTGTTGCCTAAAAGATTTCAACCGCGCTTGGCCCGGTAGATGCGAAAGCCCTGGCCTTCGGCCTTGATGGCGCAGACGCCCAAATGCTCCTCGATCAGTGGCTGATACTTGAGGAAGCTATTGGCAACCAGCCGCAGTTCGCCGCCGTTTTTCAGATGTTTGGCTGCTTTTCGCAACAGGTTTTCCGTGGCGTGGTAATCGGTGTGCACGCCGACATGGAACGGCGGGTTGCTCAGGATCGCGCTCAAGCCCATCGGCGCGGCGTCGATGCCGTCACCGGTCAGCACCTCGGCCTCCAGGCCGTTGGCGGCCAGGGTCAGGCGACTGCTGGCGGCGGCGAATGCGTCCACGTCCAACAGGGTGACGGTGTTGTGCGGATAGCGCCGCTTGACCACCGCCCCCAGCACCCCGGCACCGCAGCCGAAGTCGAGCAAATGCCCGCTGGGCAGTTTATCCAGGTGTTCCAACAGCAGCGCACTGCCGCGGTCCAGGCGACCATGGCTGAACACCCCCGGCAGGCTGATGACTTTCAATGGGCCTTCGGCCAGGGGCAATTCGTAGGTCTGGGCCAGGCTTTCCAGCGGCGTGGCCTCGGGCGCGTTGGCGACGGTGACCTGCCACAGTTGGCAATGCCGCGCACTGTCGAGCTTGCGTGGCTTGCCGAACGGGTTGAGCTGCTTGGACGCGCCTTCGATGCCGCTGCGTTTTTCCCCCACCAGGTACACCTCGCGCCCGGCCAGGCGCGCCGCCACGGCATTGAGGATGTAGTCGGTCAGGTCCTTGGCCTTGGGCAGGAACACCACGGCCGTGTCGAACCCGCGCTCGGGTACGTTCACGCCAAAGTGGCTGCGCTCGGGGAAGCGAGCCTCCAGCGCGGCCTGATCGCCGGCATGCCAGCACCAGCCATGGGCCTCTGGCAAACGGCCGAGCAGGTCATCGGCGGGCAGGCCGGCCAGCAAGACCGAACCCTGGAATAACTCGGCCTGACGAAGCAGTACTTCACTGCGCGGATCCATGGTCTGCTCCTTGAAAAAAAGTGCGGCAGTTTATCAACTGACGACACGCCGCGCTGTACCGCTGAAAAAGCCCTGGGCGTTTTCGCTCATTTGCCCGACGATCCGTTGTCGCGCCTCGCGGCTGCCCCAGGCGTTGTGCGGTGTGACGATCAAGCGTGGAATATCGCCGGCCAGCAGCGGGTTGCCTTGGGCCGGCGGCTCCACGCTGAGCACGTCGGTGGCGGCGCCACCCAAATGACCGCTGCGCAGGGCTTCGGCCAGGGCCTGTTCGTCGATCAGGCCGCCACGGGCGGTGTTGACCACGAACGCACCGGACTTGAGCAGTGCCAGTTCGCGGGCGCCGATGAAGTGTCGGGTGTGCTCGTTGAGCGGGCAGTGCAGAGTCAGGGCATCGACTTGCGGCAACAATTGTTCCAGCGGCAAGCGGTCGGGGCGGGCTGGGCGCCCGGGGATCTGCCCCAGCAGTACGCGCATGCCAAAGGCTTCGGCCAGCCGCCCGACGGCACTGCCCAGTTCGCCATGGCCGAGCAAGCCCAGGGTCTTGCCTTCCAGTTCGACAATCGGATAGTCCAGCAGGCAGAACTGCGAAGCCTGCTGCCAGCGACCTTCACCCACCGCTTTTTGGTAATCGGCCAGGCGCGTTGCCAGGTTCAGCAACAGCATGATCGTGTGCTGGGCCACCGACGGTGTGCCGTAGCCCTGGCAATTGCACACCGTGATGCCGTGGCTGCGGGCGGCGGCCAGGTCGACATTGTTGGTGCCGGTGGCGCTGATCAGGATCAGCTTCAGTTCGGGGCTGGCCGCCATGGCCTGCGCATCGATCACGATCTTGTTGGTGATCGCCACAGTGGCGCCTTTGAGCCGCTCGATGACCTGCTCCGGCGTGGTCCGGGCGAACAGTTGCAGGTCGCTGAAGCAGCTGCGCAGCGGGTCCAGGTCCAGGTCGCCGAGGTCCAGGGAAGGGTGGTCGAGGAAAACTGCACGAGCGGTGTTCGTCATCAGCTGTACCTTTTATGTCAAGAACCGAAGGCGTAATGTGGCGAGCCTATCAGATGTCTGTGGGAGCAAAGCTTGCTCGCGACATCGACGATGCGGTCTCCCAGGAATCGAGTCGCCCGTTTCGCGAGCAAGCTTTGCTCCCACACAGCCCCCTCATTACACAGTTGATGTTTGTTTTGAGATTGCGTTAGCCAAGGAGCTCCACCATGTACCTCACCGAATTCCTCACCGTCGCCCTGATCCACCTGCTGGCCGTTGCCAGCCCCGGGCCGGATTTTGCCGTGGTGGTGCGTGAAAGCGTGACCCATGGCCGGCGCGCCGGGACCTGGACGGCGCTGGGCGTCGGCACGGCGATTTTCCTGCACGTGGGGTATTCGCTGTTGGGTATCGGCCTGATCGTGTCGCAATCGATCGTGCTGTTCAACGCGCTGAAATGGGCTGCCGCCGCCTACCTGCTGTACATCGGCTTCAAGGCACTGCGGGCACAGCCGGCCAAGCCCAGCGAGGACAACCTGCACAAGGAGGCCGGTGAGCGTACCGCCCGTGGCGCGTTCACCTCGGGCTTTGTCACCAACGGCCTGAACCCCAAGGCGACACTGTTTTTCCTGTCGCTGTTCACCGTGGTGATCAACCCGCACACACCGTTGGCCGTTCAGGCCGGTTACGGCGTGTACCTGGCGGTTGCGACGGCCGCCTGGTTCTGCCTGGTGGCGCTGCTGTTCAGCCAACAGCGGGTGCGCGCCGGTTTTGCGCGCATGGGCCACTGGTTCGACCGGACCATGGGCGCGGTGCTCGTCGCCATTGGGGTGAAGCTGGCGTTTACCGAGGCGCACTGATCCCGCTCTGTGTGGGAGCTCCTGCAGGGGCGCGCAGGTCCCGGAGGATGGCTCAAGGCTAGTATTGGCGCGCTGATCAAATCATTCCTTTGGCTGATTTGATCGGTGTATAAGCGCTCTAGAGTGCTTACTTCCAGCCAAGACCGTGCAGTCAGAAAAGGGACTCTTATGTTGCAGACTCGCGTTATTCCTCCAGCCGAAGGCGCTTATCAATACCCGCTGCTGATCAAGCGGCTGCTGATGTCCGGCACGCGTTACGAGAAAACCCGCGAGATCATCTACCGTGACCAGTTGCGCTACAGCTATCCGACGCTGATAGAGCGGGTCGCGCGCCTGGCCAACGTGTTGACCGAGGCGGGGGTCAAGGCCGGTGATACCGTGGCGGTGATGGACTGGGACAGCCATCGCTACCTGGAATGCATGTTCGCGATCCCGATGATCGGTGCGGTGATCCACACCATCAACGTGCGCCTGTCACCGGAACAGATCCTCTACACCATGAACCACGCCGAGGACCGCTTCGTGCTGGTCAACAGCGAGTTCGTCGGCTTGTACCAGGCGATTGCGGGGCACCTGACCACGGTGGACAAGACCCTGCTGTTGACCGACCTGCCGGAAAAAACCGCTGACCTGCCGAACCTGGTGGGTGAATACGAGCAACTGCTGGCCGCCGCCGCCCCCACCTATGATTTCCAGGATTTCGACGAAAACTCCGTCGCCACCACGTTCTATACCACCGGCACCACAGGCAACCCCAAGGGCGTGTACTTCACCCATCGGCAACTGGTGCTGCACACCATGGGCGTGGCGACCATCATGGGCTCCATCGACAGTGTGCGGCTGCTGGGCACCAACGACGTGTACATGCCCATCACGCCGATGTTCCATGTCCACGCCTGGGGCCTGCCCTACGTGGCGACCATGCTCGGGCTCAAGCAGGTCTACCCCGGTCGTTACGATCCCGAATTCCTGGTCCAGCTGTGGCGCAAGGAAAAGGTCACCTTTTCCCATTGTGTGCCAACCATTCTGCAAATGGTCCTCAACGCCAAGGGCGCCCAGGACACCGATTTCGGCGGCTGGAAAATCGTCATCGGCGGCAGCGCCCTGAACCGCAGCCTGTACGAAGCGGCCAAGGCCCGGGGCATCCAGCTCACTGCCGCCTATGGCATGTCGGAAACCGGCCCGCTGGTGTCCTGCGCCCACCTCAACGATGAGCTGATGGCCGGTAGCGAAGACGAACGCACCACTTACCGGATCAAGGCCGGCGTGCCGGGCCCACTGGTGGAGGCGGCGATCGTTGACACCGAGGGACGTTTCCTGCCGGCCGACGGCGAGACCCAGGGCGAACTGGTGCTGCGCGCGCCGTGGCTCACCGAGGGCTATTTCAACGAGCCGCAGAAGGGCGCCGAGCTCTGGGCTGGCGGCTGGCTGCACACCGGTGACGTCGCCACGCTCGATAACATGGGCTTCATCGACATCCGTGACCGCATCAAGGATGTGATCAAGACCGGTGGCGAATGGATCTCCTCCCTGGACCTGGAAGACCTCATCAGCCGTCACGTGGCGGTACGCGAAGTAGCAGTGGTCGGCATTCCCGATCCGCAGTGGGGGGAACGGCCGTTTGCCTTGCTGGTGATTCGCGAAGGGCATCAGCTCGGGGCTCGCGAACTCAAGGAACACCTCAAGCCGTTCGTCGAGCTGGGGCACTTGAGCAAGTGGGCGATCCCGAGCCAGATCGCCCTTGTTACGGAAATTCCCAAGACCAGCGTCGGCAAGCTCGACAAGAAGCGCATCCGCGTCGACATCACCGAATGGCAGAGCAACAACAGCACCTTCCTGTCCACGCTTTAGGCCTTTTTGCCGTGCCCGAAAGGGCACGGCAGCCCCACCAAGCAAGCGCTTGCCTTGTCAAACCGAAAATTTCAGCCATCCTTGCCGTGCCGGCATCTGTCGGTCTGGCGAAAGGACTGTTCCAGAGTGGTTGAGGGCTGCAAATCACACTTTAGAGGGATCAAGCCGTACTACCTGCTGGCTATAGTCCGCTCATGGGATTTTCGGAATGGGACGTACGTGCCAGCACGGCGAAGGGTTTCTGGAAATGTCCACTGCCATAACAATAAAACACATGGAGTTGCGTCGATGACCTCAGCAAACACTTTCTGGCGCCGGGCAAAACTGCCTCTGGCCGTCAGTCTTGCCTCCTCGCTCGCCGGCCCGGCATTCGGCGTCAGCTTCAACATCGGTGAAATCGAAGGCCAGTTCGACTCGTCCCTGTCGGTGGGGGCGAGCTGGTCCACGGCCAAGGCCAACAAGGACCTGATCGGTGTCAACAATGGCGGCAAGGGCTTGTCGCAGACCTCCGACGATGGCCACTTGAACTTCAAGCGCGGGGAAACCTTCTCGAAGATCTTCAAGGGCATCCACGACCTGGAACTGAAGTACGGCGATACCGGTGTGTTTGTGCGCGGCAAGTACTGGTACGACTTTGAACTCAAGGACGAAAGCCGTCCGTTCAAGGACATCAGCGACAACAATCGCAAGGAAGGTGCCCAGTCCTCCGGCGGGCAGATTCTCGATGCGTTCGTCTACCACAACTACGCCATTGCCGATCAGCCGGGCTCGGTTCGCCTGGGCAAGCAGGTGGTCAGCTGGGGTGAAAGTACCTTCATCCAGGGTGGCATCAACTCCATCAACCCAGTCGACGTGTCCGCATTCCGTCGCCCGGGTGCCGAGGTCAAGGAAGGCTTGATCCCGGTCAACATGTTCTATGTGTCCCAGAGCCTGACCGACAATTTGTCGGCTGAAGCGTTCTATCAACTGGAGTGGGACCAGACTGTTGTCGATAACTGCGGTACGTTCTTCTCCCAGCCGGATGTTATTGCCGATGGCTGTACGGATAATCTGCGGGTATTGAGTCAGCGTTCCAACTTTACAGCTGGACAACTAGCCGCATTGGGTTCATTGGGAGTCGACATAAACGATGAAGGCGTGCTTGTGCGTCGCGGCGCGGACCGCGATGCCCGAGATAGCGGCCAATGGGGCGCTTCCTTGAAATACATGTTCGAGCCGCTGGACACCGAATTTGGCGCTTACTTCATTAACTATCATAGTCGGGCGCCAATTTTCAGTGCAACTGGCGCTCCACAGTCTATCTACAACATAGCACCGGGCCTTGGCCAAGGGGCGCCGGTGCTTGTAGCGGGTAACTCGGAATACTTCGTCGAATATCCAGAAGATATCCGCCTCTATGGCCTGAGCTTTTCTACCACCTTGCCTACCGGTACCGCATGGAGCGGTGAACTGAGTTATCGGCCGAATGCACCGGTTCAACTAAGCACCACCGATATCTTGTTCGCGGGTGTTCGCCCGATCGATTTCGGCCCCGGAGGCCGTCCGTTCGACGATGCTTCGCTGCTTACAGGCGTACCAGGCCAGGATCTGCATGGCTACCGCCGCAAGGAAATCACCCAGTTCCAGACCACATTCACTCACTTCCTCGACCAGGTCATGGGCGCCAGCCGTCTAACCCTGGTGGGCGAAATTGGCGTGACGCATGTGGGCGGCTTGGAAAGCAAATCCGACGTTCGCTACGGTCGTGACCCGGTGTTCGGTCCGGGCGAGCTGCCCAATGGCTTCTGTGACACGCTCAATGCCTCGACCGCCGCTGGGGGCGGCCAGACCAGCAGCGATGTGAACAGCAACTGCAACAACGACGGCTTCACTACCTCCACTTCCTGGGGCTACCGCGCTCGCGCGATCTGGGAATACCCGGACGTCTTCGCCGGTGTGAACCTCAAGCCTAACGTGGCCTGGTCCCATGATGTAAAAGGCTACTCGCCAGGCCCTGGCGGCAACTTCGAAGAGGGCCGCAAAGCCGTCAGCCTCGGGCTGGATGCCGAGTACCAGAACACCTACAACGCCAGCCTGGCCTACACCAACTTCTTTGGTGGCGACTTCAGCACCGTGGACGATCGCGACTTCCTGGCGCTTAGCGTCGGCGTGACCTTCTAAGCACCGTATTTCAGGACGACACACTATGAAAATAACAAAGAATCTGTTGCAGGTCGGTGCTTTGGGGCTATCCCTGTTGGCGGCCAGTGTCATGGCGGCGGTGCCTGCCGCCGAGGCCGACAAACTGGGCAAGAGCCTGACGCCGATGGGCGCCGAAATGGCTGGCAATGCCGACGGCTCCATCTCGGCCTGGAAACCCATGGCCAAGAACGCCGGTGCCGTGGACAGCAAGGGTTTCCTTGCCGACCCATTCCCGAGCGAAAAACCGCTGTTCACCATCACCGCGCAGAACGTCGAGCAGTACAAAGCCAAACTCGCCCCGGGCCAATACGCGATGTTCAAGCGCTACCCGGAAACCTTCAAGATGCCGGTCTATCCGACCCATCGCGGTGCCACCGTGCCTGACGAGGTGTTCGCCTCCATCAAGAAAAACGCGGTCAACACCAAGCTGGTCTCCGGCGGCAACGGCCTGGAGAACTTCGAGACGGCCGTGCCGTTCCCGATTCCCCAGAGCGGCGTGGAAGTCATCTGGAACCACATCACCCGCTATCGCGGCGGCAGCGTGACGCGCCTGGTCACCCAGGCCACCCCGCAGCCAAACGGTTCGTACAGCCTGGTGTATTTCCGCGACCAGTTCGTGTTCCGCGACAAGATGAAGGATTTCGATCCGGCCAACCCTGGCAACATCCTGTTCTACTTCAAGCAGCAAGTGACCGCTCCAGCGCGACTGGCCGGTGGCGTGCTGCTGGTGCACGAAACCCTCGACCAGGTGAAGGAGCCGCGTTCGGCGTGGGTCTACAACGCCGGCCAGCGCCGTGTGCGCCGTGCCCCGCAAGTGTCCTATGACGGCCCGGGTACCGCTGCCGATGGTCTGCGTACTTCCGACAACCTGGACATGTACAACGGTGCGCCGGACCGCTACGACTGGAAGCTGGAAGGCAAGAAAGAGCTGTATATCGCCTCCAACAGCTACAAGATCGATTCGCCGCAACTCAAGTACGCCGACATCATCAAGGCCGGCCACATCAACCAGGACTTGGCCCGCTACGAGCTGCGTCGTGTCTGGCATGTGACCGCGACCCTGAAGGAAGGCCAACGCCATATCTACGCCAAGCGTGACTTCTACATCGACGAAGACACCTGGCAAGCCGCAGTGATCGACCACTACGATGGCCGTGGCCAACTGTGGCGCGTGGCCGAGGCCCATGCCGAGAACTACTACGACAAGCAAGTGCCGTGGTATGCCCTGGAAACTCTCTACGACCTGCAGTCCGGCCGCTACCTGGCACTGGGCATGAAGAACGAAGAGAAATCGGCCTACGACTTCGGCTTCACCGCCACCACCGCCGATTTCACCCCGAACGCACTGCGTCAGGAGGGCATCCGCTAAACCGCTTTACCCGAGGCCGCATCCTCGAAGAAACGCCCCGACTGGTTCGGGGCTTTTTTTTGAGCAACACAAACCCCCTGTGGCGAGGGAGCTTGCTCCCGCTGGGCTGCGCAGCAGCCCCAAACCAGCCTTCTCATTGTGTCAGGTACAACGCAGTCGCTGCCTTTGGGGGTTGCTTCGCAACCCAGCGGGAGCAAGCTCCCTCGCCACAAGAGCGGTGGCTGCCTAAGTTTTTTCAAGTCGGTCGGCGTGTAGTCTTTTTGTAGCCATTTGTAGCACTCCCTTCAATACCTCCTCGTTTACCGCTAGTCTGCGGACATCTGCAACGCCGACACCCGCATTCCAACAAGAGCCGGCCATGACTGATTTGTCTTCACTTCCGGATTCTGCCCGCGCTGCCATCGCGGTACAGGACGGGCGTTTCTACCGCCCGCCCTTGCCCGACGGCCATGTTGTGCGGCCGCGGTTGTGCGAGCGTTTGAGCGCCGGGCTTGGGGGCAGGTTGCTGTTGGTCAGTGCTCCAGCGGGGTTCGGTAAAAGCTCCCTGGCGGTGGAGTTCTGCCAGAGCCTGCCGGCCCATTGGCAAAGCCTGTGGCTGGGGCTCAGCGCCCGGGACAACGATCCGGGGCGCTTCCTGGAACGGCTGCTCGAAGGGCTCCAGGCGTTTTTCCCGCAATTGGGCGGCAGGGCACTGGGGCTGCTGAAAATGCGCCAGCGCCATCAACCCTTTGCCTTCGAAGAATGGCTCGACGGCCTGCTGGACGAACTGTCCACGCACTTATCGCCTCGCGCACCCTTGCTGCTGGTCCTTGACGATTACCACCTGGCCCAAAGCCCGGTGCTGGATCGCTGCCTGCAATTTTTCCTCAATCACCTGCCCGACGGGTTGCTGGTACTCGTCACCAGCCGCCAGCGCCCGGACTGGCATCTGGCGCGCTTGCGCCTGTCGCGGCAATTGCTCGAACTCAATGAGCAGGACCTGCGCCTGACCCATGACGAAGCCTTGACCCTGCTCCAGCATCACAGCAGTTCGTTGCGCGGTGAGGCACTGGAAAACCTCATCCTGCGCAGCGAAGGTTGGGTAGCCGGGCTGCGTTTCTGGTTGCTCGCCGCTTCCGAAGCCGGCACCGAAGGCCTGCTGCCCCAGGCCCTGCACGGCGGTGAAGGGCTGATTCGCGATTATCTGCTCGAAGAAGTCATCGACTGCCTGCCCGCCGAGGTGCAGGCGTTCCTCTACGACACGGCCCCCCAGGAACGCTTTTGCAGCGAACTGTGCGACGCCGTGCGCGAAGCCCATGACAGCGCCGAGATCCTGCGTTACCTGGCGGCCCACCAAGTGTTCCTGGTGCCGCTGGACGAGCACGGCCATTGGTACCGCTACCACCACCTGTTTTCCGACCTGTTGCGCAGTCGCCCCAGCGCGCCGGCCATGGTCCCGGCCGCGACCCTGCACCTGCGGGCCTGTCGCTGGTTCAACGCCCAGGGCCTGATCGACGAAGCCGTGGAACAGGCGCTGCGGGCGGGGCACCTGGACGTGGCGGCGAATCTGGTGCAGAACCTCTCGGAGGAGCAACTGCTGGCCGAGCAGAACGTGGGCATGTTGCTGCGCTGGAAAATGGACTTGCCCGACAGTCTGCTCATCAGTACCCCGCGGCTGATCGTGCTCTACAGCTGGGCGTTGGGGCTGGCCTGCCAGCTGGACGCTGCCGAAGAGCTGGCGGCGCACTTGAGTCGTTTCCTGCCGGCCCCGTCGGCCACCGCGCAAAAATCCATGCTCGCCCAATGGCTGGCGCTGAGTGGGATCGTCGCCCGTGGCCGCGGGGATCGCGAGGCCACCGTGCGGTATTGCAGCGAAGCCTTGGAGAGCTTGCCGCAAAAGCGCTACGGCCAGCGCCTGATGTGCCTGTCCACGTTGTCCAACCTGGCGATTGCCGACGGCGACCTGTGGCGCGCCCGGAACCTGAACCGTGACTCCCTGGAGCTGGCGCAGCGGGTCGGCAATCCACTGTTCGAGGCCCTGGCCCATTACGATCGTGCCCGGGTCCTGCAGGCGCGGGGAGAGATCCTGCGGGCGCTGGATGAAGTGCGCCAGGGCCTGCAACGGTTGCACACGCTGTCGCCCCAGCGGCTTTATGCGGTGCGGGCGCGGTTGATCATGTACGAAGGTTTCCTGCTGACCTTGCGCATGCAGCCCCAGGCCGGCGTCGCGCGGTTGCAGGCGGGCCTCACCGAGGCCCGCGCCTGCCGCGACATCAGCGTGCTGATTGGCCATTGCGTGATCGCGCGTATCGAAGGCTATCGCGGCGAATTCGCCCGGGCGTTCGCCGAACTGGCTGAAGCCGAACGCCTGATGCACATCTGGGACGTTCCGCCGATCTACTATCTGGCGATGATCACCCTGGTCAAATGCGAACTCTGGCTGGCCCAGGGCCGCACCGACCTGGCCGAAGCCTGGCTGGCCCGCTTGGGCCAGACCTACACCGGCGAACGGGCCGCCGCGCCGCCCGAGTTCCATCCGCAACTGCCACTGCATGTCGAACTGCAACAGGCGGTGCTGGAATCCATCCGGGGTCAACCGATGCTCGCCGAAGGCCGGCTCAATGCCTTGCTGGAACACGGTCAGCAAAGCGGCCGGCAGATGCTCAGCGTGATGGCGCTCAACCAGAAAGTCGCCTTGCTGCTGAGTGTCGGGCGCGAGCCCGAAGCCCGTCGCACCCTGGCCCAGGCTTTCGAAGCCGCCAGCGGCGGGGTTTTGCAGCCTTTCGAATGGTTGTTTGGTGAGCACCGTGAATGGTTGCGCGAACAACTGCTGCACGCCCCACCCAGCACCTTGCGCGAACATCTGCTCGAACGCCTGCCCTCGACGGTAGCCCAGCCTGCCGACCCAGCGGCGCCCGTCGAAACCCTCAGCAGTCGCGAACGTGCGGTGTTGCAGTTGATTGCCCAAGGCTGCTCGAACCAGGAGATCAGCGAGCAATTGTTTATCTCGCTGCACACCGTCAAGACCCACGCCAGCCACATCAACAGCAAACTCGGCGTCGAGCGCCGCACCCAAGCGGTGGCGCGGGCGAAGGCGCTGGGGTTGTTGGGCTGAGCAAGATATTGCGGCCGGTGAGATCCCTCGCCACAAAGGCTTTGACAAGGAATCCCTCGATGTTGCCTCTGTACAAAACCATCCAATCCCCCGTCGGCCAACTGATCCTCGTCGCTCGGGAGACACGGCTGGCGGCGATCCTGTGGGAAAACGAGCGGCTCAATCGGGTGCGCCTGGGGCCTTTGGAGGAGGACACTGAGCATCCGCTCCTCAAGGAAACCGAACGTCAGTTGCTGGAATACTTCGCCGGCCAGCGCCGTCGTTTCGAGCTGGAGCTGGATTTCGCGGGCACTGATTTCCAGATCCGGGTCTGGCAAGCCCTGTTGACCATCCCCTTCGGAGAAACCCGCAGCTACCGCGACA
This sequence comes from Pseudomonas ogarae, assembly GCF_014268695.2. Taxonomy (NCBI): domain Bacteria; kingdom Pseudomonadati; phylum Pseudomonadota; class Gammaproteobacteria; order Pseudomonadales; family Pseudomonadaceae; genus Pseudomonas; species Pseudomonas ogarae. The sequence goes on from NZ_CP077086.1 coordinate 1,339,762, forward strand.
TCGCCGTCCAGATCGGCCAACCGACAGCGGTCCGGGCGGTCGGCGCCGCCAATGGCCGCAACCCCATCTCGATCATCGCCCCGTGCCATCGCGTCATTGGCAGCTCCGGCAGCCTCACCGGCTTCGCTGGCGGCCTGGCGGCGAAACAGTTGCTGCTCAGCCTTGAAGGCCAGCAGAGCCTGCAATTGGCATTTTGACCGGCCGACTTCCCTGTGGGAGCGAGCTTGCTCGCGATAGCGGTGGATCAGTTGCCGATGATGCTGTCTGTGCCGCCGTCATCGCGAGCAAGCTCGCTCCCACAGGTGTTTTTGCATCCGCTCCCACAGGTTTCAGGCTGATGGGGATTTGGGCGGCAGCATCCGCGTCGGCGGTTGGCCGTTGGCGTTGTGCTGGAATATCTGCGCGGGTTGGCCCTGTTCATTGAAGAACACCTGGCCAATGCCCGCGCTGTTCCACAGCCGCTCACCGGCCTCGGCGTGTTCCGGGGTGTGGGGGACGATGCGCATGCTGCGGCGCTTGGTGAACCAGTTCAGGGGCGAGCGCGGCGAGTAGAGCCAGCGGTTCAGGCGATCGAACCATTCCAGCAGCGCAGGGGGAAACTCATTCTTGATGCCGCTGCTGGTGATCTGCCAGATGCGCGGGCCGCCCTTGCGGTGTGGGATCAATACTTCGTAAACGAAGGAATAATGCACATCCCCGGACAGCACCACGTAATTACCCGGTGTACGCGAGTGGCGGAAAATATTCAGGATCACCTGGGCCGCGCCGCGATGGGCCATCCAGTTTTCCGCGTCCACCAGGAGCGGATAACCGCACCAACTGAACAGCCGCTGCACAGTCTCGATCAGCTTCACACCGAAGATCGGCGCCGGTGAGACGATGATCGCCGACGGGTGATCCAGCAACTCTTGCTGCAATTCGCTCAGGGCTTCCCAATCCAGCAGGCCGGAAGGCTGCTTGAGGGTCGTCTCGCTGCGCCAGCGGCGGGTACGGGTGTCGAGTACCACCAGGGCCGGGGTGCTCGGCAGCACATAGTGCCAGCGCTGGAAAGCCAGCAGGGTGTCGATCAGTTTGTCCTGTGGCTCACTGTCGAGGTAGCGGTCTCGGGCGGTATCGCTCAGGGCCAAGGTTTGCGGGAGTACGTCAGCAAAGGCATCCGGGTTGTTGCCCCAGCCCTGGCAGAGCATGTAGGCGATCAACGCATTGCCGATGATGCGCTTGGAGAACGGATGACCGTAGGCCGTTTCCTCCCACTGCGCGGACAGGTTCCAGTCATCGGTAATGTCGTGGTCATCGAAAATCATCAGGCACGACAAATGCGCAAACACCCGTGCCACGCCGCCCAGCCCGGTCTTGAACGCATCGATGCGCTGCTGTTCCAGGTCGTAGCGCTGGCGCCGTTCGACGGTCAGTTCGGGCGGCTGCACCGTGATCAGCGTCCAAGGCACTGGCGACCACACCAGCAGGTACATCGCCATGACCTCGGCGAAGGTCACCAAGTGATTGTCGGCGCTGCTGCTGGTGAAAATCGGCTTGCGGGCCCCGCCGAAAAAACGCTCGCGCAGGGTTTCGTTGCTCTCAAGTGCCGGTAACAAATCGGCACGATGGTAATAACTGGCCGGGTGTTGATAGAGCTTGGCGCTGTCTGCCACCACGGCACCGTCCAGGCATTCCTCGAACAGCCCCAAGCGCTCGATCAGCGCATGAATCGCCCGCAACATGGGGCCGGCGACGTCATCGGCATAGACCTGATCGCCGCTCATCATCAGCAATGCCGGGCGTTGCGCCGGGTTTTGCGCCAGCAGCCGGTCGACACAAAGCAGGCCGTCGTTGGCCGGGTAATGAGGTTTGCGGCAGGAGCCGTGGACCAGTTGCTCGATGCGCGAGTGCAACATGAAATTCGGGCACGGTGCGCCGTCATACAACAGGTGCGGCGCCCACTCGGCAATGGGGGCGCCGTCCACCAGCAGGTCGTAGTCGATCGCCACGTCCTGGGGCAAGGGGCTGTCGAGCCGCACATCGATCAGATGCACAAACGCTCGCTGCCCCACCGGCACCACGGTGCAGTGCGACGTATCCAGCGCCAGATCGCCCACGCCATCCACGCGCAGCGTCAACGCCAATGCTCGCGTACCCACCAGCCACATCACCAGTCGCGTGGGCTCCAGGCGCCGCAACAGCGGGCCGACCAGGACGGGGGGCAGGGTGGTGATATCAGAAGTGGACGACAGCATTCGCGGATAAAGCTCTGTTCAGGGAGAGCGGGGGATCATAACGCAATGTGCCGGGTTGCTGGGGACAGGGAGGCGTTGTGGTAACCCTGCTTTTGTGGCGAGGGAGCTTGCTCCTGCTGGGGCACGAAGCACCCCCAAAACCTCACACCGCGGTGTGTCAGGCAAACATTTGGGGGCTGCTGCGCAGCCCAGCGGGAGCAAGCTCCCTCGCCACAGATAGTGTTCAGCCAGGGGTATCAAGTATCCCCCGCCTTGTTACGTCACTGGGCCTTGTTGGACGCCTGCGCCGCCTTGATCAGATCGGGCCCGATCTCCTGTTCGAACTTGGCCCATACCGGCTTCATTTTTTCGCGCCAGGCATTCCGTTCCTCCGGTGTGAGGGTAACGATCTCGGTGGTCTTGGCGTCCAGCACAAGCTGTTTGTCCTGCTGGTTGAATCGCTCCGCTTCCTGGTTGGCATGGGCGGTGGATTCGACCACGATCTTGTCCAGTTCGCTGCGGATATCCGGCGGCAGGCCGTTCCAGAAGTCCGAGGTGGTGATCAGCATGTAGTCGAGTATGCCGTGGTTGGACTCGGTGACGTATTTCTGCACTTCATTGAGCTTCTGGTTATAGAAGTTCGAGTAGGTGTTTTCCGTGCCGTTGACCAAGCCGGTGCGCAGCCCCTGGTACACCACCGAGAAAATCATCGGTTTGGCTTTGGCATCCACCGCCTTGAACTGTTCCTCCAGCACCGCAGAGGTTTGTATCCGGAACGTCAGGCCCCGGGCATCTTCAGGCAGGCGCAGGGGCTTGTTGGCCGACAGATGCTTCATGCCATTGTGCCAATAGGCCAGGCCGGTGATGTTCTTGCTTTCCATGGACTTGAGCAGCTTCTGGCCCTCGGGGCTCTGCTGGAAACGGTCTACTGCGGCGATGTCGTCGAATAGAAACGGCAAGTCGAACAACTGCACGGTCCTGGTGTACTGATCGAACTTGGCCAGCGACCGCGCAATGATCTGCACGTCGCCCAACAGCAAGGCTTCCATCTCCTTGTCATCGCCGTACAGCGTGGAGTTGGGGTAGACCTCGACCTTCACCCTGCCCGGCAGCCGCTCCTCTGCCAGCTTCTTGAACATCAGCGCGCCCTGGCCCTTGGGCGTTTGTTCGCCTACGACGTGGGAGAATTTGATGACGATCGGCTCAGCCGCCATGACCATGCCCCACGCCCCGAAAGCCAGGGTGCAGGCGAGCGCTTTCCATATAGTTTTTAGCATTGCAAGGCGTCCCTTTCAGTGTCCGAAGGTACAGGGCCGACAGGGCGGCCCATCCCTCTGTGGCGGGCAAGTTGTCCTGCGCCCGCCACGGTGTGTGTCTGCCGGGCTTAACTCATCCCCAACCAATTCGGTAGCGCCAGCGAGATCCACGGCACATAGGTAATCAGCACCAGGAATGCCAACAGAATCATCAACCACGGCATGGCCGCGCGGATCGTGGCAGGCAAGGACATGCCGGTCACCGCCGAGGTGACGAACAGGTTCAGCCCCACCGGAGGTGTGATCAAGCCGATCTCCAGGTTCACCACCATGATGATGCCCAGGTGGATCGGGTCGATGCCCAGCTTCATGGCGATGGGGAACAGGATCGGCGCCAGGATCAGGATGATCGCCGAGGGCTCCATGAACGCGCCGGCAATCAGCAGCACGATGTTCACCACCAGCAGGAACGTCACCGGCGTCAACCCGGCCTCGATCACCCATGCGGTGATTTGCTGAGGCAGTTGCTCGGTGGTCAGCACGTGGGCGAAGAGCATGGCGTTGGCGATGATGAACATCAGCATGATGCTCAGCTTGGCCGACTCCAGCAGCACCTTGGGCGTCTCACGGAACGTGAGGTCCTTGTAGACGAACAACGCGATGAACGCCGAATACACCGCTGCCACCGCCGCCGCTTCGGTGGGGGTGAACATTCCCGAATAGATCCCGCCGAGGATGATGACCATCAGCAACAGGCCCCAGATGGCCTTGCGCGCGGTGGTCAACCATTCACGGAACGTTGCGCGGGGCAGGGCTGGCAGGTTTTTCTTCACTGCGACGATGTAGATCGCCACCATCAGGAAAATACCCAACAGCAAGCCCGGAATCACCCCGGCCATGAACAACTTGCCCACTGACGTTTCGGTCGCTGCGGCGTACACCACCATCACGATCGAGGGCGGAATCAGGATACCCAGGGTGCCGGCATTACACACGATGCCTGCGCCAAACGCCTGTGGATAACCCGAGCGCACCATCCCGGCGATGGCAATGGATCCGACCGCCGCCACCGTCGCGGGACTTGAGCCCGACAACGCCGCAAACAACATGCAGGCCAGCACCGCCGCAATCGCCAGGCCGCCACGGATATGCCCGACGCAGGCGTTGGCAAAATCGATCAACCGTCGCGCCACACCGCCGGTGGTCATGAACGCACCGGCCAGCAGGAAGAACGGAATCGCCAGCAACGTGTAGTGCTCGGAGGTTTCGAACAGCTTGATCGCCAGGGAACGCACCGAGTCGGGGCTGAAGAAAATGATGGTCAGCGAGCCGGCCAATCCCAGCGAAATGGCAATAGGCACGCCGATGAACATCAGCACGAACAGTGCAATGAACAGGAAGGCAATGGTCATGGCTTGTCTTCCTCGTGTTCGGTCAATTTGATGGCTTCGGCCGCTTCATCGGCCAGGCCAAGGCCGGTCTGGCGATTCATCAGGATGCGCACGAGAATTTCAGCGAAACGAATGAATACCAGCGCGAACCCCACCGGCACGATCAACCCGACGTGCCACTGCATGATGCCGAAATGGCCGAGGTCCTCGGCACCGATCTGGGCAATCATCAAGGTGTTGATCCATTCGAAACTCGCCACCGCCAGCAGCCCGGCGTAGGCGAGGCAGCACAGGCAGGCGATGACACCGATCAAGCGCTGGACCGGTTTGCTCGCCAGTTTCACCAGCGCATCGACGCCGATGTGACCGGCCGTACGCACGCCGTACGACAGCCCGAAAAAGATCAGCCAGCCAAACAGGGCCTTGGTCAGTGACGTGCTCCAGGTCATGGCCTGGGCCATGCCCATGACGGTGTCGCCAATGGCGAACATCGACTCGCTCGCGGCTGACCATTGGTCGCCGAGGCTATAGAAAACGGTATAGAGATTGTTGAGCACCACGTAGACGAACGTTACAAGCGTCATGGCGGCCAGAAGGAAGGCAATGAAAGCTTCCTCGAAGTGTTCCCAGATGCGCCGAAGGGCGTTCATGGCGTGACCTCTCCTGTGGGGGACGACAGGCCGGCGCTACCAGGGCGGCAGCACCGGCCAACCAATCACTGGGCCTTGTTGGAGGCTTCTGCGGCTTTGATCAGGTCAGCGCCGATATCGCCTTCGAACTTCTTCCATACCGGTTTCATCTTGTCGCGCCATTCGCCACGTTCTTCTGGCGTCAGGGTGATGATCTCGGTGGTCTTGGCGTCGAGGATGCGCTGCTTGTCGTGCTCGTTCAGCTGTGCCGCCTCTTTGTTTACGTGGGCCGTGACTTCTACCAGGATCTTGTCCAGTTCAGTACGGATGTCCGGTGGCAGACCGTTCCAGAACTTGGTGTTGGTGATCAGCATGTAGTCGAGCAAACCGTGGTTGGACTCGGTGATGTACTTTTGCACTTCATGCATTTTCTGGCTGTAGATGTTCGAGTACGGGTTTTCCGCACCGTTGACCACGCCGGTCTGCAAACCTTGGTAAACCTCGGCGAAGCTCATCTTGCGCGGGTTGGCGTTCACTGCCTTGAATTGTTCTTCCAGTACCGCCGATGCCTGTACGCGGAACTTCAGGCCACGAGCATCCTTGGGTTCACGCAGCGGTTTGTTCGCCGACAGCTGCTTCATGCCGTTGTGCCAATAAGCCAGGCCGGTGATGTTCTTGCTTTCCATGGACTTGAGCAGTTTCTGGCCTTCAGGGCTCAACTGGAAACGGTCCACGGCAGAGATGTCATCAAACAGGAACGGCAAGTCAAACAATTGCACCGTTTTGGTGTATTGCTCGAACTTGGCCAGCGACGGCGCGATCATCTGCACGTCGCCCAACAGCAAGGCTTCCATTTCCTTGCCATCGCCGAACAGCGAAGAGTTTGGGTAGACCTCGACCCTCACTTTGCCTGGCAACCGTTCTTCCACCAGTTTCTTGAACAGCAGCGCGCCTTGGCCTTTTGGTGTTTGTTCGGCGACCACATGGGAGAACTTGATCACCACCGGATCTGCCGCCATGGCCGTGCTCATCGCACTCAGGGCCAATGTGCAAGCGAGCGCTTTCCAGATAGGTTTGAACATTACGGGCTTTCCTCTTGTTTTTAGTATTTTCGTGCGGGCTCATTCAAAACACAGCACGGCGGAACAATGATGAGTCTAGGCAGAAAAACAACTTGTCGGGGACGGTTAACGGGAAAAACCGTCATTCGGCTGTATGTCTCGACAGGTTGCGCTAGAGCCTTCCTTGAGTCGGGCTGAAACATCACAAGCGGCTCATTTCGAATGCTTTCAGTCAACAACCGTGCCTGGGGCAGGAAACCATAAAGGAGCGGTGATGGCTACTGGCTTTCAATCTTGCGCCAGCGCTTATTGAATCCGTGGGGCGAGCAGGTCTGCTAGGCTATTCGTCCAGGATAAAAAACCTCATGGAGAGGGCAGAATGTTTACATTCGACACGTTGTGGAAAAGCCATCCGCAGATATTTGGTGATGCCGCGCCTTGCAGAACCAATGGCGCCAAGAACTTCAGTGACCAATGCGCGATCAACCTCGGCGTGGCCCTGCGTCGCGCCGGTGCAGACATGAGCCAGCTCAAAAGCGTGCGACATTGCTGGCAACACCCCAAGAGCGACGGGCATATATTGGCCGCCGAAGAACTTGCCAAGGCCTTGAGCCGCACCAAGATCCCTGGCTTGCAGGCCATGAAGACCATTAAAAGCGAAGAATTCGAAGAGACCCTGGGCGGGCAGCAGGGCGTTATTTTCTTCAAGGACTTCTGGCGTCGGGCAAACGAAACCACGACCAACCGCAGCGGCGATCACATCGATCTGTGGAATGGCCGTCGCCTGACGGATTGGCTGAGCTACCCACGTATATAAATGGGTTTTTCGATTGAAGGCACGTTCTCGGACTTTCACGATTCCAAGGACATCTGGTTCTGGAAAGTCATATGAACGTCATCAAGGGAACCTTGTTCGTCCTCATGATCATCGTGTTGGCGGTCGGCACATTTAATTTGGTGTTCATGGCCGTTGGTAGTTATTTCGGGCCGTTCTACGAGAGCGAAGCCGACCAGAGCCGCAACTTTGCGATCTGGTTGTTTGGCAATGTCGGGGTGGTGGTCGTGGCTGCGGCGGTGGGCATTGTCTGGAGTCGACGGCGCAAACCTCGAGTCTAGCCAGGCAGCCAAAGTCTACACAAACTCTGTGACAGAGAGTTCACCCTCCGCAGCCACCGCCTCCCACAGTTTTTGATTGCGGCTGTTCACAAATTTGGCGTCTGCCAGAGATCCCCTGTGGGAGCGAGCCTGCTCGCGATGACGGCGGCCCAGCCAACATCACCGCCTCAGACAGACCGATTTCGCGAGCAAGCCCGCTCCCACAATTGCCCATCTCCTGGCCCACGTCTTCAGCCTTCAAGGCACTACCTCGTCTGCGGCAAGTGGTACCACCTCATGCCTCGTGGTATGACGACTTTTCAAGATTTCGTCCGTGGAAATGATCACGTCTCCGCAAAAACTCTCGTGATTACGCAAGTTTTATTGCGTTACAGGGGTTGACAGTCCGCCAGTAACGTCAGAATAATCCGTCGCGTTGTATGACGACATACAAATAAACAATAACAACATTGGTGCTCCTCCCCATGAGAATCACAGGCGTTCACGTCGAAGTTTTTTCCACCCCTTCGCGCCGTGCCCAGGACAGCGCCGGCCATGCCCATCCAGGCGATGAGGTCATGATCAAGATGGCTTTGCTGCGAATCGGTTGCGACGATGGCTCCGAGGGCTATGCCTTCGGCTCGCCTGAGTTGATTCGTCCGCACATCATCGAATCCTTCGTGCGCAAAGTGCTGATCGGTCGCGACCCAATGGATCGCGAGAGCATCTGGCAGGACCTGGCGCACTGGCAGCGCGGCAGTGCCGGGCAGTTCACTGATCGGGCGCTGGCGCTGGTGGAACAAGCCTTGTGGGACTTGGCCGGGCGTGCGCTCAAGTTGCCGGTGCACAAGTTGATTGGTGGTTATCGCGACAAGGTCCCGGCGTACGGCTCGACGATGTGCGGCGATGACCTGCCGGGTGGCCTGTCGACGCCGGACGAGTACGGTCAGTTCGCCGAGAAGCTGGTCCAGCGCGGCTACAAGGCCATCAAGTTGCACACCTGGATGCCGCCGATTTCCTTCGCCCCGAACCCGCAAATGGACATCCAGGCCTGCGCCGCCGTGCGTGAGGCGGTCGGTCCCAACATCGCGTTAATGCTCGACGGCTACCACTGGTACAGCCGCATGGACGCGCTGACCATCGGCAAGGCCCTACAGGAACTGAATTTCGCCTGGTTCGAAGAGCCGATGATGGAAGACTCGGCAGAGTCCTATGCCTGGCTGGCGGCCAACCTGGACATTCCGGTACTGGGCCCGGAAAGCATCGCCGGCAAGTTCCATAGCCGCGCCAGTTGGGTCACCCAGAAATCCTGTGACATCCTGCGTGCCGGCGTGGCCGGGGTCGGGGGTATCGGGCCATGCCTGAAGGTGGCGCACTTGGCCGAATCGTTCGGCATGGACTGTGAAGTCCACGGCAATGGCGCGGCGAACCTGGCGGTGGTCGGTGCTATCAGCAATTGCCGTTGGTATGAGCGCGGGCTGCTGCACCCGTTCCTCGACTACGAAGAAGTCCCGGCGCACCTCAACAGCATCGTCGACCCGATGGATGCCGACGGTTTTGTGCATCTGTCCGACCGGCCGGGGTTGGGCGAGGACATCAACTTCGCGTATATCGAGGCCAACACCTTGTCTCGACATTGATCCTGTTCCACGCCTGAGGCTGATGGCTGCCCGGGCGACAAGTCTTTATAAATATAAGAAAGGACTGAACCATGAATCTCTGGCCCAAGCGCCTGACCAGGCTGCTGTGTGTCGCCGTGGCCCTGTGCGCAGTGCAGGTGCCCGTCAGCCTGGCCCAAGGCGAAACGCCCCCCGACCAATTGGTGGTGGGCATGAGCATGATCAATCTGCTGTCCCTGGACCCTGCGGCGGCCACCGGCCTGGAGGTCGCCGAAGTCAACGCCAACGTCTATGACATGCTCCTGGAGCAGGATGCGGCGCAACCGGACACGCTGATTCCGGCCCTGGCGAAAACCTGGGACGTCAGCCCCGACCGCATGCGCCTGACCTTCCAGTTGCGCGACGACGTACGTTTTCACTCCGGTGCGCCACTGACCGCGCAAGATGTCGCCTGGTCGTTGCAGCGGGTGGTCACCCTCAACCGCGCCCTGGCTTCGACCTGGAAAGCCTACGGTTTCACCGCCGACAACGTCGTCAAACTGATGCGCGCCGAAGGGCCGCACACCTTTGTCATGGAGTTGCCGCGCGTCACCGACCCGATGCTGGTGCTCAACACCCTGGCGACTTCACCCAGCGCCTTCATCATCGATCGCAGCGTCGCCTTGCAACATCAGGTCGGCGACGATCAGGGGGCGGCGTGGCTGGCGACGCACACGGCCGGGTCCGGCGCGTTCAAGCTCGACATCTGGCGCGCCAACGATGTGATCCTGATGAGTCGTCATGACGACTATTGGCGCGGCCCCGCGAAGTTGCGCCGGGTGATCATGCGCAACATGACCGAGTCCCAGGCCCTGCGCCTGATGGTCGAGCGCGGTGACCTGGACGTCGCCCGCGGTATGGCGGCCACGGACATCAAGGCGCTGGGCAAGGTCGATGAAGTGCGCATCCAGAGCATCGCCCGCGGCACGCTGTACTACGTGGCGATGAGCATGCAGCAACCGTTGTTCCAGGACATCCGCGTGCGCCAGGCCATCCGCCTGCTGATCGACTACCAGGGCATCAATGACGTGGTCATGCCGCACTACGGTGTGATCAATCAGCGGCCCTTGCAACTGGGGCTGCCGGCACGCCTGGACGATCCGGGTTATCGCCTGGACGTGGCCGAGGCCAAGCGTCTGTTGGCGGCGGCCGGACATGCCGAAGGCTTCAAGGTGACCATCCGTTCGCTGACCGATCCGCCGTTCATCAACATCGCCACCAGCCTGCAAGCGACACTGGCCCAGGCGGGGATCCAGGCGACGATCATCACCGGCACCGGCAACCAGATCTATGGGGCGATGCGCGACCGCCAGTTCGACATCCTCGTCGGTCGTGGCGGTGGCGGGGCGGAGCGTCATCCGCATTCGAGCCTGCGGGCCCTGGTGTACAACCCGGACAACCGCACCGAAGCCAAGCTGAGCAACTTCCAGGGCTGGCGCACCTCGTTCTTCAACCCGCAGCTCAATCAACTGATCGAGCAAGCCGAGCGCGAGCGTGATCCCGAGCGCCAGCGCGAAATCTACGCACAGATCCAGACCCTCTACGACCAACAGGCCGGGGCGATCATGCCGGTCTCACAGATGGTGGACGAAGTGGTGATCCATGCGGATGTGCGCAACTACATCGGCCACACCGCCGCCACCACACGTCTTCGGGACGTCTACAAGCAGCGCTGAAATCGACGGCCACAGGGCCAAGGCAGGAATGAACATGTCGACTGCATCCTTTTCAATCTGGACCACCCGGGCCGCTTCGGCGACCCGGCGCAGTGGCTCGGTGGCGGTGACGCTGCTGGGGTTGCTGCTGCTGACCTTTTTCATCGGACGAGTGATGCCCCTGGACCCGGTGCTGGCCATCGTTGGCCCGGACGCCGACGCCTCGGCCTACGCCCAGGTGTACAAAGAGCTGGGCCTGGACAAGCCGTTGTGGACCCAATTCGCGATCTACCTGGGCGATCTGCTGCACGGTGACTTCGGCATGGCCTTGCTGACCGGCAACCCGGTCATCACCGACATCGCCCGGGTCTTCCCGGCCACGCTGGAACTGGCGACCCTGGCCATTCTGTTCGGTGTGTTGGCGGGCTTGCCGCTGGGTGTCTACGCGGCGACGCATCAGGGGCGCGCCGGTGACCATGTCGCACGGCTGATCACGTTGTTCGGTTACTCCACGCCGATTTTCTGGATTGGCATGATGGCTTTCCTGGTGTTCTACGCCTGGCTGGGTTGGGCCGGTGGCGTCGGGCGCATCGGCCTGGCCTATGACGGGCTGATCCCGAAACACACCGGGCTGCTGTTGATCGACACTGCCTGGTCGGGCGAGTGGGAGGCCTTTCGCAGTGCGCTGCGCCACATCCTGTTGCCGGCGGTGATCCTCAGCTTCAACTCGGTCGCCTACATCAGCCGCATGACCCGCAGCTTCATGCTCGAGCAACTGTCCCAGGAGTACATCATCACCGCCCGGGTCAAGGGCTTGTCCCAGCGCCGCATCGTCTGGGGCCATGCCTTTGGCAACATTCGCGTGCAGCTATTGACCATCGTCGCGCTGGCTTACGGCGGCCTGCTGGAGGGCGCGGTGCTGATCGAAACCGTGTTCGCCTGGCCGGGCTTCGGCCAGTACCTGACCAGCAGTTTGCTGCTCGGTGACATGAACGCGGTGATGGCTTGCGTGCTGTTGATCGGCCTCATCTTCGTGACGCTGAACCTGATCAGCGACGCGCTGTACAAGATCTTCGACCCGAGGACTCGCTAATGAACCTGCCCCTGGTTTCCAGCGCACCCGGCGCCGCCGCGCTGCCCGCTTCCAGTACCGCAGCGATGGTCGCCAGCACCTTGCGCCTGCTGCGTTTCCTGCTGCGCAACCCGATGACCTTCGCCGGCCTGGTCGTCGTCGCAACCCTGATGCTGGTCGCGGCTTTCGCACCCTGGATCGCCGGCCATGATCCGCTGCTGCAGAACCTCGCCGGCGCGTTGCAGGCACCCAGCAGCGCGCACTGGTTCGGCACTGACGAATACGGTCGCGATGTGTTCGCCCGGCTGGTGTATGGCTCGCGCATCACCCTGTACATCGTCTTGCTGGTGACGGTGATTGTCGGCCCCATCGGCCTGCTGGTCGGGACGGTTTCCGGTTACTTCGGCGGTTGGGTCGACAGCCTGTTCATGCGCATCACCGACATCTTCATCTCGTTCCCCAGCCTGGTCCTGGCGCTGGCCTTCATCGCCGCCCTCGGCCCGGGCCTGGAGCACGCGGTGATCGCCATCGCGCTGACGGCCTGGCCGCCGATTGCCCGGCTTGCCCGCGCCGAAACCCTGCCGCTGCGCAACGCCGACTTCGTCGTCGCGGTGCAACTTCAGGGCGCGTCCAGTACCCGGGTCATCCTGCGCCACATCATCCCGATGTGCCTGTCGTCGGTGATCATCCGCCTGACCATGAACATGGCGAGCATCATCCTCACCGCCGCCGCCCTGGGCTTTCTTGGCCTCGGCGCCCAGGCACCGCTGCCGGAGTGGGGCGCGATGATCTCTACCGGGCGGCGCTACATGCTCGAAAGCTGGTGGCTGGTGGCGGCGCCCGGTGCGGCGATCATGCTGGTCAGCCTGGCCTTCAACCTGTTGGGCGACGGCTTGCGCGACGTCCTCGACCCACGCAGCCAATCCTGAGGAACAGGCCATGACTGAGATAAAACTTGCGGTACAGGACTTGTGCGTGGAGTTTCGCAACGCCGGCAAAACCTCGTTGGCGGTGCGTGACGTGTCGTTCACCCTGGGCCGGGAAAAACTCGCCATCGTCGGTGAATCCGGCTCGGGCAAATCCACCGTCGGCCGCAGCCTTTTGCGTCTGCATCCGCCGACCGCGCGGGTCACCGCCAAGACGTTGCGCTTCGCCGACATCGACCTGTTGGCCGCCAGCGAAAAGCAGATCCAGGCGATTCGCGGCGCGCGCATGTCGATGATCATGCAAGACCCCAAGTACTCGTTGAACCCGGTGGTGCGGGTCGGTGAACAAATCGCCGAGGCCTACCTGGCCCATCACAAGGTGCCCCATCGCGAAGCCCGCGAACGCGCCTTGGATATGCTCGCCAAGGTGCACATTCGCGACCCTCGGCGGGTCTACGACCTGTACCCCCACGAGGTCTCGGGCGGCATGGGCCAGCGGATCATGATCGCCATGATGGTAATCACCGATCCCCAGGTGATCATCGCCGACGAACCGACTTCGGCGCTGGACGTGTCGGTGCGCCGACAGGTGCTCAACGTGCTGGAAGAGTTGGTCAGCGAGCGGGACCTGGGGCTGATTTTCATCAGTCACGACCTGAACCTGGTGCGGCATTTCTGTGACCGCGTGCTGGTGATGTACGCCGGTCGCGTGGTCGAGTCGATTGTCGCCGCCGACCTGGATAACGCCACCCATCCCTACACCCAGGGCCTGTTGGCCGCATTGCCGAGCCTGGACCATCCACGCGCCACGTTGCCGGTGCTGCAGCGCGACCCCCACTGGTTGAATGCTTGAGGAGCCTGTCATGAGCATGATTGAAATCGCCGGCCTGAACCTCAGTTTTGGCACGGGCGCGACACTGAACGCGGTACTGCACGACGTCGATTTGAGTGTCGCCGAAGGCGAGGCATTCGGCCTGGTGGGGGAGTCCGGTTCGGGCAAGACCACCGTGCTGCGCTGCCTGGCCGGGCAGTACCAGCATTGGAGCGGACAGCTGCGGGTCGCCGGGCAAGCCGTCACGCGCAACCTGCCGCTGAACCACTATCGCACGGTGCAGATGGTGTTCCAGGACCCGTATGCCTCGTTGCACCCGCGCTATACCGTCGATGCCGCGTTGCAAGAACCGTTGCGTATCCATGGCATCGACGGGCGTGCGCAGAAGGTCAGCGAAATCCTGCGCAAGGTTGGCTTGAACGACAGCTTCCGTTTCCGTTATCCGCACCAGTTGTCCGGTGGTCAGCGCCAACGGGTGGCGATTGCCCGAGCGCTGATCCTGCGTCCCCGGGTGCTGTTGCTGGACGAACCGACCTCGGCGCTGGACGTCTCGGTGCAGGCGGAGATCCTCAACCTGCTGGCCGACTTGCGTCGCCAGGAAGGGCTGACCTACCTGATGGTCACCCATGATCTGGCGGTGGTTGCGCACCTGTGTGATCGGTTGGCGGTGATGCAGCAGGGCAGGGTGGTGGAGACGCTCGACAGTCATCGCCTGGCGAGCGATGGCGCCACCCATGCGTACACCCGTTTGCTGGTGCAGGCCAGTCGGGACATACAGCGAGTACCTATCGCTGTCTGAGTTTTGTTTTAACTCATGAGTTGTACTTGTTTTAACCCGTAAAAGACGTTGAACCCCAGGTATCAATGCCGCGCACGCGCTCGCCTGTGATTTGGCGTTTACCCCAACTTACTATTCAACCAACAAGAATAAAAACCATGAAAAAGACACTCGTAGTACTTTCTGTCGCTTCGTTGTTCACGTCGCTAGTTGCCCAGGCCGATACCGGTTATATCAACGTGCGCCATCAATATGCGGAAAAAACCCGCATGCACGCCGACCGTGCCAAGTTTGGTATTCGGCTGGAAAACGGCGTGGGGCTGGAAGGGGAACTCAAATACAAGACCGCCGGTGACCGGCAAGACGTCGCCTTCGACAATACCGTTGGCAGCGGCCATGAATTTACCGTCAACTACCAACACAAGATCAATGACCGCTGGACGCTGACGCCTTCGCTGGCCCTGGACAGCGATGAGGAGTCCACCACCTACAAAATGGGCCTGCGCCTGGGTTACAAGATCACCAAGGAACTGAGCATCGCCGGTCGCTACCGTTTTGACTCAGCCAAGCTTGACCGCGACCAGATCGACCGTGACGTACCGGATAATGGGCAGGACGATCAGAAGGTCAACCGTTACGATGTTTATATCAACTATGGTCCTCAAGGACCGTGGGCCTATGAGTATCAATTGACTTACTTCGATGCCGACTACATTCGCTATAACGGCGGTACCGACGACTATGAACAAAATGCGGTGGTCAAATACCAGTGGGATAAACGCTGGGCGCCGTTCTTTGAAGTCGGTGATATTAAAGTCAACTCGGTCGACAGTGATCGCCAATTGCGGCTGCGGGTCGGTGTTAAATACAGCTTCTTCTAAGTTATGTGAACACTGGGATCAAAAACTGTGGGAGCGAGCTTGCTCGCGATAGCGGTCTGCCTGTGCCGATGATGTTGGATGTATCGCCGTCATCGCGAGCAAGCTCGGCTCCCACAGAAGCAGTGTGGGTTATTCGTTGTAGAACGCCTGGCGTTGTTGGGTTTCACACAGGCGCATGCGGCTGTTGCTCAAATGCAGGTACATGGCCGCTCGCGCTGCATCGACATGACCGCTGGCGATGGCGTCGAAGATCTGCTGGTGTTCGGCGTTGATCCCTTGCAAGTACGCACTGCGGTCACTTTGTCCGGAATAGGCAGAGTTCATGCGCGTACGCGGGATCAGCTTCGTGCCCAGGTGCTTCATGATGTCGATCAGGTAGTAATTGCCGGCCGCCTTGGCGATTTTCAGATGGAACTGGAAATCGGCATTGATGGTGGTGCCGGACTTTTCCGGGCCTTGCAGCAACGCCTCCAGCGCCTGGGCCAATTCGGCCAGCGCTTCAGGCGTTGCGCGCTCGGCGGCCATGCCGGCGGCCTGGACTTCCAGGCTCAGGCGAAACTCCAGCAGGTTGAGCACATCCGACAACGTGGCAATCGTCGCTGGCCCCAAGGTGAAGCCCTCCGGCGCCGGCATGTCCAGGACAAAGGTGCCGACGCCATGCCGCGTCTCCACCAGCCCCGCCGCCTGCAAGCGCGACAGCGCCTCGCGCACCACCGAACGACTGACGCCTTCGGCCTCCATGATATGCACTTCGGTGGGGAGCTTTTCGCCGCACTTGAGAATGCCGTCGCGCATGCGCTGGGCAAAGCGGTCGACCAGGGTTTCGGCGAGGCGGCGCGGCTTGTTCAGTGGAGATAACGCTTGATCCGTCATCGGCTTGCTCTTGGGTGATCAGCGGGCATTATAGTGAGTTTTGGCGCAAGGTCGCGGCTATAATGCCGCGATCGTCTGGCTTTAATGGATAGGTGCAATGGACCGTGTCACACCCGATCGACGCCTGAGCATGACCCAGCAACTGGTGGTCGACCTGACGCAGCAGATACTGGCCGGCGAACTGCCTGCGGGCAGCAAATTACCGACTGAACAGGTCATCATCAAGGAACGCGGCGTCAGCCGGACAGTGGTTCGCGAAGCCATGTCGCGGCTCCAGGCCGAAGGTTTGGTGGAAACCCGTCACGGCATTGGCACCTTCGTGGTGGACACCGCCCGCCCGGGGGATTTCCAGGGCAGCAAACACGTCAAGGGCGGCGCCTACGATGCATTGGCCGTCATCGAACTGCGCCTGAGCCTGGAAGTGGAAGCGGCCGGCATTGCCGCGCAACGGGCCACGCCGGAGCAATTGCTGGCGATGCGTGAAGCGCTCGACACGGCGATTGCTTTTGACGCAACGGATGACGAAAGCGCGCGGGTCGATTTCGAGTTTCATCTACATATCGCCCAGTGCACCGGTAACAGTTTTTTCATCGACGCCATGGCCCATGTGGGAAATGCGTTGATCGCCGTCGTGCAACAGGCCGGGCCGACTGTGACGAGTGAAAATCGGGCGTTGGTGGTGCGTGAGCGCGAGCAGATCTACGCGGCGTTGGCGCGGCATGATGCGCAAGCGGCGCGGGCGTCGATGCGCTTGCATCTGATCAATATGCTGCAGCGGGTTCGGGGCGTGGTTGAGCTGACGGCGCAATAATCTCCACCGCAGAACCCTGTGGGAGCGAGCTTGCTCGCGATAGCGGCGGATCAGTCAACATTAGTGTGGCTGACACATCGCCATCGCGAGCAAGCTCGCTCCCACAGTTTTTGATCTCGGGGGTTTGCAAATGCTGTGTCCAGCACCGACCCCCTGTGGGAGCGAGCCTGCTCGCGATGACGGTGGCCCATCCTCTTGCTAGTTGCGCTTCCAGCACTCCGCAAACCGAGCACACACACCGTAACGCTCGTCCATCTGCGCCATCCTCTCCAGGTGATGACCTACCGCTTCGACTGTCACTCCATTCCCGATCCGGAAGTACTCCACCATCATCGCGACGTCCAGGTCGATCTCGGCTTTTTCCGGCTTGGCATTGGCGGTTTTGGGCAACGCCCACTGTTCCAACTGCTCGTCCTTCAACTGCCGCAGGCGCGTCTGGTATTCGTCCCTGAAGCGTTCCATCGAGTGCGCCTTGTTCTGCGCCATGTCATCGCCAAACGTCTTCAGGTTTTCCCGGTACAGCGTCCAGTAGTCAGCCGGCAGCTCGAAGCCGAGCTTGGCCTTGCGTTCGCTGATCAGGGTGTCCAGCTTCTCTGGCGAGTAACTCTCGACTTTTTCCTTGGCCGGATCGGTCTTCACCGTGACGACCAGGCTTTTATCGATGACTCGATTCATCAGCTCCAAGCGATGGGGCGTGTCCGGGTAGGTCTTGGGGAACAGCGGATTGCGACCGGCGCAGGCGGGAAAGTCTTTTTTCAGGATCGGGATCGGTGTGCGTACGTCCTTGCCGTCGACCCGTTGCAAGCGTTGCAGTTGAGTCAGGCAGAAGTTCTTCTCGGACTTGAACGTCACCTCGTATTCGGCATTGGCCTCGGGCGTAAAGTTGAAGCCCTTGCCGCACACGGCATAACCGCTGTTCATGTTGGTGCGCAGGTGAATCTGCTCACCGGGCTTGAGCTTGACCTCCAAATAACCCCTGGCATCCTTGGGCGCCGGAACGCTCATCCCCACCCGCCGCGCGGTATCGCTCAGCAGCATATTGTTGAGAATGCCCGTGGTTTGCCCGTCGCAATGGGCCGCGTCGAAATAATCCAGCGTTGCGTTGCTGGTATTGGCGACGAACCGCAACTTGGCGGCGTCCGGTTCGATGGCATCGGGATAACTGCCATTGACGCTGCAACCGCCGAGCAATACAAACAACGCGGACAATGCTAACAACGGGGCAGGGCAGCGAGGCAGGGCGAGCATAGGTCATCCTTGAAGGATCGATAAAGTTGGCGAATGCTACTGAAGTGCCACTATTGCGTCCATCACCTGCCGCTGGGCTGTAGGCAATACCCTCATCTTCTCGACAAGGACTTATCGATGATCGACTTCAACAACAAAGGCTTCTTCAAGCTCAAGCAAAACGACGAATACGCCGAACGTGTCACGGCCCTGCTGCTGGACGGTGAACAGGTCATCGACGCTTATAAATCCATGCGCGATGGGGTGGTTTTCACTAACAAACGCATCATCGCGGTGAACGTGCAAGGCATCACCGGCAGCAAAAAAGACTTCACTTCCTTGCCCTACAAAAACATCGTCGCCTATTCGGTCGAAACCTCCGGCACCTTCGACCTGGATTCTGAACTGGAGATCTATTTTTCATCCCTGGGCAAAGTGAAATTCGAATTCACCGGCAAGACCGGCATTGTGGAAATCTCCAAGGTGATCTCCAAACACCTGCTGACCTGATCGGCAAACTCAGTGTCCACCGCCAACCCCCTGTGGGAGCGAGCCTGCTCGCGAAGACGGAGGCACAGCCAACATCACCGGCCCAGACAGACCGCCATCGCGAGCAAGCCCGCTCCCACAGGGGCAGCATCCGCCCGTTGAAGCTCAGGGCTCCAGCGCTGGCCCCTTCAACTCGATCTGGTTGCCATCCGGATCTAAGCAGTAGATCGACCAACCCTTGCCCTCCGCGCCATAGCGCATCTGCGCTTTCTCAACGGTCAGGCCGGCCGAGGCCAAATGCGCGAGGAGGGCTTGCTCATCAAACGGCTCGATACGCAGGCACAGGTGATCGACATTGTGCCCCTGCTTGCCGGGCGCCGGCCCACCCTGGCGACCGAGAGGCCCGTCGACGGCCACCAGGTCAATCATCGAAACACCGGTGCCCAGATGAAGCATGCCTAGATCGTCCCGGCGCTTCTTGAGCTCGCAACCAAGCACCGACGTGTAGAAAGCGAGGCTGCGCTCGAGGTCTTTTACGCGCAGGACGATGTGGTCGATACGTTGAATCGTGAAGTTCTTCATACAGGCCTCATGTGCTCAGTGCCGCATGTTTATTGCCACAGGAATTCCACACGCTATCGGGGCTTCTGATACCGTGCAAAAAACATGATCTGGAGAATGGCATAAGCATGAAGGCTCCACGAATTTTTATGATCCACGCAACCCCTTTGGCGATCGAGCCCATCACGGCGGCCTTTGCCCGGCATTGGCCACAGGCACGGATCATCAATCTGCTCGAGGATTCGCTGCCCCAGGACCGGGTGGAAGAGGGCGAGTTGACCACGAGCATGAAGGCGCGCTTCCTGACGCTGTCCCACTACGCCGTACAAAGCGCGGCGGATGCCATTCTGTTTACCTGCTCGGCGTTTGGCGATGCCATCGACCTGGTTAAACCCGAGGTGGCCATTCCCGTGCTCAAGCCGAACGAAGCCATGATCGACCAGGCGCTGAGCCAGGCATCGCGCATTGCTGTGCTGGCAACGTTCGAGCCGACCATTACCTCGATGATGCCCGAGTTCAAGCAAGCGGCAGAGCGCAGTGGTCGCGCGGTGGAAGTGGTGCCTTATTTCGTTCCGGGTGCATTGCAGGCGTTGAAAGACGGCAACCCACAAGCCCACGATGCTGCCATTGTGGAAATGGCCGCTCAGGTTAAGGATTGCGACTTGATCTGCTTCGCCCAGTTCTCGATGACCAGTGCCGCCGAACAGGCCCAGGCTCGCTCCGGACTACCGGTATTGACCACGCCCGACAGTGCCGTGCTGGCGCTGCGCAAGTTGCTCTAAACGGATGATTTCGTTTCTTTCCAGGATGGATGATTTAGCCAATGCCCAAGTTCAACGCTCACCTCGGTTTTCAGTTCAATGAAGTGCCTTTTCTACAACGCATCGAAGCCGCCGCCGCTGCGGGCTTTCGCGCGGTGGAATTCCCGTCGCCCTATGAGTTCGACGCCAGTCTTCTGGCCGATCACCTGACTCAACACAACCTGCCGTTGATCCAGTTCGCCGCACCGGCTGGCGTGACCAAAGGCATCGCCGCCTTGCACGGCCAGGAAGAGGCGTTTCGCAGCGGCTTGCTCCAGGCTGCTCGTTATGCGAAGGCGCTGGCGTGTTCGGATGTCCACATCATGTCGGGCGTTACGACCCAGGAAGACGCCGCGCTTATCTATGGGAGCAACCTGGAGTACGCCGTCAAATACCTTGAGGACCAGGGGCTGCGGCCGCTGATCGAAGTCATCTGCGTGCAGGAAATGCCGGACTACTACATGTCCGACTTCAGCAAGGCGCAACAGGTGCTGGAGACGTTCCCGAGTGTCGGGCTGATCCTCGATCTTTACCACGCCCAACGGCTGACCGGGGACGCTGCGGATGTCCTGGCTCGCTTCTATGACCGAACCGTCCATGTGCAAATTGCCGACTGTCCGGGGCGTCATGAACCAGGGACGGGGAGCATGGATTTTGCGGCGTTGTTCGCAGACCTGGAGCAGCGTGGCTATCAAGGCTGGATCGGCTGTGAATACCGTCCCACCGGCTCTACCGTGGCAGGCCTTGATTGGATCAAGCAGTTCAGTGCCTGACAAACACACCCCTGTGGGAGCGAGCTTGCTCTCACAAAAAAGCGGCCAGGTCTGTGGGAAATCTGCCGCCCGTCTATCCTAGGTAGTCTTGAACCAGGCGCGGAATCGGCAACCGATCACCCAGGGACTCCCACACCATGAAAAAACAAGAACAAGACAACCTCATCCAAACCCTGAAAACCCGCTTCGAAAAAAACCTGAACCGTCACCCAGACATCCCCTGGGCCGACGTCCAGACTCGACTTGAAAACAACCCCAAAGCCTTGAAGTCCCTCCAGGCCATGGAAGCCACCGGGGGCGAGCCAGACGTGATCGGCCTCGATCCGAAAACCGGTGCTGTCACCTTCTGCGATTGCGCCAAAGAAAGCCCAACCGGTCGCCGAAGCCTCTGCTACGACCGTGCCGCCCTGGACGCACGCAAGGAGAACAAGCCCAAAGGCAGTGCCGTTGAAATGGCCGAAGAAATGGGCATCGCCCTGCTGACGGAAGAGCAGTACCGAGCCCTGCAAACGCTCGGCGAGTTTGATGCCAAGACGTCCAGTTGGCTGGCAACCCCTCCAGCGCTTCGCGCCCTCGATGGGGCGATTTTTGGCGACTACCGTTATGGCCGGGTGTTCATCTACCACAATGGCGTGCAGTCGTATTACGCAGCGCGTGGGTTTCGTGGGTTGCTAAGCATCTAAGCAAACCCGTGGCGAGGGAGCTTGCTCCCGCTGGGTTGCGAAGCGGCCCCAAACCCATTCACCGCGGTGCACCAGGAGAAACGGTGTCGGCAGGTTTTGCGGCTGCTGCGCAGCCGAGCGGGAGCAAGCTCCCTCGCCACAAAAGCTGATGCGTTCGAAGGATCGCGGTGAGGCAAAACCGCCTCACTCAAACACCAAAACCTCACACCCCTTGGCCTCAACCATCTCACTGAACTCCGGCAACCGCGCCACAAACTCCGTCTCAAACGCCAGGTACCGATCCTGCCCCGGCACATAACGGACATCCGGTTTAATACGCGGGATGTCCTTGCTCGACAGCTTCACCACCTCATTGCTGCCCTGATTCCAAAACCACGCCAGCGTGTGTGTGCCAAAGGTGTTGGCGCGATAACTCCACACCCACCAATCCCCATGCCCCCGGGCCACATGAAGCTGCCCATGAAACGTGCGCAACGTAATGACCTGCTTGGGCTGCGTGACAAGCAGGCGCGTGTCCTGGCGTAGCTCACTGCCGAAGCCGTCCAATGTCGCCTTCGTCGCAGTGCCAGTCATGAAGTTGAAGCGCCACGCCAACAACACCGTTTCCTGATAACCCGAGTGCTCAACGTTCTGCCGCGCGCCTTCGCTGAACAGCAGAACCTCGTCACCCCCCAGGTACGCGGTTGAGGCCCGCAGCTTATAGGCCTCAGCGGGCATCGGTTTGGCGACGAAGGCCTGGTGCGGCGATTCTTGATTCCAAGTCCAGCAGTGCGGGCCGTTGTGCTGCATGAACAGCAAGCGACCAGGACCGACGGGCAGGATCGTCAGTTCATCCGCGTACTCGAAAATCACCTCGCTGCTGTCCGCCGTGATCCGCCAGATCCGCGTCAAATGCTCGGGTTCGTAAATGCGCTGGCGTTCGAATATCTCCGAGCCCACCACCACGCAAGGCTGTTCAAATTCCGGCCACTGCTCCCCGGCAGGCCCGAACGCCGCGATCTCATCGCCTTGCCGAATCTCGTATTGGTAACGGTCATCCGCACTGTAATCGCCGCGTATGACCCGACGTTTCCACAGGCTGCGCTGGGCATCGGCATTGATGAGCTGCAAGTCCGCGGCGTCCACGTCATCGGTCCTGTGTTCGAGCATGTCCTGCTCGGCGGGCGGCCATTGGTTGTAATCGATCAGGAAGCACAACCACTGGTCTTCGTCCTGCTCGGTGATGGCCGCCCAACCGTTGCGGTAGTTGTATTCATGCACATAGGTGGCGCCGGGATAGTCATGGACTTCCTGCAGCCACTTCACCTTGCTGCGCTTGGGTTTGGCCGGTTTGCGTTCGATGGCGGCGGGCTTGGGTGGTGCGATCAAACTCGCCGTGAACCTCGGCTCGCCGCGCTGGCCCTGCCAGTGCTGGGCAAACGCCTCGCGCTGATCGGCCTGGACAATCACCGGCCGATAATCATCGCCACCGGCATCCAGGTTCCACAAGTCATAACCCTGAGCCGCCAACACCGGCGCCAGCGCCTCGAAACAGACCTCGGGCATCTCGTTGGATACCTCATCCAACAGCGCCTCGAACCCCGGGCCGGCAAACACATCGATGTCGGGGTAGTAATGCTGCAGCAGCCCGAGCAAGTCGCTGCCCGGTGTTTTCCAATCGATATGAACCAACGGATCAAATGGCGATTGCGTCACGGCTGTCTTCCTTGTGGATTCTCTGCGCATCTTAGCTGCACACCGCCGAACTCAAGCAAACCAATAAGCCGATTTTGATTGACTGGCCGTGCACAGCCCCCTGTGGGAGCGAGCTTGCTCGCGATAGGGGCAGGTCAGGCAACATCAATGGCGGCTGGTTTACCGCTATCGCGAGCAAGCTCGCTCCCACAGGTAGTTCAGTGACTCAAAGCTCCGGAAACTCAGACAAATAACAAACCGACGAACTCCCCTCCGCCCGTTTCTCCACCTCATCCTCCAACCACTGCGCCAACACCACCGCATTATTCTCAACCGTAGACTTGGCCGCATACACCAACGTCAGCGTCCCATCCCGCGCAATATCCACCAGCTTCCACCAATGCTCTGGCCGCGCCGCCAGCTCACGCCGATACGCCACGCTGAACTCGGCAAACGAAACCGCCCCCGCCTTGAACGCCTTGCGCAACTCATGGGAAGGCCCGACCTCCGGTAGCCACTGCGCAATCGCCAACGCATCCTTGCGACAATTGCGCGGCCACAAGCGGTCGACCAGAACCCGTACGCCATCCGCGGCGCTGGCTGTTTCATAGGCGCGTTTGCACTGGATCATCAAAGCCTGCCTGTCGAAGTGGAATCGCCTCAGCATAGCGGCCATGGACATATCGGCGCCTTCAAGTCTTCGCCGCACCTGCCGCTATTGGTGTAACGATTTTTACCGATCCATCGATTTTGCGTTGCGATAGCGTTGCTTTCCGGCAATTAATTGGCAAACGCACGATAAGAGAACGTAGCGAATGGACAACGGACGATACGAAAGGCGGGCGGCTATGGAGGCAAGCGCGGCGGTGTCGTCCGAGCCGCCGCATATTCTGCTGATCGACGACGTCCCGGAGGATATCCGTGCGACGCTCATCCTGCTCAAGGCCCAACCCTGGCGAGTTTCCCTGGCCAGCGATGCCCACCAGGGTTATCAGCGGGCACTGGCCTTGCGTCCGGACTTGATCGTGCTGGACGTGCACATGCCGCACATGAACGGTTTCAGCCTGTGCCGGCTGTTGCGCGAGGCGCCATCGACCCGGCACACGCCCATCCTGTTCCTGTCTTCAGCCAACAGCTCCATCGAACGCCTGGAAGGGCTCACCGTGGGCGGGGTGGATTACATCCCCAAGTCCTGCGCGCCCGAGGAAGTGCTGGCGCGTATCAAGATCCACCTGCAATTGACTTGGCGCGCGCCGCCCACCCATCAACACAACCCGGCGGATCCGGAGCCGGAAGGCGACGAGATCGTCCTGCGCGCCGTGATGCGGTTGATCGAAGACCACCTCGATGACATGCCGTCCCTGGTCCAACTGGCGCAAAAAGTCGGCACTCACGAGAAGCGTCTCTCGCGGATCTTTCGCGAGCACCTGGGGCTGACCGTGTTCGCCTACATTCGCGACGCACGACTGCGGCGCGGCCAGGATCTGCTTTCCGAAAGCGCCATGAGCGTGCAGGACGTTGCCGAACTGGTGGGCTTTCGCAACGCCTGCAACTTCACCACGGCCTTCCGCCAGCGAATCGGCATGACGCCCAGTCAGTTTCGCCAGCAAGCCCTGGGCATCACCGAAACCGAGTTGGCCGGGCGCACCTGATGCGGCTCCTACAGGTTTTATTGCTGACGATAGCGTTGTTATCCACAGGCTTGCTGCGTGCCGCGCCTGTGGATATCTGCCAGGCTGACCACCTGGACCTGATGCCCGCGATACAGATTTTCGAAGACACCCAGGCCAGCCTGAGCCTGGAAGCAGTCACTCAACTACCCAACACGTATTTCAACCCTGCAACCCCTGGCTGGCCGACCCAAGGCTACAGCCGCTCCGCCTTCTGGTTGAAAGTGCAGCTCAGCAACTCAAGTACTGCGGCGTGTTCGCGCCTGCTGGTGGTCGGCGCGCCGCGCCTGGAAGACATCCGCGTCTATCAACCGGGTCAGGATGCCCATGCCGGTGGCGCCTATCCCTTGACCGAATGGCCGCAGCCGGCGACACGTCAGCCGGCGTTCCCGGTCTCGCTGGCAGCAGGGGAGAGCATCACGTTGTACGTCCGCGTGGCGAGCAATTTCCAGATGTTGCTGGAGCCGGAACTGTGGTCCGAACCGGCGCTGCTGCGCAGTCAGCAACAGACTTATTTGAGCGACGGACTCACCCTCGGCATTGTCCTGCTGGTGGTCCCGTTCGGTTTCATCGTCGGCTGGATCCTGCGCTCCCAACTGCTGACCGTGAACGCGGGCGCGGTATTGAGCTACATCCTGCTGACCTGCATTCTCAACGGCTACCTGATCTACTGGCCCGCGGCGCTGGGCTGGACACGGGAGCTGCTGACCTGCGCCAGCGCGATCGCGTTCGTGCTGTTCCTGGCCTACTTCCGCGTGCTGTTGCAGGTTTCCCAACTGCCAAAAATCATTGGCTGGAGCTATTGGGTTCCGTTGTTGGGCTGTGTCTTCGGCCGAATCTGGTGGCTGAAGATCGACCCGGTCCAGGGCGCGCAAATCGTCCAGATATTTCTCATGAGTTTCTATGGCGCGCTACTCGCCACGTTATTCATGGCGTGGCGCAAGCGGCTGAACTACAGCTGGATGGCCTGGCTGGTGCCGGCCCTGATGCTTGCACAATTGCTGATGCGGATGCTTTTCCCCCAGGAACACTTGCCTTGGCAGTCGCCCCAAAGCAAATACAGCTTATCGTCCACACTCCCGGGCGTGGTGTTGCTGGTGTGCACGTTGATCATGGAAGTCGCCCGCAGTCGCAACCGTGAAAAAAACGCCCTGTCCACCCTCGACCAACAACGCCAAGCCGAACAGGAACGCCTGGAAAGCACCGTGGCGCTGCGCACCTCGCAGCTGCGCGAATCCCTGGCGGCGCGCAGCGCGTTGATGGCGCGGATCAGCCACGACCTGCGCTCGCCGCTGGTGCGCATCATCGACTACGCGCGGCTGCTGCATGCCGGCCCCAACCGCGACTATCAAGCCACCATCGAGCGCAACGCCCGCCAGCAACTGGAACTGATCGACGAGATGCTCGAGTTCTCCCATGGCGAGCTGGAGCAGATGCAACTGACCCTCGCGCCGGGCTACCTGTACGGCTTCCTGCAAGAGATCGCAGATGAGGCGGGCTTTCTCGCCGCACGCCAGGGCAACACCTTTGAGGCGGTGCTGGCGGATGACCTGCCACCCCTCGTAGAGGCTGACTTCAAACGTCTGCGGCAGATCCTCATGAACCTCCTGGCGAACGCGGCGAAATTCACCCGCAACGGCCAGATCCGTTTTGAAGTGTGCGCTTCTTCAGGTGCGAGCACCGACACCGTGGAACTGCGCTTCAGCGTGATCGACACCGGCATCGGCATTGACCCGCAAGAGTTCGAACAACTCCTGCAACCGTTCCGCCGCGGCCGCAATGCCCAGCGCTTCGAAGGCAGCGGATTGGGCCTGTCCATCGTCACGCAACTGCTGGAGCGCATGGACAGCCGCCTCGAACCCCAAACCACGGGGCAGGGCAGCCACTTCAGTTTTCGCCTGCAACTGAACTGCGCCCAAGAACACGACTTGGAAAACGGTATCGTCGACAACAACGCCACGCCCCTCGACGGCCAGGGCAAACACGTCCTGCTAGTGGACGACATCGAACAGAACAGCGAATGGCTCTACGACCTGCTGGCCGGTTACGGCTTCGACGTGAGCATGGCGGCGACCGGCGAAGACGCCTTGGCCTGCCTGGCTGAACAATCGATTGACCTGCTGATCAGCGACCAGATGATGCCCGGCATGGACGGGTGGGAACTGCTGCGCCAGGTGCGCGACGGTGCGTGCGATCTACCCGTGATGCTTTATTCCGCAGTGCCGCCACGCAGGCCGGAGAACTATCCAAAGGACCTGGCCTTCGACGCAGTACTGCTCAAGCCCGCCGACAGCCGCGAATTGCTGGCCTGCGTCAAGGCACTGGCCTGTCCGGACACGGTGCGTCGCGCGACGGCTCGGGAGCAATAGCATGCTCGGTTTGGGTTACCGCCTGCTCTTGCTCGGCAGTTTTTCAGCGTTGCCCTTGGCGTCGGCCAATGCCGAACAAGAGGCACCCAGCATCCTCACGCTCGACGAAACCACCGTCACCGCTCGCCGCCGCGAAGAAGATCCGCAAAACGTACCGATCCCGATCAACGTCCTCTACGGCGACCAACTGGACGAAGCCGGTCTGCATCGACTGCAAGACATCCAACAACGCGTGCCGGGCTTGATAGTGTCCGGCCACGACGCCCGCTACGCCGGCTTCGGTCTGCGTGGATTCGGCGCCACCGCCTACAACGAAGGCCTGGAAGGCAGCGTCGGCACCTACGTCGATGGTGTTTACCAGGCGCGCCAGGGCATGGCCTTCACCGAGTTGATGGACATCGAGCGCATCGAAGTTTTGCGCGGGCCCCAAGGCACCTTGTTCGGCAAAAACACCACCGCCGGCGCGCTGAACATCATCACCCGCCAGCCGACCTTCCAGCCCGAAGCCAACCTCGAAGCGAGCTACGGCGAGCGCGGTTTGCGGGAATACCGCGGGACGGTTTCCGGGCCGCTGCAAGACGACGAGCTCGCCGGCCGCCTCAACGTCTTCGACAGCGCCTCCGATGGCGCCGTGGAAAACCTGCACGACGGCAGCCGCCTCGGCGACGCCGACAGCCAAGGCCTGCGCGGACAACTACTGTGGACGCCGAACACCGACTTCAGCGCCCGCCTGATCGCCGACTACGCCGAGCAAAACGAAGCCGGCAACGTCCTGCTGGTCAATCATTACGGCGAGCAAACCCGCAAACGCGCCAAATTCCTCGGCTATCCACTGACCGAGCCCGCCCCCTACAAACGCGAGTCCCGCATCGACGCGCCGGGCCATCCGCAAACCCTGCAGAACGGCGTCTCACTGGAGTTGAACTGGGACCTCGACGAGGCGATGCGCTTCACCAGCATCACCGCCTACCGCGACTGGGACTACCGCGCCACCCGTGACAGTGACAGTACCGCGTTGTCGGTGATCCAATCCGAAACCGAACTGGGCCACCGGCAGTTCAGCCAGGAATGGCGCCTGTCCGGCACAGCCGGCTCGTCCGTCGATTATGTCGCCGGCCTCTACTACCTGCGCCAACAGCTCGACCGGCAGATCGACGCCGAATTCGGCAAGGACGCCGCGCCCTGGTTCGTCGGCGATCAACTGGAGCAACTGAAGAGCCTGGGCATCAATATCACCGATCCGAGCCAGGTGCCGGCCATGCTGCTGGACGGCGCCCGGCAACGTTACGACGGCGAGCAGAAGGGCGACAGCCGAGCGATTTTCGGTCAGCTCTCCTGGCGCCCGATTGACCCGCTGGAACTCACCGGCGGCCTGCGCTACAGCCAGGAGCGCAAGGACGGCTGGATCTCCCGCGATGTCAGCAACCTCGCCCCGCTGACCGGCTTGCCACCAGTGTTCCAGGCCGGTGGGCAATTGCTGCGCGACATTGCCCTCGGTGGTGCTTATTACCGCGAAGATTCGATTGAAGAAGACAACGTCTCCAGCCTCCTCAGCGCCAGCTACCGTTTCAGCGAGGCGGTGATGGGCTACGTCAGCTGGTCGCGGGGCTACAAGGCCGGCGGCATCAACTTCGACGTGGTCGGCCCGTTCACCGCACCGACCTTCGAGCCCGAGCGGGCCACCTCACTGGAACTGGGCATGAAAACGCGGTTCTGGGATGAGCGCGCATTGCTCGACCTCGCCGTCTACCAGACCGACGTCGACAACTACCAAGCGCTCACCTACAGCCCGCCCACTTCGCTGTTCGCACCACCGCTGCGGGACAATCTGATCAACGTCGGCAAAGTCCGCCTGCGCGGCATCGAACTCGATTCTGCCTGGCAACTTACCCCCAAACTCACCGGGCGCCTGGGCCTGGCCTGGAGCGATGCCCGCTACCGCAGCTTCCCCAACGCCCCGTGCCCACCGGCCTCGGGCCAATGGACCTGCGACCTCAGCGGCGAGCGCCTCTACAACGCGCCGGAATGGAACCTCAGCAGCGGCCTCGACCACACCCATCCGCTGCCCTACGGCTTGGAAGCCTTCAGCGGCATCGACTACAGCTTTCGCACCGGCTACTCCGGCACCCTCGAAGGCGGCGAAGGCAGCTATCAACCCAGCTACGGCCTCACCAATTTGCGCCTGGGCCTGCGCAGCCAGGACCGCGCCTGGGAAGTCGAAGGCTGGGTGCGCAACGTCTTCGACCGCAACTACATCACCGCCGTCTATTCACTGCTCGGCACCGGCGACTACGGCGTCATAACCGGCAGCGAACGCACCCTCGGCACCACCGTCAGACTTCGCTATTGACCGAAATAAACCGCGTCGGACAAAACGCCAAACGATTACCGCCAGCCTTCTTCGACAGATACATCGCCTGATCCGCCTTACTGATCAGCCCATCGATCTCATGCCCATGCTCAGGGTAAAACGCCACCCCGATACTCGCCGCGATCTCCACCGTTTGCGCACCAATCAAAATCGGCGCATTGGCCGCCGCCAGCATCCGCTTGAGCAACGGCTCGCAGTCCTCCACCGCCTGCAACCCCACCAGCCCCGCGACAAACTCATCGCCCCCCAACCGCGCCAAGGTATCGCCTTCACGCAACGTCGCATTGATCCGCGCCGCGACAATCTGCAACACCCGATCCCCCCAGTCATGGCCATAACTGTCGTTCAGCGCCTTGAACCCATCCAGATCAATAAACGCAATCGCCACCTTCTGCTGATAAATACGCGCCTTGCCCAACGCCTGACGCATCCGCTCGGCCAACAACAACCGATTGGGCAACTGCGTGAGCGCGTCATACCGCGCATCCCGCTCCAGCAACTGCAGACGCTGCTTCATTTGCGTCATGTCGCTGAACAGCGCCACGTAGTGCTGAACATTGCCGTGACGGTCATGCACGGCGCTGATGCTGATTCGCGACGTCATCTCCCGACCGTCCTTGTGGTTGCTTTGGATTTCACCGGACCAATGGCCGTGGAAATCCAGCGCGTTTTTCATGGGGGCGTAAAAGGCGGTGAGGCGACGCACCATGCGATGGGAGTTCAGCTCGCGGCCTTTTATCTCTTCTTGCCCGTAACCGGTGAGCCGCGTGAAGGCCTCGTTCACGGCGATGACCCGGCCGAAGGGGTCGACCAGGATGATGCCTTCGCGGGCGTGGCTGAACACCGTGGCGGCCAGTTCTGGGCAGACGGTGTTGAGGCGACGGTCCAGCGTGGCTTCGTCACGGGTGGCCGGCCATGTTTCGGAGTCGAAGCCTTGCTGGGCCAGGTAGCCGGCCAGGGACGACAGCGTTCGGTGCAGGCGGGTCAGGGCATTTGTGGCGAGCCTGGAGTTGAGGCAGTAGCTACGGATGAAGGTGCGTAGGTTCATGGGGGTACACGGTGCTCGGTTGCAGCGCTTGGGGTGAGTAAGCGGAGCATTATCGAGGTGCAGAACTGCCGAGGACTTTGCTGGAGCGGATGGGAGCTTTGCGGGAGGGGATGGATTGGAAAGATTTTCCCATGTGTCAGCCGGGGCTGTCAGACACTGGGCGGCTGCGGCTTGCAAGCCGACGTCGCCTTGCGCCTTTGCCTACAACTACGCCAGAATCCGCCGGCTTGTTCGCCTGGGGTTGCGTCGGTAGTTTGGGACCTGTCACTGCTCATCAGTGATCGGGTTTAGCAGCTCGTGGTGAAACAGGTTGTGCAAGGCGTCATCCAGTCAGGAATCCCCATCCTGCACTTGATGGTGGCTGTGCGCAGGGCGTCCCCGGACGCGCCGGTTTCTTGTTTCCCCGGTCTGCTAACCTGCGTACAGCTGCCTCCCATCGTTTAGCAGCGAGCGGGTGATGGCTCCAATTACAGGAAGCAAGACGATGGTAAAAGTGACTCCGAACCCTCCTGCGGCAGACGAACCCACATCCCGCGCCCAGTCCGCCCGCAACAAGAAAATCGACGACGCTGCCACGCGACCGTTGGATTACTACCTGAAACCCAAGCCTAAGAGCGAAACGTCTGATAAGTCGGACTCCATTTTTCGGATTGATCCGGGTGTGGATTCTGAGTGTTTGCTGGCGAATCTCAGTGAGAACCTGGCTTCGGCGAACGCGATGATCAGTGATTTGGCGTTTGATCTGGATGGCTCGCGGCGGCGCGTTGCGATGGGGATTTTGCAGGTGATTGAGGTGAGTGAGCTGTTGGCGAATCGGGCTTTGGATATTGTTGAGGTGAGGTAGTCGAGAGGTTCGCCCTCAGCGCCAGAGGGGTCTTGGCAACGAGACCTCTCTCGTTCATTGCCAAATAGCTGACCAGTCCAGGCCATTGCAGCTGTGCCCCGTTTTTACCATTTGCGAAAAGCGCACCCGCTAAGACAAAATCCCCGCCTTCCCAGACTCGATAAGGATGCGAGCATTGAAGTTTGAAAACGGTCAGTTTTCTGGCAGCCATGGAATTGTCTTCAGCGTATCGCGCTTCACCCTGTCAGCCGATGAGCGGGGTAGCCTCAGAACACTGCACTTTGGCGAAGCGAAAGCCGCCCACTACGAAGTGAGCAACCGGGTAGTGGAGCTTTACGACAAAATGCTCGCCAAGGATCTACCCTGCCAAATGATGGTCGGGATTTCAAAACCCTTGACCCGGCAACAGGGTGATTTACTCAACGCCCAACGAACGAGTATCGCCAACCTCACCAGCGGAGTTTTCGCCGCAGCGGCCGGCAAGTTCATTCCCGGAGCGGTCATCCCTGTGGGATGGGCAGTCCGCGAGTTCACGTTGGGCAAATTGCCGACCTATCACGCCGGTGATGTCATCGTGAGCTTCGATGCACAGGTAAGCGGTGGCATAGGTCCGCAACACTCCGGATCCTCCATGATCATCAAGGCGCAAGGCGGCTAAGACTATGAACGAATATGGCCTGTACGCTTTGGCATACGCAGTGTTCCTGCTGTTGTTCTTCTATATGAAATCCTACGGCCTCAGGAAATGGCTAGGCATTGCTTTGGTTGTCATGGGATTTGCGAGTATTTTGATGCTGCCGTCTTTCATCTCCGGTTTTGATCTGGGGATCGCCTCAACCAGTGCTATTGGTATCGGAGCGGCACTGTTTTTTAGCCGGGCCCGATATGTGGCGTGAATTTGCGTTCCTTTTTTATTGAGCACTCGCTCCGTGGCTACCAGCTGTCTCGATAATCGAAGGAGACCTGATAGACGTAGGTGGGCCAATCAATTGAATGTTGAAAGTGAGGTTGGAGGGTTGTTACCCATTCTTGTGGGACATTAAAGCCTCCGTTATTTATGTTGTTTTTGATTGGAATCCCTAGGGCTTCAATGACAGAGCCGTCGTCACCCAAGTCTTCGGAGTACTCCTCGCCCTCGTAGGATTCGGTTTGCTTGTTATACCATTCAAGTCTTAGTTTTAGTCCCATTTGGCTCGTTCAGCTTTTTGATCTGGTTTTTGTTGAGGGTTAGTAGGCGCGAGTCCCGATGAAATATTCCAGTCCGGCAGGGAGTTTTATATCGAGAGTTTTTTCTATTTTTTTGAATTGCTCTTCTGTTATCTGAAACTCTCCTGGTTCAACAGCGTTGAATGGTTTTGCTTCAGTTATCTGGGCGAGGGCTTCGTTTTGCTCGGCGTTTTTAATGCAGGTCTTGAACTGCAGTGAATCGTCTTTCTTGTCGTCTGGATAGAAGCCTGTTATTGAGAGGTAACGCATGGTATTCCTCGTTTTGATGGTTTTTAATGAGTTAATTGCTGCTGCTTAAAAAAAGCAGCAGATTTCGTGGTAGCTCTATTGAACATGCTTTTTCCAGCGCTGCAATTTGAGATGTGTTCAATGCGTAATCATAAAAATAGCTTTCTTCTTTGGTCCAGTTCATTATTTTTGCTAGAGCCTGAGAGCCAATGCAGAGCGAGTTTTCGTATGAGGCAAGGTCGTCGCCGTCTATTACGCCCATTATTTTATGCTTCATGGTTCTATCAGCCTCGTTGGGGACGCTGGTTTGGGCGCCCATAACAGTGGCGGATTTGCGTCGGCTTTATTCAAGGCAAACGATTTGAATGATGCGGTTATCGCCATGAATTGTTGTGTGAGTCCACTCTTCTATCGTCTTTATCTGCTCTGGTAACAGATCATAGACAAAACAAAAATCTTCAGGCTCTTTCCAGTCCATAAGTGTGGCCAGCCGGTCCATGTAGGCGATTGGGACTTCTACGGTCTTTATCAACTCTTCAGTAGTCATGTCAAAAATTTCAACGACGGGCTTCATTTCTCTACTTTCCTTGTCGGAGGTTGGGTCTAGTTTGCTTGCCAGCTATCGGGTTTTTCGTGATATTGGCCTTGTGTGTGGCACTAGTTTTTACCAATTGGTTCTGTACCGAAATGCAATTTGATAGTCGAATATTTCTGGTTCGATTGGGTGGTCAAAGAAGGGCTGGAGGATTGGTATCCATTCGGCGCGTACATCAAAGCCGCCGTCATATATTTCTGGTTCGCTTTCCAGATCCATCGCCGAGATTACCGATACATCATCTCCCATGTCGTTCGAATATTCTTTGCCTTCACCCAATTCGGTTTTTTTGTCGTACCAATCAAGTCTTAATTTTAGTCCCATTCGGGCTTTCTCCCGGTTTCTGTTGGGGGCT
This sequence comes from Pseudomonas ogarae, assembly GCF_014268695.2. Classification (NCBI taxonomy): domain Bacteria; kingdom Pseudomonadati; phylum Pseudomonadota; class Gammaproteobacteria; order Pseudomonadales; family Pseudomonadaceae; genus Pseudomonas; species Pseudomonas ogarae. Next base: position 1,373,807 of record NZ_CP077086.1, read on the forward strand.
AGTCGGCGCAAGTTCCGATGTAATACTCCAGCCCGTCAGGAAATTTTAGATCTAGAACTTTTTCTATTTTGCTGAGCTGTTCCTCTGTTATCTCCAACTCTCCGGGTTCAATTTTGTTGAAGGGTTTAGCTTCAGTTATTTGCGCCAGCGCTTCTTTTTGTTTGGCGTTCTCTATATAAATCTCAAACTGTAATGAATCGTCCTTTTTGTCATCTGGGTAGAAACCTGTTATGGAGAAGCAAGGCATGGTATTCCCTCTTTTATTGTCGTGGGGTTGTTCTGCCGGGTTTGGCAGGTTTTGTTTGGCGACCTGTTAAGTGGTCGTATTCGCCCAAATGGCTTCCTAGCTTGTCGTACTTTTCTACGGCATTACTTTTGGAGTCCCATTCATAAATACGACCCTTCCGATCGACCCAACGTTTTCTTTTTTTGCCCCCGCCTTGTACGGAGGACTTTGATTTTACCTTGACGGCATCGGGGAAGGCCGGTAGCAGTTTTGGAGCTTCGTAGTACTTATGATCCCCCGGAACACTCAAAACCACATAAACCGGCCGAACCCCCGAATCCGCCGGAAACACCAGAATGAAATCCTTGTACTCCGGCGGATAGATCGGGTCGACGATGATGCTGTCGGCCATCGGCGTCGGCGGGTAGATCCAAATAGGCGGTGCCTGGGGCGCAGCTTCCAGGGCGGGGATGCCGAGGGTGTCGGCCGGATTGGTAGCCGGGGTCCAGATCAGTTCGATGCCATCACCCAGGTCGACGATGAACTGATCGGCTCGCGGTGTGAACTGGACAACGTCGACCATTTCCCAGTCGCGATTCTGGCCGGTGTAAAAGCCGTAGCCCTTGAGGCTGCCGTCGGCCTGCTGCTCGACGCTCAGGCGCATGCGGCTGCGGGCCTGCTTGAGATCGCGTAGCTGGTCTTCGCTATAAAGCGCGCTGTCACCCAGATTGGACGGCCAGAGCAGGGCGACGATGCCGGTCAGCAGGGCAGCGCCGACGGTGCCGCCGGCAACTGCAGCCGAGGAAGTCGCCGAACCACCCAGCGCGAGCCTGCCCAAGGTAACGGGAACCGTACCCGAGCCGATCCGCTTGAGGGGGATCGTGCCGGATGGATCGGCGCTGCGACCACCGAGCCACATGAGTTCGCCGTACTGCTTGACCAGATCTGCCGGGACGTAGCCGTTGAGGTTGTTGTAATCGATGATGCCATTGGGGAGCTTGCAGCTCTTGGCAAACACGCTTCCGGTCACGCTGAATACGGGCTTTTTATCCACCGTGGCCCAGCGCTCTCGTTCATAGGCTGCCTGCCGGGCAAGCATGGCTTCGTAAGCCAGCTGCCGGGCTTCGCGCTCGGCCAGTTCGCTGGCGGTCATGTCCCGATAGGTGACGTGATGCCCATCGCCGCCGGGCGGGTTTCGGACCTGGGGGATGTCTTTTTTGCGTGTCGCCACGTAGTGAATCTCGTCCGCTAAATGCAGCGCAGACGCTAACGCGGGAAGAGAGGGGCGCGATGTAGGAGGATTCTTGAAGTGGTCGTTCCGGTTTCCTCAAAACAGGTAGGGCTGGCTATGTGGGGCCGGAACAATGTGAAGTGTCAGCTGGGGCTGTCAGTCAGTGGGCAACCGCAACTCGCGAGCCGACGTCGCCTTGCGCCATTGCCTACAACTACGCCAGAATCCGCCGGCTTGTTCGCCTTGGATTGCGTCGGTAGTTTGGGACCTGTCACTGCTCATCAGTGATCGGGTTTAGTCGCCCGTCGTTGCTAAGTCGCTCAAGCGTCCATCAGTCAGGTATCCCCATCCCTGCACTCGATGGTGGCTGTGCGCAGGGCGCCTCCGGGCGCGCCGATATCTTAGCTCGTCGGTCGACTAACCTGCGTACAGCTGCCTCCCAATCGTTTAGTCGCGAGCGGGGAGTAGCCTCAACCAAAGAGAGCTAAGGCTATGGTCAAAATTACACCGAATCCTCCAGTAACAGACGAACCCACATCTCGTGCCCAGTCTGCCCGTAACAAAAAGCTCGACGACGCGGCCACCCGCGCGTTGGATTACTACCTGAAACCCAAGCCTAAGGGCGAGACGTCTGACAAGTCCGACTCCATTTTGCGGATTGATCCGAGTGTGGACTCTGAGTGTTTGCTTGCGAACCTCAGTGAGAACCTGGCTTCGGCGAATGCCATGATCAATGATCTGGCATTCGACCTTGATGGCTCGCGGCGGCGTGTTGCGTTGGGGATTTTGCAGGTGATTGAGGTGAGTGAGCTGTTGGCGAATCGCGCTTTAGACATTGTTGAGGTGAGGTAAGTTACACAGCTAAATCAATTGTTAATGCGAAATAAAAGGCCTTGCTTAGTAAGGTCTTTTATTTTTTCAAGTGAAGTGTCTGAATGCGCGTCATAGCTGTGAGCGCATGTCGTATTGCTTCTCAGGGCTGATGGTGATTGTTTGTCTATAATGCAATGCTCGATTGATATCCCGAGGTACTAAATCTAGTATCAAATATTTGTATTTTAAGAGGAATGGCTTAAAAAAAGGGCATTCCGCCTGTTAAGTTATCTTGGCTGGAAATTGACGGAGATGGGGCTATGCTGTTTAGATACTACTGAAGGATGAGTAATATGGCCTCTCAAAAAAAACGTATTCGAACTGTAGGTTCTATATCGGGCGAGTTAATTAAGAAATCTCGAGAGGCAGCGTTGGCGTCGGTACAGATATTCAATAATCCAGCGCTGATGTTTAAATCTGAGATATTTATCGTGCTGATGATGATCTCATGGACATATTTGCTGCATGCTTATTATCGAAAAAAACAAGTAGAGTATCGCTATTACAAGATGGTAGGTGCTAGAAGGAGGTTTGATAAAACAGCTAAAGGTGCTATGAAACATTGGGAGCTGGAGCGTTGTCTCAATGATGAAAATTCACCTGTACCTGAAAATGCTGCAAAAAACCTGAGATTTTTAATTGGGCTCAGACATGAAATTGAGCATCAAATGACGACGAGGATTGATCAATTTTTGAGTGCGCGCTTTCAAGCTTGTTGTCTTAACTACAATGATCTTATAAAAAAAATATTTGGTGCTGAGTGCGGGATAGATAAGCATTTGTCATTCAGTTTGCAGTTTTCATCCCTTAACAAAGATCAGGTTGATATGCTTTCTAAAACGGAGGGGTTGCCTGAACATATAAGAGCTTACATAACTGACTTTGATATGAGCTTAAGTGATGAGGAGTTTAATGATCCCCGGTTTTCTTATCGGGTGTTTTTTATTCCTAAGACGGCTAATCGAAAAGGTCAAGCTGATCAGGTTATTGAGTTTATTAAGTCTGACTCGGAGCTTGCTAAAGGCATAAATGCACAATATACCGTAATTAAAGAAACCGAACGCCCCAAGTGCCTTCCTTCGGAAATTGTGAAGAAGGTTGCAGGGGCTGGTTATACAAAATTTACTATTACAAACCACACCGTTCTTTGGAAGGAACTAGATGCTAAAAGGCCAAGCCTAGGCTTTGGAACTCAAGTCGCAAATACTTGGTATTGGTATGAAGCATGGCTTGAATATGTCGTCGGGCATTGTGCCCAGCAAGGTGAGAAGTATCGATAAAATCATGGTTATCGATACTTGGTATGTGTAGTAGGAAAGGAATCAACATATTGCTGTGGTTAAAAAATCAGATTTAAGAGCTACTTAAAAGAAATTATTTTTCTTACTTCTTCGATCATTAGTTCTGATAAGCCCATCCTCTCAAGCTTCAATTGTTTAAGCCACCTTCTTGCGGCGCTGACGTCCATATGTTTACTAACAGATTTTTCCGTAAGTCTTTTTGCGGATACTCGTGAAAGTCCCATTGACATTAAACTTATCATCGTTCGGTCTGATGCGCCTACCTCTAGAAATAGTGTAAGAGGAACCGCGGAATCGAGCATTGAACTCATGTTTCGACTTTCTAAAGCGTACTTGAGGAGAGAAAGAAAACAGCCAAAAAGTCTAACTAATTTGAAGCGTATTTCTTTTTCTATTGTGGATAGTGTCTCGCGTATTAGCGCTCTTGTATCCTTGTCCGGTTGGCGATCAATTTGGTTTTGTATTATCTGAGGTAAGGAGATTCCCTTCATCCACTTTATAGCAATTGCTGCCTGAAATCGACTTAGGCGCTCAGACGTGTCATAACCGTTAATATGTTTGTGGCAAATCATTAAAATATTTACATAGTTGTTAAAGCTATTGCTGTTTTTTGGATGTCCAGGAATAAGAGTATTTACGGCCAAAGGATGCTGGTCTAGAATTTCTAGGATGGCATTGTATAAGGCTTGCTGTTTGTGTCCTGATATATTCGGGTTGTTTAATAACACAGAGTCTGGAAGCGAAATTATGGAGTCCGCATATTCTAATGCAAAGGTTAGAGCGTTAAGAGCGTCTGTCTTGTTTTCTCCATTAAGTCGTTCGATTGTAAGTGGTAGAGCCCCCTTTCTGTAATCAGATAGAAGTCTAACAAAAACACTTTCGATGTCATGGCTGTCATGGGGTTGAATATATGGGCGATTCGATATGGCATCGATTAGATTTGTAATATTTTCGAATACCCCAGACTCCATTGCTGGTATGATATTTTCATCCTTCGGTTCGTCGAGTGGCTGTTTTTGCCAGTGAGCGTACTCAATTAAAAAAATGTTTCCTTGGAATTCACGTAAAAGCCTTCCTGCTCTTCCTGCCAAATTCCAAAAATCGGTTCCGTTAAGGGGGCGGTTGTTGCCCTTTTCAGGTTTGGAAAGAAAAATGTTTTTTGCTGGAAGGTTTACACCTTGTAGCAGTGTGCTCGTGCACACTAAGTAATCTATATCGCCTTTAGAAATGGCCTCTTCAATGGCTCTTCGAAGCACAGCCGGAACTTCGCCGTAATGGAAAGCAACGCCTTTCTTCAAACATTCAGCCATCTCGTAAGCGCTATGAACAGATTCATTTGCTAGCTCTGCTAGTGCGGCCCTAGCTGATGTGATTTTAGTACGGCCGAGCGCTTTACGCAGCTTAATAGCAATTCGCTCAGCTTCATCTGCACCATTAGCATAAATTATATTAATCGATCCTTTACCTAATCTAGTCGATATCTGGACCAACTGGTCCGTGCGGAAGGTTAGATCTTGTGGAGAATTTACAGTTGCTATAAAATTTGTATTTTTACTAGTTTCCTCTATGGTGCTTATATGGAACTGGTTAGTGTTGTTTTCATCAATTTCAACTAAGATAAAATTTTGTGTGACTGTTGGTTCTAAAGAGGATAACTGCACAATATCTGTGGCGCCGAACAAGCGCCCAAATACGTCCAAATTTCTAATTAAGGGGCTGGCAAATAAAAGCTGTGCAGAGGGATTTCTTTGTAAAAGATCGTCTGTTACGCTTTGGAGTAAAACACCTCTTGAACCGTCAGAAATAGAATGAGCTTCGTCGATTATAATGGTGTCAGCTTTTATGCGTTTGTGTGAGATTAGTAGTATTTGTACCCGTTCTTGAGTCATTACAAAAATTGTTTTTTCGGGAATGGTCTCCTCAGAGTCTGTTGGAATGGTTATGATTTCCGGCCGGGCCTTCTCTTCAATATTTAAAAATTGCTTACTGAGATCCTCTGCAACTTGGGTTATTAGCGCCCTAGTAGGGACTATATATATTACGAGGGGGCTTTTTTCGGTGAATAGCGATAATAGAAAGCTCTGCAGTACAAAGGATTTTCCAGCGGAGGTAGGGGCCGCTACCGCGACACGACCTCCAGTCGATAATATATGCCAAAGAGAATGTTGAAACTTAGTAAGATGATAGGTCTTTGCCCCGACGTTTAATTTTCGGTGCTCTAAGGCATGAGCTTCTTCAGAGGCTAGGCTAATGGGAAAAAATTTTGCGGCTTCGGAAACCTGATTTCTAGTTAATGTCGATGGAAAGTTGTCTAGTCTAGTTAGAACTACACGTAGTGCTTGTTCAAGAGGCAAGTGTTTTGAGCCAAAAAGATCATATGCTGAGGTGGCTACTCTAAAAGCGGATCTACGGTGAATTGGATTATCTGAACATGCCAAAATTGCCGCAGCTTGAAATGCCTTTTTCACATCTTGGATTTCAATATAATCAGTAATCCCAAGCTTTATATCATTTCTTAACCATTCAATTTCAATTTTTTTGGCTACTATGTGAAAGTTTTGGTTCTGCCAGACTTTATCAATGAGTTCTTGCATGTTTAGTCATTCCATCCGATTTTTTTTTGAAAGAGGTTGCGAAGCTCTTGCACTGAAGGAACCGGAAAGAAGAAGAACTCAATTTCCTTATGCTCTAAGTTTCTTTTTTGTAATGTGTTTGTGAGCGTCACGCTAATTTCTTCAAGTTTCTTTTCGGCTAGCAGTCTAAAAGTGTCCTCAGGGTCATCTTCTTGTGCTATTTGAGAGAACTTCTCAAAGTCAAAGCCAATGAGGCATGTAATTATATCTTGTCGCTCATTATAATTTTCATCAAATGGATCTAAGTAGCTTAAAATTGCATTGCGTGCATTTTCTTCCATGTTGCTGAAATCAATGTATCGTTTCACCAATTCGATTTCGTGGTCCAGTGACGTGCTAGATAATGATTTTTCAATTGATTTTACTGCCGAGTTTATTGCGTCACCGATATCGCTATATAGTTTTGATTCCCCCCAATACAGGAGTAGTTTTGATTGGGTCGAACAGTACCGAACATGCACGCCATCCGATCCATGAATAGGCATTTCCGGATTGGTCTTTAACGACATTTTTGCCAGCAATTGTGGTGCCGCTAAAAGCCATTCGGTCAAAATATAAAGTAATAACTCTCCAGCCTCACCATTTCTATTTGTGAGTCTATGAGCACGCTTAAAGAGACCTACGGCTTGTTGTTCTAGTCTTGAAGTTTTAATCATGAACTCATCTACAGAGACAATTCCGTACTGATCACGTACTCTTTGAACATCTGAGCGCGGAAGGCAAAACGGAACGATAAATTGGTAGATGCTATCGACCAGTTCAGATACGGTGGCGTTACCCTGTCGTAATGCAGGAAAATGCAACCTCAAGGTTACTTTTTTTAAGTCGCACTTGGGCGTATATGTAAGAGTTCGAATTCTTGGCGATAAAATGGAATAATCACGCTGAAAGGCTGCTAATGCCTCTTCGAGCCTTTTTTGCTGGGAGGGAACATCCGAGTATGGATTCATTCTATTCGGTCCATCGACGCTGGAGATACTGAAATTTTATCTCGTAAAGGATCTATGAAATGGCAGTATTCAAATGCACCGCACCTCTGCCGCTGGTTGGAAAATTCGCATCTCAGTAATACCCACTTTAGGTAGTACGCTTCAAAAATACTCTCTAGGAGGGTTCTATCAAGAATGGTGGCGAATTGCAATAGGTTGGCGTCGTTGTAGGCGCTTCTCTATTCTATTTATTGAGAGTTGAGTGAGCAAGACGCGATAGTCATCGTTAATACTATTGGAGCGTATGCTGTTGAGGCGCAACGGAGAGGAGTCTTGATAGACAGAAGGGGGGCGATTTTTTATCAATTTTTGAAAGCTATTTAATACCTTTTGTCTTGTGGCTTGCTCGCGTTTCTGTGCGAAGGTACGGTAATATTCTCTTAAGTAATAATCTTATTTTTTTTGTTGGCGGTAGTCATGGGAGACAAATGGAGGCAAGAGGCACTGTACTTTATTCAAATGAAGTCCCGCTCCACTTTTTTTTAAGTTGAGTTCGTCCGTCTTGGTGGAAAATGTAAAGTATAATACCAGTGGGGCTGTTTGGCTTGAGCGGTGGAAAGTAGAACGATGACTTTACGCTGGGTTGATGTTAAGTAGAGAGGTTGTGAGAAGTTTTAAATATAGCCTCTCAAGGAAAGAAGGTAGAAAAAGGGGGGGGTAAAATTTAGAGTGTATCATCATTTGTTTTTTGTTCGGTGGCTTGAGGTGGTTGAATTGTAAAGGTACAGGCAGCGATGTCATTAGGTTGGCGGCAATAGATTATTTAAAATAGTTGCGTGAGGCCTATTCGCCATCGTCCTGGGAGTTGAGATAGTTTGCAATTACGTCCCCATGGCAAGCAGCTGGCTTGCAATGGCATCCGAGTGTCTTACCTCTGAGCTTTTCAATATTCACGTCAAACTGTTCAGGTAATTTGAGAAAACGCCTTTCAAAATCATAAGCGAATTTGGCGATTACCTCATCGCGTGTACCCTCTTTTCCCATCTGGTAGGGGTTGCCCCAAAGAGTTCCCCTGCCGATGTAAATGTCATAGCTATCGCCTAAGTCCTTATTTGAAACTTTCGTAATTTTGAGATTTATTTTTCGTATTGGTATTTTTCTATCCATTAATTGATTGAATAGTGTGAAGAAGCAGTTTCTTTCTTCATCTTGAAAGAGAATTGCGTGCGTGACATTATTCATGGCTTCGCTGTCGGAGCCAAAAGGCGTAGCATGTAAACCCTTTGTCGTTGAATAATTAACTATAAAATCGTTCTCGTCGCGCACATAAATCAGCTCAACTTTTTCAAGAGAGCTGATGATTTTGTCGACTTTCCTTTCAAATTTTGAGTATGAAAGAAAGTCGTTAGGGTAGGCGATTAAAATTCTTGCCTTGCTGCTCATATTAGATCTTTGACAACTGTATCAGATTGATTCCATGCTTCTTTGAGATAGTTTGCGACCAGGCGTCTATGGCACTGGTGCGGAAGGTGTTCGCTGCAAAGCAGGCATCCTTCATCAATGGTATCTGGCTTTACATGCTTTTCTATATTTCGTTTTGCCATGAGATTGAGAAACTTATCCTCATATTGCTGCCAAGAAATTTCCTTTTTTTGATATGGCGACAAAATTTCTTTTGTGGGAGCCAGCTCAGGTAAATGTACATAATCAACGTCGCATAGTTCTTTAAGGAAATATTTCAGGTCATCTCTTTTTGCGAATCCGGAGAGCTGAGAAATATTGTTTAGTCGAACGTCAACTATCCGCTTAGTGCCAGATAATTTTACAAGAGAGAAGAAGCGCTCCGCTTTTTTCTCGGTGAAACCTATTGTGAATATCTTCATCCATCCCCCTAAAATACTGCGGCAACCAATTTGTAGGCGTCTCCGTTGTAAGGTTCACCTAAGCTGATGGTGAAATAGCTTACATTAGCCGGGTATTCGCCATTTTGCTGGGCTTTGTAGTGTTGCTCTGTCTCTGGATCTGTCACGGTGAGAGCGTACTGAGTGCGGTTATAGGTGAATTTTGCACGGACAACACGTTTCGGATTACCAAACTGGGCACCCTCTGCACTAACCTGGAAAGAGACGTTCTGCGGCTGTATGAGGTACAGGCTTTGACGAGGTTCGGTCAGATACTCCACAGACACTCTATCGTTTGTGCCTGAAAAGCTATGGTTGCCGTTCTCCCACAGGGTAGCCGGAGCATCTACAAATCCTGCGAGGTCATTGACAACCATTTGATCCGCTTTCGCCCAATAAATAGTGTCGTCAATGATGTGGTTCTCTCGCTGAAACCCTGCTGGGGCTGCGTTTGTGAAGGTAATGTCTATGACGTCCAGTTTTTGTGCTGTGCTCCCGTCCAAGTATTTACGGTCTAGGTCGGTGATCTCATGTGTTGCAGACGTGCCGATGGGACGCAACCAAGCCCCAGTATTGTCTCCAGTTGTTACCTTGCCAGCCACACAACGACCATTGAGTTTACGAGAGTTTGCCAAACAGATGATCCGATGTTGATAAGGCATTTTGCGTTTTCCTTCCATGGTGGCGATGTGCCTTTTCGCATCCTCTCCTTTGGCCGTGGTGGAGGCAAGTCCTACTTTGGTTGGTGCTTCTGAAAGGGGGGGCGAAAAGTCACAGAATCTTGATCGGCGTCAAGAAAAGGAGGATTTATTTACAAATCGATCCAAGGCTGACCTTGGCAAAATCGAAGTCGCATTCCGTGGAAAAACGGTCCAGGGAAAGGGGTAGATCTATTTATGCTCCTGTCCTGCTCACAGAACATCACGCAAATAGTCCCTGAGCATGATAGTCGGAGCATAAAGCCCCTCCATCGTCCGCGTACCGCCAAAGTCCTCCGCTAACCGCCCCAATTCCCGTCCCAACACCGTATCCCTCCCACCAACCGCCCCCAACGCCAAATCCAAGCATCGACCGATTTCGCCATGAATCCCAGCCACATCGCCCCGCCGTATCAACAACTCAAAAACCTCACGGTCGCAACTGCCCATCAACGGATCATCCCGCAGAATCGGGCTGTGGCCCTCCGTCTCATAAGCCAGCTTGAGCGAGTAAAGAGCGACCGTTTCCAGCAGCAATTCCATGGGGTGAAATCCTTTGTGACTGGGTGGGTAGGGTGGGTTATGTCTTGGATTTGGCAGCTCGGGGTATTGGTGAGGGTGGTGACTGCTTTGTGAGCGCTTCGCGCTCAAGCGGGAGCAAGCTCCCTCGCCACAGGTTCTTCTCCTGCCACAGGTTTTTCCCTGCTACAGGTTCTTCTCTACCACCGGGGTGCTTCCTTGTTCCCAGGTTCTTCCTTACCACAGGTTCTTCCTCTCCATGGGGTTGGCTGTGGGGGGCCGCTTCGCGGCCCAGCGGGGATAAATCCCCTCGCCACAAAGGGGGAGTAAATCCCATCACCACACAGGGGGGCGGGGATAAATCCCCCTCACCACAAAAGCGCGTGGGGGATTGGCTGGGATCTGCATTAGCCGCGGCAAACCACTTTTCTACAGACGAAAAAAAAGACCTTGAATTTCAAGGTCTTTCTTTAAGATGGTGCCCCGAGGGAGACTCGAACTCCCACTCCTTTCGAAAACGGATTTTGAATCCGCCGCGTCTACCAATTCCGCCATCAGGGCTCAATGGCGGCGAAGTATAGAGAGGTGCCTACCGTTGGTCAATCACGTTTCATGGTGAATTTTTGATATTTCCGCTAGACTTTCCGGCCCTGCTAGACGAACCCCATCATGCGTGTTGCTGACTTTACCTTCGAACTCCCGGATTCGCTGATCGCTCGCCACCCTCTGGCCGAGCGTCGCGCCAGTCGACTGTTGACCCTGGACGGGGTCAGCGGTGCCATGGCTCACCGTCAATTCACTGATTTGCTTGAGCATTTGCGCCCGGGCGATTTGATGGTGTTCAACAATACCCGGGTGATTCCGGCGCGGTTGTTTGGCCAGAAAGCCTCCGGCGGCAAGCTGGAGATTCTGGTGGAGCGGGTGCTGGACACTCACCGCGTGCTGGCCCATGTGCGGTCGAGCAAGTCGCCCAAGCCCGGTTCGTCGATCTTGATCGACGGCGGCGGTGAGGCGCGGATGGTGGCGCGGCATGATGCGTTGTTCGAGCTGGCGTTTGCCGAAGAGGTGTTGCCGCTGCTCGACCGTGTCGGGCACATGCCGTTGCCTCCTTATATAGACCGCCCGGACGAAGGTTCGGACCGCGAGCGTTATCAGACCGTGTACGCCGAGCGCCTGGGGGCGGTGGCGGCGCCGACGGCGGGGCTGCATTTTGATCAGCCGTTGCTGGAGTCGATTGCCGCCAAGGGCGTGGAGACCGCGTTCGTGACGCTGCACGTCGGTGCTGGCACGTTCCAGCCGGTGCGCGTCGAGCGTATCGAAGATCACCACATGCACAACGAATGGCTGGAAGTCAGCCAGGAAGTCGTCGATGCCGTGGCGGCCTGTCGCGCGCGCGGCGGGCGGGTGGTGGCGGTGGGGACCACCAGCGTGCGCTCCCTGGAAAGCGCCGCGCGCGATGGCGTGCTCAAGCCGTTCAGTGGCGACACCGATATCTTTATCTACCCGGGCCGGCCGTTTCATGTGGTCGATGCCCTGGTCACCAACTTTCATTTGCCTGAATCCACGCTGTTGATGCTGGTTTCGGCGTTCGCCGGTTATCCCGAAGCCATGGCCGCCTACAAGGCCGCCGTCGAGCATGGATACCGCTTTTTCAGCTACGGTGATGCGATGTTCATCACCCGTAACCCCGCGCCACGCGGACCCGAGGAAACAGTATGAGTCGCACCTGTCGCATGTCCTTCGAGTTGCTCGCCACCGATGGCAAGGCTCGTCGCGGTCGTCTGACCTTCCCCCGCGGTACCGTGGAAACCCCCGCGTTCATGCCGGTGGGCACCTACGGCACGGTCAAGGGCATGCTGCCGCGTGACATCGAGGCGATTGGCGCGGAAATCATCCTCGGTAATACCTTCCACCTGTGGCTGCGCCCGGGCATGGAAGTGATCAAGGCCCACGGCGACCTGCACGATTTCATGCAGTGGAAAGGCCCGATCCTGACCGACTCCGGCGGCTTCCAGGTGTTCAGCCTCGGTGCGATGCGCAAGATCAAGGAGGAGGGCGTGACCTTCGCTTCTCCGGTGGACGGTTCCAAGGTGTTCATGGGGCCGGAAGAGTCGATGCAGGTGCAGCGCGACCTGGGCTCGGACATCGTGATGATCTTCGACGAATGCACGCCGTACCCGGCCGATGAAGATGTGGCGCGGGTGTCCATGGAGCTGTCGTTGCGCTGGGCCCAGCGCTCGAAGAACGCCCATGGCGACAACACCGCGGCGCTGTTCGGCATCGTCCAGGGCGGCATGCACCGCGACCTGCGCATGCGCTCCCTCGAGGGCCTGGACAAGATCGGCTTCGACGGCCTGGCGATTGGCGGCCTGTCGGTGGGCGAGCCCAAGCACGAAATGATCAAGGTGCTCGATTACCTGCCGGGCGAGATGCCCGCTGACAAACCTCGTTACCTTATGGGCGTTGGCAAACCGGAAGATCTGGTTGAGGGTGTGCGCCGCGGTGTGGACATGTTCGATTGCGTGATGCCAACCCGTAATGCCCGCAATGGGCATCTGTTCATCGACACTGGTGTGCTGAAGATCCGTAACGCGTTTCATCGCCATGATAATTCGCCGCTGGATCCGACTTGCGATTGCTACACCTGCCAGAACTTCTCCCGCGCTTATCTGCATCATTTGGACAAGTGCGGCGAAATGCTCGGCAGTATGCTCAATACCATCCACAATTTGCGCCATTATCAGGTGCTTATGGCTGGTTTGCGCGAGGCTATCCAACAAGGTACATTGGCCGCCTTTGTCGAGGCCTTCTATGCCAAGCGCGGGTTGCCTGTTCCGCCCTTGGACTGAGTTTTCCGATCCCTAGATTCAATACTTGCAACTGGAGTGCTAAATGAGCTTTTTTATCTCTAATGCCATGGCTGACGCGGCTGCACCGGCTGCCGGCCCTATGGGCGGTGGTTTCGAGTGGATTTTCCTGGTCGGCTTCCTGGTCATTTTCTACCTGATGATCTGGCGTCCACAGGCCAAGCGCGCCAAAGAGCAGAAGAACCTGCTCAGCAGCCTGCAAAAGGGCGATGAAGTGGTCACCACCGGCGGCATCGCTGGCAAGATCACCAAAGTGGCCGATGACTTCGTGGTACTGGAAGTGTCCGACACTGTTGAAATGAAGTTCCAGAAGGGCGCCATCGCGGCCACGCTGCCAAAAGGCACGCTGAAAGCGATCTAAGTAACAACTTCTTTTCAATCGACGGGGCGCGCAAGGCGCCCCGCGTCATAAGCGGGCGGCGTGATGCTGAACAAATACCCTCTGTGGAAATATGTACTGATCCTGGCGGTGCTGGCGGTCGGTCTGATTTATTCCGCTCCCAATCTATACCCGGATGACCCGGCCATTCAGGTCAGTGGCGCAAGCACTGCGCTGCAGGTCACCCAGGCCGATCTGGACCGTGCGAGCGCTGCGCTCAAGGCGTCCAATATCGAGGTCAAGGCTGCGTCCATCGCCGAAAACGGCAAGGGCGGCCTGTTGCGCCTGGTCAAGTCTGAAGACCAACTGCCAGCCAAGGACGTGGTCCGCAAGGCGTTGGGCGACGATTACGTTGTGGCCCTGAACCTGGCCCAGACCACCCCGCAATGGCTGCGCAACCTCGGCGCGCATCCGATGAAGCTGGGTCTGGACTTGTCCGGTGGTGTGCACTTCCTGCTGGAAGTGGACATGGACAAAGCCCTCGACGCGCGGATGAAAGTCTACGAAGGCGACGTCAAGAGCCTGTTGCGCAAGGACCGCGTGCGTTATCGCAGCCTTCCGCCACTCGACGGTGCCATTCAGCTGGGCTTCAGCGATGAAGATACCCGCGAGCAGGCCCGTGCGCTGATCCGCAAGAATTTCAACGATTTCGACATTGTACCGGCCGACCTCAATGGTCAGGCGGTGCTGCGTCTGGCGATGACCCCGGCCAAGCTGGCGGAAATCCGCGAATACTCCATCAAGCAGAACTTGACCACGGTGCGTAACCGCGTCAACGAGCTGGGTGTGGCCGAGCCGATCGTGCAGCGCCAGGGCGCCAACCGCATCGTGGTTGAGCTGCCAGGTGTGCAGGACACTGCCGAAGCCAAGCGTATCCTCGGCAAGACCGCCAACCTGGAATTCCGCCTGGCCGCTGAGCCGGGTGCTTCCAAGGCCACTTCCGAGAGCTTCGAGTTCCGCGAGGGCGGTCGTCCGGCGGCGCAGATCGAGCGTGGCCTGATCATCACCGGTGACCAGGTGACCGACGCCCAGGCGGGCTTCGACGAGCAGGGTCGTCCACAGGTGAACATTCGCCTGGACGGCCACGGCGGCGAACTGATGAGCCGCGCCACGCGCAGCAACGTCGGTCGCAGCATGGCGGTGATCTTCATCGAGCAGAAACCGACCACCACCTACACCAAGCAAGTGGTCAACGGCGTCGAGAAAGACGTGCCGGTGCAGACCTTCAAGGAAGAGAAGAAAATCATCAGCCTGGCGACCATCCAGTCGCCACTGGGCAGCCAGTTCCGCATCACCGGCCTGAACGGCCAGGGTGAATCCTCGGAACTGGCCCTGCTGCTGCGTGCCGGTGGCCTGGCCGCGCCGATGTACTTCGCGGAAGAGCGCACCATTGGCCCGAGCCTGGGTGCCGACAACATCACCAAGGGTGTCGATGCATCCCTGTGGGGCATGCTGTTCGTGTCGCTGTTCATCATCGCCATCTACCGCTTCTTCGGCCTCATCGCCACCGTTGCGCTGGCGGTGAACATGGTGCTGCTGCTGGCACTGATGTCGCTGCTGGGGGCCACGCTGACCCTGCCGGGTATCGCCGGTATCGTCTTGACCATGGGCATGGCGGTGGACGCCAACGTGCTGATCTTCTCGCGGATACGTGAAGAGATCGCCGCGGGCATGTCGATCCAGCGGGCAATCAACGAAGGCTTCGGCCGGGCGTTCACTGCGATTATCGACTCCAACCTGACCACGTTGCTGGTCGGCGGGATTCTCTTTGCCATGGGCACCGGCCCGGTCAAGGGCTTCGCAGTGACCATGTCCCTCGGGATCTTTACCTCGATGTTCACAGCCATTCTGGTGACCCGCGCAATGGTCAACCTGATTTATGGTGGCCGTGACTTCAAGAAGTTGTGGATTTAAGGGGCTGCCATGTTACGTACAATCAACTTCATGGGCGTTCGCAACATTGCGTTCGGCGTCACATTGTTTCTCACGGTCCTGGCGTTGTTCAGCTGGGCCACCAAGGGTCTGAACTACGGCCTGGACTTCACCGGCGGTACGCTCATCGAGCTGACCTACGAGCGTCCGGCCGACGTCACCAAGGTGCGTGAGCAACTGGCGACCTCGGGCTACAGCGACGCCATCGTGCAGAGCTTTGGCGCAACGACTGACCTGTTGGTGCGTATGCCCGGTGAAGACCCGCAATTGGGTCACCAGGTAGCCGAAGCCTTGCAGAAGGCCGGCGGCGACAACCCGGCCCAGGTCAAGCGCGTCGAGTTCGTCGGCCCGCAAGTGGGTGAAGAGCTGCGCGACCAGGGCGGCCTCGGCATGCTGTTGGCGCTGGGTGGCGTGATGCTCTACCTGGCCTTCCGCTTCCAGTGGAAGTTCGCGGTGGGCGCCATTGTCTCGCTGATCCACGACGTGATCGTGACCGTGGGCATCCTGTCGTTCTTCCAGATCACCTTCGACTTGACGGTGCTGGCGGCGGTGCTGGCGATCATCGGTTACTCGCTCAACGACACCATCGTGGTGTTCGACCGGGTGCGTGAAAACTTCCGAGTGCTGCGCAAGGCGTCCTTGATCGAGAACATCAACATCTCGACCACCCAGACCCTGTTGCGGACCATGGCGACGTCGATCTCCACCTTGCTGGCGATTGCCGCGCTGCTGTTCTTCGGCGGCGACAACCTGTTCGGTTTCTCCATTGCGCTGTTCATTGGTGTGATGGCGGGTACTTACTCGTCGATCTACATCGCCAACGTGGTGTTGATCTGGCTGAACCTGAGCACCGAGGACCTGATTCCTCCTGCGACCACTGACACGGAAGTGGACGACCGCCCGTAAGGCTTCGGTTCCACCCGTCACAGCTGAAAAGGCGCGAGTTGAACTCGCGCCTTTTTTTGTGCTCCAAGGCTGGGAGAAGCGCGGATTAATCCGCTTGTGATGGTCAGGAGGTTCAAGTGAACAAATCGATGCTGGTTGGTGCGGTATTGGGTGCTGTCGGTGTAACAGCCGGTGGTGCGGTCGCCACCTACAGCTTGGTAAAAAGTGGCCCTGAGTATGCGCAAGTATTGGCCGTGGAGCCGGTCAAGACCCAAATCAAGACCCCGCGTGAAGTGTGCAAGGACGTCACCGTGACTCGGCAGAAGCCAGTCCAGGACCAGCACCAGATCGCCGGTACCGTGCTGGGTGCCGTAGCTGGTGGCCTGCTGGGTAACCAGATCGGCGGCGGCACCGGCAAGAAAATCGCCACCGTGGCGGGTGCGGCCGGTGGTGGTTATGCCGGTAACAAGATTCAGGAAGGCATGCAGGAACGCGACACCTACACCACCACCCAAACTCGCTGCAACACGGTCAATGACATCAGCGACAAGGTTGTAGGCTACGACGTTCGCTACATGCTCGACGGCAAAGAAGGCAAAGTCCGCATGGACCGCGACCCGGGCAACCAGATCCCGGTGAGCAAGGAAGGCCAACTGATCCTGGGCCAGAACGAACCGGCCCAGTAATCCAACCGCTATGAAAGAAGCACCCTTCGGGGTGCTTTTTTATGCTCGTATTTTATGCCCCATCCCTGCTCCCACAGGCTTTGCTCTTGAAAACTTGCAGATAATTGGAGGCATGTCGAAATCCGGGCATAAAAAAAGCACCCCGAAGGGTGCTTTTTCTGTAGCCGAGCTGCTTAGCGCTTCAGCGAAGCCGGCAGGTGTGGCTGGATGGCGGTGAGCACAGCCTTGAAGCATTTGGTGTTGCCGGCAACGATGTGGCCTTTTTCAAGGAAGTCGTGGCCGCCGGTGAAGTCGCTCACCAAACCGCCGGCTTCCTGGATCAGCAGGGCGCCTGCAGCCATGTCCCATTCGGACAGGCCCGATTCCCAGAACGCATCGAAACGGCCAGCGGCCACATAAGCCAGGTCCAGGCTCGCAGCACCGGCGCGGCGGATGCCGGCGGTCTGGCCGACCAGGGCGCGGAACATGCCCAGGTAATTGTCCAGGTTGTCCATCTGGTCGTCACGGAACGGGAAGCCGGTGCCCAGCAGGGCGCCGTCCAGGCTGGTGCGGCCGCTGACGCGCAGGCGACGACCGTTCAGTTGGGCGCCACGGCCACGGCTGGCGGTGAATTCTTCCTGGCGAACCGGGTCCAGCACGACGGCGTGTTCCAGGCGACCACGGTATTTGCAGGCGATGCTGACAGCGAAGTGAGGAATGCCGCGCAGGAAGTTGGTAGTGCCGTCCAGCGGATCGATGATCCACAGGTACTCTTCACCTTCGATGCCAGTACCGGCGTGCATGCCAGTCTCTTCACCGAGGATCGAGTGGTTGGGGTAAGCCTTGCGCAGGGCGTCGACGATTTTTTGCTCGGCGGCGCGATCAACCTCGGACACGTAGTCCTTGGCGTCTTTTTCATCGACCTTGATGGTATCCAGGCGCTCGATGGAGCGGAAGATCAGTTCACTGGCGCTGCGGGCGGCGCGCAGCGCGATATTCAGCATGGGCTGCATGGATGTGTCACCTAAGGTTGTTAAAGAAAGCCGCGCATTCTATCAGAAAGTTTTCTCAGGAGAAGGTTGGTGTTCGCTTTCATAGCTTAACGGTAGGTGCTTATGTAAGATTTGCTCCCTTTATCGTGTTCGAGAGCGCCTCCCTTGTTGCAGAACATTCGTGTCGTCCTGGTCAATACCAGCCATCCGGGTAACATCGGCGGAGCTGCGCGGGCCATGAAGAACATGGGCCTGTCGCGCCTGGTGCTGGTCGAGCCGCGCTTGTTTCCCCATCACGAAGCCGACGCCCGGGCCTCCGGCGCCGGTGACATCCTCGCCAACGCGCAGGTCGTCGCCACCCTGGAAGACGCCCTGGTGGGGTGCAACCTGGTGCTCGGCACCAGCGCCCGCGACCGCCGTATCCCCTGGCCGCTGCTCGACCCCCGCGAATGCGGCACCAAAGTGGTCGAGGAGGCCGCGCAAGGCTTCGAGATCGCCCTGGTGTTTGGCCGTGAAGACTCCGGCCTGACCAACGACGAGCTGCAGCGATGTCACTTTCACGTGCATATCCCTTCCGACCCCGAGTTCAGTTCCTTGAACCTGGGGGCGGCGGTGCAGGTGTTGAGCTATGAAGTGCGTATGGCTTGGCTGGCAGCCGAAGGCAAGCCCAGCAAAGTCGAAAAAACCGAGGTCACGTCGCCGCGCAGTGAGACACTGGCGACCATGGACGAGCTGGAACGGTTCTTTGAACACCTGGAACAGACCCTGGTGGACATCGAGTTCCTCGACCCGGAAAAGCCGCGACACTTGATGGCGCGCCTGCGTCGGTTGTACGGACGAAGCTCGGTCAGCCGGGCGGAGATGAATATATTGCGCGGCATCCTCACGGAAACCCAGAAGGCGGCCCGTGGCGAGCTGATTAAGCGGAAGAAATAAAATGTTCGAACGTTTGCGTGAAGATATCCAAAGTGTTTTCCATCGTGACCCGGCGGCGCGCAATGCCTTTGAAGTGCTGACCTGCTACCCGGGGATGCACGCCATCTGGATCCATCGCCTGTCCGGCGCCTTGTGGAACATGGGCTGGAAGTGGCTGGCGCGGGTTGTCTCGAACTTCGGGCGCTGGCTGACCGGGATCGAGATCCACCCGGGCGCCAAGGTCGGTCGCCGCTTCTTCATCGACCACGGCATGGGCATCGTCATCGGCGAAACCGCCGAGATCGGCGACGACGTGACCCTGTACCAGGGCGTGACCCTCGGCGGCACCAGCTGGAACAAGGGCAAGCGCCACCCAACCCTGGAAGACGGCGTGGTGGTGGGTGCCGGCGCCAAGGTGCTCGGGCCGTTCACGGTCGGGGCGGGGGCGAAAGTCGGCTCCAACGCGGTCGTAACCAAGGCCGTGCCGCCTGGCGCGACCGTGGTGGGCATCCCTGGGCGGATCATCGTCAAGTCCGATGACGAGCAGGACGCCCGACGCAAGGCCATGGCCGAGAAGATCGGCTTCGATGCCTACGGTGTCGGCGAAGACATGCCCGACCCGGTCGCCCGCGCCATCAACCAGTTGCTCGATCACCTGCAGGCCGTCGATGGGCGCCTGGAGGGGATGTGCGGCGCCCTGAAGGACCTGGGCAGTAATTACTGTGCCAAGGACCTGCCTGAGCTGCGCGAGGAAGATTTTGCGTGTGTGAAGGACAAGGATGAGACCCAGGCCAGCTGAAACCCTGCTGGCCTCATCGCGAGCAAGCTCGCTCCCACAGGGGGCTTTGGTGGATGCACAATTCGTGTACGCCGCAGATCCCATGTGGGAGCGAGCTTGCTCGCGATAAACGATAACGCGGTATCACTGGTCGCCGCCAACCAGCCTTTGCTATCATGCGCGCGCTCTTTCGCGGGTAAACCTGAGTAAAGCACTAGGTCTTATACTTGACTTAAATACTCGGGAATTGCATACTCGCCCCCATTCCGAACTCCGTGGTAATTGTCCATGCGACTGACTACAAAAGGCCGATACGCCGTGACCGCAATGCTGGATCTGGCATTGCATGCGCAGCACGGGCCGGTGTCCCTGGCCGATATCTCCGAGCGCCAGGGCATTTCCCTGTCTTATCTTGAGCAGCTGTTCGCCAAGCTGCGCCGTAGCAACCTGGTTTCCAGCGTTCGCGGCCCAGGCGGTGGCTACCAGCTGTCGCGCGACATGCAGGGCATCCAGGTTGCCCAGGTGATCGATGCGGTGAATGAATCGGTCGATGCGACCAAATGCCAGGGCCTTGGCGACTGCCATGGCGGCGATACTTGCCTGACCCACCACTTGTGGTGCGACCTCAGCCTGCAGATCCACGAATTTCTAAGCGGTATCAGCTTGGCTGACCTTGTAACTCGCCGTGAGGTGCAAGAAGTAGCCCAGCGTCAGGACCAGCGCCGTTGCAATAGCAAGTCGCTGCACCTGGACAAGATTGAAGCGTCCGCCGTCGAATGACTGCCGCAGAGCACGCGGAACGCCAGCCAGCCTGATTTAGGAGAAAGTCCATGAAATTGCCGATTTACCTTGATTACTCTGCGACCACCCCGGTTGATCCGCGTGTTGCGCAAAAAATGAGTGAATGCCTGCTGGTCGACGGAAACTTCGGTAACCCGGCGTCCCGTTCCCACGTGTTCGGCTGGAAGGCCGAAGAGTCGGTGGAAAACGCCCGCCGCCAGGTCGCCGACCTGGTCAACGCCGACCCGCGTGAAATCGTCTGGACCTCCGGTGCCACCGAGTCCGACAACCTGGCAATCAAGGGTGTCGCGCACTTCTATCACACCAAGGGCAAGCACCTGATCACCTCCAAGATCGAGCACAAGGCTGTCCTGGACACCATGCGCCAACTGGAGCGTGAAGGCTTCGAAGTCACCTACATCGAGCCCGGTGAAGACGGCATCATCACCCCAGCCATGGTCGAAGCCGCCCTGCGCGACGACACCATCCTGGTTTCGATCATGCACGTGAACAACGAAATCGGCACCGTCAACGACATCGCGGCCATCGGCGAACTGACCCGCTCCAAGGGCGTCCTGTTCCACGTCGACGGCGCCCAGTCCACCGGCAAGGTCGACATCGACCTGTCCAAGCTGAAAGTCGACCTGATGTCGTTCTCGGCCCACAAGACCTACGGTCCTAAAGGCATCGGCGCCCTGTACGTCAGCCGCAAGCCGCGTGTTCGCCTCGAAGCGACCATGCACGGCGGCGGTCACGAGCGTGGCATGCGTTCCGGTACCCTGGCGACCCACCAGATCGTCGGCATGGGTGAAGCCTTCCGTGTAGCCAAGGAAGACATGGCTGCCGAGAACGTGCGCATCAAGGCCCTGAGCGACCGTTTCTTCAAGCAGGTCGAGCACCTGGAAGAACTCTACGTCAACGGCAGCATGATCGCCCGCGTACCGCACAACCTGAACCTGAGCTTCAACTATGTTGAAGGCGAGTCGCTGATCATGGCGCTCAAGGATCTGGCCGTGTCGTCCGGTTCGGCCTGCACCTCGGCATCGCTTGAGCCTTCGTACGTACTGCGCGCCCTGGGCCGCAACGACGAACTGGCCCACAGTTCGATCCGCTTCACCTTCGGCCGTTTCACCACCGAAGAAGAAATCGATTACGCCGCGCAGAAAGTCTGCGAGGCCGTTACCAAGCTGCGCGCTCTGTCGCCGCTGTGGGACATGTACAAAGACGGCGTCGACATTTCGAAAATCGAGTGGGCGGCGCACTGAAGAAGTCGCCACCAGAGCGACTCACTGATGAGGATTGAAGCAAATGGCATATAGCGAAAAGGTCATCGACCACTACGAGAACCCGCGCAACGTCGGCAAGATGGACGCGCAGGATCCTGATGTCGGCACCGGCATGGTCGGCGCCCCGGCGTGCGGCGACGTCATGCGCCTGCAGATCAAGGTCAACGAGCAAGGCATCATCGAAGATGCCAAGTTCAAGACCTATGGCTGCGGTTCCGCCATCGCGTCCAGCTCCCTGGCCACCGAGTGGATGAAGGGCAAGACCCTTGATGAAGCCGAAACCATCAAGAACACCCAGCTGGCCGAAGAACTGGCCCTGCCGCCAGTGAAGATCCACTGCTCGGTACTCGCCGAAGACGCCATCAAGGCCGCCGTTCGCGATTACAAGCAGAAGAAAGGCTTGATCTGATCCGCGCATTGGTAAGGAGTTTTCATGGCTATCCAGATGACAGAAGCGGCAGCTAACCATATCCAGCGCTCCCTTGCGGGGCGCGGCAAGGGCGAGGGTATCCGCCTGGGTGTTCGCACCACGGGCTGTTCTGGCCTCGCCTATGTACTGGAATTCGTCGACGAAGTGGGCGAAGACGATCAGGTGTTCGAGAGTCATGGTCAGAAAGTGATCATCGACCCGAAAAGCCTGACGTACCTGGACGGCACCGAACTGGATTTCGTCAAGGAAGGGTTGAACGAAGGCTTCAAGTTCAACAACCCCAACGTGCGCGGTGAATGTGGCTGCGGCGAAAGCTTCAACATCTGAGGCAGCTTGTGGGTACTCCTTGTCATTTTGCGTTGTTCCAGATGCAGCCTGCGTTCCAGCTGGATCTCGATCAGTTGTCCGCGCGTTACCTTGAATTGGCCCGTGGCGTCCATCCCGACCGCTTTGCCGATGCTTCCGAGGCGGAGCAGCGGCGGGCGCTCGAGCAGTCGGCGAACCTCAACGAGGCCTACCAGACGCTCAAGCACCCGGCCAAGCGCGCGCGTTACCTGCTCGCCATCAGCGGCCATGAGTTGCCGCTGGAGGTCACGGTCCACGATCCCGAGTTTCTTTTGCAGCAGATGCAATGGCGCGAAGAACTCGAGGACCTGCAGGACAGTGCCGACCTGGCCGGTGTCGCGGTATTCAAGCGTCGCTTGAAAGACGCCCAGCAAACACTGAACGAAAGCTTCGCAGCCTGCTGGAACGATGCCGCGCAACGCGAACAGGCCGAACGCCTGATGCGGCGCATGCAGTTCCTCGACAAGCTCACCTACGAAGTGCGCCAGCTCGAAGAGCGCCTCGACGATTAACCCAGTGCCGCTCCGGTCGCACGCCTGATTACAGATAAGTCCTGATTACGATGGCCCTACTGCAGATCGCCGAACCCGGCCAAAGTCCACAACCGCACCAGCGTCGCCTGGCTGTCGGGATCGACTTGGGTACCACCAATTCCCTGGTTGCTGCCTTGCGCAGCGGTCTTTCCGAACCGCTGGCCGACGAGCAGGGGCGGGTGATCCTGCCGTCCGCTGTGCGCTATCACGCCGATCGCGTTGAAGTGGGTGAGTCGGCCAAGCTGGCCGCCGCCACCGATCCGTTGAACACGATCGTCTCGGTCAAGCGCTTGATGGGTCGTGGTCTGTCCGACGTCAAGCAACTGGGCGACCAGCTGCCGTACCGCTTCGTCGGTGGCGAATCCCACATGCCGTTCATCGAAACCGTACAGGGCCCGAAAAGCCCGGTAGAGGTTTCCGCCGACATCCTCAAGGTCCTGCGCCAGCGCGCCGAAGCGGCATTGGGCGGTGAATTGGTGGGTGCGGTCATCACTGTGCCGGCCTATTTTGACGACGCCCAGCGCCAAGCCACCAAGGACGCGGCCAAGCTCGCCGGCCTGAACGTGCTGCGCCTGCTCAACGAACCGACCGCCGCTGCGGTGGCGTATGGCCTGGACCAGCATGCCGAAGGCCTGGTCGCGATCTACGACCTGGGCGGCGGTACTTTCGATATTTCGATCCTGCGCCTGACCGGCGGTGTCTTCGAGGTCCTGGCCACCGGCGGCGACAGCGCCCTGGGCGGCGATGACTTCGACCATGCCATTGCCGGCTGGATCATCGAGCAGGCGGGCCTCTCCGCCGACCTCGACCCGGGTGCGCAACGCCATTTGCTGCAAGCCGCCTGCGCCGCCAAGGAAGCCTTGACCGACGCTGCCACGGTTGAAGTCGCTTATGGCGACTGGAAAGCCGCACTGACCCGCGAAGCCTTCGATGCCCTGGTCGAGCCCATGGTCGCCCGCAGCCTCAAGGCTTGCCGCCGTGCCGTGCGCGATTCCGGCGTGGAGCTGGAAGACGTCAAGGCCGTGGTCATGGTTGGTGGTTCGACCCGCGTGCCTCGGGTTCGCGAAGCCGTTGCCGAGGCCTTTGGCCGCCAGCCGCTGACTGAAATCGACCCGGACCAGGTGGTTGCCATCGGTGCCGCGATCCAGGCTGATACCTTGGCCGGCAACAAGCGCGATGGTGGCGAACTGCTGCTGCTCGACGTGATTCCGTTGTCCCTGGGGCTGGAAACCATGGGCGGCCTGATGGAGAAGGTGATTCCGCGCAACACCACCATCCCGGTTGCTCGCGCCCAGGACTTCACCACCTATAAAGACGGCCAGTCGGCCATGATGGTCCACGTGCTGCAAGGCGAGCGTGAGCTGATCAGCGACTGCCGCTCCCTGGCTCGCTTCGAATTGCGTGGCATCCCGCCGATGGTGGCGGGTGCAGCGAAGATCCGCGTGACCTTCCAGGTCGACGCTGACGGCTTGCTCAACGTCTCCGCCCGCGAACTGGGTTCGGGCGTGGAGGCGAGCATCCAGGTCAAGCCGTCCTATGGCCTGACCGACGGCGAAATCGCCAAGATGCTCAAGGATTCCTTCCAGCATGCCAGCGACGACAAGGTGGCGCGTGTGCTGCGCGAGCAACAGGTCGACGCCCAGCGCCTGATCGAAGCCGTGCAAGGTGCCCTTGAGGCTGACGGCGAGCGCTTGCTGGATGCCGAAGAGCGCATGGTTATCGAGCTGCAGATGCAGGAATTGTCCGAATTGATCAAAGGCACCGATGGTTATGCCATCGAGCAGCAGACCAAGCGTCTGTCGCACGTCACCGATGCCTTTGCTGCCCGCCGCCTGGACTCGACGGTGAAAGCCGCCCTGGCGGGGCGCAACCTGAATGAAATCGAGGAATAACTGATGCCGCAGATCATTTTTCTGCCACACGCCGAGCATTGCCCGGACGGTATGGTGGTCGAGGCCGAAACCGGCAAGTCCATTCTTGAAGTGGCCCACGACAACCACATCGAGATCGAGAGCGCCTGCGGCGGCGTCTGTGCCTGCACCACGTGCCATTGCATCATTCGTGAGGGTTTCGACTCGCTGAATGAGGCCGATGAGCTGGAAGAAGACTACCTTGATAGGGCCTGGGGCCTGGAGCCGACGTCGCGCCTGACCTGTCAGGCCAAGGTCGGCACCGAAGACCTGGTGGTCGAAATCCCGAAATATTCGCTTAACCATGCGGCCGAAGCGCCGCACTGATGGTGACACTGTCATGAGCTATGGTTGGAATGATGTACAACGCATCGCAGAAGAACTGGCCGAAGCCAAGCCGGACGTGGATCCGCTGAAGGTCAATTTCGTCGATCTGCAGCACTGGATCATGGAGCTTCCCGGTTTCGACAGCACCTCTGGCCGTTGTGGCGAGAAGGTCCTGGAAGCGGTCCAGGCGCTCTGGATCGAAGAAATCGACTGATCGACCTGGCAGGTTAGGCAATACCCCTGAACCCGCGTATAATTCGCGGGTTTAATTTTTCGCAAATTACCGTTTCTGGAGTTACACCATGGCTGTTCAACGTACTTTCTCCATCATCAAGCCTGACGCCGTTGCTAAAAACGTGATCGGCAAGATCGTTACCCGCTTCGAAGACGCTGGCCTGCGCGTTGTAGCTTCGAAAATGAAGCAACTGTCCAAAGCCGAAGCCGAAGGCTTCTACGCTGAGCACAGCGAGCGCGGTTTCTTCGGTGAGCTGGTTGCTTTCATGACTTCCGGTCCGGTTGTCGTTCAGGTGCTGGAAGGCGAAAACGCTATCGCTCGCAACCGTGAGCTGATGGGTGCTACCAACCCTAAAGAAGCCGCTGCCGGCACCATCCGTGCTGACTTCGCCGAGTCCATCGACGCCAACGCCGTTCACGGTTCGGACTCCGAAGCCGCTGCTGCTCGCGAAATCGCTTACTTTTTCGCTGCTACTGAAGTAACCGCTCGCTAAGCATTGGCTTAAGAGTGAAGGTGAATCCATGACTACATCGACTGTTAAAACCAATCTGCTGGGGCTGACCCAGCCGGAAATGGAGAAATTCTTCGACTCGATCGGGGAGAAGCGTTTCCGTGCCGGTCAGGTGATGAAATGGATTCACCACTTTGGCGTCGACGACTTCGACGCCATGACGAATGTCGGCAAGGCCCTGCGCGAAAAGCTCAAGGCTGTTGCCGAGATTCGCGGCCCCGAAGTGGTCAGCCAGGACATTTCCAGCGACGGCACCCGTAAGTGGGTGGTGCGCGTGGCGTCCGGCAGCTGCGTCGAGACCGTCTACATTCCCCAGGGCAAACGCGGCACCTTGTGCGTTTCGTCCCAGGCAGGCTGTGCCCTGGATTGCAGTTTCTGCTCCACCGGCAAGCAAGGCTTCAATAGCAACCTCACCGCCGCCGAAGTGATCGGCCAGGTGTGGATTGCCAACAAATCCTTTGGCAGCGTCCCGGCGACCGTCGACCGTGCCATCACCAACGTGGTGATGATGGGCATGGGTGAGCCGCTGCTGAACTTCGACAACGTCGTTTCCGCCATGCACCTGATGATGGACGACCTGGGCTACGGCATCTCCAAGCGCCGTGTGACCCTGTCCACCTCCGGCGTGGTGCCGATGATCGATGAGCTGGCCAAGCACATCGACGTCTCCCTGGCGCTGTCGCTGCACGCACCTAATGACGCATTGCGTAACCAATTGGTGCCGATCAACAAGAAGTATCCGCTTAAGATGCTGCTCGAGTCGTGCCAGCGCTACATGTCGTCCCTGGGCGAAAAGCGCGTGCTGACCATCGAGTACACGCTGCTCAAGGATGTGAACGACAAGGTCGAACACGCGGTCGAGATGATCGAGCTGCTCAAGAACATCCCGTGCAAGATCAACCTGATCCCGTTCAACCCGTTCCCGCATTCCGGTTACGAGCGTCCGAGCAACAACGCGATTCGTCGCTTCCAGGATCAGCTTCACCACGCTGGCTTCAACGTCACCGTGCGCACCACCCGCGGCGAAGACATCGACGCTGCCTGTGGCCAATTGGTAGGACAGGTGCTGGATCGCACCCGTCGCAGCGAACGCTACATTGCCGTGCGTGAGTTGAACGCCGCGGACGATGCGGTGCAAAACGCTGCGAACAGTCACTAAGAGAGGAACTCTATGTCCCTGCGCTTCGCGCTCGTTTTGCTGTTGGCCGGCCTTTGTTCCGGTTGTGTCCTGTCGGGTGACTACAACCCGATGAGGACCAGCAAAGGGCGCGACGAGGCACGTGTGGCCTACGTGCAACTGGGCATTGGCTACCTGCAGCAGGGCATGACCGAACGGGCCAAGGTGCCGCTCAAGAAAGCCCTGGAGCTGGACGATTCCGACCCGGATGCCAACGCGGCCCTGGCCCTGGTGTTCCAGGCCGAGATGGAGCCGGAGCTGGCCGACCAGCATTTTCGCAAGGCGCTGTCTGCCCGTCCGCAAGACGCACGGATCCTGAACAACTACGGCAGCTTTCTTTTCGAGCAGAAGCGCTACAACGAAGCCTACGAGCGCTTCGAGCAGGCTGCCGCCGACACCCTTTACCCTGAGCGTTCGCGGGTTTTCGAAAACCTCGGCATGACGGCCGCGCAGCTGGGCCAGCGTGACCTGGCCCGCCAGCAGCTGGAAAAGGCGCTGCGGCTCAACCGCCAGCAACCGCGGGCGCTGCTGGAAATGGCTGAGTTGTCTTACGAAGACAGGCATTATGTGCCCGCGCGTGACTATTACGAGCGTTTTAGCCTGCTGAGTGAGCAAAATGCACGTAGTCTATTGCTCGGCGTTCGGCTGGCACATGTGTTTGAAGATCGCGACAAGGCTGCAAGTTACGGCCTGCAACTCAAAAGACTCTATCCCGGTACGCCGGAATATCAGCAATACCTGTCGGAGCAATGATGAAAGCGGCGCATCCCGAAGTTGTAGCAGCGACTCGCGTAAATCCTGGTGAGACCCTGCGTCAAGCCCGCGAAAGCAATGGTTGGTCGCTGGCCGAAGTAGCCCTCAAGCTCAATCTCACCGTGGCTTCCCTGGGCAATCTGGAAGCGGGCGCGTTCGACAAGCTGCCTGGGCACACCTTCGCCCGGGGCTACATCCGCGCCTATGCCAAGTTGCTCGGCAAGGACCAGACCGTACTGGTCCAGCAATTCGATCAATACACCGGTTCCGATGCCCAGGGCAGCAGCGTGCACAGCCTGGGTCGCATCGAGGAGCCGGTTCGCGTTTCCCACACCATTTTGCGAATCGTCAGCCTGTTGCTGCTGATCGCGGTGATTGGTGGCGGTTTTGTCTGGTGGCAGGACCAGGCGTCCTTGCGCAGCAAGGAGCCGGTCGCCATGAACACTGAGCACGTTGAGGTCGAGGGCGCCGACGGCACCACCCAGATCCATCCGCTGGACGAGCCGGAAGACCAGGCTGTCGTCGAAGGCCAGGCCGAAGGCGAAACCGCCCTCGCGTTGCCACAAAGCCCGGACGCTGCCGATGCCCAGGCGGGTGCCGAGCCGGCTGTTCCAGCCCCGGCACCCGCTGCACCGACAGCGCCGGCTGCACCGATCACCGGCAGCGCACCGATTGCCACGGTACCTGCCGCGCCGAGCACACCAGCGCCGACCGTGGCTGCGCCTGCGACCCACGCCGTTCCAGCCGCTCCGACAGCTCCAGCGGCTCCGACCCCGGCTCCGGTCGCGGGTGAAGGCCAGGTACAGATTCAGTTTGTCGCCGACTGCTGGACGCAGATCACCGACGGCAACGGCAAGGTGCTGTTCAGTGGCCTCAAGCGCAAGGGCGACAGCACCTCCATCAACGGCAAGCCACCCTTTGCCGTACGCCTGGGCTATGCCCGCGGCGCGCAGGTCAGCTACAACGGCCAGCCGGTCGACATCGCTCCGTTCACCAGTGGCGAGACCGCTCGCCTGAAGTTGGGTCAATAAGTCATGCACGGCGAATCTCCAATCAAGCGTCGCGAATCCCGAAAGATCTGGGTCGGCAACGTGCCCGTGGGCGGCGATGCGCCTATCGCTGTGCAGAGCATGACCAACAGCGACACCAATGACGTGGCCGCCACGGTCGCGCAGATCAACCGCCTGGAAGCTGCCGGTGTCGACATCGTGCGCGTATCGGTGCCGGACATGGACGCCGCCGAGGCGTTCGGCAAGATCAAGCAACTGGTCAAGGTCCCCTTGGTAGCCGACATCCACTTCGACTACCGCATCGCCCTGCGCGTGGCCGAGTTGGGCGTCGATTGCCTGCGCATCAACCCGGGCAACATCGGTCGCGAAGACCGTGTCCGCGCGGTGGTGGATGCCGCTCGCGACCGGGGCATCCCGATCCGCATCGGCGTGAACGCCGGTTCCCTGGAAAAAGACCTGCAAAAGAAATACGGCGAGCCGACCCCGGCGGCGCTGGTGGAGTCGGCCCTGCGCCACGTCGAACACCTGGAGCGCCTGAATTTCCAGGACTTCAAGGTCAGCGTGAAGGCGTCCGACGTGTTCATGGCCGTCGCAGCCTACCGCTTGCTGGCCAAGGAAATCGTCCAGCCGCTGCACCTGGGCATCACCGAAGCCGGTGGGTTGCGTTCGGGCACGGTGAAATCCGCCGTCGGCCTCGGTATGCTGCTCGCCGAAGGGATTGGCGATACCATCCGCATCTCGTTGGCGGCTGACCCGGTCGAGGAAGTGAAAGTCGGCTACGACATTCTCAAGTCCCTGCACCTGCGTTCCCGTGGCATCAACTTCATCGCCTGCCCGAGCTGCTCGCGGCAGAACTTCGATGTGGTCAAGACCATGAACGAGCTGGAAGGGCGCCTCGAGGACCTGCTGGTGCCGCTGGATGTCGCGGTGATTGGTTGCGTGGTCAACGGGCCGGGCGAAGCCAAAGAGGCCCACATCGGCCTGACTGGCGGTACACCGAACCTGATTTACATCGACGGCAAGCCGTCGCAGAAACTGACGAATGACAATCTGGTGGATGAGCTGGAACGGCTGATTCGCCAGAAAGCGGCCGAAAAGGTCGAAGCCGACGCAGCGGTCATCGCGCGCGGTTAAGTCGAAAGATTAAGGAATACACGTGAGCAAGTCCCTGCAAGCCATTCGTGGCATGAACGACATCCTGCCCGAGCAGACGCCCCTGTGGCGTTATTTCGAGGGCACTGTGGCGCGTCTGCTGGATAACTACGGCTATCGGCAGATCCGCATGCCGATCGTCGAGTTCACCGAGCTGTTCAAGCGCTCCATCGGTGAAGTGACCGACATCGTCGAAAAAGAGATGTACACCTTCGACGACCGCAACGGCGACTCCCTGACCCTGCGCCCCGAAGGCACGGCGGCCTGCGTGCGTGCGGTGCTCGAGCACGGCATCACCGGCGGCGGCCAGGTGCAGAAACTCTGGTACGTCGGGCCGATGTTCCGTCACGAGCGTCCGCAGAAAGGCCGTTATCGCCAGTTCCACCAGATTGGCCTGGAGGTGTTCAACCTCGAGGGTCCGGACATCGACGCCGAGCTGATCGTCATGACCTGGCGCCTGTGGGGCGAGCTGGGGCTGCGTGACGCGGTCAAGCTTGAGCTCAACAGCCTGGGCACCAGCGAGTCCCGTGGCCGCTACCGTGAAGCGTTGGTGGAGTTTCTTTCCGCCCACCTGGACAAGCTCGACGAAGACAGCCAGCGCCGTCTGAAGACCAATCCACTGCGCGTGCTCGACACCAAGAATGCCGAGACCCAAGCGGTCCTGGTCGACGCGCCGAAAATGGCCGACTACCTCGACGACGAATCCCGTGCACACTTCGAAGGGCTGAAAGCGCGCCTCGACGCCGTGGGCATCCCCTACGTGATCAACCCCAAGCTGGTCCGTGGCCTGGACTACTACAGCAAGACCGTCTTCGAATGGGTCACCGACAAACTCGGCGCCCAGGGCACTGTCTGTGCCGGCGGCCGCTACGACGGGCTGGTGGAGCAGATGGGCGGCAAGCCGACTCCAGGCGTGGGCTTTGCCATGGGCATCGAGCGCCTGGTGCTGATGCTTGAAGCCTTGGACAAGGTGCCCGAAGAACTGTCCCGTCAGGTCGACGTCTACCTGTGCGCCTTTGGCGAGGCCGCCGAGCTGGCAGCCCTGTCGTTGAGCGAGCGAATCCGCGACCAGTTACCCAACCTGCGCCTGCAGATCAACGCCGGCGCCGGCAGCTTCAAGAGCCAATTCAAGAAGGCCGACAAGAGCGGTGCGCTGTACGCACTGATCCTCGGTGACGACGAACTGGCCCAACAAGTGGTAGGTTTCAAACCCCTGCGTGGCCAGGGCGAACAACAAAGCATTGCCTGGGATGCGCTTGCTGCACACCTGGCCACCTGCGTCGTGCAGGGTTGAAGCTGTCAAACAGCCGATTTAGCGATTAAGGAGTATTGGGGTGTCGAGTACCGAAGATGAACAGCTGGCGGATTTGAAGGACTGGTGGACGCGCAACGGCAAGCCGCTGGTCACTGGCGGCCTGTTGGCGCTGGTCATCGTGTTCGGCTGGCAGGCCTACCAGAAATACCAGAGCAACCAGTCGCAAGGCGCCTCGGTGCTCTACCAGCAATTGCTGGAAACCACCCTGACCCCGGACGGCAAGCCTGACGCTGCCCGCGTGGCGGACCTGGCCGGCAAGCTGGACAAGGAATTCGGCGGCACTGCCTACGCCCAATACGGTCGCCTGTTCGTGGCCAAGGTGGCGGTGGACAGCGGCAAGCTGGACGACGCGGCCACCGAGCTCAAAGGTATCGTCGACAAACCGGCCAACCCGACCCTGGGCGAAGTGGCGCGTCAGCGCCTGGCGCAGGTGCTGGCGGCACAGAACAAGGCCGAAGACGCCTTGAAGCTGCTCGACGGTGATGCCGACAAGGCATTCCTGGCGACCCGCGAAGAGCTCAAGGGCGACCTGCTGGTACAGCTGGGCCGTGCCGATGAGGCCTATGCGGCCTACCAAAAAGCCAAGGCTGCGCTGTCGGATGAAGCCGCAGTCGGTGGCCTGCAAATCAAGCTGGACGACCTGGCCAAAGGGGATGCGTGACGTGATCCGTTGGAAACATGCAGCATTGCTGGCTCTGGCCATTCTGGCCGCGGGTTGCAGCAGCAACAGCAAGAAAGAACTGCCGCCGGCCGAACTGACCGACTTCAAAGAAGAAGTCGTGCTGCAGAAGCAGTGGAGCCGCTCCATCGGCGATGGCCAGGGTGAAACCTACAACATGCTGGTGCCGGCCATCGATGGCGACACCATCTATGCGGGTGACGTCACGGGCGTGGTGATGGCGATGGACCGCACCAACGGCGACGTCAAATGGGAAGCGGATCTTGAACTGCCTGTTTCCGGCGCCGTTGGCGTGGGTTACGGCCTGGTCATGATCGGCACGCTCAAGGGCGAGATCGTCGCCCTGGACGCGAGCAGCGGTGAAGAGAAATGGCGCGCCCGCGTGACCAGTGAAGTGCTCGCACCGCCGGCCACCAACGGTGATGTGGTGGTAGTCCAGACCCAGGACGACCGTCTGATCGGCCTGGATGCCGCCACCGGCAACCAGCGCTGGTTGTACGACAGCACCCCGGCGGTACTGACCCTGCGCGGCACCAGTGCGCCGATCGTCACCAACCGCCTGGCGGTGGCTGGTTTGTCGACCGGTAAAGTGGTGGCCCTGGATGTTTCCAACGGCGTGCCGGTGTGGGAACAGCGCGTAGCGATCCCGCAAGGTCGTTCGGAGCTGGAGCGTGTGGTCGACATCGACGGCGGCTTGCTGCTGTCCGGCGGTACCCTGTACGTCGCCAGCTACCAGGGCCGCGTGGCGGCACTGGACCTGGAAAGCGGTCGTCCGTTGTGGCAGCGCGATGCGTCCAGCTACGCCGGTGTTGCCCAAGGCTTTGGCAGCGTCTACGTGAGCCTGTCCTCGGGCACCGTCGAAGGCGTTGACGAGCGTTCCACCACCGCCTTGTGGAGCAACGACTCCCTGGCCCGTCGTCAACTGTCGGCCCCGGAAGTGTTCTCCAGTTACGTTGCAGTGGGTGACCTGGAAGGTTACCTGCACCTGCTCAGCCAGGTGGACGGTCGTTTCGTCGGCCGTGAGCGCATCGACAGCGACGGCCTGCGTGCCCGTCCGCTGGTGGTGGGCGACATGATCTATGTGTATGGCAACAGCGGCAAACTGGAAGCCCTGACCATCAAGTAAGACTATGCTTGGGGCTAATCCCCCAAGCGGCCTTGTTCACAAGGTTTGCAGGGCTTGCACAGACTGCCCCGAGCACCAGCCGCTGCCTCGCAGCGGCTTTTGTATTTTCTGAAATAACGAAGTGGAGAGCCGCATGGTTCCCGTAATCGCCCTGGTGGGCCGACCGAACGTCGGCAAGTCCACCTTGTTCAACCGCCTGACCAGGACTCGCGACGCCATTGTCGGCGACTTGTCCGGTCTGACCCGTGATCGCCAATACGGTGAGGCCAAGTGGCAAGGGCGTACCTATATTCTGGTCGACACCGGCGGCATCTCCGGTGATGAACACGGCATGGACGAAAAAATGGCCGAGCAGTCGCTGCTCGCCATCGAAGAAGCCGATGTGGTGCTGTTCCTGGTAGACGCCAAGGCCGGTTTTACCGCCGCCGACCAGATGATCGCCGAGCATTTGCGCAAGCGTAACAAGCGTTCCTACGTGGTCGCCAACAAGGTCGACAACATCGACCCGGACATGGCCCGCGCCGAGTTCGCCCCGTTGGGCATGGGCCAGGCGATTCCGATCGCCGGCGCCCACGGTCGTGGCATCACCCAGATGCTGGAAATCGCCCTGGAGAGTTTCCCCAAGGACGACGCAGAAGAACCGGAAGACGGCGAGGAAGAGATCGTTGCCGAAGGCGAGGAAGCCAAGCGCATTCCGGGCCCGAGCGAAAAAGACGGGATCAAGATCGCCATCATCGGCCGCCCGAACGTGGGCAAGTCGACGTTGGTCAACCGCATGCTCGGTGAAGACCGGGTCATCGTCTATGACCAGCCCGGCACCACCCGCGACAGCATCTACATTCCCTTCGAGCGTAACGAAGAGAAGTACACGCTGATCGACACCGCCGGTGTGCGCAAGCGCGGCAAGATCCACGAAGAAGTTGAAAAGTTCTCCGTGGTCAAGACCCTGCAGGCGATCAAAGACGCCAACGTGGTGATCTTCGTGATGGACGCCCGCGAAGGCGTGGTCGATCACGACCTCAACCTGCTGGGCTTCGCCCTGGAAGCCGGTCGTGCGCTGGTCATCGCGATCAACAAGTGGGACGGCATGACGCCGAGCGAACGGGATTTCGTCAAGGTTGAATTGCAGCGCCGGCTGTTCTTCGTCGACTTTGCCGATATCCACTTCATCTCGGCCCTGCACGGCACGGGCGTGGGCAACCTCTACGCTTCGGTGCAGAACTCGTTCAAGTCGGCGGTGACTCGCTGGCCGACCAACCGCCTCACCCAGATCCTCGAAGATGCGGTAGGCGAGCACGCGCCACCGATGGTCAACAACCGTCGGATCAAGCTGCGCTACGCCCACTTGGGCGGTGCCAACCCGCCGATTATCGTGATTCACGGTAACCAGATCGAGAAGGTGCCCAAGTCGTACGTTCGTTACCTGGAGAACACCTACCGTCGCGTCCTGAAGCTGGTCGGCACGCCGATCCGCATCGAGTTCAAGGGCGGCGAGAACCCGTACGAAGGCAACAAGAACACGCTCACCGACCGCCAGGTCAACAAGAAGCGCCGCTTGATGTCGCACCACAAGAAGGCCGACAAGAAGCGCCGCGACAAGCGCTGATCCAGTCTGGATCTGGGATCTGGGATCTGGGATCTGTGGACCTATGGACCTATGGACCTATGGACCTATGGACCTGTGGGAGCAAGGCTTGCTCCCAAAGTCTTGCTTACCACAGCCCTGGCTCCCACAGGGCATGAGTCTTCAGCATGAGAAGGGTGCCCTGGGTGGCACCCTTTTTCATGCCCGGCGATTGGGCTATTCTCGAGCTCTCCCGCGCCGCACCAGAGCCGGGTGCAGAGCAGGGACCCTTCATGATCACCAGCAAGTTGCCGAATGTCGGCATCACGATTTTCACCCAGATGTCCCAGCTCGCCGCGCAAACGGGCGCGCTGAACCTGTCCCAGGGTTTTCCCGATTTCGATGGCCCGCAGGCCCTGCGCGATGCGGTCGGCCGGCACATTGCCCAAGGCCATAACCAGTACTCACCGATGACCGGTCTGCCGGCGCTGCGCCAGCAGATCGCAGCGAAGATCGCCCGCAGCTACGGCGCCAACGTCGATGCCGATCAGGAGGTCACCGTGACCCCAGGTGCGACCCAGGCGATTTTCTGTGCCATTGCGGCGGTGGTCCACAGCGGCGACGAAGTGATCGTCTTCGACCCCAGCTACGACAGCTACGAGCCTGCCGTGCAGTTGGCCGGCGGGCATTGCGTGCATGTGCCATTGGGCCTGGATGACTTCGCCATCGACTTCGAGAAGCTCGGCCAAGCCCTGAGCCCGCGTACGCGCATGATCATCCTCAACTCGCCACACAACCCCAGCGGCGCCCTGATCAGCCGCGCCGAACTGGATCAATTGGCGACGCTGATTCGCGACCGAGACATCTACCTGGTCAGCGATGAGGTCTACGAACACCTGGTGTTCGACGGCGTTGCCCACGCCAGTGTCCTGGCCCATGAAGAGCTGTACCGCCGCGCCTTCGTGGTCAGTTCGTTCGGCAAGACCTACCACGTCACCGGCTGGAAAACCGGCTACGTGGTGGCGCCAGCGGCCCTGACGGCGGAGCTGCGCAAGGTGCACCAGTACGTCAGCTTCTGTGGCGTGACGCCGTTGCAGTACGCCCTGGCCGACTACATGGCCGAGCATCCGGAACACGTCGATGAGCTGCCGGACTTCTACCAGGCCAAGCGCGACCTGTTCTGCGATCTGCTGGCGCCGTCGCGGTTCAGCTTCAAGCGCGTGACCGGCACTTATTTCCAACTGGTGGATTATTCGCAGATTCGCCCGGACCTGAATGACGTCGACATGGCGGTGTGGATGACCCGCGAGCATGGCGTGGCGACGATTCCGATCTCGGTGTTCTACCAGCATCCACCACAAGGCCAGCGCCTGGTGCGCCTGTGCTTTGCCAAACGCGAGGAGACGCTGCGTGAAGCGGCGCAAAAGCTATGCGTGATTTGAGCACATTGCCGGACCTGGACATTGCCCTGGTCCAGACCACCCTGGCCTGGCACGACCGCCGGGCCAACCTGGAACATTTCGAAGCGTTGCTGGAGCAGGCACGCGGGGCTGACTTGATCATCCTCCCGGAAATGTTCACCACCGGCTTCTCCATGGAATCCGAGACCCTGGCGGAGCCGGAGAACGGCCCGACGCGCCAATGGCTCAAGGCCCAGGCGGCGAAGCTGGACGCAGTGATTACCGGCAGTGTGATCATCCAGGCCGCTGACGGCAGCCATCGCAATCGCCTGCTCTGGGCACGGCCGGATGGAGAAGTGCTGCATTACGACAAGCGCCATCTGTTTCGCATGGCGGGGGAGCACAACCACTACACCCCGGGTGAGCGACAGGTGCTGTTCGAGCTCAAGGGCTGGCGGATTCGTCCGCTGATTTGCTACGACCTGCGCTTCCCGGTCTGGAGCCGCGATGCCGAGGACACCGACCTGCTGCTGTACACCGCCAACTGGCCCGGGGCGCGGCGTCAGCATTGGAACCGGCTGTTGCCGGCCCGGGCGATCGAGAACCTGTGCTACGTGGCGGCGGTAAACCGTGTCGGTACCGACGGCAAGGGCTTCGCCTATACCGGTGACAGCCAGGTATTGGATTTCCAGGGCGAGAGCTTGCTCAGCGCCGGCGAAGCGGATGGTGTGTTCAAGGTGTGCTTGAACGCAGCGGACCTGGCGGCGTATCGCACGCGGTTTCCGGCGAACCTGGATGCCGACTCGTTCGAATTCATCTAACTGAAACGTTTCAACCCTTCAGGAGTGAGGTTGCGTGCCGATAACCGGTCAGCCAAGGAGAAGTCCCTATGACCAGCATCAGCGCAACCACCGTTAACCCTTATCCATTGTCAGCCCCTAAAGTCTCTATTCGTGGGGCTGAAGAAGAGAAAGCGGTCAGTCCAGTGACATCGACTGACGGCAGCGAAGACAAAAGCAAGACACTGGAAGTCGACACCAGTGGCGCGAATATCGCAGGTGCGGGTGGCAGCAGCGGCAGCAGCGATGTCATCGAGCAACTGAAGAAGCAGATCGAACAGACCGAGAAGTTGCTGGCCGAACAGCAAGCCCAGCTGGCACGGGTGCAAAAAAGCCGCGCCGATGAGGAGCAGAAAGCTCAGGAAACCATGGCGATCCAGACTCAGATCATGGCGACCCAAGCGACTTTGCAAACCTTGCAGGCCGCGTTGTTGCAGGCGATGACTGTTTCGATCGATACCCATGCCTGACATTTTGGCTGCCTGATAGGCCGCCATCGCGAGCAAGCTTGCTCCCACAGGATTTTGCATCATGCCGACCAGTGTGGGAGCGAGCTTGCTCGCGATGAGGCCCTGACAGGCGAGACAAAATCATCAGCCAAACAAAAAGGCCCCAGGGTTCACACCCCGGGGCCTTTTTGCATTTCAGCCTTGGATCAGGCCGCTTTGGCTT
The DNA here is from genome assembly GCF_014268695.2 of Pseudomonas ogarae. Classification (NCBI taxonomy): domain Bacteria; kingdom Pseudomonadati; phylum Pseudomonadota; class Gammaproteobacteria; order Pseudomonadales; family Pseudomonadaceae; genus Pseudomonas; species Pseudomonas ogarae. Next base: position 1,411,575 of record NZ_CP077086.1, read on the forward strand.
CCGGCTGGCTCAGGGAACGGTTCAGTGCACTGAACAGCGCCTTGAAGCTGGCGGTGGTGATGTTTTCATCGATACCCACGCCGTGCACCGCACGCTCGCCGTTGACCCGCAGTTCGATGTACGCCGCCGCCTTGGCGTTGGTGCCGGCGCCGATGGCGTGTTCGTTGTAGTCCATGATCTCCACCGGAATTGGCAGGCCGGCCACCAGCGCTTCTAGCGCGCCGTTGCCCTTGCCGCGCCAGTGCAGGTTGGTCTCGCCCTGGCCCTTGCTCGCCACTTCCACTTCTACGGCGCTGTTGCCGTTTTCTTCCTGCAGGCGATGGCTGACCAGCGCGTACGGAGTGTTGGCTTGCAGGTATTCACGCTGCAGCAAGGCGTGGATCTGCTGAGCCGTCATTTCCAGGCCCAGGCGATCGGTTTCGCGCTGTACCACCTGGCTGAATTCGATCTGCATGCGACGCGGCAGGCTGATGCCGTATTCCTGTTCCAGCAGGTAGGCGATACCGCCCTTGCCCGACTGGCTGTTGACGCGAATCACCGCCTCGTAGCTGCGGCCGATGTCGGCCGGGTCGATTGGCAGGTATGGCACTTCCCACAGACCGTCCGATTTCTGCTGGGCGAAGCCCTTGCGGATGGCGTCCTGGTGCGAGCCGGAGAATGCGGTGTGAACCAGGTCGCCAACGTACGGATGACGCGGGTGCACCGGGATCTGGTTGCATTCCTCGACCACTTTGCGCACGCCGTCGATGTCGGAGAAGTCCAGCCCGGGGTTGATGCCCTGGGTGTAGAGGTTCAGCGCCACGGTCACCAGGTCGACGTTGCCGGTGCGTTCGCCGTTGCCGAACAGGCAGCCTTCGACACGGTCGGCACCCGCCATCAGGCCCAGCTCGGTAGCGGCCACGCCGGTGCCACGGTCGTTGTGGGTGTGCAGGCTGATGAGCACGCTGTCACGACGGGTGATGTTGCGGTGGAACCACTCGATCTGGTCGGCGTAGATGTTCGGCGTGGCGACTTCCACGGTAGCGGGCAGGTTGAGGATCACCTTGCGCTCTGGCGTCGGGTTCCAGACTTCGATCACCGCGTCGCAGACTTCCTTGGCGAATTCCAGCTCAGTGGCGCTGAAAGTCTCTGGCGAATACTCGAACTGCCACTGGGTTTCCGGCTGCTGCGCGGCGTATTTTACGAACAGCTTGGCCGCGTTCACCGCGATTTCCTTCACGCCTTCCTTGTCCTGGTTGAACACGATGCGGCGGAACGACGGGCAGGTGGCGTTGTACAGGTGGACGATGGCCTTTTTTGCGCCGCGCAGGGATTCGAACGTACGGGCGATCAGGTCTTCACGGGCCTGGGTCAGCACCTGGATGGTGGTGTCGTCCGGGATGTGGCCTTCTTCGATGAGGGTACGCACGAAGTCGAAGTCGGTCTGCGAAGCGGCTGGGAACGACGCTTCGATTTCCTTCACGCCCACTGCGACGAGGGTTTTCCAGAAGCGCAGCTTCTTGACCGCGTCCATCGGCTCGATCAGCGACTGGTTGCCGTCGCGCAGGTCGGAGCTGCACCAGATCGGCGCGGCGGTGATGGTCTTCGACGGCCAAGTGCGATCCGGCAGGTTGATGGTCGGGAAGGCGCGGTATTTGGAAGACGGGTCTTTGAGCATGCTCATGGGCGGAATCCTTATTGTCGTGGCCGGAAAAAGGCGGCCTGCCGGTGGTTCGATGGGGGTGGCTTCACAGCCGGGACGAGGTGCCGCGATTCAGCCCGGCAGTCGTGCGCTGACGAGGCACAGGCTGCGGTGCTGGCGAAGCTGAATGAGGGTGTGAGAGGTTTTCATGCCTTCAACCCTAACCGCGTGAGGGGCGGATCGCAAGCAGTCGGAAAAAATTGAGATAAGTTCTGCTTTTAGGCGGGTTTGCGAGATTTAATCGCGCATATAGACAGTTTGTATCCTGAGGATTGCGTCGATATTTAGGGCTTGGCAATTCCCAGGATAGTGGTGATGCGGTTGCCGTCATCGCGAGCAGGCTCGCTCCCACAGGGGATCTCTGTGGGTTGCAAATGTTGTGTTCACAACAGATCCCAATGTGGGAGCGAGCCTGCTCGCGAAGAGGCCAGTGGCCTCATCGCAAAATACTCAGGGTTGGAAAGCCCCGATAAAAATCGCCGGATCCACCCGCGCATCGTTCAGGCTGATGTTCCAGTGCATGTGCGGCCCCGTCGCGCGGCCGGTGGCGCCGACCTTGCCCACCACGGTGCCCCGGGCCAGTTGCTGGCCGACCTTCACGTCGATCTTCGACATGTGGCAGAACATGCTGATGAAGCCCAGGCCATGGTCGACGAACACGGTGTTGCCATTGAAGAAGTAATTACCGGTGAGGATCACCTTGCCGGCGGCCGGGGTCTTGATCGGCGTGCCGGCGGGCACGGCGAAGTCCAGGCCGGCGTGGGGGTTGCGCTCTTCGCCGTTGAAGAAGCGGCGCACGCCGAACTTGCTCGACAACGGGCCGTTGACCGGTTTGTCCAGCAACAGGTTGCTGGGGATGTTCGGGCTGAAGCTGCGGTAGGCCTTCAGTTGCACCGCCAGTTCGGCCTCGATGCGTTTGAGGTCCGCCGGGTTCGGGTTGACCTGGCGCTTATTCTTCAGGGTGATGTGTTGCTCGGGATACTTCTTGTAGCCGACCACGAACGGCTGGGTGCCGCCGCCACTGCTGATCTGCTGTGTGCCGGGCTGGACCGTCAGCGGGATGCCGACAATCGCCAGCCAGTTGTCCTGTTCCTTGACCACCAGCACCGGCTTGCCCTGGTAACTGGCTTTCGGTGCCTTGGCCGCGCTGCCCAGGTCCACCACGGCCACGCCGCCGGGCACCGGTTTGTTCAGCAGGCGGGTGATGTAACTGTCGGCGTGGGCGTTGAAGGTCAGGCACAGCAAGAACAAGGGGGCGAGATATCGCGGCATGAATCAGTCCAGTAAAGAAAGGGTGACCGGCGTCAGGTGATTGTCTTCGACCCGTACCAGCAATTCGCCTTCGCCGAGCTTGGCGGTCAGGCGCTGGCCGGTCTGGGTTTGCCCGGCACTGCGGATTGCCTGGCCGCGTTCGTCGAGCAAAATGCTGTAGCCCCGGCCGAGGGTCGCCAGGGGGCTGACAATGTGCAGCGTCTGCATCTGGTTGTGCAATTGCACGCGGCGCGTCTTGAGGCCTTCGCGCATGGCCCGGGGCAGGCGTTCGGCCAGGCTGTCCAGGCGCTGGCGCAGCAATGCCAGTTGCCGGCCCGGATGTTGCCCGGCCAGGCGGGTTTCCAGGCGGATCAAACGTTCACGACGGGTATTGAGGTTGCGTTCGAACGCCCGGCGCATGCGCATGTCCAGGTCGTCGAGGCGCTGGGCTTGCTGGCGCAGGCGTTCGCCGGGGTGGCGCAGGCGTCGGGTGAGGCCTTCGAGGCGCAATTGATCGCGCATCAGTCGGTCGCGCATGCGCATCACCAGTCGGCGATGCAGGCTTTCGACCCGACGCACCAGGTCACCGGCATCGGGAGCGAGCAGTTCGGCGGCGGCGGACGGGGTCGGGGCGCGCACGTCGGCGACGAAATCGCTGATAGACACGTCGGTTTCATGGCCCACGGCGCTGACGATCGGCGTGACGCAGGCATCCACCGCCCGGGCCACGGCTTCTTCGTTGAAGCACCACAAGTCTTCCAGCGAACCGCCGCCCCGGGCCAGGATCAGCGCATCGAAACCCCGGGCGTCGGCCAGCTTCAGGGCGCGGACGATTTGTGCGGTAGCTTCGCGACCTTGCACGGCGGTGGGAATCAAGGTCAGGGCAATCTGCGGCGCGCGGCGGCGGAAAACACTGATGATGTCGCGGATCACCGCGCCCGTGGGCGAACTGATGATGCCAATGCGTTGCGGATGGGCCGGCAGCGGCACCTTGCGCTCGGCACTGAACAGGCCTTCGGCGCTGAGTTTCTCCTTCAGGGCATCGAAGGCCAGGCGCAGGGCGCCATCGCCGGCCGGCTCGACGGTATCGAGGATCAATTGATAGTCGCCACGGCCTTCGAACAGCGAGACCTTGCCGCGCACTTTCACCGCCAGCCCGTCCTTCAAGGCCTGGCGCACCCGCGCGGCATTCTGCCGGAACAGCGCGCAACGCACCTGGGCGCCACTGTCCTTGAGGGTGAAGTACACATGGCCGGAGGCCGGGCGGGCGAGGTTGGAGATTTCGCCCTCGACCCAGATGTTGCTGAACACGTCTTCAAGCAACACCCGCGCACGGCCGTTGAGCTGGCTGACAGTCAGGACCTCGCGGTCCAGGCCCAGTCGGGCAAAGGGATCTTTAATCATGGGCGGCATGATAAGGGGATTCGCCGATGGTGTGCAGACAATTAGACCGGGTTGCCTGCATCGCGAGCAAGCTCGCTCCCACAGGAGATCTATGCCGCACTGAAGATCAAATGTGGGAGCGAGCTTGCTCGCGATAGCGGTAGGCCAATCACCACAAATGCTGGAAGTAGTCCCCCGGATCTGGCTAAAGTCGCCGCTCTCCTCATCAAGGAAGTGCCGGATGAATCTTCTCCCATGGTTGGGCCAGTGGGCCTTCGCCCCCACGCAATGGCTGGTGATCGGCTCGGCCATTGCCCTGGCCTACATCGTGTTCGGCATTGCCGGGTTCGGCACGGCGCTGGTGGCCGCGCCCATCCTGCTGCTGTTCATGCCCCTGTCGAAAATCGTCCCGCTGCTGGTCTTGTTGGATTTCGTCGCGGCCTTCGGCAACTTGCTGCCGTCGCGCCGAGATGTGTCCCGGCCGGAGCTGCTGCGGTTGCTGCCGTGCATGGCGCTAGGCTGCACCCTCGGGGTGATTTTCCTGCTCAACCTCAAGTCCGACCTGTTGTTGCTGTTGATGGGGGTGTTCATCAGTTGCTATGCGATCTACAGCCTGTTGATAAAAGCTCGGCCGACGCAGTTGTCAGCGCGGTGGGCGTTCCCGATGGGCACGGTGGGTGGGATGTTCGGCGCGTTGTTTGGCAGTGGCGGCTTTTTATATGCCATCTACCTGAACAGTCGCTTGCCCAAGGACGCGGCCCGAGCCACGCAAAGTGCCCTGATCAGTTGCAGCACCGTGGTGCGCCTGAGCCTGTTTATCGTGGCCGGGGTGTATGCCGAGCTACCCTTGTTGGTACTGGCGCTGTGTTTGTTGCCGGCCATGGCGCTGGGGTTGTGGGTAGGGCGTCGCTTGACTCTGAAGATGTCGCGTGAGGCATTCGTGCGGCTGGTCACCTGGCTGGTGCTTGCCAGCGGCCTCGCGTTGATCGGGCGCTACCTGAGTGCTTGACCTGGCCCGGCCAGGGATTAAGCTGCCGGCCTTTGATCAGACCCTGCCAGGGAAACAGCCAGGCCTCGCCATGAACTCGCAAAGCATCATCGTTCCGAAAATTTCCACCCTGCCGGTCCACGAGCCTCGGGCCCGGGCGATCGTGCGCTGGCTGGTGCGCAAGAATATCGTCGAAGAACAACTGACCACCTGCGGGCGCACCGGCAATCGCATGGCCCACGCCATCGCCCCCGGTGCCCGCGAGGTGGTCATGCACCCCGAAGCCTTGCCATTCGGCGAGTCGATCAATGGCTTGGAGATCATCACCAAGCGCTGCATCTATACACCGGCCAAGGGCTTTCTCGAAGAAGCCGGTTGCGCCGAGTGCCGCAAGGAAGTCGGCGAAGCGCTGTTCGAAAGCCTGGAAGACTGGATGCCGGCGCGCACCGACAACTTCACCTGCCCCGAATGCGGCCATGAGGATGACATCAACGGCTTCCTGTTCCTGCAGCCCTGCGGCTTTTCGAACCTGGGGTTCATCTTCAACAATTGGCTGGAGGCGGGGTTCAAGCAGGACTTCCTCGATGAATTCGCCGATTGGCTCGATCAGCCGGTGAGTTGGGTGAAGGTGGAGTTGTAGGAGGGGGGGCAATAACCCCTGTGGGAATGTGTTGGCAGTGGGGCAGTGATTTAGCCCGTCAATCAGACCGGCAATAATAGACAGAGTTTTACATTGAGCCAGAGGGGGTCCATGAGTATAATGGCGCGCTTCCATTTTCCCGCTCGGGAGCCCCCGCGATGCTGCGTATCAGCCAAGAAGCTCTGACCTTCGACGACATTCTCCTAGTGCCCGGTTATTCCGAAGTACTGCCTAACGAAGTCAGTCTCAAAACCCGTCTCACCCGTGGCATCGAACTGAATATCCCCCTGGTTTCCGCCGCCATGGACACCGTGACCGAAGCCCGTCTGGCCATTGCCATGGCCCAGGAAGGCGGTATCGGTATCATCCACAAGAACATGACCATCGAACAGCAGGCCGCCGAAGTGCGCAAGGTCAAGCGGTTCGAGGCTGGCGTGGTCAAGGATCCGATCACCATCGAGGCTGACGCCACGGTCCGGGATCTGTTCGAACTGACCCGCATGCACAATATCTCCGGCGTTCCGGTGCTGCACGATGGCGACCTGGTCGGCATCGTCACCTCCCGTGACGTGCGTTTCGAGAATCGCCTGGATGCCACCGTCCGCCAAGTGATGACGCCTAAAGAGCGCCTGGTCACGGTCAAGGAAGGCACCAACAAGGACGAAGTCCGCGAGTTGCTGCACAAGCACCGCATCGAGCGCGTGCTGATCGTCGACGACAAATTCGCCCTCAAGGGCATGATGACCGTCAACGACATCGAAAAAGCCAAGGCCTACCCGCTGGCCAGCAAGGACGACCAAGGTCGTCTGCGCGTCGGCGCTGCGGTCGGTACCGGCAAGGACACCGGTGACCGTGTCGCCGCCCTGGTCAGTGCCGGTGTTGATGTGGTGGTGGTCGACACCGCCCACGGCCACTCCAAAGGCGTGATCGACCGCGTTCGCTGGGTCAAGCAGAACTTCCCTGAAGTGCAGGTGATCGGCGGCAACATCGCCACCGGCGCTGCGGCCAAGGCCCTGGCCGAAGCCGGCGCCGACGCGGTCAAGGTCGGTATCGGCCCTGGCTCGATCTGCACCACCCGTATCGTTGCCGGTGTCGGCGTGCCGCAGATCAGCGCCATCGCCAACGTCGCCGCCGCCCTTGAAGGCACTGGCGTGCCGTTGATCGCCGACGGCGGCATCCGCTTCTCCGGTGACCTGTCCAAGGCCATCGTAGCCGGTGCCTCCTGCGTGATGATGGGTTCGATGTTCGCCGGTACCGAAGAAGCACCGGGCGAGATCGAGCTGTTCCAGGGCCGTAGCTACAAGGCCTATCGCGGCATGGGTTCGCTGGGCGCCATGTCCCAGGCCCAGGGCTCGTCCGACCGTTACTTCCAGGACTCCTCCGCGGGTGCCGAGAAGCTGGTGCCGGAAGGCATCGAAGGTCGCGTGCCGTACAAAGGCACCCTGAGCGCCATCATCCATCAACTGATGGGTGGCCTGCGTTCTTCCATGGGCTACACCGGCAGCGCCAACATCGACGAGATGCGCACCAAGCCTGAATTCGTGCGTATCACCGGCGCTGGCATGGCCGAGTCCCATGTCCACGACGTGCAGATCACCAAGGAAGCGCCGAACTACCGCGTAGGTTAAGGCCTTCAGCAAAACGTTAATCACCGGGGCTGTTCATTCAGCCCCGAGTTGTTTCTGATTCACTACATGAGAATGAGTCATGGCCCTCGACATTCACGCTCACCGCATCCTGATCCTCGACTTCGGTTCCCAGTACACCCAACTGATCGCCCGCCGCGTGCGTGAAATCGGCGTGTACTGCGAATTGCATCCGTTCGACATGGATGACGAAGCGATTCGCGAATTCGCGCCTAAAGGCGTCATCCTCGCCGGCGGCCCCGAGTCCGTGCACGAAGCCGACAGCCCGCGCTGCCCGCAAGCCGTGTTCGACCTGGGCGTGCCCGTCTTCGGTATCTGCTACGGCATGCAGACCATGGCTGAGCAACTGGGCGGCAAGGTCGAAGGTTCGGACCTGCGCGAGTTCGGTTATGCCCGCGTTGACGTAGTCGGCAAGAGCCGCCTGTTGGACGGCATCGAGGACCACGTCGACGCCGACGGCCTGTTCGGCCTGGACGTGTGGATGAGCCACGGTGACAAGGTCACCAGGATGCCGGAAGACTTCCACATCCTGGCCAGCACCCCGAGCTGCCCGATTGCCGGCATGTTCAACGATGATCGCCGTTACTACGGCGTGCAGTTCCACCCTGAAGTGACCCACACCAAGCAGGGCGGCCGCATCCTGTCGCGCTTCATCCTCGACATCTGCGAGTGCGAAGCCCTGTGGACCCCGTCGAAAATCGCTGAAGACGCCATTGCCCAAGTCCGTGCTCAAGTCGGTACTGACAACGTGCTGCTGGGCCTGTCTGGCGGCGTTGACTCCTCGGTGGTTGCCGCATTGCTGCACAAGGCTATCGGCGACCAACTGACCTGCGTCTTCGTCGACAACGGCCTGCTGCGCCTGCACGAAGGCGAGCAAGTGATGGCCATGTTCGCCGAGAACATGGGCGTCAAGGTGATCCGCGCCAACGCCGAAGAGCAGTTCCTGAACAACCTGGCCGGCGAGTCCGACCCCGAGAAAAAGCGCAAGATCATCGGCCGCACCTTCATCGACGTGTTCGATGCCCAGTCCAACAAGCTGGAAAACATCAAGTACCTGGCCCAGGGCACCATCTACCCCGACGTGATCGAGTCGGCCGGCGCCAAGAGCGGCAAGGCCCACGTGATCAAGTCCCACCACAACGTCGGTGGCCTGCCGGAAGAGATGAACCTCAAGCTGGTCGAGCCGTTGCGCGAACTGTTCAAGGATGAAGTGCGTCGCCTGGGTCTTGAGCTGGGCCTGCCGTACGACATGGTCTACCGCCACCCATTCCCGGGCCCGGGCCTGGGCGTGCGGATCCTCGGTGAAGTGAAGAAGGAATACGCCGACCTGCTGCGTCGCGCCGACCACATCTTCATCGAAGAACTGCGCAAGGCCGACTGGTACCACAAGGTCAGCCAGGCGTTCGTGGTGTTCCAACCGGTGAAATCGGTGGGCGTGGTCGGCGACGGCCGTCGTTACGCCTGGGTCGTGGCCCTGCGTGCCGTGGAAACCATCGACTTCATGACCGCGCGCTGGGCACACCTGCCGTACGAGCTGCTGGAAACCGTTTCCGGGCGCATCATCAATGAAATCGAAGGTATTTCTCGCGTGACGTACGACGTGTCGAGCAAGCCGCCGGCGACGATTGAGTGGGAATGAGTCAGGCTTAGATATCTGACTGCTGACGGCCCCTATTGGCCCTGGCGCCCGTTTTGAACAAAAGCCCTGTGGATAACTTCCATGGGGCTTTTTTCATTTTGGCTCAATTCCAGGCTTCATCAGCTTCCGCCCGTAGTGACCTAGCGTGACGGTATTGGGAGGGCGGTGCCGTCACCTTTCGCTACGATTACCCGCCTTAGCGGTGTTCCGGAGACGCTTATTATCGGGCGGCATGGCCCCAAGAGTATTTCACCGTACGGTTCACGAGGACCTGTCACATGCCAACCTATCTCCTCGTTTGAGACGCTGCTGAGTGGCGCCGCTTGAAGGGGATGCCTGGGTTGTCATTTGACAACCTGGCGAGTCATGCGAATACTGGAGATCACGGATGATTCGTCCAACGCACCCGAAGAAAGAAATTGAAGAAGCGCTTAGGCATGCCGAAGGGCAGGGCTGGCGCATAGAGGTTGGCGGCAGTCACGCCTGGGGGGCGGGTTTATTGCCCGTACAAAGAGGTGGAGTGCCGTTGTGGCGAGTTCTGCATCACCTCGATGTGGAGCACGCCGAAGAACCCTGGCAACCATGCGCGAGCATTGCGACGCGTCGTGGACAATTGCACTGCGCATCGCAATCGGCGCGAGGCTGATGACGATGCTGAGGAATAGAACAATGGAATATATTTTTACCTTGAAATATCAGCTTGCTGACGATGGCTGTGCCATGGATGAACTGGTCGAGCGGCTGGGAGAAACGGGCTGCGACGATGCCTTGATAGGCATCGGGCAGCCAGGACGGCTGGCGCTTGAGTTCACTCGCGAGGCTCCTGATGCGGTCAAGGCTGTGCTTAGCGCTCTGGCCGACGTCCATCGCGCGGTGCCGTCGGCCAAATTGATCGAGGTTGCGCCTGATTTGGTCGGGCTGACCGACGTTGCTGAGATCGTAGGTGTGTCTCGGCAGAACATGCGCAAGCTGATGTTGGCCCATCCAAGCAGCTTCCCGACGCCGGTGCATGAGGGGAGTGCATCTATCTGGCATTTGGCAGATGTGCTGACCTGGCTGCAGGCAAGGGGCAACTATTCGCTTACCAAGGACGTGTTGGATGTGGCCCAGGTGGCGCTGCAGGTCAACGTTGCGAAAGAGGGCCTACGGTTGCCTGGTATGGCTTGCGAAGAGTTGGACGCTTTGATTGGGTGACAGCCTTGGGGAGTCACTGAACCGGGATTCCGACAACGTGGACGTGTCCAGGCTTGGCTGGATGCGCACAACAGTTTTCGATCACGGCCTATGAAGGCCGTCATCTAGGCTGACTTCACCGCCGCGCCACATCCGAAAAATAAAACTTATCCAGCGTATGCCGCGATTCGGTGTACTCGAACTGTCGGCCGTCCTGGAGAAAGGTCTGGTTGCTGACCACGATCACATGGCTCTGGCCGTCGAGGTCCAGGTGTTGCTGGTCGTCCTTGCCGCAGCGGACTGCTTCGATGGTGCGCTGGGCGTAGGCGATTTGCAGGTGCAGGGTCTGTTCGATGAAGGCGTAGATCGACTGCACGGCGATGTCGCGGGTCAGGCCGGGGATCACGTCGCTGACGAAGTGGTTGATGTCCAGGATCACGCGCTTGCCGTCGATTCGCCGGACCCGCTTGATGCGGGTGATCGGGCTCCCGGCGGGGGCCTTGATGTGTTCGAGCAGCGCTCCTTCCAACGGAAACTGGCTGAACTCGACCACTTCGGTGCTGACATCGTTGCCCAGGCGCGGGTAGGTCTCCTGGAAGCTGACGATGCCGCCGAGCTGGAATTCGATGGGCTGGGTCGACAGCACGAAGGTGCCCTTGCCATGGATCTTCTGGGCGAAGCCGCGCTCCTGGAGTTGTTCGATGGCCTTGCGCACCGTGCCACGGCTGGCCTGATAGCTGTCCATCAGTTCGGTTTCGGAGGGCAGGCGAGCGCCTCGCTCCAGGCGTTCGGTGGTAATGCTGGTCAGCAGATCGTTGTAGATCTGGTTGTATTTGCTCATGGAGAGGGCTCTGTACCGCGCTGTTCACCGGGGCGGAACCTTACGGGCCAAGTGGGGGAGTTGTCCATTCGGCTGTCATCATTTGACGACAGGAGCGTAGGACGTTTCCCGGTTTTCGGAGGCTTATCATAAACAAAAATAAAACTCGTCTGTACGAGTTGTTGATTTAACTCGTACAGACGAGTACTTTCTCTTCCACGTGCTGTCGACTCTCAATAACAAGAATGACGCGGAAGAAAAAAGCATGAGCCACGATTACTCCAAAATCGCCAGCGAGCTGCTGCAAAGCTTGGGTGGCGTCGACAATATCGAGCAGGCGGCCCATTGCGTGACGCGCCTGCGCCTGTCCCTCAAGGACGCGACCCGGGTGGACAGCGCCACGCTGAACCAGATCGACCTGGTCAAGGGTTCGTTTTTTACCGGGGGCCTGTTCCAGGTGGTCATCGGCCCGGGCGAGGTGGAAAAGGTCTATGCCGCCCTGCGCGAACTGACGGGCCTGGCCGCCGCGACCATTGCCGACGTCAAGCGCCAGGGCGCGCAGAAGGGCAACGGCATGCAGCGCCTGGTGCGGGTACTGTCCGATGTGTTCATGCCCATCCTGCCTGCCCTGGTGATCGCCGGCCTGCTGATGGGCGTCAACAACCTGTTGGGTGCCAAGGGCATGTTCATTGCCGGGCAGACGTTGCTCGATGCTTATCCGAACCTGGATGGCGTCTGGAGCCTGATCAACCTCATGGCCAATACCTCCTTCGTCTTTCTCCCGGCCCTGGTGGGCTGGTCGGCGGCCAAGCGTTTCGGCGGCAGTGAGATCCTTGGCATCGTGCTGGGCCTGATGCTCGTCCACCCGGACCTGCTCAACGCCTGGAACTACGGCAAGGCCGTGGCGGGGTTGGAAGGCCAGAGCCTGCCGTATTTCGATATCTTCGGCTGGTTCCGGATCGAGAAAGTCGGTTACCAGGGGCAGATTCTGCCGATCCTGCTGGCGGCCTATGTCATGAGCGTGATCGAGCGATGGTTGCGGGCCAGGGTGCCCAACGCCATTCAGTTGCTCGTGATCCCCATCACCACCATCGTCATCACCGGTGTACTGGCCCTCGCCATCATCGGTCCGGTCACCCGGCACCTGGGCATCCTGATTACCGAAGGCATGGTGGCGCTGTTCGACCTGGCGCCGGTGATTGGCGGGGCGATTTTCGGCCTGCTCTATGCGCCGCTGGTGGTGACCGGCATGCACCACATGTTCCTGGCGGTGGACCTGCAATTGATCTCGACCCAGGGTGGCACGTTCATCTGGCCGATGATCGTCATGTCCAACCTGGCCCAGGGCAGCGCGGCACTGGCGGTGTTCTACATGACCCGCAATGCGCGAGACAAGAGCATGGCGTCCACGTCGGCGATTTCCGCTTATTTCGGCATCACCGAACCGGCAATGTTCGGCGTCAACCTGCGCTACAAATTCCCTTTCTATTGCGCCCTGGCCGGCTCGGCCCTGGGCTGCATTTTCCTGTCGCTGAACAAGATCAAGGCCTCGGCGATTGGCGTCGGCGGCCTGCCGGGTTTCATTTCGATCGTGCCTGACTACATACCGATGTTCGTGGTCGGCATGGTCATCGCCATGAGCGTGCCCTTTGCCCTGACCTGCGCGTTGAGCATGAAGATCGTCCGGCCAGGGTATCGGGTGGCCTGACACCTGTGGGAGCCGGGCTTGCCCGCGATAAGCCCGCTGGGCCAGTACCAAACAGAACGAAGGAATCTCGCCATGCAAGACTGGCAACGCTCAGTGATCTACCAGATTTATCCAAAGAGTTTCTACAGCCATGGCGGCCAGGCCACCGGTGATTTGCGAGGGGTGGTGGACAAGCTCGACTACTTGCACTGGCTGGGTGTGGATTACCTGTGGCTGACACCGTTCCTGCGTTCGCCGCAACGGGACAACGGCTACGACATCAGTGACTACTACGCCATCGACCCCAGCTACGGCACCATGGCCGATTGCGAATTATTGATCACTGAGGCGCGCAAGCGCGGTATCAAGCTGATGCTCGACATCGTGGTCAATCACACCTCCATCGAGCATCCCTGGTTCCAGGCCGCCCGCAGCAGCCTCGATAACCCATACCGCGATTTCTATATCTGGCGGGACCAGCCGAACAACTGGGAGTCCAAGTTCGGCGGCTCGGCCTGGGAGTACGAAGCACAGACCGGCCAGTATTACCTGCACCTGTTCGACCACACCCAGGCCGACCTGAACTGGGACAACCCCCAGGTGCGCGCCGAAGTGTTCAAGATGATGCGTTTCTGGCGGGACAAGGGGGTGGGGGGCTTTCGTCTCGATGTGATCAACCTGATCTCCAAGCCGGCCGACTTCCCTGACGACCATACCGATGGCCGGCGTTTTTATACCGACGGTCCCAACGTGCATCGCTACCTGCAGGAAATGCACCGGGAAGTCTTCGAGGGGTTCGACCTGATCAACGTCGGCGAGATGTCGTCCACCAGCCTCGAACACTGTGTTCGTTATTCGTGCCCGGCGTCCCGTGAACTGTCGATGACGTTCAATTTCCATCACTTGAAGGTGGACTACCCGAACCTGCAAAAGTGGGTGCGGGCCGACTTCGATTTTCTCGAACTCAAACGCATCCTGTCCGACTGGCAAGTCGGCATGCAGGCCGGTGACGGTTGGAATGCGCTGTTCTGGTGTAACCATGATCAGCCGCGGGTGGTGTCGCGGTTCGGCGATGACGGTGAGCACCGCGAGCCTTCGGCGAAGATGCTTGCCACGGCGTTGCACTTTCTCCAGGGCACGCCGTTTGTGTACCAGGGCGAGGAGTTGGGGATGACCAATCCGGGCTTCGAGCACATCGAGCAGTATCGCGATGTGGAAACCCTGAACATCTATCGCCTCAAGCGCAACGCCGGGGTGTCGGAGTCCGAGGCCATGGCGCCGATCATGCAGAAGTCCCGTGACAACGGGCGCACGCCGATGCAATGGAATGCCGGGCCGAACGCAGGTTTCAGCCGGGCCGAACCCTGGATCGGCGTGCCCGCCAACGCCGCTTTCATCAACGTCGAGCAGCAACAGCAAGACCCGACGTCGGTGCTGCATTACTACCGTCAATTGATCGCCTTGCGCCGCAGCGAAGCCTTGATCCAGGACGGCGTCTACCGCCTGCTATTGCCCGAACATCCCAACGTGTGGGCGTACCTGCGCGAAGGGCAGGGGGAGCGCCTGTTGGTGGTCAGCCATTTTTATGGGGGCGACTGTGAGGTGGAACTGCCCGAAGGGGTCATCAGCCATGGCACGAAACAACGCTGGGTGATCGGCAACTACGAGGCCGGCGAACACCGATACCGACAGCTGCGCTTGCGGCCTTACGAGTCGTTTGTGTTGCACCTGAGCGACTGAATAAAAAACTTCCCCTGACCCAGGCAATGCCTGACAGCGAACACGTTGCGCCAGACGCATCGTGGGCCCTTTGTCGTCAGCCAAATGGCGGCCAAGGGGGAAGTCATGGAGCAAAAAAACAATAAGAAATAATGGAGAGGCGTATGAAAACAATAATAAACCGTGGCCTTGCCGCGTCCTGTATCTGCCTGGCGCTGCCGTTCCCGGTTCAGGCCCTGGAGTTTTCCGGCTATCTGCGCAGCGGCGTCGGCAGTGCGACCAATGGCCGTTCCCAATCCTGCTTCCAGTTGCCTGGGGCGCAGACTAAATATCGCTTGGGCAATGAATGCGAGCAGTACGGGGAACTGGAACTGCGCCAGGATCTTTTCACCCTCGACGACGGCTCGGTGTTGAGCGTGGACGGCATGGCATCGCTGTACAACCGCTATGACCGCACGCCGACTTTCCAAGGTGAAAACGGCTCGGCACGCATGCCGCAGATGTATGCCCAATGGTCGAACATGCCCAGCCTGAACGGCGGGTCGCTGTGGGCCGGTCGGCGTTACTACAAACGTAACGACATCCATATCTCGGATTTCTACTACTGGAACCAGAGTGCTACCGGTGGCGGGATTGAGGACGTGCTGATCGGCGGGTTGAAGTACAGCTACGCCTTCTCGCGCAAGGACAACCTCTACCAGAAAGACCCGGTCAGCCGGCATGACTTCAACGTCGCCGGTTTCAAGGCCAACCCCGGTGGTGAGTTGGAGTTTGGCCTGAGCTTCATCGACCGGGCGGACCGTCGCGATGCCCATCGCGGCTGGGCGGTGACCGCCCAGCATGTGCAGCAGGACTTCCTGGGTGGGAAGAATAAACTGGCCTTGCAATATGGCGAGGGGCCCGGCACCGGGCTGGGTTATACCGGCGACACCGGACTGGACGACAGCAACAAGAGCTATCGTCTGGTGGAGTTTTTCGATTGGCAGGTCACGCCGCGTTTCGGCGGGCAGGTGCAGGCGGTGTACCAGAAGGACATCCGCCCCGATGGCGCCGACCAGGACTGGCTGTCGTTGGGGGTTCGCCCGGCGTACGCCATCACTGATCAATTCAAGTTGGTGGCCGAACTGGGCCATGACCAGGTTCAGGCCAGCGATGGAACACGCAAGCTGAGCAAATTCACCTTTGCGCCCACCTGGTCGCCCAAGGGCCCGGAATTCTGGGCACGCCCGGAAATCCGCCTCTACTACACCTACGCCAGTTGGAACGAGGCGGCCAAGCGTGCAGCCAATGAACTGGCAGCCGGTTCGGCGCTGTCGGACACCGGTGTATTTGGCGGTGCGCGACATGGTTCCAACGTGGGCCTGCAGGTCGAATACTGGTGGAAATGACCCGTGTAGCGCGGGTCGCTGATCTCTGCGTGCCCGCGATGCCAAAAAGAACAGACAGCAGCAGGTGAAGTCTCATGAACACAACGCAACCTTTGCAATTGCTCGCACCGCTGTCCGGGGTCTTGATGCCCTTGGACAGCGTGCCGGATCCAGTCTTCTCCAGCCGAGTAGTGGGGGATGGCATCTGCATCGATCCGACCTCGCAGACCCTTTGCGCACCCCTGTCCGGTGTCATCGGCACGCTTCAGGACAGCGCCCATGCGGTGAGTGTCACCGCTGACAACGGCGTCCAGGTGCTGATGCACATTGGCCTGGACACGGTCAATCTGGCGGGCAAGGGGTTCACCTCGCGGGTGACCATGGGGCAACGGGTCGAGGCCGGCCAGCCGCTGATCGATTTCGATGCCGACTACATCGCCCTGCATGCGCGCAGTCTGTTGACGCTGATGCTGGTGATCAGCGGCGAATCCTTCAGCCTGCTCGGGGACGGGTCGAGCTGTATCGAGAGTGGTGCTCCGTTGTTGCGTGTGTGCCCGACGGAACAAGGGCCAGTCGACGAGGCGCAGCAGGGCTCGGTGCTGTTTTCCAAACCGCTGATCGTGCCCAATGAAAGTGGCCTGCATGCCCGTCCTGCCGCGGTGTTCGCCCAGGCGGCCAAGGGGTTTGATGCCCATATCCAACTGCATAAGCAGCAAGCCGGCGCCAACGGCAAATCACTGGTCGCGATCATGGCGTTGCAGACGGCCAAGGGCGACAGTGTGCAGATCAGCGCCGCCGGCCCTCAGGCCGGACAGGCCATCGAAGCGTTGGAACAATTGCTGTTGTCGGGCTGCGGCGAGACGGTGCAAGCGCCACGGACATCGGTGCCGACCGTCACCGTCGAGCCGTCGATGCCTGGTCGGCTGCGGGGTGTCTGTGCGTCGCCCGGTTCGGCGTTTGGTGAGGTGGTCCAGGTCGCCTCCCAGGTGTTGACGATCGAGGAGGCGGGGGCCGGCGTCGAGGTTGAGCAGGCCGCCCTGGATCAAGGGCTGGAGCAAGCGACGCAAGCCTTGAAGGCGTTGCAGGACGAAGCGGCGGGCAGTGTCCAGGCGCAGATTTTTCGCGCCCATCAAGAGTTGCTGGAAGACCCCACCTTGCTGGATCAGGCCCAAGCCTTGATCACCGAGGGCAAGAGCGCGGCATTCGCCTGGAGGACCGCTACCGAGGCGAGCGCTGCGCTGTTCCAGCAATTGGGCAGCGCTTTGCTGGCCGAGCGCGCAGCGGACCTGGCCGATGTCGGGCAACGGGTGCTCAAGCTGATCCTGGGGGTTCAGGACAACGCCTGGAACCTGCCTGAACGGTCGATCCTGGTGGCCGAGCAACTGACGCCCTCCCAGACCGCCAGCCTCGACACTTCACGCATCGCCGGTTTCGTCACCGTGGGTGGTGGCGCCACCAGCCATGTCGCGATCCTCGCCCGTGCGCTGGGCCTGCCCTCGCTGTGTGGCGTGGCGCACCCGGTGCTGGCCCTGGAAAACGGCACCCGGGTGTTGCTGGATGCCGACAACGGCGAACTGCACGTGAATCCGGATCAAGCCCTGGTCGAGCAACTCCAGGCCACTCGTGAGCGGCAGCGCCAGCGGCATCAGCGTGACCTCGAACAATCGGCCCAGGCGGCGCGTACCCTTGACGGCCATCGAGTCGAGGTCAGTGCCAATGTCGGGTCGCTGCGGGACGTGGAGCAGGCCATGAGCCTGGGCGGTGAAGGTGTCGGGCTGTTGCGCTCCGAGCTGCTTTACCTGGATCGCGCGCACCCACCTGGCCATGACGAGCAAGCGGCCCTGTACAGCGCCGTCGCCCGGGCCCTGGGGCCGGAGCGCAATCTGGTGGTACGTACCCTGGACGTGGGCGGGGACAAGCCGCTGGCCTATGTGCCGATGGCTCATGAGGCCAATCCGTTCCTCGGCATGCGCGGTATTCGCCTGTGCCTGGAGCGCCCCCAGTTGTTGCGTGAACAGTTCCGGGCCATTCTCGCCTGTTCGGGGCTGGCGCGGCTGCACATCATGCTGCCCATGGTCACGCAACTGGCGGAGCTGCGCCTGGCGCGGCAAATGCTGGACGAAGAGGTCCGCCACCTGGGACTCGAGCAGGCGCCGAAGCTGGGCATCATGATCGAAGTGCCGGCGGCGGCGCTGATGGCCGACCTGTTCGCCCCAGAAGTGGATTTCTTCTCCATCGGCACCAACGACCTGACCCAATACGCCCTGGCCATGGACCGTGACCACCCCCGCCTGGCCAGCCAGGCCGACAGCCTGCATCCCTCGGTGTTGCGCCTGATCGCCCGTACGGTCGAGGCCGCCCGTGCCCATGGCAAATGGGTCGGGGTGTGTGGTGCGCTGGCATCGGAACCCCTGGCGGTGCCGGTGTTGCTGGGGTTGGGCGTGGATGAGCTATCGGTCAGTGTGCCGCTGATTCCGGCGATCAAGGCCAGCGTGCGTGAATGGAACCTGAGCGAGTGCCGCACGCTGGCTCAACAGGCCTTGGGCCAGGAAAGCGCCGAGCAGGTGCGTGATCTCCTGCGTACTCACTCATCCACGGCCACCCCGGCCACGCTGGCTATGGAGCATTGAACATGTTCGACAAACTGCAACAGGCATTCTGGAAAGCCCTGACCCCGGACCTGGTACCGGAAGAACCCAAGCGACCGGCCTCGGTAGATGGACTGGCACCGGCCATCATTGCCGCGTTGGGCGGTGCGGAAAACCTCAAGTCCCATCAGCCCGTGGCGTTGACGCGGCTGCGGGTGGAACTGCGGGACATGGCGCGGATCGATCGGGCCGGGTTGAGCGCCGCCGGTGTGGCAGGCGTGATGACGCTGGACAACGGTGTGGTGCATCTGATCACCGGCTTGCAAGGCTGAACCGAAGCTGGCTCACCGCGATGACGGTTCTGGGGCTGCTGCGCAGCCCAACGGGGATAAATCCCCTCGCCACGGGGGAACGATCAACGCCCAGGCTCTGCGCAAAGTCGGGTTTCAAATTGTGCTTAAATGCCAACTTCCCCATCGTTGCTCTTGGCTTGTCCACGTTTGTCCGTCGCTCTCTGCACGTGAATGCGCAAAGCTGTCGGCCGCTCACAAGAAGACTGCAAACTTCCATCCCAAGAACACCGTGCCGACAAACTCAGAAACGGTGTCACTGCCCTTATGTTCAAACGCATCCTGTCCGCTCTGAGCGGCAAGAAATCCAGCACGTCGACACCGGTTTCTTCCGCGCACGCTGATGCGCCGCCGCCCCAGCCGGACGAGGGTGAATTGATCACGGTCTACGACAGCTACGGTCGTGAGATGCAGATCACCCGCAACGAGTGGCGTAACAACGTCTTCCTGCCAAACCTGCGAGAGAAATGGAATTCTGCCGACGAACTCTACAGCCTGATCATCTCGGGTTTGAATGATGGTTTTGTCGCTGACTTGATTCCGGCCGCGGCGCAACTGGTCGAGATCGACAGCAACCCCGAGCGCAGTCATGTCATCCAGGGCATTGTGCTGCTGGAGAACGGCCAGCTCGATGCCGCCGAAAACGCGCTGCGCACCGGGATGGCGAAAGTGGGCGCGACAGGCACCTTGCTGACCAACCTGGCCAAGGTCTTCAGCGAGCGCGGCGAGCAGGCGCTTGCCGATGAAACGCTTTGGCACGCGATCCAAGCCGATCCGAATCAAGAGAATGGCCTGTTGTGGTGGGCGGCCCTTCAGCGGGAAAAGGCCGGCGAGGCGGGCTATCTCGAGGCGCTGCGTACCGTGGCTGCATTGCCCGGCAGTTGGCGTGCGCCCTTGTGGTTGGCGCGTCATTGCCTGGAACAGAAGGACGTCGAATCGGCACGCGGGTTTTACACGCAGGTGCTGACGGCGGGTACGTTCGACGGCAGCGCGCTGATGATGATCTCGGGCGACTTGGGTAACAACGGCCAGATTCCACTGATCATCGAGCTGGTCGAGCCCATCTACGATGAGCACAAACACGACCCCATGGCCGGTATCAACTTGCTGCGCGCCTATCAGGAACTTGGCCAAGCGGCCGAAGGCGAGGCGCTGCTCGCTCGCCTGTATGCCCTGGGTTTTGCGCCGATCAAAAGCCAACTCGACCAATTTGCCCAAGCCTTCCAGCAAATGCACAAGCAGGACGCCCAAGGCGTGCCGGTGGATCCTGAAAGCCTGCAGTTCGCGACGTTGGCATTGAGCCAGCCGATCTGGCACTACGGTTTGCGCAACGCCGATTGGTTCTTCGCGCAGAAGCCGGAAGGAGCATCTCAAATCGGTTTCTTCGCGCTGTCCAAAAGCACAGACGGGGCAGAGCGCGCCGAATCGCAACGGGAGGATGAACTGGGACGCTTCTCGCGTGCGATTCCTCTCTACCTGGCCGAAGCCGTGCACTACTGGAGCGACCATGTAGGCACTTGTTATATCCAAATCGTGGAAGGCGGTGGCCCGGTGCTATCGGGGGGTGAAGCCGACGGCCAAGCGCTTTTCGATATCGTGCCGCCGACGATGAAGTCCTTCATCACCGGCGAGATCGGCTGTTCGGGTGAAGGTGATCAAGCCCAATGGCAGCTTTCCCTGAGCCTCTGGGACTGCGCGACTCGCACCAGGCAAACTACCGAAAGCGGCAGCGCGGCGAAGGCCGGCATCGGTGCTCTGGTACTCGACCTTGAGCAGCGTTTGCTTGCCCGCATTGGCCTGAGGCGCGAGACGCCCGTGGATTCGTTCTACCTGCATCCCACCGCCGAAGCCCTGCCGGTCTACCTGACCGAGCTGGGCCAGGCCTTCATGTTGACGCTGCTGGCGAACGGGCGCATGCCTAAATCCGCGATGTGGGGTGAGCGTGCCATGCTCGACTGGCCGCTCAACATGGCTCTTCATTGGCCCACGGTGGAAGTCGCCAAGCTGATGTACATCTCCGGGTTGGGCAAGGCCCACGATTACCAGTCGGACGTACTCGCCGAATACAAAGAGCGCAGCCTGCAGTGGCTGCGCGAGTTGGAGCAGGCGGGCAACCCTGCATCGCGCTTGGCGCCGTTGATATGGAAGGTGTTCGGTATGCAAGCAGAGCTACACGCTTACCTGAGCAACTTGCCCGACGATACAAGTGCTGCGCACAAGGCCTGGCTGGAGCGGGTGAGCGAGTAGTCGCTCGGCTTTTTTTACGCCACGCGGTGCAAAAGCACGCTGACCGTTCGATTCATTCTCCTATCGGGAAAACGTTGGGAATAACCACCACACGTTTTTTTCATCTTGCTTTCCTTACCGTTTCTCATCTGCGGGTGTATCGTATTCGCCTTTTGCGGGCCCAACGGTTCGCCGCAGATTCAATAGGTGGTTGCGTTCATGTCCTTTACCCGTCGCCAAATACTCGGTGGCCTGGCCGGTCTTGTTGTCGTTGGCGTGGGTGCGGGAGGTGCGTCGCGGTACTGGTTGGGCAAGCGCGCCGATGCCGAGGCCGGTCACGACTATGAATTGATCGCCGCGCCCCTGGACGTCGAACTGATGGCCGGGCACAAGACCCAGGCCTGGGCGTTTGGTCCCTCGGCGCCGGGCACCGAGCTGCGGGTGCGCCAGGGCGAATGGTTGCGGGTACGCTTCATCAATCACCTGCCGGTCGCCACCACCATTCATTGGCACGGGATCCGTTTGCCGCTGGAGATGGACGGTGTGCCGTATGTCTCGCAATTGCCGGTGCTGCCGGGCGAGTATTTCGATTACAAGTTCCGCGTGCCAGACGCCGGCAGCTATTGGTATCACCCTCACGTCAACAGCAGCGAAGAGCTCGGGCGTGGACTGGTGGGGCCGTTGATCATCGAAGAGCGTGAGCCCACCGGCTTCAAATACGAGCAGACCCTGAGCCTCAAGAGCTGGCATGTGGACGAGCAGGGCGAGTTCGTCGCGTTCAGCATTCCCCGTGAAGCGGCGCGTGGCGGCACGGCCGGGCGGCTGGCGACCATCAACGGCGTGGCGCAAGCGGTGATTGACCTGCCGGCCGGGCAGATCACCCGGGTGCGCTTGCTCAACCTGGACAACACCCTGACGTATCGCATCAACATCCCAGGCGTTGAAGCGCAGATCTATGCGCTGGACGGCAACCCCATCGAACCGCGCCCGTTGGGCAAGGAATACTGGCTTGGCCCGGGCATGCGCATTTGCCTGGCGATCAAGGCACCGCCAGCCGGCGAAGAGTTGTCGTTGCGCAATGGCCCGGTGCGCCTGGGGACTTTGCGTTCGGTGCCTAACAGTGACGCGCCGAGCCAATGGCCGCCGGCGCTGCCGCCCAATCCGGTGTCGGAGCCGGACCTGGTCAATGCCGAAAAACTCAACTTCAATTTCGAATGGGTTGGCTCGGTGTCGGTCAACGTCGACAATGGCAAGCCGCCGAGCCTGTGGCAGATCAACGGCAAGGCCTGGGACATCACTGACAAAACCTGCGCCGACCGGCCGATCGCCACGCTGAAGAAAGGCCAGAGCTACATTTTCGAATTGAAGAACATGACCCAGTACCAGCACCCGATCCATTTGCACGGCATGAGCTTCAAGGTGATCGCATCGAACCGGCACAAGGTCGTGCCGTATTTCACCGACACTTACCTGCTGGGCAAGAACGAGCGGGCGCAGGTGGCGCTGGTGGCGGATAATCCAGGCGTATGGATGTTCCACTGCCATGTGATCGACCACATGGAAACCGGCCTGATGGCCGCCATCGAGGTGGCTTGATGCGCCAGATTCGCCCTGCCAGGATCATCGACCGCAGCCGTGACCAGGACTTCATGCGCGAAGCCCTGGCCCTCGCCGCACAAGGCGCCGCCCTGGGCGAAGTGCCCGTGGGCGCGGTGCTGGTGCAGGACGGCGAGATCATCGGACGCGGTTTCAACTGCCCGATCAGCGGCCACGACCCCAGTGCCCACGCGGAAATGGTCGCCATCCGCGCCGCCGCCCAGGCGGTGAGCAACTATCGCCTGCCCGGCAGCACGTTGTATGTGACGTTGGAGCCATGCAGCATGTGCGCTGGCCTGATCGTCCATTCGCGTATCGCCCGGGTCGTCTACGGCGCCCTGGAGCCCAAGGCCGGCATCGTGCAGAGCCAGGGGCAGTTTTTCAGCCAGGGTTTCCTGAACCATCGGGTGATGTACGAGGGCGGGGTGTTGGCCGAGGAGTGCAGCACCGTGCTGAGTGAGTTCTTCAAGGCCCGAAGAGCCAAGCCTTCAGACTGACACCGTCCCCCTGTGGGAGTGAACCTCTGTGGGAGCAAGGCTTGCCCGCGATGAACGATAACGCGGCCTTGCTATAGACCGCGGTGCCTCCATCGCGGGCAAGCCTTGCTCCCACAAGGGCTCGCTCCCACAGTGGAGTTTTGTGGTGAATGGGCGATTCAGCTTGGGCGATTTACTTACGCGCCACAATCACCGCCCGCATCGGCGCCGGCAGCCCTTCGATGGTTTTGCTGTGGTCGGCGGGGTCGAGGAAGTCGCTCAGCGACTGATACTTCATCCACTCGGTGCTGCGCTGTTCCTCTACGGTGGTCAGGCTCACGTCCACGCAACGCACGTCGCTGAACCCGGCGCGGCGCAGCCAGCGCTCCAGGGCCGGGACCGACGGCAGGAACCATACGTTACGCATCTGCGCGTAGCGGTCCTCGGGCACCAGCACCTGGTGTTCGTCGCCCTCGATCACCAGGGTTTCCAGCACCAGTTCGCCGCCCTTGACCAGGCAGTCCTTCAAGGCCAGCAGGTGCTCGATCGGTGAGCGCCGGTGGTAGAACACGCCCATGGAGAATACCGTGTCGAAGCCTTCCAGCTCCGCTGGCAGGGCTTCGAAGGGGAACGGCAAATGCCAGGCGTTGGGCTGCGACAGGTAGCGCTGCACCGCCTGGAACTGGCAGAAGAACAGCCAATTGGGGTCGACGCCGATCACCGTGTCAGCCCCGGCGCCGAGCATCCGCCACATGTAGTAGCCGTTGCCGCAGCCCACATCGAGGATGCGCTTGCCTTTCAGGTCCAGGTGCGGGGCCACCCGTGACCACTTCCAGTCCGAGCGCCATTCGGTGTTCACGTGCACGCCAAACAGGTCGAAAGGGCCTTTGCGCCATGGCGACAGGCCCATCAACGCAGTACGCATTTGCGCACGGGTTTCGTCGGAACAATCGGTGTCCAGCGTCAGACCATTCAGCAGGTCGACCGTGGTGGGTTGCAGGGCCGGCAGCGCATCGAGCGCGCTTTGCCAACGCTCCAGATCGCCATGGCCCTTTTCCATCTTGCTGTCGAGTTGCGTCTGCAGTGTCGCGGCCCAACCGGCCAGGGGCGTGCCGGCCAGATGGCGGGCGAGGGGGGACAGATCAATCATGGCAGGGCAATCAACGAGGCGAAGTTAAGACACTGGAACCACGGCACGACTTTCGAGAACCCGGCCGCCAGCAGGCGTTCGCGGTGTTCCTCGAGGCTGTCGGGCTTCATGACGTTTTCGATGGCGCTGCGTTTCTGGGCAATTTCCAGCTCGCTGTAGCCGTTGGCGCGCTTGAACGCCACGTGCAGGTCGGTGAGCAGGGCGTGTTCCTCGGCATCGTTGAACCGCAATTTTTCCGACAGGATCAGGGCACCGCCGGGTAGCAGGGACTGGCGGATGCGGCTCAACAATGCGGTGCGCTGGTCTGGCGCGATGAATTGCAGGGTGAAGTTCAGTGCCACCACCGAGGCCGGCTGGAACGTCAGGGCGAGGATGTCGCCTTCGATCACTTCCACCGGCAGCAGCTCCTGGAACATCGAGTCCTGGCCGTTGAGGTATTCGCGGCAGCGCTCGACCATGGCCGCCGAGTTATCCACAGCGATTACCCGGCAACCGTCGGTGCGCACGTGACGGCGCAGGGCCTGGGTCACGGCGCCCAGGGACGAGCCCAGGTCGTAGAGCACGCTGCCCGGCTGGGCGAATTGCGCGGCGAGCACGCCGAGGTTTTCGACAATGGTCGGGTAACCTGGCACCGAGCGCTTGATCATGTCCGGAAACACCCGCACCACGTCCTCGTTGAAGGCGAAGTCCGGCACTTGGGCCAGGGGTTGGGCGAATAGGCGATCGGGGTCTTTACTCACGGCGGTTCCAGCGGCATGGGTGGTGAAAAGGCCGGCATTTTAACCAAAAAACCTGTGGGAGCGAGCTTTGTGGGAGCAAGGCTTTGTAGGAGTAAGGTTTTGTGGGAGTAGGGCTCTGTGGGAGCAAGGCTTGCCCGCGATGAACGATAATGCGGTCTTGCTATAGACCGCGGTGCCTTCATCGCGGGCAAGCCTTGCTCCCACAGATCCTTGCTCCCACATTAATCTTTGTTCAGTGTGGCTTTTGGGGGAACGCCGACGCCGTAATCCCCCACTGGCCCAGCCAATAACTGACGATGATCAGGTAAGGCGCGGCATGGAAGGGCTGCACGAACCGGTTGATGCCAATCAGGCTGTCGGAGAATACAAAGGCCAGCGCCCCGGCGGCGGCCAGCCAGGCCGAGCGTTTCGGCACGCCGGTGCCCAGCCGCGCCAACGCTCGCCAGAGCATGGCGCTGATGGCCAGGCCGTAGACAATCACCGGCACCAGCAACGGCCCGAGGCCGTTCGACACCAGGATCCCCAACAGCACCGCGCCGATGCCCAAGGCCAGGGCCAATGGCAGCAGTGCCGGGCGGTGGCAGTCGCTGAGATAGGCTTTCAGGTAGGCCAGGTGCGCCAGCAGAAACGCGCCAAGGCCGAACACGAACAGATCCCCCGGCCAGGCCAGCAACACGTCGCCCACCAGCGAAAAAATCAGCCCGAGGCTGATCCAGCGCCGATAGTCACTGGGCGGCGCATCGTGCAGCCAGCCGAGCAGGGCCAGGACCGGCATGGGCTTGACCAGCAGGCACAACAGCGTGGCGTGCACGGTCAGGCCGTACAGGTAGGTGGCTGCGCCCATCAGTGCAAGGATCAGCCAGCCCACGGTCAGTTCACCGCAATGGCGCAGTCGAAGGTTTCCACGGGCGGTACTTCCGGGGCCCAGGGCTGCTGATAAGTCAGGCGCAAGCGCCCGGTGCCGGCGCTGAACGCCTGAAAGCGCCAGGTCGAGACACCTGCGGCGCCGACGATGCCGGCGTCTTCCGGGTTGCGATAAACCTCCGGCCCCAAGCCTTTGAGCACGCCACCGGCCGAATCCTGGATCGCCCAGCGATAACCGGTGCTGGGGTTGCTGGGCAGGCTCAGGATCAGGTTCTGCCCGTTATTGAGCCTTACCGGGCACTGGCTCAGTTTTTCCACGGTCACGTTGTTGCTGGTTTGCGTGGCGCAGGCGCTCAACAGGGCGAGGCTGAGAGGGACGAGCAAGCGAGTGAGGGACATAAGGGCAACGGCTCCGGCATTTACGACGAACGGCGAGCATAACCGAAGATGCTACTGGGTGTGTCAGGTGGGCATATGTTGTTGCTGATGCCGTCATCGCGGGCAAGCCTTGCTCCCACAATAGATCTTTGTCGCACACAAAATCTGTGAGCGACATTTTACCCTGTGGGAGCAAGGCTTGCCCGCGATGGCGCCCGCACAAGCGCTAGAGAAATATCAGAACAACACCTTGGCCACATCCGCAAACCGCTTGGCAAAGTGCACCGTGACACCTTCCTTGAGGTAGTCCGGCAGTTCTTCGAAGTTGCCCCGGTTGGCTTCCGGCAGGATCAGCTCGTTGATTTTCTGGCGGCGCGCCGCGATGACCTTCTCGCGCACCCCGCCTATCGGCAGGACGTGCCCGGTGAGGGTCAGTTCGCCGGTCATGGCTACGCCTTTTTTCGGCGGCTGGTTGCGGGCCAGGGACAGCAACGCGCTGGCCATGGTCACGCCGGCGCTCGGGCCGTCCTTGGGCGTGGCGCCTTCCGGTACGTGCAGGTGAACGAAGGCCTCGTCAAAGAACTTCGGATCGCCACCAAATTGCTTCAGGTGCGAACTGACGTAGCTGTGGGCGATTTCCGCCGATTCCTTCATCACGTCCCCCAGTTGCCCGGTCAGCTTGAAGCCGCGATTGAGGGTGTGGATGCGCGTCGCTTCGATCGGCAAGGTCGCGCCGCCCATGCTGGTCCAGGCCAGGCCAGTGATCACGCCGACGCCGGACAACACCTGCTCGTTGCGGAATACCGGTTTGCCCAGAGAGGCCTCGAGGTCCTTCGGCCCGAGCTTGATCACGGCCTTGGGGTCGTCGATCAGCTTCATCACCGCCTTGCGCACCAGTTTGCCCAGCTGTTTCTCCAGCTGTCGCACCCCAGCCTCACGGGCATAGCCGTCGATCAGCGCCTTGAGGGCGCTGTCGTTGATGCTCAGGCTGCCCTTGGACACGCCGGCCTTGGCCAGTTGCTTGGGCCACAAGTGACGCTTGGCGATGGCGACTTTTTCTTCGGTGATGTAGCCCGACAGGCGGATCACTTCCATCCGGTCCAGCAGCGGGCCGGGGATCGAGTCCAGAGTGTTGGCGGTGCAGACGAAGAGCACTTTCGACAGGTCCAGGCGCAGGTCCAGATAGTGGTCGAGGAATTCGACGTTCTGTTCCGGATCGAGGGTCTCCAGCAAGGCCGAGGCCGGGTCGCCCTGGTAGCTCTGGCCCATCTTGTCGATCTCGTCGAGCATGATCACCGGGTTCATCACTTCGACGTCTTTCAGTGCCTGCACCAGCTTGCCCGGCTGGGCGCCGATGTAGGTGCGTCGATGCCCCTTGATCTCGGCTTCATCACGCATGCCGCCGAGGCTGAAACGGTAGAACGGTCGCCCCAGGGACTCGGCGATGGATTTGCCGACGCTGGTCTTGCCCACGCCCGGCGGGCCCACCAGCAGCACGATGGAACCGCTGATCTCGCCTTTGTAGGCGCCGACGGCGAGGAACTCCAGGATGCGGTCCTTGATGTCGTCCAGGCCGGCGTGGTGCTGGTCGAGCACCTTGCGCGCGTGCTTGAGGTCAAGCTTGTCCTGGCCAAACACGCCCCACGGCACCGAGGTCGCCCAATCCAGGTAATTGCGGGTGACGGCATATTCCGGGGAGCCGGTTTCCAGGATCGAAAGTTTGTTCATTTCCTCTTCGATGCGTTTCTGCGCCTGGGCCGGCAGCACCTTGCCTTCGAGCCGCTGCTCGAACTGTTCGATATCGGCGCTGCGGTCGTCCTTGGTCAGACCCAGCTCCTGCTGGATGACCTTGAGCTGCTCCTTGAGGAAGAACTGGCGCTGATGTTCGCCGATCTTGTTGTTGACCTCGGCGGAAATCTCTTTCTGCAACCGCGCCACTTCGACTTCCTTGCGCAGCATCGGCAGGACTTTTTCCATGCGCTTGAGCATGGGCACGCAGTCGAGTACTTCCTGCAGTTCGTTGCCGGTGGCGGAGGTCAGCGCGGCGGCAAAGTCGGTCAGCGGCGAAGGGTCGTTGGGGCTGAAGCGGTTGAGGTAGTTCTTCAACTCTTCGCTGTACAGCGGGTTGAGCGGCAGCAGTTCCTTGATCGCGTTGATCAGCGCCATGCCGTAGGCCTTGACCTCGTCGGTCGGCTCGCTCGGCTGGTGCGGGTATTCGACTTCCACCAGGTACGGTGGGCGATGGTGCTTGAGCCAGGTGCGGATGCGCACGCGGGTCAGGCCCTGGGCGACGAATTGCAGTTTGCCGCCTTCCCGGCTGGCGTGGTGCACCTTCACCAGCGTGCCGTACAGCGGCAGTTTCGAGGTGTCGAAATGGCGTGGATCTTCCTGGGGCGAGTCCATGAAGAACAGCGCCAGGGAGTGATGGTCGGACTTGGCCACCAGCTCCAGGGTCTCGGCCCACGGTTCTTCGTTGACGATGACCGGCAACACCTGGGCCGGGAAGAACGGACGATTGTGGATCGGGATGATGTAGACCTTGTCTGGCAAATTCTGGCCAGGCAGGGCCAGGCCGGTGCCGGAAGAGGTGTGTTCGATGTGTTCGGAGTCAGCGTAATCGTGAGTGGCTTCTGTAGAGTGCTGGTCGCTCATGGGGCACCTGCGCAATGGGGTATGGGTCTTAGATGGGGCAGGTGGGGGGTGGTTTCAATGGTGGGCGATTGTTAGTGGTTATTTCATTGGCGGGCGTTCAGGCTTGCGACAGGTTCCCGTGGCGAGGCGTGGAGCCCTCGCCACGGCCCCGGGCCTAGGCGACCCGGTTCAAGTCGTTGTGGCGCGTCTCCTTCAGGCACAGCACGGCGATGACGCTGAGCAGCGCGGCCGCTGAAACATAGCCCCCGACATAGCTCAAACCGCCCATCGCCACCAGTTTCTGGGCGAAGAACGGCGCGGCCGAGGCGCCGACGATGCCGCCCAGGTTGTAGGCCGCCGAGGCACCGGTGTAGCGCACGTGGGTGGGAAACAGTTCCGGCAGCAAGGCGCCCATGGGGGCAAAGGTCACCCCCATCAGGAACAGCTCGATGCACAGGAACAGCGCCACGCCGCCAGTGGAACCGTGGGTCAGCAACGGCTCCATGAGGAAACCCGAGGCAATCGCCAGTACACCACCGAGGATCAATATGGGTTTGCGGCCGTAGCGGTCGCTGGCCCAGGCCGACAGGGGCGTAGCGGCGGCCATGAACAGCACGGCAAAGCACAGCAGGCCCAGGAAGGTCTCGCGGCTGTAGCCGAGGGTGGACACGCCGTAGCTCAGGGAAAACACTGTCGAGATGTAGAACAGCGCGTAACACACCACCATCGCCGCGGCGCCCAGCAAGGTTGGCGCCCAGTACTGGCTGAACAGCTCGACCAACGGCACCTTCACCCGCTCCTGACGGGCCATGGCATTGGCGAACACCGGGGTTTCGTGGAGCTTGAGCCGCACATAAAGGCCGACGATCACCAGCACGGCACTGAGCAGGAACGGAATCCGCCAGCCCCAGGCGCGGAACTGCTCGTCGTCCAGGCTCATGGCCAGGGTCAGGAACAGCCCGTTGGCCGCCAGGAAGCCGATGGAGGGCCCCAGCTGGGGGAACATGCCGAACCAGGCACGCTTACCCTTGGGCGCGTTCTCCGTGGCGAGCAGCGCCGCCCCGCCCCATTCACCGCCCAACCCCAGGCCTTGGCCGAAACGCAGCACGCACAGCAGGATCGGCGCCCAGGCGCCAATGCTGGCGTAGCCGGGCAACACGCCGATGAGCGTGGTGCACACGCCCATCAGCAGTAGGGATGCCACCAGCGTCGACTTGCGCCCGATCCGGTCGCCGAAGTGACCGAACAGCGCAGAACCCAGCGGGCGCGCGAGGAAGGCGATGCCGAACGTCAGGAAGGACGACAGCATCTGTGCCGTGCCTGAGGTTTGCGGGAAGAATACCGGCCCGATCACCAGGGCCGCAGCCGTGGCGTAGACGTAGAAGTCGTAGAACTCGATGGCGGTGCCGATGAAACTCGCGGTGGCCACGCGGGTGGCCGAATTTGTCGGCTGGGCAGACACAGCCTCGTTGCAGGTAGCGGTCGTCATGCGGTTATCCCTGACAGTCATGTGCTCCGTTGGAGCGAATTATTATGGTCGAACACCCAGGGATGTGGGCGGGTATCCTTTCGCTGTTTCGGGTAGGAACAGTCGCAGGACCGGTGCGGATTTTGCCGATGGTCGGGTCGGAACCGGCTGGGTGCGGGTAAGCACGGGGTTCGGACGGGGCTGGGTAAGCGGATTGAGTATAGGAAGGGGGCTAACGAATCAACAAGAGTGCTGCCATACAATATCGGCGCTGGCGATGAGCTTTTTGTGGCGAGGGAGCTTGCTCCCTCGCCACGGGTGCGGTGTTTAGAGCACCGCCGGCACCGAACTGTTATGCCACGCCAGCACCTGGCTGACGCGATTGTCCACGGTTTCGATGATTTCCAGCCGATAACGGCCGATCTTCAGGCACACCGGGCTTTCGGGGATGGTTTCCAGGGCTTCGGTCACCAGCCCGTTGAGGGTCTTGGGGCCGTCGCAAGGCAGGTGCCAGCCCAGGGTCCTGTTCAATTCGCGGATCGACGCCGCGCCATCGATCATCAGGCGACCGTCGGGCTGGGGGTGGACGTGGGGGTTGTCGAGGCTGTGCTCGCTCTCGAATTCGCCGACGATTTCTTCGAGGATGTCTTCCAGGGTGACGATGCCCAGCACTTCGCCGTATTCGTCCACCACCATGCCCAGGCGCCGCTGCTGCTTGTGGAAATTCAGCAATTGCAGTTGCAGTGGCGTGCTTTCGGGGACGAAGTAGGGCTCGTGGGAGGCGGTCAGCAGCGCTTCCTTGGTCAGGCTCGCGTCCGCCAGCAAATGACGGATCTGGCGCGTGTTGAGCACCGCTTCGACCTGGTTGATGTCGCTGTGGAACATCGGCAGGCGGGTACGCCGGTTCAGGCGCAACTGTTCGATGATCTCGCCGATGGGGTCGTCGAGGTTGATCCCATCGACCTCGCTGCGGGGCACGAGGATATCGTTGACGGTGATGTTGTCCAGGGCGTGGATGCCGGAAATCGGGTGCAGCCGGCTGCTGCTGTGCTCTGGTTCCTGCTCGCTGCGCGGTGGCGCGGGCATTTCGTCGTCGCTCTGTTGCACCATGCTGGCTTTGCGCGCAAAGGGGCGCAGCAACAATTGGCTGGCACCATTCAACAGCCAGGCAAACGGATAGAGGATCTTCAACGGTATGCCCAGCAAGGCGTTGCCCAGCGCCAGCACCGCTTCGGGTTGGCGGGTGGCCAAGGTGCGCGGCAGGTAGTCGGCGAACACCAGCAGGGCCGCGCCGCTGCCGAGCCAGGCTACCCAAGGGCCGTTTTCCAGCCAGGTAAAGATCGCCAGCAAGGTGCCGATGACCACGGCCAGGGTGCGGCAGAGGGTATTGCACAGGATCAGGCTGGCCAGCGGGAATGTCAGCGTTGCCAGCGGTTTGTCACTGGCGCGTGAGGCCGTGCGTTGGGTCAGTAGGTGCTGCTGGGCGGCTTCGATGGCGGTGAACAGGGCCGACCAGAGGATCAGCACCACCAGCACGGCAAACAGCGGCGCCACGGGCAACGTATCCATCAGCGCCGTCCGTCACACATGCAGGATGTATTCGCGGACCAGCTTGCTGCCGAAGTACGCAAGCATCAGCAGGCAGAAACCGGCCAGGGTCCAGCGGATTGCCTTGTGGCCGCGCCAGCCGAGGCGGTTGCGGCCCCACAGCAGCACGCTGAACACGACCCACGCCAGGCAGGCGAGCAGGGTCTTGTGTACCAGGTGCTGGGCGAACAGGTTCTCGACGAACAACCAGCCGGAGATCAGCGACAGCGACAGCAGGCTCCAGCCGGCCCAGAGGAAACCGAACAGCAGGCTCTCCATGGTTTGCAGCGGCGGGAAGTTGCGGATCAGTCCGGACGGGTGCTTGTGCTTGAGCTGGTGGTCCTGCACCAGTAGCAGCAAGGCTTGGAATACCGCGATGGTGAACAGGCCATAGGCGAGTATCGACAGCAGGATGTGGGCAAGGATGCCCGGTTCTTCGTCGATGATCTGCACCGTGCCCGACGGCGCGAACTGCGCCAGCAGCACCGTGGCCAGCCCCAGCGGGAACAGCAGCACCAGCAGGTTTTCCACCGGAATGCGCGAGCAGGCCAGCAGCGTCAGACCGATCACGGCGACGGCGATCAGGCTGGCGGCATTGAAAAAGTCCAGGCCCAGGCCAATCGGCGTCATCAGGTGGGTATAAAGGCTAATCGCGTGGCCGAGCACCGCCAGCACGCCAAGCGTGACCAACAGGCGTTTGTTCGCCTTGGCGCCGGTGGCCAGGCGGGTGCCTTGATAGAGGGTCGCAGCGGCATAAAGGCAAGCGGCGGCGAGCGTGGCAAGCAAGCTGGGTGACAAGGGGAGCATAAATCCTGTTAGGCAAGCCCGAAAGGCGCTGAGTTTGGCATAGAACCCCCTCCGCACGAAAGACCACCGCAACTGACAGTAAGGTGTACGTTGCCCGCTTCTTCGCTATAATCCGCGACCTGCCCACGCCGCAGGCTCGCCGAGCACATTTTTCACGGTCTGGGCCGCCATTATCCCGGTCTCATCTGGGCCTGAAAGGATCGCGCATGTTTGAAAACCTAACCGACCGTCTCTCGCAGACGCTGCGCCATGTCACCGGCAAGGCGAAACTGACCGAGGACAACATCAAAGACACCCTGCGCGAAGTGCGCATGGCGTTGCTCGAAGCCGACGTCGCCCTGCCGGTGGTCAAGGATTTCGTCAATTCGGTCAAGGAACGCGCCGTCGGCACCGAAGTGTCGCGCAGCCTGACACCGGGCCAGGCGTTCGTGAAGATCGTCCAGGCCGAACTCGAAAGCCTGATGGGCGCCGCCAACGAAGACCTGAACCTGAGTGCCGTACCGCCAGCGGTGGTGCTGATGGCCGGCCTGCAGGGCGCGGGCAAGACCACGACAGCCGGCAAGCTGGCGCGCTTCCTTAAAGAGCGCAAGAAGAAGTCGGTGATGGTGGTGTCGGCGGACATCTACCGTCCGGCGGCGATCAAGCAACTGGAAACCCTGGCCAACGACATTGGCGTGACGTTCTTCCCGTCCGACCTGAGCCAGAAGCCGGTCGACATCGCCCAGGCGGCTATTAAAGAAGCAAAACTGAAATTCATCGACGTGGTCATCGTCGATACCGCCGGTCGCCTGCACATCGATGAAGAGATGATGGGCGAGATCAAGGCGCTGCATGCCGCGATCAACCCGGTGGAAACCCTGTTCGTGGTTGATGCCATGACCGGCCAGGATGCGGCCAACACCGCCAAGGCATTCGGTGATGCGTTGCCGCTGACCGGCGTGATCCTGACCAAGGTCGACGGTGACGCCCGTGGCGGTGCCGCGCTGTCGGTACGCGCCATCACCGGCAAGCCGATCAAGTTCATCGGTATGGGCGAGAAGAGCGAAGCGCTCGAGCCGTTCCACCCCGAGCGTATCGCTTCGCGCATCCTTGGCATGGGCGACGTGCTCAGCCTGATCGAGCAGGCCGAACAGACCCTCGACAAGGACAAGGCCGACAAACTGGCCAAGAAGCTGAAGAAGGGCAAGGGCTTCGACCTCGAAGACTTCCGCGACCAGTTGCAACAAATGAAGAGCATGGGCGGCCTTGGCGGCCTCATGGACAAACTGCCGAACATCGGTGGCGTGAACCTGGCGCAGATGGGCAATGCCCAGGGCGCTGCTGAAAAGCAGTTCAAGCAGATGGAAGCCATCATCAACTCCATGACCCCGGCCGAGCGCCGCGACCCTGAGCTGATCAGCGGTTCGCGCAAACGCCGTATCGCCATGGGTTCCGGCACCCAGGTGCAGGACATCGGTCGCTTGATCAAGCAGCACAAGCAGATGCAGAAGATGATGAAGAAATTCTCCGCCAAGGGCGGAATGGCCAAGATGATGCGCGGCATGGGTGGTATGTTGCCCGGCGGCGGCATGCCGAAAATGTAAAGAATCTGCGCCGACTGTCATGTCGGCGTTGCCCCGCACGGATGCGGGGATCTCCAGCAAACCCGCGCTACGCGGGAGCTGACTTGCCGTTTTTCATGACGGCTCTATGGCAAATCTTGATCGCATGGCGCCAGGCGCCGGAAAAAGACATTTGCAAAAGTCCGGATATTCCTTAGAATATGCGGCCTTTCGGGCACCTATGCCCGCTGTGCATTTAGATTTGCAGCACCGACTACAGGAACGATGTTCACATGCTAACAATCCGTCTTGCCCTTGGCGGCTCCAAAAAGCGCCCGTTTTACCACCTGACCGTAACCGACAGCCGCAACCCGCGTGACGGTTCCCACAAGGAGCAGGTTGGTTTCTTCAACCCTGTTGCCCGTGGTCAGGAAGTTCGTCTGTCCGTGAACCAAGAGCGCGTAGCCTACTGGCTGAGCGTTGGTGCACAACCTTCTGAGCGCGTTGCTCAGTTGTTGAAGGAATCGGCTAAGGCTGCGGCCTGAGCAATATGAACGCGACGCCAAAAGATGCTGATGATTTGATCGTTGTCGGCAAGATCTATTCTGTACATGGCGTTCGCGGCGAAGTGAAGGTGTATTCCTTTACTGATCCGATCAAGAACCTGTTGGACTACAAAACCTGGACGCTCAAGCGCGAAGGTAGCGTGAAACAGGTGGAGCTGGTCAGCGGACGCGGGAACGACAAGTTCCTGGTCGCAAAGCTCAAGGATCTCGATGATCGTGAAGAAGCGCGTCTTCTGGCCGGTTATGAGATCTGTGTGCCGCGCAACCTGTTCCCTGAACTGACCGACGGCGAGTACTACTGGTACCAGCTCGTGGGTCTGAAGGTCATCGACCACCTCGGGCAATTGCTCGGGAAGATCGATCACCTGCTCGAGACCGGTTCGAACGATGTCATGGTGGTCAAGCCTTGCGTCGGCAGCCTGGATGATCGCGAACGCCTGTTGCCCTATACCGAGCAATGCGTGTTGGCCGTCGACCTTGCCGCAGGCGAGATGAAGGTGGAATGGGATGCGGATTTCTAAACGTGGCTAACTTGCGCGTTGAAGTCATCACATTGTTTCCCGAGATGTTTTCCGCCATCAGCGAGTACGGCATAACCAGCCGCGCGGTGAAACAGGAGCTGTTGCAGCTCACCTGTTGGAATCCGCGGGACTACACCACGGATCGACATCACACTGTGGACGATCGCCCGTTTGGCGGTGGTCCGGGCATGGTGATGAAGATCAAGCCCCTGGAAGATGCGCTGGTTCAGGCCAGGACGGCAGCCGGGGAGGGTGCGAAGGTGATCTACCTGTCGCCCCAAGGCCGTCAGCTGACTCAGTCGGCGGTACGCGAGCTGGCGAATTCGGATGCATTGATCCTGATTGCCGGCCGTTATGAAGGCATTGACGAGCGTTTCATTGAAGCTCATGTCGATGAAGAGTGGTCGATTGGCGACTATGTACTGTCTGGCGGCGAGCTGCCGGCGATGGTCCTGATCGATGCGGTTACACGACTGCTGCCTGGAGCTTTAGGGCATGCAGATTCCGCTGAGGAAGATTCCTTTACGGATGGTCTGCTGGATTGCCCGCACTACACCCGACCGGAGGTGTATGCGGATCAGCGTGTTCCCGACGTGTTGCTAAGTGGCAACCACGCGCACATCCGGCGTTGGCGTTTACAGCAGTCCCTTGGTCGGACCTATGAACGACGCGCCGATCTTCTGGAAAGCCGCTCGCTTTCTGGAGAAGAGAAGAAGCTGCTCGAGGAATACATCCGCGAGCGGGACGATAGTTAACAACGTATCGATGGTGAGTCCGACGACTTGCCTTAGGAGCACAGCATGACTAACAAAATCATCCTTGCACTCGAAGCAGAGCAGATGACCAAAGAAATCCCTACCTTTGCCCCAGGCGACACCATTGTCGTTCAGGTGAAAGTGAAGGAAGGCGACCGTTCCCGTCTGCAAGCGTTCGAAGGCGTCGTTATCGCCAAGCGTAACCGTGGCGTGAACAGTGCATTCACCGTTCGTAAAATCTCCAACGGTGTCGGCGTAGAGCGTACTTTCCAGACCTACAGCCCGCAAATCGACAGCATGGCTGTCAAGCGTCGCGGTGACGTACGTAAAGCCAAGCTGTACTACCTGCGTGACCTGTCGGGTAAAGCAGCTCGCATCAAGGAAAAACTGGCTTAAGTCCAGCTTCCGATGCAAAAAAAGCAGCCTGCGGGCTGCTTTTTTGTTGCCTGCGATTTGCTCTTTGAGCACCCTGCATAGCTTCATTTCCCATTTCGATGCCGTGTGTGCCCGCATCCTTCAAGAGTTTTTATGCCAGCCATCGATCATCCGTTGATAGACCAGTTTCTCGACGCCCTGTGGCTGGAGAAGGGCCTGTCCGATAACACCCGTGATGCCTATCGCAGCGACCTGGCGCTGTTCAACGGTTGGTTGCAGGAAAACCACCTGGAACTGATCAATGCCGGCCGGGAGTTGATCCTCGATCACTTGGCGTGGCGCCTGGAGCAGAACTACAAGCCGCGCTCGACCGCGCGTTTTCTCTCCGGCCTGCGTGGTTTTTATCGCTACTTGCTGCGGGAAAAGCTGATTGCGGTGGACCCGACCTTGCGCGTGGAAATGCCGCAACTGGGGCGCCCATTGCCCAAATCCCTGTCGGAAGCCGATGTGGAGGCGCTGCTGGCGGCACCCGACCTCAGCGAAGCCATCGGTCAGCGCGACCGGGCCATGCTGGAAGTCTTGTATGCCTGTGGCCTGCGGGTCACCGAGTTGATCAGCTTGACCCTGGAGCAGGTCAACCTGCGCCAGGGCGTGCTGCGGGTGATGGGTAAAGGCAGCAAGGAGCGCCTGGTTCCGATGGGTGAGGAAGCGATCGTCTGGGTCGAGCGCTACATGCGCGATGCCCGGCATGAATTGCTGGGTGGGCGTCCCAGCGATGTGCTGTTTCCCAGCCTGCGCGGCGAGCAGATGACTCGCCAGACCTTCTGGCATCGCATCAAACACCAGGCCAAGGTGGCCGGGATCAACAAATCCCTCTCGCCCCACACCTTGCGCCATGCCTTTGCCACGCACCTGCTCAACCACGGCGCCGACCTGCGGGTGGTGCAAATGCTGCTCGGCCACAGCGACCTGTCCACCACCCAGATCTACACCCACGTCGCCCGGGCGCGGTTGCAGGACCTGCATGCCAAACACCATCCGCGCGGATGAATGAAGTCCCCTGTGGGAGCAAGCCTTGCTCCCACAGGACAGCTCCCACAGAAAAGCCTGCATCAATCCTCAAAGCGTCTTGCGTCAGCGGCATTCGGTCACGCGGGCCTTATGTGGTAGGCTTTGTCGGTTTGCACAGTGGGCGGTTGGAACCCGAATCTGCGGGTCGGCGTTTCCCGTCTCATTTGTTCGCCTCAGGAGTCCCCATGCGTTTGATCCAGATGTTCACCGCCGCCGCCATTGCGCTGGCCAGTACCTTTGCCATCGCCGACGACGCGGCCGACAAGGCTATCCGCAAGAGCCTGGAAAACCTTCAGCTTGAAGTGCCGATCGAAACCATCTCGGCCAGTCCCATGGCCGGCCTGTATGAGGTCAAGCTCAAGGGCAGCCGCGTGCTTTACGCCAGCGCCGACGGTCAGTACATCGTCCAGGGCAACCTGTTCGAGCTCAAGGACGGCAAGCCGGTCAATCTCACCGAGATGACCGAGCGCCAGGGCATTTCCAAGTTGATCAACGGCATTCCAGTCGCTGAAACCGTGGTCTATCCGGCGATTGGCGAAACCAAGTCGCACATCACCGTGTTCACCGACACCACCTGCCCGTATTGCCACAAGCTGCACGCCGAAGTGCCGGAGCTGAACAAGCGCGGCATCGAAGTGCGCTATGTTGCGTTCCCGCGCCAGGGCCTGGGCTCGCCGGGCGATGAGCAGTTGCAGGCGGTCTGGTGCTCCAAGGACAAGAAAGCGGCCATGGACAAGATGGTCGATGGCAAGGAAATCAAGGCCGCCAAGTGCGAGAACCCGGTTTCCAAGCAGTTCGCCCTTGGCCAGTCCATTGGTGTGAACGGCACGCCGGCCATCGTTTTGGCCGACGGCCAGGTGATTCCGGGCTACCAGCCGGCGCCACAAGTCGCCAAACTGGCCCTGGACGCGAAATGATCATGGGCGATCCGCTTCTGAAGATCACGGCTCGGCGAAAACCTTCGTCGGGCCGTTAAACACAAAGTCGCGTTGCTGCGCGGCTGTATTTCACGGCCGACCTTGCGTCGGCCGTTTCATGGGGAGTCAAGAGTGAATCCGGTCAAAGTAGGCATCTGTGGGTTAGGTACCGTCGGTGGCGGCACCTTCAACGTACTTCAGCGCAACGCCGAGGAAATTGCTCGTCGTGCCGGGCGTGGGATCGAAGTGGCACAAATTGCCATGCGCACGCCAAAGCCTCAGTTCCAGACGACCGGTATTGCGATTACCAACGATGTCTTCGAAGTGGCCACGAACCCTGAGATCGACATCGTCATAGAGCTGGTCGGCGGCTACACCGTTGCCCGCGAGCTGGTACTCAAGGCCATCGAGAATGGCAAGCATGTGGTCACCGCGAACAAGGCGCTTATCGCTGTTCACGGTAATGAGATTTTCGCCAAGGCCCGCGAGAAGGGCGTGATCGTGGCTTTCGAAGCCGCCGTGGCCGGTGGCATCCCGGTGATCAAGGCGATCCGCGAAGGCCTGTCGGCCAACCGCATCAACTGGGTCGCGGGGATCATCAACGGCACCGGCAACTTCATCCTCACCGAGATGCGTGAGAAGGGTCGCACCTTCGAAGACGTGCTCGCCGAGGCCCAGGCCCTGGGTTACGCAGAGGCTGATCCGACGTTCGACGTGGAAGGCATCGACGCGGCGCACAAGCTGACGATCCTGGCCTCCATTGCGTTCGGCATTCCGTTGCAGTTCGACAAGGCCTACACCGAAGGCATCACCAAGCTGACCACCGCTGATGTGAACTACGCCGAAGCCTTGGGCTATCGCATCAAGCACCTGGGCGTGGCGCGCAGCACTGCCAACGGCATCGAGCTGCGCGTGCACCCGACCTTGATCCCGGCCGATCGCCTGATCGCCAACGTCAACGGTGTGATGAACGCGGTGATGGTCAACGGCGACGCCTCCGGCTCGACGTTGTTCTACGGCGCTGGTGCCGGCATGGAGCCGACGGCCTCTTCGGTGATCGCCGACCTGGTGGACGTGGTTCGCGCCATGACCTCGGACCCGGAAAACCGTGTGCCGCACCTGGCCTTCCAGCCAGACTCGCTGTCGGCTCACCCGATTCTTCCGATCGAGGCGTGCGAAAGCTCCTACTACCTGCGCATCCAGGCCAAGGACCATCCGGGTGTGCTGGCGCAGGTGGCGAGCATTCTCTCGGAACGCGGTATCAACATCGAGTCGATCATGCAGAAGGAAGTCGAGGAACACGACGGCCTGGTGCCGATGATCCTGCTGACCCACCGTGTGGTCGAGCAGCGCATCAACGACGCGATTGCGGCGCTCGAAGCGCTCCAGGGTGTCGTTGGCCCGGTGGTCCGTATCCGCGTCGAACATTTGAATTAATTTAGCGGCAAGCGGTAAGTTGCAGGCTGCGAACGAAGGCAAACTTGTCTTTGAATGTGTCGCCTGCAGCTTCAACGCTTGAAGCCCAAACCGAAGGTTTGCCCCATGCGCTATATCAGCACCCGCGGCCAGGCACCGGCCCTGAATTTCGAAGATGTCCTCCTGGCCGGCCTGGCCACGGACGGCGGTCTCTATGTGCCGGAAAACCTGCCGCGCTTCACCCAGGAAGAAATCGCTTCCTGGGCCGGCCTGCCGTATCACGAACTGGCGTTCCGGGTCATGCGCCCGTTCGTCACCGGCAGCATCCCGGACGCCGATTTCAAGAAAATCCTGGAAGAGACCTATGGCGTCTTTTCCCACAACGCCATCGCACCGCTGCGTCAGCTCAACGGTAACGAATGGGTCATGGAGCTGTTCCACGGCCCCACCCTGGCGTTCAAGGACTTCGCCCTGCAATTGCTCGGTCGCCTGCTGGACTACGTGCTGCAAAAGCGTGGTGAGCGTGTGGTGATCGTCGGTGCCACCTCTGGCGACACCGGTTCGGCGGCCATCGAAGGCTGCAAGCATTGCGAGAACGTCGATATTTTCATCCTGCACCCGCACAACCGGGTCTCGGAAGTACAACGTCGGCAGATGACGACGATTTTCGGCGATAACATCCACAACATCGCCATCGAGGGCAACTTCGATGACTGCCAGGAAATGGTCAAGGCCAGCTTCGCCGACCAGAGCTTCCTCAAGGGCACGCGGCTGGTGGCGGTGAACTCGATCAACTGGGCGCGGATCATGGCCCAGATCGTTTATTACTTCCACGCGGCCCTGCAATTGGGCGGCCCGGCCCGCTCCGTGTCGTTCTCGGTGCCGACCGGCAATTTCGGCGATATCTTCGCCGGCTACCTGGCGCGTAACATGGGCCTGCCGATCAACCAGTTGATCGTCGCCACCAACCGCAACGACATCCTGCACCGCTTCATGAGCGGCAACCAGTACGTCAAGGAAACCCTGCACGCCACGCTGTCGCCTTCGATGGACATCATGGTGTCGTCGAACTTCGAACGCCTGCTGTTCGACCTGCACGGTCGCAATGGTGCGGCGATTGCCGGCCTGATGGACAGCTTCCGCCAGGGCGGCGGTTTCAGCGTCGAGCCTGAGCGCTGGACCGAAGCCCGCAAGTTGTTCGACTCCCTGGCGGTGGACGATGAGCAGACTTGCGAAACCATCGCCGAGGTGTTCGAGCAGAGCGGTGAACTGCTCGATCCGCACACAGCCATTGGCGTCAGGGCCGCCCGTGAATGCCGTCGCAGCCTGGATATCCCGATGGTGATCCTGGGCACGGCGCACCCGGTCAAGTTTCCGGACGCCGTGGAGAAAGCCGGTGTAGGAAAAGCACTTGAGCTCCCTGCACATCTTTCTGATTTGTTTGAGCGAGATGAGCGTTGCACCGTGTTGCCCAACGACTTGAAGGCCGTGCAGGCCTTTGTCAGTCAGCATGGGAACCGCGGCAAGCCGCTCTGACCGCGCAACCCTGTCACATCTTGAAGCCCGTCTCCTGACGGGCTTTCTTGTTTCTGCATGCCAAACTGGTCGGGTTTTCGCCCTTGGAGGGACGGGCGAGTCATCTCGAAGGAAATGCAGATGTCGTTTTTTAGCAAAGGCAAACCAGCCCTGGGCTGGGTAATGAGCCTGGCCCTGATGTACTGGGCGCAGGGGGGCAACGCGGCGCAGTTGGCGGCTTTCGAAACTCCGCCGTTCAATCCTGGCGAACGGCTGGTGCTGGATGCGCGGGAATTGAAGTGGATCAAGGAGAACCCCCGCGTCATCGTGGCCACGATGCAGTTTCCGTTGTACCTGTTCAAGAATGAACTGGGGCAGTGGAACGGCCTGAACCACGACATTCTCCAGCGCATTACGCAAATGACCGGCCTTGAGTTCGTGCACCGGGAGTCGTTCTCCCCCGGTGAGTTGCTGACGATGCTGGAAAACGGCGAGGCCGACATGACCACCCTGTTGGCGATGAATGACGAACGCCGGGACTTCCTGAGTTTCAGCCATGCATTTGGCGGCTCGGGCTGGGTATTCGTCGGCCGTGACGGAGAGTCGCCTCTTCATTCGCTGGAGCAGCTGGAAGGGAAGGTCCTGGCGTTACCAGCACGGCATGCCTTGGAGGCGGAAATCAGGCGCGATCACCCGGCCATCGAATTGCGCACGACCAAGACCCATGGCGAGGCGCGGGCATTGGTCGAGAGCCGGGAAGCCTATGTCACCATCGAAAATGAAAGCGGGGTGCACCTCTATCCGGCGGGACAGTTGCAGGTAGGAAGAGGTCTTGAGGGCAAGTGGGAACCAGACTACCTCGCTGTACGCCAAGACCTGAGCGTGTTGCTGAGTATCTTGAATAAAGCCCTGGAAGCCTTCCCGGCCGAGGACATGCGCGCAATGCGGTCCAAATGGATGGCCGGCATGACGCCTGTCCAGGCGCCATCGATGTGGGAGCGGCTGTCTCGCTGGGGTTACTGGTGTGTGACCGTGGTCGTGTTGTTCGGCCTCCTGTCCCTGCTGTGGAACCGCCGCCTGCAGATACAGATCGACCAACGTCTCAAGGCCGAAGCGGTCCTCAAGGACCAGTTGATGCTCCAGCGGGCCTTGATGGATGCCATTCCCGACCCGATTTTCATCCGGGACCTGGAAGGGCGCCTGATCATGTGCAACAAAAGCTACGAGGACCAGTTTGCGACCCGTTTCGAAAAACTGCGGGGCACGCGGCTGACGGATTCGGCGGCATTCCCGCCGGCCACCGCCGAGTTGCTGCATGGGGAGGTGATGGAGCAATTGCGCACCGGCCAGTCTCGGTTCGTCGACCGGCAATTGATGTTCAGCAGCGGATTGCGGGAAATCTATCATTGGTCGGTGCCCTTCTATGGGGCTGACGGGCAGTTGCGCGGCATTCTGGGGGGCTGGACCGATGTCGGGCGTCGCTGGCGCCGTTGCGCCAAGTTGATGGCCTGACGCCGACTGTCACCACGCCAAGGCTTCAAGAGAAGGCTGTTGTTTGCCTGTCATATTGGGCGCGCATGCTCGGTTGAACAGGTTGGAGGCGTGCCGGTTCGGTGCGCTGACGAACTTTCTGCT
The DNA here is from genome assembly GCF_014268695.2 of Pseudomonas ogarae. Taxonomy (NCBI): domain Bacteria; kingdom Pseudomonadati; phylum Pseudomonadota; class Gammaproteobacteria; order Pseudomonadales; family Pseudomonadaceae; genus Pseudomonas; species Pseudomonas ogarae. The sequence goes on from NZ_CP077086.1 coordinate 1,454,742, forward strand.
GCGGCCCACGGTCACTTACTGTGAACATGCAGTTGTTTTCGGACTATTGAAGGGTGAGCGAATGGAAAGTATCAGCCTATTGCTGAGTGAGGCTTTGAGCCCGTATCAGGTCACGCTGACTCCCTCCGGCGCCAAGGGCGAGTGCCTGGTGACGCTGAAGAATGCCTCCGGGGCCATCATGGTCGAGCGAGTGTTCAATCAGGCCCAATTGACCGACAAACGTCAGTTGACCGACGTGGTCGATGGCCTGCATCGCGATGTGCTGATTGCCGAGGGTCGGCTGGAGCCCTGTGTGATTGCGGCGCTGCGCAATCTGGCGCGGGACAAGGTCATGGTCGCGGCGAATTGACTGGGGTTTTGTGGGAACCTTCCTACGTCCTGATGAGTCAGATCTTTTACCAACAAGAGCAAGCATTGTGCTCCGGTGCTTGTCGCTTGTTGTACGGACCATGAGTGGTCACGTTTAACCCCGAGTCGTCTCCCCACTTCTCGGGGTTTCTTTTTGCCTGGCTTTTACGTTTTTAGCGCGTTCTGTCAGGCGCTGGAGCCTATTGTTGGCTGAGTGATATCCAATGCTGCGGTAACGGCGGCTATTGGTTCCGCCCTTACGGCGGCTCACTTTTGAAGAGCGCAAAAGTAAGCAAAACGCTTTTGCCCCACCACTCGGCACCTCGCTAAGGCTCGGTGTGCCCGAACGCAGGCATTGCTCCGTGGGCCCGCCGCGAAGGGCCATCCATGGCCCAGCGCGGCTATCCCGGCATCCATGCCGGGATGCCCACTCCACAATGCCTGCGTTCGGCCAGCGTGGTTAACGGGGCACCCGAGATCAACGTCCACCCCGAGGCGGCCTAGTAGCCGACCTGGTTCTCCCCGTCGTACACCCATCAGATCTGTTTGAGCAGGACCTGTGGGAGCAAAGCTTGCTCGCGAGGCGGCCTTACAGCCGACCTGGCTCTCCCGGTCGTACTCCGATCCTAATGTGGGAGCGAGCTTGCTCGCGATTGCGGTGTGCCAGTCAACATCAAGTCGATTGAACGGACGCTATCGCGAGCAAGCTCGCTCCCACCGTTTGATCTTCGGTGACTGGCCCCTACAGAGCGTCAAATGGCCCCGTCGGCGCGCAGTTTGGTGATCTGCTGCGCGTCGTAGCCAAGCTCGCCGAGCACTTGTGCGTTGTGTTCACCCAGCGCCGGGCCGACCCATTCGGAGGTGCCCGGGGTGTCGGAGAGTTTCGGTACTATCCCCGGCATCTTGAACGCCTTGCCGTCGGGCAACTTGGCCTGCAGGAACATTTCACGGGCGAGGAATTGCGGGTCGCTGAACATATCCTCGGCGCTGAAGATCCGACTGGCCGGCACTCCGGCCTGGTTCAGTTGGTCGATAACGTTATCGAGCGGCAGCGAGTTGACCCAGCGATCGATGACCCCGTACAGCTCGTCGCGGCGGTTGTCACGGCCATCGTTGCTGGCCAGTTGCGGGTCATTGGCCAGGTCGTCGCGGCCAATGATCTGCATGAAGCGCTTGAAGATCGCGTCGCCGTTGGCGCCAATCTGTACGTGCTTGCCGTCAGCGCTGGTGTGGATGGACGAGGGGGTGATGCCGGGCATGATGTTGCCGGTGCGCTCACGGATGAAGCCGAACACGTCGAACTCCGGCACCATGCTTTCCATCATGGCGAAAATCGCCTCGTACAAGGCCACGTCCACCACTTGTCCGGTTCCGCCATTGATCTCGCGGTGACGCAGGGCCATCAAAGCGCCGATCACGCCCCAGAGGGCGGCGATGGAGTCGCCGATGGAAATCCCGGTACGCACCGGCGGACGGTCCTCGAACCCGGTGATGTAGCGCAAGCCGCCCATGGATTCGCCCACCGCGCCAAACCCAGGCTGATCTTTCATCGGCCCGGTCTGGCCGAAGCCCGAAAGCCGCACCATCACCAGTTTCGGGTTCAGTGCGTGCAGGACATCCCAGCCCAGGCCGAGCTTTTCCAGTACGCCGGGGCGAAAATTCTCGATCAGGATGTCGGCTTCGCCGATCAGCTTTTTCAGGATTGCCAGGCCTTCGGGGTGCTTGAGGTTCAAGGTCAGGGATTTCTTGTTGCGTGCCTGGACGAACCACCACAGCGAGGTGCCTTCGTACAGCTTGCGCCACTTGCGCAGGGGGTCACCGCCGTCGGGCGATTCGACCTTGATGACTTCGGCACCGAATTCACCGCAGATGCGCGAGGCGAAGGGCCCGGCGATCAAGGTGCCGAGTTCGATGACTTTGACGCCGGCAAGGGGTTTGGCAGTAAGCGACATGACAGATCCTGTAGGACAAAGGCAGAACGAATAGAGCGTTTTATCATAGGCCAAGGCTGGTCGCCGCAGGTTGATGGTCGGCAATTCGTGGATTGCCCGCGTCATCGGTTAGACTTGCCGCCTTTCCTCGTATCAAGAAGCCCGTTCATGGCCCAGCCGTCCACGACTTACAAGTTTGAACTGAACCTCACCGATCTCGACCGCAATGTGTATGAGAATGTGAAGCAGACCATCGCCCGCCACCCTTCGGAAACCGAAGAGCGTATGACCGTGCGTCTGCTGGCCTACGCGTTCTGGTACAACGAGCTGCTGGCGTTTGGTCGTGGTCTGTCAGACGTCGACGAGCCTGCGCTGTGGGAAAAAAGCCTGGATGACCGTGTGCTGCACTGGATCGAAGTCGGCCAGCCGGATGCCGATCGCCTGACCTGGTGCTCGCGCCGGACCGAGCGTACCAGTCTGCTGGCCTACGGCAGTCTGCGGGTCTGGGAAGGCAAGGTGATCCCGGCGGTCAAGAACCTGAAAAACGTCAACATCGCCGCTGTGCCCCAGGAAGTGCTGGAAACCCTGGCCCAGGACATGCCGCGGGTGATCAAGTGGGACGTGATGATCAGCGAGGGCACGATTTTCGTGACCGACGACCGTGGCCAGCATGAAGTCCAGCTGCAATGGTTGCTGGGCGAGCGTGGTTGAGCCATTGACCCGGCATTGAGTGAACTTATTGTGGCGAGGGAGCTTGCTCCCGCTTGGGTGCGCAGCACCCACAAAAGGGGCCGCTACGCAGCCTAGCGGGAGCAAGCTCCCTCGCCACAGTCCAGGATTCCAAAAAATAGAGAAATGTCCGTTCCCCCATGCGCATAGAACCCCGCCAGCTGCCCGATACCCTGCCATTTCTCGGTGACCTGCCGCCCCTGTTGACCCGCCTGTACGCAGCGCGTGGCGTGCAGTCCGAGGCTGAACTGGACAAGAGCCTGGCGCGCTTGATTCCCTTTCAGCAGCTCAAGGGGATCGACGCCGCGGTGGATCTGCTTGTGACGGCGCTGGAGCAGCGCCAGCGCATCCTGATCGTGGGCGACTTCGATGCCGATGGCGCGACCGCCAGCACCGTGGGCATGCTGGGGTTGCGCCTGCTCGGTGCGGCCCATGTCGATTACCTGGTGCCCAATCGCTTCGAATATGGCTACGGGCTGACCCCGGAAATCGTCGAAGTCGCCCTGGCCCGCGAACCGCAGTTGCTGATCACCGTGGATAACGGTATTTCCAGCGTGGAAGGCGTGGCGGCGGCGAAAGCGGCGGGGCTCCAGGTGCTGGTCACCGACCACCACTTGCCCGGTCTCGAACTGCCGGCAGCTGACGCCATCGTCAATCCGAACCAGCCGGGCTGCGAGTTCCCGAGCAAGGCCCTGGCTGGTGTCGGGGTGATTTTTTATGTGCTGATGGCCCTGCGGGCGCGTCTGCGCAGCCTGGGGTGGTATGCCAGCACCCCTCAGCCGAACATCGGCGAATTGCTCGACCTGGTGGCCCTGGGCAGCGTGGCCGACGTGGTGCCCCTGGACGCGAATAACCGGATCCTGGTGCACCAGGGCCTGGAACGGATTCGCGCCGGACGCGCCCGCCCCGGCATCAAGGCGATCCTGGAAGTGGCCAAGCGCGATGCTTCACGGATTACCTCCACCGACCTCGGTTTTATCCTCGGGCCGCGTCTGAATGCGGCGGGGCGCCTGGACGACATGAGCCTGGGTATCGAATGCCTGCTCACCGATGACCCGGCCCTGGCGCGGGAGATGGCGGCGCAACTGGACGGCATGAACCAGGACCGCAAGTCCATCGAGCAGGGCATGCAGCGCGAAGCCCTGGCCCAGCTCAAGGACCTGCCGGTGGAGTCGATGCCGTTCGGTTTGTGCCTGTTCGATCCGCAGTGGCACCAAGGGGTCATCGGCATCCTCGCCTCGCGGATGAAAGAGCGCTATTTCCGTCCGACCATCGCCTTTGCCGATGCCGGGGACGGTTTGCTCAAGGGCTCGGGCCGCTCGGTGCCGGGCTTTCACATTCGCGATGCGCTGAGCGTGGTGGCGGCGCAGCATCCCACCCTGATCAGCAAGTACGGCGGTCACGCCATGGCGGCGGGGCTGACGCTGCCGGAGGCGAATTTTCCGTTGTTCGCCGAAGCGTTCGACGCGGAAGTGCGCCGGCAATTGCGCGAAGAAGACCTGACCGGCCGGCTGTTGTCGGATGGCACCCTGGCGGTCGAGGAGTTCCATCTGGAACTGGCCCGGGCGCTGCGTCATGCCGGTCCCTGGGGCCAGCATTTTCCTGAGCCAATGTTCCACGGCCTGTTCCAGTTGGTCGAACAGCGCGTAGTGGGCGAACGGCACCTGAAGGTCGTCCTCAAGAGCGAGTGCGGCTCGGTGAAGCTTGATGGCATCGCCTTTGGCATCGACCGCGAGATCTGGCCCAACCCTACCGTGCGCTGGGTGGAACTGGCCTACAAGCTCGACCTCAACGAGTTCCGCGGTCAGGAAACGGTGCAATTGATGATTGCCCATATCGAGCCGCGGTAGCCGATCGGCTTTTGTGGCGAGGGAGCAAGCTCCCTCGCCACAGGAGTTCGGGCAAGAACGCTATTGCGCCATACCGTCGGTTTTTAAGTTCTGAACCCTCCGTCCTGCCGGGTTGTCGACTAGGCTCTAAGCACTGCTTGATAGCCCTTGTGACGTCTTGTCGAATTTTTTGCCCGCGGGGGCGGGTGTTGCACCTTTTGTCACTCGTCGACTTTTCAAACAGAACCCTGGAGCCTGCCCACTGATTCGAGAGGTGCCCCATGAGTCTGCTGCTGGAACCCTATACCCTTCGCCAATTGACCCTGCCCAATCGCATCGCGGTATCGCCGATGTGCCAGTATTCGAGCACCGATGGCCTGGCCAACGATTGGCACCTGGTGCACTTGGGCAGCCGTGCCGTGGGCGGTGCCGGCCTGGTGTTCACCGAAGCCACCGCCGTCACCGCCGACGGTCGCATCACTGCCCAGGACCTGGGGCTGTGGAATGATGAACAGATCGAACCCTTGCAACGCATCACCCGTTTCATCACCGCCCAAGGGGCCGTGCCGGGCATACAACTGGCTCATGCCGGGCGCAAGGCCAGCACCTGGCGACCCTGGTTGGGCAAGCATGGCAGCGTCAAACCGGCGGACGGCGGCTGGGTGCCGGTCGGCCCATCGCCAATTGCCTTCGACCCGCAACACACCCAGCCGGTGCAGTTGGACGAAGGACAGATCGCCGGTGTGATCCAGGCTTTTGTGGATTCAGCCAAGCGCGCCCTCACGGCCGGCTTCAAAGTGGTCGAGGTTCACGCGGCCCATGGTTATCTGCTGCACCAATTTCTGTCGCCCTTGAGCAATCAGCGGCGCGATCAATACGGCGGCTCGTTCGAGAATCGCATCCGCCTGGTGCTGCAAGTCACCGAAGCGGTGCGGGCCGTATGGCCTGAAGAACTGCCGGTGTTCGTTCGCGTTTCCGCCACCGATTGGGTCGAGGACGGGTGGAACCCGGACGAAACCGTGGAGCTGGCGCGGCGCTTCAGGGCCCTGGGGGTGGATTTGATCGATGTGTCATCGGGTGGCACGGCGGCCAATGCGGAAATTCCCACCGGCCCGGGATACCAGACACGCTTTGCCGAGCGGGTGCGCAAGGAGTCGGAAATCGCCACCGGCACCGTCGGCATGATCACCGAACCGGCCCAGGCCGAACACATCCTGCGCACCTGCCAGGCTGACATCATTTTCCTGGCCCGTGAATTGTTGCGTGATCCGTACTGGGCCTTGCATGCCGATGATGACCTGGGCGGCCGCAAGGCCACGTGGCCGGCGCAGTACCAGCGGGCCACACATCGGGACCAGCCGATTCATGAGTCGGATTTGCGGGACTAGTGCCTGATAAAACAAAAAGCCCTGGTCGTCATTGGCCGGGGCTTTTGTTTATCTGGCTGGATTATTCGGTGGCTGTACCGGCCTCATCGCGAGCCTAGACACCCGATCCCTATCAGGGATACTTGCGCTTATCCGGCGCCGGCGGGAAGTATTGGTACAACCAGGTCTCGCTCAAGGTCCGGTCCTTGGTGCGAATGAACAGGCGCATCTGCACCGGCTCTACACTGTCGTCGGTCGGGTACCAGTCGAACGTGATGCGGTAGCCCTTGATCGCATCCAGCACCAACACGTTGAAGTCCTTCACCTCGCCATGGGAGCAGGTCACCACGGGTTCGATACCGGTGCCCGGCGGCAGTTGGTCGAGGCCGCCGCCGCTGAAGTCCACGGCAAAGCGACGGGCCCAGACGGTCGGGTAATGCTCGCCCGGTGCCCAGCCTTCGATGAAACCGCCCATGCCTGAGCGGGTGGCGTCGACATGGGCCAGGTCGGTGCTGACCGGCGGCAGCGCGCTCCAGTAGAGCTTGTAGCCATAGTTCAGCGAGTCGCCGGCGGCCACCGGTTTTTTCGGCGTCCAGAACGCGACAATGTTGTCCAGGGTTTCGCCGGTAGTAGGAATCTCCAGCAGGTCGACCGAGCCTTCGCCCCAGGCTGTGGTTGGTTCGACCCACAGGCTTGGGCGCTTGCTGTACCAGTCCACGGTGTCCTGGTAGCTGGCGAAGTCGTGGTCGGTCTGCACCAGGCCGAAACCTTTCGGGTCCTTGTCGGCGAAGGCGTTGAATTGCAGGGTGGCGGGGTTGTTCAACGGCCGGCACACCCACTCGCCGTTGCCGCGCCACATGGCCAGCCGGTCGGAATCGTGGATTTGCGGGTGAATGGTGTCGCACATGCGCCGTTCGACGGTGCCGCAGCTGAACATGCTGGTCATGGGGGCGATGCCCAACTGCTCGATGGCGGTACGGGCATTGATGTGCGCGTCGATCTCCATCACCACTCGGGTCGGCTGGCAATCGATGTCAAACCGATAGGCACCGGTGGCGCTGGGGGAGTCGAGCAGGGCGTAGACCACGAAGCGGGTGCTGTTCTTGTCCGGGGTTTCAAACCAGAACTTGGTGAAGTCCGGGAATTCCTCACGCTTCTTGGCGTAGGTGTCGATGGCCAGGCCGCGGGCCGACAGCCCGTACTGGCCGCTGGCATCCACGGCGCGGAAGTAGCTGGCCCCCAGAAACGAAACGATGTCGTGCCGGTCCAGCTCCGGCGCCTTGAAGACGCGAAAGCCGGCGAAGCCCAGGTCACCCTTCAATTGCGCGGTGTTGACCGTGGTTTTCTCATAGTTGAACAGTTCCGGGCGGAAGTGCACCTCACGGGCCATACGCGTCTTCGGATCGACGCTGTACATGCGCACCGGCTGTTTGAAGCCCATGCCGACGTGGAAGAACTGCGCATCCAGTTGCCGCCCGTCGAGGTCATTCCACAGCGAGTGGTTGACGTCGTACTGGATGGCGTTGAACTGCAGCGGCGACATCAGGGCCAGGGTTTCTGGCAGGACTTGCTTGGTGTCGACGTAGCGGCTCTCGGCCAGCCGCCGGGCCTGATCCTTCAAACCGTTGAAGTCGAAGGGGCGGGCTTCGCCGTCGGCAGTCTGATCGGCGGCCCAGGCGCGTGCGGCCATGAGTCCGGAGGCCGACAGCCCAGTGTAGGCGGCAAAGGCCATGGAGGCCTTGAGCAGATTCCTGCGGTGCATAAATACAACCTTTCTCGAAACAGTCCCGAGCCGATCCTGGCTACAGAGACTGATAAATGAGTTCGGACATGCCTTTGGCCAAACGCGACGAACGTTAGAACAGATGCCTGAGAGCTGGATCGGTTCACCGAGGCGCAAAATCATAGGGGAAATGCGGGCTTCAAGAGAAAGGAAAGCGAGGCTTGGTCAAAATTTCTTACAGTTATTTCTTTTTTTATCTCGATTTCAACTTTTTTTGACTAATTACTCTAAAACTCCCTTTTCACGCTTTGAATCCTCCCTATTCTTTAGCGTGATAGGCGATCTAAGCCGGATTCAGACGGCGCTATCAGGTCAACCTCGACGTAAAGAAGGACAACTCATGACAAAAATACAGGGCATTACCGAAATGCTGGGGATCTTTCCAGGCCTGACCAACCCGCGCAGGACACGCCGGCTCAGCCTGGAAGAATTGAGACTGGTGGAGCGCTATCGGGAGTTGTCGGAAAACGACCGCATCGCCATGCGCTATCTGGTGGATGCGATGCGCAGTGTTTCGCGGTTTTGAAGCGTGGCGCAGGTGAGCGGCCGGGGCGGGGAGCACCGGCCGACATCACTCCACCGACTAGTCCTGGAGGCGTTCGGTGCGCTGGTGCAGTATCCGCAGGACCTGCAGTTGTCCATGCTTGAGCCGGTAGGGGGCTACGAATGGGTAGCGCGTCAGTACCAGCTCTCGAATATCAGGAGCGACTGACGGACGCCCCGAGCCGGGAAAGCGTTGCAGTTGGCGCAGTGTCTCCAGGATGGCACTGATGACAGCATCGGCGCCTTCCGCGCCGATAGCGCTTTGGTAATGTTCGTGGATCGAGTCGAGGTCACTCTGTGCTTTGGCGGTCAGTACGATGCTCGGCACGCTTTGCCCACTTAGCCTTTACGGCGTCCAGATCGGTCAGGTTTCCAGCGTCGGCATCGGCTATGCCTTCGCTGATGGCTTGCAGATGCCAGGATTCGGCTTCCACATATCGGACCAGTGCACGCTTGAGGTGATACTGACGGTCGCGGTCGGTGGCCGCGGCCAGCAAATCCAGCTGTTGGGCCAGACCTTCTTCCACACGAAAGGACAAGACGGGCGAGGCCATGGCTGATCTCCAAGGTGTATACGTTGTAGACACCCTAGGTGCTGCCAGGATTTCCGTCAACCGGCGAGCGTGCACCGATCGACGAAAACCTTGGCAGGACGAACGCAGGGCAAGCGCGAGCATGTGTTGCCAAGGTTGTCTTGTCGTCAATGCTTGAACATCACATGCCGCACCACCGTGTAATCCTCCAGCCCATACATGGACATGTCCTTGCCATAGCCGGAACGTTTCTGGCCGCCATGGGGCATTTCGCTGACGAGCATGAAGTGCGTGTTCACCCAGGTGCAGCCGTATTGCAGGCGTGCCGACAGGCGATGGGCTCGGCCGATGTCGGTGGTCCATACCGATGAGGCCAGGCCGTAGTCGGAATCGTTGGCCCAGGCCAGCACTTGTGCCTCGTCGACGAAGGGTGTGACGGACACCACTGGCCCGAAGACTTCCCGGCGGACGATTTCGTCATCCTGCTGGGCGTCGGCCAGCACCGTCGGCTCGAAGAAGAACCCATTGCCGTCCACGGCCTTGCCGCCAGTGATCAGGCGAATATGCGGCTGGGCAATGGCCCGTTCGACAAAACCGGCCACGCGGTCGCGGTGCTGGGCGGTGATCAGCGGGCCCATCTCGGTGTCTGGCGCGGTTTGCAGGCCGTACTTGATGCTGCCCACCGCGGCGCCAAGTTTCTCGACGAACTGGTCGTAGATGCCTTGCTGGGCATAGATGCGGCAGGCGGCGGTGCAGTCCTGGCCGGCGTTGTAGAAACCGAAGGTGCGGATGCCCTCCACGGCGGCGTCAATGTCAGCGTCGTCGAAAATGATCACCGGAGCCTTGCCGCCCAGTTCCATGTGCATGCGTTTGACGCTGTCGGATGTGCTGGAAATGATGTTCGAGCCCGTGGCGATGGAGCCGGTCAGCGACACCATGCGTACTTTCGGGTGGGTGACCAGCGGGTTGCCGACGGTTGGCCCACGGCCGAAGATCACGTTGAGTACGCCGGCGGGGAAAATCTCCGACGCCAGTTCTGCCAGGCGCAGCGCCGTCAGCGGGGTCTGCTCCGACGGCTTGAGCACCACGGTATTACCGGCCGCCAGGGCCGGGGCGATTTTCCAGGCGACCATCATCAGCGGGTAGTTCCACGGCGCGATGGAGGCGATGACGCCCACCGGGTCGCGACGGATCATCGAGGTGTGCCCTGGCAGGTATTCGCCGCCCGCCGAACCACTCATGCAGCGGCTGGCGCCGGCAAAGAAGCGGAACACGTCGGCAATCGCCGGGATCTCGTCATTCAGCGCGGCACTCAAGGGTTTGCCGCAGTTGTCCGACTCCAGCTTCGCCAGTTCTTCGCCATGGGCTTCGATGGCATCGGCCAGCTTGAGCAGCAACAGCGAACGGTCCTTGGGCGGCACTTGCGACCAGGCCTCGAAGGCAGCATCGGCGGCGCGCACGGCGGCATCGACCTGAGCTTCGCTGGCTTCATTGATCTCCACCAGCACCCGGCCCAGCGATGGGTTGAACACCGCCTGGCCAGGGCCTTCGCCGTTCACCAGATGGCCGTTGATCAGCAGTTTGGTTTGCATAGCATTGTCCTCATCGAAGCAGTTCTGTGTCTGCTGGAACCGATCCCTGTGGGAGCGAGCTTGCTCGCGATAGCGGTCTTACAGTCGACATCTGTGTTGAGTGTTTGTCAGTCATCGCGAGCAAGCTCGCTCCCACAAAAAGCCCTTCTACTTCCCGCCGCTACCGGCCACGCTCTCACCGCCACGGGTCAGGTAATACGCGCCCAATATCGGCACCATCGTGACCATCATCACCAGCATCGCCACCACGTTGGTCACTGGCACATCGCGCGGGCGGCTGAGTTGGTTGAGCAGCCATAGCGGCAAGGTGCGTTCGTGGCCGGCGGTGAAGGTGGTGACGATGATCTCGTCGAATGACAGCGCAAACGCCAGCATCCCACCGGCCAACAGTGCCGACCCCAGGTTGGGCAAGATGATGTAGCGAAAGGTCTGCCAGCCGTCGGCGCCCAGGTCCATCGACGCCTCGATCAGGCTGTGGGAGGTGCGGCGCAGGCGGGCGATGACGTTGTTGTAGACGATCACCACGCAGAAGGTTGCATGGCCGACGACGATGGTGAACATCCCTGGCTCGATGCCCAGGGTCTTGAAGGTCGCCAGCAGCGCGATGCCAGTGATGATGCCCGGCAAGGCAATCGGCAGGATCAGCATCAGCGAAATGCCTTGCTTGCCGAAGAAATCCCGACGGTACAGCGCCGCTGAGGCCAGGGTGCCCAGCACCATGGCGATCAGCGTGGCGATGGCCGCGACCTGCAACGACAGCTTGATCGCCTCCAGCACATCCGGGCGCGAGAAGGCGACGCTGAACCACTTCAGGGTCAGGCCCTTGGGCGGGAAGCTGAACGCGGCGTCCTCGGTATTGAAGGCGTAGAGGAAGATGATCAGGATCGGGAAGTGCAGGAACACCAGCCCGCCCCACGCCGCGATCCGCAAGCCCCACGAGGCCCGGTCTTGAGAGTCAGAGTGCATCGAAAGCTCCCAGTCGCTTGACGATGGATAAATAGATCGCGATCAGCACGATGGGCACCAGGGTGAACGCCGCGGCCATGGGCATGTTGCCGATGGCGCCTTGCTGGGCGTAGACCATGCTGCCGACGAAGTAGCCCGGCGGGCCCACCAACTGGGGCACGATGAAATCCCCCAGGGTCAGCGAGAAGGTGAAGATCGAGCCGGCGGCAATGCCGGGGATCGACAGCGGCAGGATCACCTGCATGAACGTCTGGTGTGGCCTGGCGCCCAGGTCGGCCGAGGCTTGCAGCAGCGATGGCGGCAGGCGCTCCAGGGACGCCTGGATCGGCAGGATCATGAACGGCAGCCAGATGTAGACGAATACCAGGAACCGGCCCAGGTGTGAGGTGGACAAGGTGCTGCCACCCACGCCCGGGATCCCCAGCACGAACTGCAACACCGGCCCCAGGCCCAGGTGCTGGACGAACCATTGCGCCACGCCACCCTTGGCCAGCAGCAGCGTCCAGGCATAGGCCTTGACGATATAGCTGGCCCACATCGGCAGCATCACCGCGATGTAGAAAAACGCCTTGGTCTTGCCACTGGTGTAGCGCGCCATGTAGTAGGCAATCGGGAACGCGACGATGGCGCTGGCGATGGACACCGCTATCGCCATGCTCAGGGTGCGCAAAATGATGTCGAAGTTCGACGGTTGGAACAGCGCCGCGAAATTCGCCAGTGTCAGGTCCGGCGTGACCGCCATGGTGAAGTCGTCGAAGGTGTAGAAACCCTGCCACAACAAGGTCAGCAGCGAGCCCAGGTAGATCGCGCCGAACCAGAGCAGCGGCGGCACCAGCAACATCGACAGGTACAGGTTGGGGCGCCGGTACAGCAGGTTGGAAAAGCGTCGCAACGGTGAACCGGGCGTGGGCGTTTGAGCGATGGCCAGGGTGTTCATCTCACACCTCGCCGCTGACGGTGTCGTGCAGCGCGACCATCGCCTCCCGCGCCCAGCGTACGCTCAGGTGCTGGCCGGTCTGGTGCTGGGCTGTGTTGTCGAGCCACTGGGTGTTGGCCTGGCTGAGGTTCAGGGTCTGGCCGTTGGCAAGTTTCAACTCGTAGCGCGTGGCGCTGCCCTGGTACTGGATGTCGTGCAGCAGGCCGTGGACTTCGATTTCGCCACTGGCCAACGGTCCCTCGGCGAAACGCACGTGTTCCGGGCGAATCGAGAACGGCTGTGGATAACCGCTCAGTTCCCGGGCCAGCTCGCCACGGATCACGTTGGAGGTGCCGACGAATTCAGCGACGAAGGTGGTCGCCGGCTTCATGTACAGGTTGCGTGGGGTATCGACCTGTTCGATGCGGCCCTTGTTGAACACCGCGACACGGTCGGACATCGACAGCGCCTCGGTCTGGTCGTGGGTGACGAAAATGAAGGTGATGCCCAGCTGGCGTTGCAGCTTCTTCAATTCGCCCTGCATCTGTTCACGCAGCTTCAGGTCGAGGGCGCCCAAGGGTTCATCGAGCAGCAACACTCGCGGGCGATTGACCAACGCGCGGGCCAGGGCCACCCGTTGACGCTGGCCGCCGGAGAGCTGCACCGGCTTGCGCTCGCCGTAGCCGCCCAGGGCAACCATCTCCAGCGCTTCGTCAGCGCGCTTGATGCGCTCGGCCTTGGCAACGCCTTTGACTTTCAGGCCGTAAGCCACGTTGTCGCGCACGTTCATATGGGGGAAGAGGGCGTAATCCTGGAACACCGTGTTGACGTCCCGCTGGTACGGCGCAAGCCCGGTGGCCTCTTCGCCATGGATGCGGATCGAGCCGGCACTGGGTTGTTCGAACCCGGCGATCAGTCGCAGGCAGGTGGTCTTGCCCGAGCCGGACGGGCCCAGCATGGAAAAGAACTCGCCGTCCTGGATGTCGATGCAAACCCGGTCAACGGCTTTCACTTCGCCAAATTGACGGGATACCTGGGTGAATTGGACTGCAAGCGTCATGGTGCGGGGCTCCAAAAAGCGCGATTTCTATTGGATCGTGGGTGGGTTGCCGTGCACCAAACCTTTGGGAGCAGTGCTGTGGGAGCAAAGCTTGCTCGCGATACAGGCGCCTCGGCTCCCCGAGAGACCGCGTCATTTTCATCGCGGGCAAGCCTTGCTCCCACACAAGAGCGGTGCTCAGCTCCAGTTTTTCGCCGACTGAGGGCCTTACCGCCCGCCCATGATCGCAATGTAGTCCTGGGTCCAGCGGCTGTACGGCACGAACTTGCCGCCCTCGGCCTGTGGGGTTTTCCAGAAGGCGATCTTGTCGAACTGATCGAAACCGTTGGTCTTGCAGCCCTCGGCGCCCAGCAGCTCGCTGCCCTTGCACGCCGCAGGCACCGCCGGCAACGAGCCGAACCACGCGGCCACGTCACCCTGGACTTTCGGTTGCAGCGACCAGTCCATCCACTTGTACGCGCAGTTGGGGTGCTTGGCCTCGGCGTGCAGCATCGTGGTGTCGGCCCAACCGGTGGCGCCTTCCTTCGGAATGGTCGAGGCGATCGGTTGCTTCTCGTTCATCAGGCCGTTGACCTGATACGGCCAGGCGCCGGATGCCACCACGCCTTCGTTCTTGAAATCGCTCATCTGCACGGTGGTGTCGTGCCAGTAGCGGTGGATCAGCGGTTGCTGGGCCCGCAGCAATTCCAACACAGCCTTGTACTGGGCTTCGTCGAGTTGGTACGGGTCCTTGATGCCCAGCTCAGGCTTGGCGGTCTTGAGGTACAGCGCCGCGTCGGCGATGTAGATCGGGCCATCGTAGGCTTGCACGCGCCCCTTGTTCGGCTTGCCGTCGGGTAAATCCTGGGCGCTGAACAGTACGCTCCAACTGGTGGGCGCCTGCTTGAATACATCGGTGTTGTACATCAGCACGTTCGGGCCCCACTGGTACGGGGTGCCATAGGTCTGCTGGTTGACCACGTACCACGGCGCATCCTTGAGGCGCGGGTCGAGGTTTTTCCAGTTGCTGATCAGTGCGGTGTTGATCGGCTGCACACGCTTGCCGGCAATCAGCCGCAACGAGGCGTCGCCCGAGGCGGTGACCAGGTCGTAGCCACCCTTGGTCATCAGGCTGACCATTTCGTCGGAGGTGGCGGCGGTTTTCACATTGACCTTGCAACCGGTTTCCTTCTCGAAACCGCTGACCCAATCGTAGGCCTTGTCGCTTTCGCCGCGTTCGATGTAACCCGGCCAGGCGACGATATCCAGTTGGCCCTCGCCGGCGCCGACGGCCTTGAGCGGTTCGGCGGCCTGGAGGCTGACGCTGGTCAGCAGCGCCGTGGTGATTGCGCTGAGCAATACGGTCTTGTGCGCGTACATGGAAATCCCTCTTGCTTTAATTATGGTCGGGGCAGTGTTCGAACAGGGTGAAGCGCCATGGATGGCCTGTTATTAGAGTAGTGCTGTTATCTACAGATGCTGGCCGTGGCGGGCCATGATGTGGCGCACCACGCTGTAGTCCTGGAGCGAATCGCTGGACAGGTCTTTGCCGTAGCCCGAACGTTTCAGGCCGCCGTGGGGCATTTCGCTGACCAGCATGAAATGGCTGTTGATCCAGGTGCAGCCGTATTGCAGGCGTGCCGCCACCTGCATGGCCTTGTCCAGGTTCTGGGTCCATACCGAGGACGCCAGGCCGTATTCGGAGTCGTTGGCCCAGTCCACCGCCTGGCTGAGTTCGTCGAAGCGGGTCACGGTGACGACCGGGCCGAATACTTCGCGCTGGACGATTTCATCGCTTTGCTTGCAGCCGGCCAGCAGCGTGGGCTGGTAGTAGAAACCGGCGCCGGAATGCACCGCCGCGCCGGTAATGCGTTCTATGTGTGGCTGGCCGAGGGCGCGTTCGACAAAACTGGCCACGCGGTCGCGCTGACGGGTGCTGATCAGCGGGCCGATCTCATTGTCGGCGTCGCGCTTGCCGGCAAAGCGCAGGCTGCTGACGGCCGCGCCGAGTTCGGCCACCAGACGGTCGTGAATTGCGCCTTGGGCGTAGATCCGACACGCCGCCGTGCAATCCTGCCCAGCGTTGTAATAGCCGTAGGTGCGTACGCCTTCGACCACGGCCTGGATGTCGGCGTCGTTGCACACGATCACTGGCGCCTTGCCGCCCAGCTCCAGGTGTGTGCGCTTGAGGGTTTTCGCTGCTGCCTGGAGGATCTTCTGCCCGGTGACGATATCGCCGGTCAGCGAGACCATGCGCACCTTGGGATGGCTGACCAGATGGCTGCCCACACCTTCGCCGCCTCCGCAGAGGATATTGATGACGCCTCGTGGCAGGATCCGGGCCAGTGTCGGCGCCAGGGCCAGGATCGACAGCGGTGTGTGTTCCGACGGCTTGAACACCAGCGTATTGCCAGCGGCCAGGGCCGGGGCGATTTTCCACGCGGCCATCATGATCGGGTAATTCCACGGCGCAATGGACGCCACCACGCCAATCGGGTCGCGGCGCACCATGCTGGTGTAGCCGGGCAGGTATTCGCCACTGAGCTGACCGGTCTGGCAGCGCACGGCGCCGGCGAAGAAACGGAATACATCCACCGTCGCACTGAGGTCGTCCTGGCGCGCCAGGTGCAGCGGCTTGCCGCAGTTCAGGGATTCGAGGCGGGCCAGCTCATCGGCGTTCTTTTCGATGGCGCTGGCGATGTCCAGCAGCAGGTTCGAGCGTTGTTGCGGCGTGGTGCGCGACCAGCCGTCGAAGGCCTGATGGGCGGCGAGGATCGCGGCTTCGACCTGCTCGGTACTGGCCTCGGCGATGTGAGCCAGCACTTCGCCGGTGGCCGGGTTGAGGATCGGCTCGACAATGCCTTCACCGGGAACGAGTTCCCCGTCGATCAGCAACGCGGTGCACAACGGGGTTTGCGTGCCAGCCATTTTTTATAGGTCTCAGTTGAAACAAAGAACCTGTGGGAGCGAGCTTGCTCGCGATAGCGGTGTATCAGTCGAATTAATGTTGCCTGTCACACCGCTATCGCGAGCAAGCTCGCTCCCACAATGGATTGTTGGGGCTCAGCAAGACTAGTGCTCGGCCGCAGGGCTGACAAATTCGAAATACTCAAGGCTGCGTTCGATTAAATAGATGGCTTGCGCCCGCCATGGGGCTGTTCCCGGGCGACGGCCAGGAACGGGTCGACCGACGCCGGCCGTGCCGTGCCCCGGCGCCAGGCCAGGCCGACGTCGAGGGTCTGGTTGAGGTCGGCAATCGGTCGCGCTTCGATGATGTCGCCTTCCAGCGACCAGGGGCGGTAGGTCATGTCTGGCTGGATCGACACCCCCAAGCCTGCTGCCACCAGGCTGCGCACCGCTTCGGTCGAGGCAGTGCGCAGGGTGATCCTGGGTTGCAGGCCGGCACCACGCCACAGGCGTTGGGCGTTGCGGTCCATTTCATCGACGTTCAGCTGGATCAGCGGCTCGTGGGCCACGTCGGCCAGGTTGATGCTGTCGTGCTCCAGCAGCGGGTGCTGCGCCGGCAGCCACAGGCGGTGTGGCGAATGCGTCAGGACTTCGGTCTGCAAGGCGTGGCGGTCTTCCAGGTTGGACAGGATCAACACCCCGACGTCGATTTCGCCGCTGACCAGCAAATGCTCGATGTACGGTCGCTCGTCCTCCATCACCCGGATCTCCACGTTGGGATAGGCGCGCTGGAAACGGGTCAGCAGGTCCGCCAGGTAATAGCCGGCGACCAGGCTGGTGACGCCGATGGTGACTTGGCCGGCGACCTGGTCGGTGCTTTGTTGCAGGCTGCGCTTGGCGTTGTCGACGGTGGCCAGGATCAGGTGGGCCTGGCGCAGGAATTGGTGGCCCTGGTGGGTCAGGGTCATGCCCTTGGCGTGACGGTTGAACAGGCTGACGCCGATTTCCTGCTCCAGTTGCTGGATGGCCAGTGTCAAAGTGGACTGGGAAATGAATGCCGTTTGCGCAGCGGCAGAGATGGAGCCGGTTTCAGCCACGGCGATGAAATGGCGGATCTGACGCAGGGTCATCATGGTCGAATACCCAGTGGGCGGTTTTATCGATGTGCTGGAGTGTATATCGTTTTTTTAGAAGGGTAGGTGAGCGCTTCGCTGAAGGCGCCAAGCAACATCTGGAAGCAATCTCGCCCGAGGCGCCGGGGCACTTTCGATCTAGGCTGGGGGCCTTACGTTGACCCGAAATGTGGAGACAACAAATGAACACCCGTGGATTGCTCGATCAGCTTCTCAAGTCCGGCCAGGAAATGTTGCAGAACAAGGCTGGCGGCTCCCAAGGCAAGTCGTCCGGCGGTCTGGGCGGGTTGCTCGGTGGCTCCGGCAACTTGGGCGGGATGCTTTCCGGCGCGGGCGGCGGGGCACTGGCCGCCGGGGCCATGGGCCTGTTGCTGGGCAACAAGAAAGCCCGCAGCTTCGGCGGCAAGGCCCTGGCCTATGGTGGCCTCGCGGCCTTGGGCGTGATCGCCTACAAGGCCTACGGCAACTGGCAGGCCCAGCAGGGCACCGCGCCGAAAACCGAACCGCAGACCCTCGACCGTGTACCCCCGGCGCAGGTCGAGCAGCATAGCCAGGCGATCCTCAAGGCGCTGGTGGCAGCGGCCAAGGCCGATGGCCATGTGGACGAGCGCGAGCGGCAGTTGATCGAAGGCGAGTTCACCAAGCTCGACAACGACCAGGAACTGCAACACTGGCTGCACGCCGAACTCAACAAACCCCTGGACCCCACCGACGTCGCCCGTGCCGCCAGCACCCCGGAAATCGCGGCGGAAATGTACATCGCCAGCGTGATGCTGGTGGACGAGGAAAACTTCATGGAGAAGTCCTACCTCGACGAACTGGCGCGCCAACTCAAACTGGAGCCAGGGTTGAAGGTGGAGTTGGAGAAACAGGTACGCCAGGCGACTGTATAGATCAGTCCCAACCTAACTCCCACAGTGGTTTTGTGTCGTCTGATACTTCTGTGTCCAACGCATTTCCTGTGGGAGCGAGCTTGCTCGCGATGGGGCTCGATCAGTCACAGCTTCGTTGCCTGACACTCCGCTATCGCGAGCAAGCTCGCTCCCACAGGAGGCATTGCTCATCTTGAGAGAACTACGAGCCTCGCCTTCGTCAAAATCCCCTCACGCCGCCATACTGGCCCGGCGCCGCCCTCGGCTATACTGCCCAGCATTTCAAGTGCCCGAGGTTTTACTGTGAAGAATTGGACATTGCGCCAACGCATCCTGGCGAGTTTTGCGGTGATCATCGCCATTATGCTGCTGATGGTGGTTGTCTCGTATTCACGGTTGTTGAAGATCCAGGACAGTGAAGAAAACGTCCGGGTCGATGCTGTGCCGGGGGTGTATTTCAGTTCCATGATTCGCGGCGGCTGGGTTGACAGCTACGTCTTGACCCAACAAATCGTCGGCCTTTCGGGCAACCGGGAAATTACCGCCGAGGACAAGGCCCGCTACCAGGGCTTCGAGCAGCACCTGCGCGAAGAAATACAGAACTATCAAAAACTGATCCAGAACCCCGCAGACCAAGTCTCTTTCGATGAGTTCGAGGTCAACCACCAGGACTTCAACAAGGCCCTGGCGAAGGTCCTGGACCTGTATCAGCGCAAGGATTACGAAGGGGCGCGACGGGCGCTGAACACAGAGCTGACGACGGCGTGGCTCGACGGCCGCGGGCACTTGAACCAGATCATCGAGCGCAATCGCGAGCTGGCGGAAAACGCCACCCTGACCATTGGCGATGCGGTCACGGCGGCCAAGATCGCCATGGGCCTGTCGTTACTGGTCGCGCTGATCATCGCCGTGCTGTGCGGGCTGTTGTTGATGCGGGCGATCATGGGGCCGATGAACCGTATCGTCGAGATTCTCGAGATCATGCGCAGCGGCGACCTGAGCGGGCGCCTGAACCTGGCGCGCAAAGACGAATTTGGTGCCGTGGAAACCGGCTTCAACGACATGATGGCCGAACTGACCTCGCTGGTGTCCCAGGCCCAGCGCTCTTCGGTGCAGGTCACCACCTCGGTCACCGAGATCGCCGCCACCTCGCGCCAGCAGCAGGCCACGGCCACCGAAACCGCCGCCACCACTACCGAGATCGGCGCGACGTCCCGGGAAATCGCCGCCACCTCCCGGGACCTGGTGCGTACCATGACCGAAGTGTCCACCGCCGCCGACCAGGCTTCGGTGGCCGCCGGCTCCGGCCAGCAAGGCCTGGCGCGCATGGAGGAAACCATGCATTCGGTGATGGGCGCCGCCGACCTGGTGAACGCCAAGCTGGCGATCCTTAACGAGAAGGCCGGCAACATCAACCAGGTGGTGGTGACCATCGTCAAAGTGGCCGACCAGACCAACCTGTTGTCCCTCAACGCGGCCATCGAGGCCGAAAAGGCCGGCGAGTACGGTCGCGGTTTTGCCGTGGTGGCCACTGAAGTACGACGCCTGGCCGACCAGACCGCCGTGGCGACCTATGACATCGAGCAGATGGTGCGCGAGATCCAGTCCGCGGTATCGGCCGGTGTGATGGGCATGGACAAGTTCTCCGAAGAAGTGCGTCGGGGCATGGCCGAAGTGCAGCAGGTGGGTGAGCAACTGTCGCAGATCATCCATCAGGTCCAGGCCCTGGCGCCGCGCGTGTTGATGGTCAACGAAGGCATGCAGGCCCAGGCCACCGGTGCCGAGCAGATCAACCACGCCTTGGTGCAACTGGGCGATGCCAGCAGCCAGACCGTGGAGTCCCTGCGCCAGGCCAGTTCCGCCATCGACGAACTGAGCCAGGTCGCCGTGGGACTGCGCAGCGGCGTCTCGCGTTTCAAAGTCTGATGGGCGAACTCGAGACCCGGCGTGGCGCCGCACCGACGGCCCGCCAGTCGTTGTTCCTGGTGTTCTGCATCGGCAACGAACGTTACGCCCTGCAGGCCATCGATGTGGTGGAAGTGCTGCCGCGCCTGCCTCTCAAGCCGATTGCCCGGGCGCCGTCCTGGGTGGCGGGGGTGTTTGCCTGGCGCGGCACGGTGGTGCCGGTGATCGACCTGTGCGCCCTGACCTTCGGCCAGAGCGCACAGGCCCGGACCAGTACGCGATTGGTGCTGGTGCGCTATCAGGGCGACGCGCAACAAACGGGACAAGTGCTGGGGTTGATCCTGGAACAGGCGACCGACACCGTGCGCTGCGACCCGGCCGATTTCAAACCCTATGGCCTGGACAACCGGCAGGCGCCGTACCTTGGCCCAGTACGCGAAGATGCCCAGGGGTTGCTGCAATGGGTGCGGGTCAATGACCTGCTCGACGATTCAGTCCGGGCGCTGTTGTTTCCTGCGCCGCCGCTGAACCTCGATGACCTCGAGGCAACGCCATGAACAACGATCAGCGTTTTTTCGATTTCCTCAAGGAGCGCATCGGCCTGGATGTGACCTCCGTTGGCACCGCGATCATTGAGCGGGCCGTGCGCCAGCGCATCATTGCCGTGCCCGGGCGAACCGCCGATGAATATTGGCTGGCCCTGCAGCATTCGGCCCAGGAGCAGCAGGCGCTGATCGAAGCGGTGATCGTCCCGGAGACATGGTTCTTCCGCTACCCGGAATCCTTCGCGACCCTCGCCAGGCTGGCCGTCAAGCGCCTGGCCGAGATCAAGCATTTGCGCGCGCTGCGCATCCTCAGCCTGCCGTGTTCCACCGGCGAAGAACCTTATTCGATTGCCATGGCCTTGCTCGACGCAGGCCTGGGACCGCATCAGTTCAAGGTAGACGGCCTGGACGTCAGCCCGCTGTCGGTGGCGCGGGCCAAGGAAGCGCGTTACGGCAGGAATTCCTTCCGTGGCGCGGAACTGGGTTTTCGCGAGCGGTACTTCGACGCCGAAGACGAGGGTTACCACCTCAGCGAGCGGGTGCGCGAACAGGTGCGTTTGCAAGTGGGTAACCTGCTGGATCCGGCTTTGCTGGTGAACGAGGCACCTTACGATTTTGTGTTCTGTCGCAACCTGTTGATCTATTTCGACCAGCCGACCCAACAGCAGGTGTTCGAGGTGCTCAAGCGCCTGACCCATCAGGACGGTGTGCTGTTTATCGGCCCCGCCGAGGGCAGCTTGCTGGGCCGACTGGGCATGCGCTCGATCGGGATCGCCCAATCGTTCGCCTTCAGCCGCCAGGGGGCGCCCGAGCCACAACCGTTGCCGGCCTTGATGCCGACTCCGCTGCCGGTTCGTCAGCCTCCGCCCCGCGTCGTTGCGCCAGTGATTCGGCCGCGGCCGTTTGCGGCGAACGTGACGCCGATTGTCGAGCCCAAAAGCAGCGATGCCGCGACCTTGCTGGCCAATATCGCCGCCCTGGCCAACGGTGGCAAAAGCGCCGAGGCCCGCGTGGCTTGCGAGGCCTACTTGCGCAGCCACGCGCCAAACGCCCAGGTGTTCTATTGGTTGGGTCTGCTCAGCGACATGGCTGGCAGCGCCCTTGAAGCCCAGGGTTTTTATCGCAAGGCGCTTTATCTTGAACCGCAACACGCCGAGGCCCTGGTGCATCTGGCGGCGCTGCTGGCTTCCCAGGGAGACGCGGCTGGAGCCCGTCGATTGCAGGAACGCGCCGCCCGTAGCGGGCGCGCGGCAGACAGTGAGCACAAACGATGAGCGGTTCGGCTTCTTACACCGTCACCCATGACGATGCCCAGGCTATCGACGACTGCTGGAATCGCATCGGCGTGCATGGCGACAAATCCTGTCCGTTGTTGGTCGAGCATATCCACTGCCGCAATTGCTCGGTGTATTCGGCGGCCGCCACCCGGCTGCTCGACCGTTATGCCTTGCCGCAGGATCAGCGGGACTTGTCCCTGGCCCCGGTGGACACCGATGTGGTCACGCGTTCGCTGCTGATGTTCCGCCTCGGCGAGGAATGGCTGGGCCTGACCACTCGCAGCCTGGTGGAAGTGGCGCCGTTGCAGCCGATCCATTCCTTGCCCCACCAGCGCTCGCGGGCCTTGTTGGGCGTGGCGAATGTACGCGGGGCGCTGGTGGCCTGCCTGTCGCTGGTGGAACTGTTGGACCTGGAGCCCGGCGTGGCGGCGGTTTCCGGCGCACGGGTCATGCCGCGCATGTTGATTGTCGCGGCCAAGGGCGGGCCGGTGGTGGTGCCGGTGGATGAGGTGGACGGCATCCACGCCATCGATGAACGCATCCTGGCGAGCGCTTCGCAATCGACGGGCAAGTACACCCGTGGCGTGCTGCCCTTCAAGGGCCGCAGCCTGCGCTGGCTGGATGAAGAACAACTGCTGTCCGCCGTGGCACGGAGCCTGTCATGACCCCTGATCAGATGCGCGACGCCTCGTTGCTGGAGCTGTTCAGCCTGGAAGCCGAAGCCCAGGTCCAGGTTTTGAGTGCCGGCCTGCTGGCCCTGGAGCGCGATCCGACCCAGGCCGACTATCTGGAGTCGTGCATGCGCGCGGCGCATTCCCTCAAAGGCGCGGCGCGCATTGTCGGGGTAGACGCCGGGGTCAGCGTGGCCCATGTGATGGAAGATTGCCTGGTCAGCGCCCAGGAGCGGCGGCTGGTGCTGGGCGCTGAGCACATTGATGCCTTGCTGCAAGGTACTGACCTGCTGACGCGCATCGCCACCCCGGGCAACAGCGTCGGTGCCCCGGACATCGACGCCTATGTGGGGTTGATGGGGCGGCTGCTTGATCCCAACGCGCCACAGGCCCCGGCAGTGGCGTCACCGAGCGTCGAAACACCGGTCGAGCCGCTACGCGTTGAGCTGCCGGACGTGGAACCGCCCGCGGCAACGGAGCCGGCTCCCAAGCGCAAACGGGTCACCGAAGGCGGCGAGCGGGTCTTGCGGGTCACGGCCGAACGCCTCAACAGTTTGCTCGATCTGTCGAGCAAGTCCCTGGTGGAGACCCAGCGCCTCAAGCCCTGGCTGGCGACGATGCAGCGGCTCAAGCGCCAGCAAAGCACTGGCCTGCGCGCCCTTGAAGAGCTGAACGTGCACCTCAAGGACCACGCCCTGAGCCTGCAAGCCCAGGAAGCCCTTGGCGATGCTCGCCGTTTGCTCGCCGAAACCCAGCAATTGCTGGCGCAGAAAACCGCCGAGCTGGATGAGTTCGCCTGGCAGGCCAGTCAGCGGGCGCAGGTGCTGTACGACACGGCGCTGGCCTGTCGCATGCGCCCGTTCGCCGATGTGCTTTCGGGTCAGGCACGCATGGTCCGTGACCTGGGCCGCAGCCTGGGCAAACAGGTGCGCCTGGAGATTGAAGGCGAGAAAACCCAGGTCGACCGCGATGTGCTGGAAAAGCTTGAAGCGCCACTGACCCACTTGCTGCGCAACGCCGTGGACCACGGCATCGAAACCCCGGAGCAACGAATGCTGGCCGGCAAGCCCGCCGAAGGCCTGATCCGCCTGCGGGCTTCCCATCAGGCTGGCCTGTTGGTGTTGGAGCTGGCGGACGACGGCGCCGGGGTGGACCTGGAACGGGTGCGCCGCAGCATCGTCGAGCGCGGCCTTTCCCCTGAGCAAACCGCCGCCAGCCTGAGCGAAGAGGAGCTGCTGACCTTCCTGTTCCTGCCCGGTTTCAGCCTGCGCGACAAAGTCACCGAAGTGTCCGGGCGCGGCGTCGGCCTGGACGCTGTCCAGCACATGGTCCGGCAACTGCGCGGTGCGGTGGTGCTGGAGCAGACGGCGGGCGAGGGCAGTCGCTTCCACCTCGAGGTGCCGCTGACGCTTTCGGTGGTGCGCAGCCTGGTGGTGGAAGTCGGCGATGAAGCGTACGCCTTTCCCCTGGCCCACATCGAACGCATGTGCGACCTGGCGCCGGAAGACATCGTCCAGGTCGAAGGTCGCCAGCATTTCTGGCACGAAGGCCGGCATATCGGCTTGGTCGCCGCCAGCCAGTTGCTCAATCGCCCGGCGACGCAGAACGGCAGCCAGACCCTCAAGGTCGTGGTCATCCGTGAGCGCGAGACGATCTACGGCGTGGCGGTGGAGCGCTTCATTGGCGAGCGGACCCTGGTGGTCCTGCCCCTGGACGAACGCTTGGGCAAGGTCCAGGACATTTCCGCCGGGGCCTTGCTCGACGACGGCTCGGTGGTGTTGATTGTCGATGTCGAAGACCTGCTGCGTTCGGTGGACAAGTTGCTCGATACCGGGCGCCTGGAACGCATCGCCCGACAGAACCAGGCCCAGGCCCCGCGCAAGCGGATCCTGGTGGTGGACGATTCCCTGACCGTGCGCGAGCTGCAACGCAAGTTGTTGCTCAATCGCGGCTACGACGTGGCGGTGGCGGTGGATGGCATGGATGGCTGGAATGCATTGCGCTCGGAGGATTTCGACTTGCTGATCACCGATATTGACATGCCGCGCATGGACGGCATCGAGCTGGTATCGCTGTTGCGGCGCGACAACCGCTTGCAGTCGCTGCCGGTGATGGTGGTGTCCTACAAGGACCGCGAAGAAGATCGTCGTCGTGGTCTCGACGCCGGGGCCGACTATTATTTGGCCAAGGCGAGTTTCCACGACGACGCCTTGCTCGACGCCGTGGTTGAGTTGATCGGAGGGGCTCGCGCTTGAAGATCGCCATCGTCAATGACATGCCCCTGGCGGTCGAAGCCCTGCGCCGCGCCCTGGCGTTCGAGCCGGCGCATCAACTGGTCTGGGTGGCGGCCAATGGGGCCGAGGCGGTGCAGCGCTGCGCCGAATACACCCCGGACCTGATCCTCATGGACTTGTTCATGCCCGTCATGGATGGCGTGGAGGCCACCCGGCGGATCATGGCCGACAGCCCATGCGCTATCGTGATTGTCACGGGTGACAGCCAGCAGAACGTCCACCGGGTGTTCGAGGCCATGGGTCATGGCGCACTGGATGTGGTCGATACCCCGGCCCTGGGCGTCGGTAACCCGGCAGACGCGGCGGCGCCGCTGTTGCGCAAGATCACCAACATCGGCTGGCTGATCGGTGAGCGCAACAAGCGTGAGCGACCCGCGCCGGCGGCGCAGCGTGCGGCAGTGTCGCGCAAGAGCCTGGTGGCCATCGGGTCGTCGGCGGGCGGGCCGGCGGCGCTGGAGGTGCTGCTCAAGGCGCTGCCGCGAGACTTTACCCCGGCCATCGTGCTGGTCCAGCATGTGGACGAGGTGTTCGCCGCCGGCATGGCCGAGTGGCTGGGCAGTGTCTCGGGCCACACGGTGCGCCTGGCCCGGCAGGGCGAGACGCCACAGAGCGGCACGGTGTTGCTGGCCGGGACCAATCATCATCTGCGTTTGTTGAAGGACGGCACCCTGGCCTACACCGCTGAGCCGGTGAACGAGATCTACCGGCCTTCCATCGACGTGTTTTTTGAAAGTGTCGCCCAGTACTGGAGCGGTGACGCGGTGGGCGTATTGCTCACCGGCATGGGCCGCGACGGTGCACAAGGGCTTAAACTCATGCGCCAGCAGGGCTATGTGACCATCGCCCAGGACCAGCGCAGCAGTGCGGTGTACGGGATGCCCAAAGCGGCGGCCGCCATCGACGCCGCCGCCCATATTCTTGCCCTGGACGCTATCGCGCCACGGCTGTTGGAGATTTTTACCCCATGAAGAACCCCGCCAGCGTTGCCCCAGGCCGTACTCAGGTAAGCCACCATGAATGATCTGCAGCTCGACGATTTCAAGCGCGATGAGAACGCCGCCATGGTCTTGCTCATCGACGATCAGGCGATGATCGGCGAGGCGGTACGGCGCGGGCTATCGAACGAAGACAACATCGACTTCCATTTCTGCTCCGACCCTCACCAGGCCATCGCCCACGCGATTCGCATCAAGCCGACGGTGATACTCCAGGACCTGGTGATGCCCGGCCTGGATGGCCTGAGCCTGGTTCGCGAGTACCGTAACCATCCGGCCACCCGCGATATCCCGATCATTGTGCTGTCCACCAAGGAAGACCCGTTGATCAAGAGCGCGGCGTTCGCCGCCGGGGCCAACGACTACCTGGTCAAGTTGCCGGACAACATCGAACTGGTGGCGCGCATCCGCTATCACTCGCGTTCCTACATGATGCTGTTGCAACGCGACGCGGCCTATCGGGCACTGCGGGTCAGCCAGCAGCAACTGCTCGATACCAACCTGGTGCTGCAACGCTTGATGAACTCCGACGGCCTGACCGGGTTGTCCAATCGCCGGCACTTCGACGAATACCTCGAGCTGGAATGGCGCAGGGCGATGCGCGACCAGAGCCAACTGTCGCTGCTGATGATCGATGTGGACTACTTCAAGGCCTACAACGACAGCTTCGGCCACCTGGAGGGCGACGAAGCGCTGCGCAAGGTCGCCACGGCGATCCGCGAGGCGTGCAGCCGTCCGTCCGACTTGCCGGCCCGCTACGGCGGCGAGGAATTCGCCCTGGTCCTGCCCGGCACCTCGCCGGGCGGCGCCCGGCTGATGGCCGAGAAACTGCGCCAGGGTGTCGCCGCCCTGAAAATCCCCCACACCACGCCCGACGGCGGCGAAAACCTGACTGTCAGCATCGGCGTCTCGACCTTCACCCCCCAGCAGGGTAGCGATTGTCGGCAACTGATCTCGGCGGCGGACAAGGGGTTGTACCTGGCCAAGCACAATGGGCGTAATCGGGTGGGGGTTGAATAGGCTCCTTGCCTGGTGAGATTGCTTTTGTGGCGAGGGAGCTTGCTCCCGCTGGGCTGCGCAGCAGACCTGAAACCAGACGGCTCGGTGTATCAGATGAGTTGAGTCGCTCCTTTTGGGGCTGCTGCGCAACCCAGCGGGAGCAAGCGCCCTCGCCACGGGGCCAGTGTTGAGCCCTATCCCTGAGTTTCATGCCCCTAAAGCCGCCAGGCGGGCTGCCGCTGGCGCTTGATTACGTTATACTCGCCGGCTTTCAAAAGTTCGCCAATGAGTGCTGCCCGCCATGGAAATCAACCCGATCCTGAACACCATCAAGGACCTCTCCGAGCGCTCCGAAACTATTCGGGGGTATCTTTGACTACGATCAAAAGCATGAGCGTCTGACCGAAGTCAATCGCGAGCTTGAAGATCCGAATGTCTGGAACAACCCTTCGTACGCCCAGGAGCTGGGCCGCGAGCGTTCTGCGCTGGCGCAGATCGTCGAGACCCTGGACGAGTTGTCCAGCGGCCTGGCCGATTGCCGCGACCTGCTGGACATGGCTGTCGAAGAGAACGATGAAGGCGCGGTCGGCGATGTCGTCGCCGAGCTGACACGCCTGGACGAGAACCTCGCCAAGCTGGAATTCCGTCGCATGTTCAGCGGCGAGATGGACATGAACAACGCCTACCTGGACATCCAGGCCGGTTCCGGCGGCACCGAGGCCCAGGACTGGGCCAACATCCTGCTGCGCATGTACCTGCGCTGGGCTGACAAACGCGGTTTCGACGCCACCATCATGGAACTGTCGGCCGGTGAAGTCGCCGGGATCAAGGGCGCCACCGTGCACATCAAGGGTGAATACGCCTTTGGCTGGCTGCGGACCGAGATCGGCGTGCACCGCCTGGTGCGCAAGAGCCCGTTCGACTCCGGCAACCGCCGCCACACCTCGTTCTCGGCTGTGTTCGTCTCGCCGGAAATCGATGACAACATCGAGATCGAGATCAACCCGGCGGACTTGCGCATCGATACCTACCGTTCCTCCGGGGCCGGTGGTCAGCACGTTAACACCACCGACTCGGCCGTACGGATTACCCACGTACCGACCAACACCGTGGTCAGTTGCCAGAACGAGCGTTCCCAGCACGCCAACAAAGACACCGCGATGAAGATGCTCCGGGCTCGCCTGTACGAGCAGGAAGTGCAGAAGCGCAACGCGGCGTCCCAGGCGCTGGAAGACACCAAGTCGGACATCGGCTGGGGTCACCAGATCCGTTCGTACGTGCTCGATGCCTCGCGGATCAAGGATCTGCGGACCAGCATCGAACGCAGCGATTGCGACAAGGTGCTCGATGGCGATATCGATGAATACCTGATCGCCAGCCTCAAACAAGGGCTGTAACGCGACACCCATGCGGCGGGCAGGCACGCTTCCATCAAGGAGCATGACTCGCCCGCAAACTCCGGCCCGGGGCCGGGGGCAACGAACCTGTGATGGAATCCTTAAAGACATGAGCGACCTAGAACTCGACCCGCAAGCCCTGCAACAGGAAGAAAACTCCCTGATCGCCCTGCGCAAGGAAAAGCTTGCTGCCGAGCGCGCCAAGGGCCAGGCCTTCCCCAACGACTTCCGCCGCGACGCCTACTGCGACGTCTTGCAGAAGCAGTATGCGGACAAGACCAAGGAAGAGCTGGCCGAGGCGGCGATTCCAGTCAAGGTGGCCGGTCGTATCGTGCTCGATCGTGGTTCGTTCATGGTGATCCAGGACATGACCGGGCGCCTCCAGGTCTACGTCAACCGCAAGACCCTGCCGGAAGAAACCCTGGCCGCCGTCAAGACCTGGGACCTGGGCGACATCATTGCCGCCGAAGGCACCCTGGCCCGTTCCGGCAAGGGCGACCTGTACGTCGAGATGACCAGCGTGCGCCTTCTGACCAAGTCCCTGCGCCCGCTGCCGGACAAGCACCACGGCCTGACCGACACCGAGCAGCGCTATCGCCAGCGCTACGTCGACCTGATCGTCAACGAAGACGTGCGCCAGACGTTCCGCGTGCGCTCGCAAGTCATCGCCCACATCCGCAGCTTCCTGATGAAGCGTGACTTCCTGGAAGTCGAGACGCCAATGCTGCAGACCATCCCCGGCGGTGCGGCGGCCAAGCCGTTCGAAACCCACCACAACGCCCTGGACATGGAAATGTTCCTGCGTATCGCGCCGGAGCTGTACCTCAAGCGTCTGGTTGTGGGTGGCTTCGAAAAAGTCTTCGAGATCAACCGCAACTTCCGTAACGAAGGCGTTTCGACCCGGCACAACCCCGAGTTCACCATGCTCGAGTTCTACCAGGCCTACGCCGACTACGAAGACAACATGGACCTGACCGAGGAACTGTTCCGCGAGCTGGCCCAGCTTGTTCTCGGGACGACCGACGTGCCGTACGGCGACAAGGTGTTCCACTTCGGTGAGCCGTTCGTGCGCCTGTCGGTGTTCGACTCGATCCTCAAGTACAACCCTGAACTGACTGCCGATGACCTGAACGACATCGAAAAGGCCCGCGCCATCGCCAAGAAGGCCGGTGCCAAGGTGCTCGGCTTCGAAGGGCTGGGCAAGCTGCAAGTGATGATTTTCGAAGAGCTGGTCGAGCACAAGCTGGAACAGCCGCACTTCATCACCCAGTACCCGTTCGAAGTGTCGCCGCTGGCCCGTCGCAACGACGAGAACCCAAGCGTGACCGACCGTTTCGAGCTGTTCATCGGTGGCCGTGAAATCGCCAACGCCTATTCCGAGCTCAACGATGCAGAAGACCAGGCCGAGCGTTTCATGGCCCAGGTGGCTGACAAGGACGCCGGCGACGACGAAGCCATGCACTACGATGCCGACTTCGTGCGTGCCCTGGAATACGGCATGCCGCCGACCGCTGGCGAAGGTATCGGCATCGATCGCCTGGTGATGTTGTTGACCAACTCACCGTCGATCCGGGACGTGATTCTCTTCCCGCACATGCGGCCTCAAGCGTAAGTGCTTCAACTAAAAAGCCGCCTGGAAGGGCGGCTTTTTATTGCCTGTCTGGTACAAACGTATCAATTGGTTACTTTTTCAAAGAGCGAGGAAGACCTGTCGTGAATCGTGCAATGGCTTCAGAAGGTGCAGCGGGCGTCGCCACGGCTGTCGCTGAAAGTGTTCAGTACCAGGGCCGCAAGGCCAGCCGACAGGGCAGTGAGCAGCGTCGCCAGGAGATTCTCGACGCGGCCATGCGCATTGTGGTGCGTGATGGCGTGCGAGCCGTGCGTCACCGCGCCGTGGCCGCCGAAGCCGGCGTGCCGCTGTCGGCCACCACGTATTATTTCAAGGACATCGATGACTTGCTCACCGATACCTTCGCCCAGTATGTGGAACGCAGCGCGGCGTTCATGGCCAAGCTGTGGACCAACAACGAAGGCCTGCTGCGGGAAATGGTCGCCTATGGGGACGGCAGCGCCCAATCGCGTTCGCAACTGGCGGACGACATTGCCCGGATGACCGCCGACTACGTGCAACACCAATTGGACAGTCGCCGTGAGTACCTGATGGCCGAACAGGCCTTTCGCCAGGAAGCGCTGCTCAACCCGCGCCTGGCGGTATTGGTGCGTTCCCACCAGCAGATTTTGCTGCACGGCACCTGTCAGTTTTTCCAGGTATTGGGCTCCCGTGAGCCGCAACAGGATGCCAAAGTGTTGACGGCGATTATCGGTCGGATGGAATATCAGGGCTTGCTCAATGGCGCCGAGCCGGTAGCCGATGAAGATATGCTCGGCATCCTGACCCGCTACATGCACCTGGTACTGGCGTCGGTGTAACCCAGATGGGTTCACCACAGCCCTTGTGGCGAGGGAGCTTGCTCCCGCTTGAGCGCGCAGCGCTCACCAAAAAAGGGGGCCGCTGCGCAGCCCAGCGGGAGCAAGCTCCCTCGCCACAAAGGCAAGGCGACCTGTGCCATAGGGAGTTCAAATGAAAGCCTGGCGTGCCGTTGTACTGGCCGTGTCGTTGCTGCTGCTCAGTGGTTGCCTGGTGTCGTTCAAGGCACCGTTGCCTGACAGCGAAGCCGCGCCCGCGGGCCTGCTCGGTCACTGGACCAGCACCAATGCCTGGGGCGAACCGTTGAACCTGGAGCTGACGCAGGTCGGCAAGCACCGCTACCAGGCCATCAGCTACTTCAGGGCCAGGCCCCATGAGCGCGAAGCCATCCCGCTGACTGTGTCCCGTCATGGCAGCCGCTGGTACGTATCGGCCAAGGTGCCGGCCCGGTTTGGCGGCCATTATCTGATCGCCGGTTTCGAGTTGACCGACAAGCAAGAGCTGGTGGTCTACAACCTGGACCTGGAGCAGATCAACCAGGCCATCGGCCAGAAGATCCTCAGCGGCCAACCGAACCAGAGCGAGGAAGGTGACGGCGTGCTGGTGGACAGCGACATGAACAAGGTTTTCGGTTACCTCGACGACCCGGCCAATTCCGACGTGTTCTCGGAGGCCGTGCGCTACCAGCGGCTGGTCAAATCCCAATAACGGCAACAAGCGGACGTTTTTTCACAGGAGTTCCGGGTGGACGATTACCAGCAGACGATACGCACCTTGTCCGATCGCATTGTGCTGGCGCAAACGCCGATTCGCATCCTCGACGCGGTGAAGTGGGACGAGAGCATCCGCAAGGGGTTTCTCAAGGCCAAGGGCAAGGAAATGCCTGCGGTGGATCGCGACTATTACCTCAACCGGCCACTGTCCTTCGATTCCAGCAAGGTGAAGCTGGAGTTCCAGAACATCGAGCGGGACATCACCCGCCAACTGGGGCAGTTCAACCCGGTCGGCCAGATCATGCGCCGCATGTGCAAGGAATACCGCATGGTGGTGCGCATGCTCGAGGCGCGTGGCACCGAGGATTTCGGGCTGATCTCCCAGGAGCTCTATGGCGCCGCCTCCGATGCCTTCCACGCCGGCGACCCGACCCTGGCCGACCTGGGCCTGATGCTCTCCGATTACCTGAACAACATCGATGGCCGTGGCGACCTCAAGGACGAGCCCAAAGTCCTCAGCGCCAAGGAAGCCGTCAGCCTGCTGCAGCACCGCCTCAACCGGGTGTTTGGCGAAGCCGAGGAAACCATCCGGGTGTTCGAGTCCGATGGCATTGTGGCCGACGCAGCGGCGGGTGCGGACTACATCAAGATCCGCACCGATGCGATGTTCAACGAGCGCGACGTACGAGCGCTGGAAGTCCACGAAGGGCTGGTGCACGTCGGCACCACCCTCAACGGCCTCAACCAGCCAATCTGCACCTTCCTGTCCAAGGGCCCGCCCTCGTCCACCGTGACCCAGGAAGGCCTGGCGATCCTGATGGAAATCATCACCTTCGCCTCCTATCCGAGTCGCCTGCGCAAACTGACCAACCGCACCCGGGCCATTCACATGGTGGAGGAGGGCGCCGATTTCCTGCAGGTCTTCGAGTTCTTCCGCGAGCAGGGCTTTGAAATGGCCGAAAGTTACGGCAACGCCAGTCGGGTTTTCCGAGGATCGGTGCCGACGGGTCTGCCATTCACCAAAGACTTGTCCTACCTCAAGGGCTTCATCATGGTTTACAACTACATTCAGTTGGCCGTGCGCAAGGGCAAGCTGGAACAGGTGCCGCTGCTGTTCTGCGGCAAGACCACCCTCGAGGACATGCGTACGTTGCGGCAACTGGTGGACGAAGGCCTGGTGGTACCGCCCAAGTACCTGCCCGAGCAGTTCCGTGACATGAACGCCCTGTCGGCCTGGATGTGTTTCTCCAACTTCCTGAACCACCTGAGCCTGGACCGGATCGAAGCGGATTATTCCAATATCCTCTAATCGCACCACCCATCCCACAGGGGGACGGCGTTTACTTCTGACTTGCGAGGCTTCACCGGATGCGAACCCTCGGCATCATTTGCCTGTTGCTGGCCCTGAACGGTTGCAGCTCACTGCTGTTCTACCCCGAACGCGGCCTGCCGTTCACCCCGGAGCGGGCCAAGCTCGAATACCGCGACGTCACCCTGACCACCGCTGACGGGCTCAAGCTCCGCGGCTGGTGGCTGCCCGTCAAACCAGGCGTGGAGGTCAAGGGCACGGTGCTGCATTTGCATGGCAACGGCGGCAACCTGGCCTGGCACCTGGGCGGGAGCTGGTGGTTGCCGGAGCAGGGCTACCAGGTGTTGATGGTCGACTACCGTGGTTACGGCGTGTCCGAAGGCGAGCCAAGCCTGCCGGCGAT
Organism: Pseudomonas ogarae; assembly: GCF_014268695.2. Classification (NCBI taxonomy): domain Bacteria; kingdom Pseudomonadati; phylum Pseudomonadota; class Gammaproteobacteria; order Pseudomonadales; family Pseudomonadaceae; genus Pseudomonas; species Pseudomonas ogarae. The sequence goes on from NZ_CP077086.1 coordinate 1,488,166, forward strand.
CTATCAGGACATCGACGCGGCGTTCCAATGGCTCGACCAGGCGCCGGAGGTGCAGGGCAAGCCGCTGGTGTTGCTCGGCCAGAGCCTGGGTGGCGCGCTGGCGGTGCATTACCTGGTTGAGCACCCGCAGCGCCAACGGCAGCTCAAGGCCCTGGTGCTCGATGGCGTGCCCGCCAGTTACCGCGACGTCGGCCGTTTTGCCCTGAGTACCTCGTGGTTGACCTGGCCGTTGCAGGTGCCGTTGTCCTGGCTGGTGCCGGATGGGGACAGCGCGATCAGTTCCGTGGCGCAATTGAATGGCGTGCCGAAATTGATCTACCACAGCCTGGACGACCCCATCGTGCCCCTTTCCAACGGCATCCGTCTGTATCAAGCTGCGCCGCCGCCGCGGGTCTTGCAGTTGACACGCGGCGGCCATGTGCAGACATTCGCCGACCGAACCTGGCGCACCGTGATGCTGCGCTACCTCGAGGATCCCCAGCACTTCGACGGCCTGCGCCGCCTGGGCGAGGTCCCGAACTATCCGAAATCACCCGTTGAATCACCAGAGAGTCCGCAATGAGCGAAGAACGTAACGCCATCCCCCTGATCATCACCGGTATCTGCAGCATCCTCGGCACCGTGGGGGTGCTCTGGTACTACGGTTACCTGCACTTCGCCAAGCCCGAGGACGCGTTGCTGCTCAACCAGTTCACCATGCTCAAGACCGTACCCGGCGAGGACTACAAGGTTTCCCTGGAACCGGCCCCCCAGGTCGCCCAATGCATCGATGGCGTGCTGGTATTGTTCGACACCGAGCAGAAAGGCCTGACCGGCGTGCTGATCAACGAGAAGAAACGCGCGGTGCGCTGCATGGGCCAGGAAACGCCGCAAAAATTGCAGCCATAAGCGAGCCCCCTGTGGGAGCGAGCTTGCTCGCGATAGCGGTGGTTCAGCAGCATAAATAGTGCCTGACACTCCGCCATCGCGAGCAAGCTCGCTCCCACAGGGATTGTGTACAGCCAAACCTCTTCGGCCATGAAAAAGCCCCGCCTGATGAAAGTCAGGCGGGGCTTTTTTGTTGCTCTCAGCCGATCAGTTGGCGCTCATGGTCGAGCGCGGGGCCACTGGCTGGTTGTCGTTGGAGATGGTCACTTCCACGCGACGGTTCATGGCACGGCCAGAGACGCTGGTGTTATCGGCCACCGGGAATTCCTTGCCGTAACCCTGGGTCACGATGCGGGCCGGGTCCACGCCCATTTTCACCAGGGCAGTGCGCACGGAGCTGGCGCGGCGCTCGGAGAGCGACTGGTTATAGGAATCCGAACCGGTGCTGTCGGTATAGCCTTCGATGATCACCTTGCGGTCCGGGCTTTCCTGGAGGAACTGCGCCAGTTTGCTCACATTCGTCATGCCGCTGGCGCGCAGGTCGGACTTGTTGGTGGCGAACAGCACGTCGCCGAAGGTCACCAGCGTACCGCGTTCGGTCTGCTTGGCGTTGAGGCTGTCCTGCAGTTGCTTGATCTGCGCGTTACGCGCATCGAGCAAGGCACGCGCACGTTCGTCACCGGCGTTTTTCAGTTCGGCTTCGGCGTTGCGCAAAGCGATGGTCTGCTTGGCCACTTCAACGCGCTGGTTGGTCAGATAGGCCAACTGGTCGACCTTGGCTTCGTCTTCCTTGTCCAGATAGGCCTTGTCAGCCTTGGCCAGGAAGTCCGCCGCGTCCTTGGTTTCCAGGGCCGCCACTTTGGTTGCCGCTGGGTCAGCCTGCAGGCCGTTGTAGTTGGTGCGCGCCTGTTCCAGGTTCGCGTTCGGGTCGTGGGAGCAAGCGGCCAGGGCTACGCAGGCAGCGAGCAGGGCGGGCATCATCAAGTGTTTGTGCATCATAGTCTGTCGTCCTTTTATCAATGAGAAGTACGTCGTGGCGTGAACGGTTTACTGAACCTTGTTCATGCCTTCCTGACGCAGTTCCTGAACCCCTTTCTGAGAATCCTTGAGTGCTTGTTCGGCCTTGGCGGCCTGAGCCTTGCGCTCGGCGACGCGGGCATCCCACTCGGCCTGTTCGGCCAGTCGCTTGGCTTCTTCGTAGTTCTTGTCATGCATGGCGATTTCGGCCTGCTTGAGCTTGTCCTGGGCCGATTTCATTTCCACAGCGGCGAATTCGGTACCGCCGGCGCTGACGGCGCTGTTGACCGCCGATTGGGTCACCGCGTACTGCTCCGAAGGTGGATTACCGGCGCAACCGGCGAGAATGAAGCTGCTACCGATCGCCAGGGCAGCCAACTTCAAACCGCGCAGGCCAGTGGATGAGGGTTTGGCAGTGCAGGTATTCATAGGCTTCAACTCCATTGGAAAACTCCTGAAAAAACGACAAATCCATGCTGGGACCGAAGCCGTGACGTCTGGTTTGGCGCTGGCGCCAAGGCGCGTTTATTTAAACGACCGTTCCAGTATGGTTACTCGGTGTGACCCGAGGCGTTTTTCAAAAGTTCAGCGAAGATGGCCATTCGCCAAAAGAATTACTGACTGATCGGTCAGTGGCAGAAAAGCTGAACTTTCAAGGCGCGCAGCGGTATTGCGGCGCAGGTGGAAAAGCCACCGCGCCGGAAAGTCGCAACCAGGAATGAAAGAAGTCAGTGTTTGGATTTGTCGTTCTGCGAGGAAAGTTCGTGCAGATGCCGGCGGGACAAGGCGAGGAATCGCGGGGTCGGGCCGACGTCTTCGTACAGCGGGTCGCCTTCTTCATCGGTGGCGACGACTTGTGAGCCCTTGATGTAGGGAAAGCTTGCTTCCAGTTCTTCCAGCGCCGCCCCGATCAGCTCGCCGAGCAGCTCCTCGGGTTGGCGCTTGGGGTACATGTCGCAGATCGCCGCCAGCCGGGCGGCGGCTTCCACGTCCAGATGGATCGTGTAGCCGGTCTGGGTCAGGCGGCCCTTGGCGTTTTCTTCCCAATGCTGGGCAAGCTCACGAATTTTCATGATGACCTCAATCAGTCTGCTCGTGGCAGGCGCGGTGAGTGACAAGCCGTTGTGTGGCTTACTCATGAGACTAGCTTTGTTGTGCAAGGTTTAAAGTCCCTTCGTCGCTTGTCATAAGCGACGGGCATCGGCACTCTCTGATCCAAGAGCTGTCCGGACTTTTTTGCTGGAGAAATGCTGATGACCGATATCGATGCCCGCTTGCGCGAGGATGTCCACCTGCTCGGCGAACTGCTGGGCAATACCATCCGCGAACAGTACGGGGACACGTTTCTCGACAAGATCGAGCAGATCCGCAAGGGCGCCAAGGCTGACCGACGCGGCTCTGTGGACGCCGAGCTCAGCGCCAGCCTCAACCAGCTGAGCGAGGACGAACTGCTGCCGGTGGCGCGGGCGTTCAACCAGTTCCTCAACCTTGCCAACATCGCCGAGCAGTACCAACTGATTCATCGCCGCGAAGAGTCACAACCGGCGCCCTTCGAGGCACGGGTGCTGCCCGAGTTGCTCGCCCGGCTGCGCGCCGAGGGTCATGGCGCCGAAGCCCTGGCACGACAATTGGGGCGGCTGGAGATCGAACTGGTCCTCACGGCCCACCCCACGGAAGTGGCTCGCCGTACGCTGATCCAGAAATACGACGCCATCGCCGCGCAACTGGCGGCCCAGGATCACCGCGACCTGACCAGCGCCGAGCGCGCGCAGATTCACGAACGCCTGCAGCGGTTGATCGCCGAAGCCTGGCACACCGAAGAAATCCGCCGCACCCGGCCGACCCCGGTGGACGAGGCCAAGTGGGGTTTCGCGGTGATCGAGCACTCGTTGTGGCAGGCCATCCCCAATTACCTGCGCAAGGCCGACCAGGCCCTGCATGCCGCCACCGGGCTGCGCCTGCCGCTGGAGGCTGCGCCGATCCGTTTTGCCTCGTGGATGGGCGGCGACCGTGACGGCAACCCGAATGTCACCGCCGCCGTGACCCGCGAGGTGCTGTTGCTGGCGCGGTGGATGGCGGCGGACCTGTACCTGCGTGATGTCGATCAACTGGCGGCCGAGCTGTCGATGCAACACGCCAGCGAGGACTTGCGTGCCCAGGCCGGCGACAGCGCCGAACCTTATCGCGCCGTGCTCAAGCAACTGCGTGAACGCCTGCGCGCCACCCGCAACTGGGCCCACGCTTCCCTGAGCGCCGCCACGCCGCCAAGCGCCGACGTGCTGCAGCACAACCGCGAGCTGCTGGACCCCCTGGAGTTGTGCTACCACTCGTTGCACGAATGCGGCATGGGCGTGATTGCCGACGGGCCGCTGCTCGATTGCCTGCGCCGGGCGGTGACCTTCGGTCTGTTCCTGGTGCGCCTCGATGTGCGCCAGGACTCGACGCGCCATACCGCCGCCATGACGGAAATAACCGACTACCTGGGCCTGGGGCGCTATGAGGATTGGAACGAGGAGCAGCGCATCAGCTTCTTGCTGGCGGAACTGAGCAACCGGCGTCCGCTGCTGCCGGCCCATTTCAAGCCGTCGGCCGATACGGCGGAAGTCTTGGCGACGTGCCGGGAAGTGGCTGCGGCGCCAGCGGCGTCCCTGGGTTCCTACGTGATCTCCATGGCCGGTGCGGCTTCCGATGTCCTCGCCGTGCAGCTGTTATTGAAGGACGCCGGCGTGTTGCGGCCAATGCGCGTGGTGCCGCTGTTCGAGACCCTGGCCGACCTGGACAACGCCGGGCCGGTGATCGAGCGGCTGTTGCTGCTGCCCGGCTATCGCTCGCGGCTGCAAGGCCCTCAGGAAGTGATGATTGGCTATTCCGATTCGGCCAAGGACGCCGGGACCACCGCGGCGGCCTGGGCACAGTATCGGGCCCAGGAGCGGTTGGTGGACATCTGCCGCGAGCAGCAAGTCGAACTGCTGTTGTTCCATGGCCGCGGCGGCACCGTGGGCCGTGGTGGCGGTCCGGCGCACGCGGCGATCCTGTCCCAGCCACCGGGTTCGGTGGCCGGGCGTTTCCGCACCACTGAGCAAGGCGAAATGATTCGTTTCAAATTCGGCCTGCCGGACATCGCCGAACAGAACCTCAACCTTTATCTCGCCGCCGTGCTCGAAGCGACGCTGCTGCCACCGCCGCCGCCCACGCCGCAGTGGCGGGACCTGATGGACGAGCTGGCGGCCGATGGCGTCCGTGCCTACCGCGCCGTGGTGCGGGAAAACCCGCAATTTGTCGAGTATTTCCGCCAGTCCACCCCCGAGCAGGAACTGGGGCGCCTGCCCCTGGGCAGCCGTCCGGCCAAGCGTCGGGCCGGTGGTATCGAAAGCCTGCGGGCGATCCCGTGGATCTTCGGCTGGACCCAGACCCGCCTGATGCTGCCGGCCTGGCTCGGCTGGGAAACCGCACTGAGCAAGGCCCTGGAGCGCGGCGAAGGTGAGTTGCTGGGGCAGATGCGCGAGCAGTGGCCGTTCTTCCGGACCCGCATCGACATGCTGGAGATGGTGCTGGCCAAGGCCGACGCCGATATTGCCCGCTCCTACGACGAGCGTTTGGTTGAACCTGGGCTGCTGCCTTTGGGTGCGCAGTTACGCGACCTATTGTCGCAGGCCTGTGGGGTGGTACTTGGGTTGACCGGTCAGTCGCAGCTACTGGCACATAGCCCAGCCACGCTGGAATTCATTCGCCTGCGCAACACGTACCTCGACCCGCTGCACCTGTTGCAGGCCGAACTGTTGGCGCGCTCGCGGCAACAGGATGTGGCCCAGGGCAGCCCCGTGGAACAGGCGTTGCTGGTGTCTGTGGCGGGGATTGCCGCCGGTTTGCGCAATACCGGCTAAGATCAGGCAGCGCACCGAAACGGCTCGCCCGGCGTTCCCGGGCGTTGTCCGTCGGGGGAGGGGACAGGTCGGTCAGGCGACAGTTTGTTGCCCGGTTGCGACTCTCGCCACCCCCTGCGAAGGTCGTATCCGGCGCGGGTTCCTCCGACTTTCGGCGGCTTGTGTGGGTCGGGCCTGCTGTGTATCTTGATCAGCCTTTGGCCGTTTGGGCGGTCACGATCCTGTTTTTCGAAGATTGGCCCCACGAGGCGAATCCGAGCGTTTTACATAAAAAAATTGAGGAGCACATCGATGCGCGTCATTCTGCTGGGAGCTCCCGGGGCCGGTAAAGGTACTCAGGCAAAGTTCATCACCGAAAAATTCGGTATCCCGCAAATTTCCACTGGCGACATGCTGCGTGCCGCGGTCAAGGCAGGCACTCCACTGGGCGTTCAAGCCAAGAGCATCATGGATGCCGGCGGCCTGGTGTCGGATGACCTGATCATCGCCCTGGTCAAGGATCGCATCGCTCAACCCGACTGCGCCAATGGGTTCCTGTTCGATGGCTTCCCACGCACCATTCCCCAGGCCGAAGCCCTGGTGACGGCTGGTGTCGAGCTGGATGCGGTCGTTGAAATTGCCGTCGAAGACGAGGAAATCGTCCAGCGCATTGCCGGTCGACGCGTTCATGAGCCTTCCGGGCGCGTTTACCACACCGTCTACAATCCGCCGAAAGCCGAAGGCAAGGATGACGTGACGGGTGAAGACCTGGTGCAGCGCAAGGACGACACCGAAGAAACCGTGCGTCATCGCCTGTCGGTCTACCATTCCCAGACCAAGCCGCTGGTGGATTTCTACCAGAAACTGTCGGCTGCCAATGGCAAGCCGAAATACAGCCATATCGAAGGCGTCGGTTCGGTTGAAGCGATCACTGCCAAGGTGCTTGCAGCCTTGAGCTGAAAAGTCTGATCAGTTGCATCAACTACGGCCCGCTTGCGGGCCGTAGTTGTTTATACTGGCGCACTTTTTTCCACCTGATTTACGGACACATCGATGAGCACCTTGCTGGCCCTGGACACCGCGACTGAAGCTTGCTCCGTTGCCTTGCTGCACGACGGCAAGGTCACGAGCCATTACGAGGTGATCCCGCGCCTGCATGCGCAGAAACTGTTGCCGATGATCCAGAAACTGCTGAGCGATGCCGGGACGACCTTGCAGGCAGTGGACGCGATAGCCTTCGGTCGCGGGCCGGGGGCTTTTACCGGCGTGCGCATCGCTATCGGTGTGGTGCAGGGGCTGGCGTTTGCCCTGGAGCGGCCGGTGTTGCCGGTGTCGAACCTGGCGGTGCTGGCCCAGCGCGCCTTGCGCGAACAGGGCGCCCGTCAAGTCGCAGCGGCCATCGATGCGCGCATGGACGAGGTGTACTGGGGCTGCTATCGCGAAACCGACGGCGAGATGCGCCTGGTCGGTGCTGAAGCGGTATTGCCGCCCGAAGCGGCGGCGTTGCCGAACGAAGCCAGCGGCGATTGGTTCGGCGCCGGTACCGGTTGGGGCTACGGCGAGCGCATCGCCGTCAACCTGGCCGGCCAGGACGCCACCCTGCTGCCTCACGCCGAAGACCTGCTGGCCCTGGCCCGATTTGCCTGGGCCCGTGGTGAAGCCATCCCGGCCGATGATGCGCAACCCGTTTACTTGCGGGACAAAGTCGCCACGCCAAAGTCCGAGCGATAAAAAGCATCACTCCGCTTTCAAGCGGGCAGCGTTGTGGCGAGGGAGCTTGCTCCCGCTGGGGCGCGAAGCGGCCCTAGAACCTCGCTCGCATCGTTCTGGTCCAGGTTTTGGGGCTGCTTCGCAGCCCAGCGGGAGCAAGCTCCCTCGCCACAAAGGCATGGGGTCCTCCCAAAAGCGGTGTTCTCGCAAAAAGTCATTTTCGCCTCTAAAAGTCACACCCAATATTGCCAGTCGTCACTTTTTCAGCCCGTTTTTAAACCTTTTAGGCTTTATGTGTTCTAGTTATCACTTGCGCATTTGCGCGGCTGCGAAAGTGCCGCTAAATTGCCATCATTGATACCGAGCATTCTGTTATGCGTATAGACGGCGTTTCATCCCAGTCCTATCCCATCAAGCGCAAGCCTCGTGCAGGCAAAATCGCTGAGCAAGAGTCCTTCGATGATGATATCGATGGCGAACTGGAGTTCCCGTCTGAAGAGCAACTGGCCGCCCGCGCCGCCAAGGCCTCCGCGCAACGCCTGAGCAATCTCCCCGCCCGTCAGCAAGACATGCTTTATCACCGTGCAATGAGCCGCAGTGTCGCCACGGCCCTGGCGAGCTACCTGAGCACCGCCGGTTTTGTCGATTGGGATATGGAAGTGCTGGGACTCGATCTCTACATCTGATGGTCTTGCCTTACTACCTGGGCTGTCCGTCCTGGAGCGAAAACGCCTGGCGTGATTATCTCTATCCCCAGGACGCGAAAAGCACCGACTTTCTGAATCTCTATTCCCAAGTGTTCAATGCCGTGGAAGGCAATACGACCTTCTACGCCAGCCCTTCTGTGGCCACGGTCCAGCGCTGGGCCGAAATCATGCCCGAGCACTTTCGCTTCACCGCCAAGTTTCCCGGTGACATCAGCCACAACGGCGACTTGCGCGAGCGCCTGACGGCCACCGAAACCTTCCTGCAACTGCTCAGCCCCTTGGGTGAGCGTGTCTCGCCGTACTGGCTGCAACTGTCCAAGGCCTTCACCCCGAATCGGTTGCCGGAATTGGCGGGGTTCATCGACGCCTTGCAGCGCCCCTTGGCTGTGGAAGTCCGTCACGATGAGTTCTTTGCCAAGGGCGACGCCGAACGGCGCCTCAATCGCCTGTTGCTCGATCGTGGTGTCGAACGCATCTGCCTCGATCCCCGGGCGTTGTTCAGTTGCACCTCGACTGATCCTGCGGTGCTCCACGCGCAATCGAAAAAGCCCCGCGTACCACCCCGGCCCGCGGCGTTCACCCAATGTCCGCAAGTGCGCTTCATCGGTCATCCGGTGCTGGAAGCCAATGAACCGTTCCTGACGCCCTGGGTGGAGAAAATCGCCGGGTGGATCGAAGAAGGGCGCACGCCCTATATCTTCCTCCACACCGCCGACAACCTGCTGGCAGCCAAACTCGCGCAACGCTTCCACACTCGCCTGATGAGTCGTTTGCCTGGCTTGCCGGCCTTGCCTGAGCTATATAGAGAGCCCGCCGCCGAGCAACTGGGTTTGCTCTGAGGCCAACCCTCCCTGCTCAGGAGCGAACTACATGGATGCGCAAACTCGTCGAGCCCAGGCGTTCAAGGCCTTGCACGCACGTGAAGGGGCTTTTGTCATTCCCAATCCGTGGGATGCCGGTTCGGCCAAGATGCTGGCCAGCCTCGGTTTTGAAGCCCTGGCGACCACCAGTGCCGGTCACGCCTTTTCCTTGGGTCGGCCCGATGGCGCGCTGGGCCTGGAGGACACGCTGGCTAACGTGCGGGCGATTGTGGCTGCCACTGACCTGCCGGTGGCCGTCGACCTGGAGAACGGTTTTGCCGATGCCCCCGACGATTGCGCACGCAACCTGCTCCGTGCGGCAGCGGCCGGCGCGGTGGGCGGTTCGATCGAGGATGCCACGGGGCGTGAAGACAGCCCGATCTATTGCTTCGACCACGCCGTGGCGCGGGTCAAGGCCGCCGCCGAGGCCGTGCGCAGCTTGCCGTATCCCTTCCTGCTGACGGCCCGGGCGGAGAACTTCCTGCACGGCAATCCGGACCTGGACGACACCATTCGCCGCTTGAAGGCCTTCGCAGACGCGGGGGCCGACGTGTTGTACGCCCCAGGGCTGAGCAGCGCCGAGCAAGTGCTGGCGGTGGTACAGGCCGTGGCGCCGAAACCGGTGAACGTGCTGATGTCCGGGGCGCTGGACCTGACGGTGACGCAGTTGAGCGAGTTGGGCGTCAAGCGCATCAGCGTCGGATCGGCGTTGGCCCTGGCCGCGCTTGGCGAGTTCTTCCGCGCCGCCGAAGAAATCCAGCAGCAGGGCACGTTCACCTTCACGCGCCGCTCGATGCCGTTCAAGCAGGCCAACCAATTATTCAAGGGTTGAGGCCCGAGGCAACGTCGTGCGGTTTTTGAAAGTTCTTGCGGTAGTGGCACTGCTCGTTGGCGTTGCAGTGCTGGGAGTATGGCGCGGCTGGGTGGCGCTGCCGCCCCAATGGAATCCCTGGGCGCCTTTGGACGTCAACCTTGCGCCGAACCTGCTGACCCGCTTCAAGCTCATGGCCCTGCGTAACGACCCGCAGCTGTGCGACCAGGCCCTCGCCACCTCGGGTCTGCGCACCGCCCGCCAGGCGGACAGCGGCGCCAGTTCGACGTGCCCGCTGACCAATGTACTGAGGGTGCAGGGCGGTGAAGTGGCGCTGAGCAGCAGTTTCCTCGCCAGTTGCCCACTGGCCGTGGCGTTTGCGCTGTTCGAGCGCCATGGGTTGCAGCCGGCGGCAATGGCGGTCTATGGGCAGAAAGTGACGCGAGTCGATCACCTCGGCAGTTTCGCCTGTCGCAACATGTATGGCCGTGAGAGCGGGTCGCGCAGCCAGCACGCCACCGCCAGTGCGCTGGACATCGCTGGGTTTCGCCTGGCCGATGGCCGCACGGTCAGCGTGCTCAAGGACTGGCCCAAGGACGATGCCGATGCGCGGTTTCTGCGTCAGGCCCGCGACGGCGCCTGCGATATGTTCAGTGTGGTCTTGAGCCCGGATTACAACGCGGCGCACCGCAACCATTTTCATCTGGACGTGGGGCCATGGTGGATCTGTCGTTGATTTAAGCGGCGATACGCAGGTTCTGCAGCACGATCGGACGTGCCCAGCGGATGTCGAAATCCAGTTGTTTCTGCTGCGCCACCAATTCCTCTTCCGGGAAGGGCGGGAACGGCTTGTCCAGCAGGTCGAGTTCGAACTCGGCGATCGGCAGGTGCAGTGGGCGCGGTTGCGGTGCCGGGCTGGGCTCCGGCAGCGGTTGGCCGGCGGTGAGGACGAGTGGGCGAACCCAGTTGCTCTCGAAGGTCTGCTGCTTTTGCTGGGCGGCGATTTCTTCCGCTGGGAAGGGCGGGAAGGGCTTGTCCAGCAGGTCGAGTTCGAATTCGGCGATGGGCAGGAACAGCGGCTCAGGCGGCTTGACCGGCGTTTCGGTCACTTCGCAGGTGCGCTGGCTGACGATGTGCTCCAGCAACTCGGCGCCGAGGGTCGGTTCAACCGCTTCATCGAGGGCCACTGGCTGGTAGCTGCCAGGTGCCGGTGCGTTATCACCCAGTTGATCGGCCAGGGCCCGGGCAAAAAAATCCTGCCACAGGTGACTGACGCCGCTCAGCGCTTGGGTGTTACGCAGGCTGTAATCGCCGTAAGGGGAGATAACGCCTATCGATGTGGATTGAATGTCTGACATTTTTCTCGGTCGACGCTCAGCTCTGGCAAAATGCCGTTCACCGTTGTTATCGGCCGTTTTTGCCGATCCTTAATTTTTTGAGCATGTTTCCAGGAATGAACAACTTCCATGAGTGAGCAACCCGCGGCCTGCCGCATCCATGTCGAGGCCCTGGCCCCGGCCTTCCAACCGCAGGCCGAGCACTGGGCCGAGCGGCTTGGCCTGCCTATGCAAGTGGACGATGGCGAGTTTGCCTTGCAGGTCGGCGAGCAGGGGTTGCAGTTGCAGCAACTGGGCCCGGACGCGCCAGGGCCGGTGCGTGTGGACTTCGTCGAGGGCGGTGCGGCCCATCGGCGCCTGTACGGCGGTGGCAGCGGCCAGATGATCGCCAAGGCGGTCGGCATAGCCCAAGGTGTGCGTCCGCGGGTGCTGGACGCCACGGCCGGGTTGGGCAAGGATGCGTTTGTGCTGGCCAGCCTGGGCTGCGAAATGAGCCTGATCGAGCGTCAACCGCTGATTGGCGCCTTGCTGGAGGATGGCCTGGCCCGTGGGGCAGAGGACTTCGAGGTGGCGCCGATCGTGGCGCGCATGCGTTTGCTCAAGGGCAACTCCATCGAGGTGATGCGCAACTGGGAAGGCGAGCCGCCCCAGGTGATCTACCTGGACCCGATGTTTCCTCATCGGGAGAAAACCGCCCTGGTGAAGAAGGAAATGCGCCTGTTCCGCCCTCTGGTGGGCGATGACCCGGACGCCCCGGCATTGCTCGCTGCGGCCCTGGCCCTGGCGACCCACCGGGTGGTGGTCAAGCGCCCGCGCAAGGCCCCCTGCATCGAAGGGCCGAAGCCGAGCCATGGGCTCGATGGCAAATCCAGTCGCTACGACATCTACCCCAAGAAAGCGCTCAAGCCCTGAGACCGAAGCGCCTGCATCGCGAGCAAGCTCGCTCCCACATTGGATCTGTGTGTTCATCAAACCCTGTGGGAGCGAGCTTGCTCGCGATGGGGCCCTTCCAGCCAGCGAAAGGCTGTCGGTCGAGCTAAGGCCGATAAGCCCGCACAAACAACCCCACCACTTCCTGCACATGAGCCTCGGCGGCTTCCGGTTCCGGCGCCGGGCCGCAGCCAGACAACAACCGGAAGTTCGCCGCGCCCTTGATCAGGCAGAAAAAATGCTCGGCGGCATTGCGTGGTTTATCGATGCTCAGGGCACCGCTCTGGTTGACCTTGCTCAGCAGCCGCTCCATGCCTGAGAGCATCCGCTGTGGGCCTGCTTCGTAGAAAATCGTCGACAGCTTCGGATCCTGGCTGCCCAAGGCCATGATCAGCCGATGCAGGTTCAACGATTCATCGCTGTTGATCAGTTGGTTGAACCCACGGGCAATGTTCAGCAGCACGTTTTCGATCGGAACGCCGTCAGGCCATTCGTAAAACAGCGACGGTACCTGCTCTTCACATTTGGCCATCACGGCGGCGGAAAACAGCGTCTCCTTGTCGTTGAAATGGCTGTAGACCGTCAGCTTCGAAACCCCCGCCTCGGTGGCGACGGCGTCCATGCTGGTATTGGCATACCCCATGCTCAGGAACAGACGTTTCGCCGCGTCGAGAATGGCCTGGCGCTTGGCCAGGTCCTTGGGACGGCCGGGGCCGGAGGGGACTGGAGGATTGTTCGACATTTCTTCGCTTTAATACTGGACTGGTGAGTTTGCTATTAATAACATACTCGCCAGTATAATTATTCCAAGCACCATTAGCGAAAGGTCACTCGCCATGTTCCGCTATGCCCTGCCCCTCGCCGTGCCAGTCGCCCTGGCTTTTTTATTGTCTGCGTGCGGTCATGACGAGCCGGTCCCGGTCGCCGTGCGCCCGGTCATGGTGGTCAATCCAGAGCCTTCGGCCCAGGCGATGGACAGTTATCCCGGCGAAGTACGAGCCCGATTCGAGCCCGACCTGGCCTTTCGCATTGGCGGCAAGGTGAGCCGACGGCTTGTCGAAGAGGGCCAGCGGGTCAAGGCCAATCAACCGCTGGCTGAACTTGATCCCGAAGATGTGCGTCTGCAATTGGAAGCAACCCGTGCCCAGGTTGCCGCCGCCGAGGCCAACCTGAACCTGGTCCGCGCCGAGCGTGACCGCTACAAGACCTTGATGGAACGGCAGATGGTCAGCCGCTCCCAGTACGACAACGCCGAAAACCTTTATCGCTCCGGCACCGCGCGGCTCAAGCAGATCAAGGCCGAGTTCGATGTCGCCAACAACCAGGCCAGTTATTCGATATTGCGTGCGCCCCAGGATGGCGTGGTCGCCCGGCGTTCGGTGGAAGTCGGGCAGGTGGTGTCGGCCGGGCAAACCGTCTTCACCCTCGCCACCGACGGTGAGCGTGAAGTGCTGATCAGCCTGCCGGAGCAGGGTTTTGGCCGGTTCAAGATCGGCCAGCCGGTTTCGGTCGAACTGTGGAGCCAACCCGACCAGCGGTTCAGCGGACGCATTCGCGAGCTGTCGCCTGCCGCCGACCCCAAGTCTCGCACCTTCGCCGCCCGCGTGGCCTTCACCGCCGGCAGTGTTCCAGCCGAGCTGGGCCAGAGCGCCCGGGTGTTTATCCAGACCGCCGACAAGGTGCCGCTGTCGGTGCCGTTGTCGGCCCTGACGGCGGAAAATGGCGCGACCTATGTCTGGGTCGTCAACGCCGACAACACCCTGAAGAAAGTCCCGGTGCGGGTCGGCGCCTTCGGCGAAAAGACCGTTCCGGTGCTTGAAGGCCTCGGCCCAGATGACTGGGTGGTGGCGGCCGGTGTGCATGTGCTCCTCGACGGCCAGCAGGTGCGGCCGGTGGATCGCTCCAACCGCGTGGTCAACCTGACGGCCAAGGAGTAATCCCCGATGGGTTTCAATCTTTCCGAATGGGCGTTGCGCAACCGCCAGATCGTACTGTTCCTGATGCTGTTGCTGGCCATCGTTGGCGCGCTTTCCTACACCAAGCTTGGCCAGAGCGAAGACCCGCCGTTCACCTTCAAGGCCATGGTCATCCGCACCGCCTGGCCGGGCGCCACGGCCGAGGAAGTCTCGCGGCAGGTTACTGAGCGCATCGAAAAGAAGCTCATGGAAACCGGCGATTACGAAAGGATCGTCTCGTTCTCCCGGCCGGGCGAGTCTCAGGTGACCTTCATGGCACGCGACTCCCTGCATTCGGCACAGATTCCCGAGCTGTGGTACCAGATCCGCAAGAAGATCAGCGACATCCGCCACACTTTGCCGCCGGGTATCCAAGGGCCATTTTTCAACGATGAATTCGGGACCACCTTCGGCAATATCTATGCGCTGACCGGCGATGGTTTCGACTACGCCGTGCTCAAGGACTACGCCGATCGCATCCAGATCCAGCTGCAGCGGGTCAAGGACGTGGGCAAGGTCGAACTGCTCGGTTTGCAGGACGAGAAGATCTGGATCGAGCTGTCGAACGTGAAGCTGGCGACCCTCGGCCTGCCCTTGGCGGCGGTCCAGCAGGCCCTTGAAGAGCAGAACGCGGTATCGACCGCCGGCTTCTTCGAAACCGGCAGCGAGCGATTGCAGCTCCGGGTTTCCGGGAATTTCCAGACCGTGGAAGAGATCCGCAACTTCCCGATCCGGGTCGCCGATCGTACGTTCCGTATCAGTGATGTGGCCGATGTGCGCCGTGGCTTCAACGATCCACCGGCGCCACGCATGCGTTTCATGGGCGAAGATGCCATCGGCCTGGCCGTGGCGATGAAGGACGGCGGTGACATCCTGGTGTTGGGCAAGGCCCTTGAGGTCGATTTTGCCCGGATCCAGGACACGCTCCCGGCCGGCATGCAATTGCGCAAGGTGTCGGACCAGCCGGCGGCGGTGAAGACCGGGGTGGGTGAGTTCGTCCAGGTGCTGGTGGAAGCGCTGACGATTGTGTTGCTGGTGAGCTTCTTCTCCCTGGGGCTGCGCACCGGGATGGTGGTGGCCCTGGCGATCCCGCTGGTGTTGGCGATGACCTTCGCCGCGATGTATTACCTGGGGATCGGCCTGCACAAGATTTCCCTCGGCGCGCTGGTATTGGCGCTGGGGTTGCTGGTAGACGATGCGATCATCGCCGTGGAGATGATGGCGATCAAGATGGAGCAGGGTTTCGACCGGATCAAGGCCGCCAGCTTTGCGTGGACCAGCACGGCGTTCCCGATGCTCACCGGTACGTTGATCACCGCGGCCGGCTTCCTGCCAATCGCCACCGCGCAATCGGGCACCGGCGAATACACACGTTCGATCTTCCAGGTCGTGACCCTGGCATTGGTGGCGTCCTGGGTGGCTGCGGTGGTGTTTGTGCCGTACCTGGGGGAAAAGCTCCTGCCGGACCTGGCGAAAATTCACGCGGCCAAACATGGCACGGCTGACGGCCAGACTGACCCTTACGGCACGCCGTTTTATCAGCGTGTCCGGCGGATGGTGGAGTGGTGCGTGCGTCGCCGCAAAACCGTCATCACCTTGACCGTGCTGTTGTTTGTCGGCTCGGTGGTGTTGTTCCGTTTCGTGCCGCAGCAGTTCTTCCCGGCATCGGGGCGGCTGGAGCTGATGGTCGACCTGAAACTGCAGGAAGGCGCCTCCCTGAGCAACACCGCCGAGCAGGTCAAACGCCTTGAAGCGCTGCTCAAGGACCATGCCGGCATCGATAACTACGTGGCGTACGTGGGCACCGGTTCACCGCGTTTCTACTTGCCGCTGGATCAACAATTGCCAGCGTCCAGCTTCGCCCAGTTCGTGGTGCTGGCCAAGACCATCGAAGACCGCGAACCCCTGCGCAGTTGGTTGATCAGTACCCTGAACGAGCAATTCCCGACCCTGCGCTCGCGGGTCACGCGCCTGGAAAACGGCCCGCCGGTCGGTTACCCGGTGCAGTTCCGCGTCACGGGTGAGCACATCGAAGTGGTCCGGGCCCTGGCGCGCAAAGTGGCGACGAAAGTGCGAGAAAACCCTTACGTGGCCAATGTGCATCTGGACTGGGAAGAACCGAGCAAGGTGGTGTACCTGAATATCGACCAGGACCGTGCCCGGGCGTTGGGCGTGAGCACCGCCAACCTGGCGAGTTTCCTGCGCAGTTCCCTCACCGGCTCCAGCGTCAGCCAGTATCGGGAAGACAACGAATTGATCGAAATCCTGCTGCGCGGCACGGTGCATGAGCGCACCGAGTTGTCGTTGCTGCCGAGCCTGGCGGTGCCGACTGACAACGGCAAGAGCGTGGCCCTGTCGCAGATCGCGACCCTGGAATACGGCTTCGAAGAGGGCGTGATCTGGCACCGCAACCGCCTGCCGAGCGTGACCGTACGGGCCGATATCTACGGCAAGGAACAACCGGCGACCCTGGTGCAGCAGATATTTCCGACCCTGGAGCCGATTCGTGCAGAACTGCCGTCCGGTTACTTGTTGGAGGTGGGCGGTACGGTCGAGGATTCGGCCCGCGGCCAGAAATCGGTGAATGCCGGTGTGCCGCTGTTCATCGTAGTGGTGTTGACCTTGCTGATGCTGCAACTGCGCAGCTTCTCACGCACCGCCATGGTGTTTCTCACCGCGCCGCTGGGGTTGATCGGTGTGACGCTGTTCCTGCTGGTGTTCCGCCAGCCGTTCGGTTTCGTCGCCATGCTCGGCACGATCGCGCTGTCGGGGATGATCATGCGCAACTCGGTGATCCTGGTGGACCAGATCGAACAGGACATCAAGGCGGGGTTGGCGCCGTGGCAGGCGATCATCGAAGCGACGGTACGCCGCTTCCGTCCGATTGTGCTCACCGCACTGGCGGCGGTGCTGGCGATGATCCCGCTGTCACGCAGCCTGTTCTTCGGCCCGATGGCGGTGGCGATCATGGGCGGCTTGATCGTGGCGACGGCGTTGACGCTGTTGTTCCTGCCGGCGTTATATGCGGCGTGGTTCAGGGTCAAGAAAACCTGATCAACAGGTGTACACCTAACCTGTGGTGAGGGAGCTTGCTCCCGCTCGGTTGCGCAGCAACCGCAAAAGCTTGGGGGCCGCTGCGCAGCCCAGCGGGAGCAAGCTCCCTCGCCACAGGATTGTGGTTTGTCAGATAGACAGTGTATTCATCGCGAGCAAGCTCGCTCCCACAGTTGTTTTGGATTGAGGCTTAGAGAGTACCGAAAACCTTCTTCGCCAAACTGGTCGCCGCAGCCGCCGGGTTCTGGCGAATGGTGGCTTCCTGCTTGCCGATCATCTCGAACAACCCGTCCAGCGCCTGCTCGGTCACGTAGTTTTCGATGTTGGCGCTCTTGGCGTCCAGCACGCCGAAGGTCGCGGCCTGGCCGGCGAAAGCATTGTATTTCTGCGCCAGGCCGACCTTGTCGGTGGCTTGCTTGACGATGGGCAGGAACTTGGCGCGGATCTGCTCGCGGCTGCTCTTGTTCAAGTATTGCGTGGCGGAGTCCTGGCCGCCGCTGAGAATGCCCTTGGCATCGTCCACGCTCATGTTCTTCACGGCATTGACCAGAATTGGCTGGGCCTGGACCACGGCAGCCTCGGCGGCCTGGTTCATGCTGGTTTCCAGTTGATCGACTTGATCACCCATGCCGAAGGCTTTCATCTTGCTGGCGACTTTGCCCAGCTTGCCTGGCAGTTCGATCTTCACATCCGGGTTGTTGCTGAAGCCGCCGGGGGTGCCCAGTTGCTTGACCGCCACCTGCGCGCCTTGGGTCAAGGCGTCCTTGAGGCCGCCCGTGGCGTCCTTTTGCGACAGGTCGCCCAGGGACAGGGCCATGGCATTGGCGCAGAGCAGCAGGCCTGCGCACAGGCCGGTGAAACGGAGGGTTGAGCGAAGCATGATGGCGTCCTTGAAAAAAGTTGGAAAAAGGAATCAGCGTGCGGCGTTGACGCGGATCTTCAACGGCTGCGGATCCTTGCCATCGAGTTGCACGGCGTGTTGTTCGGTGGTGATGAACATCAACTGGCCGTCCACTTCGATGCGGGCGCTCACGGCATAACGATGGCCGGGCTTGACCTGGGCTGGATCATAACTGAGGTGGAACGGCAGCGGGACCTGGCCTTTGATCGGGCCGCTCTGCTCATCGAGCACCACCGCAGGGGCGTCGGCCAGGGAAACGTCCTGCAGGCTCACGCTCAAGGTAGCGTTGGGCGGCAGGGCGATGCGTTGCAGGTAGAACACTTCGCCATCGAGGGATGCTGAGGGGGGCGTTGTCGATTGGCAGGCGGCCAGTAACGCCATGGATGCAAGCAGAGCGAGTTTTTTCATTGGAAGCACCTGGCTCATTGACACCAGCCACACCGGGCGTCAATGAGCATTTAGCGGATTTGCGTCCAAGCATCCATTCGTAACGTCGCGGCTCAGGAACCGAACGCAGGCGCTTGAACAGTTTCAGCCAGCGATGCTGGCGCCAGGCTCAGCGGGATGTCAACGTGTTGATTGCTGCCATCCCAGGTGAAGGCCTGTTCGGTATCAAGAAAAAGCGCGGTGTCGCCTTGGTACGCTTGGGCCTTGACCGAGAGTTTTTCGCCTACGGGCGTCGTCTTGGGGTCGACAAGAAAGCGATATTGCCAAGGCTGCTGGGCCACTGCTTCCTTTGGCGCCATGTTGGAGCCCTGGCCGCCGCTGGCGCTGATCTGCGCGCCGGCTGCATTTCGCACACTGACTTCGGTGCGAGCGGCTTCCGGGAGTTGGAAACCTTCAGGCAGTTGCAGGGTTAACGTGATGATGTTCATGCTGAATTCCTTTTCAGTACGTCGACGTTGACGTGATCCCATCCTAGGGGCCTGCTCCAAAGTTCTCTGTAGGTCTTTTCTTGGTTTGACGTCGCCTTAGCCGCTGCGCAGTGTCGGAGTAAGCCCGATGACTGGCCCATCAACTCACCGCAAGCGTTCCATGCTTCTCGGTGAGTGATCGGCAGTCTTCAACTGTCGGGGCTGACGGCGATCTCCGCAGCATCCTCACTGCGATGCAGCGCCACCTGGCGAATCGACAGGCGAATTTCCGCTGGCAGCACCCGCTTGGCTGCGCCTTCGGCCAGTTCGCCCAGCAGCACGTGGTAGCTGAGTTTGCCGGCCTCGTCGCGGCGCAGCACGTCGAGGTCAAGCATGGTCTGGATGAAGTGGCGGAACAGGCTCTTGTCGAAGAACTCCGGCGCATTCAGGCCATGCAGGATCGACAGGCGCTGGGCCATGACGGTGCAGAGGTCTTCCAGTTCTTCGGCGCTGATGGTGTTCTGGCCGCTGTTGAGCAGCAGCGAGACGGTCATGTAGAAGCGCTGCAAGGTCTGGGCGATGCTTTTTGACAGCAGGGTCAGCAGCACGAAGTGCCGCGAACTCGGCGCCGGGCGCAGGTACAGGTCATTTTCGAAACGCAGCAGGCCCTGTTCGACGAATGCTTCGAGCCACTGGTCGACCACGCCGTCCAATTCTTCCAGCGACCAGCGAATGAACAGCTCCGATTGCAGGTACGGGTACAACGCGTGGGTGTAGCGCAGGATCTGCTCGCGGCTCATGCGCGAGCTGCTCTGGAAGAAGCTCGCCAGCAACGCCGGCAGGGCGAAGATGTGCAGGACGTTGTTGCGGTAGTAGGTCATCAGTACCGCGTTCTGCTCATCCAGGTACAGAATCTTGCCCAGGGCATCGCTCTGTTCCGACAGCAGGTCCATGCCTTTTACATGTTCGATCAGCGCCCGGCCATCGCCTTCGGGCAGGGTGGTGTGGGGCGAGTACGGGACTTTGCGCAACAACGCCAGGTACAGGTCGAGCACCCGGGCCATGGCGCGGTCGTCCAGGGCCAGGCGGCTGGTGGACAGCAGCGCCAGGGCGACGAGGTTGACCGGGTTGATCGCTGCGGCTTCGTTAAGGTGCCGGGCCACGCGCTCGCCAAGGCGATTGGTGGTCGCGTTGAGCCAGGCCGGTTTGAATTGCGGACCCAGTTCCTGTTGGCGCCAATCCAGCTGTTCGCTGTCGAGGAATTCCGCCAGCTTGATCGGTTCGCCGAAGTTCACCGCCACCTGGCCGAAACGTTGCTTGAGGGCGCCGATGACCTTGAAGATGTCGAAGATCGATTCTTTTTTCTTGCTGGCCCCACGCAGTTCGCCCAGGTAGGTGCGGCCTTCCAGCACCCGCTCATAACCGATGTAGACCGGCACGAACACGATGGGCATGCGCGAGGAGCGCAGGAAGCTGCGCAGGGTGATGGCGAGCATGCCGGTCTTGGGTTGCAGCATGCGCCCGGTGCGCGAACGCCCGCCCTCGACGAAGTACTCCACCGGAAAACCTTTGGTGAACAGCGTGTGCAGGTATTCGTTGAACACGGCGGTGTAGAGCGGGTTGCCCTTGAAGGTGCGACGCATGAAGAACGCCCCGCCACGGCGCAGCAGGCTGCCGATCACCGGCATGTTGAGGTTGATGCCGGCGGCGATGTGCGGCGGCGTCAGGCCGTTGCGAAACAACAGGTACGACAGCAGCAGGTAGTCGATGTGGCTGCGGTGGCACGGCACATAGATGACTTCGTGGCCTTGGGCGACGTTCTGCACGCCTTCGATGTGGTTGACCTTGATGCCGTCGTAGATCTTGTTCCAGAACCAGCTCAGCACCACTTCCAGGAAACGGATCGCGGTGTAGGTGTAGTCCGAGGCAATCTCGTTGCCGTAGCGCAGGGCTTGGGCCTTGGCTTTTTCGGTGGAGATCTTTTCCCGCTCGGCTTGCTCGGCAATCGCCTGCTTGACCAGCGGCTGGTTCAGCAGGCCCTTGACCAGGTTGCGCCGGTGGGAAATGTCGGGGCCGATGACCGCTGCTTTCAGATTGCGGAAGTGCACCCGCAGGATCCGCTGGGCCATGCGTACAGTGCGCTCGTGGCCCTTGTCGTGTTCGATCAGCTCGCGCAGGTGGATCGGCGCGGAGAATTGCACGCGGGTCTTGCGCCCCAGAATCATGATGCTCAACAGGCGGCGCAGGCGCCCGGTGACGGCCCAACTGTCGGCGAACAACAGCTTCCAGGGGCTGGATTCGCTGTCGGGCGACTGCCCCCAGAACACGCTGACCGGGATGATCTGGGCGTCTTCGGCGGCATTGTGGGTCAGGGCGTTGACCAGTCGCGTCAGGGTGGGTGGCGCACCGCGCTTGTCCTGGCGGCCGATCCAGTCCGGCGCTGGCGTCAGGTAGAAAAACGCCGCCGGCTCCAGCAGGTTGCCCACCGAGACCGGCAGCACCGGACGGGGCAGGCCGGCCTTGGTGCATTCGGTGTCGAGCACCGCCAGGTCAGTGAGCGAAGGATCTTGCAGGACGTAGAACACCGGACGACTGCGGTCGAGGTTGAGGGTGAAGGACGACTGGTTGATCGTCTCGGAGCGAACCCAGAGATACAACAGTCGGCGCAGGGTGCCAAACACAAGACGGCGGAACGGGGAGCGGGTCATACGGCTTCTGCATGAGTGAATGGAATGGGGCGGGCGCCAGTGTGCCGGATTCGCCGAAAATCGGCAAAAAAGCGCCGAAGTAAAGTCAGTTGAGAGTTTTTGTGTCTGTCATATACTCGGCCAGTGACTGCCATGGCCTCCCTTATGGACGGCTGGACGGCAGCTAACGTTCGTACGGCTTTCCCTCGAAAAGCCGACTTAAAAATAAGAAGTGGGAGTGAGCATCATGGCAGCACGGGAAACCGGCAGTGTGAAGTGGTTCAACGACGCGAAGGGCTACGGTTTCATCCAGCGTGAAGGCGGGGCGGATGTGTTCGTGCATTACCGCGCCATCCGCGGTGAAGGCCACCGTTCACTGACCGAAGGCCAGCAGGTCGAGTACGCGGTCGTGGAAGGGCAGAAGGGCTTGCAGGCTGAGGATGTGGTGGGGTTGTAACCCCACTCTTGAAGCCGTGGTAGGTCCCTGTGGGAGCAAAGCTTGCTCGCGACAGTGGTAGGTCAGCTTGCATCGATGTTGAATGTACCTCCGCCATCGCGAGCAAGCTTTGCTCCCACAGTGCTCCCACATTTGGCTCTAGGCTGCGCCTGAGACGGGTGTCACGCCGTCTTCCAGGTAATTTCTTCTTCCCCATCGGCGCTGATGCGAATCCAGCGGTCCGCCGATTCCTCGCCTTCTTCCTCGACCCATGACCCAGGTGCGCAGCGCACTTCGACGTTCAGTGCGGCGAAGGCGGCGCGGGCGCAGGCGATGTCGTCTTCCCACGGGGTCTGGTCACTTTCCAGGTACAGGCTGTTCCATTTGCCCACGGCCTTGGGCAGCCAGGTCACCGGGATATTGCCGGCCTTGCACTTGTAGGTCTGGCCTTTCTGCACCCAGTCGCTGCACGGGCCCAGGGCCTGGCCGAGCCAGGCGGCGATGGCCTTGTGGTCGACGTCGGCGTCTTTGAGGTAAATCTCGATATCGGGTTGGCGCATGGATGTCCTCGCTGCGGTCTTGAAAAATCCATTCGCGGATTTAACGGGTCCCGAGCGGTTGCCCGGGACCGGAATCAAAAGGTTATTGAAGAACGAAATAATCGTAGCGCATCGACACCGTGACCTCGAACGGCTCGGCCTGCTCGATCACGCTGGCACGGCGTTCGGCACTGGCGCGCCAGCCGTGGGGCGTCATTGCCAGCAGGTTGGCGCGGTCCTGGCCACTGTCGAGGGTCAGCTTGAATTCGAGGGTTTCGCTGTGATCCAGCACCATGCCCGGCGGCACCAGGGCCAGGTGCTTGTCGTCGGTGTATTCGCGCACTTCGTCGTACAGGCGCTCGCGCAGTTCCATCAGGTGGCCGGCGGTGGGGCCGACTTTCATCAGGCCGCCGCCGGGGCTGAGCAAGCGCTTGGCCTCCTGCCAGTCCAGCGGACTGAACACGCTGGCCAGGAACTGGCAGCAGCCGTCCGCCAGCGGCACCCGGGCCATGCTGGCGATCAACCAGGTCAGCTGCGGGTTGCGTTTGCAGGCGCGCTTGACCGCCTCGCGGGAAATGTCCAAGGCATAGCCATCGGCCTGGGGCAACGCCTCGGCGATCTGCGCGGTGTAGTAGCCCTCGCCACAGCCAATGTCCAGCCAACGCCCAGGCGCGCGTTCGGCGGCCAGTTCGGCCAGGCGCCGGGCGACCGGGGCATAGTGCCCGGCGTTGAGGAAGTCGCGGCGGGCTTCGACCATTGCCTGGTTGTCGCCGGGGTCGCGGCTGTTCTTGTGCTGCACCGGCAGCAGGTTCAGGTAACCCTGCCGTGCGCGGTCGAAGCGGTGGCCGGCCGGGCACACCACGCCGTTGTCCACCGCGTTCAGCGGTTCACTGCAGATCGGACAGGCGAGCATCAGGCGAGCAACTTGATCAGCGTCTTGTAGTAGATCTCGGTCAGCACGTCGAGATCGGCGGCCAGCACACGCTCGTTGACCTGGTGGATGGTCGCGTTGACCGGCCCCAGTTCCACCACTTGCGTGCCCATGGTGGCGATGAAACGACCGTCGGACGTGCCGCCGCTGGTGGACGCCTGGGTCTCGCGCCCGGTGACGTCCTTGATGCTCGACGATACGGCGTCGAGCAGTGCACCGGGTTCGGTGAGGAACGGCAGGCCGGACAGTGCCCAGTCGATGTGCCAATCCAGCTGATGCTTGTCGAGGATATCGGCAACGCGCTGTTGCAGGCCTTCGACGGTGGACTCGGTGGAAAAGCGGAAGTTGAACACCGCCACCAGGTCACCGGGGATCACGTTGGTCGCGCCGGTGCCGGAATTGAGGTTGGATATCTGGAAACTGGTCGGCGGGAAGAAGTCGTTGCCGTGGTCCCAGTGTTCGGCGGCCAGTTCGGCCAAGGCGGGCGCGGCCAGGTGGATCGGGTTCTTCGCCAGGTGTGGATAAGCCACATGGCCTTGCTTGCCGCGCACGGTCAACTTCGCGCCGAGGGAACCGCGCCGGCCATTCTTGACCACATCGCCCACCAGCGTGGTGCTCGACGGCTCGCCGACGATGCACCAGTCCAGTCGCTCCTGGCGGGCCTTGAGGCGCTCGATCACGGCTTTGGTGCCGTGGTGGGCCGGGCCTTCTTCATCGCTGGTGATCAGGAAGGTCAGCGAGCCCTTGTGGTCCGGGTAGTCGGCGACGAACCGTTCGGCCGCCACGACCATCGCCGCCAGGCTGCCTTTCATGTCCGCCGCGCCACGGCCGCAGAGCATGCCCTGTTCGTCGATGACCGCATCGAACGGGTCGAGTTGCCAGGCCTGCACCGGACCGGTCGGCACCACGTCGGTGTGCCCGGCGAAGCACAGCACCGGACCGTCATGCTTGCCATGGCTGGCCCAGAAGTTATCCACATCCTCGATGCGCATCGGTTCGAGCGTAAAGCCCGCGTTGCCCAGGCGCTGCATCATCAGTTTCTGGCAATCGGCATCCACCGGCGTCACGGACGGACGGCGGATCAGGTCGCAGGCGAGTTGCAGGGTCGGCGAGAGGTCGGCGTGGGCCGTCATGGAAAACTCCGAAAAGCTGGAAAGGAGATCACAGTCCATGTGGGAGCGGGCTTGCTCGCGAAGGCGTCATCACTGACGCTAAAAGCTTCGCGAGCAAGCCCGCTCCCACAGGTCCTGAGTTCGACCGTTGGATTGTATTCGGTCGAGGCTTACAAAATGGCGGTTATCTTATAGCAAAACGACCACCATGGGCCCCTGGCGCGGGACCGGTGGAACACAAAAACTGTGGGAGCGAGCCTGCTCGCGATAGCGGTGGATCAGCCGGCATTGAACTGACGCTATCGCGAGCAGGCTCGCTCCCACAGAGGTTTTGCTTAAATTGCCGAGACAAAGCCCTATAATGCGCGCCGGTTTTTGGGGTAATGGTCATGAGTACAGAAGATCCACGGTTTGCCGGTATCGCCCGCTTGTATGGCATCGAAGGCCTGGAGCGCCTGCGGGCGGCCCATGTGGCGATTGTCGGGGTTGGCGGTGTCGGCTCCTGGGCGGCGGAAGCCATTGCCCGTTGCGGCGTGGGCGAGATCTCGCTGTTCGACCTGGACGATGTCTGCGTGAGCAACGCCAACCGTCAGTTGCACGCCCTGGACAGCACCGTCGGCAAGCCCAAGGTCGAGGTCATGGCCGAGCGGCTGCGTGGGATCAACCCCGACTGCACCGTGCATGCGGTGGCCGACTTCGTCACCCGCGACACCATGGCCGAGTACATCACGCCGAACATCGACTGCGTGATCGACTGCATCGACATCGTCAACGCCAAGGCTGCGCTGATCGCCTGGTGCAAGCGCCGTAAGATCCAGATCATCACCACCGGCGGCGCGGGCGGGCAGATCGACCCGACGCTGATCCAGGTCTGCGACTTGAACCGTACGTTCAACGATCCGCTGGCCTCCAAGGTGCGCTCCACCTTGCGCCGCGACTACGGTTTCTCCCGCACCGTGACCCGCCACTACAGCGTGCCTTGCGTGTTCTCCACCGAACAACTGCGCTACCCGAAACCGGACGGCAGCATTTGCTTGCAGAAGAGTTTCGTCGGCGACGGCGTCAAGCTCGACTGCGCTGGCGGGTTTGGCGCGGTGATGATGGTCACGGCGACATTCGGCATGGTCGCGGCGACCAAGGCTGTGGATAAGATCGTGGCGGGCGTGCGGCGGCCGGCGGACAGGGTCAAGCCTCAGGTTTGAGGGTGGGGCTGTTGGCCCCTTCGCGAGCAAGCTCGCTCCCACATGGGATCTGGCTGAATGCAGTATTTGCGTACACCCAAATCCCCTGTGGGAGCGAGCTTGCTCGCGATGGCGGTTACTGAGTCAACTCAAACATCCGCTTCAACACTGCATTCAAGCCATTGCTACGCGACGGCGACAGCTGCCGCGACAATCCCAACTGATTGAACCAATCCGGCAAATCCACCTGCTGCAACTCTTCAGCGGACAACCCGTTGACCCGCGCCAACAGCAACGCCACCAGCCCACGGATCAACCGCGCATCGCTGCTGGCGCAAAACTGCCAATGCCCGTCGTGCAACTGCCCCACCAGCCACACCTGACTTTCACAGCCGTGGACCAGGTTGGCGTCGCACTTGTCCGCATCGCTCAACGGCGGCAAACGTTCGCCCCATTGCATCAGCAGTCGGGCGCGTTGTTCCCAACCTGACGCGTCCTGGAAAATCTGCAGCGCTGTGGCAGCCTCGGCGGGCAGGTTCATCGGAGCATCTCCAGGGCCTGGTCCAGGGCCTCGAAGAAACGTTCGAGATCGGCGGAGTCGTTGTACAGCGCCAGCGACACCCGGATCGCCCCGGACAGCTTCAAATGCTTGAACAACGGCATCGCGCAGTGATGCCCGGCGCGCACGGCGATACCTTGCTCGGTCAGCAGGTGCGCGAGGTCGGCGTTGTGGATGCCTTCGACCACGAAGCTGACCAGGGCCAGGCGCGGGTTGCCCACCAGGCGAACGCCGTTGCGGGCCAACAGGCCATGGAGCAGGTAGTCATGCAGCGCTGCCTCATGCTCGATGACCGCCTGCGGGTCGAGGTCGGACAGGTAATCCAGGGTCGCCCCCAGGCCGATTACGCTGGCAATCGGCGGTGTGCCCGCTTCGAAACCCAGCGGCGCCGGGCGGAAGCTGGCGCTGTGGTAATCGGCCTGTTGCACCATTTCGCCGCCGAACTGCCAATGATGCAGGTTGCCAAGGGCTTCGGTACGGCCAAACAGCACGCCCAGCCCGTCGGGGCCGTAGAGTTTGTGGCTGGAAAACACATAGAAATCGCAGCCCAGCGCCTCGACGTCGTGGCGACCATGGACCACGCCCTGGGCGCCGTCGATCACCGTCAGCGCGCCCTGGGCCTTGGCCAGCGCCAGCAGCGCCGGCACCGGCTGCCAGGCCCCGAGCACATTGGATAACTGGCTCACCGCCAGCAAGCGCGTACGCGGGCCGATCAGTTCGGCGGCGGCGCCAGGGTCGATCACCCCGTTGGCATCCAGTGGCAGCACCACCAGGGTCAACGAACGGCGCTCGGCCAGTTGCTGCCACGGCAGCAGGTTGGCGTGGTGTTCCAGGGCGCTGATGACGATCTCATCGCCCGGGTTGAATAAGTGTTCCAGCCCGTAGGCCAGCAGGTTCAGCGCCGAAGTGGCGCCGTGGGTGAAGACGACTTGCCCGCAGTTTCCGCCATTGAGCCATTGGGAGACCTTGAGGCGGCTGTCCTCGAACGCCTGGGTGGCATGGGCGCCCGGCAAATGTTGCGCGCGGTGCACATTGGCCGCGCCATTAGCGTAGTAATGCGTCAGGGCGTCCAACAGGGCTTGGGGTTTTTGCGTGGTGGCGGCGCTGTCCAGGTAGGTCTGGCCTTGCCGCTGCAGGGCGGCGATGGCCGGGAAATCGGCACGCCAGGGGGATTGGATCAACATGCTTTCGGGCCCTGCTGGAATGACGCCGGACCCTGTGGGAGCAAAGCTGCTCCCACAGGTGAGGGTGTGAAGCGGCTTAGTTGTGGGCGTGCAGTGCTTCGTTCAGCTCGATGGCCGATTTGTGCGTCTTGCATTCCACCGCACCGGTTTCGGAGTTGCGGCGGAACAACAGGTCAGGCTGGCCGGCCAGGTCGCGGGCCTTGACCACTTTGACCAGTTGGTTGTTTTCGTCCAGCAGTTTCACCTTGGTACCAGCGGTCACGTACAGGCCCGACTCCACGGTGTTGCGGTCTCCCAGCGGGATACCGATGCCGGCATTGGCGCCGATCAGGCAGCCTTCGCCAACCTTGATCACGATGTTGCCGCCGCCCGACAGGGTGCCCATGGTCGAGCAACCGCCGCCCAGGTCCGAACCCTTGCCGACGAATACGCCTGCCGAAACACGGCCTTCGATCATGCCCGGGCCTTCGGTGCCGGCGTTGAAGTTGACGAAACCTTCGTGCATCACGGTGGTGCCTTCGCCCACGTAGGCGCCCAGGCGGACCCTCGCGGCATCGGCGATACGCACGCCGGCCGGAACCACGTAGTCGGTCATTTTCGGGAACTTGTCCACCGAGAACACTTCCAGCAGCTCGCCACGCAGGCGGGCTTCAAGCTGGTGCTCGGCCAGTTCGCTCAAGTCGATCGCGCCCTGGCTGGTCCAGGCCACGTTCGGCAGCAGAGGGAAGATGCCGGCCAGGTTCAGGCCATGAGGCTTGACCAGGCGATGGGACAGCAGGTGCAGCTTGAGGTAAGCCTCAGGCGTGGAAGACAGTTGGGCATCTTCGGCCAGCAGCGTGGCGACCAGCGGCTTGTGGCTTTCGGCCAGGCGAGTCAGCAGCGCGGCTTGCGCGGCATCGACGCCCTTGAGGGCTTCTGCCAGTTGCGAGGCCTGGGCGGTGGTGAAGGTGATGGCCTGGTTGCCTTCGCTGTAGCCAAGGATTGGCGCGATGGCTGCGACGATGTCAGCCGACGGGTTGAGCAGCGGCTGTGCGTAGAACACTTCCAGCCAGGCGCCTTGACGGTTTTGTGTGCCGACACCGAAGGCCAGGCTGAACAGGGTAGTGGACATGAAATTACCTCTACAAAATGGACTGGGCAGGCTTACTTGATCTCTGCCGCATAAATATCTGGCTTGAAGCCAATCAGGGTTCGGTCACCGAGGTCAAGCACCGGGCGCTTGATCATCGAGGGTTGGGCGAGCATCAGTTCGATGGCTTTCGGCTGGTCGAGATCGGCTTTGCGTTCGTCGTCGAGTTTGCGAAAGGTCGTACCGGCACGGTTCAACACCACTTGCCAGCCATGCTCGTTGCACCATTGGGTCAGGTGCTCACGGTCGATGCCGGCAGTTTTGTAGTCGTGAAAGTCATAGCGCACCGCGTGCTCATCGAGCCAGGTACGCGCTTTTTTCATCGTATCGCAGGCTTTGATGCCGAAAAGCTGTAAGTGCTTGTTTTCCTTGGGCATGAATGCTCCCCCAAAACGTTCCCGGTATCGTCCTGAAAATCAGCGGACGATTATGCCACGTCGTTCCTTTCAGTGCCTTGACTGTCGCGACGGATCGGACGAGGCGGAACCGATAGGAAAGAGGTGACCACACAGCACAGGTAAACCCGGCACTTTTTCGCACAAGAGACCCGCCCATGGATTCCATCTCCCTGACACTGCCCCATCCACTGACGCTTCAGACTGAAGAGACGCTCCCGCCCCATTCAACGACATCGACCACCGGGACCGCTGCATCCGTCCCGATCGGCCCTGTCTCGGCTGAACAGGACTTGGCAAATCGCACTGGTGCAATCAAGGCCCAGCTCACCCGGGTATTCGAGCCGCATATGAACGGTGCCAATCGCGAGGCCTTCGAAGCACTGATCGACGATCGTTCGCGCACCTTGGCCAATGACGGGGAAACCGCGGAAAGCGTCGATGCCGTGCTGACCAAAGGCTCGCGGCTGGATCGCGCGTCCCATGACACTGTTGGATTCCTTCGTTCGGTTCCCTTCGGCGCGGCGTCCATCGCGCTGGACTTCGCCCCGGCGGTGACCGGCAATGGCTCGATTACCGCGCCGTTGGCATTGTCGGCGATTGCCGGCCTGGTCAGCAGCGCCACCGACACGGTCGGCAATGGCCTGATCAAGCGCGCCACCAGCGACACCCAGTGGCTGGTGGCCGAAAATGCCGATCTGGAGCCGGTCATGCAGGAAGCCGCCCAGGCGGTGAAACCGAGCCTGACGACCCAGGCTATTGAAGGCAGCCTGACTTTCCAGACCTTCTCCGCGCGAAACGTGTTGCGCACGGTCATCCAACCCGTCGTGACGAAGACCGTCGATGCGCAAACGGGCAGCAAGGTGGACTCGGTGATAGCTGCCGTCGGTTCTCCGCTTTCAGGCATGGCCGCCTATGACCTGCAACATTCCATCGATAAATCGAAACACCGGATTGGCCCGGAATACCTGCTGGGACGTCAAGACTGGCACCAGCGTTACAAGGACCTCAAGAATTATGGTGTAGGGAGTGCTGCGATGGGCATTGCGAAGCGGGTCGGCAGCCTGCCGCTGGACGCGATGCGCGATGGCAGCAAATCGCTGCAAGCCTTGGTTACGCCGACAGGCCTGGTCAGTGGTCTCGGAGCGTTGGCCGGCGGTATTACTGCGATCGGCATGGCCCAGACCGCCGCTGTCAACGCAGCCAGGAGCGCCGGGATTTCGCCTGCGGGTGTTGCGGCGGCGGGCAAGGCGACGGTTACGGCGACGATGGCCCCGGTGCTCGCCGCCTGGGTGACCACGGCTGTGATGACCCAACCATTGGCGGACAAGGCTTCTGCTGCGTTGGACAGGCTTTCCGCCGGTCCCGCGCACCCGGATGAGCTGCAGGGAATGTTGCCCTTGGTCGAAAGGTCGACGGCCGAACATATCGCGGAAGACAGCGACAACGAGGGTGACAGCGTTGATTTTGTCTCGGCTCGCTCGACCCTCAGTGCCGCCGAGCGAGCTGTTTAGCGTCGGATAGTCGCCGGTCGCTCCTGCCGCGTGGAGGTTAAGAGCGACCAAGGGGCGACTGCGCATTGACGCCGCTGAGGTGCGACCAATGTGCAAAGGCAGCGGCTCACCTGGGCAGTTAATATGGCACTTCAACGGCAAGCTGTTGCCGCAGATGTGTATGGCTGTCATTGGAAGTCCGTTATGCAAAGCGCCTATACCGTCCTGATCCTGTTGATGCTGGTGGGCGTCTCGCGCCTGATTGGACGGTTGATCCCGCTGCCGTTGCCCCTGGTGCAGATCGGCGCCGGCGCCTTGTTGGCCTGGCCGTCCCTGGGCCTGCACGTGGCCCTCGATCCGGAACTGTTCCTGTTTCTCTTCTTGCCTCCGCTGCTGTTTTCCGATGGCTGGCGCATGCCCAAGCGTGAGTTGTGGCGCCTGCGAGGGCCGATCCTGACGTTGGCAGTGGGCCTGGTGTTGTTCACGGTGGTGGGCGCCGGTTATTTCATTCATTGGCTCTTGCCGAGTATCCCGCTGCCGGTGGCCTTTGCCCTGGCAGCGGTGCTATCGCCGACCGACGCGGTGGCGGTGTCGGCAATTGCCCGCGACCGCCTGCCCGCGCCGCTGATGCACATGCTCCAGGGCGAAGCTTTGATGAACGATGCGTCGGGCCTGGTGACCTTCAAGTTCGCCCTGGCGGCGGCGATCACCGGCGTGTTTTCCCTGGCGGGCGCGAGCCTGACCTTTGTCCTGGTGGCGATCGGTGGATTGTTGGTGGGCGTGGCCTTGAGTTGGCTAGTAGGCCGCTTGCGGGCCTGGATGATTGCCCGGGGCTGGGACGATCCGGCCACCCACGTAGTATTCATGTTGCTGCTGCCGTTCGCGGCCTATGTGCTGGCTGAACGCTTGGGGGCCTCGGGGATTCTCTCGGCGGTGGCGGCGGGGATGATGCAGAGCTGGCTCGACCTGCTGCCGCGCCAGACCGGCACGCGGTTGCTCAATCGCAGCGTCTGGTCGCTGCTGGAATTCGCCTTCAATGGCTTGATCTTCCTGCTGCTGGGCCTGCAATTGCCGGACATCATCAAGGCAGTGACCAGCCAGGAGCCGACGTTGTGGCCAACGCTGTTCTACCGCTGCCTGGATGTGGTGGCGATTTTCCTGGTGTTGCTGGTGCTGCGGTTTGTCTGGGTGCAAAGCATCTGGCGCGTGTCCGGGCTGTTGCGCCGCTGGCGCGGCAAGGGCGAGTTGACCCTGGTGCCGACAGCGCGTTCCTGCTGGTTGTTGACCTTCGGCGGCGTGCGCGGGGCGGTGACGTTGGCGGGCGTGTTGTCGGTGCCGTTGTTGTTAAGCGCCGGTGTTGAATTCCCGGAGCGCGACTTGCTGATCTTCATTGCCGCCGGGGTGATCCTGCTGTCGCTGATCGCGGCCTGCCTCGCCCTGCCATTGCTGCTGCGAGGTATCGAGAAAAGCCCTGACGACAAGCGCCGTAACGAAGTTCGCGAGGCCTGGCGCAAAACCGCTGAAGCGGCGATCCATGCGCTGGAAGTGGAGGAGCCGACCGAAGCGACCAGTACGCCGGATGCGGCCCAGGCGGCGCTGGCGACCGAGGTCAAGGCGCGGCTGATGTCTGAGTATCGCCATCAGTTGGAGGTGTTCAACGACTCCGCCGAAGCCCAGGCGCTGGCGCTCGAAATGGACCTGCTGGAGCGCCGGCTACGCTTGAAGGCCTATCGGGCGCAGCGGTTGGAGTTGTATCGCCTCAGTCGTCATCACCAGATTGGGGATGATGTGTTGCGTGAGGTGTTGGGGGAGTTGGATTTGGCGGAGGCGAATTTGGGGTTGGGTAAGTAGCAGTGATGCGCCGGCCCTTTGTGGCGAGGGGATTTATCCCCGTTGGACTGCGCAGCAGTCCCAAAGCAGTCAATTCAAGCTGTCCGACACAGCGCGTTGTTAGCTTTGAGGGCTGCTACGCAGCCCAGCGGGGATAAATCCCCTCGCCACAGGGGAGATCCCACCACTTTGCGGAGCTTCAGCATTTCAGGCGCAACAAAGCCCGGCGTGCCTTGTCCTCATAAAAAGCAAAGCCGCCCGAAGGCGGCTTCAATCGACACGCAACTGAGCTTGCTTGGCCCCGTCTGCGTGGCTGGGTCAACCCGAAGAGGGACCCAGACTCCTGCCAGCGTTCACTGGTGACGGGGCGATCATGGCTGCCGGTAATAACGAATTCAAGCCAGCTTGATTCTTGAAACAGGGCTGTGTGAGATCTGTTGAGGTGCTTAACCAGTGAAATCAATGGCTTGCTTTATGGAGGTGCGTTTTATTTTTTTCTTGTCTGAGCAAGTGATTGTGGTCTGTCAGACGCGCCGAAGTTTCCGACAAGTTTTTAAGGTTGTCCGTCGGAAGCGAGGGCTCTAGCCTCTGGGTGTCGCTGCCAATTCAGCGACCGGACGTGAGAATCCGATCCTCCCTAGTAGGCGCGTAGGCGCCGACCATATAAAGTGCAGGCGCTTTTCGTCTGGGCACTATGTTATGGCGGCTGTGCGCGGGCATGCTTCGGCATGGCCGGGCTTCCTAGGGGCTTGGATTCTCACCCCGCGTACGGCTGCCACCCTCCGGTCCGTGAGAAGACTCGGTGGCGGCTCCCAATTTCCCTAGGAGCAATAGCATGACTAAAGAAACGCCTAATCCTCCAAAACCGGCCTCCACTTTCCCCTACGGCGACTACGCCCCCGAAAAGCTGCAAGAAGCCGCTGATCGTGCGCTGGACCATTACCTCAAACCTGACGACAGCGAGCCAGAACCCAAGCCCCCAGTGCAGTTATTCACTGTGGCTGACGGTATCGACACCGAAGTGTTGCTGGCCAACCTCAGTGAAACTCTGGCTTCGGCCAATGCAATGCTCAATGACCTTGTCTTCGATCAGGACGGCTCGCGACGACATGTAGCATTGGGGGTGGCCCAGATGATTGAGTTGGGGATGTTGTTGGCGAACAAGTGCCTGGACCGGGTAGAGCTTCGGACTTGATGTAATAAGTGCCGGCCTCATCGCGAGCAAGCTTTGCTCCCACAGGGGATTTGTGGTGTTCACAGACATGGGGGCGACACCAAGCCCTTGTGGCGAGGGAGCTTGCTCCCGCTGGGGCGCGAAGCGGCCCTGAAACCGGGCAACGCGGTACGTCAGGCAGATTGAGTTGGCTACTTCAGGGGCCGCTGCGCAGCCCAGTGGGAGCAAGCTCCCTCGCCACAACAGCGGTCCGCTTCAGCGCGATACAGTCATCAACCCCGACGCTGGATGAACGCGCGAATCCGCTCGGCCGCTTCCACGCATTCAGCCAATGGCGCAACCAAGGCCATGCGCACGCGCCCGGCGCCTGGGTTGACGCCATCCACGTCGCGGGACAGGTAGGAGCCCGGCACGACCGTCACGTGTTCCTGTTCGAACAGGTCCCGGCAGAACGCCGCATCATCGCCCGCTACGTTCGGCCACAGGTAGAAGCTGCCATCGGGACGCTGTACGTCCAGCACCGGGCTGAGGATCTCCAGCACGGCGTCGAATTTCTCGCGGTACAGCGCGCGGTTGGCGCGTACGTGCACTTCGTCGTTCCACGCCGCGATGCTCGCCAGTTGGGTCTGAACCGGCATCGCGCAGCCGTGGTAGGTGCGGTACAGCAGGAAACCCTTGAGGATGTCGGCGTCGCCGGCCACGAAACCGGAACGCAGGCCGGGCAGGTTGGAGCGTTTGGACAGGCTGTGGAACACCACGCAGCGCTTGAAATCCTTGCGACCGAGTTCGACGCAGGCGCTGAGCAGCCCCGGCGGCGGGGTTTGTTCGTCGAAATACAGTTCGCTGTAGCACTCGTCCGCGGCGATGACGAAGTCATATTCGTCAGCCAGGGCGATGAGTTTCTTCAGCACGTCCACCGGAATCAATGCGCCGGTCGGGTTGCCAGGGGAGCACAGGAACAGGATCTGGCAGCGTTTCCAGATGTCCGGCGAAACGGCATCGAAATCCGGGTTGAAGCCGTTCGTGTCCAGGCACGGCAGGTAGTGCGGCTTGGCCCCGGCCAGGAACGCCGCACCTTCGTAGATCTGGTAGAACGGGTTCGGGCTGACCACCAGGGCGTCGTCGCCACGGTTGACCACGGTCTGGGTGAAAGCGAACAGGGCTTCACGGGTGCCATTGACCGGCAGCACATGGCGCGCCGGGTCCAGCCAGCCGTTTGGCACGTTGAAGCGGCGCTCGCACCAACCAGTGATGGCCTCACGCAGCTCCGGGATGCCGAGGGTGGTCGGGTACACGGCCATCTTTTCCAGATTGCTGGCCAGGGCTTCAGCCACGAAGCTTGGCGAGCGATGCTTGGGTTCGCCGATGGACAGGGCGATCGGGCGTTTGTCCGGATTGGGCGTGACGCTGCCAAGCAAGGCGCGGAGCTTTTCGAACGGGTAGGGCTGGAGCTGGTTCAGAGCGTTGTTCATCAAGGGCCTCGTCAATGTGGGCGCGGTCCTTGTGGGAGCGAGCTTGCTCGCGATGGCGGTGAGTCAGGCAGCATCAATGCTGGATGCTCCGTCGCTATCGCGAGCAAGCTCGCTCCCACAGAGGGAGATTGTTCGTTTAGATGCTGATGCGTGTCATGTGAGCATCGGGTTCCTGGTTGACGCTCAAATGCCGCACGATCGCTTCCTGCAGGCGGCTGCACAGCTGCGGATCGGACAGCGGCTGGTTGTGAGCGTCGGTGATGAAGAAGACGTCTTCCACCCGTTCGCCGAGGGTGGCGATCTTGGCGTTTTGCAGCGACAGGTCGAACTCCAGGAAGATATGGCCGATCCGCGCCAGCAGGCCCGGGCGGTCCGGGGCGCTGAGTTCCAGCACGGTGACCTGGCGCTGGGCGTCGTTGTGGATCGTCACCTGTGGCGCGAAGGCGAAATGCTTGAGCTGGCGCGGCACCCGGCGCTGGATGATGGTCGGGTAGTCCGCCGGGTTGCGCAGGGCTTCGGTCAGGCCGTCGCGAATCTGCTTGACCCGCGCCGGGTTGTCGCCAATCGAGTCGCCGTCGGTGTCGAGCACGATGTAGGTGTCGAGGGTGAACTGGCTGCTCGAGGTGATGACCCGGGCGTCATGGATGTTGAGGTTGAGCTGGTCCATCGCCGCCACGGTCACGGCGAAGAAATCATGCTGGTCCGGGGCATAGATGAAGATCTGCGTGCCACCCTCGAACTCGCGCTGGGTGGTTTCCTTGATCAATACCAGCGGCCCGCCATCGGCCGGTTGCTGCAGGATCGCGTCGCTGTGCCAGGCCACGTCGCCGGCGGTGTGGCGCAGGAAATAGTCGTCGCCCAATTGCGACCAGAGTTGCTCGACGTCGTCCGGATCGGTGCCACCGCGCACTAGGATGTCCAGGGCCGCGCTTTGGGTGCGACGGATCTGCTCTTCGCGGTCCACCGGGTTTTCCAGGCCGCGGCGCAAGGCGCGCTTGGTCTCGGTGTAGAGCTGGCGCAGCAGGCTGGCGCGCCAGGAATTCCACAGGCTCGGGTTGGTGGCGTTGATGTCGGCCACGGTCAGCACGTAGAGGTAATCCAGGCGTGTTTCATCGCCGACGATCTGGGCGAAGTCGTGGATCACCTGCGGGTCGGACAAATCCTTGCGTTGGGCGGTGGTCGACATCACCAGGTGGTTCTGCACCAGCCAGACGATCAGTCGGCTGTCCCACAGGGGCAGTTGATGGCGCTGGCAGAACGCCTCGGCATCCACCGCGCCAATCTCGGAGTGGTCGCCTTGGCGGCCCTTGCCGATATCGTGATACAGCCCGGCCATGTAGATCAGTTCGGGCTTGGGCAACTTGGCCATGAGCTTGCTGGCCAGCGGGAATTTTTCTGACACCTGGGTGTACTGCAGCTTACGCAGGTGCTTGATCAGGTTCAGGGTGTGGGCATCGACCGTATAGATGTGGAACAGGTCGTGTTGCATTTGCCCGACGATGAAACCGAACTCCGGCAGATAACGTCCGAGGATCCCGTAGCGGTTCATCCGGCGCAGGTTGCGGTGCACGCCGATCCTGCACTTGAACAACTCGATGAACAGGCTGGTGTTGCGGATGTCGTTACGGAAATCTTCATCGATCAGATGACGATTTTCCCGCAGCAGGCGAATGGTGTCGGCGCGTACGCCCTTGATTTCCGGCTGCTGGGCCATGAGCACGAAGATTTCGAGCATGGCGAACGGCGTGCGGCGGAACACATAGTCGTGACGCGCTTCGATGTAGCCGTCGTGCAGTTGAAAGCGTGAGTTGATCGGCTGCGGCGGCTCCTCGTCCTCGGGCGCGAGGATGACTTCCTCGAAGTGCTGGATGATCAGCTCGCTGAGCTGGGCAATGCTCATCACCACGCGGTAGTACTGCTGCATGAAGTTTTCGATGGACTGCTTGGCATCCTGCCCTTCGAAACCCAACAGGCTGGCGATGGAGCGCTGGTGGTCGAACAGCAGGCGGTCCTCGGAGCGCCCGGCCAGCATGTGCAGGGCGTAGCGAACCTTCCACAGAAATTCCTGGGACGAGGCCAGCAAGGCGTTTTCGCTTTCCACCAAAAAGCCTTCGCCGGCCAGGGCGCGCAGGTTCAGCGTCCCGTACTGGCGGCGGGCGACCCAAAGGATCGTCTGGATGTCCCGCAACCCGCCGGGCGAGCCCTTGACGTTGGGCTCCAGGTTGTATTCGGTGTCGTTGTACTTGTGGTGGCGGGCCTTCTGCTCGGCGTGCTTGGCCAGGAAAAAATCCTTGCTGGGCCACATGTGCGCCGTGCTGGTGACGTCGAGCATGCGCTGGCGCAGGTGCTCGGGGCCGGCGATGGTGCGGCTTTCCATCAGGTTGGTGATCACCGTCAGGTCGGCGCGGGCCTCGTCGGCGCATTCCTGCACCGAGCGCACGCTCTGGCCGACTTCCAGGCCAATGTCCCACAGCAGCGTCAGGAACCGCTCGATGGAGTCGCGGAAAACTTCATGATCGGCGCTGTCCAGCAAGATCAGCAAGTCGATGTCGGAGTAGGGGTGCAGCTCGCCACGTCCATAGCCGCCCACCGCCACCAGGGCGATGTCGGCGTCTTCGCTCCAGTCGAACTGCTCCCAGGCCTTTTGCAGGATGTTATCGACGAACCAGGCGCGGTCCTCGATCAGCCGACGAATGTCCCGACCATTGCGAAAGCGCTGGTCGAGCACTTCGTGGGCCTGGCGGATCGCCTTCTTGAACGCCGAGATGGGGCTTGCCTTCAGGGCCAGTTCAGCCTGGAACTGGCCGCGGTCGAAGAGTTCGGGATCCACCTGCGGCATTGAATGACTTTCCTTTCTATCTATATCTATAGGCTGGGTTCGGATCAGGCGGAAACGCGAGGGATGGTGTCATCGCTGCGCAGGGTGAAGATCTCGTAGCCGGTCTCGGTGACCAGCAAGGTGTGTTCCCACTGGGCCGACAGCTTGCGATCCTTGGTGATGGCAGTCCAGCCGTCGCCCAGCACCTTGGTGTCGGCGCGGCCCTGGTTGATCATCGGCTCGATGGTGAAGGTCATGCCCGCCTGCAGTTCCATGCCAGTGCCGGCACGGCCGTAGTGCAGGATCTGCGGTTCTTCGTGGAACACCTTGCCGATGCCGTGGCCGCAGAACTCGCGTACCACCGAGAAGCCGTTCTTCTGCGCGTGCTTCTGGATCACTTCGCCGATGTCCCCCAGGCGGCAGCCCGGTTTCACCAGTTCGATGGCCATGTACATGCATTCCTGGGTGACCTTGGACAGGCGCTCGGCCCACTCCGGCACGTTGCCGACATGGAACATGCGGCTGGTGTCGCCGTGAAAGCCGTCCTTGATGACGGTGACGTCGATGTTCAGGGTGTCGCCATCCTTCAACGGTTTTTCGTTGGGGATGCCGTGGCAGACCACGTGGTTGATCGAGGTGCAGATCGACTTCGGGAAGCCTTTGTAGTTGAGCGGGGCCGGGATGGCTTTCTGCTCGTTGACGATGTAGTCATGGCAGATGCGGTCCAGCTCTTCGGTGGTCACGCCAGGCTTGACGTAGTCGGCGATCATCTCCAGCACATCGGCGGCGAGTTTGCCGGCGACACGCATTTTGGCGATGTCCTCGGCAGTCTTGAGGGTAACGGTCATACAGGCTCTCTCTGCGCCCGACGGCGCTGTTCAAAACGAAATGGGCGGCGGATGATGCTTCACGTGGCCCTGAAAGAGGCGATTCTAACAGACGATCAGCGCAAATCCGCGTCCACATGCATCGCTTCTCTCTATAAGGGTGTGCATCCACAGCCCATGAAAGGGCTGTGGGAGGGGCTCCTCACCAGGATTTCAGAATCCGTGTTCCGTTTTCGCCCTTGCTGTGGTATAAAATGCGCCGCTTTCCGGGGATGACCCCGCAAGCTTAAATCCACACACGTGTCGACACGATGACCTGGGTGCCTTCGGCTTATATAGCCGCTGGTTGGTCATTGGGATACGTGGAGGCCAAACCCGACTTATCAAGGAACTATCATGTCCCAAGTCAACATGCGCGATATGCTGAAGGCCGGTGTGCACTTCGGTCACCAGACCCGTTACTGGAACCCGAAAATGGGTAAGTACATTTTCGGCGCGCGTAACAAGATCCACATCATCAACCTTGAAAAAACCCTGCCAATGTTCAACGAGGCACTGACCTTCGTAGAGCGCCTGGCCCAGGGCAAAAACAAGATTCTGTTCGTCGGCACCAAGCGTTCCGCTGGCAAGATCGTTGCTGAAGAAGCAGCACGTTGCGGTTCGCCGTACGTCGATCACCGCTGGTTGGGCGGCATGCTGACCAACTTCAAGACCATTCGCGCTTCCATCAAGCGTCTGCGTGACCTTGAAGTCCAGTCCGAAGACGGTACTTTCGCCAAGCTGACCAAGAAAGAAGCGCTGATGCGCACTCGCGATCTTGAGAAGCTGGACCGCTCCCTGGGCGGTATCAAGGACATGGGCGGTCTGCCTGACGCACTGTTCGTGATCGACGTTGATCACGAGCGCATCGCGATCACCGAAGCCAACAAGCTGGGTATCCCGGTCATCGGCGTTGTCGACACCAACAGCAGCCCGGAAGGCGTTGACTACATCATCCCAGGCAACGATGACGCCATCCGCGCCATCCAGCTGTACATGGGTTCGATGGCTGACGCTGTTATCCGTGGTCGCAACAACGTGAATGGCGGCACCGAAGTCTTCGCTGAAGAAGCTCCGGCAGCAGCCGCTGAGTAATTGACGCCCTGGCGTTGACTCAGTAAGCAAAAAGGGGGCTTGGCCCCCTTTTTGCCACCTCGAAAACCATTTGCCGCCAGCGCAGTGACCTGTTTGTAACCTGCCGCGGCCTATAAGCAGTGGTTTTCCAGGAAGAATTGATCGCCCGTTCGATCGGGTGGAATGGTTGAAAACCTATCCAAGAGGATTTTGAAATGGCAGAGATTACTGCAGCGTTGGTCAAAGAACTGCGCGAGCGTACCGGCGAAGGCATGATGGATTGCAAGAAAGCCTTGACCAAGGCTGGCGGCGACATCGAGAAAGCCATTGATGACATGCGTGCTTCGGGCGCCATCAAGGCTGCCAAGAAAGCTGGCAACATTGCCGCTGAAGGTGCGATCGGCATCAAGGATGACGGTAAAGCTGCCGTTATCATCGAAGTCAACTCGCAGACTGACTTCCTGGCCCTGCAAGACGACTTCAAGGCATTCGTTGCTGCCAGTGTAGAAAAAGCATTCGCCGACAAACTGACCGACGCAGCTCCGCTGATCGCCGCTCAGGAATCGGCTCGTGAAGCCCTGGTTGCCAAAGTAGGCGAAAACGTCAACATCCGTCGTCTGGTTCGCGTCGAAGGTGATGTTGTCGGTTCCTACCTGCACGGCAACAAGATTGGCGTCGTTGTAGCCCTCAAAGGCGGCAGCGTCGAGCTGGCCAAAGACATCGCGATGCACGTTGCTGCCAGCAACCCTGAGTTCCTGCTGCCGTCGGAAGTTTCCGCTGATGCCATCGAACGCGAAAAAGCCGTGTTCATGCAGCTCAACGAAGACAAGATCAAAGGCAAACCAGCCGAAATCGTTGAAAAAATGGTTGCTGGTCGTATCACCAAGTTCCTGGCTGAAGCCAGCCTGGTTGAGCAGGCGTTCGTCAAGAACCCTGAAATCAAGGTCGGTGAACTGGCCAAGAAAGGCGGCGCTGAAATCGTTTCCTTCACCTACTTCAAAGTGGGCGAAGGCATCGAGAAGCCAGTAGACAACTTCGCTGAAGAAGTTGCTGCTCAGCTGGCTGCCAGCAAGCAATAAGACAGTTTTTATAACTGTCGCCCTGAAGAGGCTGCCCGCTTAACGCGCGCAGCCTCTTTTTGGATGGGGATGCCGATTTTTATTGGTTTCCTGTCGGAACTGGCTTACAAAGCCGTGTTCCGATGGCGCTGTGTCAGCGTCAAGCTAGAGTGAACGCAGGCTGAAAACAGCCCGCAAAGAATTTTTTGAACACATACGCCGCAGGAGAGATTCGCAATGGCTCAGCAGGGCAGTGGTTATCAGGCTCGCTATAAACGCATTCTACTCAAGCTTAGCGGCGAGGCCCTGATGGGCTCGGAAGAGTTCGGGATCGATCCGAAAGTGCTGGATCGCATGGCCCTGGAAGTCGGCCAGTTGGTCGGGATCGGCGTTCAGGTCGGCCTGGTCATCGGCGGCGGCAACCTGTTCCGCGGCGCAGCGCTGAGCGCGGCCGGCATGGATCGGGTCACGGGCGACCACATGGGCATGCTGGCCACTGTGATGAACGCCCTGGCTATGCGTGACGCGCTGGAGCGTGCCAATATCTCGGCCATCGTGATGTCGGCCATTTCCATGGTGGGCGTGACCGACCACTACGACCGCCGCAAAGCCATGCGCCACCTCAATGCCAAGGAAGTGGTGATTTTTGCCGCCGGCACCGGTAATCCGTTCTTCACCACGGATTCGGCCGCCTGCCTGCGAGCGATCGAGATCGATGCCGATGTCGTGCTCAAGGCAACCAAGGTCGATGGCGTCTATACCGCTGACCCGTTCAAGGACCCGCATGCCGAGAAGTTCGATCATCTGACCTACGATGAAGTGCTGGATCGCAAGCTGGGTGTAATGGATCTGACGGCTATCTGCCTGTGCCGCGACCACAAGATGCCGCTGCGCGTCTTTAACATGAACAAGCCCGGTGCCCTGCTGAACATCGTCCATGGCGGCGCCGAAGGAACACTGATCGAGGAAGCTCAACAATGATCAACGAAATCAAGAAAGACGCTGAACAGCGCATGCAGAAATCCCTGGAGTCCCTGGCGCACAACTTCGGTCGCATCCGCACCGGCCAGGCGCACCCGAGCATCCTCGAGGGCGTGATGGTGCCGTACTACGGCTCCGATACCCCGATCAAGCAAGTGGCCAACATCACCGTCAAGGATGCGCGCACCCTGCAGGTCGTGGCCTTCGAGCGCAACATGCTGGGCGCAGTCGACAAGGCCATCGGCAGTGCCGGCCTGAACCTGAACCCGACCAACCTGGGTGAGCTGCTGCTGATCTCCATGCCGGCCCTGACCGAGGAAACCCGCAAGGGCTTCACCAAGCAGGCCCGTGATGTGGCTGAAGACGCCCGTGTTGCCGTGCGCAACATCCGTCGTGATGCCAACAGCCAGCTCAAGGACCTGGTCAAGGAAAAGGAAATCAGCGAAGACGAAGAGCGTCGTGCCACTGGCGAGATCGACGACCTGACCAAGAAGTACGTAGCTAAGATCGACGCGGATTTGGCGCAGAAAGAAAAAGACCTGATGGCCGTATAAGGGTCTCGTTTTCATGGAAAAGACCAAGCAGGCCGTGCCGTTCGCAGTGCCGCGCCACGTGGCGATCATCATGGACGGCAATAACCGCTGGGCCAAGAAGCGCTTTATGCCTGGCGTCGCCGGGCACAAGGCGGGGGTCGACGCGGTTCGTGCGGTCATCGAGGTGTGCGCCGAGGCAGGGGTGGAAGTGCTGACCCTGTTCGCCTTCTCCAGCGAGAACTGGCAGCGCCCGGCCGATGAAGTCAGCGCCTTGATGGACCTGTTCCTCAAGGCCCTGCGTCGCGAGGCCAAGCGCCTCAACGAGAACCGGATCAGCTTGCGGATCATCGGTGATCGCTCGCGCTTCCATCCTGAGTTGCAGGCTGCGATGCGCGAAGCCGAGGCCGCGACCGCGGGCAACGACCGGTTTGTCCTGCAGATCGCCGCCAACTATGGCGGTCAGTGGGACATTGCCCAGGCCGCCCAGCGGCTGGCGCGGGAAGTCCAGGCTGGGCACTTGCGCCCGGAAGACATCACGCCGGAACTGCTGCAGACCTGTCTGGCGACCGGCGACCTGCCGTTGCCAGACCTGTGCATCCGTACCGGTGGCGAACATCGCATCAGCAACTTCCTGCTCTGGCAGTTGGCTTATGCCGAGTTGTATTTCTCCGACCTGTTCTGGCCGGACTTCAAACACGAAGCCATGCGCACTGCGCTGGCCGATTTCGCTTCCCGTCAGCGTCGCTTCGGTAAAACGAGCGAGCAGATCGAAGCTGGAGCCCGGGTTTAATGCTGAAACAACGAATCATCACTGCCTTGATCCTGCTGCCCATCGCCCTGGGTGGTTTCTTCCTGCTCAAAGGTGCCGGTTTTGCGCTGTTCATCGGGCTGGTCGTGACCTTGGGGGCGTGGGAATGGGCGCGGCTGGCGGGTTTTCCTGCGCAGTCGGCGCGCGTGGCCTACGCAGTGGCCGTGGCGGCCATGCTGTTCATCATGTACGTGGTGCCTGGCCTCGGGCCTTGGGTGCTGGGTGCGGCGGTGCTGTGGTGGGCGACAGCGACCTTCCTGGTCCTGACCTATCCGCGGACTACCCATCATTGGGCCAACGCGGCGACCAAGCTGGTGATCGGCCTGTTGATCCTGCTGCCGGCCTGGCAGGGGCTGATTTGGATCAAGCAAGGCCCGCTGGGCAACTGGCAGATCATGGCTGTGATGGTGCTGGTCTGGGGTGCCGACATCGGCGCCTATTTTTCCGGCAAGGCCTTCGGCAAGCGCAAGCTCGCACCGAAAGTCAGTCCCGGCAAGAGCTGGGAAGGCGTCTATGGTGGTCTGGCCTTGAGCCTGGTGATCACCACTGTGGTCGGTTTCGTGCGGGACTGGACGGTCGCGCAATTGCTGATGGGCCTGATTGGTGCCGCCCTGATCGTCTTTGTGTCCGTGGTCGGCGACCTGACCGAAAGCATGTTCAAGCGTCAATCCGGGATCAAGGACAGCAGTAACCTGCTGCCCGGTCACGGTGGCGTGCTGGATCGCATCGACAGTCTTACTGCCGCGATCCCGGTCTTTGCCGTGCTGTTGTGGATGGCGGCATCGTGAGTCGCCCCCAGCAGATCACGGTCCTTGGTGCGACCGGTTCGATCGGCCTGAGTACGCTGGACGTCATCGGTCGGCACCCGGAGCGTTACCAGGTGTTCGCCCTCAGCGGTTTCACGCGCTTGAGTGAATTGCTGGCGCTGTGCATACGCCACACGCCACGGTTTGCCGTGGTGCCTGAGGCTGGCCTGGCGCGGGGGTTGCAGGACGATCTGCGCGCAGCCGGTTTGCAAACCCGCGTGCTGGTGGGCGAGGAGGGCCTCTGCCAAGTGGCTTCCGACCCCGAAGTCGACGCCGTGATGGCGGCCATCGTCGGTGCGGCAGGCTTGCGCCCGACGCTGGCGGCGGTGGAAGCCGGCAAGAAGATTCTGCTGGCCAACAAAGAGGCGCTGGTGATGTCCGGCGCGCTGTTCATGCAGGCTGTGCGCAAAAGCGGTTCGGTGTTACTGCCCATCGACAGCGAGCACAATGCGATTTTTCAATGCATGCCGCAGGATTTTTCCCGTGGACTGGGCGCGGTAGGGGTTCGGCGGATTTTGCTGACAGCCTCCGGTGGTCCGTTCCGGCAGACACCGCTGGAAGAATTGGTGCATGTTTCACCCGAGCAGGCCTGTGCGCACCCGAACTGGTCCATGGGGCGCAAGATTTCCGTGGATTCGGCCAGCATGATGAACAAGGGGCTGGAGCTGATCGAGGCCTGCTGGCTGTTCGATGCCAAGCCAGCCCAGGTCGAGGTGGTGATTCATCCCCAGAGCGTGATCCACTCCCTGGTGGACTACGTCGACGGTTCGGTGCTGGCCCAGTTGGGTAATCCGGATATGCGGACCCCGATCGCCAACGCCCTGGCCTGGCCGGAGCGCATCGACTCAGGTGTTGCCCCGCTGGACCTGTTCGCCATCGCTCGCCTGGATTTCCAGGCGCCCGATGAGCAGCGTTTCCCCTGCCTGCGCCTGGCGCGTCAGGCGGCCGAGGCGGGCAACAGTGCCCCGGCGATGCTTAATGCCGCCAATGAAGTGGCGGTTGCAGCGTTTCTCGATGGACGTGTCCGTTACCTCGAGATCGCGAGTATCATC
This sequence comes from Pseudomonas ogarae, assembly GCF_014268695.2. NCBI lineage: Bacteria > Pseudomonadati > Pseudomonadota > Gammaproteobacteria > Pseudomonadales > Pseudomonadaceae > Pseudomonas > Pseudomonas ogarae. The sequence goes on from NZ_CP077086.1 coordinate 1,533,150, forward strand.
GAGGAAGTCTTGAATCTCGAGGCCGTGGTTTCGGTCAATGACCTCGATACGGTATTTACGGCGGATGCCAGGGCTCGTGAGTTGGCGGGCCAATGGCTGCAGCGCCACGGGCGTTGAAGCTGCGATACGTTAGCCAGGGTTGCCCTGGACAGGATTGCGGAGAAAACAGATGAGCGCGCTCTATATGATTGTCGGCACCCTGATTGCCTTGGGGGTGTTGGTCACATTTCACGAATTCGGTCATTTCTGGGTCGCGCGGCGCTGTGGCGTCAAGGTCCTGCGTTTTTCCGTGGGCTTTGGCATGCCCTTGCTGCGCTGGCACGACAAGAAAGGCACCGAGTTCGTCGTGGCGGCCATCCCGCTGGGCGGCTACGTCAAGATGCTCGACGAGCGCGAAGGCGAAGTCCCGGCCGACCAGCTCGATCAATCCTTCAATCGCAAGAGCGTCCGTCAGCGTATCGCCATCGTCGCGGCGGGACCGATTGCCAACTTCCTGCTGGCCATGGTGTTTTTCTGGGGCCTGGCCATGCTGGGCAGCGAGCAGGTGCGTCCGGTCATTGGTGGGGTAGAGGCCGGCAGCGTTGCCGCCCGTGCCGGGCTGGGTGCCGGGCAGGAAATCGTTGCCATCGATGGGGAGCCGACGTCCGGCTGGGCGGCGGTCAATCTGCAATTGGTACGTCGCCTGGGTGAGAGCGGTTCGTTGCAATTGATGGTTCGTGAGCAGGGTTCCACGGTGGATTCGCCTCGCGAACTGATCTTGGACAACTGGCTCAAGGGTGCCGATGAGCCGGATCCGATCCGCTCCCTGGGGATCAAGCCATGGCGTCCGGCGTTGCCGCCGATCCTCGCCGAGCTCGATCCGAAAGGCCCGGCCCACGCCGCAGGCCTGAAGACCGGCGATCGGTTGCTGGCGCTCGACGGCCAGCCGGTCACTGACTGGCAGCAGGTGGTCGATTCGGTTCGCGTACGTCCTGATAGCAAAATTGTGCTTCGCGTCGAGCGCGAGGGTGCTCCAATCGACGTCCCGGTGACCCTGGCCGCCCGTGGCGAGAGCAAGGCGCCGACCGGTTACCTGGGTGCAGGTGTCAAGGCGGTCGACTGGCCGCCGGAAATGATCCGCGAGGTCAGTTTCGGCCCTGTGGCGGCGATTGGCGAGGGTGCGCGGCGTACCTGGACCATGAGCATCCTGACGCTGGACTCGCTCAAGAAAATGTTGTTCGGCGAGCTCTCGGTAAAAAACTTGAGTGGACCGATAACCATTGCTAAAGTGGCGGGCGCTTCTGCCCAGTCGGGCGTTGCTGATTTCCTGAATTTCCTTGCTTATCTGAGCATTAGCCTGGGGGTTCTGAATTTGCTGCCCATCCCGGTACTGGATGGGGGGCATCTGCTGTTTTATCTGATCGAGTGGGCGCGTGGTCGTCCCTTGTCGGATCGGGTGCAAGGTTGGGGGATACAGATCGGTATCAGCTTGGTGGTCGGGGTCATGTTGCTTGCCCTCGTCAACGATCTGGGTCGTCTGTAACGCTTCGCTGAATTGCGAATCTGCCGCATTTTGCGGCAGTTTGTTTATTGCCAGTTGGAATAAGAAAGGACTTCATGAAACGTCTGCTGCTAACTGCGGTTCTCACCGTATTGATGATCGCCGAAGTTCACGCCGAGTCCTTCACTATCTCTGATATTCGCGTCAATGGCCTCCAGCGGGTCTCCGCGGGTAGCGTCTTTGGTGCCTTGCCGTTGAACGTCGGCGAGCAGGCGGATGATCGGCGCCTGGTGGAATCCACGCGTGCGCTGTTCAAGACCGGCTTCTTTCAAGATATCCAACTGGGCCGTGACGGCAATGTCCTGGTCATCACCGTTGTCGAGCGTCCGTCGGTCGCCAGTATCGAGATCGAAGGCAACAAGGCGATCTCCACTGAAGACCTGATGAAGGGCCTCAAGCAGTCCGGCCTGGCCGAAGGCGAGATCTTCCAGCGCGCCACCCTCGAAGGTGTACGTAACGAGCTGCAACGCCAGTACGTTGCCCAGGGTCGCTACTCGGCCACCGTCGACACCGAAGTGGTGCCGCAGCCGCGCAACCGCGTCGGCCTGAAGGTCAACATCAACGAAGGCACCGTGGCGGCGATCCAGCACATCAACGTGGTGGGCAACACGGTTTTCCCTGATGAAGACCTGATCGACCTGTTCGAGCTCAAGACCACCAACTGGCTGTCGTTCTTCAAGAATGACGACAAGTACGCCCGTGAAAAACTCTCCGGTGACCTGGAGCGCCTGCGTTCCTACTATCTGGACCGTGGCTACATCAACATGGACATCGCTTCGACCCAGGTGTCCATCACCCCGGACAAGAAGCACGTCTACATCACCGTCAACGTCAACGAAGGCGACAAGTACACCGTTCGTGACGTCAAGCTCAGCGGTGACCTGAAGGTCCCTGAGGACCAGGTCAAGTCGCTGCTGCTGGTGCAGAAGGGCCAGGTGTTTTCACGCAAGCTGATGACCACCACCTCCGAACTGATCACCCGCCGTCTGGGTAACGAGGGCTACACCTTCGCCAACGTCAACGGCGTGCCGCAGCCGCACGATGAAGACCACACCGTCGACATCACCTTCGCCGTGGATCCGGGCAAGCGTGCCTACGTCAACCGTATCAACTTCCGTGGCAACACCAAGTCCGAGGACGAAGTGCTGCGCCGTGAGATGCGCCAGATGGAAGGTGGCTGGGCGTCGACCTACCTGATCGACCAGTCCAAGACCCGCCTGGAGCGCCTGGGCTTCTTCAAGGAAGTCAACGTCGAGACCCCTGCCGTGCCGGGCGTCGATGACCAGGTCGATGTGAACTACAGCGTCGAAGAGCAGGCTTCCGGCTCGATTACCGCCAGCGTCGGTTTCGCCCAGAGCGCCGGCCTGATCCTCGGTGGCTCGATCACCCAGAACAACTTCCTGGGTACCGGTAACAAGGTCAGCATCGGCTTGACCCGCAGCGAATATCAGACCCGCTACAACTTCGGTTACGTGGACCCCTACTGGACCGCTGATGGTGTGAGCCTCGGCTACAACGCCTTTTATCGCACCACTGACTATGACGAGCTTGACTCCGACATCTCCAGCTATGCCGTGGACAGCCTGGGTGCCGGCGTCAACGTGGGTTATCCAATCAGCGAGACTTCGCGGCTGACCTTTGGCCTCACCGCCCAGCAGGACGAGATCAGCACCGGGCGTTATACCGTTGACGAGATTTTTGACTTCGTTAATAAGGAAGGCGACAAGTATCTGAACTTCAAGGCGTCTGTCGGTTGGTCCGAATCGACCCTGAACAAAGGTGTGCTGGCGACCCGTGGCCGTTCCCAGAGCCTGGTTCTGGAAACCACTACGCCAGGCAGTGACCTGTCGTTCTTCAAGCTTGATTATCGCGGCCAACTGTTCCAGCCGCTGTCTGACAACTACACCATGCGCCTGCACACCGAGCTGGGTTATGGCGACGGCTACGGTTCGACCGATGGCCTGCCGTTCTACGAGAACTACTATGCCGGTGGTTTCAACTCGGTTCGTGGCTTCAAGGACAGTACCCTGGGCCCGCGTAGCACTCCGAGTTCGGGCAACAACCCAGGTACTATTCGTGATCCGGACCAGGATCCGCTTCCATTCGGTGGCAACGTGCTCATTCAGGGCGGCGCCGAAATCCTGTTCCCGATGCCATTCGTCAAGGATCAACGCTCCCTGCGTACCTCGGTATTCTGGGACGTGGGTAACGTTTTCAACTCCAGTTGCAGTGATACCACCAACGCCAACGGCACCAGGTCCGACACTAAGTGCAACGACATCAGCCTGAGCAACCTGGCCAGCTCCGTGGGTGTGGGCGTGACCTGGGTTACCGCACTGGGCCCCTTGAGCTTCGCATTGGCGATGCCGATCAAGAAGCCGGATGACGCTGAAACCCAAGTGTTCCAATTCTCCCTCGGCCAGACGTTCTAAGCGTTTGACCCAAGATAACGACAATGGATTTTGTAGGAGTACATCGTGCGTAAGTTGACTCAATTGGTTCTCCTGGCGACCGTACTGGTCGCAGGTCCGGCTTTTGCCGACATGAAGATCGCCGTACTGAATTATCAGATGGCCCTGCTGGAATCCGACGCGGCGAAGAAATACGCCGTGGATGCGGAGAAGAAATTCGGCCCGCAACTGACCAAGCTCAAGGGCTTGGAAAGCAGCGCCAAGGGCATTCAGGATCGTCTGGTGGCCGGTGGCGACAAGATGGCCCAGGGCGAACGCGAGCGTCTGGAGCTTGAGTTCAAGCAAAAGGCCCGTGACTTTCAGTTCCAGTCCAAGGAGCTGAACGAAGCCAAAGCTGTTGCCGACCGCGAAATGCTCAAGCAACTCAAGCCGAAACTCGACAGCGCTGTGGAAGAAGTCATCAAGAAAGGTGGTTTTGACCTGGTGTTCGAGCGTGGCGCAGTGATTGATGTCAAGCCTCAATACGACATCACGCGCCAGGTGATCGAGCGCATGAATCAGCTGAAGTAATCCATGACAGCGACTATCAAGCTCGGCCAGTTGGCCGAGTTCCTCGGCGCCACCCTGCGTGGCGACCCGGAGAAGGCAATTACTGGGCTAGCCACTTTGCAAGAGGCTGGCCCAGCTCAGTTGAGCTTTCTGGCAAATCCTCAATACCGCAAGTACCTGGCTGACAGCCGGGCGGCCGCGCTGTTGCTCAAGGCAGCTGATGCCGATGGGTTTGTCGGCGATGCCCTGATCGTGCCTGATCCGTACCTGGCGTATGCCCGCATTTCCCATCTGTTCGATCCCAAGCCGAAATCGGCCGCTGGTATTCATCCCAGCGCAGTGATCGCGGCAGATGCCGTAGTTGATCCCACAGCCAGCGTCGGCCCATTCGTGGTCATCGAAAGCGCGGCCCGAATTGGTGCCGGCGTCACGCTGGGTGCCCATTGCGTCATTGGCGCGCGCAGCGAGATCGGCGAAGGCGGTTGGCTGGCGCCACGGGTCACCCTGTACCACGATGTGCGCATCGGCAAGCGGGTAGTGATTCAGTCCGGCGCAGTGCTGGGCGGCGAAGGGTTCGGTTTCGCCAACGAGAAAGGCATCTGGCAAAAGATCGCCCAGATCGGCGGCGTCACCGTTGGCGACGACGTCGAGATCGGCGTCAACACCGCGATCGACCGCGGCGCCCTGGCCGACACGGTCATCGGCAATGGCGTCAAGCTCGACAACCAGATCCAGATCGCCCACAACGTCCAGGTCGGTGACCACACCGCCATGGCCGCCTGCGTGGGCATCTCCGGCAGCACCAGGATCGGTAAGCATTGCATGCTCGCCGGTGGCGTGGGGCTGGTGGGCCATATCGATATCTGTGACAACGTGTTCCTGACCGGGATGACCATGGTGACCCACTCGATTACCGAGGCAGGTGCCTACTCTTCCGGTACGGCCATGCAGCCGGCGGCCGAATGGCGCAAGAGCGCGGCGCGTATCCGCCAGCTCGACGACATCGCGCGACGCCTCAAGCAGGTGGAAAAGCGTGTAGGGGACGTGACCCCTGGCGGTAATGCTTCATCAGATGGCTGATACCATTTCCATATCAAGTGTGCACAGCCGTTAGGGCATCTTGATTTGCTAGCGGAGTGCGCGTCACTCGTGCGCTTCCAATCTTTACATAGGCTTCCCCCCGAAATGATGGACATCAACGAGATTCGCGAATACCTGCCTCACCGTTACCCGTTCCTGCTGGTGGATCGGGTGGTGGACCTGGACGTTGAAGGCAAGCGCATTCGCGCCTACAAGAATGTCAGCATCAACGAGCCGTTCTTCAATGGTCACTTCCCCGCGCATCCAATCATGCCGGGCGTGCTGATCATCGAGGCAATGGCTCAGGCTGCCGGGATCCTTGGTTTCAAAATGCTCGACGTAAAACCTGCCGACGGCACGCTCTACTACTTCGTCGGTTCCGACAAGCTGCGCTTCCGCCAGCCTGTCACCCCGGGTGATCAGTTGATCCTCGAAGCCAAGTTCATCAGTTGCAAGCGCCAGATCTGGAAGTTTGAATGCCAGGCTTCGGTCGACGGCAAGCCAGTCTGCTCCGCTGAAATCATCTGTGCGGAACGCAAGCTATGAGTTTGATTGACCCTCGCGCAATCATCGATCCGACGGCCGTCCTGGCCGCCGATGTCGAGGTCGGCCCGTGGTCGATCGTCGGCGCAGGTGTGGAAATCGGCGAGGGTACGGTGATCGGTCCTCACGTAATTCTCAAGGGACCGACCCGGATTGGTCGACACAATCGCATCTACCAGTTTTCTTCGGTAGGCGAGGACACGCCCGATCTCAAGTACAAAGGTGAAGAAACCCGTCTGGTCATCGGCGATCACAACGTGATCCGCGAAGGCGTGACGATTCACCGTGGCACCGTTCAGGATCGCTGCGAAACGACCTTGGGCGACCACAACCTGATCATGGCCTACGCGCACATCGGCCATGACAGCGTGATTGGCAACCATTGCATCCTGGTCAACAACACCGCGCTGGCCGGCCATGTGCATGTGGATGATTGGGCGATCCTGTCCGGGTTCACCCTGGTGCACCAGTATTGCCATATCGGCGCCCACAGCTTCTCTGGCATGGGCACCGCTATCGGCAAGGACGTCCCGGCCTATGTCACGGTGTTCGGCAACCCGGCCGAAGCCCGCAGCATGAACTTCGAAGGCATGCGCCGTCGTGGGTTCAGCGAAGAGGCGATTGCGGCGCTGCGTCGCGCCTACAAAGTCGTGTATCGCCAGGGCTTGACGGTCGAGCAGGCACTCGCCGAACTGGCCGAGGCTTCGGCGCAATACCCGGAAGTCGCGATCTTCCGCGACTCCATCCAGTCTTCGACCCGCGGCATCACTCGCTGACCATGGCTAATTTGCGTGTTGCACTGGTGGCGGGAGAGGCTTCCGGTGACATTCTGGGCGCCGGTCTGATGCGCGCGCTCAAGGCGCAGCATCCTGCCGTCGAATTCATTGGGGTTGGCGGGCCGTTGATGGAAGCCGAGGGCCTGACGTCCTATTTTCCGATGGAGCGCCTGTCGGTGATGGGGTTGGTGGAAGTGCTCGGTCGCCTGCGTGAGCTGCTGGCCCGGCGCAAGAAGCTGATCCAGACCCTGATCAACGAAAAACCGGATGTGTTCATCGGCATCGATGCGCCGGATTTCACCCTTAATATCGAACTCAAGTTGCGTCAGGCCGGGATCAAGACCGTGCATTACGTCAGCCCGTCGGTCTGGGCCTGGCGGCAGAAGCGGGTGCTCAAGATTCGCGAAGGCTGCGACCTGATGCTGACGTTGCTGCCGTTCGAGGCAAAGTTCTACGAAGAGAAGGGCGTGCCGGTGCGGTTTGTCGGGCACACCCTGGCCGATACCATTCCCCTGGAAGCCGACCGCGATGCGGCCCGCCAGGCGTTGGGCCTGCCCGAGGGACCACTGGTGGCCTTGATGCCCGGCAGCCGGGGCGGTGAAGTGAGTCGCCTGGGCGGTCTGTTTTTCGACGCTGCCGAACGCCTTCGGGCGCTGCGCCCCGGTGTACGTTTTGTCCTGCCGTGTGCCAGTGCGCAGCGTCGCGCCCAGTTGGAAGCGCTGCTGGTGGGCCGCGATTTGCCGGTGACGCTGCTCGACGGTCGTTCCCACGAAGCGTTGGCGGCCTGCGATGCCGTGTTGATTGCCTCCGGCACTGCTACCCTTGAGGCGCTGTTGTATAAGCGCCCGATGGTGGTCGCCTATCGCCTGGCGCCACTGACGTTCTGGATCCTCAAGCGCATGGTCAAGAGCCCCTACGTGTCCTTGCCGAACCTGTTGGCCCAGCGCTTGTTGGTGCCGGAGCTGCTGCAGGATGATGCGACCGTCGAGGCGCTGGCCACCACGCTGTTGCCCTTGATTGATGGCGGCGAGGAACAGACTCGGGGCTTTGACGAAATCCACCGTACCTTGCGTCGTGATGCTTCCAACCAGGCGGCTGACGCGGTACTGACCCTGATTGGCGCAAAACCATGAGCAACTCAAAGCTACAGATGGGCCTGGATTTCAACCTGGTCGCCGAAGTGGAAGATCTGGTTGCTGGTGTCGATGAGGTGGGTCGCGGCCCGTTGTGCGGCGCGGTGGTGACGGCCGCGGTGATTCTCGACCCGACGCGGCCGATCCTGGGCCTCAATGATTCGAAGAAGCTCACTGAAGCCCGTCGCGAAAAGCTCTACGACGAGATCTGCGAGAAAGCCCTGAGCTGGTGCATCGCCCGGGCCGAAGTCGAAGAAATCGATGAGCTCAATATCCTGCACGCCACCATGCTTGCCATGCAGCGTGCGGTGCAGGGCCTGCACATCACGCCGAAACTGGCGATGATCGATGGCAATCGCTGCCCGAAACTGTCGATGCGCGCCGAAGCGGTGATCCAGGGCGACGCCAAGGTGCCGGCCATTGCAGCGGCCTCGATCCTGGCGAAGGTCAGTCGTGACCGGGAAATGGCCGCCTTCGAATTGATTTACCCGGGCTATGGCATCGGCGGCCACAAGGGTTACCCGACCCCCGTTCATCTCGAAGCCCTGGCGCGCCTTGGGCCAACGCCGATCCACAGGCGCTCGTTCGCCCCGGTGCGGCTGGCTTATGAAGCTCGTGATGGCTTGATCGAAAGCGAAGGGTTCACCTGATTCATCGTGGCGAGGGAGCTTGCTCCCGCTTGGGTGCGAAGCGCCCATAAGAAGGGGGCTGCTGCGCAGCCCAGCGGGAGCAAGCTCCCTCGCCACGGGTTCAATCCTCAAGAGCATGGGTTGCTGGCTGATGTTTTACCCAAGGCCCGGTACAATCCGGGCCTTGTTGTTTTCATGACTTAACGCAGGATCACTATGCCGGCTTCATTCGTTCATCTACGCCTGCACACTGAATACTCCCTGGTCGACGGTCTGGTGCGGATCAAGCCCCTGGTCAAGACCCTGGTGGGCATGAACATGCCTGCCGTGGCGGTCACCGACCAGAACAACATGTGTTCGCTGGTCAAGTTCTACAAGGCCGCCATGGGCGCCGGGATCAAGCCGATCTGTGGCGCCGACCTGTGGCTGTCGAACAAGGACCCGGACGCTCCGCTGAGCCGTATCAGCCTGTTGGTGATGAACGCCCTGGGTTATCGCAACCTCACCGAGCTGATCTCCCGTGGTTTTATCGACGGCCAGCGCAACGGCTCGATCATCATCGAGCGCGAGTGGGTGGCCGAGGCCAGCGAAGGGCTGATCATGCTGTCGGCGGCCAAGGAAGGTGAAATCGGCCTGGCCCTGCTCAGTGGCAACCCCGAGGAAGCCGAGACCCTGGCCCGTGACTGGATGTCGGTGTTCCCGGACCGCTTCTATATCGAGGTGCAGCGCACCAATCGTCCCAATGATGAAGAGCACCTGCACGCCGCCGTGGCCCTGGCCGACAAGATCGGCGCGCCGCTGGTGGCGACCAACGACGTGCGCTTTATCAAGCAGGAAGACTTCGAAGCCCACGAAACCCGTGTCTGCATCGGTGAGGGTCGGGCCCTCGACGATCCACGGCGGTCGAAGAACTACAGTAACCAGCAATACCTCAAGAGCGCCGAGGAAATGGCCGAGTTGTTCAGCGACCTGCCCGAGGCGCTGGAAAACACCGTCGAGATCGCCAAGCGCTGCAACATCGAAGTGAAACTGGGCAAGCACTTCCTGCCCAACTTCCCGATCCCCGATGGCATGACCATCGACGAATATTTTCGCAAGGTGTCTTTTGACGGCCTGGAGGATCGCCTCAGCGTCCTGCTGCCCAAGGACACCACCGAAGATTACGAAGCCAAGCGCCAGGTCTATGTCGACCGGTTGAATTTCGAGCTGGATATCATCATCCAGATGGGCTTTCCCGGTTACTTCCTGATCGTGATGGACTTTATCCAGTGGGCCAAGAACAACGGCGTGCCGGTGGGCCCAGGCCGTGGGTCGGGTGCCGGGTCGCTGGTGGCCTACGTGCAGAAGATCACCGACCTCGACCCGCTGGAATATGACCTGCTGTTCGAACGTTTCCTCAACCCGGAACGGGTATCCATGCCCGACTTCGACGTCGACTTCTGCATGGACGGTCGCGACCGGGTGATCGACTACGTGGCCGAGAAATATGGCCGCAACGCCGTGAGCCAGATCATCACCTTCGGTTCCATGGCCGCCAAGGCGGTGGTGCGCGACGTGGCGCGGGTGCAGGGCAAGTCCTACGGCTTGGCGGATCGTCTGTCGAAGATGATTCCGTTCGAAGTCGGCATGACCCTGGAGAAGGCCTACGAGCAGGAAGAAATTCTGCGGGACTTCATCAAGGTCGACGAAGAAGCTGCGGAAATCTGGGAGATGGCCCGCAAGCTTGAAGGCGTGGTGCGTAACGTCGGCAAGCACGCCGGGGGCGTGGTGATCGCGCCGACCAAACTGACTGACTTCTCGCCGATCTATTGCGACGAAGAAGGCGACGGCCTGGTAACCCAGTTCGACAAGGATGACGTCGAGGCGGCGGGCCTGGTGAAGTTCGACTTCCTCGGCCTGCGGACCCTGACCATCATCGACTGGGCGCTGAAAACCATCAACCGGGACCGGGCCAAGGTCGGCGAAGAACCGCTCGACATTGCCTTCATCCCGCTGGATGACAAGCCGACCTACAGCCTGCTGCAAAAAGCCGAAACCACGGCGGTGTTCCAGCTTGAATCCCGGGGCATGAAGGAGCTGATCAAAAAGCTCAAGCCCGACTGCCTGGAAGACCTGATCGCACTGGTGGCCCTGTTCCGTCCGGGCCCTTTGCAATCGGGCATGGTGGATGACTTCATCAACCGTAAGCACGGCCGCGCCGAGCTGGCCTACCCGCACTCGGACTATCAGTACGAAGGCTTGAAACCGGTGCTGGCACCGACCTACGGCATCATCCTGTATCAGGAACAGGTGATGCAGATTGCCCAGGTCATGGCCGGTTATACCCTCGGCGGCGCGGACATGCTGCGCCGGGCCATGGGTAAGAAAAAGCCCGAGGAAATGGCCAAGCAACGCGGCGGTTTCATTGAGGGTTGCGCGACCAACGGCATCGACCCTGACCTGGCCGGTAACATTTTCGACCTGGTGGAAAAGTTCGCCGGCTACGGCTTCAACAAATCCCACTCCGCCGCCTACGGCCTGGTGTCGTACCAGACCGCGTGGCTGAAGGCCCATTACCCGGCGCCGTTCATGGCCGCGGTACTGTCGGCGGATATGCACAACACCGACAAGGTCGTGACCTTGATCGAAGAAGTGCGGACCATGAAGCTGCGCCTCGACGCACCGGATGTGAACGCTTCGGAGTTCAAGTTCACGGTGAACGACGAAGGCCGCATCATCTATGGCCTGGGCGCGATCAAGGGCGTGGGCGAGGGGCCGGTGGAAGCCATCACCGAAGCGCGCCAGGACGGGCCGTTCAAGGACCTGTTCGATTTCTGCGCCCGGGTTGACCTCAAGCGCATCAACAAGCGCACCCTCGACGGTTTGATCCGCAGTGGTGCCCTGGACCGGCTGGGGCCTTACTTCCAGGATGAGCCCAAGGCCTACCAGGCCAACATCGACCGCAACCGCGCGGTGTTGCTGGCGGCGATGGAGGAGGCGATCAAGGCCGCCGAACAGACTGCCCGTACCCATGACAGCGGCCACGCCGACCTGTTTGGCGGGCTGTTCGTCGAAGAAGACGCCGATGTCTATGGCAACCATCGCAAGGCCAAGGAGCTGACCCTCAAGGAGCGCCTCAAGGGTGAGAAAGACACCTTGGGCCTGTACCTCACCGGTCACCCGATCGACGAATACGAAGGTGAGATCCGCCGCTTCGCCCGTCAGCGCATTATCGACCTCAAGCCGGCGCGCGACACGCAAACCGTCGCTGGCATGATCATCGCCCTGCGGGTGATGAAGAACAAAAAAGGCGACAAGATGGGCTTCATCACCCTCGACGACCGCTCCGGGCGCATCGAGGCCTCATTGTTCGCCGATGCGTTCCACTCGGCGCAGTCGCTGTTGCAGACCGATGCGATGGTGGTGGTGGAAGGCGAGGTCAGCAACGATGACTTTTCCGGTGGCCTGCGGCTGCGGGTCAAGCGGGTGATGAGCATGGAAGATGCTCGTACCAACCTGGCTGAAAGCCTGCGCCTGAAGCTGCAGACCCAGGATCTCAAGGGCGATCAGCTACGCTGGTTGGGTGAATTGTTCAAGCGCCATCGCGGTGCCTGCCCGATCACCATGGAGTATGTACGCCCCGACGCCAAGGCTGTGTTGCAGTTCGGCGAAGGCTGGCGAATCGATCCGGCGGATGCGTTGATTCAAGCCTTGCGTGACCAGTTCGGCAAAGACAACGTCTTCCTCCAATACCGTTGACGGCCAGGGGTCATTCTTGAAACCGGAATACCCCTGATCTCGACCCGAATTTTTAATCTCGACCTGAACGCGCCTCTCCCTTAAGGTAGGCGCGAATAGACAACCGGCCGGCCCAAGCTCTCTTGGACGTCGACCCAAGACGGACGCCTATGAACCCGAATTTTCTAGATTTCGAACAGCCGATCGCCGACCTGCAAGCCAAGATCGAAGAGTTGCGCTTGGTCGGTAATGACAATTCGCTGAATATCGGCGATGAAATCTCTCGTCTGCAGGACAAAAGTCGCACGCTGACCGAAGACATCTTCGGCAAGCTGACCAGCTGGCAGATCGCCCGCCTGGCGCGTCATCCACGTCGTCCCTACACCCTGGACTACATCGACCACATCTTCACCGAGTTCGATGAACTGCATGGTGACCGTCACTTCTCCGACGACGCAGCGATCGTCGGCGGTGTCGCCCGCCTGGACGACCAGCCGGTGATGGTTATCGGCCATCAGAAAGGCCGTGAAGTGCGCGAGAAGGTGCGCCGCAACTTCGGCATGCCGCGTCCGGAAGGCTACCGCAAGGCGTGCCGCCTGATGGAAATGGCCGAGCGCTTCAAGATGCCGATCCTGACCTTCATCGACACGCCGGGTGCCTACCCGGGCATCGACGCCGAAGAGCGCAACCAGAGCGAAGCGATTGCCTGGAACCTGCGCGTCATGGCGCGCCTGAAAACCCCGATCATCGCCACTGTAATTGGCGAGGGTGGTTCCGGCGGTGCACTGGCTATTGGCGTCTGCGACCAGTTGAACATGCTGCAATATTCCACCTATGCGGTGATCTCGCCGGAAGGCTGCGCCTCGATCCTGTGGAAAACCGCCGAGAAGGCGCCGGATGCCGCTGAGGCCATGGGCATTACCGCCGAGCGTCTCAAAGGCCTGGGCATCGTCGACAAAGTGATCAACGAGCCAGTCGGCGGCGCTCACCGCGACCCGGCTGCGGCAGCGGCACTGATCCGCGCCGAGCTGAGCTCGCAACTGTCGATGCTCAAGAAGTTCGACAACGACGCATTGCTGACTCGTCGCTACGAACGGTTGATGAGCTACGGCCTCTGATCTGACCACGCTTCCAGCAGCTGTGGGGGAGCCAATGTGGGAGCGGGCTTGCTCGCGAAAGCGGTTTAACATTCAACCTATGTGTTGACTGATTCACCGCCTTCGCGAGCAAGCCCGCTCCCACATTTGATTTGTGCCAAGGCTGAAACCCATGAACGCAAGCAACGATCTGCCAAGCCGCCTGCTTACCCAGCTCATTCCCTGGCGCAACGCCGCCACCTGGCGCATCGCCTTCTCCGGCGGCCTCGACTCCACCGTCCTGCTGCACCTGCTCGCGACCCTTTCGCAACACCACTCCTTGCCCGCATTGAGCGCTATCCATGTGCATCACGGCCTCCAGGCGGTGGCTGAGGCGTGGCCGGACCATTGTCGTTCGGTCTGCGCGGCCCTGGGCGTGCGGCTGGACGTGGTGAGTGTGCAAGTGCGCCCTGGTGCCAGTGTCGAGCGCGCTGCCCGGGAAGCGCGTTACGCGGCCTTTGTCGCGGCGATCCACAGCAATGAAGTGCTGCTTACCGCCCAGCATCGCGATGACCAGGCCGAAACCCTGCTGTTTCGCCTGCTAAGGGGAGCGGGGGTGAAGGGCTTGGCAGCAATGCCGCGGCAGCGTCCTTTGGGCCGAGGGCATCTGCTGCGACCGTTGCTCGATGTGTCCCGTGTGGAGCTGGAAGCTTATGCGAGGCAGCACGGCTTGAGCTGGATCGAAGATCCCTCCAACGACGACCACCGGTACGCGCGCAATTACCTGCGCCAGCGGGTTTTTCCAGTGCTGGCCGAGCAATGGCCGCAAGCCTCGGCGACCCTGGCGCGCAGCGCTGCGCACATGGGCGAAGCCCAAGGCTTGCTGGATGACTTGGCGCGGATCGACCTGGCCCAGGCCGCGACCGCGGGCGCGTTCGACTGGCTTGGGCTGCAATCCCTGGCGCTGGCGCCTTTGCGGGTGTTGTCGCCGGCCCGTCAGCGCAACGCCTTGAGCCATTGGCTGGCGCCGATGACCCTGCTGCCCGACAGCGATCACTGGTCGGGCTGGGACTCGCTGCGCGATGCCGCCGATGATGCCCGGCCGATCTGGCGACTGGCCGGTGGTGAGTTGCACCGCGCCGCCGGGCGGGTCTGGTGGTTATCCGACCACTGGCTATCTTCGCTGCCAGGCGCCGTCGACTGGGTCGATCCGACGGTTGGGCTGAGCTTGCCGGACAACGGTCGCGTGATGCTTAGCGGTACGCCGCCTGCGGGACCGCTTTGCGTACGCTATCGTCAAGGCGGCGAGGTGCTGGCGTTAGCGGGGCGTGGTCATCGCGACCTTAAGCGTTTACTCAATGAAAAGGGCGTGCCAGCGTTCGTTCGCGGCCGATTGCCGCTGCTCTATCAGGGCCAACAATTACTGGCGGTGGCCAACCTGGCCGGGCTCGATGCACAGGCTGATGGCAGTTGGCAATTGATCTGGACGCCAGGAAGCCAAGATCTGGGTTTGAGCTGAAAGGGGCTTTCCGGTAGACTACGCTCCCTTCTTGATACAACTTCTGTGGATTCGCCTGAATTGCAGGAGTTGCCGATTACCAAGCAGTCTTTGCTGGGCGATTCCAAAAAATGTGTAGCGAGCAACGTACCGGTGATTTCACTTCCGGTCTGTCCCAACGCGGCGGTTTTTTTGAAAGGTGCACTGTGATTAATGCAGGTGATCGGGGGCTTCGGCCTTCCTTCGCTTTCCCCGGCGGCTCGGACCGCTTTAACGCAGACTTCTAGGGTTTTTCATGACGCGCTACATATTCGTCACGGGCGGTGTTGTTTCTTCATTGGGGAAAGGCATTGCCTCGGCTTCATTGGCGGCCATCCTGGAGGCGCGGGGACTTAAGGTCACCATGCTCAAGCTGGACCCGTACATCAACGTTGACCCGGGCACCATGAGCCCGTTCCAGCACGGTGAAGTGTTCGTCACCCACGACGGCGCCGAGACCGACTTGGACCTGGGCCACTACGAGCGGTTCATCCGCACGACCATGACCCAGAACAACAACTTCACCACCGGCCGTGTCTACGAACACGTGCTGCGCAAGGAGCGTCGTGGTGACTACCTGGGCGCGACCATCCAGGTCATCCCGCACATCACCGACGAAATCAAGCGCCGCATCATCAAGGGTGCTGGCGATGCCGACGTGGCGATGGTCGAAATCGGCGGCACCGTGGGCGACATCGAGTCCCAACCGTTCCTCGAGGCCATCCGCCAGTTGCGTTTCGAAATCGGCGCCAAGCGCGCGATGCTGATGCACCTGACACTGGTGCCGTACATCGCCACGGCCGGCGAAACCAAGACCAAGCCCACCCAGCACTCGGTCAAGGAACTGCGTTCCATCGGCCTGCAGCCGGACGTGCTGATCTGCCGCTCCGATCACCCGATCGACATCTCGTCGCGTCGCAAGATCGCCCAGTTCACCAACGTTGAAGAGCGCGCGGTCATCGGCCTGGAAGACGCCGACACCATCTACAAGATCCCGGGCATCCTGCACTCCCAGGGCCTGGACGACTTCGTCGTCGAGCGCTTCGGCCTGCAATGCGCCAGCGCCGACCTGTCCGAATGGGAGGCCGTGGTCGATGCCAAGCTCAACCCGGAGCACGAAGTCACCATCGCCATGGTCGGCAAGTACATGGAGCTGCTGGACGCCTACAAGTCGTTGATCGAGGCGATGAGCCACGCCGGTATCAGCAACCGCACCAAGGTCAACCTGCGCTACATCGACTCCGAAGACATCGAGAACCAGGGCACCGGCCTGCTTGAAGGCGCCGATGCGATCCTCGTGCCGGGCGGCTTCGGCCTGCGGGGCGTGGAAGGCAAGATCACCGCCGTGCAATACGCTCGCGAAAACAAGGTGCCTTACCTGGGTATCTGCCTGGGCATGCAAGTGGCGGTCATCGAGTTCGCCCGTAACGTGCTGGGCTGGAAAGACGCCAACTCCACCGAATTCGATCGTGCCAGCGGCCATCCGGTCGTGGGCCTGATCACCGAGTGGGAAGATGCCACCGGTGCCGTGGAAGTACGCACCGAAGCCTCGGACCTGGGCGGCACCATGCGTCTTGGCGCCCAGGATTGCCTGCTCGAAGCCGGCTCCAAGGTGCACGATTGCTACGCCAAGGATGTGATCGTCGAGCGTCACCGTCATCGCTACGAAGTGAACAACAACCTGCTGCCGCAGTTGATCGAAGCCGGCCTGAAAATCTCCGGTCGTTCCGGTGACGGCGCGCTGGTCGAAGTGGTCGAGGCTCCGGATCACCCATGGTTCGTCGCTTGCCAGTTCCACCCCGAGTTCACCTCGACGCCACGGGACGGTCATCCGTTGTTCAGCGGTTTCGTGAAGGCCGCTTTGGCTCAACATCAGAAAAAGGCATAAGACGATGGCCCAGAAGATCATCCGCGTCGGCGACATCGAGATTGCCAACGACAAGCCCATGGTGCTGTTCGGCGGCATGAACGTGCTGGAAAGCCGCGACATGGCGATGCAGGTTTGCGAGGAGTACGTGAAGGTCACCCAGAAACTGGGTATTCCTTACGTGTTCAAGGCCAGCTTCGACAAGGCCAACCGTTCCTCCGTGACGTCCTACCGTGGCCCGGGCCTGGAAGAAGGCATGCGGATCTTCCAGGACATCAAGCAAGCCTTTGGCGTGCCTATCATCACCGACGTCCACGAGCCTGCCCAGGCCGCGGTCGTCGCCGAGGTCTGCGATATCATCCAGTTGCCGGCTTTCCTGTCGCGCCAGACCGACCTGGTGGTGGCGATGGCCAAGACCGGTGCGGTGATCAACATCAAGAAAGCCCAGTTCCTCGCGCCCCAGGAGATGAAACACATCCTGAGCAAGTGCGAAGAAGCCGGCAATGACCAGTTGATCCTCTGCGAGCGCGGTTCGAGCTTCGGCTACAACAACCTGGTAGTGGACATGCTCGGCTTCGGCATCATGAAGCAGTTCGAATACCCGGTGTTCTTCGACGTGACGCACGCCTTGCAGATGCCCGGTGGTCGTTCCGACTCCGCTGGCGGTCGTCGCGCCCAGGTCACCGATCTGGCCAAAGCCGGCATCAGCCAGTCCCTGGCCGGTCTGTTCCTCGAGGCCCACCCCGATCCAGACAACGCCAAGTGCGATGGCCCTTGTGCCTTGCGTTTGAACAAGCTGGAACCCTTCCTGTCTCAGCTCAAGGCATTGGACGAGCTGGTCAAGAGTTTTCCGACGATAGAAACCGCGTAACGCGGTTTTCTCCGGTAAAGTACCGCTCGATAAACGCTCTGGCCTGCGGGCCGGGCGTTATCGTCGGCAAGCCTGCCCGCTGCTCTCTACCCGCCGACGGTAAAAGATTTCCTCTCGCTGCGTCGTTTTCGTCAACTTTGGAGTGTTTACAACAATGGCAAAAATCGTCGACATCAAAGGTCGTGAAGTTCTCGACTCCCGTGGCAACCCCACTGTTGAAGCGGACGTGCTTCTCGACAACGGTATCATCGGCAGCGCTTGCGCGCCGTCCGGTGCTTCCACTGGCTCGCGCGAAGCGCTGGAGCTGCGTGATGGCGACAAGAGCCGTTACCTGGGCAAGGGCGTGCTCAAAGCCGTCGCCAATATCAACGGTCCGATCCGCGAGCTGTTGCTGGGCCAGGATCCTGCCGACCAGAAAGCCCTCGATCACGCGATGATCAAGCTCGACGGTACGGAAAACAAAGCCACCCTGGGTGCCAACGCGATCCTCGCCGTGTCCCTGGCCGCTGCCAAGGCCGCTGCCCAGGACCAGGACCTGCCGCTGTACGCCCACATCGCCAACCTCAACGGTACCCCGGGTGTCTACTCGATGCCGGTGCCGATGATGAACATCATCAACGGCGGCGAGCATGCCGATAACAACGTCGACATCCAGGAATTCATGGTGCAGCCGGTTGGCGCCAAGACCTTCTCCGAAGGCCTGCGCATGGGCACCGAGATTTTCCATCACCTCAAGGCTGTGCTCAAAGCCCGTGGCCTGAGCACCGCGGTTGGCGACGAAGGCGGTTTCGCACCGAACCTGGCGTCCAACGAAGACGCGCTGAAAGTGATCTCCGAAGCTGTGGCCAACGCTGGCTACAAGCTGGGCACCGACGTGACCCTGGCCCTGGACTGCGCGGCCAGTGAATTCTACGAAGACGGCAAGTACAACCTGTCCGGCGAAGGCCAGGTGTTCACCGCCGAAGGTTTCGCCGACTACCTCAAGGGCCTGACCGAACGTTATCCGATCATCTCCATCGAAGACGGCCTGGACGAGTCCGACTGGGCTGGCTGGAAAATCCTCACCGACAAGATCGGCGAGAAAACCCAACTGGTGGGTGACGACCTGTTCGTGACCAACACCAAGATCCTGAAAGAAGGCATCGACAAGAAGATCGCCAACTCGATCCTGATCAAGTTCAACCAGATCGGCACCCTGACCGAAACCCTGGAAGCCATCCAGATGGCCAAGGCTGCCGGCTACACCGCCGTGATCTCCCACCGCTCCGGTGAAACCGAAGACTCGACCATTGCCGACCTGGCCGTGGGCACTGCGGCAGGCCAGATCAAGACTGGTTCGCTGTGCCGTTCCGACCGCGTTTCCAAGTACAACCAACTGCTGCGTATCGAAGAGCAATTGAATGGCAAGGCCAAGTACAACGGTCGCGCCGAGTTTCGCGGTTAAGCGGTAAATGATAAAAAGACAGCGGGTTAGGTCGCAAATGTCGCCATGGCGGCGGTTTTGCCTCTAATCTGATGCCTTATCAAGCACAAGCCTGGGTTCTCCAGGCTTCGTGCTATCAGACGCTTCAAAGTTTGGCATGGCGGTCTTTTTTCACTGGATACCTGATATTCGATGCGCAGTCCCAATTGGTTGTTTCTTGTCTTGCTCCTGTTGCTGGCCGGCCTGCAGTACCGCCTGTGGGTGGGCAATGGCAGCTTGGCGCAAGTGGCCGACCTGACTCAGCAAATTGCCGACCAACACGCCGAAAACGAGGCGCTGCTGGAGCGTAATCGGGTGATGGACGCCGAAGTGACCGAGCTGAAAAAAGGCATGGAGACCGTTGAAGAGCGGGCTCGACATGAACTGGGCATGGTCAAGGAGGGCGAAACCCTCTACCAGTTGGCCCAATGAGTATTCGTTTGCCGGCCTTCTGGGCCGTGATTCCAGCCGCGGGCGTTGGCGCTCGTATGGCCGCGGACCGTCCCAAGCAATACCTGCAGTTGGGCGGACGCACAATTCTTGAACACAGCCTCGGCTGTTTCCTCGATCACCCCACCGTCAAGGGTGTGGTGGTCAGCCTGGCACACGATGATCCCTACTGGCCGACCCTGGCCTGTGCCAACGACCCACGCATCCAGCGCGTCGACGGTGGTGAACAACGTTGCGATTCAGTGCTCAATGCCTTGCTGCACCTGCACGAACAGGGCGCCGACGATCACGACTGGGTGCTGGTGCACGACGCTGCCCGGCCCAATCTGGCCCGGGACGACCTGGACACACTGCTCAGCGAGTTGGCGACCGATCCGGTCGGCGGCCTGCTGGCTGTCCCTGCGCGCGACACCCTCAAGCGCGTCGACAAGCACGGCCGCGTGCTGGAGACCGTTGATCGCAGCGTGATCTGGCAAGCCTACACGCCACAGATGTTCCGTCTCGGCGCCTTGCATCGGGCCTTGGCCGACAGCCTGGTTGCAGATGCGGTAATTACCGACGAAGCGTCCGCCATGGAATGGGCGGGACAGGCGCCTCGGCTGATCGAAGGGCGGGCCGATAACATCAAGGTCACCCGGCCGGAAGACCTGGAGTGGTTGCGCCAGCGGTGGGCGAATCGGCATTAAGCGAGAAGTGGAGGCGTCTTCTGAGTCGCCATCGCGAGCAGGCTCGCTCCCACAAGGGATTTTGGCTGTACACAAAATTTGTATCCGCTGAAGATCCAATGTGGGAGCGAGCCTGCTCGCGATAGCAATCGATCAAGCAACATAAAAAACCACTGTCATCCCCGATATTCCGGCCGCCCAGCCAAGCCTTCCTTCAAGTAATCCACCAACTTGCGCACCTTTGGCGACAGGTGTCGCTGCTGCGGGTACAACGCCCACACCGCCGTATTCGGGGGCTGATGAGCCTCCAGCAGCGAGATCAACGCCCCACTGTGCAAATGCTCCAGCACGTAATAATCCGGCAGTTGACACAACCCCACCCCTTGCAACGCCGCATCCAACACCGCTTGCCCACTGTTGCAGCGCCAGTTTCCCTGTACCCGTTGGGAAAATTCCCGCCCGTTCTGCTCCAGTTGCCAGACGTCGGAGCTGCCGATCAGGCAGTTGTGGCGGCTCAGTTCCGACAAACTGTGGGGCCGCCCGTAGCGTTCCAGGTACGAGGGTGAAGCGCACAGGTACATGCGCCGCGGTGCCAGGCGCGTGGCGACCAGGCGGGAGTCCTGCAAGCGACCCAGGCGAATCGCCAGGTCCAGGCCTTCGTGCACCAGGTCCAGAGGGCGGTTGCTCAGTTCGATGTCTACCCGCAACTGCGGGTACAGCCCCATGAACCGCGTTACCAGGGGCACGATAAACCGTTCGCCATAGGCCACGGCGCAAGTCATGCGCAGCATGCCCTTGGGTTCGCTGGTGAGATCGCCCACCGCCCGCAGTGCTTCCTCGCGTCCGTCCTGCAAGCGTTGGCAATGCTGCAAAAACGTCTGGCCGGCCTCGGTCAGGGTGACCCGCCGGGTACTGCGGTAGAGCAATCGTGTCTGCAAACGCTCTTCAAGCCGTACGATTTGTCGGCTGATGTGGGAGGAAGAAACCCCAAGACGTTCGGCGGCGGCGGTGAATTGACTGCATTCAGCCACGGCGACGAACTCGTCGATGCCTTCCCAGCGGTTATCGGACATGAAGGATTATCCCTGTACAGCAATAATGTTTTGCTTTTGGTTGGATTATTCATCGTCCGGCGGAGGATTACACTCCCGGTCTTGTTTTTATTTGCTGGAGAGTCCGGATGATCAAGTCGCGCGCTGCCGTTGCCTTCGAGGCCAAGAAACCCCTGGAAATCGTTGAAGTCGACGTCGCCATGCCCAAGGCGGGCGAAGTGCTGTTGCGCGTGGTGGCTTCCGGTGTCTGCCACACCGATGCCTACACCTTGTCGGGCGCCGACCCGGAGGGGATCTTCCCGTCGATCCTCGGTCACGAAGGCGGCGCGATTGTCGAAGCCGTCGGCGAAGGCGTGACCTCGGTCGCGGTGGGCGACCATGTGATCCCGCTGTACACGCCGGAATGCGGCCAGTGCAAATTCTGTAAGTCAGGCAAGACCAACCTCTGCCAGGCGATTCGCGCCACCCAGGGCAAAGGCCTGATGCCGGACGGCACTTCGCGCTTTTCCTACAAGGGCGAGACGATTTTCCACTACATGGGCACCTCGACGTTCTCCGAGTACACCGTGCTGCCGGAAATCTCCGTCGCGAAGATTCCAAAAGAAGCCCCGCTGGAAAAAGTCTGCCTGCTGGGTTGTGGCGTCACCACCGGTATCGGCGCGGTCCTCAACACCGCCAAGGTCAAGCCGGGTGACACCGTGGCGATCTTCGGCCTGGGCGGCATCGGCCTGTCGGCAGTGATTGGCGCGGTAAAGGCCAAGGCCGCGCGCATCATTGCCATCGACATCAACCCGGCCAAGTTCGAAATCGCCAGGCAACTGGGCGCTACCGACTGCGTCAACCCGAAAGACTTCGACCGTCCGATCCAGGAAGTCATCGTGGACATGACTGACGGCGGCGTGGACTTTTCCTTCGAGTGCATCGGCAATGTCCAGTTGATGCGTGCCGCGCTGGAGTGCTGCCACAAAGGCTGGGGCGAGTCGGTGATCATCGGCGTGGCCGGCGCTGGCCAGGAAATCGCCACCCGTCCCTTCCAGTTGGTGACCGGGCGCGTCTGGCGTGGTTCGGCCTTTGGTGGCGTGCGCGGTCGCACCGAGTTGCCAAGCTACGTGGAGATGGCCGCGACGGGCGAGATCCCGCTGGATACGTTCATCACCCACACCATGGGCCTGGAAGATATCAACAAGGCATTCGACCTGATGCATGAAGGCAAGAGCATCCGCACCGTTATCCATTTCTGAGGTCGGTCATGAGTCTGGAAAACATCTCCTGCCAGAAAAGCTTCGGCGGCTGGCACAAACGTTACCGGCATCGTTCCGACGTGCTCGGTTGTGACATGGTGTTTGCCGTGTACTTGCCGCCGCAAGCGGAGCAGGGCGGCAAGTTGCCTGTGCTGTATTGGTTGTCCGGGTTGACCTGCACCGACGAGAACTTCATGCAAAAGGCTGGCGCCCAGCGCATGGCCGCCGAGCTGGGCCTGATCATCGTCGCGCCGGACACCAGCCCCCGTGGCGCCGACGTGCCGGGCGATCCGGACAATGCCTGGGACTTTGGCCTGGGGGCGGGCTTTTATTTGAACGCCACGCAGGATCCGTGGGCACGGCACTATCGGATGCATGACTACGTGGTGCAGGAATTGCCGGCACTCGTCGAAGCGCATTTCCCAGCCTCGGACAAACGCGGCATCAGTGGTCACTCCATGGGCGGCCACGGTGCGCTGGTCTGCGCCTTGCGCAACCCGGGGCGTTACCGTTCGGTGTCGGCTTTTTCGCCGATCAACAATCCGATGGATTGCCCATGGGGCCAGAAGGCTTTCTCCCGTTACCTGGGGGAAGACCGCTCGAAATGGCGGGAATGGGATGCCTGTGCATTGATTGCCGAGGCACAGGAGAAGCTGCCACTGCTGGTGGATCAGGGCGATCGCGATGATTTCCTGGCCAACCAGCTCAAGCCCGAAGCCTTGCAACAGGCGGCCAAGGCTGCCGACCATCCGTTGGAGCTGCGCCTGCAACCGGGCTACGACCACAGCTACTTCTTCATCGCCAGCTTCATTGACGACCACTTGCAGCATCATGCGCGCGCTCTAAACGCCTAATGCAGGTAGAATCACGCCCTGACAAAAATCGGGGCGTTTTTTTATGCGTATTGGCCACGGCTACGATGTTCACCGTTTCGCTGAAGGCGACTTCATTACTCTGGGCGGCGTGCGAATCGCACATGGCTTCGGGCTGCTCGCGCATTCTGACGGTGATGTCCTGCTGCACGCCTTGAGCGATGCATTGCTCGGCGCGGCTGCCCTGGGTGACATCGGCAAGCACTTTCCCGATACCGACCCGCAATTCAAGGGCGCTGACAGCCGTGTGCTGCTGCGCCATGTTGTCTCGCTGATCCATGCCAAGGGCTGGAAGGTCGGCAACGTCGATAACACCATCGTTGCCCAAGCCCCCAAGATGGCGCCGCACATCGAAGCGATGCGCCAATTGATTGCCGAGGATCTTCAAGTTGAGTTGGACCAAGTGAACGTGAAAGCCACCACCACCGAGAAGCTGGGCTTCGTCGGTCGCGAAGAAGGCATTGCCGTCCACTCCGTCGCCTTGTTGCTGCGCCCATGACGGAACTGGAACTGTTAGGGCCGCGTGCCTACGGTGAACCGCTGGGCAGTGCGGTACTCAAGGCCACCGCTGAAGATTTCCAGGTCGATGAAGTACTCGATATCCCGTTGACCGGCGATGGCGAGCACCTGTGGATCTGGGTTGAAAAACGTGGCTTGAACACCGAAGAGGCTGCCCGGCGAATCGCCAAGGCGGCTGGCGTGCCGTTGCGCACCGTCAGCTACGCCGGGCTCAAGGATCGTCAGGCCCTGACCCGCCAGTGGTTCAGCGTCCAATTGCCAGGCAAGGCCGATCCGGACCTGTCGGCGGCAGAGAACGACACGCTGAAGATCCTCAAGACCGCACGCCACAGGCGCAAGCTGCAACGCGGTGCGCACTCGGCCAATGGCTTTACCTTGCGCCTGACCCAATTCAAGGGCGACACGGCGGCGATCGATGCGCGTCTGCAGCAGATTGTCCGCCAGGGCATCCCCAACTATTTTGGCGCCCAGCGCTTCGGCCATGACGGCGGCAATGTCGTCGATGCCCGGGGCTGGGCGGCGCGCAAGGCGTTGCCGGAACAGCGCAATGTGCGCTCGCGTCTGTTGTCCACCGCCCGCAGCTTTCTGTTCAACCAGGTACTGGCGGCACGGGTCGCCAACGGTACCTGGCAGCAAGCCCAGGTAGGCGACTTGCTCGCCTTCACCGACAGCCGCAGTTTTTTTCCGGCCGGTGAGGCTGAGTGCAGCGACCCGCGCCTGGCCATTCTCGATTTGCACCCGACCGGGCCGCAGTGGGGCGAGGGACCTTCGCCTGCCGCCGGTGCGACGTCCGAGCTGGAACAAGCCATCGCCGCGGGTGAGGCCGATTTGCGGGACTGGTTGATAAACGCGGGAATGAGTCACGAACGTCGCATCCTGCGACTGCCCATTGGCGGGCTGTCGTGGCATTATCCCTCGCTAGACATTCTGCAACTGGAATTCGTCCTGCCGGCCGGATGTTTCGCCACTGTCTTGGTGCGCGAACTCGTCGATCTGGTGCCGGTGGGGCAGACGGACAGCCCATGCGTATTCTGATTTCTAACGACGACGGGGTGACAGCACCCGGTCTTGCCGCGCTTTATGCTGCGCTGGCGGATTTTGCCGAGTGCGTGGTCATCGCCCCGGACCAGGACAAAAGCGGCGCCAGCAGCTCGCTGACGCTCGACCGTCCGTTGCATCCCTGCTATCTGGATAACGGTTTCATCAGCCTCAACGGCACTCCGACCGATTGCGTGCACCTGGGCCTCAATGGCTTGCTGGAGCGTGAGCCGGACATGGTGGTGTCGGGTATCAACCTTGGCGCCAACCTGGGGGACGACGTGCTGTATTCCGGCACGGTTGCCGCCGCCCTGGAAGGTCGCTTCCTGGAAAAGCCATCGTTTGCCTTTTCGTTCGTTTCACGGCAGGTCGACAACTTGCCGACCGCCGCCTACTTCGCCCGTAAACTGGTCGAAGCCCACGGCGAGCTGGAGCTGCCGCCACGCACGGTGCTGAACGTGAATATCCCCAACCTGCCGCTCGATCACATCCGTGGCATCCAGCTCACTCGCCTGGGCCATCGTGCCCGCGCCGCCAAGCCGATGCACGTCGTCGACCCGCGCGGCAAGGCCGGTTACTGGATCGCCGCCGCCGGTGATGCCGAGGACGGCGGGCCGGGCACTGATTTCCATGCGGTGATGCAAGGTTATGTCTCGATCACGCCGTTGCAACTGGACCGCACCTTCAACGACGCCTTTCGAAATCTCGATGGCTGGCTGGAGGGGCTGCGCTGATGGCTCGTGAGCAAGACGATATGCTGCGCCGCGGAATCGGCATGACCTCCCAGCGCACCCGTGAACGACTGATCCAAAGGCTCTACGAAGAAGGCCTGTCCAATGCCCAGGTGTTGGAGGTGATTCGCCGCACACCACGCCATTTGTTCGTCGATGAAGCCCTGGCCCATCGCGCCTATGAAGACACGGCGTTGCCGATCGGCCACAACCAGACCATTTCCCAGCCGTACATGGTGGCCCGCATGAGCGAGCTGCTGCTGGAGGCGGGGCCGCTGGACAAGGTGATGGAGATCGGTACCGGTTCGGGTTACCAGACGGCGGTGTTGTCGCAGCTGGTCGAGCGGGTGTTTTCCGTGGAGCGGATCAAGGTACTGCAGGATCGCGCCAAGGAACGCCTGGTTGAGCTGAACCTGCGCAACGTGGTGTTTCGCTGGGGCGATGGTTGGGAAGGTTGGCCAGCCCTGGCGCCGTACAACGGCATCATTGTGACCGCGGTGGCCACCGATGTGCCCCAGGCCTTGCTGGATCAGCTTGCCCCCGGTGGACGACTGGTCATTCCGGTGGGCGCCGGCGAAGTCCAGCAACTGATGCTGATCGTGCGCGAAGAACACGGTTTTTCGCGACATGTCCTGGGGGCGGTGCGGTTCGTGCCATTACTCAATGGGCCGTTGGCCTGAGCATTTATAAACAGACGCTGAATTCCGTGGCCTGGCCTATGTCTTACAGCGGCACCGATTTGCTGAACAGAGTCCAACGGCGTCGAGCAAACGTGTGCGGTGACACGTTGCGCTTCATTAATAGAGGCGCAGTCGTTGCCAGCTATATTTGTATGAGGTCTGCCTGGACAGGCAGTTTCCAATTTTTCAGCCACCACAAAGGGAGCGGCGGGTGAGTCTCACAGTCATTGCGCAGTGTATGGGTATCACGAGCTTTCAGCGCCTGGTGACTGGCCTTGTCTTGAGTACTTTGCTGGTCGGGTGTTCCAGTACGCCGTCGGGTAACGTCCGGGTTGTCGATCGCAACAACAACAGCGCAACACCTCAACGTCCTACAGTAACGACCGGTCAATATGTAGTCCGTCGCGGCGATACCCTGTTTTCCATCGCTTTTCGCTACGGCTGGGACTACAAAGCCCTCGCGGCGCGCAACAACATTCCTGCGCCTTATACGATTCACCCCGGTCAGACGATTCGCTTCGATGGCCGTAGTGGCTCAACGCCTACCGCCGTGGTGACGCAGTCGGGTTCGACGGCTTCGTCGTCTAGCAAAACCACGGTTATTCGCCGGCCGGCGGGGGCTGGGACGGTGGTAATACCGTCCGTCGCGAGCAAACCGACCCCTGCTCCGATGCCTCCTGCAGGCCCCGCCCCGACAGGCTGGGGATGGCCTTCTAATGGCGTTCTCATTGGAAAATTCTCTTCAAACGGTAGTTTGAATAAAGGAATTGATATCGCCGGGGATTTGGGACAGCCTGTTTTAGCCGCGTCTGATGGGACGGTTGTGTACGCCGGGAGTGGTTTAAGGGGCTACGGCGAACTCGTCATCATCAAACACAGCGATACCTACGTCAGTGCCTACGGTCACAACCGCAGGCTGTTGGTTCGGGAGGGGCAGCAGGTCAAAGTCGGACAGACAATTGCCGAAATGGGATCAACGGGAACAGACCGGGTGAAACTGCATTTTGAGATTCGCCGGCAAGGTAAACCAGTCGATCCGCTGCAATTCCTGCCTCGGCGTTGATTTGATTGTCAGCCTGTTCCGTCACGTAGAGGGAACAGGCTCCAGCGTTGCCAAGGATAAAGGCGTCGCTTGAGCTTGAGGTCGAACTCACCAAAGGACTATAACAATGGCTCTCAGTAAAGAAGTGCCGGAGTTTGACATCGACGATGAGGTTCTCCTTATGGAGACCGGCATCGCTATGGATTCGATGTCGAATGATGAAGGGGCGACTCCACCTTCCGTTCGTGCCAAATCCAAACACTCCGCTTCACTTAAACAACATAAGTACATCGACTACACCCGGGCGCTGGACGCCACTCAGCTGTACCTCAACGAAATCGGTTTCTCGCCACTGCTCTCCCCCGAGGAAGAAGTTCATTTTGCGCGGCTGTCGCAAAGTGGCGACCCGGCCGGCCGAAAACGCATGATTGAAAGCAACCTGCGCCTGGTGGTGAAAATCGCCCGACGCTACGTCAATCGCGGGCTTTCGCTGCTGGACCTGATCGAAGAGGGCAACCTGGGCCTGATTCGCGCCGTCGAGAAATTCGACCCCGAGCGCGGCTTCCGTTTCTCGACCTACGCCACCTGGTGGATCCGCCAGACCATCGAACGGGCAATCATGAATCAAACCCGGACCATCCGGTTGCCGATTCATGTGGTCAAGGAGCTGAACGTCTACCTGCGGGCTGCCCGTGAGTTGACCCAGAAACTCGACCATGAACCTTCACCCGAAGAAATCGCCAACCTGCTGGAAAAACCGGTGGGAGAGGTCAAGCGCATGCTTGGGCTCAACGAGCGTGTTTCCTCGGTAGACGTCTCGCTGGGGCCGGATTCGGATAAGACCCTGCTCGATACCCTGACCGACGATCGTCCGACCGATCCGTGCGAGTTGCTTCAGGACGATGATTTGTCCCAGAGCATTGACCAGTGGCTTTCGGAACTTACGGACAAGCAACGGGAAGTGGTGATTCGCCGCTTCGGCTTGCGCGGTCACGAAAGCAGCACGCTTGAAGATGTGGGCCTGGAGATTGGTTTGACCCGTGAGCGGGTGAGGCAGATCCAGGTTGAAGGTCTCAAGCGCCTGCGAGAGATCCTGGAGAAGAACGGCTTGTCGAGCGAGTCGTTGTTTCAATAATACCAGTGCAGCAGCGAATGCCTCCGCATCAGGGGTAATGCTGTTTAGTTAGAGAAAATGGCGCTTCTTTCAGAAATGGAAAGTGCCATTTTTTTTGGCTTGGGTTTGGGGGTATATCCGTTTTTTGCGTAACGACGGCTTATGGTTCCGCTCTTACAGCGGGTCACTTTTGAAAAGCGCAAAAGTAACCAAAACGCTCTTGCCCCACCACTCGGTGCCTCGCTTAGGCTCGGCATGCCTGAACGAAGGCATTGCTCCGTGGGCCGCCGCGAAGGGCCATCCATGGCCCAGCGCGGCTAACCCGGCATCCATGCCGGGTTGCCCACTGCGCAATACCTTCGTTCAGCCAGCGTGGTTAACGGGGCGCCCCAGATCAAAAGCAAAAGCGAGGCGGCCTTATAGCCGACCTGGTTCTGGGTGAGACCGCGTTTCCCCTGTGGGAGCGAGCTTGCTCGCGATGGCGGTGGGGCAGTTTGCGGTGATGTTGGATGTGCCGGCCTCATCGCGAGCAAGCTCGCTCCCACAGGAGGTCTGTGTTGGATATGAATTTTGTGTCCGCTGAAGATCGAATGTGGGAGCGAGCCTGCTCGCGATGGCGGTGGTTCAGTTACATGGATGTTGGGCTTACTGGCCTCATCGCGAGCAAGCTTTGCTCCCACAGATCTGATGGGTGTACGACCGGGAGAGCCAGGTCGGCTATAAGGCCGCCTCGCGGTGGACGTTGATCTCGGCGCCCCGTTAACCACGCTGGCCGAACGCAGGCATTGTGGAGTGGGCATCCCGGCATGGATGCCGGGTTAGCCGCGCTGGGCCATGGATGGCCCTTCGCGGCGGGCCCACGGAGCAATGCCTTCGTTCGGGCACACCGAGCCTAGGCGAGGTGCCGAGTGGTGGGGCATGAGCGTTTTGCTTACTTTTGCGCTTCTCAAAAGTGAGCCGCTGTAAGAGCGGAACCATAAGCCGCCGTTACGCAAAAAACGGATATACACACTACCCCTGACCCCCCCACCCGTAAAACGATAGAACATCACGACTGGTTCAAAGCTTTCCGAAGGGCGTTTCCCCAGTTCCGCCCTATTTGTAGTTTCAGCTTGTAAGCCTTTGCCTAGTCTTACGTAAGCGATCAGTTCCCCATCGGCCGGACAGACCGCTATAAATACCGTGATCTTTTTGTATTCATCTGATTTATAACGAAAATTTGTTTATGAACGTAGCGTTACAGAGCAAGCCACCTGTATCAGCCGCGTTGCACTCGCCCGGGAAAATACTAATATCAGTCCTGTGTCGACGGACAGACACACCCGTCAAGGACGATGGGAAGGAAGGACATCGCAGGACGCGATTCATCAGGATGATGAAAAGGATTAAAGGGATTAGGGAAAAAATGTGGGCGGGTCAAACCGCCCCTTTTTTTTGCCTGCGATTTCTTGATCCGAAAAAGCAAAAAGGCCCGCAAGGGGCCTTTTCGACGAACGCAGGGGTGATCAGCGTTCGAGGTCTGCGATCTTGCCTTCCTTGCCATCCCACTCTTCAGCGTCAGGCAGCGCATCTTTCTTCTCGGTAATGTTCGGCCAGATGTCCGCCAGTTCGGCGTTCAGTTCGATGAAGTTCTCCATGCCGGTCGGCACTTCGTCTTCCGAGAAAATGGCGTTCGCCGGGCATTCCGGTTCACACAGGGCGCAGTCGATGCACTCATCCGGGTGAATGACCAGGAAGTTCGGGCCTTCGTAGAAGCAGTCCACCGGACAGACTTCTACGCAATCGGTGTACTTGCACTTGATGCAGTTGTCGGTGACGACGAAGGTCATTTCTAATTCTCTCCTCAGGCGGCGGCAGCGAAGCCCCTTCACGGTAGGGTCGCCAGGTTTGGGAGCGATAGTCTGCGGACCAGGCTAATAGTCCGCAGCATCCCAAACCGCGCGCGATTCTAACAGCTTGAAAGCCTGTGTGTTAGATCCGTGTCTTCAATGTATAGAGTAAATCCAGTGCCCGACGTGGCGTCAGGTCGTCCAGATCGAGCTTGGCCAGTTCATCGAGAACCGGATGCGGCAGGCTGGCGAACAGGTCGCTTTGCTGCGGCGCGGCCGGTTTGCCTTTGGTCGGGCGCGGTGCTTCGTGAGGCAGGCTGGTGGTTTCCAGGCGGCTCAGGTGCTCGCGGGCACGAGTAATGACTTCACTTGGCACACCGGCCAGTTGCGCCACCGCCAGGCCGTAGCTCTGGCTGGCCGGGCCGGGCAGCACGTGGTGCAGGAAGACGATGCGCTCGTTGTGCTCGGTGGCATTGAGATGCACGTTGGCCACTAAAGGCTGGCTTTCCGGCAACACGGTGAGTTCGAAGTAATGGGTGGCGAACAGCGTGTAGGCCCGCAGGTGCGCCAGGCGCTCGGCCGCTGCCCAGGCCAGGGACAAGCCGTCGAAGGTGCTGGTGCCGCGTCCGACTTCGTCCATCAGCACCAGGCTGCGTTCGGTGGCGTTGTGCAGGATGTTCGCGGTTTCGCTCATTTCCACCATGAACGTCGAACGTCCACCGGCCAGGTCATCGCTGGAGCCGATCCGGGTGAAGATCCGGTCCACCAGGGACAATTCGCAACTGGCCGCCGGGACGAAGCTGCCAATGTGGGCCAGCAGCACGATCAGTGCGGTCTGGCGCATGTAGGTGGATTTACCGCCCATGTTCGGACCGGTGATCACCAGCATGCGGGTGTTGTCGTCCAGGCTCAGGTCGTTGGCCACGAACGGCGTGGTCAGCACTTGCTCGACCACCGGGTGACGGCCTTGGCTGATGCGCATGCACGGTTCACTGACGAAGCGCGGGCAGTTCAGGTCCAGGTTCAGTGCGCGTTCGGCCAGGTTGCTCAGCACGTCCAGTTCCGCCAGGGCGCCGGCGGTGTCCTGCAAGGGCGGCAATTGGCTGATCAGGTCCTCGAGCAACGCTTCATAGAGCATCTTTTCCCGGGCCAGGGCGCGGCTCTTGGCCGACAGCGCCTTGTCTTCGAACGCTTTGAGTTCCGGGGTGATGAACCGCTCGGCGCCCTTGAGGGTCTGGCGGCGAACATAATCGGCCGGGGCCTGTTCGGCCTGCTTGCTTGGCAATTCGATGAAATAACCGTGGATGCGGTTGTAGCCGACCTTGAGGTTGGCAAGGCCCGTACGGGCTTTTTCCCGGGCTTCAAGGTCGATCAGGAACTGGCCGGCGTTCTCGCTCAGCGCTTGTAGCTCGTCGAGTTCGGCGTCGTAGCCGGTTTTCAGCACGCCACCGTCACGGATCACCGCCGGTGGGTTATCGATAATGGCTTTTTCCAGCAGCGCGGCCAGCTCCGGGTAGGTGCTGGTGGTGCGCGCCAGTTGCTGCAGGTGCGGCGCTTCGAGATCGGTCATCGCCACCTGCAATTCGGGCAACGCGCCCAGGGCATCGCGCAGGCGCGCCAGGTCACGGGGACGGGCGTTGCGCAAACCGATGCGGGCGAGGATGCGCTCGATGTCGCCGATTTCCTTGAGCTGCGGTTGCAACTGCTCGAAGCGATAACGATCGAGCAGGCAGGTAATGGAGGTTTGACGCGCCAGCAGCACGGTCAGGTCCCGCAGCGGACGATTCAACCAGCGAGTCAGCAATCGGCTGCCCATGGCGGTCTGGCAGCGATCGACCACCGATTGCAGGGTGTTGTCGCGCCCGCCGGCCAGGTTGGTGTCCAGTTCCAGGTTGCGGCGGCTCGCGCCGTCCAGCACCACGGTGTCATCCAGGCGTTCGTGCCGCAGGCTGCGCAAGTGGGGCAGGGCGGTGCGCTGGGTTTCCTTGGCGTAGGCCAGCAGGCAGCCGGCCGCACCGATGGCCAGGGTCAGGTTCTCGCAACCGAAGCCCTTGAGGTCCTGGGTGGAAAACTGCTGGCAGAGACTTTTCAGCGCCGAATCACGCTCAAAATCCCACGGCGCCCGACGCCGCACGCCACGGCGTTTTTCCGCCGGCAGGTCTTTGGGCCAGTCATCTGGGATCAACAGTTCCACCGGGTTGACCCGCTCGAGCTCCGCCAGCAGGTTTTCCCAGCCCTTGATTTCCAGCACCGAGAAGTTGCCGCTGGTGATGTCCAGTACCGCCAGGCCGAACAGGCGTTCATCGCCGAGCACGGCGGCGATCAGGTTGTCCCGGCGTTCATCCAGCAAGGCTTCGTCACTGACCGTACCCGGGGTGATGATCCGCACGACTTGGCGTTCCACCGGGCCTTTGCTGGTGGCCGGGTCGCCGACTTGCTCGCAGATCACCACGGATTCGCCGAGCTTGACCAGCTTCGCCAGGTAACCTTCTGCCGCGTGATAAGGAATCCCACACATCGGAATGGCCATGCCCGCCGATTGCCCACGCGCCGTCAGGGTGATGTCCAACAGCTTGGCAGCCTTCTTCGCGTCCTCGTAGAAGATCTCGTAGAAGTCGCCCATGCGGTAGAACATCAGCTGATCGGGGTGCTGGTTCTTCAGGCGCCAGTATTGCTGCATCATGGGGGTGTGGGCGGAAAGGTCGGTCATTCAAGGCCTTACAACGTGGTTGTCTATTAGACGAGTCAGGATTGTCTAATATTCTCGTTCAATACGCCACCTGCGCCACCTGCGGCAGCTACGACCAAGGTCGCGCCGACACATGAAACTTTTACTGCCGAAGTGACATCAGCGGTAAATGGGGACTATATTTCGTATATTTACCCATTCTCCAAAGGGGGGACGAACCTGAGGTGGGGTTGGGTGCACAGTTTTTAAGACGGAGCTTCAGTATGAGTTTGCCCGATATCAAGGAATGGCACGTAGAGACGTTAAGGCTGACCGTGTTTAGCATTGAGCCGATCAGCGGAGTGGGGCGTGAGTGGTGGAAACAGGTCACAAAATTTGATCCCGAAACTGCGGTCAATCGGCCCAGTGCAGGCGAGTACTTCGAGTCAGGCGAGTTTCTAGGCGGTCAATTTGAGCTGAAGACCGCTTTCAATAGAGTGGATTGGAGTCTTTCGTTTCCATTTACTGACTTGCCCGGCGCTCCAAAGCCGGAAGAGATTCACGCTTTAACGTTCAAATGGCTAATGGCATTTAAGTCTTGGCTCACCAGTTTGGACTTTGGTGTTGCGAGAGTTGCAGTCGGAGCTGTGTTCATTAAAAAGATTTCAAGTATTGCTGTAGGTAATAGTCTGATAAGTGATTATTTGCATTTTGTAAATGTCAATGACGGCTGCGAAATAGAGGATTTAATGATTCAAGTTAATAGTCCTTCTAGTTTTAAGTCGGTTGAGGGTTTGCGTCACAATCGGATTATTAAGTTGGGGGTATTAGAGCGTCAGGTGATTACCATCGGCCCAGCAGGCTTTCCGAATGCGGCGTCTGATACTGTGCTTCGTTGTGAGCTTGATATGAGTTCACCTCTTGGTCACCAACATGCAATTTTAGCGAGCGATTCTTACGAATTATTTAGTGAGATGGTTCATGCGTACTTGTCAATACTCAAGGATGGGATGATTGATGAATAGACTTAGCGATTTTTCCGAAGTTTATTTTGCGTCCAGCGAAGCAAGCACTGGAGAGTGGTTTTCTGGTGGTTCAAATGCAGTGTGTACAAAGTTTGAGGTGCTGTTCGACACGCCAGAATGTAATGATTATCTCTCAAATTTGAGTGTTTTAACCTATACTGTTGCAGATGCCGGTAAACGTAGTGTCAGGCTAAGCAATAACAATACGATTTTTTCGGAGTGGGATCGCATAGAAGACTCTCTTGCGGATTACAGTTCTGCTCGGGATCTTCTGTATTATTGGGAGAAACACGCAAAGGGGCGCTTTGCTTCTGTATTTATCGTTTATTTCGTGGAAAAGAATTTTTCGAGGATGAACTTGGATGTTATCAATTCTCTTCTACTTACGGCCTCTCCACACCGCCTCACTGAATGGTCCATGGTAGCCCTGCTTAGGGCCTCTTACTCCGCGAAGCATTTGCTCCCTGGATGGTTGGTGTTTTTTGAAGGCGTAAAAAAAGAACTTAAGGATAACGAACGAGCTCCCAAATTGCTTGCTGGGCTTGATTTGTAGCTTGTTGAGTGTTGTTGGCAGGGAATTGCATGAAGCTAGAACTGAAAAGGTATGATGTTGAGCTGCCAGATAATGTAAATCTCGCTCTAGTTATTACGGGTGATATTAGCGATGGTGGTCAGCGGCACACAGGTTTTGTAGTAAAAGATTTTTTTGGCGATGTTTGGCTTTTTCATCTCGCCTCAAATAATGTATATATTAAAAGTATATTTACCTCCAGATACCACTATCTTCTTGTGCCCTCTCTAGAGCCTGAGACTGAGTTGGTTATAATTTCATTCTTGGCTGTTCTGTATGGTGTCACTGAGGGTAAGGTACCTTACTCGATTGGCTGGGATGAGAAGCAGTACTTCGACTCTGGTGGCGGATTGGTCATGGATAATCCGGGAGATGGATTTACATGTGCAACTTTTGTTCTGGAATCTTTCAAACGATACGGAATGGATATGGTGGCGCGCGAAACTTGGCCGTTATCTCCAGAGGATTCTGCCTGGCAAAATAAAATTATAAAGTTGTTAGATTTAAGCCCTGAGCAATTTTTAGCGCAAGTTGAAAAAGTAGGTAAGTATCCGCGGTTTCATCCCGAACAAGCTTTGGGAGCCGCCCACCATTTCACAAATTTTCGCCTTCCATACTCCGTTGTTCATCCAGCAGGGGAGGAGGTCGTTGCAGAAATGGCCAGGTTGAGCGCTTAAGTTTCAAAATTCTTTAGTTGTGTTAACGCTGGAGGGACTCCGACGTGCATCTTGCGTAACCTCAAATAACGTTGCGTCATCTTCGCGTCTGTGTGACCTCCGAGTTTCTGAGCGTCGTTGCCTTGGTCGTCGGTATCAGAAAGAGACTTGGCTCGCAGGTCGTGCAGGCTCGCGTCTTCGACGCCGGCCTTTCTGCAGCTGATCGCGAAGGCGTCCTTCACCGAACTGTAATGCACGGGCTTTCCGCCGCGCGGAGAGCAGAACAGAGTGAGTCCCCGGATCTTTCGTGGCAGCGCCTTGACTCTGGCTATCAACTCTTCCAAGTCTGGAGTCATCTGAACCAGCAACCTCGCATTCGTCTTCTCCTGTTTGAACGCGATTCCATCAGAGCTAATGTCCGCCAAGCGAATGGCTAGGACGTCACCGATGCGCTGTCCGGTCAGGTAGCACATCTCATAGATCACCCGCATGTTGTCGCTTGAGTTGTCACAGATCGCCTGGAACTCCCCGTGGGTGATGTAGCGATCGCGCTTGTGTTCCAAGTGGCGTCGGACACCGATGCAGGGGTTAGAGTCGACGATCTGCTGCTCCAAAGCGTAGGTAAACACCGCTCGAAGCACCGAGATAACCCGGTTCGACATATTCGGTGTGTCCGCCATGTGCAGCTTGAGCGCGACGACGTGGCGCTGCAGTACCTCTCGAGGCTCGAAGTCGGCGAAGTTTTCTTTGAGGCGCTCACAGGCGGCTTCGTACTGCTTGAGGGTGTTCGGCTTGAGGGGCGGCTTGGTCCTAGTGCGCATGTGTTCGAGCGCATCGTCGATCAGCTTTGGCATGCCGCCCTGGGTGCCCTTGTCCAGCAGCTTCGCGTATTCAGTGAGTGATGCCTGAAAGTCGGTGCCCAGGCGCTTCCACTTGCCCTTGCGGACCAGGTAATAAGCGCCATGCTTTTGGTACATGCACGCCGGCAGGTGCCGGTCCTTCTTGCGCGGACGCATAGATCTTCACCTCAACCCAGCCGAAGTTCCGGCCCCTTTCTTGATTGAATACCACCCAGACGGCCGATGACTACCTGACGCAGCACCTTCGGGTGCCCATCACCACCTACCGCGAACCCGTAGCGTTCGGCGGTTAACCACTTTATCTGTGCCCCTGGCTTCTTATAGCCGGTCAGGTCGGCAACTTCCTCTGCAGTCAGAAACATACCTGCCTCCTTCCGTGTCGCGACACGATTTCGCTATTCGCGTTTTGTGTCGCGACATTTTCTTCACTCATCGCCGTTCCCCGACTCAGATACCACGTGCAGCTTGAGGTTAATGCCGCATGCCTGGGCCAAACGCATTAGCTCGCTGACCGTGGTGCTCGGCTCCTGCATGGCCTGGCCGAAGCGGACCAGGCGGGAGCCTAGCTGGCTGAACTCATTCTGGAGAGCAATCCGGCTGGCGCTGGGCGTTGTGGCTGTCATGGCTGCTCGCTCCCACAGACAGAGCCTTGCTGGATCTGGGTTTCAGCAGTATTTGAGCCTTGTTCGCTCCCACAGGTAGCGGACTGTCGCTTGCCCATGGAGGCATCGCGCAGGGCGTCCAGCAACAGCTCTTGGCGTCGATTGAAGTCGAGGTGGTTTCGGATCGCCTGGACAGTCACGCTGTTCATGCTGCGGTCTTCGAATGTCGCCAGTGCTTCGACATCGGCTCGCATGTCGTCTGGCAGGCGCACCACGAATTTATCGGCGGTGCGGGAGTCGTATCGCTTCATGGTTGCTTCTCCGTGGTTTTGGCTGAATATCATTTGTTGATGATGTAAACGACGATGCAGGTGGTGCAGATAAGCCACAGGACCTAGCCTGCAAAACCTGTGAGAACGGCGCCAGTGGAGACGCTGCTCATCATTTCCGGCGCGGCGAAGCCAAACCAGGCGACCGTGAGCGCGACGTAGACGAACATGAACATCAGCACCTCGAACAGGCGCATTGCCGATAAGCGTTTCTGTTTCATCACTTTCTCCAGGCCGAGCGAATCCCGGCCGCGTTGTTGGCATTCGCGAAAATAAGGGTTGGCTATTTAGCGTTCAGCAACGGCTGATCCACTGGGCTACGCCCGGCAGGAGGCGCACGCCGCTGGATCAGGCGATGAATACTCCCAAGTGCTTGTCTCCCTGGTGGCCCTCGCCTTGCGGGTCTGGAGTTACTGGCGCTGAGCTGGCGAAGCTGATCAATCCTAGGCGGAAGGCTTCCGCAATCATTGCCGTTCGGCTTGAGACGCGAAACTTGAAGAAGATTCGCTCTATCGTTTTTTTGGCCGTGCCTGGGGCGCAGCCAAAAGCTTTGGCTATTTCCTTTGTGCTGAGCCCTGCGCAAATGGCGAGGGCGGTACGCAGCTCCTGCTCAGCAAGGATGCCGATTTTTCCTTGCAGCTTCCCGAAATTAATAAGTGTGGGCATTCCTTTTATCCATCATGTGCGTTGTCGATGGCTAAAATATAAGTGTATTGATATTTCTGAGCAAGCAGTATCTTGATTTTTTTAACAGAAAACTGTTTTTTTAATCGGCAGGCGAAAAAAAGCCCGGCAGGCCGGGCTTTGGCGAGGGGAATCTACAGGAATGAGGCACCCCAAAATGCTCTTCCGATGATGGTGATTGATTTCTCTTCCATTTCCTTGGAGGTGTATGACTCCTCAGGGTGTTCCGCAGGGTTCATGCTGCGTAGCCTGATACCGCCCCCAGGAATTCGATACAAAAATTGCGTTCGCAATTGCCCGCTATGCCTGATGACATAGATTTTCCCGTCTTCAATGTCTGTGCTGCCTGTATCGACCGCGACGATGCTTCCGTTTTGCAGTACTGGAGACATGGCATTTCCGGACACTGAAACGCAAACCACTTCGCCGGTAGCCAGCGATTCGAGCATCCTCTTGCTGAAGCGGTAACTGATGTTGGATTTCTGGGAGCGGGCTATCCGCTCAGGGTCTGACCCTGGGTAGTAATCGCGAATTATGGGTACCAATACTG
This sequence comes from Pseudomonas ogarae, assembly GCF_014268695.2. Lineage (NCBI taxonomy): Bacteria > Pseudomonadati > Pseudomonadota > Gammaproteobacteria > Pseudomonadales > Pseudomonadaceae > Pseudomonas > Pseudomonas ogarae. Next base: position 1,571,519 of record NZ_CP077086.1, read on the forward strand.
CTTCGTTTTCATTGCCATCATTTACTACTGCGATTGGCGAAATCGAGCTGCTTAAAAAGCCCAAGAGAGCAGAGTTCGGGGTTGAGGGTGGCGTTTCTTCAAGGTCAATTTCAAAAGACCCTTCCGCAGGCTTCATCTCCCCCTCGCCGAGAGCTAGCCATTTGCTACTCACTTCGCACGCATAGGCGATTTCAGCTATGTACGTGCTTCGCTGTGCCTTGCCGCTTTCCAGCTGGCTGATGGCGGTTTGAGCCACTCCAACGAGCTGGGCCAGCTGTTGTTGGGTAAGGCCTGCGTGCTTTCTGGCTGCTTTGATTCTTTCTGATAGGTTCATCCGCTCATCCTATAAATGAACTTATAGTGTTGCAAATAAGTGTTCTTCTGTGCAGTCTATAAAAAGACTTATCAGAGGCCGGCTTCGTGGCTCATAAAATCAACGAACTAATCAGATATTTTGGCAGTCAGGCAATGACCGGCAGAGCTCTGGGTGTTTCCCAGGCAACCGTCTCTTACTGGTTATCGGGGGCTCAGAAAGTGAGTCCGGAAAAAGCCTTTCTTGCCGAGCTTGCGACCGGCGGCACGATAAAGGCTTCCTCGCTGTGCAGTCTCCTTGCCCAAGTTGAAGCTCGCCACAAGTTAAGTGAATCATCCTCCGATTTGCTCGGCTCAGCACCTGGGCTGGATGGCTCTGTATGCGCATCCAGTACTGCCAGCAATACGAAACTCGACCCTCCTGAGGCCCTCGCTTAATGGGTATCTTCCGGACCTGCACGTTTCCTGTGAAAAAGGAAGGCCCTCGCCAGGGCCTGTTCAGCGACTTCCAATGGTTGGCTTTTGGCTGCCCAATGAAAAGGAACCCGACATGAGCCAGCGCATCCCATCCCAGTTTTTGCTGTCCGGCTGACTTTCTTCCGGGCAACAAAAAGCCCGCTTCGCAGGCGGGCTTCTTAACCGGACCCTTCGCAGGGGTCTTCGTACTTCTTCGTTCTGGAGAACGATATGTCTCAACCGAAAAATACCACCGGACCTAACCGGATGCAACACCAACTGCTCACTGAGGCTACTGACTTCGAAACCGTGGCTGGCGAAAACCGCCAACCTTTCGGCGTGAATGCCGGAATTCCCGTCGGGGAAGCGATGAATATGGCGACCGGCTTGCTTGGCGCTCTTCAGCATATCGCGACGATGTGCATCGATCGCAATCCCGATGTCAACGACGCAGTAGCAATCCGTTTTCTTGCCATGGCGAGCCAGGCTTTGATCACCGCATCAGTATTGAGCGTCGAGCTGTGCGAAGGCCAAGGCGGTGCTCAGTGATGACCTCAAAACCTACCGTTAAAAACGTCGCTGACGAAGCAGAGTTTCAACTGGTTTGCGCTCGGGAGAACCTTCAATGGCTCGCTGCATTGGCCAGGGCAATTGCTCGTGAAGCCGGGGGCGATGATCGCGACACGAAAGTGCTGGTTGGCCTCGTCAACTATCTGGATGACACCGGTTTTTCTGGGGTCGATCAAGCAATCGAACACTTCAAGGCAGCGTCCCTCGAGTACGCGACAAAAAACGCGCACGACACAAGCGTGTCGCGACATTCGGAGGCTGCCCAATGACCATCACTCCATTCAGTGGCGGTGATGCGGTCACCATGTCCTCCCAAGAGATTGCCGATCTTGTCACCGTCCGCCATGACAGCGTGAAGCGCACGATTGAGCGCCTTGCGGAGAAGGGCGCGATTCAACTTCCACCATTGGCGGAAGTTAAAAATCACCTTGGTCAGACTGTTTCCGTGTTCCAAGTGTGCAAGCGTGACAGCTTCGTGGTGGTCGCTCAGCTCAGCCCTGAGTTCACGGCCGCGTTGGTTGACCGGTGGCAGGCTCTGGAAGAGCAGGCTTCCCGTCCCATGACCCAGGCCGAGATCACCGCTGCCAACGCGAACCACCTTGTGGCCGTCGAGCGCCAGCAGCGGGAGCAGCAGTTCGCGCTGGAGCGGATCGAAACCCGGGTAGCCAATGTTGAACAGGTGCGTTACCTGGACTCCAGGCCAGCGGGCTTCGAGTCAATGACCTCGATCCGCGAGCGCATCAACTTGCGTTTGGGGCTTCCCCAATGGGTCATCAACGCTGTCATGCGCGACATCCCGGGCGCGCCCCTGCCATTCGCCATGGTGCGCAGCAAGCACGCCGACGACGGCGCCCAGCCATACGCGATCTGGCCCAAGGCCGACATCACCCGTCGCTTCGATCGGTTCGCCGCCGAGTGCACCTTCGTCACGCCTGAGCGCGCGACCCATCCCGATATTCAGCAAAGCCGCTTCAAGCTGTGCCAGAGGAGACCCGCATGAAGAACGTACTGAATCTCCCCCAGCCGGCGCAGATCGTGGAGCACATTGATGAGGACCACTTCGAGAAATATCCCGATGCTGCCCTGCTGTTGAAGTGCTTCGAGGTCGTCAAGGACGCCCTGGACGTGATCGACGAGCCTGAATATTCCATTGAGAAGGAGGATGACACGCACATTGATCTGTATCGCGCCTACTACGCACTCAAGGTGCTGTTCAGGCGCAGGACCGGTCACGATGCGAGGCAAGTCGCACAAGATCACCAAGAGGCAATGACCCGTCACCTGCTGGCGGGTGAGCCGCGCCCTGAAAACAAAATCCCCGTCGTCGTGTACCCGGCCGAGTGCTTGCCTGAGGAAGCGTTTGCCGGCCTGACCGATCAACAGCTGGCTTGCGCGGCGTTCAACTACAGCGATCGCGTTCGACTCCTGATCATGGAACACACCCCGCAGGCTCTGGCGTTGGACGAGGCTCGCACGTTCTCCATTGACTCAACTACAGCACTACGGTTGCTGGTCTTGCGTCTGTCTGGCGGCTCAGTAGAAGCCATGGCCACCGGGATGTGCCGCAAGCCAGGGGAGACGCTGCAATGACGACTCCCATGGAATCAACTACCGGAATTCCGGTAGTTACTCCCGCCACCGGTTCGGTAATCGTCGGCCCCTGGCCAAGCTATACGGCGTTCGCTGATCTGCCGGAGCAGAAGCGCTGGATGATGTACAGCGGCGCCAAGGCACATCGCGAGATGCTGGAGCAGGCGGGCTTCGTCATGTCTGAGGCTTACGACGACTTCGTGCGCCGCGTTACTCGGGAGTTGGACATATGAGTGTTCAAGCTATGTCCTGGGCGCTTACCCAGCAGGTTGTCACCGATTCGCACACACGGCATGTGCTGTTGTGCCTGGCCAACTATGCCGACCAGTCCGGTCGTGCTGCATTCCCTGCCGTTTCGAGCCTTGCGCTTGATACCGGCCTGGCACCCCGCACCGTTCAATATCGGCTCCGTGAGTTGGAGTCGAGTGGGTTGATAAAGCGCGGAAATCAAGCTGTTGCCGCCGCCTACATCACCCAGCGGGATCGCGTCCCTGTCTGCTACGACCTAGACCTTTCACGGGGTGCACAGGATGCACCCCGCTCCGAACGGGGTGCACCTGAAGACGCAACGGGGTGCACGCCAGAACAGAACGGGGTGCACGCCACGACCGAACGGGGTGCACCGGGTGCACCCAATCCATCCCTTAACCACCCATTAACCATCCTTAACCAAAAAGAAGGCGCCAAGGCACCTCAGAAGGTCGGAAAGGGGAAGGCTCAAAAGTTCGATCCACTGACTGCCAAGCCAGCCAACGCATCCGACAACGCCTGGGCCGACTTCTGTGAAATGCGAAAGGCGAAGCGGGCACCTTTGACCCTGAGAGCCTGTGAGCTGATCGCCAAGAAGCTGGCCAACCATCCGGACCCTGATGCCGTCCTGGATAAGTCCACCACCAGCAGCTGGTCGGACATCTACCCGGATTCGGTTTTGCCTGGTGCTGGCGTCAAAAACGGCAAAGCACCGGCCTACACCAACCTGCCAGAACACACCGAAGACATGTACCAAGGAGGCGGCAATGGTCCAGCGTTCTAATTTCCGCCGGCAGCCCGAGATTCGATCGTTCAATGGCAGCTGCCCACACCACCCTGAAGTGGTGTCGCGAAGCGAGGTCCAGCAGTTCGATGGAACGATGCAGGTCCGCGCTTGCAAAAATTGCCAGTTCCACGGGCTCCGGGTTGCGCCGGCGGGGAGCGAGGAGCATTCCCTGGCACTGGCTAACCTCAAAGCCGAAAACATCAACATCGCGCTTATAGGCTCCGGCATCACTCCGCGGTTTGCAGCCAGCTCGTTCGACAACTACCGGGCGAGTTCGCCAGCCATGAGTCAGGCCTTGGAGTTGTGCCAGAGCTACGCGGACAACTTCGGCGAGCATTATCGCGCCGGTCGCAACCTGCTGCTGACCGGGAACGTAGGCACCGGAAAGACGCACCTGGCCTGCAGTATCGTCCAGCAGCTCATTCGCCGGGAGAACGCCGTGGCGGTGATCACCACTGCTGCCGAGATCATCCGGGTGTTCAAGCGCTCAATGGCTCGAGACTCTGGCTATACCGAGGGCGACGTGATCGATGAGCTGGCGAGCTTTGACCTGCTGGCGATTGACGAGGTGGGCGCCCAGGCCGGCACCCAGTACGAACTGACGGTCCTGCATGAGGTGATCGACCGCCGGTATCAATTGGTCAGGCCCACCGTGGTGGTTTCTAACCTGCCTGCCAAATCGAAGCAGGACGCCGAAGGAAAGCATGCCCCGAGCCTGGAGCAGTACATCGGCGCCCGGGCGCTCGATCGGCTCCGGGAAAACGGTGCATTCCTGGCCGGCTTCAGCTGGGCGTCGGCAAGGGGGCGCCCATGAGCGACTATCGAGAGCTTTACAGCGACGAGGCAGAACACGCTCTTCTCGGTGCCCTGATGTTGGACGGTGATCTATTCGACTCGATAACCGCCAGCGTCACAGTCGCTGACTTCCATGATCCGGAAAACGCAGCGCTGTTCCGGCTGATGGTTGACCTGCATGCAACCGGCGCACCGGTGGACCCGGTCACGCTTCACGATTTCAGGCCATATCTGCCCAGTGGCGCGTCGACCATTGCCTATGCAGGGGAATTGGCGAAGAACACGCCCAGCACCGCCAACTGGAAGGCATATGCCCGAACGGTGGCAGAGAGAGCGGTTCTCCGTCGCTTGGTTGAAGCGGCCGACGCCGTGCGAGAGTCGGCCAGCGAGAACAAGCCGGTGGCGGAGATCATCGCCAGCGCCCAGCAAGCCATGGCGGATCTTCGCGATCTGGACACTGGCGAGCCAGATTACAAGCGTATGGACGAGGTGGTGACTCGAAACATCGACATCATCGACTCCAAATTCAACAAAACCTTGAAGACCGGTCTTTCCACCGGCCTGACGGACCTGGACAAACTGATCCGCGGCCTGCGCAAGAAGACCGTAACCATCGTCGCCGGCCTGCCAGGGAGCGGCAAGACCACGCTCGGCCTGCAAATCGCCCAGCACATTGCCTGTACCGGTCTTGGTGTGGGCATGGTTTTCTCGCTTGAGATGCCGGAGGAGGAGTTGGGAAACCGCGCGCTAGCCTCCCTCGGTAGCGTCGATCTGCAAGTACTGGACAACGGCCAACTGCAGGATGAGGACTGGCCCCGCCTGACCTCTGCCGTGAGCCTGATCATGGATAAGCCGCTGTATGTCAGCGACAAGTCAGGGCTGACCGTGGCGCGGATTCGGAGCATCTGCCGTCAGGTCAAGCGCAGGCACGGCCTCGACGTGGTTGTGATCGATTATATCGGCTTGATCGGTTCCGACGGGAAGGCCTTCAACCGCACCTCGGAGCTGGGAAAGATCTCGACAGGCATCGTGAATATCGCCAAGGAACTGGATGTGCCGGTGATCCTGCTGGCGCAGCTCAACCGCGACTCCACAAAGCGTCCTGGGAAAAAACCGATCGCCTCGGACCTGCGCGAATCCGGACAGATCGAGGCGGACGCCCACTGCATCATCCTGGTTCACCGGGACAACGATTCGGAGGAGGGCCAAAACGGCGTCACTGAGCTGCTCATGCCCAAATGCAGGCACGCCCCGGTAGGTTCGTGCCTTGTGCAACAGCAGGGCAAGTTCGCCCGCTTCGTCAACTTTGCAGGCCGCGAGCCCACGCAGGAGGAGGTCGAAGCAAATCGCCCCTTCGCTGGCCGCATCAAGGGGAGAGCAAATCATGAGTAACGTCAAAGCGGTACTGCCGCGCAAAGCCATGAGCGATATCGAGTGCCAGTTTTTGAAAATCGCCGGCGAAGAGTTGGCGAAGGTCAAAATGGGCGGCCCGGCCGCGCTGGCGGCTCTTTTGGACATGGTCGCCAGTTGGCACTCGAGCCGGTTGCAGATCGGTTTTCATGATTACGGCCAGCGCTGGCTTCTGGAAGGCAATGCGAAGAAGACCGCGGCTGACCGCTTGCTTCGAGATCTGTTCGGCCTGAGTGACCCTGACCCGAGGAAAGCAGCATGATGATTCGAAAGCCGTTGCAGCGCCCCCTGGGCGATACCGAGTACATGCTGGAACAGTGGGGCTGGTGGCGCATGGATGGAATGGGTATTCCCAGCTACGCCTCGCCGATGATGGCGATCATGCGGGAGGTGATGCCGGCTACCACCAAGTCCTATGTCATCACGGACGAACTGGCGGGCGTGGTCGATGGCGCGGTGGCCAGGTTGTGCAAGCGCGATCAGCAGATGGGCGACATGATCTGGCTGTACTACGGCGCGAAGTGGGCGGCAGTGCGAGTCGGACGCCAATACGGCATGAGCGAAGGCAAGGCCAGGGAGCTGATCAAGGCCGGCGTTGCCTGGGTGGATTGCGTCTTGGAGCGGGTGAGGGAGGCAGCTTGAAAAAAGAGTTGTCCATATGGAATAGCTCTGTTTTCATAGCACCGTGTTCAGCTTTTCAAGCGCGACACCACAGAGAAAGCCCGGCCATTGCGCTGGGCTTTTTCGTTGCGCAAATAGAACCCTCGGAGTATAGGTGGCGCTCGACATAAGAAGGCTGGGAGCCATGAAGATGAGTGAGAATACCGAGGGGTTGGAGGCTGTTGAAGAGTTAAGAGAAGACCTGAACGACCTTGTGATTCTAAAAGGATCTTGGGAGGGGCGCAGGATAGATGACACGCTTCAAAGTATTGTGCACATTGCTAATGATTTCGGTATCGAAGCATCCATCAGCCTCACAATTGGTGGGAGTTTAGTTACCGGTATTCTGATTTCAGTAAATACCTATTTTGATCAGGTAATCGCTGGGTTTGCTGGCGCAGCTGAAGGCGGAGCTAACTCTGGTGTCGATACCATGACACAGTTGTTGACCGCCAGACGGCCCCCAGGAGGCAGTCCAGTGCCCTCCCAATATCTGCACTTAAAGGACGCAAAGATTTACAACGGTGGGAGCGTCCCAATCCCAGGAGACGGCACGCTTTGGCGAGGAAAAATCTCATCGGTGGATGGCTTTTTCTTCGGCATCGTGAGATCGATCGGTAAGTAGACGCTCAGCAGAGCGCCTGAATAAAAAACCGAAAAATAAACTTCAATAGCCTCAGTTGATGCTGGGGCTTTTTCGTTTCCGGGAATTAGCCAAGGCCACCTCAGGCCATTTTCATTTTGGAGTAGCGATGGACCCTACCGACCTCGGCCCAGGCACAGCTACCTGGCTGGGCGGTACTGGCACCGTATTGCTGGGCGGCTTTCTCTGGTTGAGGAAATTCCTTTCCAAGGACGCGACTGACCGGGCGATGGATAACGCCGACATCGGCACCGTCCGCCGGCTAAATGAGCTGCTCGATACCGAGCGTGCCAGGGCCAACGCGGCTGAAGCCAGAGCCGACCAATTCGCCAAAGAGCGCAACGAGCTCGCCGCCGCGGTTGGCCGGATGGAAGGGAAGGTCGAGGCCCTCACCAGCCAGATCGCCCAACTCACTGACAAGGTGACCACCCAGAGCGCTGAGATTGCGCGCTTGCGGGCCCAGTTGGGAGGCATCAACTAATGGACAGATGCGCAATGGAATTCATCGCCCGCCGATGGTGGCGCCGCGCCGAAATCTGGATCATCGCGATCCTGCTGGTAGCGGGCGGATCCGTCTTGGGCTTCCAGGCTGCTCAGTGGTCAATGGCCAGCTGGTATTCCGCCCAGGTCGCCGAGGTGCGCCGCGGGTATGACGAGGCCACCAAACAGCGCGACATGCGGCTGAACAAGCTGGCCAAGAGCGCGACCGAGGCCGCCGTCAAAGTGGAAGGTGCCGCAGGCAAGGCAACTGAGGCAGCAGAGACTGCCGGAAAAGCCGCCGACAAGGTCACCGAGGCGCTGGAACGGCAGGGCCCGTAAATCGCGTCACATTTCGCGCATTCGGAAATTGTGTCGCGATATGGGAGTTGCGCCGCCGATGAGCGCGGCGCGGGTGGGTCACTTAACTTTCAGCGCTTCCTGGATCTGATCGGCGTAAGCGGAAAGGTTGTGGAATTCACGAGAAAGGCCCGTGGCATCCGCACCTGACGCTTTTGCTGCGATTACTTCCAAAGCGGCAGCTACGGCATGAGCTCGATTAGTCTTTGGATCGAGGCCGGCATTAGCAGCATTCAGGGTCGAAGCATTTAGTGTTGCTGACATGTTGACTTCCTTGCTCGTGGTGGATTGATTCGTACCAATACCGGCAACCCGCCACTATTTCAAGTACTGCCCAAGCGAGGCATCTAAACCCAATGAGCACGGTAAGCGCCGAGTACTACCAGATCAAGGGCATGGTCAGCGACATGACCCCCGAGGAGCAGGCAGAGGTTGCCCGGGTTGAGGCCCTGGTGGTGGAGCTTGCCAAGACCTCTCAAGCAGCTGCGCTCGGTGTGATCCTCGCCTCGATCAAGCTTTCGCTGGAGCAGTGACCATGCGCCTCGGTTACAGCAACCCGGTTTGCAGAGGTGATTGGCGTCTTGGCACTGCCTGCGGCAAGTGCGCTCGCTGCGTTATCACCAAGCCCGCACAACCGGCACCGCCACCCATGCGCACACCAATGCCCGCATCGATCATCCCGACCACTAGCTCAATGCTGGTGGTGCCGGTGTTCCTTGCTGGTGTAGCGGTAGGCGCCAAGATGACAGGAGGCTGGTAGTGGCTAATACCTCACCGTGGCATCACCTGTACAAGACCAAAGAGTGGTACAGGCTCCGTTGGGACAGCGTTTAGATACGTCCCGTTGAGGCGTAGCAAGCCCTCAGCGATTGGTGATAATCGTTCATTACGCGAATAGAGCGCTCGATTTCCTGAGCGGGGTGGTTATTGTTTTCCTCATAGATGATGTCGTTGCGTATGCGATCAATATCACCCTTAAGAGGTTGGCAGCGGTCGTTCTCCAGTTCCGCTACTCGCGATTGAGCCGATCTAAGAGCCTCACCTCTGACGTCATAGGCTTTACTCCATTTTTCAATACTTGCAACTAATTGGTCATTTGCCTCTTTGTAGTCCGCAACACGTTGGACAAGAGTCCCGTTCGCAGCCTCCTGCTTGCCATAACTAACCGCAGCAACGACTACGCCGCTGATGACGGAGAAAAGCAGTGAGAAAAAAGTGACGGTTAACCAGGAAGGGGCCGGAGCCTGTAGGTGAGCTGTTTGAGTCATGGATTCCTGCCGTGGAAGTGATTTTGCCGAGGAGTTTAAAGCATGTGTAAAGGCTGCGCCGCCCGGCGCGAATGGATCATTAAGATGAAGAGGCTTGCATATGAGCGAGCAGCCCAGCTCCTTGGAAAGCCTGCTGACCCAGGTACTGGCCGAGCAGGTCAAGCAGACCGCACTGCTGCAACGGATGGCCGACCAACAGTTGATGTTGATCCAGGCAATGGCCGATGAGCCAGAAGATCCAGATGCACTGCCACTGACTTACATGGATGGCTCGCCATGCCTCTAAGGCCAAAGAAGCCGTGCAACGCCCAGGGTTGCAACACGCTGACGCGCAACGCCAGGTACTGCGACGAGCATGCTCACCTGTTGACGAGTGCTGCGCGAGCCAAGCCTCGGGAGAGCAGCACACAGCGCCTCTACACGTACAAGTGGCAGAAGGCGAGCAAGGGCTTCCTCGCCCGCTACCCGCTGTGTGCTGAGCATGAGCGCCAGGGCGAGGTGGTTGCTGCCACAGAGGTCGACCACATCGTGCCCCACAAGGGTGATGCGACGATCTTCTGGAACCGAAACAACTGGCAGTCGCTGTGCCATAGCTGCCACAGCCGCAAGACGGCCCGTGAGGATGGCGGCTGGGGCAACCCGAGGCGCTGACCATGCAGAATGCCCGGAAATGGCCTAAATAAGAGAAATTCACATCCATGGGGAGGGGGAGGGCCAAAAGTCCAGGGCTTTTGCCTTCTAGACCGTCCGCCCAGCCTTTCTTTCACGACCGCGAAATTAAAAAATCAGGAGTTGCGCGATGGGGGGCACCGCCACGGTCGCCGGCCGTGGTCGCAAACCCAAGCCAACGGCCAAAAAAGCACTCGCCGGAAATCCCGGCAAGCGTGCGCTGAACACGGATGAGCCGCAGTTTTCCACGGTCACGAACATCGATCCGCCGGACTGGCTGAGTGATCGGGCGGCCACGATGTGGCGCATGTTGATCCCCGAATTGCTCCGTGAGCACGTCGTCGCGCTCACCGATCTACACAACGTCGAGGCGTTTTGCACCGCCTATGACAAGTGGCGGATGGCTGAAGAGGCCGTCCAGCAGTTCGGGATTGTTGTTGAGTCTGCCCAGGGCAGCCCCATGAAGAATCCGGCGCTCACAGCTGCGAACGAATCGATGCGCCAATTGGTGACGTTTGGTTCGTTACTCGGCCTTGATCCCTCCAGCCGGACCCGAATCATCGGCGGAAACAAGCAACGATCCACCAATGAGTTCGCCAAATTACTGAGTAGCTGATGGCCAAGACCGCCCACCCCAACGTCGACAAGGCGATGGCTTGGGCAAGAACCGTTTTGAAAGGCAAGTTTCCGGCTTGCCGGTACATCCACCAATCTATCCAGCGACACTTTGACGATGTTGCCGCCAGCCGGCTCAAGTCGTTTCCGTACAAGTTCGACCCGAAGAAAGCCGAGAAAAAGCTCAAGCTGATGCAGCTTTTGCCGCACACCAAAGGTGAATGGGCGTTCAAGCGGCAGCTCATCACGCTGGAGCCGTGGCAGTTGTTCGGCCTGGCGTGCACCTTTGGGTGGGTAAAGAAGAAGGGCGGCTACCGACGGTTTCGGGAAAGCTACTGGGAAGTTCCCCGGAAGAATGGGAAAAGCGTAATTGCTGCAGGTGTTGGCATCGGCATGTTCGTGGCCGACAACGAGTTTGGCGCCGAAGTCTATTCCGGTGCGACCACCGAGAAACAAGCCTGGGAGGTTTTCCGCCCGGCGCGCTTAATGGTCATGCGATCGCCGATGTTGATCGAGGCGGCCGGCATCGAGGTGAACGCCTCGAACATGAACATTCCCTCGGATTGCAGTCGTTTCGAACCATTGATCGGCAACCCGGGCGACGGTGCGTCCCCATCCTGCGCAATCATCGACGAGTTTCACGAGCACGACAGCGCCGCCCAATACGACACGATGTTGACCGGGATGGGTTCCCGTAGGCAGCCGCTGATGTTCATCATCACCACCGCCGGCGCGAACATCGAAGGCCCTTGCTACGACAAACGTCGCCAAGTCCTGGAAATGCTTAACGGCACGGTGCCCGACCCTGAGTTGTTCGGCTACATCTGGACCCTGGATGAAGGCGACGATTGGACCGACCCGAAGAACCTTGCCAAGGCCAACCCATGCATGGGCGTCTCGGTGTTCCAGGAGTACCTGGAAAGCCAGTTGGCCCGCGCAATCCGCTCGGCCAGATTTACCAACACGTTCAAAACCAAGCACCTCAACCTGTGGGTGAGTGCAAAGGCGGGATTCTTCAACGTCGAAACTTGGCGGTCCTGTGAAGACAAGACGCTGACTCTGGAGATGTTCGAAGGGCAGGAATGCATCCTGGGCTTCGACCTGGCCCGCAAGCTTGATATGAACTCGATGGCGCGCTTGTTCTGGCGGGTCATCGACGGCAAAACGCACTATTACTCGATCGCCCCGAAGTTCTGGGTCCCCGAGGATACAGCCAACGACACCGACAACAGGCGGATGGCTGAGCGGTTCCAGGCCTGGATCAACACCGGGCACCTGCTCACGACCGACGGCGCCGAGGTGGACTACCGCGAGATTCTCGCCGAGGCCAAAGAGGCGAATCATCTGGCGCCTGTCCGGGAATGCCCGATCGACCCCCACGGGGCAACTGGGCTTTCCCATGACCTTGATGACGAAGGGCTCAACCCCGTCACCATCACCCAGAACTACACCAACATGAGCGACCCGATGAAGGAGTTGGAAGCGGCGATTACCGCTGGCCGGTTCCATCACGACGGTAACCCGATCATGACTTGGTGCATCGCCAACGTCATTGGCAAGTTTCTGCCGGGTAACGACGATGTGGTCAGGCCCATCAAGCAAGGCGATGACAACAAAATTGACGGCGCCGTGGCGTTGATCATGGCGATCGGCAGGGTGCTCACTTTGGCCGGCAACAACGAAGGCAACATCAGCGACTTTTTCTCAAGCCCAATTATCGTTGGATAACAGGAATACCCATGAATACAGGCCTCCTCATATTTCTGCTGGCGGCCGTGGCCGGGTTCTGCTTGATGGTCGGCGGGGTTTTTGTTCTGGCCGGTCTGGGGTGGTCCCTTATCGCAGGCGGTTTGGCATTCCTGCTCGCCGCCGGCTTCATTCGCAAGGGGCTGACCAGTGAATAAACCCCTCAAGTCCGTGCTTCGCCAGGCGCTGTTTAAGTCGGCTGAGCCTGGAATAGTGAAGTCATCGCTTGCAGGCTGGGTGGGTCGACGAATCGGTCTTGGCGATGCTGCCTTCTGGAACGGTTACTACGGTACCGACTCTGCATCAGGAAAAACTGTTAGCCAGCAAACCGCGCTGCAGCTGTCCACGGTTTGGGCATGCGTTCGGCTCATTGCTGAAACCTTGGCGACGCTGCCGATTGCGCTCTATGAAGACAAGAATGGTGTGCCACAGGTTGCCACCTCGCACCCCGTACACCGAGTGATCAGCCAGCAGCCGAACGCCGACCAAACCCCTGTTGAATTCTGGGAATGCGTGGTGGCGAGCTTATTGCTCAGCGGCAACAGTTTTAATGAGCCTCATCTGGTGGGACGCGACCTGTCTTCGCTGGAGTTTATTCTCCCGCAGTCGGTTTCGCCGCCTCGGCGCACAAGCAGTGGCGCAATCGAATACCGGTTTATCGATAGCGAGGGCAAGCCTCATACGCTGATCGATGAGCAAATGATGCACACGCGGGGGTTCGGGACTGACCCCATGTGCGGGTTGAGCCCGCTTGCCATGGGCCGAAATGTATTCGGGGCTGCGATGGCTGCCGATGAGTCGGCGAGCAAGATGTTCGCCAACGGAATGAAACTCGGCGGCGTTCTATCGACCGACCAAATCCTCAACAAAGCCCAGCGGGAGGACATTCGCGAAGACATGGCGGCCAAGTTCGCCGGCGCGGTGAACACCGGCAAGACGATGGTGCTCGAAGCGGGCATGAAATATCAGCAGGTGTCCATGACGCCCGAAGATGCCCAAATGCTACAAACCCGAGCCTTCAACGTCGAAGAGATCTGCCGGTGGTTCCGTGTTCCGCCCTGGATGGTCGGACACACTTCGAACAGCACCAGTTGGGGAACGGGGATGGAGCAGCAGATGCTCGGTTTTCTGAGTTTCACGCTGCTGCCTTGGATGAAGCGCATCGAGCAAAGCATCAATCGTCGCCTGTTGCGCCCTGATGAGCGCCGCCGGTTCTACGCAAAGTTCAACCCGGAAGGCTTGCTTCGCGCTGATAGCGCGGCTCGCGCAGCCTTCTATAGCTCCATGACCCAGAACGGTATCTACACCCGCGACGAGTGCCGGATCAAAGAGAACCTCGCACCTCAAGGCGGCAACGCCGCTCAGCTCACGGTCCAGTCAAACATGTTGCCAATCGACAAGCTCGGCGGTGATGCCGGTGATGCGCAGCGAGCGCGCTCGGCACTCTTGGATTGGCTCAACGATAAACCCAAGGGGAACCAGGAATGAAACTTAAGGACCAGTCCCTGGCGGTGAAGTACCGCTCATTTGACTACGACGTGAAGGCTGTCAGCGATGACGGCCTTTTTTCTGGCTACGGTTCCGTGTTTGGCGTGATCGACAGCTACAACGAAGTGGTTGCCCCGGGAGCGTTTCTGGAGTCCATCGCGGATCTAAAGGCGAAGGCTCGGTCGCTGCCGGTTTTGTGGCAGCACCGAACCGCCGAACCCATTGGTTCGTGGTCAATGGACACCCTGAAAGAGGACGCCAAAGGCCTGTTCGGTGATGGCGAACTCTGGCTGGCTGACGCGCCTTATGCGCGTATCGCCATGCGAGGCATGAAGTCCCGATCGATTACCGGGCTGTCCATCGGCTACTACGTGCGTGAGTCCAGCTTCGACGAGAAGACGCGGATCCGGACCCTGACCAAGCTCGACCTGGTCGAGATTTCCATTGTGACTGTACCGGCCAACGACGAGGCCCGAACCGACACCATTAAGTCGAAGCTAGCCCACGGCGGCCTACCTTCACTTCCTGAATTTGAGCTGCTCCTGCGCGAGGCAGGCTTCTCGAAAACTCAGTCTGCGGTGATTGCCAATCGCGGACTGCAGCATCTGCTCCGGAGCGAGTCCGCGGGCGACCTGGCAGCAATTGGAGTCGTCGAGGCGCTTAAGTCTCGTCCCGCACTCTCCCTTCCTTCGTTTTGAGGATCCACCATGCATAATGCCATGAGCAACCAGGCTCGCGCCGAAGACCGTCAGATGCACCGAAAGGAGCATGCCGACGACAAGGTCCAGCTGAAAGCGGTCAATGATCTGCTTGATCAGCGCGACCAAGAGATCAAAGCGTTTGCCGAAAAAGCGAACAAAGAAATCAAAGAGCACGGCACCATTCTGGCCGACACCAAGAACGTCCTGGATGGCTTGGTCAAAGATGGATTGGGCCTGCAAGACCGTTTGCAGGAAATCGAGCAAAAGATGGCGCGCCGCTTCGCGGCGAATGATCCGACTGAGCAGAAGTCCGTCGGCGAACAGATGTCCGAATCGGACGACTACCAGGCTCTGACCACAAAAGGTCGCGGTATTGCTCGCCTGAATCTGAAGGCCGTTACCAATATCACCAGCGCCACCACTGGCACTGGTGGCGTGGGTGTCGGTATTCAGCCGACTCGCGTTGCAGGGATCATCACGGACCCTGAGCGTCAGTTCACAATCCGTGACCTGATCATGCCAGGTCGCACTTCCTCGAACGCAGTTGAGTTCGTTCAGGAAACCGGCTTCCAGAACATGGCCGCGCCGCAGGCTGGTGAAGGTGCTGCGAAAGCGCAGTCGGATCTGTCGTTCGGCATGGTCACCACCACCGTCAAAACCATCGCTCATTGGTTCCGGGCTTCGAAACAGGTGCTGTCGGACATTCCGCTCCTGCAAAGCTACATCAACGGCCGAGCGATCTACGGCCTGAAGTACAAGGAAGAGGAGCAGATCCTGGCGGGCGATGGCACTGGCCAGAACCTGCTGGGCCTGATCCCGCAAGCCACCGCATTCAACGATGCCCTGCGCAAAGCCGGCGACACCAAAATCGACACCCTGCGCCGTGCCATTCTGCAGGTGCGTGTCGCTGAATACCGCGCCTCGGCCATCGCCCTTAACCCGGTGGATTGGGCGGACATCGAACTGACCAAGGACAGCACCGGTTCTTACATCTGGGTCAACGTGCAGGAAGGCGGCGTTCAGCGCCTGTGGAAGCTGCCGGTGGTGGACAGCAACGCGGTCCCTGAAGGCGAGTTCCTGGTAGGCGCGATGAACATCGCGGCCCAGGTGTTTGACCGTGAAGATGCCGCTGTTGAGGTCTCGACCGAAGACGGCGACAACTTCCGCACCAACATGGTCACCATCCGCGCCGAGGAGCGCCTGGCTCTGGCGGTGTACCGTCCTGAATCGTTCGTGCACGGCGAGTTCGAAGACCCTACGCCGTAATCGCAATTCTCTTCCTCTCACTGATCAGGAGCGCGCCCGGGCGACTGGGCGCGATTTGCCATGCCAGAGATTCAACTGACAACCAAAAAGGGATTCCTCGATGGGCATGTTTATGCCAAGCGTGGGTCCACGATCACCGCTGACGAATTCCGGGCGGCTGAGCTTCACCGGCTTGGACTCGTCGAGGATTACGGCGAAAAAGCGGCGGCTGAGCCAGAAAACAAGAAAGCGCCCGAGCCAAAAAATAAGGCCGCTGGGAAAACCAATCCACCGAAGACCTGAACGAGCTGACCAGACATGAGCGTCATTGATATCGAACTGGCGATGAAGCACCTTCGGGCTGAATCCGAGGATGTCGAAGACGTTCAGTCGAAGCTTGATAGTGCTGAAAGTGCTGCCCAGAAGTTTCTGCAGCGGCGTTTCTATGCTGACGCCGCCGCTTTGAACGCTGCGCTCGCCACGGTACCGGCTGCGCGTCTAGCTGCCCGCACGGCATACGAAGCGGCAGTGACGACGGCAGAAGCCGTTGAAAACTGGGATGACCGCTGCGCAGCTCTTACCGATGCACAGTTCGTGTTTTCCGAGGCATTGCGAAATTGCACCGCTGTGGCCCGCGGGATGGTCATAAACAAATCCATCGTCGCGGCTTGCCTGCTTACCCTCGGCCACCTTTGGGCAAACCGGGAAGATGCTGTGACAGGAATCAATACCTCTTCTGTCACGGAGCTACCCCACGGCTCTCGCTCTTTATTGCAGCCCGACAGAGTTTCGATGGGGGTTTAATGGCGTACAGGGAACCGGGAGCTGGCGAGCTCAATAAGCACGTAACGCTTCGCCGTCGCGATGATGTGCCCGCGGCTGACATGGGGCTGGATTCGCTTTTTTCGGAGCTGAACCCTCGTTGGGCGAAGATTGAACCGGTCGGCTCTGCCATCTATACGGACAGCGCGCAAACCGATAACAAAATCACTCACCGCGTGTTCCTGCGGTACCGGACAGGGATCACGACCGCTTATGAAGTGGTTCATCAAGGGGTTCTATATCGGGTAAAGCGAGGATTCGATATGAACGGTCGGGGCAGATTTGTCGTGCTTGAGGTCGAAGAACTCGGTTTGTTGAAGGCTGGCGGGGGTATCTATGTCTAACTCCGCCTCGATCGACGGTTACCTACACGTCGAGGCCTTCGACAACTTCGAGCGTGATGCCTTCGACAAGCGAAAGATCCGGGCCGGCATGCGTAAGGTCGGCCTGCTGATCACCCAGCGCGCGCAGATGAACCTGGTGCTGGGGAAAGGCCAGGACGGCTATCCGGTGAACAGAACCGGGGCAACAGTCGAGTCGGTGACCTTCAAGGTTTCCCGCTCGGGCTTCCTGGTGCGGATATCCCCCACAAAAACCTCGGCCATGGAAGAGTTCTACCCGGCCTACCTGCACTACGGCGTCAAGCAAGGGCGCAGGCCCGGCAAGCTTGCGCCGGGTAAGGGTAAGGGCAGGAAGAACAGGCGCGCCGCCGGTGTTCGGGCTCGTCTGGTTGCGGAGCGCGCTGCTGGCGAATGGCGGATTAAGCCCCGCGACAACTACATGGCCGATGCCCTGCAGGATTCGGCTTCGCAAGTTCAATTGATTCTCTCGGCTGCGTTCGCCGCCGCACTTGGGTGACTGGGTAGATTGCTTTCGGGTAGGCTCGAGGCTTTGCATACATGGAGTTACCTATGAAAGCATCGATATCATCGCTTGTTTGCTTGGCTCTTATGGGGCTCGCGGTGCAAAGCCACGCGGCTGAGTCGCCCCAGGAAGCGCCGAGTTCTGTGATTGATCGGTTAACGCTCATCTACCTTGACCACAAAATCTATCCCGCTGGCGCAGTTGAGTGTGAGCCCAAAGTTGTGGGCGCTCGGTCGATGATTGGATGTTCGAACGTAACCCTTAACGGCACAAGCATGCCGCATCTCTGGCTTTACGAGTCGGGAAAAATCAAGTCGATCAACGGGAAGGCCCGTCAACTTGCCGAAGGCACATTTGCAAATGAGCCTGAAATATCAGTTATGCCGCTCCCTCTGCCGGCGGATATTGACGTCGGTGCAACATTGAGTGCTTTTACCAAGGGCTGATTAATTAGCGTCACAAAAACCTCGCAAAAGCGGGGTTTTTTTACGCCTGGAATTCACGAATGAAACTGAACCCCATCGTTGCCCATCTGCGGCAGACGTGCCCAACCTTTGCCGGTCGAGTTTCCGGCGGCATTGACTGGGATGCCGTTGTTGACAGTGCCCAGCTTGCGTTACCGGCTGCTTACGTCATCGCCACGGCGGATGCGGCAGAGCCGAGCAAAGCGCAGAACATGGTGCTTCAGGCCGTCACCGACCAGTTCAACGTGGTGATTGTCCTGGCGACCTCCGATGAGCGTGGGCAAGACGATAACGACCTGTTGCATGACATCCGGGCCGAGCTGTGGCGCTCACTGGTTGGCTGGGAGCCTGGGCCGGAATACACCCGCATCGAATACGGCAAGGGCGCGCTGCTGCACATCAGCCGGGCTCGCGTCGTTTATCAGTTCACCTTCTTTTCGGAGTTCCAGCTTGGCCGAAACCGGGCGAGCGACCCGCCGGAGACCTGGCAGGAATACGAGCTGGACGGCCTGCCGGGCTTCACCGGCGCAAATATCAAAATGGACTGCATCGACCCAGCAGACCCGAACCTGAAACGACCCGGCCCGGACGGGCGCATCGAAGCGCAATTCACTGGAGAGGTAACACCATGACCAATCGCATTACTGTGGTGCCGGCCTCTGGCCGTTCTGTGCCCGACCCGGAGGCCGGCGATCTGTTGCCGAAGGAAGGCCGCGAGGTTCCGAACAACGCATGGTGGCGCCGCCGTCAGGCCGATGGCGACGTAACCCTGAAAGCCGACAAGGCCCCATCCACCAAAGCCGGCGCGCCGGCGAAAGCTGAGGAAACGCAATAATGGCTATCGGATTTAGCAACATCCCGGCTGATATCCGTGTGCCGCTGTTCTACGCGGAGATGGATAACTCGGCGGCGAACAGCGCATCGTCGGCCATGCGCCGGCTGATCGTCGGTCAGGTCAACGACAACGCGACCAGCGAAAGTATCGGCCAGTTGGTCCTGGTGTCCAGCGTGGCGCTGGCGAAGGAGATCGGCGGCCAGGGTTCCATGCTCGCCGCGATGTACGAAACCTGGCGCAAGGTCGATCCCATCGGCGAAATCTGGTGCCTGCCGTTGCAGAACGACACCGGCGCCGTGGCGACGTCGACCGTCACCATCACGGGCGCTGCTACCGAGGCCGGCCTGCTGAATCTGTACGTCGGTGGCATCCGGGTTCAGTCGGTTGTGCCTTCCGCAGCAACCCCAACGGTAGCCGCTGCTACCCTGGCGGTGAAGATCAACGCAACGCCAGACCTGCCTGTCACGGCTGCAGCGGTTGCCGGTGTGGTGACGTTGTCCTGCAAATGGACTGGCGAAAGCGGTAACGACATCTCCATCGCCATGAACCGCCTGGGCAAGTCCAACGGCGAAATGACCCCGGCAGGCCTGACCGTCGTCACCACGGCAATGACCGATGGTGTCGGCGTGCCGGATCAGGTGGACGCCGCGGCCGCCCTGGGCGATGAGCCGTTCGAGTTCATCTGTATGCCATGGTCCGACACGACCAGCCTGAATGTCTGGAAGGACACGATGGACGACAACACCGGTCGCTGGTCCTGGGCCAAGCAGCTGTTCGGCCATGTCTACAGTGCCAAGCGCGGCACCATCGGTACCTTGGTGGCGGCAGGCCAGGCGCGCAACGACCAACACGTCACCATCCAAGCCGTCGAGATGGCCGTTCCGCAGCCGGTGTGGGTGCAGGCGGCCGCATTGGCTGGGCGCACGGCCGTGTTCATCTCGGCGGATGCCAGCCGGCCCACCCAGAGCGGTAGCCTGCCGGGCCTGGACCCAGCTCCGGCCAGCGAGCGGTTCACCCTGACCGAGCGTCAGTCGTTGCTGACCTACGGCATCGCCACGGCGTATTACGAGGGCGGTTACGTGCGCATTCAGCGCTCGATCACCACCTACCAGCAGAACCCCTACGGCCAGGCGGACAACTCCTATCTGGACAGCGAGACCATGCACCAATCGGCGTTCATCATCCGCCGGATGCGCAGCGTGATCACCAGCAAATACGGTCGCCACAAGCTGGCGAGCGACGGCACCGCGTTCGGCGCCGGCCAGCCGATCGTCACCCCGGCGGTTATCCGTGGTGAGCTAATCGCGCAGTACGCCAAGCTTGAGCTGGAAGGGCATGTGGAAAATGCCGAGCTGTTCGCGCAGCACCTGGTAGTGGAGCGTGACACGCAGGACCCGAGCCGGGTCAATGTGCTGTTCCCGCCGGATTACATCAACGGCCTGCGCGTCTTTGCGCTGCTCAACCAGTTCCGCCTGCAATACGACGAAGCGGCGTAACCCCGACCCACGACACCCAGCCCGCCCTGTGCGGGCTTTTTCATTCTGGAGACACAGACCATGGGTCAAAAAGTAGCGGGCACCGTTTACGTCAAAGTGGACGGCGAACAGCTGATCATCACTGGCGGTGCTGAAGCCCCGTTGATGGATGTGAAACGAGAAACGATTTACCCGGGCTATTACAAGGAAGAGGCACTGGCCCCGTATCTGAAGGTGACGGCGGTGCACACGCCAAACTTCCCTATCAAGGCCCTCACCACAGGTCGCGACATGACCGCCACCTGCGAGTTCAGCAACGGATCGGTCTACGTGCTGGCCGGCGCTTACCTTGTGGATGAGCCGTCGTCAAAAGGCGATGACGGCACCATTGAACTGCAATTCGACGGCATCAAAGGGAGCTGGCAATGAGTAGCGCTCACACACTTCAGGTTGCGATCGAGGCCCACGGCGAGCCGATGACCGAGCTCAAACTGCGCCGGCCCACCGTGCAGGAAGTCCGGACGATCAAGGCGCTGCCGTACAAGATCGACAAAAACGAGGAGGTCAGCCTGGACATGGATGTCGCCGCGAAATACATCGCGGTCTGCGCCGGGATCCCGCCGTCGTCGGTGAACCAGTTGGACCTGTCCGATCTGAACGCCCTGAGCTGGATGGTCGCCGGTTTTTTCATGAGTGCGGCGTCGCAGCCATCGGCGACTTGATTGCAGCCGCCTATGACCTGGCCTGGTTCTGGAAGGTTGACCCCGAACAGATGATGGCCAGGCCACTGGATGTGCTCCGCGAATCCCTGGAGCACGCCCAACGAATTAACGCAGCCCAGCAGGTGCAGTGATGGCGGACAAGTTCCAGCTCAAGGCGTTGATCACCGGCGTCGACAAGCTGTCGCCGACGCTGGCGGGCATTCGCAAAAACGTTGCGGGTTTCCGCAAGCAGATGAACAGTTCGGGCCTGGGCAATATCGGGTTTAAGGATCTGGTCCAGGGCGGTGCGTTTGCCGCGCCGTTCATTGCTGGCGCGAAAGCGGCGATGGAATTCGAAACGGCCATGGCTGACGTGAGGAAGGTCGTCAACTTCGAAACGCCGAAGCATTTCCAGCAGATGGGACAGGACGTCCTCGATATGTCTGAGCGGCTGCCTATGGCTGCGACCGGTATCGCGGCGATTGTCGCCGCCGGCGGCCAGGCCGGTTTCGCCGCAGGCGAGCTGAAGCAGTTCGCCGAAGACGCGGTGAAGATGGGTATCGCTTTCGACCAAACCGCCGACCAGTCGGGCGACATGATGGCAAAGTGGCGGACGTCATTCAAACTGACTCAGCCCGAAGTGGTGGCCCTGGCTGACAAGATCAACTACCTGAGCAACATCGGGCCATCGTCAGCAGCACAGATCTCGGACATCGTCACCCGTATCGGCCCGCTCGGTGCGATAGCTGGCCTAGCATCCGGTCAGATCGCCGCCATGGGCGCCACCCTAGCGGGTGTAGGTGTGCCCAGCGAGGTGGCGGCCACTGGCATGAAGAACTTCATGCTGGCGCTGACAAAAGGCAGCTCGGCCACGAAACAACAGGCGCAGGCATTCAAATCTTTGCGCCTGGACGTGAAACAGGTTGCCAAGAGCATGCAAAAGGATGCCCAAGGCACAATCGAGGATGTGCTCGAGCGTATCGCGAAGGTGGACCCCGCCAAGCAGGCCGGTCTGCTGACGGAGTTGTTCGGCACCGAATCGGTATCCGCGATCGCGCCACTGTTGACCAATCTCGATCTTCTGAAAAAGAGCTTCGGCGCAGTAGGTAAAGGCGGCAAATTTGCAGGGTCCATGGAAGTCGAGTTCGCCGCACGATCTAAAACCACCGCCAATGCCATGCAGCTGCTGACCAACAAGGTCAACCGGCTGGGCGTGGAAGTCGGCAATGCTTTGCTTCCACCGTTCAACGACTTCATGACGTTGGTGGGGCCGCTTGTATCCGAAGTGGCTTCACTGGTCGCGCAGCACCCAGGCCTGATCAAGGGAGTGCTTGGCGCCGCGGTCGCCTATGGGGCGCTGCGGGTGGCGGTTACCGCCGCAATTTTCGTCATGAAGCTGCTCGACGGCACCATGAAGCGCTCCATTGTGGGCCTGGCTGTCATGGGCATTGCCCTGGCGGCTGGTGTGCTGATTGCCCACTGGTCCACGGTCGCGCCGTACTTCCAGCGCGTGTGGCAGCTGATCCAGGGGCCGGTGCTAGCCGTTTGGGATTTCTTCAAGGCCTTCGCCAATTGGGGCCCCATTGCCCAAGTCAGGGAAAACTGGGAACCGCTTACCGAGCTCTTCGGTGCGACTTGGAATTTGGTCATGGCACTTTCAACGCCGGTGATGGACTACCTCAAGACCATGTTCGACTGGTCGCCACTGGGGATGATCATCAACAACTGGGGGCCCATCACGGCCTGGTTCCAGCAGCTGTGGGAAAAGCTGCGGCCCATCATCGAGCCGATCATGAAGTGGTTCGGCGGCGGGGAGGGTGGTGAAGGAATCATCCAGAACGCCACCGACAAAGTGAACGCTTTCACCGAAGCCCAGCAGAAGCGCAACGCGGGCGCTGGCGGCGGTACCGGTGATTTGCTGATGGCTGACGCTGCTCAATCCGCCGCTGCGCGCCAGGCTATGAACAATCAGGCGTTCGGCATCAGTAACAACCAGCTTTTACAGCAGACCGCTGCCACCAACGGGCAAAAGCTCAACGGCGAACTCAACATCAACCTGAACGGCGCACCGCCGGGCACGACGATCGAGCAGCCGAAAACCAACCAGCCAGGGCTGAACATAAAGCCCAACGTCGGTACCCGTACCGTTGGCGTCATGAGGGGGTAGAACATGGCACGCGATTGGCGAAAGGAACTGCTGCCTGCGTCGTTCCGTGGGATCAACTTCTTGATCCCGCAGGCGTCGGTGCCGGTCGGCCAGAAGGGGCAGCTTCACGAATACCCGCAACGGGACGAGCCGTTCTTTGAACAGCTCGGCAAGCAGGCCCAGGTTCACACTATGACGGCCTGGGTCATCGGCGACGACTGCTTCGAGCGGCGCGACAAGTTGCTTGAGGCATTGCAGACCCCGGGCCCTGGTGAGTTGGTCCATCCATGGCTTGGCCGAATGCAGGTCAAGGTTGGCGATTGCAAGGTATCCCACGAGCTGACCGCCGGCGGTATGGTCAGCTTTGACCTGACTTTCTACCCGGACAAGCCGCTGACCTTCCCGACAGCCAAGGTCAACAGCCAGCAGCAGGTGGTGAAAGCGTCCGACAGCATGCTTGGATCGGCGTTGGAGCGGTACAAGCAGGCAATGGCGAAGGTTGATCAGGCCCGTCTGGGCCTGCTCCGTCTGCGCAACAGCCTGTCGAACGTCTACGCGGTCATTCAACAGCAGTTCGCCCCTTTCGTGGGGGTGTTTACCAACCTGACGGGGTTCGTCCAGTCGCTGATGAACTCGCCGGGTGCGCTGTCGTCGCTGTTTTCCAGCTACTTCAGCGACTTTTCGTTGCAGGACAGCGCTTTCTCCGACACGAGTTCGAGCTACAAAAACGCGGTGGCCACCACCACCCAGCAAACAGAGGCGGTGAGCGCCATCAACTCGGTGAGCCAGTCCGGCGGCATTGACTCGGCGGCAGCCGCCCAGGCGACCGCAAACCTGGTACAGGACGCGCTGCTGGTTCAGGTGGCGCTGATCATCAGCGAAATGCCAATCGCATCACAGCCCGTCTCCAGCGGATCAACGCCCAGCGTCGAGCAGCAGGCCATCCTGCCCGCGGTTCGGCCCGAGGTGCCCGTGGCGGACGACGTGCTGCAGCTGCGCGACAGCCTCAGTGATGCGATTTTCGAAGCATCGCTGAAAGCCGACCCCGCTCATTACGTCGTGATGAACACGCTGCGCCAGACCCTGGTGAAACACCTGACGGCGGTTGCGGAGTCTGGGGTGCGGCTGGTTGACATCACGCCGCCCGAAACCATGTCGGCCCTGGTGCTGGCTTACCAGCGCTTCGGCGATGCCACCCGCTCGGCGGAAGTCGTACAGCGCAACCGTATCCGGCACCCGGGCTTTGTGCCGGCGGAATCCCTGAAAATCGCCCAGAGGTAATTCATGACCGAAGATCAGAACACCGTCAGCCTCACGGTTGATGGTCTGGATTACTCCGGCTGGAAATCGGTCGAGATCGCCGCCGGGCTCGAGGATCAGGCCCGGTCGTTCACCCTTAGCATCACCTGGAAGTGGCCGGGGCAGAACGTCGCGGTACCGATCCGGCAGGGCGCCAAGTGCCATGTGCGTATCGGTGGCGACCTGGTGCTGACTGGCTGGGTGTTTTCGTCGCCGATTGACTACGACGACAAGCAAATCACAACGACCATCACGGGTCGTTCATTGACTGCCGATTTGGTGGACTGCGCGGCTGTGAACAAGCCCGGCCAGTGGAACAACCAGAGCGTGCTGACCATCGTTAAGGCGCTGGCGGGGCCCTACGGAATTTCCGTGCGCAGCGAGATCCCCGAGGGGGCGAAGCTCTCGGACCACACGATCGAGCCCGGAGAGACGGCCTTCGAATCCATCGACCGCTTGCTGACGCTGTTTCGGGTGTTCTCCACCGACGATGCGCGCGGCATGGCCGTGCTGGCCAGGCCAGGGAGTGAAGGGCGGGCCTTCGATCATCTGGAGGTCGGCAAAAACATCCTAACCGGTGGCGCGGCGCTGGATTTCTCCGGGGTGTTCTCCGAATACCAGGTGCTCGGCCAACGCTCGGGCACGGATGATGAGTTCGGCGCGGCGGCAGCAGAGGTCTCGGCTGTCCTGACGGATGATCGGACGACCCGCAAGCGGGTGCTGATCATCCAAGAATCGGGGCAGATGACCAACGAACTTGCGCAGGCCCGAGCCAACTGGGAGCGCGGCACCCGGATGGGCAAGGCGCTGGCGACCACCTACACCGTCCAGGGCTGGCGGCAAACGAACGGGGCACTCTGGAAGCACAACACCCTGGTGCGGGTTATTGATCCGATCATCGGCTTTGATCGGTGGATGCTGATCGCCCGGGTGACTTACACCCTGACTGACGCCGGCATGATCACAAAAATGGAGGTCGGCCCGCCAGATAGCTTTGAGCCGGAACCGCACGACCCGCACAAGAACCGCAAGTTGAAGAAGGGCGGCAAGGCCGACAACTTCGAATACCTGATTCCTGCCGACTACGAGCCTAAACAATGACCGTGAAAAATATGCTGGCGCGCGGCACTGTGGTGCTCGTCGACGCCTTGAAGAAAATGCAGTCCCTGCAAATGCGCCTTACCGCCGGCGAGCTGAAAGACAACGCCGAGCACTTCGAGCCTTACGGCTTCACCAGCAACCCGCTGGCCGGCGCCGAGGTGCTGACGGCCTTTATCGGTGGCGATCGCTCCCACGCCGTGGTGCTGGTAGCGGCTGATCGCCGGTACCGGATTCAGTCGCTGGAGCCTGGCGAAGTCGCGATCTACACCGATGAGGGCGACAAGATCCACTTCAAGCGCGGCCGGATTATCGACATCGAAACCGGCACGCTGAACATCAAAGCTACGACCGCGGTGAACTTCGAAACGCCGGTGATCAATCAGACCGGCCAGATTGTCTCGGCTGGCGACCAGTTGGCCGGCGGCATCAGCCAGATCGGCCACGTTCACACAGGCGTCCAGGCTGGTAGCGGACAAAGCGGCGCGCCCGCTGCGGGGGGGGGCTGATGGTTACTCAAACCTCCGTTGAATCTGCGCTGATTCGCGCGGTGGTGATCAGCCTGTACACCTGGCGCCGCGCTGACATCGATGACCAGGTAGACGATGACCAGTTGTATGGCTGGTGGGGCGACAGCTACCCGGCCATCGCCGATGACCGTATCGGATCGCGTCTTTGGCTGCTGCGACGGGTCAAGCTCACTGACGCCACCCAGCGGGACGCGGAGTTCTACGCCGCCGAGGCGTTGCGCTGGCTGATCGATGACGGCCACGTCCTGGACGTTTCCATCAGCAGCAACAGGGCGGACACCAATCGATTGAATCTCGGCGTGGTCCTGACCATCCCGGACGGCACGCGTGTGGAAATCCCCTCTACCCCTACATGGCAGGTGATCTATGCCGTTTGAAACGCCCTCGCTGCCGGTGCTGGTTGATCGCACCCAGAGCGACCTTGCCAGCGACACGCTACGCCGTTCGGATGCCCAGGTGCTGGCGCGCACGCTGGGCGGTACCGCGTACGGTTTGTACGGTTACCTCGACTGGATTGCCGAACAGATCCTGCCCGACCGCGCAGACGAAGAGACGCTGAAGCGAATTGCCCAGCTACGGCTGGCCCAGCCAAGAAACCCGGCCCAGTCTGCGTCGGGTGCCGCTTCGTTCCCCGCCGTGGCGGGCGCAGTGGTCGATGCTGAAACCGTGCTCCAGGCGGCCGATGGCCGAACCTACCGGGTGACCATGAGCGTTACCACCGTTGCAGGGCTCAATACCGCAACGGTTGAAGCGGTAGACGCCGGAACCCTGGGCAATGCCGACGCTGGCCTGGTGCTAACTCTTGTGCAGCCAGTGGCGGGCGTTACCAACAGCTTCACAGTGTTGGCGCCTGGGCTCACCGGCGGTATCGCGCAAGAGAGCATCGAGTCGCTGCGTGCCCGGGTGATTCGCTCGTACCGTGTCATCCCTCACGGAGGGTCGGCGGCTGACTACGAAACCTGGGCGCTAGAGGTACCCGGCGTCACGCGGGCGTGGTGCCGAGGCAACTACGTCGGGCCAGGAACGGTGGGGCTGTTCGTCATGCGTGACGGCGACGCTGAGCCTGTACCTAACTCGGCCCAGCTTGCCGAGGTGAAAGCCTACATCGAGCCGCTTCGCCCTGTAACTGCTGAGCTGTACGTGCTGGCGCCCGTTGAGGTGCCAGTGGTCTATAGCATCCACCCGGTACCGGACACTACGGCCATACGGGCGGCCATCCAGGCGCAACTGATTGACCTGCATGATCGTGAAGCCGGCCTGGGTGAAACCTTGCTGCTGACGCACATTGCCCAGGCCATCAGCGGCGCTTCCGGCGAAACGGACCACGACCTTGTATCACCTGTGGCCGATGTGCCGGCGGGTATCAACCAGTTGCTCACCTTCGGAGGCATCACATGGCTGTAGCCCGAACTGCCGACCAGTATCGACAGCAACTGAGCGGCCTGCTGCCGTCCGGCCCTGCCTGGGATCCTGAGCTGGTACCGGAAATCGCGGTGATTCTCGCTGGTGTGTCGCAGGAATTCGCCAGGCTCGATGCGCGCGCAGTCGATTTGTTGAACGAGATGGATCCGGCGGGCGTGAGCGAGCTGGTGCCCGACTGGGAGGTCATCATGGGCCTGCCTGATCCTTGCCTGGGCCTGAACCCAGCATTTGAGGATAGGCGCCTGGCCGTTCGGCGACGGCTCGTAGAGGTGGGTGGGCAAAGCATCTCGTACTTCATCGACATAGCGGTCAGCCAGGGTTACCCCGATGCCACTGTCACGGAGCACCGAGCCCCCCGGATGGGACGCTCTCGTTTCGGCGTGGCGCGGTTTGGTGGCTGGAATGCCCAGTTCATGTGGACCCTGAACACCGGTGGCCGACAGCGGCAAGGCCGGCGTTTCGGTGCGAGTTACTGGGGGGAGCGGTTCGGCGTAAATCCAGGCAACCCGCTCGAATGCCAGATCCGGCGCGCCGCCCCTGCGCACACCGTCGTGCAAATAAATTACAACTGAGGGATAAAGCGTGGACTTTCCGAAAAGCGTGCCGAGCGTAGGCCTGGTCGATGGGAAATTTGTTGATGAGGACGTGGTTGCAGGAACTCCCGGTTCGTTGATTCCTGCTCAATGGGGTAACGCAGTCACCGAAGAAGTTTTGAGTGTCATTGAGTCCGCCGGACTGACTCCGGACGAGAACAACAACGCCCAGCTCTTGGCGGCGGTGAACGTGAAGATTGCCGCAGCGATTCCAGGCTCGCCGCCCGATGCCTCGACAACGGAGAAAGGGCTCGTTGAACTCGCGACTAGTTTGGAGACCCAGACCGGAACGGATGCGCTGCGTGCAGTAACGCCGGCGGCACTAACTGCCCGCACGGCGACCGATACGCGCACGGGCGTTGTTGAGCTGGCAACTTCCACGGAGACCCAGACCGGAACTGATGCTGTCAGGGCTGTCACTCCAGCTGGTCTTGCGTCTCTCACTGCTACGGCGACACGCTCCGGCCTCGTGGAACTGGCGACAGACGTAGAGACTCAGACTGGCACCGATACGCTGCGTGCGATTACACCTGCTGGCCTTGCCTCTCTTACCGCCACAGATACTCGCGCCGGCCTGATAGAGACTGCCACGGCGGCAGAGGCCAGCGATGGGACCGATAACTCCAGGGCCGTTACACCGTTTGGTCTCTACCCATTGGTCCGGCCAACAACCATCACGAACCTGAATAGCCATTCTTTCGGGGACTTTACGGCGGACGCTGCCGCTACAGGATCGCCGGATCCAGCGGCTGGCGCGTTATGGGGAAGGACTTTCTCAAATCCAACCCTGTCAACTCTTAAGTTTCAATTGATGGGAGCTTCGGCGACGAACAAGGTTTATGCCAGGTTTTACAATGGCACAACTTTCGGTACCGCCAAAGAGATCGCCACCTCATCCTCGCAGCTGGCGGCTAGGGCCTGGGTCAAGTTCAACGGCACTGGAACGCTGAACGTGAACAAGTCTTACAACGTATCCAGCGTGACGGATAACGGAGTGGGGGCCTATACCATCAACTTTACGACGCCGATGGATGACATCAGCTATGCCTACGCCGGGATGGCGACTTCCATAGGCGGTACCGGGGTCTCTGCAGCCTGCGTGGATCAACATCCAACCAACGCACCGACTGTCAGCGCCTTGCCCATTGTTGTGAAGGCTAGCGCTGGCGGTGCGTATAACGATGCCCAAGGCATCTGCGTTGTTGTCTTCGACTAAGGCGGAATTAAATAATGAACGAAAGAATTATTTTCCAAGGCGAAGGCCAAACGATGGCCGTGGTCATCCCGTGTGATTGCGGAATTCCGGTTCTACAGATCGGGCTAAAAGATGTGCCGGATGGCGTTCCGTTCTGGATTGTCGCCGCGTCAGATATTCCAGAAGACAGGGTTCTGCGGAATGCTTGGGACCTGGACGTGGCGGCCATGGGCGAGCCGCACGGCGTGGGTGACAATTCCGCCTTTGCTGTTTGGTGGAATGAAAAACTGGCCGCAGAGTTGGCCCTTGAGCAGGAGCTGAACGCATGATCAAGATCAACGCGGAACGCGGCGCGAATATAGAAATGGCGCGCTTTGAACGGGCTGTACAAAGCACGCTCGATGCATCAGCCAAGGCCGCTGGCTATGACAACGTAATCACCGCGGTAAGCTACGCTGAGGAACCTGCTATCCCTAAGTTCCAGGCGGACGGTCAAGCCTTTCGGGCGTGGCGATCGAAGTGCTGGGACTACTGCTATGAGCAGTTGGCTTCGGTAAAGTCTGGAGTACGCGAACAGCCAACGCTTGAGGCTTTCCTGGCAGAACTGCCGCAGCTGGAGCTGCCGGCGTGAGCCGCTTCTCGCGCCCGCTGCGGGCTGAGCTGCAGAACGACCGCGAGACGTGGAGGCTACTTGACCCGCTTATCTATCTGGACGCCGTGCATGGCGTGATCGAGGTGCCGGCCGGATTCGAAACCGACTTCACCACCACAAAGCCGCTGAGGACAATTGCCGTCGCACTTCTTACCGCATCGGTGGTGCTGGCGATACTTCCGTGGGGGTGGCTGTGCTGGGTTGCGCTTTTGCTCGGCATTGCAGCGTTGGCTCTCTATGCGGCGATGGTGGGCTACGCCAACAAGCCATCGGCAGTGCATGACTGGGTCTATCAGACCCGCCGCTTGCCGCGACGAGAGGCCGACGACATCTACAGGCGCGCTTGCCGTGATGACGGTATTGCCAGGTGGCGCGCCTGGATCATGTGGATCGGCGTTCGCGTAGGCGCCGCCAGTCGTTACGGAAAACGCTAGGTCGAATCAAGGTGGTTCCGCCAGGCCCTAGAATTCCCAATAGCGCGCCCAGCTCGAAGTTTTACTGAAATTCCGCCACCCGCCATTGAGCGGGATTTTTTTGCCTGGAGAAAAGCTATGACTGTTTCTGAGAAGGATCGCGACATCCTGGCCCGCACCTTGTGGGGTGAGGCTCGAGGTGAAGGCTTGGTCGGGCAGATCGCGGTGGCCTGGACCATCCGCAATCGCGTGGAAGATGGCAAGGCCAAGTCCTGGTGGGGCGAAGGTTACGCCGGTGTCTGCCTGAAGCCCTGGCAGTTCAGCTGCTGGAACAAGAACGACCCGAACTATCCCTACCTGAGCGGCGTCAAGCCGATCCCGCCGAAGCAGTTCGCCCAGGCGCAGCGGGCGGCCGACCTGGTGATCTCCGGCCAGGAGCCTGACATCACCCGTGGCGCGACCCACTACTACGCCACGACCATGCCGAAGGCGCCAGCCTGGGCCAAGGATGCCACCCAGACCCTGCGCCTGGGCAATCATGTGTTCTTCAAGGACGTGCCATGAATCCCCTGGGGCTGAAGGCCTGGGCTGTCGGCGTGTTGGCGCTGCTGGTGCTGGCCGTGGGCGCGACGTGGAAGGTCCAGAACTGGCGCTACGGGAAACGGCTGGCGGAGCAGGACGGATTGCACCAGTCCGACCTGGCCGAGATCAGCAGGGCGGCAGCCGCCCAGGTCCAGGCGGCACAAGCCAACCGCCTGGCGCTCGAGCAGAAGCTTTCCACCAGCGAACAAACCCATCACCAGGTGCTGACCAATGTTCAGAAAGATCAGGATCGTTTGCGCGATCGCCTTGCCACTGCTGATGTCCGGCTGTCAGTCCTCCTTGCCGAGGATCCAGCCAGTTGCAATGCAGTGCCTTCCACCGCCAGCGCCGGCGGCGTGGTTCATGGAAGAGCAAGAGCCCAACTTGACCCAGCGCATGCTCAAAGAATTATCGCCATCACCGATGCCGGCGACCGGGGGCTGATCGCGTTGCGGGCGTGCCAGGCGTATGCTAGGGGACTGAGCAAGCAGAAATGAAAAGGCCCCGCAAATGCGAGGCCTAGAATTTTTTAGCGGCGTATTAAGCTGCTTGCTTGGCGCCTACATGGGATGCCAATGCTTTTTCGGTGGCGTCCAGCTTGCTCTCGATAGATTCGAGAATAGCTGCTGCGCGTTGAGCCAGTTTGGCAAATTCGAAATCGCTTAGCTTTTTCAAAGGAATGGCCTCATATCTAGTTGTTTAACAAATCTGTCGAGAGCGTCGGAATCGTCTTCATCGATCGCCTTCGCAATCCCTTCCATGCAACTCACATATTCCGCAGCTTTCTGCGCTGTGTGAGCATCATCAATCTGCTCCGCTAGAAGACCGATGATCGTGCATACTTCCCTGAACTGTGCAGCTATCTCAGCGTACGTCGGGTTTTCGAGCTTCAGAACGCTGATCGAATAGTTTTTCGCTTGGTGCAATACACGGTTTGCAGCATGTAGCACAGCGTCATACAGAAATGCAACCGTTTTCTGCTTCTTGTCTAGCTCTTCCTGAACCATCCCCGACGACCTTGCTCATTAGTAAAAGGTCGCGGGATTCTATAGCTATTGGTGAGACTGTCAATCTAGCTATCGGGTCACATCTCCAATATGGGCTACGTTTTTCGTCTCGTCAATCGAGTTTCTTTATCCATTCAATACAGCTATTCGATGCGTCTAGCACCTGTCATAACGCCGAAACAATAGCTTCCGCTTATGCCTGTACTGACACCTATAAATCGGAAAGTACTCAGTTTTCTTTACTATCCATTCGTCGGATTTGTCGGTTCTGTGTCCAGTATCTTGACCAGCTCCGGGCCTTGGTTGCGCACGTTGCCGACGGCGCGGTCCACCTTGAACCACTCGAAGGCCTCGGCCGGCTCACCCTGCTGCAAGACGATTTGCTCAGCGCGCTCCTTGGGCGTGGCCGGGTCCAGCCATTCCCGGGCAAGATCCGCCCCCAGGACCACCGGACGGCGATCATGAATGTCTATCATGCCGCCCTGGCTGTCGG
This sequence comes from Pseudomonas ogarae, assembly GCF_014268695.2. Taxonomy (NCBI): domain Bacteria; kingdom Pseudomonadati; phylum Pseudomonadota; class Gammaproteobacteria; order Pseudomonadales; family Pseudomonadaceae; genus Pseudomonas; species Pseudomonas ogarae. The sequence continues at coordinate 1,604,151 of NZ_CP077086.1, forward strand.
CGGTGATGATGACAAAACCGTCGTGCCTTCCAGGCTCACGGCCACCGGTTGGGAACTGGCCGATGGCGGCGCAAAATATCGGCGCCTGGTCCCGACGGCGGATCAGGTAGGGCTGCTTCTTCGGTCCACCCTCATCGACCCACTCAAACCAGTTGTTGATAGGTGTGATGGCGCGGCTCGGCCAGATCGCACGGTAGAAGGGGCCGTGGGCGGCTTTCTCGACCCGGGCATTGATTGGCGCTGCCCGGTCTTTGGCCCAGGCCGGTCGCCAGCCCCAGGGCACCATGTCGGCGTGCAGGACGTCCGCCTCCTGGTGGAAGAGGGCGAGCTGCTGCGACGGCGTTCCGTTGTACCTCTCCAGTGGAAGGTCGCCGGCTGAATTGACCAAGGCGTTGGGCGTGCTCAAGGCCGCCACGAAGTCGTGAATGCCGGTGTATTGCGAGAGTCGTCCGCACATGGCGCCTGCTCCTGTAGTCACCTTGGCTGGGTGCTAGGGATTATGTCGTCGGGAAGTCTATCCCCTTCATAAACCTTGAGCCGACGGTGCAGCTCGGCGATAAGCGTGGTATTCGCCACACACTCACCATTCGACTTGTTCATCAGTTCGACATATCGAAGGTGCTCGGAATTCCACGCCCATTTCGCCTTCTCTAGCTCAGCCCGAAGCCTGGCGCACTCCTTGGCCTCAGTCGCGTGCATTTCCACCAAACCAAAAATGTCCTGGCGCGCCTTGCGTAGTTGGGTGGTCAGTTCCTGCACCTCGTTCTCCAGCATGTGACAGGATTGCCTGTACATCTCCAGAGGTGTGGGGCAGCCCAGCCAATCGCTGGTGTCTTCGATTTCAAACGGGTCCATGACCATGCCTTGCTTGATACTGTTTGGATATACAGTAATCGAGGCAAGGTGATGGAGGCGAGGGCGAGGCGACGAGCAGCGCTATTTCACTCAGGAGCCATCAGCACAGCGATTGTCAGCTTAATGAACTCCTCGTTCTTATCGATCGTATCCAGGGCGCCCCGCACATTATCGGCGACGTCTGCCGATCCGAGCGCTTCCACCCAGTTGGAAAGCTCCATGATGGCCGCTTCCAGCGCGAGCTGGTTCTCGTTGATCTTGCACAGCAGGGAAGGGAGAAGGTCCGAGTTGGGCATGTGACGACTCCTTGGGCAATCGGCCTGGCCTGGAGCAACTCGTCTAGCTCTTGCGTGAGACGGGCAGGAGATTTTAATCCGTAGGCTCCTGTTTCACCGGCAGCGCTGGAGGTTGGGTTGCGATTTGAGTGTCGGGCGGAATTCACGCTTGCGTCAGCTTCCGCATCAATCAAGGCTTGCAGTCGTTCTTCGTGAACCCTTAAGGGCCCAAAGCTTCGCACGCATGGGATGCGGCTTTCCTTCGCGAGACGATAGGCAGTGGTGCGACCGATGCCCAATATAGCCGCGGCCTTCGCGATTGATATCAGCGTCAAGATAGTGCGCTCCTGTTCACAGGCTGCAGTCATCACCAAGTCTGATCTTTATTCGGCGCGAACGAGTGCATCCATTCAACGATCTCTGACTGCCGCCACGCAACCGAATTGGGGCCTATCCTAACCTGCTTTGGAAATGTGCCTTCCCTAATGCGGCGATAAACTGTGTTACGGCCAAGGCCGGTGACGTGAAGTACCTCGTCGAGGCGCATGAAGCGATCGAGGCTGTTTGTTCCGGCTCTGCTTGGCATGGGCTGCTCTCCCTTCAGCGAAGAGTTACGAGCTTCGGTGGCGGGCGCCGCTTCCTGCCCACTTTCGGCGTCTTGTGCTCGCCATCCCGGCAGGCGCGCAGGAACTCCTTCACATCATCCTTGAGCCAGCAATGCCTAGCGCCCATCTTGAATCCCTTCGGCAGCCAATCAACGCCGCGGCGAATCCCTTCTCTTACCGAAGCTTCAGTTCGCCCGAGCATTTTTCCTAGGCCTGCTACGTATACGACCTCACACTCATCATCCATAGGGAACCTCCCCAGCCACGCATGCTTGGAATCTGACTAGAGCTTCCGTTTTCGTTTGCCCAAGATCGTCTCTATCAATCTGTCAAATTCTTCCTTGGTTGCGTGAGCGGGCGCCGTTTTCCTAGTGGCCGCTCCGGGCTGCGCTCGCGAGATTAGCTGTGCAGCGGATCCCGGCTGTTGCGTTGGTGCGCAGATCGACGGATGTTTTTCGATAGCGTTAGCGGCAATGTACGCATCCGCCCAGGCATCTAGCTCCACACGGTCAAAGCCGACGCCCTGCTTGCCGATCGGGAACTCGCGAACGTTTGGCCGAACTGTCTTGTTGAACTCATCCCGGCACATACCCAGGTAAGTCGGCGCTTGAGAGGCCCTAAGGATTCGGGGTTGAACAAGTGGTTTGGTCATGGGCGCACACTTTCACGCTTTATGGGAGGTACGGCCACCTCTTGCTGCGCAGCGAGCGACAGTTTGACTCAAGTAGGAGGGGCCGTACTCGTTTGAGCGTAGCAGGTGATGGCATGCTCTGCGAATTACTGCTGGCTGGTCTGGCTCTAAGTCGGAGGAACGGCGGGCCGAAGGTGCCGCGATGCTGGACGGGAATTGATAGTGCATGGACCCGGCCTGGATCTCGGGGCCGTCGTTATGGCTTTTCGGAATGTATTGAGATAGGGCGGGAGAGCTCCGACGCGTGTCTAAAACTACCTCTATCTATCTCTGTTTCATTGATCGAAACACATGCGAATCACGCTAAGAGTTTTAGACGCGGAATGTCTGTAGCCCGCGTGGTGCGCAGCCTAAGCGACCCTCCAGCCCATACTGCTGCATCATCGGGGTGTGGCTGGAAAGGTCGTTCACGGCTGTATTCATGGGTGTCAGGCAAGCTCGTTGAAAGGTGTAGGGCAAAAGGAGGGGCATTGGCCCGGCTTTTCCGCGATGGGCGCAAGGTTAACATGGGTGGTCGGGGGGGACCCAGGCGTGAGTGGTTTTTGGGGTGGGGTGTATATCCGTTATTTAGGTAATGGCTGCTGACGGTTCCGCTCTTACAGCGGCTCACTTTTGAGAAGCGCAAAAGTAAGCAAAACGCTCATGCCCCACCACTCGGTGCCTCGCCTAGGCTCGGCATGCCTGAACGAAGGCATTGCTCCGTGGGCCGCCGCGAAGGGCCATCCATGGCCCAGCGCGGCTAACCCGGCATCCATGCCGGGTTGCCCACTGCGCAATACCTCGTTCAGCCAGCGTGGTTAACGGGGCGCCGAGATCAACGTCCACGCCGAGGCGGCCTGGTAGCCGACCTGGCTCTTCCGGTCGTACACCCATCATATCTGTGGGAGCAAAGCTTGCTCGCGAGGCGGCCTGATAGCCGACTTGGCTCTCCCGGTCGTACACCCATCATATCTGTGGGAGCAAAGCTTGCTCGCGAGGCGGCCTGACAGCCGGCCTGTCTCTCCGGCTGTACCCCGATCCAATGTGGGAGCGAGCTTGCTCGCGATGACGGCAGCCAATACAACTCAGTTGTCACTGGACTACCGCTATCGCGAGCAAGCTCGCTCCCACAGTGATGACTCGGGCTTCTCTTAGGTCTCGGCTTGCATCATGGATGCCTACCTCACCTCGACCACATCCAACGCCCGATTCGCCAGCAACTGGCTCAGTTCGATCATCTGTTGAACCCCCAGCAAGATATTCCGTCGCGAACCCTTCAGGTCGAATGCCAGGTCACTGACCATGGCGTTGGCCGAGGCCAGGGTTTCGCTGAGGTTGGCGAGCAGGCATTCGGCGTCGATGTTAGGGGCGATGATGAAAAGGGTGTCGGGTGTGTCAGAGGCTTCCTTGTCGGTTTTCGGCTTGAGGTAATAGTCCAGGGCGCGAGTGGCCGCGTCGTCGAGTTTCTTGGCGTTGGCCGATTGGCTGCGGGAGACGTGATCGTCTGGGGGATTTTGCGTGTTCTTCGGCATTCTATTGGATCCTTGAAGTTGAGCCACCACTCACTCGCGACTAAACGAGGGGTGGCAGCTGTACGCAGGTTAGTCGACCGGGGATCCAAGGAACCGGCGCGCCCGAGGGCGCCCTGCGCACAACTACCATCAAGTGCAGGAATAGAAGTACCTGACTGAATGGAGCAATGAGCACCTTGGAATACCGAGCGACTAAACCCGATCACTGATGGGCAGTGACAGGATCAAAAGTACCGATGGGCTCCAAGGCGCACAAGCCGGCGGATTCTGGCGTAGTTGTAGGCAGAGGCGCAAGGAAACGTAGCCTTGCGTCGCACATTTGAAGGACGGGGGCGGTGCGTTTTCCTAAGGGCGTGTAGGGCGATTCAATGGCGAGGGAGCTTGCTCCCGCTTGAGCGCAAAGCGCTCACAAAAAGGGTCTGCTGCGCAGCCCAGCGGGAGCAAGCTCCCTCGCCACAATGGATGCAAAAGGCAGGAATTGCATATTTATGCAAAACAGCATTTGTCTTCTGCGAAAAGAACAAGCACTATGCGCGTTATGCAAAAACGCAACGTTTCTTCCGTATTAAGAGCATTGCTCGATCAGCACGGGATCTCCCCCACGGAGCTTCACCGGCGTACCGGCGTGCCTCAGTCCACCCTCTCGCGGATCCTCAGCGGCAAGATCGTCGATCCTTCGGATAAACACATCTCGAAGATCGCCGAATACTTCGCCGTGAGCACCGATCAGTTGCGCGGGCGCGCGGACGTAGTGCCCGCCGGCAATGCCCGCCGCGATGAGCCGCATTCCGAACTCAAGGACATAAGCCTGTGGGACGACGAAACACCCGTCGAAGAAGACGAAGTGTCGGTCCCTTTTCTGCGCGAGGTTGAATTGGCTGCTGGATCAGGAAGATTCGTCATCGAGGAAAGCGAGCGCTCAAGCCTGCGCTTTGGCAAGCGCAGCCTGCGCCATAACGGTGTGCAATTCGACCAGGCCAAGTGCGTGACGGTGCGCGGCAACAGCATGTTTCCGGTGTTGCGCGACGGGGCCACGGTTGGGGTGAACGCAGGCAAGTGTGGGATCGGCGACATCGTCGACGGTGATCTCTATGCCATCAATCACAACGGCCAACTGCGAGTGAAGCAGCTTTATCGCCTGCCCACCGGCATTCGCCTGCGCAGTTTCAACCGTGATGAACATCCGGATGAGGACTACACCTTCCAGGAAATGCAGGATGAGCAAATCGTCATCCTCGGTCACGTCTTCTGGTGGGGCATGTACGCCCGTTAACCCCTCCACTGTCAGATAAAACCCGCCGTCGTGCGGGTTTTTTTTCGCCTCCTGAAAACCCGCGACCCCCGTATTTACGAGGCCTCAATGCATTTACGCATCCATCATGCATAAATAAATGCATTTGCGCATTGACTGGATATGCATCCATGCATATTCTGTGTCCAAGCCGCTCGACAAAGCGGCTGGCAACGAAGCTCTTTAGTTCCACCAACAGGCAGCGATGAACCGGCCTTAACGGTTCAGAGGGTTGGCAACTGACCCGGGTGTGCAGCGTAAAGCACCAGAAGCAGTTATCCGGCGGGCAGGGACCGCGGTCGGAAGAACAATTTGAATGGATCCGTACCGCGCCAGTCGCGCCGAAAGATCAACTTCCTTCTGGCCATTGGTCAAGGAAGGCGAAGGAGCGCATTACTGAAAAGCCCGGTTCATTGCCGGGCTTTTTGGAATGCCTACCTGAAGCAGGCAGATCGAAGAGTGCCGGAGTACCGGCAATCAATAAGGATATGAGCATGAAAAAATACGCACGTGTTGTGGGCGGCAAAGTCGACAACATCTACGAAACCGTCAACCCGATCTCTGAGGAGTTCCCAGCAGACCAACTTTGGATTGACGTTACTGGCAGGTCCAGCGCTGAGGTCGATTATGACTACAACGCAGTCAACACTGATGGGCTCTGGTCGTTCAACTCTGGGTTCCCTTGGCCACAGACTGCACTTGCGGAGCAGATGCGTATTGAAAAAAGCAGGCGACTCGACAGCGTCATGACCCAAGTGGCGTCTTCGGGATTGCAATTCAAAGTCGATCTGGGCGTCGCTACCGCCGCCGAGCAGGCTTACTTGATTGCCTTCAAGGAGTATTGCGTCGCCTTCACTCAGGTCAACAAACAACCCGCTTTTCCACTGAGCATTGTTTGGCCAGAGTTGCCCTGAACGGAGTGTCTTCTTGAAAAGCCCGGCGCAGTGCCGGGCTTTTGCACTGCCTTTCAACACTCATCCATTACCCCCCCAGGAAACGAGACATGACAAACGAGCAACAAGCGTTGCTGGACATGCCGATCTGGCTGGTCATCGTGCTCGCCCTGGTGGGCGGGGTGTCCGGCGAGATGTGGCGCGCAGACAAGGAGGGCGCCCGTGGCTGGTCGTTATTGCGGCGCCTGGCCTTGCGCTCCGGTGCCTGCGTGGTCTGCGGCGTATCGGCAACCATGCTTTTGTACGCCCTCGGCATGTCGATCTGGAGCGCCTGCGCCCTGGGTTGCCTGACCGCCATGGCCGGTGCCGACGTGGCGATCGGTCTTTACGAGCGCTGGGTCGCCAAGCGGCTCGGCGTATGCGAAGTGCCGCCGCGGGACGTTCCTCCCAACCAGCCGTGAATCGACAGCGCTGATCCATACCAAAGGAGGCGATCAATGCCTGCCCTTATCGAAAAACCGTCGCAGTTGTTCTCGGCCATTGCCCAGACGCTGCGCGCCATTTATCCCGCCTTGAAAGTCGGCAGCCCCCAGGATTTCGATGGCACCGACGATCAACCCTGGGTGCTGATTGCCCTTGAGCGTGATGCGCCCGGTCACCGCGCCAATGACGGGCGTATCGCCCATGTCCTGACGGTGTCCTTGCAAGTGGTCATGGCCGTTCCAGGATGGGATGCCTGCGATCTGGCCGGGGAGCTGAAACACCTGGTCATGGACAACCGCTGGGGTCTGTCGGGCGATCAATGCGACCTGCCCACGGAGCTCGATGGCCTGCCATCCACCTTCATTAACCCGGCACGGGCGTACACCGCCTGGACCCTTTCCTTCAACCAAACCCTGTACCTCGGCCCGACGCTGCTGGAGGACCCGCTGGGTATCCCGAAGTTTGCCCGCACCTGGGAAGTGTCGAACATCGACGACCCGGACCAATACACCGCACTCGAGGGTTGAGCCATGTTTGATGCGCTGTTACGGATGCATCTGGGGCCGATCATCGAGCGTCTGGCGCAGATGGAAACCGAGCTGGAAGACATGCATCGGCGGGCGGAGAGTTTCTGCCGCATCGGCGTTTGCCAGGAAGTCGACGCGGCCAGCAATACCTGCAAAGTCAGCCATGGCGGTCTGCTGACCCCGGCGATCCGCTTTTTCAATCCGAGCGCCGGTGCCCAGAGCGAGTCGCGGATCCCGTCCGTGGGCGAGCAATGTCTATTGCTCAACCATGGCGGCGGCGAGGGCGGTGGGCAGGCGGTGGCGTTGTTCGGCCTCAACGGTGGTCAGTTCCCGCCCGTCTCGACCCAGGCCTCGCTGACGCGGCGCCTCTATCAGGACGGTACGGAAAACGGCTACGACCATGCCAGCCATGTCCTGCACTGGCAAAACGGCCCGGCGGCGTTCAGCGGTTCTCGTGAATCCCTGCTGTTGAACATTGGCCCGTCGCGGCTGGCGATGACACCCGAAACCATCGAATTGCAAGTCGGCGCCGTCGGCATTCGGCTCGACGCCTCCGGCGTGCACCTGAGCGGCCCGGTGGTGGATCACCAGGGACGCGTCATCAGTACCGCCTAAGAGATTTCCTCATGATTGGAATCGATCGAAATACCGGCGCCACGGTCGACGACTGGCTGCAGTTTGTGCAGCGCGCCACCCGTGCATTGACCACGCCGTTGGGCACTCGCCAGAAGCGCCCGTTGTATGGCTGCGCACTCACGCAATTGCTGGGGCAGAACCTCGGTGACGACCTGCTGATCCTTGCCCAGAGCCACGCGGCCCAAGCGTTCTACAACCCGGACAACGGCATCGATGATTTCGAGCCGCAGGTCATTGTCGCCAGCCGGCACGGTGCCGGATTGCTGCTGCGTTTCGCCGGCACCTGGAAAAACCGCAAACAGACTTTCGAGGTGGTGACATGAGCATGTTGATACCCGGCCAGAACCAACTGGCCGAACCGGCCATCGTCACTGTCGAAGCGTTCGAGGATCTGCTGGCAGAGTTCAAGACCTTCGTGGTCGAGTACGTCGGCGCACGCTCTCCCGCCAGCGCCGCCAAATTGGTGGACAGCCTCGAGAACGAAAGCGAACTGCTGACCCTGGCCCTCGAGGCGTTCTGCGTCCGGCTGCAAACTCACGAACGTAAATACAACGCCCGCATCAAGCAGATGTTGGCGTGGTGGGCCACGGGCACCAACCTCGACGCTCGCCTCGCGGACATGGGCCTTGAGCGCCAGTTGCTCGACCCGGGCGACCCGGCAGCATTCCCGCCCATCGCCCCGGTCTACGAGAGCGACGATGACGCCCGGTTGCGTTATTACCTGGCGCCCCACGCCCCGGCGGCCGGCTCGCGCATGCAGTATCGGCGGGAGATCTTCACCCTTGGCGAACGGCCAGCGGTGAAGGTGGAAAACGCCTCGGCGGGTGTGGTGACGGTCACCTACACCTTCGACCCGGATGGTCATGCTGCGCAGGTCAAGGATGGTAATGGGCGTCGCACCGCACCGGGCGAAGTCACGGTCACGGTGCTGTCCCGTGACGGCGACGGCACGCCCACCGAGGCGCTGCTCGACGGTGTTCGCCAGCATTTCGCCCGGCCTGATGTACGACCGGAAACGGACCTGGTCATCGTGCAGGCCGCACAGATCAAACCTTACAAGATCCGCGTCTTGGCGAAGATCAATGCCGGCCCGGATTCGGGCTTGACTCAGGTTGCCGCCGAGCAGCAGTTGCAGGCGTATGCCGAGGCGTGTCATCGCCTGGAAGGTCGGGTTGACCCAAGCTGGATCGACTACACGCTGCACAGCGCGGGCGCGGTTCAGCTGCAGATTCTCGAACCGCTTGCACCGATAGTAACGACGGCTTTCCAAGCCCCGTACTGCACGGGCATCGAGGTCGAGGTGGATACGTTATGAGTGACGACACACCTCGCCCGAGCCTGCTGCCGGTCAACAGTTCACCGCTGGAAAGGGCACTGGATCTGGGGTTCGCTCGGCTGCTCGAAGGCATCGATCCGCCGTTTCCCGAGCTGATGAACCCGGCGACCACGCCCTTGGCGTTCCTGCCGTATCTCGCGGCGGATCGTGGGGTCAACGAGTGGAGCTCCGCGGCGCCCGAAGCTGAAAAGCGCCTGACCGTTGAGCTCGCCTGGCCAACCGCCCGGCAGGCCGGGACGCGAAAGGCGCTGGAAAACGCGGCCAAGGGTTTGCAACTGATGCCTGAAGTGCGCGCCTGGTATGAGCAAACACCCCCTGGCCCGCCCTACAGTTTTTCCGTCAGGGCGTTTACCGAGCAGCCCTACAGCGAAGAAATCGACGCCCGTCTCGACCGTCGCCTGGCGGATGCCAAAAGCGAGCGCGACACCTTGAAGGTGTCTGTCGGCTTGAGTGCATTCGGCCGTCACGTCATCGGCGCCGCCACGCTGTGCGGCGAATTGACCACGGTTTATCCGATCGTCATCGAAGGGCTGGAAGCCTCGGCTCAGGTCTTCATGGCTGCCGGGCTCTACACCGTCGAAACCTCCACTATTTATCCACAGGGGTCCTAAATGGCCGACTACTACACCCTGCTCACCGATGCGGGGATCGCCTACGAAACCGCCTGCAAGGCGGCGGGCACACCGATCAAGCTGTCGCAGATTTCCGTCGGTGACGGCGGCGGCACGGAATACAACCCGGCCGCAACCGCTACAGCACTCAAGCGCGAAGTCTGGCGCGGGCCGCTCAATGCGCTGTTCCAGGATGAAAACAACCCGAGCTGGCTGCTGGCCGAGGTCACCATCCCGTCCGACGTCGGCGGCTGGTATGTGCGTGAGGCCGGGATCTGGACCGATACCGGGATCCTGTACGCGATTGTCAAATATCCGGAATCGTTCAAGCCAGTGTTGGCGACGTCCGGCTCGGGCAAAGAGTTCTACATTCGGTCGATCTTCGAGACCAGCAATGCTGAGCTGGTGACGCTGCTGATTGACGATACGGTGGTCAAGGCGACGCGGGCCTGGGTGACCGGCTACGTGGCCGACGAACTCGCCAAGCTCGACAGGAAGCAGTCGGTGCGGGTGGCGACAACGGCCAACATTGTCTTGAGTGGCGCGCAGGCGATCGACGGTGTTGCGGTGATCGCCGGGAATCGTGTCCTGGTCAAGTCCCAGACCTTGGCGAAAGACAACGGTATTTACGTGGCCGCGAACGGCGCTTGGGTTCGGGCAAAGGATGCCGATGCGAGTGCCGAAGTGACCTCGGGGTTGATTGTTTCGGTGGAGGAGGGCACGACGCTTGCCAACACGATCTGGCAGTTGATTACCGATGGTGCGATTGTGCTGGGCACTACGGCGTTGGCGTTTCAGAACATCACTCAAGGATTTGCGCCGCTCAATTCGCCGGTGCTGGTGAATCCGACGGCAAATACGCCACCGATTTTCGATAGCAGCAAGTTGCTGGCCACTACCGAGTTTGTAGAGCGCGCGAAAGGGAACTATCGAGGATTCCTTAATGCAACATCCAATACGACGCTGGTAGCTTCTACGGCGTTCGGTTCTATGGTGTCCTGCCTTGGGACGTTTAACGTCACTCTACCTGCTGCCAACAGCGGCGGTGCAGGCGGAACGGTAAGCCTTCGAAACCGGGGGACGGGTGTAGTAACCATTTTTTGTCCAGGTTCAGACAATATTAAGTCGGGCAGTCTTACTAAGACGACGATGGTTATGCCCGCGGGTTCCACGCTGGATCTTACTACTGACGGCGCCAGCGGGTGGTGGGCATCAGGCTCTGCCCAAATTGTGGATTCGACAGCCATCAACTCCTTAATTGGCAATTATTCGGGCATAAAGATCATTACTGCGTCGACTGCGCTGACGGTAAACGATACTGGATGTCTAATTATCGGATCTGTTGGGTTGGCTGGTTTAGATGTCACGTTGCCAAAACTATCAACGACAACACCTGGCCAATCAATCATTATTTCCGCAGGTGCAGGAAGTTTCAATTTGCAAGCCTTTGCGGGCGATCTGATATCTATCGGATTATCTGTTCTGTCCTCTGTTCCTATTGATGTCTTCGAAAGCATCATATTGGTTTCCCATTCTGGTGGATGGAGGGTGGTGTCAGGTACCGTACTGACTAAATACTCGGGAATGTTCTCCACTAGTATCGGGCCTAGCGGCAGTCAAGATTTTCCGAGCGGGCTGATCCGTCAATGGGGAACTTTCAACGCAGCTTCTGCGATTGCTGGCGGTGCCTATACAACGTTGACGATCACGCTGCCTAAAGCGTTTCCAAACGGACTTCTTTCCGGTTCAGCGGCAGTCCATAGCCAAGGCTTGTCGAACGCACAGCCTCGGCCTAACGGCACTTCAAAGAGTTCTATTGCGATTTGTGTGAATAACAACTCTACCGTGTCACTCAGCAATACCGTTGGAAGCTGGGAATATTGGGGATATTGATCATGACTGTATTTTTTTGCGCCGAAACAGGCGGCTTTTATCCCGGAGAACCTTATGGCGATGCAGTCGGGAAGGAGTGCGTAGAACTTTCTCAGGAAGCCTACCAAGCCTTGAGAGATGAGATTGATCAAGGCAAAGAAATAAAGGTCGTCAACGGTTGGCCCAAAGCCTTTGAGCGGGTGATACCACCAGATCAATTGATCGCCTTTGAGCGTAACTGGCGCGATTTTGAAATTCGAAGCACTGAATGGTTGGTCGCACGTCACCGTGAAGAACAGGAATTAGGGTTGGCTCCTACGTTGAATGCAGAGCAGTTTCCCGTGTTGCTCTCCTATCGTCAGGCGCTTCGGGACTGGCCGCAAGCATCTAACTTTCCTTCCTTGGAATCGCGGCCGATTGCGCCTCTTTGGCTCACCGAACAATCCCAATAAACGCCCCGCACCGACGGGGCGTTTTCTTACCCATCCAAAACCCAACAACCCCTTCCTCAAGGGTTTTTTTCATATCTGGAGAAACACAAATGGCACTACGCCAAACCTACACCGTGCTCCTCCCATTCCCCACCGGGGGTGGTCACTGGTCGAGCGTCGGCCAGGAACTCGATCTGCTCGACGTCGAGGCCAACGCCTTGCGCAGCGCCGGTCGCCTGGCGCTGAAAAAAACCGAAGCCGTCGAACCGGCTTCTGCATCCAACAAGGCCTTGAAGGCCGCCACCAAAAAGGCTGAATAACCATGGCTGAGGTTTTGAACTTCGAGCACAACGGCATTACCGTCAATGCCACCGAATCTCCCGAGGCCATGGGTGGCCTGGGTGACAACGTCATCGGGCTGGTCGGCACCGCGCCGAATGCCAACGCGCTGATTCCAAAAAACACCCCGTTCCGCATCAACAGCTTCACCACTCAGGCCCAACTGGACCCGACCGGTGCCGAGGCGGGTACGCTGTTCCAGGCGGTTTACCAGATCCTCAAAGTGGTCAAGGTGCCGGTCTACGTTGTCATCGTCGAAGAGGGCGCGACACTGGCCGATACGCAGAACAATGTGATCGGCGGTATCGAAGCGCAGACCGGCCGTAAGCTGGGCCTGGCAGCGCTGAGTGGGGTTGCCGAAGACCTGACCATCATCGGCGCGCCGGGTTTCACCGGCACCAAGGCGGTGGCCAGCGAGTTCGCCTCGTTCGGCAAGCGCATCAAGGCCCGTGTGGTGCTCGACGGCAAGGACGCCGCGGTCGCCGATCAAGTGACCTACAGCCAGGAACTGGGCGGCGCGGATCTCGGTTTCGACCGTTGCCTGGTGGTACATAACATGCCGGCGGTGTACTCCAAGGCCGCGAAGAAAAATGTCTTCCTGGCCCCGTCGAGCCTGGCCATCGCAGCCCTCGCCAAGGTCAAGCAATGGGAGAGCCCGGGCAACCAGGTCACCTACGCCGAAGACGTTTCGCGCACCGTCGAATACAACATCCTCGACACCTCCACCGAAGGCGATCTGCTCAACCGCTACGGCGTCAGCTACTACGCCCGGACCATCCTCGGCGGCTTCTCGCTGCTGGGCAACCGTTCCATCACCGGCAAGTTCATCAGCTACGTCGGCCTGGAAGATGCCATCAGCCGCAAACTGGTGAAGGCCGGCCAGAAAGCCATGGCCAAGAACCTGACCAAGTCGTTCATGGACCAGGAGGTCAAGCGCATCAATGACTGGCTGCAAACCCTGGTCGCCGACGAAACCATCCCCGGCGGCAGCGTGTACCTGCACCCGGAATTGAACAGCGTCGAGAAGTACAAGAACGGCACCTGGTACGTGGTCATCGACTACGGCCGCTACGCGCCGAACGAACACATGATTTATCAACTCAATGCCCGCGATGAAATCATCGAGCAGTTCCTGGAGGACGTTCTCTAATGTTTACCAACCGCGTAAGACAGGCCATCGCGGCCACCCTGCAAGGCCTGCCGTTGTCGGCGACGGTGGAAGAGTTCAGCCCGCCGAAGATCGAGTTCGAGATGGAAGAGATGCGTGGCGGCCGTTTCATTGGCGAGGAAATGGCCAAGGGCGGCAAGGTGCTGACGGCCAAGCTGACGCTGCAAGGCCTCGGCCCGGAAATCATGCTGGCGCTGGGCGTGAGCGTGGGTGACGACATTCTGCTGAACGTGCGTGAAGCCGGCCAGGATCAGGACGGCAACACTTGGTTCACCTACCACACGGTGGGCGGCAAGTTGAAATCCCTCGAGGAAACCCCGCTGAAAATGAACGAGAAGCCCAAGACCAACCTTGAGCTGTCCTGCCGCACCTACAACCGCCTCGAAAACGGTGTCCCGGTGATCGACATCGACGTGCGCACCCAGAAGTTCGTGCTCAACGGCGTCGACATCCTCGGTGATGCGCGCCGTGCGGTGTTGCTGCCTTAAACAAACCCGTCGGTTAGACACAGTCCCTGTGGGAGCGGGCTTGCTCGCGAAGAGGCCATCAAGTTCAACATCAATGTTGATTGACATACCGCTTTCGCGAGCAAGCCCGCTCCCACAGGTGGCTCGCCCACCATGATTCACCAAGGAACCGATTTCATGTCCTGGATGCCTCCTACACACGAGCTGTTGTCACCGATCACCAGTGACGACGGCTCGCAGATCGAGCAGATCACCCTCAAACCGCTGTACTACGCCGCGCAAAAAGACGCCCTGGCCCGTGCGGGCGATGACGAAGACGATCAGTTCTTCGAGCTGGCCAAGCTGGCCACCGGCCTGTCGGTCAAGGAACTCGACCAGCTCAAGCGCCCGGACTACGTCAGCATTGCCCAGTACGTGCACGAAATGTCTACCCGTCCGGCGTCGTACTTCCTGGATGAGCCACAGGCCGACCCCGACCAGGTGCAACTGCTGCAAGCGCTCGACGTCGCGGGCCGCAGCCTGACGTCGCTGACCCTGGAAATGCCGGTGCTGCGTGCCACCAAGGCGATGAAAAAACTGAAGACGGCCAAGGAGCGCGCCGAGTTCATCACGGCCCATTGCACTGGCCTGATGATTCCCGATCTGGACCTGCTGACCGTGCCCGACTGGACACAACTTCAGGTGCGCATTGACGATTTTTTAAACAAACCGGCGGACTTCTTTCGGAGCGCGACATCGAAGTGATCCTCGATGTGGTGCCGCTCATTTACTCGGTAAGTGAGGCGGAAATCCTGGAGTGGGACGCCGGCAAGGCCTTGCGCCGCTACGACATCGCGATCACTCGCCTTGGCGTGAAACAGGAGTAGAGCGGGATGGCGGACGATAGATATTCGCTCAAATACGCAACCTTCAATGAGAGTGGGTTGGCGTTCGGTAATACCAGCCTCACCAGTGGCGTGTCGGCACAAGGCGCGTTCGCCAGGGACCAACTGGCGAGCCTCGATCTGGCGCTGGAATCACTCGGGCTCAAGCTCGGGCTGCTGACCACGGCGATCGAGTCACTGACGGTGAAGCTTTCGGCGCAACGATTGTTCTCCCAAGCGATGGGCGCCGACGCCAAGGGCGAGTCGGCTGGTGGGCCAAAGAGCAAACCGAGTGGCGGTATCGAACCGCCGGCGCTGCTCAAACCTGCGATAGCGATGGATTCGGCCATGGCCGATCTGAAGCAGGTCACCGGATTTACCCCGCGCCAGATCGAACAGACGACTGAGTCAACCCGGCACGTCGCCACCGCTAAGCTGGTGGCGGCCGGGGGCACCACGGCGGTTGAAGTGGTGGGGATGCAAAGCCTGGCGGCCAGGAAAGGCATCGGCAACGATTTGCCCGATGCCTCGGACCGACCGCAGGAACTGTCGCGTTTCGCCTCGGATGCTGCCGTCATCGCGACGGCGTCCAGGAGGCCGGCCATGGAGGTTGCCGAGATGCTCGCCGACTGGCGCATCTCCATGAAGCTCAGCGGCGTTCAAGCCTTTGACTTGGCGGATGCAACCAACCAGCTGGGCAAATTACCCAATGGTGCGAAAGCGGCTGAGATAGGCACGGTGTTGCAGCGTGACGGTGCGGCCGCGACCTCGGCAGGCCTGGCCCCGGCGCAGGCCGCAGCGGTGACGGCGGCGTTGCTCAATACCGGTACCAAGCAAGCTGAAGCCGGCTTGGCTCTGGATAGCTTCACGACTGCCCTGGGCAAGGGTGACCAGGCCTCCGCCACCGAGCAATCGGCATGGAAACAGTTGGGGCTGGAACCCACGGCGGTGGCGAGCGGCTTGCGTGACAAGGACACGGCGTCTGGCACGGTGATGACGGTGCTGGCGGCCTTGAACGCACAACCGGCCGAGAAGCGCTCGGCCCTTGCCACCACGCTCTTCAGCAATGGCGATGAAGCCGTGCTGCGCATGGCGCAGAAACTGACCGATGTGAATGCGGCCTTCTTGCAGGTGAAAGACCCCGGCCAGTACGCCACTTCACAATTGGGCAACAACGGCTCGGTGCGGCAGGACGCGTTGGCGCTGTCGAACACCCGGCAGGGCCAACTGAACGTCCTCAACGCCCGCAGCGAGCGTTTGTCGCTGGCCACGGGAAATGCCCTGATGCCCTCGGCGGATACCTCGTTCCAGTGGCTGGGTTCGCTGGCCGATGGCATGAGTGAGTTGGCTGAGTCCTCACCTAAAGCCGCTGCGGCCATCGTGTTGATTGGCGCGGCGATCAAACCGCTGCTGGGTGCGCTGCTCAAGGCTGTTGGGGATGAGATCTCCAGTCAGGTGGCCAAGCGGGTGTTGGGCAGGGCCGCTCCGCACCTTCCCGGCCGATTGGGTGAGGTGATCTCCGAAGATTTCAGAAACCCTCGTGTGAACAAGCTGGAAACAAGCAATGCCAACCAGCGTCCTGAATCCACGAGCAGGCCGAAAATACCCGTCAGTACACAAGGCTCACTCGGGCCAACGGCCTCATTACGCTCAATGACTCGTAGGGCGCCCGGCCCATTAAAAGTAGTTGGCGCCGTCGCTGATGTGGCCGAGGGGGTCCTTACCGGCGACAAACGAATGATGGGCGCAGGCCTGGGCGCCGCAGGTGGCGGCTGGGCAGGCGCTGCTGCGGGGTCTGCGGCCGGTGCCGCTTTGGGCAGTGTCGTTCCGGTGCTCGGCACTGCCATTGGCGGTGTGATTGGCGGACTGCTGGGCGGCTGGTTGGGGAGCGATGCCGGTGCGTCCCTGGGTGAGAAGCTCGTCGCCCCCGCCGACAGACTCGCCGCTCCGGACCAGGTCAGCAAAGACCTGACCAACGCCCAAACCAGCCAACAACAAAACACCATGACCGCCAACATCTACATCAACGGCCAGGACCAGGCCAGCGCGAGTCAGTTGGCCAACCTGGTCGTGCAGCAGCTCTCGGGCCAGTTCGGCCTGACAACCATGCCCAACTCACTCGCCATGCGCAGTGACGCGGCCCTGACCGACGGAGGTACGTGATGCGTCAGCAAATGGCACTCGGCAGTTTCATTTTCGGTCTGTCGAGAAACTTTGCGTACCACAGCCTGGTACGCACCTCGGACGGTGGCTGGAAGAGCATCGACATCCTCACCAGCAAACCCAAGTCCAGCCAGGTCGGCCAAGGCCTGCAAGGGCTGACGATCACCGGCAAGTCGATGTACGCGACCGCTATGGATCGCCTCGATGAGTTGCGCGCCTTGCAGGCGCAGCGCCTGCCCGTGCCGTTGGTTGACGGCATCGGTCGCAACTGGGGCTTGTGGCAGATCAGCAAGGTCACGGAAACCCAGACCGAGATCATTGATGACGGCACGGCGATGGTGGTCGGCTGGGTGGTTGAATTGACGGAGTTCGCCAATGCGTAGGGTTCGAAGTATCGCCGGTGATTCGGTGAATCTGTTGCTGTACCGCGAGCTTGAGCGTTGTGACGATATCGTCGAGGAGGCGCTCTGGCTGCTCAATCCGGGCTTGGCTGAATGGGGCCCGGCATTGCCGGCCGGGGTGTGGGTTGTCCTGCCGGAAGTGGATCTCAAACCTGTTGCACCCACACCGGTTTCGGCCTGGGATTAAGGAGGCAACATGTCACTGGGTTTCACGCCTGCGGTGGAAATTTATGGTGCGAACGCCGCACTGCTCAACGAACGCCTGCTCAAGTGGGAGCACGTCGACGCGGCGGGGATCGAGTCCGATCAACTGACGCTCACCATTAGCCTGGACGGGCTCCAAGGGTTGCCCAGCCTGGGCGGGAAGATCGGCCTGCGGGTCGGTTATCTGGAGTCGGGGCTGGTGGATAAAGGCGAGTTCGTCATCACCCGACGCACGCCGTTCCTGTTTCCCCTGCAACTCGTGCTGGTGGCGATGGCCGCACCTTTCAGTGCGGCGGACCAGACCGGGTTCAAGCAACGCCGATCCGTCAGTCATGGCCCGACCACCCTGGGCGCCCTGTTTCGGCAACTGACTTCCAGGCACGGTTTTTCCCCCCGTGTGGCGCCGGACCTGTCGCTGATCAAAATCGAGCACATCGATCAGACCAACGAAACCGACATGGGCTTCCTCACGCGCCTGGCCCACCGTTATGACGCTGTCGCCAAGCCAATCAACGAGCTGTATGTGCTGGCTCGACGCGGCCAGGCGAAGTCGTTGTCGGGCAAGGTCCTGCCCGAGATGAAACTGTCGGTGACGACCAATAATCGCCCGGGCGACCACGCGTTCATCTCGGCCAAGCTGGATGAAACCGCCCGGGCCAAGTACCAGGGCTGCAAGACCAGTTGGTGGGATGCGGCGGCCGGCAAAGTGCGTGTCGAGGAGAGCGGCCTCGCGCCGTTCAAGACCCTGCGCCAGCGCTTCCAGAGCGCAGACGACGCCCGTGCCGCTGGAGAAGGCGAGGTACGCCGGATGGAGCGCGAAGCACTCAAGGTGAACATCGAGTGCCCTGGCAACCCGGGACTGTCCGCTGAAGGCATCGTGCTGCTGGATCCCACCTGGCCGGACTTCATGCGCGGTCGTTGGTCGATCGACAAGGTCACCGCCAGTGGCGACCGGGAAAAAAGCTATCGCAGCTTGATTCATGCCACCTGCCTGGATGCCAAGGCCTGACCCATCCCCCTGTGGGAGCGGGCTTGCTCGCGAAGACGCCAGCATATCCAACATCAATGTTGCCTGACCCACCGCTTTCGCGAGCAAGCCCGCTCCCACAGGGTTCACTCGCACCTTCAGATACTGGAGCACCTCCATGAAGATCACACCGATCCTCACGCAGTTGCGTGAGCAATGCCCCACGCTCGCCCATCGCGTGGTCGCAGGCTTCGACCTTTCCACTCTGCAAGCCGAGCCCCCTCTGCAGACCCCCTGCGCCTATGTCCTGCCCACCGCCGACATTGCCAGCAAGAACGCGGCTCAGAACGTCACGCTGCAAGCGGTGCGTGATCGCTTCGATGCCGTGCTGGTGCTCGATGCCACTGACGCGACAAAAGCGTTGGATAAGGTCTTCGTCGGGGTTTTCGTCGGTTATTGACAATGGGGTCGGTGATTACACTCTGATGTTCAGTACGCCTGAATCTGATTCGAATTTCTCAGTAGTGGCTTCTGGTACGAGCGCTTCAGTCCCCATCACCGGTATCAGCTGTGTAGGGGTATATGCTAGGACCACGATTTCTGTAAGTGTATCAACTTCAGCGTCTTCATCGTCTAGAACGGACTTCGCAAATATTGATGTTGCGGTATTTTCTGTTAATTAATTTATGGTGGTATAAATGGAGATGCTTGCTTTTTTTCAACGCCCTGGTCGTCCTGTAAGTATTTTAAGAGCTGCGGACCCTGTAGCTGATATGTTTGAAATGGCAAAAAAAGTCGTGCCTGCTGGCATTCCGTATTGGGTCGTGAGTTTAGATTACGCAGAAAAACATTCATCTCTCCATGAAGTAGATAGGGATGAATGGGTAGTGGATGCTGAGTATATGGGGCGAGCCCCTGATGGTCTTGGTTCGCTCGCCCTGTGAGCGTAAGTTTTAATGGTGGATATGATGGTTTCAAAGCAGCCATCATGCCCACCTCTAAAATGTGGTGCTTTTTAATCGGCCCGAGTTGGTGGCCGAGTGAACGCGACTTTAAGCCGTTCTTTAAATGGGCCTGAAGTAATTTTTCCTAATCGAATGAAAGGCGTTTCTATTTTCCTGAAGCAGTAGGTGGCGGAAACTAGGACTATCGGTGCTACTATGAAAAACGCAAACTCAGACGGAGTGAGGTTTTTCATGAGGCCTTTGTAGATGTGCTTCTGGAGATATAAGAAAAGTAAACCGTGGAGCATGTATACAGAGTAAGAAATTTCGCCTAGATGCTTTAGTATTTTCTCGAATCCACTTTTACCGGTGGCGTTCAGGTTGAAGCATGCATAGCAAGCGGCTAGGCTAAATGCAGTAAAAATCAGACGATTCGTCGAGGTCACCAAGCCAATCGCATCAGGAGTGTTCTCGTAAAGAAATAGACCGCTTAGGCTAAGAGCTAGAAGCGCGACATAAGCTGTTTGAGGAAGCGTCAAGTGGCGGGCATGGGTGCTTACCTTTGCCAAAATGATTCCGCCAGCAAATAGGAATGCCTGATTTAATGGGTGGATGTAGCTCTTCCACTCAGAGGCGAGTGTCGCGTCTTGATTTAAAGAGATGAAAGCGAATTGCAGGTAAATGGCAAAAAGTGCCACGCACAGTGTTGTGAATAAATAGATGTTTTTGGCTGAGATAATTATTATAGGGAATATAAGATAAAAGCAAATTTCATTGCCAATGGACCACCCGCCAGTGGGGATGTAGTGTGTGTAATCAAGGAAGCCGAACGTTAAAGAGAGGTTGCCAATGATTGTTTCAATTGGGTGGTTTCGATACCCTTTCAATAATATTAGAACGCCTATGCAAGCAACCCAGTATACGGGGGCGATCCGGAGAAATCGACGTTTCCAAAACGTAAATAGCTCGCTTTTATTCCAAGATACGTTGCTGTAGGCCACATAGAGCGACATGCCGCTGAGGATATAAAAAATCGAAACGCCGTAGATTCCGAGGCGTCCTAGAACAGTATTGCCGTCGGGGACTCCCAAACTCCATGCAGTGAAGTGATAGAACATAATCGCCAGCGCCATACAGCCGCGCAAATAGTCAACGGCTTCGATCCTTCGTTTCTCCACAACTTTTATCCCGCATACGTAAAATCAGACGATTGTATCAGATGCCATGCATATCGGCTGCCTACGCCAATTCATAAGCTTTAACTGTCAGTGATTGAGTGAGAGCGACCCTCCGGGAGCGGGTAGTCTTTCGCCAGGAGAAAAGTTATGCCCGTCACCACAAAGCAACTGCTGCAGATCCTCCCGAACGCCGGCGCCAACGCTGGCGTTTTTACGCCTGCTCTCAACACCGCCATGGGCCGGTACCAGATTATTGGCCGCCACCGTGTGGCGGCTTTCATGGCCCAGATCGGTCATGAATCCGGCCAGATGCGCTACGTTCATGAACTTTGGGGACCAACCCCTACCCAAGCCCACTATGAAGGCAGGGTAGACTTGGGCAATACCGCTCCGGGTGACGGCTTCAGGTTCCGTGGACGGGGCCTGATTCAAATTACCGGTCGGGCCAACTACGCAGAGTGCGGAGACGCTCTGGGCCTGGACCTGATCGGTCAGCCTGAGTTGTTGGAACAACCGCAATGGGCTGCGACGTCCGCTGCCTGGTTCTGGTCCTCTCGCGGGTTGAACACCCTGGCGGATGTGGGCGCCTTCGACAAAATCACGCGGCGAATCAACGGCGGTCAGAATGGCGCCGCAGATCGGCGAGCACTGTATGTCCGGGCGCTGCAGGTGTTGGCTTGAGTCCCGTCGGGCTGAAACTCTGGGTGGTCGGCGTGTTGGCACTCCTGCTGCTGGCCGTCAGTGGAACGTGGAAGGTCCAGGACTGGCGCTACGGCAAGCGGTTGGCGGAGCAGGCCGGCCTGCACCAGTCCGATCTGAACACCATAAGCAGGGCCGCCTCGGCCCAAGTCCAGGCCGAGCAAGACAAACGCCGGGCCCTGGAACAGCAACTCTCCGCCAGCGAACAAACCCATTACCGAGCCTTGAGCGATGCCCAACGTGACCAGGATCGCCTGCGCGATCGCCTTGCTACTGCCGATGTCCGGCTGTCAGTCCTCCTCGACGCCGACGATGTTGCCGCCGGTTGCGCAATGCCTGCCACCCCCCGCGCCGGCGGCGTGGATCATGGAGGCGCGAGAGCCCGACTTGACCCGGCGCATGCTCAACGAATTATCGCCATCACCGACGCCGGTGATCGCGGACTGATTGCCTTGCAGGCCTGTCAGGCCTATATCAGAGCGCTGGGGCGGTAATCCCTCGAGCCTTGCAAGCTTCGAATGCTCGTGTACGGTAGGCCTCAATTGTGTGGAATCAGGAGAGCACCATGGACGACATTACCGAACTGGCCGCTGAGCTGGGCAGGCGCCTGCAGTTGCTCAATGCCCATGTCACCACGGCCGAGTCCTGCACGGGCGGCGGGATTGCCGAGGCGATTACCCGGATTCCCGGGAGTTCGGCCTGGTTCGAGGCCGGTTTCGTCACCTATTCCAATCGCCAGAAGACCCAGCAGCTGGATGTGCCGGCCGAGTTGTTCGAGAAGGTGGGGGCGGTCAGCCGCGAGGTGGTCGAGGCCATGGTGCGAGGCGCCCAGCAAAAAAGCCTGGCGCGTTTTGCCGTGGCGGTCAGCGGTGTAGCGGGGCCGGACGGGGGTTCTCCGAATAAACCGGTGGGCACTGTGTGGCTGGCCTGGGGTGTTGGCGAGGCGGTGATCAGCGAGCAGCGATTCTTTGCAGGCAACCGCGACGAGGTCCGCCGACAAACGGTGAAGGCCGCGCTAGACGGGCTGCTGCAACATGCCGCTGTAGAAATCTCAAATCAGGGGTAGGCGATCCTCAATCGCTGTGGAATAATACTGGCTACTTATACAGGTGTTGGCCGTCAGGCCTTATTGATTACGTGAGGACTTTAATGGACGACAACAAGAAGAAAGCCTTGGCTGCGGCCTTGGGTCAGATCGAACGTCAATTCGGCAAGGGTGCCGTAATGCGTATGGGCGATCAGGACCGTCAGGCTATTCCTTCCATCTCCACCGGCTCCCTGGGCCTGGACATTGCGCTTGGCATCGGCGGTCTGCCAAAAGGCCGAATCGTTGAAATCTACGGTCCTGAATCCTCCGGTAAAACTACACTGACCTTGTCCGTGATCGCCCAGGCCCAAAAAGCCGGCGCGACTTGCGCCTTCGTCGACGCCGAACACGCCCTGGACCCGGAATACGCCGGCAAACTGGGGGTCAACGTCGACGACCTGCTGGTTTCCCAGCCGGACACCGGCGAGCAGGCCCTGGAAATCACCGACATGCTGGTGCGTTCCAACGCGGTTGACGTGATCATCGTCGACTCCGTGGCAGCACTGGTGCCAAAGGCTGAAATCGAAGGTGAAATGGGCGACATGCACGTGGGCCTCCAGGCTCGCCTGATGTCCCAGGCCCTGCGCAAGATCACCGGTAACATCAAGAATGCCAACTGCCTGGTGATCTTCATCAACCAGATCCGTATGAAGATCGGCGTGATGTTCGGCAGCCCGGAAACCACCACCGGTGGTAACGCACTGAAGTTCTACGCCTCGGTTCGCCTCGACATCCGCCGTACTGGCGCGGTGAAAGAAGGTGATGAAGTGGTTGGCAGCGAAACCCGCGTCAAGGTCGTGAAGAACAAGGTGGCTTCGCCGTTCCGTCAGGCCGAGTTCCAGATTCTTTACGGCAAGGGCATCTACCTCAATGGCGAGATGATCGACCTGGGTGTGCTGCACGGTTTCGTCGAGAAGTCGGGCGCCTGGTATGCCTACAACGGCACCAAGATCGGTCAGGGCAAGGCCAACTCGGCCAAGTTCCTGGCGGATAACCCGGAAGTCGCCGCCGCCCTTGAGAAACAACTGCGTGACAAACTGTTGAGCCCGGTTGCAGACGTCAAGGCAGTGGCCAACCGTGAGACCGCTGACGACTTGGCTGACGCTGACATCTGATCGATCCGATGACCGCCGTACTCGATACCCTCGTCGCGGTGCGACGAACCGCGATGGACCTGCTCGCCAGACGCGAGCACGGTCGAGTCGAGCTGACGCGTAAACTGCGTCAGCGCGGCGCTCCCGATGAGTTGATCGACACGGCCCTCGACCGTTTGACTGAAGAGGGCTTGCTGTCGGAATCCCGTTACCTGGAAAGCTTTGTCTCTTATCGCGCTCGCTCCGGTTATGGTCCTTTGCGCATTCGTGAGGAGCTGGGCCAGCGCGGTTTGCAACGCCCGGATATCGAACTCGCCTTGCGCGAAAGCGGTATCGATTGGCAGGAGCAACTGAAGGGCACCTGGCGTCGCAAGTTCTCAGGACATTTGCCCATCGATGCACGGGAACGAGCCAAACAAGGGCGTTTCCTGGCGTATCGAGGCTACTCCATGGAAATGATCAACCGCTTGTTCAGCGGTCGCGGTATGGATGACTAAACAAAAACGGCCCGCTATTTCGATAGCGGGCCGTTTTTTTATGGGCTCAGGTTACTTTGATCGGGTCCCATGTGAGGGGATGGGGCTTTTGGGCGGGCTGGGCCCAGTTTTCCGACATGTTGATGTAGTCCACCAGTTCCCTCAAGCGGCCGTGGTCGCGGGCGTTGAAGGCAAACGCCAGTCGTGTCAGATGACTGAAACGGGCCTCATCGTGCTCCTCGCCGCTGTAGTCATGCTGATGAAAGCAGTCGTTCAGGCACAGATCGGCAAAATCTTTCTGCATCTGCTGCAGTGCCTGTTCGCTTAGCTTGTGATTCATGCGGATCACGAACTGATGCTTGAGCCAGCGACTGGAGTGGAAGTTGCGGTAGAACTGATTGATCTCTTCCACGGCTTCTTCGGCGTTGTACACCAAACGCATGAGCTTCATGTCAGTGGGCAGGATGTAGCGGTTCTCCTCCAATTGCTCACGAATAAAGTGCAGGGCTCCTTGCCAGAACTTGCCTCCTGGAACATCCAGCAGGACCACCGGTACCAGCGGACTCTTGCCTGTCTGCACCAGCGTCAAGACCTCCAACGCCTCATCTAACGTGCCGAAACCGCCGGGGCAGAGCACCAGTGCGTCGGCCTCTTTGACGAAAAACAGTTTGCGGGTGAAGAAGAAGTGGAACGGCAGCAGGTTCGGCGTGCCTTCAACGGTCGGGTTTGCGTGTTGCTCGAAAGGCAGGGTGATATTGAATCCCAGGCTGTGGTCGCGTCCTGCGCCTTCATGGGCGGCGGCCATGATGCCTCCGCCGGCGCCGGTGATGACCATCATGTCCGAGCGGGCCAGTGCCACCCCCAGCTCTCGGGCCAGGCCATACAGCGGATGTTCGATGGGCGTTCGGGCCGAGCCGAAGACTGTGACCTTGCGGCGGCCCTTGAACTGTTCGAGTGTACGGAAGGCGTGCTCCAGTTCCCTCAGGGCTTGTAGCGTGATCTTGGCATTCCAGCGGTTGTGATCTTCCTGGGCCATGCGCAGCACAGTCAGGATCATGTCGCGGTAAATGGGGAGGTTGGGGCTGTTGGGGGACACCAGGTTGAGTTGCTCTTCGACCTTGCGGGTGAGGTCGTGGCCATGGTTCTCAAAATGACGACTGAGCAGGTCATTCGGTTTGTAAGGCATTCAACTTCTCCTTCTTAACAGAACCCTGGCCCGAACGAGAGATTCGTCAGGGCTACGACACTCCGTGTGTCGTTGTCGGCCCAGGCCCGTGCCTGGACGTTCGACCTGGCTCGACGCGGTCTGTAGCAAAGCGATCAAGCCATCCAACAGGTTCCGTTTTTCCCTTGGATGAAAAACAATCACACGGCAAGGTGCTGGCAGGGCAGCCTCTTTCTGCCCGATGAAAAAGAGATACTTCTGAATCTAGCTGATCTTCGCAGCCTTGATGATGGCGCTCAAAAGTGACCGTTGGCAACCGCTGATCCGCGCGTTGAAATATCGCGCCGCTCGTCAGATTGCCGGCCGGGTGCGTGCCGCTCTGATTTACTGATAACAAGCGTGCCAATGCAATTTGACGCCCAGGGCTGGGTGCCACGTGATGGATTGAAGCGGATCGGGCATGGAGGCGGGAGAAATGACCAGGGTGACTCTGGAGCTCGACAGGCAGTTGTACCTGATGCTGCGGGAATCGGCACAGGCCAATCGGGTGAGCCTTGAGGAAGAATGCTGTCGTCGGCTGGGAGGGCGAGCGTGGCGCTCGCGTTACTTGCAGGCGCTGGTGGCGGAGTTGCGCGCCGACGATGAGCAGCGGCGCGCAAGCTCGGGTTGATTACTTCTTCGTCTTGGCGGGTTTCGGGCAATCCGATTCCTGGAAGCGCTCGGTCGCGACCGGGCGGTTGGTCTTAACCTCGGTGAACTCATAGCGCATCGTTGCACCCTTGGCCATCAACTTGCGGAAGCCCGGATTGGTGCACACCGTGGAGCCCAATTGGAAATACACGGCCTTGGGGTCTGCGCGCATTTTCTGGGCATGGCTGCTTTGCACGCTGAGATGGTTGATCAGCTCGGTGCCTTCGACGGTATAGCCCTGGTCGAGAATGTCTTCGCTGATCGCCCGCGGCGTACCGACGCTACTTTCCTTGGCAACGTTCTGCAGCATCTTGTTCAGTTCGAGTTCTTTCAGCGAAGCAGCCTGAGCGCTGAAGGACGTCGCCAGCAGAACGGCAACGGTAGGGACGATAAGGCGCAGCATGAAACTCTCCTGGTTCAGTGACTGGTGGTTCGACCGATCACATGACTGTGCGTTCAGTGGCCGGGAATTATAGGGGAGCCCGGGTGGACGGTACAGGCGCGTGCGCTCTGGTAGACTGCCGGCCTTTATTGCCCTGCCGAGTGTTGTTCGTGTCGAGTTTTCCTGTCTGCCGGCGTTGCCCACGATGAATCACGCCCCTAACGCCGTAGCCCGCCTGCGCGACCAGCGCATGGATGAGGGGATCAGACCGATTCAGGCCCGTGGTTGGCGCGCCCCCCGTTGCAGCGCCTGCCGCGTGATCGAAAGCCATTGCCTGTGCGCCTGGCGTCCTAGCGTCGAGACCCGCTCCGGGGTCTGCCTGATCATGACCAGCAAGGAAGTGTTCAAGCCGAGCAACACCGGTTGGCTGATTGCCGATGTGGTGCGTGACAACCACGCGTTCATCTGGTCGCGCACCGAGGTCGATGAACAACTGCTGGCGCTGCTGAACGATCCGCAATGGCAACCGTACCTGGTGTTTCCGGGCGAGTACGTCGAGCCATCGCGGGTCACCCACACGGTTGACCTCGATCAGTCCAGGCGTCCGCTGTTCATTCTGCTGGATGCGACCTGGACCGAGGCGCGGAAGATTTTCCGTAAAAGCCCGTATTTCGACCGACTGCCGATCCTGAGCCTGCTGCCCGACAGGCTGTCGCGTTACCGCCTGCGCCGTTCGACCCGCAGCGAGCACCTGTGCACCGCCGAAGTGGCGGCGTTGTGTCTGGAGCTGGCGGGGGACAGCGACGCCGCGTCGGCCCTGGACGCCTATTTCGATGTGTTCAGCCAGCATTACCTGGGCGCCAAGGGCCAGCAGGAGGTGAACATCTCGACCCCGGCCCACGCCGAGTTGCAAGCCTTTATTCGTACGCCGCGAGCAGTATTGGCCCAATAGTGGCCCATACTGGACACTGCGGCGGTCGTGCTGCTTGACCACCCCGGCTTCGCTGGGCATGCTTGGCGCCGACCAGGGCGCCACCAATGTTTGAAACGCCGTGTTTGGCGTTGAATGTGTCCCTGTGGATGCCGCAGACATGGCGGTGTCTTGAGTTGCTTGGCGAGGCGCGAATCATCGGGCCTGCCATTAAAAACAGGATCATTTGAAAAATGGCCACATACGAAATCCTGATTGCCGATGACCATCCGCTCTTTCGCAGCGCGTTGCATCAGGCAGTGACCCTGGGCCTCGGCCCGGCTGTCCGGTTGACGGAGGTGGCCAGTATCGCGGAACTGGAGGTCCAGTTGACGGCAAAGGCCGATTGGGACCTGGTGCTGCTGGACCTGAACATGCCCGGTGCCTATGGTTTCTCAGGGCTGGTGCTGTTACGGGGGCAATACCCGCAGATCCCCGTGGTCATGGTCTCAGCCCAGGAAGAAGCCTCGGTGATGGTCAAGGCCCGGGAGTTCGGCGCCAGCGGCTTCATACCCAAGTCCAGTTCCCTGGAGATGATTCAGAAGGCCGTGAAGGCGGTCCTGGACGGCGATGTGTCCTGGCCGCCCCAGGCGTTCGAAGCGGTGAGCGTGTCCGAGGAAGCCAAGGCCGCCAGCGAAGGGCTGGCCAGCCTCACGCCACAGCAGTTCCGGGTATTGACCATGGTCTGCGAAGGCCTGCTGAACAAGCAGATTGCCTATGAGCTGAACGTGTCGGAGGCCACCATCAAGGCCCACGTCACGGCGATCTTTCGTAAACTGAACGTGCGCACCCGGACCCAGGCGGCCTTGCTGCTGCAACAACTTGAGTCAATTTCACCGCAGGCTTAGTGTTCCGGTTCACGCTTTTTTGACCGGGTTTGAATTAGCTTCTCCACTCCTTTTGATCAGTTGCCCACTCTATGTCACCTTTTAAAGGCCAGACCGGCCTGAAACGCATCCTCAACGCCTCCGGCTATTCCTTGGACGGGCTGCGTGCGGCTTTTGTCGGCGAAGCAGCTTTCCGTCAGTTGGTGCTGGTCAACGTTGTGCTGATTCCATTGTCCTTCTTCCTGAACGTCAGCCGTGTCGAGCAGGCACTGCTGATTGCCGTGTGTCTGCTGGCATTGATCGTGGAATTGCTCAACTCGGCGGTGGAGGCGGCCATCGACCGCATCTCCCTGGAACTGCACCCATTGTCGAAAAACGCCAAGGACATGGGCAGCGCTGCCCAGCTCGTCGCCCTGACGATGATCGCCTTGGTGTGGGGCTTGGTGCTGTTGTAACGGCTCAGGCAATGGCCGGCAGCACGATTTCGTCGCTGCGCTGGGCCCCGGCGGTGAACGCCCGACACAGTTCGAGGAATTCGCGCATGGCCGAGGTCTGGTACTTCTGTTTGTGCCAGATGAAATAAAACTGCCGCGCCAGGTCCATGTCCGGGGTTTCCACCGCGACGAGGCTACCGCGGCGGAAGGCGTCGCGCAGGGCCAGGCGAGAGATGCAGCCAATGCCCAGGCCGGACTCCACGGCGCGCTTGATCGCTTCGGTGTGTTCCAGCTCCAGGCGGATATTCAATGCGCTGCGGTGGTGACGCATGGCCTGGTCGAAGGTCAGTCGCGTGCCGGACCCTTGTTCCCGCAGAATCCAGGCTTCATGGGTCAGTTCTTCCATGGTCGCCTGGCCGCGCTTGGCCAGCGGGTGTTGAGGGGCGCAGAACACCACCAGTTCGTCCTCGACCCAGCTTTGCACTTCGATGTCCGGATGGCTGCAGTCGCCTTCGATTAGACCCAGATCAATTTCATAGTGGGCAACCTGGTGCACGATATTGGCAGTGTTCTGCACATGCAGCTTCACCTGGCTTTCCGGATGACGCTGCATGAAACCGCCGATCAACAAGGTCGCCAGGTAATTGCCGATGGTCAGCGTGGCACCGACCGCCAGTGAACCGAAGCCGGACTTGCCGTTGAGCAGGTCTTCGATCTCCTTGGCCTGGTCCAGCAGCGCCACTGCCTGGGGCAGCAGCTGCTTGCCCAGGGCATTGAGGCTCAGGCGCTTGCCGGCACGGTCGAATAACTGGCAGCTCGATTGGCGCTCCAGTTCGGTGATGGAGGTGCTGGCCGCCGATTGCGACAGATTGAGCTGGCCCGCAGCGCGAGACACGCTTTCCTGCTGGGCGACGGCGACGAAAACTTGAAGTTGACGGAGAGTAAATCGCATATCTATATAACCGATAACCCTTATCTTAATAATCCATTTAACAGATATTGTCGCCGCCATTAGAATGCGATGCAATTGCGCAGATTATCGGCGCAGGCATTATTCCCAGGAGTCCCCGTACATGAGCAACATGAACCACGAGCGTGTCCTCAGTGTTCATCACTGGAACGACACTCTGTTCAGCTTCAAGTGCACCCGCGATCCGGGCCTGCGCTTCGAGAACGGTCAGTTCGTGATGATCGGCCTGCAACAGCCCAACGGCCGCCCGCTTATGCGCGCTTACTCGATTGCCAGCCCGAACTGGGAAGAGCATCTCGAATTCTTCAGCATCAAGGTGCCGGATGGTCCGCTGACCTCCCAGCTGCAGCACCTGAAGGAAGGCGACGAGATCATCATCAGCAAGAAACCCACCGGCACCCTCGTGCTGGACGATCTCAAGCCTGGCAAGCATTTGTACCTGCTCAGCACCGGCACTGGCCTGGCGCCGTTCATGAGCGTCATCCAGGATCCGGAAACCTATGAGCGTTTCGAAAAAGTGATCCTGTGCCACGGCGTGCGTTACGTCAATGAAGTCGCTTACCGCGAGTTCATCACCGAGCACTTGCCGCAGAACGAGTTCTTCGGTGAAGCCCTGCGTGACAAGCTGATCTACTACCCGACCGTGACGCGCGAGCCGTTCGAGAACGAAGGCCGCCTGACCGACCTGATGCGCAGCGGCAAGCTGTTCCGCGACATCGGCCTGCCACCGATCAACCCGCAGGACGACCGCGCCATGTTGTGCGGCAGCCCGAGCATGCTCGACGAGACCAGCGAAGTGCTCAACAGCTTCGGCCTGACCGTTTCGCCGCGTATGCGCGAGCCGGGTGATTACCTGATCGAGCGGGCGTTTGTAGAGAAGTAAGCTGTTGCGATAAGTGTGGAGTGGGGCGTCAGCCGACATAGTCGTTGAATGTTGGATCGCTTTCGCGAGCAAGCCCGCTCCCACATTGGATCGCAGTGAGCGCGAATCTTGTGTTCACTAGAGATCCAGTGTGGGAGCGAGCTTGCTCGCGAAGAAGGCGACTCGGTCCAACAGATGCCCCACAAAAAAGCCCGCGCCGCCTGATGAAGGCTGCGCGGGCTTTTTCGTTTCTGGTGTTTACGGTTTCGCCGGAATCACTTCCAACACCCGAATCAACCCCGCCTGCGGGTAATGCCAACGAACGTCCAGGTCCCAGAACTGTGCGCCATATTCCCGCTCGGCGGTAGGAACCTGGTACGCCGGGCGTGGGTCTTGGGCCAGGCATTGTTCAATCAGTTCCACCAAGGGCTCTGCCAGGCGCGTGGCGTGCTCGCGGGCTTGAAGCAGGGCAGTGTCCGCCCATTGCACCGGAATCAATTCAGGCGCTGCGCTGGCGATGCTGTTGGAGGCCGAGCCGATGATGTCGGCGTAGGGCACGTAGGGCTTGATGTCCAGCACCGGCGTGCCGTCCAGCAAATCGATACCCGAGATCCACAGGCGCCCGGCTTCGACCCGTTCCAACTTCACGACCGACTGGCCGATGCCGTTGGGGCGGTGGGTGGCGCGGGTGGCGAATACACCCATGGACTTGTTGCCGCCCAGGCGTGGCGGCCGTACTTTCAACCGTGGCTTGTCTTCCAGGGCCTGGTGGAACAGGAACAGCAGCCAGACATGGCTGACCTGCTCCAACCCCTGCACCGCCTCGCCCTGATCGAACGGCGCCACCAGCTCCAGCACGCCACGTGCAGCCGGTGCCAACTGCGGTTGGCGGGGGATGGCGAACTTCTCCTTGAAGCAGGAGCGGACGAAGCCGATGGGGGAGACGCTGTAGGTCACGGGGTGTCAGCCGCGAACGCGCAGCGTCAGGCCCTTGAGGAAGTTGCGCAGCAACTGGTCGCCACACGGCCGGTAGTTGGTGTGGCCGAATTTACGGAACAGTGCGCTCAGTTCCGGTTTGGACACCGGGAACTCGGCGGCCTTGAGGATCGCGTGCATGTCGTCTTCCTTCAGTTCGAAGGCCACTCGCAGTTTCTTGAGGATGATGTTGTTGGTCACCGGCACTTCGATCGGCTGTGGCGGACGGCTTTCGTCCTTGCCACGCTTGAAGATCACCAGGCCATCGAGAAAATGCGCCATGACCTCGTCAGGGCAGAACACGAAGCCCTCTTCCTCGTCTTTCTTGAGGTAGCCCGTCAGGTCGGCCAGGGAGACGTCCAGGCCGCCCAGCTTGATGATCTCGATGACTTTCTTGTCGCTGATGTCGAGCATGTAGCGCACGCTGCGCAGTACGTCGTTGTGAATCATGTGTGCAGTCCTGATCAATCGGCAGTGGGCGCCCCGGTTCGGTGCGGCGCCGGAAAATTAGAATTTCTCTTTGGCAGACAGGTAGCGCCATTGGCCCAGCGGCACCTTGCCGATGGACACGCCGCCGATGCGAATGCGGCGAATGGCGACGACCTTGAGCCCGACCGCCTGGCAAAACAGAGCGATCACGCCGGGCTGCGGGTTTTTCATGGCGAAGCGCAGGCGGTTCTCGTTCTGCCAGCTGGCCTTGACCGCCGGCAGCTCCTTGCCCTTGTAGGTCAAGCCATGGTTCAGGCGATTGAGGCCATGGGCGACCATCTCGCCTTCGACTTCCACCACGTATTCCTGCTCGATCTTGGCGGCGTCGGCGGTGAGCTTGCGCAAGATCTTCCAGTCCTGGGTGAACACCAGCAGCCCGCTGGCGTTGGCTTGCAGGTCGGCGCTGGCGGTCAGGCGCAGGAAATGGCCCTTGAGCGGGCGTTTGCCGAAGCGGTGTTCTTCGCTCAGGGTCTGCGGGCCAAGGGAGGCCATCGCGGTGTCTACATCCATGCCAGCAGGCGCATTCAGCAGGAGGGTCACCGGCTCCGGCGCGGTGGCCTTGGCCTCGGGGTCGAGTTCGACTTTCTGGGTGGTGACCTTGAACTGCGGCTCATCAATCACTTCGCCATCCACGGTGACCCAGCCGCCCTCGATGAACAGCTCAGCCTCCCGACGGGAACAGCCGACGAGTTCGATGAGGCGTTTGGAGAGACGAATCGGGTCAGTCATGACGGGGGCCGTAACAAAAAGAGGGTGGGCATTGTACCTGCCTGGCGCCGGTTAATCGCGGGTCCATTTGCCTCATGCCGTTTTTAGCCGCGCCCAGCCTTCAGGTCGGGCTGCTTGTAGCGCATGTGCAGCAGAGGGTAGGGCTGGTTCATGCCATCCTTTGCCGAACGCCCGACCACTTCGAAACCTTGCTTGAGGTAAAAGCCCAGGGCTTGCGGGTTCTGTTCGTTGACGTCCAGTTGATCGGCGTTCAGGTGTTCCATGGCGTAGCGCAGCAACTGTTTGCCCAGGCCTTGGCCACGGTGCTGTGGGTCGATGAAGAGCATCTCGACCTTGCCGGCCGCGACACCGGCGAAACCGGTGATCCGCTGGCGCGCGTCCCGGGTGCAAATGAGCATTACCGCATCCAGGTAGCGGGTGAGCACCAGGTTTTTCAGCAGCTCGATGTAGCTGTCCGGCAGGAAGTCGTGGGTGGCACGCACCGAGGCCTCCCAAACCTGGGTCAGTTCCTGGTAGTCGCTCGGTTTCGGTGTGTGGATGACCGAATGCTGACGCATGCCCGCCTGTTCCTTGTGCTGGATGTGCTGGGTTTCTCCATACGATAGTCGTAAAAAAGCCCCGCATCTTGTAGCAAGAGCGGGGCTTTTCAATTTTTTACCGAGTTTCGCAAGAGCCTGTGGGAGCACAGCTTGCTCGCGATGGCGGAGCATCAGTCAACATTTGCAGTGGCTGACACTGCGCTATCGCGAGCAAGCTGTGCTCCCACAGGCCAACCGATCTGCTCAGCTCACAAATCAACCGATCTGCTCAGCCCACAAATCGTACTCATCGGCGTCGGTCACTTTGCACCAGACCTTGTCACCCGGCTTGAGGTTGCTGCCGTTGTCGATGAAGACGTTGCCGTCGATTTCCGGGGCGTCGAAGAAGCAGCGGCCCACGGCGCCTTGCTCGTCCACCTCGTCCACCAGCACTTCGATTTCACGGCCGATGCGCATTTGCAGGCGCGCCGAGCTGATGGCCTGCTGGTGCGCCATGAAGCGCTCCCAACGGTCCTGCTTGACGTCGTCCGGCACCACGTCCAGGTCCAGGTCGTTGGCCGGGGCGCCTTCGACAGGGGAATACTGGAAGCAGCCGACGCGGTCGAGCTGAGCTTCGGTCAGCCAATCCAGCAGGTACTGGAAGTCTTCTTCGGTCTCACCGGGGAAGCCGACGATGAAGGTCGAACGGATGATCAGGTCCGGGCAGATTTCGCGCCAGTTCTTGATGCGGGCCAGGGTCTTGTCTTCGAACGCCGGGCGCTTCATGGCCTTGAGGACTTTCGGGCTGGCGTGCTGGAACGGGATGTCGAGGTACGGCAGGATCTTGCCGGCGGCCATCAGCGGGATCAGTTCGTCGACATGTGGATACGGGTAGACGTAATGCAGGCGGACCCAGACGCCGAGGGTGCTGAGGGCTTCGCACAGTTCGGTCATGCGGGTTTTCACCGGGGAGCCATTCCAGAAGCCGGTGCGGTATTTCACGTCGACGCCGTAGGCGCTGGTGTCCTGGGAGATCACCAGCAGTTCCTTGACGCCGGCCTTGACCAGACGCTGGGCCTCGTCGAGCACATCGCCCACCGGGCGGCTCACCAGCTTGCCGCGCATCGACGGGATGATGCAGAAGCTGCAGCTGTGGTTGCAGCCTTCGGAAATCTTCAGGTAGGCGTAGTGGCGCGGGGTCAGCTTGATGCCTTGTGGCGGCACCAGGTCGATCAGCGGGTTGTGGTCCTGGCGTGGCGGCACCACGTCATGCACGGCGTTGACCACCTGCTCGTACTGCTGCGGACCGGTCACGGACAACACGCTTGGGTGCACGTTGCGGATGTTGCCTTCTTCCACGCCCATGCAGCCGGTGACGATGACCTTGCCGTTTTCCTTGATGGCTTCGCCGATCACTTCCAGGGACTCGGCCTTGGCCGAATCGATGAAGCCGCAGGTGTTGACCACGACCACATCGGCGTCCTGATACGTGGACACGACGTCATAGCCTTCCATGCGCAGCTGGGTCAGGATGCGCTCGGAGTCGACCAGAGCTTTCGGGCAACCCAGGGATACGAAGCCAACCTTCGGATTGGCGGGCGCGGTAGTGGTGGACATGTCTAACCTCGGTGTAGGGGGATCGTCTCTTGCCGAGACAGGGCGCCTGGCGCGCCTCTGATCAAAAAGTGCGCAATTCTATCCATGGCCGACGCACTTGACCAGCTTTATACCGGGAAATGCGACGAGTGCTGCGCTATGCTTCGCGCCTTTGCGTTCTGACGATTGCTACAGTCAACAAAACGTCTGTAACAATACGTAAAACAGCGCATGCTGCCTCAACAAAGCATAGTGCCTCGTTCAAGAAGACAGGTCTGGGAATCGGGAGTGTTGGATGGGTCATGCAAGTAGTCAGGCGGTGGGTGCCGAGCATTCGGCAGCGAAGCCGCTGAGCATGCTGGTTGCGGCGGTCGGAGTGGTTTATGGCGACATCGGTACGAGCCCGTTGTACACCCTCAAGGAAGTGTTTTCTGGTGCCTACGGCGTACCTGTCAATCACGATGGGGTGCTGGGGATTCTCTCGCTGATTTTCTGGTCGCTGATCTGGGTCGTGTCGATCAAGTACATGATGTTCGTCCTGCGTGCCGACAACCAGGGCGAGGGCGGGATCATGGCGCTCACCGCCCTGGCGCGGCGCGCGGCGGCGGGAAGGGCGCGGCTGCGGACATTCCTGGTGGTCTGCGGCTTGATCGGCGCGGCGCTGTTCTATGGCGACAGCATGATCACTCCGGCGATTTCCGTGCTCTCGGCAATTGAAGGCCTTGGCCTGGCGTTCGAAGGTATCGATCACTGGGTGGTGCCCTTGTCGCTGGTGGTGCTGGTGGGGCTGTTCCTGATCCAGCGCCACGGCACTGCCCGCATTGGCATCCTGTTTGGCCCGATCATGGTGACCTGGTTCCTGGTGCTCGGCGCCCTGGGGGTGTACGGCATCCTGCAACACCCGGAAGTATTGCAGGCGGTGAACCCGGCCTGGGCCGTGCGCTTCTTTGTCGTCCACCCGGGCATGGGCGTGGCGATCCTCGGCGCTGTGGTGCTGGCGTTGACCGGCGCTGAAGCGCTGTACGCCGACATGGGCCACTTCGGTCGCAAACCGATTGCCCGCGCTTGGTTCCTCCTGGTGTTGCCAGGCCTGATGCTCAACTATTTGGGCCAGGGTGCGTTGTTGCTGGGAGACCCGGAAGCGGCGCGCAACCCGTTCTATTTGCTGGCGCCGAGCTGGGCGTTGCTGCCGTTGGTGGGCCTGTCGACGCTGGCCACGGTGATCGCTTCGCAAGCGGTGATTTCCGGCGCGTTCTCCCTGACGCGCCAGGCGATCCAGCTCGGTTACATCCCGCGCATGTACATCCAGCACACCTCCAGCGCCGAGCAGGGCCAGATCTACATCGGTGCGGTGAACTGGTCGCTGATGATCGGCGTGGTGCTGCTGGTGTTGGGTTTCGAATCTTCCGGCGCGCTGGCTTCGGCCTACGGCGTGGCAGTGACCGGTACGATGCTGATGACCACGGTTTTGGTCTCTGCCGTCATATTGCTGTTGTGGAAATGGCCGCCGCTGCTGGCGGTACCGCTGTTGTTCGGTTTTCTGTTGGTGGACGGCCTGTACTTTGCCGCTAACGTGCCGAAGATCGTTCAGGGCGGCGCTTTCCCGGTCATTGCCGGTATCGCCTTGTTTGTACTGATGACCACCTGGAAGCGTGGCAAGCAATTGCTGGTGGAACGCCTGGACGAAGGCGCGTTGCCGCTGCCGATCTTCATCAGCAGTATTCGCGTGCAGCCACCCCATCGCGTACAGGGCACGGCTGTGTTCCTGACCGCACGCTCGGATGCGGTGCCCCATGCGCTGTTGCACAACCTGTTGCACAACCAGGTGCTGCATGAGCAAGTGGTGCTGCTGACGGTGGTGTACGAAGACATCCCCCGGGTACCGCCGCAGCGGCGCTTCGAGGTCGATGCCTATGGCGAAGGGTTCTTCCGGGTGATCCTGCACTTCGGCTTCACCGACGAGCCGGACGTCCCGCTCGCGCTCAAGCTCTGTCATCTCGATGACCTGGACTTCAGCCCGATGCGCACCACCTACTTCCTCAGCCGCGAGACCGTCATCGCTTCCAAGCTCGAGGGCATGGCCCGCTGGCGCGAGATACTGTTCGCCTTCATGTTGAAAAACGCCAATGGCAATCTGCGCTTCTTCAATCTGCCGCTGAACCGAGTGATTGAATTGGGGACGCAGGTGGAGATGTAGCAACCAGAAAACAAAAAGCCCTCGTTGCCTTGCGGCGGCGGGGGCTTTTTTGTGGGCGCGCTAAAGGGCTGATGCCAGAGTGAAGGCCTTGTCGGAGCGAGCTTGCTCGCGATAGCGCAGTGTCAGTTTGCAAAGATGTTGAATGTACCACCGCCATCGCGAGCAAGCTCGCTCCCACAGGGTTATGTGTCAATCGAGCGGCCACAAAAAAGCCCCTGCAGCCGTAAGGCAGCAGGGGCTGGGTGTCATGCGTGGTTCAGATCACTGTTCGGCTGTCTTGCTCTGGCGCTTGTTGATCTCATCGATCAGGCGCTTGGCCAGGGCCGGGTAGTTTTCGTCGAAGTGGTGGCCACCAGGCAGCTTGATGGCTTCGCCTACGGCTGTCTTGTCGGTGCAGCCGCTTTCGTCGGCCTCTTCAGCGCCGTAGATGCACACCACCTTCTCGGCTGGCAGCTTGGCCATCTCCGGGCCGGTGGCGGCTTCGGTGCCGGCGTTGCCGAGCCAGCCTTCGACTTCGATCTCGAAGCTGCCGGTGCGGGCGAAAGCCAGCAGGATGATCGCATCGACCCGCTGTTGTTCGGTGGCCGGCAGGCGATTGTAGATGGCCGGCAACACGTCGGCGCCGAAGGAGTAGCCGGTCAGGATGAAGCGCTTGGTGCCCCAGATCTGACGGTAGTGCTGCATCAGTTCGGTCAGGTCCGCCGCGCTTTGCTCCGGGCTCTTGTGCTGCCAGTAATAGCGCAGGGTGTCGATGCCGACCACTGGGTAGCCGATCTTGGCCATTTCATCGGCCACGTCGCGGTCCAGGTCGCGCCAGCCGCCGTCGCCGGAGAGAAACAGGGTGACGGTGTCCCGCGCCTGGCTGGCTGGGACTTCCACCACCGGGATGCTCAGGCCGCCCTTGGCCTTGTCGGTGCCCACCAGGATTTTGCGCAGCTCGTTGTTCAGCACTTGCGGCAGGTTGATGTCGTAGTCGCTGATGCTGGTTTCGGCATTTTTCTGATCCCTTACGAAACCGGCGCTGGTGTCGTCAGGGTTATCGTTCCAGGCCACCAGCCAATGACCGTGGGCCGCAGTTTTTGGCAGCAAGTGCGTGCAGCCGGGTTTTTCCAGGGCCAGGTCCACTGAAACGGCCTTTGCCTTGTCATCCTTCTGCTCGGCCAGCCAGCGCCAGGCCAGCACGGCGCCCGGGCCGATACCGCTGACCAGCGTGGCCGGGCCTTGCAGTTCTCTCAGGCCTGCTTGCAGGGCGCGACCTTGCAGCATGCAGTCCTTGGGCAGGATCACCTGGACGATCTGCGCCGAGCCACTGCGGCTGATGGTCGTCAACTGCGTGTCGCTGAGCTTCTGGTCCTCATTGACTGCCACCAGCACCTGGGCGCGCGGTTTGGTGCCGGGGATGACCCGGGTCATTGCTGCGCCATCGGCGGGCGCCAGTTGTTCCAGGATCGGTTGTGGGGCCGGGCGGTTCCAGTACCAGTAACCGCCACCGAGAATTACCGCCAGCACCAGCAGGGCGGCCACTACGTATCGCCAGGAGCGTTGCATCATCAGCGTTTCACCAATCCAGTCAGGCCGCCTGCAATCAGGGCGGCGGTATCGGCCAGTGCCACCAGCGGATCGAGTCCGGCGGGCACGGCCATGTAGCGAGGTTCCCAGTCAGGCTGGAATTTGTCTTTGAAGCGGCGCAGCCCCTGGAAGTTATAGAGCTGTTCGCCGCGGCGGAACACCATCGAACCCAGGCGTTGGGTCAGCGGTGCGCCGCGCCGTGGTTGCAAGCCCGACAGCGGGACCATGCCGAGGCTGAAGCGGGCGTAGTCATGGTTTTTATAATGCTGGATGAGGCCGACCATCATGAACTCCATGGTCAGTTTCGGGGCCTCGGGGTGGGCGCGCATCAGGTCGAGGCTGGCCAGTTCGTGGCTGTGGGTTTCCAGCAGGTTGGCGAACGCCACCGGCCGGCCCTCGAAACGAATCACCGCGATGCGAAAATGCTTGAGGTAGTCATTGCTGAAACGGCCCAGGGAGAAACCTTTCTCCCGCACGTTCTTGCCGGTCAGCCAGGCATCGGAAATGACCTTGAGTTCATCCATCGGCGCCTGGCCCGGTTCGTGGATTTCCAGCGACAGGCCGTCACGGGTGCCGCGGTTCCAGGTGTAGCGCAAGTCCTTCATCTCTTTGCCCTTGGCTTCGAGATCGAAACGCTTGAGGTCGACCCGTGCTTCCTCGCCCAGCTTGATGGCTGTCAGGCCGATGTCCATGTAGTACGGCAGGTTCTCGGCACGTACCTGATAGAACACCGGGCGGGCATGATGGATGTCACACAGGTCGCGGAACTGCCATATCATTTCAGCCCGTTGCAGGGTCGGCCCGATCGGGTCGTACAACGCCACCAGGCTGCGGCCACGGCGGGCGTACATCAGGAACGCCTCGTCATTGGGGTGAAACAGCAGCGCCTTGTCACCGGTCAGGGCCAGGCCACCGTCGGGTTGCGACGAGGTCATGAGGATCGCCCGGGCGCGCTCCAGTTCTTCTGGTGACGGCAAATGGATCACCGGCCGCGCGGTGCGCAGTAGCCAGGTCAGGGACACCACCACCAGCAGTACCGCGGCGCCCAGCAGGGAGCGCAGGCCGCGAGGGGCGTCGGCATCGAGGGTGAACTGCCACCACAGTTGATGGCTGTAGGGCACGTCCTGGTAGGCAAACAGCAGCAGCCAGGTCGACGCGCCCAGCACGCAGATACTGGCGATCAGGAACAGCGGGGAAAAGGGCAGTTCAGTCAGGCGGCTCGGACGATAGAAGGAGCGTCGGAATATCGCCAGCAAGGTGGCCGTCAGCGTCAGCAGCGTGGCTTCTTCCCAGTCAAAACCCTTGAGCAGCGAGAGCAGGGCGCCCACCAGCAGCAGAACCGTGGTCAGCATCCAGGCGGCCGACAGGCGACGGCGCAGGCCTTGGGCGAGCAACAGGCACAACACGCCC
Source organism: Pseudomonas ogarae (assembly GCF_014268695.2). Taxonomy (NCBI): domain Bacteria; kingdom Pseudomonadati; phylum Pseudomonadota; class Gammaproteobacteria; order Pseudomonadales; family Pseudomonadaceae; genus Pseudomonas; species Pseudomonas ogarae. The sequence goes on from NZ_CP077086.1 coordinate 1,644,001, forward strand.
ACCAGGCTGGCGCCAAAGTGCGAAGCGTCGACCAGTCGATGAGGGATCAGGAAGCCGATGTGCTCCAGGCGGGTGTCGATTTCCGGTGTCACCCCGGAAAACAGCAGCACCACGCCGGAGAGGAACACCAGCACCGCCAGGATCGGTGCTGCGAAACCCGATGCCGCCCGCAGGCTCTGGCGCGTCTGGAACAGCCGTTGCGCCTCATTGATCAGCAGCAGCACACAGGCGACCAGCATCGGCAGTAGCACGTAGATCAAGCGATACAGCAGCAGCGCGGCGGCCAGGGGCGCGGCGCCGAGCTTGTCGGCAAACGCGGCCAGCAGGATCGCTTCGAACACCCCGACACCGCCGGGTACATGGCTGAGCACCCCGGCGGCCAGCGCCAGCAGGTACACCAGCAGGAAAGCGCCGAACGGCGGTGCTTCGGGCAGCAAAAGATACAACACGGTGGCGGCGGCGGCGACATCCAGCGCGGTGATCACCAGCTGCAGGAAGGTCAGGCGTCGGCCCGGCAGGCGCAGCGTGCGGCGCCCGGCCTTTACCAGCAGGCTGTCTCGATGAGGCTGCTCCGGCAGGCGCCGGCGGTAGATGCCGATGGCCAACACGCTGGTGAGCAGCAGCACCGCCACGGAAATGGCCCCCAGTAAAGTGGCAGGCAGATGCAGCGCGGCAGACGCGGCGGGCAGGTTGCTGAGCGTTGCCAGGGCCGCCAACGGCGGCAGCGCGCAGCCCAGGGACAGGCTGGCGAACAACGTCATGTGGGCGACATCCGAGGCCCCCAGGCCATGACGCGCATACAGACGGTAGCGAACCGAACCGCCCGACAGCAGTGACAGGCCAATGGCGTTGCCGATGGCGAACGCGGTGAATCCGCCCAGGACCATGGTCTGTGGCGGCAGCGTCACCCCGGCATAACGGCTGGCGGACCATTCGTAGCCCAAAAGAATGATGAAGCCGGCTACCGTGGCGGCGATCGCGCCGAGCAGGGCTGGTCGGGGTACTTCCAGAATCGAGTCGTGCAGAGCGTACAGATCGAGCTCGCTCAGCAGATGGCGGCAGGCAATCAATGCAATCGCAAACAGCAGCAGCGTGACGGCGAGGCCGATGGGCTGGCGGTACTGGCTGATCCGATCCAGCCAGCGCAGTCGCTCAGCCTTGATCGGTTGTGTCGCAGTAACGGAGTCTTGCGGGTCAGACGAGTGGGCGCGCATCAATCACCTCTTGAGCTATGCGCGACAGGATGGGGGTATCCAGTCAAGTTACCAATCCCCGCAGTAAAAAATAATTACAAAATATTTGTAATGAGGCCTTTTTTCACCAGGCACAAAAAAGGCCACTCTTTCGAGTAGCCTTTCTTGATGTTTGGTTGCGGGAGCCGGATTTGAACCGACGACCTTCGGGTTATGAGCCCGACGAGCTACCAGACTGCTCCATCCCGCGTCTGTGTGGCGGCATTCTACAGGCGAACGCCCGAGTGTCAACCGTTAAAAGGCGATGGGCTCAAATAAACCGTCAATCCGCACCTTGTCTTCCTAAATGCTCGGAATTTAAAGGAAATTGTCCTACACCTGGTTGCGCGTAGGGCGTCGCAGGCGACGAGTCCCTGATCAGGTAGTCAGAAAACGAGCACGCACAAAAAAGGCCACTCTTTCGAGTAGCCTTTTTTGATGTTTGGTTGCGGGAGCCGGATTTGAACCGACGACCTTCGGGTTATGAGCCCGACGAGCTACCAGACTGCTCCATCCCGCGTCTGTGTGGCGGCATTCTACAGAGGATCGCGCCGCTGTCAACCCTGGTGTTATAAAAACCTGTTCCGCTTCAAATGCTTAGCCTTGGGAAAAGGCATTGTGACAACGCTGTGACGCAGGCCTGGCAAGGGCTGAGGCTCTATTGACCAGCTCGTTGCGATTGAAGAAGTAAATTTGTGTAGGCCCTTTCGAGTCTCAACGAAGGATCTTTCAAACTACTGGTGCTATATACAGGTGCTGGTGCGATACTGGTGGCCCGATCTGTCGCACACTCCGCTCTGCTATGACGCAACGTAAAATCATCCATGTCGACTGTGACTGTTTCTATGCCGCTATCGAGATGCGCGATGACCCGCGGCTGGCCGGCAAGCCCCTTGCGGTAGGCGGCTCGGCGGATCGGCGGGGCGTGATTGCCACGTGTAACTACGAAGCGCGGGCCTATGGGGTGCGCTCGGCCATGTCCTCCGGCCACGCCTTGAAGCTTTGCCCGGACCTCACCATCGTCAAGCCACGAATGGAGGCCTATCGGGAAGCGTCGAAGGAAATTCATACGATTTTCAGCGATTACACTGACCTGATCGAGCCGCTGTCGCTGGACGAGGCCTACCTGGATGTCTCCGCCAGTGCCCATTTTGGTGGCAGCGCCACGCGCATCGCCCAGGACATTCGCCGGCGTGTTTCCAACCAGCTGCACATCACCGTGTCTGCTGGCGTCGCGCCGAACAAGTTCCTGGCCAAGATCGCCAGTGACTGGAAAAAGCCCAACGGGCTGTTCGTCATCACCCCCGACCAGGTCGAGGACTTTGTCTCGGCCCTGCCGGTCAGCAAGCTCCACGGCGTTGGAAAGGTCACCGCCGATAAGCTGAACCGGCTCGGCATCGTCGACTGCTCGCAGTTGCGTCAATGGGACAAGCTGGCGCTGGTGCGCGAATTTGGCAGTTTCGGTGAGCGGCTTTGGAGCCTGGCCCGGGGGATCGATGAGCGTCTGGTGCACAACGACAGTCGACGGCAGTCCATCAGTGTGGAAAACACCTACGATGTCGACCTGCCCGACCTGGTGAGCTGCCTCGACAAACTGCCGGAGCTGATGGAAACCCTGAAAGGGCGCATGGCGCGGATCGACAGCAGTTATCGACCGGGCAAGCCGTTCGTCAAAGTGAAGTTCCACGACTTCACCCAGACCACGCTGGAGCAGGCCGGGGCAGGGCGGGATTTGGGTAGCTACCAGTTGTTGTTGACCCAGGCGTTCAACCGGGGCGGCAAACCGGTGCGGTTATTGGGGATCGGGGTGCGGCTGGAGGATTTGCGAGGTGGGTTTGAGCAGTTGGAGTTGTTTGAACGGTGAGGCTTACGATGAGTGCCCTGCTTGGCGCGGTCCTTGTGGCAAGGGAATCCTGTGGGAGCAAAGCTTGCTCGCGATGGCATCCTTGAGGCCGTCATCGCGGGCAAGCCTTGCTCCCACAGGTCTTGCCCTCACGCAATCCCCTTGTCACAGGAGGTATTTCAGTTAGCGCCAGGATCCGCCACCAACCGCCCGCCATCCTTGGTCAGTGCCTTAATGAATTCGGCCTGCAACTCCGGATCATTACGCGTCAGTTCGATCAGGCTCTGCTCCAGTTCGCTGGCCTCTTCTTCAAGTCCCAGCTCCGACAGGCGCTTGACCCGATGAACCCACTGGCTTACCTCGTCGTCTTCCAGGTCGTCGTAGATCAGCGCGTGGGCTTCCACCAGCTTGCTGCGCAAAGTACTGCTGATGCTCAGGGATGAGTCGGTGTGCACCTCGTCCTGGGCATCCGTCACGCTGATCTGCAATTTGCCGAACTGGCTCAGGTCCTGCTCGGCGAACGGGCTTTCCAGCAGGTTCAAGCGCAGCACGCCGTTACGGTCAGTGCTCAGCTCGAAGGTCTGTCGGGCGGCCTTGACCTCCACGGGGCGTTCGCTCCAGGGCAGGCTCGAGTGTTCCGTGCGCTTGTCGCGCTGGACTTCGTCGATGCCCGCCAGGTTCTGTTGGGCGCGGCCATGGGAGGGGACGTTCATGAATGGGTTGAGCCCGGCGAAACCGTAGCTGATCCAGTCACGGGTCGCGGTGTCCGGCAGGTTGCCGAGGGCGAACACATTGACCACGTTCGCGCCGACACCGGCCACCACGGCCACCGCGCCCAAGGGGATCTCGTAAATCTCCCGCCAGGGTTGGTACGGCGTGTAGCGATCGTAATGGCGAGTGACCTCGAACTCGGTGACTTCGAAGGTCTTCTGCTCATTGATGCGCACGCGACGCTGCGGCAGGTCGAGCACCTTGGGTTCGCCCACATCGATCTGCAGGCTATGGTCGAGCAATTTGCGCTCGACCCGCTCTTCGTGCTCGCTGCGTTGTGACATTTGGTTGGCACAGCCGCTGACCAGCAGGGCGCCGCACAGGGCGGCGCCACCGAGGCCTAAGGTGTTTCGCTTGAACATGACGTCTCTATCTGGTGTCAGCGGCGGATACGGGCCTGGAGGAACGACAGCACGTCGGCGACCGGCAGCGCTTGCGGCTCGGCCTCGGTGCGGCTCTTGTATTCCAGGTTGCCTTCGGCCAGGCCACGGTCACTGACGACGATCCGATGCGGGATGCCGATCAGTTCCATGTCCGCGAACTTGATGCCGGGGCTGGTTTTCTTGTCGCGGTCGTCCAGCAGCACTTCAAAGCCGACGGCCGTCAGTTCGGCATAGAGCTTGTCGGTGGCTTCACGCACCTGGTCGGTTTCATAGCGCAGCGGTACCAGGGCAATCTGGAAAGGCGCCAGCGTGTCGCTCCAGATGATGCCTTTCTCGTCGTTGTTCTGCTCGATGGCGGCAGCCACCACGCGGGAAACGCCGATGCCGTAGCAGCCCATTTCCAGGGTGACCGGCTTGCCGTTCTCGCCCAGCACTTCGCACTTCATCGCCTTGCTGTATTTGTTGCCCAGCTGGAAGATGTGCCCGACTTCGATGCCCCGCTTGATTTCCAGGGTGCCCTTGCCGTCCGGGCTCGGGTCGCCGGCCACGACATTGCGCAGGTCCGCGACGGTTGGAACCGGCAGGTCGCGTTCCCAGTTCACGCCAAAGTAATGCTTGTCGTCGACGTTGGCGCCGATGGCGAAATCGCTCATCAACTCCACCGAGCGATCGATGATGATCGGCAGTGGCAGGTTCAATGGGCCGAGGGAGCCGGCACCGGCGCCAATAGCGTCGCGCAGATCGGCTTCGGTGGCCATGACCAGCGGGCTGGCGACGCCAGGCTGGTTGGCGGCCTTGATTTCATTGAGCTCGTGGTCACCACGGACGATCAGGGCAATCAGCTTGCCTTCCTCTTCGGCCCGCACGATCAGGGTCTTGATGGTGCGCTCGATCGGCAGGTCGTAGCCTTCCACCAACTGGGCAATGGTCTTGGCGTTCGGTGTGTCTACCAGGCGCAACTCTTCGGTCGGCGCAGCGCGGGAGGTTTCCCGTGGCACGGCTTCGGCTTTCTCGATGTTGGCGGCGTAGTCGGAGCCATTGCTGAAGACGATGTCGTCTTCGCCGGACTCGGCCAGCACGTGGAACTCGTGGGAGCCGGCACCGCCGATGGAGCCGTTGTCGGCTTCAACCGGGCGGAATTTCAGGCCCAGGCGGGTGAACACGTTGCAATATGCCTGGTGCATGCGGTCGTAGGTGACTTGTAGCGAGGCCAGGTCGGTATGGAACGAGTAGGCGTCCTTCATGATGAATTCGCGACCGCGCATCAGGCCGAAGCGTGGACGGATTTCGTCACGGAATTTGGTCTGGATCTGGTACAGGTTGATCGGCAGCTGCTTGTAGCTGCTCAACTCGTTGCGCATCAGGTCGGTGATCACTTCTTCGTGGGTCGGGCCTGCACAGAAGTCGCGACCGTGACGGTCTTTGATGCGCAGCAGCTCAGGGCCGTATTCTTCCCAACGTCCTGATTCCTGCCACAGCTCGGCCGGTTGGGTGCCCGGCATCAACACTTCCAGGGAACCGGCGGCGTCCATCTCTTCGCGAACAATGGCTTCCACCTTGCGCATGACCCGCAGGCCCATCGGCAGCCAGGTGTACAGGCCCGAGGCGAGTTTGCGGATCATGCCGGCACGCAGCATCAACTGATGGCTGATCACGACGGCGTCGGAAGGCGTTTCTTTCTGTGTGGCGAGCAAATATTGACTGGTGCGCATGGTTGGCCGTTGTCGGTTGCTGATGACGAGAAGTGACGGAGCATTGTACGGGCGAGATGCCCTGGCGTACAGGCGCGTGGCCGGTCGCCCGCTGCGAACGCCGGTTTCCCCGGCGTTTTCTGAAGTTTCCTACGACTCTTCCGCAGGCCGGGTGGGCGCCGCTTCCTCGGTGGGCGTCGAGTCCTGGCGACGGTTCTCCTGGAACCAGTGCAGGGCGATCAGCAGCAGGGTCGGAACGCCAAGCAATGCGGTGATCAGGAAGAATTTGTGATAGCCGAACTTCTCCACCATCACCCCTGAATAACCACCGATCAAGCGCGGCAGCAGCAGCATGATCGAGCTGAGCAGGGCGTATTGGGTGGCGGAGAATTTCAGGTTGGTCAGGCTCGACAGGTAGGCGACGAACGCTGACGTGGCCAGGCCGGAGCTGAAGTTGTCCAGGGAAATGGTGACAATCAGCATCTGTACGTTGGCGCCCATGTCGGCGAGCATCAGGAAGAGGATGTTGGTGCCGGCCGAGGCCACGCCGCCGATGAACAGGATTGGCAGGATGCCGAAGCGCACGATCAGCAGGCCGCCCATGCCGGCACCGACGAGGGTCATGATCAGCCCGAAAATCTTGCTGACGCTGGCGATCTGGTCCTTGGTGAAGCCCTGGTCGATGTAGAACACGTTGGCCATGACGCCCATGACCGTGTCGGACATCCGATAGGTTGCGATCAGCCCGAGCAGCAGCAAGGCTTGCCAGCGGTAGCGCAGGATGAAGTCGTTGACCGGCGTCAGCACCGGCGCCAGCCCTCGGCGGCCCATGGCCGACAGGCACAGGGCCGTCAGGATGATATAGAGGATGGCCCGTAGGAACGCGCGGTCTTCGAGCAACAGATCAAGCAGGCTGACACCCTCGAACAGCACGCTGGCGAAGTCGGTGTTGTAGAGCTGGGTGAACATCGCCGGGACGGACACCAGCAGCACGATCAGCACGAATACCGACGCCAGTTGATGCACGAACGTGTAGCGTCCGGCCTGCAATTGGGTGCGCAGCGGCACCGGCGGCTCGCGCATGAACAACGAGGTCAGCAACGCCGGGACCATCAATGCGCCGAACAGCAGGTAGGTACCGGCCCAGGCCGAGTGCTTGTAGTTGAAGCCGGTGGAGCCAAACCCTTCGGCGAAGAACAGGGCGCCGGCGGTGGCTAGCAGCGCGGCGATGCGGTAGCCGGACATGTAGCTGGCGGCGAGGGCGGCCTGGCGGGTGTCGTCGGCGATCTCCAGGCGATAGGCGTCGACGGCGATGTCCTGCGTCGCAGAGGCGAAGGCGACGATGACGGCGATGGCGATCAACCATGACAGGTGCTTTTGCGGGTCGCAGAAACCCATGCCGATCAGGCCAAGGATCACCAGGGCCTGGGAGAGCACCAGCCATGAACGGCGACGCCCCAGTTTGCCCAGCAAGGGCAGGCGCCATTGGTCGAGCAGTGGCGACCAGACCCATTTAAAGGCATACGCCAGGCCGATCAGGCTCGCGTAGCCAATGGTTTCGCGGGCGACGCCGGCTTCGCGCAACCAGACCGAAAGCGTGGAAAACACCAGCATGTATGGCAAGCCGGCGGCGAAGCCAAGCAGCAACAGCACGAGCGTCGAGGGACTGGCATAGGCGGCGAGGGCGGCGCGCCAGGTTTTACGGGGCATGGGCTGGAGTCTGCCTCAAAAATTGCGAAAACAAAGCGCGCACTCTAACCGCTGTGCTCTACCGGGCGCCAGCCATGGCGCTGAATATCAACACGATTGTTCAGGACACGGATCCCTTCCAGGCGCAGGCGTGCGCGCTGTTCATCTCCTGAGGCGCTGCCCGCCGGCAGGCTGATCCGACCGCCGGCAGCCAAGACCCGGTGCCAGGGCAGCTTGGTGTCGTTCGGCAACTGGCTGAGGGTTCGCCCCACCCAGCGTGCGGCACGGCCCAGGCCGGCCATTTCGGCGAGTTGGCCATAGGTGACCACCTTGCCTGCCGGCACCTGTGCCAGGGTCAGATAAAGGGTGGTGCGGCGGATTTGGGCGGCGTTCTCGGTGTCCAGGGATGCATCAGTCACGTTCAGGCGTCCGGAAAAAGGGTGTATGGCCGTTTGTAGGTTAAGTCCTGTAAAGCTGGTTGAGAAATGAACTCATTACAAATACTTTGGTCAGTCCTTGCTGAGGTGTCGTCCCGGGGGATAATGCCGCCTTTTCACCGCAAACTTGAGCTCTTTATACGCTTATGTTGTCTAGAACCCTGCTATGCCTGGCTGTGGCCAGCGCCTCCATGCCCTTGCTTGCCGACACTGTCTGGTTGAAGAATGGGGACAAACTCAGTGGCAAGATTACCGTTTTCGATGGCGGCAAGTTGCTGATCCAGACCGATTACGCCGGTGCGATTCCCATCGACTGGAAACAGGTCAAGACCCTGGAGAGTGACCAGCAGCTCCTGGTCAAGCAGGATGCCTATACCGGCGAGAAAGCCAAGGCGCTGCAGGCGGCCGAGGATGGCAAGGTCACTCTGGCCAACGGCGACGGGCCTAAAACCGTCGAACTGGCCAGTATTCAGCAAATCCTCAAGCCCAAACCGGTGGTCGAGGATCTGGTGTGGAAGGGCAATATCGATGCCGCGCTGGATTATCAGCGTGCGGAAAACGATACCGACGACTACGACATTGACTTCAAGACCTCGGCGCGCCACGGCAGATGGCGGCACACCGCCGAAGGCGAATACAACCGTGAATTCCAGGACGATGTGGTTTCCGCCGATAACTGGCGCCTGGAGTATTCCCTCGACCGCTTCCTGACGGATAAATGGTTCTGGCAAGGCCGCCTGAACTACAAGCGTGACAAAGTCGAAGACCTGGCGCGCCAGCGCGTGGTGGGTACCGGTCCGGGCTATCAGTTCTGGGATGACGAGTTGGGGGCTTTCTCGTTGGGCTCTCTGCTCAATCGCACCGACTATGAATACCGCGACGGTGGAACGGACAACTTCTATTCCGTTGCCATGAAGTGGGACTACAACCGCTACCTGATTGGCAAGCGCGTCGAGTTCTTCACCAACGGCGAAGTGGGCAAGCCGCTGTCGGACGTTGCCGATTATGCCTACGACGCGGAGATCGGGCTGCGCTACAAGGTCACCGACTGGGCATCGCTCAACCTCAAGGCGGAGAAGGATGTGATCGAGGGGACCGAAGACAGTGACTTGAGCAAGACGCGCTACACGGCCGGGTTTGGCGTGACTTGGTAACCCCTCCCGGAAAGTAACAAACCCCCTGTGGGAGCGAGCTTGCTCGCGATAGCAGTCTGTCAGACAACGTTGATGTTGCTGATCCACCGCTATCGCGAGCAAGCTCGCTCCCACAGTTTTTTTGTGCTGGCAAAAACAGACAGGCACAAAAAAGCCCCGCTTTTTGAGGGCGGGGCCTTTTACTAAAGCAAGGACAAGTTAGATAACTTGAACTTCTTCAGCTTGCATGCCTTTCTGACCGCGGGTAGCGATGAAAGAAACCTGTTGGCCTTCTTTCAGGCTTTTGAAGCCGTCGGATTGGATAGCTTTGAAGTGAACGAACAGGTCGTCACCGGATTGTGGGGTGATGAAGCCGAAGCCTTTTTCATCGTTGAACCACTTAACGGTACCGGTTTGGCGATTAGACATGGTGTAACTCCTTGAACAAAGATAACTGCGACTCAGGAAGAACCCTGGCCGAGACTGAGTGCAAAGAGCAGGAAAAATTCTTGTAGATGGTTGGATCGAAATTCAACATATCGTGTAGAGATTCTCAGTGACACAAGCAACACAGTGGCGCCACCTTAACCCTTTTTCCAGAATGTGCCAATGGTCTTTGCGAAGGTTTCTCTTATTTGGTGACTGACGGCGCGGGCGATGGCCGGCAGGACCCGGAAATCAAGGTGGATCGGCGAGATTTGCGCGCCGTGCTTGGAACCCGGCCCCGCGCCCCGGTAAGATGCCGGACGTATTTTTTCCACCTCGCTATTTCAGGAAACCGCCATGAGCATCAAATCGGACAAGTGGATTCGCCGCATGGCGCAAGAGCACGGCATGATCGAGCCCTTCGTCGAACGCCAGATGCGTGGCGAAGGCGCCGACCGGCTGATCTCCTTCGGTGTCTCCAGCTACGGCTACGACGTGCGCTGCGCCGACGAATTCAAGGTGTTCACCAATATCAATTCGGCTACCGTCGACCCGAAGAACTTCGACGAGAAGAGCTTCGTCGACGTCAAGAGCGACGTTTGCATCATCCCGCCGAACTCCTTCGCCCTGGCCCGCACCGTCGAGTACTTCCGCATTCCGCGCAACGTACTGACCATCTGCCTGGGCAAGAGCACCTACGCCCGTTGCGGCATCATCGTCAACGTCACGCCGCTGGAACCCGAGTGGGAAGGTCACGTGACCCTGGAATTTTCCAACACCACGACCCTGCCGGCGAAGATCTACGCCAACGAGGGTGTGGCGCAGATGCTGTTCCTTGAATCCGATGAAGAATGCGAAGTGTCCTACAAGGATCGCGGCGGCAAGTACCAGGGCCAGCGCGGTGTGACGCTACCGCGTACCTGATTCTGACGAACTGTTGGAATTCCTGGGCGGGCAGACACTCTATTGCGTGTACTGCCCGTTTTTGCGTCAGCGCAACGGGCTTCGCCCAGGAGTTGCTCTATGAAGATCGATCCGCGAATCAGTGCCGAACTGGCCAAGCTTGAGCCCAATCAGATCGGCGTCATGGCCTGGTCATTGCTGGCCCATCCTGTCGAAGCGGCGGGCGGCATCCCCGGCCAACCCGATCCCGATACCCCCAACGAACAGCCTACCGAACCCGGCGAACCCACCCTGCCGGACGAGCCGCCTCCTGCGCCTGTTGCCTGATGAAACATGGCCCGTGGCCTGTTTTTTTCAGGCCACGGGCCATATTTCGTTATAGGTACTGAATCACTGATTTGTGAAGTTGTTGGATGTCGCCATGCCTGCCGTGTGCGCTCCGGCAGTCCTTCTCCAGTGACCACGGCGGGATGCAAAAGGTTTTATGCAAGATATCGTGGCGAGCGTGCTTTTGTGGCGAGGGAGCTTGCTCCCGCTGGGCTGCGAAGCGGCCCCCTGGATCTGGATGACACGCTGCAAGGGGAGGCTGCGCCTCCAGCGGGAGCAAGCTCCCTCGCCACAAAAGCAGCGCTTGGCGCCGAATGCCAGTCAGTTAAGCAGCAAACCCGTGGGAGCAAAGCTTGCTCGCGATTGCGGTAAGCCAGCCGACTAAGATATTGGCGACTCTGCTGCTATCGCGAGCAAGCTTTGCTCCCACAGGATTTATGCCGTTTGTTCCTAACTGACAGGCATTGGCGCCTGGCGCCTCCTTTTCAGGGGAGTCCGAAATTTATTTCAGGTTGCCACTGAGAAACTGCTTGAGCCGTTCGCTGGTGGGATTGCCCAACACGTCTTCCGGCCTGCCTTCTTCTTCCACCAGGCCCTGGTGCAGGAACAGCACCTGGTTCGAGACTTTGCGGGCGAAGCTCATCTCGTGGGTCACCATGATCATGGTCCGGCCTTCCTCAGCCAGGCCCTGGATCACCTTCAGCACTTCGCCCACCAGCTCCGGGTCCAGGGCCGAGGTGGGTTCGTCGAACAGCATCACCTCGGGCTCCATCGCCAGGGCGCGGGCAATGGCCACCCGCTGTTGCTGACCGCCGGAGAGGAACGCCGGGTACTGCTCGGCGACGCGTGCCGGCAAGCCGACCTTGTCGAGGTAACGCCGGGCGCGGTCATCCGCTTCCTGCTTGCTCACACCCAACACCCGGCGTGGCGCCATGGTGATGTTCTCCAGCACGCTCATGTGGCTCCACAGGTTGAAGTGCTGGAACACCATGGCCAGGCGCGTGCGCAGGCGTTGCAGTTCGTCGGCGTCGGCCACGTGCATGCCGTGGCGGTCCTTGATCATCCGGATCGGCTGGCCGTCCAGGCTCATGGCGCCGTCATTGGGTTGTTCCAGGAAGTTGATGCAGCGCAAAAAGGTACTTTTGCCTGAGCCGCTGGCGCCGATGAGGCTGATGACGTCGCCGGTCTTGGCCTTGAGCGAAACGCCCTTGAGCACTTTATGTTCGCCATAGCTTTTGTGCAGGCCTTCGATGGTCAGTTTGTACATGGAGCATGCATCCTCAAGGCGAAAGTAGGTAGCCGCTGCGGTAGGCTTCGGTGCCGGCGACATGGGCGATCACCATGCCGGCCGTGGCCATGCGGCGCAGCGAACGGGCGTACAGCAGCCCGGCGTTACGGCAATGAACGGGGGTGACGGTGTCGTTGACCGGGTCGATGACTTGCGCGATCAGTTGCCCCGCCTCCAGGTATTCGCCGGGCAGGGCGCTGTAGACCAGCAAACCACCCACGGGCGTCGCCACCGGCTCGACAGCGGCCAGCGGCGTGGCCGGGTAGGGCAGCTTGGGCATTGGCATCGGTTCGCCGTCGATGGCGCCGAAGCGGATCAGGTATTGGATCAAGGCCTGGCAGTCGAGGCTCGCCAGACCGTGGTTGACGTCACCCTGGCCGCGCAGCTCCACGGTGACCGAAAAGCTGCCCAGGGGAATCTCGAAGCGTTCGCCGAAGCGTTCCTTGAGTTGCCACCAGAGCAGGGTGAAGCATTCGTCGAACGACTGGCCGCCCGAATCGGTCGCCAGCAGGCAGGCTTCGGCGCCGATGTAGCGGGCCAGCGGTTCGACCTGTGGCCAGGCTTCGGGTGTGGTGTAGAGGTGGGCCACGGCTTCGAAGTCGCAATGCAGGTCCAGCACCATGTCGGCGTCGCAGGCCAGCCGCTGCAGGGCCAGGCGCAGGGATTGCAATTGCGTGCCTGGGGTCTGTCGGGCGAGGGCATCGCGCAGGCTGGTACGGATCAGCATCAGGTTGTGCTGCGGATCGTCGGTGAGCAGGTCCTGGATTTCGTTGCCGATTTCTTCGCTCAGGTCGACGAAACGGCGGTTGAAATTCTGCCCACTCTCGGTTTCGTAGCGGCCCAGGGGCACGTCCATCAGCACTTGTTCGAGGCCGATGGGGTTGGCGACGGGCACCAGCACGATCTCGTGCCGCAGGTGGCCCGACGCTTCGAGTTCGGCCAGGCGTTGCTTGAGGTGCCAGGCGACCAGCATGCCCGGCAGTTCATCGGCGTGCAGGGACGCCTGGATATAAATTTTGCCGACGGCTTTTTCCGGGCCGAAGTGGAAGCTGTGGATCTTGCGTGCGGTCCCCGGTACCGGGGCCAGCAGGTCATGGATCTGGTGGCGCATGTGCGTGTGTGTCCTGGAACAAAAGCCCTAGTGGGTCGGCCCGAGAAAGGCCAGCCAGCGGCGTTCGGCGAGGCGGAAGAGGCCTACCAGTGCAAAGGTGACGGTCAGGTAGATCAACGCGGCGATCCCGAACGACTGGAACGTCAGGAACGTCGCCGAGTTGGCGTCCCGGGCGACTTTCAGCACGTCTGGAACGGTAGCGGTGAATGCCACGGTCGTCGAGTGCAGCATCAAGATGACTTCGTTGCTGTAATACGGCAGCGAGCGGCGCAGCGCCGACGGCATGATCACGTAGGTGTACAGCTTCCAACCGGTCAGGCCGTAGGCCTTGGCTGCTTCCACTTCGCCATGGTTCATGCTGCGAATCGCCCCGGCGAAAATCTCCGTGGTGTAGGCGCAGGTGTTCAAGGCGAAGGCCAGGATCGTGCAGTTCATCGCATCGCGAAAGAAGCTGTCGAGCATGGGTTGGGCGCGCACCGCCTCGATGCTGTAGATGCCGGTGTAGCAGATCAGTAACTGGATATAGAGCGGCGTGCCCCGGAACAGGTAGGTGTAGAACTGCACCGGCCAGCGGACGTAGAACTTGGGCGAAACCCGGGCGATGGACAGCGGGATCGACACCACGAAACCGATCAGCAGCGAGGCGCTGAGCAGCCACAGGGTCATCGCCAGGCCCGTGACGTTGACGCCATCGCTGTAAAGGAACGGCCGCCAGTATTCTTGCAGAAGTTCGATCATCGCACCGCCTCCCGGGCGCCGGCGGCGTAACGGCGTTCAAGCCAGCGCAGGATGACGTTGGACGCGCTGGTGATCAGCAAATAGATCAATGCCGCCAGTACCAGGAAGTAAAACAATTGGTAGGTGCTCTTGCCCGCATCCTGGGCCGCCTTGACCAGGTCGGCCAGGCCGATGATCGACACCAGCGCGGTGGCCTTGAGCATTACCATCCAGTTGTTGCCGATACCCGGCAGGGCGAAGCGCATCATTTGTGGAAACACCACGAAGCGAAAGCGCTGGCCACGCTTGAGGCCGTAGGCCGTGGCGGCTTCGACCTGGCCCCGGGGGACCGAGAGGATCGCGCCGCGAAAGGTTTCGGTGAAGTACGCGCCATAGATGAAGCCCAGGGTGATCACCCCGGCGCCGAATGGGTTGATCTCGATGTATTCCCATTCCATGAAGTCGGTAAACGAGGTCAGCCAGGTTTGCAGGCTGTAGAAGATCAGCAGCATCAGCACCAGGTCCGGCACGCCACGGATCAGCGTGGTGTAGAGCTGGGCAGGGATTCGCAGCAGTTTGACGCTGGACAGCTTGGCGCTGGCGCCCAACAGGCCGAGCAAGACGCTCAACAACAGGGACAGGGCCGACAGCTTGATGGTCATCCAGGTGCCTTGCATCAGCAGCGGGCCAAAGCCCTGCAGGCTGAAGGCAGAGAGCCCCAGATTTTGTAGGAGTTGTTCGAACATGGAAGAAAGCCTTTGGCAGGAGAAAAGCGCCCATCCGAGACCGGATGGGCGCAGCGCATTATTTGCCGCTGTACAGATTCAGATCGCCAAAGTGTTTTTTCTGGATCTCGGCGTACTTGCCGTCGTCGTGTAACGCTTTGATACCTTTATCTAAAAGGGCCTTCAGCTCTTTGTTACCCTTTTGGATGCCGATGGCGGTCTTGGATGGCAGCAGTTCGCTGTCCACCGGCTTGCTGACTTCATAGCCTTCGCCTTTTGGCGATTTCAGGAAGCCCAGCTCAGCCTGGAGCATGTCCTGGATCGCGGCATCAAGGCGACCCGAGGTCAGGTCGGAGTAGACCTGGTCCTGGTTCTGATAGGCCTGGGTCTTGACGCCAGCCTTGTCCAGCACGGCCTTGGCGTAGGCTTCCTGGATGGTGCCTTGCTCGTAGCCGACGGTCTTGCCTTTGAGCGAGGCAACGTCTTCGCTCAGGCCCGAGCCCTTCTTGAATACATAGGCGGTTGGGCCGGAGAACAGTTCGCTGGAGAAGTCGATGACTTTTTCACGGGCCGGGGTAACGGTCATGGAGGAGATCACGCCGTCGAATTTATTGGCCTTGAGGCCCGGGATCATGCCGTCGAAATCGCTTTCGACCCATTTGCATTTGACCTTCAGCTCTTCGCAGATCGCATTGCCCAGATCGATGTCGAAACCGACCAGGCTGCCGTCGGCGGCCTTGGACTCAAACGGGGCGTAGGAAGGGTCGACACCAAAACGCAGTTCCTTGTATTCCTTGGCCGTGGCGACGCCAGCAGCCATGCACAACGCCAGTGCAGAAAGGGTCAGCAGTGCTTTTTTCATTATTCAATCCCTAAAACCAATATGAGCGCTTGTGGCGCGTAAGTATTGTTACCGGTGAAGGCGAGAACGGTATGACGGCATAAAGGTAGCAATTTCCGAACCAGAGTGCCGAACAAGTGTTTTAAAAGCTTCGGCGGCAGGCAGCGGAATGCGATGGTGCGCGGGGATGAGCGTACATCAAAAAATGCACCAGGATGGCGCGCGCTCTACTGGGTAAAACACATGTGGCGAGGGAGCTTGCTCCCGCTGGGCTGCGAAGCGGCCCCTTTATTTGCGGGCGCTGGCGCGCCCGAGCGGGAGCAAGCTCCCTCGCCACAGGAAAGCAGAACAGCCTGCAGTTATTTGCCAGGCACCAACGTCAACCGCGTCTTGCCATAGGCCCGATCGAAATTCTGCGATTGCAACGGCAGGCTCTGGTACTGCCCCTTGATCCACGGATCGATGCCATTGGCATAGTTCGGGCTGACCGGGTTGCCGGATTGGCCGGCACCGTCCTGGATCATCAACGGTTCAGGCTGGCCGAAGTCGACGATAAAGCGCATGGCTGGCGCCAGGGTGGTGTTGAAATCCTGCCCCCCAGCGAACGCTGCGGTGTTGAGCGTGCTGGCGTCGCCACCGGCCGGCAGCGGGCCGCGTACGATCTGGCCGGAGCTGTTCTTCCATGCGTAGCGATGCAACTTGCCCCACTGCCAAGCCTTGTGGTCACCGCCCAACTGGCTTTCACCGGCGCCGATGGTGGCGGCCAGGCTGCGGGCGAGAATGACGGCCTTGTCTTCTTTCTGGGGTGTGCGCACATCGTCCCAGAACGGGCTGTCTTCACGCCCCAGCAGATGATCGGCCTGGGCCGAGTAGGACAATTGGCCGTTGGCAACCAGCGCCTGCCACGCCGGGCTGCTGTCCGGGCCCAGCTCGTCGAGGAAAATCTGCTTCATGCTTTCCTGCAGGAACAGCTCATAGATCGCCGCGTCGGTGGAGGTCGGGCTGAGCCGGCCATCGAATGCCATCAAGCGGGTATAGGCCTCGTGGGCCTTGGCCCGGTCAGCCATCGGCAGGGCTTCGATCGCCTGTTTGAGCGGCTGGGCCATGCCCGGTGCCTCGAAAACTTTCTTGAGCTTGGCCGCGAAGGTCGTGCCCTGGTCGTATTGCATGGCGGTCAGGCTGCGGGTGTCGTGCTTGCCCGCGCCGGCCAGTTCGGCCATGCGTTCGCCGCGCTCCGGTGCGGCCCAGGAGTTGGACAGCTGCATGCCATAGCCGTGGGGAATGACCCGCTGGTTGGCGGTGCCGAGCCAGCCCTGGGCCGGGTCCTGATCGTAGGGGTGCAGCATGGGGTCGGCGTAACCGTCCCAATCGTAGCGACCGTCCCAGCCCGGCGACGGCAACAGGCCTTCGCCTTCACGGCGGTTTGGATAGCGACCGGTGACTTGCCAACCGATATGGCTGGCGTCGGCAAATACCAGGTTCACGGCCATGGCGCGGATTTCCCGGCTGGCGTCGGAGGCTTTCTCGACGTTCTGTGCCCGGGACAGGTCGAAGAACGCATCCAGGGTCTTGTCGTCGCTCAAGTTCGGCGTCTGCAAGGCCAGGCCAAAGCCGTTGGCCATCGCCGGGCCCTGGGCGCTGTTGAGCAGCGGGCCGTGGCGGGTCTCGAACACCGCTTCACGAATCGGCCGCTGGCCTTTGATGAAGTAGGTTTCGTTGCGCACGATCGCCGGCTGCCATTTGCCGTTGACCTCATAGGACAGGCTGTTGCCCTGGCGGCGGATTTTTTCCAGG
The DNA here is from genome assembly GCF_014268695.2 of Pseudomonas ogarae. Classification (NCBI taxonomy): domain Bacteria; kingdom Pseudomonadati; phylum Pseudomonadota; class Gammaproteobacteria; order Pseudomonadales; family Pseudomonadaceae; genus Pseudomonas; species Pseudomonas ogarae. The sequence goes on from NZ_CP077086.1 coordinate 1,661,312, forward strand.
AACAGGTCCTGGTTGTCCCCCAGCACGCTGGTCATGCTCCAGGCCACTTTGCCGTTGAACCCGGCCAGGATCATCGGGATGCCCGCCACGGAAACCCCGGCCGCCTGGTACTTGGGCGCGCGGATCTGTACGGGGCTCCACAGCCCCGGCATGCCCAGCGGCCCATGGCTGTCGCTGGCCAGCAGGCTTTTGCCACTGCGGCTGCGTTGCGGCGCGATGGCCCAGTTACTCGAAGACGCAGCGCTCAAGAGGTTCAGCCCGGCCAACTGACTGGTGGCCTTGCTGATCTCGTTCAGGCCCGGAATCTGGCCGTTGAGCCGCAAGCCCTGGAGTTTGTCGGCCTCGGCCACGGGCAGTGGTTCGTCCGGATAGGACGGGTTCAGCCAGGCGAGCTTGTCGTTGGTGACGGTCTGGGCCAGCACCAGGCTGGCGATTTCTTCCGGCAGGTTGGCCGACTGGCTGAAATTCAGCAGGCAGAACATCAGCGCCGAGTCTTCCGGTTTCCAGTATTCGGGTTTGTAACCGGTGGCGGCCAGGTCCGACGGCAACTTGTCGCGATAGCGGAACAGGTAGGCGTTGACGCCGCGGGCATAGACTTCGAAGAAACGCTTGAGCCGTGGCGAAGACGCCTTGTACAGCTCGTCGGCGTTTTTCTTCAGGTTGACGGCGCGCATGTAGCGGTCGACGTCCAGCCGTTCGGCGCCGGACATCTCTGCCAGCCGCCCCTGGGCCAGCAGGCGCAGGGTGACCATCTGGGTGATGCGATCGCTGGCGTGGACGTAGCCGAGGGTGAACAGGGCGTCATGGAAGCTGTTGCTTTCGATCAGCGGCATGCCCGTGGCATTGCGCCGGACCGAGACGTTCTGCGCCAGCCCCTTGAGCGGTTGCACACCGGAAGTCGGTGGGACAGTGTCCTGGGCATTCCAGGTCTGGCATCCGCTCAAACCGAGCACACTGGCCACTGCGGCGGCAACGCCGAGCCGGGGGATAAGGGAAATAGAGGCTGGCGAGGCCATGGCAAAGCTCCTGCGGGAGGGGGGTGGCACCAATAAAGGCGCTACGTTAGTGAGCAGGCGGGGGCCGCGCAAGCGGGGGCGAGGGTTATTTGTTGATTTGGCGATGAAACCCCGGTTTACGGGGGTAGCCTGCCCAAAGACTTGCCTGAAAGAAGCCCTGATGCTCAAAGTGGAGGGGGACCCAATGACTGAACAAGAGAAAACTGGCATGGAGCTACATCACAACGCAGCGCTGATCCTCATCGATCAACAAAAAGGCATCCTTCATCCCAGGCTCGGCCCTCGCAACAATCCCGAGGCAGAGCTGCGCATGCTGGAGCTACTGGCTTTATGGCGACACACGGCGCGACCGGTGATTCACGTCCACCATTTGTCCCGCTCGCCGGACTCGGTGTTCTGGCCGGGGCAGTCGGGCGTGGAGGTCCAGCCACGGTTCGAGCCGCTGGCGGGGGAATGGCTGGTGCAAAAACAGGTGCCGGATGCGTTCAGTGGCACGCGCCTGGAGGAAGACCTGCGCAGGGCGGGCGTCGGGCAACTGGTGATCGTCGGCGTGGCGACGCACAACTCGGTGGAGTCCACGGCGCGTACGGCCGGCAACCTGGGATTCGACACGTGGGTGGTCGAGGATGCCTGCTTTACCTTCGACAAGAGCGATTACTTCGGTAACGCCCGTTCGGCTGCCGAGGTGCATGCCATGTCCCTGGGCAACTTGCATGGCGAGTATGCGACGGTGGTCGATGTGAAGCGGATTCTGCAGGCGGGCTGATACATAAGCAGTGAATGTACCGGCCTCATCGCGAGCGAGCTCGCTCCCACATTGATTCTTCGGCGATCATTAAATATCGCCTCACCGCAAATCCCCTGTGGGAGCGAGCTTGCTCGCGATGACGGTCTAACCGGCGAAAAACTTTTTCGCCCGGCCCCTCAAGCCCCGTGGCACTTCTTGAATTTCTTGCCATTGCCGCATGGGCAAGGATCGTTGCGGCCGACATCCTTCAGGGCGTTGCGCACCGGTTCCTGGTGGGCGTGGCCGCAGTTCGGACCGTGGACATGGCCGTGGTCATGATCGTGATGATGGTCGTGATCGTGGTTGCAATCAGGGCCATGGACGTGGGGTTGTTGGGTCATCGAGGTTACTCCGCAATAAAATCGGCGGCGATTATCACGCCATTGCGTTCCAGGTGCACGTAGTCGGCGATGAATAATCCGGTTTCCAGCTCACCTTCCAGACGATAGGGGATCTGTTCACGGGGTTTTTCCAGCAACTTCACCACGTCCCGCACCTGCGGCCACAGGTTGGTGCGGATCGGCACTTTGAAATAGGCGCTGTGCCGGGGGCGCACGGTGAACCAGTGTTCATGCTCACCTTCTGTCAGCAACAGGTCGCCCAGGTGGATGCGGTAGGTCAGGCCGCGAACGGTCAGGTCGCTGTCGCCGGGGTTGTCGACGCGAAAGTGCAGCATGAACTTCTGCTCCAGCAGTCTGGCCCGCACCACCTCGACCTTGACCAGATGCACCTTTGGTTCAGGGGCTTCTTCACCTTGCCAGGACGCACAGCCGCCGAGCCCGACGAGCAGCAGCAGGCAGGTGATGCGTAGCAAGAATGATGGAGGGGTCATGTCCGTGCCTCTGGTTTACCCCCAGTCTAGCCCTCTGGGCCGATGGATGAGCGTCGGACATTGGCGAAATCAACGATTGAAGTAGCCGGCGCAGCACTTCTTGAATTTGTGCCCGCTTCCGCACGGACAGCCGTCATTGCGGCCTGTCTTGACCGGCACGGTCGGGTCGATGAAGTACCAGCGCCCGGTGTTCTGCACGAACGAGGACTGTTCACGGTGACTATGCTCGCCCTGGCCGTCGTGCCAGCGTGCCGTGAACGTGACAAAGGCGTGTTCCGGTTGACCGCCGAACACTTCGCTGCTTTCCACGTCCAGCCCCAACCAGGTGCTGTTGGCGCTCCACTCGCTGATAGACTGGCGATCAAGGCCTTGCTGCTGGGCGGGCAGGGTGGTGGCGACCAGATAATCCACCAGGCCCAGCACATAGGCGCTATAGCGCGAGCGCATCAAGGCTTCGGCGCAGGGCGCCGGGTGACCGTCGTGGTAGTGGCCGCAGCAGGCGTCCAGTGAGTTGCCACTGCCGCAGGGGCAAATGGGTGTGTGCGGGCTTGTGTTCACGGTTACCACCAATATTTTCCAAAGTTTTCCGGGTTGGCCCAAAAGCGCGAGTTGAGCCAGTCGGGGACTTGTTTGTATTCAAGCAGATCGTAGGTGAACAGGGTCAACACCTGATCTTCACGCTGGAATCGTTCGCTGGCTTGCAGGGCCAGGGAAAAAAAGTCCGTCTCTTGCCAGCCACAGGCGTTGAGGTCTGCCAGCACGGCGATGCGGCTGGCGTTGAGATTGCGAATACCACCCAACAGGTTCAGACCCTCGCGTTTGGGCAAATGCTCCAGGCAATCGAGCGCCAGGGCCAGGTCAAAACGCCGCGCCGCCACGTCCGCCGGCAGCGCGCCGGGGCCGGCGTGGATCACTTCGGTGTCGGGGTGGGCCTGCTGGAATGCTTCGAGTGCGGGAAAGTCGCTGGCACCGATCAGCAGCAGTGTTTGTGGGGCATAACGGTCAAGCACGGCCGCCAGGGCTTGCTGGGGCGTACGCGAAGAAATGGCAACGGTCATCGAAGTTCCTCAGTCAGAACCACCACGATAGCCTGCCCGGACATCGTGGCCTAGAGCGGTTTGTCCCAGAATGTGCGCAAACGTCGCAAACACGGGGCGAAAACCCGCGATTGCTCAGGCTGGCGCAGATTCGAAGACGGGTCTTTACTCCCCTGAATCGGCGCAAAGCCGATCCCTCAAGGAGAAACCCGATGAGCATAGTTCGGACAGCGTTACCCCTGGTTCTGCTAACCAGTGTGTTGACTGGTTGTGCAGGTTTGCAGAAAACCGACTGGCCGACCTGTGCGGCAGTCGGCGGTGCGATCGGTGCGGGATTAGGCGCCATAGAAAGTACTTCTTGGGCTGGCGGCGGCGCGCTGTACGTTGGCGGCATGGCGGCAGCTTATTGCTGGGTGCACGGCGATGGCGACGAAGATGGCGATGGTGTGCCGGACAGTCGCGACAAGTGCCCGGGCACGCCGAAGGGCGTACAGGTCGATGCTGACGGCTGCCCGCCACCTGTTCCAGCGCCAGTGGTTGAAGAGGCCGTGGTGGTCCAGGAAGAAACCATCGTGATCCGCGATGTGCACTTCGAGTTCAACAAAGCCACGCTGACCCCGGCCGACATGGATGTACTGAGCACGGTCGCCACCCGGCTGAAACAGGAAACGTCCACCGCGCAACTACGGGTCACCGGCCATACCGACAGTGTCGGCAGCGATGCCTATAACCAACGGTTGTCGGAGAAACGGGCCAACTCGGTGGTGCAATACCTGGTCGAAAACGGCGTACCGCGTGCCAGTTTTGTCTCGGTGTCCGGCGCCGGAGAGAGCCAGCCGGTGGCCGATAACAAGACCGCCGACGGCCGCGCGATGAACCGTCGCACGGAAATCAAGATAAACCGCTGAAACCCTTGCCATCCGCGGCTTGTAGAGTTGCGGATGCGGGTCTTTACTCCTGTGTGACCGGTATGGGCCGGTGACACAGGAGCCTTCACCATGAACGTTCTAATCAGGGCCGCCTTACCGGTACTGCTGGCGAGCAGTCTGTTGTCCGGTTGCGCCACTCACAGCGACGGTAGCGCACCTCTCAATCAACGCACCTGGCCAATCTGTAGCCTGATCGGCGGCTTGGTTGGCGGCGGGTTGGGGGCCATTGAAAGCAGTGGCTGGGCCGCTGGCGGCGCCGCACTGGGGCTGCTGGGCGGTGGCTTGATCTGCTATGCCCAGGATGGTGATGAAGACGACGACGGGGTGTTCGACCGCCGCGACCGTTGTCCCGATACGCCGGCCAATACCCCTGTCGAACATCACGGTTGCCCTGTGCCGCAATACCCGGCCAGCGCCCCACCCGTGGAGCCTGAAGCACCGGCTAGCGAGGTCATCACCCTCAACGACGCCGGCAAGGTACTGTTCGATTTCGACAAGTCCGATCTCACCGCAGAAGCTCGAAGCCAGCTCGATGGGCTGATGGGCAAGCTCAGCCATGCCAATGTCGCCAGCATCCGGGTCGTGGGTCACACCGACAGTGTCGGCAGTGATGCCTATAACCAGGGGCTGTCTGAACGTCGGGCCAGCAGCGTCGTGGAGTATTTGCTGACCCAGGGGCTGGCCCCGGACAAACTCACTAGCGAAGGCAAAGGCGAAAGCGAGCCGGTGGCCGACAATGAGACCGACGAAGGGCGGGCGCAGAACCGTCGGGTTGAACTGCATATCCAGCGTTGAGGCTCGGGCCAGGGCTGCCGGGTCGTCAGTAAGGCGATCCGGGGGCCGGGGCTCAGGTTAGATTAAATTTGCCTGGCCCTCTGGCTTATCCTGCGCGCAAGCCGTTACTGTGCGCGCAAAGAATAATTCCCGATCAGGGGGGCGTATGAAGGTGTTTTGGGGGCTGGGGCGCTTGCTGACCCTGCTGTTCTGGCTGGTGGTACTGGTCAATCTGGTCGTGCCGTTCGTCCATCCGCTGCATCTGCTGGTCAATGTCGCCGGCGCGTTTTTGCTGGTGCTCCATCTGCTGGAACTGCTGTTGTTCAGGGCCAGTTTCCGTGGCCGCCCCGCGCCTGGCCGTGATCGCCTCAGAGTGCTGCTGTTCGGCATCTTCCACCTGAAAACCCTCCCGACCGCGCCAGAGGCTTCCCATGCGTAAATTGTGTCTGCTTGCCGCACTCGTATGCCCGTGGGCTTCAGCCCAGGTGCTCCAGGTCGAAGGCCATTCGTTGATGCGCCTGCCCAACACCACCAGCACGCTGACCCTGGAACGCCTGGACGTGGCCGATTACGGCACGCTGCTGGTGCCTTCCAATGTCACGGAACTGACCATCGACCAATTGCACCTGGGGCGCGAGGCGCGGATCGCCATCGTGCCGGCGCAGCAGGTATTGGCCATGAAAGTGGCCCAGGCTGAGCTGGCCGAGGGCAGTCAGATCACGTCACGCGGCGCACCGGGTACCTACACCAAGGCGGCGCGGCCGGGGCGTGATCTCAACCTGCAGTTCAAGGCGTTGAATGCGCCGCTGTTGTCGGTGGATGCCCGCGGTGGTGCCGGTGCGCCGGGTTTCGTCGGCCTTGACGGTGCCAATGGCCAGGCGCCGGGCTGCACCTGGGGTTCGGCCGGTCGCGGGGCCGACGGCAGCAATGGCAGCGATGGCCAGCCGGGCGCGGCCGGTGCGCTGGTACGCCTTGAACTGCCCAACGCCTATCCTGCCGAGCAGATCAAAGTGCTGGTGGATGGCGGAGCCGGTGGCGCGGCGGGTCCTGGCGGCAAGCCTGGGGCGGGGGGCAAGGCCAAGGGCTGCCTGGTCTATACCGCCGACGGCGGCAAAAACGGCCGTCCTGGCGCCGATGGCCAGCCAGGGCCTGCTGGAGCGGCGGGGGTGGTGACGGTGCAGCGGTTCTGAACGTATGACGAACCTAATGTGGGAGCGGGCTTGCTCGCGAAGAGGGCGTGTCAGGTTAATCAGCATTGACTGACCCACCGCCTTCGCGAGCAAGCCCGCTCCCACAGGTTCTGTGTGATGCCGCCGATTTTTTCAGAACATCGGTCGCGCCGCGCCAATCGCCACCACCAGCAACCCGATCAACAGGTTGATCCCTACCAGCCTGCGAATCTTCCCCAGCACCGCCGCACCCGCCGGCCAGTCCTGCGCCGTCACGGCGTTACGCAATGTCGGCAGTTGCAGGGCCTGGATGCGGATAAACAGCGCCGTCATCACCACATACAACCCCATCATCACTTGCACATACCGCGGCGCGGTTTCGAAACCGGCGAAGCGCATATGGATCAGGCCTACACCGCTGATCGGTAAAAGCACCACCGCGACCCAGACCCAGACAAAAAAACGCTGAAACACTTCTACCCACAACTTGAGCCGGGCAGGGCCCTCAAGCGCCGTCATTGCGGCGGGGCGCAGGATCATCCAGGCGAAGAACATGCCGCCGACCCAGACCAGGGCCGCCAGTAAATGCAGGGTGTAGACGAGGGCAAAGGGTGTCATTGGGTTACTCCGTTCTGCGCAGGATTCATTAGCGGGGTATGATAGCCGCCGATCCGAACCACTGAAAATTTATCCAGCGTTTTTTGCGCCCGACCATTCATGATCAGCACCGAACTCAAAACCACGATCCAGGGCGCCTATTCGCGTTTTCTCGAAGCCAAGAGCCTCAAGCCGCGATATGGCCAGCGCCTGATGATTGCCGAAGTGGCAAAAGTCCTGGGTGACATCGACACCGACGACGAAGGCCGGCGCAGTGGCGAGCCCGCCATCGTGGCGGTGGAGGCCGGCACCGGTACCGGCAAGACCGTGGCCTACAGCCTGGCGGCGATTCCCACTGCCAAAGCCGCTGGCAAACGCCTGGTGATCGCCACGGCCACCGTCGCCCTGCAGGAGCAGATCGTCTACAAGGACCTGCCCGACCTGATGCGCAACAGCGGGCTGAACTTCACGTTCGCGCTGGCCAAGGGCCGTGGGCGCTACATGTGCCTGTCCAAGCTCGACATGTTGCTCCAGGAAGGCCACGCGCAGACTGCCACGGCCCAGTTGTTCGAAGAAGAAGGCTTCAAGATCGAAGTCGATGAGGCCAGTCAGAAGCTGTTCACCAGCATGATCGAGAAGCTGGCCGGCAATAAATGGGACGGCGACCGCGACAGCTGGTCCACGGCCCTGGAAGACGCCGACTGGTCCCGCCTGACGACCGACCATAGCCAGTGCACCAACCGCCATTGCCCGAACTTCGGCCAGTGTGCCTTCTACAAGGCCCGCGAAGGCATGGGCAAGGTCGACGTCATCGTCACCAACCACGACATGGTCCTGGCTGACCTGGCCCTGGGCGGCGGTGCGGTGCTGCCGGACCCGCGCGACACGATCTACGTGTTCGACGAAGGCCATCACCTGCCGGACAAGGCCATCGGGCATTTCGCCCATTACACCCGGCTGCGTTCCACCGCCGACTGGCTGGAAACCACCGCCAAGAACCTCACCAAACTGTTGGCCCAGCATCCATTGCCAGGTGACCTGGGCAAGTTCATCGAGCAAGTGCCGGAGCTGGCGCGGGAAATCAAGACGAACCAGCAGTTCATGTTCACCGCTTGCGAGCAAGTGGCCGACTTCAAGCCCGGCGAAGACGTCGAGGGCCGCGAGCGGCCACGCCACCGGTTTGTCGGCGGGGTGATCCCCGAGCACATGCGCGAAATGGGCATCGAGCTCAAGAAAGGTTTCGCGCGCCTGACCGACCTGTTCACGCGCCTGACCGACCTGCTCAAGGAAGGCATGGATGGCGAGGTCAACATCGGTATCGCCAGCAACCAGGCCGAAGAGTGGTACCCGCTGTTCGGTAGCCTGTTGTCCCGCTCACAAGGCAATTGGGAACTGTGGACCGCCTTCACCGCCGAAGACCCGGAAGACAACCCGCCAATGGCGCGGTGGCTGACCCTGGCCGAAAGCGGTTCGCTGTTCGATATCGAGGTCAATGCCAGCCCGATCCTGGCGGCGGAAATGCTGCGTCGCAACCTGTGGAACGTGGCCTATGGCGCGCTGGTAACCTCCGCCACGCTGACCGCCCTGGGCACGTTCGACCGTTTCCGCATGCGCGCCGGCCTGCCGAAGAAATCCGTGACCGCCGTGGTCCCGAGCCCCTTCCATCACGCCGATGCTGGCGTGCTGCGGGTGCCGGACCTCAAGGCCGACCCGCGGGATGCCGCCGCCCACACGGCGGCGATCATCCGCGACCTGCCAGAACTGGTGGAAGGCTCACGGGGCACCCTGGTGCTGTTTTCCTCGCGTAAACAGATGCAGGACGTGTTCGACGGCCTCGACCGTGACTGGCGCAAGCAGGTGTTCATCCAGGGCAACCTGTCGAAGCAGGAAACCCTGAACAAACACAAGGCGCGGGTCGATGGTGGGGATTCCAGCGTGCTGTTCGGCCTGGCGAGTTTTGCCGAAGGCGTGGACTTGCCGGGTGCCTATTGCGAGCACGTGGTGATCGCCAAGATTCCATTCTCGGTCCCCGATGACCCGGTGGAAGCCGCGCTGGCCGAGTGGATCGAAGCCCGAGGCGGCAACCCGTTCATGGAAATCTCCGTACCGGACGCTTCGCTGAAGCTGGTCCAGGCGTGTGGCCGCTTGCTGCGCACCGAAGAAGACCGCGGCACCATCACCTTGCTCGACCGGCGGCTGGTGACCCAGCGCTACGGCAAGGCGATCCTCAACGCGCTGCCGCCGTTTCGGCGAGAGATTTCCTGAGGCTGCTGCAACTTCACGGTGAGGCAAATGTATTTGTGGGAGCAAGGCTTGCCCGCGATGAAGGTACCTCGGTCTCAGAAAGACCTCACAGACCTCATCGCGGGCAAGCCTTGCTCCCACAGGTTCTTCTTGCCACGGGGGCATGCTTAGCCAGCCGTCTTGCGGCGGTTCCCAAAAGCCTGAATGGCTGAAACAATGCCAGCCACCTTAAAAGTGTTTGTTTCAAGGGAGTTACGGGTGCAGATTCAAGGCCATTATGAACTTCAGTTCGAGGCGGTGCGTGAAGCGTTCGCGGCACTGTTCGATAATCCCCAGGAGCGCGGCTCGGCGTTGTGCATCCAGGTGGGTGGTCGCACGGTGATCGATCTGTGGGCCGGTACTGCCGACAAGGATGGCCATGAAGCCTGGCACAGCGACACCATCGCCAACCTGTTTTCCTGCACCAAGACCTTCACCGCCGTCACCGCCCTGCAACTGGTGGCCGAAGGCAAGTTGCAGCTGGATGCCCCGGTAGCCCGCTATTGGCCCGAGTTTGCCGCCGCCGGCAAGCAATCCATCACCTTGCGCCAATTGCTCTGCCATCAGGCCGGGCTCCCGGCATTGCATGATTTATTGCCGCCCGAAGCGCTTTATGACTGGCAAGCCATGGTCGATGCCCTGGCCGCCGAAGCCCCTTGGTGGTCGCCGGGCGAGGGCCACGGTTATGCCGCGATCACCTATGGCTGGCTGATCGGCGAGCTGCTGCGCAGGGCCGATGGGCGTGGCCCGGGGGAGTCCATCGTGGCCCGTATTGCCAAGCCGTTGGGCCTGGATTTTCACGTTGGCCTGGCTGACGAGGAGTTTCATCGCGTGGCCCATATCGCCCGTGGCAAAGGCAACGTCGGCGATGCCGCAGCCCAACACCTGCTGCAGGTGACGATGCGCGAACCCACGGCCATGACCACCCGGGCCTTTACCAATCCGCCGTCGATCATGACCAGTACCAACAAGCCGGAATGGCGGCGCATGCAGCAACCGGCGGCCAACGGCCACGGTAACGCCCGCAGTCTGGCCGGGTTCTATGCGGGGCTGCTGGACGGCAGCCTGCTGGAAGGTGAAATGCTCGACGAACTGACTCGCCAGCACAGCTTCGGCGAGGACAAGACGTTGTTGACCCAGACCCGTTTCGGCCTGGGTTGCATGCTCGACCAGCCGGATGTGCCGAATGCGACCTACGGCCTCGGCCCACGGACGTTCGGTCATCCGGGGGCCGGGGGCTCCATGGGGTTTGCTGACCCGGAACATGATGTGGCTTTTGGCTTCGTGACCAACACGCTCGGGCCTTACGTATTAATGGACCCGCGCGCGCAGAACCTTGCGAGGGTACTTGCCACTTGTCTATAAAGCGCCATTGAAGGCGGCGGGCACCGGAACCTCGTGTCCTTTTCAGTTTCCAAGCGTCTGTTTATGCGGCCAAAACATGGCCTTTGTTTTTCCATTTACATCATTTTGTGGATATCCAATGTCATCGAATAAAACCCTCGCTCTGGCGCTGTGCTTCGCTATCACCGGTTGCGCACAAACCCCACAAAATGATGCCGAGGGCGGCGGTAGCTGGTGGTCGTTCGGCTCTTCCGACAAGGTAGTGGCCAAGGAAACGGCGCCAGCGGCGCCTCTGAAACCGGCCGTCGGCGCCCCGCAAGCCAAGGCCGAGAGCGCCACGAACTGGTGGTGGCCGTTCTCTTCCGATGACGCTGCCGACGTCGCGAAGAAAGAAACCGTCAAGCCTCAAGACAAGCCCGAAGCCAAGGCACCGGCCGTTGCCAAGGCCGAAGCCGAAAGCAACGGCAAGTGGTGGTGGCCGTTTGGCGGCAAGGATCAGGAAACCGCCAAGGCGGTGCCGATGCCCGATCCGAAAGTCACCCAGGCCTGGCTCGACGACTACGAGCCGAAGCTGCGCACCGCCATCCAGGACAGCAAGCTCCAACTCGAGCGCCGCGACAACGTGCTGGTGGTCACCGCGCCGGTGGACGGCTCCTTCAACCCGGACCGCCCGGCCATGCTGCTGCCGGTGACCCTCGGCCCGTTCACCCGTGTGGCGAAGATCCTTGAAGCCGACCCGAAGACCGCCGTGCTGATCCTCGGCCACGCCGACACCTCGGGCGCCGCACCCGCGAACCTGAAACTCAGCCAGGAGCGTGCCCAGTCCGTGGCGGCGATTTTCCGTCTCAGCGGCCTGCAACGTGATCGCCTGATGCTGCGCGGCATGGGCGCAGTGGCACCACGTGCGGCCAACGACAGTGTGGAAGGTCGTGCTTTGAACCGTCGTGTGGAACTGCTGGTCACGCCGGCCAACACCATGGTTGCGCTGCTGAGCAAATACAACATGCCGGCACCTGCGCCAGTGACGCTGGTGGCGGCCCAGGACGTGAAACCCGCAGCCCCGGCTCCAGCGCCTGCGGCTAAAAAAGCCGTGACCCCGACCAGCAAAAAAGCACCGGCCAAAAAAGCCGTGGCCAAGGCGCCTGCCAAGAAAGCCCCCGCCAAGGCCACTACTGCGGCGAAGAAAACCCAACCGGCCAAAGCCGCCACGGATACCAAGAAAGTCGCGGCCGCCGATACCCCCAAGCAGTGATGGGCTAACCACAAGGAATGCGCCATGACCCAACCGCTGGCTGATATGCGCCGCGATTACACCCGCGATGGCTTGACCGAGGCACAAGCCCCGGCCGAGCCGTTTGCACTGTTCCACCACTGGTTCGCCGACGCGGTGAAAACCGAGCAGGCGCCTGTGGAGGCCAACGCCATGACCCTGGCGACGGTGGATGCAGAAGGGCGCCCGCACTGCCGGATCCTGCTGCTCAAGGGGCTGGATGCCCTGGGCTTCACGTTCTTCACCAACTACGACAGCGCCAAGGGCCAGCAACTGGCCGCGAACCCATTCGCGGCCATGACGTTTTTCTGGCCAGCCCTGGAGCGCCAGGTGCGGATCGAGGGCAAAGTGGTGAAGGTCACGGCGCAGGAGTCGGACGCCTATTACCAGGTTCGCCCGCTGGGTAGCCGTCTCGGCGCCTGGGCCTCACCCCAGAGCCGAGTGATTTCGGGGCGCGCAGAGCTGGACGACTTGCTCAAGGCCACCGAACAACGCTTCAGCGACAGCCAACCGCACTGCCCGGAGCATTGGGGCGGTTATCGTTTGCTGCCCGAGCGCATCGAGTTCTGGCAGGGCCGTCCGAGCCGCCTGCACGATCGCCTCAACTACCGCCTGCAAGGGGCGAACTGGACGCGCGAGCGTCTGGCGCCTTAACTTCGGGGTAACCTGCCGCAGCGGTTTTAAGCCATTGCGGCAAGTCCCGGCGCTTGACCCCTTGCTCCCGGGCGCGGGCCAATTGTTGCAGCATGTAGGTCTTTTTCTGCTCATCCTGCCCCGCCAGGGACAGCGCCAGGTCGCGGTCCATCCAGCGTTTGATTCGTACGTACAGCCACCAGTGGAAGTACAAACCGGCCACGGTGACCGCGACGATGATGAAATAATCCATGAAAAATCCCCGGGTTGATGACGCAGGTTTCGGAAATTGGCGCTACTGTTTGGTGAATTTTTCGGGTGCGCCTGTATCCCACCTGAATGAAAACAATTTTATCCCGGCGAGGCCGTGACAGGCGTCAAGCTGCGGAGTTTAATGAATCCCTGTCTTTTGGAGTTTGATGCTATGCGTAAGTCTGTTTTGCTGGTTGCTTCCTTTTCCACGATGGCGATGTTGCTCACTGGCTGTCAGTCGAGCCTGACCGGTGACTCCTACTCCCGTGACGAAGCGCGTCGCGTGCAGACGATTCGCATGGGGACCATCGAATCCTTGCGTCCGGTCAAGATCGAAGGCACCAAGACCCCGATCGGCGGTGCGGCCGGTGCGGTGGTCGGTGGTGTCGGCGGCAGCGCTATCGGTGGTGGCCGTGGCAGCATCGTCGCCGCTGTGATCGGCGCGGTGGCCGGTGGCCTGATCGGTTCTGCTACTGAAGAAGGTCTGACCCGTACCCAGGGTGTGGAAATCACCGTTCGTGAAGATGACGGTAGCATGCGTGCCTATGTGCAGCAGGTTCAGGAGAACGAGGTATTCCGTGTGGGTGAGCGGGTTCGTATTTCCACTGTGGATGGTACGAGTCGCGTATCGCACTAAGCTTGGTTAGGTAAGAGAAAAAACGGCGCTTATTCCGGGAATGGAAAGCGCCGTTTTCTTTTGGGGTTGGATTGGATTGGATTGGATTGGATTGGGTACATATCCGTTGCTGCGGTAACGGCCACTTAGGGTTCCGCCCTGACGGCGGCTCACTTTTGAAAAGCCCGGAAGCCGGCCCAGTCAAAAGTAAGCAAAACGCTCTTGCCCCACCACTCGGTGCCGAGCCTGAGCGAGGCACCGAGTGGTGGGGCAAAGCGCTTTTGGTTACTTTTGGCGCTCTTCCAAAAGTGACCCGCTGTAAGAGCGGAACCGCCAGCAGCCGTTACCGAAAAAATGGATATACACCCCCCTCCTGATCTATCCGGCAGCCAGGAATCAGCTTGGCAATGCAGGCTGCTTGCGACTGGCCGCCGCCGTCACCGCATAACCGAGCAACGCCGCCAGGATCGAACCAGTGAGAATCCCCATCCGGTCCATGCCCGCGTAGTCACTCACACCCGGCTCGAACGCGAGGGAGCCGACGAACAGGCTCATGGTGAACCCGATACCGCACAAGATCGCCACACCCAATACCTGGCCCCAGTTGGCGCCAAGGGGCAGGCTGGCGATGCCGATCTTCACGGCCAGCCAGGTCAGGCCGAAGACGCCGACGGTCTTGCCCAGCAGCAGGCCAATGGCGATGCCCATCGGCACGTCATGGGTGAAACTCTCGACAGTGATGCCACTCAGGGACAGGCCGGCATTGGCGAAGGCGAACAGCGGCAGGATGCCATAGGCCACCCAGGGATGCAGGGCATGCTCCAGGGTCAGCAGCGGCGAAGTCTCGGCGTTTTTCGTGCGCAGCGGGATGCAGAACGCCAGGGTCACGCCGGCCAGCGTGGCATGGACACCGCTCTTGAGTACGCAGACCCAGAGGATCAGGCCAATGACCATATAGGGCCCGAGCTTGACCACGCCCATCCGGTTCATCGCCACCAGCGCAGCGATGCAGGCGGCTGCCAGCATAAGCGACAAGGTCGACAGGGCGCCGGAGTAAAAGATCGCGATGATGATAATGGCGCCCAGGTCGTCGATGATCGCCAGGGTCATCAGGAACAGCTTGAGCGACACCGGCACCCGTTTGCCGAGCAAGGCCAGCACGCCGAGGGCGAATGCAATGTCGGTGGCCGTCGGAATCGCCCAGCCAGCGAGGGCGGCCGGATTGTCGCGGTTGAGGAACCAGTAGATCAGGGCCGGCACCACCATGCCGCCGATCGCTGCCGCGCCCGGCAAGACGATTTGCGAGGGTTTCGACAGTTGCCCATCGAGGACCTCACGCTTGACCTCGAGGCCGATGAGCAGGAAGAACATCGCCATCAGGCCGTCGTTGATCCACAGCAACAAGGGTTTGGCGATCTTCAACGCGCCGACCTGGGCGACCACCGGCGTGTCCAGCAGGCCGTTGTACAGCCAGGAAAGAGGCGAGTTATTGATGGCCAGGGCCAACACGGCGGCGGCGATCAGCAGCAGGCCGCTGGCAGCCTCCAGTTGGAAAAAACGTGTCAGAGAATTGCGTAGAGCCACGATCGCTCTCCATTCATTGAATCAAAAAGATGGCACACCCTAACCCGTACTGTTAGTTGTTAAAACAAAAGTTATATTCTTTTTTGTTATATGTCGTTACAACGCCAGCGCCACGCAGTCGGGCAGTTATGGGCCATATTGGACCTTAGCTGTACCTGTGCGTGATGTAGGTTTTTTCCTAAGCTTGCGACTGGTTTTTCCGAGACCAAGTTGCGCCTGCATGACCACCAGGTTTCCCAGCGTCGAATCGAGCCAGTGAGAAAACACCATGAACGACCACCGTCAGTGGGCGCGCGAAGCGATCCGCATCATCGAGGCTGACTTCCAGCGCAGCGCCGATACCCACCTGATTCCGCTGCCGCTGCCTGGCCTGCCGGGCATCGAACTGTATTTCAAGGATGAATCCAGCCATCCCACCGGCAGCCTCAAGCATCGGCTGGCGCGTTCGCTGTTTCTCTATGCGTTGTGTAATGGCTGGCTCAAGCCCGGTGCGCCGGTGATCGAGGCCTCCAGCGGCTCGACAGCGATTTCCGAGGCCTACTTCGCCAGGTTGCTGGGCCTGCCGTTCATTGCGGTGATGCCGGCGACCACCTCCCGGGAGAAAATCGCACAGATCGCTTTCTATGGCGGCCAGAGCCACCTGGTGGACGATCCTACGCAGATCTACGCCGAATCCGAGCGCCTGGCCCGCGAGCATGACGGGCATTTCATCGACCAATTCACCTACGCCGAGCGCGCCACGGACTGGCGGGCTAATAACAACATTGCCGAATCGATCTTCCAGCAGATGCGTTTCGAGCAGCATCCAGAGCCCACTTGGCTGATTTCCAGTCCCGGCACCGGCGGCACCACCGCCACCCTGGGGCGCTATGTGCGTTATCGCCAGCACGGCACCCGCGTGCTGTGTGCCGACGCCGAGCGTTCAGTGTTCTTCGACTACTACCGCAGCGGCGATGCCAGCCTGCGCCTGGATTGCGGTTCTCGCATCGAGGGGATCGGCCGGCCCCGGGTCGAAGCGTCGTTCTTGCCGAAAGTCATCGATGCGATGGTCAAGGTCCCGGACGCCTTGTCGCTGGCGGCCATGCATTACCTGGCCCAGCGCTTGGGACGACGGGTTGGCGGGTCCAGCGGCACCAACCTGATCGGCGCCCTCATGGCGGCCCGGCAGATGGTGGATGCGGGTGAGTCGGGGTCGATCGTGGCGATTTTGTGCGACGGTGGCGAGCGCTACGCCACGACCTATTACGACCCGGCGTGGCTCAAGGCCCAGGGGTATGAGTTGAGCGGATTGATGGACGTCGTGGCGGCCAGTGTGGAGCGGGGCGAGGCGCTGCCGGAGAGTGTGTTGCGGGCCAATATCTAAATCTTGAAAACCCTGAGATCCCTTGTGGGAGCGAGCTTGCTCGCGATAGCGGTGGATCAGTCGACATCGGTGTTCAATGCCAGGCCGCCATCGCGAGCAAGCTCGCTCCCACAGGGTCATGCTGTCTACTTAGGCTGAGTCATTGGCCCTTCAGGCCTCGAGGCCGAGGATATCCCGAGCCACCGCCTCGGCAATCCGGATTCCGTCCACGCCCGCCGACAGGATTCCGCCGGCATAACCGGCACCTTCACCGGCCGGGAACAGGCCCTTGACGTTCAGGCTCTGCAGCGATTCGTTGCGGGTAATGCGCAGGGGCGATGAGGTGCGGGTTTCGATGCCGGTCAGCACGGCGTCGTGCAGCGAGTAACCGCGAATCTGTTTCTCGAACGCCGGCAGGGCTTCGCGGATGGCTTCGATGGCGAAGTCCGGCAGGGCCAAGGCCAGGTCGCCCAGCGACACCCCTGGCTTGTAGGAAGGTTCCACGCTGCCCAGTGCCGTAGATGGCTTGCCGGCGATGAAATCACCCACCAGTTGCGCCGGGGCCTCGTAGTTACTGCCACCGAGTATGTACGCGTGGGATTCCAGGCGCTCTTGCAGCTCGATCCCGGCCAGCGGGCCGCCCGGATAATCCACTTCCGGGGTAATGCCGACGACAATGCCGGAGTTGGCGTTGCGCTCGTTGCGCGAATACTGGCTCATGCCGTTGGTCACGACACGGTTCGGCTCGGACGTCGCGGCCACCACGGTGCCGCCCGGGCACATGCAGAAGCTGTACACCGAACGACCATTCTTGGCGTGGTGCACCAGTTTGTAGTCGGCAGCGCCGAGTTTCGGGTGGCCGGCGTACTTGCCCAGGCGTGCGCTGTCGATCAGCGATTGCGGGTGTTCGATACGGAAACCCACCGAGAACGGCTTGGCTTCCATGTACACGCCGCGGCTGTGGAGCATGCGGAAGGTGTCCCGGGCGCTGTGGCCCAGGGCCAGGATCACATGTTTCGAATGAATCCGTTCGCCGCTGGCCAGTTCGACGCCGACCAGTTGGCCGTCCTCGATCAGCACATCGGTGACCCGCTGCTGGAAGCGCACTTCGCCACCCAGGGCGCGAATCTGCTCACGCATGGTTTCCACCACACCGGTCAGACGGAACGTGCCAATGTGCGGCTTGCTGACGTAGAGGATTTCTTCCGGCGCCCCGGCCTTGACGAATTCGTGCAAAACCTTGCGGCCAAGGAATTTCGGATCCTTGATCTGGCTGTAGAGCTTGCCGTCGGAAAACGTCCCGGCGCCGCCTTCACCAAATTGCACGTTGGATTCGGGGTTGAGCACGCTTTTGCGCCACAGGCCCCAGGTGTCCTTGGTGCGCTGGCGCACTTCCGGGCCACGCTCGAGGATGATCGGCTTGAAGCCCATCTGCGCCAGCAACAGGGCGGCGAAGATCCCGCACGGGCCGAAGCCGACCACGATTGGCCGCTCGCTCAGGTCAGCCGGTGCCTGGCCCACCACTTTGTAGCTGACATCCGGCGCCTCGTTGACGTTACGGTCATCGGCGAACTTGCGCAGCAGGCTGGCTTCGTCGCGCACCGTCAGGTCGATGGTGTAGATGAAGCACAGTTCGGAGGATTTCTTGCGCGCATCGTAGCTGCGCTTGAACAAGGTGAAGTCGAGCAGGTCATCGCTGGCGATGCCCAGGCGCTGCACGATGGCAGGGCGCAGGTCTTCTTCGGGGTGGTCGATCGGCAGCTTGAGTTCGGTGATTCGTAACATGGTGGGATCCGGTTCGCGGGATGCACAACTGCACCAGGGCGTGAACCGGCGATTATAAGCCAAAAGCTGTGAATCAGTCGTTGCGCGCACCACCGAAGTAGGCGCAGCCGCGCTGGACCTGACCGTTGACCCGCAGTTCGGCGCTCATGTGTTGCACGCTGCCGGTGACGCTGTCGACGCAGCGCTGGCCGGCCACCCACAGTTCGACCTTCTGGCCGTTGGCTTCGGTGCTGAGGTTGAAGCGGCCGTCGCCCAGTTGTTCTTCAAGGAAGGGCACCGCCAGCGTCGGCTGGCCTTCACGCTCAAGCACCATGCCCTTGCCGCTGGCCTTGAGGTTCCACTCCGGGCCATGACCGGCGGCACGCAAGACCAGCAGTTTGAAGTTGCCGTCATCGCAAGCGCTGCCCGAGCGTTCCAGGCGGTACAACTGCTCCAGGTCCAACTGGCTGTCGGTGCCGGCCGCTGCGCTGGAGACGATACGACCGCGCACATCGGCAAATAGCTTGCCTTGGTCATCGGCCAGGCTGGCGGCCTGTTGCAGCACGCTGGTGCCACCGCTGTCGTTGACGATGTAGCGGCGCTGTTCCTGGCACGGCTGGAACACCAGTTTGCCATCGGCCGCCGTGAGCTCGCCCTGCATGCGCGTCTGGCCGGCGTGGGAGGCACTCTGACGAGGGGCGTCGAGCAATTGGCAGCCGCTGAAGAGCGGCAGGAGGGCGACAAATAGCAGGGAGCGGGCGGCACGCATCATTGGGTCTCCAGACAAGTGCCGCCACGTTACTCAGACTGATCCTGCATCACAAGGGGTGTTAGCCCACGTGAAAGGTCTGACCGGTTTGCAGGCCTTCGACACTCTTGGCGTAGGCCAATGCGACATCGATGGCCGGGACTGGTTTGTAGCCGCGAAAGTACGGGGCGTACTTGTCCATGGCTTCCAGCAACACGTTCGGGCTCACCGAGTTGACCCGCAAGCCCCGTGGCAACTCGATTGCCGCGGCGCGCACGAAACTGTCCAGGGCACCGTTGACCAGGGCCGCCGACGCACCGCTCTTGATCGGATCGTGGCTGAGTACGCCGGTGGTGAAGGTGAAGGACGCGCCGTCGTTGGCGAATTCACGACCGATCAGCAGCAGGTTGACTTGGCCCATCAGCTTGTCTTTCAAACCCAGGGCAAAGCTGTCTTCGCTCATGTCGGCCAGGGGCGCAAAGGTGACATTGCCGGCGGCGCAAACCAGGGCATCAAAACGGCCGGTCTTTGCGAACAGGGCGCGAATCGAGGCGCTGTCGCTGATATCCACCTGCAATTCACCGCTGTGGCGGCCGATCCGCACGATTTCGTGGCGGGGCGACAGTTCGTTATCAACGGCTGAACCGATGGTGCCGTTGGCGCCGATCAACAGGATTTTCATGAGCTGTTCCTCAATGGGTTGAATGAGTTTTCAGTCTAGAGAGGTTCTTTCCATTGATAATCATGCTAATAGGCAACCTTTGGTTTTCAATTGGAAACAATCCAATGAGCGAAATGGATGACCTGGCGGCGTTTGCCGTGTTGATGGAGGCCGGCAGCTTCACCCTGGCGGCCCAGCAGTTGGGGTGCAGCAAGGGCCAGTTGTCCAAGCGCATCAGCCTGTTGGAGAGCCGGTTTTCGGTGGTGTTGCTGCAACGCACCACGCGGCGCTTGAGCCTTACGGCGGCAGGGGCGGCGTTGTTGCCCCAGGCCCAGGCGCTGTTGGTGCAGGTGGAACGGGCACGTCAGGCATTGGCGCGTTTGAAGGACGATATTTCTGGACCGGTGCGTATGACGGTTCCGGTTTCGTTGGGTGAAACGTTCTTCGAGGGCTTGCTGATGGAGTTCGCTCGTACGTATCCCCACGTACAGATCGAACTGGAGCTCAACAACGGTTACCGCGACCTGACCCGCGATGGTTTCGACCTGGCGATCCGCTCCGACGCCGCTATCGATGAGCGGCTGGTGGCCCGGCCATTGCTGGCGTGGCACGAAATGACCTGCGCCAGCCCGGCCTACCTTGAACACTATGGCGAACCCGAGACGCCCCAGGCCCTGGTCGAACATCGCTGCCTGCTCAACAGCCACTACAGCGGCCGGGAAGAATGGCTTTACCACCAGCAACACGAGCTGCTGCGGGTCCGAGTCTCGGGGCCGTTCGCCAGCAACCACTACAGCCTGTTGAAAAAAGCCGCCCTGGCCGGCGCCGGAATCGCCCGGCTGCCGTCGTATTTGCTGCATGAAGAGTTGGCCGATGGACGCCTGCACTGGCTGCTGCGCGACTACCAGACCCGGCGCATGCCGATGTACCTGGTGCACCCGTATCAGGGTGGATTGCCCAAGCGCACCCAGGTGCTCGCCGACTACTTGATCGACTGGTTCAAGCGCAGCGGCGAGGCGTTGGATCGGCTGCAGCGATAGCCCGGTCATCGGCCAGTCCCTGTGGGAGCGAGCTTGCTCGCGAAGGCGGTGGCACATCCGGCATTTGTACAAGCTGACCCGCCGCTATCGCGAGCAAGCTCGCTCCCACAGGGGATCTGTGTTCAGTCGTGGGCGTAACGCTTGGCAATCAGGTGGTCGATGGACAACACCCCCGGCCCACGGGCCATCAGGTAGAGCAAGACCGCCGCCCAGGTGCCATGGGTCGGGTAGGCGTCCGGGTAGACGAACAGCTGGATGGTCATTGTCATGCCCAGCAAGGCCAGCGCTGAAAAACGTGTCGCCAGGCCAAGCAGGATCAGCACCGGGAACACGTGCTCAGCAGCGGCCGCCAGGTACGCGGCCAGTTCCGGCGACAGCAGCGGCAGGGCGTATTCGCTTTTGAACAGGGGAATGGTCGAGTCCGCCAGCCGCGGCAGGCCGATCTGGAAAGTGCCGTCGAACAGGTCGATGGCCAGGCCTTCGATTTTGGTCTGGCCGGATTTCCAGAACACTGCGGCAATCGAGAAGCGCGCGATGAAGGCGATCAGGCTGTGGGGGATTTTTTCCAGCCATTGGATGGAACCGGCAATCAGGGCGTTCATGGGGATATCTCTTCAGCCAGGAGGTGGGTGATGGCCTGGTGGCGGATGAGCCCGGCCAGGGTGTGTTCAAGGTCGAGATCGATCGAGGCTTCAATGGCAGCGCTCAGGGACACCCCCTGTTGCAGGGCCGTGATGAACCCATGGGCCGCGTGACTGATCGCAAACACTTCCACGTCGAGACCGTGGCGCAGCACCAAGGCGTTTTGCGCAGCAAAGGCTTCGAACGGCACGGGCGTCTCGTGCTGATGGGCGGCCCAGATCGTCACCACGGCGAAGGGCGATTGCAGCAGCCGCAGTGACGGGTGAAGACCGATCTTCAGGTGCCTTGTCAGCGTGGGAGATGACAGCGCCTCGACGATGGGTTCTTGCGCCATGGGCTCGGCGTCGGCGGCATGCCAGGCTTGCACGTGCAGTCGCTCCAGGCGGGCGACGTCCGCCAGGTACGGCACACAGGCGGCGGGTTCGAATTGCTCGACGAACTCGGCAAAATCATCCCCGTAGTCGCTCATCACCGGGCTTCGCGGCGGTGCCGACTGGACGTAGACCCCGGCCATGCCTCGGAAAAACTCCTCGCCCACCAGTTGCACCACCACCGGGTAGTTGTCGGCCAAGGCGTTGATCAATGAGCTGAGCACGTTGTTGCGGTACACCGCGAAGCGGCTCTGCGGGTCGGCGCCATTGGCGCTGACCACGCCGGGTGGACATGCCTTGCGCGGGTCGAGCAGGGCGGCGGCGAATGCGTGCTGGCCGCTCATGGCCGGGCTCCGGCGGTGGCTAAAAGTTGATCGGCCTGGCGCGCCTCGGCCAGTAGCACCCCCCAGGGAGGGATGTGGTTGTCGCGCTCGATCAGCGTGGCTACCGGCCCGGTCCGCTCCAGTACCTGGAGATACAGTTGCCAGACGTCGTTGTCGATGGGCGCGCCGTGGTTGTCTATCAGCAGGCGTGCGCCGAGGCTGTCGGTGTCCTCGGCAAAGCCGGCCAGGTGAATTTCACCGGTCGCTTGCAGGGGCAGGGCGTCGAGGTAGGCCAGTGGATCGCGGCAGTGGTTGACGCACGAAACGTAGACGTTGTTCACATCCAGCAGCAGGCCGCAGCCGGTGCGCCGGATCACTTCGCTGATGAAGAGGGGCTCGTCGAGGGTCGAGGCCTCGAACGCCAGGTAGGTGGCCGGGTTTTCCAGCAACAGCGTACGTTTGAGGCTGGACTGTACCTGGTCGACGTGTTCGCAGACCCGGTCGAGGGTCGCTTCGTCGTAGGCCAGGGGGAGCAGGTCATTGAGGAACACCGGGCCGTGGCTGGACCAGGCCAGGTGTTCGGAAAAGGATTGGGGCTGATAGCGTTCGACCAATGCGGCCAGGCGCTGCAAATGCGCGACATCCAGCGGCCCCTCCCCACCGATCGACAGGCCGACGCCGTGTAGCGACAGCGGATACTGTTCGCGTATCCGCCCCAGGAAGTGATGAAGCGGCCCGCCGGCGACCATGTAGTTTTCCGCGTGCACTTCGAAAAAGCCCAGATCCGGTCGGGTCTGGAGCGCCTCACGAAAATGCTCGCTCTTGAGCCCCAACCCTGCCCTTGGCGGCAGCCGGTTATCAGTGGCGAGGGAGGGGGGATTCAACATGGTGGCGGGCCTCAGGCAGATGCGATCAGGACTTGGCTTTGAACGCTTCGAGCTGGCCGAAACCAGTCGGGGAGGTTTTGCTTTCCATGGTGGTGCAAGTGCCTTTGGGTACCGATTTCCAGGCGTTGCCCTGATAGTCCATTTTTGCCGTACCGGCGCAGGTGGTGCCGGCACCGGCGGCGCAGTCGTTCTTGCCTTTGAGGGCAATGCCGAAGCATTTCTCCATGGTGTCGTCGGCTGCGTGGACGGTCGAGACGGCTGTCATGCTCAGGGCAGAACCCAGGGCCAGGATCAGGGCTGTGGCGGACAGGGTGCGGGTCGAAGCAGTCATGATGATTCTCCAGTCATTCAGGGAAATGAACCGGCGTTAGCGCCGGTCTGCTGAACTAGAGAAGGGGGATAGGGAAGTGTTACAGCGGGTCCTCGATTTTTTTTGCTTACCTCAAAAAAAAACGGCCCGAAGGCCGTTTTTTTAATGCTGCAGACTCAACCGCCCAGGTACGCCTCGCGCACTTTCGGGTCGGTCAGCAGGGCTTCACCGGTGCCTTGCATCACCACGCGACCGTTCTCCAGCACGTACGCCCGGTCGGCGATTTTCAGCGCCTGGTTGGCGTTCTGCTCCACCAGGAACACCGTCACGCCGTCCTTGCGCAGTTGTTCGATGATGTCGAAGATCTGCTGGATGATGATCGGTGCCAGGCCCAGGGAAGGCTCGTCGAGCAGCAGCAGCTTGGGCTTGCTCATCAGCGCACGGCCGATGGCGAGCATTTGCTGTTCGCCGCCGGACATGGTGCCGCCGCGCTGGGTAAAGCGTTCTTTCAGGCGTGGGAAAAGGTGCAGGACCTTGTCCATTTGTTCCTGAAAGTCGCCCTTGTCGGTGAAGAATCCGCCCATGGCGAGGTTCTCTTCCACGGTCAGTCGGGCAAATACCCGACGGCCTTCCGGCACCACCGCGATGCTCTTGCGCATGATGTGCGACGAGTCCTGGCCCACCAACTCCTCACCCATGTAGCGGATGCTGCCGCTGTGGGCCTGGGGCGAACCGCAGAGCGTCATCAGCAGGGTGGATTTGCCGGCGCCGTTGGCACCGATCAGCGTGACGATTTCGCCCTGGCGGACCTCGACGTTGACGCTGTGCAGGGCCTGGATCTTGCCGTAGAAGGTGGAAACGTTTTCGAATTGCAGCATTTACGCTTCCCCCAGGTAGGCTTTGATCACTTCAGGATTGTCGCGGATCTGTTCCGGCGAGCCGTCGGCCAGGGGGGTGCCCTGGTTGATCACGACGATGTGGTCGGAAATGCTCATGACCAGCTTCATGTCGTGCTCGATCAGCAGCACGGTGACGTTGTGCTCCTCGCGCAGCACGCCGATCAGGGCTTTCAGGTCTTCGGTTTCCTTGGGGTTCAGGCCGGCAGCCGGCTCGTCGAGCATGAGGATCCGCGGACGGGTCATCATGCAGCGGGCGATTTCCAGACGCCGTTGCTGACCGTAGGCCAGGGTCCCGGCGGTACGGTTGGCGAACTCCTTGAGGTTGACCTTCTCCAGCCAGTACTCGGCGTACTCCATGGCCTCGCGTTCGCTTTTGCGGAACGCCGGGGTCTTGAACAGACCGGCAAAGAAGTTGGTGTTCAGGTGACGATGCTGGGCGATCAGCAGGTTTTCGACCGCCGTCATGTCCTTGAACAGCCGCACGTTCTGGAAGGTGCGCACCACACCCTTGCGGGCGATCTGGTGGCCGGGCAGGCCCTGGATCGGCTCGCCGTCCAGCACGATGGTGCCGCCAGTGGGCTGGTAGAAGCCGGTCAGGCAGTTGAACACGGTGGTCTTGCCCGCGCCGTTAGGTCCGATCAGCGCAACGACCTGTTTTTCTTTCACGGTCAGGGCCACACCATTGACCGCCAGCAGACCGCCGAAGCGCATGCTCAAGTTTTCGACTTTCAGGATCTCGCGGCTCATTTGCGCAGCTCCATGTGAGGGCGTTGCATCGGCAGCAGACCTTGAGGACGCCAGATCATCATCAGCACCATCAAGGCGCCGAACATCAACATGCGGTATTCGCTGAATTCACGCATCATTTCGGGCAGCAGGATCATCACGATGGCCGCCAGGATCACGCCCAACTGCGAGCCCATCCCGCCCAGTACCACGATGGCGAGGATGATCGCCGACTCGATGAAGGTGAAGGATTCCGGTGTCACCAGGCCTTGGCGAGCGGCAAAGAAACTGCCGGCAAAACCGGCGAACGCAGCACCGAGGGTGAAGGCCGACAGCTTGATGATCGTCGGGTTGAGACCCAGCGCACGGCAGGCGATTTCGTCTTCACGCAATGCCTCCCAGGCGCGGCCGATCGGCATGCGCAGCAGGCGGTTGATGACGAACAGCGCGGCCAGGGCCAGCAACAGCGCAACCAGGTAGAGGAAGATCACCTTGTTGATCGAGTTGTATTCCAGGCCGAAGTACTCGTGGAAGGTCTGCAGGCCTTCGGCGGCTTTACGTTCGAAGGTCAGGCCGAAGAACGTCGGTTTCTCGATGTTGCTGATGCCGTTCGGGCCACCGGTGATGTCGGTCAGGTTGCGCAGGAACAGACGGATGATCTCGCCAAAACCCAGGGTCACGATGGCCAGGTAGTCACCGCGCAAGCGCAGGACCGGGAAGCCCAGCAGGAAACCGAAGGTGGCGGCCATCATCCCGGCGATCGGCAGGCAGATCCAGAAGCTCAGGCCGAAGTAGTGGGACAGCAGCGCATAGCTGTAGGCGCCGACGGCGTAGAAGCCGACGTAACCCAGGTCCAGCAGGCCGGCCAGGCCTACGACGATGTTCAGGCCCAGGCCGAGCATCACGTAGATCAGGATCAGCGTGGCGATGTCCACCGCGCCGCGAGAGCCGAAGAACGGCCACACCAGGGCCACGACGATCAGGCCTAGCACGATCCAGCGCTGGGTCGATGGCAGGGTCAGGAAGTTGCTGGCCTTGGCCGGGATCACCGGCAGGCCGGGCGAGGACTTCCACATGGCGCTGATCTGCGTGCTGAACAGCACTCGCACGAACATCAGCAGCGAACACACGGCGATGGTCGCCAGGATGGCCGGGCTGGTGCCATGCACTTCCAGGTTGATGCCGACGATGGTCAGTTTAAGACCCAGTACCGGGTAGGCCACGGCCCAGACCAGCAGGGCGCTGAAGAGCGCCGATTTGAGATGCCTAGTCATACTTTTTCAACCTCCGGGCGGCCCAGGATGCCGGTCGGCCGGAACAACAGAACCAGAACCAACAAGCCGAATGCCACGACGTCCTTGTACTGGTCGCCGAAGATGTCGGCGCCAAAGGCTTCCGCCACGCCCAGCACCAGCCCGCCGAGCATCGCGCCGGGAATGCTGCCGATACCGCCCAGTACCGCGGCGGTGAAGGCTTTCAGGCCGACGAGGAAGCCGGCGTTGGGGTTGATCACGCCGTATTGCATGCTCAACAGCACCGCGGCGATGGCCGCCAGGGCCGCACCGATGACGAAGGTCAGGGCGATGATGTTGTTGGTGTTGATGCCCAGCAGGTTGGCCATCTTGATGTCCTCTGCACAGGCGCGGCAGGCGCGGCCCAGGCGGGAACGGGAGATGAACAGCGTCAGGCCGAGCATGGCGACCAGGGTCACCACGAACACCACGATTTGCATGTAGGAAATCAGCACTTCATGTGCCCCGCCTGGTCCGATGGCAAAGTTGCCCGGAATCAGGTTGGGTATGGATTTGTCCTTGGAGTCTTGCGAAAGCAGTACCGTGTTCTGCAGGAAAATCGACATGCCGATGGCGGAAATCAGCGGGATCAGACGGTTGCTGCCGCGCAGGGGGCGGTAGGCTATCCGTTCGATGCTGTAGCCATAGGAACTGGTGACGACGATGCTCGCGATGAAAGCCGCGGTCATCAACAGCGGGACACTGTCGAGTCCCATCATGGCCAGCCCGGCGATGGCGATGAACGCCACGTAGGAGCCGATCATGTACACCTCGCCGTGGGCGAAGTTGATCATTCCAATGATGCCGTAAACCATCGTATAGCCGATGGCGATCAGGGCATAGGTGCTGCCAACGGTCAGGCCGTTAACCAGCTGCTGGAAGAAGTGATAGATGTCAGGCATTACAGCGCTCCTAAAAACCTGATACGCATTTCACTGGTGGAGTCATTTTCCCGCCCGAGTCCCGTGGATCTGCATCCACTTCGAACACGAGGTTTGCCAGCGAACCGCTGATGACGGTTTTGAGATTTTCAGGTGGGGAGACTGGCGGATCACGCCAGCGCGGCCCAATACATTTAAAACAAAGCCCACGGCACGCCGTGGGCTTTATTGGCAGTCAGTCAGGCCAGGCCTTACTGAGGCGAAGCTTCGGTTTTAGGTTTGCCGAAATGCCACTCGTAGACCACGAACTTGAAGTCTTTCAGGTCGCCTTTCTCGTCGAAGCTCAGGTCACCGGTTGGCGTCTTGAAGGTGCCGGCGTGGATGGCTTCAGCCACTTTGCCTGCGTCTTCGCTCTTGGCAGCCTTGATAGCGTCGGCGATCACGGTCACTGCGGAGTAGGACGGGAACACGAACGGACCGCTCGGGTCTTCTTTCTTGGCCTTGAAGGCGTCAGCCAGGGCGATGTTGGCAGGGTCCTGGTCGAAAGATTTCGGCAGGGTTACCAGCAAGCCTTCGGAAGATTCCTTGGCGATCTGCGAGATGGAGTCGTTACCCACGCCTTCCGGACCCATGAACTTGGCCTTCAGGCCTTTTTCCTGGGATTGACGCAGGATCAGGCCCAGCTCTGGGTGGTAGCCGCCGTAGTAGACGAAGTCGACGTTGGCTTGCTTGAGCTTGGCGATCATCGAGGAGAAGTCTTTGTCGCCGGCGTTCACGCCTTCGAAGACGGCAACCTTGACGCCTTTGTCTTCGAGGGTTTTCTTCACGGCGCTGGCGATGCCTTCACCGTACTGCTGCTTGTCGTGCAGGACCGCAACGATCTTCGGCTTGACGTGGTCGGCGATGTAGTTGCCGGCCGCAGGGCCTTGGGCGCTGTCCAGGCCGATGGTGCGGAAGATCATCTTGTAGCCGCGAGCGGTGATGTCCGGGCTGGTAGCGGCCGGGGTGATCATGATCACGCCTTCGTCTTCGTAGATGTCCGAAGCGGGCTGGGTGGAGCTGGAGCACAGGTGGCCGACCACGAACTTGATGCCGTCGTTGACGACTTTGTTCGCGACCGCGACCGCTTGTTTTGGATCACAGGCGTCATCGTATTCAACGGCGACGAGTTGCTTGCCGTCGACGCCGCCCTTGGCGTTGATCTGTTCGATGGCCATTTTCGCGCCGCTGAACTGCATGTCGCCGTATTGGGCTACAGGGCCGGTCTTCGGGCCGGCGATGCCGATCTTGATGGTGTCGGCGGCAAACGAATGGCTGGCAACCCCGGCCAGAACCATAGCGGCAAACAGTTTGGAAATCTGCTTAGTAGCCTTAGTCATAGTGCTCCACTCATGCTGTTGTAGTTTTTATAGTCCTGGCGCCGTAGCAGCAGAACCGGGTCAGATATCTTGGATACCCTCGCGGAAAATGCCCCCGGCAACTGTACCGGTACAGTGTAGAGCGCCGATTGTTGGCAAGGGAAGCTGGCGCTTGGGGGCAAAACCTGGGGGTGTCGCTTAATTGAAAGAAAAAGACAGAATAGCGGCGGGGTTTGTCCGGTCAAATCGGCAATCCTTGGCTTTCCTGGGATTTTCAATCGGTACTGCAATTGCTACCGGGTTTTTCTGCCAGACCACCGACGTTATCATTCGCGCCGATTTCTTTTCCGGACAGGTCCCATGAATCAAGAACCTAGCACCCTCTATGCCAAGCTGCTTGGTGAAACCGCATCCATTACCTGGAAAGAGCTGGAGCCGTTCTTTGCCAAGGGTGCCCTATTGTGGGTCGATCCGGCACTGGATTTGATCGCCGCCGCCGAGGCTGTTGCCCAGGACGAAGGTACCAAAGTCGCCGCCTGGCTGGCCGCCGAGCAGCTCGCCAAGCTGTCTGAAACGCGGGCGCTGGATTTTCTGGAACGCGATCCGCAGCTTTGGGCGGTGGTGGTTTCGCCCTGGATTATGATCCAGGAAAGGGCGTCGAACTGATCGATGCACCAAGTTGGTTCGTGTTTTTTGTCCGCTGAAAGTGTGTAGGTGAGTAGCGTGATGGCGTCCTGCCGTGGCGAAACGCCACAGGGGAGGGTGACGTATACGTAACGGGAACAGTTTATGGAGCAGCCTTGGGGCTGCTCAATTGTTTCTGGATGTTGTCTCGGTGGTGTATTCAAGGCCGCCTTCGCGAGCAAGCCCGCTCCCACAGTGGACCGCGTTTCTTCAGAAAGAATGCGGTCCACTGTGGGAGCGGGCTTGCTCGCGAAAGGGGCAACGCGGTGCTGCGCCAGCCTCAGTAACTCTTGCCAGTATGGTTATTCAGCGAAATAACCTTGGTCTTGCCAATGCGGTGACGGTAGATCTCACGCAGGTACTTGATGGATTTCTTCACGCAGTCGCGGGACAGGCGGATGTCGTTGATCGAGACGAACTTGTCCTTGTCGTTGATCAGCTCGCGATACTTCTTCTCGTACATCGGCTTGATCGCGTACCAGTTGGTGTCGAGGATCTTCGCCGGGTTTTCGAATTCGTTGAGCAGGTCGTCGATCCGTTCTTCGTCGAAGTCTTCATTGATGATGAAGTCCAGGATCGAGTTGTCCAGGGTGTCGTCGAAGCGGTACGGGGTGCGGGCGAAGCAGCGTTTGATGAAGGCCACGATCAGGGTCAGGAAATCATCCGACAGGCACGGGCTCTTGGCGATCAGGGTGGTCAGCGACAAGTTGGCCGACGCGCCGATCACCAACGCGTAGCGCTTGAGGGTGGTGTTGGGGAACAGGCTGTTGAGGTGGGTCTTGAGCCGGTTCAGGTCCATGTAGGACAGCTTGTAGTCCTTGGGCAAGGAAACGATGGACACCACCGACGAGCAGTTCTTGAAGAAGTGCAGGTCATGCAGGGCGGCTGCGTCGTAGCCGGAATTCTTGTACTGCTCAAGCGATGCCCGGTAGCGCTTGGATTCGATCGGCAACAGGCTGATGCCTTCGATGGCCTGGGTGACCTTGTTGAAGTGCGGCAGGTCGATGGAGCGGAAGAACAGGTCGTCGATGTTCAGGCGTGGCGGCTCTTTCTCGAACACCTTGAACTTGTCGCCGCTCGGCGCCGGGGTTTCCGGGACGACGGACTCGGCGTAGGCAATTGCCACCGGGCCGGCCAGGCTCATGAACAGGTCGTTGGCGTCCAGGCGAATGGTTTCGCCAATGTCGATGCCGGCACGGCGGAAGTAGTTCTGGTCGTAGTCGGTGGTGACCGCCTGGGCCGTCAGGATGTTGAAGATCTGCTGGGAGATGTACTGGTTGGCGTGTTTCTCCATGGCATTGACATCAATGTTCTGGATGTTGCCGTCATCGCTTTCTTCGGCGTAGCGCATGATGTCGTTGGAGATCAGCATCATCGCGTTCCAGGGGCGGATACGCCCCATGACGCTGGCTTCGCTGCTGTCTTCGTTGGCGAAGTTGTACGAGAAATCCCATTCTTCCGACAGGTACTTGCACAGCAGGCGTCCGGCGTTGATGTGCAACGCCTCGGACATTTCGCTGCGGTGGTCGGAAATGTTCGGCAGCACACAGATGCCGCTGGTGAAAATCGGTTCGAAGACGAAGGAATGACCGCTCTTGCTGTCGTGTTCGTCCATCGGCTTGGTGTCGAACGTCTTGTTCATGTACGAGTATTGCTGGGCCAGGCCGAACTCCGAGGCCATGCCTGAACCGGTACCGCCGCCGGCGCTGAAGATCGAGAAGTACAGGCGCGACTGGTTGGCCTTGATGCCGCAGCTGTCGATCAGGTACGAGTGGATCATTTTCCAGTCGGGGCTGGAGAAGCGCTGGGTGTCCTTGTTCAGGATGATCTTGGCCAGGTACTGGCCCAGGATCGGCGCGTTACCGGCGCCACCGGCATGGACTTCCGAGAGGTCCATGATCTTCATTTTGCTGTAGTCGCGCAAAAAGCCGCTCTTCTCGCCCTTGCGCGAGAAACGGATACGCCCGGCGATGTCCTTGTCCAGGTCGCCGAGCATCACCAGCGGTTCCACCAGGAACACCGGTTTGCTGGCCTTGCTGGTGCCCAGGCGCAGGTTGTTGCGGATCCACTGCGCGGGGCTGTAGCCCTTGTCGCTGTAGGCCTTGTCTTCGGCGTTGAATTCGTTGAGGTAGAACTTGCGGGCGTTGTACACCAGCTCCGCGACGTCCAGGGCGATGTTGGAGCCGCAGCGCCCCAGGCCGATCAGGCACACCGACGGGAACTCCTGCTGGGCGCGGTCGCTCTCGTCCTCTACCAGATGGGGTGGTCGCGGGAACACCGCGTCGCGCAGGCCATCGAGGTTGTCGAGGATCCGGTCGGTGTTGGTTTCGGTGAAATACAGATACTGCTGAGTCGAGAGGGGACGCGAGCTGCTCGATGGTTTCGAGACTTCAGGGCCGTTGGCGGCCGGGCTCAGGGTCAGATCGGATACCGCAGTGGCTGTTTTTTTGGAAGTCATTGTGCGCCATATGCCTGAACTGGTTGGTTCGACGAGCGCTGTCATCGAACCATCGCGGATGGGAGCTCGCGTCCGTGGATGGCGCGAAGGTCGGCCCGAGCGTCCAGGGCTATAGCCTGAGCGCCGCTCGAGAGATTCTTTCCTGATAGGTTGAATCGGCCACCGGAAGATGATCTTTAATCAGGAATGGGCGAAATGATGGCAATTGTTACAGGAAATTGACCGTTATCAAGAAACGCGCCGCTCGCCATGGGTGGGTATCAGCCTTGCGAATGATTGGAGACAGCCTGCGCGCCGCTGTCTAGATTGCAGATTCCGCTAATGCTCCATAACAATAAAAGAGACGGACCCATGCAGAACTCGACCCAAGCGGCGAATGCCTGGCGCATTCTGTTCCTGCTGTTCCTGGCCAACCTGTTCAACTTCTTCGACCGCACCATCCCGGCGATCATCATCGAGCCGATCCGCATGGAGTGGAGCCTCAGCGACTTCCAGATCGGCATCATCGGCACCGCCTTCACCATCGTCTACGCCATTGCCGGGTTGCCATTGGGACGCATGGCCGATACCGGTTCGCGCAGCAAGTTGATGGGCTGGGGCCTGGCGACCTGGAGCGCGCTGACGGCGGTCAACGGCCTGGTGGGCAGTTTCTGGGCGTTCCTGGTGGTGCGCATGGGCGTGGGGATCGGCGAGGCGAGTTATGCGCCGGCGGCCAACTCACTGATCGGCGATCTGTTCCCGGCCCATCGCCGGGCGCGGGCCATGGGCATCTTCATGTTGGGCCTGCCGATTGGCTTGCTGCTGGCGTTCTTCACCATCGGGGCGATGGTCAAGGCGTTCGACAGCTGGCGCGCGCCGTTCTTTATCGCGGCAGTGCCAGGCCTGGTACTGGCGGTGTTCATGTTCTTCATCAAGGAGCCCAAGCGCGGCGCGGCGGAAGCCGTGCAGGTGTCCCAGGAAAAGATCGACCGGCCGATCCGTCGAGTGTTGGCGATTCCCACTTTCCTGTGGCTGGTGCTGGCCGGGTTGTGCTTCAACTTCGCCACTTATGCCTGCAACTCCTTCCTGGTGCCGATGCTGCAGCGTTATTTCCTGATGCCGCTGCACGAGGCGGCCGTGGCGACCGGGATCATGGTGGGTGTGACGGGGTTGTTCGGACTCACCCTTGGCGGCTGGGTCGCGGACAAGATCCACCAGCGCGTGCCCAACGGCCGCCTGCTGTTCGCAGCGTTCAGCCTGGCGATCTCGACGGTCACCACGGCCTGGGCCCTGCATGCCGGGCGCATTGAGATCGGCGTGTTCGTGGCGGTGTTCAGCGTCGGCTGGCTGTTTGCCTATAACTTTTACACCTGCGTCTACACCGCGATCCAGGATGTGGTGGAGCCGCGCCTGCGCGCCACGGCGATGGCGTTGTACTTTGCCGGGCTGTACTTGCTCGGAGGCGGCCTGGGGCCGGTGGTGGTGGGCGCTTTGTCCGACTACTTCGCCCGCACGGCCATGGCCGCGGCCGGGGTCGACCAGATGACCGAAGCGTTCAAGGCCATCGGCCTGCATGACGCCATGTACCTGATCCCGGTGGCGTTGTTCCTGACCATGGTGTTCCTGTTTTTGGCGTCACGTTGTTTTGTGCGCGATGCCAAACGGATGAAGGACGGGATGAGCGCGGTGGTGGTGCCCGAAGGTGTCGTGGCGACGGCCTAAAGAGATTTTGTGGCAATGATGCTTTTGTGG
The DNA here is from genome assembly GCF_014268695.2 of Pseudomonas ogarae. NCBI lineage: Bacteria > Pseudomonadati > Pseudomonadota > Gammaproteobacteria > Pseudomonadales > Pseudomonadaceae > Pseudomonas > Pseudomonas ogarae. Next base: position 1,694,552 of record NZ_CP077086.1, read on the forward strand.
CGAGGGAGCTTGCTCCCGCTGGGCCGGGCTGGCGCTCCAGCGCGAAGCGGCCCCAAAAATGTTGCGGTCGCTGCGCAACCGAGCGGGAGCAAGCTCCCTCGCCACAAAGGCCGTGTGTTACAGGTTATCCAGCCTTTTCATCTCGCCCACGCAACAGGCGATTGGGCATCGCCAGCGCCGCGGCCAACCCCAACAGCGACACTGCCGCGCTGATCACCAGCAAATGCCGGAACGTCGCCTGCAATTCCTGGCGCAAGGCGTTCTGCGCCTCGCCTGGGGCGGCGTTCAGGCCGTCCAGCAAGACGTTGCCGGAATGCCCTTCGCCGATCAGCGACGTGCTGGCAAGCTGGGCGAAGCTTGAGTCCTGCAGCAAGGCCAGCAGCAACGCCGACATCAGTGCCACGCCCACCGCGCCGCCAAGGGAGCGGAACAGGTTGGTGGTGCTGGTGGCGACGCCGATGTCCTGTTGGTGTACGGCGTTCTGCGCACCCACCAGCGAAGTGGGAAACTGCATGCCGGAGGCGATGCCGCTGAGCAGCATGAACAGGCTGCTCAGCCAGAGCGCGGCGGGCGGGGTGAAGGCCATGCCGAGGATGGTGAACGGGAAGAGCAGGGCGCCGCTCAGGATCATCGGCTTGTAGCGCCCCGTGACCGAGGTCCGGCGGCCGGCGAAATACGCGCCGATCGGCAGCCCTATCGCCAGCGGCAACAAGTGCAACGCCGCACTGTCGGCGCCCGCGCCGGTCACGCTCTGGAAGCGCAACGGCACCAGCACCGTCAGGGAAATCGCCTGGAAGCTGGTGAAGAACACCGTGCACCAACACAGCACCGCATCGCGGTTGGCGAACAGGTGCATCGGCAACAACGGCTCCCGGGCCCGGCGCTCGTGCCAGGCGAACACCCCCAACGCTGCTCCTGCGCAACCCAGCAACCCCAGCACTTCACGGCTGTGCCAGGCATGACCCTGGCCGACCTGGGTAATCCCCAGCAGCAGCGCCGTCAGGCCAATGATCAGCAACACGGTGCCCAGGTAATCGATGATCGGCGTGCGTTGCGGCACCGGCAGCCCGACCAGGCTGCGTCGGGCCACCCACCAGGCCACCAGGCCCAGCGGCAGGTTGATCCAGAACACCCAGCGCCACGACAGGTACTCGGTCATGTAGCCGCCGAGCACCGGCCCGGCGACGCTGGCCACCGCGTACATACTGCTGAAATAACCCTGGTAGCGACCGCGTTCGCGGGGTGGAATGATGTCGCCGATGATCGCCTGGCTCACCGAAATCATCCCGCCGGCGCCGATGCCCTGGAAAATCCGCGCCAGCACCAGTTGCTCCATGTTTTGGGCCAGGCCACAGAACAGCGAGGCCAGGGTGAACAGGCCCATGCCGAACAGCATCAGCGGCCGGCGACCGTAGAGGTCACCGAGCTTGCCGTAGATCGGCACCGCCACGGTCATGGCGACCATATAGCCGGAAATCACCCAGGCCAGCAGGCTGACGTCGGCAAACTGTGCGGAGATGGCCGGCATCGAGACGGCGACGATGGTCTGGTCCAGCGCACCCAGGAAAATCGCCAGCATCAGCGCCACCAGCACGCTGCGGATAGCCGGCTTCGGGGCTTGGAGGGTATTGAGCTGAGTCACGACAGAACCTGCGGGCATCACGCCACGACGGCGAATGGAACGAAGCCCGCAGTTTAAGTCGATAGGCGACTATTCGATAGCCTCGTAAGGAAGTCCGACGTAATTTTCCGCGATGGTCTTGCGACCGGCCTCGGAGTCGACGAAATATTCCAGCTCGGCTTCGCTGATGCGCTGGTTGAAGGCATCGTCGTCGAAGCGATGCAGCATCGAGGTCATCCACCAGGAGAACCGTTCAGCTTTCCAGACGCGCCGCAGGCAGATGGCCGAATACTTCTCCAGCAGATCCACACGGCCGTCGCGATAGACCTTGAGCAGGATGTTGAACAGCGTGCTGACATCGCTGGCCGCCAGGTTCAGCCCCTTGGCGCCGGTGGGCGGAACGATGTGGGCCGCGTCGCCCACCAGGAACATCCGCCCATACTGCATCGGCTCGACCACGAAGCTGCGCAGCGGGGCGATGCTTTTCTCGATGGACGGGCCGGTCACCAGGGCTTCGGCCAGGTCGGCGGGCAGGCGGTTTTTCAGTTCATCCCAGAAGCGCTCGTCCGGCCAGTCGGCCACTTGTTCCTCGGCGGGCACTTGCAGGTAATAACGGGTGCGGGTCTTGGAGCGCATGCTGCACAAGGCAAAACCGCGTGCGTGGCGAGCGTAGACCAGTTCTTCGTGGACCGGCGGGGTGTCGGCCAGCACGCCGAGCCAGCCAAACGGGTAGACACGTTCGAAGACCTTGAGCTTTTCCGCAGGAATTGACTGTCGCGCCACGCCGTGGAAACCGTCGCAACCGGCAATGTAGTCGCAGTCCAGGCGCCAGGTTTCCCCTTCATGCTCGAAGGTCACGAAAGGGTTTTCAGTTTGCATGTCGTGGGGTTGAGCATTGCTGGCCAGGTACAGGGTCCGGGCGCCGGCGGCTTCGCGGGCGGCCATCAAGTCACGGGTCACCTCGGTCTGGCCGTAGACCATGACGTTTTTACCGCCGGTCAGGCCCTTGAGGTCGATGTGCACCCGCCGATCGTTGAGCACCAGTTCAAAACCGTCATGGGGCAGGCCTTCGGCGTCCATGCGCTGGCCGACGCCAGCCTGGCGCAGCAGTTCGACCATGCCCTGCTCCAGCACACCGGCGCGGATGCGGCTCAGGACGTATTCCGGGGTCTGGCGTTCGAGGATGACAGTGTCGATCCCGGCGTTGTGCAGCAACTGGCCGAGCAACAGGCCAGAGGGGCCGGCACCGATAATAGCGACTTGGGTCTTGAGGGTTTTCATTGTTCTTATGACTCGCACGAAGCACGCGACCAGGGTCGGTGTTGATTATTAGAAATCGAGTGCCTACATTTTTCGCTTGCGGACCTGTCAATTGAAGGGGAAAACTGAGCCGATACCTGTTCTTTTCGCCAATTGGTGCGATTATCGCCCGCAACCCCAGGCCCGGATCCACGTTATGAAAAAACCTGACCTGCCTTCGATCCCGGTGTTCAAGCTCTACGGTGAGAGCCAGGAATGGCCGACGCCGGACCTGTTGCACTGCGAGACCATCTCCAAGCGCAGCCGCGAGCATCAATGGGAAATCAAACCCCATCGGCATGCCGATCTGTGCCAGTTGTTGTTTGTCTTCAAGGGCCAGGCGGAACTGGAAATCGAGGGTCGGCGCACGCACCTCACCGAACCGGCCGTGCAGATCCTGCCGCCGCTGTCGGTCCATGGCTTTCGTTTTTCCGAGGACGTGGAAGGTTACGTGGTGACCCTGGCCGCGCCGCTGGTCACGCACCTGCAAGCGCAACTGGGGCACTCGGTCAACGTCCTGGCCCAGGCCGAAAGCTACCCCGCCCTTGAAAATGCCGAGTACCTCAATAGCCTGTTCAGCGCCTTGCAGAATGAGTACGTGGGGCATCAACCGGCGCGGGAAATGCTGATGCATGCGCTGGTCAGCGTGATCATGGTCTGGGTCAGCCGCCAGGTGATGCAGCGCCACACCCAGGCCCAGCGCCCGCAACGGGCCCGGGAATACCTCAACGGGTTCATTCAGTTGGTGGAAGAAACCTATCGCGAGCACGTCAAGGTCGAAGACCTGGCCCATCGCCTGGGTATTTCCGTGTCGCACCTCAACGGCACCTGCCGGGAACTGGCGGGGCAACCGGCGTTGCAGATCATGCATGAGCGTCAGTTGCTGGAAGCCAAGCGCCTGCTGACCTACACCGGCATGACCATCTACGAGATTTCCGAAATGCTCGGGTTTTCCGACCCGACCAACTTCACCCGGCTGTTCCGCCGGCGCGTCGGGATCTCGCCCAAGGCGTTCCGCGACCGGCTCAAGACCGATCAACAGGACGACTGACCACGCCTCAGCGCAGGGCGTTCAGGGTCGCGCTGTGGGGGATGCACCGTTCGAAGTTGCAACTGGCGTATTCACGGGGCAGTTGCCGGGCCTGCTCGACCCGATAGGCCGCAGTGCCATACAGCGCTAGCGTGGCGGCGCAGGTGACAAAAATGGCGAGGCGTCTTCTTGTTTTAATGTTCATGGCGGTGACCTCTGAACGAATACCCGGGGGTACTACTTTCAGCATAGGTCAGCTATGGCGAGTTGCCAGCCAGGCAGGCTTTGTGTGTAACCCGATATTCAGAACACTGATAACCCCCTGTTGGGGGAGCAGACCTGTGGGAGCAAGGCTTGCTCCCACAGATCAGTTCCACAGGGGATTGGGGTGGTCTTTTAACCGGTTTATTCCAGGTGTTCTGGCTTCATCGGGTCGCCTGGCTTGACGTCCAGTTGCTTGCGCACGTCTTCGAACATTTCGTCGTAGTACTTGTGCATCGAGCCGATGCTGGCGGTCTTGGGCAAGCCGTATTTCTGGGCGATGCGCGTGGCATGGCGGGCGAAGTCGAAGGCCTGGTCCTTGGCCAGGAAGAACGTCTCGTCCAGGGGCTTGTCCTCGATGGTGCCATGCACCCGGAACGACATGCCCGTGCCCTCCTTGCCGTCCTGATCGACCTTGTAGTCGATGCACAGGTTGTAGCTGAAATCGTCCTTGTTCAGCGCATGGCGCTCCATGTGCAGGTGTCCGGGTTCGAACATGGCCATAAGCAACTCTCCTTCGAAGGCATGGGGAGTAGGGCAGACCCTGGATCCGCCCCGCAAGTTTCCTGTTATCGATAAGTGATGCCGGGTGTCGCCGTGCTGATGCGGGTGCCGGCCTTGCCCTGGACGATCGCGTCGATGTCCGAGAGTGAACCGATCACGGCGACCTTGCCAGTGTTGCGCGCGAATTCGCAGGCCGCCTGGACCTTCGGCCCCATGGAACCGGCGGCGAAGCCGAGCTTTTCCATGTCGTCGGGGTGGGCCTGGGCAATGGCTTTCTGGGTCGGCTTGCCGAAATCGATGAACGCGGCGTTGACGTCGGTGGCGATCACCAGCAGATCGCTTTCCAGCTGTTCGGCCAGCAGCGCCGAGCACAGGTCCTTGTCGATCACCGCTTCCACGCCTTGCAGCTTGCCGTCGGCGTCGTACATCGTTGGAATGCCGCCGCCGCCGGCACAGATCACGATGCTGCCTTTTTCCAGCAGCCATTTGATCGGGCGGATTTCAAAGATGCGCTTGGGCCTGGGGCTTGCGACCACGCGACGGAATTTGTCGCCGTCGGGGGCGATGGACCAGCCCTTCTCCGCCGCGAGCTTTTCCGCCTCGCTCTTGCTGTAGACCGGGCCGATGGGCTTGCTGGGCTTCTGGAAGGCCGGGTCGTTGCCATCCACTTCCACCTGGGTCAGGAGCGTGGCGAAGGGGACTTCGAAGTCCAGCAGATTGCCCAGTTCCTGTTCGATGATGTAGCCGATCATGCCTTCGGTTTCGGCGCCGAGCACATCCAGCGGATACGGCGTGACCGAGGTGTAGGCCGCCGCCTGCAACGACAGCAGGCCGACCTGCGGGCCGTTGCCGTGGGCGATGACCAGCTCGTTGCCAGGGTGGATTTTCGCGATCTGTTCGGTCGCGGTGCGGATGTTGATGCGTTGATTGTCTGCGGTCATGGGTTCACCCCGACGCAGGAGGGCGTTACCGCCCAGGGCAACGACGATACGCATGGTGCTGTCCTTTCAAAAATGGAACTAACAATGCAGTCCTCTGTGGGAGCGAGCTTGCTCGCGATGGCGGTGCCACAACCAACATCAATGCCAACTGATACTCCGCTATCGCGAGCAAGCTCGCTCCCACAGTGAAGAGCACTTCAACATGGGATCGGGCCGGTGTTTAGATATCCGCCAACGCCGACACCAGGATCGCCTTGATGGTGTGCATGCGGTTTTCCGCTTGCTCGAAGGCGATGTTGGCCGGGGATTCGAAGACCTCTTCGGTCACTTCCACACCATTGGCCAGGTTCGGATAACGGGCGGCGATGTCCTTGCCGACCTTGGTTTCGCTGTTATGGAACGCCGGCAGGCAGTGCATGAACTTCACCCGCGGGTTGCCCGAAGCCTTCATCATCTGCGCGTTGACCTGGTACGGCAGCAATTGCTCGATGCGCTCATCCCAGGCTTCCACCGGCTCGCCCATGGACACCCAGATGTCGGTGTGGATGAAGTCCACGCCCTTGACGGCTTCCTTCGGGTCTTCGGTGATGGTGAGGCGCGCGCCACTTTCGGCGGCGAAGGCCTGGCACTGGTCGATGAAGTCCTGATGCGGCCACAAGGCTTTCGGCGCGCCGATGCGCACGTCCATGCCCAGTTTGGCGCCGATCATCAGCAGCGAATTGCCCATGTTGTAGCGCGCGTCGCCCAGGTAGGCGTAGCTGATGTCATGCAGCGGCTTGTCGCTGTGTTCGCGCATGGTCAGAGTGTCGGCGATCATTTGGGTGGGGTGGAATTCGGCGGTCAGGCCGTTGAACACCGGCACTCCGGCGAACTTGGCCAGTTCCTCGACGATCTCCTGTTCGAAGCCACGGTACTCGATGGCGTCGAACATCCGCCCCAGCACTCGGGCGGTGTCTTTCATGCTTTCCTTGTGACCGATCTGTGACGACACCGGGTCGATGTAGGTGACGTGGGCGCCCTGGTCATGGGCCGCGACTTCGAAGGCGCAGCGGGTGCGGGTCGAGGTTTTCTCGAAGATCAGCGCGATGTTTTTGCCTTGCAGGTGTGGACGCTCGGTGCCGGTGTATTTGGCACGCTTGAGGTCTCGGGACAGGTCCAGCAAATAGTGCAGCTCGCGAGGGGTGTGGTGCATCAAACTCAGCAGGCTGCGGTTGCGCATGTTGAACGCCATGATGTGGATCTCCTCAGGTGTAGGTTATCCCCGGGGCCGGTCTCTGCCGTGGGATGCAGAGCAGTGCCGGCCCAGGCTCAAAGGTTAGTAATCGATCGGGTCGCGGATGATCGGGCAGGTCATGCAGTGACCACCGCCCCGGCCTCGGCCCAGCTCACTGGCGCTGATGGTGATGACTTCCACACCGGCCTTGCGCAGCAGGGTGTTGGTGTAGGTGTTGCGGTCGTAGCCGATCACCACGCCCGGTTCCACGGCCACCACGTTGTTGCCGTCGTCCCATTGCTCGCGCTCGGCGGCGAAGCTGTTGCCGCCGGTTTCGACCACCCGCAGGGCCGGCAGCTTGAGGGCCGCGGCCACGGTGTCGAGGAAGCTGCTGTCCTCGCGGCGCACGTCGATGCCGCCGGGCTTGCTTTCGTCAGGGCGCAGGGAGAAGGCGACGATCTGGCTCACCACTTCCGGGAAAATCGTGACCAGGTCGCGGTCGCAGAAGCTGAACACGGTGTCCAGGTGCATGGCGGCGCGGGATTTCGGCAAGCCGGCGACGATCACCCGCTCCACGGCTTTGTTCTTGAACAGGTTCAGCGCCAGTTGGCCGATGGCCTGGCGGGACGAACGTTCGCCCATGCCGATCAGTACCACGCCGTTGCCAATGGGCATCACGTCGCCGCCTTCGAGGGTGGCGTTGCCGTGATCCTGGTCCGGGTCGCCGTACCAGATCTGGAAGTCAGCCTGGGTGAACTCAGGGTGGAATTTGTAGATGGCGCTGGCCAGCAGGGTTTCCTGGCGGCGCGCCGGCCAATACATCGGGTTCAGGGTCACGCCGCCGTAGATCCAGCAAGTGGTGTCGCGGGTGAACTGGGTGTTGGGCAGCGGCGGCAGGATGAAACTGGAATGCCCGAGGAAGTCGCGGAACATCTGGATGGTCTTGCCACCGAAGCTGTCCGGCAGGTCATCGGCCGAGACGCCGCCGATCAGGAATTCGGCGATATGGCGCGGCTCCAGGCTGCGCAGCCACGAACCGACTTCATTCACCAGGCCCAGGCCCACCGAGTTGGCGGTGATCTTGCGTTGCAGGATCCAGTCCAGGGCTTCGGGGATGGCGACGATGTCGGTCAGCAGGTTGTGCATTTCCAGTACGTCGATGTCACGCTCGCGCATCTTGGTGACGAAATCGAAATGATCGCGCTTGGCTTGGTTGACCCAGATCACATCGTCGAACAGCAGCTCGTCGCAGTTGTTCGGGGTCAGCCGCTGGTGGGCCAGGCCTGGGGAACACACCATGACTTTACGTAGTTTGCCGGCTTCGGAATGAACGCCGTATTTCACTTTTTCCGTGGTCATTACAAATCCTCCCGTTAGAACAATCAGCCAACTACAAGGTCAGGAAGCCGTCGTAGAGCCCGTAGGCCGCCACCAGGGCGCCTGCGATCACTGCGGCGAAAATCAGCTTCTCGACAGAGGTGAAAATCGGTTTGCCCAGCTCGCGCTTGGCCTTGGCGAACAGGATCGCGCCGGGGGCATAGAGCAGGGCGGAGAGCAGCAGGTACTTGATCCCGCCGGCATACAGCAGCCACACCGCATAGATCAGGGCGATGGCGCCGATGGCCAGGTCCTTGCGCCGCTCGGCCGCGAAGCCTTCGTAGGTCTCGCCGCGCACCGCCAGCAACACGGCGTAGGCCGCCGACCACAGGTACGGCACCAGGATCATCGAGGTGGCGAGATAGATCAGTGACAGGTAAGTGCTGGCCGAAAACAGGGTGATGACCAAAAACACCTGGACCATCGCGTTGGTCAGCCACAGGGCGTTGGCCGGTACGTGGTTGGCGTTCTCCCGGCGCAGGAACTCGGGCATGGTGTGGTCTTTGGCGGCGGCGAACATGATTTCGGCGCACAGCAGCACCCAGGACAGCAGGGCGCCGAGCAGCGAGATGATCAGGCCGACGCTGATCAGCACCGCGCCCCAGTGACCGACGACATGCTCCAGTACGGCGGCCATGGAGGGGTTCTGCAACTTCGCCAGTTCCGGCTGGGTCATGATGCCCAGGGACAGCACGTTCACCAGCACCAGGAACAGCAATACGGTGATGAAGCCGATGACGGTGGCCTTGCCCACGTCGGTGCGTTTCTCGGCGCGGGCGGAAAAAATACTCGCGCCCTCGATGCCGATGAACACCCACACGGTGACCAGCATCATCTTGCGCACCTGGTTCATCACGCTGCCCAGGTCCGGATTCATCGTGCCCCAGATGTCCCGGGTGAAGATCTCGAGCTTGAAGGCGAACACCGCGATCAACACGAACAGCACCAGCGGCACGACCTTGGCGACGGTGGTCACCAGGTTGATGAACGCGGCTTCCTTGATACCGCGCAGCACCAGCCAATGCACCGCCCACAACAACACCGAGGCGCCAATCACCGCAGCGACGGTGTTGCCTTCACCAAAAATCGGGAAAAAGTAGCCCAAGGTGCTGAACAACAATACGAAGTAGCCGACGTTGCCCAGCCAGGCGCTGATCCAGTAACCCCAGGCGGATGAGAAACCCATGTAGTCGCCGAACCCGGCCTTGGCGTAGGCATACACCCCGCCATCCAGATCGGGTTTGCGGTTGGCCAGGGTCTGGAACACAAAGGCCAGGGTCAGCATGCCGACGGCGGTAATCGCCCAGCCGATCAGCACGGCACCGACATCGGCACTGGCCGCCATGTTTTGTGGCAAGGAAAAGATTCCCCCGCCGATCATTGAGCCGACCACCAGTGCAACCAGCGCACCCAATCGAAGTTTTCCGGGCGTATCAGACATTTGCGAGACTCCAGTGCAGGAGAAGAGAGTCAACAGACTAAGTCGATTTGAAAGTTGAATATCTGATCTGGATCAGTGCATGACAACATTCCATTGTTAATGAAGGAGTTAACACCGTCCGTTGGCGTCTTTAAGTTGCTCGAAAGGCCCGTTTCAGGGCCTTTGGCAAAGGGTTTGTGAAGGTTTTCTTGCCGCAGGATTATTCAAGCTAGTTGATTTTCGTTGAGTCGCAACTATTTTGTAGGCTGCATTCATGACAAAAAAATAACGGGCGTCATGGTCTTTTTAATTACGCTCTTGGAGAATGGCCGAGTCATAAGGCTTTGGACTTTCTATGGGTGACGTTATTCAAAAACGTTATGTCGCTTTATTTACTTAATTTAATAGTGAGAAAAAATGCCGCAGCCGATTGAAAAGTTGCCACTGGGCGCGCTGATCGCCCTGGTGGTGGGGTCGATGATCGGCGGCGGGATTTTTTCCCTGCCGCAAAACCTGGCGGCTCGGGCCGATGTCGGTGCGGTGCTGATCGGCTGGACCATCACCGCCGTCGGCATGCTGACCCTGGCCTTCGTGTTCCAGACCCTGGCCAATCGCAAGCCGGAGTTGGACTCGGGCGTGTACGCCTATGCCAAGGCCGGGTTTGGTGACTACATGGGCTTCTCGTCTGCCTGGGGCTACTGGATCAGCGCCTGGATGGGCAATGTCGGCTATTTCGTGCTGCTGTTCAGTACCTTGGGCTACTTCTTCCCGGTGTTCGGCCAAGGCAACACGCCGGTGGCCATCGGATGTGCGTCGTTGTTGCTGTGGGCGGTGCATTTCCTGGTGTTGCGCGGGATCAAGGAGGCGGCGTTCATCAACCTGGTGACCACCGTGGCCAAGGTTGTGCCGCTGTTGATGTTCGTCGTCATGGCCGCCGTGGCCTTCAAGGCCGAGATTTTCACCCGCGATATCTGGGGCGCGATGAACCCGGACCTGGGCAGTGTGATGGACCAGGTGCGGCACATGATGCTGGTGACGGTGTTCGTGTTCATCGGCATCGAAGGCGCCAGCGTCTATTCGGCACGGGCAGAAAGACGTGCGGACGTAGGGCGTGCGACGGTGATCGGCTTCCTCGGGGTATTGGCGCTGCTGGTGCTGGTGAATGTGTTGTCCCTTGGGGTCATGAGCCAGCCGGAACTGGCGCAGTTGCAGAACCCGTCCTTGGCTGGCGTCCTGGAGCACATTGTCGGGCCCTGGGGCGCGTTGCTGATCAGCCTGGGGCTGGCGGTTTCACTGTTGGGAGCCCTGCTGTCCTGGGCGCTGTTGTGCGCTGAAATCCTCTACGCCACCGCCCGGGACAAGACCATGCCGGCGTTCCTGACCAAGGAGAATGCCAACCATGCGCCGGTCAACGCGCTGTGGCTGACCAATGGCATGATCCAGCTGTTTTTGCTGATCACTCTGTTTTCCGCAGGCACCTACACCAGCCTGATCTACCTCGCCTCGTCGATGATCCTGGTGCCATACCTGTGGTCGGCGGCCTATGCGGTGCTGCTTTGCGCCCGCGGGGAAACCTACGAACAGGGCTCGGCCCGGCGCATGAAAGACCTGTGCATCGGTGGCGTCGCACTGTGCTACGCGGTGTGGCTGCTGTATGCCGGAGGCGTGAAATACCTGCTGTTGTCGGCGCTGTTGTATGCCCCCGGGGTGATCCTGTTTGCCCAGGCCAAGCGGGAACAGGGACAGCCCTTGTTCACCCATGTGGAAAAGGGGATTTTTGCTTGCGTGATGTCAGGGGCGGGCGTGGCGGCGTATGGGTTGTACAGTGGGTTTTTGGCGTTGTGAGGCGAAGGTCACCTTTTTGGGGGAGTGAAGGGGGGCTGTGGGAGCAAGCCTTGCTCCCACATAAATCCCCTCGCCACAATGAACTGTCCTCGACACACAGGCATGGGCCATCACCATCGTGCTCGATGCGCGCCCAGTTCCGCCGCCGGCAAGGTCCATTGCAGCGGCGTCCCGGTGATTTTCAAGGGTACCTGCAGGCGATGGGCCGGCCCCCACGGCGTCTGCTCGACCACCAGGCCCTGATCATCCTCGGCTTCGGCCCGCAATGGGGTCGAGTCCCCAGCGCCACGTTCGATCAACAGCTTCGCGGTGCGTGCCAGTGACAAGCGTGCCGAGCCGCCGTGACCGCTTGCCAGGCGCCGGGACAATAGCACCAGGGCGCTGGCCGCCAGCAAATAGCCGGTGCCGTGATCCAGCGCTTGCACCGGCAGCGGCGTCGGTTTGTCGGTGTGTTTCCAGCCCATGCCGGCTTCGGCAATGCCGCTGCTCATCTGCACCAGGCTGTCGAAGCCGCGCCGGTTCTGCCACGGGCCGCTCCAGCCATAGGCGTTGAGGCTGACGTCGATCAGGCCCGGGGCCATTTGCCGACGCTGCTCGGCGCCGTAGCCCAGGCGCTCGAGGGCGTCGGCACGGTAGCCGTGCAGGAGGATGTCGGTGTCCTTGAGCAGTGCCTCGAATGCCGCGCGGTCTTCGGCCCGATGCAAGTCGAGGCGGGCGCAGCGTTTGCCCAGGGTGACTTCCGGCACCACGCCGGGTTCGTTCCAGGTCGGCGGGTCGATGCGCAGCACGTCGGCCCCGAGGCCGGCGAGGAAGCGGCTGGCGACGGGGCCGGCCAGCACGCGGGTCAGGTCCAGCACCTTGAGGCCCGCCAGTGGCTGGGTCACGGAGCCGAGCCAGGGTTTGCGCTGCTCTCCAGGCGTTTCACTCAGGTGCACCAGCGGCTCGGCATTGACTGCCAGGCCTTGGGGGTGGGTTTGCCAGGCCTGCCACGAACGCATCTCGGCGGCGCAACCGCCGGCGTCGACCACGGCCTGCTCCAGCTCGGCCTTGTTCCATCGGGCCACCCTGGCCGCCATGTCGGCGCGGTCGGTGCAGGTGCCGAGGACTTTTTCCGCCGCAAGGCGATGATGCGGCGCGTTGGTGTGCAGGCGAATCCAGCCGTCGGCACTGGCGTAGTCACCGGCCACCGGGTCCCACATCGGCGGCACGCTCCAGCCGATGGGGCGCAGGGAGGTGGAGAACCAGAACGACGCCAGGCGCCGGTCGACCTCAATGGGTGGCAGGCGGCCGGTTTGCTGGTGGATGAGCTCGGTGGTGGCTTGGCTGGCCACGGCGATGCTGGCGCTGGCCAGCTCCGTGACGGCGAAGGCCGAGGGCAGGGCGCCGTCGCCGGTGAAGGTGATTGGGGTCGTGGGCAAGCCGAGTGCGGTTTGCATGGACGTGAGCAGATCTGACATCGAAAGCCCTCCAGTACGAGAGGGCGATCATAGATCAAAAATCCGTTGGGGGGCGCTTTGCGGCCCAAGGGGAGCAAGCTCCCTTGCCACAAGAGCCCTGTGCCTGTTCCGGGCGCGACCAGATCCACAGATTGCCCAGGCCCATGCCGGCGAGCGCGAGGTAAACCGGCCAGCCGTGGTCGAGCAGCACCAGCATCAAGCCTGCGCAGAGCAGCATGCTGGCGGTGGCACCGACCTTGGCCCGGCGCGGGATGACCTTGCCGTTGCGCCAGTTGTGCAGCATCGGCCCGAACAGGCGATGGTTCTCCAGCCAGGCACTCAGGCGCGGCGAACTTCGGGTCGCGGCCCAGGCGGCCAACAGGATGAACTCGGTGGTCGGCAAGCCAGGCACGATGATGGCGACCAGGCCGATAGCCAGGCTGCTGTAGGCGAGCAGGGCGAAGAGCAGTTGGGTGAGTTTTGAGGGGCGATTCATCAGCGTTTTTCAGTCATGCACAATCTCTGTGGGAGCGAGCAAGCCCGCTCCCACAGGGGATAGCGGTGATTTTCAGGCCAACTCGGCCGCGTAGGCCTGTTCCAGCAGCACCGTAAATCGGTTGAACGCATCCAGTGCGCCTTTGTCCGCCTCGGCTTCCTGCTGTTCGGTAAAGGCCAGGCTGTCGAGGGTGCGGGTGAAGGATTTCCAGCCTTCGGCGCGCCCACCGGCAGGTTCTGCCAGATGCCGGGCGCCAAAGGTTTCGCTCAACCCCAGGCCCACGGCACGCTTGATCAAGAACGCGGCGCCGAGCTTGGAGCCCTCGGAGACGAACAGCCAGCCCAGGGCTTCGGCCTGGGTCGGATTGTTCACCGCGCCGGCCACTGGCACGGGGACTTCGGTGGCCAGGTCGGCAAGGTCCGCCTTGGCCGCTTTCGCCCTGCATCGGGCCGGAAGGTCGGGGATCAGGGCGGACAGTTCGGCGTCGTTGTACAGCGCCACCAGTTCCGACTGGAACAGGTACTGGGCAACGACGAAACGGGCGAAGCTGGCCGGGGTTTCGAACGGGGCGTGGGCCTTGACCAGTGCGTCGAGCTTGCTGTGGGGCTCGTGGGTGATCTGGTTCAGGCGTTGGGAGCGTGAAGTGGGGCGTTGTGTGGTCATGAACAATTCCTTCGAGTTGGAACATTGTGGCGAGGGAGCTTGCTCCCGCTCGGTTGCGCAGCGACCGCAAATTCTTGGGACTGCTGCGCAGTCCAGCGGGAGCAAGCTCCCTCGCCACAGGGCATTTGGCTTGTCGACAAAAATCTTGGTCAGATATCCCAGATCAGATTCACCGCGAAGTTACGCCCGGGCGCCGTCAGCCGATCGAGGTTGGCGGGGCTCAGCACCGCCGCTTCGCCGACGCTGTCGTAGCCGCGCACGTCGTCCCAGAGCCAGTACTTCTTGTCGGTGAGGTTGTAGAGGCCGCCGCTAACGGTGACGTCGTCGGTCACCTTGTAGAAACCGCTCAGGTCGAGGATGCCGAAGCCTGGCGTCTTGAACTGGCTGCTCACGCCATCGGGCGAGTTGAAGTTGCTGTCGTCGACGCGGTCCTTTTTCCTGACCAGGGTCCAACTGAGCAAGGTGCCGTAGCGGTCCTGGTCGTAGCCCAGGCCGAACACGCCGGTGAGCGGGTTGACGCTGTTGAGCGGTTCGCCAGTGTCGTCGTTGCGACCGTACGCGTAGGCCACCGAACCTTGGGTGTAGAGGCCCTTCGGTGCGCCAAACACGTCCAGGTCCAGGCGTCCCTTGACTTCGGCGCCCTTGATGGTGGCGTGCTTGATGTTGTTGCTCTGGAAGGTCAACTGGTCGTCACCGGGGGTGATGGCGTCCTCGTTGATGAAATCGCGGTACTTGTTGTAGAACACCGCCACGTCGAACGAACCGGAATCGAAACGACCGCGCAGGCCGGTCTCGTAGCTCTTGCTTTTTTCCGGTTCCAGATCGGGGTTGGGTTCTACGCTGTAGCCGACGTCGGGGTTGTCGAAACGACCGTACAGGGCCTTGGCGGTTGGGGTGCGGAAACCTTCAGCGTACTGGCCGTACCAGGTGTACTCATCGCTCAAGGCATAGGTCAGGCCGAACTTCGGTGAGACGCGATGCCAGGTCTTGTTCTTGCCGCTGACTGTACCGCCGCCGGTAGGGTCCACGGAGTTGAGGAATTCCTCGGTCAGGTGTGGCTTGAGCCGGGTGTAGTCGTAGCGCAGGCCCGGTGTGAAGGTCCAGCGGTCCCAACTGATCTGGTCCTGGGCGAACAGGCTGTAGGTGTTGATGGTCGGGTCCGGGAAGTCACTGACCTTTGCCAGGACGTCCCGGGTACTGATGGCGCCGACGGCGGAGCAACCCACGCCGACCGCCAGGCACACACCATTGCCGCTGCGCGAGCCGGTGACTTTCTGTTGCTTGAGGGTGGTGCCGTAAGTCAGCGCGTGATCGGTGTCGGCGACGCTGAAGGCCTTGTCCAGTTGCGCATCGAAGACCCACTGTTTCTCTTCGTAGAGGGTATCCCGGGTGCGCAGGACCTGGCGGGTGATGGGGAAGTAGAACTCGGCGGTGCTCTCATCGGTCTTGGCAACTTGGTGGTTCAGGCTCCACTTGACGTGATCGGCCAGCAGGCTGTCGAGGGCGAAGCTGTGCTCCAGGCCGAAACGCTCGCGGGTGATGGTGTCGTTGCCGGTGCGCCACTGGTACATGCCGCCGGGCAGCACAGAGACGGGGATGGCCGGTTGGCCGTTGGCGTAGGGGCCGCCATAGGCGCTTTTCAGGTCGGTGTCGCGGTCGTCCTTGTATTTCTCGTAGATGAGGCCAAGGCGTGCGTCATCGCTGTAGTTCCAGCCGAGCTTGGCCAGCACGTTGTTGGCGCGCACGTCTTCCGGGTTGGCCGCGGTGCGGTCCAGGCCGGTGCCGTTGTGGCTGCCGTAGGATTCGGTTTCATGACCGTCGCGTTGGCTGTAGTGCAACAGGCCGTCGAACTGTCCGCTGCGACCGGCCACTGTGGCGGACTTGAGCCAGCTCTCGTCGGCGGAGCTGTAGCCGGTCTTCAGGCGGGCGCCAACGTCCTGGCCCGGCTTGATGATGTCGTCCGGATCCAGAGTGAAATAGCTGACGGCACCGCCAATGGCATTGCTGCCGTACAGCACCGAGGCCGGACCGCGCAGGATTTCCACGCGCTTGATGATTTCCGGGTCGACGTAGTTGCGCTGGGTCTTGGCGTAGGGGCCGTTGAAGAAACTGCCGGGGATTTCCACGCCGTCGACCTGGGTCAGGATTCGGTTGCCGTCGATACCGCGGATGTTGTAGCCGCTGATACCGCCGCGCTGGCCCGCGCCGCCCACCGATACGCCCGGCTCATAGCGCACCAGGTCCTTGAGGGTATTGACGTTGTTGCGATCCAGTTCCTGGCGGTCGTGGACCGTGACCGTGCTCGGTACGCTGGTGATGTCCTGTTCCTGGCGGGTGGCGCTGATGGTCACCTGTTGCAACTCCAGCGCGCTGCCGGCGCTGCGTTTTTCCAGGACGATGCTGTTGTCGCCCAGTTTGCGGTAGCTCAGGTTGGTCCCCACCAACAGGCGCTCCAAGGCTTTTTCAGGTGGCAGCGAGCCGTTCACCCCTGGCGAGGCGACGCCTGCGGCCAGTTCCGCGGGCATCCCGACCTGCCAGCCGGTGACCGCGGTGAATGCATTCAGGGCCGAGACCAGTGGCTGCCGGGCGATGGCAAAGGTGTAGTCGCCCATGTTGCGTGCAGCGGGTTGCACGGTGGTGGCGGCCAGGGCGAGCGGCGCGGTGCCGGCCATCAGGATGGCGGCGGTGAGCAGTGACAGCGTGCAAGAGGGGGCAAGAAACCGGCAAGTAAGGCGAGAGGACATCAATAGCGCTCCGTGTCGCATCTGTTATAGGTGCAGATTCACATCGCTGGATGCGAATCAATTGCATTGGCTATAACGAGACGAATCAGCGGAGCCTATCGAGTAAAAATAATTCTCATTTAGTTCAGGATCACCAGCGCCGGGAACTCCTGAAGCCGCGCCGAGGTGATATGGGCCAGTGAGCGGACCACATCCAGCGGCTGATCGAGGCGGTAATTGCCGGTCACAGCGACGTTGGCCAATTGTTCGTTACTGTTGATGATCCAGCCGGGGTAATAGCGTTGCAGCTCGGCCAGTACCTGGCCCAGCGGCCGGTTTTCGAACACCAGCCGACCCTGGACCCAGGCCAGGTCCGTGTTGGCCTCGAGCCGGACCGGGCGGTCGAAGCCGTTGGGGCCGATGCGGATGCTTTCGCCGGCCGACAGCCGCACATGAGCGTCGTTGCGGGTGGCCCGCAGGTCCACGTCGCCGCGCTGCACCTGGACTTGCGCCACGCCGTCGAGGTAACGCACGGCGAATGTGGTGTTGCTGACGCTGGCCGTGACCGGGCCTGCATCGATTTCCAGCGGCAGGTTACGGTTGCCCGGGACTTCGAAAAACGCCTCGCCCTTGTACAGGCGCGCGACATGCCGTTGTTCGTTGAACGTGCTGGAGAAGGCCGAGTCGGTGTTGAGCAGGACTTTGGAGCCGTCCTCCAACTGCAGGCGCTGGCGTTCACCGACCACGGTCAGGTGGTCGGCCTGCAAGCGCAGGGGCAGGTCGCTGAAATTGAACAGGCCGAGAAACAGCACGGCGGCGGTGGCCAGGGGTTTCCAGTGGGCGCGCAGGCGCGACAGCGCGGAGACCTTGGGCGCGGCTGCAAGTCGGCGGGCACTTTCCATCACCTGCGGGCCGTTCCAGATCGCCTGGGCCCGGGCGAACGCCTCGCCGTGACGTGGATCGGCCGCCAGCCAGGCGTGGAACTGCCGCGTCTGTTCCTCGCTGGGGTTGTCCAGCAGGATCAGCCAGTCCAGCGCCTGCTCCATGGCATGGGCGGTTTCCGGCGTCGCAGTGGGCTCGGCAGAGCGGTGATTGTCCGTCACAGTGGGTTCTCGGTTTTAGCGGCACGGGCTCAAGCTACAAGCTGTATGCAGCAAGTGGCAAGCGTGTACGCAGCTTATGGCCTGAAGCGTGAGGCGGGTCACTGCTCGCCGTGGCTGCGTTCAGCCACTCCCACACAGATCGCCATGATCAGTTTCAGTTCCTTTTGCACGGTGCTCAGGGACACGCCCAGGCGTTCGGCGATTTGCTGGTAACTGTGGCCATGCAGGCGGCTGAGGATGAAGATCTGCTGCTGTCGCGAACTCAGGGCCTGGAGGCTGACGTTCAGGCGCTCAAGCAGTTGTTGGGCATGGGCGGCGTCCTCGGCACTGCTCTGGGGAGCGACGACGTTGTGGACGACCTCCGGCGGTACGTCATCGAGCAAGGTCCGCGACTGGATGCGCCGGGCACGCAGATGATCCAGCGCCAGGTTGCGGGCAGTCTGGAAAACAAAGGGCTCGAGGTGTTCGACCGTGCGTTCGCCCAGTGCGCGGGTGACGCGCAGGTAGGTTTCCTGGAGCAGGTCTTCGGCGGTACTGGGGTTGCTGACCATGCGCTCGAGGGTGCGCAGCAGCGGCGTGCGCTGGGCGAGGAAGACGTGATGAAAGCGCGATTGACTCACGGTAGGGCCCGATCCGGTTCGAGTAGATGATAATGCTTATCATCTACTTGGCAGGTCAAGCCTTCATTTCATCACGCCGAGCCCATGTGAGGAGCAAACCTTGGGGCAAACCTGTGGGAGCAAAGCTTGCTCGCGATAGCGTTCTCAAAGCCTGCACAGTTGCTGCATGTGACGGTGTCATCGCGAGCAAGCTTTGCTCCAACTGGCCTGCTCCCAAGGTTTGCTCTTACAGGCTCGCTCCACATTGGCCAGCAGTCAGTTACTCGGCGTTACACAACGCCAGGCAGTTATCCAGCATGCGGTTGGAGAAGCCCCATTCGTTGTCATACCAGGCCAGTACCTTGAGCAGCTTGCCGCTGGCCTTGGTGTGGTTGGCGTCGAAGATCGACGACAGCGGGTTGTGGTTGAAGTCACTGGAGACCAGGGGCAGGGTGTTGTAGCCAAGGATCTTCGAATGCTGGCTGGCATGACGCAGCAGTTCGTTGACTTCCTCGGCCGACGCTTCGCGCTTGAGCTGCACGGTCAGATCCACCAGGGACACGTTGATCACCGGTACGCGCACTGCCATGCCGGTCAGCTTGCCCGCCAGTTCCGGCAGCACCAGGCCCACCGCCTCGGCGGCGCCGGTCTTGCTCGGGATCATGTTCTGGGTGGCCGAGCGGGCGCGGTACGGGTCGCTGTGGTAAACGTCGGTCAGGTTCTGGTCGTTGGTGTAGGCATGGATGGTGGTCATCAGGCCGCTTTCGATGCCCAGCTCGCGGTGCAGCACCTGGGCCACCGGGGCCAGGCAGTTGGTGGTGCACGAAGCGTTGGAGATGATCTGGTGGGACTGGCGCAGGATATCGTGGTTCACGCCATACACGACGGTGGCATCGGCACCCTTGGCCGGGGCCGAGATGATCACCTTGCGGGCGCCGGCGCTGATATGCGCGGCAGCCTTGGCACGGTCGGTAAACAGGCCGGTGCATTCGAACACGACGTCGATTTTTTCAGCCGCCCAAGGCAGTTCGGCCGGATTGCGGATGGCGCTGACCGAGATGCGGTCGCCATTGACCGTCAGGCTTTCGTGGTCGTGCTGCACATCGGCATCGAACGTGCCGTGGACCGTGTCGAACTTGAGCAGATGGGCATTGATTGCACTGTCACCCAGGTCGTTGATGGCGACGATCTGCAGGTCGCGACGATAGCCTTGGGTATACAGTGCACGGAGGACGTTGCGGCCGATGCGGCCAAAACCATTAATTGCGATTCGAAGAGTCATTAACTGCGCCGCCGTCGATTTGTTGTTGGAATTACAAGATTATTCGCATAAAAATAGAAAACAAGCCTTTTTAGTGGCAATATTTTGTTTTATCTACAACGAGTGACCTGAATCAACTGGTCCGAATGGTCAAGAAACCGTCTGTCGCCTCGCTTTTTACACAGCGTGCAGCGGGCTTTTGATCAGCATAGACAATCAGGTCGCCACACCCGTTAGCCTGGAGTTCTACACATGCATCCCCGCGTTCTTGAGGTCACCGAACGGCTTATCGCCCGCAGCCGCGCCACGCGTCAGGCTTACCTTGCATTGATCCACGGTGCAGCCAGCGACGGTCCGATGCGCGGCAAGCTGCAGTGCGCCAACTTCGCTCACGGCGTGGCTGGTTGCGGCACCGAGGACAAGCACCACCTGCGGATGATGAACGCCGCCAACATCGCCATCGTGTCGTCCTATAACGACATGCTCTCGGCCCACCAGCCCTACGAAACCTTCCCGGAGCAGATCAAGAAAGCCCTGCGCGAGATCGGCTCGGTCGGCCAGTTCGCCGGTGGCACGCCCGCGATGTGCGACGGCGTGACCCAGGGCGAGGCGGGGATGGAACTGAGCCTGCCGAGCCGTGAAGTGATTGCGCTCTCCACGGCGGTGGCGCTGTCCCACAACATGTTTGACGGCGCACTGATGCTCGGCATCTGCGACAAGATCGTCCCGGGCCTGATGATGGGCGCGCTGCGCTTTGGTCACTTGCCGACGATCTTCGTGCCAGGCGGGCCAATGGTCTCAGGCATTTCCAACAAGGAAAAAGCCGACGTGCGCCAGCGTTACGCCGAAGGCAAGGCCACCCGCGAAGAGCTGCTGGAGTCGGAGATGAAGTCCTACCACAGCCCTGGCACCTGCACCTTCTACGGCACCGCCAATACCAACCAGTTGTTGATGGAAGTGATGGGCCTGCACTTGCCGGGCGCCTCGTTCGTCAACCCGAACACGCCGCTACGCGATGCCCTGACCCGTGAAGCGGCGTTCCAGGTCACGCGCATGACCAAGCAAAGCGGCAGCTTCATGCCCATCGGCGAAATCGTCGACGAACGCTCGCTGGTCAACTCCATCGTCGCGCTGCATGCCACTGGCGGCTCCACCAACCACACCCTGCACATGCCGGCCATCGCCATGGCGGCGGGTATCCAGCTGACCTGGCAGGACATGGCCGACCTCTCCGAGGTGGTGCCGACCCTGAGCCACGTCTACCCGAACGGCAAGGCCGACATCAACCACTTCCAGGCGGCGGGCGGCATGTCGTTCCTGATCCGTGAATTGCTGGAAGCCGGTTTGCTCCACGAAAACGTCAACACCGTGCTCGGTCACGGCCTGAGCCGCTACACCCAGGAACCGTTCCTCGAGGACGGCGAGCTGGTGTGGCGCGACGGCCCGATCGAAAGCCTCGACGAAAACATCCTGCGCCCGGTGGCCCGTGCGTTCTCGTCTGAAGGCGGCCTGCGGGTGATGGAAGGCAACCTGGGCCGTGGGGTGATGAAGGTCTCGGCCGTGGCCCTGGAAAACCAGATTGTCGAAGCACCGGCCATGGTCTTCCAGGACCAACAGGACCTGGCGGATGCGTTCAAGGCCGGTCTGCTGGAAAAGGATTTTGTCGCGGTGATGCGCTTCCAGGGCCCGCGCTCCAACGGCATGCCGGAGCTGCACAAGATGACGCCGTTCCTCGGCGTATTGCAGGACCGTGGCTTCAAAGTGGCGCTGGTGACCGACGGGCGCATGTCTGGTGCGTCGGGGAAAATCCCGGCGGCCATTCATGTCAGCCCCGAAGCTTATGTCGGCGGTGCGTTGGCCCGGGTGCAAGAGGGCGATATCATCCGTGTCGATGGCGTCAAAGGCACCTTGGAGCTGAAGGTGGACGCCGAGGAATTCGCCGCGCGCGAGCCTGCCAAAGGCCTGTTGGGCAACAACATTGGCACCGGTCGCGAGCTGTTCGGTTTCATGCGCATGGCCTTCAGCTCGGCGGAGCAGGGCGCCAGCGCCTTCACTTCTGCCCTGGAGACGCTTAATTGAAATTGGCTTTGGTCGGTGACATCGGTGGGACCAACGCACGCTTCGCGCTGTGGAAAAACCACACCCTGGAAAACATCCAGGTGTTGGCAACGGCGGATTACGCCTGCCCGGAGGATGCCATCCAGGTGTACCTGAACGGCATGGGCCTGAAACCGGGCGCGATCGGTTCGGTGTGCCTGTCGGTGGCCGGTCCGGTGAGCGGCGATGAGTTTCGCTTTACCAACAATCACTGGCGCCTGAGCAACCTGGCGTTCTGCCAGACCTTGCAAGTGGAGAAGCTGTTGCTGGTCAACGACTTCTCGGCCATGGCCCTGGGCATGACCCGTTTGCGTCCCGATGAATACCGGGTCGTGTGCGAAGGCACCCCGGAGCCGTTGCGCCCGGCAGTGGTGATCGGCCCGGGCACCGGGCTGGGCGTCGGTACGCTGCTGGATCTGGGCGAAGGTCGTTTCGCGGCGTTGCCGGGGGAGGGCGGCCATGTCGACCTGCCCATGAGCAGCCCGCGGGAAACCCAGCTGTGGCAGCACATCTACAACGAAATCGGCCACGTCAGCGCCGAAACCGCCCTGAGTGGCAGCGGTTTGCCTCGGGTGTACCGGGCCATTTGCGCGGTGGACGGCCATGTGCCGGTGCTCGACACCCCCGAATCCATCACCGCCGCCGGCCTGGCCGGCGACCCCATTGCCCTGGAAGTGCTCGAGCAGTTCTGCCGCTGGCTGGGGCGCGTGGCCGGCAACAATGTGTTGACGCTGGGCGGGCGTGGTGGTGTCTACATCGTCGGGGGTGTGGTCCCAAGGTTTGCCGATTTCTTCCTCGAAAGCGGTTTCGCTCGCTGCTTCGCCGACAAGGGCTGCATGAGCGATTACTTCAAGGGCATTCCGGTCTGGCTGGTGACCGCGCCGTACTCGGGCCTGATGGGCGCGGGTGTGGCGTTGGAGCAATCCGCCGCAGCTTAAAGTTGAAATGTGGCCTCTTGTGGGAGCGGGCTTGCTCGCGAAGGCGGTGTGTCAGACAACAAAAAAGTTGAATGACACACCGCCTTCGCGAGCAAGCCCGCTCCCACAGGGGGGTTGCAGTGTGTTTGTAGAACCCGTCCATCAGGCATAATCGCCCCCATCCAAACAACAAGGACGAGGCCCGTGAGTTCAGTGAACAAATCGATTTTGTTGGTCGACGACGACCAGGAGATTCGCGAACTGCTGGACACCTACCTCAGCCGTGCGGGTTTCCAGGTGCGGACCACACCCGACGGCGCCGGGTTTCGCCAGGCGCTGAACGATGCACCGAGCGACCTGGTGATCCTTGATGTGATGCTGCCTGATGAGGACGGCTTCAGCCTTTGCCGCTGGGTTCGCCAGCACCCGCGCCAGGCCCATGTGCCGATCATCATGCTCACCGCCAGTTCCGACGAGGCTGACCGGGTCATTGGTCTTGAACTGGGCGCCGATGATTACCTGGGCAAACCTTTCAGCCCACGTGAATTGCAGGCGCGCATCAAGGCGCTGCTGCGTCGGGCGCAATTCGGCCAGGAACGCACCGGGGGTGAAGTGCTGGCCTTCGATGAGTGGCGGCTGGACATGGTCAGCCATCGGCTGTTTCACACCGACGGTGAAGAAGTGATTCTCTCCGGTGCCGATTTCGCCCTGCTCAAGTTGTTTCTCGATCATCCCCAGGAAATCCTCGACCGCGACACCATCGGCAATGCGACCCGCGGTCGTGAGCTGATGCCCCTGGACCGAATCGTTGACATGGCGGTCAGTCGCTTGCGCCAGCGCCTGCGTGACACCGACAAGCCGCCGCGGCTGATTCGCACGGTGCGCGGCAGCGGTTATCAACTGGCGGCCAGTGTGGTTGCCAGCAATGGTCATTGACTGGATCAAAAAAATCGCCCGACGGGTACCGGTACCGCGCTCGTTGCTGGGCCGGATGCTGCTGCTGACCTTGCTGGTGGTGCTGTTCGCCCAGACCCTGTCCAGCCTGATCTGGGTCTCGCAACTGCGCGCCACCCAGCTCGAAGGCCTGGTCACCAGTGCCCGCAGCCTGGCCCATTCGATGACCGCCAGCGTCAGCTATTTGCGTTCGCTGCCAGTGGCGTACCGGCCATTGGTGCTGGACCAGTTGCGTAGCATGGGTGGTACGCGGTTTGTCGTTACCCTCAACGACAAGCCCCTGGGCATGGATGTGCTGCCGATCACCCCGCGCAAACTGGCGGTGCTCAAGGCGGTGGACGATGTGCTGCGCCGTTCATTGGGCAGTAACGCCGACATCTCGGTGAATTTTGTCAGCCCCGACGACCTGCGAATTTTCAACGCCGGGCTCAAGCTCGATGAACTGCCCCGTTCGTGGGCTCACTACGCCTTGACCCTGGAACCGGTGAACCCGCCGGTACTGGTTACGCAAATCCAGATGGCGCCGGGGGAGTGGCTGTACATCGCCTCGCTGTTGCCCGAACCCTACACCAGCCTCGAAGAGCAAGACCTGCCCACGCAACAGGTCGGTTTCATCGTGCTCACCAGCAGCTTGCTGTTGCTGTTCATCGGCTTGCTGGTGCACTGGCAGAGCCGGCCGCTCAAGCGTTTGGCCCGGGCCGCGCGGGACATGTCCCTGGGCGCCGAGGTGGAGCCGGTGGCCGAGGGCGGCGGCAGTGAAGTGGTGGAGGTGGGGCGCGCGTTCAATGCCATGCGCGAACGCATCAGCCGTTACCTGACGGAACGCAGCCAGTTGTTCAGCGCGATTTCCCATGACTTGCGCACACCGATCACCCGATTGCGGCTGCGGGTCGAGCTGCTGGAAGACGAGAACCTGCAGGCCAAGTTCGGTCGTGACCTGGATGAGCTGGAACTGCTGGTCAAAGGCGCGCTGCAATGCGTCAAGGACACCGACATCCACGAAAATATCGAGCCGGTGGACCTCAACCATGTGCTCGATTGCCTGGTCGAACCTTACCTGGCGCCCAACGGCAACGGCCGGGTGACTCAGGATGGCCGGGCGCTGGCGCCGTATCCCGGCAAGCCGCTGGCCCTCAAGCGCTGCATCGGCAACCTGATCGACAACGCCTTGAAATACGGACAGAACGCCCACCTGCACATCGATGACGATGAAACCGCCTTCATCCTGCACGTCGACGACGAAGGCCCCGGCGTGCCGGAACAGCGCCTGGAGCAAGTCTTCGAACCGCACTTCCGCCTCGCCGGGCAACAGCAGGGTTATGGCCTGGGCCTGGGCATTGCCCGCAACATCGCCCACAGCCATGGCGGCGAAGTGAGCTTGCAGAACCTGCGTGAAGGCGGGTTGCGGGTGACGTTGCAGTTGCCTCGCAGTGTGGAGTAGCCGGACCGCGTTATCGTTCTTCGCGAGCAGGCTCGCTCCCACAGTGGACTTCATGGAATACAGATCTCCTTGTGGGAGCGAGCTTGCTCGCGATGGCGCCAGTAGCCTCACCCCATCTCCCAGGTAAATGTCACAACTCGGTGACATAACTCGCCCCTTTCGTTACGTGCCCCTCGCCATCCCTTGTTTAGACTCCCTGCGTCAAAACAACAAAAAAGGTACCACCCAATGGACACCTTCCAACCGGCCTTCAGCAGTTGGCTGAACGCCCCTGCCCACCAGCAATGGCTTGCCGACGAAGGCTTGCGGTTGCTGGCGTTCGCCAAGGCGTCGAAGCTGGCGGACGGCTTTGGCAACCTGGACGAGCGCGGCCACCTGCCGGCCGATGCCCGGGCCGAGACCATGAACACCGCGCGCATGACCCACAGCTTCGCCATGGCCCACATCCAGGGCCTGCCGGGTTTCGCCGAGCTGGTAGACCACGGCGTCCAGGCGCTGAGCGGCCCCTTGCGCGACGCCGAGTACGGTGGCTGGTTTGCCACGACGCGGCCTGATGAAGACGGCGCGGGCAAGGCGGCCTACCTGCATGCATTCGTTGCCCTGGCGGCCAGTTCCGCGGTGGTGGCCCAGCGTCCCGGCGCCCAGGCGTTGCTGGACGAAGCGGTGCGGATCATCGATGAGCATTTCTGGAGCGAAGAAGAGGGGGCGCTGCGCGAATCCTTCAACCGCGACTGGAGCGAGGAGGAGGCCTATCGTGGCGCCAACAGCAACATGCACGCCACCGAAGCCTTTCTCGCCCTGGCCGATGCCACCGACGACCCACGCTGGCTGGCCCGCGCCCTGCACATCGTCGAACGGGTGATCCACGGCCATGCCGCCGCCAACGACTACCTGGTGGTGGAGCATTTCGATCGCCACTGGCAGCCGCTGCGCGAATACAACCAGGACAATCCTGCCGATGGTTTCCGTCCCTACGGCACCACCCCTGGCCACGGTTTCGAATGGGCGCGACTGCTGCTGCACCTTGAAGCGGCACGCGTCCAGATCGGCATGCTGACCCCGGGTTGGCTGGCCCAGGACGCGCAAAAACTCTTCGACCAGAACTGCCGTCACGGCTGGGACGTCGATGGTGCGCCGGGCATTGTCTATACCCTGGATTGGGACAACCGCGCCGTGGTTCGCCATCGCCTGCACTGGGTCCACGCTGAAGCGGCGGCCGCTGCCAGCGCCTTGCTCAAGCGCACCGACGAGGCGAAGTACGAAGCCTGGTACCGGCGATTCTGGGAGTTCTGTGACAAACATTTCATCGACCGCTGCAACGGCAGCTGGCATCACGAACTCGATCCGCAAAATTGCCCCAGCGCCGATATCTGGCCGGGCAAGCCGGACCTGTATCACGCCTGGCAGGCGGTCTTGATTCCGCGACTGCCCCTGGCACCAAGCATGGCGTCAGCCCTGGCGCGGTTATCCAGCGCATCGCCTGTGTAACCATGTCGTGACATTTGCACGTCCCTTCGTTACCTGCGAAGGGATTCCCTCTGATTAGAATCCATGCAGCGCAAGCACCAGACTTGCATGCATAACAACAAGAAAGGTAATTCTAGATGAATGCGATTTCTCGCCTCGCTACTGTCATTTCTCTTGCTTCCTTGCTTCCCGTCGCAGCATTCCCTGTCACTACCCTTGCCGCCGAATCGAAAGGTTCCGTGGAAGTCGTTCACTGGTGGACGTCGGGTGGCGAAAAAGCCGCGGTCGATGTGCTCAAGGCCCAGGTAGAAAAAGACGGCTTTACCTGGAAGGACGGCGCTGTCGCCGGTGGTGGCGGTTCCACTGCCATGACCGTGCTCAAGAGCCGTGCCGTGGCCGGCAACCCACCTGGCGTCGCCCAGATCAAGGGCCCGGACATCCAGGAATGGGCGTCCACCGGGCTGCTCGACAGCGACGTCCTGAAAGACGTGGCCAAGGCCGAGAAGTGGGACAGCCTGCTCGACAAGAAAGTCTCCGATACCGTGAAGTACGAAGGTGACTACGTCGCCGTGCCGGTGAACATCCACCGCGTCAACTGGCTGTGGATCAACCCGGAAGTCTTCAAGAAAGCCGGCATCACCAAGAACCCGACCACCCTCGAAGAATTCTACGCGGCCGGTGACAAGCTCAAGGCCGCGGGCTTTATTGCGCTCGCCCACGGTGGCCAGCCTTGGCAGGACAGCACCGTATTCGAAGCCGTGGTGCTCTCGGTCATGGGCGCTGATGGCTACAAGAAAGCCCTGGTCGACCTGGACAACAAGGCGCTGACTGGCCCTGAAATGGTCAAGGCGCTGACCGAGCTGAAGAAAGTCGCGACCTACATGGACGCCGACGGCAAGGGCCAGGACTGGAACCTGGAAGCAGCCAAGGTCATCAACGGCAAGGCCGGCATGCAGATCATGGGTGACTGGGCCAAGAGCGAGTGGACCGCGGCGAAGAAAGTCGCCGGCAAGGACTACGAGTGCGTCGCCTTCCCGGGCACCGACAAGGCCTTCACCTACAACATCGACTCCCTGGCGGTGTTCAAGCAGAAGGACGCAGGCACTGCGGCTGGCCAGCAGGACATCGCCAAGGTCGTGTTGGGCGAGAACTTCCAGAAAGTCTTCAGCATCAACAAGGGCTCGATCCCGGTTCGTAACGACATGCTCGGCGACATGGCCAAGTACGGTTTCGATTCCTGTGCCCAGACCGCTGCCAAGGACTTCCTGACGGACGCCAAGTCCGGCGGCCTGCAGCCAAGCATGGCGCACAACATGGCGACCACGCTGGCCGTACAGGGTGCGTTCTTCGATGTGGTGACCAACTACATCAACGACCCGAAAGCCGACCCTGCCGATGCTGCCAAGAAACTGGGCGCAGCGGTTCAGTCAGCCAAGTAATTAGCACCGCTTCCTTTGTGGGAGCGAGCCTGTGGGAGCAAAGCTTGCTCGCGATGCACGATAACGCGGTCATTGGAAAGACCGAGGTGCCTTCATCGCGAGCAAGCTCAGCTCCCACACAAGCCCGCTCCCACACAGGGAATGTTCTGTAGTCTTTTTCTCTTGTACTGGATCTTCCCATGAGTTCTGTTGCTGTGTTCAGCAAGGCCTCGCCGTTCGATGCATTGCAGCGCTGGCTCCCGAAACTGGTGCTGGCGCCGAGCATGTTCATCGTCCTGGTGGGCTTCTATGGCTATATCTTGTGGACGTTCGTTCTGTCGTTCACCACCTCGACGTTCCTGCCGAACTACAAATGGGCAGGCCTGGCGCAGTATGCGCGGCTGATGGACAACGACCGCTGGTGGGTGGCGAGCAAGAACCTGGCACTGTTCGGCGGTTTGTTCATCGGCATCACCCTGGTGATCGGCGTGTTGCTGGCGGTGTTCCTCGACCAGCGCATTCGTCGCGAAGGTTTCATCCGCACCATTTACCTGTACCCGATGGCGCTCTCGATGATCGTCACCGGTACGGCCTGGAAATGGCTGCTCAACCCGGGCATGGGCCTGGACAAATTGTTGCGTGACTGGGGGTGGGAAGGCTTCCGCCTGGATTGGCTGATCGACCCGGATCGCGTGGTGTACTGCCTGGTGATCGCCGCGGTTTGGCAGGCCTCGGGCTTCATCATGGCGATGTTCCTGGCCGGCCTGCGGGGTGTCGATCAATCGATCATTCGTGCCGCGCAGATCGATGGCGCAAGCATGCCGCGCATCTACTGGAAAGTGGTGCTGCCGAGCCTGCGCCCGGTGTTCTTCAGCGCCGTGATGATCCTGGCGCACATCGCGATCAAGAGCTTCGACCTGGTGGCGGCGATGACTGCCGGTGGCCCCGGTTACTCCTCCGACCTGCCAGCCATGTTCATGTATTCCTTCACGTTCAGTCGCGGTCAGATGGGCATGGGCTCGGCCAGTGCAATCCTGATGCTCGGTGCGATTCTCGCAATCATCGTGCCTTACCTGTACTCCGAGCTGAGGACCAAGCGTCATGACTAGTCTCGCTGCCAAACCTTCCATCAGCCTGAGTCGCATCGCCATCTACGCGGTGCTGATCCTCGCCGTACTGCTTTACCTGGTGCCGTTGGTGGTCATGCTGTTGACCAGCTTCAAGACGCCGGAAGACATCAGCACCGGCAACCTGCTGAGCTGGCCGACCGTGGTCAGTGGTATCGGCTGGGTCAAGGCCTGGGCCACCGTCGACGGCTACTTCTGGAACTCGATCAAGATCACCGTCCCGGCGGTGCTGATCTCTACCGCCATCGGTGCCTTGAACGGCTACGTGTTGTCGATGTGGCGTTTTCGCGGTTCGCAGTTGTTCTTCGGCCTGTTGCTGTTCGGTTGCTTCCTGCCGTTCCAGACCGTCCTGCTGCCGGCCTCGTTCACCCTCGGCAAGATGGGCCTGGCCAGTACCACCACGGGCCTGGTGTTCGTGCACGTGGTCTACGGCCTGGCATTCACCACGCTGTTCTTCCGCAACTACTACGTCAGCATTCCCGATGCACTGGTGAAGGCGGCGCGACTGGACGGTGCGGGGTTCTTCACCATCTTCCGGCGGATCATCCTGCCGATGTCCACCCCGATCATCATGGTCTGCCTGATCTGGCAGTTCACCCAGATCTGGAACGACTTCCTGTTCGGCGTGGTGTTTTCCAGCGGTGATTCGCAGCCCATCACGGTGGCGCTGAACAACTTGGTCAACACCAGTACCGGGGCCAAGGAATACAACGTGGACATGGCGGCGGCGATGATCGCCGGGCTGCCGACCCTGCTGGTCTATGTGGTCGCAGGCAAGTATTTCGTGCGCGGTCTGACGGCCGGCGCAGTCAAGGGGTAATCATGGCAACGCTTGAACTTCGCAACGTAAACAAGACCTATGGTGCCGGCCTGCCGGACACCCTGAAGAACATCGAGTTGTCGATCAAGGACGGTGAGTTCCTGATCCTCGTCGGGCCTTCGGGCTGCGGCAAGTCGACGCTGATGAACTGCATCGCCGGCCTCGAGACCATCACCGGCGGCGCAATCATGATCGGCGATCAGGACGTCAGCGGCATGAGCCCGAAGGATCGCGACATCGCCATGGTGTTCCAGTCCTACGCGCTGTACCCGACCATGAGCGTGCGCGAGAACATCGAGTTCGGCCTGAAAATCCGCAAGATGAAACAGTCGGACATCGACGAAGAGGTCACCCGCGTGGCCAAGCTGCTGCAGATCGAGCACTTGCTCAACCGCAAGCCCGGCCAGCTTTCCGGCGGCCAGCAACAGCGCGTGGCCATGGGCCGGGCGCTGGCGCGGCGGCCGAAGATCTACCTGTTCGACGAACCGCTGTCCAACCTCGACGCCAAGCTGCGGGTCGAGATGCGTACCGAAATGAAACTGATGCACCAGCGCCTGAAGACCACCACGGTCTACGTGACCCACGACCAGATCGAAGCCATGACCCTGGGCGACAAAGTGGCGGTGATGAAGGACGGGATCATCCAGCAGTTCGGCACGCCGAAAGACATCTACACCAACCCGGCCAATCTGTTCGTGGCGAGCTTCATCGGTTCGCCACCGATGAACTTCATCCCGTTGCGCCTGCAACGCAAGGACGGTCGCCTGCTGGCGCTGCTCGACAGCGGCCAGGCCCGTTGCGAACTGCCGATGGGCATGCAGGACGCCGGCCTGGAGGACCGCGAAGTGATCCTGGGCATGCGCCCGGAGCAGATCATGCTGGCCGGCAGCGAGCCCAATGGCTTGCCGACCATTCGCGCCGAAGTCCAGGTCACCGAGCCCACCGGGCCGGACACCCTGGTGTTCGTCAACCTCAACGACACCAAGGTCTGCTGCCGCCTGGCGCCGGACGTGGCGCCGCAAGTCGGGGAGACCCTGACGCTGCAATTCGATCCATCGAAAGTGCTGCTGTTCGACGCCAAGTCCGGCGAACGCCTGGGCGTGGCCGGCCAGCCGCAAGCCGATGCCCGATCGGCGAACGTGGCGCAGTTCAAAGGTCGATGAAGAACAAATGTGGGAGCAGGCCTGCTTCCACAGGAAGGAGTATGCGGTGGATGGGGACATCCGCCGCAATCGTTGTAAACCGCGTTAGATAAAAACAGTTAATAACAATAAAGACGAGGATGTAGGGATGAAGAAGAAAAATAACGCCCAGCTTATCTGCCAGTTGTCAGCCGTTGCGGCGATGATGCTGGCCGGTAGCGCACACGCTGCCGACGCGTTCAGCGCCGATTCGCAGTGGATGACGGGTGACTGGGGTGGCGAACGGACCAAGCTGATCGAGCAAGGTATCGATATCAAGGCTGACTTCGTCGGCGAGATGGGCGCCAACCTCCACGGCGGCTACAACGATGACAAGACCGCGCGCTGGTCCCAGCAGTTTGGCCTGGGGGTCGCGCTCGACCTGGAAAAACTGGCGGGCTGGGGTGATACGGAAGCCAAGATCCAGTTCACCCGGCGTGACGGTCGCAACATCTCCAACGACCGTATCGGTGATCCACGTGCTGGTACCCTCAGTTCCTCCCAGGAAGTCTGGGGCCGTGGGCAAACCACGCGTCTGACCCAGTTGTGGATCAAGCAGAAGTACTTCGACAGCAAACTGGATGTCAAAGCCGGTTATTTCGGTGAGGGCGAAGACTTCAACACCTTCCCGTGCGAGTTCCAGAACCTGGCGTTCTGCGGTTCGCAAGCGGGTAACTGGGCGACCGGCATCTGGTACAACTGGCCGATCATGCAGGCGGCGATTCGCGTCAAATACAACCTCACGCCTGAGCTCTATGCGCAAATCGGCGCCTACAACCAGAACCCTTCGCAACTGGAAAACAACAACCGCTACAAGCTCAGCGGCAGCGGTACCAAGGGTACCCTTATTCCGGTCGAGTTGGTCTGGTCCCCCAAGATCAATAACCTGCCGGGTGAATACCGTGTCGGTTACTACAAAAGTACGGCCAAGGCTGATGACGTCCGTGAGGACGAGGATGGCAACGACGCCGCGACCACCGGCAACGCCTATCGCAGCCACAGCAGCAAGGACGGCTACTGGCTCGTCGTGCAACAACAGCTCACCAGCCACAACGGTGATGCTTCGCGCGGCCTGAACATCGCGGCCAATGCGACTTTCCATGACAAGGAAACCAACGTCGTCGACAACTACCAGTCGTTGATGTTCGTGTACAAGGGGCCGTTCGATGCACGTCCAAAAGACGATGTCGGGATCGGTTTCTCGCGTATCCATGTCAACGAAGACGTGAAGAAAAACGCCGAGTTGGTCAACGCCGCCAATGGCGTCAGCGACTACGATGATCCGCTGTTCTCGCCGCTGCGCAGCACTGAGTACAACTACGAGATCAACTACGGTTTCCACGTGACCAACTGGCTGACCGTGCGTCCGAACCTGCAATACATCACTCATCCAGGTGGTGTGGATGAAGTCGACAACGCGCTGGTGGCCGGCCTGAAAATTCAGTCGGTGTTCTAACGCTGTTGCGATAAGCTCCTCTCTATGTGCGCATATTTGCGGACGGCCAAGGCTGTCCGCTTTTTTTTGCAAGGTGGCTGGCACAGAACCTGTGGCGAGGGGATTTATCCCCGCTGGGCCGCGCAGCGGCCCTAAAACAGGCGCCTAGGTGTTTCAGTCACTGCTTTGGGACTGCTTCGCAGTCCAGCGGGGATAAATCCCCTCGCCACAATCAGTGTCGCAGACAGATCGGTAACTCAGTGATTTCCAGGACCGCGGCCCATGCATGAGCATCCGCTACAACGCTTTTTCAGATCCTTGCGCGAACGCCCGGTGTTCGCGTGGGAGCGCTATCGGCAGCGCGATGTGTTGGTGATCGATCACCCGTTGTGTCAGGCGGTGTTCAGTCGCCAGGGCGCACAGTTGCTGCATTTTCAGCCCAAAGGCCAGAAACCCTGGTTGTGGTGCGCGTCCAAGTGGCCGCAAGTGGGGGCGATACGCGGCGGGGTGCCGGTGTGCTGGCCGTGGTATGGCCGCCATCCCAGCGAAAACGCCTGGCCGTCCCACGGCTGGGCGCGGTTGATCGACTGGAAACTGCTCGACAGCCGCAGTGATGACGACGGTGTGCATTTGCACTGGCAACTGCAGTTGTGCGACTGGCAAGTGGACCTGCATGCGGACCTGGGTGAACGCATGGAATTGCGCTTGAGCACCGAGCACCAGGACAGTCTGCCATGCCAGTTGAGCCAGGCCTTGCACGCCTATTGGCGTATCGGTGACGTCGGTGAGGTAGCGCTGTCTGGTCTCGAAGGCGCCCAGGGCTATGACCAGTTGAGCCGTGCTGTTTGCCAGCAGGAAGGCGAGTTGCGGGTCGAGGGTGGCTGCCAGCGGGTGTTCCAGCATGAGGGGGAGTTGCAGCTCAAGGACCACGCCTGGCAGCGCGAATTGTGCATCGACACCGGCGACAGCGCCGACACCGTGGTCTGGCATCCCGGCGCACGGCCGTTGCTGGGGGTGAGTTGGGATGAGGTCAGCGAATTCGTCTGCGTCGAAGCGGCCAGTGGCGGCACCGACAGCTTGTGCCTGGCGCCGGGGGAGCGGGCGCATTTGAGTTTGCAGGCGCGAGTGGGGGCTTGATTCAGGTTAGTGGGTGAGACTAATGGTCCCTTCGCGAGCAAGCTCGCTCCCACAGGGGTTTTGTGAACACCAAAGATCCAGTGTGGGAGCGAGCTTGCTCGCGATGACGGCTTATCAGGCAATAAAGCAATCAGGCTCGGTCAGTTGAACTCATCCCCTACCGGATATCGGCTGGCGTTCAAGCTTTCCTTGATCTTGCGCAGATGCGGCTGGAAGTCCACGCCCCGACGCAGGGTCATGCCGGTGGCGAGCACGTCCAGTACGGTGAGCTGGATGATCCGTGAGGTCATCGGCATATAGATATCAGTGTCTTCGGGCAGGGGAATGTTCAGGCTCAGGGTACTGGCCTTGGCCAATGGCGAGCCTTCGGCGGTCAGGCCCAGCACCGACGCGCCGTTTTCCCGGGCGATGCGCGCCACTTCCACCAGCTCGCGGGTACGACCGGTGTAGGAAATGATCACGAACAGCTCGCCCGTATGGGCCACCGACGCGATCATGCGCTGCATCAGTACGTCGGCGTGGGCGGTCACCGCCAGGTTGAAGCGGAAAAACTTGTGCTGGGCATCCAGCGCCACCGGGGCGGAGGCGCCGAGGCCGAAGAAGTGGATTTGCCGGGCCTGGATCAGCAGGTCCACGGCGCGGCTGATCAAATTGGGATCAAGGGCCTGGCAGGCGCTGTCCAATGAGGCAATGGCACTGCCAAAGATTTTCCGGGTGTAGGCTTCCGGGTTGTCGTCGGCCTCCACCGCACGGCTCACATAAGCAGCGCCGCTGGCCAGGCTTTGGGCCAGTTGCAGCTTGAGTTCCGGGTAACCGCTGACGCCAAACGAGCGGCAGAAACGGTTGACGGTCGGTTCACTGACCGAAGCCGCCTGGGCGAGGGCGGCGATGCTGAAGCGGGTCGCCTGCTGCGGGTTGAGCAGGATGATCTCGGCCACCTTGCGTTCGGCCTTGTTCAGGTCTTCAAGGCGACTCTGGATCTGTTCCAGTAAATTTCGCACGCGGTCCATACAAGATTCCTAGGAAGACGGGTCTTTGATACGACCCTTTGCGGTGGCCTATCCTACTGATGGCTCCGACGGACCACCACTCGGAATCGGTATTTTCGAAAAATGTTGTGGTTATTACTACATTTTTCCTTGAGTGATACCTTGAAAAAAGGTATTTGTAGTTTAACTTGATAAAAGAACAAACATCATGCCTTCGATTACGGTTGAACCGTGCACCTTTGCCTTGTTCGGCGCGTTGGGCGATCTGGCCTTGCGCAAGCTCTTTCCTGCCCTGTATCAGCTCGATGGCGCCCAGTTGTTGCACGAGGACACGCGAATCATTGCGCTGGCCCGTGAACCCGGCAGCGAGCAGCAGCACCTGGCATTCATCACCGCCGAACTGCGGCGCTACGTCGGTGAAAAAGACCTGGACGAAGGCGTACTCGAGCGCTTCCTGGCACGATTGACCTACCTGCACGTGGATTTCCTCAAGACCGACGATTACGTCGCCTTGGCCGAAGCGGCCGGCTCGACCCAACAGGTCATTGCCTATTTCGCCACCCCTGCGGCGGTGTATGGGGCGATCTGCGAGAACCTGGCGAAGGTCGGTTTGAGCGAAAACACCCGTGTCGTGCTGGAGAAGCCCATCGGCTCGGACCTGGAGTCTTCGCGCAAGGTCAACGACGCCGTGGCGCAGTTCTTCCCGGAAAACCGTACCTATCGCATCGACCATTACCTGGGCAAAGAGACGGTCCAGAACCTGATCGCACTGCGGTTTGCCAACAGCCTGTTCGAAACCCAGTGGAACCAGAACTACATTTCCCACGTGGAAATCACCGTGGCCGAGAAGGTCGGTATCGAAGGCCGCTGGGGCTATTTCGACAAGGCCGGCCAACTGCGGGACATGATCCAGAACCACCTGCTGCAGCTGCTGTGCCTGATCGCCATGGACCCACCGGCCGACTTGTCCGCCGACAGCATCCGTGACGAGAAGGTCAAGGTGCTCAAGGCCCTGGCGCCGATCAGCCCGGAAGGCCTGACCACCCAGGTGGTGCGCGGCCAGTACATCGCCGGCCACAGCGAGGGCAAGGCAGTGCCTGGCTACCTCGAAGAACCCAACTCCAACACCCAGAGCGACACCGAGACGTTCGTTGCCCTGCGCGCCGACATCCGCAACTGGCGTTGGGCCGGGGTGCCGTTTTACCTGCGTACCGGCAAGCGCATGCCGCAGAAGTTGTCGCAGATCGTCATCCACTTCAAGGAACCGTCCCACTACATCTTCGCGCCCGAGCAGCGCTTGCAGATCAGCAACAAGCTGATCATCCGCCTGCAACCGGACGAAGGGATTTCCTTGCGAGTGATGACCAAGGAGCAGGGCCTGGACAAGGGCATGCAATTGCGCAGCGGTCCGTTGCAACTCAACTTCTCCGACACCTATCGCAGCGCACGGATTCCCGATGCCTACGAACGGTTGTTGCTGGAAGTCATGAACGGCAATCAGAACCTGTTTGTCCGTAAAGATGAAATTGAAGCCGCGTGGACGTGGTGTGACCAGTTGATCGCCGGGTGGAAAAAATCCGGTGATGCGCCCAAGCCGTATGCGGCTGGGTCCTGGGGGCCGATGAGCTCCATTGCACTGATCACGCGGGATGGGAGGTCATGGTATGGCGATATCTGAATTGAAACTGCCGCAGGGCGTTAGCGCCCATGAATTCAAGAACCCGGTGGTGCTTGCCGAGGGCCTGGCGCTGAACGTGGCCGAGCAGTTGCGCAATGCAATCGAGGCACGCGGTGCGGCGACCCTGGTGGTTTCCGGTGGCCGCAGCCCGGTGGCGTTTTTCCAGCACCTGGCCAAGCAGGCGCTGGACTGGTCCAAAGTGGTGGTCAGCCTGGCCGACGAGCGCTGGGTACCGGTTGAACACGCCGACAGCAACGCCGGCCTGCTCAAGCGTTACCTGCTGCAAGGCGCGGCAGCCAAGGCCCAGTTCCTGAGCCTTTACAGCGCCAGTGCCAACCTGGAAGCGGCTGCCGAGCAGGCCGATCGTCTGTTGGCCGAGTTGCCGCCGATCGATGTGCTGATATTGGGCATGGGCGATGACGGGCACACCGCCTCGCTGTTCCCTGGCAGCCCGAACCTGGCCCAGGCCCTGGACGCCAATGGCACACGTCGCTGCTGGCCGATGCTGGCGCCGACCGTGCCGCACCAGCGCTTGACCATGAGCCGCGCCTTGCTGGCTTCGGCGCAACACAAAGTGCTGTCGATTTCCGGTCAGTCGAAATTGACCACCTTGAACGCTGCGGTGGCGGGTGACGATGTCGCCGAAATGCCGATCCGCGCGTTTTTGCAACCTACGTTAGAGATTTACTGGTGCCCATGAACCAAGGATCAGCCGCTATGACAAACCCATCCCCGACCGTTTCCATGGCGGACAAAGTTGCCCTGATCGACAGCCTCTGCGCCAAGGCGCGGATCCTGCCGGTGATCACCATCGCCCGTGAACAGGACATCCTGCCGCTGGCCGATGCCCTGGCTGCCGGTGGCCTGACGGCGCTGGAAGTGACGCTGCGTTCCCAATACGGCCTCAAGGCCATCCAGGTGCTGCGCGAGCAGCGTCCGGAACTGGTGACCGGTGCCGGCACGGTGCTCGACCGCCACATGCTGGACGCCGCCGAGGCGGCCGGTTCGCAGTTCATCGTCACTCCGGGCATCACCCGTGATCTGCTCGAGGCCAGCGTCTACAGCCCTATCCCGTTACTGCCCGGCATCAGCAATGCCTCGGGCATCATGGAAGGCTACAGCCTGGGCTATCGCCGCTTCAAACTGTTCCCGGCCGAAGTCAGCGGCGGCGTCGCGGCCATCAAGGCCTTGGGTGGTCCGTTCGGCGAAGTGAAATTCTGCCCGACCGGCGGCGTGAGCCCGGCCAACATCAAGAGCTACATGGCGTTGAAAAACGTGATGTGCGTGGGCGGAAGCTGGATGCTCGATCCTGAGTGGATCAAGAACGGCGACTGGGCCCGCATTCAGGAATGCACCGCCGAGGCCTTGGCGCTGCTGGACTGATTGTTTTACCGAACCTCGTTGGGTGTTCTACGGTTTTACGGTGCGCTTGGTCGGCGCGCCGTTTTTTTTGCCTGGGTTTTTATGGCAGCACAAAATTCCTGTGGCGAGGGAGCTTGCTCCCGCTGGGCTGCGAAGCAGTCCTGAAATCTGTCACCGCGGTCCGCCAGGTCAGTCTCATTGTGCCTTTTTGGGGCTGCTGCGCAGCCCAGCGGGAGCAAGCTCCCTCGCCACAAGGGATCTAGGTACGGCTCAGTTCGAGCAGTGCTTGGGTCAACCGCTCGATATCACTCGCCAAGGTAATCAGCCCCGGGGTAATGCGAATGCACGGCCCGACGCTGGTGTGGCGCACCACCGTGAAGATCCCGTGCTCATTGAGCAATCGATCGGCCATCGCCTGTTGATCGGCGTGGGCGGTGAAGCGCATCGCGGTGATCGCGCAATAGAGACGCTGGTCATCCGGGGTCATGACTTCGATGCCCGGCACATCGCGCACGGCGCTCACCCACAGATCACGCAGATAACAGAGGCGCGCGCCTTTGGCCGAAGCGCCGCCCAGGGCCTGGTGTTCTTCGAAGACCAGCGGCAGGGTGAGCAAGGCAGGGATGTTGGGCGTGCTGTGGGGCGTACGTGAGCGGACGTCGGTGGCGGGGTAGCTGTCTTCGTCCATGTCCGGGTCGATGTCGGCCAAGCGCTGCGGGGCGATGTACAGGAAGCCCTGGGAGAGGGGCCCGCCGATCCACTTCTGCAGGTTGAACCCGGCGAATTCGATCC
Organism: Pseudomonas ogarae; assembly: GCF_014268695.2. Classification (NCBI taxonomy): domain Bacteria; kingdom Pseudomonadati; phylum Pseudomonadota; class Gammaproteobacteria; order Pseudomonadales; family Pseudomonadaceae; genus Pseudomonas; species Pseudomonas ogarae. The sequence goes on from NZ_CP077086.1 coordinate 1,733,159, forward strand.
CGAGCTTCTTCAGGTCGAAATCGATCTGGCCCAGGGCGTGGGCCCCGTCGAGGATGATGTCGACGGCGAACTCGCGGGCATTCTCGGCAATGGCCTGGACCGGCATCACCAGCCCGGTGAGGTGGTTGACGTAGGTCAGCGCCATCAGCTTGAGGCGTGGGTAGCGAATGAACGCTTCGCGATAAGTGCCCACCAGGCTTTCGAAACTGGCAGGGTGCTGGTGGACGATTTCGATCACCTCCACGCCACGCTGGCGGGCCAGCCAGCGCATGGCGCTTTTGACCGAGGCATATTCCAGATCACAGATCAGCACTTGATCGCCCGGCTTGAGGCCGTTGTAGTTGCGAATCAGCGTCTGCAAGGCATCCACCGCACTGCCGGCCAACCCGACGCTCTGGGGTGAAGCGTGGATCAGCCGGGCTACCTGCCGACGAATGGCTTCGCCGTGTTCACGGTCGAAATGCTGGCGCACGTACACCGAGTTGCCCCGGTTGATGAATTCGATGTTGCGCTGGTACTCCTCCACCACGGTGCGGGACATGCGCCCGAAGTAGCCATTTTCCAGATTGAGTGGCCCGGCGGGATCGATGTCGTAGCGGCCGACAAACGTATGCCAGAAAGCTTCATCATGGGCGCGTAGCGTGTTTTCGGGCATGACGGGGCTCAACTGATCAGGGGCGAGGCTTGGGTTTGCCGTGTTTGGCGCGCAATGGATCGAGCAGGTCCGACAGCCCGTTGTGATCGATTTCCTGCATCAGTGCCAGCAAACCACCCAGTTCACCGTGAGGAAAACCCTCGCGGGCGAACCAGTTCAGGTATTGACCGGGCAGGTCAGCCAGGATTCGACCCTTGTATTTGCCGAACGGCATTTGACGCGTGATGAGCAATTCGAGCTTTTCCGGGTTCATGGCAATCGTCTTGATTCGAATCTGCTTCGAAAATACAGGCATTCTGCATGCAGGCCAAATGACAGATCATGCAAATAACGCGGATACAGTTATCTTGTTTTTTGATAACTAATTGATTTTTAATGAAATTAATCAGGTTCTTGGGCTGGCATGGCCGATGCAATATCCCTTGCAGGTTTTCTATTCACCCAGCAAAGGAACTGAAAAATGACTGACATCAACAAAGAATCCATCTCCGTCTTGAACGACCTGATCGAGACCAGCAAAGATGGCCAGGAAGGCTTCAAGACCTGTGCTCAAGACATCAAGCACCCACAACTCAAGGCGCTGTTCGTTCAACGTGCTGCGGATTGCGCGACCGCTGCGGCCGAGTTGCAAGCGGCGGTTCGTTCCCTGGGCGGCGATCCGGAAACCTCCACCAGCGTTGCTGGTGACCTGCACCGTCGTTGGGTGGACGTGAAATCCATGTTCACCGGTAAGGATGAAGAAGCGGTGCTCAACGAAGCCGAGCGTGGCGAAGACCATGCGCTCAAGGCCTACAAGGAAGCGCTGGAGAAAATCAGCAAACACAACCTGGTGGGTATCCGTGATCTGGTTGAGCGTCAGTACCACGGTGTGCAACGCAACCATGACCAGGTCAAGGCTCTGCGTAACCAGGCGCGCGCCAGCTAACAACGCGTCCTGATCGAAAAAAACGCCAGCTTGCTGGCGTTTTTTGTGGGGACGACTCAGATTTAAGGTGAACACTCGTGTGGCGAGGGAGCAAGCTCCCTCGCCACGAAAGCCTTCGCATGGTGGGGCGACAATCACCTCTAGACTCTGATAGATAGCTAGCTAATAATTGCACCGCCGATCCCTCGCATTGCATCTATTGTTACTGGCGTCCCCCAAAGAGTTTTTCGCGTGCCCATAACCTTCCAGGCCTTGTTTGCCCCTGACCGCCTCGCTTTGCAGTTCGCCATCAAGACCGTGCTGGGTGCTGGGCTGGCGTTGTGGCTGGCGTTGCGCTGGGGATTGGAGCAGCCGTCATGGGCGCTGATGACCGCGATCATCGTCGCCCAGCCACTGTCCGGGATGGTGGTGCAAAAGGGCTTGGCGCGCTTGCTCGGCACGTTGGTGGGTACCGTCATGTCGGTGGTGTTCATGGGCCTGTTTGCCCAGGCGCCCTGGTTGTTCCTGCTGGCCCTGGCGCTCTGGCTGGGGGTGTGCACAGCCTGTTCGACGCTGCTGCGCAGTGCCTGGTCGTATTCATTCGTGTTGGCCGGCTACACAGTGGCGATCATTGCCTTGCCGGCCATTTCCCACCCGCTGGGTATATTCGACCAGGCGGTGGCGCGCTGCACCGAGATCAGCCTGGGCATCGTCTGCGCCACGGCGGCCAGTGCCTTGCTCTGGCCGTTGCGGGTCGAGCGGCAATTGGCCGGTCAGGCGTTTGCTGCCTGGCAGAGCGGCATGCAGGCCGCCCGTGCCACCCTGGCAGGCGATGCCCAGGCCCGTAAAGGGTTGCTGGAAATCCTGGGCAGGATCGTCGCGGTGGATGCCCAGCGCGAACATGCCTGGTTCGAAGGCAGCCGTGGCCGACAGCGCGCCCGGGCTATCAGCGGCTTGAGCCAGAAATTGCTGATGCTGCTGCGCCTTTCGCGCTCGGTGCGTCGGCAGTGGAAACAGCTCGACCCCGAGGAGGCCGAGGCCCTCCAGCCGTGGATGAACGAGGTGCAGCAGGCCCTCGACGCCGACGGTGCGACCCTGCAAGCCTTGCGCCCCCGGGTATGGGATGCGTCCCACGACCCGCAGATCAGCTCGGCGCAAAGTTACTGCCTGGCGCGATTCGCCTTGTTGCTCGATACCGCCCTGGCCGCCTGCGCGGCCTTGACGGCTGTGCAGGAGGGCAGGGAGGCGGCGGATCCACCGCGAACCCTGGCGCCTCATCGTGATCTGTCCCTGGCCATGGTCTTCGGTGCGCGCAGCGCCCTGGCGTTCTTGGTCGTTGCCGGTTTCTGGCTGGCGACCGCCTGGCCCGCCGCATCGGGCGCGATGCTGTTGACGTGCGTGGTGTGCAGCCTGTTCGCCAGTCGCGAAAACGGCGCGCAGATCGGCATGAGTTTTCTGCGCGGCATTCTGTTGGCCGTGCCGACTGCGTTCGTGATTGGCGAGCTTTTGCTACCGCAATGGAGCAGCTTTGCGATGCTGTGCATGGCCATGGGCGTGCCGTTGTTTTTCGGTGCGCTGGGCATGGCCAAGCCGCAGATCTTCGCCACGGCGACGTCGTTCTGCCTGCATTTTGTGGTGTTGATTTCACCGCTCAACGCCATGAAATATGACGTCGCAGCGTTCTTCAACAATGCCCAGGCGATGTTGATCGGTGTAGGCGCGGCGGTGCTGGCTTTCAATCTGCTGATTTTGCGCAACCCGGCCTGGCACAGCCGCCGCCTGCTGGCCGCGACCCTCCACGATCTGGTGCGTTTGACCCATCGCAGCCTGCGTGGCGCCGAGAGCTGGTTCGGCGGGCGCATGGCCGACCGGCTGTTGCAACTGGCGCGGCATTACCCTGAATTGCCGGTGCAGGCGCGCAGCCGTTGGGATGATGGTTTGCTTGGCCTGGATATTGGCGATGAATTGTTGCATTTGCGCCTGAGCCTGGCCGTCGCCCAGGTGCCTGATACCCGGGCGCAGCGCCGTTATTTCGCAGCGCTGGAGCAGGTGCTCGAACACGGCCCGACCGGTGACCAGGCCGATGCGCTGGCCCCGGCAAGCGCCGAGTTCCTGAACGTATTGTCGACCCAATCGCCCGGTGACGCACTGAAGCTGGCCCAGGGCGCGGTGGTGCAATTGCAAAACAGCTGGCGCGCCTGGTGCCGCCAGCACGAACCTGAACGACGGGAGCACAGCCATGGGCTTGCGTGAGTGGTCGATTGGCGGGGTGTTGCTCAGCCCGTTCCTGATTTATGTGGTGCTGGCGTTGCTGGTGACCGGTGCGTTGCGCCTGTTGCTCAGCCTGGTGCCGGCCGGGCGCTGGATCTGGCATGAAGCCTTGTTCGACTGCGCCCTGTATGTCTGTGTCCTGACCGTTATTACCGTGGTCCTCGGGCCGCTATAGGAGTTGAACATGCGTACATCCGTACGTGTCGCCGTCACGCTGTGCATGGTGGCCGTGGCGATCTTCGCCGGGTTTCACTTGTGGCAGTACTACATGCTCACACCCTGGACCCGCGATGCGCGGATCCGCGCCGACGTGGTGGTGATTGCCCCCGACGTGTCGGGTTGGGTGCGTGAGCTCAAGGCGGTGGATAACCAACAGGTCAAGGCCGGCGATGTGTTGCTGAGTATCGACCGTGAGCGTTTCGAGGCAGCGCTGGAGAAGGCACGGGCCGTGGTGCAGACGCGCCAGCAGCAACTGAGCCTGCGCGAACACGAAGCCAGTCGCCGCGCCGCCCTTGGGCCTCAGGCCATCAGCGCCGAACTGCGGGAAAACGCCCAGATCAACGCCGGCATCGCCCGAGGCGAACTGCGCGAAGCCCAGGCCGAGGCCAAGGTCGCCGAACTGAACCTGGCGCGTAGCCAGGTCCTGGCCCCACGCAACGGCCACATCACCAACCTGCGACTGGCCGAAGGCAACTACGTGAATGCCGGGCAGCCGGTGATGGCGCTGATCGACGACTCGACGTTCTATGTGCAGGCCTATTTCGAAGAAACCAAGTTGCCGAGGATTCGCGTGGGCGATCCGGTCAAGATCTGGCTGATGAGCGCCGGCCATGCGCTGGAGGGTCATGTCGAGAGCATCAGCCGTGGCATTACCGACCGCAACACCAACCCCGATGCGCAGTTGCTGGCGGAGGTCGAGCCGACCTTCAACTGGGTGCGCCTGGCCCAGCGGATACCGGTGCGGATCAAGTTGGACAAGGTGCCGGAGGGGGTGAACCTGAGCGCGGGGATGACGGCGAGCGTGCAGGTGCGCGAAGACTCGCCTTAAATGTGGGAGCAAGGCTTGCCCGCGATGAAGATAACTCGGTCTCTCAGGGAACCGAGGTGCCTGCATCGCGAGCAAGCTTTGCTCCCACACAACCGCTCACCACAAGTCACTCACCGTAGGCGCCTGTGAATCAACCCACAGTAATCGCCGGCAACGTCGGCAACGTCACGGTCTGCTGCTTGCGCGGTGCGAGGATTTCGGCCTCGCCGTCCACCACCAGCTCATCGCGCTGGTTGAACACGCGGGTGGCGATGCGCACACGGAATTTCGGCAGTTTTTCCAGGATCTCCAGGCGCACGGTCAGGGTGTCGCCGATTTTCACCGGTTTCTGGAAGCTCATCTGCTGGCCGATGTAGATGGTGCCCGGCCCAGGCAACTCGCAGGCCACCGCCGCGCTGATCAACGCACCGCTGAACATGCCATGGGCAATGCGCTCCTTGAACATGCTCGCTGCGGCGAACTCGGCGTCCAGGTGCACCGGGTTGTGATCGCCCGACATCGCCGCGAACAGCTGGATGTCACGCTCTTCGACGGTCTTGCTGTAGCTGGCGGTCTGGCCGATTTCGAGGGCTTCGTAAGGTGTGTTGGTAACCTGGGTCATCTGTTTCAAATCCTGTGACGGGGTAAAGGAAAAACGCGGCAAGCCTACTCGCTGCGTGGCGGCCGCTTGTGGCTCAGGGCCTGGGCAATCCAGGCCAGCACGTCGGCGGTCACTTCATCGCGGTTGGTTTCATTGAACAATTCGTGTCGGGCCTGCGGGTAAATCGTCAATTGCAGGTGCTGGTTGCCGGCGTCGCGCAGGGCGTCGGCCAGATCCTTCAGACGCTTGCCTTCGCTCACCGGATCACATTCGCCACCGATCACCAGCAGGGGCAGGCCCGGATCGATCTGGGCGAGATTGGACGCTTTGCTGATTTGCTGCAAGCCACCGAGCAGATCGACCCACAGCTGATTGGTGCAGCGAAAGCCGCACAGCGGGTCGTGGACGTACTTGTCGACTTCAGCCGGGTCGCGGCTGAGCCAGTCGAAGGGGGTACGCGTGGGTTTGAATTTCTTGTTGAAACTGCCGAACGACAGCCACTCGATCAACGCGCTGCGCCCCGTGGCACCCTGGCGCCAGCGTTCGAAGCGGGCGATCAGGCGAGCGCTGCGGTAGAGCGTCACCGGCTGAAAGTTCGAGCCGCTGAGAATCGCCCCGTGCAGGCTGGCGCTGTGATGCAACAAATAACCCTGGGCGATATAGCTGCCCATGCTGTGGCCCAGCAGCAGGATGGGGGTATCGGGATATTGCTGGACGATGTGGTGGTTGAGGCTGGCCAGGTCGCCCACGACCTTGAGCCAGCCGTCCTCATCGGCAAAGTGACCGAGAATCGCTTCCTCGCCCGTCTTGCCATGGCCGCGCAGGTCCACAGCGCAGACACCGTAGCCCTCGTCGCACAGTGCCTGGGCCAGGCGGGCGTAGCGGCCGCTGTGTTCGGCCATGCCATGGGCCAGCATGATCACCGCCAACGGGGCGGTTTCAGGCAGCCACTGGTTGACGAACAGGCGGCTATGGTCGGTCGCGGTCAGCCAGAACGTTTGGTGGATCATGGCGATTCCTTTGCACAAAGTCAGACGCAGCGTCGCTGCATTGTATAGCGCATCCGTTGCGTCTCGCCTGATCAGCCCGCATCGTGGCAAGAAGATTCACACAATCTATGACGCAGGTTGCCATATTTGCCTGATTGGCCATAGCTGCTAGTGTCCCAGGAGCTCCGCCTCTGCAAGCGATACAGACGCGGCCCGGACATGCTCAGGTAAAGAGGACAAAAACAATGCAGCCTGATTTCTGGAATGACAAACGCCCGACCGGCGTGCCCCTGGATGTTGACCTTGGGGCCTACAAGTCGGTGATCGAGGTGTTCGAGCGTTCCTGCAAGAAATTCGCCGACCGTCCGGCGTTCAGCAACATGGGGGTGACCCTCACCTATGCCGAGCTCGAGCGCTATAGCGCAGCCTTCGCCGGCTACCTGCAAGCCCATACCGACCTGGCGCCAGGTGATCGAATCGCAGTGCAGATGCCCAACATCCTGCAATACCCGATCGCCGTGTTCGGTGCCTTGCGCGCCGGGCTGGTCGTGGTCAACACCAACCCGTTGTACACCGCGCGGGAAATGCGTCATCAGTTCAAGGACTCCGGTGCCCGGGCGCTGGTGTACCTGAATATGTTCGGGCAGAAAGTCCAGGAGGTGTTGCCCGATACGGACCTGCAGTACCTGATCGAAGCGAAGATGGGCGACCTGATGCCCACCGCCAAGGGCTGGCTGGTCAATACGATGGTGAGCAAGGTCAAGAAAATGGTCCCGGCCTATTCGCTGCCCCAGGCCATTTCCTTCAAGAGCGCCTTGCGCCTGGGACGCGGCCAGGGCATCAAGCCGCTGAACGTCAGCCTCGATGACATTGCGGTGTTGCAGTACACCGGCGGCACCACCGGGTTGGCGAAGGGCGCGATGCTGACCCACGGCAACCTGGTGGCCAACATGCAACAGGCCCGGGCCTGCCTGGGGCAGCTCGGCGATGACGGCCATCCACTGTTGCGCGAAGGCCAGGAGGTCATGATCGCGCCGCTGCCGCTGTACCATATCTATGCGTTCACGGCGAACTGCATGTGCATGATGGTGACCGGCAATCACAACGTGCTGATCACCAATCCGCGGGACATCGGTGGTTTCATCAAGGAGCTGAAGAACTGGCGTTTCTCGCTGCTGCTGGGGCTCAACACGCTGTTCGTGGCATTGATGGACCATCCGGATTTCAAGACCCTGGATTTTTCCAACCTCAAGGTCACCAACTCGGGTGGCACGGCGCTGATCAAGGCCACCGCCGAGCGTTGGGAGCAGATCACCGGTTGCGGCATCACCGAAGGTTATGGCCTGACCGAAACCTCGCCAGTGGCCAGCGCCAATCCTTATGGCGGCAAGTCCCGGTTGGGCACGGTGGGGATGCCGGTGCCGGGCACGCTGATGAAAGTGATCAACGACGATGGCGTCGAGCAGCCCCTGGGCGAGCGCGGCGAGCTGTGCATCAAGGGCCCGCAGATCATGAAAGGCTACTGGAACAAGCCTGAGGCCACGGCCGAAGTGCTGGACCACGAGGGCTGGTTCAAGTCCGGCGATATCGCAGTGATTGACCCGGACGGTTTCGTGCGGATCGTCGACCGCAAGAAGGACATGATCATCGTCTCGGGTTTCAATGTGTACCCCAACGAGATCGAAGACGTGGTGATGGCCCATCCCAAGGTGGCCAACTGCGCGGTGATCGGCGTGCCGGACGAACGTTCGGGGGAGGCGGTGAAGCTGTTCGTGGTGGCGCGGGAAACCGGCGTCAGCCTTGAGGAGCTCAAGGCCTACTGCAAGGAGAACTTCACCGGCTACAAGATTCCCAAGCACATCGTGCTGCGGGAGTCGTTGCCGATGACCCCGGTTGGCAAGATTTTGCGGCGGGAGTTGCGGGATATCGCCTGAGGCCAGAGAAGTCCAGTAGAAACCCCTGTGGGAGCGAGCTTGCTCGCGATGGCGGTGTATCAGCTAAATCAGATTCAGCTGGTCCACCGCCATCGCGAGCAAGCTCGCTCCCACAGTTTTTTTGGGTATTCAGGGCGATTCAGATGAGGCTTAGAATTTTTACTCTAAAAGTGACCATAAAATATTCATGAGTCATGTTTGTGACTGTGGGGGCTGCTTTTGGCTCTAGGCGGCCCTCGGCAAAGCTGCTACTCTCGGCGCGCTTTTGTGACTTCTCGGCCTTGATTCAAGCCAGATTCACCAATAAACACACACCAATAATAATCGCATCAAATGCGGTGAGAATTCGCGTTGCTGAGGAGTGGGCTTCCATGATTGAAGACTTTTGGAAGGATAAGTACCCAGCTGGGATTGCTGCCGACATCAATCCAGACGAGTATCCGAATATTCAGGCGGTGTTGAAGCAGTCCTGCCAACGCTTTGCCAACAAGCCGGCATTCAGCAACCTCGGCAAGACGATCACCTACGGTGAGCTCTACGAGTTGTCCGGTGCCTTTGCCGCGTACCTGCAACAGCATACCGATTTACAGCCGGGCGATCGAATCGCCGTGCAACTGCCCAATGTTCTCCAGTACCCTGTGGCCGTGTTCGGTGCGATCCGCGCCGGGCTGATCGTGGTCAACACCAACCCGCTGTACACCGCGCGGGAAATGGAACACCAGTTCAATGACTCCGGGGCCAAGGCGCTGGTGTGCCTGGCGAACATGGCGCACCTGGCCGAGACCGTGGTACCCAAGACGGGCGTCAAGCACGTCATCGTCACCGAAGTTGCCGACTTGCTGCCGCCGCTCAAGCGCCTGTTGATCAACAGCGTGATCAAGTACGTCAAGAAGATGGTCCCGGCCTATCACTTGCCCAAGGCCATCAAGTTCAACGACGTGCTGAGCAAAGGTCACGGCCAGCCCGTGAGCGAAGCCAACCCCACCAGCGACGATGTCGCCGTGCTGCAATACACCGGTGGCACCACCGGCGTGGCCAAGGGCGCGATGCTCACCCACCGCAACCTGGTGGCAAACATGTTGCAGTGCAAGGCGCTGATGGGCTCCAACCTCAATGAAGGTTGCGAGGTCCTGATCACGCCGCTGCCGCTGTACCACATCTACGCCTTCACCTTTCATTGCATGGCGATGATGCTGATCGGCAACCACAACATCCTGATCAGCAACCCGCGCGACCTGCCGGCGATGGTCAAGGAGCTGTCGAAGTGGAAGTTCAGCGGTTTCGTCGGCCTCAATACCCTGTTCGTGGCCCTGTGCAACAACGAAGCTTTCCGCAAGCTGGATTTCTCGGCCCTGAAAGTCACCCTGTCCGGCGGCATGGCCCTGCAACTGGCAGCGGCTGAGCGTTGGAAGGCGGTGACCGGTTGCCCGATCTGCGAAGGCTACGGCATGACCGAGACTAGCCCGGTGGCCACGGTCAACCCGATCCAGAAAATCCAGATCGGCACCATTGGCATTCCGGTGCCGTCGACGCTGTGCAAGGTGATCAATGACGCGGGCGTCGAACAGCCATTGGGCGAAATCGGCGAATTGTGTGTGAAAGGTCCGCAGGTCATGAAGGGCTACTGGCAGCGCCAGGACGCCACCGACGAGATCCTCGACAGCGAAGGCTGGCTCAAGACCGGTGACATTGCGCTGATCCAGCCGGACGGCTACATGCGCATCGTCGATCGCAAGAAAGACATGATCCTGATCTCCGGTTTCAACGTTTACCCCAACGAACTGGAAGATGTGCTGGCAACCTTACCGGGCGTGCTGCAGTGCGCGGCCATCGGCATACCGGACGAGAAGTCTGGCGAGGCGATCAAGATTTTTATCGTCGCTCGACCGGGTGTCACGTTGACCAAGGAGCAGGTGATGGAACACATGCGTGCCAACGTCACCGGCTACAAGGTACCCAAGGCCGTGGAGTTCCGTGATGCCTTGCCGACGACCAACGTGGGCAAGATCCTGCGGCGCGAGTTGCGGGATGAAGAACTCAGGAAGCTGGGTTTGAAGAAGTAAGACCGTTGCCAATGAAGAGCCCCGCTGATGCGGTAATGCTCTTCACTTAAAGAAACGGCGCTTTTCCGAGGAGGGAAAGCGCCGTTTTCTTTTGGGCTGGATTGGGGGCATATCCTTTGCTGCGGTCACGGCGGCTTATGGTTCCGCTCTTACAGCGGGTCACTTTTGAGAAGCGCAAAAGTAACCAAAACGCTTCTGCCCCACCACTCGGTGCCTCGCCTAGGCTCGGCATGCCTGAACGAAGGCATTGCTCCGTGGGCCGCCGCGAAGGGCCATCCATGGCCCAGCGCGGCTACCTCGGCATCCATGCCGAGGTGCCCACTGCGCAACACCTTCGTTCAGCCATCGTGGTTAACGGGGCTTCCGAGATCAACGTCCACCGCGAGGCGGCCTTAGAGCCGACCTGGTTCAGGGTGATCGCGTCTCTCCTGTGGGAGCGGGCTTGCTCGCGAAGGCGGTGTGTCAGTTTGCGGTGATGTTGGATGTGCGGGCGTCATCGCGAGCAAGCTCGCTCCCACAGGTTTTGTGGTGTGTATGGGTTTTCTGTCTGCTGAAGATCCTATGTGGGAGCGAGCTTGCTCGCGATAGCGGTGGCTCAGCCACATAGATGCCGGCATGTGCCCGCTCTTGCTCTTGCTTTGGATCTTGATCTGGACGCCCCGTTAAACCACGCTGGCCGAACGCAGGCATTGCGCAGTGGGCACCTCGGCATGGATGCCGAGTTAGCCGCGCTGGGCCATGGATGGCCCTTCGCGGCGGCCCACGGAGCAATGCCGGAGTGAGGGCACACCGAGCCTAGGCGAGGTGCCGAGTGGTGGGGCAAAGCGCTTTTGGTTACTTTTGGCGCTCTTCCAAAAGTGACCCGCTGTAAGAGCGGAACCGCCAGCAGCCGTTACCGCAGCAACGGATATACACACCAAAGCTAGGAAATCGCATTACAACCTGAACTGCGCAAAATCCAGGTTGGTGCCACCCGGGCGCATGTCCTGCAGGTAGGAATCTTTGTCGGCGCTCAGTTCCAGGCTCAGGGCTGCCTTGCGTTTACCTTGGTTGCGCACTTCCAGGCCTTCCATCTTTTCGCGCAGGAACACGGTCGGCACCTTCAGGTGCAGCAGCTCATCGGTGGCCGGCGTGTGCAGCAGCAGGTGAATCCATTCGTATTGACCGATGGCCAGGCGCGCCACCGGGATATCGAACCAGAAGATGTTGCGGTTACGGTTCAATTCGCTGAAGTGGCAGTTGTTGACGCCCAGTACGGCGCCGCCCAGTTCCTGGTTTCTGCGGGCGATGGCCTGCTTTTTATCGAGTTTCATAACGTTCCTACGGGGTTGGAGCTTCAGGCCGCAGCCTGAATACGTGGGGCATTCTCGGTGGTTGCCGGGCAAACATAAAGCCCCGCTTGTAGGAACAATGAAACTTGGCTCGGCAATCGCCGGTCAATTCAGCGTCGGGCATGAAAGACGAAATTGATCCAAAGTCGCCAAACAGGCTACTTTGTTGTGATAACGGCCCTTGAGTCGCCAAGCGACCCCCTTTTTTGCGGCGAAAGGAGACGCACATGATGTTCCCGGCCTTGAAAGGCTTACCCTTGCATCGTGTGATGATGCGCACCGTGACCGAGTTTCTCGACGACGAGATGTCGACCTACGCCTCGGCATTGGCGTACCAAATGCTGTTTTCGCTGTTTCCTTTCATTCTCTTTTTGATCGCGTTGATCGGTTTCCTGCACTTACCGGACTTCTTCTCCTGGCTGCGCCTGCAATCGGAGCTGGTGCTGCCGCCCCAAGCCCTGGAGCAGGTCAACCCGGTGATCGACCAGCTCCAGCAATCCAAGGGCGGGTTGTTGTCGGTGGGTATCGTCATTGCCTTGTGGACCGCCTCGGCGGGCGTGCGGCTGATGATGAGCGCGATGAACGCTGCCTACGACGTAGTGGAAGGCCGCCCGGCCTGGAAGCGTTTTCCGCTGTCGATCTTCTACACGGTCGGCATCGCCGGCATGCTGCTGGCCGCTGCGGCGCTGATGGTGCTCGGGCCGCAGGTGATGGGCTGGATTGCGGCCCAGGTGGGCTTGGAGGAGTTCATCGTCACGCTCTGGACGATAGTGCGCTGGCCGGTGATCGTGATCTTGCTGATGGTGGCCGTGGCGCTGATCTATTACGTGATGCCCGACGTCAAACAGGAGTTTCGCTTCATCACGCCGGGGTCGGTGCTGGCGGTGGTGGTGTGGATCATCGCTTCCCTGGGGTTCGCGTTTTACGTCAAGACCTTTGCCAACTACAACGCGATGTATGGCAGCATCGGTGCGATCATCGTGTTGTTGCTGTATTTCTATATTTCTGCGGCGGTGCTGTTGCTCGGTGCGGAGATGAATGCGGTGATCGAGCACATGTCCACCGAGGGCAAGAACCCGGGCGAAAAGAGCGCGGGCGAGCACGAAAAGCAGCATGTGTCGGGCCTGGGCCGCGACCATTCCATCCCTCATCCCCACCCTGACGAAGCCCGACCATGATCCGTGACATCCTGAAAATGGGCGACGAACGCCTGCTGCGCATCGCCCCGCCAGTACCTGCCGACATGTTCGACAGCCCAGAATTGTGGCAATTGATCGACGACATGTTCCAGACCATGGAAAGCGTCGGCGGCGTCGGCCTGGCGGCGCCACAGATCGGCGTGGACCTGCAACTGGTGATCTTCGGCTTCGAGCACAGCGAGCGTTACCCCGACGCCGAGGCGGTGCCCCAGACCATCCTGATCAACCCGCTGATCACCCCGCTGGGCCCGCAGATGGAGGAGGGTTTCGAAGGTTGCCTGTCAGTGCCGGGCTTGCGCGGTGCGGTCGAGCGCTACCAGGACATCCGCTACGAAGGCTTCGATCCCAAGGGCGAGCCGATCGTGCGTTACGCGTCGGGCTTTCATGCGCGGGTGGTGCAGCATGAATGCGATCACCTGATCGGGCGCTTGTACCCGTCGCGCATCAGTGATTTCAGCAAGTTCGGGTTTACCGAAGTGATGTTCCCGGACCTGGACCCCACGGCTGACGATTGATCTCCCACCCCGAACCCTATGGGAGCGAGCTTGCTCGCGATTGCGGTGTGTCAGCCACTATTGATGCAGCTGACCTGACGCCATCGCGAGCAAGCTCGCTCCCACAGTGGGCTGTGTTGATCTTTAGGGCTTTGAGGGTTCCAACCCCATCGCAATCATCGGCTTGCTACGCGCATACCGGCTCAAGCGTTCGGCCATCGCATAGGGCAGTTCGGGGTCGAAGCTGAAACCACGCCGCTCATAAAAACCACGCAAGTCCGGGTGGCAGAACAGCCACACCGGCTCATTCATGTCTTTCACCGCCTGGGCGATCAACCGCCCCGCAATGCCCTGTACGCGGTACGCCGGGTCGACGAACAACCCCGTCAACCAATGCCCGCCCGACACCGGCCGCAGGCATAGGGCGGCGACGATCTCATCGCGCCGCGCCACCCAAAGTTGGGCATCTCGCACGGCTTTCATCGAGGATTGGTGGGCGCGATAAAACTTGTTCATCAGCGGCCAAAGCGATTCTTCGAGCGCTGCGTAATGGATTTCGGGCATGGCAGGGTCGTGGGCGATAAGGGGAGGGCGATTATAAAAGAACGCAGGTGCGGCGATAGGTGTATACCTGACTTCACATCCCGTATGAGTGGAGTACGTATCATGGCCAAAGGCATGGATTCAAAAAAAGCGGCAAAGAAAAAACCGGCGAAGACTGCCGATGAAAAGCGCGCCGACAAAAAAACCAAGAAGGTGAACCTGTTCGGTCATTGAACCGATACTGACTCGGTTGGCCTCAGGTTTGAGCTGGGGCGCTAACCCCAGCTCAAACGCTGCGCAATGTGCCGAGGCTTAAAGCGAGGCGAGAAACATGTCCGTGGCCGAGGCTTTGTCGTCGGTGCGGCTCTGCTGGGCCTTTTCCACTTGTGCAATCGCCGACTTGTCCTGCATGCGCAGGGCAATCTCCTGGCTGACCGCCATCTGCTTCTGGGGCGGCATCGCCTCGAACTCTTCCTCGGTAATGCCCATCTCTTCGAGAATGCTGTCGCGCAGGCGCTCTTCGGGCGTCTTGCTCATGTAGTCCTTGAATTCTGCTGTCGCAGAACCACCCAGTGTCGTGGTTTCTTCGGCCGCTGTTGAAGCCACGGTCTGCAATTGCACGCGGGTCTTGGCGAACGCCTCGTCGACATTGTCGCTGATGGCGGTGCTCGCATTGACCTGTTGCGTGGCTCGTTGAGTGAAGGACTCCTGAACCTGGGCAGCGCCCTGGCTGGCCTGGGCCTGGACGTTATCGCGCAAGGCCTGCAACGCGGCGCTTTGCAGGCCGCTGGCGGCTTCGGCGGTGGGATCCTCGCCCGGGCGTTTGAGCGGCAAGACCATCGCTTGCTGTTTTGCACTGACCAACATGATGAGCACCTGTGGGTAATGGCTGAACGGTGGGCAGGAGCAATTCCCATGCCGTCGCCGCAAGGCCTCTATTCCAAGGTTTGTGGGCAGTAACGCGGCCAGCGGGGCGGCCAACCCTTGCCGGCGGACGGCATGGATCGACCGCACTGGTGTGCGGCGGGCCGACTCAGGTGCTTTCGCGGACCTTGAGCTCAAAGCCCATGTCCACCACCGGCTGCGCGATGCGGTTGCCAGCCATCAACGTCAGCATTTGCTCGGCGGCGCGACGGCCGATGGCTTCCCTTGGCGTGCTGATGCTGCTCAGGCGCGGCACCATGTGGGCCGAGGCGGGCAGGTCGTTGAAGCCCAGGACCGAGACCCGCTCGGGAATCTTGATGCCGCAGCGAAGGGCCTCGAACAGGGCACCGTGGGCCAGGTCGTCGTTGCCGAAGAAGATCGCATCGACGTCCGGGTGGCTGTCCAGCATTTGCAGGAACAATTCGCCGCCCAGGCCGACCGATGACGGGCGAGGGGTCAGCAGCTCCAGGTCCGGGTCATACAGGCCGGCTTTCTGCAGGGCGCGTCGAAAGCCTTCGCCACGCAGCAGGGTGCGTTGGTCCAGTTGCGCGCCGATATAGGCCAGGCGCTTGCGGCCCTTGGAAATCAAGTGCTCGGCCGCCGTTTCGCCGGCCTTGAGCTGGGAAAAGCCGACGCAGTTGAGCCCCGCGCCGGGGTCCAGTTCCATCATGTACACGCAGGGAATGTTGCTGGCCTCGATCATGCGCCGGGCGCTTTCGGTGCGGTCGAAACCGGTCAGCAGCAAACCGCGCGGCTGATAGGCCATGTAGTTGCGCAGCAGGTCTTCTTCTTCGTCCCGGGAGTAGTGGTAGTTGCCGATCACCACTTCGAAGCCCTTGGGCCGCAGCACCCGATGAATGGCTTCCAGGGTGTCGATGAACAACAGGTTGGACAACGACGGCACCAGCACCACCACCGAATGGCTCTGGGCCGAAGCCAGGGCGCGGGCGGCGGGGTTGACGACGTAGTTGAGCTCCACGGCGGCCTGGCGGACTTTTTCCACCAGTTCCGAGGCAACGGTGCTGACGCCGCGCAGGGCACGGGAGGCGGTGATGGGGCTGACACCGGCCAGGCGTGCGACTTCATTGAGCGTGGGGCGACCAGTGGTGCGAGTATTCTTATCGTTTTTAGGGATGGTCATCAGGGCGGCTTGCCAAACAAAAATCAAGGTACTAAGGTAGCGCTGTCTCGACGCCGCTGCAAATGCGTGAATGGGGGTTGCCTGATCTCCCATCCGTTGGCGTCCTGAACGAACATGCTGCAACCACAAAAATGACAAGAAGGCGTCGGCAACTTCTGCTTTTGCTGCGGTGTCATAACTGGCAAAGGTAGCGCTGTCTGCGCGCTGAGGTGTTACATGAACAATCCCATCACCGCCCTGGTCATCATGGGCGTTGCCGGTTGCGGCAAAACTTGCGTCAGCCAGGCCTTGTGCCAATTGAGCGGCGCCACCGCCATCGAAGGCGACACGTTCCACCCCGCGGCCAACATCCAGAAGATGAGCGCCGGTATTCCCTTGAACGACGACGACCGTGCCGGCTGGCTCGACAGCCTGTGCGACGAGTTGCGCCGTGTCGACGCCACGGGCGAGCGCCCGGTGCTGACCTGCTCGGCCCTCAAGCACAGTTATCGCGAGCGTCTGCGCAGTGCCTTGCCCGGCCTGGGCTTCGTATTCCTTGAATTGACCCCCGAAGTGGCCGCCGACCGCGTTTCCCATCGTCCCGGTCATTTCATGCCGTCGACCTTGATCGACAGCCAGTTTGCCACCCTTCAATCCCCTGTCGGCGAGCCCCTGACCCTGGCTCTGGACGCGTCCAGCCACAGCGTTGAGGAGTTGGCGCATCAGGCTTACGTCTGGTGGCTGGACCATGGTTTGAAGCTTGCCGGCTGAGTTTCAAAAAATTTGCGTCAGAAAGATAGCGCTACCCCGACGGCTAACCAATAACTGCTTCAATAACAACAACAAATCAGGAGACACCTCCCATGTTCGGCATGTCCCACGAGACGTTCCTGCTGCTTGATGCAGTGGTCACGGTGATCGGACTCATCATCCTCATCACCAAGTTCAAATTCCACCCGTTCATTGCCCTGACCATCGCCGCCGCGTTCCTCGGCCTGACGTCGGGCATGCCGGCCGGCACCATCATCAAGGCGTTCCAGGACGGCTTCGGTGGCGTGCTGGGCTTTGTCGGCATCATCCTGGCGCTGGGCACGATGCTCGGCAAGATGATGGCCGAGTCGGGCGGGGCCGATCAGATCGCCCAGACCCTGATCCGCGCCTTCGGCAAGGACAAGGTGCAGTGGGCCATGATGTTCGCCGCGTTCCTGGTGGGCATCCCGCTGTTCTTCGAGATCGGCTTCGTGTTGCTGATCCCGCTGGTGTTCATCGTTGCGCGCCGTACCGGCGTGTCGATCATCAAGATCGGTATCCCGCTGCTGGCCGGCCTTTCCGCGGTCCACGGCCTGGTGCCGCCGCACCCGGGGCCGCTGCTGGCGATCGGCATATTTGGCGCTGACATTGGCAAGACCATTCTCTACGGCCTGATCGTGGCGCTGCCAACGGCCATCATTGCCGGACCGATCTTCGGTACGTTCATTGCCAAGCACATCCCCGGACATCCGAACCAGGAACTGGTGGATCAACTGGCCCGCGAGACGAACGCCGCCGAGCTGCCAAGCTTCAGCATCACCCTGATCACCGTACTGTCGCCGGTGTTCCTGATGCTGCTCAAGACCTTTGCTGACGTAGCGCTGCCGGACGGCAACCTCTTCCGCGTCTGGATGGACATGATCGGTCACCCGATCTCGGCCTTGCTACTGGCGTTGCTGCTGTCGCTGTACACCTTCGGCTACAAGCAGGGCATCGGCTCCAGCCAGATGCTCAAATGGCTGGACGCAAGCCTGGCCCCGACTGCCGCGATCATTCTGATCATCGGTGCCGGTGGCGGCTTCAAGCAGATGCTGGTGACCAGCGGCGTGGGCGATGTGATCGGCCACATGGCGGTCAGCGCGCAAATCTCGCCGATCCTGCTGGCCTGGCTGGTGGCGGCAGTGATTCGGATTGCGACGGGTTCGGCGACGGTGGCAACCATTACCGGTGCCGGGATCGTGGTGCCGGTGGTGGGGATGATGCCGGGTGTGAACCGTGAGCTGCTGGTGCTGGCGACCGGTGCCGGTTCGTTGATCCTGTCCCACGTCAACGACGCGGGCTTCTGGCTGGTCAAGCAGTACTTCAACATGACCGTGGCCGAAACCTTCAAGACCTGGACCGCGATGGAAACCATCCTGTCCGTGGTGGGGTTGATCTTTATCCTGCTGTTGTCGCTGGTGGTCTAACAAACACCACAAAACAACTGTGGGAGCGGGCTTGCTCGCGAAGGCGATATAACATTCAACCTATTTGTTGACTGTCAGTCCGCCTTCGCGAGCAAGCCCGCTCCCACATTGAGTTTCGTATCAGGCGCCAGGTTTGTTTACCAAGCCATCGGCCCGAAACATCCCACGGATCCCGCGCACAGCCTGGCGAATCCGGTCCTGGTTTTCGATCAGCGCGAAGCGCACGTGATCATCCCCATATTCCCCGAACCCCACCCCCGGCGAGACGCAGACCTTGGCTTCGGCCAACAGCTTCTTGGCAAACTCCAGTGAGCCCAGGTGGGCATAGGCCTCGGGAATCTTGGCCCAGACGTACATCGACGCCTTGGGGTTTTCCACCATCCAGCCCAGCTCATGCAGGCCCTTGACCAATACGTTGCGGCGCTGGCGGTACTGCTCGGCGATGTCGCGTACGCATTGCTGGTCGCCTTCGAGGGCGGCGATGGCGGCCACTTGCAGCGGGGTGAAAGTGCCGTAGTCGTGGTAGCTCTTGATCCGCGCCAGGGCGTTGACCAGTTCCGGGTTGCCCACCATGAAACCGATGCGCCAGCCGGCCATGTTGTAGCTCTTGGACAGGGTGAAGAACTCCACCGCGATGTCTTTCGCGCCGGGCACTTGCATGATCGACGGGGCTTTCCAGCCGTCGTAGACGATGTCGGCGTAGGCCAGGTCGTGGATCACCAGCACGTCGTACTGCTTGGCCAGGGCGATGACCCGTTCGAAGAAATCCAGCTCCACGCACTGGGCGGTGGGGTTGGAGGGAAAGCCGAGGATCATCATCTTCGGCTTGGGAATCGAGCCGCGAATGGCCCGCTCCAGTTCAGCGAAGAAATCCACGCCCGGCACCAGCGGTACCGAACGCACCTGGGCGCCGGCGATCACCGCACCGTAGATGTGGATCGGATAGCTGGGGTTGGGCACCAGCACCGTGTCGCCCTGGTCCAGGGTCGCCAGCATCAGGTGAGCCAGGCCTTCCTTGGAACCGATGGTGACAATGGCTTCGGTTTCCGGGTCGATGTCCACCTCGTAGCGGTCCTTGTACCAGCGCGAAATGGCGCGGCGCAGGCGCGGGATGCCTTTGGAGGTGGAATAGCCGTGGGTGTCTTCCCGCTGGGCGACGGTGACCAGTTTTTCCACGATGTGCGGGGGCGTGGCGCCGTCGGGGTTACCCATGCTCAAGTCGATGATGTCTTCGCCGCGCCGACGCGCAGCCATCTTCAGCTCGGCAGTGATATTGAATACGTACGGGGGGAGTCGATCGATGCGCGCAAAGCGGCGCGGCGAACCTTGTTCGGCCATTGTTGCCTCGAGATACGTGAGCGCCCGGAACCGTCCGAGCGACGTTGGCCACTGCGGTGGCCTGCGGCGCAAGATAATCGGGCGGATGTCGGATTGTCCAGTAGCGGCGCGCAACTATTTTCGACGACACTGTCGACCTCGCCGCGCAGCCATCAACGACGGCTGCGGGCAGTTGAATTCGCCGTACCCCAATCGAACGGAATGAATGATGGAATTTTCCAGCGGTTTCCTGCTGAGTCTCTCCCTGTGCCTGGACATTGGCGTGGCCAATATCGCGATGATCACCCTGGCGATGCAGCGCGGTTACTTCCAGGGTTTCGCCCTGGGCCTGGGCACCTGTG
The DNA here is from genome assembly GCF_014268695.2 of Pseudomonas ogarae. Lineage (NCBI taxonomy): Bacteria > Pseudomonadati > Pseudomonadota > Gammaproteobacteria > Pseudomonadales > Pseudomonadaceae > Pseudomonas > Pseudomonas ogarae. Next base: position 1,753,109 of record NZ_CP077086.1, read on the forward strand.
TAGGCGATCTGGTCTATGCCGTCCTGGCCCTGGCCGGCATGACCGTGCTGCTGCAATACGAAGCGGTGCGCTGGGTGCTGTGGGTCGGTGGCTCGGTGCTGTTGCTGTATTTCGCGGCGAAGATGATCCATTCGGCGATCTATCACAGCGCCGTGCTGGCCGAGGCCGGCGAGGTGCAGGGCAACTCCTCGCGCCAGGAGTTCTTTCGCGGGATTTTCCTGGCCATGTCATCGCCCAGTGCCATCCTCTGGTTCGCAGCGGTGGGCGGCACACTGATCGCGCGTTCGGGTGGTGGCACCTTGCTCAGCTCGGCGCTGTTCCTCAGTGGTTTTCTCTGCGCCGGGTTGTTGTGGTGCGCGGCCCTGTGCCTGGCGGCAACCCAGGGCGGCAAATTGTTGGGGGATAAACTGCTGCGTTACTCCTATTGGGCATCCGCCGCGATCTTCTGCTATTTCGCGGTGTACGTGATTGTTTCTGGCTACAACGAGTTTGTAGGGAAGACCCTCGCCAGCGCCCTGCCAGGCATCTGACAAGCGAAACGATCCTGGCAATCATGGTTTGGCTTCTATACTGCCAAACCCGACTTCACGTTTTGCTGGAGTGTTGCCGCATGGAAAAGCCCAAACGCGATTACACAGCTCAACCACGCTTTGAACAGGGACGTTTTCAGCTTATCGCCGGCTTTGGTGCTCGGTTCACCCAGGACACCGCCCAGGACATCCCTTTGCTCTGGGAAAAGTTCCTGCCCTGGCTCGGCAAGGTGCCAGGGCAGAAAGATGAAGTGACCTACGGCGTGTGTTGCAACCCGGACGGGAAGGGTGGGTTCGAATACATTGCCGGCGTGGAAATCAGCCGGCTCGACGATCTGCCGGAACAATACCGCTGGATCGAAATCCAGCCGGGGTATTACGCCGTCTTCGAACACAAGGGACCGTTGAAACAACTGCCGGACACCTTCCAATACATCTGGGACGAGTGGCTGCCGCATTCCGGTCACACAGCGGCGCAGTTGCCGGAGTTCGAGCGCTACAGCGAGGACTTCAACCCCAGGACCGGCGAAGGCACCCTGGAGATCTGGATCCCGCTCAGGCCGAGTTGATCGTCGCTACTTCAGTACAGGCTGGCCTGCACCCGCGCAGGTGCTTCACGGTCATAAGTCTCGGCATCGAACTGCCCATCATTCAAGCGCTTGTGGATCGCTCCGGCGCTGGGCAGGGCCGAGCGCTCGAGATGGCGAGCTGGATTCCACAGGTCTGAGCGCACGATGGCTTTGGAACAATGGAAAAACGCCGCTTCGACCGTCACCAGCAGCACCGTGCGAGCCGGCTTGCCGTTGACTGCAAAACGCTCCAGCAGTGCGGGTTCGGCGCTGATCCGGGCGGTACCGTTGACCCGCAAGGTCTCGCCAATCCCGGGGATGAGGAACAGCAGCGATACCCGCGGATCGTGCAGGACGTTGCGCAGGGTGTCGATGCGGTTGTTGCCGGGGCGGTCTGGCAAGGCCAGGGTGCGTTCGTCGAGGACCTGCACGAAACCCGGCACATCGCCCCGGGGCGAGCTATCGAGGCCGTCGGGCCCTGCCGAACCGATGACCACCAGGGGCGAGGCCCGGACCATCGCCTGGTAATCCTCGTTCAGGAAGGGGATCTGTTTGCGCACTGCCCGTTCGTGGGGCAGGCCATAAAGCGCTTCCAGCTGTTCAATCGACGTCAACATCATCCATTCATCCTGAGTCTATGGGTCAAGGTCCATCAGAACGCCAACCCCATTCGCCGCTCGTAACCGATGCGGCCCTTGTAGGCTTCGCCACTGTCGACCCAACCCAGCCGGGTGTACAGGCCGATGGCCGAGTCGTTATCGGCGTCGACCGAGAGCTCCAGCCCGCGGATTTCCGGCCAGGCGGCTAGCGCCACGGCGGGCAGCGCCCGCAGGCAGGCCTTGCCATAACCTTTGCCCTGGACCCGGTGGTCGACTTGCAGGGCATGCAGGGTGGCGCTGTGTTCATTGGCCCAGGCGGGCAGTACCGGCGGGCGCTTGAGCAGCAGGAACGCCACCGGCACCTCCTCGGCCAATAGCGCAAACCCTTTGACCCCGGGGCCGGGCCTGGAGAGCAGCATGTGCAGGGCACCGTGGATATCGCCAGCGAACTTGATCTGTTCGGGGTGGATTTCGATGGCGCTGACCTGTTCGCGTTGCAGCGGGGTCAGGTCTTCGTAGGGTACGAGCTGAGCGGTCACAAAAAACGTCCATTGTCTGCCAGCAGAATAGGGTTGGGATTCTAGCGTTTTTTTTTCTTTGAATTATTTTTGTTGGGTTGTCGATTCGCTGTTTCTCCAAACGACAAAGGGTGTCTTCAACAAAAAAACTGCGGAGAATTCACCATGAATACCCAAGTCACTGAAACCGAAATCCAGGCCCTGATCGACACCTATCGCCAAGCGGTCATGGCCAAGGACGTCGAAAAGGTCATGGCGCTCTATGACGAAGACATCGTCTCGTTCGATGCCATCCAGGCCTTGCAATTCAAGGGCAAGACCGCCTACCGGGCCCATTGGCAAGCCTGCATGGAGATGTGCCCCGGCCCGCACAAGTTCGACTTTCATCAGGTCAAGATTACCCCGGCCGAGAACATCGCCTTCGCCCACTGGCTGGCCTATTGCGGCGGCACCAACGAAAAAGGCGAGGAACAGGCCTGCTGGATGCGCGTGACGGCCTGCTATCAGCGTGTAGCCGGGCAGTGGCGGATCGTCCACGAACATTGGTCCGCACCGTTCGACCCAATGGCCGGTACGGCGCTGTTCGACCTGCAGCCCTGATCGTCGGTTTTTTTGCTGAGCGTCATTCTGCCGTCCATAGTTGATCAGTCCGATCACGGAGCCTTCCATGAAGTACCTATGCCTGGTGTATAGCAACGAACACACGCTGCACAACTCGCCCGACAGTCCGGAGGACGCCGAGTGCATGGCCTATGCCGAATCGATCCAGGGCAGTGGGCGGATGCTGGCCGCCGAGGCTCTGGAGTCGGTGCAGACCGCCACCACGGTACGCATGCGCGGCGGCAAGCTGTCGATCACCGACGGTCCGTTCGCCGAAACCAAGGAGCAACTGGCGGGCTTCTACCTGATCGATGCCAAGGACCTCAACGAAGCCATCCAGGTCGCCGGCAATATTCCGGCGGCCCGGGTCGGCTGCGTCGAAGTGCGACCGGTACGCCAACTGAACCCCTGAACAACAAATACAAACAGGACTTCATTCATGAACCTTGCAGCTGTCCCTTATGGGTTATCCATCAGCCGAATGATCGACGCCCGGCGTCAGAGGATTTTCCGCGCCCGGAGCGAGCCGGCCTTACGGGGCCAAGGGTGGGGCCCCCAAGGCATGCCCGACTGATGTCGGTCGAAGCGGTCAAGGCGCGGGTCGAGCAGGTTTATCGGCAAGACTCGCGGCGGATCCTGGCGACGTTGATTCGCCTGCTGGGGGATTTCGACCTCGCCGAAGAAGCTTTGCACGAGGCCTTCTTCATTGCGGTCGAGCGCTGGCAGCGCGACGGGGTGCCGGACAACCCGCGGGCCTGGCTGGTGTCTGCCGGGCGTTTCAAGGCCATCGACAGTTTGCGCCGGCGTGCGCGTTTCGCCGCGTCCCGGCCGATGTTGATCGCCCAGCTCGAAGCACTGGAGCAAGGCCAGTGGAGTGACGAAGACGTGGAAGACGATCGCCTGCGGCTGATTTTCACCTGTTGCCACCCGGCCCTCGCGGCGGATGCCCAGGTGCCCCTGACGCTGCGGGAAGTCTGCGACCTGACCACCGAGCAAATCGCCCGGGCTTTCCTTGCCGCCCCGACGGCGATTGCCCAGCGTATCGTGCGGGCCAAGGCGAAAATCCGCGATGCCAGGATCCCCTACCAAGTGCCGTCCCGCGCGGAACTGCCGGAACGGCTGGACAGCGTGCTGCGGGTGATCTACCTGGTGTTCAACGAAGGTTATTCGGCCTCGATGGGCGCCGAGCTGACCCGCGAAGACCTGACGCGCGAAGCCATCCGCCTCGGGCGCCTGCTGATGGAGTTGCTGCCCGAGGCTGAGGTCATGGGGTTGCTGGCGTTGATGCTGTTGCACGAGTCCCGGCGCCCGGCGCGAACGTCATCGACCGGTGAACTGATCCTGCTGGATGAACAGGATCGATCCTTGTGGGACGCCGAGCTGATCACCGAGGGCTGCACGTTGGTGGAAGCTGCGCTGAAAACCCGGCGATTCGGGCCGTACTGCCTGCAAGCGGCGATTGCGGCGGTGCATGCCGAAGCACCGACGGCGCAGGAGACCGATTGGCCGCAGATCGTCGGGCTTTATGATGTGTTGTTGCGGGCCGTGCCGTCACCAGTGATCGAACTCAACCGCGCCGCTGCCCTGGCCAAGCGCGACGGACCGGAAGTCGGCTTGCGCCTGGTCGAGGCGATCCTGGGGCGTGGGGAATTACTCGACTATCACCTGGCCTACTCGGCGCAGGCGGAGTTCTGTCGTCAACTGGGACGATTGGACGAGGCGAGGGCGGCGTATCGACGCGCGCTTGAGTTGACGCAGCAATTGCCGGAACGGCGGTTTATTGAAGCCAGGCTTGTCGGGTTGCAGTAATGGCCGAAGGATAGCCGAGCATGTCCTTGTGGCGAGGGAGCTTGCTCCCGCTGGGCCGCGAAGCGGCCCCCCTGCGGTGTGTCAGTTACATCGGGGTGGGGCTGCTGCGCACCCCAGCGGGAGCAAGCTCCCTCGCCACAGAGTTATCCATATGTCCCTGAGCCGACGGTCTCAAACAAAAAGGCGACCCGAAGGTCGCCTTTTCAGCCAGCCGGCGTTGATCAGAACTCGTGATCAGCGCTGTCCGGGTTCAAGTCGCTGATGCCCAGTTTGCCCGCAGCCTGTTCGATCGAACCGGTCTGCTTGACCAGTGCGGCGATGGCGTCGCGCACGATCTGGTTGCCAGCGGTGTTGCCGGCGGCGATCAGTTGGTCGTAGTGCTCACCCTTGTTGGCGTGATCGACCATGACCTGGAGCTTGGCCTCGGTGTCGGCCAGGTCGGCCTTGAGCGCGGTGTCCGCGGCCGGATCGGCCTTGGCGACCAGGGACGACAGGCTCGCGCCGGTCATCTTGGTGCCGTCTACACGGGTGTATTCGCCCAGGTACACGTTACGCACGCCCTTGGCATCGTAGAAGTGCGAGTTGTGGGTGTTGTCGCTGAAGCAATCCTGCTCGTCTTCTGGCGAGTTGGCTTCCAGGGACACCTTCATGCGCTCGCCCGCCAGTTCACCCAGGGACAAGCTGCCCATGCCGAACAGCATCTTGCGCAGGCCGCTTTCGCCTGGCTCGGCTTCCAGGGTGGCGCGGTAGTTGTCGGTCACGTTCGGCTTCCAGTTGCCGACCATCTCTTCCAGGTCGTTGACCAGCAATTGGGTCACGGACTTGAGGTAGGCACGACGACGGTCGTTGTGGCCACCGGTGGCGCCGGCACCTTCCAGGTAGTCGGACGCCGGGCGGTTGCCGGCACCCGGGCCGGTGCCGTTGAGGTCCTGGCCCCACAGCAGGAATTCGATGGCGTGGTAACCGGTGGCGACGTTGGCCTCGGAACCGCCCAGCTCGTTCAGGCCGGCGAGTTTTTCCGCAGTGATGTCTTTGACGTCGACCTTGTCTTCGCCGACCTGGACTTCGGTGTTGGCGATGATGTTGGCGGTGGCGCCCGGGTTACCCAAGGCGTGCTCGTAGGATTTGTCGACGTAGTCGATCAGGCCTTCGTCCAGCGGCCAGGCGTTCACTTGGCCTTCCCAGTCGTCGATGATGGTGTTGCCGAAGCGGAACACTTCGCTTTGCAGGTAAGGCACGCGTGCGGCGACCCAGGCAGCCTTGGCGGCTTTCAGGGTCTCGGCGTTCGGCTTGGCCAGGAACGCGTCGACGGCGGTTTGCAGGGTTTTCGCCGTGGATTCGGCATCGCTGTAGACGGCATAGACGATGTCGGCGTAGTGCGCGACAACGGCCTTGGCGGCGGCTTCGTCGACTTTGCCGGCAGCAGCAGGGGCGACCGGTGCCGCGGTGCTGGCGGCAGGCGTTGGCGCTTGCGGCGCGGCGGCCTTGTCTTTGCCTTCGCCGCAACCGGCGAGGGAAATAGCGATGGCCAGCAGACTGGCGGTAGCCAGGGGCATACGAATCATGGCGAACATCCTGCTTCGGTGATGGATGGGACAGGCGCGAGGGTGCGCAAAAACTGCGACATAATGCGAAAGATTTGCATTATGTGTAAAGGGTTATGGTTGTAAATATTTCTTATTTAATGATGTGGGTCGCTGCCTTTCGACAGCGCCTACAGGGGCTTGGCGCCCAGGAGAGAAATCAGATGATGGAAACCTTGCTGCGCTCGGCCTGCTTCAGGTAAGCGCCCAATTCCCGTGCCGGCAGCGGTTTGCTGTAGTAATACCCCTGACCTTCGTGGCAGCCCTCGGCGATGATGTAGGCTTCCTGCTCGACCGTCTCGACGCCCTCGGCAATGACCTGCATGCCCAGGCTCTTGCCCAACTGGATGATGGCCCGGACGATGGTTGCGTCGTCCTCGTCGTCGAGCAGGTCCTGGACGAAGCTCTTGTCGATCTTGATCTTGTCCAGCGGCAGGCTCTTGAGGTAGCTCAAGGACGAATAGCCGGTCCCGAAGTCATCGATGGCAATCAGCGCTCCGGAGCGGCGCAGGCTCAACAAATGCTGGGCTGCGGTGGTGATGTCTTCCATCAGGCCGGTCTCGGTGACTTCCAGTTCCAGGCTGCGCGGCGGCAGCCGGTACATTTGCAGGAGATTGTTCACCACCCGCGGCAGTTCGGCGTGGTGCAGTTGCACCGTCGACAGGTTGACTGCCATGCGCAGGTCGAGGAAGCCCTGGTCGTGCCATTCGCGCAGTTGCTTGCAAGCCTGGTCCAGCACCCACTCACCGATGGCGATAATGGTGCCGTTCTGCTCGGCCAGGGGAATGAACAGGTCCGGTGGCACCAGGCCGTGCTCGGGATGGTGCCAGCGGATCAGGGCTTCGGTGCCCACCACTCGCAGGTCGCGGTAGCTGATCTGTGGCTGGTACACCAGGCTGAACTGCTCGCGGGCCAGGGCCTCGCGCAAGTCTTTTTCCAGTTCGCGACGGCGACGCATCTCGCTGTCGACGCTGGCAATGTAGAACTGGTAGCGATTGCGCGAGCGGCTCTTGGCCAGGGTCATGGTCTGCTCGGCTTTCTGCAACAGCTTCTCGGTACTGTCGCCATCCTCGGGGAAAAGGGTGATGCCGATGGTGGCCCGCAGGCGGATTTGCTGATCGTCGATGGCGAACGGCGCTTCCAGGTCATCAAGAATGCTCTGGGCCAGTTCGGCGGCCTCGTAAGGCTGTTCGATGTCGGCCTGGACCAGGGCGAACTGGTCGCCCCCCAGTCGCGCCAGTGCGCCGAGCCGACCACTGTGGGCCCGCAGCCGATCGGCCAGGGCCAGTAGCAGCTGGTCGCCGGTCTGATAGCTGAACTGTTCGTTGATGCCCTTGAAATCATCCAGCCCCACACACAGCACCGCCACCCGGCGTTGCAGGCGCCCGGCGTCCACCAGGATCTTGTCCAGTTGCTGTTGCAGCTGCTGGCGGTTGGGCAGGCCGGTGAGGAAGTCGTACTGGGCCATGCGTAGCAGGCTGTTTTCCGCTTCGTGGCGCAGGTGCGTGTTGCGCTCGATGGATTCGAGCAGTTGATTGGCCGTATTGATCCACAGGCCCAGCTCGTTTTGCTCGTGGCCGCGCAACTGCGGGATCTTGTGTGCGCTGGGGCGGTCAGGGTTGATTTCGGTCAGGTGCTCAATGATCCGCGACAACGGCTTGGTCAACAGCCAGTGGTAGACCAGGTACAACACCAGGCCCATGGCCAAGGCCCGCAGCATCCCGGAAATGAAGATGATCACCGAACTGACGATGAAGGCCTGGCCGTAGGTAGCGGTGTCGAGGGTAATGCTCAGGTCACCGTAATATTCGCTATAGGGGCCGCGTCCCACCAGTTGCGTGGTGAACGTGCGTTCCTTGCCCAGGATCAGGTCGGTCAGCCAGCGGCTTTCGGAGTGCTGCAAGGGCCGGGTTTTTTCGGCGAGCATGGTTTCGCGGGGATGGCCGATGGAAGCCATGCGTACGGCTTCGTCCTGGAACAGGCCCTCGATCACTTGCATGCCCATCTCCCGGTCCAGGCTGTAGACGGCCTGGGTCGAAGGATCGCGGAACATGTCGAGGATCCGCTGGGCGTCACTGGCGACGGCCTGGTTGGTTTTGTAGGCATCGAACACGATCTGGGCGCAGCTCAAGACCATGCCAACGATCAATGCCGAGAGGAGCACGACCCGGAGCAACTTCACAGACAAGCTGTTCTTGAGTTCCAGCTTCAAAGAGTGGTTCCTTGTTCCGTGCGGGTAGCGTCAAGTTGCCATGAGTATTGGCAATCCTGTGATGTCAGTCAAAGGGACAATCAAACACAAGGGTTTTCGCTTGAAACCTGACCGATGTACGTTTTTTCCAGAGTGATTGCTCTACGACCATTGTGTCGGTTGGAAGGCGCCGCAACTTGAGGCCTCCAGGGATTTTTTCTTGGGTTCCAGACGCGAGGTATTTTGCCTGCGGTCATTTTTGCCCGGCAAAAAAAACCCGGCACGGTGCCGGGTTCTTTTGTCTGGCATCGGCGCTTAAGCGGTGAAGGCTTTGCCTTCGAACTGCTCGGCGACGAATTTCCAGTTGACCAGGTTCCAGAACGCTTCGACGTATTTCGGACGAACGTTGCGGTAGTCGATGTAGTAGGCGTGTTCCCAGACGTCGCAGGTCAGCAGCGGGGTGTCGCCGCTGGTCAGCGGGTTGCCGGCGCCGATGGTGCTGGCCAGGGCCAGGGAACCGTCAGCCTTTTTCACCAGCCAGCCCCAGCCGGAACCGAAGGTGCCGATGGACGTCTTGCTGAATTCTTCCTTGAACTTGTCGAACGAACCGAAGGCATTGTTGATGGCTTCAGCCAGCGCGCCGGTTGGTTGACCGCCGGCGTTTGGCGCCAGGCAGTTCCAGTAGAAGGTGTGGTTCCAGACCTGAGCGGCGTTGTTGAAGATACCGCCCGAGGAAGTCTTGACGATTTCTTCCAGGGTCTTGCCTTCGAACTCGGTGCCAGGCACCAGGTTGTTCAGGTTCACGACATAGGTGTTGTGGTGCTTGTCGTGGTGGTATTCCAGAGTCTCTTTGGAGATGTGCGGCTGCAGTGCATCGTGTGGATAGGGCAGCGGCGGCAATTCGAAAGCCATGGTGATTCTCCTAATCAGGTCAGGTGCGGTGAGCGCAAGGCCGATCACGGGCGGCCAGACTAGCGCCGGGGAGTTTGTACTCTTTGCGGCGCAGGAGTCGGATCATAGCACCGGGGGTGCGGCATAACCACGCAACAACTGTGTGGAATAGAGGTTCCAGAGCGGTTTGGAATAATCAGCCGTTGACGATCAATTGCACCGCCACGGTAAACATCATCACCGCCACCAGCAGGTCGAGGATCCGCCAGGTGCTGGGACGAGCCAGCCAGGGTGCCAGCCACGCAGCGCCGAAGGCCAGGGTGAAGAACCACAGCAGCGAGGCACTGGCCGCGCCCACGACATAGGCGCCGGGCACGCTCTGCTGGGCACCGAGGGAACCGATCAGCAGCACGGTGTCGAGGTAGACGTGGGGGTTGAGCAGCGTCACTGCCAGGGCGCTGAGCAGCACCGCCCGCAGCGAGCGCACGGCCTGGTTTTCACCTCGTTGCAGGCTTTGCTTCAAGCAGGCCCGACGCAACGCCTGGCTGCCGTACCAGAGCAGGAAAACTGCGCCACCCCAGCGGGCAATTGCCAGCAACATCGGGCTCTGGGCCAGCAGCGTTGCCAGTCCGAACACGCCAGCGGCCACCAGCAGTGCATCGCAGGTGATACACAGCGCAGCTACCGGCAAGTGATGCTCGCGGCGCAGGCTCTGGGCCAGTACGAAGGCGTTCTGCGCGCCGATGGCCATGATCAGCCCGAGGGCCACCAGCAGTCCGTTCACATAACTTTGCCACATGATTTTTACTCCCCATCGATACCTGAATGCTGGCCATTCTCCAGTGGCAAGCTGTATAAGAAAAACCAATCCTGCTGATTGCTCATTAGGAAAACTGATGTTCGATTACAAATTGCTCTCTGCCCTGGCTGCCGTGGTCGAGCAGGCCGGTTTCGAGCGCGCGGCCCAGGTGTTGGGTTTGTCGCAATCGGCCATTTCCCAGCGGATCAAGCTGCTGGAGGCGCGGGTCGGCCAGCCGGTGCTGGTGCGTGTCACGCCGCCCGCACCAACGGAAATCGGCCGACGGCTGCTCAATCACGTCCAACAGGTGCGTCTGCTTGAGCGCGACCTGCAAAGCCTGGTGCCGGCCCTGGATGAAGAGGGCCTGCCCGAACGGCTGCGTATCGCCCTGAATGCCGACAGCCTGGCGACTTGGTGGGCGGCGGCCGTGGGCGATTTCTGCGCCGAGCAGCATCTGTTGCTCGACTTGGTGGTGGAGGACCAGACCGTTGGCCTCAAGCGCATGCGCGCCGGTGAAGTGGCGGCATGTGTCTGCGCCAGCGAACGCCCGGTGGCTGGCGCCCGCAGCGTGTTGCTGGGGGCGATGCGTTACCGGGCGCTGGCCAGCCCGGGGTTCATCGCCCGGCATTTCCCCGGCGGCGTGCGGGCCGATCAACTGGCCCGTACGCCGGCATTAGTGTTTGGCCCGGATGATTTCCTGCAGCACCGCTACCTCGCGTCCGTGGGCGTGGAGGGCGGTTTCGAGCACCATCTGTGCCCCTCGTCCGAAGGTTTCATTCGTCTTGCTGAAGTCGGGCTCGGCTGGGGGCTCGTGCCGGAGCTGCAGGCGCGCGAACAGCTGGAGCGCGGCGTGCTGGTGGAATTGCTGGCAGATAAACCGATCGATGTGCCGCTGTACTGGCATCATTGGCGCAATGGCGGGCAGTTGCTTGGCTTGTTGACCGAACAGTTGATCCGCGCCTCCCGGCAGTGGCTGGTGCCTTGGGAGGCGCCGTAGACGTCAAGCTGCAGGTAAAAGCGGCGCACAGATAAATTTGCAGGTTGTAGCGCGAGGCTCGTAACCGCATTTCTTAGGAGCATTCATGAAAATTCTGGTCACCGGCGCGAGCGGCTTCATCGGCGGGCGCTTTGCGCGTTTCGCCCTGGAGCAAGGCCTGGATGTACGGGTCAACGGTCGCCGGGCCGAGAGCGTGGAACACCTGGTGCGTCGCGGTGCACAGTTTGTCCAAGGGGATCTGAGCGACCCGCTGCTGGCCCGGGATTTGTGCCTGGATGTCGAGGCCGTGGTCCACTGCGCCGGCTCCGTGGGGCTCTGGGGCCGCTACCAGGATTTCCACCAGGGCAATGTCCAGGTCACGGAAAATGTCGTCGAGGCCTGCCTCAAGCAGAAGGTTCGTCGCCTGGTTCATCTGTCCTCGCCGTCCATCTACTTCGACGGTCGTGACCACCTTGGGTTGACCGAAGAACAAGTGCCCAAGCGCTTCAAGCACCCTTACGCGGCCACCAAGTACCTGGCCGAGCAGAAAGTCTTCGGCGCCCAGGAGTTCGGCCTCGAAGTGTTGGCCCTGCGCCCGCGTTTCGTGACCGGTGCCGGTGACATGAGCATTTTTCCGCGTTTGTTGAAAATGCAGCGCAAGGGGCGCCTGGCGATTGTCGGCAACGGGCTCAACAAGGTGGATTTCACCAGCGTGCAAAACCTCAATGAAGCGCTGCTCAGCAGCCTGCTGGCTACCGATTCGGCTTTGGGCAAGGCCTACAACATCAGCAACGGGGCACCGGTTCCGCTGTGGGATGTGGTCAATTATGTGATGCGCCAGATGGAAGTCCCACAGGTCCGGCGTTATCGTTCCTACGGCTTGGCTTACAGTGTCGCCGCCCTGAATGAAGGTTTCTGCAAATTGTGGCCGGGCCGCCCCGAACCGACGCTGTCGCGCCTGGGCATGCAGGTCATGAACAAGAATTTCACCCTGGACATCAGCCGGGCCCGGCATTATCTCGATTATGATCCGCAGGTCAGCTTGTGGACCGCCCTTGATGAATTTTGTGCCTGGTGGAAGGTCCAAAGTGCCCGCTGATCGCCCCGTCATGAACCGAGTGCCGGGTTTGGGGTCAATCGGTGCGGCGGGCGAGGGGGTTATACTCGCCGAATCAAGCCATCACCGGTTTCCCAAAGGTTGAACCATGCCCATGCGTAACGATGCCAACGACGACTTCGATGATGTACCGAGCCTGCGGATGCGGGCCGACATTCCCGATGACGATGATTTCCTGCCCAACCGCCAGCCTCACGTGCAAGCGCGCCCGGCGCCCGTTGCCGCGGCCAAGGTCAAGGGGCCGAGCACCGGGCCTCTGTGGGCATTGGTCGGCGCGCTGCTGTGTGCGTTCGGTTTCCTGGCCTGGTGGAGCTTCCAGCAGATTTCCCTGATGGAACAGCAACTGGTGGCCACCCAGGAAAGCTTCGCGCGGATCAGTGAAGATGCGGCGGGACGCCTGCAGGAGTTTTCCGGCAAGGTCGTCGCCGGCCAGTCCAATGTGATGAGCGACAGTGAGGCCTTGAAACTGCAGATCAAGCAATTGGAAAGCAAGTTGCAGGATCAGGGCAAACAATTCGACAGCAAACTGCTGGAGCAGTACAAGCAACAGCAAGCGACCTTCGGTCCGTCCGCCGACCTGGACAAGGAACTGGCCCAGCTCATTGCCCAGGCCACTGAACAGCAGAACACCAACACTCAGTTGCAAGCTTCCAACAAGGAGCTCCAAGCCCAGGTCAAGACGCTGGCGGCTGAAGTGACCGCCCTGAAAAACCAGGGCGAGGGTGGTGCCCTGGATGCCCAGCTCAAGAGTATCGGTGCCGACATCACCGCCCTGAAAAGAGCCACCTCCAACTCGGCCATCGAACGCCTGGAGCAGGACGTGATCGTGCTCAAGAGCCAGCAGGATAACGGCAACACTGCCGAGTTCGACGCCTTCCGCGGCCAGGTCACTCGCAACATCAACACCTTGCAAGCGCAGATCCAGAACTTGCAGCAGCAACTCCGCGCTGGAGCTCAATAAGCCTGTGGGCGTTTGTTCGCGATAGCGATTCTGAATGTGCCGCCGCTATCGCGAGCAAGCTCGCTCCCACAGGAAATGCTGTCCAGTGTGGGAGCGAGCTTGCTCGCGATGGCGCCACCTCAGTCAATAACCATACCCACTGACTCCCCCGGCTCCCTAGCAATTCCCTGAATACTCCAACATCACCCCACGCCGTCTACGCTCTTGAAACACCAACAAGAACGAGGGGCGCGCATATGGTTTTTTTTCACAGGATGGCCTGGCTGGGCGCAATGCTTGTGCTGGGGCTGGCACCGGTTCAGGCAGCGACGCCGGATGACGGCCAGGCGGCCCGCTCGCTGCTGGAAAAGGCCTTGGCCTATTACCACGACAACGGCGACAAAGCCTTTGCCGCCTTCAGTCGCCAGGGGGAATTCGTCGACAAGGATCGCTATGTGTTCGTGGTGGATACCCAGGGTGTGATGCTCGCCAGCGGCGGGCCTTCCTCGGCATTGATCGGGCGAGACGTGTCCGAAGTGCTGGGCCCGGACCTGCGCAAAGCCTTCAAGGACGCCTTGAAAACTCCCGAGGCCAGCGGCATCCAGCAAGCCGAGTACCGTTGGCAGAACTGGGCGGACGGCAAGGTCGAGCGCAAGCATGTGTATTTCCAGCGCGTCGGCGAACGAATCCTGGCCGTCGGCTACTACCTGCCACGGGCTTCCGCCGAACAGGCCAGGGCGTTGCTGGACAAGGCCTCGAGTGATCTGCTGAAAAACGAGAAAGCCACGCTGACGGCGGTCAATTCCCTCAAGGGCGGTTATCTGCAGGATGACCTGTATGTCTTTGTCGTTGACCTCAATACCCGGCGCTATGTTGGCCATGGCACCAACCTGCGCTTGATCAATACCGATTTCGCCAAGGTCAAGGATCCGGAGGGCAAGCCGGTGGGCGAGCCGATCCTGGCCATGATCGGCAAGCAGGACGTGGGGGAGTTTGAGTATCGCTGGAAGAACCCGGTGACTGGCAAGGTCGAGGACAAGCATGCGTACTTGAAGAAGGTTGGGCATTTTCTGGTGGCGGTGGGGTATTACAGTCCTTGAGGGGTTAGGGCTGGGTTTTGGGTGTATATCCGTTTCTTTGGTAACGGCTACTTAGGGTTCCGCTCTTACAGCGGGTCACTTTTGGAAGAGCGCCAAAAGTAACCAAAAGCGCTTTGCCCCACCACTCGGTGCCTCGCTCAGGCTCGGCATGCCTGAACGAAGGCATTGCTCCGTGGGCCGCCGCGAAGGGCCATCCATGGCCCAGCGCGGCTATCCCGGCATCCATGCCGGGATGCCCACTGCGCAATACCTTCGTTCAGCCAGCGTGGTTAATGGGGCGCCCCAGATCAAAAACAAAACCGAGGCGGCCTGATAGCCGACCTGGTTCTTGGTGAGACCGCGTTTTTCCTGTGGGAGCGGGCTTGCTCGCGAAAGCGGTGGATCAGTTTGCAATGATGTTGGATGGTACCGACGCCTTCGCGAGCAAGCCCGCTCCCACAGGGTTCTGCGGCGTCTGGGCATCTTGTGGCTGCCGAAAATCCATGTGGGAGCGAGCCTGCTCGCGAAGGCGGTGCTCCAGTCGATGAAAATGTTGGATGTGCTGGCCTCTTCGCGAGCAGGCTCGCTCCCACAGTGGTTCTGTGTTGAATATAAATTTTGTGTTCGCTGAAATTGGATGTGGGAGCGAGCTTGCTCGCGATGGCGGTGGTTCAGTCACATGGATGTTGAGCTGACTGGCCCCATCGCGAGCAAGCTTTGCTCACACAGATCTGATGGGTGTACGACCGGGAGAGCCAGGTCGGCTACTAGGCCGCCTCGCGGTGGACGTTGATCTCAGCGCCCCGTTAACCACGCTGGCCGAACGCAGGCATTGCGCAGTGGGCATCCCGGCATGGATGCCGGGATAGCCGCGCTGGGCCATGGATGGCCCTTCGCGGCGGGCCCACGGAGCAATGCCTTCGTTCGGGCATGCCGAGCCTAAGCGAGGCACCAAGTGGTGGGGCTGAAGCGCTTTTGGTTACTTTTGGCGCTCTTCCAAAAGTGACCCGCTGTAAGAGCGGAACCGCCAGCCGCCGTTACCGCAGCAACGGATATACACCCGATAAAACCACCACAGCGCAACCCCAGCAGAACTCAGCCCGCCACCAACACCCGAATCGCCTCCAAACGCAACGCCGCCTTCTCAAGCATCGCTAGCCCTTGCTCGCGCTGTTGACGCAGGGCTACCAGTTCGCTGTCGCGCACGGTCGGGTTGACCGCTTGCAGGGCGGTCAGGCGTGCCAGTTCCTCGTCGGTATCGGCGGCCAGGCGACGCTGGGCCTCGGCCACGCGCTCGGCGTGACGCGGGGCGATCTTTTCTTCGCCGGCATTGATCCGTGGTGTGAGCAGGTCGCGTTGGGCCTGGATGAACTTGTTGGCGCTGGCACGGGGTACGCTTTCGAGCTGGTCGTTCAAGGTTTCGAACGAAACCCGGGCGGCCAGGTCGTTGCCGTTGGCGTCCAGCAGGCAGCGCAGGGCGGCCGGCGGCAGGTAGCGGCCCAGTTGCAGCGAGCGCGGGGCGACCACTTCACTGACGTAGAGCAGTTCCAGCAACACGGTGCCGGACTTGAGGGCCTTGTTCTTGATCAGCGCCACGGCGGTGTTGCCCATGGACCCGGACAGCACCAGGTCCATGCCGCCTTGCACCATCGGGTGCTCCCAGGTGATGAACTGCATGTCTTCGCGCGACAGCGCCTGGTTGCGGTCGTAGGTGATGGTCACGCCTTCGTCGTCGCCCAGCGGGAAGCTGGCGTCGAGCATTTTTTCGCTCGGCTTGAGGATCAGCGCATTTTCCGAATGGTCCTCGCTGTCGATACCAAAGGCATCGAACAAGGTTTCCATGTAGATCGGCAGGGCAAACTGGTCATCCTGCTCAAGAATGGCTTCCACCAGCGCATCGCCTTCACCGGCGCCCCCGGAGTTGAGCTCCAGCAAACGGTCGCGACCGGTGTGCAGCTCGGCTTCCAGGCGCTCGCGTTCAGTACGGGCCTCGTCGATCAGCGCTTGCCACTGGCCATCGTCGGCTTCTTCCAGCAATGGCAGCAGGCGTGGGCCGAACTGGTGTTGCAAGGCGTTGCCGGTCGGGCAAGTGTTGAGGAAGGCATTCAGCGCTTCGTGATACCACTGGAACAGCCGCGCTTGCGGGCTGGTTTCCAGGTACGGCGCGTGCAGTTCGATGGTGTGTTTCTGGCCGATCCGGTCCAGACGACCGATGCGTTGTTCCAGCAAGTCCGGGTGCGCCGGCAGATCGAACAGCACCAGGTGATGGGCGAACTGGAAGTTGCGGCCCTCACTGCCGATTTCCGAGCAGATCAGCACCTGGGCACCGAACTCTTCGTCGGCGAAATAGGCCGCCGCGCGGTCGCGTTCCAGGATATTCATGCCTTCGTGGAACACCGTGGCCGGGATGCCGGAACGCACGCGCAGGGCGTCTTCCAGGTCCATGGCGGTTTCGGCGTGGGCACAGATCACCAGTACTTTGGTGCGCTTGAGCATCTTCAGGGTGTCGATCAGCCACTCGACCCGCGGGTCGAAACGCCACCAGCGCTCTTCTTCACTGGCGTCCGGCTGGGCCTGGAAGCTGACTTCCGGGTACAGCTCGGGGTGATCGCCCAGGGGCAGCTCGAGGTATTCGTCCGGGCACGGCAGCGGGTAGGCATGCAGCTTGCGTTCGGGGAAGCCCTGCACAGCGGCGCGGGTGTTGCGAAACAGCACGCGGCCGGTGCCGTGGCGGTCCAGCAACTCACGTACCAGGCGGGCACTGGCTTCGACATCGCCATCATTGACGGCGGTCAGCAAGGCTTCGCCTTCGTTGCCCAAAAAGCCGTGGATGGTCTTGTGGGCCTCAGGCGAGAGACGGCCCTTGTCCAGCAGCTCCTGCACGGCTTCGGCCACCGGGCGATAGTTTTCGCTCTCGGCGCGGAAGGCCTTGAGGTCGTGGAAGCGATTCGGGTCCAGCAGGCGCAGGCGGGCGAAGTGGCTGTCCTGGCCCAGTTGTTCCGGGGTCGCGGTCAGCAGCAGCACGCCCGGGATCGTCTCGGCGAGTTGTTCGACCAGGGCGTATTGCGGGCTGGCCTGGTCTTCGTGCCACACCAGGTGATGGGCCTCGTCGACCACCATCAGGTCCCAGCCGGCGGCGAACAGCGCGTCCTGGGCCTTCTCGTCGTCCACCAGCCACTCCAACGCCACCAGGGCCAGTTGCGTGTCTTCGAACGGGTTGCTGGCATCGCTTTCGATGAAGCGTTCTTCGTCGAACAGCGCGACCTGCAGGTTGAAGCGCCGGCGCATTTCCACCAGCCACTGGTGCTGGAGGTTTTCCGGTACCAGGATCAGGACGCGGTTGGCGCGGCCGGACAGCAACTGACGGTGGATGACCAGGCCGGCCTCGATGGTCTTGCCCAGGCCCACTTCGTCCGCCAGCAACACCCGCGGCGCAATGCGGTCGGCCACTTCCCGGGCAATGTGCAATTGGTGGGCAATCGGCTGGGCGCGGACGCCGCCCAGGCCCCAAAGCGAAGACTGCAACTGGCGACTGGTGTGTTCCAGGGTGTGGTAGCGCAGGGAGAACCACGCCAGCGGGTCGATCTGGCCGGCGAACAGACGGTCGCTCGCCAGGCGGAACTGGATAAAGTTCGACAGTTGGGTTTCGGGCAGGGTGACGACTTCGTTCTGCCCGTTGAGGCCGTGGTAGACCAGCAGCCCATCGACGTCATCGACTTCGCGCACGGTCATTTTCCAGCCTTCGAAGTGAGTGATCACATCGCCCGGCGAAAACCGTACACGGGTGAGCGGCGCATTCCGTAGCGCGTACTGGCGAGTGTCGCCAGTGGCCGGATAGAGCACGGTCAACAAGCGGCCGTCCTGTGCCAGAACGGTGCCTAAACCCAGCTCGGCTTCGCTGTCACTGATCCAGCGTTGCCCCGGTTGATACTGCTGCGCCATGCTGCCTGACTCCCGCCTTGAAAAAGCCGGTTATCTTAACGGAAGGATCCTTCAGACCAAAGGATTTACGTACGCTGATTCATTACCGGTGGCACGGAACTTAAGCTTGCCCAGGAATCAAACAAGCTTGGCCCCGGGGATCGCTGCAATGCCAACTGGGTCACAAGTTTCGGACCGGCGGTTCAAGCTGCCACTTTCCCAGCCGACAACCTGAAGACAGGAGACCTTTATGTTGCCACCCATGCTCCCTTTGAGCGCCGTACCCGTCACCGCTCAACAGGATCCGGTTCGCCAGCGACCGGACATACCGCCCGTGGTCCCGGTGCAGCAAAGCTCCAACGAAAGCACCATCGACCTGAAAAACCGCGACCCGGAAGAGGCCGCGTTGCTGTTGCGCGAGGAGCAGCGTCGCCGGCAGGAGCGTGACAAGCGCCACCGCGAGGCCGATGAAGACCCTGAAGAACACCTGGCCGTACCGGGCACCGAACTCAACGCCGACAACACCGTGCCGGTGGTGCCGCTGATAGACGACGAGTCGCGCCAGGGCTTGTGGGTCGATATCCAGATCTGATTCAGGTGTTTGCCGACGTACGCAGGCTGGTCAATGCCGCCGACAGCCCGCATCATGGGTGCATCCGCAATTCACTGCATGATGCCCACACGCCATGAGCCAAGACGACAAGCTGATCGACCTCAGTGCCGAACGCGCCAAGCGCGTTCACGACCTCAACGAAAAACGCCTCAATGAAGTCCGTCAGGCTTTCGAGCAGGCCATGCCGTTGGGCAAGACCAAGAAAAAGTCGAAAAACAAACCGAAAAAGCGCTGAACCCCCTCGATCCATTGATGCAGATCAGTTATTTCCCCACCTTTTCGCCCGCTTGCGGGCGTTATTGACCCCGGTCAATTTTCATCCAGGCCTGATTGGTTAACTTGAACCCATCGCAACAGGGGCAAGACCAGGAGGCCAGTCATGTTTTTCGATAATGTGGTGTTTGCCGGAGTGCTGACGGTTGGCCTCATGGTCGTATTTTTCGCAGGCTTTGGATTATTCATCTGGAAAGACGCACACAAGCGCAAAAAACCGTAGGTCTTTCCGGTTACAACGAGCACGCAAGGCATTTTGGGCGACTTCGGTCGCCCTTTTTTTTTGGGCAAATTTCCCCTGCTTGACACAAAACAACTGTGTGAGCGTTGGGCATAAAAAAAGGTGCGAGCCGCAAGGGTCGCACCTTCTTTTTTGAGCCGCTGGAATCAGCTGCCTAGGGCCTTGGACGCCAGCCAGAACAGCGCGGCGGACAGCGCTACCGTCGCCGGCAGGGTCAGCACCCAGGCCAGCAGGATGGTACGGACGGTGCCACCTTGCAGGCCGCTCTTGTTGGCGACCATGGTGCCCGCCACGCCCGAGGACAGGACGTGGGTGGTGGAAACCGGCAGGCTGAAGATGTTCGCCATGCCGATCATGCACGCGGTGGTGATCTGCGCCGACATGCCCTGGGCGTAGGTCATGCCTTGCTTGCCGATCTTCTCGCCGATGGTCAGGACCACACGCTTCCAACCGACCATGGTGCCCAGGCCCAGCGCCAGGGCGACTGCCAGGATCACCCAGAACGGGGCGTATTCGGTGGTGGCGGTCAGGTCCTTGCGCAGCTTGTTCAGGTCGTCTTTTTCACGGGCTGCCAGGCCTGGCAGCTTGCCGACCTTCTTCGCCGTGTCGTCCAGGCAGAGCAGGTAGCGACGAACCTCGATGCGTCGTTCCGACGGCAGCGAATGGTAGTCCGCCACGCCTTTGAGCGTGTCGAGCAGGGCGTTGATGGTCGGCTCTGTCTGCTGCGGGTTGCAGCGGAATTTCTCTGGCAGATCGCCTTTCACGCTTTTGCCCAGTGCCAGGTATTCACCCAGGGACTCGCTGTTGCGTTGGTAGAACTGGCTCAGGTGCAGGGTCGCGTCACGGGTCCGCTCAATCTGGTAGGTGGTGCTGCCCAGGTCGAGTACGAACTGCGCCGGCACGATACCGATCAGCACCAGCATGATCAGGCCGATACCTTTCTGACCATCGTTGGAACCGTGGACAAAGCTGACGGCCATGGCCGAGATCACCAGCACCAGGCGGTTCCAGAACGGCGGGTGCTTCTTGTCGTCGATCTGGCGGCGCTGTTCCGGCGTCTTGTGCATCTTCGACAGCGGACGCCACCATTTCAGGCTGATCAGCACCAGGGCGGCGATCAGGAAACCGGCCATGGGCGAGAACACCAGGGAGGCGCCGATATCGATCGCCTTCTGCCAGTTCACCCCGTCGGCCAACGGAATATCGTTGATCAACGCGTTGGCCAGGCCCACGCCGAGGATCGAGCCGATCAACGTGTGGGAACTGGACGCCGGGATACCGAAGTACCAGGTGCCCAGGTTCCAGGTAATGGCCGCTGCGAGCAGCGAAAACACCATGGCCAGCCCGTGTCCGGTGTTCACATTGATCAGCAGTTCCACGGGCAGAAGGTGAACGATGGCATACGCCACCCCCACACCACCCAGCAGCACGCCGAGGAAATTGAACACGCCGGAAAAGAACACCGCCAGATGAGGCGGCATGGCTTTGGTGTAGATAACAGTGGCAACCGCGTTAGCGGTGTCATGAAAGCCGTTGATGAACTCGAAGGCGAGGACAAAAGCCAGGGCGAGCAAGAGGCTCACAAGCACCCAAGCATCCAGTCCGCTGAATAAATCGATCATGAAGGTTTTCTGACCCGGTCATAAGGGGGCGCGATTATGCCAGAAAACCTCGGTAATCGATGCATTGCCTGCTCATCGGTAACATTCTTCAACGAAATAATTTGCAGGAAAGCCTCTGGGGCGAGGTTTTCCGCGGGGTGCGTAACCCTTTGATTAGGTAGCGCAAAGCGCACCCGAACAGGATCGCCGCCCACTGACGGACGCCTCACGCGGTTGTATGAAATATCTGAAAAGGCGGTCGGCCATGACCCTTCCCGGCCGTCGGACGGGGACGGATGGCGGCCCGCTCATGGCGGGCGTGCGCTACGGTTTCCGGTCTGGGTGGCGGCCGGAGACCTCTTCACAAGAACATCAGGCCCAGAGCGTCATTGCTCTTCGGCTTTGAGTTCTTTTTCCATTTTCTGGAGTTCCTGGGTGAAGGCCTGGTCCTGAACGGTGGCGCGCTTACGCCAGGGTTTGCGTTCCGGTTCAGGTTGCGCGGCGTAGGTGGTGACTTCCCCGCCGTAAACTTCCTTGTAACGTTGTTCCTGGCGCTCAAGTTCCGCGCGCAGTTCGTCTTTCGTCACAGTTTTACCTAATTAATTGAAATTGAATCTGGTGATACGCACTGCATGCAGAACATGCAGACGGCCACGGCACCAGAGCTGACAGCTGACGTAGCATCAGGGCTTCGTGTTGTTGCCAATACAGGGGAAGCGACCCTAGAGTTGCTTCGGGCGCCACGGTATTAACCAAAGGTGCCGGCGTACGGGAGCGGTCGATTGGCCGTACCGTCGCTGAATTGCATTATAGCGGTCCAGCTGAATAACACTATCGGGAAAAATTCGAAGGGCCTGTTGTTTGTGTGAATTGATGTTTGTATGTGCAAACTTGTGTCAATCAGGTTTCAGAAGATGCCTGCTAGTGCAGGTATCCTGATGCCCTTCAAGGCGACAAGTTCAATATTGGCCACCCCTTCCGTCAAATCGCTTGTCACTCTTGCTCAACTTGTTATCGAGCGTTCGACGGCTGGCAAATCCATGATGGCTGGCGGGATTGCGATTATCGGTTGCTGGTTCGATAATCGAACACTGTTGGCGGTCCGACCCTTGTCTGTCCGTCAGGCAGCCGCTTGTAATAGCCGTCATTCCCGGGGAAGGACCAGACATGAACGACCAATTGCGCAATGCTTTCACTTCAGTCGCGCCACCGATCGTCGCTTCGCCGGCCAAGCGGATCCAGGCCCTGACCGGCGATCCTGATTTCATGACGTCCCTGGCCCGCGGATTGGCTGTGGTCCAGGCCTTCCAGGAGCGCAAGCGGCACCTGACCATCGCCCAGATCAGCCATCGCACGGAAATCCCTCGCGCCGCCGTCAGACGTTGCCTGCATACCTTGATCAAGCTCGGCTACGCCACCACGGACGGACGCACCTATTCGCTGCTGCCCAAAGTGCTGACGCTGGGGCACGCCTATCTGTCCTCGACGCCTTTGGCTGTTTCTGCCCAGCCGTACCTGGACCGCATGAGCGAGCAACTGCACGAAGCCTGCAACATGGCCACGCTTGAAGGCGACGATATCCTCTATATCGCCCGGTCAGCCACCACCCAGCGCCTGATTTCGGTGGATCTGTCGGTCGGCGGGCGCCTGCCAGCCTACTGCACCTCAATGGGCAGGATTCTCCTGGCGGCCCTGGATGATGCTTCGTTGCGCGACTACCTCGACCACGCCGACCTGCAAGCCAAGACCAGCCGCACCTTGCATACCCCCGAGGCATTGCTCGAATGCCTGGAACAGGTACGGCAGCAAGGCTGGTGCATCGTCGACCAGGAACTGGAACAGGGCCTGCGTTCGATTGCCGTGCCGGTGTACGACGCTTCCGGCCAGGTGGTGGCGGCACTCAACGTCAGTACCCATGCCGGACGGGTCAGCCGCAATGAGCTGGAACAGCGTTTCCTGCCAGGCCTGCTGGGGGCCAGTCGCGACTTGAGCGCGCAGCTGTTCACTTAAGCTGTTCGATAAACGCACACAGTCGGCGGCGATGAATTGACGGTATTTGCCTGCCCTCATTAATGTCGCGCAGCGTCATCCGGCGGGTTTCGCCGGTCCCTGATCGTTCGCCTGCGTTTATCGCGTGGAATAAAAATAAAATGAACCAGCCCCAGACCTCCGTAGGCAACTGCCTCGACGTGCAGTCCTTCATCAATGCCCAACCCATTTCGCGCTACCAGTGGCGGGTGGTGATTCTCTGTTTCCTGATTGTTTTCCTCGACGGCCTCGATACAGCGGCCATGGGCTTCATCGCCCCGGCGCTGTCCCAGGACTGGGGCATCGATCGCGCCAGCCTTGGCCCGGTGATGAGCGCCGCGCTGATCGGCATGGTTTTCGGCGCATTGGGCTCAGGGCCGCTGGCTGATCGCTTCGGACGAAAAGTCGTGCTGGTGGGCGCGGTCCTGTTGTTCGGCGCGTTCAGCCTGGCGTCGGCCTACAGCACCAACGTCGATCAATTGCTGGTACTGCGTTTCCTGACCGGCCTGGGATTGGGCGCCGGGATGCCGAACGCCACCACCTTGCTCTCGGAATACACCCCGGAACGCAAGAAATCCCTGTTGGTGACCAGCATGTTCTGCGGCTTCAACCTGGGCATGGCCGGCGGCGGGTTCATCTCCGCCAAGCTGATACCGGCGTTCGGTTGGCACAGCCTGCTGCTGATTGGCGGGATCCTGCCGTTGATCCTGGCGGTCGTGTTGCTGTTCTGGCTGCCAGAGTCGGCGCGTTACCTGGTGGTGCGCAATCGCGGTACCGACAAGGTGCGCAAGACCCTGGCGCCGATCGACCCGAACACGGTGGCCCAAGCGGCGAGCTTCAGTGTGCCGGAACAGAAAACCGTGAAAGCCCGCAACGTGCTGGCGGTGATCTTTTCCGGTACCTACAGCGCCGGCACCTTGCTGCTGTGGCTGACCTATTTCATGGGTCTGGTGATCGTCTACCTGTTGACCAGCTGGCTGCCGACCCTGATGCGCGACAGCGGCGCGAGCATGGAGCAGGCAGCGTTTATCGGTGCGCTGTTCCAATTCGGCGGCGTGTTGAGCGCCGTCGGGGTGGGTTGGGCGATGGACCGGTTCAATCCGCATAAGGTCATCGGCATTTTCTATCTGATGGCCGGGGTGTTTGCCTACGCGGTGGGGCAGAGCCTGGGCAACATCACCTTGCTCGCGACCCTGGTGCTGGTGGCCGGCATGTGCGTCAACGGCGCGCAATCGGCGATGCCTTCCCTGGCCGCGCGTTTCTACCCGACCCAAGGCCGCGCCACCGGTGTCTCGTGGATGCTGGGCATCGGTCGTTTCGGCGCGATCCTCGGCGCCTGGATGGGCGCGACCCTGCTGGGCCTGGGCTGGAACTTCGAACAGGTCCTGACCGCCCTGGTCATCCCAGCAGCTCTGGCGACCACGGCAGTGGTGATCAAGGGCATGGTCAGTCATGCGGATGCGACCTGAGCCCACGACCTAACCCCAGTGGAACTCCTGTGGGAGCGGGCTCTGTGTGCTTGGGCGAATATAGATAGCCAAACAACAATCTGTTCGATAAACGAACACTCAGTCGATTATCGGATTGTTTGGCTTTTCCCCCAGGCTTAATCTTCAGTCACTCCGGCGCTTAACCTCGCGCCTTTTTCTTCATGTCGGTCTACTGGAAAACGGGAGCCTGCCCCATGGCTGAAATCCTTTCGCTGCACGACGCGGTGAAGCAATTCGTCAACGACGGCGATACCGTCGCGCTCGAAGGCTTCACTCACCTGATTCCTACGGCGGCGGGTCATGAAATCATTCGTCAGGGCAAGAAAGATCTGACCCTGGTACGCATGACGCCTGACCTGATCTACGACCAGTTGATCGGCGCCGGTTGTGCTCGCAAGTTGATTTTCTCCTGGGGCGGCAACCCTGGCGTCGGATCGTTGCACCGCTTGCGCGATGCTGTGGAGAAACAATGGCCGCACCCGCTGGAGATCGAGGAACACAGCCACGCCGACCTGGCCAACGCCTACGTCGCTGGCGCCTCCGGCCTGCCGTTCGCAGTGCTGCGAGCCTACGCCGGTTCCGACCTGCCGAAGGTCAACCCGCTGATCAAGAGCGTGACCTGTCCTTTCACCGGTGAAGTATTGGCCGCTGTACCTTCGGTGCGCCCGGACATCACGGTGATCCACGCTCAGAAAGCCGACCGCAAGGGCAACGTGCTGCTGTGGGGCATTCTCGGTGTGCAGAAAGAGGCCGCCCTGGCCGCCAAGCGTTGCATCGTCACCGTGGAAGAAATCGTCGACGACCTCAATGCACCGATGAACGCCTGCGTGCTGCCGACCTGGGCATTGAGTGCCGTGTGCCTGGTACCGGGTGGTGCCCATCCGTCCTACGCCCACGGTTACACCGAGCGTGACAACCGTTTCTACCAGGCGTGGGATCCGATCGCCCGGGACCGTGAGACCTTTACCGCCTGGATCAACGAATACATCCATGGCACTAAAGACTTCAGTGAATTCCAGGCCAGACTGGCAGCCGCTTCGCAGGTGAAACCATGACTTACTCCACCAACGAAATGATGACCGTCGCCGCGGCGCGTCGCTTGAAGAACAATGCCGTGTGCTTCGTTGGCATCGGCCTGCCGTCGAAAGCGGCCAACCTGGCGCGGCTGACGTCGTCGCCGGACGTCGTGCTGATCTACGAATCCGGCCCGATCGGTGCCAAGCCCAGCGTACTGCCACTGTCCATCGGCGACGGTGAGCTGGCGGAAACCGCTGATACCGTCGTACCGACCGGTGAGATTTTTCGCTACTGGCTGCAAGGCGGACGCATCGACGTCGGTTTCCTCGGCGCAGCCCAGGTCGACCGTTTCGGCAACATCAACACCACGGTGGTGGGCGACTACCATCAGCCGAAAGTCCGCTTGCCGGGTGCCGGTGGCGCGCCGGAAATCGCCGGCTCTGCCAAGAGCGTGTTGATCATCCTCAAGCAGTCGGCTCGCTCGTTTGTCGACAAGCTGGATTTCATCACCTCGGTCGGCCACGGTGAAGGCGGCGATTCGCGCAAACGCCTGGGCCTGCCGGGCGCCGGTCCCGTCGGTATCATCACCGACTTGTGCATCATGGAACCGGAAGCCGACACCCATGAGTTCGTGGTCACCGCGCTGCACCCTGGCGTGACCCGCGAGCAAGTCATTGCGGCCACCGGGTGGGCGATTCGTTTCGCCGATCAGGTGCAAACCACCGCCGAACCGACCGAAGTGGAGCTGCGCGCACTGCGCGACCTGGAAGCTCGTACCGCGGCGGCCCACGGCCAGGCACCGGGAGAAGCCTGATGCGCGACGTTTATATCTGTGATGCGATTCGAACCCCCATCGGTCGGTTTGGCGGCGGTTTGTCCGCCGTGCGTGCCGATGACCTGGCGGCCGTGCCGATCAAGGCGCTGATGGAGCGCAACCCATCGGTGGACTGGAGCGCGGTGGACGAAGTGTTTCTCGGCTGCGCCAACCAGGCCGGCGAAGACAACCGCAACGTGGCGCGCATGGCGCTGCTGTTGGCGGGCCTGCCGGAAAGCATTCCCGGCGTGACCCTCAACCGTCTTTGCGCCTCGGGCATGGACGCCATCGGCACGGCGTTTCGCGCCATCGCCAGCGGTGAAATGGAACTGGCCATCGCTGGCGGCGTGGAGTCGATGTCCCGTGCGCCGTTCGTAATGGGCAAGGCCGACGCGGCGTTTTCCCGCAACATGAAGCTGGAAGACACCACCATCGGCTGGCGTTTCATCAACCCATTGATGAAAGCCCAGTACGGTGTGGATGCGATGCCGCAGACCGCTGATAACGTGGCTGATGACTACGCCGTGTCCCGCGCCGACCAGGACGCTTTCGCCTTGCGCAGCCAACAGCGCACGGCAGCGGCCCAGGCGGCAGGGTTCTTTGCCGAAGAAATCGTTCCGGTGCGCATCACCCATAAAAAAGGCGAAACCGTGGTCGAGCAGGATGAGCATCCTCGCGCCGACACCACGCTGGAAACCTTGAGCAAACTCAAGCCGGTCAACGGCCCCGACAAGACCGTCACCGCCGGCAACGCCTCGGGTGTCAACGACGGCGCGGCTGCACTGATCCTGGCGTCGGCCGAAGCGGTGAAGAAACACGGCCTGACGCCGCGCGGCAAAGTGCTGGGCATGGCCAGTGCCGGCGTGGCGCCCCGAGTGATGGGCGTCGGTCCGGTGCCGGCGGTGCGCAAGCTCACTGAGCGTCTGGGCCTGGCGGTCGCGGATTTCGATGTGATCGAACTCAACGAAGCTTTTGCCAGCCAGGGCCTGGCGGTGTTGCGCGACCTCGGTCTGGCGGACGATGCGCCTCAGGTCAACCCGAACGGCGGGGCCATCGCCCTCGGCCATCCCCTGGGCATGAGCGGGGCGCGCTTGGTGTTGACGGCGTTGCACCACCTGGAAAGGACCGGCGGCAAGAAAGGCCTGGCGACCATGTGCGTCGGAGTCGGCCAGGGTCTGGCGCTGGCGATCGAACGCGTCTGACGCGTCGTTCTACTAATAAGAAATCGAGGAACGCTGCATGACTGACAAGCCTGGTTATCGTCGCCCCCAAGCGGGCACCCAGCCGGAGTATCTGCACCCACCGTACCAGTCCACCAACCTGCGCTCGCCGTCCAAGCCGTTGGTGTTCCTGCCTCATTCGCTGTCGGAAATTACCGGCCCGACTGTCGGTGCCGACCGCTTGCAGGAGAAGGACCACGACCTGACTGCCCAGCATGCCGGCGAGCCGCTGGGGGAGCGGATCATCATTCACGGGCGCGTGCTGGATGAGCATGGCCAGCCGGTGCCGGGCATCCTGGTAGAGATCTGGCAGGCCAACGCCGCCGGTCGCTACAACCACGACCGCGACAACCATGACGCGCCGCTGGACCCGAATTTCACCGGCACCGGTCGTACCGTCACCGACGCCGACGGCTGGTATCAGTTCCAGACCATCAAGCCTGGGGCCTATCCGTGGGGCAACCACCACAACGCCTGGCGCCCGGCGCACATCCATTTTTCACTGTTCGGGCCGAGCATTCTGACGCGCCTGGTGACGCAGATGTATTTCCCTGGCGACCCGTTGCTGGCCTACGACCCGATCTACAACTGCGTGCCGGACACCCGTGCCAAGGAACGCCTGATCGCCAGTTTCGACCTGGAAAAAACCGTCCCTCACTACGCCCTCGGTTACCGCTGGGACATCGTCTTGCGCGGCCGCGATGCCACGCCGATGGAGAAATAAGATGACGCTCACCGCCACCACGTCCCACACCGTTGGCCCGTACTACCACATCGGCCTGACCTGGCTGAACCGCGAAGACTTGACCGTCACACAAACCCTCGGCCAGCGCGTGGCGATCACCGGGCAGGTGGTCGACGGCAATGGCCAGTTCGTCAACGACGCGATGCTGGAAGTCTGGCAGGCCAACGCCGCCGGCAAATACGCCCACCCGGAAGACGACCAGGACAAACCCCTGGACCCGCACTTCGAAGGCTTCGGCCGGGTGCCGGTGGATGCCGAAGGGCGCTTCCGCTTCACCACCATCAAGCCGGGCACTGTGCCAGGGTTGAACGGTACGACCCAGGCACCGCACCTGGTGGTGCTGGTGTTCGCTCGCGGGTTGGTCAAGCATTTGCTGACGCGCATCTACTTCGACGGCGAACAGGCCAACGAAACCGACCCGCTGCTGGCCTGCGTGCCTGAGGAGCGTCGCGCCACGATCGTGAGCAAACCCGATGCGTCGGGCGTGTACCAGTGGAACGTGATCCTGCAGGGCACGGATGCCGAGACGGTGTTCTTCGATTACTGAGTGATGGGCGATTTTGTGGCGAGGGAGCTTGCTCCCGCTCGGCTGCGAAGCAGTCGCAAACCCGGCTAGCACGACCGGCCTGATACACCGGGTCGTCAGCTTGGGCTTGCTGCGCAAGCCAGCGGGAGCAAGCTCCCTCGCCACAGAGATGCTGCAATCCCTGTGGGAGCAAGGCTTGCCCGCGATAGCGTCAGTCCAGGCAATGCAATACTGTGGAACGGGACTGTTACTAAGTGTGTCTAGAACTTCGTCAGTCCCCAACGAGTGAGTAACCCATGGCCACCCCAATCAGCCATTACACCGGTGAAGAACGCAGCAAGCGCATCTTCGCCATCGTCGGCGCCTCATCCGGCAACCTGGTCGAATGGTTCGACTTTTACGTCTATGCGTTCTGTGCGATTTATTTCGCGCCGGCATTCTTCCCCTCGGACAACCCTACGGTGCAACTGGTCAACACGGCCGGTGTGTTCGCCGCCGGGTTCCTGATGCGACCCATCGGCGGCTGGATTTTCGGCCGGGTGGCGGACCGTCACGGGCGCAAGAACTCGATGATGATCTCGGTGCTGATGATGTGCTTCGGTTCGTTGCTCATCGCCTGCCTGCCCACCTACAAGGACATCGGCGTCTGGGCGCCGCTGCTGCTGTTGTTCGCGCGCTTGCTGCAGGGCCTGTCGGTAGGTGGCGAATACGGCACCACCGCCACCTACATGAGCGAAGTCGCCCTCAAGGGCCAACGTGGCTTTTTCGCCTCGTTCCAGTACGTGACGCTGATCGGCGGGCAACTGCTGGCGGTGTCGCTGGTGGTGATCCTGCAACAGTTCCTCAGCGAAGACGAACTGCGCGCCTATGGCTGGCGGATTCCATTCGTGGTGGGCGCTGTGGCTGCGTTGATTTCCCTGTTCCTGCGACGCTCCCTGAAGGAAACCAGCAGCAAGGAAATGCGCGAGAACAAGGACGCTGGCAGCATCGCGGCGCTGTTTCGCGACCACAAGGCTGCGTTCATCACCGTGCTGGGCTACACCGCCGGCGGCTCGCTGATTTTCTACACCTTCACCACCTACATGCAGAAATACCTGGTGAACACCGCCGGCCTGCACGCCAAGACCGCCAGCTACATCATGACCGGCGCGCTGTTCCTGTATATGTGCATGCAGCCGTTGTTCGGCATGCTGGCGGACAAGATTGGCCGGCGTAATTCCATGCTCTGGTTCGGTGGCCTGGGGGCGTTGTGCACGGTGCCGATCCTGCTGACCCTCAAAAGCATCAGCAGCCCGTTCCTGGCGTTTGTCCTGATTACGTTGGCGCTGGCGATTGTCAGTTTCTACACCTCCATCAGTGGCCTGGTGAAAGCGGAAATGTTTCCACCTGAAGTGCGGGCACTGGGAGTAGGGTTGGCTTACGCGGTGGCCAATGCGATTTTTGGCGGTTCGGCGGAGTACGTTGCCTTGAGCCTGAAGGCCCAGGGCATGGAGAACGCCTTTTACTGGTATGTCACGGTGATGATGGTGGTGGCGTTCCTGTTCAGCCTGCGCCTGCCCAAGCAGCCGGCGTATTTGCACCACGACCTTTGACCCAACCGCGCCGGCCGTGAGGCTGGCGCATCCAAGGACTGTTTATGAGCGAACGACCGGGCAATCAGCTGTTCGATGCCTACTTCACCGCCCGCGACATGCGCGAGGTGTTCTGCGATGCGGGGCGGGTCCAGGCCATGCTGGATGTCGAAGCCGCGCTGGCCCGGGCCGAGGCTCGGGTAGGGTTGATTCCCCAAGATGCGGTGGCGCCGATCGAGAACGCCTGCCGTGCCCAGCTGTACGATTTTTCCGCGTTGAGCGATGCGATTGCCAGTGCCGGCAATTCGGCGATCCCGTTGGTCAAGGCGTTGGGCAAGCTCATCGCCACTGAGAGCGCTGAGGCCGAGCGCTATGTGCACCTGGGCGCGACCAGCCAGGACGTGATGGACAGCGGGCTGGTGCTGCAACTGCGCCAGGCGTTGGGCTTGATCGAGGCAGAGCTGGCGCAGTTGGCCGGCATCCTGGCCCGCCAAGCCGAACGCTACGCCGCCACGCCGCTGGCCGGGCGCACTTGGCTGCAACACGCGACACCGGTGACCCTGGGCATGAAAATCGCCGGTTGGCTGGGGGCGATCACCCGCAGTCGCCAACGTTTGAAAGAACTCAAGCCGCGCTTGCTGGTACTGCAATTCGGCGGTGCCTCCGGAACGCTCGCCGCGTTGGGTGAACAGGCGCTGCCTGTCGCCGAAGCCCTGGCCGCCGAGTTGCAACTGAACCTGCCGGAACAGCCGTGGCACACCCAGCGCGATCGCCTGGTGGAGTTCGGCGCGGTGCTGGGTTTGATCGCCGGCAGCCTGGGCAAACTGGGCCGCGACATCAGCCTGTTGATGCAGACCGAGGCCGGCGAAGCGTTCGAGCCGTCGGCGCCGGGCAAGGGCGGTTCGTCCACCATGCCGCACAAGCGCAACCCGGTGGGCGCGGCAGTGCTGATCGGTGCGGCGACGCGAGTGCCTGGCTTGTTGTCGACGCTGTTCAGCGCCATGCCCCAGGAACACGAGCGCAGCCTGGGCCTGTGGCACGCCGAATGGGAAACCCTGCCGGAGATCTGCTGCCTGGTGTCCGGTGCCTTGCAACAGGCGCGGCTGCTGGCCGAAGGGCTGGAAGTGGACGCGGCGCGCATGGCCCGCAACCTGGAACTGACCCAGGGATTGGTGCTGGCCGAAGCGGTGAGCATCGTCCTGGCCCAGCGTGTGGGGCGCGACACGGCGCACCATCTGCTGGAGCAATGCTGCAAGCGCGCCGTGGCCGAGCAACGGCATTTGCGTGATGTGCTGGGGGATGAACCTCAGGTCACTGCGCAGCTATCCGCGACCGAGCTTGATCATCTGCTCGACCCGGCGCACTACCTTGGACAAGCCCAGACCTGGGTCGCCCGGGCCGTGGCCGAACACCTTGCCTTGAACGCCTGAAAGGAGATTGTTGTGGGATTCGTCAAACTCGCCGAGGGCGATCTGAACTATCGTTTTGATGGGCCGCAAGACGCCCCTGTGTTGGTGCTCTCCAATTCCCTGGGCACTGACCTGCACATGTGGGACGAGCAGGTCGCGGCTTTCAGCGAACACTTTCGTGTGCTGCGCTTCGACACGCGCGGCCACGGTCAATCGCTGGTGACCGAAGGCCCCTACAGCATCGAACAACTGGGCCGTGATGTGCTGGCGATGCTTGATCAGTTGAACCTCGACAAGGTGCATTTCTGTGGCTTGTCCATGGGCGGGTTGATCGGCCAGTGGCTGGGGATCAACGCCGGCGAGCGCCTGCACAAACTGGTGGTGTGCAACACCGCAGCCAAGATCGGCGACCCGACGGTGTGGAACCCGCGAATCGAAACCGTGCTGCGTGACGGCAAGGCGGCGATGGTGGCGTTGCGCGATGCCTCGATTGCCCGCTGGTTTACCCCTGACTTTGCCGAGGCCCAGCCTGCGACGGCAAAAAAAATCACCGACATGCTCGCCGCCACTTCGCCTCAGGGCTATGCGGCCAACTGCGCGGCGGTGCGTGATGCCGATTTTCGCGAGCAGTTGTCGTCGATTCGCGTACCGCTGCTGGTGATCGCCGGCACCGAAGATGCCGTGACGCCGCCGTCGGGTGGGCACTTTATCCAGGAGCGGGTCCGTGGGGCCGAGTACGCCGAGTTCTACGCCGCGCACCTGTCCAACGTCCAGGCCGGCGCCGCGTTCAGCGCGCGGGTGCTGGATTTCCTGCTCGATTCCGGCCGTGCCTGAGGAGTTTTTTGTGGACGAGAAACAACGTTACGACGAAGGCATGCAAGTGCGCCGCGCGGTGCTGGGCGATGCCCACGTCGATCGCAGCCTCAATGCCCTGACCGAGTTCAACAGCGAATTCCAGGAGATGATCACCCGCCACGCCTGGGGTGACATCTGGACCCGCCCGGGCCTGCCGCGCCATACCCGCAGCTTGATCACCATTGCCATGCTGATCGGCATGAACCGCAACGAAGAACTCAAGCTGCACCTGCGCGCCGCCGCCAACAACGGCGTGAGCCGCAGCGAGATCAAGGAAGTGATCATGCAGAGCGCCATCTACTGCGGCATCCCGGCAGCCAATGCCACCTTCCACCTGGCCGAATCCGTCTGGGATGAACTGGGCGTCGAATCGCGGGCTTGAGAACCACCGCCAGTCCCTGTGGGAGTCAATACTGTGGGAGCAAAGCTTGCTCGCGATGCAATGCCACTGACCCACCGCCATCGCGAGCAAGCTTTGCTCCCACACTGGATCTTCAGTGAGCACTGATTTTGTGCTCGGCACTGATTCCCTGTGGGAGCGAGCCTGCTCGCGATGACGGTGGTACAGCCTCTCTCCTTGTCTGGCTTTTACAGCAAGCTGATCGGGTAGCTGACAATCAACCGGTTCTCATCGAACTCATTGGTGCTGTAATCCCGACGCATCGTCGAGTTACGCCACTTCACATTGAGGCTCTTCAGCGCGCCGCTCTGCACGGTATAAGCCAGCTCACTTTCACGGCCCCATTCCTTGCCATCGTCGACCGTGGCGGTGTGCACGTTGTCGCCGCTGATGTAGCGGTTCATCAGGGTCAGGCCCGGCACGCCGACGGCGGCGAAGTTGAAGTCGTGGCGCACTTGCCAGGATTTTTCCTGGGCGTTGTCGTAGCTGGAGTTGTAGCTGTCGTTGGCCAGGGTACCGCCGCTGGTGCCGTTGACGCGCATCCAGGCGTCATCGCCGCTGAGTTTTTGCAGGCCGACGTAGAAGGTGTTGCCACCGAATTTGGCCGAGAGCATGGCGAACGCGGTTTTGTTGTCCAGGTCGCCGGCCAGGGCGCTGCCGTCTTCCTTGCCGATGAAGTAGCCGAGGTTGGCGCCCAGGGTCCAGTCGCCGATAGGCTGGCTGTGGGTCAGGTTGAAATATTTTTGCTGGTAGATGTCGGACAGTTCCGAGTACCAGACGCCGACCTGGGTGCGTTTTTCGTTGAAGGCGTATTCACCGCCGCCGAAGTTGAAACGGTCGGAGGTGAACGCGCCGCGGCCGTTCATCGACATGTCTTCCATGCTCGCGTCGTTGCGCGGGCTGTTGGCGCGGAATTGCCCACCGTAGAGGCTCAGGCCGTTGATTTCGGTGGAGGTCACCTGGCCGCCGCGGAAGGTTTGCGGCAGGGAGCGGCCATCGTCGGAACGCAGGATCGGCAGCACCGGCATCCATTCACCGACCTTCAGTTCGGTCTTCGACACCTTGCCCTTGAGGGCCACGCCCAGGCGACCGAAGTCGTCGGCGGGGCGACCATCATCATGCACAGGCAGCAATTGTGTACCGGCCGTGCCACGGCCGCCGTCGAGCTTGACCGAGTACATGCCCAGCACGTCCACGCCGAAACCGACCGTACCCTGGGTGAAGCCGGACTTGGCGTCGAGGATGAAACTCTGGGTCCATTCCTCGGCTTTGCCCTGGGCATTGTTCGGGTTGGTGAAGTTGCGGTTGATGTAGAAGTTGCGCAGGTTGAGGTTGACCTTGGCATCCTCGACAAACCCCGATTCCGCAGCCAGGACGGGCAGGGCGGTACTGGTCAGGGCTACGGCAATGAGGCTGGGGAGAAGGTGCGGTGTGGGCTTCATGGGCGTTGTCTCTATTTTTTGTGGACGAAGCGAGTCGTTGCCGCACGTTTGAGGTGCTGGCGGTAAGGGTGGAGCCAGGGGCGTCAGGGTGATCGAGGATCAGCCGGGTGAGGCGGGGTGTAGGGGCATGGCGTCGAACCTGTTGTTATTGGTTTTGTGCGAGCGATGGTGAAGGGCCGCCCGGGATCGGTTCAATTGCCGATTGTGGGTTTTGGGCGATTATCGAACGGCAAAAAACTGATTGGATGGACGCATTCCACTGTGGGAGCGAGCTTGCTCGCGATGGCGGCCTGTCAGTCTTGGCTGAGTACGATATCCATTGCTGCGGTAACGGCGGCTTAGGGTTCCGCCCTGACGGCGGCTCACTTTTGAAGAGCGCAAAAGTAAGCAAAACGCTCCTGCCCCACCACTTGGCACCTCGCCTAGGCTCGGTGTGCCCTCACTCCGGCATTGCTCCGTGGGCCCGCCGCGAAGGGCCATCCATGGCCCAGCGCGGCTACCTCGGCATCCATGCCGAGGTGCCCACTGCGCAATGCCTGCGTGCGGCCATCGTGGTTAACGGGGCGCCCGAGATCAACGTCCACCACGAGGCGGCCTAGTAGCCGACCTGGTTCTTTGATGATCGCGTTCCTACTGTGGGAGCGGGCTTGCTCGCGAAGAGGCCGGAGCATTCAACATCTCCAACGACTGTGCCATCGTCTTCGCGAGCAGGCTCGCTCCCACATTGGGTCAGTGGCGACCTACAGATTTGCGGGCACTGCAAATCCCTGTGGGAGCGAGCCTGCTCGCGATAGCGGTGGACCAGCCTGCATCAGCGTTGGATGTGCCGCCGTCTTCGCGAGCAAGCTTTGCTCCCACAGATCTGATGGGTGTACGACCAGGAGAGTCAGGTCGGCTCTAAGGCCGCCTCGTGGCGGACGTTGATCTCGGGAGCCCCGTTAACCACGCTGGCCGAACGCAGGCATTGTGCAGTGGGCATCCCGGCATGGATGCCGGGATAGCCGTGCTGGGCCATGGATGGCCCTTCGCGGCGGGCCCACGGAGCAATGCCGGAGTGCGGGCATGCCGAGCCCTAGCGAGGCACCGAGGGGTGGGGCAGGAGCGCTTTGGTTACTTTCGCGCTTTTCGAAAGTGACCCGCCGTCAGGGCGGAACCCTAAGCCGCCGTTACCGCAGCAATGGATATGTACCCGATCAACAAAATCTTGGCCAGCCGTAAGGCCGCCATCGCGGGCAAGCCTTGCTCCCACATAGGCCAGCGTTAAAGCGCACACAAACAAAAAGCCCACCTTTCGGTGGGCTTCATGTTCAGCATTCAAACATCAATCAGAACAACTTCATCTTCGGCGCTTCTTCTTTCACCGGTTCGTTCTTGCCCGTCTCGGCATTCCAACCACCGCCCAATGCCTTGTACAGATTGACCTCGCTGGTCAGTTGCGCAAGACGGTCAGTGATCAGCGATTGTTGCGCGCTGAACAACTGGCGTTGGGCGTCGAGGAAGGTCAGGTTGCTGTCGACGCCGATGCGGTAGCGACGCTCGGCCAGGCGGTAGTAGTCCTGGTTGGCAGCGACGAAGTCGGTCTGGGCCTGCAACTGTTCGTTGTAGGTCTGACGCGCGGCCAGGCCGTCGGAGACTTCCTGGAAAGCCGTCTGAATCGACTTCTCGTACTGCGCGACGTTGATGTCTTTCTGGATCTTGGCGTAGTCCAGGCTCGCGCGCAGGCTACCGGCGTTGAAGATCGGCAGGTTGATTTGCGGCGCGAAGGTCCAGGTGCCCGAACCACCCTTGAACAGGCCGGACAGGTCCGGGCTCAGGGTGCCGGCGTTGGCCGTCAGGCTGATGCTCGGGAAGAACGCTGCCCGCGCGGCGCCGATGTTGGCGTTGGCGGCCTGCAGGTTGCGTTCGGCCTGGAGGATGTCCGGACGACGTTGCAGCAGGTCCGACGGCAGCCCGGCCGGCACTTCGCTGAGCAGGTCATCGCTCAACGGTTGCGAGCTCAGGTTGGCCGGCAGGCCGGTGCCCAGCAGCAGGGTCAGGCTGTTTTCGTCCTGGGCGACCTGGCGGGTGTACCGGGCCAGTTGCACGCGGGCGTTTTCCACGGCGGTGCGCGCCTGGCTCAGGTCCAGGGCCGAGGCCACGCCGACTTCGGCGCTGCGCGAGGTCAGCTTGAAGCTTTGCTCGTAGGCCCCGAGGGTTTCCTGGGTCAGCTTGAGCAGTTCCTTGTCGGCCTGCCAGGTCAGGTAGGCATTGGCGACGTTGGCCACCAGGCTGATCTGGGTGCTGCGCCGGGCTTCTTCGGTGGCGAAGTAGCTTTGCAACGCTTGCTCGCTCAGGCTACGAACCCGACCGAACAGGTCCAGTTCATAGGCGCTGATGCCCAAGGTCGCCGAGTAGGAACTGCTGATCGCCGCTTCACCGGTTTGCGAAGCCCGTGCCGGTACCCGCTGGCGGCTGCCGGAGCCGGTGGCCGAGACCGCCGGAAACAGGTCCGCGCGCTGGATGCGGTACTGCGCGGCGTAGGCATCGATGTTCAGCGCCGCGACGCGCAGGTCGCGGTTGTTTTCCAGGGCGACCTGGATCAGCTGTTGCAACGCCGGGTCATGGAAAAACTGCTTCCAGCCTTGCTCGGCGGCGGCCTGGCCGGGCGCATTGGCCGCCTCGTAGGCCGGCCCTTGCGGGTATTGCGCCGCGACCGGTGCTTCGGGCCGCTGATAGTCGGGGATCAGCGAGCAACCGCTGAGCACGACGGCGGCGATGGTCAGGGAGAGTAGCGACTTGCTCATTGGCCAGCCTCTTTGGAAGTTTCAGGAGTGTCGTGCTCGTCGGTATTTTTGCGACGGCCTATCGACGACACGGTCACGAAGAACAATGGCACCCAGAAGATCGCCAGGATGGTCGCGGTCAGCATACCGCCGATCACACCGGTACCGATGGCGTGCTGGCTGCCTGAACCGGCGCCTGTGGAGATCGCCAGCGGGACCACACCGAGGACGAACGCCAGGGACGTCATGATGATCGGCCGCAGACGCATCCTACAGGCTTCAACGGCGGCTTCCACCAGGGTTCGGCCCTGTTCGTGGAGTTCCTTGGCGAACTCCACGATCAGAATGGCGTTTTTCGCCGCCAGGCCGATGGTGGTCAGCAAGCCCACCTGGAAGTACACGTCGTTGGACAGGCCGCGCAGGCTGGTCGCCATCAGGGCACCGATGATCCCCAGCGGCACCACGAGCATGACCGCGATCGGGATCGACCAGCTTTCATACAATGCTGCCAGGCACAGGAACACCATCAGCAGCGACAAGGCGTACAACGCTGGCGCCTGGGAGCCCGACAGACGTTCCTCGTAGGACAGGCCCGTCCAGGAAATGCCGACACCGGCCGGCAGCTTCTTGGCGATGGCTTCGACTTCGGCCATGGCTTCACCGGTGGAATAGCCAGGCGCCGGGGTGCCGAGGATTTCCATCGCTTCCACGCCGTTGTAACGAGCCAGTTTCGGCGAACCGTAGACCCACTCACCCTTGGCGAACGCCGTGAACGGCACCATGGTCCCGGCGCTGTTGCGCACGTACCACTTCTGCAGGTCTTCGGGGCTCATGCGCGCGTTCGGCTGGCCCTGGACGTACACCCGTTTCACCCGACCACGGTCGATGAAGTCGTTCACATAGCTACTGCCCAAGGCAATCGACAGGGTGTTGTTGATCTCCGAGAGGGTAATGCCCAGGGCACTGGCCTTCTCGTCATCGATTTCCAACTGGTATTGCGGTTCATCGTTCAGGCCGTTCGGACGCACCTGGGCCAGTATCTTGCTCTGGGCCGCCATGCCCAGGAACTGGTTGCGGGCTTCCATCAGCTTGTCGTGACCGATGCCGGCGCGATCCTGCAGGAACACGTCGAAACCGGTGGCGTTACCCAGTTCCATCACCGCTGGCGGGGCGAAGGCGAACACCATCGCGTCGCGGAAGGTGAAGAAGTGTTGCTGGGCGCGGCCGGCGATCTTGAACACGGTGTTATCAGCGTTACGCTCTTCCCACGGCTTGAGCATGATGAACGCCAGGCCGGAGCTCTGGCCACGACCGGCAAAGTTGAAGCCGGTCACGGTGAACACCGAGGCCACGCCATCACCTTCGCCGCCGTCCTTGCTCGGCCGCAGCAGGAACTCACGCATCTTGTCCACCACCACCTGGGTACGCTCGGCGCTGGAACCGGCCGGTGTCTGCACCTGGGCAAACAGTACGCCCTGGTCTTCTTCCGGCAGGAACGCCGTCGGGATGCGGGTGAACAGCCAGACCATGCCAACCACGATGATGATGTAGGCCAGTAGGTACGGGGCCTTGTGCTTGAGCATATTGCCCACGCCCCGTTCGTAGCTCCTGACGCCACGGTCGAAGGTGCGGTTGAACCAACCGAAGAAGCCGCGTTTCGGCGTGCCGTGCTCACCCTTGGGGATTGGTTTGAGCATGGTGGCGCACAGGGCCGGGGTGAAAATCAGGGCCACCAGGACCGACAGGGCCATGGCCGAGACGATGGTGATGGAGAACTGCTTGTAGATCACACCGGTGGAGCCGCCGAAGAACGCCATCGGCAGCAATACCGCCGAGAGCACCAGGGCGATACCCACCAGGGCGCCCTGTATCTGGCCCATGGATTTCTTGGTGGCTTCCTTGGGCGACAGGCCTTCTTCGCTCATTACCCGTTCGACGTTTTCCACCACGACGATCGCGTCGTCCACCAGCAAGCCGATGGCTAGCACCATGCCGAACATGGTCAGGGTGTTGATGCTGAAGCCGAACGCCGCGAGGATGCCGAAGGTGCCGAGCAGTACCACGGGTACGGTCATCGTGGTGATGATGGTGGCGCGGAAGTTCTGCAAGAACAGGAACATCACCAGGAATACCAGTACGACCGCCTCGACCAGGGTTTCAACCACACCCTTGATCGATTCGCTCACCACCGGCGTGGTGTCGTAGGGGAACACCACTTCCAGACCTTGCGGGAAGAACGGCTTGAGGTTTTCCACGGTCTGGCGCAGGGCCTTGGCCGTGTCGAGGGCGTTGGCGCCAGTCGCCAGTCGCACCGCCAGGCCGGAGGCCGGGGCACCGTTGAACTGCGCGTTGATGCTGTAGTTCTCACCACCCAGGGCCACATCGGCCACGTCGCCGACACGTACTTGCGAGCCGTCCGGGTTGACCTTGAGCAGGATTGCCTTGAACTGCTCGGCGGTCTGCAAGCGGGTCTTGCCGATAATAGTGGCGTTCAGTTGCTGGCCGGGCATGGCCGGCAGGCCGCCGAGCTGGCCGGAGGCGATCTGGACGTTCTGCGCGGTAATCGCCGTGCTCACATCCACCGGGGTCAGGTTGAAATTGTTCAGCTTGGCCGGGTCGAGCCAGATCCGCATCGCGTATTGGGCGCCGAAGACCTGGAAGTCACCGACACCAGCGGTGCGCGAGATCGGGTCCTGCATGTTGGACACGATGTAGTTGGACAGGTCTTCCCGGGTCATGCTGCCGTCGCGCGACACCACGCCGATCACCATCAGGAAGTTTCTCACTGACTTGGTCACGCGGATGCCCTGTTGCTGCACTTCTTGCGGCAGCAGCGGGGTGGCCAGGTTCAGCTTGTTCTGGACCTGGACCTGCGCGGTATCGGAGTTGGTGCCTTGCTCGAAGGTGGCAGTGATGGTCATGCTGCCGTCGGAGTTACTTTCCGACGATACATAACGCAGGTTGTCGATGCCGTTGAGCTGCTGCTCGATCACCTGCACCACCGTGTCCTGCACGGTTTGCGCGGATGCGCCCGGGTAGGTCACCTGGATCGCAATGGCCGGCGGCGCAATGCTCGGGTACTGGTTGATCGGCAACTTGAGGATCGATAGAGCCCCGACCAGCATGATCACCAGGGCGATCACCCAGGCGAAAATCGGACGGTCGATAAAAAATTTCGACATGGTTTACTCCCCTTTGCCGCCGGCGGCTTTATCAGCTGCCTGTGCGGGGGCCGGGTTCTTGGTATCGACGTTGGTGGCTTCGGTGGCTTTGACTTCCACGCCAGGGCGTACGAACTGCAACCCTTCGGTGATCACGCGATCGCCGGCCTTGAGCCCGTCTTCGATCAGCCATTGGCTGCCAACGGTGCGGCTGGCCTTGAGCTGACGCAGTTCGACCTTGTTGTCGGGGCCAACGACCAGGGCGGTCGGCGCACCCTTGAGGTCACGGGTCACGCCTTGCTGCGGGGCGAGGATCGCCGCGCTGTTCACGCCGGCCTGCAGTTGCGCATGGACGAACATGCCCGGCAGCAGGGTGTGGTCAGGGTTGGGGAATACGGCGCGCAAGGTCACCGAGCCGGTGGTCTGGTCGACCGACACTTCGGAGAACTCCAACTTGCCTTCGTGCGGATACTGGCTGCCGTCTTCCAGGGTCAGCTTGACCATGGCGGCGTTATCGCCGGCCTTTTGCAGGCGGCCGCTTTCCAGCTCTCGGCGCAGTTGCAGCAGCTCGACCGAGCTCTGCGTCACGTCGACATAGATCGGGTCCAGTTGCTGGATGGTCGCCAGGGCATCGGTCTGGCCGTTGCTCACCAGCGCACCTTCGGTGACCGAGGAACGACCGATACGGCCGGAGATTGGCGCGTAGACCTTGGTGTAGCGCACATTGATCTGGGCGGTCTGCAGGTTGGCTTCCGACTCCAGGCGGTTGGCCACGGCGGTGTCGTATTCCTGACGGCTCACCGCCTGTTCGTCCACCAGTTGCTTGTAGCGGTCGGCAATCGACTTGGTGGAACGCAGGTTGGCCTCGGCGCTCTTGAGGGTCGCTTCATAGACGGCGGGGTCGATCTGGTACAACTGCTGGCCGGCCTTGACGTCGGCGCCTTCCTTGAACAGGCGCTTGAGAATGATCCCGTTGACCTGTGGCCGTACTTCCGCGACGCGGAACGCGCTGGTGCGCCCCGGAAGTTCCGACGTCAGGGTGAAAGGCT
Organism: Pseudomonas ogarae; assembly: GCF_014268695.2. Taxonomy (NCBI): domain Bacteria; kingdom Pseudomonadati; phylum Pseudomonadota; class Gammaproteobacteria; order Pseudomonadales; family Pseudomonadaceae; genus Pseudomonas; species Pseudomonas ogarae. Next base: position 1,794,448 of record NZ_CP077086.1, read on the forward strand.
GGGTCTTGAGGGTTACGACGCCGACCTGAGGAGGCGGAGGAGCAGGTGCGGCCTCTTCCTTTTTGCATCCGCTGAGCAGCGATGCCAGGGCGATGGCAGTAACCAGGGCAGTAACAGCTGGCTTGAATTGCATGGAAATCCTCGGGTCCAGGCGCGCAACTGGCGCACTCGAAAGGTGGAAAGGTAAAAAGGCGCACTATTTCAATTAGTAGGATGCTAAGAAATATACTTACGTACATGGTTGTTTGTAAACAGCCAAATTGCGTAACATCCGGATTTACAAAAGCCTGACAAAGGCCAGCGTAGATCGGGGACGCGTTCCAAGAGACGTCGCCTCATATTTTGTTCCGTTGATTCTTACGCATTGCTGACGCGTTGCTGACGCATCCTGATTGAGGTGTTTACTGCCATGGTCCGTCGTACCAAAGAGGAAGCCCAGGAGACTCGCAGCCAGATACTCGAAGCGGCCGAACAAGCTTTTTTCGAGCGAGGCGTGGCGCGTACGACCCTGGCCGACATCGCGACACTGGCCGGTGTGACGCGTGGTGCCATCTATTGGCATTTCAGCAATAAGGCGGACCTGCTCCAGGCCATGCTCGATACCCTGCACGAGCCCCTTGATGAGCTGGCCCGTGCCAGTGAAAGGGAAGAAGAGCTTGATCCGCTGGGCTGTATTCGCAAGCTGCTGGTCCGGTTGTTCCAGGACGTGGCCCTGGACCCGAAAACCCGGCGCATTAATGAGATCCTGTTCCATAAGTGTGAATTCACCGATGAAATGTGCGATTTGCGCCAGCAGCGACGCGAGGTCAGCCTCGACTGCAATGTGCGCATCGCCCTGTCGTTGCGCAATGCGATGAAACGCGGCCAGTTGCCGGATGATCTGGACCCCGAAAGGGCGGCAGTTGCCATTCATGCCTATATCGACGGCATTTTGTACCAGTGGCTTCTGGCCCCCGACAGCTTCGCCCTGGCGGCTGAGGCCGAGCGCTGGGTGGAGATCGGGCTGGACATGCTGCACTTGAGCCCCAGCCTGCGCAAATGAAACAAAATGCGTAATTGCGTCGGTTTGTGTCGATACATCCGCGTAAGGGTGCTTTTATAAACCGACACTGGCGCGGTTGATAGGCAATTGGCGGCGAATTTTGTAGGAAATTTGTTTCGCGCCTGTCAACACGGATGAGAATTCCGGTCAGACAAGGGCGTCTGAAGCGGTAGGCAGATGCCCCGTCAGACCGATCTGACGGGGCCGCCTGTTCAGCTCAGTGTGATTTCCACGGTAAAACCATACGGTTCCTCATTGGACGAATGAATGATCCGGGTCACGCATTTCATGGCGGTTGTGCCGATAGAGGCCACCTTGTTTGTCCGTACGGGCGTCAGCGTTGGTGAAAAAACACCGAAAGAAGTATTGACGTGCAAACCGAAGTCGAAGCGAAAGCCGAGTGCCTGGTCGCCAAATATAATAGAGCGCTTGAAGATGTCCTGGCTGCGACTGCCCAATGGCCGGGAATAAAAGAAGTCGAACTTCAAGGCCTGGATGTCCCAAGGGAGAATGTTCATGAATGCTTGTTCGTTGGCACTCAAATTGAGATTGTTTTCACCGACCTCAAGAGCCTGCTCGGTATGATTGATTAACTTCACCAGGAAACGGCTGCGGTTTGGGCGCACGCTTTCCTGTTCCCAGGTTTGAAGCTGTCGGTTGACATCATCGTTCTGCCTGGCCTTTTCCATCAAGGCTTTGAGCACCTGGGTGTAGTCTTGCGTGTCGAGCGACTTAATGTATTCGTACAGTATTGTCAGTGGCGCGTAGTTGAATTGGGAGAGTAGGTTTTCATAAAAGCTGCTGGTCGGTTGAGTGTTTTCAGTTAAGTTGTTCACTTTGAATTCCTTTTCAATAGTGCTTATTAGTGGCTGTGCTGCGACAGTTCGGTTTGTTTTGTTGTTGGCGATAATATGATGAGTTGAACGGTTTTTAGAAAGTTTGGAAGTTTGACTGGATATTTAAAGGTAAATAAAAAAGCCCTGACTCTTTCGAGGCAGGGCTTTTTACCGGCTATTGATTAGAGCACAGGGTAATCGATGTACCCCACCGGCCCTTTGCCATAGAACGTTTCCGGATGCGCCTCGTTCAGCGGTGCATCGGCTTTCAAGCGTGCCGGCAGGTCCGGGTTGGCAATGAACGGCACTCCAAAGGCCACGGCATCGGCCTTGCCCTCGGCCAGCCAGGCATTGGCGCTGTCCTTGGTGAAGCGTTCATTGGCGATGTACGGGCCGCCGAAAGCCTGCTTGAGTTGCGGGCCGATGCTGTCGTCGCCTTCCTTCTCACGGGAGCAGATGAAGGCGATGCCACGCTTGCCTAGCTCGCGAGCCACGTAGCTGAAGGTTTCCAGGCGGTTCTCGTCACCCATGTCATGGGAGTCGGCGCGTGGCGCCAGGTGCACGCCAACCCGGCCGGCGCCCCAGACTTCGATGGCTGCGTCGGTCACTTCCAGCAGCAGGCGGGCACGGTTTTCCAGGGAACCGCCGTAGCTGTCGGTACGCTGGTTGGTGCTGCTTTGCAGGAACTGGTCAAGGAGATAGCCGTTGGCGCCGTGGATTTCCACACCGTCGAAACCGGCGGCCTTGGCATTCTCGGCACCGACGCGGTAGGCGTCGACGATGTCGGCGATTTCAGCGGTTTCCAGTGCGCGTGGGGTCGGGTAGTCGGCCAGCGGACGCACCAGGCTCACGTGGCCTTTGGGCTGGATCGCGCTGGGCGCCACCGGGGTTTCGCCGTTCAGGTACGACGGGTGGGAGATCCGCCCCACGTGCCACAGTTGCAGGAAGATCTTGCCGCCAGCGCCGTGGATCGCCTTGGTGACGTTGGACCAGCCGCGCACCTGGTCGTTGGACCAGATGCCCGGCGTGTCCGGATAGCCCACGCCCATCGGCGTGACCGAGGTTGCTTCGCTGAGGATCAGGCCGGCGGATGCGCGTTGCACGTAGTACTCGGCCATCAGCGCGTTGGGCACGCGACCTGCGTCGGCGCGGCAGCGGGTGAGCGGGGCCATGATGATGCGGTTCTTCAACTCGATGTCGCCGAGTTTGATGGGGTCGAAAATAGTCGCCATGAAATACAACCTCGAAAGTGGAAGGGATTAAAAGTCAGTGAGTTGCCGGCGCCAGGTCGGCATTGCCGCCCTGGCGGAAAGTGATCAGGGTGACCAGCAGCGCCAGCACGGCCAGCGCGCCGGCGGCCAGGGGCACGGAGGTCAGGCCCAGGCCATGGTCGATGACACTGCCGCCGACCCAGGCGCCCAGGGCGTTGCCGATGTTGAAGGCGCCGATGTTCAGGGTGGAGACCAGGTTCGGCGCGTCTTTGCCGAAGGTCACCACGTTGACTTGCAGGGCCGGCACGGCGGCGAAGCAGGCGGTGGCCCAGAGGAACAGGGTGATTTCGCTGGGGATCAGCGCCACGCTGGTCCAGCTCAGTACGGTGGACATCACGGCCATGGTGATGAAGACGCCCATCAGCGTGTTCGCCAGGCTCTTGTCCGCCAGCTTGCCGCCGATGATGTTGCCCAGGGTCAGGCCCAGGCCGATCAGCACCAGGGTCCAGGTCACGCCACGGGGCGATACGCCGGTCACTTCACCCAGCAGCGGGGCGACATAGGTGAACAGGGTGAACACCGAGGCGGAGAACAGCGCGGTCATGCTCAGGGACAGCCACAGGCCTGCACCCTTGAGCGCCACCAGCTCCGAACGCATGTCGAGTTTTTCTTCATCGCGCTTGGCCGGCAGGAAGCGAATCAGGCCGATCAGCGCCACCACTCCAATGACGGTCACGGCCCAGAAGGTCGAACGCCAGCCGGCTTCCTGGCCCAGTGCGGTGCCCAGCGGTACGCCGAGCACGTTGGCCAGGGTCAGGCCTGTGAACATCAGGGCCACGGCCGAGGCGCGCTTGTTGGGCGCCACCAGGCCGGCGGCCACCACTGAACCGATACCGAAGAACGCGCCGTGGCACAGGGCCGTGACCACGCGGGCAAACATCAGCACGTTGTAGTCGCTGGCGATGGCGCAGAGCAGGTTGCCGACGATGAAAATCCCCATCAACGCCACCAGGGCGGCCTTGCGCGGCAGCCGGGCGGTGGCCAGGGCCATGAACGGCGCACCGATGGCCACGCCCAGGGCGTAGCCGGTCACCAGCCAGCCGGCGCCAGGAATCGACACGCCCAGGTCGGCCGCCACTTCGGGCAGCAGGCCCATGATGACGAACTCGGTGGTGCCGATGGCGAAGGCGCTCAGGGCCAGGATCAGGAGTGAGAGGGGCATGATGGATCCTTGTCAGGTCAGAGCTCTTGGCTCATTTGCTTGAGGAACTGCTGGATCACGTCCTCGTTGCGTTTGAAGAAGTGCCATTGACCGACCTTCTGGCTGGTGATCAGCCCCGCCCGTTGCAACACCGCCAAATGCGCAGACACCGTCGATTGCGACAGGCCGCAACGCTGGTCGATCTGCCCGGCACAAATGCCGAACTCGTGGTTGTGCAACTGTTCGGGGAACTGGACTTTGGGGTCTTTGAGCCAGTTGAGGATGTCTCGCCGTACTGGGTGCGCCAGGGCTTTTATTATTTCGTCGAGGTCGAGGGTCATGGGTGGCAAGCTCGGGGGTGAGTAAAACGCTATATCGCGATGAGGCGAACCTTAAATCGTTACTTCGCGATATACCAATATGGATTTGATCTGAATGCCGAATAAATCGCTATATCGGGTTATAACGATATTGGCCTGGGGGTGCTAAGCTGCGGGCCATGAATTATCTCGCGCACCTGCACCTCGGCGGCCCCGGCCGGGAACAACTACTCGGCAGCCTCTACGGCGACTTCGTCAAGGGACCGCTGCAAGGGCTCTACGACCCACGGATCGAAGCGGCGATTGCCCTGCATCGGCGCATTGATATGTACACCGACCGCCATCCCTTGGTGGACATCGCCCTGTCGCGCTTTTCCACGGTGCGACGGCGCTATGCCGGGATCGTGCTCGATGTGTTTTTCGACCACTGCCTGGCCCGGGACTGGACGTTGTACGGCGAAGGGCCGCTGCTGGATTTCACCTCCCGGGTTTACCAGGTGCTTAGCACCGAACCGCAGCTACCGGGGCGCCTGGCGCACATCGCGCCGCACATGGCGGCGGATGACTGGCTGGGGTCTTATCAGGAGTTCGAGGTGCTTGGGCAGGTGCTGCGCGGCATTTCCCGCCGCCTGTCCCGACCCGAGGAGCTGGCTGGGGCGATGCCGGAGTTGATCAGGCTCTATGAGCCGTTGAGCGAAGACTTTCGGTTGTTCTACCCACAGCTTCAGGATTTTGCTCAAAACCAAGTCACGCTGCAGGACTAATTGTGGGAGCGAGCTTGCTCGCGATAGCGGTGTATCAGCCAGCACATCTGCTGAATGTTAAGCCGCTATCGCGAGCAAGCTCGCTCCCACAGGGGGCTGCGCAGAGATCCGGATCAGGCCGCAATCGCAGCAGGCCGTACCGGCGCTTGCTGTTTCTCTGGAAGTGCCCCAAACAACGCCTTGTGCACCGCCTGCTGCGCCTGGAAGGCCAGTGCCGCGCGTTCCTGGCCGTGGCAGGCAATCGGTTCCAGCAGATGGATTTCCACCTCACCCCGATCATTGGCGAACAAGCGCATCAGATGCGAGAGCAAATCATCATCGCCAATGAACGGTGCCAGCGAGTCCGGTTCACCGTTGCGCAGGTAACGGATTGCCACCGGCTGCAACGCGACATCGGCGTCGATGGCCGCTGACAGCAGGCGACCGTGGAAGGTGCGCAAGGTCTGGCCATCGGTGGTGGTCCCTTCGGGGAACATCAACAGCGAATGGGCCTGTTCCAGATGGCGGCTCATCTGCTTGCGGATCAATTGGCTGTCGCCCGAACCGCGCCGGATAAACAGGCTGCCGGCCTTGGCTGCCAGCCATCCGGCGACCGGCCAGGTGCGCACTTCGGCCTTGGACAGGAACGACAGCGGCGTGAGCATGCCCAGCAACGGGATGTCGGTCCAGGACACATGATTGCTGACCCACAGCATCGGCCGTTGCGGCAGTTGACCGTGGACGGTGACGGAAAAGGGCAGGGCATGGCTCAGCCGTGCCATGAAGAACCGCGACCAGCGCTGGCGACGGACCATCGAGTTGGCGATCCCCAGGCGTTCGAACAGACCGAAGACGCTGGCCATGCTCAGGCCCAGTGTCACCACCAGCAACACTCGCGCGATACGCGCGTACACCCGCAACCGACTCATTACACCGCTGCCTTGAAGTGGCGGGCGTAGCGCGGGCAGAGCTCGTCGCGCTTGAGCAGGATGAACACGTCGGCCACCTGGAAATCCTCGTCCCAGCACGGCTCGCCGCAAATCTTCGCGCCCAGGCGCATATAGGCCTTGAGCAGCGGTGGCATCTCGGCGATGACGTTGGACGGCACGTCCAGGGTCGGCAAGGGTTTTTTCGGCACGGCTTGCAGGTGTTCGGTGCACAGGTAGCGTTCGCGCAGGCGCTGCATGATCGCCTGGGCCTGGATACCGCCATCCTGCATCGGAATGCTCGCGCAGCCCATCAGGTAGCTGTAGCCACCTTCGTTCAGGACTTCGGCCAGTTCGCCCCAGAGCACCGCGATGGTGCCGCCGTTGCGGTAGGCCGGGTCGACGCAGGTACGGCCGATTTCCAGGATCGGGCCCTTGAGATGGACCAGGCCGTGGAGGCTGAATTCTTCTTCGCTGTAGAACCGGCCCAGGCTGCTGGCGGCCTGGTGGTCGAGCAGGCGAGTGGTCGCCACGAGGCGGCCGGTGTTCAGGTCGCGTACGCCGATGTGGGCGCAGTGAACATCATAGTCATCCATGTCCAGACCCATTTCCGCGCCCTTGAGCTTGGCGTTGAATTCGCCGCTGAAGACGTTGAAACGCAGGGCCTGTGCTTCTTGCAAGGCTTGGGCGCCGATCAGGCGTTCGGCTTGCAGGCGGCGTTCATTGCCGGTGTCGCTGATGCGGGCGATCTGGGTCATAGCGAATCTCCGTGCGGGCTGTTCAGTTGCAGCCTGTCGACTTTCTTTATGCAGCCATGTTGTGCAAAGTCAGGCTATGTAGCCCCGGTGTCATCGCCATGAAGCTTTGGTGATGCTTATGTGACAGCCCTCAAGGAGCCTCTTATGCCCTGGCACACACTGATCGAACGCGGCGAGCGCCTGCCCGTCCATCCGGACCTGGCCGAAGGTTATTCAGCATTGCTGCAACGCCTGGGGCCGGTGACGCCGTTCGAACTGGCCGTGACCGGGGCACGTTTGATGGCCACGCCGGGCCTGGCGTTCCTGGTGGGGTACCAGGCGGCGCTGCGGGTGCTGTGGCCCAGCGCGCCGCAGAGCCTCGGTGCCTTGTGTGCCACCGAACAGCGCAGCCTGCGCCCGGCGGACATGCAAACCCGCCTCGACGACTTGCGCCTGAGCGGACGCAAGGATTTCGTCACCGCCGGCGACGCCGCCGAGTGGCTGCTGATTGCCGCTCGCTGCGAAGCGCCCGGTGAAACGCCACGGCTGAACCTGGCAGTCGCCTATGCGGGGGAGCCTGGCGTCACCCTGGAAAAACTGCCCGCCATTGCCCTGATGCCGGACATCAGCCATGGCCGCGTCCTGCTCGACGGCGCGTTGTGCGAGTTGCTGGCAGGCGACGGTTGGGACGCCTACGTCAAACCGTTCCGCACCCTGGAAGACCTTTATGTGCTCAGCGCGATGACCGCCTGGTTGTATGGCGTCGGGCAGGAATGTGCCTGGCCCCAGGCGTTGCAATTGCGCCTGCTGGCGTTGCTCGCCGGTTGCGCGGAGGTCAGTCGACATAACCCTTCCAGCGCTGCCGGGCACGTGCTGCTGGGCGGGTTGTTCGCTCAGTTCCAGGGGCTCGACGGCGAACTCAACGCTGCCCTGGCCGCCGGGCCTGCGACGTGGCGCGAGATGTGGACGCGGGATAAAGGGGTAATGGAGATTGGAGCGGGGGCACGGGCCAAGCGGCTGGCCAAGGCGTTGGGAGCTTCATTGGGTTGAAGGGCCTCATCGCGGGCAAGCCTTGCTCCCACAGGTCTACAGCAGACTGTCATTTGGCACTGAGCCTGTGGTGCAAGCCTTGCTCCCACGGGTCTACAGCAGACTGTCATTTGGCACTGAGCCTGTGGTGCAAGCCTTGCTCCCACAGGCCTACAACAGACTGTCATTTGGCATTGCACCTGTGGGAGCAAGGCTTGCCCGCGATGGCGTCGGTACTGTCGACACAAGCCTCGAAACTGTCATCAAGTCTGAATAGGCTCTGAAGGTTCAATCCTGCGAGCCCCGAGCATGTCCAAAGGCTGGTTCCTGATCCCGCTGCTGTTGCTCAGCCTGAGCGCCCACGCCGAAGACTGGCCCGGCGAGCAATGGCCAAGTGGCCCGCCACTGAGCGGGCCGGCCATCGAAGCCTTGGAGCAATACGCCTTCCCACCCCGGGACGATGCGAGCCGCGAGGGCATCCGCACCGATGCGCTGCTGGTGATCCAGGACGGTCGGCTGGTCTACGAACGCTACGCCGGGCCGACCAGCGCCGAGACCCCGCACTTGACCTGGTCCATCAGCAAAAGCTTGCTGGCGACGGTATTCGGCGTGGCCTACGGTGAACAGCGCTTTGCCTTGGATGATCCAGCGGCCAAATACTACCCACCACTGAACCGGCACCCGAGCCTGACCCTGGCCGATCTTTTCCACTGGGCCTCAGGCCTGGACTGGCAGGAAGACTACGAATACGCACCGCTCAACTCTTCGGTGGTGGCGATGCTCTATAGCCGTGGGCGTCATGACATGGCGGCGTTCACTGCGCAGCATGAGAGCTTCAGCCTGCCGGGGCAGGCGTTCCGTTATTCCAGCGGTGACAGCAACTTGCTGGCGGCGGCCTTGAAAACCATCGTCGGCCCGGCGCGCTACCCAGACTACCCTTGGACGGCTTTGTTCGACCCCCTGGGCATCCGCCACGCCACCTGGGAAACCGACGCCAGCGGCACGTTCGTGGGATCGTCCTATGCCTACCTCACCGCACGGGACCTGGCGCGTGTCGGGTTGTTGCTGCAGCGGGACGGCCGCTGGGGCGAACGGCAACTGATCCCCAAGGCCTGGGTCGCGTTCAATCGTGAACCTTTTGCCCACTTCCAGGCCGGCCAGGACGAAGCCGTGCCCGGCGGGCATTGGTGGCTCAACCGCGCCGACGATCCGGCGATCCATCCCTGGCCCGATGCGCCGCCGGATACCTTTGCCGCGTTGGGCCATTGGGGCCAGGCGCTGTACATCATTCCCAGCGCCAAACTGGTGATCGTTCGCTACGGCGACGACCGCGACGGCGGCTATCGCCATAACGAATTGCTCAAGCGCGCCATGGAGGCGTTCGCCGGGACGGTGCAGCCATGAAGCGCAAAGTGTTGCTCACCCTGTTGTCGATGCTGCTCATCGCCCTGTTCAGTTGGGTCTGGCTGGAGCGGGTGGCATTGCGGGCCTTCCCCGACATCATCAGTGCCTACACCGCCAAGGAATACTGCTCGTGCCGCTACGTGATGGAGCAATCGGCGGACTACTGCCGTGGCTATGTGAAGCAGTCGGTGCCCATCAGCGACTTTCTCGAGACCGTTGAAGCCAAGCGCGTCACCGTCAGTGGATTGGGGCGGAGCAACAGTGCGCAATGGTTGGGGGAGCGGCAGGGGTGTCGGTTGGAGCCCTGAGCTAACTGTTGGGAACAAGGCCCGTGGGAGCAAGGCTTGCCCGCGATGGCGATTGCAAAAACGCCATCGCGGGCAAGCCTTGCTCCCACAGATAACCCTCTTCACCCAGGGAGCCTTGCTCCCACAGATAAACCCCTTCACCCCAGGTTCTGTGTCTTCCTGGCCGTTGTTGCAACAGACAGTTTGCAAGCGGCCTCGGCCCGGTTAAGGTTCGCCACAGGTTTATCTGCCCCCCGAGTGTGTATGTTCAAGCGGTTTTTCCCTCACGCGGCCGCCAGCTTGCTGCTGGCCTGCGCAGCGCTGCCGGCCCAGGCCGACTGGTACCTGGATAGCGAATCGTCGCGGCTGTCGTTCATCAGCAGCAAAAACGGCAACGTCTCCGAGGTCCAGCGGTTCCTGGTGCTGCACGGTCAAGTCCAGCCCGAGGGCTTGGCGCGCCTGGAAGTGGAGCTGGAATCCATCAACAGCGGCATTCCCCTGCGTGATGAACGCATGCGGGCCGAGCTGTTCGAGATCAAGCAATTTGCCGAAGCCACTGTCACCGCAAAGATCGACCTGGCGCCGATCCAGGACCTGGCCAACGGCGCGCAGTTGGAGTTGCGTCTGCCGCTGACGGTGAACCTGCACGGCAAACAACATGAATACCCCGTCGAACTGCTGGCGACGCGCCTGGATGAACGCCGCTTCCAAGTGGTGACCCTGGAACCGGTGGTGCTCAACGCGGCGGATTTCGATCTGGCGCCGGGGCTGGAAAAGCTGCGCAACCTGGCCGGGTTGTCGGCCATCAGCCTCTCGGTGCCGGTGAATGCGGTGCTGATTTTCACGGCGCGCTGACATGAGCGGCCCGATATTTCCCTGGCGTGAAGGCAATCGCTTCGAGCTGTTGATCGACGGCCCGCAGTTCTTCCCGCGCATGCTGGTGGAAATTGCCCGTGCCCAGGAACAGGTCGAGCTGGAACTGTACCTGGTAGAGGCGGGCACTTGCGCCGAGGCGATGGTCCAGGCGCTGGTGCAGGCCGCCGAACGTGGTGTTCGCGTGCGCTGCCTGTTCGATGACTACGGCAGCCTGGCGTTTACCCTGGCCCTGCGCAAGCGTCTGACCGAGGCAGGGGTGGAGTTGCGTTTCTACAATCGCCTGAGCTGGCGCCGCTGGGTGCGCAACCTTTACCGGGATCACCGCAAGCTGCTGTTGGTGGACCAACGCCTGGCCGTGGTCGGCGGCACCGGGGTGACCGATGAATTCTGGAACCCCCTCGACGACCGCAGTGAGTGGCACGAAGTGATGGTGGAAATCGTCGGCCCGCTGGTGCTCGACTGGCAGTTGCTGTTCGACCGCCAGTGGCTCGCCAACCGCCATCGGCGAGCCTGGAAACCGGCGTCCAACTTCGGCTTGCCGCGCCTGCCGCGGGTACCGCCAGTGGGCGAGGGCATGGGCCGGGTGGCGTATGCCGACGCCCGCCAGCATCGCGACATCCTGCAATCGCTGTCCCGGGCCTTGAACAGCGGCCAGAAACGCATCTGGATGGCGACGCCGTATTTTTTGCCGACCTGGAATGTGCGCCGATCCTTGCGCAAGGCCGCCGCCCGCGGTATCGACGTGCGCCTGCTGCTGACGGGCCCGCGCACCGATCACCCCTCCGTGCGCTACGCCGGGCACCGTTACTACCCGCGACTGCTCAAGGCCGGCGTGCAGATTTTCGAATACCAGCCGTGTTTCCTGCACCTGAAGATGGTGCTGGTGGACGACTGGGTCAGCATCGGCTCCTGCAACTTCGATCACTGGAACCTGCGCTTCAACCTGGAAGCCAACCTCGAAGCCTTGGATTCCAGGCTCAGCAGTGCCGTGGCGGCCAGTTTCGAGCGGGATTTCGCCCAGAGCCTGCAAGTCAGCCTCGACGCCTGGCAGCGCCGGCCATTGTGGAAGCGCTTCAAGCAGCGGCTGTGGGGGTTGGTGGATCGGGTGGTGGTGAACTTGCTGGATCGACGCGGCTAGCCCGCCCCCCCAGATACAACTGTGGGAGCGAGCTTGCTCGCGATGGCGGTCTGATATTCAACATCTGAGTTGAATGTTAAGCCGCTATCGCGAGCAAGCTCGCTCCCACATGGGTTGTGTTGCCTGGGGATCAGAGCAACTCAAAACTCTGCTGCTTCACGTCCTGGGAATCCAGGCCGATCTGCACGTTGAACTTGCCCGGTTCAGCCGCGTACTTGAGTTGGGCATTGAAGAACTTCAGGTCGTCTTCGGTGATGGTGAAGTGGATGACTTTCTTCTCGCCGGCCTTGAGCATCACCTTGCGGAAGTTCTTCAGTTCCTTCACCGGGCGAATGATCGAGCCGGTCACGTCCTGGATGTACAGCTGCACCACGGTTTCGCCGTCACGCTTGCCGGTGTTTTCCAGCGTCACGCTGGCATCGAGCTTGCCGGTCTTGTTCAGCGTGGTCGACGACAGGGCCATGTCCGACAGGCTGAACTCGGTGTAGCTCAAGCCGTAGCCGAACGGATAGAGCGGGCCGGTGGTGTCATCGAAGTACTGCGAGGTGTAGTTGCCCGGCTTGCCTGGCGTGAATGGCCGGCCGATGCTCAGGTGGTTGTAGTAGGTCGGAATCTGCCCCACCGAGCGTGGGAAGGTGATTGGCAGCTTGCCCGACGGGTTGTAGTCGCCGAACAGCACATCAGCGATGGCGTTGCCGCCTTCGGTGCCGCTGAACCAGGTTTCCAGGATCGCATCGGCCTGCTGTTTCTCGTCCAGCAACGACAGCGGACGGCCATTCATCAGCACCAGCACCAGCGGCTTGCCGGTGGCTTTCAGGGCCTTGATCAGCTCGCGTTGGCTGGCCGGGATGTTCAGTTCGGTACGGCTCGACGATTCATGGGACATGCCTCGGGACTCACCCACGGCGGCCACCACCACGTCGGCATCCTTGGCAGCTTTCACCGCTTCGTCGATCAGCACCTGGGCCGGGCGCGGGTCGTCTACCACTTCCGGGGCATCGAAGTTGAGGAAGTTCAGGTAGTCGAGCACCTTCTTGTCGCCGGTGATGTTGGCGCCACGGGCGTAGATCAGCTTCGAGTCAGCGCCCAGGGCGCGGGTCATGCCGTCGAACAGGGTGACCGATTGTGCTGGACGCCCGGCCGCGGCCCAACTGCCCATCATGTCGATAGGAGCCTTGGCCAACGGGCCGACCAGGGCGATCTTCGCCGTCTTCTTCAGGGGCAGCGTCTGGTTGCGGTTTTCCAGCAGGACCAGGCTGCGACGCGCCACGTCACGGGCGTCGGAGCGGTGCATGCGGCTCTCGGCATAGGTATCGGCCGGGTCGTCCTCGGCCTTGCCGATGCGCAGGTACGGATCCTTGAACAGGCCCATGTCGTATTTCGCCGCGAGCACTTCGCGCACTGCGTTGTCGATGTCGCTCTGCTCGATTTCACCGGCCTTGAGCAACCCTGGCAGTTCCTTGCCATAGAGCGAGTCGTTCATGCTCATGTCGATACCGGCCTTGATCGCCAGTTTCGCCGCTTCGCGACCGTCCTTGGCGACGCCGTGCTTGATCAGTTCGAAAATGGCGCCGTGGTCACTGACCGCCAGGCCCTTGAAGCCCCATTCCTTGCGCAGCAGGTCGTTCATCAGCCAGGTGTTGGCGGTCGCCGGCACGCCGTTGATGGAGTTCAGCGCGACCATCACCCCCCCGGCACCCGCGTCGATGGCGGCGCGGTAGGGTGGCAGGTAGTCCTGGTACATTTTCAGCGGACTCATGTCCACGGTGTTGTAGTCCCGGCCACCTTCCACCGCGCCGTACAGGGCGAAGTGCTTGACGCTGGCCATGATGCTGTCGGCCGCGTTGGCGCCGTTGCCCTGGAACGCCTTGACCATCACCCCGGCGATGCGCGACACCAGGTAGGTGTCCTCGCCGAAACCTTCGGAGGTGCGGCCCCAGCGCGGGTCACGGGAAATGTCGACCATCGGCGCAAAGGTGATGTCCAGGCTGTCGGCGGCCGCTTCCTTGGCCGCGATGCGGCCGGAGTGGTAGATCGCGTCCATGTCCCAGCTCGAGGCCAGGGCCAGGGGGATCGGGAAAATCGTGCGGTGGCCGTGGATCACGTCATAGGCGAAGAACATCGGGATCTTCAACCGGCTGCGCATGGCCGCGTCCTGCATCGGACGGTTTTCATCGCGCGTGATGGAGTTGAACGTGCCACCGATGTTGCCGGCGGCGATTTCCTTGCGAATCATCTCCCGGGGCATTTCCGGGCCGATGCTGATCAGGCGCAATTGGCCGATCTTCTCTTCGAGGGTCATCTGCTTCATCAGGTTGCTGATGAAGGCGTCCTTGTTCTCTATGGGGGCTGGCAGGTTGTCGGCCAATACGGAGTGACTGGCCAGACTGACAAACAGACCCAGCAAACACAGCTTCTTCATGAATAATTTTCTCGCAAGCCTAAAGGGCGGTAATCAGGACACGCCGGTCAGCCAAAATGTGAGGAGCGGCTATTGTTGTTCAGTTAAATGCAGCACACTTTCGAACCCATTGGGCTGAACTTAGTTTCGCACTGCGCATCTTTTAGCCCATCGACCCGTTTCAATCCAGTGCGGCGGCAGATTATGCCCCAGGCGCCGGTGAGATAGGTGGCCGGGTTTTTCCAATGTCATGCAAGGGAGAGCTCCACCCGATGAATCCACGACTGAACCACCTTCGCAGCTTGCCGATGCTGGCCCTGATGCTGCTCACCACGTTGCTGGCCGGTTGCGGCATCAATAACATCCCGACCCTGGACGAACAGGCCAAGGCCGCCTGGGGCCAGGTGCAGAACCAGTACCAGCGCCGCGCCGACCTGATTCCCAACCTGGTGGAAACCGTCAAGGGCTACGCCCAGCACGAGCAGGAAACCCTGACTGCGGTGATTGAAGCGCGGGCCAAGGCGACGTCGATCCAGGTGGATGCCAACACCTTGAACAACCCGGAACAACTCAAGCAGTTCCAGCAGGCCCAGGACCAGTTGACCGGCGCGTTGAGCCGGCTGATGGTGGTGTCCGAGCGTTACCCGGACCTCAAGGCCAACCAGAATTTCCTGGCGTTGCAATCGCAGCTCGAAGGCACCGAGAACCGCATCGCCGTGGCCCGCCGCGATTTCATCCTGGCCGTGCAGAAGTACAACACCGAAATCCGCACGTTCCCGGGACGCCTGTGGCACAGCGTGATGTACAGCGACCTGCCGATCCGCGAAACCTTCGAGGCCACCAGCCCCAATGCCGAAAAAGCCCCTGAAGTGAAGTTCTGAAAAAAATGTGGGAGCGATGCGAGTGTTGAAATTTGGCCTTGTGCTGTTGTTCTGGGTGTTTGCCATCACGGCCCAGGCCGAGCTGAAGTTTCCGGCATTGACCGGGCGGGTGGTGGACGCCGCGCAGATGCTCGAACCGTCGGTGAGCGCGCAACTGGAAGCGCAGCTCAAAGCCCATGAACAGGCCACCGGCGAACAGGTGGTCGTCGTGACCCTGGCGGACCTGCAAGGCAGCAGCATCGAAGACTTCGGTTATCAACTGGGGCGCCACTGGGGCATCGGGCAGAAGGATAAAAACAACGGCGCACTGCTGATCGTGGCCCGGGATGACCGTAAACTGCGCATCGAGGTGGGCTACGGCCTGGAGGATCGCCTGACCGACGCGCAGAGTTCGGTGATCATCAACCAGGTGATCACCCCGGCCTTCAAGACCGGCAACTTCAACAAAGGCATCAGCGACGGCGTCGCGGCGATGCTGGTGGTGCTGGGCGGCAGCCCGTTGGACGAGCCGGCACCGGCGTACAGTGCGGACGGGCAGCAAGAGCCGAGTGATTTCGTCGAGCGCCATCCCGGGCTGTTCATCTTCCTGGTGATACTGTTTATTTTGACGATATTGGTCTGCCAGATGCTCGGTATCCTGCCGACCGGAAGCGGTGGCTCCAGCCGTTCGGGCGGTTCCGGTGGAGGCTTCGGCGGCGGAGGCGGCGGGGGCTTCAGTGGTGGCGGTGGCAGTTTCGGGGGCGGCGGTTCGTCGGGCGGCTGGTGATAATAATAATGAGCAGGCACTTTTAACATGGCATTACTGACTGAACACGAACAACGCAAGGTCGCCGAGGCCATCGCCCGGGTCGAGCGGCATACCGACGCTGAACTGGTCACGGTGCTGGCCGCCCGCGCCGACGACTACGCTTATATCCCGCTGCTCTGGGCCAGCCTGCTGGCCCTGGTGGTGCCTGGCGTGGTCCATTACCTCACCGGCTGGTTGGCCATGCACAGCCTGTTGCTGGTGCAGTGGGTCAGTTTCATTGTGCTGTGCCTGGTGTTTCGCATCCCCAGGATCACCACGCACCTGATCCCCCGTTCCGTGCGTCACTGGCGGGCCTCCAACCTGGCGCGCCGGCAATTCCTCGAACAGAACCTGCACCACACCGTGGGCAGCACGGGGATGCTGATCTTTGTTTGTGAGGCTGAGCGGTACGTGGAAATCCTGGTCGATGAAGGCATTTCCAAGCGCCTGGACAACAAATGCTGGGATGCCATCGTCGCAGCGTTCACCCAGCAGGTTCGCCAGGGACAGACCCTGCAGGGTTTCGTGACCTGCATCGAAGCTTGCGGCGAATTGCTCAAGGAGCACGTGCCGGTGACCCAGGAGCGCAATGAGCTGCCGAATCGGTTGGTGGTGCTGGGCTGAAAATTCCCTGCCAGCACAAGCCTGTGGGAACAAAGCTTGCTCGCGATGAACGATAACGCGGTGAGCCTGCACTATCGCGGCGTATTCATCGCGGGCAAGCCTTGCTCCCACAGAGGCTACTGCTCGCCACACCAACTTTTCCGTGCCCTCGCTGCCCATCCCCCCTAAAATACCCGCCATTCCCGATTCGCCCCGCCCCGAGGCCGTTTTTTCATGTCTGCCACCGCAACGCCCGTCCGTCCCGCGCCGGATCACCACGCCCAGTTCATCGAGCTGCTGCGCATCAGCCTTGAACAGAACGCTTTCATCAAACTGGTGCTGGCCAAGTACGTGGGTGACGAAGCGGACCTCCAGCGGCTGATCATCAAGCAGCTGACGGTCAAGGACCAGCCGTGCCTGTCCTTCGTCTACCGCTACAAGACTCGCGACATCACCAAGAATTTCCCGCTGGCCGAAGGGGTGGAAACCATTGCTGCGCTGTTGCCGGCATCGTTCAAGAACGCGCATTTGCTGGCGGTCACCGACGAGGCGCAGTTGGAGTACAGCAAGAAGGGCAAGAGCTCGCTGTTCAAGAGCAAGCCCCAGCAACTGCGGGAAGTGCCATCTGCCGAACACAACCGTGAGAAAAATCGCTTCCTCGACCTGAGCCGGCCATTTTTGGCCGACCTGGGCGTGACCAACCACAAGCACGAGCTGATTCCGGCGATGTCGCGCAAGTGGAAGCAGATCAACAAGTTCATCGAGGTCTTCAGCCATGCGCTGACGTCTTCGCCGCTGGCCCTGGACAAACCGGTGCGGGTCTCGGATTTCGGTTCGGGCAAAGGCTACCTGACGTTCGCCATCCACGATTACCTGCGTAACACCTTGCAGGCCGAAGGCGTGGTGACCGGTGTCGAGCTGCGCGAAGACATGGTCAAGCTGTGCAACGAAGCCGCCGCGCGCCTGGAACACCCGGGCCTGAGCTTCCAGCACGGTGACGTGCGCAGCGTGGCACCGAGCGCGGTGGACGTGATGATCGCCTTGCACGCCTGCGACATCGCCACCGACTACGCAATCCACATGGGCATCCGCTCGGGCGCCTCGATCATCATGTGTTCGCCGTGCTGCCACAAGCAGATCCGCTTGCAGATCCAGAGCCCGGCCTTGCTCAAGCCGATGCTGCAATACGGCCTGCACCTGGGCCAGCAGGCGGAAATGGTCACCGACAGCTTGCGGGCGCTGTTCCTGGAAGCCTGCGGCTACGAGACCAAGGTCTTCGAGTTCATCTCCCTGGACCACACCAACAAGAACAAGATGATCCTGGCCGTCAAACGCGCCGAACCGGTGGACCCCACCGAGCTGCTGGCCAAGATCCAGGAACTCAAGGCCTTCTACCACATCACCGAGCACTGCCTTGAAACGCTGCTGCGGGCTGATGGTTACCTCGCCTGAGGCTGGTGCCCCAAATACTGTGGGAGCAAAGCTTGCTCGCGATAAGGGCGACACGGTTTAACTGCTGGAACCGCGTCATCGTTCATCGCGAGCAAGCTTTGCTCCCACAGGACTCGCTCCCACAAGGGCAGAGGTGCAGCCCGTCAGGTAATCAGCGCTTATCCCTCATCTACCGACGTAGCGGACTACCTTTAATGCGTTAACCACCCACGCATCCCCAAAGGAGCCCACCCCATGCCCGCCAAGAAAATCCTCATGCTGGTCGGCGATTACGTCGAAGATTATGAAGTCATGGTGCCGTTCCAGGCCCTGCAGATGGTCGGCCACACCGTGCACGCCGTGTGCCCGGACAAAACCGCCGGACAGACGGTGCGCACGGCGATCCACGATTTCGAAGGCGACCAGACCTACAGTGAAAAACCGGGGCACTTGTTCGCCCTCAACCATGACTTCGCCAACGTCCAGGCCGCCGACTACGATGCGCTGCTGGTGCCGGGTGGGCGAGCGCCGGAATACCTGCGCCTGAATGAAACCGTCCTGCAACTGGTGCGCGATTTCGATCTGGCGGGCAAGCCCATTGCCGCAGTGTGCCACGGTGCGCAATTGCTGGCGGCGGCGGGCATCCTCGAAGGCCGTGAATGCAGCGCCTACCCGGCGTGTGCCCCGGAAGTCCGGCTGGCGGGCGGGACCTATATCGACATTCCCGTGACCCAGGGCCATGTCCAGGGCAACCTCGCAACGGCACCGGCCTGGCCTGCGCATCCGAACTGGCTGGCGGGTTTCCTGACGCTGCTGGGCACGGCCATCACTTTGTAATAACGCCGCACAGCGGACTGGCAAGGCAAGCGCAGCGGGTCTTTACTCTCGGGGCATGTCTTCATTGCCAGGAGAAAAATCATGTCCGGATGGTACGAAATCAGCAAAAGCAGCAGCGGCCAGTTTCGGTTTGTGCTCAAGGCGGCCAACGCCGAGACAATCTTGACCAGTGAGTTGTACACCACCCGCAGCGGTGCCGACGGTGGCATTGCTTCGGTGCAGAAAAACAGTCCGTTGGCCGAGCGCTATGAACTCAAGAACACCAAGGACGGCCATCCGTATTTCAACCTCAAGGCGGCCAACCATGAAGTGATTGGCAGCAGTGAGGCTTATTCATCGGACGCGGCCCGGGACAAAGGTATCGCCAGCGTCAAGGCCAACGGACCGACGACGGTCATCAAGGACAAGACGGTGGCTGCGCTCTGACAGAACGATAATAAGGAGAACTGTGGCGAGGGGATCTGTGGGAGCAAGGCTTGCCCGCGATGCAGGCGCTGCGATTGTGCAGGCTCACCGCGTTATCGTTCATCGAGAGCAAGCTTTGCTCCCACACATGGATCCCCCCTCCACACGTGTTTTAAACCTCCACCGGCACCGACAACTTCGGATCGCCCAGCGGATGGCTCTTGGCATCGAAGAAGCGCAATTGCACCTCCAGCCCTTGGAACACCTTGGCGTAATGCCGCTTCTGATGCTGGATGAACGCCTGGCTACGGGGGTAGATCGAAATCGCCACGGTTTTCGGTGCCGCCAGGCGCAGGGCATGGACAATGTGCCGGTCCTGTTCGCCCAGGGCATGGCCGAACAGGCACAGGTTGTCGCCATGCTGCAGTAACTGGTCGTAGCAGAACGACAGGTAATCGCTGCTGCGGATGGTCTTGAGCTTGTCCTGGCTCGGGCCTTCATTGACGAACAGCGGCACATCGTCGAGGGTCTTGATCGTGTTGTTGATGGCGAAACTGCCCAGCAAGGTGCCTTCGGTGGACGTGAGCTTGCGCGCCGTGCCGTCCTGGTTGCGCACCAGGTGCAGGCCGCCGTGCAGGTACAACAGGCGTGGTTTGTCGGTGGTCGCCTGGCTCAGGTCGAAACTGTGGTCATCGCCCAAGAACAGGTCGCTGATGCTCTCGGGCGCCTGCTGGATTGCCCAGTAGTTGAGCAGGTCGTAGTTGGTGGTGAACACCGTGCGGTAGCGGCTCAGCTCCTGGTTGAGCGTCGACAGGGTCGACGGTTGCACCAGGCGCCATGGGATGTGCACCGCATGCACGGTGTTGATCAGTGCTTCCTTGATCGCGTAATAGCGATTGCGCGGCGCGGCAGAGCTGACGGCCAGGGCCTTGTTGACCCGACTGGTGGTTTTCAGCGCAGCGAGCACCTGCTCGAAACTGCGCGTCTGCATCGCGTCGAACACGCTCAGCTCCGACGGGCTCAGGGGTTTTTCCTCGACGGTGCGGGCATTTTCGAACAGCGAGTCATAGCCGAAATCATCCCACACCGCGCGGCTGGCGCCGTTGCCCACCAGCAGGCCGTTGAAGGCGGTGTCGGCGCGCAGGGCCTCCCAGTCTTCGAGCCGGGTGTCGTATTCCTGGAAATCGGTCATCGCAAGGATCATCTCAAAACGTGGCAAAGGCAGGGCGCGACTTTATCACGACCCAGTCTTGAGCCAGATCAAGATGCGTCATGACTAGTCGGTCATTCTGTAGGCCCTGCCGATCCGGCCTCAACCAGGAGCGTGACCCCATGAGCAGCACTTTTTTCATTCCCGCCGTGAACATCATGGGGCTGGGCTGCCTCGATGAAGCGATGACCGCTATTCGCAACTACGGCTTTCGCAAAGCCCTGATCGTCACCGACGCGGGGCTGGCCAAGGCCGGCGTCGCCACCAAAGTGGCCGAGTTATTGGCGATACAGGACATCGACTCGGTGATTTTCGACGGCGCCAAGCCCAACCCAAGCATCGCCAATGTCGAGCTCGGGCTGGGGCTGCTGAAGGAGAGTCAGTGTGATTTCGTCGTGTCGCTGGGCGGTGGTTCGCCCCACGACTGCGCCAAGGGCATCGCCCTGTGCGCCACCAACGGCGGGCAGATTCGTGACTATGAAGGCGTCGACCGTTCGAGCAAGCCGCAGTTGCCGCTGATCGCCATCAACACCACGGCGGGCACCGCCAGCGAAATGACCCGTTTTTGCATCATCACTGACGAGACCCGTCACGTGAAAATGGCGATTGTCGATCGCAACGTGACCCCATTGATGTCGGTGAACGACCCGGCGCTGATGGTGGCGATGCCCAAGGGCCTGACGGCCGCCACCGGCATGGATGCACTGACCCACGCGATCGAGGCTTATGTTTCTATCGCCGCCAATCCGATTACCGATGCCTGCGCTCTGAAGGCCATCACCCTGATCAGCAACAACCTGCGCCTGGCCGTGCGGGACGGCAACGACCTGACAGCCCGGGAAAACATGGCCTACGCGCAGTTTCTCGCGGGGATGGCGTTCAACAATGCATCGTTAGGTTTCGTGCACGCAATGGCGCATCAGTTGGGTGGCTTCTACGACCTGCCTCATGGTGTGTGCAACGCGGTGCTGTTGCCTCATGTGCAGAGCTTCAACGCTTCGGTGTGCGCCGTTCGCCTGACCGACGTGGCCCATGCCATGGGCGCCGATACACGGGGCTTCAGCCCGGAAGAAGGGGCCCGGGACGCCATTGCGGCGATCCGCAAACTGGCCCTTGATGTAGACATTCCGGCCGGTTTGCGTGACCTGGGCGTACGCCTCAATGACGTACCGGTGCTGGCCGCCAACGCCTTGAAAGACGCCTGCGGCCTGACCAACCCACGGGCGGCGGACCAGCGGCAGATCGAAGAGATTTTCCGCAGCGCGTTCTAGGCTTTGTATGAAAAGTCGCCGAGCGGCGATCAGGCAAGGCGAAAACAGGCGAGGAAGCGGAGTTTACGGATTGTAAATGAGCATTCCGAGCCTGTTTTCAACGCAGCATGATCGTCGCGCAGGCACTTTTCGTACAAAGCCTAAGCGACCCGGGGTGGCACGAACTTCACACAGAGCATCGCCGCCGTCCCCAACAGCGCGCACAACGCCGCCAGCGGCCAGGCCTGTTGGCTCAACAACAGGCTGGCCATGGCACCGATCACCGAGGCCATCAGTTGGTGCAGGAATCCGCTCAACGCCATGGCATACGCGCCGGCCACCGGTGAGCCTTCGTTGGCCAGGGACAGGCTGATGGGGTAGATCAACGACTGGCCAAACACCGCGAAGCAATACGGCAGCCAGAAGAGCAGCGCGATGCTGCTCAGGGTGAGGCTGCCTGCCAGCATGGTCATGCTCCCGCCCAGCACCAGGGCGATGCCCCAGCCCATCATTCGTCGTTGGCCGGTACGCAGTACAAAAGCGTTCACCGCCAGCGCCCCAAGCAAGTACGCCGCACTGACCGGCCAGCCCAGCAGGCCGTATTCGATGGGCGACCAGTGGAAGCTCTCCTGCAGGATCAGCGGCGCGGCGGTGTTGAAGGCGACGATCACGCCGTAACCCAGCCCACCCGCCAAGGCCGGCAGCAGGAACGCGCGTCGGTGCAGGATGTGCCCGTAGATCCCCCACGCCGATTGCCCGTTGCCGGCTTGCACCAGCACCGGGAACCTGGCCCTGGACACTGCCGCTGCCATGGCCAGGCTGACGGCGCCCAAACCGTAGAAAATCGCCTCCCAGCCGAAAGCGGCCTGGATCAGCGAGCCCAGGTACTGGCCGATACCGAGGGCAATCACAAAGGCGATCGATATCCAGGACAGGGCCTTGGCCAACAGGTCGCCGCTGAAACTGTCCCGAATCAAGACCCGTGCCATCACCGAGATACCGCTGGCGCCGATGCCCTGGATCAACCTGAGCGTCAGGAACGCCTCCACGGTTGTGCCCAGCGGCAGGGCCAGGTTGGCCAAACCGTACAACCCCAAGGCCGCCAGCAAGACCGGCTTGCGCCCCAGCCGCTGGCTCAGGCTGCCCCACAGCAACATCGGCAGCGCCATGCCGATCAGGTACACCGACAAGCCCCAGGAAACCCGGGACGCCTCGGCGTCCAGGTCCCGGGCGATATCGGGCAGGGCCGGCAAGTAGATGCTCATGCCCAGTTGGGCCAGGAAAACGGTGGTGCAGGTGACGATCAGGGTTGTACGGTTCTTCATCGAGCGTCCTGTCTCAAGGGCGGATGTCACGCCCGTGGGTCAGCAGCAGTTCGGTGATCTTTTCGCAAAACGAGCGAATCACGTTCGGCTCCATGTCGGCGCGCAGGGTAATGCGAATGGCGGCCTTGCCTTGCGGCACCACGGGAAAAAAGACCGCTGAAGTGAAATACCCCAGTTCGGCCAGTTCGACGGCCAGGCTGTTGGCCAGGGCCGCTTCACCGCAGGGCACCATGCGGATCGCCATGGGGTTGCCGTGCTGTTCAGTGCGCACGAGGCTGTCGAAGAAGCGGATATTAGCTTGCAAACGCTCCTGCAGGGCGCTGAATTCTCGACTGCGGTGCAGGCGGATCGACGCCATGCCGGCGCCGATGGCCGCTGCGTTCAGGCTCTGGGACCAATTGCTCGGCCCACCGTAACGCTGCACCAGCGCCTTGTGCCGTTCACTGCCAAACATGACCAGCCCGCCACTGGCGCCGAAGGACTTGGCCAATGAGGCAACGATCAGGGTGCGTTCATCCACGGCCGGGACGCGCGAACGGACCAGGCCTGCGCCGGACTCCCCGACCGCAGACAATGCGTGGGAGTCATCCAGGTAGAGAAACAGGCCATAGCGCTGCTTGAGATACATCAGGCTGTCCAGGTCCGCCAATCCGCCCATGCTGTAGGCGCTGTCGGCCACGTATGCCACGCAGCGCTGGCGTTTGCACAGGTCTTCGATGAAATCCATGTCGTTGTGCTGGCAGGTGATGACCTGGGTTTCATCGGCGCAGGCGGCCTTGCTGTGGTTCATCGAGTAATGGGCGTATTTGTCGAACACCATGACCGGCGAACACTGGTTGGTGAGCGCGCCGCTGGCCAGCAGCGGCAGGATTCCGGCGCTTGCCGCACTGCACGACAGGGCACTGAGGCAACTGGCCCCGAACAGCTCCGACAATTGGGTTTCGTACTGGTCCAGGATCGCCAGCTTGCAGCGATTCCTTGAGTTGGCGACCCGCAGGGTCCCGGTTTCCCACAGGGCAGTCATGGCGCCGTCCAGCAACGCGGGGTGATAGTCCAGGCCCAGGTACGACGTAGTACAGAAGTGATGAAAGGTACGACCGTATTGGTCGACCAGCACATTGGGTGTCTTGACCTCGACATTCAGCCCTGAGATTTTTCCGGCTTCGGTGCCCTGCCAGTTCTGGTCTGCGAGGGTAATCACCTTGCGGTAGTGGGTGAAGTGATGGGGCGCTTGAGCAGTCTGGTTCATGGTGCGATTGCATTCCTTGGTGAGTGGTGCTGTCCGTGGGTGTTTCGATAACGGTGTGTTTCCAGACTTTACAGATTGTTATGCAGGGCTTTGAATCGGCTGTTTCCGGCGTGTTTGAGTGTCACTGGAGAGTTCTACGTAGGACTTTGCCTAGGACCTTGGACGGGGAATCCGTCGGCGATGTCGGAGCTTGGAAATACCCTGGGTTCGCCCCAAGTCCGCTGGGTTATCACTCTTTTCTGAAGGTTGTTTGCTAATGCTCTCAGGCCTCAATCATCTGACCCTTGCCGTCACCGACCTGGACCGCAGTGTGGTTTTTTATGGCGAGCTGTTGCAGCTGCGTTTCGAAGCCAAGTGGGACCGCGGGGCCTATTTATCGCTGCCGGGTTTGTGGTTGTGCCTGTCTTTCGACCCGTTGCGCAGCCCCGAACCGGCGGCGGACTACACCCATTACGCTTTCAGCATCGCTGCCGAGGATTTTCCGGTGCTGGTGGCGCGGCTGAACGCGGCCCAGGTGTCATCGTGGCGAGACAACCGCAGCGAGGGTGATTCGTTCTACTTTCTCGACCCGGACGGGCACAAGCTCGAAGTCCATGTCGGCGACCTGGCATCGCGGTTGAAGGCCTGTCGGCAGGCACCGTATGCCGGTATGGCGTTTTTTACGGAGTGACGGGGTTGCGTTGAAGCGAGTGGCTGCACCTCCTGGGCGTTTCGTTCCCTACAGTTGATCCCCTGCGCTATCCTCATCGGTACAGGGGGCGCGTCGGGCTCGCTCGATGTATCGGCGTCATGAACTGACGATCACCCGCTTCGCTCACCGTTGCATTATCCGGATGACCTCCAGCCCCATGGACACTCGAAGTTCCGCGCCGCTGGCCAGCTACATCGACCTTCTGATGGACGCCGTGTGTGCCGTCGACGGCCAAGGGCGTTTCGTGTTTGTCAGTGCTGCCTGCGAACAGATTTTTGGCTACACCCCGCAGGAACTGATCGGCCAGCCGATGATCGACTTGGTGCACCCCGCCGACCGCCAGCGGACCCTTGAGGCGGCGCGGGAGATCATGGACGGCGAGCCCAAGCTCAATTTCGAGAACCGTTACCTGCGCAAGGACGGTCGGGTGGTGCACATCCTGTGGTCGGCACGCTGGTCGCCGGCGGACCAACTGCGCATTGCCGTGGCCCGGGACATCACCGAACGCAAGCAGGCCGAGTCCCGACAGGCGGCGTTGTATGCGATTTCCGAGGCCGCCCATGCTGCGGCGGATCTGCTGGCGCTGTTCAAGCGCATCCACCTGATTATTGGCGAGTGGCTGCCGGCGCTGAATTTTTCGGTGGCGCTGTATGACGAACAATGTTCGCAACTTAACTTCCCCTATCACGTCGATGACCGGGAAGGGCAGCCCGAATTGCCGGGCACGGTCACCGGGCGTTTGTGCGCCGAGGTGATTCGCAGCGGCCAGCCAATCCTGCTGACGCCCGGTTGCAGCCACTTGCCGCCGGGGTTCGACGACCTTGTGGCGCAGCCGGATGCGCCGTGTTGGCTGGGCGTGCCACTGAACTCGCAGAGCGGCACGATTGGCGCGCTGATCGTCAAGAGCGCGCCGGACAACGTGCGCTACACCGAGCAGGACAAGGAGTTGCTGCAATACGTTTGCGCGCAACTCACCATCGCCATCGAGCGCAAGCAGTTGCATGCCCGGTTGCAGCACATGGCTCAGTACGATCAGTTGACCCAGGTGCCCAACCGCGAATTGCTCCGTGAACGGTTCAAGTACGCCTTGGCAACCGCCCGTGCTGCGTCCGGGCGCATGGCCTTGCTGTATATCGACCTGGACCGTTTCAAGCAGGTCAACGACACCTATGGCCACGGGGTGGGCGACATGCTGTTGCAAGCGGTGGCCAATCGTCTCAAGGGCTGCATCCGCGACACCGACACCGTGGCGCGTATTGGCGGCGACGAGTTCGTGGTCCTGTTGCACAGCATCCAGGCCTTGGAGGATGCCCACAGTGTGCGGGAGAAAATCCGCCATGCACTGGCCCAGCCGCTGCGTCTGGACGGGCACTGCCTGAGCATCGAACCGAGCATCGGCGTGGCCTGTTTCCCCGACCATGGCACCGAAGATGTCGCCTTGTTCCGCCACGCCGATGAGGCGATGTACGCCGCCAAACGTCACAATCACCGGGCGTTCGGCATCTGATAGCGCGTCACCGTTCGTCGTGGCGCCAGCGCCTTTCCCAAACCTTCGGTCTGTATCCCATTCGAATATAAAAAGGGGCCTGCACGGCCTGTATCCACGAATAGGGAGGGCTGGACCATGCTCGGTTCAAGCCGTATTTATCCGGCAAACATTGCTCACGATCGAACGAAGGTGTCCGAATCAGGTCGCAGAAGTGGGAGAACCACCATCACGACCGTCGATAGAAGCCCCTCGAAAGCCGAAATTGGCCGGAAGCCGGGTAGGACGTCTCGCTGAATTCATGGCTGGTTCTGATTCAACGGTGGATAACCCGCCAGAACTTTCATAGAGGAGGGCGCGACCATGAGCCGTATGGCCAGCTTTTTTCGCACCACCAGTCTCGTCGTGTTGATGGGCCTGGGCGCCAACAGTGCCTGGGCCCAATCGCCTGCCGAATTCATCAACGATGCTTCAGCCAAAGGCATGGCCAACATCGAGGCCAGTCGCATGGCCCATGGGAAAGCCGAATCCAGGGAGGTCAAGGATTACACCATCATGGTCATCAACGACCGCACCACGGCCAATCAACACCTGGCGAAGATCGCCAAGAAACTCGACCTGCCTGTCGCCCCCCGGGAGGAGGTGGCTGACAAGGCCAAGGCCCTGATGCCGCAGGTCAAGGAAGGCGAGTCATTCGAAGCTGCGTATGCCGCCAGCCAGGTCAAGGCCACCGAGGAGGCCATCGCGCAGATCGAGCAGCAGGCCCAGACCACCGAAGTGCCGGAGATCAAGGCCTTCGCCGATGAAACGCTGCCTAAACTGCAGACCCATCTCGAAATGGCCAGGGCGCTGCAGGCCAGCCGCTGATCTGCTGTATTTTTGTATTCAGGGCCGGGACGTTCGCGTCCCGGCTGATTTTTGCTCGCCAAAAGGAGAACCTTCCAGCGCATCTGCGTCAGCACTGGTTCAGGTCTACTTTGTTCTTTTCTTCCAGCCCTTCAAGACTCTTGGCTTCGCCTTGGCCCATGGCCTGGTAATGCTTTCTCAGCGCCTCCAGTTGCTTGAGGTCCAGCGACTCAAGGCCCAGCATTGCATTCTGTGCCTCCTTGGTCGCTCGTAATAACTCATCGACCTTGAGGTGCAAGATGTCGGTATCGCGGTTCTGCGTGTTTTGAATCAGGAATACCATCAGGAAGGTAATGATCGTCGTTGATGTGTTGATGATCAGTTGCCACGTGTCATTGAACTGGAAAAAAGGCCCGCTGAGGGCCCAGAGTGCCAACAACACGATGGCCCCCAGAAACGTCTTGGGGCTCCCCGCCCAAAGGGCCAGTTTTTGCGCGATTTTTGCGAAGGTCATTGCTGTGTTCCTTATGGATGCACCTGTCCTTTGTGACAGCAATGAATTGATGAAAATTCTGCTTACATTTTCAGGCGCCGCTGTTCGGCAAGGATTTTCCGTGCAGCCTGAAAATCATCGCAACCAATTGCCGTGTTGGCGGGTCACTCCTTAAGGCCCTCAGCTTCGGAGTCCACCATGAATCTCGCACGCACTGTTTGCCTTGCCTGCTGTTTGTTCGCCCTGCAAGGCTGCTTCGACAACTCGGGTAACGAGACCAAGGACAACACCGATGGCACCAAGTCCTCGGTGCAGATGCAAGAGTCTGGAGCGGAAAAGAAATAGGCAGCCCGCAACCCCTCGAATGGGCTGTCGCAAAACCCTGTGGGAGCGAGCCTGCTCGCGATGGCGGTGGATCAGTTCGCAGTGATGTTGGATGTGCCGACGCCTTCGCGAGCAAGCTCGCTCCCACAGGTTGTGGCGGCTTTCTTAGCGCCCTTGCTGCAACACCTTGAGCGCTGCCGAAGCGAGGAAGCCGGAACGGCTCTTCTCTTCAGGATGGTGCAACACATATTCATCGATTCGGTTGAGCAGGTAGCCGGGCAACGTGATGTTGAGTTTCTGCGCCTTGCCCAGGTACTTGGTCACATCGATGTCCACCAGCGCCCAAGTGCAGCCGGCATATGTCGGATTGGCGGCGTGCAAGGTGACGGTGTTGGCCGACGGAATCGGCGAGCCGTCTTCAGCCAGAATCTCGAAATGTCCCTCGATGGCCTCGCGCGCCATTGCCATGGCCTCGTCCAGGTCGTCGCCTGCGGAAAAACATCCGGGAATATCCGGCACTTCAACACCCCAGGCGTGCTTGTCATCGCCCATGGAAATCGCAATCGGGTAAAGCATAATCATCGTCCTCCGGGAACGTCGAGCAACGGACTGGCTGAAGCAGCGCCTGTTGCAAAATACTGATGGCCGTTTTCTTGAGCAGGTCCTTCTTCGGATGAGGAACCGTGACCAGCCCCGGCTTAGTCGGGTGCTTGAAGTGATGGTGGCTGCCCCGAACTCGTACCAGATACCAACCGTCTGCAATGATCTGGCTTATCAAAAATCGGCTATTCACAACACCTCCGTGTGGTGTGCTTGGTGGGTACTATACCTACTGAAAATTAATGATCAACACTATAACCACCGAGGGTGACCTCGGCAGGCATGCGCAGCGACTGCGACGAAGTCTAGAAGCGGCGTCGCACAAGGGCGGCAGAGGGGCGGGGTGGGTTTATTTCGGGATGTGAAGCCGGACGTAATGCTTGTGGGGCGAGGGAGCTTGCTCCCGCTTACAGATCAAATACCAGGAGCCACTTCGCGAAACTACGGTCGCTATGACTGCTGCACAAACGTCAGCCGTACCGCAAAACCAATCAGAAGACTGCCAAACAGCCACTGCTGTACGCGCTGGGCCGAAGGCGAACGCTGAAGCCAGCGACCGAGTGCGACACCCACCAACGCATAGGCGCTATCGAACAGCAGGCCGACGCCGACCAGTACCACGCCCAGGGTCGCGAATTGCCCCAGCACCGGCCCGCCCTGTGGATCGATGAACTGCGGCAACAACACCGAGCAAAACAGCAAGGCTTTGGGATTGAGCAGATTGGTCAGCAGCCCACGCCGAATCGCCTGGTAGCAGCGCCGTTTCCCGACCTCGACTGCGACACCTTCAAAACTCGGCAACAAGGTGGTCCGCAGGCATTGAAAACCGATCCATAACAAGTAAGCAGCACCGGCCAGACGCACGACGTCGAACGTCCACGGCGCGGTCTTGAACAAGGCCGAAAGCCCCAACGCCGCCAATGCAACATGACACCCCCGAGCAATCCCCAGGCCCACCGCCGTCGCCAGTGCCGCGCTCCTGCCCTGACGGGCACCGGTTTGCAGCAGCAGAATCATGTCCGGCCCGGGCAACAGATACGCCACCGTCAACGCCATCAAAAACAACCCGAGCTCTGCCATGCCACACCCCTTCATCAACGATTCGCAAGTGCCCAGTCTATGGCGGAGGGGCGGGGCAGGTGGTTGCGAAGTCAGCTTCTAAAGCTTCGAGAATTGGCATAATCTGCCACGTATCTGCGTCATCCAATCGGAAAATGCCAACTTATGAAACTGGACGCCTTTGACCGCAAAATCCTCGTCGCACTGCAACGCGACGGCCGCCTGAGCAACGTGCAACTGGCCGAAGAAATCGGCCTGTCCCCCTCACCCTGCCTGCGCCGCGTGCGGATGCTCGAAGAGGCGGGGGTGATTCGTGGTTACCAAGCCGTCCTGGACCGCGACGAAGTGGGCCTCGGGCTGACGATCTTCGTCGGCGTCAAGGTCGAACGGCACAACGACGAGCGAGCCGAAGCATTTCGCCAGGCAGTGACGGCATTGCCCGAAGTGATCTCGGCGTTCCTGGTATCGGGCGAGTCGGATTTTCTACTGCAAGTCGTGGTGCCGGACCTGCGGGCTTATGACCGTTTTGTCACGGGGCATTTGTTGAAATTGCCCGGCATCAGCGATATCCGGAGTAACTTTGCGATTAATACGGTGAAGACGCCGGGTGCGTTGCCGTTGGGGCATTTGCCTGGGGCTGAATAGTTTTTACGATGGGGATTTACCCCACGAACTAGTAACATTCGCTGTTTGAATGCGTCGGGATTGAATGGGCGAGGGGGGCCGCTGGACTCACCGTCTTCAAGGGCCGAGCGAATAGTCTTCAGTTCAGCCTTATGTCTCTGGATGGGCTGATTGGCCACGGTGATGGTTTTTCGAACGGTTCCCATGCTTGAGCCTCCTAGGTACGTCGGTATTGCTAAGCCCCGCTGCGAAAGAAGCAGGGCTTAGCGCTGTCTATCGGATGGGGTTCCCTATGTCCCCATTCTCAGGACTTACTGTCGATCTACTGCGCCTCGGATTTTTTCTTGGACTCAGCCGCCGGCCTTGGCGTAATGACCTTCACAACGTCATCAATCACCGCCTTGCTCATCTCCAACAAAAAGTGCGCAGCCCAGGCGTAGCGGTCGGTGCTCTTTTCAAACGCCGCGTCTTCGGCAAGCCGGTGAGCGAGATGCAAAAGATCTGACGCCCGTTCCAATGCCTCTTGGATGGGGACACCGCCGTTGACACGGAACAGTGCTCGATCAGCGGAATAGTTGAAGGGGGTGTAGCCGATGGTTTTTAGCTCAGTGTTTTCGTTCATGGCCTGCCCCCGTCGATCGAGAAACAGTAGGTTCGAGGCCTGTGCTTTGGCTGGTTTGAAAGTGATTTAATTTGCTGCGAGGTACGCATTGTCTAGCTCCCGTGAAGCGCGGTTGCTTGACTCACGGGTTTCCAAGCCCGATCGCCTGATTTGCAGCGACGTCTAGAAGGGTAACCACGGAAGACAAACCCAACAAGTCGGCACACCGCCTAAAAAGCGTAGTTAGCGTGCTCCTTACGCAACGCTCGGAATTTCCCTACAAATATTCGTGAGAGCCAGAGGATACTTTATGTGACGATGTTCAACGAGACACTGATCGTCGTTGCCTTCGTCCGTATGGGTAACGATCAACGTTCTAAGTTTGGATCAAGTAAAACAGGTCGATGTCGGTATGACGCCAGAAGAAATTGCTATCGAGCAAGCCGCCCTTGAATTCGCTAGAGTGAATCGAGCTTCCTTGGCTCGGCATATTGCGGACACCGCTGTGTACCTCAGTGAGGAGGTACCATTCACGGTGTTCATGGCGGGGTCGCCTGGGGCTGGCAAGACGGAAATAGCCAAGGCTATGGCTGACGATTTGGACGAGAGAAATCTGAGCCTTTACTCCAAACGTGTTCTTCGTATCGATCCTGATGATTTTCGAAGTCTGATTCCCGGCTACGACGGACGCAATTCATACCTTTTTCAGCGTGCGGTTACGAAGATTCTAGAAAAGGTGTTGGACCGCGCGTTCAAGAAGCGGCTTTCGTTCATTCTGGATGGGACGATGGCCAACCTTGGGGTAGCGAAGCGGAATATCGACCGCGTCTTGGGAAGTGGCAGGAAAGCCCAGATTATGTATGTCTACCAGAGACCAGAACTCGCCTGGCAGTTCGTGCAGGCTCGGGAAGTTACAGAGGGCAGGAACATTCCGCTGCAGGAGTTCGCCAGACAGTTTGTTGCCGCACGGCGCAATGTCATTGAGTTGAAGCGCATCTACGGTAGCCAGGTCCACATCGATTTGCTTATCAAGGACTTTGATGGCGACGACGCTCAACAGGTTGAGCTTGATGTGGCTGGGGATACGATTGACGCTCTGATTCCCCAGATCTATGATCAGGCTCAGCTCGTTGAGCTGTTAGCAGAGGTTTGAAATCAATGAGTACAGATAAGATCAAGAAAACCAGCGCTTTGACTGAGTTTTTCACTAACACTCCCGCCGAGACTAGAAAAGAAATCTTGATGGGCATCATTGGCAAAGCTAACGCCTCGCAACGTGATGTTGTGCAGAAAGCAGAGGCTATCAAAGCTGCGCGGGCCTCTGCTCAGGCACACTGAGATGTTGCCGTCAAATCAGCCCAAGGTTCATTAGGCTCTGTTCAAAGTCTCGTCGAACTCGTGGTTTCCTTGCGCGAGCTGATGGGCGAAACGCTGTCGCTATATCCGCGTTACGTTGCTGCCGTTCAGCATCGGTGCTACGTTCGCCCTGACTCTGTTCGCCGTCGTCGCTTTTGTCGCAAGGCATGTTTGATTCTTTGCCACTCATCTCAAATCATCGGTGCCCTACCCCCTACGTGTTCAGCGCCATCGCTTCTACTTTGCTGTAAGCGGATCCAAGAGGCTTGATCACCTGCCTAGCACTTCTCCTATGGCGAAGGTCTGATGAAGTTATCTCCATGAGCGCTCATTCATGCTCACTCTTCTTCAAAGCGCCTGCTGCACAACGCCTCGCAATAGCCCTCAGCATGCGCCGACGAATAAGCCCGCTGACCGGGCGAATCAAATACCAATACGACGTAAAACTTCGCAACGCATCCGCGTCGAGGCAATGCACCCGTGTCTGCGTGGTCACCCTCGTCAAGCCCGATCGCAGCAGCTGGCAGCTGAAGCTAATGACCAGCTTCACATTCCCCGGCTCATTGAACAGCTCGAACGCTTCGGCATCCGCGACAACGACTTGGCCGTAGTCAGCTTTCCACAGCTTGCCGGCGAGCCCGTAGGCGATCTCTTTGTCGCCGTTGCGTTGAAGCAACGTGAAATTATCCATGCCGAATGAAGCGCGTTGATCAGCGCCTGGATGCGGAGAACGACCCAGCAGGCGCATGGGGAGTTCGCGAAGCTTGATTGCATACCGAAAAAAACGGTCGTCTTCGGGGCGATGGGCGAGGATTGCCGCCATGGCATGGGAAGGGTCTACGGGGATGTCCGCGGTATGCAATTCACTGAACTGATACGTAGGCAGATATGAGTCAATCAGGTGCATCCTTGCTCTCCTTCATAGGTGCTCGGTGTGAACCTCAGGGGCGCAAATCCCACAAAATTCCAGACCAAAAAAAACCGGCCACCAAGAGCCGGTTTTTTAATCCCTCGCCAAAAAACATACGGCGCAGGACCAGAATTCGATTGGAGCGGGTGAAGGGAATCGAACCCTCGTTATCAGCTTGGGAAGCTGGAGTAATGCCATTATACGACACCCGCTCAGAGCGGCTGACTTTGTACCAGATGTGGGCACGGATTTGAAGTTTTTCTTCACACAGCGTGCGGTCAGTCGTCTACGCGAGCCTCAAACCAGAGCGGTCGTTGGCGGGCAAGCCCCGTTGCTGAAGGCGCAGGACGGGGCTTGCTCGCCAGGACTCGGTTTCAGATGGCCGGTGCATGGTAGCCCTGTACGTAGCTATAGCGCGGTCGGCTTTCGTGGTGTTCCGGTGTGAGGAAACCCATCAAGGCGTTACGGCTGTCGCGGCAGGCGGCTTTGTGTTCCATGTCCAGGAAGTGCCCGGTGGCTTGCAGCGTGCTGAAGCTGCTGTGCTGCACGTGATCGGCAAAGAGCCTGGCGTCATCGGCCGCAGTGTATTCGTCCCATTCGCCGTTCAGGAACAACACCGGTACGTTGATCTTTTTCGCGGCGTTGACGTAGCACAGCTGGTCGCTGTGGAGCACATCGCTGATGTGGAAGTGCATCTGCCCGTACTCATGCTCGGCCAGGCTGCTGACATGGCGATAGTTGAAGCGCTTGAACAGCGGCGGCAGGTGTTTGCCGATGGTGCTGTTGACCAAGTGCCCGACACGGTCGCCGTCCAGGCTGCCCAGGTAGTCCACGCCGCGTTCCAGGTAGTCGCGCATCGGCGCATTGAGCACCGGCGAGAACGAGCTGATCACCGCTTTTTCGATGCGCCGTGGTCGCTGCGCCAAGGCGGTCAACGTGGCGGCGCCGCCCCAGGAAAACGACAGCACGTGCTCGGCGGCGAAGTGGTCGATCAGTTCCAGGAGAATCTGGCCCTCGATCTCTTTCGTCAGCATTTGCTCATGTCGGTTGTGAGCTTTTGACTTGCCCGCGTAGGGTTGGTCGTACAGCACAACATTGAATTGCGGGTAGAGGTTTTTGGCGGTCTGTGCAAACGACGCGGTGGTGGCCATTGAGCCGTTGACCAGAATGATGGTCTTTTGTGCGGCGTCTGCGCGATAGAACTCCGTGTAAACCCGATACTGACCCTGTATATCCAGCACAGCGATTTCTGGCCTCATGTCATAAGAC
This sequence comes from Pseudomonas ogarae, assembly GCF_014268695.2. NCBI lineage: Bacteria > Pseudomonadati > Pseudomonadota > Gammaproteobacteria > Pseudomonadales > Pseudomonadaceae > Pseudomonas > Pseudomonas ogarae. The sequence continues at coordinate 1,828,836 of NZ_CP077086.1, forward strand.
TCCTGGCAAGCGGGTATGCGCGCAATGAGATTGCACGGGCAATGTGACAGGTAGGCATACGCCTGGAAGATAAAGCCCATGTCGATCCAAAAAAAACGGTCGACGGGTATTGTTATAGGCGGGCAGTTCGCCGGCGGGACAAGGCGGAACCTGAGGGTTCCAGCCGGCAAAAGGTTTCTTGGAAGTATGTTGTGACTCATCGGTCACATTTCGGCCGACGGTTTGATTCAAGCAGGGGGGCGACCGTTGCGCAAGTACCTATCGGAAAATTGTTCGACACTTCTGCCCAGCGGTAGTGGGTTCAGATGAGATGGACTTCTTCAAGGCTCAAGGCGCGGTACTGGCCCGGCTCGAGATGGGCATCCAGTGTCAGCGGGCCCATGCGCTCGCGGTGCAGGCGCAGCACCTTGTTGTTGAAATGGCCGAACATGCGCTTGACCTGGTGATAGCGCCCTTCAACGATGCTCAAGCGCGCCGATCTGGGCCCCAGCAGCGTCAGCTCTGCAGGTTGGGTGGTGAGGTCTTCGAAGGCAAAGTACAGGCCCCGGGCGAAGGTATCGGCGTATTCGGCCGTGATGATTTGCTCGGTTTCGACGTAGTAGACCTTGGGCAGTTTGGTCTGCGGTTGGGTCAGGCGGCGCGACCAGCTGCCGTCATTGGTGATCAGCATCAGCCCGGTGGTGTTGAAATCCAGGCGCCCGGCGATGTGCAGGTCGTCCTTGTCCGGTTCGTCCAGCCAGTCGAGGACGGTGGGGTGTTGTGGGTCGCGAGTCGCACTGACACAGCCGGGCGGCTTGTGCAGCATGAAGTAGCGCGTCGGCCGGCCCGTTTGCAGCACTTCGTCGTCGACCTCTACACGGCTGAATTCACGGACTTGTGCATGGGGATCGCTGACGGTCTGGCCGTCGATCCGTACCCGGCGTTCCACCAGCAACAGGCGCACTTGTTGGCGATTGAATCGCGGCAGATTACTGAGGAAACGGTCGACGCGCATGGGCAGTTCAGGCAAGGCAACGGAGGGCGGGCATCTTACGCGATCGGCTGGGGCTTGGCGCGCAACTGGGCTTCGACCTGGGCGCAGCGTGGGCACAGGCAGGACTGATCGCGCAGTTCGGCTGGCAGTGCCTCGAGCACGGCCGGGTCGATGCTTACGCCGTAACACCAGCAGGCCCGGTCGGCGGTTCGTGGGTCGGCCAGGGTGCAGTCGTTGACACCGCCGCAGGCCGGGCAAAGGTCGGGTTTATTCATAACTGGAATGAGGCATTTCCACGCAGGTTCGGTTGCACCCGGTCTGTCGGGCGCGTTGCAGCGCATGATCGGTCCGCGACAGCAGGCTGTGCAAGGTGTCTTCGTCCTGCAAGGTGGTGAGGCCGAGGCTGACGGTGACCAGCAATTGTTTTCCACTGCAGAAATAGCGCTGCTTTTCGATGTGCTGACGAATTTTCTCTGCGATCTTCAGACCGGTCTGTCCGTCGGTGTCCTTGAGCAGGACGGCAAAGGCTTCAGTGCTCCAGCGACACACGATGTCCGAATGCCGCAGGCTTTGCGTCAGGTCGCGGGCGAACCCGGTCAGCAGTTGTTCGGTGGCGATATGACCATGGGTGCTGTCCAACCGCTTGAACTCGTCCAGTTCCACCAGCACCGCAGTCAAGGGTTTTGGCTCGCGCTGGGCTTCATGCAGGGCTTGCACGGCCAGCAGGTCGAAGCCACGGCGATTCGGCAATTCGGTCAGGCTGTCGAGGGTGGCCTGGGCGTCGATGCGTTGTTGGTAGCTGTTGATCAACCGATAAAGGATTGCCAGGACCGCCAGCGTCACGAGCATGCCGATCAGCAGGTTCAGATACAGCGTCTTGAGGATGTTATCGCGTACCGAGGCATGGGCTGCGTAGTAGCCCAGCAACGCAATGATCAGGAAACCTGTACCGAGCAGCGCCACCACGGCCAGGAGCGGCTTGCGCTGGGAATACAACGGCGAACGGAGCGACATGGCGATTCCCTTGGCGCAGACCCAATGAAGTCAGTTTAGTGGCCTTGTGGGAAAAGACATTCGGATTTGCAGGTTTGTGGGACGGTGATGAGGGAACAAGTGCCCTCACCACCGGTTCAGCCTTATTCCAGGCTACGCAGATAAGCCCGCCATCCCCCCAGGTGACTGATGTCCCGCGCGCCTTCCAGGCCATACGACTCGCAGATGAATCCGCTTTCCCAGCGACCATCGGCCAGTTGCACCTTACCCAGCCCCAATGGTGCGGGGATGCCGGTCAGGAATGAACCCAGTTCGCTGCTCGGCAGTTCCCAGACCTCCACCTCGATCGCCACGCCGCCCTCGCTGACCCGAAGCATGCCGGGACGCAAGGGCGGGCCACCGGCCAAGGCGTAGAGGCGGTAATCCGCTGAGCTTTGGGTGGCCTCGATCAGCCGCGCGCCGCGTTGCTTGAGTTGCCAGTTCAGCGCCAACCCATCCAGGTGTGCGCCACACACCACCAGCCGCGCCCGGTCGTGGCGCGCCGGGTTGGCGGGCGCTGGCAAGGCCTTGTCCTGTTGACGCTGCAGGGCATCGGCCACGCTCAAGAGGTATTGGTCGGTGAAGGCTCGACCGAGCAACGTCACGCCCCAGGGCAAGCCGTTGGCCATGAACGCACTGGGTACGGCGACGGCGGCGTAGTCCAGCAGGTTCATGAAATTGGTGTAGTAACCCAGCTCCGAATTGCGCAGCACCGGTTCGGCGGCCAGTTCGGCGAGGGTCACCGGGCGGCCGATGGTCGGGGTGAGGACGCAATCGAGCGTATCCATGGCCCGGTCGCACTGGGCCTTGAGGGCTTGCAAACGGTAACGGGCACGGAAGGTTTGTACACCATCCACCGTAGGTGCTTTCGCCAGGACAGCGCGGATGACCGGCAGTACGGCCTCCGGCTCATGTTCCATCAAGGCGCCGGCAACGCTGTAGCGTTCGGCCACCCAGGGGCCTTCATACAGCAGCCGTGCGGCTTCCAGGAACGGCGACAAGTCCAGTTCCACGGCTTCACCGCCCAGGCGTTCGAGTCGGTCGATGGCTTCCTGAAACAGCTGCGGACCTTCCAGGCAGCCGAAAAATGCCAAGTCCCGTTGGCGCGGCACACCGAAACGAAAGCGCCGAGGCGCGCCGAACGCGGCGCCGTCGTTCCACTGCGGGTTGTGGCGGCTGTAGTCGTCACGAGGGTCTGGACGGGCCGTCAGCGCCAAGAGCTGGCTGGCTTCCTTGGCTGTCGCTGTGAAGGTGGTGACGCAGTCCAGGGTGCGACAGGCTGGGACCACGCCCGCCGTGGAGATCAACCCCAAGGTGGCCTTCAACCCCACCAGGTTGTTCAACGCTGCGGGCACCCGACCGGAGCCGGCGGTATCGGTGCCCAAGGCAAAACTCGCCACGCCCAGGGCCACGGCCAGCGACGAGCCGGCGCTCGAACCGCCTGCCGGATAGTCGGGCAACACGCTGTTGCGGCAGGCGCCGTAGGGCGAGCGAGTGCCATTGAGCCCGGTGGCAAATTGGTCGAGGTTGGTCTTGCCCAGAGGGATCGCGCCCAGAGCCAGCAACTGCTCGACAATGGTCGCCGAACGGTCTGGCACGTAGGCAAACGCCGGGCAGGCGGCGGTGGTCGGAATGCCGGCCAGGTCGATGTTGTCCTTGATGGCAAACGGCACGCCGTACAGCGGCAGGCTCTCCAGGTCGCGGCTTTCCAATGCGGCCAGGTAGGGTTCCAGTTCTTCGGCCGTCAGCAGGTGGATGAACAGGTGATAGTCCGGGTTCAGCGCTGCGGCTTTTTCCCGCAGGCCCAACAGCAATTGGCGTGGCGTCAGTTCGCCGCTGCGGTAGGTGTTGCGCAGGTCGTCCAAGCGAAGAGAGAGGTTCATGGTGTTAATCCTTTGATTGAGTTCAGTCACGGTCCAGCACCACGACGCGCTGTCCGGCGCGCACTGCAGAACCTGGCTGGACGCGCACCTCGCGCACCACGCCGGCCGAGGGCGCAAGCAGCGGGATTTCCATTTTCATCGACTCCAGGATGACCAGCACATCACCGGCGGCGACCCGTGCGCCAACGTCTACCTGCACCTGCCAGAGGTTGCCGGCGATGTGGCTGTCGACACTTAATTGACCGTCGTTCAGCGGCGAATCTTCGCTGGGTTCGATGGCCGCTTCTTCACTGTCGAAGTGCGCTTGGCCACTGGCGATCCAACGCTCGCGCTCGGCGTCGAAGGCGCCTTGTTGCCGTTGGCGGAACGCGGCGATGCCGTCGGCTTCCTGCACCAGGAAACGCTGGTAGTCGGCGAGGTTGAGCTGGCTGTGCTCGATCTCCAGGTCGAAGCGGCCCAGGGGGAAGTCCCGCCGGATGCGCAGCAGTTCGTCGGCGCTGACCGGATAGAAGCGGATCTGGTCGAAGAACCGCAGCAGCCACGGCTTGCCGTCGAAGGCGGCGACGTTCCGATAACGATTCCACATCTGCAACGTGCGTCCGACGAACTGGTAGCCACCAGGACCTTCCATACCGTACACGCACATATAGGCGCCGCCGATGCCCACCGAGTTTTCCGCGGTCCAGGTTCGGGCCGGGTTGTATTTGGTGGTCACCAGTCGATGCCGTGGGTCGAGCGGCGTGGCGACCGGCGCGCCGAGGTAGACGTCCCCCAGGCCCATCACCAGGTAACTGGCGTCGAACACCGTGCGTTGCACTTCATCGAGGTTGGGCAGATCGTTGATGCGTCGGATGAACTCCAGATTGCTCGGGCACCAGGGCGCGTCCTTGCGCACCGTGGTCATGTATTTTTCGATGGCGAGCTGGCAGGCCGGATCATCCCAGGACAGCGGCAGGTGGACGATGCGCGACGGCACTTGCAGGTCCTGCGCCGCGCACACGGCGTCCCACTCACCGGCGACGATATTCAGTAGATCGGCCAGGGGCATTTGCTCGGGTTGGTAGTGCACTTGCAGCGAGCGAATGCCCGGCGTCAGGTCGATCACGCCGGGCAGGTGTTTGTGTTCCAACGCCTGCATCAAGGCATGGGCGCGAAAGCGCAGCACCAGGTCCAGTTCGGGGGCGCCGATTTCCAGCAGCAGGTGGGTGTCGCCAGATAGCCTTGCCACCAGGCGCGTATCGTCCTGGCCGATATCCAACACCACAGGCGACCCCAGCCCCTGTGGGAGCGAGCTTGCTCGCGATAGCGGCGTGACATCCAGAATCGATGTGACTGACAGATCGCTATCGCGAGCAAGCTCGCTCCCACATTGATCCCATTGCAGGGCCAGTGAGCGCGCGGTCGATACATCCACCGACACAAACCGCACCTTGTCCCCCGCCTTGAGTTGCCCCAACTGCCAGAGGTCCGCTTCGATCACCGTCACCGGGCAGACGAAACCGCCCAGGCTCGGGCCGTCGGGGCCGAGGATGACGGGCATGTCGCCGGTGAAGTCCACGGCGCCGATGGCGTAGGGGTTGTCATGGATGTTGGAAGGATGCAGCCCGGCCTCGCCACCGTCGGCGCGGACCCATTCGGGTTTCGGCCCGATCAGGCGCACGCCGGTGCGGCTGGAGTTGAAGTGCACTTCCCAGGCCGTGTCGAAGAACGTCTGGATGTAGCGCTCGGTGAAGTATTCGGGCGCACCGTGGGGACCGTAGATCACGCGGATCTGGCGCACGCTTGGCAGTTCCAGGATCGGCGCGCTCGTTGGCGGCAGCATCGCGTGCTCATCCAGCGGTGCCAGGTGCAACACGTCGCCGGTACACAACGCCCGTCCGCCATGGCCGCCGAACTGGCCGAGGGTGAAGGTGCTTTTACTGCCCAGGTAATCCGGCACTTGCACGCCGCCTTGCAGGCACAGGTAGCTGCGCGCCCCGGCGCCAGAGATGTGGCCGATGGCGAGGGTGGCGCCGGCAGCAATCGACAACGGCGTGTTCATCGGCACCGCTTCGCCGTCGAGCGTGAGGGCAATCACCGCACCGGTCACCGCCACCCGGGCAGCGCAGTTGAAGCGCAGCAGCGGCCCGTTCATGGTGATTTCCAAGGCCGCCGCACCTTCTTCGTTGCCCAAGAGGCGATTGCCCAGGCGCAGCGAACGGCTGTCCATCGGTCCCGACGGCGGCACACCCACCGCCCAGTAACCGAGGCGGCCGGGATAGTCCTGGACGCTGGTCTGGGTGCCGGGGCTGAGCACTTCGACGGTGTTGGCGCGATAGACCAACGCCTCCAGGCAGCGGGTCCAGGGCTGACCGCTGGCAAACGGCGTGTCGAGGAGAATCTGTTGCAGGTATTGGCGGTTGGTCTCGACGCCGTACAGCAGGCTTTCGTCCAGCGCTTGATGCAAGCCCAGGCGCGCCTGCTCGCGGGTTGGCGCCCAACGGATGACCTTGGCGATCATCGGGTCGAAATAGGGTGGGACCTGGCAACCGGCCTCGACCCAGGTGTCGATGCGCAGTGCCTTGCCGTCGGCCTGGGGAAATTTAACGGCGGTCAGCAGCCCCGGGCTTGGCTGGAAATCCCGACCTGGATCCTCGGCATACAAGCGCGCCTGGATCGCGTGGCCCTCGGCTTTCAAACCTTGGCCCAGCTCACTCAGTGGCGGTAGATCACCGGCCGCCAGTTGCACCATCCAGCGCACCAGGTCCACGCCCCACACCTGCTCGGTGACGCCGTGCTCCACTTGCAGGCGGGTGTTCACTTCCAGGAAATAGAAGCGCCCCGCGTCGCTGTCGAACACGAACTCCACGGTGCCGGCGCTGCGGTAGTTCACGGCCTGGGCCAGTTGGATCGCCGCTGCGCAGAGTTCATCGGCCATGCCCTCGGGCAGGTTCGGCGCCGGGGTTTCCTCGAGGACTTTCTGGTTGCGCCGTTGCACCGAGCAGTCGCGCACGCCCAAGGCAATCACTTGGCCCAGGCCGTCGCCGAATACCTGCACTTCCAGATGCCGCGCACGTTCGATGTACTTTTCGATGAACACCCCGGCGTCGCTGAAGTTGTTCTGGCCCAGGCGCTTGACCGCTTCGAAGGATTCGCTCAGGTCGGCGGCGCTGCGACACACACGCATGCCGATACCGCCGCCGCCGGCGGTACTTTTGAGCATCACCGGATAGCCGAGCTGCGTGCCGGCCAATAGCGCGGCGTCGAGGCTGTCGAGCAGTTCGGTGCCTTCGAGCAGTGGCACACCGTGCCGGCGCGCCAGGTCGCGGGCTGTGTGCTTGAGGCCGAACATGCGCAGTTGTTCTGGCGTCGGACCGATGAAGGCAATACCGGCAGCTTCGCACGCTTGCGCGAAGGCGGCGTTTTCCGAGAGAAAGCCGTAGCCGGGATGGATCGCGGTCGCGCCGCTGCTTTTGGCAATCGCCAAAAGCTTGTCCACCGCCAGGTAAGTACCGGCCGCCGCGCCTTCGCCCAGGCAGTGGGCTTCATCGGCCTGGAGGATATGCAAGCTGGCCGCGTCGGCCTGGGAATACACTGCGACGCCTTCGACCTTCAGCTCACGCAAGGTCCGCAGGATGCGGCAGGCGATGGCGCCACGGTTGGCGATCAGGATTTTTTCGAACATGGCATTGCCCCCTCAGGCATGCGTGCTGCCTGAACTGGGATGCGGGCCGTCCCGCAGTTTTCGATGGCCGCCGGGGTCGTCCCTGGCGACAAACCTCCAAACACCACTACTCCCCTTGTGGGAGCGAGCTTGCTCGCGATAGCGGCGGTACATCCAACCTTGATGTAACTGACAGACCGCTATCGCGAGCAAGCTCGCTCCCACAGGGGATCAGGGCGTTATTTGATGCACTGCCCCGACCGGCTCTGGCACAACGCGAACAGCCAGCGCCGAAGGCGGGTGAGTTTCAGTTCCATATCAAGAGCTCCGCTGGCGTGGGGTTGTAGGCGTTGCACGGGTTGTTCAGTTGCGGGCAGTTGGAGATCAACACGATCACGTCCATCTCGGCCCGCAGGTCGACGTACTTCCCTGGCGCCGAGATCCCATCTTCGAAGGTCAGGCCGCCATCGGCGGTGACCGGCACGTTCATGAAGAAGTTGATGTTCGGCCCGATGTCGCCCTTGCCCAGCCGACCGTCGTGGGCGCAGGCCCGCAGGTAGTTGTCGCGGCAGCTGTGCATGTAGCGTTTTTCCAGGGCGTAGCGCACGGTGTTGCTTTCCTGGGCGCAGGCGCCGCCGAGGGTGTCGTGGCGTCCGCAAGTGTCTTCGACGATGGTCAGCATCGGGTGGCCGAGGTTGGAATACAGCACGCTGCCGGTGCTCAGGTAGACGCTGTTCTGCCGGCGCAGGGTGCGCTGCACGTCGTAGCGTTCCTTGGGGTTGGCCAGGCTGTAGAACAGCGTATCGACCGCCTGGTTGCCTTCCAGGTCGAGGATGCGCAGGGTCTGGCCGGCCTTGACCTCCACCAGCCAGGGCTCCCCGGCGGGGATGGTGGCGCGGTAGACGGCAGTATCGGGTTGCTTGTGTGCGGTGGCGATGGCGAGTGACATGGCAGCGATCCTCAGGCGAACAGGCGGTCGGTGTTGATGAAGCCGCGCTGGTTTTCCGGGCGCGAATGACGACAGTGCTCGGCGACGCTGGCGTCAGCGTTCATCCAACTGAGCTTGAGCGGTTGCGGGGCGTATTGCGGGTTCGGGTCCATCGGGTGCTGCAGCGCGGTCAGCACCACCAGGGTGTCCATCGGTGCGTACAGCTCGATGTAATCACCGGCCTTGGAGTTGCCTTCGACAAAGTGAAAGCCTCCGGCCTCATCGACATCGACCCGGCTGAACAGGTTGAGGGTCATCAGCAGGTCGGACAGGCCCAGCCCCCATTTGCCCAGCTCCACCAGCAGGTTGTCGGTGCCGTTGCGAAAGAAGCCGTTGCGCAGTTCCTGGTAGCGGCCCTGACCGTATTTTTCAGCGACTTCCTCGGCGCAGAGCACACCGCCGAGGCTGTCGCTCCAGCCGCAGGTGTCGGCGGTGATGGCCGCCAGCACCCGGCCCATGTCGGAGTAGAGGCAATGGCCGGTGGTGAGCTTGGCGGTGTGTTGGCATTTGAGGCTGTCGGGCAGGTTCAGGCGTTCGGTTTTTTCGTTGGCGTTGAGCAGCGTCAGGCTCACGTTGGCCCCGCCGCGCAGGTCGGTCAGGCGCAGCAGTTGGCCGCGCTTGAGCACGAAGGAACGGTGGCCGCCGCCGGGCAGCAGTTCTTCGGCGAAAGGTGTAAACAATTGGGTCGAGTCGGTCATGGCAAAACTCCGTTCAAGCGATACGCAACGTGCCGGCCAGTCCGGCGGGCAGGGCGTCGACGGCGGCACGGGCGGTGCGGCGGTCGCTGTTCAATGGAATGTCGTAGGTAATGCGGGCGCCATAGGCGCCGGGGGCGTGCGGGTCGACACGGACCTTGTCGAACACCAGCAGGCGTGTGCCGAGGCTGAAACCTTCGGACAGGTCATGGGTGACCATGAACACCGTCAGCCGGGTTTCGCGCCACAGCTCCAGCAACAGGGCGTGCATGTCTTTGCGAATGCCCGGGTCGAGGGCGCCGAAGGGCTCGTCCAGCAGCAGGACACGCGGCTTCATGATCAGTGCCTGGGCGATCGCCAGCCGCTGTTGCATGCCCCCGGACAGTTGCGCCGGGTATTTATCCAGCGCATGGCCCAGGCCGACCTTGTCCAGCAGTTGCGCGGCGTCGTCGCGGGCCTGGCGCTTGGCGCTGCCAAACAGGCGGCCCAGCAGCGGCGAGCGCGGCAACTCCAGGCCCAGGGCCACGTTGTCCAGCACGCTCAGGTGCGGGAACACCGAATAGCGCTGGAACACCACGCCCCGGCTGGCATCCGGCTCGCCGGCCAAGGGTTCGCCATCCAGGAGAATCTGTCCGCGACTGGCGCGTTCCTGGCCCAGCAGCAAGCGCAGGAAGGTCGACTTGCCGCAACCCGAGGCGCCCACCAGGGTGCAGAACTCACCCTCAGAGACGCTCAGGTTCAAACGCTCCAGTACCACCTGGTCGGCATACTGTTGCCAGACGTTGTTCACCGTAATGAAGCTCATGCCTTCGCCCCCTCGTACCAGGGGAACGCTTGCCGGGTCAGTTGCTTGAGGCCCCAGTCCATCAGCCAGGCGAGCAGGGTGATCCACACCACATATGGCAAGATCACGTCCATCGCCAGGTAACGACGCACCAGGAAAATCCGATAGCCCAGCCCATCCGTAGAGGCGATGGCTTCAGCGGCGATCAGAAACAGCCAGGCCGAACCGAGCATCAGCCGCAGGGAAATCAACAGGCGCGGCAGCAGTTGCGGCAGCACCACCCGCAGCATCAGGGTCCAGGTCGACGCGCCGAGGGTCTGGGCCTTGATCAGCAGCTCGGGCGGAATTTCCCGGGCGCGCTGTTCCAGGTCGCGCGCCAGGCACGGTGTGATGCCAATCACGATCAGCATCACTTTCGACAGTTCCCCCAGGCCGAAGACGATGAACAGGATCGGCAGGATAGCCAGCGGCGGCACCATCGACACCACGGTGAGCAACGGCGACAGCGGTGCGCCAAACAGCGGCAACGTACCGGCGGCAATGCCCAGGCACAGCCCGGCCAGGGCGCTGATGCCCAGGCCGATGGCCAACCGACGCAAGCTCGACGCGGTGTCTTGCCAGAGCAGATAGTCGCCGCTGCGGGCATCGGCGGTGAAGGCCAGGCGTTTGACCGCATCGGCCATTTGCACGGCGCTGGGCAGGAGCTTGTCGTTGGGGTTGTCCGTCAACCGTTCGGCCGAGCCCATGAAGTAGGCGAACAACACCAGCGCGAATGGCAGGATCACCAGCAACAAGCGGCTGGGACGATCCGGGTAGCGGTTGATCAGGCGCATGCCAGGTCCTCCGGTTTACAGCTTGGCGTCGGCGGCCAGCTGTACGTAGGTCGGGTCAAAGCGCAGCTTGAGGTTGGCCTTGTCGCCGCGGGTCACGCCATTGGCGAACGTCATGCCGACTGCGTCGGTGCTCTTGGCGCCTTCGCCCAGCAAACCGTGCTGGAACGAGAACTCGGCTACCTTGCCCATGGTGGCGGGCAGTTGTTCGCCGGTGGCGAAGTTGAGCGCTTCCTTGGGTGTGGCGAACAATTTGGTGGTGTCCAGCTGCGCCTGGAAACCTTTGAGGTCGGTGCCCGACGCTTTGGCCATGTGTTCCAGCGCAGCCTGGCTGGCGGCGTTTTTCGCGTTCATCAGCGCCACCACTTCGAACCAGGCGCCGGTCAACGCTTTGCCCAGGGCGGGGTTGTCCTGCAGGGTCTGGGTGTTGACCACCATCATGTCCATGATCTCGCCGGGAACCTGGCTGGAATTGAACACTTCGCTCACACCTGGCTGGGCCTTGATGTCCGAGAGCATCGGGTTCCAGGTGGTGACGGCCTTGACCTGGTCGGTGTTGAAGGCGGCGGAGATGTCGGCGTCGGAGGTGTTGACGACTTTCAGGTCTTTCTCGGCGAGACCAACCGAATCCAGGGCGCGGGCCAGCAGGTAATGGGACACCGACAGTTCCACCAGATTGACGTCCATGCCCTTGAGGTCGGCGACTTTCTTGCCCTCGCCCTTGAGGACGATACCGTCGTTGCCATTGGAAAAATCGCTGACGATCAGCGCGGTGCTGTCCACGCCACCGGCCGCGGGAATGGTCAGGGCATCCATGTTGGTCATGGTGCAGCCGTCGAACTGACCGGCGGTGTACTGATTGATGGATTCGACGTAGTCGTTGAGCTGCACGACATCAATCTTGATGCCGTACTTTTTCGCCCATTTATCGACGATGCCTTGGCTGCCGGCGTATTCCCAGGGCATCCAGCCGGCGTAAATGGTCCAGCAGACGCTGAAATGGTCTTTTTGGGCGGCGGCGGATGAGAAGCTCGCGAGGGCCGAGAGGGCGGCGAGGAGCAGGGCGGACAGACGAAGCTTGAGCATGGTAATTCTCCAGTTGATCAAGGGCGGACAGGAGCAACGCGGCACCGCGAACGGTGGCTTGTCTCCCGGGCTTTTGTCCCGCCGTGTAACCTCAACTGGAGGTCGCCAACTCTCGGACCAGCCGCTCGCCAGAAGCGAGCCGGAACCCTAGTCAGCCATTGCAAATTGTGGTGCCGCGAACCTGTGATGACTCCTGCACGGAATTTGTTAAAGCGAGAGCCGTGCCAACTGGGGTCAAGGCCCGGTCCAGAGAGGGCGGGGGCCGCAAGTCGGTGGCTGGGGGCGGGCCGGGTGCGCAATTGTGGTGCCGCTGCGCACCGGCATGAGGCAAAGAGCTACATGTTTCAACTTATTGCTGGAGCGCACCAGATCTCGATTTCGCTGTCAGATTAATCGTCAGTCACCCAATAGATGACTGCCGCCCATCAGCGTCGCTGATGTGGCCCATCCGCGGTCCAGGAGGCCGCCATGTATCGACGACTGCTGCTCATTGCGTTTCTCGGTTTGACTCTTTCGGCCTGCGTGCCTTATTACGACGGAGACTCGAGCTACTACCGTTCCGAGGTCTACACCTCACCGGCACCGGTCTATTACAGCGGTGGCGGGAGTTACTATTCGGCACCGCGTGGCTATTACGCCCCGCGGTATTACCAACCGGCGCCGCGCTACTACTCGGCACCGCGTTACTACCAACATGGCCCACGCCACTACTCGCCACCGCGAGCGGCGTACCGACCTTATCCACACCGGGGTGGCTGGGACGGCCATAGCCGGGGTGGCTGGAATGATGACCGACGGGGTCGAGGCGGGCGTGATCATCGTGGACGCGGTGATTATGATCGTGGACGCGGCGATCACGATGGACGACGCAACCACCGCTGATCCCAGGGCAGAAAAAGGCGGCGCATCAAGCGCCGCTTTTTTATGTCTGCAATAAACCCGATGGGATAAGGCTTGTGGGAGCAAAGCTTGCTCGCGATGACAGGGGATCAGTCAGCCTCTCTGTGACTGGCATACCGCTATTGCGAGCAAGCTTTGCTCCCACAGATGTCACATCCCACAGATATCACTCTCACAGAATGTCACTCCCACTGGGTGTCACCCAGGGGCTTTATTCGTTGGACAAATCCGCCAACGGATGCCGACCTTCCCACGCCTTGTGAAAGTGCGCCTCGACCGCCGCTTCGGGCACATGGTTGATGTCCGGCCAGTGCCAGTGGGGCTTGTGGTCCTTGTCGATCAGGCGCGCGCGTACGCCTTCGCTGAATTCCGGATGGCGGCAGCAGTTGAGGCTCAAGGTGTATTCCATCCGGAACACACCGGCCAAGGACAAATGGCGGGCCCGGGCGATCTGCTCCCAGACCAGACAAGCGGTCAACGGCGAGCCTTCGGTCATGGTCTTGGCCGCCCGGGCGATCAGCGGATCAGGGTGCTCCACCAGCAGGCTGAGGGCTTTCCAGGCGCAACGCACGTCGCTGACATCCAGCCATTCGTCGATTTTCTGCCGGCGTGGTAGCCATTGCGCTTCTGGCATTTTGTCGACCGCTTCCTGCTGCAAAGCCTTGAGCAGGCTGTTGAGCTGCATCTCGGTTTGTTCCTGCCAATTGAGTTGCAGCAGGCCCTCGATCAGGTCGTCCTGTTGTTCATCCAGAAAAAAGCGGTCGGCCAGGCCCAGGTCGATGGCGTCCCGGGCATTCATGTGGGCGCCGGTCAGGCCGAGAAACAGCCCGAGCTTGCCGGGCAGGCGCGACAGGAACCAACTGGCGCCGACGTCCGGGTACAGGCCGATGCTGATCTCCGGCATTGCCAGGCGACTGCTTGGTGTGACGATGCGGGTACTGGCGCCTTGCAGCAGCCCCATGCCGCCGCCCAGTACATAACCATGGCCCCAACACAGCAGAGGTTTGGGGTAGGTGTGCAGGTTGAAGTCCAAGCGGTATTCCGCCGCGAAGAATTGTGCAGCCAGCGGCGGCACTTCGCCGGGATGGGCACGGCAGGCTTCCACCAGGCTGCGCACTTCACCGCCGGCGCAAAATGCCTTGGGGCCATTGCCGCGCAACAGCACACAAACAACCTGCGGCTCCCGGGCCCAGGCATCGAGACGATCACGCAAGGCGTTGATCATCGGCAGGGACAAGGCATTCAGGGATTTTTCGGCGTCCAGGGTGGCAATGCCGATACGGGCCCCGTCGATGCCGGTGAGCTCTTCGAAGTGCAGATTCATCGTGACCTCGATCAGAAATTGGAATGATCAGTATGACCGCTGCGTAGGAAAGTGCCGGTTCTGCGTCAGATCAATTGACAAGCCATGTAGGCTTTCCTAGGGTGCGCCCATTGTTTTTACCGGATGCAACCATGACTGCCGACGACCGTATCAAACTCGAACCGAGCTGGAAGCAGGCACTGCGTGCCGAGTTCGACCAGCCCTACATGGCAGAGTTGCGCGAATTCCTGCGCAGTGAATACGCCGCCGGCAAGGAGATTTACCCACCGGCACCGCTGATTTTCAATGCCCTCAATTCCACGCCGCTGGATAAGGTCAAGGTTGTGATCCTCGGCCAGGACCCGTACCACGGCCCGGGCCAGGCCCATGGTTTGTGCTTCTCGGTACAACCGGGCGTGCCGGCACCCCCCTCGCTGGTGAACATCTTCAAGGAATTGAAGCGCGATTTGAACATCGACATTCCAAATCACGGCTACCTGCAAAGCTGGGCCGACCAGGGCGTGTTGCTGCTCAACACCACCATGACCGTGGAGCGCGCCAACGCCAACGCTCACGCGGGCAAGGGCTGGCAGCATTTCACCGACCGGGTCATCGAAGTGGTCAGCGAACACCAGCCGAACCTGGTCTTCCTGCTGTGGGGCGCCCATGCCCAGGGCAAGCAGAAGCTGATCGACGCCACCAAGCATTTGGTGTTGACCTCGGTCCACCCGTCGCCGTTGTCGGCTTATCGTGGTTTCTTGGGCTGCGGGCATTTTGGCCGGACCAACAAATTCCTCGAGCAGCATGGCGAGGCGCCCATTGATTGGCGATTGCCGCCGCTTTAAATGGTCGGCAATAAGGGCCCCATCGCGAGCAAGCTCGATCCCACATAAGGTCACACACCTCTTGTGGGAGCGAGCTTGCTCGCGATGAAGGCGCCGCGGACGATCAGGCCGCCCCCGGCCTGCGCATCCAATACCTGAATAACGGCTCCGCCAGAAACAGCACAAACAGCAATCGCATCACTTGCAACGCCGTCACCAATGGCACCGACAGTTGCAGCGTCTCGGCCGTCAGGCTCATTTCCGCGATACCGCCGGGCATCATGCCGAGGGTCAGTGAACGCAGGTCCAGGTGGGTCAGGGTACTCAGGCCCAAGGCCGCCAGGGTGGCGATCAGCATCGTCAACACCGTGCCGACCAGGGTGCGGCCCATGAACGACGGCGCCCGACGAAAGAACTGCCGGTTGAAATGACACCCCAATCCGCTGCCGATCAACCATTGGCCGACCTGGCTGGCGCCATTGGGCAGGCCGATGTGCAGGTCCCAACCGACGCTCACCGCCGCACTGACCAGCAATGGCCCGAACAACCAGGGATTGGGTTGGCGCAAGCGTTCCCAGAGCCAGGCGAGCAGGGCGCCCACCGGGAACAGGATTGCCAGCCACAGCCAGTCCACCGTGGTGGCGTGTTGCCCCGGGGCGCCTTCGCCCAACAGGTACTTGAAGGCCGCCGGCACGCACAGCACCACCACCAGCACCCGCAGGCTCTGGCCCGCCGCAACACGGCTGAGGTCCGCGCCGTTGCGGGCGCCGAGGTTGACCATTTCGCCGGAACCGCCCGGCATGCTCGAGAAGAAAGCCGTAGCGCGGTCCTCGCCGGTGCGCCGCATCAGCCAGACACTCACTACGCTGGACACGCTGGTGATCAGCGCGCCGAAGAAGATCAGGCCGAAGTGGCTCAGGACCTGTTCCATCACCACCGGGGTGAAGTGCAGGCCGATGCCGATGCCCACCACCCATTGGCCGCATTTACGGCCGCCGGGGATTTCCATCAATTGCCACGGCGTGAGACAGCGCACCAGGATGATCGCCAGCAACGAGCCGACCATCCAGGGCAGAGGCCAGCCGATCAGGCTGGCCAGGTAACCGCCGGCCAGGCCGACCAGCGGTGTTCCCCACCACTGTCTGAAGGTTGCCTCAGACATTGGCCAGGGCGCGACGTTGCGCACTGCGGCGACGCCAGATCCGCAGCAGCGGCATGAACAGCATGATTGCCGTCAGGATCCAGCAGCCGAAGGTGATCGGGCTCGACCAGAGGATTTCCAGCCCACCATTGGAAATCGACAGCGCACGCCGCAGGTTCTGCTCCATCAGGCCACCGAGGATGAAGCCCAGCAGCACAGGCGACAGCGGGAAATCCAGCTTGCGCAGGATGTAACCGAAGATGCCGATACCGATCATCAGGAACAGGTCGAACGTGGTGGCATGCACCGCGTAGACACCAATCCCGGTGATGATCGCGATGACCGGTACCAGCGCCCAGTTCGGCACGGCCAGGATGCGGGTGAAGATGCGGATCATCGGGATGTTGAGGATCACCAGCATGATGTTGGCGACGAACAACGACGCGATCAGGCCCCAGACGATGTCCGGCTGTTGCTGGAACAGCAGTGGACCCGGGGTGATGTTGTACAGCGACAGCGCGCCGATCATCACCGCGGTGGTGCCCGAGCCGGGAACGCCGAGGGTCAGCATCGGCACGAGTGCGCCGCAGGCTGCGCCGCCGATAGCGGTTTCCGGCGCCGCGAGGCCACGCTTGTCGCCTTGGCCGAACGTGCCACTGGTGCCGGCGATGCGTTTTTCAGTCATGTAGGCCACGGCACTGGCCAGGGTTGCGCCCGCGCCAGGCAATACGCCCATGATGAAACCCAGTACGCCGCAGCGGATGTTCACCCAGAACACCGATGCCGCTTCCTTGAAGTTGAACATCATCCGCCCGGTGGCTTTTACCGCTTCCTGGCCGCGATGGGTTTTCTCCAGCAACAACAGGATTTCGCTGATGGAGAACAGGCCCAGCACCAGCACGACGAACTGAATGCCGTCGGTCAAATGGATGTTGTCACCGGTGAAGCGGTACACACCGCTGTTGGCGTCGATCCCGACGCAGGACAGGAACAAGCCGATCAGCGCCGCGATAAACGTCTTGAGCGGTCGGTCGCCGGCCATGCCGCCGAGGCAGACAATGGCGAACACCATCAGGACGAAATATTCCGCCGGCCCGAAGGCAATCGCCCATTTGGCCAGCAGCGGTGCGAACAACACCATGCCGCAGGTGGCGATGAACGCGCCGATGAACGAGCTCCACGCCGACAGCGACAACGCCACGCCGGCCAGGCCTTGGCGGGCCATCGGGTAGCCGTCGAGGGTGGTCATCACGGTGGAGGCTTCACCCGGGATGTTGAGCAGGATCGAGCTGATCCGTCCGCCGTATTCGCAACCCAGGTACACCGCCGCCAGCAGAATCAGCGCCGATTCCGGCGGCAACCCCAGGGCAAAGGCAATCGGGATCAGCAGCGCCACGCCGTTGATCGGGCCCAGGCCCGGCAGCAGGCCGACCACGGTGCCGATCAGGGTGCCGGTCAGGGCTGTGACGAGGTTGTAGGGGGTCAGTGCAACGCCAAAACCCTGGCCGAGATAATTCAGGGTATCCATATCAATTCTCCAAGACGTCGAGCAGGCCCAGGGGCAGCGGCACGTCCATCAGCTTGTCGAACAACAGATAAAGACCGATGGCCATCAGGCTGATGATCACCACGCTCGGCACCCAGCGACCGCCGTAAAGGCGCGCCATCGGCACGCCGGTCAGGATGCTGGCGAGGATGAAGCCCAGGGGCTCGAAGGTCCCGGCGAAGACCAGCAGCAGCACCACGCAGATGCCGATTTTCTGCAAGGTTTCGCGGTCCAGGTGCGGATCGTCATCGCTGTGCACGACGGGGGTCGGGCGAAACAGCATGTACAGCAATGCCAGGCCCATCAGCCCTAGCATCAGCAAGGGAAAGGCGCGGGGACCGACCGGTTCGTAGGAAAAGGCGGCCTGGTAGGGCCAAGCCATCAGCGCCAGGCCGATACAGACCAGCAGCAGCACTGCGGCAAAAATACGTTGGATGGTGAGCATGACTAACTCCTGGGCGGCGCCGACAGTGCCAGCGCCGCCGCGAGAACAGAGACGGTTACTGGATCAGGCCGAACTCTTTGGCCAGCACCTTGTAATCAGCCACTTGCTTCTTCACGTAGGTGTCCAGTTCCGGGCCGGTCATGGCAAACGGGAACAGCTCGCGCTGATCGCGCAGCTTGGCGAACTCTTCGGAAGCCAGCAGTTTGTCGAAAGCGTCTTTCCACCAGGCGTAGTCTTCGTCGCTGACCTTCGGCCCGAGGTAGAAGCCGCGGACCACTGGCCAGACGATGTCGTAGCCTTGTTCCTTGGCGGTCGGAATGTCTTTCATTTCCGGCTCGTCGATGCGTTTCTCGGCAAACACGGCGAGCAGGCGCATGTCGCCGCTCTGGATGTGCGGCATGGAGTCGGAAATATCCGTACTGCCTACCTGGATGTGTCCACCGAGCAGTGCGGTGGCGATTTCGCCGCCACCTTCGAGGGCCACGTAACGCAGGTCGCGAGGGTTGATGCCGGCGGCCTTGGCGATGAGGGCGGTCTGCATCCAGTCCTGGCTACCGACGGTGCCGCCGGAACCGATCACCACCGAGCCCGGGTCTTTCTTCAGGGCCTGGACCAGGTCGTCGAGGTTTTTGTAGGGCGAGTCGCTTTTCACGGCGATGGCGCCATAGCTGGTGCCGACGGCGGCCAGCCAGCGCACGGCGCTTTCATCGAAGCGACCGAACTTGCCCTGGGCCAGGTTCAGTAGCGAACCGCTGGACCAGGCCACCAGCGTGCCGGCGTCGGCCGGGCGCTGGGCGACCACTGCGTTGTAGGCTACCGCGCCGACACCGCCGGGCATATAGGTGACGCGCATAGGCTTGGTCAGCAGCTTCTGGTTGACCAGCGCGCTTTGTGCCAGCTTGCACGTCAGGTCGAAACCGCCGCCGGGGGAGGCCGGGGCGATGCATTCGGGGCGCTTGGGCTCTTTGGATGGATCGGCGGCGAGCAACTGCCCGGCGAACATCAGGCATCCGGCGGCCAGGGCTACTTTACGCAGTGATAGGTTCATTATTGTCTCCACAGGAGTTGTTGTTGTGTGTTGTAGATTGGACATTACAGGCTTGAAGCTGTAGCGGACCTGCGCAGCGTTTTCAAAGAAGCGGCAGGTCGCGTTGCGCGCATGCACCTTGTCGTCGATGCAAATCGGCCCAGGCGAAGGCACAGACAAGGGTAGTCTGGTTGGGACGGGAGAGAGGGGCGGGCGTGAAGGCCTGGGGCTGCATGGACAGCATGGTGGTACTCCGCTTTATTGTTCTTATTTGGCGAAAACGCTTCGAGGCGTTTTTCGTTCGCGATGTGCATCGCGACGGCAGCCGAAACTGTCCGTGGGAGGACTCTAACGGCTCAACCTTTCGCTAACCTTTCAAAAGCTTTCAGCGTGTTTTTTGGCTTCACAGTGGCAGATGCGGCTGTAAACTCCGCGCCAAAGAATGGCGTCGGCCATCCCTGAATCGAGGATTAACCCATGCGTGTCCTGCTCGTCGAAGACCATCTTCAGCTCGCCGAGAGCGTTGCCCAGGCGCTCAAGAGCACCGGTTTGACCGTGGACGTGTTGCACGACGGCGTCGCGGCCGACCTGGCCTTGAGCAGCGAGGAATACGCCGTGGCGGTCCTGGATGTCGGGCTGCCGCGCATGGACGGCTTCGAGGTGCTGGCGCGCCTGCGGGCGCGTGGCAAGACCTTGCCGGTACTGATGCTGACCGCCCGCAGCGACGTCAAGGACCGTGTCCATGGCCTGAACCTCGGGGCCGACGATTACCTGGCCAAGCCATTCGAGCTCACTGAGCTGGAAGCCCGGGTCAAGGCGCTGTTGCGCCGCAGCGTACTGGGCGGCGAACGCCAGCAACGTTGTGGCGGGCTGGTCTATGATCTGGACACCCGTCGTTTTACCCTCGACGACGAACTGCTGACCCTGACATCCCGCGAGCAAGCCGTGCTGGAGGCGTTGATTGCCCGGCCAGGGCGGGTGATGAGCAAGGAACAACTGGCGGCCCAGGTGTTCGGCCTGGACGAAGAGGCCAGCCCCGACGCCATCGAAATCTACGTCCATCGCCTGCGCAAGAAACTCGACGGCCATGCGGTGGCGATCGTGACGTTCCGCGGCTTGGGCTACCTGCTGGAAAACCGCAATGCATAAGCCCGACAGCCTGCGCTGGCGGCTGCTCAGGAACCTGGCATTGCTGCTGGTGGTGCTGATGCTCGCCAGCGGCTTGAGCGCCTACTGGAATGGTCGCGAAGCGGCGGACACTGCCTATGATCGGACCCTGCTGGCCTCGGCCCGGACCATCGCCGCAGGCCTGTCCCAGCGCGACGGCAGTCTCAGCGCGGATGTGCCCTATGTGGCCCTGGACACCTTCGCCTACGACAGCGCCGGGCGCATTTATTACCAGGTCAATGACATCGACAAGAAGCTGATTTCCGGCTACGAAAACCTCCCCGGCCCGCCGCCCGGGACGCCACGCACGGACGATTACCCGGCCCTTGCGCGCTTCTATAACGCCCAGTACCAGGGGCAGAGCGTGCGGGTGGTGAGCCTGCTCAAGGCCGTGAGCGAGCCGAACATGAACGGCATGGCGGAAATTCGCGTGGCGGAGACCGAAGAGGCGCGGGTCAGCATGGCTCGCGGGCTGATGGCCGACACGCTGTTGCGCCTGGGCATGCTGGCCGTGGGTGCGCTGCTGTTGGTGTGGTTTGCGGTCAGCGCGGCACTGCGCCCGTTGGAGCGCTTGCGCACCGCGGTGGAGGAGCGCCAGCCGGACGATCTGCGGCCGTTGCCGTTGGTGGAAGTGCAACACGAATTATGGCCGCTGGTGCGGGCCCTCAACCATTTCACCGAGCGTCTGCGCGGGCAATTCGAGCGTCAGGCGCAGTTCATCGCTGATGCCGCCCATGAGCTGCGCACGCCCTTGGCCGCGCTCAAGGCGCGTCTTGAGCTGGGCTTGCGTGCCAGTGAACCGGCGACCTGGCGTGAAACCCTGGAAACCGCGGCCCAGGGGACCGATCGATTGACTCACCTGGCCAATCAGTTGCTGTCCCTGGCGCGCGTGGAAAATGGCGCCCGGGCCATTGCCGAAGGCGGCGCGCAGTTACTTGATCTCAGCCAGTTGGCCCGCGAATTGGGCATGGCCATGGCCCCGCTGGCCCATGCCCGAGGAGTGGCGCTGGCCCTGGAAGCTGACGAGCCGGTATGGCTTCGAGGCGAGCCAACCTTGTTGAACGAGCTGTTGAGCAATCTGGTGGACAACGCCCTGGCCCATACCCCATCGGGCGGCAATGTGATCCTGCGGGTTTCTGCGCCGGCCGTGCTGGAGGTTGAAGACGATGGGCCCGGCATCCCACTGCACGAACGGGATCGGGTGTTCGAGCGGTTTTATCGACGCAACCAGCAAGTGGCCGGTTCGGGGCTGGGATTGGCCATCGTCGGCGAAATCTGCCGTGCCCACCTGGCGCAGATCACCTTGCACGATGGGCAGGAACGCGGGTTGAAGGTGCGGGTGAGTTTTATCCCGGGCGCAGACTGATTCTGTGGGAGCAAGGCTTGCCCGCGATGATGGCGACACGGTCTTTATACGAGGCGCCTGTTTCGCGAGCAAGCTTTGCTCCCACAAATCCTGTTGCCACAGGTCGCAGATTCAGGCCTGACTACGAGTTCGTAGGTGTCCGACCTGCTTAATAGAACATCGACCGCGCTTCTTCGATATCCGCGCAGCGGGCCTTGTTCTCCGGGTCGATGCCCAGTTTCTTGAAGGCTGGAACGCCGAACACGTCAATCTTGCTCAGGGGATGGTCGGTGTCCTTGTAGCAATACAGCGCGGCGACCTGCACCAGGTCGACATAATCGATTTGCTGGGAATCCCGGGTGAAATCCAGATACAACCCCGGCAGTTTCACCAACCGCTCCGGAAACTCCCAGACGCTGAGTAGTTTGTCCCCCAGCACCGGGTGAATCGTTTCGATGACGTGGTTGAGGCTGACCGGGTCCGAGAGCAATTCATTGTTGTCTTGCGCATACGTCAGGATGGGCAGCACGCCGATCTGGTGCACCAGCCCACCCAACGCGGCCTGGTCGGGCTTGAGTTGGGTGTAACCGCGACACAGCGCATAGCTGACGCCGGCGATCTCCAGGCTCTTGCGCCAGACTTCGCGCATCTTCAGTTCCACCACCTCGGAGCGGGCGTGGAAAATCTGCTCCATGACCAGGCCGATGGCCAGGTTGCTGCTGTAGTTGACGCCCAATCGAGTGATGGCCGTGTGCAGGTCGGTGACTTCCTGGGTGGCGCGCAGCAGCGGGCTGTTGACCACTTTTATCAGGCGTGCCGAGAGAGCCGTGTCGCGGCCGATCACTTTGCTCAGGTTGCTGACGCTGATTTCCGGGTCTTCGGCGGCCCGGCGAATCTGCAGGGCCACTTCCGGTAATGTCGGCAGAACCAAGTCATCGTTGTCGATGGCCTGTACCAAATCCCGTTGGACCTTATCCGCCAAATCGCTCATTTCGGTTCTCTAGGGTATTGCGGCAAATGCTGCGATCAGCGCTGGATTTCGCGGTCGCGATCCAGTTCGTAAGGCAGGTCCAACTGTTGAAGGCGTGGGCCTTCCAAGGTACCGAGGTGCAAATTGTCGTCTTCTGCTGCTTCGGCCTGCAATACCGCCAGCAGTTCAATGTTTCCTTCGCTGCGGGCAGCCATCACCACTTCGCCGATGGAACTGCCATGCGTGGGGGAGAACAGCGCCGTGCCGGGTTCCGGGAGTTCGCTGGCGTCCAGCTGCAAGCGATATAGGCGTCGCTTGAGCTTGCCCAGGTATTGCATGCGGGCGACGATTTCCTGGCCGGTGTAGCAGCCTTTCTTGAAACTGACGCCGCCGACGGCTTGCAGGTTGAGCATCTGTGGGATGAACAGTTCGCGGGTGGCCGGCATGACCTGGCCGATCCCGGCGCGGACCTGGCCCAGCAGCCAGGGGTTCAGGTCTGTCTCGGCCAATTCTGCGCCCAGGCGGGTTCGCAGCGTCTGTGCCTGTTCGGCGGGGGCCCACAATTCGGCGCGACCGGGCGATACGCGGATGGCGATCAAGGCTTCATGGCGTGCCACGCTGTCGGTGTCGCTCGGCAGTTCGAGGCCCAGGCCGGCCAGCGCCTTGTCGGCGTTTTCCAAGCCGAAGCGAACCCAGGCCGCGCTTTCGTCGGTGAGCTTGGATTTGGAGAATACGGCGTATTTTTTCAGGTCGGCCAGTTGCGGTTCGAGCAACTCGGTGGCCATGGCCATCAACACGCCGTCGCCTTCGAGCAGGATGCGAAAGCTCGATTGCATCCGGCCTTTCTGGGTGCAGCGGGCACCGAGGCTGGCCCGGCTGTCACTCAGGTAGTCGAGGTTGCAGGTCAATTGGCCTTGCAGGAATTTGCCGGCATCCACGCCGCGGACCGCGAGAATGCCTTCGTGGGACAGGGTGCAGAAAAAAGCGGAATCAGCCATGGGTCATCGCAGGGTAAAAAGTCTGGTAGACATCATAAGGGGGCGCCCTTGAAATGGGTAGTTCACAAAGGATCGGTGGTGGCCGACCAAAGCCGTCTGTTCCGCTGCGGCGGGGCCTGTATACTTGCGCTCTATTTGAGGAGCGCTCCATGGTCGAAGATGTTGAACTGAATCGCCTCTACTGGCACAGCCGCCGCGGCATGCTTGAGCTGGACGTGTTGCTGGTGCCATTCGTCAAAGAGGTTTATCCCCATCTCAATGAAGTGGACCGTGCCTGCTATGTCCGCCTGCTCGAATGCGAGGATCAGGACATGTTCGGCTGGTTCATGGAGCGCAGCGAATCCGAAGACCCTGAGTTGCAGCGCATGGTCAGGATGATCCTGGACCGTGTCCAACCCAAGTAATCGCTTCGAATGCCGCTGGCAGGCCTCCGGGCAGTTGCTGGCGGCCTATCTGCTGGCCCAGGTGTTCGCCCTGGGGTCGTTGTTCCTGTTGTCCGTGCCGTCCTGGTGCGCAGCGCTTGGCGTCATAGTGTGCCTGGCCCATGGCGCCTGGGTGATCCCCCGGCATTTATTGCTGACCCATCGCCGGGCCTTCTGCGGGTTGCGGCGTAGTGTCGCGGGCTGGCAGCTCTGGAGCCGGGCCGATGGCTGGCGGGCTGTGCAACTGCGCCCCGATAGCCTGGCGCTGCCGATGATCATCGTGCTGCGTTTTCGCGTGCCGGGTGAGCGGCGTGTCCGCTCGCTGTGCGTGCCCCGCGATGCGCTGGCGCCGGATGTCCATCGGCGCCTGCGGGTGCGGCTCAGGTTCAGTCGGCGTAGGTGGGCGGCACCAGGATAGTGTCCAGAGCCTCAGGCAGCAGGTTCGGGTAGTCCAGCGTGTAATGCAGCCCCCGGCTTTCCTTGCGCTCCATGGCCGAGCGAATCATCAGTTCGGCCACCTGGGCCAGGTTGCGCAGCTCGATCAGGTCGCGGCTGACTTTGTAGTTGCTGTAGAACTCGTCGATTTCATCCAGCAGCAAGCGCACCCGGTGCTGTGCCCGTTGCAGGCGCTTGTTGGTGCGTACGATGCCCACGTAGTCCCACATGAAGCGCCGCAGTTCGTCCCAGTTGTGGGCGATGATCACGTCTTCGTCCGAGTCGGTGACCTGGCTGGCGTCCCACGAAGGCAGGGCGACTGGAATAGCGATCTGCGGCAATTGCGCCAGGATGTCTGCCGCCGCCGAGCGGGCGTAGACGAAACATTCCAGCAGCGAGTTGCTGGCCATGCGGTTGGCGCCGTGCAGGCCGGTGAAGCTGGTTTCGCCGATGGCATATAGCCCAGGCACATCGGTGCGGCCCTGTTGGTCGACCATCACACCGCCGCAGGTGTAATGCGCGGCCGGCACCACCGGGATCGGTTGTTTGGTGATGTCGATGGAAAACTCCAGGCAGCGCTCGTACACCGTCGGGAAGTGGCTCTTGATGAACGCTTCGGGCTTGTGGCTGATGTCCAGGTAAACGCAATCGATGCCCAGGCGCTTCATTTCATGGTCGATGGCCCGGGCGACGATGTCGCGCGGTGCCAGCTCGGCGCGCGGATCGAAGCGTTGCATGAAGCGCTCGCCGTTGGGCAGCTTCAAGTGTGCACCTTCGCCACGCAGGGCTTCGGTGATCAGAAAGCTCTTGGCCAGCGGGTGATAGAGGCAGGTGGGGTGGAACTGGTTGAACTCCAGGTTCGCCACCCGGCAACCCGAACGCCAGGCCATGGCGATGCCATCGCCGCAGGCGCCGTCGGGGTTGCTGGTATAAAGGTAGACTTTCGCTGCGCCACCGGACGCCAGGATGACGAAGCGCGCGCCGTAGGTGTCGACTTCGCCGGTGCCGCGATTGAGCACGTAGGCGCCGAGGCAGCGATCGCCGTCCAGGCCCAGGCGTTTTTCGGTGATCAGGTCGACCGCTACGCGCTGCTCCAGCAATTCGATGTTCGGCCGCTGTCGCGCTTGGGCGAGCAGGGTCTTGAAGATCGCCGCACCGGTGGCGTCGGCCGCGTGGATGATGCGCCGATGGCTGTGACCGCCTTCGCGGGTCAGGTGGAACTCGAAACCGCCGTCTTCGGTGCCCGATTGTTCGTCACGGGTAAACGGCACACCCTGGTCGATCAGCCACTGGATGGCTTCCCTGCTGTGTTCCACGGTGAAACGCACCGCTTGCGGATTGCACAGGCCACCGCCGGCATTAAGGGTGTCGTCGACATGGGATTCAATAGTGTCGGTATCGTCCAGCACGGCTGCGACGCCGCCCTGGGCCCAGAAGGTCGAACCGTTGGCCAGGTCGCCCTTGCTCAGGACTGCAATGCGCAAATGCGCAGGCAAGGTCAGTGCAAGGCTCAATCCGGCGGCTCCGCTGCCGATTACCAGAACATCGTGTTGAAACTGTTGGCTCATTCGAATGGTTTCCGCTCAAGGCGACCCGGGTCGGGGTTGGCGCAAGACACCGCTTCAACGGGTCAGGCAGCCACGCAGCCCACTAGTATATAGAGGGGGGGATCGGCACAATAGCCGGGCATTCATGGCAATGTGAAACCAGCGTGACAGAAAAGCGACACGCTTCGTCGGATCGCTGGTTTTGATACAAGGTCGACAAGGCTACCGTTTCGAGGACAGAACGCAGTTTATCTCGTCACGGTTGCCTGATATTCAGTGCACAGCACTATAAATAGAGGGAACTTTTGCCAAGCGCCTACGTTCAATAGACGGTTGTCTGCAAAAGGGAGCAGCATCGGGTTGGTGCAGGATTTCGATTGGAATCTCTGCCAACAGGCCCGGTGACAGATTATTCGCGCAGCCGGGGAATCTCCTGCTGCGTTTTTCGTGCGTGCCGAGATCAGAGCGCGCCGGAAACTTGCTTGAAAGGGGGAGAACTTTTGCGAAAAGCCCGAGTCTATGTTTGCAAGCCCGGTCAATTAGTAATGCAAGCCTCCTTCGAGCTTATCGAGGAGTGTTCATGCTAACCCAGGAAGAGGATCAGCAGCTGGTCGAGCGCGTCCAACGCGGCGACAAGCGAGCTTTCGATCTGCTAGTGCTGAAATACCAGCACAAAATTCTCGGGTTGATCGTGCGTTTCGTGCACGACACCCATGAAGCGCAGGATGTCGCTCAGGAAGCCTTCATCAAGGCCTACCGGGCACTTGGTAATTTTCGCGGGGACAGCGCGTTTTACACGTGGCTTTACCGCATCGCCATCAACACGGCGAAAAACTATCTGGTTTCACGCGGCCGTCGGCCGCCGGATAGCGATGTAAGTTCTGAAGATGCCGAGTTCTATGATGGCGATCATGGTCTCAAGGATCTCGAATCACCGGAACGTGCGTTGCTGCGGGATGAGATTGAAGGCACTGTCCATCGAACCATCCAGCAACTGCCCGAAGATTTGCGTACGGCTTTAACTTTACGTGAGTTCGACGGTCTGAGTTACGAAGACATTGCGAGCGTCATGCAGTGTCCTGTAGGCACCGTGCGCTCCCGGATCTTCCGCGCCCGGGAGGCCATTGATAAAGCCCTGCAACCTTTGTTGCAGGAAAACTAGAGACAGCGGCGACAGCCAAGAGAGGAACGCCATGAGTCGTGAAGCCCTGCAGGAATCGCTGTCCGCAGTTATGGACAACGAAGCGGACGAACTGGAATTGCGTCGGGTATTGAATGCCTTCGACGATGTTGAAACCCGTGAGACCTGGGCTCGTTACCAGATCGCCCGGGCTGTGATGCACAAGGACTTGTTGCTTCCACGCCTGGACATCGCTGCGGCCGTTTCTGCTGCATTGGCTGACGAAGCCGTACCGGCAAAAGCTTCTCGCGGACCATGGCGCAGCCTGGGTCGCCTGGCAGTAGCCGCTTCGGTCACCGTGGCTGTACTGGCCGGTGTGCGCCTGTACAATCAGGATGAGATTGCCGGCGTGCAAATGGCGCAGCAGTCCAACCAGCCAGGCCTGATGGCTCCACAGGTCAAGGGCCCAGCGGTACTGGCCGGTTACAGCGAAGGCTCGGAAACCGCAGGCCCGATGGTCAACGGTGTTCTGCAAGGCCAACCTGGCTGGCATGATCAGCGTCTGCCCAACTACCTGCGTCAGCATGCTCAGCAAGCTGCTCTGAAAGGTACTGAAAGCGCGCTGCCTTACGCCCGTGCAGCCAGCCTGGAAAACCGTTAATAAGGAAAGCCATTGCGCGCCATACCTCTATTCACGCTTCTGCTTGGTGGCTGGTGTGCGATTCCAGCCCATGCCGATGAGGCTCAGGACTGGTTGAACCGCCTGAGTCAAGCCGAGCAACAGCAGAGCTTCCAGGGCACTTTCGTTTACGAGCGCAACGGTAGTTTTTCTACCCATAACATCTGGCATCGCGTCCAGGATGGAAAAGTCCGCGAGCGGTTACTCCAGCTCGACGGCTCGGCACAGGAAGTCCTGCGCATTGATGGGCATACTCAATGCGTCAGTGGCTCCTTGATCGCGGGGCTGGGCAATACGCCTGACGGCACCTCACGTACACTCGATCCGCAAAAACTCAAGAATTGGTATGACCTGGCCGTCATTGGCAAGTCGCGCGTGGCCGGCCGTCAAGCGGTCATCGTTGCGTTGACGCCCAAGGACCAGCATCGCTATGGCTTCGAGCTGCACCTGGACAAAGAGACCGGCCTGCCGCTCAAGTCCCTGTTGCTCAATGACAAGGGCCAGCTACTCGAGCGTTTCCAGTTCACTCGCTTGAACGTCGCCGCGCCGACCGATGGTGAGCTGCAAGCCAGCGCCGAATGCAAGGCTGTCGCCCAGGATCCCGGCAAGGCCGTCGCGGCGAAAACCGCCTGGCACTCGGATTGGCTTCCGCCGGGTTTCGAACTGACCAGCAGTGCTGCACGCAAGGACCCGGACACCCAGGTCCAGGTCAACAGCTTGATGTACGACGATGGCCTGGCGCGCTTTTCGGTGTTCCTGGAGCCGTTGAACGGTGCCAACGCCACCGATACCCGTACTCAGCTCGGCCCGACGGCTGCCGTCTCGCGCAGGCTCACGACGCCCCAGGGCGAAATGATGGTTACGGTGGTCGGTGAGATTCCTATTGGAACGGCGGAACGGATTGCGCTTTCCATGCGCTCCGACGTCACGGCGACTCAATAGCCTGCTGACTGCATGGGTGGTTCGATTGCGCGAGAGGCTGATGACGCCAGGGCTTGATCGAAGTGCCGAAACTTCCTGTCAGCATTTTCATTTGCAAAAACCCAGCTTTTTTTCTATAGGTCAGAGCCGCACGGCCCTGGCCTTGTCTGTTCCCGGAACAAAAATACCGGCGTATCTTTTCCTGGTATTCCTTGCTCCATATCGCTTAACCATGCTCGTCGTAACGGGAGCCGTATGTCGATACCACGCTTGAAAACCTATCTCTCCATCTTTGCCACCGTGCTTGTGCTCGGCCAGGCCGTTCCTGCCGTGGCGGTCGAATTGCCTGATTTCACGCAACTGGTCGAGCAGGCTTCGCCCGCCGTGGTGAACATCAGCACCACCCAGAAACTGCCGGACCGCCGTGTATCGGACCAGCAGATGCCGGACCTGGAAGGTCTACCGCCGATGCTGCGGGAGTTCTTCGAGCGTGGCATGCCACAACAACCACGCTCCCCCGGCGGTGGTCGCCAGCGCGAAGCGCAATCCCTGGGCTCGGGCTTCATCATTTCGCCTGACGGCTACATCCTGACCAACAACCATGTAATCGCCGATGCCGACGAAATCCTGGTGCGCCTGGCCGATCGCAGCGAGCTCAAGGCCAAGCTGGTCGGAACCGATCCACGTTCCGACGTGGCGCTGTTGAAAATCGAAGGCAAGGACCTGCCCGTGCTCAAGCTGGGCAAATCCCAGGACCTGAAAGCCGGCCAGTGGGTCGTGGCCATCGGTTCGCCGTTCGGCTTCGACCACACCGTGACCCAAGGGATTGTCAGTGCCATCGGTCGCAGCCTGCCGAACGAAAACTACGTGCCGTTCATCCAGACCGACGTGCCGATCAACCCGGGCAACTCCGGTGGCCCGCTGTTCAACCTCGCGGGTGAAGTCGTCGGCATCAACTCCCAGATATATACCCGTTCGGGGGGCTTCATGGGCGTGTCCTTCGCGATTCCGATCGACGTTGCCATGGACGTATCCAACCAACTGAAAAGCGAAGGCAAGGTCAGTCGCGGCTGGTTGGGCGTGGTGATCCAGGAAGTGAACAAGGACCTGGCCGAGTCGTTCGGGCTGGATAAACCCGCTGGTGCGCTGGTGGCACAAATCCAGGAAGGTGGCCCGGCTGCCAAGGGCGGCCTGCAAGTGGGTGACGTGATCCTGAGCATGAACGGTCAGCCGATCGTCATGTCCGCCGACTTGCCACACTTGGTGGGTGCCCTCAAGGCTGGCGCCAAGGCCAATCTGGAAGTGATTCGCGAAGGCAAGCGCAAGAACGTCGAATTGACCGTCGGCGCCATTCCTGAAGAAGGCAAGGAGCTGGATTCGCTGCCCAAGTCTGGAGTCGAGCGCAGCAGCAACCGTCTGGGCGTGGCTGTGGCCGAGCTGACCGAAGAGCAGAAGCGCACCCTGGAGCTCCAGGGCGGCGTAGTGATCAAGGAGGTACAGGAGGGGCCTGCCGCGCTGATCGGCCTTCAGCCGGGCGACATCATCACCCACCTGAACAACCAGGCCATCGGTTCCGCCAAGGAGTTCACCGACATCGCCAAGGCGTTGCCGAAGAATCGTTCGGTGTCGATGCGCGTCCTGCGCCAGGGGCGTGCGAGCTTTATCACCTTCAAGCTGGCCGAATGATCGGTTAGCCGCTGAAAAAAAAACGCCTCGAAAGAGGCGTTTTTTTTGCCTGGCGAATGCTCAGCCCATCATGTCCTTGACTATGCGTTCCTGCTCCATGAGCTCCCGCTGCCGGGCATCGATGCGTGACGACAGGGGGAAGTTGGTGCCGGCGCGCCGTTTGGCGAAGTCCAACTGCTGAATGGCCTGACGGTAGTCACCTACCAGTGCGAAGTACTCGGCGCGAGCCTGATGCAGGCCGATGATGTTGCCTGACAGCCCGCGGGTCTCGGCCACCATGTACCAGACGTCCGGATCGTACGGGCGGGTCTTGAGCAAGGTTTCCAGGGCCTTTTCGGCATCGGCGGGGCGGTTCTGCTTGAGCAGCAGGTCGACACGTACCTGATTGAGCGGATAGTTGCCCGGGTACTGACTCAGCATCCGGTCGACGCGCGATTGAGCGTCGGCGAGTTTGTTGCTGGTGATGTCCAGGTCCACCTGGGCTAGGTTGTAGATGATCTCGTTGGGCGATTTGGCCAGCAACGGCTTGAGGTTTTCCCGTGCTTCATTCAACTGGCCGCCCTTGATCTGCGCGATTGCCAGGCCATAGCGCGCCACGTCGTTCTTCGGGTTCTCATCCAGCTGTGCCCGGAAACGCTTGGCGCCCAGGCCCGGGGTTTCTTCATAGATCAACTGGACCCGTGCGCGAATCAGTTGATAGCGCACACTGTCCTCGATACCGCCCGGCTTGGCCTGTTCGGCGCGGTTGCGGGTGTCGGCGATCCGGGATTCGGTTACCGGGTGAGTCAGCAGGAATTCCGGGGGCCTGGCGTCGAACCGGTACTGGCGCATCAGACGCTCGAACATGGTCGGCATGGACCGTGGATCGTAGCCGGCTTTCTCGAGGTTCTGGATGCCGATGCGGTCGGCTTCCTGTTCGTTCTGGCGCGAGAAACGCCGTTGTTCCTGGATGGCTGCGGCCTGGGTCCCGGCGATGGCCGCGATCCCGGCGTCACCGCCACCGGCGGCGGCAATCACGATGCCGGCCAGCAGCGCGGCCATCATTGGTACCTGCATGCGCTGCTGGGCTTCGACGCCGCGGGCGAAGTGACGTTGTGACAAGTGCGCCAGTTCGTGGGCCATGACCGAGGCGTACTCGCCTTCGGTCTGTGCATTGAGGAACAGGCCGCCGTTGACCCCGACGATTCCGCCCGGTGCGGCGAAGGCATTGAGCTGCGGGCTGTTGATCAGGATGAACTCCAGGCGCCGGTCGTTGACCTGGCTGGTTTCCACCAGTTTATAGACGCTGGATTCGACGTAGTCCTTGAGCTGTGGATCGTTGAGCTGTGAAACCTGGCTGCGCAGCAGCGCCAGCCAGGCGCGGCCCAGTTGGTGCTCCTGTTCTGGCGAGACGATGGCAGAACTGGCGTCGCCAAGTGACGGCAGGTCGTCGGCGAAGCCCGGTGAGGCAAGCAGGCAAGCGAGCGTCAGCAGGGTGGGGCGCAGAAATGTCATGCACGAAGCCTTAGTCGACAAAGACCTTACTGTAGCCGGACACCGGGCCCGGGACCAGATATTCTAGGCCGTTCAACGATCTGCCGCGGAGTGAACCCATGACTGATGCTGTAGCCCACGATGCCGAACTGGACGCCAGCGGCCTGAACTGTCCGTTGCCGTTGCTCAAGGCCAAGCTGGAACTCAATCGCCTGGCCAGCGGCAGCGTGCTCAAGGTGATCGCCACGGATGCGGGCTCCCAGCGTGATTTCCGCACCTTCGCCCGATTGGCCGGTCATACGCTGCTGCGTGAAGAAGACGATAACGGCGTCTACCGTTACTGGCTGAAAAAGGCCTGAAAACCGACAGCGTCCCTTAAGGATTTTTAATGTTCAAAGTGTTACGCGACTGGATCCAGCGCTACTTCTCCGATGAAGAAGCTGTGGTCCTGGCAGTGCTGCTATTCCTGGCCTTTACCGCCGTGCTCACCCTGGGCGGCATGCTCGCGCCGGTGCTGGCGGGGATGGTGCTGGCGTACCTGATGCAGGGGTTGGTCACGACCCTGGAGCGCTTGCGGTTGCCGGGTGCGGTGGCGGTGGGCTTGGTGTTCGCCCTGTTCATGGGCTTGTTGTTGGTGTTCATAATCGTGATTGTGCCGCTGCTCTGGCACCAGTTGGTGACGCTCTTCAACGAGTTGCCGGGGATGCTTGCCAAATGGCAGTCCGTGCTGTTGCTGTTGCCCGAGCGTTATCCGCACCTGGTGTCCGACGAGCAGGTGTTGCAAGCCATCGAAGTGGTGCGCGGCCAGATCGGCAAGTTCGGCCAGTGGGCGCTGACGTTTTCGCTGTCCAGCCTGCCGCTTCTGGTCAACATCATGATCTACCTGGTGCTGGTGCCGATCCTGGTGTTTTTCTTCCTCAAGGACCGGGAAATGATTGGTCGTTGGGTCCGGGGCTACCTGCCGCGTGAGCGGGCGCTGATTACCCGGGTGGCCCAGGAGATGAATCGCCAGATCGCCAACTACATTCGCGGCAAAGTCATCGAGATTTTCATCTGCGGTGGCGTGACCTACATCGGCTTCGTCGCCCTGGGACTCAATTACGCCGCCTTGCTGGCGCTGCTGGTGGGCATCTCAGTGGTAGTGCCTTATGTCGGCACTGTGGTGGTGACCGTGCCGGTGGCCTTGATTGCACTGTTCCAGTGGGGCTGGAGCGATCAGTTCATCTACCTGATGGCGGTCTACGGGATCATCCAGACGCTGGACGGCAACGTGCTGGTCCCGCTGCTGTTCTCCGAGGCGGTGAACCTGCATCCGGTGGCGATCATCTGTGCGGTGCTGCTGTTTGGCGGGCTGTGGGGGTTCTGGGGGGTGTTCTTCGCGATTCCCCTGGCGACCCTGTTCAAGGCGGTGCTGGATGCGTGGCCGAGCAAGGAGCCAGTTGTCGCGCCGTTGTTGTAGCTCTTTGAATAATGGTAGGGCTTATGCCCCCATCGCGAGCAGGCCCGCTCCCACAGAGGATCTACGGTGTTTAATAGAACCCTGTGGGAGCGAGCCTGCTCGCGATGGGGCCACTACGGCCAGCGAAAATTTCAGCCCTTGTTGAGGGCCTGAGCCGCCGCCAACACCGCATCCACATGCCCCGGCACCTTCACGCCACGCCATTCCTGGCGCAGCACGCCGTTCTTGTCGATCAGGAATGTGCTGCGATCAACGCCCAGGTATTCCTTGCCATAGAGCTTTTTCAGCTTGATCACGTCGAACAGCTGGCAGACGGCCTCGTCCTTGTCACTGATCAGCTCGAACGGGAACTCCTGCTTGCACTTGAAGTTCTCGTGGGACTTCAGGCTGTCCCGGGAGACGCCGAACACTTCGGTGTTGGCGGCCTGGAATTGCGCGTACTGATCGCGAAAACCCTGACCTTCGGTGGTGCAGCCCGGCGTGCTGTCCTTGGGGTAGAAGTAGATCACCACCTGCTTGCCCTTGAGGGCGGCGAGGCTGATGGTCTGCCCGCTGGTGGCGGGTGCCTGGAAATCGGTAACCGGCTGGTCGACGGCAACGGCCATGAACGTTTCCTTACATTGGGTTTTGTGGGCGCCACGGTTCGATCAGGGCATCCAGGTTCATCGCATCGGCGAAATCCAGGAACTGATCGCGCAGCCAACTGATCTGGGTGCCGGCGGGCAGGGTCACGGTGAACGTGGCATTGAGCATGGTGCCGCCGGTCTGCGGAGCCTGGTAGGTGTCGCAGGTCAGGTTTTCCAGCTCGACGTGATGGTCCATGAAGAACTGGCACAGCTCGTTGATGATGTCCGGGCGGTAGGCCGAGCTCACGTAGGCCACGTAGGGCAGGGCCTGGGGACGGTTCTCCAGGGCGGCGCTACGCACCACGTTGACGGTAAAGGCATGCTTCTTGGCCAGCACCGGCAGGCTGCCTTCCAGGCGCGCCAGGGCGTCCCAGCTGCCGGAGATCTCGAGCACGAGGGCACTGCATTCGCCATGACGGGTCAGGCGTGAGGTCACGACGGCGCAGCGATTTTCATGGCTGGCGCGGCACAGGACGTTAGTCAGCTCCATGGGGTTGGCGCCAAGGGCACTGATAACAAGGAATTGTTCGCGGACTGTGGGGGTGGACATGCAGCATTCCTAAAGCGATGAGCGGTCGATACCTTTGCCGCTCGACACAGCGCCAGGCTCGGAAAAACGAACGGCTCAAGCCTTGTGCCCGGGGTTGCGCTGCATTCCGCGACAGCAGGAACGCACCAGGACAAACCCGGGATCGGGGCTTGCGGCGACGAAAACGGAGGCTGGAAACCGGCGTATGAGCTTGTCGGTACCGATCAAAGCCTGAAGGGTAGCGAAAACCATCGCCTAGGGGAATGGTAGTTCGCTTGTACAAGCATCTTGGCGCCAGTACCATTACCGCTCTCTTTTTCCGGCAGGAGCGGTTTCATGATTGCGGGCAGTATGGTGGCACTGGTCACACCCATGGATGCACAAGGGCATCTTGACTGGGCCAGCCTCAGCAAACTCGTGGACTTCCACCTTGAGAACGGCACCCATGCCATTGTCGCCGTCGGTACCACCGGCGAGTCGGCAACCCTCGACGTCAATGAGCACATCGAAGTCATCCGTGCCGTGGTCAAGCAGGTCAACGGTCGCATCCCCGTCATCGCCGGCACCGGCGCCAACTCGACTCGCGAAGCCGTCGAGCTGACCCGCAACGCCAAGGAAGCCGGTGCCGACGCCTGCCTGCTGGTCGTTCCGTACTACAACAAGCCGACCCAGGAAGGCTTGTACCAGCACTTCAAGCACATTGCCGAAGCCGTCGACATCCCGCAGATCCTCTATAACGTTCCCGGCCGCACCTCCTGCGACATGCAGGCCGAGACCGTGATCCGCCTGTCCACCGTGCCGAACATCATCGGCATCAAGGAAGCCACCGGCGACATGAAGCGCGCCAAGGCCATCCTCGATGGCGTGAGCAAGGACTTCATCGTGCTGTCCGGCGATGATCCGACCGCAGTCGAGCTGATCCTGCTGGGTGGCAAGGGCAACATCTCCGTCACGGCCAACGTTGCCCCGCGCGAAATGGCCGACCTGTGCGAGGCCGCGCTCAAGGGCGACGCCGAGACCGCACGGGCGATCAACGAAAAACTGATGCCGTTGCACAAGGACCTGTTCATCGAGGCCAATCCGATTCCGGTGAAGTGGGCCTTGGTTGAAATGGGCCTGATGCACGAAGGCATCCGCTTGCCACTGACCTGGCTGAGCACCCCCTGTCACGAACCGCTGCGGCAGGCCATGCGCCAGTCCGGCGTCCTGGTTTAATTGAGGAAGTACAACGCATGAAGCGAATGGCCGGACTTTCCGCACTTGCCTTGATTATCTCCAGCACCAGCGGCTGCGGATGGATCTGGGGGCCGGAAGGTTACTTCCGCGACCGTGGTAGCGATTACCTGCAGGCGCAACAGACTGCACCGATGCAACTGCCGCAAGACGTCAGCGTTGCCAAGCGCCTGGATCCGCTGCTGCCGATCCCGCGCAACGTAGCCGACGACAGCGTCAAGGGCGAATACATCGTCCCACGTCCACAGCCGCTGTCGGCCGTGGCCGATGCCAGCGACTACACCCTGCAGAAGAGTGGCGATTCCAGCTGGGTCATGGGCCAGCATCCACCGGCCGAAGTCTGGCCTGTGGCGATCCAGTTCTTCCAGGACAACGGTTTCCGCCTGGACGAACAGCGCCCGCAAACTGGCGAGTTCACCACCACCTGGCAGCGCGCCGATGAACTGTCCGCCGCCATGGCCAAGCGCATGAGCGCCGCCGGTGTCGCGGCCGACAGCGAAACCCGCGTGCGGGTGCGTATCGAGCCAGGCGTGCAGCGCAACACCAGTGAAGTCTATGTGGTCAGCGCCGAGCGGCCTGCCGGCAGCACCGCCGACGTGGCCTTCACCAACCGTTCGGTCAATACCGGCCTGGACGCTGCCCTGGTGGACGACATGCTTGCCAGCATGAGCCGTACCGCAGAGCAGGGCGGCTCGGTTTCGATGCTGGCTACCCGCGACTACGACACCCCGAGCCGCGTCAGCCTGAGCGAAGACGGCAGCGGCAACCCGGTGCTCAACGTCGGCTCCGACCTGGACCGTGCCTGGTCGAGCGTTGGCCGGGCGCTGGAGCAGGGCGAGTGGCGCGTCGAAGACATCAACCGCAGCCTGGGCCTGTACTACATCAACCTCGCTGAAAAGGCCGAGAGGAAAGACGAGAAGCCAGGCTTCTTCAGTGGCCTGTTCGGCAGCAAGCCGGACAAGGAAGAAATCGAAGCCCGCGCCGAGCGTTACCAGGTTCGCCTGAGCAAGGTCGGCGACAACGTCCAGGTCACCGTCGAGAAGAACATCAACACCGTGGCGCCGGCCGATGTGGCCCGCAAGGTGTTGGGCTTGATTCAGGACAACCTGGGCTGATCCGATGCGTTTTGCCGTTCTCGGCAGCGGTAGCCAAGGGAACGGCACGCTGGTAGCCAGTGCCGGCACGTATGTGTTGGTCGATTGTGGTTTCTCCCTGCGGGAAACCGAGAAGCGCCTGTTGCGCCTGGGTGTGCATCCGGCGCAACTGAGCGCGATACTCGTGACCCACGAACATGCCGACCACGTGCATGGCGTGGGTTTGCTGTCTCGGCGCTACAATCTGCCGGTGTACCTGAGCCGTGGCACACTGGAAGGCCTGCGCAAGCCCATCGAACCGGCCGGCTTCGTGGCCGGTGGCGAGCAACTGCGCATCGGTTGCCTGGATATCAGCGTGGTCAGCGTGGCGCACGATGCCCGGGAACCGACGCAATATGTGTTCAGTGACGGCGAGCGGCGCTTTGGGCTGCTGACCGACCTGGGGTCGTATTGCGACAGGGTGATGGACAGTTACCGGGACCTCGATGCGTTGATGATCGAGTCCAACCACTGCCGCGACATGTTGGCGCGTGGTTACTACCCGTACTTCCTCAAGCAGCGGGTAGGCGGGGAACACGGACATTTGAACAACCACCAGGCAGCGTTCCTGGTGGCCGAGTTGGGCTGGCAAGGCCTGCAACACCTGGTCCTGGCCCATCTGAGCAGCAAGAACAACCTGCCGCAGCTGGCCCGGCAATGTTTTGTCGACACCCTCGGGTGCGACCCGGACTGGCTGCAACTGGCCGATCAAGATTCAGGGCTCGACTGGCGACATATCGCCTAGCCCACTACTTAGCAAGCGGAGCCCATCATGGAAAAACGTGAAGAACTCTACCGCGGCAAAGCCAAGTCGGTTTACAAGACCGACGACGCTGACCGCTTGATCCTGCTGTTTCGCAACGACACCTCGGCGTTCGACGGCAAGCGCATCGAACAGCTGGACCGCAAGGGCATGGTGAACAACAAGTTCAATGCCTTCATCATGCAGAAGCTCGAAGCCGCCGGCGTGCCGACCCAGTTCGACAAGCTGCTGGGCGACAACGAATGCCTGGTCAAGAAGCTGGACATGATCCCGGTTGAATGCGTCGTGCGTAACTACGCCGCCGGCAGCCTGGTCAAGCGCCTGGGTGTGGAAGAGGGCATGAAGCTCAACCCTTACACCTTCGAGCTGTTCCTGAAGGACGACGCCAAGGGCGATCCGTTCATCAACGAATCCCACGTCGTGGCATTCGGTTGGGGCACCGCCGAGCAACTGGTCCGCATGAAGGAATTGTCCCTCAAGGTCAACGAAGTACTGACCAAGCTGTTCGACGACGCCGGCCTGCTGCTGGTGGACTTCAAGCTTGAATTCGGTGTGTTCAGCGACGGCTCCATCGTCCTGGGTGACGAGTTCAGCCCGGACGGCTGCCGCCTCTGGGACAAGGACACCAAGAAGAAGATGGACAAGGACCGCTTCCGCCAGGGCCTCGGTGACGTCATCGAAGCCTACGAAGAAGTCGCCCAGCGTCTGGGTGTGCCGCTGTAATCGACGCAAGCATCTGATAGCACGGAAAAAATTTCGCTCGGGGGTTCGCTTCCGGCGAATGTGCTGGTATGATGCGCGCCACTGGAGAGATGCCGGAGTGGCCGAACGGGACGGATTCGAAATCCGTTGTACTGGCGACAGTACCTAGGGTTCAAATCCCTATCTCTCCGCCATTATTGTGTATGACTAAGCCCCTGAAATGGTTGAACATTTCAGGGGCTTTTTCGTTTTCGATGATTAAGGTAGGGTATTTTTAGTGCAAAAATACCTTCGGCGAGCCCGGTAGCGTCCCTATGCTCCGTTACGGTGAAAGAGCAATCGCTGCTCATTCAGCGGATCTCAGTGACAAAGATTCACTGGGGCGCTAAAGTCAGCCATCAAATGGCTACCAAGAGCGTTAGCGCTCATTTAGAGGGATCTAATGTCTAGACGCCAGTACCCGGTTGAAATGGCGAATCTCGTTTGCAAATTTGGGAATCAGAACCTTCTCGATTATTTCGCAGAAATTGTACTTCCGTCCTTTTCTGATCCTGATCTCAAAAGAGTTTATGGAACGACGGAATTTTTCTTTGAAAACGTTGAGTTAGTTACAGTTGATGACCGGGTTTTACTTGTTGGCCGATTTATCAAGGATATGGTTCTAGAGCGAGAGCAAATTTATACAAAATCGGGGTTGGTAGAAGATCACGAGGAAATGCAGTCCTCACCCTCTTCTATTTTTGTCTTGGTTCTTGATATCCATCGCCTTATCTTCCTCAAAGAAACGAGGTTCGCTCCAACGCTGGATAATTTTAAGTCGACACTTGAGAGCTTTTTGAAACGTAACCATAAAGCTTACATTGATGCTACATACGATCAGCGTAAAGAGAGTGGTGAAAAGGTAACGAAAAAACAGTTGATGCTTGATATTTTTCCTCCTGCTTTAGAGTTGATTCCGTTAACTTCCGCTCAGAGCATTGACTCATTTGTTCGGCAGTATGACGTTTTGAGCTCGGTTACATATAAGTTTTCAGATCGTAATGATGAACATGATAACGAAGGTTTTTTCGAAGCTGTGCAGCGTCAGAAAGATGAGGTCAATAGTAAGATAACCACAATTCGTCACTCAAACTCTGAAGGGTTGGATAAAGATAGTGTTATCGAAGAAGTGCAGGCTGCCACGGTTCAGGGGAATCAAAAGGTAACGCTTGTAGGTAAAGATAGCTCGGGTACGGAACTGCGTGGCGACAATGAGCATTTCCAGCTTAAGAGTTATGTTGAGTTAACAACGAACTCACCTTCGCAAGCTGCGCCTACTCTGTTTCAAAAATTCATTCAGTTGGTAGGCGATGGTATGATCCAAGTTGCAGCTCCCACCCTAGCTGCGATTGCCAAACTCACTCCTTATCGTAGGTGAAGCAGTGAACGATGATTTGTCCCCCAAGGCGTTGATGGATGAAAAAAGCTTGTGGGCGATTTACGTCAAAGCGAGAAGAATTCCCTTCAGTTCATTTAATTTTTGGACGACGTTTACCGTTTTTATTTTGGTGGTGCTTCAATACTGTATGTTGGAAATCTCATTGGATGAGAAACTTAAAGTTGTGCGTGAGTTTAGCTCCATGGCTTTGGGGGTTGTGGTTTCTGTCTTAGGTTTTATTTTGGCCGGCTTTACTATTTTTGCAACTATAAGCCAGCCAGACATGCTTGTGGCCATGTCTACGCACAGGCATGAGAAATCGCAGTTGTCCTTCCTGAAGAATAATTTTTTCATTTTTATGCGAGTGTTTATTTATTACTTGGTTTATACGGTTTTCTGTTTGTTGGTGATTGTGTTCGCTATTAAAGGAGGGCTGGTGCATAAAATAGTCCAGCTCTCCCCGATATCATGGAAAATTACTGAGTGGTTGGTTGGTATGGCTTACGTTACTCTTTATACGGGAATGTTTTTTTGTTGATGCAATTAAAATCCTTTATTTACAATGTCTATCATACCGTCATGACTGCGATTCGCTGGAAAGCTATCCAGTAAGATTGCTTATTGGCTTTTAACGTCGTTCGAAAACCCATCTATTTGGATGCGAGGGTGCCATGCTTTTTGTATCTCTTGGAATTCAGCGTTATTGTTGAGGGAAAAAGTGGGGGGGCTGACCACGCTTATGGAGCGGGGCGATTACAAGTGAACTCAAAATCGTGGTCTGTCCCCCCCCCGATTCCTTGAATATGATGATTAAATAAGTCCGTTATGCGTATATTCTGAGATTGGGATGTAAGAGATCTAAATTACTCGCTGAAGGAAACGACGATGCCGCTTCAGACAAGGAATGTGTTTATAGATACAGAGTTTTTCGTCAAGGCGGGTCTGGATTTCTCATCCAAGACTCTCGAATCATTTAAGGATATTTGTAACAAGGATGGGCTGAAACACATTACTTCCACAATAGTAGTTCGGGAAGTGAGGCGTAAAATTGAGGAACACATAGGCGAAGCATTGAACGGCGTTAACTCCTTTCGGCGGAAGGCTAAGATCCTGACAAACTCGAAAGATAAGGTAATCAAAAATCTGTTTGCTCCATTCGACCAAGAAGAAATTCAGAATCACGCCATTCAGGTTTTTGACAGCTTTTTAGATGAGTCGTGTACGAAAGTTGTGGATCTCAGCAAAGTGGATGGGAATGAGATAGTCGAAATGTACTTCAGCCAAACGCCACCCTTCCAAGGAGGAAAGAAAAAAAATGAGTTCCCGGATGCATTTACTCTGTTAGCGGTCAGGGGGGTATTAAGAGGCAGGGAAGAGATTTATGTCGTGTCTGAGGATAAGGACCTAATTATTTTCTGTGAGGAGAACCCAAGGTTCATTCAAATTGATAGCTTGAGTAAGCTTCTTGACCTCTACAACGCTCACGATGAAGCTAGGTCTAGCTTCATAAAAAATTACATAGAAGAACAAGAAAGAGAAATCAAGCGAAACATCAAGGAGCAAATTGAAGATGCTGATGCTTACAACGCATCAACGTGGGAAGATGCAGAGGTAGAAGAATTCTCAATATTAGAGATCAGTGATTTTGAGCCTTCAATTATCCACATTGATGATGAAGAATGCCAAATTGTCTTTGATGTTGATGTTTACTATAAAGTCAAGGTAACAGGTCCTGACTACGAAAATGGGCGGTATGATAAAGAAGACGACGTTATCTACACGTTCGATGACACTACGCAAGTAGAAGAAGGGACATTGACATTTACTGTCGGGGTGGATTTGGCCTATGAAGTCGATGATGGTGAATTCACTATCCAGGGCATGGATATCAACGTCGATGGACTGTCCGGCGGCTTAGAATTTTCGGTAGAAGAGAGTCCTTACGAACATTACAAGTAAGAACGCAAACCTAGGCCATGCAGTGGCACGGCTGTCTGGTGGTCGCTTCGCTTGAAATCACAAGTTTTCAGTTCACAAGGGGACAGGCCACGATTATGAAGCAGGGCGATTATAAGTGAACTCAAATCGTAGTGTGTCCTCGTTTTCTTCAGAGTCCTTCAGAGTCTTGCCGCTCCACAGCAAACCGCTGTTAAACTGCGGGAAAGAAACTATACAGGAGCTGTGCAATATCGCCATTGTGCGTAATATTACAGGGCCATTCTGTGTTGGAAAGAAGTCATGTTTAAATGTAATACCGAAAGAAATACGAAGACTCAGGCAGGCATAGAGTTTGTCGACCTGTTCAATAAGTACATCAAGGACAATCCTGAGAGGATCCAGCCCGTCTCTCGTGCCCTATTGCAGCGAATTCAAATTATTCGCAATCAGGCAGACGCCAATCGTCGTCGCGAGCTCCAAGAAGACTAAGCGTACTGAAATATCGGAACAGCTCTTCGACGCGGAGAGCACGAATATTTTGCTTAGAGTTAGATTCTGTCAGTCATCTATCTCAGGGAAAGTGATTTTTCCCACAATCCAAGGTTCCACAATGTCACTATGAATCGTACGTAAAAAAGATCCCCATTCCGTACGGTTGTGAGCGTCTGGCCCAATGATCGTCAGCAGTAGGTACGCATCTTTGAAATCATCATAGGCATAGATAAGCCAGAAGTCGTTGTCAGGGTCTTCCGTTAGGGCTGTGCGATAGTACTGGCGGCCGATTTGAGTCCAGCGAGCTTGTGCTTCTGCAGTGCTCGCCAAATGGATGTGACACATATC
Source organism: Pseudomonas ogarae (assembly GCF_014268695.2). Taxonomy (NCBI): domain Bacteria; kingdom Pseudomonadati; phylum Pseudomonadota; class Gammaproteobacteria; order Pseudomonadales; family Pseudomonadaceae; genus Pseudomonas; species Pseudomonas ogarae. The sequence goes on from NZ_CP077086.1 coordinate 1,871,339, forward strand.
GCTCAGATCAAGTTTTTCATCTCTTCCAAAGATAGCCGGAAGCTCACCGCACACTTTGTAGTTATAAAAGTGTGCGGCAATATTTTTCCAGTTCTGTGTTTCTTCAAAAAGTGCGGAAATTTTAACGTCTGGCATCCACGCCTACTTTGTAATAGGAAGCTTGCCAGTGATTACAAATTTATCGAACACCTTCTGACCATCACGTGCAGCTTGTCGAACGTCAAGAAATGTCAGCTCTTCGTGAGTGACTTTTCTGCGCGCTTTCTCAACTTTTTTTGTGGTAGCCATCGGAGCCTCCGAGGTGTGTGTATTCATGCTGATCAGCTTATGTGATTAATCGAGTCCGGGCAAACCGGAGGGTTTCAGTGTCGTAGAACCATGTTCGTTTCGACGAAATGGGCCCCATCAGGGGCCCTTTGAACTAGGCCGGCTCTGCGTCTAAGCGTCGGGCTATGACATCGAGCACGTCGCAACCATCCCTCAACGGAATGCAGCACAGCTGTGCAAAGTCCTGAAGGACCACTGAGTCGCTGGGAATGTCCCCTCGCATGGCGAGGTTCTCTAAAAGCTGGGTGACCGCGCGGATTCTATAGCCCGCCGTGTCGAGCAGGATGTGCAAAGGCGCAGTGGTATCGACAAAGAGGGGTTGATCATCGGCATTACTGGTAAGAGCCATGTATCTATTCATTTTTTAAACTCCATTTGATTGAGGACCTTCTTAGTCGTCGCCAAACGAATAAGGTGGTAGCTGTACGCGGGTTGGCGAACCGGACAAATAGAAAAACCGGCAGATCCGAAGATCTCCCACGCACAGCTACCGAAAAGCAGCATATTGCGCACGGTAGCGTTCCGCAATCCGCGAGAGGTTCCTGCATATTTGTCATGGGTCGCCAAACCCTAGCCGCTCTTACGAACGACACTTGGACTATAGGACCCTTCTGTAGAAATCATCAATCAGATGATGAGTCAGAAAATTCTCTAAATTATGTGGGCGGGAAATGTCAGAAAATTCCCCGCAGCTATTGCCTCCCCCCGCCTTTTTTATCCCGCCCAACCCCCTTCGCGACCTGCATAACCCCGGTGTCTGCCAGACCCAAAGCTTTGTAACAATTAGACTAATGGTCTATAGCTCAAGGCATGGCTGCCGATAGGTAAGTTAATTCCCATGAAAGGAGTGACACCCCATGCTGCGGTTTTTTGCCGATCTGGGCTTTCGCTGGAAAATCACCCTTCCGATCGCATTCCTGGCTGTGTTGCTGGTGCTGATGGGGTGGGCGGGCATGCGCGGTATTGGTCAGGTGACTGAATCCAGTACGCAATTGACCAAACGTTATCTGCCGGCGATCAGCCTGCTGCTCAACGCTGATCGTGATCTTTATCAGGCTTTCGTTGCCGAACGTAGCCTGCTGGATGGTCATGCCAATGAGCATCTACAAGCGCTGAGCGCCAGTCATAGCGAGAATGCGAAGCAGGCTTATGACCGCGTGCAGAAATATGCCGCGATGCAGCCCGGTGCCGAAGCGCAGGCGTTGGTCAGTCAGTTCAATGACAGTTTTGGGAAATGGATGCAGGTCTCCCGGCGCGTCCTCGAGCAGTCGGTAGGCGATCCGCAGGGCGCCAGCGCCCTGAGTTTTGGTGACAGTGAGCGCCTGTTCGAAACCATGCGCGACTCCATCGACAAGCTCGGTGAGCTGGAAGATGCGGCGTCCCATCGTGAAGGTGACGCAGCGATTGAAAACGGTGAGACGGTCGGCGTGCATCAGGGCGTGATTCTGCTGGTCGGCCTGCTTGGTTGCATCCTGGTGCTTGTCGTTCTGCCACTTGTGGTGCTGAGCCCTATGCGTCGACTGCTGCACCGCGTCGAGCAGATTGCCGAGGGTGGTGGCGATCTGAAAGGGCGTCTGGAGGTCCGTTCGGCCGATGAGTTGGGCCAACTCGGCAGTGCCTTCAACCGTTTTCTCGACAAGTTGCAGCCATTGATCGCCGAGGTTGGACGGGTGACCGGGGAGGTCGATTCCGCAGCGCGTGCCATGGCCGATATGGCCGCGACGAATGACCGGTTGATCAGCAGCGAACATGCGGCGCTCGATCAGGTCAGCACTGCTGCTACCCAGATGAGCGCAGCGGTGCATGAAGTGGCGCATAACGCGGCGAACGCCTCGGGTGCCGCGCAACAGGCGAGCAGTCAGTCTCGCGACGGCGCCGAGGTGGTCAGCAGCACCATCGAGTCGATCCGCCAGTTGGCCCAGGAAGTGGAGAGCGCTTCGGGCACGATCGAGGCATTGGCCCAGGAAACTTCCAGTATTGGCGCCGTGCTCGAGGTGATCCGTGGCATTGCCGAACAGACCAACCTGTTGGCGCTGAACGCTGCCATCGAAGCCGCGCGGGCCGGTGAGCAGGGCCGTGGTTTTGCCGTGGTGGCCGATGAAGTGAGGGCGCTCGCGGCCCGTACCCAGGACTCGACCAAGGATATCCAGGTTCGCATCGAGCGGTTGCAGAGCGGTGTCGCCAAGGCTGTACAAGCCATGCATGTGGGCAGCAGCAAGGCCCGGGACAGTGTCGAACGAGCTGCGGGCGTCGATCAGGTGCTCAGCGGTACCGGCGGTTCGATCCAGCGGATCAACGACATGGCCGCGCAAATCGCCAGTGCATGTGAGGAACAGAGCAGCGTCACTGAGGAAATAGCCCGCAATATTTCTGATATCCGTGATCTGTCCAACGAGGCGGCATCCAATTCTGCCCAGAGCATGCAGGCCAGCCAACAGCTTTCCAGCCTGTCGAGAAACCTGGCAGAACTGACCGGCCGCTTCCGCACCTGAGACAGGTGGTGTCGTGTCTACTGACGACCATTTGCGAGCCCTGCATCAGGACGGTTTCGTCCTGATACCCGGTGTGTTGGATGCCCGGCAGATCGCCGACCTGCGCCATGCCATCGACCAGTTGAAGCCCCAGCATTGGGACTACAGCGGCGTCATCGATCATTACAAGTGTGTGTTCAATCGCGATCCGTTCTGGCTGCCGTTCCTGGATGTGGCCGGGGTGATCGAGCTGGCCGAGGCGGCCCTGGGCGATGATTGCCATGTCATTGGCCAAACGGCCTGGCGCTGCCATCCCGGTTTCGCAGGGGCACCGTTGCACCTGGATTACCTGGCGATGGCATTGCCGCCAACGCTGTTGGACGACCCGGCTTTCGACCTGCCCATGCAGGTGTTTACCGCGCAGTTCTACCTGGATGACATCGACGCCGACTTGAGCCCGACGCAGGTGCTTGCGGGCAGCCACAAGGCCGGCCGCGCGCCAGTGAAGGGCGAAACACAATGGCAAGGGCGCCCCGCACAACCGGTACTGTGCCAGGCCGGCGATGTGCTGATACTGCGCAGTGAGTTATGGCACGCCGGCAGCGACAACCGCTCCGTCGACCGTACGCGGTACATGCTCCAGGTGCACTACGGCCGGCGGATGGTCGCGCAGAAGTTCTCACCTTATCTGCACTGGCAGTTCAACCCTGCTGTCCTGGCAGCCGCGACACCTCGTCAGCGGCGGTTGTTGGGCGATCACCAGGAAGCTGAATACGATTGAGCCTGGCTCAGTCAGATCCACACATCATTGACTGCCGTTCGCTCATTGGTTTGCTCGCCGGTATTGAGGACGCCACGTGGTTCGATCAGCAGCAGTTTCACTTCGTGTGCGGCGCAGGGCTTGTGCTCGACACCTTTTTTGACCACGTACATTTCGCCCGGCCCTATGGTCACCGCACCGTCGCGAAAGTCGATACGCAACTCGCCCTCCAGCACGATGAAGGTTTCATCCGTATCGGCGTGGGTGTGCCAGACAAAGTCTCCTTCGAGCCGGGCAAGCTTGAATTGGTAGTCGTTCATTTCGGCCACGACTTTGGGCATCCACTGTTCTTGGAACAGGGTGTATTTCTGGGCGAAATTGATGGGGCAATAGTGGTTCATCGAGGCATGCTCCTCAGGTGGGTGGTGAGCCATACCTTACTGTCGGGGCCTGGGTGCGTATTGGATGATCGTGCAGCTTTTTGCCGTGCGCAGCTTATGCTTTCAGCGCAGCATTTTCAGCCAGCGTGCCGGTGAGATACCAAAGGCCTGGGTGTGCAGCCGGGTCATGTGGCTCTGATCGAAAAAACCACAGGCCAGGGCCACTTCGCTCAACGGCATGCCATGCAATACCAGGCGCCGAGCTTCGTTCAAGCGACGCTGGGTGATGTAGCGATAGGGGCTGGTGCCGTACAGCGCCCGGAAATCCCGGGACAGGCTCCATCGGTCCCGGCCGCTGGCCTGCACCAGGTCGTCCAGTGTGATCGCCTGATGGAGGGCATCGTTGATGAACAGGCGGGCACGCTCCGCCGCCGGGTAGTCGATCAGCCGCCGTCCACTTCGGCTGCCCGCCGCGATGTCGAGTGCCTGGGCCACATCGTAGATGGCGTCCTCTTCCTCCAGCGGATCGAGGGGATGATCCAGGCCTTTCAGGAGCCGACGGGTGGCGATGTTGAGGCGCGGGTCGCTGGATAATCCTCCTTCGATGAAGGGCAATGGCTTGCCGCCCAGCACTTGCTGGATCAACGACGGTTCTATGTAGAACATCCTGTAGCGAAAACCCTCGCTCGTTCCTGCTTCGCCATCGTGCACCTCGTCCGGGTGCAGGACGATGGTGCCGCCGGGCTGGCTATGACGCTTGCTGTGGCGATAGTTGAAACTCTGCACGCCGGAAAGCGTGATCCCGATGGCGTAGGTGTCATGGCGATGGGTGGTGTAGCCATGCCCGCTGAAATAGGCCTCGATGCGTTCCATTTTCCTCGATTCGGGCGCCCGCACCAGCCAGTCGCGATTATGGATTGATCGAGTCATTGCACCGGGCTCCTGCTTTTGTCCGCATACCCTACCTGCCTGATGACATTCGTCACAGGTGGCAATGCAGTTCTCTCAAGAAAAACGATGAACCTGTGGCGAGGGAGCTTGCTCCCGCTTGAGTGCGAAGCGCTCACAAAAAGGGCTGCTTCGCAGCCCAGCGGGAGCAAGCTCCCTCGCCACAATGATTCAAACAAGCCAGAGAGATTGAGCCCAGGCCAATCTCACACAGCGCTGTTCATATCTCCTTCACAGGCGTTTCGCCCTGGACATTCTTGATCAGCCCGATGACATGAAGGCAGTCACTCTTGTTCACATAGGATTCGCCGCTGGCGATCGTTTCGTGGTTGCCGGCTCTCAAGCGCCAGCGCCATTGGCCTTTTCCGGTGCTGGGGGTGCCTCGGGTCTGTCGATAGATTTCAAAATACATCGGTTCGCTCCCTGCGATTCATTCAGTCAAGACATGCGTTGGACATGTGGCTGCCAGCCTAGCCAAATGGGTGGTTTTGGCTATGGGAAATTCGTTTCCAATGGTTATCGAATATTGCTGGCATGAGAACACGCGATCGGGAAGTGAGCCTTTTTGCGCATAGACGCACAACCCTTGGCGTTTCTACACTGCAGCCAATCAAGGGATCGAGGGCAGTGAATGAACCGCAACGAATTGCGCAAGGCCGACATCAACCTGATGGTGGTTTTCGAAACGCTGATGCTTGAGCGTAACGTGACACGGGTGGCGGAAAAACTGTTCCTGGGCCAACCGACCATCAGCTCGGCCCTCAATCGTTTGCGCAAGATGTTCAACGACCCGCTGTTCATTCGCGTCGGCCACCGCATGGAGCCGACGGCCCGGGCCGAGGAAATCATCCGGCATCTATCACCGGCGCTCGATTCGCTGTCGGTGGCTTTGAGCCTGACCCACGATTTCGACCCAGCCAGCAGCACCATGACGTTTCGCATCGGCCTGTCGGACGACGTCGAGTTCGGCTTGTTGCCGCCCCTGTTGAGCAGCCTGCGGCAAGAGGCGCCGCAAATCGTGTTCGTGGTCCAGCACGTCGATTACTGGCGCATCCCCGATCTGCTGGCATCGGGCGACATCACCGTGGGCATCAGCCAGACTCGCGGTCTGCCGGCCAACGCCAAGCGCAAATTGTTGCGACACATCCAGCCCCGCGTGTTGCGCGCCGATGCATCGGACACACCACTGACCCTGGACGAGTACTGTGCCCGGCCTCATGTGCTGGTGTCCCATACCGCGAACGTCGCCGGGTTTGCCGATGAATGGCTGGCCGAGATCGGACGCACGCGCCAGGTCGTGCTGTCGGTGCCGCAATACAGCGCATTGCCGGCGTTGTTGGCCGGCACTGACCTGATCGCCAGCCTGCCGGACTATACCGCCGTCGCCATGGCCGCCTCGGGCCAACTGTTCAACGAACCGTTTCCTTTCAAGACCCCGACCCTGGATTTGTCCATGGTCTGGCTGAGCCATGTCGACAGTGACCCGGCCGAACGCTGGTTGCGGTCGCGGCTGGAGGCGTTCATGGGCGAGCACGTTGTCTCGGCGCAACCTTGAGCCCGTGAAACGACGAAACAAAACCTGCCCCAAAGAATAAAGTCGAGGTAAGGTTGTGGCGGCTGAAACCACCTCGTCATATTTTCGAATCGGAGTCGAACACATGCCTCACCTGCACATGGAGTACACCGCCAACCTGCCCGAGCTGAAGGCCGATGTCGCACTGTTGCGCTTGAACAATGCGCTGGTGGCCTCCGGTCAATTCGCCGCCGAACTGGACATCAAGAGCCGGGCCGTGAAGCTCGAGACTTTCCGGGTGGGCACGGGGCTGGGCGAGCGAGGTTTCGTGCACGTGAAGCTGGCCTTGCTGAGCGGCCGCTCGCCGGAAATCAAGAAGCAACTGGCCGATAGCCTGCTGGCGGTGATCCAGGAACTGGGGCCATGGCCGGCCGACGTTAGCGTGCAACTGTGCGTGGAAATCCTCGACATCGACCGAGGCCCGTATGCCAAGGCCTTGGTCGGTCAGTGACGATCAGGCGTCGCGGGCGGCGCAGGCCTTGATGATCTGTTCGCGCAGCCAGGCGTTGGCGCTGTCCTGGTCGACGGCCAGGCTCCACTGCATGTTCAAGGTAAACCCCGGCAGGCCCTGTGGCGCTTCGTGGTGATTGAAAATCGCCTCGTTGGCCAGCAGTTTCTGGATGCGGCGGGGCAGGGTGAGGATGAAGTCGGTGCCGGTGATCATCTTCAGTGCGGCGCTGTAGCTGTTGGCGCGAGCGGCAATCTGCCGTTGATGCGCCTGCTGCGACAGCCAACCGTCCACCATGTTCGTCGCTGACGTCCAAGGCGTCGGAAACACGTGTCGGCGCCGTACGAAAGACTGAAGGCTCAGTTGCGGCTCAAGCGGCGTCGCCCGTTTATCCACGACACAAACCAGGTCCTCCTCCAGCAACTGCCGGGATTTGAAGTCGGCATGGTTGCTGTGAAAGTTCGGGCCGAAGCAGATCACCAGGTCGAGGCTGCCGTCGCGTAATTCTTCGGCGGGAATGTCGGCTTCGAGCTTGTGCATGTTCACCACCACCGGCAGATTGGCATAATCGAAGCCTCGCAGCAGTTGCGGCAGGATCAGTTGTTCGAAATATTCCGGTGCGCAAATATTGAAGGTAATGGCTTGCCGCGTCGGATCAAAAGTTGGCGTTCCGGCATGGCACAGGTTGATGCTTTGCAAAATGGCGCGCACGTGATCGTACATGGCCTCAGCCTTATAGGTGGGGCGCATGCCGGTGCGGGTGTTGATGAATAGCTCGTCTTCGAAACAGGTTCGCAGTTTCTTGAGGCAATAACTGACGGTTGACTGACTGACGCACAATGCCTCGGACACGCCGGTGACACTGCTTTGCTCGTACACGGCGCTAAACACCATGAGGTCTTGCATGTCGAGCTTTCTGAGGGAGTTACTGTTCAGCATCCGTTCTGTCTCTCGCTGTGCTCCTTGCGCGGATTTTGCGCAAACCAGGCTGACGATCCTAACGGAACGATCGTGCCAAGAGAATGCCAGGCAGGCGCTTTCATGGTCGGGAACGGGACAGATAATGTAGCGAACACGACGTGTCGATCAACGACTGTTTGGTTTGCCTATGTTTAGTTAGCTGCGATCCAAGCTCCATCAAATCCAGGTTTAACCTCCCAGGGGGGCGTGGGACGCTTGCCCGATGTGTTTCCTGTGATGCGCTCATGGACGGTTGGCCCCTGGCATTCCAATACCCTTCATCTGCCGCGGTCGATCCGGTCGGCAGGTTCACGCCTGCCATGGCCCCAATCCTCAGTGCGTTGCCCTCCGAGCTGGCCTTTTGGGCGCTCTGGCATTGCCGTCACGCCCGTCCTCCAGATATTCGTATTACCTGTTGATCACTCACGGTGTTCGCGCAATGGCGAGCACAGACTGACGGCGCCTTGTCGCCCGTCCGACATGGAAATACGAGCCTTCTCATGAGCCTTGCCAAGATTTCTTTCGCACCCGTGCAACACGCCGAGGCGTTCCTTGCCCAGAACCCCGATATCGAATTGTTCGAACTGTTCATCCTCGACAACAACGGTGTGCCCCGGGGCAAGTTGTTGCATCGGGACGAGCTGCTGGCGGTCTTCGAAAGTGGTCGGCCACTGCCCAGTACAATTCTCGGGCTGACCGTCAATGGCGATGATGTGGAAAACTCCGGACTGGTGTGGGACGTCGGTGACATCGATTGCCGTGCCTATCCCCTCATCGGCAGTTTGCAGCGCATGCCGTGGCGATTGATGCCCACGGCCGCCGTGCAGGTCAGCATGCATCCCCAGGAGGGCATGCCGGCGACCATCGCCGATCCGCGTTATCTGCTCAGCCAGGTGATCGAGGCCTTGCAGGCCGACGGTTATTACCCGGTGATGGCGGCGGAGCTGGAGTTCTATCTGCTGGACGCGCAACGCGACAGCCAAGGCCGGCCACAGCCGGCGCGGGACGCCGACGGTGGTCGACCGCGTGCCACCCAGGTCTACGGTTTGCGCGAGCTGGAGCAGATCGAGCCGTTCCTGGCCGACCTGTACGCCGCGTGCAAGCTGCAAGGCATTCCGGCCCGGACCGCCATTTCCGAATACGCACCGGGGCAAGTGGAGATCACCCTTGAACACCGCAGCGATGCCTTGCAAGCCATGGATGAAGCGGTGCGCTACAAGCGACTGGTCAAGGGTGTGGCCCACAAGCACGGCATGCAGGCGTGCTTCATGGCCAAGCCGTTCGATCACTTGGCGGGCTCTGGCATGCACATGCATGTCAGCCTGGCGGACCGCGATGGCCACAACCTGTTTGCCAGTGAAGCCGCCGACGGCACGCCGCTGTTGCGCCAGGCAGTGGGTGGGATGCTCGATACCTTGCTCGATTCGCTGTTGATGTTTTGTCCGAACGCCAACTCCTACCGGCGATTCCAAAGCAACAGCTACGCACCGCTGGCGGCGACCTGGGGCGTGGACAACCGTACCGTGAGCCTGAGGGTGCCCGGCGGTCCGGCGTTCTCGCGGCACATCGAGCATCGTATCTGCGGCGCCGATGCCAACCCGTACCTGGCTGCGGCGGCGATATTGGCCGGCATTCATCGCGGTATACGTGAACAGTGCGATCCCGGAAAACCTGTCGAAGGCAACGGCTATGCCCAGGCGACCGAGTTGCTGCCCACTGACTGGCTCACCACCCTGCGTGCCCTTGAGGCATCGGCCTGGGCGCGAGAAGCGTTTGGCGATGAGTTTCTTGGCGTTTATCTGGCGGTCAAGCGCGCCGAGTACCGTCAATTCATGGGGGAAGTCGGGGAGCAGGATTGGCGCTGGTATCTGAATCAAGCTTGAAACCGGCTTGCGGCGTGTTTTTTAAATAATTATTTAGTGGCAACTTTTTCACGAAAAATTGATGGTGGGCTACCTAAAGTTTGTGTTGCCGTAGGGAACGATATTTTCACACGTTTCCTGCGGCCCTTCTTTTTTAAAGAGCAACTTTCAGGAAACCGTCAATCATCATGCTGACTATTAAAGCCGTGCGCCCCGAGTGGGTGACGCTGGCCGCCAGTGCCTTTTTATTAGTGGGCTTCAACATCGTTCTCTGGCAACACTTGCTGGCGATCACCACGGCTGACGCTCAGGGTCTACTGATGTGCGTGGCGTTTGGCCTGATGATCTTCTGCGCGTTCAACCTGGTGTTGACGCTCGTGGCTTTTCGTTCGCTGCTCAAGCCCGTGCTGATGCTGTTGTTCTTGATCAGCGCTGGCGTGGCGTATTTCATGGCCCAGTACGGCGTATTGATCGACGCTGGCATGTTGCGCAACTTTGCTGAAACCAATGCCACGGAAGTTCGTGATCTGTTGTCGCTGAAGTTGTTTGTTTATATCGGGTTGTTGGGGGTGTTGCCTTGCTGGTTGTTGTTCAAGACACCGATCAACTACCGTCGCTGGCCCAAAGAACTATTAAGTAAGTTGCTGGTCGGCGTGGCCTCGGCCGCTGTGATTGGCCTGGTCGCCCTGGCCAACTACCAAGGCCTGTCTTCATTGTTTCGCAATCACCACGAGTTGCGCTTGATGGTCGTGCCGAGCAATTACATCGGTGCGTCGCTCGGCTACTTGCGTGAGCAGGTCGCGTCGGCCAAGCAGCCGTTTATCACACTGGGCGAGGACGCGAGTCGCAACCCCGCCTGGCAAACCCACGGCCGCAAATCCCTGACCGTACTGGTGGTAGGCGAGAGTGCCCGGGCCGAGAACTTCGGCATCCTCGGCTATCACCGCGATACCACGCCGACACTGGACAAAGAGGCCGGCCTGATCGCGTTCACCGACGTGCAATCCTGCGGCACTGAAACCGCCGTGTCGGTGCCCTGCATGTTCTCCAATATGGGGCGCAAGAACTACGACGCCAGCAAGGCCCGGAATGAAGAGGGTTTGCTGGACGTACTCAAGCGCGCCGGGCTGGAGGTGATCTGGCGGGACAACCAGTCCGGCTGCAAGGGCACTTGCGATCGGGTCACGCTGCAGGATGTCAGCAATCTCAAGGATCCCGCCCTGTGTGCCAACAGTGAATGCCGCGACGAGATCCTGCTCCAGGGGCTGCAGCATTTCATCGACACGCTCGACAAGGACACCGTGCTGGTGCTGCACCAGATGGGCAGCCACGGGCCGGAATACTTCAAGCGCTATCCCAAGGAATACGAGCATTTCACCCCGGTGTGCGAAAGCAACGCGCTGAACAATTGCAGCCGCGAGAGCATCGTCAACGGCTACGACAACACGCTGGTGTACACCGATCATGTGCTGTCGACCCTGATCGATCTGCTGCGGGCCAACCAGGACAAGGTCGACACAGCCATGCTGTACCTGTCGGACCATGGTGAGTCCCTGGGCGAATACAACCTGTTTCTCCATGGCACGCCCTACATGCTCGCCCCGGAGCAACAGAAACACGTGGCGATGCTGGCCTGGTTTTCCGACAGCTATCAGAAGTCTTTCTCGGTTGACACCCATTGCCTGCAACTGAGCCGGGAAAAGCCCTTGAGCCAGGACAACCTGTTTCACTCGATGCTTGGGCTGCTGGAAGTCAACAGCCACGTCTACAACCGGGACCTGGACCTGTTCGCCAACTGTCGCGGCGCGGTGATTGACGGTGTCCTGGCGCAGGAGTGATGGCGTGGACCTTTTTTTCACGCGAGGTTGTTTAACCTGTCATCCAATCTTTACCCAGAGCCGTTGGTATGTCCGGGCTACCCCCATCCGCCGTCGAACTTGAGTTCGCCAGGCAGCATGACCAGGAACATGCGCAGGTCTGCTGTCGGCCGGCACCTCGGCGCTTGCGCCTGGCGTTCTGGCGCGACGAGCAAATGGTGCGCAACGCCCTGAAGGTGGCGGGCGAGCCCGGGTTGGTGCTGGATGTGGCCTGTGGGGCGGGGCGGTTCTGGCCGGTGCTGGCCGAGCATGCGAACCGGGTGATCCTGGCGGCGGACCCGTCGCCGGACATGCTCGAACATGCGCTCACCCATCATGGCGGCGCGTGGCTCCAACGGGTCAAGACTTTCCCGAGTTCGGCGTTCACCATCGGGCTGTCGGCCAACGCGGTGGATTGTATTTTCTGTCTGCAGCTGTTTCGCCACGTCAGCGCCAGCGAGCATCGCCTGGCGTTGTTGCGTGAGTTCCATCGGGTCAGTCGCGACACGGTGATCGTTTCGGTGCAAATCGAAGGGCGCCTCAAGATTGGCCAGGCGCCGCAACGAAGCCTGGCCGACAAGGCCGATGTCGAAGCCGAGTTTCGCCAGGCCGGTTTCAGCATGCTGTGGTATCAGGATTTCCTGCCCGGTTTTGCGCTGACGCGTGTTTATGTGCTGCGTAAGACCGGTTAAGTCCTGATGTAGGACTATTCTTGCTTTTTCGCAGGCGATTTCTCTCAGGCAGCTGCTCTACGGATGCTCGCAATCGCCAGCGGCGATATATACTGCGCGCCATTCTTCAAGGGAGAGCCGTGTGGCCATCGATATTCACTGGATTCGCGACAACGATAGCCTCGGTCAGTTTTGCGCCGAGTGGCAGCAGTTGCCATTCGTCGCCCTCGACACCGAATTCATGCGGGTCGACACCTTTTACCCTATTGCTGGTTTATTGCAGATCGGCGACGGCAAGCGTGCCTACCTGATCGACCCCTTGACCATCGACAATTGGCAACCCTTGGCCGCACTGCTGGAAAACCCGGCGGTGCTCAAGGTGTTGCACGCCTGCAGCGAAGACCTTGAAGTGCTGCTGCGCCTGACTGGCAGCCTGCCTGCGCCGCTGTTCGATACTCAATTGGCTGCTGCCTACCTGAACCTGGGTTTTTCCATGGGCTATTCGCGGTTGGTGCAGGAAGTGCTGGGTATCGAGTTGCCCAAGGGCGAGACCCGTTCCGACTGGTTGCAACGGCCCCTGTCCGAGACGCAGATCAGCTACGCGGCAGAGGATGCCGTGCATCTGGCAGAGGTTTTCGTACTGCTGCGCCCGAAGCTTTCCGACGAAAAATACCGCTGGGTCCTGGAGGACGGCGCCGAACTGGTGGCGAACCTGCGTCGCGAAGTCGACCCGTACGAGGTCTACCGCGAGGCCAAGCTCGCCTGGAAACTGTCCCGCGCCCAATTGGCCGTGCTGCGCGAGCTGTGCGCCTGGCGCGAGCACGAGGCGCGGGCCCGTGACCTGCCGCGCAATCGCATCATCCGCGAGCATTCGCTGTGGCCCCTGGCCCGCACTCAGCCGGATAACCTCGGCGCTCTGGCGAAGATCGAAGACATGCACCCGCGCACCGTGCGCCAGGACGGCCAGTTTCTGCTGGACCTGATCCAGCGCGCCGCCAACGTGCCGCCCGAGCAATGGCCGCCGGCGGTGGCCGAGCCGTTGCCCATCGAGGCCGCGGCGCTGGTCAAGCGTCTGCGGGCGCTGGGGCAGGCTGAAGCCGAGCGCCTGGAAATTGCCCCGGAGCTGATGCTGCGCAAGAAAACCCTCGAAGCGCTGATCAAGAGCGGCTTCCCCGAGGGCCCTTACCAATTACCCGATTCGCTGCGTGGCTGGCGCCGCGAATTGATGGGCCAGGCGCTGCTCGACAGCCTGGTCACCGTGGGAGAACAGCCTTGAAACGTATCTGCTCCATCTACCGAAGCTCGAAGAAAAACGAGATGTACCTGTATGTGCTCAAGAGCGATGCCTTGGAGCGTGTACCTGAGCCGTTGATGGCCGCCTTTGGCAAGGCGATCCATGCCTTCGACCTGGTGCTGAGCCCCGAGCGGGCGCTGTCCCGGGAAGACATCAACAAAGTGCTGGAAAATCTCGATACCCAGGGCTATCACTTGCAGATGCCGCCGGCCGAAGATGAGTACATCGAGCATTTGCCCGAAGAGTTGCTACGCCGCAACGACCCGATCTGACGATTCCCTGGGCCCCCTGTCCTGGGGGCTCTTGAAACACACTGGAATAGTTTATTGGCGATGACCGCCTGGATGGAGCGACACTCTGTCGGCGGTTGTCTGCACTGTTTTTGAAAGGTTTGATTCATGCGCGTTCTGATTGCCGAACACGACCACCCGGTGTACGCCCAGCTTTTGCGTCAGGCGGCACCCGATATTGAAGTGCTGACCAGCGGCGACTCCGCCGAACTGTCGCGCCTGGCCACCGATTGCCCGGTCTGGCTCGGTCAGCCTGATCTGCTGGCCACCCTGTTGCGTCAAGGCCATAGACCCAGCTGGCTGCAATCGACTTGGGCGGGCATCACGCCGTTGCTGGCCGAGGGCTTGACGCGCAATTACCGCCTGACCCGTGCGGTGGGCATTTTCGGCCAGGTGATGGCCGAGTATGTGCTGACCTACATGCTCGGTCATGAGCGCGAGGTGCTGGCACGGCTGGTCAGCCAGGTCGAGCGCAAGTGGGACAACCGCCAGGGGCAAGGCCTGGCCGGGCGCAAGGTGTTGATCGTCGGGACCGGTGACATTGGCCAGCGTGTGGCGCAGTTCCTCGTGCCGTTTGGTGTGCAGCTGTATGGCGTTGCCAGCGAGGCGCGGGCGTTGGCGCCGTTCCTCGAGGTCGGGGCGCTGAAGGATCTGCCGCGCCTGGTGGGCGAGGCGGATTACGTGATCAATTTGCTGCCCAACACCCCCGATACCCATGATGTGTACGACGCGGCGCTGTTCAAGCAATTCAAGCCGACCGGGTTGTTCATCAACGTCGGTCGCGGCGTAGCGGTGGTGGATGCGGACCTGGTGCAGGCCCTGAAGGACGGGCACCTGGCCGGTGCGGTGATCGACGTCTGCCGCCAGGAGCCACTGCCGCAGCGCCACCCCTTCTGGACCGCCTGGGGCCTGCTGCTCACTGGCCACAGCTCGGCACCGACCTCGCCACCGATGATGGTGCAGTTGTTCCTGGAAAACCTGCGGGCCTACCAGGCGGGCGACGCGCTGCGCGGTGAAGTGGACTTCAGCCGGGGATACTGAAGCTAACCCCAATCAAACTGTGGGAGCGAGCTTGCTCCCACAGTGGTTATTTCAGTGATCACAAAACAGGATTACAGGCTGAAATCGCCTTCTGCCACCAGTTCGCTCAACGGCCGGCGCGGGCTTGGGGTTTCGCGGGCCTGAAGGTATTCGGCCAGTGTCGATTTGTCCCCCAGCTTGCCAATCGCCACGGCGGCGTGCAGAGCGTAGCCTTCCGGGATCTTCAGTTCCTTGCGGGTCAACTCCTGGTCGAAACCGGCCATGCCGTGGGTATGCCAGCCGCTGAGGCTGGCTTGCAGCGCCAGGTGGCCCCAGGCCGCTCCGGTGTCGAAGGTGTGGCTCTGTGCTGGGGTTTCTTCGGTGGCGCCGGGTACGGCGAAGGTGGTTTTCGAAACAATGATCACCAGTGCCGAGGCCTGTTGGGCCCAGCTGCGGTTGAATTCATTGAGCAGGCCCAGGAAACGCTCCCAATTCGGCGTGTCGCGGCGCGCATACAGAAAACGCCATGGCTGGGAGTTGTACGCCGACGGTGCCCAGCGTGCGGCCTCGAAGAAGCCCAGCAGGGTTTCTTCGGCAATGGTCTCGCCGGTAAAGGCGCGGGGCGACCATCGCTCGATGAATTGAGGGTGAATCGCGTAATCGGCAATGCGGGGATTGGCACTCATGGGCTTACCTGGCTGGGGTTTGGAAAGTCAATGAAACAACCTACGTCCCGCCGGTCGGGCTGACAAGTCCGGCCTACCGACAGTCGCCAATGCTTGGCCTGAAGAGGCCCGGGTACTAGACTGTCGGCCTTTTCACCACCTGATGTTGATGCTTGAGCCATGGCCGCCAAAGTCGAACCGTTCTGGATACGCAAAACCCTCGATCAGCTCGACCTGCAGGAGTGGGAATCGTTGTGCGATGGCTGTGGCCTGTGCTGCCTGCAAAAGCTCGAAGACGAAGACGACAACAGCGTCTACTACACACGTATCGCCTGCAAACTGCTGGACCTGAAAACCTGCCAGTGCACCGACTACCCCAACCGCCGCGACTTTGTCCCCGATTGCATCCAGCTCACACCGGGCAAGGCCGATGAGTTCAAGTGGCTGCCGCCGACTTGCGGTTATCGGCTGGTCAGCGAGGGCAAGGACTTGCCGTTGTGGCACCACTTGGTCTGCGGTGATCGCGATGCCGTGCACCACGAACGTATTTCCCAGTCCGGGCGCATGCTGGCTGAAGGCAGCGTGCCGGAAGACGATTGGGAAGATCATCTGATTTTCCGCGCCGGCTGAACCGCCGGGCGGCGCACCACCAGGGAGACCCCATGGCTGCAGGATTGAAACGGATGCTGGCGGCCGGGCTGCTGGCGGTGTGCGCGCCGCTGTGGGCGGCGCAGAAAGTCGACCTGGATTATCACGTGCATCTGTTGCCCCAGAGCGATCAGGCCGAGGTGCGCCTGACCCTGGCCCGGGGTTCGGCGGTGCGCAGCCTGGATTTCGACCTCGGCGACGGCAGCCGCTACAGCGATTTCAAGGCCGATGGTCAATGGCAGCTCACCCCCGGCAAGGCGGCGCGAGGTGTCTGGCGCCCGGCCGCCGACAAGGCCAGCCTGAGCTACCGCGTACGCATCAGCCATGCGCGCAAGAACGCCACCTTCGAAACCCGCATGACCCCGACATGGGCGTTGCTGCGCGGCGACGATCTGGTGCCGTCGGCCAAGCTCGACCAGCAGGACGGTGTCGAACTGGTGGCCCGTCTTGAAGTTGAATTGCCCGCTGGCTGGAAAAGCATCGAGACCCCCTGGCCGCGCATCGGCAAGCAACGCTTTCGCATCGACAATCCCTCGCGGTTGTTCGACCGCCCCACGGGCTGGATGCTCGCCGGCAAACTGGGCAGCCGCCGTACACGCCTGGGCGAAACCGAAGTGACGGTGGCCTCGCCTCAGGGCCAGGGCATGCGCCGGATGGATGTGCTGACATTGCTGACGTTCGTCTGGCCGCAGGTGCAAGCGCTGGTGCCGCGCCATCCGGCCAAGTTGCTGATTGTCGGCGCCGGTGATCCGTTGTGGCGTGGCGCCCAGGCCGGCCATGACTCGATCTACCTGCACAGCCGACCGCCGCTGGTCAGCGAGCGGGGCAATAGCCCATTGTTGCGGGAGTTGGTGCAGGCGCTGGCCAGGGTCAATGATCATGATCGTAGCGACTGGATCAGCGAGGGGCTGACCGAGTACTACGCCATCGAACTGCTGCGCCGCGCCGGCGGCCTGAGTGATGAGCGCTATCAGACCTTGAACGACCGGCTCGCCCGCGACAGCAAGGGCGTCACGACCTTGCGCGGCGAACAGCTCAGCTCGGCGGCGGTGGCCAAGGCGGTGTTGCTGTTGCAGGAACTGGATCGCGAGATTCGCCTGAAAACCCGCAACAAGCGTTCGCTGGATGATGTGTTGCAGGCGGCGATGCGACTGGAGACAGTTGATACCGAGGAGTTTGTGCAACTCAGTGAAAGTGTCCTGGATGGGGCTTCTACTGTGCTGGATACCAAGTTAATTCAGTAATACCGCTATCGCGGGCAAGCCTTGCTCCCACAGGATTGAGTCGTACCAAATATCTCACCCGGCGAAGATCCAGTGTGGGAGCAAGGCTTGCCCGCGATGAGGCCATCAGCCTCACCACAAAATCAGAGCCCAACCTTCGGCGAACCCAACGAATCATTCCCCGTCACCGTAGCCGTGCCAGTCGCCGCCTCGGCATTGGCCTTCAGGCGGCTCAGTTCGTCACCGGCCTGCTCGATGCGGGCGCGGGCGCTGTTCAGATTCTGGCGATTCTTTTCCAGCAGGCTCTTGGCCGAGCAATGCCCGGTGATCCCCCGCGCCAGCGCCATGCCGCCGATCGCCAGTTGAGCCAGGCCGACCACACCGCCACGGCGCAAGCCCTTGCCCATCATCAGCACACCGCCGGCCAGTGAGCCAATGCGTTCCCAACCATGCACGTTTTGCGGCGGATGGGATTGGAAAGGGGTGGTCTCAATCGGCTCGAACGGATTGTTATCGCTCATGATCTGTCTCCAGTGTGGGGATTGGTATAAAACTGACTGCCCGAGCGCTTGCCTTGTTCAATCCAATTGCGCACCGATCAGCGGAATTGCGGCCCTGAGCGGGTGTTGTTGCCTTTGGCCATGCGGTCATACAGCACGACGTTGACGGTGGCGGCCAGATTCATGCAACCGGTGGTGGGTATGTACACCACGTCCTCGCACCAGTCGCGAATGTCCTTGTCGAGCGAGCCGTCTTCCGGGCCGAAAATGTACAGCGCCCGGTCCGGGTGGGTGTATTCGGGCAGCGGGCGAGCACCTTCCACCAGTTCCACGGCCACAGGCACACAGCCCAGGGGCAGGATTTTCTTCAGGTCGTCGATACCGATCAGCGGGATGTCGTAGTGGACTTTCTTGGTGTCGGTGACGAAGTCGGCGGCACGCTCATAGCGCTTGCCGGTGTAGAACACCGACGCCACGCCGTAGCAGCCGGCGGCACGCATGACCGAACCGACGTTTTCCGGTGACTTGGGGTTGAACAGACCGATGCAGCTATAGCGTTTGTTGGCCACGGGCGGGGTGCCTTTGGGGAAAAGGCGCGATTATACGGGGAATGGGGGAGGGTGGTCAGTTTCGAGATGTGTGGTGTTTGTTTGATCGCCATCGCGAGCAAGCTCGCTCCCACATTGGACTTGTGGGGGGGGATGGTCGGTTACCTGTTCACGAACCTGACCAATCGGTAACGTCCCCGCCAGCGTCGTGAAAGGCACCAGTCGTTATGGTTTGCCTGACAAATGACTGCTGGAGTTCCTCATGAAGACCCTTGATGCCTTGCTCGCCGTTTCGATCCTGTCCCTTTCTTCCCTTACCTTGGCGGAAGGCGGAGGTGACCGGGTTTATGGCCAGATGATCCAGAACAATCAACAAGCCATGGCGCGATACGCCGCCGAAAACGACAAAGCCGTCGCCGAAATCGTTCATTACGAATACGGCATGAAGCTCGATGTAAAAAAAGTGGTGAGCATTACACCGGCCAATAAAGGCTGTGGTGTCGGACCGTCGCGCATGACTTACGAAGACTCGAACGGCAAGCTCAATACCCTGGAATACAGGCTCCTGGGTGATAACTGTCCGAATGGCGGCTGATTACCGTCTCGTTTGTTCTCCTTTGGTTTTGAGACGGTCAGGCGCCCTGGTGGCGCCTGTTTTTGTGCGGATTATTGTGCTGGCGTGTTACGCAACCGCAAGGCATTGAACACCACCGACGCCGAACTCACGCTCATGGCGATGGCGGCAATCATGGGCGAGAGCAAGTGACCGGTGAGGGGATACAGCAGGCCGGCTGCCAACGGAATACCCATCGAGTTATAGAGGAAGGCAAAGCCGAGGTTCTGGCGCATGTTTCTAACGGTTGCCACCGAAAGGGTGCGGGCTCGCAAGATGCCCATCAAATCGCCTTTTACCAAGGTCAGTTGGGCGCTGTTCATCGCTACGTCCGTACCTGTCCCCATCGCAATGCCGACGTTCGCTCGAGCCAGGGCGGGAGCATCGTTTATTCCGTCACCCGCCATCGCAACCTGGCGGCCATCGTGCTGCAGGTCCGCCACCAGGCGCTCCTTGTCCTCGGGTTTGACTTCGCCATGGACCTCTTCAATGCCCATCTCCCTGGCCACGGCGCGAGCAGTGGTGAGGCCGTCGCCGGTGGCCATGATGATTTTTATGTTGTGAGCCTTGAGCTGGCTGACCGCTTCCCTGGAGGTCGGCTTGATCGGGTCCGAGACGGCCAGCAGCCCGGCCAGCGCACCGTCGATGGCCATGTAGATAATGCTGATGCCTTGCGCGCGTAGCTGCTCGGCCTGTTGTTGCAATGGGCTGACGCTGATATTGGCGGCGTTCATCAGGGCGGTATTGCCCAAGTGGACCTGTTTGCCGTCCACCTGGCCACTGACACCGATGCCGCTGCCGGATTCAAATGAAGCCGGCTTGATCAGTTCAAGGTGCTCGGATCGTGCGTGATCGACGATGGCGTGGGCCAGGGGATGCTCGCTGCCCTGGTCGAGACTGGCGGCCAACAGCAGCACCTGGCGGTCGTCGAAGCCCTGGGTGGCTTTCACGCTGTGAAAGGCCGGGCGTCCTTCGGTCAGGGTGCCGGTCTTATCGACGATCAGCGTGTCGATCTTGCACAAGTTCTCGATGGCGCTGGCGTCCCGGAAAAGCACGCCCAGGCTGGCAGCCTTGCCGGTAGACACCATGATCGACATGGGGGTGGCGAGCCCCAGCGCACAGGGGCAGGCAATGATCAGCACGGCGACGGCATTGATCAGCCCGAAGACCCAGCCAGGTTCGGGACCTAACAGCCCCCAGCCGAAAAAGGTCAGCACGGCGATGGCAATCACGCCCATGACGAAATAACCCGCGATCACGTCGGCCATGCGCTGCATAGGGGCTTTCGAGCGTTGGGCCCGGGCGACCATCTGAACAATTTGCGCCAGGACGGTCTCGGCGCCGACCTTCTGCGCCGTCATCACCAAGCTGCCGTGGGTGTTGATCGTGGCGCCGATCAGGCTGTCCCCGGCGCGTTTGATCACCGGAACCGGCTCGCCGGTGAGCATCGACTCGTCAACGGCACTTTCACCTTCGAGCACCGTACCATCGACCGGGACCTTTTCACCGGGCCTGATCCGCAGGTGGTCACCCTGATGGACGTGGGGCAGGGGGATGTCTTGTTCCTGGCCATCGGCATTGATCCGGCGCGCGGTCTTGGGTGACAGCCCCAGCAGCGACTTGATGGCGGCCGACGTCTGCGAGCGAGCCTTGAGCTCCAGCATCTGCCCCAGCAAGGTGAGGGAGATGATCACCGCAGCGGCTTCAAAGTAGACGCCGATCCGCCCCTCTTGCATGAACGTGGCGGGAAATCCTCCAGGCCAAAACGTGGCGGCGACACTGTAGAGATAGGCCGCCGCGGTGCCCAGGCCAATCAGGGTCCACATGTTCGGGCTACGCTGGCGAACGGACGCCACTCCCCGCACAAAAAACGGCCAGCCTGCCCACAGGACCACGGGTGTCGCGAGGAAAAACTCGACGAGATTTTGCGTTTCACCGTGAAACAGCGACAAGGCGTGCCCCGCCATGGCGAGCACGGTGACGATCACCGTCAACGGCAGGGACCACCAGAAGCGGCGGGTGAAGTCCTTGAGTTCTGGATTGTCCTCTTCTTCCAGCGCGGGCATCACCGGTTCCAGCGTCATGCCGCACTTGGGGCAGGTGCCGGGGCCGGGTTGGCGTATTTCCGGGTGCATGGGGCAGGTGTATTCAGTCGCCATGTTGCCGCTGGGGGCTGAAGTACTGTGGTGAAGGTGCATTGGAGTGTCGGGCATGGCTAGGGGCCTTCCTGATCCCTGCGGTTGACGGGTGGTTCGCCATGTCGTCCATGACCGCCATGGCCGTGTCCGTGCCCGTGCCCGAAGATATGCATCAAGGGACATATCAGGAGAATCAGGTACGGCCAATTCGCCGCGATGTGGCTGAAGTGTTCTCGCGCCAGATAGAAGAGGCCAATGGCCAACAACATGATCAATACAATGCCGGTCTTGCCCCGCCAGAATGGCGTTGCGCCAGTTGGGGGTTGATGAGTGTTCATGGTGTCGCTCCTTCAGGCCGGGCGAGCCACCGCCACCGATAACCACAGCATAGGCAGGGAGGGCTTTGGCAGATTGATATTCATCAACCTTGGCTTACTTCACCTGCAAATGAGGGAAGTAGCGGGCATGCTAAAGGTGCGAGGCTGTCAGCGACCTGACGGGGGCATTGCAGATTTGTCAGCGGGGCCATGAAAGCGGCCTAGGCAGCCGCTCCACAGTCGAGTAAGCCATTTTGGGCGAGGGGATTTGATCCGTGGAGCAACACTTTGCAGCGCACGATAAACCCGCTCGCCACAACGGCTAATTACTCGTCCTTCTTCATCAACCCGGCCAGCGCGGCGAAGGGGTTGTGGGTCGCCTTGGCGATTTTCGGGGTGCTCAGGGAGCCGTCGCCGAAGTATTGCTGGTCGGTGTAGCGCGAATGTTCGTTGTCGTGGCAGTACAGGCACAGCAGTTCCCAGTTGGAACCGTCCTGCGGGTTGTTGTCGTGGTTATGGTCGCGGTGGTGAACGGTCAGTTCGCTCAGGCGTTTGCCGGAAAACTCACGGGCGCAGCGACCACAGACATGGGGGTACATTTTCAGGGCTTTGTCGCGGTAGCCCATCTCCCGGTCGCGCTGGGCATCGGCGAGGATGCGGTCCAGCTTGGCGGTGTTGGACGGTGGCGTTGACGAACTCATGGGTTCACCTTTGTAAAAAAGACTGATGACGGTTGGGCACAGTTTAGCTCAGCCCTTGAGCTTCTCGGCAATCCAGATGGTATGGCGGGTGCCTTTGTTGCCATGGGCGAACACTTGCACCTCTTCGGCCTTGAAACCGGCTTTCTTCAGCTTGTCGGAAAACTGCCGGTCAGCGCTGGCCGACCACACCGCCAGCACGCCCTTGGGCCGCAGGGCCTTGGCGCAGGCGGCCAGGCCTCCAGCCGAATACAGCCAACTGTTGGCTTTCTGGGTCAGGCCTTCCGGGCCGTTGTCGACATCGAGCATGATCGCGTCGAAACCCTGGGGTTCGGCTTGCAGCACCTTGGCCACGTCTTCCATGCGGATCACCGTGCGCGGGTCCGACAGCGGCCGCCCGGCCTTTTCACCCAATGGGCCATGGTTCCACTCCACCACGCCGGGCACCAGTTCAGCCACCACCACTTCGGCGGTCTTGCCCAGGTGCTTGAGGGCCGAGGCGAGGGTGAACCCCATGCCGAGGCCGCCGATCAGCACGCGCGAGCCAGGACGACCGGCCACCTTGCGGCAAGGAATCTCTGCCAAGGCGTCTTCGGAGCCGTGCATGCGGGTGTTCATCAACTGTCCGCCGTCACCGCCCTGGATCTTGATGACGAAGTCTTCGCCGTACTCGAACAGGCACAGGGCACCGCCGTTATCAGGGATGGGCGTGGTGTCGAGCAGAACGAAACGTTTCATGGAAATCTCGTAGGAGGGCAGACCGGCGCGGTAACGACTAGCCTTAGAGCAGACAATAGCCACGGAGCCATTGATGAAGTGCATCATTCTAACGGCCATTGCCCTGGCGGCGCTCTCAATAAGTTGCGCCCAGGCTCAACAACCGACGATTCCGGTTAACCCGCCGAGCATCCCCGGGTCGCCTGGCACCGCCACTCCCATGCCCTATCCGCCGGTCACGCCCAACGGTGTGCCCAAGACTGGCACCGGAAGCGGTGGGCCGCCGTTGCTGCCACCGATCGAAATGCCCAAGCCGCCCAAGGACCAACCGATACCGGGCATGGAACCCAAACCGGTGAAGGCCAAGTCGCCGGGGGGGTAGACCTGAAGCCCGTCGGTGAAAGAACTGAATGGTAAAAAACTATGGGTTCGGGCATTGCGGTGGACTCTGTGGGAGCAAAGCTTGCTCCCACAGGTTCTGTGTTTCAACTGACAGAGGGAGGTCAGACCTGCTGCGACAACAACTGCCCATCGGCCATGCGCAGGCGCTTGGACAGGGAGACGGCGAGGGCGCGGATGATCTTGGCGGCGATCTTCGGGGCGTCGTTGAGCATTTTTTCCAGGGAATCCTTGCCCAGGTTCAGCAACTGGCAATCACTGGCGGCGATGCAACTGGCCGAGCGCCGTTCGCCGTCGAGCACGGCCATTTCGCCGAATGCCCGGCCACTGCGCAGCGTGGCGATGGTCACGGGTTGGCCGTCGGGGCCGGTTTTCTGCACGGCCACCTGGCCGGTGTGGATGATGCACATGAAGCTACCGGCATCGCCCTCGCGGAAAATTGCTTCGCCCTCGGCGATGGCGCTGATGCTGAAATAGCCCGACGCCGCGGCGAAGTCGACAGGCAACAACTGGTCGAACAGACCGCAGTCCATCAGCCAGTCGCGGATTTCTTTGTTCAGTAAGGTCGGTTCTGACATGTTGGCACGGTCTTTTTCTTGTGTTTGTTGCAGGTTCAGTTTGGCCCGGGTGTAAGCAGACCTCTGGGACAGGCTTTTATCTTTTGTGGGAGCAAGGCTTGCCCGCGATACAGGCGACTCAGTTCTGTCTGTCAGATCAAGCCGATGCCATCGCGGGCAAGCCTTGCTCCCACAAAGCCTTTCCCACATTGGGCTGTGTTACAGCAAGGCCCGGCGCATGGAGCTAAGACCCGGCCATCCCACAGAGTTCCTCAGACCATCCCCAAAACCTTCAAGACAAATGCATATTCGAGCGCTACGTCACGCAATCCCTGGTAGCGCCCGCTCATTCCACCGTGGCCGGCGCCCAGTTCGGTCTTGAGCAGCAGAGGGTTGTCGTCGGTCTTGGTGGCCCGCAATTTCGCCACCCACTTGGCCGCTTCCCAGTACTGCACACGGCTGTCGTTGTAACCGGCGATCACCAGCAGCGCCGGGTACGCCTGGGCGCTGACGTTTTCGTACGGGGCGTAGGCCCGGATCCGGTCATAAACGTCCGGCTCCTCTGGATTGCCCCATTCGTCGTATTCGGTGACGGTCAGCGGCAGGTCGGGGTCGAGCATGGTGTTGAGCACATCGACGAACGGCACCTCGGCAATCGCGACCTTGAACAGCTCCGGGCGTTGATTGAGCACTGCACCGATCAGCAGGCCACCGGCACTGCCGCCACTGATCGCCAGTTGCTCGGCGGTGGTGAAACCGTTGGCGATCAAGTGCTCGGCACAGGCGATGAAATCGCCGAACGTGTTGTGCTTGTGTTCCTGTTTGCCGGCGCGATACCAGGCTTCCCCCAGCTCACCGCCGCCCCGCACATGGGCGATGGCAAACGCCACGCCGCGGTCGAGCAGGCTCAGCCGCGCATGGGAAAACCACGGGTCGAGGCTCTCGCCGTAGGCACCGTAGCCGTACAGGTACAGCGGTACCGGCTGGCCGAGGGCTTCGCGCTTGACCACCAGGCTGATGGGCACCTGGGTACCGTCCGCTGCCGTCGCCCAGAGCCGCTGGCTGACGTAGGCATCGGCGTCGAACGGCCCCAGCACCGGAGTTTGCTTGAGCACGACCTGTACGCCGCTGGCCAGGTCCAACTGACGGATCTGCGCCGGACGGTTCAGGGCCTCGTAGCGCAGGCGGATGCGATCGCTGACGAATTCCAGGCTGTTCTGCACATGCAGGCTGTAGGCCGCATCCGGCAGTTGCACCCGATACGCTGGCAAGCCCTGTGGATGCACCTCGATGATCGGCAAGCCGCCCTCACGCAGGCTCAAGGTCATGGCTCCGGCGTTCAGGCTCAGGCCGTCGATCATCACCGTGTCGCTGTGGGGGATCAGGTTCTGCCAGTCAGCTTCGGTCGGCGCCACGCCCGTGTCGGCAGCCTGGTACAGGGCGAAGTTGATCCCGTCGCGGTTGCTGCGGATCAACCAGGTCCATTGGCCATCGAGCAGGCCGTGGTCGACGTCGTATTCGTGGTTTTCCCGGCGTGGCGCCAGGCAGGTGAAAGGTTGTTGCGGCTGCGCAGCGTCCAGCACCCAGATCTCACTGGTGGTCTTGCTACCGAGGGACAGGATCAACTGCTTTTCTGAGCTGGAACGGTAGCAATGCAGGAAAAAACGCCCGTCCGGCTCATGGAATACTTCTTCGGCGGCCGTGCCATCCAGGCGATAGCGCCAGAGTTTGTGCGGGCGATGGGTGTCGTCCAATTCGCCAAAAAACAGCGTCAGGCTGTCGTTGGCCCAGGTCATGCTGCCGTCGCAATCGGTGAAGGACAGTTCGCTGACCTTGTCGTTGGACAATTCCTTCACGAACAGGGTGTAGATCTCGTCGCCCGTGGTGTCCAGGCTATAGGCCAGGCGCTGGTGGTCGGGGCTGATGCTGAAAGCGCCCAGGGAAAAGAAGCCACCGCCAGCCAGCACGTTCGGGTCCAGCAGCAGTTGTTCGCGGCTTTCATCCACGCTCAGGCTATCGTCGGCCGGACGCGGGCAGCGGTAGTGGCGCGGGTATTCGTCACCAGCCGTGGTACGGGTGTAATACAGGTACGGGCCCCAGGGCGAGGGCAGTGACAGGTCGGTCTCGAGGATCCGGCCCTTGATCTCCTGGAACAGGGTTTCGCGCAGTTCGGCCTGGTCGGCGAGTTGCGCCTCCTGGTAGCTGTTTTCCGCCTTGAGGTAGTCGAGCACGGCGTCGGTGTCGCGTTCCTGCAGCCAGGCGTACGGGTCAACACCGGCGTCCCTGCGGGCAATCGGGGCGTTGGAAACGTGGGCAGATAGGGACATGAAAGGCTCTCGAACGTTATACGAAAAGGGACACATGGCCTGGACAAAACCCACTACACAGGCCATTCGCCAGACGCCGGGGCAGCCTGACGCGCGAAAAGCCGTTACTATAAGCGTCTCTTTGCCTGCCTTGCCATGGACACCATGACCGAGAACGACTATCTGATCGCCTGGGGCCTCTACGCCTTCGCCGCCCTGGGCTGCCTGCTGGTGTGGATGCGCATGACCCGCTGGATGTGGCGCTGGTTGCGCGAACCGCTGCGCTTGTTGATGGCGGTGTTGCTGTTCAGCCCCACCGTCGTCGACCCGGTGAAGGACAAGGTTGCCCCGGCCTTGGCCATTGTCGCCCTGGACGTCATGTTCAAGGTCGGCAACAACGTCTGGCGGGCGGCTTCCGATCTGCTCATGTACGGCATGATCGCCTTCGGCCTCTACTTGATTTTAGTGCTGATCCGCTTCCCCATCGAGCGCGCCGCCAACGCTCGCAAGGAACGGGCTGCCGCCGCAAAAGCCGCCGCTGCGGCCGATGAGCCGGAGGACGAACCACCGTTCGGCGTGGCCGGTGATGACCGTTATGGTCGCCCGCCCGTGCCGAGCAACCCCCAGCGTTCGCGTATCGAACCGCGCCTGTAACCGGGCCTGCCCCTTGAAGCGAGAGTTCGAGCATGTGTGAGTTATTGGGCATGAGCGCCAATGTGCCGACCGACATCGTGTTCAGCTTCACCGGGCTGATGCAGCGCGGCGGCAAGACCGGGCCGCACCGGGACGGTTGGGGTATCGCCTTCTATGAGGGCCGTGGCCTGCGTCTGTTCCAGGATCCGGCCGCCAGCAGCGAATCGGAAGTGGCGAACCTGGTGCAGCGCTATCCGATCAAGAGCGAAGTGGTGATCGGGCATATTCGCCAGGCCAACGTCGGCAAAGTCTGCCTGTCCAACACCCACCCGTTTGTGCGTGAGTTGTGGGGCCGCAACTGGTGTTTTGCCCACAACGGCCAGCTCGCCGATTTCCAGCCGGGGGTGAGCTTCTACCGCCCGGTGGGCGATACCGACAGCGAAGCGGCCTTCTGCGATCTGCTCAACCGCGTGCGCCAGGCCTTCCCCGAACCGGTGGAGGTGGAACAATTGCTACCGGCGTTGATCGAGGCCTGCGCTGAATACCGCAGCAAAGGCGTATTCAACTGCCTGCTCAGCGATGGCGACTGGCTGTTCTGCTATTGCTCGACCAAACTGGCCCAGATCACCCGTCGTGCGCCGTTCGGCCCGGCTCGCCTCAAGGATGTGGATGTGATTGTCGATTTCCAGGCTGAAACCACGCCCAACGACGTGGTCACGGTGATCGCCACCGAGCCCTTGACCGAAAATGAAACCTGGACCCGCTACGAACCGGGCCAATGGAGCCTGTGGCGACGCGGCGAATGCGTCAGCCACGGCCGGACCGAATAAGGACGTCACGCTATGTTGCTCAGTTATCTACGTCTGGTGTTGTTCGCGGTGGGCCTGTTGGTTGGGGTCCAGGTGCCGGGCTTCATCAGTGATTATGCCAAGCGGGTCGAGGCGCACCTGATCGAGGCGCAGACCGGCCTGCAAGGCTTCCAGGGCACCGCCAACCAGTTCTTCAAGGGCGACATGCAGGCCCTGGTGGCCCATTACCGTGCCAGCGAAGACCCGATCTTTCGCAGCGATGCCGACAGCCTGAACACTTTGCTCGTGCGCCAGCAGGCCCTGGACAAGCAGTTCCAGGCGATGCAAGGCCCGTGGTACATCCGCTTGCTGCAAGTGGCGCTGGCCGCCGACCCGGACATTCGCAAGGAAACCTGGAACGGCTACAGCTACCAGATCCTGCTGACCCCCGAGGCCATGGTCTGGGGCATCAGCGGTGCGATGTTGCTGTCGTTCGGCCTGGAATGCCTGTTCCGCCTGATCGACTGGGTGGTGCTGGGCGGCAAGCGCCTGCGCCAGGGCCGGCCGATTGAAGAGCGCGACCTGCGCGGGCTGTAACACCGCTGGGCAAAAGGCTCTTGTGGGAGGTAGCAAGCCCCCTCCCACAGGGGATCTCGAGTGTGACGAAGATCCAGTGTGGGAGCGAGCCTGCTCGCGATGAGGCCCTGAAGGACGCCAAAAACTTACTTGGAAAGAAACCGCATCCCTTCCTCCAACCCCCGCAAGGTCAGCGGATACATCCGGTCTTCCACCAACTCGCGCACGATGTTGGTCGAGGCGGTATAGCCCCAGGTGTCCTTGGGGTACGGATTGATCCAGATGAGCTTCTTGTATTTCTCCATGAAGCGCTGCATCCACACATAACCGGCTTCTTCGTTCCAGTGTTCGACGCTGCCGCCGGCCTGGGTAATTTCATAGGGCGCCATGGCGGCGTCACCGATGAAGATCACTTTGTAGTCGGCACCGTACTTGTGCAGCAAGTCCTGGGTCGAGGTGCGCTCCGACGTGCGGCGCAGGTTGTTCTTCCACACCGATTCGTAGACGAAGTTGTGGAAGTAGAAGTACTCCAGGTGCTTGAACTCGGTCTTGCAGGCCGAGAACAGTTCTTCGCAGATCTTCACGTGGGCATCCATCGAGCCACCGATGTCGAACAGCAGCAACAACTTGACGGTGTTGCGTCGTTCCGGGCGCATCTGGATGTTCAAAAGGCCGGCGTCCCGGGCGGTGTGGTCGATGGTGCCGTCGATGTCCAGTTCTTCGGCCGCACCCTGGCGGGCGAACTTGCGCAGGCGGCGCAGGGCGATCTTGATGTTGCGGGTGCCCAATTCCACCTGGTCGTCGAGGTTCTTGTATTCGCGCTGGTCCCAGACCTTCACGGCCTTGCCCTGGCGCTTGCCGGCGTCGCCAACCCGGATGCCTTCGGGGTTGAAGCCGCCGGAGCCGAACGGGCTGGTTCCGCCGGTGCCGATCCACTTGTTGCCGCCGGCATGGCGTTCCTTCTGTTCTTCCAGGCGTTTCTTGAATTCTTCGATCAGCTTGTCCAGGCCACCCAGGGACTGGATCTGCGCCCGCTCTTCGTCGGTCAGCGAACGCTCGAACTCCTTGCGCAACCAGTCTTCGGGAATCAGCGCCTGGAGGTGATCGTCGAGTTTCTCCAGGCCGTTGAAGTAGGCGGCGAACGCCCGGTCGAACTTGTCGAAATGCCGTTCGTCCTTTACCAGGATCGCCCGGGACAGGTAATAGAATTCGTCCATGTCGGCGAAGATCACCCGCTGTTTCAGCGCGTTGATCAGGTCCAGCAGTTCGCGCACCGACACGGGCACCTTGGCGGCGCGCATCTCATTGAACAGGTTAAGCAGCATGGCAATCGCCCTCGCTCTTGTTAGACGAAGAGGATCAGCGAGTGCCGCGACGGCTCATGAACGCCAGGCGCTCGAGCAATTGCACGTCCTGTTCGTTCTTGACCAGGGCGCCGGCCAGCGGCGGGATGGCCTTGGTCGGATCACGCTCGCGCAGCACCGCTTCGCCGATGTTGTCGGCCATTAGCAGCTTGAGCCAGTCCACCAGTTCGGAAGTGGAAGGTTTTTTCTTCAGGCCCGGCACCTTGCGCACATCGAAGAACACGTCCAGCGCTTCGCTGACCAGGTCCTTCTTGATGTCCGGGTAATGCACGTCGACGATTTTCTGCAGGGTGACGCGGTCGGGAAAGGCGATGTAGTGGAAGAAGCAGCGGCGCAGGAACGCGTCCGGCAGTTCCTTTTCGTTGTTGGAGGTAATGATGATGATCGGCCGTTTCTTGGCCTTGATGGTTTCGTCGGTCTCGTAGACGTAGAACTCCATCTTGTCGAGTTCCTGCAGCAGGTCGTTGGGGAACTCGATGTCGGCCTTGTCGATTTCGTCGATCAGCAGAATGACTCGCTCCTCGGACTCGAACGCTTCCCAGAGCTTGCCCTTCTTCAGGTAGTTGCGCACGTCGTGGACCTTGTCCACGCCCAGCTGCGAGTCCCGCAGGCGACTGACCGCGTCGTACTCGTAGAGGCCCTGGTGGGCCTTGGTGGTGGACTTGATGTGCCAGGTAATCAGGCGCGCGCCAAAGGATTCGGCCAGTTGTTCGGCCAGCATGGTCTTGCCGGTGCCCGGCTCGCCCTTGACCAGCAATGGTCGCTCCAGGGTGATGGCGGCGTTCACGGCCAGTTTCAGGTCATCGGTGGCCACGTAGGCGCTGGTGCCTTCGAACTTCATTCTGCAATTCCTCGAACGGTGTCGCCGGCCTGACGAGGCGGGGCGCGGGAAATAAATATCGTGCCCGACTATAACGCGGCGCCCCGCCGACTGTGAACGCAGACGCTGTATTCAGTCTCTGAATGGGGCGTCACATGTTGACTCAGTCTCGGCTATCACCCTATGGGGCATCATCACCCCTGTGGCGAGGGAGCTTGCTCCCGCTGGGCTGCGAAGCAGCCCAAAAAGCCTGCAAGCGCTGCGCACTTGAGCGGGAGCAAGCTCCCTCGCCACAAAAAGCCGCAAACCCTAGTCGGTCGATGGCGGTGGCTGCTCATAACGGGCATTGAAAGCCTGGACGAAACCGTTGCGCAAAATCTGCAGGAAGGCTTCGAAGGCACTGATGTCCTGCTGGTGAACATTGCCGCTGAGTTCCACCCGGGTGGCGAACTGGTTCTTGCGCTGGTTCTTGAGGGCCGTTTCACCCGTGCCCACCAAGGCTTCCCAGACCGAGCGGAAGATGTTCTTGTTCTGGTTCTCCACGTCCTGCTGCCAGTCGAACACATCGACATCACGCAGCAGCGGCTTGATGTAGCCGCTGAGCCTGGCGTTGTCGGCTTCGGCCTCGATCACCAGGTCGCCGTGGCCAGCATTGAAATCGAATTTGCCATAGGCCGCGGCGAAATCGTTCAGGCGCTTGAGTTCGATGTTCCTGGCCCGCAGACGGAAATCGAAATCTTCGAAATTGCTCAAGGGGTCGAAGGTGGCCTGCATCTCAAGGGGCGCGTGTTCGGCCACCAGGGCCTTGCCTTCGAAACGGGCGTCGCGCCTGCCTTTGGTGTCGACCACGTTGGTCAGGTTGTAGAAGCTGGCGTTGACGTCGGTGGCCCGCAGGTTGACCGGTGGCTTGGAGTTGAAATTGCGAAAGGTGACCTTGCCGTCCCTGATGCGCACTTCGTTGAAGGTGATGGGCAGCAGTTTGCTCAACTGCTCGCGCCAGTTGGTGCCCTGGCCGGTCTGGGAATTCTGGCGGTTGGCGCCGCCGTCGACGAAGTTCACTTCGGCGCGGGCGAATTCAACCTCGGCGACCACTGCATGGTCGTACCACAGCGAGTGCCAGCTCACAGACAGGTCCACCAGCGGTGCGCTGACGAACGGCACCGGGACCTTGCCATCGACCTTGACGATTTCCAGGCCATTGATCCGGTAGGCACCGCGCCACAGGGCCAGGTCCACGTCGGTGATCCGGCCGCGATAATCGCCCATGTTGGCCAGTTTTTCGTTCAGGTAGTCGCGTACCAGGTAAGGCAAGGCTAAATGCAGGGCCACCAGCACCGCGGCGATGGCGGCGAAAACCCACAGCGGCCAGCGGTATCGACGCTTCATGTCAGTCAGTCTCCAGCGTTTGTTGAGGGAGCGCCTTCTAATGCCATTGACTGTCGCAACAACGGGAACGTTCGGTGCAACTGGACGCCCATGGGCAACAGGCATACCTTTAAAGGCTTACATTCCCGCTGCATCAAGGACCCAGCCATGAGCCGTATATTCGCTGACAACGCCCATTCCATCGGTAATACGCCACTGGTACAGATCAACCGCATTGCCCCGCGCGGCGTGACCATCCTGGCCAAGATCGAGGGGCGCAACCCAGGGTATTCGGTCAAGTGCCGGATCGGCGCGAACATGATCTGGGACGCCGAAAGCTCGGGCAAACTCAAGCCGGGCATGACGATTGTCGAACCGACTTCGGGCAACACCGGGATCGGCCTGGCGTTCGTCGCCGCCGCCCGTGGCTACAAGCTGATGCTGACCATGCCCGCTTCCATGAGCATCGAGCGGCGCAAGGTGCTCAAGGCCCTGGGCGCGGAGCTGGTGCTCACCGAACCGGCAAAGGGCATGAAGGGAGCCATCGAGAAAGCCACCGAGATCCTGGCCAGCGATCCGGCCAAATACTTCATGCCGCAGCAGTTCGATAACCCGGCGAACCCGGCGATCCACGAAAAAACCACCGGCCCGGAAATCTGGAACGACACCGACGGCGCGGTGGATGTGCTGGTAGCGGGTGTGGGCACCGGCGGAACCATCACTGGGGTATCGCGGTATATCAAGAACACCTGTGGCAAACCGATCCTGTCGGTGGCGGTCGAGCCTGAGGTTTCGCCGGTGATTACCCAGGCGATGGCGGGCCAGGAGATCAAGCCCAGCCCCCACAAGATCCAGGGGATCGGCGCCGGATTCGTGCCGAAGAACCTCGATCTGTCGATCGTTGACCAGGTCGAGCGGGTCACTGACGACGAGTCCAAGGCCATGGCCCTGCGCTTGATGCAGGAGGAGGGCATTCTCTGCGGGATCTCTTGTGGCGCGGCGATGGCCGTGGCCGTGCGCCTGGCAGAGAAACCGGAAATGCAGGGCAAGACCATCGTCGTGATCCTGCCGGATTCGGGCGAGCGCTACCTGTCGAGCATGTTGTTCAGTGATCTGTTTACCGAGCAGGAGATTCAGCAGTAACCGTGAATTCACAGTCGTAGCGAGAACGCTTTTGTGGCGAGGGAGCTTGCTCCCGCTGGCGTGCGGAGCGCGCCCGTGCGATTTGGCGACCCGCGTTAAACTCCGGGCGCCTGCTTCGCAGTCGAGCGGGAGCAAGCTCCCTCGCCACAAAAAAACAGAGAATGTTGCGTCTGACGGTTGCGGCCGGTGTTGGCGGTGGCGGTGCTGACGGCGCTTGGCCATTGGTTGTTCGTTTAAACATTGCGTAGTCCATCGAGCGCTGGTTATAGTCTGCGCTCTTCGGGTTTTCGAACCCCCTTCAAGAGATCGGCTCATGCCTGCATCCCCTGTCATCGCGGTCGTGGTTCCAGCGTTCAACGCTGGCGTCGTGCCGTGTGGGAACCAGCAGCCTGCGCAGATCGGTCAATACCCCCCACCTGTCAGTAGCTCATCGGTGTACGCCTTCGTATCACCGCCGGGTGTTGGCATTCAGGGCTGATCGGCAACGGTTGCCATCCCCTGTGCCCGCCTGAAAAAAAA
The DNA here is from genome assembly GCF_014268695.2 of Pseudomonas ogarae. NCBI lineage: Bacteria > Pseudomonadati > Pseudomonadota > Gammaproteobacteria > Pseudomonadales > Pseudomonadaceae > Pseudomonas > Pseudomonas ogarae. The sequence continues at coordinate 1,904,736 of NZ_CP077086.1, forward strand.
CTACTGGACTTCAGCTTCGGCTGAGTTGGCTTTTTGCCTGACTACAGGTGGTATCCATGTTTTCCCTTTCCAAAAACGCCTTGTTGGCGGCGGCTTCCACGAGCCTGTTCGTTTTGTTGTGGAGCAGCGGGGCGATCTTTTCCAAGCTGGGTCTGGCCCACGCTTCACCCTTCGCCTTTTTGCTGATCCGTTTTGCCATCGCGCTGTCGGCGCTGGTGCTGTTGATTCCGTTGCTCAAATTCAAGCTGCCCAAGACTGGCAAGCCGATGTTGTACGCGGCGACCACCGGGATGGTGCTGTTGGGCGCCTACCAGATCTTTTATCTGCTGGCGCTGCAAATGAGTGTCACGCCGGGGGTCATGGCAACGCTGATGGGCGTGCAACCAATCCTGACCGTGGTGCTCATGGAACGTCAGCGTTCCTGGTCGCGGATGTTCGGCCTGGCGCTGGGTTTGGTCGGGCTGGTGATGGTGGTGTACCAGGGCATCGGCCTGGCCGGTATGTCCCTGGCCGGGATGCTCTGCGGGTTGCTGGCACTGGTGAGCATGACGGCCGGTTCCATCATGCAGAAGCGCATCACCGACAACCCACTGGGCACGCTGCCGGTGCAGTACCTGGCCGGGCTGGTGCTGTGCGCGGTGTTCGTGCCGTTCCAGCCGTTTCATTTCGAGTACAGCACAGGGTTCTTCGTGCCGGTGTTGTGGATGGGGCTGGTGGTGTCGGTGCTGGCGACGTTGCTGCTGTATCGACTGATCGCCCGCGGCAACCTGGTGAATGTCACCAGCCTGTTCTACCTGGTGCCGGCGGTGACGGCGATCATGGACTACCTGGTGTTTGGCAACCGGCTGGCGTTGTTGAGCTTGCTGGGGATGGTGCTGATCATCGTGGGGTTGGTGTTTGTGTTTCGTAAAAGTCGCTGAGTTTTGGCTGCTCGCTGACTGAACAACCGCCATCGCGGGCAAGCCAAGCTCCCACAGGTTATGTGTAGTCCTTGTGGGAGCAAGGCTTGCCCGCGATGGCATATTCGGCTACACCGATGAGCTACCGGGCAGACACCTCGGCCGGTTTCACCCCCCCTGGCTTGAGCACCAACCACAACGCCGCCGCAATCAACACCCCACCATACAGATGCGCCATCCCCAACGGCTCATCCAGCAGCAACGCGCCCCACAGCACGCCGAACGGCGGGATCAGGAAGGTCACCGTCATCGATTTGACCGGGCCGATGGAACTGAGCAGGCGGAAATAAAGAATGTACGCCAGCGCAGTACACACCAGGCCCAGCCCCAGCAGTGACAACCAGACGCTCCAACCACCCCAGCTGGCCGGTGGCTGGCTGATGACGCTGTAGCCAAACAGCGGCAGCAAGAACACCGTGGCGCCGAACATGCTGCCCAGGGCCGAGAGACGGCTGTCCAGGCCCCCTTGCTGATCGAGCCAGCGACGGGTGAGGAATCCGGCAAAGCCATAGCAGGTGGTGGCCAGCAGGCAGGCGAGGGCGCCCATCAGCAATTGCAGGTCGAACGCCACCGGGCCGGCGCGGGTCAGGATGCCGACGCCGAACAGGCCCAGGCAGACACCGCTAACCTTGGCTGGGGTGAGTTTTTCGCTGAAGAACAAACCGCCGATCAGCACCCCCATCAACGGCGTGGTGGCGTTGAAGATCGCCGAGTAACCGGCCGGCAGCACCTGGGCCGCCAGCGAATAGAACGTGGCCGGAATGCCGGAGTTGATCAGGCCCAGCCCCATCACGACCTTGAGCTTGCCGCGAAAATTCCAGTCGACGCGCATCAGGGCCAGGATCACCAGCAGCCCGACGAAGGCGATGGACACGCGAAAAAATGCCGTGGGGATGGTGCCAATGACGGGGGCGATAATGCGCATGAACAGGAAACTGGCGCCCCAGATGGCGGCCAGTGACAGTAAACGCAGGATATCGACGAGGCTCACGAGTCATTCCTTCCTTGATTGGGCGGCAAGTGTCGCCGTCCTGAATAGCGATGGCAATGGTTGCGTTGGCGCGTGATTGGCCTCTAAGCTCAGTCGCCAATAACAAGCATGACCCGCCGAGGTTTACCCTATGCCGCAGCCATGGCCCGCCATCGAAATCGCCCGTTCGATCCTCGACGGCTTCGACGATTATCGTGAGCATTTCCGGCAGATCACCGATGGCGCCCGCGCCCGGTTCGAACAGGCCTTGTGGCTGGAGGCGCAAGCGGCTTCGGCGGCGCGCATCAACTTGTATGAAGAAAAAGTCTTCGAAACCGTCGCCAGGCTGCACAACGCCTTCGATGACGAAACCCTGATGGACGTGAGCTGCTGGCCGCTGGTCAAGAGCGCCTACATCAGCCTGATCGACCTGCGCTTCGACGATGAGCTGTCGGAAACCTGGTACAACTCGATCTTCTGCGGGCTGTTCAGCCACGACCTGATCAGCGACGGCACCATGTTCATCCACACCACCCGGCCCAGCCTGCGCCGGGCTCGCGCCGCCCAGACCCGCACCTACAAGCCCCAGGGGCAGTTGGACCGGATGCTGGCGAGCGTGTTCGCCGATTACCGTTTCAGCGAGAACTACGCCGATCTGCCGGGTGACCTGCAGCGCCTCGAAGCGCAGTTGCGCGAGAACCTGCCCGACTGGGTCTGCAAGGACCCGGAGCTGACGGTGGAGTTGTTTTCTTCAGTGCTTTATCGCAACAAGGGCGCCTACCTGGTGGGCCGGATCTACACCCGCGAGGACCAGTGGCCGCTGGTGATCCCGCTGTTGCACCGCGAGGGCCGGGGTATCCAGATCGATGCGCTGATCACCGACGAGGCGCAGGTGTCGATCATCTTCTCGTTCACCCGCTCGTACTTCATGGTGGACGTGCCGGTGCCGGCGGAATTCATCGGCTTTCTCAAGCGCATCCTGCCAGGCAAGCACATCGCCGAGTTGTACACCTCCATCGGTTTCTACAAGCACGGCAAGTCCGAGTTCTACCGGGCACTGATCAACCACCTGGCGAACACCGACGACCAGTTCATCATGGCCCCGGGTGTGCGTGGCATGGTCATGAGCGTGTTCACCCTGCCGGGCTTCAACACGGTGTTCAAGATCATCAAGGACCGTTTCTCGCCGTCGAAAAACGTCGACCGGGCCACGGTGATCGAGAAATACCGACTGGTGAAAAGCGTCGACCGGGTCGGGCGCATGGCCGATACCCAGGAGTTCGCCGATTTCCGCTTTCCCCTGAGCAAATTCGAGCCGGCGTGCCTGGAGGAACTGCTGGAAGTGGCGCCGTCCACGGTGTCGGTGGAAGGCGACACGGTGCTGATTCGCCACTGCTGGACCGAACGCCGGATGACGCCGCTGAACCTGTATCTGGAAAACGCCAACCCGGACCAGGTGCGCGAGGCGCTGGAAGACTATGGCCTGGCCATCAAGCAACTGGCGGCGGCCAATATCTTCCCCGGCGACATGCTGCTCAAGAACTTCGGCGTGACCCGCCACGGCCGCGTGGTGTTCTACGACTACGATGAAATCTGCTTCCTGACCGAAGCCAACTTCCGCCACATCCCCCAGCCCCGCACACCGGAAGACGAAATGGCTTCTGAGCCCTGGTATTCCATCGGCCCGCTGGACGTCTTCCCCGAAGAGTTCCCGCCGTTCCTGTTCGCCGACGCCGGGCAGCGCAAGCTGTTCGACCAGTTGCACGGCGAGTTGTACAACGCCGATTACTGGAAAGGCCTGCAAGAGGCGATCCGGGCGGGGAAGGTGATCGATGTGTTCCCGTATCGGCGCAAGGACCTGGACAACGAATAACCCGGCAAGAGCCCTCAAAAAAACTGTGGGAGCAAAGCTTGCCCGCGATGAAGATGACGCGGTCTCCCGGGGGACCGAGGCGCCTGTATCGCGAGCAAGCTTTGCTCCCACAGGTTTATTTGTGCGCAAATCTGCGACAATCGCCCCCTGCTCAAACCGACGACCCTTGCGTACCTGATGACTGACCAAGCCCCCGCTATCGACAAGCTGCTGAAAAACCTCGACCACGCCATGCTCGCCGACCGTAACCGGTTGCGGCGCCAGTTGTTCGAGCTGCGCAAGAAGCCCGACGAGGCCAAGCTGGCCCAGTGGGTGACGCGCATGCAGGCGTCGTGCGATCAGGTTCTGGCGCGCAAGGCGAGCCTGCCGGTGATCCGCTACGACGACAATTTGCCGATTGCCGCCAAGCGCGACGAAATCAAGGACGCGCTGCTCAAGCACCAGGTGCTGATCATTGCCGGCGAAACCGGCTCGGGGAAAACCACGCAGTTGCCGAAGATCTGCCTGGAAATCGGTCGCGGCCAGCACGGCTTGATCGGCCACACCCAACCGCGCCGGATCGCCGCGCGCAGTGTGGCGAGCCGGGTGGCCGAGGAACTGGCCACGCCGTTGGGGGCGCTGGTGGGCTATCAGGTGCGGTTCGAGGACCAGAGCGACGCCAACACCCTGATCAAGCTGATGACCGACGGCATCCTGCTGGCCGAGACCCAGAACGACCGCTACCTCGAGCGCTACGACACGATCATCGTCGACGAAGCCCACGAACGCAGCCTGAACATCGACTTCCTGCTGGGTTACCTCAAGACCCTGCTGCCACGCCGTCCGGACCTGAAAGTCATCATCACCTCGGCGACCATCGACCTGGAGCGCTTCTCCAAGCATTTCGATGACGCGCCGATCGTGGAAGTCTCGGGCCGCACCTTCCCGGTGGAAACCTGGTATCGCCCGCTGACCCTGGAGCAGGACGAGGAGGGCAACCGGGTCGAAGACGACTTGACCGTCGACCAGGCGATCCTCGCCACCCTCGATGAGATCGCCGCCTACGAGCGCAGCGAGCGGCGCAGCCCTGGGGATGTGCTGGTGTTCCTGCCGGGCGAGCGGGAAATTCGCGACGCCGCGGAGATGCTGCGCAAGGCCCAGCTCAAGCACACCGAGATTCTGCCGCTGTATGCGCGACTGTCGCCGGCCGAACAGCAGCGCATCTTCCAGTCTCACCCGGGCCGTCGTGTGGTGCTGGCGACCAACGTCGCCGAAACCTCGCTGACCGTGCCGGGAATCCGCTACGTGATCGACAGCGGCACCGCGCGCATCAGCCGCTACAGCTATCGGGCCAAGGTCCAGCGCCTGCCCATCGAAGCCATTTCCCAGGCCAGTGCCAACCAGCGCAAGGGCCGCTGCGGGCGGGTCGAGCCGGGGATTTGTGTGCGGTTGTACAGCGAGGAAGATTTTCTTGGACGGCCGGAGTTCACTGACCCGGAGATCCTGCGCACTAACCTGGCGGCGGTGATCCTGCAGATGCTGCACCTGCGCCTCGGCGAGATCACCGATTTCCCGTTCATCGAGCCGCCGGACGGCAAGGCCATCAGTGACGGTTTCAACCTGCTGCAAGAATTGTCGGCGGTGGACCGCAACAGCCAGTTGACCCCGCTCGGTCGCCAGTTGGCGCGCTTGCCGGTGGACCCGCGCATGGGCCGCATGCTGTTGGAAGCGGCGAAGCTGGGCAGTTTGCAGGAAGTGTTGATCGTCGCCAGTGCCATGTCGATCCAGGACCCCCGCGAGCGTCCGCCGGAGCGCCAACAGGCGGCGGACCAGGCCCATGCCCAGTGGAAGGACGCGGATTCGGACTTCGCCGGGCTGGTCAACCTGTGGCGCGGTTTCGAAGAGCAGCGCCAGGCCCTGACCGCCAGCCCGCTGCGCAATTGGTGCCGCAAGAACTTCCTCAATTACCTGCGCCTGCGCGAGTGGCGTGATTCCCATCGGCAGTTGAGCTTGATCTGCCGTGACATGCAGTTGAGCCTCAACAAAGAACCGGCTGATTTCCCGAAACTGCACAAAGCGGTGCTCTCGGGCCTGTTGAGCCAGATCGGCCAGAAAACCGAAGACGGCGACTACCTGGGCGCTCGCCAGCGGCGGTTCTGGGTCCACCCCTCGTCGGGCCTGGGCAAGAAGCGTCCGCAATGGCTGATGACCGCCGAGTTGGTGGAAACCACCAAGCTGTATGCGCGCATGGTGGCCAAGATCGAACCGGACTGGATCGAGCCGCTGGCCGGGCACCTGATCAAGAAAAACCACTTCGAACCCCATTGGGAGAAGAAGCGCGGGCAGGTGGTGGCCTATGAGCAAATCACCCTGTTCGGGCTCATCGTCGTTGGTCGGCGACCGGTGCATTACGGGCCGGTGGACCCGGTGGTTTCCCGTGAATTGTTCATCCGCGAGGCATTGGTGCGCGGCGAGATCCAGTCCAAGGCCAAGTGCCTGAGCGCCAATACCCGGTTGCTGGAGCAACTCGACGAGCTGGAAGCCAAGGCCCGCCGCCGCGATATTCTGGCGGACGAGGAAACCCTGTTTGCCTTCTACGACGCGCGCTTGCCGGCCGAGATCCACCAGACCGCGACATTCGACAGCTGGTACCGGATCAACAGCCAGAAAGACCCGCAACTGCTGATCATGCGCGAAGAAGACGTGTTGGCCCGCGAAGCCAGCGAAGTCACCGCCGCGCATTACCCCGACACCTTGCGCGTCGGCGACCTGACCTTGCCGCTGAGCTATCACTTCGAGCCCAACCACCCGCGCGACGGCGTGACGTTGCGAGTGCCGGCGCCACTGCTGCCGATGCTGCCGCCGGAACGCCTGGAATGGCTGGTGCCGGGGGTGATCGAGGCCAAGTGCATCGCCCTGGTGCGCAACCTGCCCAAGGCCTTGCGCAAGAATTTCGTGCCGGTGCCGGATTTCGTCAAGGCGGCGCTGCAACGCATCACCTTCGCCGAGGGCTCGTTGCCGCAGTCCCTGGGCCGTGAATTGCTGCGCATGACGGGCGCGCGGGTCAGTGACGAAGCCTGGGCCGAAGCCGCCCAGCAGGTGGAAAGCCACCTGCGCATGAACCTGGAAATCGTCGACGGCCAGGGCAAGTTCCTTGGCGAAGGCCGCGACCTGGCCGAGTTGACGGCGCGTTTTGCCGAAGCCAGCCAGGCGGCCTTGGCCGTACCGCAAACGGCGAAAAGCCAGGCACCGGTGGAGGCGAAGGTCTTCGCGCCGGTGGCCGAGAAAACCCAACAGAAGATCGCCGGGCTGTCGATGACGGTCTACCCGGCGCTGGTGGAAGAGGGCGGCGTGGTCAAGGAAGGGCGTTTCCCGACGCCGGCCGAAGCCGAGTTCCAGCATCGCCGGGCCTTGCAGCGCTTGCTGATGCAGCAATTGGCCGAGTCGGCCAAGTTCCTGCGCGGCAAGCTGCCGGGGCTGACGGAGCTGGGCCTGCTGTACCGCGACTTGGGCCGCATCGACAGCCTGGTGGAAGACATCCTGCTTACCAGCCTCGACAGTTGTGTGCTCGAAGGCGAAGCGAGCCTGCCCCGTGACGGCGCCGCACTGGCCTCCCTGGCCGAGCGCAAGCGCGGCGGCTGGACCGAGCACGCCGAACGCCTGGCGAAGCTGACCCTGGACATCCTCAAGCTCTGGCATGGCCTGCAAAAACGCTTCAAGGGCAAGATCGATCTGGCCCAGGCCGTGGCGCTGAACGATATCAAGCAGCAACTCAGCCACCTGGTCTACCCGGGCTTCGTCCGCGAAACCCCACATCAGTGGCTCAAGGAACTGCCGCGCTACCTCAAGGCCATCGAGCAACGCTTCGAGAAGCTCGGTAGCCAGGTGCAGAAAGACCGGGTCTGGAGCGGCGAGTTGTCGAACCTCTGGGCCCAATACCAGGCCCGCGCCAGCAAACACGCCCAGGAAGGCAAGCGTGATCCGCAACTGGAGCTGTACCGCTGGTGGCTGGAGGAATACCGGGTGTCGCTGTTCGCCCAGCAACTGGGGACCAAGGTGCCGATCTCGGACAAGCGCCTGGGCAAGCAGTGGGGGCAGGTGGAGGGTTGATGCCACAAACCATCAACCCCCTGTGAAACCCCTGTGGGAGCGAGCTTGCTCGCGATAGCGGTGTATCAGTCAATATCAATGCAGGCTGAACCACCGCTATCGCGAGCAAGCCCGCTCCCACAGGGTAGGGTGTTGTAGCTCAAGGAGAATGGGCCAAACGCCAGCGTTTATGGCAAACTTCGCGGCTATAAATGCCGGTCCCGTGGTTTTGAGCTTCAATGCCTCGGGCGGATCGGAATAAAGCGATGCCAGGGCTGCTTCCCCGGATGGGAAAAGTCCCTTTGTGTATTGGTACGTCGGTGCCAATGCTTTCTGCCTGAACAGATCAGAGACACGACCATGCATAACGTCGTCATCAGCGGCACCGGCCTGTACACCCCGGCCAACAGCATCTCCAACGAAGAGCTGGTGCAATCTTTCAATACCTATGTCGCGCAATTCAACGCCGACAACGCCGACGCCATCGCGCGCGGTGAAGTCGAGGCCTTGACCGAATCCAACGCCGCGTTCATCGAAAAAGCCTCCGGCATCAAGAGCCGCTTTGTCATGGACAAGGACGGTATTCTCGATCCGCAACGCATGACCCCACGTTTGCCCGAGCGCTCCAACGACGAGTGGTCGGTGCTGTGTGAAATGGCCATCGGCGCCGCGAAACAGGCCCTGGAGCGCGCCGGCCGCACCGTCGCCGACATCGACGGGGTGATCGTCGCCTGTTCCAACCTGCAGCGTGCCTACCCGGCCATCGCCATCGAAGTCCAGGAAGCCCTGGGCATCGAAGGTTTCGGTTTCGACATGAACGTGGCCTGTTCCTCGGCCACTTTCGGCATCCAGGCAGCGGCCAACAGCGTGCAACTGGGCCAGGCCCGGGCGATCCTGATGGTCAACCCGGAAGTGTGCACCGGCCACCTGAACTTCCGTGATCGTGACAGTCACTTCATCTTCGGCGACGCGGCCACCGCCGTGATCATCGAACGGGCGGACCAGGCGACCTCGCCGTACCAGTTCGACGTGGTCAGCACCAAACTGCTGACCAAGTTCTCCAACAACATCCGCAACAACTTCGGCTTCCTCAACCGCGCCGCGGAAGAGGGCGCCGGTAGCCGCGACAAGTTGTTCGTCCAGGAAGGCCGCAAGGTGTTCCGCGACGTCTGCCCGATGGTGGCCGAGCTGATCGGTGCTCACTTGGAAGAAAACCAGCTGAACGTTGGCGAGGTGAAGCGCTTCTGGTTGCACCAGGCCAACCTGAGCATGAACCACTTGATCGTGCGCAAACTGCTGGGACGCGAAGCCACCGAAGAGGAAGCCCCGGTGATCCTCGACCGCTACGCCAACACCAGTTCGGCCGGTTCGGTGATTGCATTCCACAAATACCAGGATGACCTGCCCAGCGGCTCGGTTGCCGTACTCAGTTCGTTCGGCGCCGGTTATTCGATTGGCAGCGTGATTTTGCGCAAGCGTTGATCCACTTTAGCGGCCAGAGGATTTATTCCTGCTGGCCTATGGCCTATGGCTTGTGGAACCTGTGGGAGCAAAGCTTGCTCGCGATGCAGACGCCTCGGTTTCCCGGAAGACCGCGTCACCTTCATCGCGGGCAAGCCTTGCTCCCACAAGTCTTGCTCCCACAAGCTGCAACAACCGCGATCCATCCAACAATAGGGCGTTGAATGACGGTCACCGATGACACCCTCCTGCTCCAACGCCTCCTGGCCGGCGAGCAGCAGGCCTACAAGGAGCTGGTCAGCGCCTATCAGAGCCCGATGCGTGCCGTGGCCTATGCCATCGTCGGCAGCCGCCATGCCGACGAAGTGGTGCAGGACGCGTGGTTGTCGGTGGTACGCAATCTCAGTGGGTTCCAGGGCCGTTCCAGCCTCAAGACCTGGCTGTTGACCATCACGGCCAACGCCGCCAAGGGGCGCTACAAGCAAAACCGCCGGGAAGTGCTGCTCGATGACCTTCCGTCCCCCCACGGCACCCTGGGCGATGATCGTTTCGCCGCCGATGGGCATTGGCTGCTGGCGCCGTTCGCCTGGCACCAGGACACGCCTGAGGCGCTGCTCACGATGAGCGAATTGCGCGATTGCCTGGAGCACACATTGCTCAGCCTGTCGGAACTGCAAGGCAGCGTGCTGACCCTGCGGGAACGCCAGGGCCTGGAGCTGGAAGAAATCTGTAATCTTCTGGATATCTCGCTCTCCAATGTACGCGTGCTGCTGCATCGAGCCCGACTGAAGGTCTTCGCGACTGTTGAACATTTCGAGGAAACCGGCGAATGCTGACCTGCAAGGAACAAGTGGCGCGCTCCAGTGACTATCTCGACGGACAACTGAGCTTTCGTGAACGCCTGATGGTGCGCCATCACTTGATGTTCTGTGCCAAGTGCCGGCGTTTTATCCGCCAGATGCGCCTGATGCAGGCGACCCTCAAAAAACTGCCGCAACCACCGATTCCCGACCTGGATCACCTCGCCGAGAAACTCGCCGCCGAGCGCCGTAAAAACATCCGCTAAACCTCAAGATACTCCAAACCCTGTGGGAGCGAGCTTGCTCGCGATAGCGGTGTATCAGTCCACATCAATGCAGACTGAACAACCGCTATCGCGAGCAAGCCCGCTCCCACAGGTTCTCCATGGCTGTATTTGTTATTCCCATTCGAAGTAAAAAGTTCCGCTGTCATAAAATCTTTATCTGGTAGCAACTCCCCTGACACAACCCATCGCCAAGATCCCCTCCCAACACCAGCGGGCCCAGTTCCGCGTGTTTTCTAACGGCATAGACTACCAACAGGGGAATTCTTCGATGATTCGCAAGCACTTCGCAGGTGTTGCCGCCAGCGCACTGGCAATGGCAGTAACCGCCCAGGCTTTCGCCGGCACCGTCACCACCGATGGCGCCGATATCGTGGTCAAAACCAAGGGCGGCCTTGAGGTCGCTACCACTGACAAAGAGTTCAGCTTCAAGCTCGGTGGTCGTTTGCAGGCTGACTACAGCCAGTTCGACGGTATCTACACTGACAACGGCAAATCGGCTGACGCCGCTTACTTCCGTCGTGCCTTCCTGGAACTGTCCGGCGTGCTGTACACGGATTGGGCCTACACCATCAACTACGACATGTCCCATAACACCGGCGATTCCGATAACGGCTACTTCGACGAGGCGTCTCTGGCCTACAACGGTTTCAAACCGGTTTCCATCAAGGTTGGCCGTTTTGACCCGGACTTTGGCCTTGAAAAAGCCACCAGCTCCAAATGGGTCACGGCGACTGAGCGAAACGCCGCCTACGATCTGGTCGATTGGGCCATGGACAAGCAGAATGGTATGGGTATCCAGGCCTCCAGCACCTTCGCTGATTCGTTCTATGCCTCAGCCGGTGTGTTCAGCAAGGACAATGACGATGCTGACGGCGACAGCGTCAAGCAAGTCAACGGTCGCTTCGTGTTCGCCCCGATGCACGAAGCCGGTAACGTGCTGCACTTCGGTTTGAGCGTGGCCTCCCGTGACGTTTCGGATACCGTGTTCGACGCTCGTTATCGCTCCCGCCTCGGCATGCGCGGTGTTGATACCTTGGGCGGCAACGACGCCGGTGCTAACGGCAACCGTCCGGTCCTGGGCGGCGCCAACAACTCGCCGGCCGGTTCGTACGACACCGACACCGCCTTCGGCCTGGAAGCTGCTTTCGCCATGGGCCCTGCGTCGATCCAGGGTGAGTACATCTCCCGCAAGACCAAGGCTGACAGCGACGCCTTCGAAGACCTCAAAGGCCACGGCTTCTACGTCCAGGGTGCCTACACCATTACCGGTGAGGCCCGCGGTTATAAGGTCGGCAAGTTTGACGCGATCAAGCCTCAGAACAAATCCATCGGCGCCTGGGAAGTGTTCTACCGCTTCGACAGCATGACCGTCGAAGACGACAACATCACCACTGCCTCGGCCACCCGTGAAGTGGGCGATGCCGAAGCCAAGGTGCACAACCTGGGCGTGAACTGGTACGCCAACGAAGCGGTGAAAATCACTGGTGCCTACGTCAAGGCCAAGACCGACAAAGTCACCAACGCCAATGGCGATGACGATGGCGACGGTTTTGTGATGCGTGCCCAGTACGTGTTCTAAATCGCGCTGACTTGATACAGAGCTCTTTCTTCATCCGTTAAAGCTCCTTTTTTCAACCCCGCCCCTGGCGGGGTTTTTTTTCGACACTTATTCGAGCATGTGTACCGTGCTACCTGAATCACTGTATGGGTAGTCACCCTGTCAACCCTGACAGTTTCGCGGTATCTGAAAAAAGCGCTTACTTCGACCCATTGCAAACCGACTGCAAGCACGCGGGAATGCCCGAGTACTCACGCTGCTTGTCGAAATCAGGCGCCATGAAAGGTATATGGCTATCAACGGTAAGCATGGAGAACAACGTGGCTGGGTCAGATAAAACAGGGCAGCCTGCGTTTGATGAATCCGTACCCGACGTTAGCGCTTCGCCCGATGAAACGGTGGTCAGCTTTCACTACGACGCATTGGATGCCCTAATCGGACGCAGTGCGTCGGAGGGCAGGGAACAACGGTTCTACCGAAACGATAAGTTGGTGAACGATATCCGGGGGGCCAACAGCTGCACCTTCGTACGGGTAGATGAGCTGGTACTCGCCGAGCAGCAGGCAGGTGGTGCCCCGAAGACCCTGTTGCTGGTGGGCGATGATAAGAACAGTGTGCTGTCCGAGATAAGCCAGGAGGCAGTCAAGGGCATTGTTTACTCACCGTATGGCCATCGTGCAGAGGATGGGGCGGTGAATGGCCATTTGGGATACAACGGCGAGCGGCGCGAAACGCAAACCGGTTGGTACTTGCTGGGCAAGGGCTACCGCGTCTTCAATCCACTGTTGATGAGGTTTCACAGCCCGGATAATTTGAGCCCCTTCGGTAATGGCGGATTGAATGCGTACATGTATTGTGTAGGGGATCCGATTAATAATGTGGATCCAACAGGACATAGTCTTTGGGGATGGTTGTTTAGAGGGCTTAGGCGGATATCTGGATCTCATAGAGTTACCACGGCTACTTCCGGTTATAACGAGTTGCCCGATATACTTGCCCGCAATACAAAGTCCCGTCCGACAACTTTGTATCCTATTAAATCTAAGCATGTTGTGCGTTTGAAAAAAAGAGCACTTTTGTTTTGGGATGAAGCCGGCAAAGCAGGGGCTAAAAACTCTCCAAAATTCGAACAATATAAAAGGGAGGCGGAATTGGCCAGTGAGGCGCTTGACTTTGCTGCCAAAAACGTAGGTGAGCCTAGTATCACTAGGGAAGGCGCCGCAATAATCAAGAGAACCGCAGAAAGTTACGATTCTATAATGGCAAAAAGAGCTAAGAATAGAAAAGATAACGTCCGGATGGCGCTAGCATACAAGATTGAAAAAGTCAGAAAGCAAGGGGGACGCAATGGAGACCAGGCGCGGTATTTAGGTTATGACCCTCATGGTGATTGATTTGTCGAACGGAATAGCAACGGGAGTTAATTTTGCTATCCATCCCCATCGACCATCAATCATAAAAACTACTTTGTCCTCGTCCTACCCAGTCCAGATCGGCGATACTCGTTCCATCCGCCGTCTGGCTATCGAGTAACCGCATGCCGCTTCATGTCTTGGACAGCCTGTCCGCCATCGCGCCTCTGGAGTGGGATGCGCTGGTGCCCGCCAATCAACCGTTCCTGCGCCACGCCTTCCTCAGCGCCCTGGAGGACAGCGCCAGCCTGGGCCCGCAATCCGGTTGGCAAGCCGAGCATTTGTTGCACATCGAAGACGGTCGTCTGCTGGCGGCCTTGCCCAGTTACCGCAAGTGGCATTCCTACGGTGAATATGTGTTCGACCATGCCTGGGCCGACGCTTGCGCCCGCGCCGGCATCGACTATTACCCCAAGCTGCTGACGGCGGTACCGTTCAGCCCGGTCAGTGGCCCGCGATTGCTGGCAGCGCGCGCGGAAGATGGCCTGGAACTGCTGGGCAGTCTGCCCGGCTATCTGGAAATCGAAGGGCTCTCCAGTGCCCACATCAATTTCACCGATGCCTTCACCGACGCGGCGCTTGTCGGGCAGGAAGGTTGGCTGCAGCGGATTGGTTGTCAGTATCACTGGCAAAATCGCGGCTATCGGGACTTCCAGGACTTTCTCGATGCCCTCAGTTCCCGCAAGCGCAAGCAGATGCGCAAGGAACGTGAGCAAGTGGCGGGGCAGGGCATCGCGTTCGAATGGCTCGAAGGTCATCAGTTGGACGAGGCGCAGTGGGACTTTGTCTACGCCTGTTACGCCAACACCTACGCGATACGACGCCAGGCGCCGTACCTGACCCGGGCATTCTTCAGCCTGCTGGCCGAACGCATGCCCGAGGCCATTCGCGTGGTGCTGGCCAAGCAAGGTTCGCGGCCGGTGGCGATGGCGTTCAGCCTGGTGGGTGGCGACAGTTTCTATGGACGTTATTGGGGCTGTCTGGCGGAGTTCGACCGCCTGCACTTCGAGACCTGTTTCTATCAAGGCATGGACTACGCGATTGCCCACGGCTTGCAGCGCTTTGACGCCGGTGCCCAGGGCGAGCACAAATTGATTCGCGGGTTCGAGCCGGTGATTACCCGCTCTTGGCATTACCTGCGTCACTCCGGTTTGAAAGCCGCGGTCGAAGATTTTCTCGCCCGGGAACAGGAGGGTGTGCTGGCGTATGCCGAAGAGGCGAAGACAGCACTGCCTTATCGGCAGTGCTGATCTTCGCGGGTGTGACTCAGCGGTTTTCCTGGCCCAGCCAGCGGTACGAGACACCGCCGATGACGGCGCCCAGCAGCGGCGCCACCCAGAACAGCCACAGTTGCTCGATCGCCCAGCCACCGACAAGCAGCGCCGGACCGGTACTGCGGGCCGGGTTGACGGACGTGTTGGTGACCGGAATCGAGATCAGGTGAATGAGCGTCAGGGCCAGGCCGATGGCAATCGGCGCCAGCCCCGCCGGCGCACGTTTATCGGTGGCGCCGAGGATGATCAGGATGAACATCGCTGTCATGACCAGTTCGGTGACAAAACCGGCCGTCATCGAATACCCACCAGGCGAATGCTCGCCGTAACCGTTCGCGGCCAGGCCGGACGCAGCCAGGTCAAAGCCTTCCTTGCCGCTGGCGATGAAGTAGATCAGCGCGGCGGCCAGCATACCCCCTATGACCTGGGCAATGATGTAGGCGGGCAACTCCTTGGCCGGAAACCGCCCTCCCACGTACAAGCCCAACGAAACGGCCGGGTTCAGGTGACAACCCGAGACATGCCCGATGGCGAACGCCATGGTCAACACCGTCAAGCCGAAGGCCAGGGCAACCCCCAGCACGCCAATCCCGGAGGCGGCCAATACCGCGCTGCCACAGCCGCCCAGTACCAGCCAGAACGTACCCAACAACTCAGTCGTTGAACGTTTGAGTAAAGACATAAGTATCCTTGATAAAACAGTCGTGATAATCGGTTATGCATCCAGCAGCATTACGACAGGTTCATCTCCAGAACCTGGGCTGAGTACAGCAGAGTGTGGCGACAAATCCAGCGACATAAAAAACCGCCAGCGTCATGGACGGTGGCGGTTTCGGCCGTGGTCGGCGGGGAGTATGTCGTTGCGGTGTGGGCTAAATGGATCCTGGACAGAATTTTTCAGAAAGGTCTTGGGGTTGCACTGTCATTGCTGTTTAAGCCGGACCCCACAGGTTTAGTGGTGTCTGGTAGAGATCAGTCGATCCCCACGAACCCACCTGTCTGGTGCTGCCACAGCCGCGCATACAACCCGCCATGGACCAGCAACTCGGCATGGCTACCGGTTTCGGCGATGCGGCCATTCTCCAGCACCACCAACCGGTCCATCCGGGCGATGGTGGAGAGGCGGTGGGCGATGGCGATCACGGTCTTGCCTTGCATCAAGGTCTCGAGGCTTTCCTGGATTGCCGCCTCGACTTCCGAGTCCAGCGCCGACGTTGCTTCGTCCATGATCAGGATCGGCGCATCCTTGAGCAGCACCCGTGCGATAGCGATACGCTGGCGCTGGCCGCCGGACAGTTTCACGCCGCGCTCGCCTACATGGGCATCGAAGCCGGTGCGGCCTTCGGCGTCCGACAGCAGTGGAATGAACTCATCGGCCCGGGCCTTGCGCACGGCTTCCCAGAGTTGCGCATCGGTGGCGTCTGGCTTGCCGTAGAGCAGGTTGTCGCGAATCGAACGATGCAGCAGCGAGGTGTCCTGGGTAATCATGCCGATGCGCTCGCGCAGGCTTTCCTGGCCGACTTCGGCGATGTCCTGGCCGTCGATGAGGATACGCCCGCCCTGCACGTCATAGAGGCGCAGCAGCAGGTTGACCAAGGTGGATTTCCCCGCGCCGGACGGGCCGATCAGGCCGATTTTCTCGCCGGGCTTGATGGTCAGGTTCAGGTCGCCGATCACGCCGCTTTTCTTGCCATAGTGGAAATCCACATGCTCGAAACGCACCTCGCCCCGGGCCACGGCCAGGGGCTTGGCCTGGTCACGGTCGGTGACACTGACCGGCTGGGCGATGGTCTGCAAACCATCCTGGACCATGCCGATGTTTTCGAAGATGCCGGTGACGACCCACATGATCCAGCCGGACATGTTGACGATGCGGATCACCAGCCCGGTGGCCAACGCGATGGCGCCGACGCTGATCAGCGACTGGGTCCACAACCACAGCGCCAGGGCCGTCGTGCCGACGATCAGCAGCCCGTTCATGCTGGTGATGACCAGGTCCATGCTGGTCACCACCCGGCCAGCCAACTGGGCTTTTTCGGTCTGCTCCTGGATGGCTTCGCGGGCGTATTGCTGTTCGAAATTGGTATGGGCGAACAGCTTCAGGGTGGTGATGTTGGTGTAGCCATCGACGATCCGCCCCATCAGCTTGGAGCGGGCATCGGACGACACCACCGAGCGCTCCTTGACCCGTGGCACGAAATAGCAGAGTGCGCCGATGTAGGCGGCAATCCACATCAGCAGCGGGATCATCAGGCGCCAGTCGGCTTCGGCGAACAGCACCAGGGAACTGACGGCGTAGATCAGCACATGCCACAGGGCATCCACCGCCTGCACCGCCGAGTCACGCAGGGAGTTGCCGGTCTGCATGATGCGCTGGGCGATGCGCCCGGCGAAGTCGTTCTGGAAGAAATTCAGGCTCTGCTTGAGCACGTAGCTGTGATTCTGCCAGCGAATCAGGCTGGTCATGCTGGGGCTCAGGGTCTGGTGCACGAGCAGGTCATGCAGGGCGACGAAAATCGGCCGGAAAACCAGCGCCACCACGGCCATCCAGGCCAGTTCCAGGCCATGGACCTTGAAGAAGTCCACATTCGGCGTGCCCTGGGTCAGGTCGATGATGCGACTCAGGTAGCTGAACAGCGCCACTTCGATCAGCGCGCCGATCAGGCCGACTACCAGCAGTACGGCGAAGCTGGGCCAGACCTGTTTCAGGTAATAGGTGTAGAAGGGCAGGACGCGATTCGGTGGGGCCGAGGTCGGGGCGTCGCGGAAGATATCGATCAGTGTTTCGAAACGGCGATAAACCATCAGTCAATGCCCTGGCAAGGGCTCTCCTTTTGCTATGGGCGGCGCGGGATCACCGCGCCGCCCAGGCTTGCCATGTGCCTCTTCAGTCGACGCGCTTGGCCGACTTGATGAGCACAGGGTCGATCGGCACGTTTTGCATGCCTTGTTTGGTCGTGGTCTGGGAGTTGACGATGATGTCCACCACGTCCATGCCCTTGACCACTTTGGCGAACACCGCGTAACCGGCGTCACGGCCCGGATCGAGGAAGGCGTTGTCGGCCACGTTGATGAAGAACTGGCTGGTGGCCGAGTCCGGGTTGGAGGTGCGGGCCATCGACAAGGTGCCACGAACGTTGTGCAGGCCATTGCTGGCTTCGTTCTTGATCGGTGCCTTGGTGTCTTTTTGCTGCATCTGCTGGGTAAAGCCGCCGCCCTGGGCCATGAACCCCGGGATCACCCGGTGAAAAATCGTGTTGTTGTAGAAGCCACTGTCCACGTACTCAAGGAAGTTCTTGGTACTGATGGGGGCCTTGACCGGGTCCAGTTCGATTTCGATCTGGCCGTTGGTGGTGTCCAGCAATACATGCGGTGCCTTGGCGGGTGTCGCGGCCATCAGGTTGGCGGCAAACAGTACGGTGCCGGCGGCAAGGGCGAGTTTTTTCAGCATGGGGTCAGAGATCCTGAGTGGTGGAATCGGTTGCGGTCAAAAAGTCGAGCAGGGTTTGGTTGAAGCGTTCGGGTTGATCCAGCGGGGTAGCGTGCCGTGAATCGGCGATGACCACCAGTCGTGCATCGGGCAGCCGTTTTACATAGGCTTCTTTCAGCGCCACCGGGGTGTAGTCGTGGTCGGCGCAGATGACGAGGGTTGGACAGGTGACCTGTGAAAGTCGTTCCTGAACGCCCCAGCCTACGATCGCATCGAAGCTGGCGAGATAAGCACGTTTGTCATTCTTTGCCCAGCGTCGGGCCATTTCCAGGCGTAACTCGGTTTGTTCGGGCTTGGGGAATAACTTGGCGCCGAGGGCCTTGCCGATGGTCTCCAGGCTGAGCAGGCGCATCAGGCTCCAGCGCTTGAACCATTGCCAGCAATCGTCGAGCGTGCGGACCTTGACCTCCGGTGCGCTGTTGACGATGCACAGGCTCTTGACCCGATGGGGCTCATCCACCGCCAACTGAAAAACAATCATGCCCCCCATGGACCAACCCACCAGATGCACCGGGCCCAGGCCCAGGTGTTCGATCAAGGCGATCAGGTCGGCGCTGAAGCCTTCGATGCTGTAGCGCTCCGGCGGCTTGTCGGAGCGACCGTGGCCGCGCACATCCACCACGATCAGGTGGTAATGGGCGGACAGCACCGGGATCTGCTTTTCCCAATCCCGGGTACTGGAGCCCAGCCCGTGGACCAGCAGCAAGGGCGCGCCGTGGCCGTATTCCTCGTAGTGCAGGTTGCAACCTTCGTGTGAAAAATAGGCCATCGTCGAAGTCCTTGTCAGGCTTGTTCAGGGGCGGCGAACGGTGCATCCAGCGGCGCAGTGTCGAAGGTGCGCAGCAATTCGACCAGGATTTGCGTGGCCGGGCCCAGGGGTTTTTCCTTGTTCGAATACAGATAGAAGCTCGGGTTGCGACTGCCGCCCTGATCCAAGGGTAGCTGTTTAAGCGTGCCTTCCTTGAGTTCCCGCTCAATCATGTGCCGGGGCAGCCAGGCGAAGCCCAGGCCGCTGCCCACGAAAGTCGCAGCGGTGGCCAGGCTGCCGACGGTCCAGCGCTGCTCGGCACCGAGCCAACCCACGTCACGAGGTTGCTGGCGTCCAGAGTCGCGGATCACCACTTGCAACTGGCTTTCCAGATCCTGGAACGTCAGCTCGCGGTTGAGGCGATGCAGGGCGTGTTCGGGATGGGCCACCGCGACGAATTCAACGTCGCTCAATTCGGCTCCCAGATAGCCAGGAATGCTGAAGCTGCTGATGGCCAGGTCGGCCACGCCTTCGAGCAGCACTTCTTCGACACCCGACAACACTTCTTCGCGCAGCCGCACCCGGCAGCCACGGCTTTGTGGCATGAACGCCGTCAAGGCGCGAACCAGGCGGGCGTTGGGGTAGGCCGCGTCGACCACCAGGCGCACTTCCGCTTCCCAGCCTTGCTCCATGTGGTGGGCCAGGTCTTCCAGTTGGCTGGCCTGTTTCACCAGTTGTCGCGAGCGGCGCAGCAGCACACCGCCGGCTTCGGTCAACACGGCCTTGCGCCCATCGATGCGCAGCAACGGCACGCCGAGCTGATCCTGCATGCGGGCCACGGTGTAGCTCACTGACGACTGGGAGCGATGCAGCACTTCAGCGGCCTGGGCGAAACCGCCGTGGTCGACCACGGCCTGCAAGGTGCGCCATTGATCAAGGGTCACGCGGGGCGCTTTCATATCGGGCTCCTCTTGTCCTAAGCTGGCAGTCCCTTGGTGGAGACTGCCGAATGAAGAAAATCTGTTGTGTGGTGCTGGCCTTGCTGCCACTGACTGCGTTTGCCTACCCGATCGATGTGGAAAAACACCTCAACGGCCTGAGCATCGACTACAACGCCTATGACACCGATGCCGATATCGGTTCCATCCAGGTCAACAACTACGGCAGCACCGATGCGGCCTGCACCGTGGTCTTCAGCAATGGCCCTGAAGCACCTCGCACCCGCAAGATCGAAGTCGCCGCCGGCAAGTTCAAGAACGCCACGGCCAAGTTCAACCGCAACATCATCAAGCTGCGCATCAAGCTGACCTGTCAGCCGAAATAGCCCGGGAGTGGGGCAGGCAACATTGCTTGCTCCGCTTATAAACGAATTTATCGATGCTTTACAGCAGTTATTTGCGCTTTTTCATCGATATGCTCGCGTTTAACCTTCACTCCATCGACTGACAACATTCTCAGATGGAGCCTACAAGCCATGTCCCGCGTTCTGATCATCGAAAGCAGTGCCCGCCAGCAAGACTCGGTGTCCCGTCAACTGACCCAGACCTTTATCAGCCAGTGGAAAGCGGCGCATCCGGCCGACGAAATCAGCGTTCGCGACCTGGCCATCAATCCGGTGCCGCACTTGGATGCCAATTTGCTGGGTGGCTGGATGAAGCCTGCCGAGCAGCGCAATGACGTTGAAAACACCTCGCTGGAGCGCTCCAACCAATTGACCGATGAGCTGCTGGCCGCTGACGTGCTGGTGATGGCAGCGCCGATGTACAACTTCGCCATCCCCAGCACCCTGAAAGCCTGGCTCGACCACGTGCTGCGTGCTGGCGTGACGTTCAAATACACCCCCACCGGCCCCCAAGGCCTGCTGGCCGACAAGCGCGCCTTCGTGCTGACCGCCCGTGGCGGCATTCATGCCGGCGGCAGCACTGACCATCAGGAACCCTACCTGCGCCAGGTCATGGGCTTCATCGGGATCCACGACGTGACCTTCATCCATGCCGAGGGCATGAACCTGGGCGGCGACTTCCAGGAGAAGGGTTTGAATCAGGCCAACGCCAAACTGTCCCAGGTCGCTTGATCCGTTAATCCTCGGATAATCGCCAGATGGTCTATTGAGCTGGCGCTTCCCTTCAAACCGTTTTGCGCATCGAACCTCCCTTTGCACTTATTGCTCCTGAGTGCATCAGCCCGATTGAACGCTTTAGCGAGATCGGGCTTTTTTTTTGGGGGAATAGAAACAACGACCACTTAAATGGACGGCCCTTCACGTCTTGAGGGCTGGAAGATGTGCAGGCGGCAGACCCACTCGGATTGGGCAAGTCTCTCGACGCTGGCTGTGGTAATTTACGCGCGCTATTACGGTAGGGAGACTGTGACATGTTAAAACTCAAACGGAAAACATGGGCTTTATTCCTGGTCTACCTCCTAGGGGCGGGTGGCTATATCTACTACCTCTATGTCGAGACGCAAAGCGTCCTCACTGACAATATCAATAATAAATTGTTGCATGCCGCGCTGGGCGCTTCGGCCATCCTCGGCGACCGTTACCATGACAATCTGGTCGATAGACAATCCAAATCGCAAGCGCAAGACTGGGATACCATTGAACGGCTCTCCAGCTTCAACGAGTCCATGGGCACTGCTTTTGTCTATAGCGTGATCAAGCGCGGTGGAAAAGCTTATCTGGTCAGTTCCAGCGCATCGAAGAAAGAAATTCAAGAGAACAATTTCGTGCGTTTCTTCGATCCTTATCCCGATGCCAGCCAGGCTTTACTCGATAGTTTTGAGCGCACTGCGCCAACCTGGATCGACTACTCGGATCATTGGGGTGATTTTCGCGCGGTCTTTGTTCCCTTAAAATCACAAGACGGTACGGTGTATGTTGTCGGGGCTGAAGTTACCTTGGCGGACTACTACCAACAACTTAATCATGACTCCCTCTACCATATCATCCTGGCCATTCTGGTATTTCTCGCTTTCCTCCTTTTACGCATGCGTGCTCATCTCCAGCAACTGCGAGTCAATGAACAGGTATTGAATCAGGCGAAAAATGCCGCCGAGGACGCTGATCGTTCAAAAACCAGCTTTCTGGCAACCATGAGTCATGAGATTCGCACCCCCATGTACGGTGTCATTGGCGCGACCGAGTTACTGGCCCGCTCCGCCCTGGATCCCGAGCAACGCCGTCTTCTCACAACGATTCATTCCAGTGGACGGACCCTGCTGTCTCTTATCGATAACATTCTCGACCTGGCAAAAATCGAAGCGGGCAAACTTGAATTGAAACCCCGTGTTTTCGAAGTGAGAGCGCTGGTTTCATCCTGCATGGAAATAATCCGGCAAAATATTCAGGACAAACCCATAGAATTGGAGGCGCAGTTTTCCCCGGACGTACCACCTTTGGTCAAGACCGATATGGATTGCCTTCGCCAGATATTGATCAACTTGCTGGGCAATGCGGTCAAATTTACCGAAGCCGGAAAAGTATCGCTTCTGGTCACCTCCAGCGGTTACGGCTCTCAAGCGTGGCTCGACTTCTCCATCCGTGATACCGGCATCGGTATCCCCGCCGAACGGCAAGACAATCTGTTCAAGCCCTTTGCCCAGTTCAAAGGGCCGGCTAGCCAACGCTTCACGGGGAGTGGCTTGGGTCTTTCGATCTGTAAGAACCTGCTCGAGGCGCAGCAGGGGACTTTATCGTTCACCAGCCAGCCCGGTGTCGGCTCGACATTCTCTTTTTCTCTCCCCATGGCGCTTTTTTCAGTCTCGGAAATACCCGACAGGGATGATCATGCGGCGGTTGGCTTCGACTCGTCTTTTGCCGAGGATTATCCGCTCGATATCCTTCTGGTGGAGAACCATCCGGTGAGCCAGAAAGTGGCCATGGCGATGCTACACGAGTTGGGCTATGCACCCGGCCTTGCGTCAGATGGCCTGGAAGCGCTCAATCGCTGCACGGCTTCGATGCCAGAGATCATTCTGATGGATATCAACATGCCCGTGATGGATGGGTTGGAGGCGGTGCGTAGAATCCGCGAATTACCAAAGGGCGATACTTGCTACATCGTTGCGTTCACCGCGAGTGTTTTTTCCAGCGAGATAGAACGTTTCAGGGCCGCGGGTGCCGATGACATCTTGACCAAACCGGCCAACTTCCAGGCGCTGACCCGAGTGCTCCAGCGTGCCGCCAGCCATCGGCACCAGCGTCAGGCCAATTCTTCGGTCGTGGATGAAATTTCAAGTTAGTGGAATACCTGTGGGAGCGAGCTTGCTCGCGATTACGGTGGGTCAGAAATACAGATGCTGACTGACACCCCCAATCGCCAGCAAGCTCGCCTCCACCGTTCAAAACCGCTATCTTCGCCGCCATTCGAAACGAGGGGCGGTATGGGCTATCTACTGTTTGTGACATTGATCCAGGCGTTTTCCTTCAGCCTGATCGGCGAGTACCTGGCCGGGCATGTGGACAGTTATTTCGCGGTGCTGGTGCGGGTGTTGCTGGCCGGGTTGGTGTTCATCCCGCTGACGCGCTGGCGCCAGGTGGAGCCGACGTTCATGCGCGGCATGCTGTTGATCGGCGCCTTGCAGTTCGGCGTGACCTATGTCTGCCTGTACCTGAGCTTTCGAGTGCTGACGGTGCCCGAGGTGCTGCTTTTCACCATCCTGACGCCCCTGCACGTGACCTTGATCGAAGACGCGCTGAACCGTCGCTTCAATCCCTGGGCACTGATTGCGGCGCTGGTGGCCGTGGCCGGCGCGGCGGTGATTCGCTACGACCGGATCAACCCGGATTTCTTCATGGGCTTCTTGCTGCTGCAACTGGCCAACTTCACCTATGCGGCCGGGCAGGTGCTCTACAAACACCTGGTGGCTCGCCATCCGAGCGACCTGCCGCATTACCGGCGTTTCGGTTATTTCTATCTCGGTGCGCTGATGGTGGCGTTGCCGGCTTTCCTGCTGTTCGGCAAGGCCAACTTCTGGCCTGAAGCGCCGCTGCAATGGGGCGTGCTGGTGTTCCTCGGCCTGGTCTCCACCGCCCTGGGGTTGTACTGGTGGAACAAAGGCGCGTGCCTGGTCAACGGCGGGACGCTGGCGGTGATGAACAACCTGCATGTGCCGGTGGGGCTTCTGGTGAACCTGCTGATCTGGAACCAGCACGAGGCACTGGGGCGGTTGCTGCTGGGTGGGTCGGTGATATTGGCGGCGGTTTGGATCAGTCGGTTGGGGATACGCCAACCTCAGACTTCGCCCTGAACACTGTGGGAGCGAGCTTGCTCGCGATAGCGGAGTATCAGTCAACATCTATGCTTCTGACACACCGCTATCGCGAGCAAGCTCGCTCCCACAAGGGATCTCTGGTGTTTGAGGGTCAAACCACCTGCTTCTGCGGCTCCGGCAGGTGGCTCGCCCCCAGCACCGCCGGCAGCAGCCCCGAGCGCAGGTCCGTGCCGCTAGGCTGCTGGTACAGGTTCAACCCGAACTCCGGCATCACCGCCAGCAGGTAATCGAAAATATCCCCCTGGATGCGCTCGTAGTCGGTCCACGCGGTGGTGCGGGTGAAGCAGTAGATTTCCAGCGGGATGCCCTGGGCGGTGGTTTGCATCTGCCGGACCATGCAGGTCATGTTCGGTTGGATCTCTGGATGGCTCTTCAGATAGGCCAGCGCATAGGCGCGGAAAGTGCCCAGGTTGGTCATCCGCCGACGGTTGGCCGACATCGCCGCGACGTTGCCCTGGGCCTCGTTCCAGGCCTTGAGTTCGGCCTGTTTGCGGCCGATGTAGTCGGTCAGCAGGCGCACCTGGGTCAGGCGCTGCTCTTCCTCGTCATGCAGGAAGCGCACGCCGCTGGCGTCGATGAACAGGCTGCGCTTGATCCGTCGCCCGCCGGACTGCTGCATGCCGCGCCAGTTCTTGAACGACTCGGACATCAGGCGCCAGGTGGGGATCGAGACGATGGTCTTGTCGAAGTTCTGCACCTTGACCGTGTGCAGCGTGATGTCCACCACGTCACCGTCGGCACCGACCTGGGGCATCTCGATCCAGTCGCCGACCCGCAGCATGTCGTTGCTGGTCAGTTGCACGCTGGCGACGAACGACAGCAGGGTGTCCTTGTAGACCAACAGGATCACCGCCGACATCGCCCCCAGGCCCGACAGCAGCAACAGCGGCGAGCGGTCGATCAGGGTGGCAACGATGATGATCGCGCCGAACACATACAGCACCATCTTCGTCAGTTGCACGTAGCCTTTGATCGAGCGGGTCCGCGCATGTTCGGTGCGTGCGTACACGTCCAGCATGGCGCTGAGCAGGGCACTGAGGCTCAGCACCATGAACAGGATGGTGAACGCCAGGGCGACATTGCCCAGGAAAATCATGCTGGTCTTGCTCAGTTCCGGCACCAGGTGCAGGCCGAACTGGATGATCAGCGACGGCGTCATTTGCGCCAGGCGATGAAAGACCTTGTTCTGGCGCAGGTCGTTGACCCAGTTCAAGGCCGGTTGGCGCCCCAGCAACTTGGCGGCGTGCAAAATCAGGTAGCGCGCCACGCGCCCAAGCACCAGGGCGATGACCAGCAGCAACATCAGGGCGAGGCTGGAATGCAGGATCGGGTGCTGGTCAAGGGCACCCCAGAGGTCTTGGATGTTGACCCAGAGTTGTTTGATGTCCATGGACGAAACGGTTCTTCTATAAAGACGCGACGGTGCGATTAGAGCATTTAAGCCCGGTCAAGTGACCGTTGATGCAATAGCAGCTGATAAAAATGCACTGATTTACCGCCGTTTGTATAAAGAAACTCGGCCTTCGCGCTCGAAACCGTTACCCTATGCAGCTGTTTTTTTGCATTTCTTCGAGGTAGCACCCGTGTTTTCCCAATTCGCCCTGCACGAACGCCTGCTCAAAGCCGTGGCCGAGCTTAAATTTGTCGAGCCAACGCCGGTGCAGGCAGCGGCTATTCCGCTCGCGCTCCAGGGGCGTGACCTGCGGGTGACGGCGCAAACCGGCAGCGGCAAGACCGCCGCGTTCGTGCTGCCGATCCTCAACCGCCTGATCGGCCCGGCCAAGGTCCGCGTCAGCATCAAGACCCTGATCCTGCTGCCGACCCGTGAACTGGCCCAGCAGACCTTGAAGGAAGTGGAGCGCTTCTCGCAGTTCACCTTCATCAAGTCCGGCCTGATCACTGGCGGCGAAGACTTCAAGGTCCAGGCCGCCATGCTGCGCAAGGTGCCGGACATCCTGATCGGCACCCCAGGGCGGATGATCGAGCAGTTGAACGCCGGCAACCTCGACCTCAAGGAAGTCGAAGTGCTGGTGCTGGACGAAGCCGACCGCATGCTGGACATGGGCTTTGCCGAAGACGTGCAGCGCCTGGTGGATGAATGCGTCAATCGCCAGCAGACCATGCTGTTCTCCGCCACCACCGGCGGCTCGGGCCTGCGCGAGATGATCGCCAAGGTGCTGAACAACCCTGAGCACTTGCAGCTCAACGCGGTCAGCCAACTGAACTCCACCACTCGCCAGCAGATCATCACCGCTGACCACAACCAGCACAAAGAGCAGATCGTCAACTGGTTGCTGGCCAACGAGACCTACGAAAAAGCCATCGTCTTCACCAACACCCGGGCCATGGCCGACCGCATCTACGGCCGCCTGGTGGCCCAGGAATACAAGGCGTTCGTACTGCACGGCGAGAAAGACCAGAAGGACCGCAAGCTGGCCATCGACCGCCTCAAGCAGGGCGGCGTGAAGATCCTCGTCGCCACCGACGTCGCCGCTCGCGGCCTGGACGTGGAAGGCCTGGACATGGTCATCAACTTCGACATGCCCCGCAGCGGCGACGAATACGTGCACCGCATCGGCCGTACCGGCCGTGCCGGCAACGACGGCCTGGCGATCTCGCTGATCTGCCACGGCGACTGGAACCTGATGTCGAGCGTCGAGCGCTACCTCAAGCAGAGCTTCGAGCGCCGCACCATCAAGGAAGTCAAAGGCACCTACGGCGGACCGAAGAAGGTCAAGGCCTCGGGCAAAGCCGTTGGTGTGAAGAAGAAAAAGGTCGACGCCAAGGGCGACAAGAAGAAAACCGGCGCCAAGGCCCCGACCAAGCGCAAGACCGCCAACCGCCCGAAGAGCGACGCTCCGTCGCTGGTCAGCAAGGACGGCATGGCGCCCCTCAAGCGCCGCAAGCCAGAGGCGCCTGCGGCTGAGTGAGTCGGCGTTAGCGCTTGATAAAAGAACCGGACCTTGGGTCCGGTTTTTTTATGGGCAACTGAATCTGACGCAAAACCCTGTGGCGAGGGGATTTATCCCCGCTGGGGCGCGCAGCGGCCCTAAAGCAGTCAACTCAATCTTCCTGGCACACCGAGTTGCCTGGTTTTGGGGGCTGCTGCGCAGCCCAGCGGGGATAAATCCCCTCGCCACAAAAGCGGGTTAGGCTCGGCTGTGGCTAATCACCCAGCTTTCTTTTCTGCGTTCTTCAATTCTTCCAGGCGCTTATCAATCAACTGGCACTTATCCGGCACATCCTTACTGGCCGTCTCCATGTCCATTTTCTGCAGCTCATCGTTGATTTCCTTGGCCTTGGCCGGGTTCTGTTCGGTGAGCTTGGTCACTTCCTGGGCCAACTGTTCGCGCTTGGCGGTCGCTTCCTCTGGCGTGCAAGTGGCCCAGACGGGCAGGGCGCAGGTGAGGGTGGCGGCAAGGGTGAGTTTCAAGAGGGTTTTCATGGCAGGGCCTCATATTCCTTGTTGGGCAGGTAATGGGTTGAGGCCGGTGTTGTGGGGAAAGTTCATTAGCCGGCGATTTGTCTGCTGCTTGGCAGATGTTCCATCACCCGTCCGTTTTGTAGGAAGTTGGCGCGTGTGACTACTTCCATCGCTTTGTCGATATAGCTTGTATCGCCGGTTTCCCGGGCATCTCTCATGAACTCCGCAATGGCCTCTGGAGTACTGAGATATTCTGCGGGGTCAAATTCTGTAAAGGTCTCGATCATTTTGCTCTCCGCGCATGTAAAAAACGGGTGACCCAAAGGTTGCCCGTTTTCGTTACCCAGCAGCTTGCGCTCGCAACCGTCTCCCAATCACATCCAGCACATCACACCCGGCGCGCAACGCTATGGTCAGCATCTTGCAAAAGTCTGAAAGCACCACCGTATCGGAGCTGATATCCGAACAGAACGCGATATTTTCCAGTAACTGGGTCACCGTGCGGATGCGGTAGTCGGCGGTTTCGAAAAGGACGTCCAGCGGGGCTTCGGTGTCGATGAGCAGGGTGGCCGGGGTGCAGTCGATTCTGGTGATGGGCATGTATCTAGTCATAAGCAGAGCCTCGAAAGTTGATGAGTCTCTCTGTAGATCGGGTCGCCAAACCCGGTCGCCTTTTTGGGGCGACGAGGGACTATAGGCTGGCCCCCTCCAGTGCCACAAGACACCGCTTTCCGAGCTTCATGTAGGACGTTTGGCCTGGTATTTGTCGGCTTAAAGCAAGCGACCGCTACGCAGTCGAGCGGGAGCAAGCTCCCTCGCCACGGGGATCACGCTCGACTTGGGCGGATTGGCGCATCAACCATGGCAGCAGCCGTGGGGCTTGGCCTCGTCGTATTTATCGTGATGCCGCACCCAGTCCATGATTTCGTCTTCGTTGCGGCCCTTGGGCGTCAGGTCGAGGTAGTTGTAGGTGCCGACCAGGATGTCGAGGCCACGGGCGTAGGTGGAGTAGGTGTGGAAGATGTCGCCGGCTTCGTTGCGATAGAAGACGCTCAGGCCGGGGAGTTCGCCTTCGGTGGTGTCGGTTTTTTCGTAGTTGTAGGTGGCTTTTCCGGTGGCGGTGTCTTCGGTTTTGAAGCTGACGCCGAAGTCGTAGTTGAAGTCGCAGCCTTCGGATGAGACCCAATCGAAGGCCCAGCCCATGCGGCGTTTGAAGGGTTGGAATTCGGCGAAGGGCGCGTGGGAGACGGCCACGATGGCGACGTCGTGGTGGGCCAGGTGTTGGTTGGCACCGTCGATGTGGTCGGACAGGAATGAGCACCCTGGGCAGCCTTCTTTCCAGCCTTCGGCGAACATGAAGTGGTAGATGATCAGTTGGCTGCGGCCGCCGAACAGGTCGGCCAGGCTCAGTTCGCCGTGGGGGCCTTGGAAGCGGTAGGGTTTTTCGATTTTTACCCAGGGCAGGGCGCGGCGTTCGGCGCTGAGTTTGTCTCGTTCGCGGGTGAAGGCTTTTTCGTGGGCCAGGTGTTGGCGGCGGGCGGCGAGCCATTCTTCCCGCGAGACGACTGGATGATTCTCTACGTTCATGGTGATTTCTCCTGTGGTCAGAGCCGCGAAATCGGCCTTCAACAGTTGGTCGTTTGGCCTCGGAGCAATTCGACAGACCGTTGGTCGGCTCAAGGTTGAGACCGCCCGGAAACCCGGCTGAACGGCGGCGCGGCGCCTCGGTCACAACCCAAGTAGGCATCTCACTCTTTGGAGGATGGACCAGGATGACGACTTATAACTGGGACTTGATCGAACGGTTGTTGCACGAAGTGCAGAACGGCGCCGGCCACAGCTTTACCCCTCGGCCTTATGCGGAGCAGTATGCGGCGGCGAAGGCGGCTGAAGGCGAGGCGATCGAGAACCTCGATCATCTGAAAACGGTTGCCGGGGAGTACGAGAAGTTGCTGCTCATGCGCGGCTATATTGAGCCGCGGCCGGAGGAAGAGGGCGGCAATGGCGAGAATTTTGTGCTGACGCCGCGTGGTTCGCGGCTGTTGAGCCTGATTGATAGCAGCATTCCGGGTAACGATCATCCGCGCCAAGTGCTGGATGAGCAGGTGGATGCGCTGGATGAGTTTACGTTTGATGAGTTGGCTTCTAAGGCGCAGATTGCCTGACAGGCCTGCACGGAACCCTGTGGGAGCTGGGCTTGTGTGGGAGCAAGGCTTGCCCGCGATGCAGGCAACACGGTCTATCAGATGGACCGAGGTGATGCTATCGCGGGCAAGCCTTGCTCCCACACAAGCTCGCTCTCACATGGGATCTCAGTGGTTTTAGGAGCGTGTTGCTTTCAGGCACTTCAAGTCAGTGAAATCCTTCTTCACCCCGTCGATTTTCTTCAGCAGCCGTTCGCGCTGGGGCGGGGTGCTTTCGGCCATCAGGTCCACCAGCAGGCTGCGGGCCTGGGCTTCGGTTTTGCTGAAGGCTTCGCGGTAGGCGGGGGTCCAGAGGCTTTCGCGGTTGACCAGCAATTGCTCGATGCGTTTGGGAAAGTCGGGGCTGTGGCGTTGGGCTACGGCTTCGCTGAACTGGTTTTGCCAGTGGGCGCGGTTGGCGATCCATTGCTGGTTCTGGTCACCCAGGGCGGTGGACCAGGCCATCACCCGTTGGCGCTGGGCGTCGTTGAGCGGGCCGAGCCAGTCGTTCAGGCGTTTGACCATGCGTTCGCTGCGTTGCTGGATCTGCTCCTGCAACGTCGGCTTGAGGTATTGCTGCTGGCGTTTGCGCTGGTCCTTGACGAAGGCGGCGTCCATGTCATCGACCTGGTCGTCGTTCAGGCCTTGCAGCAGTTCGATGGCCGAAGGGGTGATTGCCCGGGCGGTTTCGGCGATGGCGGCCTTGGCTTCCCGGGTACGCTGCTGCAGGGCTTCGTCGGTTACCTGCTCGGTTTGCACCATGGTCTTGAGGCGATCCAGCCAGTCGAGGTAGCCGGGCAACTGGGTGGTGCAATGCCAGCTAAGGTGTTCCTCGAGGCGTTCGTTGAACCAGTCCTTTTTCTCGCCGTTGATCTCCAGGTAATCGTTGAGGGTCCAGGGGATGATCAGGTCGAGGTTGCGGTAGGCCAGGCCTATACGGCTGCAGGCGGTGAGCGTCAGCAGCAGGGCGATGAACATGGCGGTGCGGGTCAACCAGCGCGGCATGAGCGAGTCCTTGCAAAGGCGTAGGTGCTTTGTTTGAGCATGGCAGGCGCGCGGCAGTTCAGCCGATCGAATAAGTAACGCTTAGTAAAAAGGATGGGCCATCTTGAGGGTCAGCAGGCTGTCGCATTCGCTGTTGTGGCCGGAGTAGGCCGAGCAACTGCTGCCGCTGAGGCTTGAGTCGCTGTAGATCAGGTCCAGGTCGATGCCCATCCAGGGGCGGGAAATTTTCAATGACCAGTCGCTGAAACTGCCGACATAACCGTTCTCGACCGAGACCGGGGTGTTGAGCTGGTGGGTGGTGTATTTGGCGCTGATGCCAATGCCGAACGGCACATTGCCACCCAGGTCGGCAAACAGCGTGCTGTTCTGTTTGTCCGGATCGTTGCTCAGGGCTGCGCCAAAACGGCTGCCGAGTACGGTCAGGCCGCCGTAGAACTCCTGGCTGTCGAGGGTATCTACGGTGGGGTAGCTGTAGTGGATCAGGCCGACTTCGTAGCCCAGGGTCTGGTCGAAGGGTTGTTTAAAGCCTATGTAGGAATCGACCTCAAGGTTGGTGGACGATGTCAGGCCGGCGCTGGGGGACCACTGGCCGACGTACCAGCCGCTGTCGTGGCTCAGGTCCAGGCCACCATGGAACGAACCGGTGCTCGACGGCGTGACCAGGCCCTGGGCCATGCTGCGGCTGGGGGTGGTGCCGAGTTTGAGGTCGAAGTCGCCGAGTTCGCGCTGGAATACCTGCCCCTGAGCGAGGGAACATGGCAATAGGCTGATCATCAGCAGAGCGATAGGGGCGCGCATGCTTCACTCCATGAAAAGCGAGAAGCAGGATCGGTAATTAAGCTGAAACGCTTGAGCTAGAGAGGTGCAAGCATACCGGCGAATGCTCGGCAGCGAGGGCCGTTCGTCGATTCATGGGAAATGGGTGAGACGGGGAGGGTTCCAGTCCAAGCGCTTCGAAGCTCAAAGCGCTTTGGGACCAGGTGATGCGCAGCTTACTTCTTGCCCAGGCTGATCTGCTTGGACGGGCCGAATGTCTGGCCGCTGACGCCTTTGGCAATTTGCTGGATCTCGCCGCCGGACTTGAGGAACGCAGCGATCTGGTCGTTGATCGACTCGCTGGTTTCAACGGCTGGAGCTGGCTTTGATTTGCTGTTGGATGCTTTTACGCGCATGACGACCATTAACCTGTAGATAATTAATTGGGCCAGGCATCGTACAGGAAATACTTGACAATTGCTTGGTAAATATCCTTCTGAATTATCGCTGCCGTGACGGGAATAATAGACGACTCTCCTGCAATTATTGCCCTAAGCCTCTGTTTTAAATAACAACCGGGGGAGAAATAGGGCGCCGATGGCGAGCGATACGCAGCGCCGCCCGCCTGACGAATGGCCGTGGCTGGGGCGAAAGCCCATGAAAATCAACGGTTGTGCAGGGCCTTGCTGGCAAACCTTGCCTGCGGCCACGAATCGCGCTGCAAAACCGGGTAGAATGCCACCCACGCAATGAGGGTATTGGAAATGGCTTTAGTCGGGCGCTACAACAGTTTGCAAGTGGTTAAACACACTAACTTCGGTTTATATCTGGACGGCGGTGCGGACGGCGAAATCCTGCTGCCCAATCGATATATTCCCAAGGATATTCCCAGTGAAGATGAAGACTGGCTCAATGTTTTCATTTATCTGGACAGCGACGACAAACTGATCGCCACCACGGAAAAACCCAAAGTTCAGGTGGGTGAATTCGCCAGCCTGAAAGTGGTTGAGGTCAATAGCATCGGCGTGTTCCTGGACTGGGGCCTGCCCAAGGACCTGTTGCTGCCGTATTCCGAAGAAAAGCGCCAGATGACCGCTGGCGAGTACTGCGTGGTGCATGTCTACCTCGACAAGCACACCCGCCGCATCACCGCCACAGCGCGCCTGGACCGTTATCTGGACAAGACCCCGGCCAACTATACGCCGGGCCAGGAAGTGGATTTGCTGGTCGCCGAAGCCACCGACATGGGGTTCAAGGCGATCATCAATAACAAGCACTGGGGCCTGATCCACAAGAACGAAATCTTCAAGTTCATGCGCGCCGGCAAACAGGAAAAAGGCTTCATCAAGGAAATCCGCCCGGACGGCAAGATCAGCCTGAGCCTGCAGCCGGTGGGCCAGGAAGCCGCCACCAGCCTTAACGCGAAGATCCTCGCCAAGTTGCGTGAGAACAACGGCACCTTGCCGGTCAGCGACAAGAGCGACCCGGCGCTGATCAGCAGCCTGTTTGGCGTGAGCAAGGGCAACTTCAAGAAAGCCATTGGTGCGCTGTACAAGAATGGGCAGATTGTCATTCATGCCGATCGCATTGAATTGAGCTGATCTTCAGTCGAGCCACAGCATCTGTGGCAAGTAAGGGTTTTATGTGGCCAGGGAGGCCAGCTGTGGGAGCAAGGCTTGCCCGCGATGAAGGCGATGCGGTCTTTCTGAAACCGAGGCGCCTGTTTCGCGAGCAAGCTTTGCTCCCACATAGCGGCGCGCTGCGACTTTCCTCTGTATACAAAACCCTGCACCTTTAGCATGCACTCGCGCCCTGTTCGTGGGCGCATGCCTGCTCCTGCTCGACTTTAACCCCCGCTCCACACCCCGGTTTGTCTCACATTCAGCGCCTATGGCACGCATTCTGCGTAGCAACGCGTATACAAACCATGCCGGCTCCCGTGCGCAGTATGGTGAGCAGGTCGATACGGGGGCACGGTGGTACTCAAAGGAGCCCCGCAATGTCCGAGCAATTGCCCAACGGCTACAGCCCCCGCCTCTATAATGAGGACTTGGGCCCGCTGCCGCAGAAATGGAATTGGTACAACATCTTCGCGTTCTGGATGAGCGATGTGCACAGTGTGGGCGGCTATGTGTTTGCCGCCAGCCTGTTCGCACTGGGGTTGGCGAGTTGGCAGGTGTTGATTGCCTTGCTCGGCGGTATCTGCATTGTGCAGTTGATCGCCAATCTGGTCGCCAAACCGAGCCAGCAGGCGGCAGTGCCGTATCCGGTGATCTGCCGGTTGGCGTTCGGCGTGTTCGGGGCGAATATTCCTGCAGTCATTCGTGGCTTGATCGCCGTGGCCTGGTACGGGATTCAGACGTACCTGGCCTCCAGTGCGCTGATCATCGTGGTGTTGCGGTTTTTTCCTTCGATGGAAGCCTACGCGACGCCGCATTTTGCCGGCTTGTCCTACCTGGGCTGGTTCGGTTTCCTCAGCTTGTGGTTCGTCCAGGCGCTGGTGTTCTGGACCGGTATGGAATCGATCCGTCGTTTCATCGACTGGGCCGGACCAGTGGTGTATGCGGTGATGTTCCTGTTGGCCGGTTGGATCGTGTGGAAGGCCGGTTGGAGCAATATCAGCTTCACCCTGGCGGAAAAATCCTTGTCCGGCTGGCAGGCGTTCGGCCAGGTGATCGTGGCGACGGCGTTGGTGGTGTCGTACTTTTCCGGTCCGACCCTGAACTTCGGCGATTTCAGCCGTTACTGCCGGAGCATGTCTGACGTACGCCGGGGCAATTTCTGGGGGCTGCCGGTGAATTTCCTGGCGTTCTCCCTGGTCACCGTGGTGATTGTTTCCGGGACCTTGCCGGTGTTCGGCGAAATGCTCCATGACCCGATCGCCACCGTGGCGCGCATCGACAACGATGTGGCCGTCTTGCTGGGCGCCTTTGCCTTCGTGACCGCCACCATCGGCATCAACATTGTCGCCAATTTCGTCTCCCCGGCGTTCGACTTCGCCAACGTCGCGCCGAGCAAGATCAGCTGGCGCGTCGGCGGCATGATCGCGGCGGTGGCCTCGATTTTCATCACGCCGTGGAACCTGTTCAACAACCCTGAAGTGATCCACTACACCCTGGACGTGCTGGCGGCATTTATCGGCCCGCTGTTCGGGATCCTGCTGGTGGATTACTACCTGATCAAAAAACAGCAGATCGACGTCGATGCGCTGTTCAATGACGGGCCGAGCGGGCGCTATTACTACAGCGGCGGCATCAACTGGACTGCAGTCAAGGCGTTGGTCCCGGCAACGTTGATGGGCGTGGCGATCACCTTCACGCCGCTGCTGCAACCGATGGCCAACTTTGCCTGGTTCACCGGTTGCTTCCTCGGTGGGGTGTTATATTTCGCCTTGGCGCGGCGCGAGTCGGCCGCGCAGTCGAACAAAGCGTTCAGCCCGGCCGGCCAGGCCTGATCAACGCAGGGCGGTCTGGGCGCAAGGCCTTGCCGCGCCCTGGCTGGCGGGCCGCAGCAGCAGGCCACCGGCCAGCAGTAGACCGCTGCCGGCGATGATCAGGGCCGGTTGCAGGCCGCCGCTGAAATGGCTGCTCAGCGCCGCCAGCAGTGGCCCGCTGAGCTGACCCACAGCAAAACAGGCGGTCAACAGGCCCGCGTTGCGCTGGGTGGCGTGGGGCGCCAGCTCCCGGGAGCGCAGCATCACCAGCTGCATGCAGGCCAAGAACGGCGCGCCACACAGGAGCACCCCCAACGCCAGCCCCGGCCCGCTGCCCAGCAGGCAGGCAAATACGCCGGCGGCTTGCAGCCAGAGCGTACCGATCAGCCAGCGACCGGTGGTGTTCGGGTTGGGGCGACGCAGGCTGACCAACAACACGCCGCTGGCGGCAGCCAGGCCGAAGCAGGGCCAGAACAGGTCGGCCAGCCATTGCCCGTGGAACTGCGCCGAGGCCATTTGCGACAGGAACGTGGCCGGGATGATGTAGCCCAGGCCGTACAGGGCGTACACCACACCGAGTCGAGCGATGCCACCGTTCGGTGAGGGAGTGACCGGCGCGGCAACGGTCGCGGTTGCGGCGGGTTGCGGCAGGATCGGCAGGATCACCAGCAACATCGCCAACCCCACGCCGGCATACACCAGCCACAGGGTCGCAGAGGTCTGGCCCAGCAGGTTCGAGCCCAACGCCAACAAACCTGTCAGAAAAATCCCCAATCCAGGTCCGGCAAATACCAGGGCGCCGAGCCGTGGCCGTCCCGCCGCCGCTGCCAAGGGTTGGCTCAGGGCGGTGATCATCACCATCACCCAGGCGCTCGCCACACCGGTGCCAAAACGCAATGCCAGGTGTGGCCAGAAACCCCAGGCCCAGAACGACGCCAGGGTCAGCAGCACGCACAGCCAAAGGCCGCCGAGCAACCGTCGCCGCACCTGTTCCGGGCGGTGGGCGAACATGGCGTCCAGCGCGCCGAGGAAATAGCCCAGGTAGTTGGCCGCGGCAATCAGACCGGCGGCGGTCAAGTCGACCTGACCTTCGCCGATCAAATGAGGTAACTGCGGTGTAAGGGCGAAGCGGCCAATGCCCATGGCCATCATCAGCGCGATGAAACTGCCGAGCAGGCGAATTAGAGGTGACATGGTCGTTCTCCGGGTGTCGGGGCGAATGACCGTCAGGCTAGGACTGATTGACTTTCATTAAAAATGAATAATAGTGAGTAACTTGTTCTTTTTTGGAGAAGGTCATGGAGTTCAGCCAATTGCGGATTTTCCAGGCCGTGGCCGAGGAAGGTTCCATCACCCGGGCCGCCGAGCGCCTGCACCGGGTGCCGTCGAACCTGTCGACCCGGCTCAAGCAGCTTGAAGAGCAATTGGGCGTGGACCTTTTCCTGCGTGAGCGTCAGCGTTTGCAGTTATCACCGGCAGGAAAAGTCCTGTTGGACTACGCGGCCAAGCTGTTCGCCTTGCACGACGAAGCCCATGCCGCCGTGCAGGGCGGGCAGCCGGCCGGGGATTTCCTGCTGGGCACGATGTACAGCACGGCAGCGACGCATCTGCCGGACCTGCTGGCGGCTTATCACCGAGCGTATCCGGCGGTGAACCTGCAAGTGCAGTCCGGGCCGAGCGGCGAATTGTTTGAGGGCCTGCTCACCAATCGGCTCGACGCGGCGTTGGTGGACGGCCCGCTGGAGCTGGCGGGGCTCGATGGCGTGCCGTTGTGCGACGAGCGGTTGGTGCTGATTACCGAGGCCGATCATGCGCCGGTAAGCAGCGCGCTGGATGTGCAGGGCCGCGCCGTGTTCACGTTCCGGCGTGGCTGCTCATACCGGATGCGCTTGGAGGCCTGGTTTGCCCATGACCACGCGACCATGGGCCGGGCGATGGAAATCGAGTCTTACCAAGGGATGCTGGCGTGTGTGATCGCCGGGTCCGGGGTGGCGTTGATGTCCGAGTCGATGCTGGCCAGCCTGCCGGGCCGCGAGCGGGTGACGGTGCATCCGCTGGCCGAGCCGTTTGCCAGCGCCACGACCTGGCTGATGTGGCGCAAAGGCATGGTTGGGGCCAACCTCAACGCTTGGATCGAATTGCAACAACAGGCCTGGCCGCGAGCGCCCATGACGACGGCGCAATCGGCTTGAACTCCGGGAGGTGGATTTGGATCAATTCAGTAACAGATCATTGCAAACTGAGACGAGCATTGCGTAGAACATCGGACTATTATCAGTGCGAAGGGGCCACAGTAATTTGCCGCTCGTACCACCCTGAGGGGGCACCACGATGAAAGAGAAAATCCAGAATTGGCTTCACGACCTGGGTGTCGCGCTTGGCCTGATCGAGCCACCGATGCAACCGGTACCGATCCGCACCGATGACGAGCAACGCCGCCGCCAGCCGCGCCGCCGGTAAACCCACCAGGAATTTGGAGAGATCGCAGTTCCGGACCATTTCAATTGAGATGGCCCGGAACTGCGATCTTTTTTATGCCTGAAGACAACCAATGTGGGAGCGAGCTTGCTCGCGATAGCGTTGGACCGGCATGCATCCATGTTGAATGCACCGCCGTCATCGCGAGCAAGCTCGCTCCCACAGGGATCTCATTGCCCAGGGTTGTCGGTCAGACTACCTTGGCCACCGCACTCGGCCGTGGCGACAACAAGCTCACCAGCACAAAACTCACCAGCGCCACGCTCAGGCTGTAGTAGATCGGCGTGTTGGCGTCCAGGCCGTCCTTGAGCATGAAGAGCAGCGCGGTCAGGAAGCCCAGCGACATGCTGGTGATTGCGCCAGCGGTGGTGGCGCGTTTCCAGTAGATGGCGCCGATCAGAGGGATCAGCATGCCGCCCACCAACAGGTTGTAGGCCAGGGTCAGGGCACTGATGACGTCGCTGACCACCAGGGCGATCACCAACACCACCGCCCCCATCAGCAGGGTCGCGATGCGGTTCTCGTGGACGTCGCCATTGCCACTCTCACGGCCCTGGCGCAGACGGGGCAGCAAGTCCTGGACGACCGTGGTGGATGCCGCGAGCAGGCCCGCTGCGGCAGTGGACATCAAGGCTGCCAGGGCGGCGGCGATCACCAATCCACGAATGCCGTTGGGCAGGCTGGTCTGGACGATGCTGGCGAAGGCGTTGTTGACGTTCGCAAGGTCCGGCAGCAATACCTTGGCCGCCATGCCGATCAACGCACCGGCCAGGCCGTACAGCACGCAGTACAGGCCGGCGGCGGTGCCAGCCACTTTGGCCACGCCTTCGCTGCGAGCGGTGAACACCCGCTGCCAGATGTCCTGGCCGATGAAAATGCCGAAGAAGTAGATCAGGAAATAGGTGAGGATGGTGTCCCAGCCAATCGCGGTGAAATCGAAGTAGCTGGCCGGCAAGGCCGCCACCATCGCATCCCAGCCGCCGGCATCGACGATGGACATTGGCATCAGCAGGAACACCAGGCCAACGGTCATGATCAGAAATTGCACGATGTCGGTGAGGGTCAGCGACCACATGCCGCCGATGGTGGAATACAGCACCACCACGCCGCCGCCCACCAGGATCGACACCCAGAACGGCAAGCCGAACAGCACCTGCATCACGGTGCCGATGGCGATGGTCGAGGTGGCACCGATCATCAGTGCGTAAACCAGCATGATCAACGCACTGGCCTGGCGTGCGGCCGGGTTGTAGCGGCGCTCCAGCACTTGGGTCACGGTGTAGATCTTCAGCTTGAGCAACGGCTTGGCGAGGAACAGGCTGAGGCCGACGATGCCCAGGCCAATGGCGCCGCACAACCAGAATCCGGAAATGCCGTAGACGTAGCCCAGGCGCACGGTGCCAATG
Organism: Pseudomonas ogarae; assembly: GCF_014268695.2. Taxonomy (NCBI): domain Bacteria; kingdom Pseudomonadati; phylum Pseudomonadota; class Gammaproteobacteria; order Pseudomonadales; family Pseudomonadaceae; genus Pseudomonas; species Pseudomonas ogarae. Next base: position 1,943,595 of record NZ_CP077086.1, read on the forward strand.
GTGGACGCACCGCCCAGGACGGTGGCGGCCATGGTGCCCAGGTAAAAGCCCGGGCCGAGGTTGCGCCCGGCGACCAGGTAGTCGTCACGGGTCTTGGCGCGGCGCATGCCGTACCAGCCGAGGGCGATCATGCCGGCGGCGTAGAAGAACGACGATTAAGTCCAAAGCCATGGTGGCGTGTCTCCGATTGTCTTTTTTGTAGAAAGTCGAGATGGCGCCGTGGACAGATGGAGTTGTGGCGAGGGGATTTATCCCCGCTGGGCTGCGCAGCAGCCCCATGGCAGCCAACTCAATCTGTCAGGCACATCGAGATGTCAGGATTTGGGAGCGCTGCGCGCTCCAGCGGGGATAAATCCCCTCGCCACAGGTTCAGCGCTCGGCGAGACCGAACCCTTGCTACGCGGATCTTGCGGCCCATACACCGCCGCCGGCTCTGGAAACAGCCCCAGCAACGCCAGGTACACCACCGAGGCCAGGCCCAGGGTCACGGGCAGGCTGATATCGATCCCGCCGGCCAGTTCCCCCAGCGGCCCGACGAACTGCCCCGGCAGGTTGACGAAGCACAACCCCACCAGCGCGCTGGGGATCCATGCCCCCAGGCCGCGCCAGTTCCAGCCGTGGCTGAACCAGTAGCGCCCGCCGGTTTCGCCGCGGGTGAACACTTGCAGGTCATCCGGGCAGTAGAAGCCACGGCGCACCAGCAGGCCGATGATCATGATCACCATCCACGGCGTGGTGCAGGTGATGATCAGCACGGCGAAGGTCGAGACGCTCTGCACCAGGTTCGCGGCGAAGCGTCCGATGAAGATGAAGGCAATCGACAGCACGCCGATCAGCAGCGTCGCCTTGACCCGCGACAGCACCCGTGGAAACACGCTGGACATGTCCAGGCCGGTGCCATACAGCGAGGTGGTGCCGGTGGACATGCCGCCGATCACCGCGATCAGGCACACCGGCAGGAAGAACCAGCTTGGCGAAACTGCCAGCAATCCGCCCACGTAGTTGTTGGCCGCGATGTAGTCCGGCGCCTTGATCGCCACGATGGTGGCGGTGGCGAGGCCGAACAGGAACGGGATCAACGTCGCCAGTTGCGCAGCGATCACGGCCAGCATGATGCGGCGCTTGGGCGTATTGCGGGGGATGTAGCGCGACCAGTCACCGAGGAACGCACCGAAGGAAATCGGGTTACTCATGGCCACCAGCGCCGCGCCGATAAACGCCGCCCAGAAGCCCGGCTGGCCGAGGCTGACCGTGCCGGCGAACTGGCTGTCGAAAGTCGGTGCGAAGGCCAGGATGCCCAGCAAAAACAGCAGGCTGGCCGCCCATACTGCGATGCGGTTGACCCACAGCATGAAGCGAAAGCCATAGATGCACACCGTCAACACCAGCAGGGCGAACAGGCCGTAGGCCAGGCCCAGGCTCAGGTCGGTCTCTGGCATGCCGATCAACCGTTTGGCGCCGCCGATCAACGCATCCCCAGAGCTCCAGACCGACAGCGAGAAGAACGCGATGGCGGTCAGCAACGAGAGGAACGAGCCGACGATCCGTCCGTGCACGCCGAAGTGTGCCCCGGAAGAAACGGCGTTGTTGGTGCCGTTGAGCGGGCCGAACAGGCCCATCGGCGCGAGAATGATCGAACCCACCAGGACGCCCAGCACAATGGCCCAGACCCCGGCCTGGAATGACAGACCGAACAGCACTGGGAAACTGCCGAGCACGGCGGTGGCGAAGGTGTTGGCACCGCCGAAAATCAGGCGAAACAGGTCGCCCGGACCGGCGCTGCGTTCGTGGTCGGGGATCTGTTCGACCCCGTTGGTTTCAATGTGCGTAAGGCTTTTATCGTTATTGTTATTCATGATCTGCTCCGATCATCGAGGCGCATTCATCGTGTGTGAATGTCGCCTGTTGCTAAGGGGATGGCAGCCCTTCCGGCATTGCGGACAAATGTTCGTGACAGGCCAGCCATAGGCCTTGTTGTTCTCGGCGAAACACAATGGTTTCGCGCTCCTGGCTAAAGTGCAGCTCCCCTTGCATGCGCAGCTCGGTGGCCACGTCATGGATGAAAATCGCCACGTCCCCTTGCAGGCTGACGAAGGCGTTGCTCGACGTGCAATTGAGCACCTCGAAGCCATCCTCGGACCGCCAGCGATCCCACAACGCCAGGTAGGCATCGCGTGACAGCAGGGGCTGTTCGAGGGTGTAGAACACGAAACTCGCATCGGCCGTGAACGCGCCGAAGTAGGCGTCACGGTCATTGCGGGCGAAGGCCGACACCAATTCGGCGGCGGCCTTGAGAACCTGATCTCGATCGTTCATGACCGCACCTCAGCGATGAACCACGCCAGGCAGTACGCAGAGCATCTCGTACAGCAGGTTGGCGCCCAGCAGCGAGGTGTTGCCAGTGGTGTCGTACGGCGGCGAGACTTCTACCAGATCGCAACCGACCAGGTCGAGGCCTTGGCAGCCACGGACGATTTCGATCGCCTGGATGGTGGTCAGGCCGCCGATTTCCGGAGTGCCGGTGCCTGGCGCCCAGGCCGGGTCGATACCGTCGATGTCGAAGCTCAGGTACACCGGGCCGCCGCCGACTTTCTCACGTACTTCGGCCATCAGCGGGGCCAGGGATTTGTGCCAGCACTCTTCGGCCTGGACCACGCGGAAACCCTGGTTGCGGCTCCAATTGAAGTCATCGGCGGTGTAGCCCTGGGCCCGCAGGCCGATCTGCACCACGCGGTCGCAATCGAGCAGGCCTTCTTCCACGGCGCGGCGGAAGGTGGTGCCGTGGGCGATTTTCTCACCGAACATGTGGTCGTTCACATCGGCGTGGGCATCGATGTGCACCAGGCCGACCTTGCCGTGTTTCTTGTGGATGGCCCGCAGGATCGGCAGGGTGATGGTGTGATCGCCGCCCAGGGTCAGGGGGATGACGTTGTGTTCGAGGATCTTGTGGTACGACTCCTCGATGATCCGCACCGCGTCCAGCAGGTTGAAGGTGTTGATCGGCACGTCGCCGATGTCGGCCACCGACAGCGAGTCGAACGGCGCGGCGCCAGTGGCCATGTTGTAGGGGCGGATCATCACGGATTCGGCGCGGATTTCCCGCGGCCCGAATCGGGTGCCGGCGCGCAGGGAGGTGCCGATGTCCAGCGGCACGCCGACGAACGCAGCGTCCAGGCCGGCAGCGGTTTGCAAATGGGGGAGTCGCATCATGGTGGCGATGCCGCCGAAGCGCGGCATTTCGTTGCCGCCCAGTGGTTGGTGAAGAATCTTGTCCACGGGTAGGGCCTCATCGTTGTTTTATTTATCAGGGGCCGATTCTGCGAAAAGCCATTGCCGCGAAGAATCGCTAGGGGCAAATACTTAGTTCAGATTTTTCTAAACTAATGGCGGGTGGGGCGATAGACTTCGCAGCAACTCAATCCTGGGCAGATGATGCCCCCTGTGGCGAGGGAGCTTGCTCCCGCTGGGCTGCGAAGCAGCCCCAAAACCATTCACCTCGGTGCATCAGGTAGATCGTGTCGACAGGTTTTGCGACGGCTGCGCCGCCGAGCGGGAGCAAGCTCCCTCGCCACAAAAGCGCGACAAGTTCTGTCTATGTGTGATCCGGAGACACCCCATGGCCAACGCTCTACCCGACCTGAAACTGCTGCGCATTTTTGTCAGCGTGGTCCGGCACCAGGGTTTCGCCAATGCTCAGCACGAGCTCAACCTGTCCACGTCGGCCATCAGCACCTACATGAGCCAGCTTGAGTCGGCCCTGGGCCTGGTGTTGTGTCATCGTGGCCGGGGTGGGTTCAGCCTGACCAGCAAGGGCGAGTTGTTCCATCAGGAAACCCTGCGCCTGTTGGGTGAGCTCGAAGGGTTCGAGCAGTACGCGGCAGCGCTCAAGGGTGAACTGCGCGGCACGCTGAACCTGGGAGTGATTGACTCTACCGTCAGCGACAAGGCCTTACCGTTCGCCGAAGCCATCGGTGCCTACAGCCAGGAGCATCCGGCGGTGCATTTGCACCTGTCGGTCATGAGCCCTTACGAATTGCAACTCGGCGTGCAGGACAACCGCCTGGACCTGGCCATCGGTGCGTTCTCCACGCGCATGAGCGGGCTGGTCTACATGCCGCTGTACCGTGAGCAGCACTGGTTGTATTGCAGCAACCGTCACCCGCTGTTCAACGAGCGGCGCATCCCCGAGCAGGTCATCACTCAGCAGCGCATGGTCGGGCGCGGTTACTGGAGCCAGGCCGAACTGGCTCGCCATGGCTTCAAGCACAGCGCGGCGACGGTGGAGAGTATGGAGGCGCAGTTGATCCTGGTGTTGTCCGGGGCCTACGTTGGTTACCTGCCCGAGCACTACGCCCAGGCTTGGGTCGACAAGGGTGACTTGCGCGTACTGCTGCCGGCGACCTTCGGTTATCAGGCGCCGTTTTCGATGATCGTACGCCGTGGTCGCAGCCGCGAGCCGCTGATCCAGACCTTCCTCGATTTGCTCAAAGCTCAACTGAATCAGGCGTGACCATGTCCAGAACTCAATGCCCGCGTTGCCTCAGGCCGCAAAGCCACTGTCTGTGCCCGTTGATCCCCAGCCTCGACAGCCGCACCCGCGTCTTGCTGTTGCAGCATCCCAGCGAAGTGAACCATGCCTTGAACACCGCCCGCTTGGCGGCGTTGGGGCTTAACAACGCTGAACTGATCGTGGGCGAGGTGTTCGAGGATTTGCCCAGGTTGCTCAATCAGCCGGGTTATCAGGCGCGGTTGTTGTTTCCGGCTGACGATGCCCAGCCGTTGCAGGCTTATGCGCGCTCCGATGAGCCGTTGCTGCTGGTCGTGCCCGATGGCACCTGGCGCAAGGCGCGCAAGCTGTTGCACCTCAACCCGCTGCTGGCGGCGCTGCCGAGGGTGACATTGGCCGAGGGCGGGGTGTCTCGTTATCGTTTGCGCAAGGCGCCAGGGCCGGGTGCGTTGTCGACGGTGGAGGCGATTGTCCAGGCGTTGCAGGTGCTTGAGGCGCCAGCGAGCTTCGAGGGGTTGCTGAGGCCGTTCGAGGCGTTGATCGAGGGGCAGATTGCGGCGATGGGGGAGGAGACTTACCAGAAGAACCATGGCGGGGTTTAGAGGCACCTGTGGCGAGGGAGCTTGCTCCCGCTCGGCGGCGCAGCCTCCGTAAAACCTGCTGGCGCGGTCTGCCTGACACAACGAGGTGAATAGTCTTGGGGCTGCTGCGCAGCCCAGCGGGAGCAAGCTCCCTCGCCACGGGGTCGGGGTAAATTCGGATCAGCGCTCACGCATCGCCTCGGTCCGCGCCTTCAACACTGGCTTGAGCAAGTAATCCAACACACTTTTCTCCCCGGTGATGATGTCCACCGTCGCCACCATCCCCGGAATGATCAGCAAGGGTTTGGCATCCCCACCCAAGTGATTTTTATCGGTACGCACCTGGATCAGGTAGAAGCTGTTGCCCTTGTCGTCGGTGATGGTGTCGGCGCCGATCAGTTCGAGCTTGGCGCTCATTCCGCCGTAGATCGTGTAGTCGTAGGCGCTGAATTTGACCATGGCTTTCTGGCCTGGGTGTAGGAACGCCACGTCCTGAGGGCGGACCTTGGCTTCGATCAGCAGGTTGTCTTCCAGGGGCACGATTTCCACCATGTCGTTGCCCGGTTGCACCACGCCGCCGATGGTGTTGACCTTCAGTTGCTTGATCACCCCATGCACCGGCGAGACCACGGTGGTGCGGGTCACGCGGTCGTCGATGGCGATGCTCGAGGCGGTGATTTTCGACAGTTCGGTGCGTTTCTCGTTGAGGTCCTTGGCTGCTTCGGAGCGAAAGGTCTGTTCCGATTCGTCGATCTTGCTCTTGATCTCATTGATCGCCGATTCGGCCCGGGGAATGGCCAGGGTGGTGGCGTTGAGCGAACCGCGGATTTCCACCGCGCTGCGTTTGAGCCGCAGGATCTCCACTGGCGACACCGCCCCGGTGCGCACCAGCGGGGCGGACATGTTCATTTCTTCTTGCAGCAAGGCCAGGGCCGAGCTGAACTGGCCTTGCTTGGAGCGAAACTCAGCCAGCTCCTGGGTCTTCTGCCGCAGCTGTTCGGTCAGGGTGCGTTGTTCGCTGGCCAGGCGCCGCTGACGTTGTTCGTACAGTGAGCGCTCGTCCTCGGCGACTTGCGGGGCCTTGGCGATCACCTCGGCCGAAAGATTGAACGGCCGGCCCTCGGCCTCGGCCGACAGGCGCTCGACCTGGGCTGTCAGGGCATAGCGGTCGGCCTCGCTTTCGCCCTTGTTCGACAGGAACCGCGTGTCGTCCAGGCGCAGCAGGGTGTCGCCCTTGTTCACCATCTGGCCTTCACGCACGAATATCTCAGTGACGATGCCGCCCTCCAGGTTCTGGATCACCTGGATCTTGCTCGACGGAATCGCCTTGCCTTCGCCGGTGGTGACTTCCTGCAACACCGCGAACTTCGCCCAGACCAGCCCGGTGACGATCAACCCGGCGGCCAGCCACACGGTCACCCGCGAGCGGCGGGGCGAGTCCTGCAGCGTGGCGCCGGCGGTTTCCGGCATGAACTCGCTTTCGGCGCTTTTGCTGAAACTGCCGAAGTAGCTTCGGGCGGCTGAATCCGGTGTTTGAGCAGACATGGGGCGGTACCCGTTGGTTAAGTGAAAAGAGCTGGATGCTGCATTTTGTGGCGAGGGAGCTTGCTCCCGCTCGGCGGCGAAGCCGTCGTAAAACCTGCCGGCGCGGTCCGCCTGACACAACCGAGTGAATGGCCTTGGGGCTGCTTCGCCGCCCAGCGGGAGCAAGCTCCCTCGCCACAGTGGTATGTGTTGGCAGCTATACCGCCGCAGAGCCCACACGCCCCTTGCGCAGCGCATCGATCACCGCCTCTTTCGGGCCATCGGCCACGATCCGGCCGTTATCCAGCACCACCAAGCGGTCCACCAGGCTCAGCATCGAGGTGCGGTGGGTGACCAGCAGCACGGTCTTGCCCTGTACATGGGTATGCAGCTTCTGCCGCAAGACGTCTTCGCTGCTGTTGTCCATGGCGCTGGTGGGTTCGTCCAGCAGCAGGATCGGCGGGTCGAGCAGCAAGGCCCGGGCCAGTAGCACGGCCTGGCGTTGGCCGCCGGAGAGCAGTTGCCCGCGCTCGCCCACCGGGCGGTCGAAGCCTTGGGGATGCTGGCGCGCCAGTTCGGTGACACCGGTCAGTTCCGCCACTTCCAACATGCGCGCGTCGCTGACGTAGCGGGCGCCCAAGGTGAGATTGTCCCGCAGGCTGCCGGCCAGCAGCGGCAGGTCATGGGCGACGTAGCCGATCTGTTGGCGCAGGTCGGCGACGTCCAGTTGCCGCAGGTCCAGGCCGTCCAGCAGCAGTTGGCCTTCCTCCGGCGCATAGAAACCCATCACCAGGCGCGCCAGGGTGCTCTTGCCCGAGCCACTGCGGCCGATGATCCCGACCCGTTCACCGGGTTTGAGGCTGAAACTGATATTGGCCAGCGCCGGGGCATTCTGGCCGTTGTAATGGAATGTCACGCCGTTGACGTCCAGTGCGCCCTGCAATTGGGTGCGATCCAGGGGCCGCTGCTTGGCGTCACGTTCCTGGGGCAACGCCATCAAAGCATCGGTGCTGCGCATGGTGAGCTGGGCTTGCTGGTAACGGGTGATCAGCCCGGCGATCTGCCCGAGCGGGGCGAGCACCCGGCTGCCGAGCATGTAGGTCGCCACCAGCGCGCCGACGCTGAGGTTGCCGGCGATGATGCTGTAGACCCCGGCGACGATGGTCGCCATGCCCGCCAGTTGTTGCAGGAACAACGTGCCGTTGGTCGCCAGTGCCGAGAGGTTGCGCGCGTGGCTGTCCAGGCGGGTGAGGGCGCCGTGGGTGCTTTCCCATTGATGCTGGCGCTCGCTCTCGGCGCTGCAGGCCTTGAGGGTTTCCAGGCCGCCGAGGGTTTCGATCAGCAGGGCTTGGCGCTGGGCGCCCAGCGCCAGGCTTTTTTCCACGGTGTCGCGCAGGCGCGCCTGGATGATCATCGCGAAGACAATGGTGATCGGAAACGCCACCACCGGAATCACCACCAGCCAGCCGCCCAGCAGGCCGATCACCACCAGCATCAGCAGGGCGAAGGGCAGGTCGATCAGGCTGGTGAGGGTCACCGCGGTGAGGAATTCGCGCAGGCCCTGGAAGTCGTGGATGCTCTGGGCGAAGCCGCCGATGGTCACTGGCTTGGCCTTCATCGCCATGCCGGTGATGCGCTCGAACAGGGTGGCGGAGAGAATCACGTCGGTTTTCTTGCCGGCGGTGTCCAGCAGATGGGCGCGCACCACCCGCAATACCAGTTCGAAACCGGTGCCGATCAACAGCCCCACGGCCAGCACCCATAAGGTCGACGTGGCCTGGTTCGGCACCACGCGGTCGTAGGTCTGCATGACGAACAGCGGCACCATCAGCCCCAGCAGGTTGATCAGGAAGCTCGCCAGGATCGCGTCGCTGTACAGCCAGCGCGACAGTTTCAAGGTGTCGCGAAACCACGCCTCGACGCGCGGCACCAGGGGCGAGCGCAAGTCTTCGAGTTCATGGCGCGGCCGGGCGAACAAGGCCTGGCCACTGTAGTCCAGGGTCAGTTCTTCGCGGCTGACCCATTGCTCGCCGCCGTCGGCTTCGCTGGGCAGGATCAGCGCCTTGCCGTCCTCGCCCCAGCGCCTGAGTACCGCACAGCGGCCCCCCGCCAGGATCAGCATCACCGGCAGGTTCAGGGGTGAAATATCCGCCAGCTCACGACGCAACAGCCGCGCCTGCAAGCTCGCCCGGGCCGCTGCGCGCGGCAGCAGGTCCAGGCTCAAGCGTTGGTGCGCCATAGGAAGCCCGGCGCTGAGGCTGGCGCGGCTGACCGTCGCACCATGGAGTTTGCAGAGGATCAACAGGCCGTCCAGCAAGGGATCATCGAAGTTCAGGCGCGGGTCAGCGCTCGGGGTTGCGGGTTCCATGCTGGTCACGTCGGTTGCTCCCATTTTTTTTCGAGGGGGGCTACTTCAGTTCCGGCAGCCGAGCCTGATTCTTGACTTCGGTCTGCGCGACCGCATCGGCCGGCAGCACGATCCGTTGTTTGTGCAACAGCAGACCCATGTTCGCCAGCACTCGGTACATCGAGTACTCCTCGGTGTAACGCACCTCGGTGTAGCGACGGTTGGCGTTGTACAGCTCGTTTTCGCTGTCGAGCAGGTCGAGCAGGGTGCGCTGGCCGAGACCGAACTGATCCTGGTACGCGGCGCGCACGCGGGCGGTGGTGTCAGCATATTCACGGGCGGTAGGGGTCTGTTTGCGGGCGTTGAGCATCGCGTTCCAGGCCAGGCGTGTGTCTTCGTTGAGCTGGCGCAGGGCATTGTTGCGAATGTCCATGGCCTGGTTGATCTGGTGGGCGTTGGACGCCAGCCGTGCCTTGTCGCTGCCACCGCGGAACAGGTTGTAGTTCATCACCACGCCGACCCGCCAGTTGTTGTCGTGGCCTTCTTCGCCACCGATGTTGTTATTGGCGCCCACCGCCGCCTCGGCGTCGAAGCGCGGATAGAACGGCGACTTCGCCACTTCGTACTGGCTCTCGGCGGACTGTATGTCGGCCTGGGCCGATTTCAGGTACGGATTGTTATCCACCATGCTTTGCTGGGCTTCGCGCAGGTCGGCGGGCATTTCGCCTTTGGTCGAGGGTGGCGCTTCCAGTTCATCGGGCATGCGCCCGACCACGCTGTAGAAGTTCGCCTCGGCGTCGGCCAGGTCGACCTGGGCGGTGTCGTAGTTGTTTTCCGCCAGGGCCCGACGGGCATTGGACTGGTCGGAGTCGGCCGTGCTGCCCACCCCACGCTCGGTGCGCAGGCCAATCTGGTCGTTGACCCGCAGGTGCGCCTGCAGGTTGTTCTTGGCCAGGGTCACCAGTTCACGACGCTTGAGCACTTCCAGGTAGACCTCGATGGTGCGCAGCGCCAGATCCTGGGCGGTGCCCTGGGCGTAATAGGCCCGGGAGTTGACCACGCCCTGGGTGCGCTGCACTTCATTGGATGTGTTGAACCCGTCGAAGATCATCTGCCGCAGGCGCAGCTCCGATTGGGTGTAGGTCAGGATATTGGTGTGGTGGTTGCCCTGGGCGCGGGTAGTGGTGTTGTCGCTGTAGCCACGACCGTAACCGGCATTGAGATCCACCGATGGGAAAAAGCCCCCTCGGGCGACTTTGACGTCTTCATTGGCCGACAGACGGCTGTCTACCCGTTGTGCCAGCTCTGGGTGAGTGGCAATGGTGCTCTGGATCGCTTCGGTCAAGGACAGGGCCTGCGCCTGAGAAGAGCAGGCCATGGCCAGCAAAACCGCGCTGCAGAGGGGGGTTAGAACGCGCATGGGGTGCATCTCCTGAGGTCTGTAGTGCTTCGCTTGTCGCCAAAATATTGACGTATTTAAGATCAAAACCGTTTCAACCTTGTAACAACACAGCTAAGAACATCCTGAGCAAAACCTAAGAAGAATTTCTCATAAGACTTATTCCGAAAAAAACTTATGTGCTTGAAAAAAACCGGCACATTGTTCAAAGCGAAAGCCTTTGAATCTGCGGGTTCTGACGGCTTTTAGGCGTCAATAAAAGTTCCATGCAGATTTTTAAGCAACGTGAAGAAGTGCCGAAAGGGTGATGTGTAAGGCGGTTTTTGGTGACGGTTTTTTGTCGTTTTGGCGAATTGCCAGCACCTTCTGCTTTCGCGAAAGCTGGCAGATTTTCCAGCTTTTTTGGTCGCCAACCCGAGGACGGATTCTTCACCCAGACAGGTGCCGATTGCGGTCGGCAACGGAGGAAATGCACATGGCAGCGCTCATCGGTATCGTCAGCAAAGTGGTCGGGCAAGTTTTCGCAGAAGCGGCCGGTGGCCTGCGGCGGCCTCTGGTCGAAGGCGATCGGCTTTATGCCGGCGAACACCTGGTCACCGGTGCCGAAGGGGCCGTGGCTGTTCATATGCAAAACGGCCAGACCTTGACCCTGGGCCGCGAAAGCAACCTGACCCTGACCCCGCAGTTGCTCGCCAACCATGCGCCTCATGTCGACACGGCCGACGCGGCGGCACCGAGCGACGCGCAACTGACCGATGTGCAAAAGCTGCAGCAAGCCATCGCCGCCGGTGCCGACCCGACCCAGACCGGTGAAGCCACGGCCGCCGGCCCCGAGGGCGGCAACCCGGGGGGCGTGGGTGGCGGGCACAGTTTTGTGCTGCTGGAAGAAGTCGGCGGGGAGGTCGATCCGCTGATCGGTTTCCCGACGGCCGGGTTCAACGGGATCCCCGAGTTTCCACTACTGCGCCTGGCCGGTGATCCGGACAGCTCGGGTGACGATGCAACCGTGCCGCCGGTGACACCGGATAACCCGGTGACCCTCGACGGGGTCAATGTCGAGGGCGGCGAACTGACCACCAACGAAGCCAATCTGGCCGATGGGTCGGCCAGCAATCCGGGGGCGCTGGTGCAAAATGGCACCTTCACGGTTTCCGCACCTGACGGGCTGAGCAGCCTGAGCATCGGCGGCATCAACGTGATCACAGGCGGCGTGCCCGCGGGCTTCCCCCAGACCATTACATCGCCTCTGGGCAACACGTTGACCGTCACTGGCTATGACCCGGCCACGGGGGTGGTCAGCTACAGCTACACCCTGGCGGACAATGAAACCCATCCTGCCGGTGGCGGTGCCAACAGCATCACCGAGCAGTTCCCGGTGGTGGCCGTCGACACCGACGGCGACACGGCCACCGGCACCCTGGACGTCAACATTACCGATGACGTGCCCCAGGCGATCGACGACAGCCACGCCAACACGGCGTCGGAAACCCTGGTCACCCTCACCGGCAACGTATTGCCCAACGACCATCAGGGCGCCGACCGGATCCCCACCGGTCCCGACAGCGGGCCGATCATCGGCGGGACGTTCACTGGCACCTACGGCACCCTGGTGCTCAACCCCAACGGCACGTACACCTACACCCTGAACACCAGCGACCCGCAATTCGTCGCGTTGCATGGCGGGGGCAGCGGCACCGAGACGTTCACCTACACGCTGACCGATGCCGACGGCGACACCAGCACCGCCAATCTGGTGTTGCAAGTGCACAACAACGACGACCCGGTGATCATCACCGGCCTCGACACCGAAGGCGGTGAGCTGTCATTGCAGGAGAAAAACCTCAGCGACGGCAGCAGCCCGGATGCGTCGGCGCTGACTCAAAACGGTACTTTCACGATTACTGCTTTGGACGGTGTGCAGACCTTGAGTGTGGGGGGAATCAACGTCGTCACGGGCGGTGTAGCAGCCGGTTTCCCACAATCGATTACCACCGCGCTGGGCAACACCCTGACCATCACCGGCTTCAACGCCACCACCGGCGTGGTCAGCTACAGCTACACCTTGCTGGATAACGAAGCCCATCCAAACGCCAACGGCGCCAACAGCCTCAGCGAACAATTTGCGGTCGTCGTCACCGACGACAACGGCACCACGGCCAACGGCAACCTGGACGTGAACATCGTTGATGACTTGCCGACCGCTCACGCGGATTCCGCCTCGGTGGATGAGGGCGGGACGGTCAGTGGCAACGTCCTGAACAACGACGAAGGCGGCGCCGACGGGCCGGCCGCGAGCGGTGCCGTGATCGGCGTGCGTGCTGGCAACGACACCTCGACTCCGGCGATTGGCGGCCTGAACACCCAGATCAACGGCACCTACGGCTACCTGACCCTGGACGCCAATGGCAACGCCGTCTACCACAGCAACCCGAACACCGTCAGTGCCCCGGGCGCGACCGATGTTTTCACCTACACCGTGCGCGACGCCGATGGCGATGAAAGCACCACCACCATCACCATCGATGTCCACGATGTCTGCCTCGTCGCCACACCTGACCAGGAAATCAGCGTCTACGAAAAAGCCCTCGACCTGAACCAGGACGGCCAGGACCTGGCCCCCGGCACTGTCACCGGCAGTGCCCCGAGTGCCACCAGCGAGACCGCCAGTGGCAGCCTTGTCGGCTCGATCAGCGGTGCCGTTGGTGCAGTGACCTTCGCGCTGGTGGGCAATGCCAACGGTGCCTACGGTCAACTGTCGCTTCAGCCCGACGGCTCCTACACCTACACCCTGACCTCGCCAGCCACCACCACGCCTCACGCCAACGATGGCCCGAATGTGTTGAGTGAAAGCTTCACCTACCAGGCCACGGACTCGTTGGGCAACACGGTCACCAGCACCATCGTCATCGACATCGTCGACGACGTGCCCAACGCCCATGCCGATTTCGCCTCGGTGCTGGAGGGCGGCACGGTCAACGGCAACGTGCTGGACAACGACGTACTTGGCGCGGATGGCGGCATGGTGATCGGCGTGCGCGCCGGCAACGACACCTCGAACCCTGCCGTCGGCGGCCTGAACACCCAGATCAACGGCACCTACGGCTACCTGACCCTGGACGCCAATGGCAACGCCGTCTACCACAGCAACCCCGACGCTGTCGGTGCGGCGGGTGCCACCGATGTGTTCACCTACACCGTGCGTGATGCCGACGGCGATGAAAGCACCACCACTGTTACCATCGACGTGCACAACAGCTGCCTCATCGTAGAAACCGACCACGACATTACGGTCTATGAAAAAGCCCTCGACCTGAACCAGGACGGCCAGGACCTGGCCCCCGGCACCGTCACTGGCAGCGAGCCGAGTGCCACCAGTGAAACCGCCAGCGGTAGCTTGGTCGGCTCGATCAGTGGTGCCACCGGCGCCGTCACGTTCACCCTGGTGGGCAACGCCACTGGTGCCTACGGTCAACTGTCACTTCAGCCCGACGGTTCTTATACCTACACCCTGACCTCGCCGGCCACGACCACGCCCCATGCTAACGATGGCCCGAACATGTTGAGCGAAAGCTTCACCTACCAAGCCACGGACACCCTGGGCAACAGCACCACCGGCAGCCTGGTGGTCAGCATTGTCGATGACGTGCCCAAGGCTGTCGCGTCCGAGCGTTCGGTCACGGCGGTGGAGATCGATACGAACCTGCTGATCGTGCTCGACGTGTCCGGCAGCATGAAAGACGCCTCCGGCGTGTCGGGGCTTTCGCGGATGGAACTGGCGAAACAGGCGATCAGCGCCTTGCTCGACAAATACGACGACATGGGCGATGTGAAAGTCCAGCTCGTGACCTTCAGCGGCAGCGCTACCGAGCAGAGCACCCTGTGGGTGGATGTGGCTACGGCCAAGACGCTGATCTCCGCGCTGAATGCCCACGGTGACACCAATTATGATGCTGCCGTGGCGATGGCCAAGACTGCGTTCGCAAATCCCGGCCAACTGACCGGCGCACAGAACGTTGGCTATTTCTTCTCCGACGGCAAGCCGACCTTGGGCGAAATCGGCTCGGCAGACGAGGCCGCCTGGAAAGCCTTTCTCGACGCCAACGGCATCAAGAACTACGCCATCGGCCTGGGCGGCGGTGTCAGCAACACACACCTCGACCCGCTGGCCTACGACGGCAGCGCCCACACCAACACCAACGCGGTGGTGGTCACCGACCTGAACCAGCTCAACTCGGTGCTTTCCGACACCGTGCAAGGCGCGCCGGTCACCGGCAACCTGCTGGGCGAGGGGGGCTCGTTCGGCGCCGATGGCGGGTTTATCAAAAGCCTGGTGGTCGATGGCACCACGTACAGCTACGACCCGGCGGCCAACGGTGGCCACGGTGCGCTGACCGCCAGCGGCGGGCTCAACCATGGCTCCTTCAATACCGCTACCAACACACTGAGCATCGCCACCGATCATGACGGCACCCTGGTGGTCAATCTGGATACCGGTGCGTTCAGCTACACCTCCCAGACCGCCACCAGCACCCTGATTACCGAGCACATTGGCTACACCGTCAGTGACAACGATGGCGATCTGGCCAGTTCCAACCTGGTGATCAACGTCGTGCCCAACAGCCCGCCGATCGCTGTCGACGACAACATCATCACCAACGTGCTGTCGGGCAACATCGTGATCCCGGGTGAGTTGCTGCTGGGCAACGACAGCGACGTCAACGGCGATCCGCTCACCGCATCACCCACCAGTTTCAATACCGGTTGGACCGCCAAAGGCGGGGATTTCACTGGCAGCACCGGCACGGCCAGTTTCACCGGCAACAACGTGCAGTCGATCAACCTCAGCCGCAGTGCCTTCGTCGCCAATACCGCGAGCATGACGGCGATGCTGGTGGTCAGCGGTGCACTGGGGATGGTGTCCAATAACAACGCCAACGATGAAGACCGGCTCAACATCAGCCTCAAACAGGGCGAAACCCTCACCCTGGATCACAACCTTTCGGCCGGTCGCATTGCGATGGAGTATTCACTCAACGGCGGGCCATTCATTGCGATCAACGATGGTGCTTCGTTCACAGCGGCAGCGGATGGCAACTACCAGATCCACGTCATCAACATCGCCAATCCTGGCGGCGGTAATTCCAACACGGCGGAAAACTATCAACTGACCCTGACCGTCGACTATGCCGGGGCACAGGACAAAACGCCGGATTACCACGGCAGCTACACCGCCAGCGACAACCACGGCGGCAGTGACAGCGCATCGGTAGACATCAGCTATCAGGCGGGCCATACCCTGACGGGCACCAGTGGCGATGATGTGCTGGTGGCCGGCAACGGCGATAACCTCCTCAACGCAGGCGACGGCAACGACATCCTCAGCGCCGGTTCGGGCAACAACACCCTGCATGGCGGGGCAGGCGATGACTTGCTCTACAGTGGCGCGGGGAATGATCTGCTTGACGGCGGTACGGGCAACGACACCGCGAGCTATGCTCACGCGACCGCCGGGGTCACCGTCAACCTGGGCCTGCTGGCGGCGCAGAACACCCTTGGCGCCGGCACCGACACACTGGCAGGCATCGAAAACCTGATGGGTTCGAACTTCAACGACACCCTCATCGGCGACGGTGCCAGCAACCGCATCAACGGCGGATTGGGCCATGACGTGCTCAATGGCGGTGGTGGCGATGACTTGTTGATCGGCGGCCTGGGTAACAACACCCTGACCGGCGGCAGCGGTGCCGATACCTTCCAATGGCAGGCAGGCAACAGCGGCCACGACGTGATCACCGATTTCGCGCCCGGCGTCGACAAACTCGACCTGTCCCAGCTGTTGCAAGGGGAGAACGGCAGCGCGGCGTCACTGGATGATTACCTGCATTTCAGCGTGAGCGGCAGCGGTGCTTCGGTCGTCACCAGCATCGATGTCAGCGCCATTGCCGGTGCCACGCCGAACCAGACCATCGACCTGGCCGGCGTCAACCTTGCCAGTCATTACGGCGTCACGCCGGGAGCGGGGGGAATCATCGGCGGAGCGGATACGGCGACCATCATCAATGGGATGTTGAATGATCATTCGTTGAAAGTGGATACGGTGTGAGCTGAGCTGAGCTGAGCTGAGCTGAGCTGAAACGACAAAACCCGCCATCTCCGGTCTGGACATGGCGGGTTTTGCCTTTGTGGCGAGGGAGCTTGCTCCCGCTCGGCTGCGCAGCAGTCGTAAACCGGTTGCTGCGGTCTGCCTGGAAGACCACGTCAGGTCCATTTGGGGCGGCTTCGCCACCCAGCGGGAGCAAGCTCCCTTGCCACAGTGGGCAGCGCTGTACTTCCAGATGTACACAGGGTAAGCACAGCCCCACACTCAGGGTTTGCGCAATGTCTTCTGCCTGAGGATATAAACCGTCACCAGCACCGCACTGGTGAGCATGAACCCCCGGGCCCACGGCAGGGGCACCAGGTAGCAGGAAAAGAGGATGCTCGCCCACATCAGCCCGATGGCATAGACCTTGCCCTTGAGCGGGATGCCGTTGCCGCTGAGGTAGTCGCGGATCCACGGGCCGAGGCGGGGATGTTCTACCAGCCATTGGTAGAAGCGCGGCGAGCTGCGAGCGAAGCAGGCCGCCGCCAGTAGCAGGAATGGGGTGGTGGGCAGCACAGGGACGAAAATGCCGATGACCCCCAGCACGACGCTCAGCCAGCCGATGGCCAGCAGAGCGTAACGCAGGATCAGCGGGCGATTGCCGACTGGCGAGGGCACCCGCTCACTCAGTGGTGGCGAGGCTTGAGGATCGCCGGTTTCTCGTCCGGGGCGTTGCACAGCAGGTACAGGGCGGTGAGGGCTTCCGGGATCTGGACGATCATGTCGTCCATCAGGTTGGCGTCGGCGGCGATGTCGGAAAACTCCGGTTGCTCGTCGAACAGGCCGGAACCAACCATGATCGGCAGCAGCATTTCGCTGACTTCCTCTTCGGCGGTTTCGAACCAGGCGGCTTCGCGCAGGAACACGCCTTCCATGAAGCCGATGCACCAGCCACGCAACTCCGAATCGTCCGGGTCATCGCCCAGGTCCAGGTCGCACGGCAGTTCGAATTCTTCGTCGGAGGCCAGTTGACGGGCGATGTGGGCCTTGAGGCCGACCAGCGTGGCTTCGATCTCGGCACGCTGGGCTTCGTCGCTGTAATGCGGCTCTTCGGCGAACAGGGCGTCGATCCATTCACGGTCCGGCACCGTTTCTGCGCAGATGGACAGGGCGGTCAGATAGCCGTGAGCGGCCACGTAGTCCAGCGCCTCTTCGTGCAGCTCATCGGCGTCGAGGAAGACTTGCAGGCGGGTCAGTTGCTCAGCGAAGGACATTACGGGCTACCTTGGGGAATAAACAATGCGGGAATTCTAGGCCTTCTTGAGCGCCCAGGCCAGCCGCGTGGCGTATTTGCCTCTTGAAGGCCGGGGGGGACACAAATGGAGGGCACCGCAGATCAAATGTGGGAGCGAGCTTGCTCGCGATGAGGGCGGCACATCCAGCACCTTCTCAAAATGACCCACCGCTATCGCGAGCAAGCTCGCTCCCACAGGACTTGTGGCAACAGAAGCAATGTGTTGGGCATCCCAGCCGCTAGCACCTCCTGTCAGCAGCCCCCTTTGCAACGAAGGCCTCGGGTATACTGCCGCGTTTTGTGATGCCCTGCGGCGTCCCGCCGGTTCGAAACGCACACTTACGATTTGCCGGTGCAGCGTTTGTGATCCTGAACCAGCCTTGCAGGGATGTTTTGGTGATTTTTGGAGTTTTTATGCTCGAACAGGCTCAACGCGTCCTCAAGGACATCTTCGGCTACGACAGTTTCCGTGGCCGCCAGGGTGCCATTATTGAGCGCGTGGCCAGCGGTGGCGATGCCCTGGTGCTCATGCCCACCGGCGGCGGCAAATCCTTGTGCTTCCAGGTCCCGGCGCTGTTGCGCGACGGTCTGGCGGTGGTGGTATCGCCGCTGATCGCATTGATGGACGACCAGGTCGCGACCCTTGAAGAACTGGGGGTCGCCGCCGCTGCGCTGAACTCCACCCTCAGCGCCGAGCAGCAGCGGGACCTGGCGACGCGGATCAAGCGCGGCGAAGTGAAGATGTTGTACCTGGCCCCGGAACGCCTGGTGCAGCCGCGCATGCTGGCGTTCTTGCAGAGCCTGGAAATCGCCCTGTTCGCCATCGATGAAGCTCACTGCGTGTCCCAATGGGGCCATGATTTCCGTCGCGAATACCTGCAACTGGGGCAATTGGCGGAACTGTTCCCCGACGTGCCGCGCATCGCCCTGACCGCCACCGCCGACAAGCGCACCCGCGAGGAAATCGTCGAGCGCCTGCACTTGCAGGATGCCGAGCGGTTCCTGTCCAGCTTCGACCGCCCCAATATTTTCTACCGCATCGTGCCCAAGGAGCAGCCGCGCAAGCAGTTGCTGGCGTTTCTCGCCGAGCGCCGCAGCGATGCCGGCATTGTCTATTGCCTGTCACGCAAGAAGGTCGATGAAGTGGCCGCGTTCCTGTGTGAGCAGGGGTTCCCGGCCTTGCCGTATCACGCCGGTCTGCCCAACGACCTGCGGGCCTATCACCAGAAGCGCTTCCTCAACGAGGAAGGTCTGATCATGGTGGCCACCATTGCGTTCGGTATGGGCATCGACAAGCCCAACGTGCGTTTTGTCGCGCACCTGGACCTGCCCAAGTCCCTCGAGGCGTACTACCAGGAAACCGGACGTGCCGGCCGTGATGGCTTGCCGGCCGACGCCTGGATGGCCTACGGCCTGCAAGACGTGGTGATGCTCAAGCAGATGCTGCAGAACTCCGAAGGCGATGAGCGCCACAAGCGCCTGGAGCAGCACAAGCTCGATGCGATGCTCTCGCTGTGCGAAGAAACCCGCTGCCGTCGCCAGACCTTGCTGGCCTATTTTGACGAAGACATGCCCCAGCCTTGCGGGCATTGCGACAACTGCGTTGATGGCGTGGAAACCTGGGACGCCACCGAACCGGCCCGCCAGGCCTTGTCGGCGATTTTCCGTACCGGCCAGCGCTATGGCGTCGGGCATCTGGTGGACGTGTTGCTGGGCAAGGACAACGAGAAGGTCCGCAACTTTGGTCACCAGCACCTGTCGGTGTTCGGCGTGGGCAAGGCGCGCACCGAGAGTGAGTGGCGTTCATTATTCCGACAACTGGTGGCCCGCGGTCTGGCCGACATCGACCTGGAAGGCTACGGCGGCCTGCGCCTGAGTGCGACGTGCCGGCCGTTGCTCAAAGGCGAGGTCACCCTCGAACTGCGCCGTGACCTCAAGCCGGCAACGGCGGTCAAGAGCAGCAAGAGCCAGGCCAGCCAACTGGTGCGTGGCGAAGAGCGCGACCAATGGGAAGCCTTGCGCGCCTTGCGGCGCAAGCTGGCCGAGGAACACGGTGTCCCGCCGTACGTCATCTTTCCCGACTCGACGCTGCTGGAAATGCTCCGCAGCCAGCCCACCTCCCTGGAGGAAATGGCTCGGGTCAGTGGCGTGGGCGCGCGCAAGCTGGAGCGGTATGGCGAGGCCTTCCTCCAGGTACTGGGTGGCGAGGCCGAAGCACCGAAAGCGGTGGCCGATGTGCGCCACGAACTCATCACGCTGGCTCGGGCCGGCATGACGCCATTGCAGATCGCCGGGCAATTGCAGTGCTCGGAAAAGAACGTCTACACGATGCTGGCCGAGGCCATCGGCAAACAGCAGTTGTCCCTGGAGCAGGCGCTGGATCTGCCTGAGGAACTGATGGGCGAGGTTCAGGACGCGTTCCTGGATGGCGAAGGTGAGTTACCCCCAGTGTCTGAAGTCGCTGCACTGTTTGTCGGACGAGTTCCCGAAGGCGTGCTGTACTGCGTCAGGGCTGCGTTGCAGTCGGAATTTGAAGTCTGATCAGTGAGTTGCGTTCCTTTAACGATTCAGTACAAGGCGAGCCTTGCTTGAATCCAAAGCTCATGCTTAGCTGACTAATAATTAGTTTTTCTCTATTTCAGATCTGATGAGTTTTTTTATGCCGTTAACCGATCAACACCGTTTTGGCATGCAGTTGGCGCAAATGTCTCGAGGCTGGCGTGCCGAACTGGATCGTCGCCTGGCCGGGCTGGGCCTGTCCCAGGCGCGTTGGCTGGTACTGTTGCACCTGGCCCGTTTCGAACAGGCGCCGACCCAGCGTGAACTGGCCCAGAGTGTCGCCGTCGAAGGCCCGACCCTGGCTCGGTTGCTCGACAGCCTGGAAACCCAGGGGCTGGTGCAGCGCCAGGCTGTGGCCGAGGACCGCCGGGCCAAGAAAATCGTGCTCTGCGCACCGGCACTCCCCTTGATCGAACAAATCGAAACCATTGCCACACAATTGCGTCGGGAGCTGTTCGAAGGTGTCGACGAGGCGGACATGCGCGTGTGCATGCGGGTCCACGGCACGATCCTGGCCAACCTGGAAAAGTCCTGAGGCATATCCCTGGCGTCAGACTTTTGAGATTCGCCGGTTAGCGAACTATAACCAGTACTAAGTGATCGTATTGGATGCGTTTACGCTCAGTCTGGTAGTCGAAAGGGATGCCCATGCTTGAAAGTTTGCAGTCCACGTTGCGCAGTTGGGTCAACGTGTCGGTCGTCGTGGGTGCCTTGGGGTTTCCGGCTTTGGCGTCAGCGCTGGGGCTTGGCGAGATCACGCTCCATTCCGCCCTGAACCAGCCGCTACGCGCCGATATCGCCCTGGTCGATGTGGCCGGGATCGGCGAGGGCGATCTGTCGGCCAGCCTGGCGAGCCCGGACGATTTCAGTCGTGCGGGTGTGGAGCGGGTGTTCTTTCTCAATAACCTGCGCTTCACGCCGGTATTGCGCGGTGATCGCAGCTTCATTCGGGTGACCTCCAACAAGCCGGTGGAGGAGCCGTTTCTCAATTTCCTGGTGCAGCTCAATCAGCCCAACGGGCGTCTGCTGCGCGAATACACCGTGCTGATCGACCCGCCGGGCACGCCGGGTATCGTGCCAGTCCGTGACGAACCCTCCGCGGCCCCACAGTCCATCAAGCCGCCCCCGGCGGTACAGGGCAAGCGCTACACCGTGGTGCAGGGAGACAACCCCTGGATTATCGCCAAGCGTCTGCATGACGCCGGCAGCAACGCGTCGGTCAATGAGCTGATGCAAGGAATCCAGGCCTTGAACCCCGGCAGTGACCGGCTTTCCATCGGCCAGCGCTTGTTGTTGCCCGATTCGGCCGTGCTGCCGACGCCGGCTGCAACCCCTGCCGGCCAGGCCCCCGCCGCGTCCGATGAACAAATGGCCGCCAGCGTGCTGCAAAACCAGCAGCAACAGAAAACCATCGATGAACTGCAGGCCAGGCTCCAGGCCCAGGATGAGGAAATCGCCGGCCAGCGCCAGCAGATCAGTGAATTGCAGGCCCGGCTGGCCGAGGTTGCGCCAGTCCCTGTTGCATCGACACAACCGCAAACGGCGCTTCCTGCATCGGAACCGGCGCCGCAAGCGCAACCCGCTACAGAGCCGGTAGCAGAGCCAGAGGGCATCAATTGGGCATGGGTGGCGGGGCTGGTGGGCCTGTTGGGGTTGCTGGCGCTGCTACTGTTTGTTCGGCGTCGGCAGCAGCAGGCCGAGCTGGAACCGATGACCGGGCGTCCCGAGCCGATGCTGGAGGAGGGCGATGAAACCTTTGCAGCAATCCCCGACACGGAACCGCCCGAGAGCGCTGCATCGTTCAATAACGGGGATACGCCCCAGGGTGATGTGCTGGAGGGCGTCGGGATCTACCTGACCTACGGTCGTTTCACCGAGGCCGCTGGGCTGTTGCGCGCCGCGTTGCTGGCGGAGCCGGAACGCACCGACCTGGGCCTCAAGTTGCTGGAGGTACTGGGCAAGCAGGGCGATGTCATCGGTTTCCAGGCCCAGGAACATCATCTACTGGCACAGGGTATCGATGCCGGGACATTGGAGGAGATCCGCGGGCGCTCCCCCAAGGTTGCCATGATCGCCGCGCCGACAGTCGCATCGGTACAACCTCAGGTACCGGTTCTTGCACCTGCTCTGGCACCGACACCTGTTCCTGAACGTGAGCCGGTGCCTGGTGACGAGTTCGAGTTGGACCTGGATGCACTGTCCATGGAAACCAGCTGGGACCTCGCCGATGCCCAGGACAATACTGCTGAAAAAGAGGACGTTTCACCCCATGCCGTCGAGGGCTTGTCGCTTTCAGGTTTCGACGAACCGGACTTGCAATGGGAAGCGCCACTGGAAACCGAGTCGCTGGACGATGCTTTCCTCGATAGCTTTGCCGACGAAGAACAATCGCTGGAGTTTGAGCCGCTGGCCCTTGAACCTGTTTCCCTGGACACCCTGTCCCTCGAGCCTCAGGCCCCGGAACACTCGGTCAAGCTGGAACAGGCACAGAATTGCATCGACGATGGCGACCTGAAGACTGCCGTCACCCTGCTTGAAGAACTGCTCGAGGAGGGTGACGAACCCCTCAAACAGACCGCCCGGGTGCTGCTGGCAGGGATTCGCTAAGGTTGCAGCACAGCCAACATCACCGACACTGACCCACCGCTATCGCGAGCAGGCTCGCTCCCACAGGGATTTGTGGTGGACAGCCATTGCGCGGACACCCATGGACCCCATGTGGGAGCGAGCTTGCTCGCGATAGCGGCTTGTCAGGCTATCAATCCAGCCCAGGCAAACGCCTACCCCTCAAAACGTCTGCCCCAGGTTCAGATATACCGCCTGTTCATCATCGTCGTTAAAGCCATAGCTGAAATTCAGTGGCCCCAGCGGTGTATCGAAACCGAGGAAAATGCTGGCGGCGTTGATGTAGCCGCTGTCGAATTCGTTGTCATTGTTCCAGGCCCGGCCGCGTTCCAGTGAGCCGCCGATGTACAGCGGGAAGTCCAATGGCAGGTAGGTCCGCGGTGTGAGGCGGCGGTAATACACAGCACGCATCAGGCTGATGTTCTGCCCGGAGACCCCGTCTTCGCGAAAGCCCGACAGTTGACGTGCGCCACCGAGCACAAAGCTGGACGTCACGACCTCTGCGGTGTCCAGTGTTCGGCCGTAGCGCCCACCCAGGATGAAGGTGTTCGGGCCGCTGCTCAGAGCCTTGTCCAGTTTGAACTCCCACTGGCGGTAACGCTGGTCGGAACCCAGCCCCGGTTCGTATTGGCGCCAGGTCAGTCCGATGTCTTCCCCTTCATGGGGGAAATAGACGTTGTCGAAGGAGTCGAAGGAGTACTTCAGCTCATAGAAGCCTTCATTGAAGTTTTCGCTGGGCTGGTCGTGATCGCCAATACGCACATCCGCCTTGCCCCAGGCCTGGCCGACACCAAAGCGGATTTCGCCGTTGTTGCCGATCTGGCGGCCCACGTTCAGCCCGAAGCCATAGCGCTCGACGCGATACTGGGCCACTGGATCGTTGTCCAGGATGGACTCCACGTTGCGCGACTCGAATCGCCCGTAGGGGGCGATGAAGTAGCGTGAGCCGACATCCAATGGCTGGTAGAACTCGCTGTACAACTCTTGCTTGCCGCCGATCTGCGCCCGGGTCAGCCATTCGGCACCGAGGCGATTGATACCGTTGACCCGGTAGCTGGCCCCCAGGTTGAAAGCGCTGTCGCCGCGCATGTCGTCCGACAGGCTCAGCCCCAGTCGCAGGTAGTCGGTGCCGGTGCGTCTGCCTCGGGCGCTGATCACCAGCGTGTGGTCCGGGCCCTTGTGGACCACGCGGTATTGCACCTGTTCGAAGTAGTCCAGGCCGTACAGCGTGCCCATGTCGGTTTGCAGGCGTCCCAGGTCCAACGGCTCACCGATCTGCTGGCGAACGTAATAGCGAATCACGTCATCACCGACTTTCGAGTCGTTCTCCACGCGAATGGCGGTGATGACCGGCGTGCGTTCGCTGGGAGTGCGCGCGGCCATGAGTTCGGCGTCGGGCGCCTCGGGCGGACGCAGAGGCGCCAGGCGCGCCTGGAGTATCCGGGTGGCGCGGTAGCCGGCGTCGATCATCTCCCGGGCCTGGCCGAAGTCGGTGGAGCCGAAGCTCGCCAGGGCCGGCTGGATCAGTACGTCGTCTTTTTTCAGGGTGGCCAGTTGCTCTTCAGAGTTGCGCCGGGTCATCAAGGTGGTCGACTGGTTCAGCACGTCGACCACTGTGACCAGTTGCTTGCGGTTGCGCAGCGGTGTACCGATGTCGACCACGATGGCCACGTCCACGCCCATCTCCCGGGCCACATCCAGCGGGATGTTGTCGGCCATGCCGCCGTCCACCAGCAGCCGGCCGTCCAGCTCCACCGGGGCGAATACCGCCGGGATCGACATGCTGGCGCGAATGACCTTGGGCAGGTGACCTTTGCGGAACACTACTTTTTCACCGGTGGCGATGTCAGTGGCGACTGCGCGAAACGGGATCGGCAGTTTGTCGAAGTCCCGTGTATCGCTGGCGTGGGCCAGCAGGCTTTCGAGCAGCAGGGCCAGGTTCTGGCCCTGGATGACCCCCAAGGGCAGGCCGAGGCTGCCGTCGTCGCGAAAGCTCAGTTTCTGTTTTACCAGGAAGTCGCGGTCATCCTGCTTGCGTCGGAATGGCACGTCCTTGCGTGGTGGCGCATCGGACAAGGCCTGTTGCCAGTCGATGCCCAAGGCGAGTTTTTCCAGTTCGTCGATCTTGTAGCCCGAGGCATACAGCCCGCCGATCACCGCGCCCATGCTGGTGCCGGCGATGGCATCGATCTTGATGCCTTGCTCTTCCAGGGCCTTGAGCACGCCGATGTGGGCCAGCCCCCGTGCGGCGCCGCCGGACAGCACCAGGCCGATTTTCGGGCGTGGCGTTTCGACGGCGGGCTCGTTGGCATGGCCGAGCAGGGGCAACAGCAGCAGAAGCAGAAGGGGCAGCAGGCGGCGCATCGTCAATCTCGGGGCGGGCGTTCAAAGGCAGGTATTATAACGACGCCTTCGAACCCAGGAGTCCACCCGCAATGACCGAACATAAACCGGAAGTCATCATCACGTATTGCACCCAGTGCCAATGGCTATTGCGCGCTGCCTGGCTGGCCCAGGAACTGCTCAGCACCTTCGGCGACGACCTGGGCAAAGTGTCCCTGGTGCCGGGCACCGGTGGTGTGTTCCACATCAGTTGCGACGGCACGCAGATCTGGGAGCGCAAGGCCGACGGCGGGTTTCCCGAGGCCAAGGTCCTCAAGCAGCGGGTCCGCGACCGGATCGACCCGGAGCGGGACCTGGGCCACAACGATCGGGTTCAGTGAGACGCGGCTTGGGCGCCAACCCCCGGTTTCTTCGAACCGCTCAGTTGGCTTGAGATCACGATGGCCGTGATGATCACCACGCCGCCCAGCAGCATGCGCAGGGTCGGGCTCTCATCGAACAGCCACCAGGCCATGGCGATGCCGTAGACCGGCTCCATGGCGAACACCACCGCTGCCGTGCGCGCCTTGATCACCGCCAGGCTGGCGACGAACAGGCTGTGGGCCAGGCCGGTGCAGAACACGCCGAGCAAGCCGATCCACAACCAGTCGATGGGGCGAACGTCGCTCAATTGTGGCGCGGCCAGCGGCAGCAGGCACAACCCGACCACCACGTTCTGGCACAGCGCGGCCTGCACCGGCGGGACGTGCGCCGAGCCGGCACGGTTGGTCAATGACAGCAGGGAGAAGAGCAACCCCGAGAACATGGCCCACAGCAGGCCAGTGGTGGCGCCGCTGGCCAGGTCGAAGTTCGGCGTGACCAACACCAGGCCGACGCTCACCAGCACCACCAACCAGATTTCATTGGCGCGAATCCGCTCGCGGAAGATCAGCCCTTCCAGCAACACCGTGAAGGCGGGGAAGCTGGTGAACCCCAGCGTGGCGACCGCCACGCCGGCAACCTTCACGGCGATGAAGAAACTCACCCAATGTCCGGCCAGCAACAGCCCCCCAAGCAACAATCTTCGGCCATCCTGTGCCCGCAGTTTCTGCCAGCGGCTGCTACTGGCGAACCGGGCAAACATCGCCAGGGCGAGTACGGCGAAGACGGCGCGCCCGAACACAATGACCGCTGGTGAGGCCGCGGCGAGTTTGCCGAATACACCGGTGAGGCCAAACATGAGTGCGCCGATGTGCAGGGCGCCGAGGGCAGTACGAGGTGTCATTTCAATCCTTTCAACAGACAGTGGGGCAACTGGCGAGTGTCTTCTGTGGGAGCGAGCTTGCTCGCGAAAGCGGTGGTTCAGGCAATGCAGATATTGACTGACAGATAGCAATCGCGAGCAAGCTCGCTCCCACAGGATCGTCCCCTAGTATTTAAGCGTTTGGGAGGTGGTGGTGTCTGTCGCGATCCTAGCGATTTTTAGCGCGAAGCTAGCGCTGACGCCGCAGCTTGCCCGGCGAGACGCCGAATTCGCGCAGCACCGCAGCGGCGAAGGCACTTTGGGAGCTGTAGCCGACGCGGTGGGCGATCTCGCCGATGGGCAACTGCGAATCACGCAACAACGCCACGGCCTTGTGCAAGCGGCGGCTGCGGATGTAATCCATCGGGGTTTGTCCGCACTCGGCGACGAAGCGTGCGTGCAGGCGGGCGCTGGAGAGGTCGGCGATTCGCGCCAGGTCCGCCACTTGCAGCGGATAGGCGGCGTTCTGGTCGATGTGGGCGTTGAGTGCGGCGTAGGGCAGGCGCCGGCCGCCGAGGGTTGCCTGGCGAGCGTTATTGAGACTCGCCAGCAGCAGCACCGCGCCTTGCTGGGCGATCACCGGATCGTCCACCGGGCTGCCCGCCAACCAACTGACCAACTGGCTTTGCCCCGCATCCAGGGGCAGGCGCGCGGTGTCGTCGAGCAAACGGCGGCTGGCGTCGGCGTGATCCCCCAGGCATTGCCCGACCCAATCATCACTGGGCACATCCAACACCAGGCAGCGGCTGCCGTGGGGGCTGCCGCAGCCGTGATGCGCGCCGGCCGGTACCACCACGAAGCTTTGTTGTACCACCTGGCTGCCATGCCCTTCGACCTCGAAATCCAGCGCGCCAGACAGCCCGAACACCAGTTGGGCATGGTCATGGCTGTGGGCGATCAAGTCGTGGCTGTAGTGGCGTAGCGTGAGGATCGGTCTCATCGCGGTCTCCCGTGTCAGGCCGCCAGCATACACCGAGGGCGCAATGCCCGGCGCTGTCATGCAATGGACTTGTGTTTGTCATGGGCCATTAACCGCTGGCGTGCACAGTGGCAAAAACGATCAGAGGGTTGCCCAATGACCAGCGCCGAGCTCGCCAGACCCAGCCGCAAACAGCGTGTTCGCACCCTGTGGATTTCCGATGTGCACCTGGGTACCCGGGATTGCCAGGCCGAGCACCTGTCGCAGTTTCTCAAGGGCTATCACGCCGACAAGATCTACCTGGTGGGTGACATCATCGACGGCTGGAAGCTGCGCGGTGGCATGTATTGGCCCCAGGCCCACACCAACGTCATTCGCCGCTTGCTGACCATGAGCAAGCGCGGCACCGAGGTGATCTACGTCACCGGCAACCATGACGAATTCCTGCGGCGCTATTCGAAGCTGATCCTGGGCAATATCCAGTTGGTGGACGAAGCGGTGCACGTCACTGCCGATGGTCGGCACCTGTTGGTGATCCATGGCGATCAGTTCGATGTCATCACCCGTTACCACCGTTGGCTGGCGTTCCTCGGGGATTCGGCCTACGAGTTCACCCTCACGCTGAACCGCTGGCTCAACCATTGGCGCGCCCGTTACGGCTACGGTTACTGGTCGCTGTCGGCATACCTCAAGCACAAGGTCAAGACCGCCGTCAGCTTCATCAGTGACTTTGAGGAAGCCATCGCCCACGAGTGTGTGAAGCGCGAACTGCATGGCGTGGTCTGTGGGCATATCCACCATGCCGAGATCCGCAAAGTGGGTGAGGTGGAGTACCTCAATTGTGGCGACTGGGTCGAATCCTGCACGGCGCTGATCGAGCACTGGGACGGGTCGATCGAGTTGTATCGGTTGGCGGAGGCCCAGGCGCGGGAGGCGCTGGCCAAGACTGAATTGAAAGTGACCGAGCCGGTGTAGGCCGGCCTGACGCTTTCTAAAGCGAACACATAACCCCTGTGGCGAGGGAGCTTGCTCCCGCTGGGCTGCGCAGCAGTCCCTTTTTATGAGCGCTGCGCACTCAAGCGGGAGCAAGCTCCCTCGCCACAGGGATTTGCTGTGTCTGTCAGGCCGGTGTGTCAGTCATCGCCGCCTTGTAGATCGATTGCTTCGGCGCGGCAAACACCCTTTCCAGCATCGGCTCGAAGAAGCTCAACGGCAGCGTGTCGTACTCGGAGTCGAACGCCGCCGCGTCATATTTCGCACAAAAGTCGATGGTCGCCTGGTACTGCGGATGATCGAAAAACTGCTCGCGCAGGTGCCGGTCCATGCCCAGGTGATGGAAGAAGTAATAGCCCTGGAAAATCCCGTGTTTTTCCACCATCCACAGGTTTTCGGCGCTGACGAAGGGCTTGAGGATCGCCGCGGCGATGTCCGGGTGGTTATACGAGCCCAGGGTGTCACCGATATCGTGGAGCAGGGCGCAGACCACGTACTCCTCGTCCTGCCCGTCACGGTAGGCGCGGGTGGCGGTTTGCAGGGAGTGGGTGAGGCGATCCACCGGGAACCCGCCGAAATCGCCGTCCAGCAGCTTCAAGTGGGTCAGGATCCGGCTCGGCAATTGCCGTGCGTAGGCGCTGAAATCGGTCGCGATGAGCGCCCAGTCTTCCTGGGTGCCGTCCTGCATGTGGGTAAAGCGTGCATGGGTGGTCATGGGCAGTCCTTTGGCTAGAACGCAACCTTGCCCAGCAGCATGTCGCGGTACATGACGAAATCGCCGAGCAGGCTGTAGAACGGGTGCTGGAAGGTGGCGGGACGGTTCTTTTCGAAGAAGAAGTGCCCGACCCAGGCAAAGCCGTAGCCGGCCACGGGCAGGGCGAGCCACAACCACCTGCTACCCACGACGAGGGCCATGACGAAAATCAGGATGACCAGGGAGGTGCCGATGAAATGCAATCGGCGG
This sequence comes from Pseudomonas ogarae, assembly GCF_014268695.2. Taxonomy (NCBI): domain Bacteria; kingdom Pseudomonadati; phylum Pseudomonadota; class Gammaproteobacteria; order Pseudomonadales; family Pseudomonadaceae; genus Pseudomonas; species Pseudomonas ogarae. Next base: position 1,973,014 of record NZ_CP077086.1, read on the forward strand.
CAGGTGCTGTTGCTGTGTTCGCTGAGGTAATACGGGTAGAACTCAGCGAACGTATTGAATTGTCTGGTGTTTTCCACGACTGCGCTCTCTGTGGTTATTGTTCTGGCGATCGATGCTTCAGGCTTCTCATTCAAGTCTAGAGTGATCATTTGCAACGGCCAGTGACAATGGGCGCCACTCTAGTGTCCGGTCTTACCAATAACGCCCCTTTTGGACGGCTTCTGTTGCCGTCATGCTGCGTTGCCACTCCTCGCCATAGCGGGCTATGACTCGTCGTGGCGCCTTGCCTGACAACAACAGCCGCTCGTCCAAAAGGGGCGTTATTGGTAAGACCGGACACTGCTATCCTTCGCAAATCCAGCCGTACCCTGCGGCTCGTCATGCAAGTAAAACGTCATGAACGAACGAACGACTTCTTCAAGCTGGGCGATGGGGATTGTCAAAGCGTTGGAAATGGACGGCCTGGATTGTCGGGTGCTATTCCAGCAACTGGGGCTGGACTTTGATGCGCTGGACGATCCGGATGCACGTTTCCCCCAGGATTCGATGACGCGGCTCTGGCAACGGGCGGTGGAGGTGTCGGGTAACCCGGCCATTGGCTTGAACATGGGCAAAGTGGTGCGCCCGGCCTCGTTCCATGTGGTTGGCTACGCCTTGATGTCCAGTCGCACCCTGGCAGAGGGCTTTCAACGGCTGGTGCGATACCAGCGGATCATTGCCGAAAGCGCCGAATTGAGTTTTCGTCGGTTGGAAGAAGGCTACGGGCTGATCCTGACGGTGCATGGGGACCATCTGCCCCCCACTCGCCAAAGTGCCGAAGCGTCCCTGGCCTGTGCGTTGGCGCTATGCAGTTGGCTGACCGGGCGCGCCCTGCACCCGGTGAAAGTGCTGTGCCAAGGCGCTGAGCCCTTGGACCTGGCGCCTTATCAGCGAGCTTTCTGCGCGCCGTTGGTGTTCGGCGCACCTTACGACGCATTGATTTTTGAGCGGGCCGACATGGAGGCGCCGCTGCCGACGGCCAACGAAGCCATGGCGCAGCTTCACGACCGGTTTGCCGGGGAGTATCTCGCACGTTTTTCGGAAAGCCGCGTGACCCACAAGGCGCGCCAAGTGTTGTGCCGACTGTTGCCCCAGGGCGAGCCCAAGCGAGACGTAGTGGCGCAGACGCTGCACCTGTCGCAGCGCACCTTGCAGCGGCGTTTACAGGAGGAAGGCACGAGTTTCCAGAGCCTGCTCGAAGACACCCGTCGCGAACTGGCCGAGCAGTACCTGGCGCAGCCGGGCATGACGCTGCTGGAAATCGCCTATCTGCTGGGGTTTGCCGACCCGAGCAATTTTTTTCGGGCCTTTCGCCGCTGGTTCGACACCACGCCGGGCGAGTACCGGGCACGGTTGTCGAGCCAGTCTTGACCGGTCAGTGACGCCAGAACGCCGGGATACACAGCACGAATACCGTAATGATTTCCAGTCGGCCCAGCAGCATGCCGCCTGACAGAATCCACTTGGCCGCGTCCGGCAGCGGTGCGAAGTTGCCAGCCGGCCCGATGGTTTCCCCCAACCCCGGGCCGACGCCGGACACGGTACTGGCTGCACCGGTCAGCGCCGTCATCCATTCCACGCCCAGCAGCGACAGCAGCAGCGCGATCACGCAGATGGTGATGGCGAAGAAGAACGAGAACGTAAGGATCGAGCGGACGATTTCTTCGTCGAGGCGATGACCGTTGTATTTCTGCTTGATCACCGCGCGCGGGTGGATCAGTTGATTAAGGTTGGCCCGCAGCAGGATGTAGGCGACCTGGAAGCGGAAGATCTTGATCCCGCCAGCCGTCGAGCCCGAGCAACCGCCGACGAACCCCAGGTAGAAGAACAGCATCAGCGAAAAATTGCCCCACAAGCTGTAGTCGCCCAGGGCAAAGCCGGTGGTGGTGACGATGGACGTCACGTTCAGTGCCACGTGCCGCAGCGCGTCCAGCCAGTGCAGGTCGGTGGTTGCCCAATACCAGGTGCCGAGCACCAGCCAGGTCACCAGCAGTACGCCGATAAGCCCCTGGACCTGCTGGTCCTTGATCAGCGCCCGGCGATTGCCTCGCAGCGTCGATACATACAGGGCAAACGGCAGGCTGCCGAGGATCATGATGACGATGGTGACCCAGTGCACGGCCGGCTGGGTCCATTTGGCCAGGGACAGGTCCGAGGTGGAAAAACCACCGGTGGAGATTGCCGACATCGCATGGTTGATGGCATCGAACAGGCTCATCCCGGCCCACCAGAGTGCCAGGGTGCCGAGAATGGTGATGCCCACGTAGGACGCCACGATCAACCGCGCCACCATGTGGGAACGGGGCATGACTTTTTCCGAGCGGTCCGACGACTCGGTCTGGAACAACCGCATGCCACCGATGCGCAGCAGGGGCAGGATCGCCACCGCCATGCCGATGAAGCCGATGCCGCCGAGCCAGTGCAGCAGCGAGCGCCACATCAGGATGCCCGGGGACATGTTGTCCAGGCCACTCAGGACGGTTGCGCCGGTGGCGGTGATGCCGGACATGCTTTCGAAAAACGAGTCGGTGTAGCTGATCTTCTGGGTCAGCAGGAACGGCAGCGCGGCAAACACACACACCACCAGCCAACTGCTGACGGTCAGCAGGTACATGTCCCGAGGGCGCAGGTGGATGTGCTCCGGGCGTCCGGGAAGAATCAGGGCCAGGCCGGCAACAAAGGTGATCATGCTCGACCAGAGGAAAGACGGCAGGTCGCTGGTGCGCTCGTAGATCAGCAGCGTGGCCATGGGCACGACCATGAAGATCGCCAGGGTGATCAGGAAGATGCCGATGATGAAACCAATGATCCGCAGGGTCGGCAACGCCATGAAGTCCGCTCAGGCTGAAAGGGAAGGGCGCCATTCTACCTACGGCAAGCGTCCTGTAAACCGGCACCCGGCACCGAGTGGGCGCCGGCTCGCGGATTTTGCGCTAACGAACTCGCCGCACAGCCACTAGAATAGCCGGACATTTTTTCAGGAGGTGGCCGATGCAGGCTCTCGACGCTTTGCTCAACCGTGTTTCCGTCCCGCGCCTGGTGGACCCAGCCCCCACGCCGGAGCAGCGCGAACTCATGTTCGCCGCGGCCATGCGGGCGCCGGATCACGGCCAGTTGCGGCCATGGCGCTTTCTGACGGTCGAAGGGCAGGCGCGCAATCGCATGGGCGAACTGCTGGCCGAAGCGGCGCGGTTCAATGACCCGCTGGTACCGGAAACGGTCGTGGAAAAGGCCCTCAACGGCCCATTGCGTGCGCCTTTGGTCGTGGTGGTGATTGCCCGCCTGCAGGACCATTTCAAGATCCCCAAGTCCGAGCAACTGCTGGCGGCCGGCTGCGCGGCTCATGGCATCCTACTGGCGGCGTATGCCCAAGGGGTCGGTGGGGTATGGCGGACCGGTGAGCTGGCGTACTCGCCGCATGTGGCCAGGGGGCTTGGCCTTGAAGACGGGGAAGAGGTGATTGGTTTCCTCTACCTGGGCACGCCGCAGAAAGAAGCGCGTACGGCACCGAAGGTGGAAACCGCCGAATTTGTCAGCGAGTGGACAGGCCTGTAGGTAGAGAGTCTGGCACAGCGCCTGTGGTGAAGAGGACTTATCTGTGGCGAGGGGATAAATCCCCTCGCCACAAGGGGATCTGTTCAGCTATTTAAAGGCTGGTTATCTGCAAACGTCAGCAATCGCCTCGGCCAGCAGGTCCAGGCGCGTCGCATCGATGCCAGCCACGTTGGCCCGGCCGGTGCCGACCATGTAGACGCTGTGGCGCTCGCGCAGGTGCCTGACCTGTTCCGGGGTCAGGCCGGTGTAGGAGAACATCCCGCGTTGCACGCCGATATGGGCGAAGCGTTCGCGCAAGCCATGGGGTTCGAGGGCCTCCAGCAAGCCGCTGCGCAATTGCGCGATGCGCAGGCGCATGGCCTGGACTTCATCGGCCCAAAGGCTCTTGAGTTCCGGGTTGCCGAGGATGGTCGCCACCACGGCCGCGCCATGGTCCGGCGGTGTCGACCACAGGTTACGGGCGATGTTTGCCAGTTGACTGCGGATGTCCACCAGCTTCTCGGCATCCCGGGCGCAGACGATCAACGCACCCGTACGATCGCGGTAGAGGCCGAAGTTCTTCGAGCAGGAACTGGTGACCAGCACTTCCGGCAGGGCCTGGGCAAACAGCCGGACCGCCCAGGCATCCTGCTCCAACCCATCGCCGAAGCCCTGGTAGGCGAAGTCGATCAGCGGTAGCAGGTCGCGGCTGCGCACCACCTCCAGCACCTGACGCCATTGCTCATGGGACAGGTCGAACCCGGTGGGGTTGTGGCAACAGGCGTGCAGCAGCACCACATCACCCTTGGGCGTCTGGTTCAGGACCGCCAGCATCGCCTCGAAATCCAGACGGTTATCGGTGCCCACGTACGGGTAGTGACTGACCTTGACCCCGGCCGCGGCGAAGATGGTTTCGTGGATCGGCCAGGTCGGGTTGCTCAGCCATACGCCACGGCCCGGCAGGCACTGGGCGATGAAGTCGGCGCTCAGGCGCAGGGCACCGGTGCCGCCCGGTGTCTGGGTGGCGCCGGCACGTTTTGCGCTGATCAGCGGCGAGTCGGCGCCCAGCACCAGCTCGTTGATCAACTGGCCGAACGCAGCGTCGCCGTGACCGCCGATGTAGGTCTTGGTGGTCTGGCGATCCACCAGTCGCTGCTCGGCCTGCTTCACGGATTGAAGAATCGGCGTCAAGCCCTGGGCGTCCTTATAGACGCCCACGCCCAGGTCGAACTTGCTCGGGTTGCTGTCCGCCCCGTAGGCCTCCATCAGGCCAAGGATCGGGTCGCCGGGTACCCGGCCGATGGCGTCGAAATGCATTACTTGCGGCCCTCGGCGGTCTTGGCCACGTCATCGGTGCGGGCGGCCATGATGAAGTCGTTGCGGTGCAGGCCCTTGATGGAATGGCTCCACCAGGTCACGGTGACTTTACCCCATTCGGTGAGCAGGCCTGGGTGGTGGCCTTCGGCCTCGGAGATTTCACCGACGGCGTTGGTGAATGCCAGGGCATGTTTGAAATTCTTGAACAGGAAAACTTTTTCCAGCTGCATCACGCCGTCGCGCACTTCGATGTTCCAGTCGGGGATCTGCTTGATCAGTACCGGCAGTTCTTCGTCGCTGACTTGTGGGGCGTCGGCGCGGCAGGCTTCGCAATGGGCTTGGTTCAGAGTGTTCATGGTGTGTTCCTGGATCGAATTTTTGAAAACGTCGATGCACCCACGCTAAAGCAAAGCCGCGTTGTGCAACAGACTCAATTGAGATTAAAAGACGCGGTTCACGCAGCCTTTGGTGGGAATTTCGGCGTGTGCAGGCCCAGTTCCCGACCGCGCTTGACCATGCCCATGATGTCTTCGTGGGCCAGGTCGAACAGGCGCTTGAGCTTGGGTAGCACGAAATACACCGGTTGCAGGATGTCGATGCGATACGGCGTGCGCATGGCTTCCAGTGGATCGAAGACCTGGTGCTCGGGCTCGTCGGACAGGCAGTACACGGTTTCCTTGGGCGAAGACAGGATGCCGCCGCCATAGATGCGCCGGCCCTGTGGGGTCTCCACCAGGCCGAACTCGATGGTCATCCAGTACAGGCGCGCCAGGTAAACGCGTTCTTCCTTGGACGCCTGTAGGCCGAGTTTGCCGTAGGTGTGGGTGAATTCGGCAAACCAGGGGTTGGTCAGCAACGGGCAGTGGCCAAAGATCTCGTGGAAAATGTCCGGCTCTTGCAGGTAATCCAGCTCTTCACGGGTACGAATAAAGGTCGCCACCGGAAACTGCTTGCTGGCGAGCAATTCGAAAAAGGTCTGGAAGGGGATCAACGCCGGCACCCGGGCGACTTGCCAGCCCGTGGTCTCGCCCAGCACTTGGTTGATTTCGCCCAGTTGCGGGATGCGGTCGTGGGGCAGGCCCAGCTTGTCGACGCCGTCCAGGTATTCCTGGCACGCACGGCCTTCGATGACTTTCAGCTGGCGGGTGATCAGCGTGTTCCACACCGCGTGTTCTTCGGCGGTGTAGTGGATAAAACCTTGCGCATCGGGCTCGCGGGCCACGTACTGCGTCTGCTTCATGCTGCTCTCCTGCTGATTTCCCTCTGGGGGAAGACGTGTTGTTGTTATGTCCAGCGATGTATTAGAGATAACTCGAAGCGGGGGCGTGTGCAGCAGGCTGATGAAGAGGGGGAGGGTGAGGGATTCACCAATTCGTAAAGATTTCGTTACGAATAGACTGTGACTACCGTGTTGCTGGGAATTTCGAGTGGGAAACGGCCTACAACTGTCACATAATCTTGACGGCTATTTACGCTACCGGGCAGAAAAACCTTGTGGCTGGGAACTCCTAATACACATCGGGCCTCTTCATGCGCATCAAAGTCCATTGCCAGAACCGCATCGGCATCCTGCGGGACATCCTCAACCTGTTGGTGGAGTACGGCATCAACGTCGCCCGGGGGGAGGTCGGTGGCGAGCATGGCAACGCGATCTACCTGCACTGCCCGAACCTGATCAACATCCAGTTCCAGGCGCTGCGTCCGAAATTCGAAGGCATCGCCGGGGTGTTTGGCGTCAAGCGTGTAGGACTGATGCCTAGCGAGCGTCGGCACATGGAGCTCAACGCCTTGCTCGGCGCCCTGGAGTTTCCGGTGCTGTCCATCGACATGGGCGGTTCGATCGTTGCAGCCAACCGGGCGGCGGCGCAGTTGCTCGGCGTGCGGGTGGACGAGGTGCCGGGGATCCCCCTGTCCCGCTACGCCGAGGATTTCGATTTGCCGGAACTGGTGCGCGCCAACCAGTCGCGCATCAACGGCCTGCGGGTCAAGGTCAAGGGCGACGTGTTCCTGGCCGACATCGCGCCGCTGCAATCGGAGCACGACGACAGCGAAGCCATGGCCGGTGCGGTGCTGACGCTGCACCGGGCCGACCGGGTGGGCGAACGTATCTATAACGTGCGCAAACAGGAGCTGCGTGGCTTCGATAGTATTTTCCAGAGTTCGAAGGTCATGGCGGCGGTGGTCCGTGAGGCCCGGCGCATGGCACCGCTGGACGCGCCGCTATTGATAGAGGGTGAAACCGGCACGGGCAAGGAGCTGCTGGCCCGCGCCTGTCACCTGGCGAGTCCGCGCGGGCAATCGCCCTTGATGGCGCTCAACTGTGCCGGGCTGCCGGAGTCCATGGCCGAGACCGAGCTGTTCGGCTATGGCCCGGGTGCCTTCGAAGGTGCCCGGGCCGAAGGCAAGCTCGGCCTGCTGGAACTGACCGCCGGGGGAACGCTGTTCCTCGACGGTGTGGGGGAGATGAGCCCGCGCTTGCAAGTGAAACTGCTGCGCTTTCTGCAGGACGGTTGCTTCCGGCGTGTTGGCAGCGATGAGGAGGTGTACCTGGACGTCAGGGTGATCTGCGCCACCCAGGTCGATTTGTCCGAACTCTGCGCCCGGGGCGAATTCCGTCAGGATCTGTACCACCGCTTGAACGTCCTTTCCTTGCACATCCCACCGCTGCGCGAATGCCTCGATGGCCTGGCGCCGCTGGTGGAGCATTTCCTCGACCAGGCCAGCCGCCAGATCGGCTGCGCCTTGCCCAAGCTGGCCTCGGCGGCGATGGACCGTCTCAGTCACTACCACTGGCCGGGCAACGTCCGGCAGTTGGAAAACGTGCTGTTCCAGGCCGTTTCCCTGTGCGATGGCGGCACGGTCAAGGCTGAGCATATCCGCCTGCCGGATTACGGCGTGCGCCAACCCCTTGGCGATTTTTCCCTCGAGGGTGGCCTGGACGAGATCGTCGGGCGTTTCGAGAAAGCGGTGCTGGAGCGCTTGTACTCCGAGCACCCGAGCAGCCGGCAGTTGGGCAAGCGGCTGGGGGTTTCCCATACGACCATTGCCAACAAGTTGCGTGAGTATGAAGTGGGCAAAGAATCCGGCGCGTGAAGATAGGCGTTTCGTGGCGAGGGAGCTTGCTCCCGCTCGATTGCGCAGCAATCGCCAAAAGTGTGGGGTCGCTACGCAGCCCAGCGGGAGCAAGCTCCCTCACCACAGGGGGCGTCCATTGATCAGGTTAGGCGGACACTTGCCGTAAGCGGCACGACACCGCCGGTTTTTCGTCTTCGATACTTTTGCAGAATCCCTTCCAGAACCTCCAGGCCCTTTGTTTCCCGGGGGCATCAGCGCCAGAAAAAAGTTGGTCTGCAAATTGCTTAAGGCTGTGCAACACAGCAGTGGGCGGCAAACGTCCGGCATGCAGAGGAACGACAGTGGACAAGTACCTTTATGTGGCAATGACCGGCGCCAGCCAGAACGCACTGGCGCAGCGGGCCCATGCCAACAACCTGGCGAACATCTCCACCAATGGTTTTCAGAAAGACCTGGAGCAGGCACGTTCGATGCCGGTGTTCGGCGACAGCTTTCCGGCGCGGGCGTTTGCCCTCTCCGAACGGCCTGCCACGGATTTCACCCCGGGTGCGCTGATTGAAACCGGTCGTGACCTGGACGTGGCGGTCAGCGGGCCTGGCTGGATGGCCGTGCAGAACCCTGACGGCGGCGAAAGCTACGTGCGCACCGGCAGCCTCAATGTCGATGCCCTGGGCGTACTTCGGGCCGGCAACGGCATGCCGGTAATGGGCAACGGCGGTCCGATCGCCGTGCCGCCGGAGCAGAAGATCGAGATCGGCCAGGACGGCACCATCAGCATCCGCGCCATGGGTGAAGGCCCGCGGGTGATGGCTGAAGTGGACCGCATCAAGCTGGTCAACCCGGACCTCAAGACCATGACCAAGGGTCTGGATGGTTCGATCCGTACCAAGGACGGCCAGCCGGCGCCCATCGACGGCAACGTGCAGTTGGTGTCGGGTTTCCAGGAGGCGAGCAACGTCAATGCCGTGGATGAGATGACCTCGGTGCTGGCCCTGGCCAAGCAGTTCGAGCTCCACGTCAAGATGATGAACACCGCCAAAGAAGGCGATGAAGCCATGGCTCGGGTCTTGCAGATCTAACTATTAATTACAGCGTCGCGCCGAAAAACAGGCGTACGAGGAGAATCGAATGCTTCCGGCTCTTTGGGTTGCCAAAACAGGTCTGTCCGCCCAGGACACCAACCTTTCCACTATTTCCAACAACCTGGCGAACGTTTCGACCACGGGTTTCAAGCGTGATCGTGCCGAGTTCCAGGACCTGCTGTATCAGGTAAAACGCCAGCCTGGCGCCCAGTCGACCCAGGACAGCGAACTGCCGTCGGGCCTGCAAGTGGGTACCGGTGTGCGCATCGTCGGCACCCAGAAAAACTTCAACGCCGGCAGCCTGCAAACCACCGAGCAGCCGCTGGACATGGCCATCGACGGTCGCGGTTTCTTCCAGATCCTGCAACCGGACGGGACCACGTCCTACACCCGTGACGGCACGTTCCACCTCGACTCCAATGGCCAGATCGTCAACGCCAGCGGTTTCGCCCTGGAGCCAGCCATCGTTATCCCGAACGATGCCCAGACCTTTACCGTGGGCCGTGACGGCACCGTGTCCATCACGGTGGCGGGCAACCCGGCCTCCCAAGTGATCGGCAACCTGCAGACCGCCGACTTCATCAACCCGGCCGGCCTGCAAGCGGTGGGCAATAACCTGTTCCTGGAAACCGCCGCCAGTGGCGCGCCGCAAGTCGGCACCCCCGGCCTGAACGGTTTCGGTACCACGCTGCAGAACACCCTGGAAACGTCCAACGTGAGCACCGTTGAGGAGATGGTCAACATGATCACCACCCAGCGCGCCTACGAGATGAACTCCAAGGTGATCTCCACCGCCGACCAGATGCTCTCGTTCGTTACGCAGAATCTGTAATCACGTCACAACGTCCGTCATTACGTAGACAGGGCGTCCCCAGGGTCGCCTGCAACACCAAGAGGTAGGGTCATGAAACGCTTCGTATCTGTTCTGGCACTGAGTGGGATCACCGCACTCGCGGGCTGTGTCGCGCCGACACCCAGGCCCAATGACCCGTATTACGCCCCGGTGTTGCCGCGCACGCCGTTGCCGGCTGCCGCCAATAATGGCTCGATCTACCAGGCCGGTTTCGAGCAGAACCTGTACAGCGACCGCAAGGCTTTCCGGGTCGGTGACATCATCACCATCACCCTGAACGAGCGGACCCAGGCCAGCAAGAACGCCAACTCGCAAATCGACAAGACCAGCGAGACCAGCGTCGGCCTGACCTCGCTGTTCGGCTCCAGCCTGACCACCAACAACCCGATCGGGAGCAATGACCTGAGCCTCAACGCTGGGTATAGCGCTGACCGGGCCACCAAGGGCGACAGCCAGTCCGGCCAGAGCAACAGCCTGACCGGTTCGATCACCGTGACCGTCGCCGATGTGTTGCCCAACGGCATCATCGCCGTGCGTGGCGAGAAGTGGCTGACGCTCAACACCGGTGACGAACTGGTGCGCATCGCCGGCATGGTTCGCGCCGATGACATTTCCACTGACAACACTGTTCCGTCGACCCGTGTAGCCGATGCCCGCATCACTTATTCGGGTACCGGTGCCTTTGCCGATGCGAGTCAGCCGGGCTGGTTCGACCGTTTTTTCCTCAGCCCGAAGTTCCCTTTCTAGGTGGCCCAGTTGAATCTTAAGCAGCTGTTGATCGGTGCCCTGGTGATGTCGGCGGCCTTTACCGCTCAAGCCGAGCGTTTGAAGGACATCGCCAGCATTTCCGGCGTGCGTTCCAACCAGTTGATCGGCTACGGCCTGGTCGTGGGCCTGAACGGTACCGGTGACCAGACCACCCAGACCCCGTTCACCCTGCAGACCTTCAACAACATGTTGTCGCAGTTCGGCATCAAGGTGCCGGCCGGCTCCGGCAACGTGCAGTTGAAGAACGTCGCGGCGGTGTCGATCAGTGCCGATCTGCCGGCGTTCGCCAAGCCTGGCCAGCAGGTGGATATCACCGTCTCGTCCATCGGTAACTCCAAGAGCCTGCGCGGCGGTACCTTGCTGCTGACGCCACTCAAGGGTATCGACGGCAACGTCTACGCCATTGCCCAGGGCAACCTGGTGGTGGGCGGTTTCGATGCCGAGGGCCGCGACGGTTCGAAGATCACCGTCAACGTTCCGTCGGCCGGCCGCATCCCAGGTGGTGCGTCGGTGGAGCGGGCGGTGCCGAGCGGTTTCAACCAGGGCAACAGCCTGACGCTGAACCTCAACCGTTCCGACTTCACTACCGCCAAGCGCATTGTCGACAAGATCAACGACATGCTCGGCCCAGGCGTCGCCCAGGCCATCGACGGCGGCTCGATCCGCGTCACCGCGCCACTGGATCCGAGCCAGCGGGTCGACTACCTGTCGATCCTGGAAAACCTTGAGGTCGACCCGGGCCAGGCGGTGGCGAAAGTCATCATCAACTCGCGTACCGGCACCATCGTGATCGGCCAGAACGTCAAGGTGTCTCCGGCCGCCGTGACCCACGGCAGCCTGACGGTGACCATCACCGAAGATCCGATCGTCAGCCAGCCGGGGCCGTTGTCCAACGGCCAGACCGCCGTGGTACCGCGTTCGCGGGTCAATGCCGAGCAGGAAGCCAAGCCGATGTTCAAGTTCGGCCCGGGCACTACCCTGGATGAAATCGTCCGGGCGGTGAACCAGGTCGGCGCGGCACCGGGCGACTTGATGGCCATTCTCGAAGCCTTGAAGCAGGCCGGCGCGTTGCAAGCCGACCTGATCGTGATTTAAGGAACACGGCCATGGTGGATATGCGCAAAGGCGCCTTGATCAGCGGGGATTCGGGGTCCTACTCGGACTTGAACCGCTTGAACCAGCTCAAGGTCGGCGACAAGAACAGTGAAGGCAACCTGCGTAAAGTGGCGCAGGAATTCGAGTCGCTGTTCCTCGGCGAAATGCTCAAGTCCATGCGTTCGGCCACCGAGGCCTTGGGCAAGGACAATCCGATGAACACGCCGGAAGCCAAGCAGTACCAGGAAATGTACGACCAGCAGTTGGCCGTTTCCATGTCCCGCGAAGGCGGTGGTATCGGCCTGGCCGACGTGCTGCTGCGCCAGATGTCCAAGAACAAGCCGCTGGTGTCTGGCGAGGCGGCGACATTGTCGGCTGCCAAGCAGCAAGAGGCGCAGGACAAGGTCGCCAAGGCGCCGGTGCCGACGCCAGTGGCGGCCGGGACCCTGCCCACCGATGGCCCGTTGTCGCGTATCAGCGGCCAGCGTCCGTTGTGGGCTTCGCGGGCCGTGAGTGCGCCGCAAGGGGCTGAGGGCGTCCATCGCAACGACATGGAATTGCTCAACCAGCGCCGCCTGGCCCTGCCGCCGAAACTGGCCGACCGCCTGCTCGCCGGCCTGGTGCCTTCGGCGTCGGCCAATGCCGATGTGCCTGCACAGAACCTGCTGCCTGATCGCGCCATCGCCGCCGTCAAGCCGGCCACCGGCGAGCTGGCCAATGGCGACTGGCTGGCCGCGCTCAAGGCTTCCGAGCCCAAAGGCGACATGCAGGTCTATGGTCGCGCCGTGGCACAGCCACCGCTGGCACCGGCGCGCAAGGCCTTCCGCGATGCCGATGAATTCGTCAATGCCATGCTGCCAATGGCCAAGGAAGCGGCGGACCGCATCGGTGTCGACCCGCGTTACCTGGTGGCCCAGGCCGCCCTGGAAACCGGTTGGGGTAAATCGGTCATGCGCCAGCCCGATGGCAACAGCAGCCACAACCTGTTCGGCATCAAGGCCAGCGCCAATTGGAAGGGCGATTCGGCGCGGGCGATCACCAGCGAATTCCGCAATGGCGCGATGGTCAAGGAGACGGCCGAGTTCCGTTCCTACGCCTCGTACCGCGACAGTTTCCATGATCTGGTCAATCTGCTGCAAAGCAACAGCCGCTATCAAGATGTACTGAAGTCGGCCGATAACCCGGAACAGTTTGTACGCGAGTTGCAGAAGGCCGGTTACGCCACCGACCCGAACTACGCCAGCAAGATTTCGAACATAGCCCGGCAGATGACGAGTTACCAAAACTACGCTTCTGCAGGCGCCACCACGACTTTATAAGGTCTGAACCATGAGTTTGCTCAATATAGGGATGTCGGGTCTGTCAGCAAGCCAGACTGCGTTGGTGACCACGGGTAACAACATTGCCAACGTCGATACCGCCGGTTATTCGCGGCAGCAGACCGTGCAGACCACCAAGGCGTCGAACCAATACGGCAACGTGTTCATCGGTTCCGGTACGACCCTGGCCGATGTACGTCGGGTGTATAACGCCTTCCTTGAAGCACAACTGAAAACCACCACGTCGCTCAACAGTGACGCGGCGGCCTATCAGGGCCAGATCACTCCGCTCGACTCCCTGTTGTCGGACAGCGGCACCGGTCTCAACGGGGCGCTGACCAAGTTTTTCGCCTCGGTGCAGAACGTCAACGCCAAACCGGGTGACGATGCATCCCGCCAGTTGCTGCTCAGCGATTCCCAGGCCCTGAGCAACCGTTTCAATTCGATTGCCAGCCAGTTGACGGAGCAGGGCCAGAACATCAACGGCAACCTGTCGAACATGGTCGATCAGGTCAATAACCTGGCGGCCACCGTTGCGCAGTTGAACAAGAAAATCGCCGAAGTCTCCAACGCCGGCGGCGCCCCTAACGACCTGCTCGATGCCCGCAGCGAAACCATTCGCCAGCTCTCGACCTTCACCGGTACGCAGGTCGTCGAGAACGGCAGCAGCCTGGACATCTACCTGGGCTCCGGCCAACCGTTGGTGATGGGCAATACCGTCAATACCCTGGAAGCGGTGCCGGACAAGAACGATCCGGGGCGCATAGGTATTCAGCTCAACAGTGGTTCCAGCTCCATGGACTTGACGTCGGTGCTCACTGGCGGCGAGATCGGTGGCCTGATGCGCTACCGCAGCACCGTACTCGACCCAGCCATGAACGAGCTGGGGCGCGTGGCGCTGGTGGTCGCCGACCAGATGAACAGCATCCAGGCGTCGGGCATCGACATGAACGGCGCCTTTGGCTCCAACCTGTTCACCAGCATCAACAGCACTGCGCAAATGAGTCAGCGCAGCGTTGCGTCGTTGAACAACAGTGCGGGCTCCGGCAACTTCAACGTGTCCATCGAAGACACCGGAAAACTGACCACCAACGACTACAAAATTACCTTCACCAGCGCCACCAATTACACCGTGCAGCGCTTGCCTGACAACACGTCGATGGGCGCATTCAGCACTACGACCACGCCAGCACCGATCGTCGATGGCTTCTCGCTGACCTTCGCCAGTGGCACCGCGGCCGCAGGCGATTCGTTCAAGATCACTCCGACCCGTAATGCGGCGAGCAGCATCAAGACCGAGATGACCGACTCCAAGCGGCTGGCAATTGCCGCGCCGTTGGGCGCCGCCATCGTGCCAGGGGGCAGCGGTACGCTGACCATTCCGGCCAGCGGCCAGCCCACCATGACCACGAAGCTGGACATCTACGATGAGGCCACCACCAGCATCATCCAGAACGGCATCAAGAATTCCATGCCGGTCAAAGTGGTGTTCGGCGCGACGTCCACTGATGGCACCAGCCAGGCTTACCAATTACTCGATGCCAAGGGCTTCGAGATCAGCAATGGCACGATCAAGCCTGGCCAGAGCAACACCCTGAGCCTGAGCGTTCCGCTCACGGACGCCAGTGGCAACCCGATCATGGATTCGTCCGTACCGCCGGTGCAGCGCACCGTAACGTTCGACATGTCCATTGCCGGTGCGCCATCCGAGGGTGCTGGTATCAATGTCAGCCTCAGCCAACCCGGCACCCTGGACAACCGTAACGGCACCGCCCTGGCCGGTTTGCAGACCGCCAAGACCGTGGACACCGGTTCCTCCAGCGCGGGCATTTCCTTGAACGATGCCTACGGCAAGCTGGTGGAAGGCGTAGGTTCCAAGGCCGCCCAGGGCAAGCTCGACAGTGCCGCCACCGGTGCGATCCTGGACAACGCCAAGAACGCCCGCGACTCACTGTCGGGCGTGGACCTGGATGAGGAAACCGGCAACCTGGTCAAATTCCAGCAGTACTACACCGCGTCTTCGCAGATCATCAAGGCTGCGCAGGAAATTTTCAGCACGCTGATCAACAGTCTTTAAGGAGCCGTAGCCCATGCGCATTTCCACCTCCCAGTTTTACGAAAGCACGGCTGCGAACTATCAGAAAAACTTCGCCAACGTGGTCAAGACCAGCGAAGAGGCCAGCAGCCTGGTGCGCGTGAACACCGCTGCCGATGATCCGGTAGGGGCTTCGCGTCTGCTGCAACTGGGCACGCAAGCGTCGATGCTGGCTCAGTACGAAACAAACGCCAACACCATCAAGGCAACCCTGGGCACCACTGAGGCGGTGATGACCAGCATCGGCAATGTGCTGCAACGCGCCAAGGAATTGGCCGTCGGTGCCGGCAACGCCGGCTACACCGATGCCGACCGCCTGGCCAACGCCTCGGAGCTGGCACAGATCGAAGAACAACTGCTGAGTCTGATGAACAGCAAGGACGAGAATGGCAAGTACATTTTCGCCGGCTCCAAGGGCGACACCATTCCGTTCACCCGCAACAACGATGGCAGCTACAGCTATAACGGTGACCAGGTGACCCTCGACCTGCCCGTCGGCGACACCATGTCGATGGCCACCAACAGCACCGGCTGGGAAGTGTTCCAGCAGGCCGTCAACACCAGCCGCAGCCTGGTCACCATGACCGCGCCTGCGGTGGATGATGGCCGCGTAGTACTCTCCAACGGCCAGGTGTCGTCCAGTGTCAGCTACAACAGCAAATTCCGCAGTGGCGAACCGTACACCGTTGAATTCACCAGCGGCACGCAACTGAGAATCACCGACTCCGGCGGCAACGATGTCACCGCCGAAGCCAGTCAGGGCGGCGCTTTTGATCCCAGCAGCAAAAGTGGTCAGGCGGTACAGTTCCGTGGCCTGGAACTGACCCTGAACATCAACCTGCAAACCGGTGATACTGCGGGCACAGTGTTGCCTGGCCACACCTTCACCCTGGCCGCCAAGCCGGATACTTTTGTCACGACCCGCAGCCCGGGCAACCCGACCACGGTCCAGGTCACTGGCAGCGAAATCACCGACCCGGTGGCCTATCACGCCAGTTTCCCTACCGGTGCGGCCGTATTGAAGTTCACCAGTGCCACTGATTTTGACCTCTACTCCGCGCCGCTGACCGCCAACAGCCAGCCGGTGTCCAGCGGTACCCTGGCCGGCAACGTGGCCACCGCCTCGGGCGTGAGCTTTACCCTGGACGGTACGCCTGCCGCTGACGATCAGTTCAGCATCGCGGTCAACACTCACGAAACCCAGAACATTCTGGACACCGTGAACCAGCTGAAAACCGCGCTGAACACGCCGACCAACAACGATCCGATCGCGTTGCAGAAGTTGCAGGCGTCGCTGGCTTCCGGCATCGGCAACCTGGCCAGCGGCACCGATCAGTTGTCCAGTGCCTTGAGCTCGGTAGGTGGGCGTGGCCAGGCTCTGGAAAACCAGAGCGACACGAACCAGAGCCTGCTG
Organism: Pseudomonas ogarae; assembly: GCF_014268695.2. NCBI lineage: Bacteria > Pseudomonadati > Pseudomonadota > Gammaproteobacteria > Pseudomonadales > Pseudomonadaceae > Pseudomonas > Pseudomonas ogarae. Next base: position 1,989,605 of record NZ_CP077086.1, read on the forward strand.
TTGGCCAATAACCAGACTCAATCGTCGATTCGTGATTCCGATGCGGCCGAAGTGATGACTCGCCTGACCTTGCAGCAGACCATGCTGCAAGCCTCGCAATTGGCGTTCAGCAAGATCACCCAGTTGGGCTTGTTCAACAAGATCTGAGCCGGTATCGACCGAGCCGCCAACCGTCTTTTTTTAAGCGGTTCCGGGGCTCCGACCTGAAAAGGCCGGGGCCCGCCGCTCGAGAGTTTTAACCGTGAAGTCACTTCCCCTCGTTAGCATCGTTATCCCGGCCTACAATCCTCGGTTCTTCGACCAGGCACTGCTCAGTGCCCTGGCCCAGACCTACGAACACATCGAGATCATCGTTTGCGATGATTCGCCTGGCGATGAGATTCGCCAGATCGTCGACTCCTTCCCTGAACCGTCCCATCCGATCCGCTATTTGCGAAACCCGCAGCGACTGGGGCTTCAGGGCAACCTGTTGCGGTGTGTCGAAGAGGCCAGCGGTGAGTTCATCAAGGTGCTGTGCGACGACGACCGTCTGTTCGCACCGAGCATTGCGATGCAGGCCCAGGCGTTGATGGATCATGCTGACGTGAGTGTGGTGTTTGCGCTTCGGCTGTTGTGCGACGCAGGCAACTTCATCTTGCCACCCCGGGTGGACAACTGCCGCTTCTCGCCGAATGACGCCTTGCTCAAGGGCGACGACATGCTGGCGATTTTCGAGAGCACGCCAACCAACTTCATTGGCAATTTCAGTTCGACCCTGATGCGTCGAGCCGATGTGCTGGAATTGTTGCCAACCCTGATTCAGGACGGTGCCGGTTTTGTTGCGGTGCTCGATTTTGCTTTGTTTGTCTGCTTGATGCGGCGCGGCAACCTGATTGCCTTGAATACCGTGTTGAGTATCGAGCGTCTCTACCCGGAGCGTTTGAGCAAGACCCCGGAAATGCTCAAGGCTGCCAAATCAGAGTGGGAATGGCTGGCGCAGATGCTTGTTGCGCGCAGCGGTGAAGCGGCTCCAGCCTCGGGTTGGGTGCGCTGCATCGATTTGAATAAAATCACTGACCAGCCTCATGCCTGGCAGGAGCTCTGTGTAACCCGCGTGCTGGGCAACCGCAATACCGTCGTCAATGGTCGGGTAGGCGCCCAGAGCGAGAGCTATGCCGAGTTCTACCGTGAATGGCTGTCGATTCGTCGTTTCAGTGAAGTCGAACAGCGTGTCATGCCTGCGCGCATCGACAGCTGGCCGTTGCGTCCGAACATCGTGCCCATTGTCATCGACGGTGCCGGTGACGATGTGGCATTGGCGTCCACGCTGCGCAGCATAGACGGCCAGCTCTATCCGGCCCAGGCTGTCGTGGTACTTTCCGACGCCCGTTGCGAGGCCAATGACCGGGTGTTGCAGTTGCCTTATCAGCCCGATTGGGCGCGGCAACTCAATGCCATTGTCCCGCAGTTGGAGGGCGCGCATTGGTTCTATCTTCTGCGCGCTGGCGATACTCTCCGTGATTCAGCGTTGTTGATCCTGGCCGAACGCGTGGCCGGGAAACCGGGAATTCTCTGCGCTTACAGCGATGAGGGCGCACTGGTAAACGGCGAGTCCATCGAGCCGGTATTCAAGCCTGATTTCAACCTCGACCTGATGCGCGCCTATCCCTACGTCGGCCGGGCCCTGGCCTTCGAGCGTGAGCGTTTCATGACCGTGGGCGGTTTCGACCCGGCCCATGGCGAGCTGGCACCTCACGATTTGCTCTGGCGGTTGGTAGAAGAGGCTGGCCCGCAGACCATCGAGCACATTGCCGAGATTCAGGTGGAATCCAGCCTCAGCTTTGCCCAATGGTTGTCGAGGCCCGAGGTCATCGAGGGCAACGCCGCGATGGTGGGGGCACACTTGGACCGCATTGGGGCGGTTCATGAGATTCGCCAGGATACGTTGCCGTTGATCAATCGCATCGACTACCGACACGGCTCGCGTCCCTTAGTGTCGATCATCCTGCGCACCGGTCACTCGCTTGCAGCATTGCAGCGTTGTACCGAAAGCCTGATCGAACGTACGGCCTATACCCACTATGAAATTCTGATCGTGGACAGTGGCGTCCGAGACCTGGCCATGCTCGATTGGCTGGCGAACATGGCGCAACTGGGCGCGAACATGCTGCGCGTATTGCGATACGCCGGCGATGACAGTGATGCGGCGGTGCACAATTTTGCTGCGGGCCAGGCCCGGGGCGAATACTTGCTATTGCTCAGTCCGCAAACAGTCATTTGTGAAAATGACTGGTTGGACGAACTGATCAATCATGCCCAGCGTCCCGAAGTTGCGGTGGTCGGTGCGAGAATACTCAGCCCCCAAGGCACGATTGTTGGCGGCGGGCAGGTCCTCGGGTTGGCCGGGCCGGTGGGCACGCCATTTTATGGTGAGTCGGCAGCTTCTCGCGGCTATATGCAGCGCTTGCACACCACCCAGAACTGGAGCGCAGTCAGTGGCGATTGCCTGATGGTGCGCAAGCAGGTGTTCGAAGACCTCGGCTGCCTGGACGACGCCACCTTTACTCTCGGCCTCAGCGATGTCGATCTGTGCTTGCGTGCAGGCAAGGATGGCTACTTGGTGGTCTGGACGCCTTATGCGAGTGTCATGCAGGTGGTTGCTCCACGGTCATCATCGGATCAATCCGAAGAAACGACACTGTTGGAGCGTGAGCGCGAAATTTTCTATCGCAATTGGTTGCCCCAGATTGCCCGTGACCCTGCCTACAGTCCTTCTCTGACACTGGGAGCATCCAGTTTCAGCCTGGAACCTTCTCTGCGTCACAACTGGAATCCCTTCTGCTCTCGTGCTTTGCCACTGATACTTGGCCTGCCGGTCAACGCTACTGCGGTTGGTCATTATCGCGTCACGGCCCCATTGGCCGAGCTCGAAGCCGCGGGGAGGGTGATCGCCCGGGTGGCCTATGAGTCACCTACGACCGTTGATATCGAGCGATTGTCTCCAGATACCATCGTATTGCAGGGGCGCTACAGTGAAGGTTCCGCAGGCGACATCCTGCGGATGAAGAAATATTCCGGCGCCTTGAGAATTTTCGAACTCGACGACTATGTGGTCAGCGCGCCTAAGAAAAACACCCACGCCCGTAACAAACCGGTCAACACCGAGCAGATGCTGCGCGAGGGAATTGGTCTGTGTGACCGGGTGGTGGTGACGACCCAGCCGCTGGCCGACGCCTTGTCCAGCATGCATAGTGAAATCCGGGTGGTACCCAACATGCTGCCGCCCGAGCCTTGGGCCCGGTTGTCCAGCCGGCGCGGAACGTCATCCAAGCCTCGGGTTGGATGGGGCGGCGGGACCAGCCATAGCGGCGACCTCGAAATCATTGCGGATGTAGTTCGTGAGCTGGCCAACGAGGTGGACTGGGTATTCTTCGGAATGTGTCCGGACGCGCTACGCCCCTACATCCATGAGTTCCATAGCTCAGTCGCTTTGACCCACTATCCGTTCAAACTGGCCAGCCTGAACCTCGACTTGGCGCTGGCTCCCCTGGAGTTCCACATCTTCAACGACTGCAAGAGCAACCTGCGTTTGCTGGAATACGGCGCCTGTGGCTACCCGGTCATCTGTACCGATACCAAGGCCTACGACGGCTTCCTGCCGTGTACCAAGGTACGTAGCAACAGCACCGAGGAATGGGTCGCGGCAATCCGCATGCACTTGGCCGACCCTGACGCCAGTTATCGGATGGGCGATGAGCTGCGCGAAGCGGTGTTGCGGGACTACATGCTCAGCGGCAAGAACCTGCAACATTGGTTGTGGGGGTGGTTGCCGGATTGATATGTGGGAGGGTAGATCCCCTCGCCACAAAAACAGTGCTCAGTTTCCTTTCTGACCTCTATGCCCCCCGAAACGCTGCCTTCTGAGCTGGCGCGTTTCCTGCAAGCCCCCCTCATATCGCCATAAAACGAGCGCTCGCGGCCCATCGCAGCGCCCGGATCGGCATTGAAGGTGTAATCCCCGCGCCAGCAGAGCGAAACAACGCTTGGCCGAGCCCGGTGATGAACAAGAGGGGAGACGATGAAGGCAGTTATCTTGGCAGGTGGTCTCGGCACGCGGATCAGCGAGGAGTCGCACCTCAAGCCCAAGCCGATGATCGAGATCGGCGGCAAGCCAATTCTTTGGCACATCATGAAGCAGTATTCCGCCCATGGAATCCACGACTTCGTGATCTGCCTTGGCTACAAGGGCTATGCCATCAAGGATTTTTTCGCCAACTACTTTCTGCACACCTCTGACGTCACCTTCGATATGTGCAACAACCGCATGGACGTTCATCAGAACTACAGCGAGCCGTGGCGCGTGACTCTGATCGACACCGGCGAAGACACCATGACCGGTGGGCGTCTGCGTCGGGCGGCGCGTTATCTGGAAAATGAAGAGGCGTTCTGCTTCACCTATGGTGATGGCGTGTCGGACCTCAATATTGGCGCGCTCGTAGATTTTCATTTGTCTCACGGCAAGCTTGCCACCGTGACGGCAGTCCAGCCCCCCGGGCGTTACGGTGCGTTGGAGCGCGACGGCGATAGCGTTCTGGGTTTCACCGAAAAACCTCGAGGTGACGGTGGCTGGATAAATGGGGGCTTCTTTGTGCTCTCGCCAAAAGTCTTGCCTTTTATCACCGATGACCAAACGTCCTGGGAGGCCGAGCCGCTGGCGGCGTTGGCGTCCGAGCAGCAGCTACAGGCGTTCCAGCACGATGGTTTCTGGCATCCAATGGACACCTTGCGGGATAAAAACCACCTCGAAGCCCTGTGGCAAAGCGGCGAGGCCCCATGGAAACAATGGTCTTGAATCCGGAATTCTGGCGTGGCAAGCGCGTACTGGTCACCGGCCATACCGGCTTCAAGGGCAGTTGGCTGACGCTGTGGTTGCAAAGCCTGGGGGCCAGGGTCAGTGGCTTTTCCCTTGACCCGGCCACCCAGCCAAACCTGTTCGAGCTGGCCCGCGTGGGCGAGGGCATCGATGACCGGCGCGGTGACTTGCGCGACCTCGGCGCCTTGTTGGAGCTGCTGGCCGACGTGCAGCCGGAGATTGTCCTGCACCTCGCGGCGCAGCCGTTGGTGCGCGAAGGTTATCGCGACCCATTGGGCACGTATTCCAGCAACGTCATGGGAACTCTTAACCTGCTGGAAGCGGTTCGCCAGGTAGGTGGTGTCAAGGCGTGTGTACTGGTCACCACCGACAAGGTCTACGCCAACCAGGAATGGTTATGGCCCTACCGCGAAAACGAGGCCCTGGGCGGTCACGATCCCTATAGCAGCAGCAAGGCCTGCTGCGAATTGCTGGCGCAGTCTTATGCCGCCTCATTCTTTTCGGCTGAGCGCTATGCCGAGCACGGCCTGGCCCTGGCCACGGCGCGGGCCGGCAACGTGCTGGGGGGCGGTGATTTCGCTCCCGAGCGCCTGATTCCCGACGTGCTTAAAGCCTGGTCGGCAGACGAGCCGGTGACACTGCGTTATCCACAAGCCGTTCGTCCATGGCAGCACGCCCTGGAACCATTGGCCGGTTATCTGCAATTGGCTGAGTGTCTGTATCGACAAGGCCCGGAATTCGCCGGTGCCTGGAACTTCGGTCCAAGTGAAGCCGACATGTGCAGCGTCGGCGAAGTCGTCCAGTTGTTGGCCGAGCGCTGGCCGCAAGCGCCGGGCCTGCGCATCGAGCCAAGCGATTTGCACGAGGCCGGCCTGTTGCGCCTGGACAGCAGCCGTGCCCGGCAGCTGCTCGGTTGGCAGCCGCGCTGGTCGTTGCAACAGTGCCTGGCCCAGACTCTGGATTGGCACTTGGCATGGCAGAACGGCGACGACATGCGGCAAGTCACCCTCGGCCAACTGAACCTGTACCGAGGCGCGTTGTGAGCGAGTTTTCCTTGAAGGCATTGCCGCTGGCCGATCTGTTCAGCGTCCAGCACAAACGCTTCGAAGACCAGCGCGGGCATTTCGCCCGGCTGTTCTGCGAAGGTAGCCTGAGCGCATTCGGCCAGCCGTTCCATATCCGTCAGATCAATCATTCCTGCACCCATGAGCGCGGTAGCGTGCGTGGGTTGCATTATCAGAACGCGGCGCAACCGGAAGCCAAACTGATTACCTGTCTGCGTGGCGAAGTCTGGGATGTGGCCGTGGATTTGCGTCCCGATTCCGACACTTTCCTGCATTGGCATGCCGAGCACCTGAAGGCTGGCGATGGTCGCAGCCTGTTGATCCCGGCCGGGTTCGCCCATGGCTTCCAGACCCTCACCGACGATGCCGAACTGCTTTACTTGCATAGCGCCGACTACGCCCTGGAGCATGAGGGCGGCCTGTCGGTGACTGATCCGCGGCTGGCGATTTCCTGGCCGCTGCCTGTCAATAATCTGTCGAGTCGGGACAGCAACCATCCCTTGCTCGACGAGCGTTTCGCTGGAGTGCGTCTATGAACTGCCGAGGTTGCGGGACTGCCCTGGCTTTGCCACTGATCGATCTCGGTACTTCACCGCCGTCCAACGCCTATGTGCGGGCCGACCAGTTGGATCAGGCCGAGCAGTGGGTGCCGCTCAAAGTCGCGGTGTGCCAGCAATGCTGGTTGGTGCAGACCGAGGATTACACCCGCGCGGACACACTGTTCGACGCCGAGTACGCCTATTTCAGCTCTTTTTCCAGCACTTGGTTGGCCCACGCCGAGCGCTATGTTGCCGAGATGGCCGAGCGCTTCGAACTGAGTGCTGACAGTCGCGTGGTGGAAATTGCCGCCAACGATGGCTACCTGTTGCAGTACGTGGCCAAGCGCGGTATTCCCTGCCTGGGCGTCGAGCCGACGCGCAGCACCGCCGAGGCCGCCCGTGCCAAAGGCCTGGAGATCCGTGAGTTGTTCTTTGGTCGCGAAACGGCCACGCAGCTGAACAGCGAAGGCTGGGCAGCGGATTTGATGGCGGCCAACAACGTATTGGCCCACGTGCCGGACATCAATGATTTCCTCGCCGGTTTTGCGATGCTGCTCAAGCCAACCGGCGTCGCTACTTTCGAGTTTCCGCAACTGCTCACATTGATGGCCGGCCAGCAGTTCGACACGCTGTACCACGAACATTTTTCCTACTTGTCGCTGACGTCCGTGCAAACCCTGTGTGAGCGCAATGGGCTGGAAGTATTCGATGTCAGCCAATTGTCGACTCATGGCGGTTCGTTGCGAGTTTTCGCCCAGCGTGCCGACGGCGTTCGTCGCCCGATCCAGGCCTCGGTGCAACAGCAGTTGCAGGCCGAACTGGATGCCGGCGTGAAAACTGCCGCGTACTACACCACTCTGGCGCCGGCCGCCGAGGCGATCAAACATGGTCTGTTGCGCTTTTTGTTGCAGGCCAAGGCCGATGGCAAGCGTGTGGTCGGTTATGGCGCGGCCGCCAAGGGCAACACGTTGCTCAACTACGCCGGGGTCAAGCCTGACTTGTTGGCGTGGGTGGCCGATGCCAATCCGCACAAACAGGGTAAATATTTACCGGGCAGTCGGATTCCTATCGTGTCGCCCGAGCATATCGCGATAGAGCAACCCGACTACGTTCTCGTCCTGCCCTGGAACTTGCTGAGCGAAGTCAGCCAGCAGTTGGCTGAGGTTCGCCAATGGGGCGGGCAATTCGTCATCGCAGTGCCTGAGTTGACGCTGCTATGAAGGTTTTAGTGACCGGCGCCACCGGGTTTGTCGGCCGTCATCTGGTCACGGCCTTGCTCGCGCGCGGTTGTAAGGTCCGGGCCGTTGCACGCCGGGTGGAACCGGCCAGGGCATTGCCCTGGTTCGACCGGGTTGAATTCGTCGCGACCGATGTCCACGCAGAAGAACTGGACGTCGCTGCCTTGGTCGAGGGCGTCGATGCCTTGGTGCATCTCGCGTGGCCGGGGCTGCCGAATTACCAGGCACTGTTTCATTTCGAACATAACTTGCTGGCCGATTATCAGTTCATCAAACAGGCTGTCGTGGCGGGGGTCGGGCAGGTGCTGGTCACCGGTACTTGTTTCGAATACGGCCTGCAGAGTGGACCGCTCGATGAGCAGATTGCGCCGCAGCCGGCCAACCCTTACGGCTTGGCAAAAAATACCTTGCGCCTGTTTCTTGAACAGCTGCAATGCGAGCACCCGTTTACCTTGCAGTGGGCACGTTTGTTCTACCTGCACGGTGTCGGTCAGAACCCCAACAGCCTGCTTGCGGCGCTGGACCGGGCCATCGATGCCCAAGCCTCGGTCTTCGACATGTCCGGGGGCGAGCAACTGCGCGATTACCTGGCAATCGAAACAGCGACCGCTTATCTGGCGGGGCTGGTGTTGCGGCGCGAGTTCAATGGTGTCGTCAATTGCTCAAGTGGCGTACCAGTGTCGGTTCGCTCGCTGGTGGAAACACGGCTGCGCGAGCGTGGCGCGGCCATTCGCCTGAACCTGGGCCATTACCCATACCCGACTCACGAACCCATGGCGTTCTGGGGCGTGGCCGAACGCTTGCACACCTTGTTGGGAGCCGAACATGACGCGTGAGTTGTACCGGGCCACCGGCCTTCCGGTCCTGCAGAACCGGACCTTCGCCGATGAACAGTCGGCCAAAGCCTCGGCGTGTGCCGATATGGTTTTGGTCCAGGACGAAGTGAGCGGGTTGGTCTTCAATCAGGCATTCGATGCGGACAAGCTCTGCTATGACAGTGATTATCAGAACGAACAGGCCCACTCAGGGCAGTTCCAGCGGCACCTGGCTGATGTGGAGGGCATCATTGCTCGACATTTCAGCGGCCAGGAACTGATCGAGGTCGGTTGTGGCAAAGGCTATTTCCTGGAGCTGCTCAAAGAGCGGGGCTATGCCATCACTGGCATCGACCCTGCTTATGAAGGCGACAACGCTGACGTGATCAAGGCGCCGTTCACTCGCGATTTGGGCCTATCAGCTGACGCGGTGGTGCTGCGTCACGTGCTTGAGCATATCCAGGACCCGGTGGCTTTCCTTTCTGAAATCGCAGCGGCCAACCAGGGCGGGCAGATTTACATCGAAGTGCCGTGTCTGGACTGGATCCTGGACCATCGTGCCTGGTTCGACCTGTTCTACGAGCATGTGAATTATTTCCGCCTCGATGACCTGCGCCGGATGTTCGGTACGGTACATGAAGCCGGACACCTGTTCGGCGGTCAGTACCTATACATCGTTGCCGATCTGGCCACGTTGCGTCTGAAGCCGGAACAGCCCGTTCCAGCCTTGCAGTTGCCCGCTGAATTCACCGCCAGTCTCGGGCGTGCGGTGCAGATTATCCAGGCTGCGCCGCAGCAAGGTTCGGCGATCTGGGGGGCATCCTCCAAGGGCGTGATCTATTCGCTGTTCCTGCAACGAGCCGGGGTTGCTGTGGACTGCGTGGTGGATATCAACCCGGCCAAGCAGGGGCGGTATCTGCCGTTGAGTGGTGCGCGGGTTTCATCGCCCGAGGAGGCGACGGGTGCTCTGCCTGAAGGGGCGCACGTATTTGTAATGAATTCCAATTACCTCGAAGAGATCAAACGGATGACCGGTGGGCGCTACGTCTATCACGCCGTTGACAGTGCTTCGTTTCAATAACCACGAGATTCGAAAATGACCGACAACACTATCCATAAAGCTTTCGAAGCCCAATGCCAGACCGAAATCGCCGGTCAAGGCCAAGACCAGAAACTCGTCGGCTTGGCCAAGGAGTTTTTCAACGAATCGGCCCGCCACAAGTACAGCTACCATTTTTCATGGATGGGCCGGCCAATCATCCAACTGCCACAGGACATGATGGCGATGCAGGAGTTGATCTGGCAGATCAAGCCTGACCTGATCATCGAATGTGGCATCGCTCACGGTGGCTCGATCATTTATTACGCCTCGTTGCTGGAGCTGCAAGGCCATGGCGAAGTGCTGGGCATCGATCTGGATATCCGCCCTCATAACCGTGAAGCCATCGAGAGCCACCCGATGAGCAAACGCATCTCGATGATCGAGGGTTCGAGCATCGATCCGGCCATCGCCGAGCAGGTCCATGCAGCGGCCAAAGGCAAGAAAGTCATCCTGGTGCTCGATTCCAACCACACCCATGATCATGTGCTCGAAGAGCTGCGCCTGTACGCGCCGCTGGTCTCGGTGGGCAGCTATTGCGTGGTGATGGACACCGTGGTCGAAGACATGCCAGCGGACTTTTTCCCGGATCGCCCATGGGGGCCTGGCGATAACCCGAAAACCGCCGTGTGGAAATACCTTGAGGAAAACGCTGATTTTGAAATTGACCAGCAATTGCAGAACAAGCTGCTGATCACCGTTGCTCCAGACGGTTATCTGCGTCGGGTTCGTTAATTCATCCGTTTCAAGTCATTGGCGTCTGGCAGGTTGTGGGGACAGGAAATATGCAGGTTCGAAACAATATTCAAAACAACGTGGCACCGCTGAACGAGCGGTTCACCGTGGTGGTGATTTCCCACAACCGCAGCGCATTCCTGCGGCGTACATTGCATTACTACAGCAGCTATCCGTGTTCGGTACTGGTGCTTGATTCGTCGGTTGAGCGCGATGAGCAGATCACCCGGGATTTTCCCTCGGTCGACTACCGACACTTGCCTCAGTTCACCTACAAGGGGCTGCAGGACAAACTGGTGTACGGCGTCAATCAGGTCACGACGCCGTACATGGTATTTGCTGCCGATGACGATTTCCTGCTGCACGATGCGTTGACCGAATCGGTGGAGTTTCTCGAAACCAACCCCGACTATGGCCTGTGCCATGGCTACGGGATCATGTATCTGTCCTGCGCGACTGAAGTGAATTACTTCCGTCGCGATCGCAAGGTGCATGAGGATTACAGCAGCGAGCTGGCCGAAGACCGGGTCATCCGCTTCATGGATCAGTTCCTGCCGCCATTTTATGCCGTGACCCGCACTGATCTGCTGCAACAGTGGTATGGCCTGTTGCCGCCGGGCACCAGTTTCGAATGGCAGGAGATCGGCCACACCTTTTATCTGCTGGCCTGCGCCAAGGCGCGGATCCTGCCGATTCCATTCGCCGTTCGTGAACTCAACTACGGCGGTTCGGAACACAACACCAACGTGTTGACCGTGCTCAGCTACAAGGACGCAAAAAGCGTTGCCGAGCGTGAGCAATTCGCCGAGTTCCTGGCGTCCCTTCCAACACCGCTGCGCGAGCAGGCTCCGGGGCGGGTCAAACAGATTGCCCTGGACAGCTTCGCGGCCATGGCTGACTGCCTGCTGCAGGGGCGCTCACTCAAAGGCACCCAGATCATTCGTTCGGCCTGGTTGGAGGCGGGTGGCGAGCCGGTTCGTTCGTTTGGCCCGCAACAGTTTGTCGAGATGCCTTTTTACAACCAGCGTGTATTCGACCTCCTGACCGAGTTTGAATTCCTGTTGCACGCCATGCCGGCCGGTCGCCTGCAGCTTCAGCAGTTGGAAGGTATTTTGCTGCGCCAGCATGAACTGATGCGCGTGCACCCTAATGACAACGAGCGCACGGTGCGCAGTCGTTTGTGGGAGGCCCAAGGCTTGTATGCGTTCAACCGTACCGTGGTCAAGCGCTTGGCCGAATCGTTGAAGAGCAGCGATGAGCCTGAGGAGGCGGTGAAGTTGCAAGCCTGGGCCGAGCGACTGGACGCGCTACCGGGTCAGCAGGATCGCCGGTTGCTGGAAAACATGCACTCCGGTCGTCTGTTGAACTGGCTTGAGGCACGTAATCCAGATGCACAGCAGCTCAAGTCCATCGCGGCTCACCTGGCTGAGCATCAAGGTGGACCGCGATTCGGCATCCTCTTGCTGGATCTGGACGCTGACATGTTCAAGCTGCAGGCCACCTTCGACAGCCTGGTCAACGGCCACTGCAAGGCGTTCAATGTGGTGGTATTCACCACCGGCGCCTTACCAGCGACCACCTCGGTACATGACACCGTGCACTTCGTCAAAGTCAGCACGACTAATTATGTCGAGCGCATCAACCAGATCATCGAGCAGTCCGCCGCCGACTGGATGGTGCTGGTCGAGGCCGGTGACCAGTTCACCCAAAACGGCCTGCTGCGCGCCAGCCTCGAATTGATCGGTGCCGAAGGTGTGCGCGCCGTGGCCATGGATGAAATCCAGCGCAAGGCTGACGGCAGCCTCACCGACGTGTTCCGTCCGGGCGTCAACCTCGATCTGCTGCAATCGGTGCCCTCGTTGATGGCGCGTCACTGGCTGATTCGTCGTGATGTGCTGGCCCAGGCTCGCGGCTTTACCGCTGAATACACTCAGGCCCTGGAGCTGGATCTGTTGTTGCGCCTGATTGAAGACGCAGGGTTGGCCGGCCTGGCGCACCTGGCCGAGCCATTGTTGATCTGCAACGCCCCGGTCCAGGAAGAAAACCTCCAGGAGCGTCAGGTCCTGACACGTCACCTGGCTGCCCGAGGGTATCGCGCCCAAGTCACCTCGGCACAGCCGCTGACGTATCAGATCGACTACCAGCACGCCGAACGGCCCTTGGTATCGATCATTCTCGAAAGTCGGGACAACTTTGAACAAGTCCAGCAGGCGCTGGTCAGCGTGCTGCAGCGCACGCGTTACCATCGTCATGAAATTCTGATCGCGGACAATCATAGCCAGTCCGAAGCGTTGGCTCAGTGGCTCGACAGTCTTGAAGGGAAGGGTGATCGGATCCGCATCCTGCGCAGCGACCGGCGCCTCAGCGCTTCGGCCCTGAACAACTGGGCGAGCGCCGAGGCCAAGGGCGAATACCTGGTACTGTTGTCTGCCGAGGCCCAAGTGATCAATGCCAACTGGCTCGATAGCCTGCTCAACCAAGCCCAGCGACCAGAAGTGGGGATCGTCGGCAGCAAACAGATGAATATTCGTGGTATCACCACCCAGGCTGGCTTGGTGCTCAAGCCCGACGGGCAGGTGGCCTCGGTGTTCGTTGGCGAGCGCAAGGATGCCAAGGGCTATCTCAACGGCCATCAGTCGGAACAGAACTACTCTGCGGTGTCCGGCGCTTGCCTGATGATCCGCAAGGATCTGTTCGAAGCCGTGGGAGGCCTGGACGAGGCACATTTCGCCGACGCCTTCGCGGATGTCGACCTGTGCTTGAAAGCGGCGGATGCGGGGTATCTCACGGTCTGGACGCCTCAGGCCCAAATGCTGCACGCCGGCACATTCGCCGACGCGCCCCAGACGGCAGGCGCCTTGCGCGATAAATGGCAGGCGCGCTTCGAACACGACGCTGCTCGTAACCCCAACCTGGCCTTGACCGACACTGGCTTTGCGCTGGGCGAGGCCTCGGCGGTGGATTGGGCGCGGTTGCTTCCATAGGCCTGCTTGCTCCTGCTGTTGCCGATATGGCCTTTTCAAAAAAGGCTTTATCGGCAAAATAGCGTGACCTGCGAGTCATAACGCGCATCTTCACTGTATTGTATTGACCGGGAAGATGGCGCCTGGCCCTTATCAGGCCCAGTGATAGCCCTTTACACTTCCCGTTTGTCGGCGCCCCTCGATTCCTTGCGAGCGGTGGTATTGGGCTGTTTTTGATTGGGAAGCCGTAATGATTGGCATAAAAAGCATTGCGAGCTACGTTCCTGTAGCCGGCGTGGACAATTACGCACAAGGTGCGAAGTTTGAAAAGGATGAAGAGTTCATCCTGGGCAAGATCGGTTCGGCCTTCTTGCCACGCAAGGATGACGGGCAGGAAACCTCGGACCTGTGTGTCGAAGCGGTCAATGCGCTGTTTGCCAACAATCCCGGCCTGAAACGCGAATCCATCGACGTGCTGATCGTTGTCACCCAGAACGGCGATGAAGAAGGCTTGCCGCACACGGCGGCTATCGTCCAGGACAAACTCGGCTTGCCGACCACCGTGGCGGCGTTCGACATCTCCCTGGGGTGTTCGGGTTATGTCTATGGCATCTACGCCATCAAGGGCTTCATGGAGGCCGCTGGCCTGAAGAATGGCCTGTTGGTGACGGCCGATCCGTATTCGAAAATCGTCGACCCGGAAGACCGCAACACCACGATGCTGTTTGGCGACGCCGCCACCGCCACCTGGATGGGTGAAGATGCGCCGTGGCAACTGGGCAAGGCCAAGTTCGGCACCGACGGTTCCGGCGCGCCCCACCTGAAGGTCAGCGACGGCGTGTTCTTCATGAACGGCCGCCAGGTGTTCAACTTCGCTTTGCTCAAGGTGCCAGCCCATCTGCATGAGTTGCTCGCCGATTCCGATCTGCAAGCCAGCGACATTGATGCGTTTTGCATTCACCAGGGTAGTGCGGCGATTGTCGATGCCGTGGCACGGCGTTTCGAGGGCGAGCCGGAGAAGTTCATCAAGGATATGGTCGAGACCGGGAACACCGTGTCGTCGAGCATTCCGTTATTGCTGGAAAAGCACGTGCTCGATTCCGATTGGAAGCGCGTGGCCTTGAGCGGTTTCGGCGTAGGCCTGTCCTGGGGCTCGGCGATCATCTATCGGCCGTGAGCCACTAAAACCCGGGCACAAAAATAGCGTCCAAGGTGTAACCTTGAACGCTATTTTTTTGCCTGATCGAAAAGCGAGGCGCCATGAGCGAGTTTTTTCAGCGCAATCTCCAGGTGATCGAGCAACGTTGGCCTGCCCTGGCTGAACGCCTGCTGCTGGAGGATGCTGGTGCGTTGCAGGCAGATCTGGTCGAGGGGCTTGGATCGACCTTGAGCATCAATGGCATCCAGTTGACCAGCCGCCATGACCGTCTCGCCGAGGCTGACCTGCAAGCCGCCAGCCTACCGCCGGACGCTGCCGTTGTGCATGTCTATGGCACCGGATTGGGGGACCTGCAAAACCATATGCTGGAGCGGGCAGGGGTTGAACGTCTGTACGTGCATATCCTCAATGGCTCAGTGTTTGCCCTGGTGTTGCAGTTGCTGGATCAATCGCCATGGCTTGCCGACTCGCGGGTCGAATTGCTCTATGCGGGCGATCTGGCGGAAATCCAGCTGCCATTTTTTGCATTGCCCGCCGAGCTGGTGCTGGCCGATGATTTCAATGCAAAAATTCGCGACCGATTGATCAGTGAAATCCATCTGGCCTTCAGTAACCGGGAATTCGACCCCAAGGCGCCGGAGATCATCGAGCGCCTGCAAGCCACTTTCAATCTCGTGCAAACGGATCACGACGTCACCGAGCTGTTTGGCTCCTTCAATGGACGGGAGGCGTTTGTCATTGCCACCGGCCCCAGCCTTGAGCAGCACTTTGAAAAATTGCGCAAGCTGAATGACCAGGCCGAGCGGTCGCTATTGATTTGCGTCGATACGGCCTACCGACCGTTGATCAACCACGGCATTCGACCGGATGTCGTGGTCAGCATCGATCAACGCATCTCGGCACGCCATCTCCCCCCTGAAGACACCGGCGATATTGCACTGGTTTACCTGCCAATGGCTGACCCCTCAGTGATTGAAGCCTGGCAGGGGCCACGTTATGTCGGTTATTCCGCCAGCCCCATCTATCACCAGATACGACAGCTACTGCGCCGAGGCGAACTGTACGTGGGCGGGAGCGTGATTCATCCGGCGGTGGACCTTGCGGTGAAAATGGGCGCGGCGCAAATCACCCTCTTCGGCGCCGACTTCGCTTTTCCCCATGATAAAACCCACGCCGGTTGGGGCGACGGTGATCTGGGGCCACAACTGGGCGTGGCAAAACACTGGGTGCTCGATGGTCATGGGCAGCGGGTCAAGACTCAGCTCAACTTCCGTAGTTATCTGTGTGAGCTGGAGCGATTTATCGCCGGGCATCCCCAAGTGCGTTTCTATAACAGCAGTCGGGACGGGGCGCGGATCGTCGGCGCTGATTTCCATCCGGAGTACGTGCAATGACCGGGTTTCAAGGGGTAATCGATGATGCGCGTGAGTGCGCACGGCTGTTTCGCCTGGGGCGGGATGTCGAGGCGGGGCTGGCGATGGTTGCATTGGTCGAGGCGGCTCAGCCGTTGGTCGAGCTTATGCCGAGCGACGTCCAGTCATCGTGGAACGGGCTGCTGGGGCTGATGTTCAACGATCAGCAGGCTCAGAACTGGCTTTCGCTGGCGGACTATCTTGAATACGAATGGGTTGAACTGTTGACCGCTGGTCAGGCGGTGTAATTCCTTTTCTTGATGAGCTGGCGCCGCTGCCCAAGCGAATCGCGCCCCCGGCATTTCCCTGGCGTCATTTTTTCACCTGTCGATCGCTGCCAAGCCCTTGATTTATGAGGGGTGGCACCCTGATGGCAAAATTTTTGAAAAAACCGCTAAAGCAAGTTCCGATTACGACGATAACTATTACGAAGGTTCTCTAGGCCACACCCGGCGGTTGCCAGGGCCGGAAGCCGCAGTACCCAACCAACGAGGAATTCGTCATGGCTTTAACAGTAAACACTAACGTCACATCGTTGAACGTTCAGAAGAACCTGAACAAGGCTTCCGATGCTCTGTCCACTTCGATGACCCGTCTGTCTTCCGGCCTGAAAATCAACAGCGCCAAAGACGACGCCGCCGGCCTGCAGATCTCTACCCGTATGACCTCGCAAATCCGCGGTCAGACTGTTGCGATCAAGAACGCCAACGATGGTATCTCCATCGCTCAGACCGCTGAAGGCGCTCTGCAAGAATCCACCAACATTCTGCAACGTATGCGTGAACTGGCAGTACAGGCACGAAACGACAACAACGGCACTGCTGACCGTGATGCTCTGAACAAAGAATTTGCTCAGATGTCGGACGAACTGACCCGTATCGCTGATTCGACCAACCTGAACGGCAAGAACCTGATCGACGGTTCCGCTGGCACCATGACCTTCCAGGTCGGCTCCAACACCGGTGCTACCAACCAGATCACTCTGACCCTGAGCGACAGCTTCGACGCTGCGACCCTGAGCGTTGACTCTGGTGCCATCGCGATCAGTGCTGCAGACAGTGCTGAAGCTGAAACCAACACTTCCGCTGCAATCGACGCGATCGACGCCGCTCTGGCGACCATCAACGCCAGCCGTGCGGACCTCGGTGCTGCCCAGAACCGTCTGACCAGCACCATCTCCAACCTGCAGAACATCAACGAAAACGCCGCTGCTGCACTGGGTCGCGTACAAGACACTGACTTCGCTGCTGAAACTGCCCAGCTGACCAAGCAGCAGACTCTGCAACAGGCTTCCACTTCGGTTCTGGCCCAGGCCAACCAACTGCCATCCGCTGTACTGAAGCTGCTTCAGTAATAGCCGGATGAGTTTTAGCGGGGGAGTGCGCTTGCGTACTCTCTCGCTTTTTCCGTTCAAGAGGTGATGGACATGGATATGAGCGTGAAGCTGAACTTGTCTTATCCAGCTGCGAAGCCGGCGACGACATTTGCCGACAAACCAGTGGAGAAGCCTCGAACCGATGCTGCCACCGTGGTACCGGTCAAGGATGAGCCAAAAGACGCTGCGGCCGAGCAAGAGAAACTGAAGAGGGCGGTTCAGGAAATTGAAACCTTCGTTCAGTCGGTCAAGCGCAACCTGGAGTTCTCAATCGATGAGCCTTCAGGCAAAGTAGTTGTCAAAGTGATTGCCAGTGGTTCCGGTGAAGTGATTCGCCAGATCCCTAATGAAGAAGTGCTTAAACTGGCGAACAGTTTGAATGATGCAAGCAGCCTGTTGTTCAGCGCGCAAGCCTGACCGCTGGCACGAATTTTGTTGTTAAGTTCTTTTGGGCGTTGTAATGGTCAAAAGGCCGGCGACACACTGAAGGGAGTTCCACATGGCAAGTCCAATTCTACCTGGCTTGGGTCTAGGCTCTGGCCTTGATACCGGTGCTATCGTCAAGGCATTGGTGGATTCTGACAAAGCAGCCAAGCAAGGTCAGATTGACCGTGCCACCAAGACCAATACGGCCAATATTTCCGGGATTGGCACCCTGAAGTCTCTGTTGACTACCTTCCAGTCTACGTTGGAGGCCTTGGGCAGCACGACCACCCCTCAATTTACCGGTGTTGCCGCCACTTCGGCCAATACCAGTGCGTTGACGGTAACGGCGGGCAACTCGGCGGTAAGCGGTACCTACACGGTAAACGTCACGCAACTGGCCACCTCTTCAAAAGTTGCGACGGCTGCTTTTGCCGGTGGGGCTAGCAGTGCGGTGGAGACCGGTACGCTGACTATCAGTCAGGGGGGCACGAATTACGCCCTTGATATTCCAGCTGATTCGACGCTGCAATCGGTTCGGGATGCCATCAACAGCAAGTACTCATCCAGTGGTCTGACCGCCAACATCGTGACCGACAGCTTCGGTTCACGCCTGGTGGTCGGCTCGACTAAAACCGGTGCGGGTAATGATATCTCCCTCAGCGGTATTGCCAGCCTCGCAGCTGACGGCTCCGTAGCCATGGCCTCATCACCCACCGCGACTTCTTCGGGTTCACTGGGGTTTGCCAAGGACGCTATTTTTACTGTTGATGGCTTGGCAATGACCAGCCCGACCAACAAGCTGGATAACGTGGTCTCGGGCTTGAGCATGACGTTACTCGTCGAGGACACTGGCCCGACAGTCGTTACCGTCGCTACCAACGCCGACGGCCTGAAAGCTTCGATCCAGAAGTTCGTCGATGCTTATAACGCTGTTGCGAAGGCCGTGACGTCCCTGACCAAGCCGACCACAGATGCTGAGGGTAACTCGGTTCCAGCGGCCTTGACGGGTGACTCGTTGCCTCGCTCGCTTTTGGCGGCCATTCGCGCACCTTTGTCTGAGGCCGGCGCAGGTGACAAGCTGACCGTTCTTTCCCAGTTGGGAATCACCACCAATCAGACGACCGGAGCTCTGGATTTCGACAGCGGGAAATTCACCACTGCGTTGAATGACAAGCAGTTGGGTGGGGAGATCCAGACACTGTTCGTAGGTGAGAATGGCCTGCTTGAGCGCATGGATAACGCCATCAAGCCGTACACTGAAGGCAAAACGGGTGCGGGTGGTATCGGGGGCTCAGAGGCCATCCTGACTACTCGCTCCAAGAACCTTGACATCATCAAGACGAAGCTGTTCGAAGATCAGCAGGCTCTTGATCGCCGCATCGAAACCCTCACCGCCGTATTGACCAAAAAGTACAACGACATGGACACCCTGGTCGGCAGGCTGAAAGCCACCGCCAGCAACATCACCTCCATGTTCGAAGCGATGACGGCACAGCAGAAAAACAGCTGATTTTCGACCGATGCAAAGAGCCCGGCAACGTTTTGACAACGTTCCGGGCTTTCGGCTTTTCGACCTAAAGTTTTTTGACGCAGCGTCGATACGCTGTTTATACGAACTGAAGTTTTTTGATGAGGTAGAACATGAATCCGATGTTAGCCCTTCGCCAATACCAGAAGATTGGCGCCCAGGCGCAAACCTCCGAAGCAAGTCCCCATCGTCTGGTGCAGATGCTCATGGAGGGCGGGCTGGATCGCATTGCCCAGGCCAAGGGTGCGATGGAGCGCAAGGATATTGCCAACAAAGGCGTACTGATCAGCAAGGCCATCGGCATTATCGGCGGTTTGCGTGAAGGCTTGGACCTGGAAAACCAGGCCGAGTCGGTAACCGAGCTGGATAACCTCTACACCTACATGATGAAACGCCTGGCCGAAGCCAACGCCAAGACCGATCCGAAGATCCTCGACGAAGTCGCCGATCTGCTTGGCACGGTCAAGGAAGGTTGGGATGCCATCGCTGTACCGGGTCCGCAATTCTAAGGAGTACGCTCATGAGTCTTGTCTTGCAGCGAATCGAACAAACCCGTGATGCCCTGGTCGATGCCCTGGCCGAGCGTAACTGGGAGGCCATCGGTCAGTTGGACTTGGCCTGCCGTTCCTGCATGGAAGACGTCCTGAGCGAGTCCCAGCTGGATGAGGCGGCGTTGCGGATCAATCTTGAGGAATTGCTAGGGGTGTATCGGCAATTGCTGGAGGCGGCGACGGGAGAGCGTCAGGCGATCGTCGACGAGATGCAACAGATCCATCAAGCACAGAACGCGGCAAAGGTTTACCATCTGTTCGGTTAATGCTCAGTTAATCCGAGCCCGTTGCGCCATAAATTTGACTGTGCACGGTTTTTTGACTTAACTAGTAGCTGTTTACAGATTTAAGGCGTCTACAGGCATGACAAGTCTGCAAGCGTCTAGCTTGCCCCCTAATTTCGGGCATTGGGTTGACTAGGGAAGTTGCTATTGCATGTGGCGTGAAACCAAAATTCTCCTGATCGATGACGATAGCGTCCGCCGCCGCGACCTGGCGGTGATCTTAAATTTTCTTGGCGAAGAAAATTTACCCTGCGGAAGCCATGACTGGCAGCAGGCCGTCGGCTCTTTGTCGTCCAGTCGCGAGGTCATCTGTGTCCTTATCGGGACCGTGAATGCCCCCGCAACGCTTTTGGGCTTGCTAAAGACACTCTCAACCTGGGATGAGTTCCTTCCGGTTTTGTTAATGGGCGAAAATTCTTCCCTCGACCTGCCTGAAGACCAGCGCCGCCGAGTACTTTCCACGCTCGAAATGCCGCCCAGCTACAGCAAGCTGCTTGATTCGCTGCACCGCGCGCAGGTTTATCGCGAGATGTACGATCAGGCTCGCGAGCGCGGCCGGCATCGCGAACCCAACCTGTTCCGCAGCCTCGTCGGCACCAGCCGGGCGATCCAGCACGTGCGGCAGATGATGCAGCAGGTCGCCGATACCGACGCCAGCGTGCTGATCCTGGGCGAGTCGGGCACCGGCAAGGAAGTGGTCGCGCGCAACCTGCATTACCACTCCAAGCGCCGTGAAGCGCCGTTCGTGCCGGTCAACTGTGGCGCGATCCCGGCCGAGTTGCTGGAGAGCGAGCTGTTTGGTCATGAGAAGGGTGCCTTTACTGGTGCGATCACCAGCCGCGCCGGGCGTTTCGAATTGGCCAACGGCGGTACGCTGTTTCTCGACGAAATTGGCGACATGCCGCTGCCGATGCAGGTCAAGCTGTTGCGGGTCCTGCAGGAGCGCACCTTCGAGCGCGTGGGCAGCAACAAGACCCAGAGCGTCGATGTGCGAATCATCGCCGCCACGCACAAGAACCTCGAGAGCATGATCGAGGTTGGCAGCTTCCGCGAAGACCTCTATTATCGCCTCAACGTTTTCCCGATCGAAATGGCGCCACTGCGTGAGCGCGTCGAAGACATCCCGTTGCTGATGAACGAGCTGATCTCGCGCATGGAGCACGAAAAGCGCGGTTCGATCCGCTTCAATTCGGCGGCGATCATGTCCCTGTGCCGCCATGGGTGGCCGGGCAACGTCCGGGAGCTGGCCAACCTGGTGGAGCGCATGGCGATCATGCACCCGTACGGGGTGATCGGCGTGAACGAACTGCCGAAGAAATTCCGCTACGTCGACGACGAAGATGAGCAAATGGTCGACAGCCTGCGCAGCGATCTGGAAGAGCGGGTGGCAATCAACGGCCACACACCGGATTTCACCGCCAATGCCTTGTTGCCGCCCGAAGGCCTGGACCTCAAGGATTACCTGGGAGGCCTGGAACAAGGGCTGATCCAGCAGGCACTGGACGATGCCAACGGTATCGTTGCTCGCGCGGCAGAACGCCTGCGCATCCGTCGCACCACCCTGGTGGAGAAGATGCGCAAGTACGGCATGAGCCGTCGCGAAGGAGATGAACAGGCGGATGATTGACGCCTGTTTTCCAACCGCCTGATTTTCAGGCGGTTTTTTTTCGGCACGGGTATTGCTATAGCCCTCGCAACGTTCCGTTTAACTGACGGTCAGCCAAGCGAGAGAGCACGATGACCCAAGCCGCCCAGATGTCTCCTGTCCCCGAACCGGGACACATGCCGTCCGCCGAGCAGGCAAGCCGGCTTGGACTTGAGCAGGCATTTTCGCTGTTCAACCAGATGTCCAGTCAACTGACCGATTCCTACAGCCTGCTTGAAGCTCGGGTCACCGAGCTCAAGGGGGAGCTGGCCGTGGTCAGCGCCCAGCGCATGCAGGAGCTGGCGGAAAAGGAGCGCCTGGCTAATCGTCTGCAAAACCTCCTCGATCTGTTGCCCGGTGGCGTTATCGTCATCGACGCACACGGTCGTGTGCGCGAAGCCAACCCGGCGGCTTGCGAGTTGCTCGGCCTGCCGTTGGAAGGTGAGCTGTGGCGGCATGTCATCGCCCGCTGCTTTGCGCCCCGTGAAGACGACGGCCATGAAGTGTCCCTCAAGGACGGTCGGCGCCTGTCCATCTCGACACGCTCGCTGGATGCCGAGCCTGGGCAGTTGGTGCTGCTCAATGATTTGACTGAAACCCGTCACCTGCAGGACCAGTTGGCTCGCCATGAGCGCCTGTCTTCCCTGGGGCGGATGGTGGCGTCGCTGGCCCACCAGATTCGTACCCCGCTTTCTGCCGCGCTGCTTTACGCCAGTCATCTGACTGAGCAGCAATTGCCGATGGAAACCCAGCAACGCTTCGCCGGACGCTTGAAAGAGCGCCTGCACGAGCTGGAGCACCAGGTGCGAGACATGCTGGTATTCGCTCGCGGCGAGCTGCCGTTGACCGACCGTGTTACCCCCAAGGTTTTATTGCAATCGTTGCAGGCCGCGGCGCTGACCCATGTACAGGATTTGCCGATCCGCTGGCAGTGCGACAGCCATGTCGGCGAAGTGTTGTGTAACCGCGACACCTTGGTGGGCGCGGTGTTGAACCTCATCGAAAACGCGATCCAGGCCAGCGGCGGCGACGTCCGGCTGAAAGTGCACTTATATACGCGCGACAACACCTTGCGCCTGTGTGTCAGCGACAGCGGCACCGGTATCGAGCCGGCCGTGCTGGCACGCCTGGGCGAGCCATTCTTCACCACCAAGACCACGGGCACCGGCCTGGGCCTGACCGTGGTCAAGGCTGTGGCCCGTGCCCATCAGGGAGAATTGCAACTGCGCTCGCGGCTGCGCCGTGGCACCTGTGCGACGGTGTGCTTGCCGCTGTTTTCCAATGCGCCAGGGGTGGAGTGAAAGCAATGGCGATCAAGGTGTTACTGGTTGAGGATGACCGGGCCCTGCGTGAGGCGCTGGCCGATACGCTGGTGCTGGCCGGGCACGACTACGCCGCCGTCGGTTCGGCGGAAGAAGCGCTGCTGGCGGTGGGGCGCGAAGCGTTCAGCCTGGTGGTCAGTGACGTCAATATGCCGGGCATGGACGGCCATCAATTGCTCGGCCTGTTACGTGCCCGCCAGCCGCAACTGCCGGTCTTGCTGATGACGGCTCACGGCGCCGTCGAGCGCGCGGTGGATGCCATGCGCCAGGGGGCTGCGGATTACCTGGTCAAGCCGTTCGAGCCCAAAGCCCTGCTGGACCTGGTGGCGCGTCATGCCCTGGGCAGTCTTGCGGTCGAGGGCGAAGGCCCGGTGGCCA
Source organism: Pseudomonas ogarae (assembly GCF_014268695.2). Classification (NCBI taxonomy): domain Bacteria; kingdom Pseudomonadati; phylum Pseudomonadota; class Gammaproteobacteria; order Pseudomonadales; family Pseudomonadaceae; genus Pseudomonas; species Pseudomonas ogarae. The sequence continues at coordinate 2,012,990 of NZ_CP077086.1, forward strand.
TCGAGCCGGCCAGTGCGCAACTGCTGGAATTGGCCGCACGGGTGGCTCGCAGCGATTCGACCGTGTTGATTTCCGGCGAGTCCGGTACGGGCAAGGAAGTGCTGGCGCGCTACATCCATCAACAGTCCCGGCGCGCCAGCGAACCGTTCATCGCGATCAATTGCGCGGCAATTCCTGACAACATGCTCGAGGCGACACTGTTCGGTCACGAGAAGGGTTCGTTCACGGGGGCCATCGCGGCCCAGGCTGGCAAGTTCGAGCAGGCCGACGGCGGCACGATCCTGCTCGATGAAATTTCCGAAATGCCGATGGGCCTGCAGGCCAAGCTGTTGCGGGTCTTGCAGGAGCGGGAAGTGGAGCGGGTCGGTGCGCGCAAGCCCATCAGCCTGGATATCCGCGTGGTGGCAACCACCAACCGCGACCTGGCCGGCGAAGTGGCGGCGGGGCGTTTTCGTGAAGACCTTTATTACCGCTTGTCGGTGTTCCCGCTGGCCTGGCGTCCGTTGCGCGAGCGCACCGCCGATATCCTGCCGCTGGCCGAGCGTCTGCTGAACAAGCACGTCAATAAAATGAAGCATGCGGCTGCCCGGTTTTCAGCCGAGGCCCGGGCCTGCCTGATTGCCTACCCGTGGCCGGGCAATGTCCGAGAGCTCGATAACGCCATCCAGCGGGCCTTGATCCTGCAACAGGGCGGTTTGATCCAGCCGGAGGATTTCTGCCTGGCCGGCCCGGTGGCCTGCGCGCCATTGCCTGCATTGTCGCCAGTGCCGGCAGCGGCCTTCGCGCCCTCGGTGGAAGTGGAGGGCGAGTCGGCCGGCGCCTTGGGAGACGATCTGCGTCGTCGCGAGTTCCAGATGATCATCGACACCCTGCGAGCCGAGCGCGGGCGTCGCAAGGAGGCGGCCGAACGCCTGGGGATCAGTCCGCGCACCCTGCGCTACAAATTGGCGCAGATGCGTGATGCCGGCATGGATGTCGAGGCTTATTTGTTCGCCAGTTGAATAAGCGCCAAAAATCCCTGTGGGAGCGAGCTTGCTCGCGATAGCGGTGGGTCAGTCAAGTTGAGGTTGGATGTGATGGGTTATCGCGAGCAAGCTCGCTCCCACAATGGAGTGGTGCGCGCATTTGTTTCCTGCGGCCATGGAGCTGGCACCCTTGTTGCTAATACCTGAATACCCGCTGAGTAAGTGTCAAAAAAATGCGGGCCGCCAGAGAGAGTAGACCATGAGCCAAGGTATTGAATTTAATCGGTTGATGTTGGACATGCGGGCCATGCAAATGGACGCCATGGCCCAGCCTAAATCGGTCGCGGTCCCCCAGGTGGGTGGCAGCAGCTTTTCCGACATGCTCGGTCAGGCCGTCAATAAAGTGAACGATACCCAGCAGGCATCGAACCAGTTGGCCAGTGCTTTCGAGATTGGCAAAAGTGGCGTCGACCTGACGGACGTAATGATCTCCTCGCAGAAAGCCAGTGTCTCGTTTCAGGCGTTGACCCAGGTTCGCAACAAACTGGTTCAAGCCTACCAAGACATCATGCAGATGCCGGTTTAAGGAAGTTATTGAGTCATGGCAGAAGCAGCCGTAGATAACGTTCCGGCCAAGGCCACTCCGGTAGACGGCAAACCGCCGCTGTTCGGTCTGTCCTTCCTGGAAAATCTCTCCGAGATGACCATGCTGCGTCAGGTAGGCCTGTTGGTCGGCCTGGCTGCCAGCGTGGCGATTGGTTTTGCCGTGGTGCTGTGGTCCCAGCAGCCGGACTACCGGCCGCTGTATGGCAGCCTGGAGGGCATGGACGCCAAGCAAGTCATGGAAACCCTGGCTTCCGCCGATATTCCTTACACCGTCGAACCCAATTCCGGCGCGTTGCTGGTCAAGGCCGACGACGTTGCCCGTGCGCGCCTCAAGCTCGCAGCCGCTGGCGTGACGCCTACTGATGGCAACATTGGTTTCGAGATCCTCGACAAGGACCAGGGCCTGGGCACCAGCCAGTTCATGGAAGCGACCCGTTATCGTCGCGGCCTGGAAGGTGAGTTGGCGCGGACCATTTCCAGTCTGAACAACGTCAAGGGTGCCCGTGTGCACTTGGCGATTCCGAAAAGCTCGGTGTTCGTGCGCGATGAGCGCAAACCCAGTGCTTCGGTACTGGTTGAGTTGTATTCGGGCCGTTCCCTGGAGCCAGGCCAGGTCGTTGCCATCATCAATCTGGTGGCGACCAGCGTACCCGAGCTGAGCAAATCGCAGATCACCGTGGTCGACCAGAAAGGCAATCTGTTGTCCGATCAGGCGGAAAACTCCGAACTGACCATGGCCGGCAAGCAATTCGATTACAGCCGTCGCATGGAAGGCATGCTGACCCAGCGAGTGCACAACATCCTGCAACCGATCCTGGGTAACGACCGCTACAAGGCCGAGGTGTCGGCCGATGTGGATTTCAGCGCCGTCGAGTCGACGTCCGAACAGTTCAATCCCGATCAGCCTGCGCTGCGCAGCGAGCAGTCGGTGACCGAGCAGCGTACCGCCAGCAATGGTCCCCAAGGTGTACCGGGAGCCCTGAGCAACCAGCCGCCGTCTCCGGCCAGCGCACCGCAAACCACCGGTGGCGCCACCGCAGCCGCCGGCATGGTGCAGCCAGGCCAGCCGCTGATCGATGCCAACGGCCAGCAGATCATGGACCCGGCCACCGGCCAGCCGATGCTGGCGCCGTACCCGGCCGACAAGCGTCAGCAGTCGACCAAGAACTTCGAGCTTGACCGTTCCATCAGCCACACCAAGCAGCAACAAGGTCGTTTGAATCGCCTGTCGGTCGCCGTAGTGGTGGACGATCAGGTCAAGGTCAACGCAGCCAACGGCGAAACCAGCCGTGCGCCATGGAGCGCCGACGAATTGGCGCGCTTCACTCGCCTGGTGCAGGACGCCGTCGGTTTCGACGCCAGCCGTGGCGACAGCGTCAGCGTGATCAACGTACCGTTCTCCCTGGAGCGCGGTGAAGTGGTCGCCGATATTCCGTTTTATTCGCAACCCTGGTTCTGGGATGTGGTCAAGCAAGTATTGGGTGTGCTGTTTATCCTGGTGCTGGTGTTCGGCGTGCTGCGTCCGGTGCTCAACAACATCACCGGTGGCGGCAAGAACAAGCAGTTGGCAGCTTTCGGCGATGTCGAGCTGGGAGGCATGGGCGGCCTGGATGGCGAATTGGCCAACGATCGCGTCAGCCTCGGCGGGCCGCAGAGCATTCTGCTGCCAAGCCCGAGCGAAGGCTATGACGCTCAGTTGAACGCCATCAAGAGTCTGGTGGCAGAAGACCCGGGTCGTGTGGCCCAGGTCGTGAAAGAGTGGATTAACGCAGATGAGTGATAATCGAGCCGCTGTTGCCAAATTGTCCCGGGTCGACAAAGCCGCGATCCTGCTGCTGTCCCTGGGTTCGACCGACGCTGCCCAAGTGTTGCGCCACATGGGGCCCAAGGAGGTCCAGCGCGTGGGCGTGGCCATGGCGCAAATGGGCAACGTGCACCGTGAGCAGGTCGAGCAGGTGATGAGCGAGTTCGTCGACATCGTCGGCGATCAGACCAGCCTGGGCGTCGGTTCCGACGACTATGTGCGCAAGATGCTCACCCAGGCACTGGGCGAGGACAAGGCCAATGGCCTGATCGACCGGATCCTGTTGGGTGGCAATACCAGCGGCCTGGACAGCCTCAAGTGGATGGAGCCGCGGGCGGTTGCCGACGTGATCCGTTACGAGCACCCGCAGATCCAGGCGATCGTGGTGGCTTACCTCGACCCGGACCAGGCCGGTGAAGTGCTGGGCAACTTCGACCACAAGGTGCGCCTGGACATCATCCTGCGGGTGTCTTCGCTCAACACCGTGCAGCCAGCGGCCCTGAAAGAATTGAACCAGATTCTCGAAAAACAGTTCTCGGGCAACTCCAATGCCTCGCGCACCACCCTGGGTGGTATCAAGCGCGCGGCGGACATCATGAACTTCCTCGACAGTTCGATCGAAGGTCAGTTGATGGACTCGATCCGCGAGTTCGACGAAGACCTGTCCGGTCAGATCGAAGACCTCATGTTCGTGTTCAACAACCTGTCCGATGTCGACGATCGTGGCATCCAGGCGCTGTTGCGCGAAGTGTCGTCCGACGTGCTGGTGCTGGCCCTCAAGGGCTCGGACGAAGGCGTCAAGGAAAAGATCTTCAAGAACATGTCCAAACGGGCGGCCGAACTGTTGCGCGACGACCTCGAGGCCAAGGGCCCGGTGCGCGTCAGCGACGTGGAAACCGCACAGAAGGAAATCCTCACCATCGCCCGCCGCATGGCCGAAGCCGGGGAGATCGTTCTCGGTGGCAAGGGCGGCGAAGAGATGATCTAAGGTCGTTATGTCTGCCAAGAGTGATGAAGCACCCAGCGACCTGATCCGCGCTCGCGACGTCGGTGGTTTCGACGTCTGGTCGCTGCCCAGCTTCGACCCCCATGTTCCCGAGCCTGAGCCGGAACCGGTGGAAGAGCTGCCGGAGCCGGAGGAAGTGCCGCTGGAGGAAGTCCAGCCACTGACCCTCGAGGAAGTCGAGGGCATTCGCCAGGAAGCCTACAACGAAGGCTTTGCCGTGGGTGAAAAGGAAGGCTTCCACAGCACTACGCTCAAGGTCCGCCAGGAAGCCGATGTGGCGCTGACGGCCAAGCTTCGTGCGTTGGAATCGCTGATGCTCAACCTGTTCGATCCCATCGCCGAGCAGGACACCCAGATCGAGAAATCCCTGGTGGGCCTGGTGCAGCACATCGCCAAACAAGTGATTCAGCGCGAACTGGCCATCGATTCGACCCAGATCGAACATGTCATGCGCGAAGCGCTCAAATTGTTGCCATTGGGCGTGGGGAACGTACGGCTGTACATCAATCCCCAGGACTTCGAGTTGGTCAAGGCCCTGCGCGAGCGCCACGAAGAAACCTGGCGCATCGTCGAGGATGCTGCGCTGCTGCCCGGCGGTTGCCGTGTGGAAACTGAGCACAGCCGCATCGACGCCACCGTTGAAACCCGCATCAGCCAGATCATGGCCAAATTGTTCGACCAATTGCACGAACAGGCCCTGCACCCGGCTGCCGCCGACCTGAGCCTGGAGTTGCCGGACGAGCCCCTGATCAGCGCTGATGCGGCGCCAGCCGATGCAGGGTTGGAGGTGCCTGAATTGGACGCTTCTGCACTGGACAGCCGCGATGCGCCTTGAGCGAACCAGCTTCGCCAAGCGCCTGGGCAGCTACGCCGAGGCCAGCGAACTGGCTGGCCAACCGATCCTGGAAGGGCGCCTGCTGCGTATGGTCGGCCTGACCCTCGAAGCCGAAGGCTTGCGTGCCGCCATGGGCAGCCGCTGCATGGTGATCAACGACGACAGCTATCACCCGGTGCAGGTCGAGGCCGAAGTCATGGGCTTCTCCGGCAGCAAGGTGTTCTTGATGCCGGTGGGCAGTGTCGCCGGCATTGCCCCGGGCGCGCGCGTGGTGCCCTTGGCCGACAACGGTCGTCTGCCCATGGGCATGAGTATGCTTGGGCGTGTGCTGGACGGGGCCGGACGGGCCTTGGACGGCAAGGGCGGCATGAAGGCTGAAGACTGGGTGCCAATGGACGGCCCGACGATCAACCCCCTCAAGCGTGACCCCATCAGCGTGCCGCTGGACGTGGGCATCCGCTGCATCAACGGTTTATTGACGGTCGGTCGCGGCCAACGTCTCGGCCTGTTTGCCGGTACCGGCGTAGGTAAGAGTGTGCTGCTGGGCATGATGACCCGCTTCACCGAAGCCGACATCATTGTGGTGGGGCTGATAGGCGAGCGGGGTCGTGAGGTGAAGGAGTTCATTGAGCACATTCTTGGCGAGGAGGGGCTCAAGCGTTCGGTGGTGGTGGCTTCGCCAGCGGACGATGCGCCATTGATGCGTTTGCGCGCGGCCATGTATTGCACGCGTATTGCCGAGTATTTCCGCGACAAGGGCAAGAACGTCCTGTTGCTGATGGATTCGCTGACCCGTTTCGCCCAGGCCCAGCGGGAAATCGCCCTGGCCATCGGCGAGCCGCCGGCCACCAAGGGTTATCCGCCTTCGGTCTTCGCCAAGCTGCCGAAACTGGTGGAGCGCGCCGGCAATGCGGAAAAGGGCGGCGGTTCGATCACTGCTTTCTATACCGTGCTGTCCGAAGGCGATGACCAGCAAGACCCCATCGCCGACTCGGCCCGGGGCGTACTCGACGGGCACATCGTGCTGTCCAGGCGCCTGGCCGAGGAAGGGCATTACCCGGCCATCGACATCGAGGCTTCCATCAGTCGGGTCATGCCGTCGGTGATCAGTGCCGAGCACATGAAGCGGGCCCAGCAGTTCAAGCAGTACTGGTCGCGCTACCAGCAAAGCCGCGACCTGATCAGCGTCGGCGCCTACGTCCCCGGCGGTGACCGCGAGACCGACACCGCTATCAGTCTTTACCCGGCCATGGCCGTTTACCTGCGCCAGAGCCTGAACGACAACATCGGCATGGGCGCCAGCGAAGCGCACTTGCAGAGTATTTTCACCCCGGTTGCCGGCGGGTAACCGGCCATGGCCACGAGTCGTGCGGCACGCCTGGCGCCAGTGGTGGACATGGCGGAAAAGGCCGAGAAGACCGCCGTCCAGCGTCTGGCGTATTTCCAGGGCCAGGTCAAAGTCGCTGAAAGCAAACTGGCTGACCTCGAGAACTTTCGACTCGAGTATCAGGAGCAGTGGATCGCCCGTGGCGCCCACGGGGTTTCCGGGCAGTGGTTGTTGGGTTACCAAGGGTTTCTTGCGCAGTTGGGCACCGCTATCGACCAGCAGCGCCAGAGCCTGATCTGGCACCAGAACAACCTGGAGAAGGCCCGCCAGAGTTGGCAAGAGGCGTTTGCCCGGGTCGAGGGGCTGCGCAAGCTGGTGCAGCGCTATATTGATGAGGCACGGCAACTGGAAGACAAGCGCGAACAGAAACTGCTCGATGAATTGTCCCAGCGCCTGCCGCGGCAGAATCCCTATTGATGCGAAACCAGGATTTTGTCGGCTGAATGAGGCAAAACCTTGCTCAGACCTTTACCAGATGCTACACCTTGTACACGTATGTCCATGACAAGGAAGCCGATCATGTCAGTCGTTACCGAAGTATCCCCCGATGGGCACAAACTGACGATTTCGATCAAAGGTCGATTCGATTTCGGGCGGCATCAGGAGTTTCGTGAGTCCTATGAACGGCTCAATCAGAAACCTGACTCCATCGTGGTGGATTTGAAAGAGGCCACTTATCTCGACAGTTCCGCCTTGGGCATGCTCCTGCTGTTGCGCGATCATGCCGGTGGCGACCAGTCGGATATCCGGGTCGTCAACAGCAGCAATGACGTCAAGAAAATCCTCGCAATCTCCAATTTCGACAAGCTGTTCGACATCAGTTGATCGCCATGCAATCGTCGTCGGAGTCGCTGACGGTCCTGATTGCCGAAGACAGTGCCGCTGATCGACTGCTGTTGTCGACCATTGTCCGCCGTCAGGGGCATCACGTGCTCACTGCGGCCGATGGCGCCGAAGCGGTCGAGGTCTATCTGGAACAGCGTCCGCACCTGGTGCTGATGGATGCGATGATGCCAGTGATGGACGGTTTCGAAGCCGCGCAGAAAATCAAGCAGTTGGCCGGGGACCAGTTGGTCCCGATCATTTTCCTCACCTCATTGACTGAGAGTGAAGCCTTGGCCCGTTGCCTGGAAGCGGGCGGCGACGATTTCCTGGCCAAACCCTACAACCAAGTGATCCTGGCGGCCAAGATCAAGGCCATGGACCGCTTGCGTCGATTGCAGGCCACCGTGGTGGAGCAGCGCGACCAGATCGCTCGGCACCACGACTACCTGCTCAACGAGCAGCGGGTCGCCAAGGCCGTATTCGACAAGATCGCCCACTCCGGCTGCCTGAGCGCGCCGAACATCCGGTACTTGCAATCGCCTTATGCCTTGTTCAATGGCGACCTGCTGCTGGCGGCGTTCAACCCGGCCGGCGACATGCACATCCTGCTGGGGGATTTCACCGGCCACGGTTTGCCGGCGGCGGTCGGTGCGATGCCGCTGGCGGAAGTGTTCTACGGGATGACTGCCAAGGGCTACGGCCTGGCGCAGATCCTGCGAGAAATGAATGCCAAGCTCAAACGCATCCTGCCAGTGGACATGTTCTGTTGCGCGACGTTGTTATGCCTGAGCTTCCAGCGTTGCACGGTGGAGGTCTGGAACGGCGGCATGCCTGATGGGTACCTGCATGACAGCCTCAGCGGCGTGCGCACGCCGTTGCCCGCGCGGCACCTGCCGTTGGGCGTGCTTACACCTCAATTATTCGATGACCGCACCGAAGTGCATCCGATGTCGCTGGGGGACCGGGTGTTCCTGTTGTCCGATGGCGTAATCGAGACCAGTGACCGCGACGACCAGCCATTTGGCGTGGAACGGTTGCAGCAGGTATTTTCAGCCAACCGTGAACCTGACCGTCTTTTTGAGGATATCCAGCAGGCCCTGCAGGATTTTCGCGGTGAGGCCCGTGACGATTTCAGTATGGTAGAGGTGCGACTGGTCGCACCAACGCAACTCAATCCGCCACCACCGGTCTATTCCGATAGCGGCCAGTCCAGCCCGCTGGATTGGTCGGTGAGCTTCGAGTTCCGGGCGCAGACGCTCAAGCGCTTCAATCCGATGCCCTACCTGCTGCAATTGCTGCTTGAGGTCCATGGGCTCAGGGCGCAGAGTGGCGCCCTTTACAGCGTCATGTCGGAACTGTATTCCAATGCCCTGGATCATGGGGTGCTCGGGCTCGACTCGAGTCTCAAGCGTGACGCGGCGGGTTTCGCCCGCTACTACCGGGAGCGCAATACGCGCCTGGATGAACTGAGCGACGGTTACGTGCGGGTGCACTTGCTTGTCTCGCCAGATGGCGAGGGTGGTCGCCTCGCCATAGAGGTCGAAGACAGTGGCGAGGGGTTTGATGTCGCCAGGGTGCTGGCGCGGCCCGTGGACTGTGATCGGTTGTCGGGGCGCGGCGTGAGCCTGGTACGCCAGTTGAGCCACCAGGCCAGTTGGTCAGACGATGGTCGTAGTGCGCGCGTGGAGTTTTTCTGGGAGGCTCCGGCATAATCGGGGCCACTCTTGATCAGGGAGCGAACAAGTGAACGAGATTCATCTGGACCGCGACGTGCTCAGCACGTTGAAAGAAGTCATGGAGGAGGGGTATCTGGAGTTGCTGGATACGTTTCTCAACGACTCCGAGGCTCGCCTGCGCGTGCTGCATGAGGCACGGGACGCTGAAAAACTGAGCGCCACGGCCCACAGCTTCAAAGGTAGCAGCAGCAACATGGGCGCTATCCGCCTGGCCGAGCTGTGCGGCGAACTGGAACAGCGTGCCAAGCAGCCGTCATTGGGCGGTATCGAGAAACTGGTCAGCGAAATCGACAGCGAATTCGCGCATGTCCGCAAGCTTTGCAGGGAAGAGCGCGAGGGCTTTCACTGCTGAGTTTTGACGGTCGGGCTGACATTGGCCCGTGCCTTGCATTGCCTAGTCTCGACTGTACCTATGATTCCAGTGCAGCGGAGACCTTTTTATGCCCGTTACCCCTAATTCACTGCTTCAGGCCTCTGTCCAGGCCAAGCCCCAGGTCGCCGTCAATTCACCGGCAGCGGCCCCGGATCTCGGGGATAGAGCCTCCAGCTTCGCTCAAGTCTTCGCCAAGCAGGCGCCTGCCAAGTCAACGGCGGCCCCTGAGCCATCGGTGAAATCGGCGCGCGACAAGGCTGCTGACAACACCGTCAAAAAAGACACCGGCAACGAAACCCCTGCCGCCCCGGAACCGACGGTTGCCGATAGCGGCAAACCCTTGCCCGCGGACAAACCGGCCAGCGCCGACGACCAGGCTGCCAGCGCCGACGATGCCGACTCGGCGCAAACACCAGTAGCGGATGTTGCACCTGTCGATCCGAGCCTTGATCCAGGGCTGCTTCCAGACACGACGGTGCCGCTCGCGTCAGCCGCAGTGGAGCCTGCACCTGTGGTGGTTACGACTGAGGCCCAGATGAGCACGGCAGTTGCAGCGCCGGTTGTCCCGCCGGCCACACCGCTCCCGGCTGCGGTCCTGGTGGACGATCCTGCCTTTGACCCTGAAGCTGACCCGCTCGACGCATTGCCCGCCTTGCGTTTGGCGATGGAGCAGGGTGGTCATGTTTCCGCCGCCAGCCAGGCCCAGCCCAAGAGCGCTGCCCCGGCGTCGCCCGACGGTGAGCCGACTTCGGCGCAGACCTTTGCCGCCGGTATGGCAAGCATGCTCAGCGTGCAAGCCGATCAGAACAGTACCGAGTCCGGCAGCCAGGGCGGCGACAAGGCCTTTGGTGGCTTGATCAGTGAAGGTCTCAAGGATCTGGGCGGCGCTTCCAGTGACACGCGGGTGGACGATTTCGCCAACCGCTTGGCCGCCCTGACCCAGGCCGCAACGCCCAAAACCGCCAACGCGGTGCCGGTCAACCAGCCTATAGCGATGAATCAGAGCGGTTGGACCGAAGAAGTGGTCAACCGGGTGATGTATCTGTCCAGCGTCAATCTCAAGGCGGCCGACATCCAGTTGCAGCCTGCCGAACTCGGGCGCCTGGATATCCGGGTGAACATGGTTCCGGATCAGCAGACCCAGGTCACGTTCATGAGCGCCCACTCCGGCGTTCGCGAAGCCCTCGAAGGCCAGATGCATCGCCTGCGGGACAGTTTTGCCCAGCAGGGCATGGGTCAGGTCGACGTCAGCGTATCCGATCAATCCCGTGGTTCGCAGAATCAGGAGCAGCAGGCCCAACAGCAGGCCCAGGCCGGGCGTACCGCGTCATCTGGCGGGCGAGTGGATTCAGCGGATGAAACTGTTCCTGCCAGCATCGCTGAAGTGGCGGCCAGCACGACCAGCGTCATCGGCACCAGCGCGGTCGACTACTACGCCTGATCCAACGAGTTTTTCCCCTGTGGGAGCGAGCTTGCTCGCGATAGCGGTTTGTCAGTCACCATTTGCTGGGATTGATCCACCGCTATCGCGAGCAAGCTCGCTCCCACATTGGTTTTATGGGGGATTGGAGATCGCATCTGCCCGTCATCCTTAGTACCGACACTTCTGGCATAACACTTGCTCCAGCCTTGCCGTGCATCAGTGAAAACCCCGATTAGTGACGGATTATTGGCATGGCGAAGAGTGAAGCAGCAGCTGTAAAAGACCCTGCAACCAAAGGCAAACTCAAGCTGATCATCATGATCGTGGTGGGTTTGCTCCTGGCGGTCGGTGTGTCCGTGGGGGCGACCTGGTATTTCATGCACAGCGCTCAAAGCAAGCCGGCAGTGGCGGCCGAAGCCGCGCCAGTGGGCAAGCAGCCGGCGATTTTCGAACCGATGGCGCCAGCCTTCGTGGCCAACTACACCCAGAACGGTCGCCAACGCTACATGCAGGTGAGCATTACCCTGCTGGGCCGCAACCAGGCTGACCTGGAAGCGCTGCGGGTGCATATGCCGCTGATCCGCAACAACCTGGTGATGCTGTTTTCCGGACAGAATTTCGACACCCTGGCCACCCCGGTCGGCCAGGAAATGCTGCGCCAGAAAGCCACGGCCAGCGTGCAGGAAGTGGCTCAGAAAGAGCTCGGCAAAGTGGTGATCGAACAGTTGCTCTTCACTAACTTCGTATTGCAGTAGGAACACGACATGGCCGTGCAGGACCTGCTGTCCCAGGACGAAATCGATGCGCTGTTGCATGGTGTCGACGATGGCCTGGTGCAGACCGAAAACGCTGCTGAACCGGGCAGCGTCAAAAGCTACGACCTGACCAGCCAGGATCGCATCGTTCGCGGACGCATGCCGACCCTGGAAATGATCAACGAACGTTTCGCCCGCTACACCCGCATCAGCATGTTCAACATGCTGCGCCGTTCGGCCGACGTGGCCGTCGGTGGTGTGCAGGTGATGAAGTTTGGTGAGTACGTACACTCGCTGTATGTGCCTACCAGCCTCAACCTGGTGAAGATCAAGCCGTTGCGTGGCACCGCGTTGTTCATTCTTGACGCCAAGCTGGTGTTCAAGCTGGTGGATAACTTCTTCGGTGGCGACGGTCGTCACGCCAAGATCGAAGGTCGTGAATTCACCCCGACCGAGCTGCGGGTCGTGCGGATGGTGCTGGAGCAGGCCTTCGTCGACTTGAAGGAAGCCTGGCAAGCGATCATGGAAGTGAACTTCGAGTACATCAACTCGGAAGTGAACCCGGCCATGGCCAACATCGTCGGCCCGAGCGAGGCCATTGTGGTCTCGACCTTCCACATCGAGCTCGATGGCGGTGGTGGCGACCTGCACGTGACCATGCCGTACTCGATGATCGAGCCGGTACGTGAAATGCTCGACGCCGGTTTCCAGTCGGACCTCGACGACCAGGACGAACGCTGGATCAACGCGCTGCGCCAGGACGTGCTGGATGTCGACGTGCCGATCGGCGCGACGGTCGCCCGGCGTCAACTGCGTCTGCGGGACATCCTGCACATGCAACCGGGGGACATTATCCCCGTCGAGATGCCGGAAGACATGGTCATGCGCGCCAATGGCGTGCCGGCCTTCAAGGTCAAGATGGGCTCTCACAAAGGCAACCTGGCGTTGCAGGTGATCGAGCCGATCGAACGCCGCTGAGCGGTGTCGAATTTTTAAGTTTGCGTTTTTAACTGATTTTTGCCCGCCGAGGACAAATGATGGCTGACGATATGAATACCCAGGATGACCAGGCGCTGGCCGATGAATGGGCTGCGGCCCTGGAAGAAACCGGCGATGCCGGGCAAGCAGACATCGATGCCTTGCTGGCGGCCGACACTGGCGCCCATGCGTCCAGCCGCTTGCAAATGGAAGAATTTGGCAGCGTTCCGAAGAGTCATGAGCCGGTGACGCTCGATGGCCCGAACCTGGATGTGATCCTCGATATCCCGGTGTCGATCTCCATGGAAGTGGGCAGCACCGACATCAACATTCGCAACCTGCTGCAGCTCAACCAGGGCTCGGTGATCGAGCTGGACCGCCTGGCTGGCGAGCCGCTCGACGTGCTGGTCAACGGCACCTTGATCGCCCATGGCGAAGTGGTGGTGGTCAACGAGAAGTTCGGCATTCGCCTGACGGACGTGATCAGCCCGAGCGAACGCATCAAGAAGCTGCGCTGAGTGAAAGGTTTTTTCGCTGCAGTCGCGATGCTGCCATTGAGCGTGCTGGCGGCCGAACCGGTTGCCACGGCCGCCGCTGCGCCGGCAGTAGGCAGTGGTGTCGCCGGACAATTGGCGCAACTGGTACTTGGCTTGCTGCTGGTGCTGGGCTTGATCTTCTTTCTCGCCTGGCTGTTGCGGCGCGTGCAGCAGGCGGGGCCGGCGGGCAAGGGGCAGGTCATCGACATCATCGGTTCCCGCGCGCTCGGGCCGCGCGACCGGCTGGTGCTGGTGCAGGTCGGCAATGAGCAGATCCTGCTGGGCCTGAGCCCGGGCACCATTACCGCCTTGCACGTCCTCAAGGAGCCGGTGCAGATGCCCTCCGCCGAGCAGGCCAGCCCCGAATTTGCCCAGCGGCTCATGGAACTGTTGGGTAAAGACCAGAAGGATAAAAAGTAATGCCGTTGCGCATTCTGTTGGCATTGGCCCTGATGCTGGCCGCACCGTTGGCGTTCGCCGCCGATCCGCTGTCGATCCCGGCGATCACCCTCGGCACCAATGCCGAAGGGGCCCAGGAATACTCGGTCAGCCTGCAGATCCTGCTGATCATGACCGCGCTGAGTTTCATTCCGGCGTTCGTCATGCTGATGACCAGCTTTACCCGGATCATCATTGTCTTTTCGATCCTGCGCCAGGCCCTGGGCCTGCAACAGACGCCCTCGAACCAGATCCTCACCGGCATGGCGCTGTTTTTGACCATGTTCATCATGGCGCCGGTGTTCGACCGGGTGAACCAGGACGCGCTGCAACCCTACCTGGCAGAAAAAATCACCGCTCAGGATGCCGTGGCCAAGGCTGAAGTGCCGATCAAGGATTTCATGCTGGCGCAGACTCGCAGCAGCGACCTGGAGCTGTTCATGCGCCTGTCCAAGCGCACCGATATCCCCAGTGCCGATCAGGCGCCGCTGACCATCCTGGTGCCGGCGTTCGTGACGTCCGAGCTCAAGACCGCTTTCCAGATCGGTTTCATGATTTTCATCCCGTTCCTGATCATTGACCTAGTGGTCGCCAGTATCCTGATGGCCATGGGCATGATGATGCTCTCGCCGCTGATCATTTCCCTGCCGTTCAAGATCATGCTGTTTGTGCTGGTGGATGGCTGGGCGCTGATCATCGGTACCCTGGCGGGCAGTTTCGGCGGTGTTTAGGCCTTTTGTGCGGGTAGGACGATATGACGCCTGAAGTAGCGGTAGACCTGTTCCGTGAAGCGCTCTGGCTGACGACCATAATGGTTGCCATCCTGGTGATCCCCAGCCTGCTGGTGGGGTTGCTGGTGGCAATGTTCCAGGCCGCGACCCAGATCAACGAACAGACCTTGAGCTTCCTGCCGCGCCTTCTGGTGATGCTGGTGACGCTGATCGTCGCTGGCCCCTGGCTGGTACAAACCTTCATGGAATACATCCTGCAGCTGTACGGCAGTATTCCGCAGTTGATCGGCTGACCCATGTCGATGCTCGCGCTGACGGACACCCAGATCAGTACCTGGGTGGCGTCGTTCATCCTGCCGCTGTTTCGCGTCGCCGCGGTGCTGATGAGCATGCCAGTGTTCGGTACGACCCTGGTGCCGACCCGCGTGCGGCTGTATTTCGCCTTGGCCATCACGGTAGTCATTGCGCCTGGATTGCCACCGATGCCGCCGGTCAATGCCTTGGATCTCAGCGGCCTGATGTTGATTGCCGAGCAGATCCTCATCGGCGCCTTGATGGGGTTTTCTCTGCAACTGTTCTTCCAGGCCTTCGTGGTGGCCGGGCAAATCATCTCGATCCAGATGGGTATGGCCTTCGCGTCCATGATCGACCCTACCAACGGCGTCAACACAGCGGTGATCGGTCAGTTCCTGACGATGCTGGTGACTCTGTTGTTCCTCGCCATGAACGGGCATCTGGTGGTGTTCGAGGTATTGACCGAGAGTTTCACCACGATGCCGGTGGGCAGTGCGTTGCTGGTCAATCATTTCTGGGAAATCGCCGGCAAGCTCGGCTGGGTCCTGGGCGCGGCGATGGTGCTGGTATTGCCGGCGATCACCGCGTTGCTGGTGGTCAACATCGCGTTTGGCGTGATGACCCGCGCGGCGCCGCAACTGAATATTTTCTCCATTGGCTTCCCGCTGACCCTCGTGCTGGGCATGGTGATTTTCTGGGTCAGCCTGGGGGATATCCTCAACCAGTATCAGCCGCTGGCCACCCAGGCCTTGCAGCTATTACGCGACATGGCACAGGCACGCTGAACCATGGCCGAGAGTGAGAGTGGTCAGGACAAGACAGAAGACCCCACGGAAAAGCGCAAGCGCGAGTCCCGGGAAAAGGGTGAGATTGCCCGATCCAAGGAGCTCAACACGCTGGCGGTGATGCTGGCCGGGGCGGGCGGGTTGCTGATTTATGGTGGCGGGTTGGCCCTGGACCTGTTGGATATCATGCGCCTGAACTTCTCCCTGCCTCGTGAGGTGCTGCTCAGTCCGGGCGCGATGGGTCAGTATTTGCTGCATTCAGGCAAAATCGCGATTCTGGCGGTACAGCCGGTGCTGATATTCCTCCTGCTGGCAGCCATCATTGGTCCTATTTCTTTGGGTGGCTGGTTGTTCGCCGGGAAGAGCCTGGCGCCGAAATTCAGCCGGATGAACCCGGCCAGCGGCCTCAAGCGGATG
Source organism: Pseudomonas ogarae (assembly GCF_014268695.2). Classification (NCBI taxonomy): domain Bacteria; kingdom Pseudomonadati; phylum Pseudomonadota; class Gammaproteobacteria; order Pseudomonadales; family Pseudomonadaceae; genus Pseudomonas; species Pseudomonas ogarae. The sequence continues at coordinate 2,028,884 of NZ_CP077086.1, forward strand.
TTTTCCACGACTGCCTTGATGGAGTTGCTCAAGGCTCTTGGAAAATTCTTCCTGATTCTTTTCGTCGCGTTGACGGTTTTACAAGCCGACATCGACGACCTGCTGCGCATCGCTCACGAGCCGCTTGAACAGGCGATCATCCATAGCGTGCAGTTGGTGGGCTGGAGTACGTTGTGGATGGCCTGCGGCCTGATCCTGATCGCTGCCATCGATGTGCCGATCCAGCTCTATCAGAGCAAGCAGAAGTTGATGATGACCAAGCAGGAGATACGCGACGAGCACAAGGATCAGGAGGGCAAGCCGGAGGTCAAGCAGCGGATCCGTCAGTTGCAGCGCGAGGTCTCCCAGCGGCGGATGATGGCGGCGATCCCCGACGCCGATGTGGTCATCACCAACCCGACTCACTACGCCGTAGCCCTCAAGTACGACCCCGAAAAAGGCAACGCTCCCGTGTTGCTGGCCAAAGGCAGTGACTTCCTGGCGCTCAAGATCCGTGAGATCGCCGTGGCCAATGAGGTGATGCTGCTCGAATCCCCGGCCCTGGCGCGGTCGATTTACTACTCCACCGAACTCGACCAGGAAATCCCTGGCGGCCTGTACCTGGCCGTGGCCCAGGTGCTGGCCTACGTCTACCAGATCCGCCAACACCGCGCCGGCAAGGGCAAGCGCCCCGAGCCGCTAAAAGACCTGCCGATCCCGCCGGATTTGCGCCGCGATTCCTGAGTCGGCTGGCACAAAACCCTGTGGGAGCGAGCTTGCTCGCGATTGCGCTGGTTCAGTCGACTATGGGTGTGACTGACAAATCGCTATCGCGAGCAAGCTCGCTCCCGCAGGTCAGCGTCCCTTCAACCCCTCTATTTCAGCCTTTGAGAAAAGTTGGAAGGCTTCTTGCAATACCCCGTCTGCGCCCCCTCCGGGCGTCAAAAGATTGCTTCACAGGAACGGGGAATATTGGTGGATCGCTCTCAGTTATTCAGCACCGCACGCAGCAACGTAGCAGACCTCAGTCGGGGTAATCTGGGCGTGCCGCTGTTGCTGCTGGTCATGCTCGCCATGATGATGCTGCCGGTACCGCCGTTCCTGCTGGACGTGTTCTTCACGTTTAACATCGCCCTGTCGATCGTCGTGCTGCTGGTATGCGTATACGCCCTGCGGCCGCTGGACTTCGCGGTGTTCCCGACCATTCTGCTGGTGGCGACGCTCATGCGTCTGGCGCTGAACGTGGCGTCCACCCGCGTCGTGATGATCCATGGTCATGAGGGCCACGCGGCTGCCGGTAAGGTGATCCAAGCCTTCGGTGAGGTGGTGATCGGCGGCAACTACGTGGTCGGTATCGTGGTCTTCGCCATCTTGATGATCATCAACTTCGTCGTGGTGACCAAAGGTGCCGGGCGGATTTCCGAGGTGAGCGCACGTTTCACTCTTGATGCGATGCCCGGCAAGCAGATGGCCATCGACGCCGACCTCAACGCTGGCCTGATCGACCAGGGCCAGGCCAAGGCACGACGCCTTGAGGTCGCCCAGGAAGCCGAGTTCTACGGTTCCATGGACGGTGCCAGCAAATTCGTGCGCGGTGACGCCATCGCTGGCCTGCTGATTCTGTTCATCAACCTGATCGGCGGCATGGCCGTCGGTATCTTCCAGCATGGCATGACGTTCGGCGACGCTGGCAAGGTCTACGCCTTGTTGACCATTGGTGACGGTTTGGTGGCGCAATTGCCATCACTGTTGTTATCCACAGCTGCCGCGATCATGGTGACCCGTGCTTCGGGCTCCGAAGACATGGGCAAGCAGATCGGCCGGCAAATGTTCGCCTCGCCCAAGGCCCTGGCGGTTGCTGCCGGCCTGATGGCTGTAATGGGCCTGGTGCCGGGAATGCCGCACTTTTCCTTCCTGAGCATGGCTGCTCTGGCTGCCGGCGGCGCCTACCTGTTCTGGAAAAAACAGAACGTGCAGAAAGTCCAGGCCCTGCAAGAGGTCAAGCGCCAGCAGGAACTGCTGCCGTCGCCGGCCCGCGCCATGGAAACCAAGGAGCTGGGCTGGGATGACGTGACGCCGATCGACATGATCGGCCTGGAAGTCGGCTATCGCCTGATTCCATTGGTCGACCGCAACCAGGGTGGTCAGTTGCTGGCGCGGATCAAGGGGGTGCGCAAGAAGCTCTCCCAGGACCTGGGCTTCCTGATGCCCACCGTGCATATTCGCGACAACCTAGACCTGGCGCCGAGCGCCTATCGCCTGACCTTGATGGGGGTGATTCTGGCCGAGGCCGAGATCTACCCCGACCGCGAATTGGCGATCAACCCCGGGCAGGTCTACGGCAGCCTCAACGGCATCACCGCCAAGGATCCGGCTTTCGGCCTGGAAGCGGTGTGGATCGAAATCAGCCAGCGGGCCCAGGCCCAGTCCCTCGGCTATACCGTGGTGGACGCCAGTACGGTGGTGGCGACCCACTTGAACCAGATCCTGTACAAGCACTCCAGCGAGCTGATTGGCCACGAAGAAGTCCAGCAACTCCTGCAAGTATTGGCAAAAGGCTCGCCCAAGCTGGCTGAAGAGCTGGTGCCGGGTGTGGTTTCGTTGTCGCAATTGCTCAAGGTGTTGCAGGCGCTATTGGCCGAGCAAGTGCCTGTGCGCGACATACGCAGTATTGCCGAGGCTATCGCCAACAACGCTTCCAAGAGTCAAGATACCGCCGCCCTGGTGGCTGCGGTTCGGGTCGGCGTGTCCCGCGCAATCGTCCAAAGCATTGTAGGCACTGAGTCTGAGCTGCCTGTGATCACCTTGGAGCCAAGGTTGGAACAGATATTGCTCAATAGTCTGCAGAAGGCAGGACAAGGCTCGGAAGAGGGTGTCCTGCTGGAGCCAAGCATGGCCGAGAAGCTGCAGCGTTCGCTGATCGAAGCAGCCCAGCGGCAAGAGATGCAAGGCCAGCCGGTGATCCTGCTGGTGGCCGGTCCGATTCGCGCGATGCTCTCGCGATTCGGGCGCCTCGCGGTCCCGGGGCTGCATGTGCTGGCGTACCAGGAAATACCGGACAACAAGCAAGTGACCATCGTTGCGACAGTAGGGCCCAACGGCTGAGGTAGTGGTTTATGCAAGTGAAGCGTTTTTTCGCCGCCGACATGCGTCAGGCCATGAAACTGGTTCGTGACGAGCTGGGCGCTGAAGCAGCCATCATTGGCAACCGTCGTATCGCCGGCGGTGTCGAGCTGACGGCTGCCCTGGATTACAAACTGTCTGCGTTGGCCCCGCGGGTTCCTAACATGGAACTCGAAGACGAGCTGCGCAAGACCCAATCTCGCATCGCCAGCGCCCAGGCCGAACTGAGCCTGCGCAGCAGCGAAGGCGAGGGCGCGGCGGGTACCAATCGTCAATTGTTCGCCGGTCAGCCGCTGACCGCCGGCCTGCCATTGACCGCTGCCGAACCGCTGATCGAGCAGGCCCAAGCCGAACCGCGTCGTCCTGAGCCGGCGCCAGCAGCGCCTGCCCGGGGTGTCGACCCGCGCGCCCTGGACTCGATGCGCTTTGAACTCAACAGCCTGCGCGAGCTGATGGAAGTCCAGCTCGGCTCCCTGGCCTGGAACCAACTGCAAGGCAGCCGTCCAGCCCAGGCCAACCTGTGGCGTCGCCTGCAACGCATCGGCCTGTCCGGCCCGTTGTCCCGGGACCTGCTGGCGCTGATCAATGGTATCGAAGAGCCTCGCCAGGCCTGGCGCATGTTGCTGGCGCACCTGGCGCGGATGATCGCCACGCCGGAAGTCGAGCCGCTGGAAGAGGGTGGGGTGATTGCCATGGTCGGTCCTGCCGGCATGGGCAAGACCACCACCCTGGCCAAGCTCGCCGCCCGTTATGTACTCAAGTACGGCGCCCAGAGCATTGCCTTGGTGAGCATGGACAGTTTCCGCATCGGTGCCCAGGAGCAACTCAAGACCCTCGGCCGGATTCTCAATGTGTCGGTGACCCATGTGGATCCGGGTCAATCCCTGGCCCAGGCACTGGAGCCGCTGCTGCGCAAACGCGTCGTGCTGATCGATACCGCGGGCCTGCAAGCCAGCGATCCAGCCCTGCGCATGCAGCTCGAGAGCCTGGCCGGGCGCGGTATCAAGTCAAAAAATTATCTCGTGTTGGCAACCACCAGCCAGAAACAGGTTCTAACCGCCGCATACCACAGCTACAAACGCTGCGGGCTGGCCGGCTGCATCCTGACTAAGCTGGACGAAACGGCAAGCCTGGGCGAGGTGTTGAGCCTGGCGATCGGTCATGAACTACCGGTGGCCTACCTGACCGACGGGCCGCGGATCCCGGATGATTTGCATCTGCCGCGCCGTCATCAACTGGTCAGTCGTGCCGTGAGTGTGCAAATGCAGGAAGAACCCAGCGAAGAAGCCATGGCTGATATGTTCGCTGATATCTACCACAGCCCGACCAAGCAGGTCGGCTGAGGTAATCATGAATATTTTTTGTACCTACATCGATGGTCTGCCATGCATTGTTCCGTATGCGAACGCGCAGCCAGTAATGTGGCCTCCGTCTAAGTAAGACAAGGTAAAGAACGAACATGGGCAGCATGCATCCCGTACAGGTGATCGCGGTGACCGGCGGCAAAGGTGGCGTCGGGAAGACTAACGTGTCAGTGAACTTGTCCCTGGCTCTGGCAGAGCTTGGCCGACGGGTCATGCTGCTGGACGCCGACCTGGGCCTGGCGAACGTCGACGTGTTGTTGGGGCTTACACCCAAACGCACCCTGGCGGACGTGATTGAAGGGCGCTGTGAACTGCGTGACGTGTTGTTGCAGGGGCCGGGCGGGATTCGCATCGTGCCGGCTGCCTCCGGCACCCAGAGCATGGTTCACCTGACCCCGGCCCAGCACGCGGGCCTGATCCAGGCGTTCAGCGACATCGGCGACAACCTTGATGTGCTGGTGATCGATACCGCGGCCGGTATTGGTGACTCGGTCGTCAGTTTCGTCCGCGCTGCCCAGGAAGTGCTGCTGGTGGTCTGCGACGAACCGACGTCCATCACCGACGCCTATGCCCTGATCAAACTGCTTAACCGCGACTATGGCATGAACCGCTTCCGCGTCCTGGCCAACATGGCCCAGAGCCCGCAGGAAGGACGCAACCTGTTCGCCAAGTTGACAAAGGTCACGGATCGCTTCCTGGACGTCGCCCTACAATACGTCGGCGCAGTGCCTTACGACGAAAGCGTTCGCAAGGCCGTCCAGAAGCAACGTGCCGTTTATGAAGCCTTTCCACGTTCCAAATGCGCGCTGGCGTTCAAGGCGATCGCCCAGAAGGTCGACACCTGGCCACTGCCGGCCAACCCCCGCGGGCATCTGGAATTTTTCGTCGAGCGTCTTGTGCAACAAACAGCAGGGCCCGTGCTATGACAGCCAGCGGTTACAACCATCTCTACAAAAAATCGGCACGGGACGCCCAGTACGAATTGATCGAGCGTTACGCACCGCTGGTCAAGCGTATCGCCTATCACTTGCTGGCGCGTTTGCCGGCCAGTGTCCAGGTCGAAGACTTGATCCAGGCGGGCATGATCGGCCTGCTCGAAGTGTCGAACAAATACGACGCGAGCAAGGGCGCCAGTTTCGAGACGTATGCCGGTATTCGCATTCGCGGGGCCATGCTCGATGAAGTCCGCAAGGGCGATTGGGCGCCGCGTTCGGTGCATCGCAATACCCGCATGGTCAGCGATGCAATTCGGGCAATTGAAGCTAAAACCGGGCGTGACGCTAAAGATCACGAGGTTGCGGCCGAACTCCAATTGAGTCTCGACGATTATTACGGGATTTTGAACGATACCTTGGGCAGCCGCCTGTTCAGTTTCGACGACCTGTTGCAGGACGGCGAACACGAAGGGCTGCATGAGGATAACGCGAGTGCTCACATGGAGCCGTCGCGTGACCTGGAAGATGAACGTTTCCAGAGTGCGCTGGCGGATGCGATTGCCAATTTGCCGGAGCGTGAGCGACTGGTCTTGGCGCTGTACTACGACGAAGAGCTGAACCTCAAGGAAATCGGTGAGGTCCTGGGGGTCAGCGAATCGCGGGTCAGCCAGTTACACAGCCAGTGCGCGGCCCGTTTGCGGGGGCGTTTGGGGGAGTGGCGAGCGCGTTGACAGGCAGTGTGGGGACGCTGCGAACGAGGCTGGCCTGGCAGGTACTGCGCCAGTCTCCATCCGTTGTGCTCCGGACCGTTGTCGAGTGTTGTGCCGGATTGATTGAAATGGCGCGTCCAGGTGCTGGGCGCGTTTAAGACTGCTTGGAGGTCGAATTGGACAAGAACATGAAAATCCTCATCGTTGATGACTTCTCAACGATGCGGCGGATCATAAAAAACCTGTTGCGTGACCTTGGGTTCACCAACACGGTCGAGGCGGATGATGGCATCACAGCCATTCCGGTCCTCAACAGCGGGAGCATCGACTTTCTGGTAACTGACTGGAACATGCCCGGCATGACCGGTATCGACTTGCTGCGCCATGTGCGCGCCGACGAAAAGCTCAAGCATCTTCCGGTGCTGATGGTCACTGCCGAAGCCAAGCGCGAGCAGATCATCGAAGCGGCCCAAGCCGGTGTAAACGGCTATGTGGTCAAACCCTTCACGGCCCAGGCGTTGAAAGAGAAGATCGAAAAAATCTTCGAACGCATCGGTTAACGGCGCCACGGGGGAGCTATGGACAACGAATCTTCAATGGGCGATTTCGAATCGACCCTGAAAAAACATGCCCGCGAACTGGTCGACAGCCTTGAAAAAGGTCGCTTTGGCGATGCGGTTCAAATGATCCATGAGCTCAACCAGACCCGTGACCGCGGTCTGTATCAGGAAGTGGGCAAGCTCACGCGTGAATTGCACAGCGCGATTGTCAATTTCCAGATCGACCCGCATATGCCGCAGGCCGAGGAAGTCTCGCAGATCACCGACGCCACCGAGCGTCTGGGTTATGTGGTCAAGCTGACCGAGGCCGCGGCCAACCGCACCATGGACCTGGTGGAAAGTGCAACGCCGCTGGTCAATGGCCTGAGCGAAGAAGCCCAGGCCTTGAGTACCGACTGGGGCCGGTTCATGCGTCGCGAAGTCGGCGCTGAAGAGTTTCGGGAGCTGGCCCGTCGCGTCGACGGTTTCCTGACGCGCAGCGGCACCGAGAACCGCGCCGTGGCAAGCAATCTCAACGACATTCTGCTGGCTCAGGACTATCAGGACCTGACCGGCCAAGTGATCAAGCGTGTGACCCAACTGGTCACCGAAGTGGAAAGCAACCTGCTCAAACTGGTGTTGATGGCCAGCCAGGTCGACCGCTTTGCAGGCATCGAACACGACCGTGAAGCGATGCTTGCTGAAAAAGATCCACAAAAACATCTCTCTCAGGGTGAAGGTCCGCAGATTCATGCCGATAAAAGAGAAGACGTTATGTCCGGTCAGGACGATGTGGACGATTTGCTGTCCAGCCTTGGATTCTGAGTTTTAGCCCTGTTTTAGGAGCAGCCATTAATGAGCTTCGGCGCCGATGAAGAGATCCTTCAGGATTTCCTGGTTGAGGCCGGCGAGATTCTAGAGCAACTGTCCGAACAGCTGGTCGAGCTGGAAAGCCGACCAGATGATGCGGATCTGCTCAATGCAATTTTTCGCGGTTTCCACACTGTAAAAGGAGGCGCCGGCTTCCTCCAGCTCAACGAGCTGGTGGAGTGCTGTCACATTGCCGAGAACGTGTTCGACATCCTGCGCAAGGGTGAGCGTCGCGTTGATTCGGAATTGATGGACGTGGTGCTTGAAGCGCTGGATGCGGTCAACAGTATGTTCAGCGAAGTGCGTGAGCGCTCGCCGATTACGGCTGCCACCCCCGAATTGCTCGCCGCGCTGTCGCGCCTGGCCGAGCCGCAATCGGCTGACGAAGCGGCTCCGGTTGCCGAGGCCGTGGTTGAAGAACCGGTCGCCGAGGAATCGGGCGACATCACCGATAACGAATTCGAACAACTGCTGGACTCCCTGAATGCCGTCAAGGCCCAGGCCGAGGCACCGGCTGCACCTTCTGCACCTGCAGCGCCGGCCGCCGATGGGGCTGGCAGCGATGAAATCACCGATGCCGAGTTCGAGTCACTGCTCGACCAGCTCCATGGCAAGGGCCAGTTCGCGCCTGATGCCGTGGTCCCGGCGGCGGCCCCCGCCGCGCCGAAAGCCGCGGGCGACAGCTCGGACATCACCGACGACGAATTCGAAGCGTTGCTCGATCAGTTGCATGGCAAGGGCACCTTTGCCGTTGACGCACTGGATTCGGCCATCGCTTCGGCGCCGACGCCGGCCAAGCCCGCCGCCGCTGCCGCGGGCAGCGACCTGATCAGCGACCACGAATTCGAATCCCTGCTCGATGAGCTGCATGGCAAAGGCAAGTTCAGCGAAGTCGGTACGGCTTCTGCTGCGCCTGCTGCCGCCACTGCGGCCGCGCCGGCGGCCAAGGTTGCGCCAAAACCCGCTGCCAAGGCACCGGAACCGAAGGCCGAGCCCGCCAAGCCTGCCGCTGCTGCCCCGGCGCCAGCCCGTGCTCCGGCGGCTGCGCCAGCGGACAAACCGGCCAGCGAAGCCGAGACCACCGTTCGGGTCGATACCGCACGCCTGGACGAGATCATGAACATGGTCGGCGAACTGGTGCTGGTGCGTAACCGTCTGGTGCGCCTGGGCCTCAATAGCCAGGACGAAGCCATGTCCAAGGCCGTGTCGAACCTCGACGTGGTCACGGCGGACCTGCAGACCGCGGTCATGAAGACCCGGATGCAGCCGATCAAGAAAGTCTTCGGGCGCTTCCCGCGCCTGGTTCGCGACCTGGCTCGCCAGCTCAAGAAAGAAATCAACCTGGAACTGGTGGGTGAAGAGACCGACCTCGACAAGAACCTTGTCGAGGCCCTGGCCGACCCGCTGGTCCACTTGGTGCGCAACGCGGTTGACCACGGCATCGAGTCGCCGGAAGAACGCGAAGCTTCAGGCAAGGTCCGTGGCGGCAAGGTGATCCTGGCCGCCGAGCAGGAGGGCGACCACATCCTGTTGTCGATCTCCGACGACGGCAAAGGCATGGACCCGAACGTGTTGCGTGCCATCGCGGTGAAACGCGGTGTGATGGACAAGGATGCCGCCGACCGCCTGAGCGACACCGAGTGCTACAACCTGATCTTCGCCCCGGGCTTCTCGACCAAGACCGAGATCTCCGACGTGTCGGGCCGTGGCGTGGGCATGGACGTGGTGAAAACCAAGATTTCCCAGCTCAACGGTTCGATCAATATCTACTCGACCAAGGGCCTGGGCTCGAAGATCGTCATCAAGGTCCCGTTGACCCTGGCGATCATGCCGACCCTGATGGTGATGCTGGGCAACCAGGCATTCGCCTTCCCGCTGGTCAACGTCAACGAGATCTTCCACCTCGACCTGTCGCGCACCAACGTGGTGGACGGCCAGGAAGTGGTGATCGTACGGGACAAGGCACTGCCACTGTTCTACCTCAAGCGCTGGCTGGTCAGCTCCGCCGCTCATGTAGAGCAGGGCGAGGGCCATGTGGTGATCCTTTCGGTGGGCACCCAGCGGATCGGCTTTGTCGTCGACCAATTGGTGGGCCAGGAAGAAGTGGTCATCAAGCCGTTGGGCAAGATGCTCCAGGGCACCCCGGGCATGTCCGGCGCCACCATCACCGGCGACGGTCGCATCGCATTGATTCTCGATGTGCCAAGCATGCTCAAGCGTTACGCCGCCCGGCGTATTTGATTCTGGAGGGGCGTGGCCCAGGGCCGCGCCTCGTCTAACGGAGTGTTTATGGTAGTTAAAGTCCTGGTGGTGGACGATTCGGGGTTTTTCCGCCGCCGCGTCTCGGAAATTCTTTCGGCGGACACGAGTATTCAGGTCGTCGGTACCGCGACCAACGGCAAAGAGGCGATCGATCAGGCCCTGGCACTCAAGCCGGACGTGATTACCATGGACTACGAGATGCCGATGATGGACGGCATCACGGCCGTGCGGCATATCATGCAGCGCTGCCCGACGCCGGTATTGATGTTCTCCTCCCTGACCCACGAAGGCGCCCGAGTGACCCTCGATGCGCTGGACGCCGGGGCGGTGGATTTCCTGCCGAAGAACTTCGAAGACATTTCGCGCAACCCCGACAAGGTCCGGCAGTTGCTATGCGAAAAAGTCCATAGCATTTCCCGCAGCAACCGCCGTGTCGGTGCCTACAGCGCACCGGCGCCAGCCCCTGTTGCGGCGCCAAGCCCGGCACCGTCGCCGACGCCGACTGCATCGAGCAGCTTCAATCCGGCACCGGTACGCAGCGCCCCGGCACCTGCGCCGGCTCGCCAGGCGCCCGCCAGTGCGTCGTCGCCGGCACCCAAGCGCAAGGCCTACAAGCTGGTCGCTATCGGCACGTCCACGGGTGGCCCGGTGGCGCTGCAACGGGTCCTGACCCAGTTGCCGGCCAACTTCCCGGCCCCCATCGTGCTGATCCAGCACATGCCCGCAGCGTTCACCAAGGCGTTTGCCGAGCGCCTGGACAAGCTGTGCAACATCAGCGTCAAGGAAGCCGAGGATGGCGACATCCTGCGTCCAGGCCTGGCGTTGTTGGCCCCGGGTGGCAAGCAGATGATGATCGATGGCCGCGGCGCGGTGAAAATCCTGCCGGGCGACGAGCGTCTGAACTACAAGCCTTGCGTGGACATTACCTTCGGTTCTGCGGCCAAGTCCTACGGTGACAAAGTTCTGGCGGTGGTGCTCACCGGCATGGGGGCCGATGGTCGCGAAGGCGCGCGCCTGCTCAAGCAGGGCGGCAGTGCAATCTGGGCCCAGGACGAAGCCAGTTGCGTGATCTACGGCATGCCAATGGCCATCGTCAAAGCCGATCTTGCCGACGCGGTGTACGGATTGGACGACATCGGTAGACACCTGGTCGAGGCCTGCATTTAATGGATGTGCTCAGCCTGATTGGCATCATCATGGCGTTCGTCGCCATCATTGGCGGCAATTATCTGGAAGGCGGTCATCTGGGCGCGCTGGCCAACGGCCCGGCGGCGTTGATCGTGCTCGGTGGCACCATTGGCGCGGCGCTGTTGCAGTCGCCCATGAGTGCTTTCAAGCGTGCCATGCAAGTGCTGATCTGGATTCTGTTCCCGCCCCGTGTCGATTTGGCCGGTGGTATCGATCGCGTGGTGAACTGGAGCCTGACCGCGCGCAAGGAAGGCTTGCTGGGCCTGGAAGGGGTGGCTGATGCCGAGCCCGACAGCTACTCACGCAAAGGCCTGCAATTGCTGGTGGACGGCGCCGAGCCGGAAGCCATCCGCAGCATCCTGGAGGTGGATTTCTACACCCAGGAAAGTCGCGACATCGAGGCCGCCAAGGTATTCGAAAGCATGGGCGGCTACGCGCCGACCATCGGCATCATCGGTGCGGTGATGGGCCTGATCCATGTGATGGGCAACCTGGCCGATCCGTCGCAACTGGGCAGCGGCATCGCCGTGGCGTTTGTCGCCACGATCTACGGCGTGGCGAGTGCCAACCTGGTGCTGCTGCCCATCGCGGCCAAGCTCAAGTCCATCGCGTTGCGCCAGTCGCGCTATCGCGAAATGCTGCTGGAAGGGATCCTGTCGATCGCCGAAGGTGAAAACCCGCGCTCCATTGAGTTGAAGCTGCAAGGCTTCATGGACTAATGGGGGATATGGAGCATGGCACGTCGTAGGCATCGTGAAGAACACGTCAACCATGAACGCTGGCTGGTTTCCTACGCCGACTTCATCACGCTGCTGTTCGCTTTTTTCGTGGTCATGTATTCGATCTCGTCGGTCAACGAAGGCAAGTACAAAGTCATTTCCGAGGCGTTGATCGGTGTCTTTACCGACTCCGATCGCGCCCTCAAGCCTATCCCCATCGGCGATGAACGGCCCAAGACCACCACGCCGGCCAAACCCCTGGTCAAGGACAGCGAGCAGGTCGATGCCGGTATCTCCGGTGGCAGCGATCCATTGAAAAGCATCGCCGACGACATCAGCGCGGCGTTCGGCGACCTGATCAGCTCCAACCAGATGACCGTGCGCGGCAACGAGTTGTGGGTCGAGATCGAACTCAATTCCAGCCTGTTGTTCGGCAGCGGCGATGCCATGCCCAGCGACATGGCGTTCAACATCATCGATAAGGTCGCGGCGATCCTCAAGCCCTTCGACAACCCGATCCATGTCGAAGGCTTCACGGACGACCAACCGATCCGTACCGCGCAGTACCCGACCAACTGGGAACTGTCCTCGGCCCGTTCGTCGAGCATCGTGCGCATGCTGGCGATGCAGGGCGTGAAGCCTGGTCGCCTGGCCTCGGTGGGCTATGGCGAGTTCCAGCCGGTCGCCAATAACGCCACTGCCGATGGGCGTGCGCGCAACCGGCGGGTGGTGCTGGTGGTGTCGCGTAACCTCGATGTGCGTCGCAGCCTGACCGGTACCGGTACGACCAATGCAACTCCGGATGCGGCACTGAAGCGGGCTGGCACACAAACTGCACCGGCTCCGGTCAAGTCGCCGGGAAGACAGAGTGCCGTCAATTCTCCGTCACCCGCTTTATAACCGAGCTATTTCTCGGTCGAGCCTGTTTCGGCCGGGAGGAACGATCCGAATGAGAGTCTGGGCAGTCGCCAATCAAAAAGGTGGTGTGGGCAAGACCACATCTTCCATCGCTTTAGCCGGGTTGCTGGCCGAGGCGGGCAAGCGCGTGGTCATCGTCGATCTGGACCCCCATGGCTCGATGACCAGCTATTTCGGCTACGACCCCGACAGCCTGGAGCACAGCAACTACGACCTGTTCCTGCACAAGGGCGTTGTGCCCGAGGGCCTGCCGGGGCAGTTGCTATTGTCCACCAGCGATGAGCGGATTTCCCTGCTGCCGTCGAGCACCGCCCTCGCCACCCTGGAGCGACAGTCGCCCGGGCAGAGCGGGCTTGGCCTGGTGATCGCCAAGAGTCTGGCGCAGCTGTGGCAGGATTTCGATTACGCGATCATCGACAGCCCACCGTTGCTGGGTTTGCTGATGGTCAATGCCTTGGCAGCCAGCCAACAATTGGTCATTCCGGTACAGACCGAGCACCTGGCGGTCAAGGGCCTGGAACGCATGGTCAATACACTGGCGATGGTCAACCGCTCGCGTAAGCAGACGCTGGCCTTCAACATCGTGCCAACCCTGTTCGATCGTCGTACCCAGGCCTCCCTGGGCACCTTGCGGGTGTTGCGGGACAAGTACCCGGAGGACATCTGGCAAGGCTATATCCCCGTCGACACCCGCCTGCGGGACGCTAGTCGCGCCGGAGTGACCCCTTCGCAATTCGATGGCAAGAGCCGTGGCGTGCTGGCTTACCGGGCGCTGCTCAAGCACCTGCTGGCCCAGCAGCTTGTTCCGCAGCAGGTGGCTTAAGTGACGAGGCTTTCCACTGGCATCGTGTTCGCTTGCGAGCGCTCAAGTCCTACCGCATTCATGCCGATAACCTCTTCAAGTGGCGCACTGTTCCTATGAGCCGCCCGATAAAGACAACCTCGCGTCCGCAAATGGCCCTGCAATCCTATCTGGATGGGCTGTTGCAGGAAGCGACCGAAGAAATGCCACCACAGCCAAGCGTGATCGAGGCGTTGCCCGAGAATGTCGAAGCCAAGGGTGTGCTGGATGAATTTCAAGCGGCCGTGCTCGAAGAGCAGGCCCGTGACGCACAGAAAGCAGTAGTGGCTGCAGCGGTCGAGGCACCGTTTATCAAGCCTCAGGTGGCGGTCATGGACGCGCCTGCGCCGATCCTGGCGCCGGTCTCGACCGTTGCCCCGCTGCTACAAGGCCTGGTGACGCCGGTGGTGGAAATCCACCTGCCGCCGAGCAATCCGCCGCCACCGGTGCCGGGAGACGACCGTCCGGCCTGGGCTGCCGAGCCGTTCGAGTGTTTGTTGTTCGATGTGGCCGGGTTGACCCTGGCGGTGCCGCTGGTATGCCTGGGATCGATTTATTCCCTGGCCGGGCAGGAATTGACACCGTTGTTTGGCCAGCCGGAATGGTTCCTCGGGATCCTGCCGAGCCAGGCCGGCAACCTGAAGGTCCTGGATACCGCGCGCTGGGTCATGCCGGACCGTTATCGCGATGATTTTCGCCAGGGCTTGCAGTACGTGATTTCGGTGCAGGGTTACGAGTGGGGGTTGGCGGTGCATCAGGTCAGCCGTTCGCTACGCCTGGACCCGAACGAGATCAAGTGGCGCAGCCATCGAGGGCAACGGCCATGGCTGGCCGGTACGGTGATCGAGCACATGTGCGCCTTGCTGGACGTTTCCGAGCTGGCGGAGCTGATCGCCAGCGGCGGGGCAAAACACCTGGGCGGCAGCAAGCCGGTCCAGAAACCGAAATAAGACAACCGGTGGCGCACAGCGTCGCCGGACAGAATACACGCCGCCACAGGCGGTTTTTCGAGGGGTCAGGGTATGAATGATAAGGCGTCGTCTCAAAAGGGTTCTGAAGATCCGATTCTGCAATGGGTGACCTTCAAGCTCGATAACGAAACCTACGGCATCAACGTGATGCGCGTTCAGGAAGTGCTGCGCTATACCGAGATCGCCCCGGTTCCGGGTGCGCCGAGCTACGTGCTGGGCATCATCAACCTGCGTGGCAACGTGGTCACGGTGATCGATACCCGCCAGCGCTTCGGCCTGATGAATGCCGAGATCAGCGACAACACCCGGATCGTCATCATCGAAGCCGACAAGCAAGTGGTTGGCATCATGGTCGACAGCGTCGCCGAAGTGGTTTACCTGCGTCAGTCGGAAATCGAGACTGCGCCTAACGTGGGTAACGAAGAGTCCGCCAAGTTCATTCAGGGCGTGTGCAACAAGAACAACGAGTTGCTGATTCTGGTTGAACTGGACAAGATGATGAGCGAAGAAGAGTGGTCGGAACTGGAGAGTATCTGATTTGATTCTTGAGGTAGCAGTCATTGTCCTGTTCCTTTTCTGGGCAGGCACGCTGGCGATGTTCTTGGCGTACATACGTGGCCAGCGGCAGATCGCCGCTCAGCAGGCCCAGGGCGATGCGCTGCGCGACCAGCGCATCAAGGACCTGGCCAAGCGCGTCGACGATTACCAGAACGGCACCGTGCGCATGGGCGAAGCGCTCCATGAGCTGCGTGCCGTGGTCGCGCCGTTGCCGGATAAACTCGCCCAGTTGGAACAGCGCGACCCCTCCAGCCTGTCCTTCGCCCAGGCCGCCCGCCTGGTGGGCATGGGCGCCAGCGTCGACGAACTGACCCAAGCCTGCGGCCTGACCCAGGCCGAGGCGGAGTTGATGAGCAAGCTGCACAAGGGCGGCTGATCGCCTTCACCCCCAATCCAATGTGGGAGCGAGCTTGCTCGCGATAGCGGTGTGACAGTCGATAGAAATGTCGGATGTGAGCCCGTCATTGCGAGCAAGCTCGCTCCCACAGGTTTTTCTGGCGAACTGATTTTTCCGGCCCGGCGCCCCCGTGGCGAGGGGATAAATCCCCTCGCCACAGATCAGTAATCGTCGCCGCGGTCGGTTACATCCTTCTCGACACTCTGCACATTCGGGTCATGGCCTTGGGGAAACTTGCCCTTGAGGTTCCAGGCAAACGCGATGATCTCGGCAATCGTGCGGTACAGCTCTTCCGGGATGCTGTCTCCTAACTCCATCCGTGCCAACAGCTTCACCAGCTCGGCATTTTCATAGATCGGTACTTCGCTTTCGCGGGCAATACGCAGGATCTCCTCGGCCAGGGCTTCGTCGCCCTTGGCGGTGAGGGTCGGGGCGTGGTGGCCATCGTACTTGAGGGCAATGGCCTGGCGGGGTTCGGTGTGGGTTGTCATGCGGTTTCGTCCACCCAGCGTTGTTCCAGGCGCGTCTTGGGGCCTTGGGGCGGGGTGCCGAGGTGGCAGTCCAGGTCGCCGACGTTCAGGCCACAGGTCACCAGGCGCTCCCGCAAGGCTGTCAGGTTGTTTTCGATCAGGCTCGCGGTATACGGCCGTTCTGCCCACAACTGGCTGGACAGGCTGCCGCTGAGCAACTGGGCCTGAACCTGCAAGGGGCCAAGCGGTTCCATGTCGAATGCCAGTTCCACCCGCCAGAGTTGCTGTTTCGGCTCGCGTTCTTCCCGGCGCTCGTGTGGTTGTTCTCGTGGCGGGGTTTCCTCGCGCTGGAACTTGACCTGTAACGGCACGATGTCCTGCAGGTTGCGCATCGGGATTTCCAGTTGCCAGGTGCTCATCAGCCGACCGTCGTCGGTCAGGCCGGTCTGCTCCAGGCTCGACAATTGATGGCTTTGCAGGCGTGACACGGCGGCAGCGGCCAGGCGCAGCAGGTGTTCGAGGTCGCCTTCTTCGTCCTGGCCTTTCATCTGGCGCGAGGGCAGGGGGAAACTGGTGGGTTGCGGCTTGGCGCTGACCTGGCCGAGCATCCCCAGGGCGCTGCGTACGAAGCTGGGCAGAACTTGGGCCAGCGTATTGGCGGCAATGATGGCGCTGAGGTTGGTGGAGGCGGGCAGGGCCGGTGTCAGTTGGGCGATCAGTTTCAGCAGGTCACCTTTCATGTCCGGCGCCAGGCTCGGTGGTTGTCCGGCGAGCAATTTGCTTTCCAGGAATACGCCGCTGGCGACCATGGCTTGGGCCAAACCCTTGGGTGTGCTCAGTTGCTGGACATCCGGCAGGCCCGCCAGCAAACGAGTCACCGCGGCGCGCAGTTCGGTGCCGGTGTCATCAGTGGCCGGCAGGTTTTGCAGTGCGCTGATCAGGCTGTCCAGCGAGCCCTGGCGACTCACTTGGGTGACCAGTTGCTGGCTCACCGCCAGTTGCTCCTGGCGGTTGCTCAGCGGAACGAATTTCAGCGTCCGGGCATCTTGCACCTGGGCGCTCAACAGCGTGCCGATGCGCAGCGGTTGGGGGCTGTCGATGTCCAGGGTAGTGCCAGCCTGGGCGGTGTTGAGCAGGCTCACCAACGACCGATAGACCGCCGGTTGCCCGGGCAATGCTGGCAACGCCTGGCTGGTCAGCACCTTGCCTTGCAGCAGCGTGCCGACCGGCATCTGCGCCGTGTCGATGCGCGTCAAGGTGGCCACGCTGGACGCCACGGCCTGTTGCACGGCAATCGCCAGGTTGCTGGCGGACGGTTGGGTCACGGCCAGGCTGGTGCCCTGAGGGAGCGGCTGGGTGCTGGTGGCTTGCACGGTGGTCTGGCGGCCGCTCTCCAGGGTGACCTTGAGCAACAGCTGGAAAGTCTGGTCGGCCTGCTTGAGCGATAGCACTTCGGCCTGGGCGGTCTGGCCCGAGCCGATCAGGCCTTGGGCCGGCACCAGCAGTTTGAGCAGCTCGCCACTGACCACCGGTGTACGCGTCGTTGCCGTGGGCTGGGGCAGCGGCAGGATGTTCATGTCGCCTGTCATTTGCGGTCTTACCTTGGGGAAATAAGCTCTCTTGAGAGTAGGGTAGGGCATGTATAATGCCGCCCGTCTTTCAGGGAGTGGCGAAAACCTTGCAATTGTTTGACGCAGCTCTGTGGAACAGGTCGTCAAAGCATCTATGCTGCACCTCTTTAACGGCCGCTGCACCGCCGACTTGAACCGTATAAGGCCCGCGATCCCTTGAGCAATCCTCTCCTGCAAACCGTCGGCCTCGCCTGTGAGCGAGACTTGCGACTGCTTTTCGAAAATCTCGAATTGAGACTCTCGCGTGGCGATATGGTGCAAATCAGTGGCCCCAACGGCAGCGGCAAGACCAGCCTGCTGCGCCTGTTGGCCGGATTGATGCAGCCCACCGCAGGCCAGGTGTTGCTCAATGGCCAACCCTTGCACAGCCAGCGCAGCGAACTGGCCCGCAACCTGCTCTGGATCGGCCATGCCGCCGGCATCAAGGACTTGCTGACCCCCGAAGAAAACCTCAGTTGGCTCTGCGCATTGCATACGCCGGCCGGCCGCGAGACGATCTGGCAGGCGTTGGCGGCGGTAGGGCTGCGCGGCTTCGAAGACGTGCCGAGCCACACCCTGTCCGCCGGCCAGCAACGCCGCGTGGCCCTGGCCCGGCTGTACCTGGACAGCCCTCCGCTGTGGATTCTCGACGAACCATTCACCGCCCTGGACAAGCAGGGCGTCGCGCAGCTCGAGGAACACCTGGCCCGGCACTGTGAAAACGGCGGCATGGTGCTCTTGACCACCCACCACACGCTGGCGCGAATGCCGGCCGGTTATCGCAACATTGATCTGGGGAACTGGGCCGTATGAGTGTGTTTGGCCTGTTGCTTGCCCGCGAGGCGCGCCTGCTGTTCCGTCGTCCGGCCGAACTGGCCAATCCGCTGGTGTTCTTCGCGATCGTCATCGCGCTGTTCCCGTTGGCGGTCGGTCCGGAGACTCAATTGTTGCAAACCTTGTCTCCGGGGCTGGTCTGGGTGGCCGCGCTTTTATCGGTCCTGCTCTCGCTGGACGGGCTTTTCCGCAGTGATTTCGAAGACGGTTCACTGGAACAGTGGGTCCTTTCGTCGCACCCCCTGGCCCTTCTGGTTTTGGCCAAGGTACTGGCACACTGGGTTTTTTCCGGGCTGGCGCTGGTGCTGCTCTCGCCGCTGCTGGCGATGATGCTGGGGCTGCCCGGCGCGTGCATGCCGGTGCTGCTGGTATCACTGCTGCTGGGCACGCCGGTGCTGAGCCTGCTCGGTGCGGTGGGCGCGGCATTGACGGTGGGTTTGAAGCGCGGCGGCCTGTTGCTGGCGCTGCTGATCCTGCCGTTGTATATCCCAGTCTTGATCCTGGGCAGTGGTGCCTTGCAAGCGGCCTTGCAAGGGATGCCCGCGACCGGTTATCTGCTGTGGCTTGGGAGCCTGACCGCCCTGGCGATAACCCTGACACCCTTTGCAATAGCCGCTGGCCTGAAAATCAGCGTCGGCGAATAATAACGAGGCCTGGTCAAAAACTGACCACTTCTTCGGAAGTAAAGGCTGACCCGGCGGTTCGCGATGGCGAGCCGCAACCGTGATGGAAACAGCAATGAACTGGACCTGGTTTCACAAGCTCGGCTCACCCAAATGGTTCTACGGCATCAGTGGCAAACTGCTCCCATGGTTGAGCATTGCTGCGTTGTTGCTGATTGGTTTTGGCGTAGTCTGGGGCCTGGCCTTCGCACCGCCGGACTACCAGCAAGGCAACAGCTTCCGCATCATCTACATCCACGTGCCCACGGCGATGCTGGCCCAGTCCGTCTACGTGATGCTGGCGGTGTGCGGTGTGGTCGGGCTGGTGTGGAAGATGAAGCTGGCCGACGTCGCCCTGCAATGCGCCGCGCCCATCGGTGCCTGGATGACCGCCGTGGCGCTGGTCACCGGGGCCATCTGGGGCAAGCCGACCTGGGGGTCGTGGTGGGTCTGGGATGCGCGACTGACGTCGATGCTGATCCTGCTGTTCCTGTACTTCGGTCTTATTGCGCTGGGCAACGCCATCAGCAATCGTGACAGTGCCGCCAAGGCCTGCGCCGTGCTGGCGATTGTCGGTGTGATCAACATCCCGATCATCAAGTACTCGGTGGAGTGGTGGAACACCCTGCACCAGGGCGCGACCTTCACCCTCACCGAAAAACCGGCGATGCCCGTCGAAATGTGGCTGCCGCTGTTGCTGACCGTGCTGGGTTTCTACTGTTTCTTCGGCGTGGTGCTGTTGCTGCGCATGCGCCTGGAAGTGCTCAAGCGCGAGTCCCGGGCCAGTTGGGTGAAGGCCGAAGTACAGAACTGCCTGGAGGCCGCTCGATGAGTTTCGCTTCATTCGGCGATTTCCTCGCCATGGGCCATCATGGCCTGTATGTCTGGTCAGCCTATGGCATTTGCCTGGCAGTGGTAGTCCTCAACGTGGCGGTGCCGATCCTGGCCCGCAAGCGGTATCTGCAACAAGAGGCGCGTCGTCTGCGCCGGGAGAACGGTCAGTGAATCCGCTGCGCAAAAAACGTCTTATCATCATTCTTGCGATCCTGGTGGGTGTCGGTGCCGCAGTCGCCCTGGCCCTGAGCGCCTTGCAGCAGAACATCAACCTGTTCTACACCCCGACCCAGATCGCCAACGGCGAAGCGCCGAAAGACACGCGTATCCGCGCCGGCGGCATGGTGGAAAAAGGTTCGCTGGTGCGTTCCGGGGATTCGCTGGACGTGAAGTTCAACGTCACCGACTTCAGCAAGACCGTGACCATCACCTATCGCGGCATCCTTCCGGACCTGTTCCGCGAAGGGCAGGGCATCGTTGCCCTGGGCAAGCTCAATGCCGACGGCGTGGTGGTGGCCGACGAAGTGCTGGCCAAGCACGACGAAAAATACATGCCGCCGGAAGTGACCAAGGCCCTGAAAGACAGCGGCCAGTCGGCGCCCGCTCCTGTGAAGGAGGGCTGATTCATGACGACCGGCATCTTTATTCCCGAGTTGGGCCACCTGGCGATGATCCTCGCCTTGTGTTTTTCCGTGGTGCAAGCCGTGGTGCCCTTGCTGGGGGCCTGGCGCGGTGATCGCTTGTGGATGAGCCTGGCCCAGCCGGCGGCGTGGGGGCAGTTCGCCTTTATGCTGTTCGCCTTCGGTTGCCTGACCTATGCGTTCATGGCCGATGACTTTTCCGTGGAATACGTCGCCAGCAACTCCAACAGCGCCTTGCCCTGGTACTACAAGTTCAGCGCCGTGTGGGGCGCCCACGAAGGCTCGCTGTTGCTTTGGGCGTTGATCCTCGCCGGCTGGACCTTCGCCGTCTCGGTGTTCTCCCGACAGTTGCCGCAAGTGATGCTGGCCCGGGTGCTGGCGGTTATGGGCATGATCAGCACCGGTTTCCTGCTGTTTTTGATCGTCACCTCCAACCCGTTCGAGCGCATCCTGCCGCAGATGCCGACGGATGGCCGTGACCTCAACCCGTTGCTGCAAGACATCGGCCTGATCGTTCACCCGCCGATGCTCTACATGGGCTACGTCGGCTTCTCCGTGGCCTTCGCTTTCGCCATCGCCGCGTTGCTCGGTGGTCGTCTCGATGCCGCGTGGGCGCGCTGGTCGCGCCCATGGACCATCGTCGCCTGGGCCTTCCTCGGCATCGGCATCACCCTCGGTTCGTGGTGGGCCTACTACGAACTCGGCTGGGGCGGCTGGTGGTTCTGGGACCCGGTGGAAAACGCCTCGTTCATGCCCTGGTTGGTGGGCACGGCGCTGATCCACTCCCTGGCCGTCACGGAAAAACGCGGTGTGTTCAAGAGCTGGACCGTGCTGCTGGCCATCGCGGCGTTCTCGCTGAGCCTGCTGGGGACGTTCCTGGTGCGTTCCGGCGTGCTGACGTCGGTGCACGCCTTCGCCTCGGACCCTGAGCGTGGCGTGTTCATCCTGATGTTCCTGATGTTCGTGGTCGGCGGCTCGCTGACGTTGTTCGCCCTGCGTGCGCCAGTGGTCAAGAGCCAGGTCGGCTTCAACCTCTGGTCGCGGGAAACCCTGCTGCTGGGCAACAACCTGGTGTTGGTGGTGGCCGCGTCGATGATCCTGCTGGGAACGTTGTACCCGCTGGTGCTCGACGCGCTGTCCGGCGCCAAGCTGTCGGTCGGGCCGCCGTACTTCAATGCGCTGTTCATCCCGCTGATGGCGATCCTGATGGTGGTGATGGCCATCGGCATGCTGGTGCGCTGGAAAGACACTCCGGTCAAGTGGCTGCTGGGCATGTTGACCCCGGTGCTGTTGGGCACGGCCGCCCTGGCCGTGGTGGCCGGCGTGGCGTATGGCGACTTCAACTGGGCGGTGCTGGCGACGTTCGTGCTGGCGGCCTGGGTGTTGCTGGCGGGGGTACGGGACATCTTCGACAAGACCCGGCACAAAGGCCTGATCAAGGGCCTGCCGACCCTGACCCGCAGTTACTGGGGCATGCAGATCGCCCACCTGGGCATCGCGGTCTGTGCCCTTGGTGTGGTGCTGTCCAGCCAGAACAGCGCCGAGCGCGACCTGCGCCTGGCGCCGGGTGAGTCCATGGACCTGGCCGGCTATCAGTTCGTTTTCGAGGGTGCCAAACATTTCGAGGGCCCGAACTTCACGTCCGACAAAGGCACCGTGCGGGTCATCCGCAACGGCCAGGAAATCACTGTGCTGCACCCGGAAAAACGTCTCTACACCGTGCAGAACTCGGTCATGACCGAAGCCGGGATCGATGCCGGTTTCACCCGCGATCTCTACGTGGCGCTAGGCGAGTCCCTGGGCGACGGCGCGTGGGCGGTGCGGGTCCATGTCAAGCCGTTCGTACGCTGGATCTGGTTCGGTGGCTTGCTCACCGGCCTGGGTGGGGTGCTGGCGGCGCTGGATCGTCGTTATCGAGTCAAAGTGAAAACCCGGGTGCGTGAAGCCTTGGGCGTGACGGGAGCCACTGCATGAAACGTTGGTTGATGTTGGTGCCGCTGGCATTGTTCCTGTTGATGGCGGTGTTCTTGTATCGTGGGCTGTACCTGAACCCGACCGAGTTGCCCTCGGCGATGATCGGCAAACCGTTCCCGGAGTTCTCCCTGCCTTCGGTGCAAGGTGACAAGACCCTGACCCGCGCCGACCTGCTGGGCAAGCCGGCCCTGGTCAACGTATGGGGCACCTGGTGCATTTCCTGCCGGGTTGAACACCCGGTGCTGAACAAGCTGGCCCAGAACGGCGTGGTGATCTACGGCGTCAACTACAAGGACGTCAACGCCGACGCCTTGAAGTGGCTGGCCGAGTTCCATAACCCGTATCAGTTGGACATCCGTGACGAAGACGGCTCCCTGGGCCTGAACCTGGGTGTCTACGGGGCGCCGGAAACCTTCTTCATCGATGCCAAGGGCATCATCCGCGACAAGTTCGTCGGCGTGATCGACGAGCAGGTCTGGCGCGAGAAACTCGCCGCCAAGTATCAGGCTCTGGTGGACGAGGCCAAGCCATGAAGCGCTGGTTAGCCGCCGCCATCCTCGGTTTGAGCCTGGCCGGTGTGGCCCATGCCGCCATCGACACCTACGAATTCGCCAACGACGGCGAGCGCGAGCGGTTTCGCGAACTGACCAAGGAACTGCGCTGCCCCAAGTGCCAGAACCAGGACATCGCCGACTCCAACGCGCCGATTGCCGCCGACCTGCGCAAGGAAATCTTCCGCATGCTCGGCGAGGGCAAGGACAACCAGCAGATCATCGATTTCATGGTCGATCGCTACGGTGAGTTCGTGCGTTACAACCCCGCCCTGTCCTCCAAGACCGCGCTGCTCTGGTTCGGCCCCGCCGGGCTGTTGCTTGGCGGTTTCGTCGTCATTGCAGTGATCGTCCGTCGCCGCCGGGTCCAGCGCACGGCCGCCCCCGACACGCTTTCTGTCGAAGAGCGCCAGCGCCTCGACCAACTGTTGGATAAAACCAAGCATGATTGATTTCTGGCTCGCCGCAGGTCTGCTTCTTCTGGTTGCCCTGAGTTTTCTGTTGATCCCTGTTCTACGTGGTCGTCGCGCTCAACGCGAGGAGGACCGTACCGCGCTCAACGTGGCGCTGTACCAGGAGCGTGTTGCCGAACTGCAGGCCGAGCGGGAGGAGGGCGTGCTCAACGCCGCGCAACTGGACACCGGTCGCGCCGAAGCCGCCCGTGAACTGCTCGCCGACACCGAGGGTGCCGATGCGCCGCGCGAATCCCGGTTGGGCAAGCCGTTGCCGTTGCTCGCCGCTGTGTTGGTGCCGGTATTGGGCCTGGCGCTGTACCTGCATTTCGGTGCCAGCGACAAGGTTGAGCTGACCCGTGAATTCGCCCAGGCGCCGCAGTCGATGGAAGAGATGACCCTGCGCCTGGAACGTGCGGTGGCGGCGCAACCGGATAACGCCGAGGGCCTGTATTTTCTCGGGCGTACCTACATGGCCCAGGATCGACCCGCCGACGCGGCGAAGCTCTTCGAGCGCACCGTGGCGGTGGCCGGTCGTCAACCCGAACTGCTGGGCCAATGGGCCCAGGCGCAATATTTTGCCGATGGCAAGAAATGGTCGGACAAACTCCAGGCCCTGACCGACGAAGCGTTGAAGCTCGATCCGAAGGAAGTCACCAGCCTCGGCCTGTTGGGCATTGCTGCCTTTGAAGGTGAACGCTATCAGGACGCGATCGATTACTGGGGGCGTCTGCTGGTGGAGCTACCGGAGGGCGACAAATCCCGTGAAGCGCTGCAGGGTGGCATCACCCGCGCCACCGAGAAGCTGCAAGCCAGTGGCGGCAAGGTCGCCCAGGCTCCGGTGACCAAGGCTGCGGCGTTGCTCAAGGTGCGCGTCGACCTGGCGCCGGCACTCAAGGCCAAGGTGCAGCCGGGCGACAGCGTGTTCATCTTCGCTCGCGCCGTCAGCGGCCCTCCGGCACCGCTGGCCGCCAAGCGCCTGACGGTCGCCGATCTGCCGGTCACGGTAGAACTGGGTGACGCGGACGCAATGATGCCGCAGTTGAAACTGTCGAACTTCCCCGAAGTCCAACTGGTGGCGCGCATCTCCCGGGCCGGCCAGCCGACCGCGGGTGAGTGGATCGGCCGCAGCCAGCCCCTGGCGAGCAGCACCACGGCGCCGCAACAACTGACCATCGACAGCCCGGACAAATAACAGGAATTCGCACCATGACCGCCATCGCTCGTATCACCCTGCTCACGCTCGTCATGGGCCTGAGCGCTTGTGCGGTCCAGCGTCCGTCGGAGCCCTCGGCGCCGCTGCCACCGATCCCACCGTCGACCCCGACCACCAAACCGGCCCCGTCCACACCGCCGGTCAAACCTGTCATCCCGAACAAACCGGCCAAACCACTGCCGCGCACCTCTGCCAGCTTCGCTCCGCCGCCAGGTGGCAATAGCCACTGGGACGCCAAGCTTGGGGTCTATGTGCTGGACAACCAGACGAACACGTTCTATCGCCAGCGTACCTATTACCGCTGGAACAACGGTTGGAGCCGTTCCGTCAGCCCGAATGGCCCATGGGAAGACACCACCATCGAAGGCGTGCCGGCGGGCTTGGGACGGCAATTCCATTAAGTAACGGGAGCCCCGGAGGCAGGGGCATCTGTGGGAGCAAAGCTTGCTCGCGATAAAGGCGATGCGGTCTTTCAGGAATCGAGGCGCCTGTTTCGCGAGCAAGCTTTGCTCCCACAGATAAATCCCCTCGCCACAACAGCATTCGGCCCAAGCGCATCAGCAGGCTGGGCTTTTTGTATTTCTGAATATCTTTTGAACGAAATTTTCACCACGTCTTGCGGACAATCCCCCGCGTTCATATCGCCACCGGTTATTTAATGGCAATGCCATAGCCGTTTGTGCACATTTGCGCACGCCCCGAGGCCAGGCTTTGGTCAACAGAGGGCGCGCCGTTGTTTCTTTCTGTCACTCCAACTCCAATAGGGTCCTTAAACGACATGGCAATCCCGGACGCCCTGAGTCAGCAGCGCACTACACATCGCCTGCTGCAACCTACCGTCAAATCGCACCTGTCCTACATGTTGCTTTGCGCCCTGGTGATGATGGTCATGTTCAGCCTGCTGCGCGTGGCGCTGCTGGTCTACAACCGCGAGATGATCCTCGATACGCCGGCCTCGACCTTCGTTGAAGCGTTCTTCAACGGCCTGCGTTTGGACTTGCGCCTGGTGGTCTACCTTTGCATCCCGTTGTTGCTGGCGTTGTTCAGCGCAAGGGCCATGGCGGCCCGTGGGTTCTTCCGTTTCTGGCTGACCGTCACTTCCAGCATCGCGCTGTTCCTCGGCTTGATGGAAATGGATTTCTACCGTGAATTCCACCAGCGCCTCAACGGCCTGGTCTTCCAGTATGTGAAGGAAGACCCGAAAACCGTGATGAGCATGCTTTGGTACGGTTTCCCGGTGGTGCGCTACCTGCTGGCCTGGATCGGCGGCACCATCATCCTCAGCCTGGCGTTCAAGGGCGCCGACCGCGCCACGCGTCCCCGTGGGCCGTTCAGTGGCGGCACCATTGGCACTCGGCAGATCGCCCCGTGGTATGGGCGTGTCGCGGTGTTTGTCGTTTGCCTGCTGGTCGCCGTGACCGCCGCGCGCGGTACCTTGCGCCAAGGGCCGCCCCTGCGCTGGGGTGACGTCTACACCACCGATTCGAACTTCGCCAACCAGTTGGGCCTCAACGGTACGCTGTCGCTGGTGGCCGCAGCCAAGAGCCGGATGTCTGGAGACCGCGACAACATCTGGAAAGCCACCCTCGAGCAACCGCTGGCACAACAGACCGTGCGCGACATGTTGGTGATGCCTGACGATAAACTGGTGGACACCGCGACAGCCGCCGTGCGCCGCGACTACACGCCGCCGGCCGACAAGACCCTGCCGATCAAGAACGTGGTCGTGATTCTCATGGAAAGCATGGCCGGTCACTCGGTGGGTGCCCTGGGCGCGCCGGGCAATATCACGCCTTACCTGGACAAGCTCTCCAAGGAGGGCCTGCTGTTCGACCGTTTCTTCTCCAATGGCACCCACACCCACCAAGGCATGTTCGCCACCATGGCGTGCTTCCCGAACCTGCCGGGTTTCGAATACCTGATGCAGACGCCGGAAGGCAGCCACAAGCTGTCGGGCCTGCCGCAACTGCTCAGCGCCCGTGACTACGACGATGTGTATGTCTACAACGGCGATTTTGCCTGGGACAACCAGTCGGGTTTCTTCAGCAACCAGGGCATGACCACGTTCATCGGGCGTAACGACTTCGTGAACCCGGTGTTCTCCGATCCGACCTGGGGCGTGTCCGACCAGGACATGTTCGACCGCGGCCTGATCGAGCTCAAGGCGCGGGAAAACGGCAAGCCGTTCTATGCCTTGCTGCAAACCCTGTCCAACCACACGCCCTATGCGTTGCCGACGCCGTTGCCGGTCGAGCGGGTCACCGACCGTGGCAGCCTGAACGAACACCTGACCGCCATGCGCTATTCCGACTGGGCGCTGGGCCAGTTCTTCGAGAAGGCGCGTAAAGAGCCTTACTTCAAGGAAACGCTGTTCGTGGTGGTCGGCGACCATGGCTTTGGCAACGAACGCCAGATCACCGAAATGGACCTGGGCCGTTTCAACGTACCGATGCTGTTGATCGGCCCGGGTATCCAGGAAAAATTCGGCCAACGTAGCCACACCGTGGGCACTCAAGTCGACATCGTGCCGACCATCATGGGCCGGATCGGTGGGCAGGTGCGTAACCAGTGCTGGGGCCGTGACCTGCTGAACCTGCCGCAAGGCGATCCCGGCTTTGGTGTGATCAAGCCGTCGGGCAGCGAACAGACCACGGCGATCATCCGCGATGACCACATCCTGGTCCTGCCGAAGGAAAAGGAAATGGTGCCGAAGATGTATCGCTATGAACTGGGCGCCAACCCGCGAGCGGAAATCATCCCGGATGCACCGGACACCGCGCCGATGAAACTCAAGCTCGAATCTTTCCTGCAAACCGCGACCAAGAGCCTGCTGGATAACACCGCTGGCGTCGTTGACGGCAAGCCGGACTGATAAACGGCACGCATAAAAAAGAGGCTTGAAAAAGCCTCTTTTTTTTGCGCTTACTTAGGGGGTTATATTTTGCCCAGTAACAGCAGGACCAGCAGCACCACCAACACCACACCGATGATACCGGACGGGCCGTAACCCCAACTTCTGGAGTGCGGGAAGACCGGAAGGCCACCGATCAGCAGGAGAATCAGGATAATGATGAGTATTGTGCCCATTGTAGATTTCCTTATTGGTCAGTTCTGGAGTGATACAACTTTCAACTGCCAGCGCGCATGCGTTAAATCCGGGCGGCTTAATAAATCTGACCGTAGCGCTCTGTAGAAAATTCAAAGTTTTTATACGTCTACAGTTTGCCCTTGCCATTCAGCAATCTGATGGAGCTTGGTCCGCCGAACGCCTTCGCTACACTCGGCCTATCTCTCCCGGAACAACAAGGCTGTTTGCTATGCAAAATCGCATGATGATCACTGGTGCCGGCTCTGGCCTGGGTCGCGAAATCGCGCTGCGCTGGGCTCGCGAAGGCTGGCGCCTGGCCTTGTCGGATGTCAGCGAGCCGGGTCTTGTGGAAACCCTCAAGCTAGTACGCGCCGCCGGTGGCGACGGCTTCATCCAGCGCTGCGATGTGCGCGACTACAGCCAATTGACTGCATTCGCCCAGGCCTGCGAAGAGAAGCTCGGTGGCATCGATATCATCGTCAACAATGCCGGCGTGGCCTCGGGTGGGTTCTTCAGTGAACTTTCGCTGGAGGATTGGGACTGGCAGATCGCGATCAACCTCATGGGCGTGGTCAAGGGCTGCAAGGCGTTCCTGCCGCTATTGGAAAAAAGCCGCGGCAAGATCATCAACATCGCCTCCATGGCAGCCCTGATGCAGGGGCCGGCCATGAGCAACTACAACGTAGCCAAGGCTGGCGTCGTGGCGTTGTCGGAAAGCCTGCTAGTGGAACTGGCGCAGCAGGAGATCGGTGTACACGTGGTGTGTCCGTCGTTCTTCCAGACTAATCTGCTGGACTCCTTCCGCGGCCCGACCCCGGCCATGAAGGCCCAGGTTGGCAAGTTGCTGGAAAGCTCGCCGATCAGCGCCACGGATATTGCCGACTACATCTACCAGCAGGTCGCCCAGGGCCAGTTCATGATCCTGCCCCACGAACAGGGACGCATGGCTTGGGCGCTCAAGCAGAAGAATCCGCAGTTGCTGTACGACGAAATGACCGTCATGGCCGACAAGATGCGCGCCAAGGCCCGGCAAAACCTCAATTGACCTGGATGCCCGATGTCCTCAGGATGGCGCCATTCGGCCTTCCTGATGGACATCTGCATGCTCAATTACCTGTGGTTTTTTCTCGCCGCGCTGTTTGAGATCGCTGGCTGCTACGCCTTCTGGATGTGGTTGCGCCAGGGCAAGAGCGCCTGGTGGATCGTTCCTGCGTTGCTCAGCCTCACGTTGTTCGCCCTGTTGCTGACCCGCATCGAAGCGACGTATGCCGGGCGCGCCTACGCCGCCTATGGCGGCATCTATATCGTTGCCTCGATCGGTTGGTTGGCCGTGGTGGAGCGGGTCCGGCCGCTGGCTTGCGACTGGATCGGTGTGGCGCTCTGCGTGCTGGGGGCAAGTGTGATTCTATTCGGCCCACGGTTCTCAGCTCCCTGAAATAACCTACGGTCCAACAGGTTTTTTGCAGGAAGTTTCCGTCAGTCACGAGAACTTTGCTTGTAGGGCCTTACTGAATTCTCTCGGGTGTCTTGAGAACAGGAAACAGGCCGGGCATGGTCAGGGTCCAGACATTCTTAAGGACAAGAACCATGCTTGTACTAAGCCGCGCTGTAGGTGAGTTGATTTCCATCGGTGACGATATTTCAGTCCGTGTGCTGTCGGTCAGCGGCGGTACCGTGCGTTTTGGCGTGGAAGCGCCCCGGCACGTCGATGTCCATCGCTCCGAAATCTACGACAAGATCCAGAGGAAAAAGGCCCTTGCCACTCGCAAGGCCTGTTCAGTCGAATAGGTGCTTGGGCACGTCGTGCTTGAGCATCAGTTGGCACTGTTCGCTTTCGGGGTCGAAGACGATCAACGCCTGGCCTTTGGTCAGGGCTTGCCTGACCCGCAGAACCCGCGTTTCCAGGGGCGTGTCGTCACCATTGTCGGTGCCGTCGCGGGTCACGAAATCCTCGATCAGGCGGGTGAGCGTGTCGACTTCGAGTTGGTCGTGGGGGATGAGCATGGGGTACCTCGGCTAGACAATGGGGCGATGCTACGGCCAATGGGCTTTTGCGGCTAGCCTGGTTTTATGGCCATTGCAGATCCTTGTGGGAGCGGGCTTGCTCCGAGGGAGTCATGCTGTCAGCCGGTATCGCGAGCTGGATCAGTTATCGGAGCGCTGCCCCACCAGGCTATCCACCGACGGCACCCGGGTGTCGCTTTCCATTTGCGCATCGTGCTCGATCTGATGACTGAAGCGGTCCAGCGAGCCTTGGGCCGGTTGCGCGTCGCTGGCAAACACCGGTGGGCTGAGGATGTAGGCGCCGAGCAGACGGCTGAGGGCGGCCAGGCTGTCGATGTGGGTGCGTTCGTAGCCATGGGTGGCGTCGCAGCCGAAGGCGAGCAGGGCGGTACGAATGTCGTGGCCGGCGGTAATGGCTGAATGGGCGTCGCTGAAGTAGTAGCGGAACAGGTCGCGGCGTGCCGGTACGTCGTTCTCCTTGGCCAGTTTCAACAAGTGTCGTGACAGGTGGTAGTCGTAAGGGCCTCCGGAGTCCTGCATCGCCACGCTGACTGCATGTTCGCTTGAGTGTTGGCCAGGGGCGACCGGCGCGATGTCGATGCCGACGAATTCGCTGACATCCCAGGGCAGTGCGGCGGCCGCACCGCTACCGGTTTCCTCGGTGATGGTGAACAGTGGGTGACAATCGATCAGCAGTTCTTCACCGCTGTCGACAATCGCCTTGAGCGCCGCCAGCAACGCCGCGACCCCGGCCTTGTCGTCCAGGTGCCGGGCGCTGATATGGCCACTTTCGGTGAACTCCGGCAAGGGGTCGAAGGCCACGTAATCGCCGATACCCACCCCCAGGGTTTCGCAATCGGCGCGGGTGGCGCAGTAGGCGTCCAGGCGCAGCTCGATGTGGTCCCAACTGATGGGCATTTCATCCACGGCGGTGTTGAACGCGTGCCCGGACGCCATCAACGGCAGCACGCTGCCACGAATCACCCCTGTGTCGGTAAACAGGCTGACCCGGCTGCCTTCGGCAAAGCGGCTGGACCAGCAACCCACTGGCGCCAGGGTCAGGCGGCCGTTGTCCTTGATGGCCCGCACCGAGGCACCGATGGTATCCAGATGCGCCGACACGGCCCGGTCGGGGCTGCTCTTGCGCCCCTTGAGCGTGGCGCGGATCGTGCCACGGCGGGTCATCTCAAAAGCGATACCCAGCTCTTCGAGCCGCTCGGCGACGTAGCGCACGATGGTGTCGGTAAAGCCGGTAGGGCTGGGAATGGCGAGCATCTCCAGCAGGACCTTTTGCAGGTATTCGAGATCCGGTTCGGGAATTTTGCTGATCATGGAAACTCCTCACGGAACGTTAAGTTGAATTAGGGGAACCTTGTGGCGAGGGAGCTTGCTCCCGCTGGACCGCGAAGCGGTCCCCTTTGAGCTCCAGGTCAATGCACAAACCTGGAGGGTTACGGGGAAGGGCCGCTTCGCAGCCCAGCGGGAGCAAGCTCCCTCGCCACAGAAGAAGGGCTAAGCCACCGGCTGGCTATGAGGAAACAACAAATCCACAAAGCGCTCGGCGGTGGGTTGTGGTTCGTGATTGGCCAGGCCTGCGCGTTCGTTGGCTTCGATGAACACGTACTCGGGTTGATCGGCCGCCGGCACCAACAGGTCGAGGCCGACCATGGGGATGTCCAGCGCCCGTGCGGCGCGTACCGCCGCATCAGCGAGGGTCGGATGCAGGATGCCGGTGACATCCTCCAGCACGCCGCCGGTATGCAGGTTCGCCGTCCGCCGTACGAACAGGTGTTCCCCAGCCGGTAGCACGCTGTCGTAGTCGAACCCCGCCGCGCTGAGCGTGCGCAGGGTCTCGGCGTCCATCGGGATTTTGCTTTCGCCGCCCGTGGCCGCTTGCCGTCGGCGGCTCTGGGCTTCGATCAACGCACCGATGGTGTGCCGGCCATCGCCGATCACCTCCGCCGGGCGCCGGATCGCCGCCGCCACCACTTCAAAACCGATCACCAGGATGCGCAGGTCCAGCCCCTCGTGGAAACTTTCCAGCAAGACCTGGCTATCGAACTGCCGGGCCGCTTCGATGGCGTTCTGCACCTCCTCGATGGTGCGCAGATCCACCGCCACGCCTTGGCCCTGTTCACCGTCCAGCGGCTTGACCACCACCCGTTCGTGCTCGTCGAGAAACGCCAGGTTGTCATCGGCATTGCCCGCCAACTGTTGGGCTGGCAGATTCAGGCCGGCGTTTTTCAGCACTTTGTGCGTCAGGCTTTTGTTCTGGCAAAGCGTCATGCTGATGGCGCTGGTCAGGTCGCTCAAGGATTCGCGGCATCGGACCCGGCGGCTGCCATGGACCAGGGTAAACAAGCCGGCCTCGGCATCGTCCACCTGCACGTCAATGCCTCGGCGGTGAGCTTCTTCGACAATGATTCGCGCATAAGGATTGAACTGCGCTTCTGGGCCTGGCCCCAGAAACAACGGCTGGTTGATGCCGTTCTTGCGTTTGATGGCGAAGGTCGAAAGATTGCGAAAGCCGAGTTTGGCGTAGAGGTTCTTCGCCAGGCGATTGTCGTGCAACACCGACAGGTCGAGGTAACTCAAGCCACGGCTCATGAAATGCTCGATGAGGTGACGCACCAGTACTTCGCCAACACCGGGCCGCGGACATTGCGGGTCCACGGCCAGGCACCAGAGGCTGCTGCCGTTTTCCGGGTCGTTGAAGGCCTTCTGGTGATTCAGGCCCATGACGCTGCCGATCACCGCGCCGGTGTCGTCGTCTTCGGCCAGCCAGTAGACCGGCCCGCCCTCGTGACGCGGGGTCAGGCGCAGCGGGTCGATGGGCAGCATGCCCCGGGCCTGGTAGAGCTGGTTGATGGCTTGCCAGTCGGTCTCGTTCTGGGCCCGGCGAATCCGGAAACCGCGAAACACCCGTGTGGACTGGCGATAGTCGCTGAACCACAAGCGCAAGGTGTCGGACGGATCGAGGAACAGTTGTGCCGGTTCCAGCCCCAGTACTTGCTGGGGCGCGGCCACGTACAAGGCAATGTCGCGTTCGCCGGGTTGTTCGTTGAGCAGTTCCTGGGCCAGGCTCGCCGGGTCGGGGAAGGTATGGCCGATCAACAGTCGGCCCCAGCCGCAATGCACCGCGATCGGGTCGGCACCCAACTCGCTGCCGTCTTCGGCCAGGCGTGCCTGCAGGCGTTCGTAGGAGGGCGCCTGGCCGCGCAAGAGGCGTTGGTTGTGAACCGTTGCATGAGGTTTCATCGATCAGATTCCTTGCTCGCTGAGCCACAGGTTCAGCGCCGCCAGTTGCCACAGTCGCGAGCCGCGTAATGGCGTGAGCTGGCCGTTGGGGTCGGTCAGCAGGCGGTCGAGCATGGCCGGGTTGAACAGGCCGCGGTCCTGGCTCGGGTCCAGCAGCAACTCGCGAACCCAGGCCAGGGTGTTGCCTTCCAGGTGCTTGAGGCCTGGCACCGGGAAATAGCCTTTCTTGCGGTCGATCACCTCGCCGGGGATCACCCGCCGGGCGGCCTCCTTGAGCACCTGCTTGCCGCCATCGGGCAGTTTGAACTTCGCTGGGACCCGCGCCGAGAGTTCCACCAGGCGGTAGTCCAGGAAGGGCGTGCGCGCTTCCAGACCCCAGGCCATGGTCATGTTGTCGACACGCTTGACCGGGTCGTCCACCAACATCACGGTGCTGTCCAGGCGCAGGGCCTTGTCTACCGCCGCATCGGCCCCGGGCTGGGCGAAATGTTCTTTGACGAAGTCACCGGCCGCATCGTTGACCGTCAGCCATTTGGGCTGCACGGTGGCGGCATATTCTTCGTAGCTGCGGTCGAAGAACGCGGCGCGATAGGCCGCGTACGGATCGCTGGCGCCATCGACCTGCGGGTACCAGTGGTAACCGGCGAACAGCTCGTCGGCGCCCTGGCCGCTTTGCACCACTTTGCAGTGCTTGGCCACTTCCCGCGACAGCAGGTAGAAGGCGATGCAATCGTGGCTGACCATCGGCTCGCTCATGGCACGAAACGCTGCCGGCAGTTGCTCGATGATCTCTTTCTCGTCGATGCGCAGTTGGTGATGGCGGGTGCCGTAATGCTTGGCGATCAGGTCCGAATACTGGAACTCGTCACCGCGCTCGCCGCCGGCATCCTGGAAACCGATGGAAAACGTGGACAGGTCTTCAACGCCCACTTCGCGCAACAGGCCCACCAACATGCTCGAGTCCACGCCACCGGAAAGTAGCACGCCGACATCCACGGCGGCGCGTTGGCGAATGGCGACCGCTTCACGGGTGCTGTCGAGCACGCGATCGATCCAGTCTTCCAGGTTCAGGTGCTGTTCCTCGGCTCGAGGGCCGTAAGGCAAGGTCCACCAGGTTTTCTGCTCGGTGCTGCCGTCGGCTTCGATGCGCATCCAGGTGGCGGGCGGCAGTTTTTCAACACCGGCCAGCAAGGTGCGGGGTGCCGGGACCACCGCGTGGAAATTCAGGTAATGGTTGAGAGCCACTGGGTCGAGCATCGGGTTGATGTCGCCGCCCTTGAGCAGCGCCGGCAATGCCGAGGCGAAACGCAGCCGCTGGCCGGTGCGTGACAGGTACAGCGGCTTGACGCCGAGGCGGTCGCGGGCGATGAACAGCCGCTTGGCATCGCGCTCCCAGATGGCGAAGGCGAACATGCCGTTGAGCTTGGGCAGCAGCGCTTCACCCCAGGCGTGGTAGCCCTTGAGCAGCACTTCGGTGTCACCCCCGGAATAGAAGCTGTAGCCCAGGCCTTCGAGCTCGCTGCGCAGTTCCGGGTAGTTGTAGATCGCGCCGTTGAAAGCCAGGGACAGGCCCAACTGATTATCGATCATCGGCTGGGCCGAGCCGTCCGACAGGTCCATGATTTTCAGGCGCCGATGGCCCAGGGCAATTGGCCCCTGGCTATGAAAACCCCAGGCGTCGGGGCCGCGAGGGGCCAGGTGATGGGTGATTCGCTCTACGGCCGCAAGGTCCGCAGGTTGTTGATCGAAACGTAACTCTCCAGCTAATCCGCACATAAGTCCTTACCGGTTTTTCCGTTGGGGAGGGGTCAAGCCGCACCCGCCAAAAGGGCGGGTACCCTGAAACTGACCGGAGGGATTGCTGTGAGTTTTAGATCGATGCGTTATAAGCCGGCGGGATGGGTCCCGTTTGGTCGGATGTTGCAGGGCTCCCACAGGGTTTGTGGCGGGTCAATAATCGGTGTTAGGCCTTGCCCCGAATCAATGCCCGCAACGCAAACCGGTTCGGATGGCAGGCTTCGGCCACGCTGCGGGGCAGGGGCAGGGGTTCGTTGTCCAGCCAGGCGGCGATCAGTTCGCCCGACAGCGGCGCGGTGATCAGGCCGCGGGAGCCGTGGCCGCTGTTGATGTACAGGCCGTCGAGCCACGGGCAGGGAGTGTCCGGCACCTGGCGGGCGTCCTTGCCGAGGGCCGCATAGGCCTCGGTAAAGGCCTGGCGGTCCGCCAACGGTCCGACAATCGGCAGGTAATCCGGGCTGGTGCAACGGAACGCCGCGCGACCTTCGAGGCGTTCCGGGTCCAGGCTGCCAGCGTTCAGGCGATCCACCAGGTCTTGGGAGATTTCTTCGAGCATCTGCAGGTTGCCGGCGTGCTCGGCGGCGGTGGGCGTCAGGTCGTCGCTGTTGAAATCGAAACTGGCGCCCAGGGTGTGCTCGCCCAGCCGCGGCGGAGCCACATAGCCTTCGGCGCACACCACGGTCGCCAGGCTCTGGCTGCGGCTGGTTTGCGGCAGTCGGGTGATTTGCCCGCGAATGCGCTTGAGCGGCAAGTCGGCGGCCGGTTCGAAACGTTTGATTTCGGCGGCGCTGGCGAGGATCACCACCGGCGCGCTGGCCAGGCAGCGTTTGCCGTCCCATGCCTGCCATTGGCCGTCGACTCGGCGCAGTTGCAGCACTTCATGATGGGGTTGCACATCAATCGCCGGCCTCGAGGCTTGCCAGCGACACAACGCCGGTGGATGCACCCAGCCGCCCTCGGGGTAAAACAGACCGCCACAGGCCAGGCCGATGCCGGACCGCACCTGCGCCTCGGATTGATCGAGGGGGTGCAGCAAATCCCTTGGGAACGCCTCGGCCAGTTGCGCCTGACGCTCGGCTTCCTTGTTGTTGAAGGCCAGTTGCAAGACCCCGCAGGCGTCCCAGTCAATGCCGCGTTGCAGTTGCTCCAGCACACGCCGGGTGTAGCCGAAGCCGCTGAGGATCATCTGCGATAACGCCGTGCCGTGGGCCGACAGCTTGAGGTACAGCACACCCTGGGGGTTGCCGGAAGCTTCCTCGGCCAACCCGGCATGACGCTCCAGCAGCGTCACCTGCCAGCCACGCGCGGCGAGGCTGGCAGCGCTGGCACAACCGGCCAGGCCGCCGCCGATCACCAGTGCCCGGCGCTCGCCGGTCAGCGCGGTGGGGCGGGCGTACCAGGGTTTTGCCGGGGACGGCGCCGGTGTCTGCTCCGGCCAGCCGAGAAACACACCGCGCAGGATTTCCCACTTATGGCCGATGCCCGGCGTGCGCTTCATCTTGAAGCCCGCCGCGTTCAGCAACCGCCGGACCCAACCGGTGCTGGTGAAGGTGCTGAGGGTGGCGTCGGGTGCGGCCAGCCGGGCCAGTTCGGCGAACAGCTCGGCGGTCCACATCTCGGGGTTCCTGGCCGGCGCAAAACCGTCGAGGAACCAGGCGTCGATCTGCCCGTCCAGTTGCGGCAACTGCTCCAGGGCATCGCCGATCAACAAGGTCAGCGTCACCCGTCCGTCCGCCAAGACCAGGCGCTGGAAACCCTGGTGGATCGCCACGTACTGCTCAAGCAATTGCTCCGCCTGAAGGCTCAGTTGCGGCCACAAGGCCAGGGCCCGGCGCAGGTCCTCGGGGCTCAAGGGGTACTTCTCGACACTGACGAAATGCAGCCGGGCGCCTGCCGGTGCGCACTGTTCGAACAGTTGCCAGGCGCAGAGGAAATTCAAGCCGGTGCCAAATCCGGTTTCGCCGATCACCAGCCGCCCGTCATCGGTCAGGGCCGTGAAACGCTCGGCCAGGTTGTTCTGCTCAAGGAACACATAACGGGTTTCTTCCAGCCCCGACTGGTCGGAAAAATACACATCGTCGAACACCCGCGAACGCGGGCGACCCTGATCATCCCAGTCGAGTTGGGCGTGTTGCTGGATGGGCGTCATGGCTGGCTCGGTCAAAACTGAGCGGCCATTCTAGCCGATCGGTATCGGCTTGCTTGACCCATCGCAACAGAGCGCGCATCTGGATGGAATCTGCTGCACAGGACCGCATCCAATCCGCTAGTCTTGGCCCATCCCCGGAAGGAGCTGCCCATGTTTGAATCCGCTGAAATCGGTCATGTCATCGATAAAGACACCTTTGAGGCCGAGGTGCCGGCCCTGCGTGAAGCGCTGCTGGAGGCGCAATTCGAGTTGCAGCAGCAGGGCCGGTTTCCGGTCATCGTGTTGATCAACGGCATCGAAGGTGCGGGCAAGGGCGAGACGGTGAAGTTGCTCAACGAGTGGATGGACCCGCGGCTGATCGAAGTGCGCACCTTCGACCAACAGACCGACGAGGAGCTGGCGCGTCCTCCGGCATGGCGCTACTGGCGGATGCTACCGGCCAAGGGGCGCATGGGTATTTTCTTCGGCAACTGGTACAGCCAGATGCTGCAAGGTCGGGTCCATGGCGAGTTCAAGGACCCGCGGCTCGACCAGGCGATTGCCGGGGCCGAGCGCCTGGAGAAAATGCTTTGCGATGAAGGCGCGCTGATCTTCAAGTTCTGGTTCCACCTGTCCAAGAAACAGATGAAGGCTCGGCTCAAGGGGCTCAAGGATGACCCGCTGCACAGCTGGCGCATCAGCCCGCTGGACTGGCAGCAGTCCCAGACCTACGACAAGTTCGTCAAATACGGCGAGCGTGTGCTGCGCCGCACCAGTCGCGACTACGCGCCGTGGCATGTAATCGAAGGCATGGACAGCTGTTATCGCAGCCTCACCGTCGGGCGGATCCTGCTCGACGGCTTGCGACAGGCCCTGGACCGGTCGAAGATCAAGCCGCAAAAGGTCAACGTGGCGCCGTTGCCTGCGCTGGACGGCCAGGTCACGCTGCTCGACAGCCTGGACATGACCCGCCGCCTGGACAAGGCCGACTACGAAGAGCAACTGATCACCGAGCAGGCCCGGTTCGCCGGCCTGCTGCGGGATAAACGCATGCGCCAGCATGCCTTGGTCGCGGTGTTCGAAGGCAATGACGCGGCAGGCAAGGGCGGGGCGATCCGACGGGTTGCGGCGGCCCTGGACCCGCGCCAATACAGCATCGTGCCGATTGCCGCGCCCACTGAAGAAGAGCGCGCCCACCCCTACATGTGGCGGTTCTGGCGGCATATTCCCGCGCGAGGCAAGTTCACCATGTTCGACCGCTCCTGGTACGGCCGGGTGCTGGTGGAGCGGGTCGAAGGGTTTTGCAGCCAGGCCGACTGGTTGCGGGCCTACGGTGAAATCAACGACTTCGAGGAACAGATCGCCGATGCCGGCGTGGTGGTGGTCAAGTTCTGGCTGGCCATCGACAAGGAAACCCAGCTGGAGCGTTTCCAGGAGCGCGAGGAGATCCCGTTCAAGCGTTTCAAAATCACCGAGGATGACTGGCGCAACCGCGACAAGTGGGACGCCTACCGCGCGGCGGTGTGCGACATGGTCGACCGCACCAGCACCGAGATTTCCCCTTGGACATTGGTGGAAGCCAACGACAAGCGCTGGGCGCGGGTCAAGGTGTTGCGCACCCTCAACCAGGCGCTGGAGGCAGCTTTCGAGCGGACTGCAAAACAGGCTCGCAAGAAGAAGCGCTAGGGCGATGGGCACGCATACGCGGGGTGAATGATTGTCGCGGTCGGTTATGCAGTGGATTTATGCTCGATCCACTCTCAACCGACTACAACAATGAGGTACAGCCATGCGTGAAGTGGTGATCGTCGACAGCGTACGGACCGGCCTGGCCAAGTCCTTTCGCGGCAAGTTCAACATGACCCGTCCGGATGACATGGCGGCCCATTGTGTCGATGCCTTGCTGGCGCGCAACGACATCAACCCGGCCAGTGTCGAGGACTGCATCGTCGGAGCCGGGTCCAATGAAGGTGCCCAGGGCTACAACATCGGGCGCAACGTGGCGGTGCTCTCGCAATTGGGCACCGGCACCGCCGGCATGACCCTCAACCGTTTCTGCTCCTCGGGTCTGCAAGCCATTGCCATCGCCGCCAACCAGATCGCTTCCGGTTGCAGCGACATCATTGTGGCGGGCGGCGTGGAATCCATCAGCCTGACGATGAAAAGCGTCAACACCGACAACCTGATCAACCCGCTGCTCAAGGAACAGGTGCCCGGGATCTATTTCCCCATGGGCCAGACGGCCGAGATCGTTGCCCGTCGTTACCAGGTCAGCCGCGAGGAGCAGGACCGCTACGCCTTGCAGAGCCAGCAACGCACCGCCAAGGCCCAGGCGGCCGGGTTGTTCGATGACGAAATCATCCCGATGGCGGTCAAGTACCGGGTCGAGGACAAGCACACGGGCGCTGTGCAGATCCTCGATGGCGTGGTCGACCGCGATGATTGCAACCGTCCGGACACCACCTATGAAAGCCTGGCCGGCCTGAAACCGGTGTTCGCCGAAGACGGTTCGGTGACGGCGGGTAACTCGTCGCAGTTGTCCGACGGGGCCTCGATGACCTTGGTGATGAGCCTGGAGAAAGCCCTGGCGCTGGGGCTCAAGCCCAAGGCATTTTTCCGTGGCTTCGCCGTGGCCGGTTGTGAGCCGGACGAGATGGGCATCGGCCCGGTGTTTTCAGTGCCCAAGCTGCTCAAGGCCAAGGGCTTGCAGATCGCCGATATCGACCTGTGGGAACTCAACGAGGCGTTTGCTTCCCAGTGCCTGTACAGCCGCAACCGGCTGGAAATCGATCCTGAGAAATACAACGTCAACGGCGGCTCGATCTCCATCGGCCATCCGTTCGGCATGACCGGCTCGCGGCAAGTGGGGCATCTGGTGCGCGAGCTGCAACGGCGCAACCTGCGCTACGGCATCGTGACCATGTGCGTGGGCGGTGGGATGGGGGCTACGGGGTTGTTTGAGGCGGTGAGGTAACCGGGCGCTGACGAGGGGATTATTTATGGCAAGGGGATTTATCTCTGTGGGAGCTAGGCTTGCCCGCGATGAAGTTGATGCGGTCTCTCAAACCGAGGTGTCTGCATCGCGAGCAAGCTTTGCTCCCACAGATAAATCCCCTCGCTACAAGGTGCTGCGCCAGCCGTGGAAGTGTTTAGCTGGCAACCTGAGTCAGCTGCTGCATCCGCTGGATATACGCTTCTATCTCCACTTCTGCCGCCTCGCGGGTGGCGAACGGACCCTCTTGGGTGCCCTCACGTGTATTGAAATAAAACTCGCCGTTAACCCGGCAGATCCGGTCACTGCGAAAAATAGTCGTAGGGGCGGGATCCAAGGCGCGTTTTCCAAGCATGTCGGGTCTCCAGAGTGCAGCGAGGTCTGTTTAAAATGAGCATATGTGTTGTCCCAGATTCCCGCCTGTCCAGCCGATCGACGGCTACGACCCATACAATCCCATGGG
The DNA here is from genome assembly GCF_014268695.2 of Pseudomonas ogarae. NCBI lineage: Bacteria > Pseudomonadati > Pseudomonadota > Gammaproteobacteria > Pseudomonadales > Pseudomonadaceae > Pseudomonas > Pseudomonas ogarae. Next base: position 2,069,232 of record NZ_CP077086.1, read on the forward strand.
CGGCCTCTGCCCAACTGTCCCTGTGTCGTGACGCAATAGACGCCTAGAATGGACGTCCTTTGTCTTGGGCTTCGAGGGTTGCATGCACATATCGTCCGGTCGTTGGGTCTACGGCCTGTTCCTCGCCCTGTTGACTGCCCTGCTCTGGGGAATCCTGCCGATCAAGCTCAAGCAAGTGCTGCAAGTGATGGACCCGGTCACCGTGACCTGGTTTCGCTTGCTGGTGTCCGGCGGTTTGCTGTTCATCTATTTGGCGGCGACCCGACGCCTGCCCAGTCACAAGGTCCTGGGCCCACGCGGCGGCTGGCTGGTGGCGATGGCGGTGCTCGGGCTGGTGGGCAACTACGTGTTGTACCTGATGGGCCTGAATCGCTTGAGCCCCGGCACCGCGCAATTGGTGGTGCAGATGGGGCCGATCATGTTGCTGGTCGCCAGCCTGTTCGTGTTCAAGGAGCGGTTCAGTGTGGGGCAGGGCATCGGCCTGCTGGTGCTGCTGACCGGTTTCGCGCTGTTCTTCAACCAGCGCCTGGGCGAGTTGCTGACGTCCCTGAGCGACTACACCGCCGGGGTCTTGATGGTGTTGCTGGCGTCGACGGTCTGGACGTTCTATGCCCTGGGCCAGAAGCAATTGTTGACGGTGTGGAATTCGTTGCAGGTGATGATGGTGATCTACCTGTTCTGCGCGTTGCTGCTCACGCCCTGGGTGCATCCGTTGGAGGCGCTGCAATTGAGCCCGTTGCAAGGCTGGCTGTTGCTCGCGTGCTGCCTCAACACGCTGATTGCCTATGGTGCGTTTGCCGAAGCCTTGGCCCATTGGGAAGCCTCGCGGGTCAGCGCGACGCTGGCGATCACGCCGCTGGTGACGTTCGCCGCAGTGGCGATGGCGGCTTGGTGGTGGCCTGATTATGTCCATGCCGAGCAGATCAATCTGCTGGGGTATGGCGGGGCGGTGCTGGTGGTGCTGGGGTCGGCGCTGGTTGCCCTGGGCCCGTCGCTGATCGCCGGGCTCAGGGCCCGGCGTGTGGGGCGTTAGCCCCCTGTGGGAGCGAGCTTGCTCGCGATAGCGGCCTATCGATCAACGCAAGACTCAGCCCTGGCTACCGGCCTCCAGCATATTCTCCGGCCGCACCCAGGCATCGAACTCTTCATCGGTCAGGTACCCCAGTTGCAGCGCCGCCTCACGCAGGGTTAGCCCTTCGCCGTAGGCTTTCTTGGCGATTTCTGCAGACTTGTCGTAGCCGATGTGCGGGTTCAGCGCGGTCACCAGCATCAACCCACGTTCCAGGTGCGCGGCCATCTGCTCGGCATCCGGTTCGAGCCCGGCGATGCAGTGCTGCTGGAAGTTGCTGCAGCCGTCGGCCAGCAGGCGAATCGATTGCAGCAGGTTGTGGATGATCACTGGTTTGAACACGTTCAACTGCAAATGCCCCTGGCTGGCGGCAAAACCGATGGTCACGTCGTTGCCCATGACCTGGCAGGCCAGCATCGACAAGGCTTCGCACTGGGTCGGGTTGACCTTGCCGGGCATGATGGAGCTGCCCGGCTCGTTGGCCGGCAGTTTCACCTCGGCGAACCCGGCCCGTGGTCCGGAGCCCAGCAGGCGCAGGTCGTTGGCGATCTTCATCAAGGTCACGGCGAGGGTTTTCAGCGCGCCGGACAACGAGGTCAGGGGTTCATGGCCGGCCAGCGCGGCAAACTTGTTCGGTGCGGTGACGAACGGCAGGCCCGACAGCGCTGCCAGTTCAGCGGCAATCGCTTCGCCGAAACCATGAGGTGAATTGAGCCCGGTGCCGACCGCCGTGCCACCCTGGGCCAGTTCGCAGACTGCGGGCAGCGCGGCGCGGATCGCCCGTTCGGCGTAATCGAGTTGAGCGATGAACGCCGACAATTCCTGGCCAAAGGTGATCGGCGTGGCATCCATCATGTGGGTGCGGCCGGTCTTGACCAGTTTCATGTGGCGCGCCGCCAGTTCCGCCAGGCCGCCGGACAGCTCGCTGATGGCCGGGAGCAATTGCTGGTGGACGGCCTGGGCGGCGGCAATGTGCATCGCGGTGGGGAAGCAGTCGTTGGAACTCTGCGAGCGGTTGACGTGGTCGTTGGGGTGCACCGGGCTCTTGCCGCCGCGCGGGTTGCCGGCCAGTTCGTTGGCGCGCCCGGCAATCACCTCGTTGACGTTCATGTTGCTCTGGGTTCCGCTGCCGGTCTGCCAGACCACCAGCGGGAACTGGTCGTCATGTTGGCCGGCCAGCACTTCGTCGGCGGCCTGTTCGATCAGGCGGGCAATGTCGACGGGGAGGTCGCCATTGCGATCATTGACCCGCGCGGCGGCTTTCTTGATCAGTGCCAAGGCGTGCAACACCGACAGCGGCATGCGTTCGTTGCCAATGGCAAAGTTGATCATGGAACGCTGCGTCTGGGCGCCCCAGTAGGCGTCGTCCGGGACTTCAACCTGGCCCAGGCTGTCGGTTTCGATACGGCTCATCGGGTCAAACTCCTTAAGGGCTGAATGCGCAGTTTAGGCCCAGATGGGCGGCTCCGGTTCCCTCAATCATCCCTCAATCCAGGAGCGGTGGGTTCGGCCCGTCAATCGGACCCGGCAAGCTCCGGGGTTGAGGCCCGGCGTTTTTTAGGCGCAGAATGGTCGCCCTTGGGGTTTTACCTCGCCTGTAATGAAAGGAAACTCGATGACCCGTCTTCGTGCCATCTGTACCGCAGTTGCTCTGGTGTGTGCCAGCGGCCCTGTTTTCGCCGATACCGCCAGCCACAACGCCAGCGCCGAAGCGTTCCTGACCCTGGCGCACGCTGACAAACTGGGTACTCCGGTGTACATGCAAGTGCAGCAGATGTTTGCCCAGCGCTTTGAACAGACCAAGGCCCCTGAGTCGAAAAAAGCCACCCTGGAAACCTACCAGGCCAAGGCCAATGCCGCGCTGGACCAAGCCATCGGCTGGAACAAGCTCAAGCCGGACATGGTCAAGCTCTACACCAGCAACTTCAGCGAATCGGAGCTCAAGGACCTGGTCGCTTTCTACCAATCGCCATTGGGCAAGAAAGTCCTCGAGAAAATGCCGCAGTTGACCCAGCAATCGGCCCAACTGACCCAGGCCAAGCTTGAAAGCGCGGTCCCGGTGGTCAACAAACTGCTCGCGGACATGACGGCCGAGCTCGAGCCAAAAGCCGCCCCAGCCAAGAAAAAGCCGTAAGCGGAGCCTGGTATGAGCATGCAACAACGCATCGAATCGACACTCGGGCTCCTGCAGCCCGAGCACTTGCAAGTGCTGGATGAAAGCCACATGCACAGCCGTGGCCTGCAGACCCACTTCAAGGCCGTGTTGGTCAGCCAGCAGTTCGAAGGGCTCAATCGCGTCAAGCGTCACCAGAAGGTCTACGGCACGCTGGGCGAGTTGATGGGTGAGTTCCATGCGTTGGCGCTGCACACCTACACCCCCGAAGAATGGGCGCAGATCGACGCGGCCCCGGCTTCGCCGACGTGTGCCGGTGGCAGCAAGCACTGATTGGACTGCGGTGGATGGCAAAGCCTTGAGTCTGTGGGAGCAAAGCCCTGTGGGAGTGAGCACTTGTGGGAGCAAAGCTTGCTCGCGATGAAGTTGATGCGGTCTCTCAAAAACCGAGGTGTCTGCATCGCGAGCAAGCTTTGCTCCCACAGGGTCTTGCTCCCACAGAGTGATCCTCACGGCGCTGTTGCCCACAGCAATCGCTGTCTGCACCCCTCCTGTTTTTTGTTAGAATCCGCAACGCGCCTTCCCGGGCGCGTTTTTTTTCGCATCCGGTTCACCCTTTACGAGGGTAGCCACCTGGAGAAACACCCATGGCACAACCCATTGTCGTGGCGGCACTGTATAAGTTCGTCACCCTTGAAGATTACGTCGAACTGCGTGAGCCCTTGCTCAAGGCCATGCTCGACAACAGCATCAAAGGCACGTTGCTGATCGCCGAAGAAGGTATCAACGGCACGGTCTCCGGCACTCGCGAAGGCATCGACGGCCTGCTGGCCTGGCTCAAGAACGATCCGCGCATGATCGACATCGACCATAAAGAGTCGTACTGCGATGAGCAGCCGTTCTACCGCACCAAGGTCAAGCTCAAGAAAGAAATCGTCACCCTCGGCGTCGAAGGCGTGGACCCGAACAAGCAGGTCGGCACTTATGTCGAGCCGCAGGATTGGAACGCGCTGATCAGCGATCCTGAAGTGCTGTTGATCGACACCCGCAACGATTACGAAGTGTCCATTGGCACCTTCGAAGGCGCCATCGACCCCAAGACCACCAGCTTTCGTGAATTCCCTGAGTACATCAAGGCCAACTTCGACCCGGCCAGGCACAAGAAAGTCGCGATGTTCTGCACCGGCGGCATTCGTTGTGAAAAAGCTTCCAGCTACATGCTCGGCCAGGGTTTCGACGAGGTCTATCATCTCAAGGGCGGCATCCTGAAATACCTCGAAGAGGTCCCTCAGGAAGAAACCAAGTGGCGCGGCGACTGCTTCGTGTTCGACAACCGCGTAACCGTTCGCCACGACCTCAGCGAAGGGGACTACGATCAATGTCACGCTTGTCGTACCCCGGTGAGCGTAGAAGACCGCGCTTCGGAGCACTATGTGCCTGGCATCAGCTGCCCGCATTGCTGGGATAAACTGAGCGAGAAGACCCGTCGCAGCGCCATCGACCGGCAGAAGCAGATCGAGTTGGCCAAGGCGCGCAACATGCCGCACCCGATCGGCTACAACTACAAGCAAACATCTTCCGAGGCTTGAACCATGGCGTCACGCCTGCTCTATGTGATGGACCCGATGTGCTCCTGGTGCTGGGGCTTTGCGCCGGTGGCCGAGGCGTTGGTAGAGCAGGCGCATGCCGCAGGGGTGGAATTGCACCTGGTGGTGGGCGGTTTGCGTACCGGCAGCGGTTCGGCGCTGGAACCGACCACCCGGCGCTACATTCTTGAACACTGGCAGGCGGTCACCCAGGCCACCGGCCAGCCCTTCAAGCTTGAAGGCGCGTTGCCGGACGGTTTCGTCTACGACACCGAACCTGCCTGCCGGGCATTGGTGACGGCCCGCAGCCTGGCTCCAGACCTGGCCTGGAAGCTGGTGAAGCTGATCCAGCAGGCTTTTTATGTGCAAGGCCGTGACGTCACCCACGCCAGCGTCCTGGTTGAGCTGGCCGAACAGGCCGGGCTGCCACGCATCGAGTTCGCCGCGGCCTTCGACCGTGCCGACCAACATGCGGCCACGGCTGCGGATTTCACCTGGGTGCAGGACTTGGGCATCGCCGGGTTTCCCACGCTGTTGGCCGAGCGTGACGGCCAGTTGGCCTTGCTGACCAACGGTTACCAGCCCCTGAGCCAACTGTCGCCTTTGCTTGGCCGCTGGCTGGAGCGCGCGGCCTGTGCCTGACCGGCCGCCAGATACATCGCCCTCGCAGCGCATCGACCGGTTGAGCTGGGCACAAATCCGTCGCCTGGCCCTCAAGCATAAAAAAGCCCTGTGGATCGCCAACGGTGTGGCCGTGCTGGCGACACTGTGCAGCGTGCCGATCCCGTTGCTGTTACCGCTGCTGGTGGATGAAGTGCTGCTGGGGCATGGCGATGCAGCCCTGAAAGTCATGAACCAGGCATTGCCCACGCAGTGGCAGCGCGCTGCTGGCTACATTGGGCTGATGTTGCTGGTGACCCTGGCCCTGCGCTGTGGCGCATTGCTGTTCAACGTGCTGCAGGCGCGCTTGTTCGCCCGGTTGGCCAAGGACATCGTCTATCGCATTCGCATCCGCTTGATCGAACGGCTCAAGCGCATATCCCTGGGTGAGTACGAAAGCCTGGGCAGTGGCACCGTGGCGGCCCACCTGGTCACTGACCTGGACACCCTCGACAAATTCATTGGCGAAACCCTCAGCCGTTTCCTGGTGGCGATGTTGACCCTGGTGGGCACCGCCGGGATCCTGGTGTGGATGCACTGGGAGCTGGCGCTGCTGATCCTGCTGTTCAACCCGCTGGTGATCTATGCCACGGTGCAGTTGGGCAAGCGGGTCAAGCACCTCAAGAAACTGGAGAACGACAGCACCTCACGCTTCACCCAGGCCTTGACCGAAACCCTGGATGCGATCCAGGAAGTGCGCGCCGGTAACCGCCAGGGTTATTTCCTTGGTCGTTTGGGGATGCGTGCCAAGGAGGTCCGTGATTACGCCGTGAGTTCGCAGTGGAAAACCGACGCCTCGAACCGCGCCAGTGGTTTGCTGTTTCAGTTCGGCATCGATATTTTTCGCGCAGCGGCCATGCTCACCGTGGTGTTCTCCGACCTGTCCATCGGCCAGATGCTGGCGGTGTTCAGCTACCTCTGGTTCATGATCGGGCCGGTCGAGCAACTGTTGAACTTGCAGTACGCCTATTACGCTGCCGGCGGCGCCTTGAGTCGAATCAATGAACTGCTGGCCCGGGCCGACGAGCCGCAGTACACGGGCGGCGTCGATCCGTTCAAGGGCCGTGACACCGTGGGCATCGATATCCAGGGGTTGAGTTTCGGTTACGGCGAGGAGCTGGTGCTCAACCAGTTGAACCTGTCCATCTCGCCGGGCGAGAAAGTCGCCATCGTCGGCGCCAGCGGCGGCGGCAAGAGCACCCTGGTGCAGTTGTTACTGGGGCTGTACACGCCACAATCGGGCAGCATTCGTTTCGGCGGCGCCACGCAGCAGGAGATCGGCCTGGAGACCATCCGGGAGAATGTTGCAGTGGTGTTGCAACATCCGGCGCTGTTCAACGATACGGTGCGGGCCAACCTCGCCATGGGCCGTGAGTGCAGTGACGACGACTGCTGGCGAGCACTGGAAATCGCCCAGCTCGATGCTACCGTACGGGCGCTGCCCCAGGGCCTGGAGAGCGTCGTTGGACGTTCCGGGGTGCGGCTGTCGGGCGGGCAGCGTCAACGGCTGGCCATCGCCCGCATGGTACTGGCCGACCCACGGGTGGTGATTCTCGACGAAGCCACCTCGGCACTGGACGCTGCCACCGAGTACAACCTTCACCAGGCACTGGCGCGCTTTTTGAGTGCACGCACCACGCTGATCATCGCCCACCGGCTCTCGGCGGTGAAGCAGGCCGATCGGGTATTGGTGTTCGACGCAGGGCAAATCGCTGAGGACGGTGACCATTTGCAGTTGATTGCCGAAGGAGGCCTCTACGCTCGACTCTACGGCCATTTGCAACAGATACAGCAGCCTTGAGTTTCCCGGGTTTTTCTGCGCTTAGTGTCGGAAAAAAAGCAGGCAAACACGCCGATTTTTCCGAATTCCACGCAAAGCCTGTCGATCTGTTCATCCATTCATTCGAAGGGTTGAAAACTAGCCTAGGCTATTGAGTCAGGAGCGGAATTCTGGCGGGTGTTCGTCCAGCAATACCTGTGCAAGGGACCTCATGAAGCAAAAGCAGACTCTCGCAACACCACGGCTGCTGGGCATCGTCTGGCCCTTTATCGCCGTCGTGCTCTTTCAGGCATTGCTTGGCGGCGTCAGCCTTTACGTGCTGTCCGCCGTTCGCGGCTACGTGGCGGGGGAGAGTCTCTGGTCCAAGGGCCAGAAAGACGCCATCTATTACCTCAACCTCTACGCCGACAGCCGCGACGAGGCGATTTTCCGCAAGTACCAGCAAGCCATCGCCGTACCTGAAGGCGGCCATGAGCTACGGGTGGCGCTGGACCGCGAACCGCCGGATCTGGAAGCGGCACGGGTCGGGATTCTCAAAGGCGGCAACCATCCTGACGACGTGTCCAGCGTGATCTGGTTGTACCTCAATTTCCGTCACTTCAGTTACCTGGAAGAAGCCATCGATCTCTGGACGGTGGGCGACGGCTACCTGATCGAGCTGGATAACGTCGCCCGGCAGATGCACAGCAGCATTACCGCAGGCCAGGCGACGGAGGTGGATATCCGCGGCTGGAAGGCCCAGATCTTTGCGATCAACGATTCCGTCACCCCGGCCGCCAAGGCATTCAGCGACGCGCTGGGCGAGGGCTCGCGGTTCATTCTGCGGCTTTTGCTGGTGACCAATTTCGCCACCGCCCTGGGGTTGATCGTCCTGGCGTTGTTGCGTACCCATAAACTGCTGGCCCAGCGGCAGGTGTTCGCCAACGCGCTGCAAATGGAGAAGGAACGGGCGCAGATCACCCTGCAATCCATCGGCGATGGGGTCATCACCACCGACGTCGAGGGGGCCATCGCCTACATGAACCCCGCTGCCGAGGCGATGACCCATTGGAAAGCCGAACACGCCTCGGGCTTGCCCCTGGCCGCGCTGTTCAATTTGCTCGATGACAACGCCCAGACCGAGGGGCTGACCCTGATCGAGCACATCCTCAGCGGCCGGCTCAGCGGCGCCAGCGAACATTCGAAACTGATCCAGCGCCTGGATGGCAGCACCGTGTCGGTCACTCTGGTGGGCGCGCCGATCCGCCATGCGGGCAAGGTCAGCGGCGCGGTGCTGGTGTTGCATGACATGACCCAGGAACGCCAGTACATCGCCAACCTTTCGTGGCAGGCTACCCATGACGCCCTGACTGGCCTGGCCAACCGTCGGGAGTTCGAGTATCGCCTCGAGCAGGCCTTGCACAACCTCACTCGCCAGATCGGGCGCCATGCCTTGATGTTTCTCGACCTGGACCAGTTCAAGCTGGTCAACGATACCTGCGGCCATGCAGCAGGCGACGAATTGCTGCGGCATATCTGCGCCTTGTTGCAATCAGGGCTGCGGGAAAACGACACCCTGGCCCGGCTGGGCGGGGATGAGTTCGGGATCCTGCTGGAGAACTGTTCGCCGGAAGCGGCGGAAAAAATCGCCGAAGGGCTGCGCCAGACCGTGCAGAACCTGCACTTTGTCTGGAAGGGCCGGCCGTTCGTGACCACCGTGAGTATCGGCCTGGTGCATATCGCCCAGACGCCGACGACCCTGGAGGCGTCCCTGCGGGCTGCCGACATGGCTTGCTACATGGCCAAGGAAAAGGGGCGCAACCGAGTCCAGGTCTATCATGCCGACGACTCGGAGCTGTCCCTGCGCTTTGGCGAGATGGCCTGGGTCCAGCGCCTGCACATGGCCCTGGAGGAAAACCGCTTCTGCCTCTACGCCCAGGAAATCGCCGCGCTGGGCCCGGGCGATCATGGCGGTGGACACATTGAAATCCTGTTGCGCCTGCATGACGAAGCCGGGCGGATGATCCTGCCGGACAGCTTCATTCCCGCGGCGGAGCGCTATGGCCTGATGACCTCCCTGGACCGTTGGGTGGTGGAGAATGTCTTCAAGATCATCCGCCAGTGCCTGAATGATTCACGACAGGGGCCCATGGCGATGTGTGCGATCAATCTGTCAGGCACAACGATCGGAGATCAAGCATTCCTCGACTTTTTGCGTAAACAGTTCGCGGCTTATTCGATTCCGCCAGAAATGATTTGTTTTGAAATTACAGAAACCAGCGCTATTTCGAATTTGGGCAGTGCGATTCGCTTTATCAATGAACTCAAGAGCTTGGGATGCTACTTCTCGCTGGATGACTTTTGCGCCGGAATGTCTTCATTCGCTTACCTGAAACATTTACCTGTAGACTTCCTGAAGATCGACGGGAGTTTCGTAAAGGATATGCTGGACGACCCGATTAACCGTGCAATGGTCGAAGTGATCAATCACATCGGCCACGTCATGGGTAAGCGCACGATTGCCGAGTTTGTTGAAACCGCCCAGATCGAGCAGGCATTGCTGGAGATTGGGGTGGACTACGCTCAGGGGTATGTGATCGAACGCCCGCAATTGTTTACCTGCGACACGTTGCAATGTCGGCCGGCCCGGCCCCAGCCGTTGTTATTCAAGGCCCCCGGCACGTTCCGCTGAACCTCTTGTTGATCTGGAAAATCACAATCAAAAGGAGCCCGACAGTGATCGACACATTCAACCGAACAGGCCCGCTCATGGACGCCACGAGCTATCCGAAATGGGCACAGCAGCTCATTACCGATTGCAGCGAGAGCAAGCGCCGGGTTGTCGAACACGAACTGTATCAGCGCATGCGCGACAACAAGCTCAGCGCCAGGACCATGCGCCACTACCTCATTGGTGGTTGGCCGGTCGTCGAACAGTTCGCTTTATACATGGCACAGAACCTCACCAAGACCCGCTTTGCCCGCCACCCCGGCGAGGACATGGCGCGTCGCTGGCTGATGCGCAACATTCGTGTCGAACTCAATCATGCCGACTACTGGGTCAATTGGAGCGCCGCCCATGGCGTGACCCTGGAAGACCTGCAAGCCCAGCATGTGCCGCCTGAGCTGCATGCCTTGAGCCACTGGTGCTGGCACACCAGTTCCTCGGATTCGCTGATCGTGGCCATTGCCGCGACCAACTATGCCATTGAGGGGGCCACGGGGGAGTGGTCGGCGCTGGTGTGTTCCAGCGGTGTCTACGCGGCCGCTTTCGCCGAGGAAGACCGCAAGCGGGCGATGAAATGGCTGAAGATGCATGCCCAGTATGACGATGCCCATCCTTGGGAAGCCCTGGAAATCATCTGTACGCTGGCGGGAATGAACCCAAGCAAGACCCTGCAAACGGAGCTGCGCCAGGCCGTGTGCAAGAGCTATGACTACATGTACCTGTTCCTGGAGCGTTGCATGCAACTGGAGCAGTCGGAGACGGTGAGTAAGTCTTCATTCACCCGCGAGCGCCTGGCACTGGCGGAGAGCTGATTTTTACCCCAACAGATAGCCACAACCCATGTGGGAGCGAGCCTGCTCGCGAAGCGGTCTGACAGTCGACGGGGAGGTTGACTGCCAGACCGCTTTCGCGAGCAAGCCCGCTCCCACAGTTGTTTTTCAGCCTGCCATTGCCAGTCGGTTACGGCCTTCGCGCTTGGCCACGTACAGCGCGCTATCGGCCCTGCGCAGCAGGCTTTCCGATGATTCCCCCGGTAGCAGGGTGGCGCACCCCAGGCTGACCGTCAGCTCGATCCTTTTGCCTGTGGCGAAATAGTCCTGGGTCTGGGCGGCATAACGCAGTCGTTCACCGACCATGGCTGCAGCATCCCGGCTGGTATTGGCCAGCAGGATCAGAAACTCTTCACCGCCGAACCTGAACACCATGTCCACGTTGCGCAGTTGGCTCTTGATCGACTCGGCCACAGCCTTGAGCACTTCGTCGCCAACGCCGTGACCATGGCTATCGTTGATGCGCTTGAAATGATCGATGTCGAGCATCAGCACCGACAAGGGTTGCGAATGACGCTTGGCCATGTCGATTTCACGCATCAGCGTCTGGTCCATGGCGATGCGGTTGCCGGTACCGGTCAGCGGATCGCGCAGGGCGCTTTGGGTGGCGGCGCGGTAGAGCAGCGCGTTGCGCAGTGGGTACAGCAGTGTCGACATGATGGATTCAAGGTCGCTCTGCTCCGGCTCGGTGAAGCGTTGGTTGCGACGGAATACCAGTTCACCCAGGTGTTCGCCTTCATGGCTGAGGTTATAGCTGAGGGTGTGATGCCCGCGTTGTCCGAACTCCAGGCGCAGGTCACTGGCCTTGTGCTGATAGGCCAACGCATCCAGGGGTACCAACCGCTGGATTTCCCGGAAAAACAGGCCAAGGATGCGCTGTGGCTCCAGGCTGGTCTGCAATTGCTGGCTCAGTTGCTGGCGCAATTGCGAAAGGCTGACGGAGCGTGCCGCGAGCGGCGATGGCTGGCCAAGACCCAGACGCTGCAATTTGGCGCTGTCGAAGTCAATCGCGTTGATCTGGGTGGGCGTTTTCATATGGCGTTAGCCCCTAAGCTAAATCTGTCCTGGCAGGTTGGGTGTGGCGGCTTTGGGCTGCACGTCGTACTGGTCCTTCAGTCCCGTAGGACACTGATTTGAGTTTAGTCTGCTTTCCCTGGCAGGCATAAGTCTCGTCTCAACGTCCATTACTTGCCGAACATGGCATGTTTGAGGAAGTTTAGAGCGAAAGTCATGCCATTCGGTTCACTTCTATAAAAACCGATTGAAAATCAATGAATTGGCAGCAAGGTGCGGCAAGCCCGGCGACGTGGAGTTGGCGGTTCGCCTCGCTGGGCATCGACCTGGGCCGGTGTCGCGACGGTAAATCGTCGCGACACCGGTAGGGCTCATTATTGCGCGTTGAACGCCTGGCCATTGACGCCAGTGCTGTCCGGGCCCATGAGGTACAGGTAGACCGGCATGATCTCCTCGGGCGTCGGATTGTTGAGCGGGTTTTCCCCCGGGTACGCCTGGGCGCGCATGCTGGTGCGGGTGGCACCGGGGTTGATGCTGTTGGCGCGCACGGCGGCAACGGTGTCGACTTCGTCGGCCAAGGTCTGCATCAGCCCCTCGGTGGCGAACTTGGACACGCCGTAGGCGCCCCAGTACGCCCGACCCTTGCGCCCGACGCTGCTGGAGGTGAACACCACGGACGCATCCTTGGACAGCTTGAGCAGGGGCAGCAAGGTGCTGGTGAGCATGAACATCGCGTTGACGTTGACGTGCATCACCCGCATGAAATTCTCACCGGACAACTGCTCCAGCGGCGTGCGCGGGCCGATGATCGAAGCGTTGTGCAGCAGGCCGTCCAGATGACCGAACTCGGTTTCGATCATCGCCGCCAGTTCATCGTACTGATGAGGCAGCGCGGTTTCGAGGTTGAACGGAATCACCGCCGGCTGCGGATGGCCGGCCGCTTCGATTTCATCGTAGACCTGTGTCAGGTTGGCTTCGGTCTTTCCCAGCAGCAGCACGGTGGCACCGTGGGCGGCGTAGGCTTTCGCCGCAGCGGCACCGATCCCGCGACCGGCGCCGGTGACCAGGATCACCCGGCCATTGAGCAGGTCGGGGCGGGCGGAATAATCAAACATAAAAAAACCTCAACAAATTAAAGCGGCACGGTACTGTGGGTGCAGAGCAATCATGGCCAGTGAGCTTAGTGAGCTTAGTGAGCTTAGTGAGCTAGGTGGGCTCTTGTGGCGAGGGAGCTTGCTCCCGCTGGACCGCGAAGCGGTCCCCAGGCGATGGCTTCGCCGCCGGACGGGAGCAAGCTCCCTCGCCACAAAAGCGACATCACCAAAGCGACATCGGCAGAATCAGCTCAGCAACCGCACAACGCGTTATCCAGCACCTCGCGCAGCGCCGAGGGGTGATCGATCACCACATCCGCGCCCCAGTGCCGGGGGTTGTCATCCGGGTGGATGTAGCCATAGGTCACCGCGCAGGTCTTGGTGCCGGCGCTGCGACCGGACTCAATGTCCCGCAGGTCATCACCCACGAACAGCACGCTGGCCGGGTCCAGGTCGAGCAGCTTGCACGCCAGGGTCAGCGGTTCCGGGTCCGGTTTGCTGTTTTTCACGTGGTCAGGGCAGATCAGCACTTTCGAGCGTTCGGCCAGGCCCAGTTGCTGCATGATCGGTTCGGCGAAACGCACCGGCTTGTTGGTGACCACGCCCCAGATCAGGTTGGCCGCTTCGATATCGGCCAGCACCTCGGCCATGCCGTCGAACAAGTGGCTGTGGACCGCGCACCCCTTGAGGTAGCGATCCAGGAACTCCTGGCGCAGTTCCTCGAATCCTGGTGATTCCGGGTCCATGGAAAAGGTCACCGCGACCATCGCCCGGGCACCGCCGGAAATCTCGTCGCGAATGTGCTGCGTGTTCATCGGTGGCAAGCCACGGTCGGCGCGCATGGCCTGGCAGATGGCGATGAAATCCGGCGCGGTGTCGAGCAGCGTGCCGTCCATGTCGAAGAGAACCGCTTTGAGACGCATCGACTTACTCCTCGCGCAGGGTTTGGATCATGTAGTTGACGTCAACGTCGGCGGCCAGCTTGTAGTGCTTGGTCAGCGGGTTGTAGGTCAGGCCAATGATGTCCTTGACGGTCAGTCCGGCCGCACGGCTCCAGGCGCCCAGTTCGGAGGGGCGGATGAATTTCTTGAAATCGTGAGTGCCGCGCGGCAACAGCTTCATGATGTATTCGGCGCCGACGATGGCGAACAGGTAGGCCTTCGGGTTGCGGTTGATGGTGGAGAAAAACACCTGGCCACCGGGTTTGACCATGCGGAAGCAGGCGCGGATGACCGACGATGGGTCCGGCACGTGCTCGAGCATTTCCAGGCAGGTGACCACGTCGAATTGGCCAGGCATTTCTTCGGCCAGGCCTTCGGCGGTGATCTGCCGGTATTCCACGCTGACACCGGACTCCAGTTGATGCAGTTGTGCAACCGCCAGCGGCGCTTCGCCCATGTCGATGCCCATCACCGTCGCGCCGCGCTGGGCCATGGCTTCGCTGAGGATGCCGCCGCCGCAACCGACGTCGAGCACCTTCTTGCCGGCCAGGTTGACCCGTTCGTCAATCCAGTTGACCCGCAGCGGGTTGATGTCGTGCAGCGGTTTGAATTCGCTTTCACGGTCCCACCAGCGATGGGCCAGGGCTTCGAATTTGGCGATTTCGGCGTGGTCGACGTTGCTCATGTGCAGATCCTCGAAAAGCTTGAAAAATCAGGTGCCCCGAGCCGCGGCTCAAGGGGCGTGGTCATTCGTTGTGGCCGCTGATGCGGCGACCCCAGGCCTGGGCCGTGGCGATCAGTGTTGATTCGTCCATGCGGGTCAGTCGGCCATCTTCCAATAGCGGCTTGCCGCCCACCCACAGGTGTTTTACACAATCGCGCCCGGTGGCATAAATCAGTTGCGATACTGGGTCATAGATCGGCTGCTGGGCCAGGCCCGACAGATCGAAGGCCACCAGGTCGGCGGCCTTGCCGACTTCCAGCGAACCGACTGTCGCTTCGATGCCCAGCGCCCGGGCGCCATTGAGCGTGGCCATGCGCAGCGCCCGATGGGCATCCAGGGCCGTGGCCGAACCGGCGACGGCCTTGGCCAGCAGGGCAGCGGTGCGGGTTTCGCCGAGCAGATCCAGATCGTTGTTGCTCGCCGCACCGTCGGTGCCGAGGGCGACATTGACACCGGCCTGCCACAGGCGCTCCACCGGGCAGAAACCACTGGCCAGTTTCAGGTTCGATTCCGGGCAGTGGATCACGCTGCAATTGCTTTCTACCAGCAAGGCCTGGTCTTCGTCGCTGATTTGAGTCATGTGCACGGCCTGAAAGCGTGGCCCCAGCAGGCCAAGGCGTCCCAGGCGAGCCATTGGTCGCTCAGCGGTGTTATCCACAGCCTGCTGCACTTCGAAGGCGGTTTCGTGAACGTGCATATGAATGGCCGCGTCCAGTTCCTCGGCGATCACGCGGATTTTTTCCAGGTTCTCGTCGCCCACGGTGTAGGGCGCGTGCGGGCCGAATGCGACTTTGATCCGCGGGTGGTGCTTGAGATCGCCAAACAACTCGATGCCCTGACGAATGGCTTCGTCGGCGCTGGCGGCACCGGGGATCGGGAAGTCGAGGATCGGAATCGCGATTTGCGCACGAATGCCGCTGTCGTGAACACACTCGCTGGCAATCTTGGGGTAGAAATACATGTCGGAGAAGCAGGTGATGCCGCCCTTGATCTGCTCGGCGATTGCCAGGTCGGTGCCATCGCGCACGAAATCTTCATCGACCCATTTGGCCTCGGCCGGCCAGATGTGCTGTTCCAGCCAGGTCATCAAGGGCAGGTCGTCGGCCAGGCCGCGGAACAGGGTCATGGCCGCGTGGCCGTGGGCGTTGATCAGGCCGGGGCAGAGCAGCATGCCGGGCAGCTCACGGACTTGGGCGGCATTACACTTCAGGGCTTCTGCCCGTGGGCCGATGAACACGATGCAACCGTCGCGAATGCCCAGGCCATGATCCTTGAGCACTACACCGGCGGGTTCGACAGGCACCAACCAGGTCGGCAGCAATAATAAGTCGAGCGCAACGGCAGGCTTGGGCATCGTGGAGCGGTTCCATGGGGTATAAAGGATGGCGAAGTATACCCGAGCGTCTTCGCGGAGGGATCGCTATAATCGGCGGCTTTTGTTCATGAGTACGGGGTGAAGGATGCGCGATCGACTATTGGCTGCGGAGAAGGTGAAGGCCATCGATTGGCGCGATGGCGTCCTGTACCTGCTGGATCAGCGTGTCCTGCCGTTCGAGGAAAGCTGGATCGCCTGCACCCGTGCCGCCGATGTGGCCGAGGCCATTGGTTCGATGGCAGTGCGCGGCGCGCCGATCATCGGCATCAGTGCGGCTTATGGTGTTGTGCTGGCAGCGCGGACCAGGATCGCCGAGGGCGGTGACTGGCAAACGGCGCTGGAGGCGGATTTTACCCTGCTGGCCGAGGCTCGGCCGACGGCGGCAAACCTCTTCTGGGCGCTGGATCGGATGCGCGACCGGTTGGGGCGCTTGAAAGAGCACGCCGAGCCGCTGGCGGTGCTTGAGGCCGAAGCCATCGCGATCCACGAGAGTGACCGCGAAGCCAACCTGACCATGGCTCAACTGGGCGTCGACCTGATCCGCAAGCACCAGGGCAATGCCCAGGCCATCCTGACCCATTGCAACACGGGTGCCCTGGCGACCGGTGGCTTCGGCACGGCCTTGGGCGTCATCCGTGGCGCGTATATTGAAGGCATGGTGGAGCGCGTCTATGCCGACGAAACCCGTCCATGGCTGCAAGGCTCGCGCCTGACAGCGTGGGAGCTGGCCCGCGAGGGCATCCCGGTGACCCTCAACGCCGATTCCGCCGCTGCCCACATCATGAAGACCAAGGGTGTGACCTGGGTGGTCGTCGGTGCCGACTGCATCGCCGCCAATGGCGACGTGGGGAGCAAGATCGGCACCTATCAACTGGCGGTCTGTGCCATGCACCATGGCGTGCGCTTCATGGTGGTGGCGCCGAGCTCGACCATCGACATGAGCCTGGCCAGTGGTGATGACATCCCGGTCGAGGAGCGCGACGGGCGCGAACTGCTGGAAATCGGCGGCAAGTGGCTCGGCGCGGAGGTGGACGCCTTCAACCCGGTATTCGATGTCACCCCGGCGGACCTGATCGACGTCATCGTCACGGAGAAGGGCATCATCGAGCGCCCGGACACCGCCAAGCTGGCGCAGTTGATGTGTCGCAAGCGGTTGCATTGAAGATTTGGGGTGTCTGATCCATTGCCTTCGCGAGCAAGCCCGCTCCCACACTGGATTTGTGTTATGTCCGAAGTCTCAGGCATATAAAAAAGCCCCCTGTGGGAGCGGGCTTGCTCGCGAATAGGCCCTTAACGGCAACAAATACCTTGCATTTGCCCCCTGAATCTCCATCCGCAGCGCTTCTAAGCCCCTCTGATCCCATACCAGCCTGTCACCGGTCAACTAACTATGCACCATGCGCATCTGGGGGATAGGTGCGTGGCGGCTCTTGTGATAACATCCGGCGGTTTCCAAGGCTGCCTCGCGAGGTGGCCTTTACTGCGCAGATCCATGGCATAACTCGTTGATTTGTCGTAAGTCGCTGCACGGCATTTGTTCTGCAGCGGCGAGCTTCGTTCGTCCCATCTGGATGTGACGAGGTTTCACCAGAAAAAGGAATCAGGCTTCTCATGGGCGAACTGGCCAAAGAAATCCTCCCGGTCAATATCGAAGACGAGCTGAAACAGTCCTACCTCGACTACGCGATGAGCGTAATCGTCGGGCGGGCGCTGCCGGATGCGCGCGATGGCTTGAAGCCCGTGCACCGGCGCGTGTTGTTCGCGATGAGCGAGCTGGGCAACGACTTCAACAAGCCGTACAAGAAATCTGCCCGTGTCGTCGGCGACGTGATCGGTAAGTATCACCCCCACGGCGACACTGCCGTGTACGACACCATCGTTCGTATGGCCCAGCCATTCTCCTTGCGCTACCTGCTGGTAGACGGCCAGGGCAACTTCGGTTCCGTGGACGGCGACAACGCCGCGGCCATGCGATACACCGAAGTGCGCATGACCAAGCTGGCCCACGAACTGCTGGCCGACCTGCACAAGGAAACCGTGGACTGGGTGCCGAACTACGACGGCACCGAAATGATCCCGGCGGTCATGCCGACCCGTATCCCGAACCTGCTCGTCAACGGCTCCAGCGGTATTGCCGTGGGCATGGCGACCAACATCCCGCCGCACAACCTCGGTGAAGTCATCGACGGTTGCCTGGCCCTCATCGACAATCCCGAGCTGACCGTCGATGAGCTGATGCAATACATCCCGGGTCCGGACTTCCCGACCGCCGCGATCATCAACGGTCGCGCCGGCATCATCGAAGCCTACCGCACCGGCCGTGGCCGCATTTACATGCGTGCCCGCTCCACCGTCGAAGACATCGACAAGGTTGGCGGCCGCCAGCAGATCGTCATCACCGAGCTGCCGTACCAGCTGAACAAGGCTCGCCTGATCGAGAAGATCGCCGAGCTGGTGAAAGAGAAGAAACTCGAAGGCATCACCGAGCTGCGTGACGAGTCCGACAAGGACGGCATGCGCGTCGTGATCGAGTTGCGTCGTGGCGAAGTGCCTGAGGTGATCCTCAACAACCTCTACGCCCAGACCCAACTGCAAAGCGTGTTCGGCATCAACATCGTCGCGCTGATCGACGGCCGTCCGCGGATCCTGAACCTCAAGGACCTGCTGGAAGCCTTCGTACGTCACCGTCGCGAAGTGGTCACCCGCCGTACCGTGTTCGAACTGCGCAAGGCTCGCGAGCGTGGTCACATCCTTGAAGGCCAGGCCGTTGCCCTGTCGAACATCGACCCGGTGATCGCCTTGATCAAGGCTTCGCCAACGCCGTCGGAAGCCAAGGAAGCGCTGATCAGCACCCCTTGGGAGTCCTCCGCGGTGGTGGCAATGGTCGAGCGCGCTGGCGCCGACTCGTGCCGCCCGGAGAACCTCGACCCGCAGTACGGCCTGCGCGAAGGCAAGTATTTCCTGTCCCCGGAACAGGCGCAAGCCATCCTGGAGCTGCGCCTGCACCGCCTGACCGGCCTGGAGCACGAGAAGCTGCTGGCCGAGTACCAGGAGATTCTCAACCAGATCGGCGAGCTGATCCGCATCCTCAACAGCGCCACGCGCCTGATGGAAGTGATCCGCGAAGAATTGGAAGTGATCCGCGCCGAATACGGCGACGTGCGCCGCACCGAGATTCTCGATGCGCGCCTGGACCTGACCCTGGGTGACATGATCCCGGAAGAAGAGCGCGTGGTGACCATTTCCCACGGCGGCTACGCCAAGACCCAGCCGCTGGCCGCCTACCAGGCCCAGCGTCGCGGCGGCAAAGGCAAGTCGGCGACCGGCGTCAAGGACGAGGACTACATCGCTCACCTGCTGGTCGCCAACAGCCACACCACGCTGCTGCTGTTCTCCAGCAAAGGCAAGGTGTACTGGCTCAAGACCTACGAGATCCCGGAAGCATCCCGTGCCGCACGTGGTCGTCCGCTGGTCAACCTGTTGCCGTTGGACGATGGTGAATACATCACCACCATGCTGCCGGTGGAGGAATACACCGAAGGTCACTACATCTTCATGGCTACCGCCAACGGCACCGTGAAGAAGACCCCGCTGGAATCCTTCAGCCGCCAGCGCAGCGTCGGCCTGATCGCCCTGGAGCTGGACGAAGGCGACGTGCTGATTTCCGCCGCTATCACCGACGGCGAGCGTGAGGTCATGCTGTTCTCCGACGGTGGCAAGGTCACTCGCTTCAAGGAATCCGACGTGCGTGCCATGGGTCGTACCGCCCGTGGTGTGCGCGGCATGCGCCTGCCGGAAGGCCAGAAGCTGATTTCCATGCTGATCCCCGAAGAAGGCAGTCAGATCCTCACCGCTTCGGCGCGTGGTTATGGCAAGCGCACGGCCATCAGCGAGTTCCCTGAGTACAAACGTGGCGGCCAGGGTGTGATCGCCATGGTCAGCAACGACCGTAACGGTCGTCTGGTCGGCGCTGTCCAGGTGCTCGATGGCGAGGAGATCATGTTGATCTCCGACCAGGGCACCCTGGTGCGTACGCGAGTCGCCGAAGTGTCGAGCCTGGGCCGTAACACCCAGGGCGTGACGCTGATCAAGCTGGCCAGCGACGAAACGCTGGTAGGGCTTGAGCGAGTGCAGGAGCCATCGGAAGTCGAAGGCGAGGAGCTGGAAGGAGAGGAAGGTGAAGGCACGGCATTCGACGGCACCCTGGGTGCCGATGTCGACGACCTGACCGGCGACCAACCGCTCGACGCTGCCGCAGACGAAGAAGAACCGCAGGACTAAGCGGACACGCGGGGGGCGGATGAAGATTCGCCCCCTTGTTGTTTGTCTCGTTTGAAATTTCGTATCAAATTGCAGCTTTGTGAGAGCAAGGCTTGTGTGGGAGCAAGGCTTGTGGGAGCAAGGCTTGCCCGCGATGACGGTAGACCAGTCAACATCAATGTTGGATGACAGTCTGCTATCGCGGGCAAGCCTTGCTCCCACACCTTTGCTCTCCCGCCCTAGGTCCACAATGCGCACCACCTGATACCGTATTAATTGCGTGAACCCCCAGATCAGAGCGAGATTGGATGTGAGCAAGAGAGCCTATAACTTCTGTGCCGGCCCGGCGGCGCTTCCTGAGGCGGTCCTGAAGCGTGCCCAGGGTGAACTTCTCGACTGGCACGGCAAGGGCCTGTCGGTCATGGAAATGAGCCATCGCAGCGATGAGTTCGTATCCATTGCCACCAAGGCCGAGCAGGACCTGCGTGATCTGCTGAGCATCCCGTCCAATTACAAGGTGCTGTTCCTGCAGGGCGGCGCGAGCCAGCAGTTCGCCCAGATCCCGTTGAACCTGCTGCCGGAAAGTGGCAAGGCCGACTACATCGATACCGGTATCTGGTCGCAGAAAGCCATCGAAGAAGCTTCGCGCTACGGTCACGTCAACGTGGCTGCCACCGCCAAGCCCTACGACTATTTCGCGATCCCCGGCCAGAACGAATGGAACCTGTCCAAGGACGCGGCCTACGTTCACTACGCGCCGAACGAAACCATCGGCGGCCTGGAATTCAACTGGATCCCGGAAACTGGCGACGTGCCATTGGTGGCCGACATGTCCTCGGACATCCTCTCGCGCCCTGTGGATATCTCCCGTTTCGGCATGATCTACGCCGGCGCCCAGAAAAACATCGGCCCAAGCGGCATCCTGGTCAACATCATCCGTGAAGACTTGCTGGGGCGTGCCCGTTCCCTGTGCCCGACCATGCTCAACTACAAGGTCGCGGCTGACAACGGCTCGATGTACAACACCCCGCCGACCCTGGCCTGGTACCTGTCCGGCCTGGTCTTCGAGTGGCTGAAAGAGCAGGGCGGTGTCGAAGCCATTGGCAAGCTCAACGAAGTGAAGCAGCGCACGCTGTATGACTTCATCGACGCCAGCGGTCTCTACAGCAACCCGATCAACAAGACCGATCGTTCGTGGATGAACGTTCCGTTCCGCCTGGCCGACGACCGTCTGGACAAGCCGTTCCTGGCCGGTGCCGACGAGCGTGGCCTGCTGAACCTCAAGGGCCACCGTTCGGTCGGTGGCATGCGTGCCTCCATCTACAACGCCGTCGACATCAACGCCGTCAATGCGTTGATCGCCTACATGGCAGAGTTCGAGAAGGAACATGGCTGATGTCTGAGCAAGAACTCAAGGCGCTGCGCCTGCGCATCGATGCCCTGGACGAAAAGGTCCTGGAGCTGATCAGCGAGCGCGCGCGCTGCGCCCAGGAAGTTGCCCGGGTGAAGATGGCCTCCCTGGCCGAAGGCGAAGTGCCGGTGTTCTATCGTCCTGAGCGTGAAGCTCAGGTGCTCAAACGTGTCATGGAGCGCAACAAGGGGCCGCTGGGCAACGAAGAGATGGCGCGCTTGTTCCGCGAAATCATGTCGTCGTGCCTGGCGCTCGAGCAGCCGCTGAAAATCGCCTACCTGGGCCCGGAGGGCACCTTCACCCAGGCAGCGGCCATGAAGCACTTCGGTCACGCCGTGATCAGCAAACCGATGGCTGCCATCGACGAAGTCTTCCGTGAAGTCGCCGCCGGTGCGGTGAATTTTGGCGTGGTGCCGGTGGAAAACTCCACCGAAGGCGCGGTCAACCACACGCTGGACAGCTTCCTTGAGCATGACATGGTGATCTGCGGCGAAGTCGAGCTGCGCATCCACCATCACCTGCTGGTCGGCGAGAACACCAAGACCGACAGCATCAGCCGGATCTATTCCCACGCCCAATCGTTGGCCCAGTGCCGCAAGTGGCTGGACGCCCATTACCCGAATGTCGAGCGCGTGGCGGTATCGAGCAACGCCGAAGCGGCCAAGCGGGTCAAGGGGGAGTGGAACTCGGCGGCGATTGCTGGCGATATGGCGGCCGGCCTCTACGGGCTGACTCGCCTGGCCGAGAAAATCGAGGATCGCCCGGACAACTCCACGCGGTTCCTGATGATCGGCAGCCAGGAAGTACCGCCGACCGGCGACGACAAGACGTCGATCATCGTGTCCATGAGCAACAAGCCCGGCGCGCTCCATGAACTGCTGGTGCCGTTCCACGACAACGGTATCGACCTGACGCGGATCGAGACCCGTCCGTCGCGCAGCGGTAAATGGACCTACGTGTTCTTCATCGATTTTGTCGGCCACCACCGCGATCCGCTGGTAAAAGGTGTGCTGGAGAAAATCAGTCAGGAAGCAGTGGCACTCAAGGTGCTGGGTTCCTACCCCAAGGCAGTTCTTTAAGGGCGGATAGCAAATGAGTGGCAACTTCCTCGCTCTGGCTCAGCCAGGCGTGCAACAACTCTCGCCTTACGTTCCGGGCAAGCCCGTGGACGAACTGGCCCGCGAGCTGGACCTGGATCCGGCCAGCATCGTCAAGTTGGCGAGCAACGAAAACCCGTTGGGCGCGAGCCCCAAGGCACTGGCGGCGATCCGCGACGAACTGGCCGAGCTGACCCGTTACCCCGATGGCAATGGGTTTGCATTGAAAAGCCTGCTGGCCGAGCGCTGTGGTGTCGAGCTCAACCAAGTGACGCTGGGCAATGGCTCCAATGACATTCTTGAGTTGGTGGCGCGCGCGTACCTGGCACCAGGTCTCAACGCCGTGTTCAGCGAGCACGCGTTTGCGGTCTACCCGATCGCGACCCAGGCCGTCGGCGCCGATGCCCATGTGGTTCCCGCCAAGAACTGGGGGCACGATCTGCCGGCCATGCTGGCTGCCATCGACGCCAACACCCGCGTGGTCTTCATCGCCAACCCGAACAACCCGACTGGCACCTGGTTCGACGCCCAGGCCCTGGACGACTTCCTGCAAGACGTGCCCGCGCATGTGCTGGTGGTGTTGGACGAGGCCTACATCGAATACGCCGAAGGCAGCGATTTGCCCGATGGCCTGGATTTTCTCGCGGCTTATCCGAACCTGCTGGTTTCACGCACGTTCTCCAAAGCTTATGGCCTGGCTTCGCTGCGGGTCGGCTACGGCTTGTCCACCGCGGTGGTGGCCGATGTGCTGAACCGCGTGCGCCAGCCGTTCAACGTCAACAGCTTCGCCCTGGCTGCCGCCTGCGCCGCATTGCAGGATGAGGCCTACCTGGCTGAAAGCCGTCGTCTCAACGCGGCCGGCATGCAGCAGTTGGAAGTGGGGTTCCGGGAGCTGGGTCTGAGCTGGATTCCATCCAAAGGCAACTTCATCTGCGTCGACCTGGGCCGTGTCGCTGCGCCGGTGTATCAGGGGTTGTTGCGCGAAGGTGTGATCGTGCGTCCGGTGGCCAATTACGGCATGCCGAATCACCTGCGTATCACCATCGGCCTGCCAGCGGAAAACAGCCGCTTCCTCGAGGCGTTGAGCAAGGTTCTGGCTCGTGGTTGATGTCACTTCGCTGCAACCTGCTGCCCCTATGATCGGTCGCCTGGTGGTGGTCGGTCTGGGGTTGATCGGCGGTTCGTTTGCCAAGGGCTTGCGTGAAAGCGGCCTGTGCCGCGAGGTGGTCGGTGTCGACCTGGATCCGCAGTCGCGCAAGCTGGCCGTGGAGTTGGGGGTGGTCGATCGCTGCGAGGATGACTTGGCGATCGCTTGCCAGGGCGCGGACGTGATCCAACTGGCGGTGCCGATCCTGGCCATGGAAAAACTGCTGGCGCGTCTGGCGACCATGAACCTGGGGCAAGCGATCCTGACCGACGTCGGCAGTGCCAAGGGCAACGTCGTACGTGCGGCCACTGAGGCCTTCGGTGGGGTGCCGGCGCGCTTCGTGCCCGGCCATCCGATTGCCGGTTCCGAGCAGAGCGGGGTGGAAGCCTCCAACGCCGAACTGTTTCGTCGCCACAAAGTGATCCTCACGCCGCTGGAGCAGACCGATCCTGCCGCGCTGGCGGTGGTGGACCGTTTGTGGCGGGAACTGGGCGCCGATGTCGAGCACATGCAGGTCGAGCGTCACGATGAAGTGTTGGCTGCCACCAGCCACTTGCCGCACCTGTTGGCGTTCGGCCTGGTGGATTCGTTGGCCAAACGCAATGAAAATCTTGAGATCTTCCGTTACGCTGCCGGCGGTTTCCGCGATTTCACGAGAATCGCTGGAAGCGACCCGGTCATGTGGCACGACATCTTCCTCGCAAACCGCGAAGCTGTCTTGCGCACACTCGATACATTTCGCAGCGATCTCGACGCCTTGCGCGACGCGGTCGATGCAGGGGACGGGCACCAATTGCTGGGCGTTTTCACACGCGCCAGGGTGGCCCGCGAGCATTTCAGTAAAATCCTGGCCCGTCGGGCCTATGTGGACGCTATGAACTCCAACGATCTGATTTTCCTGGCACAACCTGGTGGCTCCCTGAGCGGGCGTATTCGTGTACCGGGCGATAAATCGATTTCCCACCGTTCGATCATGCTCGGCTCCCTGGCCGACGGCGTGACCGAGGTGGAAGGTTTCCTCGAGGGCGAAGACGCCCTGGCGACGCTGCAAGCGTTTCGCGACATGGGGGTGGTCATCGAAGGTCCGCACCACGGTCGCGTGACCATCCATGGTGTCGGCCTGCATGGCCTCAAGCCTGCCCCGGGGCCGATCTACCTGGGTAACTCCGGGACCTCGATGCGCCTGTTGTCCGGCCTGCTGGCTGCGCAGGACTTCGACAGCACCCTGACCGGTGACGCCTCGCTGTCCAAGCGCCCGATGAATCGCGTCGCCAACCCGTTGCGGGAAATGGGCGCGGTCATCGAGACTGCCGCAGATGGTCGTCCGCCGATGATCATCCGTGGTGGCAACAAGCTCAAAGGCCTGACCTACACCATGCCGATGGCCAGCGCCCAGGTGAAATCCTGCCTGCTGCTGGCGGGGCTCTACGCCGAAGGCAAGACCACCGTCACCGAACCGGCCCCGACCCGCGACCACACCGAGCGCATGCTGCGCGGCTTCGGCTACCCGGTCACGGTCGACGGTGCCACGGCGTCCGTTGAGTCTGGTAGCAAGCTGACCGCTACCCACATCGAAGTGCCGGGCGACATCTCGTCGTCGGCATTCTTCCTGGTGGCCGCCTCGATCGCCGAAGGCTCCGACCTGGTGCTCGAGCACGTCGGCATCAACCCGACTCGTACCGGCGTGATCGACATCCTGCGCTTGATGGGCGCTGACATCACCCTGGAAAACCAGCGTGAAGTCGGCGGCGAACCCGTGGCGGACCTGCGCGTACGAGCAGCTAAACTCAAGGGTATCGAGATTCCGGAGGCGCTGGTTCCGCTGGCCATCGACGAGTTCCCGGTGCTGTTCGTGGCGGCCGCCTGTGCAGAAGGGCGTACCGTGTTGACGGGCGCCGAAGAACTGCGGGTCAAGGAATCGGATCGCATCCAGGTGATGGCAGATGGCTTGCTCGCCCTTGGCGTCAAGTGCCAGCCAACGCCGGACGGCATCATCATCGACGGCGGCCAGATCGGCGGCGGCGAAGTCCATGGTCACGGTGACCATCGTATCGCCATGGCCTTCAGTGTGGCGTCTTTGCGCGCCAGCGCGCCGATTCGCATCCATGATTGCGCCAACGTCGCGACGTCGTTCCCGAACTTCCTGGCGCTGTGCGCACAGGTCGGTATCCGAGTGGCACAAGAGGCACAGTCGTGAACATCAAAGCACCGGTCATCACCATTGATGGCCCAAGCGGTTCGGGCAAGGGCACCGTCGCCGGGATCCTGGCCAGGCAATTGGGCTGGAACCTGCTTGATTCGGGTGCGTTGTACCGTCTGCTGGCCTTCGCCGCCGCGAACCACGGCGTCGACCTGACCAACGAAGAACTGCTCAAGGCACTGGCCGCTCATCTGGATGTGCAATTCATTGCGGCGACCGACGGTCAGCTTCAGCGCATTATTCTGGAAGGCGATGAGGTCAGCGACGTCATTCGTACCGAGAGTGTTGGCGCAGGGGCCTCCCAGGTCGCCGCGCTGCCGGCGGTGCGCGAAGCCTTGCTGCAGCGCCAGCGCGCATTCCAGGAGCCGCCGGGGCTGGTGGCCGACGGTCGAGACATGGGCACGGTGGTTTTCCCCGATGCACCGTTGAAGATTTTCCTCACTGCCAGTGCGGAGGAGAGGGCGCGTCGCCGATATTTGCAGTTGAAGGGCAAAGGCGAGGATGTTAGTCTGTCGAGTCTGCTAGATGAGATCCGTGCACGCGATGAGCGTGACACCCAGCGCGCAGTAGCCCCGCTCAAGCCGGCGGCCGACGCGATACAGCTGGATTCCACGGAGTTGTCCATCGATCAGGTGCTGCAACGCATCATGAGTGAGATCGCCATTCGCGATATCGCCGGGTGACCAGGAAGCTTCGCAGGGGACCAGTCATAGTCCTGCGATGCTTCTTTTATATGAAACTAACCCACATCGTCTGGGATGTG
This sequence comes from Pseudomonas ogarae, assembly GCF_014268695.2. Lineage (NCBI taxonomy): Bacteria > Pseudomonadati > Pseudomonadota > Gammaproteobacteria > Pseudomonadales > Pseudomonadaceae > Pseudomonas > Pseudomonas ogarae. Next base: position 2,096,003 of record NZ_CP077086.1, read on the forward strand.
GAGGCGGGCGTATTCTTCGCCCTAATCAACAGGAATTAAAATGAGCGAAAGCTTTGCGGAACTCTTTGAAGAAAGCCTGAAAACCCTGAACCTTCAGGCAGGCTCCATCATCACCGGTGTTATCGTTGATATCGATTACCAAGCTCGCTGGGTAACCGTTCACGCTGGTCTGAAGTCTGAAGCACTCATCCCGCTTGAGCAGTTCTACAACGACGCTGGCGAACTGAACATCAACGTCGGTGACGAAGTTCACGTTGCGCTGGACTCGGTTGAAGATGGCTTTGGTGAAACCAAGCTGTCCCGTGAAAAAGCCAAGCGCGCTGAATGCTGGATCGTTCTGGAAGCGGCTTTCGCAGCTGAGGAAGTGGTCAAGGGCGTTATCAACGGTAAGGTTAAAGGCGGCTTCACTGTCGACGTTAACGGCATCCGTGCGTTCCTGCCAGGTTCCCTGGTTGACGTCCGTCCAGTGCGCGATACCACGCACCTGGAAGGCAAAGAGCTGGAATTCAAGGTCATCAAGCTGGACCAGAAGCGCAACAACGTTGTCGTTTCCCGTCGCAGTGTCCTGGAAGCCGAGAACTCCGCCGAGCGTGAAGCTCTGCTGGAATCGCTGCAGGAAGGCCAGCAGGTCAAGGGTATTGTCAAAAACCTCACCGATTACGGCGCATTCGTCGATCTGGGTGGCGTCGATGGCCTGCTGCACATCACCGACATGGCCTGGAAGCGTATCAAGCATCCTTCGGAAATCGTCAACGTTGGCGACGAGATCGATGTCAAGGTTCTGAAGTACGATCGCGAGCGCAATCGTGTTTCCCTGGGCCTCAAGCAACTGGGTGAAGATCCATGGGTCGCTATCAAAGCCCGTTACCCAGAAAGCACCCGCGTCACCGCTCGTGTTACCAACCTCACCGACTACGGCTGCTTCGCTGAGCTGGAAGAAGGCGTTGAAGGCCTGGTACACGTTTCCGAAATGGACTGGACCAACAAGAACATCCACCCTTCGAAAGTCGTACAAGTCGGCGACGAAGTGGAGGTCATGGTTCTGGACATCGACGAAGAGCGTCGTCGTATCTCCCTCGGCATCAAGCAGTGCAAGTCCAACCCATGGGAAGACTTCTCTGGCCAGTTCAACAAGGGCGATAAAATTTCCGGCACCATCAAGTCGATCACCGATTTCGGTATCTTCATTGGTCTGGACGGCGGCATCGACGGCCTGGTTCACCTGTCCGACATCTCCTGGAACGAAGTGGGCGAAGAAGCCGTACGTCGTTTCAAGAAGGGCGACGAGCTGGACACCGTTATCCTGTCGGTTGACCCAGAGCGCGAGCGCATCTCCCTGGGTATCAAGCAACTGGAAAGCGATCCGTTCTCCGAGTACGTTCAAGAGAACGACAAAGGCGCAATCGTTAAGGGCATCGTGAAAGAAGTTGACGCCAAAGGCGCCATCATCACCTTGGCCGACGATATCGAAGCGACTCTGAAAGCCTCCGAAATCAGCCGTGACCGCGTTGAAGACGCGCGCAACGTTCTGAAAGAAGGCGAAGAAGTAGAAGCCAAGATCATCAGTGTTGACCGCAAGAGCCGCGTAATCCAGCTCTCCATCAAGTCGAAAGACGATGCTGAAGAGAAAGAAGCAATCCAGAGCCTGCGCGACAAGCCAGCTACCTCTGACATTGCTGCTGGTCCTACCACTCTGGGCGACCTGCTGCGTGCGCAAATGGAAAAACAGAACTGAGTTCTGTCAGACCATAGAAAAAGGGCGACTTCGGTCGCCCTTTTTTGTGCCTGCGATATTTTCAGATTTTTCCGACTCCCATAAGCGCCGCCAAACTGCGACCATTTGAGATGCTACGAAACCAACCCCTCAACCGGAGTGTCTCTTTTATGAAACAGATCAATAATCTATCCAAGGGAGTTCCGGCTTGTGTGCGTAATGGGTCCAGGCTCTCTACCTAAAGGATCTGAATGAACAAGTTCTTTCTGGTGTTGGTCGTGCTGATGCTGGCGGGTTGCTCTACAAGCGCTAAAACTCACGCAGTGCGTGGTGTTAGTGGTATCGAGATCGACTGCTCGGGGTTGGGTTCCGGCTGGGAGAAGTGCCATAGGAGAGCTGCACGGGAGTGCAAGGGGGCGGGTTACAAGGTGATTACCCGATCCGACGACGCGAAGGACGAAGATTGGTATCCCTTTGGTTTCAATCCGGCTGGCTACCTGACTCGCACGATGCTGGTGATCTGCCGATAGCGTCTCGCTGCTTGCGCGGAAAGAGGCTGTAGGGGAGTCAAGAAGAATGTCAATACTTGGGCTGTTCAAATCCCTCCGACCATGCTAAAACCTTTTCAAGCGATTTTCCTAGCTGCTTGAAAAAGAAGGGAAAAATATGACGAAGTCGGAGTTGATCGAACGAATTGTCACCCATCAAGGGCTACTCTCATCCAAGGATGTGGAGCTGGCCATCAAGACCATGCTTGAACAAATGTCCCAATGCCTGGCTACGGGAGATCGTATCGAAATCCGTGGTTTCGGCAGCTTTTCCCTGCATTACCGCGCTCCGCGGGTTGGGCGCAATCCGAAGACCGGACAGTCCGTCAGTCTTGACGGGAAGTTCGTTCCTCATTTCAAGCCGGGCAAAGAGCTTAGGGATCGTGTGAATGAGGAGGAGGGGGATGAGCTCTGACGGGGCAGCCCAAAAAGGAGGTGCTCATGTGGAACTTTAAGCGTTTGGCATTTGTCGTACTTGCGGTACTCGTAGCTTCAGCTATCGTGCTGTTCGTACTTGAAAATAATCAGCCTGTCGCGCTGCTATTCTTGGGGTGGCCGGCTCCGCAACTTCCTGTTTCGGTTTTTGTGTTGCTGGCGCTTCTCGTGGGTATGATGATTGGGCCGTTTCTCGCATGGTTCGGGGGCGTGCGTAGACGGTTGAAATAATGGATGTGTGAAGCCTGGAGTTTTGGAGTAAGGATCACTGCCTACATTTTTTTCTGACTTTGGGTGTATTTTGTTCGTATTTAATCTGACTTCGTTTGCCGTCGTGTCCGCCGGAGACTTGCCCGCCTTGCCTTTTAATGCGTCCAGTGTGTCTGTAAGCGCAGGGTCGAAAAAAGCTAGCGAGGCTACTCATGCAAGATAATCGTGTTGAAGGTCGTAGTGCGGATGAAATTGACCTGATTGAGCTTGTGCGTGGGCTATGGGCGCAGAGGTGGTTGATCATAGGTGTTGCTCTTTTGGTCACTGCTGGCGCAGCCGCCTATGCATTTGTTAGTAAACCAGTCTATGAAGCCAAACTTTTTATCGTGCCCCCTACTCAGAACGGTATTGCTGAGTTGAATTATGGGCGGGGGGGGAAAAGCTCGGATCTGGATCCTTATTCCATTCAATATGTTTATGACGTGTTCGCTCGAAATCTTCAGGGCGAATCCCTTCGTCAAACCTTCTTTAATGATATATATCTTCCTTCGCTTGACGAATCTCAGAGAAGGGGGGCGCTAGACCGCTTGTACGTGCGTTTCTCTCGAGAATTAGTCATAAAAGGGCCTAGTAAGGATACTCCTGATCGTTTTTCGGTAACTGTTCAAGGTGGCGACCCGGTGCGGGCGACAGAATGGGTTAAGGCTTATGTTAAGCGCGCCAGTGAAGCTGCCGAGTCCGAGTTGATCAAAAACGTCACGACTGAAGCGTCTGTGAAGGCGCGAAATCTGGAGCAGCGGATTGTAAGCTTGCGTGAGACTGCACAGCGGCTGCGAGAAGATCGGATTCAGCAGCTGCGGGAGGCATTGAAAATTGCCGAGGCGATTGGCTTGACTACACCGAGAACAAATTCTTCTGGAGTGGTGGATATTACTGTAGAAGCCGATAATAGAATGGATTATCAGCGTGGCAGTAAGGCTTTGGCTGCTGAAATTAATGCGCTGGAGTCTAGAGCTTCCGATGATGCATTTATATCGAATTTACGCTCCCTGCAGATGCGCTATAACTTTTACCGTATGCTGAATATCGATCCTGAGCGTATTTCCGTTTATCGGCAGGACGGTAGTGTGGAAGTACCAGGGAGTCCGATTAAGCCCAAAAAAATCTTGATCATTGGGCTCGCTTTTTTCGCCGGGCTTGTGTTGGGTGTATTTATCGCATTGGTTTGCTTTGTATTGTCCCGCAATCAAGGTGCTTGGAGGGTCGGGGAAGTCGGTAGAGGTTGAATACTGCCTCATGATTTCGTCCATGCTGAAACCCTATAGGTAGGCAGTACTAAATAGCTTGTCATTGTTGAGAGTTTTTCTTGGTAATAAGAGGTTTTTGATGTTTGTCTGAATTCCAAGGCCCTATCTGGCTCGGAGTCGGTTTGCTTTGTTAGTTGGATAATTTGAAATGCTGAAGGCGCCGTTGGTAGTCGTGATGGCGGTGGCGGGTTCCTTTAAGAATATTCGAGTTTTTATGGGGATGCAGGAGATGGACGTCTCGGCATCATACTGCAACTGCTAGAGGCTACGGCATTCATAGGGCTGATTTTACTTGGCATTTTTATCATTGATGCAGCAGTAGTGTTGAAAACACAGGCTTGTGCGGAGCGGCAAGACGAATGAAGGCCTATCGCCATCAACTTTATCAGTTCGCTTCGCGGAAATTCGGCTGACATCTCCTGATGACCTTCGCGGTCGTTGCAATCAACCTGTTTTGGCCGCTGTATGTGTCGTTTTATTGAATATGGATGGCGCGCTACCTTTAGCGTTACTTTACGTGTCGCTGGTGCTTCTTGATTAAGTTTCATGCTGGCAAAACTGAAGGTTTAATCTGGAATAGGGCTCACCTTCGGGACGAGGCTGTCGAATCTTTCTTGCATGAATTTCAATGCCAGAAATGGATTTCAGTTTTGGTAGCTGACCAAGGTGCGTAAAGGGTCATGGATAAAATAAGATCGGTTTTGTTGGAGCTAACGAGGCATCACAAATGCGCAATCCAGGTAGTGACGGATGAGGTTCTGGTCTGGGTGGCCCTATGGCTGGCGTTCGTCGTTCGGCTGGGGGGAGGAGTTGTTCGCTCCGGTCGCGACGCATTTTTGGCTTTTCGCCTCTGCCCTCCTGGTTGCAAATCCAATTTTCATCCGCTTTGGCATGTATCGCGCCGTCATGTGTTACTTCAGTAACGACGCGCTTCATTTCAATCAAGTTCACGGGGTTTCGTCCAGGCGAGAAGCTTTACGAGGAGTTGCTGATTGGTGACAACGTCGTCGCGACCCCGCATCCGATGATCATGAGTGCCAACGAAGATCGTCTGCCGTGGGATGTGCTCAAGGCCAGCCTGCCTGATCTGCTCGCTGCTTTTGAGCGTGATGATTATGCCAGCGTTCGTCAGTTGCTTAGAAACGTGGTTAGTGGGTATGCCCCGGACGACGAGATTGTCGACTGGATCTACCAGCAGCGCCGCCTTGAGCCTTGATTGTTACATATGCTGTAACGTACGCATTTTGAGAGTGCTCCATCCTTGTCTAGGTAGGGTCGCGGGGGGAGCAAAAACTCTGTATCTGTTGGTTCCGGGAGTAAACCTGCAGTGCGGGCAAAGCCTAGGTCGGATGGCGTATTGTCTGTCGTCTACAGTCAAGGCGCTATCTAGCCTGGAGCTATCATTCCCAGTGGTACCAACGATGTTAGACTGTGTGGGGATTGGAGGACTTTGGGTCTCGAATGCTTTGGGTATTGACGGCTTCGCGACCAAAACGGAGCGCAGCGGTTCGTGTATATGTAGAAAGCGTTTTCCACAAAGGGTAAAAATGAACCTAAACAGGTTGCCACAGGGCACCTGGCGACAGACGGATATGGCTTCGGCAGCCAGAGTCCCCTCTTCATCCTAACCAGTTGGCTAGGCTAAACGAATCCTGCACCCAGCTTAATCAAGTTAGCTGCACAGAGGAGTAAACTGTCGGTGTGCAAGTATTGCGCCGATTTGGTTGTTACCCATATGAATGTAAGCGTTACGAATCCCATAAGCATTGCAGATACGGCCCCGGCCTGGTACCTCGTGCACTGCAAGCCCCGCCAGGATGAGCGTGCAGAGGAGAATCTGCTACGCCAGGGTTACACCTGCTATCGGCCGCAGCACAGCTACGAGCGAGTAGTGCGGAGCCGTCGGCTAATGGTCGCTGAATCGCTGTTTCCTGGATATCTATTCATCCAACTGGCTGTCGATGCTAATTGGGCACCCCTGCGCTCGACTCGCGGGGTCTGCCGCGTAGTGAGTTTCGGTGGCATTCCGCTGCGGCTCGATAACAGTCTGATCATGCATTTGCAGCAACGCACGGCAAAAGCGATTAAACCGGCATTTTCGGCAGGGGATAGCGTACGCATTACCCAGGGCGGCTTTGCCGAGTTGGACGCCGTCTTCGTATCAATGGATGGCGAGCAACGCGTAATACTGCTGCTCAATATGCTCAACCGTCAGCAAAAAATCAGTATGCCGCTGGTGAGTATAATCAAGAATTGAATCAGCCTCGGCAGAGGCAGAGGCAGAGGCAGAGGCAGAGGCAGAGGCAGAGGCAGAGGCAGAGGTGGAGGTCGAGGTCAAAGTAACACCCCGGCTGTGCCTGTAAAATTTTAGAGCCTGCGCCGTTCTCAGGAAACCAACGGTAAATCCTGGGGCGGTAGCGTGTCTGATGCAGATCAAACCTTCAACCTCGTATGTACATGTAGGGGCTGCCTTCGGTGTCCTGGCGCGATTTTTTGTTTTACAGGTTTGGTTTTGCGAGAGTTATCCGCAATCACCCCAAAGGGGGGCTATAGGGAGTGCACATGTCTACATCTGTCAGGAGGGCCCTCAGGGCGGAACGCTGTGCGTGTCTAAAGCTCTTGTCCTACAGCTGCTGGTAGCCGGACCGATGAGGAACCAGGGCAAGTCCTTATCGCAATTGATGGGCGAAGCGTATGACGGACCATCCTGGAGCGACGAGATCAACTGCGCCGTTATTGAGGTCGGTCTAACTTAGCGCTAGCTACTGGGCACTTGAGAAGATCGGACAAATCGCGACTTAAAAGTGTTTGACAATTTCTTGGTTGTGGGTGTGATTTTTTAGCTTTAAATGGCCGTCGTATATTCTGGCCAAGGAACTTATCTAGATGAAAACTCTTTGTGTATTTGGTACCCGCCCCGAGGCAATCAAAATGGCACCTTTGGCTTTGGCTTTGGCTGCTGACGAGCGCTTCGAGGCGAAGGTATGCGTGACTGGCCAGCACCGAGAAATGCTTGATCAAGTTTTGGGGTTGTTTGCAATTGAGCCTGATTTCGACCTGAATATCATGAAGCCTGGACAGGATCTGACAGATGTAACGACTTCTATTCTTCAGGGCATGAAAACTGTTTTCGCTGAGTTCAAGCCAGACATCGTGTTGGTTCATGGCGATACGGCCACAACGTTTGCCGCCAGTCTGGCGGCTTATTACCAGCAAATCCCGGTCGCACACGTAGAAGCGGGCTTGCGGACAGGAAATATTTATTCCCCCTGGCCAGAAGAGGCCAATCGCAAACTGACCGGTGCTTTAGCCAACCTTCATTTCGCGCCCACTGAAACCTCTCGTGCCAACCTGCTGCGAGAAGGCATTACCCCCGAGAAGATCATTGTCACGGGTAACACTGTGATCGATGCACTATTGGATGTTATCAAGCGCCTCGACAATGATGAAGAGCTGAACATCATAGCCTCCGCACCTTCGGCATTTCTGGATCCTGCTCGCAAACTAATCCTGGTTACCGGGCATCGCCGTGAAAGTTTCGGTGACGGCTTTGAGCGTATTTGCCAGGCACTGATGGAAGTTGCCCAACAACATCCTGATGTCGATATCGTTTACCCGGTTCACCTCAATCCCAACGTGCGTGAACCAGTCAATCGTCTGCTCAGTGGTATCAGCAACATTCATCTGATCGAACCGTTGGACTACCTGCCCTTCGCCTCCCTGATGAGCCGCGCACACATTATCTTGACCGACTCGGGTGGCATCCAGGAGGAAGCGCCTTCGTTGGGTAAGCCGGTGTTGGTCATGCGCGATACCACTGAGCGTCCCGAAGCCGTAGATGCAGGTACCGTTAGACTAGTGGGTACGGACACCCGCAATATAGTTAGCGAACTGGATCGGCTGCTAACTGATCAAGACGCATACCGCGCCATGAGTTACGCCCATAATCCCTACGGCGATGGCCACGCCTGCGGTCGAATCATTGACGCCTTGTGCAAGATATTCTGAGCTTGCATCGAGCACTGGTGGCTGGAGGAGCGAGCCTGCTCGCAATAACTGGCCCTAGTGCAAACATATTTAATTAAGAATAATCAAGGAAGCACTATGCTCTTCCAAACCATTTCCGTCATAGGCCTCGGCTATATCGGTCTACCTACTGCTGCAGTATTTGCATCCCGCAAGAAGAAAGTTATTGGTGTTGATGTCAATCAGCAGGCGGTGGATACCATCAACCGTGCGGGAATTCATATTGTCGAACCCGATCTAGATATGGTCGTGCATGCTGCGGTCACCGAAGGTTATCTGCGTGCGACGACACAGGCAGAGCCAGCGGATGCGTTTTTAATTGCGGTACCAACCCCGTTCAAGGGCGATCACGAACCGGATCTCTCATATATAGAATCAGCGAGTAAGGCTATTGCGCCAGTCCTAAAGAAAGGTGACCTGGTGATTCTAGAATCTACCTCCCCGGTGGGCGCGACTGAACAAATGGCGGCCTGGTTGGCTGCGGCCCGCCCCGATCTGAGCTTCCCGCAAACTCATGGGGAAGACTCTGACATTCGCGTAGCGCACTGCCCCGAGCGGGTTTTACCAGGCCATGTCTTGCGGGAGCTTGTGCAGAATGATCGAGTGATTGGCGGCATGACAGCCAAATGCTCCGAGGCAGCGGTAAAACTTTATAAGATTTTCGTAGAAGGCGAGTGCGTCATTACTAATGCACGCACCGCAGAAATGTGCAAGCTGACCGAAAACAGCTTCCGCGACGTGAATATCGCCTTCGCCAATGAATTATCGATCATCTGCGACAAGCTGGATATCAACGTCTGGGAATTAATCCGTCTGGCTAATCGTCATCCGCGAGTGAGCATCTTGCAGCCAGGTCCAGGGGTAGGCGGGCACTGCATTGCGGTGGATCCTTGGTTTATCGTTAGTAGTACTCCAGAAGAAGCAAAGCTGATCCGTGCTGCGCGCGAGGTTAACGACAGCAAGCCGCATTGGGTTGAGGATAAAGTGAAATTGGCCGTAGCTGAATTCTTACAGCAGAATCCAGAGAGGACCGCTTTGGATGTGACTATCGCCTGTTTTGGCCTGGCTTTTAAGCCTGATATCGATGATCTGCGTGAAAGCCCCGCCTTAGCAATTTCCCAGAAGATTGCCGCAGCCCACCCCGGTTGCGTGTTGGTGGTTGAACCAAATATTGACGCGCTGCCGATTAAGCTAGCGGGAAAAAAACTGGTTCTGAAAAATATTGATCAAGCACTTGCCGAGTCTGATGTGTTGGTGTTGTTGGTTGATCACAAGGTCTTTAAAACTATTCCAGTGGCCGCACTTCAGGGCCATAAGATCATTGACACCCGGGGTGTTTGGATCTCTTGATTGGCGATTTGTTCGTGGGTGTCGAGATTTAAATCTACCCAATAGAACTATTTCAAAGTTTAACTTAAACGGGATTGATCAAATGTTCACTAACCAAACTATTCTCGTCACTGGCGGAACTGGCTCCTTCGGCAACACCTTCGTGCCGATGACCTTGGCCAAGTACAATCCGAAGAAAATTATCATTTTCTCCCGTGATGAGATGAAGCAGTGGGACATGGCGAAGAAGTTCGAGGGTGACCCCCGCGTGCGTTTTTTCATCGGCGATGTGCGTGACAAGGACCGTCTGTACCGTGCCCTGGATGGTGTCGACTACGTCGTGCATGCTGCCGCAACCAAGATTGTTCCGACCGCCGAGTACAACCCGTTCGAGTGCGTCAAGACCAACATCAATGGCGCCATGAATTTGATCGATGCCTGTATCGACAAAGGCGTCAAGCGCGTGGTTGCGCTGTCCACGGACAAGGCCAGCAGCCCGATCAATCTGTACGGCGCGACCAAGTTGGCTTCGGACAAGCTATTCGTCTCTGGCAACTCCTATGCCGGTGGGCATGACACCCGTTTCGCCGTCGTCCGTTATGGCAATGTAATGGGCTCGCGTGGTTCGGTGATTCCGTTCTTCATGTCAATCAAGGACAAGGGCGTGCTGCCTATCACCGATGACCGCATGACCCGCTTCATGATTTCCCTTGAAGAAGGCGTCGAACTGGTTTGGCACGCTTTCGAAGACATGGAGGGCGGCGAGATCTATGTGAAGAAGATCCCGTCCATGAAGGTGACGGATTTGGCTCGTGTGGTCGCGCCCGAAGCCAAGCAGGAAATCATCGGCATTCGTCCTGGCGAAAAACTGCATGAGCAGATGATCAGCGCAGAAGACTCGTACTATACCTATGACTACCCCGAGCATTACAAGATCCTGCCGGTCATCAACAATTGGTCGACGTGCGCCAAGCGGATCAAGGATGGCACGAAAGTCCCCGAAGGCTTTGTCTACTCCAGCGACAACAACGCCGAGTGGATGAGCGACGAGGAACTGCAGGCCTGGATCGATACGAACCGCGAAAAGATCGGGAGCATCTGATCAATGATCCCCTACGGTCGCCAAGACATCACCCAGGCCGATATCGATGCGGTTCTGGAAGTACTGAAATCCGACTTCCTGACTCAGGGCCCCATGGTGCCGCGTTTCGAGCAAAGTGTGGCACAGCATGTTGGCGCCAGCCACGCGTTGGCCGTGAACAGCGCCACCTCGGCGCTGCATATCGCCTGTCTGGCGCTTGGGCTTGGTCCCGGTGACCGCTTGTGGACCACCCCGATCACTTTCGTCGCCTCTGCCAACTGTGGCCTGTACTGCGGAGCGGAGGTCGACTTCGTCGATATCGACCCGCACACCTATAACCTCTGCCCGCAAGCCCTTGAGCGCAAACTGGAGCGTGCCGAGCATGAAGGCAAGTTGCCCAAGGTCGTGGTGCCCGTGCATCTGTGCGGGCAACCCTGCGATATGCAAGCCATCCATACGCTGGCCCGGCGCTATGGTTTCAAGGTGATAGAGGATGCCTCTCATGCCATCGGCGGTAGGTACCGCGGCGAATTTATTGGTAACTGCTGCTACAGCGACATCACTGTGTTCAGCTTCCACCCAGTGAAAATAATCACCACCGCCGAAGGTGGCATGGCGCTGACCAATGATACCGAGCTGGCCAGCAAGATGGCCTTGCTGCGCAGTCACGGCATCACCCGCGATCCGGCGCTGATGACCCACGGAGCCGACGGCCCCTGGTACTACCAGCAGGTCGACCTCGGTTTCAATTACCGCATGACTGAGTTGCAGGCTGCCTTGGGTGTCAGCCAGATGACACGTTTGGATCAGTACGTGGCGCGTCGTCACCAATTGGCTCGCCGTTACGACGAGTTGCTGGCTGAGTTACCGCTCACCACGCCCTGGCAGCATCCGGACAGCTACTCGGGGCTGCACCTGTATGTCATCCGCCTGCAATTGGACAAGCTTCAGAAGAGTCATCGTCAAGTATTCGACTCCCTGCGGGAGCTGGGTATTGGGGTCAACCTGCACTACATCCCGGTGCATACCCAGCCGTACTACAAATGTATGGGATTCAAGGTCGGCGACTTCCCCTTGGCAGAAAGCTATTACAGCGAAGCTATTAGCCTGCCGATGTTCCAGACCATGAGCGAAGAGCAACAGGACACCGTCATTGCCGCTCTGCGTGAGGTGCTCAACGAATGAGACTGGCAGTCATCCCTGCACGAGGTGGCAGCAAACGCATCCCGCGCAAGAACATCAAACCGTTCTGTGGCAAACCGATGATCGTCTGGTCCATCGAGGCGGCGCTTCGAAGTGGATGCTTCGATAAGGTCATCGTCTCCACCGACGATACGGAGATTGCCGACGTCGCTCGCCAGTATGGCGCCAGTGTACCGTTCATGCGCCCGGCCGAACTGTCCGACGATTACACCGGCACCCTTCCGGTGATTCGGCATGGCATCGAGTGGTTCAACGCCCAGGGGCAGGCGATTGAACAAGTCTGTTGCCTGTATGCCACCGCGCCTTTTGTCCGAGTTGAGGACATTCAGCGAGGGTTGCAGATCCTCGAAGAGACGTGTGGCGACTATGCCTTTTCGGTGACCAGCTACGCCTTCCCGATCCAGCGGGCCATTCGCCTCACCGAGCAGGGCCGAGTCGAGATGTTCAGTCCCGAACATTTCAATACCCGCTCCCAGGATCTGGAAGAGGCCTTCCATGATGCAGGTCAGTTCTACTGGGGCCGCGCCAGCGCCTGGCTACAAGGCAAAATGATCTTCAATCCCGGCTCGGCGCCTGTCCTTTTGCCACGCCATCGTGTGCAGGATATCGATACGCCGGAAGACTGGGTGCGAGCTGAGTGGCTGTTCAAAGCGATGCAGGCGCAACAGGATACAGATCAGTTATGAAGGTTGTCTTCCGCACCGATGCCTCGCAACAGATCGGTACCGGCCATGTCATGCGCTGTCTGACCCTGGCCGATGCCCTCAATGCCCGGGGGGCAGAATGTCGGTTCATCTGTCGCGAGCACCCCGGCAACCTGATCGAGTTCATTCGTAGCAAGGGCTATCCAGTCCATGGCTTGCCTCTCAGTGAACCGCAAGGAGCGAGCGTGCTCGTGACCTATGAAGCTGGCAGCGGACCGGAATTGCCCCACACTGCTTGGCTCGGGACCACCCAGGAGCAGGATGTCGCCGAGTGTGCCGTCATCCTTGGCGAGCTGGATACCGATTGGCTAGTCGTCGATCACTACGCCCTCGATGCCCGTTGGGAAGTTGCACTCAAACGGCAATACCACAAGCTGATGGTGATCGATGACCTGGCTGATCGTTCCCATCAAGGTGATCTGCTGCTGGACCAGACCTTCGGTCGCCATCCGGCAGACTATGCTCCGTGGGTGCCTGCTACATGCACGCTACTCTGCGGCTCACAATACGCCTTGCTACGCCCCGAGTTTGCCGCACTGCGAGCCTACAGTCTGGCTCGTCGGGGAAATGCGCAGCTCAGGCATCTGCTCATTACCATGGGCGGCGTCGACAAGGACAACGCGACCGGGCGGGTACTGTGTGCCCTCCAGTCCAGCGAACTGCCTGCCAATTGCCGCATCACTGTGGTGATGGGCGCAACCGCGCCCTGGCTTACTGAGGTTCGTCAGCAGGCTGAGCAGATGCCATGGCCTGTTGACGTCCGAGTAAACGTCGGCGATATGGCACAGTTGATGGCCGATAGCGACCTGGCGATTGGCGCGGCCGGCTCGACGTCCTGGGAACGCTGCTGTCTGGGACTGCCGACCGTGCTGGTAGTTCTTGCCGACAATCAACAACAGGTCGCACGAGGTCTCGAACAAGCGGGGGCGGTCAATGTTCTGCAGGGACCGCAAATGATCACGGAGCATCTCCCTCAGGCACTGGCTTCGCTGGTTTCATCCTCAGACTTTCGGGCTGATATGAGCTTGGCTGCGCAGCGCATTGCAGACGGCGATGGGGTGGCTACTGTAATCCAACACCTGGAGTTTTGATGTGACCGCAACAGTATCGGCTCAACAACGAGTACGCCCGATGACATACGAGGATCTTGAGCGTGTGCTTGCTTGGCGTAACCACGAAGAAGTGCGCCGCTATATGTACACTCAACACGAGATCAGCCTCATCGAGCACTCGCGCTGGTTCGAGCGGGCATCCCAAGATGCCAGCCGCCACCTGCTGGTATTTGAAAGTAATGCTGTGCCTCTAGGCTTCATAAACCTCCATCAGATTGCGCCCGGTGGCGTGGTGGACTGGGGCTTCTATGTTGCTCCTGACGCGCCGAGGGGAACAGGCCGCCTACTGGGGCATGCAGTTTTGCAACATGCCTTCACCCATATAGCCTTGCACAAGCTCTGTGGCCAGGCGCTGTGCTTCAATACGCGGTCCATCAAGTTTCATCAGAGACTTGGCTTCCAGCAGGAAGGAATTCTGCGTGAGCAACACTTTGACGGCCAGAGCTATCACGATGTTGTGTGCTTTGGCCTTCTTGCCTCTGAATGGCAATCGAACCTCTGAGAGATAACCGTATGTCGACTATCCCAAGTATCAGCATTGCCGGTCGACGCATCGCTCTCGATGCGCCGCCTTATATAATCGCCGAACTTTCCGCGAACCATAATGGCAAGCTGGCGACAGCACTGAAAATAATCGAAGAAGCTAAAAAGGCGGGTGCCGACGCCATCAAGCTTCAGACCTACACTGCCGACACCATTACCTTGGATTGCGATTCGGAAGAGTTCCAGATCCACGGTGGATTGTGGGACGGCAAGAGTCTCTATCAGCTTTACCAAGAGGCCCATATGCCTTGGGAATGGCATGCCCCACTGTTCGAGCATGCGCGTAAATTAGGTATCACCATCTTCAGTTCGCCGTTCGACAACACCGCTGTCGACCTGCTGGAAAGCCTCTGCGCCCCAGCCTACAAGATCGCCTCCTTCGAGGCCGTCGATCTGGCGCTGATCAAATATGTCGCCAGCACCGGCAAACCGATGATCATCTCTACCGGTATGGCTGATGCGGAAGAGATTCAGGAAGCGATAGCGGCTGCGCGCGACGGGGGATGCAAGGAGTTGGCTATATTGCATTGTGTAAGTGGCTATCCTGCCCCAGCAGAAGACTACAACTTACGCACTATTCCCGACATGATCCAGCGTTTCGGCTTGGTTACGGGATTGTCTGATCATACGCTCGATAATACTACCGCTATTACAAGTGTTGCTCTGGGGGCCTCGGTGATTGAAAAGCACTTTACCCTAGACCGCAACGGTGGAGGGGCAGATGACAGCTTCTCTCTAGAGCCCGCCGACCTCACTGCGCTTTGTCGTGATAGTAAAACCGCCTGGGCAGCTCTCGGTAGGGTTGATTATGGTCGTAAGTCTAGCGAGCAAACTAATGCAAAGTTTCGACGATCTCTTTATTTTGTGAAAGATCTGAAGGCTGGCGATGTGATTACTGAAAGTGCAGTGCGAAGTGTGCGGCCGGGGTATGGTGCAGCACCGAAATATTTAGACTATGTGCTTGGTAGGACAGTAATGTCCGATGTTTCTGCTAATAGCCCCGTTATTTTGGAAGGGTTGAGAGATGCATGAGTGGCATCTTATAATTTTTGAGTTTAAGTAAATGAAGAGCAAGGTATTGATTGTAGTAGAGACGCCGTTTCAGCTCTTATGTGCTTATGAGTATTCGCGTAAGAATCCAGCCGCTATTTCTTTATACGTAAGAAATAGCGGAGTGGGCAGTAATGATCAGCAAATGAGCGCAATGGTCAGGGACCTGAAGCTTCAAGTCAAAAAAGAGTTCTTGGTTAGGCCCGGTAATAAGATAGATTATTTTTTGTCAGTCTTAGGCTTCTTGTTCAGCGGCTTTCATCGTTACGACAAGGTTGTTTTAGGTAGTTTTTTTTCTGGCTTTCAGAAAATGCTTTCTTCTATTGTCCAAAAAAAGGAAGTGATTCTGTTAGACGATGGTGTGGCGACTTTATTGGCTGATAAAATAATAAGTGAGCGAGGAGGGGTGTATTCAGTATTTAGTATATTTGATTTGGATAAAAGTAATTATGTCAATTATGAGCTGAATCGGTTTGATTCAATCGCCGGTGAGTATGATTGTAGAGAAAATGAAGAATATGCAGTTTTTTTTGTAGGGCAGAAATTGGTTGATATCGGCGCCATGGATATGGTTGCTTACGTTAGAGTTTTAGAGTCTGCGGTAAGAGAATCATCTGGATCAGTTGTGCATTACATTCCGCATCGCACTGAAAGTGCAGAGTGTCTAGAGTATGTTAAGAAAGTAAAAGGTCTCCAGTTGTTGCATGCAGATGTGGCTGTGGAGTACTTCATGTTGCGAAATAAGTGGCGTCCACGGAAAATTTATTCAGTTAACTCCACGGCGCTCTTTACGCTGGCGAGTCTATTTCCTGATGCTAAGGCCATTGCCATGATTCCGACTACATTAAAGACGCAAATGTTTGTGCATCATGATCTGATAATGAAGTCTTTTGAAAGACATAAATCGATCGTGATAAATCATGTTTCATAGTTCTTTGTGGTGAAGATTGTTTCGTGTTCTACGGTGGCGTAGGTTTCTTGCGTTAACAGATACATTATCTATAGGCATTTAAATGCTTGGATTGCTCGCTTTTTTTTCGACGATAGTGTTTTTTTCTCCAGTCGTTAATCTATTGCTTCTCCCGATTGCCTTCTATAGATTGTTTATGACTAACTATGGAAGAGATTTGAGTTTTCTGAAGGCGTGGCATAAGATCGGAATATTGCTGTTGCTGTTATCAGCGTTCCTGTCAGTTGCCGTATTTGCCTTTGTGGAACCTTTGATTGGTAATTTTGAAAAGTCCATTTTGGGTGCTTTTCCTTATGTGGTTTTAATTCTGATTTCTTTGTTAGTGGGTATGGCATTTCGCAGAAAAGATTTGATGGTAGTGCTTTTTCTGATTTCTTTTGAAATAGCTATAGGTGCTGCTGAGTATATTGTTGGAGTGCATTCGTTTTTTTCGGTTGAGTTTAAAGGGCAGACTCAGATCGGTGATACTGAGTTGCTTTACTATAATCGGGTTTTTGGCTTGAGCGTGAATTCTAGTGTCTATGCTTTCAAGGTATTAGTTGGTTTTGTTATTTTGATGGCTATAAGGTCTGAGTTGTCTCGACGTGTTTTTTTGCTTTGTGCGGCGATAATCATGGTCGGGCTTCTTACGTCGTTCAATAGGACCGCCATTGTTGCTGTCGTGATTAGTCTGATGTTCTATTATGCTACTAATTGGAGGGTTATGCTTTCCGGATGTGTGGTAGGTTGTGCATTGGGCGCTTTCTACTTGTCCACTATTATTGAGAACCTTACGCGTGGCAGAGGTGAGCTGGATTTATCTGGCCGGGATTTTGTTTTCTATGAGTTTTTTACTATTCTGAAACAAAGTCCATTCTTTGGTAACGCTGCGCAAAAAGTTTGGCTGCAAATTAATGATGGTTTATATCACGCGCATAGTTCATATCTTGAGTTTTTAGTGTCAAACGGCATCTTTATCTCGCTTTTGTTTTTCTCAGGTTACTATCTTTTGGTTTTGCGCGGTCGGATGCTGGCGGCGTTACCCCTACTGATCTATTCAGTGTTTCAGTATGGCTTGCTTTGGGGGTTGGTATTTAATGATGTGGTGTTTTTTGGATTGATGTTCTATCTGTTAAGAGCGAAGTCTGAACAGCGAACTGTTAAGGTTAAACTCCGAACAGCGAGTGGCGATAAACTTTCCTCTGGGAACGAAGGTGATTGATGTTTAAGCGCGTAGCTAAGAAGGTTCTTTCCGAGGTTTTCTACCTGACTTCTGGGCGTAATTTTATTGCGTCCGCAGGTCGGCCTAAAATAAACGGTTTTTGTAAATTTGGGGCTAAGTTGATTTTGGGGGTTAACGCCAATTTTAATGGAGCGAGAACTTATGGGGCTGGTAAGATTTATATTGGGGATAACTTTCACTCAGGTGTAGGTTTGAAAATATTGACCCAGAGTCATAACTATAGTGGCGAATCTATCCCTTATGACAAAACTATTATAGTGAAGGATGTCATTATCGGTGACAATGTTTGGATTGGTATGAGTGTAATGGTTCTGCCGGGGGTGAGAATAGGGGAGGGAGCAATCATTCAAGCTGGATCTGTGGTTTCAAAGTCAATACCTGATCTAGCGATTGCGGGCGGTAATCCAGCCGAAGTTATTCGGTTTCGCGATAAGAACCATTATTTTAAGATGAAGCAAGATGAACGCTATCTATAAAAATTTAGGTTTGGTGTTTGGTTATTCGTCGGTCTTGTTGACGTCCAAAGGGCTTACCCTGTTGGTAGGTTATTTGGTGGCATTTTCTGTGGATAATGCTGAGTTTGGCTATTTTTCACTTGCTCAAGCATTTTTTGTTACTGCGGTTGCTTTGTTGGGGTTCAATTCTTCTGCAGCATATGTTCGTTTTTTTTATAGCGAAGGCGTTTCTGCGATTTATAACGCATTAAGGCGGATTTACTTTGTATTGTTTGTGCTTTCTGTTTTTTTGGGGTTGCTGTTGTATTTTGTTTTTTTAGGGCATCCATATTTTGTTTGGTTTGCGTTACTTCCTTTTTCTGGCTTTTTGGCGGCACATATTGCTAGTTTTAATGCAATATATAGATGTTCCAATAATTTACCGGCTTATGCTTTTTCTGAGTTAGGGAGACCCCTTCTAGTTTTTCTTTCATTGGTGATTTTTTTGTGGATGAAATTCGAATTTTCTGTGGTTGCGGTATATTTACTTACTCTTTGTTTTTCTTTGCTGTTGGTCGTTTTTTTCTCGGTCTTTTACCTTCGTTTTAAGTTGTTTGAAAAGTCGCAGTCATCTCTGGGTGAGAGGGAGATTGTGGTGTATTTGTTTCCACTGGTTATGGTTCAGTTGATGGCCTTGCTTAATAATGTTGGGGATAGATATATTATGAGCATTTTTGTAACGGTGGACGAGATTGGTAAGTACGGTAAGGCCTATCTTATAGGGTCGGCTGTGGGAATGCTCATTGATAGCTTTTCCTTACTGTGGGCGCCACATATTGTCAGAAGAATCGATGATTTTAAGATTGATCTTTATCCTAAGGCTTTGCTTGTTTTTGGAGGTGCGACTTTCTTATCTTTGCTTTTGTTGTTTGTGGCCGGTTTCGTTTTTTTCTATAAGATTTCATTTTTCTCTTTCGATTACCTTTTTTGGGTGATGGCGATCATTGTGCTTTCTGCGTTTATGGCTCGTGTGGGGTATCAAATATTCGTACCCGTACTGAGCGCCTATGATCTTACAGGTGTTGTCGCCAAATTATCTTTTGCAGGTGCTGTTAGTGGTATTATTGCGAACTTTGCCTTGATTCCTTTTTGGGGCGGGGTAGGGGCAGCTATAGCGACCTGGATTTCATTTTTTATTTTCTCCATTCTTTCTTTCTGGGTTGTACGAGAAAAAATTCTTCGGGTATGAGCTATTTATCAAATGGCCACTGTCCGAGTCGAGGGTTCAGGACTTTGCAAAGGTGAGCATACGCTGGCACTGAATATTTAAATGCCTGTCGCTCGCTTCGAACTAGTTGAGGGATGTATTACCCGGAGAAGGAAAAAACCCGGTATTGGAAATTGAATTTCATCAGCCGGAATTGCTAATTACGGAGTATCGTTGGATCCTATGAAAGTTCTGTATTTTCACCAACACTTTTCAACCCCGAAAGGCACGGTCGGTACCCGTTCTTATGAGATGGCTCGTCGTTTGCTTGCGCGTGGTCATCAAGTGACGATGGTGTGCGGGAGTTATAGTGGCGGGGAGACTGGTTTAAGTCTACCTTTCATTGGCGGCAAACGACGTGGAACAGTCGACGGGATCGACATTATTGAGTTCGATCTGGCGTATTCAAATAGTGATGGCTTAGCCAAGAGGGCTGCAACCTTCGCCAAATTTGCTCTACGCAGCATCGGTTTGGCACTTACTGAGCGCTACGATCTTGTATTTGCAACGACTACACCATTGACTGCAGGTATTCCCGGCGTTTTCGCCCGCTGGCTACGCGCTAAACCTTTCGTATTTGAGGTGCGCGATCTGTGGCCGGAATTGCCCAAGGCTATGGGAGTGATCCGGAATCCCCTAGTGTTGGGTGCCATGTCGATACTGGAGTGGTTAAGCTATCGCTCGGCGCATAGGTTGATTGGCTTGTCCCCTGGAATAGTTGAGGGTATTGCTAAACGTGGGGTCCCGCGCGAGCGGATTGCTTTGGTCCCCAATGGCTGCGATCTCGGTATTTTTGCTGGCGACGTCGACCCTTGGCGCCCCGAGGAGGTAAAGCCGGACGATCTGCTGGCTGTTTTTGCGGGCACTCATGGCATGGCCAATGGCCTGGATGCGGTGCTCGATGCGGCAGCGGAACTGAAACGGCGTGGACGTGACGATATCAAGTTGCTTTTGATCGGCCAGGGCAAGCTCAAACCTGCTCTACAGGCACGGGCGCAGCGCGAAGCGTTGGGCTGTGTTGTGTTTCATGAGCCAGTTAACAAGTCTCGGCTTGCTGGTCTGATGGCTAGTACGGATGTGGGGTTGCAGGTATTGGCAAATGTGCCTGCTTTTTACGTCGGCACGTCACCCAACAAGTTTTTCGACTACATTGCAGCTGGCTTGCCAGTACTCAATAATTATCCTGGCTGGTTGGCGGGGATGATTCGCGACAACCTATGCGGCTATCCAGTTGAACCAGAAAATCGGCACGCTTTTGCCGATGCACTGGAGCTGGCCGCGAGTGATAGGGTGGGAGCAAAGGCGATGGGCAAACGAAGCCGTGAGTTGGCTGAGCGAGAGTTTGACCGCGAATTACTGGCAAATCGCTTTGTCGATTGGCTGGAGGGGGTAAAGCGATGAGCAAGCGCCTTTGCGATATCGTCGCCTCTTTTTGCGGTCTCTTACTGCTAGCACCAGTTATTGCCATCGTTGCATGGCAGATTCGCCGAAAACTTGGTTCTCCTGTGCTCTTTCGTCAGATGCGCCCGGGTCTGAATGGTGAGCCATTCGAGATGATCAAGTTCCGTACCATGCGCGATGCTGTGGATGTGGTAGGTAATCCATTACCAGACTCCGAACGCATGACGCCATTTGGCAGTTTCCTGCGCTCTAGTAGCTTGGACGAGTTGCCGGAGTTGTGGAATGTATTAAAGGGCGATATGAGTTTGGTTGGGCCTAGGCCATTGTTAATGGAGTACTTATCTCTTTATTCTCCTGAGCAATATAGGCGCCATTTAGTTCGTCCCGGTGTAACAGGTTGGGCCCAAGTTAATGGTAGAAACTCTTTGAGTTGGGAGAAAAAATTTGAGTTGGATATCTGGTATGTTGACAATCATACGTTTTGGCTAGATGTGAAGATTGTTTTTCTTACAATCAAGAAGGTTGTTCTTCGTGACGGTATTAATGAGGGGGGCGAAGCTTCGATGTCTAAATTTACTGGTACAAAATGATTTTTGAAATCGGTAGTATTTCTCGTTGCACTGTAGGGGGTTAAAGTGGTGCCGGTCAGAAATTTGATTATCATAGGATTTGGTGGTCTAGGCAAGGAGGTGCATTGGCTGGCCGCGCGCTTAGGAGTCAACGTGCGTGGCTTTCTCGACGATAACCCCGACTTGCTTGGCGCGAAGTTTTGTACTGCTACCGTGTTGGGTAATGTGAGCAATTGGGAGATTTATAGTGATTGTGAGTTTATAATTGCGATTGGAAATCCTCGCGTTCGTAAAAAGATTCGAGAAGCAATGCTCGCACATGGCGTACCTCAGTTTGCTACATTGATCGATCCTAGTGCTGTTGTTGATTTGAGTCAGGTTTCTGTGGGAGAAGGAAGCTTGATTTGCGCTGGAACAACTTGCACTGTCGAAATCAATATAGGTGCTCATGTAGTAATTAATCCCAGTTGTTCTATTGCGCATGAGGTCATTATTAAAGACTTCGTTACATTAGCGCCTATGGTTGCTGTTTCGGGTAATGTGCATATCGAGTGTTTAGCAGAGATAGGCACGGGTTCATGTGTTCGCCAGGGACTTGATCTTGGTGCGGGTTCGATGTTAGGTATGGGGAGTGTGTTGACAAAAAATATTCCGGAATCTGAACTTTTTTACGGGAATCCCGCAAAATATATAAGGGCTTGGGAATAAGGATTGTCAAATTTGGCGTGAGCTCTTTCACTGCTGCTGGATTTTATTATTAAAGATCATTTGGTCGTGAAGTGAAGTTGGCGTTTTTTTTAAAGTACTGATAGAGTGGATTTGGAATGCTTAACTCTCCTTTTGCTCCCTGGCCATCCTTCACCGAAGAAGAAGCCGATGCTGTTCGTGATGTCATTCTTTCTAATAAGGTAAATTATTGGACCGGTTCTGAGTGTCGAGAATTTGAAAAAGAATTTGCGACTTGGGCTGATGCCCGTTATGCAGTTGCTGTTACCAATGGCACCGTCGCGTTGGATTTGGCATTGTTAGCTTTAGATATCGGCGCTGGCGATGAGGTTATTGTAACTTCCCGTACTTTTCTCGCCTCTGTTTCTTGTGTTGTCAACGCTGGCGCGACCCCCGTGTTTGCTGATGTTGACCTCAACTCGCAAAACATTACCGCCGATTCTATTGAAGCGGTGCTTACCCCTCGGACACGGGCTCTGATTTGTGTGCATTTGGCTGGATGGCCCTGCGATATGAATCCGATTATGGATCTTGCGGCTAAGCACGGCTTGAAGGTTATCGAAGATTGCGCCCAGGCGCATGGTGCTCATTACAAAGGACGCCCGGTTGGGTCAATTGGGCATATCGGAGCTTGGTCGTTCTGTCAGGATAAAATTATGACCACTGGTGGAGAAGGTGGCATGGTGACGACGAATGATCACGCCCTATGGTCAAGAATGTGGTCTTATAAAGATCATGGAAAGAGCTGGGAGGCAGTTTATGAGCGTAAACATGCACCTGGTTTTCGTTGGCTGCATGACAGCTTCGGTACCAACTGGAGGATGCTTGAGGTTCAGGGGGTCATTGGACGTATACAGTTACGACGTATGGCTGAATGGCATGATAAACGCTTGAATAATGCCAACCGAATTTGGGAATGCGCTCAGAAAATAGATAGCTTGCGGGTTCCAATGATTTCCTCCGAGAGTATTCATGCAGCATACAAATGTTACGTATTCTTGAGGCCCGATCAGCTTGCAACTGGTTGGGATCGTGATCGAATTTTACAAGCGATCTCCGCTCAAGGTGTTCCTGTTTTTTCAGGATCATGCTCCGAGGTTTATTTAGAGAAAGCATTCGATGGGACAAATTTGCGTCCGTCCAAATCTTTGCCAGCAGCTAAGGAGTTAGGAGAAACAAGCCTCATGTTCCTTGTGCATCCGACTTTAACAGATGATGAAATAGCTAAGACATGTGATGTTTTGAGCGATGTTTTAAAACAGGCATCTCACGGTTAGGCGGCTCTGTAGTTGCTCTATTAATAAACTTCGACATTCTACCCAAAACCGGTGGACTTTCGAAAGTCCATCGATGGCTTGGCGGCGCTGGTTGAACTGGATATCAAAGTCGCGGTGTTTAACCCAGTGCTCTTTGTTTTTCTGAATCGACACCGCAATTGCGTCAAGGTGTTGTACTTGGTGCGCGCCGGCTTCTGCCTTTGGTTCAAACGCCTTGAGTTTGAACGCTTTAAAACTTCACCCGACGCCACCGACGAGGCGATCGAGTTGACGGTGCAAGAACTGAACTGGCTGCTCGATGGTTTTGATCTTTGGCACAATCGTCCTCATCAGGTTTTGAGGCCTCGTTTCGTCGTCTGAACCGGTATAATCCGGGCGATGATTTCCCTGCACAATGACCTTCCTGATGAACCTGTTCTGCTCAAGCAGTTGTTGCTTAAGCACTGACCGGTCAAGCAAAAACAGCTCAAGTGCTGGAAGCCCATGAAGGCCACGTCGTTGATTTGAAAGAACAGATCAAGCTTTTTGCGCGATCGCTTGTTCGGGCGAAAATCCGAGCAAACGGTCGAGCCCAATACCCCGCAACTGGCGCTGTTCAACGAGCCTGAAAGTGACCCGCTGCTGGCCGTCGAGGATGTGGAAGAGGAAGTCGTTGCTCCGACTAAGCACCGAGGCAAACGCAAACCGTTGTCGGTTGAACTGCCGCGTATCGAAGTCATCCACGAACTACCTGAACACGAACGGACGTGTGCCTGCGGTTGCCGCAAACATGCCGTAGGCGAAGAAACCAGCGAACAGTTGGATATCGTGCCGATGCCGATCCGGGTGATCAAACACATCCATAAAGTTCACGCCGCTGGCACCTGCCACCGCTACTGAACCTGATGCGTGAGTGGCTGCTGGAAAGCCCGTTCATCCACTGCGATGAAACCCGCGTCCAGGTACTCAAAGAACCGGATCGAGACCCGACCAGCCAGTCCTGGATGTGGGGGCCGGCCAGCAGGCCGCCCGATCGAAAACTCGTGCTATTTTACTACACTACCAGTTGTGCGCAGGAAGTCCCCTTGCGCCTGCTGGAAAGTTACCGCGGTCACGTGATGACCGACGATTACGCGGGCTATAACGCCTTGGCGTTGCAGCCCGGTGTGGAGCGGTTGGCTTGCATGGCTCATGCGCGACGCAAGTTTATCGACGCGCAAAAAGTGCTGTCCAAGGGCAAGACTGGGCGTGCGGATATCGCGCAGACGATGATTAACAAATTGTACGGCATTGAGCGTGAACTCAAGGACGTCAGCGAAGCTCAGCGATTTATTGGCCGTCAGGAAAAGAGCCTGCCGATCCTGGTCCAGTTGAGAAGCTGGCTGGAGAAAACGCACTCTCAAGTTACGGCACAGAGTGCGCTGGGCAAGGCGGTTAATTATCTGGCCAGTAACTGGAGCCGGCTGGAGCGTTACGTGGAGGCTGACTTTTTACCGATCGACAACAACCGGCAGAACGCGCAATAAAGCCGTTTGTGATCGTTCGTAAGGCTTGGCGGTTCAGCGACACGCACGAAGGCGCGACGGCCAGTGCCCAGATCTATAGTTTGGTCGAAACGGCCAAGGTCAACGGCCAGGAGCCTTATACGTGGCTGCGCCACGTTCTGGAGCGACTGCCGCATGCGCAGTCGGTAGCTGACTATGAAACATTATTGCCGTGGAATTGCTCGCCGGAAATGCAACGGTAAACCGTTTTCCCATGCGTAACCTAGGTGCGGTTTATGGATCTGTTACTGTGGAACATGGATGGCGCGCTGGCTTTGATAGTGGCTTACGTTCCATTGGTTCTGCTAGCCGTCAGGTTTCATGCTGGCGAGCTTGAGAGGGCCCGATTTTAGAGGGGGGGTCGCGTTTTTCCATTTGTCGCTGTCCAATGGTCGATGATGTAACAACGTGCTTCGGGAATGGATGAGTTTTAGGAGTTTGGCTAAGGTGCGTGAAGGAGTTATGGGTAAAATGAAAACCGCTTTGCTGGGATTGCCAAGACGGCATAAGCGCGCAATCCAGGTGGCCACCGATGTCATCTTGGTCTGGGTTGCCTTATGGCTGGCATTTGTTGTTCGACTGGGCGTCGAGGCTTTGGCCAGTCCGATTGCTACGCATCTTTGGCTTTTCGCTTCCGCTCCATTGGTTGCCATTCCCATTTTCATCCGCTTTGGCATGTACCGCGCCGTCATGCGTTATTTTGGTAACGATGCGCTGATCACGATTTGCAAGGCTGTCAGCCTTTCTGCCTTGCTATTGGCGCTTATCGTATATTGGTACAGCAACCACACAAATGTGGTCCCACGCTCTATAATTTTCAATTACTGGTGGCTGAGCCTGATCATGATTGGTGGTCTGCGCCTGATGATGCGGCAATATTTCCTAGGTGATTGGTTCACCGCCGCTCAGCATGTACCATTTACCAACCGTGACGATGGTCTGCCTAAAGTCGCTATTTATGGCGCCGGGGCTGCGGGTAATCAACTCGTGGCCGCATTACGTATGGGGCGGGTGATGCGGCCGGTTGCGTTCATCGACGACGACACCAGCATCGCTGATCGGGTCATTGCCGGATTGCAGGTCTACCATCCCAAACACATTCAAAAAATGATCGATGCGACTGGTGCGCAGGAGATTTTGTTGGCGGTGCCATCCTCGTCACGTGGCCGTCGTCGAGAGATACTGACGCTGCTTGAACGGTTTCCGCTGCATGTGCGAAGCGTTCCGGGTTTCATGGACCTGGCTAGTGGTCGGGTCAAGGTCGATGACATTCAGGAGGTGGACATCGCCGACCTGCTTGGGCGTGATCCGGTGCCTGCGCAAGCAGATTTGCTTGAGCATTGCATTGCAGGAATGTCGGTATTGGTAACCGGTGCCGGTGGATCAATCGGCTCAGAGCTTTGCCGGCAGATTCTGGCACTTAAGCCAACCACATTGCTGTTGTTTGAACATAGCGAATTCAATCTCTATAGCATTCTGTCCGAACTTGAACCACGCATAGTTCGGGAGTCGTTATCTGTTCGGTTGTTGCCTATCCTGGGGTCTGTACGGGATCAGAACAAGTTACTGGACGTCATGAAAACCTGGAATGTCGATACGGTCTATCATGCCGCTGCTTATAAGCATGTCCCGATGGTTGAGCACAATATCGCCGAAGGTGTCCTGAACAATGTGATAGGGACGTTGAGCACGGCGCAGGCTGCGTTGCAGGCGGGTGTGTCGAACTTTGTCTTGATCTCCACAGACAAGGCCGTGCGCCCGACCAATGTAATGGGCAGCACCAAGCGGCTTGCGGAAATGACGTTGCAGGCTCTTAGCCGCGAACTGGCCCCCGTGCTATTTGGCGATAAGGCCAATGTATCTCGCGTCAATAAAACCCGTTTTACGATGGTTCGATTCGGCAACGTGCTGGGCTCGTCCGGGTCGGTTATTCCGTTGTTCCATAAACAGATTAAATCCGGTGGGCCACTGACCGTCACCCATCCGAAGATCACGCGCTATTTCATGACCATTCCCGAAGCCGCTCAGTTGGTGATTCAGGCGGGATCCATGGGGTTGGGCGGGGATGTGTTCGTGCTGGATATGGGGGAGCCGGTGAGGATTGTCGAGCTGGCGGAAAAAATGATTCATTTGTCTGGTTTGAGCATCCGTTCGGAAAAAAACCCCCAGGGTGACATCTCAATTGAGTTTACAGGCCTGCGCCCAGGCGAGAAGCTTTACGAGGAATTGCTGATTGGCGATAACGTCGTCGCCACCCAGCACCCGATGATCATGAGTGCCAACGAGGACCATCTGTCTTGGGACACGCTCAAGGCCAAGTTGGCTGAGTTGCTGGCCGCCATTGAACACGATGATTACACAAGGGTCCGCCAGCTGCTTCGGGACACTGTCAATGGTTATGCTCCGGACGGCGAGATTGTCGACTGGATCTATCAGCAACGCCGTCTCGAACCCTGATTGTTACATACGCTGTAACCTACACATTTTTGACAGCGACACCTTATCGCCTAAGTTTGAGGGGCAGCTTCGGAAAAGCTGCTTCTTTCTTAACGATGTCATGGAGCGTCACTTATGCGTACAGGCTATTTCTACTCTCTGGTTTTTGCCTTTCTCACCAGCGCCTCGATTGCTGCTATCGCTGCCCCAGTGGTCAAACTCGAGTCGGTCGCTACGCCGCAAACAATGGAGCAGCCAGCCAAAACGCAGAGCGCCAAGGTGGACTTAAACGGGGCGGATGCTGCCACGCTGCAGCGCGAGTTGTCAGGGATAGGGAAGGGCAAGGCCGAGGCGATTGTTGCGTATCGGGAGAATAATGGACCGTTCTCTTCAGTGGAGGAGTTGCTGGAGGTCAAGGGGATCGGCAAGGCGATTCTCGACAGGAACCGTGACAAGCTGGAAGTGAATTGAGTTTGTGATTGAAGGAGGCCGGTCGAATTGACTGGCCTTTTTGCTGTCTGGCGGGCGCAAATTTTCGAGGCATTCTGGAAACCTCCACCGTTTGGCATAAATAGTGACTATCTGTGAGTGATCCATGGCACAACTGCACCTGGTGTTTAGCTCCGCGCCCGACGAGGCGCGTTTCCAGGCACCGTGGCTGGCCCGTGACTGTGCATCCATGATTGCCTGGCCGAGGGCGACAAGCTTGCGGCCCACGAAGCCATGAGCCTTTACCTCGACGATTCTGAGCAACTGCTTCTGCAATTGCTAACTCCCACCCATCACCACTGATCAAGGACCCGCGCCATGTACAAAGACTACCCAGCCGCCTACCAGGTCAGCAAAGGCTCAGCCCTGCAAGTGGACAAACCCTTCTACGACCGCATCCGTACCCAGCAGGACAAGCGCACCTTGATCGAACAGTTCGAGATACCCATCCGCACCGGCCGCGCTTGGCACGTACCTGCCGGTCATGTGTTCCGCGTCACGACCCCGGTGGGCCCGCAGGTAGGAGACTTCAACGTCTGGAATGCCAATGATCCACGGGAACGCTTGTGGGCAGCGCGCACACGCCAGCTTCAAGGCGCCCACGTCAGCACCCATGATCGGTTGTGGTCGAACCTGCCATTCCTGCGGCCCTTGGTGACCATCACCGATGACAGTCTGGCCGGCTATGGCATCGACGAGCATGGTGGACGGTTGCACGATCTACTGGGGACGCGTTGTGATCCGTATGTGAACAGGATGCTGACGGGGGAGGACTTCCATCATCACTGTCACTCGAACCTGACCCGGGCGGTGTTGCCCCACGGCCTTACGGAGTTCGATGTGCATGACGTGCTGAATATTTTCCAGTGCACGGGGCTTAATCATGACGACATGTACTTCATGAAGGCCTGTCCGGCGCAGAAGGGCGATTACCTGGAGTTTTTCGCCGAGATTGATCTGTTGTGCGCCCTGTCCACCTGCCCGGGTGGTGACCTGTCGCTGGCGATGTGGGGGCCGGATGCGCAGGATCCCCTTAGCGTCTGCCGCCCGCTTGGGGTTGAGATCTATCGGTTGGAGGATTCATTGCTGGAGGGCTGGAGTCAGCCTGAGCGGGCGGCGTACAAGGGGTTGCATGGCTTGCATATCGCCAAGGCAGATTGGGAGAAGTGATGCAGTAGGTGCTGGCTTTTTTGTGGCGAGGGGATTTATCCCCGCTGGGGCGCGCAGCGGCCCCCTTTCAAAAACCCAACCAGTTCATCAGGCACACTGGGTTGTAGGTTTTGGGGCTGCTGCGCAGCCCAGCGGGGATAAATCCCCTCGCCACAAAAGCGCTGAGTAGTGAGGTAATCAACGATCCTTGGCTTCCTTCGCATCCATTTCCGCATTGCGTTCGGCAACGCGCTTGCGTTGCTCATCGGTCAACTCGACCTTGTGGGCGGTGTCGCGCAGCATCATCAGACCACCTACGATTGAGCCGATTGCAACAATCAGAATCAACCAGGCATACCAGGGCATAGGGTTCTCCTTGAGGGGGGCGATGGACGGACGAACATTTCGCCGATCCATCGCACCTACCACTTATGAGCGAAGGTTGTTCGCAGTGGTTCAATACTACGCCCGTTCGGTCGGATTCACCTCAAAGCCCGGTCAGCATCGCATCGGCGGGAGCGTCTGCACGCAGTTGTGCGGTGAGGATGAAGTAGACGAAACCCACCGCCATGAAGCCTAGGAAGATCAGCCCGATCAGCGTGTTGAACCAGGCCATCGCCACCAGGCACACCACAGCCAGTGCCAGGGCGATGCCCGGCACGATCGGATAGCCCGGTGCGCGGAAAGTACGTTCCAGGTTGGGTTCGGTTTTGCGCAACTTGAACAGGCTGAGCATGCTCATGATGTACATGACGATGGCGCCGAACACGGCCATGGTGATCATCGCCGCGGTCAGGGTCATTCCGCCGAGGTTGATCAGGCCGTCGCTGTAGATTGCGGCAATGCCGATCAGTCCACCGGCGATGATGGCCCGGTGCGGCGTCTGGAAGCGCGACAGTTTGGCCAGGGAGGCGGGCAGGTAGCCGGCGCGGGCGAGGGCGAAGAACTGCCGCGAGTAGCCAAGGATGATGCCGTGGAAACTCGCCACCAGGCCGAACAGGCCGATCCACACGAGCATGTGCAGCCAGCCGGAGCTTTCACCGACCACGGTTTTCATGGCTTGGGGCAGGGGATCGTTGATGTTCGACAGGGTGCGCCAATCACCGACGCCGCCGGCAAAGAACATCACGCCCATTGCCAGGAATACCAAGGTCAGGATGCCGCTGATATAGGCCTTGGGAATCGTGCGTTTCGGATCCTTGGCTTCTTCGGCGGCCATGGCCGCGCCTTCGATGGCCAGGAAGAACCAGATGGCGAAGGGAATCGCGGCGAACATGCCGGCGATGGCCGGTGCGCCAAACACATCGGAGCCGGCCCAGCCGTTCAGGGCGAAGCTGCTGAAACTGAACGCCGGGGCCACGACGCCCATGAATACCAGCAGTTCGGCTACCGCCAATACGCAGACAATCAACTCGAACGTCGCGGCCAGCTTGACCCCGAGGATGTTCAGGCCCATGAACACGATATAGGCGCCGACCGCTGCGTGTTTCGGATCCAGCGCCGGGAATTGCACGTTCAGGTAGGCGCCAATGGCAAGGGCAATGGCCGGCGGGGCGAAGACGAATTCGATCAGCGTCGCCAGCCCGGCGATCAACCCGCCTTTTTCGCCGAAGGCACGACGGCTGTAGGCAAACGGCCCGCCGGCATGGGGAATGGCGGTGGTCAGTTCGGTGAAGCTGAAAATGAAGCAGGTGTACATGGCCGCGACCATGAATGACGTCACCAGAAAGCCCAGCGTCCCGGCCACGCCCCAGCCGTAGCTCCAGCCGAAATACTCGCCGGAAATCACCAGGCCGACGGCAATACCCCATAAATGCAGGGTGCCCAGGGTGGGTTTGAGTTGTGTGTTCATCGATGGCTCCCCTCGATCCTTAGCAAAAGCGCTGAGGAGCGCAGTGCAGTGGGCGTGCCAGTGTGGCGAGGGCGGTCGTAATGGGTGAAATCGTGTCGTATCGGGGATGTTCGCTGCCGGATGGCTTGGTTTTGTGCCCCAGTTCAGAGCGTCGGCGCCTGGGCTGGCCTCATCGCGAGCCCAGCCAACACTTTTTACGGATTCTTTATCCCCCAGCCCCACCCTCGATCTCGTTCCTTTACAGCCTCCCTGCCGACAATCACTCCACACACGGCACGACGCCGTACCACGGAGTAATCCCATGAATGTTCTGGATGGGGTGTCGCTGCTGCTGGCAGTGGCGCTGTTCATTTATCTGCTGGTTGCGCTGTTGCGCGCCGATCGGAACTAGGAGCGGCTATGCACGGTTATGACTACGGGCTGATCCTCGGCTTTTTCGCCCTGGTGCTGATTCCGGCACCGTATCTGGGGCGTTTTTACTACCGGGTGATGGAAGGCCAGCGCACTTGGCTTTCGCCGATCCTCGGCCCGGTGGAGCGCGGTTGCTATCGCCTGGCCGGTGTCGACGCCACCGTTGAGCAGAGCTGGCAGAAATACACCCTGGCCTTGCTCGCGTTCAACCTGGCGGGTTTTGTCTTGCTGTTCGCCATTCTGCTGCTGCAGGGATATTTGCCCCTCAATACCGAGCAACTGCCCGGCATGGAGTGGACCCAGGCCTTCAACACGGCCGTGAGTTTCACGACCAACACCAACTGGCAGTCCTACAGCGGTGAAGCGTCCCTGAGTTACCTGAGCCAGATGGTCGGCCTGACCGTGCAGAACTTTGTCAGCGCCGCCACCGGCCTGGCCGTGCTCGTGGCGCTGTGTCGCGGAATCGGGCGCAAGTCCGCCGCAACGCTGGGTAACTTCTGGGTCGATATGACCCGCGCCACCCTCTACGGGCTGTTGCCGCTGTGCCTGCTGCTGGCATTGTTCCTGGTCTGGCAGGGCGTGCCGCAGACCTTTGCGCACTATGTGCACGGCGTCACGATGCAAGGCGTCGACCAGGTCATCCCGTTGGGCCCGGCCGCCAGTCAGATCGCGATCAAGCAACTGGGCACCAACGGCGGTGGTTTCTTCGGCGTCAACTCGGCGCATCCGTTCGAAAACCCGACGGCCTGGAGCAACCTGTTCGAAGTCGCTTCGATCATCCTGATTCCCGCCGCGCTGGTGTTCACCTTCGGTCATTACGTCAAGGACCTGCGCCAGAGCCGGGCGATCATCGCCTGCATGCTTGCCCTGTTCCTGATTGGCGGCGCCACGTCACTGTGGGCCGAATACCAACCCAACCCGGCCCTGAACAACCCGGCCGTCGAGCAAGCGGCACCGCTGGAAGGCAAGGAGGCGCGCTTCGGCACCACCGCCACGGTGCTGTGGTCGGTGACTACCACGGCGGCCTCCAACGGCTCGGTCAACGGTATGCACGACAGTCTCAACCCACTCAGCGGCATGGTGTCGCTGGTGAACATGATGGTCGGCGAGGTGATCTTCGGCGGCGTTGGGGCCGGGCTTTACGGAATGCTGTTGAACGTGTTGATCGCGGTGTTCCTGGCCGGCTTGATGATCGGTCGCACCCCGGAATACCTGGGCAAGAAGCTGGGCGCCCGGGAAGTGCAACTGTTGGTGGCAACCCTGCTGGTGATGCCCGTGAGTGTGCTGGTGCTGGGGGCCGTCGCCGCAAGCCTGCCCGGGCCGGCCGCAGCGGTGAGCAATCCGGGTGCCCACGGTTTCAGCCAGTTGTTGTACGCCTACACCTCGGCGGGGGCGAACAACGGTTCGGCATTCGCCGGGTTCGGCGCCAACACACCGTTCCACAACCTGATGCTGGGCCTGGGCATGTTGATCGGCCGGTTCGGCTACATCCTGCCGGTGCTGGCATTGGCCGGTAGTTTGGCCTTGAAGAAGACCGCGCCGATTGGCCAGAACAGTTTTCCCACCCACGGCCCGCTGTTCGTGACCCTGTTGACCGTGACCATCCTGTTGGTGGGCGGCTTGACCTTCCTGCCGACCCTGGCCCTGGGGCCGATTGCCGAACACTTGAGCCTGGGCTTCTGAGGGATATGAAGATGAATATGCCGATGAGCAAAACCGTCGCCGCCAAGGCACCGGAACAACCGAAGACCCACCTGTCGGCCCTCTGGCGGCCGGCGCTGGTGCAAGCCTTCGTCAAGCTCGATCCACGCCAGTTGCACCGCGCACCGGTGATGCTGGTGGTGGAACTGACCGCGATCCTCACCACCGTGTTGTGCTTCATCCCCGACAGCGCCGTGCCGACGTTTGTCGCCGCGCAAATTGCGTTGTGGCTGTGGTTCACCGTGCTGTTCGCCAACTTCGCCGAAGCCTTGGCCGAAGGCCGCGGCAAAGCCCGGGCCGATAGCCTCAAGGCCGGCAGCGAAGGCCTCAACGCACGTCGCCAGACCGCGAGCGGTTTTGAAATCATCCCCGCCACCCGTTTGCGCAAAGGCGATGTTGTACGCGTCGAGGCCGGCGACATGATCCCGGGCGACGGTGAAGTGGTTGAAGGCATTGCTGCGGTCAATGAGGCGGCGATCACCGGCGAATCGGCGCCGGTCATCCGCGAGTCCGGCGGCGATCGCTCGGCCGTCACCGGCAATACGCGGCTGGTCTCCGACTGGTTGCTGATACGCATCACCAGCAATCCCGGCGAGTCCACCCTGGACCGCATGATTGCCTTGGTCGAAGGCGCCAAGCGCCAGAAAACGCCGAACGAGGTGGCGCTGGATATCCTGTTGATCGGCCTGACGCTGATCTTCCTGTTGGTGGTGGTGACGCTGCAACCGTTCGCCCATTTCGCCAACGCCAGCCTGCCGCTGGTGTTTCTGGTGGCACTGCTGGTCACCTTGATTCCCACCACCATCGGCGGGCTGCTGTCGGCCATCGGCATCGCCGGGATGGACCGGTTGGTGCGCCTGAACGTGATCGCCAAATCCGGCCGTGCGGTCGAGGCGGCGGGGGATGTGCATGTGCTGATGCTGGACAAGACCGGCACCATCACCTTTGGCAATCGTCGCTGTACAGCGGTCTATGCCGCCCCCGGTGTGAGTGCCAAGGAACTGGCCGAAGGCGCGCTGTTCGCCTCGTTGGCTGACGACACCGCCGAGGGCAAGTCCATCGTCGAGTACCTGCGAGGTTTGCATCCACAGTCTGAGCCCGGCGTCGAAGCGCTGACGGCCGTGCCGTTCAGTGCTGAAACCCGTTTGTCCGGGGTCGACTATCAGGGCCGTATCTACCGTAAGGGCGCCGTGGACTCGTTGCTGGATTTCATCGGCTCTGCACGCAATGAATTGCCGTCGGCACTGGCGCGGGAGGTCGACAAGATCGCCCAGAGTGGCGGCACGCCGTTGCTGGTGTGCGTGGACGGCAAGCTGCTCGGCGCTATCCACCTCAAGGACGTGGTCAAGCCCGGCATCCGCGAGCGCTTTGCCGAGCTGCGCAAGCTGGGGATTCGCACGGTGATGGTCACCGGCGACAACCCGTTGACCGCCGCGGCGATTGCCGCCGAGGCCGGTGTCGATGACGTGCTGGCAGAGGCCACGCCGGAGAAAAAACTGGCGCGTATCCGTCATGAGCAAAATGACGGTCGGCTGGTGGCCATGTGCGGCGACGGTGCCAACGACGCCCCGGCTCTGGCTCAGGCCGATGTCGGCATGGCGATGAACGACGGCACCCAGGCCGCGCGGGAGGCGGCCAACATGGTCGACCTCGACAGCGACCCGACCAAACTGCTGGACGTGGTGCAGATCGGCAAGGAACTGCTGGTGACCCGTGGGGCGCTGACCACCTTTTCCATCGCCAATGACATCGCCAAGTACTTCGCGATCCTGCCAGCACTGTTCGCCTCGATTTATCCACAGCTCGGCGTGTTGAACGTGATGCACCTGAGCAGCCCGCAGAGCGCGATCCTGTCGGCCATCGTCTTCAACGCATTGATCATCGTCGTACTGATCCCCCTGGCCTTGCGCGGCGTGCGAGTGCACGCGGCAAGTGCGGCGGCGCTGTTGCGACGCAATCTGTTGATCTATGGCCTGGGCGGGATCGTGGTGCCGTTCGTGGGGATCAAGGCGATCGATATGTTGCTGACGGCGTTGCATCTGGTTTGAGTCGTTGTGGCAGGTGAGGCCGTTGTGGCGAGGGAGCTTGCTCCCGCTGGGCTGCGAAGCAGCCCCAAAAAGCTGAATGCTATCTGCCCTGCACACCGCATTCGCTGATTTTCAGGGCTGCTGCGCAGCCCAGCGGGAGCAAGCTCCCTCGCCACAAATAGGTATGCCTGGAAATCAGCTGTTTTCTTATTCGAGGGTTTTGAGATGTCCACTCTGATTCGCCCGGCCTTGAGCCTGTTATTCCTGATGACCCTGATCACCGGTGTCGCTTACCCGCTGGTGGTCACCGGCGTGGCGCAAGTCGCCTTTCCCGTCCAGGCCAATGGCAGTTTGATCGTCGATGCCGCCGGCAAGGTCCGTGGTTCGACGCTGATCGCCCAGGATTTCACTGGCGATGCGTGGTTTCATCCACGGCCATCGGCCGGTGCCTTTGCCACGGTCGCCAGCGGCGCCAGCAACTTTTCCCCGAGCAATCCGGCCCTGGCCACCCGAGTGATCGATGACGCTCACCAACTCCTGGTGCCCGGCCAGGGCCCGGTGCCGCTGGCATTGCTGACCACCTCCGCCAGCGGGCTGGATCCGCACTTGCCTCCGGCG
The DNA here is from genome assembly GCF_014268695.2 of Pseudomonas ogarae. Taxonomy (NCBI): domain Bacteria; kingdom Pseudomonadati; phylum Pseudomonadota; class Gammaproteobacteria; order Pseudomonadales; family Pseudomonadaceae; genus Pseudomonas; species Pseudomonas ogarae. The sequence continues at coordinate 2,131,337 of NZ_CP077086.1, forward strand.
GCGATTGCCTATCAACTGGCGCGTGTCGCCGCAGCGCGCAACCTGCCGGCCTCGACCTTGCAGCAACTGCTTGATGACAACACCGAGCAACCCTTGGTGGGCCCGCCAGTGGTGAATGTACTGGCGCTGAACCTGGCCCTGGAAAAACTGTAAAACCTGTGGGAGTGGCGCCTGTGGGAGCAAAGCTTGCTCGCGATGAACGATAACGCGGTCCATCCGTTTAACTGTGTCGCCTTGATCGCGAGCAAGCTTTGCTCCCACAGGTCCAGTTCCCATAAGCTTTGCTCCCACAGGTCCGACTCCCCACAGGGTGTTTGATCAATATTTGAAAGAGATTTCCACGCCATGAGCGACTCCGGCCGCGCCGACGCACTGTTAGCCAATCTGCCCCGCAACGACCGTGGTCGACTCAAGGTCTTTCTTGGCGCGGCCCCAGGTGTGGGCAAGACCTACGCCATGCTGCAAGCGGCCCACAGCCAACTGCGTCAAGGCGTGAAGGTCATCGCCGGAGTGGTGGAGACTCACGGTCGAAGCGAAACCGAAGCTCTGCTCGGCGGCCTGGCGCAGCAGCCGTTGGTGCGCTCGGAATATCGCGGTGTGATGCTTGAGGAAATGGACCTCGACGGCCTGCTCGCCGCCCGCCCGACCCTGGTCCTGGTGGACGAACTGGCCCACAGCAACGCGCCCGGCAGTCGCCATGCCAAGCGTTGGCAGGACATTCAGGAACTGCTCACGGCTGGCATCGATGTCTACACCACCGTCAATGTCCAGCATCTGGAAAGCCTCAACGACCAAGTGCGCGGCATTACCGGTGTGCAGGTGCGCGAGACGTTGCCGGATTGGGTCTTGCAGGAGGCCGATGAACTGCTGCTGATCGACCTGCCACCGCGTGAGCTGCTGGAGCGCTTGCGCGATGGCAAGGTCTACGTGCCGGAACAGGCCCGGGCGGCGATCGATGCGTTTTTCACCCAGACCAACCTCACCGCATTGCGTGAGCTGGCCATGCAGACCGCCGCCGCTCAGGTCGACAATGACCTGACCCAGGGTTATCGACAACTGGGCCAGGCCGCACCCGCGGTACGCGGACGCTTGCTGGTGGGGGTGGACGGTGACGTGCAGGCTGAACGTTTGGTGCGTCATGCCAGCCGCGTTGCACAGCGTCGGCATCTGCCGTGGAGCCTGGTGCATGTGGACAATGGCAGCGCCCGTGACGAACCCTCGCGCCAGCGCCTGCAGAATGCCCAGCAACTGGCCGAACGCCTCGGGGGTGAAGTGGTGCTGCTGCGGGCCGGCGAAGTGGCCAGGACGCTGATCCAGCATGCCAGCGAGCGTCGCGCCACGCTGCTGCTGGTGGGGCAGTCCCGGCCGCGTTTGCGGCGGCGGATGTTCGGCGGGGGGTTGGCTTCACGCTTGCTGCGCGATGCCCGGGGCCTGGAAATCAACGTGCTGGACAGCGATGAACAGCCCCGCCCCGCCCGCGTGCGTTCGAACGCCGTCCAGACCGGGTTCGACTATGTGTTGGCGCTGACCGCGACCGTGGCCGCCAGCGCGTTGGCCTGGGGTATTTCAGGGTGGCTGGCGCTGCCCAATATCTCCCTGGTGTTCCTGATGGCGGTGCTGCTGGTGGCGGTACGCAGCAGCCTCGGCCCGGCGCTGGCCTGCGCGGCGATGTCGTTCCTGGCCTATGACTTCCTGTTCATCCCGCCGAATTTTTCCTTCACCATCCAGCGCGAAGAAGACGTGTTGACGCTGGTGTTTTTCCTGCTCATGGCCGCCCTGACTGGCAACCTTGCCGCTCGTCAGCGTCGCCAGTTGCAGGCCCTGCGCGATACCCAGCAGGAAACCGGCGAGTTGCTCGACCTGTCCCGCAAACTCACGGCCGCCACCGACCGCCAGGCGGTGATCAGCGCTGCCGCGCAGCACCTCAACGGTTGGCACGACTTGCAACTGTGCCTGCTCAACCGCGACAACCAGGGCGGTTGGAAAATCGAGAGCGGTGAGCCGTTGACGTTCACCGAGGCCGAGCGCGCGGCGGCCGACTGGTCCTGGCAGCATGATCAGCCGGCCGGCGCCGGCACTGGGACATTGCCTTCCGGGCGTTGGTGGTGGTGGCCATTGTCGGCGGAGGGCGGGCCGCTGGCCTTGCTGGGCGTATGCCCGAAAGAAGGCAAGCCGTTGAGTGGCCAGCGTCGGCGTTTGCTGGCGGCCCTCAGTCAACCATTGGCCCAGGCGTTGGCCCGGGCGCAACTGGCTCAGGATCTGGAAGCGGCGCGCCTGCACGGTGAAACCGAGCAACTGCGCAGCGCCTTGCTGGCTTCAGTGTCCCACGATCTGCGCACACCGCTGACCGCCATGCGCGGCAGCATCGACAGCCTGTTGGCGCTGGGGGAGGCGATCCCGCTGGCCGATCGTCGCGAGCTGCTCGAAGGCACCCGCGATGAGGCCGAGCGGCTGGATCGCTACATCCAGAACCTGCTGGACATGACCCGTCTTGGCCACGGCGCTCTGAAGCTGGCGCGAGACTGGGTGTCTCCAGCCGATATCGTCGGTAGCGCGCTGAACCGCCTGCGGGCGGTGTTGACACCGCTGGCGCTCAGTGTCGAGGTGCCCGCTGAATTGCCCTTGCTGTATGTCCATGCGGCGTTGATCGAACAGGCCCTGGTGAACGTGCTGGAGAACGCTGCGCGATTTTCGCCGGCCCAGGGGCGGCTGTTGCTGAGCGCCGGGGCGACCGACAGCGAAGTGTTTTTTGCCGTGGCCGACGAGGGGCCAGGGATCCCTGAAGAGGAGCGGGCGAAAATCTTCGATATGTTCTATACCGCCGCGCGCGGTGATCGGGGCGGGCAGGGCACGGGGTTGGGATTGGCGATCTGCCAGGGCATGGTCGGTGCCCATGGCGGGCGCATCAGCGTGGCCGATGGCCTCGACGGGCGCGGCACCTGCATCACGTTGCACCTACCCTTGCAGGCACAGCCGGGCATGGACGATGAAGCTTGAGCGGCGCTGAGTTACTCTCGTCCTACCTGCTTGCCTTTTCACCTGATTGCAACGAACGAACCCCATGAGCCAGACCGCGACCCTTTTGGTCATCGATGACGAACCACAAATCCGCAAATTCCTGCGCATCAGCCTGAGTTCCCAAGGCTACAAGGTGCTGGAAGCCGGCACCGGCGCTGAAGGCCTTGCCCAAGCGGCGCTGAACAAACCCGATCTGCTGGTGCTCGACCTGGGCCTGCCGGACATGGACGGTCAACAAGTGTTGCGCGAGTTTCGCCAATGGTCGACGGTGCCGGTGCTGGTGCTCTCGGTGCGGGCCAGCGAAGCGCAGAAGGTCGAGGCGCTGGACAACGGTGCCAACGATTACGTGACCAAGCCGTTTGGCATCCAGGAGTTCCTTGCCCGCATCCGCGCCTTGTTGCGCCAGGCCCCGACGGGCGAGCCACAGGAAGCCGCGCTGAAGTTTGGCCCGCTGACGGTGGACCTGGCCTATCGACGGGTGCTGCTGGACGGCACCGAAGTGGCCCTGACTCGCAAGGAGTACGCCGTACTGGCGCAACTGGCGCGGCACCCGGGGCGGGTCATCACCCAGCAGCAACTGCTCAAGGATATCTGGGGCCCGACCCACACCGAAGACAGTCATTACCTGCGGATCGTGGTCGGTCACCTGCGCCAGAAACTGGCCGACGACCCGACCCGGCCGCGGTTCATTGTGACGGAGGCGGGGGTGGGGTATCGGTTGTTGGGAGAGGGTGGGCTTTAGTCTTGTGTTGTCAGGGCTGCCGCCATCGCGGGCAAGCCTTGCTCCCACAGGGTTCACCGCAGATCAATGTGGGAGCGAGCTTGCTCGCGAAGAGGCCCTAACAGCCACTTGAGATCTTTCAGTTCTGTTCACTCTCATACCGATCCAGGGTGTCGCTGGCAATCTCCCGCCCCAACGCGATCAACTCCGGCGCCTTGTAGAACTCGAAGAACCGGCACACCCGTTTCGGCACGTTGATCAGCACATCCGGTGGGTAACCGGCGATTTTGTACTGGGCCAGCGAGGTCTGCATCACTTCGAAGCTCTGGTTGATCAAGTCCAGCAACGACGCCGGGCCGACGTTGTCGATGATGAACGAGCCAGTGGCGGATTTCGGTGCGCCTTCGTTCTCTGGCGCGGCGGCCGGTTGTTGGCCTTCGGGCTCGGCCGAGTCGATCCACGGGTTGATGTCCGCCGCTTCGGCCTTCAGGGCTTCCTGCTCCAGCAGCAACAACTGCTCGGCCTGCTTGCGGCGAAACGGCAGGCGCGACCCCAGGGAGCTGACCAGGGTGTCGAAGCGCCGCCGGAACGCGGCGGGGCGCGGGATCACCGGTAATCGGTACTGTCTCTGGTTGGTGGCGTTGAGGTTGACCGCGATGATCAGGTCGCAGTGGCTCGACACCACCGGCACGATCGGCAACGGATTGAGCAGGCCACCATCCACCAACATGCGGTTGCCTTGCATCACGGGCGTGAACAGGCTGGGAATCGCCGCCGAGGCGCGCATTGCCTGATGCAGGCAACCTTCCTGGAACCAGATTTCCTGCTGGTTGGTCAGGTCGGTGGCCACGGCGGTGTAGGGAATGCGCAGGTCCTCGATATTGATGTCGCCGACGATCTTGTGGATCTGCCCGAAAACTTTCTCACCGCGAATCGCCCCCAGGCGAAAGCTGACGTCCACCAGCCGCAGGACATCCAGGTAGTCGAGGCTTTCGATCCAGTCGCGGTAATCCTTGAGCTTGCCCGCGGCATAGATTCCGCCGACGACAGCGCCCATGGAACAACCGGCGATGCAGGCAATGTCGTAGCCACGTCGTTCGATTTCTTCGATCACCCCGATATGGGCATAGCCTCGGGCGCCACCGGAACCCAATACCAATGCGACACGTTTTGTCATGACCCGGCCTCTTGTCGAACAGACTTCAACAATGCACCCATCGACGGCTCGGCTCAATCGTTGTGGTGCAGGCGTCGTTTTTTGACACGCCGGCGTGGCATTTGCGTATTCTCATCCACACTGAATTTACACGGTCGGGTCTTGGCACTTTTTGCCGGCGCGACCGTCTTACCAGCACGACTGTTTTCCTGACTTGAGGTGTAATCGATGAAAGCCCGGATCTGCCTGCCCCTGGTGGCATCCCTGATGGTTCTGGCCCTGGCCGGTTGCGCAGGCAAAACCGCTTACCGTGACAGCTGCGGCAGCCAACTCGACAGCGCCTGGCGTGAGCTGGACCTGGCCAAGGCCGAAGGTTTTGCCGGCACCGTCAGCTACTCCAAGGCCCTGTCCCTGCTGACGGGTGCCAAGACCCAGCAGCAATTCGAAGCATTCGAAGGCTGCACCAAGAAAGCCGAGAAGGCGCGTTTCTACATCCGCGAGTCCCGCGCCGGACGATAAAGGCAGCGACAAGCAATCAACTGCAAGCTACAAGGGAAGGATGCCAAATCGTTTTCCACTTGTAGCTTGCGGCTTGACGCTCAACGCTGTGTACGGAGTACGTCCATGATTGATCGGCTGGTGGCCCGAATACTGGGCCTGGAAGTCCGCCTGCTGGCCTGTCAGGCCCGCCTGAATGTCCATACCGACAGCGAAGCGCTGCATGACCTGCGCACCACGGTTCGCCGTTTGCGCAGCCTGCTTCGCCCATTGCGTGGGTTGCCCGGCGTCGAACAGCTGGAGACGGCTGCTTCGGCGGTCGGTACCCTGACCACGCCCTTGCGCGACCGGGAAGTGTTGGCCGCTTACCTGGAGCAGCATGGCCAGGCCGAGGCGGCGCGGCGACGCCAGGTGCAAATGGCCGAGGCTTATCCCGCCGTGGCCGCGAGTGTTGAACTGGCGCAGTTGCTGATGATCATCGATGCCTTCCCGCGCTTCATTCGCGCCGCCCAGCGTGAGGGCCTGCTCAAGGGCTTGCGCAAACGCATCGAAAAGCGCCTGGACAAACAGTGGAAGAAACTCGGCGAAGCCCTGCGCGATCCAGCCCATGACCGCCATCGATTGCGCTTGCTGATCAAGCGCGTGCGCTACGCCATCGAAGCCTACCCAGAACTCGACCGCCTGCCCGAAGCAGCCATGCCCCGGCTCAAGTCCGCCCAGGCCGCGCTGGGCGATTGGCACGATTGCTGGCAATGGCTGGCCAGGGCCAAGGAAGAAACCGATCTGCACGCTTGTGTGCCCACCTGGCACGCCACGATGGACAAGGCTGAGGCCAGGTCCGACAAGGTGCTCGACAAGCTGCTTGTCAGTTGCTTCAAATAATCCTGAACCCAGCACATCCCCCTCTGTGGGGTTAATTCAAAGACTGCGGCTTTTCTGTCAGTCTCTTTGGCCGGAATGAGCCCTGTGCCGCCAGCCCGGGCTGGTTAAGATCCGTTCATCTTTTTCCCTGTTTTCGAGGTCGTCATGCGCTTTTCCGATTTGATCGATGCCGTGCGCCGGCAGCCAGGTGCGGTGAGCATTGCGCCTGAGTGGGGCCAGGGGCGGGCCAGTTTTGGTGGGTTGGTGGCGGCACTGCAATATGAGGCGATGCGTGCCCAAGTGCAGGCGGATCGCCCGGTGCGCTCGCTGGCGATCACCTTTGTCGGCCCGGTCGAACCCGATGTGCCTGTCAGTTTCGAAGTCGACGTGTTGCGTGAAGGCAAGGCAGTGAGCCAGGTGCTGGGGCGCGCGGTGCAGAACGGCCAGGTGGTGACCGTGGTGCAAGGCAGTTTCGGCGCATCGCGCTCGTCCGTAGTGGCGGTGCAGGCCGACCCCGCGCCAGAATTCAAAAGCGTGGAGCAATGCCAGGAACTGCCTTACGTCAAGGGCATGACCCCGGAATTCATGCGGCACCTGGCGATGCGCTGGAGTGTTGGCGGCTTGCCGTTCAGCGGCAATAAATCCCGGAGCATGGGCGGCTGGGTGCGCTTGCGCGGCGATGTGCAGGAGGAGCCGCTGAACGAAAGTCATATCCTGGCCTTGGTGGACGCCTGGCCGCCGGCCTTGTTGCCGCACCTTTCGCAAATGGCCCCGGGCAGCACGCTCACGTGGACCATCGAGTTCGTCCAGCCGCTGCTGGAACTCACGACACTGGACTGGTGCAAGTACCTGGCCGAGATCGAACATGCCCAGGACGGCTACGGCCATGTCGCCGCGAAGTTCTGGAGCGCAGATGGCCGCTTGATCGCCCTGAGTCGGCAGACGGTCACGATCTTTGGGTAAGGCTGCTCCGGTTAAGACTTGCTTCGGTCAAGGCTTGCGGTGGTGACGGTGGCGCTCCCGCCAGGCGCGCCACCAGCCACCGCTGAGAAAGAACCGCGGAAAAGTCAGGAACTGTTCCACCAGCAGGCGTGACACGGCATCCTTGCGATCGCTGAACGGCTCGGAGGCCTGGGCCTCCAGGCTGTGTCCGTGACGTTGCAAGCCGAGCGCCGCGACCAGGCCGATGATGCCGATGGCGATATCACCCAGGCTCAAGCTGAACACCCCCGACACAATCAGCAGAAACGCGATGATGAACAGCGGCACGGCAATCAGGTGCAACACCAGGTTGGTGGGGTGCCGATGATTGTTGGGGTAGGCGCGCCATTGCCAGGCCGGAAGATTGGGGTGACGTTTGCCCATGATGCTGTTCCTTGAATGAAACTTAATAATCCAAGGATAGGTCCGGTCGGGCGGGGCGGCGAATGGCGGTTGGCTATCGAAGCGATAGGCGGCCATACAGTTTTGCTGTTGTGGCGAGGGACTTATCTGTGGGAGCAAGGCTTGCCCGCGATGGGCGCGATGCGGTCTTTGGTGAACCGAGGTGCCCCCATCGCGGGCAAGCCTTGCTCCCACAGAGAGAATCTCCTCACCACAGTGGGACTAGGGCAAGCCAGCGTTCTACAGTTTCAACTGCCCAATCGCCTTGCTCAACTCGCCCGCCAACGTCGCCAATTCGTGGCTGGTGGTGGCTGAGTCGACGGTCTGGCGCACGGTGTTCTCGGTCACGTCGCGAATGCTCACCACTGCTCGGTTCATTTCCTCGGCGACGTGGCTCTGCTGTTCGGCCGCGACAGCGATCTGGGTGTTGCTCTCGCGCATTTGCGCAACCGCTGCGGTGATCTGTGCCAACGCATCGCCGGCCTCGCGGGCCTGTTGCACGCAATCGTCTGCCTTGAGCGAGCTCTCCTGCATGAAGTCCACCGCGTCTCGAGTCCCGGCCTGCAGGGCCGAGACCATGGTGGTGATTTCATCGGTGGAGGTCTGTACCCGCTTGGCCAGGTTGCGCACCTCGTCGGCCACCACGGCAAAACCCCGGCCCATTTCTCCAGCCCGTGCTGCTTCGATCGCCGCGTTCAGGGCCAGCAGATTGGTTTGTTCGGCGATGCTGTGGATCACGCTGACCACCCCGTTGATCTTCTGGCTGTCTTCGGCCAGGCGCTGGATCATTTCGGCGGTCTGCTGCACACCCGAAGACAGCCCGGTGATCGACTGCTGCACCCGACCGACCACTTCCTGACCGTTGCCGGCCAGGGTGTCGGCGGTTTTCGACAGGTCGCGGGTGGCGCCGGCATGCTGGGCGATGTGATAAACCGTGGCGGACATTTCGTTGATCGCCGTGGCCGCCTGATCGGTTTCGCTTTGCTGGCCGAGCATGCCGTGACGAACATCGTTCATGCTCGACGCCAGGCGCGCCGCACCGCTGTCCAACTGCCGGGCGGTGCTGGCAACGGTGTCGACCACCCGTTGATAACCGGCCTGCATGGCGTTGAACGCCGCCGCCATCTGGCCCACTTCGTCCTTGCAGGCCAGGGGCACGCGGGCGGACAGGTCACCGGTTTTTTCCACGTGCAGCATCACGTCTTTGAGTGTGTTGAGCTGGCTGAGCAGAAAACGGATCAACAGCTGCGAGGCGCCCAGCATCGCCAGCATCAACACGAACACGGCTGCGGCGTATTGGCTGAAGCGTTCACCGAACACTTGGCTCAGGCTCACACCTTGGGCCAGCACGGCGATTTGTTGGCCGTCACCACGACGGATCACTTGGGCGCCCAGCAGCGGGTCGTCGCCAAACAGCAGTGCGCTGTCGAGTTTGACCCAGCCGTTGGCCTGGGCCAGTGAGGGCAACGGTTGTTTGTTGAACACTGGGACTTGGTCGCGCTGGAATACCAGGAGGTCATCGGCCTTGGGCAGGGGTTGGCTGGCCGGCCAGGCAGCAAGCACGTGTGCCTGGGCCTGGGCATTCGCCTGGGCTGCGTGGTTGCGCGCCTGCTGTTCGAGGTGCACCGCGTAGAGCACCAGCAGCAACGTGGTGACAAAGGCGACCGCATTGACCGCCCAGAATTTGTATTTCAACGAGATATTGCTAAGCCAGGCACCCATGGAAGGTCTTCTCTGATAGCGGAAACAGCATTGGCAAGGTGCCATTATTCTGCCGCTACTCAGGTGACGGGATTTTGATGTGGGTCAACAGACAACATCGAACCCAGGATTTTGATATGGGCCCACAGACAATCAGATCCCCTTGTGGGAGCGGGCTTGCTCGCGAATGCGTTGAGTCAGTCACTATTGTATTTGCTGATCCACCGCATTCGCGAGCAAGCCCGCTCCCACAGGAGATGTGTGTTTATTCGGAAATGGCGGGTAAACCAAAAAACGCCCGGGCGCACGCGGTGCTGTGGGCTGCCAGGTCTTCCTGGGTTTCGCCCCGGTGCAACGCCACTTCGCGCAGGACCTCCGTCAGGTAGGCTGGTTCATTGCGGCCATTCTTGGGTTTGGGCCTCAGCGTGCGGGGCAGCAGGTACGGTGCGTCGCTTTCGAGCATCAGCCGACCACGAGGTATCTCGCGCACCAACGGGTGCAGGTGCGTGCCCCTGCGTTCGTCGCAGATCCAGCCGGTGATGCCAATGTGCAGGTCCAGATCGAGGTAGCTGAACAGTGCCTTTTTTTCACCCGTGAAGCAGTGCACCACGGCCGCCGGCAACTGATCGCGAAAATCCCGGAGGATGTCCAGCAAGCGCTGGTCGGCGTCGCGTTCATGCAGGAACACCGGCAGTTGCAATTGGACTGCCAAGGCAAGGTGCTCCTCCAGGACCTTTTCCTGCTGCGGTCGGGGGGAGAAGTCCCGGTTGAAATCCAGTCCGCATTCACCCACCGCGCGGACTCGGCTGTGCATCAGCAGCTCCTTGAGGTGCCGGGCGCTGTCGGCGGTCCACTCGCTGGCGCTGTGGGGGTGAATGCCGGCGGTGGAAAACAGCCGCTCACCCGTGTCGTCGAGGTGTTGGCACAGTTCCAGAGCCTGTTCGCTGCCCTCGATACTGGTGCCGGTCAAGACCAGTTGGCAGACCCCGGATTCATAGGCGCGCTCGAGCACCGCTTGATGTTTGTCGGCGAAACTGGGGTTGGTCAGGTTGACGCCGATATCGATGAGTTGCATGGTGCTACCTCGGCCCAAAGGTTGGAAAGCATATCAGAGCTGTAGATTTATAAGAAAAGCCAAGAACTACAACGAGTTGAGGCTGTCTGTTAAGGCCGCGAGACACATCGGGTTGGTATAAAAGCCATCACTGTGCCAGTCTTCCGCACTTTTTCAGCGCCCCAGGCGCTCTGTTTCTGTCGACTCAGCCTCGTTTTCAAGGGAGGCGGTCCGCAGTATTCCTTCCGGAGAGTGGATGACACGTCCCCAGGTATTGCTACTGTTGTGTTGTTCGCTGTTGTTGCCAATGCCGGCCGAAGCGCGGCTGCCCGGACCGGTGCAGGCGGTAGCGCCGGGCACGGTGCGCGACCTGGCGCAAATCCGCAGCAGCCGGGTGTTGAAGGTGTTGGTCAACCAGAGCCGCAACAGCTCCGGTGAAGTCCAGGGGCAACCCATTGGCGTCGAGTACCATCGACTGCGTGCTTTCGAGCAATACCTCAACGGCCACGCCCGGGATGGCCAGGAAATCACCCTCAAGATCATTCCCAAGGCCAAGGACCAATTGCTCGGCGCCCTGCAGCGCGGGGAGGGCGACCTTGTGGCACCGGGTGAATTGCTCGAGCCCCAGGCCGGCCAGGCGGTCAGCGCCAGCAATCCGATCCGTACCGACGTGCCATTGCTGCTGGTGGGTATCAAGGGCGAGAAGCGCTACACCCGCGTGGAACAACTTTCCGGCAAGACCCTGGCCCTGCCCAACGGCAGCGCAGCGGGCGACGCCGTGGGCCAGATCAACCAGAAGCTGGCGCTGCTTAAGCTGCCGCCGGTGAAGATCGAATGGGTCGATCCCTCCCTGGCTGTGGAGGATGTCCTGGAAATGGTCCAGGGCGGGATTTTTCATTTGACCATCGTCGAGCAGCCCATCGCGGAGCGCTGGGGCAAGATCCTGCCCAAGCTGCGCTTCGACCGCCAGGTGCTGATCGGCGAGCCGGGTGACGAGTATTGGTTCGTTCGCCGTGACGCCGCCATGCTGCGGGCGAGCATCGATCGATTCCTGGTGACCTATAAGGTGCCCTCCAACCAGGACGCTGCATTCCTGCGTATCTACCGGCGTTTGTACCAGGTCCACTATCCGTTGGCCCGGGCCAATCGACAACGCCTGGAAAAACTGCGCCCGGTGCTGCAAAAACATGCCGATGCCCAAGGCATGGACTGGCTCAACCTGGCGGCCCTGGCCTTCAAGGAGTCAGCCCTGCAACCCAACGCCCGCAGCGGTGCAGGCCCCACCGGCCTGATGCAGATCACCCCGTCGGCGGCCCAGCGGGTCGGGGTCGGTAATATCCAGAACCTGGATGCCAATGTGCAGGCCGGCGCCAAGTACCTGGCCCTCATCCGCCGCAAGTTCTTTGCCAGCCCCAAGCTCAACGAGCGCGAGCGCATGGCCTTCGTCCTGGCCGCCTACAACATGGGCCCCGAACGCGTCCAAGGCATGCGAGCCGAGGCCCGGCGGCGGGGGCTGAACCCCAACCAATGGTTCTTTCAGGTTGAGCGCATTGCCATGGAACAGGTGGGAATGGGCGCCGTCAGCTACGTTAATAGTGTGAATAAGTACTACTTGGCGTTTGACCGTGAACGCGAGTCGCTGGAGCCTGGAGATCAAAAGGTTGCCCAGCGTAAATAATCGATTAATTCGATTTCTATCTCGCATTTTTTGCGCTTTTAGTACAAGTTTTTTTGATTAATATAGCGGCCAACAACCACACACCTAGGGATGAACCCGCATGAGCTCGTTGATCAATAAAGTCTTGTTTACTCGCGCTGGCTACGGCCTGACGGTCCTGCGCATTGTCGTTGGTGTCATATTTGCCGCCCACGGCTCGCAGAAACTCTTCGGCCTGTTCGGTGGCTACGGCTTGGCAGGCACGGCGCAGTGGATGGAAAGCATCGGCCTGACCCCAGGTTACGTGATGGCGACACTGGCGGGCGGTACTGAGTTTTTCGCCGGGTTGGCGCTGATCATCGGCTTGCTCGCGCGTCCTGCAGCACTGGGCCTGGCCTTCCTGTCGCTGGTGGCGATTTTCTCCGTGCACATCGGTAACGGCTTGTTCATGGCCAACAACGGTTATGAGTTTGCCCTGGCGTTGCTGGCGGGCAGTATTGCCGTACTGATCGAAGGGGCGGGCAAGCTGTCGGTCGATCGTGCCATTGCGGGTTGAGTGCACGATTTGAACCCGTCTTGTACGTGATGCTGTTCACTTCGGAAAAACGGCGCTTCTTCCAGAAATGGGAAAGCGCCGTTTTTTTTGGTTTTGTTGTTTTGGTGTGTATATCCGTTTTTTGCGTAACGGCGGCTTATGGTTCCGCTCTTACAGCGGGTCACTTTTGAGAAGCGCAAAAGTAACCAAAACGCTTCTGCCCCACCACTTGGCACCTCGCTTAGGCTCGGTGTGCCCTCACTCCGGCATTGCTCCGTGGGCCCGCCGCGAAGGGCCATCCATGGCCCAGCGCGGCTATCCCGGCATCCATGCCGGGATGCCCACTCCACAATGCCTGCGTTCGGCCAGCGTGGTTAACGGGGCGCCGAGATCAACGTCCACCGCGAGGCGGCCTTATAGCCGACCTGGTTCTTGGTGGGACCGTGTTTTTCCTGTGGGAGCGGGCTTGCTCGCGAAGGCGGTGTGTCAGTTTGCGGTGATGTTGGATGTGCCGGCCTCATCGCGAGCAAGCTCGCTCCCACAGGTTTTTATATCGTGTGCAAATGTTGTGAACGCCCACAACCCCCTGTGGGAGCGAGCTTGCTCGCGATAGCGGTGGTGCAACCACATAGATACTGGACATGCACCGCTCTGGCTTTGCTTTGCTTTGCTTTGCTTTGCTTTTGATCTTGATCTGAACGCCCCGTTAAACCACGCTGGCCGAACGCAGGCATTGCGCAGTGGGCACCTCGGCATGGATGCCGAGGTAGCCGCGCTGGGCCATGGATGGCCCTTCGCGGCGGGCCCACGGAGCAATGCCGGAGTGAGGGCATGCCGAGCCTAGGCGAGGCACCGAGTGGTGGGGCAAAGCGCTTTTGGTTACTTTTGGCGCTCTTCCAAAAGTGACCCGCTGTAAGAGCGGAACCGTAAGTGGCCGTTACCGCAGAAACGGATATACACACCAACCCACGCCTCTCGGAACAGATAATCAGAAAACAGCATTACCGTCTTCTACGGGCCTTTTTATGCGGAGTGATTCTTGACACTGGCCAGTCAGCTTCTCTAGGATGCCGCTCATGCGCCGATTTAAACAGCTACTTGCGGGGCGCCAGGTGACTCGTCCAGTTGCCGATAGAAGCCGGAAGACAAGGCTTCGAAATACCGCTAAAGCGCTGGTTCGGTGTTGCCTCTCACCTGCCATGCAGACTTTTGAGGCAGAGACACGACACGATGAACGCACCCAGCCCCCTTGTACGTCTTGCGCCGATCACGGCGAACCTTGTGCAACGCAACCCGAAAATTCTCCTGGGCGGCACTCACCAGCCAACGCTCTTGCGCTATCTCGACGGTTGGCCGCGTCGCAACCACGGGCCCGCCGCTTTCCTGATCCAGTTTGTCGAAGACGGTGAGTCGCTGGCGCGGTTCGCCAATGACAGTTTCGACCTGGCCGTCATCCAGTCCCCCAGCGCGGCGGACGCTCCTGAAATGATCCGGCAACTGACCCGTGTCGCCCGGCAGGGCTTGATCACGCGCCGCTGAGGCGAGGATTACGGATACGCGATGTCCACGATGTAGACCCGTTTCTCGCCGGTAGGCGTCTGGACGCTGACCTCGGCATCCAGGGCCTTGCCGATCAGGGCCCGGGCCAACGGTGAGTCGATACTGATTAGGTTCTGCTTCAGGTCCAGCTCGTCCGGGCCGACGATGCGATAGCGTGATTCCTTGCCATCCTCATCTTCGACCGTCACCCAGGCACCAAAGTACACCTTGTTCGGATCGCTGGGTTTTTCACTGACCACTTTGAGCGCTTCAAGGCGCTTGGTGAGGAAGCGCACGCGACTGTCGATTTCCCGCAGCATTTTCTTGCCGTAGGTGTATTCGGCATTTTCCGAACGGTCACCCTGGGCCGCCGCCTCGCTGACCGCCTGGGTCACCTGGGGACGGCGCACATGCCACAGCTCATGGAATTCGGCGCGCATCCGCGCTTCACCCTCGGGGGTGATCAGCGCGGTGCCGGCGGTGCGAGGTGGGCGATAACGGCTCATGGCAACTTCTTGTAATAGCGAAGCCGGGAGTCTATCAACCCTCGCGCAATACTGTCAGCGGGCTGGCGTTGAGCGCTCGACGGGTGCCAAACACCCCGGCCGCACCGATCAACAAGGCCCCCAGCAGCGGCAATGCCAACAGCCATGGATGCGGATGCCAGGGCAGGTCGAAGGCGTACCGGTAAAGCACCAGGCTCACCAGTTCCGAACCCAGGGCCGCAAGCAGACCGCTGACCGCGCCCAGCAGGCCGAACTCGATGCGCCGGGCCTTGACCAGCAGAGGCCGTTCGGCGCCCAGTGCGCGCAACAGCGCGCCTTGGTGAATCCGCTCGTCGAGCGTCGCCTGCAGGCCGGAAAACAGCACCGCCATCCCCGCCGCCAGCACAAACAGCAACACGTACTCCACCGCCAGGGTCACCTGGGCCAGAATGCTGCGCAGTTGCTCGAGCAGGGCTTCGACTTGCAGGATCGTCACCGCCGGAAAGGCCCGGGACAGGTCGACGATCTGTTGGTCGTGGCCCGGCGCCAGGTAGAAACTGGTGAGATAGGTCGCCGGCAGATCCTTCAATGTGCCGGGCTGGAAGATCATGAAGAAGTTGGGCTGGAAATTGTCCCAGTTGATCTCCCGCAGGCTGGTGACCTTCGCTTCACGGTTGACACCCCCCACGCTGAACACCAGGCGGTCGCCCAGTTTGATCTTGAGGTTCTCGGCCACTTTGCCTTCCACCGAAACCCCGGGGATATCGTCCGGTGGCTGCTGCGGCCACCAGGCCCCTGCGGTGACGATGTTGCCCGCCGGCAGGTCTTCGGCCCAGGTCAGGCTCAGGTCACGTTGCAGCGCCCGGTCACCGGCCGATTCCTTGGTGACGAACTCTGTGGCCGGCTCGCCATTGATGCTGATGAGACGCCCGGGTACCACGGGGTAGAGCGGGGCCGATTGCGCCGACAATGCCAGCAGCTTGTCGGTGAAGGCCTGCTTGTCGTTGGGCAGGATATTCAGGGCGAAATAGTTCGGGGCGTTTTTTGGCAACTGGTTTTGCCAGGTGTCCAGTAATTCACCGCGTAACAGCGCGATCAGCGCCATGGACAGCAGGATCAGGCCGAACGCCAGGGCCTGGCCCGCCGCCGCCAAGGGATGGCGCAGCAATTGGCCGAGGCCCAGCCGCCAGGGCAAGGCGGCGCGGGCCAGCAGGCGACGCAGGCTCTGGAGCAGCAGCAACAACAAGCTGCCGAGCACCAGTGCGGCAACGACGCCACCACCGAGCAGGGCGAAGGTCAGGACCAGATCCAGGCTCAGGCGCCACATGATCAGGCCCAGGGCACCCAACGCGGCACCGTAGATCACCCAGGAGCTGGAGGGGATCGGCAGCATGTCCCGGCGCAGCACGCGCAACGGTGGTACCCGGCCCAGCGCAGCCAGTGGCGGCAGGGCGAACCCTGCCAGCGCCACCAGCCCGGTGCCGATCCCGGCGATCGCCGGCAGCAGGCCACCCGGCGGAACGGTGGTGGGCAGCAGGTCATGCAGCAGGGCGAACAGGCCCAGTTGGGCGATCCAGCCGAGCAGGGCGCCACTGATGCTGGCGAGCAGGCCCAGCACCATCAATTGCAGGCTGAACAGCGCCATGGTTTCCCGGCGTGACAGGCCCAGGCAGCGTAGCAGCGCACTGGCATCGAAACGTCGGGTGGCAAAGCGGTTGGCCGAGAGCGCGACGGCGACACCGGACAGCAACACCGCCACCAGGCTGGCCATGTTCAGGTAGCGTTCGGCCTTGCCCAGGGCCCCACCGATCTGCCGGTTGCCGTCGCGGGCATCCTGCAGGCGTTGGTTGGCTTCAAGGCCCGGCTTGACCAGGTCGCGGTAGGTTTGCAGCGCCGGCGCCGGGCCACGCCACAGGTCGCGATAGCTGACACGGCTGCCCGGTTGGACCACGCCGGTGGCCTCCAGGTCCTTGAGGTTGATCAGCACCCGCGGGGTGAGGCTGTAGAAGTTGCCGGCGCGGTCGGGCTCGTAAGTCAGTACGCGGCTCAGGCGCAAGGTCTGGTTGCCGACGTCGATGCTGTCGCCGATCTTCAGGTCCAGTGCCGTCAGCAGTCGTGCTTCGACCCAGGCCTCGCCAGGGTTCGGACGTCCGCCGATTTCTTCCGGGGCGAACGGGGTTGGGGTGCTTTTCAGCTCGCCTCGCAGGGGGTAGCTGTCATCGGCCGCCTTGACGCTGGACAGTTGGATGCCATTGTCGGTGGCCACGACACTGGAGAACTCCACGACCCGGGCGTGTTCCAGGCCCAGTTCGGTGCCGCTGCGGATCTGCTCCGGGCGGGCAGGGGAGCTGCCTTCGAGCAGCAGGTCGGCACCGAGGAACTCGGTGGCGCGCATCATCATCGCGCCGTTGAGGCGCGCGCCGAAGTAACCGATGGCGGTACTTGCCGCCACCGCCACCAGCAGGGCGAAGAACAACACCCGCAACTCACCGGCGCGGGCATCGCGAAGCAATTGACGGACAGCGAGACTGAACAGGCGCAACAGCGGCAAGCGTGCCATCAAGGCTCCAGAGGGGCGACCATCTCGCCGGCTTCAAGTCGGATCAGGCGCCGGCAGCGATGGGCCAGGCGTTCATCATGGGTCACCAGCACCAGGGTCGTGCCGCGTTCCTTGTTCAATTCGAACAGCAAGTCGCTGATGCGCTCGCCGGTGTGGCTGTCGAGGTTGCCGGTGGGTTCGTCGGCAAACAGCACGTCGGGCTCGGCGGCAAAGGCGCGGGCAATCGCCACCCGTTGCTGTTCGCCACCGGAGAGCTGGCGCGGCGAGTGGGTCAGGCGCTGGCCCAGGCCAACGCGCTGCAACAGTTGCGTGGCGCGTTCGCGGGCATCCTTGCGCCCGTCCAGTTCCAGCGGCAGCATGACGTTTTCCAGTGCGTTGAGGCTGTCGAGCAACTGGAACGACTGGAAGACGAAACCGACATGCTCGGCGCGGATCCGCGCGCGCTGGTCTTCATCCAGTGCGCTGAGGGCCTGGCCGGCGAGCGTCACCTCGCCGCTGCTGGGCAGGTCGAGGCCGGCCAGCAGACCCAGGAGGGTGGATTTGCCGGAACCGGACGCGCCAACGATGGCCAGGCTGTCGCCCTTGTTCAGTTCCAGGCTGAGTTCGTGCAGGATGGTCAGTTCACCTTCCGCGCTGGAGACCACTTTGCTAAGGTCCGTCGCGGTGAGAATGCTTGAGCCCATGGAGAATCCGATGCGTGTGTGGTTTTTGAGTGCCGGCCTGGCCTTGATGTGCATGGCCCAGAACGCAGCGGCGGGTACAGTCCTGATCGTTGGCGATAGTATCAGCGCGGCTTTCGGCCTGGATACCCGGCAAGGGTGGGTGTCGTTGCTCGAACAACGGCTCAAGGCCGAGGGTTTTGACGATAAAGTGGTCAATGCGTCCATCAGTGGCGACACCAGCGCCGGAGGCCAGGCGCGGCTGCCGGCGCTGCTTGCAGCCCATAAGCCGGACCTGGTGATCCTGGAACTGGGTGGCAACGATGGCTTGCGCGGACAGCCGCCAACACAATTGCAACAAAACCTTGCAGCGATGATCGACAGCGCCCGCGCCAGCGGAGCCAAGGTGCTTTTGCTGGGCATGCAACTGCCGCCCAATTACGGGCGGCGCTACACCGAGGCCTTTGCCCGGGTCTACAGCACCGTGGCCGAGGAGAAGAAAGTCCCGTTGGTGCCGTTTTTCCTCAAGGACGTCGGTGGCATCCCGACCATGATGCAAGGCGACGGATTGCACCCGTCCGTCGCGGCCCAGGGCCAGTTGCTGGAAAATGTCTGGCCGACGCTGAAACCGCTGCTTTGACGCTTTTCTACGGGCGGGCTTTCGGCTAATGTGGCGCCCCCGATTTGGAGCCCTCGATGCCGCGTCCCGCCTGGTCCCTGTTTGCCTACCAACTGATCGAGCCTGACGAGCAGCTGGATCTGTTCGCCTGCCAGGAAGTACGGGTGCACTTGGTGACCCGGCAGTTGGAGCTGGGTGGCTCGGCCGACCGGACCCTCTGCGGCAGCCTGCTGCCGGCCCAGCCGCGCTGGTCGAGCGTCGATCGCAAGATTTTCCAGGATCATCGCCTGTGCTCGCTGTGCCGGGCGATCCTGGAATCCCAGAAGCGCGGCACTTCGCCGATCTGGCCGGAGCTGCGGTTCGAGCTGTAATCCCCGTTCCAGTGTGGGAGCGAGCTTGCTCGCGATAGGGCCGGCACCTCCGATACAGGATGAGCAGGCCCACCGCTATCGCGAGCAAGCTCGCTCCCACAGGGGGCATTTCAACTTCCAGGCATGTTGCACATCGGACGCCTTTGTACCGCTCTCCCCGAAATAACAGGTGGCAGTGTACAATCGCCGTTTTCATACCCTGTTCGATCTGCGAAGGATTTCCCGGATGTTGCCGCGCTTGCCTGCCGTCGCCCGCTGCCTGTCTCTTGCCGCCCTGTGTATGGCGGGCCCCGTTGCCGCCCTGGAGCTGCCTCTGCCACCGCCGGGTGAAGACATCATTGGCCAGGTGCAGGTCATCAAGGCCAAATACGAAGACACCTTCGCCGACTTGGGCACCACCTATGACCTGGGCTACAGCGAGATGGTCGCCGCCAACCCGGGCGTCGATCCCTGGTTGCCGGGTGCTGGCACCGAGATCGTGCTGCCGACTCGCTTCATCCTGCCACCGGGCCCGCGCGAAGGCATCGTGATCAACCTGGCCGAGTACCGTCTCTACTATTTCCCCAAGGGGCGGAACGTGGTCTACACCTTCCCGCTGGGGATTGGGCGTGAGGGCTGGGGATCGCCGATCGCCCACACCAGCATCATCGCCAAGACACCGAACCCGACCTGGACCCCGCCGGCATCGATCAAGGCCGAACACGCCGCCGACGGCGACCCGCTGCCGAATGTCGTGCCGGCCGGTCCCGATAACCCGCTGGGCCCGTTCAAGTTCACCCTGGGCACCCCGGGCTACCTGATCCATGGTTCGAACAAGAAGTTCGGCATCGGCATGCGGACCAGCCACGGCTGCTTCCGGATGTTCAACAACAACGTCCTGGAAATGGCGGGCATGGTGCCGGTGGGTACATCGGTGCGGATCATCAACGACCCCTACAAGCTGGGCTTGAGCGGTGGCAAGGTGTACCTGGAAGCTCACACACCGTTGGACGACAAGGGCAACCCGTCGGTGGTGGACAAGCACACCGCAGTGATCAACGCGATGCTCAAGCGTGAAGACATCACCAGCAACTTGCGCATGAACTGGGACGTGGTGCGGGACGTGGTAGCGGCCGAAGATGGCCTGCCGGTGGAAATCGCTATTCCGAACACCTCGGCACCGATGGTTACGAGCGCGCCGATCGACTTGCAGCAGTAAAAAGCTCGAAAACAACCCGCCGACGTTTCGCGATGTCGGCGGGTTTTTTATTGCCTGCTAAAACTCAAGCAATAAAAAAGCCGACCCAAAAATGGGTCGGCTCGATAACAATCCCGAGGGACTATTACTTGCGGCTAGCTTTTTCCAGCATGCGCAGAGCACGCTCGTTAGCTTCGTCAGCAGTCTGTTGTGCTTTTTGAGCAGCAGCCAGAGCTTCATCAGCTTTACGGTAAGCTTCGTCTGCACGAGCCTGGGAGCGAGCTGCTGCGTCTTCGGTAGCAGTCAAACGTGCTTCGGTTTCTTTCGATGCGCTGCTGCAACCGGTAGCCAGAACTGCGGCCAGGGCCAGAGCAGAGAATTTCAGAACGTTGTTCATCGGTTTCCCCTTCAAGGACTTTCTATTAGTGACTGTCTCCCCAGACTGAGGAGTTAGCCGGCGTACATACTACCCATTACTTGTAGTAAGTAAACTGACGTAGCGCAAGAAGCAAAAAAATTGTAGGCGGTGATTCTTTTTCGAGCAACTTTTCTTAGGGTTGTTTAAAAAATATACAGCCCCAAGCCCTTGGCTGGAGCGCGTCGGCGGAAAAAAGTTCCGCAGCGGGGCGAACTCTTGCAGCCCTCGCTAACGTCGTTGTTTATTGATTCACCTACACTTTTGTACATTTTTTGTGCAGTCCTCCAGGCATCTTTATTGGTATTGGCGGTGACTTTAACTACGCGCGCTCGTCTCAAGACTCAACAACTGGCGATGTTCAGCTATTTGCACCGTGACCGACTACAGCGCGACGATGGCGCTCAATCGATAAACCCGACCAGGTTTACCCCCTTCGATGACAGGCGTGCCTTGAGCATTTGCGTCATTGGTGCCTACTATTCACGACGTGCTCGGGTTTGAGCGGATCGGTTTTGGCGCTCGGTGACCAGGAAGGCACGGGGTGGCGTAGATGTTCCTTCGCCGGAAAAACATCGGTAAGGTAGGGGTCGCATTCAGACCCGCGAGGAGTAGTGATGAGCGAGGCGGTTTCCATCCACCATGACCAGGCTGGTCATCAGTTCGAGACCAATGTGGACGGTCATCGTGCCTATCTGACCTATATGGACCTGGGCAAGCAGACCCTGGACATCTATCGCACCTTCGTGCCCAACGCCTTGCGTGGCCGAGGCATCGCAGCCGCGTTGACCGAACGGGCGCTGCAGTACGCCGAAGAAATGGGCTACACGGTGATCCCGTCCTGCTCCTACGTGGAGCGCTACATGGAGCGTCACCAGCGGCACGCGGCGAAACTCTGAGAAAACGGATTCCCAAAAAAACGCCGGGCTGAAGAGCCCGGCGTTTTTTTATGCGTTGCTTTTTATGCGTTGAAGCAGGCCGATCAGCTGCGTTGACGCTTCGGCAATACATCCTTGAGCTTGGCATGCATGCTGCGCAGGGTGTTCTCGGTCGCGCTCCAGTCGATGCAGGCATCGGTGATGGAGACGCCGTACTGCAAGTCGGCGAGGTCTTTCGGGATCGCCTGGCAGCCCCAGTTCAAGTGGCTTTCGACCATCAGGCCGATAATCGACTGGTTGCCTTCCAGGATCTGGTTGGCCACGTTCTCCATCACCAGCGGTTGCAGTGCCGGGTCCTTGTTGGAGTTGGCGTGGCTGCAGTCGACCATGATGTTCGGCTTGATCTTGGCTTTGTTCAGCGCCTGTTCACACAGCGCGACGCTGACCGAATCGTAGTTCGGCTTACCGTTGCCACCGCGCAGTACCACGTGACCGTAGGCGTTGCCCTTGGTGGTGACGATCGACACGCCACCTTCCTGGTTGATGCCCAGGAAGCGGTGTGGGCTGGAAACCGACTGCAAGGCGTTGATCGCCACGGTGAGACCACCGTCGGTGCCGTTCTTGAAGCCCACTGCCGACGATAGGCCAGAGGCCATTTCGCGGTGGGTCTGGGATTCGGTGGTGCGCGCGCCGATGGCCGACCAGCTGATCAGGTCCTGCAAGTATTGCGGCGAGATCGGGTCCAGGGCTTCGGTGGCCGTGGGCAGGCCCATTTCCGCCAGGTCCAGCAGCAATTGGCGACCGATGTGCAGGCCGTCCTGGATCTTGAAGGAGTCGTCCAGGTACGGGTCGTTGATCAGGCCTTTCCAGCCGACGGTGGTCCGAGGCTTCTCGAAATACACCCGCATGACCAGGTACAAGGTGTCGGAGACTTCCGCAGCCAGCACCTTGAGGCGCTCGGCGTATTCGTGGGCGGCCTTGATGTCATGGATCGAGCAGGGCCCGATGACCACGAACAGGCGATGATCGGTGCCGTCCAGGATGTTGCGGATGACTTCCCGGCCCTTGGTCACGGTGCGCAGGGCAGCGTCGCTCAGGGGAATATCGCGCTTGAGCTGGTCAGGCGTGATGAGGGTCTCGTTGGAGGCGACGTTAAGGTCATTGATCGGTAAATCAGCCATCGTGTTACTCGTCAGGTCACGGGTGCCGGCCGCCAGCGATCCCCGCGCGGCGGTGCACAGCGGATTTTAAGCGCGTCGGGGAGCCGAACCTTATCGCGTTACGAGGCTGCTCGACAATGGGCTGGGACGGGTTTAATGCCCTATAGGCTGGGGAAAAGGCCTTGGAGATGGCTCTGCAACAGATTCGTGAGCAGATGTAATGAAGATTGCATGCCATGCCGCTCGCGCTGATAGTGTGCAGGGACTTTTACCAGGAGAGTTGCAAAGATGCAGGCAGGCGTGAAACCGCGGATCGGGATGATCGGCACCGGGGCGATCGGTGGGTTCTACGGCGTGATGCTGGCGCGTGCCGGTTTTGACGTGCACTTTTTACTGCGCAGCGAATTTGCTGCCGTGGCCGAAGCCGGTTTGCGGATCGACAGCGCGGTTCACGGTACGCTGACCCTAAACCCCGTCCAGGCGTATCGCTCGGCAGCCGATATGCCGCCCTGCGACTGGCTGCTGGTCGGCGCCAAGACCACCAGCAATGCCGAGCTTGCCCCGGCCATTACCCAGGCTGCCGCTGATGGTGCAAAAGTCCTGTTGCTGCAGAACGGCCTGGATGTCGAAGACGATCTTCGACCGTTGTTGCCCGATTCGTTGCACCTGTTGGGTGGACTGTGCCTGATCTGCGTGCATCGCGTCGGCCCTGGTGTCGTCACCCACCAGGCCCTTGGTGCGGTCAACGTCGGCTATCACAGCGGTCCTTGCGCCGATCAGGCACAACGCATGGTGATCGTCGAAGAGGCAGCGACGTTGTTCCGCAGCGCCGGTATCGACGCCCAGCCCATGCCGGGCCTGCAACAGGCCCGCTGGCAGAAGCTGGTATGGAATGTGCCATACAACGGTCTTTCGGTTCTGTTGGGCGCCAGTACCACGCCGTTGATGGCCAACGACCATAGCCGCGAATTGATCCAGGCGCTGATGGGGGAGGTGGTCCGCGGTGCGCAAGCCTGCGGGCATCACATCGCGCCGGGTTATGCCGAGTATCTGTTCACGATGACCGAGAAGATGCCCGACTACTGGCCGAGCATGTACCACGATTATTCCCACAAGCGTGCGCTGGAGCTGGACGCGATCTACGGCCGGCCATTGGCGGCAGCGAAAGCGGCAGGGTGTGAGCTGCCGAAAATCGAAGCTTTGTACCAGGCGTTGGCGTTCGTGGACCGATATAACCGCTGAGCGGGCGAAAGGGGGAGCGGTATGGCAAACAATATCGACGACAAACTGGTGCTGGCGATTTCGTCGCGGGCGCTGTTCGACCTGCGGGAAAGCCACAAGGTGTACTTGTCGAGTGGCGTCGAAGCCTATCGGCAATACCAGATCGAGCATGAAGACGAAGTCCTGGCGCCCGGTGATGCGTTCGCCCTCGTGCAAAAGCTGCTGAACCTCAACGAGCACCTGGGGCGTGCCCGGGTCGAGGTAATTCTCGTTTCGCGCAACAGTGCCGACACCGGCCTTCGAGTGTTCAACTCGATTCATCATTATGGGCTGGCGATTTCCCGCGCGGCCTTCGTTGGCGGCCGCAGTCCTTACCCTTACCTCAAGGCATTCGGTTGCGATCTCTTTTTGTCCACCCACGCTGAAGACGTGCGCAGCGCCCTGGACGCCGGATTTGCCGCCGCGACCATCCTGTCGGGTGGTGCCAGTCGCGCGGCCAGCGAGGAACTGCGCATTGCCTTCGATGGCGACGCCGTGCTGTTTTCCGATGAATCGGAGCGCGTCTATCAGGCCGATGGGTTGGAAGCTTTCCAGGCCAGCGAACGACAGGCCGCCCGCGAGCCGCTGCGAGGCGGGCCGTTCAAGGGCTTCCTGGCGGCGCTCAATGCACTGCAGCGCGAGTTTCCCGAGGACGCCTGCCCCATTCGTACGGCGCTGGTGACGGCCCGTTCGGCACCGGCTCACGAGCGGGTTATCCGGACCTTGCGTGAGTGGGATATTCGCCTGGACGAGTCGCTGTTCCTGGGCGGCCTGACCAAATCGGCTTTCCTCGAAGCCTTCGCCGCCGATGTTTTTTTCGATGACCAGACCGGCCACTGCGAACTGGCTCGTGAGGTGGTTGCCACCGGCCACGTGCCCCACGGTATCAGTAATGAAATGAAGCCCTGACTGCCCTTGGTCCGGGACGTCAAGCCGCACGTCGCAGTCCCCGAGGCGCTGCTAAGCTGAATCAATCTCCGCCATTTTGGCACGCGAGGAGGTCACATGATTCGTTCGATGCTGTACGCCACAGACCTGGGCCTCTATGCCCCTTATGTGATGCAGCATGCCTTGGCGTTAGCACGGACGTTTGAAGCCGAGTTGTATGTGGTGCATGCGGTAGAACCGATGGGGTTGTTCGCCGAGTCGGTGTTGCAAAGCTATCTTGACGAGCAGGCGCTGAACGAATTCCACCGCCAAGGTCTGAATACGGTGATGGCCAATATCGAACAGCGGGTGCTCGACAGTTTCCGCGAGGAGTGGGGGGAAGGGCAGCAGGACTTGAAACTGATCAAGTCGGTCAGGGTGTACCAGGGCGATCCTTCCCAAGTCATCCTGGAGCAGGCTGCGAAACTCTCCGTCGACTTGCTGATCGTAGGCAGTCATTGCCAAGGGGCAAGCGGTGAAACCCCCTTGGGCCGAACCGCTGCACGGGTATTGCAGTTATCCCGGGTACCGGTCTACCTGGTACCGCTGGTACAGCGCCGACGCCAGGGAGAGGCCTGAGGCGAAATGATGGCTTTTTATAAAAAGTTCTAGATTTATTGTCGAAACCTTTCATATAGTTATATACCGTCGCTGATGCCCGTGGCGTCCAACTGCTTTGAGGGATACATATGAAGCTTCAACAACTGCGCTACATCTGGGAAGTGGCGCACCACGACCTCAACGTTTCCGCTACTGCCCAAAGCCTCTACACATCGCAACCCGGCATCAGCAAGCAGATCCGCCTGTTGGAAGATGAACTGGGCGTCGAAGTCTTCGCCCGCAGCGGCAAACACCTGACCCGCGTGACACCGGCCGGCGAGCGCATCATCACCACCGCTGGCGAGATTCTGCGCAAGGTCGAAAGCATCAAGCAGATCGCCCAGGAATTCTCCAACGAGAAAAAAGGTACCCTGTCGATCGCCACCACCCACACCCAGGCCCGCTACGCGCTGCCGCCGGTGATCAGCAATTTCATCAAGCAATACCCCGACGTGGCGCTGCATATGCACCAGGGTTCGCCGATGCAGATCGCCGAGATGGCCGCCGATGGAACAGTGGATTTCGCCATCGCCACCGAGGCCCTGGAATTGTTCGGGGACCTGGTGATGATGCCGTGCTATCGCTGGAACCGCTGCGTGGTCGTGCCCCAGGGCCATCCGTTGACCAAGCTGCCGAAGCTGACCCTCGAAGCCCTGGCCGAATACCCGATCGTGACCTACGTATTCGGTTTTACCGGGCGTTCCAAGCTCGACGAAGCTTTCAGCCATCGTGGCCTGACGCCGAAAGTGGTGTTCACTGCCGCCGACGCCGACGTGATCAAGACTTACGTTCGCCTGGGCCTGGGCGTGGGCATCGTCGCGAAGATGGCCGTCGATACCAAGCTCGACAGCGACCTGGTGGTACTGGATGCCAGCGAATTGTTCGAATCCAGCGTGACCAAGATCGGCTTCCGTCGTGGCACTTTCCTGCGGGGTTTCATGTGCGATTTCATCGAGAAATTTGCACCGCACCTGACCCGGGAAGTCATGGCCAAGGCCATTCAGTGCCACAACAAGCAAGAACTCGAAGAGTTGTTCGACGGCGTCGAACTACCGGTGCACTAAGACCCTTCTAGATCGCCTCGGTGACAGCGAACTGTTGCCGGGCGCCCGCTACCACGATCTCCACTTCATCCCCTTCGAACTTGCCCAAAAGGCCGCGGCCCAGCGGTGAGCGAGGGGTGATGACGGTGATCGGCTGGCCCACCAGCGAGACCTTCAAGCCCGCCGCATCCGGCCCCAGGAAGAGCCATTGCTGGCGACCGTCCTCATCTTCCAGCCCGATCAAGGTGCCGACCTGAATACCGCGCTGTTCGTCGTAAGGCCTTAGCGTCAGGTTCTGGCAGAGGGTGAGGGCCTGGCGGATTTCCTCCACGCGCCTGGCTTGTCCGGCGGCGAGGTAGGACGCCTCGAGGCCCAGGGTGTCGTACTTGTTCTCGGCGATGTTTTCTTCGTGGGTCGCGGTTTCGTAGGCGGTCTGCGCGGCGCGTTCGGCGATGTCGAGATCAATCTTGAGTTTGTCGAGAATCAGCTGGTGGACGGTCTGTTTGTTCATGGTCATTCGCAGAATTGCAGGACGTTGGCGCGGCTTTTTTCACTGGGCGCATTCTGGTCCTGTTGCAGCCAGAACTGGCACTTGGGGTTGGACAGGTTGCGCGGATTGTTGCGGGCCTGATCGAGCGCTTGGCGCTGCTCGTTCCTCTGCAAGTTCTGCCGGTACTGCTCGAACATCGGTGTGGGCGGCTCTGGGGGTGGTTGCACCGCCGGTGGTTGCGCCAGTTGATGGACGGCAGCGGCCACGGGTGCCAGTTGTTCGTTGAACAGAAATCTGGACAGCAGCCAGCCCGTCAATACGATGGCGAGGAACCCCAGCCACAGGCCCAGGGCGATGCTGACGGTCAATTGCAAAGCCGTGAGGCGCGAGGGTGTCGAGTGATCGGGCATGGCTGCTTCCTGGCAGGGTCATGGGCAGGCGGTGATTGTCGCATGAAGATTAATCGCCGTCGGCTCTTCTGCGTGATCGGTTTATTCGGGACAATCAGGCCTTTGCCACAGGGAGTCGGGAATGACCGTGCGTTGGGATATTTTTTGCACCGTCGTCGATAACTTTGGCGACATTGGTGTCACGTGGCGCCTGGCTCGGCAGTTGGTGGCCGAACATCGATGCGCGGTGCGGCTATGGGTCGACGACCTGCGTGCCTTCGAACGACTGTGCCCGGAAATCGACATCACCCTGTCCGAGCAATGGCAGCAGGGCGTGCAAGTGCGTCACTGGCCCGGGGAGTGGGCGGCCACCGAAGCCGCCGACGTGGTGATCGCTGCGTTTGCCTGTCAGCTGCCGAGCGCCTACATGGATGCGATGGCCGCGCGCCAGACGACGCCCCTGTGGATGAACCTCGATTATTTGAGTGCCGAGGACTGGGTGATCGGTTGCCACGGCTTGCCGTCGGTGAAATACAAGCACGTGCAGAAATATTTCTTTTTCCCGGGCTTCCAGGAGGGAACCGGCGGCCTGCTGCGTGAGGCGGGTCTTCTGGAACGCCGTCGGCAATTTCAGCAGGACGCCGAAGCACAACGCGTTTTCCTGCAAGGATTGGGCGTCGAACGGGCGCCGCAGGCCTGCCTGATCTCGCTGTTTGCCTACGAGAACGCCGGGTTGGCGAGCTGGTTTGACGCAATGGCCGCCGATGCCCAGGCGTTTCATGTGCTGGTTCCCGAAGGGCGGGTGCTGGGTGATGTCGAGCGTTGGCTTGGGGTCGATGACCTGGCGGTCGGTGCGGTACATCGACGCGGCGCACTGACGGTGCAGGTGTTGCCGTTCATCCGCCAGGACCAGTACGACCAACTGCTATGGTGCTGCGATTTCAACGCCGTGCGTGGCGAAGACTCTTTCGTGCGCGCCCAATGGGCTGGCCGGCCGTTGCTTTGGCATATCTACCAGCAGGAAGAAGACGTCCACCTGGAAAAACTCGAGGCGTTTCTCAGGCTCTACAATCAGGGGCTTTCGCAGGCGGCGCAAAAAGCGACCAGCGGTCTTTGGCGGGCCTGGAATGACGGCCAGGACATGACCGAACATTGGAAAGCCACCCGTGAACAGCAACAGGAACTGGCCGAACATGCCCAGGCGTGGTGTCTGGAACAGGCCTCGCGAGCCGATCTTGCCGCAGCGCTGGTGAAGTTTTATGTAAATTGGATATGATACGCGGCCTAGATTTTTGTAAATCCCATCCAAATTCGGATATTCGCAATGAAAACTGGTAAAGAACTGAAACCCGGGACCGTGATCCGTCTCGAAAACGATCCTTGGCTGGTTCAGAAAGCTGAGTTCACCAAGTCGGGTCGTAACAGCGCGATCATGAAGACCAAGCTGAAGAACCTGCTGACCGGTTACAAGACCGAGATCGTCTACAGCGCCGACGACAAACTGGACGACGTGATCCTCGACCGCAAAGAAGCGACCCTGTCCTTCATCAGCGGCGACACCTACACGTTCATGGACACCACTGACTACACCATGTACGAGCTGAACGCCGAAGACATCGAAAGCGTTCTGCCGTTCATCGAAGAAGGCATGACCGACGTCTGCGAAGCCGTGTTCTTTGAAGAGCGCCTGGTTTCCGTAGAGCTGCCGACCACCATCGTGCGTCAGGTTGACTACACCGAAGGCTCCGCTCGCGGTGACACTTCCGGCAAGGTGATGAAGCCTGCCAAACTGAAGAACGGTACCGAGCTGTCGGTAGCTGACTTCATCGAAATCGGCGACATGATCGAGATCGATACCCGCGAAGGCGGTTCCTACAAAGGCCGCGCTAAGTAAGCGAAGCCTTCTGTATGAAAAAGCCCGACCATTGAGTCGGGCTTTTTTATGCGTGCGGATCATGTTCAGACCAAGGGACAGGATGGGGTCTGTGGTGAGGGGATTGATCCTTACCCTGTGGGAGCAAAGCTTGCTCGCGATACAGGCGCCTTGGTTCCAGAGACACCGTGCTGTCGTCATCGCGGGCAAGCCTTGCTCCCACAGTGTTTCGCCACAAGTCACTTAAGGTGTTGCTTGAGCTCTTGCGACACCTGCAACATCGCCGAACGCACCGCGGGCACCTGGCTGACCACGTTAAGCAAGCCATAGTCGTGGATCATGCCGTTGTAGCGTACGGCCGTGACGGGTACACCGGCCGCGTCCAGCTTGCGGGCATAGGCTTCACCTTCATCGCGCAAGACGTCGGCCTCGGCGGTCTGTACCAGCGCGGGCGGCAGACCCTTGAGTTGTGCGGTGCTGGCGCGTAACGGTGAGGCATAGATCTCGCTGCGTTGCCCGGCATCGGTGGTGTAGTTGTCCCAGAACCACTTCATCATGTTTTTACTGAGGAAGTGCCCCTCGGCGAACTGGTTGTAGGACGCCGTCTCGAAGCTGGCATCGGTCACCGGCCACAGCAACGCCTGGAAACGGATCGCCGGCGTGCCTTTGTCCTTCGCCATCAGGGCCACGACCGCCGCCATGTTGCCGCCGACGCTGTTGCCCACCACGGCCAGGCGCTTGCCGTCGACGTTGATCTGCTTGCCGTGTTCGGCCACCCATTTCGTGGCGGCGTAAGCCTGGTTGATCGCGATCGGGTAATGCGCCTCGGGTGAGGGCGTGTAGTTGACGAACACCGCGACAGCGCCCGAGCCCGCCACCAGATCCCGAACCAGGCGTTCGTGGGTTGGGAAGTCGCCCAATACCCAGCCACCGCCGTGGAAGAACATGAACACGGGCAACTCACCCTTGACCCCGGCTGGGCGAACGATGGTCAGGCTGATCGGCTGGCCATTGACCTGGATAGTTTTCTCGCTGATGTCGGCCTTGGGCAGGGCCAGTTTTACCCCTGCCTGGGCGCCCACCAATACGGCGCGGGCGTCCTTGGGCGACAGTTGCTCCAGGGGTTTGCCGGTGCCGGCATTCAGCGCGTCGAGAAACGCCTGGGTGTTGTGTTCGACGATGCCGTCGGCGAAGGCACTGCTGACGCTGAGGGCGAGAAAGGTGGCGGTCAAGGCTTTGCTGAGCGTGTTCATGTGCATCTCCTTAGGTTCGGGTCCAGGGTCGGTGGTCAGACGGTGACGTGCAGGCGCACATCAACGTTGCCGCGAGTGGCGTTGGAGTACGGGCAGACTTGGTGAGCCGCATCCACCAGGCTTTGCGCGTCGGCCTGGTCCAGCCCTGGCAGGCTGATGTGCAGGTCGATGTCGAGGCCGAAACCGCCGGGGATCTGGCCGATGCCGACATGGGCGGTAATCGAGGCGTCGTCCGGGATCTTGCGTTTGCTCTGGCTGGCCACGAATTTCAGCGCGCCGATGAAGCAGGCCGAGTAGCCGGCGGCAAACAGTTGCTCAGGGTTGGTCGCCGCCCCGCCTGCACCACCGAGTTCCTTGGGCGTGGCGAGTTTGACGTCGAGGATGTTGTCACTGGAGATCGCACGACCATCACGGCCGCCGGTGGAGGTTGCGATTGCGGTGTAGAGAGTTTGCATGATGGGAGCCTCGTTTCTGGGTGGGTGTTGTTGCGCTAAATGTTTGTGCGCTAATTAGGTGCGAGGCAAATGTATAGCGCTAATATTTAGTGCGCAAGATAAATTTTTGAGGCGAGATGGAATCGGCAAACTGAAAAGGCCTGAAAGCCTTTAGCTAGAGCGGTTATTGAGCGTAAAAATTTTTTGAGGAGGGCAGGGTAGACAGGGCTGCCGCTATCGCGAGCAGGCTCGCTCCCACACTGGATCTCCGGTGAACACAAAGTTCATGTCCGACACAGAATCAATGTGGGAGCGAGCCTGCTCGCGATAGCGGTGGATCAGTTGGTGGGGGTATTGGATGTGCCGGCGCCTTCGCGAGCAAGCCCGCTCCCACAGGAGAGGTCAGAGGCTGTCTTGCAAATGCCCGCGCAATGCCTGCAGGTCAAGTTGCAGCTTCTTCAACTGCTCCAGGGTCAGGCCGCTGGCGGCGAGGATGCATTGGGGGATGTCGAGGGCTTTTTCGCGCAGGGCGAGGCCCTGTTCGGTGAGTTCGACAATCACCACGCGTTCGTCTTCACGGCTGCGGGTGCGGCTCAACAGGCCTTCGGCTTCCAGGCGCTTGAGCAGTGGCGTCAGCGAGCCGGGGTCTGTCAGCAAGCGTGTGCTGATTTCACCGACGGTCAATCCGTCCTTTTCCCACAACACCATCATCGCCAGGTATTGCGGATACGTCAGGCCCAGAGCCTGTAGCAGCGGCTTATAGACTTTGGTCATCAGCAGCGACGTGGAGTGCAGGGCGAAACAGACCTGGTTGTCGAGCAACAGGGCTTCGCAAGCTTCGGGGGTGTCACGCAGGGTGTTCATGGCAAAACCTTCAATCAATGATCGATACGAATCTAGCGGGCGAATCTTTAATGCGCCAGATAATTCTGACGACATGAGAGATGTTACGTTTCCCCGCTGGCGCCGACTGCGTAGGATAAGCACCCTGATGAAAGGGGAATCGTCTTGTTCGAATTTGTGCAGTTTTTGGTATTTGGTGCCGTGTTGGGCACCCTGGGGGGACTGTTCGGGATCGGCGGCGGCTTGATTGCCATTCCGGTGCTAGGCGTCTGGTTCGGCCTCGACCAGCAACTGGCCCAAGGTACGGCGCTGGTCATGGTGGTACCCAACGTGATGCTCGCGTTGTGGCGCTATCACCAGCGCAATCGCATCGAATTGCGCCATGTTCTGCCGTTGGCTTCCATGGGGTTCTGCTTTGCCTGGCTTGGTTCGATCTGGGCCGTGGGGATCGACGCGAACAGCATGCGGATCGGCTTCGTCGCGTTCCTGATCGCGCTGACCCTCTACAACCTGGCCCGCATGTTCGCCGCCACCGCACCGGCTTCGGCGCAGATGCGTTATGGCTGGCCATGGCTCGGCGTGTTGGGGGCGGCATCCGGGACCATGGGTGGTTTGTTCGGTGTTGGCGGGGCCGTCGTCGCGACGCCGATCCTGACCAGCATCTTTGGCACCAGCCAGGTGGTCGCCCAAGGGTTGTCCCTGGCGCTGGCCTTGCCCAGTACCGGCGTGACACTCGCCACTTATGCGTTTCACCATGAGGTGGACTGGAGCATCGGCCTGCCGCTGGCCGTCGGTGGCCTGCTGAGCATCAGTTGGGGGGTGAAGGTCGCCCACGCCTTGCCGGAGCGGCTGTTGCGCGGGCTGTTCTGCGGTTTCCTGGTGCTGTGCGCGGTGCTGCTCACCTTTAAAGTTTGAAGCCTTCAATGATGTGCTCGGCCAGGCACTCGGTGATCGGCGATGGGTTATGCAGGTTGCGGATCAGCATGATGCTGGCCTCGGGCAGTTCCGGCAGGTCCTCGGCCTCGCCCAGTACGCGCATGTCCGGGGTCAGCAGGCTTTCCAGTTGCGCCGTGATTGCCAGGCCGGCGCCCACCACCGCCATGAGCGCCGAAAGGCTCGAGCTGTTGTATGCCACGCGATAATCGCGGCCCATGGCATCCAGCGCATTGCAGGCCCATTGCCGGCAGAAACAGTCACTGTTGAACATCGCCAGCGGCAGCGGGGTTTGTTCATGGACGTTGAAGCAGGCGGCTTCGGCCCAGACAAAGCGCTCCTTGCGCAGCAACTGGCCGATTTCGTCCCCGGGTTTGCGGGTGACGATGGACAGGTCCAGGTCCTGGCGCAACAGCAACTGCTTGGACGATTCGCAGTGCACTTCAATTTCGATCAGGGGGTAGAACTGAGCGAAGCGCTGCAGGATGCCTGGCAGGAAGCGCATCACGTAATCGTCCGGTGTGCCGATGCGCACCGTGCCGACCATGTGCGGTTCACGCAGGGTATTGAACACCTCGCTGTGCAGCTTGAGGATCCGCCGCGCGTAACCCAGCAGCACCTGGCCTTCGGCGGTGAGCTTGACCTGGCGCCCATCACGCTCGAACAGCCGTCGCTGTAATACATCCTCTTCCAGCCGCTTCATCTGCATGCTGACGGCGGACTGGGTGCGA
Source organism: Pseudomonas ogarae (assembly GCF_014268695.2). Lineage (NCBI taxonomy): Bacteria > Pseudomonadati > Pseudomonadota > Gammaproteobacteria > Pseudomonadales > Pseudomonadaceae > Pseudomonas > Pseudomonas ogarae. The sequence goes on from NZ_CP077086.1 coordinate 2,164,560, forward strand.
TTGACCAATTCCCCGGCCCGGGTGAAACCGCCCTGGTCGGCGATGGCGACAAAGGTACGCAGCACTTCCGTATCGATGCTCGGGTAACTCGACAATTGATCAATCTCCGAGATGTATTGCATAAGAAACATTCGTTGGATTGATCTTATCGTTAGCGCGAGACTTGATCCATCCCCAACGGAGGACATCACGATGAAAGGTCAAAAAGGTTATCTACTGATAGACAAACTGTCCCACGGCTTTTCCGTCAGCGCCTTGCTGCACAAGTTTAGCCGCTGGTACGAATTGCACCACGAACGCGAACTGCTGGCCGGGATGAGCGACGAGGCGCTCAAGGACATCGGCGTGAGTCGTGCCGACGTGGAGCAGGAAGTGGTTCGGCCATTCTGGGATGACCCAATGCACAAATGAGCCATCCTTTCCTACACAAACCCCTTATTGGTGAGGTAGGTTGCGAGCAGACAAGGAGATCTCCATGCCCGCGACTGTGTCCTTTACCCTCAAACAGGCCCGACGTATGGCGTTGGCCGCCCAAGGATTCGATGGGCGGTCACCGCCAGCTTCGGTGCAACCCTCGCGCCTCAACCGCCTGATCGAACGCCTCGGCGTCCTGCAGATCGACTCAGTCAATGCGTTGGTGCGCTCGCATTACCTCCCGCTGTTCTCCCGCCTGGGTCACTACAATCGCGATTTGCTCGATCAAGCAGCCTGGAGCCAGGGCCGGCGTCGCACGCTTTTCGAATACTGGGGCCATGAAGCGTCGCTGCTGCCGATGTCGATGTATCCACTGATGCGCTGGCGCATGGATCGGGCTTCGGGTGGCGAAGGGATCTACCAGCAATTGGCGCGTTTCGGCCAAGAACGCCAGGATGTCATCCGCCGCGTCCTGGCCGCGGTCCAGGAACAGGGCGCCCTTGGCGCAGGCAGTTTGTCTACGCGCAAGGAAAAGGCCGGGCCGTGGTGGGACTGGAGCGCGGAGAAACATGCGCTGGAATGGCTGTTCGCCGCGGGCGAAGTCACGGTAGCGGGGCGACGCGGGTTCGAGCGGCTCTACGACTTGCCGGAACGGGTACTGCCGGCCGCGATCCTGCAGCAACCGTTGCCGGACGAGGCCCAAGCCCAACGCGGCTTGCTGGTGCATGCTGCCGACGCCTTGGGCATTGCCACCGAGAAAGACCTGCGTGACTACTTTCGCCTCGACCCCGCGGACTGTCGCGGGCGCCTGGCCGAGTTGGAGGAGGCCGGGGTACTGCTGCGCTGCCAGGTGCAAGGCTGGAAGCAACCGGCCTGGTGCCGACCCGCGGCGAAAGTTCCTCGCAAGGTCGCCGCCAGTGCCTTGCTGTCGCCGTTCGACTCGCTGGTCTGGGAGCGTGGCCGTACCGAGCGGTTGTTCGACTTTCGCTACCGGTTGGAGATCTACACCCCCGTGCACAAGCGGGTGTATGGCTATTACGTGTTGCCGTTCCTGCACCACGAACGCATTGCCGCGCGGGTGGACCTGCGGGCGGAGCGGGCTTTGGGGCAACTGGCCGTGCATGCCGTGCACGAGGATGCGTCGGGGCTGGACGAGGAGGGGATGCAGGCCCTGGCGCTGAACTTGAGGCGCATGGCCCGGTGGCTGGGGCTGGAGCGGGTCCAGCTCAATTGCCAGCGAGTGAGTGGGGTTCGGTTGGCTATGGCATTAGCGCAGATTGATGGTGACTGAGCCGACGCCTTCGCGAGCAAGCTCGCTCCCACAAGGGATTTCGGGTGATCACAGGTTTTGTGTTCAGAACCGATCCAATGTGGAAGCGAGCTTGCTCGCGAAGCAATCCAGCAGGCGCCGAATGCCTTACTGACTCACCGCCGAACCTGCTTCAACGTCTCGGCAATCAAAAACGCCAGCTCCAGCGACTGATCGGCATTCATCCGCGGGTCGCAGTGAGTGTGGTAGCGGTCCGACAGCCCGTCCTCGGTAATCGGGCGTGCGCCACCGATGCATTCGGTGACGTTTTGCCCGGTCATTTCGATGTGAATCCCGCCGGCATAAGTGCCTTCGGCTTCGTGGACCTGGAAGAACTGCTTCACTTCGCCGAGGATCTGCGCAAAGTCCCGGGTCTTGTAGCCGCTGCTGGCCTTGATGGTGTTGCCATGCATCGGGTCTGAGCTCCACAGCACTTGCTTGCCTTCACGCTGCACGGCGCGCAATAGCGGCGGCAAGTGTTCGCCGACCTTGTTGGCGCCCATCCGGGCGATCAGGTTCAGCCGGCCGGGGTCGTTGTTCGGGTTGAGCACGTCGATCAGGCGGATCAGATCGTCCGGGTCCATGCTCGGGCCGACCTTGACCCCGATCGGGTTGTTCACCCCGCGCAGGAATTCGACATGGGCGCCGTCCAACTGACGGGTGCGGTCGCCGATCCACAGCATGTGGGCCGAGCAGTCGTAATAGTCGTTGGTCAGGCTGTCACGGCGCACGAAGGCTTCTTCGTAATTGAGCAGCAACGCTTCGTGGGCAGTGAAGAAACTGGTTTCGCGCAGTTGCGGCGAGCTGTCCATGCCGCAGGCGCGCATGAATGCCAGGGTTTCGTCGATGCGGTCGGCCAGGTGGCTGTACTTTTCCGCCAGGGCCGAATTGGCGATGAAGTCCAGGTTCCACTTGTGCACCTGGTGCAGGTCGGCGAACCCGCCCTGGGCGAAGGCGCGCAGCAGGTTCAAGGTGGCGGTGGACTGGTGATAGGACTGCAGCAACCGCTCCGGGTCCGGTACGCGGCTTTTCTCGTCGAAACCGATACCGTTGACGATGTCGCCACGGTAGGCCGGCAGGGTCACGCCGTCGATGGTTTCGTCGTTGGCCGAACGCGGCTTGGCAAACTGCCCGGCCATGCGCCCGACCTTGACCACCGGGCAGCCGGCGGCAAAGGTCATGACGATCGCCATCTGCAAGAGCACCTTGAAGGTGTCGCGGATCTTGGCCGCCGAGAACTCGGCAAAGCTTTCGGCGCAGTCGCCGCCTTGCAGCAGGAACGCCCGGCCCTGGGTCACCTCGGCGAACTGACGGCGCAACTCCCGGGCTTCACCGGCAAACACCAGTGGCGGATAACTGGCCAGGGTCTGCTCCACCTGCAACAGGTGCGCGGCGTCGGGGTAGCGGGGTTGTTGCTGGATCGGCAGGGCGCGCCAGCTGTCAGGGCTCCAGGGTTGGCTCATCATGATCTCTAGGTGATTTACGCTTGGACGGCCATGTTATCAGCAAATTAGTGCGTGACCTGCTCCGGTTGCTTCGCGGACAATCGCGCCTTTGTCCCGTATGCGCAGGCTCAAGCCGGCACGGCCACCATCAGGAGATGAAATGACAGAGGAGCGCGTCGAGCATTTGCTCGCCGAGGTGCACGACGAGTTCGGCATGATTCGCGTATTCGAAGTGGCCGATTACCGGTTTCTCGAGTTTGGCGATGCCATCGAGCAGAGTTGCGTGTTCACAGCCGATCCGAGCTGGCTCGAATATGACTATACCCGCGCCATGCTGATCGGCGCGTTGTGTCACGAGCAGCCGGAAAGTGCGCTGTTTCTGGGGCTGGGCGCCGGTACGTTGACCCAGGCCTGCCTCAAGTTCCTGCCGTTGGAAGATGTCGAGGCCATCGAATTGCGTCCCGACGTGCCGCGCCTGGCCATCGAATACCTGGGGCTGGATGACGATCCGCGCCTGTACATCCGCGTCGGCGATGCACTGGAACTGCTTGAAAGTGCAGAGCCGGCGGACCTGATATTCGTCGACCTCTATACCGATGTTGGTCCTGGTGTCGGGCACCTGGCCTGGGGCTTCCTGGAAAATTGCCAGAAACGCCTCAACCCGGGTGGCTGGCTGGTGATCAACCAGTGGGCCACCGATGACGGCAAGCCATTGGGGGCGGCGCTGTTGCGCGGCTTGTACCACCGGCATTATTGGGAGCTGCCGGTGAAGGAGGGCAATGTGATCCTGATCGTGCCGGCGGACCTGGATCAGGAGCTGGACATGCAGGGACTGGTCGCCAGGGCCGAAGGGCTGGCGCCGAGGCTGGGTTATTCGTTGCAGTCGTTGATCAAGGCCATTCGCCCGGCGACTTGATCAAGCAAAGCCATAAACCCTTGTGACAAGTGAATGCCCCTGTGGCGAGGGAGCTTGCTCCCGCTGGGGCGCGAAGCGGCCCCCTTCGATTTCAGATATCAACCCAGGCGTCTGCTTCGCAGTCGAGCGGGAGCAAGCTCCCTCGCCACAGGGCTAAGCCGTCTGGAGATGAATCGTTTTAGCTGGCTGCCCCAAGGCCTTGTGACAGCGAGCCCCATAACGGGGTCAGGCAATAAAAAAAGCTCCCTTTTTTGGCGAATTCCGGTATAGTGCGCGCCGGCCTTTATCCGGGCCGCGTCAAGGTAGCGCAATTCCCCGAAGTCAGCTTCGGTTGCATGTCCGCACAACGGATGCTTCCACGACGTTCTTTTTCATTCATTCGTTTTCGCAAATCCCCGCCGACAAAGCAGCCAGGGCGACTCTTGAGTCTCAACACGGCACGCGCAGCTTTGGAGCATGGGTCTTTGCGGATGCACTTAGAGGCAGACCCATGACCCAGGAAACCGGCGGCTTCGCCGCTTTTAATCTCAACCCGAACATTCTTGCTGCCGTCACTGCGACCGGCTACGAAGAACCTTCGGCGATTCAGCAGCAATCGATCCCGATCATCATGGCCGGCCACGACATGATTGGCCAGGCGCAAACCGGTACGGGTAAAACCGCTGCGTTCGCCCTGCCGATCCTGCATCGCATCGATCCTGCCAAGCGCGAACCGCAAGCCCTGATCCTGGCGCCAACTCGTGAGTTGGCGCTGCAAGTAGCAACCGCTTTCGAAACCTATTCCAAGCAGATGCCTGGCGTTACCGTTGTGGCCGTTTACGGCGGTGCCCCGATGGGCCCACAACTGAAAGCCATCCGTAATGGCGCGCAGATCGTTGTCGCCACGCCGGGTCGTCTGTGCGATCACCTGCGTCGTGACGAAAAAGTCCTGGCTACCGTGAACCACCTGGTTCTCGACGAAGCCGACGAAATGCTCAAGCTGGGTTTCATGGATGACCTGGAAGTCATCTTCAAGGCCCTGCCAGCGACTCGCCAGACTGTATTGTTCTCGGCCACCCTGCCGCAATCGATCCGTGCCATTGCCGAGCGCCACCTGCGCGATCCGCAACACGTGAAGATCCAGACCAAGACCCAGACCGTCACCGCGATCGAGCAGGCTCACCTGCTGGTTCACGCTGACCAGAAGACGTCTGCCGTTCTCAGCTTGCTGGAAGTGGAAGACTTCGACGCCCTGATCATGTTCGTGCGCACCAAGCAAGCGACCCTGGACCTGGCCAGCGCCCTGGAAGCCAAAGGCTACAAAGCCGCTGCGCTGAACGGTGACATTGCCCAGAACCAGCGTGAGCGCGTGATCGACTCCCTCAAGGATGGCCGCCTGGACATCGTTGTGGCGACCGACGTCGCTGCCCGTGGCCTGGACGTTCCGCGCATCACCCACGTATTCAACGTGGACATGCCGTACGATCCGGAATCCTACGTTCACCGTATCGGCCGTACCGGCCGTGCCGGTCGCGAAGGCCGTGCGCTGCTGCTGGTCACCCCGCGTGAGCGTCGCATGTTGCAAGTGATCGAGCGTGTAACTGGCCAGAAGGTGGCTGAAGTTCGCCTGCCGGACGCCCAGGCCGTTCTCGATGCTCGCATCAAGAAACTGACCAACAGCTTGTCGCCACTGGTGGCTGACGCCGAATCGACCCACGGTGATCTGCTCGATCGCCTGACCGCCGACATCGGTTGCACCCCACGCGCCCTGGCTGCCGCACTGCTGCGCAAGGCCACCAATGGCCAAGCGCTGAACCTGGCTGCAATCGAGAAGGAACGTCCCCTGGTGCCGAACAACGCACCGCGTGGCGATCGTCCTGAGCGCACCGGTGATCGTCCGGACCGTGGTGATCGCGAGCGTCGTGCTCCGATCCCGCTGGCCGAAGGTCGTGCTCGCTGCCGTACCGCGCTGGGTGCCCGTGACGGCATCGCTGCCAAGAACCTGCTGGGTGCCATCCTCAACGAAGGCGGCCTGGCCCGCGAAGCGATCGGCCGCATCCAGGTGCGTGACAGCTTCAGCCTGGTAGAGCTGCCGGAAGATGGTCTGGAGAAGTTGCTGACCAAGTTGAAAGACACTCGTGTGGCTGGCAAGCAGCTCAAGCTGCGTCGCTATCGCGAAGATTGATCGGCTCTTGGGCTGATTGATCGAACATGAAAAATCCCCGACTGGTTCGGGGATTTTTTTCGCCTGTCGTTTGGTGTTCTGTCAGGGAGAGTGGTGTGACGGCCAATCGCGAGCAAGCTCGCTCCCACAGGGGGAGGCGTGAGCGGCGAAATCCAGTGTGGGAGCGAGCTTGCTCGTGATTGCAGCGACGCGGTCAGTCAGTCAAACCGATAGATGTCCATCCCCAGCGTCCCCATCGTGAACCCCGCATGAGCAACGCTGAACTTGCCCCCCGCACCCCGGGCAAAATACAGCGGCAGCAAGTGCTCATCGCTGGGGTGGCTGCGCACGGCGTTCGGCGCCTGGCGACGGTAATCATGCAGCGCGGCCTCGTCGTCGGCCGCCAGCTTCTCAACCATCCAATCGCGAAAGGCCTTGGCCCAGGGCTCAATGCTGTCGGGGCCGGCGTTCCAGTCCAGGTCGCGCAGGTTATGGGTGATGCTGCCAGAACCGATCAGCAAGATGCCCTGCTGACGCAGGCTCGCCAGGGCCTGGCCGACCTGTGTCTGCAACACCGGTCCCTGGCGGCTGGGCAGGGAAACCTGCACCACCGGGATGTCGGCCTCGGGGTACATCAAAGATAATGGCACCCAGACACCATGATCGGACGGCCGTTGAGGGTCGAGGCGTGCCGGCAGGTGCGCGGTGTTGAGCATAGCTGCGACTTGCGTCGCCAGTTGCGGATCGCCGGGCGCGGGGTACTGCACCTCATACAGGGCTGGTGGAAAGCCGCCGAAGTCGTGCCAGGTGCGCGGCTGCGGATTGGCGCTGACCAGTAGTTCGTTGCTTTCCCAGTGGGCGGACACGATGACGATGGCCTTGGGCTTGGGCAATTGAGCGGCCAGGCGAGCCAATGCCGGACCGCTGTCGCCGGGCTCCAGGGCGAGCATCGGTGAGCCATGGGAGATAAACAGGCTGGGCAGCATGAAGGGACTCCTGAGCGTTAAGATGGAGTCATCTTCCGTCAGGTCAATGATCTAAATCTAATATAAGTTTTAGCCCGTTTTGATCGAATTTTTTGGAGCGAATCATGGAGCCCGAGTTTTGGCACAAACGCTGGTCATCGAACCAGATTGGTTTTCACTTGCCGGAGGTGAACCCCTACCTGCAACGTTTCTGGCCGCAATTGGGCTTGGCCCAGGGCAGTCGGGTGCTGGTGCCGTTGTGTGGCAAAAGCCTGGATCTGCTGTGGCTTGCCCATCAGGGCTATTCGGTGTTGGGCGTGGAATTGTCGGAAAAAGCCGCCACTGATTTTTTCCTTGAGCATCAGCTTGAGCCGGTTGTGAGTGAAGAGGGTGCATTCAGGGTGTTCCGTGCCGGTGATATCGAGATTCGCTGTGGTGATTTCTTTGCCCTGGGCCCGCAGGATGTGGCCGATTGCACGGCACTGTATGATCGCGCCGCATTAATCGCGTTGCCCGTGCCAATGCGGGAACGGTACGCGGCTCATCTGCAGAAGATCCTGCCCGATGGGGTCGGCTTGTTGATTACCTTGGATTACAACCAGGATGAAATGCCTGGCCCACCGTTCTCTGTCGGGGATGATGAGGTGCAGCGGCTGCTGGGAGGTGTCTGGCAGTTGGAGGTGTTGCAGGAGCAGGATGTGTTGGGGGAGAGCTGGAAGTTTTTGCAGGCGGGTGTGAAGCGGCTGGATGAGCGTGTTTATCGGCTGTCCAGAGGTTGAAGCGTTGTTTGTGCTGATGCCATCGCGAGCTCGCTCCCACATTTGATCTGCTGTGAACATAAGACCTGCGCTCACCCGAGTTCCCCTGTGGGAGCGGGCTTGCTCGCGAAGGCGGCCTGGCAGGTGGCTTGGATTTGTTGATCGAGTACATATCCGTTGCTGCGGTAACGGCCACTTAGGGTTCCGCTTTTACAGCGGGTCACTTTTGAAGAGCGCAAAAGTAACCAAAACGCTTTTGCCCCACCACTCGGCACCTCGCTTAGGCTCGGTGTGCCCTCACTCCGGCATTGCTCCGTGGGCCCGCCGCGAAGGGCCATCCATGGCCCAGCGCGGCTATCCCGGCATCCATGCCGGGATGCCCACTGCGCAATGCCTGCGTTCGGCCAGCGTGGTTAACGGGGCGCCCCAGATCAAGATCAAGATCTAGAGCAAGAGAAAGAGCAGGGCACATCCAACATCACCGCAAACTGACACACCGCCTTCGCGAGCAAGCCCGCTCCCACAGGAGAAACGCGGTCCCATCAAGAACCAGGTCGGCTATAAGGCCGCCTCGCGGTGGATGTTGATCTCGGGCGCCCCGTTAACCACGATGGCCGAGCGCAGGCATTGCGCAGTGGGCAACCCGGCATGGATGCCGGGTTAGCCGCGCTGGGCCATGGATGGCCCTTCGCGGCGGCCCACGGAGCAATGCCGGAGTGAGGGCATGCCGAGCCTAGGCGAGGCACCAAGTGGTGGGGCATGAAGCGTTTTGCTTACTTTTGCGCTTCTCAAAAGTGAGCCGCTGTAAGAGCGGAACCATAAGCAGCCGTTACCTAAATAACGGATATACACACCAAAACAACAAAACGGCGCTTCCCATTTCTGAAAGAAGCGCCGTTTTTTCTAAGTGAACAACATTACTGCGGGTTTTTTGAGCCCAGCGATCAGCCCCGACGACGCAGTGCGTCGATACGCTCTTCCAGCGGCGGGTGGCTCATGAACATGCGTGCCAGGCCCTGCTTGATGCCACCGTTGATGCCAAAGGCATTCAGGGTGTCAGGCATGTGCACCGGCAAGCCTTGCTCGGCGCGCAGGCGCTGCAGGGCACCGATCATGGCACTGGTGCCGGCCAGGCGAGCACCGGCGTCGTCGGCGCGGAACTCGCGCTTGCGCGAGAACCACATGACGATGGCGCTGGCGAGGATGCCCAGTACCAGCTCGGCGAAGATGGTCGCCACGTAGTAGGCGATGCCTTGGCCTTCTTCGTTCTTGAAGATCACCTTGTCGACGAAGTTGCCGATGATGCGGGCGAAGAACATCACGAAGGTGTTCACCACGCCCTGGATCAGCGCCAGGGTCACCATGTCGCCGTTGGCGACGTGGCCGATCTCATGGGCCAGCACGGCCTTGACTTCATCGGGCGAGAACCGCTCGAGCAACCCCTGGCTGACGGCGACCAGTGCGTCGTTCTTGTTCCAGCCGGTGGCGAAGGCGTTGGCCTCGTAGGCCGGGAAGATCCCGACTTCCGGCATCTTGATACCGGCTTCGCGGGACAGTTGCTCGACGGTCTGCAGCAGCCATTGTTCGTGACGAGTGCGCGGCTGGCTGATGATCTGGGTGCCGGTGCTCATCTTCGCCATCCACTTGGAGATGAACAGCGAGAACAGGGAACCGGCGAAACCGAACACCGCACAGAAGATCAGCAGCTGATTGAGGTTGAGGTCAACCCCATTGGCCGCCATGAACCCGTTGAAGCCGAAGAGGCTCAGGGTGATGCTGGCAATCAGCACGACCGCCAGGTTAGTGGCCAAGAACAGCAGGATGCGCATCATGGTTGTGAAAATCTCCTCGTGCTAAAGATGTAGCGTTATGCGGGGTATATAAGGTGCTGCCGCAGGCTATTCAACTCGCCGACTATTTCAAACTGTGTCCTACAGGCGTCCTAAATGTTTGAAAGACTTTTCTGAAAGTGAATGGGGAAAAGAAATACGACGCTTGCACCCCGTGAACGTTGAGCCTGGGGGGGCGTCGGCGGTCCAACCCGTAGTGTAGAAGGCCTTGCAGAGTCGGCAGAACGGATATGTTGCTGAATCAAACAGCGTGCGAGGCGACGGCTCCCCGCACGCTGTCTGGCTTATTGACGGTAGGACTTGAGGAAGTTGCCGATCCGGCCAATGGCCTGGTCGAGGTCATCGACCCGTGGCAGGGTCACGACGCGGAAGTGATCCGGCCACGGCCAGTTGAACGCCGTACCCTGGACTACCAGCAGCTTTTCCGACAGCAGCAGGTCGAGGACGAATTTTTCATCGTTGTGGATCGGGCAGACCTTCGGGTCGATCCGCGGGAAGGCATACAGCGCGCCCATCGGCTTGACACAACTGACGCCGGGGATGTCGTTGAGCAGTTCCCAGGTGCGATTGCGCTGTTCCAGCAGCCGGCCCTGGGGCAGGACCAGGTCGTTGATGCTCTGGTAGCCGCCCAGCGCCGTCTGGATCGCATGCTGGCTCGGCACGTTGGCACACAGGCGCATGTTGGCCAGCATGTCGATGCCTTCGATGTAGCTCTGGGCATGGTGCTTGGGCCCGGAGATGGCGATCCAGCCGGAGCGGAAACCAGCGACCCGATAGGACTTGGACAGGCCGTTGAAGGTCAGGCACAGCAGGTCTGGCGCCAGGGACGCGGTGCACACATGCACGGCGTCGTCGTAGAGGATCTTGTCGTAGATCTCGTCGGAAAACACCACCAGGTTGTGCTGGCGGGCCAGTTCCAGCATGCCCAGCAGCACTTCCCTGGAATACACGGCGCCGGTCGGGTTGTTCGGGTTGATGATCACCAGTGCCTTGGTATTGGGCGTGATCTTGGCCTTGATGTCCGCCAGGTCGGGAAACCAGTTGGCCTGTTCGTCGCACAGGTAATGCACCGGGTTGCCACCGGACAGGCTCACGGCGGCGGTCCACAGCGGATAATCCGGCGCCGGCACCAGCACTTCGTCGCCGTTGTTGAGCAGGGCCTGCATGGACATCACGATCAGCTCGGACACACCGTTACCCAGGTAGATGTCCTCGATGCCGACACCTTCGACCTGCTTCTGCTGGTAGTACTGCATCACGGCCTTGCGGGCGCTGAACAGGCCCTTGGAGTCGCTGTAGCCCTGGGCGGTCGGCAGGTTGCGGATGACGTCCTGGAGGATTTCATCGGGCGCTTCGAAACCAAAGGGGGCCGGGTTGCCGATGTTCAGCTTGAGGATGCGATGGCCTTCCTCTTCCAGGCGTTTGGCGTGCTTGAGCACCGGGCCGCGAATGTCGTAGCAGACGTTGGCGAGCTTGTTCGATTTGCTGACCTGCATGGCGATGTGTTCCCGAAAATGAACGATCCAGGTGGCGTATGAACGGCCGTACTGGGGATCCTGCGTCTGTGCCCAGGCCTGACGCGGTACATGCGTCACAATCCGTTTGAATGCGCATGACGTGGCTGCCAGACTGGCGTCTGACGAGGCGCAATCATACGTGCCGCCCGATCTGCGGAAAAGCGTCGGATCGGGCTTTTTCAATTGCCGAGGTGGGACGATGGAAAAGTTGGAGAAAACCCTTGAAGAATGGCACGCCATGCTCGACCCGGAGCAGTACAACGTCTGTCGATTGAAGGGCACCGAACGGCCGTTCTCCGGTAAATACAACGCCACCAAGACCGACGGTGTGTACCACTGCATCTGCTGCAACGAACCGTTGTTCGATTCGCAGACCAAATTCGATTCCGGCTGCGGCTGGCCGAGTTTCTACGCGCCGATCGAGGGCAGCGCGGTGGTGGAGGTGCGGGACGTCAGCCACGGCATGGTTCGCACCGAGGTGGTCTGCGCCAGATGCGACGCCCACCTGGGCCACGTCTTCCCCGACGGCCCGCCGCCCACGGGGTTGCGGTACTGCATCAACTCGGTGTGCCTGGATCTGGTCCCCCGAGAATAATTTGGTGGGAGCAAAGCTTGCTCGCGAAACAGGGCATCTCGATTTCTGAACGACCGTATTGCCTTCATCGCGGGCAAGCCTTGCTCCCACAGTTTGTGGTGTGGGTATTTTTGATAATTAAATTGCGTACAATTTAATTGCTCGCTATCTTCAGCGTTCTGTTCTTCCCATCTGGAGCCTTGCCATGAGCGACAACCTGCTGAGCATCCCGTGCACCACCATCAAGGGTGAGCAAAAGACCCTCGCCGATTTCGCCGGCAAGGCGGTGCTGGTGGTCAACACGGCCAGCCAGTGCGGGTTCACCCCGCAGTACAAGGGGCTTGAGGCGCTGTGGCAGACCTACAAGGACCAGGGCCTGGTGGTGCTGGGCTTTCCCTGCAATCAGTTCGGCAAGCAGGAGCCGGGCAATGAGGGGGCGATTACCGAGTTTTGCGAGCTGAACTTCGGTGTGAGTTTTCCGCTGTTCAAGAAAATCGAGGTCAACGGTGCCAACGCCCACCCCCTGTTCGTCCAGCTTAAACAGCGGGCGCCTGGCGTGCTGGGGTCCAAAGGCATCAAGTGGAATTTCACCAAGTTCCTGATCGGCAAGGACGGTCAGGTGGTCAAGCGTTTTGCCCCGACCACCAAGCCCCAGGACCTGACTGGTGAGATCGAAGCGCTGCTCAAATGAATGACCTGTCAGCCGATTCGCTGAAGCTCGACAGCCAGTTGTGCTTCAAGCTGTACGCCGCTTCGCGTGCGGTAATCCGCGGCTACAAGCCAATGCTCGATCAGCTCGGCCTGACCTATCCGCAATACCTGGTGATGCTGGTGTTGTGGGAATGGCAGGACACGGCCCCGCAGCAGCCGACGGTCAAGGCCCTGGGTGAGCGTTTGGCGCTGGATTCCGGCACGCTGACGCCACTGCTCAAGCGCCTGGAACAGCTGGACCTGGTCCAGCGCCAGCGTTCGGCCCGGGACGAGCGGGAGGTGCACTTGAGCCTGTCGGCTGCAGGGCGAGCCTTGCGTGAACAGGTCGGCCCGCTCAAGGCCCGCCTGTTGTGTGACAGCGGCGTTGACCTGGACCACCTGGGGGCATTGCGTGACGGTCTCGATCACCTGCTGGGCCAGATCAAAGCGCTGACGTAGTCGGCACCCACTGGTCCAACACTGCGGCCAGTTCTTCGCGGCGAAACGGCTTGGACAGGTAATCGTTCATGCCGGCCGCACGGCAGCGCTCGCGTTCCTCGGGCATCGCGTTGGCCGTCAGGGCCACAATTGGCAGGTCCGACCAGCTCCCGCTGCGGCGGATCTGCCGGCTGGCTTCGTAACCATCCATCACCGGCATGTTGCAGTCCATCAACACCAGGTCGAACACCCGCTGTTCCAGTTGATCCAGGGCTTCGACGCCATGGGCCGCGACGGTGACTTCGCAGCCCAGCTTCACCAACATCCCCTTGGCCACCAGTTGGTTGACCGGGTTGTCCTCCACCAGCAGCACCCGTCCACGCTTGGCAGGCGCCAGGGCTTCGATCTGTGCGTCATTGATGATGGTCGCCTCGCTTTGCATGGCGCGTCGCAGAATCTGGTACAGCGCATGGCGCGCCAGCGGTCGGGCCTGTTGTATCAGCGGGGCGAGGGCGGCGGCTTCCTCGCCAGGCATGAAACTGCCATAGGCGGTCACCAGCAGGATCGGCGCGTCAAAGGTCGGCCGCAGGTTGAACAGGCATTCCGGGCAGTCGGTAATCAGTACGTCAGGCGTGAGCCCCAGCAACCCGTCGTCGATGGAGCGCTGCACATAATCCAGGCCCCATCCCGGCAACAGCATGCCTAGCAACTCGGCCAGCCCGCTGCTGCTGGCGGTGATGGCGACGACGTTGCCGTGCAACGGTTCGACCGGCGTCGCCGGGGTATGGCACGGCAGGGGCAGATCGGCACAGAACTGGCTGCCAAAGCCGGCTTCGGAACTGATCGTCAACCGGCCCTGCATGGCTTCGCAGAGGTTGTAGGTCAATGCCAGGCCCAGGCCGGTGCCACCAAACTGGCGGGTAATCCCGGCGCCAGCCTGGGTGAACGGTTGCAGGATTCTCGCCTGGGCTTCCTGGGGAATGCCAATGCCCGTGTCGCAGACCTCGATTCGCACGCCGCCTTCGTAATGACTCATCTTCACGTCGACCCGACCGAAGCGCGTGAACTTCAGTGCGTTGGACAGCAGGTTGCTGACGATCTGGCGCACCCGGGTCGGGTCGCCGACTACCTGCGCCGGGAACTGCGGGTCGATCAGGCACGCCAGTTCGACACTGGGGGCCGCGTTCTGGGAAAGCAGGTTGGCGGTATCCTCCACCAGGGAGCCGAGATCGAACGGAATGCGTTCGAGTTCCAGTTGGCCGGCGTCGAATTTCGACAGGTCGAGGATGTCGTTGAGCAGTTCGACCAATACCTTGCCCGAGTCATGGGCAATCGATAGCTGCTGCTGTTGTTCGGCCGTCAGGGGGCCATCCAGGGAGAGCGCGATCATGCCCAGCAGGCCGTTGAGCGGTGTACGGATCTCGTGGCTCATGTTGGCGAGGAACGCGGAGCGGGCTTCGGCCATGTCCAGGGCTGTGCGCCGGGCCACTTCCAGCTCCTCGTTGGACTGGCTGAGGCGGGCATTGATGGCCTTGAGTTCGGCGGTACGTGCCGAGACGATGTTCTCCAGTTGCGCCAAGTACTCGGTGAGGCGATTTTCGGCCGTACGCCGCTGCTGGATTTCGGTGGAGATGTTTTCGAACTGCTGGTTGGCGACGGACACCAGCACGCCGATTTCATCGGACTGATGGCCGGAAGGGCATTCCAGGTGGCTCTGTTCGCTGCTGCTCGGATCGCGGCTGCTCAGTTCGCGGATGACCCGCACCAGGGGCTTGGTCAGCATCACGTAGAACAGCGCCAGCAGCAGGCCGGTCAGGATCAGGCTGCGGGCGAAGCCGTTGAGCAAGGTGACCTCGGCACGGCGCAGGAAACGACTGCCGAACGCATAGGTGTCGACGTCCAGTCGCAGTATGCCCAGGGATTCGCTGGGCAAGTGATCCAGGTAGAGCCGGTCCTCGAACTGCCGCTGGGCGCCGAACAGGAAGTCGCTGATGAACCGGTAGCTGCTTTGCAACTCGGGCCGCTTGACGCTGGCCAGCACGGTATTGTTGTTGTCGATCAGCTCGGCCCCGATGATGGCCGGTGAGCGCAACAGGCCCATGGACAACTCCTGGGCGAGTTCGGCGTCGATGTTGTAGGCGATGCGCGAGGCCGGGTTGTGGCTGATTTCCAGCAGCGAGAGGATTTCACGGTTGATCGACGCGTCTTCGCTGGCATAATCGATGCCGATCTGCATCAGGCTGAGCAAAGTGCCCAGCACGAAGCCCACCAGGACGGTCAGGCGGGCCTGCTTATAGGAAAGCCGTTGGGTGAATCTGATGTCCATTGAGTGATGAACCACTTACGTTTCCCTTCGCCGGTCAAGCATAGCTGATCATCTCTGAATACCGGTGCAGCCGGTGTGTATTGTGTGAAGTAGACCCGCCATTGGATACGGCGTTTCGTAGCACGAGCGCCATCATTACTGTGAACCTGTCCGAGGAGAAGACGTGGACTCGCGATTGAATGCTTTTCTTGAGCGTGCCGATGCCGTGCTGGCCCGGATCGAACCTTTGTTGCCGGCGCCCCGGCCCGCCATCGATTGGGCCCAGACCCTGGCCGCCCGCTGGCAGCGTGACGGGCGCAGCGGCTATCTGATGCCGCTGCAGGTCAGCCTCGACATGCGCTTGTCGGACCTGATCGGCGTGGACCGCCAGGTTGAACAACTGGGCCGCAACACCCGGCAATTCATCGATGGCATGCCCGCCAACCATGCCTTGCTCTGGGGCTCGCGTGGCACCGGCAAGTCGTCCCTGGTGCGCGCCCTGTTGGCTGAGCATGCCCAACAGGGATTGCGGTTGATCGAGATCGAACGCGATCACCTGGCCGATCTGCCCCGCGTTGTCGAGCAGGTGGCGAAACTGCCCCAGCGCTTCGTGTTGTTCTGCGATGACTTGTCGTTCGAATCCGGTGAAGGCGATTATCGCGTGCTCAAGAGCGTGTTGGATGGATCCCTGGAGCAGGCGCCGGACAACGTGCTGCTGTATGCCACCTCCAACCGTCGTCACCTGGTGCCGGAAAAGGAAAGCGACAACGAGAATTGGAAACGGGTCGACGGCGAACTTCACCCCAGCGAAGCGGTGGAGGACAAGATCGCCTTGTCCGACCGCTTTGGCCTGTGGCTGTCGTTTTATCCGTTTACCCAGGAGCATTTCCTCAACGTGGTGGAGCACTGGATCGGCGAACTGGCGGCCAAGGCCGGGCTGGCCTGGCAGCGCGACGAAGCGCTGGATGTGCTGGCGGTGCGCTGGGCAACCGGGCGCGGCAATCGCAACGGACGTTGCGCTTATCAGTTTGCCCGTTATTGGGTAGGCCTGAAATTGTTGGAGCACAAGGCATGATCGATTTGAAGGGCACCGGAGTCGGCCTTGACGGCTACGCGCTGTTATCGGCACAGCTGGAATCCTTGCTGGCCGATGAGCGTGACTTCATCGCCAACGCCGCGCAGTTCTCGGCTTTCCTGTCCAGTCAGCTGGATGATCTGAACTGGGCCGGTTTCTACCTCAATCGCAACGAAGAGTTGGTCCTGGGACCGTTCCAGGGCCAGATCGCCTGTGTGCGGATCCCCTTTGGCCGCGGCGTGTGCGGTACGGCGGCAGCGACCCGGCAGACCCAGCGCGTCGAAGACGTCCATGCCTTCGCCGGGCACATCGCCTGCGACAGCGCGTCGAACAGCGAGCTGGTGGTGCCGCTGGTCAAGGACGGGCGCCTGATCGGCGTGCTCGACCTGGACAGTCCGAAACTGGCGCGCTTTACCGAACATGATCAAGCCGGCATCGAGCAGTTGGCCGCGATCTTCCTGCGCCTGACGGATTGCTGATCATACCTTCAACCCTGCCTTGACCAGCAGGCCGTGGGGATCGATTTCATCGATCTGGTGCGGGTCGAGGAATTGGTTGGCGTAGCTCTCGTAGATTTTTTCTTCGATGAACAGCCCGAACAGCTCGGGATCGATATGGGCGTCACGGCACATGGTGGCCATGATGCCCAGGGCCTCGCTCAGTTTCTTCGCCTTCTTGTAGGGGCGGTCGGCCGCCGTCAGCGCTTCGAAAATGTCGGCAATAGCCATCATGCGCGCCGGCAGGCTCATCTCTTCGCGTCTGAGGCGCTTGGGATAACCGCTGCCATCCATTTTCTCGTGATGACCGCCGGCGATCTCCGCCACATTGTTCAGGTGGCTGGGAAAGGGCAACTGGCTGAGCATCAGAATCGTCTGCACCATGTGATGATTGATGACGTAGCGCTCCTCGCGGGTCAGCGTGCCGCGCGTGATGCTCAGGTTGTAAAGCTCGCCGCGGTTGTATTTCCAGGCCGGTACATCGAGTTGGAAGCCCCATGGGTTGTCCGCCGGGATCAGTTCGGCCGCGTGGCGCTCGAGCAGGTGTTCGGGCTTGTCTGCCAGCAGCGGCTCAGTGACCGGTAGTGTCGGCTTGGGCGTGCGGGCCTGGCGTCGGTGCTCTTCCCAGGAAACCCCCAGGCGATCGTCGAGGGTCCGGGTCCACGGGCGTTGGGCAATCTGCTGCAGGCGTTGCAGGTCGGCCTCGGCCATGGCTTCGGCGCCCAGGTTGCAACGGGCGACGAAGGCGAAGTCGTCATCCAGGGCCGTCAATGTCGCGTCACGCTGTTGCGCCAGGGATGACGGCTCGCCGCCGCTTGCCACGGCCTGCCAGTAGTCGACCCAGGCGTCGCGCTTGAGCACTTCGAAGCGGGTGCGTATTTCGTGGATTCGATCGTTCAGGGTTTCCAGTTTGGTGGCTTTGTCGACCACGTATTCGGGGGTGGTGACCTTGCCGCAATCGTGCAGCCAGGCGGCGATGTGCAGGGCTTCCCATTCATCCTCCGTTGGCCGGTAGGCGTCGAATGCCGGTGCCTGGCTGGCAGCGGCGGCCTGGGCGAGCATCAGGGTCAGGACTGGCACCCGCTGGCAATGGCCACCGGTATAGGGACTCTTGGCGTCGATCGCGCCGGCCAGCAATTGGATGAAGGCGTCCAGCAATTGCTTTTGCCTGGCTTGCAGGCGCTGGGCCTCGATGCTCACGGCGGCGGCGCCGGACACGGCCTGGAGGAAGGCGATGCGGTCGGGCCGGAGTTTTTCCAGGTCGGCTTCGGTGCCGCTGTCGGTGACCAGCAACACCAGTACGCCGACGGTTTCCTGATGCCGATTGCGCAGGCGAATACCGATCAAGTGGACCCGCGGCGAGTCCAGCTCCCGTAGCACGCCCTGCAGGTCGCCCGCCTGTTCGAAGCCCAGGGATGCCACGAGGTTGTCCGAGGCAGCCAGTTGCTGGAGCCATGGCGGGCTGGCGCTTGCCTGTAGCTCATGACTGCGCAACTTGAAGGCGTCGAGGTCCCTGGGCGTTCCATCGATCACCAGGCCATACGGCTTGACCCGATTGTCGTCGTTCTCGCGCAGATAGATCAGGCCGGCCTGGGCCTGGCCGATCTTCACGGTTTCAAACAACACCCGTTCCAGCAACGGGGCGAAGCGGGTTTCGGCGCGCAGGCTGGCGGTGATTTCAAAGAAACTTGCCAGGGTCTCTTTCATGCGCGCCATCGAGACGCTCAACTGGTCGACCTCCAGCACCGGGGAGCGACGGGACACCGGGTAGTTGAAGTCAAAGCTGCGAATGGCATCGGCTTCCTGCACCAGTTTGCGCAAAGGCTTGACCAGGATCCTGGACGTCAGCCAGCCCAGGGGCAGGCACAGCAGCAGGGTGGCAAGGGTGATGAGCGCGCCTTGCCAGCGCATGCGATAGGCATTGTCCAGCAACTCATCTTCAGGGACCAGCAACGCCAGTTCCAGGCCTTGGGGCCCGCCTTCCTGCATGTGGCTGCGAGAAACGATCCACTGGCGTCCGGCCGCTTCCAGGCGCGTGGTGTCAGTGGTGTTGTCGAGTGCGGCGGCGATGGCCGGGCTGAGGTCGCGGGCCTTGATCAGGCGTGCCGACTGGGCGTCGGCGAGCAGCCGGCGGCTATCGGGATAACCCACAGCGTTGCCCCTGGGATCAAGCAGCACGACCTCGGTACCAGCCGTCACCTTGTGCTTGGCCAGGGTCTGGGACAGGGCCACCAGGGTCAGGTCGGCGCCGATGACAGCCTGCTCGCCACTGCGCCGGGCGAGGGTGGTGCCGACATTTTGGGTGGAGAAAAAAACGTAGGGCTCGGTGGTAATCTGCTCGGTGCTGCCGACGGCGCTGCGAAACCAGCTGCGGCCGCGGGGATCGTAGATTTCGTCGGCTATGTCCCGGCGCCCGATGAGTGTCAGGGCCTCGTCGTAGAACAGCGACTGGGAATGAACCGGGCCTTGCTCGGTGGCCCGCTCCACGGTCCAGACCTGGTAGGCCGAGTCAGCCGGCGCCTGCAGGGCAGCTTTCAGGGCCGCGGTGCGCAACGGCCGGACCATCAGGAAGTTGCCGCGCTGATCGCCCAGGTACAACGATGCCAGGTTCGGGTTGTCCCGCAGCGCCTGGCTGAAGGGCACGAGCAGGGCCAGGCGTTGCGCCATCTGCGGCGTGCGCGTCGCCGGGTAGTCAGCCAGCAGGCTCAACAGGTGACGGATGGGTTCGTAGGTGTCGTACAAATCCAGGCGCACATCCTGTTCAATACGGTTGAACAGTTTTTCACTGCTGGACAGGATGATTTGCGTGGTTTGCCGGTAATTGAAAATCCCCAGCACCACCCCGGTCAGCAGCAAAAGCAGGGTAAACATCACGCTGATGTGGACGTGCAGGGGGAACCGGCGTTTGTCCGGACGCGGTGCGCTGGGCATTGCAGTCACTCCAAGTGTCAGGGGGTGTTCTCGATGGGTGTTCCCGCGTGCAAGGGAAACCGATCGAGAACCCCCCAGGTACGCACTGCTGAGCGAATAGCATAGTAAACGCTGGATTATTTTGCCTTGGAGATCTCTGTTTCGAGGGCCCGCTCCAGTTCGGTCATGGCGCGGTCGAGGGCATCGATGCAATCATTGATTTGCTCAGGTGCCTGCGCTTGATGACAAGCGTGCTCCAACGCCTCGCATCGCTGGATCAGCGAGGTCGCCTGGACGATGCGGGCGACGCCTTTTATCTTGTGTGCCGTTTCGGTCAGCGCTTGCCTGTTTGCGCCGTGGGCGACGTCGAGCAATTCCTGGCGGTCCGAGCGGCTGCTGCTGAGCAATTCGGCCAGCAGGCGCCGGTTGGACGACGGGTCGCCGCCGGTCAACGCCTGCAGGCTTTGTACGCTGAAAGCTGTGGGGCGGCCGGCGGGTTTGACTGTCTTGATCCATTGGCTCAAGGCGCTCAGGCTGATCGGCTTGAACAGGCAGTCATCCATTCCAGCGTCCTGGCAGCGTTGTTTTTCCTCCGGTTGTGCATTGGCGGTGAACCCCAGGAGGGTGCAGGGCGGTCGTTGTTGCTCGGACTCATCGCGACGAATCGACCGGGCCAGTTCGTAGCCGTTCATGATGGGCATGTTGCAATCGGCGATGACCAGATCGAAATGGTTTTTTTGCCAGACCTCGAGCCCGTGGGCACCATCATGGGCGACCTGGTAGTGATGGCCGAGGTATTCCAGTTGCTGCGACATCAGCAGGCGGTTGGCGGGATGATCGTCCACGATCAGGACGTTCAGGGTGGCCTGGGCCGTGCCGATGACCGGTTCAAGTGGGGGGCAAACCGGCGCCGTCGACAGGACGGTCAGTTGCAGGCAGACCTGGACCTGGGTGCCGAAGCCGGGCTGGCTGCTCATGTCCAGGCTGCCGCCCATCATCCGGCACAGGTTGCGACTGATCACCAGCCCCAACCCTGCGCCGTTGCGGGCCATCCGGCTGGTGTTATCGACCTGGGCAAACGGTTCGAACAAACGTTGCAGGTCCGCCGGGTCGATGCCGATGCCACTGTCGTTGACCTCCAGGTGCATTTGCAGGACGTCGTCCTGGTCGGTTGGAGACAGCCGGACCTTGACCACGACCTGGCCCTGCTCGGTAAATTTGAGGGCATTGCTGATCAGGTTCGACAGCACCTGTTTGAATCGCAACGGGTCCATCAACACGTCAGGGCTACCCTCGGCGGCGTCGAACTGCAGGGACAACGCCAGGTTCTTCTGCCGGGCCACGCCCTCGAATACCCGAATGACCGATTGCAGCAGGGCCCCGAGATTGACGCGTTCGGGGGCCAGGCTCAGGTGACCGGATTCGATACGGGCGATGTCCAGGATGTCACCTATCAGCTCGAGCATGCCGGAGGCCGACTCGTACGCGACTTCGATGGTTGAACGGTCCACGCGGCCCTTGTCGGCCTGTTTCAGGGCCAGCTCAAGCATGCCGATCACAGCGTTCATGGGGGTGCGGATTTCATGGCTCATGGTGGCCAGGAACGTGCTTTTGGCGCGGTTTGCGTCATCGGCCCGTTGCTTGGACGCGCGCAGTTCCTCGAACAGCTGGCGCCGTTCACTGATGTCGATCCAGCCGCCGATGATGCCTTGCACTTCGGCGGCGGAGTTTCGGTAGGGGAGGATCCAGTGATAGATCGTCAGTTGCCTGTCCCCGATGTGCAGGGGCCGATCTACGATCAGGGCGGAGCCTTCGGCCATGACACGCTGGTAGTCCGCCTGGTACTCCTGCGCTTCGAAGGCGTTGCTCATGGAACCTGGCATCAGGTTCTTGCCGATGACGTCTTCGCGTTTGACGTCGAACGTTTGCAGGTAGCTGTCGTTGCAGCTTTGCAGGATGCCGTTGCGATCCCTCACGTAGATGGGGTGAGGGGTGCCGTTGAGCAGCGAATGCATGAATTCGAGCTGATCATTGAGGGCCAGTTCCGCCCGTTGACGCTGCCTGATCTGGCGCTGCATGTAGGCGTTCCACGCCAGGGAAAACAGCAGCAACAGGCCAATGCCCGCGCCGACCTGGAGGAACAGGCGGTTGTAGGTGCGCCAGGTGTGTTCCGAGGGCGAGACGTAACCGCGCCAGCGGTTGTTGATGACGCCCAGTTCGTCGGGGTCGATGCTGGTCAGGGCCTTGTCGAGGATGGCGTTCAACTCGGTGGCGTTTTTTGCCGTGGCCAGCGCGAACATGGCCTGTTGGGTGCCCACCGTGCTGCTGATTTGCAACCTGTCGCGCCACGCATAGGAGGAGATGAAATAGTTGGCCATCACCTGCGAGTTCACGCTGCCGTCGACCTGGCCATGGGCGAGCATTTCCACGGCGCGCAAGGGGCCGTCCGTTTCGATGATTTGAATGTCTGGGTACTGGCTGCGTAGCCATTCAATGACCGGATTGCCTTTGGCGATTGCCAGGCTGGCGTGGCCGAACTGATCGAGTGTCGTGGGCGTGTCGGACTGTTTGCGGGTCAGCAGGACGAACGAGCTGTCAACGTAGGGGCGGCTGAACTTCAACTGGAGTTGTCGTTCACTGCTGGGCAAGAGCGCGGCGATGATGTCGGCTTGATCGTTGAGGACCGCGGTAATCATTTCGCTGTCATTCTGGCGGCGCTGGATGTCCAGGCGCAGGCCGGTGCGCAGCCGGATCAGTTCCAGCAGGTCGGCACTGATGCCGCGAAAGTCCCCATCCGCATCGAAGAAGGTGAAGGGCGCGGAGGTTTCGTTCACCACCACCCGAACCACCGGATGCCTGGCCAGCCAGCGTTGCTCGCGGTCGGTCAGTTGTATCCTGTGGTCCGTGAGGTACAGGTCGCTGCCTGCACTCCAGCGTTTGGAGATGGCGGCTTGCTCGGCAATGGAGACTTGGTTCAGCGTAGCGTTGATGACTTCCAACAAGCGGGTGTCGCTACGTCGTACGGCGAAACCAAAGCCATGGGATTCGTGTTTGCCGAAGCTGGCCATGCGGATATTGCTCAAGTAGCCCTTGTTGATCATGTAGTGGGTGGAAAGGGTATCGCCGAGAAATACATCGGCCTGGCCGAAGGCGACGGCATTGATGGCGTTCTGG
The DNA here is from genome assembly GCF_014268695.2 of Pseudomonas ogarae. NCBI lineage: Bacteria > Pseudomonadati > Pseudomonadota > Gammaproteobacteria > Pseudomonadales > Pseudomonadaceae > Pseudomonas > Pseudomonas ogarae. The sequence goes on from NZ_CP077086.1 coordinate 2,187,540, forward strand.
TAGGACGGGTAGGTGGTGATGAGTGCCTTGGGGTAGAGTTTTTCAATTTCCCGTAGCGGCAGGTAGTGGTAGACCATACTCAGCCGCAACCCTTCGAGATCGTCAGTCAGGGATCGGCTTTCATTCGTTCGGGTGACGAGAACGGGTTGGTCCACTGCGTACGGCGTCGACAGCACAATGTCGGGGTTGCGGGCTTCGAAACCGTTGGCGGTGCCAAGCATATCGATTTGCCCATCCTTGAGTGCGGCCATGGCCGCCTCGCGGGAGTCGAAGCGCAGGACGCTCATGGGCAGGCCGGTGGCCTTGGCGATGATGTCGGCGTAATCGGCCGTCAGGCCTTCGTAGTCGCGTCCGCTGGTGGAGAGATCGAAGGGCGGGTAATCCGGCGCGGACGTTCCCAGGACCAGCGCCTGCCGATCCTGTAGCCAGGCGCGGTGAACGTCATCCAGCTTGATCTCGGTATGGGCCATGGACGAACGGCCCAGCAACGTATAGTGCTCGGGCGCGTCCGGTGCCGCCATGAGCACTCCTGCATATAACGCTGCGCTGATCAGCAGGAGACATTCGGTTATGCGTCTGAGCATCCTGTTTCTTCTCACACCAGCGCGTTGCGCTTCGCCATTTCAATCAGCTCGACCAGGGACTTGACCTTGAGTTTCTGCATCAGCCGTTTCTTATAAGTACTGACGGTCTTATTGCTTAGAAACATGCCTTTGGCTATTTCCTTGTTGGTACGGCCTTGGGCAAAAAGTTGCAGCACCATCAGCTCCCGATCATTGACACTTTTGAAAAGGTCCAGCTCGATACTGCGAGGGTCATCCGGGCGTACCGGATTCAGTGCCTGGCTGGGGAAATAGTTATAGCCGGACAATACTGCTTTGATCGCGCTGACAAGTTCGCTGAGGTCTTCCTGTTTACAAACGTAACCAGAGGCACCGGACTGCATGCATCGAATGCCGAAGAGCGTCGGCGACTGGGCCGTGAGCACCAGTGTCTTGAGCGGAGTGGTCATGGCATTGAAGCGCGAAAGGATTTCCAGCCCGTCGAGTTTGGGGATGCTGATGTCCAGGATAACCAGGTCTGGCATGCATTCGCGCACCATTTGCATCGCGTCGACGCCGTTGTCAGTTTCTCCTACGACCTTATAGCCCTCATGCTCCAGAAGCATGCGAACGGCGAGGCGGATGACCGGATGATCGTCGACAATGAAAACGGAGTTCATGAATAAATTACCCTGCGAACTTGAATAAAGCGCGCACCTTAGCCCACTTACAACCAGGGCCGTACGAAGAGACAGGCATGCAACTTCAATTTCAGAAGTTTCCTACAAAAAAAGAGGCAAGATATTACGATGTAATCGGTTTTTTAGTAGGCGGGTGGCAACAGGAGGGGGGAGGAGTTGGCTATGTGTGAAGGGATATTTCTTTGATAGTGTTGTCTGTGCAAACAAAAGAAGCGTTTTAATCGAGGTTTTTGTAAATCATATCGTTATTTATCTACTTCAAACTCCTTGTGGCGCAGCGCTACAAAATTCACATTCACCGCCAATCCCTGTGGGAGCGAGCTTGCTCGCGATGACGGTGGCACATCCTGCATTGATGCGCACAGATCCACTGCCATCGCGAGCAAGCTCGCTCCCACAGGTTTTGTGCCAGGTGCAGCACACCGTCGATCCACGCCTTTTATTGGCGTGTGCGACCGGTCATCTCCTGGGCCATTTCGCTGGCGTAGCTGTCAGTCATCCCGGCGATGAAGTCGATCATGCGCAGGAAAGCACCATGCAAAGGGCCGTTGGGATCCGGCGCGTTGTTCCCCAGCAGGTCGAGAATGCGGCGATTCTTGAACGAAGGCGTACGGCCTCCGTGCTGTTCGAGGGCGGCTCCGCAAAATCCGTTGAGCAGGATTTCCAGCGTGGTGTAGGCACCGATTTCATGCAGGGTCTTGCGCTTGTCCTGGAAAATTTTGCGGCGCGCCATGTCCTTGGCATTCAACACGCAGCGTTTTGCCGGGCCGTGCATATGCTCCACCAAATCCCCCGGCAATGTGCCGGCAAGCAATGCTTCCTGCTGTTCGACAAAAGCCCGGGCGGCGGCGTTGGTCAGGTGTTCGATGGCCTTGCCTCGCAGGATCGCCAGTTTGCGTCGCCGCGAGTCCAGCGGCCCCAGCTGGCGGTAAGTGTCCGGAAGATCGTCGCCTACCAGGTCCAGGAGCAGCGATTCCACCTGCGGGTATTCCAGGAGATCCATCTCCACGCCGTCTTCCAGGTCGATCAGTGCGTAGCAGATGTCATCGGCGGCCTCCATCAGGTACACCAAGGGATGCCGCGCCCAGCGTTGCTCCTCGATCTGTGGCAAACCGAGTTTGTGGGCGATCTGCTCCAACAGTGGCAGTTCGCTCTGGTAGCAACCGAACTTGTGTTTCTTGTAGCCCAGCGAGTCGGCGTGGCGGGCGGTCCAGGGGTACTTCAAATAGGTGCCTAGGGTGGCATAGGTCAGACGCGTCCCACCGTCGAACTGATGGTATTCAAGCTGGGTGAGGACGCGGAATCCTTGGGCGTTGCCTTCGAAGTTGAGGAAGTCGTTGCGCTCGGCTTCGCTCATCGCATCGAGCCAACCACGGCCGGCGGCCTGCTGGAACCAATAGCGGATAGCATCCTCACCGGAGTGACCGAACGGTGGGTTGCCAATGTCGTGGGCCAGGCAGGCCGATTGCACCACCATGCCAAGATCGCTTGGCTCACACCAGTCAGGCAGGGCATTGCGGATGGTTTCTCCCACGCGCATGCCCAGGGAACGCCCGACGCAGCTGACTTCCAGGGAATGGGTCAGGCGCGTATGGATGTGGTCGTTGCTGGAGACCGGATGCACTTGCGTCTTGCGTCCGAGGCGGCGGAAGGCGCCGGAAAAGATGATGCGGTCGTGGTCCTTGTGGAAAGGACTGCGGCCCAGCTCTTGCGGACTGTGCAGCGGTTTTCCGAGGCGTTCGCGAGTCAGCAGGGTATGCCAATCCAAGGCCGGTTGCTCCGTTTGATGATGTCGATGCCCTAGCTTCCCGGTTCGTGGGCTGCCCTGCAAGGCCTATAGGCCTGCACAGACTTGATACACAACCCTGTGGCGAGGCCCTCAGGGTTTGCGCAGGTCTTTGGCCACCTTGATCAACGGCAGCAATGTCGTTGCCAGGCGGATCAGGCCTGTCAAGCCACCGCCGCCGTTGCGGGTCCGTTTGCCGGTGATGAAACCGAGCAGGGACACCGCCGCCACCCCCCACAGTGGCGCATGCTTGATGCCGAAACCTTCGTGCCAGCTTTGTGTCAAGCCGCGCACCCGTTGCAAGGGCTGCAGCAACTGGCGCGTTTCCTGACGGATTTCCTGGCGATGCATTTCCATGCGCAGACGCACCAGCGCCTTGCGCATTTCCTGTCGGGTTCGGGCTTGAGGGATATCAGGCAGGCTCATGGCAGCAGGCGCTCCCGGTCATTGGCCAGTTCTTCGAGGGTGGCGTTAAAAGGGGAGGACTCGTCATAGATCGCTGCCTTGAGCCGCAGACCGCAGAACAGCGCTGCCAGCAGATAGAACAGGCACAGGCCGATAATGCCCGCCAGGCGATAGGTGTCCCATACCAGGATCAGTACCAGCGCCGAAAGCCCGACCAACAGCAGCAAGCCGAACACCAGCGCAAGACCGGCGAACAGCAGGAGGCTGACGGTGCGTGCCTTCTGTTCCTGCAACTCCATGCCGAACAATTCGACGTGGCTATGCAGCAAGCCAAGAAACGCCGCGCCCAGGCGACGTGCTGTCGGTTGTGTGCCCGCTTCGGACGAGCCGGATTCGTCGATACCCATCATTAGCGCCGTGTCGCCAGCAGACCAATCAGAAAGCCCACGCCCGCGGCAATGCCCACGGATTGCCAAGGGTTGGCCTGTACGTATTCCTCGGTGGCGACCACCGCAGCCTGGCCGCGTTCGCGCATGGAATCTTCCGTCAGCTTGAGCGTTTCGCGGGCGCGCAGGAGGGTTTCGTGAATCTGGCTGCGCAGTGCATCGGCTTGATCGCCTGCCAGCGTCGCGGTGTGATCGAGCAACCGTTCCGTGTCGCTGACCAGCGTCTGGAAATCTTCCATCAGGGTTTCTTGAGCAGTCTTTGCCTGGGTTCTGGCCATCGGTGAATCTCCGTAAGTGACGTCTGAAACGTTCGAGTATGAGCCTTCCCGGAAGGTTCAGTGAAAGTGACTGGTACAACTTTTGCTCAGACTTTTGCCATGTACTGGTGCGTCAGCCTGCGCCAGTGCGCTGAAGCTGGGCGAAAGCCCGAAAAACCTTAACCCAAATAATCAAAACCCGCGAAGCACCTCCAGGCGGGATTTCGTTTTGACCCTTCTTGCGCACCAAAGCGGTTCAGCGGCCTGCGTCCGGCCAATGAGTCGTTTCAACTTGGTGCGCTCGCAAGGCAAGCGAGCCGATTTGGTGCTTTTTTTCAACTTTTTCAGGTCTGCCAATACCATGGAAAATATACAAAGTGCCGTGGACAGTCTGGTCCACAGCTCCAATACGCTGTTCATCCTGCTCGGCGCAGTCATGGTCCTGGCCATGCACGCCGGCTTTGCGTTTCTTGAAGTGGGAACGGTCCGGCAAAAGAACCAGGTCAATGCGCTGTCGAAAATCCTCAGCGATTTCGCGGTCTCGACCCTGGCCTACTTCTTTATAGGCTATTGGATTGCCTACGGTGTGACCTTCCTGCAACCGGCGGCGGTGCTCAGCGCCGATCATGGCTACAGCCTGGTGAAGTTCTTCTTCCTGCTGACTTTTGCCGCCGCGATCCCGGCCATCATTTCCGGCGGTATTGCCGAGCGTGCGCGGTTCGCACCGCAGTTGTGTGCCACGGTGCTGATCGTGGCGTTTGTCTATCCGTTTTTCGAAGGCCTGGTCTGGAACGGCAATTTTGGCCTGCAGGCGTGGCTGCAAGCCCGGTTCGGCGCCAGTTTCCATGACTTCGCCGGTTCCGTGGTGGTGCATGCCATGGGCGGCTGGCTGGCGTTGGCGGCGGTGCTCTTGCTCGGCCCGCGTAACGGCCGCTACCGGGACGGTCGCCTGGTGGCGTTCGCGCCTTCGAGCATTCCATTCCTGGCCTTGGGTTCGTGGATCCTGATTGTCGGTTGGTTCGGTTTCAACGTGATGAGTGCCCAGACCTTGCCCGGGGTGAGCGGGCTGGTGGCGGTCAATTCGTTGATGGCCATGGTGGGCGGTACCGTGGCGGCGTTGATTGTCGGGCGCAATGACCCAGGCTTCCTGCATAACGGCCCGCTGGCCGGGTTGGTGGCGGTCTGTGCCGGGTCCGACCTGATGCACCCGGTCGGTGCGCTGGCCACCGGTGCCATTGCCGGTGCCTTGTTTGTCTGGTGCTTCACGGCGGCCCAAGGCAAGTGGAAGATCGACGATGTGCTCGGTGTCTGGCCGTTGCACGGGCTGTGCGGGGTCTGGGGCGGCATTGCCTGTGGCGTCTTTGGCCAGAGTGCCCTGGGCGGCCTGGGTGGGGTCAGCCTGATCAGCCAGTTGATTGGCACGGCGCTGGGTGTTGTCGTCGCCCTGGCCGGCGGGTTTGCGGTCTATGGCGTGATCAAGGCCGTGCTGGGGCTGCGCCTGACCCAGGAAGAAGAGTATTACGGCGCCGACCTGTCGATTCACAAGATCGGTGCGGTCAGCCAGGACTGAGCGTTGCACTAAGGCTCCTTGTCCTGGTTGCCGGGATAAAAACCATGGAGCAGGCGATAACGGTCGTGACGGACCTGATCCACATGCTGCTGGACCTGCTGCTCGGGCAGGCCGAGCATGATCAGGGCGTGGGAAGCCAGCATCAGACTTGACTCCAGCAGCTCCGGGACCACTTCGCTGGCCCCGGCCGCCTGCAATTCGGCCAGTTGGCTGTCGTCACGGGTGCGCACCAGGATCGGTACCTGATGGTTGACCTGCCGGGCCGCCTTGAGCACGGTGATGGCGATGTCGGTCTTGTCCACCGCGATCACCAGCAACCTGGCGCGGCTCAAGCCAACGGCCGCAAGCAGGTCACCTCGTCGTGAATCCCCGTAGTGCACGCAGTTTTCCCCGACGGTGGCTTCCTGGATGATCACCGGGTCGTCATCCAGGGCGACGAACGCCTGGCCTTCGCGGCGCAGGAATCGCCCGATGGACTGGCCGACGCGGCCGTAGCCGCAAATGACCACATGGCCCGACAAGCCGGCGTTGAGTGCGCTGATCTGGTCCAGTTGCGCCTCTTCGTTGGGTTTGCGATGCAGGCGGGCGGCGACGCGGGGTGCGGCGCGCAGTAACAGCGGGGTCAGCAGCATCGAGCAGAATGTCGCGGCCAGCAGCAGGCCGCTGATGTCGGCGGGCATGAGGCGGTTCTGCTGCATCAGCGCCATCAGGGCAAAGCAGAATTCGCCGCCCTGGGCCAGCGCCAGGCCACTGCGCCAGGCGGTTTCAACGTCGCTGCCGCGCCATTTCACCAGGATCGCGACCACGCAGCCCTTGATGAGCATCAAGCCGAGGGTCAATCCCAGGATCAACAAGCCGTCATCGAGGAACAGCTGCAGGTCGATCAGCATGCCGATGCTGACAAAGAACAGCCCCAGCAGGATGTCGCGGAACGGGCGTATGTCGGCCTCGATCTGATGCCGGTAGTGGCTTTCCCCCAGCAGCATGCCCGCCAGGAATGCACCCAGGGCCGGCGACAAGCCGAGCAGGTGGGTCAGCCATGCCGTCAGCAACACGATCACCAGGGCCAGCAGCACGAACAGTTCTGCGGATCGGGACGCCGCCACTTCATGGAACAGCCGGGGCAACAGCAGCCGACTGGCCAGTAGCAGGCCGCCGAACAACACCAGGGTCTTGCCCAGGGTCAAGGGCAACGCCCAGTACCACGGGTGCTCGCTGCTGCCGGCGAATACCGGCACCAGCGTCAACAGCAGCACCGCGACCACATCCTGGAACAACAACACGCCGATGGCGTTCTGGCCGTGGCTGCTGAAAATCTCTCCCAGGCTGGTCAACTCCTTGCTGACGATGGCAGTGGAGGACAAGGCCAGCCCGGCACCGAGCAACAACGCGGCGATCACCGGCGCGCCGAGCATGACCAGCAATCCCGCCAGGACCGCCCCCGAGCACAGCACCTGCAGGCTGCCGAGGCCGAACACGACCCGACGCAGTTCGAGCATTTTCGACAGGGAAAACTCCAACCCCAGCGAGAACAGCAGGAACACCACCCCGAGCTCGGCCAGGTCTGGCAGTTCTTCGCTGTCGTTGACCCAGTCCAGCGCGGTAGGCCCGACCGCCAGCCCGACGCAGAGATAACCCAATACGGGTGGCAGGCGCAGCCGCCTGAACAAGGCGATGACCACCAGGGACGAAGCAAGGATGATCAGCAGGTTAGCAAACAAGGGGCACTCCGTTTCAAGGCTACAACGCACAGCGTAGAGGGGAAAATGCGACAAGCGTGGCTGGAAAAGCATTGGCGCTCAGTGATTTGCATCAGCGTTTTACCGATACACCCGCAAGCGAGCCAGCGACTCGACGGCTTCCCGGGTCGAGCCTAGAATGACCGTCTATCTTTTTTGGGTCTACCCGCCATGCTTCCTGAATGCCAGTTGTTCGGCACCCTGGGGTGTCATCTTTGCGAAGTAGCCGAAGCTGAACTGATGCCTTTCGTCGAACATGGATTGTTGGTGGAGCTGGTGGACATTTCAGAACGCGAAGCCTGGGTGGACAGTTATGGGCTGCGTATTCCTGTGCTGCGCAGGCTGGATACCGGTGCCGAGCTGGACTGGCCCTTCGAGGCCGAACAGATCGTGACCTTTCTCCGTTGAGCGGCTCATCCGTCAGTTCCTGATACTGCGGTTGGCGAAAGTACCATGCTTCGGTTACTGTATGCCTATACAGCTATCTGGAGTGCGTCCCCTTGGTCAATGTCGAACAACTGAAAAGCAGCGTAAACAGGATGTCCGCGGACGTTGTGCGCGAGGCAGTCCTGGAACTGCGCCTGGATGGCTTGGTTACCGAAGGCAAGACACCCTTCAATAAACTGCATTTCAACACCTGTTTTGCCGAGATCGAAGCGTTGTTCCAGCGTGCCGGCTATCACAAACAGTTGGATGTGGTGGGTTACCAGGGCCTGCTGTACGCGCTGTACGATCCAGGTCGCTGGGAGGCGGTGGAAGTACTGCGCTGGTTGAAAGAGTTCACTGAAGCGGCGGCAAAACCGACTTCAGTCACGGCGTAGGGCAATCATTGCTGGGCTGGCTGGTACGACTGTCGGATAATGCCACCCTGCAAAAATGCCTAAGAGTTTTCAATGTCCGGTTCATCGTTTTCCGCCGCTCATCATCAGGCCAGTACGTTGTATCTGCCACCCGGTTCCTGGCAGACGGTGCTGGAGTGCCTGTGCGAGCATTTCAGCGCCATCAGTCGCGAGCAGTGGCTGGACCGGATCGCTCGAGGGCGGGTATTGGACGCAGAGGGCAAGGCCATCCAGGTCGACTTGCCGTACCGCGAAGGCCTGCGCATCCACTACTTCCGTGAAGTGCCCGACGAGAAGCCGATCCCGGTGGTGGAGTCTATCCTGTACGCCGACGAACACCTGGTGGTGGCAGACAAACCACATTTTCTGCCTGTCACTCCCGCAGGTGAATACGTCGAGCAGACCTTGTTGCGACGGCTGATCCGTCGGTTTGACAACCCTCATCTGGTGCCCTTGCACCGCATCGATCGGCATACGGCCGGGCTGGTGTTGTTTTCGGCCAACCCGAACACCCGCTCGGCGTATCAGTCGTTGTTCCCGACGCGGCAGATCGAAAAACGCTACCAGGCCATTGCCCGCGCGTTGCCCGGGCTGACCTTTCCACGGGTGCATAAAAGCCGGATGATCGATGGCGAACCGTTCTTCCGAATGCAGGAAGGGCCGGGCGAACCCAATACCGAAACGGCCATCGAAGTGCTGGAAAGGAACGGCGAGTTGTGGCGCTATGGCTTGTATCCGGTTACGGGTAAGAAGCATCAGTTGCGGGTTCACATGAATGCCCTTGGGGCGGGGATCTGCAATGATCCGTTTTATCCTGATGTGCTTCGGGATGTTGAGGATGATTACTCGAATCCTTTAAAGCTGCTGGCTCAAGGGTTGCGTTTTGTTGATCCGGTTACTGGTCAGGAGCGGGTGTTCGAGAGCGGTATTTCGTTGCACTGGTAGTTTTTTGTTCAGGGGGAATGGTGTGTATATCCGTTTCTTCGGTAACGGCTACTTAGGGTTTCGCCCTTACGGCGACTCACTTTTTTTCAAACGCCAAAAAAAGTAAGCAAAAAAGGCTTGCCCCACCACTCGGCACCTCGCCTAGGCTCGGTGTGCCCTCACTCCGGCATTGCTCCGTGGGCCCGCCGCGAAGGGCCATCCATGGCCCAGCGCGGCTACCTCGGCATCCATGCCGAGGTGCCCACTGCGCAATGCCTGCGTTCGGCCAGCGTGGTTAACGGGGCGCCCCAGATCAAAATCCAAAGCAAAGCAAGAGCGGGGCACGTCCAGCATCTGTGTGGCTGAGCTGCCGCTATCGCGAGCAAGCTCGCTCCCACATGGGGCTGTGGGTATTCACAACATCAGCACACGACACAAAAACCTGTGGGAGCGAGCTTGCTCGCGATGACATAGGCACACCCACCATCATCACAAACTGATCCACCGCTATCGCGAGCAAGCTCGCTCCCACAGGAAAAACGCGGTCCCACCAAGAACCAGGTCGGCTATCAGGCCGCCTCGCGGTGGACGTTGATCTCGGCGCCCCATTAACCACGCTGGCTGAACGAAGGTATTGCGCAGTGGGCAACCCGGCATGGATGCCGGGTTAGCCGCGCTGGGCCATGGATGGCCCTTCGCGGCGGCCCACGGAGCAATGCCTTCGTTCAGGCATGCCGAGCCTAAGCGAGGCACCAAGTGGTGGGGCATGTAGCGCTTTGGTTACTTTCGCGCTTTTCGAAAGTGACCCGCTGTAAGAGCGGAACCGCCAGTGGCCGTTACCGAAGAAACGGATATACACCCAAAACCCAAAACCCAAAACCCAAAACCAAGCCCCCAAAAAAAACGGCGCCTCCCTCTTCAGGAAGCGCCGTTTTTTAGCGACATCGGGCAGCAGCGTTACAGATTACAAATCCTTAACGGTACGAACCTGATCCTTGTTCACGCGAGTCTGCTTGCCATCCAGTTGCTCGAATTCGTAGAAGCCGCTTTCTTCATCGTAATGTGGGGTATCGACGGCCTGGATTTCGCGACCGTCATTCAAGGTGATCACTGTTGGCGAAGCGCACCCGGCAAGGGTGGCGAGGCCCAGAGCGAGCATGAACGTGGCGAGGGTCCGTTGTGTCATGGTGTTTCTCCGAAATGGATTCTTCAAGTTACTGACCTTCAGACGTATACATCGCGCGCAAGTTCCTGGCTAGTGTCAATCTGACACGCCTTTGTGCCGGGCCAGTAACTCCGGTGTGTTCAGATTTGCCAGGCGGGGATCGTCGGCTGGGCATTGCAATGCAACGGCGTGCAGTGCGCGCATGATACGACCGGGGCTGCGTTCGCCTTCGCGCCAGGCTTGTTCGAAGCTCGCTGCCAGGGCCAACGGAATGACACACAGCAGCGGCTCCCAGTGCTCGCCGTGCCGCACCATCAGCGGTTGGTCGGGGTGCTGGCTGGCCGTCCTGCGCATGTTATCGAGCAGGTTGGCGTCGATTTGCGGCACATCGCACGGAAGCACCAGCAAATACGAGTGCCTCGCAGCCTTGAGACCCGCCCGGATGCCCGCCAGTGGCCCGGGAAAGTCGCCTTCCTCGTCATGCACCAACTGATCGGCATACGGTGCATAACGTTGCGCATTACGGTTGCAGGAGATGATCAGATCATCGCTCATGGCGCGGGTCTGGCGATGCAGATGGGCAATCAGCGGTTCGCCCTGCCACGGCACCAGGCCTTTGTCCTGGCCGCCCATGCGTTGTCCGCGCCCGCCCGCCAGGAGCAGAATGGAGCAGGGTGGCAGTGACGTGTTCGAGGTCATGGCGTGTCTCCGCACGGGCGAAAAAATGAAGCGCTGTGATATAACACCGGGCTGTTTCCTCCACAACTGGACGAGCCTATGAAAGCCAAGGCTGATGTACCTTTCGTGCCGCTCAATATCGCGGTGCTGACTGTCAGTGATACCCGTACCCTGGAAACCGATACGTCCGGGCAGGTCTTCGTCGATCGGCTCACGGCGGCCGGGCACAACCTGGCGGAGCGGGTCCTGCTCAAAGATGATTTGTACAAGATCCGCGCGCAAGTCGCGACCTGGATTGCCGAGGACGTGGTGCAGGTGGTGTTGATCACTGGCGGCACCGGCTTCACGGGGCGTGACAGTACGCCGGAAGCCGTCACGTGCCTGCTGGACAAGCAGGTCGATGGTTTTGGCGAGTTGTTCCGACAGATATCCGTGGCCGACATCGGCACTTCCACCGTGCAGTCCCGGGCGCTGGCTGGCCTGGCCAATGGCACGCTGGTGTGCTGCCTGCCGGGTTCGACCAATGCGGTGCGTACCGGATGGGATGGCATCCTGGCTGAACAACTGGATGTGCGGCATCGGCCGTGCAACTTCGTGGCTCATTTGAAACAGGCAGCGCCTTGTGAATCCCGTGGGTAAACCGGGCAAGGCCGGCGCCTTGATGGCCGTTGAGGTCGCGTTGGAGCGACTGCTCGAGATGGCGGCGGCCACGCCGATTGTCCAGCGCGAGCATTTACCGTTGGCCGCGGCGCTAGGGCGAGTGCTCGCCGAGGATCTGGTGTCGAGCCTTGATTTGCCGCCATGGCCCAACAGCGCCATGGACGGCTATGCCTTGCGGCTGGCTGACTGGAATGGCGAGCCGTTGACGGTCAGCCAGCGGATTTTTGCCGGGCAGGCCCCGGAGCCGCTGGCCGTTGGCACGTGCGCGCGAATCTTCACTGGGGCGCCAGTCCCGGCCGGCGCGGATTGCGTCGAGATGCAGGAAAACGCCGTGGTTGAAGACGATCAGCGGGTGCGGTTTATCGAGCCCATGATCAGCGGGCAGAACATTCGCCCCCAGGGACAGGAGACCACCGTCGGGGAGCAGGTTCTCTCTGCTGGCACTCGCCTGGGGCCGATCGAGCTGGGGCTGGCGGCATCCTTGGGCTGTGCATCGCTGGAAGTGGTGCGCAAGGTCCGCGTCGCAGTCCTGTCCACGGGGGATGAACTGGTCGAACCCGGTCAGGCGCTGGGCCCAGGCCAGATCTATAACAGCAACCGCGTGCTGCTGTGTGGCTGGCTGCAACGCATGGGGTGTGAGGTGGTTGACGCGGGTATCCTGCCTGATGATTTATCGGCCACCCGCGAGCGCCTGGCACAGTTGTCAGATGTCGATCTGATCCTGTCCACCGGCGGGGTATCGGTGGGGGAGGCGGACTTCCTGGGCATCGCCTTGCGCGAGGACGGTGAGCTGGCGCTTTGGAAACTCGCCATCAAGCCGGGTAAGCCGCTGACGTTCGGGCATTACCGCGGCGTGCCGGTCATAGGCCTGCCTGGAAACCCGGCCTCGACCCTCGTGACTTTCGCATTGCTGGCAAGGCCTTACCTGCTGAGACGCCAAGGCGTTCAGTCGGTGGCGCCGCTCAAGTTCAAGGTGCCGGCCGGTTTCGCCTGGTCGAAGGCGGGCGGTCGACGAGAGTACTTGCGAGGCCGCATGGAGAATGGTCGAGCGATCATCTACCGAAATCAGAGCTCGGGTGTCCTGCGCAGCGCGGCCTGGGCCGAAGGGCTGGTCGAAGTGCTGGAGGGACGGACGCTGGTGGAGGGCGATGAAGTGGGCTTCATTCCCTTGAGTGAAGTCCTTGGCTAGCCCTGTGACAGGTGTTCTGCGGCCCGAGTCGGATACTCGGGCCTGCATGCGTCTCACCCTTCATCGTGTGAGCAGCATCACCAACTGATCGAATCGATTGTTCGCAATCCAGCCCAGCAGGCCGAGCACCACCCCTGCAGCGCCAGCCGAATAGGCCAGCCGGTGGCGGATCACCTTTACGTCGGTGCGAATTTCATCCATGTCTTTGCGGATGTATTTGAGGTGGGTTTCCAGTTCAACGACGCGCGGTTCCAAATCAATTCCTCCAACGGGATTACTGCAACTTTTGCATTCGTTCCGAGTATCGGCCCGCCCGTTCCCGAAGGACGGGCGCTGCCGGGGCAACAGCTTGTATTCACGGTTATGCATGGGACGGTTCATCCCCTTGGTCATAACTGTTCAAACGACTGATCCGGCCCCGGCGGGCCGTGACGTATCCATCCATGGGTAAGTGCTTCCTTGTGTGATGAGGGTTTTAGCGTTCCAGCAGAACAGAAGGCCAAGGTCTCTCAATACCGCTAGAGGGTCAATTGAGCCGATTCGCCAGATCTTGTAAGAAAACTCTTCGAATCAAGGCGTACCGGTCGGGCGAGCTGCCCAACGGGTTTTCTCCCGGGGCTCGCCTTCCTGCCTTTTTTAATAAATTGAGGTTCATCGAGGCTATTTCGGTCGAATGAGCGGTCCCATTTCCTGAACCTTCCAATGACGGAGACAACGATGAGCAAAGGCAAGGCGCTGTTGATTTTGCATGGCAAGCAAGCGCTCAACGAAGAGGTTCGCACGGCGGTGATGCTCAAGCGCGAGCAGGGCTGGGACCTGGCGGTACGGTTGACCTGGGAAGCCGGTGATGCCCAACGATGCGTCGACGAGGCGCTGGAGGCCGGTTATACGCGACTGATCGCCGGCGGCGGCGATGGGACCCTGCGTGACATCGCCGAAGCGATCGTCCTCAAATCGAGCGATGCCAGCCTGGTACTGCTGCCGCTGGGCACTGCCAACGATTTCGCCCGGGCCGCCGGTGTTCCGTTGGAGCCGGCGCAGGCCCTGGATTTGCTTGACGTTGCGCCACGGGCGGTGGATGTGGGCGAAGTCTGCGGCCGGATTTTCCTGAACATGGCCACTGGCGGTTTTGGCAGCCAGGTGACGGCGAACACCTCCGAGGACCTCAAGAAAGTCCTGGGGGGCGCGGCCTACCTGTTCACCGGCCTGTCGCGATTCAGTGAGCTGAGTGCCGCCTATGGTGAGTTGCAAGGCCCCGATTTCCACTGGCAGGGCGATTTGCTCGCGCTGGGTATCGGCAACGGTCGACAGGCGGGGGGAGGCCATGTGCTGTGCCCGCAGGCGTTGGCCGATGATGGGTTGCTGGACATCAGCATCCTGCCGGCGCCTCAGGAAGTGGTCAGTACGTTGAAGGACTTGCTGGCGGGCGGCCTGGGCATCGACAACATGTTTGTTCGCGCGCGCTTGCCATGGGTGGAGATCAAGGTCGCCCAAGGCCTGGATATCAATCTCGATGGCGAGCCGTTGCAGGTCGACGCCCTGCGTTTCACTGTCCGCCCGAAGGCACTGCGCGTGCATCTGCCGTCCGATTCGCCACTGTTGGGCGATACGGCTGCGCTCAATCGTCCAGGCTGATGATTTTTTCGCGCACCGCGAACAGCACCAGGCCGGCCACGTCATGGATCTGCAGGCGCTTCATGACTTGCGCCCGGTGGGTTTCGACGGTCTTGATGCTCAGGTTCAGGCCGTTGGCAATTTCCCGGGTGGACTTGCCGCGTACGATCAACCGCAGTATTTCCAGTTGGCGTGCTGTCAGGTTATGGGCCTGGGCGGGGTCCGGCTGGTGCTTCTGGACGCGAGTCAGCGCCTGGTTGATCACGGTGTGGGCGATGGCCGGGCTCAGGTAGCGTTCATTGTTGCGCAACGCCTCCAAGGCGTGTTTCAGCTCATGGGCAGTGGTGTCCTTGAGCAGGTAGCCATGGGCTCCGGATTCCAGCGCCTGCATGATCAGCGCCGGATCCGTATGCATGGACAGGATCAGCACCTTGCTGTGGGGGCGCACTCGCTTGAGCTGTAGCAGGGCGTCCAGGCCGCTGGTGTCCTTCATGGAGATGTCCAGCAGTACGATATCGGGGTTCAGCCGTTCGACCAATTCCACCAATTGCGTGCCATCACTGGCCTCGCCGATGACGGCATAACCGGGGATATCCATGACCAGCGCGCGTACGCCGGCCCTGATCAGGGAATGGTCATCTACCAGAAGCAAATTACAAATCAAAGGAGAACCTTATTCTTACTGGCTCGTTCCAGGGCACGCGGTGCCCAGGGAAAGCGTGCTTCGATGTGCGTGCCTTTGCCGGCCTCGCTGGTGACCTTGAGGGTGCCGCCCAATTGTTCGACCCGCTCCAACATGCCGGCCATGCCCCGTTGACCTTCGCGCGCGGGGTGGGTGGCCGGGACAAAACCCTGGCCATCGTCGCTGATCTCCAGGGTCAGGCCGTCGGGCAGGCGTTGCAGGCGTACCAGCAGATTCGTCGCCCGCGCATGACGCAAGATGTTGGTGACCGCTTCCTGGGTGATCCGGAACACCGCGACCGACATTTCCTCGGGGATGCCCGCCATGCGCTGTTGGCAATCGAGGCTCCATTTCACCGGGACGTTGGCCAGCGTCTTGAGCAGGTGCGCCCGCAGGCTGGCTTCAAGTCCGAGGCTGGTCAGCTCCCTGGGGTTGAGGATCGCCGATACATCGCGGACCTTGTTGAGGGTTTCGTCCAGGGTCTCGCAGAGCAGCGCGCATTGGCCTTGCAATTCTTCCGGCATCCGCCGCTTGAGCCATTCGCCTTGCAGTTTCGCCGCGGTCAGCAACTGGCCAATGTCGTCGTGCAATTCGCGGCTCAGACGATGGCGCTCGTTTTCCTGTACTTCAAGTAATCGGTCGGCCAGTTCCTGGGGCTGGAACTTGATGGATTTGCGCGACAATCGATGGTGGATCCAGACACAGGTCATGGCTGCGACATTCAGTGCCAACAGACTCAACGGCACCGTATGGGCGAACAGGTAGGCCAGCAGGCTGCCGAGGGTCGAGCAGACGCACAACAATAATGTGAAGCGACGGGCGTTTTCTCGGGAGGGAGGCCAGGTGATGAATGACTTGAGGCTGGCGTACATAGCGGATGGAGCCAATGAATGTTCGCTGCGGGCAGGCCGGTCAGCGCGTCTGACAGGCCGGTCGGGTAAACGTTTCAGGTCGAGGGCGGCTTCGGTTGGCGGCTTTTACGGCGCTGTCTTGAAGTGGCTGACGCGCGAGATGGTACCACTTCGCTTATCGTTGGTCGCGCTCGGCATGGCGCGGCGAAAGCACCATGGGCCGGTCGCGCCGCATTGAGCCGATATCATCGCATCAGGCTTGTTTCTGGGAGTAGGGTACCAACGCCAGCGGACATGACGCTGCCAATGCCTGGCCAGGGCACTGGCCTACCTGGAAAGCAAATGCCTCGATCAACGAGATCTGTTCACTGCTGTCCAGGCCCAACTGGCCTGTGGTGTGATCGACCAGTTCCAGTTGCCAGGCCATCAGGGTCAAGCAATCCTTCAGGGCGTCCAAGGCCTGGTCATGCAACTCCATGTGGTTTTGCGCGTGATTGAGCAAACCATGGATATGCAGTGAAAACTCCGAAACGGCTTCCAGCGCCAGGGCATTGGCCTTGTTCGAGAGTTTCAGCAAGGTGCTGAGCATGCAATCGATGGCGTCCTTGTCGTTGTTGATCAATTGCAGATGGCTCAGGCATTCCTCCGACTTGGCCAGCAGCGTCTCGGCTTCGATCAGAAGTTCGGGAAGACGCTGACTCCAGTTCCTACGATCGTTCGGCATGCTTATCTCCACAACATCATGTCAGGCGAAAGAAAACCGCTTATGGCGAACGGCTGGATCTCAAGGTCGATTGCGGACGGACGCACGGCGACACGCCCCTGCCGTTCAGCGAAAGTGAATTCGCAAACAATTGCACGGGTGGGATCGGCCGAAAGACTGGAGGTCCGATGTCCTGTGGTCGCGCACAAAAGCCTGACTCCGTTCAGCAATGAGAATGGCGTCACATTAATGGCTATTGGATAACGGGAATATCAGGTTGGACCTGATTGTGCCTAGGGGAATCCCTTAGGCAGCGGAACTTTGCGCGCAAACCAGGGTCGCGCGGCGAGGAAAATCGCAGATGAAGTTACGAAGCCAGTAAAGCATGATGTTAATGTGACATCAATGCCCCCACGCTTGTATTTTATCCGGGGTCAAGATTCGGCTGGTGCAGCCGATATCTCTTTTATTGGATTCATCCGAACAAGCCCAGGAGTCATCGATGGCCGGCATTCTCGACACAGTAGATCAACGAACCCAACTGGTGGGTGAGAATCGCCTGGAAATTCTCATGTTCCGCCTGGCGGGGCGGCAGTTGTTCGCCATTAACGTGTTCAAGGTCCAGGAAGTCCTGCAACTGCCGAAGCTGACCCTGATGCCGCAGCGCCATCCGTTCGTGTGCGGCGTGGTCAATCTGCGGGGCCAGACGTTGCCGGTGATCGACCTGTCCCAGGCCATTGGCATGCGTCCGCTGGTGCCAGGCCCTAACAGCACCATTATCGTGACCGAATACAATCGCTCGGTTCAGGCATTTTTGGTGGGCGGTGTCGACCGCATCGTCAACATGAACTGGGAAGCCATCCTGCCACCCCCGACCAGCGCCGGTCGTGAGCACTACTTGACGGCCATCAGCAAGGTGGACGATCAGTTGGTGGAAATCATCGACGTGGAAAAAGTCCTGGCCGAAATCGTGCCTTACAACGCCAAGGTCTCCCGGGACAAACTCGAAGACCCGGTGCTGGAGCGCGCCCGTGGCCGCGAAGTGCTGCTGGTGGACGACTCCAACGTCGCGCTCTCGCAACTGCGCGATACCCTGGGTCAACTGGGCGTGAAAATGCACATCGCCAGCGACGGCCTCAAAGCCCTGAACATGCTCAAGGCCTGGGCCGATACCGGCGAGGTGATGACCGATAAATTGCTGATGATCTTCACCGACGCGGAAATGCCGGAAATGGACGGCTACCGCCTGACCACCGAAATCCGCAACGATCCGCGTTTGCGTGGGCTCTATGTCGTATTGCACACCTCGCTGTCCGGCAGCTTCAACGATTCGATGGTCAAGAAGGTCGGGTGCGACAACTTCCTCTCCAAATTCCAGCCGGACAAGCTGGTCGACGTGGTGCGTCAGCGGCTGATGCTCGACTGAAGCCGAGGGTGGTTTGCTTCGATGGCCGGCTCGTATAAGGTGGCATTTTTTCGCCACCAGGGAAGTTGACCATGTTGCGGCTGAGCGCGCTGTATCGGTATCCGTTGAAGTCCGGCCAGGGCCAGCCCCTGCAAGGGATTGGGCTGGACAAGCTGGGGTTGGACGGTGATCGGCGCTGGATGCTGGTGGATGAGGGCACGGGTCGTTTCCTGACCCAGCGCGCCGTGGCGAAGATGAGCCAGCTCTCAGCCTTGTGGAACGAAGCGGGCGGCCTGACGCTCAGCGCGCCGGGCCATGGCGCCATCGACGTGCCGCTGCCGCCAACCCAGGAAGAGCAGCGGCGCGCAGTGATCATCTGGCGTGACACCTTGCGCGTGCCGGATGCCGGTGACGAGGCCGCGGCCTGGGTCAGCGAATTCATCGGCACCCCCACGCGGCTGGTGCATGTGCCGGTGGAACTGGCGCGCACCACCGCAGCCGGTTATGGCAAGGACGATGACAAGGTCGCCTTTGCCGATGGTTTCCCCCTGCTGCTGATTGGCCAGGCGTCCTTGCAGGACCTGTCGAGCCGGGTCGGTCGTTCGCTGGAAATGTTGCGCTTTCGCCCCAACCTGGTGGTCGAAGGCAGCGAGGCGTTTGCCGAGGACGGCTGGAAGCGCATTCGTATCGGCGAGGTGGAGTTCCGGCTGGTCAAGCCATGCTCGCGCTGCATCATGACCACGGTCGATCCGCAGACCGGCGAACGCGACCCGAATCGCGAACCCTTTGCCACCTTGCAGCAATACCGTTCGACACCGGACGGTGCGATGTTCGGCCAGAACCTGGTCAACGACAGCAACGGTCGGCTTGAAGTCGGCATGCCGGTTGAAGTGCTCGAATAAAAAGATCCGTGAATAAAAATGCCCGTGTCATTGGACACGGGCATTTTTGTTTGTCAGGCAACAGCTTTTCTAGCTTCTAGCTTCAGCCGCGGTATTCACACAGGTAGGCGGTATCGACAGCCACTTTGAGCTGGAACTTGCTGTTGGCCGGGACATTGAACTGGCTGCCGGCCTCGAAGGTTTCCCAGTCGGTGCTGTCAGGCAGTTTCACGGTCAGGGCGCCGGAGACCACGTGCATGATTTCCCGTTGGGCCGTGCCGAACTCATATTCGCCCGGTGCCATGACGCCGATGGTCGCAGGGCCTTCGGCAGTGCCAAAAGCGATCGACTTGACGGTGCCGTCGAAGTACTCGTTGACTTTAAACATGGGCGATTCCTCGAAAAAGGGGCTGGAAAAGGCCGGCCAGTATGCACAAGGCTGCAACATTCGTCATCTGCCGCACCGGCAGGTGGCAGGCGTTCAACCCGGAAGCACCAGGGGCAACAACCGCGCGGTATTGCGCGCGTCTTCCAGCGCACGGTGCTGTTGACCGCAGAATTGCAGGCCAGCCAGTTGCAGAGCGCCATTGAGCCCCAGCGGTCGTTCCAGCCGACGGGCCTTGGCGAAGCGTTGCTTGAGGTTCATGTGCGGCACCTGGCCGAGGACACTGTGCAACTGCTGGTGCTGCCATTCCTGAAGCAGTTGCTTGCGGTCGTAATCGCCCCAACTGACCCAGCTTTCCAGCTTCGACTGGTACGGCGCCAGCCAGCGCTCGAACGCCGGCCAGACCTCGGTCAAGGGCGCGGCACCGTCGATATTGGCCTGGGTGATGTGGGTCAGTTCGCGACAGAAGGGCGTGAGCAGCGGGCGTCTCAGGGGGCGCACGAAGCGCTGGAAATGATCCACCTCGCGACCGTCACGATTTACCAGCGTGGCGCCGATTTCGATAATTTCCATTTCGGTTACCGGCCAGCCACCTTCATCGGTGGTGGCCTCCAGATCAATCACCAGCCAGTGAGGCATTGCAGGGTTCCCGGTATCGGCGTGCTGATGGGTTTGAGCGTAGTCAAACCCGCGGCATCCGACTAGTCGCCTGTTTCGACACGTAACAAAACTTGCCGGTTTTGCACCTGCTCACCCCGTGTGACCTGCAATTGCCTGACCACGCCGTCAATGCCGGCCTTGAGTGGGTGCTCCATTTTCATTGCCTCAAGCACCATCAGCAGTTGGCCTTGGCGCACTGTGCTGCCTTCGCTGACCAGCAACTCGACAATGGCACCGTCCATGGGCGCCTTGAGCGTGCCGTCGCGGGGGCCGGCCTTGGCGGCGATGGAGGTGTGGGTTCGGTCTTGCAGGTGCAGGCCACCGGGGCGGGTAGACAGCCATAGATCATTGCCATCGAGGCGCCAGGCATGACGCTGGCGAATCCCGTCGATGATCAGCGTGGCGCCATACGCGTCAGCGTCGAGCAGCCTCAGTTCGATCAAGCGCCCGGTACTGCGGATGTGCAGTGTCCCGTTGGTTTTGGCCTCAAGGCTCAGCGCCCAGTCGTGCTCGCCGATGCCGATTCGATAATGCAGCGCCGCGCCGAGGCTGTTGCGCCATCCGCCGAGGTCGGGGGCATGCCGTGCCTGCGAGGCCTGATAGAACGCCGCGGTGGCGATGGCGAGCTGTTCGGCTGAGGGCTCAAGGGGCAAGAGCGCCGCATGATTGGCTAAGTGCTGCCCGATGAAACCGGTGCCGAAGTCGCCGGCGATGAACTGCGGATGTGCCAGCAACCCGGCGAGCAAGCGTTGGTTGCTCTGGACGCCAAGCAATACGCAATCTTCCACCGCTCGCAACAACTTGCGTCGGGCCTCCTCGCGGGTGGCGCCGTGGACGATGAGCTTGCCCAGCATCGAATCGTAGAACGGAGTGATGAGCTGGCCCTCCTGCAGGCCATGGTCGACTCGCACGCCGTCGCGTATGGGCGGCTCCCAGCCGATCAGCCGCCCGGTCTGGGGCAGGAAATCCGCCGCCGGGTCCTCGGCGTACAGCCGCACTTGCATGGCATGGCCGCTGAGCATCACTTGCTCCTGACGCAGGGGCAACGGCCTGCCGGCGGCGACGTCCAATTGCCAGGCCACCAGATCCAGGCCGGTGATCAACTCGGTGACCGGGTGTTCGACCTGCAGGCGCGTGTTCATCTCCAGGAAGTAAAACCGGCCGTCCGCCGCGAGCAGGAACTCCACGGTCCCGGCACCGACATAATTCACTGCGCGTCCGGCCTTGAGTGCTGCGTCGCCCATGGCCTGGCGCAGGTCAGTGGTCATGACCGGGCAGGGCGCTTCCTCGATGACTTTCTGGTGGCGCCGCTGGATCGAGCAGTCCCGTTCGCCCAAGTGGATCAGCTGACCATGGTGGTCGCCGAAAATCTGCATTTCCACATGCCGCGGATCGATCAAGGCCTGTTCGAGGATCAACTCGTCGTTGCCAAACCCGTGCAGGGCCTCCGAGCGCGCGCTGCGCAACTGCTCCAGCAGGTCCTCGGCGCGCTGGACCAGGCGCATGCCTCGACCGCCACCACCAGCACTGGCCTTGATCATCAATGGGTAGCCGATGCGTCCGGCTTCGCGCTGCAGCGTGTCGTCGTCCTGGGCGGCGCCCTGGTAACCGGCGATGCAGGGAACGCCGGCTTCAATCATGGCGGTTTTTGCCCGGCGCTTGCTGCCCATCAGGTCGATTGCCTCGGGGCTGGGGCCGATGAACACGATGCCGGCGGCTTCGCAGGCCTTGGCGAACCCGGCATTTTCCGAAAGAAAGCCGTAGCCGGGATGGATCGCATCGGCCCCGCAGCGCCGGGCTGCATCGAGCATGGCCGAGGGGTTGAGGTAGGACTGCTGCACCGCGGCCGCGCCGATCAGCACGGCTTCATCGGCCATGCGCACATGCAGCGCCTCGGCGTCAGCCTCGCTGAACACCGCCACCGTGCGATAGCCCAGGGCCTGGGCGGTGCGCTGGATCCGGCAGGCGATTTCGCCACGGTTGGCGATGAGGATTTTGCTGAAGGCGGGCATGGGTTCATTCCTGGAGTCTTGCGGTGTCTGTTTGGGCCTCATCGCGAGCAAGCTTTGCTCCCACAGGTGAATGCACTCACTGGGCATTGTGGGAGCAAAGCTTGCTCGCGATGGCGGTCTGGCAGGTGATGTACTCAGTTTTTCTTCCCCGGCAAAATCCCCATGAGCTTGCAGATGATGCCCAGCATGATCTCGTCCGCACCGGCACCGATGGACACCAGCCGCACGTCGCGATAGGCCCGGGCGACCGGGTTGTCCCACATGAAGCCCATGCCGCCCCAGTACTGCAGGCAACTGTCGGTGGTTTCCCGGGCCAGGCGTCCGGCCTTGAGCTTGGCCATCGACGCCAGCCGCGTGACGTCCTGGCCGTTGATGTACTGCTCGGTGGCCTGGTAGACCAGCGCCCGCAGGCATTCGATCTCGCTGGCCAGTTCCGCCAGGCGAAAGTGGATCACCTGGTTGTCGATCAGGGCCGCGCCGAAGGTCTTGCGTTCCTTGCAGTACGCGATGGTGCTGTCGATGCAATGCTCCAGGCCCTTGAGCATGTTGGCCGCGCCGAACAGGCGTTCTTCCTGGAACTGCAGCATCTGCATCATGAACCCGGCGCCTTCCTGGCCGATGCGATTGCGTTGTGGCACTCGCACGTCGTCGAAAAACACCTGGGCGGTTTCCGAGCTGCGCATGCCGAGTTTGTCCAGGTGCTGGCCGAGGCTGATGCCGGGGCTGTGCATCGGCACCATGATCAGCGATTTGTTGACGTGGGGCTTGTCATCCGAGGTGTTGGCCAGCAGGCAAATGAAATCGGCACTGGGCGCATTGGTGATCCACATCTTGCTGCCGTTGATGACGTAGTCGTCGCCGTCCTTGCGCGCCGTGGTCTTGAGCCCGGCGACGTCGGAGCCAGCGCCGACTTCCGAGACGCCGATGCAGCCGACCTGTTCGCCGCGAATGGCCGGGCGCAGGAACGCTTCACGCAACTGATCGGAGCCGAAACGGGCCAGGGCCGGGGTGCACATGTCGGTCTGGACGCCGATGGACATGGGCACGCCGCCGCAATGAATGGTGCCAAATTCCTCGGCCGCGACGATCGAATAGCTGTAGTCCAGGCCCATGCCGCCAAAGGCAGCTGGTTTGGAAATGCCCAGCAGGCCCAGCTCGCCGGCCTTTCGGAAAACCTCGTGGATGGGGAAACGCCCGGCTTTCTCCCATTCGTCGACGTAAGGGTTGATGTCATGCTCGACAAACTGGCGAACGGTGCGCCGCAGCGCTTCGTGTTCCTGGGTGAAGATCATTTTCATTGTTCTCCTGTGAGCCGTGGAGCGTCCTCAGAAACGGGCCACGCCGAAGCTGTTGGCTTGCAGTGGCCGCTGCTCGGCCTCGTGACAGATGTCCAGCAGGTAGCCCAGCAGTGTGCGGGTGTCGCGCGGGTCGATGAGCCCGTCGTCCCACAGGCTGGCGCTGCCGTAGAGAGCGGTGGACTGGCTGTCGAGTTTCTGCGCGGTGGTTTGCTCGAGCAGGTCCAGCATCTTCGGGTCGGGGGTCAGGCCGTTCTTGATCTGCGTGGCCTCGGTGACCATGCGCAGGACCTTGCCGGCCTGTGCGCCGCCCATCACCGCCGTATGGCTGTTGGGCCAGGCGAAGATGAAGCGTGGGTCCAGCCCACGGCCGCACATGGCGTAATTGCCGGCGCCGTAGGAGCCGCCCACCACGACGGTCAGCTTGGGCACTCGGGCATTGGCCACGGCCTGGATCATCTTGGCGCCGTGCTTGATCACCCCTTGTCGCTCCGACTCGGTGCCGACCATGAACCCGGTGGTGTTGTGCAAAAACAGCAAGGGCGTGCGGCTCTGGTCGCACAACTGGATGAACTGCGCGGCCTTGCTGGCACCTTGGGGCGTGATCGGTCCGTTGTTGCCGATCAGGCCGCAGGCATGACCGCGAATGTGCAAGTGGCCGCAAATCGTCTGGGCGTCGAACTCGCTTTTGAAGGCCAGGAAATTCGAGCCGTCGGCGATGCGGGCGATGATTTCCTGCACGTCATAGGGCTTCTTCGGGTCGTCGGGGACCAGTCCCAGTAACTCGTCGGCGGGGTAGAGCGGCTCTGTCCACGTCCGTTCGGGCTGTGGCGGCAGTTGCGCATTCCAGGGCAGCAGGCTGAGGATCTCCCGGGCCAGGCGCACGCCGTCGGCGTCGTTCTCGGCCAGGTATTCGGCGGTGCCGGCCACCTGTACGTGCATCTGCGCACCGCCCAGTTCCTCCTCGCTGGCCACTTCGCCGGTCGCGGCCTTGAGCAACGGCGGCCCGGCCAGGAACAGCCGCGCCTTGTCGCGCACCACCACCACGTAATCCGACAAACCCGGCTGATAGGCGCCACCGGCCGTGGCCGAGCCATGCACCACAGTGATCTGTGGCAGGCCCATGGCCGACATACGTGCCTGGTTGGCGAAGCAGCGCGCGCCTTCGACGAAGATCTGCGCGGCGTAATTGAGATTGGCGCCGCCACTTTCGGCGAGGGTGATGACCGGCAGTTTGTTTTCCATGGCGATCTGTTGCAGGCGCAGGGTCTTGTACAAGCCGCTGGGGGAAATCGTGCCGCCCTTGATTGCGCTGTTGTTGGCCACCACCAACGCCCGCACCCCGGACACGTAGCCGATCCCGGCGATCAGGCCGCCGCCGGCCTGGCTGCCATCCTTGTCGTCATGGAGTTTGTAGCCGGCCAGGCTCGCCAGCTCGAGGAACGGCGCGCCAGGGTCCAGCAGCAGGTTCAGGCGCTGGTGCGGCAACAGTTGGCCGCGCTTGTCGAACTTGCCCTGGGCCTGGGCGGCTTTCTCCAGCACGGTCTGCTCGAGTTGGCGCAGCTGTTCGACACCGGCCAGCATCGCCGCGTGGTTGCGCGTGAAGTCAGCGCTGTGGGGATCAAGGTGCGATTCGATGACTGGCATGAGGATTCCTCTTGCTCGAACGGATTAGCGCAAAACCCTGTGGCGAGGGAGCTTGCTCCCGCTCGATTGCGCAGCAATCGCAAAAAGCCAGGGCCGCTGCGCAGCCCAGCGGGAGCAAGCTCCCTCGCCACAGGTTCTGCTGATCGTCATGTTTAATCCACGGGCATTCGCCATGCGACCGTCTCCTAGTTGACCTGATCGGCGATGCTTTGCGGCACCGGAATCTGGATTTCCAGCAACTGCTGGGCGAACGCCTTGCCCTGGGGATCGATGCGCAGGCTGGCGATACCGCCGCCGCCGAGGGCGTTTTCCAGCAGGAAATTCAAACTGTGGGTGCCCGGCAGGTACCAGCGTTCGACCCGACCCAACCGTGGGTCGAGCACGTGGCTCATCCAGTCGACCATCACCTCCGGCATCAGCGCTTCGGCGATCCAGGGCAGGTATTCGGGGTCACGGGCGATCACGCCAATGTTGCTGTGGTTGCCCTTGTCGCCGGAGCGCGCCACCGCCAGTTTGACCAGCGGCACGCTGGCATCGGCCCGGCCCTGGGGTTTGGGCACATCCGGGGCGACCGGCAGATCGACGGTGTGCAGCGGTTCGAAAGTGGGCAGGTGGCAAGGGTGACGCTGGCCGTCGAGTTCTATGTCGAGCCGGCAAGTGGCTTTTTCGATCAGGAACGAGAACAGGCGAATCAACGGCGACACCGTCGGCCGGCCGCCGACCAGACCCGTCAGCCCCGGCGCCATGCCGGTGGCGGCTTGGGCGATCTCCCTGGAAAACAGCACCAGCGGCTGTTTCTCCGGGTGCCGAACCGCCAGCTTGATCACCACCTCACGGCTGTCCCGACGCTGGCCGTGCTGGCCATAAGTGGCTTCGCTGCCCAGTAGTTCGATGTTCACTTCGCTGTAGGGCGCCCAGCCACGTTGGCTGAAAATCTGTGAGGTCTTGGCGATGATCGCCTGGCTGACCCGTTCAGCCTTCGCCACTGCATCAATGCCGGCGATCAGGCAGGTGGCGGTGCAGCGCCAACCGTCCGGCCAGGTGGCGCTGACCTTGTATTGATCGGTGGGCGGCAAGCCCTTGGCGCCGTGGACGTGCACGGCGTGCTTGCCTTGTTGGATCAACCTGACCTGGCTGAAATCACAGATCACGTCCGGCAATAGATAGCCTTGCGGGTCGCCGATTTCGTAGAGCAACTGCTCGCCGACGGTCAATGGCGTGACCAATCCGCCGCTGCCTCCGGTTTTGGTAACCGTGAACTGGCCGTCGGCGCTGACCTCGACGATGGGAAAGCCGATGTGCTCGTAATCCGGCACTTGCTGCCAGTCGGTGAAGTTGCCGCCCGTGCACTGGGCGCCGCACTCGATCAGGTGTCCGGCCAGTGCGGCCTGGGCCAATCGGTCGTAATCGTCCCAGGCCCAGCCGAATTCATGCACCAGGGCGGCGCTGACCACGGCGCTGTCCACCACACGGCCGGTGATCACGACATTGGCCCCCAGGCGCAACGCTTCGACGATACCGGGCGCGCCAAGGTAGGCGTTGATGGACACGCACGCGGGCGGCAGGGGGTCGCCGCTGAACATTTCACGGATGCCCTGGGAGGCGAGCTGTTCGAATTGTGGTTGCAGGTCATCGCCCAACAGCACGGCGATCTTCAACGACACGCCCGCCTGATTACAGGCCGCTTGCAGGGCCTTCGCACAAGCCTGGGGATTGACCCCGCCGGCGTTGCTGATCACGCGCACCCCATCGTCATGCAAACGCTGCAGCAGCGGTGTGAGGACCTCGATGAAGTCCGTGGCGTAGCCGCTCGAAGGGTCCTTCAGGCGCGCCCCGGCCATGATCGACATCGTCACTTCGGCCAGGTAGTCGAATACCAGGTAATCCAGCGCCCCGCCCTCGACCAGTTGCGTCGCCGCAGTACAGGTATCGCCCCAAAAGGCGCTGGCGCAACCGATTCGGATCGTTTTGGGCATGGCGCTCCCTCCGGCAAAGGTGGCTCGAGACTACCAAGCAAGCGCTTGGTCTGTAAACGACCGCTGGTTCTTCTGGCCGAGCGCTTGCTTGGTTGCCTCGGTCAGCTTAAATTGCCCGCGCCACTGATGATTTGGTGTGCAATGCTCGCGCGTGTGTTGATCGACTGTAGGAGAGAATGGGTGGACGAGCAAAAAGCCCTGGGCGTGATGCGTGAGCTGGTCGACAACGGGCAACTGACCGACCCGGACAGTGCTCGCGGCAAACTGCTCCAGACCGCCGCCCACCTGTTTCGCAACAAAGGCTTCGAGCGCACCACGGTGCGCGACCTGGCCAGTGCCGTGGGCATCCAGTCAGGCAGCATCTTTCACCATTTCAAGAGCAAGGACGAAATCCTGCGGGCGGTGATGGAAGAAACCATCCGCTACAACACCGCATTGATGCGCGCCGCCCTGGCCGAGGCCGACAGCGTGCGTGAGCGGGTATTGGCGCTGATCCGCTGCGAATTGCAGTCGATCATGGGCGGCACCGGCGAGGCCATGGCGGTGCTGGTCTATGAATGGCGTTCGCTATCGCAGGAAGGGCAGCGGCACGTGCTGGCCCTGCGTGATATTTATGAAGACTTGTGGCTCGAGGTTCTGGGCCAGGCCAAGGAGGCCGGGTATATTCGCGGTGACGTGTTCATTACCCGGCGGTTCCTCACGGGAGCGTTGTCCTGGACCACCACCTGGTTTCGCGCCGAAGGCAGCCTGAGCCTTGACGAGCTGGCCGAGCAAGCCCTGATCCTGGTGCTTGAAGAAAAACAATAACCGAGCAATGCCTTAAATGACCGTGTGTGGCTGGCTAAGTGACTGAAACCGCCTAGCTTGATTGTTATTGATGGGGACTTTTGGGGAGTGGGTTATCTTGACGTTTTCGCCGATGGGGATGACCTCGCGTCTGCTACTGGCTGCTCTGGCCGTTTTCCTGGTGCTGCCGACCGAGGCTGCGCAACTGGTGCGGATCGGTGCCGCGCATTTTCCGCCTTATACCGTTCGTCCCGAGAACGGCGTCGACACCGGCCTGCTGCCGCAAATGGTGGAGGCCTTGAACCAGGCGCAAACCGACTATCAGTTCGTGCTGGTGCCGACGTCGATCCCGCGCCGCTTCAATGATTTCAAGCAGGGCCGGGTCGACATGGCGATTTTCGAGAACCCCGAGTGGGGCTGGCAAGATGTACCGCACACCTCGGTGGACATGGGCCTGGAGGATGCGGAAGTCTTCGTCGCCCAGCGCCAGCCGGATCGACAGCAAAGTTATTTCACCGACCTCAGGGGCAAGCGCCTGGCCCTGTTCAGTGGTTATCACTACGCCTTTGCCGAGTTCAACGCCGACCCCAAGTTCCTCGCCGGCCAATACAACGCCACGCTGACGTATTCCCATGACAGCAACCTGTTGATGGTGTTGCGCGGGCGCGCGGACATCGCCCTGGTGACCCGTTCGTACCTCAACGATTACGTGTTGCGCAATCCGGACGTCGGCCCGCAATTGCTGGTGTCCGAGCGTATCGATCAGGTTTACCACCATTACGCGCTGATCCGGCCGCAGGCGCCCATTTCCAGTGAGGGGTTTGCCCAGTTGCTGCAAACGCTGCGGGATAACGGTCAGTTGCTGAAGATTTTCCAGCCCTACCAGATCCAGCTGGTGCCCACGCATTCCCATTGAAGGCGACACTAAATTTCCTTCCCCGGCTCACGTCCCACGTTGACTACCGACGAATACGCGAGCCCCTCCCATGTCCAGCCTCAATCACCCGACGACACTGCCCTTGCCCGGCGGCCGTCGCCTCGGCGCCGATGAAACCGAACGCCACCTGAGCCTGATGCTCGAAGGCGCGCCGCTGATCCGGCTGCGCCTTGCGCGCGGTCCCGAGTTGCACGTGCACTTGCAGGAAATCAACGACCGCCCGGTGGGCCCGGCGCTGTGGGCGGCCTGCTATTGGCTGTTTGCTCGCGATCCCGACTGCCAGCGCCTGACCTGGCACCTCGACGAGCGCCCCGGCGAAGCCTTGCTCAGTGGTTTGTTGACGGCCACTGAGCGTGCCGGTGAATACGTTTGCGAGCGCACGATGTTCTGGCAACTGCCGCAGCCTTGGCTGGGAGTGTCGTTCAACGGCAGTTACCCGCAACACATGATCATCACCGATGGCCAGCGCCATCCGCGCCGGCCGACGAAGCCGCGTGGCGAGGTGTACCGGCGTTTCGATGCGCGGCTGGGGGCCTGGGTGTCCTTGCGCACCTTGGAAATCGAGCAGGACCTGGCGCGTTTCAACCGCTGGCAGAACAGCCCGCGGGTGGCGAGTTTCTGGCAGGAGGAGGGCAGCCTGGAACAGCATCGCGAGTACCTGGGCAAGCTGCAGGCCGACCCCCGGGTCTTGACCCTGATCGGCTGTTTCGATGACCAGCCGTTCGCTTACTTCGAAGCCTATTGGGCCAAGGAGGATCGGATCGCGCCGTTCTATGACGCCGGCAACTACGATCGCGGCATCCACATGCTGGTGGGTGAAGAGCAACACCGGGGACCGCACAAGGTGGCCAGTTGGCTGTCGGCGCTGGTGCATTACCTGTTCCTGGACGATCCGCGCACCCAGCGCGTGGTCGCCGAGCCCCGGGCCGACAATGCCCGGATGATCGGGCACCTGCACAACCAGTGCTTTCATTGTGAAAAGGAATTCGATTTCCCCCACAAGCGCGCGGCGCTGA
This sequence comes from Pseudomonas ogarae, assembly GCF_014268695.2. Taxonomy (NCBI): domain Bacteria; kingdom Pseudomonadati; phylum Pseudomonadota; class Gammaproteobacteria; order Pseudomonadales; family Pseudomonadaceae; genus Pseudomonas; species Pseudomonas ogarae. Next base: position 2,217,291 of record NZ_CP077086.1, read on the forward strand.
TGATCCTGGGGCGTGAGCGGTTTTTTGATCGGTGTGGGTTGATGTAAGGTTTGACATGGGGCAGGTGGTGGTCATCAGGCCGCCATCGCGGGCAAGCCTTGCTCCCACAGGCCCCGGGCTTCATACACTATCTGCCTGCCAGAAAAACCTGTGGGAGCAAGGCTTGCCCGCGATGGGGCCGGAACTGACATATCACCGCCGGGCGAAGGTATCTCCTCGAACCCCCGACACCTTGCGGCAATGCACCAGGGCATCGCGGATCATGAAGTTCACCAGGGTCGGCGAAACGCCCAGCTCCTTGGCGATGTCCTTCTGTGGCACGCCATGCAGGCGGTACATCTCGAAGGCATAGCGGGTGCGGCTGGGCAATTCGGTCAGCGCGTCGGCGATGTGCTCCAGCGTGGAGAAGTTGATATGGGAGGTTTCTGGCGAAGCACCCTGTATCACCACGTTCAACCCTTCCTCTTCCGGCCCCGAGTATTTCTGTTCCAGCGCCTGCTTGCGGTAGTGGTCGATCGCCAGGTTGCGCACGATCTGGAACAGGTAGCTGAGCTGGGCCTTGAACGAGGAGGTGATCTGCGGCGCCGATTGCAGCCGGAAAAACGCGTCCTGCACCACATCTTCCGCGCGGGACCGGCAGCCGGTAATGCGCGCCGCGATCTTGACCAGGATCAATCGGTTGTCCACGAATGCCTGGAGTAACGGTGAGTCGCACCTGCTTGTGGATACTTGTTCCGTCATGGAATTCACCTTGCTGCAAAAAGTTAGCAGGACGTCCGGATGCCGGCCCCGTCCTGCACATCGAGCGCCAAATTAGGCTTAATGATAATGATTGTCAATTGAGAAAAAGAATTATTGCTGTAATAAAGCCCAGCCTCGGCCCTGCGACCCATTGCCGCGGCGCTGGGCTGTCGGCTGCTTCGGTGCGCAGGCTTCGCGACTAATTATTTGCCGCTGCTATCCGTTCCCATGGGTGACAACTTGCAAGCCGAATCCAGGCAGGAAACCCCATGACCGACGCGTTCGAACTCCCCAGCACCCTGGCTCATGCCCTCCAGCGCCGCGCCGCGTTGACGCCGGACCGGGTGGCCCTGCGCTTCCTTGCCGACACCCCGGAGCAGGGGGTGGTGTTGAGTTATCGCGACCTGGACCTGCGCGCCCGGACCATCGCCGCCGCCTTGCAGGCCGAAGCGGAGCTGGGTGATCGCGCCGTGCTGCTGTTCCCCAGCGGCCCGGATTACGTCGCGGCATTCTTTGGCTGCCTCTACGCCGGGGTGATTGCCGTGCCGGCCTATCCGCCGGAGTCTGCCCGCCGCCATCATCAGGAGCGCTTGCTGTCGATCATTGCCGACGCCGAACCGCGCCTGTTGCTCACCAGTAGCGATCTGTGCGAGCCGTTGCGGGCTATCGAATCGGCACCGCCGGTGTTGTGCGTCGATACCCTCGACCTGGCCCGCGCCGGGCAATGGCGGATGCCGACGCTGCAGGACGATGACATTGCCTTCCTGCAATACACCTCCGGCTCCACCGCGCTGCCCAAGGGCGTGCAGGTCAGCCACGGCAACCTGGTGGCCAACGAATTGCTGATCCGTCATGGCTTCGGCATCGACCTGAATCCCGATGACGTCATCGTCAGCTGGCTGCCGCTGTACCACGACATGGGCTTGATTGGCGGCTTGCTGCAGCCGGTGTTCAGCGGCGTCCCCTGCGTATTGATGTCGCCGGCCTACTTCCTGGCCCGGCCCCTGCGTTGGCTTGAAGCGATCAGCGAATACGGCGGCACCATCAGCGGTGGCCCGGACTTCGCCTATCGGCTGTGCAGCGAACGGGTCAGCGACTCGGCCCTGCAGCGTCTCGACCTGAGCGGCTGGCGCGTGGCCTATTCCGGTTCCGAGCCGATCCGCCTCGACACGCTGGAGCGGTTTGCCGAGAAGTTCGCCCCGTGCGGCTTCACGCCGGACAATTTCATGGCCTCCTACGGCCTGGCCGAAGCGACCCTATTCGTCGCCGGCACGCCACGCCGTCACGGCATTCCTTCGCTGCGGGTGGATGATGCGGCACTGGCGCAAAACCGAGCCGAGCCGGGGCAGGGCAGTGCGGTGATGAGTTGCGGTGTCAGTCAGCCTGGGCACGCGGTGCTGGTCGTCGAGCCCGCTACGGTGCAGCCGTTGGCCGACAATCAGGTCGGTGAAGTCTGGGCTGCTGGCCCGAGCATCGCCCTGGGTTACTGGCGCAACCCTGAAGCCAGCGCCAAGACCTTTGTCCAGCACGATGGCCGGACCTGGCTGCGTACTGGTGACCTGGGTTTCCTGCGCGACGGCGAGCTGTTCATCACCGGTCGCCTGAAAGACTTGCTGATCGTGCGCGGGCATAACCTCTATCCCCAGGACATCGAGCAAACCATCGAGCGTGAAGTGGAGGTGGTGCGCAAGGGCCGCGTGGCCGCGTTCGCGGTCAACGATAACGGCGAGGAAGGCATCGGCATCGCTGCGGAAATCAGCCGCAGCGTGCAGAAAATCCTGCCGTCCGAAGCCTTGATCAAAGCCATTCGCCAGGCCGTGGCCGAGGCCTGCCAGCAAGCCCCGAGCGTGGTGGTGCTGCTCAATCCCGGCGCGTTGCCCAAGACCTCCAGCGGCAAGTTGCAGCGCTCGGCGTGCCGCAGTCGATTGGCCGACGGCAGCTTGGACAGTTATGCGCAGTTCCCATCAGCCGAGGCAGAAGTCGCTGACGAGTCTGTGCCGTCCTCCGAGCTGCAAACACTCATCGGCCAAATCTGGCGGGAGCAGTTGCAGGTCGAACACGTCCAGGCTGACGATCACTTCTTCCTGCTGGGCGGTAATTCCATCGCCGCCACCCAGGTGATCGCACGGCTACGGGAAAGCCTGGGGCTGGAGTTGAACCTGCGCCTGCTGTTCGAAGCCCCGACCCTGGCCGCGTTTGCCGCAGCGGTGGCGAACCAGCAACAGGACGGCGGCCAGCCTCAAGGCGCGATCAGCGCATTGTCGCGCGACGATGCGTTGCCGCAATCCCTGGCCCAGAACCGTTTGTGGATCACCTGGCAGCTCGACCCGGCGAGCCATGCCTACAATATTCCCGGCGCCTTGCACCTGCGCGGCGAGCTGGACGAAGACGCGCTGCGCGCCAGTTTCCAGCAACTGATCGAACGCCATGAGTCCCTGCGCACGCGGTTCCTGGAGCGGGATGGCGTGGCCCTGCAACAGATTGATCCGGCCGGTGAATTCAAGCTGCGTGTCATCGATCTCGGCGACCTGCCTGCCGACTCGCGCGAAGCCCGGGCGCGGCAGGTTCGAGAAGACGAAGCGGCCACGCCGTTCGATCTGGAGAAGGGGCCGCTGCTGCGGGTCAGCCTGTTGCGTCTCGACGAGGATGACCATCAGCTGCTAGTGACACTGCACCACATCATCGCCGACGGCTGGTCGATGAATGTATTGATCGAAGAGTTCTCCCGGGTGTACGCCGCAGCCTCCCAAGGCCAGGTCGCCGGTCTGGCGCCGTTGCCCTTGCAATACGCCGACTACGGCAGTTGGCAGCGCCAGTGGCTCGCCCAGGGTGAGGCCGAGCGCCAACTGAGCTACTGGAAGCAGCAACTGGGCGCGGAACATTCGGCTCTGGTGCTGGGCACGGATCACCCGCGCAGCGCTCAACGCCAGCGCAGTGCCACGCGGCATAGCCTGCGCCTGGACAAGGGGCTCGGCGAGGCCCTGCGCCACGTGGCCCAGGCCCATGACGCGACGCCGTTCATGCTGTTGCTGGCAGCTTTCCAGGCGCTTTTGCAGCGTTACACCGGCCAATCCGACCTCCGCATCGGCGTGCCCAACGCCAACCGTCCGCGCCTGGAAACCCAGGGACTGATCGGCTTCTTTATCAACACCCAGGTGCTGCGCGGGCAGGTCGATTCACGTCAGCCATTCGCTGCGCTGCTGGCCCAGGCCCGGGAAGCCACGCTCGGTGCCCAGGCCCATCAGGACCTGCCGTTCGAACAACTGCTCGAAGCGTTTCCCGAGGCGCGTGAGCAAGGCCTGTTCCAGGTGATGTTCAACCACCAGCAGCGTGACTTGAGCGCCTTGCGGCGCCTGCCGGGGTTGCTGGCCGAGGCGTTGCCGTGGCACAGCCGCGAAGCCAAGTTCGACCTGCAACTGCACAGCGAAGAAGATCGCAACGGCCGTTTGACGCTGTCGTTCGACTACGCCGACGAACTGTTCGAGGCGGCGACCATTGAGCGGCTGGCAGCGCATTACTGCAACCTGTTGCGGGCGGTCTGTACCGATCCGCAACAAGCCATCGGCGATGTGCCGTTATTGGGCGCCGATGAGCACAGCCAACAGCAGCAATGGAGCGCAGCCCCGTGCGAGCCGGCCAGCCAATGGCTACCGGAGCTGTTGAACGAACAGGCCCGCGGCACGCCGCAACGCACTGCGTTGCGCTGGGACGGTGGTCAACTCGATTATGCCGAGCTGCACACCCAGGCCAATCGCCTGGCCCATTACCTGCGGGACAAGGGCGTTGGCCCGGACGTATGCGTGGCGATTGCCGCCGAGCGTTCGCCGCAGTTGCTCATCGGTGTGCTGGCCATCATCAAGGCCGGCGGTGCCTATGTGCCGCTGGATGCGGACTACCCGGCCGAACGCCTGGCCTACATGCTCCACGACAGTGGCGTCGATCTGCTGCTGACTCAAACCGCGCTGCTCGAACGTTTGCCGGCGTGCGACGGCGTCAGTGTCATCGCCATGGACGCCCTGCACCTGGAGCAATGGCCAAGCAATCCACCGGGCCTGCACCTGCACGGCGAACACCTGGCCTACGTGATCTACACATCTGGCTCCACCGGCCAGCCCAAAGGCGTCGGCAATACTCACGCGGCCCTGGCCGAGCGCCTGCAATGGATGCAAGCGACCTATGGGCTGGATGCCAGCGATGTGCTGATGCAAAAAGCACCGATCAGTTTCGACGTGTCGGTCTGGGAGTGCTTCTGGCCGCTGATCACCGGCAGCCAACTGGTACTGGCTGGCCCCGGAGAGCACCGTGACCCGCACCGCATCGCCCAGTTGGTGCAGCAGTTTGGCGTGACCACGCTGCACTTCGTGCCGCCGTTGCTCAGCCTGTTTGTCGATGAGCCGCTCAGCGCCCGCTGCAGCAGCCTGCGCCGGCTGTTCTCCGGTGGCGAAGCCTTGCCCGCCGAACTGCGCAACCGGGTGTTGGCGCAACTGCCGGCGGTGCAATTGCACAACCGCTACGGCCCGACTGAAACCGCGATCAACGTCACCCATTGGCATTGCACCGAGGCCGATGGCGAGCGCTCGCCGATCGGCCGTCCCCTGGGCAACGTCCTGTGCCGGGTACTCGACAGCGAGCTCAATCCCGTGCCGGCCGGTGTGCCGGGCGAGCTGTGCATCGGCGGCCTGGGCCTGGCCCGGGGTTACCTCGGCCGCCCGGGCCTGAGCGCCGAGCGCTTCGTCGCCGACCCATTGGGGCCGGCCGGTGCGCGGTTATACCGCACCGGCGACTGCGCGCGTTGGAACGCTGACGGCGTGATCGAATACCTCGGCCGCCTCGACCAGCAGGTCAAGCTGCGCGGTTTCCGGATCGAGCCGCAGGAAATCGAAGCGCGCCTGCTGGCCCAGGACGGCGTCGCCCAAGTGGCGGTGCTGGTGCGCGACACCTCGGCCGGCCCGCAGTTGATCGGCTATTACACCGCCCCGGATGTCGCTCAGGACCAGGACGAGTTGAACATTCGACTCAAAACCGCCCTGGCCGCCGAGCTGCCCGACTACATGGTGCCCACCCAACTGCTGCGCCTGGACACCATGCCCCTGGGCCCGAGCGGCAAGCTCGACCGCCGCGCCTTGCCCGAACCGCAGTGGCAGGTGCGCGAGCACGTCGAGCCGGCCAGCGCCCTGGAGCAGCAAATCGCTGGCATCTGGCGCGACGTGCTGGGCCTTGCGCGCATCGGCCTGCGGGACGATTTCTTTGCCCTCGGCGGCCATTCGCTGCTGGCGACCCAGATCATTTCCCGCACCCGCCAAACCTGTGACGTCGAACTGCCGCTGCGCACTTTGTTCGAAGCCAGTGAACTGGGCGCCTTCGCCGAACAAGTGCGCTTGATCCAGGCCAGCGGCCAGACCAACCGCCAGCCGCCCATCGAGAAGGTCGACCGCAGCCAACCAGTGCCGCTGTCCTATTCCCAGCAGCGCATGTGGTTTCTCTGGCAGATGGAGCCGGACAGCCCGGCCTACAACGTCGGTGGCATGGCGCGCTTGCGCGGGGTGCTGGATGTCGGGCGCTTCGAGGCGGCCTTGCAGGCGTTGATCCTGCTCCACGAAACCCTGCGCACCACGTTCCCGAGCGTCGACGGCGTCGCCCGTCAGCAGGTGCACGGCGAGACGGGCCTGCGCATGGGCTGGAAGGACTTTTCGCTGCTGGCCGCCGACATTCGCCAGCAGCGGGTGCAACAACTGGCCGACAGTGAGGCCCACCAGCCTTTCGACCTGGAAACCGGGCCGCTGCTGCGGGCTTGTCTGGTCAAGACCGCCGAGCATGAGCATTACTTCGTGCTGACGCTGCACCACATCGTCACCGAAGGCTGGGCGATGGACATTTTCGCCCGTGAATTGAGTGCGCTGTACGAAGCCTTTATAGACGACCGTGAATCCCCGCTGGAACCGTTGCCGGTGCAGTACCTGGACTACAGCGTCTGGCAGCGTCAGTGGCTGGAGTCCGGCGAGCGTCAGCGACAACTCGACTATTGGACCGCGCAACTGGGCCGCGAACACCCGCTGCTGGAGCTGCCCGGTGACCGTCCGCGTCCATCGGTGCAAAGCCATCGCGGCGAACTGTTTCGTTTCGATCTCAGCGATGAATTGGCGGCGCGGGTCCGCGCCTTCAACGCACAACAGGGCCTGACCCTGTTCATGACCATGACCGCCGCCCTGGCCGTGTTGCTCTATCGCTACAGCGGCCAGACCGACCTGCGCATCGGCGCGCCGGTGGCCAACCGTATCCGCCCGGAAAGCGAAGGGCTGATCGGGGCGTTCCTCAACACCCAGGTGTTGCGTTGTCAGCTCGACGGGCAGATGTCGGTGGGCGAACTGTTCGAGCAGGTGCGCCACACCGTCATCGAAGGCCAGTCCCATCAGGATTTACCGTTCGATCATCTGGTGGAAGCCCTGCAACCACCGCGCAGTGCGGCCTACAACCCACTGTTCCAGGTGATGTGCAACGTGCAGCGCTGGGAATTCCAGCAGAGCCGCACGCTGGCCGGCATGAGCGTCGAATACCTGGTCAACGACGCCCGGGCCACCAAGTTCGACCTCAACCTGGAAGTCACCGACCTGGATCAGCGCCTGGGTTGCTGCCTGACCTATAGCACCGACCTGTTCGACGAACCGCGCATCGCGCGCATGGCCGGGCACTGGCGCAATCTGCTGGAAGCGTTGCTGGTCGATCCGGCCCGACGCCTGAGCGAACTGCCGTTGTTGGACACCCACGAGCAGCAACAGCTGCTCGACAGCCTGGGCGTCGAGCCCGGTGATCATCGCCTGGACCAATGCATCCACACACTGTTCGACGAACAGGCCCGGGCGCGTCCCGACGCACCGGCGCTGACTTTCGCCGGGCAGACCCTGACGTATGCGCAACTGGACAGCGGCGCCAATCGCCTGGCCTGGATGTTGCGCGAGCGAGGCGTCGGGCCGCAGGTGCGGGTGGGCCTGGCCCTGGAGCGTTCGCTGGAAATGGTCATCGGCCTGCTGGCGATCCTCAAGGCCGGCGGCGCCTACGTGCCGCTGGACCCGGAATACCCGCTGGACCGCTTGAGCTACATGATCGAGGACAGCGGCGTCAGTCTGCTGCTCAGTGACCGGGCGATGTTCCAGGCCCTCGGTGCGTTACCCGAGGGCGTGGGCTGCTGGTGCCTGGAAGATGATTCGGCGGCCCTGGCCCAATACCCGGATCAGCCGCCGCCGCTGATCAACCTGCCGCAACACCAGGCGTACCTGATCTACACCTCCGGCTCCACCGGCAAGCCCAAGGGCGTGGTGGTGTCCCACGGGGAAATCGCCATGCATTGCCAGGCAGTGATCCAGCGTTTCGGCATGCGCCCGGACGATTGCGAGCTGCATTTCTATTCCATCAACTTCGATGCGGCCACCGAACGTCTGCTGGTGCCGTTGCTCAGTGGCGCCCACGTGGTGCTGCGGGCCCAGGGCCAATGGGACGCCGAGGAAATCTGCGGGCTGATTCGCCAGCATCGCATCAATATTCTTGGCTTCACCCCCAGCTATGGCAGCCAGTTGGCGCAGTGGCTGGCGACTCAGGGCCAGACCTTGCCGGTGCGCATGTGCATCACCGGCGGCGAGGCCCTGACGGGCGAGCATTTGCAGCGCATTCGCGCGGCGTTCAGCCCGAGCCTGTTCTTCAACGCCTATGGCCCGACCGAAACCGTGGTCATGCCGTTGGCGAGCCTGGCTCCGGAGCGATTGGAAGAGGGCGTGGCCAGTGTGCCGATTGGCAGCGTGATTGGCGCCCGCGTGGCGTACATTCTCGACGCCGACCTGGCGTTGGTGCCGCAAGGCGCCACGGGTGAGTTGTATGTGGGCGGCGCCGGTCTGGCCCAGGGTTATCACCAGCGTCCGGGCATGACCGCCGAGCGTTTCGTCGCCGACCCGTTCGCCACCGAGGGTGGACGCCTCTATCGCACCGGCGACCTGGTGCGCCAGCGTGCCGACGGTCTGGTTGAGTATCTGGGACGGATCGACCATCAGGTGAAAATCCGTGGTTTCCGCATTGAACTGGGGGAAATCGAAACCCGTCTGCTGGAACATGAGGCGGTGCGCGAGGCCGTGGTATTGGCCCTCGACACGCCTGGGGGCAAGCAACTGGCGGGTTACCTGGTGACCGCTGTCGCCGAACAGGACGCCGAACAACAAACGGCCCTGCGCGACGCGCTGAAAAATCACCTCAAGGCCCAGCTGCCGGACTACATGGTGCCCACACATCTGATCCTGCTGACGAACATGCCGCTGACCGCCAACGGCAAGCTCGACCGCCGCGCCTTGCCGATGCCCGATCCTGAACTCAACCGCCAACACTACGTGGCGCCGAGCAATGCTCTGGAGCAGACCCTGGCGGCGATCTGGTGCGACGTGCTGAACGTGGCGCAGGTAGGCCTCAACGATAACTTCTTCGAGCTGGGCGGCGACTCGATCCTGTCCATCCAGGTGGTCAGTCGCGCCCGGCAGCAGGGCATTCATTTCACGCCCCGGGACTTGTTCCAGCACCAGACCGTACAGACCTTGGCTGCCGTTGCCACGCGTAGCCAGCAGGTGCTTGCCGAGCAGGGCCTGTTGCAGGGTGAGTCCGGGCTGACGCCGATCCAGCACTGGTTCTTCGAGCGCCAGATCCCCAACCAGCACCACTGGAACCAGGCGCTGGTGCTGGCGCCGACCACGGTCCTGGCGCCGCAACCGCTGGAACAGGCACTGCGCAGCGTCTTCCAGCACCACGATGCCTTGCGCCTGGGCTTCGACGAAAGCACCGGGCACTGGCGGGCCGAGCACCAGCCGTTGTCTGACGCGGCGCTGTTGCAGCACGTGTCCGTGGACACCGCGCAGGATTGCGAAGCGTTGTTTGCCGAGACGCAGAGCCGTTTCAATCTATCAACCGGGCCATTGCTGCGCGCAGTGCTGGCGCAGTTACCCGATGGCCGGCAACGGTTGCTGATCGTCATCCATCACCTGGTGGTCGACGGTGTGTCGTGGCGGGTGCTGATGGACGATTTGCAAACCGTCTACCGCCAGCTCACCACTGGGCAGGAGGTACAACTGCCGGCCAAGACCAGCCCATTGCGGGACTGGGCCGCGCGCTTGCAGGCTTACGCCGGCAGCGAATCCCTGCGCGAAGAACTGCAGTGGTGGCAAGCGCAGTTGAGTGGCGCGCAGGTGCAACTACCGTGCGCGAATCCCGAGGGCGGGCTGCAGGAGCGTCACGCGCAAACCGTCAGCGTGCGCCTGGACGCTGAGCGCACCCTGCAACTGTTGCAACAGGCGCCGAGCGCCTATCGCACCCAGGTCAACGACCTGCTGCTGACCGCGCTGGCCCGGGTACTGTGCCGTTGGAGCGGCCATGCCTCGGCCCTGGTCCAGCTTGAAGGCCACGGCCGCGAAGCGCTGTTCGACGACATCGACCTGACCCGCACCTTCGGCTGGTTCACCAGCGTCTATCCCGTGCGCCTGAGCCCAGTGGCCGAAGGCTTCGGTGCGTCGATCAAGGCGATCAAGGAACAACTGCGCGCGGTGCCCCACAAAGGCCTCGGCCATGGCGTATTGCGCTACCTGGCGGACGCGGCGACTCGCCAGACGATGGCCAACCTGCCGCACGCGGCGATCACCTTCAACTACCTGGGCCAACTCGACCAGACCCTGGGTCATGATGCGCTGTTCCAGGCGCTGGATGCGCCGTTGGGGGCGATCCACGATCTCGATGCGCCGCTGCCCAATGAGCTGAGTGTCGACAGCCAGGTCAGCGGTGGCGAGTTGGTGCTGCGCTGGACGTTCAGCCGCGAACGTCATGATCGTCAGGCTATCGCCACCCTGGCCGAGGCCTACCTCGATGAATTGCAACGCCTGATCGAGCACTGCCTGACGGACGAGGCGGGCGGCTTGACGCCATCGGACTTCCCCCTGGCGAAGCTGACCCAGGGTCAACTCGACAGCCTGCCGGTGCCGGCCGGGCAGATCGAAGACGTCTACCCGCTGACGCCGATGCAGGAAGGCATGCTGTTGCACACCTTGCTGGAACCGGGCACAGGCCTGTACTACATGCAGGATCGCTATCGCATCAACAGCGAACTGGACCCGCAGCGTTTTGCCCAGGCCTGGCAAGCGGTCATCGCCCGCCACGAAGCCTTGCGCGCGTCGTTCTGCTGGAACGTCGGCGAAGACATGCTGCAAATCATCCACAAACCCGGCAGCACCCCGGTGGATTACCTCGACTGGTCCGAGGTGCCCGAAGACGCCCAGGAAACCAAGCTCCAGGCGCTGCTCAAGAACGAGCGCGAGGCCGGTTTCGATCTGTTGAACCAGGCGCCGTTTCACCTGCGACTGATTCGGGTCGGCGCGGCACGCTACTGGTTCATGATGAGTAACCACCACATCCTCATCGATGCGTGGTGCCGTTCGCTGCTGATGGACGACTTCTTCGAGATCTACACCGCCCTGGGTGAAAACCGCGAACCGCAGTTGGCCGTGCCACCGCGTTATCGCGACTACATCGGCTGGCTGCAGCACCAGAGCCTGGCCGAAGCCCGCCAGTGGTGGCAGCGCAACCTGCAAGGCTTCGAGCGGACCACGCCGATCCCGGGCGACCGGCCATTCCTGCGCGAGCACGCCGGTGACAGCGGCGGCATGATCGTCGGCGACTGCTACACCCGTCTCGATGCCCGGGACGGTGCACGGCTGCGGGAATTGGCCCAGGCCCATCAACTGACGGTCAACACCTTCGCCCAGGCGGCGTGGGCCCTGGTGCTGCGGCGGGTCAGCGGCGACCGCGACGTGCTGTTCGGCGTCACCGTGGCCGGGCGCCCGGTGGAGCTGCCGCAGATGCAACGCACCGTGGGGCTGTTCATCAACAGCATCGCCTTGCGCGTGCAGATGCCTGAGGACCATCAGCGTTGCAGCGTGCGCCAGTGGCTCAGCGATTTGCTGGACAGCAACATGCAACTGCGCGAGTACGAATACCTGCCGCTGGTGAGCATCCAGGAGGTCAGCGAACTGCCCAAGGGCCAGCCGCTGTTCGACAGTTTGTTCGTGTTCGAGAACGCGCCGGTGGAGGTCTCGGTGCTGGACCGCGCCCAAAGCCTCAACGCCACTTCGGATTCGGGCCGGACCCACACCAACTTCCCGCTGACGGCGGTCTGCTACCCGGGGGATGACCTGGGACTGCACCTTTCGTACGACCAGCGCTACTTCGATGAAAGCACCGTCCAGGGTCTGCTAGGCGAGTTCAAACGGTTGCTGCTGGCGTTGATGGAGGGCTTGCACGGTGACATGAGCGAGCTGCCGCTGATCGGTGCCGAAGAACAGGACTTCCTCATCGAGGGCTGCAACCAGAGCGAGCATGCCTATCCGCTGGAGCAGAGCTACGCTGAGTTGTTCGAGGCGCGGGTCGCGACCCATCCCCATCGCCCTGCGGTCAGTTGCCTGGACGCGAGCTACAGCTACGCCGAGTTGAATGCGCGCAGCAACCGCCTCGGCCACGCCCTGATCGCGTCCGGTGTCGGCCTGGATCAGCCAGTGGCGCTGCTGGCCGAACGGGATGCCGAGTTGCTGGGCATGATCATCGGCAGCTTCAAGGCCGGTGCCGGCTATCTGCCGCTGGATCCCGGCCTGCCGAGCCAGCGCCTGAGCCGCATCATCGAATTGAGCCGCACGCCGTTGCTGGTTTGCACCCAGGCCTGCGAGGCTCAGGCGCAGGCGTTGCTGGATGAATTCGCCTGTTCCGGGCGGCCAAAGTTGCTGGTGTGGGAAACCGTCCAGGCCAGCGCTCTTTCGCTGGAAAACCCAGGGGTCTACAGCGGGCCGGATAACCTCGCCTACGTGATCTACACCTCCGGCTCCACCGGCCTGCCCAAAGGCGTGATGGTGGAGCAGCGAGGCATGCTCAATAACCAACTGAGCAAAGTGCCGTACCTGGCGCTGAGCGAGGCGGATGTGATCGCCCAGACGGCTTCCCAAAGCTTTGATATTTCGGTCTGGCAGTTCCTGGCCGCGCCGTTGTTCGGTGCCCGGGTCGACATCGTGCCCAACGCCATTGCCCACGACCCGCAAGGGCTGCTGGAGCATGTACAGCAGCAGGGCATTAGCGTGCTGGAAAGCGTGCCGTCGCTGATCCAGGGCATGCTTGCCCAGGAACGCATCGGTCTGGACGGCTTGCGCTGGATGCTGCCCACCGGCGAAGCGATGCCGCCGGAACTGGCGCACCAGTGGTTGTTGCGTTACCCGGACATTGGCCTGGTCAACGCCTACGGTCCTGCGGAATGCTCGGATGACGTGGCGTTTTTCCAGGTCGACAAGGGGTCGACCCGCGGCGCTTACCTGCCGATTGGCACGCCCACCGACAACAACCGTCTGTACCTGCTCGACGGCGCGCTGGACCTGGTGCCGCTGGGCGCGGTGGGTGAGTTGTGCGTGGCGGGCACCGGGGTCGGGCGTGGTTATGTCAGCGATCCGTTGCGCACCGCCCCGGTCTTTGTGCCGAACCCGTTCGGCGCGCCGGGGGAGCGGCTGTACCGTACCGGCGACCTGGCGCGGCGGCGCAGCGATGGAGTGTTGGAGTACGTCGGGCGCATCGACCATCAGGTGAAGATCCGCGGCTACCGCATCGAACTGGGGGAAATCGAAGCACGCTTGCATGAACAGCCGGAAGTGCGCGATGGGGCGGTGGGTGTGCAGGAGGGCGCCAATGGCAAGCATCTGGTCGGCTACCTCGTGGCCACCGACTCGGCGCTCAAACCCGCCGAGCGCCTGGAGCGCATCAAGCAGCGCCTGCGGGCCGAACTGCCGGAATACATGGTGCCGCTGCACTGGCTGTGGCTCGAGCGCCTGCCTCTCAACGCCAACGGCAAGCTCGACCGCAAGGCCTTGCCGGCCCTGGAGATCGGCCAGTTGCAAAGCCAGGACTACCAGGCTCCCGGCAATGAGCTGGAACAGACCCTGGCAGACATCTGGGCCCAGGTGCTGAAAGTCGAGCGGGTGGGGGTGCGGGACAACTTCTTCGAACTGGGCGGGCATTCCTTGCTGGCGACGCAAATCGCCTCACGGGTGCAAAAGGCCCTGCAACGCAACGTGCCGCTGCGGGCGATGTTCGAATGCAGCACGGTGCAGGAACTGGCCGACTACATCGATGGGCTGGCGGCCAGCGAGATCACTGAGGAGAAAGTGGATCGGTTGAATGATTTGATGGCGGAGTTGGAAGGAATGTAGTTTTGCGGCGTCTATAAGGACCCCTTCGCGGGCAAGCCTTGCTCCCACAGGGATCGGCTGCGAGCAGATTATCTGTGTTCGAGCTTCTCAACCCTGTGGGAGCAAGGCTTGCCCGCGATGGCGTCAGCCCTGACATCGCTAAGCCCAAGGTTGACGCCTAGCGCTTCGCGGCTCAGTCTCCCAAGGCTTTTTTCCAGACTCAAACAAGGAGGTCACCCATGCCCTTTGCAACGATCGACGGACAACCGCTTCACTACCTGGACCAAGGCCAGGGCCCGGTGGTGCTGCTGGGCAGCAGCTATCTGTGGGACCACACCATGTGGGCGCCGCAGATCGAGGTGTTGTCCCGGCATTATCGGGTCATCGCCCTGGACTTGTGGGGCCACGGCCAGTCCGGGCGTTTGCCTGAGGGCATGACCTCCCTGGACGACCTGGCTCGCCAGGCATTGGCATTGATGGATCATCTGGACATCGACTGCTTCAACCTGGTCGGGCTTTCGGTGGGCGGGATGTGGGGCGCTCGGTTGGCGCTGGCGGCGCCTGAGCGCGTGCAATCGCTGGTGTTGATGGACACCTACGTCGGCGTCGAGCCGGAACCGACTCGCCAGTACTACTTCTCGTTGTTCGACAAGATCGAGGCCAGCGGCAGCATTCCCGAACCCTTGCTGGACATCGTCGTGCCGATTTTCTTCCGGCCGGGTATCGACCCGCAGTCGGCGCTCTATCAGCAGTTGCGCGCCACATTGGCCGCGCTGCCGACCGACCGCCTGCGCGACAGTATCGTACCGCTGGGGCGGATCATTTTCGGTCGGGACGACATCCTGCCGCGCCTGCATGAACTGGACGCCAAGCGCACGACGGTGATGTTTGGCGACCAGGACAAACCGCGGCCGCCGTCCGAGTCGCTGGAAATGGCCGAGTTGATCGGTTGCCCCCATGTGTCGATTCCGGAGGCGGGGCATATTTCCAATCTGGAGAATCCGGAATTCGTGACCGGGGCGTTGCTGGAGTTCCTGACGCGCAAGCACTGAAATTGTGGCGAGGGGATTTATCCCCGCTGGGCTGCGAAGCAGCCCTGAAACCTGACACCTCGGTGAACCTGACAAACCAAGTCGACAGCATTGGGGCCGCTTCGCGCCCCAGCGGGGATAAATCCCCTCGCCACAGGTGTTTGTCCAGGGCTTTACTTCGGCCCGAGAATCTTCACCAGTTTGTCCGGCGACGGCGCGCCTTGCTGCTGTTGCAGGTCGCCTTTTTCATCCAGATAGAAAATCGCCGGGGTGGCGGACAGTTCCAGTTCGTCCATCAGCTGCTGGTTGGCGTCCAGTTTTGCCTGGATGGCCGGCGGTATGGCCTTGAGCGGTTTGAGCGGGCTGCCCTTGCCAGCCTTTTCATGCTCGGCCAGGGTTTTTTCCGGGTCCTTGGCCGCCAGCAAGGCGGCGGATTTACCCGGGCTGTCTTCGCGGATGATGCCCACCATGATGTGGCGCAACTGCACCTTGCCGGCCTTGACCCAGGGCCGTGCCTGTTCCCAGAACATGTTGCAGTACGGGCAGTTCGGATCGCTGAACAGATACACCGTGCGCGGTGCGTCCTTGTTGCCGTCGGCGATCCAGTTGCTGGCTTCCATCTTCGCCCAGATGGCCTTGGCCATCGGTGCATAGACCAGTTTCTGCAGCGGCTCGGCGCTCAGGTCCTTGCCGTCGGCGTCGTACAGGTTGCCCAGCAGGACGTGCTGCCCATCCGGGGTCAGGTACAGCGCCATGCCACGGTTCTGGTATTGCGCCGCGTAACCGCGCAAGCCGTCCGGCGCGTCGAAGGTGCCGATGATTTTTGCGCCCTTGGCTTCGATTTTCTTGATGGCTGCGGGCAATTCTTCGGCCTGGAGCAGCGGGGCCTGCGACAGTGCGGCGGCGACGGCCAGGGTCAGCAGGTTGCGGAGGCGGGGCATGGCGATTTCCTTGTGGCGGAGTGGGGCGTCGTGGACGAGTCCGGCGTTTCGAAGTGTTCCAGGGCACGAGCCAGGCTCGCTTCCGACAATTCACCCAGGTGACTGCCCAGCAGGCGGCCATCAGCGCTGTAGAACAGAGTAGTCGGCAGGGCCATGGAACCCACGGCCTGGCCGAGACGGCCACTGCCATCGAACAACACGTTGTCCAGGCTCAGGCCTTGGGTGGCAAGGTAGGTGCTGACGCTTTGCATGCTTTCGGCCTGATTGACGAACAGGAACGTCAGGTCCGGACGCTGTTGCTGGGCTTCTTCGAGCACCGGCATTTCACGCCGGCAGGGCGGGCACCAGGTGGCCCATAGATTGATCACCAGGGGACCGCCCTGGTAATCGGTGAGTTTCACGGTCTCGCCGTCGGCGGTGCGCAGGGTGATGTCCGGCAGCCGGGTGCCTTGTTCATAAATCGTCAACGACAGGGTCGCCACCAGCCAGAACAGCAAGCCGCTGCCGACGCCGAAGCCCAATGGCCGGCGCAGGGGCGGACGGCGGCGGGCCCACAACAAGGCGCCAATCAGCAGCGCCACGATGCCAGGCCAAGCCAGGAAGCCACCGTCGCGCAGGTCGACGATCTGCCATGGGTCGTCCCGGTAATGTTGCCAATAGGCGACGACGAAGCCGATCCGTGCGGCCAGCAGGCCCAGCAAAAACAGCACGAACAGCACCGACTCGGGGTTTTCGCCATCGCGCTTGGCCACCCGCCAGCCGACGAAGGTCGCCAACGCCAGGGCGCTGATGAGCAATAGGTGGTTAAGGGCGATGGCAAAGGTGCCCAAGGTAAACGTCAGCATCAGCGCGCGTCCCGGGTGAGGTTCCAGCGCTCCAGGAACGCCTTGGCGTCGACTTCCCCGGTGATCCGCTGGCTGCGGCGCTCTTCACCGTCGGCGCCGATCCACAGCAGGCTCGGCGGCCCCGGCACCTGGTAACGGCTCAGCAGCTCGCGACTGGCGGGGCTGTCGGCGGTGACATCCAGGCGCAGCAGGCGCACGCCTTTCAGGGCGTCGAGCACTTCGCTGCGGCCGAAGACCTGTTTTTCCATGATCTTGCAGGACACGCACCAGTCGGCGTAGTAGTCCAGCAGCACCCACTGGCCCTGGGCCTTGGCGGCGTCCAGTTCCCGTTGCAGGGCGGCGGGCTCGCTGACCGTGACGAACGCGTCATGGGCACTGACGGTCGCACTGCCCTCGCTGCCGGCGTAGACCTTCAGGGGCTGGAAGAAATCATCGCCACCGCCCGCCGCGCCAATCACCAGCAGGCTGCCCCACAGGCCGAACAGCAACGAAGCGCTGCCGCAGATATAGGCGATGCGGCCGAACCCTTCGGTCTGGCGCCAGGCGCTGTAGGCGGCGATCAACAACAGCACGCCCCACAGGCCGACCCACAACGAACCGTCGATGATCGGGCGAATCATCAGCAGCGCGGTGCCCAGAAACAGGAAGCCGAATACGCCCTTGAGCAGGTTCATCCAGGCGCCGGGCTTGGGCAGGAAGCGGTTGCCCACGGTCACCAACAGCAACAGTGGCAAGCCCATGCCGATGCCCATGGTGAACAGGATCAGCCCGCCGTGCAGGGCATTGCCGCTCTGGGCGATGTACAGCAGCGCGCCTGCCAGCGGCGCGGTCATGCACGGGCCCACCAACAGGCCGGACAGCGCCCCGAGAACGCCGGCACCCACCAGGCTGCCACCGCGCTGCTGGCGCCCGGCGTTTTCCAGGTGGTCACGCAGGGCGGCCGGCAATTGCAATTCGAAGAAGCCGAACATGGGCAGCGCCAGCAACACGAATACGGCCGCGAAGCTGCCCAGCAGCCACGGTTGTTGCAGCAGCGCCTGGAGGTTGGCGCCCAGTAGCGCGGCGAGCACGCCCATGGCGGCGTATACCAGGGCCATGCTGATCACGTAGCTGCCGGCCAAGGCCAGGCCGCGTCTCGGCCCGGCGCCGCTGCCCACCACCAGCCCGGCCAGGATCGGCAGCATCGGCAGCGAACACGGTGTGAACGCCAGCAGCAGGCCCAGGCCGAAGAACACCAGCAGGCTCCAGCCCAAGGCCCGTTGTTGCAGGCCGCTGGCCAGGGCCTGGTCCGGCGCCTCGCCGATGGCCGCCACCGGTGCGCTGCCACCCAGGTCGACCACTTGGGTCTGGGGTGGATAGCACAGGCCCGCGTCGGCGCAGCCCTGGAAGCCGACCTTGATCTTGCCCGTGGCACCGGCGGGTATCTTCAGCTCCAACGCCTGGCGATAGACTTGCTGGTCGCCGAAAAACTCGTCGCTGTGGGCCTCGCCCTCCGGCAATTTCGGTTTCTGCGCCTCGGCCAGGCCATCGAACTTGAGCCGCTGCTGATATAGGTAGTACCCATCGGCGATCTGCCAGAACAGCTGGGTTTCACCGGAGTCCAGGCGTTCGGAGGTAAACACGAACGCCTTTTCCACCGGCAGGAAATCGGGTTTGGTTTCGAAGGGATTGGCGGCCTGGGCCAGGCCCGAGATCAGGAACAGCCACAGCAAAAACAATCGACGCATGGATAAAGCCTTAGAACGAAGCAAGTGGAAAACACAATGGCGGCTGGCGATTAACCGTCGATTAACCCGGCGGCGACCGGCAGGCAGCAATGATCGCCCATGTTGGCCGTACTCGTCGCATAATGTCGGCTTAATCGGCCGGCGGCCTAATGTACCTTTTTCCACGGGGCTTACCATGCGCGTACTGGTCTGCGAAGACGATGAGTTGATTGCCAGCGGGATCGTTGCCGGCCTTACGGCGCAGGGCCTGACTGTCGAGCACGTCGCCACCGCGTCGGCGGCGCGGGCGATGGTCGGCGTGGCGGAATTCGACGTCATGGTGCTGGACTTGGGATTGCCCGACGAGGACGGCCTCAAGCTGCTCAGGCAGTTGCGTCAGCAGGGGCTGGAGACGCCGGTGCTGATCCTCACCGCCCGGGACTCGGTAACCGACCGGGTCGACGGCTTGCAGGCCGGCGCCGATGACTATCTGCTCAAACCCTTCGACCTGCGCGAACTCGCGGCGCGCCTGCACACGTTGCTGCGGCGCGTGGCGGGGCGCAGCGTCAACCTGATCGAGCACGGTCGCCTGACCTACGACCCCAGCAGTCGGGAAACCACCCTGGACGGTCAGCCGGTGGATCTGTCCCGGCGCGAACAGTCGCTGTTGCAGGCGCTCTTGCACAGTCGTGGGCGGGTGCTGTCCACCGAGCAACTCAAGGACAGCGTCTACGGCTTCAACGACGAGCTGGAGAGTAACGCCCTCAACGTCCATATCCATCACCTGCGGCGCAAGTTGGGTAACGGGATTGTCGAAACCGTGCGTGGCCTGGGCTATCGCCTGGGGCCGGCCGAAGGTGGAGAGTCTTCCAAGTGATGAGCCTGCGACTGCGCCTGAGCCTGACCCTCGGCGCGGCCTTTGCCCTGATCTGGGCCCTGGCTGCGGCGTGGATGCTCAGCGACCTGCGCAACCAGATGATGTTTTCCCTCGACCAGCGCCTGGTGGCTTCGGCGCGAATGGTCGCCGGGTTGCTGGAACAGATGCCACCGTTGCCCAGCAAGGGCGACGGCACGCATTTGAGCTCCGAGCAATTGAGCATTCCTGGCGGCATGGCCTGCCAGGTCAGTTCCTTGCGCGGCGAGATTCTGGCTCGCAGCCATGGCACTCCGGAACAAACCCTGGAAGCCGAGAAGATGGGTTTCCACGACCAGATGATCGACGGCGCGCCCTGGCGCAGCTTCACCCTGGCCCGGGGTGACTTGCGCATCACCACTGCCGATCGCCAGATCGAACGGGAAGCCTTGAACATGTCGATACTGCTGGCCGCCTCGGTGCCGGTGGGCGTGGCGTTGCTCGGTTGCCTGTGCCTGTTGTGGCTCGGCATCGGCCAGGGCCTGGCACCGCTCAATCGCATGCGCGATGCGCTGATGCGGCGCAATGCCGACTCCCTGGAACCCTTGCAGATCCATCCGCTACCCAGTGAACTGCGGCCGTTGCTGGAGACCCAGAACCAGTTGTTCCAGCGCATCGGCAAGACCATCGAGCGCGAGCGACGGCTGACCGGCGACGCCGCCCACGAGCTGCGCAGCCCGCTGACCGCCATCAAGACGCACCTGCAAGTGGCGCGCATGACCGAGGGCGCCGCCCGTGATCAATCCCTGGCCCGGGCCGAAGAGGGCGCCGACCGCATGCATCGCACACTCGAACAGTTGCTGCTGCTGGCGCGGGTCGAAGGCAGCCTGTCGTTCGACGATGGCGTGCAATGCAACGCCGAACAGGTCGCCCGGCTGGCGATCCAGGATGCCGCCAGCAGTGATTCCCGGCGAATCAAGCTGCACCTTTCTCCAGGGCTCTCCGACGCACCGGTGCAGATGCCGGCCGTGCTTTCCATCGCTGCCTTGCGCAACCTGTTGGATAACGCCTTGCGCCATGCCCCGGACGATACCGATGTGGAGCTGAGCCTGGAGATGATCGGCCAGCGCGTGCGCTTCCAGGTCCGCGATCACGGCCCCGGCATCGCTGCCGACGACATCCAGCACCTGACCCAGCGCTTCTGGCGCAACGGCCAGAGCACCGGCTGCGGGCTGGGGCTGGCGATCGTCCAGGCCATCGTCCAGCGCTGCGGCTGCGGCCTGCATTTCGACAGTCGCCCGGATGGCCTGCGGGTCGAGTTGACGATGCCGGTGCAGGTGTTACCGGCCTGATTCACTTTAGCAATGGCCTGTAGGAAGGCTTTGCTCCTACAGGCTTCAAGGACAAACCACTGATCGCGCTGACGGAGAAAGTTCTGCCCGAGAGTAAATCCCTGCGTGGCTGATGCGTTTCCACAACAGGAAACCTGCATGTGCGCTCCGACCGGAGATGCACCTGTGCGGTGTGTCGTTGGGTCATTACTTCAGTGTATTGCGGGGTCGAGGGATGTCAGTCGCCAACAGTCTTATCGAAGCACAGCCGGCCCGGGTCAGTCCTGCGCCGGCCGAGACGCTCTACCAGTTCAATGAGTCGCCGCTGCTGGCCCGTCAGAGTCGGCAGGAGTCCAATGCCCGCAGCTACCCACGGCGGATTCCCCTGGCCCTCAAGCGTGCCAAGGGGCTGTATGTCGAGGATGTCGAGGGCCGCACCTTCATCGATTGCCTGGCCGGCGCTGGCACACTGGCGCTGGGGCATAACCACCCAGTGGTGATCGAAGCGATCCAGCAGGTGCTGGCCGATGAGCTGCCGTTGCATACCCTGGACCTGACCACGCCGGTTAAGGACCGTTTCGTCCAGGACCTGTTCGGCCTGTTGCCGGCAGAGCTGGCCGCCGAGGCGAAGATCCAGTTCTGCGGCCCCACCGGTACCGACGCCGTGGAAGCCGCCCTCAAGCTGGTGCGCACCGCCACCGGACGCAGCACCGTGCTGTCGTTCCAGGGCGGTTATCACGGCATGAGCCAGGGGGCGTTGAGCCTGATGGGCAGCCTGGGGCCGAAGAAACCCTTGGGCGCCTTGCTCAGCAGCGGCGTGCAGTTCACGCCATACCCCTACGATTACCGCTGCCCATTCGGGTTGGGCGGTGTGGCGGGCGTGAAGGCCAATCTGCATTACCTGGAAAACCTGTTGAATGACCCCGAGGCCGGCGTGCAATTGCCGGCAGCCGTCATCGTCGAGGTGGTGCAGGGCGAGGGTGGGGTCATTCCTGCCGACCTGGACTGGCTGCGCGGCTTGCGGCGGATCACCGAGCAGGCGGGGGTGGCGTTGATCGTCGACGAAATCCAGAGCGGCTTTGGCCGGACCGGCAAAATGTTTGCGTTCGAGCACGCCGGGATCATCCCGGACGTGGTCGTGCTGTCCAAGGCCATCGGTGGCAGCCTGCCGCTGGCGGTGGTGGTTTATCGCGACTGGCTCGACACCTGGCTGCCGGGTGCTCATGCCGGGACCTTCCGTGGCAATCAGATGGCCATGGCCGCCGGTTCCGCAGTGATGCGCTATCTGCAGGAACACGACCTGCCGGCCCACGCCGCCGCCATGGGCGAACGCTTGAGCGAGCACCTGCGCATCCTGCAGCGAGACTTCCCACAACTGGGCGATATCCGCGGTCGCGGGTTGATGCTCGGCGTCGAACTGGTAGACCCGGCGGGTAAACCCGACGCCCTGGGCCATCCACCGGTGCATGCACAGCTGGCGCCACGGCTGCAACGTGAATGCCTCAAGCGCGGGCTGATCCTGGAACTGGGTGGCCGGCAGGGCGGCGTGGTGCGGTTCCTGCCGCCGCTGATTATCACAAGGGCGGAAATCGACCGGGTCGCCGAAATTTTCGGGCGAGCCCTGCATGCGGCGGTCGTTGAGGCCTAATTTTCACTCGGCCCAGTACGTTCCTTTCATACCCTGGCTGCGCATGCGCCGCAGCGAACCTCGAGCAAAGATGGAGAGACACCCATGACTTCAGTATTCGACCGCGAGGACATCGTCTTTCAGGTCGTGGTCAACCACGAAGAACAGTATTCGATCTGGCCAGACTACAAGGCTGTTCCCGAAGGCTGGCGTACCGTCGGCAAAAGCGGGTTCAAGAAGGAATGCCTGGCCTACATCGAAGAAGTCTGGACCGACATGCGCCCGCTGAGCCTGCGCAAGAAGATGGAAGAGCAGGCGGCTGCGGCCCACTAAAGCGGTATGGGGATGCTTTTTGTGGGAGCGGGCTTGCTCGCGAAGACGATCTGTCAGTTAGCCAATTATTGCCTGACACGCCGCTTTCGCGAGCAAGCCCGCTCCCACATGCTTAGGTGTGCTCAAGATTGCTTCACTAGAAAATCAATCAACGCCCGTGCCGCCGCCGGCAATTGTCGATGGGGCGGGTAGATGATTGAAAACGGTCGGCTGCGTCCGCCAAAGTCCTCCAGCAAAGCCACCAGTTCCCCGCGCTCGATGCGCTCCCGGACGATGAACTCATAGGTCTGGCAAATTCCCATCCCGGCCTGGGCCAGGGATACGATGCCCAATACATCGTCGGACACTTGCACATTGCCCGTCGGCAGCCATTCCCGATCTTCCTGATTTTCGCGAAACAGCCAGGGTGCGATGCGTCCGCTGCTGGGCATCACGAAGGGCAGGCAAGCGTGGGCAGCCAGTTCATCGAGGTGCCGGGGTGTTCCGGCGCGTTCCAGATACGGCGGCGCAGCCACCAGGCAAAGGCGGGCGTCTTCGAGCTTGCGACCGACCAGCCCGCTGTCCGGCAACGGCCCGAGACGGATCGCCAAGTCATACCCCTCGGCCACCAGATCGACATTGCGGTTGGTGATGCTCAGCTCGACCCGCACCTGTGGAAAAGCCTGGGCGAAACGCGACAGCAGCGACGGCAGGCGGTAGTGACCGTAGGTGGTCGGTACGCTCAAGCGCACGCGACCGGTCAAGACACCGTCCTGGCCCTGGATTCGCCGCTCGGCGTCGTCAATCAGGGCAAAGGCCGAGCGCGACTGTTCCAGGTTCAAGGTACCGGCATCGGTCAGGTTCAGCCGTCGGGTCGTGCGTCGCAACAGTTGTACCCCGAGCCGGGCTTCGAGGCGGGAGATGGCGCGGCTCAGGACCGAAGGCGTGGTCCCCAGCGCCACGGCGCCGGCGCTGAGGGTGCCTTTTTCCACGACCGTGACGAAGGCCTCCACGTCTGCCAGATGATCGAATCGACGGGGCATTGTTGCCTCCAGAGGCCAGGTGATGTTCCGGGGTGCCAGTTTATCGCCGGTAAGCGCATCAATACAGTGAGCGCATCTTTTATCGAAGCGCCCTGGAGTCATCATGAAAAAGCTCACTACCTTGGCAACGTCCGTTGTTCTGGCGGGCATCAGTGTCGCGGCCCATGCCGATAACGTGCTGGTGGTTCTGTCGGATTCCGATCATCTGGATCTGAAAAATGGCCAGGTCTTCTCCACCGGCTTTTACCTCAACGAATTGCTGCAGCCGGTGAAACTGTTGCTGGACGCCGGTCACCAAGTGACGTTCGCGACGCCCGAGGGCAAGGCGCCAACGCTGGATCGCTCCTCGGTGGACAAGATGTATTTCAACAATGACCCGGCGGAGCTGGAGCGCTATCAGGCGTTGCTGGCGCAGTTGAACATCACGTCGACCAAGGACTCGCCAGTGATCAGCCTGGCCCGTGTCGAGCAGATCGGCCTGGAACAGTTCGACGCCCTGTACATCCCCGGTGGGCATGCGCCGATGCAGGATTTGCTCACGAGCGCACCGTTGGGTCGGGTGCTGACGCACTTCCATGACAAGGGCAAGACCACCGCGCTGGTTTGCCACGGGCCGATAGCGTTGCTGTCGACGCTGCCCGATGCCAAGGGCTTCGTTGGCCAGTTGGCCGTCAAAGGCCAGGCTTCGGCCAAGGCCGCCGACTGGATCTATGCCGGGTACAAGATGACGGTGATCAGCAATCAGGAAGAAGAACTGGCCAAGGGACTGTTGGGCGGCGGGAGCATGAAGTTCTATCCACAAACCGCGTTGGAACAGGCCGGTGGGCACTACAGCAGCAATACCGCGCCGTGGGCGTCCCATGTGGTGACGGATCGGGAATTGATCACCGGCCAGAACCCGGCGTCGGCGCTGGAGGTGGGGCAGGCGTTGGTCGAGCGGTTGAAGCGCTGATCCAGGAGCACCACCGATTCCCCTGTGGGAGATTCCCTTGTGGGAGCGAGCTTGCTCGCGATTGCGGTTCGTCAGCAGCATTGGTGTTGGCTGACACTCCGCTATCGCGAGCAAGCTCGCTCCCACAGGGTTTTGTGGTGTTGCGGGTTTACTTGAACCGCCGCTCCACCCCTTTCTCCACCAGGATCTTCGCCGAAATCTCTTCCACGGAAAAATGCGTGGAATTGATGTGCGGAATATTCTCCCGCCGGAACAGGTTTTCCACCTCGCGCACTTCGAATTCGCACTGGGCGTAGCTTGAGTAACGGCTGTTGGGCTTGCGCTCGTTGCGGATCGCGGTGAGGCGGTCCGGGTCGATGGTCAGGCCGAACAGCTTGTGCTGGTGGGCGCGCAGGGCGCTGGGCAGTTGCAGGCGCTCCATGTCGTCTTCGGTCAGCGGATAGTTGGCCGCGCGGATGCCGAACTGCATCGCCATGTACAGGCACGTCGGCGTCTTGCCACAGCGCGACACGCCCACCAGGATCAGGTCGGCCTTGTCGTAATAATGCGTGCGGGCGCCGTCATCGTTGTCCAGCGCGAAGTTGACCGCCTCGATCCGCTCCATGTAGTTGGAGTTGTGGCCAATGGAATGGGACTTGCCGACCGAGTAGGAGGAGTGCTCGCTCAGTTCCTGTTCCAGGGGCGCCAGGAACGTGGAAAAAATGTCGATCATGAAACCATTGGACGTTGCGAGAATCTCACGGATGTCTTGATTGACGATGGTATCGAAGATAATCGGGCGGAAACCGTCGGTTTCGGCGGCTTTATTGATTTGCTGTACCATGGCCCGCGCCTTGTCGACGTTGTCGATGTACGGACGTATGAACTTGGCGAAGGTAATGTTTTCGAACTGTGCCAACAGGCTTTGGCCTAGCGTTTCGGCCGTGATGCCGGTGCCGTCGGAGATAAAGAAAGCAGATCGTTTCATTTGCGCCTTGGGCCTTAAGCTAGTGAGCTAGTGACGATTCTTGGATATGATAGGCGCGATTTGCCGGCCGCCAGTGGCCCGCATTCTCACTTATTTTCCAGGTCCAGGCCATATCGCCGGTCATCGCTCCCCTGGAGCCACCGGTGCCTTGAGCTTTTCCAACACAGTTAGTGGAGAGATCACCTTGGTAGAGTACGTAGTTTCCCTCGATAAGCTCGGCGTCCATGATGTGGAGCATGTGGGGGGCAAGAACGCATCCCTGGGCGAGATGATCAGCAACCTCGCCGGTGCCGGCGTATCGGTGCCAGGTGGCTTCGCCACGACCGCTCAGGCTTATCGTGATTTCCTGGAACTGAGCGGCCTGAACAAGCAGATCCACGATGCGCTCGATGCCCTGGACGTCGATGACGTCAATGCCCTGGCCAAGACCGGTGCCCAGATCCGCCAATGGATCATGGACGCCGAATTCCCCGAGAAACTGAACGCCGAGATCCGCACCGCGTTCGCCAAGCTGTCCGAAGGCAATCCGGACATCGCCGTCGCCGTGCGCTCCTCGGCCACCGCCGAAGACCTGCCGGATGCCTCCTTCGCCGGCCAGCAGGAAACCTTCCTGAACATCCGTGGCGTGGAAAACGTCATCCGTGCCGCCAAGGAAGTCTTCGCTTCCCTCTTCAACGACCGTGCCATTTCCTACCGCGTGCACCAGGGCTTCGACCACAAGCTGGTCGCCCTGTCCGCCGGTGTGCAGCGCATGGTCCGCTCCGAAACCGGCACCGCCGGCGTGATGTTCACCCTCGACACCGAGTCGGGTTTCCGTGACGTGGTGTTCATCACCGGCGCCTACGGCCTGGGTGAAACCGTCGTGCAGGGCGCGGTGAACCCGGATGAGTTCTACGTCCACAAAGGCACGCTGCAAGCCGGTCGTCCAGCCATCCTGCGCCGCAACCTGGGCAGCAAGGCCATCAAGATGATCTACGGCGACGAAGCCAAGGCCGGCCGTTCGGTGAAGACCGTCGATGTGGACAAGGCCGAGCGCGCGCGTTTTTGCCTCAGCGATGCCGAAGTCAGCGAGCTGGCCAAGCAGGCGATGATCATCGAGCAGCACTACAAGTGCCCGATGGACATCGAGTGGGCCAAGGACGGTGACGACGGCAAGCTGTACATCGTGCAGGCCCGTCCGGAAACCGTGAAGAGCCGCACCCAGGCCAACGTCATGGAGCGCTACCTGCTCAAGGAAACCGGCACTGTGCTGGTGGAAGGCCGTGCCATCGGCCAGCGCATCGGCGCGGGCAAGGTGCGGATCATCAAGGACGTCTCGGAGATGGACAAGGTCCAGGCCGGCGACGTATTGGTCTCCGACATGACCGACCCGGACTGGGAACCGGTGATGAAGCGCGCCAGCGCCATCGTCACCAACCGCGGCGGGCGTACCTGCCACGCGGCGATCATCGCCCGTGAACTGGGGATCCCGGCCGTGGTGGGTTGCGGCAACGCCACCCAACTGCTCAAGGACGGCCAGGGCGTGACCGTTTCCTGCGCCGAAGGCGATACCGGCTACATCTTTGAGGGCGAACTGGGCTTCGACATCAAGAAGAACTCCGTGGACGCCATGCCGGACCTGCCGTTCAAGATCATGATGAACGTCGGCAACCCGGATCGCGCCTTCGACTTCGCGCAGTTGCCCAATGCCGGTGTGGGCCTGGCCCGCCTGGAATTCATCATCAACCGCATGATCGGCGTACACCCCAAGGCATTGCTGAACTACGACGGCCTGCCGCAGGAAATCAAGGACAGCGTCGACAAGCGCATTGCCGGTTACAACGATCCGGTCGGTTTCTACGTCGAGAAGCTGGTGGAAGGCATCAGCACCCTGGCGGCGGCGTTCTGGCCGAAAAAGGTCATCGTGCGCCTGTCGGACTTCAAGTCCAATGAATACGCCAACCTGATCGGCGGCAAGCTCTACGAACCGGAAGAAGAAAACCCGATGCTGGGCTTCCGTGGTGCTTCGCGCTACATCAGCGAATCGTTCCGCGACTGCTTCGAACTCGAATGCCGCGCCCTCAAGCGCGTGCGTAACGAGATGGGCCTGACCAACGTCGAGATCATGGTGCCGTTCGTGCGGACCCTGGGCGAAGCGAGCCAGGTCGTCGACCTGCTGGCGGAAAACGGCCTGGCCCGTGGCGACAATGGCCTGCGCGTGATCATGATGTGCGAGCTGCCGTCCAACGCGATCCTGGCTGAAGAGTTCCTCGAGTTCTTCGACGGTTTCTCCATCGGTTCCAACGACCTGACCCAGCTGACCCTGGGCTTGGACCGTGACTCCGGGATCATCGCGCACCTGTTCGACGAGCGGAACCCGGCGGTCAAGAAGCTGCTGGCCAACGCCATTGCCGCCTGCAACAAGGCTGGCAAGTACATCGGCATCTGCGGCCAGGGCCCTTCGGACCATCCGGACCTGGCCAAATGGCTGATGGAGCAGGGCATCGAAAGCGTTTCGTTGAATCCGGACTCCGTGTTGGAAACCTGGTTCTTCCTGGCTGAGGGTCAGGCGGCGGTCTGATCGAGTGAAGGGGCCTCACCGGTAATGTAAGCCGGGTAACCTTTGTGGGAGCGAGCCTGCTCGCGATAGCGGAGTGTCAGCCAAGATTATTGTGCTGATCCACCGCCATCGCGAGCAAGCTCGCGCTCCCACAGTCGTCTTTTTTTTGTGCAAGAAAATCATGCAAAGCAGCAGCAACCTCTTTCCTGTCGCCCTGATCAGCGCCGAGCGGCGCGGTGATCTGAGCGAAGACGTCTATCGCTTGAAACCCGGCAACAGCCCGGACGCCAGCGTCGAACTGGCCGTCACCCGGCTGGGTATGGCCGACGCCTGCGAAAACCGTGGGGTCCCGGTGATCCTGTTGCACGGCAGTTTTTCCAATCGGCGTTTCTGGTATTCGCCCAAGGGTCTGGGCCTGGGGGCGTACCTGGCACGCCTGGGGTTCGATGTCTGGATTCCCGAGATGCGTGGCCATGGGCTGTCCCAGCGCAACCTGGGCTATCGCCACAATCGGGTGGCCGACTACGCCCGCTACGACTTGCCGGCCATTGGCGCCTTCGTGCGTGAACAGAGCGGGCAAGTGCCCCACTGGATCGGTCATTCCCTGGGGGGCATTACCCTGGCGGCGGCCTTGGGCGGCCACTACCTGGGCGAGCCCGCAGTGGCGTCGGCGGCGTTTTTCGGTACCCAGGTCAGCCGCACCTACTGGCCGCTGAAGATTCCGCCAGTGGAATGGAGCGGCCGCTTCATCCTCAAGCGTTTTGCCCAATTGTCCGGCTCAAGGCTCAAGCGCGGTCCCGAGGATGAACCCATCGGCCTGGCCCTGGAAAGCATGCGCTGGTACGGCCTGTTCGGGCGTTTCGGCGATGCCGAGAAGAACTGGTGGGCCGGGTTGGCCGATGTCCGGTTGCCGGTGCTGGCGGTGAGCGCCGCGGGCGATCATCAGGACCCCACCTGGGCGTGCCGCAAGCTCTTTGACCAGATCGGTTCCGAGCACAAACAGTTTGTCTGCCTGGGCCGGGAACAAGGTTTCAAAGGCGATTTCGGTCACGTCGAGATGCTGGTCAGCAAGGCGGCACAGGCTGAGGTCTGGCCTCTGGTGGCGCGTTGGCTGCAAGATCAGCAGGCACCGTTGCTGGAAAACCTGCCCGCCCTGGCCGAGGCGGTTTAAGCGAAAGGCTCTGACGTGGGCATTTCGCTCTGGTCGGCTTGCGGCTAAGATATGACGCTTCAAGCGGTTCCAGTCACAAACGGTTGCTCATTCAGTCTGACGTTCCAGCCTTTCAGGAGTTGTTCGATGAACCATTACCTCACGCCCGACCTGTGCGACGCCTACCCGGAATTGGTGCAGGTGTTGGAGCCGATGTTCAGCAATTTCGGTGGCCGCGATTCCTTCGGCGGTGAAATCGTGACCATCAAGTGCTTCGAGGACAACTCCCGGGTCAAGGAGCAGGTTGAACTCAAGGGCAACGGCAAGGTGCTGGTGGTCGATGGCGGCGGTTCCCTGCGTCGGGCGCTGCTGGGGGACATGCTGGCGGAAAAAGCCGCGAAAAACGGCTGGGAAGGGCTGGTGGTCTACGGTTGCATCCGCGACGTCGACATCATTGCCCAGACGGACCTCGGGGTCCAGGCCCTGGCCAGTCACCCGATGAAGACTGACCGGCGCGGCGTCGGCGAACTCAATGTGCCGGTGACCTTTGCCGGCGTGACGTTTCGCCCGGGCGAGTATGTCTATGCGGACAATAACGGCGTGATTGTCTCGCCAAGCCCACTGAAAATGCCTGAATGAAGCAGTACAGTCATAAGGGATGAGGATGTTCGAGGAAGAAAACGCGCAATGGGGGCTGGTGCATGCCCTGGTGCTGGATGGTAAAGGTGGCGCGCGTTCCATAGCCCGGACCGAACTCGACGATTTGCAGTTGCAGGCCCATGAAAGCCTGTGGCTGCACTGGGATCGCAGTCATCCGCAAACCCACACCTGGCTGCGCAAATCCAGCGGCCTGAGCGAATTCAACTGCGACCTGCTGCTCGAAGAGAACACCCGGCCGCGCTTGTTGCCGTTGCCCAACGCCGAATTGCTGCTGTTCCTGCGGGGGATCAACCTCAACCCGGGTGCCGAGCCTGAAGACATGGTCTCGGTACGGATCTTTGCGTCCGCCCAGCGGGTCATCTCCCTGCGCCTGCGTCCGTTGCGCGCCACCGATGAGCTGTTGGCGCAACTGGCCGAGGGCAAGGGCCCGAAGACGGCATCCGAACTCATCCTCTACATGGCGCAATACCTCACCAATAAGGTGCAGGACCTGGTCACCTGCCTCTCCGAAATCGTCGACGGCGAGGAAGAAAAACTCGATACCGACGAACGGTATACTCCCGAGCACGACGCCATTTTGCACATCCGTCGAAGGGCTGCCGGGCTCAAGCGATTCCTGGCGCCACAGCGGGACATCTTCGGCCAGATGACGCGGCTCAAGCTGCCGTGGTTTTTCGACGATGACGGCGACTACTGGAACGAATTGAACAACAGCCTGACCCGTTACCTCGAGGAGCTGGAATTGACCCGAGAGCGCGTGGGGCTTGTGCTGGAGGCCGAAGACCGGCGCCTGTCGGTGCGCATGAACCGCACCATGTACCGCTTCGGCATCATCACCGGGATTTTCCTGCCGATGAGTTTTCTCACCGGCCTTTTGGGTATCAACGTAGGTGGCATTCCGTTTTCCGAAAGCCCCTACGGTTTCATGGTCGCCTGCCTGCTGATGATCTGCGTCGCGACGGGGCAGTGGTGGTTGTTCCGCCGCTTGCGCTGGGTGTGATGGGGTTTCATGTGACCCGACGAAATTTGATCGCGTCTTCCACAGACATCACGAGAGGTGCGTATGCACGATCCGTTTGAACAGTCTTTGCGCGACATGCTCAAGGCTTCGCCGTCCAGCCGGGACGACGATGCATGCCTGGGACGTGTACTGAAAACCGCCAACCGCCAGGTCGGCGCAGGCGATCTGTTCAGCCTGCTGGGCCGCTGGTTGCCCGCGCTGATGATCGCCCTGAATAATGGATCGGCCCATGTCTCGCCGGTTTCCCGCCGTAAACCTGTTACTCGCACCGCTGATAAGGCTGATTGAATATGGAACTTGATCTCTGGACCCAGAGCCTCGTCACGGCAATGACTGCGTTGTGGACCAAGGTGGCTAACTTCATCCCCAACCTCTTCGGCGCGCTGGTGGTGCTGTTGCTGGGCTTTGTCGTGGCCAAGCTGCTGGACACGCTGCTGTCCAAGTTGCTCGCCAAACTGGGCCTCGATCGCCTGATGGGCGGCACCGGCCTGACCAAGCTGTTGTCCCGAGGTGGCATCCAGGTACCGATCTCTACCCTGGTCGGCAAGATTGTGTATTGGTTCGTGCTGCTGATTTTCCTGGTTTCCGCAGCAGAATCCCTTGGCCTTGAGCGAGTTTCGGCTACGCTCGATATGCTTGCGCTGTATTTACCGAAGGTTTTTGGTGCTGCGCTGGTGTTGCTGGTCGGCGTTCTGCTGGCGCAACTGGCCAACGGGCTGGTGCGCGGTGCGGCCGAGGGCGTTGGGCTGGACTACGCCGCTGGCGTGGGGCGAATTGCCCAGGGCCTGGTGATCATCATCAGTATTTCGGTGGCGATCAGCCAGTTGGAGGTCAAGACTGACCTGCTCAACCACGTGATCGTGATCGTATTGATTACCGTTGGTCTGGCGGTTGCGCTGGCAATGGGGTTGGGAAGTCGGGAAATCGCCGGTCAGATCCTGGCGGGAATCTATGTGCGTGAATTGTACGAGGTTGGGCAACAAGTGCGTGTTGGCGAGGTCGAAGGCCAGATCGAAGAGATCGGCACGGTGAAGACCACATTGCTGACCGAGGAGGGCGAGTTGGTGTCGCTTTCCAATCGGATCCTGCTGGAACAGCATGTGAGTAGCCGCTAACCCGGCAAACCCTGCTAATGTATGCCGCCGCAAAATGCCCGATATCGCAGGCTGCGGCGCACATTGACCTAGACTGTCGGCCCGACTTGTTTTGAACAAACCCCAATCGCTATCCACGCGCTACGAACCCCGTGATCTCTCCGATGAGGAGTTGGTCGCGCGCGCGCATACGGAGCTGTTTCACGTAACGCGCGCCTATGAAGAGTTGATGCGTCGTTACCAGAGAACTTTATTTAACGTTTGTGCACGTTATCTCGGGAACGATCGTGATGCTGACGATGTCTGTCAGGAGGTGATGTTGAAGGTGCTGTATGGCCTGAAGAACTTCGAGGGGAAATCGAAGTTCAAGACATGGCTTTATAGCATCACGTACAACGAATGCATCACACAGTATCGCAAGGAACGGCGAAAGCGTCGCTTGATGGACGCGTTGAGCCTGGACCCTCTCGAGGAAGCGTCGGAAGATAAGGCGCCCAAGCCCGAGGAAAAGGGTGGACTCGATCGCTGGCTGGTCTATGTAAACCCGATCGATCGGGAAATTCTGGTGCTACGATTTGTCGCAGAGCTGGAATTCCAGGAGATCGCAGACATAATGCATATGGGTTTGAGCGCGACAAAAATGCGTTACAAGCGTGCTCTTGACAAATTGCGTGAGAAATTTGCAGGCATTGCTGAAACTTAGTTCGGCGCAAATATCTCTTACGTGTAGGCAAGTTCTGATAGACTTGCCGCCGAGTTGTCCCCCGGTTTGCGGGACTGCTTCACAATCACCAGATGGGGATTTAACGGATGAAACTGAAAAACACCTTGGGCTTTGCCATTGGTTCTTTGATTGCTGCCACTTCGTTCGGCGCTCTGGCACAAGGCCAAGGCGCAGTTGAAATCGAAGGCTTCGCCAAGAAAGAAATGTTCGACAGCGCTCGGGACTTCAAGAACAACGGCAACCTGTTCGGCGGTTCGGTTGGTTACTTCCTGACCGACGACGTAGAACTGCGTCTGGCCTACGACGAAGTGCACAACGCACGTGCCGAAGACGGTCGTAACATCAAGGGCTCCAACACCGCTCTGGATGCCCTGTACCACTTCAACAACCCGGGTGACATGCTGCGTCCATACGTATCGGCTGGTTTCTCCGATCAGAGCATCGGTCAGAACGGTCGTAGCGGTCGCAACGGCTCCACCTTCGCCAACGTTGGCGGCGGTGCCAAGCTGTACTTCACTGACAACTTCTACGCCCGTGCCGGCGTTGAAGCTCAGTACAACATCGACCAGGGCGACACCGAGTGGGCGCCGAGCGTCGGTATCGGTGTGAACTTCGGTGGCGGCTCCAAGCCTGCTGCTGCTCCAGTTCCAGCTCCGGCTGAAGTCTGCTCCGACAGCGACAACGATGGCGTGTGCGACAACGTCGACAAGTGCCCTGACACCCCAGCCAACGTAACCGTTGACGCTGATGGCTGCCCAGCTGTTGCTGAAGTCGTACGTGTTGAGCTGGACGTCAAGTTCGACTTCGACAAGTCGGTCGTTAAAGAAAACAGCTATGGCGACATCAAGAACCTGGCTGATTTCATGAAGCAGTACCCATCCACCAGCACCACTGTTGAAGGTCACACTGACTCCGTCGGTCCTGACGCTTACAACCAGAAACTGTCTGAGCGTCGTGCAAACGCCGTTAAGCAAGTTCTGACCAACCAGTACGGTGTTGAATCGACTCGCGTTCAGTCTGTTGGCTACGGCGAATCCCGCCCAGTTGCTGACAACGCCACTGAAGCTGGTCGTGCAGTTAACCGTCGCGTAGAAGCGCAGGTTGAAGCCCAAGCTAAGTAATTAGCCCACAGCTTTGGAAAAGCCCGGCCTAGGCCGGGCTTTTCTTTGCCTGCGATTTATGAACGTCAGGTATTTGTTGATCGAGTACATATCCATTGCTGCGGTAACGGCGGTTTATGGTTCCGCTCTTACAGCGGGTCACTTTCGAAAAGCCCGGAAGCCGGCCCAGTCGAAAGTAACCAAAGCGCTTCTGCCCCACCACTCGGTGCCTCGCCTAGGCTCGGCATGCCCGAACGAAGGCATTGCTCCGTGGGCCCGCCGCGAAGGGCCATCCATGGCCCAGCGCGGCTATCCCGGCATCCATGCCGGGATGCCCACTACGCAATACCTGCGTTCGGCCATCGTGGTTAACGGGGCGCCCGAGATCAACGTCCACCGCGAGGCGGCCTTATAGCCGACCTGGTTCTGGGTGATCGCGTTCCTTCTGTGGGAGCGGGCTTGCTCGCGAAAGCGGCCTGACAGCCGACCTGGTTCTCCCGGACGTACTCCAATCCCATTGTGGGAGCGAGCTTGCTCGCGATTGCGGTGTGTCAGTCACCATCCAGGCTGCTGATACATTGCAATCGCGAGCAAGCTCGCTCCCACATTGGTAGGGGTTGTATGTCAGAGGGCTGAAACCTGGGCCCAGGCCGGCGGGGAGGCGGCCAGTTCAGCCGCTCCCGCTACTGCGCCAATCACCAGGATCGCCGGGCTCTTGAGTTGAAAGGCGCTTGCATCGGCTTCCATCGAGGCCAGGTCGCTGCGGCAGTCACGCTGGTGGGGCAGGGAGGCGTTTTCGATCATGGCCACGGGTGTGTTCGCCGACAGGCCACCGGCCAGCAATTGCTCACGAATCTCGCTAAGCTTCGCCACGCCCATGTACACCACCAGGGTGGTTCCGCTTTGCGCCAGGGCTTGCCAGTTCAGGCTGCTGCCATCCTGGGTGTGGGCCGTGACCAGCGTCACGCCCCGGGCAATCCCGCGCAGGGTCAGTGGAATATCGCACTGGGTCGCCCCCGCGAGGCCGGCGGTGATGCCATTGACCATCTCCACTTCAACACCGTGCTCGCGCAGCCACTGCGCTTCTTCACCGCCGCGACCGAAGATGCATGGGTCGCCGCCCTTGAGCCGCACCACGCATTTGCCCTGGCGGGCATAACGCAGCATCAGGCGATGGATAAAGGCCTGGGGCGTGGAGCGGCAGCCGCCGCGCTTGCCCACGGCAATGATGCGCGCATCGGGGCAATGCTCCAGCACCGCGGCGTTGACCAGATCGTCGATCAACACCACGTCGGCCTCGCCCAGGGCGCGCACGGCTTTGAGGGTCAGCAATTCAGGGTCACCGGGACCTGCACCCACCAGCCAGACTTTTGCGTTCATAGTGTTTTTCCTCACGAGATAGCCGCCAGCGGCTGCGCAGTGGCAACCAGCAGGCGCTTGATTTCCGGTACGCAGGAGCCGCATTGCGTGCCACAGCCCAGTTCCTGTTTGAGCCCCTGCAAGTCCAGGCCACGTTCGATGCCTGCGCAGATCGCACGCTGGCTGACGTTCATGCAGTTGCACAGCGTTTTACTGCCACCCGTTGCGGCGCCGACGTTGCCCGGCGGCGCGCTCAGAGGCGCCAGCAGCCAGCGCCGCAGTTGTTCATCGGCACGACCTTCCAGCCACAGGTTCTGCAGCCAGTGGCGGGCCAGGGTTTCGCCGGCCAGGCGAATGGCGGTGATGCGGCCGTTTTCGATGCGCACCCGTTTACCGATGGAGCGACGCGGATCGTCATAGGCCAGCACCGGCCCATCGATCAGGCCCAATTGTTCGTCGATGGCCTGGAGCAGTTGCGGTTCGGGAGCGATGGCGCTAGCAGCGCGAATCAGCAACGCGGGACGCTCACGGCCAGTCAGGCTCAGGCTGACGTAGGAAAACGCCTCGCACAGGGGCCGTAGGGCCTCCAGATGCTGTTGAACATCGCCTTCGATCAAGGCGAAAAGCTGCCAAGGCAGGTCCACCGGTTCCAGGCGCACGCCGCTGTGCTTGAGTTCCGGTTGTTTCGACAAGGGGTCGAAGGCCGGTTGCGTCAGGGTATTGACTCCACCCTTGAGGAACCGGTCGCCCCAGTGCATGGGCAGGAAGGCCTGGCCGGGGCGCACACTGTCGTCGCTGTCCACGGCCACGATCACGCTGCCGCGACGGCTCTTGAGGCTGACCAGGTCGCCCGCTTGCAGGCGATGCCGGAGCAGTTCTTCGGGGTGCAGGCTGAGTACCGCTTCGTTCACATGACCAAACAACTGCGCGGCGGTACCGGTACGGCTCATGCCGTGCCACTGGTCACGCAAGCGGCCGGTGTTCAGGGTCAATGGGTAGCGGGCGTCACGCACTTCCTTGGCGGCGCGATACGGGTCGGCCACAAAACGCGCCCGGCCGTTGTCGGTAGGAAAAATCCCGTCCACGTACAGGCGCGCCGTCCCGACCGTGGCTCCGTCCGGGAAGGGCCATTGCTGAGGGCCGAGTTGATCGATCAGGGCATGGCTGATGCCGGACAAGTCCAGGTCGCGGCCACGGGTCAGCTGTTTGTATTCATCGAACAGTTGGGCTGGGCTTTCAAAGGCGAACAGGCTCGGCAAGCTCGGGCGCAGACGTTTCTCCAGGCGTTGTGCGAAATCCACGGTGATTGCCCAGTCCGGACGTGCTTCACCCGGTGCGCCGATGGCCCGGCGGACGTGGGAAATGCGCCGTTCGGAGTTGGTCACCGAACCTTCTTTCTCGCCCCAACTGGCCGCTGGCAGCAGCAGGTCGGCAAACGCGGCGGTTTCGGTGGTCCGGAAAGCTTCCTGCAACACCACGAACGGGCAGGCTTGCAGGGCGTCGCGTACCGCAGTCTGGTCCGGCATCGATTGCGCAGGGTTGGTGCAGGCGATCCACAAGGCCTTGATCTTGCCGCTGCGCACCTGTTCGAACAGCTCGATGGCGCTCAAGCCAGTGGTGGCGGGCAGTTGCTCGACGCCCCAGTAGTGGGCGACTTCGGCACGATGCTCCGGGTTGGCGGCTTCGCGATGGCCCGGCAGCAGGTTCGACAGGCTGCCGGTTTCCCGCCCGCCCATGGCATTGGGTTGGCCGGTCAGCGAGAAAGGCCCCGCCCCCGGCCGGCCGATTTGCCCCGTGGCCAGGTGCAGGTTGATCAGTGCGCTGTTTTTCGCGCTGCCGGCGGTGGACTGGTTCAGGCCCATACACCACAAGGACAGGAAAGTCGGCGACGTGCCGACCCACTCGGCGCACTGCTGCAGTTGCTCGACGCTGATACCGCACAACTGCGCGACCATGGTCGGGGTGTAATCACGTACCAGGTTTTTCAGGTCCGCCAGCCCTTCGGTATGGGCCTTGATGAAGTCGCGGTCGACCCAGTCTTCCCACAGCAGCAGGTGCAAGATCCCATGGAACAAGGCGACGTCGGTGCCGGGCAGGATCGCCAGGTGCAGGTCCGCCAGGTCGCAGGTGTCGGTGCGCCGGGGGTCGATGACGATGATTTTCATCTGCGGTCGGCGGGATTTAGCCTCTTCGAGGCGACGAAACAGGATGGGATGGGCGTAGGCCATGTTACTGCCGACGATCATCACGCAATCGCTCAGTTCCAGGTCTTCATAGCTGCAGGGCGGGGCGTCGGCGCCGAGGCTGCGCTTGTAGCCCACCACGGCGGAGGACATGCATAGCCGCGAATTGCTGTCGATGTTATTGGTGCCCACCAATGCCCGGGCGAGCTTGTTGAAGGCATAGTAATCCTCGGTCAGCAGTTGGCCGGAGATGTAGAACGCCACGCTGTCGGGGCCGTGTTCGGCGATGGTCTCGGCGAAGACACTGGCGGCGTGATCCAGGGCGCTGTCCCAATCGGTGCGGGCGCGGGCCAGGCCTTTGCCCAGGCGCAGTTCAGGGTACAGGGCGCGGGCGGCGAGGTCGCCGGTCAGGTGCAGTGTCGAGCCCTTGCTGCACAGTTTGCCAAAGTTGGCCGGATGGGCGGGATCGCCGCTGACGCCGAGGATGCGCTCGCCATCATGCTCGATCAGGACGCCGCAACCGACCCCGCAATAACAGCAGGTCGAGGCCGTGATCTGGCGGTTCATCAGCTTGCGTCCCGCAGGGCCAACTGCACCCGGCCATTTTCGACCCGGGCCGAATGATGATGGGCGCAACCTACGTCGGGGGCTTGGGCCTGACCGCTTTCCAGGTCGATCTGCCAGTTGTGCAGCGGGCAGGCCACGCGCTTGCCGTAGACCAACCCTTGGGACAATGGGCCACCCTTGTGTGGGCAACGGTCATCGAGGGCGAACACTTCATCGTCGCTGGTACGAAAAATCGCGATATCGCCTTTCGGGCCATTGATGATGCGCGAACCCAGGATATTGATCTCTTCCAGTGCGCAGATATCCAGCCAGTTCATGCCGGCACCTCCAGGTTTTTCACGGGGATGACCTCAAACTCTTTTTTCAACTGAGGCTGTTCCAGGCGTTGTTTCCAGGGGTCTTGCTCCAGCGACAGGGAAAACTTCAACCGCTCATGGAGCGCTTTGCGCCGTTCCGAGTCTTCCAGCACGGCTTTCTTGATGTGCTCCATGCCGACCCGCTGCATGTAGTGCACGGTGCGTTCGAGGTAGAAGGCTTCCTCGCGGTACAGCTGCAGGAAGGCGCCGTTGTATTCGCGCACTTCTTCGGCCGTCTTGAGCTTGACGAAAAACTCCGCGACTTCGGTCTTGATCCCGCCGTTGCCGCCGATGTACATCTCCCAACCGGAATCGACGCCGATAATGCCGACGTCCTTGATGCCGGCTTCCGAGCAGTTGCGTGGGCAACCGGAGACGGCCAGCTTCACCTTGTGAGGCGACCACATGTTGAACAGGTCGTGTTCCAGCTCGATGCCCAGTTGGGTCGAGTTCTGCGTGCCGAAGCGGCAGAACTCGCTGCCCACGCAGGTCTTCACCGTGCGGATGGACTTGCCGTAGGCGTGGCCGGACGGCATGTCGAGGTCTTTCCACACGCCGGGCAGGTCCTGCTTCTTGATCCCCAGCAAATCGATGCGTTGGCCGCCGGTGACCTTGACCATGGGCACGTTGTATTTGTCGGCCACGTCGGCGATGCGCCGCAGTTCCGAAGGGTTGGTCACGCCACCCCACATCCGCGGGACCACGGAGTAGGTGCCGTCTTTCTGAATGTTGGCGTGGGCGCGTTCGTTGATCAGGCGCGACTGTGGGTCGTCCTGGGCTTCGCCGGGCCAGGTGGAAATCAGGTAGTAGTTCAACGCCGGGCGGCAGGTGGCGCAGCCGTTGGGGGTGCGCCAGTTCAGGTAGCTCATGGCCCCGGCGATGGTCAGCAGGTGCTGGTCGCGGATCGCCTGGCGGATCTGGCCGTGGTTGAGGTCGCTGCACCCGCAGATGGCTTTTTCGCTTTTCGGCTTGACGTCCGCCGCGCCGCCGACAGTGTTGATCAGGATCTGCTCCACCAGGCCGGCGCACGAGCCGCAGGAGCTGGCGGCCTTGGTGTGTTTTTTCACGTCATCGACGCTGAACAGCCCGTGTTCCTGGATCGCCTTGACGATGGTGCCTTTGCACACGCCGTTGCAGCCGCAGACTTCGGCGGTGTCGGCCATGCTCATGGCTTTGTCCTGGCCCTGGTGGCCTACGTCGCCCAAAGCGTTTTCACCGAACATCAAGTGATCGCGAATCTCGCTGATGCCGTGGTTTTCACGGATCTGGCGGAAATACCAGCCGCCGTCTGCGGTGTCGCCGTACAGGCAGGCGCCGACCAGCACGTCATCCTTGATCACCAGCTTTTTGTAGACGCCGCCGATGGGGTCGGAAAGGGTGATGGTCTCGGTGCCTTCGCCGCCCATGAAGTCGCCGGCGGAGAACAGGTCGATGCCGGTGACCTTCAACTTGGTTGAGGTGACCGAACCCTTGTAAGTGGCGAAGCCCAGTTGCGCGAGGTGGTTGGCGCAGACCTTGGCCTGTTCGAACAACGGCGCCACCAGGCCGTAGGCCGTGCCGCGGTGGCTGGCGCATTCACCGATGGCGTAGATGCGCGGGTCGTAGGTTTGCATCGTGTCGTTGACCAGGATCCCGCGGTTGCACGGGATGCCGGATTTTTCCGCCAGTTCGGTATTGGGACGAATGCCGGCGGCCATCACCACCAGGTCGGCGGGGATGATGTCGCCGTTCTTGAACTGGACCGAGCCGACCCGGCCATTGCCGGCATCGTGCAAGGCCTGGGTCTGTTCGCAGAGGCGGAATTTCAGGCCACGGTTTTCCAGGGCGGTCTGCAGCAGTTGGCCGCTGGTCTTGTCCAGTTGCCGTTCCAACAGCCATTCACCGATGTGGACGACGGTCACGTCCATGCCCCGCAGCTTCAAGCCGTTGGCCGCTTCCAGGCCGAGCAGGCCGCCGCCGATCACCACCGCGTGCTTGTGGGTCTTGGCGGTGTTGATCATCGCCTGGGTGTCGGCGATGTCGCGGTAGCCGATCACGCCTTCCAGGGTGTTGCCAGGAATCGGCAGGATGAAGGGCGTGGAGCCGGTGGCGATCAGCAGGCGGTCGTATTCGGCTTCGCTGCCGTCTTCGGCGATGACCCGGCGCTTGACCCGGTCGATCTCCACCACTTTGCGGTTGAGCAGCAGCTTGATGTTGTTGTCCAGGTACCAGCTCAGGTCGTTGAGCACGATCTCTTCGAACGTCTGTTCACCGGCCAGCACCGGCGAGAGCAGGATGCGGTTGTAGTTGGTGTGGGGCTCGGCGCCGAACACCGTGATGTCGTACAGCTCGTTGCTCAGCTTGAGCAGTTCCTCGAGGGTTCGAACCCCGGCCATGCCGTTGCCGATCATCACCAGTTTGAGTTTTTTCATCAGGGTTCTCCGCAAGCTCAGGTCCGCTTTATCACGGCGATCGGACTGGCTCGGTCATTTTTACGAAAACAAAAAAAGGCGTCCCGCTAGCAAGCTAGCGAGGACGCCTTTGTCCTGGTCCCGTTCTCTCGGGAAGCACCGCCTTCATCGTTGGAGGCGTTGCTTTATGTATGGTGAAAGAGGTTATGCAGTGGTTGTGCCAACTGGCTCGAAGGCGCGAATTTATTGAGCAGCGGGCTGGTTGAGCGGATTGGGGAGGGATTTATTGCACCGAATCAAAGCGTGTTGCCCGGTAATGGAGCGTGGAAGGGCTGGCGAGAAAGCTTTTGTGGCGAGGGAGCTTGCTCCCGCTCAAGCGCGCAGCGGTTGCCTGTTTTTTGGGTCTGCTTCGCAGCCCAGCGGGAGCAAGCTCCCTCGCCACGGTTGTCATGAGTGAAACACCAGGAACAGCAACACAATATTCACCACCAACGACACCAGCGCCAACGTCCGCCAGACCTTCAGTGGTTCCCTTTCCAGCAGCGGCCTGGGCCTTACGCTCAAGCTGCGGCGCTCGCCCTGTTCCAGCAGCAACAACCATTCCTCGGCCGTCTCAAAACGCTGCTCCGGATCCGCCGCGACGGCACGTTCCAGGCTCTGCCCGAGCCATTCGGCCAAGTCCGGCCGATAGCGACTGGCACTGACCGGCACGCCAAAGCGCGGGCGTTGAAAGGCTTCGATTTCGCCGTAGGGATAGTGCCCGGTCAGCAGGAAATACAAGGTCACGCCGACGGCATACAAATCCTGCTGCGCCGTGGGTGCGGTGCCGCCGAAGGCTTCCGGAGCGATGTAGCTGGGGGTGCCGGGCAAGACGTTGGCCTGGTCCTCGGACAGGCCCGGGCAGTACGCCAGGCCGAAATCCAGAAGGCGCAACTCGCCGTCGTCGCCCAGGTGCAGGTTTTCCGGCTTGATGTCGCGGTGGTAGATCTGCCTTCGATGCAACAGGCCTACCGCCCGTACCAGCCGCTGCGCCAGGTCCTGCCATTGAGCCAGGGGCAGCGGACCGCCCTGGTTGAACAGCTCGGCCAGGGTCGCACCTGGATACTCACGCATCACGTAGTACAAATGCTGACGCTGGGGAGCGCCATGGACCTCGGGAAACTGCCGCCCGGCGACGCGCTTGAGAAACCACTCCTCCGAGAGCAATGCCTGCCCAGCCCGGCTATCGTCCCGTAGCTGCACGGGCAAGGTTTTCAGCAGCCAGGGTTGGCCCTGGCCGTCGCGTACCCGGTAGAGCAACGATTGCTGACTCTGGCCGAGCAGGCTTTCGATCTGCCAGCCCTCGAACACCTGGCCCGGTTTCAGCGCAGGCGGCAGGGGCCATTGCTGCAACTGGATCAGGGCATCGCCAATGCTGGCTTCGCCCACGGCATCGACCCGCACCAACAAGGCGCTGGCGTTGTCCTGGCTACCGGCCAGGTGCGCGGCGTTGACCAGCGTCTGGGCCGCAAGGTCCAGGTCCGGTTGGTCGCGCAGGATGCCGGCGATGGCCGTGTCCCCCAGGACTGCCCAGACGCCATCGCTGAGCAATACGAAGGTTTCGTCGGTGCGCAGTTCCCCGTCGAGGAAGTCGAGGATCAGGTGTTGGTCCAGCCCCAGGGCCCGCTTGAGCACATGTTGCATGCCTTGCTGTTCCCAGACGTGATCTTCACTGACCCGTTGCAGATGATCGGCGTGCCAGCGGTAGACCCGGCAATCACCGACATGCGCGAGGGTGAAGCGCCGGCCCCGCAGGACCAGGGCGCTGACGGTGGTGAGCAGCGGTTGCCCGCCACCGTTGGCTTGCAGCCAGCGGTTCTGGGCCAGCAACAGCCGGTCGAGCGCCTGGGCCACGCCCCAGGTTTGCGGCGTGGAATAGTAGTCCAGGGCCAACGCCTGCAAGGTCGAGCGGGCGGCCAATCCGCCATCGGCGCATTGGCTCACGCCGTCGGCGATGGCGAACAGGTAACCCTTGCTGGCGGCCAAGGCCGGGGCGGGGGTGACCAGGCGCAGGGCGTCCTGGTTTTCCTCCCGTGGGCCGATGGCGCTGGCTTCGGCGAAACTCAATTGCAGGCTCATGGTTGCAGGTTATACCCGAGCAGCGGTGACAGCTGCCGAACCCCAAGTGGTTCTCCAGCGACGCTTGACGCCGTACAGGCCGAACCAGGCCAGGACACCGAGGCTGGCAAACAACCACAGGGCCAGTTGATAGCTGCCGGTGCTCTGCTTGATCGCGCCCATGCCTGCCGCCAAGGCGAAGCCGCCGATGCCGCCGGCCATGCCGATCAGCCCGGTCATCACGCCGATCTCGCGACGGAAGCGTTGTGGCACCAGTTGGAACACCGCGCCGTTGCCCGCACCCAAACCGAGCATGGTGCAGACGAACAGCGCCAGGGCCGCGTAGGAGCTCGGCAGGTTGAAGCCCACTGCGGCGATGCAGACGGCCGCTACGGTGTACATGCCCAGCAAGGTGCGGATGCCGCCGAAACGGTCCGCCAGCGCGCCGCCCAATGGACGCATCAGGCTGCCACCGAAGACGCAGGCGGCGGTGTAGTAGCCGGCCGTGACGGGGCTCAGGCCATACTGGTCGTTGAAATAGCCGGGCAGGGCGCTGGCCAGGCCGATGAAGCCGCCGAAGGTCACGCTGTAGAAGAACATGAACCACCAGCTGTCACGGTCGCCCAGGGCCTTGAGGTAGTCGGCCATGGATTTGGCTTTCGGCCGCTCGGGGGCGTTCTTGGCCAACCAGGCGAAGAGCACCAGGGTCAGCACCAGCGGGATCAGCGCAAAGCCGAACACGTTGCTCCAACCGAAGGCCACCGCCATCACCGGTGCGATCAGCGCCGCGAGCACGGTGCCCGAGTTACCGGCGCCGGCAATGCCCATGGCCTTGCCTTGATGCTGTGGCGGATACCACTGGGAGGCCAGCGGCAGGGCTACGGCGAACGAAGCGCCGGCCACGCCCAGGAACAGGCCGAGCAGCAGGGCTTGTTCGTAGCTGTGGATGCCCAGTTTCCAGGCGCAGAACAGCGCTCCGATCACGATCACCTGGCCCACCATGCCGGCGGTTTTTGGCGAGATCCGGTCGGCCAGCAGGCCCATGAACAAACGCAGCACGGCGCCAGCCAGGATCGGCGTCGCGACCATCAGGCCGCGTTGCTGAGTGGTCAGGTGCAGGTCGGCAG
This sequence comes from Pseudomonas ogarae, assembly GCF_014268695.2. NCBI lineage: Bacteria > Pseudomonadati > Pseudomonadota > Gammaproteobacteria > Pseudomonadales > Pseudomonadaceae > Pseudomonas > Pseudomonas ogarae. The sequence continues at coordinate 2,261,242 of NZ_CP077086.1, forward strand.
AGATCTGTACCGCCAGTGGACCGAGCAGGTACCAGACCATGAAGCTCAGGTCGAAGTAGAGGAAGGCCGCGAACAGTGTCGGGGTATGGCCGGATTTCCAGAAGCTTGAATTCATCGCGCACCTCAGCTGTAAAAGTCTCGAGAAATGAGTCAGTGCTTTGAGCAGTGCGCCGTCTGTGGTCGCACCACCGGTCCCGAAGGGCCAAAACAAAAAAACGCCGCAACCCGGATCGCCAGAGAGGCAAGAAGGGTGTGCGACGTCTTTGTCGTAGGTGGGGCAACCGCCGTTGGTTACCTGTGGGTTTGCTTAAGCGAGATCTGTGCCAACCTGGGAGATTGGGGGGGAGGCCTATCGCGAGCAGGCTCGCTCCCACGATGGGATCAGAGGTGTTCTCCGAACCTGTGGGAGCGAGCCTGCTCGCGATGGGGGCAAGGCAGGCGCTACAAGGCTTTCAGCCTAGCAGCTCATTCATGGCAATGATCTGTTCCGCCACCTGGATCAGCTTCTGCTGGCGGCTCATGGCCTGGCGGCGCATCAGGGTGTAGGCCTGTTCCTCGTTGCACTCCTTCATCTTCATCAGCATGCCCTTGGCCAGTTCGATGCGCTTGCGCTCAGCCAATTGCTGGTCCCGGGCCAGGAGTTGGGCGCGCAGGGCCTGGTCGCTTTCGAAGCGGGCCATGGCTACATCGAGGATCGGTTGCAGGCGCGCGGCGTGGATGCCTTCGACGATGTAGGCGCTGACGCCCGACTTGATCGCCTGGCGCATCACATTGGGGTCGTGCTCGTCGGTAAACATGACGATCGGTCGTGGCTGGTCGCGACTGACCAGCACCACTTGCTCCATCACATCGCGCCCGGGTGACTCGGTATCGATCAGGATCACGTCCGGACGCACCGTTTCGACGCGCGCCGGCAGGTCGATGGTCAGGCCGGATTCGTCAATGACTTCGAACCCGGCCTCAATCAGGGCAGCCTTGAGGCGACCGACTTTTTTCGCGGTGTCGTTGATCAGCAGGATACGCAGCATGGTCGTGGCTCCTGTCAGCGGCTGGCGAGAAGGGGAGCCGCATCGCTCAAGGCGTGCAGTTTGAAGCTGCGGGCGTACCCGGCCGGGTCCGAGCCGTCCCAGGTGGTGCCGTCGATCAGTTGGCTGCTGCGCATGTCCTGGCGCGGGGACGCGATGTCCAGTGCCGCGCAGGCTTCGCGGTAGAGCTTGAGTTGCTGGACGCCCTGGGCCACGGCCAGGTAATCCGGGTCTTCGCGCAGCAGGCCCCAGCGGCGGAACTGGGTCATGAACCACATGCCATCGGACAGGTACGGCAGGTTCACCTCGCCGTTGCCATGAAAGCGCATGGCGTGGGGATCCTGCCAACTGTTGCCCAAGCCGTCGGCATAGATGCCCAGCAGGCGCGGCTCGATGCAGTCCAGCGGAGCGTCGAGGTATTCGGGCGCACTTAACAGTTGCGCGGTGCTGCGACGGTTTTCGCTGCTTTGTTCGATGAAGCGGCTGGCTTCGAGGATCGCCATCACCAGGGCCCGGGCGGTATTGGGGTATTGCTCGACGAACGCGCGGGTGCAGCCCAGGACTTTTTCCGGGTGATCGGGCCAGATGGTCTGGGTAGTCGCCAGGGTAAAACCGAGGTTCTGCTTCACCGCGCTGGCGCACCAGGGCTCGCCGACGCAAAAACCGTCGATACGCCCGGCTTGCAGGTGCGCGATCATTTGCGGCGGAGGCACGACCACGCTGTCGACATCCGACAACGGGTGGATGCCCTGGGCGGCGAGCCAGTAATAGAGCCACATGGCGTGGGTGCCGGTGGGGAAAGTCTGGGCGAAGGTCAGTTTCGGGCGAGTTTGGTGCACGTGCCGTTCCAGTGCCTCAGGACTGGTCACGCCCTGGGCCTGCAGGCCATGGGACAGGTTGATGCTTTGGCCATTCTGGTTCAGCCCCATCAGCACGGCCATGTCGCTCGCCGCGACCCCGCCGATGCCCAGGTGCACCGCGTAGATCAGGCCATACAGGCTGTGGGCTGCATCGATTTCACCGCTGACCAGCTTGTCGCGCAGGTTGGCCCAGGACGCCTGGCGCTTGAGGTTCAGTGTCAGGCCGTAGGGCTGGGCGAAGCCCTGGGTGGCGGCCACGACGACCGGGGCGCAGTCGCTCAAGGCCATGAACCCGAGGTTGACCGCGCTCTTTTCCGGGGCATCGCTGCCGTTGACCCAGGCCAGGGGGTTGGCTGGAACTTCATTCATCGCGCTTCACCTTCCACTTAATCAGTTTGGCACTCATTTGGCCTTTGGCACCGGCGCCGATGAGCAGTAATGGTGCAAGGCATATGCCAGCCGAGCCCTCATCACCTTTCCATCAAGATTCCAGGCGTCGTGTCTTTCATCCTGTCGGTCCTTCCAACGCCACTTAGCAAAGGAGACGGCATGCAGGACACATCCATTCGCGCCACAGCATTGCCTGATCTGGGCGAGCGCGTGCTGCACCTGCGCGTGGCCCGGGCCCCGGTTCAACTGAGCGCCGGGCGGTTGGGCCGCAGCCACTGCCTGCCCGTCGGTTGGGAGGGGTTGGTGGTACAGAGCGATTCGCTGCGCTTCTGTGGCGGCGAGTTGCATGTCACGCCGGTTTGCGAAGCGACGCTGGTCAAGCTGCAGGCGTTCCTGGACATGAGCGATGCCCTGGTGGATGCCGGGCAAAGACTGGACGCCGGGCCATGGGCCCTGTTGCCGGTGGCAGGGGAAACCGTCCGCTCGCCGCAACGGTTCGAACGCTGGTACATCGGCCAGGCGATGAGCGGCACGCCGGCCTATCACGCGGTCGCCCACCTGCTGCGTCATCACGAGAGCTACGGGCTCGTGCGTTTCCTTCTGGAGCAAGGCACCCGCAGCGAAAAGCTGAACACGCTGGCGCAACGCTACGGCGTATCGGTTTCGCATTTTCGCAGGCTTTGTCGCCAAGCCCTGGGCTCTGCGGCCAAGCCGGCCTTGCGTGGTTGGCGCACGGCCCAGGCGCTGTTGAACATGAGTCTTCAGGGCGGCTCGTTGACCGATGTCGCGTTGGAGTTCGGCTTTGCCTCGTCGTCACATTTTTCCAAGGAAATCCGCGAACTGGTGGGTTTCGCGCCCAGCAGCCTGGCGGATATCACCTACCTTCCAGGCAAGTGAGCCGATGAGCCGCCAACCGTTATCCCTGTCCCGGTTATCCGCCTGCTTCAGCATGGTGATGCTGTTCGCATCCGGTGCCGCAAGGGCCGATGTCTATACCTTCGAAGCCCGCGAACAGAGCGCGCGGACCTTTTTCAGCGAGCTGTCCGGGTCACTGGGCAAGCCAGTGATCGTCAGCAAGGCCGCGGCGGCCAAGCGCATTGGCGGTACGTTCGACCTGCGCATGCCGCAACGGACCTTCGAGCGAGTCAGCGCACAGATGGGGTTGATCTGGTACAGCGATGGCCAGGCGACCTATCTGTATGACGCCTCGGAAATCAAGAGCGCGATGATGTCGCTGCAGACCCTGACCGTCGCCAAGCTCCAGGCGTTCCTGGGGCGTTCGGGCTTGCACGATGCGCGTTATCCGCTGCGTCACGACGGTTTGCGGACCTTCCATGTGTCGGGTCCGCCGATGTATGTCGACCTGGTGGTGCAAGCGGCCGGGCTGATGGACAACCAGCGCTCGGAGCTGTTGCTGGGCAAGCAGCAGATTGGCGTCATCCATGTGCGCAATACCTTCGTCAGCGACCGCCGCTATGAACTGCGCGACGACAAGGTGACCATCCCCGGTATGGCCACCGTGATCGAGGACCTGTTGCGTGGCGAGAAGCAGCAGGTCGAGCCGTCGGTGGCCCAACCCGCCACCCCGCGGCCGCGGGGCGCGATGCCGGTGTTTCCCCTCGAAGGCCTGGCGAACAGCTCTTCGGACCAGGATCCGACGGCACCGCGAATCATTGCGCGCGAGGTGGCCGCCGGCAACATTCGGGTGGTGGCCTACCCGGACACCAACAGCCTGTTGGTCAAGGGGCTGCCCGAGCAGGTGCGCTTTATCGAGAATCTGGTCAATGCCCTGGACACGCCGAAACGCCATGTCGAGTTGTCGTTGTGGATCATCGATCTGCACAAGGACGAACTCAATCAGTTGGGTATCAACTGGCAAGGCGCGGTGAAGTCAGGCGGGCAATTCAGCGCCTCGCTCAACGCCGGTTCGGCCACCACCCTCGACGGCGCCTCGTTCGTGACCCAGGTCATGGCGCTGGAGCGCACCCACCGGGCGAACGTGGTCTCGCGACCGGTGATCCTGACGCAAGAAAACGTGCCGGCGATCTTCGACAACAACCGCACGTTCTACGCCCCGCTGGTGGGGGAGCGCAGTGTCGATCTGCAGCACATCACCTACGGCACGCTGGTCAGCGTACTGCCGCGCTTCGCCCAGGCGGACGAGATCGAGATGTCGCTCAATATCGAGGACGGCAACGAAGTCGAGAATCCCGGCCGGGGCGAGCAACAGAGTGCGTTGCCGACGGTCGGACGCACGCGCATCAGTACCGTGGCGCGGGTGCCCCAGGGCAAGAGCCTGCTGGTGGGCGGCTTCACCCGTGACGATCATGGCGAGCAGGTTGGACGCGTGCCAGTGTTGGGATCGATTCCGTGGATCGGCCGCTTGTTCAGCTATCGCCAGAACCGCTCGGCCAACACGGTGCGGGTGTTCCTGATCCAGCCCAAGGAAATCCGCGACGCTCTTGAACCCGTGGAGACGGGCATGCCGTTGCTCAGTCCTGAGCAGCACGAACGTGTGCGCCGAATGTACTTCCGGATGTCAGGGCAATGATCCTGCCCCCGGTTTCCCTGGGTGGCCGGGCCGCCCAGGCGCGGCTGAACGCCGAGAAGGCCGCCGAACATCCACAACCGCAAGTCGACGCCGAGGCGGGGCTGGACGACAGCGCAACGGCGGCGGTGGCGCAGCGCATCGTGCAGATCAGCGACGAGCTGTCAGCGGCGCTGACGCAGTTCCGTGGTCGGCGCTTGTTCGAACTCAAGTCCGAGACGCTGACCGACACCTTCGAACGCGTGCTCGAGGACGACACCGTGCCCAAGGCTCGACAGGTGCTGAGCCTGGCGCGGCTGGCGGACAAGCCCGTGGCCTGGTTGCTGCAAATGGCGCGCAGCCTGTTCCCCGATGACAGCGACCTGGCGCTGGTGCTGCGGGCATTGTTGCGCCGTCGGAACCTGGAAACCCGCACCCGCCAGCGGCTCGAAACGCTGTTGCAGACGGTGGTTGCCCAAGGCTCGCCCAAGCGCATGAATGCCGGGATCAACGCGGCGCTCAAGGCCAGGATGTTCGGCAGGAGCATGGCGGTGCGGGCCGGCCTGCTGCGCGAGACCTACCGGGATTTTCTCGAGTCCGACGAAGGCCCACTCAGTTGCTACCAGGACTGGATTGCCCTGTACGGCCCGGCACAGCGCACGAATGTGCTGGCCTTCATCGAAGCCGCGCTGCTTACCGACATCAGCGCCCAGGACCCCAGTTGCTCGCGCATCGAGTTCGGCCAACTGTTGACCCGGGTCACCGACCTCAAACGCCTGCGCTCGGCCGACGCGCTGTTTATCGGCACCGTGCTCGGCGATGCATTGCTCTGCCGGCACAACCCCCACGAGGCCGACTGGCTGGTGTTCATGTTCGGCGTGTTGACCTACCCCGATGACCTCGACCAGCTGTTGCTCGGCGCGTTGGGCGAGCAGGTGCTGCTCAGTGCCCACCGGGAGCGCTCGACGGTGTTGCAGGCCGTGCGTCGGCTCAGCCTGCAATTGCCGACGCCGCTGTTTGCCGATGAAGAGGCGCCGCAACGCCTGGCCATTCAATTCACGCGCCTGGCCGACGTTGCCTATGCCCACGAATGCATCGAACAGCGCCGGTCCGGCGGTCACCCATGATCTTGCCCCGGAGCTAGGCCTGAATGCTCAACGTGTTCTTGCGCAATGTCGGCGCGCGCCCGGAGCTGCTGATCCTCACCTTGATGGTGATGATCATCGCCATGCTGATCATCCCCTTGCCGACAGTGCTGGTGGACTTTCTCATCGGCCTGAACATCGTCATCTCGCTGTTGGTGTTCATGGGCTCGTTCTACATCGAACGCATCCTCAGCTATTCGACGTTCCCGGCACTGCTGCTGTTGACGACCTTGTTCCGGCTGGCGCTGTCGATCAGCACCAGCCGGCTGATTCTCAGCCAGGCCGATGCCGGCGAGATCATCGCGTCGTTCGGCGACTTCGTGATCGGCGAAAGCCTGGTGGTGGGTTTCGTGATTTTTTCCATCGTCACCATTGTCCAGTTCATCGTGATTACCAAAGGCTCGGAACGGGTCGCCGAAGTGGCGGCGCGCTTTTCCCTGGACGGCATGCCCGGCAAGCAGATGAGCATCGACGGCGACCTCAAGGCCGGTGCCATCGATGCGGCCCAGGCGCGGGAAAAACGCAGCGTGCTGGAGCGTGAAAGCCAGTTGTACGGCTCTTTTGATGGGGCGATGAAATTCATCAAGGGCGATGCCATCGCCGGCATCATCATTATCTTCGTCAACTTCATCGGCGGCATGGCCATCGGTGTCGGGCAATTGGGCATGGACCTGTCCACGGCCTTGTCCACCTACACGCTGTTGACCATCGGCGATGGCCTGGTCGCGCAGATCCCCGCGCTGCTGATTGCCATCGGCGCCGGCTTCATCGTCACCCGAGTCAACGGTGATGACAGCAACCTGGGGCGCAACATGCTCACCCAGATGCTGGGCAATCCGTTCGTGCTCGGTGTCACCGCGTTGCTGGCGGTGGGCGTGGGCCTGTTGCCCGGTTTTCCGCTGCTGACCTTTCTCTCGATTGCCAGTGTGCTGGGGCTGGTGGTGTTTGTGCGCCATCGCAAGTCCTTGCGCCAGGCCAGCCCGGGCGAAAGCCGCAACGAACCTGCCGAGCCAGGCGCGGGGCAGGGTGAGTCGGGGTTGCTCGATGACGTCGACAACATTGCCACCGAAACCATCGCCCTGATGCTGCTGGTGCCCACGGTGCGCTTGCAAGCGCTGGAGAAGGAGCGTTGGGCAGCGCGCTTTCGCAGCCAGTTCTTCGTCGATTACGGGCTGCGCATTCCCGAACCGCGGCTACGGGCCAGCGAGGCGTTGCCGGCCCATCAAGTGGCGGTGCTGATCAATGAAGTGCGCGCCGAGCAGTTCGATATTCATTTCGATCACTGGCGCCTGCTGGACTATTCGCCGGAGCTGGAGCCGTTGGGCTTTGCCCTGGTGCGTGGCAACGACAGCAATCGCCTCGGTGGTGTCTGGGTCAACGCCGCCGACCGCGAGCGCGTGCAGCAGTTGGGCTATCACCTGCGACCTGCCGACGAAGAATGCTATCGCTGCCTGGTCACGCTGCTGGCGCGCAACATCCAGGAGTTTTTCGGCGTGCAGGAAACCAAGCAGTTGCTCGATGAAATGGAAGCGCGCTACCCCGACCTGCTCAAGGAAGTCTATCGCCACGTCACGGTGCAGAAGATCGCCGAAGTGCTGCAGCGCTTGATCGGCGAGCGCATCTCCGTGCGCAACATGAAGCTGATCCTCGAATCCCTCGCCCATTGGGCCTCCCGGGAAAAGGATGTGCTGGCGCTGGTCGAGCATGTTCGTGGCGCGATGGCCCGCTACATCAGCAACAAGTTTGCCCAGGGCAACGATCTGCGGGTGCTGCTGTTGTCGGCGGAGTTCGAAGACGTGGTGCGCCGGGGCATCCGGCAAACCTCGGGTGGCAGTTTCCTCAATCTGGAACCGGCCGAATCGGAAGAACTGATGGACCGCCTCAGCGTCGGCCTGGACAGCGTGCACATCGCCCACAAGGACATGGTGCTGCTGTGTTCGGTCGATGTGCGGCGCTACATCAAGAAACTGGTCGAGGGACGTTTCCGGGAGCTGGACGTGATGTCGTTCGGCGAAGTCTCCGAGACCGTCTCGGTCAATGTCATCAAGACGCTTTGAGGAGATCTGCCCATGCTGGACACCTTGGTACTGGCCACCGAAACGCTGCTGCGAAGCCTACGTCGATGAGCCTGCGTCTGGAAAGACTGGCGGCTCATCCCCTGCGTTTGAGCGGCCCATTGATCGAAGCCGCACTGAGCGAGGTGGTGGTGGGCGAAATCTGTGAGGTGCGCCGGCATTGGCGTTCGCCCCACGTCGCCGCCAGGGCGCAGGTCATCGGCTTCAAGCCTGGCGCGGTGCTGCTCAGTTTGCTGGGCGAGGCGAAAGGCTTGTCCCGGGAGTCGATGATCGTGCCCACCGGCTCGACCCTGCAACTGACCTGCAGTGATGCCTTGCTCGGCAGTGTTGTCGATCCCCAAGGCGTTATCGTCGAACGCCTGGCGCCGTCGACGGCGGTCGCCCAACGGGACTGTCCGGTGGATGCCGACCCGCCGTCGTATCAGCAACGGCGGCCGGTGGTGGAGCCGTTGCGCACCGGCATTCGCGTCATCGACGGTTTGCTGACCTGCGGTGTCGGCCAGCGCATCGGCATTTTTGCCGCCGCCGGCTCCGGTAAAACCACCTTGATCAACATGCTGATCGAGCACACGAACGCGGAGGTTTTTGTCATTGGCCTGATTGGCGAGCGCGGGCGCGAAGTGACCGAGTTCATCGAGCATTTGCGCCAATCGCCCATGTGCAACCGTTGCGTGGTGGTGTACGCCACGTCGGATTTTTCCTCGGTGGATCGCTGCAACTCGGCGCTGCAAGCCACCACCATTGCTGAGTATTTTCGCGACCAGGGCCGGCGCGTGGTGCTGTTGCTGGACTCGTTGACCCGCTACGCCCGCGCTCGCCGCGACCTGGCCTTGGCGGCCGGTGAAGCACCGGCGCGGCGTGGTTATCCAGCCTCGGTGTTCGATGCCTTGCCGCGCTTGCTCGAACGTCCGGGCGTGACCGCGTCGGGCAGCATCACCGCCTGGTACACGGTGCTGCTGGAAAGTGACGACGAGCCGGACCCGATCGCCGAGGAGATTCGCTCCATCCTCGACGGCCACGTCTACCTCAGCCGGGCCCTGGCCGCCAAGGGGCACTACCCAGCGATTGATGTCTTGCACAGCGTCAGCCGGGTGGCGACGCAAGTCACCTCGCCACAGCTTCGGCAACTGGCGGCCGCGACCCGCGACACCCTGGCGCGTCTGGAACAATTGCAGGTGTTGCTTGACATGGGTGAGTACAGCCCGGGCGTGGACGCGGCCAATGACCACGCGCTGCAACGTCGCGATGCCCTCAACCAGTGGCTGCGCCAGCCAACGGATCAATGCGTTGAACCGGATGAAACCTTGCGGAGCCTGCATGAACTCATTGCTTGATCGACGGCGCCTGCTGGCCTTCAGTCAGTTCCGTCGGCAACGCGGCGAGCAGGCGCTGTTGCGTGTCCAGCGTCAGTTGCAGCCGCTGTTGCAGGAGCAGTCCGGTTTCGAGGAGCAGGAGGCTGCGCTGCAACGTTTGTTGAGCAGTCATCGGGCCAATGACTGTGTGCTGGATCACGGGCGGTTGTTGGCGTTGTTGCGAACCCAGGCGGTCATCCGTCGGCGCATCGATCTGCTGCGAGTCGAACGTGACCGCGTGGATCAGCAGCGCCGGCAGGTCGAGCAACAGCTGCAGGTGCAGCGCGAACACCTGCGTGGGCTGCAACGCAAACACGACAAGTATGAGCGTGCTGTCCAGCAGCTGTTGCGTGGGCAACGTCTTGAGGCGGTGCGCCGCGAAGAACGAGAGCTGGAAGAGTTGATTGGAGTTCGGCGATGAAAGAGGTCTGTGTGCCGCCAACCCGTCTGGTCCACGCCCTGGAACCGGTCGACGAAGGCCCGCTGGATGAGCTGCAAGATCTGCTCGTCCCGGTGCCGGAGGATGAGCTGCCGCAAGGCGTGCTGGACCTTGTGGTTGCGCTGGTTCGGCAGCAGCGACCCCCGATGGAAACCGCCCGTGTGCTGGCCTGGCATGCGATGAGCGTGGGGGAGGAAACGCAGGCGCTCGATCGTGATGAGGCGCAGCCGATTGCCCGGGAAACGCGGGCGGTTGAAGCCGATGGCAGGCGATTGGCGGCCCGGGAAACGATGGCTTTTCCTCAGGCAGGACCGCTGTTCAGCGAGCCCACACAGCGTCCGTTACTGCAACGTCCGTCACCGCAACGCCTGGAGCCTGTTGTTGCTGTCATCGATAAAGCCACAGCGCCGAGGGATGGGGTGTCGATCGAGCCGCTGCCACTGGACCCTGTCATTGTTCCCCATGCACGGTCGGCCCCCCGTATCGACGAACAGTTGTCCCAAGCGCCGTTGAGCTTTCAGGGCACGCGCCATGGGGCACCGATTGCACCGGCGGCCCTGCCTGCACCAGCGCTGCCGCCAGCACCTGAGGTCATGGTCGAGGTCTTGCCGGACACGGGCCGGGGCTTGCTGCAAATACCGTTCAGTCGAGGGGCGGCCAGTGGACAGATCACGATCAGCCGGCTGCCTGAAGAGCCCACTCGGAACCTGACGCTCAGCCCAAGCAATGCCCTGGTGTTCGAGCAACTCAAGGCACCTTTCGAGCTGGCCCGGGAGCCCGCCTGGCGCTTGACTGACAGTGGCGGTGAGCAGCCGCGCCAGGGTTCGCAGCAGGCGCCGGATGAGGAGCAGGACGAACAGGGCGAGCGTCCGGCATGAGCGCGTTGCAGCTACGCCGGGTCGACCCTCTGGCGCATGCCCAGGCCCAGGCGATTCAACGCTGGCGGCGTGCCGGGCGCGATGCGGGGTTGGGTCGGGTGCCAGAGCGCTCCGGCTATTTGCGGTTTTGCGCCCAGGGTGACGGCGGCGACTGGCAAGGGCTGATCGCGGCCCATGACTGGCTACATTGCGCGCTTCCACAGTTGCGGTCTTTGCTGACGAGCGAAACGTCGTGGACGAATGTCCTCGGATTGTTTCGTGCCGCGCCGCGCCCCTTGCTGCTGGAAGTGGATGAGCTGCACTACCGGGCGCTGTCCGACATCGAAGGCGTCGCTGCGGCGCGATTGCCAACCCACGACCTGCCATGGCTCGACACGCCTCGGGGACGGGTGTGGTTGCTGCAATTGCCGCCGGTATCCGTTGCCGGCGAACGCTGGGGCGTCGGCTCATGGCTGGATGCATTGCCATTGCGTCTGGAACTGCTCCTCGGCTTCAGCCACTTGAGTCTTGCCAGTCGACTGCGCCTGGATGAGGGCGATGTCCTGCGCATCGTCCAGCGAACTCAGTGGTGCTGCCTGGCCGACCGTTGCCTTGGCACTTTTACCTTTACCCAAGAGGGGCTACACATGCAACCGACCGTGAGCGATGCCAGTCCAGAGCAGCCGCCGGAACCCGACGCGGCTATCGACCTGGGCGCGCTGCCGGTGCGCCTGGAATTCCTGCTCGCCACCCACCCAACCGACCTGGCAACCCTGTCGCGCATCATCGAGGGGCAACTCATCCCGTTGGCCGAAGATGCCGCGCGGCACATCGAGGTGCGCGCCAACGGCAAGCCGGTGGCCCAGGGGGAACTGGTGCAGTTGGACGGCCAGTTGGGGGTCGAGTTGTTCAAGGTCTATCGAGCGGGCGCCGATGAATGACGTCTCGCTGATCGCGCTGCTGGCGTTCGCTTCGCTGCTGCCGTTCCTGGTGGCGGCGGGCACCTGCTACATCAAGTTCTCCATCGTCTTCGTCATCGTACGCAACGCGTTGGGCCTGCAGCAGGTGCCATCGAACATGGCGCTCAATGCGATTGCCCTGATGCTGGCGATTTTCGTCATGACGCCGGTCATGAAGCAGGGCCATGACTACTACAAGACCGAGGCGGTGACCTTTACCGACATTGCGTCGGTGGTGGACTTCGCCGAGAACGGCCTGGGCAGCTACAAGGATTACCTGCGCAAGTACACCGACCCGGAGCTGGCGCAGTTTTTCGAGCGGGCCCAGGCGTTCCAGGATGAAACCGACGCGGGCTTGCCTGCCGATGAAGAGGTTGAGGCCTCGCTGTTTTCGCTGTTGCCGGCCTATGCGCTGAGTGAAATCAAAAGTGCCTTCAAGATCGGCTTCTATCTGTACCTGCCCTTCGTGATCGTCGACCTGGTGATCTCCAGCATCCTGCTGGCGCTGGGCATGATGATGATGAGCCCGGTGATCATTTCCGTGCCGATCAAACTGGTGCTGTTTGTCGCACTGGACGGCTGGGCGTTGCTGTCGACCGGGCTGGTCAAGCAATACCTGACCTTGCTGGCCTAGGTGCGCCGATGAACGATCTGGTCTATGCCGGCAACAAAACCCTGTACCTGATTCTGCTGATGGTGGCCTGGCCGATCATCGTCGCCACGGTGGTCGGCCTGGTGGTCGGGTTGATCCAGACCGTGACGCAGCTGCAGGAGCAGACGCTGCCGTTCGGCTTCAAGCTGTTGGCGGTGGCGGCGTGCCTGTTCCTGCTTTCGGGCTGGTATGGCGAAACCTTGCTGGATTTCAGTCGTGAAGTCATTCGCCTGGCGTTGAGTTAGGTCGATGTCGGTGGCGTTGTTTTTCGAGCTGTACGCCTGGTTCGCTGCGGCGGTGTTGGGCGTGGCGCGTCTGGCGCCGATTTTCTTCATGTTGCCGTTTCTCAATAGCAGCGTGCTGACCGGCGTCGCGCGCCAGGCGGTGATTGTGCTGGTGGCACTGGGCTTCTGGCGCTACGTCGGCGTGCCTACGCCAGCCCTCGACAGCGTGGCGTTCCTCGGTCTGGTGCTGCGTGAGGCGGGTATCGGAGTGCTGCTGGGCGTGCTGCTGGGCTGGCCGTTCTGGGTGCTGCATGCCATGGGCAACCTGATCGACAACCAGCGCGGGGCCATGCTCAGCAGCACGGTGGACCCGGCCAACGGTGTCGATACCTCGGAGTTGGCGAATTTTCTCCAGTTGTTTGCCGCAGCGGTTTATCTCGAAGGTGGCGGCATGTTGTTGATGCTCGAAACCGTCGGCCACAGCTATCGCCTTTGCGCGCCAGCGAGCAGTTGTGAGTTGCACCTGCCCGCGCTCTATTCGTTGCTTGATGCGCTGGTGAGCAAGACCCTGGTCATCAGTGCGCCGGTGGTGGCGACCTTGCTGGTCAGCGAGGCGCTGCTTGGGTTGCTCTCGCGGTATGCGCCGCAGATGAACGCTTTCTCGGTGTCGCTGACGGTCAAGAGCCTGGTGGCGCTGGTGGTATTGATGCTGTATTTCGGCGTGCATCTTCCCGATGAAGTCCTGCGCATGGGCACGCTGTCCGACGGCTTGGCGCAGTATCTGGATGGCGGGGAGGGCGGAGATGTCATCCAGCGCCTCGAAGACTGAAAAGCCCACCGCCAAGCGCCTCAGGGATGCGGCGCGCAAAGGGCAGACGTTCAAGGCCAAGGACCTGGTCATCACCTGCCTGACCCTGTGCGGCATCACCTACATGGTCTTCAACAGCTCGTTGAGCGAGATCATGGAGGTCTACCGGCGCATCATCGCCAGCGATTTCGACGCTGAGCTGCAAGCCTACTCGGCGATGCTGGTGCTGCTTGGCCTCAAGGTGTTGCTGCCGCTGTTGCTGGTGTGCGTGCTGACCAGTGCGTTGCCGGCCTTGCTGCAAAGCGGTTTTGCCTTGGCCAGCGAGGCGTTGAAATTGAATCTGGGCGCGTTGAACCCGGTCAATGGCTTCAAGAAACTGTTCAGCCTGCGCACCGTCAAGGACACGTTCAAGGCGCTGTTGTACCTGGGCAGTTTCGCCATGGCGCTGTGGATCGTCTGGCTTACCCAGCGGCAATTGCTGTTCGCCCAACTGTTCGCCCAGGCGCCGGCGTTGTTCGCGATCTGGGGGCATTTGTTGCTGGTGCTGGTGCTGGCGTTCCTGGCCTGCGTCCTGTTGATCGTCGTGCTCGATGCCCTCAGCGAATACTGGCTGTTCATGAAAGACCAGATGATGGACAAGGATTCGGTCAAGCGTGAACACAAGGAGCAGGACGGCAACCCGCAGATCAAGGGTCGTCGCCGCGACTTGCACATGGAGCTGTTGTCGGAGCAGGTCAAATCCGATGTGCGCAGCTCGCGCATGATCATCGCCAACCCCACCCACATTGCCATCGGCGTGTATTTCCGCCCGGAGATCACCTTGCTGCCGTTTATCTCCCTGATGGAAACCAACCAGCGCGCCCTGGCGGTTCGGGCCTACGCCAAGGAAGTGGGTGTGCCGGTGATCAACGACATCGCCTTGGCCCGCCGCATCTTCAAGACCCACCAGCGCTACAGCTTCCTCCAGATGCAGGAAGTCGAGGAGGTGCTGCGGCTGCTGATCTGGCTTGAGCAGGTTGAGCAGGCGTGAAGCCAAGCAAAGCCAGGCACAGCCCTTGTGGCGAGGGAGCTTGCTCCCGCTGGGGCGCGAAGCGGCCCCAAAGCCTGGCGACGCGATGTTTCAGGTGGATTGAGTGGCCTTTTGGAGGGGCTGCTGCGCAGCCCAGCGGGAGCAAGCTCCCTCGCCACAAAGAGCGATCTGGTTTTTTCGTTGCACCGCAGCATGAGCGCAATTTGGCAGCGTGCTTGCCGGCGTTTTGGCTCAATGCATCGGTCAGCGACGCTGGCGTTTTTTCAGGAGTGTGGCTGATGAGTCGCGATAACAAACAAGACGAGCAGGTGGCCCTGGAAGTCGTCGATGCAGTGCTCGGTGGTGCGGCGTTGAAAGACGTGCAAGGCATCAGCGACGAGCACATGGGCAGTCTCTATGCCTTCGCCTTCCAGTTCTATGAACAGGGGCGATTGGATGATGCCGAGAAGTTCTTTCACTTCCTGTGCATCTACGACTTCTACAACAGCCATTACTGGATGGGACTGGCTGCGGTGCACCAGCTCAAGCAAAACCACCAAAAGGCGATCGACCTTTATGCGATCGCTTTTGCCCAGGGCAAGAACGACTATCGGCCAATGTTGTACACCGGCCAATGCCATCTGGCCCTGGGCAAGGTCGGAAAGGCCCGGTTGTGTTTCGAATACGTGCTTGAACAAGCCACGGAAGACGATCTGCGCGAGCAGGCCAAGGTGTATCTCGACACCCTGGCTCACATGGAACAGCAATGTTCGGAGGACTGAACATGAGTGAAATCAGAAACACCGCAAGCCCCGCATTCCAGGGCGCAATGAGCCGCAGCGAGGCCTTTGAAAAATATGGTGCGGCTGCCAGCAAGGCCGCCAGGACCGTGGATTATCAGGAGGCCGGCCAGAAAGCGCTGGCAGACCTGATGTCGGTGAAATACGAAGGTCACAACGGCCCGTGCGCCGCCAATACCGGCCGGCCCGCGCTGCACCCGCCAGCGCCGCGCGCCGATGGCAACAAACAGGAAACCAACGGCGATCTGTTCACGTTATTGATGGCGATGATCAGTGAGCTGATCGGCGAGGTCGACGTCAAGAAACTGAAAAACCGCCTGGCGATGCTGCAGAGCATGGCCGGCGCCAGGCAACAGGCTCATCAAAACCTGTCGGCGCAATACACCGCTGCCGTCGAGGCCATGGCGGCGGCCGAGGGCAATGTTGGAAGCAGCCAGGAACACCTCGATCAGTTACAGGAACGGGTCCTGCATTTCCAGGGGTTGCTGGCTGAAAGCGAAGCGCGGCTGGCGCAACTGGCCCCTGAATCACCTGAGTATGCGCAGGAACTGGCGCGTCGCGACCAACTCAGAGGCGACTTGGCGAGCCATACCCAAACCCTGCAAACAGCAACGGCTGCGCACCTGAAACTGATCGAGGTCGCCAACGCCTGTGCCAGAACAGTCACTGCCGTGGTCGCCAAAATGCAGGAGTCCAGCGTCAACGGTTCCGCCATCAAGGACACCGATGAAAAGGCCCTCAGCAGCAGTGCGCTGGCGTTGCTCAATCGCTTGAAAATCATCGAACTGCTCGGCGAATCAGCGCAGCACAAAGAAGAGCTCAGCCAGGAGCTTTTCCAGGAGCTGCAAGCCAGGCTGCAGGAACACATGCAGCGTGAGTCGGATAAATACCTGGAAGAAGTCCGCAAGGCCGAAGCACTGCAAAAAACCATGGGCTGCATCGGCAAGATCATCGGGGCGATATTGACCGTCGCGACCATCGTTGCCGGGGTCATGACCGCTAACTTGCCGCTGATCGTGATAGGGGTGGTTGGCGCGGGAGTCATGATTGCTGATGTGGTGGTGGAGGAAAAAACCGGCAAGTCGTTCATGGCCGAAGCCATGAAACCGCTGACCGTCGTCATGCAGGAAGCCATCAAGCGGTTCAGCGAGCTCTACACCCAATTGCTGATAGAGCTGGGCGTTGATGAAGACAAGGCCAAGGAAATCGGGCAGATCGCCGGCATGATCCAAGGCATCGTTTCGACGTTGGCCGCCGTGGCGCTGGTGGCCATTGTCGGGGCGCAGGTGATCGGGCCGATGGTCAGTGCCGTCGCCTCGAAACTGGCGTCGGTGGTCGCCCAGGCCGCACCCGCCGCGATGCAAGCGATGAAGCAAGTGGCTACTTCGGTCGGCAACACGCTGACCCAGATGCTCACGCAGTTGCGTGGGTTCATCACCAACGGCGCCGATCCGGTACTGCTGGCCCGTTATGCCGCCAACCTGGAGATCGCCCAGGCCGTCACCGAGTTCGGCAACGTGGCGGTGCAGGGCGGGCTGCAAATCAAAAGCGGCCAGCACCAGGCCCAGGCCGCCGTGCACCTGGCCGATGTACGGGTGCGCATGGCGATCAGCGAAGCAATCAGCGCCTACCTCACCCAAGTGGTCGACGACTACGGCCAGGCGATGCGCGAGCGAACCCGCCAGATCGAACAGCTCTTTGCTGACATGCAGCGCAGCCATTCCGTCAGCCTGCAAATGGCTCGGCATGTTTGAACTTCACCGCTAACAGGTATCTACGATGACCCAATACGTTACGACCAGGATGGCTCCGGTTGTCATTGCCCACGAGCTGAGCAACGACGCGGGGCTGAGCGAATTAGTCGCCCAGGAACAGTTTTCGAAACGCAAGTCAGTGGCGGGCTTGAGCCTCGACAACATCACCGCACAGCAAGTGCTCCAAAAAACCACCGTCCCAGCGCCCTCGGCGGCGGAGCTCGAGCGTGAGATCAACGCCTACCAGCCCACCGATTCGGACTGGCAAGACTTCCTGGCCGCCTCAATGGTGCTCAGCGATGAGGTGCGCAACGAGCTGATTTTTGACCCCAGCGCCTGGGAGAAACACGTCAACGTGTTGGTGTCGGTGATCATTGCGTTGAATGTTGCGCGAGTGGTCAACGCGCAACTGCGTGGCCATTTCAGCGTCATGGCCTCCGATGCCGCCAAGGCCCAAGGCGCGGCCATTGTCGAATCGGGCAAGGCAGCGCTTTACAGCGCCATTACCGCCGCAGTCGTGTCTGGCGCCATCGCCGGGTTCGCCATGCTCAAGACTTTCCAGGGCCAGGCGATGAAACATGCCGATATCAACCTGCATAGGCGTAACGCGATGGATGCCGGCAATATCGAACGCGACCTCAAGCTGGGTCGTAACCGTGAGCACTGGGACCCAAAAGAGGTCTATGCATTCGACAGTTTCGATAAATCCGGTCATACGAAAGTCAGTACGTTCCAACCCAAGGGATCGGTATTGACCGATCAGGAGAACGCCTGGTTCGACAAGCGAATCCTCAGGGCCCAGAAGGTCGGGCAGACCTCGGACTGGCTGAGCCAGATGAGCAGCAAGGGGATCGAAAGGAAACTGGAAA
Source organism: Pseudomonas ogarae (assembly GCF_014268695.2). Classification (NCBI taxonomy): domain Bacteria; kingdom Pseudomonadati; phylum Pseudomonadota; class Gammaproteobacteria; order Pseudomonadales; family Pseudomonadaceae; genus Pseudomonas; species Pseudomonas ogarae. Next base: position 2,278,987 of record NZ_CP077086.1, read on the forward strand.
CCGGTCGCGCGTTCAATGCCATGTCGATGAGCCTGAGCCAGGTGGTGGCGAACCTGGTGCGCCTTACCGAGCACGCCGCGCGGGAGAAAGAGGTGCTGATGCAAAGTGCGCAGAGCAGCCAGAAGAGCCTGGCCGATGAAGCCGGCCAGAAAGACGCGTCCGATGCGGCGCTGTTGCAGAAAATAATGGAGCTGGTGATGCAGCTGTTTCAATCGCGCAGTGATGTTGTTCGTGGCATGACGGCTTGAGGGATTAACGAGATGAATATTCAGGGTTCTACATCAACAACAAGCCAGCCACTGACCGACGTCACCCTCGCAGACCATGCACCGACTCCACCTGAAATACCCACGGCAGTTGCACCAATGTTCAACCCGACGGAGTCGTTGGAGCGTTCGGTAAAGCAGCTCAATCGTCATCTAGAGCGCGGGCTCGTTTGTTCATCGGGGATCACCCGGATAGCCAAGGAGCTGATTACCGAGGGTGCGGAAAAAGTCAACCTTGCAGACTTTGTCGAACAGACCCATGCCAAGCGGATCCGCTCGGAAATGTGGGCGCTGCAATTTCGCCAATGTTGCGCTGTGATGACCCATAGCCAGAGCGCAGGGCTTTTGGATAAAAGTCAGCTCCAGCAGCTCAATGACGAACAAAGCAAAAGCCTGCACGCCCTCCGAGCACATCTGGAAGAGAAGGAGCCTCTTGAGATCTCCGAGGCTCTGGATGCGACGATAAATTCATCGAATGACTTCTTCGAAAAGCTGCTCGAACTGATCGACCTGATCAAGAACGGCTACCTTGCCGGTTATGAGCACGTGATCTCGGCTTATTCGGACTTCTTTGCCGATTTCAACGCCCAAATCACTGGGGTGATGAAGGAGTGGATCGAAGGCGTGAACGACGGCAAGGAGGTGAAGTTGAATGCGGGCGCATTGTTCGCCGCCTTGACTGACCTGATCGCTAAATACACCCACCCTAACCCCGACTCCGTTCTATTTCCGAAACCGGGTGATGACGGGGTCTGCAGGGACGAAGCCGAGAAGTGGCGTATTGCGCTGGGCCTGCCCCCGCAATGCCTCAAGGAAAACGCCGATGGCACCTGGTGCGTTGTCATTGATACAGGCCCGCTCCATAGGATGAAAGACGGTTTGCCGCCCAGCGGCACGGTGACCTGGGATACCGCCAAATTCAACGCTTGGCAAAGCGGTATCAACGCTCAAGAGGAACGCATGAAAAATATGCTGCAGTCCTTCACGCAGAAATATTCGAATGCCAATTCTTATCATGACAATTTCAATAAGACGTTGTCGGCGCATTTGAATCAGTTTGCGGATATGTTGAGGGCGATGTTGAATTTTTGAAGTTGAGTAAAAGTGGTGATGTTTAATCTGGCTAGGTGTGTGTTTCACGCCTGCCAGTTTTATTAGGAAAGAAAAATGTCAGGAAGCCTAATTGATCGGCTTGAAAGTATTCAGCTGATCATCAAATCATTGGTGGCTGGTATTTCTTGTGGTGGTCGAGTCGTTGGAGGTGGCTCGCGGTTGGTCGAGGACCTGCATATCGATTCCATGGATTTGGTTGAGCTTGTCCTGGAAGTGAATAACGCTTTCGGTATTGAATTGTCCGAAGATGAGGTGGGGGAGTGGAGGACGGTGCAGGATATATTCGATTCAGTGGTGTGAGACGTTTAAGTTTTTGTTCGCCCTTCCCAGTGTGCTTAGGTTTTATACCTTGATTCTATTGGATTCATTCCTACGATTCTGGTCGTGGTTTCCTACGTCAATAACATTCAACATCCTACGGAATCCCCCTGCGCATCTTCCTATAGTCACGCAGCTCGCCATCCCGAGCCTGTTACCCACAGGCTCAATCGCGCTTCAGTAACTTTCTATAAAAAAACCTCAGAGTATGGACAGTGCAACTGATCAACCGCTGGTGAAGCCATTCGTTTTTGACCACTGGCTATTGCAAAGCGATGGAACGCTGATGCGAGATGGACAAGGAGTTCATGTGCCACCCAAAGAACTGCACGTGCTGCGCCTGCTACTTAAGTCGGTGGATTCGGTCATGAGTAAGGATTATCTGCTGGACCATTTTTGGCCGCGGATGGATGCCGCTGAGGAGTCATTGACGCGTTGTATCCACGCACTGCTCAAGGAGCACAAGGAGCACAAGGACTTCATTATGACGGTGTATGGCCAGGGCTATTGATTCACCTGTCCGGTGAGCTCGAGGTGCCGAGCCAGGTGAGGGCATCTTCGTTGGCGCTGTTACCTTTCCGCAATCTGGATGAGAAGGCGGCGATGAGTTTATCCGTCAGTTGGTTGCAGGCTGCTACTATTTGAGGGACGCTTTATCGTCTCGGTTGAGGCGCAACACCGATCGGTAAAGTAACTCGGAAACAGCTAAGGGGCGGATTATTGATTTTGTTGGGCGCACCCTTCTAGACGTTTAGGGGTGCGCCCATTCATCATTAGCTGTGTTGAAGCTGGGACTCTACATCAGGCGCGAGCATTTATGGACCTGGAAAGCTTTCTAGGCATTTCCAAGACCTTGGCGCGCCAATCCATTATCTGCTGCTCAGATGCATGGAACTCTACATCGGGCACGAATGATTCCAAGTCGGGATGTTGCTGCTGTAGCGACTGTAGAACTTGTCCATGGCTCTGATGAAATCGGGCTAACTGTTCAGAGCCTTGCGGACAGAAACGCTCCGCGACATCTCCCATCCGTTGATATAGGTCAGGCCTATTAATCACGGCGAGATTGGTGGGGAAATAAGGGCGATTGGCAGCAGCAGCCTCAGCGATTGGAAAAGTTTCCGAAAAAGTGTGGTAACCGCCAAAGTTCATGAATGCTGCAATACCCAAACCAGCAGGCAGTACCAATTCTGCATTACCGTAAATTCGTTCCGGATTCAATGTCGAGAGTGCCAATAGAATATCGCAAGTGCCGCCTGAGTGTGCGCCCGCTGATGGTAAGCCTTTTAGATTGGTTTCCATCGCAAAGGTACCAAATAGCTGCCAGCGATTGATGCCGGTACCGTGTAGCATCGCATACTGGTCCAACATCTCAGCGATACCTAACTGGGTGTAGGCATCAGGGACATTTTCCATATCGATTTCTGACATCGTGAACGGTCGGGTCAAATCCGCTATAGGCGCACCTTCGCGAGCAATGCCATTAATGTTTTGATTGCGATCACCTAATGCGGCACGCAGGGCAAACTGTTCGGCGCTATCAGGATCAGCGGTGTTTTGTATTACTTGACCAAAACCTAATCCAAACTTGGCAGCGTCTTCATAAATCCCATTGACGCGCCTTAGTTCTCCACCTATTTCTACCATCGGCATTCGTTCGCTGCGGGACCGACTAAGTGGGTTGTCAAAGGCAGGTGTGCGGGTCTTGTTTGAGAACTCTTTAAAGCGTTCAGCGAAGTCATCTGCCTGGGCATCGAAACCTACCTCGCGTAACAAGGCAACACACGCTGCAGTATTGGCTTCCTTATGCTGCGCATAGAGTTCAGGTTGCTTGTGATTCTCTACAGGGTTCATCAACTGCCAAATCGTAGTGCCAAAAGCACTCAGTGCTCGAACTTTGGTCAAGAACTCGATATGACTCTGCTTGCCGGATCCGTCGAGCCGACCCTGGAGTGGAGTGCTCAGAATATCTAGAAGCCATGGATGGAACGCCTGATCGACGGTCATCTGTCGACCGATCTGATCTGATTGTGCCGATAAGGGGGCAATGGAAGCCTGTAACAAATCCCGTAAATGCTGCTCCTGCCCCTGGAAATATACAAGGGTCTCTCCAGCTTCGCTCTGCTCATTTAAACCATGCTTCAACAAGGTGGCCAGTTCTTTGGCATGCTCGTCGAAAACATCGCCCATCTTACCTGGCTGGTCCAGCAATGACATGCTGGCACCAGCCTCAAAAAACTTGCTATTGCTAATGGCCTGCTTTTGCGCGTCCGAAAGAGCCACACCCTGGGGGCTGCTCTTGGCGAAAATTTCCGGTTTACCCTGTGGGTCCATGCCATAAATGGCATTCAATGACGCGCCTGATCTGGAAACGAACATAAGATCTCTTCTAATGGAATGTGTTCGTATGCTGAGGTGGAAGGCCTTATGAGCGCATTCAAAAAAAGCTCATCACTATTGTGCTACTCCAGTGCGGTTCCTGCTGCTATTTTTAATAGAGGGGCAGTCTTGCACAGTGTCTGGTGCTTGATTATTTAAAAAGCTTGGTGTTTGGCATAAGTGATCTTTACTTGGAAATATTTCTTGAGGAAAGAATTGTTGCTAAGGAAGGGGCGTGTTTTGGCAGCGAAAATTATGCAGTGTTATTGGGGGATTTTCCTACAGTGTTTGTCGTGTTTTCGTCCGCGTATTGGCTAGTTACCTACGGAATCCCCCCACACATCTTCCTATAGTCACGCAGCTCGCCATCCCGAGCCTGTTACCCACAGGCTCAATCGCGCTTCAGTAACTTTCTATAGAGAAACCTCAGAGTATGGACAGTACAACTGATCAAACGCCGGTCAAGTCATTCGTTTTTGACCACTGGCTATTGCAAAGCGATGGAACGCTGATGCGAGATGGACAAGGAGTTCATGTTCCACCCAAAGAACTGCACGTGCTGCGCCTGCTACTCAAGTCGGCGGGTGCGGTCGTGAGTAAGGATTATCTGCTGGACCATGTCTGGCCGCGGATGGATGCCGCTGAGGAGTCATTGACTCGTTGTATCTACGCACTGCGCAAGTTGCTCAAGGAGCACAAGGATTTCATTGTGACGGTGTATGGCCAGGGCTATCGATTCACCTGTCCGGTGGTTGAACTCGAGGTGCCGAGCCAGGCGAGGGCGGTGGCGCCTTCGCTGGCGGTGTTGCCTCTTCGCAATCTGGACGAGACGGCGGCGCTGGATCTGCAGGATGTGATGATCCGGCAGTTGACCCTGGCGTTCGGCGAGACGTTGCATGTTATGCCTTCTGGGGTGATCGCGGCCTGTGGGGCAGCAGACGATGTGCGTTCGTTGGCTGGGCGGTTGTCGGCGGATTATTGTTTGAGCGGGCGCTTTATCGGCTCGGGCGAGCAGCGACATTGGTCAGTGGAGTTGATTCATGGCCGCGACCAGGCCTTGCTGCATGGGCAAACGCTGGACGCCGGTGACCTCGGGGAGGCGCTTGGCGTGTTGACCTGCCTGGTTGCCCAACGCGTACCCGGGTTGCGTCCGGTCGGTGAGCGCTGTGGGTCGTATGCGGTGGCGGTGGCCTATCTCAATGGGTTGTGCAGTGTGCAGCAGCACACGGTGCAAAGCCTGCGCGATGCCCTTGTGCTGTTCAGGCAGTGCGTGAAGCTCGATGCCGGGTATGCACCACCCTGGTGTGGTTTGGCCGATGTGTGGCTGGGGCAAGCGTTGATGGGCCTGGGCGACCCGGTACGCGCAATCGACGAAGCGCATTCGGCGGTTTCCAGTGCCTTGGCCCTGGACCCCGGCAGCATTCCGGCGTTGACGCGCCTGGCGTTGCTCACCAGTTTGCGCGGCTGCGAGCAGGCGGCGCAGGTGTTGTTCCGGCGCTGCCTGTTGTCGGCCGATCAGGCTGACGTGCTGTACTTTCACGCCTGGCATCACTGGTTCTGGCGGCGCAACGAGCAGGCGGCGCACATGATCGACCAGTGCCTGGAGCAGGATCCGGGTTGTGTCCGGGCGCAGATCTTGCGGGTGCGCATTCATGAACAGCTGACTTGGATCAGCGAGAGGCGCCTGGCATGAAGCGGCGCCGGAAAGCCTGGTTATGCGTGCCGGTGTGTCTTGGCCTGGGGTTAGGCATGTCCCAGGCGCACGCCTGGTGCTGGAGCAAGGCGGGGCAATTGCATGCCATCGAGCCCGAGCTGCTGCAAGCGATTGCCGATGTCGAATCCGGGCTGAAGCCAGATGCAATCAACCACAACCGCAACGGCACCCGCGATATCGGGCTGATGCAGATCAACAGCATTCATCTGTCGCGCCTCGGTGCCGAGGGCATCACCGAACAGCGCCTGCTGGAGGAGCCTTGCCTGTCGGTGGACGTCGGGGCATCGGTGCTGGCCGGGTTTATCGCCCGCTATGGCTACAACTGGACGGCGGTCGGTGCCTACAACGCCGGTAATTCCCCCCATCGTCAAGCCGCGCGACTGCGCTATGCGCGCAAAGTCTGGCAGCGCTACCAGGTGTTGACCCAGGCCCGGGAATGACGGCGCCGTGAACAAGGGCTGGCTGAGGATTCTGATCCTATGCAGGACGTAATCGGCAGAATTGGATCAGGAATCCTGCGGCCAGCCTTTCTAACCTACTTGCTCATTCGACCTTCCTGGAGTTTGGACGGTGACAGTCCCGACGGCCCCCACGCTACAGCCCTGCATCCTGCGGATCCTCAACGGCCCGTTGCAGGGCTGTGAATTCCCGCTCGGCGAGGGCACGACCCTGTTCGTCGTCGGGGCAGTGGAGGTGTTGGGGGACGGCGCACGTGTTGCCAGCGTGCCGGCGGATACGATCTTCATTCCCCTGGAGGTAGGTGGCTGCAATTTCGAGGTGCTGGCCGACCAGGCCACTCCGGACGGTGTGCCGTTGCGCTTGCTCGGCGATTCGGTCGAAGTTCGTCACTGCGTCTTCCAGGCCCGGGTGCAACTCGGCGGGTTGCAAGTGACCTTGCGTTCAGCAGATCAACCCTGGGCGCCCGAATGTCTTGGTCCGGCAGACAGCCCGTGCAATGCCGCCGCGTTCAGCGGATGGCGCGCCCATTGGACCCGCTGTATTGCCGGCGCTCTGGCGCTGGTTATGTTGGTCACCGTGGTCAGCCTCTGGTCGATGCCGGGGCCGCCACCTGAAACCGACATTCGTGCGTTGATTGCCGGCGCCAGTGCGCCGGTCCAGGTGCTGCGCGGTCGTGATGAGGCGGTTTATGTCTTCGTGTCTTCCGAACGCGATGCCGGTTGGAGCCGGCAGGTGCTGACGCGTCACGCCCGCGTGAACAGCGAGGTACTGCTGCTGAACCAGGAGCGTCGCCGGCTGGAGCAACTGCTGGTCGACCATGATCCGCAGCTGGCTTGGCATTTCCTGGACCTCAAGGATCCGTCGGTGCCGCGCCTGTTGCTCAGCGCACAACGCAATCTGCTCACGCCCGACAAGGAGGCCAAGCTGCTCGATACCTTGCTCGCGGCTGCGCCTTATGCCCGCGACGTGGTGGTGCAGAGGCAGGATGATGCGCTGTTGGCCGCTGTTGCGCAGGCCGGGTTGCAACGTCTGGCACTGACCTTCAGCCGGCTCGAACACGAAGACGCGGTCGCGTTCGCCATCGAGGGCAACCTGCAGGATGTCGAGCTGGCTGCCGCTCGCCAGTATGTCGAGCGTTTTTACCGGCAGTGGGGTGATCGCTACGTGCATTTCACTGTCGAGCTCAAGGACGACGCGCTCAAGGGCAAGTCGTTTCAAACCGGCCCCCAGGGCTACGTCAAGACGAGCCCCTCGTCCTGGCATTTTTCCAACAAGCAAAGCAGGTGACGTATGGCTGGTATCCCGATCATGTTTCCCGAATTTCCCGATGACTTTCTCGGAGAGCAGGCGGCTGCGTTCGAGCGTGGCGCCCAAGGCCTTAAAGATGCACTGGATCAAGCGCTGGAGGACCTCAAGCTCGATGCCTCGGACCCTGGAAAGCTGGCGGCCTACCAGACCGCGTTTTCCTCCTACACGGTGTTCCGCAACGCCCAGACCAACACGATCAAGGGTTTCAAGGATATCGACATGGCGATCATCCAGGCGGCCCGCTGACGCTTTCCCTTTCGACTGGCCATTGCTCGTGATGATGGCCATTTCATGAGTGCATCGTATGTCCATCCAGAATCTTGCCTCGTCGCTTGTCGCCCGGTCCGCCTTCGTTGAGTTGCGTGGCGCGCAGGAAGGTCCGATCGTTTCCCTGGAGTCGCGCTTGATCGAAGCGTTTGCCGGTTCCGCCGTCGACAGCGCGCAAGAGGTCTCGGCGATCAATCAGTTGCTGCAACGTCCGGATATCACCGACCCTGAAGTATTGGCCCAGTTGCAGGAACTGACAGGGCAATACAACGTGGATATCAACTTGCTCAACGTGCTGGTGCGCAAGGCCGTGGGCACGGCAGAAACCCTGTTGCGTGCATCATGAAACCGGGCGTGCTGTTGCTGCTGTTGTGCCTCGCGCTGGTGGGGTGCCGCCAGCCGAACCTGCTGGAAGGGCTGGATCAGCAGCAGGCCAATGAAGTGCTGTCGGTGCTGCAGCGCAACAACATCGCGGCGGTGAAAGTCGACACCGGCAAAACCGGCTATGCGGTGAAAATCGACGCGCTCGATTTTTCCGCGGCCGTCGATCTGCTCAATCTCTATTCGTTGCCTTCCCGGCCACGCCTGCAAGTGGCCGAGATGTTTCCGTCCGATTCCCTGGTGGCCTCCCCCCGTGCGGAAAAGGCCCGCTTGTATTCAGCGCTGGAGCAGCGCATCGAACAGTCGCTGGCGGTACTCGAAGGCGTGGTGTCGGCACGGGTCCATGTCAGTTACGACCTGGAGGCAGGCGAGGGCGGGCGCAAGCCGCCGCCGGTCCACCTGTCGGCGGTGGTGCTGCATGAGCGCGATGTCGAAGCGCAATTGCTGATCACCGACATCAAGCGTTTCCTCAAGAACAGTTTTGCGGCGGTGGAGTACGAGAACGTCTCGGTGGTGCTGTCCAAACGCTCCCCGACCCAGCATGTGGCGCCGTCGGCTGTCGCCACACCGGGGCCTTCACCGTGGCCATGGTGGGCGGCGATCAGCGCGCTGCTGCTGGCCGGCGGCGGCGCCTGGGCCTTCCGCCAGTCCAGCGCGGGGCGGCGTGATGTCGGACCTTGAGTGCCTGGAGCAAATCCTCGCCGAGCCTTTGGCGTATCTGCACCCCCAGCGCCTGGTTGTACCGGCGGGATTCGAAGGCGGCGAGGCCCACACTTTGCTCAACTGCATCGTGCTCGAGGGGCTGGGACTGCAAGAGCCGTGGCCTTCGACGCCGCTGACAAGCGTGGCGCAGCTATGGGTTCGCCATTGGCGACAATTACCCTATATCGCCTTGCTGATGGGCGCCTATCGCTTGATGCCCGACCTGGCGCGGGGCGCGGCGCTGCAGTGCTTGCCCGTGTCGGTTCGCCGGTTCGCCAGCTTCAATCTGGGAGGGCGAGGCGGTCTGCCGGTGGAGTGCGCGACGGTTTCAATGGCGCGGGTCGAAGCGGCCGGCCTCAATGCGTTGTGGAGCTGGAACGAGCACGTTCCTCATCTATTGCTCGAGCGCCTGAGCTTGCAGTTCTGCGAGCCGGTCGTTCGCTTGCATCGGCAATGGCCCGTTACGAAACCTGATCCAACCCTGTTCTTTTTGGCGGTGCAGCATGCTCGACTCCATCCGAACCCTGACTGACCTGCCCGCTGGCGAAGAGGTGCGCCTGGCTCGCGAAGACATCGCTGCCGCGCGCCGTCGTCAGCGCTTGCAGTTGGAAGCCCAGCGCCGCGCGCGCGCGTGTGTCGAGCAGGCACACCGCGATGCCGAAGCGCTGCATGCCCGGGCGTTTCAACAAGGTTATGCCGAGGGCATCCTGCGCGCGACCGAGCATCTGGCCGATGGCTTGCTGAAATCGCAACGCCTGGGGCTGCAATTGCGCAGCGATCTGGCCCTGGCCGCCCGTGATCTGCTCGCGCAAGCCTTGAGCCACCCGCAATGGCTGGATGAAATGCTGGAGCGCTGGCTGGCGGGGCAGGCGGGCGACTCGGGCGCGGTCCTGCACCTGTTGTTGCCGCTGCATTGCCGCCCGCGCGGCAATGCACTGCGCGAACGCTTGCGCACGCGCTGGCCCGGCGAGCTGATGCTGGAATATCACCCACAAGACCGCTATGTGCTGCGGCTGGCGGATCAACTGTTGGAGTTCGATGTCGAGACGACCGGCGAACGGCTGGAATCCCGGTTATTAGCGAGTATCGCCAGCCTGCCGGAGGCGGTTCGCTTGTTGGATCAGGCCTCAAGGCAGGCGCTGGCGGACGTGTGCGCAAGCTTCTCCGATTTCGCGCCAACCGACACTGCCGAGGTTCGCCATGAAGATTGAATCCATGCCGGTTTCCAGCCTGCTCGATCACGACGCGAATGAGTCGGTCCAGACACTGGAATCGCGGCTGTTGGCGGCTCGCGAGCAAGCACCTGACAGCAAACGCCCGGACCCTGAGTTTGAGCACTTGTATCAATTGTTACTGGCGATGGAGGGGCAGGGGGAAAAGGCGATTCATGAATTCCTCCGTACGTTGCGGGGGGCGGATGGCACAACGGCGGCGTACCCCACCGCCCAGGCGTTGATGGCGATCACGCTGCAGGTTTTGGTGCGATTGAAGGACGAGGGTTTGGAAAAGTCGCAGCTCTATAAAGAGGTCAGCGGTGCCAATGGCCTGGCGTTCGCGATGGATCTGTTTACCAAAAGCTTTATGCGGGATGTGTTCCAGCCCATGGGGGATGAGGCTTGGGAGAAGAGTGAGTGGTGAGAATCGCTCGAGAAAATTGCTATTTAAATAACAAGGAGAAATAAATATGCGACTCGAAATGTCATCTGTCCCTTCCATGATTTCCACAGAGTCCGGTTGCGTTTCATCCTTAGAATCGACGATCTGCTCGCTTGATGTTTCGACGGTGGCGGTTGGGGATTTTAGGGTGAGCGATTTAGGAACATCCAAGCAAGTCGTCGCGGGTCTGGAGCGTCTAGATCGCTCGATAGCGCTTTCGTTAGATCAATTGTCGGGCAATTTGGGTGAGTCAGGCCGCAATATTTTGGCGCACGTTGAACGCTACACCCTCACCGGTGAAATTCACCCCGAGGCTGGGTTTGGTGACAGTTTAAAGGGAGCTTTAAACACCGAAAACCGTGAAGGTCGATTGAAGGCTGTACTCGAAGCCGGCCTGGGACTGCTCGAAGCCGCGAAAAGGCCCGGACTCAATCTGCTAAATATCACCGGGCGCACCGGTTTGATCATTGTGCTGGCTACCCTTTTGCGTGAATACATTGCCTCTCTCGTCGTGCACGCTACCCGCGAAGGCGATACACCTGAGGCCTCCCAGGCGTGGGCGGCCGTTGCGCTGGCAATGACGGGGCCTGTGCTGACGCTGATAGGGGCCGTCGGCAGGGAGTTCGAAGGGGAGGCGACCTTGCGTTCAAGACTGTCGTGTATCGGCATGGCGAGCGCGGTGATGGGAAGTGCGATCATGGCATGTGTCACGGGCACGGCCTCGAAGCTATTCCCCGCAATGATCGGCGGAGTTGTCTATAACACGGCCAGGGCCGTGGCTGAATCCTTCTTTCCTTTGAAGGACAATGCGGAGCGTGCGAACGTAATGACAACCGGGGTTACAGCGGCGGTTCACGGCGCCGTCTTCGGTATGCTGAGGGAGCTGGGTAGCGTTATGCCGTTGAGCGGTCCCGCCAGGGCTGCCGCGGAGCTGGGTTACGATTTCGGGGCGGACGCTATTCAAGCTGGGCTCAATGGTCTCGGAATGGTAGTCGATACGGTCGTCTCGATTCTCTGTAAAAGTTGGCATGTGCTGTCACCCTCGCGAGGACTGGACTCGGTACTTTCTGATCCGGAATCTTTGCAACGAATAGTCTTGGAAGTGCGAGCTGGCGTGCAACGACCCACTAGCGCCCAATTGGCGGACGCTCTGACTCTTGGGGGACTACGTCTCTCGTTTGGTCATACTGTCAATCTGGTCGGAGGCGCGGCAGCGTTATGGTTAAGTGAGTCCGAGGTCGGCGACGATACTCAAGGCCATATCGTCAATGGCTGTCTCGCTGTGATGATGATGCTTCTTTACTTCCCTCTCATCTTTGGCAACTTGAAACGCACTGACCACACCTACGCGCTGCCCCAGGAAACACCCGTCCCTTGACCCAAACCGAGGAGCCGGCAACCATCGGTTGCTCGCTCCCATCCCTCCACCCCGCTATAATCCGCGCCTCATTTCTTCGAACGAGTCAAACCCACCCATGTACACCCTGGCCCGTGAGCTGCTGTTCAAACTTTCCCCGGAAACCTCCCACGACTTGTCCCTGGACCTGATCGGTGCGGGCGGACGTTTGGGCCTCAATGGGTTGCTGTGCAAGGCCCCGGCAAAATTGCCGGTGACGGTCATGGGCCTGGAATTCCCCAACCCGGTCGGGTTGGCGGCGGGCCTGGACAAGAATGGCGCGGCCATCGACGGGTTCGCCCAGTTGGGTTTCGGTTTCGTGGAAATCGGCACCGTCACCCCCCGACCGCAGCCGGGCAACCCCAAGCCACGGCTTTTCCGCCTGCCGCAAGCCGAGGCGATCATCAACCGCATGGGGTTCAACAACCTGGGCGTCGATCATCTGCTGGCCCGTGTGGCCGCGGCCAAGTACAAGGGCGTGCTGGGCATCAACATCGGCAAGAATTTCGACACGCCGGTGGAGCGCGCCGTCGACGACTACCTGATTTGCCTGGACAAGGTCTACGCCCACGCCAGCTACGTGACCGTCAACGTCAGCTCCCCCAACACCCCGGGGCTGCGCAGCCTGCAATTCGGTGATTCGCTCAAGCAACTGCTGGCCGACCTGGCTCGGCGTCGTGCGGAACTGGCGTTGATTCACGGCCGGCACGTGCCGCTGGCGATCAAGATCGCCCCGGACATGACCGACGAAGAAACCACCCAGGTAGCCCAGGCCCTGATCGAGACGGGCATGGACGCAGTAATCGCCACCAACACGACCCTGGGGCGCGAAGGTGTCGAAGGGCTGGAACACGGTGACGAGGCGGGTGGCTTGTCTGGCGCTCCAGTGCGTGACAAGAGCACCCACACCGTGAAGGTGCTGGCCGCTGAATTGGCGGGGCGCTTGCCGATCATCGCCGCGGGCGGAATTACCGAAGGCCGCCACGCCGCCGAGAAGATCACCGCCGGGGCGAGCCTGGTGCAGATTTATTCGGGCTTTGTCTACAAGGGGCCGGCGTTGATTCGTGAGTCGGTGGATGCGATTGCGGCGTTGGGTTGATTCTGTGGGAGCAAAGCTTGCTCGCGATGCGGGCGCCTCGGTTCCAGACAGACCGCGTTGCCTTCATCGCGGGCAAGCCTTGCTCCCACAGAGCCTTGCCACAACAGTGTTTGCAACTCAGGCACTCACCGTACTCTTGAAACCCAGGCATTAAAAAGGGCTCCTCGAAGGAGCCCCCTGGGCCGTAGCCCGCCGTCCGGATGGGACGTGCGTGGTTAAATCGATATGGGTGTCAGATTGTCGAGTTCTTGAGTATTAAGCCCTGTGTCAGCCGACGGCGTGAAGTTCGTTGAGTCTATGGATACCCGCAGTGCCGGTCATACCGTCCCAGTTGTCGCCGCGTCCTTCTCGCCAGCCATTGATCCAGGCTTGACGTACCGACGGTAGAGTAAAGGGGCAAAGCTCACGGGATTTACCACCAACGCCATATTGGTAACCACGTAAAAATGCTCTTTCCAACGGATCACGCTTAAGTCTTCTCATAGGGTGTTGCCCTCACTTGTTGACTGTTACTTAGCGTCGACCTCTATCGAGGCCGGGGCAGAATCATTCTGCCGTTGGTGGCTCGTTGCCGGCGTGACGAGCCGAGGTGTTGACGCCGTTGCGACGTCAACCTGTGTTGAGTTCTAACCAAAGCGTCACATGGATGGAATGATCGTTTTGTCATAAGCACGTAACAATAAAGATGTTAGGGCGATAAGTAACTTGATGTTCGTTGACCGCTTTTGAGCAAGACCCCTGTATGATCGGCCCTGCGCCGAAAGGGGGAGGTCTGGCTCGGATGAGAATGTCCTCCCGCTGCACTCGGGTACTATTCGACGAAAGGGTCGAGTTTTCACAATTTGTTGCACAGAATCTTTTATCTGCCTTCGCATCTAAGCTCTTTTAACCTGAGCGGCGAGGGTGGCACGGCACACTTTCGTGCCACGCGGGTGCTCTTGAGAAAAGCACCTGATTGAACCCGGCCCGGCAATGCGTTGCCCGGTCCACTTAGCCAAAGGCTCTGGAAATCCCATGTCCGATCGTTTCGAACTCTTCCTCACTTGCCCCAAGGGCCTCGAAGGCCTGCTCATCGAGGAAGCCGTCGGGCTTGGCCTTGAAGAGGCGCGCGAGCACACCTCGGCCGTGCGCGGCATGGCCGACATGGAAACGGCATATCGCCTGTGCCTGTGGTCGCGCCTGGCCAACCGCGTGTTGCTGGTGCTCAAGCGCTTCCCGATGAAGGACGCCGAAGACCTGTACCACGGTGTGCTGGATGTCGACTGGCAAGACCACATGCTGGCCGATGGCACCCTGGCGGTGGAGTTCAGTGGCCACGGCTCGGGCATCGACAACACCCATTTCGGCGCCTTGAAGGTCAAGGACGCCATCGTCGACAAGCTGCGCACGCCGTCGGGCGAGCGACCATCCATCGACAAGCTCAACCCGGACCTGCGCATCCACCTGCGCCTGGACCGCGGCGAAGCGATCCTCTCCCTCGACCTTTCCGGCCACAGCCTGCACCAGCGCGGTTATCGCCTGCAGCAAGGTGCCGCGCCGCTGAAGGAAAACCTCGCTGCCGCGATCCTGATCCGCGCCGGTTGGCCGCGCATTGCCGCTGAAGGCGGGGCGCTGGCCGACCCGATGTGCGGCGTGGGTACGTTCCTGGTGGAAGCCGGGATGATCGCCGCCGACATGGCGCCGAACCTGCGCCGCCAGCAGTGGGGCTTCACCGCCTGGCTTGGCCATGTGCCGGCGTTGTGGAAGAAACTCCACGAAGAGGCCACCGACCGTGCCGCCGCCGGGCTGGCCAAGCCGCCGCTGTGGATTCGCGGCTACGAAGCCGACCCACGGCTGATCCAGCCGGGCCGCAACAACGTCGAACGTGCCGGCCTGAGCGAGTGGATCAAGATATATCAAGGCGAAGTCGCCACCTTCGAGCCGCGTCCAGACCAGAACCAGAAGGGCCTGGTGATCTGCAACCCGCCGTACGGCGAGCGTCTGGGCGACGAAGCCAGCCTGCTTTACCTCTACCAGAACCTCGGTGAACGCCTGCGCCAGGCCTGCTTGAACTGGGAGGCGGCGGTGTTCACCGGCGCGCCGGACCTGGGCAAGCGCATGGGTATTCGTAGCCACAAGCAGTATTCGTTCTGGAACGGCGCCTTGCCGTGCAAGTTGCTGCTGATCAAGGTGTTGCCGGACCAGTTCGTCACTGGCGAACGTCGCACCCCGGAACAGCGTCAGGCCGAGCGTGAACAGGCCGCCTACGATCAGGCCCCCGAAGTACCGCAAGAGCGCCAGTACAACAAGAACGGCAACCCGATCAAGCCAGCAGCGGCGCCGGCCCCAGTGGTCGAGCAGGCGCGGTTGAGCGAAGGCGGGCAGATGTTCGCCAATCGCCTGCAAAAAAACCTCAAGTTGCTGAGTAAGTGGGCCAAGCGTGAAGGCGTGGACTGCTATCGGGTCTACGATGCCGACATGCCGGAATATTCCATGGCCATCGACCTGTACCACGACTGGGTGCACGTCCAGGAATACGTCGCGCCGAAGTCCATCGATCCGGAAAAAGCCTCGGCCCGGCTGTTCGACGCCCTGGCGGCGATTCCCCAGGCGCTGAACGTGGACAAGAGTCGCGTGGTGATCAAGCGTCGCGAGCGCCAGAGCGGCACCAAGCAGTACGAGCGCCAGAGCGCCCAGGGCAAGTTCACCGAGGTCAACGAAGGTGGCGTGAAGCTGCTGGTCAACCTCACCGACTACCTGGACACCGGGCTGTTTCTCGACCATCGGCCGATGCGCCTGCGGATCCAGAAAGAGGCGGCCGGCAAGCGTTTCCTCAACCTGTTCTGCTACACCGCGACCGCCAGCGTCCACGCTGCCAAGGGTGGTGCTCGGAGCACCACCAGCGTCGACCTGTCGAAAACCTATCTGGATTGGGCACGGCGTAACCTGTCGCTCAATGGTTTTTCCGACAAGAACCGCCTGGAGCAGGGCGACGTGATGGCCTGGCTGGAAGCCAGCCGTGACGAGTACGACCTGATCTTCATCGACCCGCCGACCTTCTCCAACTCCAAGCGCATGGAAGGCGTGTTCGATGTGCAGCGTGACCACGTCCAGTTGCTGGACCTGGCCATGGCGCGCCTGGCGCCGGGCGGTGTGCTGTATTTCTCCAACAACTTCCGCAAGTTCCAGCTCGAGGACAACCTCGGCGAGCGTTATGCGGTGGAAGAAATCACCGCCAAGACGATCGATCCGGATTTCGCCCGCAACGGCAAGATCCACCGCGCCTGGAAGATCATGGCGCGTTGAGTCGGGGCTGATTGGATCCACGAAGCCTTGTAGTTCAAGGCTTCTAGCCTCGTTTGGGGACTGGTCAAAGTGATGGCGAATAGCTATAACTTAGGCTGTGTCCAGGGCTGTGCCTATGCCTGGTTCCTTTCTGAGTTGTATTTATGGCATTGCATCAGGTACGTCCCAGGATCCTGGGCTTTATCAGCGAAGACGTGTCGGCCTGGCTGGTCGCTTCGCTGGTCCTGCTGGCCGGTATGTTCCTGACCGGGTTGCTGACCTGGGCGATGATGAACCTGTTCAATCAGCAATTGCGCCAGCGCTTCGAGCTGCAAGCCGAGGAGCGCTTCAGCCGCATCGAAGAACGATTCCAGGATCAGGAGCAACGCCTCGACAGCCTCAGACGTTTCTTTGCCAACTCCGAAGGGGTCTCCAACAACGAATTCCGTGGTTACGCCGACGCACTGTTGCGCCGCACCCGGGCCTTCGCCTGGGCGCCGAGGGTGCTGCCGGACGAACGGTACGCATTCGAACAGCAGGCGCAGGCTGAAGGGGCCACTCAATTCACGATCCGCGAGGTGGACGGTAGCGGTGGCCTGCGACGGGCCGCCGAACGGGACGAATACGCACCGCTGCTCTACATCCAGAGCCAGGCCTCCTACGGGACACCGCTGGGCCTGGACCTGCTTTCCGAACCCTTGCGCCGTGCCGCCGTTGAGCGGGCCCGCCAGCGAGGCGGACCGGTGGTCTCGCAGCCATTGGACCTGATGGGCGCCGACCCGGTATTTACCCGTGGTGTCCTGCTGGTTGCGCCGGTCATCCGGGAATCGGCCAGCGAACCGTTCGGCTACGTGGTGGCGGCCATCAGCATGCGGCAACTGGCGGGCGATGGACTGCCGGCGTCCGGCCACGACAATCTGTCGATGCGTATCATGGATCCGTCTCCCCAAAGCGGCGAGGAGGCGCTGTTCGAGTCCCGCAACCCGCCGGGCCAGAGCGATTTGGCGGCGAGCCGCTTGCTACGCCTGGCCGATCGCGACTACCGGGTGGAGCTGCGACCCAGCCGGGTGTTCCTGTCTACCAATCATTCTTCGGTCACCAGCATGGTGATATTCGGCGGTTTGCTCAGCCTGCTACTCAGCGCCTTGCTCTATGTGCTGGTCAGCCAGCGGCAGCGGGCCTTGAAACTGGTGGAGCAGCGTACCCGTGAACTGCGCGCCCGGGAGCAGGAGCTGCGCGGTACCCATGGCCAGTTGCGCGGTGTGCTGGACGCCGCGACCCAGGTCGCGATCATCGCCACTGACCTGCGTGGCGTCATCACCACCTTCAACGCCGGTGCCGAACAGATGCTCGGTTACCAGAGCTGCGAGGTCCTGCAGAGCATGACCCTGGAAAGCCTGCATGTACCGCGCGAACTCCAGGCCCGCGCCGCCCAACTCGGCGCGCGCTTTGGCAAGCCGATTCCGACGTGTCACGCGATGCTGCTCGAGGGCGGCGAGCAGGGCGGGCAACAGGCGCGGGAGTGGACCCTGGTGCGCCGCGATGGCAGCCACTTGACCGTGAACATGCTTGCCACACCGATGCTCGATGATCAGGGGCTGTGGGTCGGGCACCTGGCGATCTGCATCGATATCACCGAACGCAAGCGTGTCCACGAAGCATTGGCTGCCCGTGACTTGTTGCTGAAAAAGCTCAGTGCCCACGTGCCCGGTGGCATCTACCAGTTCAAAATGGATTTCAATGGTCGCTTCAGCGTGATCTATGCCAGCGACGGCATTCGCGACATCTATGAAATGGAACCCGATGTGCTGGTGCAGAACGCCGAGGCGATTTTCTCGCGGATCCACCCGTTGGACAGTACGCGCGTCCGCGCTTCGATTCGTGCTTCGGCCCATACCTTGAGCCCGTGGCGGGAAGAGTATCGGGTGCAATTGCCCCTGCGCGGGCTGCGCTGGGTACGTGGCGAGGCCACGCCCGAGGAGCTGCCCGGCGGCGGAGTGTTGTGGCATGGCTATGTCTCGGATATTTCCGACCTCAAACGGGTGGAAGAAGAGCTGCGGGCCTTGTCCGTCACCGATGCCCTGACCGGCATTCGCAACCGCCGCTATTTCCAGGATCGCCTGACTTCGGAGATGGCTCGGGTCGAGCGCGGTTCCGGGGGGCTGGCGGTCATCATGCTCGACATTGACCACTTCAAGCGCATCAACGACCAGCATGGTCACGCAGTGGGCGACCGGGTGTTGCAGGCGGTCTGCCAGCGCGTCGCCCAACGGTTGCGTCGTACCGATGTGTTCTGCCGGCTGGGTGGGGAAGAGTTCGTCGTGCTGTGCCCGGACACCGACAGCGAAAGCGCCTACACCTTGGCATTGGAGTTGTGGGAAGGCTTGCGGGCGGCGCCCATCGAGGGTGTGGGGTTTGTCACCGCCAGCTTCGGTATCGCCACCTGGCGCGCCGGGGAGGGCGCCGATGCGTTGCTGCTAAGGGCTGACTCGGGCGTGTATGCGGCCAAGCAGGCCGGGCGCGATCGGGTTGAGGTGCAGTTGGGCTAGCCACTCTGGCTGGGTATATGGGTAAAGTGTGGGAGCGGGCTTGCTCGCGAAGGCGGCGTATCAGTCAACGAAGTTGTTGAATGTTACACCGCCTTCGCGAGCAAGCCCGCTCCCACAGTTGATCTCTGGTGGGGTTAGAGCACCGAAGCCGTCTGCGGCAGTTTCGGCTGGCGATACAGGTCCAGCAGCACCTGGTCCAGCACCGACGAGGCGCCCCATGGTTTTGGATCGTTGAGAATCGCTACCACCGCCCAGGTATTGCCATTGATGTCACGGCTGTAGCCGGCGATGGCGCGGACGGTGTTCAGGGTCCCGGTCTTGACGTGGGCTTCGCCGGCCATCGCGGTGGTCTTCAGGCGTTTGCGCATGGTGCCGTCGGTGCCGGCAATCGGCATCGAACTGATGAACTCGGCCGAGTACGGGCTGCGCCAGGCGGCTTGCAGCATGGCCGCCATTTCCCGGGCGCTGACCCGTTCGGCGCGGGACAGACCGGAGCCATTCTCCATCACCAGGTGCGGCGCGGTGATGCCTTTCTTGGCCAGCCACTGGCGCACCACCCGCTGCGCCGCCTTGGCGTCATCACCGTCGGCTTCGTTACGGAACTGCGCGCCGAGGCTCAGGAACAGTTGCTGGGCCATGGTGTTGTTACTGTATTTGTTGATGTCGCGGATGATTTCAGCCAAGTCCGGGGAGAACGCCCGGGCCAGGACCTTGGCGCTGCTCGGGGTCGCTGCCAGGCGGTCCTTGCCCTGGATGCTGCCGCCCAGCTCTTTCCAGATCGCTCGCACCGCACCGGCAGTGTAGGTGGCGTGATCCAGCAACGACAGGTAGGTCTGGGAGCTGCAACCGTCCCCGAGCTGGCCGCCGACGGTCACTGTCACGCTGCCGTCTGCTTGCGGTACCGGGTTGTAGCGCACGCCGCCGGCGCATTGCTTGGAATTGACGGCCTTGACCTGGTTTTCGATGCGAATGCTGGCGATCGGCGGCTCCACCGACACCAGCACCCGGCCGCTGTCATTGCGGGCAACGAAGCGCAGGGCCTTGAGGTTGACCAGCAGCGAGTCGGGCTTGACCAGGAACGGTTTGTTTTCGTCGTTGCCGTCGTCGTTGAATTCGGGCAGTTGCGGCTGGATGAAGAATCCACGGTCCAGCACCAGGTCGCCGGTGACCTGCTGCACGCCGTTGGCCCGCAGATCGCGCATCAGCAGCCAGAGTTTTTCCATGTTCAGCTTGGGATCGCCGCCGCCCTTGAGATACAGGTTGCCGTTGAGGATCCCGCCGTTGAGAGTGCCGTCGGTGTAGAACTCGGTTTTCCACTGGTGATTGGGGCCGAGCATTTCCAGGGCCGCGTAGGTGGTCACCAGCTTCATGGTGGACGCCGGGTTCACCGAGACGTCGGCGTTGTACAGGGTAGGAGTGCCGGGGCCGTTGAGTGGCACCATCACCAGGGACAGCGCGTCGTTCTGCAGCTTGCTGTTCTTGAGCGCCTTTTGCACGTTGGGCGACAGGGCGGTGTTGATGGTGGCGGCGTAGCTGGTGACAGGGAGGGCCAGGGGAAGAAGAAGGCTGGCCAGAAGCAGTGGACGCAAAGATTTGATCATTTGAAATAAAACCCTACGGGCGAGGGGGAAAAGACGAGGGCATGAAAATGAACGCCCTCAACGGTCATGAAAGTGTCGGCATTATGCCCCAAGCCGCAACGGCTGGGGCCGTGCCTGAGCCCTTCGGCTGCTATTTTTTACCGACGGTAGGTCGATACGCCCGATCAGTCGGGCAATCGACGCACCAAACTGGTAAAGTGCCGGCCGTTATTACTTATGAGGATTGTTCCAATGGCGACTAACCGTTCCCAGCGTCTGCGCAAAAAACTGTGCGTGGATGAATTTCAAGAGCTGGGTTTCGAACTGAACCTGGATTTCAAAGAAGATCTGGCCGATGAGGCTATTGACGCTTTCCTCGACGCTTTCCTGAAAGAAGCCATGGAAGCCAACGGCCTGGGCTACGTCGGCGGCGACGACTACGGTCTGGTTTGCCTGCAGAAGCGTGGCTCGGTTTCCGAAGAGCAGCGCGCTGCCGTTGAAGCCTGGCTCAAGGCGCGTCCTGAGCTGACCAGCGTTGAAGTCAGCCCGCTGATGGACGTCTGGTACCCGGAAAAGCCGATCAATCCGGTCGCTTGATGGTCAGAAACCGGCAGCCCTTTCGGGCGCCGGTTTTTTTGTGCCAGTCTGTTGGGTGGCTGTTGCCCTTCAGGCCGTTATCGCGAGCAAGCTCGCTCCCACAGTAGTGATGTGAACGACACACATCCCCTGTGGGAGCGAGCTTGCTCGCGATGCTTTCAATCGTTGCTCCAGTTCAGGATCAGCAGCGTCAGTACCCCCGCCACAATCCCCCAGAACGCCGAACCGATGGAGAACAGCGTCAGCCCCGACGCCGTGACCATGAAGGTGATCAGTGCCGCTTCCCGCTCCTTCACTTCGCTCATGGCGATGCTCAAACCGTTGATGATCGACCCGAACAGCGCCAAGGCCGCGATGGACAGCACCAGCTCCTTGGGCAGCGCCGCGAACAACGCCGCCAGCGTCGCGCCGAACACCCCGGCAATCCCGTAGAAAATCCCGCACCAGAGCGCCGCCGTGTAGCGCTTGTTGCGATCTTCGTGGGCATGGGGGCCGGTGCAGATGGCCGCGCTGATGGCCGCCAGGTTGATGCCATGGGAACCGAACGGTGCCAGCAGCAGCGAGGCGATGCCGGTGCTGGTGATCAGCGGCGATGCCGGCACGTTGTAGCCGTCGGCCCGCAGCACGGCGATGCCGGGCATGTTCTGCGAGGTCATCGCCACCACGAACAACGGAATGCCGATGCTGATGGTGGCCGCCAGGGAAAAGTGCGGCGTGGTCCAGACCGGCGTCGCGACTTCCAGGGCAAAGCCGCTGAAGTCCAACAGCCCCAGCAGGCCCGACAGCGCCGTGCCGATCAACAGTGCCGCCAGTACCGCGTAGCGGGGCGACAGGCGCTTGACGATCAGGTAAGTGAAAAACATCCCCAGCACCAGGCCGGTGCGATGCTGGGTGGCGACGAAGATTTCGCTGCCGATCTTGAACAGGATCCCCGCCAGCAACGCCGCCGCCAGTGACGCCGGAATACGTTTGACCAGGCGCTCGAAACTGCCGGTCAGGCCGCAGATCGTCACCAATACTGCACAGGTAATATAGGCGCCGATGGCCTCGCCATAACTCACGCCACCCAGGCTGGTGATCAGCAGTGCTGCGCCGGGTGTCGACCAGGCGATGGTGATGGGCGTGCGATAGCGCAGCGACAGGCCGATGGAACACACCGCCATGCCGATGGAGATCGCCCAGATCCACGAGGAAATCTGCCCGCTGGTCAGCCCGGCGGCCTGGCCGGCCTGGAACATCAGCACCAGGGAACTGGTGTAGCCGGTCATCATCGCGATGAACCCGGCGACGATGGCTGAAGGCGAGGTATCGGCCAATGGACGAAGTGGCGTGGTCGTGACTTCGGTCATGGTGGGCGGTGGTCCTTGTTGTAGATTGGCTGGGCTTGATCGCGCCACAGATTTTGGGTTTGCAGCCTAAACTCAACGCAGTAGCCGATTGCAATACAGCCATGCCCGCAAACAGCCGTACAGTCGTGTTGCCATCAGAGGTTGTGTACAATCGAGCTGTTTTTTACGCGATACTTGCCAGCGACCCGCTGTGCCGTATTACAGTCACGGTCAATTCGCCGCAGTTCTCCCGACTCGAGTGCCCATGAACGAACAGTTGCAGCCCCTCAAGAAACAACCGCGAGCCGGTAAAGCCGGCCGCAGCGGAACCCAGGACGATATTGTCTATGCGCATATCTTCGAGGCCATCCTCGAACAACGCCTGGCGCCCGGTACCAAGTTGAGCGAAGAGGCACTGGGGGAGATTTTCGGGGTCAGCCGCACGATCATTCGCCGGGCGCTGTCACGCCTGGCCCACGAAGGCGTGGTGCTGCTGCGGCCCAACCGCGGTGCCGTGGTGGCGAGCCCGAGTGTCGAAGAGGCTCGCCAGGTATTCATGGCCCGGCGCCTGGTAGAAAGGGCGATCACCGAATTGGCGGTGCAGCATGCCACGGCCGAACAATTGGCTGAGCTGCGGCAGATGGTCAGCGACGAGCGCGACAGTTTTTCCCGTGGCGACCGCGGCGCCGGCATCCGTCTGTCGGGCGAGTTCCACCTCAAGCTGGCCGAAGCGGCGAAGAACGCCCCGCTGATCAGCTTCCAGCGCAGCCTGGTGTCCCAGACGTCGCTGATCATCGCCCAGTACGAAAGCGGCAACCGTTCCCACTGCTCCTACGACGAACACACCCAGTTGATCGACGCCATCGAGGCCCGCGATGCCACGCTGGCAGTGGACCTGATGATGCATCACATGGATCACATCGACAGCAAGCTCAACCTCGACGAGGAAAGTGCGTCGGATGACTTGCATGCGGTGTTCTCGCACCTGCTGCAGAGCAAGAAGCCTGGGCGGTCGACGGCCAAGCTCTGAGGGTTGAATCAGTCATACCGCCAATCGCGAGCAAGCTCGCTCCCACAGTGGATTTGTGCTGTTCACATAACCTTTGTGGGAGCGAGCTTGCTCGCGATGGCGATTCAACAGGCAATAAAAATCTACCGCTGATGCACCAACTTACCTGCCGCATACGTCTGCGCCACCGCCCGGTCATCCCCCAGCGTCATCAACACGAACAACCGCTCGGCAATGTCCTTGGCCTGCTTGAGGCGATAACCCAGCAGCGGCGTGGCGTTGTAGTCCAGCACCAGGAAATCCGCGTCGGTACCCGGCTGCAACGTGCCGATTTTGTCCTCCAGGCGCAGGGCTCGGGCGCCGCCGAGGGTGGCCAGGTACAGCGACTTGAACGGGCTCAGCCGCGCGCCCTGCAACTGCATCACCTTGTAGGCTTCGTTCAGGGTTTGCAGCAGCGAAAAACTGGTGCCGCCACCCACGTCGGTACCCAATCCCACGTTCACTTTATGCTTCTCAGCCATCGGCAGGTTGAACAGGCCGCTGCCGAGGAAGAAGTTCGAGGTCGGGCAGAAGGCGATGGCCGAACCGGTCTCTGCCAGGCGTGCACATTCGTCGTCGCACAAATGCACGCCATGGGCGAACACTGAGCGCTCGCCGAGCAACTGGTAGTGATCGTAGACGTCCAGATAGCCCTTGCGCTCGGGGAACAGCTCCTTGACCCACTGCACCTCCTGCAGGTTCTCGCTGATGTGGGTCTGCATGTACAAGTCTGGGTATTCCCCCAGCAACTGACCGGCCAGGGCCAGTTGTTCCGGGGTGCTGGTGGGGGCGAAGCGCGGGGTCACCGCGTAGTGCAGGCGGCCCTTGCCGTGCCAGCGCTCGATCAGCGCCTTGCTCTCGGTGTAGCTGGATTCGGCAGTGTCGACCAGGTAGTCCGGGGCGTTGCGGTCCATCATCACTTTGCCGGCGATCATCCGCAGGTCGAGCTTCTGGGCCACTTCAAAAAACGAATTCACCGATTGCGGGTGCACGCTGCCGAACACCAGTGCGGTGGTGGTGCCGTTGCGCAGCAACTCCTTGACGAAAATATCGGCCACGGCATCGGCGTGGGCCTTGTCGGCGAACTGGCTTTCGCAGGGGAAGGTGTAGGTGTTGAGCCAGTCCAGCAATTGCTCGCCATAGGCGCCGACCATGCCGGTCTGTGGCAGATGGATGTGAGTGTCGATCAAGCCGGGGGTGATCAGCGCGTCCTGGTAATGAGTGACTTCGATGTCCGCTGCCAGGGTCGGCAGTAGGTCATGGGCGTGGCCGATGGCGCTGATCTGGCCGTTTTCCACCACCAGCAAGCCGTCTTCGAAATATTCATAGGACGCCTCGATACCGACTTCAGCTGGGTCGGCGAGGCTGTGGAGCAGGGCGGCGCGGTAGGCTTTGCGTGTCAGGGGCATGGGAATTCTCAACGAGTGTTCAACGGTTCGCCTGGCTACGGCGCGAGGCCGGCAGCAGCTTGGCAATCGGTTCGGCGCGGGCGGTGCGCTGGCCGAAATCGGCGTTATAGGTGGCGATGATTTCGCCGGCGATGGAGATGGCGATTTCCACAGGCAGCTTGCCTTTGACTTCGCCGATGCCCATCGGGCAACGCATGCGCTGCAAGGTGCTGCTGTCAAAACCACGATCACGCAGGCGATGCTCGAACTTGACCCGTTTGGTCTTCGAACCGATCAGGCCGAAGTAGGCAAAGTCGTTGCGCTTGAGGATCGCGGCGCTCAGTTCCAGGTCGAGCTGATGGTTGTGGGTCATGACGATGCAGTAGCTGCCGACGGGCAATTCGTCGACTTCATCCAGTGGCTCTTCGGTGACGATCTTGCGCACGCCATGGGGCAACTGTTCGGGGAACTCCGCCTCCCGCGAGTCGATCCAGCGCACCTTGCAGGGCAGGCTCGCCAGCAGCGGCACCAGGGCGCGGCCGACGTGGCCGGCGCCGAACACGGCGATTTGCGCCTGGACCTGGCCCATGGGTTCGAACAGCAACACGGTGACGCCGCCACAGCACTGGCCCAGGCTCGCACCGAGGCTGAAACGCTCCAGATGGGTGTTCTGCTGGCCGCTGGCGAGCATGTGCCGGGCGATTTCCATGGCCTTGTATTCCAGGTGTCCGCCACCGATGGTGTCGAACGTCTGGCTGGCGCTGATGACCATCTTCGAACCGGCGTTGCGCGGGGTGGAGCCGAGTTCTTCGATGATCGTCACCAGCACACACGGTTCACCGCGGGTTTGCAGGTCGGCGAGGGCGCTGATCCAGTTGTACATATTCACCTCGACATCTCTTTGTCTGTTCCGGCCTCATCGCGAGCAAGCTCGCTCCCACATTGGATCGGCGTACACAAATCCCCTGTGGGAGCGAGCTTGCTCGCGATAGCCGCGCGCGGTCTAAAGCGAAGCCAGCTCGGCCTCGGCTTGCGCAGGCTTCACGGTCTTCAACTGCCGCATCTGCTCACACCCCCACAACACCCGCTCCGGCGTTGCCGGGGCGTCGATGTTCGGTTGGTGCTGGTAATCCCCCAGGCTCGCCACGGCGTCCTTGATGGCGCACCACGCGGCGATGCCGAGCATGAACGGCGGCTCGCCCACGGCCTTGGAGTGGAACACCGTGTCTTCGGGGTTCTTGCGGTTTTCCACCAGCTTGACCCGCAGGTCCAGCGGCATGTCGGCCACGGCGGGGATCTTGTAGCTGGCCGGGCCATTGGTCATAAGCTTGCCCTTGTCGTTCCACACCAGTTCTTCCATGGTCAGCCAGCCCATGCCCTGGATGAAGCCACCCTCGACCTGGCCGATGTCGATGGCCGGGTTCAGCGAGGCGCCGACGTCGTGAAGGATGTCGGTGCGCAGCATCTTGTACTCGCCGGTGAGGGTGTCGACGATCACCTCGGCACACGCCGCGCCATAGGCGTAGTAATAGAACGGCCGGCCACGGGCCTGGCTGCGGTCGTAGTAGATTTTCGGGGTCTTGTAGAAGCCGGTGCTCGACAGCGAGACCTGGGCGAAATATGCCTGCTGCACCAGCGCCTCGAAGGTCAGGATGTGATCGCGCACCCGCACATGGCCGTTGTGGAATTCCACGTCCTCTTCGCTGACCTTGTACTGCCGCGCGGCGAATTCCACCAGGCGCCGCTTGATGGTTTCGGCGGCGTTCTGCGCCGCCTTGCCGTTCAGGTCGGCACCGCTGGAGGCGGCGGTGGGCGAAGTGTTCGGCACCTTGTCGGTGTTGGTCGCGGTGATTTGCACGCGGTCCATTTCCACCTGGAACACCTCGGCCACTACCTGGGCGACCTTAGTGTTCAGGCCCTGGCCCATTTCGGTGCCGCCATGGTTGAGGTGGATGCTGCCGTCGGTGTAGACGTGGATCAAGGCGCCGGCCTGGTTGAGGAAACTGGCGGTAAAGGAAATGCCGAACTTGACCGGGGTCAGCGCCAGGCCCTTTTTCAGGATCGGACTATTGGCGTTGTAGCGACGGATCGCTTCTCGGCGCTCGGCGTACTGGCTGCTTTCTTCAAGTTCGGCGGTCATTTCCTCGAGCATGTTGTGCTCGACGGTCTGGTAGTAATGGGTGACGTTGCGTTCGGTCTTGCCGTAATAGTTGGCTTTGCGCACCGCCAGCGGATCGAGCCCCAGGTGCCGGGCGATGGCATCCATCACCTCTTCGATGGCGACCATGCCTTGGGGCCCGCCGAAACCGCGGTAAGCGGTGTTTGACGCGGTGTTGGTCTTGCAGCGGTGGCCGTTGATGGTCGCATCGCCCAGGTAGTAGGCGTTGTCGGCATGGAACATTGCCCGGTCGACGATCGAGGCCGACAGGTCCGGCGAGCACCCGCAGTTGCCGGCCAGTTCCAGGGCGATGCCGTGCAGGCGCCCGCGACTGTCGAAGCCGACGTCGTATTCGATGTAGAAGGGGTGGCGCTTGCCGGTCATCAACATGTCTTCGACACGGGGCAGGCGCATCTTGGTCGGCTGGCCGGTGAGGTGTGCGATGACGGCGCACAGGCACGCCGGGCTGGCGGCCTGGGTTTCCTTGCCGCCAAAGCCGCCGCCCATGCGCCGCATGTCCACCACGACTTTGTTCATCGACACGCCCAGCACTTCGGCCACCAGTTTCTGCACTTCAGTGGGGTTCTGGGTCGAGCAGTAGACGAGCATGCCGCCGTCTTCGGTGGGCATCACCGAGGAAATCTGGGTTTCCAGGTAAAAATGTTCCTGGCCGCCGATATGCAGCGAGCCCTGGATACGATGTTCGGCGCTCGCCAGTGCCGTGGCCGAATCGCCGCGCTGGTGGGTGTGGCTGTCGAGCACGAAGTGCCGCTTGCACAGGGCCTCGACCACGTCCAGCACCGGTTCCAGGTCTTCGTATTCGACGATGGCCGCCATCGCCGCCTTGCGCGCGGTGTCCAGGTCTTTGGCGGCGACAGCCAGCACCGGTTGGCCGACGAACTGCACGTCATCGATAGCCAGCAACGGATCGCCGGGCAACAGCGGGCCAATGTCCTTCAGGCCGGGGATGTCTTGGTGGGTAATGGCGATGCGCACGCCTTCGAAGGCGTAGCAGGGCGCGGTATCGATGCGCAGGATACGGGCGTGGGCGCGGTCCGACAGCCGGGCATAGACGTGCAACTGGTTCGGGAATTCCAGGCGGTCATCGATGTACTGGGCCTCGCCGGACACGTGCTTGGCGGCGCTGTCATGCTTGACGCTGCGGCCCACGCCAGTGGTGAGATCGCGGGCGAACAGCTCGGCCAGTTCGGCTTGGGTCTTCTCTACGGTGTGATGGTTAGACATAAGCGGTCACCCGAGTCTCGATGTGCGGCGTTTGCAGTTCGATGAAGTATTTGCGCAGCAAGTTGCGGGCGCTGAGCAGGCGGTATTCCTTGCTGGCGCGGAAGTCCGACAGCGGCGTGAAATCCTCGGCCAGGGCTGCGCAGGCGCGTTCAATGGTGCTGTCGGTCCACGGCGCACCGATCAATACCGCCTCACAATGTTTGGCGCGTTTTGGGGTCGCGGCCATGCCGCCGAAGGCGACGCGGGCGTCGCGGACCATGCCGTTGTCGATGCGCAGGTTGAACGCCGCGCATACGGCGGAAATGTCATCGTCCAGGCGCTTGGACACCTTGTAGGCGCGGAACGCCTGTTCGGCGCTGGCTCGCGGCACGATGATCTTCTCGATGAATTCGCTTTCCTGGCGGGCGGTGACCCGGTAGTCGATGAAATAGTCTTCCAGGGCCAGGGTGCGGCGGGTCTGGCCCTTGCACAGCACGATCTGCGCGCCGAGAGCGATCAGCAGCGGTGGCGAGTCGCCAATCGGTGAGGCGTTGCCGATGTTGCCGCCGAGGGTGCCCTGGTTGCGGATCTGCAGCGAGGCGAAGCGCTGCAGCAATTCGCCAAAGTCCGGGTACTCGGCTTTCAGGGCTTCGTAGCAATCGGAGAGGGCGGCGGCGGCGCCGATCTCCAGGCGATCGTCGAAACGCTCGATACGCTTGAGTTCGGCGACGTTGCCCACGTAGATCATCACCGGCAGGGTGCGGTGAAATTGCGTGACTTCCAGGGCCAGGTCCGTGCCGCCGGCCAGCAGGCGCGCCTGGGGATAAGCATCGTAAAGATCAGCCAGGTCGGCGACGGTCAGAGGTACCAGACAGCGCTTGTCGCCACTGTTGAGCTCACCGGTGTCGGTCGGGGCGATGGCTTTGAGGCGGGCGACGGTCTCGGCCTCACGGGCATCGAACTGGTCTGGCTGCTTGCCACAGCAGGCCTGCTCGGCGGCGGCCAGGATCGGCCGGTAGCCGGTGCAACGGCAGAGGTTGCCGGCCAGGGCTTCGTGGGTTTTATGGGCGTCGGGTTGTTCGCTGTTCTTTTGCAGGGCGAACAGCGACATGACGAAGCCCGGTGTGCAGAAGCCGCATTGCGAGCCGTGGCAATCGACCATCGCCTGCTGGACGCTGTGCAGTTGGCCCTGGTGCTTGAGGTCTTCGACGCTGATCAGTTGCTTGCCGTGCAGGGACGAGACGAAGGTCAGGCACGCATTGAGGCTGCGATAGCGAATGCGTTCGTGGCCATCGGCGTCCGTTTCCAATTCGCCTACCACCACAGTGCACGCGCCACAGTCGCCACTGGCGCAGCCTTCTTTGGTGCCTGGTTTACCAACGTGTTCGCGCAAATAGTTGAGCACGGTCAGGTTCGGGTCCAGGGCGTGCTCGCTACGGAGTTCCTGGTTGAGTAAAAACTGGATCACGGAAGGCCTCGCAGACTCATTATTGTTGTATCGACGTGGGCCTGAATTTATCAGGTCTGACTTTTCGGTCAACGATTTTCTGACTTAAAGGTCAAGAAAAGCCATTTGGTCGATGAACAACGATCTATGGACACTGTAGAACCCTGTGGGAGCCGAGCTTGCTCGCGATGACGGCGGTACATTAAGTATGGATGCAAGCTGATATACCGCTATCGCGAGCAAGCTCGGCTCCACAGGACTTTTTTGCTTGAATCGTGCCAAAAACCCGGTACAGGCCCTGCGCCATGACGTATCGAGTGCGCTACACTGCGCCGCTTGTGCAAATCGAAGAGTTTGAAGGACAACCATGACGTTCAAGGCCCCGGACAGCCTCGCCGAGCAAATCGCCCATCACCTCGCCGAACGCATCATTCGCGGCGAAATGAAACCGGGAGAGCGCATCCAGGAGCAGAAGGTCACGCTGGCGCTCAACGTCAGCCGCGGCTCGGTCCGCGAGGCCTTGCTGATCCTGGAACGACGCCATTTGATTGCTATCCTGCCTCGCCGTGGCGCACACGTCACCGAACTCACCGAACACAAGGTGCGCAGCCTCTGCACGCTGATGAGCGAGCTGTACATCCTGTTGGGCAACGCCGTGGCCCATGGCTGGAAAGAGCAAGCCGACATGGCGCCGTTCGTGGCGATCCAGCAGCGTCTCAACGACGCCTACGCGCGCCAGGACATCCGCACTTTCGTCGATGAAAGCTTCAGTGTGATGCGCGCTGCCTATCCCTTTGCCAACAACCCGTACTTGCAGGAAACCGTCGAGAACCTGCAACCGGCCATGAGCCGTGCCTATTTCCTGGCCCTGGACCAGCGCAAGGCTGAAATGAGCGAGTTCCTCGACCTGTTCCAGCGCCTGCTCGCTGCTGTGCTGGCCCGTGATTTGCCGCAGATCCGCATCGTGCTCACGGCCTACGCCCAGCGCAGTTGCGATCTGGTGGTCTCTGCACTGACGAAGGCCTGAACGTGCGGCTCAAGTGCATCAAGCTGGCGGGGTTCAAATCCTTCGTCGACCCGACCACGGTGAACTTCCCCAGTAACATGGCGGCAGTGGTCGGGCCCAATGGTTGCGGCAAGTCGAACATCATCGACGCCGTGCGCTGGGTGATGGGCGAAAGTTCGGCCAAGAACCTGCGCGGCGAGTCGATGACCGACGTCATCTTCAACGGCTCCACCAGTCGCAAGCCGGTGAGCCAGGCCAGCATCGAGCTGGTGTTCGATAACTCCGACGGCACCCTGGTGGGTGAATACGCGGCCTATGCGGAAATATCCATTCGTCGCAAAGTGACCCGCGACAGCCAGAACAGCTATTTCCTCAATGGCACCAAGTGCCGGCGTCGCGACATCACCGATATCTTCCTCGGCACCGGCCTGGGCCCGCGCAGCTACTCGATCATTGAGCAAGGCATGATCTCCAAGCTGATCGAGGCCAAGCCCGAAGACCTGCGCAACTTCATCGAAGAAGCCGCCGGTATTTCCAAATACAAGGAACGGCGACGCGAGACTGAAAACCGCATCCGTCGCACCCATGAAAACCTCGCTCGCCTGACCGACCTGCGCGAAGAACTCGAACGCCAGCTCGAGCGTCTGCATCGTCAGGCCGAGGCCGCGAAGAAATACCAGGAATACAAGGGCGAGGAGCGCCAGCTCAAGGCCCAGCTTTCCGCCCTGCGCTGGCAAGCGTTGAACGAGCAGGTCGGCCAACGCGAGGCCGTTATCGGCAACCAGGAAGTCAGCTTCGAGGCCCTGGTGGCCGAGCAACGCAACGCCGACGCCGCCATCGAGCGACTGCGTGATGGGCACCACGACCTGTCCGAGCGCTTCAATCTGGTGCAGGGGCGCTTTTATTCCGTGGGGGGCGACATCGCCCGGGTCGAGCAGAGCATCCAGCATGGTCAGCAACGGCTGCGGCAGTTGCAGGATGACTTGAAGGAAGCTGAGCGGGCGCGCTTGGAAACCGAGTCGCACCTGGGCCACGACCGCACGTTGCTGCTGACCCTTGGCGAAGAACTGGACCGGCTCACGCCAGAGCAGGAAATCACCAGTGCCGCCGCCGAAGAGGCCGCCGCGGCCCTGGAAGAAGCCGAGTTGACCATGCATGGCTGGCAAGAGCAGTGGGACAGCTTCAACCTGACCTCGGCCGAGCCCCGGCGCCAGGCTGAAGTCCAGCAGTCGCGCATCCAGCAGTTGGAAACCAGCATGGAGCGCCTGGCCGAACGTCAGCGCCGCCTGTCCGAAGAACGCGCCTTGCTCGCGGCGGACCCGGAAGACGCCGCGATTCTGGACCTGAGCGAACAACTGGCGGCCAGCGAAGCCACCCTCGAAGACTTGCAGGCCAGCGAAGACGCCCAAGTCGAACGGCTCGAGCAGTTGCGCCAGGCCTTGCAACTGGCCTTGCAGAACCAGCAGCAGGGCCAGGGCGAATTGCAGCGGCTCAATGGGCGCCTGGCCTCGCTGGAAGCCTTGCAGCAAGCTGCGCTGGATCCGGGTACCGGCACCGCCGAATGGCTGCGCGACCAGCATCTGGCCGAGCGTCCGCGACTGGCGGAGGGGCTGAAGGTCGATGCCGGTTGGGAACTGGCGGTGGAAACCGTGCTGGGTGCCGACCTGCAAGCAGTACTGGTGGATGACTTTGGCGGCTTCGACCTCTCGGGTTTCACCCAGGGCGATCTGCGCCTGCTCAGCCCGGCTGGCGACGGGGTACGAATCCCCGGCAGCTTGCTGGACAAGGTCGAGGCCCTGGTCGACCTGTCGCCCTGGCTGGGGCAGGTCAAGCCGGTGGACAGCCTTGAGCAGGCCTTGGCCCTGCGTGGGCAATTGGCGGTCGGCGAAAGCCTGATCAGCCGTGACGGGTATTGGGTCGGCCGGCATTTTCTGCGAGTGCGCCGGGCCAGCGAAGCCGAGAGCGGCATGCTCGCCCGTGGTCAGGAAATCCAGCGCCTGAGTGCCGAGCGCGAAGAGCGCGAGGCCAGCGTCGAAGCCCTGGAAACCGAATTGCAGAACCTGCGGGCGCAGCAGCGTCAACAGGAAAATGGCCGCGAACACCTGCGGCGGCTGTTGCAGGATGAGGCGCGCCAGCAAGGCGAACTCAAGGCGCAGTTGTCGGCCGGCAAGGCCAAGGTCGAACAGCTGGCGCTGCGCCGCACCCGCCTGGAAGAAGAAATCGCCGAACTGGGCGAGCAGCGGGCGCTGGAGCACGAACAGATCGGCGAGGCGCGCTTGCAACTGCAAGAAGCCCTCGACGCCATGGCGCTGGACACCGAGCAGCGCGAACTGTTGCTGGCCCAGCGTGACAGCCTGCGTGAGCGCCTGGACCGGGTACGCCAGGAAGCACGCCAGCACAAGGATCATGCCCATCAATTGGCGGTGCGCCTGGGCTCGCTCAAGGCCCAGCACGATTCCACGCGCCAGGCCTTGGAACGGCTGGAAATGCAGTCCGAGCGCCTGAGCGAAAAACGCGAGCAGTTGAGCCTCAATCTGGAGGAGGGCGAAGCGCCGCTGGAAGAGCTGCGTCTCAAGCTCGAAGAGTTGCTCGATAAGCGCATGAGCGTCGACGAAGAGCTCAAGACGGCGCAGATCGCCCTGGAGGACGCCGACCGCGAACTGCGCGATGCCGAGAAGCGCCGCAGCCAGGCCGAGCAGCAATCGCAACTGATCCGCGGCCAGATGGAACAGCAGCGCATGGAGTGGCAGGCCCTGACGGTGCGGCGCAAAGCCTTGCAGGACCAATTGCTGGAAGACGGCTATGACCTCGACGGTGTGCTCGCCACCCTGGTGGCCGGGGCGAACGAGAAGGAAGCCGAGGAGGAATTGGAACGCATTGCCCAGCGCATCCAGCGCCTGGGGGCAATCAACCTGGCGGCCATCGACGAGTACCAGCAGCAGTCCGAGCGCAAGCGTTACCTGGACGCCCAGAACGACGATCTGGTGGAAGCGCTGGAGACTCTGGAAAACGTCATCCGCAAGATCGACAAGGAAACCCGCAACCGCTTCAAGGATACCTTTGATCAGATCAACGGCGGTCTGCAGGCACTTTTCCCAAAAGTTTTCGGTGGCGGCAGCGCTTACTTGGAACTGACGGGCGAAGATTTACTCGATACAGGGGTGACAATCATGGCGCGTCCTCCTGGCAAGAAGAACAGCACCATCCATTTGCTCTCCGGTGGCGAAAAGGCGCTGACCGCGCTGGCCCTGGTCTTTGCCATCTTCAAATTGAACCCTGCGCCGTTCTGCATGCTCGACGAAGTCGATGCACCACTGGACGACGCCAACGTAGGCCGTTACGCACGGCTGGTGAAGGAAATGTCTGAAACGGTGCAGTTCATCTACATCACCCACAACAAGATCGCCATGGAAATGGCCGATCAGTTGATGGGCGTGACCATGCATGAGCCGGGCTGTTCGCGGCTGGTGGCGGTGGATGTGGAGGAGGCCATGGCCATGGTGGATGCCTGAACAACGGCTTGTAGGGCTTCTACTTGGAACGCTGTAGGTATTTTTTACCCTTAGGCCTGTTGTTCAAATCACAGATTGGGCACAAGCCTGTGCGACAGACGGTGTAAAGTTATCTTTGGTCGTGCTAGTTTAATGTCAATTTTTCGTATGCGTGGGCAAAATGCCATTCAGAACATAGAGTTGGCACCACGTTTTAAAGCGGTTTGCAAATAGCTAAGCCCCTTATTTTTCAGCATTTTTATAGAGGCACGGGATTACATGGAAATCGGTCTGCGCGAGTGGCTGATCGTCATCGGCATCATAGTCATTGCCGGTATTCTTTTCGACGGCTGGCGTCGCATGCGCGGCGGCAAGGGGAAACTGAAGTTTCGCCTGGATCGCAGCCTGTCGAACCTGCCCGATGAGGATGACAGCGCCGAACTGCTGGGCCCGCCGCGGGTGCTGGACACCCACAAGGAGCCGCAGCTGGACGAGCACGACTTGCCGTCGATGAGCGCACCTGCCCGTGAGCCACGGGAATCGGGTTCCAAGCGCGGCAAGCGCAACAGCGAGCCGTCCCAGGGTGATTTGAACCTGAACCTCGATCTGGATGGTGGGCCGAGCTTCAGCAGCCGCGACAACGATTTCCCGGACGAGAGCAAAACTTCGGGCGCCGACAAGGACCAGGCCCAGGCTGAAGAAGTGCTGGTGATCAGCGTGATCTGCCGCGACCCGGCTGGCTTCAAGGGCCCGGCGTTGCTGCAGAACATCCTCGAAAGCGGCCTGCGTTTCGGCGAGATGGACATTTTCCATCGTCATGAGAGCATGGCCGGCAATGGCGAGGTGCTGTTCTCCATGGCCAACGCCGTCAAGCCTGGCGTGTTCGACCTCGACGACATCGATCATTTCAGCACGCCGGCGGTGAGTTTCTTCCTCGGTCTGCCTGGCCCGCGTCATCCCAAGCAGGCCTTCGACGTGATGGTGGCCGCGGCGCGCAAACTGTCCCAGGAACTCAATGGCGAACTCAAGGATGACCAGCGCAGCGTACTGACCGCCCAGACCATCGAGCACTACCGCCAGCGCATCGTCGAATTCGAGCGCCGGGCATTGACCCAGAAGCGCTGAAGTCGCCAGTGTCTTTATGGCTGGGGCTTTTTGTGGCGAGGGAGCTTGCTCCCGCTGGAGGGCGAAGCCCTCCCAAAAAGTCTTGAAAAAAATGAGCAGCCCAGGCTGCTCTTTTGCTTTATGAGAGAACACCCATGAACGCCGTTGAAACCCGCATCCAAAAGCTGCGTACCGAGCTGGATCAGCACAACTACCGTTACCACGTCCTCGATGAGCCAAGCATCCCGGACGCCGAGTACGATCGCTTGTATCACGAGCTCAAGGCCCTGGAAGAGCAACACCCGGAACTGGTAACCAGTGATTCCCCGACCCAGCGGGTCGGCAGCGTGGCACTGTCGGCGTTCAGCCAGGTGCGCCACGAGATCCCGATGCTCAGCCTGGGCAACGCCTTCGACGAAACCACCATGCGCGAATTCGACCGCCGGGTGACTGAAGGCCTCGATCTGCCCATGGGCGATTTGCTGGGCGGTGGCGCGGCGGTGGAATACAGCTGCGAGCCGAAGCTCGATGGCCTGGCGGTCAGCCTGTTGTATCAGGACGGCATGCTGGTGCGCGGAGCCACGCGCGGTGACGGCACCACGGGCGAGGACATCAGCGTCAACGTGCGTACCGTGCGCAACATCCCCCTCAAATTGCAGGGCAGTGGCTGGCCGCCAGTGTTGGAAGTGCGCGGCGAGGTGTACATGTCCAAGGCCGGCTTCGAGCGCCTCAACGCTACGCAACTGGAAGCGGGTGGCAAGACCTTCGCCAACCCGCGCAACGCCGCGGCGGGGAGCCTGCGCCAGCTGGATTCCAAGATCACCGCCAACCGCCCGCTGGAATTCTGCTGCTACGGTATCGGTCAGGTGACCGCGGACATTGCCGATACCCACATCGGCAACCTCAAGCAGCTCAAGGCCTGGGGCCTGCCCATCAGCCGTGAATTGAAGCTGGCCCACGGTATTGACGAATGCCTGGATTACTACCGCGACATCGGCGAGCGGCGCAATGCGTTGCCTTATGAAATCGACGGGGTGGTGTTCAAGGTCAACAGCATCGCCTCTCAGCGCGAACTGGGTTTCCGCGCCCGGGAACCGCGCTGGGCCATTGCCCATAAGTTTCCCGCCTCTGAAGAACTCACCGAGTTGCTGGACGTCGAGTTCCAGGTCGGCCGCACCGGCGCTGTCACGCCCGTGGCACGCCTCAAGCCGGTCAAGGTCGCTGGCGTGACCGTGGCCAACGCCACCTTGCACAACATGGACGAAGTGGCGCGCCTGGGCCTGATGATCGGCGACACCGTGATCATCCGCCGTGCCGGCGACGTGATCCCGCAAGTGGTGCAAGTGATCACCGAGCGCCGCCCGGACGATGCCCGCCCCGTGGAGATCCCCCAGCAATGCCCGGTGTGTGGTTCCCATGTCGAGCGCACGCAACTGATCAAGCGCAGCAAGGGCCGTGAAACCATCAGCGAAGGCGCGGTGTATCGCTGTGTCGGTCGCCTGGCCTGTGGTGCGCAGCTCAAGCAGGCGATCATTCATTTTGTGTCGCGCCGGGCCATGGACATCGAGGGGCTGGGGGAGAAGAGCGTCGAGCAGCTGGTGGACGAGGGCCTGGTGGGGTCGCCCGCCGATCTGTATGCCCTGACCTTCGAGCAGGTGGTCGACCTGGAAGGCTTCGCCGAACTGTCGAGCAGGAACTTGCTGGCAGCTATCGTCGACAGCAAAAAACCGAGCCTGGCGCGTTTCATCTACGCCCTCGGTATCCCGGATGTGGGTGAGGAAACCGCCAAGGTCCTGGCTCGCTCTCTTGGTTCGCTGGAGCGTGTACAGGCGGCCTTGCCCCAGGTGCTCACCTACTTGCCCGACGTCGGCCTGGAAGTCGCCCACGAGATCCACAGCTTCTTCGAAGACCCACACAACCGCCAGGTGATCAAGCACCTGCTGCGCCACGGCCTGGAGATCCAGGACCAAGGCGAGTTGGGCGCCGAGTTCTCCGCCAGCACCACCCTGGGTGGCTTTCTCGACAAGCTGAACATCCCTTCGGTCGGCCCTGGCGGGGCGCAGAAACTGGCGGACAAGTTCGGCTCACTCGAGGCGGTGATGAGCGCCGACTGGCTGGACATGCGCCAGGCGTTGCCGGAAAAACAGGCCAACGCTGTGCGCGAGTTCTTCGCCATTGCCGCCAACCGTCAGCAGGGCCAAGCAGCGGAGCAACAGCTGCGCGACTTTGGCATGCATTGGCAGAGCGAGAAAAAGGTCGTCGAAGGCTTGCCCGAGGCGGGTCACACCTGGGTGCTGACCGGTTCGCTGGAGTTGATGAGCCGCGACGTCGCCAAGGACAAGCTGGAGAGCCTGGGGGCCAAGGTCGCCGGTTCCGTGTCGGCGAAAACCCACTGCGTGGTGGCGGGGCCGGGCGCCGGTTCGAAACTGACCAAGGCCAATGAGCTGGGGCTCAAGGTGCTGGATGAACAAGCCTTTGTCGATTTCTTGACAGGGCATGGCATCACGCTCTGAGCATGGGCTCCCGGCTCTCGTGGCGAGGGAGCTTGCTCCCGCTCGGCGGCGCAGCCGTCGTAAAACCGGATAACGCGTCCGTCTGAAGGCGTGCGTCGTCCCGATTGGGATGGCGCACGCCACCCAGCGGGAGCAAGCTCCCTCGCCACGGTCTATGGCGCTATGACGCAACGCGTTGGAACGATCATGAACGTAAGGTGATCTAGTCTTGCAGGCTCCAGGGAGAGATCGCCATGTACCGCTTCTTCGAACAACTGAGCTCACGCATCGCCGCGCCATTCATGGGCGACCGTTCACGCAACAGCAAGGTCTGGCCGTGCCGCTGTGGCCAGTCGTTGTTTTTTCGCAATAGCCAGTGCCTGGCCTGCCTGGCGGCGCTGGGTTATCAACCTGAGCAGAGTCGCCTGACGTCCTTGCAACCTGGCGAGCAAGCCGGGACCTGGACGCTGGACGCCGATCCCCAGGCCGGGCTGTTCCGCCGTTGCGCCAACCTGGACACCGCGGCGGCCTGCAATTGGCTGCTGCCGGACAATGGGCGCGATACCCTGTGCGTCGCCTGTAGTCTGAACCGCACCATTCCCGACCTGTCGATCCCGGAGAACCCTGAACGCTGGCGCAAGGTCGAGACCGCCAAGCGCCGACTGGTCGCGCAGTTGATTACTTTCGGCTTGCCGGTCATTCCGAAAACCGTCGACGAAAATACCGGCTTGGCGTTTGATTTCATCGGTGTCGATCCCGATGGCAAATCGCCGATGACCGGCCATGCCAGCGGGCTGATCACCCTCGATATCAAGGAAGCTGACGATGCCCATCGTGAATCCGTGCGCCAGCAGATGCGCGAGCCGTATCGCACCTTGCTCGGGCATTTTCGTCATGAGGTGGGGCACTATTACTGGGACCGGCTGATCGCCAACAGCCAGTGGCTCGAAGCCTTTCGCGAGCTGTTCGGTGATGAGCGCGCCAGCTACACCGAAGCCCTGGAGCGGCACTACCAGCAAGGCGCGCCGCAGGACTGGCAAACCCGCTACGTCAGCGCCTATGCCACCATGCACCCGTGGGAAGACTGGGCGGAAACCTGGGCCCATTACCTGCACATGATGGATGCGGTCGACACCGCCCTGGGCTTCGGTATGAGCGCTCGGGAAATGGATTTCGACTACCAGCCGTTTCCGCCCGAAACCCTATACGATTCCGAGCACGCTGGCGGTGCGGCCTTCCTCTCGTTCGTCAACGCCTGGATCGAACTGGCCGGCATGCTCAACGAACTGTCCCGCAGCATGGGCCAGCCGGATTTCTACCCGTTCGTCGTACCGGCTGCCGTTATTACCAAGCTGCATTTCATCCATCTGGTGATTCAGGAAGAGGGCGGTCGGGCGGATGAGGTACTGTTGTAGCATTTTGATAAAACGTCGGGTGATGCTGAATTAATACTATCTGTTCTGATAGTTCCATTCACTCAAATTTCTTCCTACTCTAAAACAGCCATGAATGAACGCTCTATTTTGTAGGGGGAAATACTGTGAAGACCGATAATGCGGATAAGTCGGTGGTCAT
Source organism: Pseudomonas ogarae (assembly GCF_014268695.2). Lineage (NCBI taxonomy): Bacteria > Pseudomonadati > Pseudomonadota > Gammaproteobacteria > Pseudomonadales > Pseudomonadaceae > Pseudomonas > Pseudomonas ogarae. Next base: position 2,318,296 of record NZ_CP077086.1, read on the forward strand.
TCCCAATGAGCCTCGAAACCTTTCTCAGGTTGGACAGACCAAATACTCGATTATATTATTTTGGCAAATCTCGGATAATGTCGAGCCCCATCAGGTCGCCGGGCATACGTTCAGGGTGACTAAGGTGGAGGGTGGACAGTCGCTACCTGTTCCTGGAACCCAAGTGCAGCCTGACGAGCGCGGCTGGTACCGGCATGAAATAGGCGTCGATGGGAGCACACAACCGGTTCTTTACAATGTTCAAGTTCGGGCTATGGCCCTCAATGCCGAACATGGGCCATTCTGTCCGGTGTTGATCTGTAGCACCTCGGCATCATGAGTGTTAACAGATTGTAAAGACTACATTAAGTTTTTTGGTCTGGTCGTATTGTTCAATACAGTGTTGGCGACATGACTGTATTGGGGGGGGCTCAAGGTTAAGTGATACCATTTGTTTTGATTGTGCCTGTCATTCATATTTTCCTTTAGCATGAAAACCGCCATGGATGATGGCGTTTTTGTTATGGACGATACGATGAAAAATCATGAGATGGATATAACAGCGATAGTGCCTAATGCGCCACGGAGGCTTTCCCAGGCCGGGCAAAGCCGATACACGGTCATATTGGCCTGGCAGATCCCGGATAATATCCGCCCCGACCAGATTGCCGCGCACACCTTCAGGGTGACGGCCGTGGCAGGTGGGCAGGGGCAGTTTGTCCCTGCAACCAGGGTGCAGCCGGATCACCGTGGCTGGTATCGACATGAGATCGGTGTCAGTGGGGCAACCCAGCCGGTTTATTTCAATGTTCAAGTTCGGGCTCAAGCCGTAAATGGCCAATATGGACCGTTCTGTCCGGTGGTGGTTTGTAATACTTCGTCGTGATTGGAGGGTGGGCAAGCAATAATCTAGGCAAAACTAAAAGTGTGTAATCAGTTATGAGTGCTTAGTGCAAGCCTTCAATCTATTAGAAGTTCACTCCATGCAGGCAAGCACATTCCCACACGGGTTCTCGGATGTTCACGGATCCAGCCTCCACCCCGATCCCCTGTGGGAGCGAGCTTGCTCGCGATAGCGGCAGGCCAGCTTGCATCAATGTTGAATGTACCGACGCCTTCGCGAGCAACTCGCTCCCACCCAGGCATTCGGATGTCCGCAGAATTGACGCCCACCCCCGATCCCCCTGTGGGAGCAAGTGCTTGAACACCTTCATTTTTTTAATCCGGCACGAACGGTTGTAACTTCTTGCCAGATAGGTACAATGGCGCGGCTCGCCGTCAGGCGGGCATCGTTATGGTGACCCCATCGGTCCCCCCGCAACGATTACCCGTGAACCTGGTCAGATCCGGAAGGAAGCAGCCACAGCGGGAACATTGTGTGCCGGGGTGTGGCTGGTGGGGTTGCCTCCATAACGCCCAAGCCTTCGTTCGCAAGGTTTGCCAAATCCATAATTTTTTTGTTCTGTTGATCGATATCGATCGGTGCTTTCTGCTGTTCAGGCTTTAGCCGGATAGGGCAGGCGAATGCCAAAGAGAATCCCAGTCGTCTCGCATCGACAGACCAGGTTTCTCTTTTACTGCATCAAGGCTTGGACAAGGCCTGGTCGACCGCTGCGATCAGCTTTCCCAGGTCCTTGGAGGGGGCTTTGTGTATGACACCGAACAGATACGCCCGCTGTTCGTCCTCATCGCCCATGTCGGCAAAAAAGGCTTTGAGTTGTACATCCAGCACATTGGCAAGCAGGAACAAGGCTTCGACGCTGGGGGTGTAGGTGCCGGTTTCGAAGCGGCTGATGGTTTTGGGGTCAAAACCGGTTTTTTCGCCAAGTTCAGCCTGAGTAAGCCCCGCTACTTTGCGGTAGCGTCTGATGGCTGGACCCAAACTTGAAATTTGCATCGCTTAATTCCCATTTAGAATCAAGAACTTAACGATAGATTTTCGCATTAGGCAACCGCGTGATCCATCACCTTGCTTTGCAAAATGTGATGTCTTTCGTAGAATCGGCCTTTGGCACGGGTATTTGGTGACCTGCTTCAGAAACCGGGGTGTGTGCAGAGACCGGGCCTTGCGTTTCTTGCCGCGATACAAGGCAAGGGTTGAAGCCCTCCCTTGGCACCACCAGGGCCCGCGCTCCAGCTGTTCTCAAAGTGTTTGAGCCTAGTTGATTTTCGCCTGTATTGGAGGCGGTGCAACCGCGCGCGACAAATGAGCCTGACTCATGGATGACTGCTTCGATGGATAAGAAGTACCGCAGAGCCGTTGACGCCGCCGCGATTTTTTCCGAAACCGATCTGAGCGGGCGCATCACCTACGTCAACGATCAATTTTGCAGCCTTTTTGGTTACCGGCGCGATGAGTTGCTGGGCGTGAACCATCGCCTGCTCAATTCTGGCGAGCACCCTGAAGAGTTCTTCAGCGCCATGTGGCGCACCATTGCCGTGGGCCAGGTCTGGAAAGGGGAAATCTGCAACCGGGCCAAGGACGGTACGTTGCACTGGGTCGACACCACCCTGGTGCCGGTGATCGATGACGAGACAGGGCACATCGAACGCTACCTGGCGATTCGCTTCGACGTCAGCGAAAAGCGTCGCCTGCTGCATTCGCTGCAATGGCGGGTCGGTCACGATGTGCTGACCGGACTGCCCAACCGCACTTATCTGTCCGATCTGCTGGACCAGGCCCTGGCGTTTTCCCGTGCGGAAAACTTGCCCCTGGCAGTGTGCATGCTCGACCTCGATGGCTTCAAGGCCGTCAACGACGGTTATGGCCATGCCAGCGGTGATCGGCTGTTGGTGGAGGTCGCCAGGCGCCTGCGCAGCATTGTGCGTGGCGAGGACGTGGTGGCGCGGCTGGGTGGGGACGAGTTCGTGCTGGTGCTGCGCCATGTGCGTGGGATGGATGAGTTGCATGCCGCGTTGAACCGGGTGTTGATCGCCGTTTCCATGCCGTATGGTATTGATGGCAAGGACATCAAGGTCTTCGCCAGCATTGGCGTCACGCTGTTTCCGTGGGACAACGAAGACGCCGAGACCTTGTTGCGCCACGCCGACCAGGCGATGTACGTGGCCAAGCAGAGCGGGCGCAACCGTTTCCACTTGTTCGATGTGTCCCGGGACAAGGAAGTGCGAGCCACTTACCAGACCGTCGAGCGGGTCCGCCAGGCTCTGGCCGGTAACGAGTTGCGGCTGCATTTCCAGCCCAAGGTCAATATGCGTCATGGCACCGTGGTCGGCCTGGAGGCGCTGCTGCGCTGGAAACATCCGCAACGTGGCCTGGTGCCGCCGAGGGAGTTCCTGCCGTTGGTGGAAGAGACCGACCTGATCGTCGAGATCGGCGAGTGGGTCATGGAACAGGTATTGACCCAGTTGCAGCAATGGCAGCAAACGGGGCAGGGCTGGCCGGTGAGTATCAATATCTCGGCGCGGCATTTTCAGCGGGCGGACTTTGTCGAGCGGCTGAGACAGGTGTTGGAAAGGCATCCGGCGGTACCGCCACGCCTGTTGGATCTGCAGATTGTCGAATCCGTCGCGGTGGAAAACCTTGCTCACGTCAGCGCCTGCCTCCAGGCCTGCCAGGCCTTGGGCGTGGGGTTTTCGCTGGGTGGTTTCGGCACTGGCTACTGCTCACTCAACGACCTCAAGCACCTGCGCACGCAAACCATCAAGATCGACAAGACCTTTGTCCGCGACATTCTCCATGATCGCGACGACCTGGCACTGACCGAAGCGGTGATCGGCCTGGCCCGGGCGTTTGGCCGCGAGGTGGTCGCCGAAGGGTTGGACAGCCTTGAGCACGGCCAACTGCTGCTGCGCCTGGGCTGCGAGGTGGCACAGGGTTATTTCATCGCCCGACCCATGCCGCCCGAACAGATACCTGGCTGGGTGCAGGGGTTCATCCCGCCGTCGCAATGGCAGCAGCGGCCAGGCGATCAGGGGGAGAGTGCCTCGCTCCTGGCCCGCGATGCTTCGCTGCGGCCAGTGTAGAGCTGGATGATCGCGTCGATCTCCCCTGACGTTTTCATGTTCAGCAAGGTCCTCAGGATGCGTTGTGCTGGAATGTTCGGATCGTTGCGCACATAACAGCTCAACTGCTGTTCCTGAAGCACTGCCACTTCATGAAGTTGTCGATCAGCGGTATGGCGTTGATTGAACCAGTCCAGCGCCCACTGGTTACTGATCCCGTAGCGATATCGCCCGGCCAGCAGTTTCGCCAGCACTTGTTCCTGGCTGCGGGCATCGTCGCGGTGCAGTTGTCCGCGGTTGAACAAGGGCTGCAAGGTCGGGTAGCTATAGCCGAGTACCGTGCCGATGGGCTGTTCCGGCAACGTGGCGAGAGTGACCGTCGCAGGGGCGCTTGCCGTGGCGACGATCAGGTCGCGTTGGAAAAACAACGGGATGCTCCACAGATAATCGCCACTGTCCTTTACCCAGTCGGGGCTGACATAACAACGCATGTCGATCTCGCCGTGCTTCATGGCACCGTCGAGCCGGGCGCGGGACAGGACGTGGAATTGCGCCGGCAGTCCCACCTGGGTCGCCAGGCTGGTCATGATATCGGGAAGGATGCCCTGGGTCGGGCGACCTCGTTCGATCTGCACCATGGGCATCGCCCAGCCGTCGGTAACGGCAAAACGCAAAGGTACTTCATCAGCAAACAACTTGTACCCAACAACAGCAAAGCCCCCATGGCTGAGCGCATAAACTCTCCTGACTGTGCAAAACCGCGTCGACAACCGAGTCCCTGATCCAATCTTAGTCAGATTAGACGAGCACACCGGATGCAATTTCGCCCCTGCTCCGCTAGCATTAGCCGCTTATGTTCCTTCGATGCGACGGTTTTCGATGAGTTATCAGGTTCTTGCACGTAAATGGCGTCCGCGCTCGTTCCGCGAAATGGTCGGCCAGACCCATGTGCTCAAGGCCCTGATCAATGCCTTGGACAGCCAGCGGCTGCACCATGCTTACCTGTTCACCGGCACCCGCGGCGTGGGCAAGACCACCATCGCGCGAATCATTGCCAAGTGCCTGAACTGTGAAACCGGCATCACCTCCACGCCTTGCGGCGAGTGCTCGGTCTGCCGGGAAATCGACGAGGGCCGTTTCGTCGACCTGATCGAGATCGACGCCGCCAGTCGCACAAAGGTCGAAGACACCCGCGAGCTGCTCGACAACGTGCAGTACGCGCCGAGCCGTGGGCGCTTCAAGGTCTACCTGATCGACGAAGTGCACATGCTCTCCAGCCATTCCTTCAATGCGCTGCTCAAGACCCTTGAGGAGCCGCCGCCCTACGTCAAGTTCATCCTGGCGACCACCGACCCGCAGAAACTTCCCGCAACGATTTTGTCGCGGTGCCTGCAGTTCTCCCTCAAGAACATGACGCCGGAACGGGTCGTCGAGCACCTGACGCATGTACTGGGCGTCGAGAACGTGCCCTTCGAGGACGATGCGCTGTGGCTGTTGGGCCGCGCCGCCGATGGTTCGATGCGCGACGCCATGAGCCTGACCGACCAGGCCATCGCGTTCGGTGAAGGCAAGGTCATGGCTGCCGACGTCCGGGCCATGCTTGGCACCCTCGATCATGGCCAGGTCTATGACGTCTTGCATGCGCTGATCGAAGGCGATGCGAAGGCGCTGCTCGAAGCGGTGCGTCACCTGGCCGAGCAGGGCCCGGACTGGAATGGCGTGCTCTCGGAAATCCTTAACGTGCTGCACCGGGTCGCCATCGCCCAGGCCTTGCCTGATGGCGTCGACAACGGTCATGGCGACCGTGATCGCGTATTGGCCCTGGCCCAGGCGCTGCCGGCCGAAGACGTGCAGTTTTATTATCAGATGGGCCTGATCGGCCGTCGCGACCTGCCCCTGGCACCGGATCCGCGCGGCGGCTTCGAAATGGTCCTGCTGCGAATGCTGGCGTTCCGGCCAGCCGATACGACGGACGTCCCGAGGCAAGCGCTAAAGCCAGTGGGGATCAGCCAGGCCACAGCTGATTCCGCCAAGCCAGTGGCTGCCGCGCCCGTCGTTGCGCCGGCAGTGGCTTCGGCTCCGGTAGCGCCGGCACCTGTGGCAGCACCGGCCCCGACACCTGTTGTCGCGGCCCCTGAGCCAGAACCTGAACCTGTCGTCGAGGCGCTGCCCGAACCGGTCGTCGAAGCCGTTGTCGACCTGCCCTGGAACGATCCGATCGAGCCCGAGGTTGTCCAGCAACCTGCCGTGGAGCCGGTCCTGGAGACCATCGCCGAGCAGCCTGAGTTGCCGCCGATGCCTTTGCCGACGCCTGACAGCGTGGTACTCGATGCACCGGAGTGGGTCGCCGCGCCGGTGCCTGAGCCGACGGTGGCCGACGTCGACGTCGCCACGCCGGGTATCGACCAGGACGACGAGCCACCGCTGGACGAGGATTACATCGAGCCGGACATGGATTCGGCCTACAGCTACCTGGACGACCTGGCCAGCGAGCACGCCGCTGAGCCGGCCCCGGAGCCCGAGCCGGAACCGGCGGCGATGCCAGCCACCGGGCTGGCCCTGCAATGGCTGGAACTGTTTCCTAAACTGCCGATCAGCGGCATGACCGGCAGCATCGCCGCCAACTGCACGTTGATGGCCGTGGAAGGTGACCATTGGCTGCTGCACCTGGACCCGGCCCACAGCGCACTGTTCAACGCGACCCAGCAACGTCGCCTCAACGATGCGCTGAACCAGTATCACCAGCGCACCCTGACGCTGACCATCGAGCTGATCAAGCCCGAGCAGGAGACCCCGGCCCAGGCCGCGTCCCGACGCCGTGCAGACCGTCAGCGCGAAGCCGAGGAGTCGATCCACGGTGATCCATTCATCCAGCAGATGATGCAACAGTTCGGCGCCGTGGTCCGTCACGATACTATCGAACCTGTCGAGGCCCCGGTCACCCAGGGCTCATAACTGAAGGCGCCGGGCCGAACGGGCCGGGCGCGTTGTTTATCCAAGTACTTTCGAGGTGATTCCCATGATGAAAGGTGGCATGGCCGGCCTGATGAAGCAGGCGCAGCAGATGCAGGAAAAAATGGCCAAGATGCAGGAAGAACTGGCCAACGCCGAAGTCACCGGCAAGTCCGGCGGCGACATGGTGACCGTGGTCATGACCGGTCGCCACGACATCAAGCGCGTCAGCATCGACCCAAGCGTGGTCGAAGGCCTGAGCGAAGACGACAAGGAAATGCTCGAAGCCCTGTTCGCCGCCGCCGTCAATGACGCGGTGCGCAAGATCGAAGCCAACAGCCAGGACAAGATGTCCGGCATGACGGCCGGCATGCAACTGCCACCGGGCATGAAACTGCCGTTCTGATTCGCCATCCCGGTCGGGATGGGCTACACACAATGCCAGGCATCGCGCCTGGCATTTTTGTTTCTGGTCCAGATACTTCGGTGGATGTCAGGCCGCTATCGTCGGAACGCCGCCCCCTCGGCAATGGTCTGCTCCCTATACGTGCCACTCAACGATCAAGGAGACGCTTCCATGTCACAAGCATCGACCTCCAACCAGCGCATCGTCCTTGCCTCCCGACCCCACGGCGCCCCGACCCCGGAGAATTTCCGCCTGGAGCACGTGACACTGCCGGATCTGGCGGAGGGACAAATTCTGCTCAAGACACTGTTCCTGTCCCTGGACCCCTACATGCGCGGGCGAATGAGTGACGCGCCTTCCTACGCTGCTCCGGTAAAACTCGACGAGGTGATGACTGGCGGCGCCGTCAGCCGCGTGGAACGCTCGATGCACCCGAAATTCCAGGAGGGTGATCTGGTGGTGGGGGCCACCGGTTGGCAGAGCCACAGCATCAGCGACGGGCGCAACGTGATGCCCATCCCCTCGGGGCTGCCCAGCCCGTCGATGGCCTTGGGTGTGCTGGGCATGCCAGGTATGACCGCTTACATGGGGCTGATGGACATTGGCCAGCCCAAGGCCGGGGAAACCCTGGTGGTCGCGGCCGCTTCGGGTGCGGTGGGCTCGGTGGTCGGCCAGGTGGCGAAGATCAAGGGCCTGCGTGTCGTCGGCGTCGCGGGTGGCAGCGAGAAATGCAAGTACGTGGTCGACGAGCTGGGGTTTGACGTCTGTGTCGATCACAAGAGCGCGCGTTTTGCCGAGGAACTGGCGCGGGCCTGCGACAAGGGCATCGACATCTATTACGAAAACGTCGGTGGCAAGGTTTTCGATGCCGTCGTGCCGCTGCTCAACGCCAAGGCGCGGATCCCGCTCTGTGGCCTGATCGCTTCCTACAACGATCATCAAGCGCCGAGCGGCCCGGATCGCTTGCCGCAGTTGCAGCGCACTTTGCTCAACAAGCGTGTGCGGATCCAGGGGTTTATTGTGTTTGATGACTACGGTGACCGTCAGCCGGAGTTCATCAGCGCCATGGCCCCTTGGGTGCGCGATGGCAAGGTCAAGTTCCGTGAAGACGTGATCAATGGCCTTGAGAATGCGCCACAGGCGTTTATCGGCCTGTTGGAAGGGCGCAACTTCGGCAAGTTGGTGGTGCGGGTCGCGCAGGATTGAGTATTTGACGCTAATCGGAGGCGCGGGTATAAACCGCGTCTCGTTGTTATGTCGGACATTTCCTCCATGAGCTTCAGCCCTTTGATTCGCCAACTGATCGATGCCCTGCGAACGTTGCCGGGTGTAGGTCAGAAAACTGCCCAGCGCATGGCGTTGCAATTGCTCGAGCGTGATCGCAGCGGCGGTTCGCGCCTGGCCCAGGCCTTGAGCCAGGCCATGGAAGGCGTAGGGCATTGCCGTTTATGTCGCACTCTCACCGAAGACGACCTCTGCCCGCAATGCGCCGACCCGCGTCGAGACGACAGCCTGCTCTGCGTGGTGGAAGGGCCGATGGATGTGTATGCGGTGGAGCAGACCGGCTTTCGTGGCCGTTATTTCGTGCTCAAGGGCCACTTGTCACCGCTCGACGGCTTGGGGCCTGAAGCCATCGGCATTCCACAGTTGATCGCGCGGATCGAAGAAGCGGGTACCTTCACGGAAGTCATCCTTGCTACGAACCCGACGGTCGAAGGCGAAGCCACCGCCCATTACATTGCTCAATTGCTCAACAACAAAGGCCTGATCGCCTCGCGCATCGCCCACGGCGTGCCGCTGGGTGGGGAGCTTGAGTTGGTGGATGGCGGGACGCTGGCGCATTCGTTTGCGGGGCGCAAGCCGATCGCCTTATAACAGCAGCAAAAATCCCTGTGGGAGCGAGCTTGCTCGCGATGGAGGTAGATCAGCCGATATCTATTCTGGCTGACACACCGCTATCGCGAGCAAGCTCGCTCCCACAGGGGTATTCACGGCTTGATGACTATTTTTCGCTGAGCGAGAACTGCGTCAGGCAGAACGTCGGTATTCCCATGTCTTCCAGGCGCTGGGAGCCGAGCAGCTCCGGCAGGTCAATGATCGCCGCGGCTTCATGGACCTTGGCGCCCATGCGGCGGATCAGGTTGGCAGCGGCGATCAGCGTGCCGCCAGTGGCGATCAGGTCATCGAACATCACCACCGAATCACCCTCGCACAAGCTATCGGCGTGCACTTCAAGGAAGGCTTCGCCGTATTCGGTCTGGTAACCCTCGGCCAGCACATCGGCCGGCAGCTTGCCTTGTTTGCGGAACAAGATCAGCGGCTTGTTCAACTGATAGGCCAGGATCGAGCCGATCAGGAAACCCCGCGCATCCATCGCGCCGATGTGAGTGAAGTCGGCCTCGACATAGCGGTGGGCGAAACTGTCCATGACCAGTCGCAGGGCAGTTGGGGATTGGAAGAGCGGGGTAATGTCGCGAAAGATCACGCCGGGCTTGGGGAAGTCGATCACGGGGCGGATCAGGGATTTGATGTCGAAGGAGTCAAAGACCATCGTGGAAGTGTCCTGGCAGGGCTGCAAACGCGGCAGTATAGCGCGGCTGGGAACGTCCCTCAGCCGCGCTGGCTCATCAGCCGTCGATCGAGCCGCCGGCCAGGGCGCAGAGCTGGATCGGGTCGAGAATGTGAATTTCCTTGCCTTCGGCGGCAATCAACTCGTTCTGCTGGAAGCGGGTGAAGACCCTGGACACGGTTTCCACCGCCAGGCCCAGGTAATTGCCGATTTCGTTGCGCGACATGCTCAGGCGGAACTGGTTGGCCGAGAACCCGCGGGCGCGGAAGCGTGCCGAGAGGTTGACCAGGAACGTGGCGATACGCTCGTCGGCGGTTTTTTTCGAAAGCAGCAGCATCATTTGCTGATCGTCACGAATTTCCCGGCTCATGACCCGCATCAACTGGCGGCGCAGTTGCGGCAGCTGTATGGACAACTCGTCCAGGCGATCGAAGGGAATTTCGCACACCGAGGTGGTTTCCAGCGCCTGGGCCGAGACCGGGTGGGACTCGGTGTCCATGCCGGACAGGCCCACCAGTTCGCTGGGCAGGTGGAAGCCGGTGAGCTGTTCTTCGCCGCCGTCGCTCAGGTTGAAGGTCTTCAAGGCACCCGAGCGCACCGCATAGACCGAATCGAAGGTATCGCCCTGGCGAAACAGGAATTCACCTTTTTTCAACGGGCGGCCCCGTTTAACGATGTCGTCCAGCGCGTCCATGTCCTCCAGGTTCAGCGAAAGTGGCAGGCAGAGGGGGGCCAGGCTGCAATCCTTGCAATGGGCCTGGTTGTGGGCGCGCAGTTTGACTGGCTCGGACATTTCTTAAATCCTTGTGGGAAATCACGCATAAGGCGTAAGGGTACCCCAGAGCAGACAGTCCGGCCAGCGTGGTTTCGTCGTCAAATTGTCGCGCTCAGATGACTCGGGAGAAGCGTTGGCGATTGTGCTGGTCCAGATAGGCATCGAACACCATGCACACCGATCGCACCAGCAGGCGCCCGGCGGGCAATACCCGGATGTGGGTGTTATCCAGCTCGATCAGCCCATCCGCGGCCATGGCCTGCAATTGCGGCCACTGCGGCGCGAAGTAACCGCGAAAATCGATGTTGAAGGTTTGCTCGATCTCGGCGAAAGGCAGGTGGAAATGACAGATCAACTGCTGGATCACCGCGCGCCGAAGCCGGTCGTCAGCGTTGCAGATCAGCCCGCGACTGGTCGCCAGTTGCCCGTCGGCGAGGGTGTTCTGGTAATGGTTCAGGTCACTGCTGTTCTGGCAGTACAAATCGCCGATCTGGCTGATGGCTGACACGCCAAGGCCGATCAGGTCGCAATGGCCATGGGTGGTGTAGCCCTGGAAATTGCGCTGCAATGTGGCCTCTTCCTGGGCAATTGCCAGTTCGTCGTCGGGCAGGGCGAAGTGGTCCATGCCGACATAGCGGTAACCGGCGGCGGTCAGTTGTTCGATGGTGCCTTGCAGCATCGCCAGTTTCTGCTCCGGGTTCGGCAAGTCCTGGCTGTTGATGCGCCGCTGGGGCATGAAGCGTTCCGGCAGGTGGGCGTAGTTGAACACCGAGAGCCGGTCCGGTTGCAGGTGGATGACTTCCTGGACGGTGCGGGCGAAGTTTTCCGGGGTCTGCTTAGGCAGCCCGTAGATCAGGTCGATGTTGATCGAACGGAATTGCAAGGTCCGGGCGGCTTCGACCACGGCACGGGTTTCTTCCAGGCTTTGCAGGCGATTGACGGCTCGCTGCACCGCCGGGTCAAGGTCTTGCAGGCCGATACTGACCCGGTTGAAACCCAGTTCGCGCAACAGGCCCATGGTCGACCAGTCGGCTTCCCTGGGGTCGATTTCGATGCCGTAGTCGCCGGAATCGTCGTCCAGCAGGTTCAAGTGCTGGCGCAGCTTGGCCATCAGTTGGCGCAGTTCGTCGTGGCTGAGGAACGTCGGGGTGCCGCCGCCAAAGTGCAACTGTTCTACGCGCTGGGCGGGGTCCAGGTGGCAGCCGATCAACTGGATTTCCTGCTCCAGGCGTTGCAGGTAGGCGTGGGCGCGGCCGCGGTCCTTGGTGATGACCTTGTTGCAGGCGCAGTAGTAGCAAATGTTCGCGCAGAACGGTATGTGCACGTACAGCGACAGCGGCCGCAGGGCCTTGCGGCTGTCGCGCAGGGCGTGGAGCAGGTCGAAGGTGCCCACCTGGCTGGCGAACTGCGCCGCAGTGGGGTACGAGGTGTAGCGTGGTCCCGCCAGGTCGTAACGGCGGATGAGATCTGAGTCCCAACAAATGGTGTCGAGCATGCGGGCATTCCCCGGATAGACTGGCATGGGGCGAGTCTAAGGGCGCGTGGGCGTGGCCGTTTTGATTTGCGTCAACGGGACATCGGTGTTGTCGATGCAGGCCTCATCGCGAGCAGGCTCGCTCCCACATGGAAGGTGTCCTGCAGCAAGTCTCCTGTGGGAGCGAGCTTGCTCGCGATTGGGGGGCAACTCGGTCAATGCCCCATGAGCCAATGTTGATGCGGCCCCGGCAGTGTCCATACGCCGAAAATAATCACCAGCAACCCACCGGCCACGCGCACGCTGCGTTTGCGCAGCAGGGCGGTGACGCGCTCGGCTGCCAGGCCGGTGGCGAGCAGCACCGGCCAGGTGCCCAGGCCGAAGGCGAGCATCAGCAGCGCGCTGTCCAGTGCATTGCCCTGACTGGCGGACCAGAGCAGGGTGCTGTAGACCAGGCCGCACGGCAGCCAGCCCCACAGCGCGCCGAGCAGCAAGGCCCGGGGCATGCTCGACACCGGCAGCAACCGGTTGGCGACGGGCTGGATGTGCCGCCACAAACCACGCCCCACGCTTTCGATGCGCGTCAGGCCGCTCCACCAGCCCGCCAGGTACAGGCCCATGGCAATCAACAGCAAGCCGGCCAGCACCCGCATGATCATCGCTGCCGGACTGTTGGACACGGCCCAGCCGGCCAGGCCGATCAGCAACCCGGCGGTGGCGTAGCTCAGGATCCGTCCCAGGTTGTACGCCAGCAGCAACCGAAAGCGGCGGCTGCGTTGTTCCTTGGGGATCGCCAGGGTCAGGGCGCCCATCAGGCCGCCGCACATGCCCAGGCAGTGGCCGCCGCCGAGCAGGCCAAGGATAACCGCCGAAACCAGCAGTGGCGCCAGATCAAGCATGGGGCGGAGCCTTATCGTCCGGCTTGCGGGCCTCGCCACTGGCTTCGTCCACCGCCGCCTTGTGGTTCGGGTCCTGGTCGTCGAACAGAATGCTGTGGGCCGGACCGTCGAGGTCGTCGTACTGGCCGCTGTCCACGGCCCAGAAGAAAATGTACACGGCGATGGCCACGATCAGCAGCGCGGCCGGGATCATCACGTAGAGAGCTGGCATGTCGGAACTCCATGCCCGCGCGGCTCAGGCCGGCAGCGGGCGGGTATCGGGCGTGGCGTCGAAAACCTGCGCCTTGGGCTGACGCGTCAGCCTCAGCGCATTCAACACCACGGTCAACGAACTGATGGACATGCCGACCGCCGCCCACACCGGCGTAATCCAGCCGAGGGCGGCGAACGGCAACATGAGGCCATTGTACAACCCTGCCCACACCAGGTTCTCAATGATCACCCGGCGGGTGCGTCGGGCCAGGCTGAAGGCGTGGATCAGGGCGTCGAGGCGGTTGGACAGCAGCACGGCGTCGGCGCTGGTCTTGGCCAGGTCGGTGGCCGAGCCCATGGCGACACTGATGTCCGCCGCCGCCAGCACGGGCACGTCGTTCACTCCGTCGCCGAGCATCAGCACCTTGCGGCCCTGTTGATGCAACTGTTGCAACACGGCCAGTTTGTCGTCCGGGCGCAGGCCGCCGCGGGCTTCATCGATGCCCAGCTCGGCGGCGACGCTGGCAACCATGGGTGAACTGTCACCCGACAACAGCAGCGTCCGCCAGCCCCGTGCCTTGCAGGCCGCCAGCAGTGCTGGGGCATCGACGCGCAAGCGGTCATCGAGGACGAACCAGGCCAGCGGCCCGATCTCATCGCCCAGCAACAGCCATTGCCCAGGCTGATCCGGCATCACCGGCACCGTCGCGCCACTGAGTTCGCAGACAAAACCGGGTTGGCCGATGCGCAGGCGCTGTTCCGCCACGAGGCCTTCCAGCCCCAGCCCCGGGGTGCTTTGTACCTGCTCGGCGGCCAGTGGTGCGCGGCCGAAGGCGCGGGCGATGGGGTGTTCGGAACGGTTTTCCAGGGCGGCGGCCAAGCCCAGGCATTGATCGCCGTCGAGGGCCGCCAATGGCCGAATGGCGCGCAACGCCAGGCGACCTTCGGTGAGGGTGCCGGTTTTGTCGAAAATCACCGTGTCGATCTGGTTCAGGCCTTCCAGCACATGGCCGCGCGTCAGCAGCAGGCCGAGCTTGTGCAAGGTGCCGGTGGCAGCGGTGAGGGCAGTTGGCGTGGCGAGGGACAACGCGCAAGGGCAGGTGGCGACCAACATCGCCAGGACAATCCAGAAGGCCCGCGAGGCCTCCAGTTGCCACCACAACAGGCCGATGGCCGCAGCCGCGACCAGGGAGAACAACAGGAACCATTGGGCAGCGCGATCGGCGATTTCCGCCAGTCGCGGCTTCTCGGCCTGGGCCCGTTCCAGCAGCCGCACAATGGCCGACAGCCGGGTGTCTTGCCCGAGCGCCAGCACCTCGACCGTCAAGGCCCCTTCGACGTTCAGCGTGCCGGCGGTGACCGCATCGCCCACTTGCCGAGGTTGGGGCAGGTATTCGCCGGTCAGCAGCGATTCGTCGATGCTGGACTGGCCATCGAGAATTTTGCCATCAGCCGGCAGGACCGCCCCGGGATGCACCAGCACCCGGTCACCGGTGCGCAATTCGCTGAGCAGGATGCGTTCACTCTGGCCGTTCTCCTCCAGGCGCAGGCACGAGGCCGGCAACAGATTGACCAGTTGGGCGGTGGCAGCAGCCGTGCGCTCCCGAGCCCGGCGTTCCAGGTAACGGCCGGCCAGCAGGAACAGGGCGAACATGCCCACGGCATCGAAATACAACTCGCCAACGCCGGTAATCGACGTCCAGATCCCGGCGACGTAAGCGCCGCCGATGGCCAGGGAGACTGAAACGTCCATGGTCAGGTGACGGGTGCGCAGGTCGCGCATAGCGCCTTTGAAGAACGGCGCGCAGCTATAGAACACGATGGGCGTGGTGAGAAACAGGGCAACCCAGCGCAGGATGGTGTGCATCTCCGGGCTCAGGTCGATGTTGAATTCCGGCCAGGTGGCCATGGTCGCCATCATCGCCTGGAACCACAACAGACCGGCCACACCCAATTGGCGCAGGGCCAGGCGGTTTTGTGCGGCGAGTTGTTCACAGGCCTGATCGGCCTGGTACGGGTGGGCGACGTAGCCGATCTGGCGCAATTCGGCGAGCAGCGCGCTCAGCGGCAGTTGGGCGTCGGCCCAGCGCACATGCAGGCGATGATTGGACAGGTTCAATCGCGCTTCGGCCACGGCGGGCAGGCTGCGTAATTGTTTTTCGATCAACCAGCCGCAGGCGGCGCAACTGATGCCTTCCATCAACAGTGTGGTTTCGGCCAGTTCGCCTTCATGGCGGACGAATGATTGCTGCACGTCAGGGCGATCGTACAGCGCCAGTTCATCGGTTAACTGGACGGGCAGGGATTCGGGGTTGGCCGACGCTTCGCTGCGATGCTGGTAATAACTTTCCAGGCCGCCGGCGACAATGGCCTCGGCCACCGCCTGGCAGCCCGGGCAGCACAACTCGCGGGTTTCACCGAGGACAACGGCGGTGAAGCGACTGCCAGGGGGGACGGGCAGGGCGCAGTGGTAGCAGGGCTGTGGAGTGGTCATGGGTATCGCATGAAGCCTTTTGTGGCGAGGGAGCTTGCTCCCGCTCGGCTGCGAAGCAGTCGTAATCTAAGAGCGCAATATGCCTGAAGGATCGCTGGATCAAAAAACAGGGCCGCTTCGCGACCCAGCGGGAGCAAGCTCCCTCGCCACTAAAGCGGCTTATTTTTTCAGGTCTTCAGCGCCTTGCAGCGGCTCATCGCCGAGCAGGATGTCCTGGTCGTGGTCGATCTGTTCTTCTTCGAACAGGCGCCAGGTCTTGTCGTTCTCCACCCCCAGCAATTCGACAAAGCGCCGGCCTTCGATCTTGTCCGTCAGCTGACCGACGTAGCGCCCCGGTTCGCTGTCGTTGCGGGTCAGGACGATCTTGCGGTCCTTCTCCGGCTGGGTCGGCGAGATCAGGCTCAGTTCCAGGGTCTGGGGCCGGCTGTTGCCGTTCAGGCGCAGGTTCACTTCGCCGGTAACGTCATCCAGTTGCACGTTGGCACGCAGTTGCAGGGTCTGGGCGAGCAATTCGCGCTCCAGCGAGCGGTTGATGCCCTTGCCGGCTTCGTAATAGTTGTCGTTGACCAGGTTATCCGGGTTCTTCACCGCAATGGTCACCATCGTCAGGCTCAGTGTCACCGAGCAGGTCAGGATCGCGATGATGATCCAGGGCCAGAGGTGCTTGTACCAAGGGCTGGTGGCGGTTGCTGCAGGCATGTTCAGTTCTCTCAACGAGTTTGTGGGCCGATGAACCGGCTCTTGGCTTCGACATGTACGCTTTCGTCATCGGCGTCCTTGAGGATGAAGGTCACCTCGTTGGTGCTCGATGGCAGTTGCTCCGGTGCGCTGGACAGTTCAACCGGCTGGCTGTAGATCTCGCCGGCCGCGACCTTGATTTCCCGCCGGCCTTGCAGCTTGAGGTCGGGCAGGCCGGCGGCTTCCAGGACGTACGTATGGTCGCGCTGGTCTTTGTTCATGATCTTCAGGCTGTAGACGTTCTCGATCCGGCCTTCGGCGTTTTCGCGGTAGAGCACGCGGTCCTTGCTGACGTCGAAACCCACCAGCGAGCGCATGAAGAACGCCGTCGCCAACAGGCTCATCATGGTCAGCAGCACCAAGGCATAACCGATCAGGCGCGGGCGCAGTTTATGGGTTTTCTGCCCCGAAAGGTTGTGTTCGGTGGTGTAGCTGATCAGGCCGCGTGGATAATCCATCTTGTCCATGATGTTGTCGCAGGCATCGATGCATGCCGCGCAGCCGATGCACTCGATCTGCAGGCCGTCACGGATATCGATACCGGTAGGGCAGACCTGGACGCACATGGTGCAGTCGATGCAATCCCCGAGGCCCAGGGCTTTGTAATCAACGCCCTTCTTGCGCGGGCCACGGCTTTCGCCACGACGCGGGTCGTAGGAAACGATCAGGGTGTCCTTGTCGAACATCACGCTCTGGAAGCGCGCGTAAGGGCACATATAGATGCACACCTGTTCACGCAGCCAGCCGGCATTGCCGTAGGTGGCGAGGGTGAAGAAGCCGATCCAGAAATACGACCAGCCATCGGCCTGGCCGGTAAAGAACTCGAACACCAGTTCGCGGATTGGCGTGAAGTAACCGACAAAGGTCACGCCGGTGACGAAGCCGATCAGCAGCCACAGGCTGTGCTTGGCGAACTTGCGCAGGAATTTGTTGGCGCCCATGGGGGCCTTGTCGAGCTTGATACGCTGGTTGCGGTCGCCTTCGGTGACTTTTTCGCACCACATGAAGATCCACGTCCACACGCTCTGGGGGCAGGTGTAGCCACACCACACTCGTCCGGCATAGACCGTGATGAAAAACAGGCCAAAGGCGGCAATGATCAACATCCCGGACAGCAGGATGAAATCCTGGGGCCAGAAGGTCGCGCCGAAAATGAAGAACTTGCGTTCCGGCAGGTTCCACCAGACGGCCTGATGGCCGCCCCAGTTCAGCCAGACCGTACCGAAATACAGCAGGAACAATAGCGCGCCGCCGACCATTCGCAGGTTGCGGAACAGGCCAGTGAAGGCGCGCGTGTAGATTTTTTCCCGAGAGGCATACAGGTCGACGCTTTTGTTCGCGTCCTTGGCAGGCGGAGTGACGTCATGTACCGGAATCTGGTTACTCATCAAATGCATCCCACGGCAGTGGAAAAGTGCCGGGGCCAGTACGTGCCGACCACGGTCAGAAAGGGTGTTGCGGTGGCGCAATGATACGCCTGTCGCTCTAGCCCAGGGGTGCGACCTTTGGTCGCGTTGGGGGTCTGCATAGAATGGTGTAGCGGATGTAACAAGTCATGACTCAGATCAATTGACTATAGACATTCTGTGGCGTTGGCGAGCTGAAGGGCACCTTGTGATGACTGCCGAATATGCATCAGCCAATCCACGGGTTGAGCACCGCCACGCCGATGTAGGCATGTTGCTACCGGGGTGGGTGGCCGGCAAGCGAAACAGATTTACCCAGGTTTTTCGGTCGGTAACAAAAAGGCCCCGCCAATCAGATTGGAGGGGCCTTTGGTGTATCAGCTACTGGTCTTACTGGGCGTCAGCGGCCGGAGCCTTTTCGCCGTGAGACAGGCTGTAGACATAGGCCGCCAGCAGGTGGACCTTGTCGTTGCCTTGCAAGTCGGCCTGGGCCGGCATTTGGCCCTGGCGCCCGTAGCGGATGGTCTGCTGCAGTTGAGCGAAGCTCGAACCGTAGATGAAACCGGCTGGATGCGTCAGGTCAGGTGCGCCCATGGCAGGCGTGCCCTTGCCAGCTGGACCGTGGCAGGCCACGCAGTTGGCGGCGAACAGTTTCTGGCCGTTGGCCGGATCGGCCTTGGCGCCTTCCGGCAGCTTGCGACCGTGCAGGCTGGTCACCACGTAGGCGGAGACGTCGGCGACACCTTGCTCGCCAACCACGGCAGCCCAGCCCGGCATCACGGCGTGACGACCGCCCATGATGGTGGTCTTGATGGTTTCCGGCTCACCGCCCCAGCGCCAATCGGCGTCGGTCAGGTTAGGGAAGCCATAGGCACCCTTGGCGTCGGAACCGTGGCAGACCGAGCAGTTGGAGGCGAACAGGCGGCCACCCATCTTCAAGGCTTGCGGGTCCTTGGCGACTTCTTCAATTGGCATCGACGCGAACTTGGCGAAGATCGGACCAAACTTGGCGTCCGAACGAGCCATTTCCTTTTCCCACTCGTGAACGCCGGTCCAGCCGGTCTGGCCATTGGCGAAAGGGGTCTGCTTTTCGGTGTCCAGGTAGTTATACCCTGGCAGCAGGCCTTTCCAGTTGCCCAGGCCCGGGTAGAGCACCAGGTAACCCAGGGCGAAGACAATGGTGCCCACGAACAACATGAACCACCATTTCGGCAGTGGGTTGTCGTACTCTTCGATGCCATCGAACGAGTGACCAACAGTCTCGTCCGTTTGTTCGGCGCGCTGGCCCTTACGGGTCGACAGCAGCAGCCAGGTCAGGGCGAAGATCGTACCCAGGCTGAGGACTGTGACGTACAGACTCCAGAACGTAGTCATTCTTTGTTACTCCTAGAAGCTTGCTCGACGTGCTTGATGGCTTCGGGATCATCCGCGAACGGCAGCAAGGTCGCGTCTTCAAACTCCGACTTGCGCTTGGGGCTGAACACCCACAGGGCCAGACCGATAAAGGCCACCATCACGACGACAGTGCCCAGGCCGCGAATCATCCCGATATCCATAAAGAATCACCGTTTGCTTTTGATGATGGTGCCCAGGCCTTGCAGATAGGCCACCAGCGCGTCCATTTCAGTCTTGCCCTTGACGGCATCCTTGGCACCGGCGATGTCTTCGTCGGTGTAAGGCACGCCCAGGGTGCGCAGGACTTCCATTTTCTTGGCGGTGTCTTTGCCGTCGAGCTTGTTTTCTACGAGGAACGGGTAAGCCGGCATTTTCGACTCAGGCACTACGTTGCGCGGGTTGTACAGGTGCGCACGCTGCCAGTCGTCGGAGTAGCGGCCGCCAACGCGGGCCAGGTCCGGACCGGTACGCTTGGAACCCCACAGGAACGGGTGGTCCCAGACGCTTTCACCGGCGACCGAGTAGTGGCCGTAGCGTTCGGTTTCTGCGCGAAACGGACGGATCATCTGCGAGTGGCAGCCGACACAGCCGTTGGCGATGTAGACGTCGCGGCCTTCCAGCTCAAGGGCGGTGCGCGGCTTCATGCCTTCGACCGGCTTGTTGGTCACGTCCTGGAAAAACAGCGGAACGATCTGGGTCAGGCCGCCGATACTCACGGCGATGACCATGAAGAAGGCCAGCAGGCCGATATTCTTCTCTACTGTTTCGTGCTTCATCAGTGAGCTCCAACTACGGCGATCTTGGCGGCGGCTTCAGCTTCAGCCGGGTCAGAGGCACGAACGGTGCGGTACACGTTGTAGGCCATGAACAGCATGCCGCTGGCGAAGAACGCGCCGCCCAGGGCACGAACGATGAAACCAGGATGGCTGGCTTGCAGCGCTTCGACGAACGAGTAGGTCAGGGTGCCGTCGTCGTTGATTGCACGCCACATCAGGCCCTGGGTGATGCCGTTGACCCACATCGAGGCGATGTAGAGCACAGTGCCGATGGTCGCGAGCCAGAAGTGCGCGTTGATCAGGCCGGTGCTGTGCATCTGCGCACGACCGAACAGTTTCGGGATCATGTGGTAGATGGCGCCGATGGAAATCATCGCTACCCAGCCGAGCGCACCGGCATGCACGTGGCCGATGGTCCAGTCGGTGTAGTGGCTCAGGGAGTTGACGGTCTTGATGGCCATCATCGGGCCTTCGAAGGTCGACATGCCGTAGAACGCCAGCGATACCACCAAAAAGCGCAGGATCGGGTCGGTGCGCAGCTTATGCCAGGCCCCCGACAGGGTCATCATGCCGTTGATCATGCCGCCCCAGCTTGGCGCCAGCAGGATGATCGACATCGCCATGCCCAGGGACTGCGCCCAATCCGGCAGTGCGGTGTAGTGCAGGTGGTGCGGACCGGCCCAGATGTACAGGGTGATCAGCGCCCAGAAGTGGACGATGGACAGGCGATAGGAATAGATCGGACGCTCGGCCTGTTTCGGCACGAAGTAGTACATCATCCCCAGGAAGCCCGTGGTCAGGAAGAAGCCCACGGCGTTGTGGCCGTACCACCACTGGATCATCGCATCGGTCGCGCCCGAGTAGGCCGAGTACGACTTGAAGAAGCTGACCGGCAGGGAGGCGTGGTTGACGATGTGCAGCATGGCGGTCACGACGATGAACGCACCGTAGAACCAGTTACCGACGTAGATGTGCTTGGTCTTGCGCTTGACGATGGTGCCGAAGAACACCAGGCCGTAGGTCACCCAGACGATGGCCAGCAGGATAGCCAGGGGCCATTCCAGTTCCGCGTATTCCTTGGTGGTGGTGAAACCCATTGGCAAGGTCACGATCGCACCCACGATGACCGCTTGCCAGCCCCAGAAGGTAAAGGCGGCGAGGCCGTCGGAGATCAGTCGCGTTTGGCAGGTTCGCTGCACGACGTAGTAAGAAGTGGCAAACAATGCACAACCACCGAAGGCGAAGATCACCAGGTTGGTGTGCAGCGGGCGCAGGCGTCCAAATGTCGTCCATGGCAGATCGAAGTTCAACTCCGGCCAGACCAGTTGCGAGGCGATGAAGACACCGAGCCCCATGCCAAGGATCCCCCAGACCACCGTCATGATGGCGAACTGGCGGACTACCTTATAGTTATAAGCAGTCGGACTGATTGCTGTGCTCATTCTAAGGTTCCACGGTTTGGGTGTTTTATTAGGATAAAAATCGGTCGCAAGTATGGAGAAAGCGGGGGGTCATTGCAACGCGCCATGACCTGGGTCAATGCTTTCCAAAGCTGATTCTGCGGCCTTTCCATGTTCCGTGTAGGGACAAAAATGGCCCACGGCAAAATGTCGCAACGAAGGAACGAGGCGAGGGGGTCAGGTCGGTTGTAACGGGGTGTGTTCAAACACAGCGTTCGGGTGATGCCAGGCAACTGTCGCAACAGCCGGTATTCACCAGCCTTTGCGGCCTTTTTGACGAACGATTGTCGAACGCATCGGGTCGGGTCGACCTGAAACCGGCAGTCGCCAGTGCACGCAAAGGCAAGCTTAGACCCGATTCAGGGGAACCGAAAGAAAGACTATGGGAGGGTGCGACAATGCGTCGCGCAGGGACACGGAGCAGCCGCATCCAGACGGATGCGGCTGTTCACGCGGTCAAGATTTATTCGCTTTTGTGTTCGGCTTGCAGGCGCTCGGCACCGGCTGTGTGGGACAGGCTGTAGACGTAGGCGGCAAGCAGTTGCACCTTGTCGTTGCCCAGCAACTCATTCTGCGCCGGCATGTGGCCCTGGCGACCATGGCGAATGGTCTGCTGCAACTGTGCCAGGCTGGTGCCGTAGATGAAGCCGGCCGGTTGCGTCAGGTTCGGCGCGCCCATGGCTTCGGTCCCCTGGCCGGTGGCACCGTGGCAGGCAACGCAGGTGGTGTTGTAGGCCTGCTGGCCGGCTTGCAGGTCGGCACCGCTGTCTGCCGGCAGAGGCAGGCCGGCCAAGTCGTGGCGTACATACGCGGCCACGTTCTTGACCCCGGCCTCGCCCAGCACTTCGCCCCAGGCCGGCATCGCCGCCATGCGGCCACCCATGATGGTGGCCTTGATGGTGTCGGCAGCGCCGCCCCAGCGCCAGTTGCTGTCGGCCAGGTTCGGGAAGCCGAAGGCACCCTTGGCATCCGAGCCGTGGCAGACCGAGCAGTTGGAGGCGAACAGGCGGCCACCCATCTTCAAGGCTTGTGGGTCCTTGGCCACTTCCTCCACGGGCATGGCGGCGAATTTGGCGAAGATCGGCCCGAACTTGGCGTCGGCCTTGGCCATTTCCTTTTCCCACTCATGGGCGCCGGTCCAGCCGTTGTCGTAACCTGGCAGGATGCCTTTCCAGTTGCCCAGGCCCGGATAGAGGACCAGGTAGCCGACGGAAAACACCAGGGTGCCGGCGAACAACAGGAACCACCACTGCGGCAGCGGGTTGTCGTACTCCTCGATGCCGTCGAAGCTGTGGCCCATGGTCTGGTCGACGCTGCCCTTGGTCTCGCCCTTGCGGGTGCCGATCAGCAGCCAGGTCAGACCGATGAGGCTGCCGATGGTCAGTACGCAGATCCACGTACTCCAGAAGGTGGTCATGGCCGGGTACTCCTTGTTGCAGGGTCTTGGGGGGTGGCGATGTCGGCGGGCGGCTCGTCGGCGAACGGCAGCAGGCGCGCTTCGGCGAACTCTGGACGACGTTTGCTGCTGAATACCCACAGGGTCAGGCCGATGAAGGCGATGAACACCACGACCGTGCCCAGGCCGCGGATCATTCCAGTACTCATTTCAAGAACCATGGCTCACCTCTTGCTCTTGATGGCAGTGCCGAGCACTTGCAGGTAGGCCACCAGCGCGTCCATTTCGGTCTTGCCCTTGAGCGAGGCCACGCTACCGGTGATGTCGTCGTCGGTGTACGGCACGCCCAGGGTGCGCATGGCGCGCAGCTTGCCTTCGGTATGGCTGCTGTCCACCGCTTGGGTCACCAGCCACGGGTAGGCGGGCATTTTCGACTCGGGCACGACGTTGCGCGGGTTGTACAAGTGGGCGCGGTGCCAGTCATCGGAGTAGCGCGCGCCGACCCGTGCCAGGTCCGGCCCGGTACGCTTGGAGCCCCAAAGGAATGGGTGGTCCCAGACGCTTTCGCCGGCGACGGAGTAGTGGCCGTAGCGCTCGGTCTCGGCGCGGAACGGACGAATCATCTGCGAGTGGCAGCCGACGCAGCCTTCACGGATGTAGATGTCGCGGCCTTCCAGTTGCAGCGCGGTGTAGGGCTTCATGCCGTCCACCGGTTTATTGGTCACGTCCTGGAAGAACAGCGGCACGATCTGGGTCAGGCCGCCAATGCTCACGGCAAGGACCATCAGCAGCATCAGCAGGCCGACGTTTTTTTCGATTGTTTCGTGTTTCATGGTGGACTCCTCAGGCCATCTGCGCGGCAGCGGCGGCTTCGGCAGGCTGGTAGGCCCGCACGGTGCGCCAGGTGTTGTAGGCCATCAGCAGCATGCCGAGGAGGAAGATCGCCCCGCCTGCCAGCCGCACGACGAAGCCTGGGTGGCTGGCCACCAGGGTTTCGACGAAGGAGTAGGTGAGCGTGCCGTCCTCGTTCACCGCACGCCACATCAGGCCCTGGGCGATGCCGTTGACCCACATCGAGGCGATGTACAGCACGGTGCCGATGGTCGCGAGCCAGAAGTGCGCGTTGATCAGGCCGATGCTGTGCATCTGTGGCCGGCCGAAGACTTTCGGGATCATGTGGTACAGCGCACCGATGGAAATCATCGCCACCCAGCCGAGCGCGCCGGCATGCACGTGGCCGATGGTCCAGTCGGTGTAGTGGGAGAGGGCGTTGACGGTCTTGATCGCCATCATCGGACCTTCGAAGGTCGACATGCCGTAGAACGCCAGGGACACCACCAGGAACCGCAGGATCGGGTCGCTGCGCAACTTATGCCAGGCACCCGACAGGGTCATCATGCCGTTGATCATGCCGCCCCAGCTTGGCGCCAGCAGGATCAGCGACATCACCATGCCCAGGGACTGTGCCCAGTCCGGCAGCGCGGTGTAGTGCAAGTGGTGAGGGCCGGCCCAGATGTACAGGGTGATCAGCGCCCAGAAGTGCACGATGGACAAGCGATAGGAATACACCGGGCGCTCGGCCTGCTTCGGCACGAAGTAGTACATCATCCCCAGGAAGCCTGCGGTGAGGAAGAAGCCCACGGCGTTGTGGCCGTACCACCATTGCACCATCGCATCCGTGGCCCCGGCGTACACCGAGTAGGATTTGGTGAAGCTCACCGGCAGTTCCAGGTTGTTGACGATGTGCAGGATCGCCACGGTCAGGATGAACCCGCCGAAGAACCAGTTACCGACGTAGATGTGCTTGGTGTTGCGCTTGGCCACGGTGCCGAAGAACACGATGGCGTAGGCAACCCAGACGATGGTGATCAGAATATCGATCGGCCATTCCAGCTCGGCGTATTCCTTGGAACTGGTGTAGCCCAGTGGCAGGCTGATTGCCGCCAGCAGGATCACCAGTTGCCAGCCCCAGAAGCAGAACGCGGCGATTTTCGGCGCGAACAGCTGTGTCTGGCAGGTGCGTTGCACCGAATAAAACGAACTCGCAAACAACGCGCACCCGCCGAAGGC
Organism: Pseudomonas ogarae; assembly: GCF_014268695.2. Lineage (NCBI taxonomy): Bacteria > Pseudomonadati > Pseudomonadota > Gammaproteobacteria > Pseudomonadales > Pseudomonadaceae > Pseudomonas > Pseudomonas ogarae. Next base: position 2,343,240 of record NZ_CP077086.1, read on the forward strand.
AAAGATCACTGCGTTGGTGTGCAGTGGGCGCAGGCGGCCGAAGCTGGTCCATGGCAAATCGAAGTTGAGTTGTGGCCAGACCAATTGGGCGGCGAGAAAAACCCCGAGCCCCATGCCGACGATGCCCCACACCACCGTCATAATGGCGAATTGGCGGACCACCTTGTAGTTGTAGGCGGTACTGATAGAAGTGTTCATGGTTCCCCATCCACGGTTCAGCCGAAGTAGCGCCTGCGCAAGGCAGTGCGGCGTTCTTCGCCTGGAGTTATAGGCAGACTAAAAGCGAGGTCAGCATGGACAAACAGCACAAGGCCAGTATTGACGGGGATCAATGGGCGCGATGTGTAGCCGAACACGGCTGGTTATGGACAGCCGGGCAATCGGTCGCCAGCGCCAAGGCGCCAACCCTGATCCTGGCTCATGGTGCCGGTGCGCCAATGGACAGTGGCTTTATGGAGGAAATGACCGCGCGCCTTGCCGCGCATGGTGTCAACGTGTTGCGTTTCGAGTTTCCCTACATGGCCCAGCGGCGCCTGGATGGGGGCAAGCGTCCACCCAACCCGGCCCCTAAGTTGCTGGAATGCTGGCGTGAGGTGTACGCCACGGTGCGGCCTTATGTCGCTGGGCGGCTGGCCTTGGGGGGCAAATCCATGGGCGGACGGATGGCGAGCCTGCTGGCCGATGAGCTGGGCGCCGATGCGCTGGTATGCCTGGGCTATCCCTTCTACGCGGTGGGCAAGCCGGAGAAACCGCGGGTCGAGCATCTGGCGGCGTTGAAAGCCCGGACCTTGATCGTTCAGGGCGAGCGCGATGCGTTGGGCAATCGTGAAGCGGTGCAGGGGTATGCCTTGTCACCGAGCATCGAGGTGATGTGGCTGGCGGCGGGGGATCATGATTTGAAGCCGTTGAAGGCTTCGGGATTTAGTCATGAGCAGCATCTGGAGGCTGCTGCGGGAAAGGTGGCGGCGTTTCTTCAGGATTGATAGCGTCTGTCCTGGCCTCTTCGCGAGCAAGCTCGCTCCCACAATTGGAGCGCATTTGGATGAGCGACCGAGTTCCCCTGTGGGAGCGAGCCTGCTCGCGATGGCGGCCTGCCAGGCAATAAAAAACCCGGAAGCTTTCGCTATCCGGGTTTTCTGTATCAAGCAACGTTCAGCGGTTAAACCGCTCCACCAACGAGTACTGCGTGTTGGCCGTACGGGTCAGCTCTTCGCTCAGCAGTGCCGAGCTGTGAGCCTGGCCAGAGGTCTGGTCGGCCAGCTCGGAGATATTGCTGATGTTGCGGCTGATCTCCTCGGCCACTGAGCTTTGTTCCTCGGTGGCGGCGGCGATCTGGGTGGTCATGTCGGTAATGTGCGCCACCGCTTCACTGATCCCCACCAGCGCCTCGTCTGCTTCCATGACCCGGGCCACGCCTTCTTCGGCCTGGCGATGGCCGGCGTCCATGGTCTGCACGGCGTTGGTGGCGGTCTGCTGGAGCTTGGCGATCAGGGCGTGGATCTGCCCGGTGGATTCGCTGGTGCGTTGTGCCAGTTGCCGCACTTCGTCAGCCACCACGGCAAAGCCGCGGCCCATCTCCCCGGCGCGGGCCGCTTCGATGGCGGCGTTGAGGGCCAGCAGGTTGGTCTGGTCGGCGATGCCTTTGATCACGTCTACCACGCCACCGATCTCGTCGCTGTCCTTGGCCAGCTGGGTCACGGTCTGCCCGGTCTCGCCGACCACCACCGACAGGCGCTCGATGGCTTCGCGGGTTTCCCCGGCGATGTCGCGCCCGCGGCTGGTCAGGCGATTGGCTTCCTGGGTAGCGTCGGCGGTGCGCTGCACGTGGCTGGCGACTTCCTGGGTCGTTGCCGCCATCTGGTTGACGGCCGTGGCGACCTGTTCGGTTTCCACCCGCTGGCGCTCCAGGCCGCTGGAGCTGTCATGGGCCAGGGTGTTGGACTGGCGAGCCTGATCGTTAAGGTGCTCGGCGGTGTCCTGCAGGCGGGTCAGGCAGGTCTTCAGGCGCGCTTCCTGACTGAGGATCGACATCTCCAGGCGTGCCTGGACGCCGCGGCTGTCGGTATACATTCGGGCGATCAGCGGGTCGGACGTGGTTTGCTCGGCCAGGCGCAGCAGGCGCTTGATTCCGCGTTGCTGCCATTGCAGGCCTAATAGCCCCAGCGGCACCGACAGCAGGGCGGCCAGAGCAAAGCCCCAGGAGGAATCCAGGAAAGCGCCGACGATGAAACTCAACTGGCTGACCAGGATAAACGGTAGCCAGTCCTGCAGTATGGGCACCCATTTGTCGCTACCCGGAACTGCGGACTTGCCTTGGTTGATGCGTTGATAAAGCGCCTCGGCGCGGGCGATCTGTTCGGCGGAGGGCTTGACCCGCACCGACTCGTAGCCGATCACCTGGTTGCCCTCGAACACGGGCGTGACATAGGCGTTGACCCAGTAATGGTCGCCGTTCTTGCTGCGATTCTTGACGATGCCCATCCATGGCAAGCCTTGTTTCAGCGTACCCCACATGTGCGCGAACACAGCGGATGGGACGTCGGGATGGCGCACGAGGTTGTGCGGCGAACGAATCAGTTCTTCCTTCGAATACCCGCTGATGTCAACGAACGCGTCGTTGCAGTAGGTGATCACGCCCTTGGCGTCGGTGGTCGAAATCAATCGTTGCTGGGCCGGGAAGGTCCTTTCGCGTTGTGTGACGGGCTGGTTGTTACGCATGGTGTGTAGATCCGCAAGGCTTTGAAAGGCTATGAAAGGTTGTCGGCGGTGTCAGGTTTTAATTGAAGTTATTTTTGCCTGTCGCTATCACGCCAGCATCGGGTAGGTAAATAGGGCGAAATGAAGCAGATTGAGGAGGAAATGCGTGGCAATCGCCGCGCCCAGGCCGCCAAAACGATACGCCAGGCCGTAACCGACCCCCGCCAGGCCCGACAGCAGCACCCATTGCCAACCTGCGCCAGCATGTACCAGGCCGAACAGTAGCGAAGACAGGAGCAGCGCCAGGTTGTCGCCGTAACTCAGGTGTTTGAAGCGCCGGCTCAAGCCCCCCTGAATGTAGCCACGAAACAGCGCTTCCTCCACCAGCGTCACCAATAAAAGATTGTTGAACACCCACAACCAGGCTTGATCCGGCCATTTCGGCGCCCAGTGGATCATGCCCAGCAGCATGGCTCCGCCGAGGGCCAGCACCGCGCTCAACGCCAGGCCCAGTGCCGTGGCCCCTGCCGCCAGGCGCAATGGGCGTCGGCCGACGATCCAGGGGCAGGCCAGCAACAGCCAGAAGCCGATCAGCGGCTTGTCCTGGTTCAGGTACATGGCAAACGGCGCGGCGTCGTCGGTCAAGCGTTGCGCCGGGATCACCCGCCCGTTGAAGAAGCCGGGCATCCAGTGCAGGGCCAATGCCAGGGCCATGATCAGGAACAGGGCGTGCCCGAGAAACTGGCCTACCGGCGTTTGCTGTTGGCGAACCGCATACCCGGCAAACAGCAATAGCGCGACCGAGATGACAGCCGTCCAGGTCAAATGGCCGTAGACCAGCGCCAGACCGTAGCCTGTGGAGAGGAGGGCCAGGTGAAGCCAGGGTAAAGCGGGCATACAACATCCTTTTAGCGGAAGAGCTCGGGGCGAGAGCGGCCGTTGGGGCTTCGACGCCACCGTGTCGCGCAAAGGGCACATTTGTGTCCATGCAGGTTCATGCGCAGGAGGGGCAAGCCGTTGGCGGACTCTGTTCCGTGAGTGCCGACGGGATTATAGGCGGGCCGATACAAAAACATCGCCTGTTAAGAGGTGAATAACGGTCAGTAAGCCGCAGAACCTGTGGGAGCGAGCTTGCTCGCGATAGGGGCTTGTCAGTCAACATCGATGTTGACTGTTCTACCGCTATCGCGAGCAAGCTCGCTCCCACAGGGGGGGCTGATCTTTAGCCGGCAATCAATTGCCGCAGTACATAGTGAAGGATCCCGCCGGCCTTGAAATACTCCACTTCATTCAAGGTATCGATCCGGCACAACACTTCGATTCGCTCCTGGCTGCCGTCCTCTCGGGTGATGACCAGGGGCAGGTTCATGCGCGGCGTCAGTTCGACGTCATTGAGGCCCAGGATGTCCAGGGTTTCCTTGCCCGTAAGGTTCAGGCGCTTGCGGTTCTGGTCGAGCTTGAACTGCAATGGCAGCACGCCCATGCCCACCAGGTTGGAGCGGTGGATGCGCTCGAAGCTTTCGGCGATCACCGCCTTGACCCCCAGCAGGTTCGTGCCCTTGGCGGCCCAGTCCCGGCTCGACCCGGTGCCATATTCCTGCCCGGCAATCACCACCAGGGGCGTGCCGGCGGCCTGGTACCGCATGGCGGCGTCGTAGATCGGCATTCGTTCGCCACTGGGGATGTAGATCGTGTTGCCGCCTTCTTCGCCGTCGAGCATTTCGTTGCGAATGCGGATATTGGCGAAGGTGCCGCGCATCATCACCTGGTGGTTGCCGCGCCTGGAGCCATAGGAGTTGAAGTCTCGCGGCTCCACGCCTTGTTCGCGCAGGTAGCGACCGGCCGGGCTGTCGGCCTTGATATTGCCGGCCGGGGAGATGTGGTCAGTGGTCACCGAGTCTCCCAACAGGGCCAGGACCCGGGCACCCTCGACGTTCCTGACGGCCGGTGGCGGCCCGCCGATGTCGTCGAAGAACGGCGGGTGCTGGATGTAGGTCGAGTCGTCCTGCCAGACGTAAGTCGCCGCTTGCGGCACTTCGATGGCCTGCCATTGTTCGTCACCGGCAAACACGGCAGCGTATTCCTTGTGGAACATGCTGGTGTTGACCTGGGCCACGGCGGCGGCCACTTCCTGGCTGCTGGGCCAGATATCCCGCAGGTACACCGGCTTGCCGTCCCGATCGTTGCCCAGCGGCTCGCTGCTGATGTCGATGCGCACGGTGCCGGCCAGGGCATAGGCGACCACCAGCGGTGGCGAGGCCAGCCAGTTGGTCTTCACCAGTGGGTGCACCCGGCCTTCGAAGTTGCGGTTGCCTGACAATACCGAGGCCACCGTCAGGTCGGCTTTCTGGATGGCTTTTTCGATCGGCTCCGGCAATGGTCCGGAGTTGCCGATGCAGGTGGTGCAACCATAGCCCACCAAGTCGAAACCAAGTTTATCCAGGTACTCGGTCAGGCCGGCCGCCTTGTAGTAGTCGGTGACCACCTTGGAGCCCGGGGCCAGGGAACTCTTGACCCAAGGCTTGCGGGTCAGGCCTTTCTCCACGGCTTTTTTCGCCAGCAGCCCGGCGGCCATCATCACGCTGGGGTTGGAGGTGTTGGTGCACGAGGTGATCGCTGCAATCACCACCGCGCCGTTTTTCAGGCGATGGGTGTGGCCTTCGAATTCGTATTCGGCTTCGCCCACCTGATCGGCATTGCCCACCGCGACGCCACCGCCACCTTCACTTTCCAGGCGACCTTCTTCTTTGCTGGTGGGCTTGACCTGCAACCCCAGGAAGTCGCTGAAAGCCTGGCCGACATTCGGCAGCGAGACCCGGTCCTGCGGGCGTTTGGGCCCGGCGAGGCTGGCCTCGACGCTGCCCATGTCCAGCTCCAGGGTGTCGGTGAACACCGGCTCCTGGCCGGGCAAGCGCCACAGGCCTTGGGCCTTGCAATAGGCCTCCACCAATTTCACCGTTTCCGCTGGGCGTCCCGACAGGCGCAAGTAGTCCAGGGTCACATCGTCCACCGGGAAGAAGCCGCAGGTGGCGCCGTATTCCGGCGCCATGTTGGCGATGGTGGCGCGGTCGGCCAAGGGCAGATCGGCAAGACCGTCGCCATAGAACTCGACGAACTTGCCCACCACGCCTTTCTTGCGCAGCATCTGCGTGACGGTCAGCACCAGGTCGGTGGCGGTGATGCCTTCGCGCAGTTTGCCGACGAGTTTGAAGCCGATGACCTCGGGAATCAGCATCGACACCGGCTGGCCGAGCATGGCCGCTTCCGCCTCGATCCCGCCGACGCCCCAGCCCAGCACGCCGAGGCCGTTGATCATGGTGGTGTGGGAGTCGGTGCCCACCAGGGTGTCCGGGAACGCGTAGGTGCGGCCGTCTTCTTCTTTAGTCCACACGGTGCGGCCCAGGTATTCGAGGTTCACCTGATGGCAGATGCCGGTGCCCGGCGGCACCACGCTGAAGTTGTCGAAAGCGCTCTGGCCCCAGCGCAGGAAGGCGTAGCGTTCGCCGTTGCGTTGCATTTCGATGTCGACGTTCTGCTCGAACGCCTGGCTGCTGGCGAATTTGTCCACCATCACCGAGTGGTCGATCACCAGGTCCACCGGCGACAGCGGGTTGATGCGCTGGGGATCGCCGCCGGCCTTTTCCATGGCGGCGCGCATGGCGGCCAGGTCGACCACGGCGGGGACGCCAGTGAAGTCTTGCATCAACACCCGTGCCGGGCGGTATTGAATCTCGCGGTCGGAACGGCGCTCCTTGAGCCAACCGGCCAGGGCCTTGAGGTCGGTGCCGGTGACGGTTTTTTCATCTTCCCAGCGCAGCAGGTTTTCCAGCAGCACCTTCAACGACATGGGCAGTTTGTCCAGGTCACCCAGGCTTCGGGCGGCATCCGGCAGGCTGAAGTAGTGGTAGGTCCTGGCGTCGACTTGCAGTGTTTTAAGGGTTTTCAGGCTATCGAGGGACGGCATTGAAATCACTCCTTTGAGTCCGCACGGCTACGGACTGACGGAACGGACAGAGCCTTTAACCTAGCCCTGTTTTGAGCGTATGACTAATCACTGGACTCTATGGACAGGTTCGCGGTTCCGAACTCCGCTATCATGCGGCGGTTTTCGTGACAGGCTTTGCTACGGAGTTTCAATGAACACGCTTTTCATGCACTGCCGGCCGGGCTTCGAAGGCGAGGTCTGTTCCGAGATCGCCGAACACGCGGCCCGGCTCAACGTAGCCGGCTACGCCAAGGCCAAACCAGCCAGTGCCTGCGCTGAATTTGTCTGCACCGAAGACGACGGCGCCGAGCGGCTGATGGGCGGCCAGCGTTTCGCCGAATTGATTTTCCCGCGCCAGTGGGCGCGCGGTACCTTCATCGATTTGCCGGAAACCGATCGCATCAGCGTCATCCTGGCCCACATGGCCGCTTTCCCGACCTGTGGCAGCCTGTGGCTGGAAGTGGTGGATACCAACGACGGCAAGGAACTGTCGAACTTCTGCAAAAAGTTCGAAGGCCCGTTGCGCAAGGCGCTGATTGGCGCCGGCAAGCTGGTGGACGACCCGCGCAAGCCGCGCCTGCTGCTGACCTTCAAGAGTGGCCGCGAAGTGTTCCTGGGCCTGGCCGAATCCGATAACTCGGCGATGTGGCCCATGGGCTTTCCCCGCCTGAAGTTTCCCCGGGAAGCGCCGAGCCGTTCCACCCTCAAGCTTGAAGAGGCCTGGCACCATTTCATTCCCCGGGACCAGTGGGACGAGCGGCTGCACAGCGACATGACCGGCGTGGACCTCGGCGCCGCGCCAGGCGGCTGGACCTGGCAGTTGGTCAACCGGGGCATGCTGGTGACCGCCATCGACAATGGCCCGATGGCCGAAAGCCTGATGGACACCGGACTGGTGCAGCATCTGATGGCAGACGGCTTCACGTTCAAGCCCAAGCAGCCGGTGGACTGGATGGTCTGCGATATCGTCGAGAAACCGGCACGCAACGCGGCGATGCTGGAAGAGTGGATTGGCGAAGGGCATTGCCGCGAGGCCGTGGTCAACCTCAAGCTGCCGATGAAACAGCGCTATGCCGAGGTCAAGCGCCTGCTCGAGCGCATCGCCGAGGGTTTCAAGGCTCGGGGGATCAAGGTCGAGATCGGTTGCAAGCAGCTGTACCACGATCGCGAGGAAGTGACGTGCCATCTGCGGCGGTTGGACACCAAAAAGCCCCGTGGGAGCAAAGCTTGCTCGCGATGAACGATGACGCGGTCCGGAGATCGAGGTGCCTGCATCGCGGGCAAGCCTTGCTCCCACAGTCCTGCTCCCACCTGTTTGCGATTCCACAGGCTTTGCTCAGGACCGACATTGCGCGACAATGCCGGCCAGCTTCAGGAGTAGAACATGAGTGAAATGAACGATACGCCGGTGGACGGCACGCTGGATGCCACGGGCCTCAATTGCCCGGAACCGGTGATGATGCTGCACCAGCACATTCGCGACCTGGTCCCCGGCGGGCTGCTGAAAGTGATCGCCACCGACCCCTCGACTCGCCGCGACATCCCCAAGTTTTGCGTGTTCCTGGACCACGAACTGGTGGCGCAGCAGGAGGAAGCGGGCACGTACCTCTACTGGATCCGCAAGAAACTCGCTTAATCCGTTGAGCGACTGAGGCGGATCTGCTTGCGCGCGCTGCGTGCCAGGCGGATCGACAGCATCAGCGCCGCGCAGCTCAAGCCCACGATCAGGCCTTGCCACAACCCGCTCGGGCCGCTGGCCGCGCCGAGCCAGTCGGTCAGACCCAGGGCGTAACCCACTGGCAGTCCGATGCCCCAATAGGCGAACAGGGTCAGGATCATCGTCACCCGGGTGTCCTGGAAGCCGCGCAATGCGCCCGCCGCCGTGACCTGGATCGCATCGGAAAACTGGAACAGCGCCGCGTAGACGATCAGCATCGAGGCCACGTCGATCACCACTGGATCGGCGGTATAGATCGCCGCGATGGGCCCGCGCAGTGCGAACATCAGGCTTGCCGACAGGCAGGCATACGCCAAGGCCGTGCCCATACCCACCCCGGCGGCGAAGCGTGCTTCGCGCGGCTGACGACGGCCCAGGGCCTGGCCGACCCGCACCGTGACGGCCATGCCCAGGGAGTAGGGGATCATGAACACCAGGGAGCTGAAGTTCAGTGCGATCTGGTGCCCGGCCACCACGGTGGCGCCGAGGCTGCCGATCAGCAGGGCGATCACTGCAAAAATACTCGACTCGGCGAACACCGCGATGCCAATCGGCAGGCCGATGCCCAGCAGGCGCTTGATGACGGCCCATTGCGGCCAGTCGAAACGGCTGAACAACCGGCTCGACTGATAGGCCGGCGCCCACCGGGCCCAACCGGCCATGCCCAGGGCCATGACCCACATCACGATGGCCGTGGCCCAGCCACAACCGACGCCGCCCATGGCGGGCACACCCAGGTGCCCGTAGATGAAGATGTAATTGAGCGGAATGTTCAGCGCCAGCCCACACAGCCCCAACACCATCGCCGGCCGCGTGCGACCCAGGCCATCGCTGAAGCAGCGCAGTACGTGATACAGCGCCACCGCCGGCAAGCCTGTGCCGATGCCCCGCAGGTATTCCATGCACGGACCGATCAGTTCAGGATCGACGTTCATGATGTGCAGGATCGGTTCGGCGCTGAACAGCGCCAGCGTCGCGATCAACCCCACCACCAATGCCAACCACAGCGCCTGGCGCACCAGCGGCCCGATCTCGTCGAACGTACCGGCACCGAAGCGCTGGGCAACTTTCGGCGTGGTCGCCAGCAATGTGCCGGTCATCAGCAGGAACACCGGCACCCAGATCGAGTTGCCCAGGGCCACGGCCGCGAGGTCCCGTGGGCCGACCCGACCAGCCATCACCGCATCGACAAACCCCATGGCGGTGGTTGCCAGTTGCGCCACCATGATCGGCAGGGCCAGGGCCAGCAAGGTCCTGAGTTCGAGGCGAACGCGGGCCGGGCGGGAGAGGGTGATGGGGGTATCGATGACAGGGTTCACAGGGAAAGCGTCCGAAAAGGTTAAGCGCAAGGCGGCGAATTCTACGCCTTGACACAGTGGTCAGGAAAAAACCTGTGTTGTGGATTTGTAATCGTCAACGTCTGCCCGGGTAGTTTCTGTGGCGAGGGAGCTTGCTCCCGCTGGACTGCGAAGCAGGCCCCAAAAGCTGGCGGCTGCTTCGCACCCGAGCGGGAGCAAGCTCCCTCGCCACAAACGCGCTCACTGAAGCAATGGGCTGGCCCATCGAGGCGAGGAACGCCTACACTGCCCCTCCCGCCAAAGGAGCTCTGCCATGCTGATCGTCGCCGACGAAAACATCCCCCTGCTCGATGCGTTTTTCCAAGGGTTCGGCGAAATCCGCCGGGTACCGGGGCGGGGGATCGACCGGACGATGGTCGAGCACGCCGATGTGTTGCTGGTGCGTTCGGTCAGCCAGGTCAATCGGGCCCTGCTGGAAGGCAGCAAGGTGCGCTTTGTCGGCACCTGCACCATCGGCACCGATCACCTGGACCTGGATTATCTCGCCGAGGCCGGTATCCGCTGGGCCAGCGCGCCGGGCTGCAATGCCCGTGGTGTGGTGGACTATGTGCTGGGCAGCCTGATGACCCTGGCAGAAATCGAAGGCGCACAACTCGAGCAACGAACCTTCGGCGTGGTCGGCGCAGGCCAGGTGGGCGGGCGGTTGATCGAGGTGCTCAAGGGGCTGGGCTGGACCGTAAAGGTCTGCGATCCGCCGCGTCAGGCCGCCGAGGGGGGCGACTATGTGAGCCTGGAGCAGATCATCGAGCAGTGCGATGTGATCAGCCTGCACACACCGTTGACCCGCGACGGTGAGCAACCGACCTGGCACCTGTTCGACGAGGCGCGCCTGAACCAGCTCAAGCCCGGGACCTGGCTGATCAACGCGGCCCGCGGCCCGGTGATCGACAACGCCGCGCTACGCGAAGTGTTGCTGGAACGCGAAGACCTGCAAGCGGTGCTGGATGTCTGGGAGCAGGAACCCACCGTGGATGTGGACCTGGCCGATTTGTGCGTGATCGCCACCCCGCACATTGCCGGTTACAGCCTCGATGGCCGTCAGCGCGGCACCGCCCAGATCTACCAGGCCTTGTGCGCTTTCCTGGAACAGCCGGTTGAAGTCAGCCTCAGCGACCTGTTGCCTCGGCCTTGGCTCGGTGGCATCACCCTGGATGCCGCAACCGACCCGGCCTGGGCCTTGGCGGCGTTGTGCCGGAGCGTGTACGACCCCCGTGGCGACGACGCGAACTTTCGCCGCAGTCTGGTGGGCACGGTCAGCGAGCAACGCAGCGCGTTCGACGCCTTGCGCAAGCATTATCCGCCACGGCGGGAAATCGACAGCTTGAAGGTTCGTATAGAAGGGCAGTCGGTGGCCTTGCAACAGATCGTGACAGCGCTGGGTGCCACCACCCTTTAAGGGCGGTGCGCTCTTGTGGCGAGGGAGCAAGCTCCCTCGCCACAAGAGCCTGGCCACAGGCGTCTGCAAAATCAGCAAGCATAAAAAACCCGACATCAAGGTCGGGTCCAATTGAAGACGGGCTGTATCACTTTTGTTCGGCAGGCTTGACCAGGCGTTTTTCCAGCTCGCTGCAGGCTTTCTGGATCATGTCTTCGGTGATCGGTACTTCGCGCCCTTGGGCATCGATGAACGAGCAGCCCAGAGACTGGTCCGGTTGCGTGCGGATTACTTGAATCTTGTCGTCGCTGCTGTGTTGCAAGGACATGGCCTGTCTCCTCATCAGGTTGTGTGCTTACTTTAATGTCGCCAGGTGACCGAGCCATGACACTCCTTGTAGGTTCATGGCGACACCTCCACTCAATCAGAAACACAGTTGCGTTTCCAGCCAGACTTTAGACCGATAACATCTAGCTGCTAGTCGTAGTGGTCATATTTAACCTGACTCATTCTGATTCAACTTGGTTCCGCTGCGTTTCGACGGCGCGGGCCGACCTTTTTCCTGCTGCATTATCGGACGCCTTTGATGCTTTCTTCCCGACATCGCCGTGCCATACGCCTGGCCAGCGGCTTCATCGCCCCTTACCGCAAACAGGTCGCCGGCGCCTTGCTGGCCCTGATTGTCACCGCCGGTATTACCTTGTCCATGGGCCAAGGCATCCGGTTGCTGGTGGACCAGGGCTTCATGACCCGCTCACCGCACCTGCTCAATCAATCCATCGGCCTGTTCATGGTGCTGGTGGTGGGGCTGGCGATCGGTACGTTTGCACGTTTTTACCTGGTGTCCTGGATCGGCGAGCGGGTGGTGGCCGATATCCGGCGGCAGGTCTTCAACCATCTGGTGTACTTGCACCCGGGCTTCTACGAAAACAACCGCAGTTCGGAAATCCAGTCACGGCTGACCACTGATACGACTTTGCTGCAATCGGTGATCGGTTCGTCGCTGTCGTTGTTTTTGCGCAACGCCTTGATGGTGGTGGGCGGCATCGTGCTGCTGTTCATCACCAATCCCAAGCTGACCAGTATCGTGGTGATTGCCTTGCCGCTGGTATTGGCGCCGATCCTGATCTTTGGTCGTCGAGTGCGCAGCTTGTCGCGTGAGAGCCAGGACCGGGTTGCCGACGTTGGCAGCTACGTCTCCGAAACCCTCGGCCAGATCAAGACCGTGCAGGCCTACAATCATCAGGTCCAGGACGAACAACGTTTCTCCCTGACGGTGGAGCAGGCCTTCGACACCGCCCGCAAGCGCATCGCCCAGCGGGCCTGGCTGATCACCCTGGTGATCGTACTGGTGCTGGGCGCGGTGGGGGTGATGCTCTGGGTCGGCGGCATGGATGTGATCGCCGGGCGGATTTCCGGTGGTGAGCTGGCGGCATTCGTGTTCTACAGCCTGATCGTTGGCAGCGCCTTCGGTACCCTGAGCGAAGTGATCGGCGAGCTGCAACGGGCCGCAGGCGCGGCAGAGCGCATTGCCGAGTTGCTGCGTTCGGAAAACATCATCCAGCCGCCCGCTTCAGGCGTTGTCACCTTGCCGGAGCGGGTCCGGGGCGATTTGCGCCTCGAGGGCGTGCGTTTTTCCTATCCGTCTCGACCGGACAGTTACGCGGTCGACGGCCTCGACCTGAGCATCAAGGCCGGCGAGACCCTGGCCCTGGTCGGGCCTTCCGGTGCGGGCAAGTCAACGGTGTATGACCTGCTGCTGCGTTTCTACGATCCGGTGCAAGGGCAGATCCTGATCGACGACGTGCCGTTGACTCAACTCGATCCGCTGGACCTGCGCCGCCACTTCGCCCTGGTTTCACAAAACCCGGCGCTGTTTTTCGGCACGGTCGAAGAGAACATCCGCTACGGCAACCCTGGCGCAACGTCCGAGCAGGTGCGTGAGGCTGCGCAGATTGCCCACGCCCACGACTTCATCGAAAAAATGCCCGACGGCTACCAGACCCACCTGGGCGACGGTGGCCTGGGCCTGTCCGGCGGCCAGCGCCAACGCCTGGCCATCGCCCGGGCGTTGCTGGTGGACGCGCCGATCCTGCTGCTGGACGAAGCCACCAGCGCCCTCGATGCGCAAAGCGAACACCTGATCCAGCAAGCCCTGCCCAACCTGATGAAAAACCGCACGACCCTGGTCATCGCCCACCGCCTGGCCACGGTGAAAAACGCTGATCGGATCGCGGTGATGGACCAGGGCAAGGTGGTTGCGGTGGGCACTCACCAGGAGCTGGTTGCCAGCAATGCGTTGTACGCGCGGCTGGCGGCGTTGCAGTTCAATCAGCAGGGTGAGGACGTTCAGTGAATCTGATGTGTTGAGACCAATGTGGGAGCGAGCCTGCTCGCGATAGCGGCTGATCAGCAACAATGATGCCGACTGTCACACCGCTATCGCGAGCAGGCTCGCTCCCACAGGGCCCAACAACCGACCAAGTAACCGACCAAGTAACCGACCAAAAAATGCCCGCATCTTTCGATGCGGGCATTTTTTCTTCTCAGGAACAGCTTCCGCTAATAATCACTGATCATCGAAATAGCGCTCATGCCAATCCACCAGCGGTTGCGGCGAGTTGAGTTTCTGGCCGTAGATCACCGAGTACGACAACACGTTCTGCACATATTGGCGGGTTTCGTCGAAAGGAATACTTTCGACCCAGACGTCGAAGCTCAAGTGGTCGGCGCCGCGCAGCCACTGGCGCACGCGACCGGGGCCGGCGTTGTAGGCCGCCGAAGCCAGGACGCGGTTGCCGTTGAACTGGCTGTGAACCTGGCTCAGGTAGGCTGCGCCCAACTGGATGTTCTTGTCCGGGTTCAGCACTTGCTGAGGTGAAGCCAGGGGAATGCTGAACTTGCGCGCGGTTTCCTTGGCGGTGCCAGGCATCAGTTGCATCAGGCCGGCGGCACCGACGCCGGAGCGGGCGTCGTCCATGAAGGCGCTTTCCTGGCGAGTGATCGCGAACACCCAGCTCGAGTGCAGGCCACGGACTTTGGCTTCGCGCACCAGGGTGTCGCGGTGGGCCATGGGGAAGCGGATGTCCAGGTCGTCCCAGTACTTGGCCTGGCTGATGGTGCGAATGGCGGGGAAGTACCACTTCAGGTCGTAGGCCAGTTTGGCCTGGGCAACCATTTCGTCCCGGTTGAAATGACGGCTCACGTGATACCACTCGCGGCGTCCGTCAACAATGTCTCCGCGGGCATGGAATTCCAGCGCCCGACGCACGCCGGGTGTGTTGCGCACCTTGCTGATCAGTGCCTGGCTCATCACCAGCGGCTTGTTGATGAGCGAGTACGGCGACTGGGAGCGGTCGGCGGCCAGGAAGCCATAGAAGTCCCGTTCACGGGCCAGGTGCTTGTAGAGCGCCGCTGCCTCGGGATTCTGTGGCTGCGCCAGCTCCAGCGTGCGGGCTTGCCAGTACCGCCAGCGGTTGGTGCTGGCCAGCGACTCGGGCAGGCGGCGGGTCAGTTGGTAGGCGTCGTCCCAGCGGGCCAGGCGTAGCAGCAGGCGCAAGCGCCACTCCGAAACGGTGTCATCGCGCAGTTCCGGGTCGTATTTCGTCATCACGTCCAAGGCCCGGCTGTCAAAGCGCTTGGCCAGGGTCAGGCCGATTTCCCGGGCAATCGCGACTTTTTCATCTCGGGAAAAGTGCATGGTGCTGGCGTAGCCATCCAGCAGTGCCATGGCCTTTTCCGGATCCTGGCGGGCCAGGCGACGCAGGCCAAGGCTGACGATATCGGACATCGGTTCATCGGCCGGACTGAAGCGCGACGGCTGGTTGAGCAACTCGGGCTTCTGCGCCACGTCCACCAGCAACTTGCCACGGGGGGCAAGGGTGGTCAGGCCGCTGACCAGGCTGTTGGCCAGCGGGTAGTTGCGGGCCTGGGCCGCCAATTTGGTGCGCTCCCAGCGTTTCTGTTCGGTCAACTGGCCCTGGGAGGCCCATAGGCCGAACAGTGCATCGCAGGCCTGGGGTTGGGACTTACCGGAGAGCCAGAGCTTTTCGGTATTGGCATAGCCTTCGGCCTTCAAGCCGTGGCTGAGCTGGTACTGGGCGTTAAGGCAGTCCAGTTCGGTGAAATTGAGCTTGGGGTCGTAATACTTGACGAACGTTTTCCAGTCGCCGCGCTCGCTCAGCCAACGCAGCCAGCGCAACTTCATCCAGTTGGCCTGGGGCAGGTCCCCATGCTCGGCGAGGAATTTCTCGATTTCGGCGTTGCTGGCGCTCTTGAGGCGGGCGGTCAACTCGTCATAGGCCAGGTAAGGCTCCAGCGGATAATCGCGCAGGGCCTGGCTATAGCGGAAGTAGGGGCCGGAATCACCCTTGGCCAAGGCACGCTTGGCCTCGTTGTAATATTGGCGTTGAGTGGAGATATCCACCGCCTGCGCGGATTGAACGGCAGTGGCACATACAAAAAGACACGATACAACACTGAAAAGGCGACTGCGCATGAGACGTCCGGGCATAAAAAACATGACAAGCCCAAGGGAAAACCCAGGGTAACTGTCTGTAGCTTAGCCTTTTGCCAGCAGCCGGCGAAAGCTTTGCGGAGTCGTCGGTGCAAGTTCGCAGCATTTGTTATGCAGAGTGCTTCGGTGGCGAAATTGGCGGACCCCTGGGGCCTCATCTCAGGTAGAATGCGCGCCCGGTTTTTGGAGAAGCTCATGACCCTGCTCAAATTCAGCGATGTGTCCCTTGCTTTCGGCGCTATGCCGTTGTTGGACAAGGTGTCCTGGCAGATCGCCCGTGGTGAGCGGGTGTGCATCATCGGCCGCAACGGCACTGGCAAATCCAGCATGATGAAGCTGGTCAAGGGCGATCAAAAGCCCGATGACGGCTCGGTCTGGCGCGCGCCAGGCCTTAAAATCGGCGAATTGCCCCAGGAACTGCCGGTGGCCGACGAGCGGACCGTGTTCGACGTGGTTGCCGAAGGCCTGGACGGTGTCGGCGCGCTGTTGGCCGAGTATCACCACCTGAGCCAGAACATCGTCACCGATGCTGACCTGAACAAGTTGATGCACGTGCAGCACGACCTTGAAGCCCGTGACGGCTGGCGTCTGCAGCAACTGGTCGACAGCACCCTGAGCCGCTTGCAATTGCCGGCCGACAAGACCCTCGCCGAGTTGTCCGGTGGTTGGCGTCGCCGCGTCCTGCTGGCCCAGGCCCTGGTCTCCGAGCCGGATCTGCTGCTGCTCGACGAACCGACCAACCACCTGGACATCGGCGCCATCGCCTGGCTTGAAGAAGCCCTGAAAGACTTCCAGGGGGCGGTGTTGTTCATCACCCACGACCGTTCCTTCCTGCAAAACCTGGCGACGCGCATCCTCGAGCTGGACCGTGGCGGCCTGATCGACTGGAACGGCGACTACGCCAGTTTCCTGGTGCACAAGGAAGCGGCGCTGGCGGCGGAAGAAACCGCTAACGCGCTATTCGATAAAAAACTGGCCCAGGAAGAAGTCTGGATTCGCCAGGGCATCAAGGCTCGTCGCACCCGCAACGAAGGCCGTGTGCGGGCGCTCAAAGCCTTGCGCATGGAACGCAGTGAACGTCGCGAGCGCACCGGCAAGGCCAACATTCAGTTGGATACCGCTGACAAGTCCGGCAAGCAGGTGATGGTCCTTGAGAACGTAAGTTTCGCGCACCCGGGCGGCCCGTTCCTGATCAAGGACTTCTCCATGGTGCTGCAGCGTGGTGATCGCATCGGCCTGCTGGGCGCCAACGGCACCGGCAAGACGACCTTGCTCAAGCTGATGCTTGGTGGTCTGGTGCCGACCAATGGCAAGGTGGAGGAGGGCACGAAGATCGACGTTGCCTACTTTGACCAGTTGCGTCATCAGCTGGACCTGGAAAAAACCGTGATCGACAACGTGGCCGAAGGTCGCGATTTCATCGACATCGATGGTCAGAGCCGCCATGTGTTGAGCTACCTCGGCGATTTCCTGTTCAGCCCCCAGCGTGCCCGCACGCCGGTCAAGGCGCTGTCGGGTGGCGAGCGTGCCCGTCTGTTGCTGGCCAAGTTGTTTAGCAAGCCGGCGAACCTGCTGGTGCTTGACGAACCGACCAACGACCTGGACGTGGAAACCCTGGAGTTGCTGGAAGAGGTGTTGCTGACCTTCAACGGCACCGTGCTGATGGTCAGTCACGACCGGGCATTCCTCGACAACGTGGTCACCAGCACCCTGGTGTTCGAGGGCGAAGGCCTGGTGCGTGAATACGTCGGTGGTTATCAGGACTGGCTGCGCCAGGGCGGCTCGCCGCGTCTGCTGGGAGTAACCGAGAGCAAGTCCGGCAAGGCCGACCTGAATTCGGCGGTGGTCAAGGCCGAGCCAGCCCCGGTAGCCGCGGCAGCGGCACCGGCCAAGAAAAAACTCAGCTACAAGCTGCAGCGCGAGCTGGAGGCGTTGCCGGGTGATATCGACGCGAAGGAACAGCAGATCGCCGCCGTGGAGGCCGAGATGGCTGACGCCGGCTTCTACCAGCGGCCAGCGGCCGAAACCGCCAAGGTGATCGCGCACCTGGAGCAGTTGCAGGCCGAGCTGGACGCACTGGTCGAGCGTTGGGCTGAACTGGACGCTTGATCCGCTGTTGAAAAAAATCCCGGAATTCAGCAATGAACGCCGGGATTTCTATTTGAAACGCTATTCCCCTGTAGGGGGCTGCCTGTGGGAGCAAAGCTTGCTCGCGATGAACGATAACGCGGTCATTCGACAGACCGGGATGCCTTTATCGCGAGCAAGCTTTGCTCCCACAGGTTTAGGGTTTATGTGCGCTTGACCAGATGTACCGCCAGCACATCGCAAGGCGCGCCATGCAGCACGTCGTTGGCGGTCGAGCCCAGCAACAGCGCCAGGCCGTGGCGACCATGGCTGCCGACCACAATCAGGTCGCAACCCTGTTCCTTGGCCAGGTGATGGATCTCCTGGCGCGGCTGGCCGTAGGTCAGGTGGCTGAATTCCTTCTTCAGGGCAGGGTATTTCACGATCAGTCGGTCAAGGCGCTCCTTGGCCTGGTCAAATTGTTGCTGCTGCAACTGGGAAAGGTCCATGGGCACGTCGCCGCCGAAGGCCATGGCCATCGGTTCGACGATATGCACCAGCGACAGCTTGGTGTCCCGGCTTTCGCAAAGGGCGAGGGCGCGCTTGACGACCGGATCGCATTCTTCAGTGAGGTCGACGGCGACCAGAACGTGTTCGTAGTACATGGAAAGCACTCCAGAGAATTGCGATACGGTAAGTATGGCTGGTTTCAAGCGCATTGACGGCGACGTGGCTCAATGGGCTCATCAGAATTCGGGAGTACGAATATGACGGTCTGGATAGTGGTGTCAATCCTGTTGGTGGTGTTAAGTCCGCTGGCATGGTTGCGGCCGTCCCGTGTTCAGAGCGGTCGCATGGCCCTGCGCATGGAGGCGCGACGCCTGGGCCTGGCCATGCAGCTGGCGCCGCAGGAGTGGCCGCACTGGCTCGGCCAGCAGCCGCCAAACCCTTGCGCCCAGTACCACCGGCCCCGGCGTGGCAAGGAACCGGCGGTCTGGAGCTATTGGCAGACGGCGCCAGGCGTCTGGGTCAACCAATGGCGGGAAGTCTGCCAGGATGAGGTGTTGCTCAATCATTTCGAAAAATTGCCGGCCAATGTCTACAAAGTCGAAGCCGACCGGCAAATGATTGCCTTGTACTGGGGCGAGAAGGGCGAAGCGACTGTTTTGCAAGATATTTGCACGGTGCTCAAGGCGCTGGCCTGAGGCATAAAAAAGCCCGACAGTCTCATCGGGCGGGTTGGCCAGGCAGGCCGGTAAACAATCTCATGCCAGGGCGTGCGTTCGTAACGTCCTTTGTTCCCAATCTTCAATCGCGTCCTGACAGCGTAGACCGCTGGTTCCGGTCTGTCTGGAATTAGGGCGATTTTTCTAATTATTGATCCTATGAATAGCTGCTCATGCGGTGCCGTGTTGCGGATCCGTACGGTACGGAAATGACCGTGAAGTCGCGTTCACGCCTGTGTTTAGGGCGATTGACAATTGTCGGAAATTCCGTGAAGGTGACGTACCCAAATCAAACGGGCGTATGAATTGAGCGTTTGTATTTTCAGAATGCTCCTACAGACCCCGACTATCGCGTTGACGGGTGTGCCTGGCGGATTGGCGTAGCATCGACGGTAACGTCTATGCCGAACCAGTGGTCAGCGTTCAACGTGTACTGTTCAGCTTCCATATCGTGGAGATCAGTTGATGATTTACGAAGGTAAAGCCATCACGGTTAAGGCTCTTGAAAGTGGCATCGTCGAATTGAAATTCGACCTCAAGGGTGAGTCCGTCAACAAGTTCAACCGTCTAACCCTGAATGAATTGCGTCAGGCTGTAGACACTATCAAGGCAGATGCTTCGATCAAGGGTGTGATCGTCAGCAGCGGCAAGGACGTGTTCATCGTCGGCGCCGACATCACCGAATTCGTCGACAACTTCAAGCTGCCCGATGCCGAACTGATCGCTGGCAACCTCGAAGCCAACCGTATTTTCAGCGACTTCGAAGACCTCAACGTACCGACCGTCGCGGCCATCAACGGCATCGCCCTGGGTGGCGGCCTGGAAATGTGCCTGGCGGCGGATTACCGCGTCATGACCACCACGGCCAAGATCGGCCTGCCGGAAGTCAAGCTGGGCATCTACCCAGGCTTCGGCGGCACCGTGCGCCTGCCGCGCCTGATCGGTGCCGACAATGCCATCGAGTGGATTGCCGCCGGCAAGGAAAACCGTGCTGAAGACGCGCTGAAGGTCGGTGCCGTGGACGCCGTGGTCGAACCTGGCAAGCTCAAGGAAGCGGCCCTTGAAACCCTCAAGCGCGCCATCAGCGGCGAGTTCGACTACAAGGCCAAGCGTCAGCCGAAGCTCGAAAAGCTCAAGCTCAACGCCATCGAACAAATGATGGCCTTCGAAACCGCCAAGGGTTTCGTGGCCGGTCAGGCAGGCCCGAACTACCCGGCGCCGGTCGAAGCGATCAAGACCATCCAGAAAGCCGCGAACTTCGGTCGCGACAAGGCTCTGGAAGTCGAGGCCGCCGGCTTCGTCAAGCTGGCCAAGACCTCGGCTGCGCAAAGCCTGATCGGTCTGTTCCTCAATGACCAGGAACTGAAGAAAAAGGCCAAGGCTTACGACGAAATTGCCAGTGACGTGAAGCAGGCCGCCGTGCTCGGCGCCGGCATCATGGGTGGCGGTATCGCCTACCAGTCGGCGTCCAAAGGCACGCCGATCCTGATGAAGGACATCAACGAACACGGGATCGAGCAGGGCCTGGCCGAAGCCGCCAAGCTGCTGGTCGGCCGTGTCGACAAAGGTCGCATGACCGCTGCGAAGATGGCCGAAGTGCTCAACGGCATTCGTCCGACCCTGTCCTACGGCGATTTCGGCCATGTCGACCTGGTGGTCGAAGCCGTTGTCGAGAACCCGAAGGTCAAGCAGGCGGTATTGGCTGAAGTCGAAGACAAGGTCAAAGAGGACACCATCCTGGCCTCGAACACCTCGACCATCTCCATTTCGCTGCTGGCCAAGGCCCTCAAGCGTCCGGAGAACTTCGTCGGCATGCACTTCTTCAACCCGGTGCACATGATGCCGCTGGTGGAAGTGATCCGTGGCGAGAAGTCCAGCGAACATGCCGTTGCCACCACCGTGGCCTACGCCAAGAAAATGGGCAAGAACCCGATCGTCGTCAACGACTGCCCGGGCTTTTTGGTCAACCGCGTGCTGTTCCCGTACTTCGGCGGTTTCGCCAAGCTGGTCAGCGCCGGTGTGGATTTCGTGCGCATCGACAAGATCATGGAAAAATTCGGCTGGCCGATGGGCCCGGCGTACCTGATGGACGTGGTCGGCATCGACACCGGCCACCACGGTCGCGACGTCATGGCCGAAGGCTTCCCGGACCGCATGAAGGACGACCGTCGTTCGGCTGTCGATGTGCTCTACGAAGCCAAGCGCCTGGGCCAGAAGAACGGCAAGGGCTTCTACGCCTATGAGACCGACAAGCGCGGCAAGCAGAAGAAAGTCGCCGACTCGTCGGTGCTGGAAGTGCTCAAGCCGATTGTCTACGAGCAGCGCGAAGTCACCGACGAGGACATCATCAACTGGATGATGATCCCGCTGTGCCTCGAAACCGTGCGTTGCCTGGAAGACGGCATTGTCGAAACCGCCGCCGAAGCCGACATGGGTCTGGTCTACGGTATCGGTTTCCCTCCATTCCGTGGTGGTGCGCTGCGCTACATCGATTCGATCGGTGTCGCCGAGTTCGTTGCCCTGGCTGACCAGTACGCTGATTTGGGCGCGCTGTACCACCCGACCGCGAAGCTGCGTGAAATGGCCAAGAACGGCCAGCGCTTCTTCGGTTAAGCGCCCAACGACTAGAGCGAGAGAACATTTATGAGCTTGAATCCTAGAGACGTCGTGATTGTCGACTTCGGTCGTACGCCGATGGGCCGCTCCAAGGGCGGCATGCACCGCAACACCCGCGCCGAAGACATGTCGGCGCACCTGATCAGCAAGCTGCTGGAGCGCAACGTCAAGGTCGACCCCAACGAAGTCGAAGACGTGATCTGGGGCTGTGTGAACCAGACCCTGGAGCAGGGCTGGAACATCGCCCGCATGGCCTCGCTGATGACCCAGATCCCTCACACGGCGGCGGGCCAGACCGTCAGCCGCCTGTGCGGTTCGTCCATGAGCGCGCTGCACACCGCCGCCCAGGCGATCATGACCGGCAACGGTGACGTGTTCGTCGTCGGTGGTGTCGAGCACATGGGCCACGTGAGCATGATGCACGGCGTCGATCCGAACCCGCACATGTCGCTGTACGCGGCGAAAGCCTCGGGCATGATGGGCCTGACTGCGGAAATGCTTGGCAAAATGCACGGCATCACCCGCGAACAGCAGGACGCCTTTGGCGTGCGCTCCCACCAGCTCGCCCACAAGGCGACCGTGGAAGGCAAGTTCAAGGATGAGATCATCCCGATGCAGGGCTACGACGAGAACGGCTTCCTGAAGCTGTTCGACTACGACGAAACCATTCGTCCGGAAACCACCCTGGAAAGCCTGGCGGCCCTCAAGCCGGCCTTCAATCCGAAGGGCGGCACCGTGACAGCCGGTACCTCGTCGCAGATCACCGACGGTGCCTCGTGCATGATCGTGATGTCGGCCCAGCGTGCCCAGGACCTGGGTATCCAGCCGATGGCGGTGATTCGTTCGATGGCCGTGGCGGGTGTGGATCCGGCGATCATGGGCTATGGTCCAGTACCGGCCACGCAGAAAGCCTTGAAGCGTGCAGGCCTGGGTATTGCCGATATCGACTTCTTCGAGCTCAACGAAGCTTTCGCCGCACAGGCCCTGCCAGTGCTGAAAGATTTGAAAGTGCTCGACAAGATGAACGAGAAGGTTAACCTGCACGGCGGCGCGATCGCCCTGGGTCACCCGTTCGGTTGCTCCGGTGCGCGTATCTCCGGCACGCTGCTCAACGTCATGAAGCAGAATGGCGGCACCTTTGGTGTGTCCACCATGTGCATTGGCCTCGGCCAGGGCATCGCCACTGTCTTCGAACGCGTCTAAGCGTTGCGTTGATGGAAGCCGGGGCCAAGTGCCCCGGTTTTTGTTTTTTCGGGTTTAGTAAAAAAGATTTTGTTTTTATTTTGAAAAAATTTGAGTGAGGGCCAAAGCATGCCGATACAACCTGGGCTCTACCAGCATTACAAAGGTCCGCAGTACCGCGTATTCAGCATCGCGCGGCATTCCGAGACCGAGGAAGAAGTGGTCTTCTATCAAGCCCTGTATGGCGATTACGGCTTTTGGGTGCGTCCCTTGAGCATGTTCGAGGAGTCCGTCGAGGTTGACGGCGAACAGGTGCCACGCTTTGCTTTGGTGCAGGCCGAGGAGAGCATTTTTTCCAAGCCTTGAGGCCGGTATGCAGGCAACCCTGCGCTTGACCTCACCTTGCAGCCACTATATATAGCGGTGCCGCGTCAGGCGCCAACCGCCTTTCACTTTTTAGAATTCAGGAATTTTCTGATCCATGGGCAAATCGCTGGTCATTGTGGAATCCCCGGCTAAGGCCAAGACCATCAACAAGTATCTGGGCGACCAATACGTGGTGAAGTCGAGTATCGGCCATATCCGAGACCTGCCCACCAGCGGTTCGGCTAGCGCCAGCAAGGAGCCAGCCGCCAAGCGCGGCAAGGCAGCTGCTGGTGAAGCGCCGGCGCTGTCGCCGAAAGACAAGGCGCGCAAGCAGCTGGTCTCACGCATGGGGGTCGATCCGGAACACGGCTGGAAAGCCAAGTACGAGATCCTCCCGGGCAAGGAAAAGGTCATCGAAGAGCTGCGCCGGCTCGCCAAGGATGCCGACACCATCTATCTCGCGACGGACTTGGACCGCGAAGGGGAAGCCATTGCCTGGCACCTGCGCGAAGCCATTGGTGGGGATGACAGCCGCTACAAGCGCGTGGTGTTCAACGAAATTACCAAGAAGGCCATCCAGGAAGCCTTCTCCCAGCCGGGCGAGCTGGACATCGATCGGGTCAACGCCCAGCAGGCGCGTCGCTTCCTCGACCGCGTGGTGGGCTACATGGTCTCGCCCCTGCTGTGGGCCAAGATCGCCCGCGGTCTGTCGGCCGGTCGTGTGCAGTCGGTCGCTGTGAAGCTGGTGGTGGAGCGCGAGCGGGAGATCCGTGCGTTCATTCCTGAAGAGTATTGGGAAGTCCACGCCGACCTCGGCACCGCCAAGGGCGCCACCGTGCGCTTTGACGTGGCCCGGGAGAAGGGTGAAGCCTTCAAGCCGCTCAACGAAGCCCAGGCCATGGCTGCGCTGGAGAAGCTCAAGGCTTCCAGCTACAGCATCGTCAAACGCGAAGACAAGCCGACCAGCAGCAAGCCGTCGGCGCCGTTCATCACCTCCACGTTGCAACAGGCCGCGAGCAATCGCCTGGGCTTTGGCGTGAAGAAAACCATGATGATGGCCCAGCGTCTGTACGAAGCCGGCTACATCACCTATATGCGTACCGACTCGACCAACCTTTCGGCCGATGCCGTGGCGATGGCGCGCACTTATATAGAAAGCGAGTTCGGCAAGAAGTACCTGCCGGACACGCCGAACGTCTACAGCAGCAAGGAAGGCGCGCAGGAGGCTCACGAAGCGATTCGTCCGTCCGATGCCAATACCGAGCCAAGCAAGCTGTCGGGCATGGAGCGCGATGCCGAACGTCTCTACGAGCTGATCTGGCGCCAGTTCCTGGCCTGCCAGATGCTGCCGGCGCAATACCTGTCGACCACGGTCAGCGTCGGTGCCGGCGACTTCGAGTTGCGCGCCAAGGGCCGCATCCTGAAGTTCGACGGCTACACCCGCGTCATGCCGCAGATCACCAAGCCCGGGGACGATGACGTCCTGCCAGACATGGCCCAGGGCGACGTGATGAAGCTGATCAAGCTTGATCCGACCCAGCACTTCACCAAGCCACCGGCCCGTTACTCCGAAGCCAGCCTGGTCAAAGAAATGGAAAAGCGCGGCATCGGTCGTCCTTCGACCTACGCAGCCATCATCTCCACCATCCAGGACCGCGGCTATGTGGCGCTGCACAACCGTCGTTTCTATTCGGAAAAGATGGGTGACATCGTTACCGAGCGTTTGTCCGAGAGCTTCTCGAACCTGATGGACTACGGCTTCACCGCCGGTATGGAAGAGAACCTCGACGATGTGGCCCAGGGCGAACGCGACTGGAAAAACGTCCTCGACGAGTTCTACGGCGACTTCAAGAAAAAGCTCGAAGTGGCCGAGAGCCCGGACAGCGGCATGCGCGCCAACCAGCCGGTCATGACCGACATCCCGTGCTTGACCTGCGGGCGTCCGATGCAAATCCGTACCGCCTCGACCGGCGTATTCCTGGGATGCTCGGGCTACAGCCTGCCACCCAAGGAGCGCTGCAAGGCCACGGTCAACCTGGTGCCGGGCGACGAAATCGCTGCGGACGACGAGGGTGAGTCGGAATCCCTGGTGCTGCGCGGCAAGCATCGCTGCCCGATCTGCAGCACGGCGATGGATGCCTACCTGCTGGATGAAAAGCGCAAGCTGCACATCTGCGGCAACAACCCGGACTGTGCCGGCTACGAGATCGAAGAGGGCACTTATCGCATCAAGGGCTACGAAGGCCCGAGCCTGGAATGCGACAAGTGTGGCAGTGAGATGCAGCTCAAGACCGGCCGTTTCGGCAAGTTCTTCGGCTGCACCAACCCGACCTGCAAGAACACCCGCAAACTGCTCAAGAGCGGTGACGCGGCGCCGCCGAAGATGGACCCGGTGAAGATGCCTGAGCTCAAGTGCGAGAAGGTCAACGACACCTACATCCTGCGCGACGGTGCCTCCGGCCTGTTCCTGGCGGCCAGCCAGTTCCCGAAAAACCGCGAGACCCGTGCACCGTTGGTGATGGAAATCGTGCCGCACAAGGACGAGATCGATCCGAAGTACCATTTCCTCTGTGCAGCGCCGCAGAAGGATCCGGAAGGGCGCCCGGCGGTCATTCGCTACAGCCGCAAGACCAAGGAGCAATACGTGCAGACCGAAGTCGACGGCAAGCCGACTGGCTGGAAAGCCTACTACGACGGCGGTAAGTGGACGGTGCAAGACAAGAGCTGATGGCAGCACTCACGTGTGGCGAGGGGGCTTGCTCCTGCTGGACCGGTCCGACGTTTCGGGCGTAGCCGTCCCAATAAGTCTCAAGTGAACAAAAGGCCGCATGACAACCCATAGGTTTTCATGTGGCCTTTTTGTTTTTGGCTTGCAGTGGCCTCGGTTGATCCATGACACTGTCGCACTTGCGTGAAGCTTTCATTTCGTTGGGGAGATGCCGTCATGGCCCACGAACTCTATACCCGCACCAATCAGAAGATCTATTTCGCCGGTCTGTCGCTCGAAGCGCTCACCAGGGCCGAGGATGGGCGTGCGATGAATTCCCCGGCGTTGCTCCAGGCAGGACGCGAATCCGCGTTGTTTCACCTGTACGGTGCGTTGCTGGGGTTGTGCCATGAAATCGCTGGTTTCTATCGCCTGCCACAAGCGAATGCGCCGCGGGCCGAGCTGTTGTTGACCCGCGAAGTGCTGGAAACCATCGCTATCCCGGAATTGGCCGAAATGGTCGAGTTGGCGCACAACCCGGAAACCTGGCTGGCGAAGCTATTGGCGGCCCATGCGGCGCTGTTCGAGCCGCCGCGGGCCCCGCGCAAGCCCAAGGGGGACGTGACCCAGCCGTTGATCGTGGCGGTCAATCTGGACGAACAAGAACCTGAGCAGGAGTTGAGCCGGGAGGCGCTGGAGAGCTGGCGTCAGAACCTCAAGAGCCTGGCGATACGCTTTCGTGAAGGGTTGAACGAGTGCTGAGTTCGCCCCCGGCCCGTTACGTTCGTTGATAACACTTGGTCAAGATCCCGAGCGGAGCCTGGCCGATGACTATATAATCCTCGCCTTTCGTGGAGAACAGACTTTTATGCCTACGTCCTTTCTAGAAATTGTCGAACTTCCTGATGGCCGCATCGAGCTGCGCAGGGCTGAGGACGAGGGTTCTCTGGTTACCCTGAACTTCTCCGAAGATGCCAAGGTATTCCTCCAGGGCCAACACGTCGAAGTCGCCAAGGCGATGCTGAGCGTGGGCGTCCAGATGGCAGGTCGCCTGGTTGAAGGCGAATTCAACAAGGAAGAGGGGCCGCGGGTTCTTCATTGATCCCGTCTGTCGGCTTTTTTGGATAGTGTGGCTGGTCGGCTTCTCTGCCTTGGAGAAGCCCCGCGTTTGTCTTAGCCCAATCGAATATTCAGACTTTGTGCGTCCCCGGTACGGGCGGCGCTGATCAACTGTTGCCGTGCGGTCGCGGTTAGCGGGTTGAGCCAGCTGACCACGGTGTGGCTGCGGCCCAGGCGCAAGGCTTCGCAGGTCAACTGTTGGGCGCTTTGGGTGCCTCGTGGTTGCAACAACAGGATGCGTTCGCGGTTCAGGCCGGCATCCCGGAGCCAGGCCTGGGTGACGCTGGCCGGTGGCGCGATCAGCGTCAGCCAGCGAGCATCCTGGTCCTGGCTGAGTTCTCGCAGAATCGGCGCCAGCAGGTTCAGGCAGTTTCCGGCTGCACCACGTAACGACAGTTCGCTGAAAGCCTCGGGCTCGACGCCCCAGGGCGACTCGATGACCTCTTTCAGGACTGGAGCCAGCGGTTGGGCCATGAATGCCTCGAACAGCGGAAGTTGTGTGTGTTGTGGTGTGTGAGGGAACTGCATAAAGCCTCCTTTAGCGGCGAATGACGCCGACACTCAAGCCTTCGATGACCAGGTCCTGATCTTTCAGGTTCACTTCGATGGGCGCGAACTCAGGGTTCTCGGCAATGAGCCAGACCTTGCTGCCGTCGCGCTTGAAGCGCTTGACGGTTACCTCGTCGCCGATTCGCGCCACCACGATCTGGCCATTGCGGGCTTCGCGGGTAGTGTGGACGGCCAGGAGATCACCGTCGAAGATGCCGATGTCCTTCATGCTCATGCCGTGTACACGAAGCAGGTAGTCGGCCCGAGGATGGAAGAACGAAGGATTGATGTTGCAGGACTCCTCGACATGCTGCTGGGCGAGGATCGGTGCGCCTGCCGCGACCCGGCCGATGATCGGCAGGGTGGTTTCGTCGGCCTTGGCTTCGAAGCCGGGGATGCGAATGCCACGGGAGGCGCCCGGGGTCATTTCGATCGCACCCTTGCGCGCCAGCGCCTTGAGGTGTTCTTCAGCCGCGTTGGGCGACTTGAAACCCAGTTCCTGGGCGATTTCCGCACGGGTTGGCGGGTAGCCGTTGTCTTCGAGGCAGCGTTTGATGAAGGCCAGAATCTCTGCTTGGCGTGGCGTCAGCTTTAGCATATTGATCGCTCTGTCTTTTTATACAGTGACTGGGATTATATACAGTGAACGCCGCTTGGCAATCCTCCTTTTTCCACAGGCCGCTGGACGGTCGGTCGGGTTGTTGGATGCGACATGGCTACCACCCGTGAAAAGGTGTGGTTAAATACGTGACCGGGCGTTCGCAAAACGCCCCGGCAGGCTTGACAACCCCTAGGCTGAAACGTATGTTTCAAACAAGTGTTTGTCAGGCGGAGTAACCATGGCCCAGTCGGAAACCGTTGAACGCATTCTCGATGCTGCCGAGCAGTTGTTCGCGGAAAAAGGTTTCGCTGAAACCTCGTTGCGTCTGATCACCAGCAAGGCCGGGGTGAACCTGGCGGCGGTGAACTATCATTTCGGCTCGAAAAAGGCCCTGATCCAGGCGGTATTCTCGCGGTTCCTCGGACCTTTCTGCCTCAGCCTCGATCGCGAGCTGGAGCGCCGGCAGGCCAAGCCTGACGTCAAGCCGACCCTGGAAGAACTCCTGGAAATTCTGGTCGAGCAAGCCCTTGTCGTGCAACCGCGCAGCGGCAACGACCTTTCCATTTTCATGCGCCTGCTGGGCCTTGCCTTCAGCCAGAGCCAGGGCCATCTGCGACGTTACCTGGAAGACATGTACGGCAAGGTATTCCGCCGCTACATGCTGCTGGTCAATGAGGCCGCACCGCGTATTCCGCCCATCGAGTTGTTCTGGCGGGTGCACTTCATGCTCGGTGCCGCGGCGTTCAGCATGTCCGGTATCAAGGCGTTGCGCGCCATTGCTGAAACCGATTTTGGCGTGAACACCTCGATCGAACAGGTGATGCGTCTGATGGTGCCGTTCCTGGCAGCCGGCATGCGTGCCGAAAGTGGCGTCACCGATGAAGCCATGGCTGCCGCGCAATTGCGTCCGCGCAGTAAATCGACGCCGGCGCTGGCCAAGGCGTGAGTGCACGGGTGGGCGCGGCTGCCGACATCCGCTAAGCTAGCCGCCCATGCCGACTCTCGTTTCGAACCCGTTCCATTTTTTGTTGCATGACCGCGACCTGCCGGGCCTTGGGCCCAGCGGTGTGGTTGTGCCTGTGTTGCCGCGCGGGTTCATCGTTATTAAGGAAATGCTATGACTGCTGGCCTGCAAGGCTCGTTGATGGTGGACGTCGCCGGTACCTGGCTGACGGCCGAAGATCGCCACCTGTTGCGCCAGCCCGAGGTAGGCGGCCTGATCATCTTTGCCCGCAACATCGAACATCCGCGTCAGGTGCGCGAGCTGAGCGCGTCGATCCGCGCCATTCGCCCCGACCTTTTATTGGCGGTGGATCAGGAGGGTGGTCGTGTCCAGCGGCTGCGCCAGGGGTTTGTGCGGTTGCCGGCGATGCGGGCGATAGCTGACAACCCGAACGCCGAATACCTGGCCGAGCAGTGCGGCTGGATCATGGCCACTGAAGTGCTGGCGGTCGGTCTCGACTTGAGCTTTGCCCCGGTGCTGGACCTTGATTACCAGCGCAGTGCTGTTGTCGGCAGTCGTTCCTTCGAAGGTGACCCCGAGCGAGCAGCGTTGTTGGCCGGTGCCTTCATCCGCGGCATGAACGCCGCCGGGATGGCCGCCACGGGCAAGCATTTCCCAGGGCATGGCTGGGCCGAGGCCGATTCCCACGTGGCGATTCCGAACGACGAGCGTAGCCTGGAGCAGATTCGCGCCAACGACCTGGTACCGTTCGCCAGGCTGAGCAAGCAACTCGCCGCCGTCATGCCGGCCCATGTCATCTACCCGCAGGTTGATGCCAATCCAGCCGGGTTTTCCCGCCGCTGGCTGCAGGACATCCTGCGCGGCGAGTTGCAATTCGATGGCGTGATCTTCAGTGATGACCTGTCGATGGCCGGTGCTCATGTGGTCGGTGATGCTGCCAGTCGTATCGAGGCTGCTTTGACGGCGGGTTGTGACATGGGCCTGGTGTGCAACGACCGTGCTGCCGCGGAGTTGGCCTTGAGCGCTGCCCAGCGCCTGAAGGTCAAGCCTTCGGCGCGGATCGCTCGCATGCGCGGCCAGGCCTGTGCCTCCACTGAATACCGTCAGGACCCTCGCTGGCTGGCGGCGCTCGGCGCGCTGAGGGCTGCCCAGCTGGTTGATTAGCGTCTTTTGAAAGTCGCTATCTCGAAGCAAGGTGGGAGCAACATCTGCGCGCTCTGCAAGCCTGCTCCCACAGCCGATCTGCGGTGAACACAAGGCTCATGAACACCCAAGATCACCTGTGGGAGCGAGCTTGCTCGCGATGACGGCCGCACAGTCAACACCTGCGCCAACTGACCCACCGCCATCGCGAGCAAGCTCGGCTCCCACAAGGGTTTGGGGGGTTAGCGCTTTTCCAGTTTGTCCGGCAGCGGCGCGAACAAGGCCTCGATGTCGTCGCTCTGCAGTTTCCAATCCCCGGCCACGCGTCCGTCCAGTACGCCGGCCGCGAGGTCGGATTTTTCCTTTTGCAGTAGCTGGATCTTCTCTTCCACCGTGCCTCGGGCAATCAGCTTGTAGACGAACACCGGTTTTTCCTGGCCGATGCGGTAGGCGCGGTCGGTCGCCTGGTTTTCGGTGGCCGGGTTCCACCACGGGTCGTAGTGAATCACTGTGTCGGCCTCGGTCAGGTTCAGGCCTACACCACCAGCCTTCAGGCTGATCAGGAATATCTGACGCTTGCCGCTCTGGAATTCCTTGACGGGCGTGCGTCGGTCGCGGGTCTGGCCGGTCAGGAGGGCGTAATCGACGCCGCGCTTCTTCAGCTCATCTTCAATCAGCGCCAGCATGGACGTGAATTGGGAAAACAACAGCACCCGGCGACCTTCTTCAAACAGCTCCTCGAGCATTTCCATCAGGCTGTCGAGCTTACCCGAGGTGCTGTCTCGGGCGGGCAGGGTGGCGTCGTTGATCAGGCGCAGGTCGCAACACACCTGGCGCAGCTTGAGCAGCGCTTCGAGAATGATGATCTGGCTGCGGGCCACGCCTTTGCGGGTGATCTCGTCGCGGACCTTCTTGTCCATCGCCAGGCGCATGGTTTCGTAGACGTCCCGCTGGGCGTCGCTGAGTTCGACCCAATGGATGATCTCGGTCTTGGGCGGCAACTCCGTCGCCACTTGCTCCTTGGTCCTGCGTAGCAGGAAAGGTTTTATCCGACCGTTGAGGTGCTGCAGTCGTACCTCGCTGCCGCGCTTTTCGATCGGTACACGGTAATCGCGGTTGAAACTCTTGACGTCTCCGAGCCAGCCCGGCAGCAGGAAGTGAAACAGCGACCACAGTTCGCCCAGGTGATTTTCCAGGGGCGTGCCGGACAGGCACAGCCGCTGGCGGGCGTTGAGCTCCCGGGCGGCCTGGGCGGCTTTGCTGGTGGGGTTCTTGATGTACTGGGCTTCATCGAGGATCAGCACGTGCAATGGCTGCGCAGCCAGACGCTCGACATCCTTGGGCAGCAGGGCATAGGTGGTGAGGACCAGGTCGTAATCGGCCAACCGGTCGAAATGCTTCTTGCGCCCGGCGCCGTAAAGCGCCAATACCTTGAGTTGCGGCGTGAAGTGAGCTGCCTCGTCGAGCCAGTTGGGGATCAGGCTGGTCGGCATGACCACCATGCACGGCCGGTCCAGGCGTCCGGCGTGTTTTTCACTGAGAATGTGCGCCAGGGTCTGTAGGGTTTTGCCCAGGCCCATGTCGTCCGCGAGGATCCCGCCGACTTCCAATTGCCTGAGCGATTGCATCCAGCTCAAGCCTTCAAGTTGATAAGGCCGCAGCTTCGCATTCAGGCCTTCTGGCGCGGTGGCGGTGTAATCCTTGATGTCCCGCAGGCGTTGGGCCAGGCCGCGAATGTGTTCGCCACCTTCCCAGGTCAGCGGCATGTCCTGCAGCGGGTTCAGGCGCAAAGCGTCTGCGCTGTTGAGGCGCAGTTTGGTGGTGCCGGGCTCTTGCAGGTAGAACTCGCCCAGGGTCGCCAGCACCGGTTTCAGCCGGCCGTAGGGCAGGGCCACCTGCTGTGGGCCGAACTCCGAGTTCGGGCGGTTGGGCAGGTTGACCAGAATGAGTTCATCGTCCCGGCGCCGGGCCAGGCGTTCCGGGTTGAACAGTTCGATGTGCGAGCGCATCAGGTTCAGCAGGATCGGCAACAGGCTCAGGCGTTCGCCGTTGACGATGATCCCCAGTTCCAGGTCGAACCAGTCCCGCTCCGGCGTTTCCTCGACGGTGGCGTACCACTCGTCCACCGCCGTCAGGTCAAAGCCGAAGTCCTCATCGATCTGCAATTCCCAGCCTTGGGTGCGCAGTTTCGGCAGGTCGTTGAGGGTGAACGTCAGCCAGGCGCTGTCGTTGACCATCTCGTACAGTTCGCCGGCACTTTCCGGCAGGGCCTTGCTTTGTCGGGTCGCAACCTTGAAACCGAGGATTCGCAGCTGTTCGCGGTAGGACTGTTCCACATCGGTGTGGCGTTTTATCCGCAGTGTCTGGGTTTCCTGGCGAATCAGCACGTCGGTGTTGCGTTGGCCGCTGACGTACTCGTCCAGGTAACTGAAGGACAGCGCGGCGCGGTGTTGAATGTAGCGCTGCATCTTGCCGTTGCGCGGCTCGAAGGCGCTGAACTCGATGCTGGCCAGCCACAGCCGCGGCACCGGTTGCACGTTGTCCACCAGTACTTGTGGCGGGGCCTTGGGGCTGCGGTTGTCCAGCACGGCCTGGAGTTTCTCCAGCAACTGCGCGTCTTTTTCGGCGGCCGGGTAGGCCAGGGTTTCCTGGACTTGCAGCAACACCGCCGCGCAGTGCTTGCAGTTAATGCGCACCGGGCAGGAGCACGCGGCTTCGAGCAGAATCAGCGCGCCCTTGGCTGACTCTTTAAGGCGAATGGTCTGACGGTAGACGTTGCCGCCAGAGCCTTCGCAGCTGGCGGTGATGGTGCTGTCGCCGGCCTCGACGATCCTGACGCGGTTTTCCAGCGCATAACGGCGCCCGCGCTCCAGGCTCTGTTCCTTGAATCGATTGACCCAGGAAGGTGCCAGGGGTTTGCTCAGGGGCGAGGGCATAGGCGCGCCAATCAGTCCGGAATGACTTCAGGTGCCTGCCGTGGTGCGGGCGCGGTCAACGAGGTGATCTTGATCAGCAGGCCAAGATGCCCGTTGTCGAGAAAATTCAGTTGGCCATTCTTGGTATGGCTCTGCTGCTTGAGGCGCTCGCTGGAGGTGACCAGGCCATTGGCGTTGATCTGGTTGATCCAGAAATCGGCATCCACGTCGGTGAAACGGCCCAGTTTCAGTTCCAGGGTGCCCTCGATGGGGAATTGCCCGAACTGTTCGGCGCCGTCGCTGATGGCAACTTTGCGCCCCTGTTCACCGAGCGTCTGCTGCCAGGCCTTGTGCATCAACACGGTGTATTGGCCGCTGGCGGTGAGTTTCTCGACGATGTGGCCCAGGGCCGGCGTGCGCTGGCTGTCCGCGCCCAGGCGTTGCGCGCCGGCGTCCCAGTCTTCCGGTGCGGCGCGGCTGACAATCGCCGGCTCGGCGTTCTGGCGCACCAGAATCATTTCAACCTGATACAGGTCGTCGGCAAACGCCAGGGGGGCGACCAGGGTCAACAACAAGGTCAGTGAGCGAAACAGGCGCATGTGGCGTCCTTCAAGCAGTGGTCGGAGTGAGGCGCTCGAACAGCGCCTCTACGGTATTGAAGCGCTCTTCCGCGCGCTCCATGGGCACCATGAATTTGAACATCGTGGCACCTTCGAACTTGTAGCGTTTGGGCTGGCCCTGGATCAACTTGATCAGCACCAGTGGATCGACCGGCGTCTGGGCCTCGAACTCGATCCGGCCGCCGTTGGGGCCGCCGTCGACTTTCTTGATGCCCAGTTGTTCGGCCTTGAGCTTGAGCAGCGTAGTGCGCACCAGGTTCTTGGTCGGTTCCGGCAGCAGGCCGAAGCGGTCGATCATCTCCACCTGCAGGTCCTTGAGGCCTTCCTCGTCGCTGGCCGAGGCGATGCGCTTGTAGAGGATCAGCCGCGCGTGGACGTCCGGCAGGTAATCTTCCGGGATCAGCGCCGGCACCCGCAGGTTGATTTCCGGTCCGCCGCCCAGGGGTTGATCGAGGTTCGGCTGTTCGCCCTTGCGGATCGACTTGACCGCGCGTTCGAGCATTTCCATGTACAGGGTGAAGCCGACGGCCTGGATCTGGCCGCTCTGGCCGTCGCCGAGCAATTCGCCGGCACCGCGGATTTCCAGGTCGTTGGTGGCCAGCACGAAACCGGCGCCGAGGTCCTGGGTATTGGCGATGGCTTCCAGGCGCTTTTCCGCATCCGGGGTGATCTGCTGGCGCGGTGGCGTCAACAGGTAGGCATAGGCCTGGTGGTGGCTACGCCCGACTCGGCCGCGCAACTGGTGCAGCTGGGCCAGGCCGAATTTGTCGGCGCGCTCGATGATGATGGTGTTGGCGCTTGGCACGTCGATGCCGGTCTCGATGATGGTCGAGGCGATCAGCACGTTGAAGCGCTTGTGGTAGAAGTCGCTCATCACCTGTTCGAGTTCGCGCTCGCGCATCTGTCCGTGGCCGAT
Source organism: Pseudomonas ogarae (assembly GCF_014268695.2). Classification (NCBI taxonomy): domain Bacteria; kingdom Pseudomonadati; phylum Pseudomonadota; class Gammaproteobacteria; order Pseudomonadales; family Pseudomonadaceae; genus Pseudomonas; species Pseudomonas ogarae. The sequence goes on from NZ_CP077086.1 coordinate 2,377,879, forward strand.
GCCGATGCGCGCTTCCGGTACCAGTTCGGCCAGGTCGGCGGCGCATTTCTCGATGGTCTTCACGTCGTTGTGCAGGTAATAGACCTGGCCGCCGCGCAGCAGCTCACGCAGCAGGGCTTCCTTGATCGTGCTTTTGTTCTGCTCCATGACGAACGTGCGCACCGACAGGCGCCGGGCCGGCGGCGTGGCGATGATCGACAGGTCGCGCATGCCCGACACCGCCATGTTCAACGTGCGCGGGATCGGCGTGGCGGTCAGGGTCAGGATGTCGACTTCGCTGCGCAGGGCCTTGAGCTGTTCTTTCTGGCGCACGCCAAAGCGGTGCTCTTCGTCGATGATCACCAGCCCCAGGCTCTTGAACTTCACGTCGTCCTGCAGCAGCTTGTGCGTGCCGATGACGATGTCGATCTTGCCCTCGGCCAGGTCGGCCACGGCGGCGTTCACTTCCTTGGTGGATTTGAAACGGCTCATCACTTCCACGGTCACTGGCCAGTCGGCAAAGCGGTCGCGGAAACTGTTGTAGTGCTGCTGGGCGAGCAGGGTGGTCGGCACCAGGATCGCCACCTGCTTGCCACCATGCACGGCAATGAACGCGGCGCGCATCGCCACTTCGGTCTTGCCGAAGCCCACGTCGCCACACACCAGTCGGTCCATGGGCTTGGGCGCGAGCATGTCGGCGCGCACGGCTTCGATGGTGGTCTGCTGGTCGACGGTTTCTTCGAACGGGAAACCGGCGCTGAAGGTTTCGTAGTCGGCTTTCGGATCGGCGAAGGCATAGCCCTCGCGGGCCGCGCGGCGGGCGTAGATGTCCAGCAGTTCGGCGGCCACGTCGCGCACCTGTTCGGCCGCCTTGCGCTTGGCTTTCTGCCAGGTTTCCGAGCCCAGGCGGTGCAGCGGGGCCAGGGCGTCGTCGCTGCCGGTGTAGCGGGCGATCAGGTGCAGGTTCGCCACCGGCACGTAGAGCTTGGCGCCCTCGGCGTATTCCAGGGTCAGGAACTCGGCGGCCTGGCTGTCGATTTCCAGTGTCGCCAGGCCCAGGTAGCGGCCTACGCCATGGTCGATGTGCACCACGGGCGCGCCTTCGCGCAGTTCGGTGAGGTTCTTGATGACAGCGTCGTTGGCAGCGTCGGCGCGTTTCTCGCGACGGCGGCGCTGCATGACGCGTTGGCCGAACAACGGACTTTCGGCGACCAGGGCCAGGGCCGGGTCATCCAGGACCAGGCCATCGTTCAGCGGTGCGATGGTAATCGCCAGGCGATCCTTGCTGGCGACGAAGTCCGGCCAGCTGTCCACCGTCTTCGGTCGCAGCTTCAGGCGCTCAAGCAGCTCCAGCAGCACTTCGCGACGACCCGCGGATTCGGCGGTGAACAACACGCGACCGGGGAATGCATCGAGAAAGCTCGCCAGCGCCGCCAAAGGTTGCGTGGCCTTGGCTTCGATGGCCAGGTCCGGTAATGCCTTGGCCGGGAAACGTTCACGGCCGACGCCGGTTTCCACGTCCTGCTGGCTCGCCACCACCCTTGGCCAGCTCTTGAGGCGGGCAAAACAGTCTTCCACCGGCAGGAACAGCTCGGCCGGCGGTAATAGAGGCCGGGAAGGATCGACGCGACGTTCTTCGTAGCGGTTGCGCACGTCGTTCCAGAAGTTTTCCGCAGCCTGCTCGATGCCCGGCAGGGAAAACACCTGGGTGTCCTGGGGCAGGTAATCGAACAGGGTGGAGGTTTCTTCGAAAAACAGCGGCAGGTAGTACTCGATGCCGGCGGGCGTGATCCCGCTGCTCAGGTCCTGGAAGATCGGGCAGCGCCGGAAATCCACATCGAAGCGCTCGCGAAAGCGTGCCTTGAAGCGGGTCACGGCGTCTTTCTGCAGCGGGAACTCCTTGGCCGGCAACAGGCGGATCGACTGCACTTTGTCGATGGAGCGCTGGTTTTCCGGGTCGAAGGTGCGCAGGGTCTCGATTTCGTCATCGAACAGGTCGATGCGATAAGGCAGTTTGCTGCCCATCGGGAACAGGTCGATCAAGGCGCCGCGTACCGCGAACTCGCCGTGTTCGTACACCGTGTCGACACAACGATAGCCACTGGCCTCAAGGCGGGTACGCATTTGCTCGACATCAAGCTTCTGGCCGATGTCCAGCACCAGGCTGCTGCCCAGCAGGAATTGGGTCGGTGCCAGGCGATGTAGGGCCGTGGTGATCGGCACTACCAAAACGCCATGACTGAGTTCCGGCAGCCGATAAAGGCTGGCGATTCGCTGGGAAATGATGTCCTGGTGCGGCGAAAACAGATCGTAGGGCAGGGTTTCCCAGTCCGGGAAATGCAAGACCGGCAAATCCGGGGCGAAGAAACTCAGCTCCTGTTCCAGCCGCTCGGCGCTTTGGCTGTCGGCGGTCAGCAGCAGGGTGAAACGCTTTGCAGCGCTGGCAGCCTCGGCGATGGCCAGGCTCAGGGCGGCACCGGGCAGGTTGCCCCAGTGCTGTTTACCTGCCGCGGCAGGGAGAAGCGGAAGACGCAGAACGGGCACGGAAGATTGAGCTCCAGCATTGCGACAAAGTCGACAATTGTAGCGGGGGAAGGGGGCTGCTGTCAGTCGCAGACTACCCGGGCAGACAGGAAAACCACGGTGCGACAGGCGCGCATTGCTCCGCCGAGGACTCGGCGGCATAATGTAGCCCCTTTTTTCAGCCCCTACATGTGGAAGGTTACCGTGACTCAGAAGCCCGACCAGTGTCTTGGTGAATGGATTGATCGTGAAGCTCTCGCAGAAGCGATGATCCCTCTCATCGGTCAGCTCTACCGCAATAACAACGTGGTGAGCTCGATCTATGGCCGCAGCCTGATCAACCAGTCTGTCATCGCGATCCTCAAAGCCCACCGCTTTGCTCGCCACCGTTCTTCCGACGACAGCGAACTCTCCGTCCACGAAACATTCCCCCTGCTCAAAGCCATGAGCGAGCTCAAGCTCGGCGCGGCTTCGGTGGATCTGGGCAAGTTGGCGTTCAAATTCCGTAACGAAGGCAATGGCCGTAGCGCCGAGCAGTTCGTTCGTGAAGAGATGGCTGATGTGGTTGGCCAGCAGAACGTTTCGGCTCGCAAAGGCACTGACGTGGTCCTGTACGGCTTCGGTCGTATCGGCCGTCTGCTGGCGCGCATCCTGATCGAAAAAACCGGTGGCGGCGACGGCCTGCGCCTGCGCGCCATCGTGGTGCGCAAGGGCGCCGAGAACGACCTGACCAAACGCGCCAGCCTGCTGCGTCGTGATTCGGTCCATGGTTCGTTCAACGGCACCATCATCATCGATGAAGAGAACAACACCATTCTCGCCAACGGCAACCTGATCCAGGTGATCTACGCGAAGAGCCCGACCGAGGTCGACTACACCCAGTACGGTATCAAGGACGCACTGCTGGTGGACAACACCGGTGTATGGCGTGATGCCGAGGGCCTGGGCCAGCACCTGGCCTGCCCGGGCATCGACCGCGTCGTGCTGACTGCGCCTGGCAAGGGCAAGCTGAAGAACATCGTTCACGGCATCAACCACGGCGAAATCACCGCTGACGACAAGATCGTCTCCGCTGCTTCTTGCACCACCAACGCCATCGTGCCGGTGCTCAAGGCAGTGAACGACAAGTTCGGCATCGTCAACGGTCACGTCGAAACGGTTCACTCGTACACCAACGACCAGAACCTGATCGACAACTTCCACAAGGGCGACCGCCGTGGCCGCAGCGCCGCGCTGAACATGGTCCTCACCGAGACCGGTGCTGCCACCGCCGCTGCCAAGGCCCTGCCTGAGCTGGCTGGCAAGCTGACCGGCAACGCGATCCGTGTGCCGACGCCGAACGTGTCGATGGCCATTCTCAACCTGAACCTTGAGAAAGCCGCCACCCGTGAAGAGATGAACGAGTACCTGCGCTACATGGCGCTGCACTCCGACCTGCACAAGCAGATCGACTTCGTCAATTCCCAGGAAGTGGTGTCCACCGACTTCGTCGGCTCGCGCCACGCCGGTGTCGTGGATGCTGAGGCTACCATCAGCCAAGACAACCGCGTTGTTCTGTACGTCTGGTACGACAACGAATTCGGTTACAGCTGCCAGGTGGTTCGCGTGATGGAAGACATGGCCGGTGTAAACCCGCCAGCGTTCCCGCGCTAAGCTTTAGCTGCTTGTGAAAACGCCCCGACTTGTCGGGGCGTTTTTGTATCTGGAGGTTTGTGTTGGCTGGGCCGGCCTCTTCGCGAGCAGGCTCGCTCCCACAGGATGTACGCGGACAAACTGTGGGAGCGGGCTTGCTCGCGAAGGCGATCTGTCAGGCGCCGCCTACTACAGAGGCCTGCGCTGTCCGCAGTTCATGCCGATTGCCCTTGAACAGCACCAAGGTTGCAATCAACCCCAGCACCGCCGCACCACTGAGCCATATCCCTGGCGCGGCCTTGTTATCCAATACATGAATCAGATACGTACAGGCCGCCGGGGTAAACCCGCCGAACGTCGCTGTCGCCAGGCTGTAGGCCAGGGAGAAACCGGTGGTGCGCACCTCGACCGGCATGATTTCCGTCAAGGCCACGACCATTGCACCGTTGTAGGATCCATACAGGAGCGACAACCACAGCTCGACGATCAGCAAATGGCTGAAGCTGGGGTTCGCCACCAGCCAGGACAGTGCCGGATAGGCGGTGAGGATCGCCAGGACCGTCGCACCGAGCAGTAGGGGTTTACGTCCGATCTTGTCGGAAAACGCCCCCATTACGGGCAGCCAGAAGAAATTCGACAAGCCGATGCACACCGTGACCAGCAGCGCATCCAGGTCCGACAGGTTCAACTCGGCCTTGCCGAAGGTCGGTGTGTAGGCGGTGATCAGGTAGAACGACACCGTGGTCATCACCACCAGCGCCATACCGGCCAAGACAATGCCGAAGTTCTGACCGATGGAGCGGACAATTTCCGACAGGCTGGGACGATGTTTTCTCGCTTGGAACTCAGGTGTTTCTTCCAGCGAACGACGGATCATGAAGATCGCCGGGACAATCATGCAACCCACCAGGAACGGTACGCGCCAGCCCCAATCCCCCATTTCCTGGGGGCTCAGCCAGTGATTGAGGCCAACCCCCAGCAGGCCGGCGAATACCACGGCAGCCTGTTGACTGGCGGATTGCCAACTGACAAAGAAGCCCTTGCGCCCCGGTGTCGAGATTTCCGCCAGGTAAACCGACACGCCACCGAGTTCCACGCCGGCGGAGAAGCCTTGCAGCAATCGGCCCAGCAGCACCAGCAAGGGGGACGCCACGCCAAGGACCGCGTAGCCCGGCACGCAGGCGATCAGTATTGTGCCCATCGCCATCAGCGCCAGGGTGATGATCAAGCCTTTGCGACGGCCGTGACGGTCGATGTAGGCACCGAGAAAAATCGCCCCGAGGGGGCGCATCAGGAACCCGGCACCAAACGTGGCCAGGGACAGCATCAGCGAGGCGAACGCGCTGTCGGCGGGGAAGAACGTCTTGGCGATGGCCGTGGCGTAGAAGCCGTAGACCATGAAGTCGAACATCTCCAGGAAGTTGCCGCTGACAACGCGAAAAATCGCCTTGCCGTTGCTCGTGTTGGAAGACATGTGTAGGTACTCACTCTGGCAAATCTTGTATGGAAGCGCTGCACCCCTGTGGGAGCCTTGCAGGAACCTTGGAACCTTGGAACCTTGGAACCTTGGAGCTTTGCTCCCACAGGGCTCCATTGGCTCCCACAGGGTTTTTTGCGTGCGCTGGGGTTCATAATGGCCGGCGCGGTTTTGAGGGGAGATGAAGATTTGTTAACTGGACGATGGATTGGGCTTGTGGTGCTGGCCGGCGTGTTGTCGGGTTGCGGCAACGGCGACACCCTGGAGCGCTTCGCCGGCCCGACCATGGGTAGTCATTATTCGATTCAGTACGTCAGGCATTCCGCCGGGCCCGCTGCGAAAACGGTACAGGCCGAGGTGGAAAGCATCCTCGCCGAAGTGGACCGGCAACTCTCGACCTATCGCAGCGACTCGGACATCGAGCGTTTCAACGCGCTGCCGGCCAATAGCTGTCAAGTCATGCCTGGCCCGGTCCTGGAGTTGGTCCGCGTAGGTGAGCAGTTGTCGGTTCAAAGCGACGGCTCCTTCGACCTGACCGTGGAGCCGCTGCTGAACCTGTGGGGCTTCGGTCCCCAGTCTCGCGAAGAAAAAGTTCCGACCGCCGAAGCCTTGACCCTGGTGCGCCAGCGCGTTGGTCATGGTCATTTGCGCATCGAGGGCGACCGGTTGTGCAAGGACGCCGCAGTGGAAGTCGACTTCAACAGTGTCGCCGCGGGCTATGCCGTCGACCGCATCGCCGCCAGGCTCCAGACCCTGGGGATCGACAGTTACCTGGCCGAAGCCACCGGTGAACTCAAGGCCGCGGGGCGCAAGCCCGATGGTTCGGCCTGGCGTATCGCCCTGGAAGAACCCCGGGATGATCGGCAAGTGGCCGAGCGTGTCATCGAGGTCAATGGCTACGGGGTTTCCACCTCGGGCGACTACCGTAAATATTTTGAACAGGGCGGCAAGCGTTATTCCCACACCTTTGATGCACGTACGGGTGCGCCGGTCCTACATGACCTGGCGTCAGTCACGGTGATTCATCCTTCGGCGTTGATGGCCGATGGACTATCGACGCTGTTGCTGATTCTCGGTCCTGAACGGGGTTGGGACTATGCCCAGAAACATGGCATTGGGGTATTTTTCGTGCTGCGGGACAAAGATGGTTTTGTCACCCGCACCAACGATGTGTTTGAACGGATGAGCAGCGGAAAAAGCCAATGATGACAGCGTTACGAAAGCGTACCTGTGGCGAAATAGCGCAGGCAAAACTAGCCTACGACGCGACCAAGGGGTAATGTGCGCGGCGTTGACGCTTCTATAGACTGTGGCCGGGCTCGTGAACCGGCCCCAAATTGTTCCTTCATGCCGCGGGCCGGCATGATTTAGCCGTCGGTGCCAAGTGAGGCACAGCGGCCTGTTCTGAGGAGTACGCATGGCTGTCTACAACTACGACGTGGTGGTACTGGGTTCCGGCCCGGCGGGGGAAGGCGCGGCAATGAACGCCGCCAAGGCAGGGCGCAAGGTGGCGATGGTCGACAGCCGTCGGCAGGTCGGCGGCAACTGCACCCACTTGGGTACCATCCCGTCCAAGGCCTTGCGTCACTCGGTCCGGCAGATCATGCAGTTCAACACCAACCCGATGTTCCGGGCCATCGGCGAGCCGCGCTGGTTCTCCTTCCCGGACGTGCTCAAGAGCGCCGAGAAGGTGATCTCCAAGCAGGTGGCCTCGCGCACCGGCTACTACGCCCGCAACCGCGTGGATGTGTTCTTCGGCACCGGCAGCTTTGCCGACGAGCAGACGGTTGAAGTGGTCTGCGGCAATGGCGTGGTCGAGAAGCTGGTGGCCAAGCACATCATCATCGCCACCGGTTCGCGCCCGTATCGTCCGGCCGACATCGATTTCAACCATGCACGTATCTACGATAGCGACACCATCCTGAGCCTGGGGCACACCCCGCGTAAGCTCATCGTCTACGGCGCTGGCGTGATCGGTTGCGAATACGCCTCGATCTTCAGCGGCCTGGGTGTGCTGGTGGAACTGGTGGACAACCGCGGCCAGTTGCTGAGCTTCCTGGACTCGGAAATCTCCCAGGCCCTGAGCTATCACTTCAGCAACAACAACATTACCGTGCGCCACAACGAAGACTACGACCGCGTCGAAGGCGTCGACAATGGCGTGATCCTGCACCTCAAGTCCGGCAAGAAGATCAAGGCCGACGCCTTGCTCTGGTGTAACGGCCGTACCGGCAACACCGACACCCTGGGCCTGGAAAACATCGGCGTGAAGGTCAACAGCCGTGGCCAGATCGAAGTCGACGAGAACTACCGTACCTGCGTACCGAACATCTACGGTGCCGGTGACGTGATCGGCTGGCCGAGCCTGGCCAGTGCCGCCCACGACCAGGGCCGTTCGGCTGCTGGCAGCATTGTCGACAATGGCAGCTGGCGCTTCGTCAACGACGTGCCGACCGGGATCTACACCATTCCGGAGATCAGCTCGATCGGCAAGAACGAGCAGGAGCTGACCCAGGCCAAGGTGCCGTACGAAGTGGGCAAGGCCTTCTTCAAGAGCATGGCGCGGGCGCAGATCGCCGGCGAGCCGCAAGGCATGCTGAAGATCCTGTTCCACCGCGAGACCCTGGAAGTGCTGGGCGTGCACTGCTTCGGCTACCAGGCGTCGGAGATCGTGCACATCGGCCAGGCGATCATGAACCAGCCGGGCGAATTGAACACGTTGAAGTACTTCGTCAACACCACGTTCAACTACCCGACCATGGCCGAAGCCTATCGGGTAGCCGCCTATGACGGGCTCAACCGGCTTTTTTGAGCGGCTCCGGCCGGTGGCCTGAGCCGGCCGGGGAGACCGATTTCAGCAATTCTCGAGGGTGGCAGTGGCCAAACCGGGAAAGTCTGTAATCAGGCTGTCAGCGCCAAAGTCGGCGAGCCTGCGCATCAGCGCGGGCTCGTTGACGGTCCACACCGACACATGCAGCCCCTGGCGCTGCGCCTTGATCAGGCGTTCCGGCGTGCACAGGGTCCAGTTCAGCGCCAGAATCTCGCAGCCGTAACTCTGGGCGACCTTCAACGGGTCGAGCCAGGCGTATTCGGCCACCAGTCCGCGGGAGATGTCCGGGGTCAGGTCCAGGGCTGCCTTGAGCACTTCCCGGGAACTGGACGTGATGGTGATTTTGTCCAGCAGCCCGAAGCGCTGGGCCATTTCGCGGATGCCCAGCACCGTGGCGGCGGCGCGGGTGCGCGAGGCGCTCTTGACCTCCAGTTGCCAGTGCTCGAAATCACACTTCTCGAACAGTTCCTCAAGGCGTGGGATCGGGCACGGCTTGATCCAGCCCGGGCCACCCTTGCGCGCATCGTAGGTCACCAGCTCGGCGGCGGTATGCTCGACCACCTTGCCCCGGCGATCGGTGGTGCGCTTGAGGGTCGGGTCGTGGATCACCATCAACTCGCCGTCCATCGAAAGGTGCAGGTCCAGCTCGCAACGGCGTACGCCGTGCTTGAGGCATTCCTGAAAACCGGTCAGGGTGTTTTCCGGCGCTTCGCCCTTGGCGCCGCGGTGGCCATAAATGAGGGTCACGGTTCTTCCTTATTGATACCTGAGTCGTTCTGTTCCCGGGCCAGGCGACGCTCTTGCGCCTGTTTCTGCAGGATGTAGCGGGCCAGCAACTGGCGCTGGGCGTCGGTCGGGCGTTCGAACTCGGTGCCCACGTCGTAGCCGTCGCCCTTGGGGTCGCAGTGGGTGACCCGCGCCCGCAGCAACAAGCCGAGGGCCTGGGGCATCAGCACCAGTTTGATCGACAGGTGGGAGCCGATGGCGATCGGTGTGGGGTGTTGGAAGTCGACGCCGCCTTCGGAAATGATCACCGGCTGTGGTTCGCCGATTTCGCCGAGCGCAGTGAGGGCAATGACCTGGCTGAGCAGGTCGATGCGTTTGTTCATTGCCTTGAGGTACGCCGCGATGCTGCGTTCGCGCTCGCTGATCTGGCGCAGCAGGTGCTGTGACTCGAATTCGCTCAGGTGCAATTCACTGAGCAGATTGAACAATGGAGAAGCATCCTGCAACACTTCCTGGCCAGCAGCTTCAGGAATGGACAGGGGCCGAATTTCCAGTGCGATCGTGTCCTCGATACGGTAGTATTCGCGGCGATCTTCTTCATCTAATGTCGACATGGCGAACCCATGGTAGCGGCGGTGGTCTGAGTGTAAAGCTGGTTTGTGACCCCCGCCACAAGGACGTTCCTTTTCCCTCCGAACAAGCCCCGACATGTTCAGACCTCTCTTCGTATTTATCGGCACGCGTTATACCCGTGCAAAGCGTCGCAATCATTTCGTATCGTTCATTTCCCTGACCTCTATCATCGGGCTGGCCCTTGGCGTGGTCGTGATGATCGTCGTGCTCTCGGTGATGAACGGCTTCGACCATGAGATGCGCACCCGCGTGCTGGGCATGGTGCCCCACGCGACCCTCGAATCCGGCGAAGCCATCAGCGATTGGCCGAGCCTGGCCGCCAAGGTCAAGCAGAACCCGCAGGTGCTGGCCGTGGCGCCGTTCACCCAGATGCAGGGGCTGCTGACCAACGACGGCAAGGTGTCAAAGGTCTTGCTCAATGGCATCGACCCCGGGCTCGAGCGGCAGGTCTCGATCATCGACAACTTCATGCAGCAGGGCAAACTCGACGACCTGGCGCCAGGCAGTTTCGGCATCGTCATCGGCGACAAGGCCGCGGCCAAGCTCGGCGTCGCCATTGGCGACAAGCTGACCTTCGTCGCCCCGGAAGTCACCGTGACCCCGGGCGGCATGTTCCCGCGCATGAAACGCTTTACCGTGGTCGGCATTTTCCATGTCGGCGCCGGCGAGCTGGACGGTTACCTGGGCGTCACCAACCTTCAGGACCTGGCGCGCCTGCATCGCTGGAAGCCGGATCAGGTCCAGGGCCTGCGGTTGAAGTTCGATGATCTGTTCCAGGCACCGCGCGTTGCATGGACCATCGCCCAGCAGCTCGGGGAAGACCGCTTCTACGCCCGGGACTGGACCCGCACCCACGGCAACCTGTACCAGGCGATCCGCATGGAAAAAGCCATGATCGGCCTGCTGCTGTTGCTGATCGTTGCCGTGGCGGCGTTCAACATCATCTCCACCCTGGTGATGGTGGTGAACGACAAGAAGGGCGACATCGCCATCCTGCGCACCCTCGGCGCCACGCCGGGGCAGATCATGCGGATCTTCATGGTCCAGGGCACGGTCATCGGTGTGATCGGTACGTTCGTCGGCGCCCTGGTCGGGATGTTCGCCGCGCTGAATGTCAGCGCCGCGATTGCCGGCCTGGAAGGCCTGATCGGGCACAAGTTTCTCAACGCCGACGTGTACTTCATCGACTACCTGCCATCGCAATTGCAGGCCGATGACGTGTTGATGGTCTGCGGCGCCGCGTTGGTCCTGAGTTTCCTCGCCACCCTGTATCCTGCCTGGCGTGCCGCGCGCACCCAGCCTGCGGAGGCGTTACGTTATGAGTGAGTCGGGCATGAGTGAAAAAGCAATCTTGAGCTGCCGCAACCTGGGCAAATCCTATGAGGAAGGCCCGGAGTCGGTGGTGGTGTTGTCGGGCCTGCAACTGGAGTTGCATCCTGGCGAGCGCGTGGCGATTGTCGGCACCTCCGGGTCGGGCAAAAGTACCTTGCTCAACCTGCTGGGCGGCCTGGATACGCCAACCGCCGGCAGTGTCTGGCTGGCCGGCGAAGAGCTTTCGGCGCTGAACGAGAAGGCCCGTGGCCTGCTGCGCAACCGTTCCCTGGGCTTCGTCTACCAGTTCCACCATTTGCTGCCCGAGTTCACCGCGCTGGAAAACGTCTGCATGCCGCTGTTGATCGGTCGCACGGCGATTCCTGAGGCCCGTCAGCGAGCCACGGCGTTGCTGGAGCGGGTAGGGCTGGGGCATCGCCTGGAGCACAAGCCGGCCGAGCTGTCCGGTGGTGAGCGCCAGCGCGTGGCGATTGCCCGGGCCCTGGTCAACAAGCCTGGCCTGGTGATGCTCGACGAGCCGACCGGCAACCTCGACTCCCACACTGCCCAAGGCATCCAGGACTTGATGCTGGAGCTCAGCACGTCGATGCGCACCGCGTTCCTGGTGGTGACCCACGACATGAACCTGGCCCGGCAGATGGACCGCGTCCTGCACTTGCAGGAAGGTTGCCTGACGCCCATCTGACCGACCGAAACCCGGTACTTGCTGCAAGTGCCGGGTCTTTTATTTTCATACGGTGCCCCGCGAATGTTCAGACCGTTATCGATCTTTATCGGCACGCGCTATACCCGCGCCAAGCGCCGCAATCGCTTTGTTTCGTTCATCTCCATGACCTCGATGATCGGCCTCGCCCTGGGTGTGCTGGCGATGATCGTGGTGTTGTCGGTGATGAACGGCTTCCAGCGCGAAATGAGCTCGCGCATCCTCGGCATGGTGCCCCACGCCACTATCGTCGGCGTCAATCCGATCGACGATTGGCAGCCGGTGGCCGCTGCGGCGCTGAAAAATCCTGAAGTCATCGCTGCCGTGCCGTTTACCGAGATGGAAGGGATGCTGAGCCATAAGGGCTCGATGCAGCCGATCCAGATCAGCGGCGTCGATCCGGCCCAGGAGGGCAAGGTGTCCATCGTCGCCCAGCATATCGTCCAGGGGCGTCTCGATGCCTTGAAGCCGGGCGAGTTTGGCGTGGTGATTGGCGAAATTACCGCCCGGCGTTTTCGCTTGAACGTCGGCGACAAAATCACCCTGATCGTGCCGGAAGTCAGCACGGCTCCCGGTGGCATCACCCCACGGATGCAGCGGCTGAATGTGGTGGGTGTGTTCAAGGTGGGCGCGGAGCTGGACGGCTCCATGGCGCTGATCCACCTGGCCGATGCCGCACAGATGCAGCATTGGCAGCCGAACCAGGTACAAAGCGTGCGCCTGGCGGTGAAGGATTTGTACGCGGCGCCGAAGGTCTCCGGTGACATCGCCACCGGCCTGGGCGCGGCCTACAAGGCCGACGACTGGACCCACACCCAGGGCAGCCTGTTCAGTGCCATGAAAATGGAAAAAACCATGATCGGCTTGCTGTTGCTGATGATCGTCGCGGTGGCGGCGTTCAACATCATCGCCACCCTGATCATGGTAGTGAACGACAAAGGCGCGGACATCGCGATCCTGCGCACCATCGGCGCCACGCCGCGGCAGATCATGGCGATCTTCATGGTCCAGGGCACGGTGATCGGCGTTGTCGGCACGCTGATTGGCGGCGTGCTGGGGGTGATCGCGGCGCTGAACGTCAGTGCGCTGGTGGGCTGGCTGGAGCGGGTCAGCGGCCAGCACATCTTCAGTTCCGACGTGTACTTCGTCAGCAACCTGCCGTCGGAGCTGCAGCGTGGCGACGTGGTGCTGATCTGCTCGGCCGGGTTCATCCTGAGCTTCCTCGCCACCGTGTACCCGGCGTGGCGTGCGGCGAAGATCGAACCGGCGCAGGCGTTGCGGTATTCCTGATACGACACAGACCTCTGTGGCAGAAGGGCTTGCTGAAGACTCCGCCACAGATATGTTCCTTCGCCACCGGGGGGGGGGCGTTGGGCTTAATCTCCCTTCGGTAGCTCAATCATGAACCGCGTCCAACCATCGGCCGACTCGCAACGGATCTGCCCGCCATGGGCGCGGATGATCGAGCGGGTGATGGCCAGTCCGAGCCCCGCGTGTTCGCTGCTGCCCTCCTGGCGGGCCGGGTCGGCGCGGTAGAAGCGGTCGAACAGGCGCGGCAACAAGTCCGCTGCAATCCCCTCGCCACTGTTCTCCACGCTGATGTTCACCCCTTGAGCCTCATCGACAATGTGCACCCGCACTTCGCCGTCAGCGGGGGTGAAGCGCAGCGCATTGTCCAGCAGGTTGGAGAGCGCCCGGCGCAACATGTTGCGATCACCCTCGATGCGGCTCTCGCCCACGCGGCTCAAGCGGACGTTGGCGTCTTCGGCCAGGGGCGCGAAGAAGTCCAGCAGCACGTCCACCTCTTCGGCCAATTGCAGCGGTTCGCGATTGAGCGCCAGCAGGCCGTGGTCGGCCTTGGCCAGGTACAGCATGTCGTTGACCAGTTGCGCCATCCATTGCAGTTCTTCGAGGTTGCTGTGCAACGCCTCGCGGTAATCCTCCAGGGGCCGTTCGCGGGTGAGGGTGACCTGGGTGTGGGTCAGCAGGTTCGACAGCGGTGTGCGCAATTCATGGGCGATGTCGGCAGAGAACGCTGAGAGCCGCTGAAACGCATCGTCGAGGCGTCCGAGCATGGCGTTGATGCTGTGGGCCAATTCCGCCAGTTCGGCGGGCATTTGCTCTTCGGGCAGTCGGGCGTTGAGGGAACGGGCCGAGACACTGCCGGCAATGGCGCCCATGCGCCGCAAGGGGCGCAAGGCCCGCCGGGCGGCCCAGGCACCCAGCAGGGCGGTGGCCAGGGCCGAGAGGCCGACGGTCAGCCAGATCAGGCGCTGCATGCGTTGCAGGAAGTGCTGGTGGTGGGTGATGTCCAACAGCAGGGTCAGTTGCGGCGAATTGGCTCGGTCGGGATACAGTGGGGCGTTCAACACCCGGTAATCGTTGTCGGCATCGCTGAGGGTCGACAGGCCGGGACGCTCCGGCAATTGAGCCGGAATCCGGATCGAGCTGTCGTACCAGCGCACACCATCGCTGCCTTTGATGCGCAGCGCCAGGTCGGCCTGGCGGCTCAGTTCATCTTCCAGGCGCGCCTGGGTCTGCTCAGCGTCGAGGTCTTGCAGGGCCCGGCGCAGGCCGATCAGCTTGCCTTCGAGCAGTTGCTGGTCCAGCTCGATGAAGTGCGCCTCGCTGCCACGGCTGAACAACACCCCGGCGAACAATGACACCACGGCGGTGCAGGCGGCGAACAGCAGCGCCAGACGACTACTCAGCGACCACCGGCCCCTCACAGGGCGCGCTCTTCAAGCACATAGCCCATGCCCCGCACGGTATGGATCAGTTTGCTGGGGAAGTCGTCGTCAATCTTGATTCGCAGGCGTCGTATCGCGACTTCGATGACGTTGGTGTCGCTGTCGAAATTCATGTCCCAGACCTGGGACGCGATCAGTGATTTGGGCAGCACTTCGCCCTGGCGGCGCAGGAGCATTTCCAGCAAGGCGAACTCCTTGGCGGTGAGGTCGATGCGCCGCCCGCTGCGTTCGACGCGGCGGCGGATCAGGTCCAGGCGCAAGTCGGCCAGCTGCAGGCTGGTTTCCTGTTGCGTCGAACTGCCTCGTCGCAACAGGCTGCGCACCCGCGCCAGCAACTCGGAAAAGGCAAAGGGCTTGACCAGGTAATCATCGGCGCCCAGCTCCAGGCCGTGGACCCGATCCTGTACCGCATCCCGCGCGGTGAGAAACAGTACCGGCGTATCCAATCCGGCCCCGCGGACCGCTTGCAGGATCTGCCAGCCATCGCGGCCGGGCAACATCACGTCGAGGATCAGCAAGGCGTATTCACCGCTCAAGGCCAGTTGCTGGCCGGTGATGCCATCGGCCACCAGGTCGGCATTGAACCCGGCTTCACTCAGGCCTTGGCGCAGGTATTGGCCGGTTTTGGTTTGGTCTTCGACGATCAGCAGTTTCATGGGCAGCTCAGGGCATGATTTGAACGTGGGCGTTATACCGCGGCGGCCGGGGTCGTGGCACAACCTGACAGAGTTGTAATGCAACTGTCAGTCAATTGGCAGCCGCACCGATCTAGAGTCTTGGGCAAGTTGAACCTTACCTTGTCGGAGTATGAACATGTTGATGGTAAACCGTCTGATCCTGGCCGCCTCTGCGTGGGTATTGAGTACCTCGTTGTGGGCATCACCCGGTGCGCACTTTGATTTCGGCCAGCCCGCACCGGCGGCCAAGGCCAGTCGCACCATCGAGGTGGTGATGGGCGACATGTCGTTCAATCCCGGTACGCTGGATATCAAGGCGGGCGAGACGGTGCGGTTCGTACTGATCAATAAAGGCCAGTTGTTGCACGAATTCAACCTTGGTAACGCCGCGATGCATGCCCAGCACCAGCAGGAAATGCTCAAGATGCAACAGAGCGGCATGTTGACGCCGACCGGGATGAAGCCGGGAATGGACCATGCTTCGATGAATCCGGCCTCGATGGGGCACGGTGGCAAAGACGGCATGATGCGCCACGACGACGCTAACAGCGTGCTGGTTGAGCCGGGCAAGTCCGCCGAGCTGACCTGGGCTTTTGGCAGGGCTACCCGGCTGGAATTTGCCTGCAATGTCCCCGGTCATTACCAGGCCGGGATGAAGGGCGACCTGACAGTCAGTCAGTAAGCACTCAAAGGCTGCGGCAAAGGCTGATAGAATCGGCTGATTCTTCAGTCAGGTTTCCGTCATGCATCCCGCAGCCGAACATTCGCCGCTGGGCAAATCCAGCGAATACATCGCCACGTACACGCCGTCACTGCTGTTCCCCATCCCGCGCACGGCGAAATGGGCGGAACTGGGCCTGACGGCCGAGACCCTGCCGTACAAAGGCGTGGATTTCTGGAACTGCTTCGAGCTGTCGTGGCTGCTGCCGTCCGGCAAGCCGGTGGTGGCCATCGGTGAATTCGCGATCCCGGCGGATTCGCCGAATATCATCGAGTCCAAATCCTTCAAGCTGTACCTCAATTCCTTGAACCAGACCCCGTTCGCCGATACCGCGAGCCTGGAAGCGACCCTGCGCCAGGACTTGTCAGCGGCTGCCGGCAAAACAGTGGGCGTGCGGATCCGCAGCCTCAAGGACGTGGAGCATGAAGGCATCGTGGCGTTGCCCGGTTCGTGCATCGACGATTTGGACATCAGCGTCGACTCCTACGCGCACCCGCGCCCGGAACTGCTGCGTTGCGATGCTTCGCGCATTGTCGAGCAAAGCCTGCACAGCCACCTGCTCAAGTCCAACTGCCCGGTGACCAGCCAGCCAGACTGGGGCAGCGTGGCGGTGGAATATCGCGGTGCGGCCCTGGACCCCGCCAGCCTGCTGGCCTACATCGTCAGCTTCCGCCAGCATTCGGATTTCCATGAGCAGTGCGTGGAGCGGATCTTTCTCGACCTGCAGCGCTTGCTCAAGCCGGAGAAACTGACGGTGTACGCGCGGTATGTGCGGCGGGGCGGGCTGGACATCAACCCGTATCGCAGTACCGAAGATGTCCAACTACCGAACCACCGTCTGGTCCGCCAATAAACGCTCCTTGTGAAAGTGAGCTCTTGTGGGAGCGAGCTTGCTCGCGATGAGTCCGGTACATTCGACATTGATGTCAGCTGACACACCGCTATCGCGAGCAAGCTCGCTCCCACAGGGATTGCATTGCAGGTCGTGAAACTAAAAAGCCCCGCTATCGATAGCAGGGCTTTTTGCATTTAAAGGGTTCAGATCCCCATATTGCCCAAGGCTTGCACGATGTTGCGCAGGGTCCCGGCAAGGGTGGGGTGTTCCACCTCGAAGCGTTCAACCGCCAGGTTCACATTGTCGGCGAGGTTGTTGTCCGGTGCTTTGGTTTCCAACTCAAGCTCAAGTTCGATCTTTTGCATCAGCACGTGCAGGTCTTCGCGCTCGACTTCGGAAAGTGGTGGATTCTGTTCCAATTGCTCGCGCAGTTTGTTGAGCTGTTCTTGCAGTTCGCGGGCAGGCATTGGCGTACTCCCTTTATTGATAGGCACAGCCATGGACCGCGACGCTGGGTCAAAAGTCCGTGGCTTGCCTTAAGAGTAATCCACACTCACGCTCCCTGCATGATCCCGGTCATGGCTTCTCGCCTTTGAGTCGGCGCAGGCTGATGTCCGCCAGGCAAGTGTCGAGTTCGCCCAGGTGGTCGATCACCGAATGCACTCCCAAGCCGAACAATTGCACGGTGGCCTTGGCGCGCTTGGTTTCCCGTTCCTGTTGGCTCAGCGCCTGCCATTCGCCAGGCGCCAAGCCGCACAGCGAGCCGCAGGACGCCAGGCCGATGGTCCACAAACCGGCGTTGAGCCCCGACTGCAACAACCTGGGTTCGCCACTGACCAACACGCAACCGTCCAGTTGCTGGACATTGAGCGCCATCAGGGCCTGCCAACAGGCATGCGGCGCCGGCCAAGGATTATTTGTTGCTGGAAGTTGCGGCGGTTTGATCCATGTCGGCAATGAAGCCGCCAGGGCATGGCTGACGGCAGGTGGCAATTCGTCGAGCCAGGCGCAGGGGATTTCCTGGTGCTGCAAGTGGTGCAAGCTCTCAAGGGCGCCCGGTGTTGGCTGTGCATGCTCATCCGGCGCTGCCCCTGGCTGACGGATGCGTGCGCCGAAATCCACCAGGCATCCGCTCAGGCCAAACAGGACGGCGGTCAGGCTGGCGGCGGGGAGGGGCAGGGCTTCGGGGCGGGGCATGGGAACGTCCTTGAAATAACCAGCAGCCTAAAGGGCCTCGATGACAGTCCGGTGACAGTGAAATGAAGGGCAGCGCTCGCGGAAACGTCCTACGGCCCGCTTGTTTTTTCGGTGCTGCCTATCCACGCGTTCCGTCTTATACTAGCCAGCTTACCGCCTGGGCTCGGCGCCCTTGCTTGAACAATCCAAGGAGTTTTCCTCTATGCGCTGGAGCCATCGTCTAGCTCAGCTGTGTCTTTCCACCTGCGTCCTGCTGGTACCGTTCGCCACTCAGGCCGCCACGGAAGAAGATCCTTGGGAAAGCATCAACCGTCCAATCTTCACCTTCAACGACACCGTTGATACCTATGCGCTCAAGCCACTGGCCCAGGGTTATCAATACGTGACGCCGCAGTTCCTCGAAGACGGCATCCACAACATGTTCCGCAACATCGGTGACGTCGGCAACCTGGCCAACAATGTGCTGCAGGCCAAGCCGGCCGCTGCCGGGGTCGACACCGCCCGGTTGATCTTCAACACCACCTTCGGCCTGCTGGGCTTCTTCGATGTGGGTACCCAGATGGGCTTGCAGCGCAGCGATGAAGATTTTGGCCAGACCCTGGGCTACTGGGGCCTGGGCAGTGGGCCGTATGTGATGTTGCCGCTGTTGGGGCCAAGCACCCTGCGTGACGCGCCGGCCAAGCTGGTCGATGACTACACCGCCCCGTATCGTTATATCGATAACGTCTCGGTGCGTAACTCTATTCGAGGCCTGAACGTCGTCGACACCCGCGCCAGCCTGTTGTCGGCCGAGAAGATGGTGAGCGGCGACAAGTATGTCTTCATCCGCAACGCCTACCTGCAAAACCGCGAATTCAAGGTCAAGGATGGCCAGGTCGAAGACGATTTTTAATTTCGACCTGTAAAACCACGAAGGCGGCCCAAAAGGCCGCCTTCTGTGCTTTGGCGTCGGCTTTGAGCGGGTTTGATCCTTCCATTGAGTTACGCTTCGCTCGGTTCTTATAACTCTCTGTGCTTTGACAAATAAAGACGGCAAGCGGCTATCTGCCTGAGCTTGAAACGCCCCGCGGATGGGAGTACCGTCTGCGCCTTAGAAGGGCACCTCTGATGTAGTTGCGTGTAGGGCAAAGGCCTGAAACCGGTACGACAGAGAGGCTAGAAAGCGAATCCAGTAGTGCGTGCCAGGCCAGACCGCCCAGCCCGCTACGCCAACCTAATTCTGGCGCCGTTTGCCCACATGCCAAAAACCAGTGCCACGCTGCTGATAATCGATGATGACGAAGTGGTGCGAGCCAGTCTCGCAGCCTACTTGGAAGACAGTGGTTTCAGCGTCCTGCAGGCCAGCAATGGCCAACAGGGTCTTCAGGTATTCGAGCAAGACAAGCCCGACCTGGTCATCTGCGACCTGCGCATGCCGCAGATGGGCGGACTCGAACTCATTCGCCAGGTCACCGAGCTTTCCTCGCAGACCCCGGTGATCGTGGTTTCGGGCGCGGGCGTGATGAACGACGCCGTCGAGGCGTTGCGCCTGGGCGCGGCGGACTACCTGATCAAGCCTCTTGAAGACCTTGCGGTGCTCGAGCATTCGGTGCGCCGGGCCTTGGACCGTTCGCGGTTGTTGTTGGAGAACCAGCGTTACCGCGAAAAGCTGGAAACCGCCAACCGCGAGCTGGAAGCCAGCCTGAACCTGTTGCAGGAAGACCAGAACGCCGGGCGCCAGGTGCAGATGAACATGCTGCCGGTCAGCCCCTGGGCCGTCGACGATTTCCGTTTTGCCCACCAGATCATCCCGTCGTTGTACCTGTCGGGCGATTTCGTGGACTATTTCCGGGTCGACGAGCGGCGAGTGGCGTTCTACCTGGCGGACGTTTCCGGCCATGGTGCTTCTTCGGCATTCGTGACGGTGCTGTTGAAATTCATGACCACACGCCTGTTGTTCGAATCCAAGCGCAACGGCACGCTGCCAGAGTTCAAGCCCTCGGAAGTCCTTGGGCATATCAACCGAGGCCTGATCAGTTGTAAGCTGGGCAAACACGTCACAATGGTCGGTGGAGTCATCGACGAGGAGACTGGTTTGTTGACCTATAGCATCGGCGGTCACCTGCCTTTGCCTGTGTTGTATACGCCAGACAGCGTTCGTTACCTGGAAGGGCGTGGTTTACCGGTGGGCCTGTTCAACGAGGCCACCTACGAAGACCACGTACTGGAATTGCCGCCGACATTCAGCCTGACGCTGATGTCTGATGGCATTTTGGACCTTTTGACAGAACCTACACTCAAAGAGAAAGAAGCGGCCTTGCCTGAACGGGTGAGTGCAGCGGGCGGCAGCCTGGAAGGCTTGCGTCAAGTGTTTGGATTAGCCACGCTCGGGGAGATGCCGGATGATATCGCCCTGTTAGTGTTGAGCAGGAACCTTTGATGAGTACCGGTAGAATCCAGTTCGCCGAGCAGGACGGCACCTTTGTCCTGAAGTTTGTCGGTGAAGTGCGCCTGACCCTGTGTTCGGCGCTGGATGCGACTATTGAGCGGATCTTCACCGCGCTGAACTTCAGCGCCATCGTGATCGACCTGACCGAAACCCGCAGCATCGACAGCACCACGTTGGGCCTGCTGGCCAAGCTGTCGATCCTGTCGCGGCAAAAGGTCGGCCTGCTGCCGACGGTCGTCACCACCCATAACGACATCACCCGTCTGCTGCAATCGATGGGCTTTGACCAGGTGTTCAACATCGTGGGCGACCCTGTGCCGTGCCCGGAATGCCTGGACGACCTGCCTGACCAGGACCAGTCCGAAGAAGAAGTGCGGATCAAGGTGCTCGAAGCCCACAAGATCCTGATGGGGCTCAACGACTCCAATCGTGAAGCCTTCCATGACCTGGTGAATGCGCTAGAGGGGCCTTGACCTCGGGGCATGTATTGGCCTGACGGACGCCTTCGCGAGCAAGCCCGCTCCCACAGGTCTTGCGCCGGTCAAAAAAACTGAATCCTACCCAAATCCCCCTGTGGGAGCGGGCTTGCTCGCGAAAGCGCCGGTTCAGCCACCTGATCCCTCAGCGCGAAGCCAAATCCCAATAAAAAAGGGCGAACCCACCAAGGTTCGCCCTTTTTGCATGCCTTGTGAATCAGCTCAAAGCTTGGCTTGCAGCAACGCCTCCAGCTTCTCCTGGTCCCGGGCAAACTGACGAATACCTTCGGCCAGTTTCTCGGTCGCCATGGCGTCCTCGTTGGACAGCCAGCGGAACTGCGCTTCATTGAGGATCAAGCGCGCTTCCCCGGCTTGCCCTGGCGCCAGCTTGCGCTCCAGCTTGCCTTCGTCGGCGGCCAGTTTTTCCAGCAGGTCCGGGCTGACGGTCAGGCGGTCGCAGCCGGCCAGTTGCTCGATCTGGTTGAGGTTGCGGAAGCTCGCGCCCATGACCACGGTCTTGTAGTCATTGGCCTTGTAGTAGTTGTAGATGCGCGTCACCGACTGCACGCCCGGATCATCCGCGCCGGTGTAGTCGTTGCCATTGGCTTTCTTGTACCAGTCGTAGATACGGCCCACGAACGGCGAAATCAGGAACACCCCGGCATCGGCGCAGGCCGCAGCCTGGGCGAAGGAGAACAGCAGGGTCAGGTTGCACTGGATGCCTTCACGCTCCAACTGCTCGGCAGCACGAATGCCTTCCCAGGTGGAAGCGATCTTGATCAGCACGCGCTCGCGGCCAATACCGGCCTTTTCGTACAGATCGATCAGGCGATGCGCACGCTTGAGCATGGCCTCGGTGTCGAACGACAGGCGCGCGTCCACCTCAGTGGAAATACGCCCAGGGATCACTTTCAGAATTTCTTGCCCGACCGCCACGGCAAAACGGTCGCTGGCCAGGCCCACATCGCCCTTGCAGTCCGCCACACAGGCGTTCAGCTGCTCGGCATAACCTTGAATGGCCGAGGCCTTGAGCAACAGGGAAGGGTTGGTAGTAGCGTCCACGGGTTTGACGCGGGCGATGGCCTCGAAGTCGCCGGTGTCGGCCACGACGGTGGTGAACTGTTTGAGTTGTTCCAGCTTGGAAGTCATGAGCGTGCTCTGTCCTATGGGTCCGTTGACATTACCCGAGGGCTGGCAGCCACTCAAGGGCGTGAAGGGGTATCGACGGGCCCCAGCGGCAACAACCTGAAAACGGCTGTTTGAAAGGCCGGGGCGGTATCGGTAGATACGATGCCAAAACAGCGCGCAGGTTCAAAGCAAGTGACGGTTAACGCCCTTCCAGCAGTTGCCCCGCCTGATCCAGCAGCGCCAATGGATCCTTGGTTTTGTGAATATCCACCGACAACAACTGCCGAAACCGCCGCGCCCCCGGGAACCCGGTGCCCAGCCCCAACACGTGACGAGTGATGTGGTGCATCGCCCCGCCAGCGGCCAGGTGATCGGCGATATAAGGCCGCAACTGCGCCAAAGCCTCGGCTCGGGTGATGATCGGCGCGGTGCTGCCGAACAGCTGCTGATCGACTTCGGCTAGCAGATACGGGTTGTGATAAGCCTCGCGCCCCAGCATCACGCCGTCGAAGGTCTGCAAATGCTCGTGGCACGCCTCCAGCGTCTTGATCCCGCCGTTGAGCACAATCTCCAACTCCGGAAAATCCGCCTTCAACCGCGCGGCCACGTCATAACGCAGCGGCGGGATGTCGCGATTCTCCTTCGGCGACAACCCCTCCAGAATCGCAATCCGCGCATGCACGGTAAAACTCGTGCAACCGGCCTCACGCACCGTCCCGACAAACTCACACAACTGCTCGTAACTGTCCCGCCCATTGATCCCGATGCGATGCTTGACCGTCACCGGAATCGACACCGCATCGCGCATGGCCTTCACACAATCAGCCACCAAACCCGGATGCCCCATCAGGCAGGCGCCGATCATGTTGTTCTGCACCCGATCGCTGGGGCAGCCGACATTGAGGTTTACTTCGTCGTAACCGTGTTCCTCGGCCATACGGGCGCAGGCGGCCAGGTCGGCCGGGACGCTGCCGCCTAGTTGCAGGGCTAGCGGGTGTTCGGATGGGTGGTGGCGCAGGAAGCGTTCGTGGTCGCCGTTGAGTAGCGCGCCGGTGGTGACCATTTCGGTGTAGAGCAGGGCGTGCTTGGAGAGGATGCGTAGGAAGAAGCGACAGTGGGCGTCGGTCCAGTCCATCATCGGCGCGACGGAAAAGCGGCGGGAGAGCGGGGCAGTTTGTAGGGGCATTGGGAATCTGAATCAGCGAGGCGGATGGCACAGTTTATCAGGGAAGGGCAGGACGTGTTGGGAGAGCAATATTGCGCCGACTTCACCAGTTGGAGCGGGGGCGTTGTCGAGTGTGAAATACGCCGAGGATTTGGAGGCGATCACCGTGTACGCGATACGGAATCAGATAAGACCAGTTTGGTACTGCCCATTCCCGCGTCTGTTTGACTCGTCCTTCTCGACCCATTGCGGGAAACTGAGCCAATTTGTCTACGCTGGCGAAGATCGCTTCGGAGAAGTCGTCAGCAGCCTTGGGGTTTTCAAGTGCAATATAGTTGGCTTCGTCCTCCAGGTTTTTGAGTGCTTTTTCCAGCCACTCAACCTGCATTCTGACTCCAGCGCCGAGCACGCATCGCTGCCACTTGCTCATCGGTAGCAAATTTGCCTTGGTCAGCTTCCTTTACGGCAAGTTCGATCTGTGTGGTCAGCGCTTTTTCGTGTTCGATGAAGTCGCGAAGAACGTCCATCGCCAGGTAGCTCGCACTTTGGCCGTTGGTCTTGGCCAGATCGGCGAGGGAATTCGATAGGTCTTCGGGCAGATTCAGGGATATGCCGGACATGGCAGCCTCGATGGTCGACGTTTTCGGCATCTTACACCGTTGACCGAGCGCTTGAATCAGCAGGCCGTCGCAAGGTGTGTCTCGACGTGAATTGTTCCCCTCGTGCGCTGATCTGAAAAAGCCTCACAGACGCCGCCGTCCTGCGGGTAAATGTGGGATATGGAATGGCATGACATTGATCTCACACCGAGGATCAAAGCAAATGAGACTACCCATTCTCACTGGTCCATGCTTATGCTGATTATGGTTTCGGTTTGGATGTCTACCAAGCTCAATGCGCCGTCGGAAAATGAGCAGCCTGTGTCGATATAAACGACGTTGCCCAGGCGTATAACACTGGGTACTGTTGAGTGCCCAACATAGAGCCGGTCTATTCCTTTGATGGAAGTGTGGTCTTGTTGCTCGATTTTCTCTCTTGCATACAGCGCTGTTCTCAAGGCGTGCCGCTGGTGTGGCTCCCCAGAACTTCCAGTGATAGCGTCTTTGGCTTCCTGCCAGCCATCGTTACTTCGGATGACAGGCGCTTCGGCATGGACTATTCCAATTGTTTGATCACTTAATAAATTGATCTCAATGATCAGTGGAAGTGCTTGCAGGGCTTTTGATAGTTCTTGCTGAATGTCGGGTTGTAACTCGTACAGCCAGGCTCCACCATTTCGGATATGTCGGGGGATATCCCCATGCCCGGAGATACAGTCAATAAGCATCTGCTCATGATTGCCGCGTACGGCGTGGAACCACGGCTTCTCAAGCCAGTTCAATACATCCATGGAGTCGGGACCTCGGTCGATGAGGTCTCCCACGGAAAAGATGCGATCCAGCTCAGTGTTGAAGTTTAGTTTGTCTAAGGCTGCTGTTAGAAGTTTGAAATGTCCGTGAACGTCGCCCACCACAAAGTCACGACCTTTTTTGTTGGATGGGAAAGATCTCGTCCTGTACATTTTCAGTGCTTCAGCAGATGTTGATTGGCGGTGACTGTATCACTTGGCGAAATAAACAGTAAGCCGCTGAGCGGGGGTAATAACGTCGTACGGTCAAGCTTGAATCGCCTGCCCAATACACTTCTCAAAAACCTGCTCCATAGGCTCCATGACGCCGTTATAAGCCGCGATGTTGGCAAAAATCCACTCGTCCTTCTCAATCCCCCACCAACTGATTTCAAACCCGGCATTCATGATGAGGTGTTCAAACAGGATGCGTTGCGCACGACCGTTGCCTTCGCGGAAGGGGTGTACGACGTTGATGTCGGAATAGGCCTCTGCCACAGCGACGATCAGCTCAGCCCGCTCCATGCCCTCGAACCAGTTTGCCTCGGCCATGTTGGCGAAGATCTTATTGGCTTCCTTCTCCATGTACTCAGGTTGGCAGAAGCGGGTGGCTTGTTTGGACATGCCAACGGTGCGCAGCTCTCCAGCCCATTCGAACAGGTCTGAAAAGAGGATTCGATGAATGTTTTGAAGGTAGGCCAGGCTATAGGGAGGAGGGCTGAACTCGACGTTGTCCGCTGCGATGGCCGAGAGTTGTTGTTCGGCTTCGCTTAGGGTCGGTTCGTCACGGATATCGAGTTTGTTGCGCAGGACCGTGGAGCCGGGATAGCAATAAGCGTCCTCGCCGACTCCATATTTGTCAGGCATTAGTTCTGGTCTGGGTAAAGGCCTTCAAGACCTCTTCACGCGTTGGCATTTTGCGTTCGCTGTCGGCGAAGGTCGTTTTGAAACCTTCCAGACGGAGGCTGGCCGCGTAGTTGGATCTACGCGTCCTGGCGGCATAGGCCTTTTTGGTTTCAAGGCTGACATTGCCCATGGGGCTGGACCTCAAATGGCGCTGGTGGGCGGATTATAGCCCATCCCGTTGGCGTGGCCTATGTTGCGGCCTGGACGAAAGGCGTTGAGCGCTCATTCGTTTCGAGATTTTTCCTTGTGCTCATAGCTGTGCTGCTCAATCCATCGCCGGACACCCCCATCGGAAATTTCCCTCAAAACGCGTCGTTCCCGGCTGACTATCCACCCCATCACCCTCTGCGCTAAGTTCTCTCCGTCGCTGAAAATTCAGCGGCAGGGTGTGGAAGCCCTTACTCAAAGGCGCGTAGCGCCGCAAAATTTAAAGCAGACACTTTTCTTATGTCTGCTGTTAAATTACGGCGGCTGTACGCGGGGCGTCCTAGGGCGCGCCGGGTTCCTGAGTGCCGGTCTTCCACACCCGCGTACAGCTGCCACCCATCATGTGGAAGTGATGCTGGCAGATATTTCTCTTACTCAGGAAGTTAGCCAATGAAAAAGCTCACCCCCAACCCTCCGAAAGCCACAGCCAATCCAAGGTGGCTTTCGTCTAGCGTCACCCAAACGTATCTCCTGCTGAATATCCGAATCCCGATCCCGGATTTGACCTCTTTGCCAGCGGCATCCCAATCCGCCACTGACCTCCCATCCCCGCAGGAGTAAATCCCTATGTCCCGCTACATGCCCATCACCGGTATCGAAAACAATTTCCACGCGCTCCTGATCGACACAGAAGCGCCGCTGGACGTGCTGCACGACACTGCCGCTTACCGCATCGCCGCTGTCACCCAGTTGCTGGAGAACCTCGCCATGCGTTCCGACATCAGTACGGACGCCGTGATACTCCATGATTTCGCCCAAGTGCTAGCGATTCCCCTGCGCGATGGGTGTGATTTGCTGGATGTGATTGGGCGGCGATTGCAGGCGCAGGTTCTGGCGTCGTAAGGGAAGGGCGACCTCACGAGGTCGCCTGCACTGTCTTGATCATCGCCCTGTGCAGTCTGCAATCCTGTGGGAGCGAGCCTGCTCGCGATAGCGGTGGGTCCGTTGGTGAGGTGTTGGATGTGATGCCGTCATCGCGAGCAGGCTCGCTCCCACAGTTTTTCCGGGGTGTTCACAGATATTGCGTTCACCATAAATCCCTGCGTGGGAGCCTGTTCGCGATAGCGGTGGGTCAGTTGGTGAGGATGTTGGATGTGATGCCGTCATCGCGAGCAGGCTCGCTCCCACAGTAAAACTTGTGAGCAGTACTTGAGTAGCGTTGATCAGTTCGCTTCCGCGGGCGTAGAGGGTGCGCTGCCCGGCCGCTGCAACGAAGCGCCTTCCAAGGTCTTCCACAGCTTACGCATCGTTGGGTTGCGATTGGCAATCGCACAGTACGAGCGAATCTCCAGGCGCGTGCTCCATTGCTCGCCACCGGCCCGCACCAACAGCCCACGCTCCAACTCGTCGGCGACCGCACTCTGCGGCAACCAGGCCACGCCGTAGCCCTCGATGGCCATGCGCATCAGCAGCATCGCCATGTCCGCTTCATAGCAGCGTTCCAGCGCGATCGGTTCAGGGCCGTTGTTGATGACGATGTCCGCGACGCGCCCCAGGAACGTCGTTGCTGTGTAGGCCAGGTAAGGCACCGGTTTGCCGGCGCGGCCGGGCAGGCGGAACAGCGGTTCGCCCTTGCGGTTGGGCGCGCACAGGGGGATGAACGCATCGTGGCCGAGCACCAGGCTGCCAAAACGCTCGGGGTCCAGCAGGATGGGCGCAAGCGGATGGTGGTAGACCATCATCAAGTCGCAACTGCCTTCTTCCAATGCAATGACGGCGTCATGAATGTTGGCGGCCACCACTCGGGCGTTGAACTGTTCGTTGTGTTGCTGGAACTGCGAGAGCCACTTGGGCAGGAAGGTCATGGACAGGCTGTGGCCGGCGGTGATCTGGATCGAGCGTCCGGGCATTCGTTCCACGTCGCGCAGCGTCGAGCGCAACCTCAGTAATCCGGCGAGGGCCTCTCGGCTTTCATCGCAGAAGGTGACTCCCGCGGGTGTGAGTTGGACAGGGTAGGTGCCCCGGTCCACCAGCTTGACGCCCACCCATTCCTCAAGTGAGCGGATGCGCCGGGACAAGGCCGATTGCGTCACGCAACGCACCTCGGCGGCGCGGGAGAAGTTTTTCCATTCGCCAATCGCCAGAAGATCATCCAGCCATTTGAGTTGCATATCGGAATCCCCGTTGTGAGCGCTCGATTTTACTGCGCAATCCCCCGGCCCAGCGCGGCCTTTCGCTAACTATTCCAAAAGCGCATGGGGTTAGCAGGATTACTCATCATCTCCCCGGATCGGCTCCTTAGAATCTTTACCGTAGTGCCCATGCCATCAAGAGCATCGGGTACACCTCCTTGATCCCTGCCAAGTAAAAAAAATCCAAGAACTACTTGAGGACAGCACCGTGAAGAAGAATAAGCTCCCACGTCGAATTGCAATGGGCATTGCCCTGGGCGTACTTGTTGGTTGGGCGTGTCACCATTTCGCAGGGAGCGAGCAAAGTGCCAAAGAGATCGCCAGTTACTTCTCGATGGTCACTGACATTTTCCTGCGCATGATCAAGATGATCATCGCGCCCCTGGTCTTCGCGACATTGGTGGGCGGTATCGCCAGCATGGGCAACTCCCGTTCCGTTGGCAGGATTGGGGCTCGGGCGATGGCTTGGTTTGTCACCGCCTCGGTTGTCTCGCTGCTGATCGGGATGGGTCTGGTCAACCTGTTTCAACCCGGTGCCGGGTTGAACATGGACGTGGCCCAGCACGCAACGGCGGCCGTGCCAGTCAACACCGGTGACTTCAGTCTCAAGGCGTTCATCGGCCATGTGTTTCCGCGCAGCATTGCCGAAGCGATGGCCAACAACGAGATCCTGCAGATCGTGGTGTTTTCGCTGTTCTTCGGCTTCGCACTGGCCGGCGTGAAACGGGCGGGTTACACCCGGATCACCGATTCCATCGAAGAGCTGGCGAAGGTGATGTTCAAGATCACCGACTACGTGATGGCGTTCGCGCCGATTGGGGTGTTTGCCGCCATTGCCTCGGCGATTACCACCCAGGGGCTTGGCCTGCTGGTGGATTACGGCAAGCTGATCGCTGAGTTCTACCTGGGGATCCTGATTCTCTGGGCGCTGCTGTTCGGTGCCGGTTACCTGTTCCTTGGTCGCTCGGTTTTCCACCTCGGCAAGCTTATTCGCGAACCGATTCTCCTGGCCTTTTCCACCGCCAGCAGCGAATCCGCCTACCCGAAAACCATTGAGGCGCTGGAGAAATTTGGTGCGCCCAAACGCGTGTCCAGTTTCGTGTTGCCCCTGGGGTATTCGTTCAACCTCGACGGCTCGATGATGTACCAGGCGTTCGCCATCCTGTTCATCGCCCAGGCCTACAACATTGATTTGAGTTTCACGCAACAGATGCTGATTCTTCTGACGCTGATGATCACCAGCAAGGGCATGGCCGGTGTCGCGCGGGCTTCGGTGGTCGTGGTCGCGGCCACGTTGCCGATGTTCAATCTTCCCGAGGCGGGGCTGTTGTTGATCATCGGTATCGACCAGTTCCTCGATATGGCCCGCACTGCCACCAACGTGGTGGGTAACAGCATTGCGACGGCGGTGGTCGCCAAGTCCGAACCCCACGAAGAAGCCGACGAGGACGAGGGTGCACACGCTCCGGTTCGGTCACGATCCGAGCCGGTGCCGGTGGCTTGAGGAGACGTTCATGAAGGCTAAAGTGAAGTCGAGCCACAAGGCCTCTGTGGTTCGCAAGTTGGGCATCGTCGGCGGGCTTGGGTCTTTGGCCGGGGGCGATTTGTTCTACAAGTTGGTCAAGTCCCGGGCGGTGCTCGAGGACCAGGGGCGCTACCATTTCCTGTTCGAGCAGCACCCCTTCAAGGACGTGCTGCTGCCGCTGGACCAGGGCGCGAGCATGACGTCACGCAAGTTCTATGTGTTCCAGGTGTGCAAGTCGTTCGAGGACAGTGGCTTCGATGCGGTGATGCTCCCGTGCTTCGCCAGCCATACCTTTCGCGCTGAAATCGAGGAGGAGTTGGGCATTCCCGTGCTGGACATGATGGCCGCCTTGACCCGGCACGTCAGCCACACGGTGCCGCCCCAGACGATGTTGGGGGTGATCGCCTCCGACTTCGTGCGCCATTGCGGATTGTTCGAGCGACATTTCGGCAAAGACTTCCAGATTGTTTACCCCGACGCAGACGCTCAAGCGGGGTTGATGGAGGCGATGTACGGTCTCAACGGCATCAAGGATGGCCACCTCGAAGGCGTGCCGCTTGAAGCGGTCTACCAGGCGTGCCTGTCGTTGCAGGCCCAGGGTGCGACGGTGATCCTGCCCGGCATGACCGAGCTGTCCCTGGTCTGTGCCGATTTGCAGCGTCGCGGGATCACCGTGCTGGACATCAATGAGATCTACGCTGACTTCGCGACGCTGGACCAGCAGCCCAGGCGCCCACCGTTCAAGCTGGGCATCGTGGGCGGCGTCG
The DNA here is from genome assembly GCF_014268695.2 of Pseudomonas ogarae. Taxonomy (NCBI): domain Bacteria; kingdom Pseudomonadati; phylum Pseudomonadota; class Gammaproteobacteria; order Pseudomonadales; family Pseudomonadaceae; genus Pseudomonas; species Pseudomonas ogarae. The sequence goes on from NZ_CP077086.1 coordinate 2,408,015, forward strand.
GGCCTGCCGCCACGGTGGACTTCATGGCCAAGGTGGTGGCCAATACCCCGGCGGGAAAGGACCAGGACCACATCAAGATGGTGGTCGAGCAAAACCCGCAGATACCGGATCGGACGGCCAACCTGCTGCGCGATGAAACCGACCCGACGATGGCGATGTACGCCACGTGCAAACGTCTCGAAAGTGCCGGCGCCAACGCCATCGCGATTCCCTGCAACACCGCCCATGCCTTCGTCGAGCGGATCCAGGCGCACCTGAGGGTGCCCATCGTGAACATGCTGAGCGAGACGGTGGAGTGGATCGCGCGCACCTATGGTTCGGGCAAGGCGATTGGCCTGCTGGCGACTTCCGGTACGGTGCAGAGTCAGGTCTATCACCAGGCGGCGCGCCATGCCGGGCTCCAGCTCCTTACGCCCGGTGTCGATTACCAGGCGATGGTCATGGACGCGATCTACGGACCGCGGGGTATCAAGGCCGGCTTCACACAGGGGCTCTGCAAGGAACAACTGTTGCTGGCGGCCGAGCATTTGTGTGAGCTGGGGGCGGGGGTGTTGATCCTGGGGTGTACGGAGTTGCCGCTGGTGCTGGAACATTGCGAGGCGTTCGAGATCAATGGGCACAGGGTGGCCCTTGTTGACCCGACGATGATCCTGGCACAGAGGTGCGTTGCGTTGGCGCAAAAGGCACCACTCTGTGGGAGCAAGGCTTGCCCGCGATGAAGCCGACGCGGTCTCCCGAAGGCCAAGGTGCCTGCATCGCGAGCAAGCTTTGCTCCCACTGAAGAATCAACCAGCCTTGGCCGGCCCGCGCAACGCCGCAATGTCCCGCTTGGGCGGCACGCCAAACAAACGGGCGTATTCGCGGCTGAACTGGGAAGGGCTTTCATAGCCCACCTTGAAAGCCGCACTCGCCACGTCCACATGCTCGTTGAGCATCAAGCGTTTTGCTTCGTTCAACCGCAGCCACTTCTGGTATTGCAACGGGCTCATCGCCGTGAGCTGACGGAAGTGGTGGTGAAACGTTGGCGCGCTCATTTGCACCCGCGCCGCGAGGTCGTCTACGCGCACGGGTTCGGTGTAGTTCAATTTCAACCAGTCGATGGCCTTGGCGATCCGGTAGCCCTGGCTATCGACCGAAACGATCTGCCGCAGTCGGGCGGCCTGGTCGCTGAGCAGCAGCCGGTAGTGAATCTCACGCTGGATCAACGGCGCCAGGATGGGAATCGCTTCGGGCTCATCCAACAACGCCAGCAGGCGCGCGAACGGTTCCAGCAGGTCCGGCGTTGCGGTGCCGATTCCCGCGCCGATCCCGACTGCTCGATCACGCGGCGGTGACAGGCTGCCTTGGGCGATCAGATCGGCCACCATGCGCAAGTCGAGCCTCAGGACCAGGCCCAGGCAGGGCTCTTCCGGGCTGGCCTGCAGCACTTCGGAATTGGCCGGGATGTCCAGGGAGGTCATGAGGAACCGCCCGGTGTCGTAGCCATAGGCTTCGCCGCCGATCCAGACCTGCTTCTCGCCTTGGGCCACCAGCACGATGCTCGGTTCGATCATGCAAATCACCGGCGGCGCCGGGGCGTCGCGCCGGAAGAAGACGAGGCCGGCGATGGGCGTTTCAAAGTCGCCCGCGCGTGGGGTCCGGGTGCCAATGATGGCGGCCAGAGTCTCTTGTACGGATCTGCGTTGAATGGCCATGTCGGGTCCGGGTGTCATCTGAGCTCAAGCGCTATAGGCAGAACATTAACTCGCCAAGCGAAGCGCTGCCTATACGCAATAGAAGCACTCATAGGATCAGGCAAGCATCTCAGCGTAATGCACTACCTGCCGGCCGGGCTGAGCCCTGAAGATACAACCTCATTCAATCCAGCAAGGAGTCTTCTGATGCGTGTACAAGCCTATGGCGCTCACGCGGGCGACAAGCCCCTTGAACCCCTGCAGATCACTCGTCGCACGCCGGGCGCCCACGACGTCCAGATCGACATCGCTTTTTGTGGTATCTGCCATTCGGACCTGCACCAGGTGCGTGCCGAGTGGGCGGGTACCCAGTTCCCTTGCGTGCCGGGCCACGAAATCGTCGGTCGGGTCGCGGCGGTCGGCGCCCATGTGTCCGGCTTCAAGACTGGCGACCTGGTCGGCGTTGGCTGCATCGTCGACAGCTGCAAGCACTGTGACGACTGCGACAGCGGCCTGGAAAACTATTGTGACGGGATGATCGGGACCTACAACTTCCCCACCCCGGATGAACCCGGTTGGACGCTGGGTGGCTATTCGCAAAACATCGTGGTGCATGAGCGCTATGTGTTGCGCATTCGTCACCCCGAAGCCCAGCTTGCCGCCGTCGCGCCGCTGCTTTGCGCAGGCATCACCACCTATTCGCCGCTGCGCCACTGGAACGTCGGGCCGGGCAAGAAGGTGGGTGTGGTTGGCATTGGTGGCCTGGGTCACATGGGCATCAAGCTGGCCCATGCGATGGGGGCTCATGTCGTGGCGTTCACCACGTCCGAGTCCAAGCGTGAGGATGCCAGGCAGTTGGGGGCCGACGAGGTTGTCGTGTCGCGCAATGCCGAAGAAATGGCAGCGCACAACAAGAGCTTCGATTTCATCCTCAATACCGTGGCGGCTCCTCATGACCTCGATGCATTGCTGGTGCTGCTCAAGCGCGACGGCACGATGGCCCTGGTAGGCGCCCCGGCAACCCCGCATCCTTCGCCGAATGTCTTCAACCTGATCATGAAGCGGCGCACCCTCGCCGGGTCGATGATCGGCGGCATCCCCGAGACCCAGGAGATGCTCGATTTCTGCGCAGAGCACGGCATCGTCGCCGACATCGAACTGGTCCGGGCCGAGCAGATCAACGCGTCCTACGAGCGCATGCTCAAGGGCGATGTGAAGTATCGCTTCGTGATCGATAACGCGACTTTGGTCGGCTGATAGACGCGCCAACGGGTTGCTCGCGAAAGGGGGCTGCCTGAGACAGTGATGTTGAATGTGCCGCCGTCAATCTGCCCACAGATCCATCAAAGAAACACAGGATTGTCCTCCAATGACAGATAACTCATCGCCACAAGTCCAGCCCGCCTGGGGCGCTGTACTTGCCATGGCCCTCGCCGCATTCGTGCTCGTTGCCTCGGAGTTCATGCCAGTCAGTTTGCTGACGCCGGTAGCGGCCGATCTTCACGTCAGCGAAGGGCAGGCCGGACAAGGCATTGCCGTCTCTGGCGCCTTTGCCCTGATCACCAGCCTGTTCATCGTATCGATTGCCGCCCGGGTCGATCGAAAATGGCTTCTCCTGGGGCTGACCTTGCTGATGATCGTTTCCGGCACCGTGGCGGCGTTCGCGCCGAATTACCCGGTATTCATGCTCGGTCGCGCGTTGATCGGCGTGGCGATTGGCGGCTTCTGGTCGTTGTCGGCGGCCACCGCCATGCGGCTTGTGCCGGACGATCAGGTTCCGCAGGCACTGGCCATCGTCAATGGCGGCAATGCCTTGGCGACGGTGATCGCTGCGCCGCTGGGCAGTTTCCTGGGGGCGATCATCGGTTGGCGTGGCGCGTTTTTCTGCATCGTGCCCGTCGCCGCCATCGCCCTGGTCTGGCTGCTGTTACGCCTGCCCTCCATGCCTTCGCAGGCGAAGCAGGGCAGCACCAATGTCTTCAAGTTGATGACCCGGGCACCGGTCGCACTGGGTATGCTGGCGGTCAGCACATTTTTCATGGGCCAGTTCATGTTGTTCACCTACCTGCGACCGTTCCTTGAAACGGTGACGCAGGTGAGCGTTTCCATGCTGTCCTTCATGTTGCTGGTGATCGGTGTGGCGGGGCTGTTGGGCACCTTTCTGATCGGGGCCTGTTTGAAGAACAATCTCTATCGGACGCTCATCGTCATCCCGCTGTTGATGGCCGCGATTGCCATTGCCCTGGTGGGGTACGGCGGGTCGGTCTTGATCGCGACCCTCCTGCTCGGCCTCTGGGGCCTGGTGGCCACAGCGGCGCCCGTAGGTTGGTGGACCTGGCTTTCGCGAACACTGCCGGAAGATGCCGAAGCCGGCGGCGGCCTGATGGTGGCGATCGTCCAACTCGCCATCGCCGCGGGCGCGACAGTGGGCGGCCTTCTGTTCGACCTGAGTGGCTATCGCGCGACCTTCGAAACCAGTGCGGCGGTGTTGGGCGTTGCCGCTGTTCTTACGGTGCTGGCCGCTCGGTCAGCGCTCCGGGAGTTTTCATCGACTACGGATGCAGCGCCCTATGGCTCGGCGGGCTGATGTTCGATCCGTACTGGAGCTGGGCGGATACCCGATACGCGCAAGGCGCGGCTGACGAAATCGACAATGCCTTGCATAAACTCGTGGGAAGACCGGTGGAGGAACTGACGCTACCGGTGCCAGGGAGCGATCCAACCGTCGAATCAGCGCCGCAGTTCTAGTGGGTTCTCCAACGAAATGGGCGACCTCAAGGGTCGCCCATTTGCGTTAAAGCCCCAGGCCTTGCTCTACCAGCGCGAGCAAGGCGTCCTCGTCCAGCATGGTCGGTTCAAGACGCGGTTGCCCGGTCTGGCGCAGGGCCTGGATATGCCAGAGCGATTCACCATGTTCGCCGAGTGAGCGCACGATGCAGTGTTCCTGCCCCTTCATATGGACTTCAATGCAGCCCTCGCCCTTGGACGAGAAACGCGCAATCGGGTCGAATGAAATGCGGTGATGATTGCCTTCGATCACCAGTTGATCGATGGCGTAGTTGTACGTCGAGCCGCTGGAATGACTTTCAAATACGTGGGTGGGGTTGCGCCGAATATCCAGGCCCGCCTCGCACACGGGCGCCAGCCAGGTTTCGATCTGGCGATACAGTTCGTAGACCTGGGCGGGCCAGTGCTCGATCGCCAGGTCGGCGCAATTGTCGGTATCCGCGCGGGTTTGCTGGGTTTTCCTCAGTTTGGCCGCTAGCTCGTCTGCCTTGCTCATGTCGATTCCCTGTCGTGATGATAGGTTGAGCTTAGCTGATGGGCTGGGGTGTTCATTTGCGCTGGGTCATGGGGTGGTGGGTTGTTGAGTTTCAGTGCGATGACGATCACCGGAACAATTTACGAGGAGCAAGTCATGCACATGAGAGCACTGAGCAATAACGACCTGGGACCGTTGCGCGATGCGCTCACCCAAAAACCTTGTGCCCGGCTTCGGCGACGTACCTGAGCAAACGCCTCGTCTAGCGCAGCAAGTGCACCGCCAGCCCAGCCAGCCCGCACGCCAGCAATACCTGGATTACCCCCAGCTTGTAGCGAAACAGCGCAATGGCCGCCGCGATTGCGATGATTGCCGACGGCCAGTCCAGGGCACCTGCAAAACCGTTGGGCCAGAGTACGTGGTAACCAAAGAAACACGCGAGGTTGAGGATCACCCCGACCACCGCCGCGGTAATCGCGGTCAGCGGCGCGGTGAATTTCAGCACGTTGTGCGTCGATTCCACCAGCGGGCCGCCGGCCAGGATGAACAGGAACGAGGGCAGGAACGTGAACCAGGTCACCAGCGTGGCCGCGACGGCCCCGGCGAGAAAGGCTTGTTCGGGACCGAACACCTGCATCACGTAGCCTCCGACGAAACCGACGAAGGCCACGACCATGATCAGCGGCCCGGGCGTGGTTTCGCCCAGGGCCAGGCCATCGATCATTTGTGTCGGCGTCAGCCAGCCGAAGTGTCCGACGGCACCCTGGTACACGTAGGGTAACACTGCATAGGCGCCGCCGAACGTCAGCAATGCGGCCTTGGTGAAGAACCAGGCCATTTGCGTCAGCGTGCCTTCCCAGCCGAACACCGCGGTCAGCAGGCCCATTGGCAACGCCCACAACAGGGCACCGATGATCGCCAGCCGGGCGAGCCTGAAGGCGCTGAATCGAACGTGGTCCGGGGGCGGCGTGTCGTCGTCGATCAAGGCGGGGCCGAAGGATTGGTGCTGGGTAGCGTGACCGCCCAGGCTGAATTTTTCCGGTGCCCAGCGGCCGCCGAAATAACCGATGACCGCCGCACTCAGCACGATCAGTGGGAAGGGGAGATCAAAGGCAAATATCGCGGTGAACGACGCCGCAGCGATCGCCCACAGCCAGTTGTTCTTGAGTGCGCGGGAGCCGATCCGGTGGGCGGCATGTGCCACGATTGCCGTGACGGCCGGCTTGATGCCATAGAAAATGCCCGCCACTATCGGCACTTCGCCAAAGGCGACGTACAGCCACGACAACGCGATGAGAATGAACAACGAAGGCAGCACGAACAGTGCCCCGGCGATCACCCCGCCCCAGCTTCGATGCATCAGCCAGCCCAGGTAGGTGGCCAGTTGCTGGGCCTCGGGGCCCGGCAGCAACATGCAGTAGTTAAGGGCATGCAGGAAGCGTCGTTCGGAAATCCAGCGTCGGCGCTCCACCAACTCCTGGTGCATGATCGAGATCTGCCCCGCAGGGCCGCCGAAACTGATGAAGCCCAGTTTGAGCCAGAACCAGAAGGCCACGCGCAGGCTGACGGCGTCGGGGCGGGTCAGGGGCTTTTCGTCATCGGTTCGGATCGGTTTGCTCATGGGTGACGGGGCACGTAAAAGTCAAAGGCGATCTACGTTATGGGGCGTTACGCAATTTAGATAGCCCCCGGCAAGGATTGCTTGTAAAAAAAACAGCCCTTCAGAGATTTGAAACACAAGGTTGAAACAATCATCGCCCGATCATCCTGCTTTCGCACAATCGCCCCAAGGAGTGGGTCAATGAAACAACGTCTTGCCATTGTCGTGCTGATCGTACTGACACTGGGTTCCATGGGCGCGGCCAATGCCCGCGAATCCGGCAATGCACGGGCGCAATCCGTGGCCGGAGTGTTCGATTACTATTTGCTGGCGCTGTCCTGGTCGCCGACGTTCTGCCTGACTCACCAGAAGGATGCGCAGTGTTCCGGCAAGGGCTACGGCTTTGTGCTCCATGGCCTCTGGCCGCAATACACCCGGGGCGGCTGGCCGCAATCCTGTGCGCCTCAGGTGCCGTTGACGGCGGCTGAGCAGCAGAAGGGCCTGACCTTGTTTCCCACCCGCAAGTTGATGGCGCATGAATGGTCCAAGCACGGCACTTGCAGTGGCCTGGGCGCCATGGGTTACCTGGAGGTTGCCGACAAAGCCTTGGGCGCGGTGAAAATCCCATCGCAGCTGCAACCGCTCAATTCCTCGTATTATTTCGAGGCAGATGAAATCATCCGGCTGTTCCGCCAAAGCAATCCAGGCATTGCGCCCGACGGCATTGCGGTGATTTGCAGCGGGCCGCAACTGTCGGAAGTGCGGGTGTGCATGGACAAGGACCTGGCGTTCGCCGCGTGTGGCAGGGGCGTCAGGACACAATGCCGGGCCGGGGAGATCCGGGTGCCGCCGGTACGGTGAGAGCCGCAATCTGACCCGTGGCGAGGGGATTTATCCCCGTCGGGCTGCGCAGCGGCCCCCAAAAAACCAGGCAACTCGGTGTGCCAGGAAGATTGAGTTCACTGCTTTAGAGGTGCTGCGCAGCCCAGCGGGGATAAATCCCCTCGCCACGGGGAATTTCTTCGTTCTGAAGAGGGCATTTTTATCGGCTGGCAGGCGGGTTTTTGGATCCACTGCAGCCACCCATCGGCTCTGCTGCACAGGCAAATTGCCGCCTCACAAGCGGTAGGCTAAGCTCACGAATATTGGGGGCTTTGAGCGAATTCGCTCATGTTTTGCCCTCTTCAGGAATTCGCTTGCCTATCTCCATTCTCGATCCTTTCCATGTCCCTGGCGGTGCCTTGAAGCGCCTGCCGTTGCTCAAGGCTGCGGTTTCGTTTATCGCGGCGGTGTGCCTGTGCCTGTGCGGTTTGCTTTATCTGCAACTGGAGCAGTCGCGCAGCCACGACCTGGAGTCGGCCCGCGTCGCTTCGGCGACCCTTACCCGGGCCATGGCCCAGCAGGCGCAGGACACCTTCCTCCAGGCTGATTTGGTATTGGCCAGCCTGGCAGATTGGATCCAAGTAGACGGCTACGGTCCCGCCGTACAGCCACGCTTGCAGCAAACCTTTGCCCGACGTGTGCAATCGCTTGAGCAATTGCATGGTCTGTTCCTGTTCGACAAGCACGGTCACTGGGTGGTGACCTCCTTTGAAAACCTGCACCGGGGTGCTGGGGTGGCGGATCGAGAGTACTTCGTTTTCCACCAAGAGAATGCCTCCCTGGTCGCCCATATCGGCCCGGCAATCCGCAGCCGACAAAACGGCGGCTGGATCATTCCGGTTTCCCGGCGCTTGAATGATCAGGATGGCAACTTCCAAGGCGTGTTGATGGCCGGCATCAAAATGTCGTACTTCGATCGATTCTTCAAAAGCTTCAATCTGGATGATCAAGGCGAGATGGCCCTGGCTTTGTCTGACGGGACGCTCTTGGCCCGTCGTCCCTTCGATGAGGGGCGGATCGGTCACCCGCTGGCCCAGGAAAATATTTACAACCATGCCCTGGCCGGCGGGATGTCTGGCGATGCACTCATCCGTTCGACCATCGATGGTGTCGTCAGGCTGTATGGGCACCAACATCTGCAGGCTTATCCGCTGGTGGTCACCGCCGCGATGTCCGAAGGCGCGATCCTGGCGGGCTGGCATGACCGGGCTTTCCAATCCAGCCTCATCGTGGGCCTGGTGGTGTTGGGCATTTGCTTGTTCGGCTGGGTATTCGTGCGCCAGGTCCGTACCAGCGAACGGATCGAGGCGGACTTGCGCAAGGCTCAGGAAGCGTTGGAACTGATTGCCACCCATGACAGCCTCACCGGGCTGGCGAACCGGCGGCTGTTCGAACGGGCCCTGGACATCGAGTTCGGCCGGGGCGCTCGTCAGCGTAGCCCCTTGAGCCTGATCATGCTCGATATCGATTTCTTCAAGCGCTACAACGACGCCTATGGGCACGTGGCCGGGGATCATTGCCTGGCGGAAGTGGCCAAGGTGCTCAAGAGCTGCTGCCATCGCAAGGCCGATCTGGCGGTGCGTTATGGTGGCGAAGAGTTCGCGGTCCTGTTGCCCGACACCAATCTGTCGGGGGCCATGGCATTGGCCGAGCAGATCCGCCGCAGCGTCATCGACAAGCACATCACCCATTCCGGGTCTCCGACCGGCTACCTCACGGTAAGCCTGGGCTGCTATGCCTTTGTGCCCAGCAGCCTGGACAGCATTGAAGTCTTCATCCAGCGGGCCGATGCGGCGCTCTACCAGGCCAAGCACAGCGGCCGCAACCGGGTGGCGGTGTTGTCGACGGAAGGTGGGCTCGACACGCTGGCGCGCTCGGATCGTTGAGATCGGGTGGAATCATCGGCAACGTGTCAGGTCCATTGTTCAGACACTGCGCTGGCGACGCACACGAGGTGTGTAGGCTCTTTCGCAAAAAGCCGTGGGCTCGCCAACCGATCAGGCAGTGGGTGCTAAGGTTGGGAACAAGACTGGCCCCGGATCCTCGCCGTTCTCGACACCGCAGCCAGCGTTGACAGGACAGGAGCAGGTCAATGGATTCCGCTGCCGATACCCCTTCAAGCATCGCGCGTCACACCCCGATTACCCGTCGCCTGGTCGTGGCAGTCGCCGGGTTGTTTGTCCTGGGTGTCCTGATGGCGATTGCCGCGCTGTTCAACATTGCGCAAAAGCTGGACGCGGAGGATGTGCGCAAGACGCATTTCTATATCGAGCGCGCCCTCGAGAATCGCATCACCGCCTCAAAAAACTACATCGCCAGTTACGCCTACTGGACCACCGCCTACGACCACCTCAACGGCGAGGTTGACGTGCAATGGGCCTACGCCGAACAGAACATGGGCAAGACCCTGTTCACCAATGATGAATACGAGGGGGTGTTTGTCATTGATCGGCGACGCACCAAATATGCCGTGGTGCGTGGGCGCAATGTCCAGGATGATGCCGCGGTTTATATGAATGCGCCGCTGACGGAGCTGGTGGACCAGCTCCAGGCGCAGCCCGACCTGACGATGTCGACGATCCGCTACACATTGTTCGAGGGCTGGCCGGCCATCGTCACCGCTTCGGTGATTCTGCCCAACGACGAACGGCCCCAGGTCGAATCCAAAGGCACCTCGGTCCTGCTGTTTGTCGACCAACTGACGCCCGTCAAGCTGCGCAAGTTGGGCAAGAGTTATGGCCTCACAGACTTGAACCTCAAGAAAGACACCGAGCTCGAGCCCGGCCAGCCGGCCGTGCCGCTGGACAGCACCGGCTACAGCCTGGTGTCCCGCCTGGAGCGACCGGGCCAGCAATTGCTCTGGTCCCTGGTGCCGCCGCTGGGTGGTGCGTTGCTGATTCTGGCCCTGCTGACCGCTTACTTTTTTCGCTATGCGTTGCGCACGGCACGGCATGTGGACGCCAGTTACGACAGCCTGGAACAGTCGGCGCATGCCCTCGAGGCCAGCGAAGAGCGCTTCCGGGCCGTGGCCGAGGCGGCTTCCGACTGGATCTGGGAAATCGACGGGCAGCAACGCATCACTTATCTGTCGGGGCGTTTCAATACGGTCACCGGGTTTTCCGACCAGCAATGGCTGGGGCAGGATATCGAGCAACTGCTGTACTGCGACACCACGCCGATTGCCCTGTGGCTGGGCAAGTTGACGGAGGAACAGAACGCCAGCAACTTGCGCTGTTCCTACCGCGATTATTCCGGGCAATTGCGCTTCTGTCGTGTGTCGGCACGCCCGATCCACAGCAAGGCCGAGGTGGTGGGCTATCGCGGCACCGCCAGTGACATCACCGATGAAGTGGCGGCCCATGCCCAGGTCCAGCATCTGTCAATGCACGATGCGCTGACCGGCCTGCCGAACCGTAACAAGCTGGCGCGGCACCTGGATGATGCGCTGGTGGCCAAGGAGCATTCGGCGCCGCTGACGTTGCTAATGGTCGACCTGGACAACTTCAAGCCGATCAACGATTCCCTCGGCCACCCGGCCGGCGATGCGGTGTTGCTGGAAGTGGCCCAGCGACTGCGCGACAGCACCCGCGAGCAAGACCTGGTGGCGCGCCTGGGGGGCGATGAGTTCGTGGTGGTGCTCAACGGGATGGAACATACCACTGAGATCGATCGATTCTGTGAGCGGCTGATCGACAGCCTGCAGCAACCGATCCTCTACGAAACCCATTCGTTGCACATCGGCGCGAGCATTGGCATCGCTGTCAGCCGCCGCCAGGGTTATGTCCCCGGTGAGCTGATCCGTTGCGCCGACATTGCTTTGTACCAGGCCAAGTCCGAGGGCAAGAAAACCTGGTGCTATTTCGCCTCGCAAATGAACGATCAGATCCAGCATCGTCGCCAACTGGAAAGCGACCTGCGCCAGGCCGTGAAGAACAACGAATTTGTCCTGCATTTCCAGCCGCGCTACACCGTCGATGGTCGGGAGATTGTGGCGGTCGAGGCGTTGGTTCGCTGGCAGCATCCGACCCAAGGCTTGTTGAGCCCCGATGCCTTTATTCCCTTGGCCGAGCAAACCGACCTGATTGTCCCGCTTTCGCGTTGGGTATTGCGCGAGGCCTGCGAAACCGCACTGACCTGGCCGGGGGAGCTGATGGTCTCGGTCAACCTGTCACCGGCGCAGTTCGAGCGCAGCGATGTGGTGGAGGATGTGCGACAGGTGTTGATCGAAACCCGTTTCCCGGCGAGTCGCCTGGAGCTCGAGATCACTGAGAACGTGATGCTCAACGACGTTGATGGTGCCCTGCAGGTCATGAATGCCCTGAAGGAACTGGGCGTGCGCTTGAACATGGACGATTTCGGTACCGGTTATTCGTCCCTCGGTTATCTGCGCACCTATCCATTCGATGGCATCAAGATCGACAAGCGCTTCATTGCTTCCATGAGCAACAGCAGCAATGACCGCGCCGTGGTGCAGGCGATCATCAACCTGGGCAAGGCCATGGGGCTGACGGTGACTGCCGAGGGCGTGGAAACCCTGGCCCAGCTCGGTTCATTGGGCTCGGACCAATGCCATGAAGTGCAGGGTTATTTCCTCAGCCGACCGATCGACAAACAAGCCTTTGCGCAGTTGTTGGAGAAAGGCCAGCCCTTGCCGAAAACGGGTTCCTGAAAACCTGTTGCAACCACCAAGCCCGGTTGTCGGTCACAACGGTGACTGGGTATTTCGAGTTCTGGTGCTATGAAAAACCTTCGGATCGCGACCTTCAACATCAATGGCATCCGGGCCCGGCTGCCCAACCTGCTGGAATGGCTGGAGCGGGAAAAACCCGACATTGCCTGTTTGCAGGAGCTCAAGGCCGTGGACAAGGATTTCCCGGCGGCGGAGCTGGAGTCGGTCGGGTATGGGGCGATCTGGCAGGGGCAGGCGTCCTGGAACGGTGTCGCGATCCTGGCCCGTGACGCGCAGCCGCTGGAAAGCCGCCGAGGCCTGCCCGGCGGGGATGACGACAGCCACAGTCGCTATCTGGAGGCGGCGGTGCATGGCGTGTTGGTGGGCTGCCTGTACCTGCCCAACGGCAACCCGCAACCGGGTCCGAAGTTCGACTACAAGCTGGCCTGGTTCGAACGGCTCATCGAATACGCCCAAGGGTTGCAGGCCAGCGATCATCCCGTGGTGCTGGCCGGTGACTACAATGTGGTGCCCACCGACATGGACATCTACAACCCGCGCTCCTGGCTCAAGGATGCGCTGCTGCAGCCAGAAAGCCGCGCGTGCTACCAGCGACTGCTGGACCAGGGCTGGACCGATTCGTTGCGCCACCTGTATCCGGACGAGCGGATCTACACTTTCTGGGATTATTTCCGTCAGCATTGGCAGAAGAACTCCGGGCTGCGCATCGATCACCTGCTGCTCAACCCGGTGGCCAGCGCCTACCTGAGCGAGGCCGGCGTGGACGCCTGGGTCCGGAATCAACCCCACCCCAGCGACCATGCCCCCACCTGGATCCGCCTGGCTTCACGCAAGCGGCGGTGACCCGGCGAGGTGCCCCGGTCGATTGTTGTCTCGGTGAGGGGAATGCCTTATATCTGGCGCCCAATAACAGTGCGCTTGTCGTGAGCGCTGCGCCGACCCCGGAAAAGGACACCCCTCATGAGTCATCCCCAACTGAGCGATACGGCTCGCTATCTGCGGCGCCTGGGTTTCGATGCGCCTCCAGCGCCGACCCTCGACACGTTGCGTCAACTGCAAGGGCGCCATACTGCCGAGTTCCCCTTTGAAACCCTGTCGACGTTGCTGCGTCAACCCGTGTCCATCGACCTTGAATCGGTGGAGCGAAAAGTGTTCGAACAAGGGCGCGGCGGCTATTGCTATGAACTCAACCAATTGTTCCTGGCGTTGTTGCTGGAGCTGGGTTTCGATGCCCGCGGCATCACCGGCCGCGTGGTGATGAACGCGCCTGAAGGCACCTGGGCGGCCCGCACCCACCGGCTGAGCCTGGTGACGTTCGACGGTGTGCGCTACATCACCGACGTTGGCTTTGGTGGCATGGTGCCCACTGCGCCGCTGCTGCTGGACAGCCGTGAAGCACAAGTCACGCCCCATGAGCCGTACCGCATCGACACCCATGCGGACGGCTATCTGTTGCGTGCCAACGTTGCCGACGAATGGCGGCCGATGTACCTGTTCGATCTGCAGCGCCAGGAAGACATCGACTACACCCTCGGCAATTGGTACGTCAGCAACCACCCGGAATCCCCGTTCATGGGGCGGTTGATGGTCGCGTGTACCGGCGATGGGCTGCGCAAGACCCTGAACGGCAACAGCTATGCCGTGCACCGGATCGGGCAGGAGAGCGAACGCCGGTTGATCACCGATGCCGATGAGTTGATCGACTTGCTGGAACAAGAGTTTGGCCTGCGCGTACCGCCGCGCGAGCTGTTGCGGCCGGCGATCGTGGGGTTGCTTCAGCCGTAAAAAAGGCTGTTGGCCGGGGGAGTCTGTTCCTGTGTATGGCAACAAGTTGTATACAACTCTATGGACATTTGTCCTGAGTTTTGAATACAGTGTGCCCATAACAAAAAACAGGGAACCCCCGAACCATGAAAACGCCCCATGTTTCACTCCCACGGCCCGAGGACGAAAACCTTGGCGTCGGCGCGAATATGGCTTACGGCCTACAACATGTGTTGACCATGTACGGTGGCATCGTCGCCGTGCCGTTGATCATCGGCCAGGCGGCCGGGCTCTCGCCCGCGGACATCGGCTTGTTGATTGCCGCGTCATTGTTCGCGGGGGGCTTGGCAACGTTGCTGCAAACCCTCGGCCTGCCGTTTTTCGGCTGCCAACTGCCCTTGGTGCAGGGCGTATCGTTCTCGGGCGTCGCGACCATGGTGGCGATTGTCGGCAGCGGCGGGGAAGGCGGCTTTCAAGCCATCCTTGGCGCGGTGATCGCTGCGTCCCTGATTGGTTTGCTGATTACCCCAGTTTTTTCGCGCATCACCCGGTTCTTTCCGCCACTGGTCACCGGCATCGTGATCACCACCATCGGCCTGACCCTGATGCCGGTGGCGGCGCGTTGGGCCATGGGTGGCAACAGCCATGCCGCTGATTTCGGCAGCATGGCCAACATCGGTCTGGCCGCGGTGACCCTGGTGCTGGTGCTGTTGCTGAGCAAAATGGGCAGCGCAACCATCTCGCGCTTGTCGATTTTGCTGGCGATGGTCATTGGTACCGTCATCGCCGTGTTCCTCGGCATGGCGGACTTTTCATCGGTCAGTCAAGGCCCGATGTTCGGCTTCCCGACACCGTTCCATTTCGGCATGCCGACCTTCCACATCGCCGCGATCCTGTCGATGTGCATTGTGATCATGGTGACCCTGGTGGAAACCTCCGCCGACATCCTGGCCGTGGGCGAGATCATCGACACCAAAGTCGACTCCAGGCGCCTGGGCAACGGCTTGCGGGCTGACATGCTGTCGAGCATGATCGCGCCGATCTTTGGCTCCTTCACCCAGAGTGCCTTTGCCCAGAACGTCGGGCTGGTGGCGGTGACCGGGATCAAGAGCCGTTTCGTGGTGGCGACCGGCGGGGTGTTCCTGGTGGTGCTCGGCCTGCTGCCGTTCATGGGCCGGGTGATCGCGGCGGTGCCGACCTCGGTACTGGGCGGTGCCGGTATCGTGCTGTTCGGCACCGTGGCTGCCAGTGGCATCCGCACGCTGTCCAAAGTCGACTATCGCAACAACGTCAACCTGATCATCGTCGCCACTTCCATTGGTTTTGGCATGATTCCTATCGCTGCTCCGAATTTCTATGACCATTTCCCGAGCTGGTTCGCGACCATCTTTCATTCGGGCATCAGTTCTTCGGCAATCATGGCGATCGCGCTGAACCTGGCGTTCAACCACTTCACCGCGGGTAACTCCGACCAGCAGTCGGTTTTCGCCGCCGGCACCGAGCGGGTGTTGCGCTATCAGGACCTGGCGGCGCTGCGTGAAGGTGATTACTTCAGCGATGGCAAGCTGCATGATTGCGATGGCAATGAGATCCCGGTGGTGGCGGAGCCTGTTCACGAGCCCGCGGAGCATGCGCCGGTCCGTCTGAAAAGCAGTGAGCACGTCTGACAATTCCCTGTGGCGAGGGGATTTATCCCCGCTGGGGCGCGAAGCGGCCCTAAATGCCGACAAACCAGTGTGTCAGGCAGGTTAAGTTGACTACCTAGGGGCTGCTGCGCAGCCCAGCGGGGATAAATCCCCTCGCCACAGGGGTTATCTAGTGGACATGAAAAAGCCTGTGATCATCGATCACAGGCTTTTTTGTGCCACCCGGAAGGCTGATTACCAGCGACCGTAATGACCACGAGGCGGGCCATAGTAGTAGCCCCGTGGTGGCCCGTAATAAACCGGCGCTGGGCGATAGTAGATCGGTCGCTCTACATACACCGGCTGCGGCTGGTAGTAGACCGGTGGTGGTGCCTGGTAGTAGACCGGCTGTGGCTGGACGTAGACCGGTTGCTGCACATACACAGGTCGATCACGGTTGATGATGGCCGAGCCGATGATGGCCGAACCGACGATTGCGCCAAACACTGCGGGCCCCTCCCAACCACCACGACCGTTGGCGGATGCCTGGCCGGTGACCGCGAGTGCCCCCAGGAGCAGGGCGATGATGGGAAGTTTACGATTCATGGCTGTTCCTCGTTTCGGCCCCGACGCCTGTGGTCTGCAACAGACCCGATGAGAGTCGCGGGGATACTTGCTATGACAGCGATTTTCTCAGGATTTGCGACGCCGTTGGGTAAATATTGTGTAAGGTCTGTAGCGCTTTTCTTTACCGCGCCGCGTCATCCGGGGGCCTGAGACCGGGCCGAGGCTGGCGGTTGCATCATCGAATAAAACCTTTCGGGACGGTGATTCCGTCTGTCCGAAAGTGAATTGCAAGGAGACACGCATGCAGATCAATCCCAACAAAGACACCCAGCTGTGCATGTCGCTATCGGGGCGTCCCGGAAATTTCGGCCTGCGCTTTCATAATCACCTGTATGAACAATTGGGCCTGAATTTCTATTACAAGGCGTTCAGCAGCCAGGACCTGCCTGGCGCGGTGGGCGGTATCCGTGCCCTGGGCATTCGTGGATGCGGCGTGTCGATGCCGTTCAAGGAAGCCTGCATAGCCCTGGTGGACGAGCTGGATCCTTCCGCCGCGGCGATCCAGTCCATCAACACCATCGTCAATACCAATGGCCATCTGAAGGCCTACAACACCGACTACATCGCCATCGCCCAGTTGTTGCAAAGCCACGCGGTGCCCAAGGACTCGACCTTTGCCTTGCGCGGCAGCGGCGGCATGGCCAAGGCTGTGGCCAGTGCCTTGCGCGATGGGGGTTACAAGAACGGGCTGATCGTTGCCCGCAATGAAGCCGCCGGGCGAGCCCTGGCCGAGTCCCTGGGGTATGAATGGCAAGCTGAACTCGGTACCCGGCGGCCACAGATGCTGATCAATGTCACGCCGATCGGCATGACCGGCGGCCCGGAGGCCGACAAGTTGGCGTTTGAGCCCGAGATCATCGCTGCGGCCGAGACCGTGTTCGATGTCGTGGCGATCCCGTCGGAAACGCCCCTGATCGTGCGTGCCCGGGCCGAAGGCAAGCGGGTCATCACCGGGCTGGAAGTCATTGCGATCCAGGCCCTGGAACAGTTCGTGCTGTACACCGGCGTGCGGCCCAACCTGGAGCAATTTGAAAAAGCCGTGGCCTTCGCCCGGTCGGCGTAGGCGCTGCTATTCCAGCCGTGCCAGGCGTTCTTCCAGCGCCGCGATCCGTGCTTCGAGTTCTTCGATACGCTCCAGTGAGACAGCGCCGCCGGCACCACGCTCCACCGGGTGCTGGCGGGCGGCGAGAATCGCTTCGATGTCCGCCGGGTCGCCCATGGCGTGCACATAGCGGTCTTCGCGCTGGCCGGCCTGGCGTGGCACCAGCAGCGCCAGCCCTCGGGCGATCAGGCGTTCCAGCTGGTGCACCACTTGTTCGGCGTCTTCGAAGTCGTGCATCCGTCCGCTGCGGGTCAGCAGCTCATTGACCGTTTGCGGGCCACGCAGGAACAGCAAACCCATCAGGATCACCTGGGCCGGCACCAGCTCCAGGGCTTTGTCGACCCGATGTTCCCAGCGGTCGGCACGGCTGCCCATCACCAGTTTGGTAAAACCGCGACCTTCCAGCGCCCGCAGGCTCTGGCCGACCTGGCCGGGGTTGAGGTTCATCACCGGTTCGCGGCTGGTTTTCTGGTTGCAGGCCAGTACCAGGGCGTTGAGGGTCAGCGGGTAGGTCTCGGGGTTGGTGGCCTGTTTCTCGACCAGCGCGCCGAGGATGCGGATTTCCGTGCTATTGAGCCGCGGTTCTTCAGCCTGCCGTTGTTCTTCGATGCTCATCGCGCGTTCCCTATGCTGTGGAAGCCGCCTAGCCTAATCCTTGCGCAATAAAAGACAAGCTGTGCAACAAGCCGTGGCTATAATCGCAGCCGTTTGATTCATTCTTTCCTGCCACCTGCATGAGATCGCCATGACTATTTCCCTGTACGCCGCTTCCGTCCCGGTTTTCAAGCAGATGCTCAACGCGTTGAGCGACGTTCTGAACAAGGCCGAAGCTCACGCCACCGCGAAGAACATCGACCCTAACGCCTTCCTGCAAGCCCGTCTGTACCCGGACATGTTCCCGCTGGTGCGCCAGGTGCAGATCGCGGTGGACTTCGCCAAAGGTGTGTCCGCCCGCCTGGCCGAGATCGAAGTGCCGAAGTATGAGGACAGCGAGACCACGTTCGCCGAGCTGCAAGCCTTGATCGCCAAGGTACTGGCCTTCATCGACGGCATCCGCCCTGAGCAGATCGATGGCAAGGAAGGCATCGAAATCGTCACCCGTCCGGGTACGCCGAAGGAAAAGCGCTTCAGCGGCCAGAACTACCTGCTGACCTACGGCCTGCCGCAGTTCTTCTTCCACGTCACCACCACCTACGCCTTGCTGCGCCACAATGGCGTGGAAGTGGGCAAGCGCGACTACATGGGCGCGTTCTAACCCCGCCGGCATGAAAAAGCCCGGGACGGTGTGGGCCGTTCCCGGGCTTTTTTGTGGCTGACCGAACAGCCACCGCAACTGTTACGCCGTACGCGCGAGCTTCTCTTCCTCACCCAGGCACGCCGCCGCTGTGAACAGCACATCCGTTGACGAGTTCAGCGCCGTCTCCGCCGAGTCCTGCAGGACACCGATGATGAAGCCCACCGCAACCACTTGCATGGCGATTTCGCTGGGAATGCCAAACAGGCTGCACGCCAGGGGAATCAGCAACAGCGAACCGCCGGCCACTCCAGATGCGCCGCAGGCGCAAATGGCCGCGACAACGCTCAGCAGCACTGCCGTTGGTATATCCACCGCGATACCCAGGGTATGCACGGCCGCCAGTGTCAGTACGGTGATGGTAATGGCAGCGCCCGCCATGTTGATGGTCGCGCCCAGTGGGATCGACACCGAATAGGTGTCTTCGTGCAGGCCCAGGCGTTTGCTCAGTTCCAGGTTCACCGGAATATTCGCCGCCGAGCTACGAGTGAAAAACGCCGTGATGCCGCTCTCGCGCAGGCAGGTGAACACCAGCGGGTAGGGGGTGCGACGCAGCTTCCAGAACACGATGAGCGGGTTGACCACCAACGCCACGAACAGCATGCAGCCGATCAGCACGGTGAGCAGGTGCAGGTAGCCGAGCAGGGCGCCGAAACCGGAGGTTGCCAGGGTCGAGGCCACCAGGCCGAAGATCCCCAGTGGGGCGAAGCGGATCACCAGGCGCACGATCACGGTCACGCCGTTGGACAGGTCTTCGAGCACGGTGCGGGTGGTCTGGCCAGCATGGCGAATGGCGATGCCCATGCCGATGGCCCAGGCCAGGATGCCGATGAAGTTACCGTTCATCAGCGCTCGGACCGGGTTGTCCACCACGCTCAGTAACAGGCCCTGTAGCACCTCGCCGATGCCGCCGGGTGCAGTAACGGCGACATCATGTGTCGTCAGCACCAGGCTGGAGGGAAACAGCGTACTGGCAACCACCGCGACCACCGCTGCGGCGAAAGTGCCCAGCAGGTAGAGGAACAGAATCGGCCGGATATGGGTTTCCTGGCCATGTTTGTGGTTGGCAATCGACGCCATGACCAGCACGAACACCAGGATCGGCGCCACGGCCTTGAGCGCGGACACGAAGACCTTGCCGATGAATTCGGTGGACTTCGCCACATCGGGCGCCAGCCAGGCCAGGACAATACCAGTGATCAGGCCAATGACGATTTGCGTCACCAGGCTGGTGCGTTTGAGGCGTTGCATAGGGGTAACGGACGAAGCTGTCATAGCGGCATCTCTGATTTTATTGTGTGCGACGGTCGACGAGTCAGGGCAACAAGCGGGCAGGCCACGTGAGCGGACCGTGAGAAAGTACGGCGTTTGCAGGCCGCGGACTTTATCACAGCCCGATGAAAAATCTGACGGACCTGTGACGATCCGTCACTCGGGTGTTCAGCGCGTTTTGTCTGGTGGACGCGTTCTGTTAGGCTTTGTCGTTCTCACTTTCTTTCCACCAGCGGGCCCCCGGGCTAACGCTGGTGTCGTGGTTTCGCTGGAGTTCTGCATGTTGTTACCCATTTTCCTGTTGTCGGCCGCCGGTTTTACCGTGCTGACCACGGAATTCGTCATCGTTGGCCTGCTGCCCTCCATCGCCCGCGACCTGCACGTCAGCGTTCCCCAGGCCGGGCTGCTGGTGACGTTGTTCGCGTTTACGGTGGCGGCGTTCGGGCCATTCCTGACGGCCTGGTTCGCCCGCTTCGAGCGGCGCAAGTTGTTTATCAGCGTGCTGGTGATGTTCGGCCTGGCCAACATGCTCGCCACGGTCGCGCCCAATATCTGGGTGATGGCCATTGCCCGATTGATACCGGCCCTGGGCCTGCCGGTGTTCTGGGCGCTGGCCAGTGAAACGGCGGTGGACATTGTTGGGCCACAGTTGGCCGGGCGAGCCATTGCCCGGATCGGCTTCGGCATCGTCTGTGCCACGGTGTTTGGCATTCCCGTGGGTACGTTGATTTCCGATGCGTTTGGCTGGCGCAGCGCGTTCGCGATCCTGGCGGTCATTGCTTTTGCCAAGGCGTTGCTGCTGTTTATCTACTTGCCGAAAACCAACCTGCACCAGCATCAGGTGAGCTTTCGTTCGCAATTCAAGATCCTGCGCAGCCCGTTGATGCAAGGGCACGTGTTGTTGTCGATCCTGGTGTTCAGCGGCATGTTCACTGCCTACACCTATCTGGCGGATATCCTTGAGCGCCTTGCCGGATTCGATGGCACCCTGGTGGGCTGGTGCCTGATGGGCTTTGGCGCCGTCGGACTGCTGGGCAACTCCCTGGGCGGCCGGGCGGTGGACCGGCATCCGTTGATCGCATCGATGGTTTTCTGCCTGTTCCTGATCGGTGGCATGGTGGCGTTGGTGCCGAGCATTCATTCGCCCCTCGCGCTGGCGGCGGCGATGGGCATCTGGGGCGTGACCCAGGCGGCCTTGTTCCTGGTCAGCCATGTGCGACTGATGAAGGCGGCCCCGCAGGCCCCGGCCTTTGCCGCATCGTTGAACATCGCCGGGGCCAACCTGGGGATTGGCTTGGGGGCGATGGTCGGTGGCCGGGTCATCGATACCCTGGGCCTGGGCAGTGTCGGGTTCGCGGCGGCTGGGTTCATCTTCGTATCGATCCTGCTGGCGTTGCTCCTGATGACTTTCAAACCTCGCGTCACCTGCTAAGCGCTGAACAACTCGCGACGGGCGCCTTCTGCGATCGCGACGATGCCGGGGTGGCTGACCTTGCGCTCCACGGAAATGGCGTAGAAGGATTCGCTCACCGCATCGGTCTGGCCGATCACTTCTACGCCGTACTGGCGCTTGACCTCTTCGGCGATCACGCTCGGGCCGATGAAAATCCCGCTGCCTGATTGGCCGAAAGCCTGCATCAATGCGCTGTCGTCGAACTCGCCGACGATACGCGGCTGGATCTGCTGTTCGGCGAACCAGCGCTGCAAGCGGCTGCGCACCACGGTTTCCGGCCCGGGAATCAGCAACGGAGCGTCATGCAGGCCGTGGGGGAAATCCTGCCCGTAGCGTTCGGCCAGCGCAGCGGTGGCGAAAAAGCTGATCCCGCATTCCCCCAGCTTCTGGCTGTAACCCTTGATGTCCAGGTGAGTCGGCATCGGGCTGTCGGAAATCACCAGGTCCAGACGCTGGATCGCCAGGTCCGCCAGCAGCCGTTCGAGCTTGTCCTCGCGACAGGTGATGCGCAGCGGCTCACTCAACTCCATGGTCGGAGCCAGCAACCGGTAGACGATGGATTTGGGCACCACATCCGCCACCCCGACCCGAAACAGGGTTTGCTGCTCGTTGGGCTGGGCGCGCAGCATCAGTTCCAGCTCACCGCCCAACTGGAACATGTGTTCGGCGTAGGGCAAGGTCTGGCGGCCGGCCTCGGTCAGTTCCAACTGCCGTCCGACGCGGCGAAACAGCTTGAGGTTATAGGTTTGCTCGAACAGGGAAATCTGCCCGCTGATGGTCTGTGGGGTCAGGTTCAACTGCTCGCAGGCGCGCACGATGCTGCCGGTTTTCGCCACCACCCAGAAGTAATGCAATTGTCGGTAGTTGAGCATGGGTTCACCGATGTTCGTAAAAACCGAAGTATAACCGCTGAAAATACGAATTTTCCTGAACTATTCGCCTCTCTAGAATGCCTGGCCATTGGCGGGCCACTTTCGCGCACCTTCTATTCTCTCAAGAGGCATTTATTCCATGACGTACAAATCCCTGGGGCTTGTAGCCCTGTTGGTGATGTCCGCAACGACGCTGGCGGGCTGTGAACAGGCTGAAAAAAGTGCCCAGCAACTGATGGGGCAGGCTGCAGAAACCGCCAAGCAGGCCATCGACGACACCCACAAGGCCGCCGAGCAGGCGATCAGCGAAGCCACCGGCGGGTTGATCAGCCCGAAGAAAGAGCCGGCGGACGAAGCCGACGAAACCCAGACCCCTACCAAAACCATCTAACGCGTCACATCAGTCAGGACTGACCCATGGATTATCTTCTACAGCTCGCCGCCAGCCCCACCGCGTGGATCGCCCTGGCGACTCTGGTCGTGATGGAAATCGTGCTTGGCATCGATAACCTGATCTTCATTTCGATTCTGACCAACAAGCTGCCCCAACAGCATCGTGCCAAGGCGCGGCGGATCGGTATCGGCATGGCGCTGATCTTGCGCCTGGGCTTGTTGAGCACCATTGCCTTCATTGTGCAGTTGACCGAACCGGTCATCGAAATCCTGGGCCAGGCGTTCTCCTGGAAAGACATGATCCTGATTGCCGGTGGCCTGTTCCTGCTGTGGAAGGCGACCACTGAAATCCACCACAGCATGGACCCAGCACCGGATGATCCCAAGTCGGCCACGTCCGGCGTGACCCTGGGCTTTGCCGCGGCAATCGGTCAGATCCTGATGTTGGACCTGGTGTTCTCCATCGACAGCATCATCACGGCCGTGGGCATGACCGAGCACTTGCCGATCATGATCATCGCGGTTGTTGTGTCGGTGCTGGTGATGCTGTTGGCGGCCGAACCGCTGGCCAAGTTCATCAATGACAACCCGACAGTGGTGATGCTGGCCCTGGGCTTCCTGATCATGATCGGCATGACGCTGATCGCCGAGGGTTTCGGTGCCCATGTGCCCAAGGGCTATATCTACGCGGCCATGGCATTCTCGGCGGCGATCGAGGTGTTGAACATGTTGTCCCGTCGGGCCAGGGAAAGGGCGTTGGCCGACAACGCCTGATGCCAGGCAGACAGAAGCCACCCGGGTCCAGGCCCGGGTGGCTTTTTTTTGAGGGGTTGAAACGCGAATGCTCAGTGTGCGGTGGCGTGGCGTCGCGCGGATTTGATGGTTTTTTCCGATTGCGCAGGTGGCGCGTGATGGTGGCGCCGGGTGATCCGGAGCACGCCCCACAGCATGGCCGTGGCTACGCTCAGCCAGCCGAATATCAGCATCAGAATTGTCGTGGTCAGGCTCATCTGTGCCTCCTTTTATCCCCGGTCCGGGATAACTCACCTAATACATGGACAGTCTAGTCGCTCAAGTGTTGCAGGTAGTCGATCCGTGGCGGTTGGGCACGGATCGCTTCGTTCTATCGCGCTCGTAAAACTGCCGTTATGGCTATACCCAGGGCTGTGCGCACCTTATGATCGTCGACCCAAGCCTGGCCCGGATGCCGGGTACCTGAACAAGAGAGTCATCATGTCGCCGGTCATTTCATCTTTTCGATCACTGGTACTGGCGGTGTCCTGCCTCGTAGCCCTGGTGGGGTGTGCGGGCAGTGTGTCGCCGCAGATCCAGCGCCTGCCCGAGCGGGTGGAGCTCAACAGCGTGCCGTTCTTTCGCGGCGAGATGTACCAGGGCGCCCCGCAGTCCCTGGCCGCGCTGCTGACGTTGCAAGGCACGGTGATCACCCCGGGGTTGCTGGAGAAACCGCTGCACCTGCCGGGTGGCGAAGCCGGTTTGCAGCAGAATATGCCAACCCTGGCGCGCGAATACGGGTTGCTGGTGTATCCCCTCGACGCCAAGCTGCCCGCGCTGTTGGAGCAGGTCGCGGCAGGCTATCCGGTGTTGGTGCGCTATACCGACGGTTCGGCGTTCTGGGCCGAGCCTCGGTATGGGATTCTCGCCGGCTACAACCGTCAGAAGCAGACGGTATTGCTGCGCTCAGGCATGAACCGACGGCAGTTGATGAGCTTCAGTGCATTCGAATCGGCCTTCAACGGCGCGGGCGGCTGGGCGGTGCTGGTCCAGCGACCCACGCAGCTTCCGGCCAATGTCGACTCGCAGCGATGGCTCAAAGCTGCGGGCGAATTGGCTGGGGCGGGGCAGGAGCAAGCCGCGGCGCGGGCCACCAAGACCCTGGAAGCGGCGCATTGATCGTTCACCCCGTTCGTCACTTGCCGGGCACAACCCGGCAGGCCTGAGGCTCTTATCGTCAGGGTTGGGCATTTTCCGACCGTGATTGGAGGAGGCACGCATGGCACAGTCAAAAACACCTACGGGGCCACATTCGTCAGAGCACTCCAGTGGTGATGACCTGGGGTTTGATCCGGATTCGCCGGACCTTGAGGATCCCCAGGTTGATCCGGTAGGGCCGGCCAAGGCGCCTCTGGACAAGAAGGAGGAGCGCAAGCCCAAGCCCTATGATCCGCTGGGTGACCTGAAGGTCTAGGCATTGTTTGTTCCGAGAGGCTTGGATTGGTGTGTATATCCGTTATTTAGGTAACGGCTACTTATGGTTCCGCTCTTACAGCGGGTCACTTTTGAAAAGCGCAAAAGTAACCAAAACGCTCTTGCCCCACCACTCGGCACCTCGCCTAGGCTCGGTGTGCCCTCACTCCGGCATTGCTCCGTGGGCCCGCCGCGAAGGGCCATCCATGGCCCAGCGCGGCTATCCCGGCATCCATGCCGGGTTGCCCACTGCGCAATGCCTGCGTTCGGCCAGCGTGGTTTAACGGGGCGTCCAGATCAAAGTCCAGATCAAGGGCAAGAGCAAGCACATGCCGGCATCTATGTGGCTGAGCCACCGCTATCGCGAGCAAGCTCGCTCCCACATTGGATCTTCAGCGAACACAAAACCCATACACACCGCAAAACCTGTGGGAGCGAGCTTGAACTGGCCTAATAATTCCGGACACCTCTTAAGGGCGATATGATTTCGCCAATTTGGAGGTTCCATGAAAGAAAGAAGAGTCTTTTCCCGCGAGTTCAAACATCGTGCGGCCAGCATGGTGATTGATGACAACTGTTCAGTACAGGAAGTCTGCGCGTCGCTGGACATCAGTGCCACCGCATTACGACGGTGGGTGGACCAGGTTCGCAAGGAGCAAAAAGGTCAGCCAGTTCAAGGCACCAAGGCCATTACTGAGGATCAACGGCAGATTCAGGATCTGAAAGCCAAGATCAAACGCATGGAAATGGAAGCCGAAATCTTAAAAAAGGCTACCGCTCTCTTGATGTCGGATCCCGATCGTTTTCGATGATCGCGGAGCTAAGAGAGTCATTCCCGACCGCCATTCTGTGTCGCGTTTTCGATGTGAAGCGCAGCAGCTTTTACGAGTGGCTACAGCGTCTCTCGCGGCCTAAGATCGAGCGCGAAGAACTCAAGGGGAAGGTGGTTGAACTGCACAGCGAAAGCCGGGAAGCCATGGGGTCCAGAACGATCAGCAAGCATCTGAAGGCCCAAAACATAGCGGTCGGCAGAAGCCTTGTTAGAACACTGATGAGGGAAGCCAACATTGTCAGTAAACAACGCCAGCCTCACCCATTCAGGTCCAAAGGAGTTGAAGCATTTGTCGCACCCAATCTGCTCAAGCGTAATTTCAAGCCGACCGTGGTCAATCAGGTCTGGTGTGGCGACGTTACAAGCTTGATGGTGGGTAAACGCTGGGTTCATCTGGCCATTGTGATCGACTTGTTTGCTCGCCGGGTCATTGGCTGGGCATTTTCGCTGGTCAATGACGCCAACCTGGTCAGCAAGGCGTTACGCATGGCGATAGAGCTTCGAACATGCCCACCTGGATTGATGTTTCATTCGGACCAGGGCTGTCAGTACACCAGCCGCAAGTTTCAAGAAGAGTTGATGCGTCATGGCATTTTGCAAAGCATGAGTCATCGCGGGCAGTGCTGGGACAATGCTCCAACAGAACGTTTTTTCGGCACCCTGAAGTCAGAATGGGTCCCTCGCAACGGTTACAGCACGAGCGAGGAAGCACAAACCGATATGGTGCGCTTCTTCATGTACTACAACCGCACCAGGCTCCACAGCTACAACGACTACCTATCGCCAATAGCCATGGAGCAAAAAGCAGCATAAACACCGTAACTGGTGTCCGGATTTACTTGACCAGTTCAGCTTGCTCGCGATGACGTCGGCACATCCAACATCACCGCAAACTGACACTCCGCCTTCGCGAGCAAGCCCGCTCCCACAGGAAAAACGTGGTCCCACCAAGAACCAGGTCGGCTATCAGGCCGCCTCGCAGTGGACGTTGATCTCGGGCGCCCCGTTAACCACGCTGGCTGAACGAAGGTATTGCGCAGTGGGCAACCCGGCATGGATGCCGGGTTAGCCGCGCTGGGCCATGGATGGCCCTTCGCGGCGGGCCCACGGAGCAATGCCTTCGTTCAGGCATGCCGAGCCTAGGCGAGGCACCGAGTGGTGGGGCAGAAGCGTTTTGGTTACTTTTGCGCTTCTCAAAAGTGACCCGCTGTAAGAGCGGAACCATAAGCAGCCGTTACCTAAATAACGGATATACACACCAAAGCAATAAAACAAAAAAACGGCGCTTCCCATTTCTGAAAGAAGCGCCGCTTTTTCTAAGTGAACAGCATTACGACGAGTCGGGGCTTTTCTTTGTGCCGCGGATTATTTGGAGGCTTCCACCACACCACTCTGGCGGCTCTTGAGATTCTTGGCAGCCTTGTATTGCAGGGCCACCGCCGGCACTGCGGCGCTTTTTCCGGTTTCCACCCAGCTACGAATCCGGCTGGCATCGGCGAAGTGCGTGTATTTGCCGAACGCATCGAGGATCACCAGTGCCATCGGGCGATTGCCCATCTTCGTCACCAGCACCAGGCAGTGGCCAGCCTGGTTGGTGAAGCCGGTCTTGGTCAACTGGATATCCCAGTTGGCCTTGTGGACCAGGTGATCAGTGTTGCGAAAGCCTAGGCTGTACACCGGCTTGCGGAAGGTAACGGTCTTTTCCTTGGTGGTGCTCAGTTCGCTCAGCATTGGATACTTGCGAGCAGCGATCAGCAGCTTGGTCAGGTCCCTGGCGGTCGAGACGTTGTGGATCGACAGGCCCGTTGGCTCGACGTAATGGGTGCTGGTCATGCCCAGCGCCTTCGCCTTGGCGTTCATGGCGGCAATGAACGCCGCGTAGCCGCCCGGATAGTGGTGGGCGAGACTGGCGGCGGCACGGTTTTCCGAAGACATCAGGGCGATCAGCAGCACGTCTCGGCGCGACAGTTCGCTGTTGAGCTTGACCCGGGAAAACACGCCTTTCATCTCTGGGGTGTTGGCGATGGTGATGGAAATGTATTCATCCAGGTTCTGTTTGGCATCCAGCACGATCAGGCCGGTCATCAACTTGGTTACCGACGCGATGGGCACCACCACGTCCGGGTTGCTCGAATAAACGACTTTATCCGTCTGCAGGTCCAGCAACATCGCGCTGCCCGAGGCGACTTGCAGCTTGGTCGTGTCCCGAGGGGCCGCGATGGTCTCCTGTGCAACGACATTTTGCGTGATAAAACTGCCTGTGAAAGCGATGAATAGGCTGATGATGGAAAGACGGATTTTCACGCGAGTAGACTCGATAGAGTTGAAGGTGCCGTTGAGCAACGACTTTTAAAAAAAACGTCGCATTTTAGGAGTATGGGCGACAGCAGCGCTATATGCCTGTACCGCCGGGGGTTGTGAGTAAATAAAGTTTAATGAAGAGGGATTTTGGCGGACCGAATCTGAAAAATTCGTAATTTGCGCTAGCCACCTAAGCAATCGATGCCTGGCGGCCAAAGTCTGGTCGCCAGAAACACCTGTGGGAGCGAGCTTGCTCGCGATGGCGGTGTATCAGCCAACTTGGATGTTGGCCGGTCCACCGCCATCGCGAGCAAGCTCGCTCCCACAGGATCTTTGTTGATGCGTCTATCAGCTATGCAGCGTCTCAGCCGCGTACAAGGTGTTTTCCAGCAAGCAGGCGCGGGTCATCGGGCCTACGCCGCCGGGTACCGGCGTGATCCAGCCAGCGCGGGGCAGGGCGGTCTCGTAGACCACATCGCCCACCAGCTTGCCATCTTCCTGGCGGTTGATGCCCACGTCGATGACGATGGCGCCTTCCTTGATCCACTCGCCCCGCACCAGGCCGGGTTTGCCGGCGGCCACCACCACCAGGTCGGCACGGCCGACGTGGCCGGCCAGGTCCTTGGTGAAGCGATGGGTCACGGTCACGGTGCAGCCGGCCAGCAGCAGCTCCATGGCCATTGGACGGCCAACGATGTTGGAGGCACCCACCACTACGGCGTCGAGGCCATACAGGTCCACGCCAGTGCTTTCCAGCAGGGTCATGATGCCTTTAGGGGTGCAGGGACGAAGCAGCGGGATACGTTGGGCCAGGCGACCGACGTTATAAGGATGGAAGCCATCGACGTCTTTGTCCGGGCGGATACGCTCCAACAGCTTGGAGGCGTCGAGGTGTTCAGGCAGCGGCAGCTGGAGCAGAACGCCGTCGATGTTCGGGTCATCGTTCAGGCGATCGATCAGATCGGCCAACGCTTGCTGGGTGGTTTCGGAAGGCAGGTCGTAGGCCTGGGAAAGGAAGCCGACCTCTTCACAGTCTTTACGCTTGTGCGAGACATAAACCTGAGAGGCAGGATCGCTGCCGACCAGGATCACCGCAAGGCCGGGCGTGCGCAGGCCTTGCTCGCGGCGCTCGGTGACTCGTTGGGCGATCTGCTGGCGCAGGCTGGCGGCGATCGATTTGCCGTCGATAAGTTGTGCAGTCATTGCGCGTGGTTAACCATCGAGAGGGGAAAAAAAGAGAACGCATTCTCGCATGCCGGGGCGTGAGGGCAAAGGCGCTTGGTCTGCAAATTCCTCTAACCCCTTTAATTAAATGAATTTTTTTTAAAAAAGAGTTGACGACCTATCAGGCCGTCTATAACATTCGTCGCACTTGTCGGGCACAGCCTAGCACTGGTTAAGAAGGTGGAGTAGAGTTGGTTGTTTCAACTCGGCAAAACTGAAAGCACTTAGTTTGTAATCGTCCAAGAATACAGATTAAAAAGGCGCCCGTAGCTCAGCTGGATAGAGCATCCGCCTTCTAAGCGGATGGTCGCAGGTTCGAGTCCTGCCGGGTGCGCCAATTAGGCAGCTTTGGCACAAGTAAGGCAACAAGGCAATATGGTGGGCGTAGCTCAGTTGGTAGAGCACGGGATTGTGACTCCCGTTGTCGTGGGTTCGATCCCCATCGTCCACCCCATATTCTAGAAAGGCGCCAGATCTAACAATCTGGCGCCTTTGCTTTAAAAGCTTGATACGCGGATGTGGTGGAATTGGTAGACACACTGGATTTAGGTTCCAGCGCCGCAAGGTGTGAGAGTTCGAGTCTCTCCGTCCGCACCATACAAGTCGCTATTTAAATAGCAGAAAACGGCGCAGTACCTGAAAAGGGCTGCGCCGTTTTTGTTTTCGGTGGTTCTGTGTTTGGCATCGGCACTGTTTTCTGGTGCGCGCTGCGCTCGGGTCCTCGCGAATGTGTTTCGTGATGATGCGCGGCATGTCCGTCGGTCTCCTTGTGGGCCTGGGCGCTGCGCGACCGGGCCAGCCGCTTCTATATATAGAAGCGTTGGCGCAGAGCCCTGGGCTGAATCGACTGTATTTGCAATCCGGGTGGGGCATGACCGTTTGTCCCGTCCTAAATCCGGCGCCTGTTTCCAGCGCGTTTTCAGTAGGGTGACTTCTTGAGTTTGACCTACTAGAATGCATGCCCTTGATTCTGGGGTCGGAAACGCCCGGCCAACGTCTGTGCAACGAGGAATATCCATGCAAGTTTCTGTTGAAAATACTTCTGCTCTTGAGCGCCGCATGAGCATCACCGTGCCGGCTGAGCGCATCGAGACTCAGGTCAACAAGCGTCTGCAGCAGACTGCCCAAAAGGCCAAAATCCCAGGTTTCCGCCCAGGCAAAGTGCCAATGAGCGTGATCCGTCAGCGTTACGAGGCTGATGCGCGTCAGGAAGCCGTGGGCGACGTGATCCAGTCTTCGTTCTACGAAGCGGTCGTCGAGCAGAAGCTGAACCCGGCCGGCGCTCCGTCCGTCGAGCCTAAAGTGCTGGAAAAAGGCAAGGACCTGGAATTCGTCGCCACGTTCGAAGTGTTCCCTGAGTTCACGGTTGCCGGTTTCGAATCCATCGCCGTCGAGCGCCTGAGCGCTGACGTGTCGGATGCCGACCTGGACAAGATGTTGGACATCCTGCGTAAGCAGAACACCCGTTTCGAAGTGACTGAGCGTGCTGCCCAGAACGAAGACCAACTGAACATCGATTTCGTCGGCAAGGTCGATGGTGAAGTGTTCGCGGGCGGTTCCGCCAAGGCTACCCAGCTGGTGCTGGGCTCCGGTCGCATGATCCCTGGCTTCGAAGACGGCCTGGTTGGCGCCAAGGCCGGTGAAGAGCGCGTTCTGAACGTGACCTTCCCTGAGGATTACCAGAACCTGGACCTGGCTGGCAAAGCCGCCGAGTTCACCGTGACCGTCAACACCGTTTCCGAGCCGAAACTGCCTGAGCTGAACGAAGAGTTCTTCGCCCAGTTCGGTATCAAGGAAACCGGTCTGGAAGGTTTCCGCACCGAAGTTCGCAAGAACATGGAGCGTGAACTGCGCCAGGCCATCAAGTCCAAGGTCAAGAACCAGGTCATGGACGGTCTGCTGGCTTCCAACCCGATCGAAGTGCCAAAGGCCCTGCTGGACAACGAAGTGAACCGTCTGCGCGTGCAGGCTGTTCAGCAGTTCGGTGGCAACATCAAGCCGGACCAGCTGCCTGCCGAATTGTTCGAAGAACAAGCCAAGCGCCGCGTCGTACTGGGCCTGATCGTCGCCGAAGTGGTCAAGCAGTTCGAGCTCAAGCCTGACGAAGCCCGCGTTCGCGAGCTGATCCAGGAAATGGCCTCGGCCTATCAAGAGCCTGAGCAAGTCGTGTCCTGGTACTACAAGAACGACCAGCAACTGAACGAAGTCCGTTCGGTTGTGCTGGAAGAACAAGTTGTGGATACTGTTCTGCAGAAAGCTAGCGTGACCGATAAAGCGGTCTCTTACGAAGAAGCGGTCAAGCCGGTGGAAGCTCCACAAGCCGATTGATGGTTCTGCGGTAAGAAATACACACCCATAAGCCAGCCTTCGTGCTGGCTTATGCGTATTCAAGACATAACTATTTGGGAGTGACTGCGAGACATGTCCCGCAATTCTTTTTATCAGCATAGCTCTGACATCCAGGCCGCTGGCGGCCTGGTCCCGATGGTTATCGAGCAGTCCGCCCGCGGCGAACGTGCCTATGACATCTACTCGCGTCTGCTCAAGGAACGCGTCATCTTTCTGGTGGGCCCGGTAGAGGACTACATGGCCAACCTGATCTGTGCGCAACTGTTGTTCCTTGAAGCCGAAAACCCGGACAAGGATATCCATCTCTATATCAACTCCCCTGGCGGTTCGGTGACGGCGGGCATGTCGATCTACGACACCATGCAGTTCATCAAGCCTAACGTTTCGACGACCTGTATTGGTCAGGCGTGCAGCATGGGGGCGTTTTTGCTGACTGCTGGTGCCCATGGCAAGCGTTACTGCCTGCCGAACTCGCGCGTGATGATTCACCAGCCACTGGGCGGTTTCCAGGGCCAGGCATCGGATATCGAAATCCATGCCAAGGAAATCCTCTTCATCCGCGAGCGCCTCAACACCTTGATGGCCAAGCACAGCGGGCGCACGCTTGAAGAAATCGAGCGCGATACCAACCGCGACAACTTCATGAGCGCTGAAGCCGCACGTGAATATGGCCTGATCGATGAAGTGATCAGCCAACGCCCCGCTTAAAATAAGCAGCTCAAAATGAGGTTGATCGGCAGGTCCGATCACCTGCGGGCTTGAAAAAGCCCGCAATTGCCTTCATCTTGTGTTGCAAGCCTATCGGATTTGGATCGATCGAATGACTGACACCCGCAACGGCGAGGACAACGGCAAACTGCTTTATTGCTCCTTCTGTGGCAAAAGCCAGCATGAAGTGCGCAAATTGATTGCCGGCCCCTCGGTCTTCATTTGCGACGAGTGCGTCGACCTGTGCAATGACATCATCCGCGAGGAGGTGCAGGAAGCCCAGGCCGAGAGCAGCGCGCATAAATTGCCTTCGCCTAAAGAAATCAGCGGCATCCTTGATCAGTATGTGATTGGTCAGGAACGTGCGAAAAAGGTACTGGCCGTAGCGGTGTACAACCACTACAAGCGCCTGAACCAACGTGACAAGAAGAATGACGACGTCGAACTCGGCAAGAGCAACATCCTGCTGATCGGCCCGACAGGCTCGGGTAAGACCTTGCTTGCCGAAACCCTGGCCCGCTTGCTGAACGTTCCGTTCACCATCGCCGACGCAACCACCCTCACCGAGGCGGGTTATGTAGGTGAAGACGTCGAGAACATCATTCAGAAGTTGTTGCAGAAGTGCGACTACGATGTGGAAAAGGCCCAGATGGGCATTGTCTACATCGACGAAATCGACAAGATTTCCCGCAAGTCCGACAACCCGTCCATCACCCGGGATGTTTCCGGTGAGGGCGTGCAGCAGGCCTTGCTCAAGTTGATCGAAGGTACGGTCGCTTCCGTTCCACCCCAAGGTGGTCGCAAGCATCCGCAGCAGGAATTCCTGCAAGTCGACACCCGTAACATCCTGTTTATCTGCGGTGGTGCGTTCTCCGGCCTGGAAAAGGTTATTCAAAACCGTTCCACCCGCGGTGGCATCGGTTTCAACGCCGAAGTGCGCAGCAAGGAAGAAGGCAAGAAAGTCGGTGAATCCCTGCGTGAAGTCGAGCCTGACGATTTGGTCAAGTTCGGTCTGATCCCGGAATTCGTCGGTCGTCTGCCGGTCCTGGCAACGCTGGACGAGTTGGATGAAGCAGCGTTGATGCAGATTCTGACCGAGCCGAAAAACGCCCTGACCAAGCAGTATGCCAAGCTGTTCGAAATGGAAGGTGTAGACCTGGAGTTCCGTTCCGACGCGCTGAAATCGGTCGCCAAACGTGCCCTGGAGCGTAAGACCGGTGCCCGTGGATTGCGCTCGATTCTTGAAGGCGTATTGCTCGACACGATGTATGAAATCCCCTCGCAATCCGAGGTGAGTAAAGTCGTGATCGATGAAAGCGTTATAGAAGGCAAGTCCAAGCCACTGTATATCTATGAAAACAGTGAGCCGGCTGCCAAGGCCGCACCGGACGCTTAAGCGTCCCGCTGCCGGAATAAAGAAGGGGCCTTCGGGCCCCTTTGCTTTTAGCGCGTTTTAGACGTGTCTTAGCGCTTGTTTTTTTTCAAGGCTGCCCCCATCTTGGTTTCAAGCTTACTTCCATCTGTTTCCGGCCCTAGGGCCGCCGTAGAGGCGAAATCATGAAGACAACCATCGAATTGCCTCTCCTGCCATTGCGCGATGTCGTGGTGTATCCGCACATGGTTATCCCGCTGTTCGTGGGGCGCGAGAAGTCCATCGAAGCCCTTGAGGCTGCGATGACGGGTGACAAGCAGATTCTTCTGCTGGCCCAGAGAAATCCAGCCGACGATGATCCCGGCGAAGACGCACTGTATCGCGTAGGGACGATTGCAACGGTTCTGCAATTGCTCAAGTTGCCCGACGGCACCGTCAAGGTCCTGGTCGAAGGCGAGCAGCGCGGTACTGTCGAGCGTTTCAGCGAAGTGGACGGCCATTGCCGGGCCGAGGTGTCGCTGATCGAAGAAGTCGATGCGCCCGAGCGTGAGTCGGAAGTGTTTGTCCGCAGTCTGCTGTCGCAGTTCGAACAATACGTGCAACTGGGCAAGAAGGTGCCTGCAGAGGTCCTGTCGTCGCTTAACAGCATCGACGAGCCGGGGCGGCTGGTTGATACGATGGCGGCCCACATGGCCCTCAAGATCGAGCAGAAGCAGGAAATTCTCGAGATTATTGATCTGTCGGCCCGTGTCGAACATGTGCTGGCATTGCTCGACGGCGAAATCGATCTGTTGCAGGTCGAGAAACGCATTCGCGGTCGCGTCAAGAAGCAAATGGAGCGCAGCCAGCGCGAGTACTACCTGAATGAGCAGATGAAGGCCATTCAGAAAGAGCTGGGCGATGGCGACGAAGGCCACAACGAAATCGAAGAGCTGAAAAAGCGCATTGATGCCGCCGGCTTGCCCAAGGATGCACTGGCCAAGGCCCAGGCCGAGCTGAACAAGCTCAAGCAAATGTCGCCGATGTCTGCCGAGGCCACCGTGGTGCGCTCCTACATCGACTGGCTGGTCCAGGTGCCATGGAAAGCCCAGAGCAAGGTGCGCCTGGACCTGGCGCGCGCCGAGGACATCCTCGACGCCGACCATTACGGCCTGGAAGAGGTCAAGGAACGCATCCTTGAATACCTCGCAGTGCAGAAGCGCGTGAAAAAGATTCGTGGCCCGGTCCTGTGCCTGGTCGGTCCTCCAGGGGTCGGTAAAACCTCCCTTGCGGAGTCGATTGCCCACGCCACCAACCGCAAATTCGTACGCATGGCCCTTGGCGGGGTGCGCGACGAGGCGGAAATTCGTGGTCATCGTCGTACCTACATCGGTTCGATGCCGGGAAGATTGATTCAAAAGATGACCAAGGTCGGCGTACGCAATCCGCTGTTCCTTTTGGACGAAATCGACAAGATGGGTAGCGACATGCGCGGCGATCCCGCCTCTGCGTTGCTAGAAGTCCTCGATCCTGAGCAGAATCACAACTTCAACGATCACTATCTGGAGGTCGATTACGACCTTTCGGACGTGATGTTCCTCTGTACCTCCAACTCCATGAACATCCCGCCAGCATTGCTGGACCGGATGGAGGTGATTCGTCTGCCGGGCTACACCGAGGACGAGAAGATCAACATCGCCGTGAAATACCTTTCGCCCAAGCAGATCCAGGCCAACGGCCTGAAAAAAGGCGAGCTGGAATTCGACGAGGAAGCGATTCGCGACATCATCCGCTACTACACCCGCGAAGCCGGTGTGCGTGGCCTGGAGCGGCAGATTGCCAAGGTCTGCCGCAAGGCGGTCAAGGAACATGCGCTGGAAAAACGCTTCGCGGTCAAGGTCACTGCGGACCTGCTGGAGCACTTCCTGGGCGTGCGCAAGTTCCGTTATGGCCTCGCCGAGCAACAGGACCAGATCGGCCAGGTGACTGGCCTGGCCTGGACCCAGGTCGGTGGTGAGCTGCTGACCATCGAAGCAGCCGTGGTACCGGGCAAGGGTCAATTGATCAAGACCGGCTCCCTGGGTGATGTGATGGTCGAGTCGATCACCGCGGCGCTGACGGTTGTTCGCAGCCGCGCCCGCAGCCTGGGCATTCCCTTGGACTTCCATGAGAAGCGCGACACGCATATCCACATGCCCGAAGGGGCCACACCCAAGGACGGCCCGAGCGCTGGCGTAGGCATGTGCACGGCCCTGGTCTCGGCATTGACCGGTATTCCGGTGCGCGCCGATGTCGCCATGACAGGTGAAATCACGCTGCGCGGTCAGGTCCTGGCGATTGGCGGCCTGAAGGAAAAACTGCTGGCGGCACACCGTGGCGGGATCAAGATCGTGATCATTCCCGAAGAGAATGTCCGCGACCTGAAGGAAATTCCTGACAACATCAAGCAAGATCTTCAGATCAAACCCGTTAAATGGATTGACGAGGTCCTGCAAATTGCGCTGCAATACGCGCCGGAGCCCTTGCCGGATGTGGCTCCGGAGATTGTCGCGAAGGAAGAAAAGCGAGAGTCTGACTCTAAGGAAAGAATTAGCACGCATTAATACGCATTTGCCTGGGGGGCTTCCTTGACAGTTTTTTAGAGCCCTTGTTATAAAGCGGCTCTTAAGTGTCTGCAGGCCATTCAGCACTCGTTTTTGCTTTCACCAAAAAAACTTAGAATCATCTCAAATAGATATAAGGGGACTTAGAGTGAACAAGTCGGAACTGATTGATGCTATCGCTGCATCCGCTGATATCCCGAAAGCTGCTGCTGGCCGTGCGCTGGACGCTGTAATCGAATCCGTCACTGGCGCTCTGAAGGCTGGTGACTCCGTTGTTCTGGTTGGTTTCGGCACCTTCTCCGTGACCGATCGTCCTGCTCGTATCGGTCGCAACCCGCAGACCGGTAAGACGCTGGAAATCGCTGCTGCCAAAAAGCCAGGCTTCAAAGCTGGTAAAGCACTGAAAGAAGCCGTTAACTAAGGTTTCGTTGAGTTTATCCGGGTCGGGGTCATGCCTGGCTTGGCAGCGGAGCGGTAATACGGCCGGTTGCAACCGGTCTGGCACGCCAGGGCTTGCAGGTTCGAGCCCGGTCCGCTCCGCCAGTTACGAGAAGGCGCATCCTCGGATGCGCCTTTCTTCTATCCGGATTCTACCCACGCTCCACGGTTGCCTAAATTTGAAGTTCAACCGTTTCTGGGGGACGCATGCTGCAGAATATCAGGGACAATTCACAAGGCTGGATTGCCAAGACCATCATCGGGGTCATCGTCGCATTGATGGCGTTGACCGGTTTCGATGCCATTTTTCAAGCCACCACCAATAGCAACGACGCGGCCAAAGTCAACGGCGAAAACATCAGCCAGAACGAGCTTAGCCAAGCAGTCGACATGCAGCGCCGTCAGCTTATGCAACAGCTGGGCAAGGATTTCGACGCCTCCCTGCTGGACGAAAAAATGCTGCGCGATTCAGCGCTCAAGGGCCTGATCGACCGCAAGCTGCTGCTGCAAGGCGCACACGATGCGAAATTCGCTTTCTCCGAAGCGGCGCTCGATCAAGTGATCCTGCAAACGCCTGAGTTCCAGGTCGATGGCAAATTCAGCGCCGAGCGTTTCGATCAGGTGATCCGCCAGCTGGGTTACAGCCGTATGCAGTTCCGCCAGATGCTGGCTCAGGAAATGCTGATTGGTCAGTTGCGCGCCGGCCTGGCAGGCAGCGGTTTTGTCACCGATGCCCAAGTGCTGGCATTTGCCCGCCTGGAAAAACAGACTCGTGATTTCGCCACCTTGAACATCAAGGCCGACCCGGCCTCCGTCAAGCTGACCGATGACGAGGTCAAGGCCTACTATGACCAGCACGCCAAGGAGTTCATGACGCCTGACCAGGTGGTCATCGATTACCTTGAGCTGAAGAAAGCTTCTTTCTTCGATCAGGTCAGCGTCAAGGACGAAGACCTGCAAGCGGCCTACCAGAAAGAAATCGCCAACCTGTCCGAACAGCGTCGGGCTGCGCACATCCTGATCGAAGTGAACGACAAGGTGACCGAAGCCCAGGCCAAGGCGAAGATCGAAGAAATCCAGGCTCGCTTGGCCAAAGGCGAGTCGTTTGAAGCCTTGGCGAAGGAGTTCTCTCAGGATCCGGGTTCGGCGAACAACGGCGGCGATCTGGGCTATGCCGGTCCAGGCGTCTACGATCCGGAGTTCGAAAAGGCCTTGTACGCCTTGAACAAGGACCAGGTCTCGGCACCGGTACGCACCGATTTCGGTCTGCACCTGATCAAGCTGCTGGGTGTCGAAGCGCCTGAAGTGCCTACGTTTGCCAGCCTGAAGGACAAACTGGTCCGCGAGCTGAAGACCCAGCAGGTGGAGCAGCGTTTCGTTGAGGCGACCAAGCAACTGGAGGATGCCTCGTTCGAAGCCTCCGACCTGGCGCAACCCGCCCAGGACCTGAAGCTGACCGTCCATACATCGGCCCCGTTCGGTCGTGAAGGCGGCGAGGGGATTGCGGCCAATCGTGCCGTGGTCACCGCTGCGTTCAGCCCGGAAGTGCTGGAGGAGGGTGCCAACAGCACCGCCATCGAGCTGGACCCGGAAACCGTCGTGGTGCTGCGTGCCAAGGAGCATCGCAAGCCTGAGCAACTGCCGCTGGAAAAAGTGGCCGGGCCGATTCGTGCTCAACTGGCCAAGGAACACGCCAGCGCAGCGGCCAAGACCCGCGCCGACGAGTTGATCGCCAGCCTGGGTGACGGCAAGACTGCACTGGACAAGCCGGTCGACGGCCAAGGCTGGAAAGCCACCCAGGCAGCCACCCGCAACCAGGAAGGCATTGACCCGGCGGTGCTGCAAGCAGTGTTCCGCATGCCTAAGCCTGAGTCCAAGGACAAGCCGACGTTCACCAGCGTGACCTTGCCTGACGGCAGCCTGATGGTCGTGCGTCTGAATGGCGTGAACGAAGCGGCGGCACCGACTGACGAAGAGAAGGCGGAGTATCGCCGCTACCTGGCGTCCCGTGTTGGTCAGCAGGACTTCGCGGCGTATCGCAAGCAGTTGGAGAGTCAGGCGGATATCAAGCGTTTCTAATGGCTTGATGTTTGGATAAACCTGGCTGTAATGCTGTTCACTTAGAGACAACGGTGCTTCTTCAGAAATGGGAAGCGCCGTTTTTTTTGGGCTTGGGTTTGGGTGTATATCCATTTCTTCGGTAACGGCTACTTATGGTTCCGCAGCAATGGATATACACACCTAACCACGCCTCCAGAAACGGAATAAAAAAATCTTCATAACCGCTCAAGTGAACAGCATTAACCCGAACCGTCAGGTTTTTGTATCTGCTTGTTGCATGGAAAGCGGGTATTCGTCGATCTACCGGATCAGCGTCTTTTTCCTGCAAACAACCCCCAGTAAACTTGTAACCCCCTTGAAACAAGATTAGCCACGCTGCCAGGTCGCGTTCTGTTGCACAATACGCCCCGGACCGTTTTTCTCAGGATGTTCAATGTTCAAATCATTTCACATGCGCACCGTCGGGCTTGCATTGGTGCTGGCCGCCGCAGCCGGTTGCTCGTCGAAGAAAACCGCCATTTACGAGCACGAGAACTTCGATGACTCCGGCACGTTTTCGCGCACTTATCCAGTGAGTGACGCGGCGACCTGCGAGGCCGGGCGTCGGGCGTTGCTCAGCCAGGGCTACATCATCACCAGCAGCGATCCGAAGCTGGTCAGCGGTCACAAGAGTTTCCAGCAGACTGGCGAGACCCACATGGAGATCAGCTTCAACCTGGTCTGTGCCGAAGACGGCGGTACCGGCCACCGTGCGACCATGTTCGCCAATGCCTTGCAGGACCGTTATGCCCTGAAGAAAACCAACAACTCCGCCAGCCTGGGCGTGGGGGTGCTGGGTTCGGTGTCGATGCCGATCGGTTCCTCGGATGATTCGATGGTCAAGGTCGCCAGCGAAACCGTGTCGGCGGCCAAGTTCTATGAGCGTTTCTTTGCCTTGGTCGAGCTGTTCCTGCCTCCCGAAGCGAAGAAAGCTGCCGAGAAGGCTGAGAATACCGACAAGCCGAAAGCTGAGCTGGGTATCCCGGAAACCAAGGCTGAATCGGCTGCGCTGATGCCGGCTCCAGTTCCAGCACCAGAGCCAGAGCCTGTTGCGCCTGCTCCCGCAGCAGCCACGCCGGTAGAGGAGGTCGCGCCGACCCCCGTCGAAACCGCCCCCACGGTGTCAGAGCCCGTCGCACCGCCGAGCGAGCCCGCGCCAATTGCGCCCGAGTCGTTCGAGTCTGCGCCGACGACGGAAACTGTTACACCTCCACCGTCCAGCTCGTTACCTGCCCCGACCGAGCCGATTCAGCCGCTTCCGGCATCCTGAGGTCCAGTGGCAGGGAGTTACGCCCTGTCACACTTCACACGGTAATTTCCCGACCCTGTGCTACGTTTAATTCATGAAGCCTTTGCTTCATGTTTTGTTCATAAAGCAGCTTTATGCTGATGCCAGCGCCATCAGGCATTGGTTTCAATGACAGGGGAAGGACACGTAATGGATGATTATCAGGAAGAGCTGCTGGAATACCAGGCGTATGAACTGGACCCGCTGGAACCCGCCGAAGATGCGACGGAGTTGTGAAAACCGCTACGGGCTACAAGTGGTAAGCAGCAACCCAGGTTCTTGTAGCTCAAACCCCTCTGTGACTACGACGAAACTCCCCGGGCGTCTGGTTGTTCCAGCGCTTGAAGGCTCGTTGAAAGGCCTCGGCTGAGGCAAATCCCAACAAGTAGGCGATTTCGCCGAACGCCAGTTCGGTATCGCGTATATAGGTCATGGCCAGGTCGCGGCGGGTGTCGTTGAGGATGGCGCGAAACTGCGTACCTTCCTCGGCCAGCTTGCGACGCAGGGTCCAGGTTGGCAGCTTCAGGCGGGTCGCCACTTCTTCCAGGTCGGGTTCCCGACCGCCGTTGAGCAACGGCCCCAGCAGCTGAATGATGCGTTCACGCAGGCTGCGGGTGCGGGTTCGTTGTTCCAATTCCCGTTCACACAACTGAAGCAGATGGTGCCAGGTGCTGGGGCAATGCTGCGGGTTGCGCTGGGCGAGGCTGTCCAGGCCCAGGCGCAGTTGATTCTGTTCGGCGCCAAACTGGATCGGGCAGTCGCCGAGCGTGCGGTAGGCTTCCAGGTATGCCGGCTCCTCGAATTCGATTTCGATGCGTTCTGGCCGCAGCGCGATGCCGCTGACGCTGGACAGTTGGGCAAGCCAGCCGGCAATGATCGAATCCACGACGAAGCGGTTGTAGGCGTTATACGGGCTGATGGAATAGAACCGTAGCCAAGCGCCTCGGGCATCTTCATGGAAACTCGATTGGCCGCGATAGTTGGAGCCATACAGCGGTTCGAAGCGGATCATGCAGCGGGCGGCCTCGCGCACGGTCGGCGCCTGGGCGGCGGTAACGCCCGCCAGCCCGGCCTGGCTCAAGCGCCCGAGCTGACCCATGCGCAGGCCCAGGGCCGGGTCCTGAGTCTGTTGAATCGCAGCGTGGCCCAAGCGCATGTAGCGTGGGATCGACAGACGTGCCCCGGGCTCAGCCAGGCGCGCGGCATCGAGACCGTACTGTTCAAGCAAAGGTTGGGGGTCTTGCCCATGGCTGGCGACAGCGTCAGCCAGGCTATGGACGAAGCCCACTGACAAGTCCCCCAGGCGCATTGGCTGCGGTTTCATGTTCACAACCACAGGTTCAGCAGGCGGGCGCCACGGTCTTCGCCATCGGGGAAGTGTTGGCCGTTGTGGCTGATGAAGCTCTGGCCGGCGCTGCCGCTGTCCCAGAACTGGCCACGCAGGAATACGCTGACGCCGCCCCGGGCCTGGCTGATGGGCAATTGGCCGGTCAGTGTCAGGCGATGCCAGGCTTGGCCCTCGCTCACTTCACCCGGTTTGAGACTCACTTCGTTTGGTGTGGACAGGCCTTTATAACCGCTCCAAGGTTTGTCCCACGTTTCGCGGCCGATAATGAAGGCGGGCACCGCGATCAGTTCTGCGCCCTGGTCGTTGAGTTGCCGGTAGTGGAGCGGGTACCAACTGTCGCTGCCAATCAGCACGCCCAGGCGTCCGGCGGGGGTGTCGATGACGAGGGGGGCGGCCGGGTGGTCGGCGCCAAGCACATCCTGCTGTTCAAACACGGGATGCCGTTGGCGTTGTGGCTGGCCGATCGGCCGGCCATCGCTGCCGAACACCAGGCTGCTGTTGTACAGCGCGCCGCGGCCGACTTTCAGTTCACCGTCGCTGACGCTGGGCTCGGGAAGTACGATGGAACCGGCCACCAGGGTGATGCCGAACTCCTTGGCCAGGCCACCGAACAGCGCTTGATAGTCATGGGCCATGCGTTCGGCTTTCATGCGCAGGTAGGCATCGCCCAGTCGGTTATCGCCTTGAGCGCTGACCAGCGCCTGGATAAAAGCCAGTGGATTGCTGACCGCCAGCCAGTTCATGGCTTCCTTCAAGGTGGTGGCCTGGTACAACTCGTCTTTTTCGCCGCCGACCATCAACCAGGTGCCGATGTGCTCGGGCAGGACCACTACGGTCTTGGCATTGAGAAAGCCCTGGTCGCGAGCGGCCTGCAGATAGGCCGCCAGTTTGCGATGCAGGCGCTCGGGGCTCTGGTAGTCGGTGGGGAACAGTTCGGGCTGGATGCCCAGCAGATTGCCGCGGTCGGCCGGCGTGCCTTGATTCACCGCCAGGTGGATGCGCAGGTCTGACAGGTAATGACCCACCGGGCGATCCGTCGTCCACAGTGCGTAGGTGACCAGGGCGGCAATCAAGGCCAGTGAAAACAGCAGGTACAGAAATTTGCGCATGGGGAACAGTCAGCGGCCGTGTGCAGGTTCGTGATTTTTCATCAAGAGTTACGGGGCAGGGTACGGTAAAACAAGGGATTAGCGAAGGGCGGGCGCTGATTTGTCCTCACGGCAGGCACACGCAGAGGCGTCCATGGAACCCTTGGATCGCCTCTGCGCGGGCAAGGCGCGCTAGTGACTTTTGGCCTTCCTGATCCGGATCAGAATCAGCAGCATGATCAACAGCACCGGCGGCGTCATGCCCAGCAGCGCTTCGCGGGCCGAGAGGTTCGCGCCCAAGGTGTGCAGCCCGCTATAGACCAGTTTGAACAGGTTGATCAGGTAGTAGGTGATGGCAATGATCGACAGGCCTTCCACCGCGCGCTGAATTTTTATCTGTGCATCGGCTCGGGCATTGAGGCTGCGCAGGATCTCGGCGTTCTGGTCTTCCATTTCGACTTGCACGCGGGCTTGCAGCAAGTCACCCAGGTTGGCGACGCTCATGGCCAGTTGTTCGAGGCGCTGTTCGGTGGCTGCGCAATAACGCACCGTGGGTTTGAAACGCCGTTCGATGAACACGCCCAGCCGTTGGCAATCGCCCAGGTGACTCTCGCGCAACTCACCCAGGCGCTCGAACACCAGTTGTGCGTAGGCGCGGGTCGCGCTGAAACGGTGGCGATTCCTGACCGTGCTGCTGACCACCTGGCGAGACAGCAGGGCGATGTCCTCCAGCAGGGCCTTG
Organism: Pseudomonas ogarae; assembly: GCF_014268695.2. Lineage (NCBI taxonomy): Bacteria > Pseudomonadati > Pseudomonadota > Gammaproteobacteria > Pseudomonadales > Pseudomonadaceae > Pseudomonas > Pseudomonas ogarae. The sequence continues at coordinate 2,451,101 of NZ_CP077086.1, forward strand.
GCATGCACGCCGCTGGCATTGGCGTTGCGCTCGGACAGGCTCACCAGGGTGCGATCGAATTCGTTCAGTTGTGGGTCCAGTGCCTTGGCGGTATTGAGCGACAAGGACGCCATCATGCGATAGGTCTCGATTTCCAGCAGGCGCCGGATCATGCGGCCCTGGCGATAAGCGTTGAGCCGTCGATTGATGAACAGCAGGCGGTTGGTGCCGTCCTCGGTCAGGCGAAAATCGCTCCAGACCACCGCATCGCCACCGCCCACGCAAGAGCCGCAAGGGTCCTTGAAACCGTAGCTGGGCAGGTCGAGACCGGCTTCTGCGCGCACCACCACCTGAACCGCATTGATCAGGTGCTGGGAATGACCTTCGATACCCTGGGCAAGGCATTCGGGCAGCGTTGTCCAGTGCAGTTCGTTGGTGCTGGCGGGAACGACCAGGGTCAGGGTGAAGAACTCGGCGTGGCGCTCCCACTTGAGCGGGTGTCCTTCAAGGCGGGTGATGCCTTGTGCGGCTTCTGCTGCGTGGGTTTCAGGGCACAGTCGTTCGAGCAGCGCGTTGCACTGGGCATTGTCGCCCAGAAACGCCAGGTGGAAGACGTGGGCCGGTTCGTCGAAATATAGCGACGGGCGGGCGTGCAACTCGTTGTGCAGCATTTTTCGTTGGGGATGCATGCCAGTGTCCTGTATCACAAATACTGTTCCTTTTTGACGGCGTCTGTTGTCGTCATGCTGCGTTGCCGCTCCTCGCCATAGCGGGCTATGACTCGTCGCGGCGCCTTGCCTGACGGCAACAGCCACTCGTCAAAAAAGGAACGTATTTGCGAAACAGGACACCGTGACGACCATGTGATTAGGGTTATTTTGGGTTCGAGCACTTGGTCCAGCGTTGATAGGACTGGCCCATCCCGTCGAGAGTCACGCACGGTTGATCGGCCCCCTGCACATTCGGATCATTAAGTTGTCAGTTACGGTCATTGAGTGCCCGCATCCCGGCTCTTACGCTGTGGGTCATGACAGACGCAAGCCGCAGAGCTTGCGCTTTTTCCCGTGATCGCCCGTTGTGGAGTTACCGATGACCGCCTCTCATTACCCGCACCTGCTGGCCCCGCTGGACCTGGGTTTCACCACCTTGCGCAACCGTACCCTGATGGGCTCGATGCACACCGGTCTGGAAGAGAAACCCGGCGGCTTCGAACGCATGGCGGCGTACTTTGCCGAGCGTGCCCGGGGGGGCGTCGGCCTGATGGTCACCGGTGGGATCGGGCCGAACGACGAGGGCGGTGTCTACTCCGGCGCGGCCAAGCTGACCACCGAAGAAGAAGCGCTCAAGCACCAGATCGTTACCCGGGCTGTACACGAGGCCGGTGGCAAGATCTGCATGCAGATTCTCCATGCCGGGCGCTACGCCTACAGCCCCAAGCAGGTGGCACCGAGCGCGATCCAGGCGCCGATCAACCCGTTCAAGCCCAAGGAATTGGATGAGGAGGGTATCGAGAAGCAGATCAGCGATTTCGTCACCTGCTCGGTACTGGCCCAGAAGGCCGAATACGACGGCGTCGAGATCATGGGCTCGGAAGGTTACTTCATTAACCAGTTCCTGGCGGCCCACACCAACCACCGTACCGACCGTTGGGGCGGCAGCTATGAAAACCGCATGCGCCTGCCGGTGGAAATCGTGCGTCGGGTGCGTGAGGCGGTAGGCCCGAATTTCATCATCATCTTTCGCCTGTCGATGCTCGATCTGGTGGAAGGCGGCAGCACCTGGGGCGAAATCGTCCAGTTGGCCAAGGCCATCGAGCAGGCCGGCGCGACGATCATCAACACCGGTATCGGTTGGCACGAAGCGCGAATTCCCACCATCGCCACCAAGGTTCCGCGTGCCGCGTTCAGCAAGGTCACGGCCAAGCTGCGTGGCTCGGTGAGCATCCCGCTGATCACCACCAACCGCATCAACACCCCGGAAGTGGCCGAGCAGATCCTCGCTGAAGGCGATGCCGACATGGTCTCCATGGCCCGGCCGTTCCTGGCCGATCCGGAGTTCGTCAACAAGGCCGCTGCCGGTCGCGGCGATGAAATCAACACCTGCATCGGCTGCAACCAGGCGTGCCTGGACCACACCTTTGGCGGCAAGCTCACCAGTTGCCTGGTGAACCCGCGGGCCTGCCACGAAACCGAGCTGAACTATCTGCCGGTGACCCAGGTGAAGAAAATCGCCGTGGTCGGTGCCGGCCCGGCCGGCCTGTCCGCTGCCACCGTGGCGGCCGAGCGTGGGCATCAGGTGACGCTGTTCGATTCGGCCAGTGAAATCGGTGGCCAGTTCAACGTCGCCAAGCGCGTGCCGGGCAAGGAGGAGTTCTTCGAAACCCTGCGCTACTTCAAGCGCAAATTGCAGACCAGCCATGTCGAACTGTGCCTTGACACCCGGGTGGATGTGGCGCAATTGGTGGCTGGCGGTTACGACGAGATCATCCTCGCCACCGGCATCGCGCCGCGCGTGCCGGCGATTCCTGGCGTGGAGCATGCCAAGGTGTTGAGCTACCTGGACGTGATCCTCGAGCGCAAGCCGGTGGGCCGCAGTGTCGCGGTGATTGGTGCTGGCGGTATCGGCTTTGACGTGTCGGAGTTCTTGGTGCATCAGGGTGTCGCCACCAGCCAGGACCGCGAGGCGTTCTGGAAGGAGTGGGGCATCGATACCCACCTCGAGGCTCGCGGCGGCGTGGCCGGGATCAAGGCCGAACCCCATGCACCGGCGCGCCAGGTGTTCCTGCTGCAACGCAAGACGTCCAAGGTCGGTGACGGCCTGGGCAAGACCACCGGCTGGATTCACCGCACGGGCCTGAAGAACAAGCAGGTGCAAATGCTCAACAGCGTCGAGTACCTGAAGATCGACGACGATGGCCTGCACATTCGCATCGGTGAAACCGGCGAGCCACAAGTGCTGGCCGTGGACAACATCGTGATCTGCGCCGGCCAGGATCCGCTGCGTGAATTGCAGGAAGGCCTGGAGGCGGCGGGGCAGACCGTTCACCTCATCGGCGGTGCCGACGTGGCGGCGGAGCTGGACGCCAAGCGGGCGATCAACCAGGGGGCGCGGTTGGCGGCGCAGTTGTAAGGCACAGCCCCAGACAAAACCCTTGTGGGAGCGAGCTTGCTCGCGATGGCGGCAGGTCAGTCAACCCCTATGTAGCTGACTAACCGCTATCGCGAGCAAGCTCGCTCCCACAGGGGGATGTGGTGAACCTGAAGTCACCCGCTGCCAAGCTGTTAAGATGCCGGGCATCTTTCTCCTCGACCTGCTGCCATGCTGCTTCCCGCCCTCGACTGGCATCCCCAACCCCGACTCGACCCCCTTCACCTGGACTGGCTCGCCCGTGCCGGTGTTGAAGTGGCGGTGTTGCGCCTGGACCGGATCGATCCGCTGATCAGCGGCAACAAGTGGTTCAAGCTGGTCCATCATTTGCGCGCCGCCCATGAGGCCGGTGCCGAGGGGGTCATGAGCCTGGGCGGGGCCTATTCCAACCATTTGCATGCGTTGGCCGCGGCGGGCAGGCGCTTCGGGTTTCCCACGGTGGGGCTGTTGCGTGGTCATCCCCAGGACACGCCGACGGTGCGCGACCTGAAGGCGTTTGGCATGGATCTGCACTGGTTGGGTTATGGCGGATACCGAGAGCGGCACGCGCCGGGTTTCTGGGCGCCGTGGCAGATCCGCTACCCACATTTGCATCCCGTGCCCGAGGGCGGTTCGGGGTTGCCTGGAGCACTAGGCTGCATGGCCTGGGCAGCCAATGTCCGTGAACAACTGGCAACGTTGGGATGGGCGGATTATCACGGCTGGTGGTTGGCCTGCGGCACCGGCACATCGCTGGCCGGGCTGGTGCTGGCCGAAGCGGGCGAGCGCCCGGTCTATGGCGTGCTGGCGGTGCCCCAGGACCATGGCGTGGCGCAGCAAGTCGAAAACATCGTGGCAGAGGCAGGCCTTTGTCGTGCGCTTTATGAATTGTTTGACGGCAGCCGTGGCGGTTTCGCCCGGGTCGATGCCGAACTCACCGAGTTCATCGAAACCACGGCGGCCATCGAACTGGAGCCGTTGTACACCGGCAAAGCCTTGATGTTGCTTAAAGCGCGGGTCGAAACCGGAGGGTTTGCCCCCGGCACCCGTTTGATTTTCGTCCACACCGGCGGTTTGCAAGGCCGCCGAGGGTTCGAGTAACAGCGATCAGCCGCGTTTGGGCATCATCCGCAACAGCGTGTTGTCCCGTACCACATAGTGGTGGTACAGCCCCGCCAAGGCATGCAAGCCAATCAACCAATAGCCGATGGTGCCGCCCAGCACATGCCAGCCTTCCAGTTGCTTGGCAAACTCCTTGTCCTGATCGATGAGCAAGGGCAGATCGAAACCGTAGAACATCACTTGATGACCTTCGGCGCTGGTGATCAGCCAGCCCAGCAACGGCATGGCGATCATGAACAGGTACAGCGCCCAGTGCATCAGGCGAGCCAGGACGGTTTGCCACACAGGCGAGGCCGGGAAAATTGCCGGTGTCTTACCCATGCTGCGGGCGAACAGGCGCAGCCAGACCAGCAGGAACACTGTCAGGCCGAGCATGAAGTGCGCTTCCTTGATCAGGGTCCGGCCACCGCTGCCCTTGGGGAAAATCCCCCGGAACTCGATGCAGGCATAAACCACGGCCAGCAGCACCAGCATCAGCCAATGCAAGGTCACCGTGACGGTACTGTAGCGGCTTTCTGAGCTTTTCCAGGGCATTGCAGGTATCTCCAACGATCAGGGTAGAGCGCCGTCTAGAGCGGCGTTGTCTATTTACTGTAAGCCCGTTTCGTTGAATTGGCATGAGCCAGATCAGTTTTGCCGGCATGAAGTCACAGGATGGGTCAGGGCGTGAAGTCCGGCGGATTCAGCAGCCAGTCCAGCAGCAGCCCGGCATCAGGATTGCCCCGGGGCGGTTTCGTGGGCGCGGCGGTTTGTCCTGCGCCGGTATCGACAGCCCCCGGGCACAGCACCGGTCGATCAGGGTCGCCATCGAGAAAACTCACCAGCACTTCGCTGCCGGCCATCAGGCTGGGGCTGCCATCCAACGTCAGCCGCGACACTGGCAGCGTGATGCCGTCCTGGTCCGGCGCCCATAGGCTGACACTCACCTGGCCACGCTCATCGGGGCTGGCCGGCTGGCCGGTGCGGCCGAGTACATGGGCCAGGTGGTACCCGGGGATGCAGGGCTTGGGGTGCTTGAGGGCCGGCCTGAATGTGGTGGACCAGGGAATGGCGGTGAACCGGTTACGGTAGTCACGGGCCGACGGTGTGGCGGGAAGATCCGGTTCCAGGATCGAAAACTGTCGTCCGCGATGCTGGACCTCGGTGATCAGCCATTGATCGTTGAAGGTGGAAACCGGGTGTTCGCAGATCTGCACGATGTCGCCGCCGTGCAGGCCCGGTTGGGTGCTGTGGCCATGAATTTGCCGTTGCCGGCAGCGCAACCGTTCAAGGTGGCGGCGACCGGCCTGGTAACGGTGAGCCAAGGCCGGGTTGCCGCGCATGGCTTCGTGATCGATCCGCTCAAGGGGTTGATTCGCCGCCGAGGCCTCGGTTTCTGACTGGGCCCGGTCACTGAACCCGACAGGCAGGCCAGGCATCATCGGGTGGTGACGCAAATACAAGCGCTTGATGGCCGGTAGCTGGCTGTCGTTCGGGTGCAGGGGCAGCTCGACGGGGCGTGCGGGAAAGCTCTTCGGGTCTTCGGCAAACACCAGGACATGGCCCTGGGGAGCGTGTTCGAAGTGGTAATGAATACCTTCTTCCTCGCACAGCCGTTGCAGGAGGGTCAGGTCGCTTTCCTCGTACTGGATGCAGAATGGGCGACACGGATACTGCCCATGGGGCAGTTCGAAACGGTAGCTGTCGACGGGTAGCGCGTGTTCTTCCAGCAGGCGTTGCAGCACCTGTACCACGCTGAGCCGATGGAAAACCCGGCGCCGCGGGCCTTGCTCCAGTTGCTGGAGGTAGGGAACCAACGTCAAGCGATAGCCGATGCACCGCGTCGCCAGGGCATTCAAGCTAACGCGGTGGACAATCCCATGGACGCCCGATTCGCCGTCCAGGCGCAGGAAGGCCGGATGCCCCAAGAGGAGGTCGGGATCTATCGGCGGGGCCAGGCCGATCAGTTCGAGGTCAAAGCGGTATGGCTGGTTGAGGGCTTCGCGGCCGTTGAAGCGCAAGACTTGCAGTTGCAAGTCGCTTTGCGTGAGCGTCAGGCTGAAGGGACTTTCCGTGTCGTTGCGCATCGCCGCTCCTACTGGCGGGGAGAGAGGCGCAGAGGGTACGAAACCGCGGGGGGAAACGGTGCTTGTGAGTCACTATTTCAGAAACGCCCTACAACACGCTGTGAAAATGTCGATCCGGCAGGGTGAATTTTTTGGTCGATCAGCCGGTTTAGGCCGTATAAACTTGCGCCACAGCGCCGGCCGGCAGATGTCTCGGCGCGTCAGACAAGAGAGTGAGTAATGGGCGCACAGTGGAAGGTTAAACACAAAGAAGCGGCTGCCAACGCCAAGGGCAAGATCTTCGGCAAACTGGTGAAGGAAATCACCATTGCCGCGCGCAACGGCGCGGATACCGCTACCAACGCGCACTTGCGACTGGTGGTCGAACAGGCGAAGAAGGCCTCGATGCCCCGCGAGACCCTGGAACGTGCGATCAAGAAAGGTTCTGGCCAGCTCGGTGAAACCGTGCAATACCACCGCGTCACCTACGAAGGGTTCGCGCCGCACCAGGTGCCGCTGATCGTTGAATGCGTGACCGATAACATCAACCGCACCGTTGCCGAAATTCGCGTCGCGTTCCGCAAGGGCCAACTCGGCGCCTCGGGTTCGGTGGCGTGGGACTTCAACCATGTCGGCATGATCGAAGCCGCGCCGGACAGCTCGGACGCCGATCCGGAAATGGCCGCCATCGAGGCCGGCGCCCAGGATTTCGAGCCGGGCGAAGAAGGCGCGACGTTGTTCCTCACCGACCCTGCCGACCTCGATGCCGTCCAGAAGGCCTTGCCGGAGCAGGGTTTCACCGTGTTGTCGGCCAAGCTGGGCTACCAGCCGAAAAACCCGGTCAGTGGCCTCACCGACGAGCAGATGGCTGAAGTCGAAGCGTTCCTCGAAGGCCTCGACAACCACGATGACGTGCAGGATATGTTTGTCGGGTTGGCCGGTTAAGCGCTACCCGCAATGTCCTGTGGTGAGGGAGTTTGCTCCCTCGCCACGGTCGCGCAGTAAACCTTCAATCTCATCAAACCCCGGCCGCGCTAATACATCCGGCTGACAGCAGCGCACCTGTAGATCCTGCAACGCTGCCAGTTCCTCAACACCGAGCCCCGGTTCGATCCGCGCCAGCAATTCCCCCAGCAGAATCCCGAAGGCCCGCACTTCGATGCGTTGCAGGGCGCGGGTTTGCAGGTTGTCCGTGGTGGCGTGGAACGACGCCGCGCCAAAATCCCCCAGCAGGCAATCGCCCTGGTCATCGCACAGAATATTGTGCCCGTAGAGATCCCCGTGGGTGATGCCCTGGCGGTGCAGGTGCGCCGCCACCGAGGCAATGCCATGGGCGATGCGCAGGGCCGCCGGAGCGCTCAGGCGCAGTTCATCGGCATAGACGTCGCGGCTGCACGACGCCAGGCTCGGCAGCCCGGCGAGGTTACGGTAGCTGGGTTCGATCAGCGCCATCACCAGCCCGTCCTGTTGCTCGGGGTGCCCGGCAACCTGGCCCAGCACCTCAATCAGGTTCGAGTGGCGACCGGCCGTGATGCAGGCATGCATCTCATGCAGGGGCGAGCCGTCGCTGGTCATCTGGCCTTTGTACAGCTTCACCGCGACCTTTCGTGCCGCCTGGCCGGGCGTCTGCCAGAGCGCCTGATGAATCACCCCCGACGCGCCTTCACCCAGTGGTTGTTGCAGTTCCAGATGCGACCAGTCGATAGGCGTCGTGGTATTCAGGGCCGCCGCTTCTGCCCGGGCTTCCAGCGGGTTACCGGCGTAGGCCAGCCAACTGAGGCTTGGCAACGTGAGCAGCCATTGCGGCAGTTCGGTCAGTTGGTTGGCGGCGATACGTAGCAGTTCGAGGCGATGACACTGGCTCAGGCTCGCCGGTAATTGCCGCAAGCGGTTGCCGGCCAGCATCAGTTTTTGCAGAGAGGGGCGTTGGCCCAGTTCATCCGGCAATTGGCTGACGCAGTTGTCGGTCAGGATCAGCCAGCGCAGCCGTGGCGGCAGCGCGGCGCCTGCGACGTGCGCAATACGGTTGGCCTTGAAACCGACCATGGTCAAAGCGCCGCAACGGCCCAGGCATTCGGGCAGTTCGGTGAAGCGGTTGTCCGAACAGAACAGCACGCGCAGGCGAGTCAGCCGATGCAGGTCGTCGGGCAGCGTGTCCAACTGATTGCCACTGAGGTTGAGAATCTCGAGGGAATCGGCCAGGTCGAAGATTTCCTGGGGAAACTGCGTCAAGCCGCAGGCCAGGTCCAACCGGGTAATGCCTGAGAGCTGGCCGGCGCGTAGTTGGGCGAGGGTGTGCATGGTGGGGGTCGCTGTTGATCAAGGGGAGGGTCTGGCGTCCGTAGCCAGACAGTTAACCAATAATCAGCTCAGTACAACACCCTGTGGCGAGGGGATTTATCTGTGGGAGCAAGGCTTGCCCGCGATGAAGACGGCGCGGTCTCTGAGAAAACGAGGCGCCTGCATCGCGGGCAAGCCTTGCTCCCACAGCAATTCGCGCTAGCGCTCGATGCTGCGGTTCCAGCGGGCGTTCCAGGCCGGGCGTTGTTCGTTGACCTGGTCCCAATCCACGGCAATCGCCGTTTCCAGGTATTGCTTCATCGCCTCCACCTGGCCGCGGGTCTTGTCGGTGGTCGGGGTGTTGGGGTTGGACGGGATCTGGTCGCCTTCTTCCAGGGCGATGGCCTGGGCTTGCGGGGTCAGCAGGAACGCGGCGAGCTTTTGCGCCAGTTCCGGTTGGGTGTTTTGCGCGATGGCGCATTCGGCGACGTTGAGGACCACGGCGCCTTCCTTCGGCTGGGCATATTCGACCGGCATGCCCTTGAGTTTCAGCGCGGTCACTTGGGTCGGCGTCAGCGGGAACAGCGCGGCTTCATCGGTCTGCAGCATCTCGGATATCTTCGCCGAGCTCGGGATGTACTCCAGCACGTTGCGTCCCACCGTGTTTGGCCAGGCCTTGAAACCCGGCTCAACGTCGGTTTCGCTGCCGCCCTGGATCCGGTTGAACATCAAAAAGCCGTGCAGGCCGAACGTGGACGAGGCCATCGACTGGAACACCACTTTGTCCTTGAGGCGCGGATCGGCCAGGTCCATCCATGAGGTGGGCGTATTCCAGCCCTTTTCCTTGAATAGCCGGGTGTTGTAGGCCAACCCCGTCACCCCGAGGCTGACGGCCACGGCCTGATCCTTGATGCGCCCCTTGGCCGGGATCTGCGCCAGGGGTGGGCTGTCTTCGAGCTTGTCGCACAAGCCCATGGCGATGGCGCGGTACATGATGCCGTCATCGAGGAACATCACGTGCATCTGCGGGTTGCCTTTGCTGGCCTGGACCTTGGCCAGGATGTCGGCAGAGGTACCAGGCACGATGACCACTTTGACGTTGTTGGCTTTCTCGAAAGCCGGCAAGACCTTGTCGGCGTAGAGCCGCTCCATGGTGCCGCCGTTCATGCCCAGGTAAAGCGTCGGCTCGGCCAACGCCTGGGTGGCCGGGAGCAGGGCGCCCAGGCAAGCGGAACCCAGCGAGCAGAAACCGAACAGTGCACTGCGTTTGACGTTATTCATTGGCACGACCTTCCTCTATCAAGCAACGGAGATGGAGTGAAACCGGGTGATGGAAAACGCATCCAGCGGCGTGGTCGAAGCCCCGCTGCAGATGATCTCGGTGAGCGCCTGGCCCACCGCCGGGCCGATCTGGAAGCCCGCGCCGGCAAAGCCGAACGCGTGCAACAGACCGGGCTGGGTGCTGCTGTGGCCGATCACCGGCTGGCGATCGGGCAGGTAACCTTCGGTGCCGCTCCAGGTACGAATCGCCTGGGCGCCCTCCAAAAACGGGTAGAGCTCGACGGCCTGACGCAGGATCTCCAGCACGGCGTTCTGGCCGGGGCGGGCGCGTGCAGCGTCCAAGGCAAAACCCTGGCCGCCGCCTAGCACGCAATTGCCGCGCGAGACTTGGCGGGCATAGATACCGCCGCCCTCGACGCCAGTGCTGGCGTCCATGACCAAGGGCAAGGGTTCGGTGACCAGCATCGCCGGGTGTCCGGCGTGCATCGGTACCGCTTCGCCGAACTGTGCGGCGAACTGGCTTGCCCAGGCACCGGCGCAGTTCAGCAGCCAGGGCGCGTGGAACGTCAGGCCTGTTGCTGTGTGTACGACAAAGCGCTGGCCGTCGTGCACAACGTTGCTGACGGCGCACTGTTCATGGATTTGCGCACCCTGCCGGCGAGCGGCCTGGGCAAAGGCTGGCGACACCAGGCGCGGATTGGCATGGCCGTCGTCCGGGCACAGCGATGCCCCGACCGCGACAGAGCCGACCCACGGAAAACGGCCGCGCAGGGCCGTGCGATCGAGCAGTTGCAGATCCAGGCCAAAGCCCTGGCTGGCGGCGGCGTAGTCGTGCAGCGCTTGCAGGTCTTCAGCGCTGCGGGCCAGCTTCAGATGACCGCTGCGCTGGTACTCACCGTCGATGCCGATCAATTGTGGCAACTGGCTCCAGATCTCATGGGCCCGTTGCGACAAGGGCAATTGCGACAGCGGCCGGCCCTGGCGGCGCACACCGCCGTAGTTCACGCCGCTGGAGTGCGAACCGCAGAAGTCGCGTTCAAGCAACGCCACCCGACGTCCGGCCTTACTCAGGAACAACGCGGCCGAGGCGCCGACGATGCCGCCGCCAATGATCACAGCATCCACTTCGATCATGGCTCGACCTCCAGGCCGAACGGCACGGGCTTGATCGGCGCCTGGGCCCGCAAGCGACCGATGCTGGACACGGTGCGGCCACTCTCGCGGGCAATGATTTCCGCCGCGGCGGCACCGCACATTCGTCCCTGGCAACGGCCCATGCCGACCCGGCAATGCGCCTTGACCCGATTGATCTCCCAATGGCCTTGGCCCACCACCTGGCGGATGTCGCCGGCGCTGACTTCTTCGCAGCGGCAAATCATCAGGTCATCGGCGGCATCGGCGGCCCACGCTTCAGGAAAGGCAAACGCACGTTCCAGGCCCTGTCGGAAATGGCCGATGCGTTCGAGGGATTGTTCCAACTGAGTGCAACGCTGCGGGTCGATCAGATAACCAATGTCTTCGAGCAAGGCCAGGGCCGCCCGTTCACCGGCCATCTCAGCGGCGTCGGCGCCCATGATGCCGGCGCCGTCACCGGCCAGGTAGATCCCCGGCACGCTGCTGCGTCCAGCGCCGTCGCGTCGTGGCAGCCAGGCGCGGTTGAGGGCGTTCCAGGTGAAGTCGCAACCCAGCAGGTCGGCCAGTTGGGTTTCACTGCGCAAGCCGTGGGCGAAGGCCACCGCGTCGCAGTCGAGGGTGTGTTCGCCGTTGGCGTTGCGCCATTTCAACGACTGCACCCGGCGTTCGCCGTCGAGGCGCGACAGGCTCGCGCCTTGATGCACGGCGATGCCGTGGGCGGTCAGCCAGGCGCGGTAGTAGAGGCCCTTGGCGAGGGTGGCCGGTTGTGCCAGCAGGCCGGGCAGGGCACGGACCTGGGCGCCAAAGGGCGAACTGTCGAGCACTGCGACCACGTTGGCGCCGGCCCGGGCGTATTGATAGGCCACCAGATACAGCAAGGGACCGCTGCCGGCGAACGCCACCCGTTCGCCGATGGCGCACCCCTGGAACTTCAGGGCGATCTGCGCCGCGCCCAGGCTGTAGACCCCGGGCAGGGTCCACCCGGGTACAGGCAGGATCCGGTCGGTGGCACCGGTTGCAACGATTACGCTGGCGTACTCGAGGCGGTCGGCGCGGCCTTCATGCAGGGTATCGAGCAGGCCGGCTTCGGCGTTCCACACCAGGGTGTCGGGACGGTAATCGAGCTGTTCGCGCAACGCGTCGAGCGTCTGGTGGATGGCGTTGGCCTTGTGCGCTTCGAAGCCATAGAGCTTGCCTGGCGAGCGCTTGAAATTGGCCGGTTGACGCCGATAGATCTGCCCGCCACCGCGGGCGGCTTCGTCCAGCAGGACCGGGTACAAACCGTGGGCGACCAATGTCTGCGCGGCACGGATACCGGCGGGGCCGGCGCCGATGATGGCTATCGGTTTCATCGCCACCTCATTGGCCGGGCCGGGGGATTTTTGCTGCGCTCGAAACCGTCATCGCGAGCAAGCTCGCTCCCACATTGGATCGGTTGTGGATGCTGGTGCCGCAGTACCCCTGTGGGAGCGAGCTCGCTCGCGATGAGGCCAGGCCAGTCGACAGTGTTCATACCTGGCGCCCCGGTTCGCGGCTGATGTGTTGTCCGGCTTCGAGCAGGGTCGAGCAGGCGCGGACGCGGCGGCCGTCGCCCAGGCGCACCCAGCAGTCCTGGCAGGCGCCCATCAGGCAGAAGCCGGCCCGGGGTTCGGCGCTGAAGTCACTGCCGCGCAGGTGTTCGCTGCAGGTCAGCACGGCGGTCAGCAGCGTGTCCCCCTGCAGGCCGGTGGCAGGCTTGCCGTCGAGGGTAAAGTCCAGGGCCGGGCGGTCGCCTTCGGCCAGTCGTTTCAGCAGCGCCATGGTGCCCTCATTGTTTGCCTACCAGGACCCGATCCAGGCCATAGACCCGGTCGAGCAGAATCATGGTCAGCGCGGTCAGCGCGATGACCAGTGCCGACACCGCCGCCATCATCGGGTCGATGGATTCGGTGGCGTACACGTACATGCGCACCGGCAAGGTTTGTGTGGCCGGCGAGGTGACGAAGATCGACAGCGTGACTTCATCGAAACTGTTGATGAACGCCAGCAGCCAGCCCCCGGCCACCCCTGGCAGGATCATCGGCAAGGTGATTTGCCGGAACAGCGTGAAGCGTCCGGCCCCCAGCGATTGCGCGGCCTGTTCGGCGCTGCGGTCCAGGCCGATGGCCGAGGCCAGCACCAGGCGCAACACGTAGGGCGTGATCACCAGCACATGGGCGAAGATCAGCCAGGCAAAGCTGCCGTTCACGCCCATCAGCGCAAACAGGCGCAGCAATGCGACCCCCAGCACCAGGTGCGGAATGATGATTGGCGACAGGAACAGGCCGTTGAAGAAGTCCCGGCCGGGGAACTCGAGCCGGGTGATCGCCAGGGCCGCGGGCACCGCGATCAACGTCGCCAGCGAGGCCGCGCTGAACGCCAGGACCAGGCTGTTGTAGAACGCATCGACAAAGTCCGCGCGTTCGAACACAGCGCGAAACCAGCGCAGGGAGAACTCGGTGGTCGGCAGGCTCAAGGTGTTTTCCGGGGTGAAAGCGACGAGGCAGACCACCACCAGCGGCGCGAGCATGAAGACCACCACCAAGGCGTGGAACAGCAACGCGAAAGGACCGTTTCTAGACATGACCCATTACCCCAATGACTTCTTGTAGCGGCCTTCGATCATCCGGTTCCACGACAGCATGATCAGCAGGTTGAGCAGCAACAGGGCAACGGCAATGGCCGCGCCCATGGGCCAGTTCAGCTCCGACAGGTACTGGTCGTAGATCAACGTGGCGACCATCTTCAAACGCCGTCCGCCGAGCAGACCGGGAATCGCGAAGGAACTGGCGGCGAGGCCGAACACAATCAGCGTGCCGGACAGCACACCGGGCATGATTTGCGGCAGTACCACTTTGCGGATCACCGTGAACTGGCTCGCTCCCAGGGACAGCGCGGCCTGCTCGGCGGCCGGGTCGAGTTTCTGCAGCGAGGTCCAGACCGGAATGATCATGAACGGCAACATCACGTGGACCAGGGCGATGACCACGGCGAACGGTGTATAGAGCAGCTTCATCGGCGAGCCGCCGAAGGCTTGCAGCGCCTGGTTGACCAGGCCGTCGGCGCCGAGCAGGAGGCTCCAGCCGAAGGCCCGCACCACCACTGAAATCAGCAGCGGCGTGAGAATCAGAATCAGGAAAATCGAGCGCCACGGTGCGCCCATGCGGCTGAGGATGTACGCCTCGGGCACGCCGATCAGCACGCACAGGAGAGTGGTCAGGGCACTGATCCAGAACGTGCGCAAAAAGATCTCGTAGAAGTACGGATCGCCCAGCAGGCTGGTGTAGTGCTCGAAGGTATAGGCGTCGCCGTTGATGCCCGAGCTGTAGTCGAAGACGTTGAACGACAGGACCAAGGTCAAGCCCAAGGGAATGACCAGCAAGCCCAGGTACAAGGCCAGGGCCGGCGCGGACATCAAGTAGCCTTGGCGACCGCGGCGCATCGCATCGATCAGCTTCATGCCGGCACCTCGTCCGCAGTCAGCACCCGCAGCAGCGCCGGGTCCCAATCCAGGCCCACCGCCGTGCCTTCGACCAAGGGCGCGGAGCCGTCGTTGCGGCGCACCACGCAGAGCTCCCCCAGGCTGGTGGAGACGCCGTACAGCCATTGGCTGCCAAGGAAGAAGCGGCTGACGAGGGTGCCTTGCAGTCGGCCTGAACCGGCCTCGCAGAGGTCGATTTTTTCCGGGCGCAGGCTCAGCGTCAGCTCGCCATTGCCCTGGCTGCAGGCTTGAACGACACCCGCACTGTCACGCATGCCGGGCAGCAGGTTGGCTTTGCCGACGAAGCTGGAAATGAATTCGGTGCGCGGGTGCTCGTAAAGGGTATACGGCGCGTCGATCTGGGTGATGCGCCCGGCCTGCATCACCACGACCCGGTCACTGATCGACAGGGCTTCGGACTGGTCGTGGGTCACCATCAGCGTGGTGATCCCGACTTCGCGCTGGATGCGGCGGATTTCGTATTGCATCTCTTCGCGCAAATTGGCGTCGAGGTTGGACAGTGGCTCGTCGAGCAACAGCACTGGCGGCTCGATCACCAGCGCCCGGGCCAGTGCCACGCGTTGGCGCTGGCCGCCCGAGAGTTCTCGCGGGTAGCGGTCGGCGTGGCGGTCCAGGCGTACCAGCTTCAACACCCGGTCTACCCGTTGTTGCAGTTCGGTATTGGCCACTTTGCGCATGCGCAGGCCGAAGGCGACGTTGTCCTTGACGGTCATGTGGGGAAATAGCGCGTAGCTCTGGAACACCACACCCAAACCACGGCTGGCGGGCTTGGCGTGGGTAATGTCGCGACCGTCCAGCAGGATGCGCCCGCTGCTGACTTCGACGAAGCCGGCGATCATCTGCAGGGTTGTGGTTTTGCCGCAGCCGGAAGGTCCCAGTAGCGAGACGAACTCGCCTTTTTCCACCGACAGATGGGTGGCGACCACGGCGTCGATGTCGCCGTAACGTTTGCCAAGTCCTTCAAGTTGCACAAAAGCCATAGCTGCGCTCCACCTGAGATTGTTATGCGTCGCCGCGAGGCGCGCTTTTTTGTATGGGCAGATACGAAAGGGTGTTGCTGGGGTGCGTTGGCGCTCGACCTTGAGTCGGCTGCCGCTGTTGTTCGAATCGCCCCTGTCTGGACGAAGAGTAGGACGAAGAATAGGATGGGCTCAATGGACTATTTCACTGAAGCGAAGACTATTTTCAGTTTCATTCGGTGAGTAAATTTAATAATGAGAAATTGCATGTCCAATTCCACTGATCGGAATAATGAGAAGGGCGAGGTGGGTGTCGGTGCGGTCTCCCGGCTGTTTGCCGTGTTGCGCAGCCTGGGTGACACCGCCGAGGGTGGGGAGCGGGTGACGCAACTGGCCCAGCGCATCGGCCTGTCCCAGCCCACCACGCATCGCTTGCTGCGCAGCCTGATGGACGAGGGCATGGTCGAGCAGGACGCACGCAGCAAACGCTACCGCTTGAGCCTGGAGTTCTTCGCCCTGGCCGCCCGCGCCGGCAACACCGGCAACCTGCGCGAACTGGTGCGCCCGGCCATGCTGCGGTTGTCGGCCTCCCTGGGGGACTCGTTATTTTTGCTGGCGCGCAGTGGTTTCGATGCGGTCTGCCTGGACCGCAGCGAGGGGCCGTTTCCGATCCGCACGTTCACCGGCGACATTGGCGGTCGCGTGGCGTTGGGCGTGGGGCAGGGCAGCCTGGCGATCCTGGCGTTTCTGCCGGAGGAAGAGCGCGACACGGTGATTCAATACAACCTGCCGCGGCTCAAGGATTTCCATTTGTACGACGAAGTCTTCCTGCGTTCGGAAGTGGAGAACGTCCGTACGCTGGGCTACGCCGGGCGCAATACAGGCGTATTGCAAGGCATGGCCGGGGTGGCGGTGCCGATCCTGGATCGTGACGGCCGGGCCGTGGCCGCCTTGAGCGTGGCCACGGTGAGCGACCGCCTGGGGCCCGATCGCCTGTCGACGGTGGTGGACATGCTCAAGCGCGAGGCAGCCCTGATCGGACCGCGGATCAACCCGTTCGACCCGTTGCTGCGCAGGCCTTCGCAGGTGTTTGGGCAGGGGTGAACACACTCTCAAGAGCAGCCTGTATCCCCTGTGGGAGCGAGCTTGCTCGCGATGGCGGTGGTTCAGTTAGAAATGATGTCGACTGATACACCGCTATCGCGAGCAAGCTCGCTCCCACAGAGATTCCCACAGGGTAGGGGACTCAGAAATTCAGGGTCTGCCTGAGCCGCTGCACTGTCGGCGTATCACTGGGGATGACCATCGCATAGTTGTAGCCCGGCCCGGACCAGTACTCGGCTTGCAACTCGCCCTCGCGGCGACTGCCCCGGGGCAGGAGGAAGTTTTTCGGGCCGGGTGGGCGCACGTAGAAGCTGATTTTCTGACCGCTCGTGTCCTGATAGACCACCATCGCCGCCGCGCCTTGTTCGGTGCTGAGCAAGCGCCCGCTGACCGGCTTGAAGCCGGCGCCCGACAGGTCTGGCAGCCGGTTGGCCTGGGTGAAGTAACGGTCGAGCCAATCTTGCATGTGCTGTTCGTCGCCGGTCTGGTAATCGGCCGGAAGGATGCCTTGCTGGGCAATCAAACGGTATGCCTGCAACGCATCGGCCATGGGGGCTGCGGCGCTGAGCAGGGTCATTTGCCGCGCCTGCCAGCCACCGAAGCCACCCACGCTGACGGCCAGCAGCAACACCGCGACGCTGGCCAAGTGGCGGCGGGAACGATGTTTCAGGTGCTGGCGAATCATGGCCGGGTCGAGGTCCGGGTTGGGCGGCTGTTGCAAGGCGCCGCTCAGGGCCGTGCGCAGGTGCTGTGCGTCCTGTTGCCAGGCGCGGACCCGGGCGGCGACTTCCGGCTGGTTGGCCAGGTAGGCCTGCACCAGGCGCTGGTCGGCCTCGCTCAGTTGGCGATCGACGTAGGCGTGCAGGTCGCTTTCGCTGGGGGGCATGCTGATCATTTGAGTATCCGCAGGGTAGGGCGGGTGATTTCGCCGTCGCTGAGTTGGCGCAGGGCCTGGCGGGCGCGGGACAGGCGGGACATCACCGTGCCGGTCGGCACGCCGAGGATGTCGGCGACTTGCTGGTAACTCAGGCCTTCCACCGACACCCACAACAACAGTGCACGTTGTTCCGTCGTGAGTTGATCGAAGGCCTGCAGGGACGATTGCGCGATCACGCTGCGCTCGGCCGAAGGGTGGGCATCGTCGCGACCGGTGAAAAACTCCAGCATGCGCGCATACCGACGGGAGCGGCGGTGACCGTCGAGAAACTGCCGGTACAGAATCGAAAACAGCCAGGCCCGCAGATCGCCGTCCGGGCGCTTGTCGCTCCATTTGGACAACGCCCGTTCCAGGCACATCTGCACCAGGTCGTCGGCGTTGCTCGGGTTGCGCGTCAGCGACATGGCAAAACGCCGTAGCCTGGGGATGAGCTCGCGCAACTGTTCGTCGAATGCGTTCATAGGGGTGTGGCTTCTGTGGGCAGTCACTGCGCCGGGACTGGAAAGACGACCCGCGAACGAGATTATTCCAGTGCAGGAAAAATAAATACGAGGCGTGGGAATAAACCTGTCACGCCTTCGTCTGACGGGTCCTTTCCAACAAATGGCCTCGAGGCCTGGAGATTTCTCATGGTTGATCCTTCATCCTCGTCGAGCCGGCCACCCTTGAGTGCCGCTGGCCTGACATTGCGCCTGAGCGGCATCGCCGTGATTGTTGCCGCGCTGGCCGGGGCGTTTGCCTACGTCAATGGTAGCCTCGACCCACAGCGCCTGACACCGCAGGCATTGGTCAATGTGCTGGAAAAAAACAACGGCGTTCACCCGGGCTTTCGACGCAACCACTCAAAAGGTGTCTGCGTCGCGGGCTATTTCCAAAGCACGGGCGAGGCCAGCACCTATTCCAGCGCCCAAGTGTTCTCGCAGCCGCAAACGCCAGTGGTTGGGCGTTTCGCCTTGCCCAGCGGCAACCCCTATGCACCGGACGGCAGTGTGCCGATTCGCAGCCTGGCACTGCGCTTTACCCAGGCCAACGGCCAGCAATGGCGTACCGGCATGAACAGCATGCCGGTGTTTCCGGTGGGCACGCCCGAAGCCTTCTACCAACTCCAGCAAGCCCAGTCGCCGGACCCTGCCACAGGAAAACCGAACCCCGCGGCCGTACCGGCGTTCTTTGCCGCACACCCCGAAGCGGTGCCGTTCCTGCAATGGATCAAGACCGCCAAGCCGTCGGCCAGCTATGCCACCGAAACCTACAACGGCATCAACGCATTCTATCTGGTCAACCCCGCCGGGCAGCGCCAGGCGGTGCGCTGGGGCGTGGTGCCGATGAGCCAGGATGCTGCGGATGCGACGCCACCCCAAGGGGCCGACTTCCTCGAGCAAGACTTGGCGAAGCGTCTCGCCGCCGGGCCGTTGCGCTGGCAGTTGAACATCACCCTGGCCAACCCGGGTGACCCGCTGAACGATGCCAGCAAGGTCTGGCCCGCTGACCGCAAGGTCCTCAATGCCGGCACATTGGTGCTCGAGCGCACCCAGGCGCAGGACAACGGCGAATGCCGCGACATCAATTATGACCCGCTGATCCTGCCCCAAGGGATCGAAGGTTCCGAAGACCCGCTATTGGTCGCGCGCTCCGCCGCCTACGCCAGTTCCTACCTGCGACGTACCAGCGAAGTGAGCCAGTTGCCCGCCAAACAGGAGTCCCGCCCATGAGCGCCCCTCGTCACTTTGCACCGCTGGCCCGGCTGCTGCACTGGCTGATGGCAGTAATGATCATCGCCATGCTGTTCATCGGCGCGGGCATGGTCGCCTCGGTGTCCGAACGCCATGAATGGCTGCTGCAGTTGCACAAACCATTGGGTATCGCGATTTTGCTGTTGGTGATCGTGCGCCTGCTGGTGCGCTTCACGACCCGCCAACCGCCGCTACCGGCCGATCTGCCGACCTGGCAAGTGTTGGCGGCAAACGCCTCGCATGTGCTGTTGTACGCTCTGATGCTGGTCCTGCCGCTGTTGGGCTGGGGCATGATTTCGGCGGCGGGGGACCCGGTGATGCTCGGCGACTCGTTGCAACTGCCTTCGATTCTGCCAGCCCACGCCCAGACGTTCGCACTGCTGCGCAAGGCCCACGGGTACCTGGCTTACCTGTTGTTCGTGACGGTGCTGGTGCATCTGGCGGCGGCGTTGTTTCACGCTTGGGTGCGCCGGGATGAGGTGTTGGACAGTATGTTGCGCGGCAAGGGCTGATGAAATCATGGCAAGGGAGCAAGCTCCCTCGCCACAGGTGTTCACCTTAGACTAGGGACATGATCAGGTCGTTGGATCAGCGTAACTCATCAACCATGGCCTCGATGGTGCTCAACACATCCTTGCCCAGTTGCATCGAGCGTTTTCCAGACCAGCCGGTGATTGGGTTCGGGTGATCGTTGTGGTCCTTGAACGGCATTTCCAGGGTCAGGGACAGGCAGTCATATTTCTGCCCGACTGCGTTACAGGCCAGGGTCATGTTGGCCTGGCCCGGTTCGTCGCGGGTGTAGCCGTGAGTGGTCTGGAAGTCTTTGGTCTGATGCTTGAGATGGCTGCGAAAGCGCTCTTCAAGTTCGGCAATGCGGGGCGTGTAGCCCGGGTTGCCTTCGCAACCGGCGGTGAATACGTGGGGAATTTCCTCATCGCCGTGAGCATCTAGGAACAGATCGACGCCGTACTTTTCCATTTGCTGCTGGACGAAAAAGACCTCGGGGCTGATTTCCGGACTGGCGTTCTGCCAGGCACGGTTGAGGTCCTGGCCCATGGCGTTGGTCCGCAGATGCCCGTGGAACGCGCCGTCCGGGTTCATGTTCGGCACCAGATACAGATCGGCCTTGGCGAGCAACTGGTTCAGTTGCGCATCGTCATGCTGCTGGAGGCGTTCGATTACGCCCTCCATGAACCACTCGGCCATGTGCTCGCCGGGATGCTGCTGGGCGATGATCCAGACTTTGCGCCGGCCTTCGGCACCGCTGCCCTTGCGCAGCAGTTGAATGTCACGGCCTTCCACGCTTTTACCGACGGCCAATAGTTCGGTGCCGGCCTTGTGTTGCGCTTGCTCGATCAGCCAATCGTGCCGGCCGCGGCTGTAGGGTTCGAAGTAGGCGAACCAGGCGTTGGTCTGTTCGGTCTCCAGATAAAAGCGCAGGGCGTCGCCTTCAAATTGGGTCGGAATGCGAAACCAGTTGACGTGATCGTAGGAGGCAACGGTCTGGTAGCCCGTCCAGGCCTTGTTGTAAGACGATTGACTGGCGTTGAGCAGGCGGAAGGAATACTCCTGGCCGACGTGCAGGCCGCTGGCCTTGAAGTGGAACCACTGGAAATGGGCGCTGCGGGTGTCGGGTCTTATCTTGAGCAACGACTGCAACGGGTTGCTGATGTCGACGACCTCGATGTTGCCGCTGTCGAAATTGGCACTGATATCAAAGGAAGATTTAGCCACGGTCACGATTCCTGGAGAGGAGTTTCATGGCCATTACTTTACACGCAAGAATGGTGAGCCGAGACGATTTACGTCACGTAAAAGAGGGGGGCGTCCTCCCTGGACGCCGAGCCAGCTTAGAGAGTCTGCAATTGATTCTCAAGTGCTGGGTGTCGATAGTTTTCGCCTGTGTGGCGGGGGACTCTTGTAAATGGATATTCATTTGCTATCATCGCCGCCACCGAATTGGCAGCACCCAAAAAGACTTCATTAGCCTGAAGACATAAGCCGAAAAATCGGCAAAAAAAGACCCGGCAAAAAGCCGGGTCAAAAACCGTGATTAGCCTGATGAGGAGATATTCCAGAAGTCCGACCTAAGGTCTTCTGATCTATCGACTGATCTCGCGACCAGCTGATGCAATAGTAATCATTATCATTTGCAAGTCAAATGGTTTTATCGCATCGATTGGAAAATTTTTCTCGTCGTTCGCGTTCGCGGCGACATTCCCAAGCGTTACCCCTAGCGAGTCGGGTAGCCATCCAGGGATCGGTCAAGCATCACCTTGACCAGGTCAATCATGTGCACCACCGAAAATGCCAGGTCACGGCTCGAGCCGTTCAACTGGTTGGCGGACTCGTGGGCGGTCGCCGCTGCACAGCGCAGCAGGTCGCATGCGTGAACAAGGGCTTCTTCTGCGCTGATGCTGTGGTGGACGTCGAAGAAGCGATGTTCTGACTGTGCCTGGGAAACACCTGGTTTCAAGTAGTAGTCGAGGGCGCGTTTGGCCGCCGGGCAATCCTGCAATGAAGGAAACGTGCCGTCGAAAGGGCTGCCGTGTTGGTCTTTGTTGGGCGTATCCATGGTGATGAAAATCTCCGTGTAGGGGGCTGAACTCCTGAATTCAGAATAGTACTTATCGTAATTGTGACGATAATTTAAATACTACAATTTGTGTTTTGAATGGCCGGAGTCATCCACGTATCGTGCCGCACATGGATAAATGGATAGAGTTGGTCAAGGCCAAGATGAAGGAGCTGCGTATCACGCAAGTGGTGCTCGCAGAACGGTTGGGAATGTCCCAGGGCGGCGTCGGCCATTGGCTGACCAGGCGCCGGCAACCCAGTGTCGAAGACATGAACCGGGTCCTGCGGGAGCTGGGGCTGGAGTTCCTGGAAGTGGCGATGGTGATTCGCGAGCCGGACACCTCCACGGACGAAGGCATGGCCCTGGCACAGAAGTACAACCCGTACTTCCGCTACCCGGTCAGTGAATGGCACGAGGTTGGCGAGGTTCGCGAAGGCGATCCTGGCGCCTACAGTCAGGCGCGCTACGAGCTGACGGACTATCACGCCCTGGGGGCCGCTTTCTGGCTGGTGGTGGTGGGCGACGCGATGACCGCACCCAGTGGGCTGAGCATTCCCGAGGGCATGTCGATCCTGGTGGATCCGGCCATCGAGGCGGTGCCCGGCAAACTGGTGGTCGCCTGCTTGCCTGGCAGTAGTGATGCGACCTTTCGCAAATTGATCGAAGAGAGCGGGCAGCGTTACCTGGTTCCGCTCAATCCGACGTATCCGAAAAACCTGTACACCGAGCAGTGTCGCCTCATCGGTGTGGTGGTGCAGGCCACCATCAGGTTCTGACTGGATCGGCCCTGGGAACGGGCCGACTCCTATTCTTCGAATGCCACCAGGGCGCTGCCTTCGCTGACCATTTCACCTTCCTGGCAATACAGCGCCTTGATCACCCCGGCCTTGGGCGCACGAATGCTGTGCTCCATTTTCATGGCCTCCAGCACCACCAGTTGAGCCCCGGCCTCCACCGGCTGGCCGACACTCACCAATACCCTCACGATACTGCCGTTCATGGGCGCGACCAGGCCACCTTGATGGCTGTGGCTGGCCTCGGCGGCGGCCAACGGGTCGTACAGGTCGATCCGGTGCAGGTCACCCGCCCATTGCAGATACAGGCTGTCGCCCTGGCGAATGGCCCGATGACTGCGGCGCAGGCCGTGGCGCTCGATCACCAGTTGCTCGTCCTTGAGTTCCGCGCAATGGGCGCTAACGTCTAGCGTCAGCGCGCGATCCTGGCCTTCGCAGCTCAGGTGCAAGGTGGTTTCCCTGGGCAGCCCCAGACGCAGCCCGGTGGTGCTGGCCCACGGTGAGTCGGCATCATCGCCGCGCACGCGCGGTGTCAGGCTCAAGGCGAAGCCCTGGGCGGCTGCGAACCAGAATGCGTCATCCAATTCGCCCGGCTCTGGCAGCAATTGCGCCTGGTAACGTGGGATAAATCCAGTGTCTAGCTCTGCCGCCGCGAAGGCGGGGTGAGCCACGATTCGGCGCAGGAATCCGATGTTGGTTTTCAGCCCGCCAATGGCAAATTCGTCGAGCATGCTCAACAGCCGCAAGCGCGCCTGTTCACGGTCTTCACCCCAGGCAATCAGCTTGCCGAGCATCGGGTCGTAGAACGGCGAGATTTCATCGCCTTCTTCAACCCCGCTGTCGACCCGCCGGCCCGCGCCCTCGGCCGATTCGCGATACAACGCCAGGCGCCCGGTGGCCGGTAGGAAATCGTTGACCGGGTCTTCGGCATACAGCCGCACTTCGATGGCGTGACCGAGCAGCGGCACTTGCGCTTGAGTGATCGGCAAGGGTTCGCCTTGGGCGACGCGGATCTGCCAGGCTACAAGGTCCAGTCCGGTGATCGCTTCGGTGACCGGATGCTCGACCTGCAAGCGGGTGTTCATTTCCATGAAGAAAAACTCGCCCCGCGCATCCAGCAGGAACTCCACGGTGCCGGCCCCGACGTAACCAATCGCCTGGGCTGCGCGCACGGCGGCTTCACCCATGGCCTGGCGCAATTGCGGGGTCAGGCCGGGGGCGGGGGCTTCTTCCACGACTTTCTGGTGGCGGCGCTGGATCGAGCAATCGCGTTCGTTGAGGTACAGGCAGTTGCCGTGTTGGTCGGCAAATACCTGGATTTCCACATGGCGTGGCTTGAGCAGGTACTTTTCCACCAGCATCCGTGAGTCGCCGAACGAGGACTGCGCTTCCCGCTGGGCCGAGGCCAGGGCTTCGGCCAGTTGGCTGACGTCCTCGACGACTTTCATGCCCTTGCCGCCACCGCCGGCCGTGGCCTTGAGCAATACCGGGTAGCCGATGCGCTCGGCGGCGTCGCGAAAGGTCTCCAGGTCCTGGGCTTCGCCATGATAACCCGGCACCAGGGGTACCCCGGCGGTTTCCATCAAGGCCTTGGCCGCCGATTTGCTGCCCATGGCATCGATGGCCGAGGCTGGTGGGCCGAGGAAGATCAGCCCGGCGCTTTCAATCGCCCGGGCGAACCCGGCGTTCTCGGACAGAAAGCCATAACCGGGATGGATGGCCTGGGCGCCGCTGGCTTTCGCTGCGGCGATCAGCTTGTCGATTTGCAGGTAGCTGTCGGCGGCCTTGCTGCCGCCCAGGTCGATGCGGATGTCGGCTTCACGGCTGTGGCGGGCATCGCGGTCGGTGGCGCTGTGGACGGCAACGGTGGTCAGGCCCATGGCCTTGGCGGTGCGCATCACGCGGCAGGCGATTTCGCCACGGTTGGCCACCAGCAACGTGGTGAGGGCAGGGGCGCTCATCGACGCGGCTCCTTGTTATTCGATTCGGCTTGCCAGTTCGGCGCACGCTTTTGCAGGAAAGCCCGCAGGCCTTCCTGGCCCTCCGGGCTGACGCGGATGCGGGCGATGGCGTTTTCGGTGTAGCGCCGCAGCGCCGGGGTAAGGGCGCCGTTGCCGACTTCACGCAGCAGTTCCTTGCTGGCGCGCATGGCCGCCGGGCTGTTGAGCAACAGGTTGTCGATCCATTGTTCGACTTGATAATCCAGGGCCTCGGCCGGGTAACTTTCCGACAGCAAACCGATTTCTTTCGCACGTTGCCCGTCGAAGCGTTCCGCCGTCAGGGCATAACGACGCGCGGCACGCTCGCCGATGGCTTGCACCACGAACGGGCTGATCACCGCTGGCGCCAGGCCAATGCGCACTTCCGACAGGCAGAACTGTGCTTCATCGGCGCCAATGGCCATGTCACAAGCGCTGATAAGCCCCAGTGCGCCACCGAACGCGGCGCCCTGGACGACGGCCAGCGTAGGAATTTTCAGCTTGGCGAGGTTGTACATCAGCTCCGCCAGTTCCCGGGCGTCATCGAGGTTGGTGTGGTAGTCGAGCTCGGCTGATTGTTGCATCCAGGCCAGGTCGGCGCCGGCGCTGAAATGCTTGCCGCGACCGCGGATCAGCAGGAAGCGCAAGCTTGGATCGCTGCTGACGTGGTCCAGGGCGAGGATCAGTTCGCGGATCATTTCGGCGTTGAACGCGTTGTTCTTCGACTCGCGGCTGAGCCACAAGGTGGCAACGCCCCGTGGGTCGGTGTGCAGTTCGAGGGTGTTGAAGTTATCCATGGGCATTCCCCGTTTACATCCGGAACACGCCGAAGCGGCTCGGTTCGATAGGCGCGTTCAGTGACGCGGACAAGGCCAGGCCCAGCACGTCGCGGGTCTGGGCCGGGTCGATGACGCCGTCGTCCCACAGCCTGGCACTGGAATAATAGGGGTGACCCTGTTCTTCGTATTGATCGAGGATCGGTTGCTTGATCTCGGCTTCCTGCTCGGCGCTGAAGGGGTGGCCACTGCGTTCGGCTTGTTCACGCTTGACCTGCACCAGCACGCCGGCCGCCTGTTCGGCGCCCATCACGCCAATCCGCGCGTTTGGCCACATCCACAGGAACCGAGGGTCGTAGGCGCGACCGCACATGCCGTAGTTACCTGCGCCGAAACTGCCGCCAATGATCACGGTGAATTTCGGCACTTTCGCGCAGGCCACGGCCGTCACCAGTTTGGCCCCGTGCTTGGCGATGCCGCCGGCTTCGTACTTCTGCCCGACCATGAAACCGGTGATGTTCTGCAGGAACAGCAATGGGATCCCGCGCTGACAAGCCAATTCGATGAAGTGCGCGCCTTTCTGCGCGGCCTCGGCGAAGAGAATGCCATTGTTGGCCAGGATCGCGATCGGGTAGCCGTGCAAGTGGGCGAAGCCGCACACCAGTGTCGTTCCGAACAGCGCCTTGAATTCGTCGAACACCGAACCGTCCACCAGGCGCGCGATCACTTCCCGGACATCGAACGGTTGCTTGGCGTCGGCGGAAACCACGCCGTACAACTCGTCACCCGAGTAAAGCGGAGCAATCGGCAGGCGATGCTGTAACTCGCCCTGTTTGCGCCAATTGAGGTTGGCCACGCTGCGGCGGGCCAGGGCCAGGGCATGTTCGTCGCTGTCTGCGTAATGGTCAGCCACGCCGGAGATCTTGCAGTGCACATCGGCGCCGCCCAGGTCTTCGGCACTGACCACCTCACCGGTGGCGGCTTTCACCAACGGCGGGCCGGCGAGGAAAATCGTCGCCTGCTGACGGACCATGATCGCCTCGTCCGCCATGGCCGGCACATAGGCGCCACCGGCGGTGCAGGAACCCATGACCACGGCGATCTGCGGGATGCCCTGGGCACTCATGTTGGCCTGGTTGAAGAAGATCCGGCCGAAGTGCTCGCGGTCCGGGAATACCTCGTCCTGGCGCGGCAGGTTGGCGCCGCCGGAATCCACCAGGTAAATGCAGGGCAGGCGATTCTGCTGGGCGATGGTCTGGGCGCGCAGGTGTTTTTTCACCGTCAGCGGGTAGTAGGAGCCCCCTTTGACCGTCGCGTCGTTGGCGACAATCATGCATTCGACGCCTTCCACGCGGCCGATGCCAGCAATCACGCCGGCCGCCGGCACGTCTTCGCCATAGACTTCGTGGGCTGCCAATGGGCTGATTTCCAAAAACGGCGAGCCCGGGTCCAGCAGCCGGTTGATGCGTTCACGGGGCAGCAACTTGCCTCGCGAGGTGTGCCGTTCCTGGGCCTTGGGACCGCCGCCTTGGCGAATGTGTGCGAGCAGGGTGCGCAGGGCCTCGACGTGTCCGAGCATCGCATCGCGGTTGGCGATGAATTCCGGCGAGCGCGGGTTGAGCTGAGTGTGCAGCGTGGCCATGGTCAGCTCCGTTAGCGGGTTTCGTTGAACAGTTCGCGGCCGATCAACATCCGACGAATCTCACTGGTGCCAGCACCGATTTCGTACAGCTTGGCGTCACGCAGCAGACGGCCGGCCGGGAATTCATTGATGTAGCCATTGCCGCCGAGGATCTGGATCGCGTCGAGGGCCATTTGCGTGGCGCGTTCGGCGCTGTAGAGGATCACCCCGGCGGCGTCCTTGCGGGTGGTTTCGCCGCGCTCGCAGGCTTGGGCCACGGCATACAAGTAGGCGCGGCTGGCGTTGAGCTGGGTGTACATGTCGGCGACCTTGCCCTGGATCAGCTGGAATTCGCCAATGCTCTGGCCGAACTGCTTGCGGTCGTGGATGTAGGGCACGATCAGGTCCATGCAGGCCTGCATGATCCCGGTTGGGCCACCGGAAAGCACGACGCGCTCGTAGTCGAGGCCGCTCATCAGCACTTTCACGCCACCGTTGAGTGTGCCGAGGATGTTTTCTTCCGGCACTTCGACGTCATCGAAAAACAGCTCGCAGGTGTTGGAGCCGCGCATGCCGAGCTTGTCGAATTTGTTGCTGCGGCTGAAGCCTTTCCAGTCACGTTCGACGATGAAGGCGGTGATGCCGTGGGGCCCCTTTTCCAGGTCGGTCTTGGCGTAGATCACGTAGGTGTTGGCATCGGGGCCGTTGGTGATCCAGGTCTTGCTGCCATTGAGCACGTACTTGTCGCCACGTTTGTCGGCGCGCAGTTTCATCGAGACCACGTCGGAGCCGGCGTTCGGCTCGCTCATCGCCAGGGCCCCGATGTGTTCGCCGCTGATCAGCTTGGGCAGGTATTTGGTTTTCTGTTCGTGATTGCCGTTGCGGTTGATCTGGTTCACGCAGAGGTTGGAGTGGGCACCGTAGGAGAGGGCGACCGAGGCCGAGCCGCGGCTGATTTCTTCCATCGCCACCACGTGGGCCAGGTAGCCCAGGCCAGCGCCGCCGTATTCTTCCGGTACGGTGATGCCCAGCAGGCCCATGTCGCCGAACTTGCGCCACATGTCGGCGGGAAACAGGTTGTCGATATCGATCTGCGCTGCTCGCGGCGCCAGTTCGGCCTTGACGAAGGCCTGCACCTGGTCGCGCAACATGTCGATGGTTTCGCCGAGGGCAAAGTTCAGGGATGGGTAGCTCATGGGACACCTTTGGCTTTTTTATCGGGTGCGGAGAGTGACGGAATCGCTCTCACCTTTACGTTAACGTAAGCCTACGACGAGAGGCTGTCAATCGGCCTTTACGTTAACGTCAACTTGGGCCAGAGTAAGTGCGCTTGAATAGCTTTACCAAAGGCATCTGTGCATGAGATTCCACCGCTACACCCACTAATAAAGACAAGAGGGGGCGTCATGGATCAACCCGGTTCGCATTCGCAGCTCAGCTACACCCGTGGTTCCGAGGACAAGGCCTTGCTGGGCCAGACCATCGGCGAAGTTTTCGACCAGACCGTGGCTCGCTATCCCGAGGGCGAGGCGTTGGTGGTTCGCCATCAATCGCTGCGTTACACCTGGCAACAACTGGCCGAGGCCGTTGATCTGCACGCCCGAGCCTTGCTGGCGCTAGGCTTGAAAACCGGCGATCGCCTTGGCGTGTGGGCGCCCAATTGCGCCCAGTGGTGCATCAGTCAGTTCGCCAGTGCGAAGATCGGCGTCATTCTGGTCAACATCAATCCGGCCTATCGCGTCTCTGAGCTCGAATACGTGCTTAAACAATCCGGATGCCAATGGCTGGTGTGTGCCGGGTCGTTCAAGACCTCGGATTATCACGCCATGTTGCAAGCGCTGGCACCAGAGCTGGCGGAGCAATCGATTGGCCACCTGCAGAGTGAACGCTTGCCGGATTTGCGCGGTGTGATCAGCCTCGATTCCCAGCCGCCGGCAGGTTTCCTGCCCTGGTCGCAACTGGCCGCCCTGGGTGCGGCGGTGACGCCGGAACAACTGGCCGAACGCCAATCCAGCCTGCAGTCCGATCAGCCGGTGAATATTCAGTACACCTCCGGCACCACCGGCTTCCCCAAGGGCGCCACCCTCAGCCACCACAACATTCTCAATAACGGTTACATGGTCGGCGAAAGCCTGGGCCTGACGGTTGGCGACCGGCTGGTGATCCCGGTGCCGCTCTACCATTGCTTCGGCATGGTCATGGGTAACCTGGGCTGCATGACCCATGGCAGCACCATGATCTACCCCAACGATGCCTTCGACCCGTTGCTGACACTAAAGGCCGTGGCCGAGGAAAAAGCCACGGCACTGTATGGCGTGCCCACCATGTTCATCGCCCTGCTGGACCAGCCGCAGCGGGGCGACTTCGACGTGTCCAGCCTGCGCACTGGCATCATGGCCGGGGCCACATGCCCCATCGAAGTGATGCGACGGGTCATCAATGAAATGCACATGGCCGAAGTGCAGATTGCCTACGGCATGACGGAAACCAGTCCGGTGTCATTGCAGACCGGTCCTTCAGACGAACTGGAACTGCGCGTAACCACCGTCGGCCGTACCCAGCCGCAACTGGAAAGCAAAATCATCGATGAGGCCGGCAATATCGTCCCGCGTGGTGCTGTCGGTGAGTTGTGTACCCGAGGCTACAGCGTGATGCTCGGTTATTGGAACAACCCCAAGGGCACCACCGATGCCATCGACCCGGATGGCTGGATGCACACCGGCGACCTGGCGACCATGGACGAGCAGGGCTACGTGCGTATCGTCGGGCGCAACAAGGACATGATCATCCGCGGCGGGGAGAATATTTACCCGCGTGAGTTGGAGGAGTTTTTCTTCACCCACCCGGCAGTGGCGGACGTGCAGGTGATCGGCATCCCGTGTTCGCGCTATGGCGAGGAAATCGTCGCCTGGATCAAGTTCCATCCCGGCCACAGTGCCTCAGAGCAAGAACTGCAAGCCTGGTGCAAGGAGCGCATCGCCCACTTCAAGACGCCGCGTCATTTCAAATTCGTCGAAGAATTCCCCATGACGGTCACCGGCAAGATCCAGAAATTTCGCATGCGCGAAATCAGCATTGAAGAACTGCGCAAGGTAGAAGGCTGAGCAAGACCCCCTGTGGGAGCGGGCTTGCTCGCGAAGGCGGCGTCACAGTCGATGAAGATGTTGGATGGGCTGGCCTCTTCGCGAGCAAGCTCGCTCCCACAGGTTTTGCGGTGCACATGGGCTTTGGGTCTGCTGAAGATCCAGTGTGGGAGCGAGCTTGCTCGCGATAGCAGTGGCCCAGCCACATAGATGCCGGCATGTGCCCCGCTCTTGCTCTTGCTTTAGATCTTGATCTGGGGCGCCCCGTTAAACCACGCTGGCCGAACGCAGGCATTGCGCAGTGGGCATCCCGGCATGGATGCCGGGATAGCCGCGCTGGGCCATGGATGGCCCTTCGCGGCGGCCCACGGAGCAATGCCGGAGTGAGGGCATGCCGAGCCTAAGCGAGGCACCGAGTGGTGGGGCAGAAGCGTTTTGCTTACTTTTGCGCTTTTCAAAAGTGAGCCGCTGTAAGAGCGGAACCGCCAGCAGCCGTTACCGCAACAACGGATATGTACTCAATCAACAAAATCCAGGCCACCTGTCAGGCCGCCTTCGCGAGCAAGCCCGCTCCCACAAGAAAACCCCAAACCCCAGACAGCACAAAGGGGAGCCGAAGCTCCCCTTTAATTTTGTCGTCGCGTGCTCTTTTTTTATTATTGAGGGGCGGCCTATTGTTGTTTTTGGCAGCCGTTGCCCTTTACCGCTGTTTTTGGCGATCCCCATCCGGGATCAAGAGCAAACGTATTTTTTTGAGCGCTGATCTGCTTTTTCGCCTTGCGATCCAACCGATTCGGGAGCTACCTGAAGGTAGTTTTATTGTTCTCTGCCCGGTTGCGGGTTGCTCCTGAAAGCACCCTGAAAAGCACATCCTCTCCAAAAAAATCTGTTAGCTGCGTCTCTGCCGTGTTGTTTTTGTTATGTCAGAGTCGTTTCGTCTTGTTTTTATTGGGTTTGCTGCGTTTTTTTATTCTTGTTATGCAAGAGATATAGCAGGTGGCGTGCCAACTTTTAAAAATCTATGTAAATCAATGAGTTGTATTTTTTGACTGAAAAACCTGGCGCGCCAAACCTGACAAATTGTTTCCGTGTTACTCGTTTCGCCGCTGTTACAAAGCCAGCGGTAACACCTCACTGTGCGCTGCGGGCCTTGGCGACACGCGAACCGCTAGGGCGGCCGAGCACGTCGCAGATCTGCCGACCCGCGGCGATCAGGGCATCCAGGTCGACACCGGTTTCGATACCCAAGCCGTTGAGCAGGTACAGCACGTCTTCGGTGGCAACGTTACCGCTGGCGCCCTTGGCATAAGGGCAGCCGCCCAGGCCGGCGATGGAGCTGTCGAACACCGCGATGCCTTCCAGCAGGCTGGCGTATACGTTGGCCATGGCTTGACCGTAGGTATCGTGGAAGTGTCCGGCGAGCTTGTCCCGAGGCACCTCGGCGCCCACCACCTCGAACATCCTGCGGGTGGCACCGGCGGTGCCCGTGCCGATGGTGTCGCCCAGGGAGACTTCGTAGCAGCCCATGGCATACAGCTCCCGAGCGACCCAAGCCACCTGTTCAGGCTTGACCGCCCCTTCATACGGGCAGCCCAGCACGCAGGACACGTAGCCGCGCACACTGACGCCGTGCTGCTTGGCGGCTTCCATGATCGGCGCGAAGCGCTCCAGGCTGTCCTTGATGGAGCAGTTGATATTGCGCTGGGAGAACGCTTCGGACGCGGCGGCGAACACCGCCACTTCTTTTACACCCGCTGCCAGCGCGTCTTCAAAACCCCGCAGGTTCGGCGCCAGGGCGCCATAGGTCACACCGGGCTTGCGCTGGATCTGCGCGAACACCTCGGCGGAACCGGCCATTTGCGGCACCCACTTGGGCGAGACGAAACTGCCGACTTCGATGTAACCCAGGCCGGCGGCGCTCAAGGCATCCACCAGGCGCACCTTGTCGGCGACGCTGATGGGCTGTGCTTCATTCTGCAGCCCGTCACGGGGGCCGACTTCGATCAGGCGTACAAAGGAGGGGAGGGACATGGGGATTGACCTGTAGTGAGTTGCCAAAGTATCGAGAACGATGCTGCCCCCTGTGGGAGCGAGCCTGCTCGCGATAGCGGTATGTCAGTCAACATTCATGTTGTCAGTTACATCGCTATCGCGAGCAGGCTCGCTCCCACAAGGGGCATGTTGTGTTACTGGACGATTTCCTCGCCATTGAGTGTCTGCTCCAGCGCCTGGATGCAGCGTTCTTCGGCGGTGTCGAGTTCCAGTTTCATCTGTTCGATGTCCAGCAATTGCTGTTCGAGCTGTTCCCGGCGCTCGGTGATTTTCGCCAGCATGCTGTGCAGCTGTTTCTGATTGCCGCTGGAGGGGTCGTAGAGTTCGATCAGCTCGCGGCATTCGGCCAGGGAAAAGCCAATGCGCTTGCCGCGCAGGATCAGCTTCAGGCTGACCTTGTCCCGCGGCGAGTAAATGCGCTCCTGGCCCCGTCGCTCCGGGCTCAACAGGCCTTGTTCTTCGTAGAAACGGATGGCCCGGGTGGTGATATCCAGCTCGCGGGCGAGGTCGGAGATGCTGTAGGTCTGGCTGCTCATGGAAGCGCTCGAAACGAAAGGGGCTGGCGCTAAGCTAAAGGCAGGTTGACGTTCGCGTCAAGCAGAGCGGTCTCATCCTGGAAGCGCAGCACCTGTGGGAGCGAGCTTGCTCGCGATGACGGCAGCACATTCAACATTAATGCAAGCTGATCCACCGCCATCGCGAGCAGGCTCGCTCCCACAATTTAGATCTTCTAGACCTTATCGAGCTTCTTCTCATGGGCCGTCACCTGCTGGCACAGCTCGATCATCTGCTCGCGCATCCAGCGGTTGGCCGGGTCCTGGTCGGTGCTTTCGTGCCAGTAGAGGTGGGTTTCCACCGGTGGCACATCGTTGACTGGTAACAGGAAGGCATGCAAATCGTGACGACGGGCAAAGCGCTCGGGGACGGTCATGACCATGTCCGTTTGTTGCAGCACCTGGGAGGCCATCAGGTAATGCTGGGAGCGCAGGGCGATCTTGCGCTGGATACCCATCTTGCCGAGGGCCAGGTCGACATACCCCAGCCCGTTGCGGCGGCTGGAAATATGCACGTGGGTCTGCGCCAGGTAATCATCGAGGCTGATCTTTTCCTTGCCCGCCAACGGATGGCCCTTGCGCATGGCGCACACGTAGCGGTCTTCCATCAACTTGACGTGGCGCACCTGCGGGTCGGTGTTGAGCGGTGCATCCACGGCGAAGTCGAGGCGGCCGGCGGCCAGTTCCTTGGTGGTTTCACGGCGCTTGGAGAGGAAGCTCTCGATCGCCACGGTCGGTGCCAGGCGACGCAGGCGCTGGAACAGCAGCGGCAGGATCACGCCTTCCGTGAGGTCGGTCATGCTGATGCGGTAGGTCTTGACGGCCTGCAACGGGTTGAAGATCCGGCTTTCCTGCACCGACACCCGCAGCAGCGACAGGGCGTTGCGCACCGGACCGATGATGTTCTGGGCCATGGGCGTCGGCACCATCCCCTGGGCGGTGCGTACGAAGAGCGGGTCGTTGAAGGTCTCTCGCAGACGCGCCAGGGCATTGGACACGGCCGGCTGAGTGATGCCGACGATCTGCCCGGCGCGGGTCAGGTTGGCTTCGGTGTAGATCGCATCGAAGACAATGAAAAGGTTGAGGTCGACCTTGCTCAGATTCATGGCGCTGCACTCTTGTTCTTGGGCTTGTTGTGAGGTGCCGGGTGGCGATGAGAATCAGTGAAACATATATCGGTGATGAATGTTAATACACGCCGAGAATAGGTTAGGTAAATTTTCGTAGCTGAACTAGCATCGATTTCATGACCTAAAACAACCTCTGCCAAGAAGGTGCTGCTCATGGATTTTGCCTATTCCCCCAAGGTTCAGGAACTGCGTGAACGCGTCACGGCGTTCATGGATGCCTACGTCTACCCGGCCGAAGCGGTGTTCGAACGGCAAGTGGCCGAAGGCGACCGCTGGCAACCCACCGCCATCATGGAAGAGCTCAAGGCCAAGGCCAAGGCAGAAGGCCTGTGGAACCTGTTCCTGCCTGAGTCCGAATTGGGGGCCGGCCTGACCAACCTGGAATACGCGCCGCTGGCAGAGATCATGGGGCGCTCGTTGCTGGGGCCGGAGCCGTTCAATTGCTCGGCGCCGGACACCGGCAACATGGAAGTGCTGGTGCGCTACGCTAATGAAGAGCAAAAGCAACGCTGGCTCGAGCCACTGCTGCGCGGCGAGATCCGCTCGGCTTTTGCCATGACCGAGCCGGACGTGGCCTCCTCGGACGCCACCAACATGGCCGCCCGTGCCGAGCGTGACGGCGACGAGTGGGTGATCAACGGCAAGAAATGGTGGACCTCAGGGGCCTGCGACCCGCGCTGCAAGATCCTGATCTTCATGGGCCTGAGCAACCCCGATGCGCCACGCCATGCCCAGCATTCGATGATCCTGGTGCCAGTGGACACTCCTGGGGTCAAGATCGTCCGGCCGCTGCCGGTGTTCGGCTACGACGATGCGCCCCACGGGCATGCCGAAGTGCTGTTCGATAACGTGCGGGTGCCGTACGAAAACGTTTTGCTGGGTGAAGGACGCGGCTTTGAAATTGCCCAGGGTCGCCTCGGCCCGGGCCGGATTCATCACTGCATGCGTTCCATCGGCATGGCCGAGCGCGCGTTGGAATTGATGTGCAAGCGTGCCGTCAGCCGCACGGCCTTCGGCCAGCCGTTGGCACGCCTGGGCGGTAACATCGACAAGATTGCCGATTCACGGATGGAAATCGACATGGCGCGCCTGCTGACGTTGAAGGCAGCGTACATGATGGACACGGTCGGCAATAAAGTGGCGAAGAGCGAAATCGCCCAGATCAAGGTGGTCGCGCCGAACGTGGCCTTGAAGGTCATTGATCGGGCAATCCAGATCCACGGTGGTGCCGGGGTTTCCAACGATTTCCCGCTGGCCTACATGTACGCCATGCAACGCACCCTGCGCCTGGCCGACGGCCCGGATGAAGTCCACCGCGCGGCCATCGGCAAGTTCGAGATCGGCAAGTACGTCCCAAAAGAAATGCTGCGTAGCAAGGGTTAGGATCTGGCCTGTGGGAGCAAAGCTTGCTCGTGATGACGGTAGCACCTCCCACATTGATGCAAGCTGACCCACCGCAATCGCGAGCAAGCTTTGCTCCCACAGGCTAATCCTGTGGGGGCGAGTCCGCTTACTCCTTGACGCTCATGTACTCCTCGGCCCAGCGGATGTAGTCCTCGGGCTGGGTGTAGGTGTGGGTCAGTTCGGTGGCGCTCAGGTCTGAAGCCTGGGTGAAGATCTGCCGTTGTTCGCGAAGGCTGTCGTAGGTCGCCTTGATCGCGGCGAAGTAGGCGCCGTGGCCGTCGATGGTCACGCGCACACCCAACTCGGCCAGGCGCTTGTCGTCGCGCAGCAACGGGTTGCCATAAGTGACAAGCATCAGCGGCACCGTCAGGTTTTCGCTGATCTTCTCCAGATGATCGAAGTCTTGCACACCCACCATGCAAATCCCGTCCGCCCCGGCACGCTCATAGTGCTGGGTCCGGCTGATTATTTCCTGGACCGGCAAGATCCCGGCGTTGGTCCGGGCAATGATCGCCATTTCCGGATCGACTCGCGCCTCCAACGCCGCACGAATCTTGCCGACGCCTTCGGCTACGCCGATCAGGTCGGTGGATTTACGCCCGAACTGGGCCGGCAGCAAGGTGTCCTCGATGGTCAGCGCCGCGATGCCGGCCCGTTCCAGTTCGACGATGGTGCGCATCACGTTCAGGGCATTGCCGTAGCCGTGGTCGGCGTCGGCAATCACCGGCAGTTGGGCCACGCGGCCGATGCGGGTGGCCTGTTCGGCAAATTCGCTGAGAGTGATCAGGGCGAAGTCCGGTGCGCCCAATACTTGCAACGACGCCACCGAGCCTCCCAGGATGCCTACTTCAAAACCCAGGTCAGCGGCGATGCGCGCCGACATCGGGTCGAACACCGAGGCGGTGTGGTAGCAGGTGTCGGAAGCCAGCAATTGGCGAAAGTTACGACGCAAATCTTGATGGGAAAGCCTGGACATATGAGTTCCACCAATGGAATGGAAAGGCTTGAGCAAAAGTGTCAACGCCGAAAGATCCAAAGGCTATCACGTGGCAAGCGCAAAGATGATGACGAATGTGTATGGGTGATGCCGTTATGGCATCAAGCGAAACAACGGGCCCGCAAGGTGGGCCGCCGGTGCCCTCGCGGTCAGTCGGGATACGAGGGGGCTACGCCGCCACCGCCTGTTGCCCCTGCCTGGGCAATGCCACGGCGCGCACCGTATCACCCGGTTGCACTTGCAGGCGTTTGGCGGTGAGGCGATCGACGAGTAGCTTGTGGCCATGCTGGTGCGCGCGAGCGCTGGTGACGCGGCAATTTTCCTGGCGCCGATTGTGAATCAGCCAGACCGGTGCCTGTTCGTCCGGGGTGCCAATGATCAGGGTCAGCGTCTGGCTGTCGCGTACCGTGCGGATCTTCGACACTGGCGCCTCGATCACCGGGCCGCCGTCAAAGATGTCGATGTAGCCCTTGTGGCTGAAACCTTCGGCGCTGAGGATTTTCATGGCCGGCTCGGTGTTCGGGTGCGCCTTGCCGATCACCGCCTGGGCCTGTTCGGTGAGCAGGCAGGTATACAGCGGCTGGCGTGGCATCAGCTCGGCGATAAACGACTTGTTGCCCATGCCGGACAACTGATCGGCGTGGCTGAAGTCTTTCTTGAAAAAATGCCGTCCCAGGCTGTCCCAGAACGGCGAACAGCCTTGTTCGTCGGCATGGCCCCGCAGTTCGGCGATCAGTTTTTCGCCGAACAGCTGGGGAAATTCGGCCACGAACAGCAGGCGCGCCAGGGACAGCAGGCGTCCGTTGTGGCCTTGGCGTTGCTCGGGGTGCAGGAACAACGAACAGATTTCCGACTGCCCGGACATCTCGTTGTTGAGGAACAGGGTCGGGATCTGCCGCTGGATCCCCAGCTCCGGCGCCGAGCTGACCGTCAGCCCGACCCGATAGTTGTACCAGGGCTCGCGCAGCCCGACCGCGCCGGTCAGGGCACTGATGCCCACCACCTGCCGATCATCGTCTTCGAGCACGAACAGGTAATCGGCGTCGGCACGTTCGACTTGTCCGGCAAAGGTCCGTTGGGCCCAGCGAATACGATGGGCCAGGCGCTCTTCGTTGGCCGGCAGGCTGGTGAAGCCGGGACCGGCGCAACGGGCCAGGTCCAGCAACGCGGGCAGATCGGTAATGGCGACCGGACGGACAATCATGCTGCAGCTCCTTCATCGTGTCGGTCCATGCGCCGATGCGTGCCACGGGATCGAGTGAGGCTCATAGGGCAACCACCCGGATCCGCTCGCCATCCATGACGCCCAGGGCGGCCAGCATGTCGGGCGACAGGGCCACCGGGCCCTCGGCGTTGACGTCCAGCTCGGCGACGATGGCCCGGTAGTCTCCAAGGCGGTCGTTACTCACCAGGTAACGGCCTCTGGCATCGATCTGCAGGCTTTGCCGGGCCGTGGCACTACGACTTTGCGTGATGGTACGGACGTTGGCGATACGGGCATGCAAGGTCGGCCCACCGTCGAAGATATCGACATAGCTGTTGGTCTCGAAACCCTCGCGCGCCAGGATGTCGAAGGCTTCCTGGCCGTCGGGATGCACCCGGCCGATGCAGGCCTGGGCTGCAGGCGGCAGCATGGGTACGTAGATGGGGTATTGCGGCATCAGCTCGGCGAGAAAGGTCCGGCTCTGCAAACCACACAACCGTTCGGCTTCGATGTAGGGCAGGTCGAAGAAGTGCTGGCCGATGGCGTCCCAGAAAGGCGACTGACCGTCCTCGCTGCTGAACCCGACGATTTCGGTGATGACTGATTCGGCAAAGCGCTGGGGGTGGGCGGCGATGAACATCAGCCGGGCCCGGGACAGCAGCTCCGATTCCGGCGTGCGCACCCGCTCGGCGTCGATGTGGAAGCCACGCAGCAGCGTCTGTCCGTTGAGGTCCTGGCACAGTGACAGCGCGGGCACGCCATGCTGGATATTCAGCTCCCGGGACTCGCTGGAAAACGGCCGGTTGCGCAGGCTGTAGAACGGTTCGTTGTAACCGGTGCTGGAGAGAATTTCCGAACAGCCGACCAGGCGCCCGGATTCCAGGTCCTCCAGGACAAAAAAATAATTCTCCGCGCCAGGGCCCTGCACATCGGCCTCGAACGAGGCGCATGAGTCGAGGATCTTTTCCTCCAGGCGCGCGGTATCGTCCGGCAGCGACGTGACACCCACCAGGCTGTCACGGGCCAATTGTTGCAGTTGCGGCAGATCGGTTAATTGAACTGGACGTAAGGCCAGCATGGATTGCACTCCTGTTCCAGAGAGCCCGGTGACAGGCACCGGGCTTGACGATCACTGTCGATGTCCACGCGTTGTAACCACGGTTGGCCGAGTCCTTCGACCGCCGACCCTCACTGACCGGCCGGATCGGGCACGGCGCTAGGGTTGCCGAATTTGTTGAGCGCACACAGGTAGACCACGCCCGCGGCAATCCAGATTAGGCCGAGCTTCTGCGCAGCCACGCCCATGTTGTACATGATGGCCGCGACGATCACGAAGCCGACCAGTGGGCAAATCAAGTGGCGAATTAGTTGGCCGGACCGCTGGCGGCGCCAGTAATGGTTGATGACGGTGATGTGCAGCAACATGAAGCCGCTCAGGGCGCCGAAGTTGACCAGGGAGGTGAGGGTGTCCACGGCGTCGATGAACAGGTAGCAGATCAACAGCGACAGCACTGCCACCAGGTAGATGCTCAAGTACGGGGTGTTGTGTTTCGGATGGACCTTGGCCAGCACCTTGGGCAACTGGCCGTCCCGGGCCATGCCGAACAACAGGCGCGACACCGCCGCCTGCGAAGTGATCGCCACGGCCACGCCCCAGGCCAGGGCCGTGGCAACCGCAGTCAAGGTGGCCAGCCAACTGCCGGCTGCCAATTCGGCGATTTCATAGAATGCGGTGTCGGCAGACTTGAAACCCATGCCAGCGGCCAGGTCCGTGGCGATCCAGGTCTGCACCACGAAGATCGCCCCCATCACCAGCAAGGTCACCAGGGCTGCCTTGCCGACGCTGCGGCCCGGGTCGCCCTTGATCTCTTCAGCCAGGGTGGAAATGGCGTCGAAGCCCAGGAACGACAATACCGCGATGGACACGGCTTGCATCAGTAGGGCGAAGTTGAAGTGTTCCGGGCTGTACAGCGGCGCCAGGGTCAGTTGACCGTTACCGGCGCCGCCGTGCAGGGCATTCCAGGCGTAGAACAGGAAAATCCCCAGCACCACCAACTGCGCCAGCAGGAAAATGATGTTCATCCGCGCGGTGAAGGTGATGCCCCGCAGGTTGACGAAGGTCGCGCTTACCAGGAAAGCCAGGATGAAACCGACCTTGGGAATGTCCGGGTACAAATGGTTCAGCGCCATGGCGGCGTAGACATAGAGCAGCGGCGGGATCAGCAGGTAGTCCAGCAGCATCAGCCAACCGGCGATGAAGCCGACGTGTGGGTTAAGGCCCCGTTGCGCGTAGGAATAGACCGAACCTGCCACCGGGAAGGCCCGGGCCATGCTGCCGTAGCTCAAGGCAGTAAACAGCATCGCCACCATGCCGATGATGTACGCCAGCGGCACCATCCCCGGTGCCTCGGCGTTGACATAGCCATACACGCCGAACGGGGCGATGGGGATCATGAAAATCATCCCGTATACCACCAGGTCTGTCAGCGACAGGCCGCGTTTCAATTCCTGTTTGTAGCCAAATGCCTCAATGCTCATGAGCCGTTTTCCTTTTCAGCTGTGTGGGTTGCGCTTGCTTGCTGTCTGTCGCTGGAAACTTGCCGCTGCCGTGCTACAGCAGGGGCGCCAGGTAGGCACTCCAGGTCCGTACCGCCTCGGGGCTGCGCAGTTGGTCGTTGCGCACTTCGATCAACACCGAATCCAGGCCGCGGCCATCGCCGTGCACCGGAACCGTCATGTCGGTCAGGGGGTTGATCTTGTAGGGTTGGTTGCCCGCTGCTCGCAGCGAATGCCGGCCCAGCCCGTCGACGATGTGCTGGGCATACTCCTTGGCTTCGCCGAACAGCACGCCCGCTTCCAGGGCACGCGGCTGGCCATAGAACACCGGGGTGAAACTGTGGATGCCCACCACGCGCACCGGCCGGTTGGCGGCCAGGCGCTGGTCGATCAACGCCCGCAACCGATCATGGAAGGGATGGAACAGGCACTGCTGGCGATACTCGCGCGTGGCCTCGTCCAGGTCATGGTTGCCCGGGACCTGGTAGATCTCGCTCTGGGCCGGAATGCTGTCTGGCACATGCAGCGGCCGGTTGAGGTCAATTAACAGCCGTGAGTAATTGGCAGCCAGCAAGGTCGCGCCGAGGGTTTCGGACAGGCGTTCGGCCAGGTGCAGGGCGCCAATGTCCCAGGCAATGTGCTCCTGGGACGCGGTTTCATCCAGGCCCAGATCGTTCAGCGCATCGGGAATGAAGCGGCTGGCGTGTTCGCACACCAGCAGCACCGGGTGTTCGGAGTCCTCCCGGGCCAGTCGGTAGGGTGGCTTGATGTAGAGGCCTGATTCAGCACATTCAATAGATTCGTGCATAGTGCTCACAACGCTCGGCAGGTGACAGTGCCTCGGTCAAGGCCAGCTCCTGGGCCTTCAAGGCGAAGTAGGTTTCGACCAGCGGACCGGGCAGGGTCTCGAGCAGCGCCCCGCTGTGACGCAGGCAGTCCAGTGCCTCGGCCAGGCTGGTCGGCAGGGCGATAATGCCACGGGCGCGCCGTTGTGCTTCATCCAGCTCATCGGGTATTTCATCAGTGACAGCGTTCAAGGCCAGTCGTTGCTGAATGCCCAGTCGCCCGGCAATCAGCAGTGCCGCCATCGCCAGGTGCGGTGAGGCGGTGGCGTCCATGGCGCGGAACTCCAGGTTGTACTGGTTCGCCAGCGGTTTGCCACCGAGGCTCACGGTCGGGCAAATGCGCAGCGCCGCTTCGCGGTTGCGCTGTCCCAGGCACGCATAGGACGCGCTCCAGTGATGAGGTTGCAGGCGCTCGTAGGACACCGGCGTCGGCGCGGCCAACGCACACAATGCTGGCAGATAGTGCAGCACACCGGCGGCCCAATGCTGGCCGAGGCTGGACAAGCCGTTACTGCTGGCGGCGTCATGCAGTACCGGGTCCGCGCTCAGGTCTTGCAGGCTCAGGTGCAAATGCACGCCGTTGCACACGGCGTTTTCCGCGGTCTTGGGGGCGAAGCTCAGGTCCAGGCCCATTTGCCGGGCGATTTCGCGGGTGATTTCCCGTACGTTCACGGCCCGGTCGGCGGCGGCTACGCCCAAAGTTGGGCGGCAGGTGATTTCGTATTGATGCTGGCCATATTCCGGCAGGAACATTTCCGGCTCGACACCGCCGGCCCGCAGGGCACTGAGCAACCACCCGGCGAACCCGGCCTGCTGGCGCTGGGCCTGGAGGCTGAAGGCCAGGCGATCAGGCTGCGCAGGTGTGGCAACCAGGTTGAATTCATGCTCGAACGCAGCGAAAACCTGCAAGCCCAGTTCGGCGCGATAACGCTCCACTTCGTCCTGCAGCAGCGTGCGCGGGCAAGCGCTCCAGGGCCGGCCGTCGGTCTCCCGAATGTCGCAATGGATGAAGTCGAGGGCAGGCGCCTGGGCGTCGGGGCCGTTGTTGACGGTCACCCGGCTGGACAGGTCCGGCACCAGCCGCAGGTCGCCATAAGCACCCCACGGGTTGGTCGAAGCGATGATGTCCTGGGGCGTCAGTGCGCTATTGGCCGGCACCCAGCCACAGCCCGCAGTGACGTAGTGGGGCAATTCATCACTGGGAAACGAGCGCCCACGGGTCACGCCGATCAGATCGGTGGTCACCAGGGTCGTGACGGGCAGCGGGGTGAGGACGGCTGCGGGATCAAGGCGGCTCATGGCTGCATCTCCTGCAACCGCGCGAGCACGGTGTCGGTATCGGTGATCCAGCAATAGCCCTTGATCGCGTTCAGGCACGCCAGGTGCCGTTGTTCGGTGTGGGTGGCGCAGGCATCTTCCACCAGGGTGACCAGGTAGCCGCGATCGGCGGCGTCGCGCACGGCCATGTCGACGCACTGGTCGGTGACGATGCCGGCGACGATCAAGTGGCGGGTCTGCAGGTTGCGCAGCACGTAGTCGATGTTGGTGGAATTGAAGACCCCGGAGGAGGTCTTGGGCAGCACGATTTCGTTTTCCAGCGGCGCCAGTTCGGCAATGATCTGAGCCTCGGGGCTGCCCTTGGGCAGGTGCATGTCCGACAGCTTGTGATCCAGGGAACGGTCGCGGCCATCGGCGGTGAGGCTTTCGATGTGAGTGTGCAACACGTTGTGTTGCCCTTCGCGCATCGCGTTGAGCAAGCGCTGCTGGTTGGGAATGACCTGGTGGCGGGCCCGCTGGATGAAATACTCGGCCTCGCGGGTGTGCAGGTGGGCATCGAATTGCGGTTCCAGCCAGGCGCGTTGCATGTCCACCAGCAGCAAGGCCGTGTGCTGGCGGGTGAACGGCAAATCCCGGGGCGAGCGATGGGGGAGCGAGAACATCCTTATTTTTCCTCCAGCAGGTGCGTGTTGAATTCCGTGCGCAAGGTGTCGATGCCTTCCAGGCGTTCGGCCAGCTCGGGGCATTGCAGGGTCAGGCAGGCGACCAGCGCCTCGACCTGGGCCAGCGCCGGCACCAGGCTGTCGAAGGCCGAGATCGATTCCACCGGGGCGCTGATGATCAGGTCGGCCAGCTCGCGCAACGGCGAAGCGTAGACGTCGCTGAACAGCACGACCCGGGCGTGGCGCGCCTTGGCCGCGCTGGCCACGCGCAGGGCCTGGGCCTGGTAGCG
Source organism: Pseudomonas ogarae (assembly GCF_014268695.2). Classification (NCBI taxonomy): domain Bacteria; kingdom Pseudomonadati; phylum Pseudomonadota; class Gammaproteobacteria; order Pseudomonadales; family Pseudomonadaceae; genus Pseudomonas; species Pseudomonas ogarae. Next base: position 2,494,124 of record NZ_CP077086.1, read on the forward strand.
ACGGTAATCGAAGATCAGCACCACGTCCTGGCGTTGCACGTCGAACAGCCGGTCAGGCAGTTGGGCGTTGTCTTCCAGGGCAAAACAGCCGGCGCGCAACAGACGCAAATGGTTGAGCAGGTAGTGGGCCAGGAAGCTGCTGAAGCGCCCACCGAAGCAATGCACCTGATGGCGGCTGTCGAGCAACCACTGCACAAGAATGCGCACGTCTTCGGGTTGGGTCAGGGCCTGGGTGTCGATGAGGTGGCGTTGACTGGCGGCCAGGTACTGGCTCCAGGTATCGCCTTGCTGCAATTTGGCCCGCGGTTTCAACAGGGTGCGGGGGGAGCGCAGGCGATGGTCCATGTCACTGAGCAATGCATCCTGGAATTCGGCGTAACCGCTAAAGCCGAGTTTTTTCACCAGCCGCACGATGGTCGGGTCGCTGACGCCGGCATGGTCTGCCAGGCGTGACATCGGGCCGAGGCCGTTGCGTGGGTAGTGATCGAGCAGGGCACGGACGACCTTGCGTTCCGACGGCGTCAAAACCAGGCCGGGATCGGTGATCAGATCTCTGAGAGGTGGCATCCGTGCTCCTTGCCAGGATGGGTGTTGAATTTCTTTCATAACTCCTGAAAACAGTATTTATGTAGCTGGTGCTACATGTCCAGTGGTTTTTACGTTCCGTTTAAAATGCTCCAGTATTGTGCGAAACCCTTGTAGGAGTTGGTTCCGGCTGGGTAGACCGAGTATGTCAGTCGATGCTTCTGACGATGTCGGACATAACGCCTTTTTGTCTCACTTATTTGATTTCGTATAAGGTGCTGTACAACTAAGTGCGTGAATATCCCGCCCATGTGCCCCTTCCGATTGCCTGAGAATCCAGTGTGCAAGCCACTCGTCTGACCTTGATCTGCCACGCCCGCACCGTCGCCCAGAAGCAGGCGCGCTTTGGCCTGGACGAACCGCTGGACGCCGACTGGCTGGCACGCTGTGCGCAGCTCGACCACCGCTACCGAAATGTCCGGCAACTGCTGTGCGGGCCGGAACTGCGCACGCGTCAGACCGCCGCCCTGTTCGGCGACGAGCCCGAGCAGGACCAGGCCCTTGCCGATTGCGATCTGGGACGCTGGCGCGGGTTGTCCATCGATGACTTGCTCCAGGCTGAACCGCAAGCCCTGCAGAGTTGGCTCGATGATGTCGAGGCGGCCCCCCATGGTGGTGAATCTGTCGCCCAGTTGTGTCGCCGTGTCGGGGACTGGCTGGCCAGTCTGGAAACCCGGCCAGGACATCTGCTGGCCGTCACCCACCCCTTCGTGATCCGCGCAGCCTTGGTGAATGTCTTGGGTTGCCCGGCCGCCACATTCAACCGGATCGACATTGAACCGTTGTCCACCCTCGAATTGCGTTTCAACGGCGTATGGCGATTGCGCACCCAAGGACCTGACCAGGAGTCGCCGCGATGAAGGCGTTGTCAGTCATTGGCATTGGGGCCGGCGATCCGGATCAGCTGACGATGCAGGCAGTGAAAGCCTTGAACCGCTTGGACGTGGTCTTCCTCATGGACAAGGGCCCGGCCAAGGACAAACTGTTGGACCTGCGGCGCGAAGTCTGTCGGCGCTATATCGTTGATCGTACCTACCGTTTCGTCGAAGCCTACAGCCCGGAACGCCAACGCGGCGACCTGGACTACAAGGACAGCGTCGAAGCGTTGAACCGGGCTAAACAGGCCACCTTCGAACGCTTGATCAATGAAGAACTGTCCGACGGTCAACGGGGTGGTTTTCTGGTGTGGGGCGATCCGGCGTTGTACGACAGTACCGTGCGCATCCTGCGGGCGATCCTCGACGCGGGCCGCTGCACCTTCGAATTCGAGGTGATCCCCGGCATCACCAGCGTCCAGGCCCTGGCCGCCCGGCATAAAGTGCCGTTGAACAGCATTGGCGGTTCGCTGGAAATCACCACCGGACGCCGGTTGGCGGCGGGGCAGGTGGGCGACGCGGCGAGTGTGGTGGTGATGCTCGATGCCGAGGACGCCTATCGCCAGGTGAGCGATCCCGATACGCACATCTACTGGGGAGCCTATGTGGGGACGCCGGATGAAATCCTTATCGCCGGCCGCCTGGGGGACGTGGCCGATGACATCGAGCGCACCCGCAAGGCCGCGCGAAAGGCCAATGGCTGGATCATGGATACGTATTTGTTGCGTAAGCCTCAATGATGTTTGCACATCAACCTGTGGCGAGAGGGTATGTGGGAGCAAGGCTTGCCCGCGATACAGGCGATGCGGCCTTCCAGAAATCGAGGCGCTCATATCGCGAGCAAGCTTTGCTCCCACAAATATGCCCTTGCCATAACGTTCGACAGCTTCATCACCAGTAGGCTAATTACCCCCGCCCAAACCGCTCCCGATACACCGACGGCGCCAACCCCACGACGCTGCGAAACGCCACGCGAAAGCTTTCCACCGAGCGGTAGCCACACAGTTGCGCGATGTTGTCGGTGTTGTCCCCGGTGCTTTCCAGCAACTCGCGGGCCCGGGCCAGGCGTTCATGTTGCAGCCAGGCCTTGGGCGACACGCCGCAGGCCTGGGTGAAATGGCGCAGGAAGGTGCGTTCGCTCATGGCCGCCTGGCTGGCCAGTTCGCGCACGCCGAGGGGTTCGTGCAGGCGTTCGCGGGCCCATTGCATGACACTCGACAGGTCGCTGCGTGGCGTGCGGCTGACCGGTGAGGGAATGAACTGCGCCTGGCCGCCCGTACGTTGCGGCGACATCACCAACCGGCGTGCCACGCAGTTGGCGACCTGGACGCCATGGTCCCGTGCCACCAGGTGCAGGCAGGCATCGATACCGGCGGCACTGCCCGCCGAGGTGATGACCTGTCCTGAATCCACGTACAGCACATCCGGGTCTACCCGCACGGCCGGAAAGCTTGCGGCCAGTTCGTCGGTGTAGCGCCAATGAGTCGTGGCGCCCAGGCCATCGAGCAGCCCGGCGGCGGCGAGTACGAAGGCACCGGAGCAGATCGACAGCAAGCGCGCACCACGGGCGTGGGCCCTGCGCAGTGCCTCGAGCAACGCCGGGGACGGTGGCTCGCTGCGGTTGCGCCAGCCCGGCACGACAATGGTCCGGGCGGTTTCGAGCAGTTCCATGCCGCCATCGGCCAATACCTGAAAGCCGCCCATGGCGCGCATCGGGCCGTCATCGACCGCGACGATCCGATGCGTGTACCAGGGAAAATCGAATTCCGGTCGCTCCAATCCGAAGATCTCGACGGCGACACCGAATTCGAAAGTGCACAGGCCGTCGTAGGCGAGGATCGCGACCAGACCAGGGGTAGGCTGCATTTGGCGGAAAATTCCCACAGAGTGTCTTGTGCGCCACTGTAGCGGCAAGCATCGGGGGGATAAAGTCTCTTCACGCCTTATCTATCCTGGAGTACACGCCCATGACCAGCCTGGTTCGCGAAGTGCCTGCTGCCCCCTCCGATATCGCCCTGCAGCATTTCAGCCGTCGCCTGACATTCGAAACCGATTGTTCCGACGTTCACGCCAGCCAACAGGCCGGCAACATCGATTTTGTGCTGGTGGATGTACGCGGACCACTGGCCTACGAGCGCGGCCACGTACCCGGGGCGATCAACCTGCCAACCCGCACACTCACCGCCCAGGCACTGGCCGCCTATGCCAAGACCACCCTGTTTGTGGTGTATTGCGCCGGCCCCCATTGCAATGGTGCGAACAAGGCGGCAGTGCGCCTGGCAACGTTGGGCTACCCGGTCAAGGAAATGATCGGCGGCGTCATGGGCTGGCTCGATGAAGGCTTTCGCTTGACCGGCACAGTGGAGCGCATGGCGGATGAGGCGATCAGCTGCGACTGCTGAGACAGCTTTTTGTGGGAGCGAGCTTGCTCGCGATGACGGCGGCACATTCGGCATTGAGGCACGCTGACGCACCGCGATCGCGAGCAAGCTCGCTCCTACAGAACTTCGGCGTTACAACACGGCATTAGTGGCTTTTTATACGTATTTGTCGCTTCAACATAATTCCCCTCCTGAGTGCCCCTCTAGACTCCCGGCCACTTCGGTTTTTGCTGACCGAACGCTGCTTACGAATCTGCCTATAACGATCAATAAAATACCCTGCGCACTCAGGAGCGAAAATGAAGAAGCTAGCCATGTTCGGTGCCCTGGCACTGTCCGTATTGTCCCTGTCGGCCGTGGCCGAAGACGCCAAGCCGATCCGTCTCGGGATCGAAGCCGGTTATCCGCCTTTTTCGATGAAAACCCCCGATGGCAAGCTGACCGGCTTCGATGTCGATATCGGCGACGCCCTCTGCGAGCAGATGAAGGTCAAGTGCACCTGGGTCGAGCAGGAATTCGATGGCCTGATCCCCGCGCTGAAAGTGAAGAAGATCGATGCGATCCTGTCGTCCATGACCATCACCGACGATCGCAAGAAAAACGTCGATTTCACCATCAAGTACTACCACACCCCGGCGCGGTTCGTGATGAAGGAAGGCTCCGAGGTCAAGGATCCGCTGACCGAGCTCAAGGGCAAGAAAGTTGGCGTGTTGCGGGCCAGTACCCACGACCGTTTCGCCACCGAAGTGCTGGTGCCTGCCGGGATCAACCTGGTGCGCTACAGCTCCCAGCAGGAAGCCAACCTGGACATGGTCGCCGGTCGCCTCGACGCCATGCTGGCCGACTCGGTCAACCTCGACGACGGTTTCCTGAAGACCGATGCCGGCAAAGGCTTCGCCTTCGTGGGCCCGACCTATGAAGACGCGAAATACTTCGGCGGTGGCGCCGGCATTGCGGTGCGCAAGGGCGATAAGGCCCTGGCCGACAAATTCAACGCCGCCATCAGTGAAATCCGCGCCAATGGCACCTACAAGAAAGTGCAGGACAAATACTTCGCCTTTGATGTCTACGGGCATTAATCGCTGAACCCAAGGTGGCCCGCCGTTGACCCGGCCGGCCACCTTTTTCATGGGCGATTGTTTTACCCTGCGCCTATCGAAATACCGCCATCCGGAGTTCTCTCATGCAACGCATCGACCATACCCTGCCATGGAGCCATCTGGGCACCGAGCGCCGGCTCAGTGTGTTTCGTTACGGCCACGGCCCGCGCAAGGCCTACATCCAGGCCAGCCTGCACGCTGATGAACTGCCGGGCATGCGTACCGCCTGGGAGCTGAAGCAGCGGCTCAACGACCTCGAGGCCCAAGGGCTGCTCAAGGGTGTGATCGAACTGGTGCCGGTGGCCAATCCCATCGGCCTGGATCAACATCTGCAAAGTGCCCACATGGGGCGTTTCGAACTGGGCAGCGGCAAGAATTTCAACCGCGCCTTCGTGGAACTCAGTGCCCCGGTGGCGCAACGCATCGGCGATCGCCTGGGTGACGACCCGGCCGCCAATATCACCTTGATCCGCCAGACCATGGCCCAGGTTCTCGACGACCTGCCAGCGCCACCTTCGCAACTCGAAGCGCTGCATCGCCTGCTGCTGCGCCATGCCTGCGACGCCGACATCACCCTGGACCTGCATTGCGATTTCGAGGCAGCGATCCATTTGTATGCCTTGCCGCAACAGTGGCCGCAATGGCGTTCCCTGGCCGCCCGCTTGAAAGCCGGTGTGGCATTGCTGTGCGAGGATTCGGGCGGCAGTTCGTTCGATGAGTCCTGCTCCTCGCCCTGGTTGCGTTTGGCCAAGGCCTTTCCCGCAGCGGCGATCCCACCGGCCAACCTGGCGACGACGCTGGAGCTGGGCAGCATGGGCGATACCCGGGTGGTGCAGGCCCAGGCCAATTGTGAAGCCATCCTCGGGTTTCTGGCCGAGCAGGGTTTCATCGCCGGGGATTGGCCTCCTGCGCCGGCGCAGTGCTGTGAAGGTTTTCCGTTCGAAGGCACTCAATACCTGTTCGCGCCGCACCATGGCGTGGTGAGCTTTTTGCGTGAGGCTGGCGAGTGGGTGGAGCAGGGCGATCCGCTGTTCGAAGTGGTCGATCCGTTGAGTGATCGGGTCACCACCGTGCGGGCTGGCACCAGTGGCGTGCTGTTTGCCCTGGACCGCGGACGCTACACCCAGCCAGGGATCTGGCAGGCAAAAGTCGCCGGGCGTGAGCCGATTCGTACGGGGAAATTGATCAACGACTGATAAGTGCTGTCTACCTCACCGCACGCTCTTTGCCGTGCGGCTATCGAACGATGGAGGAAGATTGATGTTTAAAGCGCTCGCCCTGTTTCTATTGCTGGTCTCGTCCGGGTTGCAGGCCCAACCCTCGCTGCACACGGACTTGCCGCTCAACTACCTGGCCCAAGCCGATGAGCAAGCCGGCAACCGCCCCCTGGTGATCTTCCTGCACGGCTCCGGCAGCAACGAACAGGACCTGTTCGAACTCAAGGGCGAGTTGCCCCAGGATTACAACTACCTCTCGGTGCGGGCGCCGAAGAGCATGGAACAGGACCGTTATCAGTGGTTCGCGAAAAAGGGCGAGGGTGCCTATGACGGTGACACCTCGGACCTGAAGGCCAGCGGCCAGGTGCTGCTGGACTTCATCGACAAGGCTCGGGCCAAGTACTCGACCGACGCGAGCAAGGTCTACCTGGTAGGGTTCAGCCAGGGCGCGATGATGAGTTACGAAGTGGCCTTGCGACACCCAGAAGCCGTCGGTGGCATTGCCGCGATGGGCGGGCGGGTCCTGTCGGTGTTACGGGCGGAACTGACCCCCGATGAATCGCGCCGGACACTGGCGGTGTTCATCGGCCATGGCACGGCAGACCCGATCATTCCCTACCACGATGGCACCGAGGCCAACAGCTTCCTGAAGACCCTGGCGCTGGAACCGGAATTCCATGCCTACCCGGGCGTCGGCCACAGCATCAGCGCCCTGGAAGTGCAGGACCTGCGGGCCTGGCTGGAGCGGCTCAATCCCTGACCACCGCAAGTCCTGGTGGGAGCGAGCTTGCTCGCGATGGCGGTGGGTCATCTTGCATCAATGCCAGGATGTGCCGACGCCATCGCGAGCAAGCTCGGCTCCCACATTCCCACATTCCCACATTCCCACATTCCCACATTCCCACATTCCCACATTCCCACATTCCCACATGTTCCGGGGTGCTTGTTACTTACCGCTGGCGATCTGTTTCACCAACGCTTCATGACCGGCCTTGTCGCTGGCCCGGGAGATGACCTGCACCACCGCCATGCGCGTGCCGGAGGCGCCCAGCAAGGTGGTGTCGAGGGTGGGTCCGCCGCCCTGGGTCGCGCTGGTGTCGAGCTGGCGCAGGCCCAGGCCGGTGCCTTTTTGCTTCAGGCTTTTTTCGCTGAGGATCTTGGCGTCCGGCAGGGCCTTGATGCGTTGGGCGGCGAAGTCGGCCATGGTGGTGTCGAGGAATGCACCATCGTCGTCCTTCACATTCGTACCGTTGACGATGGTGTTCTCAGCGGCAATCACCACGGTTCTGCTGGTGGCATTGCTGTACATCGTCCCTGTCGCCCCAGCGGTGCCCTGGGCCACTTCACCGGCGGGTAGCGGCGTCGCCGTGAAGCCCTTGGGCAAGGTGAAGGTGAACTTGCCGCCGAGCATCGACACCTTCTGCGCCGGTGCATCGCCGGCAGGTTTGGCCGGCGCCGCCTGGGCGGGTACCACGATGAGGCTGGCGATGGCCGTCAGCAACAGGGCGGCGGCTTGTTTACTCAGCAATGACATTGAAACGCTCCACAGATGGTCGTGCCTGGAGGCCGATCATCCCATGGGCGTCGCACCTGACTCCAGCGCCCGTGCAGAAGAGACCGTCATTTTGGCGAAAGGTGTGCGGTGTCGCCGGGCGGAGGCCGCACCAGCAGCCGTCGGGTCACCAGCAACATGGCCATCGACACCGCGACGCCCAAGACAAAAGCCGGCATGCCCAGCAACGGCAGGGCGAGGGCAAGGGTCAGGCAGAAGGCGGCGAAGCAATACATGCCGGTGGCCGTTGCCCGCAGCAGCGCGGCGGTGAAGGCCGGCCCCCGGGTTTGTTGAGAGAACACCGCCATGACACTGCCCAGCACCGGGAACACCGCCAGCAGCCCGCTCCAGCGTTCGCCCACGGTGCTGGCCAGCAGCGTCACCGCCAGGGTCAACAGCGCGCCAGCGATCATGCGCAGCAGCAGTTTGTCGGATTTGGCCGCCGGCCCGTTCATCACCGGCCGGACCGTCGGGAACAGATACGGCGCCGCCAGCAGCGCGGCCAGGGCGATCAGGCTCGACAACGGCAGCGAAGCCGGTAGCCAGGACAGGATCAACGCCACCAAGGCCCAGACGCCTAGCGCGATACCCAGCGCCCAGGGCCAGTTGCGATGCTGGGCGACTTGGGCGTACACCACGCAGAAGGCAATCATCGCGAACATCGCTGCCAACGCCGCGGTCGCCGACTGTGCGGCAAACAGCTCGCCTTGTTCTATGGCCAGGAACAGCAGAATCGGCCCCACCACGACTGGCAACCCCGAGAGCCAGCCGGCCACACTCGGTCCCCAACGCCTGCCCGCCTGGGAAATCAGCAGCAGGAACGCGGGAATCACCAGCAATTTGAGCAGCAGCACGCGGTCATCCTTGTCAGTCGTCGAGGCGCCACGTTAGCACCGTCCGCATCGCAAACCCACTGTGAGGGCGAGCTTGTTCGCCACGAGGTTGGGGGAGGCTGGGCTGACGTCATCGCGAGCAAGCTCGCTCCCACAGTAGTGTGTGGGGGCCGGTCTCGATATTTGGTTCGACACAAGCCCTCTGTGGGAGCGAGCTTGCTCGCGATGGCGGCAGCAGTGGCATGAAAGCCTCTAAGGTTCAACCCCGCGCAGCACTGAAGCGCCGCGCCAGCCCCTCACGCTCGAAGTGTTCGGTGATGAAGTCGATAAAGGCGCGAGTCTTGGCCGGGATCAGCGTGCGGCTGGGGTAATAGAGGGAAATCACGCCAAGGTCCATGTACCAGTCCGGCAGCAGCCGTACCAGTTCGCCGCGCTCCAGCCAGGGCAGCACGTCCGGCACGGTCAGCAGCGAAATGCCCAGGCCCAGCAAGGTGGCTTCGCGCATGGCGACCGGGTCGTTGAGAATGATGGATTCAGGCAGCCGCAACGCCGACTCCAATCCGGCAGCATTGCGCATCGTGGCCTGGCGTACGCGCCCGGTGAGGCTGGAGCGCAGCACAATGTTATCGAAGTGGGCCAGGTCTTCCGGGTGTTCGGGGCAGGCGCGTGCGGCCAGGTAGGCCGGGCTGGCTACCGCGACCAGATGTGCCGGCGCCAAGGTTCGCGAGATCACGCCAGGTGTCAGTTCGAAGCCGCCGCCAATCGCCGCGTCGAAACCTTCGGCGATCAGGTCTACCCGTCGGTTCTCGAAATGCCATTGCGGGCGGATCAACGGGTGGAGGGCCAGAAATTGCGGCAGCAACGGCAGCACATGGCTGATGCCGAAGCTTGGCGACAGGCTGAGGCGCAATACCCCGGCCGGCTCGCCACGCTCAGTGGTCACGGCGCCGATGGCGGCCTGCAAGGCTTCGAGATGCGTGCCGATACTGGCCAGGAAGTGTTCGCCGTTCTCGGTCAAGGACAGCTTGCGGGTCGAGCGCTGGAAAAGCCGCACCCCCAGGTTACGCTCCAGCATCGCCACATTGCGGCTCACCGCGGCAGGCGTCAGGGCCAGCAACCTGGCGGCCGCCGAGAAACTGCCGGTTTCGGCGCTGCGGGCAAAGCATTCGAGATTGGCGAGGCTTTCCATCAAAGTGACCTGATAGTAATGCTTGAAAATGATTCAACGTATTACTGGCTAATCATGACGTAATAGCAAGGGCAATATGCACCTCAACGGCGGACATCACCGCCCAGGTTTATCCAACTTTGAGGACATACGACATGAGCAGCATCGACACCATCGGCATCATTGGCGCTGGCGCCATTGGCAGTGCATTTGCCCGGGCCTTGGCCCGCCAGAATATCAACGTCGTGATTGCCAACAGCCGCGGCCCCGAAAGCCTCGCCGAGTTGGTCGCCGAGCTCGGCCCCACCGTCCGCGCCGGCACCGTGCAGCAAGCTGCTGCCCAACCAATGGTGCTGGTGGCCGTCAACTGGCCGAAGTTGCCCCTGGCGCTGAATGGCTTGCCGGACTTTGCCGGACGAATCGTGATCGATGCCAACAACGCAATCAAAGTCCCGGAGTTCGAGGCGATTGATCTGCAGGGCCGGGCTTCTACCGAGGTGTTCAGCGAATGGGTGCCGGGGGCACGGGTGGTCAAGGCGTTCAACCACATGTTGGCGCGCCTGCTGGAGGCTGATCCGGCGTCCGAAGGCGGCAAGCGCGTGCTATTTCTGACTGGCGACGATGAGCAGGCCCGTGGGGAAGTCGCGCAGTTGATCGATCGGCTGGGATTCTTCGGCGTGGACCTGGGCCCATTGAGCGTTGGCGCACGCTTGACTCAATTCCCGGGTGGGCCATTGCCGGTGCTGAACCTGGTCAAGTTCGACTGAGTACTTCACGACATACGTAAGGAAGCGCTCGATCAGCGTGGGAACCCGGTCTGAAGCACTCAGTCGGGTTCCACGTCCAATTGCAGGCTGTCATCGGCCAGGCGTTTGGCTCGCCGGACAATGCCGCTGATGCGTCGGCCTTCGGCATTGAATACCACGAGCTGGGCCTTGTGCAGGTCCTTCGGCAGCGGAGGTCGCACGTGCAGCGTGAACCATGGCGGTCTGCCGTCGTCGAGGCGTTTGACGTCGAACTCGCAGCTGACACTTGTGGTATTGCGACCAAACATCGTGTCGAGAGCGTAATCAAGATGAGTGCTGTCGGCAGCAGGGTCGAGGGACATCGGCGGTCTCCTGGGTGGGTACGCACGGCTGATGTTCAAGTGATTCTTCCTTGAATGGAAAATTCCATTGGGTGATCTGTAGAGATTAGCCTCAACCTGTGGGAGCAAGCCTTGCTCCCACAGATCATTCCCTTCTCCCCAAGAACGGGGCGGCTGGTGATCAAAGGCCAGGCACGCCGTCTTTCCACACCGACCAGTTCTTCACAATGTTCTGCACCAGCGGGTTGCCGGTGCGGAACAGATTTTCCAGTGCCGGGACGAACGCGCCCTGGTCGGCGTATTTGAGCAGGTTGTCCACTTCGTTGCCGCCGGGCTCGGGGCGGTCGAAGTCGGACCCGGCCCGCAGCACGGCCAGCCGGTTGATGTCCACCCGGCCTTCGCGACTGGCCCGGAGCAAGGCCTCGTAGGTGGAGTTATCTTCCTGTTGGGTGGTGCAGTAGACGCCTTTGTTATCGGTGAGCAGGCGGGTCCAGACTTCGGCGCGCTCGCTCAGGCGCGTTCCGGAAAACCAGGTGTTGCCGGCCAGGGTGTCGCAGCGGGTCACCACCGGCGGCTGGTTGGCCGGGGCGTACGGATACTTCAAGCGCCAGGCCGCCGATTCCTTGCTTTCCGCCAGGCTCACCTTCTGGCTGAGGGCAAAGGCCTTGGCTTGCAGGGCCGGGTTGAGTTCGAAGACTTCCGTCTTGTAGTCCAGCGGCGGCTTTTCGTTCGGCCCCTTGGTGTTGATGCCCAGGTAGCCGGTGGGCCAGTCCTTGGGCACATCCCGCGAATCCAGCTCCCATTGGGTACCGAACTCCACCAGGTAATGGGCCCAGGCCGTCGTGCCAAGCGTGCCGTGGTGCGGGTTGATGCCGGCGATCCCGGCCACGAGGAAATAGCTTTGGCGCAGGTCGACGGTGGGGGAGAGGGCCAGGGCCAGTGTCGAGGCCGCGGCGTTGGTCTGGCCCATGCCTGTGATCAGCAGGCAGACCCGCTCGGCATTGCAGCGGATCGTCGGGTATTCGGCGGACAGTCCCGGTACGCGGACTTCAGTCTTGAGTTCGAGGCGATCGATCCAGTTCTGCGCCTCGGGAGCGAACATCGTGATCAGCATGACTTTGGGTTGAAGCGGCGGTGCGGCCCCGGCGGTCGAGCAGAACAGAGCCGTGCAGGCCAGGCCGATTGAAATAGACAGGCGATTGATCATGTATTCGTGACCTCCATGGATTCGAAGTGGTGCTTCTACGTTTGCTCAGAATTGATAGCCAACCCCGGCGTAGTATCCCCAGCCGTCGGAGCGGGCGCGGAAGTTGCCGTCGCCAAAGTTAAGCTCACTGCCGTCCTGCCAGTTGCCGCCGTTGTGAAAGTAGCGGCCCACCAGCGTAAAGCGCAGGTGCGTGAAGGAATACAGCAGGACGTTGGTGGCGACTGTGGCGTTGGCGGTGCGGGCGGGGTTGTCCTTGTGCAGGTCCGAACCGAAATCGAAGTTGGTGAAGCCAATGTAAGTCAGGGATGCGCCGTTGCTGAACTGGCTGATCGGCACGATGTATTTGAGCTGGGCGCGGTAGCCATCCCAGGAGTATTCATTGCTGGCGCCATAGTTTTCCCACTGATAACGGCCATAGAAGTTGGCAGAGAGATTGACCCTTGAGTGGGTGTCGATGTCGGTGCCCAGGCCGCTGTACAAGGTGTTCGCGCGATTGGCGCTGTTGCTGCCGTGATCGTAGATCCAGTCGAACGCCACATACCATTCCTTGAACGGTCCGATGGCCAGGCTGCGGCCAGCCAGGTAGTCGATGGAAATACGCGGTTCGTGCTCCATGAACACCGGGGAACCGTGGTCCCACGCACCTTTGTCATGGCTGTTGCCAATGTTGAAGATCTTTGGGATGTCGACGTAGCCATAGAGCTCGAAGGGCCCTTTGCGTCCGAAGTATTCATATTCCAGATAGATATCGTCGACCGGTTGAGGGCCGAAGCTGATGTCCTTGCTGCCGATGAGCGTCAGGTCCTGGTTGTACCAGTCCGACAGGTAGACACCCTTTTTCGAGGGGGTGGCCTCGGGGCTGAGGGCTTCGCCCTGGGCGGACGCCTCGGCGGTTTGGGCTTGGGCCGTGGTGCTGAGTAGTCCGGTAACGGCGATCAGTAGCAGGGCGGCTGCCAATACGCCGGGTGTAGCGCGACACCGGGAAGTGCAGTGCATGGAAAGTCCTTGTTCGTGCGGGCTGAAGCCCGGGTTCCGTGGTTGAAAAAAAGCCATCGACCCGCTGGGTAGGATCGATTGCGCAAACGTTTGCACATGTCGTACCAGTTTTTTGTATTGGCTTGAAATGCATTGGATTCAGGCTTTTTTCCTGTCCTGTTGGTCAGGCTCGGTGCACCGAATTCGGCAGCGTCGTATGAAGTGGCACCAACGTGTTGCAGGAGCATGTGCTCGACGCGGCACTGAGTCGGTGGCGTTGCTGGTAGAATCGGCCATCTTGACTGACCAGAGGTATGCCCATGAGCGAGCCGATTCGCCTGACCCAGTACAGCCACGGCGCCGGCTGCGGCTGCAAGATTTCGCCCCAGGTACTGGAAGTGATCCTGGCCGGCAGCGGTGCGCAGAACCTTGATCCCAAGTTGTGGGTCGGCAATGCGTCCCGGGACGATGCTGCGGTGTACGCCATCGACGAGGAGCGCGGGGTGGTCTCGACCACCGACTTCTTCATGCCGATTGTCGATGATCCCTTCGATTTCGGTCGCATCGCCGCCACCAACGCCATCAGCGATATCTACGCCATGGGCGGTGACCCGCTGATGGCCATTGCGATTCTCGGTTGGCCAGTCAACGTATTGGCCCCGGAAATTGCCCGGGACGTGATTCGCGGCGGTCGTTCCGTGTGCGATGAGGCCGGTATTCCCCTGGCCGGCGGGCATTCGATCGACGCGCCTGAGCCGATTTTCGGCCTGGCGGTCACAGGCCTGGTGCAAAAGCGCCACATGAAACGCAACGACACGGCCACCGCCGGTTGCCGCCTGTACCTGACCAAACCCCTGGGCATCGGCATCCTCACCACGGCGGAAAAGAAAGGCAAGCTGCGCGCCGCCGACGTCGGCCTGGCCCGTGACTGGATGTGCACCCTCAACAAACCTGGCAGCCGCTTCGGCAAACTCGACGGTGTGACGGCGATGACCGACGTCACCGGTTTCGGCCTGCTCGGGCACTTGGTAGAAATGGCCGACGGCAGCCAACTGACTGCGCGCATCCGTTATGACGCGGTGCCGCGCCTGCCGGGCGTCGAGTACTACCTCGACCTGGGGTGTGTGCCGGGCGGTACGCTGCGCAACTACGACAGCTACGCGAGCAAGGTCGGTCGGGTCCAGGAACTGCACAAGCGCGTGTTGTGCGACCCGCAGACCAGCGGTGGCCTGCTGATTGCCGTCACCCCTGAAGGCGAGATCGAGTTCCTGCGGGTGGCCGCTGAACTCGGGCTGGCGCTGGAACCTATCGGCGAACTGGTCGAGCGACAGAGTTACGCGGTCGAGGTGTCTTGATGAGCCATGACATCACCGATTACCGCGACATCTTCCTCAATGACCGGCCGATGATGGACACGCGCGCCCCGATCGAATTCATCAAGGGTGCGTTCCCCGGCGTGATCAATTTGCCGTTGATGACCGACAGCGAACGGCAACGCGTCGGTACCTGCTACAAACAGCAGGGGCAGCAGGCCGCCATTGTCCTGGGGCATCAACTGGTGTCCGGCGAAACCAAGGCCCAGCGCATCCAGGCCTGGGCCGAGTTCGCCAAGACCCATCCCGACGGCCTGCTGTATTGCTTTCGCGGTGGCTTGCGTTCGCAGATCGTCCAGCAATGGCTCAAGGACGAAGCGGGCATTGATTACCCCAGGGTCGGCGGTGGCTACAAGGCCATGCGCACGTTCTTGCTGGACGCTGTCGAGCAGGCGGTCGCCCAGTGCGACCTGGTGCTGCTGGGCGGCATGACCGGCACCGGCAAGACCGAAGCGTTGGGGCAACTGAGCAATAGCCTGGATCTGGAAGGTTATGCCAACCATCGCGGTTCGAGCTTCGGCAAACGCGCCACCGGCCAGCCTTCCAACATCGATTTTGAAAATCGCCTGGCCGTGGATGTGCTGAAAAAGCGCGCCGCCGGCATCGAACAATTCGTGCTTGAGGATGAGAGCCGTGCGGTCGGCAGTTGCGCCTTGCCGCTGCCCTTGTACCAGCGCATGCAGCAGGTCCCGATGGTCTGGCTGGAAGACAGCCTGGAGCATCGGGTCGAGCGGATCCTGCAGGATTACGTCATCGACCTGTGTGCGGAATTTGTCGCCGTACATGGCGACGAAGGTTTCTCGTTGTTTTCCGAGCGGTTGCTGGCCAGCCTGGACAACATCCACAAGCGCCTGGGCGGCGACCGTCACCGGCGCTTGATGAACATCCTGGAAGCCGCCCTGGCCGAGCAGGCCAACAGCGGCGCCGTCGACTTGCATCGCGGTTGGATCGAAGGCTTGCTGCGTGAGTATTACGACCCGATGTACGTGTTCCAGCGGGAAAAGAAGGGCTTGCGGATCGAGTTCTCGGGGGAGCAGGCGGCGGTGCTGGAATATCTGCGGGAGCGGGCGGCCCGGGGCGGGTGACCACCGAAAGTCCCCTGTGGGAGCGAGCTTGCTCGCTATGGCGGCGACACAGGCACCATTGATGCAAACTGACCCATAGCTATCGCGAGCAAGCTCGCTCCCACAAAGGGACGTGGCGACTGATCAGGTCGGGCAGGTCTCCTGGCCATTATCCAGGCCTTGCTTGTAGCTCTGACTAGAGAGGCTGGCCTTGCCGTTGTGCCAGGTCAGGGTCAGCACGTACAGCGAATCAAAATCGCCTGACGCCCAGTCATCGGTAATGGTCTGCTTCTTGCCCACGGCCTCCCCGGCGACCTTGTTGATCAACTCCGGCAGGTAGCCATGTGACCAGGCGGTATAGATGGTGGCGTTGTGGTACTTGTCGTCCAGCAGTTCATCAGCGAGGTCGCTGGTGTCGTTGGCTGAATAATTGATGTTCACCGGCAACCCGAGCTTGATGGCACTGGGGCTGATGGTCATCAGCGGGCGAATATAGCTGTAGGAATTGTCCAGTTCACCCTCTTCGACATTGCGGGTCGGGTTGGCGGCGAACACGTAGTCGGCCTTGCCGAATTTTTCCGGCAGCAGGGTGGCCAGGTCGATGGCGCGGTTGAGGCCCTGGCAGTTGAGCTGGCCCAGGCCTCCGGCGGGTTTCTCGGCGTGGCGCAGGAACACCAACGTCTGCACGCCGTCGGCCGGCTGGGCGCGGCTGACGCTGGATTCCAGCAACAGCACCAGGCCACAGACCACCAGCAGCGTCGGCAGCATCAGCCACGAACGGTGTTTGAAGCGTCTGGCGAAATTCAGTGGGTTCATCATCGAATAGTTTTTCTTCAGCACTCTTGAGTCAGGCTGACAAGCCCTGGCACCGCGAAGCGGTTGGCCTCGGGTGGTTTCCCTGTCATTACGCCGCGTCGAATCCTCGGGGGCATTGCTCAGAGTCTCTTCAAGCCCTTTGGTTCGATCCTGGCTGGTCCCGGTGCACTGTAGCGATCTCCGCCAGGAGATGGGACGAACGTTAACGACAGGATGTTGCGAAATTAAGAAGGGACGACGTGAATTCCGTGACGGGCAGTGATGCCGTCCCGTACATCTTGGATTATCCTCGGGCTTTCCTTCATTTCCGAGCCGACCCCATGCCCGACTTGACCCCATTCCCCATCACCGAGAAATGGCCTGCCCAATACCCGGAGTGGATTCAGCTCTACTCCCTGCCCACCCCCAACGGCGTGAAGGTCTCGATCATGCTGGAAGAGATCGGCCTGCCATACGAGCCCCACAAAGTGGACTTTGGCAGCAACGACCAGCTGTCGCCCGAGTTCCTTTCCCTGAACCCCAACAACAAGATCCCGGCGATTCTCGATCCCCATGGGCCGGGCGACCAGCCGTTGGCGTTGTTCGAGTCGGGGGCGATCCTGATTTACCTGGCGGACAAGAGCGGGCAGTTGCTGGCCCAGGAGTCGGCGGCGCGCTACGAGACGATCCAGTGGCTGATGTTCCAGATGGGCGGGATCGGACCGATGTTCGGGCAGTTGGGGTTCTTCAACAAGTTCGCCGGCAAGGACTACGAGGACAAGCGGCCGCGCGATCGCTACGTCGAGGAAAGCAAGCGCCTGCTCAAGGTGCTCGATGGGCGTCTGCAAGGGCGCGACTGGATCATGGGCGAGCGCTACACCATCGCTGATATCGCCACGTTCCCCTGGGTGCGCAACTTGATCGGCTTTTACGAGGCCGGTGATTTGGTCGGGATCCAGAACTTCCCCAATGTGACGCGGGTGCTGGAGCGTTTCCTGGCTCGACCGGCTGTGGCGCGTGGGTTGAAGATTCCGGAATGAGTCACCCGACGACTCGCCGATACGATTACAAGCCACCGGCAGCCTGAATGCCGGGTGACGTGCATCAATGGCTCGCTGACCTTGTAAGTAGATTGTTGCCTGGCCGGTAACACGCTGTTTTCCAGTCGACGTTTGTGCCCTGGCCGGCCAGGGCATAAGCTTTGCTCCTTGTGATCGAGCACCCATTTCTGCCCAGGAGTCCCATGTCCAGCCAGTTCCCCGAAGCACGTCCACGCCGTCTGCGTCGCAATGCAAGCCTGCGCAGCCTGTTCCAGGAAACCGAGTTCACCTTGAACGACCTTGTGCTGCCGATTTTCGTCGAAGAGGAAATCAATGATTTTGTGCCGATCAAGAGCATGCCGGGCGTGGTACGCATCCCTGAGTCGAAGCTGGCCGGTGAGATCGAGCGCTACGCCCGTGCCGGCATCAAGTCGGTGATGACCTTTGGTGTGTCCCATCACCTGGACAACGATGGCAGCGACACCTGGAGCGAGCGCGGCCTGGTGTCACGCATGGCCGGGATCTGCAAGGACGCGGTGCCGGAAATGATCGTGATGTCCGACACCTGCTTCTGTGAATACACCGATCATGGTCATTGCGGCGTGCTCCACGGCGATGAAGTGGACAACGACCGGACCCTGGTCAACCTGGGCAAGCAAGCCGTAGCGGCGGCCCGCGCCGGTGCCGATGTGATCGCGCCATCGGCGGCCATGGACGGGCAGGTCCAGGCGATTCGCCGGGCCCTGGATGAAGCCGGTTTCAGTCAGACGGCAATCATGGCCTATTCCACCAAGTTTGCTTCGGCGCTCTATGGCCCGTTCCGCGAGGCCGGTGGCAGCGCGTTGAAAGGCGATCGCAAGAGCTACCAGATGAACCCGATGAACCGCCGCGAAGCATTGCGCGAGTCCTTGCTCGACGAACAGGAAGGTGCCGATGCGTTGATGGTCAAGCCGGCCGGTGCCTACCTCGATATCATCCGCGACATTCGCCAGGCGTCGAACCTGCCGCTGTCGGCTTATCAGGTCAGTGGCGAATACGCGATGATCAAGTTCGCCGCCCAGGCTGGCGCCATCGACGAAGCCCGCGTGGTACGCGAGAGCCTTGGCGCAATCAAGCGGGCGGGGGCAGACCTGATCTTCACCTACTTTGCCATGGACCTGGCGCTGAGCGGGATCTGATCCAGCGCTGCTCCCGGGGTTGGGTGTGAGATCCATCTTCACCGCCATTCCCTTGTGGGAGCGAGCTTGCTCGCGATAGCGCTGGGTCGGCTTGCATCAGTGTTGCCTGTGCCGCCGCCACCGCGAGGCTCGCTCCCACATTGGGCATAGCCCGCATCCACTTTTGATCGTATGGTTGCTCCGGAATAACGAACCCGATGGAGCACCATGCAATTCAACCGATTGATGATCAGCCTTGCTGCGCTGCTGGCCTTGGCTGGTTGCGGCAGCCGTCAGGCGCAGGAGCCTGAGCGTTCGCCTGCTGAGGTCAAGAAGCAGATCGTGCAGTTGTTGCCGGCCAAGACTGTGGATCGCGAAGGCTGGGCGACTGATATCCATGTGGCCTTTGCGGCCCAGCAGATTCCCTCTACGACGCAGAACATCTGTGCTGTCCTGGCGGTGACCGAACAGGAATCGACGTTCCAGTCTGACCCACCGGTGCCGGGGCTGGGCAAGATCGCTCGTCAGGAGATCAACCGTCGTGCGGCGGCGGTGCACATTCCGGAGCTGCTGGTCAGTGGCGCACTTCAGGTGCGCTCGCCCAACGGTAAAAGCTACAGCGATCGGCTCAATGCGGCGCGTAGCGAGAAAGAACTGAGCGGGATTTTCGATGATTTCATCGGCATGGTGCCGTTGGGCAAGACCCTGTTCGGCGATTTCAATCCGGTGCACACTGGCGGACCGATGCAGGTCAGCATCGCGTTTGCCCAGGCCAATGCGCGCAATTATCCCTATACGGTGGATGGCTCGATTCGTCGCGAAGTGTTTAGTCGTCGTGGCGGGATGTATTTCGGTATCGCGCATTTGTTGGGTTATCCGGTGAGCTACACCGAGCCGCTGTATCGTTTTGCCGATTTCAATGCGGGGTGGTACGCCAGCCGCAACGCGGCTTTCCAGCATGCGGTGAGTGTGGCGTCGGGCATTTCCCTGGCGCTGGACGGTGATCTGATCGCCCATGATTCAATCATGCCAGGCAGCACGGAACTGGCGGTGCGCACGCTGGGCAAGTCGTTGGGAATGCGCAACCCGACCATTCGCAATCAATTGGAGCTGGGTGACAGCCTGGCGTTCGAGGACAGCAAGCTCTACAAGCGTGTGTTCGAACTGGCAGAGCGGGCCGAGGGCAAGGCGTTGCCACGGGCGGTATTGCCGGGAATCGTGCTCAAGAGCCCAAAGATCACGCGCAAGCTGACCACGGCGTGGTTTGCCAAGCGGGTGGATGAGCGTTATCAGCGATGCATGAAGCGGGCGTCGGGGCGCTAGCCAGTCATTGGGCATGAAAAAAAGCCCGGCGGATGAGGCCGGGCTTTTAGGGGGATGGGTTTGGTGCGGGAGCAGTCTCAAGCGGTGTGTCGGGTGGACTGCGCAGCGGCTTGGTGATTGTTGCGGCCGCTGCGCGCCCGAGCGGGAGCAAGCTCCCTCGCCACGGGGTGTGTTGCCGATCATTTGTTGCGTTCAAGCAACTCATGCGTGGTTTTCGATCAGGCGGTCGGAGCCACCTTCGGCGACGCGGTTTCCCATCAGGCGATCAGAGCCACCTTCAGCGACACGACGTTCCAGCAGGCGTTCGGCACCGCCTTCAGCGACGCGTTTTTCGATCAGGCGGTCGGAGCCACCTTCGGCGACGCGTTTTTCGATCAGGCGGTCGGAGCCACCTTCGGCGACGCGTTTTTCGATCAGGCGGTCGGAGCCACCTTCAGCGACGCGTTTTTCGATCAGGCGGTCGGAGCCACCTTCGGCGACGCGTTTTTCGATCAGGCGGTCAGAGCCACCTTCAGCGACGCGGTTTTCGATCAGGCGATCAGAACCGCCTTCGGCGACGACGGGTTGGGACGAGGCGGCAAATACGTTGGCGGCCACTACGGAGAAAGCGAGGCTGAGGATGACTTGGCGTTTCATGATGGTGTGCTCCGGGGGTGCAGTGGTTTGTGTGGGGCCATTGTTGTCCCGGGCGATCATCAAGAGAACTTCATTGGCATGATGGTGAACATCGACGGCAGTGATAGCTCGTTGGCCAGCTACCGGTCAGCTTGATGGAACACTGATGGGCTCGCGGGCTCTACCGGCTAACGCTTATGCAGGAGGTAGGTTCATGTATCAGTTATTCGGTTGCAGGCAATCCGGCTCTTCGGCGGTGGAGGTTGCTCTGTGTCTTTGTGAGGTGGCTTATCGGCGGGTCGATGCCTATTCGACGCAAGACAACGATGCGGCGAAAGAACTCGAGGCACTCAACCCTCAGAAGCAGGTGCCGACCCTGCAGTTGCCGGACGGTTCGGTGCTGACCGAAGCGGCGGCGATCCTGATTCACCTCGGGTTGACCTTCCCCGCATCGAAGCTGCTCCCGCAAGACCCGGCCCAGCGTGCGCAGGCCATACGGGGTCTGGTCTACATCGCGGCCAATTGCTACACGCCCATCGGCATTATCGATTTTCCGGAGCGCTGGCTGGACGAGGCGGATGAGGCGACTCGACAGCGCTTGGTATCTGGCACGCAGCAACGGCTGTACCGCAACTGGGCGTTGTTTGCCGACCAGTTCCCGGCCCGACCTTTTCTAGGCGGTGAGGAACCGGGGGCGCTGGATATCCTGGCGGCCGTGATCACGAAGTGGAGAAACACGCGGGAGGCGATGCTGAGCGCCCGTCCGGCGTTCTACGAATTGTTGGAACGCATTGACCGTCATCCACGCGTGGCGCCGGTACTGTCGCTGCACTGGCCTGAATGAATCAGGGGCACGCCTTGCGCGAAGCCGCCTGTTCAACCAGGTCGACAAATTGCCGGACATTCTGCTGATGCGCCGTCACCAGTTCGTCGATACTGGTGCCCGCCGGCGTTTGCAGGCTGCTGCGGCACGTGAGGGGACGTGCGTCGCCGCCCAGGCTGCGCAGGCGCCATTGCACATCCAAGCGGGCATAGCGGCCAGGGATCGAGTCAAAGCGTTGCACGTCTACCCGCAGCAATGATTTCGGTGCGCCGGGGTTGCTCAGTTGTTCGTCCAGGCTGCTGTGCAGTTCGTCGGCCAGGCTGGCGCCCCACCATTCGGTTTCCAGGATCGCTAACCCGCTGTTGCCCTGGCGAATGACCATCTGGGTGCGATCCACCTGGGGCGGAACGCTCACCTGTTCGATCTGGATGTCCACGCCGGAGCGCGACAGGCCCGCCGGCTGAGCGGGGCTCAGGGTGTGGTAGTGGATCGGATCGCTGCGGCAGGCGCCGAGCAGCAACGCCATGGCAACCAGGGTGAGTTTCAGCGTCAGTGGCATGGGGCGCGCTCCTGTGATCATTCTTTCACCGGCAATGTGAGGTTCTGCGCCGGTGCGTCCTTGGGACGGCCGCGAAGCAGCGATTCGGGATGGCGGCTCAGGTAGTCCGACAGCTCGCGCAGCGAGCGCGACATGCGCCCCAGGTCGTCCAGGGTCTGGGTCAGTTGTTCGCGCTGCGGTGAATCTTCGGCCAGGGTCGAGTTGGCCGATTGCAGGGTCTTGCTGACGTCCTGCAAGGTGTTTTGCACACTTGGCAGCGTCTTGCTATTGAATTGGGCCAGGCCTTTGCGCAGCTCCACCAGGTTGCCATTCAGGTTGCTGGCGACGCTTTCCAGCGGCAGTTTGTTGATTCGCTCGACCATCGCCTGCAATTGTTCCTGCAATTGTTGGAGGCTACCGGGAATGGTCGGTATGCGCACAGGCCGGGCGGTGGGGTCGAAGGCGACTTTTTCCGCCTTGGGGTAGAAATCCAGCGAGATGTACAACTGCCCGGTCAGCAGGTTGCCGCTGCGGGCCTGGGCACGCAGCCCCCGATCGACAAAGCTGCCCATCAGGCGGGCAGAGGCGGCTTCGTCCTCCGGGTCGTGATTGAGTGCCTTGAGCAGTTTCTCATGGGCCTTGCCCAGGCGCTGTGGGTAGATCACCACGCCGACGTTGACCGGAAAGCTGCGCTGTTTCTCATCGAAATCCAGATTGATGGCCACCACCCTGCCGACCTCCACCCCCAGGAACTCCACCGGCGCACCGACGCGCAAGCCGCGCAGGGCCTGGTCGAACCGCAGGGCCAGGTATTGCGCCTTGCCATCGGGCGGGGCGAGGGCACTCTGCTGGTCGGCAAACAGCTCGTAGGTCTTGTCCTCGCTGGCGGGGACGTCGTTGGGGCTGTACTCCGGCGCCCGAAACGCGATGCCGCCCAGCAGCAGGGCCGAGAGCGATTCGGTCTTGACCGCGAAACCATTGGCACCGACGTTCACGTCCACGCCGCTGACGTTCCAGAACCGGGTGTTTTCGGTGACGTACACATCGTTAGGGGCGTTGACGAATACGTCGATGTTGACGCCTTTGCCCTCGGCGTCCAGGGCGTAGGACACGACCTGTCCCACCGGGATCTTGCGCAGGTACACCGGCGAGCCGATGTCCAGCGAGCCGAGGTCCTGGGAGTGCAGGGTGAAGCGCTTGCCCGGTTCGCCATAGGTGATGGGGGGCGGGTTCTCCAGGCCGGTGAAGGACTTGGCGCGCACTTTCGACTGGCCGGCGTCGGCCCCGATGAAATCCCCGGACAGCAAGGTGTCGATCCCCGAGATACCGCCGGCCCCGATGCGTGGCCGTACGACCCAGAACACCGAGTCTTCGTGAGTGAAGGTGTCGGCTGTCTTGGCGAGCTTGACCGTGGCGGTGACGTTCTTCTGGTCGTGGCTCAGTTGCACGTCGGTGACCTGGCCGATGACCACGTTGCGATACTTCACCTCGGTCTTGTTGGCGGTCAGGCCCTGGCCGGTCTTGAAGGTGATGGTGATGGTCGGGCCTTCCTGCAGCCAGTTGTGGACCACCAGGGAAATGCCCACCAGCACCGCAATGATCGGCACGATCCACACCAGCGATACCGTCCAGCGGCGGGTGGTGACGTGGGCGCGGCCGGGTGCGGGTTGCTGCCCGTCAGTGGCTTGCGACTTCATCCATGACCTCCTCGGATCGTTGAGTGTCCCAGATCAGCCGGGGGTCGAAACTCATGGCCGACAGCATGGTGAACAGCACCACGAGGCCGAAGAACAGGATGCCCGGTCGTGGTTCGATGTCGCTCAATGCCTGGAACTTGACCAGGGCTGCCACCAGGGCCACCACCAGCACATCGAGCATCGACCAGTAGCCGATGACTTCCACCAGTCGGTACAGTTTCGCCCGCTGGACCTGGGCCCAGGTGCTGCGCCGTTGTGCGGTCACCAGCAACAGGGTCAGCACCACGAACTTGATGCCGGGCACCGCGATGCTGGCGATGAAGATAATCAGGGCGATGTCCCAGGCACCGCTTTGCCAGAACTCGATGACGCCGCTGATGATGGTGCTGTCGGCGCCTTCGCCGAGCATCTGGGTATTCATGACCGGCAGCAGGTTGGCCGGGATGTAGAACACCAGCGCGGCCAGCATGTAGGCCCAGGTGCGGGTGATGGCGTCAGGTTTGCGTCGATGCAAGGGGGCGTCGCAACGCGGGCAGGTTCCGGGTTCGTTGGTCATGTCGCAGGCCAGGCCGCAGCTGTGGCACAGGCACAGGTCCAGGTCGCGGGCCTCTGGCGGGGTGTCCATCGGCTCGCCGTTCACAGGTTGTCCCAAAGGTCGCGGACATCGCGCCCGGCAATGCGGATCATCAGCAGGCTCAAGGCCGCCAGGGCGAACAGGCCGATGCCCGGGAGTACGTCCAGCAAGCCGGCGAGCTTGATCACCGCCACCAGCGCGCCCAGCAGGCACACTTCCAGCATGCTCCAGGGGCGCAGGGTTTCCAGGCTGCGCATGCACAGGTTGAACCCCGGCGCCCGCTGTTGGAGGTGGGCATGGCCCAGCACCCAGATCAGGAGCGCCAGTTGGAAGGCCGGCGCGATAATGATTGCCACCGCCGTCACCAGGGCGATGAAGGTGATCGGCCCATGGCTCAGCGCCACGATGGAATCCCATAACGTCGCGCTGTTGCTCAGGCCCTGGAGGCGGATGCTCATGATCGGGTAGATGTTGGCGAAGGCCCACAACACCGCGGCCGTCACGCTCAAGGCCAGGCGCTGCTCGATGGTCAGGCCGTTGTGGCGCTGGATCACCGCGTGGCAGCGCACGCACGAGGCTTTCTGGTGCGCAGCGAGCACCACCGGCTCGTACACCGCATCGCAATGTTCACAAATGATCAATCGGTCGGTGTCGGCCATCGGGATGCTCGCAGGAACAACCCCTTCAATATAGAAGTGCCTTGGGAATGAGCAACCCGTCCGAACGGATCATTCCCCGCGAATGTATTGCTCCAGTTGTCTGATCAGATCGGCCTGTTCGGCGATGGCTTCCTTGACCAGGTCGCCGATGGACAGCAGGCCGACCAGTTTGCCGTCCTCTACCACTGGCAAATGCCGCAGGTGTTTTTCGGTCATGATGCTCAGGCAGGTCTCGACATTCTGGTGCGGGTCGATGGTGATCACGGGGGAGACCATGATGTCACTGACCTTCGTGCCCACCGATGAGCGACCGCGCAAGACCATTTTGCGGGCATAGTCGCGCTCGCTGATGATCCCCAGCACTTCATCGTTCTTCACCACCAGCAAGGCTCCGACGTTCTTCTCGGCCATGCGCATCAGGGCCTGCAATACCATGTCGTCCGGTGAGATGGTGTGCACTTGCTGGTTCTTCTCATCTTTTAGCCGGAGCAACTGCGCGACGGTTTTCATGGGGGAGCCTCAGGTGTTGTTTTTGCTGGTTGTTAAAGCATCGTAGACCCAACGGCGCAGAGCAAGCGGTAAAGCGGCGGCCAGTCGTCCAAAAGCGTCATTGCCCGGAAATTCTCCTTCGATGTGGTGTCATCCACCTTTGTGGCGAGGGGATTTATCCCCGCTGGGCTGCACAGCAGCCCCAGAAAACTGCTAACGCGGCGTGTCAGGTTGATGTAATCAGCTTATTGGGGCTGCTTCGCAGCCCAGCGGGGATAAATCCCCTCGCCACAAAAGCAGTTCGGTGAAGTAACAGTTGGGCAGGTGAAGTTCCCTCGCCACAGGTAGAATCGTCGCTTACGTAGAATTCGAGGTTGCAGCGGTGGATTTACAGCAGGGCTTCGTCCTGACCCGGCATTGGCGCGATACCCCGGCCGGCACCGAAGTCGAGTTCTGGCTGGCGACCGACGCCGGTCCCCGGCGCGTGCGCCTGCCGGTGCAGACGTCGGTGGCCTTTGTGCCGCAGATCCAGCGCGGCCAGCTCGAAGCCTTGCTGCAAGGGGAGAAGGAGGTAGAACTACGCCCCCTGGACCTGCTGGATTTCGAGCATCGTCCGGTGCTGGGGCTGTATTGCCAGCACCATGCCCAACTGATGCGCCTGGACAGCACCTTGCGCCGCGCCGGTGTGGAGGTGTTCGAAGCGGACATCCGGCCGCCGGAGCGCTACCTGATGGAGCGCTTCATCACCGCCCCGGTCTGGTTTGGCGGTACGCCGGCCGCCGATGGCCTGCTGGTCGATGCCCAGATGAAACCGGCGCCCGAATACCGTCCACCGTTGCGCCTGGTGTCCCTGGACATCGAAACCACCGCCCAGGGCGAATTGTATTCCATCGCCCTGGAGGGCTGCGGCGAGCGCCAGGTCTACATGCTCGGGCCAGCCAATGGCGACGACACTGGCGTGGATTTCCAGTTGGAATACTGCGAATCGCGCACGGTACTGCTGAAAAAACTCAACGACTGGCTCGCCCGTTTCGACCCTGACGCGATCATTGGTTGGAACCTGGTGCAGTTCGACCTGCGGGTACTGCATGAACACGCCCGGCGCCTGGCCGTGCCGTTGCGCCTGGGGCGTGGTGGCGAAGAGATGCAATGGCGCGAGCACGGCGCGCGCAAGAATCACTTCTTCGCCTCGGCCGCTGGCCGGTTGATCATCGACGGTATCGAGTCCCTGCGTTCGGCGACCTGGAGTTTCCCCTCGTTCAGCCTGGAAAACGTTGCCCAGACGCTCTTGGGGGAGGGCAAGTCCATCGATAACCCGTACCAGCGCATGGACGAGATCAATCGCATGTTCGCCGAGGACAAGCCGGCCCTGGCCCGCTACAACCTCAAGGACTGTGAACTGGTGACGCGGATCTTCGCCAAGACCGAACTGCTCACGTTTCTCTTGGAACGGGCCAGCGTCACCGGCCTGCCGGCGGACCGCAGCGGAGGTTCGGTGGCGGCCTTCACGCACCTGTACATGCCGCTGATGCATCGCCAAGGGTTTGTTGCACCGAACCTGGGCCAGCGCCCGCCCGAGGCCAGCCCGGGTGGGTTTGTCATGGATTCCCAGCCGGGGCTCTACGAGTCGGTGTTGGTGCTGGACTACAAGAGCCTGTATCCATCGATCATCCGCACCTTCCTGATTGACCCGGTGGGCTTGATCGAAGGGCTGCGCCACCCGGATGACCAGGAATCGGTGCCAGGCTTTCGTGGGGCGCGCTTCTCCCGTACTCGACATTGCCTGCCGGCCATCGTGGCGCGGATCTCCGAAGGCCGGGAGACCGCCAAGCGCGAGCACAATGCGCCGCTGTCCCAAGCGTTGAAAATCATCATGAACGCCTTTTATGGCGTGCTCGGTTCCAGTGGCTGCCGTTTCTTCGATACGCGCCTGGCCTCGTCCATCACCCTGCGTGGCCACCAGATCATGCAGCACACCCGCCAGTTGATCGAAGCCCAGGGGCATGTGGTGATCTATGGCGATACCGATTCCACGTTCGTCTGGCTGCGCCGGGCCCATGGCCAGGAGGAAGCGGCCAGGATCGGTCGCGAGTTGGTGGCCCACGTCAACCAATGGTGGCGGGGGCAGGTGCGCGATGAGTTCGGGTTGGAGAGTGCGCTGGAGCTGCAGTTCGAAACGCATTTCAAGCGCTTTCTGATGCCGACCATCCGCGGCGCCGAGGAGGGCAGCAAGAAACGCTACGCCGGGCTGGTGACTCGCGCCGACGGCAGCGACGAAATTGTCTACAAGGGCCTGGAAACCGTGCGCACCGACTGGTCGCCGCTGGCCCGGCAATTCCAGCAGGAGCTGTACGGGCGGATCTTCCACCGAAAGCCCTATCAGGATTATGTGCGCGATTATGTGCAGCAGACCCTGTCCGGTGCGTTCGATGAACGGTTGGTCTACCGCAAGCGTCTGCGTCGGCCGCTGGAAGACTACGAACGCAACGTTCCACCCCATGTGCGGGCCGCGCGGTTGGCCGATGAGTTCAACCAGCGCCAGGGCCGCCCGCGGCAATACCAGAATGGTGGCTGGATCAGCTATGTCATCACCGTTGCCGGCCCCGAACCGCTGGAAATCCGCAGCGCGTCAATCGATTACGACCACTACGTGACCAAACAGCTACAGCCGGTGGCGGATGCGATCCTGCCGTTTGTGGATGATGATTTTTCGACGTTGGTGGGGGGGCAGATGGGGTTGTTCTGAAACTCCGTGGTATTCAGGCCGAGCCCGTGGTCAGGGTTTATCCCCTGTGGGAGCAAGGCTTGCCCGCGATGCGGGCGCCTCGTTTTTCCCAGGACACCGCGTCGTCTCCATCGCGGGCAAGCCTTGCTCCCACAGATGAACTCCCTCGCCACAAGTCTGTGTGAATCCCTGAGGTTGGATGGGTCTTCAGACCATCGCCAAGCGCTGCTTGCCCTGGGGCTGGGGAAATATCAGGTCGAGGGCGGCCAGGTCCTGCGGTTCAAGCTTGAGGTTGGCTGCTTCGGCATTCAAGCGCACATGTTCAGGTTTCACGGCCTTGGGAATGGCAATCACATTGTCCTGGCGCAGCAGCCAGGCCAGTGCGATCTGCGCCGGTGTGGCGCGATGGCGTTCGGCGATTTGTCCCAGGGTGTGATCCTTGAGCAGGTGCCCGCCCTGGCCGACCGGGCAGTAAGCCATGATCGGCATGCGCTGTTGTTGGCACCAGGGCAGCAGGTCGAATTCGATGCCGCGTTCCTGCAGGTTGTACAGCACCTGGTTGGTTGCACAGCCCGGCGCGGTCAGTTCTTCAAGGTCCGCCACATCGAAGTTCGACACGCCCCAACGGCCGATCTTGCCTTCTTCGCGCAGACGCTCGAAGGCCTCGACGGTTTCGTCCAGCGGGTACTGCCCACGCCAGTGCAGCAGATAAAGGTCGATGTAATCGGTGTCGAGCCGCCGCAAACTGCGTTCGCAGGCCAGGGGAATACCTTTGCGACTGGCGTTGTGGGGATAGACCTTGCTCACCAGGAAAACCTGGTCGCGCAGGCCGGTGATCGCTTCGCCAACGACGGTTTCGGCACCGCCTTCGGCATACATCTCCGCCGTGTCGATCAGGGTCATGCCCAATTCGATTCCCAACCGCAGGGCGGCCACTTCTTTCTTGTGATCAGACGGTTCCTCACCCATGCGCCAGGTGCCCTGGCCAATGACCGGTACGGACACACCCGCCAATTCCAGCGTCCTCATGCCTTTCTCCTGTTTTTGAGCTTTGACGTGTGGCAGCAGGATAGACCAAGTGTTCCCGCATGGATCGTTCCCATGCGTGGGAACGATCCGGCGGGGGAGTTATTTTGCGGAGAACTTCAACACCATGGTCTGGGTGTAGGTCTGGCCCGGATCAAGCCGCGTCGAGGGGAAGTTCGGCTGGTTGGGCGAGTCGGGGTAGTGCTGGGTTTCCAGGGTGAACGCGCCCCAATGCGGATAGACCTTGCCTTGCTTGCCCTTGACGGTGCCGTCGAGGAAGTTGCTGGTATAGAACTGCACGCCAGGTTCGGTGGTGTAGAGCTGCAGGCGTCGTCCAGATTCCGTGTCATACACCTCGGCGGCCAGTTTGTTCACGTCGCCTTTGGCGTCCAGCGCCCAGTTGAAATCGAAGCCGCCTTGTTTCGGTTCGGCGAATTTGAGTTGTGGGTGATCGGCTTTGATGTGGGTGCCGATGGCGGTGGGTTGGGTGAAGTCCATCGGCGTACCAGCCACGGGGGCCAGTTCGCCGGTGGGAATGAGTTTGCCGGTGACCGGCGTGTAGTGGGCCGCGTGCAGGGTCGCGAGCTGCTCGAGTATGTCGCCGTTGCCTGCGCCGGCCAGGTTGAAATAGCTGTGGTTGGTCAGGTTCAGCACTGTGGGCTTGTCGGTGGTGGCTTTGTACTCGATCCGCAACTCGTTCTGTTCGTTGAGGCTGTAGGTGACGTCGGTCTTCAGTGCACCGGGAAAGCCCATCTCGCCATCGGGTGACAGGTGGGTCAGGGTGACGCCCACCGAGTCCTTGGCATTGTGCGGCTGAGCCTTCCAGACGCGCTTGTCGAACCCTTGCGGCCCGCCGTGCAGGGAGTTGCCATGGTCGTTCTGCGGCACTTGGTAACGCTTGCCGTCCAGCTCGAAGGCGCCGTCGGCCAGGCGATTGCCAAAGCGGCCGATGGTCGCGCCGAAATACACGCTGCCGTTCTTCTGGTAACCCTGCACGTCGTCGAAGCCGAGCACGATGTCGGCGACCTTGCCGTTTTTGTCCGGCACGCTCAATGACTGGAGGATGCCGCCGTAGGTGATGACCGTGGCCTCCATGCCGTGACTGTTGCGCAGCACGAATTTTTCCACCGCCGTGCCGTCGTCGGTCTTGCCGAATGCACCGCGTTCGTTGGTCAGGCCGGCAGCCTGGGAAGCCGAGGTGGCGATCATCAGGGACACTCCGAGAGCCGTGAGCAGTTGTCTGGATTCAAGCATGGTATGACCTTCCTTCCTGTTGTTTTGTTGTTGTTTTGAACGCGGGCGAGTCCGTTACTGGTCGGACAGCGCTGAAGGTTTTTCTGGTTAGTAGTCTTTCTATTTGATGGGCGAGAAGGGATTTATAGCCATAAATAGAGAATTATCAATTAAAAAGTAAGACTAATTAGGCTGAGGAGGCGTTGCGATAGATTGAGGTTTTCTTCCAACACTGCACTTTTGCGTTTTTTGCTGCTCTATCCATGGGCCTGGAGGCGACGACTCCCATCGCTTCCCCATGCCCAGACCGAGACTCGATGGCCGGTGTTTTTTATTCTGTGACGAGATTGCGCCGCTGCTGCCTGGCGTTGTTGGTTGGTGTGTCGATGCTGTTCAGCGGCGGCTGCAGTCATCAGCAGGGGCAGGACATGGTCACGCAGTTCAGCAACGCCAGGCCCCAGGAGTTCTTGCAGACCAGCGTCGATCGCATGGCCACGTTGTCGATGCATGACAACCTGCAAAGCCTCTATCTGCTGATGAGCAAGCTTTACCTGCGCAACCCCGAAGAACTGCGCAAGTCCGGCTTTCTCGACGCCCGCACTGCGGAAAAACAGGTGCGCCTGGCCATCGAGCAGCAACAGCCCTTGCCAACCCTGGGTGGCAAGAAGGACCTGGCGGCCCTGAGCTATGCCATGAGCCCGGAATTTCTCGGCGATCGGGTCGGGGCGTTCATCTATGCCATCGGCAGCATGCTGGTCACCGCTCATGGCAATCGCCTCGAGTTCTACATGACCGACACCATCGACCCGCGTTTTGTCAGCAACGCGGCGCGCAATATCGAAAAAGCCACCTGGCTGCTGAGCCAGCGGCAGAACAAGGACGGTAAGCTGTTGCTGTTTTCCAATGAGATTTCGGAGGAGGGCAGCAACCTGAGTTTCGCCGTGGAGTTTGGAAAAATCGTCGCCCGATTGGACCTGCTGACCCAGATGCTCGATGAGCGCTACCGGCGGATCGGCTTGAATTACGCCCAGAGCCTGCTGTTCCTCAACTTCTTGCCGGTTCAATGAAGTGATGGAAAAGGAATAAAGATAGATCACATCGATATAGGGGGTTATAAGAAAAATCGCTATGCTCGCGGCCAGATTTTTCACGCGGTCGTGCTGAGACGGGTTTAATGGATTTCGGTAATGTCGGTTTAGTCGTTGCAGGTCTGGTGGTCGGCTTCATCGTCGGGATGACCGGCGTCGGCGGGGGTTCGCTGATGACCCCGATCCTGTTGTGGTTTGGTATCAACCCTGCGACGGCGGTAGGTACGGACCTGCTGTACGCGGCCATTACCAAGTCTGGTGGTGTCCTGGTTCATGCAAAAAATCGCAACATCGACTGGGCGATCACCGGCTGGCTGACGTTGGGCAGTGTGCCGGCGGTCGGCTTGACGCTGTGGTTCCTCAGCAGCCTGCACAGCTCCCCCGACGCCATGAACGCGGTGATCAAGCAAGCCTTGGGCTTCGTGTTGTTCGCCACCGCCCTGGCGATCCTGTTCAAGAAGCGCCTGCTGCAATTCGCCCACGACCGCGCTGGCGGCCACTACAACCCCTCCGGTGTCCGCCTCAATGTGCTGACGGTCATCACTGGCCTCGTGCTGGGTACGATGGTCGCGTTGACCTCGATCGGCGCTGGCGCCCTGGGTACTGTCGCGCTGTTCATCCTCTACCCGTTCCTGGTCACCAAGCGCCTGGTGGGCACCGAGATCGCCCACGCCGTGCCGCTGACCCTGGTGGCTGGCCTGGGTCATGCGAGCATGGGCAACATGGATTGGCACATCCTGGGTTTCCTGCTGATCGGTTCGTTGCCGGGGATCTACCTGGGCAGTCATTTGTCGGGCCGCATCTCCGATGAACTGCTGCGCCCGTGCCTGGCGGTGATGCTGGCGATGATCGGGTTCAAGCTGGCGTTCTAGCACTGGCACCGAGATCCACTGTGGGAGCGGGCTTGCTCGCGAAAGCAGTTTTTCAGTCAATGTTGATGTCGACTGACAGACCGCTTTCGCGAGCAAGCCCGCTCCCACACTCGTTTGTGGTGACTGTATTTTTAGCGTTCACACCTCTTCCTCCCACACGCGTTGGCTACCATGGTTGCGCAATGAACCCCCTCGCCTAAGCTTCAAGTCAGGCAGGCGCAGTATTGGGTGACGCACGCGGAACAATCGCCGCCCTGTGTACTCAGTACAGCGTAAATATCAAAAGGAGAGGCGCATGCTCATTCGGTCGTTGACCTTCGCTACCTTGCTGGCCATTGCCGGCCCTCTGTTCGCTGCCGATGGCGATTCCCCCCTGTTGGCGGACGCAGGCAGGTCACGTCCCCTTGTGGTCATCGCGCCCAGCACGGTCGACCCTGCCTGGGTGAGCCTGAAAAAGGCCTTGGATGAACCGGCAGGCAAGCAGGGCTTTTCCGAGCGCAACATGGTGCTCTATACCGTGCTCAATACCATTGGGCAGCGCGATGGCAAGGACCTGGACCCGCAAAGCACCATGGCGTTGATTCGCTCGCTCAAGCTGGGAGCCGGTGCACAGACCAAGATCATCCTGGTGGGCAAGGACGGGGAAAAGAAGCTTGAGCATTCCGGGGCGATCGAGTTGAAAGACCTCTTCGACACCGTCGATAAACTGCCTGCGGCAGAAAAAGAAGCAACACCTCCAGCCCCACCTCCCGCGCCGGAGCCTGCACCGGCCAAGGATGCGAAAGGCGCCAAGGCTGGCAAGGCCGCCAAGCCGGCGGCACCGCCGAAGCCGCTGGAGGATTGATCCCCGATAGCGCCGAGGCCCTTGTGGCGAGGGAGCTTGCTCCCGCTGGGCTGCGCAGCAGCCCTATGCTTTTTTTCAATGGATGATCGAATGACCGGTTTGGGGTCGCTGCGCGACCCAGCGGGAGCAAGCTCCCTCGCCACAGGGAAACTCATCACCCCGAGGCGTCATGAGTTATTGACCATCCAACGCCATCAGGATCCGATGCGCCGCTTTCACCCGTTCTTCGATCGGGTAGTTTCTGTTCGCTAGCATGACGATCCCCATGTCCTTTCCGGGCACGAACGCCGCGTACGCGCCGAAACCGTTGGTGGATCCTGTCTTGTTGATCCAGGTGCCGTCCGGCGCAGGGCGGGGCGGGTTGAGAGCTTCGGTTTTTTGTGGGGTCAGGGCCATCTGCGGTGTGTTGCCCGCGAGCAGGTCATCCAAGGTGAACGGAGCGGGGTAGAACTCCCAGCCCAGCCCCTGATTCATCCCGCCAACCTTGTAGAAACCTGTATGCGTCGTGGCAATCGCTTGCTTCAGATCCGCGTCCAGTTTTTCAGGTCGCAGGTTGGCCTCGAGGAAACTAATCAGATCCGATGAGCTGGTTTTCACCCCATAAGCCTCGGAATCCAGGGCACCTGGCCCGACCCGGACGGGCTTGCCGTCTTTGGCATAGCCTTGGGCGTATCGGCCCAACTGATCCTGCGGCACCCGCACATAGCTGTGCTTGAGCCCCAGTCCTGGCATCAGCGTGCGTTCCATCACCTCGTCAAACGACCGCCCCAGGCTGCGGGCTGCCAGATAGCCGTACAGGCCGATGCTCGGGTTTGAATAGAGCCGTTGGGTGCCGACCGGGTAGAGCGGCTTCCAGGTTGTGTAATAACCAAACATCCGGTCCGGATGGTCCGCCTCTTCGGGAAACTGCAACGGCAGGCCTCCGGCGGTATAGGTGGCGAGATTGAGCAGGCTGATGCCCTCGAAGGCGCTGCCGCGCAGCTCGGGGGCGAAGCGACTGGCCGGGTCGGCCAGGGACAGCTTGCCCTGGGCCTGTGCATAGGCGCCGAGGGTGGCGGTGAAGGTCTTGCTGACCGAGCCGATTTCGAAGAGGGTCTGGTCGTTGACCGGCTTTTTCGTGTCCTTGGAGGCCACGCCGTAGTTGAAGTAATGGCGTTGACCGTTGTAGGTGACCGCCACGGCCATGCCGGCGATGTCCTGTTGCTTCATCAACGGTTGGATGACGGCATTGACTGTGTCTTCAATGCGCTCCTGGGCAAAGCCTGCGGGCGTCCCGCAGACCAGGAAAAAAGTCCCGGCGAGTATCGATCTGGCAATTTGCATGGTGCAGCGTTCTCGTTGACCTTCCTAGAGTGGGGCAATCTAGGGCGTTTTTGGCTGCCCGGCAATCCGAGGCTATCGGGCGGAGGCATGTTTCTGAGCGGTCTGACAGGGCTGCGGGAACCTTCCCACAAAACGGCCCGGTTTCCCGGCGCGACCGGACCTCAAGCCAAACCACACAAAGCGGCAGCCGCCGGGTAAACTTGCGCTCTTTCTAAAGGAGTTCATATGAGTTACTACCAGCCCGGCATTCTCGCCACCCCTGTTCCGCCTCAGGCCCGTCATATGTTTTTTGCCTTGGAATCGGTCGAGGCACTGCCGGCTGCGATAGATAAACTCCTGTTGCTGCTCGATGGCCGGGCCGTGGTCGGCTTTGGCGAATCGCTGGTCCAGGCGCTGGGGGCCCAGGTCGAAGGCCTGCGGGCCTTTCCTGCCTTGACCGGAGTGGGCGTGGACAACCCGTCGACCCAACACGCGCTGTGGTGCTGGTTGCACGGCGAAGACCGCGGCGAGTTGATGCACCGCAGTCGCGCCATCGAGGCGGCGCTGGCCCCGGCGCTGCGCCTGGTGCAGATGAACGAAACCTTCCGCCACATGACCGGCCATGACCTGACCGGCTACGAAGACGGCACCGAAAACCCTCACGACGAAGCGGCCATCGCCGCCGCCCTGGCCCAAGGTGCCGACGGGGTGCGCGGTGGCAGTTTCGCTGCGATCCAACAATGGCAGCACGATCTTGATGGCTTCGCGGCGATGCAACCCCATGAGCGCGACAACATCATGGGCCGTCGCCTGAGCGACAACGAAGAACTCGACGACGCGCCGGAGTCGGCCCACGTCAAGCGCACCGCCCAGGAAAGCTTCGCCCCGGAGGCGTTCGTGGTCCGTCGCTCCATGCCGTGGATCGAAGGCGACCGTGCGGGGCTGATGTTCCTGGCGTTCGGTTTCTCCCTCGATGCCTTCGAGGCACAACTGCGCCGCATGAGCGGCCTGGAAGACGGCATTACCGATGGCCTGTATCGCATGAGCCGGCCAATCACCGGCGGCTATTACTGGTGCCCGCCGCTGTTGGATGGACGCCTGGATCTGCGCGCCCTGGCCCGGTAAGCGCAGCGGTTTGTGCAAAGCGTGACGTGAACGCTATTCTTGGCAGCGCACGTCTATCCGTGGAATGGGGGAAGCAAACGTGGATAAAGTCATCGTCATCACCGGTGGCGGCCGCGGAATCGGGGCGGCCACGGCGCTGTTGGCTGCCGAGTTGGGCTATCGGATCTGCATCAATTACCAGTCCGATGAGAGTGCCGCGCAGGAGGTGCTCGAACAGGTCCGGGCCAAGGGCGCGCAGGCGATTGCCGTGCGGGCCGACGTGAGCATCGAAGACGAAGTGATCGGCCTGTTCGACCGGGTCGACGCCGAGCTGGGCCGTGTCACTGCCCTGGTGAACAACGCCGGCACGGTCGCGCACAAGTCCCGGCTCGATGAAATGTCCGAATTCCGCATTCTCAAGATCATGAAGACCAACGTGCTGGGGCCGATTCTTTGCGCCAAACACGCGGTGCTGCGCATGTCGCCCAGGCATGGCGGGCAGGGCGGCAGCATCGTCAACGTCTCGTCGGTGGCCGCGCGCCTGGGCGCCCCGGGGGAGTACGTCGATTACGCGGCCTCCAAGGGCGCGCTGGACACCTTCACCATCGGCTTGTCCAAGGAAGTGGCCGGCGAAGGCATTCGCGTCAACGCGGTACGCCCCGGCTACATCTACACCGATTTCCATGCCCTGAGCGGCGATCCGGACCGGGTCAGCAAGCTGGAATCAGCGATCCCCATGGCCCGGGGCGGGCGTCCGGATGAAGTGGCCGAAGCGATTATCTGGTTGTTGTCGGACAAGGCTTCGTATGCGACCGGGACGTTTGTGGATTTGGGGGGCGGGCGCTGAGTCCTGGGGTGTCTGTTTTGGCCGCCATCGCGAGCAAGCTCGCTCCCACAGGAGACAGTGTTCCAATGTGGGAGCGAGCTTGCTCGCGATGGCGCTCTGACAGACAACCCAAATTCAAAACGATCGAATAATCCGCCCCAACGTCTCCATGGCCTTTTCCGAGGCCTCGGTCCACGGGCTGCCATAGTTCAAGCGGATGCAATTCCTGAAACGCCGGGTCGGTGAAAAGATCGGTCCCGGCGCGATGCTGATGCCCTGGGCCAGGGCCATCTGGAACAATTTCAGTGAATCCATCTGCTCCGGCAACTCCAGCCACAGGAAGTAGCCCCCTGCCGGCTGGCTGACTCGGGTCTGGGCCGGAAAATAGCGGGCGATGGCGGCGAGCATCGCGCTTTGCTGTTCTTCCAGGGCGTAGCGCAGTTTGCGCAGGTGACGGTCGTAGCCGCCGTGTTGCAGGTAGTCGGCGATGGCAGCCTGGGCCGGCATCGAGGCGCACAGCGAGGTCATGAGCTTGAGCCGTTCGATCTTCTGCGCGTAGCGCCCGGCGGCAACCCAGCCGATGCGATAACCCGGTGCCAGGCTCTTGGCGAACGAACCGCAATGCATCACCAGCCCTTCGGTGTCGAACGCCTTGGCGGGCTTGGGGGCCTGCTGGCCGTAGTAGAGTTCGGCGTAGACGTCGTCCTCGATCAGCGGCACCTGATGGCGGCGCAGCAACTCGACCAGCGCCTGTTTGCGTTCCTCGGGCATGGTCGCGCCCATGGGGTTCTGGAAGCTGGTCATGCACCAGCAGGCTTTGATCGGATGGCGCTCCAGTGTCTGCGCCAGCACGTCCAGGTCGATGCCGTCGCGCGGGTGGACGGGAATTTCCACGGCCTTGAGCTTCAGGCGCTCCAGTACCTGGAGACTGGCGTAGAACGCTGGCGCTTCGATCGCCACCAGGTCGCCGGGCTCGGTCACGGCTTGCAGGCACAGGTTCAAGGCTTCCAGGGCGCCGTTGGTGACCAGCAGTTCCTCCATGGGCAGCATCAATCCGCCGACCATGTAGCGCAGGGCGATCTGTCGGCGCAAGTGTGGATTGCCCGGCGACATGTCCGTGACCACCATTCGCGGGTCCATGTCCCGTGTTGCACTGGACAGCGAACGGGACAGCCGTTGCAGTGGGAACAGCGTCGGGCTGGGGAATGCCGAGCCGAACGGTACGGTGGCCGGGTCCTTGATCGAGTCGAGGACCGAAAATACCAGTTCACTGACGTCGACTTCGGTGGATTCGTGCACCTGGCTGCTGATCGCAGGCTCCGAAAACGGGCTCGGCGCATGGGTGTTGACGAAGTAGCCGGAGCGCGGCCGGGCCCGGATCATGCCGCGTCGTTCCAGCAGGTAATAGGCCTGGAACACGGTGGACGGGCTGACACCGTAGGTCTGGCTGGCGTAGCGTACCGACGGCACGCGCTGACCTGGCCCCAGCATGCCCGAGCGGATCAGTTCAGCGATGTCGTCGGCAAATTTCTCGTAGCGTTTCATGGTGGGGCCCAGTCTCGAATGACGCGTGGTTTGCGCTTTTTAAACTGTGGGAGCGAGCGTGTGGGAGCAAAGCTTGCTCGCGATACAGGCGACACAAATCAACAGTAAGGTCGTGTCATCGTTCTTCGCGAGCAAGCTTTGCTCCCACAGGCTTGCCCTCACAGGCTCGCTCCCACAGGTGTCCGGCATCTTAAAGCTTCAACGATTCATCGGTGCGACAAAACGGCTCCTGGCGATGCTGTAGATGCCCGGCTCGTCACTGTCGGCGACCTTGAACGTCATTTCCTGGGAGCCTTTACCGGGCCGTTCGCTGAGCATCGCCACCGACACCGGCACATCGACGATTTCCCCCGGGGCCAGGCTCAGTTGGGTCTTGCCTTGCAGGATGAAGCCGTCGCCGTCCACCAGGGACAGGTGATAATCCTGGCGCTGTTGGGTCTTGTTGATGATTTTCAGGCTGTAGATGTTCTCGATCTGGCCTGCGCTGTTTTCGCGGAACAGGCCACGGTCCTTGCTGACATCCAGCGACACCATGGGCCGTTGCATCAGCGCCACGACCAGCGCGCCGATCATCACCAGCAGCACGGCGCTATAGCCAATCAGCCGAGGCCTGAGCAGGTGAGTCTTGCCGCCCTGCAACTGATGTTCGGAGGTGTATTTGATCAGGCCACGGGCGTAACCCATCTTGTCCATGATCGAGTCGCAGGCATCGATGCAGGCCGCGCAGCCGATGCATTCCATCTGCAGGCCGTCGCGGATGTCGATGCCAGTGGGGCAGACCTGCACGCACATCTGGCAGTCGATGCAGTCGCCCAGGCCAATATTGGCCGGTTTTACTTCGCGTTTGCGCGGGCCGCGGATCTCACCACGGGCCGCATCGTAGGAAATGGTCAGTGTGTCCTTGTCGAACATCACGCTCTGAAAGCGTGCATAGGGGCACATGTGCATGCACACCGCTTCACGCAGCCAGCCGGCGTTGAGGTAGGTGGCGGCGGTAAAGAAAAGCACCCAGAACAGGCTCACGCCGGCCATTTGCAGGGTCAGCAGTTCCTCGGCCAATGGGCGGATCGGCGTGAAGTACCCCACGAACGTCAGGCCGGTGAGCAGACTGATGGCCAGCCACAAGGTGTGCTTGGCTGAGCGGCGCAAGAGTTTGTTCAGGCCCCAGGGCGCGGCCTGCAGCTTGATCCGCTGGTTGCGTTCGCCTTCGGTGATTTTCTCGCACCACATGAAGATCCAGGTCCAGGAACTCTGCGGGCAGGTGTAGCCGCACCACACGCGACCGGCAAACACGGTGATCGCAAACAGGCCGAAGGCGGCAATGATCAGCAAGGCCGACAGCAGGATGAAATCCTGGGGCCAGAAGGTCGCGCCAAAGATGTGGAACTTG
This sequence comes from Pseudomonas ogarae, assembly GCF_014268695.2. NCBI lineage: Bacteria > Pseudomonadati > Pseudomonadota > Gammaproteobacteria > Pseudomonadales > Pseudomonadaceae > Pseudomonas > Pseudomonas ogarae. Next base: position 2,533,206 of record NZ_CP077086.1, read on the forward strand.
CTTTCGGAAAGGTCCCAGAGCACCGCCTGGCGGCCACCCCAGTTCAACCACACCGTGCCGAAGAACAGCAGGAACAGAACCCCCGCACCGCTGATGCGCAGGGTACGAAACAAACCGGTGAAACTGCGGGTGTGGATCAGGTTGTCGGTGTTCCTGGCCTTTATCTTCGTTGGCGCAGGTTCGAACGTCTGTATCAACTGGACGGGGATTCTATCGCTCATGGTCGGTCGCTCATCAGCCTCTATCTGGCCGGCGCACTATGACCATGGAACTGTTTGCATAACAGACTCAGGTGTTTCGATAAAAACCGGATCAGATGCCATGAAACCCAGGCGCTGCGACACTTTGATGCACCCAGGGGCGAACGAACAACACCTTGTGGCGAGGGAACTGTGAGAACAAAGCTTGCTCGCGATACAGACACCTCGGTTCAAGAGGTTTCGTGTTGTTTTCATCGCGAGCAAGCTTTGCTCCCACAGTTTGAACAGCTCGCAGAGGCTTCAAGGGGCTCAGATCGCCGAACCGCTGTCCGTGGCCTTGAGGTGCTTGCGCCCGTCGACCGCACCGGCCACGGTCAGGGCATCGGCTTCGGCCTCGGTGATGTAGACCCGGTCGCCATTGAGCTCCACGATGGACATGGCCTTGTCCGGGTCGGTGATGATGGTCAGCTCGCTGGCGGGGCGCTGTTCGGTGCCGTTGGGGGTTTCGAAATGGCAGGTCTGGTTGTCATCGATACGGACAGTCATGGTGTTCCTCCTTCTGGGGTCATGAACGTTAGGTCGCGCGGCCAAGTCAGGGTTCGTGGCGGCTGATCAGCGGTCAGGCGCACCTCTGGCGTCGCCTGCGGTCCATCGTTTATCGACTGAAAAAGAGGACGGTCCATGGACGCCTGGTGGCATGAAGTCTGGGTAACCCTGCAGGCGGAATTCGCCGACATCACCGATGCCCAGCAGATGACCCGGGTCACGGTGCGCCTGCTCATGGCCGCGCTGCTGGGTGGCATCCTGGGTTTCGAGCGCGAACACAAGGGCAAGGCTGCCGGCGTACGAACCCACATGCTCGTGGCCCTGGGGGCGGCGCTGTTCGTATTGGTGCCACAGATGTCCGGGTCCCAGGCCGACGCGATGAGTCGGGTGATACAAGGCGTGGTCGCCGGCATCGGCTTTCTCGGCGCCGGCACCATCCTGAAAAACACCGACGGCGACGAAGGTCACGTCAAGGGCCTGACCACCGCTGCCGGCCTCTGGATGACCGCCGCCATTGGCGTCGCCGCCGGGTTGGGGCGAGAGGCGACGGCGGTGCTCAGCACGGTGCTGGCGCTGGCGATCTTCAGTGTGATGCCGGTGATCGTCCGGGCGTTGGAGAAGGGCGACAAGCCATAGCCTGAGCATAAGACTTGAACATTGGACTTGTGGGAGCGAGCTTGCTCGCGATGGCGGAGGATCAGCCAGCCACTATGCTGATTGCCAGTCCGCTATCGCGAGCAAGCTCGCTCCCACAGGGATTAGCTCCAAATCGTTGACTCAAACCCGCTCCGGCGGCGCCTCGCTCGGCGGGTCACCCAGCGGCGGTTGTGGGTCCAGCGGCGGGTCTTTCTCTGGAATCGGTTCCGGATCAGGGCCGGGCGGGGGCAAGGTGGGGTCGTCGATGTTCGGATCGGGTGTTTCGGCCGGGATGGGAATATTCATCGGGACGTGTCTCCGTGACGCACATGGCTTGAGTCGTGCTTATTGTTGTTGACCTCCTTGCACCGGCTTTGATCCCCGGATGCATCGGGGTAAATCCCTCTGAACTTTTAGTCGCTGATTCGGTTCGGAGTTTAAGTGAGTTTTTTCAGGGACCCGTTGGGCCTTTACCGCCACAAGCGCGTCCATGGGGCGTAAAAGGAGCGATGCTCGATGACTGCCGAACACCCGACTGAACTGGCCTGCAACCCGCATTTGCCGCTGTCCCAAGCCTTGCTGTTGCCGCGTATCGCGATTGAAAACACCATGCCGGTGATCGACGGTGGACAATTCGCCGCCAAGGCCGTGGCTGGGCAGGACGTGACAGTGACCAGCAAAGTCTTCGCCGATGGTCATGACAAGCTGGCCGTGCGCATTCGCTGGCGTGCGCTGCAGGATGAAGTGTGGAACAGCGAGGTCATGAGTGACCTGGGCAACAACGGCTGGCAGGGCCAGTTCAACGTGCCGGAACAAGGTCGCTATGTGTTTTGTATCGAGGCCTGGATCGATCAGTTCGCCAGTTTTCGCTACGAGCTGGAGAAGAAATTCGGCGCAGGGGTGCCGATCAGCCTGGAGTTGCAGGAAGGGCGCAACCAAGTGCAAATGGCCGTCGAGCGCAGCACCGGTGACCTGAGCGAGCAACTGGCGGCCTTGCACCATGAACTCTCAGGCCTGTTGCCGACCGAGCAGGTAGCGCTGTTCCTGGCACCGCGCAGTGCCGATCTGATGTCCCGGGCCGATCATCGCCCGTACTTGAGTATCAGCCCCGAGTATCCGCTGGATGTGGAGCGCCAGCTGGCCGAATTTGCCAGCTGGTATGAGCTGTTTCCCCGCTCGATCACCGACGATCCCCAGCGCCACGGCACTTTCAACGACGTGCATTCGCGCCTGGCGATGATCCAGGACATGGGCTTCGACGTGCTGTACTTCCCGCCGATCCATCCCATCGGTCGCAGTTTCCGCAAAGGCCCGAACAACTCCCTCACCGCCGGTCCCGACGACCCAGGCAGCCCGTATGCCATTGGCAGCGAGGAGGGTGGGCACGAGGCCATTCACCCACAGTTGGGTAGCCGCGAGGACTTCCGGCGCCTGGTGGCGGCGGCCGCTGACCACGGCCTGGAGATTGCCCTGGACTTCGCGATCCAGTGTTCCCAGGACCACCCTTGGCTCAAGCAGCACCCGGGCTGGTTCAGCTGGCGGCCGGACGGCACGATCAAATACGCGGAAAACCCACCGAAGAAATACCAGGACATCGTCAACGTTGATTTCTACGCGGCCGATGCGATTCCCAGCCTGTGGGTGGAGCTGCGGGACATCGTGGTGGGCTGGGTCAAGGAAGGCGTGAAGATATTCCGCGTCGACAACCCGCACACCAAGCCACTGCCGTTCTGGCAATGGCTGATCGCCGATGTCCGGACCCAATACCCTGAAGTGATCTTCCTGGCGGAAGCGTTCACCACGCCGGCGATGATGGCGCGGCTGGGCAAGGTCGGTTACTCCCAGAGCTACACCTATTTCACCTGGCGCAACACCAAGGCAGAGCTGGCGACCTATTTCAGCGAGCTCAATGAATCGCCGTGGCGTGAATGCTACCGGCCGAATTTTTTCGTCAACACGCCAGACATCAACCCGGCCTTTCTTCATGAGTCGGGGCGTGCCGGCTTTTTGATCCGTGCGGCCCTGGCAACCATGGGCTCGGGCCTGTGGGGCATGTATTCGGGCTTCGAATTGTGCGAATCGGCACCGGTGCCGGGCAAGGAGGAATATCTCGATTCGGAGAAATACGAGATCCGCCCCCGGGACTTCACCGCGCCGGGCAACATCGTTGCCGAGATCGCCCAGCTCAACCGCATCCGCCGGCAGAACCCGGCGCTGCATACCCACCTGGGTCTGAAAATCTACAACGCCTGGAACGACAACATTCTCTATTTCGGCAAGCGCACCGCCGACGGCAGCAATTTCATCCTGGTGGCGGTGAGCCTTGATCCGCACAACCCGCAGGAAGCCAGTTTCGAGTTGCCGCTCTGGGAGATGGGCCTGCCCGACGACGCCCAGGTCCAGGGCGAGGATCTGATGAACGGACATCGTTGGAGCTGGTACGGCAAGTACCAGTTCATGCGGATTGACCCGGCGTACCAGCCGTTCGGGATTTGGCGGATCAGCGTGGCGTGATGCTGTGGGAGCAAGGCTTGCCCGCGATGAAGAGGGCGCGGTCTCCCTGAGGAATCGAGGTGCCTGCATCGCGAGCAAGCTTTGCTCCCACAAAGCGCAGGCCTCACAACACAAAAAGACCTCACAAGCCTGTCTCCCGCGGCTTTAATGAATTATCAGGAGTTGCAAATGGCGAAGAAACCCCGGTCTGCCACCTTCATCAAAGATCCGCTCTGGTACAAGGACGCGGTGATTTACCAGGTCCACGTAAAATCCTATTTCGACTCCAATAACGACGGGATCGGTGACTTTCCCGGCCTGATCGAAAAGCTCGACTACATCGCCGATCTGGGCGTCAATACCATCTGGCTGCTGCCGTTCTATCCATCCCCCCGGCGCGACGACGGTTATGACATTGCCGAATACCGTGGCGTCAGCGCCGACTACGGCACCATGGCCGATGCGCGGCGGTTCATTGCCGAAGCCCACAAGCGCAACCTGCGGGTGATCACCGAGCTGGTCATCAACCACACCTCGGACCAGCACCCCTGGTTCCAGCGCGCGCGCAAGGCCAAGCCGGGTTCGAAGGCGCGGGACTTCTACGTCTGGTCCGATGACGACCACAAGTACGACGGCACGCGAATCATCTTCCTCGACACCGAGAAGTCCAACTGGACCTGGGATCCGGTGGCGGGCCAATACTTCTGGCACCGCTTCTACTCCCACCAGCCCGACCTCAACTTCGATAACCCGCAGGTCATCAAGGCCGTGTTGTCGGTGATGCGCTACTGGCTCGACATGGGCATCGACGGCCTGCGTCTGGACGCCATCCCGTACCTCATCGAGCGTGACGGCACCAACAACGAAAACCTGCCCGAGACCCATGACGTCCTGAAGCTGATCCGCGCCGAGATCGATGCCAACTACCCCGACCGCATGTTGCTGGCCGAAGCCAACCAGTGGCCGGAAGACACCCAGTTGTACTTCGGCGATGTCGACGCCCAAGGGATGAACGGTGACGAATGCCACATGGCCTTCCACTTCCCGCTGATGCCGCGCATGTACATGGCGCTGGCCCAGGAAGATCGCTTCCCTATCACCGACATCCTGCGCCAGACCCCGGAGATCCCCGCCAATTGCCAGTGGGCGATTTTCCTGCGCAACCACGATGAGTTGACCCTGGAGATGGTCACCGACAAGGAACGTGACTACCTGTGGAACTACTACGCCGCCGACCGTCGGGCGCGCATCAACCTGGGTATTCGTCGGCGCCTGGCGCCGTTGGTGGAGCGCGACCGTCGTCGCGTTGAGCTGCTCAACAGTCTGCTGCTGTCGATGCCCGGCACGCCGACGTTGTACTACGGCGATGAAATCGGCATGGGCGACAACATCTACCTGGGCGACCGTGATGGTGTGCGTACGCCGATGCAGTGGTCCATCGACCGCAACGGCGGTTTCTCCCGTGCCGACCCGGCCAGCCTGGTGCTGCCGCCGATCATGGACCCGCAATACGGCTACCAGTCGGTCAACGTCGAGACCCAGGCTGGCGACCCGCACTCGCTGCTCAACTGGACCCGGCGGATGCTGGCGGTGCGCAAGCAGTCCAAGGCCTTCGGCCGTGGCACGTTGAAGATGCTCTCACCGAGCAACCGTCGGATCCTGGCTTATACCCGCGAATACACCGGCCCTGACGGCAAGCACGAAATCATCCTCTGCGTGGCCAACGTGTCCCGCAGCGCCCAGGCTGCCGAACTGGATCTGTCGACCTACGCCGGCATGGTCCCGGTGGAGATGCTCGGCGGCAATGCCTTCCCACCCATTGGCCAGTTGAACTTCCTGCTGACTCTCGCGCCGTACGGCTTCTATTGGTTCGCCCTGGCAACCGAGAACCAGATGCCGAGCTGGCACGTGGAACCGGCCCAGAGCTTGCCGGACTTCACCACACTGGTGCTGAAAAAACGCCTGGAAGAATTACTCGAAGCGCCATCGCGCACCACGCTGGAGCAAACCATCCTGCCAAGCTGGCTGCAGAACCGGCGCTGGTTCGCCGGCAAGGACAGTGCGATCGAGAAGGTCGACATTGTTTATGGCGTGCGCTTCGGTGATCCACAGCACCCCGTGCTGCTCAGCGAAATCGATGTCACCAGTGGTGGCCAGACCCTGCGTTATCAGTTGCCGTTCGGTCTGCTTGCCGAAGACCAGGTCGGTGCGGCGTTGCCGCAGCAACTGGCGTTGTCGCGGGTACGTCGGGTGCGTCAGGTGGGCTTGATCACCGATGCATTCAGCCTGGAAAGCTTCGTGCGGGCCGTGCTGCACAGCATGCAGGCCGCCACGGTGCTGCCGTTCGCCGAAGGTGAGCTGCGCTTCGAACCCACCGAAGGCCTGGCCGCGCTGAACCTGGGGGATGAGCCAGAGGTGCGTTACCTGTCCGCCGAACAGTCCAACAGTTCGGTGGTGGTGGGCAGCAGCCTGGTGCTCAAGCTGATTCGCAAGGTCGCCTCGGGTGTGCACCCGGAACTGGAAATGAGCGCCTACCTGACCGCTGCCGGTTTCAGCAACATTTCACCGCTGCTGGGTTCGGTGGTTCGCCGCGACGCCCAGGGTGAAGATGCGCTGCTGATGATTGCCCAGGGCTACTTGAGCAATCAGGGCGACGCCTGGGAATGGACCCAGAACAACCTCGAACGCGCCCTGCGCGACGAGCTGGCGGACGCGGTCTCCGAGCAGGAGCAGCATTACAACGCCCTGGGCGAACTGAAGGATTTTGCCGGCATGCTCGGCCAGCGCCTGGGGGAAATGCACCAGGTATTGGCCCAGGCCACCGACGACCCGGACTTCGCGCCCCAGGCTACCAACGCCAAGCAAGCCCAGGCCATCGGCAAGGACGTGGCCGCCCAAGTGGAAAACGCCTTGCGCCTGCTCAAGCAGAACCAGGGCCAATTGAACCCCGCGGACCAGGCCATGGTCGCACGCTTGCTGGAGCACAAGAAAACCGTCCTGGCCCATGTCCAGACGCTGGCCGGCAAGGCTGAGGGAGGCTTGCGCATTCGCGTCCACGGTGACCTGCACCTGGGGCAGGTGCTGGTGATCAAGGGCGACGCCTACCTGATCGACTTCGAAGGTGAGCCGGCGCGACCATTGCATGAACGACGGGGCAAGCACAGCCCCTATAAGGACGTCAGTGGCGTGCTGCGTTCCTTCGATTATGCGGCAGCCATGGCGATTCACTTGCACACCGTCGACAGCACGGCCGATGCCGATGCGGCGCGGCAACGGGTCGCCGATCGTTATTTGAAAGAGGCTCGCCAGGCATTTGTCGAGGCATATCGGCTGGCGGCAGCTAGTCTTGCCCATGAGTGGAAGGATGCTGAAGGCGAAGACGCCGCGCTGGCGTTGTTCGGCCTGGAGAAGGCGGCCTATGAAGTGGCCTATGAAGCCGAGAATCGCCCCACCTGGCTGCCCGTGCCGTTGCACGGTCTGGTCGGGTTATTGAGTGGGCTGCAACCCTTTTCCGACGTAGCCGGACCGATTTAGTGGAGAGAATCATGAGTGTCTCGAACAAAGAACCACAGGGGCAGGCCAAAGAGTCGTTGCTGCCGGCGCCCCATGACATCGACGCGCTGGTGCGCGCCGAACACCACGACCCGTTTTCCATCCTGGGGCCTCATGGCGACGACGCCGGCGGCCAATTCATTCGTGCGTATCTGCCCGGAGCCCTGAGCGTGCATGTGCTGGCCCGCGATGGCGGCGAAGAGCTGGGGGAACTGCAACCCACCGCAACCCCAGGGCTGTTCGTCGGCCATTTCGACCGTGCCCAGGCGTATTTGCTGCGCACCCGTTGGGCCGGCGGCGAGCAGGTTGCCGAAGACCCCTACAGCTTCGGTCCGTTGCTGGGGGAGATGGACCTTTACCTGTTTGGCGAGGGCAATCACCGCGATCTCAGTTCCTGCCTCGGTGCGCAACTGACCACCGTCGATGGCATCGACGGCGTGCGGTTCGCGGTCTGGGCGCCGAATGCCCGGCGCGTTTCGGTGGTCGGGGATTTCAACGTCTGGGACGGGCGTCGGCATCCGATGCGCATCCGTTATCCGTCCGGCGTGTGGGAGATATTCATCCCCAGGCTAGGTGCCGGTGAGGGTTACAAGTATGAAATCCTCGGCGCCCACGGCATCCTGCCGCTCAAGGCCGACCCGGTGGCCCTGGCCACGCAGATGCCGCCAGACACGGCGTCGAGAGTCGCCTCCCCCCTGAAGATCGAGTGGCAGGACGACGAGTGGATGCAGCACCGTCGCGAGCGGCATCTCCCGGGTGCGCCGCTGTCGATCTATGAATTGCACGCCGGTTCCTGGCAGTGCGAAATCGACGAGGCGGGGGAGGTGGCCCGGCAATACAACTGGCATGAAATGGCCGAGCGGCTGATCCCGTATGTCCAGGACCTGGGCTTCACCCACATCGAGCTGATGCCGATCATGGAGCACCCGTTTGGCGGTTCCTGGGGCTATCAGCCGCTGTCGCAATTCGCGCCGACAGCACGCTTCGGTTCGCCGGACGATTTCGCGGCGTTCGTCAACGCCTGCCACCAGGCTAATATCGGCGTCATCCTCGACTGGGTACCGGCGCATTTCCCCACCGACACCCACGGCCTGGCCCAGTTCGACGGCACCGCGCTGTACGAATACGGCAACCCGCTGGAAGGCTTCCACCAGGATTGGGACACGCTGATCTACAACCTGGGCCGCACCGAAGTGCACGGCTTCATGCTGGCGTCGGCGCTGCACTGGCTCAAGCATTTCCACGTCGATGGCCTGCGGGTGGATGCCGTGGCCTCGATGTTGTACCGCGACTATTCGCGCAAGGCCGGCGAGTGGGTGCCCAACCGCCATGGCGGTCGGGAAAACCTCGAAGCCATCGATTTCCTGCGGCACCTCAACGATGTGGTGGCGCTGGAAACCCCCGGTGCGCTGGTCATCGCCGAAGAATCCACAGCATGGCCGGGCGTCAGCCAGAGCACCCAGCAGGGCGGCCTGGGCTTCGCCTACAAATGGAACATGGGCTGGATGCACGATTCGCTGCACTACATCCAGCAAGACCCGGTGTACCGTGCCCATCACCACAACGAACTGAGCTTTGGCCTGGTGTATGCCTGGTCCGAGCGCTTCGTTCTGCCGATTTCCCATGACGAAGTGGTTCATGGCAAACGCTCGCTGATCGACAAGATGCCCGGTGACCGCTGGCAGAAATTCGCCAACCTGAGGGCCTATCTCAGCTTCATGTGGGGCCATCCCGGCAAGAAGCTGTTGTTCATGGGCTGTGAGTTCGGCCAATGGCGCGAGTGGAACCACGACCAGCAATTGGACTGGTACCTGCTGCAATACCCTGAGCACCGTGGCGTGCAGAAACTGGTGAGTGACCTGAACCGGCTCTATCGCGAAGAACCGGCGCTGCATGACCAGGATGATGCGCCCCAGGGGTTCCAGTGGTTGATTGGCGACGATGCGCTCAACAGCGTCTACGCCTGGCTGCGCTGGAGCAAGGAGGGCCGGCCGGTGCTGGTGGTCGCCAACTTCACACCGGTGCCGCGCGAGGCCTACCGGGTCGGCGTGCCGTTCGGCGGGCGCTGGGTCGAATTGCTCAACAGCGATGCCGACACCTACGCCGGCTCCAACTATGGCAATGGCGGCGGTGCCTCCACCGAAGAAGTGCCCAGCCATGGCCAGGCCCTGTCGCTGGAACTCAACTTGCCGCCGTTGGCGGTATTGATCCTGCGGCCGGAGGGTTAACGTTCACCAGGTTCGACTGCCAAAGGCTGAGCTGATAACTGAAGGGGAATGATGACTGTGGCGAGGGAGCAAGCTCCCTCGCCACAGGTGTTTGTGGCGCTCATAAAAATCAAAGGCCATCACAGATCCAAATGTGGGAGCGAGCTTGCTCGCGATGGCGGTGGATCAGTCACCTGGATAGAGGCTGACACTACGCAATCGCGAGCAAGCTCGCTCCCACAAGGGATATTGCTCGCTTCAGCGAACCAGGCACGGCCGCTTGTTGTTGAACGTCCAACCTGGAATCAGGAACTGCATCGCCACCGCATCGTCCCGCGCGCCAAGACCCATGCCCTTGTACAGCTCATGGGCCTTGGCCAGTTGGTCGGTGTCCAGCTCAATCCCCAGCCCCGGTTTTTTCGGCACCTGCACGCAGCCGCCCTGGATCTGCAAGGGTGATTTGGTCAGCCGCTGACCGTCCTGCCAGATCCAATGGGTGTCGATGGCCGTGATGGCGCCCGGTGCGGCGGCGGCCACGTGGGTGAACATCGCCAGGGAAATGTCGAAGTGGTTGTTGGAGTGCGAGCCCCAGGTCAGGCCCCATTCATTGCACATTTGCGCCACCCGTACCGAGCCCTGCATGGTCCAGAAGTGCGGGTCTGCCAGGGGAATGTCCACGGACTGCAAGGTGATGGCGTGGCCCATCTCGCGCCAGTCGGTGGCGATCATGTTGGTGGCGGTCTTCAGGCCCGTGGCGCGGCGGAACTCGGCCATGACCTCGCGGCCCGAATAGCCGTTCTCGGCACCGCAAGGGTCTTCGGCATAGGCCAGCACTTTGTGCTGGTCGCGGCACAAACGGATCGCTTCCTTGAGTGACCAGGCGCCGTTCGGGTCCAGGGTGATGCGTGCCTGGGGAAAGCGCTCGGCCAGCGCCGTGACCGCTTCGATCTCTGCGTCGCCCTGGAGCACGCCGCCCTTGAGCTTGAAGTCCTGGAAGCCATAGTGGGCGTGGGCGGCTTCGGCCAGGCGGACCACGGCGTCGGCGTCCAGGGCTTTTTCGTGGCGCACGCGAAACCAGTCGTTGTCGGCGTCCGGTTCGCTGCGATAGGGCAGGTCGGTCTGCTGGCGATCGCCGAGGTAAAACAGATAGCCGAGCATCTTCACTTCATCACGTTGCTGGCCTTCGCCAAGCAGGGCAGCGACCGGTACGTCCAGGTGTTGGCCGAGCAGGTCCAGCAGTGCCGCTTCCAGGCCGGTCACCGCGTGGATGGTGATGCGCAGGTCGAAGGTCTGCAGGCCACGACCGCCGGCATCGCGGTCGGCAAAGGCGTGGCGCACGGTGTTGAGGATCTTCTGGTACGTGCCGATGGGGCTGCCGACCACCAGCGAGCGGGCGTCTTCGAGGGTCTGGCGAATACGCTCGCCACCGGGTACTTCGCCCACGCCGGTGTGGCCGGCGTTGTCCTTGAGGATGACGATATTGCGGGTGAAGAACGGGCCATGGGCGCCGCTGAGGTTCAGCAGCATGCCGTCGTGGCCGGCTACGGGCACGACTTGCATGCTGGTGATGATCGGGGCTTTGCTGATGTCTTGGGTATGCATAATTGTCCCACTCGTTGTTTTTATACGGGCATCGTATGGCAGTGACGTTGATAGACATCATACAACCTGAAATTTTTATCTTACAAGCGTCCTTTGATGTTTTAGGCTGTGTTCTCACCTTGGTTGTTTGTTAATTGACTGATTTTGTTCTGGTTTATATAAAATCTTAAAGATTTGATCGATCTGCACCGGTCTGGCGGAACTGCTGGATGGATGCCATGATTGAGGTTGTCATACAAGGTGCCGGCCGATCTGGTTTTTTTTCCGCCTTCCAGACTGCCCTTTCAAGGATCCGCGACCATGCAGCCAAACACCGAAATGCCTGCCCGCAAGCGCACCCACAATCTGGCCTATGACCTGGTGGAGAAGTTGAGTCAGAGCATTCTGCTGGGGCAACTGAAACCAGGGGAGAAGCTGCCCTCCGAAGGGGCTATCGTGCGGGCCCACGGTGTCAGCCGGACGGTGGTGCGCGAGGCGATTTCCAAGTTGCAGGCTTCGGGGCTGGTGGAGACCCGTCATGGCATCGGCACCTTTGTGCTGGCGCAAACCGGCGAGCCGGGGTTGCGGCTCAATGTCGACACCGCGGCGGGTGTGCGGGCAATCCTGGAGCTGCGCCTGGGCCTGGAAACCCAGGCAGTCGCCTTGGCGGCCCAGCGTCGCAGCGAACACCAGTTGCAGCAGATGCGCCAGGCGCTGGATGACTATCAGCGGTTGTCCGAGAACAACGACAGTTGTGTCGAAGCCGACCGGCGTTTCCATCTGCTCATCGCCGAAGCCACGGACAATGCCTGTTTTGTCGAAATCATGCAGCACCTGGGCAGTGCGATGATCCCCAGGACCCGAGTGAACGTGGCCGAACGCGGCCAGGCGGACCTGGGCAAGCTGGCACAGTTGGCCAACCTGGAGCACGAAGCGATCTTCAACGCCATCAAACGCCAGGACCCGGACGCCGCCCGCGCCGCCATGTGGCTGCACCTGACCAACAGCCGCGACCGGTTTGGCGCAGGTTCCTGACGGCTCATCGTCGCCTGACTCACCGCTTTCGCGAGCAGGCTCGCTCCCACAGTGGATTAGTGGTGCTCTGGGATTCTGTGCCCACCGCCAATCCTCTGTGGGAGCGAGCCTGCTCGCGATGAGGCCGGCAGGCCAAGCTCAAAACCAACAGGCAAAAAAAACCGGCGCAACCGAGGTTGCGCCGGTGGTGGTGCCAGTGGTTGTGCGGATATTCGTGGGTCCGCGCAACCACCGTTGAACCTGTGTCGGTTATGTCCGTTCCAGCGCCAGGGCCACGCCTTGGCCGCCGCCGATGCACAGTGTCGCGAGGCCTTTCTTGGCGTCGCGCTTGATCATTTCATGCAGCAGCGACACCAGGACTCGGCACCCCGATGCGCCGATAGGGTGGCCCAGGGCGATGGCGCCGCCATTGACGTTGACCTTGTCCATGTCCCATTTCAATTCCCGGGCCACGGCCAACGACTGGGCGGCGAAGGCTTCGTTGGCTTCGACCAGGTCCAGTTGATCCAGCGACCAGCCAGCCTTGTCCAGGCAGCGGCGGGTGGCCGAGACCGGGCCAATGCCCATGATGGCCGGGTCGACGCCGGCATTGGCGTAGGCACTGATTTTCGCCAGCACGGGCAGGCCCAGGGCCTTGGCCTTTTCCGCGCTCATCAGGATCACCGCGGCGGCGCCATCGTTGAGCGAGGACGCATTGCCCGCGGTGACGCTGCCGTCCTTCTTGAAGGCAGGCTTGAGCTTGCCCAAGGATTCGGCGGTGGTGCCGGCACGCGGCTGTTCGTCGGTGGCGAACGCCACAGGATCGCCTTTGCGCTGGGGAATCAGGATCGGCGTGATCTCATCGGCGAACCGACCGCCCTCGATGGCGGCGACGGCCTTCTGTTGGGACGCGGCAGCGAAAGCGTCTTGCTCCTCGCGGCTGATGCCGTACTGGTCCACCAGGTTCTCGGCGGTGATGCCCATGTGGTAATCGTTGAAGGCGTCCCACAGGCCGTCGGTGATCATGCTGTCGATCATCTTCGCGTGACCCATGCGCAGGCCGGTGCGGGCGGCCGGCAACACGTACGGGGCCAGGCTCATGTTCTCCATGCCGCCGGCGATGATGACGTCGGCGTCGCCACAGCGGATCGCCTGGGCGCCCAGGTGCAACGCCTTGAGTCCCGAACCGCAGACCTTGTTCAGGGTCAGCGCCGGCACCGCATGAGGCAGGCCGGCCAGAATCGCCGCCTGGCGAGCCGGGTTTTGCCCGGATCCTGCGGTCAGCACCTGGCCAAGAATCACTTCATCGACCTGTTCGCCCGACAAACCGGTCTGTTCCAGCAGGCGACGAATCACCGCGGCACCGAGTTCCGGCGCGGGAATGGCAGCCAGCGAACCCTGGAAACTGCCGATGGCGGTACGGGTAGCGGCGACAATCACGACTTCTTGCATCGAATCTCTCCTCACTGGGCAGCGAACTGCATTTCAGGCACGTGTTCCGGCACGATCAATTTGCCGGCGGTCTTGGCGACGATTTCCTCGACGCTGACGCCCGGAGCGCGTTCTTTCAGGATGAAGGCGCCGTCCTGGATTTCCAGGTAGGCGAGGTCGGTCAGCACCCGCTTGATGCATCCGGCGCCGGTCAGCGGCAGGCTGCAACGCGGCAGCAGTTTCGACTCACCGTCCTTGGACGCATGGGTCATGGTGACGATGATGTTCTCGGCACCGGCCACCAGGTCCATCGCGCCGCCCATGCCCTTGACCAGTTTGCCGGGGATCATCCACGAGGCGATGTTGCCTTCGACATCCACCTCGAACGCGCCGAGCACGGTCAGATCGATGTGGCCGCCACGGATCATGGCAAACGATTCGGCCGAAGAGAAGATCGACGCGCCGATGCGCGCGGTAACGGTCTGCTTGCCGGCGTTGATCATGTCGGCATCGACTTCGGCTTCGGTGGGAAACGCGCCCATGCCGAGCAGGCCGTTTTCCGATTGCAGCATGACTTCCATGCCTTCGGGAATGTAGTTGGCGACCAGGGTCGGAATGCCGATGCCCAGGTTCACGTAATAGCCGTCCTGCATTTCGCGGGCGACGCGTTGAGCCATTTGTTCGCGGGAAAGTGCCATGTTGTTATTCCTTCATTCGGGCCGGGGGGCAGGGGATCACTTGCGCACGGTGCGCTGTTCGATGCGTTTTTCGAACGTGCCGCAAATGACCCGGTCGACGTAGATGCCTGGGGTGTGGATCTGCGTCGGGTCCAGCTCGCCGGGTTCGACGATTTCTTCGACTTCCACCACCGTGATCTTGCCCGCCGTGGCGGCCAGCGGGTTGAAGTTCTGCGCGGTGTGGCGATAGATCACATTGCCGAAATGGTCGGCCTTCCAGCCTTTGACGATGGCGAAGTCGCCGGTGATGGATTCTTCCATCAGGTATTGGCGACCATGGAATTCACGCACTTCCTTGCCTTCGGCCACCGGGGTGCCGACGCCGGTGGCGGTGAAGAACGCCGGGATGCCTGCGCCACCGGCGCGCATTTTTTCGGCGAGGGTGCCTTGGGGGGTGAGTACGACTTCGATTTCGCCGCTGAGCAGCTGCTTCTCGAACAGGGCGTTTTCGCCCACGTAGGAGGCGACCACCTTGCGGATCTGCCGGTCTTCCAGCAGCACGCCGAGGCCGAAACCGTCGACGCCGCAGTTGTTGGACACCACGGTGAGGTCGCGGATGCCCTTGCGCTTGATCTCGGCGATCAGGTTTTCCGGGATACCGCACAGGCCGAAGCCGCCGGCAATGACGGTCATGCCGTCCTTCAAGCCTTCCAGCGCTTCCTCATAAGAGCTCACGCGTTTGTCGAAACCTGCCATAGACACCTCTTTTATTCTTGATGGGGTCGCAATGGGATGCAGTGTTGCGCCAAGTCATATATTTGTTAAGTTGATTTTTAGGTTGGATTGATTGATAAAACTCAACAATAGGCCTTGGAGCATAGCGAGCATGACCCTCAAGCAAATCCGCGCCTTCCTCGCCGTGGCCCAGAGCCTGAGCTTTGCCGTGGCCTGCGAGCGGCTGCACCTGTCCCAGTCGGCCCTTAGCCTGACCATCAAGGCCCTGGAAGAAGGCCTCGGCGGTCGCTTGTTCAGCCGCAATACCCGTAACGTGGCGCTGACCCCCGAAGGCGAATCCTTGCTGCCACTGGCCCGACGGCTGATTGCCGACTGGGACAACGCCGAGGACGAAATGCGCCAGCGCTTCACCTTGCAGCGCGGCCGTGTGACGTTGGCGGCGATGCCGTCGTTTGCCGGTAACCTGTTGCCGCCGATCCTCAAGACCTTCCGCGCCCGCTACCCGAATGTCAACGTCACGGTCAACGACGTGATCAACGAACAGGTGCTGGAAATGGTGCGTGATCGTCATGTCGAATTGGGCGTGGCGTTCGAGCCGATGCAGGGTTCGTCATTGGCGTTCACACCCTTGTATCTCGATCGTTTCGTCGCGGTGGTGCCGCTGGACTCACCGCTTGCCCAGCGCGACGAAATCCACTGGGAAACCCTGCTGGAGCAGCCCTTCATCACGCTGCAACGACCCTCCACCGTACGGGTGATGCTGGAGGAACATCTGCAGGCCCGGGGCATGAAACTGCCTGTGGAGTTCGAGAGCCACCAGTTGGCGACCGTCGGGCGGATGGTCGCCAGCGGGCTGGGGGTGAGTGCCGTGCCGGCGCTGTGCGTCGGGCAGATGCATGAACTGGGTGCCCGCTGCATCACCTTGAGCGATCCGGTGATCGAACGGGCCATCGGGGTGCTGACCAAGCCGGGGCATGAACTGTCGGCGGCGGCGCAGGCGTTGTTCGATACGCTCAGGGATCAGGATTTGGGCGCGCAGTTGATACCGAAGTAACCACAATGCCCCTGTGGGAGCGGGCTTGCTCGCGAAAGGGGTGTGTCAGCTACGCAGATATCGACTGACACACCGCATTCGCGAGCAAGCCCGCTCCCACAGGGTATTGCGTGGTGTCAGATCAACAGTGGCAACAGTTGCTCACACGGCTCTTCCAGCTTGAGGTCCAGCAGCTCATCGGCCCGGGTCTTGCCCCGGTTGATCGCCAGCAGCGGCTTGCCCTGGTCCTTGATGGCTCGGCACAGGCGAAACGCCGAATACGCCATCAGCGATGAGCCCACCACCAGCAGGCCGTCCGCTTGCTCGACGGCTTGCATGGCGCGGGACGCGGTAGGGGGGGCGACGTTCTCGCCGAAAAACACCACGTCGGGTTTCAACCGCTCGCCGCCGCAGTGAGGGCAGCGGGGCACCTGGAAGCGCGCTTCGAAGGCCGTGTCGAGCAGGGTGTCGCCATCGGGCGCTTGCACCGCATCGACACCGGCCAGGTAAGGGTTTTCGGTTTCCATCAACTGTTGAATCTGCTGTCGTTCGCTGCGCTGGCCGCAATCCAGGCACAGCACGCGATGCAGGCTGCCGTGCAGTTCGATGACGTCCTGGCTGCCGGCCTGGTCATGCAGCGTGTCGACATTCTGGGTAATCAGGCCGGTGATGCGTTGCTGTGCCTGCAACTCGGCCAAGGCTTCGTGAGCCACGTTCGGCCTGGCCTGTCTCACCCGTGGCCAGCCCAGCATCGCCCGCGCCCAGTAGCGCCGTCGTGCCTCGGCCTGGGCGAGGAACTCCTGGTACATCATCGGCTGTCGACCCCGGCGTACACCGTCGCTGTCGCGGTAGTCGGGGATGCCCGAAGGGGTGCTGATGCCGGCACCGGTGAGCACCAGGAAACGGCGTCCGGCCAGGTACGCCTGCAACTGATCGAGCGGTTCGCGATGGAAATCGTCCGGCATGGGGGTTCTCCGTGGGCCTGGATTCGTTGAGGGTAGCACTGTCGAGCACGGGGCCTGCGTCACGCCTTTCGTCGCTCAGCGGCGCTGTTCTGCAAACTTTCCTTGCCGGAGGGGCCTCCACACTTATGTGTGAAAGAGCAATCGGGTGTTTCGGTCGCTCTGAACCTGTCGCAGAGGAGGCTTATGAAGCAGACCATCGGTGAAGTACGGGCCATCAATCGACCGCGCGCAATGGTGGGTGTGTACGTGGAGCAGGAGCACAGCCATACCGTGCTCGTGCTGCGTTCGGCCAATGACATCGATATTGGCGACATCCTGGAGTGGGACAGCGGCACGGCCTTGGGCACTCAGTCCTATCACAACCAGACCAAGGGCTGGACCGCCGATGTGTATGTGGCAAACCACGGTGTGGCGACGGCCAACCTTGAGGTCCAGTTGATGGTGGGCTCTTCCTGACGGTGCCTTCGAGACCGCTGCAACGGGGGCCGGCGCGACATGGCCCCATGTGGGAGCGAGCTGGATGAAGTTTCGGTGTTCAGGGCGGCAAATCGATCCCTGCTTGTTTAGTAGCCTGTTGCAATAAGGGCCGAGGCAGCAGGGATGTAAATAACGACATTGACCACTCGTCGCCGTTTGCAGACTTCTCTTAAAACCTTGTCGGCGTCATGTTTTCCGAATAAGACGAGCCAGCAAGGCTCGTTGATATCAACTAAACGAGGTGAATGAAATGGCTAATACAGGAAATAAAAATCCTGGCAATTTCGCTAACGATCGTGAAAAGGCATCGGCAGCCGGGAAAAAGGGCGGCCATGCATCAGGTGGTAACTTCGCCAATAATCCTGAGCGTGCATCCGAGGCCGGGCGCAAGGGAGGGCAGGCCTCGGGTGGTAACTTTGCCAACGACCCTGGGCGTGCCGCAGAAGCCGGCCGCAAGGGCGGGCAAGCCTCGGGCGGTAATTTTGCCAATGACCCTGAGCGGGCTTCGGAAGCCGGCCGCAAAGGTGGCCAGGCCTCGGGCGGCAACTTTGCCAACGACCGGGAGAAAGCCTCCGAAGCGGGTAGAAAAGGCGGTGAGAACAGCCGCGGCGGCGGCCGTGATTCATAATGCCCGGTGACATGGCAAGCCCCGTGCCCATGGCATGGGGCCCCATTGGTTTATATAGTCGGGTTTGCCGGGTTTAAACTACTGTCGGGCTTTACAGTCTTTCGCCTTATTCATTAAAAGATGTTCGTTAATTGTTGAGCCGAGAACCGTTTATCTTGTTCATTGAATAAAAGATAAATCACCCTGTTACTTCCTCCGACTATAAAAACGGCGGGGGCAGCGTTTCCTTGCCTGGATATTACGTTTGATCGTTGCCACCGTTTAGGCGCACGATCAGCCATGTTTTGGTCAAGACCCGTAAGGACCTTCGATGGACCAGCCCACCTCCCGGATTCGATCCCCTTGGCGCACCTGGCTGAACCCCGTGCAAGACAACCTGTTGTTGGGGGTGACGTTCTGGCTCGGGCTGGCGTTGGTGACTGCATTGCTGCTTTACAGCGGCTACAACGCCCTGGTCGGCGCCGACCGTCAGAACCTGGGTTACGCGGTGCTGGGCGGTACCTCGGGTTTTGCCGCTACCGCTCTGGGGGCGTTGATGGCTGTGGTGTTGCGCGATATCGCCTCGCGGACCCAGGACATCATGCTCGGTTTTGCCGCCGGCATGATGCTCGCCGCCAGTTCTTTCTCGTTGATCCTGCCAGGTATCGAGGCGGCACAAATCATCTGTGGCAACCAGTTGCTTGCCGCGTTTGTCGTCGTGGTAGGCCTGGGCTTAGGGGTCGCCCTGATGATCGGCCTGGACCGTTTCGTGCCGCACGAGCACGAACTCAGTGGCCGACGTGGGCCCCAGGCCGAGCGCATTAATCGCGTATGGCTGTTCGTGCTTGCCATCACCTTGCACAACTTGCCGGAGGGCATGGCCATCGGCGTCAGTTTTGCCGACGGCGACTTCAAGGTCGGCTTGCCCCTGACCACCGCCATCGCCATCCAGGACATCCCCGAGGGCCTGGCCATTGCCATGGCGCTGCGCGTCACCGGTATCAGCGCCTTGCGTGCCGCGCTCATCGCGGTCGGTTCGGGGTTGATGGAGCCGCTGGGCGCGGTGATCGGCCTGGGCATGTCGTCGGGCGTCGCCGTCGCGTACCCCATCAGCCTGGGGTTGGCGGCGGGGGCGATGATCTTCGTGGTGTCCCACGAGGTGATTCCCGAGACCCACCGCAATGGCCATGAAACCCCGGCCACCCTGGGCTTGATGATGGGTTTTGCGGTGATGATGTTTCTCGACACGGCGTTGGGGTGAAGGCTTTGCCCAAGACCTGTTGGATCAGATCCTGTGGGAGCTTTGTGTTTAGACCAGGCCCCGTCCCCCGCGACCTATACTCAACCCCGTGGATGACCTGAATCCGGGGTGGCGCGACTGTGCTGCGTTCGCTGATGTTGGCCGTTATGCTCGTTCTGGCGGGGTGCGCCACGTCACAGCGCGGCCAACCGGTCGCCACGGTAGTGATAGCCCAGGATACTTGGCGACAGGTGGACCAGCAGATCATCGCGGCGTCGAAAAGCGCTATCGAACAGGCGGCCCTCTACGCGCGCGGGTCGATGGAGCACTGGCGCGTGTTGGTCTATGAACGCACCGAGGCTGAGTTCATTCCCTGGTTCAGCAGCTATTGGACCCAGGAGTGGCTGGCGGTGAAGGTCAGTTGGTACGCCGCCAGCGCCGAGGGTGAGGCAGATTCCTCGGCCAGGCGCCTGGCGGTCTACCTGCAAGAACAATATCGTGAACAGGTGCTGGAACCGGTGGCGGTGGAAATTGATCCCGAGGCGATCAGGGCCAACGCGACGGGCTATTACCTACGCCTGCTCAATCAGCAGATCCAGGTCATTGGCCTGCGCCATCGCATCCCGAACGAATTGATGAACCGGCGCCTGCACGGCATTCCTGCCGTCCGCCTGGGGCCGCCGCCGGCGCGTGATGCTTCGTTGTACGAGATGGTTCACACCGAGCCGCTGAACACACTGCCGGCTTATGCGGCCCTGATCGATCACGTCAACAAGGCCGCTGACACAGGGGCTGGGCCATCGGAGGCGGTGATCGCAACGGTGGCGCAACGCACCAGCGAAAAAATCGAGGCGCAATTTGCCACGCGTGGGGCGACCGGCGCGGCGGCGGCCGTGGCCGGGAAGGCGGCCGGGGCGTTGATCTCGGTGGGCGTGGCGGGCATTCGCGCGATCATCCACGAGGGCGAGCGGCCGGAAATGGAGGCGCAGATCCGCAAAAGCCTGAGCGCTGCGTTCGATGAGGCATGGTTCAAGTCGCTCAAGCATCCCCTCAGCGGGGTGATGGCCCCGGTGTATTACCTGGACGAGGAAATTAAAGGCGACCTGGTGGAGGCGGACCTGGCCAATCGAGCGGTGGCATTGCCGGACATCAAGCCGTGACGGGCCGACTCATTCTGACCCGAGGGTGACGCGACAACCCTTGCGCTGGCGGATCTGCTCGTCCGATGGGCGTTCCTTGATGAATTCGAAGCGCGGCTCGCCTTCGCTGTAGATCACCAGCCAGCCCCATTCCAGCTCACTTTCATCCTGCCCGGGCTTGGGCGGCGAGGCCCACCAGGGTTCTTTTTGCATGACCTGACGCATCGTCTACTCCTGCCGATTGATCCTTTGAACTATAGACCGCTCGATTTGATGACCAGCGCCCATGAAAACGCTTGCATCCTGTGAGAGCAGGGCTCGCCCACGAAACCGGCGACTCGGTTCCAGATAGACCGTGTGATCTTCATCGCGGGCAAGCCTTGCTCCCACAAAGTCTGCTCCCACAGCTCCCTCGCCACGGGGTTGTGTGCCTGAAGCTTGATAATCAGTGTGCTCTGATCCCGCCCACCAGCGTCTAGCGTCTGTATCCCCGCACTCGAACGGGGAATGACTGGACCCCGCGCATATGCAAGCACTGTTGAACGAGATCCTCGATACGGTTCGCCCCCTGATTGGTCAGGGCAAGGTGGCCGACTATATTCCGGCCCTGGGCACCGTAGCGTCCAACCAGTTGGGTATTGCCGTGTATGGCAACGACGGCGAGTTGTATTGCGCCGGCGACGCCGAAACAGCGTTTTCGGTGCAGAGTATTTCCAAAGTGTTCAGCCTGGTGCAGGCCATCGGGCATTCCGGCGAGGCGATCTGGGAGCGCTTGGGCCATGAGCCGTCTGGCCAACCGTTCAATTCCCTGGTGCAACTGGAATTCGAACGTGGTCGACCGCGCAACCCGTTCATCAATGCCGGCGCGCTGGTGATCTGCGATATCAACCAGTCGCGTTTCGCCGCCCCGGCGTTGTCGATGCGCGATTTCGTACGCCGTCTGTCGGGTAATCCACAGGTGATGGTGGACGGCAAGGTCGCCGAATCGGAATACCAGCACCGCGCCCGCAACGCGGCGATGGCGTACCTGATGCAATCGTTCGGCAATTTCCATAACGATGTGGAAGCGGTACTGCGCAGTTACTTCAGCCACTGCGCCCTGCGGATGAGCTGTGTCGACCTGGCGCGAGCGTTCTGCTTCCTGGCCAACGACGGGTTCTGCAAGCACAGCGGCGAACAGATACTCACCGCCCGGCAAACCCAGCAAGTCAACTCCATCATGGCCACCAGCGGCTTGTACGATGAGGCCGGCAATTTCGCTTATCGCGTCGGCCTGCCGGGCAAGAGCGGGGTCGGCGGCGGGATTGTCGCCGTGGTGCCGGGGCGGTTCACGGTGTGCGTCTGGTCGCCTGAGCTCAACGTCGCCGGCAACTCCCTGGCCGGCATGGCGGCGCTGGAGTTGATGAGCCAGCGGATCGGCTGGTCGGTGTTCTAGAGCCTGCCTCACAAAAAAAACCCGCTCCTGATCCAGGAGCGGGCCTTTTTGTTGAGTGGTGATCAGCAGAGGCGGTCGATGACCCGAACCTCAGAAGTGCTCTGCATCGACTGCCAGGCCTGGGTCAGCGTTTGCAACACGCGACCGATGAAGTCTTTGTCTGCCGCAGCCTTCTTGCCAACGTAGCCCTGGCCACGGCGGTACATCTTCAGCCGGGCACCCAGCTCTTGCGTGTTCTTTTCGAACTCGTCTTCGCGGGTGTAGGGCGACAGGCAGTCCATATGCACCTGGCCAGTCTTGCTGATCCACAGGATATGGTTGTCGAGCGTGTCCTTGTGTGCTGCGAATATGCGAGCCAGTTCATCAATAGATGGTTGATTATTCAGATTCATGTGTAAGCCCCTTGACCATTTGGTTGATCTGTCTGGTGGTTCGCAAAAACTTCGCTATTCGGTAAGTACCTGCCTGCTACCGAAACCAGGCCGTCAGCATTCTTCCGTCGAACTTCGACGGGGTCGTGCATCGGTTGTGTAGTGTTATCGAAGGGCTGCTACGCAGATGCGCTACAACGAAGAGAAACAGCGAAGAATCTTCAGGCAGTGTCAACTTTCGAGGGTTGAACCACGCGCGTCATGAGGATCTTCACCGACGTTTCTCGTCCTTGTTACCGGACGGTCAGGCCAGGTCAGCACCTTCAATCTGCCTTGTGGGCAGTCCCTTATCCAAAAAACAGCTCGGCGGTCAGACGAGCTTGCTCAAACAGTTGCCTGTACTCCCGATCGGGGAGACGTCTGCATCATGCAAGGGCAAATCGGAGGCGTCAACGGTTTTGTAGTGATTATTTTTGATCACTACATATTGTCGGACAAAATGGTTTGGGTATGAAAAATTGGCGAAAGGGGGCGAACTGCAGATCTGTGGCGAGGGGATTTATCCCCGCTGGGCTGCGAAGCAGCCCCAAGTGAGTCGACTTAATCTGCCTGATACACGAGGTGTTGGGGTTTAGGGCCGCTTCGCGCCCCAGCGGGGATAAATCCCCTCGCCACAAGGAGACTTTCGCCGCCTCATTGATGAGTCAGTGCTCAGGTGGCCTTGGCCTTGCTCGGCTTGCGCGGTGCGCCGCTGGTCTTGCGCTTGGTCGGCTTGCGTTTGTTTTTCCACGGCGTTGCGCCGCGCCCGGCGGGGCTGGCTGGGCCGCTGATGGTCAGGCTCATGCCCTGGCAGCGGGCGACGTGCTTGCTCATCCAGGCGGCTTGCCGGGTCACGAATTCCTCCAGGCTCATTTCGCCGCTTTGCACCATGTCCAGCGCTTGCTCCCAGATGGCCGTGGTGCCCGGGTCGGCGATGGCACGGGGCACGGCGTCGATCAGGCTGAAGGCCGCCGGGGTGGCGGACAGGGCCTTGCCGTTTTTCACCAGGTAACCGCGGTCGAGCAGCCCCTGGATAATCGAGGCCCGGGTCGCTTCGGTGCCAATGCCGGTGGTGTCCTTGAGCTTCTGCTTGAGCAGCGGGTCTTCCACCAGCTTGGCGACGTTCTTCATCGCCTTGATCAGGTCGCCTTCGGTGAACGGCTTGGGCGGTTGGGTCCACAGGTCCTTGGGTTTCACCTCGTCCACGGCGCAATCGCGACCTTCGCTCAGTGCCGGCAGCGTCTGCGGCGTCGGTGCTTCACGGCCCCTGGCCGGTGCCAGAGCTTCGGGCAAGGCGCGTTTCCAGCCAGGTTCGACGATCTGCTTGCCCACGGCACGCAGCGCCTGGCCGGCACAGTCGAAGTCGGCCTGGGTCCGGTCGTATTCGTGGTTGGGCAGGAACTGCGCCAGGTAGCGTGCGCGAATCAGCGTATAGACCGCGCGCTGCTTGCCGGCGAGTTTGTCGAGGTTTTTGGCGGCGGCGGTGGGAATGATGCCGTGGTGAGCGCTGACCTTGGCGTCGTTCCAGGCCCGGGACTTGCGCTGCGGCTGCAGGTGCTCGCGCAGCGGTGCAAGGCTTGGGTCGGCCTGGGCGAGGGCGGCCAGGATGGCCGGTGCTTCGCTGTGCTGGCTCAAGGGCAGGAAGCCGCAATCGCTGCGAGGGTAGGTGATGAGCTTGTAGGTCTCGTAGAGCGACTGGGCAATGTCCAGGGTTTCCTGGGCGCCGAGGCCGAGTTTCTTCGAGCAGACTTCCTGCAGCGTGCCCAGGTCGAAGGGCAATGGTGCCGCTTCGCGCAGACGTTCGGTACGTACCTTCAGTGTCCGGGCGGTGGTGGCGTTGGCCATGGCTTGGGCGGCGTCCCGGGCCAGGGCCTGGTTCAGGCAGCGTTCCTGGTCGTCGCAGGCGTCCGGATCAGCGCGCCACTGGGCGGTGAACGCCGTGCCTTCGTGGCTGAGCTGCACGTCGATGGCCCAGTAGGCGACCGGCACGAAGTCGGCGATGCTGCGGTCGCGGTCCACCACCAGGCGCAGCGTCGGCGTCTGCACGCGGCCCACCGGCAACACGCCCTGGTAGCCGGACTGGCGCCCCAGCAAGGTGAACAGGCGACTCATGTTCATGCCGATCAGCCAGTCGGCCCGGGAACGGCCCAGCGCCGAGTGGTACAGGTTGAAGGTTTCGGCCCCCGGCTTGAGGGCGGCCAGGGCCTTGCGGATCGAGGCTTCGTCCAGGGCCGAGAGCCATAGCCGCCGGATCGGCCCGCGATAACGGCAATGTTCCACCAGTTCCCGGGCGATCATTTCGCCTTCGCGGTCGGCGTCGGTGGCGATCACCAATTCCTTCGCTTCCCCCAGCAGGCGCTTGACCGCCTTGTACTGGCTGGCGGTTTTCGGCTTGACGGTCATTTTCCATTGGGCCGGTACGATGGGCAGGTCGGCCAAGACCCAGCGCTTGTAGCGCGCGTCGTAGGCGTCGGGTGGGGCGGTTTCCAGCAGGTGGCCGATGCACCAGGTGACCGTGATGCCAGGGCCCAGCCAGCAACCGTCGCCACGGCGCGTGGCACCGAGCACGGCGGCGATGTCCTTGGCCTGGGACGGTTTTTCACACAGGTACAGCTGCATAGCGCCCTTTTCCTGAGCAGGTTTCATGGGGTTGTAGCATGGTCATGGATGCGTGCCAGGGCAAGTTTTATCTGTATGGATATACAGATAAAAAGCGTTGCGCTGCGTTGCCAGGGCGGCTCTGGCATGACATTCGGCGGCCTGTTGACACACAGAATGAATTTCTCGCAGGGGGATTGCTCATAACTTCAAGGCGGTTGTTGCCGCAAAGAAGGTTTTATGAGGTCAAGGAGAGTCACTTTCATGAATTCGATGCCAAATGGCAACGGCCAGGCGACTACACGTTTGATTCTCGTTGTGGAAGATGATCCGACCATCCTGGAATTCCTCTGTGAAATACTCGAGGAAGAAGGGTTCGTCGTGGAGCCTCGGGAAAGCGCCGACGCGGCGTTGACGTTCCTCGAAGAGAGCGCCCATTACGTCGACCTGTTGCTCACCGATATCACCATGCCCGGCAAGATCGATGGCGCGGACCTGGCCAACCTCACGGGAGACCGCTGGCCGCAGATACCGCTGCTGATCATGTCCGGCTTCGAGACGCCGGAAAGTGCTGGAATCAAGCACCACGCTTCGTTCATCGCCAAGCCCTGGGCACTGGGACAGATGCTGGACCTGGTGGAAAGCACGGTGAAAAGTCACTCCATGAACTGAGCCATTCCAGCGAGTGGGGGTGGCCGGACACGTTTGGGTTGCAAGCGGCGATAGGCTCCATGACAATGCGAGTCATTATCAGTCGCGAATTATTCCATTGCCATGTCCGCCAACGATCTGTCCCTACGCAGTGCTGTCGACGTTCTGTACAGTGATCATCACGGTTGGCTCCAGGGCTGGCTGCGCAAGCGTTTGGGCAACACCTTCGATGCCGCGGACCTTGCCCAGGATACGTTTGTGCGGGTCATCAAGGCGCGCACTGCGCTGGATATCCGTGAGCCACGACCGTACCTGTCGATGATCGCCAAAGGACTGTTGATCGATCTGTTTCGCCGTCGCTCGCTGGAGCAATCCTACCTCGAAGTATTGGCGGCCATGCCGCAAGAGCAGCACCCCTCGCTGGAAGAACAGGCGATCATGCTCCAGGCCCTGATGGAGATCGACCGCTTGCTCCTGGGGCTGGGACCGCGGGTCAGGCAGGCGTTCATCCTGTCGCAGTTCGATGGCCTGACGTACCCACAAATTGCCGAACGCCTGGGGGTCAGCGTACGCACGGTCAACAATCACATGGCCAAGGCCATGGAGCATTGCTGCCTGATGCAGATTCAACTGCAGCTTTCATGAACCTGCCCCCTGAAGAGTTGAACGCCATTCGCGTGGCGGCGCAGTGGTACGCCCGGCTGCATTCCGGCATCAGCACCGACGCGGACCGGGCCGACTGGCGCGCCTGGCTGGCTGCCGATCCGTTGCACAGCCAGGCCTGGCAACGCATGGCGGCAGTGGCCGAGCAGATGGCAAGCGTCCCCGGCGCCCTGGCCGCACCGACCTTGAGCGACACCCACCGTCGATCCCGCCGCCAGGTGTTGCGCAGCGCCTTGCTGCTGACGTCCGCTGGCGGCCTGGGCTGGTTGGGCTGGCGCAGCCAGGCAAGCCAGAACCTGTTTTGCGATTACCGCACCGCCGTGGGCGAGCGTCGCGAATTCCAACTGGCTGATGGCAGCACGGTCCTGCTCAACACCGATACCTCGGTCAATGTTCGTTTCGATGGACAGCAGCGGCTCCTGGAGCTGTTGCGGGGTGAGGTGCTCGTGACGACGGCGGTCGATCCCTTGCGGCGTCCGTTCAAAGTGGTGACAGGGCCGGTCGAGGTGCTTGCGCTGGGCACGCGGTTTATCGTCCGTGGTCAGGCGCGAGGCGGCGAAGTGGCGGTGCTGGAGAAAGCGGTCGAGGTGAGCCTGCTGGCGACTGGAGCAAGGATGCGGGTCGAAGCCGGCCAGCGCCTGGTTTTCAATGAGCGGTCGCTGGGCTCGTTACGTGGCAACGATGTGTCGGTCGGTGCCTGGCAGAGGGGCAGCATCATCGCCATCGACCGTCCTCTGGCGGCGCTGCTGGATGAGCTGTCGCGCTACCGCCCCGGTGTGCTGCGTTGGGACCCGGCGATTGGCAACTTGAAGGTGTCCGGTGTGTTTCCTGTCGATAACACTGACCTCGCCCTGGCGGCGTTGGAGAGCGGCTTTTCGTTGCGGGTGACGCGCTACAGCCGATTCTGGATCCAGGTCGCAGGTGGCGAGCGGCGGTGACGCTGTGTAATAAAAAAATCCGGTCCTGCACTTTTCATCCTCATCGTTCGGCTCTTCCTCAGTGAGTTTTTATCGACCGTTTTGGGGGAGGGGAAATATGCCTTGGGTAAGCGCGCCAGGCCGTCTGGTGTTTGCAGTGAAAATCGGCTTGCTGGCGGTTACCACCGTCGGCGCCACGGCCGTGAATGCCAACCCGGTTCCAGGCGCCTCGGCGCAGCAGCGCTCGGTGCAGGCCTACGATATCGGCGCCGGCAGCCTGGTGGATGTGCTGACCCGTTTCTCCAGCGCCGCCGGTGTCGCCCTGTCGTTTGATGCCCGGCAACTGGAGGATTTGCAATCGCCCGGCCTGAGAGGTTCTTTCGGCGTGGGTAACGGCTTCGCTCGCATTCTTGACGGTAGCGGCCTGCAAGCTGAGCCCCAGGCCAACGGCACGTACGTGCTGCGTCGGCTGCCCGCCAACGGTTCGGTCATGGAACTGGGAGCCACCAGCATCGAGGCTCAGATGCTCGGGGCGACCACCGAGAACAGTGGCTCCTACACGACGGGCGCGGTGACCATCGGCAAGGGCGCGCATACCCTGCGCGAAACGCCGCAGTCGGTGACGGTGATCACCCGCAAGATGCTCGATGACCAGAATCTCAACACCATCGATCAAGTGATGGAAAAGACCCCCGGCATCACCGTCTACGACTCGACCATGGGCGGCAAGTATTTCTATTCCCGTGGGTTCCGGATGTCCGGTCAGTATCAATACGACGGCGTTCCACTGGACATGGGCAACAGCTATGTCCAGGCCGACAGTTTCAGCAGCGACATGGCCTATTACGACCGTGTCGAAGTCCTGCGCGGCGCCGCCGGGATGATGAAGGGCGCAGGCGGTACTTCCGGTGGCGTCAATTTCGTGCGCAAACGCGGCCAGGCCACGGCCCAGACCGAACTCAGCCTCTCGGGGGGGACCTGGGACAACTACCGCGGGCAGGTCGATACCGGTGGCCCGCTGAATGATTCCGGCACCGTGCGGGGCAGGGCGGTGATCGCCGAGCAGAGCCGGCATTTTTTCTACGACGATGCCCGGCGCAAGGACCAGATTTATTACGGTGCCCTGGATTTCGATCTGTCGCCCGACACGACGCTCGGCGTGGGCGTTGCCTATGAAGACGTCGATGCAAGCCCTTGCTGGGGCGGGCTTCCTCGCTACCGGGACGGCAACAATCTGAAACTCAGCCGTTCCACTTGCCTGGATCCATCGTGGAATACCTGGCGCAGCCAGCGCACCACGGTGTTCAGCGATCTCAAGCAGCAGCTCAATGACGACTGGGCGGTGAAGGTCGCCGGTGTCTATACGAAAAACACCCAGGACATCAAATACGCCTTTGCATCGGGTTCGGTGACGCCTGGCACCTCGACCACCAACCTGCTGGGCAGCATGTACGACTACGACCAGGTCGATTACGGCCTCGACGCCTACCTGGACGGCAAGTTCGACGCCCTGGGGCAGCAACATGAATTGATCGTGGGTTTCAACGCCAGTCGTTCGGACAAGGATGACTTCTTCTCGGTGGCACTGCTGCCACAGAAGCAGAACGTGTTCGATCCGGATCGACATATTCCCGAACCGGACGACAGTTACTTCATCGAAAACTCGACGCGCGGTGGCCCGGTCAAGACCGTTACCCAGCAGCAAGGCATGTATTCGACCCTGCGCCTGAAACTGGCGGACCCGTTGACCTTTGTCGTCGGCAGTCGGGTGAGCTGGTACCGTTCCAAGACCGACTCGGTGTTTCTCACGGGTGGTTCGGAGCACGCCAAGAGCACGGAGACGGGCCAGGTCACGCCGTTTGCCGCCGTGCTGCTGGACCTCAATGAGCACCTGACGGCTTATGCCAGTTATTCGGATATCTTCACGCCCCAGGGCAACTATCGCTCCGAAAGCGGCTCGGCGCTCAAGCCCCTGGTGGGCGAGAGTTATGAGCTGGGGATCAAGGGGGAATGGTTCGAGGGCCGCCTGAACAGCGCCTTCAACCTGTTCCGCACGGTGCAGAAAGACCAGGCCCAGACCGACTACTTCTCCACCTGTGCATCCTCGGACGGTTTTTGCTATGAGAACGCCGGCAAGGTTCGCGCCCAGGGTTTCGAAGCCGAGATCAGCGGTGAAGTCATCGAGCGCTTGCAACTGCTTGCCGGCTACACCTACACCCAGACCAAGACCCTCGACGACATAGACACGAGCCTCAACGGCGGTTCGTTCAACAGCTACGTGCCGCGCCATGTGCTGCGTCTGTGGGGTGATTATGCCCTAGGTGGGGCGTTGGAACGGTTCAGTGTCGGCGCTGGGGTCAATGCCCAAAGCGACAACTTCCGCGTATCGCCGGCGACAGGCGAGAAGATCACTCAGGCCGGTTATGCCGTGTGGAATGGCCGCGTCGGCTACCGCATCGATGACACCTGGTCGGTGGCCCTCAATGGCAACAACCTGTTCGACAAGCGCTACTACACCACCATCGGCACCGAGGGTTTCGGTAACTATTACGGTGAGCCGCGCAACTTCACCATGACCATGAAGGCACGCTTCTGAGCCGCTGGCGAGGGCGCCATTGCCCTCGCCACGGTTTCGTCCTCAGTTTTTATCCAGGTCCACGTTCCGGGTTTCCCGCAGGCAGATCATGCCCACCACCAGGCTCACCCCGGTGATCACCACCGGGTACCACAGCCCATAGAAAATATCCCCGGTGTAGACCACCAGGGCGAACGACACGGTGGGCAGGAAGCCGCCGAACCAACCGTTGCCGATGTGATAGGGCAGGGACATGGAGGTGTAGCGAATGCGGGTTGGGAACAGTTCGACCATCAACGCCGCCAGCGGTCCGTAGCACATCGCCGAGATGATGATCAGCGCCACGATCAAGGCCACGATCATCGGCCGGTTGATCTGCTGGGCGTCGGCCTGTTGCGGGTAGCCCGCCAGGGTCACCGCACCGCGCAGGGCCGCTTCGTCGTAACCTTCGAGTGTCACGTCACCGACGCTGACCTGTACGGAACTGCCTGCCGGGGCCGCAACGCTGCTGTAGGGCAGGCCTTGCTTGACCAGGAAGGTCTTGACCTTGTCGCAAGGGCTGTCGAAACGCGCCTTGCCCACCGGGTCGAACTGGAAGGTGCAGGTGGCCGGATCGGCGATCACGGTGATCGGTGCCTGGCGGCTCGCCTGGTCGATGGCCGGGTTGGCGTAATGGGCCAGGGTCTTGAAGATCGGGAAGTACAGCGCGGTGGCCAGCAGCAGGCCGATCATCAGCACCGGTTTGCGCCCGACCTTGTCCGACAGCCAGCCGAAAAAGATGAAGAACGGTGCGCCGATCACCACGCTGACGATCAGCAGGCTGTTGGCCAGGGCCGGGTCCATCTTCAGGAACTGGGTGAGGAAAAACAGCACGTAGAACTGCGCGGCATAGAAGGTCACCGCTTGCCCGGCGTTGATGCTGAACAGGGCGATCAGCACCACCTTGAGGTTTTCCCATTTGCCGAAGGATTCGCGGATCGGCGCCTTGCAGCACTTGCCTTCTTCTTTCATTTTCAGGAAGGCCGGCGACTCATGCAGGCTCAGGCGAATCCAGGTGGAGATGCCCAGCAGCAGGATCGACAGCAGGAACGGAATGCGCCAGCCCCAGACTTCGAACTGATCGCCGGTGAAGTAGCGACAGCCCAGCACCACCAGCAGCGAGAGCAACAGCCCGAGGGTGGCCGTGGACTGAATCCAGCTGGTATGAAAACCGCGCTTGCCCATTGGCGCATGCTCGGCAACGTACGTTGCTGCGCCACCGTACTCACCGCCCAGGGCCAGGCCCTGGAGCATGCGCAACACCACCAGGATGATCGGCGCGGCGATGCCGATGCTGGCGTAGTTGGGCAGCAGGCCGACGCAGAACGTCGCCAGGCCCATCAATACGATGGTGGCCAGGAACGTGTATTTGCGCCCGATCATATCCCCCAACCGACCGAACACCAGAGCCCCGAACGGCCGCACGATGAAACCGGCGGCGAATGCCATCAGGGCGAAAATGAACGCGGTGGTGTCGTTGACCCCGGCAAAGAACTGCTTGCTGATCACCGCCGCCAGGGCGCCATAGAGAAAAAAGTCGTACCACTCGAACACCGTCCCCAGGGACGAGGCGAAGATGACTTTCTGGGTTTCCTGGCTGGTGCCGACGCTGCGCGTGGCTTCCAGGGGCTGAACATGCTCGGACATAGCGGTATCCCTCACAGTGATTGTTTTTGTTGTTCCACTGCGACGCCGGGGTGGCGTCTCCTGATTTGACACACTTTCCTTGAATCGACTCATCCCCTTGTGGGAGCGAGCTTGCTCGCGATAGCGGCGGCACATTCAACCTATGCGTGGCAGACAGACCGCTATCGCGAGCAAGCTCGCTCCCACAGGGGGACTTTTGTTGTTTTTCAGACCGTGGCCGGCTCCTTTTGGGACGTGGTGATTCTGGTATCTGCCTCAAGCATCATCTGCGCCGCCTTCTCGGCAATCATCAGGGTCGGCGAGCAGGTGTTGCCCGAGGTGATGCGCGGCATGATCGAGGCGTCGGCGATGCGCAGGCCCTTGATGCCGTGGACACGCAGTTGCGCATCCACCACCGCGTCGCGATCCTGGCCCATGCGGCACGTGCCGACCGGGTGGAAAATCGTCGTGCCAATCCGGGCGGCGGCCTGGTGCAACTCATCTTCGGTTTGCAGGCTGGGGCCCGGCAGGTATTCCACCGGTTTGAACGCGCTCAGGGCCGGGGCCGCGACGATGCGTCGGGTCAGGCGGATGGCGTCGGCGGCGACCCGCAAGTCTTCGGGGTGGCTCAGGTAATTGGGTTGGATCAGTGGCGCTTCGTGCGGGTCGGCCGAACGAATGTCCACCCGGCCACGGCTTTGCGGGCGCAGGTCGCAGACCGATGCGGTGAACGCCGGGAAGCTGTGCAGCGGTTCGCCGAAGCGTTCCAGGGACAACGGTTGTACGTGGTATTCGAGGTTGGCCGAGGCCTGCTCCGGACCCGAGCGGGCGAATGCGCCGAGTTGGCTGGGGGCCATGGACAGCGGGCCGCTGCGGTCGTACAGGTAGCGCAGGCCCATGCCCATCTTGCCCCACAGGGTGCCGGCGATCTGGTTCAGGGTGCGGGCGTTTTCCAACTGGTAGATCAGCCGCAGTTGCAGGTGGTCCTGCAAGTTGCCGCCGACACCGGGCAATTCATGGGTCACGCCGATGCCCAGGCGTTGCAGCAGGCTGCGCGGGCCGATCCCGGAGCGTTGCAGGATGCCCGGCGAGCCAACGGCTCCGGCGCACAGGACAATTTCCTTGCGGGCCTTGAAGGTCATGCCCTTGCCTTGCCAGCGCGCGCTGACGGCGTGGGCGTGGTCGTCACGCAGCAACACGCGGTCGACCTCGACGTCGGTCAATACCGTGAGGTTGGCGCGGTGGCGAATCGGCTTGAGAAACGCCTTGGCCGCATTCCAGCGTACCCCGGCTTTCTGGTTGACCTGGAAGTAGCCGCAGCCTTCGTTGTCGCCGCTGTTGAAGTCGTCGACGTTGGGGATGCCGCTTTGTTCGGCGGCGCTGCGGAAGGCATCGAGAATCGGCCATGACAGGCGCTGGCGTTCGACCCGCCATTCGCCGTCGGCGCCGTGGAATTCGGACGCGCCGGCAAAGTGGTTTTCACTCTGGCGGAACAGCGGCAGTACGTCTTCCCAGGCCCAGCCAGCATTGCCCTCGGCGGCCCAGCCATCGTAGTCCGCCGCCTGGCCGCGCATGTAGATCATGCCGTTGATGGAGGAGCAGCCGCCCAGGACCTTGCCGCGTGGGTAGCTCAAGGCGCGACCTTGCAGGCCCGGTTGTGCTTCGGTCTTGAAGCACCAGTCGGTACGCGGGTTGCCGATGCAGAACAGGTAGCCGACCGGGATGTGAATCCACGGATAGTTGTCGCGCCCGCCGGCTTCGAGCAGCAGCACCCGGTGTTGCGGGTTGGCCGAAAGCCGATTGGCCAGCAGGCATCCGGCAGGGCCGGCGCCCACGATCACGTAATCGAATTCATCGACGACAGGTTGCATTCGCGACCTCATTCTTGTTTTTGTAGGGTCCATCCTAGTTGTTAGTTTTCGTCAAAAGAATGTTAGTTTTTGCGCAGCCGCTGTGCGTTTATAAACAGCTCCGCCTTCAGACGCGTTCAAGGATCGCCTCATGTTCGACTGGAATGACCTGCGCTATTTCCTGGAACTGCAACGCAGCGGGCGTTTGTTGACGGCTGCACGGCGCCTGAACACCACCCACGCCACGGTGGCCCGGCACATCGAGGCCATCGAGAAAAGCCTCGGCACCGCGCTGTTTGTCCAGCATGCCCAGGGTTATGAACTGACCCCGGCCGGCGAGACGCTGCTCAAGCACGCCGAAGCCATGGAGAACGTGGCGTTGCTGGCCCAGGAGGACATCACCCAGTCCAGTGCGCCCCTGGGCAAGATCCGCCTGGGGGTGACCGAAGGGCTGGGCATCATGTTCCTCGCCAGCCGCATGGACGGGCTGTTCCAGCGCTATCCGGGGTTGGAAGTGGAACTGGTGGCGGTGCCGCGCTTTGTCAGCATCCTCAACCGTGAGGCGGAAATCAGCATCCACCTCGAGCGCCCGGCGGCCGACCTGCTGGTCACCCGCAAACTCACCGACTACAGCCTGGCGCTGTACGCCAGCCAGGCCTATCTGGACCGCTCGCCAGCATTGCGCAGCCGCGAGGACCTGGCCCGCCATGCCTGGATCGGGTATGTCGACGACCTGCTGTTCAGCCAGGAACTGATGTTCCTCAACAGCTTTTGCCGCAACCCTCGGGTGGTGTTCCACAGCACCAGCGTCATCGCCCAGCAACAGGCCGCGCGCTCGGGCCTGGGGATCGCTGTGCTGCCGTGCTACATGGCCAGCGGCGACCCGACATTGGTGCGGTTGCTGCCGGACGAAACCATCCGTCGCAGCTACTGGATCAGTACCCGCCGCGAACTGCACAAATCCGTACGCTTGCGGGTGCTGTGGGATTACGTGGTGCAGCTGTGCGAACGGGAGCAGGGGCTGCTGTTGCCCTGAGCCTGCGGCGAGGGAGCTTGCTCGCGATGACGTCGGCACAGTCAACATCACTGCAAACTGATCCACCGCTATCGTGAGCAAGCTCGCTCTCACAGGCGAATGCTGTTGGCTAAGATAACGATGAGCCTGTGGCGAGGGGATTTAGCCAAACGTCGCACCGCCCGGCTGGGCTGCGCAGCGGCCCCGAGTTGTGAACTGACTGGCGGCGCTTGTCAGAAAAATCCCGGAAGAGTACAAATGTACTCCATGACGACTCTCACCCCCCGCCGTACCGCCATCCTGACTTTCATCCGCGAACGCATCGCCGATCAGGGCCAGCCTCCCAGCCTCGCTGAAATCAGCGAGGCGTTCGGTTTTGCCTCCCGCAGTGTGGCGCGCAAGCATGTGCTGGCGCTGACCGAAGCCGGCTTTATCGAGGTCAATCCGCACCAGGCCCGGGGTATCCGCTTGCTGAACCAGCCACCACGGCCCGAGCTGCTGGACGTGCCGGTGCTGGGGCGAGTGGCTGCCGGGCGGCCGATTGGCGCCGACGCCGAGGTCCACAGCCGCCTGATGCTGGACCCGGCGATATTCTCCAAGGCGCCGGATTACCTGCTGCGAGTCCAGGGTGACTCGATGATCGAGGACGGCATTCTCGACGGTGATCTGGTGGGCGTGCAGCGCACACCCCAGGCCTCCAACGGCCAGATCGTCGTGGCGCGCCTGGACGGTGAAGTCACCATCAAGCGCTTCGAGCGCATCGGCGAGCGGGTGCGCTTGCTGCCGCGCAACCCGGCCTACCAGCCGATCATCGTCGAGGCCGACCAGGACCTGGCGATAGAAGGGGTGTTCTGTGGCTTGGTGAGGCAAGGCTGATGGGCGCTGTCGTTGCGCTGGACACGCTGTTCAACGGCGGCCAGGTCTGGAAGGGTCGGCCTGCGCCGCCGGCCGCCAGCCCGCAACCCACCGGCCATGGGGCACTGGATGCAGCGTTGCCCAGTGGCGGTTGGCCGGAAGCGGCGTTGACGGAACTGCTCATCGCCGCGCCGGGCGTGGGTGAGTTGCAACTGGTGTGGCCGACCCTGGCGCGGCTGTCGGCGGCGGGAGAGCGGATCGTGCTGGTGGCGCCGCCGTTCGTGCCCTATCCCCAGGCCTGGCAGAACGCTGGCGTCGACCTGCGCCAGTTGTCGGTGATCCGCGCCGATGAGCGCGATGCCCTGTGGGCCACCGAACAATGCCTGCGTTCGGGCAGTTGTGGTGCGGTCCTGTGCTGGCCCCGCCAGGCGGATGACCGGGCCTTGCGCCGCTTGCAAGTGGCGGCGGAAACCGGTCAGACCCTGGCGTTCGCCTGGCGCTCGATCCAGGAGGCCATCAACCCGTCGCCGGCGGCGCTGCGCATCGCCATCGATACCCGGCCTGCGCAATTGCGCGTGCTCAAGTGCCGCGGCGGGTTGGCTCGTTCGGCGCCGATTGCCTTTGCCACGCTCGCCCCACAAACCGGGCATTGAGGTTGCGATGCGCTGGGTCTGTATTCTCTTCCCGCAATTGGCGCTGGACGCCGCGCTGCGTCAGCGCCCCGATCCTGACCAGCCCCTGGCCTTGCTGACCGGCCCGGCCCAACGTCGGGTGCTGCAAGCGGTGAATGCGCCAGCACGGGCTTTGGGCTTGCGTCCCGGTCAGACCATGACCGCCGCCCAGGCCTTGAACAAAGGTTTTGCCACCGCCGAATATGACGCGGCGCAGATCGAACACTGGCAACAGTTCCTGGCAGCCTGGGCCTACCGTTTCAGCTCCCAGGTCAGCGTGCATTACCCGCGTACGCTGCTGTTCGAAATCGAGTCAAGCCTGGGACTGTTTGGCCCCTGGCCGGTGTTCGAGGCGCGCTTGCGGACCGAACTGACCGAACTGGGCTTTCGTCATCGCATCGTCGCCGCCCCCAATCCGGTGGCGGCGCGGGTGTTGGCCAATGCCTATGACGCCCTGGTGGTGCCCGACGCCGAGACCTTGCAACAATGCCTGGGAGACATGCCCGTGGAGCGGATCGGCCTGGAACCCGAGGTTGCCACGGCGCTGTCGCGCATGGGCCTGCGCCGTCTGAGCCAGGTCCAGGCCTTGCCCCGGCAGACCCTGGCACGGCGCTTCGAGGCCCAGGTGCTCAAGCACCTCGACGCGCTGACGGGCAGCCGTACCCTGGCGCTGTCGTTCTACCTGCCACCAGACCGTTTCGATGTGCGCATCGAACTCAACTATGACGTGCAATCCCATCAGGCGCTGTTGTTCCCGTTGCGGCGCTTGACCGGTGACTTGTCGGCCTTCCTGTGCGGTCGCGACAGCGGCGTGCAGCGCTTCGACCTGCACCTGGAGCATGCCGCTTTGCCGGACACACTGATCAAGGTCGGCTTGCTCAGCGCCGAACGGGATCCAGCGATGCTCTTCGAACTGGCCCGCGGTCGCTTGGAACAGGTGCAGGTCGCGGCCCCGGTGCGGGGTTTTCGCTTGTGTGCCGAGGACCTGCCGAGTTTCGTGCCCCAGCGCCTGGAGCTGTTCGACGAGCGCCCGCAACAGTCCTTGCCTTGGGAGCAACTGCGCGAACGGCTGCGGGCGCGGCTGGGGGATGACGCGGTGCAGGGCCTGGGGTTTCGCGATGACCATCGACCTGAATGCGCCTGGCAAATGACGCCCCAACCCCGGCCCCAGGCCTGTCCGGTGCGCGCTGGCGTGCAGCGTCCCGGCTGGCTGCTGAATGAGGCCCAGGTGCTGCAGGACAGCCAGGCGCGAGTCCTCATGGGCCCGGAGCGCATCGAGACCGGCTGGTGGGACGGTGCCGACGTACGCCGCGACTACTACCTGATCGAAACCCGCAGCGGGCAACGCGGCTGGGCCTATCGACCGGTGGGCGAGGGTGGGCCGCTGTGGCTGCAAGGCTGGTTCGCATGAGCGTTGAATATGCCGAGCTGCATTGCCTGTCGAACTTCAGTTTCCAACGTGGCGCCTCCAGTGCCCTGGAGTTGTGTCGTCGGGCCAGGCAAGAGGGCTACCAGGCCCTGGCGATCACCGACGAATGCACCTTGGCCGGAATCGTCCGGGCCTGGCAGGCGGCCAAGGAACTGGAGCTGCAACTGATCGTCGGCAGCGAAATCCAGGTCGAGAACGGCCCGAAACTGGTGTTGCTGGTGGAAGACCTGGAAGGCTATCAAGCCTTGTGCCGGCTGATCACCCGCGCCCGGCGTCGCAGCGAGAAGGGCCACTATCGCATCGTGCGAGAGGACTTCGACCAGCCCTTGCCGGGGCTGCTGGCGTTGTGGATAGCCGAGGGCAAAGACGCCGAGGAACATGGCCGTTGGCTCCAGTCGATCTTTGCCGGGCGCCTGTGGCTGACGGTCCAGTTGCATTGCGGACAGGACGACCGCCGCCGGTTGGCAGACTCGTTGGCGCTGGCCGAGCGCTTGGATCTTCCAGTTGTGGCCAGTGGCGATGTGCACATGCACGCGCGCGGTCGTCGTGCCTTGCAGGACACCATGACCGCCATCCGTCACCACGTCACGGTGGCCGAGGCTGGCCAGCGCCTGCACCCCAACGGCGAGCGCCACTTGCGCAGCCGCAAGGATCTGGCCGATCTCTACCCGCAGGCCTTGCTCGATGAAACCCTGAACATCGCCCGGCGCTGTACCTTCGATCTTGGCCAACTGCGTTACCAATACCCCCGCGAGCTGGTGCCCGAGGGGCATGCCCCGGCGTCCTGGCTGCGGGAACTGACCGAGCGTGGCATGCGCGAGCGGTGGAAGGATGGCGTGACAGACAAAGTGCGGGCACAGATCGACAAGGAGCTGAGCCTGATCGCCGAGTTGGGCTATGACAGCTATTTCCTCACCGTACAGGACATCGTCAGCTTCGCCCGCAGCCGCCATATCCTTTGCCAGGGGCGTGGCTCGGCGGCCAACTCGGCGGTGTGCTACGCCTTGGGCATCACCGAAATCGACCCCAGCCTTACCAGCCTGTTGTTCGAACGCTTCCTGTCCCGGGAGCGCAACGAGCCGCCGGACATCGACGTCGACTTTGAACATGAGCGTCGCGAGGAAGTGTTGCAGTACGTGTTCCAGCGCTATGGCCGTCATCGTGCGGCA
The DNA here is from genome assembly GCF_014268695.2 of Pseudomonas ogarae. Lineage (NCBI taxonomy): Bacteria > Pseudomonadati > Pseudomonadota > Gammaproteobacteria > Pseudomonadales > Pseudomonadaceae > Pseudomonas > Pseudomonas ogarae. The sequence goes on from NZ_CP077086.1 coordinate 2,571,642, forward strand.
TTGACGGCGGTGGTCAGCAGTTACCACGGCGCCGGGGCGGTGCGCGATGTGGCCAAGGCCCTGGGCCTGCCGCCGGACCAGGTCAACGCCCTGGCCGATTGCTGTGGCCGCTGGAGCGACGAGGCGCCGCCAGTGGAGCGCTTGCGTGAAGGCGGCTTCGACCCGGACAGCCCGGTGTTGCGCCGGGTCCTGAGCCTGACCCAGCAATTGATCGGTTTTCCCCGGCATTTGTCCCAGCACCCGGGTGGCTTCGTGATTTCCGAGCAACCCCTGGACACCCTGGTGCCGGTGGAAAACGCCGCCATGGCCGAACGCACCATCATCCAGTGGGACAAGGACGACCTGGACGCGGTCGGGTTGCTCAAGGTGGACATCCTGGCCCTGGGCATGCTCAGTGCGATTCGTCGCTGTTTCGATTTGATCGAGCACTACCGGGGCCAGCGCTACGCCCTGGCGTCGCTGCCCCAGGATGATCGGGCGACCTATGAAATGATCAGCCGCGCCGACACTATTGGTGTGTTCCAGATCGAGTCCCGGGCGCAGATGTCGATGTTGCCTCGGCTGAGACCCAAGACGTTCTACGATTTGGTCATCGAAGTGGCGATCGTGCGGCCCGGGCCGATCCAGGGTGGGATGGTGCATCCGTACCTGCGCCGCAGAAACAAAGAAGAGGCGGTGACTTATCCCTCTGAAGCGCTGGAAGAAGTGCTCAACCGCACCCTGGGTGTTCCCTTGTTCCAGGAACAGGTCATGCAGATCGCCATCGTCGCGGCCGATTACACCCCGGGTGAAGCAGACCAATTGCGTCGCTCCATGGCTGCCTGGAAACGTCACGGTGGGTTGGAGCCCCATCGGGAACGCCTGGCGCAGGGGATGAAGAAAAACGGCTACACCGCTGAGTTTGCCGCGCAAATCTTCGAACAGATCAAAGGCTTCGGCAATTACGGTTTCCCGGAATCCCACGCCGCCAGTTTCGCCTTGCTGACCTACGCCAGCAGTTGGCTCAAATGCCACGAACCGGCGGCGTTCGCCTGTGCCCTGATCAACAGTTGGCCCATGGGGTTCTACAGCCCGGACCAGATCCTCCAGGATGCCCGCCGGCATCAACTGTCGATCCGCCCGGTGGACGTGCTCGCCAGCGATTGGGATTGCAGCCTCGAGCCCATGGGCGGTCGGCAACCGGCGATCCGCATGGGGCTGCGCATGGTCAAGGGCTTTCGCGAAGAGGATGCCCGCCGTATCGAAGCGGCCCGCCGGCATCGGCCCTTCAGCGACGTGGCCGACTTGGGCGAGCGCGCGCAACTCGATGCCCGGGCCCAGGCGCAACTGGCCGATGCCGGTGCCTTGCAGGGCTTGGCCGGTGATCGCCATCGTGCCCGCTGGGAAGTGGCCGGGGTGCAGAAGCAACTGGGTTTGTTCGCCGGTTTGCCCTGCCAGGAAGAACCGCCCGTGGCCTTGCCAAAACCTACGCTGGGGGAAAACCTGTTTGCCGATTACACCACGCTCGGCACGACACTGGGCCCTCATCCACTGGCCCTGCTGCGTCCCGAACTGCGCGCCCGGCGCTGCCGCAGCTCACGGGAGTTGCAAGAGGTGGAGCATGGCCGCAACGTCAGCGTCGCCGGGCTGGTCACCGGCCGCCAACGCCCGGGCACGGCCAGCGGTGTGACCTTTGTCACCCTGGAAGATGAATTCGGCAACCTCAACGTGGTGGTCTGGCGCGACCTGGCCGAGCGCCAGCGCAAGACCCTGGTGGGCTCGCAATTGCTCAGGGTCGACGGGCGCTGGGAAAGCGTCGGCGAGGTCCGCCACTTGATCGCCGGGCGCCTGAGCGACCTGACCGAGTTGCTGGCGGGCATCCAGGTGCAGAGCCGCGATTTCCGCTGAATCCGCAAACAGCTCCCTCACCATGAAACCAAACGCCAACCCGGCGCTCGAAGCTCTGATCGCAAGGGATTTGTGTATGCCGACTCCCTGCAGGCATTTTGAGGTTCAGAATCGACCATGCAGTTTCTATCCCAAAATCACGGGTGCCCTGGATGGGGCGGTGAAATGGCCGGGCGTATCCGGGCGTTCGATTGGAGCCGGACCGAGTTGGGCGCCATCGAGCACTGGTCCGCCAGCCTGCGCAGCGCCGTCCAGTTGTTGCTGGCTTCGCCCCTGCCGATGGTGATGTTGTGGGGCCGCCAGGGCTTCATGATCTACAACGATGCCTATGCCGAGTTCGCCGGTGGCCGCCATCCTTACCTGCTGGGGTGCGCGGTGGAGTTGGGTTGGCCGGAGGTCGCCGAATTCAATCGGCATGTGCTGGACGTCTGCCTGGCCGGCGGCACCTTGTCCTACCGCAGCAAAGAGCTGGTCCTGCTGCGCGACGGCAAGCCTGAAGATGTGTGGATGGACCTCTATTACAGCCCGGTGCCCGACGACGACCAGGCCCCGGCGGGCGTGCTGGCGATTGTGGTGGAAACCACCGAGCTCGTGTTGACCGAGCGTGCCCGGCAAGAGGCCGAACGCAGTTACCGAGCCGTCAATGAACGCATCCAGTTGGCCCTCTCGGCCGGACCATTGCTGGGATCGTTCGTCTGGGACATCCAAGCCGACACGCTGTCGGGCGATGAGCGTTTCGCCCGTACCTTCAACTACCCGCCAGACTGTTCGCTGGACGCACTGCCCATCGAAATCGCCCGCCAGCGCATCCACGCGGATGACCTCGAAGAGGTCAACCAGCGGGTCGAACTGACCGTGCGCACGGGCGTGCCTTACAGCGCTGAATATCGGGTGCGCCGCATAGGCGGTGATTACCTGTGGGTGCTGGCCAGCGGTCGCTGCGAATTCGATGCCACGGGCAAGCCCCTGCGTTTTCCAGGTGTGCTGATTGACATCAATGAACGCAAGACAGCCGAGGCTTCGCTGCTCAAATTCACCCGCGACCTGGAACAGCGGGTCGCCGACGAGGTGCAGGCGCGGCTGGCGGCAGAAGAGCAGTTGCGTCAGTCGCAAAAGCTCGAGGCTATTGGCGGTCTCACTGGTGGCGTGGCCCATGACTTCAACAACCTGCTGCAAGTGATTGCCGGCAACCTGCACTTGCTGGCCCGCCACGAGCGGGACAACGTCAACGTGCAACGGCGGGTCAGTGCTTCCATCGAAGCCGTGGAGCGGGGGGCCAAGTTGTCATCGCAGTTGCTGGCTTTTGCCCGGCGCCAGCCATTGTCACCGGCGGTCTACAACCCACGACGCATCTACGAGGGCATGGGTGAGCTGCTGCAACGGGCCTTGGGCGAAACCATCCAGATTGAAGTGAGCCTGCCCCTGGAGCCCTGGTGCATCCACGTCGACCGCAATCAATTGGAAAACGCCCTGTTGAACCTGGCGATCAATGCGCGCGATGCCATGGGCGGCGAGGGCACCATCCGCCTGATCGGCGAGAACATCGTGCTCGATGAAGCGTTCTGTGCCGGCAAGGAAATCTCGGCTGGCGACTATGTCCGGTTGTCGGTGATCGACCGCGGTGCCGGCATGCCGCCCGAGATCCTGAAGCAGGTGTTCGAACCGTTTTTCACCACCAAGACCGATGGCCAGGGCACCGGGCTTGGATTGAGCATGGTGTTCGGGTTCGTCAAGCAGAGTGGCGGCCATATCGAGATCTCCAGCGACCTGGGCGAGGGCACGCGAGTACGGATGTATTTCCCTCGAAGCCTTGCGCCCGAAGCGGGCGAAACCGAGCAACACGACGTGCTTCAGTCCGGCCGGCAAGAGACGATTCTGGTGGTGGAGGACAACGACGAGGTGCGCAGCGCGTCGGTGGAACTGCTGGAACAGTCCGGCTATCGGACCCTCACGGCCGCCAACGGCGATGAGGCGATGAAGCTGCTGCTGGAAGGCATCTCGGTCGACCTGATCTTCACCGACGTCGTCATGCCCGGCCTGATCAAGAGTTCCGACCTCGCCGCCTGGGCCAAGGTGCAGAACCCGCCGGTCCCGGTGCTGTTCACCTCGGGGCACACCCGGGACATCATCTCCCGCAACCATCAGCTGAGCCCCGATACCCATTTATTGAGCAAACCCTACGGCCCGGACGCGCTGACCCGGATGGTGAGGAGTGTGCTGGGCGGCTGATCGCCGCGCTGCAAACAAATGGAACCGAAGCCGTCGCGCCACCTTCGAATGTTCAAGACCGGTCATCCATCCGGCCCTGCCATGAACGAGGTGCCTATGAACGACGATCCAGCAAACACCCAACCAGTCCGCCCTGCCGGGACGGACCAGGCCCAGAGCGCCGCCACGGAGGTCGATCAGAAGAATCGTCATAGGGACAATGACAACACCTTCAGCCCCGGCTTCAAGCCTGATCCGGATCGGCCGAAATCTGGCGAGGATACTGACGCTGATATCGACACCGATGGTGGCTAGCCTATAAAAAGCCCCGTTTTCTTTTTAGAACGGGGCTTTTTGTATTTCGCTACTTACTTGGATGCGCAGCCTGAAGTTTCTTGGCGGCTTCCAGGTGATGTTGCAGCTCCGGCAGCATCTTCTGGGCGAACGCCTTGAGTTCGGTATTGCCAGCCTTCTTGTCGTCGGTAACGGTTTCGGCTTCTTTCTTGAACAGGGCGATGGTTTCTTCGTGGGCCTTGACCTGATTGTTGGCGTAGGCCGCATCAAAGGATTCATCGCGCACGTCGAGAATCTTCGCCTTGGCTTTTTTCATCAGCGTGGTGTCGTCGGGTACTTCGATGTCATGTTTTTGCGCCAGGGCTTTCAGCTCTTCGTTGGCCTTGGTGTGGTCGGTGATCATCTTGTTGGCGAATTCCTTGATGTCCGCCGATTGGCTTTTTTCCAAGGCCAGTTTGCTGGTCTCGATTTCTGCAATGCCACCGGCCGCCGCGTTGTCGACAAAGTCGTTGGAAGTCGCGGCCCATGCCATGCCCATGCTGGTACTCAGGGCAACTGCCAGGCCGAGTTGACGCAGGGTGAATCTGTCCATAGGTAAGTCTCCACACACGTTGAACGAGCGATTCTTGTCGTCTCTGATCAATGGAGGGTGGGGTGCAGGCAAAGGTTTGATCGCCAAGCGATCCGGTACGACGAACGGTCACCGCTGGTCGGATTGGCGGTCGACAGAACCCTGTCGAGGAGGCCATCCTGATAATCGACGGGCGCCGCAAGGGCGTCTGCCACCGACCCATCGAAGGAGGTGTTCCATGCCGGTGTCCCACGATTTGTGCCAGGATCTTAAATGCACAAAAGATCACATCCAGCAAAAACGCAGCGAGAATCCAAGGCTCGACTCGTTAATTCAAAAATACTCCCAACTTGATGCCGAGGTGGTCGAAGCCGAGAAACCGTCCTCCGGCGCGCTGTCCGACGATGCTTTGGAGACGCTCAAGAAGAAGCGATTGCTGGTCAAGGACGAGATCGTGGCTCAGATGCAGCGCTAGCCTCGGGACCGAACCTGTGAAGGCCCTTTGTGTTGCGAAGGGCCTTTTGGGCGAGGCCCTCACCCTCACAAACTCAGGTCAATGGATCCCAGCGCTGCGACCAGTCGCTGCCGGTCTTGACGATCTCTCGCAACACCTCGAACGCCTGCTGCAGCGCCGCTGAATCCCGATCGCGGGAGTAGACCAGGTAGGTGGGGTAGTTGAATTCCGGTGCCTTGGGCACCCGTTCCAGGATGCCGCTGTCCAGGTAGCTCTGCACGACCCGTGTGCGGAAGTAGCCGCTGCCGCCGTTTTCCAGGATGTACTGCAGGGCCAGGGGGCCGAGGTTGAAGGTCACGGCGGCCTTGGCCTTGTCTGGTAGCGCGGTGTCGTGTTGGCGCCGGAAGTCAGCACTCCAGTCAATGTACACGTAGGGCTCGGGACGGGCGGCCAGGCGTACCAGGATGAGTTTTTCTTCCAGCAGCTGTTCCACCTGCAGGCGCGGCCAGTATTCGGGTTGATACACCACCGCCGCGTCCAGCAGACCCAACTCCAGCTGTTGCAGCAGTTTCTCGCCGTCGCGGATGTCCATGCGCAGGGCATGGCCGGGAATCTTCTGGCGCAGTTCGCCGGCCCAGGCGAGCATCAACGGATTGCACAGGCTGACCTCGCCTCCCAGGTGCAAGACGTTGCGATAGCCCTCGGGCAGTGGCAGGTCCCGACGGGCCGCTTCCCAGGTCTGCACGAGCTGGTTGGCGTAGACCACAAATGCTTCGCCGTCGCTGGTCAAGCGCGCGCCGGCACGGTTGCGTACGAACAGCGCGCAGCCGAGCTGGCTTTCGAGCTTCTGGACCCGGGCGGTGATCGCCGTCTGGGTCACGTGCAGCTTTTCGGCCGCAGCAGCGAGGCTGCCGTGGCGGACGATTTCCAGGAAGGTGCGGGCGAGGTCGATGTCCATGTTCAGGCCGATGCGGGGGAAGCGGGCATTGTAAGAGCTGCCGCGCCTTGCCGATACCTGCGAACCGCAGATCCCTTGTGGGAGCGAGCCAGCTCGCGATAGCGGCGGGGCAGCCAGCGAAGATACTTGAGGCAAAAACACGAATCCCGCCACGGGGGCGGGATTGGTTTGCAATCAAAGGCCCGCGAAGAACGCGAGCGCAGTCTCAGCCTGGGAACAGCTCGGACAGTTTCATGGCCAGCATCATGTCGCCTTCGGTGCGCAGCTTGCCGCCCATGAACGCTTGCATGCCGTCGGTGCTGCCGTCGACGATGCCTTGCAGGGTTTCGCCGTCCATCACCAGGGTCACCTGGGCGTCCGGGTTCTCACCTTCCTGCAGTTCACAGGTGCTGTCCTTGACGATCAGCGAGAAATTCTTGGTGTCGTCGATGCGGAAACCGAATACCAGGTCCAGGCCGGCAGCGGCGGCTGGGTTGAACTTGGCTTTCATGGCTTGTACGGCGTCGGCTACGGAGGTCATGGTTTCGATCCTTATTTGGGTGGTACAGCAAGGGTCTACAGTAATCCGGACTCAGCGGAAGGTGATGAGGTCCGGGGCCTTCAGCAGTTGCAGGTGGGCATGGCTGTTGAAGGAAGCCAGGGCCACCTCGCGGCCCCTGAATTTCAGGTGGTTGAGCGAGGTGTTGACGATTTGCCAGTTCAGTTCGAAGGCCTGTCGGGCCGGTATCTGGGTGATCAGGTGGAGCAGGGCGGTGATGGTGCCGCCGGAGGTGAACACGGCGATTCTATGGGTGTTGTCGGCTTGCTCCAGAATGCGGTGCAGGCCCGCCTGGACCCGCTCGACGAAACCCAGCCAGCTTTCCAGGCCCGGCGGATCATACTGGCCGCTGAGCCAGCGTTCGACGATCAGTGCGAAGATGCGCTGGAACTCGGCGCGGTTCTGCGCAGCGTTGCGCAGGATATGCAGCGCCTCGGGCTCCTGGGCAAGCATGTCCGGCAGCAGGGCGCGAATGACCGCGTCGGCATCGAACTCGTTGAACGCGGCGTCGATTTCCAGCCCGGGAACCGGCAACCCGGCGGCGGACATCTGGCCCAGCGCGCCGATGGCGGTATCCTGTTGGCGACGCAGGTCACCCGAGAGGCAGCGATCGAATACGACACCGAGCTCCGCCAGGTGGCCGCCGAGCACTTGCGCCTGGCGCACGCCATTGGGTGAAAGGACATCGTAGTCGTCCGCACCAAAGGAGGCCTGGCCATGTCGAATCAGATAGATACTGCCCACGTCCGCGTCATCCCGGTACGTTGAAGGTTTGGCGAGGTTATGGGGATGGCGGTGAGCTGTCAATGAAAAAACATACGCTTGTTTGAAATGCCCGTTGCAGCCTTGTCCTGCCTCGCTCGCCTCAAGGTAACCACAGGTTTCATGACTGGCCGCGACGCAGGCGCATGGGTATGCTGGAGCCGTTACGCGCCTGCGTTCAGTGGCGCATCGCATTTAAGGAGTTGCTGTGGAGTTTTTCATCGAGTACGCCGGTTTCCTGGCCAAGACCGTGACGTTGGTGATCGCCATCCTGGTGGTGCTGGCCAGTTTTGCGGCGCTGCGCAGCAAGGGGCGGCGCAAGTCGACCGGCCAGTTGCAGGTGAGCAAACTCAACGATTTCTACAAGGGACTGCGTGAGCGCCTGGAACAGACGCTGCTGGACAAGGATCAGCTCAAGGCGCTGCGCAAGGCCGAAGGCAAGGCTGAAAAGGCCGGGAAGAAGCACAAGGACAAGCCGGCGGCCAAGCCCCGGGTGTTCGTGCTGGATTTCGACGGTGACATCAAGGCTTCGGCCACCGAGAGCCTGCGTCATGAAATCACCGCGCTGCTGACCCTGGCGACACCCAAGGATGAAGTGGTGCTGCGCCTGGAAAGTGGCGGCGGCATGGTCCACAGCTACGGCCTGGCCTCGTCGCAACTGGCGCGGATCCGTCAGGCCGGAGTGCCGCTGACCGTCTGCATCGACAAGGTCGCGGCCAGCGGCGGCTACATGATGGCGTGCATCGGCGAGAAGATCATCAGCGCTCCTTTTGCGATCCTGGGCTCCATCGGCGTCGTCGCGCAATTGCCCAACGTCAACCGTCTGCTGAAGAAACATGACATCGATTTCGAAGTGTTGACGGCCGGGGAATACAAACGCACGTTGACGGTGTTCGGCGAAAATACCGAGAAGGGCCGGGAGAAATTCCAGGAAGACCTGGACATCACCCATGAGCTGTTCAAGAACTTCGTGTCCAACTACCGCCCGCAACTGGCCATCGATGAAGTGGCGACCGGTGAAGTCTGGCTGGGTGTCGCGGCGCAGGGCAAGGGCTTGGTGGACGAACTGAAAACCAGCGATGAATACCTGGCCGAGCGGGCCAAGGATGCCGAGCTGTACCACCTGCACTATGCCGAACGCAAAAGCCTGCAGGAACGTATCGGCATGGCGGCCAGCGGTTCGGTGGATCGCGTGCTGCTCAGTTGGTGGAGCCGGCTTACCCAGCAGCGGTTCTGGTAATTCGGGGGCAGGGGCTCTTGGCGTTGAGTCTCACTGCCAATCTCCCTGTGGGAGCGAGCTTGCTCGCGATGACGGCGGTAGATCCGATATCGAGGCAAGCTGATCCACCGCTATCGCGAGCAAGCTCGCTCCCACAGGGGTTTCGGTGGGGCTGCGAGATTTTTTGCAAATAATGCCCAACAAAAAAGCCCTGAACCGGTATCCCCGGATCAGGGCTTTTTCATGGGGCTTTTTCAGCGACGACGGAACAGCGGCAGTGGTTCGTCAGTGGCAGCCTGGTAGGTCACCGAGAAGTCCTTGAGGCTTTCGAGGGCTTCGTAGGGGTCTTTGTCGGCACGCAAGGCGAAGGCGTCGAAGCCGCAGCGGTGCATGTAGAACAACTGGTCGCGCAATACGTCGCCAATCGCCCGCAACTCACCCTTGAAACCATAGCGGTCACGCAGCAGGCGAGCGTTGGAGTAGCTGCGCCCGTCGGTGAAGGCCGGGAAGTTCAGGGCGATGACCTGCAACTGGTTGGCGTCCTCGCCGATTTCCTCGGCTTCCTCGTCGGCGTCCAGCCACACGCCCAGGCCGCCGTCGCGGGCCTTGAGGGCGTGGGCATGATCGCGCCACAGGGCCAGGGGCACGATCAGGTCGTCACAGTTGGAGATGCCGTCGAAGGTCGCGTCCTTGGGCAGCAGGTGCCAGGTTTCGTCGATGACCTCGTTGTTCTTAATGATTCGCTGCATAGACGCGTTCCTTGAAGAGGTCGATGCCAATACGTTGGTAAGTGTCGATGAAGCGCTCGTCTTCGGTACGTTGTTCGATGTACACGTCGATCAGCTTCTCGATCACGTCAGGCATGTCGTCCTGGGCAAACGACGGGCCGAGGATCTTGCCCAGGCTGGCGTCGCGGCTACCGCTGCCGCCCAGGGAAACCTGGTAGAACTCTTCGCCTTTCTTGTCCACGCCCAGGATGCCGATATGGCCGACGTGGTGGTGACCACAGGCGTTCATGCAGCCGGAAATGTTCAGGTCCAGCTCGCCGATGTCGAACAGGTAGTCCAGGTCGTCGAAACGACGCTGGATCGATTCGGCGATAGGGATCGACTTGGCGTTGGCCAGCGAGCAGAAATCGCCGCCCGGGCAGCAGATCATGTCGGTCAGCAGGCCGATGTTCGGGGTGGCGAAGCCTTGCTCGCGCAGCTCGCCCCACAGGGTGAACAATTGGCTCTGTTCAACGTCTGCCAGGATGATGTTCTGCTCGTGGGAGGTGCGCAGCTGGCCGAAGCTGTAGCGCTCGGCCAGGTCGGCCACGGCGTCCAGTTGCTTGTCGGTGATGTCGCCCGGCGCGACGCCGGTCGGCTTCAGGGACAGGGTCACCGCGACATAACCTGGCTTCTTGTGGGCCAGGGTATTGCGGGTGCGCCAGCGGGCAAAGCCCGGGTGTTCTTTGTCGAGGGCTGCCAGTTCGGCATCCTGATTGCCCAGCGCCTTGTACTGCGGGTCGACGAAGTGCCTGGCGACGCGATGCACTTCGGCTTCGGTCAGGGTGGTTTGGCCGCCACGCAGGTGAGCCATCTCGGCTTCGACCTTCTCGGCGAACACTTCAGGCGTCAGGGCCTTGACCAGGATCTTGATCCGCGCCTTGTATTTATTGTCGCGACGGCCGTAGCGGTTGTATACCCGCAGGATGGCGTCGAGGTAGCTCAGCAGGTCCTGCCACGGCAGGAACTCGTTGATGAACGCGCCGACCACCGGCGTACGCCCGAGGCCACCGCCCACCAGCACACGGAAGCCCAGCTCGCCAGCCGCGTTGTAGACGGTCTCCAGACCGATGTCGTGGACTTCGATGGCCGCACGGTCCGAGGTCGAGCCGTTGATGGCGATCTTGAACTTGCGTGGCAGGTAGGCGAATTCCGGGTGGAAAGTCGTCCACTGGCGGACGATCTCGCACCATGGGCGCGGGTCGATCAGTTCGTCGGCCGCGACACCGGCGAACTGGTCGGTGGTGACGTTGCGCAGGCAGTTGCCGCTGGTCTGGATCGCGTGCATCTGCACGGTGGCCAGCTCGGCGAGGATCTCGGGCACATCTTCCAGGGCCGGCCAGTTGTACTGGACGTTCTGCCGGGTACTGATGTGGGCGTAGCCCTTGTCGTAGTCGCGGGCAATTTGCGCCAGTTTGCGCACCTGGCGCGAGGTCAGCTGGCCATAAGGCACAGCCACACGCAGCATCGGGGCGAAGCGCTGGATATACAGGCCATTCTGCAAGCGCAGAGGGCGGAATTCTTCTTCGCTCAGCTCGCCTGCCAGATAGCGTCGGGTCTGATCACGGAACTGCTTGACGCGGTCCTCGATGATCCGCTGATCGTACTCGTCATATACGTACATATAAGTCTCGGTCTCAGGCTTGGGCCGATCAGAAACAGCTGCATGTTGGCTCGCTGGAATCGGGTTCTGCCTCGGCAATTCTGCGCGCACGGCCGCGCACTCCTAGAGGAGCCGGTGCAAGATACCTGTTTTGAGTTATGCGCAAAAGTGATGTTTGAGTATATGTAAAGAACCAAATCGACTAATGAGATTGATTATTGCCTAACCCACATTTGTCGTGCGGGCAATCATCGTCTTAACTGTGGTCGAGTCCCTATGCAATCACCTACAAAACCGACAAGAGGCGATGCAATGAGCAATCCGACCAAAGCAAGGAAAAGCGACAGTTCTGTTGATGCCTGGGCCATTTTGTTCCTGATTATCCTGGTGGTGGGCACCGCAGTGTTCTGGGTCAGCCATCAATAAACTCTAGCGGTTGCAGGCCACACGAAGGTCTCGTGTTCATGTGCCCGATCGCCACCCGGGTCGTTATACTGGGTGGCGTATTATTTGGGGCGGGCGGGATGTCGAAGTTTATCTGCAGGCTGTTAGGGCTGTTATGCCTGTCATTCTGGGTGCAGGCCCAGGCCGCCAATGGTGTGTCCTCTTCGGCAACCGAGGTTTTGGCTGCCAGTTCGGCTGCGCCTTCAGTCGTGTTCCTTAATCCGGGACACTCCACCGAGCCCTTCTGGGTCAGCTATAGCGAATTCATGCAAGCGGCGGCAAGCGGGCTGGGTTTGCGGCTGCGCGTGGAATATGCCGGGCGCGACCCCCAACGGATGATACGCCAGGCCCGCGAGGCCATCGCCGCGAAAGACCGTCCGGACTACCTGGTGTTGGTCAACGAGCAGTATGTCGCCCCGCGGATCCTGCAGTTGGCGCAGGGCAGTGGGGTCAAGCTGTTCCTGGTGAACAACACGTTGACCAGCGATCAGACTCGCCTGCTGGCAGAGGGCGGTGCCCTGCCGCCCGAGTTACTTGGCAGCCTGGTGCCCAACGATGAGCGCAGCGGTTACCTGATGCTCAAGGAACTCTTGCGCCAATACGGGCCGCTGGCGCCTGGGCAGACGCTCGACTTGCTGGCCTTTTCCGGGAAGAAACTCACCCCTTCGGCGCAACTGCGTGAGAAAGGCCTGCTCCGGGCGTTGGCCGAGCACCCGCAAGTGCATCTGCGCCAATTGGTGTATGGCGAGTGGAATCGCGAACGGGCTTATGAGCAGGCGAGCCAGTTGGTCAAGCGCTATCCGCAGACGGCGCTGGTCTGGTCGGCCAACGATGAAATGGCCCTGGGCGCCATGCAGGCGTTCGAGGAGGCGGGTCGCCAGCCGGGCAAGGATGTGTTGTTCAGCGCCATGAACAGCTCCAGGGCTGCGCTCCAGGCGCGTATCGACGGGCGCTTGAGCGTGCTGTTCACCGGGCACTTCAGCTTGGGGGGCTGGGCCATGGTGCTGCTCCATGATCACGCCCGGGGCGTCGACCTCGCGCGCCATGGCGGCTACAACCAGCAGGTCGACCTGATGCAGTCACTCGATCAAGCTCGGGCCCGCGCGTGGTTGAACATGAATCCTGCCAAGGACTATCGCCTGGACTTCAAGCACTTCAGCCTGGTGTCCCACCCGGATGGCCAGCGCTATGCCTTTTCGCTCGATGCGCTGGGGGGGCGCTAGAGCGGCTCAGATCGAGGCTGGCGAGACGGGCAATATGACTGTTTCGGTTGGAAAGAGATCTGGTTCCATAGTGTGCCGATACGTTTTATACGCCCGCAAAGTACAACACCAGATTGACGATCCCATACAACGTCAACCCGAAAACCACCGTAAACAGGATGCCGAGGATGATGAAGTGGCTCGGCTTGCCATGGGTGAAGTCGCGGGCGCGGTTTTTTCCGCTTTGCACGCCAAGGGCCGCCGCTCCAACGCTGTGCAGCATTTGCCAGAGGGTGGGTGCCTTATTTTCAGTCGGTTCATCCATGACGCTCTCCATACACAAGGTCGTATGTGGAGAGCATAGCCAATTGCTGCGGACTTAGTTGTCGTAACCCAGGTTCGGCGACAGCCAGCGTTCGGTCACGCTCAGGTCCTGGCCCTTGCGGGCGGTGTAGCTCTGGACCTGGTCCTTGTCGATCTTGCCCACGGCGAAATACTGCGCCTGGGGATGGGCGAAGTACCAGCCGCTGACTGCTGCCGCCGGGAACATGGCGTAGTGTTCGGTGAGGAACACACCGCTGCGCCCGGCCTTCAGTTCGCTGGCCTCGGGGTCGAGCAGGCGGAACAGGGTGGCTTTCTCGGTGTGGTCCGGGCAGGCCGGGTAGCCGGGGGCAGGGCGGATGCCGGTGTATTGCTCCTTGATCAGGGCGTCGTTGTCCAGACTCTCGTCCTGGGCGTAGCCCCAATAGTCTTTGCGCACCTGCTGGTGCAGCCATTCGGCACAGGCTTCGGCCAGTCGGTCGGCCAGGGCCTTGACCATGATCGAGTTGTAGTCGTCGCCGGCTTCCTGGTAGGCCTTGGCAACTTCTTCGGCACCGATGCCGGCGGTGGTAATGAAACCGCCGACGTAGTCGGTCACGCCGCTGTCCTTCGGCGCGACGAAGTCGGCCAGGGAGAAGTTCGGCTTGCCGTCGGTCTTGATGATCTGTTGGCGCAGGTGATGCAGGCGGGCCAGTGGCTTGCCATCGTCGCCGTAGACTTCCAGGTCATCGTCGTGCACCTGGTTGGCCGGCCAGAAGCCGAACACGGCGCGGGCGCTGATGAGTTTCTCGTCGATCAGCTTGCGCAGCATCGCCCGTGCATCGGCGTACAGCGCGGTGGCGGCTTCGCCGACCACTTCGTCGGTGAGGATGCGCGGGTATTTGCCGGCCAGGTCCCAGGATATGAAGAACGGTGTCCAGTCGATGTATTCGGCCAGGACGTTCAGGTCGATGTTGTCCAGTACTTTGGCGCCGGTGAAGGTCGGCTTGACCGGCTGGTAGCTGCTCCAGTCGAATTGTGGCTTCTTGGCCACGGCGGCGGGGTAGCTCAGGCGTTCGGTGCGGGCGCTGCGGTTGGAGGTACGCTCGCGTACGTCGATGTAGTCCAGGCGGGTTTTTTCGACGAAAGCCGGCTTGAGCTCCTTGGACAGCAACTGGGTCGCCACGCCTACGGCGCGGGAGGCATCGGTGACGTAGATCACCGCGTCGTTGCTGTACTTGGGCTCGATCTTCACCGCTGTGTGGGCCTTGGAGGTGGTGGCGCCACCAATCATCAGCGGCAGATGGAAATCCTGGCGCTGCATCTCCCGCGCCACATGCACCATCTCATCCAGTGACGGGGTGATCAGCCCAGACAGGCCGATGATGTCGCACTTCTGCTCCTTGGCCACCTGCAGGATCTTCTCCGCCGGCACCATCACGCCCAGGTCGACGATGTCATAGCCGTTGCAACCGAGCACCACGCCGACGATGTTCTTGCCGATGTCATGCACGTCGCCCTTGACCGTGGCCATCAGGATCTTGCCCTTGGCCTCCGGCTTGTCGCCTTTTTCCGCCTCGATGAACGGGATCAGGTGAGCCACGGCCTGCTTCATCACACGGGCGGACTTGACCACTTGGGGCAGGAACATTTTGCCGGCGCCAAACAGGTCGCCGACGATGTTCATGCCGGCCATCAGCGGGCCTTCGATGACCTCGATCGGCCGGGTGAAAGACAGTCGCGATTCCTCGGTGTCCTCAACGATGTGGGTGGTGATGCCCTTGACCAGCGCATGCTCCAGGCGCTTGTTCACTTCCCAGCCGCGCCATTCCTCGGTTTCCGCTTCCTTGACGCTGCCGTCGCCCTTGTACTTGTCGGCGATGGCGAGCAGGGCGTCGGTGCCTTCGGGGGTGCGGTTGAGGATCACGTCTTCCACGGCGTCGCGCAGTTCCACCGGGATCTGGTCGTAGATCTCCAGTTGGCCGGCGTTGACGATGCCCATGGTCAGGCCCGCGCGGATCGCATAGAGCAGGAACACCGAGTGGATCGCCTCGCGCACCGGGTTGTTGCCGCGGAACGAGAAGGACACGTTGGAGACCCCGCCGGAGGTCAGCGCGTAGGGCAGTTCGTCGCGGATGTAGGCGCAGGCGTTGATGAAATCCACGGCATAGTTGTTGTGCTCTTCGATACCGGTGGCGACGGCGAAGATGTTCGGGTCGAAGAT
The DNA here is from genome assembly GCF_014268695.2 of Pseudomonas ogarae. NCBI lineage: Bacteria > Pseudomonadati > Pseudomonadota > Gammaproteobacteria > Pseudomonadales > Pseudomonadaceae > Pseudomonas > Pseudomonas ogarae. The sequence continues at coordinate 2,587,073 of NZ_CP077086.1, forward strand.
GATGTCTTCCGGCGGGAATCCCACTTCATTGACCAGAATGTCGTAGGAGCGCTTGCAGATTTCCTTCTTGCGCGCCTCGGTGTCGGCCTGGCCGGCTTCGTCGAAGGCCATCACTACCACGGCGGCGCCGTAGCGCTTGCACAGTTTGGCGTGATGGATGAACTGCTCGACGCCTTCCTTCATGCTGATGGAGTTGACGATGCCCTTGCCCTGGATGCACTTGAGGCCGGCTTCGATCACTTCCCACTTGGAGGAGTCGATCATGATCGGCACGCGGGAGATGTCCGGTTCGCCGGCAATCAGATTGAGGAAGGTCACCATGGCCTTCTTCGAATCGAGCATGCCCTCGTCCATGTTGATGTCGATCACCTGGGCGCCGGCCTCGACCTGTTGCAGGGCCACTTCCAGGGCTTCGGTGTAGTTGTCCTCGCGGATCAGCCGGGCGAACTTGGCGGAACCGGTGATGTTGGTCCGCTCGCCGACGTTGACGAACAGCGAGCTGCGATCGATGGTGAACGGTTCCAGGCCCGACAGGCGGCAGGCCCGCGGGATCTCCGGGATTGGCCGCGGCGCATAGCCGGCCACGGCCTTGGCGATGGCTTCGATGTGCGCCGGGGTGGTGCCGCAGCAGCCGCCGACAATGTTCAGGAAGCCGCTCTGGGCGAACTCTTCGATGACCTTGGCCGTTTCGGCTGGCAGTTCGTCGTATTCACCGAATTCGTTGGGCAGGCCGGCGTTGGGGTGGGCCGATACGTGGGTGCTGGCCTTGTTCGACAGCTCCTCCAGGTACGGGCGCAGTTCGCTGGCACCGAGGGCGCAGTTCAGGCCGACGGAGATCGGCTTGGCATGGGCCACCGAGTTCCAGAAGGCTTCGGTGGTCTGGCCCGAGAGGGTGCGACCGGAGGCGTCGGTGATGGTGCCGGAGATCATGATTGGCAGTTCGACGCCCAGTTCTTCGTAGACGCCTTGCACGGCAAAGATCGCCGCCTTGGCGTTCAGCGTGTCGAAAATGGTTTCGATCAGGATCAGGTCGGCGCCGCCTTCGATCAGGCCCTTGGTGGCCTCGGTGTAGTTCTCCACCAATTCGTCGAAGGTCACGTTGCGGTAGCCGGGGTTGTTCACATCCGGCGACAGCGAGCAGGTGCGGCTGGTCGGGCCGAGCACGCCGGCGACGAAGCGCGGCTTGTCCGGGGTTTCCAGGGTCTTGGCGTCGGCCACTTTACGGGCCAGGCGCGCGCCTTCCAGGTTCAGCTCGTAGGCCAGGCTCTGCATGCCATAGTCGGCCTGGGACACCTGGGTGGCGTTGAAGGTGTTGGTTTCCAGGATGTCGGCACCGGCATCCAGGTAGGCTTTTTCAATGGCGCCGATCACGTCGGGACGGCTGAGCACCAGCAAATCGTTGTTGCCCTTGACGTCGCTCGGCCAGTCGGCGAAGCGCTTGCCGCGGTAGTCCTGTTCTTCCAGCTTGTAGCTCTGGATCATCGTGCCCATGCCGCCGTCGAGGATCAGGATGCGTTCCTTGAGGGCTTGCTGGAGAAGATAAAGGCGAGCGCTGCGATCAGACATAGGACTACCTGGAAAAAAAGACCATTACGAAGGCCGCGATGATAGCAAACCTGTGCAGGATTTGATCATGACGGGCTTTTGCATGAATATCGCTCATGTTTGCAAGGCGATGCTGGCCCGGTAGAATCGGCGGATTATCTCTTAGGGCCCCGAGACATGCCGTACCGCGTCTTATTCGGCAGTCTGTTGCTGCTGTTGTGTTTTACCGCAGCCGCCGGGAGTCCCGCTCCCGCGATCTCCTACACCCGCGACATCCAGCCAATTTTCACGGAAAAATGCGTGGCCTGCCATGCCTGCTACGACTCTGCCTGCCAGTTGAACCTGGGCAGTGGCGAAGGCACGGCACGGGGGGCGAGCAAGCTGTCGGTGTACGACGGCGAGCGGCGCCAGGCGGCCGATCCGACTCGCTTGTTCTATGACGCCTCCGGCCAGCGTGCCTGGCAGCGCAAGGGCTTTTATTCCGTGCTCGACGCCCAAGGCAGCCAGGCTGCCCTGATGGCGCGCATGCTGGAGTTGGGCCACCGCACGCCACTGCAGCCCAACGCCAAGCTGCCGGAAGAGATCGTGCTAGGCCTCAATCGTGAAAACAGCTGCGCGATGCCGGATCAATTCGACGAATACGCAGGCAGCCATCCCAAGGAAGGCATGCCCCTGGCCGTCACCGGCCTGACCGACCAGCAATACCAGACCCTGCAGCGCTGGCTGGCCGCAGGCGCTCCCATCGATCAGCAGGCCTTGGCTCCGAGCGCCGCCGAAGCCTTGCAGGTGGTGCAATGGGAAAACCTGCTCAATGCTCCTGGCGCCCGGGAAAGCCTGGTGGGCCGCTGGTTGTTCGAGCATTGGTTCCTGGCGCACATCTATTTCAAGGACGGCGAGCCGGGGCATTTCTTCCAGTGGGTCCGTTCGCGCACGCCCACCGGCCAGCCGATCGACCTGATCAACACCCGCCGTCCGAATGATGACCCCGGCACCCGTGTGTATTACCGGCTCTGGCCGGTGCAAGGGGTGATCGTGCACAAGACCCACATCACCTATGGCTTGAGCGCGGCGAAGATGGCGCGCATCAAGAGCCTGTTCTACAGCGGCAAATGGCAGGTTTCCGCGTTGCCGGGCTACGGTCCGGAGCGCCGGGCCAACCCGTTTTCCACCTTCGAGGCGATCCCGGCCCAGGCTCGCTACCAGTTCATGCTCGATAACGCCGAGTATTTTGTGCGTACGTTCATTCGTGGGCCGGTGTGCCGGGGCCAGATAGCTACCGACGTGATCCGCGACAATTTCTGGGCGCTGTTCCAGGACCCCGAACATGACTTGTACGTCACTGACCCGAACTACCGCGGCCAGGCCACGCCGCTGCTGGCGATGCCGGGGCAGAACGATGATGTGGGCAGCGTCCTCAGCCTGTGGCTCGACTACCGGGACAAACGCAACGAGTACGAAGCCTTGCGCCGCGATAATTATGCTGAGCTGCCGGCGCCGAGCTGGTCGACGCTGTGGGCCGGGAATGACAATGCACTGCTGAGCATTTTCCGGCACTTCGACAGTGCCTCGGTCAACAAGGGCCTGATCGGCGAGGTGCCGCAGACGATGTGGCTGTTCGACTTCCCGTTGCTGGAGCGCACCTATTACCAGTTGGCGGTGAACTTCGATGTGTTCGGCAACGTGTCCCACCAGGCCCAGACCCGGCTGTATTTCGACCTGATCCGCAACGGTGCGGAGCAGAATTTCCTGCGCCTGATGCCGGCCGACTCCCGGGAAGGCTACCTTGACGACTGGTACCAGGCCGGCGGCAAATTCAAGATGTGGCTCGATTACGAGGCCATCGACGATGACACGCCGACCGCCCTCAAGCTTGACGAACACGATCCCAAGGGCGATTTCACCCAGCAATTGCTGGCCCGTTATGGAGAGCTGAACGCCCGTCCCGATCCGATCAACCGCTGTGACGGTGCCTACTGCTCGCGTCCGAACATCGACCTGGCGCTGCAAAACGCCGAACAGGCCCTCAGCCGCCTGGTGTCGCGCCCGGCGGCGGGGCTCAAGGTGATCGACCAACTGCCGGAAGCGACCTTGCTGCGTGTCGAAACCGCCAGTGGTCAGCGTGAGGTCTACAGCCTGCTGCGCAACCGTGCCCACAGCAACGTGGCGTTCCTGCTGGGCGAGGAGGCGCGCTACCAGCCGGGACTGGACACGCTGACGGTCTACCCGGGCGTGCTCAGCAGCTACCCGAACTTCATGTTCAACATTCCGGCCGGGCAAGTGCCGGCGTTCGTCGAGGCCATGCAAGGCGCCCAGGATGCGCCAGCGTTCGAGCGGATTGTCGAGCGCTGGGGCATCCGTCGCAGTCACCCGCAGTTCTGGTACTACTTCCATGACCTGAGCCAATACATCCAGGAGACGGAGCCCGTGGAAAGCGGTGTGTTGGACATGAATCGCTACCAGAACCTCTGATCGACAGCTCCGGCGGCAAACCCCGTGCCGCCGGGTGCTTTCCTGACAAAAATACTAGGACTTTGTCCGGCGCGATGATTGGCGTAAACTGCCGGCAAGCCTGCGAGGAGTTTCCATGACCGCCATTACCATTACCGATGCCGCCCACGATTACCTGGCCGACCTGCTGTCCAAGCAGAACACCCCAGGTATCGGGATTCGCGTCTTCATCACCCAGCCCGGCACCCAGTACGCAGAGACGTGCATTGCCTACTGCAAGCCGGGGGAAGAAAAACCCGAAGACACCGCGTTGGGGCTCAAGAGCTTCACCGCGTACATCGACTCGTTCAGCGAAGCCTTCCTGGACGATGCGGTGGTCGACTACGCCACCGACCGCATGGGCGGCCAGCTGACCATCAAGGCGCCAAACGCCAAGGTGCCGATGGTCAATGCCGACAGCCCGGTCAACGAGCGTATCAATTACTACCTGCAAACCGAAATCAACCCGGGGCTGGCCAGCCACGGCGGCCAGGTTTCGCTGATCGACGTGGTGGAAGACGGCATCGCCGTGCTCCAGTTCGGCGGCGGCTGCCAGGGCTGCGGCCAGGCTGACGTGACCTTGAAGGAAGGCATCGAGCGGACCTTGCTCGAGCGCATTCCGGAGCTCAAGGGCGTACGCGACGTGACCGACCACACGCAGAAAGAAAACGCCTACTACTGATTGTGGCGATACCATCTTGCGATCAGCTCGTAACCTGTGGGAGCGAGCTTGTGGGAGCAAGGCTTGCCCGCGATGCAAACATCTCGGTGTGGCTGATAGACCGAGGCGACGCCTTCGCGGGCAAGCCTTGCTCCCACAGGTTCGCTCCCACAGGGGAATCCAGGTGGATTCTCTGGCGAGTCAGGGCCTGTAGAGATGCGCATGCCCGGCGCGGTACAGCGAAGACTCGCTGAACACATCGTTGCCCAACACACGCCCCACCAGAATCAGCGCCGTGCGGCGAAAGCCCTTGGCTTGTACCTTTGCCGCGATATCGTCCAGCGTCCCCATCACCCAATCCTGATCCGGCCACGTCGCCCGGTGGATCACCGCAATCGGGCAATCGGCGCCGTAATGGGGTCGCAGTTCGTCGACGATTTTTTCCAGATGATTGACCCCCAGGTGTATCGCCATGGTCGCCCCGTGCTGCGCCAGGCTGCCCAGTTCTTCCCCGGCAGGCATTGGGCTTTTGTCGGCGTAGCGGGTGAGGATCAGGCTTTGGGAAATGTCCGGCAAGGTCAGTTCGGCACCCAGCAGGGCGGCGCAGGCTGAGGTCGCGGTCACCCCCGGGATGATTTCGAAAGGGATGTCCAGTTCCCGCAGGCAACGAATCTGCTCGCCAATGGCACCGTACAGGCTCGGGTCGCCGGAATGCACCCGGGCCACGTCCTGGCCCTTGAGATGGGCGCTCTTGATCAATTCGATGATCTGTTCCAGATGCAGCTCGGCGCTGTTGATCACCTGTTCGGCACAATGGCCTTCAAGGACGGCGGTTGGCACCAGCGAGCCGGCGTAAATGATCACCGCGCAGTGGCGGATCAGTCGCTGGCCTTTGACGGTGATGAGATCCGGGTCGCCGGGGCCGGCGCCGATGAAGTACACGGTCATGACCGGCTCCTGTGGAAGGTGGGTGAGCGTCGCCCAGATGAAGATCGCTCATGATCCTGGGCGCCGATTATCGGGATTTACGCCACGACCGCCAATGCCAACGTGCACTTGGGGCCTTTCTGGCGAGGAATCAGCAGCGTCGCGGGCATCGTGCCCAACTGGTCCGCCAAGGCCAGGGCGGCGCTCTCGGCGATGCCGTAGCAACCGGTTCGCTCGAAGGCGATCTCGGAGCGGTGACTGAGCCGTTGCGCGTAATCGGCTAACTGTTCGGCACTGAAGCAGGTCAGCGGCAGGGCCAGTTGCCCGGCCAGCTCCAGCAGCCCGGGCTCGTCACGCTTGAGGTCGATACTGGCCAGGGCCCGTACCCGATGAAGTTCGATGCCGTGGGCCAGCAGCGTCTGGTCGAGCAAGGCCCGCAGCGTGCTGGCCGGGCAACCACGCTGGCAGCCCAGGCCGATCACCAGGATCGGCTCGGCGCTCATGCCTCGTGGTGGGCTTGGCCGTCACGGCGAAACAGCCAGGCGCTGATCAGGCCAAGGGCCAGCCAGAACGCGACGTTGGTCAGCTGCGAGGCGATCTTGAACTGACTCTCCAGCGCTTCGGGCGCCAGCATCGAGTGGACTTCGGGCTGCGGTGCGCCGATGACATGGGGCACCAGCAACGTCGCCACGCCCAGTACCTTGAGCAGCCAATGCCGGCCGAAGGCGATCAAGGCAATACCCACCGCCGTGGAAGCCGCGGTGCCGATCCACCACATCTGTCGTTGGGCCAGGTCGGCCGCTGCGGTGCCAGGCAGTTCCGGCGGCAGGCCGAGGGTTGGCGCCAGGACGAACGTGGCATAGCCGGCCAGGCCCCAGAGCAGGCCTTGGGACGTGCGAGTCGGTGCGCGCAAGGTGTACAGGCCCGCCAGCATCAGGGCAAAACCCACGGCGACCACCAGGTTGCCGCCCGTGGTAGACAGCACGCGCTGCCAACCGTCTTCCGGCTCCCAGGCCTCGGCATCATGGGTATGAGCCGCCCCGTCGGCGTGTTCATGGACCTCGGTCGCTGGGGCCTTCTCGAAGGTTTCCGCCTGGAGAATCAGCGGCGATACCCAGAAACTTTGCAGCAGGGTCAGCAGCAGGGCGGCCAGCAAGCCGCTGAAACCAGCGGTCTGCGCGATACGCTTGATCATGTCGTCAGTTCTCAATGGCACGGGAAAGCGGCGCTGTGGCGGGTATCGTGGGCGGCGTTGTGCACCGCTTCGATGTGGGAGAAACCGGCGAAATAGACCAGCCCTGCGCCCAGGATCGAAGCAAGGATCGCGGCGCTCAGGCGTTGGCTCAGGGTGGTGGTGCTGCTGGCGGTGCGGGCGGTGCTGCTGATGGTCGACATGGCGCTTCCCTCTGTTCTTGTTCAGTGGGCATTCGAGCGCGATGAGACCCCGGGCGAAAGCCCGCCAAGGTTCGAACAGCGCCCGCCCACCGCGGGTTTGTTGATGCATGAGTCATGGGCCGGTCTCCGGGCTCGCGAGGGGCCGGGCTTGCGCCTGGCCTGCAAGCGTCACCTTCCCATGCGCCCTTTTTGTAGCAGGGCATACACAGTGGTTCAGACGCTTCGCTCGCTTACCGTTGCGGGGGCAGCACCGGACTGACGTGGCTTTGGAGTAAAGCACACGATTCACCGGTTTCCCGTTTCACCCTGTGAAGGGCACCCGTAACTAGGCGCACAGGAGAGCATGGGCGGGGGCGGGGCGTCAATGCACAAGGGGCGCGGCGTCCTGCATATTACTTGCGGAGATTGACCCGCCCCCACACCCTGCGTAGCCTTGCGCCTTCGAGGTTCTTCGGCACGTGCCGGAGCTAAGAAGGGAACGCGGTCCAAGCCGCGGCTGCCCCCGCAACTGTGAACGGTGCTGTTTCTGCAAGGCCACTGTGCATGCCCTTTTAAACGGGCGCACGGGAAGGCGCAGCAATTGCCAGTCGAAAGATTGGCCCGCCGTCAGCCAGGAGACCTGCCTCGAGACAGATTCTCACTACAACCGGGCGGGGTGATCCGGTGGCGAAATCTTCCGCGCGCGCCTGTGCCAGCGGTTGTCGTCCCGTTTGCCCGCCACCTTGCCAAAGGGCATCCGATGAAAACACTGGCCAAACTCCCCGTCACCATCGTCACCGGCTTCCTCGGCTCGGGTAAAACCACTCTGCTGCGGCACATGCTCGACAACGCCCAGGGCCGTCGTATCGCCGTGATCGTCAACGAATTCGGCGAGCTGGGCATCGACGGCGAGATCCTCAAGCAGTGCTCTATCGGCTGCACCGAAGAAGAAGCCAGCGGCCGCGTCTATGAACTGGCCAACGGCTGCCTGTGCTGCACGGTGCAGGAAGAGTTCTTCCCGGTAATGCGCGAACTGGTGGCCCGGCGTGGCGACCTCGACCACATCCTCATCGAAACCTCCGGCCTGGCCCTGCCCAAGCCGCTGGTCCAGGCCTTCCAATGGCCGGAAATCCGCAGCGCCTGCACCGTCGATGCGGTCATCACCGTGGTCGACAGCCCGGCCGTGGCCGCCGGTACCTTTGCCGCGTTCCCCGACCAGGTCGATGCCCAGCGCAAACTCGACCCGAACCTGGACCACGAATCGCCGCTGCACGAACTGTTCGCCGACCAACTGGCAAGCGCCGACCTGGTGATCCTCAACAAGGCTGACCTGATCAGCCCTGAAGACCTGGCCAAAGTTCGCCTGGAAGTCGCCGAAGAGCTGCCGCCGGCGGTCAAGGTCATCGAAGCCAGCAGCGGTCGCCTGCCGCTGGACGTACTGATCGGCCTGGGCGCCGGTTCCGAAGAACACATCGACGGCCGCCACAGCCATCACGACCATCACCACGATGGCGACGATGATGACCACGATCATGACGCCTTCGATTCCATTTCCATCGAACTGCCCCAAGCTGACGAAAGCCTGTTGCTCGACGCATTGACGCAACTGGTGGTCCAGCACGGCGTACTGCGAGTCAAGGGTTTCGCTGCGATTCCGAACAAGCCGATGCGCCTGTTGATCCAGGGCGTCGGGACGCGGTTCGACAAGCATTTCGACCGCCAGTGGGGCGCCGAGGAAGCGCGGGTCACCCGTCTGGTGCTGATCGGCCAGGCGCTTGACGCCGCGCTGCTCGAAGCGCAGTTGCGCGCCGCCCTCGGCGCCTAAGCCATGCACCTGCTCAGGACCCAGCCCGGCGGTTTCGTGTCGGATGACAACATCGCCGACCTGGGGCAAACCCCCGCCGAACTGGTGATCCTGTGCAGCGGCGACTCCAGCCTGGCGCTGTTGGCCGAAGCGGCGAAGCAGTTGCCGGGCGATTATCCGCAGTTTCGCCTCGCCAACCCGATGCAGGTGCAGAACCACGCCTCGGTGGATCTGTACTTCGAAGACGTGCTGCGTCACGCCAAGGTCATCCTGTTGTCGCTGCACGGCGGCATCGGCTATTGGCGCTACGGCATCGAGCGCCTGATGGAACTGGCCGGGCGCGGGGTGAAGCTGATCCTGGTGCCGGGGGATGATCGTCCGGACCCGGAACTCAGTGACCTGAGCAACGTGCCCTGCGAAGATCGCGACCGGCTCTGGCAGTTCTTGCGCCAGGGCGGGCTGGGCAATGCCCTGGACCTGTTTTACAACCTCGGCAGCCAATGGTTCGGCCGCGATTATCCGTGGGCCGAGCCGCAGGCCTTGCCACGCACGGCCATCTATCACCCGGCGAAAACCAGCGCCAGCCTCGACGACTGGCAAACCGACTGGAGCGCCGGGCAACCGGTGGCGGCGGTGCTGTTTTATCGCTCCCACCTGCAAGCGGCGAACACCGCGTTCATCGACGTGTTCTGCCAGCGCCTGCAAGCGGCGGGGCTCAATCCGCTGCCGATTGCCGTGGCAAGCCTCAAGGAGCCTGGTTGCCTCGCACTTGTTGAGGACTGGCTGGACGAGGTGCAGGCGGGCGTGATCCTCAACACCACCGGCTTCGCTCAATCCAGCCCCGAAGCTCCGCACTTGCGACCGTTTCGCCGCAACATCCCGGTGATCCAGGCGATCTGCGCCCAGGACAACGAACCCGGCTGGCGTGCCAGCGAGCAGGGCCTGGGACCGCGGGACCTGGCGATGCACATTGCCTTGCCGGAACTGGACGGACGGATCATCAGCCGCCCGATCAGTTTCAAGGACCTGGCCTGGCGCAGCGAGCGCAGCCAGAGCGACGTGGTCTGCTACCGGGCCGCGCCCGAGCGCATGGATTTTGTCGCCGAACTGGCCCGACGCTGGACCACCCTGGCGCGCTTGCCCAATGCCCAGAAGCGTGTGGCGCTGATCCTCGCCAACTACCCGACCCGCGACGGTCGCATCGGTAATGGCGTCGGCCTGGACACCCCGGCAGCGGCGTTGAATATCCTCCGGGCCCTACAGGTCGAGGGCTATCCATTGTCGGCTGAGCTGCCGGTGAGCGGCACTGCGTTGATCCAGCAATTGCTCGGCGGGGTCAGTAACGACCTCGACAGCCTCGACTTGCGTCCCTGTCACCAGAGCCTGGCCCTTGCCGAGTACCAGGCCTTGTTCGACGCACTGCCCGAAGCCAATCGCCAAGCGGTGCTGGCGCGCTGGGGCTCGCCCGAGCAGGACCCGATGTGCCGCGAGGGGCGCCTGATGGTCGCCGGCCTTCGGCTGGGCCTGACGTTCGTCGGCATCCAGCCGGCGCGGGGTTATCAGGGCGATCCGAGCGCGGTGTACCATGACCCGGACCTGGTGCCGCCCCACGGTTACCTGGCGTTTTATTTCTGGTTGCGCCACACCTACGGCGTCCATGGAGTGATCCACGTCGGCAAGCACGGCAACCTCGAATGGCTACCGGGCAAGGGCGTCGGGCTGTCGGAAAACTGCTGGCCGGACGTGCTGTTGGGGCCGCTGCCGAATATCTATCCGTTCATCGTCAACGACCCGGGTGAGGGCGCCCAGGCCAAGCGTCGCACCCAGGCGGTGATCATCGACCACTTGATGCCGCCCCTGACCCGGGCCGAAACCTATGGGCCGCTGCGTAACCTCGAGCTGCTGGCGGACGAGTACTACGAGGCGCAATTGCTCGATCCGCGCCGTGCCCGGGAGCTGCAACGGGACATCCTCAACCTGGTGCGCGAGACGCACATCGACCGCGAACTGCAACTCGATGCATCCCTGGACAGCGACGTCGACGCGGCGATCTGGCTGCCACGCCTGGACACTTACCTGTGCGACTTGAAGGAGTCGCAGATCCGCGACGGCCTGCACATCTTTGGCGAGTCGCCCAGCGGACGGCTGCGCATCGACACCTTGCTGGCGTTGCTGCGCATTCCCCGGGGCGACGGCAAGGGCGCGCAGTCGAGTCTGCTGCGGGCGCTGGCCAAGGCGTTCGGGCTGGGTTTCGATCCGCTGGACTGTGCCTTGGCCGAGCCCTGGACCGGTGACTGTCCCGAGGCGTTGCGTCAGGTCAGCGCCGAGCCTTGGCGCACCGCCGGCGATACCCGCGAGCGCCTGGAGCTGTTCGCTGTGCAGTTGATCGAGCAGGCGCTGGACGGTGCGGTGGAGCAGCTCGACGCGCCGGGCTGGGAGCTGGTGGGCAGCATCATTGAAAACCTGCGATCCGTCGTAGCCCCGCGCCTGGACGCTTGCGGCTCGGCGGAAATGCGCGGCCTGCTCGATGCCTTGAGCGGGCGCTTCGTGCCGGCCGGCCCCAGCGGCGCACCGAGTCGCGGGCGCCTCGATGTGTTGCCCACCGGTCGCAACTTCTTCTCGGTGGACGTGCGCAACCTGCCCACCACCACGGCGTGGCGCATCGGTTTCCAATCGGCGAACCTGATCCTTGAGCGGCACTTGCAGGATCACGGAGACCACCTGCGCCAACTCGGCCTCTCGGTGTGGGGCACGGCCACCATGCGCACCGGCGGTGACGACATCGCCCAGGCCATGGCGCTGATGGGCGTGCGCCCGGTGTGGGCCACGGGTAGCCAGCGGGTCGATGACTTCGAGATCCTGCCGCTGAGCCTGCTGGACCGGCCTCGGGTCGATGTCACGCTGCGCGTGTCCGGCTTCTTCCGTGACGCCTTTGCCAACCTGATTCGCCTGTTCGATGCCGCCGTGCAGGCCGTCGCCGCACTCGATGAGCCGGACGACATGAACCCCTTGGCGGCCAAGGTGCGTGGCGAACGCGAAGCCCTGCTGGCATCGGGTCTTGAGCCGGAAGCCGCGGCGCGCCAGGCCGGCTGGCGGATCTTCGGCGCCAAGCCCGGTGCCTATGGCGCGGGCGTGCAGGGCGCGATTGACGGGCGCTTGTGGCAGAGCCGCGAGGATCTGGCCGAGGTGTACCTGAACTGGGGCGGTTACGCCTACGGCGCCAGCGATGAAGGCACGGCCGCCCGGGAGCAGTTCTCCCGGCGCTTGAGCCAGGTGCAGGCGGTGTTGCAGAACCAGGACAACCGCGAGCACGACCTGCTCGATTCCAACGATTACTACCAGTTCCAGGGCGGTATGCTGGCGGCGGTCGAGACCCTCAGTGGTGATGCGGCGGCCAGTTACCATGGCGATCACAGCCAGCCAGACTTGCCCAGGATCCGCACCCTGAAAGAAGAGCTCAACCGCGTCATCCGTTCCCGCGCAGCGAACCCGAAGTGGATCGACGGCGTGAAGCGTCACGGCTATAAAGGCGCGTTCGAACTGGCGGCGACGGTGGACAACCTGTTTGCCTTCGACGCCACCACCCGGTTGATCGACGATCACCAGTACGCCTTGCTGGCCGATGCCTACCTGCTCGACCCGGACACCCGGGATTTCGTCCGCGAGCACAACCCCGACGCCCTGCGGGACATGACCGAGCGCATGCTCGAAGCGCAGCAGCGGGGGATGTGGCAGGATCCAGGCGAGTATCGCGAGGCGTTGGAAAATTTGTTGTTGGACATAGAAGAAGATGGCTGACATGCCTTTGTGGCGAGGGAGCTTGCTCCCGCTGGGTTGCGAAGCAACCCCAAAAGCCCTGGCTCAATCCATCTGTCACACCGAGGTGCCAGATTCGGGTCTGCTGCGCAGCCCAGCGGGAGCAAGCTCCCTCGCCACAGGGACTCTCTCACATGCATGAGACATTCAACATGACCCACACCCCCCATTTCCCGCTCTGCGCCGTGGTCGGCGCCGATGATCTGAAACTGGCCCTGTGCCTGGCCGCGATCGATCCGAAAATCGGCGGTGTGCTGATCGAAGGGCCGCGGGGCATGGCCAAGTCCACGTTGGCCCGGGGCCTGGCGGACCTGCTGGCCAGCGGTCAGTTCGTCACCTTGCCCCTCGGTGCTACCGAAGAGCGGCTGGTGGGTACCCTGGACCTGGACGCAGCGCTGGGGGAAGGGCGCGCGCAGTTTTCTCCCGGCGTGTTGGCCAAGGCCGACGGTGGCGTGCTGTACGTCGATGAAGTGAACCTGCTGCCCGATCACCTGGTGGACTTGCTGCTCGATGTGGCCGCCAGCGGTATCAACCTGATCGAGCGCGACGGCATTTCCCATCGGCATCCGGCGCGCTTTGTGCTGATCGGCACCATGAACCCGGAGGAGGGTGAGTTGCGCCCGCAGTTGCTCGACCGTTTCGGCCTGAACGTCGCCCTCGACGGTCACACCGCACCGGCTGAGCGCGGCCAGATCATCCGGCGACGGCTGGATTTCGACAGTGATCCGCTGGCGTTCTGCGCGGCGTGGGAGACGGCCCAGCAGCAGTTGCGTGACCGTTGCCAGCAGGCGCGCGACCGCTTGGCCGGGATTGCCCTGGATGATGCGGCGCTGGCGCAGATCACCGAGCGCTGTTTTGCCGCCGGGGTCGATGGCTTGCGCGCCGACCTGGTCTGGCTGCGTGCGGCCCGGGCCCATGCCGCCTGGCGCGGGGCCGGCGCGATAGCCGATGAAGACATCGATGCGGTCGCCGAGTTTGCCTTGCGGCACCGGCGCCGTGGGCATTCGGCACCGGCACCGTCCCAGGCGCCGACCGGCGCGGAAAAAACCACTGAACCCAACGAAGGCCAGGGCCAGTGGGGCGATCTGCCGGCCCGGGCATTGCCGACCGGTGCCCGGCGTGACGTGCCGAGCTGGCCAAAAAAGCCCTAGGCATTCGCCCCCGTTCGCCGGCGGGGGCGAATGCCAGACCCCGTGCAGGACGACTCGACCAGGGCCGCCAGGGCCGCAGCAAAGCGGCGGCCAGCGGTGCGGTGAACTGGCCGGGGACGTTACTCAATGGCCGGCCACGTCTGTACGAAGACCTGCGCTTTCACAGTCGCCAGCGTTCGCCCCATGAGTTGTGGCTGGTCATCGTCGATGCGTCGGCCTCGACCCGGCGTCATCGCGCCTTGAGTGATGGCAAAGGCCTGCTGGCGCAATTGTTCGACGACGCCTACCGACAACGCGCCCGCCTGGCGCTGTTGACGGCCAGCGGCACGCTCCCCAATTGGCAGGTGCAAGGCCTCAAGGCCTCGGCCGGCCTGCGCGACTGGCTCGATGGGCTGGGTGCGGGGGGCGGAACGCCGTTGCTGGCGGCGCTGAACGAGGCCGGGCGCTGGCTGGTGGCCCGACGCAAGCGCTACCCGGCGGAGCAGCAACGGGTGTTGGTGATGACCGATGGGCGGGTCAAGGAGGGGCTTTCACTGCCGTTCCTAGATTGTCCGTGCCTGTTGATCGACATCGAAAGAGGGCCGATCCGCCTGGGCCGGGCCCGGCAGTTGGCGGGGCGGTTGCAGGCGGAGTATCGGCATATTGATGAAACCACTTGAAATGTTCTTTGGCTGTGAAGGCCTCATCGCGAGCAAGCTCGCTCCCACATTTGGTTTCGCTGTGCACACATAACTGATGAACACCACAGCCCCCCTGTGGGAGCGAGCTTGCTCGCGAAGGCATCACCTCGGTCCCTGATCTGACCATCTAACCTGCATCACTGCACTATGCTCAGGCAGCCCCCTCACAGGAGTGAACCATGCGCGTACTCGTCACCAACGCCCAGGACGATTTTCGGGTCAAGGCCTATGCCGGCACCAACGGCGTGCTGCTCGCCATGGACCTGGCGGAATCCCGACGCAAAGGGCTGCTGGGCTTTGCCATCGAGAAGCAGCAGGGTGACAAACCCTGGCTGTTCCTGTTCAACAGCCTGACCTTCCCCGATAAGGCCCACACCTTTCCCCAGTTCCGCGCGACCCCCAGCGACAAGGCACCCTTGCAGAAATTTCGCTGGGCCGACTACGCCGTCAACCCCGGCGTAACCATGCACTACCGCGTGCACCTGGCCTATGGCAGCCCCGAAGCACCGCAGTTGGGCGAATCCCTGGCCGTCACCGTCACCAGCGATGACGGGCAGCCGGCCAACCAGCGGGTGATCTTCAACCGTGCCGTGGCCGCCAGCCAGGCGTTCCAGCGCAAGTTTCCTGAAGTGGACGCGCTGATCGGCGCCAACAAGCACCTGTCCATCGATGACTGGCCCGACGCCCCGCGTCGCTGGTTGGAAAATGGCCTGCTGGGGCGCCTGACCGGTTTTATCGATCGGGCACTGGATGCCCACTGGGCCCTGGACGTCGCCATTTATGAATACGAACTGCCGGTGATCGTCGATGCGGTGACTGCCGCTCACGCTCGCGGCGCCCAAGTACGAGTGCTGTACCACGCCGAGCCGGGCGACGACACCACGGCGCGTAACGAAGCCAGCCTCGAAAAAATGCCAGCAGCCAACAAGCGCGGACGAGTCACCCATAACATTTTCCACAACAAGTTCATTGTGCTGAGCAAGGTGGATGGCAACGGTTCCTTGCAACCAGAGGCGGTGCTGTGCGGCAGCACCAACTTCACCGCCAACGGTGTCTACCGCCAGGCCAACGTGGTCCATGTGCTGGACGACCCTCGGGTGAGCGGCAGCTACTTCCAGGTGTTCGAGCAGATCTGGGCCGAACCCCAGGACGTCGGTGCCACTCGCCAGTGGCTGACCGACAACAATGCCATGGATCCGCAGGAGGCATTGTTCGCCGGATTCTCGCCGCGCACCGGGGAGGGCGACCTGGATCGCTTCGTCGACATCATCAAGGGCGCGCGAAAGGACCTGTTGTTCGTCACCGCCTTTGTGTTGCCCGAGCGCATCCTCGACGCCTTGCTCGGCGCACCCAATGACGACGTGTTGCGCTATGGCCTGCAAAACACCAAGAGCCGCATCACCGGCTTTCACGCCGACCGCACCGCCGAATTCGCCGCCACCGCGTTGCTCAACACCGGTCTTGAAGGCTGGCTGCGGGAAAACATGAAAGGCCAGAAGGGCAACCTGCTGGTGCACACCAAAGCCATCGTCACCGACTTCACCAGCGACACGCCGACCATCCTCAGCGGCAGCCACAACCTGAGCGCCGCGGCCAGCAGCGGCAACGACGAGAATTACCTGATCATCCAGGGCGACACCGACCTGGCCGACCGTTACGGGTTGGAACTGTTGCGCTTTTATGAGCATTACCGCTTTCGCTACTTCGCGAAAAAGCTCGCCCTCAAGCAGGTCAAGCCACTGGCGGTGGATGACAGCTGGAGTGATGACTATTACCGCGAGGGGGATTTGCGGATGTTATCCAGGGTGAGGTTTTGCGGGCGTTGAACGGTGGTAAGAGATGTTTTAGGGTGCTATTTTTAGTGCCATTAAGAGTGCTTAAGGACTCATCTCATGACACATATCGTGCTTTCTCAGGTTGTAGCCAGTATTTCCGAGCTTAAGAAAAATCCGATGGGCACTGTCGCTGCCGGGGGAGGGTTATCTGTAGCGATCCTCAACCGCAACGAGCCGGCTTTTTATTGCGTCCCTGCTAGGGAGTATGAAGCCATGATGGATCGGCTTGAAGACATGGAGTTGGTCGCTCTCTGCCGCGAGCGTGAAAATGATCCAACGATCAAGGTTTCTCTTGATGACCTATGAGTTGGAGTTTTCCGATAAGGCATGGAAGGAATGGCAAAAGCTGGGAGCAACACTCAAGGAGCAATTCAAGAAAAAGCTTGAAGAGCGACTGGTAAATCCGCATGTCCAGGCAGACCGACTGCACGGATTGGGCAATGCCTATAAAATCAAGTTGCGTAACGCCGGCTATCGATTGGTTTATCGGGTAGTAGATGATTTGCTGGTTGTCACGGTAATCGCAGTGGGTAAGCGCGAGCGCGGCCAAGTGTATGACGAGGCTGCCAAGCGATAAAATAGACACCCCTTGCGGGATGTTATCCAGGGTGAGGTTTTGCGGGCGTTAGGTGCCGTAGATTATCCGGTGCTAGCATAGGGCCATCTAATCAGCCTGGAAGCTGCCATGAAGCGCTGTCACGGAACGTCCGCCTTACTTCGCGCCTGTGTCGCGATCCTGTTGTTGGCCCTGGGCACTTCGGCCCTTGCCGCCAATCAACCGTGTTCCGGGCGCAAGGGCGGGATTGCCGGGTGTGACGGCGATACCTTCCTGTGCAATGACGGTTCCATCAGTGCTTCGAAGAAGTCCTGTTCCGCTGTGCTGGGGCTTCGGAACGAGGCCCGGCCGCAGCCGTTGCTCAAGTCCGCCGACGGTTGCCAGTGCGGCAGTGGCAATTACTGCGTTGGTCCCCGGGGCGGGGTCTATTGCCTCACGCCTGGTGGCAACAAGAGCTACAAGCGCAAATAGACCAGGCACCCCGCCGAACCATTGTGGGAGCGAGCTTGCTCGCTCCCACAGGGTATCCATTTATACATTCCAGAGTGGCTCCGTTTCGGTGCGCCGGGGGTGCCGAGTACCCGGTTTTGGGGCCTTGTTACCCGTGCGTCGTGGCCAACGGTAGCAACAGCGTTCGCACATGGACGCCACCGTCCGGGGCGCCTGTTTTCCCCATCTCCCTGATTTCCCTCAATTTCCATTTTTCTCTCCCAGGGCCGTCGAGCCTGTGGCACACTTTCTGCTGTCTATTCCGTTGTTACATACCATGTTCCGGTATAGCGGAATAAACTCATTCTGGAGTGCTTGCCATGCAACGCCGACCTTCCTTGTTCAAAGCGTGTGTTTTTCTCTTCGCGGCCACGACGGCTGCCATGGGGGTCGCTCAGGCGGCCGACAGCAAGCTGGACAGCGTGCTGCAGCGGGGGAAATTGATCGTGGGCACGGGCAGTACCAATGCGCCGTGGCACTTCCAGGGAGCGGATGGCAAGTTGCAGGGCTTTGATATCGATATCGCGCGGATGGTCGCCAAGGGCCTGTTCAACGACCCGGAGAAAGTCGAGTTCGTGGTGCAGTCGTCCGATGCGCGCATACCCAACCTGTTGACCGACAAGGTCGACATGAGCTGCCAGTTCATCACCGTCACCGCCAGCCGCGCCCAACAAGTGGCGTTCACCCTGCCGTACTACCGTGAAGGCGTGGGTCTGCTGCTGCCGGCCAACAGCAAGTACAAGGAAATCGAAGACCTCAAGGCCGCCGGCGACGGTGTCACCGTGGCGGTGCTGCAGAACGTCTACGCCGAGGAACTGGTGCACCAGGCGCTGCCCAAGGCCAAGGTCGACCAGTACGACAGCGTCGACCTGATGTACCAGGCGGTGAACTCCGGTCGTGCCGATGCCGCCGCCACCGACCAGTCCTCGGTCAAGTACCTGATGGTGCAGAACCCTGGCCGCTACCGCAGCCCGGCCTATGCCTGGAGCCCGCAAACCTACGCTTGTGCGGTCAAGCGCGGCGACCAGGACTGGCTGAACTTCGTCAACACCACCTTGCATGAAGCCATGACCGGCGTGGAGTTCCCCACCTATGCGGCCTCCTTCAAGCAGTGGTTCGGTGTCGAGCTGCCGTCGCCAGCGATCGGTTTCCCTGTTGAATTCAAATGACCCTGTGAGCCCGGGGCGCCACTTGCGGGCGCTCCGTCGAAGGTACTGCCGACCATGAATTATCAGTTGAACTTTGCCGCCGTCTGGCGCGATTTCGACACCCTGCTGGCGGGGCTTGGCCTTGGGCTTTCCCTGGCGCTGGTGTCGATCGCCATCGGTTGCGTGATCGGCCTGGCGATGGCGTTCGCGTTGCTGAGCAAACATCGGGTCCTGCGGGTGCTGGCGTCGGTGTATGTCACGGTGATCCGCAATACGCCGATCCTGGTGTTGATCCTGCTGATCTACTTCGCCTTGCCGAGCCTGGGCATCCGCCTGGACAAGCTGCCGTCGTTCGTCATCACCCTCTCGCTGTACGCCGGGGCCTACCTGACCGAAGTGTTTCGCGGCGGGTTGTTGAGCATTCACAAGGGACAGCGTGAAGCCGGGCTGGCCATCGGCCTGGGCGAGTGGCAGGTGAAGGCCTACGTCACCGTGCCGGTGATGCTGCGCAACGTGTTGCCGGCCTTGTCGAACAACTTCATTTCGCTGTTCAAGGACACCTCCCTGGCGGCGGCGATTGCCGTGCCGGAGCTGACCTATTACGCCCGCAAGATCAACGTGGAGAGCTACCGGGTGATCGAAACCTGGCTGGTGACCACGGCCCTGTATGTCGCGGCCTGTTACCTCATTGCCATGCTGCTGCGGTATTTCGAGCTGCGCCTGGCGATCCGCCGTTAGGAGTGTCCCATGTACGAATCACCCAGTTGGTTGCATGAGTTATGGGTTGCCCGCGAGACCCTGTGGGCCGGCTTCCTGACCAGTGTGCAGTGTTCGCTGCTGGCGATTGTGTTGGGTACGCTGATCGGCCTGGTTGCCGGGCTCGTGCTGACCTATGGCCGGACCTGGATGCGCGCGCCGTTTCGCTTCTACGTCGACCTGATTCGCGGCACGCCGGTGTTCGTGCTGGTGCTGGCCTGCTTCTACATGGCCCCGGCCCTGGGCTGGCAGATCGGCGCGTTCCAGGCCGGCGTGCTGGGCTTGACGCTGTTTTGTGGCTCCCATGTGGCCGAGATCGTGCGCGGGGCCTTGCAGGCATTGCCCCGTGGGCAGATGGAAGCGAGCCAGGCCATTGGCCTGACGTTCTTCCAGGCGCTGGTTTATGTGCTGTTGCCCCAGGCGTTGCGGCAGATCCTGCCGACCTGGGTCAATTCCTCCACGGAAATCGTCAAGGCCTCGACCCTGCTGTCGGTGATCGGCGTTGCCGAACTGCTGCTCAGCACCCAGCAGATCATCGCCCGGACCTTCATGACCCTGGAGTTTTACCTGTTCGCCGGTTTTCTCTTTTTCATCATCAATTACGCCATCGAATTGCTCGGGCGACACATTGAAAAGCGGGTGGCCTTGCCATGACTGACGTCTCGAATCTTTCCAACACAAATCTCTCCAACGCCCAGCCGCTGCTGGACATTCGCGGCCTGCGCAAACAATACGGCCCGCTGGAAGTGCTCAAGGGCGTGGACCTGAGCATGCAGCGCGGCAACGTGGTCACGCTGATCGGCTCCAGCGGTTCGGGCAAGACCACGCTGCTGCGCTGCATCAACATGCTGGAGGAATTCCAGGGCGGGCAGATTGTGCTCGACGGCGAGTCCATCGGTTACGACGACATCGACGGCAAGCGCGTGCGCCACGCCGAAAAAGTCATCGCCCGGCACCGGGCCATGACCGGCATGGCCTTCCAGCAATTCAATCTGTTCCCGCATTTGACCGCGTTGCAGAACGTGACCCTGGGCCTGCTCAAAGTGAAAAAGCTGCCCAAGGACGAGGCGGTGGCCCTGGCCGAGAAATGGCTGGAGCGGGTGGGCTTGTTGGAGCGGCGCGATCACTTTCCCGGCCAGTTGTCTGGTGGTCAGCAGCAACGCGTGGCGATTGCCCGGGCGATTGCCATGAACCCCAGCCTGATGCTGTTCGACGAAGTCACCTCGGCCCTGGACCCGGAACTGGTTGGCGAGGTGCTGAACGTGATCAAGGGCCTGGCAGAGGACGGCATGACCATGCTGCTGGTGACCCACGAAATGCGCTTTGCCTTCGAGGTCTCCGACAAGATCGTGTTCATGAACCAGGGCCGCATCGAAGAGCAGGGGCCGCCGAAGGAATTGTTCGAACGGCCACAGTCGCCACGCCTGGCGGAATTTCTCAAGAACACGCGTTTTTAATCCATTCAGCTTTCAATCGATTCAAGAAGGAGATAACCCATGAGCATTACGCGCTACGGCACCGGCAGCACCGCAGGTGGAGGTCAGCCTCGGCCATTTGCCCGCGCCGTGGAAGCCGATGGCTGGCTGCACGTGTCCGGCCAGGTGCCGGCGGTGAACGGCGAGATCATTGTCGGCGGGATCGTCGAGCAGACCCACCAGACCATGAAGAACCTGGTCGCCATTCTCGAGGAGGCCGGATACGGCCTGGAAGATGTGGTGCGCTGCGGTGTGTGGCTGGAAGACCCGCGGGATTTCTGGAGTTTCAACAAGGTCTTCGGCGAGTACTTCAGCCCGGAACACGCCCCGGCCCGAGCCTGCGTGCAGGCGAGCATGATGGTCGATTGCAAGGTCGAGATCGATTGCGTCGCCTACAAGAAAAAGTGATCACCTGTGGCGAGGGGATTTATCCCCGTTGGGCTGCGAAGCGGCCCCAATGAGCTTGATCGCAGCCCAACCTGACACCCCGCAGTGGCTTGTTGGGGACTGCTTTGCAGTCCAGCGGGGATAAATCCCCTCGCCACAAGGAGCTGTGGTCAGCTTGTAGTCTGGTTAAACTCCCGGCCAACTGAATGGGAACCAAAGACATGACCGAAGACACCATCAAACGCCGGGCCCGGGGACTGGATCGGGCGTTCGATATCCTCGATTTCCTCAAGGAAGTCGGCCAGCCGCTGCGCCCGAACGATATTGCCAGCGGCATCGGCAGCCCCAAGTCCACGGTCTATGAACTGGTGGCGTCGCTGCTGGAGCGGCGCATCCTCGAGCCGGTGGGCAAGGACGGCCATGTCTACCTGGGCCGCCAGTTGTATTTTCTCGGGCAGGCGCACCTGCGGCATTTCGACCTGAGCCGCGAGGCAGACCAGGCCTTGCAGGAGATCGTGCGCCAGACTCGGGAAACGGCGCAGATGTGCCTGCTCAACGGGCGCAAATACACCGTCGCGCTGATGAAGGAAGGCGAGCGGCATTTCCGCATTTCATCGGACATCGGTGAAAACGCGCCGATCCCGTGGACGGCGTCCGGGCGTCTGTTGCTGGCGCATTTGAGTGACCAGCAGATCGTCGACCTGATCGACCCCGAGGACTTCATCCTGCCGGATGGCGAGCGCCTGCCCCTGGAGCAATTTCTCAAGGAAATCCGCCAGGCCGGCCTCGATGGGTTTTTCTCCTTCGACAGTGTCGCCGACACCTTCACCCATTGCTTCGCCGCACCGGTCAAAGACCCGAATGGCGTGGCCATCGCCACCCTGTGCATCGTCGCCCCTCGTGCCGACGCCAAGAACAATTACGCCGACTACCGCCGGGTGCTGATCGAAAGCGCCAACCACCTGGCCCGTCGTATCAATGAATAGACAGCCACGGCACTAGCGGCCGCGTGCGAGGAGTTCGAACATGCCTTCCGCCATCCTTAATGCCGGCGTCGAGAAGGGCGCCGCCACCGTCGGCGCCCACCTGCTACGGGACGTCAGCCTGCCGGCGCTGGTGCTGCATCGCGCGGCGCTGGAGCACAACATCCGCTGGATGCAGGATTTCGTCACCCGCAGCGGTGCCGAACTGGCGCCCCACGGCAAGACCAGCATGACCCCGGCGCTGTTTCGCCGGCAACTGGAGGCCGGCGCCTGGGGCCTGACCCTCGCCAGCGCCGTGCAGACCCGTGCCGCTTACGCCCATGGCGTGCGCCGGGTGTTGATGGCCAACCAATTGGTGGGCACGCCGAACATGGCGCTGATTGCCGATTTGCTCGCCGACCCGGCGTTCGAATTCCACTGCCTGATCGATCATCCGGACAACGTCGCTGACCTGGGCGCTTACTTCGCCTCTCGCGGCGTACGGCTCAATGTGATGATCGAGTACGGCGTGGTCGGTGGCCGGTGTGGCTGCCGGACCGAAGCCGAGGTGTTGGTCCTGGCCGAGGCGATCCAGGCGCAACCGGCGCTGGCGTTGACCGGCATCGAAGGCTACGAAGGGGTGATCCACGGTGACCACGCCATCAGTGGCATTCGTGCGTTCGCGGCGTCCCTGGTGCGGTTGGCGGTGCAGTTGCAGGACAACGGCGCGTTCGCCATCGACAAACCGATCATCACCGCCTCGGGGTCGGCCTGGTATGACCTGATCGCCGAATCCTTCGAAGCCCAGAATGCCCACGGGCGTTTCCTCAGCGTGTTGCGCCCCGGCAGCTACGTGGCCCATGACCATGGCATCTACAAAGAGGCGCAGTGCTGCGTGCTGGAGCGCCGCAGCGACCTGCACGAAGGCCTGCGCCCGGCCCTGGAAGTCTGGGCCCATGTGCAATCGCTGCCGGAGCCGGGCTTCGCGGTGATCGCCCTGGGCAAGCGCGACGTGGCCTACGACGCTGGCTTGCCGGTGCCGCTCAAGCGCTACCAGCCCGGATCGGACTCGCTGGCGGGTGACGATGTGAGTGGCTGCAAGGTGACGGCGGTGATGGACCAGCATGCGTTCATGACCGTGGCGGCGGGGGTTGAGTTGCGTGTGGGCGACATCATTTCGTTTGGTACTTCACACCCGTGCCTGACGTTCGACAAGTGGCGGGTGGGGTGCCTGGTGGATGAGCAGTTGCGGGTGGTGGAGAGCATGGAGACGTGTTTCTAGCCTTTAGACCGAGTCGCGGCTATCGCGGGCAAGCCTTGCTCCCACACTGATCGACTGTGAACACAAAATGGGTGTTTACCCAAGATCCTCTGTGGGAGCAAGGCTTGCCCGCGATAGCGACCTTCCAGACACCGCTGAATTATCAGGATCATCCATGAGCAACCCCAAACCCCGCATCGCCCTGATCGGCGAATGCATGATCGAACTGCAACAACGCGCCGACGGCAGCCTCCTGCAAAGCTTCGGCGGCGACACCCTGAACACGGCGGTGTACCTGGCCCGCGCCTTGGGCGACAGGGGCGCGGTGGATTACGTCACCGCCCTGGGCGACGACAGCTTCAGTGATGCCATGTGCGCAAGCTGGGCCGCGGAGAACATCGGGCTGCAACGGGTCCAGCGCTTGCCTGGACGCCTGCCAGGTTTGTATTGTATCCAGACCGATGCGGCGGGTGAGCGGCGCTTCCTCTACTGGCGCAACGAGGCGGCGGTGCGCGATTGTTTTACCACCCCGACCGCCGGGCCGATCCTGGCCGCGTTGCTGGATTACGATGTGCTGTATTTCAGTGGCGTGACCCTGGCGGTACTCGGCGAGCAGGGGCGCGGCAAACTCATCGAAACCCTGGTCGAAGCCCGTCGACGCGGGGCGCTGGTGGTGTTCGACAATAACTTCCGGCCCAGGCTCTGGGCCTCGATCGAAGCGGCGCGGACGGCGTATCGCAGCGTCTTGCCCTATGTGGAGCTGGCGCTGCTGACCGTAGAGGATGAACAGGCATTGTTCGGTCATGCCGACAGCGAGGCGGTGTTCGCCGCCTATGCGCAGCTCGGCACGCCCGAGGTGGTGCTCAAGCGCGGTGCCGAGGCCTGCCTGATTCGTTGCGATGGCCAGTCCTATGAGGTGCCGGCCCTGCGGGTCGAGCGCGTCGTGGACACCACGGCGGCGGGGGATTCCTTCAGCGCCGCGTACCTGGCGAGTCGTTTGCTGGGCGGCAGCCCGGTGGAAGCGGCCGAGGCAGGGCACCGGTTGGCGAGCCGGGTGATCCAGGTGCCGGGGGCGTTGATGCCCAAGGACTGACTGGGGGTTCGATGTGCCTGTGGGAGCAAAGCTTGCTCGCGATGAACGATAACGCGGAAGTTCTGAAGAACTGCGGCGCCTGGATCGCGAGCAAGCTTTGCTCCCACAGGCAAGCTTTGTTTACACAGACAGGCTTCGCTGACAAAGTGACCGATCAGTCCCGGTAGAACACCTGCACCAGGTGATAGCCGAACTTGCTCTTGATCGGCCCATGCACCACCCGCAGCGGCTTCTTGAAAATCACCGCATCGATCACCCCGACCATCTGCCCCGGCCTTACTTCACCCAAATCGCCGCCGCGTTTGCCCGAAGGGCAGGTGGAGTATTTCTTGGCCAGCACGTCGAAAGCTTCGCCCTTGGCGATGCGTTGCTTGAGCTGTTCGGCTTCTTCGGCGGTTTTCACCAGGATATGGCGGGCTTGGGCTTTCATTGTTGCGGTGACCTGAACGGTGCGACGGGGCGGCGATTATGCCTCAAGTCAGTTGCCATGGTTGATCATCGTCCGAATCTTGTTGGCCAGCAGATCGAGGGAGAAGGGCTTGGCGACCATGTCCATGCCCTGGTCGAGGAACCCCTGGCGTTCGGCGGCTTTCTGCGCGTAACCGGTCATGAACAGCACCTTCAGCCCCGGGCGGTGCTGGCGGGCGATTTCCGCCAGTTGCCGGCCATTCATGCCTGGCAGCCCGACATCGGTCACCAACAGGTCAATGCGCTGGTCCGATTCCAGCACTGGAAGCGCGGTCACGGCGTCCCGGGCTTCCAGGGCGGTGTAGCCCAGGGCCTGCAACAGGTCGAGCACCAGCATACGCACGGCGGGTTCATCCTCTACCAACAACACGGTTTCCCCGGCGATGGCCGGCGGTACGTCGACTGTCTCGGGCGTCTCGGGTGGTTGGGCCGACGAAACGTGCAAGCGCGGCAGGTACAACTGCACCCGCGTGCCTTGGCCCGGCACACTGTCGAGGTTGAGGTGCCCACCCGACTGCTGGGCAAAACCGTAGATCATCGACAAACCCAGGCCGGTGCCCTGGCCGATGGGCTTGGTGGTGAAGAACGGATCGAAGGCCTTGGCCAGTACGGCGGGGGTCATGCCGCTGCCGTTGTCGCTGACGGCGATCATCACGTAGTCCCCGGCCTTGACCGGCTCCAGGCTGTTGATGTCCGTACCGTCGAGATAGACATTGGCGGTTTCGACGATCAGTTCGCCGCCCTCGGGCATGGCATCGCGGGCGTTGATCACCAGGTTGAGCAGGGCGTTTTCCAACTGGCTGGCGTCGGTGTTGACGGGCCACAGTTCGCTGGCCAGTTGCAGCCGCAGTCCGATGTGATCGCCGGTGGTGCGGCTCAGCAGGTCTTCAAGCGAGTGCACCAGGTCATTGGCGTCCAGCGGTTTGCGGTCCAGGGACTGGCGTCGGGAAAAAGCCAGCAGCCGATGGGTCAGGGCCGCGGCGCGGTTGGCCGAGGACACCGCCGCTTCGGTGAAGCGCCCGATCTCTTCCGTGCGACCAGCGGCAATGTAGCGTTGCATCAGGTCGAGGCTGCCGAGGATGCCGGTGAGCATGTTGTTGAAGTCATGGGCAATGCCGCCGGTGAGCTGGCCCACGGCTTCCATTTTCTGCGCATGACGCAGGGCTTCTTCGGCGCGCTCGCGTTCGAACATCTCGCTTTGCAGCCGGTGATTGGCTTCGGCCAGTTGCTGGGTGCGGGCGATGACCCGTTCTTCCAGTGTTTCGTTGAGATTGCGCAGAGCTTCCTCGGTTTTCCGGCTCTCGGTTTCGTCGATCACGAAGATGTAGAAACCGTTCACCGCACCGTCCGCCCCGTGGCGGGGCAGGTAGTTGATCAGCGAATGGCGTGGGCGCCCGTCGCGATGGTCCATCTGCACGGTGAAGCTGCACGGCTTGCCGGCCAGGGCGTCGGCGATCTGTTGGGCGCGGGCGGCATAGGCCTCTTCGCCGAGCACTTCGCTGATGGTCTTGCCGTAGAGCTCCTGCGGGGTCAGGCCGTACCAGTCCAGGTAGGCGCTGTTGTTCAGCCGGAAACGCTCTTCGCGGTCCACGTAGCTGATGAGGATCGGCATGGCGTTGATGATCAGCTGCAGCTCGGTCTGGCTCTGGCGCAGGGCTTGCTCGGTGCGCTTGCGTTCGGTCAGGTCCAGGGCCGCGCCGAGAAAGCGCTTGGGTCGGCCGTGGCGATCCTTGTAGCAACGGCCGCGCACGTACACCCAGCGCAACTCATCGTCGGGCTGCAACAGCCGGTATTCCTCGGCGTATTCGGTACCATGGGTGATGCAGTGCTTGATGCTGCGGGCAACCATCGCCCGGTCCTCGGGGTGCACGCCTTCGAGATAGGCGCTGATGGGCAACTGGCGCGACAGGCTGGGATCGACGCCATGCAAGAGGGCGAAATGGGCGTCGGCAATAAAGCGGTCTTCGCTGATGTCCCAGTCCCAGGTGCCCAGCCCATCGGCGGCGGCCAGCGCCAGTTGCAAGCGCTCCTCGCTTTCGTGCTGGGCCTTGAGGCTGGCCTCGGAGCGGCGTTCGAACTCCATGGCCAGGCGTCGTCGTTCGCTGGTTTCGATGGCGGTGACCAGGATGCCGGCGACGCCGCCGCTTTCGTCACGCACCGGGCTGTAGGTCAGGTCCAGCCAGACATCGCAGAGACGGCCGGCGAAGGGCACGCGCCATTGCTGGTCGCGGCAGGTGTGCGTCTGGCCTTGCAACACGCTGTGATAAACCCCTTCGGTCGCACTCTTGAGTTCAGGCCATGCTGTGTGGGTCGGTCGGCCGAACGCCCGGGGGTGCTTGTCACCGGCCAGTCGGCCGAAGGCGTCGTTGTAGAGATGGGACAGTTGCGGTCCCCACAGCAAGGCCATCGCCATGGGCGAATGGAGCATGATGTCCACGGCGGTGCGCAGGCTCTGGGGCCAGTTTTGGGCAGCACCCAGCGGGGTCTGGGCCCAGTCCACCTGGCTGATCAGGCGTTGCGTATCGCTGCCGGTGGGTGTCGCGTTCATCACGGGATCCCTGGCTGTCGTGTCTGTGCCACGGCGTCGACTATCCTCAGAAGAGGGTACATGCGGGTGGGTCTGAAGGGTTTCATGTTCGGCTCAGCTTGTTTCATTGATGTCTCGCGGAAGTTTCAGTCCATGGAAATCGATCCGTTGTTGCGAATCCTGGCGAGCCAGAATGGTTCCGACCTTTACATGTCCACGGGTGCGCCACCGTGCGCGCGTTTCGAGGGCGTGATCAAGCCCTTGGGAAACGAGGCGTTCAAGGTCGGTGACATTGCCCGGCTCGCCGAGTCTCTGATGGACGCCGAACAGCGCCTTGAGTTCGATCGGGAGTTGGAAATGAACCTGGCGATCTCCCTGGCCGGCGTCGGGCGGTTCCGGGTCAATATCTTCAAGCAGCGCAATGACGTGTCCATGGTGATCCGCAACGTCAAGCTGGACATCCCGCGCTTCGAAGACCTGAAACTGCCTCGGGTGCTGTTGGACACCATCATGCAGAAACAGGGGTTGATGCTGTTCGTCGGTGCCACCGGCTCGGGCAAGTCGACCTCCTTGGCGGCGCTGATCGATTACCGCAATCGCAACAGCAGCGGTCACATCATCACCATCGAGGACCCGGTGGAGTATATCCATCGGCACAAGAAATCCATCATCAATCAACGGGAAGTCGGTGTCGACACCCGCAGTTTTCATGCGGCGCTGAAAAACACCCTGCGCCAGGCGCCGGACGTGGTGCTGATCGGCGAAATCCGCGATCGGGAAACCATGGAGCATGCCTTGGCGTTTGCCGACACTGGGCACTTGGTGATTTCCACCTTGCATGCCCACAACGCCAACCAGGCCCTGGACCGGGTGATCAATTTCTTTCCGGAGGAGCGTCGGCCGCAGTTGCTCAATGACCTGGGCAACAACCTCAAGGCGTTCGTCTCCCAGCGCCTGGTGCGTACCCGCACTGGCCAGCGGCGGGCGGCGGTGGAGGTCATGCTGGGCTCGCCGACGGTGGCGGACCTGATCCGGCGCAACGAGCTCGGCGAGCTCAAGGGCATCATGGAGAAGTCAGAGGAGTCGGGGATGCAAACCTTCGATCACGCGCTGTTCAACCTGGTGGTCGAAGGCGCCATCGATGAGGAAGAAGCGCTGAAAAATGCTGACTCGGCGAACAACCTGCGGTTGCGTTTGAAGTTGCATAGCGAGTCGGGGGCGGCGGCGCCACCGGTCGATCCGGCGGCGGGTGAGTGGGGGCTTATGGATTGAGTACTTCTGTGGGAACAACACTTGTGGAAGCTAAGCCTGTGATGAGCTTTGCTCCCACAGACCTGGCTCCCACAAGTGTTTTTGCTCCCCACAGGTCTGAGGCCTGCTCAGTTCAAGTAGCCAGCTCCGGCCGATCCCGAAACTGCTCCAAAGCCCCAGGGTTGGCCAGGGCATCGGTGTTCTTCACCGCCTCGCCATGCACCACATTGCGCACTGCCAGCTCCACCACCTTGCCGCTGATGGTTCGCGGAATATCATTGACCGCGAGGATCTTCGCCGGCACATGACGCGGTGTGGTGTTGGCCCGGATGACCTGGCGGATCCGTTGCTCCAGGGCTTTATCCAGCGTCACGCCATCGCGCAGGCGCACGAACAGTACCACCCGGACATCGCCTTGCCATTGCTGGCCGATGGCAACACTGTCCAGCACCTGCTCGACTTTTTCCACCTGCCGATAGATTTCCGCCGTGCCGATGCGCACGCCGCCGGGGTTGAGCACGGCGTCGGAGCGTCCGTGGATCAGGAAACCGCCGTGGGGCAGTTCTTCGGCGTAGTCACCTTGGGCCCACACGCCGGCAAACTGGGCGAAGTAGGACGCGCGGAGTTTTTCCTGCCGAGGGTCGTTCCACAAACCAATGGGCATTGCCGGGAAATGCCGGGTGCACACCAACTCACCTTTTTCACCGATGACCGGGTTGCCGGCCTCGTTCCAGACCTGCACGGCCATGCCCAGGCTCTTGCCCTGCATCTCACCCCGGCGCACCGGCGACAGTGGGTTGCCGTTGACGAAGCAGGACACAATGTCGGTGCCGCCGGACATCGAGGCCAGGCAAACATCGGCCTTGATGTCGCGGTACACGTAATCGTAGCTATGGGGCGCCAGTGCCGAACCGGTGGAGAGCAGGGTTTTCAGGCTGTCCAAACGGTGCGTCTGGCGGGGCTTGAGGCCCTCGCTTTCCAGGGCGGCGAGGAACTTGGGGCTGGTGCCGAAGACGCTGATGCGCTGCTGATCGATCAGGTCCAGCAAGCGCTCGGGGCCGGGGTGGAACGGCGAACCATCGTAGAGCACCACCGTGCTGCCCACAGCGAGGGCCGACACCAGCCAGTTCCACATCATCCAACCGCAGGTCGTGTAGTAGAACAGCCGATCCTCGGGCCCGAGGTCGACGTGCAGGCCATGTTCCTTGACGTGTTGCAGCAGCACGCCACCGGTGCCATGGACGATGCACTTCGGCACCCCGGTCGTGCCACTGGAATACAGGATGTACAGCGGGTGGTCGAAGGGCACGCTGACGAACGCCGGTTCGCCACCGCTTTGATAAAAGTCGTTCCACAGCGCGACAGCGGCCGAGGTCTTGAAGTCCTCGACGCGGGCGTCAGGCTGCGCATAAGGCAGCACGATCAGTTGCTGCAGCGACGGTAGCCGTTCGAGGATTTCATTGACCTTGGCCTGCTGGTCGATGACCTTGCCAGCGTAGCGATAACCGGCGCAGGTGATCAGCACCTTGGGTTCGATCTGGCCGAACCGGTCGATGACACCTTGGGTGCCGAAGTCCGGTGACGAGCACGACCAGATAGCGCCCAGGCTGGTGGTGGCGAGCATGCCGACCAGGGTCTGCCAGGTATTGGGCAGGCAAGCGGCGACTCGATCGCCCTGGGTGACGCCAGCGGCTTTCAGGCTTGTTTGCAGGCCAGCGACATGGGCGGCGAGTTCGGCCCAGGTCAGTTGTTCCTGGCCGCCGTTTTCGTCGAGCGCCACCACCGCGACGGCGTCATCGCGGCGGCGCAGCAGATGTTCGGCGAAGTTCAGCGTGGCGCCAGGGAACCACTGGGCGCTGGGCATTTGCGAACCTTCCACCAATACCGCGTCGGGGGCGTGGTGAAAGCGAATCTCGAAGAAATCGACTATAGCCTGCCAGAAGGCTTCGCGCTGGTCGATGCTCCAGGCGTGCAGGGTGGGGTAGTCGTGCAGTTGCAGGTGATGTCGCGCGTTGACGAACTGGCGAAAGGCGTTCATGCGCGACTGGGCGATGCGTTCGGGGCTGGGTTGCCAGAGGATGTCGGACATGGGGTGCCTCTTGTTTTTTCGGGCTTATAAACATTGCAGCACAAGGCGCACTTTGTGGCGAGGGAGCAAGCGGTGAAACGGTGCTTCCTGTAGCCAGCTCGCTTCTGTGGCGAGGGAGCTTGCTCCCGCTGGACTGCGAAGCAGACCCAATAGGCGGCCGCTACGCAGCCGAGCGGGAGCAAGCTCCCTCGCCACAAAGAGCGCTTTCACCACACAAGGTTGCGAATTTACTGAGCCAACCACCCACCATCGATATTCCACGCCGCGCCGCGCACCTGGCTGCCGGCTTCGCTGCACAGGAACAGCACCAGTTCCCCCAGTTGCGGTGGGGTGACGAATTCCAGGGACGGCTGTTTCTCGGCCAGCAGGTCATGCTGTGCCTGTTGCGGATCGACGCCGGCGGCAATGCGATCATCGATCTGTTTTTGCACCAGCGGCGTCAGCACCCAGCCCGGGCAGATGGCGTTGCAGGTCACGTTGCTGGTGGCGGTTTCCAGGCCGACCACCTTGGTCAGGCCGATCACCCCATGCTTGGCCGCGACATACGCCGCCTTGCCCACCGAGCCGACCTGGCCGTGCACCGAGGCGACGTTGATAATCCGCCCCCAGCCCTTGGCACGCATGCCCGGCAGGCTCAGGCGGGTGGCGTGGAACACCGAGGACAGGTTGATGGCAATGATCGAGTCCCAGCGCTCCACCGGGAAATCTTCCACGGCGGCCACGTGCTGGATTCCGGCGTTGTTCACCAGGATGTCCACGCCGCCGAACTCGCGCTCGGCGTAGGCGAGCATGTCGGCGATCTGCGCTGGGTCGCTGACATCGGCTGGATGATGACCGACCTTGCCGCCGAACTGTTGCACCTCGGCGATCACCGCCGAGGCATCGCCAAAGCCGTTGAGGATCAGGTTGGCCCCGGCCTTGGCCAGGCTCAGGGCAATGCCCAGGCCGATGCCGCTGGTAGAACCGGTGACCAGGGCGGTCTTGCCCGAAAGAGGGGTTGTCATGGGAACCTCACACAATGCCAGTGGCGTAGAACACACCGATCACGAAGAACACCGCGAGGGTCTTGATCAGCGTAATGCAGAAAATGTCTTTGTAGGCTTCGCGGTGGGTCAGCCCGGTCACCGCCAGCAGGGTAATCACCGCGCCGTTGTGGGGCAGGGTGTCCATGCCGCCGCTGGCCATGGCGGCCACCCGGTGCAACACCTCCAGAGGAATGTTGGCAGCGTGGGCGGCGCTGATAAAGGTTTCCGACATCGCCGCCAGGGCGATGCTCATGCCACCCGAGGCGGAACCGGTGATGCCCGCCAGCAGCGTGACGGTCACGGCTTCGTTGACCAGTGGGTTGGGAATGCTCTTGAGCCAATCGGCCAGTACCAGGAAGCCCGGCAAGGAGGCGATGACCGCGCCGAAACCGTATTCCGACGCAGTGTTCATTGCCGCCAGCAACGCACCGCCCACGGCGCTCTTGCTGCCTTCGGCCAGTTTGCTGCGAATGGCCCGGAAACCGAATATCAGGACCATGATGATGCCCACCAGCAATGCCGCCTGCACCGCCCAGATCGCGGTGAGCTTGGCGATGTCGCTGGTCACTGGCGTGGCCATGCCCGGCAGCGCCAGGCTGTGGGTCTTGCCATACCACTGGGGAATCCACTGGGTGAACAACAGGTTCATGAGCCCAACCGCCAGCAGCGGCGAAACGGCGATCCAGGGGTTTGGCAGCTTGATGTCTTCGGCGGTTTCCGGCTCGTTGCGCAACTCGGTGCCGTAGCCTTCGCCCACGCGCTGGGCCTTGTTGCGCTGGCGTTGCAGGAACAGCATGCCGAGGCTGAACACGAAGATCGTACCGATCACGCCCAGCCACGGTGCGGCCCAGGCGGTGGTGTTGAAGAACGTGCTGGGGATGATGTTCTGGATCTGCGGCGTGCCGGGCAGGGCGTCCATGGTGAACGAGAACGCGCCGAGGGCGATGGTGGCCGGAATCAGGCGCTTGGGGATATTGCTCTGGCGGAACATCTCGGCGGCGAACGGGTACACCGCGAACACCACGACGAACAGCGACACACCGCCATAGGTCAGCAAGGCACAGACCAGCACGATCACCAGCATGGCCTGGCGCGTCCCCAGCAAGCGAATCGCCGCGGCGACGATGGAGCGGGAGAACCCCGACAGCTCGATCAGCTTGCCGAACACCGCGCCGAGCAGGAACACCGGGAAATACAGTTTGATGAAGCCGACCATTTTTTCCATGAACACCCCGGTAAAGGCCGGGGCGACGGCGGACGGGTCGGTGAGCAGGACGGCGCCGAGGGCGGCGATGGGGGCAAAGAGGATAACGCTGTAGCCACGGTAGGCGGCGACCATCAACAGCGTGAGGGCTGCCAAGGCAATGATCACACTCATGGTGTGTCTCCTGGATTGTTATTGTTGTGGTGAAGCTGTGGAGGGGGCTTTAGCGAGTTTTGTGCCATGTGTGTAACTAGTTGAAATATAAAGAAATTATTTGGAGCTGTAGGGCGGGAATGAGAGGTTTGTCTCTGTTTTGAGATTTGTGTGGGGCGTGCAGGCCTCATCGCGAGCAAGCTCGCTCCCACAGTTGACCGCGTACTTCAGAGGAACCCCAATCTCCTGTGGGAGCGAGCTTGCTCGCGATGAGCGCAAAGCGCTCCAGAAGTGCAAGTCTATATTTTGAGAATAAAGTCTCTCTATTGAGACTCGGCAATCCCCAACGCCACCATTTTCTTGTACAGCGTCGACCGTCCCAACCCCAACCGCTCGGCCGCTTCAACCACTTTGCCCCCGCATTGCACGAGGGTGGTTTCGATCAACTGCCGGTCGAAGCGTGCCCGGGCTTCGCTGAAAGTTTCTTGCGGCAGCGGTTCCAGGCTCGGGCTTGCCGTGTGGGTTACCGGTATGAACGTGCCGATGGCGGCGCGGATGTCCGCCGCTGTGAGCACCAGGTCATCACTGAGCAGCGCGGCCCGTTCCAGCACATTGCGCAGTTCGCGGATGTTGCCCGGCCAGGCGTGTTGCCGTAGCAGGTCGAGGGCGGCGTGGTTCAGTTCGTGCTGGCTGCGCAGTTCTTCAAGGATCGCTTCACTCAGGGCCGGCAAATCATCCAGGCGTTCGCGCAACGGCGGGACCTGGATCGGCAGCACGTTGAGGCGGTAATACAGGTCGGCGCGGAACTCTCCGCGCTTGATCGCTGCTTCCAGATCCATGGAGGTGGCGGCGATTATTCGCACGTCGCTTTGCAGCACCTCATTGGAGCCCACCGGTTCGTATTCCTTTTCCTGGAGCACGCGCAGCAGTTTGCTTTGCAGCGGCAGCGGCATGTCGCCAATCTCGTCGAGGAACAGCGTGCCGCCCTGGGCAATCTGCAGTTTGCCGGCGCGGCCCTTGCGGTCGGCCCCGGTAAACGCCCCGGGGGCGGTGCCGAAGAATTCGGCTTCCAGCAGCGACTCGGGAATTGCCGCGCTGTTGATGCTGACGAACGCCTTGTGCGCCCGCGGCGAAGCACTGTGGATGGCCTGGGCCAGCAGTTCCTTGCCGGTGCCGGTTTCGCCGAGCAGCAGCACCGGCGAATCGGCGCTGGCGCTGCGCCGGGCACGGCGCTTGACCTCAAGGCCGGCGTTGCTGGTGCCAATGAAATGGGCAAAGTTGTACTTGGTCTGGCGCGCCCGCAGCAGCGAGCGGGTGGAGGCCAGTTCTTCCTGCATGCTCAGGTAGCGCTTGAGCATCGGGGACAGGCTGCGCAATTCATCGAACAAGGCAAAGCCGATGGCACCGATTACCGCACCTGCGCTGTCGTGGATCGGCAGGCGCATCACCACCAGGGGCTCCTTGGGCGTGTCCTGCATGTCCAGCAGGATCGGGCGCCCGGTGCGCACCACTTCACGCAACAGGCTGCCGGGAATCACGCTTTCGCACGCCCGGCCAATCGCCTCCTGCGCCGAGTTCAGGCCGAAGCGGCGGGCGTAGCGTTCGTTCATCCAGACGATATTCGCATCACGGTCGACAATCACCGTGCCTTCGCTGGACTGCTCGATGATCTCGAACAACGAACGGATCGCCAGCGTGCGGACGCGCTTGTAATCCTTGAGGCTTTCGGTGGGGTTCATGGTCGGGTCCGGATTGTGTGTTGCCTGTCAGGTCCTCATCGCGAGCAAGCTCGCTCCCACAGTTGATCTTCAGTGCGACGCAGACCACTGTGGGAGCGAGCTTGCTCGCGATGAGGGCGACACGAAGCTACGTCATGCGCCGCATTATGCCCACCCCGGATGCGCTGCCGCCAACAACTCCTTGGTATAGGGATGCTGGGGCGAGTCGAACACGTCATGGCTGGCGCCTTGCTCGACCACTTTGCCGTCCTTGATCACGATCATGTCGTGGGCCAAGGCACGGACCACCGCCAGGTCGTGGCTGATGAACAGATAGGTCAAGTCGTACTTCTCCTGGAGCTGGCGGAGCAGGGCGACGACTTGTTTCTGTACGGTGCGATCCAGTGCCGAGGTGGGTTCGTCCAGCAAAATCAACGCTGGCTTGAGCACCAACGCCCGGGCGATGGCGATGCGCTGGCGCTGGCCGCCGGAGAATTCGTGGGGGTAGCGATGACGGGTCGAAGGGTCGAGGCCGACCTCCTTGAGGGCCTGGATCACCCGGGCTTCACATTGTTCGGCGCTGGAAGGCTGGTGGACCTCGAGACCTTCGCTGATGATCTGCTGTACCGACATGCGCGGGCTGAGGCTGCCGAACGGGTCCTGGAACACCACCTGCATCTGCTTGCGCCATGGCCGCAGTGCCTTGTGCGACAGCTGATCGAGGGCCTGGCCCTGGAAGCGGATGCTGCCTTCGGAGTCGATCAGGCGCAGGATCGCCTGGCCGAGCGTGGACTTGCCGGAACCGGATTCGCCGACGATGCCCAGGGTCTTGCCGCGCTGGATGCTCAGGCTGATGCCGTCCACGGCGCGCAAGTATTCCTTGCGCCGGAACAGCCCGCCGCCCAAGGGAAAACTCACGCGCAGGTCCTGCACTTGCAACACATTTTCGCGCTCGTCCCGGGGCAGGGCTTCGCCTTCCGGTTCGGCGTGCAACAGCTCGCAGCTGTAGGGATGTTTCGGTGTGCTGAACAGGGTTTCGCAAGGTGCCTGTTCGACGATTTCCCCTGCCTTCATCACGCACACCCGTTGGGCGATGCTGCGCACCAGGTTGAGGTCGTGGCTGATCAGCAGCAAGGACATGCCGAGCCGTTGCTGCAAGGACTTGAGCAGCAGCAGGATCTTGCGCTGCACGGTCACGTCCAGCGCGGTGGTCGGTTCGTCGGCAATCAACAGCTCCGGCTCACAGGCCAGGGCCATGGCGATCATCACCCGTTGGCGCTGGCCGCCGGACAGTTGATGGGGATAGGCCTTGAGGCGTTCGGCGGGTTTCTGGATGCCCACCAGGGCCAGCAGTTCCAGGATGCGCTGGCGCGCCGCTTTGCCGCCCAGGCCCCGGTGCAGCATCAGGGTTTCACCGATCTGCTTCTCGACGCTGTGCAGCGGGTTCAGCGAGGTCATCGGCTCCTGGAAGATCATCGCGATCCGGTTACCGCGCAACTCCCGCAGGGCCGTGGGATCGGCACCCAGCAGTTCCTGGCCGCGATAGCGAATGCTGCCGGTGGTGCGGGCTTCGGTCTCGGGCAGCAATTGCAGGATCGAGTGGGCCGTCACCGACTTGCCGGAGCCGGACTCGCCCACCAGGGCCAGGCATTCGCCGGGGCGGATGTCCAGGCACAGGTTGCGCACCACCGTCTGGTCGTTGAAGGCCACGCTCAGGTCGCGGATTTCGATCAGGTTGTCGCTCATCTCAAGGTTCTGCTTCATGGCCGTTTCATGATCGTGGGTCGAACGCGTCTCGCAACGCCTCGCCGATAAACACCAGTAGAGAAAGAATCAGCGCCAGGGTGAAAAACGCCGTCAATCCCAGCCACGGCGCTTGCAGGTTTTGCTTACCCTGGGCGATCAGTTCCCCCAGCGACGCGCTGCCGGCCGGCATGCCGAAACCGAGGAAGTCCAGGGCTGTGAGGGTGGAGATCGCCCCGGTGAGGATGAAGGGCAGGTAGCTCAGGGTGGCGTTCATCGCGTTGGGCAGGATATGCCGCACGATCACCTTGCGGTCCGACAAGCCCAGGGCCCGGGCGGCTTTCACGTATTCCAGGTTGCGTCCGCGCAGGAACTCGGCGCGAACCACGTCCACCAGGGCCAGCCAGGAAAACAGCGCCATGATCCCCAGCAGCCACCAGAAGTTCGGCTCCACGAAGCCGGACAGGATGATCAGCAAGTAGAGCACCGGCAGCCCGGACCAGACTTCCAGCAAGCGTTGCCCGAGCAAATCCACCCAGCCACCGTAGTACCCCTGCAATGCCCCGGCGGCGATGCCGATCAGCGCGCTGATGGCGGTCAGGGCCAGGGCGAACAGGATCGACACCCGCGCGCCGAAGATCACCCGGGCCAGCACGTCCCGGGACTGGTCATCGGTGCCCAGCCAGTTCACGGTCGAGGGTGGGCTCGGGGCCGGCTGGTTGAGGTCGTAATTGGGTGTGTCGTCGCTGAACGGGATCGGTGGAAACCACAGCCAGCCGCCGTCCTTATGGATCAGGTTCTGCACGTAGCTGCTGCGGTAGTCGGCCTGGAACGGCAGTTGCCCACCAAATTCCTGTTCGGTATGGCGCTTGAACACCGGGAAATACAGCGAACCCTGGTAGCTGACCACCAGCGGCTTGTCATTGGCGATCAGCTCGCCGCCCAGGCTCAGGATGAACAGGCCGATGAACAGCCACAGCGACCACCAGCCCCGACGGTTTTTCCTGAAACGTTCGAAGCGCCGGCGGCCCAAGGGGGAAAACTTGAACATCAGGCGTTCCTCGCGGCGAAGTCGATGCGCGGGTCCACCAGGGTGTAGCAGAGGTCGCCGACGAGTTTGATCAGCAGACCGAACAACGTGAAGATGAACAGCGAGCCGAACACCACCGGATAATCCCGGGACACCGCGGCCTCGTAGCTCATGCGTCCGAGGCCGTCGAGGGAAAAAATTACCTCGATCAGCAAGGAACCGGCGAAGAACACGCTGATGAACGCCTGGGGAATACCCGATACCACCAGCAGCATCGCGTTGCGGAACACGTGGCCGTACAGCACCCGGCGTTCGCTCATGCCCTTGGCCCGCGCGGTGACCACGTACTGGCGGGTGATCTCATTGAGAAACGAGTTCTTGGTCAGGATCGTCAGGGTGGCGAAGCCGCCGATCACCAGCGACGTGACCGGCAGCACCAGATGCCAGAAGTAGTCGGCGATCTTGCCCAGCGTCGACAGTGACTCGAAGTTATCCGATACCAGCCCGCGCACCGGAAACCAGTTCAGCGAGGTGCCGCCGGCGAACACCACGATCAGGAACATCGCGAAGAGGAACGCCGGCATCGCATAACCAATGATGATCGCCGTGCTGCTCCACACATCGAATGCCGAGCCGTGACGCACCGCCTTGCGGATGCCCAGGGGGATCGACACCAGGTACGTGATCAGCGTCGCCCAGAGCCCGAGGGAAATGGTCACCGGCATCTTTTCCAGGATCAGATCAGTGACCGTCGCGCCGCGGAAGAAACTTTTGCCGAAGTCGAGGCGGGCGTAACTGCTGAGCATCAGCCACAGGCGTTCGTGGGCCGGTTTATCGAAGCCGTATTGTTTCTCGATGTCCTTGATCAGTTGCGGATCCAGGCCGCGACTGGCGCGGGAGCTGCCGGTCATGGCATTGCCCGAACCGCCGACACTGGCGCCGCCAATGCCTTGCAGTTGGGCGATGGCCTGTTCCACCGGCCCGCCGGGCGCGGCCTGCACGATGACGAAGTTCACCAACAGAATAATCACCAGGGTCGGAATGATCAGCAGCAGGCGCCGTGCGATATAAGCCCACATCAATGCCGCCCTCCGGGTGTGCCACGCCTGATGAGTTCGGCGCGCATCTGCTCGTTGGTCAACGGAGTGGTGCTCACTTCCCACCAGCTTTCGATGGCTTCGTCATTACTGGCCTGTACTTTCGGGATGCCGAAGCGGTTCCACCACACGGTCGAGCTGCCTGGCGGGTAATAGTTGGGGATCCAGTAGTAATTCCATTGCAGCACCCGGTCCAGGGCGTGGGCATGGCGCAGCATGTCGGCTTGGGTGGTGGCCTTGACCAGCCCGTCGATCAGCGTGTCCACCGCCGGGTTCTTCAAGGCCATGTAGTTGTTGGCCCCCGGATCGTTGGCGGCCGCCGAGCCAAAGTAATTGTAGAGTTCCATGCCCGGTGATGTGCTGACGGGGTAGCCGGTGATGATCATGTCGTAGTCGCGGCTCATCAGGCGATTGACGTACTGGGACGCGTCGATGCGGCGGATGTTCATGTCGATGCCGATTTGCGCCAAGGTTCGTTTATAGGGCAGCAGCAGGCGGTCGATACCGTTCTGGCTGTTCAGGAACGTGAAGCTCAGCGGCTCGCCCTCGGCATTCACCAAGCGGTCGCCGTCGGGTTTCCAGCCGGCCTGTTCCAGCAGCGCCAGGGCTTGCAGTTGCTTGTCGCGGATCACGCCGCTGCCGTCGGTTTTCGGAGCCTGGAAGACTTGGGTGAAGACTTCGTCGGGAATCTGCCCGCGCAAGGGCTCGAGAATCGCCCGTTCACCGGCATCGGGCAGTTCCCGGGCGGCAAGGTCAGTGTTGGAAAAGTAACTCTGCTGACGCACATAGACGTTGCGCATCATCTGGCGGTTGCTCCATTCGAAGTCCCAGAGCAGGGCCAGGGCCTGGCGCACCCGCCGGTCCTGGAATTGCGGTTTTTGCAGGTTGAAGACGAAACCCTGGGCGCTCTGGGGGGCTTGGGTGGCCAGGTGGGCCTTTTGCAGGCGACCATCCTGCAGGGCCGGGCCGTCATAGCCGATGGAATAGCCGGTGGCGGAGAATTCGCGGTTGTAGTCATAGGCGCCGCCGCGCAGCACCTGGCGGGCGACGTCGGTGTCGCCAAAATACTCGATGCTGAAATGATCGAAATTGTAGAGCCCACGACTGACCGGCAAGTCCTTGCCCCACCAATCGGCATTGCGCTTGAAGGTAATGCTGCGCCCGGAATCGACCTTGCTCACCCGGTAGGGGCCACTGCCCAGTGGCGCCTCGTAGCCGCCGCCGTTGGCGAAGTCGCGGGTCTTCCACCAATGTTCGGGAAAGACCGGCAAGGTGGCGATGTCCAGGGGCAGGGTGCGGCTTTCGTTGTTCTTGAAATTGAAGCGCACGGTGCGCTCGTCCTCGACCACGACGTCCTTGACCGCCGCGAACTGGGTGCGATAACGCAGGCTGCCCTGGGTCATCAACAGCTCGAAACTGTAGCGCACATCCTGGGCGGTAATGGGCTTGCCATCGGCGAAGCGCGCCTTGGGGTTCAGGTAGAAACGCAGGGACAGGCCATCGTCGGCGCGCTCCATCTTCTGCGCCACCAGGCCGTAGACGGTATAGGGCTCATCCAGCGAGCGCTGGGCCAGTGGCGAATACAGCAGGCCATCGATCTGGCTGACGCCGATGCCTTTGTCGATATACGGCAGCACATGGTCGAAGTGGCCGATCTCGATGGCCGAGCGGCGCATGGTCCCGCCTTTGGGGGCCTGTGGATTGGTGTAGGCGAAGTGGCCGAAGCCTTCGGCGTATTTGGCCGGTTCGCCATAGACAGTCAGGGCATGCTGCGGTGCTGCATCGACGCCGACGGCGCCTGTCAGCAGGACCACGGCAGTCAATAGCAGGGAAGGGAACGCCAGTCGCATTGTCAGCCTTAAAGCCGGGTGATCGATGACACGATTTGTACGCGAGCGGCGCCTGGATCGCCAGTCCTTGTGGAGAAGGGATTTATCTGTGGGAGCAAGACCTGTGGGAGCAAGGCTTGCCCGCGATGGCCGCGCCACGGTCCAACAGCTAAGCCGCGTTATCGTTCATCGCGGGCAAGCCTTGCTCCCACAGCGGGGATAAATCCCCTCGCCACAATGAATCACATCACCCTTGAGTGAAGGGTATCTGTACCGGAATCAGTCCTGACGGCTGGTGACTTCCAGCAGGTGGTAGCCGAACTGGGTCTTGACCGGGCCCTGGACCACATTGATCGGTGCGCTGAACACCACGGTGTCGAATTCCTTGACCATCTGGCCCGGGCCGAACGAGCCCAGGTCGCCGCCCTGACGGCTGGACGGGCAGGAGGAGTTGGCTTTGGCAACTTCGGCGAAATCGGCGCCGGCTTCGATCTGGGCCTTGAGTTCGTTGCACTTGTCTTCGGTGGAAACCAGGATGTGGCGGGCAGTGGCTTTGGCCATGGGGGAAATTCCTTTCGCTGTATTTAAAGGTGTTGAGCCTACCGGATTCATTAACGGGTTGTTGTCAAAATTGCGTCAAAACCTTGGGCCCGGCGATCAAAGGCCGGCTTTGCGCAGGCGTTCGGCGTGGCGCAGGTAAAGCTCTGTGGGGTCTGTACCCTTGCGTAACGTGGTGCCTCCTGGGTTGATGGACTCTATGTGGTCCATTGGATAGTCGGAACGAATGACCTTGCCCAGGTGCGAACTGAAGCGTCCGACCAGGCCGTCGTTCTGTTCGGCTTCAGTGATGAAGTATCCGGAAAAGGCGCGGCAGAAAGCCTGCAAAGGCTCCGATGCTTCCCCCGTTGCCTCTGGCAACGTACCGCTCCATGAGTAGTAGCGCACGCCATTGACCCGGTCCGGGCCGTTCCCACCCCAGTGCTTCGGCAGGCCTTGGGGGTATTTGTCGTTGAAGGCACCCACGCCCTCAGTAGTCAACGTCGCCAGCGCGGCGACGGCGGTGGGCGATAGCTGCGCCTGCCCGTCAAGCAGCGAGATGAAATCGGCGAACAGTGTGGCGACGCCTTTTGCCACATGCCCTGGCAACCGTCCGGGGGTAAGGGCCTTGCGCAGGAAATCGGCCAGTTCGGATCCATGGTTGGGACCGCTGACCGACGTGACCGAGGCCACTTTTTCGGGGGCCAGCGCGGCGGCATACCGGGCGGCCAGCGCACCCTGGCTGTGGCCGATCAAGTTGACCCGGGCGGCACCGGTGCCGGCCAGGACCCGATCGATCTGCACCAGCAGTTGTTCGCCCCTGGCCTCGTTGCAATGGGTGGCCGACAGGTACGGGATGAACACCCGGGCACCGCCTGCGCGCAGGGCTTGTTTGATGCCATGGAAAAGTTCGAAGCCGCCGATCCTGTCAAACCCGAACAACCCATGGACCAACAGGATGGGAAATTGAGTGGTTGCATTCCGTTGCATGTTCGTACCTTTTTCGAAGAGGTTCACGATGAGTTTGCGACCTCACTCTAATCCAGGCCTGTAATGGGCGGTGTAGGAAGAAACCGCTCTGAACTGGGGAAACCGGAATAGAAAAAGTGGGAAGAATGGGAAATAGTCCGGCGCTGGCTAAAGGTATAGGAAGTCTCCTATAACCCGAGTCGTTTGCAGCTACAGCTTTGAACGCCAGGGACCACGGTCGTTGTCGTCTTGTCCGGCTGTGGGTTTGGCGCGAGCGGGTTTTAATGGCTCCATCGAGCACCGTTATGCAAACGGTGCCTTCATCCAAGGACTGGAGCCTGTACATGATCACTTACCCCTCCCTTCAACGATCCCGTTCAACCTCAGGAGCAAGGCTGCCGCCGCCGGTCCTGGCAGCGGCCAGGGACGGGGTGATCGACCCCGCGTGGCGCAAGGCCGTCGTTACCGTCAAGCCTTATCCAATGATGGCGTGCGGGGATGAGGTGCTGCTGCGTTGGCATGGACTCAACAACGAGGGAGAGCCCTACCGACATGAAGTGGCCGGGTTCGTCACGGAGCGGCAAGTAGGGCGAGACGTCGTGTTCGTCGTGCGCGAACCGCATATCGCCGAGTTGGACGGTGGCTCGCTGGAGCTCTCCTACCAGGTGACGGGCAAACAGTTGCCGGCCACCCTGGTTTCGCAACACCTGCAACTGGACATCGGCGATGTATCACCGCAACTGCTGCCTGCCATTGCCAACGATGCGGTCGGTGGCAGCCTTGATCCGAGTCGGGTACCTGACGGAACGTGGGTGACGATTCGGCCCTACGCCAGGATGGCGGTCGGCGATCGATTGATCCTGACGGCCAGCAAGGACTCCAACGCGCTTTGGCGCGATGTGCTGGAGATAGAAGCCCATGCGGTTGGTCGTGAGGTGTCGCTCTGGGTCGATCATTCGCTGATCGCTCCCCATGTAGGGCACAACCTGGCCTTGGCCTATGTCGTCAGGCGCGGACATTCGGTGCGCCGCGCCGAGCCCTTGTCGTTGCACATCGGTCCTCTGCTGCGTCCTGCGTTGAAGGCACCCAGGATCCGGGAGATGAACGACGGGTGGCTGGATGTCGACGATTTGCAAGAGGGGGTGACAATTGTCATCGATGATCCCGGGCTTGAGGCGGGCGAACTGGTCTGGTTGCAATGCAATGGGAACTCGTCTTATGTCCGTGAGCGCGAAATCACCGAGGCCACGGCAGGCCAACCGCTCGCTTTTTTGATTCCTGCGGCGTATTGGCAGGATCAAGGCGAGAGATCGGTGAGCGTGTTCTATCAGGTTGAGCGCCTGGATGACGTCAGCCAGCGGTCCGAGTGGGTGACGGTCCAGGTTCGTTCCAAGGCGCCGGGCTGAGCGAAGCCCGGCACAACCTCTGTGGGAGCAAGCTTGCTCGCGATGACAGTGTTTCAGGCAACATTAATGCTGGCTGAACTGACGCTATCGCGAGCAAGCTCGCTCCCACAAAGGGGCCCACGCCGACCCCAGGTTCCAGGGGAAGGTGGGTTCGGGACCTCAGGCTGGCAATTGCAGCTTGCGATGGGCTTCACGCAACAGCTGCTCGGTGGACTCCCAGCCCAGGCAACCGTCGGTGACCGATACGCCGTAGCGCATCGACGGGCCCAGCGGCTGGCAGCCTTCGAACAGATGGCTTTCGAGCATCATGCCGATCAGGGCGCGGTTCCCTTGCAGCCGTTGTTCCAGCACGTCGTTGAACACCTGCGGTTGGCGCAGCGGGTCTTTGCCGCTGTTGGCGTGGCTGCAGTCCACCATGATCCGGGCCGGTATCTTGAGGCGGGTCAGGTCGTGGTGTATCTGCGTGACGCTCTGCTGGTCGTAGTTCGGCCCGCGATGGCCGCCGCGCAGCACCAGGTGGGTGTCGGGGTTGCCCGACGTCTGGATGATCGCCGGATGCCCCTGGCTGTCCACGCCGAAATGCCGATGGGGATGGGCGGCAGAGCGCATGGCATCGCAGGCAATGCCAACCCCGCCGTCGGTGCCGTTCTTGAACCCCACGGGCATGCCCAGGCCGCTGGCCATTTCCCGATGGATCTGCGATTCGGTGGTGCGTGCACCGATGGCGACCCAACTGAGCAGGTCATCGAAGTAGCTGGCGGCCATGGGTTGCAACAGTTCGGTGGCGACGGGCAAGCCCAGTTGCAATATTTCGCGCATCAGTTCCCGGGACAAGGTCAGGCCGGCGGCTATGTCGTCGCTGCCATCCAGGCCAGGATCGTAGGCCAGGCCTTTCCAGCCTACGGTTGTGCGGGGCTTTTCCACGTAGGCGCGCATGACCAGCAGCATGCTGTCGCGCACTTCATGGGCCACGCGAGCCAGGTTGGCGGCGTATTCGAGGGCGGATTTCGGGTCGTGGATCGAGCAGGGACCGACGATGACCAGCAGGCGGGAGTCCTCACCGTCGAGGATCGCGCGGATGGCCTGGCGATGGGCGCTCACTTGGTGGCTCAAGGCGGTGCTGAGCGGCAATTGGTGCTTGAGTTGCAACGAGCTCGGCAGACGCAGGGTCAGGGCTTCGTTGGCAGGGTTGAGCGTGGACAGCGGCAAAGCGGAGACGGACGAATTCATGATTTGGCTTCCTGGACGGGTAGCGGGTTCATTCCCGCGCGCCGGTCCTAGTGGGGTGTTCGACAATTGGCCGGAT
This sequence comes from Pseudomonas ogarae, assembly GCF_014268695.2. Taxonomy (NCBI): domain Bacteria; kingdom Pseudomonadati; phylum Pseudomonadota; class Gammaproteobacteria; order Pseudomonadales; family Pseudomonadaceae; genus Pseudomonas; species Pseudomonas ogarae. The sequence goes on from NZ_CP077086.1 coordinate 2,631,832, forward strand.
TGGCCCGCAATTGAGGCTTGCCACCGGTTGGTGACCGATCGGAGGCGGCAGGCTGTCCCGAGCGGTGGCTGGTAAATCGCCAGGCGGAAAAACTGTCGTGACGGTAATAAGTGGCGTAGTTCATGGCTCAATCCTCAAGTTGTCTGGTGCTGCAAATGTGTGGGGCCTGAAAAAACAAAACCCCCGGTCGGGAGGCCGACCGGGGGTTTGGAAAACTCTGGAAGGCGACCCGTTTAAAGTGGGCGCCGGTTGGGTATCAGGCGCGCCAGTGGCTAAACCAATACCCAAAATAAAAGCTGACCGGAGTTTGAACACTGTTCGCCCGGGCAGCCGCAACCGAGCGCGGGGCGCTGGCGGTTTGAAGCGGTGAGAGGGCGTTGAACATGGTCTGTCTCCGATGAATGGCCCTGAGCTTACTTGAGGACGGTGCGCCGGTTCAATCAGAAAATTCTATCGAGGGCATGCAATTGTTCGCCCCAGCTTGAGTCCGCTGGGCTTTATGACAAACTTCAGGTTTGCAGTGCCTCCCAAGGATGACCCATGACCGCTCCAGCCTTCGCCGCCGCCCAGTCGATCTCCATCGCGGGGGATGTTCGCGCCAACCTCGTGCGTCATCAGCATTTCATGCAGGCGGCCGCTGAACAGGGCGTGCAGTTGCTAGTGTTTCCTGAGCTGTCACTCACCGGTTACGAACGCGGCCTGGCGGCGGATCTGGCCATCCTGCCGGAGGATGCCGTATTGCAACCGCTGCGCGACTTGGCCCGCGAACTCGGCCTGACAGCGGTGGTGGGCATGCCGATTCGCCTGTCGGCGGACGCCCCGGTGTTGATCGGTGCGTTGGTCCTTGGCGCTGACGGTTCCCTCGGGGTGTACAGCAAGCAGCATCTGCACGCTGGGGAAGAAGTCGCCTTCGCCCCGGGGCATGGCGGCTCGATACTGGCGATGGGGCAGGATTGCATCGCCCTGGTGGTATGCGCCGATTTTTCCCACGCCAGCCATGCTGCCGCGGCAGCCGGGCAGGGCGCTACGCTATATGCGGCGGGGGTGTTGATCACCGAGGGTGGTTACGTGCCCGATACGGCATTGCTGCAAGGCTATGCCCGGCAGCATGCCATGACCGTGCTGATGGCCAATCATGGCGGCGCCACCGGAGGCTGGGAATCGGCTGGCCGCAGTGCGATCTGGGGCCCGGACGGTGCGCTGCTCGTGGCCGCTCCAGGCACGGGCGAGCTGTTGGTGATCGCCCGCCGCGATGTCAACGGCTGGGCTGGGCAGGTCGTGCCGGTGGCAACGCCCGTATGAGGTTTTCATGAGCTTCGAGTGGCGTGCCGCAACGGCCGGGGACATGGACTTCGCCCGGCAACTGACCTGCGACAACATGCTTGCTTATTATCTCAAGCATGATTTGCTCTGGCAGGACGAAGCATTCGATCTGGCCTGGATCATTCGCCAGAACTGGATAATCAGTCGTGAAGGCCAGGCGCTGGGCTTCGTCAGCCTCAGCCGCGACGCCCGGGCGCTGTACATCCGGGAATTGCAGATAGATAAAGCGTTTCGTGGGCAGGGCGCGGGTACCTGGGCGATCGGACAGGTTTGGGACCTGGTGGGGCTGGAACGTCGGCCGGCGCTGCGTCTGACGGTGTTCAAGGATAATCCGGCCAGGGCCCTGTACGAACGCATGGGCCTGCGGGTCGTGGGCGAGGATGAGTGTTTCCTGAGGATGCAGCGAGACGCCGGTGCTTGAAGCCTCGGACGTTGTGTCAATAAAGATGTGTTGTAACTTTTATCTGTCCCTTTGCGCTAGGTCTGCTGGATGCTTTTTGCTAAGGTGTTGTGCAACCCAAATAAGACCAAATCGTGAGGTGTCTGCTTGATTAGGGTGTTAGTGGTCGATGACCATGATCTCGTCCGTACGGGCATTACACGAATGCTGGCTGACATCGACGGCCTGCAGGTAGTTGGCCAGGCTGAATCCGGGGAAGAATCCCTGATCAAGGCGCGTGAATTGAAGCCCGACGTGGTGTTGATGGACGTCAAGATGCCTGGCATCGGCGGCCTTGAAGCCACGCGCAAGCTGTTGCGCAGTCACCCGGACATCAAGGTGGTCGCGGTGACCGTGTGCGAAGAGGATCCGTTCCCCACTCGGCTGTTGCAGGCGGGCGCGGCGGGCTACCTCACCAAGGGCGCTGGCTTGAACGAGATGGTCCAGGCCATTCGTCTGGTTTTTGCCGGGCAACGCTACATCAGCCCGCAAATCGCCCAGCAATTGGCGATCAAGTCGTTCCAGCCAACCAACGATTCTCCCTTCGATGCGCTGTCGGAGCGGGAAATCTAGATTGCCCTGATGATTGTCGGTTGCCAGAAGGTGCAGATCATCTCCGACAAGCTGTGCCTGTCGCCCAAAACCGTCAACACCTACCGCTATCGTATCTTCGAGAAGCTTTCGATCAGCAGTGACGTCGAATTGACACTGTTGGCGGTGCGCCACGGCATGGTCGATGCCAGCGCCTGAAAATGACTGATCTGTTTGATCCAAGCGCGTTCCTGTCCACTTGCAGCGGTCGCCCCGGCGTGTACCGCATGTTCGACGGCGACGCACGCCTGCTTTATGTCGGCAAGGCCAAGAACCTCAAGAAGCGCCTGGCCAGTTACTTTCGCAAGACCGGCCTCGCGCCGAAGACTGCCGCCCTGGTGGGGCGCATCGCGCAAATCGAAACGACGATCACCGCCAATGAAACCGAGGCGCTGCTGCTTGAGCAGACGCTGATCAAGGAATGGCGCCCGCCGTACAACATCCTGCTGCGCGACGACAAATCCTACCCCTACGTGTTTCTGTCCGACGGGGCCTTTCCGCGCCTGAGCATTCATCGGGGTGCCAAAAAGGCCAAGGGTCGGTATTTCGGTCCTTATCCCAGCGCCGGGGCGATTCGTGAAAGCCTCAGCCTGCTGCAGAAGACCTTTTTCGTTCGCCAGTGTGAAGACAGCTACTACAAGAACCGTACCCGGCCCTGCCTGCAATACCAGATCAAACGCTGCAAGGCGCCTTGCGTGGGGTTTGTCGAGCCGCAGGTCTACGCCGAGGACGTGCGTCACTCGGTGATGTTCCTGGAGGGCCGCAGCAATGCGCTGACCGATGAACTGTCGGCAGCCATGGAGGACGCGGCGGTCAACCTTGAGTTCGAGCGGGCCGCCGAGCTGCGCGACCAGATCAGCCTGCTGCGCCGCGTGCAGGACCAGCAAAGCATGGAAGGGGGCAGTGGTGATGTCGATGTGATCGCTGCGTTCATCAACCCGGGCGGCGCTTGCGTGCATTTGATCAGCGTGCGCGGCGGTCGTGTGCTGGGCAGCAAGAACTTCTTTCCCCAAGTGGGTATCGAGGAGGACGTGGCTGAGGTCATGGCGGCGTTTCTGGGCCAGTACTACATCAGCAGCCCGGAACGCGACTTGCCTGCCGAGTTGATCGTCAACGTGGTCCACGAGGATTTCCCGGCTCTGATCGAAGCCATCGATAAGCTTCGCGGTCGTGAACTGACCATCAGCCACCGCGTTCGTGGCACCCGTGCCCGTTGGCAGCAACTGGCCGTGACCAACGCCGAACAGGCCCTCGGCGCGCGCCTGGCCAACCGTCAACACGTCGCAGCGCGGTTCGAGGCCCTGGCCGATGTCCTCAACCTGGACGAGCCGCCGCAACGGCTGGAGTGCTACGACATCAGCCATTCCAGTGGCGAGGCAACCGTGGCGTCCTGCGTGGTGTTCGGTCCGGAAGGCCCGATCAAGTCCGATTACCGCCGGTACAACATCGAAGGCGTCACGCCCGGCGATGACTACGCGGCCATGCACCAGGCATTGATGCGGCGTTTCGGCAAGCTCAAGGACGGGGAGGGCAAGTTGCCAGACATCCTCCTGGTGGACGGTGGCAAGGGCCAATTGTCCATGGCCCGCGATGTGCTCAATGAGCTGATGGTGCCCGACCTGATCCTGCTGGGCGTGGCCAAGGGCGCGACGCGCAAGGCCGGCTTCGAGACCTTGTACCTGAACGACGCAGCCCATGAGTTCACCCTCAAGGGCGATTCGCCAGCGTTGCACCTGATCCAGCAGATCCGTGACGAAGCCCACCGTTTCGCCATCACCGGACACCGTGCCCGCCGTGGCAAGACGCGCCGGACGTCTACACTGGAAGGTGTGGCAGGCGTCGGCCCGACGCGCCGTCGCGACTTGTTGAAACATTTTGGTGGATTGCAGGAACTGTCTCGTGCCAGCATCGAGGAGATAGCCAAAGCACCCGGTATCAGTAAAAAGCTCGCTGAGTCGATTTATGCAAACCTGCACAGCGAGTAGAATGCCCGTCAACCTTGTAGCCAGTTGTGCCGATGAATATCCCAAATCTGATTACCGTTCTACGCGTCCTGCTCATTCCGATCTTCATTTTGCTGTTCTATTTGCCGTACCACTGGAGCTACGTGGCCTCCGCCTCGGTCTTTGCCTTCGCCGCAGCGACGGACTGGCTGGATGGTTACCTGGCTCGACGCCTGGAGCAGAGCACGCCGTTCGGTGCCTTCCTCGACCCGGTGGCCGACAAGCTGATGGTCGCGGTGGCCTTGGTGCTGCTGGTACAGGAACACGGCAACCTCTGGCTCACCTTGCCGGCGGCGGTGATCATCGGCCGCGAAATCGTCGTCTCGGCGCTGCGTGAGTGGATGGCCGAGCTGGGCGCCCGCGCCCAGGTCGCCGTGTCGAACCTGGGCAAATGGAAAACCGCCGCGCAGATGCTGGCGCTGGTGATCCTGCTGGCCAACCCTTCGGACTTCAGCTTCTGGGTGCTGTTGGGTTACGGACTGCTGCTGGTTTCCGCGGGCCTGACGCTGTGGTCGATGGTCCAATACCTGCGCGCCGCCTGGCCGCATCTGCGGACAGATGTAGAGCCGAAATAAAACTTTTTTGAATCAAGGGGTTGACGGCGTAATCTGAATCTATAGAATGCGCCACACCAAGACGCGGGAATAGCTCAGTTGGTAGAGCACGACCTTGCCAAGGTCGGGGTCGCGAGTTCGAGTCTCGTTTCCCGCTCCAAATATTGCGCTACAGAGTTCCACTGAATTCTGTAAGTGATTGAAATCAGGGCCTTTAGGCCCTTTTTTCGTTCCAGCGGGAACCACTGAAATCCAGCACTATCCGGTGCGTTTAAGTCCAGAATTGAGTCCAGGATTCTGACGAGCACTGAATCGGTTAAATGCTGGAGCAGATTGTGTAGCGAGATGAGCATCTGGCCCTGACTCTGTTCAGGAGCTCGCGATGGCACTCTCAGAAATGACAGTTCGACATGCCCGAATCACCGGTAATGACTACACCCTCGGCGACAGTGATGGTCTCACACTCAATGTGACGGCCAGAGGCGGAAAAGTCTGGCTCTTCCGTTACTACTGGGCAGGCAAGCAGAAGCGCATGTCGCTCGGTAGTTACCCCCAAATTGGGCTTAAAGAAGCCCGTACCCGTCGTGATGAAGCACGGGCCTTGGTTGCCCAAGGCATCAATCCCTATGAGCATCGCAAACAACAGCGTCTTGCTGTTCATGCTGCGAAGGAGCACACCTTCGAGGCTGTGTTCAATCAGTGGGTGGAGTTCCGCAGGCTGAGCCTGAAGGAAGGGCGTCAAAGCACGCTCTCGCAGATATTGAGAATCTTCAATAAAGACGTCCTGCCCAGCCTGGGCGGGCGGTCTATCTACGATATCAATCGTCACGATCTGCTGGATTTACTGAGCAGGATCGAACAGCGCAAGGCTTTAACGACCGCCGAAAAATGTCGGACCTGGTTCAACCAATTGTTCCGTTATGCGTTGGTGAAAATCGAGGGACTGGAACACAACCCGGCTTCAGACCTTGATGTGGTCGCACTCCCCAAACCGCCTGTTACGCACAACCCATTTCTTCGTATGGACGAGCTTCCGGGATTGATGGCTGCTCTTCGAAATTACGGTGGCGCCAACCAAACTCGGCTTGGTCTTCGGTTGTTGCTGCTGACCGGGGTCCGCACGGGCGAATTGCGGCTGGCAACACCCGATCAGTTCGATCTGGAGAAGCGCTTGTGGATCATACCGGCGGAAGTGGTGAAACAACTTCAGCTAGCGATGCGGAAGCCAGGTAAACAGACCCAAAATGTACCGCCTTATATCGTGCCGCTGTCGGTTCAGGCGCTGGAGATCGTGCGTCACTTGCAGGACCAGGTTGTCCCTGCGCAACGCTACTTGTTTGCGCATCGAAGCGACCTCAGCAAGCGCATCAGTGAGAACACGCTGAATGGCGCGCTACGCCGAATGGGGTACGCCGATCAACTCACCGGTCATGGCATGAGGGCGACGATCTCGACGGCGCTGAACGAGATCGGCTACCCGAAGGTGTGGGTGGATGCTCAGCTTTCTCATGCGGATCCGGACAAGGTGAGTGCGGCCTACAATCACGCGGAATATGTCGAGCAGCGCCGGACCATGATGCAGGACTGGGCGAATCGTCTGGACCTTTGGGGGCAGGGACAACTGAAAGCGGCAAGTTCTCCGCTGACCATTCGTTTAGAGGGCGCAGCTTCATTACCTTCGTTGGAAAGCGCGAATGCAAACGCCGTTCTGTACAGCGGTGGCTTCCCAGAGACGACTGTCCCAGCCTCCAAAACGTCCGTCAGCAACGAACCGGTCCTTAACGCTGCTCAGTATTCACCAGTCCTACCTGCTCCTACGCAGACTGAACAGCTGCGCGACCCCCAAGTATCTGAAATACAACGCCAGCGCGCCGAGATGCTAGCTACCTATGAAGCTTCGAGTAATTTGGCACTGTTTGTCTTCGCCAAACTGGCAGGCAAATCCAGAGATCAGATCAACCGAGATATCAAGGCTCGGCGCCTGCTATCCCTGAGTCTGGGGAATCGCGGTCAGCGTATTCCCGATTGGCAGCTTGATCCACTGCGGCACAAGTTGGTACTTGCTGCGTTAGCGCGGTTTCCGGATGTCGATGCATGGAGGCTTTATGGCGCCCTTTGTAAGCCTCATGAGCGATTAAAAGGTCGCGCGCCAATCGATGTGCTTACTACGGAGAATTTCGATGTGACCGCACAAATCGTTTGCAGTGCGCTGGGTTCAAGCTGAGGTGCTGTCTTTTTGCTGTGATAATGGATGTCGCTGCTTGCTTGGGTCCATCTAGCTCGGGCTGCCGTAAATGCGTGAACTTCACGCGTTGCCTGAGGTGCGGCGGAGATGTTCGGCAAGAGGCTCCCCCCGAGGCCTCTATGCGCTGTCCGGTAATCCAGCCGTTACCTTCCCAGGTCTTTCGACCTATGATGAAACCGTCTTCGCCCACGCTGGCGGCAATTCGCTCGTAATGGTTGCTAATCGTTCGCTCACTGTCTCCGTTGGGGAGAAATGTCCATCGGAAAGACACGAGGCGCCCATCCACGGAGCTGATCATGTGGCCTATGATTCGAGGGGGCGTAAACTATAAACACCATCAAGTGAATACGCGGCCGATAGCCATCCTATTATTTTTTGCGCAAAACATACACTCGCCACATGGCGTAGAACGGTATGAAGTCCAGGGATTTCTGAACACGGAAACCGACTTGTTCAAACTCTGCCTCGACAGTAGTAGCCGGTAACACGAACCGATTTTGGTAACCTTCCTGTTCTCCTTTGTTGCGACGACGCACTTCGGTACGCTTGCGTTTCCAAGCCTTGAAGTTCCCGTCCACCCATAGTGAGATAATTACGCTGTCGCGAGTAACGCGTTGAAACTCACGCAGTATCGCGAGTCTGTGCTCAGGGGCGCCGATGTGGTGCATCAAGCGCATGCAGAATATGTTGTCAACCGCGTTGTCCGGTAAATCGATAGCAAAGGCAGAGGTCTGCAACGGGCGAACCCGTTTCACCACTTCCGCCGGTTGGGCGATGGTTGCGACCTTCAACATCGACTCAGAATTGTCTGCGCCGATGATCACGCGACCAGGCTTTTGCGCCAGTAACGGCCAGAAACGCCCGGCCCCACACGGCAAGTCCAGCACCAAGCCAGGCTCGCCAGCGGCGACCAACGCACTACGTGCCAATTGCTCGTCGCGTTTGTGGGATAAACGGCGGGCCAGATTGTCCTTATGCTTGAGTAAATAACTCTGCGCGTGCTTATCGTCGTACTTTTCGGAAAATTCAAGCTTGATCGGATCGGGCATCAATGGGGCTCCATTTGTTGCGGCGAATAATTCCAGAGGGTATGAACTGTAATCCTCATTCTGACTTGGTGCGGTCATGGCTCTGGCTGGGGGGGCTGCTTGACTATGGGAGCTTTCAGGTCAATCAAACAACCTTATGGCTTCTATCAGAATGGGCGTGGAGCCTATTGACGATGACGCAGGGGCTGCGTAACCGTGGCGTGATTTTACGACAGGGATGACGAAGAGCTAGCTGCGTGATCGCATATAACCATGAGCTGTATTGATGGCTGGGCGTCAATAACACCATCGCGTTGCTGGGGGTGACTGATAACTCTCATTTATGGCTTCAATCGCTGCGATGTACTTCAAGTTTTACTGTCAGCTGATACCTGCTTGCTGAGAATCAATTTTGGCGATGTCAGCTTTGAAAGAAAGGCGGCTTTTGACGTCGACAGACGGAGTAAGCAAGAGATCTGACGAATAAGGGGTTGGCAGTTGGGGCCGGTACACTGCTTTTAACCTTCTGGTTTTTCCCGCACGGAGCAGGCCTGGCCTTGGTCCTGACCGACCGAATGCCTTACGTTCCCCCACTTGATCAACTTGAGCATTAAACGACGCTACGACGTGGCGTGACCAGAGAGCACATGCTCACTGGGCTCTATGAGAAAATCTTGAGCGCCAAATGACTTTTGCCAATTCCTAGAGCGGTCAATGGCGAGATTATCTATGTATTCATTTGTCTGACTTCGCTTTAAAACTCTGGCTCGTGACACCGTCCGCAGGACGACGTTGATTCGCGCAGGGCAGCAACCCGCGGTGCTCCCAGAGCTTCAATATGGCGTCCATGCAGGCGCTACTTGCTCGCGCCAGCTGGCTCGGATCTTCAGCTTCCAATAATTCGCACATCAACCTGCGAATGTAACTGGCCAGCCACATGGCGAGAGGGTCATCCCGGCACTTCGATAGTTTGGTCGATAATTCCCGGCCTAGTTTCAAGCATTGAATTTCATTCTCCAACAGCATGGCAGTATCACTCCTTCCGGACCGAGGCTGTGTAGCGGCCTGGGACTGTCATTTCTTTCGGGATACGCTCAGCGTCCGATGGCGTCCAAAAACTGATACCAACCGGCGACCATTCGAACCACGGGTACTCGCAGCGAATAAAAAGGTATACGGCGTATTTTGTCCGCCCACATCAACCCCAATTCTGGCTTCCGCCCAACAATGACATCTGCGACATGCTTACCGATGTATGAGGACATGGCCACTCCCGTGCCGTTGTAACCCATGGCATAGACCACGCGGTCATCAATCCGTCCGACGTGCGGCACACTGTCAATTGTGAGCGCCACTAGCCCCGACCAACGATGGGTGATGGTCGCCCGGGCGAGTAGGGGAAACTGCTTGACCATCGCTTCGTGCAAGGCATTGAAAGCCGCCTCGGAGTCATCCGTGCCGAACGCACCGCGACCGCCGTACAACAGACGGTCCTCGGCCATCCGAAACCAGCGCATCATCCGCCGCGTTTCGGTGTAGCTGCGGCCGTGGCGCAACAACTCCAGCTGCGGGCCGGTGAGAGGCTCGGTGGCCAGCATCGCCGAACGAAAAGGCACGACCGATTTGCGCACAGGCGCAGTAGCTGGCGTTAGGCTCGAGTAACCGTTAGTAGCCAACACGACTTGCTTGGCACGGACAGTGCCAGTAGGTGTCTCCACCCTGACGCCCGTCCCCATCCGCCGAATGCCCATGACGGGCGCTCCCTCATGGATACTGACTCCCGCCGCGCTCACACCGTCGGCCAACCCCCGGACGAAGTTCAATGGGTGTAACAAGCCTCCACCTCTGTCGAGGACGCCGCCGACAAAATCGCCAGAGCCGGTTTCCTCCTGCATCTGACCGGCGCAAAGCACTTCGAAGGAGCTATCCCCCAAATGCTCATGCAACCACTGCGCCTCCCGCACACAGTAGTCCAGCGTGGCCTCGTTGTGCGCGCAATGCAGGCTGCCGCTACGCCGATATTGCGCCGCTTCCAGCGAATAAACCGCCACCAGCTCCTCAAGGTGTTCCACCGACTCAAGGGATAGACGACGCATAGTCTGAGCCATCTCCAGTCCGTATCGCGCCGCCACCTTGCTCAGCGAGATACGATACTTGGCCGACACCACGCCACCATTTCGACCGCTCGCCCCCCAGCCGATGCGACTGGCTTCCAGCACCACTGTTGCCAGCCCTTTTTTCGCCAAATAATGCGCCGTGGACAACCCGGTATAGCCTCCCCCCACCACGACCACGTCATAGCTTCGATCACCTTCCAGCGCTGGAAATGACGGAGCGTCAACGGCCGTGGATTGCCACAGTGAAGCAATATCGGCTGCAAAAGGACTGACGGCCATGGCTCGCTTCCTCAGGAATATTTCATGGCTGGGTTGCTCAACTCGGCTTCCACTGCGTCAGCCAGCTCTTTCATTGAGTGGAAGTGGAAGTCGGGTTGAGTGACCTTTTCAGGCACGGGCGTGGCGCCATAGCCCAGGATGTCGTGACGACGTTCGATCCAGCAAGTGGTATAGCCCGCCTCGTGCGCCACACCGATGTCGTGATACTGGCTCTGAGCGACATGCAAAATGTCACATTTCTGGAAACCTGAAGCTGACTGACGTCCTTGGTTGTAAGCGAAATACAGTGGGTCGGGCTTATGTACGCCGGTCTCTTCGCTGGTGAGCGAGTCATGGAACGGATAGCCCAGGGTGAATTGGTAAGCGGAGAAGGAAGTGCGATCGACGTTGGTCATGGCGACTAGACGGAAATGCTTGCGCAGGCGAGCCAGGGCATCCACGGAATCGGCAAAGGCTGGCCAGGAGACCACTGAAGCCTGAAAGCGATCACCGGCGGCCTTATCGCTGATCAGTCCCAATTCGGCTGCGAACTTTTGATAAATATCGCTCATGGTGTACATGAATCGATTGGGAGCACGCATGTCGCCGCGGTACACGTCATCTGCGGTTTTGTAAGCGTCGAAAATGGCGTCGTCAGAAACGTTATAGGCTTCAGGTCCGCCGATACTGCGTACGGCCGCCAAGATGCCGGCTTCGAAATTGATCAGGGTGCCTACTACGTCAAAGGTCAGGACTTTGAAATCAGTCAGTTTCATTGCGGTTCTCCAGGGTGTTTTATTAGTTAAATGGCAATTCAGCAAATGACGGGCACACATCGGCGCACAGGCGGGTTGCCGCATGCGGTGGATCAGGTTCAGGTAGTGGGATAAAACGCAGCGTTTGAAACTGGACGCAAATGTCAGGTCACTGGAACATGGCAGCGAAGCGTGTGCGGTTCTTCAAGTAGTAAGCGTTCACTACTTCATCGACCGAACTATCCTTGGCTTGCATCTGCATGGTTTCCAGATCGTTCAAAGGCAACGTGTAATGCTCGAGGAAGGTGGCGATCTTCGGCTCGTCCGCCTTGAAGCCCAGGCGGGAAACCACGTGGATATGCTCAGTACCGCCGAAAATGTTCTTCGAGTCGACGAGATAGCGCAATTTCCATTTAGCAAACATCCAGTGCGGGTTCCAGGCGTTGATGATCGACCATTTGTCACGGGACTGATCCCGCGCTAATTCCGAGAGCATGCCTGCTTCGGAGGAAGCAACCAGCTTGTAGTCTTTGAGGCCATATTCGGCGATGGCCTTTTCGGACAGTTTGTATTGCCCATTTCCCGCTCCTGCCGACAGGATTCGGTTGCCGAATTTCGCCGCAATGCCCGGCTTGTTCAGGTCTTCAATACTGGACACCTCACTGGCCGGAATGCTGTCTGGAATCGCCCAGCCAATCTTGCCGTCGTACACGGTCCCCAAGTCTTCAACTTGAGAGCTGTACTTGTCCCAGAAGGTTTTGTGCGCCCCTGGCAGCCAGACCATTGGAATGAAGTCGACGCTCTTGTTGGCTAATGCCTGGAATTGGATGCCCAGGTCGGCCATGACGAGTTTGACCGGATGGCCAGTCACGTCTTCGATCGCCTTGGCGGCCAGTTTTGCAGTGATTTCTGCATCTGCCCAGTTGATCCAGCCGATACGGATCGGTGCCTGCTCGGCGGAGACCGGCAGTACCTGCAAAAGGGAAAGCGCCAAGCCTCCCATCAGAACCTTGAATGTGTGCACCAAGCGCATTTGCGTCTCTCCTGAAATTACGATAAAGCTTAGGTAATGGAATAGAGGCAGATCAATACTGGTCATCGCAGACATGGACGGTCGTATACGCCGGCCTGGTTGCCATATGGCCATGATTCTGCGGGCAGAACAAACAACTAATTCACGACCTTTGGATAACTTTTTGTAATGGAAAAGCTTCGGCGGCGCCTTCCTCCTCTCAACGGTCTTGTGGTGTTCGAAGCCGCTGCGCGGCTGCTGAGTTTTACTGCGGCGGCCCATGAAATATGTATTACTCAGGCGGCCGTTAGCCGGCAAATTCGGCTCGTAGAAGAGTTTCTCGGTCACGAGCTATTCGTGCGTGAACACCGTCGGGTCAGCCTTACCCCTTCTGGGAGGCGTCTGTATGCAGCGGTGGATCAAGGAATGGAGCGCATTGCCCAGGCAGCCAGTGATATCCGCAGCGGCACGCAGGAGGCGTTGACGATCACGGCCACCATTGGCTTATCGACCTATTGGCTGATGCCCCACTTGGAGGCCTTTCAGGCCGAGCACCCTGAGGTGGCGATCCGGTTGCTGGCGCTGGACCGGGAGGTGGATTTACGCGAGGAACAAATTGACGTGGCCTTCACCTGCGGCGATGAGGGGCAGTCGCAGCATATTCGCATGACCCGCCTATTCGATGAAAATATGGTGCCGCTGTGTAGCCCTGGCTACCTCGCTGGGCGCCAGATCAAGAACTTGCAGCAACTGGTGGGGGAGCGTTTGTTGCACTTGGACCACGAACACTGGCGCGGCTTCAACTGGCCAGTGGTGGACTGGTCCACCTGGCTCAACCAGATGGGCTATGAAGGCCCGTTGCCGCCCTCGCGCATGGCCTACAATAACTACGCGCAGCAGATTCAGGCGACCCTGGATGGGCGCGGCATAGGGCTGGCATGCATCGGTATGCTCAAGACGTATCTGGACAGTGGCCAATTGGTGCAGCCCCTGGCATTGGAGCACAGAACCGCGCGTGGTTATTACATGGCGGTTAATCAGGCCAGCACTAACGAGGCGGCTTTGCAGGTATTTCTGGAGTGGTGGGAACGCTCAGTGGTGATCTGAACAAGCATTGGGCGAAACAGGTGGCCGCTTAGAAGCAACAGCCCTGGCAAAACGCTCTGGACGGCTGCCTGGCACGAACAGTGCGCTTCGAATGATTTTGGATTAAACGCCCCGTGCAGGGGGGGTAGTCGTCATCCGGGATCTAAAGTCCATCCAGTGCTTCTTGAGTCCCGCCTTCCTGACAAAATGGCGGTACGCAATGCGAACTTCAGCGCTGATGTTGCATGCGGTTTGACAGCAAATCCTCCACCTCTTCACGACTAGGCGCGTAAGCCCCGGCATGCGAGCAAGACACCGAGGCACAAGCAGCGGAGAACTCCAATCGTGCATGGGGCTCTTGGATGCCTAACAACGTCGAGGCCAGCCATCCGGCCATACTCGAATCGCCAGCACCCACCGTATCAGCGACCTCAACGGCGATCGCGGGCTGTTCAAACTTCACGTCGGCAGCATACAACGCCATACCTTTCGCTCCACGGGTGAAAAGAATCTGCGCACTAGCATTCATCGTCCGCAACGTGTGAAGCGCCTGTTCTTCGTTCAATCCAGGGTATATCTGGCGAAGATCTTCATCCGAGAGCTTGATGATGTCTGCAAGCTCCACCATGGCCGGGAAAGTCAGCTCGCGGTAGCGGGTGTCCATCAGGTTGCGCCAGTTCGGGTCATAGCTGATCAGCTTGTCTTCTTCCTTCACCCTCCTGGCCACCTCAACAAGCCTGTCCCCCAATGGCTGACGGGCAAGGCTGATACAGCTGAAGTGACAGAGTCGAGCGGCATCCAACCAACCTGCCGGGAGTTGGTCCACATCAAAAAGTAGATCGGCCTCGCCCGCAAAGAAATACCGGGGAGGGTGGCTGGAGGGCACGATAGCTACCAGAGGGTCAGCGTCAACTCTCTGGAGGAATCTCATGTCCAGGCCGGCAGACTTCGATTGCTGTGCGAGCTCATCGCCCAATGAGTCGGTACTGATCGAGCCGGCGAATGCAGTGGGCACGCCGAGGCGGCTCATTGCGCGGGCCACGTTCCAGGGCGCGCCACCTGGATAGCCCTGCCACCGTCCGGGCGAGTGTTGAACCACGTCGGTCAGTGCTTCACCAAACACAACAACGCTCGGCAATTGCATATTCATTCTCTCTTGTATCGGGCTGGGGACACTATCGTGCGTCACATCGACAGGCGCGGTCTCACCGCACCTGCGTGATCGGTAGCGATGGGTGAAGACTGTCTCGGTTGAAGAGCTTCACGGCAGTAGTACGCCGGTAGTCGCTCGGGGTCTGATGCATTTCATGACGGAAGTGGCGATTGAAATTGGAGACGTTTTCGTAGCCTACCTCGAAGCAGATTTCGGCGACCGAGAGCTGTGTCTGGACGAGTAGCCGACATGCACGCTGGATGCGCAGCTTGCGCATCAGGTCCATGAATCCGTGGCCAGTGATTCGTTTGAAAAAGCGTGAAAAACCGGCCTCGCTCATCCCAACTCGCTCGGCGATGACAGATAGCCGGACGTCAGACGTGAGCTCATTGATCAAGTAGTCGAATGCCTGATTAATTCGCTCCGAGCTGCGCTCGTTCAACGAAGGCGAGTAGCAGGCGCTGGCCAATACCCGAATTTCGCGCTTTGGCGCCCTTGCGAGGGTGCCTATCAATTGCAGGAACATGATCAGGCGCTGAAGTCCCGTCGCCTCGCCGATTCTCTCAAGCAGCAAAGCGGCCTCGACGGCCGTCCCCCCAGTAAACTCGATCCCACGTTGTGCCAGCTCAAATAGCGTTTTCAGCTCTGATAGCTCAGGTAATGAACCTTGGAGGTCGAGCAGGGCAGCACCGTCAAACTGCAGAACCACGTCGCGGCCTACGAGCTGTTCCCCCGGCGCGATATCTCCCATCCAATCATGGGGAAGACCTGGGCCAATCAGTGCGACATGTCCTGCGGTGAAGGGCCCGATGTAATCCCCAGCCAAAAGCTTGCCACTTCCTTGTCGAATCAGGTGGATTTCATATTCCGGATGGTGGTTCCAGCGGGCGAGGGCGTATGGATAGTCGTGCTCGTACCATCGAAAGCTCTGATCGGGTTCAGGAAGGATGACTTCAAGGTCGGCTGGTCGGTGCTCGAACAAAGCAGCGCGGTTATCAGGCATCTCGTGCCCCTTTTTATAGTTATGCGGTGGATCGAATGCGCCAACCATACGCCGAATTCGTCCGGGGCTGCTAGCCCAACTATTGCAGCTTGTTGATACTTTTTTAACCCTCGTGGCCGCCGGTTGTCGCGATCAAAAAAGTATCGGTTCGGCGTCCGCGATTCGTTTGAGGGCGGGGCGGGTAGGTGGTCTAATCAATTCGCCCACCACTGCAATGCGGTCTTGTTTTGCTCACAAGTGGTGAACAACAACAATAATAGCTCCGGTCATCTGGCTTGGAGTGGAGAGCCCCATGAAGATTACGAATGCGCTAATTCTTTCTACTGGTCTGTCATTCGCCCTTGCCAGCCATGCCGCTGAGACGCTGACCATCGCGACGGTCAACAACGGTGACATGATCCGAATGCAACGGCTATCCAAGGTCTTCGAGCAGCAGCATCCCGACATCAAACTGAACTGGGTCGTGCTCGAAGAGAACGTTCTGCGTCAGCGCCTGACCACTGACATTGCCACTCAAGGTGGTCAGTTCGACGTGTTGACGATTGGCACCTACGAGACCCCGATGTGGGGTGCTAAGAGCTGGCTAGAGCCGATGAAGGACCTCCCGGCCGGCTACGACGTCGACGATATCTTTCCTGCCGTGCGTCAGGGCCTTTCCGTTAACGATACGCTCTACGCACTGCCGTTCTACGGCGAAAGCACCATCACGTACTACCGCACCGACCTGTTCAAGGCTGCAGGGCTGACGATGCCGGGGCAGCCGACCTGGTCGCAACTGGGCGAGTTCGCTGCCAAGCTCAATGATCCTTCGAAGGATCAATATGGCATGTGCTTGCGTGGCAAAGCTGGCTGGGGCGAAAACATGGCCTTGCTTACCACGATGGCCAACGCCTTCGGGGCGCGCTGGTTCGATGAGAGATGGCAGCCTGAACTCAATGGTCCTGAGTGGAAGGCAGCAGCGACGTTTTATGTTGATACCCTGAAGAAATACGGCCCTCCGGGAGTATCCAGTAACGGGTTCAACGAAACACTGGCCCTTTTCAACAGTGGAAAATGCGCGATTTGGGTTGATGCAAGCGTGGCTGGATCTTTCACCACCGATAAGGAGCAGAGCCGGGTGGTGGACAGCGTAGGTTTCGCTCCTGCGCCTATTGAGGTTACCGACAAGGGGTCCTCATGGTTGTACGCCTGGTCATTGGCAATTCCTGCCACCTCCAAGCACAAAGAGGCCGCCAAATCGTTCGTCACCTGGGCCACCTCCAAAGAGTACATCCAGCTAGTTACCGATAAGGATGGCATCACGAACGTGCCACCCGGTACACGCATCTCGACCTACAGTGACGCTTACCTCAAGGCCGCGCCGTTTGCTCAGGTAACGTTGCAAATGATGAAGCACGCTGACCCGTCGCAGCCTTCAGCCAAACCTGTTCCGTACGTGGGCATTCAATACGTGGTGATCCCCGAGTTTCAGTCGATCGGTACATCGGTAGGCAAGCTTTTCTCCGCAGCATTGACAGGACAAATGTCGGTTGAGCAAGCGCTGGCTTCTGCCCAGTCCACAACCGAGCGCGAGATGAAGCGTGCGGGCTATCCCAAAAAATAAATAGCCCCTTACCTCCGCCGGCTTAGCGCCGGCGGTCACAGCCGCACAGGTAAATAATCATGAACACGTCCATTATTCGAGCCCAGCTTGCGGCCTCGGCGCCATCACGCGCACGCCGTTTGATCAATCCAGGATGGTTTCTGGTGTCGCCATCGGTTGCACTTTTGTTGCTCTGGATGATCGTGCCGCTGGCCATGACCGTTTATTTTTCGGTGATCCGGTACAACCTGCTCAATCCAGGGGAAAACGAGTTCGTTGGCCTGGAGAACTTTGCCTATTTCGTGACAGATTCGGGTTTTCTTCCCGGAGCGCTTAACACGTTGATATTGGTGGGCAGCGTGTTGCTGATCAGCGTGATTTTTGGTGTCTTGATTGCAGCCTTGCTTGAGGCAAGCGAGTTCTTTGGACGCGGCATAGTCAGGGTGCTGCTCATTTCGCCGTTTTTTATCATGCCGACCGTGGGTTCGCTGATCTTCAAGAACCTGATCTTCCACCCTGTCTCCGGGATCCTCGCGGCGGTATGGAAGTTCTTCGGGGCACAGCCCGTCGATTGGCTAGCTCATTACCCACTCTTCTCGATCATCGTCATTGTTTCCTGGCAGTGGCTGCCTTTTGCGATCTTGTTGCTGATGACAGCCATGCAGTCGCTCGATCAAGAGCAGAAAGAGGCCGCTCGATTGGATGGGGCGGGTGCCCTGGCCATCTTCTGGCATCTGACCCTGCCACATTTGGCCAGGCCCATCGCGGTGGTGGTGATGATCGAGACGATTTTCCTGCTGTCGGTATTTGCAGAAATCTTCACCACGACAAATGGCGGACCTGGGGTCGCTTCGACCAACCTCGCCTATCTGATCTACAACCAGGCGCTGGTGCAGTTCGATGTGGGCATGGCCTCGGCCGGTGGCCTGATTGCGGTGGTGATCGCTAACATCGCGGCGATTGTGCTGGTGCGCATGATTGGCAAGAACCTGACCGACAAAGCCTGAGGACAACGCCATGATGACGCTTAAACAATCCCGGTCTCTGCAAAGCGTACTGCTCGGCACCTTGGCCTGGGTCACCGCTTTGCTGTTGTTCTTTCCGATCTTTTGGATGGTGCTTACCAGTTTCAAGACCGAGATCGACGCTTTCGCTACGCCGCCACAGTTCATCTTCATGCCTACGCTGGAGAATTACTTGCACATCCAGGAGCGCAGTGACTACTTCCACTTTGCGTGGAACTCGGTGCTGATCTCCTTCTCCGCTACAGCGTTGTGCATGCTGATCGCGGTGCCGGCGGCCTACTCGATGGCGTTCTATGAGACCAAGCGCACTAAGCAGACGCTGCTTTGGATGCTATCGACCAAGATGCTTCCTCCAGTTGGGGTGCTCATGCCTATCTACCTTCTGGCGAAGGGGGCGGGGTTGCTGGACACCCGGATCGCGCTGATCGTGATCTACACCCTGATCAACCTGCCCATCGTGGTATGGATGATTTACACGTACTTCAAAGACATCCCCCGGGAGATTCTGGAGGCGGCCAGGCTGGACGGCGCGACCCTGGGGCAGGAGATGCTGCGCGTGCTGCTGCCCATCAGCAAGGGTGGGCTGGCCTCGACCATGCTGCTGTCGATGATCCTGTGCTGGAACGAGGCCTTCTGGTCGCTCAACCTGACGAGCTCCAGCGCCGCACCTCTGACCGCGCTGATCGCTTCCTACTCGAGCCCTGAGGGTCTGTTCTGGGCGAAGCTTTCCGCGGTTTCCACATTGGCCTGCGCACCTATCTTGATCTTCGGCTGGATCAGTCAGAAGCAATTGGTTCGTGGGCTGTCCTTTGGCGCCGTCAAATGACGACGCCGAGCATTCAATGATTTCGCGAAGGCTCCAATTTCATACAGGACTTTACGCATGGCCACTTTGAAAATAGAAAATCTCAAGAAAGGTTTCGAGGGACTGTCCATCATCAAGGGCATCGATCTCGAGGTTAAGGATAAGGAATTTGTGGTGTTCGTAGGGCCGTCGGGGTGTGGCAAGTCGACCCTGTTGCGCCTGATTGCAGGTTTGGAAGACGTCACGAGCGGCACGATCGAGCTCGACGGCCGAGACATCACTGAGGTGACTCCTGCCAAACGAGACCTGGCCATGGTATTCCAGACCTATGCTCTGTATCCGCACATGACGGTACGCAAGAATTTGTCATTTGCCTTGGATCTGGCAGGTGAGAAGAAGCCGGATGTGGAAAGGAAGGTCGCCGAGGCCGCAAGGATTCTCGAACTTGGTTCTCTGCTCGACCGCAAGCCTAAGCAGTTGTCAGGTGGTCAGCGCCAACGAGTCGCTATTGGGCGTGCGATTGTCCGAAACCCGAAAATTTTCCTTTTCGATGAGCCACTGTCGAACCTTGATGCTGCGCTGCGTGTACAAACGCGCTTGGAGCTGTCCCGACTGCATAAGGAGCTGCAGGCGACCATGATCTACGTGACCCATGACCAGGTCGAAGCCATGACGCTCGCCACCAAGGTCGTTGTGCTTAACGCTGGGCGGATCGAGCAGATTGGTTCGCCGCTCGAGCTCTACCATCACCCTGCCAACCTGTTCGTTGCCGGCTTCCTTGGGACACCAAAAATGGGATTCTTGCAGGCGACTGTGCATGCCGTGCATGCATCGGGGGTGGAGGTTAGATTCGCCTCTGGAACCACTTTGCTCATTCCACGCGACAGCAGTGCGTTGTCGGTCGGGCAATCCGTGACGATCGGGATACGGCCGGAGCATTTGACCCTGGGCGCTGAAGGCCAAGTGCCAGTCACGACGGATGTCACCGAGCGCCTGGGCAGCGATACCTTCTGCCACGTGAATGTCGATTCAGGAGAAAGCCTGACGGTACGTGTCCAGGGGGATTGCGAAGTGCCGTACGCCGCCCGGCGTTATCTCACCCTCGATGTCGCTCATTGCCATCTATTTGATGAGAGCGGTCTTTCGGTAAGCCCTGCGGCATCACGCGCGGCCTGACTTCCATCACGCGCGCTCTTTCGATGAAGCGCGCCACGAACCACAAAGGTAGATTCAATGAAACGTCTCGAAGGTAAAAGCGCTTTGATCACTGGTTCCGCGCGCGGTATTGGACGCTCGTTTGCCCAGGCCTATATCGGTGAAGGCGCTACGGTCGCTATCGCCGACATCAATTTGGAAAGAGCTCAAGCGACGGCCTCCGAGCTTGGGCCGCAAGCTTACGCGGTGGAGATGGACGTTACCCGCCAGGCGTCCATTGATGCAGCGATCGCCGAGGTCGTTGCCCACGCAGGAAAGCTGGACATCCTTGTGAACAATGCGGCGTTGTTCGATCTTGCACCGATCACCGAGATCACTCGGGAAAGCTACGACAAGCTTTTTGCAATCAATGTCAGCGGGACGCTGTTCACGCTTCAGGCAGCGGCGAAGCAGATGATCAGTCAGGGGCATGGCGGTAAGATCATCAACATGGCCAGCCAGGCGGGTCGCCGCGGTGAGGCGTTGGTAGGCGTCTACTGCGCCACCAAGGCGGCCGTCATCAGCCTTACACAGTCTGCTGGCCTTAACCTCATCAAGCACAAAATCAATGTCAATGCGATTGCCCCGGGGGTTGTCGATGGCGAACACTGGGACGGTGTCGACGCGCTCTTTGCCAAACACGAGAACCGCCCCCTGGGTGAGAAAAAGCGGCTCGTCGGCCTTGAGGTTCCGTATGGAAGAATGGGGACGGCAGAGGATCTGGTAGGAATGGCAATTTTCCTGGCGGGCTCGGAGAGCGATTACATCGTTGCACAAACGTACAACGTTGATGGCGGGAACTGGATGAGCTGAGTGCAGGAGGGGGGGGCGGGTGACAGGAGAGCGGCACATTTTCCGATCACCCGGCGGTTCGATTCAGCTTCCTCGCGATCACACTGCCCGACTCATGAGAGCCTGGCAGTTTGATCCACCGGCCGATTGTTGGGGTGGGAGCTAGCAGCAAGGTTTCTTGCTTATCTGCGCGGCCACCAGAACTCTGCACTACAGGCCGAGGAGGCGGCGCAGTTCCGGTGCGGTCAGATGGGCGCGGAAACCCGGCCTGCCCGGCTGGAACGAGGCGGAGGCAGCCAGGTTGCCCACGACGACTGGGTCGCAACCAGCATCGCGTACCAGGTCGGCGGCGACCCGCAAGGCCTCGGCGTCATCTCCTGCGACGGGCATGCCAATGCGCCCGCCCGCTCGTGAGGCAGACATTGCCACCACGGTGGCATCGACGGCACTGAATGCGCGCACCAGTCGCGCGCCGATCATGTACTTCGCGACGGTTTCAGCAACGCCCAGGTTGTGCGCTTCGCGGTATACATCGCTGCTGCTTGTGCCCCAAGGATTGGTGGAGTCCAGAACGATCTTGCCGCGGTAGGCACTGTGCAGGTCTCGCCCGACCTGGGGCAGCGCTTCAAACGGAATAGCCAACAGAAGCACGGTGCCGAATTCCGCTGCCGCCATCGGCAGGCCGACCGAAGCGCGTGGCCCTAACGCCTCAACCATGTCTTGCAATTGCTCTGGATGGCGGGAAGAGAACATGACCTCATGTCCAGCCTCGACCCACAGCCGACCTACCGTGCCGCCCAGCGATCCGCTACCGATCACGCCGATGCGGGTTGGCGCGACCGCAAAGGCGCGACTCGCGGGGATGAGCCAAGGCAGAGCGGCCAATACGCCAAGGGATTTCACTATGGAGCGGCGGGTAGACTTCATGTCCTGTCCTCAATCAATGATGGTGAGACCGTAGCATCGCGCTGTTCCTGCTTCAGGTGGGTTCGTCCCAACCAGACACTCAAGCCCAGCCAGATAGCTGAGAGGGGGACCGAGATCATGGGAATCTGCGCCAGGGTCAGGCCAAGGCCCATCAGGCTTGCGTATCCCCAACTGGCGATTTGGTCACCGCCACGATAAACGACCGTGTCGATGAAGTTCTTGGCTTTGTAGCGATCTTCACGTGTGCTGGAGGTAAACAGGATTTCCCTGGCGGGTCTGGCCAGTGCGAAGTTCGCTACCCGGCGGGCGACCTGCGCGGCCACGATGACTGCGACGCTAGGGCTGGCGGCCAAGGCAGCGAAGCCGAACAGGCTGACCAGCGGCAGGACACACAGCGTTGCCACGATGCCCGCGGTGGCGATCATCCTGCCGGTGATGAACAGCTGGAATACCAGTGTGATCGCATTGACGATCAGGTCGATATTGGCAAAGAACGCCGTGCGGGCGGCACGATCAGGGAACGAGGACTCGGCGATGCTGGCCTGCTGAAAATACAAGAAAGTCGACGTGACCGAGTACAGCAGAATGAATAGTGCCAACCCGACCAAGTAGGGCGAACGCAACGTGTGGACCATGCCGGTAAAGATGCCGCCACCCAAGGGCTGGTCCGGGTTTTCCTTGAGCGTAGTGTGGCTGAACATCGGAGCAAGGCGAGATAAACGGCGTGATGCAAGTACCGCCACTTCCAGAAACAGGATGGCAATCACCATCAGCCAGGAGCGGTCCAACTGTTGGATCAGGCTGGAAGTGATAGCCGAGCCCAAGAGGCCGCCAATCGTTGCTCCTGCCGCGAGTAGCCCGAACAGCCGTTTGCCCTGCTCGCTGTCGAAGATATCCACCATGAAGGACCAGAACACCGAGACGACGAACAGGTTAAAGACCGAGACCCAGATGAAAAAGGCACGTCCCAGCCACACCTGCCACTGTGGATCGGCGAGATGCAGCAGCAGTGCAAACAACATCAGGTTGGCAGCGAAGAAGCGATAGGCCACGACGATGAACTGCTTGCGTGGCAGTTTGCGCACGGCCAGCGCGAACAGCGGGCTGGCTACCAGCATCGCCAACAACGTACCAGTGAATAGCCAGGGCAAGTTCTGGACCCCGCCGGCCACACCGAGTTCGTCGCGGATCGGTCGCAACAGGTAATACGCCAGAAATAGCGCGATGACGTAGAGCATCGACCACAGGACTGCGGGTGCTTCTTCGGGGCGCACCTTGGCCTGGCGCTGCAACAGCGATAAGGGAGATTGCACGACTTACTCCTCCCTGGCTCCAGCCGCGAGCTGAGGCGGAGTCTTCGCTGCGTCGTCTTCCCACCATGCCGTGAACGACTGCGCACGGCCGTCAAGGTAGACCGTGCGGCCGATTTCGGGCGTCCACAGCGCGAAGGTTTGCCCCTGACTGGCGACTTGCATGCGCTTGAACGGATCATCCCAATCGTGAGGGGCGATGGAGAAGCGGCCCACATGCGTCTGCATCAGCACTCGGGCGCGCAGGTCCTTGGCTGCCTGCGCGGCCTGTTCCGGATTCATGTGGACGTTCGCCCAGCGCGGATCGTACTGACCGGCATCAATGGCGACATAGTCGAACGGACCCAGCCGCTGGCCGATCTCGGCAAAGTGCGGGCCATAACCCGAGTCGCCACTGAAAAACAACCGCTGCTCAGGAGATACAAGTGCAAAGCCGACCCACAGCGACTGATCGCGGGTAAAGGTGCGTCCAGAGTAGTGTCGAGCTGTGGTGACGTGGACTCTGACGTTCGGTGTCAGCGCGATGACTTCGTTCCAGTCGGCTTCACGTACGACTCCCATGTCGTAGCCCCAGCGCTCGAAATGCGTGCCTACACCCAACCCCACGATAACCTTTCTGACTTTGGGCTGAAGCGCCTGAACGGTTGGATAGTCCAAGTGATCGTAATGATCGTGGCTGATCAACAAAGCGTCGATCTCGGGTATGTCATCGGCCGTGTAGAGGCTGGTGCCCTCGAATGCCTTGTTCACTCCGGGGATCGGCGCGGCGTAAGTGCTGAACACCGGATCGATCAGGATGCGTTGTCCGCCCAGTTGCACGAAGTAGGAGGAATGGCCCAGCCAAACGACTATATCCTGTGTAGGGTCGAGTGCTTTGAGGTCGGTCTTGACGGCGGGAATCGGGCTTGGCGGTCGAGGCTGCCCCTCTTGCCCGAAAAGGGTCTGCATCCACATCGATATCTCGGATTGGTCCGTGGTCTTCATGGGCGTGTCGATCTGGTTGCGGAACACTCCGTCGGCATGATTGGGCGAATGTTCGATGCGCGTCAGCCGCTCGCCGCTGGGCAGCTCGCCGAAGACCGGCTGCTGTAAATAGGCGAAGGCGCCAACGATGCCTAGCAGAGCGATACCAACAACGGCCATGAGAAGACGACCCCAGATTAATTTCATGCAGTAGTTACCGTGGAGGTGGTCACGACAGGTTCGTGCCACTGGAGTGCGTGAGTTCAGCCAGCAGCAAGTCTTGGAATCGGGAGTCTTGGACCGCGGAATGCGGCTGTTCGCGCCGCTGATGGTGCCAATAGCCGCCGCTGGTGAGTGCCTCAGGGTCATTGCTGGTGGCAAGCCATTCCTGGGTCAGGTGTCCGAGGCGCAGGTCGTCAGGTGCGTTGCGACCTCCCATCTTCGTTGGGACCCAGCCCGGATCGACCGCATTACTGAGGACGTCGGGGTACAACCGCGCAACGGCTGCTGCGAGTGCGGTTACAAAGAGTTTGCTGTCCGAATAGCTGCCTGTGGGGGTGCTGCCCGACCAGTCCAATCCCGTCAGGCTGGCTCGTCCCCCCCTATGCATGCTGCTGCTCAGGTAGATCAGACGCTTGGGGCGCTGAATCAGGGCCGTGAGCATATAGGGGGCGACGACGTTGACGACTAGCAGTTGCGCCCCGCTGAGGATGCCAGCGTTGTGAACAATGGCATCCATCGCGCCGATGGCATTGACCTGACGGGCAAGGTCGCGAACCTGTTCAAGATCGCCCAAGTCGCCGACTGTCGCGATGGCGCCCTGGTCCACCAGTTCTTGCACGGCAGACAACCGGGCAGGGGAGCGCACATGCACGACAACCTCGTGGCCTTGGGCAAGGAGGGTCTTGGCGGTGGCATGGCCCAGTCCATCGGCCGAGCCGGTAATGAATACGCGGGCTTTGCCGCTTGCATTGTTGTCCCGTTGTGCGTTGGACGTGGGAGCCTCCCTTCGGGAATTGGTTGGGGTCTCTGCCCAGGATGCCGTTGCTTCCAGAAGTGAGCCTGCGATCAACGCCGAACCCAGTCCGGCGCCTCTGATGAGAAAGTCTCTACGATCCATGCACGTCCCCTCGGGTCACTTCGCGCCTCTCGTCCCAAGCGCCATGGCGATCGCTCGCGCTGAATACAACGAAGGGTTGGTTAAAAAGAGGTTGTTAATGTAACCGGCCCCCTTCGGCGCCACTAGCTAATCAGTCCTTAAAGGGGCTATAAGGCCTGCTAATTAATGATTTATGAGAGACTTGGGCGATGGTCAGACGTAACCTCAATGATCTCTTATCGTTCGTAACGATTGCCCGTGAAGGCAGCTTCACGCGGGCAGCTTCCGTACTGGGCGTGACTCAATCTGCCCTCAGCCAGGCAATGAGCGGGTTAGAGGCCAGGCTGGAGATTCGCTTGCTTACACGAACCACCCGTAGCGTATCGCCTACGGCAGCGGGCGAGCGTTTACTAAAAGCCATTGGTCATCGCTTTGACGAAATCGAGGCAGAACTCGACGAACTGACCGAGATGCGCGATAAACCCGCCGGCACCGTGCGCATCACCTGTGGTGAGCACATTCTTCGAGCACATTTGCTTCCCAAGCTCACGCCGCTTTTGCTCGATTATCCGGATATCAAGATAGAGTTCGATATCAATTATGGTTTTCGAGACATCGTCGCCGACCGTTTCGATGCAGGCGTGCGTATGGGCGATACCATCGACAAGGATATGGTTGCGGTACCCATCGGTCCTCAACTGCGCATGGCCGCTGCGGCTTCCCCGACGTATTTCGAAAGGCATCCAACGCCCAAAAATCCACGAGACCTGCTAAAGCACAGTTGTATCAATCAGCGTATGCAAACAGCAGGGGGGCTATACGTTTGGGAGTTTGAGCGTCGTGGCCAACCGTTAAATGTACGAGTGGATGGCCAGCTCGTTTTCAACACCTCTCCCAGCATGGTGGATGCAGCCTTGGCCGGCCTGGGCATCGCCTATCTTCCTGAAGAAGAATTCGCACCGCATCTGGAAAATGGCCGCCTGGTTCGGGTGCTGGAAGATTGGTGTGCTCCCTTCCCGGGGTACCATCTGTATTACCCAAGTCGCAGGCAGCCGTCGCGGGCCTTCACGCTGGTTATGAATGCACTGCGTGTGTAAGGACGATTGATAAATCTCATTCATGACTTCAATCGCTGCGAGGTATTTCAGTTTTTCTGTCAGCTGATACCTTCTGGCGGGAAAGTAATTTGGCTGTCAGATCAATTCGGGTCGGGGGTAGGGCGTGCCCCGCAGCCCATCGGAGCAAAGTGGAGCAACTATGAAAATACGCATCGATGTTTCAGGCGGTCCGGTTACGGCAACGCTCGACAACAACGATTCCTCCATAGATTTCGTTAAACAGCTGCCGATGAAACTGACACTGGACGACTACGCCTCGACCGAGAAGATCAGCGTACTGCCCGAGCCATTATCGACACAGGGCGCGCCAGCTGGGTTCACGCCTTCGGCGGGTGACATTGCCTTCTATGCGCCTTGGGGAAATCTCGCCATTTTTCATAAAGGGTTCAAGTATTCGAGCGACCTTATCAAACTCGGCAGGATTGATTCCGGCCTGGGAATACTCGCGCGTCCTGGGTCCCTTGAAGTAACGATCACCTTGGTTGATGAGTGATACCCCAAAACAGTCAGAACCACGCCGGCAAAAACTGTCTGTGGCGCAGGGGGCGGGAGAGGTCCTTTCGTTCATACGTTTCACACCAATGGCAGAGAACTCATGCAGCTGACTCGTGCCAACTTTGGCGATTTTATCTACTTTTTAGCTGTCGCCCGCCATTCCAGCTTCAGTCGTGCGGGTGTTGAAGTAGGGATAAGTGCATCTGCGCTGAGTCATGCGATCAAGGGGCTGGAAGCGAGATTGGGGGTTCGTTTGCTCAATCGCACGACCCGCAGCGTCACCCTGACGGCAGCCGGTGAGGAGCTGCTGGCATTGATAAGCGAACCTGTCGACAAAATCGACCAGGCCATTGAGTTGTTGAATAAGTTCCGTGATGAGCCCACTGGTCGTATACGGCTGAATGTTTTCAGTGACGCGGCGCTCCTTTTGTTGGCACCCGTTTTATCGACATTTGCTCATCGCTATCCCGATATCGAAGTGGAAGTCTCAACCACCAACAGTATGGTGGACATTGTTGAAGGAGGCTTCGACGCTGGGATCAGGTATGGCGCTACCGTACCTGAAGGCATGATTGCCCAAAGCCTTTCCCCCCCTGTTCGATGGGTCGTGGTAGGAACCCCCGATTACCTCGACCGATGTGGCATGCCGCTGCACCCCGAGGATTTGAAACAGCACAGTTGTTTAAGGTTTCGGCTAGGCAACGGCCGGATGTACAACTGGGAGTTTGAGAAAGAGGGTGAAAAATTAGAGATCCCAGTGTCCGGTAATGTCGTGCTGGATGAGACGCGGATGATGCTCGCCATGGTCACCCAGGGCGCCGGGCTGACTTATTGTGCCGAACCCATTGTCGCGCCGCTTATAGCAGAAGGAACGTTACAAGTGGTTTTGGAGGATTGGGTCAGTGTCGGTCCAGGCTTCCATATCTATTACTCAAGCTACCGGCAGGTGCCGATCACGCTACGTTTGCTGATCGACTTGATCAGAGAGTTGCGCCCGCTTGGATAGTTGGCGATCGACAGCGACTTCGCCGGATTCGCTTTGGGAGAGATATCTGATATGTCCAGTTTGAACGCATTGCTCGATGCCATCCAGGCCGAGCAGAACGAGGGTCGAGAGTCTGTACTCGCCACCGTTGTGAAAGTCGAGGGTTCGGCGTATCGCCGTCCGGGGGCGCGCATGCTCGTTTCACAATATGGACGTCCGGAGGGCACTATCAGTGGTGGCTGTCTGGAGGCTGATGTGGTGCGAAAGGCTTGGTGGCTAAGTGAGTCGGGCCCTGTGATTCGTAGCTACAGCACGGCCGAGGCCACAGACGAAGAGGGCGGTGAAGAGTCCCTTGGTTTCGGGCTGGGCTGCAACGGCAAGGTGTATGTGTTGTTTGAGCGAATACCCGCTACAAAGCAATGCGCTGTGCTTGATGCGTTACGCAAAGTAAGAAACAACCAGAGACCCGTGGCGATCGCAACGGTAATAGCGGGCTCACGCAATAGCCGTGCAGATGTTGGAGACCGTGTGTTCCTGGAATCTGGCGCAGCGCCCTTCGGGGGACTCTACCATCCTGCACTGAACGAGCGAATTACCGCTGATCTGCGTCTCACATTGGACCAGCAAAAATCTACGCGGCAACGCTATACCGAAGGCTACGCAGAGGTAGAGGTTTTTCTAGAATACGTCGCGCCACCACCGCGTCTGATGATCTTTGGGGCGGGCCATGATGCGCAGCCGTTGGTACGGATCGCAAAAATCTTGGGGTGGCATGTCACCGTTGTTGATAGTCGCCCACATTTTGCCCGTCCGGAACGTTTTCCCGAAGCGGATCGGGTGTTGAGCGCCGATATAGGCGGGCCTTTCGAATTTCGAAAGTTCGTGGAGGGGGCGTGTGTGGCGGTAATGTCCCATAGCCTGAGCCAGGATGCGCATTGGTTGAAAGGCGCGTTACAAGGTAATCCCCGTTACATCGGTCAGCTCGGGCCGCGTGATCGGACCGAGCGTCTGCTTGATGAAATAACGCGACAGACAAACAGCCTGCCTGCGCTGGACCGATTGCACTATCCAATGGGTTTGGATTTGGGTGGGGACACCCCGGAAAGTGTAGCGATGGCGGTGCTTGGGGAGATGCAGGCCTTCCTGAATGGGCGAGCGGGTGGAAGTCTGAAGTTGCGGACGTCAACGATCCACGAAACTTGTCAGCTTGAGCCCAGATTTTCCCGTGAGTTATCCATGGCAGAGTCGTAGAGGACTTGAGTTGGAAGGTCCTGCGGGATATGAGCCTCGCCGATGCGCCGCACGCATTAGAGGCCAAAGCTGATAAAAACTCACTAATCGAAATACTGTCCTCCGTTAATCACTGGATATAGAGCATTTAGAGTAATCTGCAAAATTCTGAAACCATTTTATTGCTGAATATCACTCATTGGTGATTTCAGTAAAGTCGGGCTAATCCTCAGGCCCCTCGATTGTTAGCATGCCTACATAACAATCCAATGCGCAGCGCATTGGCTCATCGGGTTTATTAACCCGGTCAATAAGCTTGATCTTCGCACCGCGCCTCTTGCGCGTACTTGCCGAACTCTTTCTCCCCATTGCCGTCAGCCGCTGTTTCAGCCTGTGCTGCGGCAGTTTGCAAACTCATGCGCGCATTTTTCAGCGCGATGTTCGAGGACTTTATGCCATTCAAGCCTATCTTTCCTGCCTTGGTGACCGCCATTGCTTTTGCCACGATGCTCAGTGGATGCAACAAGGAGCAGGCTGCTGCTACCCCGGCGCAAGCCCCTCAAGTCAGTGTGGTGACCCTGAAACCTCAGGCGGTGACCTTGTTCAACGACCTGCCCGGGCGTACCAGTGCCTACCGCCTTGCTGAGGTTCGGCCGCAGGTGGATGGCATCGTCCTGAAACGCTTGTTCAAGGAAGGCGCAGATATCAAGGCTGGTCAGCAGCTTTATCAGATCGATCCATCAACTTACGAGGTGACGCTCGCCAGTGCGCAGGCCAGTTTGGAGCAATCTCGTTCGCTGACCACCCGGTATCGGCAACTGATCGATGAGCAGGCGGTGAGCAAGCAGGAGTATGACACTGCTCGATCTCAGCAGATGCAGGCAGAGGCACAAGTCAAGGGCGCCCAGATCAATCTGAGATATACCAAAATGTTCGCGCCCATCAGCGGGCGAATTGGACGTTCGGCTGTGACCGAAGGTGCGCTAGTTTCTAATGGTCAAGCAGCCCCTCTTGCGATTATCCAGCAACTCGACCCCATTTATGTCGATGTCACTCAGCCTTATGGCGAGGTGCTCAAACTGCGTCGGGCTCTTGAAAGCGGGCAGTTGCAGAAAACTGCTGATAAGGCTGCGAAAGTCAGCCTGACACTTCAGGACGGTAGCCAGTACCCGCTGCAGGGTTCGCTGGAGTTTTCAGAAGTCTCGGTCGACGAAGCAACCGGCTCGGTCACCCTGCGCGCCGTGTTCCCCAACCCCGATCACTTGCTGCTGCCCGGGATTTTTGTGCATGCGCGGTTGCAGGAGGGGGTCGCCGAGCAGGCCATTCTTGCTCCACAGATTGGTGTGACCCGGGATCTCAAGGCCACCCCGACCGCCATGGTCGTTACCGCCGATAACAAAGTCGAGCAACGCCAGCTCAAGGTTGGCCGCACCGTCGGTGCGAATGTGCTGGTGGAAAGCGGTTTGAGCGCCGGAGACAAAATCATCGTCGAAGGGCTTCAGTTCATTAAGCCGGGGAGCTCCGTGGTCGCTCAGGAAGCGATGACAGATGAGGCGAACAGAGCCCCTGTAGCGGTAAACACCAGAGCTAAGTCGGAGTAGATGATGTCGAAGTATTTTATTGATAGACCGATCTTCGCGTGGGTGCTTGCGCTGATCATCATGCTCGTTGGGGCATTGTCGATCCTCAATTTGCCGATCAATCAATATCCTGACATCGCACCACCCGCTGTCGCGATTCAGGTTTCTTACCCCGGTGCTTCCGCGCAGACAGTGCAAGATACCGTTGTGCAAGTAATCGAGCAGCAGATGAACGGCATCGACAATCTGCGCTACATCTCTTCGGAGAGTAATGCCGATGGCAGCATGCGAATCATCGTGACCTTCAACCAGGGTACCAACCCGGATATTGCCCAGGTTCAGGTGCAGAACAAGCTGAACCTGGCCACGCCACTGTTGCCGCGTGAAGTGCAGCAGCAAGGCCTTCGCGTCACAAAATTCCAACAGAATTTCATGATGTTCATCGGTCTGGTTTCCACCGATGGAAAACACACCAAGGAGGATCTATCCAACTACATCGTCTCAAACATCCAGGACCCGATTTCGAGGACTTCAGGTGTCGGTGACTTTCAGATTTGGGGCACGCAATACGCCATGCGAGTCTGGCTGGACCCGGCCAAACTGAACCAGTTCCAGTTGACACCAGTCGACGTGACCGAGGCGATTGAGGCGCAGAACGTACAGGTAGCTTCGGGCACGATCGGTGGTCTTCCTGCGCGCAAAGGTACGGTGTTTACCGCAACTATCATCGGCAAGACGCGACTGCAGACCTCCGAGCAATTTGGTGACATTTTGCTTAAGGTCAATAGCGACGGCTCCCAGGTGCGCCTGAGTGATGTGGCTGATATCAGTTTGGGCGGTGAAAACTACAGCATCAACGCCCAAGCCAATGGCAAGCCTGCCTCGGGTATCGCCATCCGCTTGGCCACAGGCGCCAACGCCCTTGATACCGCCAAGGCGATTCGCGCCACGGTCGACCGACTGAAACCATTCTTCCCGGCCGGAATTGAAGCGGTGTACCCGTATGACACGACGCCGGTGGTCACCGAATCCATCAGCGGAGTGATGCATACACTGGGCGAGGCGGTGGTTCTGGTCTTTCTGGTCATGCTGCTGTTTTTGCAAAATCTGCGCGCCACCATCATTACGACTTTGACAGTGCCCGTTGTGTTGTTAGGTACCTTCGGCGTCCTTGCCGCGGCCGGCTTCTCTATCAATACCTTGACCATGTTCGGCATGATCCTGGCGATTGGATTACTCGTCGACGATGCGATTGTGGTGGTTGAAAACGTCGAACGGGTGATGGCGGAGGAGCACCTGTCACCCAGGGAGGCCACGCGCAAATCGATGGGGCA
Source organism: Pseudomonas ogarae (assembly GCF_014268695.2). Classification (NCBI taxonomy): domain Bacteria; kingdom Pseudomonadati; phylum Pseudomonadota; class Gammaproteobacteria; order Pseudomonadales; family Pseudomonadaceae; genus Pseudomonas; species Pseudomonas ogarae. The sequence goes on from NZ_CP077086.1 coordinate 2,663,838, forward strand.
GATCCAGGGAGCGCTTGTGGGTATTGCCTTGGTGCTTTCGGCGGTGCTGTTGCCCATGGCTTTCTTTGGTGGCTCCACTGGCGTGATCTACCGGCAGTTCTCGATCACTATCGTATCGGCCATGGCGCTTTCGGTATTTGTTGCTTTGGTATTCACCCCGGCGCTTTGCGCCACGCTGCTCAAGCCAATCGATCCGACAAAACACGGTCAGCCCAAGCGCGGTTTCTTTGGATGGTTCAACAGACGGTTCGATGCCTGCGTCAACGGATATGAGCAGGGCGTAGGCCAGATCATCCGGCATAGGGTGCCGGGCTTTATGGTTTACCTGGTAATCGTCGCCGGCACGATCTGGATGTTCGCCCGGATACCGACCTCGTTCCTGCCCGATGAAGACCAGGGTTTGATTTTCACGCAGGTGCAGACGCCGGCCAACAGCTCGGCTGAGAGCACGCAAAAAGTGCTTGATCGCATGACTCAATACCTGCTGGACAAAGAGCACGGAGAAGGTAAAGCCGTTGCTACAGTGTTCACTGTTAACGGCTTCAACTTTGCGGGCCGCGGGCAGAATTCAGGGATCGCGTTCGTCAACCTGAAGCCATGGGATGAACGAGACAGTGACAATACTGTGTTCAAAATTGCCCAGCGTGCCCAGCAAGAGTTCCTAAAGTACCGAGACGCCCTGGTATATGCGGTGGTTCCGCCATCGGTACTGGAGTTGGGTAACGCCACCGGCTTCGATTTCTACCTGCAGGACCAGGATAGCGTGGGCCATCAAAAACTCATGGAAGCGCGCGGCAAGTTTCTTGAGCTGGCTGCCCAGAGCCCGGTCCTCGCCGGTGTTCGCCCAAACGGCTTGGCCGACGAGCCACAGTACCACCTGACCATCGACGACGAGCGCGCGCGGGCGATGGGTATTTCTCTGGCCGATATCAACACCACGCTGTCAGTGGCATACGGCAGTAGTTATGTGAACGATTTCGTTGATCGCGGCCGAGTTAAGCGGGTGTACGTACAGGGCCAGCCTGACTCGCGCAGCACCGCAGAGGATCTGAGTAAATGGTTCGTGCGTAACAACCAGGGTCAGATGGTCCCGTTCTCGGCATTTGCGAGTGCCGAGTGGATCTTCGGCTCACCAAAACTGTCGCGCTACAACGGCGTTCCTGCCGAGCAAATTCTCGGGACTCCCGCCCCGGGTTACAGCTCTGGCCAGGCGATGGCGGAGGTCGAGCGAATTGCAGAACAACTGCCGCCCGGCGTAGGCATCTCTTTTACCGGGTTGTCCTATGAAGAGCGTCTTTCAGGGTCACAAGCGCCGGCTCTGTATGCGCTGTCGATTCTCGTCGTGTTTCTATGTCTGGCGGCACTCTATGAAAGCTGGTCGATCCCGATTGCGGTCATCTTGGTCGTGCCTCTTGGGGTAATCGGCGCGCTAATGGCCACGGCATTGCGGGGGCTGTCCAACGACGTGTTCTTCCAAGTGGGTCTGTTGGTGACGGTGGGGTTGGCGGCGAAGAATGCGATCCTGATCGTCGAGTTTGCCAAGGAATTGAATGAAAAAGGTACACCGTTGCTGGAAGCGACGGTCGAGGCTTGTCGTATGCGTCTGCGTCCGATCGTGATGACGTCCTTGGCATTCATTCTCGGCGTGCTGCCTCTGACCATTTCCAGCGGAGCCGGCTCTGGCAGTCAACACGCCATCGGCACGGGGGTGATCGGCGGCATGATAACGGCCACCGTTCTGGCGATTTTTTGGGTTCCCCTGTTCTTCGTTTCCGTTTCAACCTTGTTTAAAGGCAGCCGCAAGAAGCAGGACGAAACTGCTATGCGTGAGGAGGCAGGCCAATGACTCGCTCTTTAATCGGTCTCGCGATCAGCGCCGCTGTTCTGACTGGTTGCTCACTGATCCCTGAGTATCAGCGACCGCAGGCTCCAGTTGCGGCGCAATATCCGCAGGGTCCTGCCTATCAGGCAACCAACGCTGCCGACCAGGCCGCTGTGGAGCAGGGGTGGCGCGAGTTTTTCCACGATCCGGCATTGCAGCGATTGATCCAGACCGCCTTGATCAATAATCGTGACCTGAAGGTCGCGGCACTGAACGTTGAGGCGTACCGGGCGCAGTACCGAATCCAGAGAGCTGACCTGTTTCCGGCGATTGGCGCCAACGCCAGCGGAACACGGCAGCGACTGCCGAGCGCTCAGACGCAGTCCGGTCAGGCCAGTATTTCCAGCCAATATGACGTCAACCTGGGAATCAGTTCGTACGAGTTAGATCTGTTTGGTCGCATCGCCAGTCTCAGCCAGCAGGCACTGGAAACTTATCTGTCTACCGCCCAGGCCCGACGCTCGACCCAGATCAGCATCGTTTCGAGCGTGGCCAATGCCTACCTCACCTGGCAAGCTGACCGTGAATTGCTCAAGCTCACCGAGAATACATTGGGCGCCTATGAAGAGAGCTTGCGTCTGACCGCTCGGAGCAATCAGGTGGGTGTGGCTTCGGCGCTTGATCTCGCACAGGCGCGTACCTCGGTGCAAGGTGCGCGGGCGAGCCTGGCAAACTACCAGCGCCGAGTAGCCGAAGACGAGAATGCGTTGGTGCTTCTTCTTGGCACAGGACTGCCCGCCGATTTACCGGAGCCGCAGTCCTTGTATGGCGATCTGCTCGCCAACGTACCGGCCGGTCTGCCCAGTGATTTACTCGCCCGTCGCCCCGATATCCTTGCCGCCGAGCATTCGCTTTTGGCCGCTAACGCCAACATCGGCGCGGCGCGGGCGGCATTTTTCCCCAGCATCAGCCTTACGGCAAATGCCGGCACCTCGAGCGCGAATCTGGATGGGTTGTTCAAGAGCGGCTCAGGCAGCTGGACGTTTACCCCTACCATCAGCTTGCCGATTTTCAACGCAGGCGCGTTACGCGCCAGCCTGAATTACTCGGAGATTCAGAAAGATATTGGCGTGGCCAACTACGAGAAAGCTATCCAGACCGCCTTCCAGGAAGTCTCCGACGGATTGACCGCACGTAAAACCTACGTCGATCAGTTGCAGGCACAGAGTGACCTCGTCAACGCCAGCCAGGATTACTATCGGCTTGCCGAGCGTCGTTATCGAATCGGCGTGGACAGCAACCTGACCTTTTTGGACGCGCAGCGCTCGCTATTTAGCAACCAACAAAGGCTGATCAACGATCGCCTTGCGCAGTTGCAGGCTGAAGTGAACCTGTATCGTGCACTGGGTGGCGGATGGGACGAGCGGGGCGTGCACAAACTCTGAGGACGACGACTAAACAAAAACGCCCGGCGATAGGCCGGGCGTTTTGTATTAGCAGTGAATGACACTATCATAATATTACGTGCTGAGTGGTGACGCCGCGCTGTCATTTACACGGCGGTTAATTACAAGCAGGGCATCTTGTCAGTTTGAGCCAAGGTGTTACCTTTACTGTCCATAAGTTCAATTTTTACCTCTTTCCCCGCACTACTTTCCATCAAGGTGTAACGTTCATTCGGTAAAAAATTGTCATAGGACAGGGTGGCAACACAGCGGTGTTGGCTTTCCTGGTAGCCCTTGGTAACTACCCCAACTTCCATCGTATGCGCCCCTGGCGATACTTTGAAATAAGTCAGGTTCTCTGCGCGTTGCGTATCCAGGCGTCTGGCCAGCATTTCATCACCGACCTGCTCGTGAAGGTTGACAATGGATTCGCCATCCTTAAGTGTCGGAAGTTCAGTTGCACAGCCAGCCAGGCCGGTGATTAAAATGATGGAAGCTGTTAGTTTTGCAAGGTTCATAAATGTCCTGAATTTTTTGGGGGTCCAAGAATAGCTATAAGCTTGTTCTGAACCGTCAAATAGGGAAGGTTTAAATAAGCTGTTTCAGCCTAATAACGCATTGGCTTGGGAGCGTGCAGATGACGCAAGATGATCGAGGACGGCAAGGACTAAGATGCCTACTCGATATCTGGAATGATTTTGTTGTCGGTATGGGGATATTCTACAGGCTATTTTTTAATTGATTAGCCTGTGAGCTATTGATGCAGTGCTGAGCTTTATTCACCAATGATGCGCTATCTGCGACGCCGAGAACTTGAATCCCTCAGGTGTCGCACGTGGTATTTGCTGCGTGTCGGACGTTACCGTTCGAATCGATCGTCGATCAGTCAGTCATTTCTGTCGCTGAGACGATCAGCCCTTAACGATGAGGCGCGAGTTTCGTTCATTGCGAAAGGCCAATTGTTCGATGGTTTGCGTGGCGTGCTCGGCGTCTTCGCGAGCCTTGAGAATCACGCCGTGATGTTCGGACTTGCTGCACACCGGGTCGGCGTTGCTGGCGTCGCCTGTGAGCATGAATGCCTGGCAGCGGCAGCCGCCGAAGTCCTTTTCTTTTTCATCGCAGGATCGGCACGGTTCGGGCATCCAGTCATAGCCGCGGAAGCGGTTGAAGCCGAACGAGTCGTACCAGATGTGCTGCATGCTGTGGTCGCGCACGTTGGGAAATTGCACCGGCAGCTGGCGGGCACCGTGACAGGGCAATGCCGTGCCGTCCGGCGTGACGGTGAGGAAAATGCTGCCCCAGCCGTTCATGCAGCCCTTGGGGCGTTCTTCGTAGTAGTCCGGCGTGACGAAGATCAGCTTGCACGGATTGCCTTGCGCTTCCAGCTTGGCGCGGTATTCGTTGGTGACACGCTCGGCGCGTACCAGTTGCTCCCGGGTGGGCAGCAGGCCGACGCGGTTGAGCTGCGCCCAGCCATAGAACTGGCACGTGGCGAGCTCGACGAAGTCGGCTTCCAGGGCGATGCACAGCTCGATGATGCGATCGATCTTGTCGATGTTGTGCCGATGGGTCACGAAGTTCAGCACCATCGGATAACCGTGGGCCTTTACCGCCCGGGCCATTTCCAGTTTTTGCGCGAAGGCTTTCTTCGAACCGGCCAGGAGGTTGTTCACCTGCTCGTCGCTGGCCTGGAAACTGATCTGGATATGGTCCAGGCCGGCCTTCTTGAAGTCGCTGATTTTCTGCTCGGTCAAGCCGATGCCGGAGGTGATCAGGTTGGTATAGAAACCCAGCCGGCGTGCCTCGCCGATCAACTCGGCCAGGTCCTGGCGCACCAACGGCTCGCCGCCGGAAAAGCCCAGCTGCGCGGCGCCCATCTCGCGGGCTTCGCGAAAGACCTTGAACCATTGTTCGGTGCTCAGCTCCTTGCCTTGCTCGGCAAAGTCCAGCGGGTTGGAGCAGTACGGGCATTGCAGCGGGCAACGATAGGTCAGCTCCGCCAGCAACCACAGCGGCAAGCCGACTTCAGGCTTGGGCGGCAGACCCGTGTTCTCAGGCAAGTTCGATCCAGTGCTGTGCACGGGCGACCTCCATGAATTGCTCGATGTCGTCACCGAGTTCCGGCACGTCGGGAAACTGCTTCGCCAACTCGCCGATGATGGCCGCGACATCCCGTTCACCATCGATCAGGCCACCGATCAGCGCAGCGCTGTCATTCAGCTTGATCATGCCTTCAGGATAGAGCAGCACGTGACCTTTCTGGGCCGGTTCGTACTGGAAGCGATAGCCGGGGCGCCAGCGCGGGGTTTTGCTGCGGTCGAAACTCATAAGGTGATCCCTTTGTGCCACACCCGTTGCCCGGTCACGCTGTGGTAGGGCGGGCGGTTCAATTCATAGGCCATGCTCATGGCGTCGAGCATGCTCCAGAGGATGTCCAGTTTGAACTGGAGAATCTCCAGCATGCGTTCCTGCCCTGCGCGGGTGGTGTAGTGCTGCAAGGTGATCGCCAAGCCATGCTCCACGTCGCGCCGAGCCTGGCCTAAGCGGGTGCGGAAATATTCGTAGCCGGTCGGGTCGATCCACGGGTAATGCTGCGGCCAACTATCCAGGCGCGATTGATGGATCTGCGGAGCGAACAGTTCGGTCAACGAGCTGCTGGCCGCTTCCTGCCAACTGGCCCGGCGGGCGAAATTGACGTAGGCGTCTACGGCGAAGCGCACGCCCGGCAGCACCAACTCCTGGGAACGCAACTGGTCGGGGTCCAGGCCCACCGCCTGGCCCAGCCGCAGCCAGGCTTCGATGCCGCCGTCTTCGCCGGGCGCGCCGTCATGGTCGAGCAGGCGCTGGATCCACTCGCGGCGGATCTCCCGGTCCGGGCAGTTGGCCAGGATCGCGGCATCCTTGAGCGGGATGTTCACTTGGTAATAGAAGCGGTTCGCGACCCAGCCCTGGATCTGCTCGCGAGTGGCACGGCCTTCATACATCGCCACGTGGTACGGGTGATGGATATGGTAGAAGGAGCCCTTGGCGCGCAAGGCTGCTTCAAATTCTGCGGTGGTCAATGGCGTGTCAGTCATTTCGGGCGCTCCTACAGTTCGATGCTCATGCCGTCGTAAGCGACTTCGACATTGCGTCGCACCAACTCGGCCCGCTCGGGTGAATCCTCGTCCAGGATCGGGTTGGTGTTGTTGATATGAATAAGGACCTTGCGCTGCTCTGGCAGCCGCTCCAGTACTTCAAGCATGCCGCCAGGGCCATTCTGGGCCAGGTGGCCCATTTCCCGGCCAGTTCGGGTGCCGACGCCACGGCGCTGCATTTCATCGTCGTCCCACATCGTACCGTCCACCAGCAGACAATCGCTGCCGGCCATGATCTCCAACAACGACTCGTCGACCTTGCCCAGGCCCGGGGCATAGAACAGCTTGCCACTCGTGCGCAGGTCTTCGACGATCAACCCGATGTTGTCGCCCGGGTGCGGGTCGAAGCGATGCGGTGAATAGGGTGGTGCGGCGCTGCGCAGGGGCAGTGGGGTGAAGCGCAGGTTCGGGCAGGCGGCGATGGTGAAGCTCTGGTCGAGTTCAATGCGATTCCAACTCAACCCGCCGTTCCAGTGGGTCAGCATGTTGAACAGCGGAAAGCCCGTGCTCAGGTCTTCATGGACCATGTCGGTGCACCAGACTTGATGCGGGCAACCTTCGCGCAGGCTGAGCAGACCGGTGATGTGGTCGATCTGGCTGTCCATCAGGATGATCGCGCCAATGCCGGTGTCGCGCAGGGCCCGGCCCGGCTGCATCGGGGCAAACGCCTGGAGCTGGGCGCGAATGTCCGGAGAGGCGTTGCACAGCACCCAGTTCACACCGTCATCGGACAGGGCGATGGACGACTGGGTACGCGCCTGGGCCCGCAGGCTACCGTTGCGAAAACCTGCGCAATTGGCGCAGTTGCAGTTCCACTGGGGGAAACCGCCACCGGCGGCAGAACCTAGTATCTGGACGAACATGGTTGCTCCATCATTCTGGAACCGAAAATAAAACGCCTCGGCAGGCCGAGGCGCTGTCCATCAGGTACAAACTTAACGGTTTGCGAAGTACATGGTGACTTCAAAACCGATACGCAGGTCGGTGTAAGCAGGTTTGGACCAAGACATGAAAGTACTCCTATCAAGTGATGAGACGTTTGTCAGGTACATATTTCTGAGTTTGGTTGGGATCATTTTGCAGCGTTCCAAGGCGCGCCCAACCCACGACGCCGTGTTTCGGTTGTCATACCTCGTCTTTTGCTGCCGGACGATCGGATAACAGGACGGCTTCAGGAAACTGCTCCAAGTACGAGAACGAGTGACTCGACAATTTAGCAACCAGGGCAGCGAAGCACTTCGCGAACGATTGAACTCGATTCTGCAGGGCACAAAATGTCATTGTCGTGCTCTCCCATGTTTGTACGAAAATAAAGTGCATTGGGAGAACCCCCTTACAGGCTGGTCTCGAATTTCAAACCGGCCACCCACGCATCCCTGACCTCGCTGACTCCGCCAGGATTGCCTACAAATTGCAGGTTGGGGCGCACGGTCAGCCACTTGGTCACGCCAAAGCCATAGTAAATTTCCATGTTGGTTTCTGAGCTTTGTGTCGGTGTGTAGCGGGGGTCGTCATAATCGCTGACACCCGCCCGGTCATTCAGTTGTTGCTGATGATCTGTGAAGCGGTTATTCACATGGAGACTGGCGATGGCGACGCCGATTTCGTCATTCGGGCGAGATTTGAAGGGGGCCGTGTAGTAAGCGCCTACTTGCGCATAACGATCGATCATATTGGTGGCTTTGTCATGCACGGTAGCATAGGCAAACACCGTCAGCCCGCGAGCGGCGAAGTCCGGATCTTTCCAGACTTGTTGTTGCCCGGCAATCCATGCGCCATGTTTGCTGTCGCGGGATTTTGCTATGCCGTTTTCTTCTGTGTTGACGTCGTTCGCGTCACGGCTGCTGTAATACGCCCCTACGCGATATTCCCCTGGCAGCCGTCCGGCTCCCAGCGACGTGGTATGGACCAGCTCGACAGGTACCAAGGTACCCTCATTGCCGCTGCCGCTGAGTTTGAAGCCGTTACCTATTTCCAGGTAGGAAGGGTTCTGCTCGTACGCACCGATCTGCGCATAAGTGTTATCGCTCAACGCGACCTTTATGCGGCCCGCCCATTGAGTGATTGGCCAGTTATAAATGATATCGCCGGCCCAGTTACCCGGCTGCGCGCCGCAGAATGCCAAGTTCTGGAATTTGCAGGGAAAGCTGCCGAAGTCCTCGCCAAAGTTCATGCGACCCAGTTTGATATCCAGCCCGCCGTCAAAGAACTTCTGACGATACCAGAGTTGCGTAAGCCGCCAGGTCTGGCCGCGCCCGTATACCTCTTGAACCTGACTGATGCCGCCCACCCGAGGATCGGTGATGACATCATTGGTGAGATTGCGCCCGTTACGATCCGATATCGTGAATTGAAAATCAGCGCCTTCCCAACCGAGTATTTTCTCAAGGTCAAAATTGCTCATCAGTGCAAGTTGGTCGGTATACCGCGCCGTGGTGTGCGAGTCGTAGCCACCGGCCAGATTCGTCGCGGCGTCGCCCGTGTAGAGCACATTAAAGGTATAACCTTTTTCCAGCAATTCTGTGCGTAGGCCGCCCCAGTCTCCCAACATCCAAGGGGACTCAGGACTGAAGGCTTCTTGTGCATGACTGTTGGCCGCTCCGCAAAGCAGCAACAATGCGATGGAAGTATTAAGCGTGTTGCAGTTCAAATGAGTGGTCATGATGATCTCTGCTTTTGTTTTTATAGTTAGATAATCGAACACGTCTTCAGATTGATCTTCCGCCCGGAAGAGCATTAAAGAATGTCTGCAACGGGTTGATCCCAGCGAAGAACGACTGGAGTCTGGGTTTGTAAAGGCGTCGAGCTTGACGTGACACACGGTAAGTTGATGAGAAGACGGGACCTAACTCATGCCTCGTCTGTTCTTGCGAAACAGCTCGGTAATTTATTTGAGCATCGGTAATGCTCTCCTTGTGATTGCCATGAAGGTTGCTTTCAACTTAGCGGTGCCGATGATGCCGTCGGTACGCTCTTGAAAATACCGGTCATTCGCCGGCCGCACTGATCGGGTTGGGTTGGCGTTTTTCAATGGTGTATTTCAGCAACGCAGCGCTGCGGAATATGCCGTGGGCGAATTTGCTATAGGGCATGGTCAGAAAGAAAGCCATGACCAGACCCAGGTGGATCGCAAGCAATAAGCCCAACGCGCTGGTTTCGCGCCCGGCAAGCAATGCAAGACCGCTAGCGCTGACCAGGAACAGAAGCGCGATGAAGCCACGATCCATCGGTTTCTGATTCTCGTCCCCTTGTTGCGGGTTACGCCGCAGATTCATCCAGAGCAAACCTGCTGGGCCGATCAGCAGACCTACGCCACCGAAAATGCCGAGTAGCACTGGCAGGCTTAAAACCGGGTAGGGGGCCGACCAATCCAGCAAAAAATGATAGAGAGTGGCAACGCCTGTGGCTGCGAAGCACAGCATGAACCCATAGAAGGTGAGGTGGTGAAAGCGGCGGCGCCATAGGGTGAATGCGTCGTCGGCGTTGTTGCAGCCTTCCCCATGTCCGCCGTCCAGGTACTTGAGTTGTGCGACGTTGGCGCCGGCCTCCAGTGCTGCACTGGCTTTCAACGGCAGAGGTGCCTCGGCGGGTGAGATTTCGCGCCAGAATCGACGCACGCCGATACCCAGGGCCAACACGGCAAAACCGAACACCGCGCTGAACATCAGTGCCAACGTGTTGTGTGGAAAAATCCCGTAGAAGTTACCGCCTGGCATGGCAACGAACAGGTTGCCCATGATCATCAAGGTAAGCGACAGGAACAGCGCCAACCCAGCGCCTGAAGCCAGCCCCAAGGTAAGGCCGTTGCGTTGGTACAATTTACCCAGTGGCTGCGGCCAGGCGTAATTGGTGTAGGTTTCCAGCCGTACCTTGGCCATGGCTTTGGGTACGTTGACTGCAAATTCGTGCGGGGCAGCGTATTGGCAGGCCGACAGGCACGCGCCGCAGTTGTGGCAAAGGTTCGCCAAGTAATGAATGTCGGCCTGACCGAATTCCAGATGCCGGGTCATTGCGGGGAATACGGCACAGAAACCTTCGCAATAGCGGCAGGCATTACAAATGGTCATCTGCCGTTCGACTTCGGTTTCCTGCAGGTTGAGGACCGGGATCAGTTGGCTGGATACCTGGGGATCAAACAGCTGCATATTGAAGCTCCGAGTTCACAGGAGAAAGACCAAACCCCGCACAAAGCGCGGCCTGTACGCCGGCGATTCGTCCGAAGGCGGTACCGATGGCCATGCCAATACCCGCGGTATAACCCTTGCCCAGTACGTTGCCAGCCATCATTTCTCCGGCGACAAACAGGTTCGGGCTGGCCTTGCCATCAAAGTGCACGGCGGCCGTTTCGTCGGTCGCCAAGCCGAGATAGGTAAAGGTGACACCTGGCTTGAGGGGGTAGGCGTAGTAGGGTGGTTTGGTGAGCGGCCTTGCCCAGTGAGTCTTGGCGGGAGCAAGCCCTTCGGTATGGCAGTCATCGAGCGTGGTGTGGTCGAACGTGCCGACATGGCAAGCGTTGTTGTAGTCTTCGATGGTTTTAACGAACTGCGTTTGCGGCAAGTTCAACAGGCGAGCAAGTTCTGGCAACGTCCGTGCTGTGGTTCCAGGGAACACCGGCGGCATGAAGCGGCCAAGTGCCTGTTGGTCGATAATCGAGTAGGCCTGCTGGTTGGGTTGTCCTGCAACGAGACGGCCCCAGATCGCATAACGTTTGGGCCAGAAATCCTCACCCTCATCGTAAAACCGTTCGCCATCGCGGTTGACAACCACGCCCAGGGATACGCAGTCGATGCGGGTACAGATACCGCCGTCGTAAAGCGGAGCCCGTGCGTCGATGGCCACCATATGCGCCTGAGTCGGGTCGCCGACTGCATCGGCGCCAAGATCGAGCATCCGTCGCAACAACACACCAGTATTGAAGCGGGTGCCGCGAATCAGGAAGTTGTCCGATGGCCATTCACCGCGCTCGTTTTGCCCCCAAGCTTCCCGTAGCCATTCGCGGTTGGATTCAAACCCGCCAGCAGCCAAGACGCAGGCGCGTGCTTCGATACGCTCCGCTGGCAATCGTTGTCCATCTACCTCGCGTTCGGCCAGGTGAGCTGCGACGAAAGCACCGTTTTCCAGTTCTATGTTAGTGACCTGAGCGTCATAACGGATCTTCACGCCCAGGCGTTCGGCGCTGCGAAAGTAGGCATTGACCAGTGCCTTTCCGCCGCCCATGAAAAACGCGTTGGTGCGAGCCACATGAAGAGCACCCGACAAGGGCGGCTGAAAGTGCACGCCATGTGAACGCATCCAATCACGGCAAGATGACGAGGCACGAATGGCGATGCGCGCCAGTTTCTCGTTGGTAAGGCCACCGGTGACTTTAAGCAGATCCTGCCAATATTCTTCTTCGGGATAGGCATCGACCAGCACATCCTGAGGCGCATCGTGCATGCAGCGCAGGTTGCGCGTGTGCTGCGAATTTCCGCCGCGCCATACTTTCGGCGAGCCTTCCAGCAGCATTACGCTGGCGCCTGCCTCTCGTGCCATCAATGCGGCACATAACGCAGCGTTGCCGCCACCTATCACCAGAACGTCGACCATCGTATCTCCTCGATTCACTGGCAGGGCGAAGTGACTGCCGCCAGTGGATTAACCATAGGGATGGGCTCATCGCGGCGAAAGGCGGATTTAGAGGTGAGGGCTTCAGTTTTAGTGAAGGGTGATGTTTCTGTGCAGAGGGGTATGTGGCAGGAATTACCACGCTCCCAGAAATACAAAGCGCCCGATGCAAGTGCATCGGGCGCTTTGATATTGAAATGGATATAGCCCATTTCAAAGACAGGCAGATTTGCCCAATCCAAGACTTTGGAGACAGGTCACGATGGACTGGCTCCTTAGTCGATCAGCTATTGTCAGCAGCGATCACTTGCTGTCTGGAATTGCAAAGGCAACCAGCTTCGAACCAGGCTTCGTACGATAATGCGGACGCCCACCCTCGGCGACCACCACAAATTGCCTTCCGCTGACCGGACTGCGGTAGGTCATGGGCGTGGCATTGGCGCTGGTGGCCAGACGACTGCTCCACAGCTCCCGGCCGGTGGCTGCATCCAGGGCACGGAACGTATGCTCTGCTGCACCGCCGATAAATACCAGGCCGCCACGGGTCGTCACGGCGCCACCGGCGGTCGGTGTACCGATCGGGATGGAAACCAGGGTCGGCAGACCGAACGGACCAATGTCACGCGGTGAGCCGAATGGCTTGGACCAGATGAGCTTGCCACTGACAAGATCAACAGCGCCAATCAGGCCCCAAGGTGGCGCATTGCAAGGAATGCCAAGCTGCGAAAGGAAGTTGACCCGATAAGCGCCGTATGGCGTGTCAAGCATAGGCTGCTCTGCTTGTCCCCCTGCGTCCAGACCAGGTGCAATCTTGAAATTGCGTTGTGTTGCTTCTTCGCGTGTTACCAATTCGATTCGGTCAGGGACCTGAGTCCAGTTGACGATCATCAGCCCGCGATCAACGTCCAGCGAGATGCCATTCCAGTTCACACCACCCATTGAACCGGGATCGATCAAGACATTCTTGTCGAGCGTGATGGGCGTGAATTGGCCCTCGTAGCGCGATTGTTTGAACATGATCCGGCAAACCATTTGGTCGATCGGCGTCGCACCCCACATGTCTTTTTCGCGCAGTTGAGGCCCCCTGAAAGCAGGGAGCTCGACAGAGGCAGGTTGGGTAGGGGACAGCCATTCGCCTTTGGCAATGTCACGCTGAGGCACAGGCTGTTCTTCCACCGCCTTGATCGGTTCGCCAGTCTCGCGGTCGAGCACGAAAATTTCGCCGCGCTTGGTCGGTTGGATCAGTGCTGGCCGCATGCCCTTTGCGGTAGGCCAATTCAACAGAGTGGGCTGAGAAGCGACGTCATAATCCCAGATGTCGTGGTGCGTGGCCTGGAATTTCCAGCGCAGTCGACCCGTCTCCGCGTCGAGAGCGATCACCGCACTGGAGATATCCTCGTCATAGGGACGGCGCTGCCCACCGTAAGCATCAGGTGTCGCGTTGCCCACTGGCAAATAGACGAGACCGAGCTTCTCATCCGCGCTGATGGGGGCCCAGCTGTTGGGCGTGGAAGGCGTGTAATACTGCCCTTCAGGTGGCAGGCCGAGACGATTCGGCGCGCCGGCATCAAAGGCCCAGGCGAGTTCGCCTGTCACCGCATCAAACGCCCTGATGACGCCGGACGGACCACCCCAATATTGCCCGTCGGGAATGCCACCACCGACGACAATCTTGCCGCGGATAACTTGCGGTGCCGAGCTGACGTAGAACAAGCCATGTGGGTAAGGTGCGACGCCCTTTGTCAGATCGACCGCGCCGTTGTTACCAAACCCTGGGCAATATTCACCGGTTTTCGCATCCAGTGCCACCAGCGTGGGGTTGTGGCTGGGGGCGTAGATGCGCTCTGAGCAAAAACCATTGGCGTCGGGCACTTTGTAGTACGCCACACCCCGACAAGGTTTGCCCGACTGCGGTACGCCGTTGGAAATGTCGCGGCGCCACAATTCTTTGCCGGTTTCCGCATCGAATGCATGGATACCGTTATTGCCATCACACGCGTACAGGGAACTACCCATCATGATGGGGGTGCCTTCGATGGCGTTGAGATCGCCGTTCACCGGTGCCATGTCGGCTTCCCAGACTTTGACCAGCTTCGAGACGTTGGTTGTGTCAATGTCTGCTAGCGGACTGAAGCGGGTTCCACCCTGGTCGTTGCCGTAGGCTTGCCAGTCGGTACGTTCGTTGTTGGCCATTGATTCAGGCAGTTTCGCTGGCGCCTGCGATTGCAAGCCGCGTCTCAACATCGGAAAGTCCGGTGCGTCAGGTCCGAAAGCGTGACTGACGCTCCCCAAGGCGATTGCAGCGACCAGGCCGCCGGCAAACGATGGCCAGCCGCGCGGAAGCTTCCGGGTGTTCGGCGCAGGCGTGAGTCGGGTGAAATGCGGTAGCAGAAGAACTGCGCCGAGAACGAACGGACCAATGAGCCGGGGCGCCAGTTGCCAACCGTTAAAACCCACCTCCCACAAACTCCAGGCCGTGGTCCAGACCAGCATTGCGGCATAGACCCAAACCCCTCGCGCATCACCGCGCCAGAGAAATACACCGCTTGTGATGAAGGCCAGCCCGGTGATCAGGTAGTACGCAGAACCTGCGTCCGCAACCAAGATGACACCGCCAATGGAAAGGGCCAGGCCGAGTATCAGTAATACAATGGCAAAGATACGACATACCCATCGCGAAGCTTTTGTCGTATCGCGCTTGGCATTCAAAGAGTCAGGCTCTGCGCCAATAGGGGTCATAAGGGTTTCTCCATGTGATCAATAGGACACACGTGTTGGGAACAAGCATTGAGGCGGCTCATTTGAATGACGCCGGAGGCAAGCCATGGGTGAACACCTTGGCACTGAATATTGTCGCTCCTTGCCCCTTATCTCCATCACTGGTGACGGAGTACAAGGTGTTCGTATTGGGATCAATGGCGAGGCTAGTCGATAGCAGGTTGTGCCCTTGTTCGCGCCCCGGCAGCAGCACCTGACCAATCGGGATACCGATCTGGTTAAAGACCATTACACGACCTTGCCCATAGATCGCCACATAGACATTGCCATCGGCGTCGACCCGCATCGAATCGGGGGAGGGCCCCGTGAAACGGTAGGGGATGGACGAACTGATGGTGGCGATGGTAGTAGCGTTGGCCAGGTCGATGCGATGCAGAAGGTTGCGGCCAAATTCGGTTGCCCACAGCGTTTTTCCGTCTGGACTTAGCGTAACGCCGTTGGCCATCGAGAGATGCGGCAAGACGACAACGGGAGGCGAAAGATCGGGAGAAACGTAATAGATCCCGCCCTTTGGCTCGGTCGAGATACCTTTGAAATCACTGAAGTAGAAACCGCCCTGTTTGTTGAACGCCAAGTCATTGGGCATGAATCCGGCGTCTTGCGCGATGATGGTTTGCATTCCCGTGCCATCGGGTTTGACCGCGAAAATCGCGCCGAGGTTGCGGTTCAGATCGAGAGCCGCGATGAACAGACGTCCGTCGGGATGAAATGCCAGTCCGCCAGGGGAGAGGTTCTCTATCGTGGCTACGATTGAAAGCTGTTTGGTCGGCGAGAGGCGAAGTACGCGTTTACCCGAAACATCACAGAAAAGCAGGTTGCCCTCGCGGTCAAATATGGCGCCTTCCAGTATCCGTCCTTCGTTGGATGCTTTGAACCAGGTTTGAGCAGTAACCGTTGGAAGGCCTCGTTCCGATACCGGGATGGGTACTGGGCCTTGGGTCTGCTTGTCGTAGGCCAATGCTGAAGAGGGGGGGAGTGGCCCGGCGTATGCGCCTGTAGCGACGCTGGCGGCGCCAATGGCCAGACAGGCCAGCAGGCTGCGGAGCTGGAGTTTTTTGAGCGCTCCATGAACACTGGTGCTTTTTCTATCCGAATGTTTCCTACAGACATGAATGCTTGTCGTGTTTATCGCTGTGTGCGGTGCAGGCATGTCGAGTTGTGTCAGCGTGGGTAAAGCGGTCGTAGCGAATAGCCGGCTGGGGGGCGCGCCGGATATCGGCACGACCAGCCCTTTGAAATTGAACGTTACGCCAATGCTCATAACGAACTCCATTGTGCAAAGCCTTTTACTCCCCCTCAGGGGCGTAGACTTGTTTATTGTTTGATAGGGTGAAGCTGTATTTCTTACGCGTTAACGTTGGGCACACGACCAGCGAGTGTCAGTCCGCCGGAGGGGCCCCTACTTCAAATCTCTTCCCGGGGGTACTGGAGCACGAGGACCTCGGCACCTTGGTCGCCTGCTTGGATCTCGAACTTTTCCTCAGTTGATTCCACGACGATCATGGACCAGAGAGGAAGCTCCTCTTCGCCATGCAGCACGCTGCCGTTTCCGACGAAAACGTAATAACCCGATGCAATACCAGGGGGCGGACCGTCCACCTTCATACCAGCGCCCAATCGTAATACCTGAGCGCGCAGGCCATCTGCCTCATCTTCAAAAAGCAGTTCCCAACTCGCTTCTTCGCGGGCCTGCATCACAGGGGCAATGGAGAACTTGATGGGCTCGGACGTCAGGTGCCGGCGTTTGCTGGGACGCAGTTGTTCCCGGTAGCCAGGTTCACTCAAATAGACCGGTTGGGAGTTTCCGGTGTACATCCGCATGGCGACGAAGGACAGCCCTTGCGGGCCCGCCACGATCGGACCGTAAGCCGTGTGATGGTCTTTGAACTGGACGGTGAGCGGTTCCAGCACCTGACCGCGATTACCCAGTGTGCCACTGCCAGCGATGAACAACTGAAACATCGACACCCCGTGGAAATGGGGCACTACTGCTTCGTGTGCTCTGAGTTCAGACATTGTCGCCTGAGGGCCTGGGGCCCGCCCTTGAGAGCTCCGCGGGCCAAAGAAGGTCGTTCCCCAATGCTGGTTTCCGGTACCGGGCGAAACGATAACGCTCCGATTTGCAAGGGCGTCTGCCCCACTGCGCGTGTAAATCATCACCAATGCTCCTATTGAATCTGCATGTATGCAGGACAAATCAACCGTCCATACGAGGCCGTAGCGTGCCCTCGGTCGACGCAAAATCATACTAGCATGTGTTTTGATAATTAGCACAAGTTTCAATAGGTGAAACTTGTGAGTGGCAGATTCGTGCTGAGTTAGCGCCGGTGCAAGCTTGTGTAAGATGGTGTTTGTGGTTTCATTCATTGAAACCTATTCCAAAAATAATTGACTTTCGTCTGGCTGCGGACGACAGTGCACCGTGGCAGCTCTGCTTTTGGGGAGAGCAGAGAAACGACTGCATCTCTTTACCTCGTCTCCCGATTTTCGATAGCGATCAAGGGCTTCAGTACCGATATGAATAATTACAAAAACTTGCTTGAACCACGTTCGATTGCGGTTGTAGGCGTGTCGGAGGATGCGGGACGTCCCGGCTCTCAGGCCGTAAGAGCTCTGATGAGCAATGGATACACCGGCGCGATCTATCCGGTGAATCCCAAATACGAAACCTTTGAAGGTTTGAAGTGCTATGGGTCCGTTGCCGATATCGAAGGCGACGTCGACCTCGTGGTGGTTGGCGTTCCTGCGCAGGGCGTTTTAGCCGTGCTGGAATCGAGTGCGCAGAAGAAGGTTCCTTTTGCGGTGGTTCTGAGCGGTGGCTTTCGAGAGAGCGGTCCGGAAGGGATTCTCCGTGAGGAGAAAATGCTCGTGATTGCCCGGGCGGCGGGCATGCGTATTATCGGGCCCAACTGCCTCGGTTTCGCCAACATCCATTCTCGTGTCTACGCCGCATTCGGCAGCATTACGCGTGAACCGAAACTCGAGAAAGGGTCGGTATCGCTGGTGACGCAGAGTGGGGGATTCGGCTACAGCATCGCCCTTGCATGTGCCGAAGCCGGTATTGGTTTCCGGCATGTCATCGCGACGGGCAACGAAAGCGATGTCAACACGGTACAGCTCATTGAGGCGCTGCTTGATGATGACGAGACACACACCATCGTCGCCTATATCGAGGGAACCAATGACGGTCGTGCGCTGTTGGAAATCGGCCGCAAGGCTACGGCGCGCGGCAAGCCGATCCTGCTGTGGAAGGGGGGCGTCACCGAGCAGGGCGCACTAGCGGCCGCATCGCATACCGCCAGCATGACGGGTGTCTATGATTTCTATCGTGCCCTGTTCAAGCAAACGGGGATCGTCGAGATCAGAGAGATCCATGAAGCAGTGGATTTCCTCAAGGCATTGGAAAGCAAAAAATACCCGGACAATGGGGGTGTCGCGGTGATGGGGGTATCGGGCGGGTCTGCGATTGTATTCGCAGATGCGGGTGAGCCTGAAGGTCTGACCTTGTGTGAACTTGGTAACGATACCCAGCAAAAGCTGCTGGCGGTCGTACCTAACATCGGGGCCGTCCATAATCCAATCGACCTTACCGCAGGGTATTTTTCAGCGGCCAATGCGCAGAAGTTGGAAGCCGCTGTAAGCGCGACGCTTGAAGACCCTGCCGTAGGATCGCTTTGCATTAACCTGGCAACCACAGGCGCCTCTGGCAGCCTGGCGGCAGCCCAGGTATTGGCCCGAATTGCCGCGTCGGCGTCGAAGCCGATCCTGGTTTTTTCCTCAGCCCCCAGCGTTCAGGTTGCAGAGGCGCTGCGTGTATTCGCTGATGCGGGAATTCCGGTGTTGCCTTCGCCGTCGCGAGCCGCCAAAGCTATCGCAATGCTGATGCGATTCAAGCGGACTCAATCGCGCATTTTGCAGATGCAAGAGGATGAGGGGCTCAAAGTAGAGCGAGCTTCTGTACCGCTTAGCACCGCCGTTGGCAGTCGGGCATCGTTGTCCGAGGTCGAGTCCAAGGAAATGCTGCGTTCCATCGGTATCCCCGTCACAACCGACCTGATCGTGAAGGGTTTTGACGCTGCGCTGTTCGACAAAGTCAAAGCGCCCCTAGTCGTCAAGATTGTCTCTGCGGACATTGCGCACAAAACCGAAATAGGCGGCGTAAAGGTCGGCATTCGGACAGCCCAGGAACTGGAGTCAGCGATCGAGCAGGTGTTAGCCAACGCGCAACGGCATGTGCCTGCCGCCCACATTGAAGGTGTCCTCGTTTCCGAGATGGTGACAGGTGGCTTCGAACTGATTGCCGGGGTGGTCAAGGATCCTTCATTTGGCCCAGTGGTGGTAGTCGGCGCAGGTGGGATTTATGCGGAAGTACTGAAGGATTCCGCGTGTCGAATCGCCCCTTTCGGCGTGCCAACCGCTATGGAAATGCTCGATGAATTGCAATGCAGCGTGATCATGAACGGGGTTCGGGGCGCGCCTCCCCTTGACGTCGATGCTGTTGCCCGCGCGTTGGTGGCGTTATCGCAGTTTGCCTGGGAGCAGCGCAGCGATATAGCCGAAATCGACATCAATCCAATGTTTGTATTGCCGCACGGTGTGATTGCCGCGGACGCCTTGATTGTGCGCGGTTAATGAACCGCCCCCAAGCTTGTCGCGAGAAAGAGCAATGTACAAAACATTCTGTAAAGGGGTGAATCGCTATGAATGACAGTCTGTCCGCCACATTGACGCATCGGGTCAATGTGAAGCCTATCGACCGCACGTTCGAGGTGCAGCAAGACGATACGATACTTGCTGCCGCCCTCAAAAGCGGGTGTCAACTGCCCTACAGTTGTCAAAATGGCATCTGCGGAACCTGTCGGGCCAAAGTACTCGACGGGGTGGTCGATCATGCGGAGTCCAGCATGGCGATACTTTCCAGCGAGGACCGGCAGCAGGGATACGCGCTCCTGTGCCAGGCAAAGGCTTTAACCGCATTGACGATCGCCTGCGAGGTGGTGGAAGCAACACAAGACATCCCTATTCGACGGCTTGTTTCCCGTGTCGATCGTCTCGAGCGCCTGGCCGAGGATGTGATGAGAATTCGCCTGCGCCTCCCTGCCAAGGAGTCTTTCAGGTTTTTGCCTGGGCAATATATCAACGTCGTGATGCCAGGCGGTATTCGTCGCAGTTTGTCGCTGGCAAATGTGCCCGACGACAACGTGTTGGAATTGCATCTCAGGAATTACGGTGGCCCGTTTAGCCAACACGTTTTCAATGTCATGAAAGAAAACGACCTGGTGCGCCTTGAAGGCCCACTAGGTACTTTTTTTGTGCGTGAAGACAGTAGCAAACCAATGGTCTTCGTTGCCAGCGGCACAGGGTTCGCACCGATCAAAGCCATGATTGAGCGTGAACTTGAAAAAGCATCGAGTCGTGAAATAACTCTCTATTGGGGCGGGCGAAGGGCTTCGGATCTGTATTTGAGTTCCGTTGCCGAGGCTTGGACGAAAAGTCACAACGTCACGTTCATACCTGTCCTGTCAGAAGCGCACCCCGACGACCTATGGGAAGGTCGGGTCGGCTTTGTTCACCGTGCAGTCATGGAAGATTACGAGGATCTTTCCCAACATCAGGTCTATGCCTGTGGAGCGCCCGTCGTCGTGCAATCGGCAAGGCAGGATTTTGTGACATTACGCAACCTCCCCGAGGAAGAGTTTTTCGCGGACATGTTTGTGTCGGGACAAAAGACTCCCCAGTAGAACTCGTGTCGTGTGTCTCGATGAAATAACAACAAGCACGTAGAGGAAGATGTCCGTGGATGAACTAGCCAGCGAGTTGACGGTTGAGCGACATGAGTCGCTCCTGTGGATCACTCTTAATCGTGTCGCCAAGGCGAATGCGATGACGGTGGATATGATGGAGCGTGTGACGGCTGCACTGCAGGCGGCCACTGATGACCCGCAGATAAACGCGGTGATGTTGACCGGGTCTGGTGAGCGCGTGTTCTGCGCAGGGGTCGATATTCGTGAACAACCGGCGGACGGTGATACGGCACGCCAGCGTGAACGAAGGTCGTTAGCGTTGGCGGCGCTGCAGGACGCCGTGATGGACTGTCCCAAGCCAGTTGTCACAGTGCTCAATGGTACCGCGACGGGAGGTGGCGCGATGCTTGCGCTCTTGGCGGATGCCTGTGTCGCGGTCGATACCGCGAAACTGTCGCTGCCCGAAATTGATTTGGGTATCGCCACCTTCTCGGGTGCGAACATTTTAGAGGTCATCGGCGGACGCGCTTTGGCGCTTGATCTGATTCAGAGCGGCAGGGCGATGAAGGCTACCGAAGCATTGGCGAGAGGGCTGGT
This sequence comes from Pseudomonas ogarae, assembly GCF_014268695.2. Lineage (NCBI taxonomy): Bacteria > Pseudomonadati > Pseudomonadota > Gammaproteobacteria > Pseudomonadales > Pseudomonadaceae > Pseudomonas > Pseudomonas ogarae. Next base: position 2,684,965 of record NZ_CP077086.1, read on the forward strand.
CCGCGAGGTAGCCCTGCGAGACGAACTCCATTTGAAAGCTTCGGCGCTGGGGCAGGCGTTGGGGGCAAAGAACCCGCGCACGTTTGCCGAAAACAAGCGGTGGCTCAATCGTTCGCTGAGAGCTGCATTGTTGCAGGCTCGGGACGAGCATGCACGACACCGTGCACTGGCTCAGGCCGAGCAATAGCGCAGCGGGCAACGAGTGTGGTTTTGCACGGGCGGCGTGTCCATATCGAACTGAGGGAATATGATGTCTGATCTAGAAGTCAGTACCGTTGGCCGGGTCATGGTAGCCAAGCTAAACCGGCCCGAAAAAAAGAACGCCTTGAGCGAGAGCATGCTGGATTCACTTCGCACTGCATTGCTGGCTGCCGATGAAAATGATGACATCGGTTGTTTCGTCATCACCGGTGCCGGTGATGCATTCTGCTCCGGAGGCGACCTGGGCCGTCGGGCCGCCGAAAGCGCAGAGGGGGATCCAACGCCGCTCGAGCGTAAAATCAGATTGCAAAAAGTCACCCACCAGGTGGCATTAGCGATCGAGAGCTTTGAAAAGCCACTCATTGCGGCGGTAAACGGCGCGGCGGTGGGGGCGGGCATGGATCTTTCGTTGCAGTGCGATATGCGTTTCGCATCAGAGTCGGCTCGATTTGCTGAGGCTTATATTCGTGTTGGCCTGATCCCTGGAAATGGCGGTTGCTATTTGCTGCCGCGCATAGTCGGTACCGCGAAAGCCCTGGAATTATTATGGACGGGCGATTTCGTCAGTGCTGAGGAGGCGTTGGCATTGGGCATCGTCAACCGAGTATTCAGTGATGACGAGCTCATGCAGCAAACGCTGGATTTTGCTACACGCCTGGCGGATGGCCCTCCCATCCAGCAACGCAGCATAAAGAAGCTGCTATACCAATCGCTGCGGACCGATTTACGGACGAGCTTGGAGTCGGTGGCTGCGCAGATGGCCGTGGTGCAATCCACGGATGATTACAAGGAGGCCATCAAAGCTTACAAGGAAAAAAGGAAACCGCGTTTTATCGGCAAATAGCGTGTCGTGCCTGGACCGACCGGTCCAGGCATCGTTGTGATAGTGGAGGTGTCCGATGGAACTGCGTCAACTGCGCTACTTTGTCCGGGTAGTTGAGTGTGGAAGCATGGGGCGAGCAGCGCTTGAACTCGATGTTGTCACCTCGGCCCTCAGTCAACAAATCAGTCGACTGGAGAATGAACTGTCCGTTCGGTTGCTGCTAAGAAAGAAGAGCGGCGTGCAGCCCACCAGCGCCGGATTGGCATTCTGGCATCGAGCACAACTGGTGTTGCGCAACGCAGAGGATGCGGCCCACGCGGCCAGGACTGGACGGTTCGCCGGGCATGTCACGGTGGGATTGGCTCCATCCACCTCAGGCGTCGTTGCACTGCCGTTCATGGAGGCGATGCGAGAGCGATACCCGGATATTTCCCTTCGTATTGTCGAGGCGTTATCGGGCAACCTGGAGCGGATGCTGAGTGCTAGACAGATCGATCTTGCGATATTGTTTGGCGCTGATCATGGGCGCAGATTCAGCACTCAACCGCTGGTAAATGAACGTCTTTTCGCTATTTCCGCAGCTGACTTTTCCCTGGTCCGCAAGAGTGAATCGCTGTCAATCAGTGAGCTTTCCAACGTCCCCCTTATATTGCCCGGCAGTACGCACGGCCTCAGGGCGCTGATAAACAATGCTTTTGAAAGAGAAGGCTGCACGATGAACGTCATCGCGGAAATCGACGGGCTTGCGATACTCATGGACGCGGTGGGGGCGGGCTTGGGGATGACGGTGCAACCTAGCGCGGCACTTGCAAGGCATGATAAAGACCGTTTCGATACGGTACCCATTTCCGAGTTCAATTTTACCCGCTTGAATCAAGTCGCCAGTTTGTCGGACGATGAGTTGTCGCCGGCGGGTTTGGCAGCACGTGTTGTTTTGGCTGACGTCGTTCGCACGTTGGTTTCGGATAAACGTTGGCTGGGCACGCAACTGGTAACGGTGCCCGACTGAACAAGGCGCGGTCGCCAGCCGTCTCGATGTGCCTCCGTTCTCGAGTTCGGTGGGTGGAACTGAAGTTGGCGAGTGAAATAGCGTCATGCTAGTATGTTATTTTGAGACTGATTCTCGTTTGTTGGCGAATGAAGCATTTCGTGTCGAGGAGGATCGTTACGATCAACGATTTTGATGGGGTTTTTCAAGAATGATGCGCTCTGTGCAACGTATCTTGGCAGTTTTCGAAAGCTTTAGTTCAGACCGCAGCAGCCTTACGCTTCAAGACATTGCAGACCGTATCGAGCTACCGAAGTCGACGACGTTTCGTATTGTCCAGAGTCTTGAAAAGGCTGGCTACCTGGTACGTCTTGAGCAGCAATATTGCTTGTCCTTCCGGTTCACGCGCTTGGCTGGCCTGGTAAAAAGTACCCTGGGTATTCGTGAGATCGCTCGACCTGTATTGCAAGAGCTCGCTGAGCAGACTGAAGAAACAGTCTCCATCCATGCGGTGAGTGATCGCAATCGAGTCTGTCTCGACTCGGTCACGACCAGCTCGGCACCGTTGCGCGCGGTGGTCCAGGCGGGTGAACAGATTCCCTTGTTGGTAGGGTCTGCTTCAAAGGTCTTGATGGCCTATATGCCCAAAGCCCAGCTCACCCCGTTAGTCAAAAATGTTGCCAAAGCGACGAAGCGCACCAATGGCGCGGTGCTTGAAGAGTTCGCCATGATCCGGGAGCAGGGTTATGCCGTTTCCCATGGCGAACGGCTGTTAGGCATCTCGGCGATCTCGGTACCCATCAAGGACGTCAATCAAGAAGTGCACTATTGCTTGTCGGTGGGGGCACCGACTGTCCGAATGAACATGAATGAAAAGGAGTTTATCGAGTTGGCAGTCAAAGGTGCCGAAGTCATATCGCGACAATTCGGTGGAGAGGTGGCCTTGCCCGCCCCTACATCCGACTGATGATGTGCGCCTGACCTCAAGCCTGGATGTCTTGACATTGGCTCATCGCGAGAACGAAACGCTCCGCTGGTCACTTCCATGCGAAGGGACCAGTTGGGACTTCCAGGCGAACGACGACGGTTCACGATTTGAAGCGTCCCACCAGACCGTTCAGTTCATCTGACAGACTCGACAACTTGCCGGAGTCATCCTGTGCAGAGTTGGCCAAGCTCTCCACCAGCCGAGCCTCGTCATAAATCTGCTGGATATGCCGATTGATCTCTTCGGCCACGCTATGCTGCTCTTCAGCGGCGGCGGATATCTGCAGGTTTTGATCCCTTATTTCATTGACCGACAATTGGATGCCTTCAAAGCTGTCCCGGGTGCTTTCGATGGACGACACACTGGCTCGCGAAAGCTCAAGGCAACTTCCCATTTTGCCCATCACCTCCTGGGTCTTGCTGCCTAGGGCGCCGAGCAGTTGCTCGATTTCGCCGGTCGAATCGGATGTGCGTTTGGCCAGTGCTCTGACTTCATCTGCCACCACTGCAAATCCTCGACCTTGATCACCCGCCCTGGCGGCTTCGATGGCTGCATTCAGGGCCAGCAGATTGGTTTGCTCGGCAATGGCGCGAATGGTGCCAAGGATCTGGTTGATGCTGCGGCTGCCGGCTTCGAGCTCTGTCATGGACTGCGACGACTCGGTCAGACGGCGTCCCAGGCGATTCACGTTGTCCGTGGTGATCTCGATCTGCTGCTTGCCCTCCGCCACACGGCGATGTCCGTTCTCGGCGGACTCTGCTGCGCCGCTGCATGAGCGGGCCACCTCATTGGCGGTTGCGACCATCTCGTTGAACGCGGTCGACACTAATTCCACCGCTTCGCGCTGTCTTCCGGCGGCCTCGTTCATGTTGTTGGCAACCTCGCTGTTAACCCTCGAGGCATTTTGCAGATTGCTCGATGCGGCGCCGATGTGTTGGATCAACTGACGTATGGCGGTGAGAAACTTATTGAACCAGCCTGCCAGCTCAGCGGTTTCGTCGTTACCCTGAAACTCTAGTTCGCGACGCAGATCTCCCTCGCCCTGTGCGATCGATTGCAGTCCGGTGCTGACCTGGCTGATGGGTTTGACGATGGACTTGGAAAATGCCACGGCGACCAGGGCAAAAATGACTGTCAATCCTCCCACGATGAGGGCGGTGAGGTAGGTCATGCGAGTGGCCGCGCTCATGACTTCACTGCGCTCGATCAAGCCGATATAGCGCCAGCCAAGATCAGGCGACGTCCAGACGTTGGCCATGTAAGGGATCCCATTGAGTTCAACCTCGGTTGATCCCTGCGGGATGGCGGCCAACTTTGCATAGGCCTCGCCCAGGTCCTTGAGCGGCTTGAAGCTATGCGTCGTGTTGCGGGGGTCTACCAGGACGATTCCGTCCTCGATCAACATCACGTAGCCGCTTTCGCCAAGCTTGATGCTTTTGACCAGCTCGGTGAGGTTTTTCAAAGACACGTTCACGGCTAACACACCTTTGACGATGCCATCGCTCGTGATCATTGCCCTGGCTGTCCCCACCAGTGCTGCATCTTCCTTACCGTAATCATAGGCTGGATAAAAAGCGGGTGTTCGTACGGTTTTTCCAGGGCTCGCCATCGCCGCTTTATACCAAGGGCGTGAACGCGGATCGTAGTTGGCCAGCTGAGGATCATCTGGCCATTTGGCATAGGAGCCGTCCTCCAGGCCGATGGAGAGAATCGCCGCGGACGGGTGGGCCGCACCGTAATGCGCAAACCTTTCGATCAGTTGCTGGGCCGCAGGAGGCAATGGCCGGCTGGCGGCATCGCCGGTCTGGTAGTTCTTCAGCGCGCCAACCGATACATAAACTGGATCGGTTGCCATTTGATCCACATTTTGCTGGCTGGCGTCGAAAAACTGGCGAATGTTGCCATCGATCTGACGTATTTCCCGCGTACTGCCATCCATAAACTGATCAACTGCCAGCGTTCGTGTGTTAGTCACCGAAATCACTGCGACCAAGCTCACGGGTATAAACGCGACCAATACGAACGTCAGCACAAGCTTGTTTTTTATTTTCATTGTTAAGCCCATAAACAGGGAGGACGGGCAAACGGCCAATTTGGAGCGGTAGTCGCCTTTACACCCGATCCTGTTCGGGTGCGATATGTTCGGCGGCTCAGCCGATGAGGCGGACTGTTTTCAGTCCGCGCACATCTTGAGCCGCTCAGCGATCAGTTGACTGCAAAAAAGGGTTATGTAGAAAGCTCTTGCCGCATTGCTTTCTGGGGCTGCGGCAATTCACTCGCCTTGTTGCTTGTCTTGTTGCCCACCGAGGTGCGCAGGTTTATTCCACGAGTCTCAGGAACAAACTGAGTTGTGATCAGACAGAGCACGGCAATCAACGTGACGTAAAAGGCCGGCGCCAGCGGGGAGCCAAACGCCTGGGACAGGTACGCAGCGATCAATGGGCACGTTCCGCCGAACATCGCGACACTTGTCTGATAGGAAATGGCGTGTCCGGTTGCACGGAACGATGTCGGGAAAAATTCCGCTGCGGCCACAAAGCTGGCTGCCCCATAAATCCCCAATCCGGCAGCGAGGAGTGTTTGCCCGGCCACAGCGCTAGCGAAGGAACCCGAGGCAGCCAAGTACATGGCCGGATATGCCGAGAGTGCTATCCATGCCGCACCAAATGTCAGTACTCGCTTGCGGCCAAACCGATCGCTCAATAAACCTCCTAACGGAAGTAGGGCTGAAAGTACGATGACGGCGATGGCGTTTGAGATCAAAGCCGAGGTGGAATCCAGCTTCCCGACCTCAATTAGAAAGGTGTACATAAAGCCGAGCAATAGGTAAGCCCCTACCGAAAAAACCGGTTGGACCATGAACACGTGCAACATACCCCTCAATCCACCGCAGCGAATGGCCGCTATCAGCGGATTTTTTTTGATTTTGCTGGCTTTACTGGCCTGGCGGGCTTGCTTGTACTCTTCAGGCTCATCGATGTTGCGGCGCAACCAGAACCCGACAACTCCGATAATGCCTCCAAGAAGGAAAGGGATGCGCCACGCCCAGTCTGAATACGCTTGATCCCCCGCTCCAAGCTGGAGTGCGACGACCAAACCAGCCACGACGGCGTTGGGCAGGTGAGAGAAAATCAGCGTGAAGCCAAGCCAGTATCCTCTGCGGTTTTCCGGTGCCGACTCGACGATGTAGCTGGTCGAGCCGGTCGTTTCGCCACCCAGTGCCAAGCCTTGTGCGATTCGACAGAGCAACAGCAGTAACGGTGCGGCGATCCCGATGGTTGCATAGGTCGGAAGCAGCCCGATGATCGCGGTGCCTAGTGCCATGAGCCAAACGGTCATCGCCATGACCCTGATACGGCCAAGGCGGTCCGCCAGATAGCCAAACATCAAGCCACCCAGGGGGCGGGCTACGAAGGCTACTGCATAGACTGCGAACGTGCTCAGAAGCGCGGCAGTTCGATCTGAGCCGGGAAAAAAATGAACGGATAAAATGGGTATTGAGAACCCGAATACAGCGAAATCGTAGATCTCACCGAAGTTCCCGATAGCGCCAGCGGCTAGCGATCGCCGAGAGCTGGTCGTTTTCGTCTTCGTCATGCGTCTTCTCCTGTGACAGGATGGTTTTTATTAGTTGATGCAAAGCTGATGCATCAAGACTGCAGGATGAAACAGTGTTGCTTCGCCATCAGGCCTTAGAGATGTTCGAGGCGTGGATCAATGTTGCATTTTCGCCAGATGAATCTTGGTGGTCAGCGAGCGTAATGTTTGTGAAAAGCGTTTCTGCGATGACGCAATCCGCTAACGAAGGTTATGTTAGAAAGACGCGTGTTGCTGGGGTTTAAAAGCAATACGCGTTCACTATTTGTTAATAGGTTGGCGAGGTTTGCCGGACCAGGCAGGTAGCCGAGCGTGGGCTTGTTTCCTGCAGAAGGTGCCGCTGGCTTACCGCCGCATCGGGACAGATTTTGGTTTTCATATAGACCTCGATCGATTCCACGCTCACTATTCGTGAGCCGCCAATCAATTGCAGTTGGAGGAGGGCTTGAACTGAACCGCGGAAATAGAGCTGTAGAACGTGCTCAAGTCTTTTATCGGGACTGGATCGCTGATCTGATGATCCGCTTGCTCGAAGAGGCTTCGTGCAGCATTGGCGATCAACATGGGAGCTCCAAGATCATTGCCGCGCAAACAGGCCGCTTTGAGGATGGTTTTTTCGCTCGAGAGTGCCGTGTTGTCCAGGGGGGGACTGGATAACAGTTGGTTATAAATAGAGCGAGAGGATTCACTCCATCCCGATGTCTTTTCCAGGACCTGTGCCATGTCTTCCAATGCCAGCCCATATCGCAGGCCTGCCGCCGTGCATTCATAAGTAATCGCGCTGCATAGCGATGCGATCGCACCTGTGACCAACTCGATGGCGTCACCTTCAGGGCACGCTTGAGGGGCGCCATCCGTGGTCAGCTTCACGGCGTCGCCGTCGTACAGTTTTGTCGCCGCCATGCTTTCGATGAGCCCGACCATGTCTTCGAGCTGCGCAGTTGGCCCCAGGGTGTTGGTTCCGATTTGCAACAATGCCCTGACCAGAGCGGTTAGTGGCATCGGGACATCCCTGGACATTCCCAGCGCGACGGCTTGATCGACGTCTTTGAGCATCAATGCGAGGGCGAAATTGGTGGAGGGTTTTCCCTGGGCAAGCGCGGGTAGCATTCTGTCTGTGGTTTGATTTCGCGCTTTGTTGCGGTTCAACACGTCCGCCATCAGGGGCAGTGACAGGCCGGCTTTTTTGCCCATGGCCACGACCTCAAGGGTCCCGAGTCGACAGCCAGCATTCATGGCGTTGTTGACCATTTTCATGGCTTGGCCGTCGCCGACCCTGTCGCCACAACGATAAATCGTTTGGGTAATAACTTGTAAAACGGGGAGGGCACGCTCGTAAACCGTATCCGAGCCCGCAACCATCAGCGTGGCTTTGCCTTCGGCAACGACCAGAGGACTTGCAGACACCGCAGCATCCATCATGTCGATACCGCGTTCGGTCAGTTCTTCGGCCATACGTCTGGTCTCGCCCGGGATGCCACTTGTTTGATCAATGATCAGCGTCCCCGGCACCAATCCGGCCGCGAGGCCGTTTGGACCGAACAGCGCAGACCTGACGTCCGAGCTGCGTGGCAGGCACAGGAAGATGACGTCACACCGGCGAGCCAGGTCGGCCGCCGTGGGCGCGACGTCAGCGCCCAGTTTCTTGAATGTGTCGACGGCGGCCGTGTTGATATCCCACACGCATAACGAGTGAGACAGGAATCGACGAGCGAGTTGACTGCCGAGGGCACCGAGCCCGATGTATCCGATTTTCATTGCCTGTCGCCTCTCTTGTGACCATTCAACCGACGCATGCGACGTATAGGGGGAATGGTGCAGATACTGTTATTGTTCTTGGGGTGTGATGAGAGCGTATTGCCTGATTGCTAAAGCAATGAACCGATCATGCCGCCATCAACGCTAATGCTCGATCCAGTGATGAAACCCGCCTGTGTGGATGCGAGAAACGCGACCACGCCACAGACCTCGTCTTGTTCCCCCATGCGGCCGAGCGGCGTAAGCTTGCGGCGTGCTTCTGCCTGCTCCGGGGTGTACGCGGCGGTGCCGGTGCGGTGCGATGTGTCGATCAATGCTGGCGCTACACAATTGACAGTGATGCCGCAAGAGCCCACCTCGTTGGCGAGATGTTTCATGTACGCGGTGACGCCTGCGCGAAAAACGGTTGAAAGGCTATGGTGCGGCATGGGTTGCTTCACCGATGCCGAGGTAATGGCGATGACGCGACCCCATTGCTTCTTGAGCATCTGAGGAACCATTTCCTTGGCGACCTGGATGGTCCCCCAGAGTTGATTTTGATAGGCCTCTTGCCACCGTTCCTCTTCCGTTTCGTCGAGCGTCGCCCGCAGCGGATTGGGGGCTCGTCCCGTGTTCAGGACGAGGATGTCGGTGCCGTTGAATGTAGCGTTCACCGTGTCGGCGAGGCGCTTTACATCAGCGGCGACGCGCATGTCGCCGGCAATGGCGACTGCACGCACGCCATGCTTTGCCGTTATTTCCTGGGCGATGGCGGCCAGTTTGTCCGCTGAACGTGCAAACAGCACCACATGAACGCCCTCGGCTGCCAATGCGTGGGCAATGTTCTTGCCTAAACCTGCGCTGGCGGCGGTGATGACTGCCACTTTTCCGTTGATCTTCAGGTCCATGATTTACTCCGACACGATGATTTCATTGCCTTCGACGCTAAATCGATGGGGCATGTCTTCGGAGGCCCATTCCAAGTAGGAAAGCACTTCCTGGAATCGAGGATCGTCGTGATTCAGCACTTCAGGCCGATACCGTGCGTCCATGACCATCGGAAGGAACGAAACCTTTTGTATACCGTTTTTGGTCGCCACTGCTTTGGCGAGCAAGCTCAACGTACAGGCCTTGCCGTAGGGCATGAAAGGATATTCGGGATCGAGGTCCGCGTGATTGCGAACCGCACCGTGAGACCAGGCGGGCTCGCTCCATGAAGGCGCGGGAAACGACTTGGTCATTGCGAACACGCCGAGACTGTAGAAGACGGCTTTGCCCTTATACATCTCGATCGCTTTGGGAATATGCGGTGCGTGGCACACCACCATATCTGCACCTGCATCAATGGCAGCATGGGCTACGGTCACCTGGTAATCGGAGATCACGCGCGGCAGCCGGATGACGCCGGAATGAAAAGCCAGGATAACGACGTCTACCTCACCTTTTAGCTTCTTGATGTCCTCGACCAGGTTCGCCAGGTCGCTGGAGTCAGGTTCCGTGCGAATGCGAACGGGCTGGTGGGGACCTCGTGTTTCATAGGAGGTATCGACCTTGATACTGGTCACGCCAGGTTTTTGCAGTCCTGCCTCGCTGCCGGCAGGACCGAGCGAGGTATAGCCCAAGTAACCGACCTTGATGCCGTCGTGTTCAATGATGGCTGGACGTCGTGCTTCTTCCAGATCCCGACCTGCGCCTGTCACCTGGATGCCGCGCGAGACAAAAAAGTCCCGGGTATCCACGAGGGCATCCGGGCCGCTGTCGTAGCTGTGATTGTTTGCCAGAGTCACCGCGTCGAACCTGCCATTGGTGAAAATAGCAGCCATTTCAACGGGCTGACCGACTTGAGGGGCATGGTCTGCGCGCACGGTGCGATCCGAGTAGGTGCGCATGCAGTTGATGAAACGCATATCGGCCGAGGCAAGAGTCGGCAGGACGAGTTCTGTGTACCCCTCCACCGGGAAGCCGTCTTTCGCTCCATGCGTGGGGCCGCAGTCCCCGCCGATCAGTATGGTGGCGTTCGATGTCATTTTTCCCTCCTATTATTTTTGTGGGAAATTTATGGTTTCGATCAATGAAACAGATGCTGCTAGATAGAACTAATAATAGCACCGCGAAAACGGCATGACCACGATTTGTACAGGCATCATGTTGTTGGATAAAGAGTCAGTCTGGATTTTCGTGGTTCTGATGATTGGAACAGGTATCGATAATAAGAACATGTGATAGTATCGATTTTGACATCCGTCCGGGCGCAGGCGTTACCTACCTGACCGTCTCTATGGCAGGTCGAGGGTCGACACCTGTTCAGGAAAACGACGTTGGTGCCAGTCTACTATTTGAAATTATCAGTTAGTTCAATCGCTTACATGAAAATAAGAGAGGGCGGAAATGGCAAGCTCACTGGATCAAACGCAGGGGCACACACCGGCAGGGCGGCTTGCCGGGAAAGTTGCTGTTGTTATTGGTGCTGGACAAAGTCCGGGCGAAGGCATGGGTAACGGTCGAGCGGCGGCCATTCGATTTGCGCGTGAAGGGGCGCACGTCCTGGCCGTTGATCGGCAAATCGAGTCCGCTGAGGAAACTGCGGCGATGATCATTCAGGAGGGCGGTTCCGCTGCAGCATTTTCTGCGGATGTGACCCGGGAACACGAGTTGGCCCTTGCCATGCAGATGGCAAAAAAACGTTGGGGGTCCCTGGATGTCCTGCACAACAATGTGGGGGTCAGCCTCGCCGGTGGTGACGGCGACTTGATGGACATCACCGAAGATCAGTTCGATAACATTTGCCGTATCAATCTTCGCGGTACCGTCTTTGCTTGTAAGCACGCAGTAGCAATCATGCGTGAACAAGGGGGCGGGGTTATCGTCAATGTGTCATCCGCGGCGGCATTGGGTAAGTATCCCTACGTAACGTACAAGGCTACAAAAGCGGGTGTCATTGCTTTCACCGAGCAGTTGGCGCTTCAAAATGCCCCTTATGGGATCAGGGCGAACTGCATCCTGCCAGGCTTGATCTCGACGCCGATGGCGGTCGAGGCGCGTATTCAAGCGTGGAACCAGACGCGTGAGCAGGTCAGCGCGGAGCGCAACGCCAAGGTGCCGCTCGGCCGCCAGGGAACCGCTTGGGATGTTGCGAACGCGGCCCTGTTTCTTGCGTCCGATGAAGCCAATTTCATCACGGGTATCTCGTTGGCGGTGGACGGCGGCCGGTTGCTCAATCGTATTTAATCGTAGTCCCCCACTGCTGGCAGTGGGGGACCATCGGCGCATTACCGCTCAATCAACGTAGCCCGACAATACCCATCCAGTACTGAAGTTGATTTCCTGACGTCTCGACATCAACGCTTCGAGCGTACTTGAGATGCCCGTCATCACCTATCCGGAATATCGACAGTGTCGCGGGCGTTACAGTCAGCCCTTTTTCATCATCGTATGCGGCCAAGGCCTTGATACTCGCCGTGACGAGCAAGCGGCCACTGGGATCACAGGCAAATGTTCGGACGTGAAAGGAACGAGTGTCCACATGCTGAACAAGTGTGGGCTCGCCTGTTTCAGGGTTGATAGCGTAGACGGCTATGTTGTTTTCACCTCCGGAGAACACTGGGTGCCCCTGGTGGGAGTGCGTCGCATCTGCGCGATTTACCAGGTAAACAAACTTCCCGCTTGGATGGACATGGATTGCACCGGCGAGTTGTCGCGGGTGCACGTGCTCAGGGGTTCGCAGCGTTCCCCGCGTGAAGGCTGGCTCGGCCTCGATCCGGTCACCGTCATGTCGGAACATGTAGAGACGGTTGGTTCGCTCGTCGGCTGCGTAAAGCCATGGATGCGTCGGATGAAAGTCGACATGCCGCGGGCCGAAGTCATGGCCATGATTCGGCGCAACCACATCGCTCATTTGGAGATGCTCTTCAGTTAGCCGAAATGAACGGAGTGCCCCGGGATCTTCCAGCTTGTCTGTCGTTGCGTTATTGCCGCGGTCAACTACCAGGACGTGTTTGGCGGATGGATAAAACATGACCTGGTGCGGATAGACCCCAAAGTCGGTGTTCGGATCCTGAGGCAGGCAGCTGCCAATTGTGCAGTCTGCGTTGATGCGGTGCACAGTCAATGAGCCGCGCTTGAAATTGTGGGCATTGACGATAAATCGTCCCAGGGGGTCGATACACAGATGTACCGCTCGGTAGGGAAGTCGCGTAGGTAAGCCGTGAGTGTTGAGTTGCCCGTCAGGTCCCAACGAGTAAGCGCTGACGTGATTGTGATGGGACTCCACCCTCGGGCCACCGTCGCTTGTTGAGACATACAGGAAGCCGCCGGATGGATGAGGCCATGCGTATTGCACCTTTGAGGCCACAGTGACGCTTTCCATCCTGTGGAGCGTTGCGCTGTCTACGTCAATCATATAGCGCGTGATGACATCATCTACGGCGCTGTAGAGTACGGCGCGGCTGCTCATTCAAGCCTCCGAATGGTCAATTGTGAACATGGGAACGGACATGCCGCTTTCTGATTCTTTAAACGCGACCCTGACCCGCTGCCCGATGCGAACACTGTCCAGATCAACATCGACAATGTTCGTAAGCATCATCAGTCCCTCGTCGAGGCGCACATAGGCAATGCAGTACGGTGCTGATGCGCCACGTCTTGTGATGCTGAAGGTGTAGATCGTCCCGGTCCCGCTTGCAGTGATCCATTCGACATCGGTGCTCCAGCAAAACGGGCACAACGCACGAGGATAATGATGCGGTTGATGGCAGGCATTGCAGCTCTTCAAGAGCAGGCGCCCCTCGGCCGCAGCGTCGAAATAGGGTTCATCACCAGGGTTCAGGATAGGGTCGCTGATGGGGCGTTCTGTGTAGGGGGTCGACATGTTTTTACTCCCTTTCCATGATGACGGTGGCTGCACCGTGCCGATGACCTATCGCGCCGCCGATGCCGGTGGCGAGGGCTAGCGAACAGTTGGGAACTTGCACCTTTGGATGAGCCTCGCCTCGAAGCTGTCGTACGGCTTCGATTATTTTTGTGATCCCGCCGCGATTGGCGGGATGGTTATTGCACAGGCCGCCGCCATCGGTGTTGAACGGCAACTTGCCGATGCCCGAAATAAGGTTGCCGTCCGACACGAATTTTCCGCCTTCGCCTTTTTTGCAGAATCCCAGGTCTTCAAGTTGCAGGATGACGGTGATGGTGAAGCTGTCATAGATGGAGGCGTACTGGATGTCGGCCGGCGTCACACCTGCCTCTTCGAAAGCTCGAGGGCCGGTCCACGCGGCGCCGGTATAGCTCAAGTCGAGGCGTCCACCCATCTGGTGTTTAGTGGATTCACCGCAGCCAAGTATCCGTACGCGTGGTCTGTTGAGGGCCTTCGCAATTTCCGGGCGGGCAACGATAACTGCGCCGCCGCCGTCGCTCACGACGCAGGAATCGAGACGCCGCAGCGGGTCAGAAATCATCGGCGATGCCAATACATCTTCGACCGAGACCACTTTGCGCAACATCGCCAGAGGGTTGTGTTGCGCATGATGAGAGGCAGCGACCTTGACCCAGGCCAGTTGCTCGCTGGTTGTGCCGTACTCATGCATGTGGCGCATCGCACACATGGCATAGAGGTTCAACGTGACTGGGTTATAGGGCATCTCGAATGGCGCGTCCGGTAGATTGACTCCTCGTACGCGCGCCTGTATCCCAGAGATACCTTCAGAGTTGGGGCGACCGGCCAGCGTAATCAGCGCCACGTTGCATCTGCCCGCTGCTATTGATTCTGCAGCGTGGGCGATATGGGCGAGATAAGAGCATCCTCCCATATCGGTCGAATCGACATGCCTCAGCTTGTCCAGATTCAGGTAGTTGGCCATCGACCATACGTTCCCGCCGGGTGCATCGCCCGCGCAGAAATATCCGTCGATGTCGTCTTTGCTTAATCCCGCGTCTTCAATTGCTCCTTTCGCCGCCTCCGCATGTAGCTGTGCCACCGAATGGTGGGGGGCCTTGCGTAGGGGGTGCTCATACGCTCCGACGATGTATGCCCTGCCTTTTATTGTCATCTCTAGGGTTTCCTCAGTGCATGAAGATGAAGCTCGAATGTGCTTTCCGGTACCTTCGTTCAGGGAGATCGGTCCAGCGTCAAAGGCTAAAGTAGCACGGCGCAAAGTTCCGATCAGTGAAATCTGTGCTGATTATCAAAACTCATGCTACCATCGATTCAACGTTGTTTGGAGCGCGGGATGGCGCTGCACTCAAATTTCCGGGCCAAACCAGGATGCTCATTGGATGCGAGCGGTCGCAGGGTAGGGGCAGGCCTTATTTTTTTGAGACAGGAAGATGAGATGAGCGAAAGCCTGATGGTCAGTTACGAAGTCGAAGGCGTTGTGGCCGTAATCACAGTCAACAATCCGCCCGTCAACGCCCTGACTCCCGAGATGAGAGGGAGCATCATTGACGCCGTTGCCCATGCGAACGCCGACCCGGCTGTCGCGGCGATCGTGTTGATGGGGGGCGGTCAGAATTTCATCGCGGGTGCTGATATTCGACAGTTTGGCAAGGCGAGAACAATCACTACCCGCATGAGCGCCGCGGCACTTGACGCCAGCGCCAAGCCGACTGTCGCGGCTATTCATGGATATGCGCTGGGAGGCGGTCTCGAGCACGCCCTCGCTTGCCATTACCGGATTGCATTGCCCGCAGCCAAGCTCGGATTGCCCGAGGTCGCTCTCGGGTTGATACCGGGAGGCGGCGGTACGCAGCGCTTGCCGAGGCTGGTCGGGGCTGCCGTAGCCACCGATTTGCTCGTCTCAAGCCGCCATGTCCATGCCGTCGAAGCATTGAAGATCGGGCTTATCTCCCAGATTGTTCCAGGAACACAAAGCCAAGAGCTTCGTGATGCCGCCGTAAGCTATGCAAAGGCCGTGGCGCAGGCTCAACCGCAGCGCGTACGCGATTTGGTGCTCGAACCGATGGATGCGACAACCATGGATGTGCTGCAAGCGGCACGCCGCGAAGCAGCCAAAAAGTCTCCTCACAACAAAGCGCCACAGTACGCGATCGACTGTATCGAAGCAGCTTTCAGCCTGTCGTTTGATGAGGCTCTAGAGGTTGAGAGCCGCTTGTTTTCTGAGCTGGAGGGGTCTGATGTTGCCAAGGCACTTCGCTATGCATTTTTTGCTGAGCGTGAGGCTGCCAAGGTTCCGGATGCGCCCCCGGGTTTCAAGCCTGCTGGTGTGACGTCCGCTGCGGTGATCGGCGCGGGAACAATGGGCGCGGGTATTGCCATTTGCTTCGCTGACGCAGGCATTGTGGTGAAGCTCCTGGAAGCGAGTGCCGAAGCACTGGACAGGGGCCTGCAGCGCATACGTGACATCTACGCCGTAAAGGTCAAGCGCGGACGCATGACCGTGGAAGAGATGGATGCGTGCCTTCAGTTTGTCCAGCCTGTCTCCCACTACGAAGAAATCGGCGACTGCGATGTCGTGGTTGAAGCGGTGTTTGAACGGATAGATTTGAAGAAGGACGTATTCACCAAGCTCGATGCCGTGATGAAGCCTGGCGCGCTGTTGCTGACGAACTCTTCCGCGATTGATATCAACGTCATGGCCAACATGACAGGCCGACCGCAGTACGTCGCCGGCGCTCATTTCTTCGCTCCCGCGAACGCGATGAAACTGTGCGAAATCGTGAAGGGTGATCAAACCTCGATCGAGACAGTTGTGCGGGCCATGAAGATGGGCCGCGATCTTAAAAAAGTCTGTGCGGTCTCCGGGACGTGCGATGGCTTCGCGGCAAATCGCAGTCGCGCGCCGCTGGTCACGGAAATGATGCTACTGCTTGAGGAGGGAGCACGCCCTGAGCAGATCGACAGGGTCATGGTTGAATTTGGCTATCCGATGGGACCGTTCGCAGTGAGCGATCTGTCCGGTCTCGATGTCAGCTATGACACGCGCAAGCGTCGCGCGGCAGCTGACCCTCAATACAGGAAGCTCCATGTCCCGGATCGGATGGTCGAGCTGGGCCGCAAGGGCCAGAAAAATGGGGCCGGGTGGTATCGCTATGAAGAAGGTGACCGCACACCTCGTCACGATGAAGACGTGATGCGGATCATCGCGACCGTCGCCCATGAGCTTGGCACGCCTCAGCGTACCTTTACCGACAGTGAAATCCTCAAACGTCTGTTATTCGCCTCGATCAACGAGGCCTGCAAGATCCTGGATGAAGGCAAGGCATATCGAGCCAGTGACATTGATGTCATGTGGTTGTACGGCTTTGGATTTCCTCGCCATCGAGGAGGGCTGCTGTACTGGGCTGACACGATCGGGGCCACGGAAATCCATCTGCAAGTGCAGCAATGGCATGAGCAATACGGCAGGCGTTGGGCACCTAGTCCGCTGCTGTCGAAAGCTGCCAATGAAGGGCTGTCCCTGAGAGAGCTGAAATCAGTCATATGAAAAGCACGGCAATGGCAACCATGGCCGCGTGCGGCCGGTAACAGCTGTTCTGGCAAAGTGAAAGCAACGCCCTGGTTGCTGTCCCCCAAGGGTTACGAAACGCTTCCCATGGTCGGCAAAGGGGCCAACAAGTAGAAAATGAAACGGAAGAAAAATAATGAGCAATGACACGTCCACACAAGCCTTGTCCGAGGGCGAATTCAAAATTTGGCAATGCATTTTATGCGGTTTCATGTATGACGAAGCCGAAGGTATTCCGGAAGAGGGCATACCTGCTGGAACTCGGTGGGAAGATGTTCCCCAGGATTGGATTTGCCCTGAGTGTTCGGCGACGAAGCTGGACTTCGAGATGGTCGAGATTTGATTAATTGCCTTTCCGGCACAGTGTTTTTTCGGTGATTGAGGGCGATATCAACCGAGCCCCTTGGCGCCAAATGTAGAGGGAATTCAGATGTCCATTGAAACCAATAATAATGTCATCGCCGACGCTGACCATCCGCGCGTAGGCCTCTTCATCGACGGTGAATGGATTTTCGACCGCCCCTCTTGCTTTGAAGTGTTGGACCCCAGCACCGAAGCATCGCTCACCAGCGTTCCCGGGGCCACGACCGCTGACCTGAAACGCGTGTTGGCCGCCGCTGAGCGGGGGTTCAAAATCTGGCGGGACACACCACCGGCTGAGCGGAATATCATCATCAGTCGTGCCATCGCAGGCGTGCGTTCACGTTCCGAAGAAATCGCGCAGATCATCACCCGAGAGAACGGCAAATTAATTGCAGATGCGCGTGCGGAGGTGGAGCGTTCGGCGAGCTTCTTCGATTGGGACATGGCACAGGCCCTGCGAGCCTACGGGACCATCGTTCCGGGCGAAGCCCAAATGCAGAAATCGATTCTTCGTCAGCCAATTGGTCCAGTCGCAGCGTTCACGCCATGGAATGTGCCGCTAAGCGCACCGTCGCGAAAAATCAGCGGTGCACTGTGCGCCGGGTGCTCCATCATTTTGAAAGCCCCAGAAGAAACCCCTGGCGCGGCAGTAGCAATGGTTCAGTGCTTCGAGCGAGCCGGTTTGCCTAAGGGCGTATTGAATCTGGTGTTTGGCAACCCGGCGCTAGTGTCTTCGACCCTGATCGAGTCGCCAGTGACCCGCATGGTGACCTTGACGGGGTCGGTGGCAGTCGGCAAGCACTTGAGCCAACTGGCGGGTGCGGCCATGAAGCCGGTGCTGATGGAACTCGGCGGCCATGCCCCGGTCATCGTTTGCGAAGGGGTCAATGCCGCGGAAATCGGCAAGATGGCACTCAAGAGCAAAATTCGGATCAACGCTCAGTGGTGCGCTGCGCCAGGTCGCTTCCTGGTACACGAGAGTATCTACGACGAATTCGTAGCGGCGTTTGTGGCAACCGCCGATCAAGTACGTGTGGCCAATGGCATGGATACGAACGCTGACATGGGGCCGGTTACCAGTGGCCGGCGTCTCGCCGCGATGCAGCATTTTGTCGATGACGCATTGGGCCGTGGCGGCAAGGTTGCCGTGGGCGGGCATCGCGTGGGTGAGCGTGGCTATTATTTTGCCCCGACGCTGCTGGTCGACACCCCGCTGGATTGCGCCATCATGACCGATGAGCCTTTTGGTCCGGTCGCTGTCGCGGTTCGTTTCTCGACCCTTGATGAGGCCATCGAGATTTCCAACAGTCTATCCGTGGGCTTGGCTGCTTTTGCGTTCACCAATTCACTTGAAGAAGCTGAACAACTGAGTCGTGAGCTGGATGTAGGGGTCCTGTCTATCAACCATTTCGGTGCGCCGGATCCTGATACACCGTTTGGCGGTGTGAAGGACAGTGGTATTGGAAGAGAAGGAGGGCCCTGGAGCCTGGACTCCTACATGGTCAGCAAGACCGTGCTACAGAAAACTGCTCGCGTCTGACTCGGTGCCCCCAGTTCCCGTGACGGGAGTTGGGGGCTTTGGCTTTATTCGATGATCAAGGCCAATCCAGTGACCACTTGGATTCATAGGAGCATTCACTGAGGCAGGCATTTCCTGAAGCAGCTTCCTGCTAACGTCGGAGTTTTTTTGATGCGTAAGGCATCAGCGCGCTTCGCAAGAACGCATCCGACTAAGGAGTCTGCCCATGAGTGCCAATAATGGTCGCCTGCCTATGATCGGGCTACTTGCCCTGTCCACTACAGCGTTTCTCACCATTCTGACCGAGACGATGCCAGCAGCGGTTCTGCCTGCGATGTCGGAGAGCCTTGAACAGCCCCCCGCTGGTATCGGTTTATTGGTTTCCATCTATGCATTAGCCTCCGCTGCAGCCGCAATTCCCGTTGTGGCGCTCACTCGAAGTCTGCCTCGCAAATCGTTGTACATCATGCTCGTGCTGAGCTTTGCAATGGCTAACGGTATTACCGCCATCTCGACGTCTTATGCGCTGACGGTCGCGTCACGGGTGGTGGCTGGCCTGGCCGCAGGAGTTGTCTGGCCGGTCATCTGTGGTTATGCCATCCGCTTGGTCGATCGCAAAGACATGGGACGGGCTGTCGCGATTACCCTGGCGGGGAGTACCGTGGCCATGGTCGCCGGTTTGCCCTTGGGTAGCATGCTGGGTTCATTGCTTGGATGGCGTTTCAGCTATGGATTGCTTTCGCTGCTCGCGCTACTTGTCATCGTTTGGGTTTTGCTAGTCGTGCCGCCCATGCCGGGAGAGGGGCGCAAGGAAGGCACTTCGATTCATGACGTCATTCGCACCCCGGGGTTGAGAGTGATCTTGCTGTCGGCTTTTTGCGCGATCCTGGCTCATTACACGCTGTACACCTACATGGCGCCGCTCGCGGAAAAAACCAGGCTGTCAGGCGGGACCGCTCAGGGTCTGTTTCTGTTCGGTACGGGTGCCATCCTGGGCGTACTGATCGCCGGACGTTTCGTCGATACAAGGCTGCGGCTCATAGCGACCACCGCGTTGACGTGCACGGCTGTGACGATGGTTGTGCTGATAGCGGCTCCGTATCAAATGATCGCTTCGGCTGCGATATTTGTGTGGGGGGCTTCGTTCGGCGGCATGCCTACTGTTTTTCAATCAGCGACGGGGCGGGTGGCAGAAGATAATGCGGAGCTGGCAACGGCGATATTGACGACCATCTACAACTTGGGGATTTTTGGCGGAGGTGCCGTAGGTGGTTTGCTCCTAAGCTACTTCGGGATAGTAAGTCTCTCGGGGTTTGCGCTGCTCATCGTTAGCGCTTCCCTCGTGGTGGTCATGGGAGGGAGCTGTCACGCCTTTCCACGGCAGTAAATTATTGCGGGATATATCTCCCTGGAAGAGCGCGCGGCGTAGATGCAATCCTCACGACCGCGTTTCATGGCTGCCAAAAGCTCAGTCGGCATTCACCGGATCGCGACCCGACGATGTTCAAGTGATGCCATTCTGTTTATCGCGATAGCTCTTAACTCTTTGTTTTCATAGGTGCCTTCTTGATTCGGCGATATCTGTCTTTGCAGGACGTGCCGCTCATGGCTTAGCCACCGTTGTTCAACGGGACTCGTGGTGGCGTAGTTCAAGCACGAGCACTGTTGAGAAAAGCTCATTAGCGTATCAACCAGGTGCCGTATAGCCATGGGGCCATTGCCGGGGCTAGGTTTGTCTCGCTGGTGCAGCAGAAATGCTTTCGTTGGATGCGGGACTTGATCGCGCGCAACACAGGCATTGCACGCAGTTGTCATTTAATTTTATTACCCAAGCAAAGCAGGGCTGGATATGAATATCGCCGCAGTTAATACCTTGGAGATTCGGGTGATCGAAGAGGTTGACCAACACTTTGAACAGCGTTTGAAGGCGTACGCGGAGACCTTTGAAAAAGTACACGGATGCCTGGGGTATAGCGTGATGCGCAGCTCCCGCGATCCTGGTTTGTGGGTCTTCAGTGGCTACTGGAGCGCTGCATCGATGATGACTGAGCACTTTGAAAGTGAGTCGATGACGGCGTTGGTCAATCATTTGGTAACGTCATGTTCCAACCTGACGTTTGCCAGTTTCACGCCCCTAATCGGAAGGGGGCCGCACGATGAAGCTTGATGAAGCGCTATTTACGGCGATCGATCTCAATGCCTTGTTCATTCTCTTGGTGGTCTATCGCGAGCGAGGCGTGACGCGGGCAGCCGAACGACTAAACGTAAAGCAGCCAGCGGTGAGCAATACGCTGGCGAAGCTGCGCGTTCACTTTAAAGACCCCTTGTTCATCCGACGTTCCAGGACGCTGGTGCCCACGGCCAAGGCCAACGAAATCGTACGGGGGTTGGCGCCGGCATTGATGAGGATCCAGGACGTTATACGCCCCTTGGAAGGATGATCGGCAACGCTAGTCTGAACCTGGTGTGGAGCAATCGACGATTAGGTCTGCATTATTCTGTTACATTGATGGTTGGGCGCAGTGGGGAGTCGAGGCTTTTTCGTCGTTGATTAACGGAGCAATTTAATGAGCGTCCCGTTCTCCGTGGGTATGCTCTGAGCTGTAGCTAAGAAAATTATCAGCGCACCAGCTCTTAGCCTCAAATAATCCAGCAGCTATTAATTACTTTTGTGCATGGCTCCATTCAATTGGATGTGGTGTTTTCTAGGTCGCGCCTCGAATACATTGACCTCGACGAATTGATCCTTTGTGGGCTTAGACGTAATGCCATGAAGGGTAGTGCCCGGCGTCAAAGCCCAATGCTCCGTTCAGCGCAGTTGGCCAGCTAGATTTGATTCCACTGGCGTTCATCGAGCCTGGGCCTAGCCGCAGTCGTTCTGGATGTCCACACATCGGTTCTTAATTAGGAACAACACCATGAAGAAATTATTTTTTACGCTGGCCCTGCTGGCTAGTTCGTTTACCGCGGTGGCAGCCGATATGTCCAACGGCGCGAACAACTTTTTCAAGAGTGATAAGGTGACTGAGCAGAAGGTATCCTTCAATAATCAGTACCGAATGAAAGTCGTCGGGAACCTGTATGTCCCGAAAAATTTGAATAAGGCCAACAAAAGCCCTGCGATTGTCATTGGCCACCCGATGGGAGCGGTCAAAGAGCAAAGCTCAAACCTTTACGCTCAGAAACTCGCTGAACAAGGCTTTGTGACCCTTGCTATAGACCAATCGTTCTGGGGCGAAAGCGAGGGGCAACCGCGTAACGCCGTGGCGCCGGATATTTACTCCGAAGCGTTCAGCGCAGCGGTAGATTACCTGGGAACCCAGTCGTATATCGATCGTAACCGCATCGGCGTTCTCGGTATCTGTGGCAGCGGCAGCTTTGTCATCAGTGCGGCAAAAATCGACCCTCGGATGAAGGCGATTGCCACCGTCAGTATGTATGACATGGGCGCAGCCAACCGCGACGCACTCAAGCACTCGCAAACAATTGAACAGCGTAAGCAAATCATCGCGGAAGCGGCTGAACAGCGCTATGCGGAGTTCACCGGTGGCGAGACCAAGTACACCGGCGGCACCGTGCATAAACTGGACGCGAACACCCATCCCATCCAGCGCGAATTCTTCGATTTCTATCGTACGCCTCGCGGTGAGTTCACTCCGGCCGGATCCTCGCCTGACGTGACGACACATCCAACGCTGACCAGCAACGTGAAGTTCATGAACTTCTATCCGTTCAACGATATCGCGTCGATTTCGCCTCGTCCTATGCTGTTCATCGCTGGCTCTGAAGCACACTCGCTGGAATTCAGCCAAGAAGCTTTCAAACTGGCGGGTGAGCCTAAGGAATTGTTCATCGTGCCAGGCGCGGGCCATGTGGACTTGTATGATCGGGTGGACCTGATTCCGTTCGATAAGCTGACTTCTTTCTTTCGAACCAACCTGAAGTAACCCATCTTTGAAGCCGCAACTGCCCGGTTTGCACAGGATGTTGTGGCTTCAAGTCTGAACGTAGGTCGTAGTGCGCATCGCTCGACTTGCCCTTGGCGGGACGTTCATCCCTTGAGTCTTCATGGCTCTTTCAGGCCCTGCACGCTGTGCAGGGCCTTTTTTTTCTGTCATGACTCGTGGCGCAACGCGGCGATCAATAACGTCATAGCCCCTGAGGGTTGCCGACGGCTTGGGTAATAGAGATGAAGTCCTGTCCATAGTGGGCACCAGTCTTTCAGTACCGCAATCAGGTGGCCGGCCTTGACGTAGGGCTCGGCGATGTCTTCAGGTACATAGGCGATACCCAAGCCCGCAATGGCTGCGTCAAGGCAATCATAAATGCTGTTGTAAATCAGCTGACCGTCAACCCGTATGTTCAACTGCCGACCATCTTCCCCGAACTCCCAAGGCCACAATCCACCATGGGTGGGAAGACGCAGATTGATGCAATTGTGCTGCATCAGGTCTTCGGGCGTCTCTGGTTCAGGGCGACTGGCGAAGTAGCGCCTGGTCGCTACTGCGGTAAATCGCATGTCAGGACCGATGCGTACGGCGATCATGTCCTGGGCCACCGCCTCACCCAATCGGACGCCGGCATCGAAACGATCTGCAGCGATGTCGATGAGTCCATTGTCCGCGAACAGCTCGACTTTTATCCCAGGGTATTTCGGCAGAAATTTCTTCAACTTTGGCGAGATGATCGATCGAATGGCGTGATCCGATGCGGTGATGCGTACCGTCCCGGTAGGACTTTCGCCCAACTCCGACAGCGCCAGTAGTTCAGTGTCGATCTCTTCGAAGCGCGGGCCGACAGTTGCCAGTAACCGTTCACCAGCTTCCGTTGGCGAGACTGAGCGGGAGTTGCGCGCAAGCAAGCGCGTGCCCAGATTGCGCTCCAGTGAGCTGACAGCATGGCTGACCGCCGATTGAGACAGGCCGAGGTGTGCTGCTGCTCGAGTAAAACTCTTTTCGCGGGCGACGGCAATAAAGGCCATCAACCCACCAAAGGATTGCTTAAGGATGTCATCTTGCATGGCTTGAATGATCTTCGTGAGTGCGCATGAACAATAACATTCCGGTGCGGGGTACGTAGAGTTTACTGAGGAGTTTGCTAGCGATGGTGAGCGACAGGGAAGCATCGTCGAGAGGGGCCCTCGCAGCGCAGGCCTGCTCTCGGCCATGGGACATTTGCGGTGTGGCTTAGCCTATGACGTTATCTGGCGGTGCTCAGACAAGCGAATGATTAGTCGCGCCACAAAAGCCCCTGTCAGGATGACCGCAAACAACCGCAAGGTCTGCATTGCCAGGACCAGTCCCACGTCGGAATGCGTGTCCACCGCGATGATCGCCATCGTGTCGAGCCCGCCCGGGCTGGTGGCCAGGTAAATCGAGAGAAAGTCCCTGTCCGATATTGAGGCCAATAGCCAGGCAGATAGTGCGCACAGCGCGATCAAAATCGTCGCCCCCATTATCATCGCCGGCAGGCGCCGCCAGACATACCCTATCGTTGGGCGGTCAAAGCGCAAACCGACGTAGCAACCCAGTGCGCCGTAAGCAGTAGCGAGGAGCCAGTCAGGTAGCGTTATGTGCAACAGACCGCTGATTTGCAACGCGCCACCCAGCAGCAACGGCATGAGCAGCGCCCCGGCGGGCACTCGATTGCCCAGGGCAACACCGGCAAGCAGCGTGGCGATGGTCAGCCCTAGATTCAGAAGCCCGAAGCTTTGCGGCTCGACGTTTGTAACGTGCGTTTCGCCCCCGGTCGGAGCACCGACCCAGTGGCTCACCAGTGCGCCGATCATCACCACGCACACGACTCGTACGTACTGCATGGTGGCGACCACTCGCGAATCGGCGCCGTACTCATCCGCCATCGAGACCATCGCCGAGGCAGCGCCTGGAGCCGTTCCCCATGCGGCGGTGCTGGCCGGAATGCCTGCCCATACCAAGGCGAGCCCAACCAGAGCACTGAGGCAAACCGTTGCAGCGGTTGCCAGCAGCATCATCGGCCAGGACTGGGCCATCGAGAGAAGCATTGCCAGCGTCATGGAGTGCGCCGCCAGAATGCCTACGCAACCCTGACCCAGTTTGAAGGCATAGGGATGGAGCTGGATGCCAGCACCGAAGGTGCCAAATACGATGGCGACCATCATGGGCCCCAGGAACTGGCCGGCTGGCACCCCCAGGAACTTAAGCAACTGACCGACTGCTCCAGCCACTAGCGCAAGCGCCAACCATTTGAATGGAGCGGGGTAGGCATGTAGAGAAAATCTGGCAGAAGAAGACAAGAGTCGTGCTCCAATCGCTGGTCGCCTTGAGGGCGTGGCATCGCTATCGATGTGCTGATAATTATTGATAGCGTGTTTGATAAAGTCTATTTTCTAATATCGATTGATTGATAACTTTGGTTGATAGATATGGATCTGCGTGACCTTGCCTATTTTGAAGTCATCGCCGAGCTGGGCCATCTGGGCAGGGCTGCACAAAAGCTCAACCGCAGTCAGCCGGCGCTGACTAAAAGCATCCAACGACTTGAGGAGTCGCTAGGTGCCCGGCTGTTCGAACGCGACGGGCGTCGGATCAAGCTGACGGCAGTGGGGGAGTTGCTGAAGGTGCGTGGCAAACAGCTGCAGCAGAGCGTTGCCGAAACCCAGCGAGAGATACGTGATGTTGCCAACGGGGTGATGGGCAATATTCGCCTGGGCTGCGCTGCTTCCATGGCTGATCACCTACTCCCGCACCTGACCGCGACTCTGCTTTCACGTGCGCCGCAGATCACCTTGAACCTGGTGATCGGGCAGGACGACTTACTGCGCGAATCGCTTTTTTCCGGGCGGCTGGACATGGTGATCTGCCCGCAGTACGAAGCAGATCCTTTGTTGGAGTTTCATGCGTTGTTTGACGATGAGGCGGTAGTGGTCGCCAGCCGTCACCATCCGCTGTTCAGCGTAGGTTATGAGTTGCGCGACTTGTGTCAGTACCGGTGGGTGCTGCCGGCCACCGCCGTGCCGGCCCGGCGCTGGATAGACAATGCGTTTCAGTCCAGAGACCTGCCTTTGCCTCAGGTGCAGATCGAAACGACCTCGATTTCCTTGCTGCCACGCCTGATTGGTGAAACCAACCTGCTCAGCTTTCTGGCCCGGAAGACTCTCGAAGACGTAAAGGGTGTGACGCACCTTCGGGAGATCAAGCTCAAGGAAACAACAATGAAACGCACGATTGTCGTTTTCGTGCGAACCGGCGCCTATTTGTCGCCGGCGGCGCAAGTACTGCTGAATGTGCTTAAAGACGATGCACCGCTGTTATTGAGGTAGCGGATGCATAGCGACGGCTTGGGCGCAAGAGGCTATCGGGCGGGCGTGGACTGGGTAAGCCGCCCGCCATTCCCAACGACTAACGCTGCCAGGATGAGCAATACGCTGCCGCCAATCAGCGGGGCTGTCACCGATACATGATCTAGCAAGCTGCCACCGAAAGCGCCTCCGACCATGATCGCCATCTGGATAGCTGCAACCATCAGTCCACCGCCAGTTTCGGGCTCATCGCTTACCTCTTTGGCGAGCCAGGTCGACCAGCACACTGGGATGGCCGAGTACAACATCCCCCAGGCAAACATCATGATGGCGGCGGCTGCGAAACTGTAGCCCAGCTCGGCCAGAGCCACCGTCATGACAGCCAACGCCACCGGAAGCCAGCGCAACAATTGGAAGAGGAATTGTTTTTCCAGCAGTCGGCTGACGATGTACGTACCACCGAAACCGGCTATGCCCAGGCTCAACAACAAAACCGACAGTTGAGTGGAGCCGACGCCAGTAACCTGTTCGAGAAATGGCCGCAAATAAGTGAAAGCGGTGAACGTACCACCAAACGTCAGCATGGCGGCCAGCAGACCGAACATGACGTTCCGCCGTTTCAGCACCCCGAACAGCCTGGAAAGGGGAATGGTTTTTTCTGGCTGCATTGCGGGCAAGCTTTTGTATTGCCAGATCACGTTAATGATGACAATCGGTACAAGCGCCGCGAACACAAAGCGCCACCCCAGATGACCTCCCACATAGGCCCCAATGGGTGCGGCAAACGCAGCGGCCACTGAGTGGCCCATATAGATCATGCCCAAGGCTTTGGACACAGCCTCCTCCGGGACTATCCGAAGCACAGTGGCGGTGGACAATGCCCAGAAACCACCGATTGCGACGCCTAGAAAAGCTCTGGCGATCATCAACCAAGTGAAGCCCGGCGCCAAAGCGATGACCACTAGCGAAATGAGCATCAGCAGGGTCATCGAGACCAGGACATGACGTCGATCGAAGCGTCCAGCGATAGAGGCTATGCAAAGACTTGCCACCACCGCAAAGAAGCCGGAAATGGAAATGGCCTGGCCAGCCATGCCTTGTGAGGTGTGAAGGTCGTTGGCGATGGGCGTCAGGAGGCTCACCGGCATGAATTCTGCGGCGATCAGCAGAGCTACGCAGAGTGTCAAAGACCCCACGGCGCTCCAGATCCGGCTGTCAATCTGGGCCGTATTCAAAGTTGAGGTAGTCATCGGTGTTCCTGTGAAATAGCCAACACATGACGCCCTCGACATCTAGGGGCACCGTGCGAATGGACGAATAATGAAAGGGAAATAACCAGGGGGCGACCCCAGCGGGCGATGGGACACTGCCTCATCGCGACTTGCTTGAGACGAAATGATAGGGGGCTAAGGATGATCTGTAATGATCTGAATCCGAAAGCGCCTATGAATGATGGCGAATAATTCAGATGCGAAAAAGAAAGGGCTCAGAGCACCGGTGACTATCCGGGGTACCGTAACTCATCGATCAGGACCTGCATTGCCCGGGACTTCTCGCGCTCGCTGGAGTAGTAAAGGTGCAGTCCCGGGAATGTTCTCCACCAGGCTTGCATGACAGGAACCAGAGTGCCGTCAACCAGATGGGGATGGGCGATGTCCTCGGGAACATAGGCCAGTCCGAAACCCGATACAGCGGCATCCAAAATCTGATTGATGCCGTTGAATACGAGTCTGCCTTTGACTCTCGTATTGATCTCCTGGCCGTCCTTTTCCAGCTCCCACGCGTACAGGCCGCCACGTGTCGGCAGGCGCATGTTTATGCATTCATGTGCCATGAGGTCCTGAGGTCTGGTGGGCATGGCACGAGACTCCATGTAGGACGGAGCGCCCACCATGACAAAGCGCATGTCGGGAGCGATACGAACGGCTTCGATCCCGTTTGCTAACCCGTCCCCGAGCCGGATGCCAAAGTCGAAATGGTCGGCCACGATGTCCGTCAAGCCATAGTCGATAACCACTTCTACGCTGATTTGCGGGTACTTTGGCAGGGCTTTCGCCAATTTCGGCCAAAGCACGGTTTCAATGACATGGTCGGTTGCCGTGATGCGAATGTTACCGGCGGGGGTGTCGCCAAGTTCAGCCACGGCAATCAGTTCGGTCTCGATTTCCCGCAACCGCGGTTCCACGGTATGGAGCAGACGTTCACCGGCCTCGGTGACGGATACGCTACGGGTCGTTCGCGTGAGAAGACGTACGCCGACCCGAGCCTCCAATCTCTGGATGCTATGACTGAGCATCGATTGAGAGATTCCCAGCTGGGAGGCCGCCCGCGTGAAACTTTGCTCTCGTGCAACCGCAATGAGCGCAAGCAGGTCGCTGTAGTGTTCCTTTGCCATTCATCATTCTCTACGTGGGGGCGGATACTGTATCAGCTCAAGCACCCGCTCCAAGAATCTATGTTCATGAGTCGGTCATGACAATCGTGGAGAGGATTAATCAGTTTTGATCATACCTCTATTCGCCGTCGCGCCTTTCACTCGAGCGTCATCCGTGTTTTTAATCGAAAAAATAACAAGAGGCCTTTCATGAAAATCGGAATTCTTGGCTCCGGCCGAATGGGTAGTCATCTGGGCACCATGTTTGCCCGGGTTGGCCATGAGGTCTCCTTCAGTTACTCGCGTAGTCAGCAGAAACTTGCCGATCTGGCTGCGTCGGCAGGCAAGAATGCACAGGCCAGCACGCCGGCAGAGGCGGCCTTCAACGCTGACTTGGTCCTCTTGGCCGTGCATTGGCTTCAAGTGCCTGACGTCCTCAGCCAAGTGGATGACTTGAGCGGAAAAATCGTCATGACCTGCTGCAATCCTTTAAACGCAGAGGACACCGAGCTTGTCATCGGCCACACGATGTCCGGTGCGGAAACGCTGGCACAGATGATTCCTGGGGCCCATGTCGTCGCGGCCTTCCAGTCGACGCCCAGTGAGGTGCTGTTCGATGTGTTCGCGGCCAGAGGCGAGGCGCTACGTCCTAGTTTGATCTTCTGTGGCGATGACGAAGCCAGCAAAGCCAAAGTTGCGGATCTTATCAGTCAGGTGGGGTTTGATCCGGTGGACACAGGCGCTCTGAAGGTTGCCCGTTATATAGAGCCTTTTGCGATGCTCTCTGCAGTGTTGGCCTACGAAACGGACCAGGGGCCCGAATGGGCTTATCGCTTCGAGCGTTTTGACCGGCTGTTCAAAGGCACTTCCCGCGTCGGGAAATAGCGCGAGGAGTTGGGCAATGCAGATTTATGACTACATCGTGGTTGGCGCTGGTTCTTCGGGTTGTCCAGTTGCGCGCGGCTTGTCTGATGATCCCCGGAACAACATCCTGCTCATCGAAGCGGGACCTGCTTCAGATCGTTTCTGGGTTAACACGCCTGCGGGAATGGGCAAGCTCTATTTCAATAAATCATTGAACTGGAATTTCCGCACCTCGCCAATGGAGAAGCTTCAAGGGCGTCAGATGTACTGGCCTAGGGGCAAATTGCTCGGTGGATCCAGTTCCATCAACGGCATGGTATTCATCCGCGGTCACCAAAAGGATTTTGACGGCTGGCGTGCCTTGGGCAACCCAGGCTGGGGGTATGAAGATGTCTTGCCGTATTTCAAAAAGATGGAGCACTTCGAGCGGGGCGGCGATGAATATCGCGGAGCGAATGGTCCGCTGTGGATCAGTGATCCGGTCGTCAAGGAAAAGAGTAGCTACGATTTTATAGAGGCCGCTAACCGTATCGGTATCCCGGTGACCGAGGACATGAACGGCGCCTTGCACGATGGCGTAGGTTTCATGCAGCACAACATCCAGGATGGGCAACGGATGTCGACTTATCGGGCATTTATCGAGCCGGTCATCGAACGGCCGAACCTGACGGTTAGAACCGGATGCGAACTGCAGCGCGTTTTATTCGAGGGGCGCATCGCTGTCGGTATAGAGGTTCTGAAGAGTGGCCGTTTGGAGCGTATCTATGCGGCACGCGAAGTAATTCTGTCAGCAGGCTCGCTGAAGACCCCGCAGATGCTGATGCTGTCGGGCATCGGCCCAAGGTCTGAACTGGAAAAGCACGCAATTCCCGAAGTTCTGAACTCCCCGGGAGTAGGGCAAAACCTGCAGGATCATTTTTATATTCACACAGCGTTCCGCTGCACCCCAGACAGCTCGTACAACGCCAACCTCGTAGGCTTGCGCAAGTATTGGGAAGGCTTTCGTTACCTGATGACCCGCAAAGGTTATCTTGCCCTTGGCTCTTCCCAGGTCGCGGCGTTCGTTAAAAGTAGTCCGGACGAGGACTATGCTGATCTCCAAATCAGCTTTCGGCCCATGACCTTTCAATACTTCCCCGACGGCACGGTTGACGTTGAAAAGCATCCTGGGCTCGGGGTGTCGGTCTATCAGTTGCGTCCCAGCACCACGGGATCAGTGACGCTGCGCTCGACCATCCCGTCGGACCCGGCCGATTACACACCAAATTTCCTGAGCAGTGATTACGACATCAATGCCGTGATCAGTGGTGTGCGTTGGATACGCAAAATCATGAACAGCGAGCCCATCAAGTCCCGCGTGGTTTCGGAACAATTGCCGGGCCCGCACATTCGTACCGATGAAGATATCTACAACTATTTGGTCGAAACCGGTAATTCGGCCCACCACCAGGGCGGCACCTGCAAGATGGGTAACGACGCCATGGCGGTGGTGGACGAACGACTGCGTGTCCGCGGTATCGAGCGACTGCGGGTGGTGGATGCCTCGATCATGCCATTCATCACGTCGGGCAACACCAATGCACCGTCGATCATGATCGGTGTGAAAGCCGCCGACCTGATTCGTGAAGATGCAATGGCTCGCCGGACAAGCAGTTCGCCGGTCGAAACTGTTGGTTGAATCGGCGGGTACCTTGTTGCCGCGTGTCACGAAAATCCTCACCGAATAACAACAACTGGAGGCACCAGCAAGATGCACGATTACGCGAAGTTTTATATCGACGGTGAATGGGTAGAGGCCGCGACCTCCCAGCGCCAGGAATTGATTGATCCGACTACCGAAGAAGCGTTTGCCACGGTCGCCATGGCGACCGTTGAAGAGGTGGACACTGCCGTGGCCGCAGCTCGGCGTGCATTCAAAAGCTATTCGCAGTCTTCCCTCGATGAGCGTTACGACCTGATCAACCGTATCATCGAAGCCTACGAATTGCGCGCCGATGATTTTGTACAGGCCATTGCGCAAGAGGTGGGTATTCCCTGCAGCGCCCGTGCTCAGGTCATGGGGCCAATCGAACATATGAAGGTCGCTCGCGACCTGTTGAAAACGTACGAGTTCGAGGCTCGAATTGGCAATACGATCGTTCGCCGTGAACCTCTGGGTGTCTGCGCACTGATCTCGCCTTGGAACTGGCCGATCCAGACAACCGTCATCAAGCTGATCTATGCGCTGGCCGCCGGTTGTACAGTCGTATCCAAGTCCAGTATCAACTCTCCGGTCAGCGCTATTTTGCTGACAGAGGTGCTGGATGCCGCGGGCGTACCC
This sequence comes from Pseudomonas ogarae, assembly GCF_014268695.2. Classification (NCBI taxonomy): domain Bacteria; kingdom Pseudomonadati; phylum Pseudomonadota; class Gammaproteobacteria; order Pseudomonadales; family Pseudomonadaceae; genus Pseudomonas; species Pseudomonas ogarae. The sequence goes on from NZ_CP077086.1 coordinate 2,716,474, forward strand.
AAGGGCGTTTTCAACATGCTCAACGGCTCGGGGCGAGTGATTGGCGAGGCGATGTCGAGGCATCCCGATGTCGACATGGTTTCCTTCACGGGCTCGACCGGTGCCGGTGCGCAGGTAGGCGAGGCAGCTGCACGCACCATCAAGCGCGTGTGTCTGGAACTGGGCGGGAAGTCGGCGAATATCGTGCTGCGAGACGCCGATCTGGAAAAGGCCGCGCGCTGGAACATTCAGCGCGGCTTCTTTAATACTGGACAATCCTGCCACGCGCCGAGTCGCATGCTGGTGCATGAAAGCCAGGTAGAGCAGATCATTCCGTTCCTGGTTGACGAAGCAAACCGATTCCGTCTCGGAGACCCGCGAGATCCCGCCACGACCATGGGGCCGATTGTCAGCCGGGCACAATTCAACAGCATCCAGCGTCACATACAGTCGGGCATCGATGAGGGTGCACGGCTGATTGTTGGCGGACTGGGGCGCCCCGAAGGCTTCGAACGTGGCTTTTTCACCCGTCCGACCGTGTTCGTCGATGTGACGCCGGAGATGACTATTTGCCGGGAAGAGATTTTCGGGCCGATCTTGGTGGTGGTGCCTTATTCCACCGAGGCGCAGGCATTGGAAATAGCCAATGACTCGCCTTATGGGTTGGGTGGCTATGTATTCGGTGGGGACCGGCGCAAGGCGTATGAGTTCGCCAGCGGCCTGCGTGCCGGGCGTGTTTGTTTTAACGGGGCGCCGACTAACTCGCTGACGCCTATGGGTGGTTACAAGGAATCCGGCATTGGCCGCTCGATGGGTGTTTTCGGGTTGCAAGAGTATCTGGAAATCAAATCGGTCTATGGCTTTGACGAGGAAGCCGCAGCACTGCCGTCGTTGAAGGCCTGATACGACTATCCAAGACCAAACGCTGCCGCACCGATGATTGGCGCGGCACGCCTGCTGTTTGAAGAGAGTATTTATTCATCTGATTAATAGCACCTTGCGAGCTTGCTCACGTGGTTCGCTTGCTGTGCCACGGACGAGCCCAGTAGGGTAAGGCTCGTCTAAAAAAACGACGTTGCAGTTGTTGTTATTGCGAATGGTCAGTTGCCAAAGATTATCCGCAGGTCGTGCTCGGCCAGGTTTTTCACACTGTTTTCAATCGAGGCATTCTTACAATGGAACTCAACGTAAATGGCACTGTGTATGAGGTTGAGGCGGATGCGGATACACCATTGTTATGGGTGATTCGCGACGATATCGGCCTGACCGGAACCAAGTACGGGTGCGGTTTGGCGCAATGCGGCGCCTGTTCGGTCATGGTGGACGGCGTGCTGCTTCGCTCATGCGTTACACCGGTTGAAGGTGTAAAGGGCAAACAGATTCGCACAATCGAAGCCATTGAAGACGACGAGTTGGGCAAGCGCGTAGTGGCCGCCTGGGTCAAGCATCAAGTCGCCCAGTGTGGCTATTGCCAGTCTGGCCAGGTAATGGCCGCCACTGCGCTGTTGCAGCGCATTCCCAAACCTTCCCAAGCCGATATTGCTGCCGCCATGACGAATCTCTGCCGTTGCGGCACTTATAACGCGATCAAGACTGCTGTCGATGAGCTTGCTGGTGCTTGAGCACGCGCAATTCGACTGAGCTGCGACGTGCCTGGTGACAATGCCGACGGCTAATCCTGACCACCTTTAATGGAGCAGGGATTGGTCTGCTGCCAGGCCGAGCATTGAATGCAAACACAGGGGAACACTATGTCAAAACTGGATGATTCAATCGCCGAGCGCGGCGTACTCTCCGACGCGCAACCTGTGAACGTCTCTCGCCGCCGTTTTTTGCAGGCATCGGCTGGCGTCACGGCGGGTGCGCTTGTTATCAGCTTCGGAATTCCCCTTGGCCCGTTGCGTGCTGCCGAGCGTGCCCAGGCATTGCCGCCTGGCGCCCGTGTACCGGCGTTCCTGGAGATTCGTCCGGATAATACCGTTCGCCTGCAGAGCCCCTTTATCGAGGGTGGGCAGGGTATTTTCACGGGCATGGCACAGGTCGTGGGTGAGGAGCTCGATATAGATCCAGCCAGCTTTCTGGTGGAGAACGCGGCGCCCGGGAGTGACTTCAAAGTCATGGAAGGTGGCATGCGCTTCACGGGTGGTAGCCGGTCGATGCGCGCGAGCTACATGACCATGCGCCGACTGGGCGCATCGGCGCGCCTGATGCTATTGCAGGCCGCGTCCTCCCACTGGAAGGTGCCTCTGGCGCAGCTAACTACCGAGCCAGGGCGGGTCATTCATGCCGCTTCCAATCGATCGATCACCTACGGTGAACTCGCGCCGCTAACGCTCGATTTGCCCATTCCCGATCCGCAAACCGTTACTCTGCGCGACCCTGCCACATTCCGCTGGATCGGTAAGCCGGTCCAGCGAATAGACGTCTACGACAAGTCCACTGGTAAGGCGCAATACACCATCGATACTCGTGTCGAAGGCATGCTCCACGCCGCGGTACAGCATGCGCCGCGCCTGGGTCTGCAAGTGGGGCTGGTGCGCAACGAGGATCAGATCAGAAACCTCAAAGGCGTGCATTCGGTGCACCGTCTTGAAGGGGCAGTGGCGGTGGTTGCGCAACGCTGGTGGGTGGCCAAGCGTGCCGTCGAGGCTCTGCAAGTGGAGTGGACGGAGCCGGGTGGCGATTCAACCGTGCGCTACATGCCGGCTAATTTCGACACCCAGACCTATGCGGAGCAACTGAGTAAAACCACCGACGCTGGGGATGAGGCCGAACGTGAGGGCGACCTGCAGCAAGGGCTGGCCGGCGCCAAGAAAATCGTCAGCGCGACTTATCATACCCAATACCTCAACCACGCCCAGTTGGAGCCGCCCTCGGCCCTGGCGCGCTTCGGGGCTGAAGGCAATCTCGATTTGTGGCTGCCGAACCAAGCCCCTGATCTGTTTTTAGCCGACGTCGCCAAACGCACCGGCCTGGACCCTTCCAGAATCACTCTTCACTCACCGCTGCTGGGTGGTTTTTTTGGCCGGCATTTTCTGTACCCGAATTCATCACCTTACCCTCAGGCCATCCAGCTGGCTCAATTCACAGGTCGGCCGATCAAGGTGATCTGGAGTCGCGAGGAAGAGTTTTTGCGTGACGTGCTTCGCCCCTCAGCTGTGGTGCGCTTTCGCGCTGGCCTGGATGAACAAGGCATGCCGGTGGCCTTTGAAGCAATCAGTGCCACGGAAGGGCCAACCGAGGGGATCGCTAACAAACAAGGAGACAAAATCGACCCGACCGCCGTCGAGGGCCTGGCCGGTAAAAAATACGCCATTGCCCATCGTCGGATCGCTCAACTGTACTCGCAGACCCCGGTGATGCTGGGCTACTGGCGTTCAGTAGGAAACTCCATCAATGATTTCATGTATGAAGCGTTCCTGGATGAAGTGGCGGATGCCGGGGGGCAGGACCCCTATGAGCTGCGGGCCAAGCTACTGCAGGGCAACGAGCGGCTGAGCAACTTGCTCAAAGCAGTGGCCGATCTCTCCGGAGGGTGGAAGCGAGGGCCTTTCACTGCGCCGGATGGCACCAAGCGAGCAAGGGGCGTTGCGATGGCATCGCCATTTGGTACCGAAACGGCGGTGATCGCAGAGGTTTCCATCAGCAACGGAGCCGTGAAGGTTCACGATATCTGGCAGGCAATCGATCCGGGTAGCATCGTCAATCCCGCGATCATCGAGGCTCAGGTCAACTCAGCCGTGGCCCTTGGCTTGTCTCAAACCCTGATCGAACAAGCCATCTACAAAGGTGGTACGCCGGTGGCGCGCAATTACGACCTCTACCGCATCCTCACACCGGAAATGATGGCCAGGGTTCATGTCCGTGTGGTGGAGAGTGGTGCGCCAATGGGCGGAATCGGTGAGCCGCCTCTGCCTGCGGTGGCACCGGCGGTTGCTAACGCCGTCTCGCGACTGACCGGTCAACGAATTCGCAGCATGCCTCTATCGCAGTACCGCTTCGACACCTGATGAGGAATGGTTCGTGAATAAAACTATAAAGTATCTGCTGCCAGCAGGCATCGTCGTGGCAGCTGGCTTGGGCTGGTTTGTCAATCGCACGCCATTTTCGCCTTTTGCTAATGAGGCATCTGCACCCTCGGCAGATGCACAGCTCGTCCAGCGTGGTGAATATGTCGCCAGGCTTAGCGATTGCGTGGCCTGCCACAGCACGCCCAAAGGTGCGCCGTTTGCCGGCGGCCTGGAGATGGCGACCCCGATGGGATCAATCTATGCCACCAACATTACCCCGGACAAACAAACAGGCATCGGTAATTACAGCCTGGCCGACTTTGATCGCGCAGTACGCAGCGGAGTCGCGGCTGACGGGCATAGGCTGTATCCGGCTATGCCTTACCCATCCTATGCCAAGCTCAGCGACGATGATGTGCGGGCGCTTTATGCGTTCTTCATGGCCGGCGTTAAGCCGGCGCAGCAGCAGAACCAGCAAAGCCATATCCCCTGGCCGCTCAACATGCGCTGGCCGCTGGCTTTGTGGAATACCGCGTTTGTCGATGACGGTGCCTATCAGGCCAAGCCCTCAGAGGATGCGCTGTGGAACCGCGGCGCCTACATCGTCCAGGGCGCGGGGCATTGTGGCAGTTGCCATACCCCACGCAGCTTGACGATGAACGAGAAGTCGCTGGATGAAAGCAGCGCTACTTTCCTCAGCGGTTCGCTGCTCGATGGGTGGTACGCGCCGAGCCTGCGCCAGGATCCGAACACTGGATTGGGGCGCTGGAGCGAGCAGGAGATCGTCGACTATCTGAAAACCGGACGTAACGCTCACAGCGTGGTCGTGGGCACTATGGCGGAAGTCTTCAACAACTCGACGCAATACATGTCCGACCCGGACTTGAAAGCCATTGCGCATTACCTAGTGTCGTTGCCGGGCGACCCAAAGCGTGACGGGCCGCCATGGAAGCCCGCTACCATACAGACGGCTGAACAACCTCAGTTGTCGACACCTGGGGCAGTCAACTACATGGCCAAGTGCAGCAGTTGCCACGGCAGTGATGGCAGCGGGCAGGCGCAATGGATACCTCCTTTGGCAGGCGCATCTTCATCGATGGTGAAGGAAAGCGCTACGAGCATCAATGCGACCTTGAATGGTTCCGAACGTGTCGTTGCCAATGGCATTCCGGATTCGTATCGCATGCCCCCATACCGCAACCAACTCTCTGATCAGGAAGTCGCTGATGTACTGACTTTCGTTCGCACGTCATGGGGTAATCAGGGAGGCGCAGTGAAGGCTGACGAGGTGAAGGAACTGCGTGAACGAACCAATCCGGCCAGCAGCAACCCGATCATCCTGCAGATGCGTTGAGAGAGTATGGTGAGGGCTTGGCCAAGGCCCTCGCCATACACAAGGAGTCCTCGTCGGGGAGAAGTGGTTCGTGAAAAGGTGGTCCGTGTTTTCGATCATTACGCTTCGGCGTGCATGATCCAAGCAGAACTCTGGTGTTAACGCCGTTGTGGGGCTAGCAATCAAGGCGCTACTTTCGACGTTTGGGTGCGTTCAGGGAACGTTGTGGCCAGCCGCTTGGATAAGCCCGTACCATTCGGGGCGGGTGAGCGGGATATTCGAGCCCGCGGCTGCCTCGACGAGGCGCTCGGGTCTCGTGGTGCCCAGTACCACTTGGATGCCGGCGGGATGACGAGTGATCCAGGCGGTCGCTATCGCGGTCGGAGTGGCGTCGTACTTCGCAGCGAGTCGTTTGAGTTCGGCATTAAGCTGCGGGTAGTCGGGAGAGTCAAAGAAGACCCCATCCTGAAAGGCTTTCTGGAACGGAGACCACGCCTGCAGCGTGATTTTATTAATCCGTGCGTAGTCTACGATGCCGCCACCGTCACGAGTGATTGAGTCGTCGAATCCGGTCATGTTCGACGACAGGCCTTGGGCGACGATCGTCGAATGCGTCAGCGAAAGCTGGACCTGGTTGGCCAGGATCGGGTGGGGCACGGCGGTCTTGAGCAAATCGATCTGACGGGGAGTATGGTTGGAAACCCCGAACGCGCGGACCTTGCCGGTGGACTCCAGATGGTCGAAGGCGCGGGCGACTTCTTCCGGCTCCACGAGTGCGTCGGGCCGGTGCAGTAGTAGCACATCCAGATAGTCGCTACCCAGCGCTTTCAGCGACCTCTCGGCCGACGCCACGATGTGCTCGTAGGACTGATCGTAGTGCCACGGGTCGGCGACAATACTGGTCTTGGACTGGAGGAAGATCTGCTCGCGCTCAGCGCTGCTGAGTCGCAGCGCTGAGCCGAACCGGCGTTCGCACAGGTGCGGGCCACCGCCGGGATGGTTGAATCCGTAGAGGTCGGCGTGATCGAAAAAATTGATGCCCGATTCGCGCGCCGCGGTGTAGAGCGCGCGGATCTGGTCATCGGTGCTGCCAGCAATGCGCATCATGCCCGCGACGACATTGGGAACCCGAGTGTCGGTTGATCCTAGTGGTACGGTCTTCATGAAAGCTCCTTGTCAGGACAGTGATGGGCTGTCGGACGCCTTGCGTGACTGCAGTGCACTCACCAAGGCTGGTTCGCAGGGCCAACTGTGAACTCGTTGATTGTCGTGTCATCGGGCTGGTCGATCGCGAAGGCTACGATGTTGGCGATCCGGTCTGGAGAAATGCCGTACTTGTCATAGATGTCCTGCATCTGGTCAAGCGCCTGCTTATCGCTGATCGTCGCCAGCAGTTCCGTCTTGACGGCGGCCGGGTAGATCGTCGCGGTGCGGATATTATTGCCTTCCATGGCGGATTCCATGCGAAGGACTTCCATGAAGTCGCGCACGAACCACTTCGTCCCGCCATAGACGGCGCCGCCCGGATACGCCTTGAGCCCCGCCACCGACGAGGTGGTGATGACGTGCCCAGACTTCTGTGCCAGGAACTCGGGTAGCACCGCTGCCACGCCATTCAAAACGCCCTTGACGTTGACATCGATCATCTGGTGCCAGTCTTCGGTCTTTAGTGCGGACAGGGGTGAGTTCGGCATCAGCCCTGCGTTCAGGAAAATGACGTCCACACGGCCAAATGTTTCTTTGGCCAGTTGGACGATGCGGTCGTTTTCCTCTTGCTTTGTCACATCCAGCATCTGATAAACCACCTGGCCTCCGCTCAGGAGAATCTCGTCCGAGATCTGCTTGAGCTTGTCTTCGCGTCGCGCACCGAGCACGATTTTGGCGCCTTTGCTCGCGAGCAGCTTGGCGGTTGCCTCGCCGATTCCGGACGATGCGCCGGTGATGATGACTACTTTGTCTTTGATCATGATTTCTCTCTCTGGATTCGGGCTGCGAAGGAGGCGCAGCAGATGATGAGGCGATATCTCAGGTCGGTGTTGAGCGCGTGGAGACTACTTTGTCAGCGCACGCTGCTCTTGGGAGAACACCACCCGAACATCGCCACGGCCGAGCGCCTGGGCCAGGCCAGTCGGATCGTCTACGCGGCCCAGACGGGTGTATGAGTAAGCTGAGTCGAAGGTCTTGTAAAAGATGACCACGGTGCGCGATCCCCAAAGCATAAGGTCTCCGTTGCGGATCGTGCCGGGCCGGCTTTCACTGGTGGGCAGCGCGTCATGCAGTTCTTTTTTCTTCTCGTTTCCGTGGAGGTCCTCCATGTCCAGTGTCAGCGGCAGCGTGGCGGCGAATGCGCGAGTGGCCTCGTTGTCGACCAGGGTGATGGCGAAGCGACGTTCCCCGACGGTCATCCACAGGCGTGATTCATCCGATTTCTTGGGTGCTTGAGTGACATCCTGCTCAGCGGCCTCGGGCAGCGCAGTGCTGGCGGCGTGGGCGGGATGGCCGCTGCACAGTGCAAGGAGAAGCAGCGGCATTCCAAGCTGTTGCATGGCCCGCCGGTGCCAGGAATGCCTACGACTTGCAGCGCCAAGAGAGGAGAGAGTGTCGCCTGCACCGACGTCAACGTTTTCGCAATTCATGTTGTTCTCCTTGTAATGCGGAAAATGGGCCAGACGCGTTGCCGCGCCTGCACGTGAATTCGCAGGTATCGAGCGCGAATTCACGCAGCAATATGGCGAAGACGCTCCTCAGCGAGTGGTCTATTGCCAGTTCTGGTTGCGATCCCCACTGGAAAGTCAGAAGTGTTGAGTGGCATGAGTCCATACCGTAGGGCGAGCCAGCCAGGTCAGCCGCATAGTGGCATTTTGCTCGCCAGGATGCGGTCGCCTCAATGCGTCAAGCGACGCCTGCCGCCGTGGCCAGGTGCTGTGTGAAGAAGGTCGTCAGCTTGTCGAAAGGAATCACGTCCACACGGTCATACAGATCGGTGTGGCTGGCCTCTGGAATGATCATCAGCTCCTTCGGCTGCGCCGCGGCCGCGTAAGCGGTTTCGCTGAAGTAGCGCGAGTGGGCGTTTTCACCGTGGATGAACAGGACCGGGCGTGGAGAAATTTCCGCGATGTAGGTCAGGATCGGCATGTTCATGAACGACAGGGGTGTAGTGATCGTCCACGAGTTGCCCGAGTTGACCGCGCGCGGATGGTGTCCGCGGGTTGTGCTGTAGTAATCGTGATAATCGACCATGAACTGCGCTTCACCACCCCTCAGTTCGTTGTAGGGGGGCTGGTACGCAGGGGCACCATTTTTCGCGTCGACCCAACGTTGTGCGCTCAGTTGTTCGAGCCCTTGCGTGCGCTGTTCGAGGGTCACGCTATCGTTGTAGCCCTTGGACATGACGCGGGTCATGTCGTACATGGTGCTGGCGACAACCGCCTTGACGCGCTTATCCAAGGCCACGGCATTCAGCGCCATGCCGCCCCAACCGCAAATGCCGATGACGCCAATTCGCTCGCGATCAACGGAGGGTTGCAGGCCAAGAGCATCCACTGCCGCGCTCACATCCTCGGTGTTGATGTCTGGCGAGGCGACGTTGCGCGGCTCACCGCTGCTTTCCCCGGTGTAGGATGCATCGAAGGCCAACGTGACAAAGCCGCGCTCGGCCATGGTTTGCGCATAGAGCCCGGAGGACTGCTCCTTCACCGCGCCAAACGGGCCACAGACGACAATAGCTGCCAGCTTTGCGCTGGCGTTCTTCGGTTGGTACAGGTCGCCCGCTAGGGTGATGCCATAGCGGTTCGTGAAGGTGATCTTCTTATGGTCCACCTTGTCGCTCTTGGCGAAAGTCTTGTCCCATTCCTGTGTCAGTTGCATGTGCTTGCCTTACATAAAGTTGAGATTGTTCCTGCCAGCCTGAATACCCGTCGAGCAGCAGGGCTTGTCGTCGGCGTAGGGGTCATAGACTTTTACAACCATGGGGAATATTCGTTTCGCAAATGGCGTAGCGCGTCGGGATTGGCTTTGCCAACTAATGTATGCCTGTCACTGCCTCAAAACATCCCATGAAATTGCAAGCATCTATGCACGCTATTGGATAATCGCGCCCCCAGGTCCCAGGCGGTTCGAAATGGAAACCTACCCCGATGAGTTCATGCTTGTTCGAATGACATATCACCACGCTGCGATGACCATTGATCATCGAGTCCCGTACCTGGAAGTATTCGGTCCGCCTGCATCAGCTCAGCCTCGCTATATGACCGGCGGAAAACCCGCCGCAGGCTGCGTTGGTAGCCGATTCGAGTGACTCGGTCTGGGACAGGCGATGGACGAGACCTTGTAGAGAACATCGGCCAAGTGCTTAACGGATGTGAAAGCTTGTTTGGTCAAGGCTTGTTGGGCTGCGTCGAAAGAGAGATCACAACCTCTGTTTCCGTTCCGGCGCTTCCTGCTGAAGCTGCTTCTAAACCCGTTCTTCAGGTCTGTAGGGGCAAGAGACCACTTGAAAAATTAGCCGCAGGCCGAAAAGTAATACTTCATCCAGGTTGTGGGCCGGTAGGTTTTTCCAAAAGAAAAGATGCAAAGCCCTGAATCGGTAACGGTAATCGTCTCAAGCATGTTACTTAGTTGTGAGTCGTGCTCGCTCGTAGTTGAGCGGGCACTAAATCACTGTGTTGATGTGCCATCGATGCGCGGTGATTTCTTGTATTGCGTACTTTTATTCATAGGGCCTAGCACGTGGCTGCATGTTTGAGCCCACTAAGCTCGTGATACTTTCAAACCATGTATAGGTAGCCATTAAGCGACGCCCCGCTAATAGCGCTTTTTAGAGCCAAGATGGCTGAAGAGTTATGGAGCTTCAGATTAACGATAAGACCTATCAGGTCGAAGCTGAGGGCGACACAGCCGCTGCTGTGGGTGATTCGTGACGAAATCGGTATGACGGGAACAAACTATACCTGCAATGGGGATTACGGGGGTGGTCTCGCTCAGTGCGTCGCTTGTTCCGTCTTGATCGACGACGTTGTGGCGCGTTCCTGTGTCATCCTCGCTATCTCCGGCCAGCGTACTTCCAGGTCGGCACGGTAGAAATCAAAGAAGCCGGCATCCCGTTGAGGGGGGCAGACAAAACGCGTCGCAGAGCATCACTCTGGAGCCCGGATGCAGATTCACCATCACCTCGCTGTGCAGTTTTGCCTGGGGGAATAATCGTCGCCACCTGTACTGCTTCTTCTTCGCCGAGCCGCGCGGCCGGCGGCAACGTAACGTTGCTGGCCGGTGCGTATAGAAGTCTTCAGCGCCGTAGCGACTTCGCACAAGGTTTTGAGTAAAGCGTTAAATTCGTTACAGAACTCTCCACTCCGCACTCCGGAAGAAATTTCGATGAACGAGCGACATCCTCACTCCAATAAGTCTTTTCTAGGGCCGCTCGTACTGATCGCGGCGGTGGTTGTCGCCGTCGGCGCCGCGTTCGCATACACAGCCGGTTGGTTGACACCCGCACGCCTCACGCCGACCAAGATCGTCGAGGTGCTGGCGCCGCCCGCAGGACCGGCTCTCGGTTTCCGCCGCGCCCATGCCAAGGGTATCTGCTTCACCGGTACCTTCGAGGCCAACGGCACGGGCAGCGATTTGTCCAAGGCACAGATGTTCGCCGCCGGCACCTATCCTGTGACCGGCCGCTTCAACCTCGCCTCGCCCGACCTCAAAGCGCCCGATGGCACAGCGCGCGTGCGCTCCCTGAGCCTGCGCATCCGAACGCCCGACGGCCAGGAGTGGCGCTCCGCGATGATCAATGCGCCGTTCTTTCCGGTCGCGACGCCGCAGGCTTTCTACGATTTGCAGGTGGCTTCTGCCGACAAGAGCCATCCGGATGCGTTGAAGAACTTCGCCGCTGTGCACCCCGAGATCGGCGCGTTTAGCCAGTGGGCCGGCAGCGCGCCGTTCACCAGCTCGTACGCCGAAGACCGCTACAACGGCATCAACAGCTTCGTCTTCACCAACGCGCAGGGCCAAGACAAAGCCGTGCGCTGGTCCTTTAAGCCGGTCGCCAAACCTGTGCCGGTCTCGGGCGACGAACTCAAGAAGCGCGAGCCCGATTTCCTGCTGACCGACATCACCGAGCGCGTCGCGAAGGCGACGCAGCGCTGGGCTATGACGGTCATGGTCGCCGACCCGGGCGACCCGACCGCCGACCCGAGCAAGGCTTGGCCGGAAGATCGCCGCAGCGTCGGCGTCGGCACCCTGTCGGTGACGAAGATTCAGCCTGAGGCCGATGGCTCATGCCGCGACATCAACTTCGATCCCACCGTGCTGCCGGCCGGCATGCGCACATCCGACGACCCTTTCCCCGCCGCACGTTCGGCCGCTTATTCGGTCTCGTACAACCGCCGGACCGCCGAAGAAAAAGACTATCCGCGCACCCCGTCCACCACCACCGCCGGAGCCAAGCCATGAGCCAAGTCAACCAGCAATTCGCGCCGTTGCAGCGGGCGCTTCATTGGGGCATGGCGATCTGTATCCTCGCGATGCTGTTCATCGGCGTCGGCATGGTCTCGACAATCACGCCCGCGTACCTGATGCTGGTCTCGATCCACAAGCCGTTGGGCATTGCGATCCTCGTGCTCGCGGTGCTGCGCCTGATCGTCCGCTGGCGCCTTGGTGCGCCGCCGCTGCCGCGTGACATGCCCGAGCCGATGAAGCTCGCCGCCAAACTCTCGCATGTCGCGTTCTATGTGCTGATGCTCGCGATGCCCTTGCTTGGCTGGGCCATGTTGTCGGCGGCGGACTACCCGGTGCTCGTCGCCGGGCTGCATCTGCCCGCCATCGTGTCGCCCGACGCCGGCCTGCACAGCTGGCTGTGGAACGCTCACAAGTTCCTCTCGTTCTGCTTCTTCGCGCTGATCCTGCTGCACCTCGGGGCCGCTCTGTTCCACGCGCTGGTGCGACGCGACGGCGTGTTCGAGGCCATGGCGCCATTTCCGGTACATCCGTCGGTCGACGGCAGGGTCGTGACCAAGTGCGCTGACTGACGCAGGCTCCGTTACCACGGGCGCCGTGGCGCACGCGTTCTCGGTGGGGCGAGATGAAATACCTCAGTGGGCATGTACTGTGGGACCACGACCTGCAGTGACCGTCGAGCTGGGAGGCTGGCACGAAGTGACGCTGACCCTCGCCGGATCACCGAGCTTCATAGAGATGTTCGTCGCCAAGTTCAGCGAGCCGCCGACTTGAGGTGCCTTGCCTAAACACCTGGCGTCGAAGCCTCCCGCCATTGGCGTTCGGACGCAGGGGGGCGCTTTCACGATGCAGAAACTTCGGCGCATGAACGGGATCGCAAAAGCAGAGAAATATCTGGATGCACATGCGTAGCACAAAGATTTACTAATTTATATCTTTCTTCGTAGGGTGTGCTAGCGGCTGTCAAATCAACCATTGGAACAGACATGAATCTGAAACTTGAGTGGGTTCTGGTCCCAGCATTTCTTGCCATGGGTTTTGCTGCCAGCGCGCTGGCCGCCGAGGTGCGGGCTGAGCGGGTGGCAACCGGATTGGAGAATCCCTGGGCAGTGGCCTTTCTGCCGGCAAATCGCTACTTGGTGTCAGAACGGCCGGGCCGGCTTCGGGTGGTTGGTGCCGATGGGAGCATCGGCCCGCCGGTTGAGGGGCTGCCGGCGATCGCGGCAGGCGGGCAGGGCGGGCTGCTGGATGTCGTGACCGACAGTGCTTTCGACGTGAATCGCATGGTCTACTTCTGCTTTTCCGAACCGGCCGCTGGTGGCGCGGGCAATAGCACGGCAGTGGCACGCGCGACGCTGTCGAGCAACATGGTGCGCCTCGACAACCTGCAGGTGATTTTCAGTCAGCGACCGAAGGTGAGCAGCTCCGCGCATTTCGGCTGCCGCATCGTCGAGGCGAAGGACGGGACGCTTTTCGTCACGTTGGGCGAGCGTTACAGCCGGAAGGAGGATGCGCAGAAGCTCGATAACCACTTGGGCAAAGTGGTGCGCATCCAGAAGGACGGCGCGGTACCGGCCGACAACCCTTTCGTCGGCCGCGCCGGTACCTTGCCGGAGATCTGGAGCTATGGCCATCGCAATAGTCAGGGCGCTACGCTCGGTCCGGACGGCCGCCTCTGGATGAACGATCACGGTCCGCAGGGCGGCGACGAGATCAACGTTCCGCTGGCGGGTCGCAACTACGGCTGGCCGGTCATCACCTACGGCGAAAACTATGGCGGCGGGAAGATTGGCGACGGCCTGACCGCCAAGGACGGCATGGAGCAGCCGCTGCATTACTGGGTGCCCTCGATCGCGCCGTCCGGCATGGCCTTCCTGACTAGCGACCGTTATGGGCCGGCATGGAAGGGCAATCTCTTCGTCGGTTCGCTCAAGTTCGGTTACCTCGACCGTATCGAACTGAAAGACGGTAAGGTCGTGGCCGAGCACAAGTTGCTGGAGGACGGGCATGCCCGCATTCGGGATGTCAGGCAGGGCCCTGACGGCCTGCTCTACGTGCTCACCGACGAACAGGATGGCAAACTGCTGCGTCTTCAGCCGCGCTGAGCCCCATCAGGGCAGGCATTGCGCAGCTGCAGCGTCGGCAAGCCGCGACGCCTGCCCGCAACCTCTTCGACGGCTTGCGCTCGCCGCCTCCCAAGGAGGAACTCGGCGATATCAAGCTGATCGTCGAGAACGATACCAGCCAGGTCGGTTCTGTGGGGAAATGTGTTTCAGGATCTCGACACCCGCGCTGGAAACAGAAGCGAGAAGCCCATTCAGGGTAACAGAGAGGCCGTCAACTCACATTTTCGAACCAGGCGGGAGCGTCCCAGGCCTTGTATTGATCACTCCAACCGTCAACCGTCAACCGTCAACCGTTCAGGTCAAGACCTCCTCTGGAATAACCTCATCGAAGAAATCAGCTGGGTTTGCGCTTGCTTTGATACGAATGCAGGAGCTCATGGAACATTCCATTGACGGTGCTTTCAGGGGGTAAGACTGTACCGGCAGAAGGTGACAACCGCCGATAGGTCTGCCAAGAGGAGGATCATCCTGCGATAACGCTCCCTGACCTATGTCCCTTAGAAGTCCATGGTCAGCCCCGCGTAAACAGCGCGGGCATCGAATGCGGCGTGCAGTGATTGATCCACTCCAACGCTGGTGTCATACCAGACTTGGATCTTGAAATACTTCAAAAACAAGTCCAGAATTAAGTTTTTTCCTGCTTCGGCAAGAAAAGAAACCCGTTAGATTTCAATGGGTCGGACGCCAGATACGAGTCTCGTTTCCCGCTCCAATTATTTTTCTATAGACTTCCATTGAAGTATGTAGAAACCAAAGAAAGAGGCTTCGGCCTCTTTTTTAGTTGTGCGCCAGGCATGGCGCGTTGCGCGCAAGCGCAACCAGCTTGGCTGTGGTGGCCTCGCTGGTGACTTGGAGGTGAAAGTCCTCTACACACCCGGCAAGGGGAAGTGTTAGCCAGAGGCAAGGGTGTCGCGGGCGACTGCGAATCTGAAGGAAGCCCGAGGCAAAATGCTGGCCTGACGAATAGGAAGCGGATCAGGCGGCGTAGCGGGGTAAGGTGGCAATGACTACCAAAGCCCAATACTTGCACGGAACGCTGCGACGTAGATCCGACAGGCATAAGCAGGAAGGTCACGCGAATTACCCTGGGAGATCTGTACGTTTGCCATTGTGCTACCGGGCGTCGAGAGGCGACGGGATGAGCGTGCAGAAGTCAGCCGAAGCCATAGTAAGTGGCGGTTAACCTCGTCACCAAGGGCCGAACAGGTTATGCCGCCAGTAGGCGTCAGAGTCTCGTTGAATACCGAAATGCAGAAATTTCTCCCAGAGAAGACTGTTACTCCGAGTCCCGGACAGTATCCGAGGATGACGGCTGACAGCGCACAGGTATTGGCGGCGTCTGTGACGTGGACGAACGCGGAGCCGGACACGCTGATGGCGCGGGTGCTTGCACCGGCCAATCTCAGGCGTGCGTATCAACGCGTAGTCAGCAACAAGGGCGCACCGGGTGCCGATGGCATGACGGTCGACGACTTGGCGGGCTACGTGAAACAGTATTGGCCGATCCTCAAGGTTCGGTTGCTGGCCGGTGAGTACCACCCGCAAGGTGTACGCGCCGTCGACATCCCCAAACCCAAAGGCGGGACAAGACAACTGGGTATCCCCAGCGTCGTGGATCGCCTGATCCAACAAGCCCTGCTGCAACAGCTGACGCCAATCTTCGACCCTCTGTTCTCGGACTACAGCTACGGCTTTCGTCCGGGCAGAAGCGCTCACCAAGCCATCGAAACCGCTCGCGGCCATGTGGCAGCGGGTCACCGCTGGTGCGTGGAACTCGATCTGGAGAAGTTCTTTGATCGGGTCAACCACGATGTCCTGATGGCTTACGTGGCGCGTCAAATCGAAGACAAGCGTGTGCTCACGTTGATCCGTCGTTACCTCGAAGCGGGAACGATGTCAGGTGGACTCGTCAGCCGACGGCAGGAAGGGGCGCCGCAAGGCGGCCCGCTTTCGCCGTTGCTGTCGAACATCCTGCTCAACGAACTCGACAGCGAACTGGAACGGCGAGGTCATCGCTTCGTGCGCTACGCCGACGATGCAAACATCTATGTGCGCACTCCTCGTGCTGGTGCACGAGTGATGGCCGGTGTCGAGCGCTTCCTGAATCAGCGTCTGAAACTGACGCTGAATCGGGAAAAGAGCCGAGTAGCGGGGTCTTGGATGTGTGATTACCTGGGTTATGGGATGAGCTGGCATCAACAGCCGAAGCTGAGAGTGGCAACCATGAGCCTGCGTCGCTTGCGTGACCGACTCAGGGAGCTGCTGCGTGGTGCACGGGGTCGCAAGATGGCGAACGTCATCGAACGGATAAACCCCGTGTTGCGTGGTTGGGCGGGTTATTTCAAGTTAACTCAGGGCAAGCGCGCAATGGAGCAGCTTGATGGCTGGATACGTCACAAGCTGCGCTGTATCGTCTGGCGTCAATGGAAGCAGCCTTCAACGAGGGCGCGTAACCTGATGCGTCTGGGGCTCGACGAAGGGCGCGCCTGCAAGTCAGCGTCCAATGGCCGTGGCCCATGGTGGAGCTCGGGAGCGTCACATATGAATCAGGCGTTACCGAAGAAACTCTGGGATCAACTCGGGCTGGTCTCGATACTGGATACGATAAACCGGCTTAGCCGTGTAACCTGAACCGCCGTATACGGAACCGTACGTACGGTGGTGTGAGAGGACGGCGGATGTAAATCCGCCTCCTACTCGATCCAGTAAAGTCTATTCTGGTACATCAATATCCACGAATTTTTAGTACATTTTTTAGTACATCAATTCGACGCTTGGTAAATCAGTTTTTAGAGCTGCTTGGCACTCCGAAAACGGTACAACCCTCCTTCATCCATATGAGTGGAGTTAGTACAATGGTCCTTACCAATACGGCGGTCCGACACGCCAGGCCTCGCGCCAAAAACTACACCCTTCCTGACTTTGATGGCCTTGCGCTTTTCGTGAATACGAAAGGCACCAAGAGCTGGCACTTCCGTTTTTCTTGGGCGGGCAAACAGCCTCGTATTTCGCTCGGTACTTATCCTGAAATAGGTCTACGCGATGCTCGCGCTCTGCGCGATATCGCCAGGGCGCTGGTCGCGATGGGTCTCGATCCCCGCGATCCGCGACGCCTTGAGCGCAATGCCAAACTGTTGGCCG
The DNA here is from genome assembly GCF_014268695.2 of Pseudomonas ogarae. Classification (NCBI taxonomy): domain Bacteria; kingdom Pseudomonadati; phylum Pseudomonadota; class Gammaproteobacteria; order Pseudomonadales; family Pseudomonadaceae; genus Pseudomonas; species Pseudomonas ogarae. The sequence continues at coordinate 2,733,513 of NZ_CP077086.1, forward strand.
AGAGAACACCTTCTTAGGTCGATGCGGTACAAGTTTTCGGTCCTTAGGGGAGCGGGACCGCCCGGGAATTCAAGCGGTGCTGAGTTGGGTTGCCAACTCTTTCGGTCTGTTGCTGGTCTTTAGCTCGCCCGCACACCTGAAAGCCAAGATCGTGATCCTTAGACTTTTAGTCCCAGAAGTCACCGTGCTGATCGACGGCATGGCGTGCACCCCTCAAACCTACCTATGCATCCAGATGAATGGAGCTTAGGCTGGAGCTAGGGTTATCAAGACTATGCTACGATTAAATAACGTAGATAACTAGTGAGGAGATTTCCATGAGCGTTACAGAGCAGTCGGGTGTCTCCACCTTGGTCGGTACGCCTAAGGAGGCTCGGGCTAGCTTAAGCCGCTCGCATGCGGACCGAGTGCTGGTCGTGTCTTTCGATCAGGTCAACCTCAGTGTATTTGAGGCGTTGGCGGAAAACTTCGCCAACGTGGCCTCCTCGATGTATGAGGTGCTGCAGGAGCGTCAGGACCCTAAGTCGCTCGAGCGACTGGCCGAGGTGTTTGTGACACGTAAGCCGCCTTCGCCTCGCCTGCTCAAGGAAGCGGCGATGCTGGTACAAGCCCGCAAAGCAGTGCTGGAGAGCGGTGACTGGTTGACCTCTGCAGATATCGCGCAGGTGGCCCAGTTGAGTAACCGCAACCCGAGTGCCCAGCCCAACAAATGGAAAAAGCAGGGGCAAATCTTTGCCATAAGTCACGGTGGGGTCGACTATTTCCCTGGTTACGGCTTGGATCCGGATGTGGGCTATCGGCCGCTCAAGGCACTCGCCAAAGTCATTCAGGCTTTTGGTGCCCACAAGGACGGCTGGGGTATGGCTTACTGGTTCCGCTCAGATAACAGTTTTCTGGGCGGCCAAAGGCCCCAGGACCTGTTGGCATCAGCGCCTGATCGGGTGATTGCTGCCGCACAGGATGAAATCCAGGGCATTGTCCATGGCTAAGCAGCGTACCGAGTCCAGTGAGGGTAGGGCGACGCCTCCCACGGACTTAGCGGCGTCCGTTACCCCGGTGCCTGTGGTTACGTTGCACGTCACTTTCACCGTGATCGCCAAAGGCGATGTGCTTCACCGTGTGCACCAGGATAAGTATCAGCCAGATCAATTCAATCCCGGTGTGCACGGCAACGCACGCTTCAGCCCGATTCAAGATGATCAGGGACGGGCGATTCCCACCTTGTATGGCGGCACGACCGTTGAGTGCGCCTTAATGGAGACCGTCTTTCACGACGTTCCCCATACGGCTGGCTTCAAGAGCTTCGACAAAAGCAAGCTAACTGGACAGGTGCATTCTGCCGTCCAGGTTAGCCAACCGCTGCACCTGGTTGATCTGTCCAGCGTGCCTCTGCGGAAACTGGGCATCACGCGCAAACAACTGATCGACACTGAGAAAGATCAATATCCTGCGACGCGCAAATGGGCAGAGGCGATCCACCGTCAGTGTCCAGATACCCAAGGGCTGTCTTGGGTGTCGCGACAAGATGATTCGGCACGTGTGGTGGTGCTCTTCGGCGACCGGATTCCAGACGGCGTGCTCCACCCGCAGGGCGCGTCACGCAGCTTGACCGGGGACTCGACTGTGTTCGACACGGTGCTCAATCTGGCAGAGCGGATCGGGGTTGTTATCATCGCGGGAAAAAGCTGAGTCAAAAGGGCCAAACATTGACCCTCGAATTCGCTCTATGAGGTAGGAATTGCCATTCCCCAATCTCAAGATCAACGCTGATGTCAGCGGGCTTTTCAGGGGCATTGGCGGTAGTTTGGTACGGGCCTGATGAAACATCGACGATCAATAGGTCTCGTGTGCATCCCCAGGAACGAACGGTGCTTGTCCCAGATCGCAGCAGGGACACGATGGCTGGCTCCGTGCTGGCCTTGGATGCGGAGCTCGTTATGATCGCCAACCAACCGTTGAATGATGAACTGGTGAGCCGGCTGGAAGATAAAATTCCAGCCATGGCGAAGGGCGCAATTCATGCGGCTTATATCAATACGCTGGCGGCCGGATTCAGTGTGATGGAAGTCCGTGATGGCATGCTCGTTGAGACAGTAGGCGATGGTCAGCACAAGGTTATTCGAGTGGCCAAGCCCAAGCATAAGGTAGCTTCGGGCAAGATTCTCAAGGTGCGCCGCTTCTTATAACGAAAGGTTGAGAGCCCCCGTATCTTAACGATGTCGCCGCGCAACGCGCGGGAAGTCTGAGACTTCGGCGAGTCCAGCCTTTATGCTGTGCAGGATAACCGCCAAGCTCGCCGGCGCGTTGGGTCCGCTGATCAGTGACCCTGGGCTCTCAGCTTAGCCAAGCCCTGTTTGATATGTCCGGCGTTCTCGCCGATCGTGTGAAGTGCCCCTCGGACGTTGGCGCCAATATCTGTTGCACTTTGGTTTTCTACCTTCAAGGTCAGTTCCATCACCGCAGCCTCCAAGGCGAGCTGATTTTGATATAGCCGCTCAAGAACATCAGAAAGTGAATATTCGCTGGGCATCGTTTTGAACTGGTCAAGTAATCCCGGACACCGATTACGGTGTTTATGCCGCTTTTTGCTCCATGGCTATTGGCGACAGGTAGTTGTTGTAGCTGTGGAGCCTAGTGCGGTTGTAGTACATGAAGAAACGCACCATGTCCGTTTTTGCCTCCTCGATCAGGCCGTAGCCGTTGCGAGGTACCCACTCTGACTTTAGCGTGCCAAAAAAGCGCTCAGTTGGAGCGTTGTCCCAGCACTGCCCTCGATGGCTCATGCTTTGCAAAATGCCGTGGCGCGTCAGTTCTTCTTGAAACTTGCGACTGGTGTACTGACATCCTTGATCTGAGTGAAACATCAGCCCAGGAGGACACGTTCGTACTTCTGTCGCCATGCGTAGCGCTTTGCTGACCAAGTTGGCGTCATTAACCAGAGAAAAAGCCCAGCCAATGACCCTGCGAGCATACAAATCAATCACGATGGCCAGATGAAGCCAGCGTTTGCCCACCATCAGACTGGTCACGTCGCCACACCAAACCTGATCGATTGCCGCCGGTTTGAAGTTGCGTTTTAGCCGATTGGGCGCGACAAATGCCTCCACGCCTCTGGATCTGAAGGGGTGGGGCTGACGTTGTTTACTGACAATGTTGGCCTCCCTCATCAGCGCTCGAACAAGGCTCCTTCCAGCTGTTATTTTCTGAGCCTTCAGGCCTTTGCTAATCATTCTGGAGCCCATGGCTTCGCGGCTTTCGCTGTGCAGCTCAACGACTTTCAACCTGAGTTCTTCACGTCTGATCCGCGGCTTGGCCCGCCGTTGAATCCACTCATAAAAGCTGCTGCGCTTCACACCGAAAACACGACACACCACGGCCGTCGGAAATGACTCTCTTAGCTCTGCGATCATCGGAAACGATCGGGATCCGACATCAAGAGAGCGGTAGCCTTTTTTAATATTTCGGCTTCCATTTCCATGCGCTTGATCTTGGCCTTCAATTCCTGAATCTGGCGTTGATCTTCGGTAATCGCCTTGGTGCCTTTAACTGGCTGCCCCTCACGCTCCTTGCGAACCTGATCAACCCAGCGTCGCAAAGCAGTGGGCCCGATATCCAGTGATGCACACACATCTAGAACCGGGCAGTTATCATCAAGCACCATGCTGGCAGCGTGCAGCTTGAACTCGCGGGTATAGACCTTTCTTTCGTTCATGGAACCTCCAAGTTGGCGAAATCATATCGCCCTTAAGAGGTGTCCGGAATTATTAGGCCAGTTCATTTTGGCTCCAATCAAGGACTCAAGAGCGTAGCAGCGGAAGGGGTGGAAACAAAGGGCGGTTGAATAAGCGAGCGCTACGCGATGCTCGCGCTCTGCGTGATATCGCCAGGGCGCTGGTCGCGAAGGGTATCGATCCCCGCGATCAGCGGCGCCTTGAGCGCAATGCCAAGCTTTTGAACCTGCAAAACACCTCCTGAGCGTCGTTTTAGCGTTGATGTGCTGCAGATCCTCGGCTTTTGGGAGAGGGGCGCGGCACCACCCGAAGATGTTGCCGTCGTGCGATGGGGTTCAAGCAATGCTGAATCGGGTTATGCCAACACCGTCGGTCTACCGTCGCCGGGCTTGAGAGCGATCGCGTGCAACACATCTGAATGCTAACTTTGTGCCCATAGACTCACGCCTCTACGCCATTGCACTGACCGGCGGCACGGCGTGCTCCCTTAAGCCTATCTATGCATCGGGATGAGTGGAGGGCCGGAGAGGGGAATTCTGCCGTCCAGGTTAGCCAGCCACTACATAACGCCCCGACTGGCTAATCGAAAGGTTCGCTGGACGTTCCGTACTCCGTACACGCAAGTTTGCCCTTCGCTGGCTGAGGCGTTATCGCCCTCTATTTCCGTCGACCCTATCAGACGAAGTAGGTTTCGAAATCCTTTTGCTTGTTGCTCCGGAGAGCGTGCGCCATCGACTATGTTGCCCATCGGTCGGGCTGGGCGACAAAGGCTTGGTGTGCATTCGAATTCGGAGGAACCTAACCCGTTTTTCCTAAAATCAATTTAGACAAAGGGGGTAGAGAAGTGAAGCGTAGCTGCTGGATCTGTTGGGGCGATGTATATCGAAAAGGAGACAGCCGCCCAGCTTCTACCGACAGCTGGAGACAACAGCGATTGCTTTCGCTCGGGATCTAGTTTTGCTTCCCTTTGTGGCGTCAGCCCCGTCCAGACACCTTCAGGACAGTTCAGTCGCCATCGCTTAAATCGAGGCGGTGACCGTGCTGCCAATAGCACCTTGCACTGATATCGATGGAGGGGATTCATTCTCACAAAAGACTATTGGCTCCCGACCACTTTGATTACCAACCTTTCACCCCACTCATGTCAGGCAGCTTATGAGCAATGCCCTTGTGGCAATCGATGCAGGTTGCCTCGCCATTGGCCAGTGAGGTCGAGTGCATGCTCGAGGCGCGCTTGCTTTGCCGGGTGAAGTCCATGAATTCGAAGTTGTGACAATTGCGGCATTCTCGCGAGTCGTTGGCCTTGAGTCGGGCCCATTCGTGCTCGGCCAGTTCACGTCGCAGGGCGAGGAATTTGTCGCGGGTGTCGATGGTGCCGAAAATCTTGCCCCAGACCTCCTTGGAGGCCTGCATCTTGCGCGCGATCTTATGGGTCCACTCGTGTGGCACGTGACAGTCCGGACAACTGGCGCGTACGCCGGAGCGGTTGGTGTAGTGGATCGTGTCCTTGAGCTCGACAAACACGTTGTCACGCATTTCATGGCAGGACACGCAGAACGTCTCGGTATTGGTCGCCTCCAGGGCAGTGTTGAAGCCGCCCCAGAAAACGATACCGGCGATAAAGCCCCCAAGCGTCAGGAAACCCAGGCTGTAATACAGGCTCGGACGACGCAGGACGCCCCAGTAGTCCTTGAGCAAGGCGAACAGTGCTTTCATGTTGCCTCCTCAAGGTTTCTTCGTGGCGTTGGCGTTGTCTTGCAGCAGTTTGTCGATTGTCTCGAAATTGTTTCCCACCAAAGGCTTCACGTCCGCCTGCGGTACATGGCACTGGTTGCAGAAGTACCGACGTGGTGAGACGGCCGCCAGCGCTTGGCCATCGCGGTCCATGTAGTGGGTGATGCTGATCATCGTTGCCTGGGTCCGTGCGCTGTTGGCACGGCTGTGACAGGACAGGCACTTGTTGCCGTTCGCGTCGACCTGATAGCCACGGATGGTGTGGGGAATGGTCGGCGGCTGGTCCGGGTAATTACGCTCGCGTTTGAGGTCTTTGTTTTCTTCATCGGTAATGGGCGGGGCGGGCATGTTCTGGGACAGAGTGCCGCCGGGGCGACGCCCATCCGGAGCTGGCGCGTCGAGCGGGTAGTCGATTTCAGCCGCGATCACCACGCCAATCGCGGCAAGCAGAAACAAGGGCAGCATTCGAAAAAGCATCAGGGTTCTCCTCAGGCCACGCTGACCAACTCGATGCGTATCGCGCACTTTTTGTAGTCGGTTTGCTTGGAGATCGGGTCGGTGGCATCGAGCGTGACCTTGTTGATCAGCTTGTTGGCGTCGAAAAACGGCACAAATACCAATCCTTGAGGCGGCTTGTTGCGCCCGCGGGTTTCGATGCGCGCACGGATCTCACCGCGTCGGCTGATCAGCTTCACTTCACTGCCGCGCCGTGCTTTCAAGGCCTTGGCATCCTCGGGATGCATGTACACCAGCGCATCCGGCACGGCTTTGTAGAGTTCTTCGACTCGCTGGGTCATGCTGCCCGTGTGCCAGTGTTCAAGAACGCGCCCGGTGCTCAGCCAGAACGGGTAGTCCGCATCCGGTGCCTCGGCCGGCGGTTCGTAGGGGAGGGCGAAAATGATCGCCTTCTTGTCCGGATAGCCATAGAACTGCACCTCGCTGCCTTTCTCCACATAGGGGTCCAGCCCCTCGCGATAACGCCAGCGGGTTTCCTTGCCATCCACCACCGGCCAGCGCAGGCCCCGTTCACTGTGGTAACGGTCAAACGCGGCAAGGTCATGTCCATGGCCGCGACCGAATTGGGCGTACTCCTCGAATAGCCCCTTCTGCGGGTAAAACCCAAAGGCCTTGGCTTCATCGTTTTTGTAGCCGGCTTCCAACTGCTCGACGGGGAACTGGTCCACCTGGCCATTTTTGAACAGTACCTCGAAGAGGGTCTTGCCCTTGAGCTCAGGTGCCTTGGCGAGCAATTCGGCGGGCCAGGTTTCATCGGTGGTGAAGCGCTTGGAAAATTCCATCAACTGCCACAGGTCCGACCGGGCGTCTCCCGGTGCCGTCACCAACTGATGCCAGAATTGCGTGCGTCGTTCAGCGTTACCGAAGGCGCCTTCCTTCTCCACCCACATGGCGCTGGGCAGAATCAGGTCGGCGGCCTGGGCGGAAACGGTGGGGTAGACGTCGGAGACAATCATGAAATTGTCCGGGTTGCGCCAACCCGGCAGGACTTCCTGCATGATGTTCGGTCCGGCCTGCATGTTGTTGCTGGCCTGGGTCCAGCACACGTTGAGCACACCGTCCTTGAGCATGCGGCTCTGTTCCACCGCGTGGAAGCCGGGCTTTTCCTGGATGGTGCCGGCGGGCAGCTTCCAGATTTTCTCGGCGGTGGCGCGATGCTTGGGATTGGTGACCACCAGGTCGGCCGGTAGTCGGTGGGAAAAAGTCCCCACTTCACGTGCCGTGCCACAGGCCGACGGTTGACCAGTCAACGAGAACGGGCTATTGCCCGGCTCACTGATCTTGCCGGTAAGCAGGTGGATGTTGTAGATCAGGTTGTTGGCCCAGACGCCACGCGTGTGCTGGTTGAACCCCATGGTCCAGAACGACACGACCTTACGCTTGGGGTCGGCATACAACTGCGCCAGGCTTTTCAGTCGCTCAGGTGCAACCCCCGTCTCCCTGGCGGTTCGCTCCAGCGTGTAAGGCTTGACGAAGGCGGCGTACGCCTCGAAGTCAATATCCGTCCAGGTGTTGGCCTTGCCGGCATTCTTCGCGCTGGTTTCCCGTGGGTCGTCAGGACGCAGGCCGTAGCCGATGTCGTCGGCACCCCGGGCAAAGCGAGTGTGCTTGCTGATGAAATCCTGGTTCACCGCGCCGCTTTCAATGATGTGGTTGGCGATGTAGTTAAGAATCAGCAGGTCGGTTTGCGGCTTGAACACCATGGGGATGTCGGCCAACTCGAAACTGCGATGTTCGAAGGTGGACAGCACCGCCACTTTCACATGGGGCTGGCTCAGGCGGCGATCGGTGACCCGGCTCCAGAGCACCGGGTGCATCTCGGCCATGTTCGAGCCCCAGAGCACGAAGGCATCGGTGGCTTCGATGTCGTCATAACAACCCATGGGTTCATCGGCGCCAAAGGTGCGCATGAACCCCATCACCGCCGAAGCCATGCAATGGCGGGCGTTGGGGTCGATGTTGTTGGTGCGAAAGCCGGCCTTCATCAGTTTATTGGCGGCGTAGCCTTCCCAGACCGTCCACTGTCCGGAGCCGAACATACCGACCGATTCCGGCCCCTTGTTTTTCAGGGCTTGCTTGAACTTCAGCTCCATGATGTCGAAGGCTTGCTCCCAACTGACCGGCTGGAATTCTCCCTGCTTGTCGTACTGACCGTTCTTCATGCGCAACAGCGGCTGGGTCAGGCGATCAACGCCATACATGATCTTTGAAAGAAAATAGCCTTTCACGCAGTTGAGCCCACGATTGACTTCGGCCTTCACGTCGCCATGGGTGGCGACCACCCGGTTATCCCGGGTCGCGACCATCACGCTGCACCCGGTGCCACAGAACCGGCAGGGCGCCTTGTTCCAGTCCAGGGTGACCATATCCGCTTCGGTTACCAGGTTGCTGGAAGAGGTTACGATCGGCAGGCCCGCAGCGGCGGCTGCAATGGCGGCGGCCTGGGTCTTGACGAATGCACGGCGGGTCATGCTCATTCGATGTCTCCTTCGGGCTCGAGGAGTTCGTGATAGATCAACGCCGCGTTGAGTACGCCGGGCAGGTTGTTGATCTGGTCGATGCGTTGCAGGATCTGGCTTTCATGCACGGCTTCAAGCACTACCACCAGTTTTCCGGCGGCACTTTCCTGATGCAGTTCCAGGCCATCGAGCAGGCGCAGGTTGGCCTTGACCGCGTCGAACATCTCCGGTCGGGCAAGTACGACAAGACTGGCGATATGCAAGGTTTCGTCCATGAACGGGCTCCAATAGCCTCAAGAAAAAGCCACCGGTCAGAGGGGTGGGCCAGGAGGGCCATACAGCATCTGGAAAAACCAGACGAGGAAACCGTAGCCGCCGACGATGGCGACCGACAGCAGCGGAAAGAGGAACACGACAAGGAAGAGGAACAGCCGGGTTTCCTTGCGGCGATCAGGTTTGCGTTCTTCAGCCAACGACATTGGGGCTTCTCCAGCCGAACCTGAATTTATACTAGGACAGAAAAATCAAACTGGCCTATTTGTCCAGTTTTTATGACGAGCGGCTATGTCCCATATGAGTCCAACAGCGGCAAGTCCTGTTCTTCATCTACTATTTATTTTCTAGGGAGAGGGAGCTTGCTCCCGGTTCCGCAGCGACGTCCTATCGCTGCGCTTGAGTTAGAAAATAGTAAAGATCAGTATTCACCAACGAGCTGGGTACATAAGAATATCAAGTCATTTTGAAACGACTCACCATGACTTGTTGGTGTTCTGCCAACCTGGCTAGCTCCGGGCTAGTCGCTGCTGTTTGATCAGCTCCGGCGCTGACCTGAATAGCGACATCGTTGATTTCCATCACATTTCGGTTGATATCTTCCGCAACGGCACTTTGCTCCTCGGCAGCGGTGGCGATCTGCATGTTGCGGTCGCTGATGCTCGAAACGCCCACGGCAATCTCCGCCAGTAGTTCCCCCGCGCGCTCGATATTGGAGGCACCGGTGCGCGTCTTGCTCAAGGTTTCCTGCTTCGAACTGGTGGCGCGATCCGAGCCAGCCTGCAGTTTGGTGATCATGTCTTGGATGTTTCCAGTGGACTCTTGGGTTCTTTGAGCAAGCGTACGCACTTCAGTCGCGACCACCGCGAAACCACGTCCATGGTCGCCGGCCCGCGCAGCTTCGATGGCTGCGTTCAGAGTCAGCAGGTTAGTCTGTTCGGCGATGCCACGGATAACGTCTAGCACAGTGGAAATCGAATCACTTTCATTTTTCAGCTCGACAACGATGGCGGCGGTTTGATCCGCTTGCTCGGACAGGTCTTGGATGACACGGACGGTCGCCTCGATTTCTTTTCTGCCTTTTTCGGTGCTTTGGCTCACCTGTTGTGACAGGGCTGCCGCATCGCCGGTGCTCTGCGCAACATCACGAACCGTAGCGCTCATCTCATTGATGGCCGTGACCACCAGTTCCGTTCCCTGGCGTTGGCGTTCAAGGCTCTGGCTGGTCTGAAATGTGACAGCCGAAGACTCTTCTGCTGCAGTGGCCACTTGCGCGGTCGCGGTTCCAATTTCTTGAATAATTTGACTGAGCTCGGTGGCCGTGCGATTTAGGTTGTTGGCAATTGTGCCGAACTCATCCCGCCCCTCATAAGTGGCGCGGCTGGTGAGTTCTCTTTCGGAAAGAGCGATCAGCACGTTATTGACTTCGCCTACTGCTGCCCTAATGTTACGGATGATGCAGTACGACAGCAGGGTCACTGCCGCCACTGCACCGCCTACCGAGCCTAGGACAACCCATAACACGAAATATGCGTGGTCGTGCGCCTGATTGGCCAACTTGCATATGTGCAGGCTGAGCGCATTTTCGACGTCACTCATCTGGTCTATTCTGGCTGTCGATAGCTTAAACCAAGACTCGGCTGGGACGTCGAGCGAGTGGCCCATAGGCGTTTCGAAAATCAGTCGCTGAAGCCTAGCCACTTCCATAGCGTCGGCTGCCGCCATCTTATCGTCCAGTTGACGGACGTAGGCCTCATCGGCACTGCCGCGAAAGCCCTCAGCATAAGCTGAAAATTCGCCGAGGTTTCGGCTGAAGGTTGAGAGCAGTTCTGAATCTACACGGTTCTGGTTGAACACCACCCCCAATGTCGCGCGCTCCCGGCCGGCTCGCTCTTTCATCTCGATGAACTGATTGAGTGAGGAAAGGCTTCGCGCCAACTCTGGCTTTTCCACACTGCGTTGAAGTGCATGAGTGTAGGCGATCAAGCAGCCTCGTATTTCGCTTAGTACCTTTCCTGAAATTGGTCTTGGGATGCTCCCGTTCTGTATGATGTGGCCAGGGTGCTGATCGCTAGGCTCCTGGTCATGAAAAATGCCTAAAAAGCGGTTGCTCAGCATTGAAAGTGGTATGCAAGTTGAGCATTTTGTTTCTGGTTGCGGGCCTCAAACATCCGGTCGGACCCAGAACCTCCCGCTTCAATTGACTGCTCCGTCGACTGACAGCTAGGCGCTCAGGTTCAGATGTAGAGGGGGCTGACTTTCGCTGTTCATGGCCAGTTAACCCCTTGAGCCAGGTCGGTGTTCAGTCGTTGGTCAGGTGCAGTTGCACTTCTAGGGCGTCATGCAGGAGTCGGACGACTTCGATCACGTCGTCGTTTGCCACACGATAGAACTCGATATGGCGTGGGCTCTTGACCGTCCCACACCATTTACCTGATGTTGATGATTCTGTTCAGATCGTCGGCAGGCGCTCCCCGGCGCAACTCACTACCTTCGACCTAGTGTTATTGATGGTGATCCGCGAGGCCGCTCAGCAGGTGTTGCTGGGCGATGATTTTTCGTTGACCAACGCCGTTTTGGTCATTGTCACGTTGACGCCATTGACATTGGTTTCTCATTGGTCAAACAGCGCTCACGCTGGTTTTTCCGTGTGCTCGATGGCGGGCCGACGATCGTGGTCGAAGACGGCAGAGTACTCGCTGAGCGCCTCAAGCATTCGCGGCTGGCAACGATGTCGGACTGCGCATTGCCGCACTCGAACCGGAACGCTACACCGGGGCAGGGTTCGCCATAAGCCACGCCAGCACCTTACGATGCGCGAAGTGAGCAGTCATAGTCTGCTATTGTTGATTTCCGATGGCAAACCTAATGATATCGATCAGCATAATGGTCGTTATGGTGTAGAAGACATGCGCCAGGCAGTCACCGAAGCTGATTTACAAGGCATCTATTCCTTCTGTTTGACCATCCACCGGCAGGCAGCAAACTATCTGCCTGCGGTATTTGGCGCGCGTCAATCCGCCTTGTTGCCCAGACCCGAGTTGTTGCCCGGCGTGAAGGGGATCAAAAGGCTGGTGATGGCTTGAACCTCCACAATTCGCCTTCTCTTTGGAGAGTCCTCTTATGCCTAAAGACAAGACCCCATCGTCGGTTGTTGCACAACAACTTCAGATGACGCTTTCGAGATGGGACGCTGAAGACACATCAAAAGCTTTTCCCACCCAAGGCATTAATGAGTTTCCTGAATTATCAAATACCGAGTTGGTTCACCTTCGTGTTCGTGTGATTGCACTGGAAAATCTGGTTATCGCGTTGCTCGCCCAAGGGACGGATCAACAGCTTACGGTCGCGCGTGAAATGGCTGGCTACATTCGGCCTAGACCGGGTTTTACCCAGCACCCTTTGACGATTCATGCTGCATCCCAAATGGTCAACAGCGTCGACCGTGCAGTGAGATTTCGAAAGCTGTCGGAAATATGAACAACCATCCTCCATTCGGTATGCAAGAGACTATTCGCCAATGATCGAGGCCTGCTTCAGTTCGACAACGGCATTGGTGGGTGTAAAGGCTTGTGGCTTGATGCGTGCAACCTTTGATCTGGCTCTGGATTTCTGTCGGATCCAGCGTCGTGGAGGCCTGCTCCCGGTTATTGAGCACCCGGCCTCGGTGTATTGGCTGATGCCAAAGGCGCCATCGAGGCACTGCGCGGCCTGGCCTGCGCGACACAGCTTGCTCTGCATTCAAAGATTTAGGTTTAGAAGTTACTGTGCGCGTCATCGCAGTGTCTCGTCCTGAATAAGGTTTACACCTTCTGACCTATCTTCAGGAGGAACCAATGGATTCAGGAAAAGGCGCAGTCATGAAGTCATCTCCCCACTGACGGGAAACTTCAGTCATGAGCCGAAAACCGCCTGCCATGAAAAAACCTTGGCGGGCGTCTCTCGTTCACGCTGATACCAGTCGTTTGATCCAGTCCAGCAGCACACTGGGTAGCAACTCGGGTCTGTGCAGTAAGGCATATTGCCGCGAGCCGAATACCGCTGGCAGGTAGTTCGCCGCCTGGCGATCGATAGTCAAACAGAAGGGATAGATGCCTTGGAGCTTGGCTTCGGTTACGGCCTGACGCATGTCTTCGACGCCGTAGCGGCCTTCATACTGGTCAACATCGTTGGGTTTGCCATCGGAGATCAGCAATAAGAGACGGTGCGTGGCAGCTTCGCGCATCAGCAACGTGCTGGCGTGGCGCAGGGCGGCGCCGGCCCGGGTGTAGCGTTCCGGTTCGAGAGCCGCTATGCGCCGACCGACTTCAAGGCTGTAACGCTCATCGAAGGTTTTCAGAGTTCGGATCGTGACCCGCTGCGGCCCTTCGCCGGAAAACGCCATCACACTATAAGGCTCGCCCAGGCTCTCTAGCGCCAGGCAGACCAGCAGCAACGCTTCGCGCTCGACATCAATGACCCGACGATGGCAGGACAGCCAGCTGTCGGTGGAGCCGCTGACGTCGATCAGCAACATGATCGCCATGTCGCGACGGCCACGACGCTGGGTCTGATACAGCGCCTGCGGCATGCTCAGGCCAGCTCGGGCCTCGGCGCAAGCGTCGATATACGCTTCCAGATCGATTTCGTCTCCGTCCCATTGTTTGCGTAGCCTGACGCGTTGGGCCCGCAGACTTTCGAATTGCCGACGGATGGCATCCAGCACCGGACGATGAGCATCAAGGGTTCGCTTGACCCATTGCTGCGGGCCTTCCCGAACAGGACACAGTTGCAGGGTCGCCCCCGGATCACGGTACACCTGGTGGTGATAATCCCATTCGGGATAGCTGATCGCGTGGGTTGCGAGGTCCCGTGCACGGTGCTGAAATCGGGTCCGTGGCGGGTCGAGGGACAGCAGCACTTCTTTCGGGCGACCTGCCGTCACCACCAGCCGGGCTTCGTTGAGTTCGGACAAAGACTCAGCGAAATCAGCCGCAGGGGTATCGGTATCCCGGTCGGTCGGGCGCTGCATGCCCATGGGGTCTTCGGCTTTTTCCAGCGGTTCGGCGGGTTGCACCATCCATAGGCCTTGTTCCTGATCGTCGTCCTCATCGGCACAGGCCTCGCGCGCAGTGGGCTGACGTGTGAGGCGGGCACTGCGTGGCAGGGCATCGTCGGTGTCGACTTCACCGGGCGGGGGCGAGACTTCCTGACCCGCCGACGGTTCGCGCAGGTCGCCGGTCCAGGCATCAAGGAGAAGCCTGTCTGGGCCGAGCCCGTGAGATTCTTCGCAGAGGAGGAGACGTTGCGCGAGTGCTTCCGACAGTTGCAGCGAATCGGCGGTGTGGGTGGGGGTCGCCAACTCTTCCAGAGGCGCGCCGCATTCATTGTTCAGCAGTAAACGCAGGAAGTTTTCCAGGGGTTGTCGCTGGCTGGGAAAGGTGTGAAGCGGCGGGCGGGTCGCCAGGGCATGCTGGCGCAAGTCATGGATCGAGGGCGCCAATCCCGGCAACAGGCGTATCAAATCCGCATCAGCCGCCCAAGCTTCGAGAAGTAGATAGACGCTGCGCTGCATCGGGTTGTCGAGGGCTGACAGGGCGTTTGCACTGCCTCGTTGGGCGCGCATCGCTTGTTGCAAGGCCAGGGCTCTATAACGCTTCAGGGTGGGCGGATTCTCGCTGCTTCCCAAATCCTGCGGTAGCCATATAGTCACGCCATCGGTCGCTGGGACGGCGCTTTGCTGACACGGCTTTTCGTGACGCACAAAAAGTTTCTTCAACAGCGTAGGGGGCGAGGGCGGTTGCGCGACGCGCAGCGAATAGTGGGTGTTGAACACTGCCTTGATCAGCAAGTCGAGGTGTTGTGCGACATCCCCGAGGGTGACGATTTTTTCAGTTTCCGAGGGGGGGCGGTGACGACGCCACAATGCCTGTGCATACACCGTCGCGTGACGTGCAACATCGGTAATGAGGTCCTCGGCTTCGGCCATTTAGATAAATGTCAGGTCGACAAGGTCGCGCATGGCAGCGACCAGTACCGCGTCGTCGGACAGCGGCGAGATCAACGCGACCCGACAGGCGATGGGCGCAGCAATGCCGCTGGTAATCAGTCGCGCAGTGGCAATCAACAGACGGGTACTGGGGACTTCCGCCAGGCCCCGGTCCTGCAGGGCGCGTATTCGCTGGGCGAGGGTGACCAGCGCGTGGGCGATGGCGTAGTCGGTTCCACCTTCATGGATGACAATGGCGATTTCGCGCTCGGCCGGCGGGAAATCGAAATCCAGCGCCACAAAGCGCTGTCGAGTGCTCGGCTTCAAATCCTTGAGTATTCGTTGGTAGCCGGGGTTGTAGGACACCACCAATTGAAAGTGTGGCGAGGCTTCAACGATTTCGCCGATTTTGTCCAGGGGCAGAATGCGTCGGTGGTCGGTCAGCGGGTGCAGGACGACAATGGTGTCTTGCCGCGCTTCGACCACCTCATCCAGGTAACAGATAGCGCCTTCGCGCACCGCCCGGGTCAGCGGGCCTTCCGTCCAGTGGGTACCTTGGTGACCGATCAGGAAGCGCCCGACCAGGTCGCTGGCACTCAAGTCGTCATGGCAGGAAATAGTGATCAGCGGGCGCTTGAGACGCCAGGCCATGTGTTCGACAAAACGGGTCTTGCCACACCCGGTGGGTCCTTTGAGCATGACAGCCAGCTGCTGTGCATGGCATTGATCGAAGATCGCCACCTCGTCGCCGCTGGACTGGTAATAGGGTTCAGCTTGCTGCGGCGCGGATTCTGCGGCCGACAGGTTCTGCTGCATTCGCGAACGATCCATTACAACGCTGCGCCCGACGCACGAGGCACCAGAACCGGATCGGCTTCATCGACATTGAATTGCGGCGCATGGCGGAAAAAATCGAAGATAAACAGCCCGACACCCAGGCTGAACATCGACGCCGTCGCCACCAGCATCAGGAAATGCACCTGAATCTTCAACTGCACATCCAGATAGCCCATGCCGAGAATGCGTTCCAGGTACACCTGAGCAATGCCCGCAGTGGCAAATGACAGGGTCATGCCGAACATCCCTCCCAACTGCAGCCAAAATGCCCAATAACCGATACTGCTTTCTTCCACGGGACGACGGGTCATGCCTGGAAGTGCGTAGGTGATCATCGCCAGGACTATCATGGCATAGGCCCCATAGAAGGCCGCATGGCCGTGCATTGCGGTAATCAGGGTGCCATGGGTCCATTTGTTGACGTCGGGGAAGGTATGAGCCAGACCGAGGAGGCCAGCGCCAAACATGGTGAACAGGGCGCTGCCCATGGTCCAGTGCAAGGCCAGTTTGTTGGGATGAGAGAGGCCGGAGCGGCGCATGGCGTTGTAGGCGTAGATCGCCATACCGACCAGCGCCATAGGCTCAAGTGCACTGAAGAAACCGCCCAATGGAAGCCAGTAATGGGGGACGCCGATCCAGTAATAATGGTGGGCGGTGCCAAGGATACCGGCAATGAACACCAGGCCGACAATCACGTACAGCCACTTCTCCATGACCTCGCGATCAGCACCGGACAGTCTGATCAGCAGATAGGCCAGAAAGCCGCCCTGGATCATTTCCCAGACACCTTCGACCCACAGGTGAATCGTCCACCAGCGGTAGTAGATCGATACCACGTAGTTTTCATAATGCAGCAGTGCAGGCAAATAAAGCACGGCGGCACTGGCCAGGCCCAACAAAAGAACGCCTTCGGTGGCAGTGAAACGCCCGGCTTTCTTGATGGTCATGCCGATGTTGTAGAGAAACATCAGCATGCAGATCACGATCACGATCTTGTGCGGCAGCGGTTGTTCGAGCAGTTTGTTCCCGGTGCCATAACCGAACAGATAGCCCAGCACGGCGGTGACCCCCATGGCCGTCCACAACCCGAGCTGGATATACGCCAGTTTGGTGCTGTGCAACTCGCCACGGGACTCGTCCGGCACCATCCAGTAGGTTGCCCCCATGAACCCGGTCAGTACCCAGACGATCAACAGATTGGTGTGTATTGCCTTGGTGACATCAAAGGGCAACACGTCCAGCAGGGGATCCGGTCCGAGGTATTTGGCCGCCGAGAGCAAGCCGAATACCAGTTGCAGACCGAATAGCGCCATGGCAACGGCGAAGTACCAGTAAGCGACGGATTGAGATCTGTAACGCATGGTCATCCCCTTTGATTACTGGAACGACGCCAGATAGGCGACCAGTTGATCGATCTGTTCGGGCGTTAGCGATTTGGCGAAGGTGTCCGGCATGAAAGACATGCCATTGGCGGAATACATGTCGCCCGGATGCAGGTACGCGCTTGGCGTGACGATGGATTCGCGGATGAAGCCTTCGACGTCCTTGGCCTTGCCCTTGTAGTCAGGCGAGGCAATGACCTGTTTGGCCCGAGCAGCCAACCCGGCCAGTGTCGGTCCGGCGAGATTGACTCCCGGTGCAATCGAATGACAAGCGCTGCACACCGGTGTGGCCGTGGTTCGAAACAGCGCCTCGCCCAGGGCGATCGGGTCTTCCTTGTCGGACACCGGGCGTGCGGCGGGTGGCTGGTTGCCACCGGCGACATTCTGTTGCGCAACGGTGAGGTCCATGCCGGGAATCGACGTGCCGGTCACCAGGATCGGCCGCGGCGGCCAGCCTTGATTGTCGACCTTGCTCACCCAATCCATAAAGGCGATCAACGCCGCGATTTCTTCGTCGTTGAGTTTTAGGTTCGGCATCAACCGGCGATGACGTTGCTCGTCATAAAACTTTGAGGGGTCTTTGAGGAACGCGGTGAGATAGGGGGTGCCGCGCTGCTGGGTGATTTTCGTAAGGTCCGGAGCGTAATACGCGCCTTCACCAAACAACGTATGGCAATTGATGCAATTGTATTCATGCCATACATCCTTGCCGCGAGTGACTTCTGGCGTGATCTGTTGAGCGTTGGTCAATTTTGGAAACTGCCGGTGACTATCAACCGTCATGCCAAGAAACACAATGGCGGCGATGGCCGTCGATATCAGCGCGAACGAGCGTGTCTGGCGTTTGTTCATTGCGAACTCCCTAGACGCCGATACCCGTCCAATAGGTGATGCCGATAACGCTGGCATAAACGACCGCGCTGGCCATCAGCACGAGCACGGCATAGCTGACTATCTTCAAAGCTTTTTGCACGGCTGCATCCCGAGTAGAAAGTGCAGTTGGAAAGTTCTTGGAAAAGCGCTCTGCCGGTTGGGTATTATTAACGATACCAAGCGCTGCATATTTGAGTGTGGTGGTTCAAGTTGTGAGAATGAATGATCTTGAGGGTAGTAGGCTTTGCATGGCTGTCAAGAAATTCTATGAAATTTTAACAAGTCGTAGTGACGGATACATAGAAGAAATTGAAATAATCAGGTGAAGCAAATGATCAGCATATCTCTATTGAGGGCGGAGGCGCATGGCATTCAGTCATGGTCAACCGTAAGCTCGATGGCTTCATGATATTTTGAGATCGGTATTTCGTCTCTTTTCATGATCCGGGATTCAAATTTCCGATCTAGATAGAGTCGATCGAGTAATCAAGGGCGGCGCAGCTCGAAAAAGTCCGAACGGTGGGAATCCATTTAGGAATCTGATCAAACATCGAATCGTTAATGATAGATATCAAAAACGACTTAAAAAGGCCCGCAAGCGGGCCTAAAAAGGGGGGGCTATTAGTCGCATGAAACTGTTCCGGCTTCTTACTCCTCAACTGCCACCAGTCGCGCACCTTTACGCGTGACCTGCTGCCCGACTTCAAATCTGGCATTGGGTGAGCGCACTGTACTAGTCTCACCTTGTGTGTTTTTTACTTGATAAGCGGTTTCAGATTTACCAATCCCTGTTTGCACCGCACTGCCTGCGAAAAAACCGCCAGCTGCGCCGACTAATGCACCAATCGGCCCCCCTACCGCGCCAACCATCATTCCGGTCAAGGCGCCGAAACCCTTGCCGGCAGTTGTGTCGGGGACTTCACGGATTATCTGGTCTGCCAGGCATAGCGGAGACAGTAGAGTACACAGGGTAAAACTGAGCGCGATTGAACGAGTCATGACATTGTCCCTTTGGGGTTTGCGTTAAGTTCAATACTCAATACACAAAACGGGCCAAGAATTTTATTCAACAATATCAATTAGTTAAGTATTTGAATGGTCATTACGACCTAGTCCGGAAAGGGTCATAATGACAAAACAATAGTCAATATGACTTCTCGACTGGTGGCTTATTCGGCGCCAGCTTACGGGACAGACGGTGAAGCGCCGCTAATAGACAATCCACCTCCTGAGAAGGTGCGACGCATCGGCGCGGGCAACAAGGGAGCAGCAGTAGAACTGCAATCATGGCGGCTACCGAGATTCCAGAGTTGTCGGGTGCCGAATTAGTCTGCCTTCATATCCGAGCTCTTGCCTTGGAAAAGCTAGTAATCAAAGAGAAGGTAGTCCGCTATGATTCTGCGATGACAACGCCACCAGACGGCCTCCCACATAGGATCGCATCGCTGGTCCTGACTGAGTTCTTGCAAACGCAAAAAAAGCCTGTTCAAGTTCTTCGGACGATGCATGGTCGCCATAGTTATGAAAACTTTATCTGATCCAGAGTCCATTAGTGTGGGCGCGATTCGGATATGTAAGTTGCTGCAACTTGAATATTGGCTCGGTCCAACAATACCAAGAGTGCTAACTATGACAATGAACATCGACTCCGTTTACTGTCTCTTGGAAGGCTTAGGCGTAGGGTTAAACGCTTCACCATCGATTGATGGTCCGTCGCCTGAAATTATATTTGCAGGGGGGGGGCGGAAATTTCGGTCATAGTCAATAAATAATCTATTCAAATCTGTATTTTAGACGAAAGGCGATAAAATCAGGCATGAATGCCCGTCACGAGAGGTTTTCGTGCCATGAGGAAAAATATATCGACCTGTTGGGAGATGCTATTTGTCTACTGGATAATCTTTTAAATAAATATTGAACCACTGGTGCTGATAATTGGTTTGACCCGTTTATAGAATATGATTGCTATTTTCGTGAGTAAGGAGGAGTGTTGATCACATAATTTCAGTTAAGAGCGATTGAGCATAATCGTTGCTCGACGGGTGTTTTTTCAGAGGTCGATCGCTCAGCGAATCCATGCGTGCTTCCAAACTCCCAATGCCCGGTGTCCGGCGTCCATTTCACTATGGGCTGATCATTTTGTTGTGCCTGATGTTCGATGGGTTTTTCGGATTACAGGCGAAGGATTATGGCGGGCTCGAGCAGCAGCGTGTAGAAGCCATATTTCCCGGTAGCGATGGACTTTCCGAGCCTGACGGCGAGTTCAAGGTTCGCACCATCCGCACCGGCAAAGAGGTGCTCGGTTACGTGTTCCAGAGTCAGGACGTGGTGGATATTCCGGCTTACTCGGGCAAACCGATCAACATGCAGGTCATCCTCGATACCCACGGCGTCATCCAGGATGCCTACGTGCTGGAGCACCATGAGCCGATTTTGCTGATCGGCATTCCCGTGGAAAAGCTTCATGCTTTCGATGCCAAATACAAAGGGGTCAAGGCCGACCGAAGGGTGGTCGTTGGCCGGTCCAGTGATCTAGAGGCGGTGACCGTTGATGGGATCTCCGGTGCGACGGTGACCGTCATGGTGGTCAATGAGATCATCATGCGCGCCGCGCAAAAGGTCGCCGTATCGCTGAAGCTGATCGAGGACAGGGCCGGCGCAGCACAAAAGCCCGCCACTGTGCGCCAGGACTTTTACGAACCCGCCACCTGGGAGCAATTGACCGGTAACGGCGCGGTGCGCCGGTTGAACCTGACCCGTGGCCAGGTTGATGCCGCCTTCAAGGGCACCGAAGCCGAAGGTATCGACAACGCCGCCGCCGATCAAGTCGATGACACCTTTATTGAGCTGTACATCGCCGATTTGAACCCGCCAGCCATCGGTCGCAATCTGCTAGGCGACAATCAATACCGTTTCCTCATGCAGGATCTAAAGCCGGGCGAGCAGGCCATCGCGGTGTTGGGCCGCGGCCTGTTCTCCTACAAGGGCTCGGGTTATGTGCGCGGCGGAATTTTCGACCGGGTGCAATTGCGCCAGTTCGGCAATGTCATCAGTTTCCGCGACATGGACCACCAGCGGCTCTCCGACGTGTTTGCCAAGGGCATGCCGGAATTCGATGAAATGTCGATTTTCATTGTGCGTGAACCGGCCCGGTTCGATCCGGGATCGCCCTGGTCGCTGGAATTGCTGGTACGTCGTCAAACAGGCGCAGTCAGCGGCGTGTTCAGTAGCTTCGAGCTGTCTTACCAGATGCCCGAGCAATACCTCCTGCGGCCACCGCCCACTGCCGAAGAACTGGCTGCCATCGAGGTTGCCAACCGGCCGACCTGGGTGAATATCTGGTACCAGAAAGCGTTTCAGATCGGGGTACTGTGCACGGCCCTTGCCGTGTTGATGGTGATTTTGTTCCTGCAGGACTCCTTTACCAAATACCCACGCTTCCTCCACTGGCTGCGTCGGGTTTATCTGGTCTTCACCGTGGTGTTCATCGGCTGGTATGCCCTTGGGCAGATTTCTGTGGTCAATGTGCTGACGTTCGTCCATGCCCTGTTCGAGAACTTCCGCTGGGAACTGTTTCTCACGGACCCGATCATTTTCATCCTCTGGACCTTCACCGCCGCCAGCATCCTGCTCTGGGGCCGTGGTGTGTTCTGCGGCTGGCTGTGCCCGTTCGGCGCTTTGCAGGAGTTGATCAACGAAGCCGCGCGCAAGCTGAAGATTCCGCAATACGAGTTGCCGTTCGCGGTCCATGAGCGGTTGTGGGCGATCAAGTACATCATCCTGCTGCTGCTGTTCGGCATCTCCTTGGAGTCGATGACCACTGCCGAGCAATTTGCCGAGGTGGAACCGTTCAAGACCGCCATCACCCTTAAATTCGATCGCCAATGGTGGTTCGTGGCCTACGCGGTGGCGTTGCTGGTGATCAATATCTTTACCCGCAAGGTTTACTGCCGCTACGTCTGCCCCTTGGGCGCGGCGCTGGCGATTCCGACCAAGCTGCGGCTGTTCGACTGGCTAAAACGCCGAAAAGAGTGCGGTACCCCTTGCCAGCTCTGCGCCAAGGAATGCGAAATCCAGGCAATCCACCCGGACGGCCATATCAACGCCAACGAGTGCCACTACTGCCTCGATTGCCAGATGACCTATCACAACGAAAACAAATGCCCGCCACTGGTCATCAAGAACAAGCGCAAAACGCGGAGCAAACCTGCGCCAGTGCTGGATCGCGAAGAGTTGATTCCTGTTGTGCAAGTGTTCGAGCCCTGAGCCACCTCGCTGCAAACGAGGTATCAAGACTCGATTGACCGAGCTTTTTCATATCTGCCCCCGATGGAGCAACACCCATGAGCGATAACAAGTCGAAAAGCGATCATGAAACCATGAAAGCAAAGCAGGAGACGGAATCGACCGGCCTGAGCCGTCGCGGTTTCCTCGGCACGAGTGCCGTAGCCAGCGTCGCGTTGGCCGGCGCCACGGCCCTGGGTAGCGTGGTATTCACCCGTGAAACCTGGGCGGCAGCGGCCAAGGACGCGCAATCGAAGGTCCACGTGGGGCCGGGCGATCTGGATGATTACTATGGTTTCTGGAGTGGTGGCCACCAGGGCGAAGTGCGGATCATGGGCATCCCGTCGATGCGCGAGCTGTTGCGCATTCCGGTGTTCAACATCGATTCCGCCACCGGCTGGGGCCTGACTAACGAAAGCAAGCGGATCATGGGTGACAGCGCCAAATTCCAGAACGGCGACTGCCACCACCCGCATTTATCCATGACCGACGGCAAGTACGACGGCAAGTACCTATTTATCAACGACAAGGCCAACAGCCGGGTCGCGCGCATCCGCTTGGATGTCATGAAATGCGACAGAATGCTCACCGTACCGAATGTGCAGGCCGTACACGGTTTGCGTCTCCAGAAAATGCCGCACACCAAATACGTGTTCGCCAACGCCGAATTCGTCATTCCTCACCCCAATGACGGCAGCACCTTCGACCTCCAGGACAAGAACAGCTACACCATGTTCAATGCCATTGATGCCGAGAAAATGGAGATGGCGTTCCAGGTCATCGTCGAGGGCAACCTGGACAACACCGATGCCGACTACACCGGCAAGTATGCGGCTTCGACTTGCTACAACTCGGAGAAGGCCTACGACTTGGGCGGCATGATGCGCAACGAGCGCGATTGGGTGGTGGTATTCAACATTCCGCGCATCGAGGCAGCGATCAAGGCCGGCAAGTTCATCACGCTGGGCGATTCGAAAGTGCCGGTGGTCGACGGTCGTAGAACCGAGGGCAAGGACAGCGCATTCACCCGTTATATCCCGGTGCCGAAGAACCCGCATGGCATCAATATGTCGCCCGACGGCAAGTATTTCATCGCCGCCGGCAAGCTTTCGCCGACCTGCACCATCATCGCCACCGCCAAGCTGGACGATCTGTTTGACGACAAACTCAAGGAGCCGCGTGACGCGGTGGTCGGCGAGCCAGAACTGGGTCTGGGTCCTCTGCACACCACCTTCGACGGTCGCGGTAACGCCTACACCACGCTGTTTATCGACAGCCAGGTGGTCAAGTGGAACATGGACGAAGCCGTTCGCGCCTACACCGGCGAGAAGGTCAATTACATCAAGCAAAAACTCGACGTGCAGTATCAGCCTGGCCACAACCATGCCTCGCTGACCGAAACCAGCGAGGCCGACGGCAAATGGCTGATGGTCCTGAGCAAATTCTCCAAGGACCGCTTCCTGCCGACTGGCCCGCTGCACCCGGAAAACGATCAGTTGATCGATATCTCCGGCGACGAGATGAAACTGGTGCACGACGGCCCGGCCTTCGCCGAACCTCACGACTGCGTCATGGCCCGTCGCGACCAGATCCGGACCAAAAAAATCTGGGATCGCAACGACCCGTTTTTCGCCGAAACTGTAGCGATTGCTGCCAAGGATGGGATCAAGCTGGAAACCGATAGCAAGGTCATACGCGACGGCAAGAAAGTGCGTGTGTACATGACCTCGATGGCCCCGGCCTATGGTCTGCCGGAGTTCACCGTCAAACAGGGTGACGAGGTCACGGTGACCATCACCAACATCGACAAGATTGAAGACGTGACCCACGGTTTCGTCATGACCAACCATGGCGTGAGCATGGAGATCAGTCCGCAACAGACGGCCTCGATCACCTTCATCGCCGACAAGGCCGGCCTGCATTGGTACTACTGCAGCTGGTTCTGTCATGCGTTGCACATGGAAATGGTCGGCCGCATGCTGGTGGAGAAAGTCTGATCGTTGCCTATCGTCAGGAGCGCAGGCCAATGACCCCATTCAAGCCAACCCCGATGAAGGTCATTGTGCTGGCGTCGCTGTTGACAGGTGGCAGCGCGCTGGCGGCAGTACAACCCATCACCACGCTGCCGTTGAAGCTGGACGCCGAGCAACGCTGGCACCTGCCGGCGGGGGAATACCGCGGCTCGTTCAGTGTCGATCAATCGATGCAGATTATCTGTGAGCCGGGCGCGGTGATCCAGAGCGAGGGGCAGGGCAACGCTGTGTTCATCAGCGCTCCCGACGTGCGGATCGAGGGCTGCACATTGCGCGACTGGGGGCGCGACATGACGGCCATGAACTCAGCGATTTTCATCGGTCCCAAAGCCCAGGGTGCGGTGATACGCAACAACCGCATGAAAGGACCAGGCTTCGGCATCTGGGTGGATAGCACCCACGACGTCAGCCTGATTGACAACGATATCGAAGGCGACCCGAGCATTCGCTCCCAGGATCGCGGCAATGGGATTCATCTGTATGCCGTGCACGGCGCCAAGGTTATCGGTAATCACGTGCGACAGACCCGGGACGGGATCTACATCGATACCTCGAACGGCAACCTGCTGCAGGGCAATACTTTGGAAGACCTGCGCTATGGCGTGCACTACATGTACGCCAACGACAACCAGTTGCTCGGCAACACCACCCGCCGGACACGCACCGGTTATGCCTTGATGCAGAGCCGCAAGCTGACGGTGATTGGCAACCGTTCCGAGCAGGACGAGAGCTATGGCATCCTGATGAACTACATCACCTATTCCGAGCTGCGCGACAACTTCGTCAGCGACGTGCGCAGCGGTTCCGCCGATGGCGGTATGGTCAGCGGTGCCGAAGGCAAGGCGCTGTTTATCTACAACTCGCTGTTCAATGTCATCGAACACAACCACTTCGAGCGCAGTGCCGTGGGCATTCACCTCACCGCAGGCTCCGAAGACAACCGGATCGCCGACAACGCCTTCGTCGACAATCAGCAGCAAGTCAAATACGTCGCCACCCGCTTGCAGGAATGGTCGGCCGAGGGGCGGGGCAATTACTGGAGTGATTACCTGGGTTGGGATCGCAATAACGATGCGGTGGGCGACGTGATCTACGAACCCAACGACAACGTCGACCGTCTGCTGTGGCTGTATCCGCAGGTCCGTCTGTTGATGAATAGCCCGAGCGTTCAATTATTGCGTTGGGTTCAGAGCAGTTTCCCCGTGACGAAATCACCGGGGGTAAAAGACAGTTTCCCCCTGATGAACCTTCCGACGATGCCCCAAACACAGCGGCCGACCTTATGATCGCCGTCGAAATCGAAGAGGTCAGCCAGCGTTACGGCAGCATGACCGTGCTGCACGATCTGACCCTGAGTCTGGGCGAAGGCGAGGTGCTGGGCTTGTTTGGCCACAACGGTGCGGGCAAGACCACGGTGATGAAATTGATCCTTGGCCTGCTCAAGGCCAGCGCCGGCCAGGTGCACGTACTTGGCTGCCGACCCGCACAAGCCGACGTGCGTCGCCAACTCGGTTACCTGCCGGAAAACGTGACGTTCTACCCGCAACTCAGTGGCCGCGAAACTCTGCGGTATTTCGCCCGCCTCAAAGGAGCCGCCCTGACGCAAGTGGACGATTTGCTCGAGCAGGTCGGGCTTGCGGGGGCCGCAGACCGTCGGGTGAAAACCTATTCCAAGGGCATGCGCCAGCGTCTGGGCCTGGCTCAGGCGGTGCTCGGCGAGCCGCGCTTGTTGCTGTTGGACGAACCCACGGTGGGGCTGGACCCGATCGCTACCCAGGATCTTTACCTATTGATCGACCGTCTGCGCCAACAGGGCGCGAGCATCATCCTTTGCTCCCATGTGTTGGCAGGTGTCGAAGCGCATATCAACCGTGCGGCCATCCTGGCCAATGGCTGCTTACAGGCGATCGGGAGTCTGTCCAGACTGCGTGAAGACGCCGACTTGCCGGCGCGGATCCGGGCCAGTGGTCTTTGCCGACGCGAGCAATGGTTGCAGCGCTGGAATGCCGCCGGGCACACCGCCACAGCGGTGGGCGGCAACGGGATCGAGGTGATGGCTGTCAATGGCTACAAAGTTGATCTACTGCGCCAGTTGTTCCACGAGGATCAACCGCAGGACATCGAGATACTGCAACCGTCCCTCGAAGACCTCTATGGCTACTACATGAGTCGTGCGACCACTGGCACAGAAGGCACCCAGCCATGATGCAGATCTGGAGTATCGCCGGTAAAGAGTTCAGCGACGGGCTGCGCAATCGCTGGCTACTGGCTATCAGCCTGTTGTTCGCCATTCTGGCGGTGGGTATCGCCTGGCTCGGTGCGGCGGCTTCCGGGCAAGTGGGCTTCACTTCCATTCCGGCCACCATCGCCAGCCTCGCCAGCCTGGCGACGTTCCTGGTGCCGCTGATTGCCTTGCTATTGGCCTATGACGCGATCGTCGGCGAGGACGAGGGCGGGACGCTGATGCTGTTGCTGACCTACCCCTTGGGGCGTGGACAAATCCTGTTGGGCAAGTTTGTCGGTCACGGTCTGATCCTGGCGCTGGCCACGCTGATCGGATTTGGCTGTGCCGCCGTGGCCATTGCCTTACTGGTCGATGATGTCGAGTTGGGAATGCTGTTCTGGGCGTTCGGTCGCTTCATGGTCTCCTCCACGCTGTTGGGCTGGGTGTTCCTGGCGCTGGCTTACGTGCTGAGCAGCAAGGCCAGCGAAAAATCCAGCGCAGCCGGAATGGCGCTGGGGGTGTGGTTCCTCTTCGTGTTGGTGTTTGACTTGGCGCTGCTGGCGTTGCTGGTCCTCAGTAAAGGCCGGTTCAACCCGGACCTGTTGCCCTGGTTATTGCTGCTCAACCCGACTGACGTCTATCGCTTGATCAACCTTTCCGGTTTCGAGGGCAGCGGCAATGCCGTCGGCCTTATGGCGTTGAGCAGCGATCTGCCGGTGCCGGGTTCAATGTTGTGGGGCTGCCTGCTGCTTTGGGTCGGCGTTCTGTTGCTGTTGGCTTACTGGATGTTTCGCCGTCGGCTGACCTGATTTTCCAAGCTCGGGAGATTCAAATGAACACTTGGTACCTAACCGGGGCCCGTGTCCTGGTCGTCATCATTACCAGTTTGGTATTGGCGGCGTGCAACGATCGCGCAGAGGAGAAGCAAACCCTTGGACCCGTGGCCTTCCATCAGAGTGACGAGTGTCATGTCTGCGGGATGGTCATCACCGACTTTCCGGGCCCCAAAGGTCAGGTCGTGGAAAAGGGCACGATCAAGAAATTTTGCTCCACTGCGGAAATGCTCGGATGGTGGCTTCAACCGGAGAATCACCACACTGAGGCAAAATTGTATGTGCACGATATGGGGAAAAGTGCATGGGAGAAACCCGACGACCATTTTCTGATTGATGCAACCCAAGCCTACTATGTCGTCGGCACTCAGCTTAAAGGTTCCATGGGTGTAGTTCTGGCGTCATTTTCCGAGGAGGCCACCGCACGCAATCTGGCCAGCGAGCAGGGCGGCAGGGTGTTGCGTTTTGAGGATATCGATCTGGCGCTTTTACAGCAAACCCCGACAATGTAGTCGAGCGACCCGGTTCGCAGAAGAGAGCGGGCTCGCTTCTGCGGTGTGGGTGTTTTTTATTGGGCTCTCTTACTTCAGCGTCAGGATCCAGTCGGCCAAGGTCTTCGCTTCTTCGTCGGTCACCTGGTTGGCCGGCATTGCGATTGGCCCCCATTTGCCCGTACTGCCTTCTTTGATGCTCTTGACCAGGGTTGCCGATGCGTCGGCTTGGCCAGCGTATTTGGCCGCCACTTCCTTGTAACCTGGACCGACCATTTTGGCGTCGACCATATGGCAGGCAACACAGGTTTTGCTCTTGAAGAGCGCCTCGCCATCAACGGCTTGAGCTGACTGCAACGTCAGCGCGGCACTCAGGGCCAGCAGTGGAACCAGAATCCTTTTCATCAGTGTTACCTCAGACTACGAAGCAGATTCGAAACGACCCGCTTCCGGTTTATTCAACAGGCATCGCATTGAATATTATTAGGGTGAATTTATCGGTACTCACATTCTTCATGTGCTGTTGATTGTCGGTGGGGAGCCGAGTTGTGGAAAAAACGCTCTTTTCACCTTTATTAGATTTTTAGATTTGCCATTTTGGGCATTCGTTCAATTTTATCAGGATGTATTGGAGGGTGTGTGGTTAATTGTCGCCAGTGGATAATTAACTGATGCATGCTAAGTGTGTCGTATTCGCAATACCCGGGGTTGAGTGCTGATTAATTATCTTCATGGCCCTTCCTTTAAGTTTGTGTTGTGTAAGTCGCTAAAATATAATGAAATTAAAATAGGGCGTGGAGGATATGCTGGACGTCAGCAAAGCCCTGTGTGCGCTCGGCAATATATCCGGGTTGATTAATTAAAAATAGGTTCTCGAAAAGAAAGAAAACATCATTGAGGTATGGCTTTGCTGAAATGATTGTTGCTGTGACTATGAGGAGCTCGGAGTCAATCATATCCACCCGCCCTTGCCACCCCATTCCTCCCGTAGGAGGCTTCTGGGTGCAACCGCTAAATTAAATCGAGTTCTGCAGGGCGCGCCAAATATCGGCGGAGTCCGGGTAGGAGGTGCTGGAGCATTGCCGGTGTCGGTAGCGGGCCTTGACTGACCTGCAATCGGCCAGTCGATCAATGCTTGGTTCTGGTTGAATTGAGCCCTGATCGGCCGTGAGTGTTATTTCAAACCAAGCCGCTTCGCCAGTCGGTGCAGGTTAGCTACGTCCATATCCAGCATTCGAGCACAGGCAGACCATTTCCTTGCGCAATTATTCAGCGTGTTATCAATCAGCTGACGCTGGAAGTCATCCGTCGCATCCCGCAGACCTTGGTCAACGCCGAGGGAAGGAACATCCAGAGCAACAGGCGGCGCCACCATCTGCTCGGGAACTTGATTGAAATGCTGTGCTTCAAGCAGCAGCTCGTCACTTTGCTGGGTCGCACGGGCAATGATCGTCGCCCGATAAACAGCGTGCTCCAGTTCGCGAACGTTTCCTGGCCACGTGTACTGCTTGAGCAACGACAGACAGTTGGCAGCCAAAGCCACCCGTTTCAATCCCATGCGTTCCCGGCTCTGCTCGCAGAAAAAACCCGCTAGCAACGTGATGTCCTGATCACGCTCACGCAGTGGTGGTACATGCACAGGGAATACGCTTAAACGGTGGAACAGGTCTGCACGGAACCGATTGTTCAACACCTCCTGCTTCAGATCACGATTGGTCGCGGCAAGCACCCGTACGTTGACCCGCAAGACGTTATCGTCACCAACCCGTTGCAGGTCGCCGTATTGCAGTACCCGCAACAGTTTTGCTTGCAGATTCAATGACAGTTCACCGATTTCGTCGAGAAACAGTGTGCCGTTATCAGCCATTTCGAACTTGCCGGTGCGATGATGGATTGCACCGGTAAAAGCCCCTTTGACATGACCGAACAACTCACTCTCAGCCACTGATTCCGGTAGCGCAGCGCAGTTCAGATAAACCACAGACTGACCTGCGCGTGATGAACCTTCATGTATGGCCTTGGCGACCAGTTCTTTGCCGACTCCGGTTTCTCCAGTGATCAAGACGTTCAGGTCGGAACCTGCCACCATTTCGATCTCTCTCTTCAACTGTCGCATGACTTCGCTGAGCCCGACCATTTCGGTGCCGGGTTTGCCCGCCGGGATATTGCTGATGGAGAGAGGCGTAATTGTCTGACTTTCCAGTTGCTCCACCAGCAATGCATTGGCCAAGGCAGCAGAAGCGAGGGCTCCCACAAGTCGCAGCTCTTCGTCGCTGAAGTGATCAAACTGTGCCGGGTCCATGCCATCGATCGTCAACGCACCAATCAGTGTCTGGTCCGCGAACAACGGCAATCCGATGCAGGCATGCACTTTGAGGTCCTGCCGGCTCGGTATCAGTCCGTCATAGGGATCAGGCAAATGACTTTCTGCCGGAAAGCGCACCACGTCACCGGCGCGAGCGATGGCTTCCAGTCGCGGATGCGCATCAAGGCTGAAGCGACGTCCCAGAACATCCGGTGCCAGGCCGTCAATCGCCAGCGGACGGAACTGTCGCTGTTCATAACGCAACAAGGCAGAAGCGTCGCAACCCAGCAATTGGCGCAAGGTATTGATTAGACGTTGAAAGCGATCCTGATGGGAAATGCCGCTTTGCAACTGAATAGCGATGCGCGCCAAGGATTCAACGGACAGACTCATGTTTTGTCACTTTGACAATGATTAGTCATAAAGACAGTAAACGGGTAATGTCATATTGACAATAGTTGTTTTATTTTTCCTTTAAAATCAATGTCTTATTATCTGGCACGAACATTGCCAACTTCGGTGTAGAACATCATTTTTTACCGAGGTAGGTTATGTCAATTCACGTCAAGAACAATATCCATTGGGTCGGTCAGCGCGATTGGGAAGTACGGGACTTTCATGGCACAGAATACAAATGCCACAAAGGTAGCAGTTACAACAGCTACCTGATCCGGGAAGAAAAGACCGTACTGATTGATACCGTCGATCACAGGTTCAGCCGGGAGTTCATACAGAACCTGGCGATGGAAATCGACCTGAACACGCTGGACTATATCGTCATCAATCATGCCGAAGAGGACCATGCAGGGGCGCTGACAGAGTTGATGTCGCTGATCCCGAATACGCCGATCTATTGCACCGCCAATGGCGTGGACTCGATCAACGGTCATCACCATCATCCAGAGTGGAATTTCCACGTTGTACATACCGGCGACACCCTGGATGTCGGTAATGGCAAACAGCTGGTTTTCGTGGAAACTCCGATGCTGCATTGGCCGGACAGCATGATGACGTACATGACCGGTGATGCCGTATTGTTCAGTAATGACGCCTTTGGCCAACATTACTGTGACGAACACTTGTTTAATGATGAAGTGGATCAAAACGAACTGTTCGATCAGTGCCAACGCTACTATGCCAACATCCTCACGCCATTCAGTCGCCTGGTCATTCCTAAGATTACTGAGATCCTCGGGTTCAACCTGCCGGTCGATATGATTGCGACCGCGCATGGCGTGGTGTGGCGTGATAATCCGACGCAGATTGTACACCGCTATCTGGAATGGGCAGCGGATTATCAAGAGGACCGCATCACACTGTTCTACGACACCATGTCGAACAACACCCGCATGATGGCCGATGCCATCGCACAAGGCATTCACGACGGCGATCCGCGTGTGGCGGTAAAGATTTTCAACGTCTCGCGCCACGACAAGAATGAGATTCTGACCAACGTGTTCCGCTCAAAAGGTGTTCTGGTGGGCTCGTCCACCATGAACAACGTCATGATGCCGAAAGTCGCTGCCCTGCTGGAGGAAATAACCGGTCTGCGTTTTCGTAACAAAAAGGCTTCGGCGTTTGGCAGTTACGGCTGGAATGGTGGGGCGGTGGACCGTATCCAGACGCGCTTGATGGACGCTGGTTTTGAAACCACATTGGCGCTCAAAGCCAAGTGGCGGCCAGACGGTGACTCGCTTGAGGTTTGCCGAGCTCATGGCCGTGAAATCGCTCGGCAATGGGCGCTGCATCCATCGACGGATGCACATGTCGCACCCGCCGCAGCCACCGCAACTGCCCAGGCAGAACCGAGCGCGGACAACGGCCTGCGTATGCGGTGCAGTGTCTGCCAATGGATTTATGATCCCGCGATCGGGGAGCCGATGCAGGATGTGCAGGCCGGTACGGCCTGGTGTGATGTGCCTGATTACTTCCTGTGCCCGGAATGTTCACTGGGTAAATCGGTATTCGATGAGCTGGCTTCGGAGGCGAAATGAACAAGGAAATTGTCATTGTGGGCTCCGGCTTCGCGGCTCGTCAGGTGGTCAAGAACTTGCGCAGGCTCGATGCAGCGGTGCCCATTCGGTTGATCGCTGCAGACAGTTGCGATGAGTACAACAAGCCCGACCTGAGTCACGTCATCAGTCTCAATCAGACAGCGGACGACATGACTCGTCAGTCTGCTGCGGAGTTTGCCGAGATGTATCGGTTAACCCTTAATGCCGGTTGCCAGCTGACTGCAATAGATCGCGTAAACAAGCGTATCAGCGCCGGTAGTGAGGCATTCAGCTACGACAAACTGATTCTTGCCACGGGTGCGCAAGCCATCGTTCCGCCGATTCCCGGACGGGAGTGGCTGGTGACTTTGAACAGTCAGCAAGAATACCGTCATGCACAACATGCTCTGAGAGCGGCAGAGCGCGTACTGATTCTGGGAGCCGGCTTGATTGGCAGTGAACTGGCAATGGATGTCAATCGTGCCGGAAAGCAAGTGGTACTGATGGATAAGTCCTGCAGCCTGCTGGCATCGTTGCTGCCTGTTGAGGTGAGTAGCCGCTTGCAGCATCGGTTATGCCAGATGGGGGTGGAAATGGTGTTCAACCAGGCTTTGGAATCCATTGAAAAGAGAGACGATAGCCTGTTGGCGACTTTGTCCAATGGCCGGCAAATCACCACCGATGTGATCATTGCCTCAATCGGATTGAAACCTGATACGACGTTAGCGGCGCAGGCTGGCCTACGGGTTGATCGTGGCATTGAAGTTGATGAACGCATGTGCACCTCTGACCCACACATATTTGCCGTTGGCGATTGCGCGCAAATCCAGGGCAAGCTGCTGCCGTTTCTACAACCCATTCAGTTAAGCGCCATGACCCTGGCGAGTAATGTGCTTGGTGGCGATGAGCAAGTGAAGTTCCCGGCGATGCTGGTGAAGATCAAGACCCCAGAAATGCCGCTGCACCTGGCCGGAGAAACCAACCGGAAGGACTTGCAATGGCAGATCAACCTTGAGGCACAGGGGCTGGTAGCCAAAGGGCTGGACATGGCAGGGCAGCTACGGGCGTTCGTCGTCAGTGAAGACCAAATGAAGCAGGCCTTTACATTACTACGGCAACTCTCGTTGTAAATAAAATTGGCAGGGCTCACCCGGATCGACCAATCGCGCTGAGTGTTTTGTTCTTCCTAGACTTATTATCGACGTCAAGTCTGCAATCGCCAGATCGGCTTTGAGTAATTGACGTTAGACCGTCTTGCCGAACAAAAGCCGGACTTGTGTGATCGCGACTTGTATATCATGCAACCGGCCTTGACCTGCGTTGGCATGGTTTACTATCAAGAGTTCCCGAGCAAAATGCAGCTGTACCGCTTGATGTGGGCCTCGTCAGCCTTCGAAAACAGGAGAGCACAGTTCTAGGCCTAGGCTAGGCCGAACGGGTTGCGTTTCGTGCCGGGGGTGGCAGAAGGCGCGGATGGAGCAGCAGGTTCTTGTTTGGTTCGGTGGGTTCCGAGTTTCATCATCACCCT
The DNA here is from genome assembly GCF_014268695.2 of Pseudomonas ogarae. Lineage (NCBI taxonomy): Bacteria > Pseudomonadati > Pseudomonadota > Gammaproteobacteria > Pseudomonadales > Pseudomonadaceae > Pseudomonas > Pseudomonas ogarae. The sequence goes on from NZ_CP077086.1 coordinate 2,766,978, forward strand.
AGCCGCTCAATTCCTCAATCGTTGAGCCAGCGCAGCGCCATAAAGTTCTGTGTACTCATCGAACACGAGCCGCGCCCACTGGTTTTGGGAATGTATTGAGGTTGGGCGCGGTCAGGCGTTGCATCATGTTATTTACCGTTCTGGTAGGCTCACCGTTCGTAACGGCGGCGCGCGTTCGTCCAATTGGCTACGGATGTAATCCAGTAGCGCAGCTTGGAATAAACCCCTTTTTGACCGTTGAAGTACTTTAAAAACAAGTCCAAAATTAAGTCTTTTCCTGCTCCGGCAAGAAAAGAAACCCCTTATATTTCAATGGGTCGGACGCCAGATACGAGTCTCGTTTCCCGCTCCAAGATTCAGAAAAAAGCCACTCAGATGAGTGGCTTTTTTTCGTGTTTGGGAAATGCCTTCACTCATGGCGATGGGATATCGAAGCGAGTGGGCGCCTCGCCAGTGCGATGGGGGGATGCTTTTTCCTTCTTTCCGATTTTTGTGGTAAATACACTCGCCTCAAGAAGTGCATCCCCCTGATGTGTCGCTTCGCGAAACCTCTGGTCAGACGGCTGGATCAATGGAGAAAAGAGGTTCGGCATGGAGCCACAGTCGACACATACACTCATCGCCATGAGCGATGTCTGCCAGTCTTATCCTATGGCGGGGCACAACATGCCCGTTCTGCGCGATGTGACGCTCAATATTCGACGTGGGCAAACGTGCGCTATTCTCGGTACATCCGGTTCCGGCAAAAGCACGCTGCTGAACATCCTCGGACTGCTTGACCGTCCGGTGTCTGGCCAATTCTGGTTCGCTGGCCGCAACATGATCGAGGCGACGGCTGACGAGCGCGCTCAGCTACGCAACCGTGAGATCGGTTTCGTGTTCCAGAGTTTCAATCTGCTTCCTCGTCTGACTGCGCTCGATAACGTTGCCCTGCCTCTTTTCTATCGGGGCTTTACGCGCAGCGAAGCGCGTGAATGCGCGCGGGCCCAGATAGCACGTGTGGGGTTGGCCGATCGAGCTCATCATCGGCCCGCCGACCTATCCGGTGGGCAGCGTCAGCGTGTGGCGATTGCGCGAGCCTTAGTGGGCAGTCCTTCATTAATTCTTGCCGACGAGCCGACGGGTAACTTGGACCGTTCAACGGCCCATGACGTGATAAATCTGCTGCTCGGCCTCAACGATGAGAAAGCTGTGACACTAGTCATGGTGACTCACGATGCGCAGTTGGCCGAACGTCTTGAGCGCTGTTTTCAGGTACAGGACGGGATTCTGAAAGAATCTGCGAGCAGACGAGCGATGACGGATGCTTGAAGGTTCGCTTCATCGTCAAGGTCCGGGCCATCTGCAAACACTGATTGAGTCCCTAGACAGCCTGCGCCTCTTGGGACGGCGTTCGTGGTTGGCGATGCTGGGCATTGCAGTTGGCTGCGCGGCGATTGTTGCGCTGTTGAACATCGGTCAGAGCGCCGCGAATGAAGCGATGACGGCTTTCAAGGGGATGGGGGCAGAGAGCATTGTGGCGTCGTTTCCATTCTCGCCGCTCAACAGTCGAGCGCTGCCGCCCACGCTTGACACTCGCTCGCTCCTGAAAAAACTCCCTGCCATCGCCCAAGTGGCCCCAACGACATTTCATTCTGGTCAAGTTCGTTACGCAGGGCGAACAGTCGACGCGGTGGTTTTGGGGACGACCGGAGGATTAGCCGAAACCCTGGATCTCAAACTCGCTCAAGGACGCTTTATTTCCGATTTCGATCAACAGGCCACCTACATCGTCGCAGGGGCCAAGGTTGCTCATGAGTTGGGAATCGGTGTACCGGGCAGGCCGCTGATTGCGGGTATGCAGCTTCAGATCGAAGGGTATCTGTTTGAAGTGATCGGTATTGCACGACCTCAGGCTCCGAACCCCTTGATCCCGATTCAGGTAGATGAAGCGTTGTTTATACCGATAGAGAGCATGAGGCGGCTTCAGCCGTCTCCACAACTCAGCAGTGTGATTGCCAAGGTGCGCGATGGTGCAGTGATCGCGGAAAGCGCACAGGACTTACGTACTTATCTGGAAGAAGTGCTCAAGGGTCATGACGTTGAGGTTCTCGTGCCACAACAGCTGATCGACAGCCTTACCCATCAATCCAACACATTCTCCTATTTGCTGGCCGGTCTTGGGGGGATTTCCCTCCTGGTCGGAGGGGCCGGCGTGATGAATGTGATGCTCATGAATGTCTCTGAGCGTCGTCGCGAGATTGGCGTGAGAATGGCCCTCGGTGCCCGGGCACGCGACATTCGAATGTTATTTCTTCTGGAGGCGGCCTGTTTGTCAGTGACGGGCTCACTGGTCGGGGCGGCTGTCGGACTGCTTTCAGCTTTTTTGTTCGTATGGTTTTCAGGGTGGCGATTTACCTTGGCCATTGAATCTCTGCCGCTGGGAGTGGGAAGCTCCTTGTTTATCGGCCTATTCTTCGGCCTCTATCCCGCCGTTACCGCGTCTCGCCTGCAACCGGTTCAGGCCTTGCGAGATGATTGAGCACAAGAGATTTTCGATCTTGCTGGGGCTGCTGTGGACGCTATCTGCGTCGACGGTGTTCGCCGCGCTCGCGCCGTCTCAGGCATCGATGCCAGGTACCCCTGTGTCGTTGCGGGCTGAAACAATCAATCTGACGTTGGCCGATGCTGTCTATCTGGGGTTGCGAAGCAACCGCTCCATCCGTAGTGCCTACCTTGAGCGTGTTGCGCAGAAGTTCGATTTGCGCGTCGCAGAGGACCTGTTCACACCCAAGTTGGTATTGAGGGGTGACTATCGGGGTGAGCGCAGTGAAAGCGATGGTTCACGCTATCGGCAGTTGTCGCCAACGACCACTCTGTTGGGGGAGTTCGGTACACGGCTAAGTCTCTCTTGGGCCAATCAGTTGACCGATAGCAATAATGACGGGCGTACCCGCAGCGATGGTGCGACGTTTACGCTCATACAGCCCTTGCTTCGGGGGGCTGGAGTGGAGGTCACGACAGCGCCGATGCGTTCAGCAAGGCTTTCCGAGCTGACGAACCGTCTTGCCTTGAAAGCGGCGGTGGCTCAAACCGTCACGCAAATCATCACGTCTTACCGGGACGTACTTCGCGCGCAAGAGCAGTTGCGTATCGCGACAGAGGCATTAAGCCGTTCACAGCAGTTACTTGACGTCAACAGAGCCATGATTACTGCCGGCCGTATGGCTGAATTTGAGATTGTGCAAACCGAGGCCGACTACGCCACTCAGGAGCTGGGTGTTCAAGAGGCCCAAAACCAATTGGATGCCTATCGCCTGGAGTTGCTTCAGCTTTTGGCATTAGGACTGGAGTCGCGTATTCAGGCGGTAGAAACACTGGATGCGACGCCTGTTCAGCTCAGTCGAATGCAGGCGCTGGATACTGCGTTGGAGCAGCAGCCTGCTTACCTTGGGCAGTTGATCGCACATGAACAAGCCAGCATCAACCTGGCGGTCGCCCGCAATAACCAGCTATGGGATGTCTCATTGGTCGGCGGAGCAAGCCAGGTCAGTGACCGTTACCCTGATAGAGAGGGGCAGCGTTCGGATCGTCGCTGGGAGGGCTATGCGGGGCTTCAGGTTGAGATTCCGATTGGCGATCTTAACCGTCGACAGGAGGTGGTTCGTGCTCAGGTGAATCTGGAGAACCAGGGGATTGAGGCAGTCGAGGCTCGACAGACGCTTGAGCGAGATGTCACGAACGCGGTACGCACGGTCGGCACGCGCTGGCGCCAGTATGAAATTTCATTGCGTGCGCGGGATCTATCGCGCCGAAAACTTGATATTGAACGACAAAAATTACAGGTCGGTCGCTCCAGCAATTTTCAAGTCATCAGTTATGAGACTGATTTTCGTAACGCACAAAATACGAGCCTTGATGCGCTCATAGCCTACTTGAATGCAAGAACGCTGCTGGATCAGGCATTGGGCACCACATTGTCGAGCTGGGATATTGCCCTTAATGATTAAAGAAATCGGATTGGCTTGTCGGCGCAACGTACGTTTGCTCCTAATGGCGGCTTGTATGGTGATGGCGGTCGTTGCGGTGGTGATTGCAATATCTCGGCTTCCTCAAGAGCAGGTCGCGGCGGCCAGTTGGCTCAAGGTGGACTATCAACCTTTGGAAAATCGACTGGGACTTGTCGGACGTATTGAGGCTGCGATGCAACAAACCATGTCGTCACCTTTCGAGGGGCTTGTCGCGGAGGTTGCGGTAAAAGAAGGTCAACGTGTTGAGCGTGGACAACGCCTACTGAGCCTTGATACGACGCAACTGGATATCCAGTTGCGTTCCGCCTTGGCTGAGCAGTTGATCGCCAGGCGCAATGTGTTGGAAGTCGAGAGCTGGTCTCAGGGGCAGGATGTCGCTCGGGCAAAACGGACGCTTTCCAGCGTCCAGTCCACCTTGGCAGATAACGAACGCCGATTGGTAGAAACCAAAGTTCTTCTTGATCAGGGCATTGTGCCGCGAATGGAGTTGGAGGCAGTTGCGCAGCAGGTCAGGTCGCAACGGCTAGATCTGTCGGCTGCCCAGTCGGAACTCGGCGAAGTCTTGAAAAAAGGTGGCGAAGAACACCTTCAGATAGTCCGGATGCAATGGGCCAACGCTCAGTCACGTTATCAATCACTGCTTGAGCAGCAGGCACAGCGAGAAGTGCTCGCACCGTTCGCAGGCGTGGTGATCCGTTCTCGTACGCCTCAGGGAAGTGGCGCTAATCTGCCGTTTGTACAAAAAGGCCAGCGTGTCGGTCAAGGCGTTCCCTTGTTCGAGTTGATCAATATCGAGCAGGTGCAGGTTGTCGCACGGGTCGAGGAAAGCGATGTTCACCAACTCCGTGCGGGGCTGCCGGTGGAAATTACCGGTGATGGTTTCGGTGGCATGGTGCTGCATGGTCAGATTGAGAGCGTCGGTGTACAGGGGGTCGATGCGCAGGCCACGTCTGGTGGCGCATTTTATGAGGTGATCGCCTCTATACAGGGTATCGCGAGTGAGCAACTGCAGCGATTGCGACTTGGTATGAGTGCGAGGCTGCAAATTGTCACCTATCACCGTGATCGTGGTCTGGTGGTGCCGCTTGAGGCACTGTCTAGCGACAGCCATGGGCAATCTATTGTGACTTATCGCCCTACCTTGTCTGAGAGAGCAAATCAGGTGGTCGTAAAGACAGGGCGGGCCATGCCTGGTGGCATTGAGGTAGAAAATCTGGCGCCGGGATATGTTGAGTTGAGATCCTCGCTATTTTAACAAAATTGCTAGGGTTAGTATTTGAAGTCATAAAGTTTATGATACAGTCCTGCTGTTGATAGGGATGTCATAGTGTGTGTCACTAGGATTTGTCGTGTTTGCGGGATACAAGAGCACGTCATACGCCTTACGCATTATTTTTCTCATCATCTAGATGGCAGAGCTGATCTTCTTCGGTGGAAAGGGTGTGTCTGGACTTTCATGTTTCTATAATGTGTGAGTTTTTGCTTTTTATCGAGTTGTTGTGGTGTGGAGAGGTTTCGCTACGCCATGAAAATGTATGTATGGAATTTAAATCAAAAGGAATAAGTGCATGAAGATGTCGAAATCTGTTTTGTCGGTACTGACTGTTGGTATGTTGGCGGCAGGTTCTGCGCTGGCAGGTCCTCCAGTAGCTGTTACTTTCAAGAATCTTGGAACCGCCGACGCTACGTACACGATCATTACAAATAATGAAGCCACAACTAATGTAAATTCGGTCCCGAAGCCAGTGACTACTGTCAAGGCGGGTGGTGCTGACACCTATACTGTTCAGAGCAACCTTTCGCCTATTGCCAACTATGCGAACCTGCGCTACACCATTGGCGGGAAGACTTGCACGTTCCTGGCAACCTATGTTGGGACAGTCGGCTCAGGAGGCTCGACTATTCCAAAATGGAACAATACGGCAACACCTAGCGGTGGCGCAGTGTGTACGGCAAAAGTAACCTCGACCAATATCTCCACCTACGCCTGGTCTGTTGAATTTACCATGAAGTAAGGCCCAAGCCGGGCCTGGCGGTTTGGCTGCTTGCGCAAAGGCTGCCCTTGCCGCTGGGCCTGCGCCGGTTTTGTTCGTCCATTCATCGTGAAGCACTACAGTTTTTATGAGTGCTGCCGATAATAAATTTACTAGCCACGTTTTCAGGAATGGCTGATAACAGGGAGGACATTATCTTGGTCGGTTCAATTAATTCAAATGCGTTTTCTGGTTCGCAGGTTTCCCATGTGACGGCGAGCCAAAATGAATCGCTAACGAAAACTCAGGTGGCAACTGAAAGCGCTGATGTGGGTAGTCATAAAGATACCAGTCGCCTTTCTTCACTCTCTCTACAGTTGAGTGAAAGTGCCGCGCGTGCGGCGGCTAGAGATTCGAGTATGAGCAGGAAAGAGCTTGGCGCGAAAGCGAATGAGCTTTTGAGCAAGATTTCCGGTGATGGTTATTTTATCAACAAAAAAGCTAATGATGCTGAGGTGCCTGACACTCAGGATCCTGTGTTATTGGCTCGTGCGGCCAATGCAACGCAGTTTGTCAATGGCAGTGGCAAAAATCCATTTGCGGGTATGTCGAGCGATCAGCTCTCATTGATTATCTATGATGACAGTGGAAGTTTTACGACTAACGAACGTCGCGCGGCGTGGAGTGAATCGTCCGATCAGGAATATGCCTGGCGGCAGAAGGTAGTTGCCAATTCGATCGCGGAATATAATGAAACCGGAAAGCTGACGAAATTCTTTACTGCAGCACTTGAACACTATAAGGAGTTGCCCGCTATTGAGCAGGCACAGTACCCTAATAGTTATGAGGCAAAGTTGCAGGGTTGGATAGCACTCGATTTCAACTACAAGACCCATACGGTTGAGGGAAAGGGTAGTCCTCAGGACGTAATGGACAAGGTCTTGAATCTCGACAAGCAACTGTTTGATGACGCTGGGGCAGATACGGTTTGAGTGCGGCACTCACCCAAGATTGAGCATGCCCAAACAAAATGCCCCGCATCGTCGTAATGCTGGTCACTTAAGCGGAGCAGTCTTATGATCCGCCGGAAACCGGGTCTTTGAAATCTTCACCGTCCTTGGCCCCTAAGGCCTTGGACGGTGATCCAAAAATACTCCTCCAATCCCAGCTCTTAACTCCGCCCAACGTCTGCCTGTTGCTGATGTCGAGTTCGCCGCTGCCATGACGATTAACTGAGCGGCGATGTGCCTTGATACCCTCAAAAAACAAGTCCAGAATCAAGTCTTTTCCGCCCCGGCAAGAAAAGAAACCCCTTAGATTTCAACGAGTCGGACGCCAGATAAGAGTCTCGTTTCCCGCTCCAAGTATTTAAAAAATGGATCTCTGAAAAGAGGTCCATTTTTTTCGTCCAAAGAAAAGTCTTTCTTCGACTTTTGCCGCGCCGTCCCGTGAAAACATTATCGGCGGATGGAGCGTAATGCTAGGCGCCTGGCAAAACGCCTAGGAACAGAATTGGCCAATGCTGCCCACCTGCAACGGGAGTTTCAGAAAGGTGCATTTCGGCGTTGCGTGCTACGTTCCGTAGCGCGGTGTTACGGCATACCGAATGCCATAAGACATCACGATGATTCCTGATATCGCTCTATTCTGCCGCTTTCCGAGCCTTCCGATACTATGGCGTGCATATTGCTTGCCTGACGGAACTAACCCCAAGAGTCTACGTCATGGTCAGTTCCGCATTTCGACCCGGCATAACGCGCATCAGCCTGCTTGGCTGGGCAACGTTAGTCCCGTGCGGAGCCATGAAGAACTTTCTACGTCGATCGGTTGCGCCTTCCCACGTGACTCTGAAGCGCCTTCCCTCCTGCGTTGCCGCTAAGCAAAACGGTTTTTGGCAAATAGTCAGGTAATCCTTCCTCGAGAATCTCGAACTTTCCGTAGCCCGCGATTGCGGTGCCTGCGCCTGAGCATTCGTTAGCGACCAGCGAGCCTTGCGGCTATCGACTGGTGCTCTGCAATTGGAAGAAACCTGATGACCCAAGACATGGCTTTGCTCGTGATCGATCTTCAGAAAGAAGACGGCTTCACTCTGGAGCGGTTCGATCAAGTAATCAAAAACGCAACAGCGCTGGTTGATTGCGCTCGAAAAAACAACATCCCTCTGTTCTACACCCGTCATGTCAACGATGCCCAAGGTTTCGGCTTGGCGCTGGGCGAGCCCGTAGATGCCGAGGGTAAACCGACAAGCTATCGCGCTGGCACATCTGCCATAGAGATCATCGACGCGTTAGCCCCGCAGGCCGGGGACATTGTCATTGATAAGCAACGCTACAGTGCCTTCCACGGCACTCGGCTGACTCCGATGCTGAAGGAGCGCGGGATCAAACATCTCGTGGTGATGGGCGTGCTGACTGACGTCTGTGTGATGAGTAGCCTGTTCGATGCCTATCAGAACGACTTCCACTTGAGCCTCGTGGCCGACGCTTGTACGGCGACGACTTCCGCAGCCCATTACTCGGCCTTGTTTATTCTCTCCAACTGGCTTTACGGACTGGACATGCTCTCTACCGAACAACTGTTGCGACGCTGGAGGGGCGAGCCAGCACCTTCACTTCGTACGATGGAACCAGACCACCTTGCTTTCCAGCCAGAAGAGTTCATGCAAGCTATCGCGCGCCTGGAGAACTGCCTCGTTGCCAAGACTGAGCGGAGAGCATGATGAACGTAGAAAAAAGAAGCATCGATTTCATCCCGGAAACCGAACGTCACGGCGAACCCCGTTCTCTGCTCTTCGTGTGGTTTGGGGCCAACGCCAACATCACCACGGTTGCCGCCGGGGTGCTGCCGGTCAGCCTGGGGCTGAACCTGTTCTGGAGCGCTTTGTCGATCCTGCTCGGTTCCCTGATCGGCGCGATATTCATGGCTTCGCATTCTGCACAGGGGCCGAGATTGGGCATCCCGCAGATGATCCAGAGCCGTGCGCAGTTTGGGGTATTTGGAGCCATTGTTCCGCTGCTGTTCGTAATGTTCATCTACTTGGGTTTTTTTGTTAGTAATACGTTGTTGGCCACCCAAGCAGTCGCCGCTTCAAGCCCCCTCAGCAGTGAGGCAAACATTGTACTGCTTGGTTTGCTCTGCTTCCTGGTAGCCTTGTTTGGCTACAAGCTCATCCACCGCCTGCAAAAAATGCTGTCGTTGGTCTCGGTTGTTTTTTTCGGGATCGCGACCCTGCTCGCCCTTGCGCTGCCAATAGACGCGGAACAATGGACGACGCAGGGCTTCAACTTGGCGAGCTTCCTCGCGTCAGTGAGCATTGCGGTGACTTGGCAGTTGTCCTATGCCCCTTATGTGGCCGACTATTCTCGCTATTTGCCTACCCAAACTTCCGCGCGCCAGGTTTTCTGGTACAGCTATGCGGGTACGGTCATTGGTGGAAGCTGGATGATGTTGCTGGGTGCGATATTGACCAAGGGCGTCACAGGTTTTTCAGACAACGTTGGCCTTCATTTGCTTAGCGTTCTAGGGGGTGGGACTTTGCTGGCCGTGGCATTCGTGCTCTATGGTCAGATCGCCATTAATGTGTTCAACCTCTATGGAGCCTTCATGTCGACGGTTACCGTTATCGAGCCCTTTGCTGCGCTCAAGGTCACTGCGAAGGTGCGCGCCAGCTTTATGCTCATTATCTGCGCCGTTGCCACTGCGTTATGCACGATGGCCCAGGATGACTTCATTCAGTTCTTTCTGAATTTCATCTTTTTCATGAGCTACTTTCTAATCCCATGGACGGCAATCAACTTGGTCGACTACTACGCGCTACGCAAAGGCGTCTACGAGATTGCGGATATCTTCGACCCCTCGGGAATCTACGGTCGGGTGAACTGGATCGCTATCGGAGTGTTCCTCGCGACCATCGTGCTGGAAATTCCATTCATGAATACGTCCCTCTACGTCGGCCCCATCGCCTCGGCCCTGCAGGGTATCGATTTGGCGTGGGTTGTTGGTCTGGTGTTTCCGGCATGCGCTTACTACGGATTGATGAGTCGGCGCGGTCTCGTGGTGAGCAAACCAACAAAAGCATGATCGTTGAGCCGGAGATTGCTCAGATCAAACACTGATCAGGCTGCGCTGAAGGAGAGTTGGATGTGATCTTTGTGACTGAGCCACCAAGACAGTCGTATCTATCCAGTCGATAGCTGTCCCATCATGCTGTGCGCTTCCCTGCTGGCCGCTGCGAAGATTTTGCGGCAGGCCAGACAGGGGCGCTTTTTTAACAGTAGTGGCGGGTCGTCGATCCATAGCGAAATGCGCTCCTATCCAGTCGAACTCCGCGGCTACGAATTCCTCCTAGGGGAAATACACCGCTGGCGCCAAGTGTGGCGTGAACTTTTCGAAGAGACCCGGCAAATCGGCTTAATTCGACGAAAACCATTTGGTTATCAGCTACCCCTTCTCGGCGCTTTAATACCGCTAAACAGTTCACACGCTACGCTAGGGGCTACGGACTATTGTAGTTGCTGGTAAAGAACGAGGTTGCGATCGGGTCCTCAGGGTTTGCAAGCAGATCTGGAACTACATCGTTAGGCCAGGCTTACGTTACTCTCCATCCTGGCACAACGTTTACACTTAACTGCTCCGCACCCTCGAAGGAACCTCCCCGGTGAACGTCAATGACGCCAGTTTCGAAGAACTGCTCAACGCTTTGCATGACGGCGTCTACATCACTGATGGCGACGGCAAGACGCTGAAGGTCAATCAAGCCTATGAGCGCCAGACCGGGCTCAGCGGTGCTGATCTCATCGGCCGATCCATGCAGGAGCTTGTAAAGGAGGGCGTCCTCTCGCAATCGGCCACACTGCGTGTATTGCATGAAGGTCGGCCGGTGTCGGTGATGCAGAGCCTGAGTCAGGGCAAGAAATTGTTAGTCAGCGCCACGCCGATTCTCAATGCTGAAAACCGGATTTCATATGTTGTCAGTACCGTACGCGACATGACTGAACTGCTGCGCATGAAACACGAGCGTGATGAGTTGCAACAGCTTAAACAACTGCGCAACAGCACCGCCAAACTTCATGCTGGCCAACGAGACAACCTCCTGCGTTCTCCACTTATGGCCGATCAGGAGGTTTCTGGCCGTATTTTCTCGCTGGCCCGGCAGGTTGCCAGTAGCTCGGTGAAGGTTCTGCTTCAGGGAGAAACCGGCGTAGGAAAGACCCTCGTAGCGCAATTCATCCACAACGCCAGTCTGCGTGCCAGTGAACCATTTCTCGCACTCAACTGCGGTGCGCTGCCCGAGAACCTCATCGAAGCCGAGCTGTTTGGCTATGCGCCTGGAGCGTTCACAGGCGCGGGTCCTAAAGGCAAGCGTGGCCTGCTGGAGCTGGCGCATCACGGAACATTGTTTCTCGATGAAATTGGTGATTTGCCATTGCCGGTGCAGGTCAAGTTGCTCAAGGTCATCGAGGAAAATCGCTTCATTCCGGTCGGTGGCCTTGAGCTGAAGGAGGTCGATGTACGCATCATTAGCGCCACCCACCATGACCTCAAACAGCTGGTGGCAGAAGGTCGTTTTCGGGCAGATCTGTATTACCGGCTCAATGTGGTGCCAATCCACATTCCGGCACTGCGCGAGCGTCGGGAGGAGATTCCGCCGCTTCTGCATTACTACCTCGACAGATTCAATGTCCGCTATGAACGTCAGGTTCAATGGAGTCTCGAAGCCCTCGATTTGATGTGCGAGTACGCCTGGCCCGGCAATATCCGCGAGTTGATCAACATCGTCGAACGGCTGGTGGTGACCAATCAGACCGGGACTATCGAGGCGCTCGACATGCCCGAGGAGATCCTCGACCTCAATCCGCGCAATACCAATGAAACCGGCTTGCCATTGCGCAAGGTATTGGAAAATGCCGAGCGCAGTGCGATTCGTGCGGCGCTGCGTGTGCACAAGACCACGCGCCTTGCAGCCAAGGCGTTGGGCGTGAGTCAGGCGACCGTGGTGCAGAAAATGAAGCGCTGGGAACATTCTGATTAGAATTCTAATCAGCCTCGATTGAATCGATCAGAAACCTAATCGGGACTGACCGGTAAAACCCCTCCTATTATCGTGTAAATCGCGCAGAGGCCCCACGTCACGGGGCTTTGCGGGCATTGGCACGTCTTTCGCTAACTCGTATGGCACGTCTTCCAATAAAACAACATCAACTGGACGAGCCCGATGAACATCTCTGCTTTCAAAATCGCGAACAAACTGATCACTGGACAAGGCGCTATCGAGCAGCTTTCGGCTGAACTGACTCGCCTCAATGTCCAGAACCCGCTGATCGTCACCGACGCCATTCTGCTGAAATCCGGCACCGTTGACCTGGCGCTGGCGCAACTGGGCAGCCGCCACTACGGCGTTTTCGATGAGGTCAAACCGGAGCCGGAAATCGTTATCGTAGAGGACTGCACCCGCGCCTATCGCAAGGGCAACCATGACGGCTTGATTGCGGTGGGTGGCGGCAGTGCCATCGATATCGCCAAGGGTGTCGCGGCGTATGCCGAGCATGGCGGTTCGCTGAGCGAACTGTTCGGTGTCGATCTGGTAAAGCGTAAGGGCCCTGCGTTGATTGCGATTCCAACGACCGCCGGCACGGGTTCGGAGGTCACCAACGTAGCGATTTTTTCCGACAAGCAAGCGCAATTGAAGAAAGGCATTGTCAGCGACTACCTGCTACCCGATGTGGCTTTGGTTTGTCCGACCATGACGTTGACCTGCCCACGCAGCGTGACGGCGGCCAGCGGTGTCGATGCGCTGGTGCATGCGGTCGAGGCCTATCTTTCACTCAACGCTTCGCTCATCACTGACGCCATCGCGCTGGGCGCTATCAAACTGATCGCCAAGGCGCTGCCAAAGGCTTATGCCAACCCCTCCAACCTGCACGCGCGGGAAGACATGGCCACCGGCAGCTTGATGGCCGGCATGGCATTTGGTAACGCCGGAGTAGGGGCGGTGCACGCCTTGGCATACCCATTGGGCGGGCGCTTCAACATTGCCCACGGCGTCAGCAACGCCTTGCTGCTGCCGTACGTGATGGAGTGGAACAAGACGGCCTGCGTCGAACGCTTTCGTGATATCGCCGAGGCCATGGGCGTGCGCGTCGCACACCTGGGCGACAAGGATGCGGCCGACCAGGCCGTTAAAGCCATGACGGATCTATGTGTCGCCGTGGATATCCCAACCGGTCTGCGCAGTTTCAACGTGCCTGAAGATGCGATTCCGGCGATGGCCGAGGAGGCCAGCCAGATCGACCGCTTGATGCGCAACAACCCGCGCAAGCTGACCGCCGCTGATATCGAGAAGATCTATCGCGCAGCCTATTGATCTCCGTCACTTACGACTCCGGTAGTACCGGAGCGTGCGCCCGTACAAAACCAATAAAACAGGTGAACTCAATGTCCAACATTCCTGCGCAACGGAGCGAAAGCCCGTACATCCCGCTGGGTCCCTTCAAGGTCCGGCTGCCGTTTATTCACTACAAGATCGAGCTTCCGGATTACCTTCAGGGCTTGCTGATGTGTGCCGTGGACCTGGCGGCCATTCCGCTGATGACCGAACTGCTCGGCATGCCATTCGAGGTCGCACTTGCCGTCGTGATGCTCAACGGCTTGCTGTACCTGGCGCACCATTTACTCGGTGACCCCACCGTACCTGGCTGGATCACCCCGGCGGTACCACTGCTGATGGCGTACTGCGCGCAATTCCCAATGGGCCCGGAGCGTGTCCACGCCTTGATTGCCTTCCAGTTGATGCTCGGGATTTTTTCAATCGCCCTGGGGGCGACCGGGATGGCAAAGAAGGTGGTGGAATATGTGCCCTCGGCGATCAAGTCCGGGATTATCGTCGGTGCCGGCTTGAGTGCGGTGATCGCGGTGTTCCAGGTGGGCGGTAAATTCAACGTGCTGCCCTGGACCATTTCCATTGCGGTCGGCATTGCCTTCTATTTGATCTTTTCCCAACACTTTAATGAGCTCAAGCAGCGCAACCGCTTCTGGTGGAACCTCGCCAAGCTCGGCATCTTGCCGATCGTTCTGTTGGCCGTGGTGATTGCACCATTGTTTGGTGAAGCGTCCTGGCCAACGATTCAGTGGGGTATCAGCAAACCGGACTTTGCCGGCCTGTGGAACGACTACACCGTGTTCGGCCTGGGCATGCCGCCACTGTCCATGTTCATCTCCGCGCTGCCGACCATGCTGGCGGCGTACATCATCGTCTTCGGTGACGTGCTCAGTGCGAAATCTCTCCTTGATGAGGCAGAAACCGTCCGCACGGATGAAGTCGTTGACTACAACGCCGACCGTGCTCACCTGATCTTCGGTGCGCGTAATGCGTTCATGAGCATCTTTGGCCCGGATGTCGCCATGTGCGGCCCGAAATGGGCGGCGATGTTAGTGGTGGTGATCGAACGTTTCAAAGGTGGGCCGAACGCGATGAAGTCGATCATCGGCGGTGTCGGGTCGTTCCGTTGGGGGACCAACAGCGGCCTGCTGTTGTTGCCTGTCGTGACCCTGGTACAGCCGATTCTCGGTGTTGCGCTGTCGCTGACCTTGCTGATCCAGGGTTATGTAAGCGTGCGCCTGGGCATCCTTGAAGCGCGCAGCCAGCGCGACTTGGGTATCGCGGGTGTGATCGGCGCGGTACTGGCAATCAAAGGCGCGAGCTGGGCCTTCGGGATTGGCGTTGTGCTGTGCTTGTTGATCTACGGTAAGAACTTCTTCAAGGGCGAGATGGATGGGACATTTGCCAAGGATTTGAAGGCGGCGGATGCCAAGCCAGCCAAAGGAGCTGAGTCGCCCACGGCTACTAAGCGGGTAGCAGAAGAGGCTATGGCTGACTGACATGTCTGAGTCGCTCAGTCTGACACCATTGCGGTGAGCTTCCTCCCACAGGTTTTGTACGCATCACGCCCTCTGTGATCAACACTAATCCATCTGTGGGAGGAGCCACGGGCTGACTCTAGCCACGCCTTAGCCACGAATGAAAGTTCGCCTTGCCCTCGCCATGCGAGCGATATCTTCCTAGTCAGCGACGGTGATCGGATTTCTGCGATCGTGAAGCTGTTAGCGTCAAGTGTGTCGAGAATATGTGGGGAGAAGGGTAGCTCCGACACCCAGATTCATGAGCGGGGCCGTGAGATCCCATTGCCTACTGCGTCCGCTTACTAGTGGGGTGAATCCTGCTTCGTTGCAAGCATTAGTCACTCAGTCATTCAGAGCAAACAATAACCACCGCGACTAAAAAGGAAAAAATCATGACAACTGCAGTTCCTACGATGGATGATTTTTTGAAGGACGCTCCTTCTAACTGGGGCAAGTGGGGACCGGAAGACGAAGTTGGCTCGCTGAACTACCTGAGCGCGCAAGAAGTCATGCGCGGAGTGGCGCACATTAAGACGGGAAGCGTATTTACTTTACAGCGTATGATCGGTGATCCCGCAGGCGATCCGGTTTGGCCAGGCCGTACCCCGGCGGAACGTACTATGGTTCTCGATGAGTCAAGCTGGGACAATGATCATGGCCCATGTTATCCCGGCGGGTTGCACTACGCTGATGACAAGATCGACGCGTTTCTGCAAGGCTCCACGCAATATGATGCGCTTGGCCACCTCTGGTACGGCGGAAAAATATGGAACGGCTACGACGCGCGAACAACTGTGGGTGGCCTTGACAAGGCCAGTGTCGCACCTATCGGCGAGCGAGGAGTGGTCGGACGCGGAGTATTACTGGACATGGCACGGCATCGTGGCAAGCGCATGCTGGATAAAGGTGAAACATTCACTCACTTAGATCTTGTGGCGTGTGCAGAGGCTCAGGGCCATACGATCGAGCCCCACGATATCCTAATTATCAGGACTAACTTCCTTCAAGCTTTCTATGAGCAGGGCGAGGCGTTTTACGACGGATTCTGCGAGCCAGGCCTTACATATTCGGAGGAGCTTGTTCGATGGTTCCATGAGAAGGAAATTCCAAACCTTGTCACCGATACCATCGCCAATGAGGTCACGACAGACCCAGTATCAGGTGTGGCTCTACCACTACACTGCGCTTTGATGCGTAATCTTGGTATCGCCTTTACGGAGATCTGCGATCTGGAAAAGCTAGCTGAAAGTTGCGCTAAAGACAGGCAGTATACTTTCCTTTATGTGGCAGCCCCGCTAAAAGTACATCGCGCTGCCGGATCACCAGTCAATCCGGTAGTGATCAAATAGTCATTTATGCTGGGGCAGGTTTGCTCCTGCCTCAGCATAAGTGAAAGCAGCCGATGCTCGGTGTTGTTCTGTCGCTGACGTGCCTGATCCAGCTTCTCAGCCCCTTTCGTAACTTAATCAGCCGGTCGGCTTCTTAACGAATACCCTCGGCCTCGGCAAACCTACTCAGAGCAATATTGGTCAACCACGCGTCGAGTCGTTCGCACAGCTGGTGAATAGGCCAACGTCACGGTCAGCTCACGCGTAGCGAGAGCTGACCGGAGGAACGAGGCAGGCAACGGTAATTCGAAGATTTGGGTAGAGTTCCTTTCTATCCCTTCTTCGGATGTCAGAACCACGCAGTGGTCTGAGGATCGGAACAATTCACTTTCGCTTACTTTGCCGTATCCACCAACTTCACGAAATATTTCGCGATTTTAGGCGGGGTATTATTTTTGTAAGCTGCAATGAGCTCTTTAGAAAACGAGGTTTCCAACGCACTCGGTCTTCGTCCATGCGCTTAATGCCGATCAAGCCACACCGTCTGCGCGTTGCAGAATTCACGTACCCCGAAGTGCGAAAGCTCGCGACCAAAACCGCTCTTCTTCACACCGCCGAAGGTGACACGCGGATCTGAGGCGCAGTAACCATTGATAAATACACCACCGGTTTCCAGTTCACTTGCCATTTGTTGGGCACGTTCCACGTCGCCTGTATAAATCGTCGCGGCGAGGCCGAACTCACTGTCATTTGCCAGTGCCATGGCGTGGGTGGCATCGCGTGCGGTGATGATCGAAGCGACTGGGCCAAACAGTTCCTGCTTGAACGAGGTCATCTGGTCGGTGACATCAGCGAAAACCGTTGGCTCGTAGAAGTTACCGCTACCCTCGGCCTTCTTGCCACCCAGTAACAACGTAGCACCTTCCTCCAAAGTGTCGCGCACCTGCTGATCCAGTTCATCACGCAGATCAAAGCGAGCCATCGGGCCGATGTAAGTAGCGGCTGCCAGTGGATCACCGACCACGAGTTTTTGCGTGGCTTCAACGAATTTTCGCGTGAATTCTTCAATAACGCCCTGCTCGACAATCAGGCGCTTGGCCGCTGCGCAGACTTGCCCGGTGTTCTGATAACGGCCAATCACGGCGGCTTTCACTGCATCGTCGAGGTCGGCATCGTTGAGTACGATAAAAGGGTCGGAGCCGCCCAGTTCCAAGACGCATTTTTTCAGCGCCGCACCGGCCTGCGCGCCGATGGCCATGCCAGCTCGCACGCTGCCGGTGAGGGTGACGGCTGCAATGCGTGGGTCTTTGATCGCCGTGGAAACACCTTCCGGCGTGACGTTGATGACTTCGAAAGTCCCTTCAGGAAATTCGGCTTGCTGAAAGGCGTCCAGCAACAGGTAAGCGCTACCCATCACGTTTGGCGCATGTTTGAGCACGTAGGTGTTGCCTGCGAGCAATACCGGAACGGCGCCGCGCAGGACCTGCCAGATCGGGAAGTTCCACGGCATCACCGCGAGAATCGAGCCGAGTGGGCGGTATTCAATGCGTGCTTTTCCGCCCTCAACCAATGTCGGTTCTGCGTTGAGCATGGCCGGGCCGTGTTCCGCGTACCAGTCGCAGAGCTGCGCACACTTTTCGATTTCGCCACGTGCTTGGGTAATCGGCTTACCCATTTCCAGGGTGATCATGTTCGCCATCGTTTCTGCGTTGTTGCGCAAGACGTTGGCCAGGGCGATCAGCCGTTGCGCGCGTTGCGCAACGGGTGTGCGATGCCAGACACGGAACCCGGCCGTGGCACGTGACAATGCGGTTTGCAGTGCCGCTTCGGATTCAAAAGGGTAGTTACCGATTTGCTCGCCGTTGACGGGATTGATCGAAATGGCATGAGTGAGACTGGAAATGTTGGTCATGGCATCGTCCTGCGGGGTGGGAATGCGTTCAGACTACGGTGGCTTTTGGTTACTTAAAACTGAATAATGCTGACCGTATCGTTCACGTATGGAGAATGACTTGGATCTGGTTCAGCTGGAAATTTTCAAAGCGGTCGCCGAGCACGGCAGCATCAGCGTCGCCGCTCAGCACATCCATCGTGTGCCGTCGAACCTGACGACGCGGATCAAACAACTGGAACAGGACCTGGGCGTTGACCTGTTTATCCGCGAGAAAAGCCGCCTGCGGCTGTCGCCGGCTGGTTGGAGTTTTCTCGACTATGCCCGACGCATTCTCGATCTGGTCCACGAGGCGCGCGCGACGGTTGCGGGGGAAGAGCCGCAAGGATCGTTTCCCCTCGGGTCGCTGGAGAGCACGGCGGCGGTGCGTATTCCTGAATTGTTGGCCGCCTATAACCAGAAACATGCCAAGGTCGAACTGGCCCTGTCCACCGGTCCTTCCGGGACCATGATCGACGGAGTGCTATCGGGTCGATTGGCCGCTGCGTTTGTCGATGGGCCGGTGCTGCACCCGGCACTGGAGGGCGTGCCGGCATTCGAGGAAGAGATGGTGCTGATCGCACCGCTCAACCATTTGCCGATCCACCGTGCGCAGGATGTGAACGGCGAAAACATCTACGCCTTTCGCTCTAATTGCTCTTACCGACATCACTTTGAAAGTTGGTTCGCCAAGGATGCTGCGGTGCCCGGCAAGATTTTCGAAATGGAGTCGTATCACGGCATGCTGGCCTGTGTCAGCTCCGGTGCTGGCCTGGCGCTGATGCCGCGCAGCATGCTCGAAAGCATGCCGGGCTGCACCACGGTGAGTGTGTGGCCGTTGTCGGAGTCCTTTCGCTATTTGCGAACCTGGCTGGTGTGGCGCCGGGGGACGGTGTCGCAAAGCCTGACCATGTTCGTGCGTTTGCTCGAAGAGCGATGCACAGCGGCGGGCCGACTGACTTGAGCGAATCAAACCGCCATCGATTAGCAGACTCAGCCGTGCTGCCTCGACCACATCGATGCATCAGGTTGCAGGGAGGATATCGTGACTAAGAGCTCACGCGATGTTCAAGTGAACAGTCGACTCTTGGGTAGCTATAGGCGCGAATTACAAATATGCAGACGATGTTAGTTCTACCGAAGCGTCAGGAATCGCTGGATAAGCTTGTGCATTTGTTGAATATGTCCTCACCTAATCGCTATGGTCGGGTCAATGCTCGCGTCGATCACGGGTTGGCAATGCCGAGCTTCTGCGCTTCAGGCACTGTCTTGCACTGAGCTTTTGAAGCCGTGACCCCAAGCGACGATTAGTTCAACGTGTTGTCAATTGTGGCATTAGGAATACTCTTTATGGTGAGCTCCAGTTCATCCCAGTCGATGCAAGACTTCAGTCAAAACCTGCGCCTTCTCTGCGGGTACTACAAGTCGGTGGCTATGGTTTGCCGCTCCCTCGATATCAATCGCCAGCAGTTCAACAAATACTTGGGGGCGCAGGCGACTCCCTCACTGTTCACCCTTCGCAAGATATGCGCTTTTTTCGGGGTGGATGAGGATGAAATATTCTCCGAGCACGAGTCGTTCCGCGCTTTGCTCAACAGACAGCGCACAGTGCGAGAGCCGGACAGCGCAGTACCAGCCGATTTTTTCCCAAGCTCCGCGCAGGAACTGTCGAAGTACCAGGGTTACTACTTTGTCTATTTGATGTCGCCCTCCGGATCAGGGGAGGTGATCAAGTCGATTACCCGCTTGACCCGTTCCGGCAACAAGATCCTGAGTAAAACCTACGAGCGAGTGAGGTTGGGTGATGACCAACTGAAGAGTTTCGGTATCAATAAATATCGTGGGTTCTGCTTTGCCTCATCCGATCTGATTTACATCGTCGAGCACGAATACCTATCGTCTCGGGGCTACATCTGGTCGGCGCTTTACCCCTCCTATCGCAGTCGCTTCCGCTTTCTCAACGGCTTGGTGCTCGGCGTGTCGGGCGACAATTTTCGACGTCCTTTTGGTGCGCAGATTGTGTTTGAGTACCTCGGTGAATCGATCGATCTGCGTAACGCGCTTTCCAGTTGCAGCTGCTTCCCGATTGATGCCCCTGAGATCCCCAGCGAGGTGAGGGCGCGGCTGCTGATTCGCCCATCCGAGGGTGAGTTCAACCTCGTTCCGCCATTGTTCTAATCCCCGCTTTAAAAACAGACGCTAGGTGACGCTTTCAAGCGTCATTTGGCGTTTTTTTCTTAGCGCTGGCGAAATTGAGCTAGCGGTGCGGCAGATCAATAATGAGCCACACCGCTCAACAGGCAGTTTCACGAACGGCCAAACACGTCGTTCATTCCAGCTGGATTAACGCCTGCTCGTGCAAGTGACCCGCTGCGCCCATCATAAAAATAAGAGGAACATCGATGAACTTCAAAAGAACCTTGATGGCAGGGTTGATGGCGCTTTCCATTACCGCGCCGTTGACCAGTGGCTTGGTGTGTGCGGCAAACAATACCTTGGTTGTCGCTGATCGAGCCTCTTTCAAGGATTGGGATCCAGCCTCGGCGTTTTCGGAAGAGGTGCGGGTGCTGGGCAATATCTACGAGACGCTTCTGGTCTATAACGCTCCGGGCAGTGCCGAGGAGTTTTCCCCTGGGCTCGCCACGTCTTGGGAAAGCAGCGACAACGGCAAGACCTGGACCTTCAAGCTGCGGCACGGCGTTAAGTTTCACGACGGTTCGGCGTTCAATGCCGCAGCGGTCAAAAAATCCATCGACTATGTCAAAGCGCTAAAACAAGGCGCTGCGTATGTATGGAAAGCGCTGGATTCCATCGAGGTCCTCGCTGACGACACGGTAGTGCTCAAGTTCCAGAATCCCACTCCGGCCAATCTGATCGCGGCAGGTCAATACGCTGCTTATATCATTGCCCCGGCGGCGGTGGATAAGGGGCATGACTGGATGATGGCTCCCAATGCTATCGGTACCGGTCCCTATAAGCTTGGGCAGGTCGAACAGGGCCAGCAAGTGGTGCTCGAACGTTTCGATGGCTACTGGGGAGGTTGGAAAGAAGGGCAATTTGATCGCGTCATCGTGAAGGTCGTGTCCGAAGCCTCCACCCGCACCCAGATGATAAAAAATGGCGAGGCTGGCGTTGCCTGGGATATCCCCCTTGATCAGCTCAAGGTATTGGGAGAGAACCCTTCTATCAAAGTCAGTACCGCGCCTTCGTGGAAGAACTTCCAGTTCTTGATCAATACCCAGAAGTACCCTACGGATAACTTGGCATTTCGTCAGGCGCTGCAATACCTCTGGGACTATGAAGGTGTCACCAACGATATTTTGCACGGCTACGGTAGTGTGTCCAAGGGGCCTTTACCCACCAGTATCTGGGGGCATGCCAGCGTGCCTATGGCTTCCTACAATCTGGATAAAGCCCGCCAATTATTGGAGGCCTCTGGCGTACCCAAGCAGGACTGGAAGGTCTCGATGCAGTACATCAGTGGCATCTATGCAAACGCCGCTGAGCTGTTCCAGGCGACGGCGTCTCAGGTTGGCGTAGAAGTGGAGTTACGCCCCGGCGAGTGGGGTGTGATCTGGGATAAGGCCAAGAAGCTGGACACCGCCCCCAACCTGCAATCCATGGCTTGGTGGCCGACGTATCCGACACCCAGCGATTGGCTTTTCAGTGAGTTCCATACCGAGAAGACAACGCTGTTCAATCTGTCTCATTACAGCAACCCAAGTTTTGATCAGTTGATCGAAGAGGCGGCGGCGCTGGAAGGCAGTGATAGGACAAAATCCTCTGAAAGGTACGTTCAGGCCCAGCAGCTCCTGGCTAAGGACGCTCCTGCGATCTGGTACGCCGACGTGCAGCAGATACGTGTCTCCCGCAAAGACATCAAGGGTATGGAAAAGAGCCTGAACCCTGCTTATGAGGCAATTCTCTATTACAACTTGAATCGCTGAATGCCGAGTTGTTTGCGATGAAGTTGTAGGTGTAGGCCTGATTTACCTTGTAGACCGACAGTCGGTTGGTTCGCCCGGTTATTCCTCAAGAGCTAATTTTCTTTTGAGGACTTTGTGCTGGGCGTAAGAAGTCAGGCCCAAGTTTATTAGCCACAAAAGGTAGTATAAATGGCGAAGTATATAGCCCAGCGATTGATAGTGATGTTCTTCATTCTTCTGGGCGTGTTGACCATCACCTTCGTTCTGAGCCGAGCTCTTCCCGGATCCCCGGTAGAGATGATGCTGGGGAACCACCCCACGGCGGAGCAGATTGCCGTCGCGCGGGAAAAACTGGGGTTGGATAAACCTCTGCCGATCCAATACTTCAATTACATCGGCGATCTTCTCCAGGGTGATTTTGGCACCAGTTTGCGCACCGGGCGGCCGGTGGCGGAGGAGGTCATCAGGCGGGTAGGCGCGACGTTTGAACTGACATTCCTTGCGATGTTCTGGGTGGTGCTGCTCGGGGTGCCAATCGGCGTCATCTCGGCGGCTCGGCAGAACTCAGTGGTCGACAACGTGGCACGAGCGGGGTCCATCGCCGGGACGGCATTTCCCGTTTTCATCCTGGCCATGGGCTTGCAGTTGCTGTTCTACGGCAAGCTCAATTGGCTGCCCCTGCAGGGCCGTATCGATGCTTCCATTCTGCTCGATAGCCCGTTTGAGCGCGTGACCGGCTTTTACCTGATCGACACGCTGCTGGCCGGTAATTTCGTAGCGCTGTGGAGCGCCATCAAACATCTGACGCTCCCCGTGCTCACCCTGGTCGTCGTGACCTTGGCCACTGTCACTCGGATCACTCGCAACATGATGGTCGAGGTGCTCTCCGAGGAATACATCCGTACGGCCGTTTCCTACGGCGTACCCAAGTGGCGTATCCATTACGCCTATGCCCTGAAGGCGACAATGATTCCGCTGCTGACCGTGGTGGGCCTGACCTTCGGTTACCTGCTCGGCGGTGCAGTCGTTGTCGAGTTCGTTTTCGATTGGCCCGGCCTGGGCGGTTTCGTGGTGTTTTCGATTGCCCAGAATGATTTCCCCGCTGTGATGGGGGCCACTCTGGTGCTGGCCACGACGTATCTGTCGATCAACCTGATTGTTGATCTCTTGTATCACCTTGTTGATCCGAGGCTGCGAGTCCAATGAGTATCCAAGACGTGTCCCTGTCCATGCCCTCGCGAGCCCCATCATGGCGTATCAAGGCCCTTGCGTTTGCCAGCGATAATAAGTTGTTTGTATTCGGCGCGCTGTTATTGCTGCTGATCATCCTGGCGGCAGTCTTCGCCCCCTGGCTTGCACCTTATGAGCCGAACAAGATTGTCTTTTCCCAGAAATTGCTGGCACCCAACTGGGCACACTGGATGGGCACCGACGAGTTTGGTCGCGACATTCTTTCACGGGTGCTTTATGGCGCACGCACCTCGTTGATCATCGGGGTGAGCGTGACGCTGATTGCGATGCTGATCGGGATTCCGATTGGGCTTGTTTCCGGTTACTTCGGTGGTCGAGTTGATACGCTGCTGATGCGTTTATCAGATGTGTTTCTGGCCTTTCCGCCGCTGTTGTTGCCGATCGCTATCACCGCTGCGCTTGGATCGGGATTGGCCAACGCCATGTTAGCGCTCGCTGTCTCTTGGTTTCCCTGGTACGCGAGGATCATGCGCGGTGCGGTAGTACGGGTTCGTTCAGAAACCTATATCCATGCCGCCCGTTCCATGGGCGTCAGTCACGGCCGTATCTTGCTTCGCCATGTACTGCCCAATGCCACCACGCCTGTGATCGTGCAGGGCTCCATGGACTTTGGTTACACCATTCTTGCCGCTGCCTCGCTGAGCTTTATCGGACTGGGGGCCAAGCCGCCCATGGTCGAATGGGGGCTGATGGCCGCGGCGTCGCGCTCGCAATTGCTCGAAAATCCCTGGACGGTGCTGTTCCCCGGCGTCGCGATTTTTGTCCTGGTGCTGGCCGTCAACCTGGTGGGTGATGGACTGCGCGATGTGCTCGATCCAAAGAAGGGGACGCGCTGATGATCAACGAATCCTTGCAACCGTCTACTCCCGAATATCTCGCTGCTTCGAATAACGACGCTGCTCAAGAGTTGGTGCTGGAAGTGGAAGGGCTGACGGTGTCCTTCCCTGGTTTGTTCAAGACCGTAAAGGTCGTACGCGGCATCGACCTCAAGGTCAGGCGCGGCGAGATCCTCGGGTTGGTGGGGGAGTCGGGCTCGGGCAAGTCCATGACGGCCATGTCCTGTCTTGGATTGATGCCTGAGGCAGCTCGGCTGGGAGGCAGGGTCAAAGTCGCCGGACAGCAGGTCAACGGTGCGTCGGCATCGCAGCTAGCGGATTTGCGCGGCGGTGGCGCGGCGATGATCTTCCAGAATCCGATGAAGGCGCTGAACCCGTTCTTCACGGTTGGCCGGCAGATGTTCGATGTCATCGGCTGCCATCGGCAACTGAGTAAGACGCAAATCCGCGCCGAGGCGCTGAGCTCGCTGGAGGCGGTGAGCATGCCCGATCCTTCTCTGGCGCTAGCCAAGTATCCGCACCAGATGTCTGGCGGCCAGTTGCAGCGCGTGGTGATTGCCATGGCGTTGGCCTGTCGACCGAAACTGCTGATCGCCGATGAGCCGACCACGGCGCTTGACGTCACCGTGCAGGCTCAAATCATCGCCCTGCTGCGCAAGCTGGCGCAGGAGCAGGACCTGGCGATTCTGTTTATCACGCACAATCTTGGGGTTGTGGCTTCGCTCTGTGACCGGGTGGCGGTGATGTATGCCGGCGAAGTGGTAGAGAGCGGTCCGGTGGGCCAGGTGTTCAAGCGACCTGCGCACCCTTACACCCTGAAATTGATGGGCACCGTGCCAAAGTTGGGGCAGGGGGCTCAGCCCCTGGGCTTCATCCCTGGGCAGGTGCCGAACATGGCGGCTCCCCCGCCTGGCTGTGCCTTTAACCCGCGTTGTGAACGCGCCACCGGGCGATGCGTCCAGGCTGCGCCGAGGGTGGAGATCGGCGAGGAACACTGGGCGGCTTGCCACAACACGTTGGTCAAGGTGTGAGGCTTCTTTGAAAGGTAAACGGCTATGAATAACAACAAACAGCCCGCACTGCTGAGTGTCACTCAGTTGCACAAGACCTACGCCAGCCGCGACGGCCTGGTGACCGCCATCGACCACATCAGCTTGGAGGTGCAGGCCGGTGAGACGGTCGCGCTGGTGGGGGAGTCCGGTTGTGGCAAAAGTACGGTGGCCGCGACCTTGCTCGGCCTGCTGCCAGCCGACAGTGGGCAAATTCTGGTCGAAGGTCGGCCGCTGCCTACTGATGCCAGGGCGCGGGGCAGGAGCTTGAGCATGGTGTTCCAGAACCCGTACGCCTCGCTGAACCCGAAAATGACGATCAAGGCGATTGTTGCCGAACCGCTGAAGGTTGCCTTTGGTTTGCGCGGTAGTGCCTTGCACGCGCGCATTCTCACGTTGCTGGGAAATGTGGGGATGGGCGAGGAGCATATGGAGCGTTATCCCCATGAGTTCTCCGGAGGCCAGTTGCAGCGTATCGCTATCGCCCGGGCTCTGGCGCTGGAGTCAAAACTGCTGATCCTCGATGAGCCTACGGCGGCGCTCGACGTGTCGGTCCAGGCCCAAGTGCTGCAATTGCTCAAGACGCTGCAGACCGATAATGGCCTGAGCTACCTGTTCATCAGCCACGATCTTGCAACGGTCGAGTACCTGGCGCAGCAGGTGCTGGTGATGTACTTGGGGCGCATCGTCGAGGCCGGGCCTGTGGGGCAGGTGTTCGGTCGACCGCGTCATCCCTACACCCGTGCACTGCTCAATTCAGTGCCCTCCATCGATCCTGATCGTCGTGATCAGTTGCAAATCCTCAGCGGCGAGATCCCCAGCCCCTTGAACCGGCCTACCGGGTGCCACTTCGCGCCCCGTTGCCCGAGGGTCAGTGAGCGTTGTCGCCGAGAGGTGCCAGCCGAGACCCAGGATCATGGCCACCGTTTTTCTTGCCACCACCCTCTGAACGATGAGAGCTGAACCCCTATGTACAATAAAAACGACATGACCGCTCCTGGCATTGGATATCAGGATTTAAGACTGATGCAGGGCTATCCGCCGCCCCGGGAAAAGCAAGTCCGTCAGCACAACTGGGACAGTCCGCCCTATAACCGCTGGTCGTTCCAGCACATGAGCCAGCTGTTTCCGGTGGCAGCTATTCATCGTGGTCCCGGGCCGGTCAGCGAACTCAAGCGCAACGAGCGTTCTCTGGACGACGTACATTTCCAGCGGATCGACGGTAGGCAAACCGATCTGGCGACCTTCCTGACCGATAGCTACACCGATGGTTTCTTGGTGCTTCATCAGGGCAAGGTGGTTTCCGAGCAGTATTTCAATGGTATGCAGCCGCACACGTTGCATCTGTTGCAATCGGTATCCAAGACCATCGTCGGTAGCCTGGTCGGCAGGTTGATAGGCCAGGGCAGAATCGATCCCCAAGCGCATGTCAGCCACTATGTGCCCGAGCTGTCAGCTAGCGGCTACGGCGATGCCCGGGTACAGGATCTGCTGGATATGCGCACGGGCGTCAGATTCAGGGAGGATTACACCGATCCGGATGCTGAATTCATCCAGTTGGATATCGCCTCGGGTTGGCGTGAACGGGGAGAGCGCGAGTCTCCTGACAGCATTTACGGTTTATTGAAATCGCTGAGTAAAGACCGTGAGCATGGTCAGTTTTTTGAGTATCGCTCGGTGGATACCGACATGTTGGCCTGGGTCTGTGAGCGGGCCTGCGGCGAGCGGCTCCCCGTTTTGTTGAGTCGGGAGATCTGGTCAAGACTAGGGGCAGAACAAGACGCGAATATCACTCTCGATTGCGTTGGCACTGCATTGGCCGATGGCGGGATGAGCGCCACGCTGCGTGATCTCGGGCGTTTTGCCCAGATGTATTTGCAGGGTGGACATTTCAATAGCCAGCAGATCGTCCCAGAGACGTTTGTGCGTGCATGCGGACGTGGTTCCACCCCTGCTTTTGAAGTCCTCTATGGCTATTACACCAAGCACTATCCGACCGCGGCTTACAGCAATCAGTGCTGGGTATTGGACAGTGAACAGGGCACCTACTCGGCGCGCGGAGTATTTGGTCAAAGTATCTATTGGGACCCAGCTGCTGAAGTGGCGATCGTAAAACTTTCCAGTTGGCCGGACTTTATCAACCCAGAGTGGACGTTGGACACCTTCCGCGCTTGTGCCGCTGTGGTTGAAGAACTTCAACGCCACTGACGCAGAAATTTGAACGACCGCGGCTTCTCAAACACCGTTTAGCCCGCTAGCACCTGGACGCTGTTCCAACCTCAGTCTCGGCGGGCCGTACCTATTTCATCCAGACCGCGCTTTGCCGTGGCCGGGATGGTTGTTGCCAAAAATAAAACTTAAAGACGGAGCGACCATGAATTTGAACACCACCCGGGCCTTGCGCTCACTGATCCCGCTGGCACTGTCGTACGCGCTCTCCACGCCTGCGATGGCAATACAGGTTACTGACAATCTCAATCTTGGCGGCGCCGTCCGGGCGCGTTGGGACTATGACCCGGATCGCGACATCCAGAAGTTCAACTTCGATACCGTGATCCTCTCCGCCAAGTACAACTCCGATACTTGGATTGGCGAGGCCAAGTATCGTTTCTACGGACGAGCTTACCCTTACCAGTACACAGAAAACGTCGGTGACGTCCAGTTCGCCGAGTTCGCCTGGATCGGCTACAAGTTCAACCCTGACCAGCAAATCCAGGTTGGCCTGAACCAAGTACCGTTCGGTTTGCAGCCGTACTTTGGCAGCACGTTTTATCAAACCCTGGGCAACGTCGTGGGTCTGGAAGACTTGGAAGAACTTGGCGCCAAGTACATCCAGCAAAGCGGTGACTGGAATATCCAGGCTGGGTACTACCTTCGCCCGGCCTCGCAGGGCAAAGGTACGAGTAAGGGGGAAACCTACTCCAGCGTTGTCTCTGAAGCGGACAGCTATGTCATCGACGGCAGCAACAACCAGGAACGCGACACCGTGGTACTGCGGGTGGCCAAGGCGATGGACCTGGGGCCGTGGAAGTCCGAAGTCGGGATTTCTGGCCTGACTTCGTCCCTGGAGAACCGCGACACCAACAATGACGGCCGGCGCAATGCCGTGGCGGTGCACTACATCGGTAAAAACGGGCCATGGGGCGTGCAACTGCAAGCTGCGCGACAGCAGATGTCCCCGCGCAACCCCGGCACTGATGAACTGGTGACTTTCGGCGGTTACGACGCCACTTACAACGTCGCCAGTCGCGGCAACTTGTACGTGGCGGATGTGAGCTACGACGTTGGCGGCAAGTACCTGTTCGATCAGATCAGCGGTGTGCAGCTGTACGCCAACTACAGCGCCTTCGATAAATCCGCAGACGATTTCAAGACCTCGCAACGGATGATTCTCGGCACCTCGTTCTCGTTCAGCAAATTGTGGATCGCCACGGAATGGTTGTACGGCAAGAATGATCCGGTCATCGGTGGCAGCAGTCTCACCCAGAGTCTGGGGGCTGGGGGTAGTGATCAGTGGGAAAACCAGCTGTATATGAATATCGGCTATTACTTCTGATTTGGATTTTTTGGGCAACTTACGGATGTTCGCGTAGACCCAATGGCAGAGCTGGGAATCATACCTCTGGACCTTGATACCCCTCCAAAACAAGTCCAGAATCAAGTTTTTTCCTGCTCCGGAAAGAAAACAAAACCCTTAGATTTCAACGAGTAGGACACCAGATACAAGTCTCGTTTCCCGCTAAAAATATTGCACTGCAGAGTTCCACTGAATTCTGTAAGCGATTGAAATCAGGGCCTTTAGGCCCTTTTTTCGTTCCAGCGGGAACCACTGAAATCCAGCTCCATCCAGTGCTTTTAAGTCCCGATTTAAGTCCCGAATGAGGACTTGAATTTGGATGAGCACTGAATCGGTTTTTTGCTGGAGCAGCTTGGATAGCGAGACGAGCATCTGTTCAGGAGCTCGCTATGGCACTCTCGGATACGACCGTTCGGCAAGCCCGAATCACCGGCAATGACTTACGATAGGCGACACGGATGGGCTTGCGCTCAACGTGATGGCCCGTGGACGATGACGCGCAGTGGTTGTACAAACGCATCCATGGCGCTCTCTCGCCAGGTAATGAACGTGACGAGGCGAACGGTTTGGGCAGCGAAGCGGGGAGTGACCGTTGAAGGGGTCAGCAAAGATCAGCAATGCTTTTCCGTCGTGGCGTCCGCTCATGTTGGGCGTCGCCGCCACCGTGGCGTGCCTGGCGCTGATGGCAGGGTGTGCCCGGCAACCCAGCGCTGCCGACGCCCGGACGGAGCCTGCGACGTTTCAAGACTACACGCAGGCGTCACGGGCATTGATCGAGGAGCGGCGGGTGTTCCAGACCGCCAACCGCAGTGACGAACTGGCCTGGAATGCGCCCTACGAAGTGCGTCCCGATGCGCCCTCCAGCAAAGCCATTCTCTTGCTGCATGGTCTGGGGGATTCACCTTGGTCGTTCGTCGACATCGCCCAGGACCTCGCTGCACAAGGCTTCGTGGTGCGTGTTGCGTTGTTGCCGGGGCACGGCACCCAGCCGGCTGACTTGATCGAGGTGCAACTGGAACAATGGCAGCAGTTGGTCGAAGAGCAAGTCGCGCTGCTGCACAAGGAATTTCCAGACGTCTACCTGGGCGGTTTCTCAACTGGCGCCAATCTGGCGCTGGCTTACTCCGTCAAAGATCCAAGCATCAGGGGCCTCTTGCTGTTTTCCCCGGCCTTTCGATCGAGTGAATCCTACGACTGGGCCACGCCTTGGCTGGCGCATTTCAAAACCTGGATACTGGCCCCCGACAATTCCCGGCCACAACAATCGGCGGTGCGCTACCACAACGTTCCCACCAACGGCTTCGCCCAGTTCTACCGCAGCAGCGTCGCGGTACGCCGGCTCATCGAACACGAAGACTTTGACCGTCCCGTCGTCATTGTCCTGACCGAACAGGACTCAGTGGTCGACGTGCGCTACGTGCGGGAGCTGTTCAAACACCGATTTACCCATGCCGCCAGCCGGTTGATCTGGTATGGCCAGGCGGAGCCGGCCGGAAGCGGCGGGGCGGCCTCTGACCCGCGCATCCTGGCGCGTACCGACCGCATCGCCGATGAACGAATCAGCCAGTTCTCCCACATGGGCATCCTGTTCTCGCCAACGAACCCGCTCTACGGTCGCTCAGGCTCCTTGCGGTTCTGCCGCAACAGCCGCAACGCCGATGAAGTGGCCCGGTGCGAGGCGGGCGAAGAGGTCTGGTATTCGGATTGGGGCTACAGCGAGCCAGGGAAAATCCATGCGCGGCTGACCTACAACCCTTATTTTCGGTGGCAATCCAATGTCCTTCGTGAAGTGTTGGCGGCGGCTGAGTAGGGCGCCTGACATTTGGTCTCGGTTCCCAGCTGCCATCGCCCGCCTACAATCCCGTATAGGCAGGGCAGGGACAAGGTGCGCCCATTCCTTCAGGGCATGATCGGTAGTTCAATGAGATTCGGGCAGCCTGAGCGAATACCTTCTTCGACAGCTCCCGCAATATCGCCGGCGCGCTCGATCCTGCGGGAAGGGATTCCCAGGGAAGAGGCGAGGGCCAGGAAATCGATCGCCGGGTCGCAAA
This sequence comes from Pseudomonas ogarae, assembly GCF_014268695.2. Lineage (NCBI taxonomy): Bacteria > Pseudomonadati > Pseudomonadota > Gammaproteobacteria > Pseudomonadales > Pseudomonadaceae > Pseudomonas > Pseudomonas ogarae. The sequence goes on from NZ_CP077086.1 coordinate 2,797,807, forward strand.
GGTCCATGCCGATGAACTGGTCAGTGCTTGCACTTAGATAGTGCGCCTGGCTACGAGCGTAGTTCTTCAAAATGTTGTATTCGCTGTTGTTCATGACAACGAACGTGACCGGCAGCCGTTCATGCGCCGCCGTCCAGAGTGCTTGCGGTGAGTACATTGCCGAGCCATCACCGACCAGACAGACTACCGGGCTGCGGTCCAGGCCAAGCGATGTACCGACAGCCGCCGGCATGCCCCAGCCCAGGATGGCGCTGCGGGTAAAAAGATACTGGCGGGCCGAATGGGAATCCAGGCAGGCACGGACATGAGGAATCGTGGCAGGTGCTTCGTCGACGATCCAGACGTCCGGCCCGATTGCCCGGATAGCCTCGTGGGCAGCCACGAAAGGCGTTGTCACCGGAGTGTTGAATTCGCGACTGACGCGAGCGGCGACGTCGGCACGACGTGTATCGCGTTCTTGGCCAGCGATGTTTCGCAGCGTCGCGATTGCCTCGCTGTGTGGGGCCAATTTCTTGTCCAGTATCGGCAACAGCGTTTGCAAGGAGAGTCTTAAATCCCCGATCAGCCCTAGCGCTGTCTCGTGGACTCTGCCTAGTTGGTGTCCATCGCCGGTCAATTGGATAAGGCGACAGTGAGGCGGAATAGCAGGGCCCTGGGAATATTGATAGCTGATCAACGAATGGCCGCCGAGCAGGAAGACCGCGTCGAAGTCAGAGAACGTCTCCCTGGTATCGCAAGCCTTTGCAGGCAGCGTTCCCCGCCACTGCGGATGAGCCGTCGGGAACGGAATATGCCCGGGCCAGGATGGACCGTAGACCGGCGCGCCGAGTGCTTCGGCGAGCATCACGGCTTCAACTTCTGCGCTCGACTGGATCACTTCTTCTCCAACGATAATCGCCAGACGACCGGGGGCAATTGTCGCTAAGGCAACGGCCAATTCCTCAATCGCCCCGGTCACGGCGCCGCGCTCGATTCGCGATGGCGGGCCGGCCGTTACATCCGTGTGTTGCTCCATCACGTTAATCGGCAGGGAAAGGAAAACCGGGCCGGCCGGCCCCGTGCGACAGTCCTGAAACGCACGACGCAGCAGCATAGGGATGTGTTCGGGATGATGAATTTCCTCCGCCCATTTGAAGCTCGGTCTGGCGAGCGCGACGAGGTCTCCGTGGAGCAGCGGGTCGGTCACGCCATGTCGCGTGTCTTGTTGACCCGCCGTGACAACAAGCGGTGTATTCGCCATCTTTGCGTTGAGAATGGCGCCCATTGCATTGCCGAGTCCACCGGCCGTATGGAGGTTGACGAAGCCGGGGCACCCGGATGCCTGCGCATAACCGTCGGCCATCGCTACGACTGAGGCCTCCTGGAGGCCGAGGATGTATTGGATGTCTGAGGCGCCTGAGAGGGCGTCGAGCAAAGCCAGTTCGGTTGTTCCCGGATTGCCGAAGACGTAGCGTACACCTTCGCTGCGAAGCACTTCTACGAACAGGTCCGCGCCGCGTTGCCCGCGGCTGTTGAAAGAAACATTGGATCTTAAAGGCATGGCGCAGAACCTCATCTGATCTGGAAGCTTTGATTTAGCTGGCTTGCTGTGGCGACTGTCGTGCGGCAATCGCATTGCACAAGGCCCGGGCGACAGGTGCGTAACTGGTCTGGCTGGGCTGGCCGGCTTCGGGAGCCCCGGTGGGATTGATCAGGTGCACGGCGATCTGTCCTGGCAGCCATGAGACGAGTGGCCAACGGGTGCGATAGGCAGGTTTAGGCCGGGTATCTCCGATGGTCGGATCAAAATCGCAGGATGTCACAAACGCTATCCCTATCAGGCAAGCGCCTTCGAGCTGCGAGCGCACGCGGCCAGGATTTTTCAAGAAGCCCAAGTCCGCGACAACGACCGCGTCATGAATGATCAAGCGGCCTTCGTCGCTCACCTCGATATCGAGAACGACCGCCATGCAGGTCTGCGCGTCATAGTGGGCAGCGATGCCTTGCGCCCGACCATGTCTTGGGGGCTTGCCCCAATGAGCTTTCTTTGCCGCTTCGGTGATGACGCTCCGCATTCGATGGCCATCGACGCTTGATGAGTGCCGAGTGCCATCGTTCACCGTCGATGCCGGATCAATCAGCGAAAGCAGATAGTCCCTGTAATCCAGCTTGCAGGCTCGCACCTGCGCGGCCATGAATCGCTGTTCGGCGAACAGACGGAGCAACAGGCCTTTTCTGTTCAGATTGCTGTCGAGCGTCGATTGCCAAGTGAATGGATCAAGAGCACTGACGTGCGCATCAGAATGGCTCATTGCGTTTCTCCTTCTGGCTGATGGCAAGAGGTCCAGCTAAAGCGATGTGTCCTTGGTGCCTGTAGCGCTGGCACCGTAGGGGCAGTCATTGGGGTACTTTAGGGGGAAGGATCTGACGTCAGAGTGACCGGAGGCTGACAGGAACATGTCAGGCGTCAAGTTCGGTTTACGACGTCCTCAAGCACGGCCTAAAACTCAGTGCTGGAGTGTTCAAGGAGCGTTAACGTCCCACACCTCTTATGAAGCCGTTGGAATGGTGCCGCCATCAATGACAAACTCGCTGCCCGTGATGGATGCCGCGCGAGGCGAAGCCAGAAAGGCGATGAGGTTTGCCACTTCTGCAGGTTTCGAGGGCCGGCCGAGTGGAATACCGCCTAACGCATTCATGATCATCTGCTTGCCGCCTTCGTAGTCGGTCCCTGCTTCTTTCGCCAGGCGCTCGGCCAAGGCGACCGACGCCTCGGTTTCAACCCACCCTGGCGATACTCGGACAACACGTACGCCTTTTGGCGAGACCTCCTTCGACAGGCTTTTGCTGTAAGTCGAAAGCGCAGCCTTGGCAGCCGCGTAAGCGGTCGTTGCTTCAGGCAGCGGCAGCCGACTCTGAATGGAAGTCACGTGAATGATGACGCCCTCGTTTCGTTCGAGCATGCTCGGCAGCAAGGCACGATCGATACGTACGGCTGGAAACAGGTTCAGATCGAGCTCGCGTTGCCAGTGTTCCTCGTCCAGTGCAGCAAAGCCGCCACCCGGTGCCGATGAGCCACCCAGTACGTGGATGATGATGTCGACGTCTCCCAATATTCGCTTGGTCGCGGCCACCAACGTCTCACAACCCTCCCGGGTCGATAAGTCAGCCGGAACGCACACGTCTGGCGGCATCTCGATGTTTGCCTGGCGAGCCGAGGTCAGCACTTTTGCGCCTTCGTCGAGCAGCAGCTCAACAACCGCTTTGCCGACGCCCTTGGTGCCGCCGGTAACCAGAATGCGCTTGTCTTTCAAATCAAGATTCATGGCGTAATCTCCATCTCTGAAGGTGAATTGATGACACCCAGCGATCTTGCCGCCCACGGGATAGTTTGCTCAACTGGTATAAACGTAATGGCCAATCCCGATAAGCAGGACAATCAAATGCCGGATCTTCGTGTAGGGCTCAACGAGTTGGAGGCGGTGACGGCGGTGGCGCGGCGGGCCTCGTTTCGACAAGCCGCTATCGACTTGAGTGTTTCGACGACTGCGTTGAGCAATACCATCGCCAAGGTGGAGTCGAACCTTGAAACGCGGCTGTTCAATCGCACCACACGCAGCGTGTCGCTCACCGAGGCCGGCAGGATGTACATGGAGCAAGTCGGGCCGGCACTGCAGGATGTTCGCGCGGCGCTCGAGGCGGTGCGCTCGCACAATGTCGGACCTTCGGGAGTCTTGCGCATCAATGCGTTTGCAAGCGCTGCGCGTACGACCCTGATGCCGCTGATCCTGGAGTTTTCGCGGCGTTACCCAAAGGTGCACATCGATCTGGTGACCGAAGGGCGTCTGGTGGATATCGTTGCTGACGGCTTCGACCTCGGCGTGCGGTCTGCCAATCTGGTACCCAGCGACATGATTGTCGTCCCGCTGGGTCGACCGCAACGTTACGCCATCGTGGGCTCGCCAGCGTACTTCGAGGTGCACGGCCAGCCTCGGACTCCAGCCGATCTACTCACTCATCACTGCTTACGGATCCGCCTACCCAACGGTGCCATTTATCCGTGGCATCTGGAACGCGACGGGGAGGTCATCAGGCTGGATGTGAACGGGCAATTCACGCTGGACGAGCCTGGCCTTGCCAAGGCGGTAGTCGGGGCAGCCGTGGCCCTCGGTTTTTTCATGGAACAGGACGTTCAAGCCGAAATCGACAACGGAGAGTTTGAGCGAGTGTTGGAGGATTGGACGCCAGCGCGAGACAACTTGTGCTTGTATTACCCGAACCGACGCAACCCTTCGGCAGCGCTCAAGGCATTTACCGACTTGGCCCGTGCCAACCTGATTGGCAACGAGAGACTTCGGGCGCCTGTATGAAGCTCACAGATTGTAAGTGGCCCGTATAGCCTCCACGGCCCGCTCGCCGATCACGACGCACGGGGCCATCGTATTGCCGCTCGTGACATGCGGCATGATGGACGCATCGGCAATGCGCAGGCCCTGGATTCCGTAGACGCGCAGTTGACCATCGACCACGGACATCGCGTCCTGGCCCATTTTTGCCGTACCGCATTGGTGCCAGTAGGTAACGGCAGCGTTGCGCGCGTAGTGTTCGAGCGATTGGGTGTTCAGTTTTCCAGGCAGGCTTTCACTTTTTACCAAGCCCTTGAAGGGGGCCTGCGCGCCCAGTTCCTGGACAAAACGGATGTTTTCCAGCGCGTTGCGCCGATCGGTGGGATGCGACAGCGTGTTGGGTTGAATGATGGGGCCATCAGTCACATTCGGGCCGCTGAGCTTGATCTGTCCGCGACTTTCCGGGTGGGCAAGGCCAGCGAACATTGTCCAGCCATGTGCAGGAACGCCGAGTGACGCGGTCTCTGCGCTGGGCACTGGAAATTCGACCTGGCAGTGGAACATGTCCGGGAGATGCAAAGCACTTTCGCTGCTCCAGTAGAGCGTCGCCTCCGAGCCGCCATACCCCACCGGTTGTGGGGTCGCGTATTCGAAAATAACCGCAAAGGACACGTGATCTTGATGATTGGCGCCAACGCCGGGGAGATGCTGGACGACCGGAATGCCGTGGCGCTGCAGTTCTTCCTCCGGCCCCACTCCCGATTGCATCAGGACCTTGGGCGTGTTGACCGCCCCCAGCGAAAGAATGACTTCGTGATTGGCGTAAAAACACTCGGTCTGCCCATTGTTTATGGTTTGCACGCCGATGACGCGTTGGTCCATGAATACCATGCGACTGACAAGCGTATCAGTCAGGACCGTGAGGTTGGGCTGGCCACAGCGCGGAGCGACGTAGGCGCGGTAGATGGAATTACGCCGGCCATCCTTGACGATGAGGTCGTTCAGCGCCGCACCTCCGCGGCCTTCCATCATGGCGCCGTTCGGGTTGTCAAAAACAGGTATACCCATTCCGGCAGCCGCACTGATCATGGCGTTCGCAATCGGTTGGGCGTTTTGTACAGGTGCGACATGAACCGGCCCGCCCTTGCCGCGACGAACGGAATCGCAGGTGCCCTGATAGTCTTCCACGCGTTGATAAATCTTCAGGACCGACGCGTAGTTCCATGCAGGCTCACCACTTTGCGCCGCGAAATCTTCCCAGTCGTTTTTATGGCCGCGGGCCCACAACATGACATTGACGCTGGACCCGCCGCCCAATCCGCGGCCCATGTTCAGCGGGATTTTCCTGTCGTTGAGATGAGGGTTTGCGGCACCCACAAAATTCCAATCGCGCTCGGTACCAAGGTTCAGCGGCCAGTTCCCCGGCTCCAGCACGTGGGGGTGGTCATCGCTGCCTCCGGCCTCGATGAGCAATACCTCGACCTCGGGATTCTCGGCCAGCCGTCCGGCCACGACGGAACCGGCGGTCCCCGCCCCACAGACGATAAAATCGAAATGGCGCTTTTTCAGCTCGGAATTCATAGGCATGAGCGGGTTTCCTTGGACGGTGGGGTATTGCTCGCCTGATGCGATGGCTGCTGCGAGGGAAGGGCGTTGCATCCGAGCTTCTGGCCACCCTGTCCTGAAACCGGTGGCAATCCATTCAGACGCAGCAGCACTTCCCTCGATCTCAGCGCAGAAGGGGCCTGGAGTTACTGGCTCTTCTGAACCGCCTGGATGATGACTTTTGCGACATCTGCCGGGCGAGATTGTTGTGGCACGTGGCTGGCTTCGATTTCGGTGACCTTGGCACCGATCTTCTTGGCAAAAGCGCGTTGCAGATCAGGCTGGATCATCCGGTCCTCCTTGGCCACAACGTACCAGGTTGGCTTGCCTTTCCAGGCGGCGGCGCTGGTTCTGTCATCGAAGGCCGAGGCCCGGATCGGCCCTTGCGTCGCCGCCATTACCGCGGTTTGCTCTGGGGAAAGATCCTGGGCAAAACCGGTGGCCATGCCCTCGGCGGTCATGTACAGGAAACCGTTTTTGTCGGCGGCGATGTCTTTCACGCCGGACGGGGCAGGGTAGTCCTTGCCCAGGTCTTTACTGGCTTGACCGGCATCCGGAGCGAACGCGGCGACGTACACCAGGCTGCGCACTTTCTTGTCGGTCCCAGCCTCGCTGATGACGGTGCCGCCCCAGGAGTGGCCGACCAATACGACGTCGTTCTCCTGGTTGTTCAGCACTCGCTGCGTGGCGGCGACATCGTCCGCCAGCGAGGTCAACGGATTTTGTACCACGGTGACCTTGATGCCTTCCGCCTGCAGCAGCGGGACGACCTTGCCCCAGTCGGAGCCGTCGGCGAAAGCGCCATGGACGATGACGACTGAAGGTTGCTGCGCCGCGGCATGGACCGCGCCGCCGAACAGTGAACAGGTCATGGCGAGTGTGAGGGCAAGTGCCTTGGGTTTGAACATGATGCGATCTCCTGTATGGGGTGAGCGCAGTTTCAGCGATACTCGGCGGCTGAGGTATCGGTCATTTATCCGAGGCCATCAACAATGTTCAATCGGCTGCCCGGAGGAAACGACATGTCAGCAGGTGACTGTATCGAATTGGAAGACGCCATCCTGGCGTTGTCCATGGTGGGCGACCTGAGCATGGGCCAGCCGTTCGATCAGTCGCGCCGCACCGCCCGATTGGTGCAGATGCTCGCGCAGGTGTGCAATGGCGCTGGCGAGCACACCGAGATCGGACGCCAGGTGGCCTTGCTGCGCTGGTCAGGGTGCACTGCCAATGCGGAGGGCTTCACCCGACTGCTGGGCGATGACGTCGAGGGCCGCAACGCGATGCTGACGCAAACACTCAGTGCGGCGGGCCAGCGAGCGATGCGCAGGTCCACGCCGCTGGCGCAGATTCATTGCGAGGTGTCCGGTGATATCGCTCATACATTGGGCTTGAGACCCGAAGTCGAACACGGGCTGCGTCATGTGTTTGAGCAATACGACGGCGAGGGAAGGCCGTCCGGCCTGCGTCATCCGCTGGTGCCGGAGGTGGTTTATCAAGTGTTGCTCGCCGGTGATCTGGAGATCCTGTCTCGCAGGCACGGTCTGGAGGTGGCATTGCAGTGGATCGCCAGCAAGAGTGATCGACGCTATCCAGCAGCGCTCGCCGCCGAAATGCTGCAACACGCCGAAGATTGGCTCGCTCAACTGCGCACGCCATATGTTGCTGCTGCGCGGCAAACCGCACCATCGGTGCCATTGACCCTTGTCGGCGATGTGATCGATCTCAAGCTGCCGTGGCTGTCGGGGTATTCGCGACGTTCTTCGGAGCTGGTCCAGGAGGCCGCCAGGCTTTCGGGGCTGCCAGAGGCATCAGTAGACAATCTCGGCCAAGCGGCGCTGATCCATGGCCTTGGCCGCGCAGCGGTGCCCAATCGAGTCTGGAATACCCCGGGTGCGTTATTGGAAGGCGATCTTGAGCAAGTGCGGTTGGTGCCTTACTGGACGTCGCGGGCCTGTAGCCAGATACCGGCGCTGGCAGTGTCGGGCCAGATTGCGGCCCACGCCTACGAGCGACTGGATGGCAGTGGTTACTTCCGCAGTCTCAACGGTGAGGCGCTGCAAAGCGAACATCGCTTGCTTGCCGCGGCCCTGGCTTGGCAAGCATTGCTGAGCGAGCGGCCGTGGCGCTCGGCCTGCAGTCAGGACGATGCCGCCCGCTTGTTGCTGGACGAGGCGGAGCAGGGACGCTTTGACCGACGAGCCTGTCAGGCGGTCATCGCGGCGGCGCGCGGGGACACGATGATGACGGCCTGCAGGCCAAGCGGTGGCCTGCTTTCCGAGCGTGAAACCGAAATTCTACGGCGCATCAGCACAGGAGGAAGCAACAAGGAAGTGGCGCGTCAGCTAGGCATCAGTCCGAGCACGGTCCGCACCCATGTGGAAAACGTGTTCCGTAAACTTCAATGTACCACCCGTGCGGCTGCGACCCTCAAAGCCCTGACACTAGGGTTGATTTGAGGTTAGGTCCATATCTGGCATATCAAGATGTGATGCCGAGACGCTTACCGAGTTTCTTAATGGGGATATGTCGGCTCTGGTAAACCGTATGAACACTGCCAGTCCGTTGCTCATTCGTCATTCTTTGACTCATTGAAAATGTCGGGGCATTCGAATTCATAGGTTCGCTACGGCAGGAGCAGCTCTACGCCCCCGCTTAGTTATCCAAGAAATCCGTGAGTATGTCTGTGGATAACCACGCCGATGCCAGGTAGGCAGGGCGTTTTAACGGGCGCTCAAAAAATGTACAGGCAGGTTGGCATCACCTCCCGCCGTAGGCCATTGAATTTAAACAGGGCGCTGAAAACCGGGATCACTTTGCAAGCATGTTCCGAAGTAGCTAGTTAGAGTGGATAGCCGTACGGCTGCCGACTGCCATGGAGATCCAAATGAGCGACTTGTCCCTGCTGCTTGCCTTCATCGCTGCTGCGTCAGTGCTCACGGTTACCCCCGGCGTGGACACAGCCATGGTGCTTCGCGCTACAGCGACCGGCGGTCGACGTTCGGCGGCGATGGCCTCTATCGGTATCGTGCTCGGGTGCCTGGTGTGGGGAGCCGCGGTGTCACTGGGGCTCGGTGCCTTGTTGCAAGCTTCGGAGTGGGCTTACCTTGCGCTGAAAATCGTGGGTGCCGCTTATCTCGTCTGGCTGGGTGTAAAACTGCTGCTGCGACCCAGGACAACGCTGCAAGGGCAGGGGATCGAGAACATGGCTGGCTCTTCGCGTGACGCCTTTATTCGCGGTTTATTAACGAACCTGCTGAACCCCAAGATAGGTGTCTTCTACATCACGTTCCTCCCCCAGTTTGTCCCGAGTGGCGCGAGCGTGGTCAGCTACTCCTTCTTCCTTGCGGCGTTACACGTGCTGTTGACGTTGGCCTGGTTCGGCATTCTGATAGTGGCGACGGTGCCGCTGAGCAATTTCCTGAAGCGCCCAGCGGCTCTGAAGGCACTTGACCTGCTCACGGGCGGTGTTTTTGTCGCGTTTGGGCTCAAACTGGCTGTTTCCAATCCGGCTTGAGCCGAAGCTCCATGTATGGCCGCCCGCGGTTCTCCAAGCTTAGGCACGGTCGTTCTTTGGCGTGTCCATTACGATGTAGCTCGTAATCGAAGAAACATGCGGCTGCGTACCCAAGACCTCACTGTGGAATGTCTTGTAAGCCTTCATGTCCGCCAGTTCGACACGCAGAAGATACTCAAACGTCCCGGTGACAGTGTGAAACTCAACCACATCCGGACAGGCGCAGATCGCTTTTTCAAAAGCCCGAAGAGTGTCCTTGGTGTGGTTGGAGAGTCCTACGGTCACGTAGGCCACAAACCCTGCTCCCAGGCGAGATCTATCGATGACTGCCCTATAGCCTGTGATGACCCCAGATCGCTCTAGCTCTTGAACCCTTCTCAGGCAGGCGGAGGCAGACAGCCCGACTCGTTCGGCCAGCTTCAAATTGGTCTGGCGGGCGTCCCGCGAAAGCTCGCGCAATATTCTCCTGTCAATTTGATCAAGTTCGGTCATTAGTTGTGTTTGTCCTGGATTTATTCGTGATTATGCAACCATTGTGCGTGTGCTGCGCTATAAAATTTCCGCACTTCTCAACCAGGCTTATCCTTGTCATGACCGATCCCACGCTCCTCATTCCATTCATGATTTTCGCCATCGTGATGACCGCTACACCGGGCCCTAATAACGCCATGGTGTTGGTCTCAGGTGCGAAGGTTGGCGTGATGCGAACGATGCCCTTGGTCAGTGGTATCGCCCTTGGAGTCAGCTTGCAGTTCGTGCTGCTTGGACTGGGGCTAGGTACCCTATTTGACGCGGCGCCAGGTTTTCATACAGCGCTAGGCGTTGTCGGCGCAGGCTATATCCTTTGGCTGGCCTGGAAAATTGCAACCAGCGGCCCGCTGGAAATCGGTCAAGACAGCCGGCCTCCAATGGGGCTATTAGCGGGTGCGGCATTTCAGTGGATAAATCCGAAAGCGTGGGCGCTTTCAATTAGCGCATCTGCAACGTATATACCCGTCGAAAACCATGTCCTGAACCTATGCATAGCAGGTGCTCTATTGGCGGCTCTGTCGATGCTATGCGTGGGAATCTGGGCAGTGGGTGGGGCTGCATTACGCCAGGTGCTAACGCGCCCCAGCTATTCGTTAGCCTTCAACGTCTCTATGTCCATCATTTTGATATTGACTACGATGCCTGCGATTCTGCGGTTGGCCCTTTCATAGCCGTAGCGAGTCCTACCCGATGGTGTGGCAGGTGGCAAAGGCCATGGAAATGAAGCGGTCCACGCCGAACCTGCTTCAGCTCAGTCTGGTCAGATACGCCGGCACTTGTTGCTCAGGTAGCACTGACAGAACTTTCAACCGTTGCAACATGCGTTGGCGGGCGCGGTGGAGGTGTTCCTTGAGGTTCAGTGCTGCGGCGTCGAATGCGCCATGCAATAGCAGCTCTAAAATCAGACGGTGCTCGGCCAGCATGGCTTCGTCGGGGCCGAGGCCCAACTGACTGTAAAAAATCCGACTGATGATCCTCGGGCTCTGGGCCTGCCGGATCAATGTAGCGATCTTGCGATTGTTTATTCCGGCGAGGCAGTGGTAATGCAGATCTTCTTCAAGCTGCTCGATGCATGCCAGGCTGCAATGTGGGTTGCTCTGTGCCTCTTTAACCCGAGCCAGCATCGCTTCAAGGGACTCCCGGCTAAGCCCTGGTGCGCTCTGGCGTAACGCCTCAGGTTCAAGGCAGGCGCGCAACTCGTAGTCTTCGGTGACCTCCCTGGCGGTGAGCGGGCCGGCCAGCCACTGGGAGTAAGGTTCCTTTTCCACCAGGCCGCGGTCACGCAGACGCATCAATGCCTCGCGTATCACCGCCCGACTGACGCCGTAATGCTCGGCGGCCTTTTGCTCGTCGAGCCGATAGTGCCCGAAAGCAATACAGGTCGATAAAGCCGAGCCAATCTCGTCGAACATCCGCTCGCCCAACGGCCGGGTATCGACCAGTTCTTCGCTGCTATCAAGGCCGAGTTGCTTGTGGGTAACGGCCAACCGTAGTGGCTCCACTTCAACCCCCTTCGGGTTGACCAGATAACCGCGGCCATCGAATCGACTGATCAAGCCTTCCTTATGCAACAGGTCCAACGCTTTGCGCACCGGTACGCGGCTGGTTCCGAACAGGTCGGCCAGAGGTGCTTCGAGCAGGACGAGTCCTTGAGCCACCTCTCCATTAACGATGGCGTCACGCAGGACCTGGCGGATCATGGCGTAGCGCGATGCAGTGCGGTAATCCTCGGCGGTCATCGATCTCATACGCTTCTCGAAAGGCGGGGGAAGATTCTCGCACAAGTCTGTTGTCACCGTGGACCACGTCATTTGTGCGCGTTCGTTGGGCCGTTGTTACTGATTTGCACCAAAACGGATATTTTCTAATTGATACGTTATTGGTGTTGTTGGCTGATCCTGCATGGAAGGCTTCGCAAAATTGAAGTATCCACCCGCTTGGAAAGGTGTCTAACCCGTGGGCTAGCCGCAGGCTGCTTGCTCAGGTGACCGCCCTGACATTCCTTCAGCACTCATTCTGGCACGCTATCTGCTCTGTAAAACGTATATTTTATTAATAAATACGTTTTAGGTGGGTCAGATGTCCTACGCCAGTCCTCAATTACCGCTTGAAGCCGATGCATTGGCGATGGCGGATGCATTCGCCTCGGGCTGCAGCGACCCGGTCAAGGCGTTGGAAGAAATGCTGGCCAGGGTGGTGGAAGTCGATGACGTGTTCATCTCTCTCTGTTCGGCGCGTGCCTTTCGCGAAGCCCACTCATCGGCCGCGCGCTGGAAGGCCGGACAGCCGGCAAGCGCACTGGACGGCGTACCCATTGCTTGGAAAGACATGTTCGACGTCGCAGGCAGTCCAACGACCGCAGGCGCAGCCGTGCGCCGCGACATTAAGCCAGCGCTGCTTGACGCTAATGTCGTAGGCCTACTGGCGAAAGCTGGAATTGTCAGTGTCGGGAAAACAAACCTTAGCGAGTTCGCTTACTCAGGACTTGGACTCAATCCCCATTTTGGAACGCCGCACAATCCAGTCGGGCTCGACCAACCACGCATTCCAGGCGGTTCGTCCTCGGGCTCAGCGGTCGCCGTCGCGGCGGGAATCGTGCCGATTGCCATGGGCACGGACACCGCTGGGTCAATCCGAATTCCAGCGGCCTTCAATGGGCTGGTGGGGTTTCGCAGCAGTTGCAGGCGTTACAGCCGCGAGGGCGTCTTCCCGCTCGCGCATACCCTCGACAGTGTCGGGCCTCTGACACGTAGCGTGCGTGATGCCTTGGCTATCGATGACATCCTCTGCGGGCGCAGCAAGTCGACATCACTCATCCCTCACAGTTTGGCAGGGCGGCGTTTTTGGGTCGACCAGGCGGTCCTTGATGATGCACGTGTAGAACCTGCGGTACGTGACAACCTACTGCACTGCTTGAGCGTATTGAAAGATCACGGTGCGCTGATTGACCTGCGGCCTTCGCCAGCCTTTCAAGCGACGCTTCAGCTTATCGAGCAGCAAGGCTGGCTTGGCGCCCCTGAGGCTTTCGCCCTGCATCAGCCTCTGCTCGACAGCGATGCCGCCACCCGACTCGATCCCCGCGTGCGACGCCGCCTGGAAGCCGCACGTGCATTCCCCGCCAGCCAGTTGATCAACCTCCACAGCTCGCGCAACCGGCTGCAGCAACAAATGACCGATGAGCTGGATGGGGCGTTTTTGATTACACCAAGCGTATCCCATGTAGCGCCGCCTCTGTCGCCACTGGAAGCCGATGACGAGCTTTTCGTGCACACCAATCTCGCTACGTTGCACCTGACCATGCCTGGCAGTTTGCTGGATCTGCCGGGTGTGTCACTGCCGAGCGGCCGCGATGCGCTTGGTTTGCCCACCGGCATGTTGATTAGCGCGCCTGCGGGCGAAGACTTTCGATTGTTGCGCGCGGCGCTGGCAGTGGAAGCCGCGTTGCGCCAGCCCTGAAACCCACGACTGAACTGATAAAACTGCAGGAGAACAACGATGGCTAAAGAAATTCTGTGCGCCTTCGGCGTCGACGTGGACGCCGTGGCCGGCTGGCTGGGCTCGTATGGTGGTGAGGATTCGCCCGACGATATTTCCCGCGGTCTGTTCGCCGGCGAAATTGGCGCCCCGCGCTTGCTCAAGCTGTTCGAGCGTTACGGCCTGCGCACCACCTGGTTTATCCCTGGGCACTCGATGGAAACCTTTCCCGAACAGATGAAGGCGGTGGCCGACGCCGGTCACGAAATCGGCGTGCACGGCTACAGCCACGAAAACCCGATTGCCATGACCGCCGAGCAAGAAGAAATCGTGCTGGATAAATCCATCGAGCTGATCACCCAGGTCACCGGCAAACGCCCCACTGGCTACGTCGCGCCGTGGTGGGAATTCAGCAAAGTCACCAACGAGCTGCTGCTGAAAAAAGGCATCAAATACGACCATAGCCTGATGCACAACGACTTCCACCCCTACTACGTGCGCAAGGGCGACAGCTGGACCAAGATCGACTACAGCCAGCATCCCGACACCTGGATGAAACCCTTGGTGCGCGGCGAAGAAACCGATCTGGTGGAGATTCCGGCCAACTGGTACCTCGACGATTTGCCGCCAATGATGTTCATCAAAAAGGCCCCCAACAGTCACGGATTCGTCAACCCGCGCCACCTCGAGGAAATGTGGCGCGACCAATTCGACTGGGTCTACCGCGAACACGACTACGCGGTGTTCACCATGACCATCCACCCCGATGTGTCCGGCCGCCCGCAAGTGCTGCTGATGCTTGAGCGTCTGATCGAACACATCCAGAGCCATGCCGGCGTGCGCTTCGTCACTTTCGACGAAATCGCCGACGACTTTATCCGCCGCCAACCGCGTACCTGACACCCACTCACTCTCCGAGGCGCGATTCATGTCTATCTACAACAAGCTTGACCTGACTGGTTGGAAACCCCGGCAGTTGACGTCCCAGGAAGTACGCTTCGCCACCTGGATCGCCTTCTTTGCCTGGGTGTTTGCGGTGTATGACTTCATCCTGTTCGGCACCTTGCTGCCCGAGATCGGCCGGCACTTTGGTTGGGGCGAAGTGGAGCAAGCTGAAATCGCGACCTGGGTGGCAGTGGGTACCGCGGTTGTCGCGTTGGCCATCGGGCCGATCGTCGACAAACTGGGGCGACGCAAAGGGATTATCTTCACTGTGGCCGGTTCCGCACTGTGCTCGGCGCTGACCGCGATTGGCGGGGCGTGGGGCAAGTCGCCGCTGATTCTGATCCGTTCGTTGGGCGGTCTGGGCTATGCCGAAGAAACTGTCAACGCCACCTATTTGACCGAGTTGTATGGCGCCTCGGAAGATCCGCGGCTGACCAAACGTCGCGGCTTTATCTACAGCCTGGTGCAGGGTGGCTGGCCGGTCGGTGCGTTGATCGCGGCGGGCTTGACCGCGCTGTTGCTGCCGATCATCGGTTGGCAGGGCTGCTTCATCTTCGCCGCGATTCCGGCGGTGGTGATTGCGATCATGGCGCGCAAGCTCAAGGAGAGCCCGCAGTTCCAGATCCACCAGCGCATCAGCGAACTGCGTAAAAGCGGAGCGGTGAAAGAAGCGCAAAATGTCGCCGTGACCTACGGCGTCGACTACGACGAACACAGCAAGGCCGGCCTCAAAGCCGCGTTCCGTGGCCCGGCCCGTCGTGCCACCTTGGTGATCGGCGCCGCGCTGTTGCTCAACTGGGCGGCGATCCAGGTGTTCAGCGTGTTGGGCACCTCGGTAATCGTCAGCGTGCACCACATCTCGTTCGAGAACTCGCTGATCATCCTGGTGCTGTCGAACCTGGTGGGTTACTGCGGCTACCTCAGTCACGGCTGGATGGGCGACAAGATTGGCCGCCGCAACGTGATCGGCCTGGGCTGGATGCTCGGCGGCCTGTCGTTTGCCGGGATGCTGTTCGGCCCGAGCAACATGCCGATGGTGGTCGGGCTGTACAGCTTGGGCCTGTTCTTTCTGATTGGGCCGTACTCGGCGGCGCTGTTCTTTATCAGTGAAAGTTTCCCTACCAGCATCCGCGCCACCGGTGGCGCGATCATCCATGCCATGGGTCCGATTGGCGCGGTGGTCGCAGGGTTTGGTGCGACCCAGGTGTTGTCCGCCGGCAGTGACTGGCAGACCGCCGCACTGTGGTTCGGTGCGCTGCCGTGCTTCTTGTCCGGTGCCCTGATGTTTGCCGCACGCCACGTGCGCCCGGAAACTGTTCAGTAAGGAGTTTTTGATGAGCCGTAAAGTTGCCTTGATTACCGGTGCCGCCAGCGGCATCGGTCAAGCCCTCGCCGTGGCCTATGCGGGCAGCGGTGTGGCGGTCGTCGGCGGGTATTACCCGGCCGATCCCCATGACCCGCAGACCACGGTGGCCTTGGTGGAAGAAGCCGGTGGCGAATGCCTGATGCTGTCGCTGGATGTGGGCGATACCGCGTCGGTGGATGCACTGGCCGAACAAGCCGTGCAGCACTTCGGCCGCCTGGATTACGCCGTTGCCAACGCCGGTTTGCTGCGCCGTGCGCCGTTGCTGGAAATGACCGATGCGCTCTGGGACGAGATGCTCAATGTCGACCTGACAGGGGTGATGCGCACCTTTCGCGCGGCGACTCGGCATATGACCGAGGGCGGTGCGTTGGTGGCGATTTCGTCGATTGCCGGTGGCGTGTATGGCTGGCAAGAGCACAGCCATTACGCAGCGGCCAAGGCAGGTGTGCCGGGGTTGTGTCGTTCGCTGGCGGTGGAGCTGGCGGCCAAGGGCATTCGTTGCAATGCGGTGATACCGGGGTTGATCGAGACGCCGCAGTCACTGGATGCGAAGAACTCCCTCGGACCGGAAGGCTTGGCGAAGGCGGCGAGGGCGATTCCGTTGGGGCGGGTAGGGCGCGCGGATGAAGTGGCTTCATTGGTGCAGTTCTTGACCAGTGACGCATCGAGCTACCTGACCGGGCAGAGCATCGTGATCGACGGTGGCTTGACCGTGCGCTGGCCTGACTGACTGTACTGGATCAAAAATGTGGGAACTGTGTTTTTTCGGGAGATTGTTTACATGCCCCAACTGACTAATCGCCGCGCCGTGATCACCGGCGCCGGCAGCGGTATCGGTGCCGCCATCGCCCGTGCCTATGCGGCAGAAGGCGCGTGCCTGTTGCTGGCCGACCGCAACGCCGTCAGCCTTGCCGAAACCGCTATCACCTGCCGCAACCTCGGCGCCGAAGTGGTGGAGTGCCTCGCCGATGTGGGCACTGTCGAAGGTGCCCAGGCCAGTGTCGACCGCTGCGTCGAGCACTTCGGCGGCATCGACATTTTGGTCAATAACGCCGGCATGCTCACCCAGGCACGCTGCGTCGACCTCACTATCGAAATGTGGAACGAGATGCTGCGCGTCGACCTCACCAGCGTGTTCGTCGCTAGCCAGCGTGCCTTGCCGCATATGCTCGCCCAGCGTTGGGGGCGGATCATCAACGTGGCCTCGCAACTGGGCATCAAGGGCGGCGCCGAACTCACCCATTATGCCGCGGCCAAGGCCGGGGTGATCGGCTTCACCAAGTCCCTGGCGCTGGAAGTCGCCAAGGACAACGTGTTGGTCAATGCCATCGCTCCCGGGCCGATTGAAACGCCATTGGTCGTCGGGATCAGCGACGACTGGAAGCGCGCCAAGGCCGCCGAATTGCCCCTCGGCCGGTTCGGCCTGGCGGATGAAGTGGCGCCTACCGCCGTGCTGCTGGCCAGCGAGCCGGGTGGCAACCTGTTCGTTGGCCAGACCCTCGGCCCCAACTCCGGCGATGTCATGCCATGAGCGAGGTGTAGCCATGTGTGGACTCTGCGGTTTGCTCGGCGAAGACCTGCACTGGAGCGACCCGCTGGGCGATGAGCTGCCCAGGCGCCGCGAACGCCTGCGCCGCATCGCAGCAATCAATCAGGTACTGGCGGTGTTCCGGCTCAAGGTCGAAGACTTTCAGGGTGCCTCTTATCTGCTGCTCGGCGCGACCGGCAAGCAAGAACTGGCGAGTGGCCTGGATCAACTCTGGCGAGCGGCCGAAACCATGCTCGGTCGCCCGTTGGACCCCCTGGACCCGCGCCTGTTGGATCACTTGGAGTCAGCCGTATGAGCATTGCTCTCAACGTCATCACCGGTTTCCTCGGCAGCGGCAAAACCACCTTGCTCAAGCGCCTGCTGCAAGGCGAGAGCCTCGGCGATACCGCTTTGCTGATCAATGAATTCGGTGACGTCGGCATCGACCATCTGCTGGTGGAAGAAGTCGCCCCGGATACTGTGCTGCTGCCCAGTGGCTGCGTGTGTTGCTCGATTCGTGGTGAACTCAAAGACGCCTTGCTCGGCCTGTTGCAACGCCGTGAGCGTGGCGAAATCCCGGCGTTCAAACGGGTGATCCTGGAGACCACCGGCCTGGCCGACCCGGCGCCAATCCTCGCCACGTTGAACAACGATGTGCAACTGCGCGGACGCTTCCACATCGGCCTGGTGGTCACCTTGGTCGACGCCAGCCATGCCGCGCTGCAAGAGCGCCTGCATCCGGAATGGCTGGCCCAGGTCGCCGCCGCGGACCGCTTGCTGTTGAGCAAGACCGATTTGGTGGAGGACTGCGCCCCACTGCGCGCGCACCTGCAAGCGCTCAATGCCGGTACGCCGATCCTCAATACCTGCGACGTCCACTGCGGTGATCAACTGTTGCTCGGTGAAGGTTTGCGCAGTGCCGAACCGACAGTGGAAGTCAGTCGCTGGCAGCTGCATCGCAGTACCAGCGCCACCCACGGCGCCGCGCAAGTGTGCAGCCTGACCTTCGACCAGCCGTTGGATTGGGTCGGCTTCGGGGTTTGGTTGTCGATGCTGTTAAGATGCCACGGCGAACGAATTCTTCGTGTCAAAGGACTGCTCAACGTGAACACCAGTAACGCCCCCATCGTCATTCATGGTGTGCAGCATTGTTTGCATGCCCCGGTGCATTTGCCCGCCTGGCCGGGCACTGACCGACAATCGCGGCTGGTGTTTATCCTGCGTGGACTCGATCCCGCGCTGCTGCGGCGTTCCTTTGACGTGTTCTCCCAGCGGTTCGCCGCATGATCACACTCCGCGTCCTCGGCACCTCAGTGACCTTGCTCGAATGCCTGCGTGTTCGTGCGGAACAGGAGTTGGGCATTCGCCTGGTGTATCAGGTGCACGATGTCGAGCAGGCCCAGCGCATCGCGGTGATGCAGCCCGACAGCTACGACCTGTACGACCAGTGGTTCCACAACGTCGACTTCGTATGGCCGGCCCGGGCGATCCAACCCATCGATACGCGGCGCATTGCGTTGTGGCATGAGATCAACGACCTGCCCAAGCGCGGGCGCCTGTCCGCCAACGACCGGTTGGGCAGCGGCAGCGTGCCTAGCGAGCGCTTATTCGTGCAGCACGATGGCAGCCTCGGCAGCACCGTCACTGAGCGAATCAGCATGCTGCCCTTGACTCATAACGCCGACAGTTTCGCCTACCGCCCCGAGCGCCTGCCCGAAGGTTTTCGTCACGACAACGAAAGTTGGGGGTGGTTGCTGGACCCCGCGTGGCGTGCGCGCACTGCGCTGCAAAGCGATGCGGCCATCGGTGCCCTGGATGCCGCGCTGGCGGTGCAGGGCGCGGGGCTGGCGCGCTTCAAGGACATCGGCAATATGAGCATCGAAGAGATCGATGTGCTGGCCGATATTCTGGTGCGCAAACAGAGGGAAGGTCACTTTGCGGCGTTCTGGTCCGATGACGAGGAGGCCGCGCAATTGATGCTCAGCCCGAGCATCGATATCCAGAGCCTGTGGTCGCCGACGTTGATGCGCCTGCATCGCGCCGGGGTGAAATACCGTCTGGCGGTACCTCGCGAGGGCTACCGCGCCTGGTTCGGTGGTTTGTCATTGTCGCGCCACGCCCAGGGCCCGGTGCTGGATGCGGCCTACGCATACCTCAATTGGTGGTTGTCCGGCTGGCCCGGCGCGGTGATGGCGCGCCAGGGTTACTACATCGGCAATCCGGCGCGCAGCCGCGACCATCTGAGCAGTGCCGAGTGGGATTACTGGTACGCCGGTCAACCTGCGCGCGAGGAGTTGCTGGGCAGTGATGGCTTGCCACTGATTGACATCGGTGATGTGCGCGATGGGGGTTCCTATGAGCAGCGCATGGGGCACATCGCTGTGTGGAACTCGGTGATGGATGAGCACAACTATCTGGTGAGGCGCTGGGGGGATATTTTACGGGCGGGGACGAAAAGCTCCCGCCGACCGGGGAATGGTGGACCGTGCTGACGCCAGAAACTACTGGCGGAAACAACCCCGCGGGCGGTAATCCCAACCGGGCCTGGAACCCTGCCTATATATACTTTACCTCCGCTCCGGAACTCAGCGATGAAAGGGCACGGAGGCTTCGCTAGCTCTGGTTGAGCGGTACGGAGCATCTCCTTTTAGTGACGTGGCCGAAGCCATGGCATGGCGCGAGTAAAACACTGGGTGGCCGATCCCATCCGATCAGTGCGCCGCCGCGTGACGTGCTGGGTGCATGTTCGCAGGTCGCCAGGACATCGCCTCCGGGAGTACGGTTGCCGGGGGTTATCAAACTCCAGCGATAATGGTCCCAATCCGCGCTGTTGTGCAGCATGACGCCTTGCGACGTCGGATGCCGGACAGGCGCACTGCCGTGTTTGTTGTCCGGGCCGAACGAGTATGCCAGGCGCTTATAGCTCACGTTGCTTGGTGGTTTAGGGACAGGGCTTTTGCTGTCCAGATCGGCTCCGTGGTGCGGCGCGACCATGCCCACGGGCGGTAAGGGGTCTAGTTCTTTAACGAAGTGGAGATAGTCGCAATCGCCGGTAAGCAGCCAGCTTCTCCCAGGGACATTGTTAGGCTCTTCCACGGCCAGGACGATCCCGGTGCCATTGCGGTCCCTGCCTTTGCCACGCATGAATCGGATACGGCGCTGTGTCGACAACTTCGCGTTGCCGATCTCGCCAGGGAGCGGGGAGTAGATGAAAAATTCCCCACCTTTGCTTCTGACCTCGTGAGCAAAGGCTATGTGCAGGGGGCCGACTTCTTGAAGTGGAGCGATCCACTTGCGCTTGAGCGCGGGATAACCGTTGTTGATGGAGAGCGCGTAGGCGCCAGCCCAATGATCGGCATCCCAATGGGAAAGTATGATCGAAGGCGATTGGGTGAAGCAGAACTTTAGCGGGTGAGGCGTTGTGTGCTTGTTTCTGTAAACGCCTGCACCTAGGTCGTAGTAGTGCGTCGGTAAGCCAGCCGGGTGCCAAGTAGTCGACAGCAGTGCATTCGCGTTGCCTTGCCCCACGTCATACACCGCTAACAGATCGGCGGTGGCGCTAGAAAGCTCAGTTTCCAACTGGTGCGTGGAGAGGGTCGGGAGGTGGGCCAGGGAAAAAATGGTGGACAGCGCCTTACCCTTTCGTGCCGTTGGCATTTTTCCCTTTACGTACACCGGGACTGAGTTAGCAAACAGTCCGGGATAGAGTTGTGCCGCCACCAGTCCCTGTCCGCGTTGATTATTGATTTCCAGCTCAAACCACATCCGCTCAAGGTCTGCGGCCGAGTTGTGCAGGGCGCGAGAGTTGTTTGCAGAGGGAAGTGCCGGTAGGCCAAAAAATCCATGCCCGTCAGGCAGTTCGAACTCCAGCCGGTAAATCGGCATGGCTTCGAATGGATTGAGAGGGGGGCGCGGAGCAAGTTGTTTCCAACTACTCCAGGCGTTTGCGACGTTGTCGGGTTGCTCCGCATCCAGCAACGGATTTTGCTGTCCCTGCGCGTCCAGCCATTCGCCATCGACCAGGTCAAATGCCAGCAGGACGGATTGGGCGCCGGAAATGATTTCGAGGTGATCGAAGCGGGCGTATGCGCGTGTGGGGATCCGTGTAACCGGGTCTTCGTTGGGCGTGGCACTACGGCGAAAATGAGTGTTCATTGTTCTGGCCTTATTGGACTGAAGTGACTGACCATCATCTATCTGGCGGGTGCTGCGCTGTCACAACCGCCCTTGAAGTGTTGCTCGTTACCGGCAGGGGAGCATCGGCGATGCTCCCCGATCCGCGCTATGCTTTCGGCTGGCAGATGTAGTTACCGCTGCGCAGGAAGGTTTCATGCTTATTAGGCGAGTAGACACTCAAGGTGCCCTGCTCGTTGGCCGCGAAGTGCTTCCAATTGCCTTCCTCGAGTACCAGTTCCGCAAAGCTTTCTCCTGTCTGGCTCACGTACAGCGCCTCTCGCCCCCAGCGCGTCGTAAACAGGCTGACATCTCGCAGATGGGCGCTGGCATTGATGCGGATGTCTTTTGATCGAAGTTTCCACTCATAGCCTTTGTCGGACGTCATGACACGATCCGAGTAGAAACACATCACTGTCTCTCCTATACGCGTGATGAGCGGTTCATCGTAGCTATCGTCTTCGCTCGCCCAAGTGCAGGTTCGCCAGCCTTTTCCGGCCACGTAATAGCTGACGAACGAGGCCGCATTGGGCTTTTTTTTGTGTGACTTGAATAGCCAGTTGTACTTGCAGAACGCAAGTAGGCTATTTCCATCAGGCAGTGGCTGGATGCTTTCAACTTCGACACCCTCCGGGAAGCTCGGTGTGTCTTCCCAGCGCAGCCATGGGCCGTCGATGTCGGCGGTACAGAAGACGGCAAGCTTGTCGTAGCGAGAAGTGTTCGTCGAGTCGAAAATCAGCCCTTTTTCGACGTAGGAGTACTCCTTGCGCTCCTTGAATCTCCATAGCCACAAACCGTTGTAGCGGATAACCTCTTCAGTTTGTGAGAACTCCCAGCCCTGCGCATCCGGGAAGAGGGCCTGCTTCCAATTCTGCGCATCGCGTGAGTAGTAGAATCCCTCCTTGTAGCCCCCTATGGCGATCCACAGTCCACTCACGAAATACAGCCGCGAGATAGTAGGGGGGGTATCAGTGGCGCTGAGACGCACATTCTGCCAGTGCTCTCGATCCAGGCTGCGATACACCTGATTGTCGTGGTCGACGATCAACCAGGTGGTGCCATTGGTCTTGATGCACTGGATTTTCTCGGGGTCGCAGGGAGGGTGCTGTACCTGATCCCACTCGATACTGAACAAGTGATCTCGGCCGTCTTTTTGGATGAGCACGGACTGTTTGGCCAGCTTTTCCTGCTGTTCCTGGTGAAGTCGCTCAGCACGCTGCTTCGCTTTGCGCTCAACCACAGACTCGTCGAATCGACCTTCCATAAATTGCGCGAGCTGTTCGGCCACGTCCGCACAGGCATTTGAAAAGGCATTGAGCGTGCCGTCGAGCTGGCGTTCGAAGTGATTGAATTGGTCGTACCAGTCTCCGTTGGTGGCGGAGTTGTCCAGCTCGAAATCGGCATAGCCGGATTCGTCGGTGAAGGTGATCGTTGGCAGGCCCCAGCGCGCCAGCATGCGATTACCCTGATTCAGCGTGCTTGAATGTCTGGAGATGAAATCACTGATTTTCTTGCGCATCTCGTTCAGCGAGGACAGGCAGGAACCGCGGCCCATTGTGCAAGTCGTAGCCTCCACTTTGCTGCTGACCTTGCTCAGGAACGAGTCGTCCCACCCATCCATGAAGAACGAGTAATCCGAGGCTTTCAGGGTCGCTTTCGTAAGATCAATCGAGAGGCTGACGGCATCACGGTCGACTTTACGCAGGCTGGCGCGAGCCTCGGTGAACGTCTGCTCGAAGCGTAGCTCGCGGTAGTGAACGATGTTTTTCCAGCCGTGGGTCTGCTGCTGCAACTTCTCGGCGGCCGCAAGGACTTGCTCTTCGTCCTGCCCGGTGATGATCACCAGGGCACGGGCGAAATTGTCCTTGAATTGCGCAGGCTTGAGCGCGTTCAGGATACGCAGCACGTGAGGGCCTTCGATTTGTTTCTGGCACATCGTCAGCAGGTAGAACGCATCAAGCAACCATGTGTAGGCCTTGTCGTCGCCCTTGAGCAAATCCTGCAAGACCTGCAGGTAGTCCTGTGCCTTGCGAGGGTTGTCCGCCAGTACAGAGATTTCACCCAGCGCGTGTGGGCACCCGGCTTTGTGCGCCAGCAACTCAAGAAACTCTCGGCCCTGTCTGTTCAGTGACGCCGAGTTCTCGATGCACAGAGCGAACAGCAACAGGTAGTTGCGTCGGGCATCAAGGTTCTCAGTGGTGTCGAAGAAGGTGTGGAAATGGATGTCCGGCAACGACGACACCAGTGCAACCGGCTCGGCATGGGCATCTTCGGCGGGCTCGTCGGGCAATGCGTTCAGGCCGCGCTGATCCTTGTAAATCTCCAAAGTCAGCAGGCTGCCGCCGATGATTTCCTCGATCAGGTCTCGCATCCGGTATCGGGTATAAAGGCCGGAAAACGCCTTTCCAAAGAATTTGGAGATGATTCGCTCGCGCTTATCGTCGCTGTCACAGACCTCGCCATCCGAGATCATATCGATGATACGGTCGTACTCGTCGGAAAGGTAATACAACGAATTGAACGCCAAACCCGAGATGTTTCTCTGGATGAAGTACGAATCGGCGACGTGCTCGTCGAACGATAGCTCGATGACGGAGCGGTAGCGTTCGATGCTCGTGGCTTCGATCTGGTCGATCAGGTCAACGATAAAACTCAACAGCTCGACTTCTTCATCGCAGTCCACGTCCAGCTTTTCCAGCGTGACGATCAGGTGGTTGATGTCTAGCGAGGTCAGCATGACGCCTGGGTGGCTGCGCATGAAGTCATACGCCAGGTTCAGCACCAGCAGTACCTTGGGCATCGATTTGAAGCGACGTTTGTTCGCTTCGATGTTCAACGACCATTGATGAAAATTGGTATTGTTCTCAACCCGGATCAGGCGGCTATTGATCTTGTTGACTGCCTGGGAGAGAAATTCCCGGGTTTCGATGATGTATTCGTTCATCGTGCCCAGGTTGTTGCGTATGACCGCGATGCTCTGGGCGTTAATCAGGTTCTGTTGCTGCAGTTGCTTGAGGTAATGCCAGGCGAACTTCTGCATGTGCAGCGCATCGACTTGGTTCTGCAACTGGTTCTGGCGAGTCTTGCCGCTGAACGCAGCGGCAAACCGCTTAAAGAATCCGCTTTCGGCTTGCTGCTTGAGGCGTTCGTCGCTGGAGGTGATCAGCCGTGAAGCATCTACCGCCAGTTGCTGGGTCAGTGCTGCGTTGTTCCGGTGCTGGGCGACGAGCGCCTCAACCGCTTCCTGCTCCGAGGCGGCCAGCGGTTGATTGAAGATTTCCTGGGGTGCTGCTTCGACCGTTTCGCTCATTGAAAATACGCCTTAAAGATTATCGATCAGGTTCTTCAACTGTGTGCTTTGGGCTGCCATGGTCTTGACCTGGCCAGCGAAATGGCGCTCGGACAAGTACAGGCCCTTGTGGAATTCGGCGTAGAACGACTGCGACATCTGCAGGTATTCCAGCGAGTCATGCATGATCATGGCGTTACCCACCACGTGTTCGGTGGCGGCCAGTGTCAATCGGAAGCTTTTCTCGATGTGGTTGTCGATGGCGATGCTCATGGCCATTGTGGTGATCAGCCCGCCGATGATGCCGCCCACCAGCGCACCGATCGGTCCACCGAGAGCGCCCACTGCAGCACCCACCGAGCTGCCGACAACGGCGGCGCCAGTCTGCAGCAAGTTGTGGCCGGTCCGGGTTTCCAGCTCTTGGCGTGTGATCTTGCCCGCGGCAAACAACACCACGTTCTGCACTACGTCCACGGCACACACCGCTGCAGCTGCTACGCCATTGTTGGCGAAGGTGCGCTTGAATGCCGAGCCCGCAAACAGATTCGGCAGGTTGCGCGCTGTGATGCTGACCGACGCAGTCGCGATGCCTGCCTTCAGCGCGCTGTCACCGGCAGCGATGGCGGTGTTTTGAAGGATCTGGAAAGTCGCCTGCTCCACCGTGATTTCGCCGTCGCGGACTTGTTTGATCGACTGGAAAGTATTGATGCTGCCGGCGATCACAGTCGTAATGACTGCTGCCGAACCTGCCGCGCGAAGGCCTTGTTGAACGGTGGCCTTGTTCAGGTAACCGTTCTGCATGTTTTCATGCAATTGCTTGCCTGCGTCGGTGCCGCTGCCCAGACGCTCGGCGTCCCGCTTACCCAGCGGCGTTGACTGAACACCCTCGACATCGAGGTTGGCCGTCGTTTTCTCACGAACTTTTTCGGCGGCGTTGGCTACTTCCGGCCGCGTTTGCTGGTTTCTCTGCATGTCTCGTTTGGCCGCTTCCTTGATCTGTTCGATCTGGTCTGCAGGCCCGATGAATGCATCACTGTCCTGATACTGATGAATGCCGTCTTTTGTGGACCTGAATGCCTTCTGCGTGGCATCGCCATCCTTGAAGTATTTCAGTTGTGCGCCCAACAGTTGCTCGTCGCCCTTCATGACCACGATGTCGTGGGTGGTATGGTTCTTCGCCAGTGGGGTGTTGGTGAAGTTGTCAGTGAAGGCGCGGACTTCCTTGTCCTTCAGGATGGCGTCCAGATTGAACGATTCGGCGTGCCATGTCTCTGCGGCGAACCCACCTTTGATCGCGCTGTTTTGCGCCGTGCCGGCAATCTTGTCGACTATGGCGTTTGCATGATTGATCTCGTTCAGCATGTTGCCGATTTTTTCCGACGCCCGTGTGGGCCAGATCGGGCAGAGGCTGACTGAGCTGTTCAGTGCCTTTTTACGTTGGTTGTCCATAGAGCTTCCTTGGCGTCATCAAGATACGCAGAGTTGATCGGCGCGCTGTCGAATATCAGTTGCTTGTCGAGCCGGCGTCGGAGTAGAGGGTTCGCAAGTTGTTCAGCTTCTGGCGGATCTCATCGACCCAGACCTGTGGCGCATGGACCCGAATGTTGTCGTTAAGCCCGAAAATCCACCAAAGCGTGTCCCGGTCCAGCGACACCTGAGCGCGCAACCGTTTCCAGCCCTGGTCGGGGAGGTCGCTCAGGTTCTGCACACTGCTCAGCGGTGTCTCACTGAGCAGGGCTGCGATCTGTGGGTGAACGTCGGCGACCAACTCGACCTGCGCATCGGCTTGTCGATGGTTGAAAATCCCTGTGTCGATGTAGTCGTCGACGTCGAACGTGGCGTGCAGCTCCGCGACTTCATCCAGGACCCTGACGTCGCGAATCCGATGCAGGGCGAACTGGCGAAGGTCGTCGTAGCCGTCCACAGACGCCACCAAGTAGCTGATGGCGTGTCGAGACACCAGCCCGGCGGGGTGCAGGCGCAACTGCTTGAGTTCGTTTTTACTGCGGCTCTGGTACGCCACTTCCAATTTTCGGCGCTCCAGCAAACCGGTTGAAACCTCACTCCATACTTGTGGTGCAATGCTGGCAGGCATCAGGGTTTTGCCGTTGGGAACCGTTCGGACCCGCTTTGCCCAATCTGCCAGGCCGTTGTTACCCAGATCGCCCAGAAAGTTTCGGGCGCGTCTGAATTGGGGGCCGAGTTGGTCCAGCACAGCTTGTGGGAGCAGTGTGGTCAGATGTCGTTCGGAGAGGTAGAGCGCCAGCGCCGTCGGGGTGTCCATGTCTTCCAGTTTCAGCGGCGCGTCGCGGGTGAAACTCCAGCGAAATGGAATTTCACTGTCGTCGCACTGCAACGAGAAGGGAATGGACAGCCGGTTCAAATCGCGCTGAACGGAGCGCAGTGTCACGGTAAAACCCTTGTCCCGGAGTTTTTCCAGCAGCGTCGATGTAGCAATGCGCTGCGGCTCGGTGGGTATTACACGCAGCAACGCGAATAGGCGCAGCAGCGTATCCTTCGCTTTAGACATGGCAACTACCTTGTAAGCCTATTCAACGGTTGATCACCATTCAGGCGACAACTTGACATCGATGCTACGGGATTTGATGGCTCTATGCCATCTTTCGGGTGTGCCATAAAACTAAAGTCTCGACATGTGGGGCTTGGATTTTCAAAAAGGACGCAATTGTCTGCGCCTATTCAACCGGGGTACGGCGGTTCTGAGCATCGCGTTTGAGATCGGTGTATTCGCGATAGAACGCGTAACCTTTCTGTAGAACGACAAATAATCCGATCGCTGCAAGCAGGTTTTTCATAAGAGGCTCCTTGGTTGGCAGTCATTGTCTTCAGTGGGGGCGACAAGGTGTGTCGCGCTCTATCTCGTTGTTCAGAGCCAGAAATTCTTCCAGGCGCGCCTTGAGCACCTCTTTGTGGGTCGCCTCCCGGTATTCGAGCGGCAGGTCACGGCAAGCCGGGCAGCATCTGGGAGGCGGCAAAACGGTTGGTCGTGAGTCACACCAAGGCAAGACGGTCGTTTTCCAGGAGCATTCGGAACAGACGAGGGTGAATGCGAGCGACATGAGCATGGCGACGTCCTGCAATCTTCGGTGCTGCAGGATTGCTTTGCGGGGCGACAACATATGTCGCCGGACTTCGATGTCGCACAGCCCTACGACACGGATCGTGTCTCTGTGGCGGAGGTCAGAAACTTTTACTCGGTCGGCGTGTGCAGGGGCGGTGTGAGATTGGATTGCATTTGAAATGCCTCCATTCATGTCGACAGGCTGCTTGCGGCCCAGGCTGTGCAAAAAAGCCGGCTGCCCGAAAGCTTGATGTCACGCTCGCCCCTCAGGTGTCGTAGGCGGTATGACCTTGTGAGGCACTCAGTTGGCTGAAATCCTCCATGGCCGCGCGAAGCGGGCACGTTGAGACTATGCTCATTGCCACTGCAGGCAATGTACTGGTTTCACTTGTCGCCCACCAAGGAAAGGAGTCTGTATGTGTCTGATTCTTCATGCCCGGTTCTATTATCTGAATGGTCGAATGCGCAGTCTGGTAGCGCGTGTCCATCGGCGTATTTCGATCACCCACAAAGTCTTGTGGCGCTTGGCCGGCTGCGTGACCGGGCTGGCGCTGGTTGCTGTCAATCCAGCCCAAGCTGCCGACGGCGGCATCGCCAGCGGTCCTACCGCAAGCTATAGCATTGCCTTCAGCAACTCCTACGCCGGCAGCGATTTTCGCAAGGTGATGGTGCGCAACTGGCAGGAGATTGCGGTCCAGGCGCAAAAGGATGGCTTGATCCGCGAGGCTCCGGTGGTCAGTGCCAATAACTCGGCATCGGAACAAGCGGCCCATATCCAGGACATGATCGTCAAGGGCGTCAACGCCATCGTCATCCTGGCCGCGTCCGACACGGCCCTCAACGGGGTGATCCGCGATGCCTGCAACGCCGGCATCGTGGTGGTCGTCATGGCCAGCCTGGTCACCGAACCCTGCGTCTATACCGTGGACTACAACTGGTCCGCCATGGGCCGCGTGGAAATGGACTATATCGCCGGGCGCCTCAAGGGGAACGGAACGCTGCTGGAGATTCGCGGCATTGCCGGCGATGCCACCGATAAAAACATCAGCGACGGCATTCGCAAGGCCGCTGGCGACTATCCGGGCCTGAAGTTCGCCAAGACTGTATACGGGAACTGGACGGCTTCTGTCGCACGCAAGGAGGTGGCGCTGGCGCTGCCGTCGCTGCCCAGCATTGATGCCGTTGCGACTCAGGGCGGTGACGGTTATGGCGCCGCCATGGCGTTCAAGGCGGCGGGACGCCCTTTGCCAATCATCGTGATGGGGAACCGTCAGGATGAACTCGCCCTGTGGAAACAGGAGCGCGATGCCAATGGCTACGAGACCGTCTCTGTCTCCGCTTCCCCGAGCGTCTCCCAGGTGGGTTTCTGGGTGGCCCAGCAGATTCTGGCGGGCAAGCAGGTGCCGAAGTTCGTCGAGGTGCCGCTGGTACGCATCGATGCGAAAGACCTGGACACCTGGCTCGCCACGATGCCGGTGGGCGGCGCTGCCAATCCTCTCTACAGCCAGGCTTCCGTTGCGGCGATGATCGACGCAGCCATCAGCAATACGGCGGCGCCGACGCCTTTGCCGGAGGTGACGAAGCCGTAGTGGCAGGCGTGGAGCGAGGAGGCGAGGCGCCATGTTGACATTCAAGCCCTCCACGGACAGGCCCATTGCCGTCAGGATTGGCCTGGCGGTCGCCGCACTGGTGTTCCTGATGCTGGTGGTATCGCTGGTGAACCTCTACGGCCTGCGCGGCATGGTAGGTGCGGTAGATTCTGCCAGCCATTCCGCGGAAATTCTGGCCTCGGTCAACGGCGCCACGGGGCGGGTGGAAAACTTCATCGCCACCCGCGACCAGGAAAGCCTGTCCCAGGCCGAAGGCATGGTGGCGACGGCTATCGCCGGCCTCACCGCTATTCCGGTGGCAGAAGCGCAATCGCTCAAGGGCAGTCTGGAACGGCTCGCCGCGGCGATCGCTGCCTTGCGGGTGGCGACCCTGACCATGGATGGTGAAACGGAGAACATGACATCCCATTACAGCCGGATGCGAGAGGCGACGATCCTCGTCGAACAGGGCATCGCCGATGGGCTGAAGGGGGTTGATGCCCGCGCCGCTGAGCACGAGGCGCGGGTGAGCAACATCGAAAGTGCTCATCGCATTCTGGATATCCTGCGCAACGGCGAACGGATCATCATCGCCAATGTGGCCAAGATGCTGGTGACCGGTAATGGGGCGACCGCCACCGCGGCGCGGAACGCCAGCGCGGCACTCGCGCCCGTGGTCGAGCAATTGCGCGAGTTGATGACGGCGCCGCAGGAGCGAGAGAACGTGGACCAGTTGGCGACGGCGGTCGCTGCGGTCAGCCTGGCGGTCGAGCACCTTGGCGAGGCGCCCAAGCTCCGGGGAGACGAGGCTTTGCGGCAGCTCGCCGCCGTCGGGGATGTGGTCGAGCGCCTCGAGGCAATATTGGCTGAAGTGGAAGGGCAGGTTGTCCATGACGCAAGCGACATTCAGGCTGCAACTGGTTTGCTGCACAATGCCGCCGCGTTGTCCAAGCGTTTTGCCGAGCGTGTTGCCACCCTGGAGGCGCAGACCCTGTCGTTTCGCCTGTCACCGTCGGCCGAGGTCGCCGGCTCGGTCGGCGGCATCCTGGACGAGCTCAGCCGTCTCTCTCGCGTTCTCCCTTCGTCCGTGGGGCTGCAAGCCAAGGCTACACCCCTGACTGTCACCGATCAGATTGCCGGCTACCGGGCGGCATTCGCCAGGTTCCATCAGGCGAGCAACGCCTTGATCGGCGCGCGCGACCAGGTTCGCAACGAGGCACGGAGCGCCGGTCTGTTGGTGGCGCGCTTCGCAGGCCAAGCGCGCGCCGACGCCTTGGTCCACAATGATCGCGGCATGCTTGCGACGATACTTGCGGGTAGCGTCGCGATCCTGCTGGCCGGCGCCATCGCCTGGAGCACGTCGCGATTCGTCGCCCAGCCCATCGTGGCCCTGGCCTCGGTCATGCGCCGGCTTGCGGCCGGCGACCTGAACGCCGAGATCGCCAGCGCCGGACGCGGCGACGAGATTGGAATCATGACCCGCGCCGTACGGGTGTTCCAGGAGAATGCCCTGCGCATCCGGGTGCTGGAGGCCGAGGCCGAAGCCGAACGACAGCAAGTCCAGGCCTCTTTGGAGAGAATGGTCGCCGAGCGGACCGACACGCTGCACCACCAGACCGAGGTGCTGGAGGCGCAGGCCATCGAACTCATTCAGGCGCGCAACCAGGCCGAGACGGCGAACCAGGCAAAGAGCGATTTCGTGGCCACGGTCAGCCACGAACTGCGCACCCCCCTGACCCTCATTCTCGCCCCCCTGGAGCAACTCTCGGCGGCGACCGCCCCGCCTGCGGACTGGCATGTGCAAGTCGATCGCGCCCAACGCAACGCGCTGCGCTTGATGAACCGGGTGAACGACATCCTCGATTTCTCCAAGGCCGAAGCGGGCAAGTTCGAGTTGTGTCCGATGCCAGTCGACTTGAACAAGACGGTGGGTGTGCTGGCCGAGGATGCCGCCATGGTCGCCGAGGGCAAAGGCTGCACCTTGACCTGCAGCATCGATCCCGCGCTTGGCACGGTGTTCCTGGATCCCCGGCACTTCGAAAAGATTCTCCTCAACCTGGTGAGCAATGCCATCAAGTTCACGCCCGCTGGCGGCACCGTGCACCTGGCAGTGACTGCGCTTGATGGCGAGCGATTTGAACTTGCGGTGCAAGACTCGGGGATTGGCATTGCGCCTGACAAACTGCCGTTGCTGTTCCAGCGTTTTTCCCAGATCGACAATTCCGCCACGCGCCACTACAGCGGCACCGGCATCGGTCTCGCCCTGGTCAAGGATCTGGTCGAACTGATGGGGGGCGAAGTCGGCGTCAACAGCGAGCCCGGACAGGGCTCGTGCTTCTTTGTTCGACTTCCGCTGGGGGCTGAGCAAGACACTGTACCGACTGAAGCCAGCGATATGCATGAGCGATCGTCACCGAGCACAGCAAGCACAACCGAGCAGCGCCACCTGCGTTTCGACGACGGCCGCCTAGGCAGTCGCAACGATCAAGCTTCGACGCAAGGCGCAGACGACGAGCAGCACCCGGAACACGCCTTGCGATCCAAAGTGCTGGTGGTGGACGACAGCCCGGAAATGCTTGGCTATCTCAGCGAGCTGTTGCGCGACGACTACAGCGTCGCCACCGCAACTGATGGAGAGCAGGCCTGGGCACTCCTGCAGCGTCGGCCCATTGATGTCGTCGTCTCGGATGTGATGATGCCGAAGCTCGACGGTTTCGGCCTGACCGCCAGAATCAAGGCCAGCGCCGGTTTCGCCCATTTGCCCGTGATCCTGGTGACCGCCCGCGGCGGCAGCGAGGCCTGCGTCTCCGGGCTGGAGAGTGGCGCCGATGACTATATTGCCAAACCCTTCTCGCCGCTGGAGCTCAAGGCACGCGTACGCGCGGCGCTGCGCATGAGTCGGGTGCAAACCGAGCTGAATGCAAAATCCCGTCAAGCGGGCATGGCCGAAATCGCCACGACTGTGCTGCACAACGTCGGCAACGTCCTCAACAGCGTGAACGTATCGGCAGAATTGGTCAGCAGCCAGATGCGCACCTCCAAAGCCCAGGGGCTGGGCAAGGTGGCGCAAATGATGAACGAACACGTCCATGACCTGAGCGATTTTCTCACCAAAGACCACAAGGGAAAGATGCTGCCTGATTACCTGCTCAAGCTGGCGAAAGTGGTGGCGCAAGAGCAACAGGGCATCATCGAAGAACTTGAACAACTCACCAAGGGCATTGACCACATCAAAACCATTGTCGCTGCCCAGCAGTCCTATGCCGTTGCTGTCAGTATTGTCGAAACAGTGCCGGTCGCAGAGTTGATCGACGATGCCTTGCGCATGAGTGCTGGATTACTGGCGCGCCAGGAAGTGACGGTGGTCAAGGACATTGCCGACTTGCCCCTGCTGCCCCTGGACCGGCACCGGATGCTGCTGATTCTGGTGAACCTGATCAACAATGCCAAGCAGGCGTTGGACGGCGTGATCGATCGCAGCCGATGCGTCACGTTCGGCGCGTCTCTCGCTGACGGGGCAGTATTGCGTATCACGGTGGCCGACAACGGTAATGGGATTGCGCCTGAGCACCTGGCGCGGATCTTTTCCCATGGTTTCACGACGCGCAAAGACGGTCACGGTTTCGGCCTGCACAGCTGTGCGCTGGCCGCGCAGGAAATGGGTGGCAGCTTGACCGTGCGCAGCGACGGGGCCGGACAGGGCGCAACCTTTATCCTCGATATTCCCCTTGATGCTCCGTTGAGTAAACGATGAACACTGGACCGCAGAGGCTAATGGTCGACGGACGATAGGCTGCGATGGGCGTTGGCCGTCTCGGCCGGCATGACGCCCGCCCTTGGCCACAGCAGCGCGGCCAGGCCAATGGCATAGACAACCGCAAACAGCACGTAGGCGATCCGGGTGGAAAACAGCTGGGGCGTTTCTGTCGGCAACGGTGATACACCGAGCCCGAACAGAATAAGGAAAGTCATGAGCCCCCCGCCGAATACTTTGCCAGCGGTGTTGCCGATGGCGGCCTTGCCGGCAAACAGCAGGCTTACCAGCAGCAGGATCAGCGCCACCAGCCATAGGGTCGGCCGCAGTTCGAACAGCGTAAAGGCCAGGGAAGCCACCACCCCGCCCAGCAAGTTGACCATCACCAGGCCAAGGGCGGTGCGGCTGCTCATGCCTAGCGAAAACTGGCTAAGCAACGAGGCCACGGTGATGGGGACGACCATCGCTGTGGCCAGCCGCGGGTCGCTCAGGCACAGGGCAACCATAGCCAGCAGAATCGCCGCGCTGGCCATGGCCTGGTGAATCACCAGGGTCAGCTCGCGCGGCTGTGGGATTTGCTGGTCGGTATGTTCACCAGCAGGGTCGGGCAGCAGCGCATGGGCGCTCCAAGTCAGCAGCAACCCCAGGCTGACCGCCTTGACCAGCACTAGCACGATGGACTCGCCCAGATCGCGCTGCACGATATCGAGCATCGGTACCACAATGGCAATGACTAGCATCAGCGCCGGCCCCGCGCCGCCCCGTTGTTGGCCTTGCGCGGTAAAACAGGCGAAATAAAACAGCCACAGCACTGGCAGGAGCACCCACGGCCGATCACCGAGGATGCCGGTCATACACACCAGCAGTGCGCCGGTCAGCAGACTCACCAGCAACGTTATCAATCCCTGAGACAACGCTGGTGCGCGGCGGCTGGCCAAGAGGAACTGGATGGCGAACAAGGGCGCGAGAAAAGGCAGGATGTCGCCCAGGACCAGACCCGTGCACAAGCCCACGGTCGCTGCCAGGGCGATGCGCAATCCCTGGCGCTTGATCCGCAGCAGCTCCAGCGCAGCTTGCCCATCAATTGACATAATTCAGCCAGGCGCCCAGGCGTGTCATAAATGCCCCCAGCGCGTTAGTCACGCGGTTGTCATCGGTGTAGATCACCACGGTCACTTGCGAGCCGTAGCGCGGGCCGATCGGGTGCGGTTCCTCCACGAGCAGGCGCACCGGAAAGCGCTGCGGGTCGCGCACCCAACCACTCTCGTTGCGCACCGAGGGCAGGGCGGAGTTGCTGCTATCCTGTTGCGCGACACCCCAGCCGACGCTTTCAACGCGGCCCTTGAACACGCGGCCTGGCAATACATCGAACACCAGTTCCGCCGGGTCGTCAGCCTGCACATGCTCCAGGCTGTTTTCCTTGAAGGCGGCAGACACCCATACGGTGCCTCTGTCGATGAAGGTCAGTGCCGGTTGGCCAGCGCTGACGACCTGACCCACGGCGAGCTGGAGATGGGTGATCACGCCATCGGCGGGTGCAATGACTTCGGTACGCACCAGGTCGAGCCGGGCTTTTTCCAGTGCGGCCAGGGCTTGCTTGAATTGCGGGTTGTCGTTGCCTTTGGGTCCTAATTGCTGACGCGCCCGCTCCAGGTCGGCTTGGGCTTTGCTCACGGCCGCCTCGGCGGAGCTCAGCGAGGCCTTGGCTTCATCCTGGCGCGCCGGGGCGAACACACCGCGCTCGACCAATTGGTTCACCCGCCGGGCTTGCTCGCGTATGTTGTCACGCTGCGCGCGCGCCGATACCAGCTGTGCCTGGGCGGCATCCACCGAGGCGGTGCTGGCACCCAACGCCTGGCCGGTTTCTTCCAGCCGCGCTTCAGCCTCGCTGACGACAAGCTTGTAGGGTTGCGGGTCGATACGAAACAGCACCTGGCCAGTCTTCACCCGGGCATTGTCGAGCACCGCAATTTCTGTCACACGACCACCCACCTCGGCAGCCATTTGCACGACATAGGCTTGCACCACGGCTTGCGACGTCGAGGGCGTGCGTCGTTCCATAAAAATGGAGAGGGTAAACAGCACGGCGATCAACACCGCCACACCTAGTGCAATGCGCCGCAGCGGATTGGCTGGCGCAGGCTTTTCAGGAGGCGGTTCAGTTTGGCGCTCAGGCTCGACGGAAACGGGAGAATTCTGTGTTTCGGGCATATCGGCACCTGTAAGTCATGGCGCTTCAAGAACAACTGACAGCGCGCCGGGGGGAGGCGATCCGGGCGTTGACTCAGACCGCGTCGGAGGCAGTGACCCGTGCGGTTCGGATAAACAGCGCGCGCAATTTCTCCCAGAAATTGCCACCCAGTACAAAGAAGCTGCCAACCAACAGTGCATCGCCCAGCAGTTGCAATGCCCAGCTATTGGGGCGCAGACCGGGCGCGAGGGTGTCGACATAGGGTTCGAGAAAGGAGCACACCAACGGCAAGCAGAACATCACCAGGCCAATACGGTGACGGGTGACGCTTACCTCCTGCTCAGCGCTGGGCACAAGGCCCGACACATAGCTGAACACATGCTGCTTGAGCTCTTGGAAACCCGCCTTGCCCATCACGGCGATCACCAGCAGCAACAACACCTTGTTGATAATGAACAGGGCGCCGGTGATAGCGGCGATGGTGGAGCGGGGCACATCCGCTGCCGCTGCCAGTGGCACCAACAACCACAGCGTGAGCATTAGACAAAGAATGGCGATGCCTAACTTGAAGCGCCATTTCGCGGACGTTGCCGGAGACTGTGCCGTGGTCATGCTGCCTTACCTTTCTTTAACATTGTTATTGGTTATGGTCTGGAGCGAGATTGAGCTTAGCAGCTGGATTGCCAACGCATTCAGTCGTGTCAGGTTTTCTGCGCATGCCCCCCGATGCCTGCTCGCTCTGAGTGGAGCCTCAAAGGGGGATGTGGGTTGTCGACAAGACCTGGCGCAAGCCCATGAACGAGCGAATCTGGCGAACCCCCGGCAGGTAAAGCAATTGCTCGGCGTGGAGCCGGTTGAAACTGTTGCTGTCCTTGGTGCGCAGCAACATGAAGTAGTCGAACTCCCCCGTCACCACATGGCACTCCATGCAGCCGGACACCTTTTGTGCGGCCGCCTCGAATGCGGCGAAGGATTCCGGTGTGGAGCGGTCCAGCACCACGCCGATCAAGACCACCATCCCCGCATCCAGCGCTTCATTGTCCAACAGGGCGACGATGTTCTTGATCAGGCCGACCTGCTTGAGCCGCTCGACGCGCCTGAGGCAAGCAGGGGCACTCAATTTCACCTTCTCTGCAAGCGCCACGTTGGAGATGGAGGCATCCCGTTGCAGGGCCTTGAGAATCGCGCGGTCGGTTCGATCCAGTGGCTGTGGCACTGTGGCCGTAGTGCTCGGCTTCTTGTGAGTGTTTGTTGCTCTCATATTGATTTCCACGCATTAAAAGTATGTTAGAGGTGTCTTCATGGAAATTATGTTTTTCCAAGTGATGGAAACTTGCAACACATATTTTTGGAATTCTTCTTAATATTGAACTCATCGAAGCCCCTCTGGAAAGAGCCTGGAATGCGGCCTTTTCCCTTTCGGTCTGGCGCTTGGATATCCCATATCAAGGAGCAGAGTCATGAACCTGAATCGTTTTGAACGTTATCCATTGACCTTCGGTCCTTCGCCCATCACGCCCTTGAAGCGCCTCAGTCAACATCTGGGCGGCAAGGTCGAGCTGTATGCCAAACGTGAAGACTGCAACAGTGGCCTGGCCTTTGGTGGGAACAAGACGCGCAAGCTCGAATACCTCATTCCCGAAGCGATCGAGCAAGGCTGCGATACGCTGGTCTCCATCGGCGGCATCCAGTCGAACCAGACCCGCCAGGTCGCTGCCGTCGCTGCCCACTTGGGCATGAAGTGCGTGTTGGTGCAGGAAAACTGGGTGAACTATTCCGACGCGGTGTATGACCGCGTCGGCAACATCGAGATGTCGCGGATCATGGGCGCTGACGTGCGGCTTGACGCCGCTGGCTTCGATATTGGCATTCGGCCAAGTTGGGAAAAGGCCATGAGCGATGTCGTGGAGCAGGGTGGCAAACCGTTTCCGATTCCGGCGGGTTGTTCCGAGCACCCCTATGGCGGCCTCGGTTTCGTCGGCTTTGCCGAAGAAGTGCGGCAGCAGGAAAAAGAACTGGGCTTCAAGTTTGACTACATCGTGGTCTGCTCGGTGACCGGCAGTACGCAGGCGGGCATGGTTGTCGGTTTCGCCGCTGACGGTCGTTCGAAGAATGTGATTGGTATCGATGCTTCGGCCAAGCCGGAACAGACGAAGGCACAGATCCTGCGCATCGCCCGACACACGGCTGAGCTGGTGGAGTTGGGGCGCGAGATTACCGAAGAGGACGTGGTGCTCGATACACGTTTTGCCTACCCGGAATATGGCTTGCCCAACGAAGGCACATTGGAAGCAATCCGACTGTGCGGCAGCCTTGAAGGGGTACTGACAGATCCGGTGTACGAAGGTAAATCGATGCACGGCATGATTGAAATGGTCCGTCGTGGCGAATTCCCCGAAGGTTCCAAAGTGCTTTACGCACACTTGGGTGGGGCGCCGGCGCTGAACGCCTACAGCTTCCTGTTTCGTAACGGCTAAGCGTAGAACTGCTTTTGGAGTCATCTGTGGGAGCCCCTGTGGGAGCGAGCTTGCTCGCGATTGAGTTGGTTCAGTGCCTACAGAGGTAACTGACAAATCGCTATCGCGAGCAAGCTCGCTCCCACAGGGAATTGTGTCAGCCTTTAGGCTCAGGAATCACGCCGGGAGCACCACCATGCATGCGATATCGCAGTCTGCAATCTGGGTGAAAGAACCGCTGGCGGATACCGGGGTCGTCATCGTGACCAGCGCCGCGTTGCCCAAGTACCTGATTGACAAGTTGCATATGGAGATCGACGACTGGGACCAGGTTGCTTATCTGGTGGTCCAGCAATCCAGGGCGTTTATGCTCGACTGGTTGCAGTTTGGGTCCAACCCGATAGATGCCGCGCCGGCGACCACCTGCCGGGCCAGTCAACTGCTGCGAGGCGTATCCAAAGGCTGCTTTTTACTGGATGTCGAAGTCAGCCCGATACCCCGTCTCACCTGGCTGGGATCAGTCTGCGGTCACCCACTGCGTGTCCTCAAACTGGAAGACGCAGCCTCCCATGCAGCGATCGATAAACAGGTGGAAGAGATTTTATCGGTGACCCGGACACTGGTGAAAAGCGGGTTGCAAGAGCGTTGTTTCATCTAGCGAAAGTCATCGCCACACACGCCTGAATTTATGACCCCAATGGAAAGGCCGCACTCATGAGCCGATCTGCCGACTGTCGTTCTAAAACCACGAAGTGGATGCGTGAACCTTCGAGCTGTACCCGCATCGTTGTCATAGTGTCCGCAATTGACAGTGATCATATTGACCTGATGCATCATGGGTTCAGCTGTTTTGACAATATCGCGCTGGTACAGGTCGAACCTTCGGATACAGGGGCTGACAGGTGCATTGAAGTACACGTAGCGGGGTGTGATTACAGCTTTCTCGTTTGCGGTGAACTTGAAGAGTATCTGTTGAACAATCTTTCCATTGGCAATCCGTGCATCTACCAGATAGGGCAAGACAGCTGGGCCGAGCGCTCCGTCATTGACGCGGTAGAGCAAGTCAAAAAACTCGCCCGATTGAGCTATTCGCGCCACCTTGAAGCGTTGCCCGACATTTGCAGGAGATGCCCATGAACCTGTCCGATATTCATGCCCAATGGCCGGGCCAGACCACTGAAGATGCTCAAGAAGTTGCTGAATGGCGGGACGCCTTGCTGTCGGTTATCGCCCATAGCGGCACGGCACAGGCCAAACAGATTCTCGACATGCTGGTGGCTGTGGCAAGCGCCTCGGACATCGATTGGCGGCCCAGCCATGGCACGCCTTACATCAATACCATCAGTGTTGAGTGCCAGCCGGTGTTTCCAGGGGACCTGGCTATCGAAGAACGGCTGGCCTCGATCATGCGCTGGAATGCGTTGGCCATGGTTGCCAGGGCCAACTACGCCTATGGCGAATTGGGCGGCCATATCGCCAGTTATGCCAGCGCGGCGGATTTGTTCGAAGTGGGCTTCAACCATTTTTTCAAAGCGCGAACCGAAAGGAGCGGTGGCGATCTGGTGTTCTATCAGCCGCACTCGGCGCCAGGGGTCTATGCCCGGGCGTTCCTCGAGGGACGCCTGGAAGAAAAGGATCTGCTGCATTATCGGCAAGAAATCGGCGCGCACGCCAAGGGTGCCCGAGGTCTGTCGAGTTACCCGCATCCTTGGTTGATGCCGGACTTCTGGCAGTTTCCAACAGGCTCCATGGGCATCGGTCCGATCAGCTCGATCTACCAGGCGCGCTTCATGCGCTACCTGGAGCATCGAGGCCTGCAAGACACCTCCGGGCGAACCGTCTGGGGCGTGTTTGGCGACGGGGAAATGGATGAGCCGGAAAGCATGTCGGCGCTGACGCTGGCCGCGCGGGAAGGGTTGGATAATCTGGTCTGGGTGGTCAATTGCAACCTGCAACGGCTGGACGGGCCGGTTCGTGGCAATGGTCGCATCATCGACGAGCTGGAGGCGTTGTTTGGTGGTGCAGGCTGGAACGTCGTCAAACTGGTTTGGGGCGCCGACTGGGACGGCTTGTTTGCGCGCGATGCGGATGGCGCGCTGGTCAAGGCGCTATCGAGCACCGTCGATGGCCAGTTCCAGACGTTCGCGGCAAAAGACGGGCGCTTTAACCGTGATCATTTCTTTGGCCAGAACGAGGCATTGGCGCAGTTGGCACAAGGCCTGACCGATGAGCAGATTGACCGCCTGAAACGCGGCGGTCACGACATGGTGAAGATCTTCGCCGCCTATCAACGCGCGTTGCTCGAAGGCAAGAAACCCACCGTGATACTGGCGCAGACCAAGAAGGGCTTCGGCATGGGCGATGCCGGGCAGGGCAAGATGACCGTGCACCAGCAGAAGAAGCTCGACAGGGAGGCGCTGATCGCGTTCCGCAATCGCTTCAACCTGCCGTTGACCGATGAACAGGCCGCCTCGTTGAGCTTCTTCAAACCCGATGAAGACAGTGCTGAAATGCGCTATCTGCATGAGCGTCGCCGTGCATTGGGCGGCTACATGCCATCGCGTCCTTCGACTGCCGAATCATTGGCGGTGCCTGACGTCAGCAGCTATGGCGCGTTTGCCATTGCTGCCGAAGGCAAGGAAATGTCCACCACCATGGCGTTCGTCCGAATGCTCAGTGGTCTGCTGCGGGACAAACAACTGGGCCCACGCATCGTGCCGATCGTGGCGGATGAAGCGCGTACGTTCGGCATGGCCAGCCTGTTCAAGCAGATCGGTATTTATTCCAGCGTGGGGCAGCGATATGAGCCGGAAGACATCGGTTCGATCCTGAGCTATCGAGAAGCGCTGGACGGCCAGATTCTTGAAGAAGGCATCAGCGAGGCCGGGGCGATCAGTTCCTGGGTTGCAGCGGCGACCAGCTATTCGGTGCATGGCTTGCCGATGCTGCCGTTCTACATCTATTACTCGATGTTCGGCTTCCAGCGCATCGGCGACCTGATCTGGGCGGCAGCGGATCAACGGGCCCGCGGCTTTCTGCTTGGGGCCACCGCCGGCCGCACGACATTGGGTGGCGAAGGCCTGCAGCACCAGGACGGCAACAGTCATCTGATGGCGGCGATGGTCCCCAACTGCCGTGCCTACGATCCGGCATTTGCCGGCGAGTTCGCGGTGATCCTGGATCACGGCATGCGCCAGATGCTGGAGCGTCAGGTGGACGAATTTTATTACGTCACCTTGATGAACGAAAACTACCCGCAGCCCAGCCTTCCCGAAGGCGTCGAACAGGCGATTATCAAGGGCATGTATCGGTTCACCCGGCATGAAGTCGAGGGTGCGCGTGGAAGTGTTCAGTTGTTGGGTTCCGGCGCCATCCTGCGCGAAGTGATTGCCGCCGCCGAGTTGCTGGCCAGCGATTGGGGCATCGACAGTCAGGTCTGGAGCGTTACCAGCTTTACCGAGTTGGCACGTGATGCCCGTGAAGTGGAACGCTGGAATCGACTGCATCCTGGACAGCCTTCGCGCCGCAGTCATGTCCAGGGGGCGCTCAACGACTCGGCGCCGATCATTGCCTGTACTGACTATGTTCGCGCCTTGCCGCAGTTGATCGCCAGTTATCTCGATGCCCGTTACACCGTACTTGGTACCGATGGATTTGGTCGCAGCGATACCCGTAGTCAGTTGCGCTGCTTTTTTGAGGTGGACCGCCACCAGATTGTCTTGAGTGCGCTGACTGCCCTGGTGCACATGGGGCGCCTCGATGCCAGTGTGTGTGCTGAGGCCATTGAGCGGTACGCCATTGATGTTGATGCGGTGGCCCCCTGGGACGCTTGATTTCAATAGGGGGGTGTATATCCGTTGCTGCGGTAACGGCCGCTTATGGTTCCGCTTTTACAGCGGGTCACTTTCGAAAAGCGCGAAAGTAACCAAAGCGCTTTTGCCCCACCACTTGGTGCCTCGCTTAGGCTCGGCATGCCTGAACGAAGGCATTGCTCCGTGGGCCGCCGCGAAGGGCCATCCATGGCCCAGCGCGGCTAACCCGGCATCCATGCCGGGTTGCCCACTGCGCAATACCTTCGTTCAGCCAGCGTGGTTAACGGGGCGCCCGAGATCAACGTCCACTGCGAGGCGGCCTGATAGCCGACCTGGTTCTTGGCGGACCGTGTTCCCCTGTGGGAGCGGGCTTGCTCGCGAAGGCGGTGCAGCAGTTTGCGGTGATGTTGGATGTGCTGGCCTCTTCGCGAGCAAGCCCGCTCCCACAGGTTTTGCGGTGTGCATGAGTTTTGTGTCTGCTGAAGATCCAATGTGGGAGCGAGCCTGCTCGCGATAGCGGTGGTTCAGCCACATCGGTGCCGAAATGTACCCCGCTCTTGCTCTTGCTCTTGCTCTTGCTCTTGCTCTTGCTCTTGCTTTAGATCTTGATCTGGGTGCCCCGTTAAACCACGCTGGCCGAACGCAGGCATTGCGCAGTGGGCATCCCGGCATGGATGCCGGGATAGCCGCGCTGGGCCATGGATGGCCCTTCGCGGCGGGCCCACGGAGCAATGCCGGAGTGAGGGCACACCGAGCCAAAGCGAGGTGCCAAGTGGTGGGGCATGAGCGCTTTGGTTACTTTCGCGCTTTTCGAAAGTGACCCGCTGTAAGAGCGGAACCGCCAGCCGCCGTTACCAAAAAAACGGATATACACACCACCCGTCCAGAAAAACGCGAATAGATTTCCTCCCCCCAAAAAAGCCTCAACTACCCTAGCCAACAGCCAGAATAGTCGCCACCAACGCCAGAGCCCGAGGCACCAGCGTATCCAGTTCCAGGTACTCACGTTCGGTATGAACCTTGCCACCCACCGGCCCCAGCCCACACAGGGTTGGAATGCCCAGGCTGGCGGTGAATCCGGAGTCAGCACAACCACCGGTGAACTCGCCCTCCACACTGAAACCCAGCGCCAAGGCCTTTTGTTGGTAGATCCGCAGCAGCCGTTCGCTGTGACGGGCTTCCATCGGCAGGAAAGTAGTCGCTTCCTTGAGGATGGCGCGGGTGCCGATCAGCTCTTCTTCCGCGACGATGTCCAGGATCGCGGTAAAAATCTGATCCCAGTGCTCAAGTTCGATGAAGCGCACGTCCAGTCGGGCAGAGGCGCTAGGTGCGACGGTGTTGCTGGAGGTGCCACCGGCTATCAGGCCAACATTGGTCGTGATGCCTGCCGCGTAATCGGTCAAGGCATGGAGCTTGACGATCTTGCGTGCCAGGGCTTCGATGGCACTGGCGCCGTCGGCATGGTTGACCCCGGCATGCGCCGCGCGGCCGCTGACTTCGATGATCAGCGTGGCGCCACCTTTGCGTGCGCTGACCACGTTGCCGCTGGCCCGGCCGGGTTCGGTATTGAGCACGGCACGGGCGCCACGGGCGGCTTTTTCGATATGGGTTCTGGCGCTGCCGGAGCCGATTTCTTCGTCTCCGGTGTACAGAACTTGCACCGGATAGGGCAACTCACCGGCGCGTTTGAGAGCCTTGAGCGCGAAGCAATTGAGCACCAGGCCGCCTTTCATGTCGGCGACGCCGGGGCCATAGGCGAGGTGGGCGTCACGACTGTAGCCGCGAGTCGAGGTGGTGCCTTTGGGGAACACCGTGTCGCGATGGCCCAGCAGCAGCACCGGCTTTCCAGAGGCGCCTGGTACTTCGGCGAGCATCACGTCGCCAAAATCATCGACCGGCATGCGCTTGAGCAGGATGCCGTCGGCTTCCAGTTCAGCCGCGAGCAGTGCGCCCACCGCGTCGACGCCCGCCTTGTCATAGCTGTTGGAGTCGGTGTCGACGATACGCTGCAGCAGCGCTTCCATGGCGTGGCGCTGGCCGGCAAGCCAGTCCAGCGCCTGTTGTGGCGAGTCGCTCATTGCGCCAGCTCCCGCAACTGATGTTCCTGAGTCAGGCGCGCCGCGTCGTTGCCCAGGTCCCAGAACAGACCAGCCATGATTTGCAGGCTTTCCTTGACCACCGGTGCCAGCAGGTGCTCGTTCGGCGCATGTTGCGAGCAGGCCGGGTACGAGTGCGGCACCCACAATGTTGGCAGGCCGAGCACGTCCGCAAACACGTCGTTGGGCAGCGAGCCCCCGAGGTTTGGCAGCAGCGCAGGTTTTTTGCCGGTGGTCTGTGTCAAGGAGCTGAGGGCCCAATTGACCCACGGGCTTTGCGGGTCCAGCCGAGTGGCATGCATCACATCGATGCGGCTTTGCTTGACCTCGACATTGCTGAAGCCATGAGCATCCAGGTGGGCACGAACAGCCGGGATAAAGGTCGTGTAGTCGCTGTTCACCACGAAGCGGATATGGCAGTGGGCATTGGCTTTACCAGGGATCGCATGCACGGGGGCATCCGGGTTTCCGGTCTTGAAGGCGATGACGTCGAGGGTGTTCCAGCCGAATACTTTTTCGCTCAGCGAGAGCTGCGGGTTACCCCAGTTGGCGTCGATG
Source organism: Pseudomonas ogarae (assembly GCF_014268695.2). Taxonomy (NCBI): domain Bacteria; kingdom Pseudomonadati; phylum Pseudomonadota; class Gammaproteobacteria; order Pseudomonadales; family Pseudomonadaceae; genus Pseudomonas; species Pseudomonas ogarae. The sequence continues at coordinate 2,842,095 of NZ_CP077086.1, forward strand.
TCCGGATCGCCCGGTCCGCCACCCACGTCAATGTCGGCCAGTGCCTGGCGAACCGGCTCCGGCAGTGTCTCGGGCTGCAGGCCTGCCACCTTCACCCGGCCCTGTTCATCGATCATGCTTGCGATGGCATTGGCCAGAATGATGCCAGGGTTGGCCAGCAAGCCGCCCCAGTTGCCAGAGTGATGGGCGCCTTCGCGCAAATTGACCACCAGCTCGAAGTTGAACACCCCGCGTGAGCCGAGAAAAATCGTCGGTCGGGATGCCGCCAGGCGCGGGCCGTCCGAGGCGATGAAAACATCCGCCGCGAGCTCTTCGCTGTGGGCGGCACAGAACGCATTCAAGCCCGGCGAGCCTTCTTCTTCGCCCATTTCCAGCAGCAGTTTGACGTTAAAACCCAGCTTGCCGTCGCGAGCCTTGAGCGTTTGTTCCAGCGCGGTCAGGTTGATCAGGTGCTGGCCTTTGTTATCCGCCGTGCCGCGGCCGTACCAGCGATCGCCTTCGACGGTGACTTGCCACGGTGACAGGCCTTCACGCCATTGCGCTTCATAGCCGCGCACCACATCACCGTGGCCGTAGCTCAGTACGGTCGGCAGTTCTGGATGCTCAATGCGTGTGGCGATCATGAAGGGGCCGCGATCTGCCACCGGGTTGTCATAGATCTTGACGCTGAAGCCCATGGCCTTGACATGCGGGGTGATGAAGTCATTGAGGTAGCGATACAACTCGGGCTGGCTGTCCGTTGCCTGGCTTTCGGTGGGCAAGGCGACGCTACGTTCGAGCAGATTGAAAAAGGCGCCGTTGTCGAATTGCTCTGTGGTGTTGCTGATGGCCAATGAACGACTCATGAGTGGACAAGCTCCAGTGTTTGGGCAGGATTGTCGTGAAGGTGGCAACGCACGTTGCCCCCGATAATGGAATCATTGGCCGGGTAGGCCGTTTTGCACGGTGCGAAGCAGCTCGGGCAGCGCGGGTGGAAAGCGCAACCGGACGGCGGAGACATCGGATTGGGAAAGGTGCCGTGCAGGCCGATATCGGGAATGCCCAGGTGTGGATCGGGCGTGAGCACCGAATCCAGTAAGGCGCGGGTATAGGGGTGGCCGGGTTCAGCAAACAACGATTCGCGCGTACGCTCTTCGACGATGCGCCCCAGATACATCACCGCTACCCGGTCGGCGAGGTGTTCGATGACCGCGAGGTTGTGGCTGATCAGCAGATAGGTCAGGCCGAATTCGCGCTTGAGGTCTTGCAGCAGGTTGAGAATCTGCGCCTGCACCGACACATCCAGTGCTGAGGTGGGCTCGTCGCAGATCAACACATCGGGGCGCATGATCAGCGCCCGTGCGATCGCGACTCGCTGGCGTTGTCCGCCGGACAGCTGGCTTGGGTAGCTGTCGATCACCCGCTTGGGCAGGCCGACCACATCAAGCATTGCTTCGGTCTTCTTGCGCCGCTCGGCGGGGTTGCCGATGTCATGCACGATCAGCGGCAGGGTAATGATTTCGCGCAGGGTCTTGCGTGGGTTCAGCGAGGAATACGGGTCCTGGAATATCGGCTGAATGTGCCGGGACATTGCCTTGCGATCAGTCGCCGCCAGATGTCTGCCGTTGACCAGCACATCGCCGCTGGTAGGCGGCAGCAGACCGAGCAGTAGCTTGGCCAGGGTACTTTTTCCGCAACCGGACTCACCTACCAGACCGAGGGTCTCGCCCCGCATCAGGCGCAGGGAAACGCCATCTACGGCTTTCAGGGTGGCGGCGGGTTTGAAAAAGCCCTGGTTGATCCGAAACTCGCGGCGGATGTCACACAGCTCCAAAGCGATGTCTTTTTTCATGACCGTGCACGCTCCTGAAGGCGAATCGGTGCCGGGGCCGGTGCGGCGAACAGGCAGCGCGCCATGTGTCCGTCCTGTTCGACTTCGGGGATGTTCTGCGCGCAGGTCGGTATCGCCTGAGCGCAACGATTGCGGAACGCACAACCTTGCTGTTCGCCTACCAGGCTCGGCACCAGGCCTGGAATCGAACCCAGTGCCTCACCCGGTTTGGTCTGGCCAGGGATTGGAATGCTGGCCAGCAGACCACGGGTGTACGGATGCTGCGGGTTCTCGAACAGTTGCAGGGCAGGGGCGGTTTCGACGATTTCCCCGGCATACATCACCGCGACCCGATCGGCGATCCGTGCCACCAACCCAAGGTCGTGGGTGATGAAGATCACCGCCAGGCCGAGTTCTTTCTGAATGTCGCGAATCAAGCGCAGGATCTGCGCTTGAATGGTCACGTCCAATGCGGTGGTGGGCTCATCGGCGATGATCAGGTCCGGTTCGCACATCAACGCCATGGCAATGATCACCCGCTGGCGCAAACCGCCAGACAGTTGATGCGGATACTGCCGCAAGCGCTCGGTGGCATTGCTGATGCCGACTTTCTCCAGCATCCGCCCGGCGCGAACCAGGGCATCCTTGCGCGACACCTTGCGATGCCGGGTGAGCACTTCGCTGAGTTGGTCGCCAATGCTGTAGGCCGGGTTCAGCGAGGTCATCGGCTCCTGGAAGATCATCGCCAGGCGGTTGCCGCGCAGGTCGCACATGTGCCGTTCGCTCTGGCCGATCATGTCGATACCGTCCAGCGTCAGTCGGGACGCCGTGCGTTTGGCCTTGCGTGGCAACAGGTCCATCAGCGCCAGCGACGTCAAGGATTTACCGCAGCCGGATTCGCCGACGATGCACAGCATTTCGCCGCGCTCGACTTCAAAGTTCAGGCCGCGCACTGCATGCAGGGTGTCATCCGGCGTCGGGCTGTTGCCCATGGGGATATCCACGCGCAGGTTTTCTACATGGAGTAGTGCCATGTTCGGTACCCTCTATCAGTTACGGCGTCTATCAGTTACGGCCGTCGGGCAGGATCAGATCGCGCAGGCCATCGCCGACCAGGTTGATGCCCAGCACCAGAATCATCAGGGCGACACCGGGAATGGCGATGACCCACGGGGAAAAGAACATGTAGGGTTTGCCTTCGGCGATCATCAAGCCCCAGGACGGCGTTGGCGGCTGTACACCCACCCCGAGGAACGACAGTGCCGACTCCAGCAGGATCGCGTGGGCCATTTCCAGCGTTGCGACGACGATCAGCGCGCCGACCAGATTGGGCAGGATTTCGCTGACCAGAATGCGCAGGGTCGAGCAGCCCAGCGCCTGGGCCGAGGCCACATATTCAGCATCGCGAATCTGTTGCACCGAAGCCCTGACCACTACCGCGAAGCGATCCCAGAGCAGGCAGCCGAGCAGCACAATCACCACTTTCAGCGAGCCGCCCATCAGCGAGGCTGAGGCCAGTGCGACCATCACCACCGGCATCGCCAGCCGGGTGGTGATCAGGTAGCTGATGAACGCATCGACCTTGCCGCCGTAGTAACCCGCCAACAGCCCCATGACGGTGCCGATAAAGCCGGAAATAAGCGCCGCCGCAATGCCGATGAACAATGAAATACGTGCGCCGTAGATCAGTCGTGACAGGTAGTCACGGCCCAGCTTGTCGGTTCCCAGCACGTATTCCCAGGTGCCGTTGGCCATCCATACCGGCGGCTTCATACGTAGCATCACGTCTTGTGCATAAGGGTCATAAGGTGCCAGCCACGGCGCGAAGAGTGCTCCCGTGAAGATGATCAGCAACAACACCGTGCCGATGGCGAAACCACGATGACGAAAGCTCTTGCCAAGTACTCGGCTCAGGCTGCTGGGGGGTGGCAGGTAGTCACTGATCGCGAGGGTAGTGGGGGTGCTCATGTAAGCCTCCTAGCGCACGCGAATGCGCGGGTCGAGCAGTGCGTTGAGCACATCGGCCAGCAAGGTGAGGATGATGTAGATCACTGCGATGAGCAGGACCACGGCCTGTACCACCGGAAAGTCATCACGGGCGATGGCGTCCCAGGCGAGTTGTCCGATACCTTGCAGGGAGAACACGGTTTCGATCACCACCGAACCGCCGAGCATGAAGCCAAATTCCACCGCCGCCAGGGCGACGACCGGAATCAAGGCGTTGCGCAGTGCATGCTTGAACAACACGCGGGCAGGGCGCAGGCCCTTGGCGCGGGCGGTGCGGATGTAATCGGAACTGAGCACATCGAGCATGCCGGCACGGGTCAGACGCATGATTGCCGGCGTCGCGTAATAGCCCAAGGCAATCGCCGGCATGACGAAGTGCAGCATCGTCGAGTTGCCGGACACCGGCAGCCACTTGAGCGTCACCGCGAACACCACGATCAACATCAGCGCAAACCAGAAACTTGGCATTGCCTGACCCAGTACGGCAATGCTCAACGCCAGGCGGTCAATCCATGTGTCGCGTTTGACTGCGGCCAGCACCCCAAGCGGAATCGCCACCAGCAGTGCAATGCCCAATGCCATCGCTCCCAGGCCGAGGGTGATTGGCAGGCGGTTGACGATCAGGTTGTAGACCGATTCCTGAAAGAAAAAAGAGTTGCCCAGATCCAACCGCAGCAAATCGCCCAGCCAGTTGAAGTACTGGGTCGGCAGCGGTTTGTCCAAACCGTACTGCACGCGGATCTGTTCGATCTGTTCGCTGCTGGCTTCCGGTCCGCCAATGGCAGTGGCCAGGTCACCGGACAGGTGCAAAAGAGAAAAGCTGATCACCGACACGGTAACTGCAACGCAAAATGCGATACCCAGACGGCGTAGAAGGAATCCAAGCATGGCAAGTTTCCTCGTATCCATTGGCTGATATGTGTGGGGCGTGCCGTAGCGCGGTTAAAACCGCGCGTCACGGCACCTGTCGATTACTTCCAGCTGGACAGAACGAAACGCGGTAGCTCATCCGGGTAGGGCGTGAACGCCAGGTCGGAGGTATAGGCGTAGTTCATCGAGTAATTGAACAGCGGCGCCCAATAGGCCTGCTCGCTGATGCGCTGCAACGCCTTTCGGTAGTTGTCCTTGCGCACTTGCGGGTCGAGGGCGTTGTCGGCGGTCTGCAACCAGCCCTGGACCTGCGGATCCTTGATGTTGTCGTCCGGGTTGCCTTTGAACCAGGTCCCAGCGGACGCCGATGTGTCGAGAATCGAGAACGAACCCCAGGCCTGGAACGATATCGGCACTTTGCCGCCACGTTGTTGGTCGCGCAGGGCGGCGTACTTCAAGTAGCGCAGCTTGGCATTGATACCCACGGCACGCAGGTTGCCGATGATCGCTTCGACGTAATCACGGTCGCGGTAAGCGAAGATTTCTGTCTCAAAGCCATTCGGATAACCGGCTTCAGCGAGCAGCGCCTTGGCCTTGGCTGGGTCATGGTTGTAGACCGTGGCTGCCGTGGTGTCGCAACCGAACTGCCCCGGATAGCAGGCGACTTGCAAGGGTTTGGCTTCGCCGCCCACCAGTTGTGAGGCCAGTGCATCGCGGTTGATGGCGTGGTTGATGGCCTGACGCACCTTAAGGTTTTTCATCGGTGAGTTTTCAGTCGAGGTGCCACGAGCATCGAGGATCAGGAAACCGATGCGCATGGTTTCGCCGCTGGTCACGGTCAGGTTCGGCATGCTCTTGAGGTTGACTGCCTGGTCTGGTGCGACGCGCCAGGTCCAGTCAACACCGCCGGTCATCAGCTCGGCCAGACGGGTTTCCGCATCAGGGATCACTCGGAACTTGAGGTGGCCGATATGCGGTTGGCCTTGTGGGCTGTCCTTGAAGTAGTCCTTATTGAGCGCCATGGTCACGCCTTCGCCCGCCACTACTGACACAGCTTTATAGGGACCGGTGCCAATCGGTTTACGACTGAATTCAGCCAGGCCGACTTTCTCGAAATACGTTTTGGGGAACATCGGTACGGCGTTGGACAGGTATTCCAGTGCCGCGGGAAAAGCTTTTTTCAAATGCAGGCGGACGCTGTAGTCACCGGTTTTTTCAGCGCTTTTGATCCAGTCGACGTTTTGCACGGTAACGACTTTCGCTTCGGGCGACACCACGTAGTTGAGGGTGAACACCACGTCGTCGGCGGTGAAGGCGTCGCCGTTGTGAAATTTGACGCCTTTGCGCAGCTCAAAGTCGAGGGTGGTGTCGTCGACCTGTTTCCAACTGGTGGCCAGCATGGGTTTGTATTCGCCGCTGGTGGGGTCGCGGTAGATCAAGTTGTCCCAGATCAGCCGGCCGAGAATCACCCCTTCGCGTAGATCGTTGTGGTAGGGGCTGATGTTTTCAGGCTCGCTGTCGGAAGCGTAAACCAGGGTGTCGTTGGCTTTACCGGCATGCGCCGGAAAACTGCTGATGAGGCCCATCAGCGCAAAACTGCAGGCGAAACCTTTGATGCCCATGCCGTCGTCTCCGTTGGCGAGAGTGGTTGAATCAAAGGGCAGCGAATCGCAAATGCGGTAAACGAGGAGGAGAAGCTCAGGCGTAGTTTTTTTTGGTCTGGACACGAATGTAGGGAAAGGCTATCAATGCCACAAGCACAATCTTTCGATACTTGCTTTGCCGAAAAGGCAATCCTCGGGGGCTCCGATGCAGCTGTATGGCGTGCAATCCACGGCGTTGCGCTATTTTCTGGAAGTCGCGCGGTGCGGATCGATCAGCGAAGCGTCGGTGCGGCTCAATGTTGCAGCGTCAGCGGTAAGCCGACAGATTTCCAAGCTTGAGTTGGCCCTGGATGCCAGCCTGTTTGAGCGCCGTGCCCGAGGCATGGTGCTCAGCGAGGCGGGGGCGCGACTGGCGGCCTACGCGCGCAAGTCGCAGCTTGAGGCCGAGCAGGTGGTGCTGGAGATCACCGAGTTGCATGGCTTGCAGCGGGGCCATGTGCACGTTGCCTGCTCTGAAGGGTTTGCACTGGAATACATGCCCAGGAGCATCAGCGCGTTCAGGCGTGAGTATCAGGGCATTCATTTCACCTTGGAGGTGTGTGCGCCTGCCGAAGCGACCGAGAAGGTGCGTTCTGGCGAAGCCGATCTGGCGATGACCTTCAGCCTGACGCCGCAAAAGGAGATCAAGGTCGAACATGTCCTGAGCGGGGCGATTTTTGCCGTGGTCGCCAATTCCCATCCCTTGGCCGGGCGTGAAGCGGTCAGCCTCGCCGAGTTACAACCCTGGCCCATTGCGTTACCCAAGGCCGACACCACGATACGGCAACTATTCGACATCTGTTGCGGGGTACAGGGGTTGTTGTTCGACCCGGTGTTGACCACTAACTACGTTGCCGCGCTCTATAGCTTCGTCCGCGAAGAGGGCGTTATCAGCCTGGCCAGCGAAATGACCTTGCAAAAGCAGGTGGCGGACAAGGTCCTGCAGTGCGTGCCGATCCTTGACGAAGGCATGCAGGCACGCCGCATCGAACTGCAAAGCATGGCTGGGCGCAATCTACCGGCAGCGGTGTGTGCCTTCAGGGATTTTCTGATTGCGGACCTGGCGAAAGCGAAGCGTCTCTGAAAAGAGGCGCTCTGTGCGGTTCACGCAAGGCACATTGCGGTGGTGCTCCGTTAGCCTGAGAAGAGGCGTAATGCTTGCTCCATGCTGGCCAGCTTGATTTGAGTTTCCTCATACTCATCGGCCGGTCGGGATCCATGAACAATCCCGCAGCCTGCAAACAAATGGCAATGCTGGGGCGTAATCAGTGCCGAACGCAGGGCCACCAGGAAGTCTCCGTTGCCCCTTGCGTCCAGCCAGCCCACGGGCGCCGCATACCAGCCCCGATCAAAACCTTCGTGACGCCGAATGAAGCTCATGGCTGCGGCACCTGGCAAACCTCCTACGGCTGGGGTGGGGTGCAAGGCCTGGATGCCGTCCAGCAAGCTGCGCCCCTCTTCAAGTCGGGCGCTGATGGGGGTGCTCAAATGCTGCACCGTGGCCAGTTTCAGCAGTTCGGGGCGGGTTTGCGCTTGCAGTTCGCTGACGATGCCACTCAAGCCTTGCAGGATGGTCTGCACCACCAATTGGTGTTCGTGCAGTTCCTTGGGGTCCGCTAACAAGCCTGTGCCCAGTTGCTGGTCTTCTTCGGACGTTGGGGCGCGCCGAGCGCTACCGGCGAGGGCATGGGTGCTCAGGCGGCCTTCCTGGCAGCTGAGCAGTCGCTCCGGGGTGGCGCCCATGAAACAACTGTCTCCCCGGTGCAGGGCGAACAGGTGGGAATGGCTGCGCCGGTCATGCAGCCGGCGCATGACCGCGCCGCTGTCGAGGGTGGCGTCCAGCTGATATTCAATATGGCGGGCGAGCACCACTTTGCTCAGCTCGCCGCTATCGATGGCCTGCAAGGCGTTGGCGACTTTGGCCTGCCACTGCGGCGCTGGCAATGCGTTGTGTTCGATCACCTGGGGGGCAGACGCAGGGGAGTGTTGAGGCGCGAAAAGCTGTGCGTAAGCGGCAAGACTGTTGTGTGCCAGTACGGCTGGATCGCTGCCGGGTTCTACCACGCATTGGCAACGCAGCCAGCGGCCATGGTTGTCCTCACTGAGCAACCATTGGGCCAGGTGAAAACTGGCATCGGCAAACGGTGCCCAATGCGGGGTACAAGGTTGCTGCGCGTCGAAACGCATGCCGCCCAGCAGCAGCGGTGGATGGGGACCGTCGATCACCGCCTCGGCACACAACGCGAACCATTGATGGTTGACGTCGGTCAAGCGCTGGCCCCCCGCGGCTTCGATCTGCCAGGCGCAACCCAGGCCGAACAGTGTCAGGTCCGGCGAGTGAGCGCGCCAGAAGAAGCCTTGCCGGTGCGCCTCGTAGAGTGCCAAGGGGTCGAGGGTCGGTGCGGGGTGCGAGCTCACGGCGACGACGGGGCGCTGGTACTTCAGCGCGAGCTGGTGCGCGGCTTCGAACACGTTCAATAAGGTGGCTTCGTTCATACCGCTTCGCTCTTTTTTTGCAGCCAGAACGCCGTTTGTTCCGCGATGTACCAATGGATGATCTGGTTGAACAGGCCCTCGATGAATTCACCGTCCAACCCGACCTCCTGCGCCCATCGCCGGCGCTGTGGCAACATCGCCGCGACGCGGTCCGGTGCGGCAATACTGGCCTGGTCGGGCTTGAACGACGAGGCCGCCTTGACGTATTGCATACGCAGCCCCAGGGCGTCGACGATCTGCCGGTCGAGGGTGTCGATGGCGTGACGAATGTCCGGCAGGCCGGTGCAGTGTTCCGGGGTTTTCATAGCAAGTCTCCTTGAAGGTAGGCCGTGCGTTGCAGCAGGTGATGGATCACGGGGCGCGGCTGTTGCTTGAGGTAAAAATGATCGCCGTCGAACAGGCGAATATCCGGGGCGTGCTCGCTCAGGTCTGCCCAGGCGTGGGCCTGGTCAAGACTGACTTCGGTGTCTTCGCGAGCCAGCAGCACGTCGATCGGCGCCGCCAAGCGGTCGAGCCGGGTGGGGCGCCAGGTTTCGATGGCCTGGTAGTCACTGCGCAAGGTAGGCAGGAACAGTGTGCGCAGCTGCGGGTTGGCCCATAGGTCTGTGGCCTCGGCGTCCTGGCGCAGAATGTCGGCGATCAGTGCGTCGTCGTCCTGGCGATGCAGGTCACTGGACGGTTGCCGGTGCGGTGGCGGATGGGCCGAGACAAACACATGTTCGGCACCGACGCCCGCCGCCTCCAGATGCACACCGACGGCGTAGGCCAGCGCCGCGCCCATGCTGTGACCAAACAGCCACAGCGGGCCGGCGGGCAAACTCAACAGCGCCTGGGTAATACGTTCGGCCAGACTGGACAGACACGGAATATGTGTTTCGTTGAACCGTTCTTCACGTCCGGGATACTGCACGGCCAGGAGGTCGATATCCCCCGGCAGATGCGCCAGCCACGGGCGAAAAAAGCTCGCACTGCCTCCAGCATGTGGCAGGCACACCAGGCGGGCCCGGGCTTGTTCACCTTCACGTAGCACGCGCAACCACGGGGATGTTTCACCACTCATAAGGCGTGCACCTGTTCCGCCAGGGCCTTGCGGTTGACCTTGCCCAGGCGCGTCAGCGGGAACTCGCGCAGCACCTGCAAGCGATCCGGCAGTTTGTAGGCGGCCAGCCCACGCTCGCGCAGCCAGGCGTTGATCGCTCCCAGCTCGACGTGTTCGGCGTGGGCCAGCACACAGGCGCAACTGCGCTCACCCAGCAGTTCATCGGCCAAGGCCACCAGGGCTACATCGCGAATCAACGGATGGCCCAGCAGCAGATTCTCGATTTCCTCCACCGGAATTTTCTCGCCGCCGCGGTTGATCACATCCTTGGTCCGCCCCTCGACGATCAAATGGCCCTCGGGCAGACGCCGCACCAGGTCGCCGCTGCGGTAGAAGCCGTCGGCGGTGAAGGCGCGCAGATTCTGTTCGCCGGCGTTGTAGTAACCGCGAATGGTGTAGGGGCCACGCACCAGCAGTTCGCCCACGGCGCCTGGCGCAACCGGTACGTCATCGGCGTCGACGATGCGGATCTCGTCATCGGCGGTCAGCGGCAGGCCCTGGGTTTCGAAGATGCGTGCTTGCGGGTCATCCAGTGGGGTGAAGCACAGCAACCCTTCGGCCATGCCGTACACCTGTTGCAGGCCACAGCCCAGGGCCGGACCGATGCGCGCGGCGATCTCGGCCTTGAGCCGCGCGCCACCGACCTGCAGCCATTGCAGGCTGCTCAGGTCGTGGTCGGACCATTGCGCCATTTCCAGCCACAGCAGCACCAGCGGCGGGATCAAAGCGGTGTGGGTGATGCGTTCGCCCTCGATCAGTTCGAAGGTGGTGTCGGGGCTGGGTTCCGGCGCCAACACGAGGGTAGCGCCGACACTGAACACCCCGAGTGCACCGGGTGAGGCCAGGGGGAAGTTGTGCGCCACGGGCAACGCCGCCAGGTAGCGGGTGTGGCTGTCGAAGCCGCACGCCCGGGCTGCCAGGCGCGCATTGCAGGCGTAATCGTCATGGGTGCGCGGGATCAACTTGGGCAGGCCGGTGGTGCCGCCGGACAGCAGCAGCACGGCGACTTCCCGTGAGTCTGGCGCGGACAGCGGACGAGGGTCAGCAACGCAGTCGGCCAGAGACACGAATTCCTCGGCCGCCCCGACCACCCAGACCTGTTGCAGGCTCGGCGCCTGTTCACATAGGGTGCGCGCCAGCGGCCGATAATCGAAGCCCAGGTGCCGATCGACAATCACATAGGCCACGGCCTGGCTCAGTTGGGCCAAGTGGAGCAGCTCATGTTCGCGATGGGCCGGTAGGGCGAACACCGGAATCACGCCCAGGCGCAACAGGGCGAACGTCAGGCTGAAAAACTCGGCGATGTTCGGCAGTTGCACCAGCACCCGCTGGCCGGCGCGCAGGCCCCGGTCGGCGAGGCCGGCGGCCAAACGGTCGGCTTGCAGGTCGAGTTCGGCGTAACGCCAGCGCCGATGCCCGTCCACCAGCGCCTCTTTGTGCGGTGTGCGCTGCGCCTGCTCGCGCAGCAATTGGCCCAACGGCACGCCTTGCCAGTAGCCGAGTTCGCGATAACGGCGGATAAAGTCGTCGGGCCAGTCGGTGCATCCATCAAGCATGGCAATCTCCTTGAGCGATCGGGCAACCCAGCAAACGGGCGCCGTGCAGAATCAGCGGGTGCGCCAGGCCGGCGATTCGCACCGCCTGTACGCCGGTGTATTCGGCCGGCTGGATACGCAGCAACGGGTCGTCACCGGTCAGCAGGCTGAGGGCGGTGTGGTCGGCGGGATGTACGCCCAGGTGGATCGCCGCCAAGCCCGTTGCGCCGTTGGGATGAATCATTTGGGGCGGATGCTGGGCCGGCTCATAGGGCGTGACCAGGAAGGGCAGGCGGTCGTGGCGCGGGTAGACGAAACGAAAGCGCGTCTGGCGGCCATCAGCGCAGGTACGCCGCCAGTTCACCGTCCGGCCCATGGCCACGCCGCAGTCCGTCAGGCCCTTGAGGCGCGGCGCCAGGGCGGGGGTCTCGCACAGCAGCGCCAGGTCGCAGAACCCTTCGCCCTGGGCGGCCCAGCGCAACATCCGTCGCCCGGCGCCACGGCCGGCCAGGCAGTCGATGGGCCACTTGAATAGCCAGGCGTGGCGCGGTGTGGTGAGCAATTCGATGATCGGCCCCTGGCTGAACCAGATATGCGCGTGTTGCGCGCGGGCTTCGGCAGTGGCGTAGGTGACTTCGAAACCGGCAGCACGAAAATTCGCCACGGCCTGGTGCAAGTCGCGCACCCATAGCAACACATGGCTGCAGGTGGAGGAGGATTGAGCAGTGTTCAAAACGGCAGCGCTCCGAGCAGTTGGGCGGTGGCGTCACCGCAAGGGGGGTGCACGGCGTCGGCCAGGGCCTGAAGTTCAGCCAGCGGCAGCGGGCGGGGCACTGGCGGCTCAATCAAGGCGGGCATGCCGATCAGGTTGTTCATTTCGCGCCAGGCCATGGACACCTCGGTGGCCCAGACGCCGCTGCGCAGGCGCCGCGACGGCTCGTCGATGTCGCGGCACAACTCGTCCAGGGCGACGCTGACCGCGTCGGGCCAGACCTGGTTGAACACCTGCTGGTAGCTCTTGGGCACCTGCGGATCGAGCAGCACTATCGTCGGCCCGGCCAGCCGCTCGCTGCCGGGACCGGCCATGATCAGGCGGTCGGTGCTGTCCCTTAAGGCGTGCAGGCGCGGGTTCCACAGCACCGGGCCGTGGGTGTCGCCCAGGCTAAGCACCCCGGCTTCACAACCGACTTCGAGGCGATGCAACAGGAACGAGTGGTTGTCCGGGTCCTTGGGGTGCACCTGGTTCTGCACCCGCAAGCTGATCGGTACGCCGTTGAAGCGGGCGTCGAGCCGCGTGAAGGGTTGCTCTGCGACCGTAGGGGTCGGTGCCGCGAACACCCAGGGCCGCAGACCACCGGTCAGGCGCCCGAGAATATCCAGTAACGGGTAGGCCACCTGGCTGTTGCAAGCGGCTTCGATATACGCCAACCCCTGTCGATCGCGCAGGTAAGCGGCCACGGCGAGAAAGCGGCGGATCGCCAGGATATTCGGGTACAGCGTATTCACCGCATAGGCGGCCTGGCCCTGGCGCGCGGCCTGCATGCACGCGGCGATTTCGCGGTGGTGCACCGGGTGTTCCTGCAACACGTGGATGCCTCGGCGCAGAAATTGTTGGGCCAAGTCACCGCCGGCACCACCGGTTGCCCCGGAGCGCACCACCACGCAGGCGATATCGACATCATCCGGCACCTGTTCGACGGTCTCGTACAGCGTCACCCCATAATGTTCGGCGCAGGCCTTGGAATAGGCATTGCCGCGGGACAGGATGCCCACCAGTTCGTAGCGGTCATGGGCGCGGGCCAGGGCTTGCAGGTAGATGCGGCCGAACGCGGTGCCGGCCACGATCACGCGTTTGCGCGCAGGAGCACCATTCATGAGCAGGTCTCCGGCAGGCGAGCCCACAGGGCCAGCGTGTGGTTGTCGGGTAAATGGTCGGGCAGTTCGAGGGTCAAGGCGGGCTCTTCGAGGTGTGCAGACAGTGCCGCGCGGCTCAGGCGATGGACGGGCACCTGGGCGGCGAAGATGCGATGACCCAGGCGCGCCAGTGGGTGCCCGGCGGCGGGCAAGCTACGGTTGCCCTGGAACCCGGTCCTGGCCAGTGCGGTTTGCCACTGCGTGAGGTCCAGGAAGGTGGCGCTGCTGAGCTGACGTTCATCGTTGGCCTGGTTGAGCATGAAGGCCTGGGAAGCCATCACCCAGAATTCCTCCTGCGTGGGTTCGCTGAATACCAGCCAGCCGCCCGGCTTGAGCAAGGCGAGCAGGGTCGCCAGGGAGCGTTCGGTATCGCGGGCGGCATTGAGCACGCCACCGGCGACGATCAGGTCCCAGCTCTGGCTGCGGTAACCCTGGGCGAGGGCGGGGCGATCAATGTCGAACACGCCATGGCGGACCCACGGCCAGGCTTGCAAACGCTCGGCGGCCTGCTCGCTGAAATAGCGCGACACGTCGGTGCACAGGTAGTCCACCGAAGCCTCGGCCAAGGCCGGTAGCACGGCCTGGGTGGTCGACCCGGTGCCGGCACCGACTTCAAGCACGCGCAACCGGATGCCGGCTGGCTGGCGTGCGGCCCAGGCACCGACCCAGTGGGCCACCGCGCGGTGCTGGTACTGGGCCGCCAGGCTTTCGCGGTACAACGCCGCCGCGCGGTCGGTGCGCCCCTCGGGAAACAACAGGTGCACGGCCGCACAGTCGCCGCGCATCAGCGCCGGCAGTTGGCGCGCATTCGCCTGCGCATATTCGAGAGTGCCGCTGCCGCCGGTGTTGCGTGCCCAGTCCAGGGTCAACTGCGCCCAGATGTCCTCCAGGGCGGCGTCGCTCCAGGCGCTGGCGTCAAGGGTGGGATGCAATCGGGTGCCTTCGCGGCGCAACAGGCCTTGCCCTTGCAGCACGTCCAGCCAGCGTGCGATCAGCGACCGGTGACCCGGCGCGATACCCGCGTGAGCCAGACCCTGGGCCACATCATTCACCGGTGCCGGCAGCAGGCCGCAATGGTCCAGACCGTTGAGCATCGACAGCAACGCGGCGTGGCCCAACCGATCATTGAGCCGTACCGCTTCAACAAGTCGCTCGGTGGAAAACTGCCGGTCGAGGGCCGCTTCAGTGGCATCAAGGTAGTCCTCAACCCATCCTGTCTCACAAGGATGAGGTACAGCGAACAAGGTCTGGCCGTGCAACGCGACGCTGCTCACAGCGGGGTGCCCAAGGGCTCGCTCGCGCCAGCGTTGCTGCTCGAGCTTGACGCTGGCCAGGTCGCGCCATTCCCCGAGGGCGTCCGTGAACCCCTGGACGCTGCAATTGAGCTGCGCCGCCGCCCGCTCGGCGAGTTGCCAGTCGCCCGGTTGCGCCGTGACGAACAACACCTGTTCCAGGTGGCTCAGGTCGGTCAAAGGCAGGGCGGGAAAGTCCAGCAGCCTTTCCAGCTGTTCGGCGTTCATCACCGCCACGGCGGGGCGCTGGCGTTCGATGACGGCCAACAGACGAGCCGGGGAGCGTTGATGAATGCCCAGGTCGGTCAGGGCAGGCAAATGCCATGGGAACGTGCCGACGGGCAGCTCGATCAGCAGGGTGTCAACGTTCAGCGTCATCATGAAACTCCTATGGCGTGAAACAAGCGCTGCCCGGCGGCCGCCAGCGGGTCGGTTGCCGCGGGCCATACCTCAAGCAACTGGAAACCCTGGCTCTGCAAGGCCTGGCGCCATGCATCGGGTGTCATGAACGCCTCATCCGTACTGCGTAACGGCGCATTGGCGGGCGGTGACAGCAGCAGGTGCATGAAGGTCAACATCGCCGGGTTGTCCGCGATGGACTCACTGAACAACAAGCTCCCGCCGTCCCGCAGGCAGGTGCGAATCTGCCCGAGGCTGCGGGACAAATCGCGGGCGTTGTGCAGCACATTGCCGGCGATCACCAGGTCTTGGCTGCGCGCCTCGATGCCTTGCTCGGCGAAGTCGCGGTCCAGGTCGAGCAAACCGAAGTGCATCCCCGGCTCCAGGCGAAACTGGCGCTGGGCCGCGCCGCTGAAAAGCGAGCTGATGTCGGTGAAGCGATAGTTCTTCTCGCGTGCTTGCAGCGCGGCCAGCACGGCGTGGGTGGTGCAGGCGGCGCCAGCGCCCAACTCCAGCACCCGCAGCCGATCGCCGTGGGCACTGACTTCGGCTGCACGTGCGGCGAGGGCCTGATTGATCGCCGTGGTGAACAGGTTGTGCTGGTAGGCACCCAGCACCGCGACGGGGTCACCTGTTTGCAACAGCAACGGCGCCAGGGCGAGTTGATCGCGCAACAGGTCGGGCAGGCAGTCGATGACCTGGTTGTGCAGGGGCGCCATGCTGGTCGGGAAGCCCAGTTCGGCGTATAGCCGGGGCAAATTTTCGACTGCGGCTTTGGGTGGCGTGCCTTGCCAGGCAAGGCGTTCAGCGGCTTCGCACAGCGCACCGGCACGGCTCAGGGCCGCCAGCCAGCGCCGCACAATCCAGGCATGGCGGGGGGCCGTGCCCAAGGCCTGGTTGATTTGCCCGGCGCTGCGCCAGACCTGCAACGGCAAGGCCTGGGTGTGCAGCAGTACCTGGGCCATCACCCCCAGGCTCACGTGTTCAAGTTCATTCAGGGCGATGTTCATAGGCAACCTTCTTCAACGGTATGCAAGTGATCGAGCGGACCGTCCAGCAGGTTCAACGCACGGATCGCCGAGGTGCGTTGCAGGCGTTCAAGGCTGGCGGTGGGCGGCAATGCCTGGGCGGCGTAATGGCAGCCGGCACGGATTTCATCGTTCGCCACGCTGACCACCGTGGTGGCGGCCATTGCACCGGTCAGCGCTGCGTTGCCTGCGCCGCTGAGGACCAGGCTGCGGGTGCGCGCCTGGTCCTCCCACAGCCCGTCGAGTTGCAGCAGCAACGTGACGAAGGGGGGCTGGCCGCTGAGGTCCAACCGGCTGGCCTCGCACAATCGCTGCACGGCTTCGATACGTGACAGGCTGTGGGCCAGGTCCAACGCCTTGAGCACATGTCCGTCGGTGATCACGTTGAACCAATGGCCGACATTCAGGCGCAGGTCCATGGCCAGGCGTTCGCCTTCCTGATTCAAATAGGGCAGTAAGTGAACCTGGCCGGGGAAGCAGGGCAGCAGCACGTCTCGGCTGCGGCGCAGCGCCCTACTGCAGCGGCCGTTGTACCAGGCCGCCAGGGGCTCGCTGGTGCCATCTACCGCCCCTTGCAGGAAGTCGTCGGCGGCCACCGCGGTGAATTGGTCACGCAGGCCGAAATAGCTGGTCAGTCCCAGGACCTGGGTAAATGCCTGCTCGGCCAGCCAACGCGGAAGCAAACCGGTGAGCCCCGGTTGCAGGCCGGCACCGAGGACGGCACAACGGTTGCGCCACTGGCTGGGCTCGAGCGTCATGTCACCGGCGGCATCCACGTAATGGGCATTGGTTTGCAGCGCCGCCTGGGCGGCACGGTCCGCCAATTGCCAGGAGGGGCCGGCGCAGTTGAGCAGCACGTCGCAGCCATCGGCGAACCCGGCCAGGGCGGGGGCATCATTGAAGTCCACCGCTGTCCATTGCAGGTGTGCATCGGGCCATTGCTGCTGGAGCGATGCCAGGCAGCGGGCACCGTTGCGTGGGGCACGCCCGCCCAGGCGCAGCTCGTTCACGCCCAAGCTCAACAACGCCCGAGCACTGGCCAGCCCGACATCGCCACTGGCACCCAGCACACCGATCAGCATGGTTGGGCCTGCGCGTTCAGACGCCAGCCGCCGGCGCGCTGGCGGTCACGCCAAAAACCGCCGTAACGCCCGTCGAGGGCCAGCAGTTGCGGGTGTGTGCCAGCTTCCACCAGACGACCTTCATCCAGCACCAGAATCTGGTCGGCGGCCATGATGGTCGGCAGGCGATGGGCGATGACCAATACCGTCGAGCTTTGCTTCAGGCTACGAATGGCCGTCTGTACGAAGGCTTCGTTGTGCGGATCCAGTGCCGCGGTGGCTTCATCCAGCAGCACGATCGGGGCGCGTTTGAGCAACGCCCTGGCCAGGGACACCCGCTGGCGCTCGCCACCGGACAGTGCCGCGCCGCCTTCGCCCACCGGGGTGTGCCAGCCCTGGGGCAGGCGCGCGACAATTTCATCGACGCCGGCCAGCCGCGCCGCTTCAGCCACCTGCTGCGCAGTGGCGTCCGGCCTACCGACACGGATGTTGGCTTCGAGGCTGTCGTCGAACAGGTAGACGTCTTGCATCACCAGCGACAGTTGCGCCATCAAGGCTTCGTTGGACAGTTCGCGTACATCGACACCGCCGACCTTGACGCGGCCCTCGGTCGTATCGAAAAAACGCATGAGCAGGCGCGTGACGGTGGTCTTGCCCGAGCCTGAGGCGCCGACAATCGCCGTCATCGAATGGGCCGCTGCAGTGAAGGTCAGGTCGCGCAGCACCGTCGGGCCGCTGGCATAGGCGAAGTTGACGTGTTCGAAGGCAAAGCTGCCGGGGGCGGTCAACGGCTGACTGATAGCGGGTTGCGGCAATGGCGACTCGCGCAGGATGCCCACCAGTTGGTCCAGGTCATTGCCGGCCATGCGCAACAGGCCGCTGCGCGCCGCCGCCTCGGCCAGTGGCCCGACAAATCGTGCCGCCAGGGCGAGCAGGGCGATCAGTTGGATGGCGTCGATGTCGCCTCGCGCAGCCAGGGCGATGCCCACGCCTACCAGCAGCGCGAAGGCCAGTTGCACGGTCAGGCCGCCGGCGAGCAATCTGGGAAAGGTCTGGGCCAACATCGAACCGCCGGCCTGCTTCTGCGCCAGGTTGGCCGCCTGCAAGGGCGCGTAGCCCTCCTGGGTCCGGCCAAAGGCGCGCAGCACTTGCTGGTAGCGGGCGAATTCCACCACGCGGTTACCGGCGAGGGTCGCGGCGGCTTCGACCCGGGCATCGTTACGGCCAATGGCAGCGGCGGACCCGTGATGGGCGAAATAGATCAGCGGCGCGCAGAACACGGCGGTCAGGCCCAGGCGCCAGTCGAAGATGAACAAGGTCAGGGCGACCGTGGCCGGTACCACCACCCCGGACACCACCGGTCCCAGGTAATGGGCAAACAAACCGGTGACCATCAACGTGCCGCTGGTGGCACTGCGCGACAGGCGCCCGACTTTCTCCGAGTTGAACCAGCCCAGGGGCAGGCTGGCCAGGTGTTGGCCGAGGCGATCATGCAAAGTGGTCAACACGACCAGCGCGAGGGCAAAGCCCTTCATCGCCTGCTGGTAATGGGCAAAGCAGGTCAGCACGACCATCGCCGCCAGGCCGGCCAGCCAAGCCGTCGCCGTGGATAGATCACCGGCAAACAGCGCGTGGAGGATCGGCACCAGCAACGCGACGGCCAGCCCTTGCAGCACGGCGCTGGTCACCAGCCACGCGAGGTATCGATAGAGGCGTGTGGCGTGAGCCGGCCCCAGTAAAGTGACAAGACTGTGGATCACAGGGACATCTCCAACTCGGGAACGGAGGTCTTGGCGCCGGCGCGCCAGAGGTGGGCATAGGCGCCGTTGGCCTGAAGCAGGGCTTCGTGACGACCGCTTTCCAGCACACGGCCCTGATCGAGGACGACGATCTGGTCCACACCGCTGATGCTGGCTAGACGGTGCGCAATTACCAGCACCGTGCGACCCCGGGCCAGGGCCGACAGGGCGTCCTGGATCAACGCCTCGGATTCGGGGTCGGCGTGGGAGGTGGCCTCGTCGAGGATCAGCACGGGCGTGTCGGCCAACAGCGTGCGGGCGATGGACAGGCGTTGTGCTTCACCGCCGGAGAGAATCGCATCCTCGCCGATCACCGACTGATAGCCCCGGGGCAGGGCCTGGATGCGCGGGTGAATCTGCGCCGAGCGAGCCGCCGCCTCCATTTCTGCATCGCTGGCGTCGGGACGGCCCAGGCGCAGGTTATCGGCCACGGTCCCGTGCACCAGTTGCGCGTCCTGCAAGACGAAACCGACCTGCCGGTACAGCTGGCGCGGATCGATTTCCCGCACATCGACGCCACCGACCCGCACGCAGCCAGCGTTGACGTCGTGAAAGCGCGGCACCAGTTTGGCCAGGGTCGATTTGCCCGCGCCGGACGCGCCAACCAAGGCCGTCACGCTGCCGGCCGGGCAGTGCAGGTCCACGCCGTTAAGGATCGGGTGTTCGGGGTCGTAGCCGAACTGCACGTGTTCAAAGGTGATGTCGCTGCCCTGGGGTTGCTTGCCTACATTCGGCGTGGGCAGCTCTTCAACCTTGAGCAGCGCTTCGACGCGGTCGGCCGCCGCCAGGGCGGTGCGTTGGGCTGTGAGGCTCTGATTGATCACCAACAGCGACTGCGGAATCACAACCGCCACCAAGGTTTCGGCGAACAATTGCAGCGGCGTGATCCAGCCTTCGGCCAGCAACAGGCTGCCCACCCCCAGGCTCACCAACAGAATCACCGGGACACTCAAGGCCATCGAGGAAAACGCTTCCAGGCGCAGCAGCGGTTTGACCCAGCCGGCGTATTGCTCGCTGAACTGGTTGACCGCCTGCTGATAGCTGCGATGAGCCTGGCCCACCTGCCCGAATGCCTTGACCACGGCAATGCCGTGGACAAACTCGACGATGGCGGCGCTGACTCGGCTCATGCTCTTGTCCAGCAACTGCATCTTGGCGCCGAAGCCGCGCATCATCAGGGCGTAGGCCAGCGCATAAACCGGCAATGTCAGCACCGCCAGCAATGCCAGGCGCCAGTTCAACGTGACCAGCCACACCAGCCCCGCCAGGGGGGTGATGACTGCCGCGGTGAGTTCCACCGCATGGTGGGCGACCAAGTGATGCAGGTCTTCAAGATCGTCCTGCACCACTTTGCGCACCGCGCCCGAGGTGGTGTCGGTGTACCAGCCCAGGGGCACGCGCCCCAGTTTGCGCACCATGGCTTCGCGCAGGTTGGCCTGCAGGCGATGGTCGGCCAGGTGTGTCAACCACAGGGCCACGCCGTTGGCCATCCAACCCAGGCTCAAGGCGATCACCACCAGCGCTGCCCAGCGCCACAAGGCCTGGGTGTCGACGCTGCCAGCCAGCAGCAAGCGACCCAGCTCGGTCAGGCCGATAAAGGGCACCAGGTTGACCAGCGCGCCGACCGCGGCAAACACCACGCCAATACGGATCAGGCGGTTGACCGGGCGTTTCAGAGTATCCAGGGCGGTGGTCATGAGTTTTTCCGAAGGGCGTCCAGCAGGTGCGCGGTGACGATGTGGACGTGGGGCGGTTCGATCACACTGAAGTGGTTGCCGGGCACGTCGATCAAGTCGAACCGCCCCAGGCACGCGTCTTCCCAGAACGGTGCCGCCAGGTGGCCAACGCCGCCGGTGATGCCAAACGACTGCTGCTCCAGGCAGCGCAGGTAGGTCATGTTGCCGAGGAACGGCGGCGGGTCGAACCGTGCCGCGCGCATGCTGTGGCGGCACACGCGAAACAGTGTCGGCACCAGTTCAGGGCCGATGGGCACCCCAGCCTGTCCCGACGCCAGGCGCGCGTATTCGGCCAGGCGTTGTTCCTGGCTGCGCGCCGATTGTTGTTGCACCGCCAGCGCCAGGGCTTCAAGGCCCGGGTCGCCGCTCAAGGAAGCCATGGCCCCGGCCGGCACGCGGCGATTGTCACGGGCCATCAGCAGGTCGATGGCGCGGTACACGTCGTAGTCTTCGATGTGTGCGCCAAACACGGTTTTGACCGGGTCCAGGTTCAGGTTGGGCACGAAGATCGCCTCGTAGGCCAGCTCTTCGTCGGTGTCGATGAACATCGGAATGCTGTCGATCAGGCTCAGGTCCACCACGTCCATGCCGCGTTCGAGCAAGCGCCGGGCGACCTCGGTGGCGAGCAGCCCGCCGAGGCAGTACCCGATCAACTGGAAGCGCTGGTGACCGTCGGCGATCAAGCGTTCTGCATAATCCTGGGCCACGCTTTCGATCAGGCGCTTGGGCTCCAGGGCCAGGTAGCGCTCGGTGTCGGCCACGGCAAAGCCGATCACCGGCCCGGCCTGTTGCTCGGCCAGGGCGCGCCCCAGGTGCTGGAAGTAATCCAGGGTGCCGAGGGCCGCATGGAACATCACTCGCACCGGGCCGACCTCGCCACCGCCGAACGGCACCACCAACGCATTGCTACTAGATGAACGCTGGGCTTCGCCGCTCGCCGCAGCGGTGGCCGGCGTGGTTTCGCCATGGTTGAGCAGGCGCGCCAGGGCGGTGACATTTGGCTCGTTGAGCATTTGCCGCAGCAGCGTGTCGTAACTCAAGCCCTGGGCTTGGGGCAGTTGTTCACGCAGTTGACCGGCGACACGGGCGAGGATCAGTGAGTCCGCGCCTTTTTCGTAGAAACTGTCGTCGGCGCCCATCTGGGTCAACCCCAACGCCTCGGCCCATAGCCGACACAGCTCGGCGGTGAGGGGATCGCTCGGCGCCGCCTGGCCAGCAGACACCTGTGCATCGGCAGCGGGGCGCAAGCCGGCCAGGGCCTTGCGATCGACCTTGCCGTTGGCGGTCAATGGCAAGCGGTCGAGCACTTGCAGGTGCGCTGGCAGCATGTAGTCGGGCAAGCGCTGCGCCAGGGCGCGACGCAGGCTGTCGACATCCAGGCGCTGGAACCCGGCCTTGAAACGGGCGGCGAACACCTGCATGCCGAGGGCGGCCAACGGGTGATCCGCCTGGGGCAGGATCGGCAGGCATTCACCACCAAAGGCCTTGATCCGCGCCTGCCAGGTCTCGGCGTTGTGCAAACCGCTACGGCCCAGGTCGTGGTTGCCGTTGGCCGGGGTCATCATGAAGCCCTGGGTCAGCAGGATTGGCGGCCATTCACCGGTGGGTTCGCTGAACACCAGCCAGCCACCGGGGCTGAGCAATTCGGTGATCTGACCGAGGGCTTTGTCGATGTCCTTGACGCTGTTGAGCATGCCCGCGCACAACACGATATCGACGCTGTTGCTGGCCAGCCCTTGGGGACGAATGTCCAGGTCGATGTCCAGCACGCCGTAGCGCACCCAGGCGTGCTCGGCAAAACGTTGCTTGGCCGCCGGCAGGAAAAAAGCGGTCATGTCGGTGAACAGGTAATCGACTTCCAAGCCATCGAGCAGGCCGATCACTGGCGCGCTGGTGGCGCCGGTGCCGGCGCCGATTTCCAGGATACGCAGCGGGCCGTCGCCGTCATGGTGAGTGGCGAGGCGGTTGATCAGTGCCGCGATGCTGTGATTGTTGTAGCGCGAGACGGCGTCCCCGCCGTACAGCTGCAACGCCAGGTCCTGTTGGCCTTGGGGAAACAGCAGGTCGAACGGGTTGACCTCGCCCTTGAGCAGTTGCGGCAACTGCCAGATATGGTTGAGCTGGTAGTCGAACAGCGCTTGGCTGCACAGCCCCGAGGCGATGACCTGTTCCACCCGACCCCAGGCAATCGCCGGCTCTGGCGCGGGTTGCGCCAGTCGATAGCGCGATTGTTCGAGTCGCAACAGGCCCGCCTCGCACAGCGAGCCGAGCCAGCGGCGCACCAGCCAGTGATGGCGCGGCTGTGCCTGCAGGGCGTTGAGGATGGCTGGGGCATCGGGTTCGGCCAGCGCGCCGCTGAACACCCCGGCCTTGAGCATCACCTCCAGCATCGAGCTCAATGCCGCGACACTCAGGTCTGCCTGATAATCGCGTACGTGTTGTGCGTCAAACGTGCCGACCTGGCTGTCGGCATAACGATTGATCGTTGTGAACAAGGACGCGTCCGGCAGAGGGTGGGGCGCTGTCCGCGCCGCGGTGACGAAGGCCAGCAGGCTACGCTCGCTGCGCTCGTCACCGGTGACCAGGCTGATTGCGCTGTCGACGCCGGGGGTGGCGAGCAATGCGGCGTCGATCTCGCCCAGTTCAACGCGATGCCCGCGGATCTTGATTTGGCCGTCTTCACGGCCAAGGAACTCCAGCTCGCCACCCGGCAGGTAGCGACCACGGTCGCCCGTACGATACAGGCGCTGGCCATCCACGGGATGAGCGAAGAACCGCGCCTCGCTCAGTGCCTGGTCGCCGAGGTAACCCTGGGCCAGGCCGGCGCCGCTGATGTACAGGTCGCCGGGCACCCAGGTCGGGGCGTCGCGCCATTGGCTGTCGAGCACGCGAAAGCCCTGGTTGGCCAAGGGCAGGCCATAGGGAATGCTGCGCCACGCCGGGTCAATCGCGCCGATTGGGTGCAGGTTGGACCAGATCGAGGCTTCGGTCGCGCCACCGAGTCCCACCAGGGCCAGGCCGGGCAAGAGCTGTTGAAGTCGCGGCGGCAGGTTCAGCGCGATCCAGTCACCGGACAACAACGCCAGGCGCAGGCTGTCCAGTGGCCGGGGTTCGGCATGCAGGTAGTGGGCGAGCATGTGCAGTTGCGCAGGCACCGAGTTCCACAGCGTCACCTGGTGCCGCTGCACCAACTCGGCCCAGTGCGAAGGGTCGGCGCCGCGCGCCGGGTCGGGCAGCACCAGTGCGCCACCCACGGCGAGTGGTCCGAAGAGGTCGTACACCGACAGGTCGAAACTCAGCTGTGCCAACCCCAGCACGCGGTCTTTGGCGCTGAGTTGAAAGCGGCGGTTGATGTCTTGCACGGTATTGAGGGCGGCGCGATGGCTGATCATCACGCCTTTGGGATCGCCCGTGGAGCCGGAGGTGAAGATCACGTAGGCGAGGTCATCGGGACTGCCGTCGACCGCTTTGAAGTCGGCCGATGCGAGCGCCAGTTGATCCACCGCATGCCACTGCAACCCATCAGGCAGCGGTGTATTGGGCAAGGCGTGGGACTGGCCGAGTACATGACGCACCTGGGCGCTGCGCAGCACGCGGTCGCGGCGGGCGGCCGGGGCGTTGCTGTCGAGTGGCAGGTAGGCGGCCCCAGCGAGCAATACACCATAGGCCGCCACGACCTGGTCGAGGCCTTTGGGCATGAGGATCGCCACCGGCTCCTGGGCGGCGCAACCGGCCTTGCGCAGGGTGGCGGCGACGGCGAGGGCGCGTTCGACGAGCGCGGCATAGGTCAGGCTGCCGCTGGCGTCGATCACCGCCAGCGCCTGTGGAGTTTCAGCGGCCATGGCCAGCAGGCCGTCCTGCAAGCGACCGGTGGGCAGCGGCGCGGCGGTGGCATTCGCCGCCAGGCGCTCACGCTGTTGCCAGGCCGGCAGGGGCACGTGCATCGGTTGTTCCCAGGCGACCGGGTCCACGAACAATCGCTGCAACTGAGCCAGGAACGCCTGCTGCATGTCGTTGACCAAACCGTCGGGGAACACGCCTTGGCGTACGTCCCAATGAATGTGCAAACCGTGGAGGTCATCCATCACCTGGCAGTCGAGGGTGACCTGCGGGGTCTGGGTAATGCCGTGGCCCACCCGGCGCTGGCTGGCCGCCAGAGGTTCGATCGCCAGGCCAATGGCGCTGGTGAACACCACTGGCATGGCCGCGGCTTCACGGCCCCGACGGCGGCCGATTTCACGCATCACTTCAATGCCGGAAAACAGCCGGTGCTCCAGGTCGGCAAACAGTTGACTGCCCAATTGCCGGGCCTGCTGGGTGAAGTCCTGGCCTTGAGGATCGTTGACCTGCAACAGGCTTACGGAGGTGAAGTCACCCACCAGCCGATCCACCTGCGGGTGCAGCGGCAAGCGGTTGAGCAGTGTCAGGTTGAGGCTGAAGGCAGAGCGCTGGCTCCAGCGCTGCAGGGTTCCGACATAGGCGGCGAGCACTGCAATGGAAGGGGTCAGGCCGTGTTCGCTGGCGGCCTTTTTCAGGGCGCTCCATTGTTGCTGATCGAGCCGGGCCGAGTGCCGCTGGAAACGCGGTACGGTCGTGTCTTCGCCGCTCAAGGGGGCAGGCAGTTGTGGCGCGGCGGGCAAGTCGTCGACGCGCGCCAACCAATACTCGCGATCGCGTTGATGGCGACTGCTTTCGAGTAAGCCACGCTCGGCCAGCAGATAGTCGCGGAAGGTGATGTCCAGGGGCGGCAGGGCGGCTTGGGGATCGTCCAGCAACTGCTCCAGCTCATTGAACAGCAGCTGTGCGCTGGCCCAGTCGGCAATCAGCGAGTCCATGGAAAAATGCAGGGTGTCGCCGCTGTCGCTGCGGCTCAGGCGCAATTCGAACAACGGCCATTGATCGGTGGGGTAGAGCTTCTGTTCCATGGCCTGGCGGATCTGTTGCACGGCGTGCTGATGCTGGTCACTTGTGGCGCCGCGCAGATCGGCGACGGCCAGCGGGTAATGGGCCACGTTGGCCAGGACCCGTTGCGAACCCTCGCTGGCGATCACCGCGCGCAGCATGTCGTGACGCTCGATCAGACGGTTCCATGCTTGTTCCACCCGGTGTGGATCGAGCACCGGCCAGCTCAGTTCCAGGTAACCGTGGCAGGCCACATTGCCGTAGCCAAACGAAGATTGGCGGCCCAAGAGGTAGGCGTTCTGCACATCGGTGAGCGGGAAGGGGGCGTGGTGGTTCGCCGGGTCGGCCTGAACCAGCGGCTGTTGCTGTATTTCGAGCAGGTGCAGGATCTGTTGTTTGTGCTCGCGCAGTTGTGCCAGGCGCTCGGCATTGAGCAGGCCTTGGGGCGCGCGGAATTTCAGTTGTCCGTCCTGGGGCCAGAGTTCGACGCCCAGGGACTTGAGTTCACTTAGCAGTTTGGCGGCGGGCATGGGTACAGCTCCTGGAGAAAAGAGAGGTTGTACGGGCATCAGATGACGCCCTCTTCAACGGTGTCCGAGGTGGGCTGGCGCTCAAGGATCTGCGCCACCTCCGTCAAGGTGGCGGCGCCGAACAACTGGCCCATGGGAAGTTCAAGGCCCAAGCGGGTACGCAGCATTTCGAGAAAGCGCGTGGCCAGGAGGCTGTCGCCACCGAGGCGGAAAAAGTTGTCGTAGCGCGACACGCTCGGCACGTTGAGCAATTGCTGCCAGAGTTCGGCGATCACTTGTTCTTCCGGGCGCAGCGGTTGCTCGTCCACCGCCGGGCGCGACTGAGCGGCGTCGGCCAAGGAGGCCTGCAGCGCCCGTCGATCGATCTTGCCGTTGCTGCTCAGGGGCAGGCGTTCCAGCACCAGGATCTGCTCCGGGCGCATGTACCCCGGCAGGCACTGCTCCAAGTGTCGCGCCAAGACCTGCGCGTCGGTGCTGGCGGTCACGGCAGCCATCAGCCGGTTGTCCATGACCAGCGCCACGGCCCTGTTGACGCAGGGGTGACGGGCGAGGGCGGCCTCGATTTCGCCCAGCTCGATGCGATGGCCGCCAATCTTCACTTGGCTGTCGGCGCGCCCGAGAAACTCCAGCAGGCCATCGGGGTGGTAGCGGCCCAGGTCGCCGGTGCGGTACCAGCCATCGACAAAGCGCTCGGCATTCAACTGTGGCGCGTGGCGATAGCCGCGGGCGACACCGGCCCCACCAATCCACAACTCGCCGGTAACCCAATCCGGGCAGTCCCGGCCCAGGGCATCGACCACCCGATAGGCCTGGTTGGCCAGCGGCACGCCGTAGGGGATCGAACGCCAACCCGGCAGCGCTTGCCGCACGGGGTAATGGTTCGACCAGATGGCCGCTTCGGTGGCGCCGCCCAGGGCGATAAAACGGCAGTCAGAGGCCTGTTGCCGCAGGCGCTGCGGCAGGTCGAGGCCAATCCAGTCGCCCGACAGCAACGCCACTTTCAAGCCCAGTGGCTGGCGGTCGTGGGCGTTGGCTTCGAGCAGCATGTCCAGCAGGGCTGGCACGCTGTTCCACAGCGTCACGCGATGGCGTTGCAAGGCCTTGAACCAGGCCCGGGCATCGCGGCGCTGGTCCTCTTCGATCAAGACCAGCGCACCACCCACTGACAGCAGGCCGAACAGGTCGTACACCGACAGGTCGAAGTCCAGTGCGGAAAGGGCCAGCGTGCGGTCGCTGGCGTCGATGTCATAGCAGCGGTTGATCTCGGCCACGGTATTCATCGCCGCGCGATGGGTGATTTCCACGCCCTTGGGCTGGCCGGTGGAGCCGGAGGTGTAGATCACGTAGGCCAGCTCTGCGGCCGACACGGCGAACGGCGCGGGCAGCGGTTCAGCGTCCAGCGCGCGGAGCGGATCGAGGTGTTTGACGCTCGGCAGCTGCGGGTCGTGCCCGGCAAGCATCACGGTCACGCCGGCCTGTTGCAGGATGCGTTGGCAACGCTGCAATGGTTGGTCGACACCGACCGGCAGGTACGCGGCACCCGCTGCCAGAATGCCCAGCACGCTGGCGATCTGTTGTGGGCCCTTGGCCAGGGACACGGCTACCAGATCGCCAGGTGCAACACCCGCGTCCACCAGGCTGCGGGCAATGCGCAGCGCCCGCTCGGCGAGTTCGCCATAGCTCAGCGTGCCGTGCTCACCCCACAGCAGCGCCGGGCGTTGTGGCGCTTGGCGTGCCTGTTCGAAGAAGCCCTGGTGCAAGGTCGGGTCACCCGGCACGCTCGGTCCCGGGGCATTGAGCCGGGCGCGCAATTGCGCCTGGGCCTGCGGCAGCAGGTCGGGCGGCGAGCTGTCCCAGGCGTGCTCGGCCAGCCAGTTCAAGCTGTACAGGTAGGCGTCGAACATCGCTTCGACCAGGCCTTCGGGAAACAGGCCGACCACCCGGTCCCAGTTCAAGGCAATGCCGCCGTTGGCTTCCACGACCTGATGGTCGAGCCAGACCTGTGGGGTCTGGGTCAGGCCAAAGACTTGCCGGGCAAACGGTCCATCCACCGGCGCGGCCGTGCCATCCGGGACCCCGAGCGCACTGGTGAACACCACGGGCATGCTCGCCTGCTGCTCGCCATTGCCCCGGGCCAACTGCCGCAGCAGGCTGACCGAGCCGAGGCAACGGTGTTCCAGCGCCTCACCCAGGGTTCGCTGGGTACGCCGGGCGCGATCGACCCAACGTTCGCCAGGCACCGGTACATAGCCAAGCAGCGTCAGGGAGGTGAAATCGCCCATGACCTGATCGATCTGGGGGTGCAGCGCCCGACGATCGAACAGCGTGAGGTTGAGGCTGAGGTCGGGGCGCGCACTCCAGCGGCCGAGGGTTTCGGCAAACGCGCAGAGCAGTACGGCCGATGCGGTGAGGCCATGCTGTTGCGCCTTGGCCAGGATCGCCCCCCAGGCTTGGGCATCGATCTGCCCTTGCAGGCGCTCGAAGCGCGGTCGCCCCAGGCTGGCGGGGTCAACCGCTAGCGGCAATTGCGGAGGCGGCGGCAACTCGGGCAGGCGCTCCTGCCAGAAGTGTTGCGCGGCTTGCCGTTCGGCGGCCTCCACGGCGGATTGCAATTGATAGTCGCGGAACGACAGCTCCAATGGCGCCAGGGTCAAGCCGGGGTCACGGTACACGGCGTCGAGTTCTGTGTAGAAGCGCAGGATGCTCAGTGCATCGAGGATCAGGTTGTCCAGGCTGATGGCCAGCCGCGTGTGCCGGCCATGGGTCACGGCCTGCACATCGAACAGCGGCCACTGGCCCGGATCGAACACGCGATGGGCACAGTGTTCGCGCAAGTCGTCGAGGCTGGCGTAGTCCTGGCCGATTGCAAAGGACGGCAGCTGTTGCGGGGGCAGGATGCGGGCCTGGCCGCGTTGATCGAACACGGCACGGAGCATTTCGTGGCGCTCGATCAGGCGATCCAGCGCGTTCTGCAGGCGCGCAAGGTCTAGGTCCTCGACGTCGTATTCGCGATAGAAGTGGCAGCTCACGCCGCCCAGTACCAGGCTCGGGTCGCGACCCAACCAATAGGCTTGCTGCACCTCGGTCATGGGGAAGGGCGCATGGCGTTGTGGCAGGTCGGGCTCAATTGTGTACCGCGGTTCGGCCTCGGCCTGTCGATGCAAATCGGCACTAAAGTGCGCCAGTACCGGTTTGGTAAAGACCTGGGCGATCCGCGCGCCCCCCAGCCCCTGTTCTGCAAGCAGGCGTACCAGGCGGGTGGCGCTCAGGGAATCACCGCCCAGGGCAAAGAAGTTGTGTTCACGGCAGACTTCACCACGGCCCAGCAACTGCTGCCAGGCACGCGCCACCTGTACTTCGATGTCACCGCAGGGAGGGGACAGATTGGCCTGCACGGGGGCGCTGTTGGCCGTCAGCCAGTCGGTCAGTACCTTGCGATCCACCTTGCCGTTGCCGGTCAAGGGCAACTGCGCGCAGCCCAGGATTGTGCTGGGAACCATGTAGGCCGGCAGGCGTTCGGCGAGATGCTGGGCCAGGCCAGGCGAGTCTAACCGTGTGGGCGTCGCGGGGCCGTCCGTCGGGCGCACCACCGCTGCCAATTGCTGGCCGGCCAGCAGTGCCACCGCCTGCTTGATGCCGGGCCAGGCCAGCAGTGCGGTTTCGACTTCCCCTGCTTCGATGCGGTAGCCGTGCAGTTTGAGTTGGAAATCGGTGCGCCCGAGGAATTCGACGTTGCCGTCAGGGTGATAGCGCGCACTGTCGCCGGTGCGGTACCAGCGCAGGCCTTGATAGTCGACAAAGCGCTCAGCGCTGCGCACCCGGTCGCCGCGATAACCCTCGGCAACACCGGCACCGCCGATCCACAGTTCACCGGCCACCCAGTCCGGGCAGTCGTGACCGCGCGGGTCGACAATGCGCAAGCGGACGTTATCCAGCGGCGTGCCATAGGGCAGGCAGTGCCAGGGCAGCGGTTGGCCGGGCAGCACTTCGAACAGCGTCGAGTGAATCGCGGTTTCGGTGGCACCGCCCAAGGCCATGAAGCGGCAGCCGGGGGCTTGGGCCCATAGCCTTGGCGCAAGATCCGGGGCCACTTTGTCACCGCCGAGCAACACCGCACGCAGTGGCAGGCTGGCGTCGGCGGGGGCGCAGCCGAGCAGCATGTCGAGCAACGCCGGTACGCAGTTGAGCACGCTGGCGCGATGCAGCAGGGCCAGCTCACGCCAGCGTCCGGCATCGCGCTGGGCCTCGGGCGCGATACCGATCACCGCCGCCCCCGTCGACAGCGCGGCAAACAGATCGAACACCGACAGGTCGAATTCCAGCGCCGAGAGCGCGAGGATTCGGTCATCGCTGTTCAGTTGCAAGCGCCGTTGCAGGTCTTCCAGGGTGTTGGCGGCAGCCATATGGCTGATTTCCACGCCCTTGGGCTCACCCGTGGAGCCGGAGGTATAGAGGATATAGGCCAGGTCGCTGTTCGCGCCGGGCCGGGGGGCGTCCAGCGCGGTGCTGGCGGCGGGCAGTTGCGTGAGCAACAAGCGGGCACCCGACGAATCGCAGATTCTCTGGCAACGGGTCGCAGGTTGATCGACGCTGATGGGCAGGTACGTGGCGCTGCACGCCAGGATGCCCAGCACCGCGATCACCTGCTCGGGCCCCTTGGGCAGTTGCAACGCCACCACGTCGCCGCGCCGGATGCCTTGGTCTTCCAGGTAAGCCGCCACTTGTAGGGCGCGTTCGGCGAGCTCGCCGTAGTGGATGACGGAGTGATTGCCGTGTAACAACGCGGGCAGGGCGGGAGTCAGGCGCGCCTGGGTAAAAAAGGCCTCGTGCAGGCGCTTGACCGGCAGGGGCGCCACCTGGCCTTGGACGGTATTGCGTACCGCAAGTTGGCTTGCAGGGATCAGCGCCGGAGGCGGCAAGTCCCACGCTGCGGATTCAAAACACAGGCGCTGCAACAGGCCGGTATAGGCTTGGAACAAGCCATCCAGTACACCGTCGGCGAACAACCCTTCACGGGCGTCGAGATTGACCAGGATGCCGTCATCCAGCTCGGTGACCTGGGCGTCGAGCCACACTTGCGGGCCTTGGGAAATGATCCAGGCCGGTTGACCGAAACACGCCTGCACACCCTCGGCGAACAATTCCCCCAGCCCCAGGGCGCTGGTGTACACCACCGGCGCCAGCACTTGCTCACCCCGTTGCCGGGACAGTTCGCGCAACACCTCCAGGCCGGAAAACGCACTGTGCGCCGCATCGCCGTGGAAGCGCCGTTGCAGGGTCGCGGCGCGAGCGGCAAAAGTGCCGGTGACGTGACCGTCCCAAGCCAGCAGGATCGATGAAGTGAAATCGCCGACCAGGCGGTCGACATCGGCGTGCAGTGGCGTGCGATTGAACAGCGGCAGGTTGAGCAGCAGCTCGGGCGTCTCGCACCAGGCGCCAAGGGCTTCACAGAACACCGCCGCCAGGGCCATCGCCGGCGTCAGGCCGTGCTCCCGGGCATGGCGCTCGAAGGCCTGGCGCTGGGACGGCGGCAGCCAATGATGACGGCGCCGCACCTGGCGATCGTCGCCCTGGGGCTTGATGGGCAAGCGCGGGGCGCCGGGTAATTGGTCCAGGCGCTGCAGCCAATAGTCACGGGCTCTTTGATGAAGCACACGTTGCTCGGGGCTGGCGTGTTCATGGCGCAGGTCCGCCAGGTAGCGGGCAAAGCTGTAGTCCTGCGCGGCCAGAGGCTGTTGGCGATACAGTTGCACCAGATCACCGAGCAGGGTACGCAGGCTCAGGGCATCAGCGGCGAGCATGTCGAGGTTCAGGTGCAGGCGCGTTCCGTCGGGCAGCAGCGACAACTGGATATCCAGCACCTGACCTTGTTCGACGGCCAACTGGCGGTGGGACAACTGGGCGCGCAACGCCTCCAGTTGTTGCTGCTGTTGCTCGGCGTTGGCCTGGCGCAAGTCATGCACCTTCAACCCCGGCCAAGGGCTGCGGGCGAGGATCCGCTGGCGGCCGTCGTCGAGAAACTGCGCGCGCAACATCGGGTGGCGCGCCAGTAGCGCTCGCACGGCGGCTTCCAAGCGGATCGGGTCGACATCGCGGCCATCGAATTCGTTGTAGAAGTGCGCAGCTACACCGCCCAACTGCTGGCCGGGGGCGCGTCCGATCCAATAGGCGTGTTGCATCGGCGCCAGTTCGAAAGGCTCCCCGTCGTCCACTTGCGCGGTAGCTGTGGTCGGGGCACGGGTCTCCACATCGAGCATGGCCAGCCAGACTGACAGGCGCGGGTCGGCGATCAGGTCGGCAAAACGCGCGGCCAGGCCATGGCGGCGCCATTGGCCGGCGAGGCGAATCAGGGTGACGGAGTCCAGCCCCCATTCGATCAGGTTCGCCTCCAGGGGAATCTGGTCGGCGGGCAGGTCGAGGGCCTGGGACAGGGATTGGCGCAGCAGTGTTGCGGTTGAGGTGCTGGGAGTGGCCATGGCTCAACGTCTTCTCATTGCTAGGGCCCGGACCGGGGTTGGCCCAGGCGCTGGGGGGCAGGCAGTTGCATGAAAGAAGATGCTAGTCATTCTCATTTTGCCAACTACCCGGATCGAATCGTTTTTGCCCCGCATCCGCGTATCGCTCACCGGTTGCAGTGCCGTGGTGGCTATGCACAACGCCGATCGCTCGCAGGATGCGGTTGGAAAATGACTTGAATCGGGTAGCGCCCGCACCATGGCCTTGACTACCGTCGCTCGCCGCCCTCTTTGCAGGGCCTGTGTCCCTCTGATTGGAGTTGTGGATGTCTGTCGATTCGGGTTTACAAGTGCGCGGCCTGCGCAAGCGCTACAACAACGGCGTCGAAGCGCTGCGCGGCGTGGACCTGAGTGTCGGCCCCGGGATGTACGGCTTGCTGGGGCCTAACGGCGCGGGCAAAAGCAGCCTGATGCGGACCCTGGCGACCCTGCAGCAACCCGATGCCGGCAGCATTCACCTTGACGGGGTGGATGTGTTGGCCGATTCCGATCATTTGCGCCGTCGCCTGGGTTATCTGCCGCAGCAGCTGGGCGCGTACCCGGGCGTGAGTGCGCGGGACTTGCTCGATCGTTTTGCATGGCTCAAGGGGCGTACCGACAATCGCCAGCGCCGCGAGGAAATCGAGGGCCTGCTGGACAAGGTCAACCTCCAGCAGGCCGCCCATCGGGCGCTCGCCACTTATTCGGGCGGCATGCTGCGTCGGTTCGGCATCGCCATGGCGCTGGTGGGCTCGCCACGCTTGTTGATCGTTGATGAGCCCACAGCGGGCCTCGACCCGGCTGAGCGCAACCGTTTCCATCGAGTGCTCGCCGATGTCGCCGCTGAGTCCATCGTGTTGCTTTCGACCCATATCGTCGAAGACGTCGAGAACCTCTGCAGCCGACTGGCAGTGCTGGCCGCTGGGCAGATCATTGTCGAAGGTAGCCCGGCGCAGTTGCTGGGTGCCGAGCAGGGCCGATTGTGGGAAGCGTCCTTCGACCGTGGCGAGTCGCTGCCCGACGCCTTGCATGTGGCCGCCAGCCCGCTGGGCAGCCGCGTGATCGTGCACGGCGAGCGTCCTGCCGATCCACGTTTCCTGCCCCATGCACCGCGCCTGGAAGATATCTATTACCTGGCATTGGCTCAGGCAGGTGAGGCGATCGACGCATGAATACCTTTGCTCTGCTGATGCGCGAAGCCTGGGTGGAAGTGCGCGCCGGGCTGCGCAGCGGCATTCCGTTACTAGTCTTTCTCGGCCTGACCGGCTACCTGCTAATGGCCCTGGCCAACGCCGACTATGTGCAGAAAATGGGCGCCAGCGATATCGCCCGCAATGCCCCGAGCCTGATTTACCTGATGTCGTGCGGCTGTATGTTCTTCCT
The DNA here is from genome assembly GCF_014268695.2 of Pseudomonas ogarae. Taxonomy (NCBI): domain Bacteria; kingdom Pseudomonadati; phylum Pseudomonadota; class Gammaproteobacteria; order Pseudomonadales; family Pseudomonadaceae; genus Pseudomonas; species Pseudomonas ogarae. The sequence goes on from NZ_CP077086.1 coordinate 2,876,093, forward strand.
GTTTTTTGCCTGGGCCTGGGTGTTTGCCCAGCCGGCCCTGAGGGACCGCAAGGCGCAGTTGGAAGAAGTGTTGCTGGCATTGCCGCTGTCGCTGCCGGCGCTGTTGTGGGGACGTTTCATCGGTGCGGCATTGGTGGGTGGTTTGCTCGCCAGTTCATTGATCGTCGGTTTTCTCGTCAGCCCGGTGCTGGGCTGGCTCGACTGGGTGTCCGCGGCGAGCATCGGCGCGCCCATGTGGTCGGCACTGGGGTTTGCCTGGGTTGCCTTGCTGTTACCGGTGAGCACCGGAATTGGGGCGTTGTATTACCTGTTGGCCTTGCGCAGTCGAGGCCTGGCTGCGCCGTTTGCCTTGGCGACGGTGTTGATGCTGCTTTGGATGTTCGCGGTGGTGGTGCTCAAGGGCGGCCATATCAACCCGCTGCTGGCCGCCAGTCTTGATCCGTCGCTGTTTACCTTTGCCCAGGCCCAGGTGGAAACCTGGAGCGCCGCGCAGAAGTCCCAATCGCTATTGGCATTGACCCCGGGGTTCTGGCTTAACCGGGCGTTGTGGTGTGGGTTGCCTTTGTTGCTGTTGGCCGTCGTCCTGGCCCGCACCAGCCGCCAGGGTTTGATGGGCCGACGCAGTGGCGCCGTATTGGCCGAGCCACCGATGCTGCTGGCGAGCCACGTGCACCTGCCCGGCCCATTATCCGCCAGCTTGTGGTCGCGGGCCTTGTGGTGTGAGGTTCGCTGGCAGGTGCGGCAGTTGTTTGCCCGGCGCATTGGCTGGGTGGCCCTCGGGTTGCTGCTGGCCATGGGCATACTCAGTGGGTTTGTCCACATCGTGTGGCATGCGCGCGGGCCGATGGTGCCGCGCCCGGACCTGATCTTGCCGCTGTTATCGAGCGCATCGTTCCTGGTGATCGCTTTTATTGTCGCGGCGCTGGTGGGGCTGGTGTGCCGGCGCGATGACGTCGAAGGCCTGGGGGCGATGTTGCAGGCAACCCCGGCACCGGCATGGCTGCGCTTGTTGGGGCAGGTGGCTTGCGTGCTGACGGCGACACTGGCCTTGGCGCTGGTACCGGGTGTTGCCAGCCTGGTGATCAGCGCGATTGCCGCGCCCGACAACCTGGCACCGAGCTTTGTGCTGATCTATCAGGCGCTGGTGTTTGCGCCGCCGTTGCTGGAGTTGGCGATGCTCACGGTGCTGGTGCATGCGTTGGTCCGTCGCTCCGGCCTGGCGTACGCGACGTCAATGTTGCTGACGTTTTTCCTGGTGCTCAACCATGAGTTAGGGCTGGTCAGTTATCCCGCCTATGCCATGGCGATACCGGCCCACGTGGCGTTGTCGCAACTCACGGGCTGGGCGCCCTGGTTGCCCTATCTCGCCACGTTGGCGAGCTGGAAACTGGCCGGCTGCCTGGTACTGTTTGCGGTGGCGGCGCTGGCCTTGCCCCGTGGTCCGGAGCGGCGGCGTCTCATTGATGTACGCCGCAGCCTGTTGGGTTTGCCGGGTGCGCTGCTGGCGTTGGGAGCCTTGGGTTTGCTGGGCAGCGGTGTGCTGTTGCATCGGCATCTGGTGGAGCAGGGCGATTACCTGTCGGTAGCCGAAGAACGGGCCGAGCGCGCCGAATGGGAACAGCGATGGTTGGCCGGGGCGGGTGCCTGGCAGGTGGCCGAGGGCCGCTTGCACTTGCGCATCGACAGCGTTGCACGACGTGTTGAAGGTGAGTGGATGCTGGGGGCCGTGACCGCCGCCAATGAGCGCCTGGACGCAGAACTGCCGCCAGGTTTGCAGGTTACGGCGGTAAGCGTCATGGGGCGGCCGGTGGTTTTCGAACAGGCGGCCGGGCACCTGCGTGTGCCCTTGGATGGGTGCGCGGCGAGCGGCTGCAGCGTGCAACTGAATTGGACGCTGGATGCCGCCGGCTGGCCTTCCGAAGGTGATGCAATCTGGCTGGGACCGCGAGGGGGGTGGCTGCAAGCGCGCCGCCTGATGCCGCGCCTGGGCCTGGACAGCGAGCGCTTGCTGCGCGCGCCGGTACAACGTGCCGAAGCCGGTTTGCCGCCTGCAGTACCGAGCGTGCCGGCAGGCTCGGCAGTCGCCGTGGACGCCGTGGCTCCGGCGGCGGCGTGGCAGTGGCTGATCGAGGTTGATGGTCAGGCTTTCAACGGCCACAGCGTAGGGCCACTGGACTTCGCCTATCACATGGCGGCGACGCAAGACCTCGACGGCGTGCAAGTGCTCGCCGACGCCGGCCGCCAGCAAACCGCCCGCGAGGTACGTGAAGACCTCGACGTCATGTCCGCCTGTGTGGCCCGGCGCCTGGGCAGCCGCCCGGCCGTCGAGTCCCTGAGCCAGTGGCCGCCCGGCATGGGGGGCAGCCAGTTGAGCCAGCGCCATCTGTTGCTTAGCCAGGCGCCGGATTGGGACGTGGCGCAGGCGGGCGTCGGGCGCTGGGCGCGCCGCGCGCATATCGCCGAACTGCTCGCACGCCGAATGCTGATCGACGCCAGCGACCTGCGCCAGGCCCCAGGCTACCTGTGGCTGAGCCAGGGCGTGGCGGGCGCGATCGGCTTGTTGTGTGTCGGTGACGTCGACGGTGCTGAGGCCCGCTCGGTCTTGGTGAAGTTGATGGCCGATGACTTGACCCGCGCCTTGGGCAACGACGGCGAGCCCATCGGCACCTTGGCCAATGCCCGGGAGCAGGGTTGGGTCGCGACGTATGCACCGCTGGCCAGCCTGGATTGGGTGGCCGGGCAAAGCGTCGGACAACTGACGGCGATGACCGCAAATATCCGCAACGGCCAGGGATGGCCCGCCGCGATCCAGGACCTGCTGGGCGCGCCCTCCGATCAGGCGATCACCGCAGCACTCAAGCGCTGGGGGCCTGCGCAATGAATTCGAACCATCCCTTTTGCCTGGAGCTTTTTCATGTCATCACAGCTGTCTATCCAACCGCTGCGCCGTCCCCTCGGCTGGCGGGAGAATGTCTTGACCCAAACCCTGGCGCTGGCCTTGTCCAGCCAGATGTGCACGGCCTATGCCGCTGATTATCAACCTGCCGCCAGCGCGCAGGTGATCGAGCTGGCGCCGCTGATGGTCAGCGCCCGGTTGAACGAGGAAAGCGCCAAGGATATTCCCTTCGGGCTCTCTGTGATCGACGGACAGACCCTCGAAACCCGGCGTTTGCGCACGCTTGAAGACGCATTGCGCACCACGCCGGGTGTGGATGTGAACTCCTGGGGCGGCGCTAACGACGCCAATGTGCGCATCCGTGGGGTCGGTTCGCTGAACCAGATGAGCATGGACGACGGCTCGGTGGTGCTGAATGTGGACGGGGTGCCGATGTCGGTGCGCAACGCGGCGATGGCCACCCTCGATGTGGAGCGGATAGAGGTGCTCAAGGGCCCCCAGGGCACGTTGTTGGGACGTAACAGCGAGGCGGGCGCGATCAACGTCACCACGCGCAAGCCAACGCGCGACGTGGAAGGCTATGTGCGCGGCGAAGTTGGCCAGCAAGGCCAGTTCATGACCGAAGGCGCCGTGGGCGGGCCATTGACCGAAACCCTGGCAGGGCGCGTTGCCGTGCGCCGCAGCGGCTTCGATAACTGGGTCGACGACCAGCAGGACGGCGACCCGTTGACCAAACCTCGCGACCTGGCCCTGCGCGGCAGCCTGCTGTGGGACAACGAGCAAGGCACGACCGGCCTGCTGACTGCCGAGCGCCAGCGCGCCGAGCATTATGCCGGCCTGGAGTTGCTGCGCCCGTTTGGCAATCGTCCCAGCCTGGACTACACGCCCGGTACGTTCGATGGCAACCAGAAGACCAACGAGCGCTATTCTTTCGAACTCAATCATGACCTGGCGCAGGCACGGATCACCTCGATCAGCGCCTACACCAGCACGGACCTCAATGCGGTAAAAGGCTATGACCGCAACATCACCGAGGCACTCTATGGCTCTCCGTTCGAATACTTGATCGAGGATTCTGCCAAGGAGCGGGTGTGGAGCCAGGACCTGCGCCTGGGCTCGCTGACGGATGCCGATGTGTTCTGGGTGACCGGGGTAAACCTGTCACGCTCCGAGCGCAGCTTCGATTCCAACAACTTCACCAACGGCGCACAACAGGTGCGCGATTTCAGCACCAACAGTTATGCCGCCTATGGCGAGGTGACCTACCCGATTGCCGAAGACTGGAAACTCACCACCGGCCTGCGCCACACCTGGGACCGCAAGACCTATGGTGCCGACTATTCCAGCGGCGGCAATACCGTGGGCGATAGCCGTCGGTTGCAGGATAACTACAGCACCGGACGCGTGGCGCTGAGCTATACGCTGACGCCGCAGACGAACCTGTATGCGGTGTTGTCGCGAGGCTATAAATCAGCGGGCTTCAACGATTACGCCACCTCGGTCAGGGACAGTGAACCCTACAAGGCCGCCAAGGTGAACGCCGCCGAAGTCGGTTTCAAGCATGAAAGCGCCGAGGGGGCCTTGAGCCTGGAGGGGGCGTTGTTCCTGACCCGCGTACAGGACGACCACCTGCTGGGGTATGACTTCAATACCCTGGCGGTCAGCGCCGTGAATGCCGATACCCGCAGCAAGGGCGCCGAGCTGTCGAGCACTTGGCATGTCACCGATGAGCTGACCTTGGGCAGCGCCATCAGCTACACCAACGCGGTGGTGACCTCCGATGCACCGGGCGTTTCTGGCGGTGATGTTACTGCGGGAAATCGTGTGCCGGATGTGCCGCTGTGGAGCGGCAACTTCAGCGTCGTCTGGCAGAAAGACCTGGGCGCGTTCCTGGGCTTGCCGGCGCCGCGCCTGAATACGCTGCTCAACTATCGCGTGCAGAAAAATCGCCCGGCCGACCCGCAGAATCACTACGACCTCAAGGGCTACGCCAAGCTGGACCTGCACCTGGGCCTGGAAAGTGGTGGTTCGGAAGTCTACCTGTGGGGTGACAATCTGCTTGATGCGCGATATGACTTGTATGGTTCGTATTCCACCGATCAGGTGCTGACCGGCATGCCGGGCCGGGGGCGCTCGGCCGGCGTCGGGTACAGCTATTCGTTTTGAGCGCCCTTTGATCATCGCAAGGTTAGAACTGATAGGTGTAGCCGACACCCAAGGTGCGCCGCCGCGCCGGCGCACCGTAGGCCACCGGGTCACTGTAGAAACCATAGGTGTCGTAGGTTTGGTTCAGCAGGTTGTCGGCAAAGGCATAGACTTCGCCAAACCGGCTTTCCAGGCCCGCGCGCAGGTCGAATTTCTCGTAGTTGTCCAGGTTGAAGTGGTTCTGCGGATCGGCTGCGCGTTCGCCCACCAGATGGTAATTGAGGCTGGTGTTCAGGGTGGTTTCGCCAATGCTGGGGAAGGTGCCTAACGGGCGCTGCCAGCTGATGTTGAGGTTGCCGCTCCAACGCGGAACATCCGGGGTACGGTTACCGGCTGCGATGTCACCGGCCTGGATGCCGTGCACGGCGCTGGTGATCTTGGCGTCGAGGTAGGTGGCGCTGGCGGCCAGGGTCAGGCCGGAGTCGAAGTGCCAGGCGCCTTCCAGTTCGGCGCCCCGGGTACGGGTATCGGCATTGAACGCATTGGTGGCGAAGGTTGCCGCGTTGTAGCCCAGCAGATGGTCGTCGTGCACGCGGGTATAGAACAGCGCACCGTTCAAGCTGCCGCGACGATCTTCTGTTTCACTTTTGAAACCCAGTTCAGCGGCTTTGCTGACAGCGGCCTTGTAGGGCGCGCTGTCGCTGACCTGCGAAGCATAATCATTGAACCCCCCGGATTTATAGCCCCGCGCCAGTTGCACGTAGACGTTGGTTTGCGGGGTGAGCGCGTAGCTCAGGGCCGCGCGGCCGGTGCCGTAGTGGTCCGTCAGCTTGCGTGAATCGTCCACGGCGCTGGCGCCATTGATGTATTGGCCATCGTAGGTCTTGCGATCCCAGGAATGGCGATAGCCCGTCGTGAGTTTCAGGCGCTCGGTGAGCGGGAAGGTGATTTCGCCGTAGCCGGCATACGTGGTGGTGGTGAAATCGCGGAACCTGGCGCTGGTGGTGCCATCGGTGTTGCGCGGTGTGTCGTAGCTGCGCTCGTTGCGGCTGGCGGCAAGGCCGGCGATCCAGAACGTGTCGGCGTCGGGCAGCGAGCTCAAGTGCAGATCCTGGCTCCAACTGCGCTCGAAGGATTTGTCCACTACCCAGTACTCGCTGGGCGTGCCGTACAGCGCGCCCATCAGTTTACTGTCGTAGGCGATCAGGCCTTCGAAGTCGGCAGTGGCGGTGGAGGTTGTAGAGGTCAGGCGACTGTTGGCGAAGTCATGATCGACCTTGACGGTGTAGCGTTCAGTGGTCTTGTAATTGTCGTCGAACAGGCCGGGCGTCAGGTCCAGGCTGGGGTCGCTGCCATAGGGGCGCAGCACCAGCGAGTTGGTGGCGCGCTCGGTTTTCTGGCGTTCGGCGCTGAACAGCACCTGGGTGTCATCGTTGAGGTCCCAGAGCAGACTGGCGCGATAAGCCTCGTTGCGCGGCTTGGTGATGGGATCGTTGGTCTGATCGTTGTCGATCCAGCTATCGTAGCCGGCACGGCGCACCGCCAGGCGACCGCTGAGGCTGTCGCTGATCGGTCCGCCGATGGCCCCTTCGCTGAGGAACTGGCCCTCCTGGCCGACTTCGCCGCGCACATAGCCTTCCACTTCACGGGTCGGCTGGCGGGTGGTGATGTTAACCGCGCCGGCCTGGCCAATCGCACCGGACATCGTCCCCTGGGGGCCCTTGAGCACTTCGATGCGGTCGATATCCAGGGTGCCGAAACCGAGGCTGCGCGACGATACAGGTACCCCGTCGATGTTGAATGCCACTGAGCTGTCATCCATTGACATCTGGTACAGCGAGCCGACGCCACGGATCAACACGTTGAAATCATTGGGGCCGCCGGATGAGTTGACGCTGACCCCGGAACTGTTGCGCAAGGCGCTTTCCAGCGTGTCGAGGCGCTGGGTACGCAGTTGCTCGCCGCTGATGACGCTGAGGCTGATGGGCAGGTCCCTGGGATCTTCTTGCTCCATGCGCGCGGTCACCGTCGAGACGGGTAATTCGTAGACTTCACCAGTGGCTGCGAGGACTGGACTGGCCAGTGTCCAAGTTAAAATTATTGTTATAGTATTACATTTGTAGCAAGATCGAGGGACGGTCGTCGTGTTGCGTCGTGCAGACATAATGGGACCTTGACTGAGGTTTTGAGCGGTGCGCGTGACCGTTGGCAGTAACGAATTGGCGCAGCGTGGTGATGCGCTAGATGCTAATAATTATCAATTGCGCAACTCTACCCCGATGTGATCTGATTCGAGCCGTATCCGGTCAACCAGGAGATTCACGATGTCAGTCGTTCAAGGAGGCGCAGGAGAGCCGATGCCGGTCTCGCGAATCATTACGGGAGAATATGGAAGCGACTTGGGGCCCGGGGCGCACTGTCGGGTCACTCGCATGGCCCTGCAGGACGGGCTCGACATCGTGCGCTGGCAAAGCAAGTTCGAGCAGCCGATCGAATTGCCCTTGCAGGATGACAGCGACTGTATTCACTTCAGCTTTACCAACCTGCTCAAGGGCAAGGCCGCCTGCAGCTTCCGTGATGGCCGTCGGCAGCGCCGTTACGTGATTGACGAAGGCGCGGGCTGCATCAGTTATGGCCGTCGTCGCGATGGCCTCTATCACCAGCACGGCGAGATCGACAACATCACGGTCATGATCCGTCCCGAGGTGTTGTCACAGTGGGAGTTGAAACTCGATCCGCTGCTGAACAAGGCTCTGGCCTGCGATCATTGTTTTCTTGATGGCCACCGCAGTGGCGAAATGAGCGCGACCGCGCATCTGTTGTGCAAGGCCATGGACCAGGGACCAGACGCGCCGATGAGCCAACCACGAAGCGGCCTCTGGCTGTATGGCCAGAGCGTGACGCTGGTCAGCCTGTTCCTGGAGGCACGGCGCGACTTGGGGTGCACCTGCCGTGTCAGTCATATCGATCGCCAACGCCTGTTGCGTGCGCGCGAACGACTGCTTGCCGATCTGGGCAAGGCGCCAAGCCTGTCAGAACTTGCTCGCGAGTCCGGGATGAGCCAGCCCAAGCTCACGCGCGGGTTTCGCCAACTGTTCTTGAACAGCGTCTACGGTGTCTTCCAGCAAGCGCGGATGATCCAGGCCCGGGGTCGATTGTTGAACGGCGAAGAGTCGGTGATGAGAATCGCCTCGGACCTTGGCTACGCCAATGCAAGCCATTTCGCCACAGCCTTTCGCAAACAGTTCGGGATCAATCCTTCGATCCTCAAACAGGGCGGAAGAAGTAAATTATCGATCTCGGCCAAGTGAGTCAAAACCGCCAGGGCAACTGGCCTCTCCATGGCGTCGAGTCCGTGACCATGTACGTGGTCTGGCCGTGGCTGCGACACAGATCGTCAGGCTGTCATTGCACGATTGGTGGCAACAATTTGCTCATGCGTGAACTGACTGCCGGGAGCCATGAACTTGGCCAGAAGTGCCTCCCGGTTTTGAGGCGCCTTCATTTTATCAGCCACACACAAGGCCGATTTTAGCTCCGGCAACGTGAGTTCGGTGCAGTACGCAGGCGTGCCTGGTTGCTGATGCCACGAGCTCTCAAGGCTGCCAGCGGCAAGCGCGGTGAAGCCGGTATCCTCGACGAGATCCTGCGCGATTGCCTCAGCCTTGATGTCATTCCCAGCTACAGGCAAGGCGATGCGCGCTAAAGACCCGGCGGGTTGGCCTTTGTCGGCAAGCGTCGCTGCGAGGACGGCGTTCCATGCCTTAACGACCGGGCGGCCAATCTGCTCGCTTACCCAGACACTCTCGGGTTTGCCGTCGTCAACTTCCTTGATCGCCCCGTCACGTCCTGGATAGTAATTGGATGTATCAATGACGACGACTTTCTCGGGAGCATGACTCAACGTCTGCTTGAGATCAGGGTATTTAGCGAAGGGGATGGAGAGGATAACAACGTCAACCTCGGACACAGCCTCTTCCTTGGTCACCGCCTGTACACCGATTTCGTTGGCGAGGTTCTGAATGCTCTGGGGGCCCTTCGAGTTTGCCAGTTTAACTTCATGGCCGCAGGCAGCGAGCTTACGGGCAAGGGTAGCCCCGATGTTGCCTGCGCCGATAATTCCGATTTTCATTTCAATAAACTCCTCACCTATCAACAACTATTCAGTTACCGCTTGGCTGGGTGTGCGAATGAATTAAGCGTGTCGCGAAGCGCCAGCAATTCTTCAGGTGTCAGCTGACAAGCGGATTCAATCTTTTCAGTCACTCCCCAAAGCTCATGCCGAAGTGCTTCGCCTGCGCGAGTGAGCGCGATGAGCACGCGACGCTCATCGGCTCGGTCACGCGTTCGAGTCACAACGCCAAGCAGTTCCATCCTCTTCAAAAGCGGCGTGATGGTGCCGGTGTCCATGCCGAGCTTTGTACCGAGATATCCAGGTGCTACCGACACGGTTAACATCATTCTGCCGGTGCTTTGTATCCCGCCAGCATGTTCAATACCTCATCATGCGCACCGTTCGCTTCAGCAAACCGCAATGGCTTGGCGCGTTCGACGACAAGCTCGCGTGGGGTCGGAGTGATCTCGAACAGTTCGAAGATTTCATTCAAGAACTCGTCCAAAGGCATGGCGTGTTCGTCATTCTCCTGCCCAAGCAACGTGGTACGCACACCCGGTGGCGCAAGCTCGATGACCTCGACTGACGAGTCCTCCAGCTGCACGCGAAGACTTTGAGTGAACGAATGAACGGCCGCTTTGGTTGCGCTGTAGGTCGGTGTTGCAGGCAGCGGGACGAATGCCAAAGCCGAACTGACATTGATGATCGTTGCACTGGGTTGCTTGATCAGTTGGGGAGTGAATGCGTACACCATGCGAATCGTGCCCAGCAAGTTCGTGGTCACTATATCTTCGGCGGTACTCAGGTTTTGCGGATCAGTCAGATCCTCCCAGTGCATGATGCCCGCGTTGTTTATGAGCACGTTCAGATTCGGGTGACTGATCACAAGCGCTTCGCTGGTGCGCTGGATGGATTGCGGATCGCAGATGTCCAGCAATACCGTTTCAATACCTGGATGTTCCGACATGATCTTGTCGAGCAGCGCCTTGCGACGTCCCGCGATGATGACGTTGTTTCCCGCCTTGTGAAGCCTGAGCGCAAGACCAAGGCCAATGCCTGAGGTGCTGCCGGTAACCAGGATCGTGTTGCCAGTGCTGTTCATAGTAAACTCCGGTAAGGGGATTCAAGCGGACAGTTGTCCACTTGTCAAAAAATTACCGGACAACTGTCCGCTTTGCAATGCTGCGAAGGAAAAAACTTTGCCCAGGAATGACGAGTTGGCGATGCGTTCTGACGCCAAGAAAAACCGAGAACGAATTCTGAAGGTCGCTGTGGCAGAGCTGACACTCGATCCTGCAGTCCCGCTGAGCGCGATTGCGAAGAAAGCCGGCGTGGGGCAGGGCACGTTCTATCGCCATTTCGCCAACAGAGAGGAACTGGTATTCGAGGTCTACCAATTCGAGATGCAGCAAGTGGCCTCGTTGGCGGAACAACTGCTCGCCACAAAACCCCCTAAGGAGGCCCTCCGAGAGTGGATGGACTGCCTCGTTGAATATGCAATGACAAAGTCGGGACTTGCGGCCGCGATACGGCAAGCAGCCTCTACTTACGAGTTCCCAGGGAAGTCGGGATACGCGCCAGTCCAGGCAGCGGCCGAGTTGCTTTTGAGGGCTAATGAAAAGGCCGGAACGATTCGTAGCGGGGTTACCCACGACGACTTTTTTCTAGCCACTGCCGGAATATGGCAAGTAGATTCCCAGAGCGAATGGCGCTCACGTCTTGCCAGATTGATGGACCTGGTGATGGATGGGCTATGCGCTGGCAGCCCCGAAAGCCTGAAGAAGAAACCGTCCAGCACTGAGTGATCGCAGGGGAGTAGAGCGGCTATCAAGATCGTCTTTCAAGCGAAAGCGCAGGATTACTGCCGCTGCATCACGACCGGTCATGCCGTATTCGAAGCTGCATGACCGGTGCGCTTTGCGGATTACTTTTGCGCCAGCAATGCCTTTCTTGCTGCCTTTTCGTTTTTCATGGCGGCGATTTCACGTTCGCAGGCCTCGACATCGAACGAGTTGTCCCACTTGGCAATGGCGATGGTGCCAATGCCGTTGCCGATCAAGTTGGTCACCGCCCGCGCTTCGTTCAGGAACCGGTCAATGCCCAAGAGCAAAACCAGGCCAACCAGGGGGATGGAGTGAATGGTTGTCAGCGTGGCAGCCAGCGTTACGAATCCCGCACCCGCCACGCCAGCCGAGCCTTTTGAGGTCAGCAGGAATACGCCCAGCAGAATCATCTGATCCACAAATGTCAGCGGCGTATTGGTCGCCTGGGCGATAAAGATGGCGGCCATGGTGAGATAGATGCAGGTGCCGTCCGCATTGAAGGTGTACCCGGTTGGCAACACCATGCCCACGACGGATTTTTTGCAGCCAAGCTTTTCAAGCTTCACCATCATTCGCGGCAGCACGGCTTCGGTTGAGCAGGTGCCAAGGGTGATGAGAATTTCATCTTTGAAATAACGCAGAAACTGCATGAGCGGCATGCCCGACCATCGAGCAACCGCACCCAGCACGACGACGATGAAAATCAAGGTCGTGAGATAGAGCGCGACCAGCAACTGGCCGAGCGACAGCAAGGTACCAATCCCGTATTTGCCGATGGTGAACGCCATGCCGGCACCGGCACCAAGCGGCGCCAGGCGCATGACCATTGCAACGATCTTGAACAGGCCTTGCAGGAACAGATCAAGGGTGTTGATCAGCGGCTTGCTGGTTTCGCCCATTTGAACCAGGGCAACACCCATCAAGACCGAAAGCAGGATGACCTGGAGCATGACGCCATTGGAGAAGGCGCCGATGAAGGTTTGCGGGATGATATTGAGAAAGAACTCAATGGCGCCACCTTGCTCACTGGCAACTTGGCTGTATTTGCTGATGGAGCTTCCATCAAGCGCACTGGCGTTGATGTTCATACCGACGCCAGGCTTGACGATGTTGACCACGATAAGGCCGACGACCAGGGCGATGGTGGAAAGAATCTCGAAGTAGATCAGCGCTTTTACGCCAATCCGTCCGACCTCCTTGATGCTGCCCATCTTGGCGATACCGACAACGACCGTACCGAAAATAATCGGCGCCAACAGCATTTTGATCAGTTTGATGAAGCCATCGGCAAAGGGTTGGAGCTTGGCGCCGATATCAGGCACGAAGTAACCGATTGCTGCACCGAGCACGATGCCGATCAGCACTTGCACATACAGCTGGCTGTACCAGCGGGACTTGGAGATTTCCACGGGAGCACCTCATTTTATTTTTGTGATGGGCTGTGGCTTGGCGTCGAGAGGGGACACCGGGTGTTGCGGCCTCTTTGACAGAGACCGCAGATCGAGGGTGATCAGCCTTCGCCCAACTCACGCATTACGGCGTACAAAGCGGACTTGGCTTCGAAGCCGACACCTGGAATATCCGGCAGGCCGACGTAGCCATTTTCGACACGGATGCCGTCAGCGAAGCCGCCAAAAGGCTGGAACACGTCGGGGTACGATTCGTTACCGCCAAGATGCAGACCTGCTGCGATGTTCAGGGACATCTGGTGACCACCATGCGGAACTACGCGGCGGGAAGACCAACCCATTTCCTCCATCACCTTGAGGGTGCGCATGTACTCCACAAGCCCGTAGGACAGCGCGCAGTCGAACTGGAGGTAGTCGCGATCAGGGCGCATGCCGCCGTGGCGCAGCAGGTTGCGGGCGTCCTGGTGGGAGAACAGGTTTTCCCCGGTGGCCATGGGCAGTTCATAGTGATTGGCGAGCTCGGCCTGGAGTGCGTAATCCAGTGGATCGCCGACCTCTTCGTACCAGAAGAGGTTGTACTTCTTGATGGCTTGCGCGTAAGCAATACCGGTCTGCAGATCGAAACGACCATTGGCATCGACGGCTAGCCGACGACCGTCGCCAACCACTTCAAGTACTGCTTCGATGCGACGGATATCTTCGTCCAGTGGCACCGCACCGATCTTCATCTTGACGACGTCGTAGCCACGATCCAGATAGCTCTGCATTTCCGCCTTGAGCTTGGTCTGGTCTTTGCCAGGGTAGTAGTAGCCGCCCGCCGCATAGACCCAGACCTTGTCATCGGCCACGCCGTTACGGTAACGGTCGGCCAGCAGGCGATACAGCGGTTTGCCTTCAATCTTGGCGACGGCATCCCATACGGCCATGTCGAGGGTGCCAACGGCAACCGAGCGCTCACCATGGCCGCCTGGCTTTTCGTTGGTCATCAAGGTTTTCCAGATGGCGAACGGATCCAGGTTGTTGTTGGCATGGTCGATGAGCGTGTCTGGATCAGCTTCCGTAATACGCGCCAGGAAACGATCACGCATCAGTGCGCCCTGGCCATAGCGGCCATTGGAATTGAAACCGTAGCCGATGACAGGCTTTCCGTCGCGAATCACATCTGTGATGACAGCGACAACCGAGCAGGTCATTTTCGAAAAATCGATGTAGGCGTTAGCGATTGGGGAGGCAATGGAAACTGTTTTTTCACGAATGTCTACGATGCGCATGACGGGGTCCTCTTGTTGTTTGTAGCCCCACGTTAGGCTTTGCGATGTCACCCGCCCAATGCTATTAATGCCGCACCCTATGCACAGGAGGCATGGCCCGTGGAACTCGTTTGGCTTGAGGATTTTTCAGCGCTTGCGGAGTACGGCAGCTTCGTTCGGGCAGCTGAGGCGCGGCACGTTACGCAGCCGGCATTCAGTCGCAGAGTGCGCTCGCTGGAGAGCTGGATGGGGGTGCAATTGTTCGTTCGAACGCCTCAGGGCGCGACGCTGACTGAAGCCGGGAGGCAAATTTTGCCAAGTGCCCAGGAGGCTGCCAGGCGCTTGTACAGAATGCGCAACGAGGCTCAAGAGGTTGCTGGGATGGCTGCCAGGTCGCTTCAATTTGCGGCAACGCATTCCCTGTCGTTTACATTTTTTCCCAGGTGGCTTCGAAGCTCGGAGAGCGGTGCCCCCATTGAGGCTGTGCAACTGCACTCCGATAGCATGGCTGTCTGTGAGCAGATGCTGATACATGGCCAGGTCCAGTTTCTGCTCTGCCATCGCCATCCCGATGTTCCACCTTTGCTCGCCCCAGATCAGTTCATCGGCAAAAAGGTGGGTGAAGACGTTCTTGTTCCTCTGGCGAGTGCTTCTGCCAACTTCGGCACCTCGCCTGCGGCATTGCCATACCTGGCTTACACCCATGAGTCTGGACTGGGGCGTATCGTCGCCCACAGGCTGCGTGGCAAAGAAGATTACCTGCACCTCAAGCCACTTTTCAGCAGCCACCTTGCTGCGGTGCTGATGTCCATGGCCCTGGAAAGCAAAGGCGTGGCCTGGCTGCCCAAGAGCCTCACGGAGCAGGAAATGCTGGATGGACGCTTAGTCAGAGCGCTCGACGAAAGCTGGGATATACCGCTGGAAATTCATCTGACCCGTCCAACAGCGCCACTCAGTCAATCTGCCGAAGCGTTCTGGGCCCGGGTGGGGCCGTGACCCGGCGCGTTTCAGGTGACACGCTGCGTTGTCCAATAGTGAAAGGAGGTGACGTGTCTGTCGCATGACTGCCTGGCGACACGTCAACGCCCCCAGAAGGTCAAGGCAATGGGGTTGGGCTATACGGACTGACCTCGAACTCCTCCAGAGCATCCAGCAGCGCGTCGTTGAAGTATTGCTTCGAGGCGCGATCCCACAGGATATGAAAGGCCGGTGCCTCCACACTTCCCGTATGGATCACGATCACATTGATCCGCGCCGCCGATGTCTGCGCCACCGCCCCTGGCTTGAAGGCCGGGAAGCTGAGGTCGACCCCGCAGAGCTTGGCCATCACCTGGGCAATCGCACCTCCGCTGAGCACCAGGCAGGCGTGGCTGTCCTGGCGGGGCAGCAGGTAGTTGGCCTGGTGGTCGAGTTCCCAGCGCGCCTCTTCATCGGCAATCCGCTGACCCTGATCCTGGGGGCTGCCCAGCAACACATATTCGGTCTGTGACAGGCGCGCCACCCAGCTGCCGTCGGCCTGGGCGGTGGCGCGGTTGGGGGCGTCCGGCAGGGTGAAGCCGCGCGCGGTGAGGTACTCGGCACTGTGGCTGCCACGAAAACCGACCCGGGGCAGGTCGGTCTGGTCGACCAGATGGTATGGTTGCGTGATTGGTTCGTGGTCTTTCAGACTGGTCATGGCTTAACCCTCCTGGCGTTGGTTGGTGGGGTCGAAGAAGGGCAGTTGCACCACTTCGGCCTGGACGATGATGCCGCCTTCGACGCGAATCGGAATGTGCTGTCCCGGGGCACTCTGCTCGATACCGGCGTAGGCCAGGCCTATGATTCGGCCCAGCGTGGCGGAGTATTCGCAGGAGGTGACGTTGCCGCTGATGTCCGGGCCGTCGAGTACCAAGTGGCCTTCCAGCGGTTGTGCGCTGCCCTTGGGCAAGGAGAATCCCACCAGTTTGCGTTTCAGCGGCTGGGCTTCGAGGATGTCCACCGAGCGCCGGCCGACGAAGAACGGTTTGTTGCGGCTGACCGCCCAGCCCATGTCGATTTCCGCCGGATGGGTCATGCCGTCGGTGTCCTGACTGATGATCACGTGGCCTTTTTCCAGGCGCAGCAAACGTTGGGTTTCGACGCCGAAGGGGCGGATGTCATGGGCCTTGCCGGCCTCCATCAGCGCGTCCCAGAGCATGAGCCCGTGACGCGCCGGCACGTGGATTTCATAGCCCAGTTCGCCGACAAAACCCACGCGCAGCAAACGGGCCTTGATGCCCGCCACGGTGCCTTGTCGCACACCGAGATAAGGAAACGCTTCGGCGCTCAGATCCAGGTCGGTGCAGACCTGCTCCAGCACTTTGCGCGAATCGGGCCCGGCGACGTTGACCGCGCAAATAGCCGCGGTGACGTTGGCGACGTCCACGTCGAGGCGCCATTGCGCGTTCCACTTGAGCATTTGCTGATAGATCCGGTCGACACCACTGGTGGTGGCGGTGACGTAGAAGTGATGCTCGGCCAACCGCGCGCAGACACCGTCATCGATCACCACCCCGTGCTCGTTGGTCATCAGCGCATAGCGGGAGCGACCGACCGGCTGTTTGAGGAAGGCAAAGGTGTACATGCGGTTGAGCAACTCGGCGGCGTCCGGCCCGCGCACATCCAAACCACCGAGGGTCGAGACATCGATGATGCCGACCTTGTTGCGCACGTGCAGGGCTTCGGCCTGCATGCAGGCTTCGCGATCCTTAGCGTTGCCATAGTAGGCCGGGCGTTGCCAGATGCCCGCAGGCATCATCTTCGCCCCGGCCTGCAGGTGTCGGGCATGCATCGGCGTTTGCCGGTACGGATCGAACGCGCGCCCGGCGACATGCGCCAGTTTCTCGGCCACAAACGGCGGCCGTGCCGTGGTCACACCGGTTTCGCTGATGTTGCGTTGCGTGGCCCATGCCACCAGCCGTGCGGTCGGCAGCGCCGAGTGACGACCCTGAGACGGTCCCATGCCGACGGTTGAGTAGCGCTTGACCAGTTGCACGTCGCGATAGCCGATCTTGGTTGCGTTGACGATGTCGGCCACTTGCAGGTCCTCGTCGAAGTCGACGAAGTCCTTGCCTTTGGGATGCGGGAAGATCGGCCAATTGAAGTTGACCCGGGCTTCACCGCTGAACGATGCGCGTTGCGTGCCGATTGTCAGGCCCAGCGCGAGGGCGGCTTCGGCACCGGCATTCACGCCATCGGCAATCACGTTATCCAACTGATGACGACCGTTGACCGAACCGGCGATATTCAGATTCTGTGGCAGGCCGCTGAGCGTGAACTCGGCACGTTGATCGTCGTAGGCCAGTTTGCCGCCGGCCTGGCACAGCAGTTGATAGACCGGCATGTAACCGGCGGACATGCACAGTAAGTCGCACGCCAGATATTGCCCGCTCTCGGCGACCTGGCCCTGTGCGGTGATCTGGCGCACATCGACGCCGTTGATGTGGCGCATGCCTTTCTCGTGCAGGGCCTCATAGACGGTGCTGTTGCCCTGGTGGTAGATCTTGCGTTGCGCCAGTGCGCGCAGCAGGGCTTCGTCCGAAGGCCCTTGGCGTAGGTCAACCACGGCGACGACCTCTACGCCCTGGTCATGCAGATCCAGCGCGGCGAGGTAACCGTCATCGTTGCCCGTCAGCACCACGGCGCTGTTACCCGGTTTGACCGCATACAGCTTCATCAGCCGTTGCGCGGCGCTGGTCAGCATCACGCCCGGCAGGTCGTTGTTGCGAAAGATCACCGGCTGATCGAAGGCGCCGCTGCACACCAGACACTGGCGAGCGCGGACCTTGTAAAGGCGTTTACCCTGGATCACCGGCAGGTAGTTATCGGTGAACCAGGCGTTGCACGTGGCTTCGGTCAGGACCTGGATATTGGCGTGTTGCTCGACCGCCGCGAGCAGTTCGCAGCGCAGGTTTCCAGCCTTGTTGCCGTCGATATCGAAGCGGGCATAGGTGAGCGACCCGCCGAGAATCGGCTGTTGCTCGATGAGCAACACCTTGGCTCCGGCGTTGGCGGCGGTCAGGGCAGCGTGCAGCCCGGCGGGACCGGCACCGATGACGGCGACGTCGGTAAACAGGTAGGCCTTGTCGTAATACTCAGGCTGGAACTTCAGGTCGAGCACACCGAGGCCGGCCTTCTTGCGAATGATCGGTTCCCAGACTTTCCACATGCCCTTGGGCTTGTAGAACGAGCGGTAGTAGAAGCCCACTGGCATGAATTTGGAGAACTTGCCCAGGTAGGCGTCGCGGTCGTTATCCAGCGAGCCGTTGACGTTCTGCGCCGTCACCTGCAAACCCGCGGACAGTGCATAGGCATCGGCCAGCACATTGGGTTCCTGGGGCAGTTGCACCAGGCTGTTGGCATCCTGGCCGGCCATGGTCAGCGGGCCGCGCGGGCGGTGGTATTTGAACGAGCGGGAGATCAGGAAACGCCCGTTGGACAACAGGGCGCTGGCGATGCTGTCGCCTTGCAAGCCTTGGTAGTGCTGCCCGTCGAAACTGAAATCCAGCGGCTGATCGCGGTTGATCAGCAGGCCCATGGGGGCGGGTAGGCGATTCATCCTGCGATCTCCTTGGGGGCGGCGTTGAATTCGACACGGGTGTTGAAGAGTTCCTTGGGATCGAAGGTCCGCAGGATCTCGTCGGTAACGGTGTGCCGCTCCGCGAGAAACCAGTAGCTGGAGGGGGTGTGCATCCACCATTCGCGCACCACGCCGGCGAGGTTGTCGGTGTTGAACACGTAGTCCGCCCATTCGCCGTCGCTGCACGTCACCGGGTCGGGCATGGGTTTGAATTCACCGCCATAGGTGAACTCGCTGATATTGCGTGGCCCGTTGAGCGGGCAAGTCATGATTTTCATCGTCCGCTCTCCGTCAGTGACTGGCCGCCGTAGCGCCCATCTCGTTGACTTGCTGGAAGGTTGAGAAACGTTCCAGGCCGAAGGGTTTGATCAGCTCCGGCACCTTGCCGCCGCTGGCGACCAACTCGGCCATGGTCTTGCCGCAGATCGGCGTGGCCTTGAACCCCCAGGTGCCCCAGCCCGCGTCGAGGTAGTAATGCTTCACCGGCGACAGGCCCATGATCGGACTGTAGTCCGGGGTCATGTCGGTGATCCCGGCCCATTGGCGCATCAGCTTGGCGTTGGCCAGGAACGGGAACATCTCGATGGCATGGGCCAGCAGGCTCTCCTTCAAATCGAGCGTGGAACGGGTATTGAACAGCGGATAGGGGTCGGAGCCGCCGCCAAACACCACCTCGCCACGACTCGTTTGCTGCACATAGCAGTGCAGGGCAGAGGAACTCACCAGCGGGTCGAGGAACGGCTTGAACGGCTGGGTGACCATCGCTTGCAGCGGGAAGGTCTGAATCGGCGAGCGAATCCCTGCCTTGGCCATCAGCAATGAACTGTGCCCGGCAATCGCCTGCACCGCGCAACCGCACTTGATGGTGCCGCGATTGGTCTTGACGGCGGTGATGGCGCCGTTCTCGATGATCAGGTCCTGGACTTCGGTGAGCTGATGGATTTCCACGCCACGCTTGGCGGCCTGTTTGGCGTAGCCCCAGGCCACGGCGTCGTGGCGCGCGGTGGCGCCGTCGATGTGCCACAGGCCGGCGAGCACCGGCAAGTGGCCGGGATCGAGGTTGAGGCTGGGCACCAGTTCGCGGATCTGCTGGCGGTCGATCATCTCGGTGCGACCGCCGAAGTGCTTGTTGACCTCGGCGCGCTGGCGGAACGAGCGCACCGTGGCATCGGTGTGGGCCAGGGTCAGTTGGCCGCGCTCGGAATACATGATGTTGAAATCGAATTCGTTGGACAGCGACTGGAACATCCGCACCGACTCGGCATAAAAGCGCACGCCTTCGCTGGTCAGGTAGTTGGAGCGGATCACCGCCGTGTTGCGCGCGGTATTGCCGCCGCCCAGGTAGGACTTCTCCAACACCGCGACGTTGGTGATGCCGTGGTACTTGGCCAGGTAATAAGCGGTGGCCAGGCCGTGACCGCCGGCACCGATGATCACCACGTCATAGCTCGGTTTGAGTTCCCGTGGTGGCGGCAGGTCCACTTCCACCGGGTACTGCGAACTCAGCCCGTATTTCAATAGATTGAATGGCATAAGGCCTCCGATTGGCTGCGTAGGGCCCGGTGTTGTGCAAGGGCTGCGGTGACGGTGTTTTTCATCAGGAAGGCAATGGTCATCGGGCCGACTCCACCGGGTACCGGGGTGATCGCCGCGACGTGCGCCAGGGCGCTGTCGAAGTCGACGTCGCCCACCAGGCGGCTGCGGCCATCGTCGTCGATGCGGTTGATGCCGACGTCGATCACCACGGCGCCAGGCTTGAGCCAACTGGCGTCGATCAACCGCGGGCGACCCACGGCGGCGATGACGATGTCGGCCTGGCGGCACAGCGCCTGGGGATCCGGGCTGCGCGAATGCAGGACAGTCACCGAGCAGTCAGCCCTGAGCAGCAACGCGGCCATGGGTTTGCCGACGATGTTCGAGCGGCCGATCACCACCGCGTGCTTGCCGCGCAGATCGCCGCAGGTTTGTTCCAGCAAATACAAACAACCACTGGGGGTGCAAGGCGCGAGTACCGTGCGACCCTGGCTGAGGCCGCCGACGTTCTGACTGTGGAAACCATCGACGTCCTTGTCCGGCGCGATAGCTTCCAGCGCGCGTAATTCATCGATATGAGCAGGCAGCGGCAGTTGCAGGAGAATGCCGTGGATCGAGCGATCGGCATTCAGTCGAGCGATCAGAATGAGTAACTGTTCAGTGCTGGTGTCTGCAGGCAGCCGATGTTCCAGCGAGCGGATACCCACCTCTTCGGCGCGCAGGATCTTGTTGCGCACATAGACCTGGCTGGCCGGGTCGCTGCCCACCAGGATCACCGCCAGTGCCGGTTCAATGGCCTGCTCGCGCAGGCGCTCCACGTCCTCGCGGACCTGTACCAGCACGCGGGCGGCAGTGGCTTTGCCGTCGATCAGTTTGTGCATGTTCACCGGAAGATCACCGTTCTGTCCTGGTTGAGGAAAACCCGGTGCTCCAGGTGGTACTTGACCGCCTTGGACAGGGCCACGGTTTCGGTGTCACGGCCGGTGGCGACCAGGTCGTCGGGCAGGTAGACGTGATCGACGCGCTGCACTTCCTGCTCAATGATCGGTCCTTCATCGAGGTCGCTGGTGACGTAGTGAGCGGTGGCGCCAATGAGCTTCACGCCACGCTGGTAGGCCTGGTGATACGGCTTGGCGCCTTTGAAGCCGGGCAAGAACGAATGGTGAATGTTGATCGCCCGGCCTGAGAGCTGCTTGCACAGGTCATCGGAGAGGATTTGCATGTAGCGCGCCAACACCACGAGCTCGGTGCCGGTGTCGTCGACGATCTTCATCAGTTCGGCTTCTTGCCGAGCCTTGGTGTCCTGGGTCACCGGCAGGTAGATGAAGCGAATGCCTTCGCGTTCGGCCATGGGCCGCAGGTCGAGGTGGTTGGAGACGATGGCGGTGATGGTCATGTCCATCTCGCCCTTGTGGTAGCGGTAGAGCAGGTCGGTCAGGCAGTGGTCGAACTTGCTGACCATCAGCAACACGCGCATCGGCTCGCGGGTGTCGTGCAGTTCCCAGGTCATCTCGAACGCCTTGGCGACGTCGGCGAAACCGTCCTTGATCTGTTGAATGCTGCCCTGATGGCCGTCGTTGAAGCGGAACACCGCACGCATGAAAAAGCGGCCGCTGAAGTCGTCGTCGAATTGCGCCATCTCCCCGATGTAGCAACCGTTGTCCGCCAGATAGGTGGTGACGGCTGCGACGATGCCGGACACCGCGGGACAGGTGATCTTGATGATGAAATGGTTTTTTTCGTGTTGCATGACACGTCCTCGGGATGATGGCGGCAGTTCATCGCATAGCGAAAAATGTCTGAGGACAGCAGGCTCATTCCTTGAGCGCGTTTTCTTGTTAGGAATAAAATATTCCTGATTTGGCTTTATAGGGGAGTGGAGGCGGGACGTCTAGGGGTTTTGGAAAGATTTTTAACTGAGGGGAATTTTTTGCGAGGGAAGGTGACTCGTTTCCGTCGAGCGAGCGCGGTCAAAAATGTGGGAGCGGGCTTGCTCCCACAGGGGGGCGTTACTCTTTGTCGTTGCCGTAGTTCATGATCGACAAAAGGCGGATAGGCACCTGCACCAGTTGCTCGGGGCCATGGGGGATTTCGCCTTCGAACGTCAGGCTGTCGCCCGCTTCCATGCGGTAAAGCTGATTGCCGTGGCGATAGATCAGTTCACCTTCCAGCAGGTGAAGGAATTCGGTGCCGGGGTGAGAGAAGGTCGGAAACTCCTCACTCGCGTCATCCATGCTGACCATATAGGCCTCGAAACTCTTCTTCGGCCCGCGAGTATGGTTGAGCAGGTGGTAGGTATGGCCTTTCTCGGTGCCACGGCGCACTACTTCCATGCCCTGGTCAGCCTTGACCAATAGCGCACTGCCGTCTTGCTGGTCGTATTCGCTGAACAACTTGGACAGTGGCAGGCCGAGCACGTCGCACAGGCGGCTCAGGGTATCGAGGCTGGTGGACACCTGGGCGTTTTCGATCTTGCTCAACATGCCTTGGCTGATATCGGCAATCTTGGCCACGTCAGACAGTTTCAGATCCTGAGCCTGGCGCTGGCGCTTGATCTGCAATCCCAGGTATTGCTCAAGCTTGAGGCGCGGGGCGGTTTCGGTCGACATAGTCATCAATCCTGCACACTTTCCGTTCAGTAATATTAGTTTCGCACTGAGAAAGTGCAAATGGCGGCGTTCCGCTCGCGTCTGTCGAGCGATATTCCCACGGGGAAAAGAATTTTCCCATATATACAGCACAAAAACGCTTTCTGAGGAGCGTCGGCGCTTCACTCGCGAATCTGGCAAGGGCCTTGCATTCCTATTGGGAAACTAACTTTCTTTTTAGGAATAAAAAGTCAGTCCAGGCCCATCCACAATGTTTTGCCCTTTCGCGAGGAGTGACGAGCAATGTTGCCAGCAGAAACCCAGCGCATCATCGACAAGCACGCAATCAAGTACGTGCTTGCGCAGTTTGTGGATATACACGGGGCGGCCAAAACCAAGTCGGTGCCTATCTGTGGGCTCAAGACCGTCGCCGAAGAGGGGGCGGGTTTTGCCGGATTCGCGATCAGCGGCATGGGCATGGAGCCCCACGGACCGGACTTCATGGCCCGTGGCGATCTGTCCACTCTGACCCCGGTGCCCTGGCAGCCGGGTTACGGGCGCGTAGTGTGCATCGGTCACGTCGACGGCAAGCCGCATCCGTACGACAGCCGTTATGTGTTGCAGCAACAAGTTCAGCGCCTGGCAGAAAAGGGTTGGACGCTCAACACTGGCCTGGAGCCCGAGTTCAACCTGATGCGTCGTGACGAGCAGGGCAAACTGCAACTGGTGGACCCCAGCGACAACCTGGACAAGCCTTGCTACGACTACAAAGGCCTGTCGCGCTCCCGGGTTTTCCTTGAACGCTTGACCGAAGCCTTGCAGGCCGTGGATTTCGAGGTCTATCAAATCGACCACGAGGACGCCAACGGCCAGTTCGAAATTAACTACACCTACAGCGACGCCATGACCTCGGCGGATCGCTTCACGTTTTTTCGCATGGCCGCCGGCGAAATCGCCAATGACCTGGGCATGATCTGCTCGTTCATGCCCAAGCCGGACCCGAAACGCGCTGGCAACGGCATGCATTTTCACCTGTCGATCAGCAGCGTCGAAAATAAAAACCTGTTTCATGACGCCAGCGACCCCAGCGGCATGGGCCTGTCGAAAATGGCTTATCACTTTGCCGCCGGCTTGCTGGCCCATGGTCCGGCGCTGTGTGCCTTCGCCGCGCCGACGGTCAACTCCTACAAGCGTCTGGTGGTCGGCAATTCGTTGTCCGGCGCGACCTGGGCGCCGGCCTTTATCGCCTTCGGCGCCAACAACCGTTCGGCCATGGTGCGGGTGCCTTACGGCCGCCTGGAGTTCCGCCTGCCGGACGCTGGCTGCAATCCCTATCTGGTCAGCGCCTCGATCATCGCCGCCGGCCTGGATGGCATCGATCGCCAGTTGGAAATCGACCATGTCTGCAATGAAAACCTCTACAGCCTGAGCCTGGAACAGATCGCCGCGCGGGGCATCAAGACCCTGCCGCAATCGCTCAAGGAAGCCTGTGACGCCCTGGAAGCCGACCCGCTGTTCGCCGAGGTGCTGGGCCCGCAGATCGTGGGCGAGTTCATCAAGCTCAAGCGCATGGAATGGGTGGAGTACAGCCGCCACGTCTCCGACTGGGAGATCCAGCGCTACACCGAATTTTTCTGACCCTCAGTGTTTTGACAACCATTCGGGCACCCGGCACGGCGTCGAGTGTTCAGTGCCTTCGAAGGAGACTTTGTTATGTGTGGGATCGTAGGTCTTTACTTGAAAAACCCGCAGCTGGAGTCCCAGCTCGGCAAGCTGTTCGAACCCATGTTGCAGGCCATGACCGACCGTGGGCCGGACAGTGCCGGGTTTGCCATCTATGGCGATGAAGTGGCGGACGGCTGGGTCAAGCTGACCCTGCAGGCAACCACCGAAGGCTTCGATTGGAAAGCCCTGATGGGCGAACTGGAAGGGCGCCTCGGCTGTTCGCTGGACTGGTTCCAGAACGCCAGCGCTGCCGTGCTCAAAGTCAATGCCCAAGAGGCGCCGGTACGTCTGGCCCTCGCCGAACTGGCGCCGAGCGTGCGCATCATGAGCGCCGGCCAGAGCATCGAAATCCTCAAGGGCATGGGCTTGCCCCAGGAAATTTCCCAACGTTTCGGCCTGGCCGGCATGAAGGGCAGCCACATCATCGGCCACACCCGCATGGCCACTGAAAGCGCGGTGACCATGGAAGGCAGCCACCCGTTTTCTACCGGTGCCGACCTGTGCCTGGTGCACAACGGCTCGCTGTCCAACCACTTCCGCCTGCGGCAGGAACTCAAGCGCGAAGGCATCCACTTCGAGACCGACAACGACACCGAAGTGGCCGCCGGCTACCTGACCTGGCGCCTGCAGCAGGGTGACTCATTGAAAGAAGCGCTGGATCACTCGCTGGAGGATCTGGACGGTTTCTTCACCTTCGCCATCGGCACCCGCAACGGTTTTGCCGTAATCCGCGACCCGATTGCCTGCAAGCCGGCGATCCTCGCCGAGACCGACGATTACGTCGCCATGGCGTCCGAGTATCAGGCCCTGTCGAGCCTGCCGGGCATCGAGCACGCCAAGGTCTGGGAGCCGGCACCGGCCACTATGTACATCTGGGAACGCGAGTCAGCTTAAGGGGCGCACACATGAAAACCATCGATCTTTCCACTGCCACCGTGCGTGAACTCAATCAGGCGTTGCACGACCAGGTCAACAGCGTTGAAGAGCGCGAATGGGTGGTGACTCATTCGGACGGCAAGCACAACCTCGCGGTCGGGGTGAACGAAGTGCTGTCCATCGATATTCAGGGACACGCCGGCTACTACTGCGCGGGCATGAATCAAAAGGCCTCGATCACCGTTCACGGCAATGTCGGTGTCGGCTGCGCCGAGAACATGATGTCGGGCTACGTCCGCGTCAAAGGCAGCGCCTCCCAGGCGGCCGGTGCCACGGCCCATGGCGGGCTGCTGGTGATTGAAGGGGATGCCGGCGCGCGTTGCGGCATTTCCATGAAGGGCATCGACATTGTCGTGGGCGGCAGCATCGGCCACATGAGCTGCTTCATGGGGCAGGCCGGGCGTCTGGTGGTCTGCGGCGATGCTGGCGATGCGCTGGGCGATTCCTTGTACGAGACCCACATCTACGTGAAGGGCAATGTGGAGTCCCTGGGTTCCGATTGCGTCGAGAAAGAGATGCGCACCGAGCACCTCCAGGAGCTCCAGGACCTGTTGAACCGTGCCGGTTTCGCGCACAAGGCGGCTGACTTCAAGCGCTACGGTTCGGCCCGTCAGTTGTACAACTTCAAAGTCGATAACGCGTCCGCGTACTGATCCGCGCGAGGAGAACAGATATGAGCGACCCCATCAGCCAAAAAACGGCTCCGGTACTGCGCGAGTCAGCCACCTTCGACCGCCTGACCATCCAGGAAATCCAGCGAGCCGCCGAGACCGGCATCTACGATATTCGCGGCGGCGGCACCAAGCGCAAACTGCCGCACTTCGATGATTTACTGCTGCTCGGTGCCAGCGTTTCGCGTTACCCGCTGGAAGGCTATCGGGAGAAATGCGGCACCGACGTGATCCTCGGCAACCGCTTTGCCAAGAAGCCGATCCACCTGAAGATTCCGGTGACCATTGCCGGCATGAGTTTCGGTGCGTTGTCGGCCAATGCCAAGGAAGCCTTGGGTCGTGGCGCGACCATCGCGGGCACCAGCACCACCACCGGTGACGGCGGCATGACCCCGGAGGAGCGCGGCCAGTCGCAGCATTTGGTTTATCAGTACTTGCCGTCGCGCTACGGCATGAACCCGGACGACTTGCGCAAGGCTGACGCGATTGAAATCGTCCTGGGGCAGGGCGCCAAACCCGGTGGCGGCGGTATGTTGCTGGGGATGAAAGTCACCGAGCGGGTGGCCGGCATGCGTACCTTGCCCATCGGCGTGGACCAGCGCAGCGCTTGCCGCCACCCGGACTGGACCGGCCCGGATGACCTGGCGATCAAGATTGCCGAGCTGCGCGAAATCACCGATTGGGAAAAACCGATCTACGTGAAAATCGGCGCAAGTCGGCCGTACTACGACGTCAAGTTGGCCGTGAAGGCCGGGGCGGATGTGATTGTGCTCGATGGCATGCAAGGCGGCACGGCGGCGACCCAGGAAGTGTTTATCGAACACGTGGGGATTCCGATTCTGTCGGCCATCCCGCAAGCGGTACAGGCTTTGCAGGAGATGGGCATGCATCGCAAGGTGCAACTGATCGTTTCCGGCGGGATTCGCAACGGTGCCGACGTCGCCAAGGCGATGGCGCTGGGGGCGGATGCGGTGGCCATCGGGACGGCAGCGCTGATTGCCTTGGGTGATAATCATCCACGCCTGGACGAGGAACTGAAGAAAATCGGCTCGGCCGCCGGTTTCTACGATGACTGGCAGAACGGCCGCGACCCGGCCGGGATCACCACCCAGGACCCGGAACTGTCCAAGCGACTGGATCCGGTGGAGGGTGGCCGCCGCTTGGCCAACTACCTGCGCGTGTTGGTACTGGAAGCCCAGACCATGGCCCGGGCTTGCGGCAAATCGCACCTGCACAACCTCGATCCCGAGGATCTGGTAGCGCTGACCGTGGAGTCGGCGGCCATGGCCCGGGTGCCGTTGGCGGGGACCAACTGGGTTCCGGGTTCCGGTACCGGTTACTGACCAAAACCTGTGGGAGCGAGCTTGCTCGCGATGACGGCGGCACAGTCAAGACCGATGCAAGCTGACCCACCGTTATCGCGAGCAGGCTCGCTCCCACAAGTCCTGTTCATGGCATTTATATTCGAGAGGCCGAGAAGGCCCGTATCTCATTCTTTACTGCTCGCTGCCCGACACCCACCTTTCTTTGCAGGAGCTTTGAACATGGTCAATCGTCTTCTTGGCAAATCCCTTCTTGGCTTACTGGCTACCGGTGTGCTTGTGCCGCTGGCGCAGGCGGCCGAGACGCCGACTTTGAACACAGGCAGCACTGCCTGGATGGTCACTGCCGCGGTGTTGGTGTTGTTCATGTGCCTACCAGGTCTCGCCTTGTTCTACGGCGGACTGGTGCGCGCAAAAAACATGCTTTCGCTGTTCACCCAGTGCTTCGGCATCGCCGGCCTGGTCGGCGTGTTGTGGGTGATCTATGGCTACAGCATGGTGGTCGACAGCACCGGCATGGTCGAAGGGCAGGTGACCTTCAGCAGCTTTGTCGGCGGCCTGAGCCGGGCCTTTCTGGCGGGCATGACTCCGGAGAGCCTGGTAGGAGATATTCCGGAGGGCGTGTTCGTGACCTTCCAGATGACCTTCGCGATCATCACCCCGGCGCTGATTGCCGGTGCATTCGCCGAACGCATGAAGTTTTCGGCGGCGCTGTGGTTCATGGCGTTGTGGTTCACCCTGGTGTATGCCCCGGTAGCGCATATGGTCTGGGGTGGTGCGGGCGCGTTGATGCATAACTGGGGGGTACTCGATTTCGCCGGTGGCACCGCCGTGCACATCAATGCCGGCGTCGCCGCTTTGGCCGCGTGCCTGATCCTCGGCAAGCGCAAGGGCTATCAGAACACGCCGATGCCAGCCCACAACCTGAGCCTGACCATGGCCGGTGCGGCGATGCTCTGGGTGGGGTGGTTCGGTTTCAACATCGGTTCCGGCGGTGGCCTCAATGGCACTTCTGGCATTGTCATGCTCAACACCCAGTTGGGGGCCTGCGCCGGCATTCTCGGCTGGATGTTCACCGAGTGGTTCAAGGTTGGCAAACCAAGCGCTCTGGGCCTCGCCAGTGGTGCCTTGGCCGGTCTGGTCGGCATCACCCCAGCGTGTGCCTATGTCGGCGTCGGGGGTGCGTTGGCCATCGGTTTGCTGTGCGGGGTGTTCTGCTACTTGAGCGTCACCGTGCTCAAGCGTCGCTTTGGTTATGATGACAGCCTCGATGTGTTCGGTTTGCACGGCATTGGCGGAATGATTGGCGCGGTGTTGACCGGGGTGTTCTGCGTGCCGTCGGTGGGAGGATTGGTCGAAGGTGTGACCATGGGTGCCCAGGTCGTGGCGCAAATCAAAGGCGTGTTGCTGACGACGGTCTACTGCTTTGTCATCAGTTGGCTCATTCTCAAGGTGATCAACGCGGTGATCGGCTTGCGCGCCAATGAGTCGGTGGAGGAGATGGGGCTGGACCTGGCTGAACATAACGAGCGTGCTTACAACCACTGATCGTTACAGTTGTTTTTGGCTTTATTTGAGAAGGCCCGATATTTATATGGTTTGGTGTGCATATCCGTTTTTGCGGTAACGGCTACTTATGGTTCCGCCCTGACGGCGGCTCACTTTTGAGAAGCGCAAAAGTAAGCAAAACGCTCCTGCCCCACCACTCGGTGCCTCGCCTAGGCTCGGCATGCCTGAACGAAGGCATTGCTCCGTGGGCCGCCGCGAAGGGCCATCCATGGCCCAGCGCGGCTACCTCGGCATCCATGCCGAGGTGCCCACTGCGCAAGGCCTGCGTGCGGCCATCGTGGTTAACGGGGCGCCGAGATCAAAATCCAAAGCAAAGCAAGAGCCTATGTGGCTGAGCCACTGCTATCGCGAGCAGGCTCGCTCCCACAATGGTCCTGCTGTGAACACAAGACTCAAGAAAACCCAAGATCCCCTGTGGGAGCGAGCTTGCTCGCGATGAGGCCGGCACATCCAACATCACCGCAAACTGCTGCACCGCCTTCGCGAGCAAGCCCGCTCCCACAGGGGAACACGGTCCGCCAAGAACCAGGTCGGCTATCAGGCCGCCTCGCGGTGGACGTTGATCTCGGGCGCCCCGTTAACCACGCTGGCTGAACGCAGGTATTGCGCAGTGGGCAACCCGGCATGGATGCCGGGTTAGCCGCGCTGGGCCATGGATGGCCCTTCGCGGCGGCCCACGGAGCAATGCCTTCGTTCAGGCATGCCGAGCCTAAGCGAGGCACCAAGGGGTGGGGCATGAAGCGTTTTGCTTACTTTTGCGCTTCTCAAAAGTGAGCCGCTGTAAGAGCGGAACCCTAAGCCGCCGTTACCGCAGCAACGGATATACACACCAATCCCACCCAAAAACACGCTAGGAACAGAAGATCAGAATCTCCGGGAACGGCTTAAGTGAACAGCACTACACCCTCGAGTGGGCTGGCAGATGTCTGCCCACGAGCCTGGGCCGCATGCTGCAACTGGCTGGCGATCAGGGTGTTCTTCAGCAGATAAGCAATGGTCATCGGCCCGACACCACCAGGTACCGGCGTGATCGCGCTGGCGACGGTGCGCGCGCTGGCATAGTCGACATCGCCTACCAGATGGCTGCCGGACCCGTCGGTAATACGATTGATCCCGACATCGATCACCACCGCTCCAGGCTTGAGCCAACTGGCATCAATCAGCCCCGGACGGCCTACCGCTGCAACGACGATATCGGCCAGTCGACACAACGCCGGGGCATCGACGCTGCGTGAATGCACCACGCTGACCGAGCAGTGAGCCTGCAACAGCAAGGTCGCCATGGGCTTGCCAACGATGTTCGAGCGCCCGACGACCACGGCGTGCAGGCCGCTCACATCACCGCAGGTTTCCTGCAGCAGACGCATGCAGCCGCTGGGCGTGCAAGGTGTAAGGACTTCTATGCCTTGCACCAGGCCGCCGACGTTTTCCCGATGGAAACCGTCCACATCCTTGATCGGGTCGATGGCATGGATGACGGCCGCCTCGTCGATATGCCCCGGCAACGGCAATTGCACCAGAATGCCGTTCACCGTGGCATCGGCGTTCAGTTGGGTAATCAGTTCCAGCACCTGATGCTGGCTGGTGTTTTCTGCCAGACGGTACTCCAGTGAGCGGATGCCGACATCCTTGGCCCGCAGCAGTTTGTTGCGTACATAAACCTCGCTGGCCGGGTCGTTACCCACCAACAGTACCGCCAGGGCGGGGTAAATGTGCTGCTGCGCGAGGGTCAGAACCTCTTCTCGCACCTCATTGAGAACCTGGGCGGAGATGGCCTTGCCGTCGATGTCGCGGGCAAGTGCGGGGGTGGTGCTGATCAAAAGAGTCACCGTTGTCTTGATGGATAGAGGGACGAAATCATCACCGAGGTGTCGTTGCACCTCGATGATTCATCAGGGATCTGCAGGCAAGGGCGCTCAGACTACCAATTGATGGCTGCCGTACACCACAAGGACACCCGCGATCAGCGTGAGGTAAGGCAACCAGCCAGCACGTTTCTGACCCGTGTCGGCCTGAACGTAAAGATCGTTGAGCATGGCTTCGGGGAACAGCCCCTTGTCCTGCACATAGTGGCGGTAGCAGAACACCGGCAGGATCAACAGCGCCAGCAGCAGGCCGGTCATCAGGGTGCCCGCGCCCCAGATATCGGCGCCCAGCCCCATGCAGGCCAGGTTGACGAAACTCAGCACACCACCGGCTGCCAGGAGCACGGTAGGGGCTTTGTACGGGCGTATCCAGTCGGGACGATCCAGGCGGTGGATCCAGCCAGCGTTGAGGTTGAGGAAGTTGAAGATGATGTAGCTGACGTTGGACGCGGCGAGCACGAAGACATAGTCGGACATCAGCAACAGCAGCAGGTTGAAAGACAGGTCGGTCCACATCGCGGCGGTGGGTGCGCCGTGTTCATTGGTGCGGCCCAGGTACTTCGGCAGCCAGCCGTCCACCGACGCCTGGTACAAGGTGCGCGATGAGCCGGACATCGACGTCATGATCGCCAGCAAGGTGGCCAGGACCAGCATGATCAGCACGATGTTGGCGACCAGTTTGCCGCCGCCGATACTGTCCGCCATTACCTGGCCGACGCCCATGCCGCTGTAGATTGCGGGCGACAACAGGCCGCTGTAGACCGCCGGCGAAACCACTGCACCGCTGGCGTCCAGCACGGCCGGTGTCACCAGTTGACCGAGCCCCAGGCTGCCCTGGAACGCGAGGGGCACCAGGGTGAACACCAGGATGCACAGCAGGCCCGCATAGAAAATCGCCTTGAACGTGTCGCGCTTGGGGTCTTTGAATTCCCGGGTGTAGCACACCGCGGTTTCGAAGCCGTAGGTGGACCACGCGGCCATGAACAGACCGCCGGCCATCAGCGACCAGCCGGACAGATCCCAGGGCCCATCGATCACTTGCCCGGCCGCATCATGGGCCAGGGGGTACAACGGCAGGAAATTGGCCTGGGCCGAATCACCGGTGAACAATGGCACCACGCCCACCAGCAGCAGGGGGACCAGCGATGTCACGCCGAGCACCAGGGTCAGGCGCGCCGAGCGCAGAATGCCGCCATGCTGCACGGCGAAAACCGTCAGCAGGATCAGCAGACCGATGGCGAATGTCGCATTGATTCGCAGCGACAGGCCACTCTTGATCCAGCCCAGATCGAGCAGGGTCAGTTGCCAGGTATTGATCAATGCATCGGCGGGAAACAGTGCGGTGAGGATATAACCGGCCGCCAGTCCCGAGCCGATAGACAAAACCGGCGACCAGGCCAGCCAGTTGCACCACACCGAAACCGGTGCGATCAGCTTGCTGTAACGCACCCAGGCGACCGCGCCATAGACCGAGGCACCGCCGGATTTGTGCGGGAACAGTCCGGCGATTTCGGCGTAGGTGAAGGCCTGGATAAACCCGAACAGGATCGACACGATCCAGACGATCCACGCCGGTTTGCCCACCGTGGCGGCAATCGCGCCGATTGAAAACAGCACCAGCGCGGGCACGCCACTGGCGACCCAGAAAGCCCCGCGCCAATCGATCTTGCGGTGCAGGCTGCCCACTGAGCTGGCGGCCTGCGGTACGGTCTCGAACGTAGTCGCTTCCATCTTCGTATTCCCATGTCTGAGTAGCGGAGGAGTGGCGGCAGTCAAAGTCAGGGTGGCGCCCAGGTCCGTCTGGTCGATCAACTACGCACCCGGCTCTTTTCCGGGTCGTAGAAAATCGCTGCGGTGACCTCGGCGCTGATGCGCTTCTGCAGGCCATCGACTTTGCCGATCTCAAGCGTGGTGCCGACGTCGGCGCAGGCCACATCGACCCGGCACAGCGCGATGTTGCTGGCCAGCAGCGGCGAGCGGCAGGCACTGGTGATGACCCCGACCTGGGCCCGCCCGCGATACACCGGGTCACCGTGGTGGGCGGCTTCGTTGCCACTCAGTTGCAGGCCCACCAGCTTGTGGGCGGGGTGGGCGCTGCGCCGCAACAGCGCATCGCGGCCGATGAAGTCGTCGGTTTTGCTTTTCATCGGCACAGAAAAGCCGATACCCGCCTCGAAAGGATCGGTCTGGTCGCTGAACTCGTAGCCGGCGAAAATCAGCCCGGCTTCGATGCGCAGCATGTCCAGCGCTTCCAGGCCCAGCGGCACCAGGCCCAACGGCTGGCCCAGTTTCCAGATCCGGTCCCAGACCCGCTCGGCGTCTTCGGGCTGGCACCAGACTTCGTAGCCCAGTTCGCCGGTGTAGCCGGTGCGTGAGATCATCAGTGGGCAGCCGTCGTAACTGTCCAGGCGGCCCACCAGGAATCGGAACCAGCCCAGGGTTTCCAGGCTCGGTTGGGTCGCAGGGGTCCAGACCATCTGCTTGAGCAGTTCACGACTCATCGGGCCCTGGACGGCCAGGTTGTGAATCTGTTCGCTGGCGGATTTGACCCAGACCTTCATGCCGAGCTTTTGCGCCTGTTCGCGCAGCCAGACCCCGGCGTAATCCTCGCCGCAGATCCAGCGGAAATTGTCCGGGCCCAGGCGCAGCAGGGTGCCGTCGTCGAGCATGCCGCCGTGTTCGTGGCACATCGCCGAGTACACCACTTGACCCACCGCCAGGCGCCGCACATCCCGGGTCAGGCAGTACTGCAGCAAGGCTTCGGCGTCGGGGCCGATGATTTCGAATTTGCGCAGGGCGGTCAGGTCCATCACCGCGACGCGTTCACGGCAACCGAGGTATTCCTCGATCGCGCCATAGCCGTCGTAGCGCAGCGGCAGCCACCAATTGCGGTAGTCGGTAAAACTGCCGGTCAAGGTGCTGGTGCGTGAGTGGAACGCGGACTCACGGGTGAGGATCGGGTCGGCATCGGCCGTGGTTCGAGTGCTCATGGCGATGGAAAAACGCTCCTTTTCGCTGTAGATGCGGACCTGGATATCGGTCGGGTTCCAGCCGTTGGCCGGGTCGATGTCATCCGGGCATGAGGTGCTGCCACACAGCAGATCGGTCATGGCCCGCAGCAGCACGTAATCACCGGGACGCGACCAGGGCTCGTCGAGCGTCATCTGCTGGTGGGCGTCGATCCCGGTGTTGAAGAACAAATTGATCGCCGGCCAACCGCTGCGCGCCTCGACCCCATGGGGCGCCAGGGCCCGGCTCAGGTTGTCGCTGCAGTTGTCGTGCCCGAAGTAGCCATGGCTCTCGTAGTAGCGCGCGGCGCAGGCCAGGGCGAAGGAGTCGTGGCGGCCCACGGTGTCACGCACCACCTCCAGCATCGGCTGCATCTGCCGATCGAAAAATTTCGAGAACAGTCCCGGAGCGGGGTAGGCGCTGCCGTTCAAGGTGCGGGTGACGGTCTGGTCCAGCTCCAGCTCCAGGCCGCGATCCAGTGCCCGTCGATCGAGGGCGACGAAGTCCGAGCATTGGCGACCGGCGACGTCCAGCACCTGCACGTACTGCCCTTTGCCGACGGTGTAACTGTGGGCGGTACCGGCGTGAATTGTGAATTCGTCGAGCAACTCGCCCAACGGTTCGGGTAGTGCCGGGAGCAGCAGCGCCGAGGGATTGGCCCGGGTCACCCACAACCGCAGTTCGCTGGGCCGGTACTGTCGATCGACGGACGTGGGGCCCGCGGGTGCAGCGACAATCACCAGCAGTTCATCGCTGGCGACAAAGTGGCGACTGAAGTCGGCAGGACTGTCCTCGTCCCAGAGCGAAGCTGCGCTGGGCAATTGGTATGGCTCAACGCCGCGCCGGCTCAGCGCCTGGTTGATACGCCGAGCTTGCACGGTTGGCTCGGCGAGCCGTGCGCCGATGAACCCGCAGGCCGCCGAACCGCTCAATGCCCAGGCCGCCAGCGCGCTGCGACCGTTGGCGTCCACGGCCAGCAGTTCACAGGGTTGCTGTCCTTCAAGGTTGATCACTTGCAGGCTGTCCCCGGGCTGCAAGGCCACCAGCGTCAGGCCGCCGGCCGCTACCCGATAGCGCTCCAGGGTCGGCGCCCGGGCAAACAGTCCGGGCTCCCGGGGATGAGAGACACGAGGTGCATGCATGATGAACCTCCTGGTCAGCCGACCGACGTGATGGACGTCGGCGGCTCGGCGAGGTACGCCGCCATCGAGTCGTCCAGCGCATGCAGCCAGGGGGTGTGGTGCGGCGGTGACTGGGTGCCGGTCATCAACGAGCGATAGGACTTGTCGCGATAACCCATGATGTTTTCCGCTTTGTCATGCTTCCAGTGCAGGAAGGTTTCATTGACGGCGGCGATATCGAAGTTCGGGTAGTCGGTGGCGTCCACCAGGTGCTGGATGTAGGCGCCCTGGTATTCGAACATCTGCTGGTTGGTTTCCAGTGTCTGTTCCCGCTCGTGCCATTGCCGGCTGTCGGCGATCATGTCGGCCAGGCCGGGTAGTTGAATGTGCCCCAGGATCACATCGCGGGCGTACCAGGCTTGGGCGTCGAACATGTTGAAGGAGTACCACTGGTCCTGCATGCCGAGGTAGATCAGTTGCGGGTTGGACTCCCAGAAAATGCCTTTGTACAGGTTCATCGGCCATAACCGGTTATCGGTCTTGAGGCACAGTTCATCCGGCAGGAAGGGGAAGTGATGTTTGTAGCCGGTGCAGAGGATCACCGCATCGATGGACTTGTGGGTGCCGTCGATAAAGTACGCGCGGTTTTTTTCCAGGCGCTGCAACAGCGGCTTTTCCTCCCAATTGGCGGGCCAGTCATAGCCCATGGGCGCGGTGCGGTAGCAACTGGTGATGCTGCGGGCGCCGTATTTGTAGCACTGGGAACCGATGTCTTCGGCAGAATAGCTGCTGCCGACGATGAGCAGGTCCTTGCCCTTGAACTCCAGCGCCTCGCGGAAATCATGGGCGTGCAGGATGCGCCCGCCGAACTGCTCGAATCCGGGGAAGTACGGCATCTTCGGCGTCGAAAAGTGCCCGCAGGCGTTGATCACATAGTCGAACTCTTCCGAGGTCTGGGTATCGCTGCCGTGGTCGTGGGCAACCACCGTGAAGCGGCGAGTCGCTTCGTCAAAAGTGACCTGGCGCACCACGTTGTTGAAACGGATGTAATCCCGTACCCCGGCTTTTTCGACGCGGCCCTTGATGTAGTCCCAGAGCACTTCCCGTGGCGGGTAAGAGCCGATCGGCCGGCCGAAATGTTCTTCGAAGGTGTAGTCGGCGAACTCCAGGCATTCCTTGGGGCCGTTCGACCACAGATAACGGTACATGCTGCCGTGCACCGGCTCGCCGTTCTCGTCCAGACCGGTGCGCCAGGTGTAGTTCCACATGCCGCCCCAGTCCTGTTGCTTTTCAAAGCACACCAGTTCGGGAATGGCGGCGCCCTTGTCGCGGGCCGACTGGAAGGCGCGAAGTTGGGCCAGGCCGCACGGGCCGGCGCCGATGATTGCTACGCGTAGTGTCATGAGCGTGCCTCCTGAAGGGTTTCAGCGAAAGATCACTGTCTTGTCCTGGTTGATGAATACCCGGTGTTCCAGGTGGTATTTCAGGGCTTTTGAAAGGGCGACGGTTTCGGTGTCGCGGCCGATGGCGACCAGCGAATCGGGCAGGTGCGTGTGGTCGACGCGCTGGATTTCCTGCTCGATGATCGGCCCCTCGTCGAGGTCGCTGGTGACGTAATGGGCAGTGGCACCGATCAGCTTCACGCCGCGGTCGTAGGCCTGGTGATAGGGTTTGGCGCCCTTGAACCCGGGCAGGAACGAGTGATGGATGTTGATCGCCCGTCCCGATAACTGCTGGCACAGGCCGTCGGACAGAATCTGCATGTAGCGCGCGAGCACCACCAGGTCGGTCTGGGTGTCTTCGACGATGCGCATCAGCTCGGCCTCCTGGCTGGCCTTGCTGTCCTTGGTGATGGGCAGGTAAATGAAGCGGATGCCCTCGCGCTCGGCCATGGCCCGCAGGTCCAGGTGGTTGGAGACCACGGCGGTGATGTGCATGTCCATCTCGCCCTTGCGGTGGCGATAGAGCAGATCGGTGAGGCAATGGTCGAACTTGCTGACCATCAGCAGCACCCGGGTCGGTTGGCGCGAACTGAACAATTGCCACTGCATGTCGAAGCCGCCGGCCAGGTCGCCCAGCCCTTCGCGCAGGGTGCCTATATCACCGTCGACGCCGGTGTTGAAACGGAACACCGCGCGCATGAAAAACTGCCCGGTGAACTCGTCGTCAAACTGCGCCAATTCGCTGATGTAGCAATGCTGCCGGGCCAGGCAGGCGCTGATCGCGGCGATGATCCCGGATGCCGCCGGGCAGGTGATCTTGAGAATGTAATGTTCGCTGGAGGCGTCCATTGAAGGCTCCTGATTAAATAAAGGGGCGGCTCAGCCCTTGGCCGTGCGTTTGGTTTTTTCCGGGTCGTCGAAGGGCAGGGCATGGGTCACGGCGCCCGCTTCAAGGCTGCCGCGTACCTGCAGTGCAATACCGGGCACCGAGCAGGCGACGTTCAGGCGGGCGATGGCCATCGAGCGTTTGCTCAGGCGCGAGTACATGCCGCAGGTGATCACGCCGACTTGCTGGTTGCCCTGCCACAGGGTGTCGCCGGCCTCGGCCGGGCGTACGCCCTCGAGCAGCACACCGGTGATCTTGAAACGCTCCTGGCCGCGCAGGCGCAGGTGTTCTTCGGCGCCACGGAAGGCTTGTTTGCCGGGCGAGACGGTGAAATCCAGGCCCATTTCCCACAGGGTGTCGCCGGCCTTCTGGTCGGCGAAGGGGTACATCTGCGAGTTGTCATAGGGGAAAAACATCAGCGAGCTTTCCACCCGCAGCCAGTCCAGCGCGGTGAAGGCACACGGGATAATCCCCAGGCTGGCGCCCTGTTCGAGGATGCTGTCCCACAGGAATGGCGCGTCGGCCGCCTTGCAGAAAATCTCGTAGCCGCGCTCGCCGGTGTAGCCGGTGCGGGAGATCATTACCGGGCGTTCGAACAGGCGCGTTTGCAGGTGATGGAAGTACGGCAACTGGCGAATGCCGGGCACGTGTTCGGCGAGGAAGTCCACCGCCAGCGGCCCTTGCAGCGACAAGTCGTGCAGGTCGTCGTCGAACAACACCGCCACTTGCCGGCCCTGGGATGAGCGCACCAGCATTTCGTGACCGGCGCCGGCGCCGTGGACCACCATGAACGCGTTAGGCCCGGTGCGGTAGACGATGCAGTCATCGATGAACTTGCCGTCCTCGTCGAGCATCGACGCGTACACCGATTTGCCGGGGTAGAGTTTGGCGATGTCGCGGGTGGTAGCCCATTGCAGCAGGCTTTCGGCGTGGGGACCCACGTAATGGACTTTTTTCAGCCCCGACACGTCCATCAGGCCGGCGCGGGTGCGGATCGCTTCGTGGTGGTCGGCCAGCGCGCTGCTGTAGGTCCAGGCGGTGCCCATGCCGTTCCAGTCTTCAAGGTTCGAACCGAGGACGCGGTGCCGCTCGGCCAATGCAGAAATACGCCATGAATGGGTCATGTGGAGATCCTTGTCGGGAAAAAAGGGTTAGGCGATTGGATCGAACTGGCTTAGCCACTCGACCAGCGTGTGTCGGTAGCGGGTCATGCCCTTGTAGTCGGCGATGGGATCGGGCAGGTCGCGCAATACGCGGTGCAGGCGACAACCCCAGCCGGGTTGGGTGACCAGTTCGTCCAGGCTGATCAGGTAGGTGCGGATGCTGAACATCACCGCGTTGCTGCGCGGCAGACGGGCCATCACTTGCAGCTCGACGCGCAGATGCACCTGTTGGCCGACGTTTTCGCCGGTGATGCGGCCGCGGTCGGCGCCCCATTCATGGAACGTCTCGGGCGAGGAATCCAGGCGCGGCTTGATGGTCAGGGTCCAGTTCAGGCGCCGCACCGGCTGACCCACTTGCAGGTTGAGCAGATACTTCAGCGCACGGTCGAACACGCCCATCTGGTGGGCCATGGGCACCGGTGAATGCCACTGCTTGAAGCTCATGCCGGCGTCGAAGGCCAGGGACCAGTCAGCGGGACTGGTGACCAGGCCGGCGTCCATGTACAGATCGCCGTCACGTTGATCGAGCAGGGCGAAATCCCCCTGAACCTGTCGTCCGATGAACTCCAGCGGCGCGCAGGGCAGGCTGGTGGCATCACCGAAAATGAACGGCTGATCGATCTCCAGCAGGCGGTTGCGCCAATGCCAGCGGTCGCCGTCACGCGCCAGGCTGAACCACTGCGGGTAGTCGGCGGCCAGGTGTTCCATCAGCATCTGCAAGGCATCCCAGGCTGCCACTTGCATGTGCGGCATCACCAGGTAGCGGCGCGGGTCCTGGTCCAGCACCAGGGCGCGCTCGGCCATTTCCGAGCGGTAGTGCTCGTCGATGTCGAAGGCGTGCTCATAGATCGAGCCGGGGTCGCGGGAGGTGGCCGGTTCGATATTGACCGAGTACAGGTAGCTGTCCTCGACAAAGGGAAAGGGGAAACGGCGGATTGCCGCAGGGCTGTTGCGAAAGCTGAAGTCATCGCGATAGCTCAGCACGGGGCTCGCTTGCAGGGGCATGTCACTCACTCCTATAGGTCCAGCGAAATGCAGGGGCCGCTGCCGCGTGAGACGCAGGGCATCAGAAAGTCGGCCTGCTCGGCCGGGCTGAGGAAGCTGTCGCGGTGTTCGATGGCACCGCCGCCGTGGCGTGTGATGCACTGGCCGCAGACCCCGCCACGGCACAGGTTGGGCACTTGCAACCCGGCGTGTTCCAGGGCTTCGAGCAGGCTCTGCTCGGCCTCCACCCGCAGGCGCCGCTCGCTGCGCAGCAGGTGCAGGTCGAAGGGCTGGCCGGGTTGTGCGCCTTTGAACGCTTCCGAATGCACGCGTTTGCGCGGCCAACCGAGGCGTGAGGCCTCACGCTCAACCGCGTCGAGCAGAGGCTGCGGGCCACAGGTGTAGACGTGGCTGCCCAGCGGTCGGGCGGCGAGGATCTGGCTCAGGTCGGGGCGACTGTCATAGGCATGCAGGCGCGCGCCGAGGCGCTGTTGCAGTTCGTCGAGGTAGGCGTCGCTCAGGCCCGGGCGGAACAGGTAATGCAGTTCGAAATCGGCCTGCTGCTGTTCCATCGCGGCGATATAGGCCATGAACGGCGTGATGCCGATGCCGGCGGCGATCAGGATATGCAGGCGTGCAGTGCCGTGGGGGGCGAACAGATTGGCCGGTGGCGAAATCTGCAAGGTGTCGCCGACCTGCACCTGGCGATGCAGGTACTGCGAGCCGCCACGAGAAGCGTCCTGCAAACGCACGGCGATGCGGTAGTGTTGGGTGTGTGCCGGGTCGCTGGTGAGCGAGTAGGCGTTGCGCACCTTGCCCTCGGCCAGTGGCAGATGCACCTGCACATGGCTGCCGGGCGAGAAGCCGGGCAGGGCGCCGTCGCAGGCCCTCAGGGTGAATTCGCGCACCACCGGCGTGAGCATTCTTGCCGCGCTGACCTGAACGTCGAGGATCGCGCTCATGGCTGGAATGCCGCATAGGGTTGGTCGGGGTTGTTGCACACACCGAGGTAAGCCCCCAGGCGCCGGGAAAAATGCGTGCGCACCTCCAGCCCGACGTGGCAACCGATGCAGTTCAGCGACGACTCCGGCCCGGCCGCCTGGGTCAGGCCACAGTGCGCGCAGTACACCTGGCGCAGGCCGGGCGTTGCGCAGGTCATGCTGATCTCGTCGTCTTCCAGGCCAGCGGCGCGAGCCTGGCCGTGAACACGCCAGACAAAAGCTTCATCGCCCAGCAGGTAGAGCCGACACCCCACGGTTGCGCTGGCCAAGGCCTGTTGCAGGTGCCGGGTGAAGTCGGCTTGTTCGCCGTTCAACAGCAGGGGATTGTCCAGTTCAGCGACAACCTCTGTGCAGACGGTTGCTGATTGCATTACCACGATGGGGCGGCTAAGGGTGGGCTTCATGCGGGCTCTCCAAAGTGCTTTTTTATTTCCTGTTGGGAGAGATACTTTCCTATGGGGAAAATCTTCTCAATCTGGAAAAAGGGCTATGCCTTTGGAGATAAGCCTTGCTACACGGCCGTCCGGGGCATGGAAGTTGCTGGTATTCGAGGAATGTGGAGCAACTGGACGGGGAGTTATCGAGAGTGCGAAC
Organism: Pseudomonas ogarae; assembly: GCF_014268695.2. Classification (NCBI taxonomy): domain Bacteria; kingdom Pseudomonadati; phylum Pseudomonadota; class Gammaproteobacteria; order Pseudomonadales; family Pseudomonadaceae; genus Pseudomonas; species Pseudomonas ogarae. The sequence continues at coordinate 2,916,736 of NZ_CP077086.1, forward strand.
ACGACCGCAGTGGTGGCCGCTCTGGTTAGGGCCTGTGCGCCCTGAACAGGCCCGCAGCGTGCGTAAGCTGTTGGCCGGCTTGCCCTTGAGCCAGGCGCACGCTGACGGTGCCTTATCGGGTTTTCTGGACCGTTTCGACGCACTGCTGCCGCCTGCCAGGTTGAACCTGATCCTCGGCGGCGAGGACCTTAGCCCGACGCGACGCGGTTTGATCGAGGGGTGCCAGGACGTGGCGACTTGTCCCTGGCGCGACGCAAGCGCGGCAGACACCCCCCAAAGCTGCGGCACGTGCCGGCAACGCGGCGTGCACCGCCTGGTGTGCGCCTTGCCCGAGGGCCAGAAGGGCGTGTTGCTGCTCGATAGCCCGAAACGGGCCGGTGCCAGTTGGCGCCAGTTACTGGAAGAGGTGGCGCAGGCGGTAGGCATGGCTGTGCGCTTGCGCAGCTACAACCGTGAGCAGCAGCGCAAACAGGCGACGTCCCGCCACGGTGCCTTGGCCCGTGAGCTGCACGACTCGGTGGCACAGCAACTCGGTTACCTGTCGTTCCAGGCCCATGGCCTGCAATCCCAGTTGGGCGAGCCGGAACAAGCCACTGCGGGTTTGCAGGACCTGTGCGCCGGCTTGAGCCAGTTGCAGCGCCAGGTGCGCGAGTTGATTACCAGTGCGCGTCTGACCATGGACGGGCGCTCATTGCGCCAGGCACTGGCCGACTCGGTCGCCGAGTTCTCGCGGCGCTGCATCATCGTGTTCGAGCTGGACAACCGCCTGGCTGACGACGCTTTGAGCCCGGGAACCGAGTTACAGATTTTGCAGATTATTCGCGAAGCACTGGCCAACGCGGTGCGCCATTCCCATGCGCGGCATGTCCGCATCGAGTTGCGGCAAAACCAGGACGGTGATGTTTCCATTTCGGTGGAGGATGACGGCATTGGGCTCAGTCCGGCGTCAGGGGAGGCCAATCATTTCGGTCTGGCGATTATCCGCGAGCGCGCCGCAAACATTGGCGCCCGACTGACAATTGAAGCGATCCGCCCGCACGGGGTCCGCGTACACCTTGGCCTTCGCTGCCACCAAGACCAGCCACAGGGGAGTTTCGATGGACTGCACGACCTTATTACTGATCGATGATCACCCGCTGTTTCGCAAAGGCCTGGCGCAGCTGTTCGGCGCCAGTGACGACTTCGAGGTGGTGGGGCAGGCGGCCAGCGGTCGCGAAGGCATCAACCTGGCCGTGAGCCTGGCGCCGCAGCAGGTCTTGCTCGATTTGCACATGCCCGGCTTGAGCGGTTTGCAGGTGCTCGATGAACTGCGTCAGTTGCGCCTCGACTGCCAAGTGGTGGTGCTCACCGCGTCGATGGATCGCGCCGAGCTGTTGACGGCCTTGCGCCTGGGGGCCAGTGGTTATGTGCTCAAGGAAACCGAGCCCGATGCGTTGTTGAGCTACATGCGCAATTGCCACAAGGGCGCGATCGTTCTGGATGCAACCCTGGTTGCCTTGCTGGCCGATCAGGACGAATCGGTGAGCCGGCCTGCGTACGATCCGGACCTGCCAGATACAGGCAACCTGACCGAGCGCGAGGGGCAGACCCTGGCCCTGATCGGTGCCGGCATGAGCAATAAACAGATCGGCCGGGAACTGGGAATCAGCGATGGTACGGTCAAGATCTATGTGAGGAATCTGTTGCAGAAGTTCAGCCTGCACTCACGTCTGGAGTTGGCGGCGTGGGTACACAACGGCGCATCGGTAAGGCACGAGGAGCGTCATTAGATGAGGGAAAGCCTGGAAGCTTTTGCACAGACACCGAGCGTGCACCTGATGGATCGCTTTCCCGCCGCCCTGCTGGAATTGCGCGACAACGGCCAGATCGCTCACTTCAACCTGGCCTGGGCCGAGTTGATGGGGCCGCCGGGCGCGGAGCGCAACCTCATCGATTATGTGCACCAGGAAGACCGCCCGTTGTGGCGCAAGGCCTTGCATGAGCTGCGTCGGCGCCCCGATACCTCGTTCAATCAGCGCCTGCGTTTTGTACATCCTTCGGGTGACTTACGCTGGTTCGAGGTGAGCCTCAAGCGCGGTCCGCAGGGGTTCTATCTGGTCGTCGGGGACGTCACGGCACACAAACGCCGCGAAATTGCTTTGCAGGCCAGTCAGCGCAGCAGCATGAGCCTGCTCGATAGCATGCCCGGGCTGATCTATCGGGGCCGTAACAACCGCGACTGGACCATGGAGTTTGTCAGTGCCGGTTGCCTGCAACTGACCGGATATCCCGCGGAGCGGCTGGTGGACAATCATGAGTTCACTTACAACAGCCTGATCCTGGCGCAGGATGCCGACTACGTCTGGCGCGAGGTGCAATATGCGTTGTCGCGCAACGAGCCGTTCGAACTCAATTACCGGATTCGTTGCGCCGATCAGTCGATCAAGCACGTCTGGGAAAAGGGCATCGGGATCTATGCCGATACGCGTGAAGTGCTGGGTATAGAGGGGGCGATTTTCGAGCGAACGGCAGGTCAGACCTCTGTTCGCTGAGTCGCCGCTGACCCCTGGCCGGGATCGCGGCGAAGTGTCGAGCGTGTCGCTACTTGTAATGTTGTTCAAACACCGCCAACTGCTCAGGCTTGATCAACTGAAAGGGCACCCAGACGTCCGATTCCACGGGTTCTCCCTTGATCATCTTGAGCGCTGCCTGTACCGCGCTGGTCGCCTGGGCCTTGGGGTCCTGGAACACCGAGGCGACCAGCATCCCACGCTTGATCGCCGCCAGGCCGTCAGGCAAGCCGTCGATGCCGACAATCGCGATCTCACCCTTGGCTTTGCCGGCCTGTTGCAAGGCCATGGCCGCACCGATGGCCATTTCGTCGTTGTTGGCGACGATGGCATCGAAACGGCTGCCCGCCAATAGCCAGTTGCTGGTCAGGTCCATCCCTTTGTTGCGTTGCCACTCGGCGCTTTGCTGCTCGACAATCTTGATCCCGGGATAATCCTTGAGCACCTGTTTGACGCCTTCGGTGCGGTCGTGGGTCGCGTTTTGCGCCAGGTCGCCCATGATGATCGCGAGGTTGCCCTTGCCGCCGAGCTTTTCGGCCAGGTAGCGCATTTGCAGCTGTCCGGCCTCGATGTCATTGGACGCGACGGTGACGACGCCTTTGGGCAAGGTGCGCTCGTCCGGGTGACGGTTGACGTAGACCAGCGGCGTCTTCGCTTCGACTGCGGCGCGGGTGATATTGGCCGTGGCGGAGGTGTCCACCGGCAGGACAATGACCGCGTCCACTTGCTGGTTGATAAAGCCCTGGACCTGGTTGAGTTGGCGCACCACATCGCCTTGGGCGTCCTCGAACTGAATCTGCACGTTTTCCTTTTTCGCGGCCTCGTCCAGGCCGTTACGCACGTAGGTCATGAAGTTGTCGTCGACCCTGGCGATGCTGACGCCGATGCGATAGTCGGCGGCTGCCCATTGGCTGAAGAGCAATAGCAGGGTGGCGAAAAGCAGTGTGCAACGACGCATGATGGTTTTCCTTTTGTTGTTATGAGTTGTACGTCACCAAGAGATGAAAATCTGCCGCACGTTGTGAATTCGGCGCGTGCTTTATCCATCAAGCGTGAAGGCCTGCCTGAAACGCTCAAGCGCGACCTCGCTGTCACCGCTGGCCCAGCCTTCGAGGCCGACGACACCGCTGTATCCCATGCCGAACAAGGCCCTGGCAATGGCGGGATAATGGATTTCACCGGTGCCGGGCTCCATGCGCCCCGGAACGTCGGCGACCTGGATTTCGCCGATGGCGCTGCCGGCGCGCTGGATCAGTTCGATCAGGTTGCCTTCGCCGATCTGTGCGTGATAGAGGTCCAGGTTCATCTTCAGGTGCGGGCTGCCCACGGCCTCGATCAACGCCAGGGTGTCGTCAGCGCGGGCGAACGGCGTGCCCGGGTGGTCGACTTCGGTGTTGAGGTTTTCCAGCAGGAAAACCCGACCCGCGTCCTCGCCCAGGCGAGCGATTTTTTCCAGCGTCTTGCAGGCGCTCAACCACATGCGCCCGGTGGTCTGGGCCACGGGTTTGACCGGCAACCCCTGGTCACCCAGGCCGGTGCCATGCAGGTTCAGGCTGGGGCAACCCAATTGAGCGGCGACGGCCAAGGATTCCTGGGCGCTGTCGAGCAGGTGCTGGATATCATCCGGATCGGTCAGGTTGCCCGAGATGTAGCCGGTCATGGAGGTGAAGTCCGCGCCGGTCGCCACGAGGGCCTGAATGTCTTTGGTCGTCCAGTTCCATATCTCGACGCTGAAGCCCAGCGCATGGATGCGTTTGACCCGCTCGGTGAAGGGCAGGTCGAGAAAGACCATCTCGGCACTGATCGCCAGTTTGAACGGTGTAAAACTCATGAAAGCGCTCCTTGCACACGCACCGCTTTGCCCTGTTGGAAGGACTCGATGCAGGCACGAGCAATGGCCAGTGCCGCCCGGGCATCTTCACCGCTGGCCAGAGGTTTTTCGCCGCTGCGCACGCAACTGACGAAGTGGTTGAGCTCGGCCACATAGGCATCACGCAGCAGGTCGGTGTCCATGCGCTGGGTGTCGGCCTGGACCCCACTGGCCAGGTACCGCAGCAAGTCAGAGTCGTTGACGTTGCCCATGGTCAGCATGCCAGCGCTGCCGAACACTTCGCCGCGGACATCGTAGCCATACACGGCCTGGAAATTGGCCTCGGCCGTGGCGATGGCGCCGTTATCGAAACGGATCGTGACCACCGCGGTGTCGAGAAACCCTTTGTCCTTGTAGGCCGGTGCGATCAGGGCATCGGCCATCACAAAAACCTCAACCGCTTCGGCGCCCGGATTCAGGTAGCGCAGGGTATCGAAGTCATGGATCAGCGTTTCCAGGAAGATCACCCATTGCGGCGAGGCGGCCGGGTTGTTCAGCGCCGGGTCGCGGGTCAGCGAGCGCAGCAGTTGTGGTGTACCGATGCGGCCGGCAACCACGTCCAGGTGAGCGGTGCGAAAACTTCTGGCAAAGCGACGGTTGAAGCCGACTTGTAGCGTCACCCGTGCGTCGGCAGCGGCGGCGATGGCGCGGTCGGCTTCGTCCAGGGTGATGGCCATCGGTTTTTCACAGAACACCCCTTTGCCGGCCCGGGCCGCACTGATCACCAGTTCGGCATGGCTGCGTGCCGGGGCGGCAATCAGCACGGCATCGATGTCCGGGTCATCCAGCAATTGCTGTGGGTCGGTATAGACCTTCTGCACGTCCAGTTCTGCCGCCAGGCGCGCGGCTTGGCCGGGAGTAGGGTCGGCGATGGCGGCGAGGCAGGCGCCGGGGATGTGCCGGGCGGCGGTCAGGCCGTGAAAACTGCCCATGCGGCCGGCGCCGATGAGGCCAAGGCGAATGATCTTGGATGTGCTCATGAACATGACTCCCTTTATTGTTTTTACGACTCGGCGGTAAGAATGTCCTCGTCTGTCCAGGCAGGAGCAAGTGCTGTGCCAATAATTAACCAGTTGATATTTAAGGTGTTTTATTCGTGTTTATTTGAATTGATGTTCATTTGAATGACATGTCTATACTGGCATGTCGAAAATATGAACATATGGCCGAATAATGAATGAGCAACCTGCAGCGTTGAGCGCCGAAGACCGCGATTACCTCACCACGCTTGGCCCTGCGTCGTTGAACGAAGGGCCAGGCACTGCACTGGATGAGGCCTGGCAAGCGTGCTTGCGGGGGGGCACTGATCGACCTGCCGGGATCCGGCGGGTGATTTGGGCGTCCTGGTTGCGCAGTGTCAATGCCGGCCTCGATCCGGAGGATGGCGAGTACCGTTTTGTCGCGCCTGCCGACCTGACCGCGACACTGGCAGCCAACCGGGTGCTGATCGCCGCTGCGGCGCAAGTCATGCGCGGTTTGCTCGCCTATAACCCCAGGGGGCATATCAACCTGACCGATGCCGAAGGCACGACGTTGTATTTCTGTGGCCTGGACCTCACCCCCATAGGCAGTCGACTGCTGGAGTCGGTACAGGGCACCAATTGCACTGGGCTGGCGATCGTCGAAGACCGTTTGGTGTATGTGCTGGCCGAAGAGAACTTCGGGCTTGGCCTGCGCCAGCGCCGCATGCATTGCGCCGCCGCGCCAATCCGCGATGCCCAGGGCCGGACGCTGGGCATGTTGACCTTGACGGCAGAGCCGGGCTGGTTTCACTTCCATACGCTGGGCACTGTCCAGGCTGCGGCCGAGGCGGTCTCGAGGCAGATGGCGCTGCAAGCCTTGCTGGAAGAGCAGCAAACGGTCCTTGAGGTGCTCAACGAGGGCTTGGTGGTTTTGGATGAGCAGGGCTGTATCAAGGCGCTCAACCATTACGCCCGACAGTTGTTTCGCGTCGGCCATGACCTGCTCGGCAGTCCGTTCAAGAGCCTGGGCAAGAGCGAATTGACCGATGCGGTCCTGCTCGGGGGCGGGGAAGGTGTGCGCGACCTGGACTGCACCTTTGAACTGCACGACCGCAGCCATCTGGCCTGCCTGGTGTCGGTCTGCCCGCTGGAACAAGGCGGGCGGATTGTGTCGTTGCGCGAGAACCGACGCATCCGGGAAATTACCCGGCGGATCATTGGCACCCAGGCCAGCTACACCTTCGAAACCATCCTGGGCCGTTCACAGGCGATTGAGGATGCACTGCACCTGGCGCGGATTGCCAGTCGCAGTGATTCGACCACGCTGATCCTCGGTGAGAGCGGCACTGGCAAGGAGTTGTTCGCCCAGGCCATCCATAATGGCAGCGACCGATGTGGCGGACCTTTCGTGGCGGTCAATTGCGGCGCCATTCCCCGTGACCTGGTACAGAGCGAACTGTTTGGACACGTCGAAGGCGCGTTCACCGGATCGGCGCGCGGTGGGTCGGCAGGCAAGTTCGAATTGGCCGATGGCGGGACGATCTTCCTCGACGAAATCGGTGACATGTCCTTCGATGCACAGGTCAGCCTGCTGCGTGTCCTGCAGGAAGGCGAGGTGACACGAGTGGGCGCGAAAAAATCGCTGCGGGTCAACGTGCGCATCATCGCCGCCACCCACCGCAACCTGAGCCAGGCAGTGGCCGAGGGTGCCTTTCGCGAGGACCTTTACTACCGGCTCAACGTGCTGAACCTGACGGTGCCGCCGCTGCGGATGCGCCGTGAAGATGTGCCGTTGCTGGCGCGGCATTTTCTCGCGCGATGTGCGCGGTCGCTACGCAAGTCGATGCAGGACCTTTCGCCAGCGGCCCTGGAGATGCTTGGCGCCTATCACTGGCCAGGCAATGTCCGTGAGCTGGAAAACGTCATTGAGCGGGCGACCAACCTGGCGATGACCGAGTTGATCGAGCCGAGCGATCTTGCCCTGGATATCAGGCAGCGAGGGCGCCCATCGACATGGGGAAGTGCCCCTGAGCCGCGGATGGCGCCGGATCTTGGTACCCATGAGATGAATGCCATCATCGCTGCTCTCAAGGACACGCGCGGAAACATCCGCCTGGCTGCTCAGCGGCTGAATGTGTCTCGGGGTGGGTTGTACAACAAAATGAGCCGGTTTGGACTCAAGGTTGAGGCGTTTCGTTCTTAGCGGGTGGCGCATGGTCAGGAGCGCGGTCAGAAAGCGGTTTTCTTGAAGAGGCGAGCGGGCACGCCCCGATAGAATGACAAAATGGCGAGCCCCTGCACGATGACCGCTCCTGCCACGACGGCGACGATGGCGTGATTCGAATCGCTGAAGAGGGAGCGCACCAGGCCGAAAAAGGCCGGGGCGAAGGCGTAGGTGGCCTGGCTGATCGCGATCATCAGGGCGATCACCCTGGCGGTTTGTTCTCGGCTGAACTCGGTCTGGGCTATCAGTGGCGGCAAGGAGGTGGCATTGCCAATGCCCGAACCGATCAATACCACGGCTATCCAGGCCACTGTCGGGTGAAGGTCCAGGCCCAGAAGCATCAGCGTGCCCAGCATCTGGACGGCATAACCGAGGCAGGCCAGTTGTCGGCGGTTCATGCCTTGGATCATCAAGCGCGCGGCGACGTATCGCCCGCCCATCGCACTGGCAGTGGCCAGACCCATGGCGAATGAGGCGTCATGCGCCCCCATGCGACCCACCAGGATCGAGTACAGGTGCGCGATCAAGCCGATCTGGGCGAACAGCCCCAAGGACATGCCGGCTGCCAGGGTGCGGAAACTTGCCGACCTGAGGGTCTGCTTTGCGGTCCACGGCGTGGCGCTGGCGCTGACCGGCACGGGGTCCGGCTGGTCTGCATGGTCGGGATGTTGTCCCAGGCTTTGTGGGCTTTTGTTGAAGACCAGGAAAGCGAAGACGCCTATGAGCAACACGGCGACGACGCTGATCACCAGCGCCGCCGTGATAAAGCCGAAACGCTCGATCAGCAACACCCACAGCGGCGAAAAGATCACGCCACCCAGACTGGCGCCGTTGTAGGCCTTGCCCAGGGCCTTGGGTCTTTCCTTGACGTACCACGGCGCGATCAGGGTATTAACGGCTGCGGCACCTAATGTCACCCAACCGATACCCGAGCAGACGGCGCCGGCATACAGCACTCCTAGCTGGTTGGCTTGAGCCCAGATGTTCACGCCGATGCCCAGGACGATGCTGCCCAGCAGGGTGATGGTGGGTATCCCGAAGCGTGCGTAAAGGCGTGGCAGGTTGGCGATGACAATCGTGCCGCTGAGAAAGTGCAAGGTCACGGCAGCCGAGACCTGGGCGATCGGCCAACCCGTGCGCTCCATGACCGCTTGCATATAAATCGGCGGGCCATAGAACCCGATCCCCCAGCCGATAATCGCCAGGATGAACGTGCAGGCCAGTACGGTTTTTCCAAAAAAGCGGGTGCGTGTCATCGCCATCTCCTCCATGTTTGGCTCATAGACTATGGGATCGACAGGTTCCTCAATTCGAGGTGCATCGAACTATGGATGTCGTGCGAGGACCGGGGCTGGAGGGATGTTACAAACTTACTATTCCCCTTTCGGGTTGATGACGGCAGAAGCGACTATCCTTGCGGACACTGCATCCGAACACTGTATCCATAAAAAAGAGACGCCATGACACATTATGATCGCGCCATCGGCTCCCGACCCGGTATCACATGTGGTGATCGAACCTGTAAGGCCAGGTCCCGGTTGCTCAAGATGATTTCAATGACGGCTTTCTGTCTCTTCACGGCAACGCCCGGATACGGCCAGGATCTACCGGCAGCAACGGACGCCACGGTTACGGTGAATCAAGCACAGGAAATGGTTGCCAAGGCCACCCTCGGCGCCGTTCCCTGGAGCGGCCCCGAATCCGGCCCGCGCGCCCAGCGTGGCAAGAGTATCGCCATTGTCGCAGAAGATATGCGCAACGGAGGTATTGTCGGTGTCGCCCAGGGCGCTCGCGAGGCCGCCAAGGCGATGGGCTGGACGCTGAGGGTATTCGATGGCGCCGGATCCCCGGATGGGCGTGCAAAGGCCTTTGCCGATGCCCTGGCGGCGAACCCCGATGGCCTCATTCTGTGCGGTGCCGATGCCCTTGAAAACAAGGCGGCGCTGGCCGTCTTCGCCGACAAGGGCGTGCCAGTGGTGGGCTGGCACGCCGGGGAGCGGCCCGGGCCGATTGATGGGACGCCGATGGCCATGAACGTCACGACCGACCCGCTCGAAGTGGCTCGCATCACGGCCATGGCGGCAGTGGCGCAGTCGAACGGAAAGGCCGGGGTTGTCATCCTGACCGACTCCAGGTACAGCATCGCCATGGCGAAAGCCAAGGCCATGGAAAACGTGATTCGGGCCTGTCGGGAGTGCTCGTTGCTGGAGGTGCGTGATGTCGCGATCTCCGAAAGCCGCGAGAAAATGCCGGCGATCACCACGGAACTGCTCCAGCGCCATGGCAAGCGCTGGACCCATACGCTGGCCATCAACGATATCTATTTCGACTACGCGGTGGCCACCTTGGCCAGCGCCGCGATACCCCGCGACGGCATCAGTCTGATGTCGGCCGGTGACGGGAGTGCTTCGGCGTTCTTGCGCATACAGGAAAAAAACTACCAGACCGTCACCGTGGCCGAACCGCTCAATGTGCATGGCTGGCAGGTGATCGATGAATTGAACCGACTGATGGCAGGTCAGCCGGTGAGCGGTTTCGTGGCACCGGTTCACTTGGTCAATGCCGACAATATCACCTTGGACGGCGGGACGAAGCTCCTGTACGACCCCAGCAATGGTTATCGAGACATCTATAGATTCCAGTGGAATCCCTGAGCGCTGGACGTGGCTTCACGGCCAGGGAGCCTGGGTCTCCCAGGCCGCCAACGGCGTATCGAAAAATAATGGCGTCGACCTGTCGATTTCGACCATTGCCATTCGATTAGTCCGTAGAGCCGCCACACGGACGGCTTGATCCATCCATTCTCAGGAGAAAAAAGCATGCGATTTATGGTGATCGTCAAGGCCAGCCCAGAGTCGGAAGCCGGAGAAATGCCCAGCGAAGAACTGCTGGCCGCTATGGGCGCCTACAACGAAGAACTGGTCAAGGCCGGGGTGATGCTAGCCGGTGAAGGCCTGCATCCCAGTGCCGAGGGCGTGCGCGTGCAGTTTTCCGGCAAGAACCGGACTGTCATCGACGGGCCCTTTGCTGAAACCAAGGAGCTGATCGCCGGTTTCTGGATCTTCAAGGTCCAGTCATTGCAGGAGGCCATCGACTGGGTCAAGCGCTGCCCGAACCCGATGGTCAGCGACAGTGAAATCGAGATCCGCCAGATATTCGAGGTCGAGGAGTTCGGCGAGTCCTTTACCCCCGAATTGCGCGAGCAGGAAGAACGCTTGCGGGCGCAGATGTCCGGCCAATCGTGAAGCCGGTTACAGGAGATCCCACCATGAGAATCATTCCTTACCTGACCTTCAACGGTAACTGCAAGCAAGCCTTCGCTTTGTATGAGGAGGTACTGGGCGGTGAGCTGTTTTCCATGTCTTTTGCCGAGGCCCCCGAGGAAACCGGGATGCCCAAGGATCCCAATCTGGTCATGCACACTTGCCTGACCGTCGGCGCTTTCAGCCTGATGGCTTCCGATTGCCCGCCAGGCCAGCCATATAGCAAACCACAAGGCGTTTCGGTATCCCTCAATGTCGACAGCGTGGAGGAGGCCGAGCGGCTGTTCAATGGCTTGAGTGCGGGTGGCAGTGTGTATATGCCCCTGGAGAAAACCTTTTGGGCGGAACGCTTTGCCATGTTCGAAGACCGTTTCGGGATTGCCTGGATGGTCAATTACGAGGGGGGGAAATAAGTCGAGCGCAGCCCATGGGTGGACGACTCGGGTGAACCTTGCGCCAATACTGCGTTCACTTATTGAGGTGCCGTTTTAAGTGGTCCTGTGGGAGCGAGCTTGCTCGCTCCCACAGGGGGCCAGTCTGAATCTGACGGCTGCCCTCCAGTGCCGACAAGGACTTCGCATGCATCCAACCTCGTCCACGTTCCCCTTGACCACCACCGTCGAACGCGAGCTCAGTCCGCGTGCGGTCAGTACGGGAATCGTCCTCGGTATCCTGCTGACACCTTCCAATGTCTACGCCGGGTTGAAGATCGGTTGGTCGTTCAATATGTCGATCATTGCCCTGCTGATCGGTTATGGCATCTGGCAAGGCCTGGCCAGTCGATCGGTGGGTCGACTGCCCTGGACCCTGCACGAAAGCAACATCAACCAGACCGTGGCCTCTGCCGCTGCGTCGATCATTTCCGGTGGGCTGGTCGCGCCCATCCCGGCCTACACCCTGCTGACCGGCCAGCAGTTGGACGCCATTCCCATGGTGGCCTGGGTCTTTTCGGTGAGTTTCCTGGGGATTTGGATTGCCTGGTACCTGCGGCCCTCATTGCTCAATGACAAGGCGCTGAAATTTCCCGAGGGCATGGCGACCCTGGAAACCCTGCTGCATATCTATAACCACGGCCACGAAGCCGCGACGCGCTTGAAGGTGTTGCTCGGCGCCGCGTTGCTGTCCGGGCTGGTCAAGGCGGTCGACACCTTCATGTGGACCATTCCGCGCTGGTCTCCGAGCGCCCAACTGGAGCGCCTGACGTTTACCGCTGACCCTTCGCTGTTGTTAGTGGGGTTCGGCGGAATCATCGGTATACGCGTGGGCCTGACTTTGCTACTCGGTGCCTTGCTGGCGTGGGGCGGGCTGGCGCCGTGGCTGTTGGAGCAAGGCTTGGTGCAGTTGCCGCACGACAGCAGCGGCCCGCAGTTCGCGGCGCTGGTGGAGTGGTTGCTCTGGCCGGGGGTGAGCCTGATGGTTTGCTCGACCCTGGCCTCGTTGGTGATTCGCTTGTGGGCACTGCACCGGTCCACCCTGGCGGGCGGCGGGGCGATCTGGACGATACCCAAGCCTGGGCCTGCCACCGGTTTTGTACTGTCGATCATCCTGGTGGTGAGCCTGCAGGTGCTGTTGTTCGGCATCAATCCATGGATGGCCTTGCTGACCATTCCCTTGGCGATCTGCCTGGCGGCGGTGGCCGCCCGAGTGGTCGGCGCCACGGGCATTCCGCCGATCGGGGCCATCGGCCAATTGTCCCAGTTGAGCTTCGGCATCGTTGCCCCGGGGCAGGTGCCGATCAACTTGATGAGCGCCAATACTGCCGGTGGTTCGGCAGGGCAGTGCACCGACTTGATGAACGACTTCAAGGTCGGCCGGGCGATTGGCGCTACGCCGCGCAAGCAGTTGATCGCCCAGACCCTGGGGATTTTCGTCGGTAGCATCGTCGGGGTATTGGCTTACCTGGCCCTGATCCCGGACCCGCAAACCATGCTACTCACTGAAGAGTGGCCAGCCCCGGCAGTCGCCACTTGGAAGGCCGTTGCGCAAACCCTGACCCTGGGCCTGGACTCGTTGTCAGCGAGCATTCGCTGGGCGATTTTCATCGGTGGCCTGGTCGGCTTGTTGTTGGGGATCCTCGACAGCCTGTTGCCGACGCATCGGGCCCGCTACCTGCCAAGCACGGCGGCCTTGGGCCTGGCCTTTGTCTTGCCGGCCTCGGTGTCGCTGATGATGGCCCTCGGTGCGCTGTTGACATGGCTGGTGAGTTGTCGTTGGTCGAGCCTTACGGAACGCTTTGCCATTACCGCTGCGGCGGGGTTGATTGCCGGGGAGAGCATTACCGGGGTGGGGGCGTCGTTGTGGCAGATGCTTGGGGATGGGTGAGATGGAGTAACTATCGACGGTTGGTCTTGTCAATGCGATGGTCGCGCTTCAGAGTGGTGTGTATATCCGTTTCTGCGGTAACGGATATACACACACCCAAAAAAACCACCCGTAAAACCGAACCCAAAAAACGGCATTTTCCATTTCTGAAAAGAAGCGCCGTTTTTCCTAAGTGAACAGCATTACAGTCGCACCTGGACGTTCAAACCCTCGCAGCGCACGAATTTCACACCCACCTCACGCAGTACGACCACCGAGCACTTCAGCCACCCAATCGGCAATGTACTGGCCGGCATTGATACTGTTATCGAAACTCGAATGCTGCACGCCGCCCTCACGTTCGGTGAAGACTTTCAGCTCGCGCTTTGGACTGTTGACCAACTGTTCGTAGGTGCGGTGTGCCCACTTCAGCGGAATTTGCGAATCCTTTTCACCGTGGGTGACCAGGAATGGCACCTTGATGCGATCCAGGATGCCGTCCAGATGAACATTCTCGGCGATGGTCATGAACTCATCGGTGTCTTCGGCGCCCCATACCCAGGCCACATGCGACCAGTAATGCGGCACCGGAAAGCTGCCTTCCTTTTCCAGGCGACGTTTTTGCACATCACGCCAATCATGGTTGGCACCCCACACTACGCCGCAAGCGAAGCGCGGCTCAAAGGCGACCGCACGCGGGCAGTAATAGCCGCCGAGCGATACGCCTTCCAGGCCAATGCGTTTGGCATCGACATCGTCGCGGTTTTCCAACCAGTCCACCACGCGGCTGGCCCAATGCTCACTGTCGAAACGCGCCGTCAGGTGATGCAGGCGCAGTGCTTCGCCTGTTCCCGGCTGGTCGATGATCAACGACGACACGCCCCGTTTGGCCAGCCAGGCGGGCAGGCCGACGCGGTATTTCATTTCTTTGGTAGAGTCCAGTCCATTGACCTGTACCAGAATCGGCGCTGGGCCGTTGACGCCTTCGGCACGGACCAGCAGGCCGGAAATGTGTTTGCCTTCGTAAGGTATTTCAACGCGCTCGCAGTTTTCTCGTGCCAGTTCGATACCGCGTTGGAAGGTGTGCAGAAAGCGCTGGTACAGCTCAGTGCGGCCGGGGGCACCATGGGCCTGCAAGCGTTCGCAGCTCAGGTAGTAGGTCGCGGCGCGGTTGTATTTTTCACCGGCAGACAACATTCGACCCTTGCCTTCGTCTTCTTCAGCCAGGCCGCACAGCTTGTCGGCCATGTTCGCCCAGGTCTCACGGAAGGCCTTGCTACCGGCGGCGTCCGGTTGCTTGGCGGCCTCTTGCAGCGGCGCGCACATCTCTTCGATTTCGCCGATGCGGGCGCCCATTTCAATGGCCAGGTCGACGGAAAGATTCCACACGTAGTTGGTCGGGAAGTAGCGGAACATGATTGTTATTGTCCTTGTGCAAGCAAAGGCAGGCGGCCAGGTCCGGCGCGGGGATGGCCAAGCCTGACGGTTCGAAGCAGGCTAAGGGGAGGCCAATGGTTTGGCCAATCGCGAGTCGGGATGAGAGGTATTGCGAACGCTGATAGAGCGTGTGTGGACCGCTGGCCTAAGGGTTTTCTACTCACAGTTCAAGCAGCAAATCCAGATACCTATCATCGTACTTTGCGATTGCTCATAACGCAGGACGCGATTGGTGCCGTTGAGGTACGACTCACTAGAGTTGGCGCTACACCGCGTCGTTGGCTGGAGTCCCGGGCGCGCACAACAACAAGAACAAGGTATCGGCAGATGAGTGAGTCCAAACCCGGCACAGCGATCAGTCTGGGCGCCAAAGGCAGCCTGTTTTTCCACGACGGTGCGAGGAGCCGGACATGCCTGTACTGAGCCGTGTGTTTGGCAATCTATCGGTGGGGGCCAAGCTGTCATTGGGTTTCGGCCTGGTGCTACTGGTGACGTTGGCGGTGGCGGTCACTGCTTTTCATTCCCTGAGTGTGCTGCAGCAGCGCGGTGAACAATCGCGTCAGGCGTCATCGATCCAGGCACTGATCCTGCGTGCGCGTATCGCCGAGAAGGCATTCGCCCTGGATCTTGCTCCGCAACGCCAGGACCAGGTACGCGAGACGATCGGGAAACTGAGTCAGCAACTCGATGCCGAGCCCGACAATAGCGCAGTACGTACGGCCGTTAGCACGTATCTGGAGCAGTTCCTCGGTTATGCCGATTCGTTGCGTCGAGCCCGGGAGGCGCGCCTGCGCATGCAGGCACTGGCGCAGACGGCTGGCGATAGTTTTACCCTGCTGTTTCTCGATCAACTGGATGCGCTCAACACCCGGTTGGGGCAGGGGACACCGCCGAGCAGCGATCAGATGGTGCGGCTTGAGCAGACGGCCGCGTTGCGGGACAAACTCGCCAAACTGCGTGACAGCGAGCTGTACTACTCGCTCGATGGCGAGGAGCGCTACCGCAGCGACTGGGAGATGAGCATGAGTGACCTGCTGGCCGCCATGCAGGCGCTCGATCTCGGCGAGCAGCAAGGCGAGTCGCTGCAGGAGGCGAACACGGCCTTGGGCGACTACCGCAAGGCCTTCGTCGAGTTCGTCGACAGTCGTCGGCAAAGTGCGCAAAGCAGTGCGGCGATGAACGCGCAAACCGAGCAGGTAAGTCAGCTGCTGACCCAGGCCGATGAACAGCAAAGGCAGGCGGTACTGGACGATAATCGCGATGTCTATCGCCAATTGGGTTTGATCACTGTCCTGGCGCTCGCCTTGGGCATTGGCGCCAGCCTGCTGATCCGCCAGTTGATTGTGCAGCCGTTGCGCCAGGCTGTGCAGTTGGTCCAGCGCGTGGCGGCGGGGGACCTGAGTGATCCGCCGTCAGACAGTGGTCGTCGTGATGAGTTGGGCCAACTGTTGGGCACCGTGGGCAGTATGCTGGGCAGTCTGCGGGGCTTGGTCGGGCGCATCGACCGTGGTGTCGGCTCGCTGAACGGTATGGCCGGCAGTCTGGTCGAAGTGACCCAGAGCAACAGCCGTGGTGTTGAGCGCCAACGTCAGGAAACCGAACTGGCCGCCACCGCCATGCAACAGATGGCCGCCACGGCGCAGGAGGTCGCGCGCAACGCGGGTGAGGCCAGCGCAGCGGTGGCGCATGCCGACCAACAAGCGCGTGAGGGCGACGAGCTGGTGCGCCAGGCGGGTGGCAAGATCGACCACCTGGCGTTGGAAATGAGTGGTTGTGCCGAGGCCATGCGGTCCTTGCTGGTGGAGAGCGCGGCGATTGGTGGTGTGCTCGATGTCATCAAGGCGGTGGCCGAGCAGACCAACCTGCTGGCGCTCAACGCCGCCATCGAGGCCGCGCGGGCCGGTGAGCATGGTCGCGGCTTCGCTGTGGTCGCCGATGAGGTACGTGGCCTGGCACGACGCACACAGCGTTCGACCACGGAAATCGAAGGGCTGATCGTTCGTCTGAGCAGTGTGGCCCAACAAGCCGCCGAGCGCTTGCAAGGCAGCCATGTGCTGAGCGATGAAACGGTGGTGCTTGCCGCGCAAGCTTCCCAGGCGCTGGCGCGGATCACCCGGGCGGTGTCCAGCATCGAGCAGATGAACCAGCAGATTGCCGCGGCGGCCGAGCAGCAGAGCGTGGTGGCCGAGCAAGTCAGCCAGAGCATGACGCGGGTGCGCGAAGTGGCCGAGGGCAGTGCCAGGGAAAGCCTGCAACTGCAAGTCTCAACGGCCGACTTGCAACAGGTTGGCGGCGAGCTCAAGGCGGCTGTCGGGCACTTTCGTACCTGACCTCGCCTGCGAGTAGCCGCTACTACTGCTCCAGCTCGTTGATGATCTGACTGATTTTCGCCCGCAGCCAACGGTGCATCGGATCCCCCTCCATGGTCCGGTGCCAGAGCATGAACTCACGCATCACCGGGATTTTCACCGGTGGTTGCAGGATGCGCAGCGGCAGGTAGTTGGCGTAGAGCCTGGCCATGCGCTGGAGCATGGTAGCGACGCGTTGGGTACCGACGATCAGTTGCGGCAAGGTGTTGAAGTCGTGGGTCACCACTTCCATGCGACGGGTGAAACCGTACTGGCTCATCAGCCATTCTTCGACGCTTAACTGCCGGTTGCGGCCAAAAATCACTGAGACATGGCCCATCTCGATGTACTGATCGAGGCTGATGCTGTCGCCCACTAGTGTGTTGCCATCCCACACCACGCATACATGCTCTTCTTCGAACAGCAACTGCGATGGGTGGCCTTCGAGGAGGTAGCGCTCAGGCACGATCATCATGTCGGCCTCGCCGCGCATCAGCATTTCGGTGGACGTGTCGCCGGGGCCCAGCAGTTCGAAGGTGATGTGCGGGGCCTCCAGGGAGATCTTCTGGATCACCCGGGCAAACAGGACGCTGATCAGATAGTCCGAAGTGATCAGGCGAAAATGGCGCTTGCTGGTGGCGGGGTCGAACACCGGTTTGGCGGTGATCGAGGACTGGATCGTCAGCAGCACCTGGCGCACCGGCGCCGCCAGTTCGCGGGCATAAGGCGTGGGCTGCATCTTGCGTCCGACCTGCGCCAGCAGCTCATCTTCGAAGTAGAGGCGCAGCCTGCCCAGTACGCCGCTGGTGGCGGATTGGGTCATGTGCAGGCGTTCGGCGGCGCGGGTGATGTTCTGCTCTTCCAGCAACACATCCAGCGCCACCAGGAGGTTGAGATCCAAGTGGTTAAAACGCATGGCGGTCTCGATTTTTGTATTTATTTTGTAAATACCTTCCGACCTTCCTATCGCGGCGTCAAGCCCCATGAGTGGGCGAATCGAGCGATGCCTGTTCGATTTTTCACGGCACTTGGCCCTGTGCGGCCAGGTATCGCATTTGCCGATAGGTCGCATCCCGACAAGCGATTAGTCAGTGCGTTTCTGCCCCTTCAGTATCGGCCCACAGTCGGTTGGCCGTGAGGCTTTATCGACCCCAAGACCCGCCTCGGCAGCGCTCCGCCTGGCACGGCTCCCGTAAGCGGGGTGCTGGCCTGCGCTGAATAATTACAATGGAGTGGTAACTCAATGAACATCATTGGCCTTGATGCCTTGATTTTTGGCGTCGACGACATTCAAGCCTGTACTCATTGCCTGCGTGACTACGGCCTGCTGCCTGTCGATGTCGACAGCGAGGGCGGTCGTTTTGAAGCCCTCGACGGCACTGCCGTGATTATCCGTCGTGCGGACGATGCCCGTCTGCCGGCGGCCATCGGGCCTGCGCCTTCGATTCGTGAAACCGTTTACGGCGTGGCCAGCGCGGCTGATCTTGAGGCCATCGCCGATGAACTGGGGCGCGATCGCCTGGTGACCCGCGATGCCGATGGTTCCGTGCACAGTGTGGACGACATGGGCTTTGCCATTGGTTTCCAGATCAGTGTGCGGCGTGCGTACAGCGCGCCAGCGGACCTGACCAATGCACCGGGCCATGCCCCCCAGCGTCCGGTCAACCAACCGGGCATCAACCCCGATATGCAGGCCCTGCCGCGGACCCTGTCCCATGTGGTGTATTTCGTGCCGGATGCGGTCAAGGCCGAGGCCTTTTACAAGCGCCTGGGCTTCATGACCACCGACACCTTTGTTGGCGTGGGGCCGTTCATGCGTCCCGCCGGTTCCGATGACCATCACTGTTTGTTCATGATCCAGACGCCACCGCACATGAAGGGTTGCGAGCACTTCACCTTTCACATGGGCAGCGGCACGGAAGTGCTGCTGGCCGGGCGTCGCTTCGAGCAGCAAGGCTGGACCAGCTTCTGGGGACCGGGCCGTCACCTCTTTGGCTCCAACTGGTTCTGGTACTTCAACAGCCCGCTGGGCTGCCACATCGAATACGACGCCGACATGGACAAGCACGATGACGCCTGGCAAGCGCGCCAGGCGCCGTTGTCGGCGGATAACTCGCAATTGTTCCTGTTCACTTCCCGGGAAAAATGGTTCCCCAGCGGCCCGCCGCCCAAGCAGGCCTGAGTGCGGATGTCGTCCATGAGTCACGACGCCATTGTTCTCTGTCGCCTGGATGAATTGGTCGAAGGGCAGGCCCGCGGGTTCGATCCCCTGGGCACGGGGAAGGACAGCGTGTTCGCCCTGCGCCATGGCGGCGAGGTGCGGGTCTATCGCAACAGTTGCCCGCACCTGGAGGTGCGGCTGGAGTACCGCAAGGACCGTTTTCTCAGTGTCGATGGCAGCCAGATCGTCTGTTACGCCCATGGTGCCCGGTTCCTGCCGGACAGTGGCCTGTGCGTCTACGGGCCTTGCCTGGGGGAACGCCTGAGTGCGCTGCAATGGCATGCAGAGGCCGATTGGCTGGTGCTCGAAGCGGGTCAGTTGGAAGCGTGTGGACCTTAGTTAACGTATCGCGGTTGCTGATACATCGTATCCCTACATGCGATTAGTCAAACGCCTGCTTTGCCGAGAAAGTGAACACAACGCGGTAGCGAATGCGTGCAGAAACAGCCGGTCGTGAAGCCTGGGAACGCTCCGGCAGAACGCTTGCGTGAATAACAAGAATAAGAGTGAAACGAGCATGAACGCAGTGGAAAAGGTGCTTATCGTCGGTGGTGGTATCGGTGGCCTGTGTGCCGCAATCGCTTTGCGTCGCAAAGGCATCGTCGTCGACCTTGTCGAGCTCAAGACGCAGTGGACCGTCTACGGCGTGGGCATCATCCAGCAGAGTAACGTCGTGCGGGAGATGGCCAAGTTGGGTGTGCTGGACGGCTACCTGGACGCCGCCTACGCGTTCGAGGATCTGACCATCAATACCACGGCTGGTGAGCAGCTGGCGCGAATCCCCGGTCAGCGCCTGGCTGGCCCCGAGTATCCGGCCAATGTCGGTATTTCGCGCCTGGCCCTGCATCAAGTCCTCAGCGAAACCACTATCGCCCTGGGCGCCTCGATTCGCCTGGGCCTGAGCGTCGAGACGCTGGAGCAGGTGGGCGAGGGCGTTGATGTGCTGTTCACCGATGGCAGTCGCGGTCGTTACGATCTGGTCGTGGGCGCCGATGGCCTGTACTCAACAATGCGCTGCTTGCTGTTCGGCGAGCAGTACCCGCCGCGCTTCACCGGCCAATCGGTGTGGCGCTACAACTTCCCGCGCGCCGCTGGAATCGATCATCTGGCCACCTTCCAGGGGCTCGCCGGCAATGCCGGGCTGGTGCCGCTGGGCCACGACCAGATGTACCTGTTCATGACCTCCCACGAGCCCGCCAACCCGAGGATGGAGGCCGCCACGCTGGCAACCCAGATGCGCCAGCGCCTGAGCGGTTTCACTGGACTGATCGGCGAACTGCGCGAGCAAATAATCAACAGCGAACAGGTGGTCTACAAGCCACTGGAGGTGGTGTTTGTCAGTGAGCCTTGGTACCGCGGCCGTGTCGTGTTGATTGGCGACGCGGTACACGCCACGACGCCGCACCTGGGCCAGGGCGCCGGCATGGCCATTGAAGATGCCATCGTGCTTGGCGAAGAGCTGGTCGCCGGTGGCAGCGTCGAACAGCAGCTCGAACGCTTTATGGCGCGCCGTTATGAGCGCTGCAAATTCATCAGCGAAAGCTCGGTGCTGGCCGGAGACAAGGAAATGGCCCACGACAGCAGCTTCGATCGGATCGGCCTGGTCAGGCGGATGCTCGAGGTCACGGCACAGCCTATCTGAGGCGCCGGCAAAACCGAATTCGCTCTCCCATGGATGCTTCATGCCTGTGCAGGCTGGGCCCGGCTCGACTGCGGGCGCCGTTTCACCAGAAGAGCTGACATACAACAACAATAAAGAGGGTTACTTCGATGGCTACTCGCAAGATCGCTGCGTCGCGGCGCGTCCCCTTCACCCTGACCCTCGCGGCCAGCCTGGGGCTTGGCGCTTCGGCTGCCCAGGCCTTTCAGATCGATACCGGCAATCCGGATCTCAGCTTGCGCTGGGATAACACGCTGAAGTACAGCGCGGCCTGGCGTCTCAAGGACCCCAGCAGCAAGCTCAGCCAGGGCCAGACGGCGTTGAACCAGAATGACGGCGATAACAACTTCGGCAAGGGGCTGATCTCCAATCGCCTGGATATTCTTTCCGAACTGGACATCGGTTATCACAACTTCGGTGCCCGCCTGAGCGGTGCCGCCTGGTATGACACGGTTTACCAGGACCGCAACGACAACAACGACGCGGCCAGTGCCAACCAGCGTTCGGTGGGTTTCGATGAATTCACCAGCGACACCCGTCAACTGCATGGCGGTGACGGCGAACTGCTCGATGCCTTTGTCTACTGGAACGGTGAGCTGGCCGACCGTGCCTTGTCGGTTCGCGCCGGGCGCCACGGCCTGATCTGGGGTGAAAGTCTGTTCTTCGGCGGCAACGGCATTGCCGGTGCCATGGCGCCGGTGGACGTGGTCAAGGCGCAATCGGTGCCCAATACCCAGTTCAAGGAAATCACCCGGCCGGTCAATCAGCTCTCGACCGCCTACCAACTGACCGACGATGTGTCATTGGGTGCCTTCTACCAGTTGGAGTGGGAGGCCACCCGCTTGCCGGGCGCCGGCAGCTATTTCTCCACCAGCGATACCATCGGTGAAGGCAATGAACGGCTGATCACTGGCGGACCCTTCCCGGATTTCCTTGGCGGCAATGCCAACAGCCCAGCCGCGTTTTTCCATGGCAAGGACAAGAAAGCCAGGAGTTCCGGCCAAGGCGGCCTGCAGCTCAAGTACAACACCGGGACGACGGATTACGGGCTGTACGCGCTGCAGTATCACGAGAAGACGCCCTCGTTGTATTTGAAACCGAATGCCACCGGGCCGAACTTCAGTACCGGGCAAGTCGGCGAATATTCCTGGGTCTACCCGGAAGATATCCGTGTCCTTGGCGCCAGTTTCGCCACCTCCGTGGACGAGTACAGCTTTGCCGGCGAGGCGTCCATGCGCTGGAACATGCCGTTGGTGTCCAACGCCCAGACCGTCCTGGCGGGTGTCGACGCGGACAACAACGATGACGCTTTGTACGCCGTTGGCCGGACGGCCCACGTCAACCTCAACGTCCTGGCGTCGCTGGGCCCTTCCTTTGTCGCCAATGAAGCCAGCCTGGTCGGGGAGATCGCCTGGAACCGCCTGCTGGCCGTGACCAGGAACCGCTCAGCCCTGGACCCTAACGCCACCGATGACGGCCTGGGCTTGAAGCTGGTGTACACGCCCACCTATCGCCAGTTTTTCCCTGGCGTCGACATCAGCGTGCCGCTGGGCATCAGCTACTTCCCCATGGGCAAGTCGGCGGTGATCAGCGGGTTCGGCCCCGATAGAGGAGGGGACATGAACATCGGCGTCTCCGCCACCTACCTGGACCAAGTGACCGTGGGGCTGACCTATACCCACTTCTACGGCCCCGAGGACACCAGCCTCAACGCCGCCAACCAGTTCAATTACAAGCAGTCGTTGAAGG
Organism: Pseudomonas ogarae; assembly: GCF_014268695.2. Classification (NCBI taxonomy): domain Bacteria; kingdom Pseudomonadati; phylum Pseudomonadota; class Gammaproteobacteria; order Pseudomonadales; family Pseudomonadaceae; genus Pseudomonas; species Pseudomonas ogarae. Next base: position 2,939,320 of record NZ_CP077086.1, read on the forward strand.
ACCGGGACTACCTGGCTTTCTCCGTCAAGACCACGTTCTAAGAGGATTTGCGCATGACCATTCAGTTCACTCTAAAGGCCTTGTGCTTAACCCTGCTGGCCGCCGCCGCGCCGATGACCCTGGCCGCCAGCGCCGAACAAGCGGCCGAGCTGGGCAAGACCCTGACGCCCTTCGGTGCCGAGAAGGCGGGCAATGCCGACGGCAGCATCCCGGCCTGGGACGGTGGCTACACCAAGGTCGATCCAGGCTATGTCCCGGGCGGCAAACGTGGCGATCCGTTTGCCGCTGACAAACCCTTGTACAGCATCACTGCCCAGAACCTGGCCAAGTACGCCGACAAGCTCAGCGACGGCACCAAGGAACTATTCAAGCGTTTCCCGGACACCTATCGCATCGACGTCTATCCGACCCGGCGCACGGCGGCCGCGCCGCAGTGGGTCTATGACAACACGTTCAAGAATGCGACCCGCGCCAAACTGGTCGACAGCAGCGCCGGCCTGATCCCCGACGGTGCCTATGGCGGAATCCCCTTTCCGATTCCACAAAACGGTACCGAAGCCATCTGGAACCATCAGCTGAACTGGCGCGGCACCTCGGTGGCGGCGCATTTCCGCCACTATCTGATGACGGCCGACGGTAATCAGGTAATGACCAGCGACGGCCTGTTGACCCAGGAGATGCCCTACTACTTCGAGGAAGGCAGCCCTGAAAACTACTCGGGTGACTACTGGCAGGTTCACTTTGTCAATTCCGGCCCGGCGATTCGTGCCGGCGAACAGATCCTGGGACGCGAGAACATCAACGGCGAAAAATCCCAGGCCCATGTCTATCTGGCCGGTCAGCGCCGGGTGCGCACGTTGCCCAACGCCTGCTGCGATACACCGACGCCGTCCACCGCCGGGGTCATGTCCTTCGACGAACTGTTCGTGTGGCAGGGCCGCACCGACCGGTTCGACTGGAAACTGGTGGGCAAGCAGGAAATGTATGTTCCCTACAACACCAACAAGGTGCAGACCGCTGCCCAGCCGCAAGACCTGTTCGCCAAACACCATCTGAATCCGGACTACGTGCGTTGGGAGTTGCACCGCGTCTGGGTAGTCGAGGCGACGTTGGCCGCCGGCAAGCGGCACCAGTTGCCCAAAGGTCGCTACTACCTTGACGAAGACACCTGGCAAGCCCTGCTCGGCGACCGTTGGGACGCCAGCGGCCAACTGGCCAAGACCCTCTGGTCCCTGCCTTCCGTACTGCCCGACTTGCCAGCCGTGGTGCAACTGTCTGCCGGTTTTTATGACCTGACTTCGGGGGCGTGGTTTATCCAGAACGTCTACGCCGGATTGCCGGATCAGTATCGCGCGGTGGATCGCTACAAGGCCTCGGAGTTCTCGCCCGCAGCGATGGCCGGTCGCGGCGTGCGTTGAGTCTGAGCTGAGCGTGAAGGGCAGGCCTGTCGGTCTGCCCTTGGGGTGCGAGTGTTTTTCCGAGGTTAGGTTATGAACAGAATCAGTCAGGCGAGCGCTGTGCTCTTGGCCCTGTATTTGCCCTTCGCCACGAGCGAGTGCCTGGCAGGACCGACTGCCGTGGGCGCACCGTTGAGCACTCCGGCCATGCCGGTGCCGGCGGCGCAGAAGAGCGTATTGATCGATCTGGCGCGGGCCGGCACACGTCTGGTGGCGGTGGGCGAGCGCGGCCTGGTGCTGCTCTCCGACGACAATGGACAAAGCTGGCGCCAGGCCTCGGTACCGGTTTCGCTCAGCTTGACGGCGGTGCAGTTTGTCGATGCGCGCAATGGCTGGGCAGTGGGTCACGCTGGAGTGGTATTGGCCACGCGTGATGGCGGTGAGCACTGGGCGCTGCAACTCGACGGCGCGCGTGCGGCACAGCTTGAACTGGATGCAGCCAAGGCCGATCAAGCCACGGCAGCCAACCCGGATGACGCATTGGTACGTGTACAAAATGCCGAGCGTCTCGTCGCCGATGGCGCCGACAAACCCTTCCTGGCACTCGAATTCATCGACGCCCAACACGGGCTGATCGTCGGTGCCTACGGCCTGGCGCTGTGGACCGCGGACGGCGGCGCCACGTGGCAGTCGCTGATGGGGCACATCGCCAACCCGAACGGGATGCACTTGTACGCCATCAGTCATCAGGGAACGCGCTGGTTCCTGGCTGGCGAGCAGGGTTACCTGGCGCGCTCGGATGATGACGCGGTGTCGTTCAGTCAGTTGGAAAGCCCCTATGAAGGGAGTTTCTTCACCTTGCAGAGCCGCGCCGATGGTGCCCTGCTGGTTGGCGGCCTGAGAGGCAATGCCTTTATCTCCAATGACGGTGGCGCAAGCTTCCAGCACCTGTCTGTCCCTATGCCGATTTCTTTCAACGACGCCACCCGCCTGGCCGGCGGCCAAGTGCTGCTGGTCAACCAGGGTGGCGCACTGTTTCTCAATGGTGAGCATACCGGGGCGACGCTGCAGCCACTGGGCGAGCCCTTGGGCAAACCTGTTTCAAGTGTGATCGAGGCCGCCGATGGCAGCTTGATCGTTGCCGGTTTCACCGGGCTGCAGCGTCTTGCGCAGCCATCCACTGCCGCTTCGGAGTGAGGTTATGACGTCCCCTGGTAATTTTTCCCAGTCCCCCGCGAATGCGTTCGAAGATTTTGATCCGCGTTCCGGTTCGGTGCTCGAGCGAGCCCTGTTCAACCATCGCCTGTGGGTGTTGCTGCTGTGCCTGGCGACCACGCTGGTATTGGGTTGGCAGTCCAGTCGTGTCGAGCTCAACGCCAGTTTCGAAAAAATGATACCCACCCATCAGCCCTATATCGCCAACTACCTTGAGCACCAGAGGGAACTGAGCGGGCTGGGTAACTCGGTGCGCATCGCGGTGGTCAACAAGCGGGGCGATATCTACGACAGCGCCTACCTCAAGACGCTGCAGGCGTTGAGCGACAAGATCTATCTGCTGCCCGGTGTCGACCGCGCGTACATGAAGTCGCTCTGGACACCGGCCACGCGCTGGGTGGCGGTGACCGAAGCGGGCCTGGACGGTGGGCCGGTCATTCCGGATAACTACGATGGCGGCGCCGCGAGCCTGGCGGCATTGCGGCGCAATGTGCAACTGTCCAACGAAATCGGCCAGTTGGTGGCGTTCGACCAGGCCTCGAGCATCATCCAGGTACCGCTGCTGCAGCGCACCCCCGATGGCCAGCCGTTGGACTACACCCGGCTGTCGCAACAACTGGAATCGCTGCGCAGCCAGTACCAGAGCGACAGCATCGACATTCGTATCACCGGTTTCGCCAAGAAAATCGGCGACCTGATCGCCGGCCTGCGGCAGATCCTAGTGTTCTTTGCCGTGGCGATCCTGATCACCGCCGTGGTGCTCTACTGGTACACCCGCTGCATCCGCAGCACCTTGCTGGTGGTGTTCTGCTCGCTGGTGGCAGTGGTCTGGCAGCTCGGCCTGCTGCCGCTGTTGGGCTATCAACTGGATCCCTATTCGGTGCTGGTGCCGTTCCTGGTGTTTGCCATTGGCATGAGCCATGGCGCCCAGAAGATGAACGGCATCATGCAAGACATCGGGCGCGGCATGCACCGGGTGGTCGCCGCACGCTTCACCTTCCGCCGCCTGTTTCTCGCCGGTCTCACCGCGCTGCTGTGTGATGCGGTCGGCTTTGCGGTGCTGATGATCATCAAGATCCAGGTGATCCAGGACCTGGCGATGATCGCCAGTATCGGTGTGGCGGTGCTGATCTTCACCAATTTGATCTTGCTGCCGGTCCTGCTCTCCTATGTGGGCGTCAGCCGCCGCGCCGCGCGGCTGAGCCTGAAAAGCGAGCACGCTGAACAGGCCGGCCAACATCGCCACGGGTTTTGGCGTTTCCTCGACCTGTTCACCCAGCGGCGCTGGGCGGCGTTGTGCATTGCCTTGAGCCTGGCACTGGCGACGGCGGGCTTTGTGGTCAGCCTGCAATTGAACGTCGGAGACCTGGATGCCGGCGCACCCGAGCTGCGGGCCGACTCGCGCTACAACCAGGATGACGCGTTCCTGACCCGTCATTACGGCGCCAGCAGCGATCTGTTCGCGGTCATGATCAAGACCCCCGCCAGCGCCTGTTCGCGCTACGACATCCTGCGCAAGGTCGATGCCCTCGACTGGCAGTTGCGCACCTTGCCAGGGGTGGATTCGACCAATTCCCTGGCGCTGCTCAACCGCCGGATGCTGGTGGGCCTGAGCGAAGGCAGCCCGAAGTGGTACGAGCTGCAGAACAACCAGGCGATGCTCAACATGGTCACCGCCGGGGCGCCGCGCGGATTGTACAACGAAGACTGCAGCCTGCTGACGCTGTACGTCTACCTCTCCGACCACAAGGCGCAAACCCTGACCCGCCTGGTGGAGCACGTCGAACAATTCGCCGCGGCGAACAATACCGACGAGGTCCAGTTCCTCCTGGCCGCTGGCAATGCCGGGATCGAGGCAGCGACCAACATCGTCGTCAAGCAGGCCAACCGCGAAATGCTGTTCTGGGTCTACGGTGCAGTGATCCTGCTCTGCCTGATCACCTTCCGCTCCTGGCGCGCCACGATCTGCGCAGTGATTCCGCTGATGCTCACGTCGATCCTCTGTGAGGCGCTGATGGTCTGGCTGAACATCGGCGTCAAGGTCGCGACCCTGCCGGTGATCGCCCTCGGCGTGGGCATCGGCGTCGACTACGCGCTGTACGTGATGAGCATCCTGCTCGGTCATATGCGCCAGGGCACCAGCTTGTCGCAGGCGTATTACCGGGCACTGCTGTCCACCGGCAAGGTGGTGATGCTGACCGGTGTGACCCTGGCGATCGGCGTGGCCACCTGGATGTTTTCGCCGATCAAGTTCCAGGCTGACATGGGCGTGCTGCTGGCTTTCATGTTCGTCTGGAACATGGTCGGTGCGCTGGTCCTGTTGCCGGCCCTGGCTCACTTCCTGTTGCCGAGCAAGCGTGTCAGCACGGGGCAGGCTGAGGCCAGGCCCAACCGCCCGACGAGCCTGCCGCTGATGCCGGCCGTAGCCGAGGAGGGGGCCTGCGTGAAGCACTCGCTGCGCCTGACTTCGGGACACGATCAAACGACAACAGCCGCCAATTCCGTCGCGTCATAACAACAAGAAAGGACTTTCCCATGCCTCGTGTTTCGCTGTTCCAGCAGTCTCTATGGCTTGACCTTATCGCCGGCCTGAGTGCCTTCGGCATGGCGTTCTGCGCGACCCAACCACCGGAGGTGCGTGATGAGCGTTGAACGCCAGGCAGGTTTGCCACAGTCGTTGTTACTGCTACTCGGCAGTTGCCTGCCGGTGCTCGGTGCGGTGCTGCTGGCTCCCATCCTGCCGCGTATGCAGGAGCACTTCGCCGACACGCCGGGTGTGGCCGTGCTGGTGCCCATTGCCCTGACGCTACCAGCATTGATGATTGCACTGTTGGCACCTGTAGCAGGGATCATCGCCGACCGACTGGGGCGCAAGCCGTTGCTGATCGGTGCGATGTTTCTCTACACCGTCTGTGGGGTGCTGCCGCTATGGCTGGAGTCGCTAGAGGTCATCGTCATCAGCCGCGCCGGCATCGGTGTGGCCGAGGCGGCGATCATGACCTGCTGCACCACGATGATGGGCGACTACTACAGCGGTGCGCGGCGTGAACGCATGTTCGCCCTGCAAATGGTGGCGACCTCGTTGTCGGCGGCGATTTTCATTGCTGTTGGTGGCGTGCTCGGCGAGCACGGCTGGCGCACGCCGTTTGCCCTGTATGGGCTGGGGCTGGTGTTTCTGCCGCTGATGGTCTGGTTGTTGTGGGAGCCGCGGGCGCAGGTCGTCACCGCGACAACAGTGGCGGGAAGGGCATTCCCCTGGCGCCCCCTGGCACCGTTGTATGCCCTCGCATTCCTGGCGGGCTTGAGCCTGTTCATCGTGCCGGTGCAAGTCGGTTACCTGCTCAACCTGCTGCATGTCGAAGGCTCGCAGCAGATCGGCATGACCATGGGCGCCAGTCAGTTTGGCGTCCTGGTCGGCGCCCTGAGTTTCCGTCTGTTGCGTGGTGTCCCTGCGCACCGGCAGATGCTCCTGGCTTTCGTCGCGGCCGGTATCGGTGGCGGGCTGCTGGCGGTGGCCGACAGTCATGGGCTGGTGGTGATCGCCGTCCTGATCAACGGCCTGGGCATCGGCCTGATGATGCCGACCCTGCTCACCTGGATCATGAGCCAGGTCGACTTCCAGCAACGCGGCCGCGCCGCCGGCGGCTTCACGGCGATGTTCTTTGCCGGTGAGTTCGCCAGCCCGCTGGTGGTGTTGGCGATTACCGGGGGAATGATCAGCGCTTTGCCCGCCGCACTGGGAATCGTCGCGGGCGTTCAACTGTTGGTGGCCCTGGCCTGCATTCGGTTGCGTGGCCGCAGGTCAGCTTTTCCCGCTGCGGTGGCCGCAGACGCTGATCGCTGATCTGCCCATTCGACGTGTCATCAAAATAAGAAAAACGAGGAGAACATCATGAGTTATTTGCTCAACACCTGGTACATCGCTGGATGGGCGGACGAGCTGGCGCAAGGTGGCATGCTGGGCAGAACCATCGTCGAGCAACCCATCGTGTTCTTTCGCAATAGCCAGGGGGCGATCAAGGCGCTCGCCGATCGTTGCCCGCACCGTTTTGCCCCGCTGCACATGGGCAAGATTGTCGGCGACAGCATTCAGTGTCCGTACCACGGCCTGCGTTTCGATGGCAGTGGCCAATGTACGCACAATCCCCACGGCGATGGGAGTATCCCCAAGGCCGCCTGTGTCCGCGCGTTCGCGGTCGCTGAGCGCCATGGCGCGATCTGGGTCTGGCCTGGCGATCCGAACTTGGCCAACGATGCGCTGATCCCTGATTTTTCCTTCTTCGAGCAGGCGCCAACCGATGCCAAGGGCCATGGGTATTTGCCTACGCGCGCGCACTACGAGCTGCTGGCCGACAACATCATGGACTTGAGCCACGTTGATTTCCTGCACCCCGATACGCTCGGTGGCGGAGCGTTGTCCAGCACGCGCGCCACCATCGAGGAGTTGCCCAACGATCGCGTGCGCATCAGTTGGTGGGCGCCTGATGATGTGCCTCCACCGGCCTTCGGCGCTCACCTTGAAGATCCGACTCGGGCGGACGTCTGGGCCGAGGTCATCTGGCACGCCCCCGGCCTGATGCTGCTGGGCAGTGGCGCCACGCCTCCAGGGCGCCCCAGGGAAGAGGGGCCCGTGACATGGAACCTGCACCTCATGACACCGCAGGACGCGACCAATACCCATTACTTCTTTGCCAACACGCGCAGTTTCGAGCAGGACAACGCGCAGTTGAATGCCTTCGTCCAGGAAATGTTGATCGGTATTTTCGCCGGTGAGGACAAACCCATGGTCGAGGCTCAACAGCGCCAGATTGGCGAGGTTGAGCTGCTTGGCCTTAACCCGGTGCTGCTGCCAGTCGATGCAGGGGCTGTGCGTTGCCGACGTGTCCTGCGTCGGTTGATCGCCGCTGAACAGCCAGTGGGTAGCCAGTGATGATCGATGTCGTTGTGACCCGCAAACGCCTCGAAGCCGAAGGCATCTACAGCTTTGAACTGGCCCCGGCCGAGCATTCCATCTTGCCGGCTTTCAGCGCCGGCTCGCATATCGACGTGCACCTGCCCAATGGCCTGGTGCGCCAGTACTCGCTGTGCAATCACCCTGAAGAGCGCCATCGCTACCTGCTGGGCGTGTTGCTCGACCCGGCGTCTCGCGGCGGCTCGCAGGCCATGCACGAAGATGTGCACGAAGGCAGCCGGCTGCGCATCAGCGAGCCACGCAACCTGTTCCCGCTGGAGCATGCGGCCGGGTACAGCGTGCTGTTCGCCGGCGGTATCGGCATTACGCCGATCCTCTGCATGGCCGAGCGCCTGGCGCGGATCGGCGCGCCTTTCGAGCTGCACTACTGCGGTCGCTCGGCCGGGCGCATGGCCTTTATCGAGTACATCCGCCATTCGGCGTTTGCCAATTGCGTGCACGTTCATGTGGACGATGGTGAGGATGCTCAGCGTCTGGACAGTGCTCGGGTCTTGTCCGCGCCGGCGAGTGACCGTCACCTGTATGTCTGTGGTCCTACTGGCTTCATGGAGCACGTGCTCGGCACGGCTCGCGAGCAGGGCTGGGCCGAGGCGCAACTGCACCGTGAGTACTTTACCGCCGCTGTCCCGACGGGTGAGGCGGGCGGTTTCGAGGTGCAACTGGCCAGCACGGGACAGTGTTTCCAGGTGCCGGCCGCGCTCAGCGTTGCCCAGGTGCTGCTGGAGGCGGGGATCGATATTCCGTTGTCCTGCGAGCAGGGTATCTGTGGCACCTGTCTCACGCGCGTGCTGGAAGGCGAGCCGGACCATCGCGACATGTTCTTGACCGATGCCGAGCGAGCCCGCAACGACCAGTTCACGCCGTGTTGCTCGCGTGCCAGGAGCGCGCGGCTGGTGCTCGATCTTTAAGGTTTTTCCATGAATCCATTTTTACCTGCTGCTGTGCTTCGCCAATTGATTGAGGAGTCGAACATGCAACAACTTCCTGGTTTCAAACGCGTGGTCACCGGGCACGATGCCCAGGGCCAGGCGGTGGTCGCACTCAGCGGCCCGACGCCCAACAGCTTCGCGCTCAAGGCCGTACCCGGCACGGTCTTCCATGAGATCTGGAACAGTGGCGCCAGCCCGGCCGTGCTGGATAACGGCGATGACCCCACCCGCAAGCCGCTTCAATTGAGTCCGGCACCCCTGGGCAGTGTCATCCGCGTGGTGGATATCCCGCCTGACAGCGTGCAGAACCAGGTCAGCGCCGAGGATGCGGCGGCGGCCTTCGCCGAAATTGGCCAGGCCCATGCCGGCACGGGACAGGCTGATTCCAAGCACAAGCTGATGCACCGCACCGAAACCCTCGATTACGGCGTGGTCACGGAGGGGGAGGTCTGGCTGGTGCTCGATGGCGAGGAGGTGCATCTCAAACGCGGTGACATCGTCGTGCAGCGAGGCACCAACCACGCCTGGAGCAATCGCACCGAGCAGATGGCCCGCATGCTGTTCGTGCTGCTCGATGGCCGTTTCGCGCCCGAGCTGCAAGGAGAACAGGCATGAAACTCAGTACTCTCAAGAATCACAGCCGTGACGGTCGCCTGCTGGTGGTGTCCCGCGACCTGGCCTGGGCGGTGGATGCCAGCGATATTGCCGCGACGCTGCAGGATGCCATTGAGCAATGGCCAAGCGTCGAAACCGATTTGCGCGCGCGGTATGACGCCTTGAATGAAGGCACGCTGACCGGTGCCTTCGCCTTTGATCCGCAGCAAGCCGCCGCCCCCTTGCCGCGCGCCTGGCAGTGGCTGGATGCCTCGTCTTTCCTCAGTCATGGCGAGCGGATGCAAAAGGCTTTCGGGCTTGACCCGATCGAAGGCGTTGAACACACGCCGCTGATGTATCAAGGCTGTGGCGATGACTTTCTGGGGGCCCACGACGACATCGTGCTGCCCAGTGAAACCCATGGTATCGATTTCGAAGGTGAATTCGCGGTGTTGGTCGATGAAGTCCCGATGGGCTGCTCGGCGCAAGACGCCGTCGACCATATTCGGCTCATCGTGCAAGTCAACGATGTCAGCTTACGTGCGCTCGCCCCCCGTGAAATGAAGACCGGCTTCGGTTTTATCCAGGCCAAATCATCATCCAGCTTTGCCCCAGTGGCGATCACCCCCGACGAGTTGGGCGAGGCCTGGCGCGATGGGCGTGTGCACTTGCCGCTGAAGGTTGAATGGAACGGCAAGTGGTTTGGCCATGCCCATGGCGGCGCCATGCATTTCGGTTTTCATCAGTTGATTGCCCATGCGGCGCTGACCCGGCGCCTCAGGGCGGGCTGCCTGATCGGGTCCGGAACCGTCTCCAATGCCGACCCAACGGTTGGCGCGGCCTGCATCGCCGAACGCCGTGCCGTCGAGATGATCGAGCAAGGCGCGCCACAGACACCGTTCATGCGCTTCGGTGATCGCGTGCGCATGGAAGTCTTCGACCAGCAAGGGCAATCGGTGTTCGGGGCGATAGACCAGCGTGTCGTGCGTGGAGGCCTCCCATGCGCGTGATGATTACCGGGGCCAATGGTTTTGTCGGCCGGGCGCTGGTGAAACGATTGCTCGAAACCCATGAGTTACAAGGCCGGACGATCAGTGCGTTGATCCTGCTGGATAAAGAGTTAGTGGGCTTTGCTGACGATAAGCGCCTGCGCCGGCATTGCGGCAGTGTGACCGACGCCGCGTTATTGCGCCGTGCGTTGGCCGATGGCATTGATGTGGTTTTTCACTTGGTCAGCGTCCCGGGTGGCGCGGCCGAGCAGCACTATTCGCTGGGCTATCAGGTCAACCTGTTGGCAAGCCTGGAATTGCTTGACCAGTTGCGCGGACAGCCGGGTCGGCCGGTGCTGGTGTATGCCAGCAGCGTGGCGGTGTACGGCGGCGACCTGCCGGCCCGCATGGATGAGCGTGCCGTGCCGAGCCCGCAGTTGAGTTACGGCGCGCACAAGGTGATGGTGGAAATGGCGCTCAACGACCTTGCCCGACGAGGCGAGGTGGACGGTCGCGCCGTGCGCCTGCCCGGCATTGTCGCCCGTCCACGTGAACCCAATGGATTGCGTTCGGCGTTCATGAGCGACCTGCTGCACGCCTTCGCCGAAGGCCAGCCATATTGCTGCCCGGTCTCGCCGCAGGCGCAGGCATGGTGGATGTCCGTGCGGTGTTGCGTGGATAACCTGCTGCGGGCCGCCGAACTGCCGGCTGCCGAGCTCGGTGAGTCACGCGTCTGGCAATTGCCGCTGCTACACCTGTCCATTGCCCAGGTCATCGATGCCTTGGCCGCGGCCTATGGCCAGGAGCGCCGCGCATTGATCAGCTTCGCTCCGGATGCCGGGCTGCAAGCGTTGTTCGGCAATTTCCCCGCGATGAAAACCCCTCTGGCCCGCGCCCTTGGCTTTCGCCATGACGGCTCGGCAGCCGCCTTGATTCGTAACAGCTTGAACACGGCTACCCCGACGCGTCGTGCGCGTGGGCGGGTGGCGCTTGGAGTGAGCGAAAATGCAATCAACTAAACGCCGCCTGGTGGACCTGTCCGTTACCCTGGACAACAACCCTTACACCGATCCACCGCCGTTGCTACCGAAAATCGACTACATGGATCATCAGCAAGGCTGGCCGGAGATGGCCGCGATGTTTCCCGGCCTGTCCAAGGCGCAACTGCCCGGCGACGAGTCCTGGGCGGCCGAGCGCCTGCAGATCACGACGCACAGCGGTACGCATATGGACGCCCCTTGGCACTACGCCTCGACCACGGACGGTGGCAAGCCGGCTTTCGGCATCGACGAACTGCCGCTGGACTGGTGCCTGCAACCGGGCGTGAAACTGGACTTTCGTCATTTGCCGGATGGCCATGTGGTCAGCGCCGCCGAAGTGCAGGCTGAGCTGGCGCGCATCGAGCACGTCCTCCAGCCGTTGGACATTGTCCTGGTCAACACCCGCGCCGGGGCGCTGTTTGGCCAGCCTGGGTATCTGGATGCCGGGGTCGGCATCGGCCGCGAGGCCACGTTGTATCTGCTCGAGCGCGGCGTGCGCGTGGTCGGCACCGATGCCTGGAGCTGGGATGCGCCGTTCAAGTACACGCGCGAACGCTTCGCCGCCACGGGCGACGCCTCGATCATCTGGGAAGGGCACAAGGCCGGACGTGACATCGGCTACGGCCAGATGGAGAAACTGGCCAACCTGGAATGCCTGCCAGCCCACGGTTTCCAGGTGTCCTGTTTCCCCTACAAGATCAGGCACGCTTCGGCTGGTTTCGTCCGTGCCGTAGCGATTTTCGAGGAATGAGCGTGACTGCGGACGCTGCTTTGACGATTGTCGATCCTCGATGGACATTGTTTGTGCGGGTCGCGGCGGCTGGAAGTCTCAGTAAAGCGGCTGTTTTACTGGATATGCCGCAGTCCATGGTCAGTCGAAACATTGCGCAGCTCGAATCGCAATGTGGCGAGCGGCTGTTTCATCGTACTGGCCGTGGAGTGCTCCTGACTGAGTTTGGGGAGCAGTTGCTGCCTTGCGTATCGAGTCTTATCGCGGACGCCGAAGGCCTGGCCGATGACATTCGTACCCGGCGTGGGAAACCCGTGGGGGAGGTGGTCGTAGGGATGCTGCCTTCGGCGGTCCGGCGGTTTGCCGGTACGCTTTTTGCGGCGGTACAAGCACAGATGCCGGGTGTGAGATTGCACCTGATCGAGGGCGCGAGTGCGCAACTCGAAGAGCAGCTGCAGGATGGTCGTCTGGATATGGCGCTGGTCCTGCGCGAGAACGAAGCCAGCATCGGCGAGGCGTATCTACTGGCCAGGCTGGCGCTGCATTTGATAGGGCCCGCCAGTGATCCGCTCCTTGCCGAGCGAGACATTGCGTTAAAGCGGCTATCCGGATTGCCACTGGTAGTCCCGGGACGTCCCCATCTGTTAAGGGCCAGGCTCGATCATCTGGCCGCCGAACAGTGCATGGAGTTGTGCGTTGCCGTGGAAGCCGACTCCGTCCAGCTCCAGTACGAAGTCGTCGCGGCAGGTGGAGGTTATGCGATTGCCTCTGTGCTGCCGGGCTCGCTGGATCAACGACTGATTTCATCGCGCATTATCGAGCCCGTGCTGGAGCGCTTTGTCGTGCTGGTCGAGTCGCCCCGTCGTCCCTTGACCCGTGCTTCCCGTGAAGTGCGACGGCTGATTTGCAATCTGTCCATGCCATCGATTTGAGCGATAGCTGCTTTGCATCCCCAGCAGTATTCGGTGGGGGGCGCGCCTCGTAGGGTGTCAGTCAATCAACGACTGATCCCCGATTGCGAGGTTAGCGCTATGCATCACGCCCAAGAACCCCAAGTCATTGCCCCGACGCTTTTTCTCAGCGACGCCGATGTTGCCTCGCTCGCTGACTGGAGCACAGCCGTTGCCGCGCTCGCGCAGGCGTATGCCTGTCCCACGACGGATGCCATGGTGCCGCCTCGTTCCATGGCCCGCGGAGACGGTATCTGGCTGCGCAGTTTGACTGCTGTACCTCCCGCTGGCGGCCAAATGGGCTGCAAGTTGATCGCGGCCTCCATGCGGGCGCGCTGCGCCAGCTACCTGATTGCATTGTTCGACCAGCAAACCATGGCGCTCAGTGCCCTGATCGACGGCAATCGGGTGACGGGCTTGCGCACCGCTGCAACCGCTGCGCTGGCGGTTGATCTGCTGGCGCCTCAACGAGCGCTGCGGGTGGGCGTGATTGGTGCCGGGTTTGAGGCGCGTGGCGCGCTTGACTGCCTCAAGGCCGTGCGCGATGTCGCCCGTGTCCGGGTGTTCAGTCCAACGCCCGCGAGCCGCGAGCGGTTTGCCGAAAGCTTCAGGCCGGGGCTGGATATCCAAGCGGTGAACACTGCGCAAGAAGCCGTGCAGGACTGCGATGTGGTGATTTGTGCCGCACGCAGTCGTGACGAGTCTCCAGTGTTGCAAGGGGCATGGCTTTGCGCAGGCGTGACGGTCGTGTCGTTGGGTTCCACCTTGCCTGAGCAACGGGAGGTTGACCCGGTCACGATGGAGCGAGCCGTCTGCATCGTCGCGGATATGCCGCAAGAGGTACTTCACGATACCGGCGACGCCATTGCTGCGATCAGTGCCGGTGTTTATGTCGCCGACAAATTAGTCGCGCTGTCGGATCTGGTCGCGGGTCGCGTCAATCCGCGCCAGAAAGAAAGCGACATCGTTCTCTACAAGTCAGTTGGCTCGGCGCTGCAGGATGTCGTCATCGCACAAGCGTTGTACGAGCGCGCCAGGCAACAAGGCCTCGGCATCGAGCTGCCTGCCAGCATTGTCCCTGTCTCGAAATAACCCCTCCACTGTTCGAAGGAAAATCATCATGGCTACTTACAAGAAAGCTGATGCCCGCGCCTGGGCCCGTGAAAACCTGGTGGGCTGCTCGGCTGTCACCATCCCAAGCTTCAGTGCTGATCTGAAGCGTCTCAATGAGCGTGGCATACGCCACGACATCGAGCATACGGTTGGACTGGGTTACAGCAGCACGTTGCTGTGCAGCGAACTGGCGATCTCTGCCCAGGAAAACGCTCAATTCACCGCCTGGGCGCGTGAGTCGGGGAAAGACCTGATCCTGTTCTTCCACGCGGCTTTTGGCACACTTGCCGAGAACATCGAGGCGGTGAAACTCGCTGAGAATGCCGGTGCCGACATCGTCCTGCTCTCCTATCCACCGCAGTTCTGGCCGACCAGCGAGCAGGAAATCTACGACTACACCAAGTCGTTCTGCGACGCGACGGACCTGGCCGTCATGCTCTTCCCGATTCCGCTCTGGGGCTTTGAACGCGTGCATCCGGCGGGTATGTCGTTGGAGTTGGTCCGTCGCCTTCTGGCCGATTGCCCGAATATCGCCGCCATCAAGTCCGAGCAAGGATTTCCGTTGCCGGCGGGCATTTGCGAGATGTACTACCACTTCCGTGATCAGGTGGTGATCAGTTGCCCGATCGAAGCTGACGCAATCCCGTTGATGAGCCTGATGAAGCTGCAGTTTTCTGGCACCAGCAACACCGCCTGGATGAGCGACTACTACCCGAAAGCTTTCGAACTGGCCCGCACGGGCCGCTTCGAAGAGGCGATGGAACTGTATTGGAAGGTCAACCCGGCACGCAGTGCCAATGGCGCCGCTGCGCAAAGCTATGCCGGCGGCACCGGGGTGCTCAATCGCACGATGTGGAAATACCAGGACTGGCTCGCCGGCTTCAACGGCGGCCCACTGCGTGCCCCGGCGATGCGCGTGCCGGATCGCCTCATGAAGTCTTTGCGCCAAGGGCTGGTTGCGGCGGGCCTGCCGGTGACTTCGGACCCGGATAGCGCCTTCATGATCGGGCGTCACCCTTGCTGATTAAGAGGATTGCAAAGTGAAGCATTTACTTAAGGATTCGACGCTGTGGCGCACCGGTGCCTACATCGCCGGCGAGTGGTTGAACGAGACTCCGCACGGTCGGTACACGCTGCGTAATCCGGTGGATCAAGCGGTGCTGGCCGAGTTGCCACGCTGCCGCGAAACTGAAGTCCGGCACGCCATCGATGCGGCGCATGCGGCCTTTGGTCCATGGCGACGCTTGACGGCTAAACGCCGGGGCGAGGTGTTGCGCCGTTGGTATGAGTTGATGGTTGAACATCGTGAGGATATCGCCACGCTGATTACCCTGGAGGAGGGCAAGCCGCTGGAGGAGGCGCGGGGGGAGGTCGATTACGCTGCGTCGTTTGTGCGATGGTTTTCCGAAGAAGCCACGCGGGTGCGCGGTGATTTGATTCCCGGCGTAAAGGACACTCAGCGCATTGTGGTACTGCGCGAACCCATCGGGGTTTGCGCCGCGATCACGCCCTGGAACTTCCCCGCGGCCATGATCACGCGCAAGGCCGCTCCGGCGCTTGCGGCGGGCTGCACGATGGTCGTGAAACCGGCCAGCCAGACGCCCATGACCGCCCTGGCCCTCGCTGAACTTGCGCAGCGCGCGGGTGTGCCGGCTGGTGTGTTCAGTGTGATTACGGGGAATGACACCCGAGACATTGCCGGTGAACTCACGGCCAACCCGTTGGTGCGCAAACTCACCTTCACCGGGTCTACGGAAGTGGGCCGGTTGCTGTTGGCGCAAGCGGCCCAAACGGTCAAGAAATGCTCCATGGAGCTGGGCGGCAACGCGCCGTTCATTGTCTTCGACGATGCCGATCTTGATGCGGCAGCCGACGGGGTGATGTTGGCCAAGTTTCGCAATGGTGGGCAATCCTGCATCGGCGCGAACCGGGTGCTAGTGCAGTCAGGGGTCTATGACGCACTGGCCGAACGTATCGTCGAGCGCATGGCGCGCTTGAAGGTGGGCAATGGTCTGGAGCCGGGTGTACAGGTCGGGCCGTTGATCGATGACGCAGCGGTACGAAAATCCCAGGCCCTTGTTGATGATGCACTGGCGCAAGGTGCTCGACTGCTGTCCGGCGGCAAGCCTCATGCGCTGGGTGGGTGTTTCTTCCAGCCCACTCTGTTGGCTGATGTGACTCATGGCATGCGGGTTGCTCGCGAAGAGATCTTCGGCCCGGTCATGCCACTGGTGCGTTTCGACAGTGATGACGAAGCCATTGCGATGGCCAATGACAGCGAGTTTGGCTTGGCGGCGTATCTGTACAGCCGTGACGCGGCCCGCATCTGGCGCAATGCCGCTCGCATCGAATCGGGCATGGTGGGCATCAACTGTGGCTTGATTTCAAATGAAGTCGCACCTTTCGGCGGCGTGAAGCAGAGCGGTCTGGGGCGAGAAGGATCTCACCTGGGGATCGACGAGTTCCTTGAAGTGAAATACCTCTGCTGGGATGGCTTGGAAAGCGTGTGAATCGCTATCGCGAGCAAGCTCGCTCCCACATGGGGTTGTGGGTGTTCACAGCACCTGGACACAACACAAAAACCTGTGGGAGCGAGCTTGCTCGCGAAGGCGTCGGTACATCCAACATCATCGCCAACTGACTCTCCTCGATCGCGAGCAGGCTCGCTCCCACAAGGGGACTGCGGGTGTTCAGCAGTCGAGCAGGCATACCCTCTGACACCCATCACCTCCTGCGATACCTCGGATTGTGGAAAGCGATTTCAGCGCTGATAGCCAATTCGATAGTCTCGTCGTTGATCCGGCATTTCGGTCGGAACTTCATGAGTCTGCGGCATTGAGTCGATAGCGCTGCAGAGCCCGTCGGTGCGCCATGCAATGTCAGCCCGATTGAAATAAGAATAATTAGGAGAGCGTGATGATTGCAGCAGTCAATAAGGTCCTGGTGATCGGAGGCGGATTCTCCGGTATGACCGCGGCTATCCAGCTCGCCCGCGAGGGCGTCGAAGTGGACCTGGTCGAGATAGATCCTCTGTGGTGTCCCCTGGGGGCCGGTATTACGCTCAGCGGGCCGACGTTGCGAGCGCTTGATACGGTGGGGATTCTTGAACGGGTGGCCGCAGAAGGGTATCTGTCGACCAATTTCGATGTGTTTTCACCGGTTGGCGAACTGATCGTGCAGTTGGCGCTTCGACCACCGGTCAGCGATAAACCGATTCCCTGTGGCGGCGGCATCCTGCGCCCGGTGCTGGCTCGCATTTTTGCCGACAAGACGCGGGAAGTGGGCACCCACGTGCGCCTGGGCATTACGTTCGACAGCCTCATGGAGCATGCCGATGGCGTTGAAGTGTCTTTCACTGACGGCACCTCCGGGCGCTACGACCTCGTCATCGCCGCCGACGGTGTGCATTCGCGGATGCGAAAGGAGTTTTTCCCGCAGGCGCCCTCACCAAAACCCATTCACCAGAGTGTCTGGCGCGCGGTGTTGAAGCGTCCGCAGGAAATCGTACGGCCCAGTCATTGGCTGGGGCGCACCAAGGTCGGCGTCAATCCGATTTCCGAAACGCATATGTACATGTTCCTCATGGAAAACCGCGAGTTTTCCGAGTGGATCGATCCGGCCAGTTGGCCAGGCGAAATGGCGCGTCTGCTGGGTGAGTTCCCCGCACCGATCCTGCAAACGCTTGTGCCGCAACTGTTCGAGCCGGGAGCCAATATCGACTACCGCCCGCTGGCCAATTTGTTGGTGCCGTTGCCATGGCATAAAGGCCGTATCGTGCTGATTGGGGACACGGTGCATGCCACCACGCCCCATCTGGCTTCCGGGGCCGGGATTGGCATCGAGAGTGCCATCGTGCTTGCTGAAGAACTGTTCGCCGACAGCGATCTACAGGCTGCCCTGAGCCGGTTCGAAGCGCGGCGTTGGGAGCGTTGCCAACTGGTGGTCGAGAACTCTGCACGGCTGTGCGAGATAGAAAAAAGTGCGGGTGACAAGGATGAGCATGCCCAGATCATGCGAGAGTCCACTGCTACGTTGGCTGAGCCTATCTGAGTGATTCAGCCTCTTCGACTGGATGCCTTGAATCACATCAGCATCCAGTTCGAAGAGGGGCAGTGGACATGATGCAGTTAATTAATTCATTAAATGTTTACTGGCCCAGATCGAAAATGACGACCTCCTTGACGTATACAAAAAAAGATTCCGACGCCAGCACGACTCCTTCGTCAGACAGCTGTTGGAACAGTGCTCGCTGATACTGACGAAAAACAGAAAGATCGGCTTCATTTTCAAACCACAGGCTGGAAGTGCCTTCGTATACCGCGATGTCTGGCCCGAAATAGGACGTCACTCGGTCGCCTTCGGGAAGGTATCTGGAGCGAGTGTGCCGACGTAGCACCTTTTGGAAGTCCGGGTATTGATTGGCAACCGTGTCGTGAGCTGAATCCCAGGCGGTGAAAAAGGTATCCAGTTGCACCGTCGGGTTCTTTTTCAGGAAGACGATCGCCTTCCATTTGGAGGAGGCGGCATCGGCATTGGAAATCTCGACTTCATCCATCAGCTGAGCGGCCTGTTTTGACAGGTCGGCGAAGTTTTTTGCATCAGGCCCAACAGTTTGTTGGGTATAGGGATCGCTGAAGGTGTGAATCAAACCTGACATATCATCAAAAAATAATTCCGTGACGGAGTCCCGGTGAAATGTTTGTGTGTAGGCGTTATCGGAGTCAACGCCGAAAGCTGAGTCGATAACATGATTTTGCACGTATCGTTTGACGCCTAAGGGTTTAGCCCGGGCGATTTCTCCATGCTGGTGTTCTATATAGTTCAAGAACTCAGCATGCGTCATGCCGGGTTTGCGGCGTACGGCAGCTAGCATTTTAATCATGGGGGCACTCGCGTCTGGTTGGGGTTGATGACATTGGTCTTATCTTTCTAAACATTGAATGCGCTTTTGCAGGCGGTATTCACCGTGGTGATGTTTTAGAAACAAGATAAGACCAACGTTGTCCTCCAAACCAATCAGGGTTTCTGCTAGCAGGTATCACGTAAGAACATGCTTGATGCGTCTTTACCTGGCTGAGGCCTCTGCCAATGCTCTGAGGATAAGCCTCGGCACCTTCCACTGCCTGACCCGTCCGGCGAAAAAACAAATTGCTAAGGCTGGCCTGCGGTCTTGGTGGAGACAATTTTGCCGTAATTTTCTGCTGGCGGTGTCTCGACCACCAACGTACGTTCTTTGCGACACTTGAACTTCACCCCTTTGCGCGGCGCCATGACTCTGGCCGTCTCCATGCACATTGCCTTGGAAGCAAAGGTTGGCCCTGGTTGTCGTTCATCGACACAGCCTTCGAAGCCACTGCAGATCGTCATCACAACAAAATAGACAGTCATCATCTCGGTGTCGCTCCATTGAGTGATGCGATTGATTACTTCCTGTAGCCCAGGTCGGCGGCCTGAACGTTTTGCGGGGGTTGCCTGCGGATGATGAGCTTCGATTTGAACCCCCAGCAATGGCACATGGGTACCGTGCGTCGGGAAACCGTCACTGTATTAATTTATTTTTATCTCGTCGATTTTTGTGCCAATAAGTTGGCGTCATCCGGGGTTAAGTGGACGTGCTTGAGGTGGCTTGGGAGGGCCGTCACCGGGCGGTGAAATGGCGTAGAGTTTCTCTCTTGGCTGGCTGGTATTGTGCCGTCGTTCTGTTTTACGAAGACCTGGCAGTGCCCGTTTGGACGAGCTTGCCCTCGAGCCATTCCTTCAGCGCCAGCGTGGCGGAGGAGGCGAATTTTGCCGAGGGGCGGATAAGGTAGATCCCTCCTTTTGCCCCCAACTCCCAGTCCGGTAATACCCTGACCAGTTCTTTGTTTGCCAACGCACGGCTGAACAGCCACTCCCCCGCACCGAGAATGCCGGTACCTGCAATGGCCGCGCTCAAAAGCGCTTCACTGTCGTTGGAGACGAGGGAGCCTTGGGGGCGTACGGTCACTTGTTCACTGGCACTGATCAGCTTCCATTCAGGATAAGACGCCAGCCCCGTGAACCCCAGGCAGTTATGCGTGGCCAGCTCCGTGGGTGACGCTGGCCAGCCATATCGTTCGATATAACCAGGAGACGCGCAAAGAATGCGCCGATGATCGCCGAGGCGCTTGGCAATCAGGCGGCTATCGTTGAGTTCCCCCAGGCGTATCGCAACATCGAAGCCTTCGGCGATCACATCAACCAAACGCTCGCTGTAATTCACGGTGATCGTTAAATGCGGATGGGCGGCCAGGAACTCCGGCAGTATCGGCGCCAACCAGAGCCTGCCCAGGGCGGCCGGCACCGCAAGCCGCAGATTGCCGCGCACCTCGGCAGCCCCTGACGCTGCCTCTTGCTCTGCTTCAGCCATCAACTCGGTCGCCAGCCGCAGGCGCTTGACCAGGCGGGCTCCTGCATCTGTCAGGCGGATGTGGCGGGTGCTGCGCTCGAGCAGCCTGACCCCCAGCCGGGCTTCCAGCGCCGCGAGGCGCTTGGAAATGATCGTGGGGTGGCGCTGCAAAAGCCGCGCGGCCGCCACAAATGAACCTTGCGATTCGAGCGCCAGCAAAGCGGCAAATTCGTCCGTGTGGCGGCTATCCAGTGTGATCACGTGCCCACAGCCTCCAGGCTTCTCAAGGACATCTCAGGGAATGAGCAGGAGAGTACCTGAAGCGCGGCCGCTTTCCAGGTCCGTGTGGGCTTGTGCGGCGTTCTCCAGCGGGTAGGTTTTCCAGACGGCGGGTTCGATGATCCCGGCCTGGAGTGCGGCCAGGACGTCATTGGCGCGGGCCTGATATTCCTCGACGCTGCTGGTGTGGGCGGCAATCGAAGGGCGGGTGAGGAACAGCGAACCCTTGGCGTTCAGCAGGCCCACTTCGACCGCTTGTGGCGCACCTGACGACGCGCCGAAAGACACCATCAGCCCGCGCGGGCGCAGGCAATCGAGCGATGTCGCGAACGAGACACGCCCGATCGGGTCGTAAACCACATCGGCCTTCTTGCCGTCGGTGATTCGAGCCACCTCCTGCGCCAGTGTCTGCGCCTCGAAAACCAGAACTTCATCGCAGCCCAGTGCACGTGCCTTCTCGACGCTTTGCGCACGGGAGACGACACCGATCACGAACGCGCCCAGGTGCTTGGCCCACTTGGCCATGATGGCGCCCACACCACCGGCGACGCCATACAACACCATGACCGTTCCCGGACCCACTGGATAAGTGCTCTTGAGCAGGTACTGGGCCGTGATGCCCTTGAACAGAACGGCGGCGGCATCCTGGAAACTGATCGAGTCGGGAAGGGGCACCAGTTTCCCGGCCGGAACCAATCGACCACTTGCGTAGGCACCCAACGGGCCGGTGGCATAGGCCACGCGATCACCCACTTTGACATGAGTGACACCCGGCCCCACGGCAGCGACCAACCCGGCCCCCTCCAGACCCAACCCTGAAGGCAAGGGGACGGGAACCGCGCCGTTGCGCTGGGTGACGTCGAGGTAGTTGATGCCAATGGCATGCTGCTCTACCCACACCTCATCGCGGCCGGGCGCAGCATGATCGTTTTGTCGGACCTCTAGAACGTCCGGCCCACCCGTGGAAGAAAAACCAACGACAGTGACCATTTCAGCGACTCCTCAGGATTTGAACTAGGTGTCACTGGAGAATGATTGCGGATCAGGGCATGGGCAATACATTGGACATGCAGGGTATAGCTGCACCCTGTGCAGCAATCCGGTTGATTGAATCAGTGGGTGGGCTGCCCCTGTCTTTGCTCGGACTCCTGTAATTCTTTATCCCCTGCGTCGCACTTTCACCCACAAAGAACCTGATGGCAGCAGAACCGGCTATCCTTTTGGAACACTGCATTCTTGGCAAAAAGGGACGTCATGCCTGACTTTGATCGCGCCACCAGCCCCGGATACGGCATTACATGCGCTGATCGAACCTGTTCGATGGGGCCCAGGTTTCCGCGATCCTCGTTACTCCGGATGGCTTCAATAACGGTTTCCTGTCTTTTCACGGCAACTGCCGGATACGGCCAGGACCTGCCAACCGCAGCGGGTCTCGAAAACGCCACGGTCACGGTGATGCAAGCGCAGGAAATCGTTTCCAAGGCCACCCTCGGTGCCGTTCGTTGGAGCGGCCCTGAATCCGGCCCGCACGCCCAGCGGGGCAAGAGCATTGCGCTTATCGCTGAAGATTTGCGTAACGGCGGCATTGTCGGTGTCGCGCAGGGTGCCCGGGAGGCCGCCAATGCGTTGGGCTGGACGCTGAAGATATACGATGGTGCCGGCTCATCGGCCGGGCGCGCAAAGGCCTTTGCCGATGCCCTGGCCGCGAGGCCCGACGGCCTCATCCTGTGCGGCTCCGATGCCCTTGAGAACAAGGCGGCGCTGCTGCTCTTCGCCAACAAGGAGGTACCGGTGGTTGGCTGGCACGCTGGGGCACGCCCGGGGCCGATTGACGGCACACCGGTGGCCATGAACGTCACGACCGACCCGCTTGAAGTGGCGCGCCTCACGGCCATGGCGGCAGTGGCACAGTCAAGCGGACGCGCCGGCGTGGTCATCCTGACCGACTCCAAGTACAGCATTGCCATGGCGAAAGCCAAGGTCATGGAGGACGTCATTCGGGGCTGTCGAGAATGTACGTTGCTGGAGGTGCGCGATGTGGCGATTTCCGAAAGTGGCGAGAAGATGCCGGCGATCACCAAGGAGCTGCTTCAGCGCCATGGCAAACGCTGGACCCACACGCTGGCCATCAACGACATCTATTTCGACTACTCGATTGCCTCGCTGACCAGCGCCGCGATACCCAGTGACGGCATCAGTCTGTTGTCTGCCGGTGACGGCAGCGCTTCGGCTTTCTTGCGCATACAGGCAAAAACCTACCAGACCGTTACTGTGGCCGAGCCGCTCAACCAGCATGGCTGGCAAGTGATGGATGAATTGAACCGGCTGTTTGCAGGTCAGCCAGTGAGCGGCTTCGTCGCGCCGATTCACTTGGTCAATGCCGACAATATCGCCTTCGATGGCGGGAAAAAATTCCAGTACGATCCTGACAATGGCTATCGAGACATCTATCGCCACCAATGGAACCCCTGACGTTGGATATGACTTCCCGGTTTGGACGCCAGCTATTGCCACAATCGCTGCGTGCACAATTTACCCTGGCGTTCCTGACGCTGGCGCTGCTGATCCTGGCAGGCGCCGCCACGGCGGTCTACGCGTTGCGCACCTCTAACAGCGCCACTCGCCAGTTGACGGATGAACGACTGGTCCGCATGCAAAATGGGCAAGACATGGTGCAGCGCACCTTGCTGATCGAACGCCAGACCGACCAGCTTCTGACAACCCGTTCCCCGGACATCCTGCGTTCAAGTTATGCGGCGACCGTCGAACAGCTTGAAGCCCTCGATCAACGGGTGCAGCAACTGACTGCCGCGAACAGTGGCGTGGCGATACTCGACATGCATCAGTCGAGTCAGATGTTCCGCAACACTGCCAACATCGTTGCGCAGCTGCGAGAAAGCCTGCTGCAAACCGAGGTCACCTTCGCGCAGGCCCTGGAGGATCGCACCGCCCGATTGACGGCGACCCAGACCCGGGCCAGCCTGGAGCTGGCGGTGCTGCTTTTCGATCTGCCGCAGGCGGTTGACAGTGAGGCCGTGCAACGGCTGCGGGCCCGATATGAGCGCTTGCCACGTACCGCCGGCGTGTTATCCGACGCTGATGTGCAGACGCCGGATCTCTTCTCCCTGCGCCAGACGCTCATCAATCAACACAACGTCTTGCAGCGCTTCAATGAGCAACTCAAGAACGAGGCCGGGGTCCTGGTTACGGTGGCCCGTGAGCAATCGAACGCCTACACCGAAGACTATCGCGAAGCCGTGCAGCGCCTGGTCGAGGCCTCGAATCGCAGCCAGCAATGGGTACTGATCATGTTGGGCGCCAGCCTGGTGTTCGCCTGGTTCGTGACTCGGGTGTTCATGGGCCGTCATGTGCTCGTGCGCCTGAATGAAATAAGTCGGCAATTGCGTCAGGAGCACACGGACAAAACCCATGTGATGATGGCCGACCATGGGAAGGACGAGATCGGCAACATGGCGCGGGCAGTGAACCAATTTCTTGAAGACCGGCTTCAGCTGGAAAAAAGAACGGTTCAATTGAGCATCGCCACAGAACGGCTCGCCGTGCAAAACGACCGATTGGAAAAAGAAGCGATCATCCGTACCGGACAAGGTCATGTCCTGGAACTGATCGCCAGGAGCACCGAGCTTGCAGAAGTCCTCGACAGCCTGGCGCACCTGGTCGAGTCTCAACTGGAGGGCATGAAGGTCTCCATCCTGCTGCTGGATGAGGAGGGCAAACACCTGCTGCACGGGACTGCACCCAGCTTGCCGAAAGCCTATTGCCAGCTCATCGACGGAATCGAGATCGGTCCGAACGTCGGTTCATGTGGTACCTCGGCGTATCGACGAGAGCCGGTCATCGTCACGGACATCGAGCAGGATCCACTGTGGGAAGCGTACCGTTCACTCGTTGCGCCCTATGGGTTTCGCGCCTGCTGGTCGACGCCGATCCTGTCCCATGAGCGCAAGGTCTTGGGTACGTTTGCCTTGTATGCCAACACCGTGCGCAGCCCCAGCGCGGCCGAGACGCAACTGATCGACCTGGCCACACCGCTCGCCGGCATTGCGATAGAACGCCAACTGACCGAAAAGCGCATCCGCTTCATGGGCGACCATGACGCACTGACCGGGTTGCCGAATCGCACGCTGCTCGAAGACCGCCTCAAGCAGGCGATGCTATACGCCCAGCGCTACAACCGGCTGGTGACAGTGGTGTTTCTCGACCTGGACAAGTTCAAACTGGTGAATGACAGCCTTGGGCACAGTGCCGGGGACGAACTGCTGAAAACCGTCGCCCAGCGCATGCTGGGGTGTGTACGGCGTACCGACACCGTGGTGCGACTGGGCGGCGACGAGTTTGTGATCATCCTGTTCGACCAGCCCTCGGACCTGGACGGCGTGACGCCCGTCCTGCACAAAATCCAGGAAGCGATCCTGCGGCCGATTCAACTCAGCGGCCATACGCTCCACGTCACCTGCAGCATGGGGTTGGCCACGTACCCTACCGATGGCACCGACACCGACACGTTGCTCAGCAATGCGGACGCGGCCATGTACCGGGCCAAGGAGCTGGGGCGCAACAGCTTCCAGTTCTATACGAGCGAGATGAATAACAAGGTCCAGGGCAAGCTCGCCATGCAAGACGGGCTGCGAAGCGCACTCAACAACGACGAGTTCCTGCTGTTGTACCAGCCACAGGTGGATTTGCAGTCAGGTCAGATCATCGGCGTGGAGGCATTGATCCGCTGGCAGCATCCCGAGCTGGGCATGGTCTCTCCTATCAAATTCATTCCCCAGGCCGAAGAGACCGGGCTGATCGTGCCCATCGGCGACTGGGTGATTCATACCGCCTGCAGACAGAACAAGGCGTGGCAGGATGCCGGCTGGCCGCCGATCACCATGTCGGTGAACATCTCGGCTCGCCAGTTCATCGAACGGGACCTGATCGATCGGGTGATGCATGCCTTGCAGGAAACCGGACTGGACCCGATGTATCTTGAGCTGGAGCTGACCGAAAGCCTGATCATGCAAGACCTTCAGCAAGCCATCAGCAAAATGAAGGCCCTGCAAGCCATGGGGATCAGCCTCTCGATCGACGACTTCGGCACCGGCTATTCCAGCCTCGCCGCATTGAAAAGCTTCCCGATCGCGAGGCTCAAGATCGACCAGTCTTTCGTGCGCGATCTGCCCGACAACGAGAACGACAAAGCCATCGCCACCGCCGTGATTTCGTTGGGGCACAAGCTGAACCTCAAGGTCATTGCCGAAGGTGTCGAAACCGAGGAGCAGCAAACCTTCTTGCGTGATAACGGCTGCGATGAAATCCAGGGGCATTTTTTCAGCAAGGCGGTCAGTGCGCAGGAAATCAGTCGGTTACTGCGTACGTCCGGAGTGTTTGAACCAGGCCGCCTTGCCAGCCCTGGTTCGGTCAGGCAAAAAAAACGCGATGTAAAACGCCCGAGCGGTCCAATGTCTGGGCGCTGATGACGCAGCGTGCGGTAGCGCGCTGCTGTGCCGGCCAAGTCTGCAATCAGGCGCGAACACCCACACGGGTGTGCAGGTGTTCGGTGTTATCCGGCCTCAGAACTGTTCGGGTTGCAGTTGCAACAGTGACGGGCTGCCGGCGCGGATGCTTTGTTCCAGGCTGAGGATGCGCGGCAGCAGACGGCCGAAGTAGAAGCGCGCGGTGCCCAGCTTTGCCCCATAGAACGCAGGGTCTGTGGCGTGTTGGTGTTCGGCTGTCTGGGCCATGCGTGCCCACATGTAGGCATAAGCGACGTAGCCGAACAGGTGCAGGTACTCGACGCACGCGCTGCCGATGGCGTGGGGATCGAGGCTGGCCTGTTGCTGCAGCCAGTCGCTGAGGTTCTCCAGGCGTTGCACGGCGTCCAGCAGCTCGGCGGCATAGGCGGCGCCGGGCAGGTAAGCGAAGTCACGGATCTGAGCGGTGAACAGCCGCAGGGCCACGCCGCCGTTGCCCACTACTTTGCGCCCCAGCAGGTCGAGGGCCTGGATGCCGTTGGTGCCTTCATAGATTTGAGCGATGCGCACATCGCGTACCAGTTGTTCCTGGCCCCATTCGCGGATGTAGCCGTGGCCGCCGAATACTTGTTGGCCATGGATGCAACTGTCCAGGCCAGTGTCGGTGAAGAATGCCTTGGCCACTGGCGTCAGCAGGGCCACCAAGGCTTCTGCATCAAGCCGCTCCTGGGGGTGGTCGCAGAACTTGGCCAGGTCCAGTTGCTGGCCGACGTAGCAGGCGAAGGCCCGGCCGCCTTCGGTCATGGCTTTCATGCTGAGCAGCATGCGGCGCACGTCGGGATGGACGATGATCGGGTCGGCGATTTTGTCCTTGGCCTGGGCGCCTGCGGGGGACCGGCTCTGGATGCGTTCCTGGGCATAGCGGCGGGCGTTCTGGTACGAGGCTTCGGCACAGCCAATGCCCTGGATGCCTATGGACAGCCGCTCGTAGTTCATCATGGTGAACATCGCCGCCAACCCCTTGTTGGCCTCGCCGATCAGCCAGCCACTGGCACCGTCGAAATTCATCACGCAAGTGGCCGAGGCCTTGATGCCCATCTTGTGTTCGATCGAACCGCAGCTGACGGCGTTGGCTTTCCCAAGCG
Source organism: Pseudomonas ogarae (assembly GCF_014268695.2). Classification (NCBI taxonomy): domain Bacteria; kingdom Pseudomonadati; phylum Pseudomonadota; class Gammaproteobacteria; order Pseudomonadales; family Pseudomonadaceae; genus Pseudomonas; species Pseudomonas ogarae. The sequence continues at coordinate 2,966,520 of NZ_CP077086.1, forward strand.
TACCCTGCGCATCAACGTGGATTTTCGGCACCAGGAACAGCGAGATGCCCTTAGGCCCGGCGGGCGCATCCGGCAGCTTGGCCAGGACCAGGTGAATGATGTTCTCCGTCAGGTCCTGCTCACCGCCGGTGATGAAGATCTTGCTGCCGGTGATCTGGTAGCTGCCATCCGCCTGGGGTTCGGCACGGGTGCGAATGATGCCCAGGTCGGTGCCGGCATGGGCTTCGGTAAGACACATTGAGCCGGCCCAGCGACCCTCGTACATCGGCGGCAGGTACAGAGCCTTGAGTGCTTCGCTGGCGTGGGCGTCGATGGCCAGGCAGGCGCCGGAACTCAGCGCCGAGTACAGGGCGAAGCTGGAGTTGGCGGCGTAGAGCATTTCTTCGAACTGTACGGCGAGCATCTTTGGCATCCCCATGCCGCCATAGGCCGGGTTGCCGCTCAGGCCAACCCAGCCGCCGTCGATGTAGGTCGAATACGCTGTCTTGAAGCCGTTCGGCGTGCTGACCTGGCCATCGTGCCACTGGGCACCTTCCTCGTCGCCGCTGCGGTTGAGTGGAAAGATCAGGTTATGGGTGACCTTGGCGGCTTCTTCGAGAATCGCATCGGCGGTGGCGGCATCGACGGTATTCGCCAGGGCGGGCAGGCGGGCCCAGAGGTTCGGTGCGTTGAAGACTTCGTGCAGGACAAAACGCATGTCTCGCAACGGGGCGTTGAATTCGGGCATTGCAATGAGCCTCATGCAAGGAAAGGAGGTTGGATGGCCGCAGTTGCGCGGTTCACGATCCCAGGCACCGCTGACGTGCGGGTGCTCGCCGGCCCACGAGACGGCCGGTGAGACGCCGGGGCTGTCAGCGATACCTGGGGTTTTTCGGCGATCGGGCTAGAGATTCTTCGCCATGTCGCGCAGTACGAACTTCTGGATCTTGCCGGTGGAAGTCTTGGGCAACTGGGTGAAGACCACCGTGCGTGGCACCTTGAAACCTGCCAGGTGCTCGCGACAGAAGCTGATGATCTCGGCTTCGTGCACTTCTTCACGGTCGGATTTCAGGGTGATGAAGGCGCAGGGGGTTTCTCCCCATTTTTCGTCAGGACGGGCCACCACGGCGGCTTCCAGAACCGCCGGATGTCGATAGAGCACGCCTTCCAGTTCGATGGTGGAGATGTTCTCGCCACCGGAAATGATGATGTCCTTGAGCCGGTCGCGGATTTCCACATAGCCATCGGCATGGGTGACGGCCAAGTCGCCGGTGTGGAACCAGCCGCCTTCAAAGGCTTCGGTGGTGGCGCTGGGGTTCTTCAGATAACCCTTCATCACGGTGTTGCCGCGCATGAAGATCTCACCGATGGTCTGGCCGTCATGAGGCGTTGGTTCGAGCGTTCTTGGATCGGCCACCATCAACCCTTCCAGGGTAGGGTAGCGTACGCCTTGGCGAGCCTTGATCTGGGCTCGCTGTTCCAGTGGCAGCTCATCCCAGGCCGCGTGCCAGGCGCAGAGAGTCACCGGCCCGTAGACCTCGGTCAGACCGTAGACGTGGGTGACCTTGATACCCATTTCCTCGACGGCGCCAATCACCTTGGCCGGTGGTGCCGCTCCTGCAACCATGGCACTGACCGGATGATCGATCGCGGCCTTGGCCGAGTCGGGCATGTTCACCAGAGCGTTGAGCACAATGGGCGCACCGCAAAGATGGGTGATCTGATGCTCGCGAATCAGGTTGAGGATTTTTTGCGGATCGACCCGGCGCAGGAACACATGGACGCCGGCCAGGGCGGTCACGGTCCAGGGGTAGCACCAGCCGTTGCAATGGAACATCGGCAAGGTCCAGAGGTACACCGGATGATTGCCCATGGCCCACGTCATCTGGTTGCCCAGGGAATTGAGGTAGGCGCCGCGGTGGTGATAGACCACGCCTTTGGGGTTGCCCGTGGTGCCAGAGGTGTAGTTCAGGGAAATGGCCTGCCATTCATCATCTGGCCACTGCCAGGCGAAGTTCGGGTCGCCCTCGGCAAGAAACGCCTCGTAGTCCAGTTCACTGTTCGCCTGGCCTTCGCCGTACTCCGGATCGTCGAGGTCGATCACCAGGGGCGGGTGGTCGAGCATGCCGATGGCCGCTTGCACCACATCATGGAACTCACGGTCGGCGATCAACACCTTGGCTTCGCCATGGGCCAGCATGAATGCGATGGCCTCGGCATCCAGGCGTACGTTGAGGGCGTTGAGCACCGCTCCGATCATCGGCACACCGAAATGCGCTTCAAGCATGGCCGGAATATTCGGCAGCATGACCGCCACCGTGTCGTTTTTACCGATGCCGCGTCCGGCCAGGGCTGAGGCGAGGCGTCGGCAGCGGCTGTAGGTGTCGGCCCAGGTGCGCCGGATCGAGCCGTGGATCACGGCCGGGTAATCGGGATAGACGCTTGCGGTGCGCTCGATGAAGCTCAGGGGTGTGAGGGCGATGTGGTTGACGCCAGTTGGCGCAAGACCTTGCTCGTAGATGGACATGGCTGGGGTACCCGGTGGCTGATTATTAGCTCTATTGGCCGAGGTTCTCGTGGTCACGGGCTGCCGGTGCCAGCTGAATCGCAGTGCGATTGTCGGCAGACGCGTTCACCACAGAAAAGCTCGGTGACTTATCCGGGGGAATTTATATACTGTTTGCCGATTGATATGGAAGTACTACCTGAGTTGTATAGTATATATACCATATGTTGTTCGCTCTCTTTTCACGACAGGTTTTCTGATGATCTCCACCTCCGTTCGCTTGCACGGCTGGTTGCGCCTGCAACGTGAAGGCATGGCCCTGGCGGCTTGCGCCGATGCCCTTTGCCGGGCCTTGCAGGATTGCGCGCAAATTCGCCGGGCGGTCTACCTGAGCTGGCATGCGCCAAGTGGCATCTATCGGCATGAAGGCCGTGCCCGGCATTTGCCGCCGGGCTTTGGTGAAGCTTTGCAAAGCAGTGACCGGGCGCTTTTCCAGCGTTTGCAGGACGAGGGACGATTGGAGCTGGCGCAGGTGCGCCAGCTCGATTGCTGGCTGGCCGGTCGTCTGCGTCGTGCGGCCCTCGAGCATGGCCAGGTCCTGGAGTTGACCCTGCAGCCGGGGCAGCAAGGCTTGCTGCTGGTTGAGCTACAGCCGGAAGTGGGCCAGGACTGGCTGGTGGCCGTGCACGAATTGTTGAATCTGCTGTTGGCCAGTGTCGGTGGCCAGTTGCGCGATTCGCCGCTGCTCGGCCATGACCCGCAGCCAAGTGCATTGCTTGACTCGCGAGGCCGACCGCTGGAGCTCAATGAGGCGATGATAGCGCTGCTCGAACAGCTGTCGTTGGTCGATGCCTCGAGCCTGTTGCCGGTCAGCCACTCGCACCTGGTACAGGCCTGTCTGGCCCAGCAGCGAGCCATCGAGAACGTGGAGGTGCAGGTTGCCGAGCAGATCCTGATCTGGACGTTCATTCCCGACCCCAAGGCCAATCGCGTGCTGGTCCGCTGTCGCCAGGCCACCGCGCAGATCCTCGCTGAGCGCGAGTCGGCCAAGGCGCGGCGCCTGTACCGGCTGATCACCGAAAATACCACCGACCTGATTTCCCGCCACACCCCGGACGGCTGCTTCCTCGATGCGTCACTGGCTTCTTGGACGCTGCTTGGCTACTGGCCGCAGGAGCTGCATGGGCGCCAGGCCCACAGCCTGTTTCACCGGCAGGACCAGGCTGGTCTGATGCAACGCACTCGCGATGCCCTGGAGCTGGACGGCTATCACACCATGACCTACCGCATTCGCCATCGCGACGGCCATTACTTGTGGTTCGAGACCGCGTGCCGTGCCATTCGCGAAACCTACACCGGCGCGGTGGTTGAGGTGATCAGCGTGTCTCGGGACATCACCGCCCGGGTCCAGGCCGAAGAAAACAAGCGCCGTTTGGCGGAGGTGGTGGAAGCCAACACCGACCCGGTGCTGTTCATCCAGCCCGATGGCGCGGTGACCTACCTCAACCCGGCCGCGCGGCGCACCCTTGGACTGGAGGCGCAACACAGCCTGCCTACGCTGGATGCCTTTCTCAGCGCCGAGGTGCTGGCCAGCCTGGAACAGGAAGGGTGGGATTATGCCGAGCGCAGCGGCCGCTGGAGCATCGAGGCTCGCCTGCAACCGCCGGCCGGAGGGGCTTCGGTGCCGGTGTCGTTGATGCTTCTGGCCCATCGCGCGGCCAGTGGCGAGCGTTTCTATTCGCTGGTGGCTCACGACCAGTCTGAACGAGAGTTGCGTGAAGCCCAGCAGCGTCATCATCAGGACGAACTGGCTCACACAGCGCGCCTGGTGACCCTTGGTGAACTTGCCTCGGGCATTGCCCATGAGATGAATCAACCGCTGGCGGCGGTGGTCAATTATGCCAACGCCAGCCAGCGCTATTTGCAGGCCCTGGGCAGTCATTCCGAGGCCGCCGAGAAGGTAGCCCAGGGGCTGGAGCGGATCGCCGTACACGCCAATCACGCATCGGAGGTGATCAAGCGCCTGCGCGCCTTTCTGCGTAAAGGTCGCCGCCGTATGGAGGCCTTGGACCTCAGTGAAGTGGCCCGGGCAACCACGCGCCTGTGCCTCTGGGAAGCGAACAGTTGCCAGGTGGAGATCGTGGAGCGGTTGCCGGATAATCTGCCGCTGGTCTACGCCGACCGGGTGCTGCTGGAGCAGGTGCTGCTCAACCTGCTGCGCAACGCCATCGAGGCCAATCGCGAGGCCCATCCCGGCCAGTCGTCGCAGATCGTCCTGGCGGTCGAGCCTGGGGCCGACGGCGGGGTGCAGGTCAGTGTCAGCGACCAGGGACACGGCGTGCCGACGGCGCAACTGGAGCAGATTTTCACCCCGTTCTATTCCAGCAAGGTCAACGGCCTGGGGTTGGGGCTGTCCATGAGTCGCAGCATCATCGAAGGTTTTGGTGGCGAGTTGCAGGCCCGGCCCTTGGCCGTGGGCTTGCAGATGCGCTGCAACTTGCCGGGGCCGACCCTGGCCGGCTTGGCCCGACAACAAGAGGAGTAAGGCAATGGTGAGTGTGGCGGAGCAGGTGGTGTATGTGGTCGACGATGACCAAGGCATGCTCGACTCGACGGTCTGGCTGCTGGAGTCCGTGGGCCTCAAGGCCCTCTCGTTCACCAGTGGCCGGGAGTTTCTCGAGGCCTGCGACAACCCGCTCAATGGCTGCGTGCTGCTGGACGTGCGCATGCCAGGCATGGGGGGGCTCAACGTGCAGGAAGAGATGCGCAATCGTGGGCTGCGCCTGCCGGTAATCTTCGTCAGTGGGCATGCCGATGTGCCGATTGTGGTGCGGGCGTTCAAGGCCGGGGCCCATGATTTCATCGAAAAGCCCTACAACGAACAGTTGCTGCTCGACAGCGTGCAACAGGCCTTGAGCCTGGCCGACGACAGCCAGACCGTCAGTGCGGGCCAGGCGCGGGTGCAGGCCCGGCTACAGAGCTTGACCCCGAGGGAAAATGACGTGTTGCTGCCTCTGGTCCGAGGCTACACCAACCGGGAAATCGCCGAGCAGCTTGGGGTCAATGTCAGGACCATCGACCTCTATCGTTCCCGGGTCATGAAGCGCATGGGCGCCGAGAACCTGCCGCAGCTGGTGGGCATGGCGATTGTCGCAGGCCTGATCGACCCGTTGCAGTTGCGCTGAGGGCTTGGCTCAGGCCGCGGTGACGCGCAATGTCGGTTCGGCGGCGACCTTGGATGCCAACACCCGTTCTATGGCGCCAGCGAGCAGGTTCTCCAGCAACTCATCGTGTTCGTGCTGCCCAAGGGGGTGGTGCGCCAGCCAACTGGGCGCGCTGTTGAGCAGGGTGGCAATGGCGTGGCCGGCCGCGGCTATTGCCCGGGAGGGGAGGCGCCGAGGAGCACCCAACATCAGCAACAGCCGCCGTTCGTATTGCTCGCGTAAATGCTGCACCCGCTGTTGTTGCTCGAGGTTGAGGCACCCGCTGTCGCGCTCCACCAGGCGAAAATGCCAGGGCATATCCCGGTGCAGCTTGAGGTGGGCGCGGATCAACCGTTGCAGGTTGCCGCGCTTGTCCCGGGGTTGCTGTTCAATGCGCCCGAGGGTGGCCAACAGCTCCTCGAAAAACTCCTCGATCAGATCGGCCAGCAGGTGCTGCTTGCTTGGGTAATGGTGATACAGCGAGCCGGGCGTCAGCCCCAGGTGGCTCGCCAGCTCCCGCATGCCGACCTGGCCGAAGCCCTTGCTGGCGAACAGTTCCAAGGCTTTGTCCCGGCTTTCGGCGAAGCGCGAACAACGCTCAGCCATAGGCATGGAAACCCCGCCCGGACTTGCGTCCCAGATAGCCGGCGGCGACCATTTCCTTGAGCAGTGGAGCCGGGCGATATTTACTGTCGTTGAAGCCTTCGTAGAACGCCTCCAGGATTGCCAGCAAGGTGTCCAGGCCGATCAGGTCGGCCAGGGCCAGCGGTCCGATGGGCTGGTTGCAGCCCAGGCGCATGCCCGCGTCGATATCTTCGGCGCTGGCCAGGCCTTCCTGGAAGACCAGGATGGCTTCGTTGATCATCGGCACCAGGATCCGGTTGACCACGAAGCCCGGACGGTTCCCGGCGGTGATCGCGGTCTTGCCCAGCCGTCGGGCCATTTCCAGGGCCATGGCGTGGGTCGCGTCGTGGGTCTGCAGGCCACGAATCACCTCGATCAGGCCCATTACCGGCACCGGGTTGAAGAAGTGCAGGCCGATAAAACGTTCGGGGTGACTGACGCCAGCAGCCAGTTGTGTGATCGAGAGGGAAGAGGTGTTGGACGCGATCACGCAGTCGCTGCTGACTTGAGTGGCGACCTGTTGCAGCAGTCGCTGTTTCAGCTCGAGGTTCTCGGTGGCGGCTTCGATCACCAGTTGTGCATCGGCCAGGCTGGCGTAGTCGGTGCTGGTGCGGATCTTCTCCAGGGCGAGATGTTTCTGCGCTTGGCTCAGGGTCTGCTTGGCGATTTGCCGGTCGAGGTTCTTGGCCACGGTGGCCAGGGCTTTTTCCAGGGCGCTGCCGGAGATGTCCAGCAAGATCACTTCGAAACCGGCCAGGGCGCAAACCTGTGCTATGCCGTTGCCCATTGTGCCGGCGCCGATCACGCCGATTGTGTGCAGATGCATGTGAGGTGTTTCCCTTTTTTAGCGCGCCCCAGCGTGCAGTCAATGGCTGGCCCTGGACGCGGTCCGCTGGAGGGGGCTCGACAGATGGTGTGCCGTGCCCCTTAATGCCGCCAGTCTAGAGGCCGCCGTTGGGTGGGCCTATGCCATAACTGCTCAGCGATGCTGGCGTTTTTTGCCATCCGGGAAGTGGGGAAACTGGGTTTATGCGGGAAAAGGATTCGGTCGCGGTCTACTTCGTGCACACCATGATCCACGCGCTGCGGGACCAGCCTCAACGGCTGGCGGCGATACTGGCCGAGGCCGGCATCGACCCGGCGTTGCTGGGGCAGCCTGAGGCCCGGGTTTCAGCGAGCGCTTTTGCTGCTTTGTGGCTGATCCAGATTCGCGAACTACAGGACGAGTTCTTCCAGCTGGATTCCCACGGCATGCCGGTCGGCAGTTTTGCCCTGATTTGTCGGGGATTGATTCAGGAACCCGACCTGGGCAAGGCCTTGCGCCAGTGCCTGGGTAACTTCGGGTTGTTCCTGAGGGACTTTCGCGGCAGCCTCAGCGTGCGTGGCAAGCGGGCGGTGATCAGTCTGCAGACGTGCTCGACGGACCCGGATGCCCGGCGTTTTGGTGAGGAAACCTTCCTTGTGCTGATGATCAGCCTGCTGTGTTGGCTGGGCGGGCGGCGCATTCCCATCGATCGCGCGGACTTTCGTCAGTCGCGCCTGGCCCTCAGCGACGATGCGCTGCTCTGGGGGCCCAACCTGAGCTTTGGCGCCGAGCGCACGGAAATCGAATTTGCCAGCCGCTACCTGCGCTTGCCAGTCGTTCAGGACCTGGCCTCCCTCAAGGTATTTCTGCGCAGTGCGCCACAATGGCTGGTGATCCGTTTTCGCAATCAGCATGGCCTGGCTACGCGGCTTCATCAGTGCCTGCGTCACAGCCATTACAGCCAGTGGCCGACCCTGGAAGCCTTTGCCAGTGACTTGCGGATGAGCCCCAGCACCTTGCGTCGACGCTTGGAGCGCGAAGGAAGTTCGTTCCAGGAAATCAAGGACGAGGTCCGCCGTGGGCTGGCCGTCGAGCTGCTGCGCCAGACCGGCAGCAGCATCAGTGACATTGCCGAACAGACCGGCTTTCAGGAGCCCAGCGCCTTCCATCGTGCCTTCAAGAAATGGACCGGCGAAAGCCCCGGTCGCTATCGTGCACGCTTCCAGCGGTCGGCATGACCAGCCCACAGGCTACCGCAGCACTGACGGCCTGCTGGCGGTTTACCGAACCCAGCTTGCGTCGGGCATTGAGCAGGTGGAAGTCGATGGTGCGTTCGGAGCAGGTCAGGATGTGGCTGATCTCCCAGGAGGTCTTGCCTTCGCTGGCCCAGTACAAGCAGTCCATTTCCTTGGGGGTCAGGTCCTGGCGCGGTTGGGCAGGCCGTTGCAATTGATGTCGTATTCCGGCGAGCAAGTAGGGGATGAGCATGAACAGTTGATAGACGGCGGGGTTGGAAAAACCCTTCTGTTCGGTGATCTGCGTATCGTCGAAGGCCACGCTCAGTGTTCCTCGGAGCATTTCGTAGCGCAGCGGGATACTCACGCCGCTGCGCAGGCCGTGTTGCTCGCGTTGCTCCCAGAAGTGCCGGGAGCGTCCCCGGGCGCGCCGTCGTTCGCTGTCCCAGAAAAGCGGCACCAGTTCGCGTCGACAGTGCCTGAGTATCGGGTCGATCTCGATCAGCCCGTCACAGCGGTAGTGTTCCAGCCAGCGTTTGGGAAAGGTGGTGATGAGACCAGCGAGAGGGTCGGTATCCCTCGGCGCTACCGGCCCCAGACTGATGAGGTAGCTGCCGAAGCCGAGTTGGCGCAGCACTTTGTTCAGCAGGCGCTCCCAATCGCAACGGTTGGCATCCTTGGCGAGGCTCGTGAAGGCGGTCAGCGTAGCGGCACGCTCGGCCTGGGTCCGGCCGCAGGCGGGGGAGTGGTGTTTGTCCATAAACGGATCGCTCTAGTTGTAGCAGGAATGAAGCAGTCGCAGTACGGGGAAAGAAGGGGCGCATGCCCCTTCCGGGCAGATCACTTGTGCACGTGACACCGGATGAAACTGCGGAACAGATCCAGGCCGTTTTCGGTGAGGATGCTTTCAGGGTGGAACTGCACGCCCTCCACCGGCAGGTGGCGATGGCGCACGCCCATGACATAGCCGTCGTCCGTGGATCTGGATGTGATCTCCAGGCAGTCGGGTAACGGCTGCTCGCTGATCATCAACGAGTGGTAGCGGGTCGCCCGAATCGCATGTGCCTGGGTGTGGTCATAGACACCCTTGCCGTCGTTCTCGATCGTGCTCACCTTGCCGTGCATCACGTGTGGGGCCCGGCAAACCTGGGCACCGAAGGCCAGGCCGATGGCCTGGTGACCCAGGCACACACCCAACAGTGGCAGGCGCCCCTGAAAGTGCCTGATCACTTCGATGTAGCCCACATCCGCCGGATGCCCAGGCCCAGGGCCCAGCACGCAGAAATCCGGTGAGAACGCTTCAATGCGCTGGATGAGGTCCGGTACGTCGTGACGCTCGACGTGGGTTTCCAGCCCCAGTTGTTCCAGGTACTGGCTGATGATGAAGACGAAGCTGTCATAGGCGTCGATCAAGAATACTTTCACAGTGCGATCTCCTGGCCGGTCACTGCCCGATAGACGGAACCCATCTTGTACAGCGTCTCTTTCCACTCAAGCTCTGGCACCGAATCGGCCACCACTCCGGCGGATGCACGCAAGTGGTACGTACCCTCGTCGAAGACCGTCGAGCGAATGCACAACGCAGTGTTGACGCTGCCATCGAAGCCGACCAGGCCAAGGGCCCCGGCATAAATGCCCCGGCGGTTGCTTTCCATCCCCTCGATCAGCTCCATCGCCCTGACCTTGGGCGCGCCAGACATGGTGCCCGCGGGGAACGAGGCCTTGATCACGTCGTAGGCATCCAGGCCTGGGCGCAGCAAGCCGCGAACGTTCGACACCATGTGGTAGAGGTGCGAGTACTCTTCCACCAGCATGAACTCATCGACCTCCAGCGAGCCGGCCTGGCACACGCGACCGATATCGTTGCGACACAGGTCGATGAGCATCAGGTGTTCGGCGCGCTCCTTCTCGGAGCGGGTCAGCTCCAGGACCAACTGAGTCGGATCGACGCCAGGTTTCTTGCCCACGGTGCCGGCGATCGGGCGCATCTCGATCAAGTCGTCCTTGATCCTGACGAACAGCTCCGGACTGGCGCCGATCAGGTCGATGCCGCCTACGTGGGCCAGGTACATGTAGGGGGAAGGGTTGCGCAGGCGCAGGTTCTGGTACACATCGAACGGCGAAACCTGCGAGCGGATGCGAATCTCATGGCCGAGCTGGATCTGGTAGACGTCGCCGGCGCGGATGTGCTCCATCGCCACTTCGACACGCTCGACGAATTGCTCCGGGGTCACCGTGCGCTCTTCCTCGAAGCCCTCGGGGTAGGGCTGCGGAGCCAGCGCCTCGGCTGCCGGGGTGGTGCTCAGGAAGGGGTAGTCCTCCAACGTACGGGGCGACCAGAGATCGTGGTTGTTGATCAGGGTTTCGACGATGCCATTGCTGTGGAAATAAACCAGGGTCTGATAGACCGACAGGGCAATGAGCGGGTAGTCGTAGGTCTGTTTGGCCAGATCGGGAAGTCGCTCGATCAGGCGAACGCAGTCGTAGGCGAAATAGCCGAAGAAGGCCAGGCTGGAAGGGGCATTGGACGCAGGCTGGAACGTTGCCTGGATAGCCCGCAGCAGGTTCCACGCCGCCTCGCTGTCGGGTAGATGGATCTTGTGTTCCTGGTCGACCTGCATACCCGCTTGCCGCAGACTGGCGGACAAATGTTCACACAGGGCGGCGCAGCCTCGCAGTTGGGCCTGGCCCTCATTGATACACACCTCGAAAAGCGGTTCGAGCCCGATGATCGTCGCCCGGCGATCGCGGCTTGGGCCGGACAGTGATTCAAGAATGAAAACAGACTCGCGACCCAGTTGTTCCAGTGCATTTGCATATATGCCAAGTGCATCCGCAGGTCGACGTTCTTCGCGACGAAGAACATTCACGCCAATTAGATTTTTATTCACGGTTAATACCATATTTAAGGTGTAACGATTCAGGCGCTCGATTAAGAGAGCGCCACGGGAATATAAAGCGCGCAGGCACTTTAAATACGTGTTGACGGATATTCTGAATAGGCGGGGCGAACGCTGTTCATGTCGCGCGCACTAAAAAGCTTGCAATGGATTGCAGCCAATTGTTGCGCAGGGCACAAGGCGCGAGCGCCTTCGATTTCAGAGGGGAAAGATCAGGACGTTGCTGGCAGGCAGCAGACAGGCTCCGGTCTTCGCTAGATTAGCGACGCCAGATATTGCTTTTGAAGATGGCCAGAATGGCCCGGGAACAGCTGTCGGGATAGCTGTGGGAGGAACTGATAGCAGAAAGGTGATAGTACATTTTTAGACATCCCAGTCTTGGCTAAGCACTGCGGGAATAATTGGCAGTGCGGCGAAATTACCAGCGTGCCCTGGGGCTGTCAACTGCTGAGGGAATATTAATCTTTGATTCATTTCTGAATGTCGACGAGGCGAAGAGCTATCCCTACGCGTATGTAACCGCGCGTGCTTTTAACAAGAAACTCGTGCGCGCACAACTGCGAGATAGCGCAGCTGGGTATTTATAAGTTCTGTTACTAACGTAGCGGCCGTTGAGTTCCAGTAACCCATCAAACCTGAGCGGCTGAAATGAAAGAGCATCTAGAGACATTCAAGAAGCGGTACGATCCGATTCATCATGCCTATTGGACCGACGTCCTCAGCGACACCGAGCTGGCGGCCTGGCACCAGGCACAGTTACGGGAAGTGATCGGCCACGTGAAGCGGTCCTCGCCGTTCTATTCCAGGCACCTTGCCCAGGTCGACGAGCGTTCGCTGACCTTGGATGACCTCGCCACCCTGCCATTCACGACCAAGGATGATCTGCGCGAGGCTGGCTTCGACATCTTGTCCGGCCCGTTGGAAGACAGCATCTTCTATTACGAGACCACGGGGACCACCGGGCCAGCCACGCCATGCCCGCGGGACCGCAAGGAAAGCTACGCGAGCAATCGCCAACTGGCCATGGCCTACCAGGCCGTGATCGAAAAGCATTTCCCGGGCGAAAAGACCGTGGTCGGCATCATGGGACCCACCGAGGTCCATTCCTTCGGTGACACCCTGGGCGATGTCTGCACCCAGCTTGACCTGTGCAATGCCAAGATCTGGCCGCACTCACCGGTGATCGGCTGGCCCAAGGCCCTGCAACTGCTCAAGGACCTGCGGATCGGCGTGCTCGCATCGGCACCGGGGCTGTTGCTGGCCATGGCCAAGGAAGCCGAGCGCCAAGGCTTGAACCCACGCGAGGACTTCGCCCTGCGCGCGTTCATGATGAGCGGCGAACTGTGCACGCCTGCGTTGAAGAACAACCTCTACAGCCTGTGGGGCGCGCAGGCCTACAACAGCCTGTATGGCTCCCAGGAAGCGATGATCATCGCGGCCTGCAACGCCAACGACCAGTTGGTGCCGCATCGCCTCAACTACATCATCGAAGTGCTCGATCCCAAGTCCGGGGAAAGCCTGGGCTGCACCGGCGACGGTGAGTTGTGCGTGACCATGCTGATCCCTGGCAGCAAGCCGTTGATCCGCTACCGCACGGGTGACCTGGTCTCGATCCAGTCGCGCCCCGGCTATCCGCAATCGATGCGCCAGACCGTCAAGGTCGTCGGTCGGGTGAAGGATGCCGTGCAACTGAACGATCGCGCCTTCTCGGCCGCACAGATCGAGCAGGCGCTGCTTGAAGGCGTCGAACAATGCCTTGGCTACCAGATCATCCTCAGTCGCGCCAATGATCGCGACACCGTCATCGCCAAGCTGGAAATGTCGCGCTTCTTCGAAGGTGATCGTGGGCGTCTGGTGCTGCTGATCAAGGAGCGCCTGCGCGAACGGCTGGGGGTCGATGCCACGGTCATGGTGGTGGGCGATCTGGCCGAGCATGTGAACCTTGGCAGTTGGTTCAGCTGGAAAGAAGCGCGCATCGTCGATCAGCGTCAAGGCCAGTGAGGTCAGGGATGAGCCTGTCTGTTCGCGTGATCGACAACGCCAATGAACTGTTCGAGTCCGTCCGGCAACTCAGGAGTCGCTACCTGGGGACCAACCCGGCACGGGAGGATGACTTCGAGCGCAGGGAGCAGGTGCGCGACGCCTTGTCCTATCACCTGGTCTACCTGGACAAGGACGAAGTGGTCGGGACGTTGCGCGTCACCCCCCTGGGTCATGGCCTGAGCTTCGTCGAGCGAGCGGTCGACGTGCAGGCCTATTTCGAACAATCGACGGATGCCTTCGATGCCAATCGCCTGGTGCTGGACGAGCGATACCGCGGCGGTCGGCACCTGCGCCTGTTTCTCCTGCAAGCGGCCATTTGGCTGAAAGCCAACACCCACCTGCGATTCATCTCGGCACTGTGCCGCGGTCAATTGGCTGCGCTCTATGTCGGCCTGGGCGGGCGCGTGCTGGTGGATGACGTTACCTGGACCGGGGAACAGGTCGAGCGGCGCTACAGCCTCGTGTACCTGGAACTCGAAAGTGTTTACCTCAATGTTAAAGGAACCAATTGAAATGCAAGCATTCTTCAAGGAACTCGACGCTATCGTCGACGCGGGCTGGGCCCAGATCAAGCAGGGCGCCTACTGGAAATTCAGCCTGGACAACCCGACGCCGCCAGCCCTCTATCAACAGCTCATGCTGCAGGTCTACCACTACACCCGCTACAACTCGGTGAACCAGGCTGCCTGCGCCTTCAGTGCCGATCCAGAGGAGACGACGCTGTTGCGTTTCGTCTACAAGCACGCCCTGGAAGAGCTGGGCCACGAGCGCATGGTGCTGCGTGACCTGGAGTCGGTCGGGCTGCTGCCGCAAGCCATGCCGGCACCCCTGGCGCCGACCCAGGCACTGATCGCCTTTCTCAACGATGTGGCTATCCGCAAGGGGCCGATCGCTCGCCTGGGCTACAGCTACTGGGCCGAGGACGTCTACGAGCACATCCAACCGATCCTGGAACGGTTCCGTGCCGACCTGGGCTTGAAGGATGAGCAGATGACCTTCTTCGTCGCCCACTCGACCATCGACGAGAAGCACGCCGAAGAAGTGCGTATGGCGATGCAGCGTGCGGTGAAGACCGAAGAAGATCGCCGTCAGATCAAGGAAGTGGCACGCGTCACGCTGTGGCTGACCGGGCAGTTGATGGAAGAGGCGCTGCGCGCCTACCTGGCTGGCGAAGAAGGGTTGCGGGAGGCGTCCTGAATCATGAATCTGACCATCATTGTCGGGTCAAGCCGACCTTGTGGTGTCAGTGCACGGGTGGTGGCGCTGGTGCGCCGCCACCTGGGCGAGGAGGTCGCGGTCGATGACATCTGGCTCAAGGATTACCGGATCGATTACTGCGACGCCGACAACGCCTGTGCCGATCAGGACTGCCAAGTGCAGGACGACGTCGGGCAGTTGGTGGCGCGGCTGGACCGCGCCGATGCGGTGCTCTATCTCCCCGTCATGCATGCCTACGGCACCAACAGTCGCTTCCAGGCGTTTCTGGAGCGAGTCGGCTATGGCTTCCTGCGACCACGGGAGCGTCCGCTGCGCGACAAGCTCGCGGCGATTGCGGTCGTCGGCCGACGCTATGGACACACGGCGGTTTTCTCCCAGGTCGCGCTGAACGTGCTGCTCAACAAAATGATTCTGGTCGGCTCGGGATTTCCGCCGTGCTTCCAGACCCAACTGGCCCACGATCCTGAAGCGGAACAGGCCCTGCGCGAGACATTGGACCGGCTCTGTGAGCATCACTGTCGACTTAACCCCCCAGCACTTGCGACAGGCAAGCCGGAAAGAATCCTGCGGCCCATTCAATTTCAGAAGGGATAACTGTCATGCCATTGAAAGATTCATTGCTCGCGTTACTGGTCGCGTTTCTCTGGGGCGCGCAGGTCACCGCAGTGAAAATCGGCGGCGCCGAGTTGCCGCCTATCCTCATGGTCGCCATGCGCTACGCGATCATGGCGCTGTTTCTCCTGCCGCTGCTCAAGCGCGTCAAGCGTGAGCAGTTGGCGTCCGTGGCCCTGATCGCCACGATTACCGGGACCTTGCATTTCGGTTTGCTGTATTGCGGTATCGCCCGGGTAGATGCCTCCACCTCGGCGATCATTTATCAATTGGCGGCACCGTTTACCCTCGTCCTGGCATTCGCGTTATTGGGGGAAGTCCTGAAACTGAGGCTCCTGGCGGGCATCCTGCTGGCGTTCGCCGGTGTCCTGGTGCTACTGGCTACGCCATCGGCGGGCGGGACGTTCATCGGCATGTTGCTGGTGGCGCTGGCGGCCTTGGCATTCGCTGCCGGGTCAGTGTTGACCAAGCGTCTCGGGCCCCTGGATCCGCTGGCCTTGAGTGCCTGGACGGCGGTCATCGCCGCACCGCAACTGTTGCTGTGGTCGTTCGTTCAGGAAGGCGAGCAATGGACACGCGTCTACACGGCCAGCGCGCAGGCGTGGTGGGCGGTGCTCTACACCGCGCTCAGTGGTGGTTTGCTGGGGTTCGGCCTGTGGTTCTGGTTGCTCGGCCGCAACTCGATGCAGCAACTGAGCCCGTACCTGCTCCTGGTGCCGGTGTTCGCGATTGCTGTCAGCCAGGTCATGCTCGCCGAAGGTTTCAGCCAGCGCCTGGTGATCGGCGCCGTGTTGACGTTGTCAGGTGTGGCGCTATGCCAACTGCGCCTGCCGGCAAAGTTCTCCCTCAAGGCGGCTAACAAAGGACAAGGAGTGGCGGATGAACCGCGTTGATCGACTGCTGCTCGGCACTTTGCGCCTGGTCCACCGCTGGCAGTTCGGTTTGAAACTGCGCTGGCACACCGGTACACATGGACGCCTGGCCTATCTGCAAAACCCCGCACGGAACCCACGGACGGCGCTGGTCATGCTCCATGGCTTGGGTGCCAGCAAGGACCAGTGGGGCCCTGCGATGCTGGGCATGGCGCGCCATCACCATTGCGTTTTCGTCGACTTGCCGGGGCATGGCCAATCCGTGTACGAGGCGGGTGCCGGCTTTGGACCCCAGGCAATGCTGGCGGAACTCGAAGGCCTGCTGGATACGCTCGTCGAGGGCCCCTTCGTGCTGGTCGGCAGCTCTTTGGGTGGGTGCGTGGCCGGCCTGTATGCCGCCAAACACCCGCAGCGTGTCAGTCACTTGGTCTTGCTGGCGCCTGCCGGTCTGGGTGAGCAAGCGCTAGGCCCCACATTGAAAGCCAGCCTGCAAGGGCCGGGGACGGTGTTTGGCTATCGTACGGTCGAGGAGATGAAGCGCTTCTGGAGCCTGGTGTTCAAGGCGCCGCCTGAGGTAGGAGGGCGCTTGGCCCAGGCCATGGCGGCCAGCGGCAGGTCGAGGTTTGCCGCTGTGCAGCGGGTCGTTGAGGATTTCCGTCGTGAAGGCCTGGACGTGCTGCTCGAACGGTTGCCACAGATTGCTGCCAAGACGCTGGTGATCTGGGGGCGGCATGACCAGGTGTTCCTGCCGGCGACCCTGGAGAACCTGCTCCAGCAACTCCCCGATGCACGCGGCGAGTTCATCGAGGACTGCGGGCATGTGCCCTATCTTGAACGGGGCGCCGAGGTGGTGGCGGCCATTACACGGTTCATTGCGATGTCCAGGGTTTAGGACGATTCATTCTTCCTCTACCCCCGCAAGAGAAACAACACCAGCGCCACCAGGCAGGCCGTCGTCTGAATCCCACCCAGCGTCGTGACCGGCGCGAAGCTCAAGACCGAGGCCAGCCAGGTGGTCAGCGCAGCCGCACCCATGGAGAGAAAACCCAGCAGTGCGGAGGCCATCCCGGCTTCCTTGCCGAAAGGGCCCATGGTGATTGCCGTGCCCAGCGGATTGGCCAGGCCCATGCCCCACAGGAAGGTGACCATCGAGAGGGCATACCACCCAAGACCAGGCGCGGCTGGACCGACGAGCAGCAGGCCGCCTCCGGCCATGGCGCAGGCAATGCCCACGAGTGTGACGATTCGGGTGCCATGACGATGCGCCAGACGCGGGGCCGCCATGCCGGCGGCGAACACGACGAATACCGTAGCGGCGAAATACAGGCCGGTTTGCAACGAAGTCAGGCCGATACCTTGCATCAGGATGGCGGGCGCCGCCGCGAACGATGCGAACAAACCGCTCATCAGCAGGCTCATTGAAAGGGCGGGGAGGATGAAGCGCCTATCCAGCGCCAATCTGCCATAGGCGAGCACCACGCTCTTGGCCGAGTGCGGCGCCCGGCGATCGGCGGGATGGGTTTCTCCGAGGTCGCGCACGTAGAAAAAGGCCAGTACCACGGCGGCCAGTCCCACCAGGATGAAGATGGCGCGCCAGCCAAGTGTGACGGACAGGACGCTGCCGGCCAGCGGCGAAAAACCCGGCGCCGCGGCGGTGGCGATCATCGTCAGCGACAGGGCCCGGGCGAGCGTCTCGCCTTCAAACAGATCCCGTGCGATGGCGCGCGACAGCACCGAGGCTGCGCACACGCCCAGCGCCTGGACGACACGTCCGGCGATCAGCACATCAAGGGTGGTGGCAAGGCCGGCGATGACGGTGCCGACCACGAACACCGACAGGCCGCCGAGCACCAGTTTCTGGCGCCCGTAGCGGTCGGCCAGTGGCCCGACCACCAACTGGCCCAAGGCGAACGTGATGAAGAAGCTGGACAGCGTCAGGCCGAGCTCGCGAGCAGTCACGCCCAGGTCTTCGCCGATATCTGCGAACGCCGGGAGAATGATGTTGGTAGACAGCATGCTGATCGCCGCCAGGCCTGCAAGCAGCGCCACGACTTTGCCGGTCAATGGTTGGGTGGAGGCGTGCGGTTGCGTAGCGGTAATTGCCAATGAAGTTCTGGCTTCCATACAGCCTCTCCTGTGTTTGGTTGGCGGGCAAAGACGTTGATGCCAAACGCCACGACTGTGGTTCGCGATCTCGGCGCAGTGACGTAGGCTTGAACATGACGCTCATAATATTTTTTGTAAATATGATGATCGTAATCTCTGGCGTCAAGTTAAATATCTGGCGTGTGCAGGCAGGATTCACTGTTGCCAGTCAGTGGGGGCGAGGTAGAGCGGATGGGAAGGTGTGAGGTCGACGCTTTTCAAGCGTCGAGACCTCGGTATCTGGTAGGTCCGGATCGAAAAATGCCCTAAACGGCCGGTCGACGCATCGCCAGAATGGCCGCACCGAAGCCGATGAACGTCGAGCCGACGAGCCTGCTGATCCACACGGAAAACGCGGGCCGTTTCAGCACTCCTTTGGCCTGGGCCGCAATGGCGGCATACAGGCTCAAGGAAACCAGCGACAAGCCTGCGAATATCGAGGTGAGGAGCAGGAACTGCGGCAGCAGTGCGGCGCTCTGGTCGATGAATTGCGGGAATAGGGCGGTGAAGAACATCGTCGCCTTGGGGTTGGTGATGGCTGTCAGGAAGGCCGACTTGTACAGCTTTGAACGCGATGGCTTGCTGGTCGTGCCGTCCGCTTGCACGTCCTGCGCGAGTATCGGGCTCTTTTTGAACAGTTGCCTGGCACCCAGGTAGAACAGATAACCCGCCCCGAGGACTTTCACCGCGTTGAACAGCCATTCGGAGCTGGCGAGCAACGCGCCAAGGCCCAGCATGGCGGCGGCCGACAAACAGAACAGCCCGCTGGCGTTGCCCACCGACGACCACACCGCGTAGCGCGGCCCGTAGGCCAGGCTGTTATTGATCGCCATCAGGGTGGCAGGACCAGGACTGGCGATGGCGATGGCCGCGACCAGGGTAAAGGCGAGAATTGAGTGCAGTTCCATTGTTCACATTCGCGGCTGATTGACAGGATGCGCATCCTACAGGAGAACCTGGGGTTGCCTGAATACAGCCGTCACAACGTTTCTATCGGTGTAGCCGCGCTCGGGGTGTTCATCGAGTGGTTCGCGACCCTGCTGGGACCTTGTCTTGAGCGCTGAGTCGTTGGGGTGGCTTTGATGCTACAGTCCGGCCTTTCCCGGGGGAGGGCGCGTCATGCGGATCGTAGTAATGGCTTTGGCGATGGCGTTGCTGGGTGGATGCGCCACGGCCAACGAAACCTTTGGCATGGGCCAGCTCTGCGGTCGCCATCCCTACTGCGGTGCGGCGACCGATATCGAGATCATCAAGGCTTCGACGAACGACAACGACGTATACGCGCGTGCTCTGGCACCTTTTGCAATCGTCGACCTTCCTTTCAGCATCGTCGCCGATACGCTGATCCTGCCTTATACGATTTTTCATATGAGGCCTGCCGAGGAGTAGTGGTATTGCCTTGACGGGGTGAATCCTTGGGGCAGCAATGCGGCATTTTGGGTGACGATCACCGCCTACAGATCTCGCGAGGGACGCACATGATCGACGGTTCCGCTGTCTTGACAGTTTTTTTGGTCTACCTGGCTGGTGTCGTGGTTCCTGGACCGAATTTCGTCGCGGTGGTCCATAAGGCGGTGGCTGCTACGCGCTCTGAAGCGCTGGCCTTGGTGGCGGGAATCGTACTGGTCAACCTGTTCTGGTCCACCTGTGCGATTGCAGGTCTCGGGGTTGTATTTGCTGCGCTCCCTTGGGCTGCGCTGGTTGTAAAGGTTCTGGGCGCAGCCTACCTGATGTGGTTCGGATTCCGACTGCTGATCAACGCGGGCCGGAATGCGCCAGGCCCGCTGAATGATGCCGTTGCCGGTAGTTGCCGCCAGTCCTTTATACAGGGAGTGGTCACCAACATAGGCAACCCCAAGTCCATGGCTTTCTATGCCGCTGTTTTTTCAGCCGCGGCTCCCGCCCACGTTTCGCCAGGCACGTTTTTGTCGATGCTGGCAGTTGTGGTGGTGGTTTCAATGGCCTGGTATGCAATGGTCGCAATTGCGCTTTCACAGCCCAGGATTGCTTGCGCCTATCAAGGTAGGAAAAAAGCAATTGATCGACTGTGTGGTGGTTTGATTTTGTCTCTGGGGGTTCGCCAGCTGGTTTAGCGAGTAGCCGTTGCTGGAGCAAGCCTTCCTCGTTGCACGCCAGGTCGGTCATCCGCTGACCGAGGCCCAATGCTGGACGAGGATGACCTGACAGTACTGCCCCAGCTGTTCAAGCCCCGGCAATGGCCTCGCGAACGAAGTCTTCATAGGTGCGCAACGGACGCCCCAGGATCGCCTGCAGTCGTTCCACGGTTCCTTCAGCAGCCTGCATGCCAAACGTCTGGATACCGGACATCATCAGGCGCATGTCATAAGCCAGCCAGGCGGGACCGTACGCGGCCAATTGTGCTTCGAAGGCGGCCACATCGTCACCACCGTAGGCGATCTCGCGACCCAGGGCGGAACTCCATATCTTCGCCGCGGCGGCACCGGTCAGTGCTTGTGGGCCGACCAGCTCCAGGGTTACACGGTCCAGGGCCGAAGGTGCCTTGTCGCGTCGCAGCAACTCGGCAGCGGCGATGTCGGCGATGTCGCGGGCATCGATCATCGAGACGCCCTTCGAGCCGATCGGCATCGGGTACACCGAGTAGTTCTGAATTGTCTGCTGGACCATCAATTCGTTTTGCATGAAGTAAGCTGGACGCAGGATGGTTGCGGCCATGTCGAGGCTTTCGATCATGCGCTCGACCGTATGCTTGCCCGTGAAGTGCGGCACGTGGGTGAACTTGTCGGCATGAATCACCGACAGGTAGACGATGCGCTCGATGCCAGCCTCGCGAGCGAGGTTCAAGGTGATGAGGGCTTGTGTCACCTCGTCGGGCGTCACGGCGTTGAGCAGGAACAGCGTACGCACCGATACCAGCGCCTCGCGCAGCGAAGGGACATCGGTGAGGTCGGCAACGACTTCAGTCACGCCCGCCGGGAATGTTCCCTTGCCAGCCTGGCGAACGAGGGCTTTGACGTCGGCGCCTGCGTCGGCGAGGCGCTGGATGATGAGTGAACCGATGGTGCCCGTGGCGCCGGTAACGAGAATGCTCATGTTGAATCTCCTGCAAAAGGGGGGTAGCCGGAAAAGTCCGCAACGGCCTTGTCGGCCCGTTGCGATGTTCAAACGATATTCCGTTGCAGAAACAAAACGAAGGCGCCAGGATGTAGACACTCCGTTTCAAAAGTGGAACAGCATGAACTTGAACGCGCTGATCGATTTCACCCTCGTCGCAACGAATGAGGGCTTGGGCAAGGCAAGCCGTGCGAGCGGAATATCCAAGGCAACCTTGTCGCGGCGTATCGCCGACCTTGAGGAGCAACTGGGCGTCAGGCTGATCGAGCGCAGTGCGCGTGGGCTGAAGCTCACCGAGGCTGGGGAGCTGCTGCTGAGCAGGGCCGAAGGGCCGTTGGCCGAGGTGGCGGAAGCCATGGCGGCGGCGAAGGAGGGCGTATCGACGCCTCGCGGACGCTTGCGTGTCGCTGCCCCGGTCCTGTTTTCGCAGCTTGCGATGGGCGGCATCGGCGCAGCGTTTTGTGCGGCTTATCCTGACGTCACGATCGAGGTCATTGCGGAGGATCGCGTGGTTGATCTCGTCGAGGAACAATTTGATGTCGCCATCCGGATCAACCCCAGCCCGGACAGCAGCTTGGTCGGCCGCTGCTTCGCCAAGGACCGGCTGGTGGTGGTGGCCGCGCCTGGACTACCTCGGCCTGCCCCCGGCGCCATCCGCTCAGTTCCCGGCATTGTGGTGTCCAGTTTCGAGCCGACCCGTTGGACACTCGACGGCGGCAGCCTGATTCTGGAGCCGATCCCCAGGCTGCGGTTCTCTTCGTTCCTGATGATCCGCGATGCAGCCATCGCCGGAGGTGGGGCTGCCCTCATTCCACAGTCCATCGCATGGAGCCAGTTGGCCAGTGGCGAGTTGGTCCAGTGGGGCAAGGTATCGGGGAAAGAAGCCGAGCTCTGGGTCTTGCACACGTCCAGGCGTCTTGCTGCGCCGAAGGTTCGCGCATTTGTCGATTTCATGTGCGCCAGGTACCCGGACATGTCGTTGGTACTGAAGGGGTAGGGACGATCAATCTCACGTCGGGTTGTCGGCAATGAGCCTCACCCTGTGGCAATCGGACGGTCCGAGTTTCTGACCGCTTGAGGATCGAACATCCATCTGCATGAGCGCCTGCCCGGACGTGTTGTCCAACAGCACGGAACGCGTTTCTCCCGGCTCGAACAGGAAGCGTTCGCCCCACTGCCGCAGGCTGACCACGACCGGAAAGATCTCTCGTCCTTTCTCCGTCAGGACGTATTCCTTGTAGGCACTTCCATCTGAGGCGGGGCGAACGTCGAACACACCGACCTCGACCAACGCTTTGAGTCGCGAAGCCAGAATATTCTTGGCTACGCCCAGGCTCTTTTGAAACTCGCTGAAGCGGCGGATGTCGTCGAATGCGTCGCGGATGATCATGAGCGACCAGCGATCGCCAATCACGTCCAGTGTCCTGGCTACCGGGCATTCGCTGTTTTGTGGTGAAGCATTTTCCATTTTATTGACCTTCTGAAAAAGGATCGCAAGTCCGGTCGATGTCTGTGGTTGCAAATTAAAACCTGATCGGGTGACAATCCATTCAGGTTTTTAATTGAAACCAGTTTAGCGCCAAGGAGGCGTGCATGACAGCAGATGCCGACTGTTTCACCCAGCAGCCTTCGGGAAATTTGAGTGACGAGCAATGTGCGGGGCTTTCGCCGGCGCTCACGTTATTGTTTTCCGTGACCTGTGCATTGGCCGTCGCCAATGTCTACTTTGCCCAGCCCTTGCTCGCCTCAATGGCCGAAAGCCTGGGCGTTGCTTCAGGATTGATCGGGGTTGTGGTCACGGCCACTCAAGTGGGGTATGCGCTGGGGTTGCTGTTCATCGTCCCGCTGGGGGACAGGGTCAACCGTAAACGACTGGTTTGCGCGCAATTGGTGCTGTCCGCGCTTGCGCTCGCGGCCGTCGGCGCAGCCCAGCATTGGTTGGCTTTGCTGGGTGCGATGATCGTGATGGGCTTGCTGGCGGTGGTTGTCCAGGTGCTGGTGGCCTATGCCGCCGTGCTGTCCTCGCCCTCCCAGCGTGGACAGGCCGTGGGAACCGTCACCAGCGGCGTTGTCCTGGGTATTCTCCTGGCGCGGTTTACCTCTGGAGTGATCGCCGACCTGGCGGGCTGGCGCGGGGTTTATTTCGTTTCCGCGGGATTGATGCTGACCATCGCTGCAGTGTTCTGGGCAGTGGTGCCTGCCGCCGTGTCGCCACCTGACCGGCAGCCTTATCTGGCACTCATCCGATCGCTGTTCAAGCTGTTCATGACCGAGCCGGTGCTACGGGTCCGGGGGCTGCTGGCCTTGCTGATCTTTGCCGCGTTTTCGGTGTTATGGACCGCTATGGTGCTGCCGTTGAGCGCCGCGCCGCTGTCGCTTTCACACACGGCTATCGGGCTGTTTGGCCTGGCTGGCGTCGCCGGGGCCCTGGCAGCCAGAAGGGCCGGTCGTTGGGCCGATCAAGGTTTTGGACGGCGCGTTACCGGCTGGTCGCTGGGGCTCCTGACGCTTTCCTGGCTGCCCATCGCGTTTACCGAGACCTCCCTGATCGCACTGGTGTGCGGCGTGGTGTTGCTCGACTTTGCGGTGCAAGCCGTGCATGTCACCAACCAGAGCTTGATCTTCGCTGCACGTCCCGACGCGCAAAGTCGCATGGTCGGCGCTTATATGTGCTTCTACTCGGTGGGCAGCGCACTGGGCGCGGTGGCCGCGACCCAGGTCTATGCGCTGTGGGGCTGGATGGCGGTCAGCCTGCTAGGCGCCTTGATCAGCCTCGCCGCGTTGGCGGTATGGAGGCTCTCGCTTCATTGCGGCCACTGTTCAAGCAGGATCGAGACAAACTTTTCCGCAGCCGGGGAGAGCGATGCGCCCCGGCGGTAGACCAGGCCCAGCGAGCGGTTTACCACCGGCTCGATCAGCGGCACGCTGACCAGCGTTGGATGATCCCCGGCCGGCATCGCCAGGCTGGGCATCGCCGACACGCCGAGGCCAGCCTCGACCAATCCCAGCGACGTCGACAAGTGTTGCACTTCGTAAAACCATTGCGGACGCCAGCTCAGGCCCGACAGCGCGTGGTCCAGCAGCATGCGGTTGCCGCTCAGGCGACCGACGCCGATCAGCCGATAATCACTGAGTTCGGACCAGGTAACCGCACTGCGTTCAGCCAGTTCATGATCGCGCCGGCAGGCCAGCACAAAGGGTTCGTTGACCAGGGGTACGAACTCGATGTCCGGGTGCTGGCCGCTCATCATGTTGATGCCGAAATCGGCTTCGCCGCGCAGTACCGCTTCGAGCCCTTCGTTGGCGCTGAGGTCGAGCAGGCGGATGCGGATTTTCGGGTAGCGCTCGTTATAGAGGCGAATCACTGAAGGCAAGAAATAGAAGGCCGCCGTAGGAATGCACGCCAAGGTCACCCGGCCGATCTGTCGCTCCGCCAACTCGCGGATGTTGAGAATCGAGTCGTCGAAATCATCCAGCAGGCGCCGCGCCTTGGGCAGGAAATCACGCCCGACACTCGTCAGGCTGACCTTGCGGGTCGTGCGATCGAGCAACGCGGTTCCCAGGCCTTCCTCAAGTTTTTTCATCCGTCGGCTCAAGGCTGGTTGTGACAGATGCAGTGCGTCGGCGGCTTCGTGGAAACTGCCAAGTTCGGCGATTTTCACGAAAGATCGTATGTCCTGGAGTTCATATTCCATGTGCTACCTCACCGGGAAAGGGCAGTGCGCGATGGCAATTAGCGTAAAACAATTCATTTGTGAAACGCAATAATCGCTCTGATCTTTGCATTGGAAACACTTTTAAAACCCTGACACTCTTGTTTCCAGAGCATCAATTATCCAGATTGATTAACAAGAGTTAGTGATCATGCAGCGAATTCCTTGTGTGCTAATGCGCGGCGGTACGTCCAAAGGCCCGGTATTTCTTGCCTGGGATCTGCCGGTCGCCATCGCTGAACGCGATGAGCTGCTGCTCAACCTGATGGGCTCCGGCCATGAGTTGGAAATCGACGGCATCGGTGGCGGCAGTCCACAAACCAGCAAAGTGGCGATCGTCAGCCCATCGCTGCACCCTGACGCAGATGTCGATTATTTGTTTGTCCAGGTCATGGTTTCCCAGCGTCGGGTCGATACCGCCCCCAACTGCGGCAACATGCTCTGCGCCGTCGGCCCGTTCGCTATCGAGCAGGGCCTGGTCAAGCCTACCGGCGACCTGACCCGGGTGCGTATTCGCAACCTCAATACCGGGACCTTCGTGAATTCCGAAGTGCAAACCCCGGAAGGCAAGGTCAGTTATGAAGGCGACACCGCCATCGACGGCGTGCCCGGCACAGCCGCTCCGGTGCAACTGACGTTCCTTGATGCCGCAGGCAGCAAGACGGGGAAACTGTTCCCGACCGGGCAAACCCAGGACCTGATCGACGGCATTGCGGTGACGTGCATCGACATGGCGATGCCGATGGTGATCGTCGATGCCAGCCAACTGGGCAAGCGCGGTGATGAAAGTCCCGCTGAATTGGACGCCGACAAGGCGTTCATGCAGCGCCTGGAGTCCTTGCGGCTCAAAGCAGGCCTGGCGATGGGCCTGGGTGACGTCAGCGACATGGTGATCCCCAAGCCGGTCCTGGTGTCGCCGGCCAAGTCTGGCGGGACCCTCCAGGTGCGCTACTTCATGCCGCACAACTGTCACCGCGCCTTGGCAATCACCGGCTCTATCGGCCTGGCGACGGCTTGCGTAACCAACGGCAGTGTCGCGGCCAACCTGATCGGTGGCGGCAGCGAGCCGCGTTTGCAGCAAGTTCGCATCGAGCACCCCAACGGCGGTATCGATGTGGTGTTGTCCTACACCGGCGAAAAGGGTGAGACCATTCGTGCTTCGGTGGTACGCACCGCCCGCCGACTTTTCTCTGGTTTCGTCTACGCCACGGTTTCCCAGCGCCTGGCTGGATAGTCCAGGCAGACCTCGTCATTGCATCAGCTACTCAATAACAACAAGAGATCTGACATATGCTCGCTTTACTTGGCTTGGCCATGGTGGTGGTCTTCACCTTCCTGATAATGACCAAACGGTTGTCACCGATCGTCGCCCTGACGGTGGTGCCCATCGTTTTTGCCGTGCTCGGCGGCTTTGGCGGGACCACCGGCAAGATGATGCTGGACGGCCTGAAAATGGTCGCGCCGTCGGCGGCGCTGCTGTTGTTCGCGATCCTGTTTTTCGGCCTGATGATCGACGCCGGTCTGTTCGACCCGCTGATCCGCAAGATCCTCAAGCGGGTCAATGGCGACCCGATGAAGATCGCCGTGGGCACGGCCCTGCTGTCGCTGTTGGTGGCACTGGACGGTGACGGCACGACGACTTACATGATCACCTGTGCCGCGATGTTGCCGCTGTACAAGCGCATCGGCATGAACCCGATGATCCTGGCAACCATTTCCATGCTCTCCTTGAGCATCATGAGCGGCATGACCCCTTGGGGCGGCCCCGCAACCCGTGCGATCGCGGCGCTGGGCCTGGATGCGGGTGAGTATTTCGTGCCGTTGCTGCCGACCATGATCGGCGGGGCCGCATGGGTGGTGTTCACGGCGTTCCTGTTGGGTCGTGCCGAGCGCAAGCGCATCGGCAACGTTCAACTGCAAAGCGGCGGCGGTAATTGCTACATCAACGCGATCATGGAGGACACGCCACACAAACGCCCGAAACTGGCCTACGTCAACCTGCTGCTGGTGGTCGCGGTGATGGTCGCACTGGTGATGGGGCTCATGCACTCGGCGATCCTGTTCCTGATCGGTTTCGTCCTGGCGCTGATGATCAACTATCCGCAACTGGATATTCAGAAGGAGCGCATTCTCGCCCACTCGGGCAACGCCATGACCGTGGTCCTGCTGGTGTTTGCCGCGGGCATCTTCGCCGGGATTTTCTCCGGGACGAAAATGGTCGATGCGTTGGCACAAACCCTGGTCGACTGGATTCCGCCTTCCTGGGGCCATCTGTTCCCGCTGGTGGTGGCGATTACCAGCATGCCGCTGACCTTCGTATTGTCCAACGATGCCTACTACTTCGGTGTCGTGCCGATCCTGGCCAACGCCGCGGCTGCCTATGGCATTGATCCGGTCGAAATTGCCCGGGCGTCCATTCTCGGCCAGCCGGTGCACCTGATGAGTCCGCTGGTGGCCTCGACCTTGTTGCTGGTGGGCATGGTCGACCGCGACCTGGGCGACTTTCAGAAAGCCACCGTCAAATGGGCGGTGCTCACCTCCCTGGTGATTACCGCGCTGGCCCTGCTGACCGGGGCGCTGACGCTGTTTTCCTGATTCACCCGACACACTTTAGCTTCCCTGCCAGACATGCCCTCGCAAGCGGGTGTGCGCTGGCTTGCACGCCAAATAACAACAACGAGTAGCTCGATATGACCACTTTGCTTACCCGCGGGGCTTTGTTTCCAATCCTTGGGCTGTTGCCCCTGGCCTCGGCCAGTGCCGAAGGTTTCATCGACGACAGCAAGCTCAAGCTGCAATTGCGCAACGTCTACTTCAACGAAAATTTTCGCGATGAGCACGGTATGAGCCCACGGGCGGCGAGGACCGCCAAGAGTGAGCGCACCGAATGGGCCCAGGGCTTCCTGCTGGATTACCAATCGGGCTTTACGCCGGGCACCATTGGCTTCGGGGTCGATGCCCTGGGCCTGCTCGGGGTCAAGCTCGATTCCGGGCGTGGTCGCAGCGGCACCGGCCTGCTGCCGGTGCATGACGATGGTCGCGCCGCCGACGAGTTCGCCAGCGCAGGGATGACCGCCAAGGCCAGGGTGGCCAAGACCACGCTCAAATACGGCACCTTGCTGCCCAAGACCCCGGTATTGGTCTACAACGATGCGCGGCTGTTGCCCCAGACTTACCAGGGCACCCAGATCAGCAGCACTGACATCGACAACCTCACCGTCACCGGCGGGCATCTGGAGCGTTTCAAGCTGCGCGATTCGAGCGACAGCATGCCCATCGTGCCCGATGGCTACGGCGGCGATAAGTCCGGTGACTTCAGCTATGCCGGTGCCGACTACAAGTTGGGCAAAAACATCCGCCTGAGTTACTTCTATGGCGAGCTGGAGAATTTCTATCGACAGAATTTTGCCGGCATCCAGCATGATCTGCCCTTGGGCGCTGGGGTATTGACCAGTGACCTGCGCTACTTCAACAGCGTCGATTCGGGTTCGGCCTACGGCGGCAAGATCGACAACGACATGCTCAGCGGATCGCTGTCCTACGCCGTGGTCGGCCACACACTGAGCGCCGGCTACCAGACCCTCAGTGGCGAGGCGGGCCTGCCTTACATCAGTGGCGCCACGGTGTATTCCTTCAGCAACGTCGGGATCGGCAAGTTCATCGAGGAAGACGAAAAGACCTGGATGCTCGGGTACGGCTACGACTTCGCTCGCCTCGGTGTGCCCGGCCTGACATTTTCCACCCGCTACCTGAGCGGCAACGACGGCAAGTCCAACACCACGGTCAAAGAGTGGGAGCGAGACGCAGAGATCGCTTATGTGGTGCAGCAGGGCACGTTCAAGGGGCTGGGGGTGAAGCTGCGTAACTATGTCTATCGCTCGGACTTTTCCCGTGGCCGTGACAGTAATCGGATCTATTTCACTTACGACATCGCTCTTTGGTAGGACATGCAGTTCACTTAAGAAAAAGATGGACCTGTGGCGAGGGAGCTTGCTCCCGCTCGGCTGCGAAGCAGTCGTGAACCGGCGGGTGCGGTGTGTCTGTGTTACGCGTTCGGCAGGTTTTGGGGCCGCTTCGCGACCCAGCGGGAGCAAGCTCCCTCGCCACGGTTCTCTCAGTGGCTCCGCGCTCATCACGGTGGCCCGGTTCGATTCTTTGCGACATCATGGCGTCAATTTTCTTTGGGGCAATGCCCGTCGAGGCCGCTATGGATCGCAACCGAGACCGACGCAACAACCTTTCCCTGGATGGCCTGAATTTTTTCCTCGCGGATGTACGCGATGGGCTGGGTCCTTATCTGGCGATCTACCTGCTGGCGGTGCATCGCTGGGACCCGGCCAGCATTGGCGTGGTGATGACAGTGGCGGCGATGGCCGGGCTCGTTGCACAGGCGCCCGCCGGGGCGCTGATCGACCGGGTGCGCAGCAAACGTGCCGTGGTGGCTGTGGCCGCCTTGATGGTGACGCTGGGTTGCCTGGTGCTACCGTTCACGTCTTCCTTCGGCCTGGTGGCGCTGACCCAGGCGCTCGGCGCCGTGGCGGCATCGGTCTTTGCGCCGGCTATTGCGGCCATCTCCCTGGGCATTACTGGCGCCAAGGCCTTTACGCGGCGCACTGGGCGCAACGAGACGTTCAACCACGCGGGCAATGCCTGCGCAGCGCTGCTGGCGGGTGGGTTCGCCTGGCTGTTCGGTCCCGTTGCGGTGTTCTACCTGATGGCCGCGATGGCATTGGCCAGCATCGTGGCGGTCAGTTGCGTGTCCGCTGAGGCGATCGACCATGATGTGGCCCGGGGCCTGGAGGCTGGTCAGTCGGTGCAGGGCCCGACGCCCTCGGCGCTGCGCGTGTTGCTGGATAACCGCACGCTGCTGTTGTTCGCCGTCTGCTGCGGGCTGTTTCACCTGGCGAACGCGGCGATGCTCCCGCTGGTCAGCCAGAAACTCGCCCAGGCCAATGCACACCTGGCCACGCCGCTGACGTCGGCCTGTATCGTCGCGGCGCAATTGGTCATGGTGCCCATGGCGTGGTTGGTCGGCGTCAAGGCCGATGCCTGGGGGCGCAAGCCGTTGTTGCTGGCCGGCTTCCTGATCCTGCCCATTCGAGGTGTGTTGTACGTGCTCTCGGACGACCCCTATTGGTTGGTGGCGGTGCAGTTGCTCGATGGGATCGGTGCCGGGCTGTTTGGCGCGCTGTTTCCCTTGGTGGTCAAGGACCTGACCCAGGGCACCGGGCGTTTCAACGTCAGCCTCGGGGTGCTGTCGACGGTGTTCGGGTTCGGCGCGGCGTTGAGTAACAGCTTGGCCGGCTTTGTGGTGCAAGGGGCTGGCTACAGCGCGGCGTTCCTGACCCTGGCGGCGATTGCTGCGTTGGCATTTGGTCTGTTGCTGGCGATGCCCGAGACTTTCATGCCCAGGCGCGCTCCACAGTCCGGCACGCTACCGGTACCTGACGGTGGGGTTGCCTGAGGCCGGGTATCACCAATGTGGGAGCGAGCTTGCTCGCGATGACGGTGGCACATCCAACATCGATGCTTGCTGGACCCCCTGCTATCGCGAGCAAGCTCGCTCCCACAGGGGAATTGAAAACGCCCGGCATCTGAATCCAGTCATCCCCGTCGAGACAGCTGCAGCAACAAGCCTGGCTCCGCTCGCTTGGCAGAAAGCGTCCAGCCATGGGCCTGGGCGATTTCCCGGCAGATCGTCAAGCCCAGGCCGGCACCATGGTCGCGGCGATGGGCCCCGCGCCAGAAGCGAATGAACAGGTGTGGCAGTTGCTCCCGATCCACTCCGGGGCCCCAGTCTCGTACGCTCAGATGATCCGCGCCGATGTCCACTCGAACCTCTGTGCCCCGAGGGGCGTGTTGGATGGCGTTTTCCAGCAGGTTCTTCAACAAGGTGAAGAGGGCGCTGCGATCCGCCTGCCATGGGTCAGCAGAGGCAGCGTTCTGCACCAGCACCAGGCGTACCTCGGCGGCTTCGGCCATGCGCTGCAAATAGTCGCTGGCTTCCCTCGCGACATCGGCCAGTTCGACCTCGGCAAACAGGTAGTTCTGGGCCTCACTGGCTTCGGTGAGGAGCAGCAGTTGCTGGACTTGACGGGTCATGTGAGCGACATCGTTGAGCAGCGCGTTGCGATCGTGGCTGTCCTCCATCAATTCGATTTGTGCGCGTATCAGCGCCAGCGGTGTCTTGAGTTCGTGCGCCGCGGTCGCCAGGAACTCCTGCTGGGTCCGGTAGCCATTTTCCAGGCGCTGGAGGGCCCGATTGAAACTGTCCACCAGTGGCACGACTTCGGACGGTACGCTGCTGACCTGCAAGCGTGAATGCAGGGAGCGAGGCGAGATCGCCGCGGCCGACTCGGACACCTCGCGCAAGGGTTTGAGCGTATAGCCCAGGGTGATATAGGCGCAGGCGGCAAAGACGAAGAGCAGCACCAGGCTGAACAGGACGATGCCGGCACCCATGAATGGCAACGCGAATGCACCGTGGAAGAGGTCCATCAGCCGTTCGCTGACGGCAAGTTGCAGGAACCAGGTCTTGCCGTCGTGTTCGACCGGCGCGGTGGCGCCATACATCAGGATGCCCTGGCGCTCGAACTTGAACGGTTCGTGCTCTGAAGGGCGCAGCGCGGTGCTTGCAGGCCAGAAGGTTGCTTCGGTGGACGTCAGGACCACGTTTGCCGAGGCGTCCAGCACGCGGTATCCGATGTCTTGCTGCATGCTTTCATAGGTCCAGATTCGATCGGCCTCGCTGCGATCGAATCCGACCGGGCGTCCAGCAGGATCGAACTGGAGTTTTTGCGCCAACTCCTGGGTGCGCTCGGTTATGTTCATGACCAGCAGGATGTCGCTCTGTGAGGTGACGAGGGCCAGGGCCATCAACACGATCAGCAGGATGCTCAACGCCACGCCGGCAATATAAGCCAGCAGCACCTTGAATCTGAGACTACTCAGCCACGTCGACCTGGCGCAGCGCATAACCAAGACCTCGCAGGTTGACAATGCGTTGGTGGGAGCCGATGGCAAGCAGCTTGCGGCGGATACGGTGAAGGGCCACGTCCAGGGCGTTCGGCGTGACCGCCTCGCTCAAGCCCCAGCCTGCTGCCTCTATCGTCTGACGGCGGACGATCTCCCCAGGTTTGCGCAACAGCAGCAACATGATCTGCATTTCCGCCGGTGCCAGGGCAATGCTTTGATTGGCGCAGCACATGCTGCCGGTGTCGGGCTGCAGGCTCAGGTCGCCATGGCTGGGCGCCAGTGGGCGACAGTCCACGGGGCGTCGCAGCAACGCTCGCACGCGCGCGACCATTTCATCCATGGCGAACGGCTTGGGCAGATAGTCATCCGCGCCGGCATCGAGCCCCTGTACCCGATCATGCAGGGCATCCCGCGCCGTGAGCACCAGGCAAGGGATGCCGAGCCCGGCGCTGCGCAGACGCTTCAACAAGACGAGCCCGTCGCCGTCCGGCAAGCCGCGATCGAGGATCAGCGCCTGGTAAGGCACACGCTGGATGGCCGCCCACGCGCCATCCATGCGGTTGATCACATCGACGGCGATCCCTGCATTCGCCAGGCCCGTGCAGACCAGGTGCGCCAATCGTTCGTGGTCCTCGACCAGCAGAATGCGGCTCATCAGAAGCGGTACAGGTAGCCGAACAGCGCGCTGTTTTCGGTAGAGCTGTCTACCAGTGGGCTGTCCTTGATCTCACTGGCGAGGCTCGTCGCTTTGATATCGAGGAACAGAGAGTGGTGTTTATCGAACATGTAGTTTCCCCGGACGCCAAATTCGGTATTGAGGGCGGACTTGCCATCATAGGCCGCACGATCGATGCGGGCCTCACTGTCGCGCACGCCAAAATAATAATCGACGTATTTTTTGTCCTGCCACATCGCCGTCACATGGGGCGTGAGGGTGATGTGGTCGTCGAGCCGCCAGGTTCGCTCCAGGCCCACGTTGAAGCGCTGCCCCTTGCTGTTGCCCGACAGGTCCGAGAGCCACTCGGCGCGCACGTCCACCAGACCGGTGTGCCACTCCACTTTGGCCCCCGCCCAGAAGCCACTTTTGCGGTCGCTCATGCCATCGAAGACCCGCGCGTCGTCAGCGTCGTAGCCACTGAAGTCGTACTGGCCCATGAGGCTGAAATCGATTTGCTGGGTGTCGCCGATCTCGAGTTGGGGCAGCTTGACCTCGGCGTTTGGACCGAACACCCGCAGGTATTCGTTCTCGAAGTAGATCAGCGGTATCGCCTTGTTGTCACGATCGATGCCGGTATAGGGCTGCTGGCTGCTGATTGCGCCGACCCCCAGTCCCCAGGACGAAGACGGTTCGGTAGTTTCAGGTTCGGCTGCTTGTGCGGCGATGGCTGAAGTGGCCACGGCGAGCAGGATCATATTCGGGATTGTTGAAACGGCTAAGCGCAGCAAATGCATTGGGGGGCTCCAACGGGACAGGATGAAATGCACGCCTATCGTTGAGCGTTTTCCCTTACTGGATGCTTACGGTTATCTGTCGAAAGCCAGAGATTGCTCCCGCTTGGCTGCTGTAGGAGCAGTGTAGGAGCTGTCGAGTGCAACGAGGCTGCGATCTTGTCCCAGACAATTGAGTCGCAAGCGAAGGATCAAAATCAAAAGATCGCAGGCTTCGCCAGCTCCTACAGCAGCGGGAGCAAGCTCTGACCACGGGTGTGCGCTCAAACGATATCGTCAATCAGGATATGGCGCTCGCCGCGGCTGCATTGTTCGATCCGCGCCTCGGCCTTGTAGACCTTGCGCAGCATCGACTCGGTAATCACCTCGGCGCTCGGGCCGCTGCCCTGGGCGGTGCCGTCGGCGATGACCAGCACCTGGTCGGCAAAGCGCAGCGCCTGGTTCAGGTCATGGATGGCGATGAACACAATGACTTCGCGCTTGCGCGCCAGGGCACGCATGAAACCCAGCACCTGGACCTGCCGGTGCATGTCCAGGGCGCTGGCGTTCAAGCCCTGAGGCATGTAGCTAATGCCTTGCGGCCCCTTTTTCGAACCCTGCAAGAGCACCTGTCCAGGACCTTCGATCAATCCGGCCATGCGTTTGAACAAGGTGGATTTGCCCGCCGCGTTGGGGCCGACCACCGCCACCACCTGACCGCCGACAAAGGCTGCCGTGGTGACGCCATGAATGATCGTGCGCTGGCCGTAGCGGGCACCGAGGTTCTCCAGCTGGATCGTTACCATGAGTTTTTCTTCCCGCCGAGAATCAAGGAAATGAAGAAGGGCACGCCGATCAGCGACGTGACCACGCCGATGGGGAAAATGGCGCCGGGGATCAGGGTTTTGCTGATCACCGAACTGGCGGACAGAATCAATGCACCGGTCAACAAAGACGCTGGCAGGAAGAACCGCTGGTCTTCACCGATCAGCATTCGCGCGATGTGCGGGCCGACCAGGCCGATGAAACCGATGGTGCCGACAAACGCCACCGGGAACGAGGCGAGCAGGCTGACCATGATCAGCGTCTGAAAGCGCAGGCTGCGCACGTTGATGCCGAAACTCGCGGCCTTGTCATCCCCCAGGCGCAGCGCGGTCAAAGCCCAGGCTCGCCGCGTACCCTGCAGTTGCCGGCCACGGTCGATTTCTGAGAGTAGGGCAAGGGTGGTTCAAACAAAGGGCCACCCACGCTCGTATCCTCCAAGCCATTTCTATCGCAGGCGCGTGCCCCAGCGCGCGTCCAATGAATAGACTCCGCCGCCGCGCGCGACGATGTAGAGGGCAAGAAATCCCATAAGCACAGGAAACTCGATGCCTCGATCTATCCAAGGCCATGTCGGTCCCAGCGCGTAGCTGATTGCAACCATCTCAATAGCGATCAGCAGGGCGACGAGTCGCGTGCCGAGCCCTATCGCCAGCATGAGCGCGCCGACCGTCTCCAGGAGCATGACCAGGAAGGCAAGTTGTGCAGCGAAAGGCAGTCCCATCACGTTCTGGATGAGGTTGATCGACGCGGTCATTGGATCAGCCATCGAACCGTGGGCGGTGCGCAGAACCTTCGGCAAGCCGTGGGTAAACAGGACCACGGCGAAGATGGTCCGCAGCACGGCGTACAGGCAAGGTTCGTAGCGGGCGACGCGTGCAGTCACCGTGTCCACAGCGCAGCGCAGCGATGATAGGTCTTGAGTTGTCATGGGGAATCCTTGGCAGGGTTGCTTGAAGCACTGTGCATGACGTCGATAGGTCTTTCGAATACTCCGAAGGCGCTATTGTCCTTTGGCAGGCAGTCCCATCTTCGCCAGCGTCAGCGTTTCATCAGCGCGCCCCCATCCGCCGTCTGCCACCTCTTCGACCAGCACCATGGTGAACGGACGGACTCCCTCGCCGAAGTACTCGACGAACATTTCTGTGGTGCGATGGATGATTTCTTCTTTGCGAGCGTGGTCCAGGATCCCTTCGGGGAATTTGTAGTTGGCAAATGGCATGGATCGACTCCGTGGGTGTGAGAAAGATGCGGCAGGGCGAAGACCCCTGGCGCGCATCTTTCTCCTTTGCGCCCTTGGAATAAATCCCTCTGGGTTGGCATCAGCATTCAACGTACGTGAACAATCGGCCGTCTGGACTCAGTGCGAATGACGCGGTTCACCGCTGCGGGCGATCACGCGCAGATGCAACGTCGCCGGCTCCAGGCAGCCCCCTGTGGAAAGCTGTCCCACCAGTTGCCGGTACAGTTCCTGCCAAGGCGTTTGTGACGGCGGAATGTTCGGCGTCCACTCAAGCCGGCGCTGGGACATCTCGGCGTCGTCGATCAGCAGGTTCACGGTGCGGGTATTGAGGTCCACTTTCAGCCGGTCGTTGGTTTTCAGCAACGCCAGGCCGCCGCCCACGGCCGCTTCCGGGGACATGTTGAGGATCGACGGGCTCGCCGATGTGCCGCTCTGGCGCCCGTCGCCCAGGCAAGGCAGGGAGTCGATGCCTTGTTTGATCAGCGCCGCCGGCGGGGCCATGTTCACCACTTCGGCGCTGCCGGGGTAGCCCACGGTGCCAACGCCACGGATCACCAGGATGCAGCGCTCGTCGATGTCCAGCGCCGGATCGTCGATCCGCGCGTGGTAGTCCTCCGGTCCTTCGAACACGATGGCCCGGGCTTCAAAGCTATTCTCGGCGCCGGGCTCGGACAGGTAGGTCTTGCGAAACGCTTCGCCCACCACCGACATCTTCATGATCGCGCTGTCGAAGAAGTTGCCGCTGAGCACGATGAAACCGGCGCGGTGCTTGAGCGGGGTGTCGAAGGGGTGGATCACGTCGGTGTTGCTGGTCAGGCTGTTGCTGACGATTTCGCCGATGGTCTTGCCGCTGACCGTGGCGCAGTCTTCGTGCAGGTGCCCGGCTTTTTGCAGTTCATGCATGACCGATGGCACGCCGCCGGCCCGATGGAACCCTTCGCCCAGGTACTTGCCCGCCGGCATGCAGTTGACCAGCAGCGGCACGTCCTCGCCAATCCGTTGCCAGTCATCCAGGCTCAGCTCGACGCCCATGTGTCGGGCGATGGCGATCAGGTGCGGCGGGCAATTGCTCGAAGCACCCAGGGCCGAGGCGACGGCGATGGCGTTCTCGAAGGCCTGGCGGGTCATGATCTGCGACGGGCGTATGTCTTGCAGCACCAGGTCGCAGATGCGCTTGCCGGTGGCATAAGCCATTTGCCCGCGCTCGCGATAGGGCGCCGGGATACTCGCGCATCCAGGCAGTGACATACCCAGGGCTTCGGCCAGGGCGTTCATCGACAAGGCGGTGCCCATGGTGTTGCAGTGTCCCACCGACGGCGATGCCGCAGTGGTCATTTCCATGAAGCC
This sequence comes from Pseudomonas ogarae, assembly GCF_014268695.2. Lineage (NCBI taxonomy): Bacteria > Pseudomonadati > Pseudomonadota > Gammaproteobacteria > Pseudomonadales > Pseudomonadaceae > Pseudomonas > Pseudomonas ogarae. The sequence continues at coordinate 3,003,283 of NZ_CP077086.1, forward strand.
TTCGTAGTCGATCTCGCCGGCGGCCATCAGGTTGCGCGCATGCCAGAGCACGGTGCCGGAGCCGATCAGTTCGCCCTTGTGGTGGCCGTCGAGCATCGGCCCGCCGGACAGGACAATGGCCGGTAGGTCGGTGGTCGCCGCAGCCATCAGGCAGGCCGGGGTGGTCTTGTCGCAGCCGGTGGTGAGCACCACGCCATCCAATGGGTAACCGTGAAGAATCTCCACCAGCCCCAGGTAGGCCAGGTTGCGGTCCAGTGCTGCGGTGGGGCGCCGTGATTGTTCGGCGATCGGGTGCACCGGGAATTCCATGGGAATGCCACCGGCATCACGAATACCGGCCTTGACCCGTTGGGCCAGTTCCAGGTGATGACGGTTGCAGGGCGTCAGGTCGCTGCCGGTCTGGGCGATGCCGATGATCGGGCGTCCCGACTGCAGCTCTTCGCGGGTCATGCCGTAGTTCATGTAGCGTTCGACATACAGGGCGGTCATGTCCGCGTGGGCCGGGTCATTGAACCACTGCTCGCTGCGCAGGCGGCGTTTTGGCGTGTCACTCATGATTCATTTCTCTCTTGTAATTGGATGAATCGGTCACGGTCGTGGCGTTTTAGCGCTCCAGCAGTCCTCGGGCGGCGAGGTTACGCAGCAAGGCGCTGACACCAAAGGTCCAGGGGGTGGCATCGCAGCTGTGCGTCACCTGGTTATGCAGGCTGCCGAGCAACGGGCTGCTGATGCTGACCACGTCACCGCGTTTGTGGGTGAAACCGCTGCCGGCATGGTCACGGTCTTCGGTGGGGGCGAACAGGGTACCGAGAAACAGCACAAACCCGTCCGGATATTGGTGGTTGGCGTTGAGCGTCTGGCCTGCCAGGTCCTGCGGGTCGCGGCTGATCTGGTTCATGGAGCTGGAGCCGTGCAGGCGGTAGCCATCCTCGCCGTGTACCTGGAGATCGACCACGCATTCCCGTACATCATCCAGGCTGAAGTGTTCGTCAAACAGGCGAATGAACGGCCCGATGGCGCAGGAGGCGTTGTTGTCCTTGGCCTTGCTCAGCAACAGCGCACTGCGGCCTTCGATGTCCCGCAGGTTGACGTCGTTGCCCAGAGTGGCGCCGTGGATCTGGCCCCGGCTGTTCACCGCCAGCACCACTTCCGGTTCCGGGTTGTTCCATTGCGATATCGGATGAATGCCGATGCGGCTGCCGCTGCCCACGGCAGCCAGGACCGGAGCCTTGGTGAAGATTTCCGCATCCGGGCCGATGCCGACCTCCAGGTACTGCGACCACATGCCCTGCTCGATGAGCAAGTCCTTCAGGCGCATGGCTTGCTCGGAGCCCGGCACGATCGTGCGCAAGTTGTCGCCGATCACGCTGTGCACCGTGGCGCGTACGGCTTCGGCCTTCGCCGCGTCGCCGCCGGCCTGTTCCTCGATCACACGCTCGATCATGCTGGCAGCGAAGGTCACGCCGGCGGCCTTGATCACTTGCAAATCCAGTGGCGGCAACAGCGACGGTTTGTTCGGGTCGGCATCAGGGCCGGTGTTGGCCAGCAGGGCTTCGACACTGGCGATGAAGGTACCGGGCGTCTGTCGCACGGCGGCCAGCGGCGATTCTGTTTCCAGCAGATCGCTCAATGTCGCAAAACGATCCGAGAGATCGAACACACCGTCGCTGCGCAACGCAATGGGCGAAGGCCCGGCGATTCGGCCTGGCACCCAGGCACGACCAATCAGGGTTCCGGTCACGCCATCGACGGGCAGGGTGTTCTCGGGAGTAAGCAGTAGCGACATGGCAAGTCTTCCTGTTCGTAAAGCCTTCACGCTAGGGTGGCCGCTCGATAAACTCCAATGAGATATATTCAGTATTTGATAACGTCGGGTTATCGCCGGCCTGAGGAATAGCCATGTCAGATCTGTCCTTCTCCAGCTTCTGTGGCTGGCTCAAATTCCGCCACTTGCTGCTGATCGACACGTTGGGGCGCACCCGCAACATGCATCTGGCGGCGCAGCAGATGAACCTCAGCCAGCCGGCCATCAGCAAGATGCTCAAGGAAATCGAAAGCCTGCTCGGCTTTGCCTTGTTCGAGCGGTTGCCACGGAGCATGCCGCCTACGGCCTTGGGCGAACACGTACTGCGGTATGCGCAGATTGCCTTGAATGATGCGCGCTCGTTCGTCGAGCAAATCAGCAGCTTGCGCGAGGGAGGCCACGGTTTTCTCAAGGTCGGCGGGATCTTTGCCGCCACTGCGGTGGCTTTGCCCGAGGCGATCCTGCAGATCAAGCAGCGCTGGCCGATGCTGTCGATTGAAGTGGTGGAGCAGACCAGTAACCACCTGATGGAGATGCTTGAAGAGAAGACGCTTGACCTGGCGGTGGCCCGTTTTACCGATCAAAGCCAGCAGCAGCGCTATGACTTCCAGCCGTTGGCCCCGGAACCGTTCTGCATCGTGGTCAACTATCGCCATCCATTGGCCGGCGCGGGCCCGGTCTCCTTGCAGCAACTGGTGGACTTGCCGTGGATTCTCTATCCGGTCGGCACGCCGATTCGCGCACGCATGGAGCTGGCCTTCGCCGAGGCCGGGGTGGGAATGCCGCGCAACACCATTGACACCATTTCCATGCAGACCTTCCTCCAGGTGCTGCAACGCGGGCCCATGATCGGCATGCTGCCCAATGCGATGGTCGATCCGCTGCTCGAAAGCGGCCAGCTCAAGACCCTCGATACCCCGTTGCACCTGGTGCCGCAGGACTACGGCATTCTCACGCGCAAGGATGAGCCGTTGGTGGGCGCGGCGCTGGAGTTCGCCGAGATCCTCAAGGACAACGCCCGCCAGATTATTTGAAGAGGCAATGAACCTGTGGCGAGGGGATTTATCCCCGTTGGACTGCGCAGCAGTCCTAAACCCGGCCTAAGCATTCTGTCAGGTTGGTTGCGTTGAGCTTTTTGGGGCTGCTGCGCAGCCCAGCGGGGATAAATCCCCTCGCCACAAGTCATGTGCTTTGACTTGAATCCTCGCCCGGGTCTCCAAGAGTCCGATAACTGCCCGTTATCAACTAATCCAAAAATGCCATTGGGAAAGAATCGCTCCCCGACAGTAAAGTCCTCGTTCAATCGCCGGATGATTCGCTCATTCGACGTGACCCAATAAAAACAATCAGGGGTTACCTCATGCAAACCATCTCCGAGCAGTTGCCCGCCCAGGCTCCCGCCTGCGAGCTCGATTTTGAAGACCGGACCTACCGCAAGGTCATCTGGCGCATCCTTCCGGTCCTGCTGTTGTGCTATATGGCGGCGTACCTCGATCGAGTGAACATCGGGTTCGCCAAGCTCGACATGCTCAACGAGCTGCAATTCAGCAACACCGTATATGCCTTGGGCGCCAGTATGTTTTTCTGGGGCTATTTCCTCTTCGAAGTCCCCAGTAACCTGTTGCTGCATCGCTTTGGCGCACGGTTCTGGATCGCCCGGATCATGCTCAGTTGGGCGGTGATTTCCATGGCCGTGGCCTACACCGTGCCGCTGGCAGGCTTGTTCCACGTCGAATCGAGCACCATGTTCTACGTGCTGCGCTTTCTGTTGGGCATCTGTGAAGCGGGCTTTTTCCCCGGCGTGATCCTCTACCTCAACTACTGGTTCCCGACCCATCGGCAGAGCCGGGTGATGTCCGGGTTCCTGCTGGCGTTGCCGGTCAGCCTGACTCTGGGCGGGATTCTCTCTGGTTGGCTGATGAACAGCATGCAAGGGGTGCATGGCCTGTCTGGCTGGCAATGGATGTTGCTCATCGAAGGCATTCCTTCGATCATCATGGCGTTCGTGGTGATCGTCTGCCTGGCCGACAACATCGACAAAGCCAAATGGCTGTCTGTCGCGGAAAAAGCCCTGCTCAAGGCCAATCTGCAAACCGACAACCAGGGCAAGGCCACGCGCTTGAGTGAAGTGTTCTTCAACCCTCGGGTGTGGTTGCTGGTGTTGATCCTGCTGACCTTCAACACCGGCTTCTATGGCCTGGCGTTCTGGATGCCGTCGATCATCAAGAGCACCGGCATCACCAACAGCTTGCACATCGGTTTGCTGACCGCCATTCCATATTCGGTGGCAGTGGTGGCGATGCTGCTCAACGCCCGACACTCCAACCGCACCGGCGAGCGGCGCCTGCATGCGGCGATCCCAGCCTTCATTGGCGGCGTCGGCCTGATCCTCAGTGCGTTCTTTGCGGATAACCTGGTGCTGTCGGTCTTGTTCCTCAGTGTTTCCGCCTCGGGGATCCTCAGCCTGATGCCGATCTTTTGGACCCTGCCGGGCACCGTGCTGTCGGGCGTCGCCGCTGCAGCCGGCATTGGCATGATCAACGCCATCGGCAACCTGTCGGGCTTCACCGGTTCGATGATCACCGCCGTGGCGGAAACGCTTACGGGCAATATCAATAACGGCACCTATGTACTGGCTTTGTGTCTTTTGGTCAGCGGTGGACTGATCCTCGCCATTCCCGCCTCGATGCTCGGCAGGACACCCAAGCACGCCACCACGGCAGCGCAACTGGAGACCGCATGAACCTACAAAACAAGCGCGTACTGGTGACGGCAGCGGGGCAGGGCATTGGCTTGGCCAGCGCCATAGCCTTCGCCCGGGCCGGTGCCGAGGTGTTCGCCACTGACATCGATATCCAGGCACTGGCGGGGATCGAAGGGATCACCGCCATGACCCTGGACGTCACGTCGCCCGCTGCCATCAGCGCCGCCTGCGACCGCATCGGTGGGCTTGATGTGCTGTTCAACTGCGCAGGCTTTGTGCACAGCGGCAACATTCTCGACTGCGACGAAGCCGCCTGGACACGCTCGATGGACCTCAATGTCACGGCCATGTACCGGATGATCCATGCGTTCCTGCCGGACATGCTGGCCCGGGGCGGCGGTTCGATCATCAACATGTCGTCGGTGGCCTCCAGCGTCAAGGGCGTGCCCAATCGCTTCGCCTATGCCACCAGCAAGGCCGCAGTGGTGGGCCTGACCAAGGCCGTCGCCATCGACTTCGTCAGCCAGGGCATCCGCTGCAACGCGATCTGTCCGGGCACTGTGGATTCACCCTCGTTGCGCCAGCGCATTGCTGACCAGGCCGCGCAGCAGGGCGTCGATGAGGCGCAGGTCTACCGGCAATTTCTCGACCGCCAGCCCATGGGCCGCATCGGCCACACTGAGGAGATCGCGCAGTTGGCGTTGTACCTGGGCAGTGATGCGTCCGCCTACACCACGGGTGCCATCCACATCATCGACGGTGGCATGAGCATCTGAACCCCGGTCTTCACTTGAGCAGGAGTACGACATGAAACTATTGCGCTACGGCGAAAAAGGTTCGGAAAAACCCGGGCTGTTGGATGCCGACAATCAGATCCGCGACCTCTCGGGCCATGTGCCGGACATCGCCGGGCAGGTCCTCGGCCCGGACAGCCTGGCAGCGCTCGCCGCCCTCGACCCGCGCAGCCTGCCGATCGTGGCCGGCCAGCCACGGATCGGTGCCTGTGTCGGACAGGTCGGTAAATTCATCTGCATCGGTCTGAACTACGCCGACCATGCGGCCGAGTCGAACATGGAGGTGCCCAAAGAGCCGATCATCTTCAACAAGTGGACCAGTGCCATCTGCGGGCCGAACGACGACATCCAGATCCCGCGCGGTTCGCTCAAGACCGACTGGGAAGTCGAGCTGGGCGTGGTCATCGGCAAAGGCGGGCGCTACATCGACGAAGCCAATGCCATGGAGCATGTCGCCGGCTACTGCGTCATCAACGATGTGTCCGAGCGCGAGTGGCAGCTGGAGCGCGGCGGCACCTGGGACAAGGGCAAGGGCTTCGACACCTTCGGCCCCCTCGGGCCGTGGCTGGTGACCCGGGACGAAATTGCCGACCCGCATACGCTGGACCTGTGGCTGGAGGTCGACGGACACCGCTATCAGAACGGCAATACCCGAACGCTGATCTTCAGTGTGCCGCAACTGATTGCCTATCTGAGCCGCTGCATGAGCCTGCAACCGGGGGATGTGATCTCCACCGGCACGCCGCCCGGCGTCGGCTTGGGCATCAAGCCCAACCCGGTGTTCCTGCGGCCGGGCCAAACCATGCGCCTGGGAATCGAGGGCTTGGGCGAACAGCACCAGGTCACGGTGCAGGCGGACTGAGGGCAGGGCTCGCTGCCGCTATCGCGAGCAAGCTCGCTCCCACAGTTGATCTTCGACAGGCACAAAATTCATGTGCCCCATAGGCCCCTGTGGGAGCGAGCTTGCTCGCGATAGCGGTGGGTCAGTTTGCATCATCCCTTGGGATCAACACGCCTGACACGCTTCATCACCACCACAAAAAACACCGGCACAAACACCACCGCCAGCGTCGCGGTGATCATCCCGCCGATCACCCCGGTGCCGATGGCCTGCTGGCTTGCCGAACTGGCGCCCGTGGCAATCGCCAGCGGTACCACCCCAAGGATGAAGGCCAGCGAGGTCATGATGATCGGCCGCAGGCGCAGGCGTGCCGCCTGGAGCGTGGCGTCGATCAGGTCGTGGCCTTCGTCGTACAGGCTCTTGGCGAACTCGATGATAAGAATCGCGTTTTTCGCCGACAGGCCGATGATGGTGATCAGTCCGATCTTGAAGAACACATCGTTAGGCATGCCGCGCAACGACACAGCCAATACCGCGCCGAGCACACCCAGCGGCACCACCAGCAACACCGAGGTCGGGATCGACCAACTCTCGTACAGCGCCGCCAGGCACAGGAACACCACCAGCAGCGACAGGCCCAACAGGATGGGCGCCTGGCTGCCGGACAAGCGTTCCTGCAACGACAACCCCGTCCATTCCTGGCCCAGGCCCGTCGGCCCCAGGGCCACCAGCCGTTCGATTTCAGCCATGGCTTGCCCGGTGCTGTAGCCCGGTGCCGGTTCACCGGAAATGCTCACCGCCGGATAACCGTTATAGCGGGTCAATTGCGCCGGCCCCTGGGTCCAGCGGGCCTGGACGAAAGCTGACAACGGGACCATTTTTCCGCTGTTGTTGCGCACATGGATCTTCAGCAAGTCCTCGACCTGGCTGCGCTGGTCGCCCTCGGCCTGGACCACCACCCGTTGCATACGTCCCTGGTTGGGGAAGTCGTTGATGTAGGTCGAACCCACCGCCGTGGACAACACGCTGCCGACGTCGGCAAAGGAAATGCCCAGGGCATTGGCCTGCTTGCGGTCGACCTCCAATTGCACCTGCGGTGCCTCCGCCAAGGCGCTTTCGCGCACATTCATCAGCATCGGGCTTTTGTCGGCGGCGGCGAGCAATTCGCTGCGGGCCTGCATCAAGGTGGCATGGCCGAGGCCGCCACGGTCCTGCAAACGGAACTCGAAACCGCTGGAAGTGCCCAGGCCGTCCACCGGCGGCGGTAGCACCGAGAACGCCATGGCGTCCTTGATCTGGCTCAGCGCCAGGTTGGCACGGTCGGCGATGGACGCCGCCGAATCATCGGCGCCGCGTTGCGACCAGTCCTTGAGGGTGGTGAAGGCCAGGGCCGCATTCTGCCCGCTGCCGGAAAAGCTGAAACCGAGAATGATCGTGCTGTCACCGACTCCCGGTTCACCGGCGTTGTGGGCTTCGATCTGCTCCACCACCTGCACCGTCCGGTTTTTGCTGGCACCCGGTGGCAGCTGGATGTCGGTGATGGTATAGCCCTGGTCCTCCACCGGCAGGAACGAGGAGGGCAGGCGACTGAACAGCAGGCCCATGCCCACCAGCAACACGCCGTAGATCAGCAGATAACGGCCGCTGCGTTTTACCGCATAGGCCACCCAACCTTGATAGCGCTCGCCGAATCGGTCGAAACCACGGTTGAACAGGCCGAAGAAACCGGTCTTGGCGTGGTGGTCACCTTTGGCGACCGGTTTGAGCAAGGTCGCACAAAGTGCCGGGGTCAAGGTCAGTGCCAGAAAAGCCGAGAACAGGATCGAGGTCGCCATCGACAGCGAGAACTGCTGGTAGATCACCCCCACCGAGCCCTGCATGAAGGCCATCGGAATGAACACCGCCACCAGCACCAGGGTGATGCCGATGATCGCTCCGGTGATCTGCCCCATGGCCTTGCGCGTGGCCTCCTTGGGCGACAAGCCTTCCTGGGCCATGATCCGCTCGACGTTCTCCACCACCACGATGGCATCGTCCACCAGAATGCCGATGGCCAGCACCATGCCGAACATCGTCAGCACGTTGATCGAAAACCCCAGCGCGAGCATCGTCGCGAAGGTGCCCATCAGCGCCACCGGCACCACCAATGTCGGGATCAGGGTGTAGCGAATGTTCTGCAGGAACAGGAACATCACCGCGAACACCAGCAACATTGCCTCGCCGAGGGTGTAGATCACTTTGGTGATCGAGACTTTGACGAACGGCGACGTGTCATAGGGAATCTTGTACTCCACGCCGGCCGGGAAGTAGCGCGACAGCTCGTCCATCTTGTTGCGCACCAGGGTCGCGGTGTTCAAGGCATTGGCGCCCGGCGACAGTTGCACCGCCACGGCAGTGGACGGCTTGCCGTTCAGGCGCGTGGAAAACTGGTATTCCTGGCTGCCGATTTCCACCCGTGCCACGTCGGCGATGCGCACCGTCGAGCCATCGGGGTTGGCCTTGAGCACAATGTCGGCGAACTCCTGCGGCGTGTTGAGCTGGCCTTTGACGACGATGGTCGCGGTGATTTCCTGGGTGCTGCGGCTCGGCAAATCGCCCAGGCTGCCGGCCGACACCTGGGCGTTCTGCGCCACGATGGCGGCATTGACGTCGGCCGGGGTCAGGTTGAAGCCGACGAGTTTCTGCGGGTCGATCCAGATCCGCATGGCCCGCTCGGCGCCGTACAACTGGGCCTTGCCGACACCGTCCAGGCGCTTGATCTCGTTCATCACGTTGCGCGCCAGGTAGTCGCTGAGGGCCACGTCGTCGAGCTTGCCGTCGCTGGAGGTGAGGGTGATCAGCAGCAGGAAGCCGGCGGAGACTTTGTCCACTTGCAAGCCTTGCTGGGTCACCGCTTGCGGCAGGCGCGACTCCACCGCCTTGAGGCGGTTCTGCACATCGACCTGGGCCAGTTCCGGGTTGGTGCCGGGTTGGAAGGTCGCGGTGATGGTGGCGCTGCCCAGGCTGCTCTGGGACTCGAAATACAGCAGGTTGTCGGTGCCGTTCAGCTCTTCCTCGATCAGGCTGACCACGCTTTCGTCCACGGTTTGCGCCGAAGCACCCGGGTAGACGGTGTAGATCTCGATTTGTGGAGGGGCCACGACCGGGTATTGTGCCACCGGCAGTTGCGGAATGGCCAGGATACCGGCCAACAGGATGAACAACGCAACGACCCAGGCGAACACCGGGCGGTCGATGAAGAATTGCGGCATGGCTTAGTGTCCTGCCTGTGGCCCGGGAACCTGGGCGAGGGGAAGTGGGGTGTCATCGACCTGGACGTGCTCGCCGGGACGGGCGTGTTGCAAGCCTTCGATGACGATGCGGTCGCCGGGTTTCAAACCTTGCGTGACGACCCAGCGATCGTTTTGCGCGACGCCCAGTTGCACCGGTTGCTGGCTGACCTTCTGCTCGGCGTCCAGCAGCAACACCTGGGCGACTCCGGCGCTGTCTCGCAGGATCGCCCGTTGCGGCACGGTGATGCCCTGGCTATTGACCGCTTGTTCGAGGCGCACGCGAATGAAGCTGCCAGGCAGCAAGTCCAGGTCGGGGTTGGGGAATTCGCTGCGCAGGGTGATCTGGCCCGTGCTCGGGTCGACGCTGAGGTCGGTGAACAGCAATTTGCCCGGCAGCGGATAGGGGCTGCCATCGTCCTGAATCAATGTGGCCTTGGCCTGGCCCTGGCCGACCGCTTGCAAAAGCCCTGCGCGAAAGGCGCGGCGCAGGTCGTTGAGTTCGCGGGTCGATTGCGTGAGGTCGGCGTGGATCGGGTCCAGTTGCTGGATCAATGCCAGCGGCGTGCTTTCGTTCTGCCCGACCAAGGCACCTTCCGTCACCAAGGCGCGACCGATCCGTCCGGAAATCGGCGCGGTCACCGTGGCGTACCCCAGATTCAGTTTCGCTCGTTCCACCGCGGCCTTGCTGGCAGCGACGTCAGCGGCGGTCTGGCGCACGCTGGCTCGGGCGTTGTCGTAATCCTGGCCACTGATCGCCTTGTCATCGATCAACTGGGCGTAACGTTGTGCCTGTAAGCGGGCCTGGAACGCATTCGCCTCGGCCTTGCGCAACGCCGCCTCGGCACTGTCCAGGTCGGCCTTGAATGGTGCCGGATCGATGCGAAACAACACCTCGCCCTGTTTGACGTCGCGGCCTTCACGAAACACCCGCTGCAAGACCACGCCGGCCACCCGCGCCCGGACTTCGGCCACCCGCGGCGCGGCGATCCGGCCGCTCAGCTCGTTGCTGATCGACAGTGGCTGGGCCTGGACGGTTTCGACACGCACGCTTGCCAGCGGAGCGGATGCCTCTGGGGTCGAGGCGCTATCACAGCCACTGAGCAGCAGTGCCCCGACCAACAGGCCCAGTGTGACGAAAGGAATCTTGGACATGGTGCTTCCCCAATATTGAGCCGCCCATGGTAGGGGGCGAGGCCAATGGCAGGGGTGAAGCTTTGTAGGGGGGATGTGAAATTGTGTAATGGCCCCTAAATCCGAAAGTGACCTACCAGTTGCTGTTGATGATTGGCCATCGCACGCAACGAGTGGCTCGCCTGCGAGGCTTCTTCCATGCGGCTGGTCAAGGTTTCACTGATCCCGCGAATGTCGCTGACGCGGTGGCTGATGTCTTCTACGACAGCGCTTTGCTCCAGGGCGGCACTGGCAATCTGCTGGTTCATGTGTTCGATCACCTCCACTGCGTCGGTGATGCGCTGCAGTGCCGCCTGGGTCTTGTCGACGTGCGCGACGCTGTCCCTGGCCAGCTCGCGGCTCGACTGGGTGCTGTGCACGACGTCCTGACTCAGTTGCTGCAGCGCTTCGATCACCGAGCGTATTTGTTCGACCGAATTCTGCGTATTACTCGCCAGATGCCGCACTTCGTCAGCCACCACCGCGAAGCCGCGCCCCTGTTCACCCGCCCTGGCGGCTTCGATGGCGGCATTCAAGGCCAGCAGGTTGGTCTGCTGGGCAATGGCGCAGATCACGTCCAGCACCTGGCCGATGTGTTGACTGTTGCCGGCCAGCGCCTGCACTTGCTCAAGCGTGGTCTCCAGGCGCCGGTCCAGTCTGTCGATGCTGCTGACCGCGTTGGCGAACAATTCACGCCCCGATCGGCTGGCGTTCTCGGCAACGGTGGCGGCATCGGCCGCCTGGTGGGAGTGGCGGGCCACTTCCTGGGCGTTGGTGCTCATCTCATGCAGGGCGGTCGCGGCCAGCTCGACCTCCCGGTACTGCGTGTGCATGCCTGCGCTGACTTCCCGGGCCACCTGCGCCGACGTATCGGCGGTGTCGCGGGTGTCCAGGGACGCTTGCTGGATATCGCGGATGATGGGCTGCAATTTGTCGAGAAAGCGATTGAAGCCCTTCGCCAGTTGGCCCAATTCATCGTGGCGATCGTTGGGCAGGCGTTGGGTGAGATCGCCGTCGCCGTCGACAATCGCATCGAGCATGTGCGCCACCCGCAGCAGCGGCCGGGTCACGCCGTAGGCCGTCAGCCAGATAAGCAATAAGCCCAGGCAACTGGCGAGCAAGCCCAGGCTGAGGTTGAACCAGTTGGACTGGCGACGCTTGTCGTCCAACTGGGCCTGCATGTGCAGGGCCGGCGCTTGCACAAGCGACTCCGGCACGCGTATCTGCAATTGCCAGGGGGTATTGGCGGGAACGGTTTGCACGGCTTGCTGAACGTCGATGGAGATGCCGTCAACCGTGCCGCTATGGCCGGCAACTTGCCCTGACGGGGAAAGAATGTTGATCTCGCTGTGGCCGGGGTACAGGTCGTTGGCAAGGCTGGCGGCGAGTTGCTGGAGGGTATCGAGGCTGATGTCCATGCCCACCACGCCGATGACTTTGCCCTGGTCCAGCAACGGTATGGAGATGCTGCTCATCAACGTCTTCTGGCCTTCGACCTCGATCGCGTAGGGCTCTGTCACGCAGGTGCGCCCCTGGGTCTGCGGGCAGACGTACCAGGCGTTGGCCGGCTCGCTGCCCGGAGGAGCGGTGTTGGCGCTGATCTGGGCTTCGCTGAGCACCTCTTGCACCAAATGGCCGGGTTGGCTTTGCGACCAGTACAGGGCAAAGCGACCTTTTTCATTGCCGGCCAGATCGCGTTGGCCAGTGAAACCGACGTCTTCACCGACCAGCGCGTCGGGAAGCAGTACCACGTAGAAACCGAGGACTTTTTCGCGGTTTTGAAGGGCTTGGCGGGTCGCGGCGATCAGGTCCCGGCGCAGTTGCCCTGGCGTCAGTCGCCCGCTCCACGCCTGGGCGCGCAGTTGCAAGACCTGTTGGGCAAAACCTTCCCCATAGATCGCTGTTTCGCTGAAAAAGCGTTCCACCCGCTGACCATGGGCCAGGCCCTGTGCCTGCAAACCTTCCAGGGCCGAGCGCCCCAGCAGTTGACTGCTTTGCTGCTTGAGCAGTGTTGCGCCTTGCTGGTTCTGATACAGGGAAGCGCTGGTCAATGCCCCGACGACGGCGAGCAAGCACAGGCCACTCAAGAGCGTGATCCGCCATTGGATAGAGAGACGAGCGAAGAACATGCTGAAGTTTCCTGCGCTTAGGGATTTTTATTGTTCTGTGCCCAGCACTGTCTGAACGACGGGCGAGGCTATCTTGCGGCAGGAGGCCCCTTGCCGTTATCCCGAATCGGCAGCCGTTGTGCGCCACAAGGGCTGACCTGTTTTGGGGCGCCGCTTTGGATGCTGCCGTTTTGGGATAGCGAAGGGTTTTGGCAAGGGCCTAGGATCGAATCCAGCGTGCAAGCAGAACAATAAGCTTTTGGATGTCGGCGAAGCTGGCGTCTGCGATCCAGCAACAACTGCCTCATACAATAAGGTCAAGAACAATGAGTGTATCTTTCCCGATCAGCAGCTCGACGGAGTTGAAGCGCGGCGCCTTGGGTGTCGGTTTCATCATCTTCTTTGTGATTTCAGCGGCGAGCCCCTTGAGCGTCATCGCCGGCGGTTTCCCCATTGGCATCATGCTGGGCAACGGCGCTGGCACACCGGCATTGCTGCTCCTGGCCTTGCTGGTGTTACTGGCGTTCTCGGCGGGCTACACTGCCATGTCCCGCCACATGACCAACGCCGGTGGGTTCTATGCCTTCACCTCCCGCGGCCTGGGTGGCCTGGCCGGCGGGGCGGCGGGGGTGCTGGCGATGTTTGCCTACAACATTCTCCAGGTCGGCCTGTATGGCATGTTCGGCGGCGTGGTCAGCGGCACGATGGCCAGCGTCTTTGGCCTGGACTTGCCTTGGTGGACCTATTCGCTCCTGGCAATGGCGAGCATCGCGATTCTTGGTTATCGCAAGATTGACCTGTCGGCCCGGGTGCTGTCGGTGGTGGTCATTGCCGAGTACCTGGCGATCCTGACGCTGGATTTCGCCATTCTCAAAACCGGTGGCGACAGTGGCATCAATCTCGATTCGTTCGATCGCAGCCATGTGTTCAGCGGCACGCCGTCCATCGGCTTGCTGTTCTGCTTCGCGGCGTTCATCGGATTTGAGGCCACCACCATCTACGGCGAGGAGGCGAGGAATCCGCATCGCACGATTCCCATCGCCACCTACAGCTCGGTGCTGTTGATCGGTGGTTTCTATGCCCTGTCGGTCTGGGCGATGGTGATCGGCGTCGGGGCCGACAAGATCGTGCCGACCCTGCAGGCGCTCCAGGATCCGACCACGTTCATCTACGGCATGTCCGATCACTTTGTCGGCCCGCACCTGACCCAGATCATCCGCGTGCTGTTCATGGTCAGCATCTACGCCGGGCTGCTGGCGTTCCACAATGCCGCGGCGCGTTATTTCTATGCCATCGGCCGTGACGGTTTGCTGCACAGCCGGCTGGGCACCACCCATCGCGTGCACCAGAGTCCGCACATGGGCTCGGTCCTGCAAAGCCTGATCGCGGCGGTGGTGGTGCTGATCTTCGCCGCGCTGGACGCCGATCCGATCCTTCAGCTGTTCGCCTGGTTTTCCAACCTGGCCACGTTGTGCGTGATCCTGCTCATGGCGCTGACCTCAGCGGCGGTGTTTGTCTATTTCCGCGCTCACCCGGAGCTGAAGCTGGGGCTCTGGCGCGGTCGGATTCTGCCGGTCTTTTCGTGCCTGGCATTGCTGGTGGTCCTGGCCCTTGCGGTGATTCATTTCGACGTGCTGACCGGCGCCAGCCAGCTCCTGTCCTATGGCCTATGCGCGGTGATTCCCGCCGCGCTGATCGTCGGTGTATTCCTCGCCGCTCGATTGCGCAAGGCATCGCCCGAGCGATTCATGGCGCTGGGAAGCCACAAGCTCTAAGGCGTCACGCACAACGTCAATCCACCCAGAAAACAAGTCCGCTGTCGTTCGGGACGGTTCGTCAGCGCGTGAAAGGAAGGTTCTATGCACGATTATCAAATGCTCATCAATGGAGCTCGGGTCGACGGTGAAAACGGGCACTTTGATGTGCTCAATCCGGCGACCGGTACGGTGTTCGCTCGATGCGCGGCCGGTTCCCTGGCCCAGCTGGACCTTGCCGTCGAAGCGGCGCAGTCGGCCTTTGTCGAGTGGCGACACAGCACCCATGAAGATCGCCGCCAGCGCCTGCTGAGCATCGCTACCGATCTCGAGCAGGAAGCCGAGGCGTTGGCCCGGCTCATTGTCCTGGAACAAGGCAAGCCACTGGAATTGGCGTTCTCCGAAGTGATGGGCGCGGTGGCCTGGACGCGCTATGCCGCCGAGCAGCAGATTCCCGTGGAGTTGGTGGAAGAAACCCCGACCCAGCGTATCGAACTGCATCGCAAGCCGTTGGGCGTGGTCGCGTCGATCACGCCTTGGAATTGGCCGTTCATGATCGCTGTCTGGCACATCATGCCGGCGTTGCGGGCCGGTAACTGCGTGATCAGCAAACCGTCAAGCCTGACCCCCTTGAGCACCCTGCGCCTGGTGGAAGTCATCGCTCGCCACGTGCCTCGGGGCGTGATCAATAGCGTGACTGGTGAGCAAGGGTTCGGCAGTGCGATCACCTCCCACTCAGGTATCCAGAAGATTGTCTTCACCGGCTCTACCGCTACCGGCCAAAGCGTGATGCGCGGCGCCGCCGGCAACCTCAAGCGCCTGACCCTGGAACTGGGCGGCAACGATGCCGCCATCGTGCTGCCAGGCACCTCGGTCGAGGCGGTCGCCGAAGATATTTTCCAGGCTGCATTCCTGAACATGGGGCAGACCTGCGCCGCCCTCAAGCGTTTGTACATCCACCAATCCCAGTACGAGGCCTTTGCCGAGGCCCTGACTCTGATCGCCCGGCGTCAGGTGGTGGGTGACGGCCTGGCGCCCGGGGTCACGTTTGGCCCGGTGCAGAACCTTGAACAGCTGGCACTGGTAGAGGAGCTGGTGGCGGATGCCCGTGCCCAGGGGGCGCGTGTGTTGTGTGGCGGTGCTCGCCTGGACCGTCCGGGCTTTTTCTACCCGCCGACGCTGGTCGCCGATGTGACCGATGGGCAGCGCCTGGTGGATGAGGAACAGTTCGGCCCGGTGTTGCCGCTGATTGCCTACCAGGATGTCGAGGATGTCCTGCGTCGCGCCAATGCTGGCGACATGGGCCTGGGTGGATCGGTCTGGGGACGCGACAGCGAGCAGGCACAGGCCCTGGCCAGTCGCCTGGAATGTGGCATGGCCTGGGTCAACTGCCATGCGCAGATCCAGCCGAACACGCCGTTTGGCGGCAGCAAGATGTCCGGGTTCGGCGTCGAGTTCGGCCTTGAAGGGTTGTTGGAGTTCACCGGCCAGCAACTGCTGTACGTACGCAAGCGTGAAACAGAGTGAGGAGTGCAACCATGTACGAGCAATACAAGACAGCACAAAAAAAATTCTGGCACCCGATGAGTTCTTCGGCGCCGGCGAACCGGTCCAAGACGTTGATCATCGCCCGTGGCGACGGTAACTACATCACCGATATCGAAGGCCATCGCATGCTCGATGGTGTCGGCGGTTTGTGGAACGTGAACGTGGGCCATAACCGGGCTTCAGTGAAGGCGGCCATTGCCGCGCAGCTGGACGAACTGGCCTATTACCAGACCTTCGACGGCATCGCCCATCCGCGGGTGTTCGACCTGGCCGAGCGGCTGACGTCGATGTTCGCCCAGGAAAACATGACCCGGGTGTTGTTCAGCTCAGGCGGTTCCGATGCGGTCGAGACGGCCCTGAAAATGGCCCGCCAATACTGGATCGCCAGCGGCGAACCAGGGCGCACGCGCTTTCTGTCATTGCGCAATGGTTACCATGGCGTGCACGTGGGCGGCACCTCGGTGGGTGGCAACGGCGTGTATCACTACAACCACGGACCGCTGCTGGCTGGCTGTCATCTGCTCGACACGCCGTGGCTGTACCGCAACCCCTGGGACTGCCGCGATCCGGAAGAACTGACCGCCCACTGCATTCGTCAGTTGGAAGACCAGATCGCACTGCTCGGCCCGCAGACCATTGCCGCGCTGATCGCCGAACCGGTGCAAGGCGCCGGCGGCGTGATCGTGCCGCCGGCGTACTACTGGAAGAGGCTGCGCGAAGTCTGCGACCGCCACGGCATCCTGTTGATCGCCGATGAAGTGGTGACGGGCTTCGGCCGCACCGGCTGCATGCTCGGCAGTCGTGGCTGGGGTGTCGCCCCCGACGTACTGTGCCTGGCCAAGGGCATCACCGCCGGTTACATCCCCATGGGTGCCACGGTGTTCAACCAGCGCATGGTCGATGCCATCGAGAACGGCCCGGGTTTCAGCAACGTCATCATGCACGGCTACACCTACAGCGGGCACCCGACTGCCTGTGCGGCGGCCCTGGCGGTGCTGGACATCGTCGAGGCCGAGGATTTGCCGGGCAACGCCGGGAAGGTCGGTGCCCAGTTGCTGGAGCAACTGCAACCGCTGACCGAACGTTATGCCGTGGTGGGCGAAGTGCGCGGCAAGGGCTTGATGATCGCGGTGGACCTGGTGGCGGACAAGGCCACGCGCGAGCCGCTTGATCCTGCTACGGGCCTGGCCTCGCGCATTGCCGAGCAGGCGCGCCTGGCCGGCGTATTGATGCGCCCGATAGGCAACAAAATCGTGATGTCGCCGCCGCTGACCCTCACGTCCGACGAGGCCGCCATGATGGTCGGCGCATTGGACAGCGCGCTCGCCGACTGCCGTTAGCCCGACCAGCCGGTGCCGCTTGCGGTGCCGGCTCCTGCATATAAAAACAGCCTATAAGGGCGCACCACAAGGAGCTCCAGCCATGCGAAATCTATCGCGTATGGGATTTTTCGGCAGTGGCCTTGCCTGTACGCTGGCGCTTTGCGCTGCGAGTCAGGTCCAGGCCTATGAGTTGTATGCCGATGACGACACTCATCTCAACGCCGACGTGCTGGCCGTGTTCGGCCATTTCAACAGCCGCAAGAACTACGACGGCAGGCCAGGTGGTTCAACCTGGCGCGAAGGCTTCATCAAGTATGGCGTCAGCGGCGACCAGGGCCTGGCCGGCCATGGCACCGCCTACGGGGCGTTCAGCCTGGTCAGTTCCGCCACCTGGGGCGATGGCGACGCGGCCGGCAATACGCTGGGCAGCGAGCGCACGACGAAGATTGAAGACGCTTACCTGGGTTGGCGTTCCGCCGATCTGTTCCCCGTACTGGGACAGGACGGTGTCGATATCTCCGGCGGCCGCCAGGTGGTCAAGCTGGGCAGGGGATTTTTGATCAACGATGACGGGCCGAACCTGGGCAAAGGGCCTGCCGATGGTCGCTTGAATCGCGGTGGCGCCTATTACCTGGCTGCCCGACACGCGTTCGATCAAACCGCGGTATTACGTCTGGGCGGGCAGGATGGACTGCATGGCAGTGTGGTGTGGCTCAAGTCCGATAACCGCGCCCAGGCCGAAACCGAACTGGCCGCTGGCACGCTTGATTACACCGCCAAGGCGGGCACGTTGGGACTGACCTGGATACATGGTCTTGACGTGAACGAGCAGTGGGCCAGCGATTTCCAGAAGCAACGCAAGGACATGGACGTCTACAGCATTCGTGGTGAAGGCGACGCGGGCATCGAGAACGCCAGCCTGGCATTCGAATACGCCTGGCAGGACAAGGACGCCGGCGCGCAGAAGGCCTGGTACGCTGAGGCCGGCTACACCTTTGCCGATCTGGCCTGGGCGCCCAAGCTGACGTATCGCTACACCCGCTATTCCCAGAAGTGGGACTCGCTGTTCACCGGGCAGAGCACGGGTTATGGCACCTGGTTCCAGGGTGAAGTAGCGGGCAATTATGCCGGGCCCTTCAACAGCAACACGGGCATTCATCATGTCGGCCTGACAGCCAAACCGTTGGAAAATCTGACCCTTGGTGCGCTGTACTTTGATTTCAACACGGTACGCAAAGATAACGCCCTGAACCTGGATGCCCGTGAGCTGGATCTGTATGCCGAGTGGGCCGTCAACGAGCATTTGATCATCACGCCGCTGATAGGCCTCTACAAGCCGGATCGGGATGCAACGACCGGGGGCAATCAAGTGGCGGGCAATGGCACCAACGTGTACAGCCAGGTGACGGTGGCCGTTCCGTTCTGAGGATGGTGTTGTTCGATAAACCCTGTGGCGAGGGAGCTTGCTCCCGCTGGACTTGTAGGGGCTGCCGAAGGCTGCGATCTTTTGATCTTTCGTTGAGACTCAATGGGGGAGAAAAGATCGCAGCCTCGCTTCGCTCGACAGCTCCTACAGCACCCTGTGGGAGCGAGCTTGCTCGCGATGACGGCGGCCCAATCAACACCAGTCTCAACTGATCCACCGCTATCGCGAGCAAGCTCGCTCCCACAGGGCACCGGTATGGCCGCACCTCCGGTTTCTAGCCGACAGCAGGCGGATTCTGCATCCGCTCGGCAATCCGTCGGGTGGTATCCATCACCATTTCAACCACGGTTTCCTGGCGCAGCAGTTTGAAGCTGTCGGTGCTGCCGACGGCTGAAAGGCTGCCTACCACCTCGTCGAGCCCGGGGTTGATGATCGGCGCGGCGATGCCGGTGAGCCCCAGGTTGAGTTCATCGTGAGTCAGGCAATAGCCGTCCTTGCGGATCTTTTTCGCCGCTTTGGAAAAACTTGCCCAGTCATAGCCGTTGTCGGGGTCATTGGCCATGTGTTCTTCGAACAGGCGTTGCAGGCGTCGCCCCTTTTGGAAGGCGATCAGCACCTTGGATTGCGCACCGCGAAAAAACGGCAGTGGCTGGCCGCGACCGAATGCGAACTGGTAGGTGTTATCGGGTTCGGCGATGTAGGTGTTGATGATGTGGCCGTCATAGAAAACGCTGGCGAACACCGCCAGGCCAGTGGCGTCGGACAGCTGGTGCATCAACTCGCGGCCCGCCACGAGGATCGGATCGTATTGGCGCATCATCCAGTCGAGTTCAATGATGCGCGGCCCCAGGCCGTAGCTGCCGGCATCCACCCGGACCAGCAGGCCCGCATCACACAAATCCTTGACGTAGCGGTACACGGTCGCCCGTGACAGGCCCATGCGCTCGGCGATGGTGTCGGGGTCGATCTTCAGCGTTGCCGGGCCGAACAGGTCCAGAACACTCAGCATTTTGCTCAGACTGCTCATCTCGCTCCTAAAGGGGGGAATGGCGCGTAGGTGGTCGTTGGGTGAGCACTATAGGTAGGTGCGCCGATGATGAAAAGCCCGCTCGCTCGGCGAACAGGGCGTTGCCACGATACGCCAGCGCTTGAGAAAAACAAACTTATTGAAGGCTTTATTCTCGTCGTAATTTTGCATAAATCTCAAAATAAGAGTTTTTATGTGTAAAAAATACTTGAGTTGAGGGTTTTTCTATGTGATAAATCTCAGCCACTGCAAACGCTCGATCAAGAGGGCTGGAAATGAATGGTGCGCAACTGATAGTGAAAGCGGCGGTGGCGAGCGGTATCGAATACTGCTTCGCCAATCCCGGAACGACTGAAATTCCCCTGGTGGCAGCCATGGCCAGTGCGCCAGCCCTCAAGCCGGTGTTGTCCTTGTTCGAAGGGGTGTGCACCGGTGCTGCGGACGGCTATGGCCGGATTGCCGGCAAGCCGGCGATGACCCTGACTCACCTGGGACCAGGCTTTGCCAATGGCATTGCCAACCTGCACAACGCGCGTCGCGCCAACACCCCGATCGTCAACGTCATCGGCGATCACGCGTCCTGGCACGTCAATTACGATCCGCCTTTGGCCAGTGATATCCAGGCGTTGGCCGGCAGCGTTTCCAAGTGGGTACGTACCTCGCGCACGGCATCGGGCGTTGGTGAAGATTTTCAAGAGGCGGTGCGTGCCGCCTGGCAGGCCAATGGGCAGATCGCCAGCCTGATTCTGCCGATGGACCTGCAAGCCAACACGGTGCAGCACGAGAAAGCCTTCACGGCATTGCAGGCTCCGGTTCGACGTTTTGCCGGTGACCGGATCGAGTCGGTCGCCCAGGCCCTGCGTGATGGCCAGCGCCTGGTGTTTATCGTTGGCGACCAAGGCTTGTCCGTCGCCGGACTCGAAGCGGCGGGGCGCCTGGCGCAACTGCCGGGCGTGCGCCTGTTCGCCGAAACCTTTCCGCGCATGAGTTATCGCGGCGGTGGCCTGCCCGATCTGGATCGCCTGCCGTACTTCCCCGAAGTCGCCATTGAGATCCTTGACCAATACGACGCGGTAGTGTGCGCCGGCGTGCCGGAGCCGATCAGTTATTTCGGCTACGAAGGCATCGCTTCTCGCCTGGCCGAACGTGAACGCCTGCTCTGCCTGGCGGAAGTAGGGGACGATGTTGCCGGCGCGCTCACTGCGCTTTCCGATGCGCTTGAAGCTCCGGCTTATGTGCCAACGCCAACCGGTATCGAACTGCCGCCAAGCGAAGCTACGTTGACACCGCAGTCCGTGGGCCAGGTGTTGGCTGCGTCGCTGCCCGACGACTGCATCGTTTCGGTGGAAGGCGGGACGTGCGGCTATCCATTCTTCACTGCCTCGGCCCATGCCGCACGGCATCGGGTCTTGACCAACACCGGTGGGGCCATCGGCCAGGGCATCCCGGTGGGCTTTGGCGCCGCCATGGCCGAGCGCGGCAACCGCGTGTTCTGCCTGCAATCGGACGGCAGTGCCCAGTACACCATCCAGACCTTGTGGAGCATCGCCCGCGAGCAACTGCCCGTGGTGATCCTGATCGCGGCCAACCATCGCTACGCCATTTTGCAGAACGAGCTGCGCCGTTTCGGCATGACCGAGTTGGGCCCCGAGGCCCTGAGCCTGACGGTACTGGACCGTCCACGCATCGATTGGAAGGCTTTGGCCAAGGGCTACGGCTTGCCGGCCAGCACTGTGCACACCAATGGTGAGTTGCAGCGCGCCCTGGCCAACGCCAAGGCCGATGGCGGTCCTTGCCTGATTGAAATGGCCCTGTGAAGGAGCGGATATGAACCCGATTCAATTGTTACCTGCCGTCGAGAAGTTCCTGTCGCAACCGGGTCGGCTGTTTATCGGTGGGACTTGGCAGGACGCCGCCAATGGTCGCCGGTTTGCCGTGGAAAACCCGGCCACTGAACACACCCTGGCGGAAGTCGCCGAAGGCGGCGAACGCGACGTGGATGCCGCCGTCGCTGCCGCCCGCGCGGCCTTCACCGGGCCCTGGGCGCAGCACTCACCGGCCCAGCGCGGGTTGTTGCTGTTTCGCCTGGCGGAACTGCTCGACCAGCATCGCGAAGAGCTGGCGCAACTGATCACCCTCGAAAACGGCAAGCCGATCGCCGCGGCCCGGGGGGAAGCTGCCAGTGCGGCCAATATCATTCGTTATTTCGCCGGCTGGCCGACCAAGATCGAAGGCAGCACGCTGCCGGTATCGCCGTCCAGTGGCGCGCCGATGCTCAACTACACCTTGCGCGAGCCGGTGGGCGTCTGCGCCTTGATCGTGCCGTGGAACTTTCCGCTGACCATGTGCGTGTGGAAACTTGGCCCGGCGCTGGCGACCGGTTGCGTCGCGGTGCTCAAGCCCGCCGAGCAGACGCCCCTGGTTGCCATTCGCCTGGTGCAGTTGATCGAGGCCGCCGGTTTCCCGGCCGGGGTGGTCAACCTGCTCACCGGTCTGGGTGTGCATACCGGCGCACCGCTGGCCCAGCACCCGGACGTGGACAAGATCGCCTTCACCGGTTCGACCCAGGTGGGGCGGCTGATCGCCCAGGCGGCCACCGGCAACATGAAGAAGGTCTCCCTGGAGCTGGGTGGCAAGTCCCCCAACATCATCCTGCCGGACGCCGATATCGTCCGTGCCGCCAAGGGCGCCGCCGACGGCATTTTCTACAACCAGGGGCAGGTCTGCACCGCCGGATCGCGTCTGTACGTGCACGCCAGCGTCCTCGATCAGGTGCTTGAAGAACTCCAGCGCCACGCGGCCGCCCATGTGTTGGGGCCAGGCCTGGATCCGGCAAGCAGCATGGGCCCGCTGGTCTCGGCCCGGCAACTGGGCACGGTGCGTGGCTACCTGCAACGGGGCCAGGAAGAAGGCGCCGAGCTGATCTGCGGCGGTGACCGGCCAGCCCACCTGGAGCGCGGCCACTTTATCCGGCCCAGCGTGTTTCTCGATCGCGCCGAACGCGCCTGTGTCGCCCGGGAAGAAATCTTCGGCCCGGTGCTGACCGTTATGAGCTGGACCGAGATCGATGAACTGGTGCTGCGCGCCAATGATTCGCCCTATGGCCTGGCCGCCGGTCTCTGGACCCGTGACTTGCGTTCCGCCCATCGCGTGGCTGCCCAGTTGAAGGCCGGCTCGGTGTGGATCAACTGCTGGAACGTCGTCGACCCAGCCTCGCCATTTGGTGGCTACAAGCAATCCGGCTGGGGCCGGGAAATGGGTAAGAACGTGATCGATGCCTACACCGAAACCAAAAGTGTCTTCGTCGATCTCGCCTGAGCCGAACAATCACAAGAGGAACTGCTATGGATCTGGAATTACAAGGCCGCGTGGCGATCGTCACCGGCGGTGGCATGGGCATCGGCAAGGAAGTCGCGCGCTTTCTGTCCCAGGAAGGTTGCAAGGTGGTGATCTGCGCGCGGCGTATGGAGTTTCTCCAGCAAGCCGCCGAGGAAATCACCGCAGAGACCGGCAACGAGGTGCTGCCGCTGTTCTGTGACACCAACCAGATGTCGGCGGTGTCCGACATGGTCGAGGCTGCCCACAAGCACTTTGGCCGCATCGACATCCTGGTCAACGGCGCCGCGGCCCCGTCCGGTGTGGTGCGCAACGACATCGAGCACGCCGGCGACGACGAATTGCTCTCGGACCTCAACACCAAGGTGATTGGCTATTTCCGTTGCGCCAAGGCCGTGACCCCGCACATGAAGGCCGGCGGCTTCGGTCGCATCATCAATATCGGTGGCCTGACCGGGCGTGGCAGCAAGGTCCTCTCGGGCATGCGCAACCTGGCCATCGCCCACATGACCAAGACGCTTTCCGACCAACTGGGCCCAGCCGGCATCACGGTCAATCTGATCCACCCCGGCGTCGTGGACACCCCGCACATCCAGGAGCTCTACGAGCGCGAAGGGATCAAGCAGGGCAAGACGCCCGAGCAGGTGGAGCAGGGCTACATCGACGCAACGCCGATCCGACGCACCCTGGCACCCATCGAAATGGGCTGGCTGATCGGTTTCCTCGCATCCCCCAAGGCCGGTGCGGTGACCGGGGAATCCATTGGCATCGACGGCGGCTTGACCCGCGGCATCTTCATTTGAGGAGCAGCAGTGATGAGTAACGGAACCCTTTTGGTCGCCACCGTAGGGCAAGCGGTGATCCGCAGCGCCAACGATGGCCGTACCTGGCACCGCCTGGGCCTGGGCCAGGACCTGGAATTCGACGCGATCACCCGCTCCCTGAGTTTCCATCCGGGGACGCCTGAGGTGATCTATGCCGGCACCGATGTCGGCCTGTGCATCAGCCGTGATACCGGCAGCCATTGGCAGCGGGTGGATTCGCCATTCAACGGCCAGACCGTCTGGAAGGTGGCGGTGGACCCGCAAGATGCACAGCGCATTTTCGTCGGCACCGGTGCGCCGTCGCGCGCCGTGCTGTGGCGCACCCTCGACGGTGGTCAGCACTGGGAACGTGCCCCGGTGGAGATCCCGGAGTTCTGCGACGGCGTCAGTCGTCCGCGCTTGCTGGCCTTCGCCTACGACCCGACCGATCGCAACCAGCTCTGGTTCGGCCTGGAAGAGGGTGGGTTGTTCCACAGCCGTGACGGTGGCGATAGCTGGACCCGTGTCGATGACCGCCTGCTGTGGGACTACAACTCGGACGTGCACAACATCGTGGTCCTGCCCAACCATGGGCAGAAGGTCATCGTGGTGGTGTGCGTCAACGCCGTGTATCGCAGCCTCGACGAGGGGCAGACCTGGACCGGCATCGTCGCCCGGGAAACCTTCGGCCTGTACTACGTGCGCGCCATGAATGCAGCGCTGGGCAGCGAGGATACGCTCTACCTGAGCATTTCCGACGGCACCCCTGGCACGACCAGCAAGGTGCTGGTCTCCCGGGATGCCGCCCTCAGTTGGGAAGTGCTGCCGCTGCCGCAACAGCCAAATTCCTGTGTCTGGGCGATTGCCTTGAACCCTGCCGACCCTCGCCAGATCGTCGCCGGCACCAAGTACGGGCATCTGTTCACCTCCGAGAACGGCGGTGACGGCTGGCAGAAGCAGTGGCGTGAATTCAGTGAAATCGCTGATGTGCTCTGGACGCCCGCCGTGGCGCAAATCAAGTCCGGGCATCAATCCATCATCAAGAAAAACTGAGGTATCGCGCGATGAAAGTCGAAGTCGTTCGTACTCACCTGTCGCTGTCCGTGAGCGACCCTGAAGTGTCGGCGCGTTGGTACGCCGACGTGCTGGGCATGCATGAAAGCGCCCGGGGTGAAAGCTGGATCATGATGGCCTTCGGTGCCAAGCACCACGACATCGCGTTGCTCCGCGCAGCACCCGGGGCCCACCAGGGCGGCCTGGGGCTGCAGCACTACGGGCTGGAGATTGCGGGCGACATGACCACCCTGCGCAAGCTCTACGGCATGTTGCTGAAGAAGGGCGTCGAGGTGGTGAAGATCACCGACCACGAGATCGGTAACGGCGTGTATTTCAACGACCCCGATGGCAATCGCATGGAGTTCTTCCTCGAGTCCGAACACGACGATGTACGCGGCAAGGCCCGCTTCAAGGCCGCTGGAGCCCCCAGCCGGCATTTCGATCTCGACCCACTTTGAAAGAGACTGCTCTTATGAAAACCGCAAATTTCGCCAGTTACCACATCCGCAAATGGTACACCTTCGTCGAGGAAACCCTGGCCAACGAAACGGGCCAGTTGGCCGATGGTGAGCCGCTGTTCAAGTACGCCATTGGCGCTGTGATCGCCAACCCTTATGCCGGCCGTTTCAGTGAAAGCCTCGCCGAGTTGATTGAGCCATCACCCTTGTTGGGCCAGGAGTTTGGTCGGCGCATCCGGGTACTGGCGGGCCAGCATCAGATCGTCAGCTATGGCAAGGCGTGCCTGGTGGGCAGCCAGGGCGAGTACGAGCATGGCAATGCATTGTTGACCAATCCGGCGGCGGATCCGATCCGCGTCGCATTGGGCGGAGGCAAATCCTGGGTGCCTTCCACCGGCAAGCGTGGCGGGCCTGGCGTGACCATCGATGTGCCGCTGGCTCACAAGGATGCGCTGTATGTCCGTTCGCACTACGACAGCATTTCGTTGTCGTTCGGCGATGGTCCGGCGGCCGACGAATTGATCATCATCTGGGCCTTCGCCACGCGTGGGCGCTTGCATGCGCGCCTGGGTGGCCTTGAGGCTGCCGACGTCAAGGGCAATGACGGCCTGTATTGAGGTGTGCTGATCGTGGGAAGCGAACGAATGTCTGCAAACAGCCAGTTCTTCACCAATCGATCGGGGCTGCGCCTGCATTATCTGTCCTGGGGCAATCCGTCGGGCATTGCGGTGGTACTGCTCCACGGGCTGCGCTCCTATGCTCAGACCTGGGATGGCCTGGCCAATGCATTGGGCGAGCGGTACTGCTGCTATGCCCTTGACCAGCGTGGACGTGGCTACAGTGACTGGGCGGATGCCGCCAGTTACCGGACCGAAGCCTATGTCAACGATCTTGACGATCTGGTGGCGCATCTGGAGCTGCAGCGTTTCGTCCTGGTGGGGCATTCCCTTGGCGGTACCAATGCACTGGAGTATGCGCGGCTCAATCCGGGACGACTGCAAGCGTTGGTGATCGAGGACATTGGCCCTGGTTCTTCGGTCAGCGGTGACGGCGCCGAGCGGATTCGGCGCGAGATGAGCCAGACACCGTTGTTGTTTCCTGACTGGGAGAGCGCCGCCCAGTTCTGGCTGCAAGCGCGACCTGGCCTCTCTCAGGAGGGGCTGGCTTCCAGGTTGATGTATTCCATGAAGGAAACGCTGGCTGGAATCGAATGGCGTCACGACCAGCAAGGTATTGCCCAGGCGCGCCTGAGTATTACCCCGACCGACCTGTGGCCGGCGGTACGGGCGCTGGATTGCCCGACGCTGTTCATTCGTGGCGCCCGTTCCGATTTCCTGCCCCTGGCGACCCTCGAGTCGATAAAGCAGGCCAATAAGTGGGTGCGCACAGAGGAAATCGCCGACGCCAGCCATTACGTCCATGATGACCAGAGCGAGATGTTCAACCTTGTCGTCATGGACTATTTGTATGACCAGTGCCTACAACCACAACAACAAAGCGGTGAATAGCGATGAAGCAGGAGAAAACCCAGGTTGTCATCGTGGGCGGCGGCCCCAATGGGATCACGGCCGCTCATTACATGGGGCTGTACGGCATCGACTGCATCGTCCTTGAATTGGCTGACGGCGTCCTGCCGTATCCGCGCGCGGTGGGCATGGATGACGAGGCCCTGCGTGTGTTGCAGGGCATCGGCATCGCTGAATTGGCCGCGCGCGACATGATCTGCAACGTGCCCCTGCGTTACTACAATGCGCGAGGCGTGTGTTTTGCCGAGGTCAAACCGAGCACGGCAAACTATGGCTGGCCGATGCGCAACATCTTCATGCAACAGTTGCTGGAAACGACGTTGCGCGAGCAGTTGGGCAAGCACGCCAGTGTGGAGTTGCGCCAGGGCCATGAAATGCTCGATCTGGAGCAGGATGCCGAGGGCGTGACCTTGCAGGTGCGCGATGCCCAGGGCGAGCTCTATCAATTGCAGGCGCAGTACGTGATCGGCGCCGATGGCGGACGTTCCAGCGTGCGCAAGAAACTCGGCATCGAACTGCTGGGACTGACCCATCCGCGCAAATGGGTGGTGATCGACACGGCCAACGACTCCCTGGATGCACCGTATACCGCCCTGCATGCCGACCCTCAGCGACCTTTCGTCTGCATTTACCTGCCGTATCAGCAACGGCGCTGGGAGTTCATGCTCCTGGAGGGCGAAGACGAGGCCAGGATGTGCGAAGAGGCGACGATCCGGGACTTGATCCGTGGGCATATCGGCGATGCGGTCGATCAACTGGAAATCATCCGGATCCGCGCCTACACCCATAACTCTCGGGTCGCGGCCCGCTTTGTCCAGGGCCGTGTGGCATTGGTGGGGGATGCGGCGCATATTTCCCCGCCCTGGGCCGGGCAGGGGCTCAATTCGGGCCTGCGTGATGTCGCGAACGTCACCTGGAAGCTTGCCGCGATCCTTCAAGGGCGGGCGTCGCCGGCGATTCTGGCCAGTTACGATCAGGAGCGCCGCGGGCACGCGACCGATCTCATCGCGTTGGCCGACAACATGGGCGCGGTCCTGGGGCTGACCAACCCGTTGATGGCCGGTGTGCGGGACTGGTTGTTCCAGGCCGTCAACAGCGTCGACAACCTTCGCTCGCACTTGCTGGAGTTCAAGTTCAAACCCAAGGCGACCATCACCAAGGGCCTGGTTCATCACGAGCGTGCCGAGCTGCATGAGGATGATCTGGTCGGGCAATTGTTCATCCAGCCGTCTGTCGAGGATGCCCAGGGTCAGCGCCGGCGCCTGGACGAGGTGCTGGGGCATTCCTATGCGGTGCTGGGGTATCGGGTCAATCCGAGCGAACAGCTCAGCGAGCAAACCGCCGCCTGGTGGGCGCGCTGGGAGACGCGTTTCATCCAGATCAATCGCTCGCGCAGTGGCGTGGGGCGCAACCAACCCTTGTCCGCCAATGGCGCCATTTGCGTCGAGGACGTCGATAACCGCTTGGGCGAATGGTTTGCCAAGGTGCGTGACTGTGTTGTGGTGGTGCGGCCGGATCGGTTCGTTGCCGCGATCACCACACCTGAGCGGCTCGAAGGCGTGTTGCGCAAGCTGGCGGAGCAGCTCTCATGAGGCGCGAAGACGATCTTCTGGTCCGGCTTCAGGGTGCCGCGCAGGCTGTACACGCCTTGCCTTCGTTGGAGCCTCAGGCCGTTGACCTGGCGGCGGGCTACACCTTGCAGCGCGAGGCGCTGCGCCGGCGCCAGGTCGCTGGTGAGCGGTTGACCGGGTGGAAAGTGGCCTTCGCCGGCCGCGCCGCCCAGGACCGTTTCGGTATTGGTGAACCGGTATTGGGCGCGCTGACCGATGCCATGGCAGTGGAAGCCGGCAGCACGGTGCCCCTGGCACGGCTGATCCAGCCCAAGCTGGAGATCGAGCTGGCGTTTGTCCTGGGGCGCACGCTGGTGCCGGGTTTCTACAGCGACGAGGACATCTTCGCTGCCATCTCCGAGGTCGCGCCGGCATTCGAAATTGCCGATTGTCGCTGGCAGGACTGGCGTTTCGACGTCGGGGCGTTTCTTGCCGACAATGCCGCTGCGGGGCTGTATTGCCTCGGGGCGAGGGTGGGGTTCGATCCGGATCGACTGCCCGAAGTGAACTATCGCCTGGCGCATGACGGCGTGTCCTGCGGTGAAGGTAACGTCCTGGCGCGCGAGGACACCCCTCTGGCGAACCTGTGTTGGCTGGTCCGGCGGTTGCTGGCCGACGGGCAGCGCGTTGAAGCGGGGCAGGTGGTGCTGTCCGGGGCGTTGTTGGCGCCGATGGACGTCAGGGCAGGCGAATATCGTTTGCACATGCTTGGCACGGAACTGGCTTTGGTTTTCCGACAATAAGAACGGTTCACGAGTCCGTGGCGAGGGAGCTTGCTCCCGCTGGGTTGCGCAGCAGACCTGTTTTGTGAGCGCTTCGCGCTCAAGCGGGAGCAAGCTCCCTCGCCACAGGTTTATCGACCTCTTTGGATATCAGCACCAGGGTTAAGCACAGCACCACCGAGGAACAATGATCATGTTCGCCGAAGTCCGTACCTTCAATGATCCTCAGCAACACGCCGGTTCGATCCTGGGCTGGCAACAGGTCTATGACCAACTCGGGCGTGGCTGCCTTTCCAGCGAGCTGCGGCAGGTGTGCGCCGAGCGTTTCCAGATCTTCCAGGAGGTGCTGGATAAACGGGTGGTGCAGCGCGGTAGCGCGCCAAAAGGGCGCTTGTGCATTGCCATGTCGCTGGGCGGTGCGCCGGTGGTCCAGGGGCACCAAGTGGGCGCCCACAGTGTCGTGCTGTTGCGCGATGGCGAGGACTTCGTCTTGCACGCCCCAGAAGGCATGCACTTCTTTGCGGCCAATGTCGATACGGTGCGGTTCGCCAAGCTGGCGGCCTACGAACTGTCGAGCGAACAGCTCAAGCGCCTGAAAAGCGTGTCCCAGGTCAGCGTGGATGAGGCGGTGCTGCGCCGGGTGCAGCAAAGGATCCACCCACTGTTTCGTCACCTTCTGGAGCAGGCGGACGCGGTCAACCCTGCCGCGGAAAAAATCCTCGAAGACGTCCTGCTCAACGCCTTTCTCGACCTGTTCAGTCACGCTTCGGACGAGGTGCGTGGCCGGCGTGGCAATTTTGCCGTCAGTGCCTATCTGGTCAAGCGTTGCCAGGAGCTGGTCGTCGCCAGCGCAGAGGTGCCCTTGAGCATCCTCGACTTGTGCGAGCAATTGCGGGTGAGTCGCAGGACCCTGCAGAACAGTTTCCAGGCGGTCACCGGGATGCGTCCGGTGGAGTACCTGCGCAACCTGCGGCTCAATGCCGTGCGCCGGCGTTTGATCACGACCCGTGCGGCGGCACTGAACGTCAGTGAAATCGCCGTGGCGATGGGGTTTTTCCACCTGAGTCATTTTGCGGCGCATTACCGGGCGTTGTTTGGCGAATCCCCCTCCGATACGCCCAGGGCACCTGCATGATGGGCTGCCGCCTGCGGTGTTACCGAAGCGCCATCCTGCACCCATAAAAGGCAGCCACTGAGCTGTTAGGTAGCACACCTGCGCGGTTAAGGGCTTAAGGCTGGCAGTCGTTTTCCTCGGCAAATTCCTTCAAATCAATCGCTTGCACGCTAACGCGTGAGGTTGGCACGCATTCTGCTTTTTTGAATCCATGGATAATTGGATACAAAAATGCAGAAGGTGCTGCCATGCAATTTGCCCCGACTTACGCTGAACGCCCACCGATGACTGCCGAGGAAGAGGCCTACAACTTCCTGCTCGATGCCATTTGTGGCGGTCGGTTACGCAAGGGCGACCGGCTGATTGCCGAGGACATCGCCAACGAGATCGGCATGAGCCGGATGCCAGTGCGCGAAGCCTTTCGCCGTCTGGATGCCCAGGGCTTGGTGACTCTGCGGCCCAATCGCGGGGCGATTGTCAGCGGCCTGGACATCGATGAGTTGCACGAAGTCTTCGAGATGCGCAGCGCCCTGGAAGGCCTGGCAGTCCGTGTCGCGACAGCCAGGATTGGTGAGCGCCAACTGGCTGCCTTGGAGCGACTGCTGGACGAGATGGACGATTACCGCGAGGAAAGCGCCGAGTGGGTCAGCCGCCATCGCGCGTTCCATGAATACCTGTGCAGCCTCAGCGGTCGCCCGCGATTGCTCAAGCAGATCAGCGCGCTCTATTCCCTGATCGAAGCGCCCATGCGCCTGTGGTTGCAGCACGTGGAAAAGCCCCTGAGTGCGCGCCAGGAGCACATGCTGATCCTTGACGCCCTGCGTGCGGGCGACGCCGACAAGGCCGAGGCGGTGGTGCGTGCGCACATCGAAGGCACCGTCCCTGAATTGATCGAGTTCCTGCAATCGAAAAAATAACGAGAGCGGGCTCCGAGCCTGCCCGTGTTCTGACTTTGAGTACTGCCCGTTACTTACTGAACTGGAGTGTCTGGTCATGCATAAGCCTCGCCTGTTGGTTGCCGCTTTATCCTTGGGTTTCTGTGCACAGTGGGCGGTTGCCGCGCCCGTTGTCCCGGAGCGTTTGCTCAAGGTCGATAAACTCGTCTACTGCTCAGGCATGGATTCGCCGCCGCTGGTGTCCTTCGATGAGGCGCAGAAACCCAAGGGACTGACCGTGGACCTGGGGCTGGAAATCGCCAAGCGCCTGGGCGACAAGAAGGTGGAATGGCGGGTCATTCCCTTTTCCGGGCTGCTCCCCGCGTTGCTGGCCCGACAGTGCGACATGATCGTCGACCAGCTGTTTGACAAGCCCGAGCGCCGTGAGGTGATCGACATCGTCAACTACATGTATTCCAGCCAGGCGGTGGTGGTGCCCAAGGGCAATCCAAAGGGCCTCAAGACGCTGCCGGATCTCTCCGGACACAAGGTCGCCGTACTTAACGGTTCCACCATCAAGACCCTGCTCGACGCCGAGAACGAGACCCTGGTCAAGGCCGGCAAACCGCCTATGAAACTGGTGGTCTACAACTCCGACACCGATGCCTTCCAGGCCCTGCGCATCAGCCAGGTCGACGCCTACGGCACCACCGTGGAAACCGCCGGTTATTACGCCACCATGGCCCCCGATCTGTTCGAGGAGGGCGTGCCAGCCTTCAGCCGGATTCTCACTGGCCTGGGCATTCGCAAGGACGATCCGCAACTGACTGCGGCTGTGCAGCAGGTCATCGGCGATATGCGCAGCGATGGCAGCTACAGCCAACTGCTGGGCAAATGGCATGTCGCCAGTGACACGCTTGATTGAGGTGAACTACCGATGAATTTCAATTGGGATGTGTTCTGGCAGTACCTGTTGCAGCCCAGTGGGGTGTACCTCACCGGGCTCTGGCTGACCTGCCTGATCAGTGTGCTGGCGATGCTACTGGGCTGTGCCCTCGGGCTGGCCGCCGCGCTGTTGCGGTTGTCGAAGAACCCGTTGCTGCATTTGCCAGTGCGCTTTTACGTGTGGCTGATGCGCGGCACGCCGTTGCTGGTGCAGATCGTCTTTCTCTACACCGCACTGGCCGCCGGCGGGATTTTCCGCTTCGAAGAC
The DNA here is from genome assembly GCF_014268695.2 of Pseudomonas ogarae. Classification (NCBI taxonomy): domain Bacteria; kingdom Pseudomonadati; phylum Pseudomonadota; class Gammaproteobacteria; order Pseudomonadales; family Pseudomonadaceae; genus Pseudomonas; species Pseudomonas ogarae. The sequence continues at coordinate 3,035,766 of NZ_CP077086.1, forward strand.
ATCGACCTCTTTGGGCTGGTAATCCCTGGCAATATCCAGGCGGCGATCATTGCCCTGGGCCTCAACGAGGGTGCCTACATGGCCGAGATCATCCGCGCCGGCATCGGTGCGGTGGACAAGGGCCAATACGAGGCCGGGCGCTCGTTGGGCATGACCTTCGCCAAACTGATGCGCCGCATTGTGCTGCCCCAGGCGTTCCGGGTCATCGTTCCGCCGCTGGGCAACGAGTTCAACGTAATGCTCAAGAACACCACGCTGGTCAGCGTGATCGGCGTCCAGGAATTGTTGCTCAGTACCCAGATGGTCACGTCGGCGACGTTCCGGGTGTTCGAACTGTATCTGGTGGTGGCGATCTACTTCCTGTTGCTGACCACGTTGTGGGGCTTTTTCCAGCGCTGGCTGGAGGCCCGTTTCGGTCAATCGGACCGGCCCTCGTCACCGCCGCCGGCTTCGACGCGGATGTTCGGTCGCAGCACCCTGAACCTGCTGAGGGCACGTTAACCATGGCGCATAAAAGCGAAGAGCTGATTATCGAGGCGCTGGATGTCCACAAGTCCTTCGGCGAGCTGCAGATTCTCAAGGGCATCTCCCTGCAAGTGCGGCGCGGCGAAGTGGTGGTGCTGATCGGCGCTTCGGGCTCGGGCAAGACCACCTTCATCCGCTGCATCAACCTGCTGGAGGACATCCAGGGCGGGCGGATCCGCGTCAACGGCCGGGCCATGGGCTATCGCGAGCGGGCCGATGGCAGCCTGGTGCGTGAGTCTGAGCGCAACATCGCCCGTCAACGGCGGGACATCGGCATGGTCTTCCAGCGCTTCAACCTGTTTCCTCACATGACGGCCCTGGAAAACATCATCGAGGCGCCGATCCAGGTGCTTGGCGTGACTCGCACTGCCGCGCTGGAGCAGGCCCGCGGCCTGCTGGAGCGGGTCGGCCTGGCGGACAAGGCCGATCACTACCCGTCGATGCTCTCTGGCGGCCAGCAACAGCGGGTGGCGATTGCCCGGGCCCTGGCGATGAAACCCCAGGCCATGCTGTTCGACGAACCCACCAGCGCCCTCGACCCGGAGACTGTCGGCGAGGTGTTGCAAGTGATGAAGGAGTTGGCCGAGGAGGGGATGACCATGGTCGTGGTGACCCATGAAATGGGCTTTGCCCGGGAAGTGGCCGACCGTGTGGTGGTCCTGGACCAGGGCGAGCTCATCGAGCAGGGGCCGCCGGAGCAGATTTTCTGTCACCCCATTCATCCTCGTACCCGGGCTTTTCTCAGTCGCGTGTTATGACCTTTCCCGGCCACTGAATTCCTGTATCGAAGAGCCTTCACCATGCTGAAATTTTCTGCCCACCAATACCCTTATCCGTCGCAACGCCAGAGCGTTTTCGCCCGTCGGGGCATGGTCGCCGCGTCCCAACCCCTGGCTGCCCAGGCGGGCATCGAGATCATGCAAAAGGGCGGCAATGCCATCGACGCCGCCATCGCCACCGCGGCGGCGCTGACGGTGGTGGAACCCACTGGCTGTGGCATCGGCGGTGATGCCTTCGCGCTGGTCTGGTGCAAGGGCCAGTTGCACGGCCTCAACGGCAACGGCCATGCACCGGCCGCCTTGAGCATCGAGGCGGTCAAGGCCGCCGGCCACGAGCAGATGCCGCTCTATGGCTGGACATCGGTAACCGTCCCGGGCTGCCCGTCGGCCTGGGCCGAATTGTCCCGACGCTTTGGCAAGCTGCCCTTTGCCGAGCTGCTGCAACCGGCGATCAGCCTGGCCCGGGATGGCTTTGCGCTGTCGCCGGTGGTTGCCCATCAATGGCAGGTTGCGGTGAACGAGTTCACGCCCCATCGGGATGCCGTCCTCGAGACTTGGTTCGAAACTTTCCTGATCGATGGCCGGGCGCCACGGGCTGGGGAGGTTTTTCGCAACCCGGCCCAGGCGCGCACCCTCCAGGAGTTGGCCGATACCCGCTGCGAGAGCCTGTATCGCGGTGCATTGGCCGAGCGCCTGGACGCTCATTCCCGGGCCAGCGGCGGCTATCTGCGGGCCTCGGACCTCAAGGATTATCGCGCCCAGTGGGTGGACCCCATCCACATCAATTACCGAGGCGTGGATGTCTGGGAAATCCCGCCGAGCGGGCAGGGCCTGGTGGCCTTGATGGCGTTGAAGATACTGGAAGGCTTCGACTTCGATCACCGTGACAGCCAACAGACCTGGCATCGCCAACTGGAAGCGATGAAGTTGGCCTACAGCGACGGCCTGCACTACATCACCGATCCTTTGCACATGCGCGTGGCGGTGGCTGACCTGCTCAGCGATGACTACAGTGCCCACCGTCGTCGGCAGATCGGCGAACAGGCCCAACCGCCCGCGCCCGGCGACCCCCACGCCAGCGGCACGGTGTACCTGGCGACTGCGGATGGGGAGGGCAATATGGTCTCGTTCATCCAGAGCAACTACCACGGGTTTGGCTCTGGCGTGGTGCTGCCCGACAGCGGTATTGCCTTGCAGAATCGTGGGCAGGAATTCAGCCTCGATTCGAGCCACGCCAACTGCCTGGCCCCAGGCAAGAAGACCTTCCACACCATCATTCCCGGTTTCCTCACCCGCAATGGCGAGGCCCTCGGTCCCTTCGGCGTGATGGGCGGCTACATGCAGCCCCAGGGGCATGTGCAGATGGTCATGAACCTGGTGGATTTCGGCCTGAACCCGCAAGCGGCGCTGGATGCACCGCGCTGGCAATGGCTGGGGGCGATGAAGGTCGGGATCGAGCACGGGGCCTCACGGGACCTGGCCAATGCCTTGGCGCGTCGGGGGCATGAGGTTCAGATCGCCAGCGACCTGACCGACTATGGCCGCGGCCAGATCATCCTGCGCGACCCGGCCAGCGGGGTGTTGTGTGGCGGGACTGAACCCCGGGCGGATTCGCATATTGCTGTTTGGTAAATACGTGATCCGCCGATACCTGGAATATCGGCAGATCGCGTTGCCGCTCAAGCCTCAGTAAGGATTGCAGTACTGTGCGACAGCCCTGGCCTGGTCGACGTAAGGACGTGCCGGCTCAAGGTTCCACTCGGGTTTGTTCCTGACGGGTTTGCCATCGAAGGTTGCCGCCAGATGACACACCAATTGCCGGCGGAGGGACCCGCCGTAGACGCTGTATTGCCGCCATTGCCCGTCGTCTTTGTGCTTGTTGTACAGCTCGGCAAACATCCTGTCGGTCTGGTCATCCTTGATCGCGCGACCACAGGCCGTGGGCACGACCTCGAGCGACCAGGTGTCGGGCCCAAGCTTCGGATCAGGGCGTTTTACCCAAGTGCTGGATTCGATGTAGCGGTCACAGAATTGTTGCGTGGGCGGCGGCGTGGTTCGGGTGCAGGAGAACGTGGCCTTGCTGCCCGGCGTCCTGGGGAAGTCGATCTTGATGATGTTGCGATCCTTGCCGGTCTTGTCCTTGTAGTCCCGTTGGTTGGCCAGGGCATCGTTCAGGCCACGTTGATCGCTGTAGAAAAACGCCAGGATCGGCAGTGCATCGTCTTTCGGGTTACCCAGGCGCAGTTCGGTCTGGGTTTGAAACTCGCGGGTATTGATGACTTGCCGGGCGCCCATGAAGTTTCGAAAGGCGTCGACCCGTTCCCGGCTGCTCATGGGGTTGCGCATATTGAAACCACATTGCAACTGGTCCTGCTTCCTGTCGTTGTTGAACCGGGTGAAGTGCGCGACCCAGGCATTGGCGTTGAGGATAGGTGGCGCCATGGCCTGGCAGACCGCCTCTGTCTGGGCGGTGTTTTTATTGTTGCCACAACCTCGATCATCGCGAAAGTCGGTCCAGGCATCGTTCGGAAATGCGCAGTAGATGTGCACCGGGGTTTCCGGTTCGCGTACCTGGTCAATCGGCGTGATGATGTAGCCGTTCTGGGTGCTCATGCCAGGGTCTTCATAGCTGATGCCATCGACCCGCATCCAGGAGGCGGCAAAGGTGCCCAACTCTTTCGCTTTCGGGCTTGGGTTCCAGACATCCCATTTCTCGCCCTTCGCCGGGTTGGCGCGGTGAGTGCCCCTGATCAGCAACCCCGAACAATCCGAGGCCGGGTCCTGCCGGCAACTGTCGACGGTGTTGTTGTACAACCCCTCCACCCGTTTTAGCGTCTCTTCGCACGACTCGGCATTGGCCGCTGTCGTTTGCCAGAACAACGGGAGGACGAGCAGTGGTGTGATCCTTTTCAAACGTGTCTTCATGACGTGACTTCCTTGTGTTGGAACCGGTAGCCGGCACGGCATTCCATGCCGGGGAAAGAGAAAACAGAAGGGGTTGGTGCCGGCCGGCGGGTTTCATTGAACCTGTCGCGGGCATTGGCGGTGTTATGGGCGAGGGCAACTCAACGCTGGGCAGCTACCGCATGGGACGTCAGGGGGCAGGGTAAAAGACGCACGAGCAGCTGCGCACATGTCGACACTCCTTGTCGAACGAGATGGGTGAGTTTCAAGGTAGTCAACCGATTCCCGCAGGTCAAATCAGCGCTTTTTCTTCAGGGGCCATTCCCGAGTGAATCTTGATGACGACCTTGCCCTTCGATCGTCCTTGTTCGACGTAGCTCAAGGCATCGGCTGTCGCGTCGAAGGGAAAGGACCGATCAATCACCGGCTTGATGCTGCCGGCCTCGACGAGCGTGCTGATCTCACGCAGTTGAGGACCGCTGGCGTGCATGAACACGAAGGTGTAGCTCACACCCTTTCGGCGGGCCTTGCGGCGTATACCGCTGCTCAACAGGCCCATGATCAGTCTCAGCACCCAGGAAAATCCCTGGGCCTGGGCGAACTGTGGGGTGGGTGGCCCGGAGATGGAAATGAGCTGGCCGCCAGGTTTGAGGATCTTCAGCGATTTCTCCAGCTCATCGGCGCCCAGGCTGTGCAACACGACGTCATAGTCCTGCAGAACGCTGGCGAAATCCTGTTGCTTGTAATCGATGACAACGTCCGCGCCCAGGGCTTTGACCCACGGCACATTGCCGGCGCTGGTGCTGGTCGCAACGAAGGCGCCGAGGTGCTTGGCAAGCTGGATGGCGAGGGTGCCGACGCCGCCTGAACCGGCCTGGATGAAGACCTTTTGGCCTCGCTTCAGTCGGGCGGTTTCCACCAGTACCTGCCAGGCGGTCAGGACGACCAAGGGCAGGGCGGCGGCTTCTTCCATGCTGATGTTTGCCGGTTTCATGGCCAAGGCGTTTTCGTTCACTGAAATCTGCTCGGCGAAGGTGCCGATGTGCCCATCCGGGGCGCGGGCATAGACTTCATCGCCTGGTTTGAATTGCTCGACACGGGATCCCACGCGGACCACGACCCCCGCCACGTCATGACCCAATGCCAAGGGAAATGAGTAGGGCAGGATCAGTTTGAATTCGCCTTTGCTGATCTTTGAATCCAACAGATTGACGCTGGCAGCCTGCACGCGGACCAGTACGTCATGGTCACCCACGTCAGGGGCCGCTAGCTCGCCAATACGGCCACTGTGCTTGCCGTAACGGTCGATTAGAAATGCCTTCATGGTGCTTTGCTCTCATAAGGGATGCAGCGCAGTGATCACCTGGCCAGGCATCCGGAAATACCGGCGCTGTCCTTCGCGCCGGCGCCCGCTAAACGATGATCACGCCGGGTCTTGATAGCGTTCGGCAACATGGGACTGCCGGATTTGTCCGAGCAGGCCTTGACGCGCGGCCTGCAAGGCATCCCAGCGTGCTTCTTCATGCAAGGGCGGGATGGTCACCGGCTCGCGACGATCAAAACCGACCAGCGCGGCATCGACCAGGTCACTGACTTCCATGATTTCATTCAGGGTGTTGATATCGATGCCCGCGCGTTCCCAGATTTCGGTACGGGTGGCCGCTGGCAGGACGGCTTGTACGTAGACGCCTTTCGGGGAGAGCTCCAGGCTGAGTCCCTGGGAGAGAAACAGCACGAACGCCTTGGTCGCGCCGTAGACCGACATACCGAACTCCGGTGCCAGGCCAACGACGGAGCCAATATTGATAATCGCGCCGTCACCCGCTTTGACCAGGCGTGGGGCGATGGCGCTGGCCAACCGGACCAGCGCAGTGGTATTGAGCGACACCAGGTGTGCGACGCTGTCGGTCGATTGCTCGATGAAGGTCCCGGATTGGGCGGCGCCGGCGTTATTGACCAGGATGCCGATGTTGGCGTCATCGCGCAGCCGCGCTTCGACGGTTGTCAGGTCGCTGAGCTGGGTCAGGTCGGCCTGGAGAATATCGACGGCAACGTTGTGTTCGCTGCGCAGCTTGGCGGCCAGTGCTTCCAGGCGCGCGCTGTCGCGGGCCACCAGGACGAGATCATGTCCACGTTGGGCAAAGCGCTGGGCATAGACAGCGCCAATGCCGGTGGAGGCGCCAGTGATGAGAACGGTTGTGCGAGTGTCCATGGGAAATTCTCTTCTTCAAGGTATTGATGAGCGAGTCGCGCGCTGTTGTTCAGGCGCGCAATCGGGTCTGGTTAGTGTTACTGCGCGCTGGATTCAGCGAGCGTTGGATAATCGATGTAGCCCGTCGCACCACCACCGTAGAGGGTAGCGGGATTGAATGCCGACAAAGGCGAACCGGTTCTGAGCCGCTCCACCAGGTCCGGATTGCCGATGAACGGCCGGCCGAAGGCGATCAGGTCAGCCTTGTCTTCGACGAGTCGTGAGGTAGCCAGGTCCAGGTCGTAGCCGTTGTTGGCGATGTAGGTGTTTTTGAAGCGCTGGCGCAAGACAGCAAAGTCGAAGGGCGCAACCTCGCGCGGCCCACCGGTCGCGCCTTCGACCACGTGCAGGTAAACGATGTCGAGGGCGTTGAGCTGTTCGACCAGGTAGTCGAACTGCGCCTGTGGTGCGCTGCTGGACACACCATTGGCCGGCGAGACCGGCGAGATGCGCAGGCCGGTGCGGTTGGCGCCGACTTCGTCCACCACTGCCGCGGTCACTTCCAGCAGCAGGCGCGCACGATTTTCAATCGACCCGCCGTAGGCATCGGTGCGCACGTTGGCGCCGTCCTTGATGAACTGGTCCAACAGGTAGCCGTTCGCGCCGTGGATCTCTACGCCATCAAATCCCGCGGCGATGGCGTTCGCCGCCGCCTGGCGAAAATCGTTGACGATCCCCGGCAACTCGCTGATGTCCAGCGCTCGCGGTTCGGAAACGTCCTCGAAACTGTTGTTGACGAAGACCTTGGTCGCCGGACGCAGGGCGGAGGGGGCTACTGGCGCCGCGCCATTCGCTTGCAGGTCGACGTGGGAAACGCGGCCGACATGCCACAGTTGCAGGAAAATCCTCCCGCCTTTGGCATGCACGGCCTCGGTGACCGTGCGCCAGCCGTCGATCTGTGCCTGGGTGTAGATCCCGGGTGTGTCCTGATAGCCCTGTCCTTGCTGGGATATCTGTGACGCCTCGGAGATCAGCAGGCCTGCCGACGCTCTCTGGCTGTAGTAAGTGGCCGCGAACTCGCTCGGTACAAAACCTTGCCCCGCACGGTTACGTGTCAGCGGCGCCAGGACCACTCGGTTGGAAAGCGTGAGATCACCCAACGTGTAGGGCGTGAACAGGATCTGGTCGGTCATGGCGTCTTGTTTCCGTCGGTTTGGATAAAGGGAGCGCGTGCAGCCTGGCGAGGTGAGCACGGCTTTTCATTAGGATGATGATCGAAATCTAAACTGTCAACGAATTTGATTATGTTCGACATCTATGTATGATGTACGCATGATTTCGAGCAGCACGAGGGAGTGAAAAATGAGGGTGACCAAGGCCCAGGCCCAGGCAAATAGGGAGCACATCGTCGAGACGGCCTCTGTCTTGTTTCGCGAGCGAGGCTTTGACGGCGTGGGTGTGGCGGACTTGATGGCGGCCGCTGGCTTCACCCATGGCGGGTTCTACAAGCATTTCGGCTCCAAGGCCGACCTGATGGCCGAAGCAGCAGCTAGCAGCCTTGCGCAGTCGCTGACCGACAATGCGGGCATCGACGTGGCTGGTTTCGTCGATCTTTACGTGTCCAGGGATCACCGCGACGGCCGGGGTGGCGGTTGCACCATGGCGGCACTGTGTGGCGACGCTGCCCGTCAATCGCCCGAACTGAAGGCCACCTTTGCCAACGGCATCGAAAACACCCTGGCCGCGCTCGAAAGCCGGTACGACTCCGGGCAAGACGAGTCGCAGGAAGCACCGCAGGAAGCGATCAGGGCAAAAATGCTCGACATGTTGGCGCATGCCGTCGGGGCGATCATGTTGTCACGGGCCTGCCCGGACGATTCCGCACTGGCCGATGAAATCCTCGAGGTTTGCCGCGCCCGGATCATCGCGGCGCTGCCGCCGTCGTCCGCGAAACAGCCTTGAGGGCAGGGCGCCGGATGCCGCTTGGCGTTATAGCGACGCCCTGACCACCAACGGGCAATCCACCGGCTGGGTGCCCGATACCTCGAGGTTCTCGATCAGGTGCCGGGCCGCCTGGCGACCGATCTCGTAGTACGGCAGTTGTACGGTGGTCAGTGGCGGGATGAACAGTTCGGCGATGCCGATCATGTTGTCATAGCCGAGCACCGCGACATCGCTGGGAATTTTCAGGCCGCGCCCCAGCAACAGCTGATAGGCGCAAAAGGCAATGCGGTCGTTGCCGCAGACCAGGATGTCGAATTGCGGACGGCCGTCAACGATATGCCGGTCGAGAATGGCGGCGGTTTCACCATAGGCGTCGTGATCGGAAAGGTCGTATTGCAGGAGTGCTTCAGGTGCCAGCCCGACGGCCTGACAGGCGCGCTTCAGGCCTTGCTGGCGCAGGCCCCAGGCAAGACTTTTCCTCGGTAAATTGATACACAGCGGGCGTCGGTAGCCTTGGCTCAACGCATGCTGCATGGCTCGATGCTGCCCGGCTTCATCATCCGGGACATAACTGACCAGGTGGCTGTCATCGGCCAGGCAATTGGCGAGCACCAGCGGCTTGCTCTTGAGTCGCTCGGGAATGCTCACCTGGCGCAATCCCATGGCACTGAAGATCAACCCGTCGGGGCGGTGCGACAGCATCAGGTCGATGTTCTGGTCGGTGGGCGGGTTGCTCAACAGGTTGAGGATGAAGACGTTCCAGCCTGCCTGCTGCGCGGTCTGTTCGATGGACAGCAGCAACTCGACGGCGAACGGTGTGGTCGCGGTATCCAGTGCGAACACACCGATGGTGCGCGCCTGCAGGTTGTCGCCGCGCATCCTGCGCGCCGACAGGCTCGGTACGAATTGCAGTTCCTCAATGGCGCGACGTACCCGCTGAAGGGTTTCGGGGCTCAGTTTTTCCGGCGTGTTGAGCGCGCGCGAAACCGTCATCAGGGATACGCCGGCCAGCTGTGCAACGTCTTTCACTGAAGTCATGCGAAGTGCGGCCAGTCAGGTTGACGCAGAATCATGACACAGGCCTTGGGCTTCTCGCGACTCGAATGACGGTACTCACAGCCAGCCCGAGTCCAGCGGCCACGCCTTGGGAATGGCGACGCGCCCGCCAGTGCCGTTTGCCAACAGTTTCACCCCGAGGCTGTCGGGCCGCGGATAGAGGCGGCTGCTGAAGCTGAAGCGGCCGTTTTCCTCGAACACCTCGATGGACGAGCGATCGAGAAACACCCGCAGGTGCAGTTGTGTTTGCGTCGGCTCGATCGACACGCTGCGCTGACCGCTCACTTGCGCACCCGAGCGGCTGCGATCGAGTACCAGGCGTTGCAGTGACGCGTCGTAATAGAGCAGGGTTTGCTCCTGCTCATCGGCACTGCAGCGCAAGGCAATGCCCAGGTGGCCTTCGGTGCAGCCGAGCAGATCCAGATGCACATGGATTTCCAGCCTGTCGCCCCGCACCTGCGGCACCCAGCGGCTGCCCGACTCGCCCCACGGCGCGATGCTCGGCAGCGGCGCCTGGCGCAGCGCCGTCAGTTCCCGTGCCGGAAACACGCCAAGGCGATCGCCCTGCAGTTCAAGCTCGCGGGGCAAGCCGAGCATGCCGCACCAGTGATGGGCCTGGCTCGGCATCGGGCTTTCCCACATGTCCAGCCAGGCCCATACCAGGCGCCGACCATCGGCGGCCTCCAACGTTTGCGCGGCATAAAAATCGTGACCGTTATCCAGTTCGATGAACGGCCCGCCGGTGAAGTGCCATTCGTTGTCGAGCCGGCCAATGCGATAACCGGTCTGGTACTTGTTGAGCCGTTCGTAACCTTCGGGTTGCATGCCCTGAGGGGAGTACAGCAGCACGTCACGCCCGTTGAGGCGAAACAGGTCCGGGCATTCCCACATATAGCCATCGCCCTCATTACCGCTGGACACGTAGTCGAGGAACTCCCAGGTGTGCAGGTCGGTGGATCGGTACAGCGGCAGCAACGGTTTGTTGCCCAGGCGCGCGCCGGCAATCAGGTACCAATAGCCGTCCTCCTGCCAGACCTTGGGGTCGCGAAAGTGCATGATCGTTTCTTGCGGCGCGTCCTTGATGACGGCGCCATGCTTGACGAACCGGATGCCGTCGTCACTGGTGGCCAGGCACTGGACCTGGCGGATAGAGCGTTCGTCACCCACTTCTCCCAGCCAGGTGTGCCCGGTGTAGATCAGCGCCAGGGTGTCGCCACACACCACTGCGCTACCGGAAAAACAGCCGTGGCGGTCGAAGTCATCGCCTGGCGCCAGGGCAAGGGGCAGATGCTGCCAATGGACCAGGTCGGCGCTCTTGGCGTGGCCCCAATACATTGGCCCCCATTTGGCATCGAAAGGGTGGTGTTGGTAGAACACGTGATATTCGCCACGGAAAAACACCACCCCGTTAGGGTCGTTCATCCAGCCCGCGACAGGCGCCAGATGATAGTCCGGTCGATAATCGTCGATGAGTCGAGACTGACCTTCACTCAGCGCCTGCTGCGCATGTTCAAGGGGGGAGGGCATGGGTGCGTTCATGGCATTCACAGACACAGTCATAGAGCGCCTGCTTTTGGCGAGCGCTGCGGGACGTCCTCCGGGAGGACTTCAATAACAGCAGGAGGGCGTCTCAAGGCCGTGCCATCCGCGTCGAACAGATGCACGCTGCCGAACGCCAGTTGCAGTTCAACCCGATCGCCCACTCGCCATCCGGCGTTGACCTCACAGCGACAGATCAAGGGTTCATCCTCGCCTGATTCCAGGTGCACGTAGGTTTCGCTGCCCAGGTATTCGACCCCGACCACGACGACCCCAGCGCTGCCTTGCGCCGCTTTGAGCGACACGTGTTCCGGGCGAATCCCCAAGGTCAGCGGACTGTTCGCGGCCAGGTGGGCGCTGTCGAAGGGAAGGGGCGTCATGCCCAATAAAGGGCTGTCGATCAGGCTGGTTTCGCCTGGGGTATGCAGGCGCGCCGGCAGAAAGTTCATCTTGGGCGAGCCGAGGAAGCCGGCGACAAAGCGGCTGGCCGGGTGCTCGTAGAGTTCGCGTGGCGAGCCGACCTGTTCGATGCGCCCGCCATTGAGCACGACAATCTTGTCCGCCAGGGTCATCGCTTCAACCTGGTCGTGGGTCACGTAGATCATGGTCGAGCCCAGGCGCCCATGCAGCCGAGCGATTTCGTTGCGCATCTGCACGCGCAGGGAGGCGTCGAGGTTGGACAGCGGCTCGTCGAACAACAGAATGTCCGGTTCCCGCGCCATGGCCCGGCCCATGGCCACGCGCTGGCGCTGTCCACCCGACAGTTCCCGTGGCTTGCGTTGCAGCAGTTTGTCCAACTGCAGGATCTGCGCGGTTTTCAGCACTCGCTCGCGCAGGGTGGTCTTTTCGGTCTTGGCCAGTTTGAGGCCAAAGCTGATGTTGTCGTAGACACTCATGTGCGGGTACAGCGCATAGGACTGGAACACCATGCCGACGCCACGCTCGCGCGGCTCCAGGTCATTGACCCGGCGTCCGTCGATCAGCAGGTCGCCGTCACAGATCGAATCCAGTCCGGCGATCAGCCGCAGCAAGGTCGACTTTCCGCAGCCCGAAGGGCCGACGAAAACCACGAATTCACCCGCCGAGATTTCCAGGCTGACGTCGCGAAGAATGCGTGCGCCGCCCAATTGTTTGTTCACGTTATCCAGCTTCAACTTGATCACGATGCTGTTCCTTTCTTATCTGTGTTGGGCCTCAACCCTTTAACGCGCCGGCAGTGAGGCCGGAAACGATGCGGCGCTGGAAGACCAGCACCAGAATCACCAATGGAACCGTGACCAGCACCGACGCCGCCATCAACAAGCCCCAGGGCAATTCATGGGGGCTGCCGCCGGAAATCAGCGCGATGGCGACCGGGACCGTGCGTTGCGAGTCGGTCAGGGTGAAGGTCAGGGCAAACAGAAACTCGTTCCAGGCGGCGATGAAGGCCAAAAGCCCCGTGGTGACCAGTGCCGGCCAGAGCAGCGGCAACAGCACGCGGGTCAGCGTGACCCAGGGTGACGCACCGTCCATGATGGCGGCCTCTTCCAGCTCATGAGGCAGTTGCCCCATGAAGGTGGTCAGTACCCAGACGGTGAAGGGCAGGGTGAAAATCGTGTAGCTCAGGATCAACGCCCAGGACGTGTTGTACAGGCCCAAGGCTCGGATCACTTCGAACAATCCCGACAGCACTGCGACTTGTGGAAACATCGAGACGCCCAGGACCATCATCAACACCACGCCGCGTCCGCGAAACTTCACGCGGCCCAAGGCATAGGCGGCGGTCAGGCTGAGGAACAACGCCAGTGCGACCACGCTCAGCGCAACCACCAGCGAGTTGCCGATGGCCCGCAGGAACGAGGCCTGGCTCAGCACGGCGGCATAGTTGGAGAAGTCGGGGTTGTCGATCCAGTAGCTCACCTGGAACAAGGCACTGGACGGCTTCAGCGACGTCACGATGGCGTAGTAGAACGGGAAGACCGCGTACAGCAGCAAGATCCCGATCAGGCACCAGAATCCGGCGCGCAGCAGGGTTTTTTTCAGCAGGCGCGGGCTCATGCGCGGACCTCCAGTTGACGGCGTCCGAGGTACAGGTACGCCATGGCGATTACTGCCACGACCAGGAACAGCAAGGTCGAAGCGGCGCTGCCGTAACCGACGTCCTGGAATTCCACCAGGTGCTGGCGGGCATAGACCGACATGCTCATGGTGCTCGATGAGTTCGAGGTCAACACATAGATGACGTCGAACACCCGCAAGGAATCGAGGATGCGAAAGATCGCCGCCACCAGCAAGGCCGGCATCAGCAGCGGCAGGGTGACCCACCAGAACACTTTCACCGGGTGAATGCCATCGACCCTGGCGGCTTCGTAGCAGTCGCTGGGCAACATCTGCAAGGCCGCCAGCATCAGCAGCGTGACGAAGGGCACGGTCTTCCAGACGTCGACGACGATCACTGCCCACATCGACAGGTCCGCGTCGGCTGTCCAGGCCAGGGGCGCATCGATCAGGCCGAGGCCGAGCATCAGGTGATTGATGATGCCGAACTGGTCGTTGAGCATCCATGACCAGATTTTCGCCGAGACGATGGTCGGGATCGCCCAGGGGATCAGGATCAACGCCCGCACCAGGGCGCGTCCGGTGAACTTGACGTTCAGCAGCAACGCCACCAGCAGCCCCAGTACGATTTCCAATCCCACTGACACCACGGTGAAATGCAAGGTGTTGCGCACCGCATTCCACCACTGTGGATCGACCAGGATGCCCGACCAGCCAGCACTGCTGTGAAACAGATAATTGCTCAAGCCGACAAAGCTTGCATCGCCCGTGTCGGCCAGGCTGGCGTCGGTCAGGCTGAACCAGAATGTGCGCAGCAGCGGCCAGGCCGCCACCAGGGCCAGGCACAGCAACATCGGGCTCAGGAACAGCCAGGCGGCGCGAACGCGACGGCGTTGTACCGGCGTTTCCCGAGTGAGCAGGTGCTCGTCGTCGCCGGGGGCGAGTGTAGTGGAGACAGACATGGTGATTTCCTTCCTTGTGGCTTACCAGTTCCGGCGTTTGATGCGCGTGAGTTCGCTTTCCAGTTCGGCCAGCGCCTGATCGACCGGCCGTTCGCCCGCCAGCACGCCGTGCACTTGATCGAAGAACGCGTTGGAGACCCGTGGATAGCGGTCGGCGGTGATTGAAGCGGGGCGCATGACCCCGTCGTTGAGGATGCTGCGCAGTTGACTGTAGTAAGGCATGGCCGCGAGCAACTCGGGATCCTGGTACAGCGACTCGATCACTGGGTTATAGGCGCCAACCAAGGCGCGGTGTTTCTGCTGTTGGGCGCTGCTCAGGTAGCTCACCAGCTCTGCGGCGAGCTTGGGGTTGGCGCTGTAGCGCGATACCGCCAGGCCCCAGCCGCCGAGGGTGGACGCATGGGTGCCCGTCGCGCCGCCGCGGGGCAGGGGAGCGACGCCGACCTTGTCCTTCACGACGCTGTCCTGGCTTTGCACCAGGGCCCAGACATAAGGCCAGTTACGCATGAACAACGCATTGCCCGATTGGAAGACGCCGCGTCCTTCTTCCTCGGTGTAATTGAGCACGCCACGCGGGGCGATGTCTCCCACCCAGCTTTTGGCCAGGGTCAACGCCGCCCTTGAGGCCTGGCTGTTGACCACGATGTCGCCTTGCGCGTTGACCAGCCCGCCTTGCGGCTGGCTGCTGATCCACTCCAGTGCGTTACACGTCAGGCCTTCGTAGGCGCGCCCTTGGAATACATAGCCCCAGGCATTGGCGTTCCCAGCATCACGCTCGGCTTGCTGGACAGTCTTGGCGGTAGCCGTCATTTCTTCCCAGGTCTGTGGCACGGGCTTGTTGTACTTCTCGAGCAAGTCCTTGCGGTAATACAGCAGCCCCGAGTCGGTGAACCACGGCATGGTCACCAGGCGCCCGTTCACCGTGGCGTTGTCCACCTGAGCCTGGAAGTAACCCTGGGTCGCGTTGGCAGGAAGCACCTCGCGCAGGTCCATCAAGTGTTTGGCAAGCATCCCCGGCCACACCATGTCGATCTGGATGATGTCGATGTCGCTGGATTGCGCACTGAGGATCTGTTGGTAGAACGACAACCGCTCGGTCGCCGAGTTAGGCGTGGAAACCACTTCGACGCTGTTGCCGGTCTGCTTCGACCACGCCTCGACGGCCTCCTTGCACAGTTGCAATTCAGCACCCACGGCACCGCAGGAAATCGTCAGGCTGGCGGCTGTGGAGAGGGATGGAAACCCGACGCACAGGCCGAGCAGTGCCGCTGGAAGGATCGATTTGAGCTGTTTCATAAAGCCCTCTTTATTTTTGTTTTTAGAAAAGTTAACGTTAACATCGCCAAATGTAGCAGTGTATTTGCGATGAGGCATCCTTTTTTTCCTTGGGTTTGACAATTCAGAACCTAGGCAAAAAGGCCGGTCGCGGCAACAGAACAATAAAAACAAAACAGGGAAAAACCACATGCAGAAAGCATCAAGCTGGCTACTCGTAGGTGTGCTCGGCGCCTCGGCGACCACTTCTCAGGCCGCGACTCTGGAAGAGCGCATGGCCGCGTTCGAGGCCCGTGCCAGCGCAGCGGAAAAACGTGCCGCCGCCGCCGAACAGCAAACCCAGGCACTCGCCAGGGAATTGCAGCAACTCAAACTCGCCACGCCCGCCACACAACCGGTGGCGTCCGCCGCTACGGTCCCCACGCTCGATGCGCGCCTGGCCAAACTCGAAGCCAGCCAGCAAAGCACAGAAAAGCAGGGCAGTGGCGCACACCTTACCGACGGTTTCAGCTTCAAGGGCTACGCTCGCTCCGGGTTGCTGATCAATGATGGGTTGGGCGGTGGTCGTGGCGGTCCGTACACCACTCCGGCCGGTTCTGTCGGTGGTGCTGTCGGGCGACTCGGTAACGAGGACGATACCTACATGCGTATCGACCTGTCGAAAGAGCAATACGCGCAGAACGGCACCCGCTCCAAGTTCACGGTGTCCATCGCCGATGGTGTGGAGAGCTCCAACGACTGGACCGCCGATGAAAGCAACCTGAACGTGCGCCAGGTGTTTACCGAACTCGATCACCTGGCGGCATTCAAGGGCAACTCGATGTTCGAAAATTCCACCCTGTGGGCTGGCAAGCGCTTCGACAGGGACAATTTCGACATCCACTGGCTCGACTCCGACGTTGTCTATCTGGCCGGTACCGGTGGCGGTATCTACGATATACAGATGAACAAGAACTGGCGCTCGAACTACTCATTGATCGGTCGCAACTACGGGGATTTCAGTGAGGGCGGCGTCAATGCCGATGTGGAAAGCTACATCCTGACGTCCAACCAGTTTTTCGACGGTGGGCAGTGGCAGTGGATGTTCAACGCCATCGGTTCGAAGAAAAACGACTTTGCTACCCGCACCAATGAAGCGGGGCTGACGCCGGCCGATTCAGGCTTGCACAGCATGGTCGCCAATCACCAGAAAAACTTTTTCGGCCGCGAAGGCTTCTTCAAGACGGCGCTGCTCTATGGCCAGGGATTGGGGGCGGAGGTCAAGAACGTCGGTGCCGATGGCGAATTGATCGACGATGCCCGTGCCCTGCGTCTGGCGCTCTACGGCGAGACGCCTATAGCGTCCGACTGGCGCATCGGCCCGAGCCTGCTGGCCGAGCAAAGCAAGGACCGCTACGTCAAGGGCGACGATTACCGTTGGATGACCCTCAACGTGCGGTTGGCCAACGAAATCAACAGCAATTTCGAGATGGCCTACGAGATGAGCTGGCAAACCATGCAGCTCGACCCCAAGGGCTACCTGCAACGCAATGCGGTCGACGGCAACTTCTGGAAGTTCACGGTCGCCCCGACCTTCAAGCCTGACCTGGGCGATCTGCTTACGCGTCCTGAGCTGCGCGTGTTCGCCAGTGTCATGAACTGGTCGTCGGACCTGGACCGGTACAGTACCACCGACTCCTTCGGCAAGACTGACTTCAACGCCGGCGGTACCTGGCAGTACGGCATCCAGATGGAAACCTGGTTCTGATGCCCAGTTGAGCCCTGTGGGAGCGAGCTTGCTCGCGATGACGGCGTGCCAGCCACCCTCAATGTTGCTGAACCACCGCTATCGCGAGCAAGCTCGCTCCCACAGGGGGATGTGTGGTGTGGTCAAGTCGCATCATCACCTTAGTAGGAAGGTGGGCTCGCTATTCATGCACCGTCACCCGATTGCGCCCGGTCTTCTTCGACGTATACAGCGCCTGGTCCGCCCTGGCGATCAGGTCGGCGTGGTCGTTCGAGGGCTGGCTCAGGTCGGCCACGCCCAGGCTGATGGTGAAACGGATGGTCTGGTCGTTGAACTCCACTTCCAGCGCTTCGACGGCGTTGCGCAGGCGCTCTGCGAAAATCAGTGCGCCGGTCTTGTCGGTGTCTGAGAGCACCACGCCGAACTCCTCACCGCCATAGCGCCCGGCCACGTCGGACTCGCGCACATGCTCGCGCAGCAGCCTGGCAACCTGCTCGATGACCCTGTCGCCGGCCTGGTGACCGTAGGTGTCGTTGACCCGCTTGAAGTGGTCGATATCGAGCATCACCAGGCTCAACGCATGGCCGTAGCGCTGGTGCCGAGCGTAGGCGGTTTTCAGATCGCTTTCCCAATGCCCGCGGTTGTACAACCCCGTCAGTCGATCAGTGCTGGAGAGTTGTTGCAGCTGGGCGTTGGCGGCCTGGAGCTGATGCCGGTTGGTGGCGACGTCGGTGACGTCATAGATCACCAGGCAGATGTGCTTGATGGTGTTGTCAGGCGAGCGCAGCGGCAGCAGCGTGGTGTTCTGGTACATGAACGCTTCCTGGCCGGTGATCGGCTGGTAGCTCTTGAACCGAATCAGGTACGGGCGCTGCTCCCAGACCGTGAACGCCGGCGTGCCCAGGGTCGCGACACTTTCCACCTTGCGGCTGAACCATTGGCGATCGATTTCAGGGAACAGAGTGAAAAAATGCTGATTGTGGGCATCCTTGGGCTGCACCCCGGAGCGATTCTCCATGAAGGTGTTCCAGACCTGCACGCGGTACTCGCGGTCGAGTACCACGACACCGACGTCGATGCTCTGAACGATGGCCAGCAACCAGTGAAACTCGTTCAGATCGATGGAATCGTTCATGGCTCAGCTCATCAGGTAGGCGAGTTTGTGGGTCAACCGTTCGATGGAGTCTTCCGTGAACAGCAGCAACAGGTCGAAGCGAATATCGTGCCCTTCCAGGCTGTAGCTGATTTCCACTGCCAGGGTCTTTTTCCAGTGCTTGCGGTTGACCTGGATCAGGTCATCGATGGCCGCGTGCTGGCCGAGGATCTGCGGATGGCCCTGGGAAAACACCACATCGATCTGTTCGGCAATGCTGCTCAGGCACGCACCGATCAAGACGCTGGAAAGGTCCAGCAACATTTCCAGGTCCGAATAATCGGCACTCTCGCGCTGCATCAGTTGCGCGATGTCGGCGATCTCCGAGTCGTGGAATATCAGCAGGGCTTCGCCGGCGATGCCGCTGCCGATGAAACCCTGGCAGATGGCCGTGAGTTGCTCGGAGCTGCCGACGTCGTTGAGCGCCATATGCAGTTCCCCGACCTCGAGGATGTTCACGTTCGGCACCGGCAACTGCACAAAGACCCCCAATACCTTGGCGATCAGGGCCGCTGCCCGGCCGATGGCAACATTGACCGTCTCGCGAAACACATCGTGAAAACTGATGGCCACGTTCGTGGTCGAGCGATTTTGCAACGGCACCTGGCTGGCTTGGGCCAGTAGCCCCAGCCGCTCCAGTGTCTGGCGCAGTTCGTTTTCGTCGAAAGGCTTCTTCAGGAACGCCAGCGCGCCCAGCTCAAGCACGCGGCGCACCGCCTCGTCCTGGACGTCACCGGAAATCACGATGACTTGCGCCTTCAATCCCTCGGCGCGCAAGGCGCTCAACACCTGGTAGCCATCCATCTCCGGCATGGTCAGGTCGAGCAGCACCACGTGTCCCAGGCCCTGGCGTATGGCGTCCATGGCCTGGCGCCCGTTGATCGCCTCTGTGACCGAAACCGGCCAGTCTGTCGGCAGCGCGCGCAATACCTGTTTGCGCGCCATGTTGGAGTCGTCACACACAACCAGGGGAATCAACGGCACAGGGGCATCCATTGGCGTTCAATGGCAGGGGAGGTCCTACGTACATCATTCATAGGCTGGCAGGGGCCCTTTGATTAACGAACAGGATTTATCGGGCATTACGTCCTGCATCGAAGGCCTGCAGGACATTGTTGTATTAAAAACTGGACCAATAAGTCAGGGGCGTCAACTGCACTTCGTCATTACAATCACCGCAAAGCCACGGTCGGCGTGCCGATTGGCAGTGGCAGGCGCAGTTTGTGGTCTATAGTTTTCTGCAGGTTCGGAATCCTTCAGTGCCGGCGACCAGGAACCACGGACGCCTCGCAGCGTTACCGCGTCGGATACCCGCAGGCCGTCAGCAGTGAACAATGCAGGGAGCACACCATGGCGATCCAACGGGCGAGTGTACTGACGTCGGCCCAGGATGTCGCCCCTCGTGAAAACGCCCTGTCCGATGCGACGAGCAATCGGTTTCGGCGCCGCTTCGACCAGGTCAAGGAAGCCTACATTCTGTTCCCGCTGCTGGCCGTTCTGCTGTTGTCGGTCATCTGGGCGGGCACCCTGTACCTGATCAAGCTCGAACAGGCCCGCGCGCAGCAAGGCATCGCCGAGGCGAGCCTGGAAATCGGCGCCACCTACGAAGCGCAGATCCTACGGGCGGTGCGTGAAATCGATCAGACCCTCAAGCTCGTCAAGTACACCTACGAGTCCGAGCGCGAGCCAAACCCGCTGCCCAAGCTCAAGGCACGCGCCTTGCTGCCTTCGCCTTACTTGTTTGATGTCAGCGTGGTTGATGCCAGTGGTCTGGTCGTGGCCAGCACCCAGTCGAGCGAGGTCGGAAACCGGATCGCCAAGGATGAGCTGCAAACGGTGGGGCGTGACACTGCACTGTCGATCAGCCGCCCATGGAAAAGCCCAGCGACGGGGGAGTGGAAGTTGCGTTTCAGCCGGCGGCTTGACACGGGGGATGGCGCATTCGCCGGGATCGCCATGGTCGAGATCGATGCGGCCTATTTTGTCAGCAGTTATGACCCCTCCAAGCTCGGCAATCATGGCTTGCTCGGCCTGCTGGGCATCGACGGCATTTTTCGAGCACGGCGCAGCGGGGAAGCGATATCCGCCGGCGACGAGGTCGATTACGCCACCGTGGTGCCGGACACCGAAAACACTGAAGCCGTGCGCTCGATCAATGGATGGGACGGTGTGCGGCGCTATACCAGCGCCCGTCAGCTCTACGATTTTCCGCTGGCGGTGATCGTCGGGTTGTCCGAAGAAGAACAATTGGCCACGGTGACCCGGCAAGCACGCACCTATCTCTGGCGCACGGTCGGCGGCAGCCTGTTGCTGGTGTTGTTGGCGGGGCTGCTCGCCCGGATGAGCTGGCAACTGGTGCAAAGCCGCTTACGCGCTGGCGAAGCGAAAATTGCCTACGCTGAAAATGTCGAGTATCTGGCTTATCACGACGGCCTTACGGCGTTGCCCAATCGCAGTCTGTTCAGCAAGCTGTTGAGCCAGAGCATCGGCGAAGCAAGCCGTTATCATCGTCAACTGGCGGTGCTGTTCCTTGACCTCGACCGCTTCAAGCAAGTCAACGATACGCTTGGGCACGATGCCGGCGATCAATTGCTCAAGGAGGTCGCGCTGCGACTCAAGGCGTGTTTGCGCACCAGCGATACGGTGGCCCGACTGGGCGGCGACGAATTCGTGATCCTGCTGCCGGAGCTGTCTGATGACAAGGACGTGGCAACCACCGCCCAGAAAATCCTCGGCGCCATTGCCCGGCCCTTCAACCTCCAGGGCCAGGAGTTCCGGGTGACCGCAAGTGTCGGGATCAGTGTGTTTCCACAAGATGGCCTGGACGAGCAGACGCTCAAGAAAAACGCTGATATCGCGATGTACCAGGCCAAGCAATGTGGCAAGAACAACTTCCAGTTCTACTCCGCGAAGCTGAACGCGGACTCACTGGAGCGGATGACGCTGGAGCTGAGCTTGCGCCACGCGCTGGAGCGCCACGAGTTCCAGCTTCACTACCAGGCCAAGCGAGATATTGGCAGTGGTCGCATTACCGGCATGGAAGCGCTCCTGCGCTGGAATCATCCGGACCTGGGTATCGTGGCACCGATGCAATTCATCCCCGTCGCGGAAGAGACCGGTTTGATCGTGCCGATCGGCAAGTGGGTGCTCAAGACCGCCTGCCAGCAAAACGTGGCCTGGCAGCAACAGGGATTGCCGCACCTGGGGGTCGCCGTGAACCTCACGGCACGGCAGTTTGCCGATGAGAACCTGCTCACGGACCTGGCTGAGATATTGGCCGAAACCGGTATGGATGCGCGTCTGCTGGAGCTGGAAATCGCCGAGAGCCTGCTCATGCAGGACGTCAAGAGAGCGTTGAGCGTGTTGACCGGGCTCAAGCACCTGAAGGTCCGTATCGCCATCGATGATTTCGGCATTGGCTATTCTTCGCTCTCTGCCCTCGAACAGTTTCCGCTCGATGTCATCAAGATCGACCGCTCGTGTATCTGCGATACCAGCAGCGTGTCGGAAGACAAAGCCTTGACCGAGGCCATTATTGCCATGGGCCGGACCCTCAGCCTGACCGTGGTGGCCCAAGGTGTGGAAACCAAGGAGCAGGCCGATTTCCTGCGCGACAATGCCTGCGACGAATTCCAGGGCTTTTACTTCAACAAACCGGTTCCGGCCGATCAGTTCAAGGTGTTGCTGCAAGCCCAGGCGGCTGGCACGGATCTCGATAACTAAGGCTCGCGCTTATTGCGGGTCAAGCGGCAGTGCCCTGACGCTGCCGTCCACCTCCCGAGCATCGATATAGCCAATGGTGCCGGGATTCTCTGCAACACGCTTCTTGACCTCCGCGCTGCTCGAAACAGCCTGCGGCGGTTGGCCCCTGCCGGTAAAGATGATTTTCGACCAGTGCGCCTTGAGCTGGGAGGCGGACTTGCCGGTGAACGTTGTGTAGAACTCATCGCGGGTCGGCGAATCTTCCGTCAGGTCAATGGGAGTTGCCTGTCCGCCGTAGGGGAAACGACTGGTCTTGCCGAGGAAAATATCCGCCACCTGATTGGGCGCGAGCGCTTTCACCGGGCTGGACGTGGCGACGACCACGGCCACCTCGGCCTTGACGGCAGCGCTGGCTGCGCACAGGGCGAGCCCCGCTACGGCGAATCCGATGAGCCTCACAAACCCCATGGCCTGCTCCATCAGAATACAAAATCGACAGCTAGGCTGATGACGTTGAGCGAGCCCCCCGACGTGAAGTCCGGTTGGGGGTTGATCAACGGACCGACCGAGTTGCCCTTGAAACGTGTGTGATCGTATTGCAGTTTGGCGTCCATGTTCTTGGTGAAATCCCAGCGCACGCCAAGGGACACGGTCTGCTGGCCTTCATTTGAGCCCAGGACAGAGTTGAGCGCACCGTTGAGCTGCTCGGCAACCCCCGCCAGGGCCGGTGGCAAGGCCGATGTCGTCAAGCCCGGGCTGGAAACTTCTGTTTCGGTCCTGGATCGAGCGTAGGTGACATAGGGGGTGAACGCTGCAACGCGGTACCCGCCGCTGATGTACCAGCCACTGGTCCTGCCCAGGCCGGAACGGCTATCCAGACGCCCCCATTCGCTCATGACGAACCAGTCGCCCGGGTCATAGCTGGCGCCCACGCCGAGGAATTCGACGGGTGTGTCATCGGAGTCGTAGCGATCAGCGATGGCGATGCCTTCGGCACCGAACTCCCTGAACGTATCGAAGAGTGAATTGAACGGCTCCAGGGTCAGGTCGGCTTTCATGAAGGTGATGCGCGTGGTCAGGACGCCGAACTCGGTGGTGTTGGTGACCCCCCAGAAATTTCTCGTCAGTGCCTTGCCGGCGCCGTCAGGCTGACGGGTGTCGTTCTGGCCGTAGTGCGCCTGCACGGTATTGGTGATTTCATCGACACGAAACCGGTAGCTGCCATCGATGCCGTCGCTACTGGAAATCGGCATCAGGCTGTAGACCTCCATGGGCGCACGCACCCAGGGCAGGGTGTAGCCCACTTTTCGAGTGTCGGAGACCAGGAAAGTCGGCAATACGGTGCGGCCAATGCGGGCGTTGAAGTCCGGCGTGAACTGGTACTTGATGTTCGCCCACTCGACAAAGGGGCGATAGCTGTTGTCGTAGCGCTGCTCTGAAATGACCTGCACCACGGCCGACAGCTGCGGGGTGAAGGTGGCGGTCAGTTGGGCACCGATCAGGCTGTCGACATCGGCGCTCCAGTTGCGTGAATGACCGGCGCCATTGGGTTTGAAGATGCTGGAGGTGAAGTCAGCTTTTTTCTCGCTGGAGTGGACGATCCCCACCGTGCCGAAGCTGCTCAACGAAAACATCGACGTATCGGCTGTGTCGGCGCTGGCCCCGCCGGCATACAGCGTCATGACGGCCAGGGCCAGGGTATTGGGTCTTGTCGCCATAGGGTCAACGAGACCTCGTTGCATGGATCGCCATTCGTCTGTTCCTTGTAACGTTGGCTGAAGCTGCGCGCTACCACGCACCGAAGCGTAGTCTAGATCGCCAATTTGAGCGTAAAGGTCGCCCCCGTTCCCGGGCCATCGCTGTGGGCCTCCAGCGACCCCCCCATCTCCATGGCCGCCAGGACGCAGCTGTGCAGGCCAAAACCATGGCCATCCTTGCGGGTGGTAAAGCCATGGGCAAATATTCTCGTCAGGTTCTCGGGCGCGATGCCTTCGCCATTGTCGATGACCTTGATCACCAGGGAGTCTCCTTGGTGCATCTCACTCTGAAGGATGATTTGATGGGCAAGCTCCGGCTTGTCATCCATCGCCCTGCTGGCGTTTTTTATCAAATTGACCAGGATCAGCAGCACCCGGTGCTTGTCCAACAGCAGCAAGGGCGTTTCGGCAAAGTTTCGCACCACGGTTATCTGGCGCGCCGCGATGATGCCGGCGTTCATGCGCAGGGCATCCTCGATCAGTTCCTTTATCTGCACGGTTTCGGCAATGCTGGAGGTGCCTGCATACGATTGCTGGGCGGCGACGATTTCCTTGATGTGATCAACGCTTTTACTCAGCTGGCCGAGCTCCTCGGTCATGCTCTGTTGCTCGATCGCAAGCGCGTCCACCAGTTGGTTCAGGTAGCTGGGCAGCAGCTTGCCTTTTTCGTCGTGGGAGATGAAGTCGCCGAGGTCCTCGGCATGCTCGTTCATCATTTGCACGGCCTTGCCAAGCCCCAAGGCCTTGCTGGTGCGCAGCTTGCGGGTGACCAGGTCGGCGGAGATATTCACGCTGTTGAGTACATTGCCCACGTTGTGCAGGACGTTGGTGGCGATTTCGGCCATGCCGGCCTGGCGGGCGGCCGCGGCCAGTTGCGTCTGGGCTTCGGCGGCGCGCAGACGGCTTTGCACCAGTTGCCAGCTCATCCGGGCGAGCAGGCCCACCAACAACACCAGCACCAGGCTGCCGCCTGCGGCGCGCCAGAGATAGGTACGTGCTTGCTGGTTCACCACGGCCAGTTGTTCTTCCTCCGACAACCCGACAATCACTGCCAGCGGAAAGTCGTAGAGCTGGCGGGCACTGGTGTAGCGCCGCACCCCGTCCCATCCATTGACCGAGAGCACGGCCTCGGTGTTTTCGGCGTCTGGCACCACGGTGGTGTAATCGACCGTGTCGCCTGCATGTACCGTTTCCCCGGTGCGCCTTACACGGAAGATACCGTCGGTGCCAAGGAGTCCGAGCGCACCCTGGTCGCCGAGTTTCGAGGCGTCGTAGCTGCTGACGAAATAGGCAGCATCGACCTCGACCCTGGCGATCCCGGCAAGCCTGCCATCGGCCGCGTCGAGTCGACGGCTGAAGCGCAAGCGCCATTCTCCGGTGACCGGGCTTTTCCACGGATGGCTGATGGACAGTGAGTCGCTGTGCCGCAGCGTTTGCTGCTCATCCGGGTCAGCGATATTTTCCAGGTCGTTGACCCGCGTGCTCGCCACGAGCCTGCCGTCCGGGTTGACCACACTGACGTCAAACACCAAGGCTGGCGGCAACAAGGCCCGCTCCTGGAGCCGACGCAGGGGATTGGGTTCGCCCTCAGCCTCGTAGGTGTATTTGACCAGCTTGAGGGTTTGATCGATTTCGTGAATGGCGCGCAACATTTGCGCTTCGTAGGTGGCGCCCATCTCCAGGCTCGCCGTCGCGGCGCTCTGCTGCGCGCGAAGATGTTCAACCTTGATCAGGTACAGGGTAGCGGTCCAGATGGCCAGCAACAGCAGCGCGGCCAGCAGCGGGAACAGAATGTAGGCTTCCTTGGCCTGGTCGAAACCGCGTCGAAACACGCTGGCCTCGGTATTGTCATCGGTCTCTGCATGATGGGCAGGGCCAGGGGCCAACCTCAGTGTCTCAGGCCGCTGGATCGGCATGGTGTGCTCCCTGCATAGTTCACTACCGAAGGCTGTTGGGCATCCGACATGGTTGCGGCTCGAGAGGGTGTTGCTCCTATGGCCCGAGCGAAACTCTGGATCTGTCAGGAACTATAGACCACAAACTCTGCATGCCAATGTACAAGGAGGGGCGATTGGCTGGGACACTGAGGACTTTGTGATGAGTGTGTGTGGGAGCAAGGCTTGCCCGCGATGAAGGTGACGCGGCCCTCCTGAAGTCGAGTCGACTCCATCGCGGGCAAGCCTTGCTCCCACAACTCCGCCCGCCACAGGTTATTCAGCGTTTGCTCTATTGGGCTCAGACCGCTTGTTTGACCTTGCGATGCACCCACTGTGCCTCGTCCTGCAGTTCAAGGACTTGCCAATGGAAGTGCTCCAGGGAGGCGCTGTGCCCGACACTGATCAGGATCGTGTCCGGCAGCGTTTGCTTGAGCAGTTGATAGCAGCGCGCTTCGTTTGCCGCATCCAGCGCCGAGCTGCTCTCGTCGAGAAACAGCACCGCAGGGCGGGCCAGTAGGGCCCTGACGAATGCACAGCGTTGCTGTTCGCCGACGCTGAGGGTCTGCGCCCAGTCCCGTTCCTGCTCCAGTTGATCGGCCAGGTGTTGCAGGCCGACTTGCTCCATGATCTGGCGCAGGGCCGCATCTTCTTCGCGGCGGGGCGGTTTGGGGTACCACAGCGCCTCGCGCAGGCTGCCCAACGGCAGGTAGGGTTTTTGCGAAAGTGTCAGGGCGCGCTCACGGTCATAACAACTTGAACCGCGAGCGTGATGCCAAAGCCCGGTAATCGTGCGGATCAGCGTCGATTTGCCGTAGCCGGACGGCGCGCTGATCATCAGGCTGTCGCCGGGCTTGAGGGAAAGGTTGAAGCCTTTGAACAATGGCCGGCCGTTCGGCAGCCAGATGTCCAGGTCCTTGATGTCGAGGCCGCTGGCCTGTTGCTCGTGCCTGACCTGGGACTTGACCTCGACGTTATCCAGGCGCTCCTGGAAACCGACCAGCCGGTCGATCACCGACTTCCATTCCGACAGTTCCGGGAACACGCTCACCAGGTAGGCGATGGCCGCGTGCACTTCACCGAAGGCCGCGCTTATCTGGGTCAGGCGGCCGAGGGGAAAGGCGCCGGCAAAGAACTGCGGCGCCATGATGAACATCGGGATGACCGTCGCGCTGCGCAAGTAGAAGGTCGAGTAGCCCATGATCAACTTCTGTTTCTTCACCAGCGCCCAGAAGTTCTCCAGCGCCGCCTCCAAGCGGTGGTTGAAGCGTTCGTTCTCCACGACTTCGCCCCGGTATTGCGCCACCGAGTCAGCGTTCTCCCGCAGGCGGATGAGCGAGAAACGAAAATCTGCCTCACGCCGCTGTTGCATGAAATTGAGGCTGGGCAGCGCGCGGCCCAGCCAGAAGGCCAGGCCGGTGCCCAGGAGCGCATACACCAGGGCGACCCACACCAGCAGTCCCGGAATGACCACCGATTGGTCGTTGAACGGCACGCTGACGAGGCTGGAGGCCTGCCAGAGGATATGCAGGAAGGAAAACAGCGACACCACCGACGTCAACAGGCCCAGGCTCAACTTGAGCGACTTGACGATAAACAGGTCGATGTCCTCGGCGATCCGCTGATCGGGGTTGTCGACGTCGGTCTCGGTCAGCTTCAGTTTCTGGTAGCGCTGGCTGCCCAGCCATTGATCGAGCATGTTGCGGGTGGCCCAGCGCCGCCAGCGGATGGTCAGCTTCTGCTGGAAGTGGAATGCGCCTACGGTAAAGGCGGCCATGCCGATCTGCAGCAGGATGAATTGCAGGCTGCCCACCAGGAAGCCGTGGTAGTCCAGGGCCTGCAAGGCGTTATAGAAGTGCAGGTTCCAGAAATTGGTGAGGATATTGACGCCAACCAGGCACAGGGTCATCAGCACGGTGGCCAACAGCAGCAACAGGGCCGGGTACTTTTCCTCGGAGGCCCAGAAAGGCCGCGCGAGACGCCAGAAATTGCGAAGTGTGTGCATGTGGTCTTGGTAAGCCTGGTCGCTAACGACGTTGAGTTTGCAGGGGCGGGAGGATAGGATCAGCCAATGCTAATCGTTTGCATTAATTAGGGAAAGCCACGGGAGCCCCGTTATCGAATTTCCAGAATGGCTTAACCAGGCCTGGCCGCCGATACAGCGGGTTATCCGGCAGGCACCTGGCGACCAGCCTGCCATCGCGTTGAGCCAGCTGGCCGACCCTGCGGTACTGCAACCCTTGCTAAGCCGGTTTGCGCTGCGTTACCCGGGGGTGAACCGCGCCGCCGTGGTATCGCAGTGGTCGATGAACTACATGAGCATTGTCCTGCCGGCCACCCTGGCCTGCGTGCTGACGCGTCACTGCGCCATCGAGTTCTGGGGCGAGGACGCGCTGCTGCTGCATGACGACGGTCAACCTGCGGCGCTGGGCCTGGGCACCGGGCTGTCGGCCTTGGGCGCGGATGATCGTGCCGCGTACTGGTCGCGATTGATCCACGAGCACCTGGCGCCGCTGTTCAGCACCTTGGCCGCTGCCGGTGGCCTGGCTCCGAAGATATTGTGGGGCAACTTCGTCGCCATCTGGGACGGCGCGTTCGCCAGGATGGACCCCGACCTGTCCAGGGACGGCTTCGCCGAGGCGCACCAATGGCTGGAACAGGTCACGGTGAACAACGGACGCTTGAAGCTGCGGGGCCTGCAGCGCATGGTCGAATCACCGGCGCCGCAGATTTGCCCGTGCTTGCCCCTGCGCCGGCATTGCTGCCTGCATTACCAACTGCACGAGCCGGTCGAAGGCCAACCGCCAGTGCTCTGCGAATCCTGCCCCAAGCTGCACCGCCTGCCGGTGGCAGAGCAGGTGAGCTACCTGCATTACATCTATGAGTAGGGGGAGCGCGTCGTTTTCCTTTGGGGTTGGACTGGATTGGATTGGGTGCATATCCGTTGCTGCGGTCACGGCCGCTTAGGGTTCCGCCCTGACGGCGGCTCACTTTTGAAGAGCGCAAAAGTAAGCAAAACGCTCCTGCCCCACCACTCGGTGCCTCGCCTAGGCTCGGCATGCCCGCACTCCGGCATTGCTCCGTGGGCCCGCCGCGAAGGGCCATCCATGGCCCAGCGCGGCTATCCCGGCATCCATGCCGGGATGCCCACTGCGCAATGCCTGCGTTCGGCCAGCGTGGTTAACGGGGCGTCGAGATCAAGAGCAAGAGCAAGAGCAAGAGCGAGGTACATGCCGGGATTCTATGTGGCTGAGCCACCGCTATCGCGAGCAAGCTCGCTCCCACATGGATTTTCGGCAGCCACAAAAATGCACATACGCCGCAGAACCCTGTGGGAGCGAGCCTGCTCGCGATGAGGCCGGCACATCCAACATCACCGCAAACTGACACATCGTCTTCGCGAGCAGGCTCGCTCCCACAGGGGAAACGCGGTCTCACCAAAATCAGGTCGGCTGTTAGGCCGCCTCGTGGTGGACGTTGATCTCGGACGCCCCGTTAACCACGATGGCCGGAGTGAGGGAATGCCGAGCCCTAGCGAGGCACCGAGTGGTGGGGCAGGAGCGCTTTGGTTACTTTCGACTGGGCCGGCTTCCGGGCTTTTCGAAAGTGACCCGCTGTAAAAGCGGAACCATAGGTGGCCGCTACCGCAGCAACGGATATGCACACTACCGCCTGGAAAAAGGCGAGTAGATGTTTCAAAAAAAGTGAACAGCATTACCCACAATGTTCAGGGTTTCCTCAAGACAGCATTTGCGCCAGGGGCGCGGCGTCAGCCTGCGGGGCGACTTCGCTGAGCTTGCCATGTTCGATGCGAATCAGCCGGTCGGCCAGGCCGAAGTAGGCGTCGTCATGGGAGATGACGATCAGTAATTTGCCGCGCTCGCGCAGGTCCGGCAGGATCCGGGTGTAGAAAAAGTGCTTGAACACCGGGTCCTGGTCGGCGGCCCATTCGTCGAACAGATAGCAGGGGCGATCATCCAGGTACGCACTGAGCAGCGCCAGGCGCTTGCGTTGCCCGGTGGACAGCGCCAGCGTCGTCAGTTTGCCGTCCTCGATTTGCACCTTATGGTCCAGTTGCAAATGCATCAGATAGTCCTGCGCCTGTTTCACCAGGTGTGGATCGTCGCCATCGAACAGGTTCTCGAACAGACAGAAGTCGGTGAAGATCGCCGAGAAGTGCTGCCGGTAATGGTGGTTGTCATTGCTCGAAGACACTTGCTCGTCGAGCATGATGTCGCCGCTTTCCGGCCGGTACAGTCCGGTCAGCAACAAGGCCAGGGTGGTCTTGCCGCTGCCGTTGCCGCCGGTGATGAACACCACTTCGCCGGCATTGAGGGTGAGGTCGATGGGGCCCAGGGTGAAATGACCGTCCTCGCGCTCGCGGTAATAGGTGTGGGTGACCTGGCGGCACACCAGGCTGCGAACCTGGGTCGGCGAGATCGTGTCGAGGGCCTCGTCGGCGGTTTGCATCTCGCCTTCCAGGGCGCGGATCTTGTTCAGCGCCACGCTGGCCCGGCCGAGGGTCGGCAAGGCGTGCATCAGTTCCGACAGCGGCGTGATCATGTAGAGGATCGCCAGGATATAGCCGGTGACCAGGCTCACGCCCAGGTCGATGAAATGCGGCGCGGCGAACAGCACCACGCCGATCAGCATGTAGAACACCGCATTGCCCCAGTTCAGGACCAGGGCGTAGATGCTCATGCCCCGGACAAAATCGCGGCGGTATTGCTGGCTCACCGGTATCAGCAGGCGGGTGAAGAAGTGCTGCCGGCGCGGATGGTTGAGTTGCAGTTCCTTGCTGCCATCGGTGAGCAGGCGGTATTGATTGAACAACTGGTCCTTGAGCTCGCGAGCGCGGGAAATCGAGGTCAGTGCCCGGCGTTGCGGCCAGTGAAAGCTCAGGCTACCGAGGGCGATCAGCAGCAGCGTCAGGCCCAGCAGCGGCATGCTGAGCCAGCCCAGGTAGCCCAGGCATGCGACGATGATCCCGACGTTGACCAGCAGGATTGGCACCAACTCCACAGCCTGGCTGATGGTTTGCGTATCGTCGGTGAGCATTGCCAGCAGGCGATGTTTGCCCAGGCGCTGCAATTGCGCGTAGGGCGTGTCGATCAGCTTGGCGCTCAGGTGCAGGCGCATGTCGTTGACCGCGGCCTGGCCCAGGCGCAGCAGGCTGATGTCGGAGATGATCCGCGACACCGCGACCAACACCACCAGGCCGGCGAAGAGCAGGCCATCCACTGGGCGCAGCTTATCGAACACCTCCAGGCTGTGGTTGATGTTGGCGATCAGGCCGGCCGCTGCGAGGCCGCAGGTCAGCCCCGTCAGGGTCGCCACCAGCAGTGCGCGCCATGAGCGTTTAGCCATGAGTAACAACAGATCCATTTCAAACCGCTCCGTGTGTAGCAATGGCCGTGAGGCGCGCCGCCAATTGTTCATGCAAGGCGCGTTGCTCAAGGATGGTGAGGTGTTGTGCTGCGATGACCTCGCGGGTCAATGGCTCGCTGCTCAGCTCTTCCCAATGTGGGTCGACGAAGGCAGCCTCGGTCAGGGTATCGCTGGCCCACCAGACATGCACCGGGCAGCTCAACCGTACGGGCTTGAACGTGGCCAGCAGGTGCTGCGTATGCTGCTGGTAGCGCAGCCGCGTTTGCAAATGCTCCCAACTGTCGCCATCGAGTTGCAGGCCTTGTTGCCGTGCCCACTGGACCAGTTCCGGCAGGCGGGCCGCTGGGGGCAGGGCGTCCAGTTGCGCCAGCAACGCAGCCATGATCGGTGATGGCAACTGGCGCAACACGGCCTGGCTGTCCGGCGTCAACGCTTGGGAAGCCGATTCCAGCAGCGCTTCGACACTGTCTTCCGGCGACTGATGCTGGTATTGCGAGTCAATGATACCGAGAAACGCCACTTCTTCACCCTGGCTTTCCAGGCGAGCGGCCGCGGCAATCGCGAGCAGGCCGCCAAGGGAGAAGCCCAGCAGGTGATATGGCCCCTGCGGCTGCTGCTGGCGCAGGTGCTCGACATAAAGCGCGCCGAGGCTCTCGATATCGCCGCCCAGCGCTGTGCTGTCGTCGGTCAGGTAGGCCGCCTGCAAGCCCCACAGATGCCAGCCCGAAAGCGGTGTCAGTAGCGTGCGGTAATCCTGCACGTGGCCGGTGGAGGGGTGGAAGCAGAACAGGTTGGCGGCTTCAACGGCGTTGGGCGTCGACAGCCGGACTAGCGGCGAGAGCTTGAGCTCGGCCTGCACCAATGCCGCAAACGCCGAGACGCTTGGGGCATTGAACACCGCATTGACCGTCACCGGTGCCGACAGCGCAGTCTGCAAGCGACTGGCAAGGGTCACTGCTGCCAGGGAGTGGCCGCCCAGCTCGAAGAAGTCATCGTCGATGCCCACTCGCTCCAGGCCCAGCACCTGTGCCCAGACGTCGGCGAGCAGGGCTTCCAGCGGCGTGCGTGGCAAGGCGCTGCCGACCGTGTCGAGAACTTTATCGGCCCATTGCTGCAGGGTCTTGCGGTCGAGCTTGCCGTTGCCCATCAGTGGCAACGCTTCGACGATCCGCAGGGTGGGCAGCATGTAGTCCGGCAAGCAATCCTGGGCCTGGCCATGCAGCCGGGCGACCGTGGTCGAATGCCCGGGTGCCAGGGTCATGAAGGCGAACAGTTGCTGGCCGAGCTCGCCCCGGGTGATGGATTCCACTGCAGCCTGGGCCACACCGGGAAGGCCGGTCAGCTGCGCCTGGATCTCGTCGAGTTCCACACGGAAACCGCGGATTTTCACCTGGCGGTCTGCGCGTCCGGTGATTTCCAGGCTGCCGTCATGGCGATAGCGGGCCAGGTCGCCGGTGCGATAGAGGCGTTCGCCAGGCAGTTGCGCCAGTTCGATGAAACGCCCGGCGCTTTGTTGCGCGTCCAGGTAACCGCGGGCCAGTTGCGGGCCGGCGATATACAGCTCGGCGCTTTGGCCGGGGGCGGCCAGCGCTTGCTGCTCGTCGAGCAGGTACAGGCGCATGCCGTCGAGACGGTCGCTCAGCGGCAGGCGGCGATAATCCATGGCTGGCTCGGCTTTGTGCATCACCACGCCAACGGTGGTTTCGGTCGGGCCGTAATGGTTGAAGACCGCCAGCGTCGGCGCGAGGTCGCGAATGCTTTGCAACAGGCGCCGCGAACAGCTTTCGCCACCGAGGATCAATTGCTTGCGTGGCAACACGGCAGCGCTTTGGGCGTGAATCAACCAGGCGTCGAGCAACGACGGCACGATCTTCAGGTGGTCGATCGGGTATTGCGCCTGCCAGGCAGCCCAGGCCTGGGCGTCCATCGCCGTTTCCTTGTCCAGCAGGTGCAATTCGCCGCCGCTGAGCAGCGCCGGGAACAGCAACGTGTAGCCCAGGTCGGCCGCCAGGGAAGTGACCACCGCACTGCGTTCGCCGGGCGCCAGCGCCAGGCGGCGGGACACGCTGGCGACATAACTGGCCAGCTGTCGATGCTCGACGATAACGCCTTTAGGCGTGCCGGTGCTGCCGGAGGTGAACAGCACGTAAGCTGCGTCCTGGGCTTGGATCTCGACGTCGACTGGCGTGGCGGGTGCTTGCTGCCAGGTCGCTTCATCCCGCAGGTCGAGACAGCCGATGGCGGGCAACGCGGGGGCGCTGCCGGCCGAACCACTCAGGACGAAGACCGGCTGCGCCTGTTGCAGGATGGCCAGGGAGCGCTGTGCCGGCTGATGCACGTCCAGGGGAACGAACGCCGCGCCGCTCTTGAGTACGGCGAGCATGGCCAGGACCATCTGCGACGAGCGATCCAGGTACAAGGCCACGCGGTCTTCGTGACCCACGCCTTGAGCGCGCAGGTAACGCGCCAGTTGGTTGCTGCGGGTCTGCAATTGGGCGTAGCTCAGTTGCCCGTTGTGGTCGCGCAGGGCCAAGTGCTCGGGGAACTGCGCGGCACACGCATCGAAGCGCGCCGGCACGCTGGTAAACGGCAGCGCCGCGACGTCGACTGACGCCTGCAGGGCGGCCAGCGTCGCGGTGAAACTTGGCGACTGCAATGAGAGCTCGGCCAAGGGCTTGCCCGGGTTGGCGAGGGCATCGAGCAGCAGCGATTGGAACTGTTCCAGCAAGACCAGGGCGGCTTGCTCGCTGTAGCGGCTCGGCAGGTGACAGAGGTTCAAGCGATAGCCGCCAGCGGTGGTTTCGGCCACCAGCAGCAGCTCCATGCCCGCGGGGATGGCCTGTGCGTCCAGCACGGTGAGCGTCGATGCCAGGCTACCCAAGGTGTCGAGCCGATCGGGCAACTGCCCACCCCACTGGAAACCGTACTGCGAGGCGTCGGCCGGCAATGCAGCGCTGACGCCGCAGTATTCCTGCCATTCCGTGGCTTGCTCGCAGAGCACCTGCAGGTTCGCCAGCGCCTGGGCAAAATGGCTGTCCGCCGCCGGTTGCCAGCGCAGGGGCAGCGGCTTGGCGAACAAGCCCCAGCAGTCGGCGAGTTCTTCATAGTCGTCGCGGCAATCGTGGACCCAGTTCAAGGTCAGTGCCGGACTGTCGCCGGTACTCAGGCGCTGCAACAGCGCGCCCCAGGCCGTCATCAGCACCTGCTCGGGCGATGAGTTGTGACGTTGGCAAAAGCTGTCCAGGGCCATGCTCAACGGCGGGTTGGCGCCCAGGCGAGTTGTGACCGGGGCGTCGGGGCGGTCGCTGCGTACCTGGCGGTAGAGCAATTCGCTGGCGGCCGGCTCGTCCAGGGCCTGGCTGGCCCAGAAGCGCCGACCAGGCTCGGCGTCTTCATCGGCCTGCAATTCGTAGAGCCAGGCACTGTACTGGGTATAGGTCATGGCCTCGTCATCCACCGATGGTGCATCGGTCGAGGCCAAAGCCTGCGCCAGGCGCAGCAAGGTTCCGCGATCGGCGCTCAGTGCCGGCAGTTGCAGCGTCACTCGGTGGCGATCGTCGCCGATTGCTTGCACCTCGACGCTGATGGCGTCCGCGGCCATGGCGGTGGATTCAACCACTTGCAACGGCATCAGCAGGCCCGGCTCAGGCCGCACCCGCAGGCGCAGGGCCTCGTGGCAAGCGCTCAGGGCAACGAGTCGTTGCTGCAGACGTTCCAGAGCCAACGGACCTTTTACTTCCAGTTCCAGGCGCGCCGCTGGCAACCCGGCCAACCATTGGCTGCGCTGTTGCGGCGAGAGGGCGAAGGCTTCTTCACGTTTTTCGAAGGCGCTCATGCCTGCACCTCCACAGCCGGCACCGGCTGTGCTTCGGGCAGGCACCCGGTCAGTTGTTCGCGGCGCATCATCTGGCCCATGGCGACACAGATCTTGCGCTCGCCCTCGAAGGGGTCCCGGGCGTGGGCCACCAACATATTGTCCAGCATCACCATGTCACCCTTTTGCCAACTGAAACGTACCGCGCAGTCTTCATAAGCTTCGCCGATCACCTGCATCACCGCGTCTTCGATCACGCTGCCGTCGCCGTAGTACACGTTGCGGGGCAGGTGCCCGGGGCCGAACAGGTTGATCAGGTTGTTGCGCACTTCCGGCTCCAGGCAGGCGGTGTGGTGCAGTTGCACCTGGTTGAAGAACGACAGTTCCCCGGTCTCGGGATGCGCGACGATGGCCGGGCAATGCTGGGCGATCCGCAGGTTGTCGGCCCCCTGCCATTCCCAGCGCATGCCCGACGCCAGGCATTGACGCTCGACTTCCTCGCGCTGTTCGGTCTTGAAAAAGTCCTGCCAGCGCACATCCAGCTTGTCGGTGAAGTGCCGCACATACAGCAGCCCCAGGGCTTTGAAGCGAGCGACGATATCCTCGGGCAAGCGCGCCAACACTTGCCGGCAATCGACGATGGGCGTGCAGCCGCCGCGCGGTGCCGGCGTTTCGCAATAGAACCACTGCTTACGTGGCCACTGCGGCAAATGAGAGCTCTCGTTGTGGAAGAGAATCATGTGCTGTTCCGGGTACGGCGTGGAGTGGTAGATGTTCTTGCCCGAGGTGTTTTTCGGCAGGTCGCCGTAGGTCCCGTAGAGGTCGGGTTCGATGGCCTGGGCGAATTGTTCGAAAGCGCCAGCGTCCGGCAGGTTGAAACCCCGGAACAGCAGGCCACCGTGGGTCAGCAACTGGGCATTGATCCATTCCCGGGCTTGCAGCGCCCAGTGCACCGGGTCCAGGTCGCCGAGCAACGGCTCGATCACCAACGGCAAGACTTGCCCGGCGTTGAGGGTGCGGGTACGGACCTGCTCGTGGGCCACCTGGCTCACGGCGGTTGCGCGGGTCTGCTTGAGCTTGCTCAGCTTCGACTGTTTGCGCGCGCTGCGGGCCGAGGCGTCGTCGAGCGGCAAATCAGGCGTGGCGCCAGCGTTGCTGCCTTCAAGGCGCCACGACCACAGGTCCAGCGCCTGCGCCGGGGCCGCGACGAGCTGCTCCAGCAGGTGCTCGAAGCCTTGTTCGAGGCGCTGGAGGGTCTGCGCCTGCAACACGCTGGTGCGATACACCCAGCGCACGTTCAAGCCTTGTTCTTCGTCCTCTTCGACAAACACGGCTAGGTCGAACTTGCTGCTTTCCTGGGGCGATACCAAGTGCTCCACCTCAAGGTCCGGCAGGCTGGCATTGCCGCTCGGCGTGTTCTGCATGACGAACAGCACCTGGACCAGCGGATTGACCCCTGGCGTACGCGGCGGCTGCAGTTCCTCCACCAGTTTGTCAAACGGCACTTGCTGGTGCTGGAATGCCGACAGGCAATCCTCGCGCAAGCGTTGCAGGCGGGCGTCAAAGGTTTCGCCCTCGTTCAGGCGGGCACGGATCGGCAGCACGTTGACGAAGAAGCCGATGAGGTGTTCCAGGGCCGGATGTTCGCGGTTGGCCAGGTCGGTACCGACGATAAAGTCGTTGGCCCCGGTGGCCCGCTGCAACAGGCTGTTGAAGGCATTGAGCAAGACCATGAACAGCGTCGCCCGTTGTTCCTGCGCATAGGCCTTGAGCACCTGCGTCTGGGCCGCGGTGAAGCGTTGCTCCAGCGCCGCACCCTGGTAGTCGGGGCGCGCCGGGCGTGGCTGGTCAAGCGGCAGCGGGATCAGCGTGGGCGCGCCTTCGAGCTGGCGGCGCCAGTAGTCGATGGCCCGTGCCAGCAGGCGCTGTTGCGCTTCGCTGCGTTGCCAGTAGGCATAGTCGGCGAACTGGATCGGCAGCACCGGCAGCACCGGTGTCGAGCCGCTGCTGCGGGCCTGGTACCCGACGATCAGCTCCTGCATCAGGATACCCATGGACCAGGCGTCGGTGGCGATGTGATGCAGCACCAGTTGCAGCACATGATCATCGGCGCCCAGGCGCAGTAGGTTGGCGCGCAGCATCGGTGCCTGTTGCAGATCGAACGGGCGAGCGGCCTGTTCATCGATCAGGCGTTGCAGGGTTGGCGCCTGCTGTTCGCTGTCGAGGTGACTCAGCTCGGTCGGCGTCAAGTCCACCACAGGTGCGGGACTGATGACCTGGCAAGGCTGGTCGCCGTGGAGGTGGAACGCCGTGCGCAAGGATTCATGGCGTTCGAACACTGCCTGCAAGGCCCCTTGCAGCGCCGCGATGTCCAGCGCGCCACGCAGCCTGACGGTGGTGGTCATGTTGTAGGCGGCGCTGGGGCCTTCGAAGCGATCCAGGAACCACAACCGTTGCTGGCTGTAGGACAGCGGCAACGGCTGGTTGCGCGGCGCCAGGGC
Source organism: Pseudomonas ogarae (assembly GCF_014268695.2). NCBI lineage: Bacteria > Pseudomonadati > Pseudomonadota > Gammaproteobacteria > Pseudomonadales > Pseudomonadaceae > Pseudomonas > Pseudomonas ogarae. Next base: position 3,072,953 of record NZ_CP077086.1, read on the forward strand.
CATCTCGCTGTCGCTGTCGGCTTCGGTCTGGGCGTTGCGCTGCTGATCGACCGCTTCGGCCAATTGTTCGAGGGTGCCACGCTCGAACAGCGTGCGCAGTGGCAGGTTCACGTTCAATCGTCGACGAATCCGCGACAACACCTGAGTGGCCAGCAGCGAGTGACCGCCGATGGCGAAGAAGTCGTCGTGCACACCGACGTCGTCCAGGCCGAGGATTTCCTGCCAGAGTTCGGCGAGCACTGTCTCGGTTGGCGTACGCGGTGCGATGCCTTGCGCCTGCGTGGTCTCGTCCTGGGGCACACCCAAGGCGGCGAGGGCGCGGCGGTCAACCTTGCCATTGGCGTTCAGCGGCAATTGCGCAAGGGCCAGCCAACGGGCCGGGACCATGTAGCTTGCCAGTTGCTGGCCCAGGTAAGCGCTCAAGACCTGTTGCGCGGACTCACCGCCCAGGTCGACCGCTTCGTCGAGCACATACCAGGCCACCAGTTGCAACGCACCGCGGGCGTCGGGCAGCGCCAGTACCGCCGCGCTGCCCACCGTCGGGTGTTGCATCAGGCGATTTTCGATCTCGCCCAGTTCGATGCGGTGGCCACGGATCTTCACTTGCTGGTCGCGACGGCCGAGGTACTCGATCACGCCGTCGGCACGCATCCGGCCGATATCACCGCTGCGATACAGGCGCGCATCGGCCTGGAATGGGTGCGGCACAAAGGCTTCGCGGGTGCGTTGCGGGTCGCGCAGGTAGCCGCGACCTACGCCGACACCGCCGATGCACAACTCGCCGGGTACGCCGATGGGGACCATGCGCAGCGCCGAGTCGAGGACGAATACCTGGTTATTGGCGGTCGGCTTGCCGATAGGCATGTGCAGGCAGTCGTCGGCCGGGGCTTGGGTGATGGGGTAGAAGGCTACGTCGTCCGAGCATTCGGCGGGGCCGTAGGCGTTCATCAACGGGATGGCCGGGAAGCGTGCGAACCAGTCTCGCGCCAGGGCCGGTGGCAATGCCTCACCGGTAGGTAGGAGCCAGCGCAGGCTCGCCAGGCTGTGGTGCGCCTGGCTTTCCTGGAGCATGCCGCGAATCAGCGCCGGCACGGTTTCCAGCAGCGTCAGCTGCTGTTCTTGAACCGCATCAAGCAAGGCCACAGGGTCGTGGGCCTGGGCATCGGGAAGAATGTGCACGGTGGCGCCGAACAGCGGTGCGGCGAGGAATTGCCACACGCTGATATCGAACGCTGCCGAAGCCGTCTGGGCAATCCGGTCGTGCTCACCCAGGCCCAGGCTCGGGACCTTGCCGAACATGTTGTTGAGCATGCCGCGTTGTTCGACCATCACACCTTTGGGCGTGCCGGTGGAACCGGAGGTGAAGATCACGTAGGCCAGTTGATCCGGGTTGTGCGCATAGCTCACCGACGGCTGTTCACGGCCTTGCCAGAGTGCCTGGGCGATCAGGCAGGTGGGTTGCTGGCGCATCTGCGGCAGGACGTTGTCCAGTGCTGAGGTCGCGTGCTCGCACACCAGCAACAGCGGCGCTTCGCCCAGGTCCAGCAGCTCCGCCAGGCGTGCGTGAGGCTGTTGGATATCCAACGCCTGGAACGCGGCACCGGCCTTGAGCGTGGCGATCATCATCGTCAGCAAGGCCAGGCCACGCTCAGCGAACAGCGCCACCAGGGTTTCCGGGCCGGCACCGGCGGCTTGCAGCGCATGGGCGATGGCGTTGGCGCGGCGATCCAGTTCGGCGTAGGTCAGAGATTGTCCCTGGCATACCGCGGCCAGGTGCTGCGGGCGGCTGCACACTTGTTCAGCGAACAACGCCGCATAGCCACGTTCCAGCGGGAAGTCGACGTCGCTGCGGTTGCAGTCGATCTGCAACTGCCGGCGTTCCGCCTCGGGCAGCATGTGCAGGCTGCCCAGGGGCGCCTGCGGTGTCTCCAGCATGTTCGAAAGCAGTTGCACCAGATGCCCGAGCATGCGCTGCACGGTGTCCGTGCTGAAACGCATGCTGTCGTAGGACAGGCGAATGCCCAGGCGGTCGCCGGGGTACAACACCACCGTCATCGGAAAGTTGGTGTGGACCCTGTCTTCATAGATGTCGATGCTGAAGGCATCCAGTTGCACGCTGCTGATATCCAGTGGCGCGTTCTCGAACACCACCAGGCTGTCGAACAACTGCTGGCCGCGCGGCACTTGGCTGCAACGTTGAATGTCCACCAGCGACGCGCTTTCGTGTTCGCGCAATTGCGCATTGTGGGACAGCAGCGCCTGCAACCAGTCGGCCACTGGCGCTTGTGGGTCGACATCGATGCGCAGTGGCAGGCTGTTGATGAACAGTCCGACCATTTCTTCTACACCGGCGAGGTCAGTCGGGCGGCCGGCGACGGTCACGCCGAACAGCACGTCGCGGTTACCGCTGTAGCGCGACAGCAACAGCGCCCAGGCACCCTGGATCCAGGTGTTGGGGGTCAGTTGGTATTGCTGGCACAGCTGCTGCAGACGCTGGGTCTGGGCGATGCTCAGGGTCTGGTCGAAGTCGCCGACCTGTTCCGGCGCCTGTTCCGGGCCGGCCACGGGGCTGTCCACATGCAGTGGCGTCGGCTCGCTGAAACCGGCCATTTCGGCCTGCCAGAACGCGTGTGCGGCGGCCATGTCATGGCGTTCCAGCCAGCTCATGTAGCCGCGGAACGAGCGCAAGCGCGGACGGGCCACCGGCTCCTGGCGCACGATGGCCTGGTAGATCGCCAGCAGGTCTTCCATCAGCAGGCCGAAGCACCAGGCGTCAGTCAGGATGTGGTGGAAGCTGCGCACCACGGCGAAGCGTCGCTCGTCGAGTTGGAACACCCGCAGGTGGGTCAGTGGCGCACCGGCCATGTCGAAACCTTGCAAGCGTTGTGCTTCGAGGGCCTGGTCCATGGCCAAGCGCTGCTGTTCTTCGTCGAGATGGCGCAGGTCCTGCCAGTCGAACGCCCGGTGCGTTTGGCGGTACACGCATTGCAGCGGCTCATGGTCGTCCTGCCACCAGAAGGCGGTCCGCATCATTGGATGGCGTTCGAGGAACAGCTGCCAGGCCGCTTCCATCGCCGGGCGTTGCAATACCCCGTCCCAGCTGTAGCGTTGTTGCATCAGGTAGATGCCGCTGTGGGGTTGCAACAGCGTGTGCAGGAGCATGCCTTGTTGCATCGACGACAGCGGGTAGACGTCTTCGATGTTCAACCAGTCCAGCGGCTCGGCCGCCAGGGTCGCCGCTTGTTTGTGGCACAGTGGAAACGCCTGGCTGGCAGGGCGCAGATCCGGTGTGGCGACGAGCCCGGCGAGTTCGCTCAAGCGTTGAGCAAGGCGCGGTGCCCAGTCGGCGGCGAGGGTGCCCTGGCTGCGCAGGTGTAGGCAGTCATCCTGCCACCAGGCGTCCAGGGTCAGTGGGCAAGGCGAAGCCGCCGACGGGTTTGCGGCCTCGACCTGGGCCAGGATGCCGCGCTCTTCGCGATGGCTGTCGAGGTTGCCCAGCCAGCGAATGGCGACCGAGGCCGCCGGCAGGTCACGCAGCGGTTCTTGCAGGTAGGTGTTGTCCGACAGGTAGCGCAGGGCGCCATAGTCGACGCCGTGTTGCGGGTAGGCTCGCATCTGCGCGGCCAGTGCCTGCAAGCGTTGCAGCAGGCTGTCGCCTTCGGGTTGGAGGAAGTACGGCACCGCCAGTGCCAACGGCCCGATGATGCGTGCCGGGTCGAGGTCGGCCACGGCAATGGGCGCCGCGACCGGCAAGCGCTCGACACTCGGCCGGGCGCCGTGCACGCTCAGCGCGACCAGGCCATTGCCGCACAGTTCACGGTACTGTTCGGCCACGGCCGCGGCCAATAGGCTGCTCCAGTCCAGTTGCAGCACTTCGCCCAGGCGCTTGAGTTCGCCTGAGGTGGCAGTCGCCAGGGACTGTTCGATCACGCTGGCCGGCTGCTGGCTGTCAGGCAGTTGCAGCGGTTCCGCGCCGGCGTATTGCAGCCAGTGCTCCCAGGCGTCGTCCAGGCCATCGCCCTGTGCGTGAGCCTGTTGGTGCCGTGTCCACTGGGTGAAGTCACCACCGGCGTAGGACAGGCGTACTGGCCGCTGATAACGCAGTTGCGCCAAGGCCAGGTTGAGGTCCGTCAGCAGCAGCGCCCAGGACGCTTCGTCCAGGCACAGCGGATGAGCGGCCAGCAGCAGCGAATGTTTGCCGTTTACCTCCAGCAAGCTGGCGTGCAGGGTTTGGCCTGCGTCCAGTTCCAGCGCGTCGACACCGGCCTGGGCCAGGGCTTGCAGTTGCGCCGGGGCGCAGGTCTCCAGTTTTTCGGCGGTGACGACCGGGGCCTTGGCCGCGACCAGCACCCGTTGCTGCCAATCGCCCTCCGGCAGGGCCATGAGCGCCAGGCGCAAGGCCTGGTGGTGTTGCTGCAAGGCGACGATGGCCTGGCTCAGCAGCTTGCTATCGATCGCCTGGGTCAGCGCCACGCAACGCCAAGTCGCGTGCAACGGCCCTTGTTGCAAGCGCGCCAGTTGCCCGGCGGCCAGTGGCAGGTCATAGCCATCGGCAATCTCGTGTGCCACGCCCTGGCTGGCATCGGCGCCCAGCACCCGGGCGATGTCGGCGATGGTGCGGTTTTCGAAGAGCTGGCGGGGCGTGAGTTTCAGCCCTTGCTGGTTGGCGCGGGCGATGATCTGCAAGTTGATGATCGAGTCGCCGCCCAAGGCGAAGAAGTTGTCATGCACGCCGACACGCTCAAGCTTCAGCACCTCCTGCCAGATGGCGGCCAGTTGTGCTTCGACTTCATTGCGCGGGGCAATGTGGGTGGCGCTGTCGTCCGTGGGCTTTTGCGGGAGCGGCAGGCGCTGGACATCGACCTTGCCGTTACGGGTCAAGGGCAGTTCGTCGAGGGTGATGAAGTGCGCCGGCACCATGTAGTCCGGCACCCGCGCAGCGAGGTCGTTACGCAGCTTGGTGGCGGACAGCGACTGGCTGGCGATCAGGTAGGCCACCAGGCGCAGGCTGCCGTCCAGTTCCACGGCGCGGACCAGCGCCTGTTCGATCAGCGGCGACAGGCGCTTGAGCTGCGCCTCGACTTCGCCCAGCTCCAGGCGATTGCCACGGATCTTGACCTGGCTGTCGACCCGACCGAGGAACGCCAATTGGCCGTCCACTTGCCAGCGCACGCGGTCGCCGGTGCGGTACCAGCGTTGCTGATCCGCGTCGAGGTGGAAGCGTTCGGCGGTCAGGTCCGGGCGGTGCAGGTAACCCCGGGCCAGGGCGCCGTTGATCAGCAGCTCACCGGACACCCCGGTGGGCACCAGGCGACCGTTGGCATCCACCACTTGCAATTGACGGTTCGGCAGCGGTCGCCCGAGGGCGATGCTGCGCAGGCCCGCGGGCAGTTCGGTGGCAATCGCCCCGACCGTCGCTTCGCTCGGCCCATAGTGGTTGAACACCCTGAGCCCCGGCGCCAGGCGGTTGACCTGCTCCAGCAGCGTCGGGCTGAGGGCGTCGCCCCCGAAGACCAGCAGGGCGCGCGGCAACAGGCGGGCATCGGGAAGCGCCTGCAACAGACCGGCCAGATGGCTTGGGGTGATCTTCAGCACATCCACCGGGTGTTGCTCGAAGAGTTCGGCCAGTGCCAGGGGGCTGAAGCCGCTGTCTTCATCCACCAGCAACAGGCTGGCGCCGCTGCACAGGGCGCCGAACAGTTGGGTGTGGCCGAGGTCGGCGGCGATGCTCGACAGCAAGCCGTAGCGGGCTGTCTGCGGTGGGTTGAGTACTGCGTGCACCGCCGTCAGGTAATCGACGATGGACTGGTGCTCGACCACCACACCCTTGGGGGTGCCGGTGGAGCCCGAGGTATAGATCACGTAGGCGGCGTCAGTCGGGCTGTGGTCCACGGCCGGTGGCGTGTCTGGCTGGGAGGCGATGGCCTCGGCCTGTTCTGTCAGCCACAGCGTCGGCGTGTGCTCGGCCAGGCCTTTGAGCAAGGGTGAGGCGGCCGCGCCGATCAGCAGCGCGGCGCGGCTGTCCACCAGCACGTCGGCCAGGCGCCCGGCAGGCTGCTTGAGGTCCAGCGGCAGATAGGCGGCGCCGGCCTTGAGGGTGGCCAGCAGGGCAATCACGAACTCGGCGCTGCGTTCCAGGGCCAGTGCCACGACGCTGTCGTGGCCGATGCCCTGGGCGCGCAAGTACTGGCTGAGGCGGTTGGCCTGCTGGTCCAGTTCACGGTAGGTCAGGGCGACCTGACGGTCGCGGACTGCCAGGTGGTCCGGGTGAGCGGCCACCTGTTGTTCGAAGCGCTGGTGCAGGCACGCCTCAGGCACCGGCAGTTGCACGCCGCGACCCTGTACGAGCAGTTGCTGGCGTTCTTCAGGGCTCAGCCACTCAAGCTCGCTGACCCGGCACTGCGCTTGCGCCGTCATCGCTAACAGGATGGCGCGCAATTGTGCCGACAACACCGCGACCTCGGCGTCGCTGAAGCGACTGCGGTCGTAGCTGATCAGGTAGTGCAGTTGTTTGTCCGGCACCACGATCAGCGATAGCGGGAAGTGGTTGCGGCCTTGGGTGAGGGTAATGCCATCGACCTGCTGGTCGTTGCTTGGGGCACTGAAGCTCAAGCCACCGGTGTCCTGGTTGAGCGCGTCGGTGACCGGGAAGTTCTCGAACACCAGGATCGAGTCGAACAGCGCCTGTTCGGCAGCGATGCGCGTCATCGACTTGAGCTTGCCCAGCGGCAGGTAGGCGTGGTGACGCAGATCGCTGTTGGCTTGCTGCAAGTGTTGCAGCCAGGTCACCAGTGTCGGCTCATTGGCCCATTGCACGCGCAGCGGCAGGGTATTGATGAACAGCCCGACGGTGCTGTCCACCGCCGCCAGGTTCTCCGGACGCCCGGCGACGGTGACGCCATAGACCACGTCGTCACGCCCGGCGTGTTGGCCCAGCAGCAGCGCCCAGGCGCCCTGGATCAGGGTATTGATGGTCAGGTCGTTCTGGCGGGCGAAGTGCGCCAGTTGCTCGGTTTCGCTGGCCGCCAGCAGACTTTCCCGTTCGGCGAACGGCGCTCCTGCCGGTGCTGCCTGGCGTACGGCGAAGGTGGGCAGCGGGGTCGGCTCGCTGACGTCCTGCAGTTGCTCGCGCCAGAACTCTTCGGTGGCGGCCATGTCCTGTTCCGCCAGCCAGGCGATGTAGTCCCGATAAGGGCGGGTTGGCGCCAGGTGGGCGGGGCGGCCATGGGCTTGTTCGTAGTACAGCGCCAGCCACTCCTGGACGGCAATGCCGACGCTCCAGCCGTCCATGAGGATGTGATGGAAGGTCCAGATCAGGTGCCAGCGCTCGGGGGCCAGGCGCACCAGGCATACGCGCATCAGCGGCGAGTCATTCAGCTCCAGCGGTTGCGCCCGCTGCTCCAGCGCCAACTGTTCCAGCGCGGCCTGTGGCTCGGCGCGGTCTTGCCAGTCCAGTTCGGTCAGGGGCAGTGGCACTTCCTGTTGCACCACCTGATAGGCGTCGTCCAGTTCTTCCCAGAGGAACGCACTGCGCAACACCGCGTGGCGCTGCATCAGCGCCTGCCAGGCACCGCGAAATGCGCTCAGTTGCAGCGGGCCGTTCATGTCCAGGCTCAGTTGCTGGTAATAAACCCGCGAATCCGGTTCATAGACGCTGTGGAACAACAGACCGTGCTGGGTCGGCGAAAGGGAGTAGATGTCTTCGATGTTGTTCATGCTTGCTTGGTCCATTTCAAAGTCTTGAAAACTCAAGTGAGTCGATCAAGGCGCCGCGCAGGTCTCAGACCTGCGCCGGCGCCGCACCGCTCGCTAGCTTTGGGAATTGGGTTTGGTCTTGAGCTTGCCCAGCAGCTTGTCCAGGGATTTCTGGTTCAGCGCCTTGGCCAGCGGGAAGTCCGCGGGCATCAGCGAGCCGGCCTGCGGGTCGAGGCAGTGTTCGACCAGCGCCTGCAAACGTTCCAGCAGGCGAGCGGGCAAGCGGCTGTCGGCGTTTGGCGTGACGCTGTGCCACTCGACACGCAACACGCCATCCTCCAGCCAGGCCACCACTTCACGGGCGTGGGTCACTCGGTTCGCCGGGGCCACGTTCGGCGGCGGGGTCAGGCTGCTGGCGCGCAACCAGCCCTCTGGCGTTTGCTCATGCCCCAGGTAGTTGAACAGCACATCACCGTGGCTGGCCGGCAACTCGCCGCGCTGGCGCAGCAAGCCGTAGCCGAGGCCCAGGCCGGGTACGTCACGCAAGGCTTGCTTGGCGTTGCGCACCTGATCGCCCGCAGCGCCGCTGGCATTCACGCGCAGTGGGTAGAGGGTGGTGAACCAGCCGACGGTGCGGCCGACGTCCAGCCCGGCAAACGGTGCGTCACGCCCGTGGCGCTCCAGGTCCACGACGATGTCGCTGCGCTGTTCGACCTCGGCCAGGGTCGCGGCGAGGGCGGCGATCAGCAGTTCTTCCGGTTGCGTGCGGTAAGCCGCATGGGATTTGGTCAGCCATTGGTGCGTGCGGCTGGCGTCCCAGCGGACCGACAGTGTCTGGCGCTCGGCGACCGTGGCCATGGGCGGCTGGTTTGCGCCGATCTGGGCACTCCAGTAGCGATGCTCGGCAGCGACCTTGGCGGCATGGGCTTGCAGGTGTTCGGCCCATTGACGATACGAGGTGGTTTTCGCTGGCAACGTCGGGTTCTCGCCATGCTCCAGTGCCGGGTACAGCTGTTGGAAATCTTCCAATAGCGGCGTCCAGGACACCGCATCGACCACCAGGTGATGGGCCACCAGGTATAGGCGCTGCGGCGTGCCTTCCAGCAGCGCCGCGGCAAACAGTGGGCCGTGTTGCAGGTCCAGGCGCTGGGCGACTTGCAGCAGTTGTTCCGGGTGCTCGCAGCAGGTCAGTTGTGCCGTAGCCACCGGCGCAATGTGCGCTTGCCATTGGCCGTCGACGTCGGTGAAACGCAGGCGCAGGGCGTCGTGGTGGGCGACCAGTCGATCCAGCGTGGCTTGCACGATGGCCGGCTCCAGGCGACGGTCGCTGTCGGCCAGCACCGATTGGTTCCAGTGCGCGACCTGGACCTGCTGCTGGTCGAAGAACCACTGGTGCAATGGCATCAGCGGCATCGGCCCGGTCACATCACCTTGTTCGGCCTGGGTCAGCAGCGCCGTGGTCACATGGGCCAGGGCCGCCGGGGTCGGCGAACGGAACAAGTCCCGTGGGGTGAGCGAATAGCCTTGTTCACGCAAGCGCGAGATCAGTTTCAGGCCGAGGATCGAGTCACCGCCCAGGGCGAAGAAACTGTCCGAGGTGCCGACTTCACGGCCGCCGGTCAAGGTTTCGCCGAGCAACTCACCGAACAACTGGCAGAGCAGGCGTTCCAGGTCGTTGCGCGGTGCCGCGTAGTCCTTCTGGGTGTTCGGCAAGGGCAGGGCGGCCAGGGCCTTGCGGTCGATCTTGCCGTTGGTGCTCAGGGGCAGGGCCGGGATTTGTACCCACACCGCTGGCACCATGTAGGCTGGCAGTTCGGCCGCGAGTTGGGTGTCGAGGTCCGATTGCGCGGTGCTGCTGCTGTAGAACGCCACCAGGCGGTTGTCGATGACCAAGGTGCAGGCACCGGTGATGGCCGGCAGGTTCAGCAGGGCTGAGTCGATTTCCCCCAGCTCGATGCGCTGGCCGCGCAACTTCACCTGATGGTCGAGACGCCCCAGGTATTCGATGTTGCCATCGGCCAGGAAGCGGCAGCGGTCGCCGGTGCGGTACAGGCGATCCCCGGCCACGAACGGGCTGGCGAGGAAGCGTTCCTCGGTCAGGTCTGGGCGTTTCAGGTAACCCCGGGCCACACCGACGCCGCCGATGTACAGCTCGCCGATGCTGCCAATCGGCAACGGTTGCATCGCCTCGTCGAGGATGTACAAGCGCAGGTTGGCGATGGGCTTGCCGATTGGCACGATCACATCGTCCGCCGAGCAGCGCCAGACCGAGACGTCGATGGCCGCTTCGGTCGGGCCGTACAGGTTGACCAGCGTTGCCGGGTGTTGACCCATGAAGCGTCGCACCAGGTCCACCGGCAAGGCTTCGCCACTGGCGAACACCTGGCGCAGGCTCTGGCAGTCGACCAGGCTCGGCTCTTCGACAAAGGCTCGGAGCATCGACGGTACGAAGTGCAAGGTCGTGACCCGTTCCTGCTGGATCAACTGGCTGAGGTAGGCCGGGTCGCGATGACCGTCCGGGCGAGCAACCACCAGGGTCGCGCCAGTGATCAGCGGCCAGAAGAACTCCCACACCGACACGTCGAAGCTGTACGGGGTTTTCTGCAAGACGCGGTCGTTCGGGCCAATCGGGAAGGCGTCTTGCATCCAATGCAGACGGTTCATCAAGGCGCCGTGTTCGTTCATCACGCCCTTGGGTTGGCCGGTGGAACCGGAGGTGTAGAGCACGTAGGCCAGGTCATTGGCTTCGACGTTGATCGGTTCGAACGCGGGGGCCTGGGGCAAAGTATCGAGGGTCCAGGCCTGATGCCCGACCGGCAGGCGCGACAGCCATTGCGCTTGGGTCAAGGTGACCCGGGCGTCGGCGTCTTCGATCAGGAATGCCAGGCGCGCGGCAGGCAGTTCGGGATCCAGCGGCAGCCATGCGGCGCCGGCATGGACGATGCCGAGCAAGGCCACGACCATCTCCACCGAACGCTCCATGCACAGCGGCACGATGCTGTCGCTGCCTATACCGGCGGCGCGCAGGGCACGGGCGACGGCTTGCGCCCGCTGGTCCAGCTCGGCATAGCTCAGGCGCTGGCCTTCGAACACCAGCGCCGGGGCGTTGGGGCTCAGGGCGGCTTGCTGGCTCAGGGCGGTGTGCAGATTGGTCGGGCCACTGTAGTGGCGGTCGGTGGCGTTCCAGCGGTCCAGTTGCTGCTGATCCTGCTGTTGCGGGAACAGTTCGACCAGGCTGCGCCCAGGGCTTGCCATCAGTGCATCGAGCAGCGCGCACCACTGCGCGCTCCAGCGTTGCATCGTCGCTTCGTCGTACAAGGCCGATTGGTATTCCAGCGCCAGCGTCATGTCGCTGCCGTCGTCCTGGACTTCCCAGCTCTGTTCAAACTTGGCGTCGATCACCGGCAGCATCTGTTCTTCGACGTTCAGCCCCGGCCATTGGCTGCTGTCGATGCGGCCGTAGTTGAGGGAGAACAGCACTTGGAACAGCGGCGTACGGTTCAAGTCGCGGTTTTGTGCGATAGCGCCGACCAGGGTGGCGAAGGGCAGGTCAGCATGGGCTTGGGCTGCACGCAGATCGGCCTCGAGGCTGGCCAGCAGTTGCTCGGCCGGGGCCCGTTGGTCGACGTCGCTGCGGATCACCAGGGTGTTGACCAGGCAGGCCAGCAACGTCTGGGTTTGCCCATGGTCACGCTGGTCCGCCGGGGTGCCGAGACGAATCTCCCGCTGACCGCTGTAGCGGGCCAGCAGAGCGCTCAGGGCCGTGGCCAGCACCACGTAGGTGGTCGTGCCGCGCTGACGGGCGAACTGCCGGATGGCTTCGGCGCGCTGGGTGCCAAGGCGCACGGTGAGTTGCCGGGCGCGGCGATCGGCTTCGGCGCCGCGTGGATGGTCGATGGACAGGTCGAGCTGGTAGTCGTCCTGGCCCAGGTGGTTTTTCCAGTAGTCCAGGCTGTCATTGCGCCGGGCCTGGGTGTCCGGGTGCTGTTGCCACAGGGCGAAATCGACGTAGTCGATTTCCAGCGGTGCCCAGGCGGGCGACTGCCCGTTCAGGCCAGCGGCGTAGGCCTGGGTCAGTTCGTCGATGAGCAACTGCATGGCCCAGCCGTCGGTGGCGCTGTGATGCAGGCACACCAGCAACAGGTTTTCGACACTGCCCTGGCGTTGCAACAGGTGCGCACGCCAAGGCGCCGCGGCGGCCAGGTCGAACGGCGTCATCAGTTCGTCCTGGGCGTTGGCGCAGGTCGCTGCCCAGTCCTGGCTCGCAACGGATGTCACCGCGAGCGCCGGGCCGTGGTCGTCGATCAGCAATTGCGGCTCGCCGTCGACTTCGACGATACGGCTGCGCAGCACCAGGTGGCGCTGGCTGACCTGCGCAAAGGCCTCGCGCAAGACCTCGACCTGCAACTCGCCGCGCAAGGTCAGGGCGAATGGCATGTGGTACTCGCGGGACTCCGGTACCAGGCGGCTGAGCATCCAGAACCGGCGTTGAGCCAGGCCCAGCGGTAATTGCGCCGGGCGCGGGTGTGCGCTGATCGACTCACCGGGCATGGCCGCGCGCAGATGCTCGGCCAGGGCCGCGACCGTCGGTTGGGCGAACACCAGCGGCAAGGGCAGGGAAACCCCCAGGCGTTCACGAACCCGGCTGACCAGGCGGGTGGCCAGCAAGGAATGGCCGCCGAGTTGGAAAAAGTTGTCCTCGATGCCGACTTCCGAACCACCCAGCACTTCGCTGAACAGTTCGCAGAGCACGGTTTCAGTGACCGTGCGCGGCGCGGTGCGCGGCTGGTCGCTTTGGCCCTGTGGCAGCGGCGTGGCGGCCAATGCCTTGCGGTCGAGCTTGCCGTTGCTGTTGAGCGGCAGGTGGTCGAGCTGCACGAACAGGCTTGGCTGCATGTGCGCGGGCAGGCTGTCGCTCAAGTCGGCACGCAGGGAGACCTCATCGGCGTCACCGCACCAGAAACTCACCAGACGCTGGTCCAGCAACAAAGTGGCGGCGTCGCGAACACCGGCCTGCGCCAGCAGCGCAGCGTCGATTTCCCCCAGCTCGATGCGCTGGCCGCGCAACTTCACCTGATGGTCGAGACGCCCCAGGTATTCGATGTTGCCATCGGCCAGGAAGCGGCAGCGGTCGCCGGTGCGGTACAGGCGATCCCCGGCCACGAACGGGCTGGCGAGGAAGCGTTCCTCGGTCAGGTCCGGGCGTTTCAGGTAACCCCGGGCCACACCGACGCCGCCGATGTACAGCTCGCCGATGCTGCCAATCGGCAATGGCTGCATGGCCTCGTCGAGGATGTACAAGCGTAGGTTGGCGATGGGCTTGCCGATTGGCACGATTGCATCGTCCGCCGAGCAACGCCAGACCGAGACGTCAATGGCCGCTTCGGTCGGGCCGTACAGGTTGACCAGCGCTGCCGGGTGTTGACCCATGAAGCGTCGCACCAGGTCCACCGGCAAGGCTTCGCCACTGGCGAACACCTGGCGCAGGCTCTGGCAGTCGACCAGGCTCGGCTCTTCGACAAAGGCACGCAGCATCGACGGGACGAAGTGCAAGGTCGTGACCCGTTCCTGCTGGATCAACTGGCTGAGGTGGACCGGGTCGCGATGACCGTCCGGGCGGGCAACCACCAGGGTCGCGCCAGTGATCAGCGGCCAGAAGAACTCCCACACCGACACGTCGAAGCTGTACGGGGTTTTCTGCAGCACACGGTCGTTCGGGCCAATCGGGAAGGCGTCCTGCATCCAGTGCAGGCGGTTCATCAAGGCGCCGTGTTCGTTCATCACGCCTTTGGGCTGGCCGGTGGAACCGGAGGTGTAGAGCACGTAGGCCAGGTCGTGGGCTTCGACATTGATCGGTTCGAAGGCGGGTGCTTGGGACAGGGCGTCGAGGGTCCAAGCCTGATGCCCGGCGGGCAGGCGCGACAGCCATTGCGCTTGGGTCAAGGTGACCTTGGCGTCGGCGTCTTCGATCAGGAACGCCAGGCGCGCGGCAGGCAGCTCTGGGTCCAGCGGCAGCCATGCGGCGCCGGCATGGACGATGCCGAGCAAGGCCACGACCATCTCCACCGAGCGTTCCATGCACACCGGCACGATGCTGTCGGTGCCTATACCGGCGGCGCGCAGGGCGCGGGCGACGGCTTGTGCTCGCTGGTCCAGCTCGGCATAACTCAGGCGCTGGCCTTCGAACACCAGTGCCGGGGCGTTGGGGCTCAGGGCGGCTTGTTGGCTCAGGGCGGTGTGCAGGTTGGTTGGGCCGCTGTAGTGGCGGTCGGTGGCGTTCCACTCGATCAACTGGCGATGACGCTCGGCCGCCGGCAACGGTGTCCAATCCCTGAGGCGGGTTTGTGGCGTTTCGAGCATGGCTTCCAGCAGTTGTTGCCATTGTTCCAGCCAACGCCGGGCCGTGGTTTCGCTGAACAGCGCGGCGCGGTATTCCAGCAACACCGACAGCACCTCGCCGTCGTGCACTTCCCAGTTGAGGTCGTACTTGGTGGCCTGGGCGGTCACGGCGCGTTCGCTGACCTGCAACTGCGGCCATGGCTGGCTCGACGAGTCGGCGTTCTGCATGGCGAACAGCACTTGGAACAGCGGCGTCTGGCCGAGGCTACGCGAAGGCTTCAAGTGCTCGACGACCTGCTCGAACGGCACGTCCTGATGCTGCTGGGCATCCAGCACACGGTTGCGCACCTGGTCGAGCAAACCTTCGAAGTCCAGCGCCGGATCAAGGTCGGCACGCATGACCACGGTGTTGACGAAGCAGCCGATCAGCGGCTGCAGCTCGGCGAATGGACGCTGGGCCACCGGGCTGCCAACTCGCACATCGCGCTGGTTGGCGTAGCGGCCCAACAGCAACTGCGCGGCGCCGAGCATGAGCATGTACAGGGTGGCACCGCGCTGCTGGGCGAACTGTCGCAGGCGTTCCACCAGGACGGGCGGCAATTGCAGTTGGACCGCGCCGGCCGCTGGGGCGAGCTGGTTTGGCCGGCCCTGTTCGGTTGGCAGGTCCAGCAGGTAGTCGCCGTCCTCCAGTTGGTTGCACCAGTATTCCAGTTGGCTGCTGAACGCGGTCTGTTGACCGGGTTCGCGCTGCCAGATGGCGTAATCGGGGTATTGCAGCGCCAGCCCTGGCAGTGCTGCCGGGGCGCCCTGGCACTGGGCGGTGTAGAGCTGTCGCAGTTCATCCAGCAGGTTCTGGCTGGAGGCGTCATCAGTGGCGCAGTGGTGCACGTTGAGCAACAGCAGCGACTGGGCGGCGCCGCTGCGTTGCAATAGCGTGGCACGGACGGGTACTTCGGCAGCGAGATCGAAGCGGCGGCCGGTTTCTGCGTGGATCGCCGCGTCGGTCAGTTGCTGCCATTGCTCGTCGCTGGTCGCTTGCAGTGCCGTCACCTGCAGGCTGATATCGACCTGGGGTTCGATCACCAGCGCCAACTCGCCGTCGCTATCGCGCACGATGCGGCTGCGCAGGATCTCGTGGCGTTGGACCACGCTGTTCAGGGCCGTGCGCAGGGCCTGGACGTTGAGTGCGCCGTCCAGTTGCACGGCGCTGACCACGTTGTACTCGCCACCGCCTGTGCTCAGTTGTTCAAGGAACCACAAGCGTTGCTGTTCGAACGACAGCGGCAGGCGGCTGGGCCTTGGCACTCCGGTCCAAGTGGAGGCGGGAGTATCCAAAGGATCGCCGAGCTGGCTCGCGAAGGCAGACAGTGTCGGGTTTTCAAAAAGACTACGCAGTGGCGGCACCCGAGTGAACCGTTGACGCAAGCGGGTAAACAGCATCGCGGCCAACAGCGAGTGACCGCCAAGGCTGAAGAAATTATCGTGGACGCTGACATCCGGGCGTTCCAACACTTCGCAGAACAGCCTACTGAGCACCGCTTCGGTGGCGTTACGCGGTGCCACATGAGGTTGGCTGTCGTCGATGTTTGGCAGTGCGGTAGCCGCCAGGGCCTTGCGGTCGAGCTTGCCGTTGCTGTTGAGCGGCAGGTGGTCGAGCTGCACGAACACGCTTGGCTGCATGTGCGCGGGCAGGCTGTCACTCAAGTCGGCACGAAGGGTGACCTCATCGGCGTCACCGCACCAGAAACTCACCAGACGCTGGTCCAGCAACAAGGTGGCGGCGTCGCGAACACCGGCCTGCGCCAGCAGCGCAGCGTCGATTTCCCCCAACTCGATCCGCTGACCGCGCAACTTCACCTGATGGTCGAGACGCCCCAGGTATTCGACGTTGCCATCGGCCAGGAAGCGGCAACGGTCGCCGGTGCGGTACAGGCGATCCCCGGCTACGAACGGGCTGGCAAGGAAGCGTTCCTCGGTCAGGTCCGGACGTTTCAGGTAACCCCGGGCCACACCGACGCCGCCGATGTACAGCTCGCCGATGCTGCCAATCGACAATGGCTGCAGGGCCTCGTCGAGGATGTACAAGCGCAGGTTGGCGATGGGCTTGCCGATTGGCACGATCACATCGTCCGCCGAGCAGCGCCAGACCGAGACGTCGATGGCCGCTTCGGTCGGGCCGTACAGGTTGACCAGCGTTGCCGGGTGTTGACCCATGAAGCGTCGCACCAGGTCCACCGGCAAGGCTTCGCCACTGGCGAACACCTGGCGCAGGCTCTGGCAGTCGACCAGGCTCGGCTCTTCGACAAAGGCTCGGAGCATCGACGGTACGAAGTGCAAGGTCGTGACCCGTTCCTGCTGGATCAACTGGCTGAGGTAGGCCGGGTCGCGATGACCGTCCGGGCGAGCAACCACCAGGGTCGCGCCAGTGATCAGCGGCCAGAAGAACTCCCACACCGACACGTCGAAGCTGTACGGGGTTTTCTGCAAGACGCGGTCGTTCGGGCCAATCGGGAAGGCGTCCTGCATCCAATGCAGACGGTTCATCAAGGCGCCGTGTTCGTTCATCACGCCCTTGGGTTGGCCGGTGGAACCGGAGGTGTAGAGCACGTAGGCCAGGTCATTGGCTTCGACGTTGATCGGTTCGAACGCGGGGGCCTGGGGCAACGTATCGAGGGTCCAGGCCTGATGCCCGGCGGGCAGGCGCGACAGCCATTGCGCCTGGGTCAAGGTGACCTTGGCGTCGGCGTCTTCGATCAGGAACGCCAGGCGCGCGGCAGGCAGTTCCGGATCCAGCGGCAGCCACGCGGCGCCGGCATGGACGATGCCGAGCAAGGCCACGACCATCTCCACCGAACGCTCCATGCACAGCGGCACGATGCTGTCGCTGCCCACGCCAGCGGCGCGCAGGGCCCGGGCGACGGCTTGTGCCCGCTGGTCCAGCTCGGCGTAGCTCAGGCGCTGACCTTCGAACACCAGCGCCGGGGCGTTGGGGCTCAGGGTGGCCTGCTGGCTCAGGGCGGTGTGCAGGTTGGTTGGGCCGCTGTAGTTGCGCTCGGTGGCGTTCCAATCAATCAGCGTGCGCTGATGCTCCGCAGCGCTGAGCAGAGGCAACTCGGCGATTGGCCGTTGTGGTGTTGCGATCATCCCCTCAAGTAACTGCTCCAGACGCGCCAACATTTGGCGGGCGCTGTCGGCAGAGAACAAATCCAGCGCGAACAACAGATTCAGCTGGATCGGTGCGTTGGCCGGGCACAGCACGTGCAGGTCCAGGTCGCATTCGGAGTGCTGCAGCGGTGTGTCCAGGGCTTCGAATTCCAGCCCGGGGAAGCGCAACCGTGACTCCATGGCCAGTTGCTGGGCGACCATCACCTGGTACAGCGGTGCATGGCTGAGGCTGCGTGGCAGTTGCAGGCTGTCCACCAGTTGCTCGAAGGGCAGGTCCTGATGCAGCAGGCCATTGCGCAGGCGTTCGGCCACTTGTTTAACCAGGACAGTGAAGTCCGCTTGCGGCTCGAAGTCCGCGCGGATCGCCAGATTGTTCAACAGGATGCCCAGCAGGCCTTCGGTGCCCGGTTGTTCACGGTGGGTGACCGGGGTGCCGACCAGCACCGTGGCATCGCCGCTCAAACGGTGCATCAGCACGGCGAAACCGGCGAACAGGACGGTGAACGGCGTGGTGCTGAGGCGACTGGCAAAGGCCTGTACCCGGGCGCTGAGGTCGACGCTGAGTTCACGCGGCACGATGCCGGCGCGGTAGCTTTGTACCGATGGTCGCGGATGATCGGTGGGCAAGGCCAGCAGCGGGCTGGCGTCGCTGTCGCGCCGGTCCAGGGTGGTGGTCCAGTAATCGAGCTGGCGCTTGAGTTCGGCGCCTTGCAGGTGTTCGCGCTGCCAGAGGGCGAAGTCGGCGTATTGCAGCGGCAGGGTCGGCAGTTCGGCGGGGGCTCCGTTGCAACGGGCTTCATAACCCAGGGCCAGCTCGCGCAGGGCGATGGTGGCCGACCAGGCGTCCGAGACCAGGTGATGCAGGGCGATGCCGAGTACGTGCTCGCCCGGCGCCAGGCGCAGCAAGCGCGCACGCAGCAGCGGTGGGCAGGTCAGGTCGAACGGCTGCTCGAAGGTGTCTTGCAGGGCAGTGAACTGCGCGCCAGCGCGAGCGGTGGCGGTCAGGCCCGACAAGTCTTCGAAGGGCAGCGCGATGTCCAGCGCTGGGCTGATGCGCTGGCACGGCACGCCGTCGGTGTTGTGGATGCCGGTGCGCAGGATTTCGTGGCGCACCAGCAGGTCGTTCAGGCTGGCGTGCAGCGCCTCGACGTTGAGTTCACCCTTGAGGTGCAGGGCGAACGGGATGTTGAACAGGGTGGTGCCCGGCGTCAGTTGCTCGATGAACCACAGGCGTTGTTGCGAGAACGACAATGGCAGCAACGTCGGGCGTGGCTGGGCCTTGGGCACGCTGATCGCGCTGGCTTGCGGCGCGGCGGCCTCGGCCTGGCGGGCGGCGATGGCCACGGCCAGCAAGGCCACGGTCGGCTGTTCGAACAGCACCCGCAACGGCAGGTCGAGCTTGAACTGAGTGCGCAGGCGGGCAACGATCTGGGTCGCCAGCAGCGAGTGTCCGCCGAGGGTGAAAAAGTTGTCTTCCACGCCCACCGTATCGCGTCCCAGGACCTCGGCCCAGATCGACGCCACGGTGGTTTCCAGCGCGTTGCGCGGGGCGATGCTTTGCTGGGTGTCGGCCTGCCAGTCCAGCTCCCGGGCGGCCAGGGCTTTGCGATCGACCTTGCCGTTATTGTTCAGGGGCAGTTTGTCCAGGCAGACGAACGCCGCCGGCACCATGTACGGCGGCAGTTGCGTGCGCAGGTGTTCGCTCAGGCCGTCGCTGCCCAGGGTTTCGTCATGGGCCGACCAGTACGCCACCAGCCAGGCTTCGCCGACGGTATTTTCCCGCAGCAGGACGGCGGCTTCGCGTACGTTGGGGTGCTGGGCGAGACGGTGTTCGATTTCCGTCAGTTCGATCCGGTGCCCGCGCAATTTTACCTGCTGGTCGCGGCGGCCGAGGTATTCGATCACCCCGTCTGCACGCCAGCGTCCCAGGTCACCGGTGCGGTACAGGCGACCTTCGAGTTGAGGGTGGTCGATAAACGCGTCAGCGGTGCGCTGCGGGTCGAGCAGGTAACCGCGGCCAACGCCGACGCCACCGACGCAGATTTCCCCGGCCACGCCCACCGGCACTGGGCGCAGGGATTCGTCCAGCACATACAGGCGGTTGTTGGCGGTCGGCTGGCCGATGGGCATGTGGCTGACCTCGGCCCCCGGTGCGGCGAAGATCGGTTGGAAGGCCACGTCGTCGGCGCATTCGGCCGGTCCGTAGGCGTTCATCAGCGCGATGTCGGGGAACCGTGCGAACCAGTCGCGGGCCACGGTCGGCGGCAGGGCTTCGCCGGTAGGCAACACCCAGCGCAGGTCCGGTAGTTGCAAGTCGCACGGGCACAGCGCGAGCAAGGTGCGCATCAGGCTCGGGACGATTTCCAGCACGTTCAGACGCTCGCTGGCGAGCACTTGCAACAGGCGTTGCGGGTCGTGGGCGACTTCATCCGGAAGAATGTGCACGGTGGCGCCGAGCACTGGCGCGGCGAGGAACTGCCACACCGAAATGTCGAACGCCACCGAGGCGGTCTGGGGAATCCGGTCGGCGGCGCTGAGCCCCAGGGCCGGTACTTTGCCGAAGATGTTGTTGAGCATGCCGCGCTGCTCGATCATCACGCCCTTGGGCGTGCCGGTCGAACCCGAGGTGAACAGCACGTACGCGAGGCTGTCGGGGCCTGCCAGCATCGGCAGTGGCGCGTCGTTGCCGGACGTCCAGCAGGCTTCGGCGAACAGCGCCTCGGGTGCCTGGTCGAGGCCGCTGAGCAGTTGATCGAGCAGGCCGCTGCAGGTTTCGCTGGCGACCAGGAGTGGGGCGCGGGACAGCCCGAGGATTTCCCGCAGGCGCTCGGGCGGGTGATTGACTTCAAGGGGCAGCATCGCCGCACCGGCCTTGAACACCGCCAGCATCATGCTCAACAGCGCCAGGCCACGGGGGGCCACCAGCGCGACCAGTTGGTCTTCAGCGGCGCCGGCCTCCCGCAGGGCGTGGGCCAAGCGCGTGGAGCGCAGGTCCAGCTCGGCGTAGGTCAGCGACTCCCCGTCGCAGGTCGCGGCGATCTGTCCTGGGCGCTGGGCGACTCGGGCGGCAAACAGCTCGGCGTAGCTTTGATCCAGCGGAAAATCATGCGGGTTGAGCGCCCACTCGCCCAGCAATTGCTGGCGTTCCTCGGCGGCCAGCAGCTCGAAGCTGGCCAACGGCGCCTCGGGTGCGGCGAGCATGCTGCGCACCAGGCTGGCGATGTGGCCCAGCAGGCGTTGCACGGTGGCGGCTTCGAAACGTTCGCGGTCATAGGAAACGCGGATGCCCAGCGGTTCGCCCGGCAGGATCACCACGGTCAAGCCGTAGTGGGTGTGCACGCTGTGGTCCATGCCTTCGAGGCTGAACTGGAAGCCGCCTTCGAGAATCTGTTCGTCGATGGGCGCGTTTTCGAACACCAGGATGCTGTCGAACAGGGTTTCGCCCCGGGGAAAATCGCTCCAGCCCTGGATGTCGGTCAACGGCGTGTGCTCGAAGTCGCGCATGTCGACGTTGAGCTTTTGCAGGTCGCCCAGCCAACTGCCGAGCGAGGCATTCGGGTCCACCGAAACCCGCAGCGGCAAAGTGTTGATGAACAGGCCGATCATTTCCGCGACACCGGTCAGGTCGGCCGGGCGCCCGGCCACGGTGACGCCGAAGACCACGTCCTGTTGCCCGCTGTAGCGTGACAGCAGCAGCGACCAGACGCCCTGGAAGAACGTGTTCGGGGTGATCCGGCGACTGCGGCAGAACACCGCCAGTGCCTGGGTTTGCTGTTCGTCGAGGTGAATCAGTTGGTCGTCCACCAGCACCGCATCGGTGTAGCGGTCGCGGGTCACGCCGTTGTCCACGGTCAGTGGCGTGGGGGCGTTGAGACCTTGCAACTGGCCGCGCCAGAACTGTTCGGCCTTGCCCGCGTCCTGGCGTTGCAGCCACTGGATGTAATCGCGAAACGGCCGAGGGCTTTTCAGCTCCGGCGTGCGGTCGTTGCACAGCGCTTCGTAGACTTTGAGGAAGTCCACGGTCACCAGGGAAATGCACCAGGCGTCCATCAGGATGTGGTGGAAGCTGCGAATGAACTCGTAGGACTCATCGCCCAGGCGCACCAACCGGAAGCGAATCAGCGGTGGCTTCGACAGGTTGAAGCCGACTTTCTGCTCGTCTTCCAGCAGCGTGCGGATTCGCGCTTCCTGCTCATGGGGGGCGAGCCCGCGCAGGTCGAGGGTGTCCAGCGGTACCTTGACCTGGCGATGGATCACCTGCACCGGTTGCTTCTGGCTTTTCCACTGAAAACTGGCGCGCAGGGAAGGGTGCAGCGCCACCACCTGGCGCCACGATTCGAGGAACGCCACTTCATCAATGGCCCCACCGATGCGGTAGCGATCCTGCATCAGGTACACGCCGGAGTCTTCGTGCAGCAGGGAGTGGAACAGCATCCCTTGTTGCAGCGGCGACAGCGGGTAAATGTCTTCGATCGGGTTACCGGTGGTTTTTTCGGTGGTCATTGAAAGCGTCCTGCGTAAAAAGGGGCAACGGTGATGGCCTGGCGACGGGAGCAACCTTTCATAGGTCGGCCTCGTCCAGTTCGGCCATCAGCGCTTGCATTTCGTCATCGGACAGGCCCGAGGCGCTGAACTCGGTGCTGTCGGCTTGCGGCTCGGCGGCGCTCGGCGCCAGCGGTTGCGCGACCTCGGCCATGGCCGCGATGGTCTGGCGTTCGAAGACTTGCTTGGCCGACAGCGCGATGCCTTGCTCGTGGGCCTGGGCCACCACTTGCAGGCTAAGGATCGAGTCGCCGCCGATGGCGAAGAAGTTGTCGGTGACGCTCACCGTCGAGAGCTTCAAGACCTTGGCGACGATGGCTTGCAGGGTGGTTTCCATGGCGTTGCGCGGCGCCACGTGGGCGCTTTCGTCGAACTGGTCGGGGTCGGGCAACTGCCGAGTGTCGAGCTTGCCGTTGGGCGTGCGGGGAAAGCTCGCCAGGGTCAGCACCAGGGCCGGCACCATGTACGACGGCAGGCGCTCACCGAGGAAACGCTTGATCGCCTCCGAGTCCGGTGCGTAGCCGTGGGCGGCCAGGATGTAGGCGAGCAGGCGCTTGCCGGCGGCGTGTTCCTGGACGATCACCGCGGCTTCGCGCACGTCGCTGTGGCTGCACAACTGGCGTTCGATCTCGCCCAGCTCGATGCGGTAGCCGCGCACCTTGACCTGATGGTCCTTGCGCCCCAGGAACGCCAGGCGCCCGTCGGCCAACCAGCACGCCAAGTCGCCCGTACGGTAGGCGCGGGTGCCGTCGGCCAGGGTGACGAAGGCCCTGGCGGTTTCTTCGGGTTTGTGGCGATAGCCGCGGGCCAGGGTCGGGCCGGCGAGGACGATTTCCCCTGGCTCGCCAATGCCGCATCCGGTGTCGAATTCGTTCAGCAGGCGCAGGTCCATGCCGGCGATGGGGCGGCCGATGCTGACGTTGCGGTTTGGCTCCAACACCTCATAGGTGGCCCAGACGGTGGCTTCGGTGGGACCGTATTCGTTCACCAGCCGGGCGTGGGGCAGGGTCTTGCTGTGTTGCGCGATCAGCGACGGCGGGCAAGCCTCACCGGCGACGATCCAGCAGGCGAGGCTGTCGGTGCCTGCGCTGCGCTGCAATTGGTCGAGCAGGGCCTGGTACAGCGACGGCAGCGACAGGCCGTGACTGATCTGATGCTGGGCAATCAGTTGCGCCAGGCGGGGCATTTCCAACTCTTCACCCGGGGCGGGCAAGACCAGGCGTCCGCCTTGGGCCAGGGTCCAGAAAATCCCGGCGACCGAACTGTCGAAGGCAAACGACGACAGCAGCAGGTACGCGCGCACCGGGGCTTCATAGGCCGCCATGCGCACCTGGGTCGAGAAGCTCAGTGCGCCGTGGCTGATTTCCACGGCTTTCGGCGCACCGGTAGAGCCTGAGGTGTAGATCAAGTAGGCGAGGTCGTTCGCGGCCGGCAACGGCAGCGTCGGCCAATCGCCAAGGTCCGGCGCTGTCAGGTCATCCAGCACGAAGCATTGCAGGTTGGCCGGCACGCTGTCGGCCAGTTCGGCGCTGACCACGATGTGGGCGATGGCGCTGTCGGCGAGCATGTAGGCGCGACGGTCGGCTGGGTAGGTCGGGTCGATCGGCACGTAGGCGCCACCGGCTTTCAAGACGGCGAGCATGGCGACAATGGCCGCGTTGCTGCGGGCGAACAGGATGCCGACGGGCACCCCGGGACCGATGCCTGCGGCGACCAGTCGATGGGCTAGTTGCGTGGCGCAGGCGTCGAGGCGGCTGTAGCTCAGGTCGCCGTCCTGGTCGCTGAGGGCGATGGCGTTCGGTTGCTGGCGAACCTGACGGGCAATCAGTTCCACCAGCGTCACCTGTTCGATGGATGGCACGCTCGCGCCGGTGCCGATCAACTGTGATTGCAGCGTTCCACCCAGGGGCAGTTGGGCCCAGGCCTGTTGCGGTTCAGCCAGGGCGCCTTGCAGCAGTTGCAGCCATTGCTCGGCGAGGCAGCCTGCGGCTTCGGCGCTGAGGGCATGGCGGTCGTAGACCAGCTGCGCGTGCAGGCGGTCGGGCAACTGGCGGACGTTCAGGCACGCCTTCAGCGGGTTCATCACCGCGCTGGCATGACGCTCCCGGGCATCGCCCGAGCGCCAGGCAAAGGCATAGCCGGCGTTCATGTGGCCGGTGTAATAGTCTTGCCAGCCGACTGCCCGTTCCAGGGTGGCGGCCACTTGCGTACTTTGTTCCAGCAGGGTCGCCTGGGCATCCAGTTCGATGTTCACGGGCAGGCACTGCTCGAACAGGCCCAGGGTGCTTTCCAGTTCCGCGCCGCGACTTTCATGGATCAGGGTGAGCGGCACCTGTTGCTGGCCGACCAATCGTCCCAGCACCGCTGCCCATGCCGCCAGCAGCAGGTCCGGGGTCAGGGCCGAGTGACGGGCGAGGTCGCTCGGCAGGGTCAGGTCCAGCCGGGCCGGTGAAAAAACGCCCTCGAGGGCTGCTTCGAGCGGCAGTTGCAAGGAGGCCTGTTCGGTTTCGCCCGAGGGCTTCCAGAAGCTCACGCCCGGATGGTCCGGCGCGTCTTCAACCAGGCTCCAGCGCCATTCGGCGTAGTCGGCGTACTGCAAGGTGTCGGACAGGTCCGTGGGGTTGTCTTGCAGCAGTGCGCCGGCCAGCCATTTCAGGCTGGCGAGGTCGAAGTGGCTGCTGGCCGCCGCCAGGTCCAGAACCGCTTGTTCATCGGACAGGCGCACCAGGGTCACGCACAGTGGGGTTGCCCAGTCGCGGGGCTGGGTGGCGAGCCGGGCCAGCGCGGCGTCCTGGTCGACGCGGCTGTGCTGGCGCAAGTCCTGGAGATTCACCGCCAGCGAGCTGGCTTCGTCAATCACCTGCACCGGGTGGCGCAGGCCGGGCACGGGCATCAGGCGCGTGCGCAGGATTTCACTGCCGGCCACCAGGGTTTGCAAGCGGTTGTTTAGTGCATCGACGTCCAGCGGCTGCGACAGCGACCATTGCAAATGGCAGCTGAACGGGTGCTCCGCCGCGCCGTTGATGTGGGGGTAAACCGATGCCTGTTGCGGCGAAATACGAAAACCTTGAAGTCCGCTCATGTTCATCTCGACTGGAAAAGGGCTTGAGCCTGGATCACCGCACAGACGTCGGGGCTTGCTGGACACGTGTCAGGCAAGCCTCCTGCGAACGGCGGGTGGACCCGTTGAATGTCAGACGGCAACGTCGCTCGACAGCAGGGCTTCAGCCATGCCGGTCATGATGGCGCGCTTGCCGGTAAAGGGTTCGCGACCATGCACGGCGAGCATGTTGTCGATGAACAACACGTCCCCCTGTTGCCAACTGAAGCGCACCAGTGAATCGAGGTAGGCCGCACGCAGCGATTGCAGCACGTGCGGCTCGATCGGTTCGCCATCGCCATAAAACGTGTTGGTGGGCAGGTCGAGGTCGTTGAAGTTGCTTTGCAGCGAATCGCGGATGCGTTCGGGCAGGGTGCTGATGTGGAAGAACGTGGCGTGGTTGAACCAGACCTCTTCGCCAGTGCGCGGGTGGCGCACCATGGCGGGCCCGCGTTGACGAGTGCGCAGGCGATTGTTGTCTTTCCATTCCACTTCGATGCCGACGCTGGCGCAGTAGGCCTCTACTTCGCTGCGGTCTTCGGACTGGAACACGGTCTGCCACGGCAGGCCGAAACCGTCGCCGTAGTTGCGCACGTACAACACGCCTTTTTCCCTGAACCTCGCTTCAATCTGCGGGCTGATCCTAGCCTTCACGGCGCGGGTCGAGCCAATCGGTGTTTCACCACCGGTTTCCGACGGCAGTTGGCAGTAGAAGAACAGCCGCAGCGGGAAGCGCGGCGAGTAGGAGTGTTCGTTGTGGGGGAAAATCATCTGGTCGGCCGGGTAGTCGGTCGAGGTGTAGATGTTGCCGCCGACCCTTGTCCGGGGCGAGGCGCGGAACATGTATTCCAGAGCGCCGGGGGAGAGGGCGGCGATCACTTGGTCGAACTGCTCGACGGACGCGACGTTGAAGCCGCGAAACAGCAGGGCGCCGTACTCCAGCAGTTTCTTTTCCAGCGACTCGCGTTCCCGGGTGGCCCAGGCGATCAGGTCGACGCCACTGACCGCCGGCTCGATCACGAGGGGCAGGGCGTGGTCCGGGCTGAGCAGACGCTCGGTGACCAACTGTTGTTCCGAGACGTTCATGGCTTTGCGACGCACGGCGCCGAGGGCGCGTGGCGATGGGGGCACGATAGACATAACGGCATCCGACTCGGTTAAAGGGACAAGGAGCGACGTTTGGCTTGCATCATCTGGCTGCGACCGGCCAGCGCCTGTGACTGTTGTCGCTCACGGGCAAAGGCCTGGTCCCAGTTGTCGATGCGCTCGGCCAATGCCGGCAGCGGCTCGTCCAACAGGGTGTGTAGCTGTTCCAGCAGGCCCGTCCACAGGTGTTGCAGGCGCAGGGCACGCTGCTGGTCAAAGTATTCGCCGCGATACTTGAGGGTCGCGGCGAGGCCTTCGCTGCCGTGCACCAGGTCGAGCACCAGGTGGAAATCTCCCGGTGCCTGGGCCACGTCAAGCGTGGACAGCTGTGCGCCGGCGATGGCGGTCGGGGTCACTCGTGACGGTTGATAGTTGAGCTTGACCTGAAACAGCGGCGAGTGACCGGGGCGGCGCTGCGGCGCCAGGGCCGAGACCACCAGGTCGAAAGGCAGGCCTTGATGGGCATAGGCCAGGCGCGCTTCATCACGAACCCGCTCAAGCAGACCGGCAAGGGTCGGTTCGCCGCGCAAGTCACAGCGCAGGGTCAACTGGTTGACGAAGAAACCGATGACGTCGTTGTGCTCAGCCAGTGGCCGGCCGCTCACGTCGGTGCCCAGCAGGAACTGCTGCTGGCCGCCCAGTTGCTTGAGCACCAGTTGGTAGCTGGCCAGCAACAGCATGAACAAGGTCATGCCTTGCTCGCGGGCCAGCGCTGCCAACCGTTCGCAGCGGGCCTGGGGCACGTTGAAGTCCAGGCTGTGTTCGCCCGGGACCTGGCCGCTGCCACCGAGTTCCAAGGTTTGGGGCATGCCGGCCAGGTGTCCGTGCCAGAAGTCCTGCTCGGTGGCGATCCGCTGTTCGCTCCAGTGCCGGGCTTCCCATTGGGCGAAATCGAGGTATTGCCCCGGGAGTGCGGCGTCCGCCGAACCCGCCAGTTCCGCCAGCAATATTTGCGCCGAGCGGCCGTCGAAGGCGATGTGGTGCAGGGTCAGCAGCAGGTCATGCTGTTGGTCATGTCGGCTAAGCAACTGCGCTCGCAGCAGCGGGCCGGCTTGCAGATCGACAGGGGTGGCGTGTTCGTGGGCCAGGTGCTCGCTCAGCGCCTGCTGTTGCTGCGCTTCATTCTGTTCGCGCAAATCATGATGGATCAGTGCTACCGCTGTGGCCGGCAACACCTGTTGTTGCGGGCCATCGACACCGTCGCGGTACACCGTGCGCAACACGCCATGCCGCTCGACCAGCGCGTTCAAGCGCAGGGCCAGCGTCTCGATGTCCAACGGCCCTTGCAGGCGCAGATGCAGCACCAGGTTGTGGCGGGTGTCGTCCGGGTTCAGTTGGCGCAGGAACCATAGGCGACCCTGGGCGAACGACTGATGGCCCTGGCTGAGGTTGGTCTGCTCGGTCGACGCCTCGGCCATTGGTGCCGGTTCATTCAGGAAACCTTGCAGGGCCACCGCCCATTGCTCCAGGGTGGTTTCCCCGAACAAGTCCTGGGTTTCGAGGTTCCAGCCCAGATCCCGGTGCAGGCGCGCAGCGAAGTCGGCCACGCCGATGGAGTCCAGGCCCTGGCCGATCAGGCTGCGTTCGAAGTGGGCGGACAGATACGGGTTGACCGCGTGCAGCGTCTGTTCCAGCCATTGGCGGCAGGCGACTTGGGCCTGTTGCGGCGTTTCGGCCACCAGGTGCTTGAACTGGGCAAGGTCGAGGGTCTCGCCGTTCGAGGCAGGCTGCCCACCGCTCTGGGCGATGATGCTCAACGTGCCCGCAGCCAGTTGTTTGCGTGCGCCTTGACGGGCGATCTTGCCGCTGGTGGTCATCGGGATGGTGCCGGCTTGCACCAGCACGATCTGGTCGATGCCACAGTCGGCGGCTTCGCGCACGGCGTTTTGCATCGACGCGAACAGCGCCGGGTGATGCGCCGGGTCGACGAACTTGCGTTGCGGCTCGGCGACGATCACCAGTTTCTCGCGGCCCAATGCCGGGTCCATTTCCGAGAAAGCAGCGATGCGTCCGGTACGGATGCCCGGCTCGGCATCGGTGATGGCGAATTCGATGTCGTGGGGATAGAGGTTGCGTCCGTTGAGAATCAGCAGGTCCTTGAGCCGTCCGCAGATCACCACCTGGCCTTCGTGCATGAAGCCCAGGTCGCCGGAGCGCAGATAATGCTCCGATGAGCCGACAATCCGTGCTTCAAAGGCTTCACGAGTGGCTTCGGGGTTCTTCCAATAGGATTCGGCGTTGCTCGGGCCCTTGAGCCAGACTTCGCCGATGCGGTCGGCGGCGCAGCGTTCGAAGGTGTGCGGGTCGACGATGGCGATGCTGTGCAAGGCTTGCGGGTAACCGCAGGCGACGAACTCCACGGTGGCGGCATTGGCCGCTGCCAGGGCCGCGCGACCGGTCTCCAGCACGGCTTTGTCCAGGCGCAGTACCACTGGCAGCGCGTCGGCCGGCGTGGCGCTGACGCACAGTGTTGCTTCGGCCTGGCCATAACCGGGGCTGATGGCCAACGGGTTCAGGCCACATGCGGCAAAGCGTTGGGCGAAGGCTTCCAGGGTGCCGGGGTGGATCGGTTCGGCGCCGTTGATCGCGTGTTTCCAGGCGCTCAAGTCGAGCTGCGCGATCAGGTTGTCGCTGACCACGCGGTTGCACAGGGCATAGGCGAAGTTGGGGGCGAAACTGGCGGTGGCGCGGTAGCGACTCAACGCCTGCAACCAGGTCGACGGTGCATTGACGAAGGTCTGGGACGCCATCAGGTAGCATGGCATGCCGCTGTAGAGCGGGGCCAGCATACCGCCGATCAGGCCCATGTCGTGGTACAGCGGCAGCCAGTTGACCATGGCCCCGTGCTCGTCGAAAGCGTAGGCCTGGCGCATCAGTTCAACGTTGGCGATCAGGTTGCGTTGACGTACCTCGACGCCTTTTGGCGAACCGGTAGAGCCCGAGGTGTATTGCAGGAAGGCCACGGTCGAACCGTCGATGGCCGGGCGTTGCCACTGGCTGGCCGGTGGCGTGCCCAGGTGTTGGACGGTCAGCACATCGACGCGTCCCTCCACCAGTTCCAGCAAGCCTTCGCAATAGTCTGCCGGTGCGAGAATCAGAGCCGGTTCGGCATCCACCACCACGTTGCGGACGCGGTCCAGGTGACGCGGTTTGCGCGACGGCGGCGGAAACAACGGTACCGCGATCAGGCCGGCATAGAGGCAGGCACAGAAGGCGCGGGCGTAGTCGAGGCTGCTGGGCAGCATCAGCAGCACGCGATCACCCGGCGCATAACGCGCTTGCAGCGCGGCCGCCAGGGACTGGGATTGCTCGCGCAGTTGGGCAAAGGTCAGGGTTTCGCCGATCTCTACGCCGTCCGGCAAAAAATGCAGGCCGGCACGCTGAGGGAAGTGCTGGGCGTTGGTTTCCAGCACGTCGATCCAGTGTTCGAATGAAAACATGTGCAATTCACGCCATGGCCACGATGACTTTGCGGTCACCGGTGAAAGGATTACGACCGTGTGCCACCAGTCGGTTGTCGAGCATCAGGATATCGCCGGGCTGCCAGGGGAAACTGATGGCAGTCTCGCGGTAGACCTCGCGCACGGTGTCGAGCATGCCGTCGGCAATCGGCGAGCCATCGCCGAAATAGACATGGCGCGGCAGGTCCTCTTCACCCACCGCCGCCAGCAGGCTGGCGCGTACGCTCGGTTCGATGGCCGAGACATGGAACAGGTGCGCCTGGTTGAACCAGACCCATTCACCGGTCTCGGGATGCTGCTGCACGGCGGCGCAACGCTGGCGGGTGCGCAGGTCGCCATCGGCTTTCCATTCCCACTCGATGTCGTTGTCCTGGCAGTAGCGTTCGACCTGGGCACGGTCCTGGGTGTTGAAGACTTTTTCCCAGGGTAGGTCCAGTGCGCCGCTGTAGTTGCGCACGTAGAGCAACTCGCGGCTGGCGAACAGCTCGCGAATCTCGGCAGGCATGCGCTGGTAGATCAGGCGGCTGTCGGCAATCGGGGTCTCGCCACCGGTTTCACTGGCCTTGATGCAGTGGAACCAGATGCGCGAAGGCCAGGGACGGGTGTAGGCCTGTTCATTGTGCAGCGGGATGAATTGATGGGCCGGATACTCGGTGGAGCTATAGACCCCGGCGAAGACTTTGCTGCGCGGTGTGGAGCCGAATTCGTAACTGGCCAGCGGTGCGCCGAAGCTGGCGGCGAAGCGCTTGAAGTCGATGGGGGTGGCGACGGTGAAACCGCGAAACAACACGCCGCCAACGGTGGTCAGGACCTGGGCCACGCGGTCGCGAATCGAGGCGTCCAGGTCGTGGATCGACTGTCCCGACGTCCCCTGCACCAGCAAGGGTAGCGATTGGGCGCTTGCATCCGTGGGCGCCATTGAAAACAGCTCGGAACGCCCGTTCAGGTGTTCGATTGAGGTCATCCTTGTGCATCCTCTTATAGCGTCTTCGACCAGTCACAAGACCTTGAAAGCAGGGCAGCGGTCAGTGTTGTAGGACTCGTCTGTAATGTATGTAAGTCGATACAAGACGACATACTAGGTACAAATGAGATGGATTATCAATACTATTTATTTATTTTTTTTTTTGAATTAGACTCCGCTCCGCTGGCGCCAAACAGCCTTCGGCCAGCTCAAAAAACCTAAAAATATCTGTCGCAGGGGAGCGGGGCGTGAATTTCAAAAAGAATACAATTGCGTTGGCTGTAGGGTCGGCCATAGGCCTGAGCAACGGCGCTTGGGCGGTTGAAGAAGCCGGCAAGATGGAGATTGCTCCAATCACCGTGACGGGTGAAAAAATCGACCGTACCCTCGAAAAGACCCAGTCCAGCGTCGTGGTTGTCACCGACAAGAATCTGCGTGAGCACGGCGACAAGGACCTGGTGGATGTGTTTGCCCGCACGCCCGGCGTCTATAGCCAGGCCGGCAACGAGAACTGGGGGATTCGTGGCGTGCCGGTGTCCGGTTTTGACGACCAGGGCCCGGCCGCCCTCAACGGCGCGGTGTCGGTGTATGTCGACGGTGCTGTGCAGCCGAACCGCGCGCTGACCCTCAGCCCGGTCCCGCTCTGGGATGCCGAGCAGGTCGAGGTTTTTCTCGGTCCGCAATCCACCACCCAGGGTCGGAACTCCCTGGCTGGTGCGGTGGTTATCCGAACCAAGAACCCAACCTTCGAACCGAGCTTCTCGGCGCAGACCAGCGTGGGCAACTACGGTGAGCACGGCGCGGCCGTGGCCGGTGGCGGGGCCATCGTCGATGACAAGATCGCCGGGCGTATCGCCGTGGATTATTCCGACGGTGACGGCTACATCGACAACACCACG
Source organism: Pseudomonas ogarae (assembly GCF_014268695.2). Lineage (NCBI taxonomy): Bacteria > Pseudomonadati > Pseudomonadota > Gammaproteobacteria > Pseudomonadales > Pseudomonadaceae > Pseudomonas > Pseudomonas ogarae. Next base: position 3,104,264 of record NZ_CP077086.1, read on the forward strand.
CTCGATAAAGACGCCAACCCGCATCGCACCAGCAACGCCCGCGGTAAATTGCTGATCCTGCCCAATGACGACACCGATGTCCTGTTGACCTACGCCCACAGCGAACATCGCCAGGGTGACCGCTCGACGATGCGCGGCGCCGATGGCAAGCCGAGCTACTACGACATCGCGTCCAATACCGAGGCCTTCGACAACCTCAAGCAAGACACTTTCAGCGCCAAGGTGGATTACCGCCTGAACGATACCTGGTCGTTGACGAGCATGACCGCCAATACCAGTACGGACTACAGCAACCGCCTGGACTTTGACCAGACAGCGGTGGACAACGAGGTCGTTCTGCGTAAACAAGACGGCAACCTGTTCAGTCAGGAACTGCGTCTGAATTACGACTCGGACACGGTGAAGAGTTTCGTCGGTGCCTACTATGGCCACAACACCAACAACTTCCACGACCGGTTGTTGTTCGATGACGTTCTGGTTCGTACCGTCAAAGGTGATACCAAGATTGAAAACAAGGCGGTGTTCGGTGAAGTCAACTGGACATTCGCGCCGCGCTGGACGTTGATCACTGGCCTGCGTTACGACCATGAGACGAACAATACCGACATCGAGGAAGACGGCGGCTTCGTTCCCGAGAAAATCAAGAAATCGTTTGATGCAGTGCTGCCGAAACTCGGCATCGACTACGAATTGGCAACGGACCAGTACCTCGGTTTCATGGTGCAGAAAGGCTATCGCGGTGGCGGTGTCAACCTGCGCTCCGGTAGTGGTCACCAAGCTTACGATCCGGAATACACCACCAACTACGAGCTGTCCTATCGCGGTTCGTTCTTCGACAAGACCCTGCGTACCCGCGCCAACCTGTATTACACGGATTGGAAAGATCAGCAGGTCAGCGTGCGCCAAGCCGGTAGCAACGTCATTGATATTTACAATGCTGGTCGCAGTGACATCAAGGGCTTGGAAGTCTTCGTCGAAAAAGACATCACCGAACAGCTGACCCTGAATGTCGGTGGCGCCATTACCGATAGCAAATACAAGGATTTCGTTTCTGACAGTGGTCAGGACAGGAGCGGCGAGGCGTTCCTCTACGCGCCTAAATACAAGGCCTCGGTGGGTGGTGTCTATCGCTTCGACGATCGCCTGATCTTCGGCACGGACATCGTCTATCAGAGCACTGCACCTTCGGAGTACGAGTTCGACGCAAACGGCAAAGTCACGGGTGAACGTAAGAGCGACGCCTATGTGCTGGTGAATTTCAACACCGAGTACAAAGTCACCAAGAATGTCGCCGTCTCCGCCTACGTGAAGAACGCGTTCGACAAGGAATACGTCACCAACAACCGCAACGACGACATCATCGACGTCGGCGCACCGCGCACGGTGGGTATGGTCCTGCGCTACGACATGTAAGCTACAACATGTAACCCCAGGCGCGGGGGGGCAATCTCCCCGCGCCTGTCCTGCAACGTTTCGGATGTTTGTTTCCAGGCTGTTCGTTCCCTTCCAAACCCAGCCTCCATGGAGGAAATCATGAGTGCTTTTTCGAATGTCACAGCGGGTGGCGCGCAACAGCTACGCCTGTTGCACACCGGTCTGTCGAGTCCTTACTGCCTCGATTCGACGCCGTTGCTGGAACGTCAGCAACAGCAGGAGTCCAACGCCCGCAGTTACCCGCGACGTATTCCCCTGGTGCTTGAAAGGGCCCATGGCATTTATGTGCAGGACAGCCGAGGGCAAGTGTTCATCGATTGCCTGGCCGGCGCCGGGACCCTGGCGTTGGGGCACAACCACCCGGTGATCATCGAAGCCATCACCCAGGTCATGGCGGCCGGTGTGCCGATGCACACCCTGGACCTCATGACCCCTGTAAAGGACGCATTTGTCCAAGAAATTTTCGCTTGCCTGCCCAGCGAGTTCGCTCGCCATGCACGCATCCAGTTCTGCGGCCCGAGTGGCGCCGATGCGGTCGAGGCCGCGCTCAAGCTGACCCGTACCGCCACCGGGCGGCACTCGGTCCTGGCGTTCGAAGGGGCCTATCACGGGATGACCCTGGGCACGCTGGCCATCAGCGGCAACCTGTCGCCGAAAAATGCCCTCGGTGCATTGATGCCCGGGGTACAGCGTCTACCGTTCCCTCATGATTATCGTTGCCCGTTCGGGGTGGCCGGCGATCAAGCGGTCACGTTGAACGTGCGCTACCTCGAGCACTTGCTCAACGACCCGGAAAGCGGGGTGACTGCACCGGCGGCAATGATCCTGGAGCCGATCCAGGGCGAGGGCGGGGTAATTGCCGCGCCGGACCGCTGGCTGCAGGAACTGCGCCGGTTGACCCAGGCCCACGGCATTCCGCTGGTCGTCGACGAGATCCAGTGCGGCATTGCCCGCAGCGGGCGGATGTTCGGCTTCGAGCAGTCGGGCATCACGCCGGATGTCATCACCCTGTCCAAAGCCATCGGCGGCGGGTTGCCGCTGTCGGTCATGGTCTACCACGAGTCGCTTGACGTCTGGCAGCCGGGTGCCCACGCTGGCACGTTCCGCGGTAATCAACTGGCGATGGCGGCGGGTACCGCGACCTTGCGTTTTATCCGCGATCAAGGCCTGGTCCAGCACGCCGAAACGGTGGGCGCCCACTTGCAAAAACAATTGCAGGCACTGCAAAACGAGTTCGCCTGGATCGGCGATGTGCGTGGACGCGGCCTGATGCTCGGCATGGAAATCGTCGATCCGCAGGGCGCCCGTGATGTCCAAGGCCATCCGCCGGTGGACACGGCACGGGCCAAGGCTTTCCAGCAGGCATGCCTGAAGCACGGCTTGATCGTTGAACTGGGCGGACGCCACGGCGCGACCGTACGCTTCCTGCCGCCGCTGATCATCACCGAACAGGAAATCGATTTCGTCGCGAAAATCCTGTTCCAGGCCGCGAGCACAATCAACGAGCGCCCCGCAAGCTGATCATCCAGGTTCGGAGCAGTATCCAGACACAACACCAAACCCTGTGGGAGTGGGCTTGCTCGCGAAGGCGTCGGCCCATCCAACCTCACCACAAGCAGACCCACCGCTATCGCGAGCAGGCTCGCTCCCACAAGGGATTGCGGGTGCCCACAGCATCCGGATTCAACACCAAACCCTCCAACAGTTACTCAAGCACTGGCGTGAGTCAGCCCCGTCAAGGTGTCCGCGATGGCCTTCGTGCGTTGCGCCGTGCCTTCGGTGGTGCGGCTGGAGTCTTCCAGGGCATCGAGCATCTCGCGCAGGGCGCTGACGGCGACGGACTGGTCTTCGATCTGTTGGGCGACGCCTTGGATCTCCGTCGAGAGCAGGTCAATGTCCACGCCGATTTCCGCGGCATTCTTGCGGGTGATTTCCGCGAGTTTGCGGACCTCATCAGCCACCACCGCAAACCCTCTGCCCATCTCACCGGCGCGCGCTGCTTCGATGGCGGCGTTAAGGGCCAACAGATTGGTCTGTCCGGCGATTTGCTGGATGACCTGCACGATCGACTGAATACGCAAGCTCGAACTGGCAAGCGCACGAGCGCCGACCACCGCTTCACCCGCTTGGGTGGCAAGCTGCTCGACGGTCGTGCCGGCTTGCTCGGCGACGCTGTTTTGCCGGTCGATCGTGCCCGTCAGGTCATCCATCGACAGGTGTAGCTCACCTGAGTAGTGCTTGATTTGCGTTGCCATCTGCGCCTGCTGCTGGCTGGCTTGGGCCAATACCTGGCCCAGATCGGTCAGACCGTCGAACACCGGCAGGATGGTGTTGTCCAGGCCGCGCGTGTCCAAGGCGCTGCTGAAGTCGTTCATCTTGAACGCCATGATCTGCTTGACCACGACATGGTTCAGGCCGGCCAGCTTCTTGATCTGGCGGCGCAGGAAAAACGCCTTGAACTCGCCATAGTGGGCGATGAAGTTATCGACGTACTCATCGACAAATTGGGCGCCCTTGGTGACTCTGAAGAAGAAAATCGCCGTGAGTGTCTGGTTAAGGTTCAAACCGAGGATTTCACCAAACGTCGAGAAACCGGCCAAAGGCACATCTCCGAAAATGCCGGCCATGCTGCCCAGGTCGCTGCTGTTGTTGAGCCGCCGCAGGATGCAGTCATTGAGAATAGCGGCCACCGGGCGGCCGCCTTTGCCCTTGAGGAATTTCTCGTAGTCGAGTCGGGTCGCCTCGCGAAGGGGCGTGCGCTTGACCATCACCAGCTCTTCGCCGGGCGCCACGTCGCAGAACAGCTGGATGATCTGCTGCTGATAATCGATGCGGGCAATGGAGCGCACGAACAGCTCATCGCCCACACGGATGGCGAATGAATAATCGGCCAGCTTCTTTTCCAGTGCCTGGGCACTGCACTCGAATGCATCGCACAGCGCCTGGACCATGCTCTTGATGTTGCCACGGCTGTCGATGACCTGGTCGATGGTGCGGTCTTCGACCGACGCGGTCAGCACGCTGAACGTCAGCCCGGCAGGTTGGAAGTTCTGGCTCTTGAACACCCCGAAGCGCACATCCGCCGCGGTTTTCAGGAAGACAATCTGCGCGTGGTTCTGATAACTGCGCTGCCCGTCACTGATCAGGGTCTTTTTGAAATCCGTCTTGCCACCGGCCGAACCGCCGACGAACAGGCAAGGGAAACGCCCCGACTCATAGAGCGCCTCCATAAAGAACGATTCGGATGCCGAAAGACCATCGAACACCACGTAGGCCAAGGTATCGCGATGGTCAATCGGCGTGCGCACCTGCGCCTGCTTGATGTTATTCACCAACCTGGCGATTCGCTCACGCATGGCCAGGCGCTTGCCGCCACCGCGAATGTCCTCGCACTCCAGCGGCACCATCACCACCTCGGCCGACACAATCACACTGGCGTCAAACAGCTGCAGCACCACCCGGTCCCAGGTCTCGCCGGTCTGGCAATACAGCGTGTTCGCGCCGTTGTACAGCTCACCCGAGGTCGTGCACAGGCTGATGGTGCTGTGGGCGAAGCGCTTCTTGACCTTGGCGGCGATCTGGTCGATGTCCAGGTGCGGGGAGACGAATCCAGTGATCAGCACCGGGGTAATACGTATGTTGGCCAGCGCCTGGTCCAGCTCAGCAGAGGTGCAGGCCACGCTGACAGCCCCTGGAGTACGGGCTCGGGCAGTGTTGAAGAGGTTCAGTAGGTTCATGGCAGGACTCGGTTGAGCGCGACGTGACGCGTACGAGGTATGCGTGCGGAGTCCTTTCTCTGTAGCGGTCACGGCAGGGGGCTTGTATGGGCGTGAGCTTGTGCTATTTGCGGGGGCGGCCCATAGGGGCTTTTGGTTGGGGTTTACTCCGCCTGTTGATCAGCGACTTTCGTATGGAGCCCAGGAGAAGCCTATGAAAAAAATCGGCTCCATGACGCCTGGACGACAAAGCGACACCCGCTATGCTATCGACGGTGGCGTCTTGCCATTTATCACGCCCACCACAACCCCAGGTGCGAGACGAGAACCTGCTCGTCATCGCCCGTTGCAGAGACGATCCATGAATACATACAAAGCCGTGTCCGGAGTGGCCTGGGGTGTTTTGTTGGGTTGCATCGGCCAGGTCAACGCTTTTCAACTCTCGCCGGATGGCACCTTGGCTGAGCGGGAGATGGCCAAGAAATATGGGGTTTCCTATAAGGCGACGGTGCCTTTCGCCAGTTTTGCGCTGCATAATTTTTCCGATCCTGCCCATGAGGCGCTGACGCAGAAGATCTATGGGTGCGACGGGGATTGGCAGGATTGCAGCAACCCCAACCTGGAGAATGCCGGTGCCTACATCATTGCCGGAGTTCGCTGGAACGATGATCCGGTGTTCATGCCCGGCGCGGAAGATGCCAAAACCAAGGGCTGCGATGGGCGTTATTCGGTTGGTTTTATCTCGCAGACGCGGTGCTGGGTAAATCTCTTCGAGAAAGCCGAGAGCAAAAGTGCTTCTGATCCGATGGCGTTCATGGGCGCGGGAAACTACATCTCTCGTTCGCATTTCGGCGACCTACAGTTCTTGCACTCCATGGCTTCCCAAGAGGGCGCCGCGCCAGAACAGACCAAGCGTGAAATCATGATGTGGGCCGAGTTCGCTTGGGGGGTTGCCGATGGAACCTATCCCATCAATACCTATTTGAAAGATATCAAGATCGAAGGCTGGGAGCAGCATTTCAATAACGGGCAGACGGTGCAGGATCTTTTTGCTGTCGGGCGTCCATGGTTGCGGGCGAACGTGAATCAGGTGGCGTTTGGCAGTTTGCTTCACCTTGTCCAGGACAGCTTTGCCGGGGGGCACGCACAGCGGCGCGAAGAGATCCTGGGTGACAAGTGCATGGGCCGTACCGAGGCTGCGCTGGGGAGGATTGAGGCGTTTCACTCTTACGCTCGGCAGGATCATGCCAAGCACAAGGACGGTGATGCCAGTTCAGTCGCCAGGCTCATGTTGATGGCGCATGAACCGGATGTGGTGGATGCGGGCAAGAAGCTGCGGGGATTTATCGCCGATGGCAAGAAATGGGCGGACGTCAGGCCTTATTTGGACGAGTGTATCTTTGCCCTGGCCAATGAAACGACCCCGGCGTCGGCGGGCGATGGGTACAAGCTGGAAGCCAGCCGCTGAACACTTGACGAAAAGCTTGGGGGAAAAACCTGTGGGAGCGAGCTTGCTCGCGATGACGTTGGCACATTCAGCGTCAATGCCAACTGATTCACCGTCATCGCGAGCAGCCTCGCTCCCACAGGGGGCTGTGCTGGTCGAAAAACAGGGGTTTACCACCGATCCGACGTGCGATCCGCCCTCAGCCCAAGTCCGCATCCTCATGCCGCTCCGGCACCTGGCTCGCTTCGTCACCCCAGGTACGGTTGACCCGCTGTCCGCGCTGGACGGCGGGGCGCTTGGCAATTTCTTCGGCCCAGCGCTGCACATGGGTGTATTCGTGGGCACTCAGGAATTCGGCGGCGCCGTACACGTTGTTGCGCACCAGTTGGCCATACCAGGGCCAGACCGCGATGTCGGCGATGGTGTAGTCGTTGCCTGCCAGGTATTGGCTTTCGCCGAGGCGGCGATCCAGGACGTCCAGTTGACGCTTGGCTTCCATGGTGAAGCGATTGATCGGGTATTCGAGTTTCTCCGGCGCATAGGCGTAGAAATGCCCGAAGCCACCGCCCAGGTACGGGGCGGAGCCCATCTGCCAGAACAGCCAGTTCAATGTTTCGGTACGACCTGCCAGGTCGGTGGGCAGGAAGGCGCCGAATTTTTCCGCCAGGTACAGCAGGATCGAACCGGACTCGAAGACCCGGATGGCAGGTTCTACGCTGCGATCCAGCAGGGCCGGGATCTTGGAGTTGGGGTTTATCTCGACAAAACCGCTGGAGAACTGGTCGCCTTCGCTGATGCGGATCAGCCAGGCGTCGTATTCCGCGCCCGTATGACCCAGCGCCAGCAGTTCCTCCAGCAGGATGGTCACCTTCACGCCATTGGGCGTGGCCAGGGAGTAGAGCTGCAGCGGGTGCTTGCCAACCGGCAAGGTTTTGTCGTGGGTCGGCCCGGCGATAGGGCGGTTGATGCTGGCGAACTGGCCGCCAGACGGGGCGTCGTTTTTCCAGACCTGGGGCGGAACGTAGGACGCTTTACTCATCGGGACATACCTCATCGTTGCTTGTGGTGTGATCCCCCAGAGTCTACCGCTGTTCGCTCATGATCCGCGCCACTTCACCGGACGCCTTGAGCTGCTCGAAAGCGCGCTGGGCCTTGGCGACGACTTCATCCGGTGTGCTCAGGCTGAACGCCAGGTGGACCTTGTGGGGTTGTTCGTCGAGGATGTAGACCTCTTCCAGCGAAGTGAAATCCATTTGGGCATCTTGGCTCATCAGGCGCGCGGTGTTCTCCGGCATCGGCAGCAACTGGATCTGGCGATTCAACAGTTTTTGAAAGTTGTCGTGGTTGTTGGCCGAGATGACCAGCCGGGTAAACCCACGCTGTTGCAGGTAAATCTGCTTGGCGTCGTTTCGCACCACGCCGATGCTGTACTGCTTGGCCTCCTCGAGGTTGTTGACGATTATGTCTTTATTGTCGCGCAGCTTATAGAGCCGGCTCGCCACCCGATGTATTTCACCCACCCATTTGAACAGTTGCTCGCGGGCTGGGGTGCGGTCCAACGGGAAGATCAGCACGTTAGGTTCGTGCAGGGCTTTTTCGTAGGCCCGGGCCCATGGGTACAGCGACAGACTGTAGTCGGTTAGCTGCGCGCTTTTCAGCGTTTCTTCGGCGATGCGACTGCCCGGCCCGATGACCTTGTCGTCACGCTGGTAGGCGTAGAGGGAGTCTTCGGTCACGACTTCGATCGTCTCGGCATGGCTTTGCAGGCTGATCGAGGTGAGGAGCAAACACGAGCAGAGTATCAGGCGATAATGCATATACAGACCTCATGGCACGCGATGGTTTTTACAGAGCGACGCAATCGCGTCCCTGGTGTTTGGCTCGGTACAACGCCTGGTCGGCGCGTTGCAGCAGTTGATCGAAATGGTCCATGGTCTCCGGGTCCAACTCGGCGACGCCGATGCTCACGGTGACAAACGGCGATACCTTGGAACCGCTGTGGGGCAGTTCACGTTCGGCCAGGCTTGTACGGAAACGTTGGGCGGCCTCGCAGGCCTGGGCGGCGTCGACGTTGGGCAGGACCACCACGAACTCTTCGCCGCCTACGCGCGCGGTCAGTTCGCCAGAGCGGCCGAACACGCTGCGCAAGGTCTCGGCGATCTCTTTCAAGCACAAGTCGCCCTGCATGTGGCCGTAGGTGTCGTTGTAGATCTTGAAGAAATCGACATCGCACATGAGCACCGCCAGCGGGGTCTTGTGGCGGATCGCCCGGCGAAACTCGATGTCCTTCAACTCGTCGAAATAGCGACGGTTGGCCAGGCCCGTCAAGGCATCGTGACGTGACAGGGCTTCAAGGGCCTGGTTGGCTGCCTTCAATTCTGCGGTGCGGGCCTCGACCAGTTCGGCCATTTGGTCGCGGCTGGTGGCAAGGGCCAGTTCGTCCGAATGCTGGCGCTCCAGATGGGCGCGCAGATTGTCCTGGAGTGTGTTCACCTGGAATTCGAGCAGGCTCAGTTCGTCCTGGCGCTGCACAGCCCGTTGCAGCTTGAGGTGACGCATGAGGGTTTGCGGCGCCAGTTCGCCCAGGTGCCGGGCGATGTGCACCACATGCACGGTCACCAGGCGATTGAACACGGTCATGACCAACCCGGCCAGCAGCAAGGACTGGATGAGCTGGGTGATGACGATGCTGCGTGCTTCGCCCCAGAGGCGTACCCAAAGCAGGTTGTTGTCGCCTTCGATGGTCAGCTCGCCGACTTTTTCATGGGCCCCGGCGTAGGGATGCGCGATAAGCTCTCGACGCAGCACCGGCACCACGCCCGATTGATCGGCGGCGTATCGATTGATTTCGATGACTTCAGGCGCTTGCCCTGGGCGCAGGATATTCAACGCCACGCGACCCACGGGTGCTGCCGTGGCGACGCTGCTGATTTGCTGGTCGAGGGATTCACGGTCCAGTTCCCAAATGGCATGGGCCAGGGTGTTCTGGAACACCTGATCGATCAGGGCCAGCTCCGAATTCATTTCCGCCAGGTTGTTTTCCCAGGCCAGCCAGGTACGCCAAGTGACCATCGCCAGGGTAAAGAGCAGGCAGAACAGCAGCGTTGCCAGCACCAGGCGGCGCCCTAGGGAGCTGAACGCCTTGGTCTGTGGTTGCAAGGAGGAGGCCCTACGGAAATTGGCATCCATGTCATAACCATTTGCGCAGGATGGCATCGTAGACGCCATTGCGCCGGATGGTCTCCAGACCAGCACGGAATTTCGCCACCGTATCGGCCGGCGTATTGCGGCTGAACGCCATGCTCAAGCCGTCGGTACTGCTCATCTCGGGAAGCGCCAGTGAGCGGATCAGCAACTTGTCCGGGTCTTCACCATTCTGGCGCGTCAGGTACAGCGCGTTGAGCTCATTGGAAATCCACAGCTCCACGTGATCGACCTTGAGCTTGCGGTAGTTGTGTTCGTACTTGGTGCTCGACTGCAGTTCTTCGCCGATGCGAAAACCCTTTGAGACCAGGTATTGCTCGCCCACGTCCTGATTGACCGTGGCGATCTGGTGACCATGGGCATCGGCCAGCGAGTCGAGTTTCACCGGCCGGTCCGCCAGCGAGTAGATGTACCACTGCGTCGGGCCAATGCTGCCGACCCACTGAAAAAGCGATTCGCGTGCAGGTGTGCGGACGATCGAATAGATCAACACGTTGCTTTCATTGAGCGCCAGTTCGTAGGCCCGGGCCCAAGGCATGGACTGGATAGGCGCGTCCATGCCAACCTCCTTGAGCACGGCTTGGACCACCTCGGTGCTCATGCCGGTCACTCGACCGTTCTGCGTCATGTTGTAGGGCGGCAGTTCCTCCGTCACGATGCGCAGCGGTGCCTCTGCCGCATAAGCGCTTGCAGCGAGGAACATCAGGACGCCCCACATCAGCAGGCGATTCAGCGGCCAACCCATTGATCATTACCCTACGCAACTTGCAGGTCTCGGCGAGGCCTGGGAGCTATCACTGATAGGGTTATCGGCTGGGCTGGCGGCTGCTTGAATATCAACCGTTCAACAACGTCATCGTCTGCGCCTGGTATCGGTCGCCCGCCACCACGCCTTCGCCTGTGAAAATCCCATCCAACTGGGCCAATTCGTCAACGCTCAACACCACCGAAGCCGCCGCTACATTGCTCTCCAGGTACTTGCGCTGCTTGGTGCCCGGGATCGGAATGACATGCTCACCCTGGGCCAATACCCAAGCCAGGGCCAGTTGCGAGGCGCTGATACCTTTGTCCGAGGCGAGTGCCTTGACCCGCTCTACCAGCACCAGGTTGCGATTGAAATTTTCGGCCTGGAAGCGCGGGTTGAAGCGGCGATAGTCATCGGCGGCGAAGTCCTCCGGTGATTTCAGCTCGCCAGTCAGAAAGCCCCGGCCCAAGGGGCTGTAGGCGACGAATGCAATGCCCAGGCGCCGGCAAGTATCGAGCACGTCATTGTGTTCAGGCTCACGGGACCACAGCGAGTATTCGCTTTGTACCGCTGCCAGGGGATGTACGGCGTGGGCCCGCTGGATGGTCTCGGCGCTGGCTTCCGAAATCCCGATGTGGCGGACCTTGCCGGCCTTGACCAGCTCGGCCATGGCGCCGATGGTTTCTTCGACAGGCACTTCAGGGTCGATGCGGTGCTGGTAGTAGAGGTCCAGGTAATCGGTGTCGAGGCGCTTGAGGCTGCCGTCGACGGATTGCCGGACGTATTCGGGCCGGCCATTGACCCCTCGGGCATGGGGATCGCTGCTGCGCACCAGGCCGAACTTGCTCGCCAGGTACAGGCCGTCACGCTTGCCACGCAGGGCCCGTCCGAGCAGTTCTTCGTTGGTATGTGGCCCGTACATGTCGGCGGTGTCGAACAGCGTCACGCCCAGTTCCACGGCGCGGTGCAACGTGGCAATCGCTTCGCTCTCGTCCACGCCCGTGGTGTAGAAATCCGACATGCCCATGCAGCCCAGGCCGATGGAGGAAACGTGAGGGCCGCGATGGCCGAGTTGGCGAGTCTTCATACTGATAGCTCCTGGAAATGAACGACCTGTGCAGTCTCTATCAAGTGGTTTCCTGGATAAATCCACGATTATTGGTTTAACTATTCGTGATATCTAAATAGTGAGGCGCGACATTGGACCGATTACAGGCCATGCAGGTGTTCCGGCGCATCGTTGAACTGGGCGGTTTTGGCAAGGCGGCCGATGACCTTGGGCTGCCCCGGGCCACCGTCAGCCTGCTGATCCAGCAGTTGGAAGCGCATTTGGGGGTGCAACTGTTGCAACGTACCACCCGGCAGGTGCGGGCAACGCTGGATGGAGAAGCGTATTACCAGCGCAGCGGCCAGTTGCTGGACGACCTCGATGACCTGGAAAGTTCGTTATCGGCGCAACGCAGCCAGCCGCGCGGCACCTTGAAAGTGGACATGCCCATCGCCTTTGGTTGCACCTGGATCCTGCCGCGCCTGGCGGATTTCTATCGCCGCTACCCGGCGTTGCAACTGGACATCGGCTTCCATGACCGCCAGGTCCATCTGCAGCGCGAGGGCGTGGATTGTGCAATCCGCGCCGGCAATGTCGTCGACCAGGCGTTGGTGGCGCGCCCCATCGTGCGCTTGCATCAACTGACGTGCGCCAGCCCTGGCTATCTGGCCCGCGCCGGCACGCCCGGGCGGTTGGAGGATTTGACGGCGCACCGGGCCATCGGTTTTGCGTCCGGCAATGGGCGGTTCTTCCCGTTCGAGTTCGAGGTGGCGGGGCGGGTACGCGAAATGCAGTTGCCTCGTGAGCTGACCGTCAATAACGCCGACGCTTATGTGACGGCCTGTGAAGCGGGATTCGGCTTGATCCAGGCGCCGCGATACCACGTACAACAGCAGTTGGCCGAGGGCAGGCTGGTCGAAGTGTTGAGCGAGTATGGCGTGCCGACCTGGCCGATCTCAGCGGTGTACCCGCCCCATCGACAGTTGTCGCCCAGGGTGCGGGTCTTTATCGACTGGGTAATCGAGCTGTTGCACGGCGAGGCGGATGCCCAGCGGACGTTGATGGATAGAGTGTAGAACCATGCTGTGTGGGAGCGAGCTTGCTCGCGATAGGGCCCTGTCAGTCAATAGGAACTCAAGCCTTGACCCAGCGCTGGCGACTCCAGCTGCTCAACGTATCGACCGCGAAAACCAGCAACAGCATCGCCAGAATCACTGTGCTGCCTTGGGCTTCCTGGAACAGGCTGAGGCTGACGTAGAGCATTTGCCCCAAGCCCCCGGCGCCGACGAAGCCGAGCACGCTGGCCATGCGGATATTGTTTTCCCAGCGGTACAGGACATAGGCCAGTAGCTGGGGCAGGAGGTTGGGCAGCGTGCCGTAACAGAACGCCAATACCGCATTGCCACCTTGCAGGCGGATGGCGTCGGCCGGTTCGGAGGGGGTGTTTTCCAGCGCTTCGGCGAACAGCCGGCCGAGCACGCCGGTGGTGTGCAGGGCCAAGGCCAGGGTGCCGGCGTTGGGGCCGAGCCCGGCGGCGAGGACCATCAGCGCCGCCCACACCAGTTCTGGAACCGCGCGCAAGGCGTTGAGCACCAGCCGCGAAGCGCTCTGCAGGGGCCAGCCGAAGCGCCCGGCCGCAGGCAAGGCCAATAGCAGGCCGAACACCGCCGCGAGCAGGGTGCCAAGGGCCGACATGGCCAGGGTTTCCAGGGCGCCGTGGCCGATCGCCTTCAGATGACCCGGGCTCAGGTCCGGGGTGAGAAAGCGCTGCGCATAAGCGCCCATCTGGTGCAGATTGCCGCTGTCGCCGAGCTCGCCCAGGTCGATGCCCAGGTAGACGAACGAGGCGACGACCGCCGCGCCGATGCACAGGACCATGACCACGTTGAACAGGCGGTTCATGCCAGCCTCCAGCGCAGCAGGCGGCTGAGTTGATCGGCGAGCAGCACCAGCACCAGGAACGTCAGCAGCAGGCTGGCCACTTCACCGCCGGCGAACATGCGCAGCGACAGGTCCATCTGCTGACCCAGGCCCCCGGCACCGACGAAGCCCATCACCACCGAGGCGCGAATGGCGCATTCCCAGCGATACACCGTGTACGACAACAGCTCCGCCGCGACATTGGGCAGGATCCCGTAGCAGAAGGCCGAGAGTCGGCTGCTGCCCGATTGCAAGAGTGCGTGGGCCGGACGTTGGTCGACCGACTCGTAGATTTCCGCGTAGACCTTGCCCAGCATGCCGCTGTAGGTAATGGCGATCGCCAGTACGCCGGCCGTGGGGCCGAGGCCGACGGCACGGACGAAGAGCAACGCCCAGACGATTTCCGGGACGCTGCGCAGGAAGATCAGCAGGCCGCGCACTGGCCAGCGCAGCAGTTGGCCCCAATAGCCCGGGTGCCCGGCACGGGAGGCCGCCGACAGCGACAGGGCGCGGCTGGCCAGCAGGCTCGCGGGCACCGCCAACAGCAACGCCAGGGCCATGCCGGCCGTGGCGATCGCCAGCGTCTGCAAGGTAGCTTGCCACAGCAGCTCGACAAATTCGTCGCCATGGGCTGGAGGCCAGAAGGCCGCTACAAACCGACCCATCTCGCTCTGGCTGTCGCTCGCCACCAGCACGCTGAGGTCCAGTTCGCTGAACTGGATGCCCGGCCACAGCAGGACGAGGGCCAGCAGAGTGAGCAGCAGGCGCGGGCGGGTGGCGGGGTCTCGGGTATCGCGTGTCAGCATCGGGGAATCTGCACGCTCAAGGACGCGTGGGGCGTTGTGGGCGAAGACTGCAGCTGTTCGTTGGCGTAGAGCGTGTCGAGCAACTGACGGTCCACGGCTTCGGTTGGCAGGTCGAACAGGATCTGTCCATCACGCAGGCCAATGACCCGGGAGAAGTGCGCCAAGGCCAGTTCCACCGCGTGCAGGCTGGCGACCAGGGTCACGTTGTGCTCCCGGGCATGGCGGCACAGCACCGAAAGCGTGTGCTGGGCCAATACCGGGTCCATGGCCGAAACCGGTTCATCGGCCAGTAGCACCTCTGGCGCCTGGTACAACACCCGGGCAATGCCAACGCGTTGCAGCTGTCCGCCCGACAGCTGCTGGCATTGCGCGAACAGTTTGTCGCCCAGGTCAAGCCGGGCCAACGCCGCCCTGGCGCCTGGAATATCCAGCGGATGCAGCAGGTTCAACAGGCTTTTGCCGATGCCCCACTGACCGAGCTTTCCGGCCAGGACCGCCGTGACCACGCGTTGACGTGGCGGCAGCGGCGGCGATTGGTGGATCAGGCCGATGCGCGCGCGCAGGCGCTGACGTTGGCGGGCAGACAGCTGCCAGGCGCGCTCGCCGAGCAACTGCAGCTCGCCGTTACCCGGGCGCAGGGCAGTGGCCAGCAGGTTGAGCAGGCTCGACTTGCCCGCGCCGGACGGGCCGATGATAGCGACCTGTTCGCCAGCGCCGATGTGCAGGTCGATGCCCCGCAGCGCCTGGACGCCGTTGGCATGGGTAACGCTGACCTGGGTCAGTTGCAGGGTCATTTGAGCAGTTCGGCGGCGCGCGCGGCTTCCTCGATGCCCTTGTAGTTCTCAGGCTTGGTTTCGATGAAGCGACTGGCGGCCTGCAGATCGAGGATTTCCTTGTCCTTCGGGTTGGCCGGATCGAGTGCCAGAAACGCTGCCTTTATCTTCGCCGCCAACGCTGGGTCGAGGGTTCCGCGCACCGTCCAGTTGTAATCGAAGTAGGCTGGGGTGGTGGCGAAGACCTTGACCTTGGTCGTGTCGACCTTGCCGGCAGCAACCAGTTTTTCCCAGACGCTGGCGTTCAGCACCCCAGCGTCGACCTTGCCGGCCTGGACCCAGGCGACGGTGGCGTCATGGGCGCCCGAGTAGCCCACGCGACTGAAGTAGCTTTCCGGCTTGATGCCGTCCTTGAGCATGAAATAGCGCGGCATGAGGCTACCGGACGTCGATGACACCGAACCGAAGGCAAAGGTCTTGCCCTTGAGGTCGGCGAGGGATTTGACCGCCGGGTCGGCGGTGATGAATTTGCTGGTGAACTGGGCGTCCTGTTCGCGCTGGACCAACGGGATGGCGTTGCCGGTTTTCAGGCGTGCCTGCACGAAGGTGAAGCCACCCAGCCAAGCCATGTCGATCCGGTCGGTGGCCAGCGCCTCGACCACGGCGGGGTAGTCGCTGACGGGTACGAACTCGACTTTCATGCCGGTTTGCTGTTCCAGGTAAGCACCCAGCGGCTTGAACTTGCGCAGTAGCTCGGTGGGGGCCTCATCGGGAATCGCACTGACTTTCAGGGTGTCGGCGGCCTGGGTCAGCAGGCTGCAAAAAGACAGGGCAACGCCGACGGCCAATGCCAGGGAACGCTTGAGCATGGAGGATCTCCGGTACAGGAAGGCAAGGAATGGTGAAGCATCACGCCCACGAGGACGGTACGCCGCTCTGTGAGGGTAGACGAAGGAGCGCGATATTAACCGTTTCTGGCCTTGAACTCACTCATTCCCCTGTGGCGAGGGAGCAAGCTCCCTCGCCACAGGTTCTGGGTTGTCTGGGTTGACGCCATCGCGAGCAAGCTCGCTCCCACATTTGTCAGAACAGCTTGGTGAACAACCAGTAGAGGCTGCCGGACAGCAGGATGGCAGCAGGCAGCGTCAGTACCCAGGCCATCACCAGGTTGCGGATGGTGCGCATCTGCAAGCCGGACCCGTTGGCGACCATGGTGCCGGCCACACCGGAGGACAACACATGGGTCGTGGACACCGGCAAACCGAACATGTCGGCGGCACCAATAGTCAGCATGGCGACGGTTTCGGCCGAGGCACCTTGGGCGTAGGTCAGGTGAGACTTGCCGATTTTCTCACCCACCGTCACCACGATGCGCTTCCAGCCGACCATGGTGCCCAGGCCGAGGGCGATGGCCACGGCGATTTTCACCCACAGTGGAATGAACCGCGTGGAATTGTCGATCTGCTGCTTGAACAATTGCAGCTGGGCACTGGTGTCGGCGTCGAAGTTGCCGACCTTGTTCTTGTCCATCAGGCGAATGGTTTCGCTGGTCAGGTACATGTCGTTGCGCACGTTGCCCACGGCTTCGGCGGGGACCTTGGCCAGCGAGCCGTAGCCCTTGACCTCGGCGCCGATGCTGCCGGTCATGGCGGCCAGGGCCGGGACCAATTGCGGCGTCGCTTCCTTGCTGCCCACGTAGGTGGAAAGGATCGCTCGCGGATTTGCCGGGGCCGGCAGCGGTGAGTGCTTGGCCAAGGCTTGCTGGGTAACTTGCGCCACGGCGGCGAATTGCAGCGCCTGGTCGGCCGGCATGGTGCGGTTCAGCGCATACGCCATCGGCAGGGTGCCGACCAGAATCAGCATGATCAGGCCCATGCCTTTCTGGCCGTCGTTGGAGCCGTGGGCGAATGACACGCCGGTGCAGGTCAGGATCAGCATGCCGCGAATCCACCAGGGCGGCGGAGTATTGCCTTCCGGGGCCTTGTACAGTGAGCGGTTCTTGACGAAGGCCCGCAGTGCCAGTAGCAGCAATGCAGCGCAACCGAAGCCCACCAGCGGTGACAACAGCAACGCATAGCCGATCTTGGTCGCCTGGGCCCAGTCCACACCGCTGGTGCCGTCACGCCCGTGCATCAGGGCATTGGCGACGCCCACACCGATGATCGAGCCGATCAGGGTATGGGACGATGACGCCGGCAAGCCCAGCCACCAGGTGCCCAGGTTCCACAGGATGGCGGCGATCAGCAGGGCGAAGATCATCGCGAAGCCGGCAGAGGAGCCGACTTGCAGGATCAGTTCCACCGGCAGCAGGGCGATGATGCCGAAGGCCACGGCGCCGCTGGAGAGCAGTACCCCGAGGAAGTTGAAGAAGCCCGACCAGGCCACGGCGAAGTTCGGCGCCATGGAGTTGGTATAAATGACCGTGGCGACGGCGTTGGCGGTGTCGTGGAAACCGTTGACGAATTCGAAGCCAAGGGCAATCAGCAGCGCCACGCCCAACAGCAGGAACGGCGTCCAGGTGGTCACCACGGTACCGAGTTCGCTCATGTCGTGCATCAGGCTGTAGGCGGTAAACAGCAGGCCGCTGCCCAGTACGGCAAAAAACACCACCAGGGTGATCACGCTCGGTTTGCGGTTGAGCTGCGGTCTTGAACTGGGGGCGATGGCACTCGATGAGTCCATGGCCAGGGTCTGGTTTGTCATGATGAAATCCGATTCAGTGAGCGGTGGAAGTGAGAGGCTCGGTGCCGGGCGTCCCTGCCTGGCTGGCCTTAATAGACCCGGGGCACGATGAGCTCCGGTGGCGTCGGACTGCGGGAGTAGTCTTGCTGTCGTACCCGCTGCGGCAGTTCGATGGCCGGCAGTTCCACCTCTTCATAGGGCATTTGCCCAAGCAGGTGATGGATGCAGTTGAGCCGGGCTTTTTTCTTGTCGTCAGCGTGCACCACCCACCAGGGGGCCTCGCTGATGTGCGTGCGTTCGAGCATGATTTCCTTGGCCTTGGTATAGGCCTCCCAGCGCCGACGGGACTCCAGGTCCATGGGGCTGAGCTTCCATTGCTTGAGCGGGTCATGGATGCGACTGAGAAAGCGCAGGTGCTGTTCCTGGTCGGAAATGGAGAACCAGTACTTGATCAACTGGATGCCGGAGCGGGCGAGCATCCGCTCGAATTCCGGCACGGTACGAAAAAACTCCTCGTACTGGTCGGCGGTGCAGAACCCCATGACTTGTTCGACGCCGGCGCGGTTGTACCAGCTGCGGTCGAACAGCACGATTTCACCCGCCGCTGGCAGGTGCGAAACGTAGCGCTGGAAGTACCATTGGGTCCGTTCGCGGTCGTTGGGGGCGGGCAGGGCCGCAATGCGACAGACCCGGGGATTGAGTCGCTGGGTGATGCGCTTGATCACGCCACCCTTGCCGGCAGCGTCGCGTCCTTCGAACAGGATCACGACCTTGTGCCCGGTCTTGACCACCCAGCTCTGCAGCTTCACCAGTTCGCCTTGAAGGCGGAACAGTTCGCTGAAATACCGTCGGCGGATTTCCTTCTCGCTGCTATCCGGGGAGTGTTTATCGAACAAGTCGTTCAAGTCATGCCCGTCTTCGGATAACTCCAGCTCCAGTTCTTCGTCACTGTGATCGAGCAGTTCACGGTGGATGCGTTGTACCAAGGTGTCCTGGGTTGAAAGCATGATGGAAAACTCGGTCGTGGAGGCGCCATCCACGCTAGTTGCATTTTGTTACACCGCGGTGAACGTCATCGGTGCTTCACGCGCTTTCCCCTGGCTAAAACGTTTATCTGTGGGAGGATGCCAGCACGATCAGGTTTTATCGATTACGCTCGAAGGCGCGGGGCTCGCCCGAAATTTCGCCGGCACGCGTCTGTTTTTTCATGGTCGAGCGCCAGGGGTGTCATCCAGGTGTCATCGAAGCCGTGGCAGGATCCTCGCAAACCATCGTGGGAAGTCCGGCAGCGCTTGTGCCTGCTGGCTGATGAATCAAGGAACACCGCTATGAAAGGCGACGCCCCCCTGTTCGCGGCCATTGACCTGGGCTCTAACGCCTTCCGCCTGATGATTGGCCAGTCGGTCAGGCGCAATCGACAGTTGGTGATCCAGGAAGTGAAGACCCTGCGTGAGCCGGTCCGATTGGCCGAGGGCCTGCAGGCCGGGGCTTTGGACGAGCTGGCGCTGGACCGGGGCTGGCAGGCGCTCGCTCGATTCGGCAAAAAACTGCGTGGCTTTGAAGCCGGACGGGTGCGGGCGGTGGCGACCAGTGCCGTGCGCGAAGCGGCGAATGCCCAGTTGTTCCTGGCCAGTGCCGAGCGGCACCTGGGGTTTCGGATCGACGTGCTGTCCGGGCATGAAGAAGCCCGGCTGGTGTACGCCGGTGTTGCCCACACGGTGCCCGGTGTCGAGCACACGCGGCTGGTGGTGGACATCGGCGGCGGCTCGACCGAACTGATTCTGGGGCAGGGCGCTCAACCGCTAGTGACGGAAAGCATCGCTATTGGCAGTGGCACCTTTGGCGCGCGTTACTTTCCGGGTGGATGCATCACCGCTCAGGCCTTGTTGGAGGCTGAGCGAGTGGCTGTGCTGCAGTTTGAAAAAGTGGCGGCGGGCTATCGCGCCCAGGGCTGGCAGCAGGCAATCGGTTCTTCCGGTACGGCGCGGATGTTGGCCAAAGTGCTCAAGGCCAATGGTTTCAACGATGTTGGGCAAGGCGGCATTACCTACGGTGGCTTATTGCGCCTGTCGTTGCGGTTGCTGGAAGTCGGCCATGTCGACCAGCTCAGACTGGCTGGCTTGCAAAGCCATCGCCTGGGCATCCTGCCCGGTGGCCTGGCGATCATGCTGGCGGCATTCAAGGTCTTCGGTATCTCGCAAATGATTGCTTCCGAGCCGGGCCTGAGGTTCGGCGTTCTTCATGGCCTGATTCATCAGCACTGATCACGGACGGTTGTTGCCCATTGCCGTCTATCAGCGATGGCTCAATTTCGAGCATCGACGCCTCTTCGGTGACCCCTTCTTTACCAGATCATCCAGCATTTCATCGCCTGGGCAGTCGGTATGTCCGGTTATCGCAAAGCGTGGGCCTGGATCAGGGTGATTGCGTGAACGGGGCTTTTCGCTCTTTCGATCTGCAGTCAGTGAAGGCACAATGCGCATCCTTTTTTGGCTCGCCTTGCCCGGAGGCCTCGAAAATGATCAAAACCCCGTACTACCTTATCGACAAACAAAAGCTGCTGGCGAACATGCAGAAGATCGCCTATGTGCGTGAGCAGTCCGGGGCCAAGGCCTTGTTGGCGCTCAAGTGCTTCGCCACCTGGTCGGTGTTCGACCTGATGCAGCAGTACATGGACGGCACCACGTCGTCGTCGCTTTACGAACTCAAGCTCGGCCGGCAGAAGTTCGCTGGCGAGACCCACGCCTACAGCGTGGCCTGGGCTGACGATGAAATCGAAGAGATGCTCGCCAACTGCGACAAGATCATCTTCAACTCCATTGGCCAGTTGCAGCGCTACACCGAGGCTTCGACCGACAAGGCCCGTGGCCTGCGGGTCAATCCGCAAGTGAGCAGCTCCGATTACCTGCTGGCCGACCCGGCGCGACCGTTCAGCCGCCTGGGCGAATGGGATCCGGTGAAAATCGAGCAAGTCATCGAGCATATCTCCGGCTTCATGTTCCACAACAACTGCGAGAACGGCGATTTCGGTTTGTTCGACCAGATGCTGGGCACTATCGAAGAGCGCTTTGGTCACTTGCTGCATAAGGTCGAGTGGGTCAGCCTCGGTGGCGGCATTCACTTCACCGGCGAGGGCTACGCCCTGGACGCCTTCTGCGCACGGCTCAAAGCCTTCTCGCAAAAATATGGCGTGCAGGTCTACCTGGAGCCGGGCGAGGCCGCGATCACCCAGAGCGCGTCGCTGGAAGTCACCGTGCTCGACACGCTCTACAACGGCAAGCACCTGGCCGTGGTGGACAGTTCCATCGAGGCACACATGCTCGATCTGCTGATCTATCGCCTGGACGCCAAGATGGCACCGAGCGAGGGCGAACACACCTACATGGTGTGCGGCAAATCCTGCCTGGCCGGAGATATTTTCGGCGAGTACCAATTCGATCGTCCGCTGTCCATCGGCGATCGGCTGTCGTTCATCGACGCAGCGGGCTACACCATGGTCAAGAAAAACTGGTTCAACGGCCTGAAAATGCCGTCCATCGTAGTGAAGCAGCTCGACGGCAGCGTCGAGGTGGTTCGCGAGTTTGTTTACGACGACTATCTGTCCAGCCTGTCTTGAGCTGGCGGAAGGAGAAATGAAGAAATTGAAGAAGAACGTACTTATCATTGGTGCAGGAGGTGTCGCCAAGGTGGTGGCCCACAAGTGCGCGCAGCACAACGACGAACTCGGTCGTATTGCTATCGCGTCGCGCAACATCTCCAAATGCCAGGCCATCATCGACAGCGTCAAGGCCAAGGGTAGCCTCAAGCAACCCGCCGACATCAAGGCCTTTGCACTGAACGCTCTGGATGTCGAAGCGACCAAGTCGCTGATTCGCGAAACCGAGTCGCAGATCGTCATCAACGTCGGCTCTGCCTTTCTCAACATGTCGGTGCTGCGAGCCTGCATCGATACCGGCGTGGCCTACCTGGACACCGCCATCCACGAAGAACCGGGCAAGGTCTGCGAGACGCCGCCCTGGTACGGCAACTACGAGTGGAACCACCTCCAGGAGTGCCAGGAAAAGAACATCACCGCCATTCTCGGTGTGGGCTTCGACCCGGGTGTGGTCAATGCCTATGCGGCACTGGCGCAGCAACAGCATTTCGACCGCATTGATTCGATCGATATTCTCGACGTCAATGCCGGCTCCCATGGCAAATATTTCGCCACCAATTTCGACCCGGAAATCAATTTCCGTGAGTTCACCGGACAGGTGTGGAGCTGGCAGGACAGCCAGTGGACCAGCAACACCATGTTCGAGGTCAAGCGCACCGACGACTTGCCGGTCGTAGGCTCGCAGAACCTGTACCTGACCGGCCACGACGAAGTGCACTCGCTGTCGAAGAACCTCGATGTGCCTAACGTGCGTTTCTGGATGAGCTTCGGTGAGCACTACATCAACGTGTTCACCGTACTGAAGAACCTCGGCCTGCTCTCCGAGCAACCGGTCAAGACCGCCGAAGGCCTGGAAGTCGTGCCGCTGAAGGTGGTCAAGGCCGTGCTGCCTGACCCGAGTTCGCTGGCGCCGGGCTACACCGGCAAGACCTGCATCGGCGACCTGGTCAAGGGCGTCAAGGATGGCCAGCCGCGCGAGATGTTCATCTACAACGTGGCCGACCACGAGGACGCCTACGCCGAAACCGACAGCCAGGGCATTTCCTATACCGCAGGCGTGCCACCCGTGGCCGCAGCCTTGCTGGTGGCCCGTGGCGAGTGGGACGTGCAGCGCATGGTCAACGTCGAGGAGCTGCCCGCCGAGGCGTTCCTCGAGGCGTTGGATGTGATGGGCTTGCCGACGCGCATCAAGGACGAGCATGGAGACCGTCCCTGGAACCAAAACGCCTGAAGGACGCCAGGCAGGTTCCGTTCCGACTCCCCGATAGGAACTGCAGAATCCCTCTGAATTCTGCAGGCGATTGAACCAGGCATGAATACCTGGCAATCAGTGGGGGTCTTGAAGAAATGCTCCGTATCGAAAGGTACGGAGCATTTTTCGTTTATGCCCGCGTCAAATGAATAACCTTGTGGCGAGGGGATTTATCCCCGCTGGGCTGCGCAGCAGCCCCCCCCTTTGTGATCGAAGATTCCAGCGGGAGAATAGTGGGGCGCGCAAATTTAAAAGGCATCCATTCACCACACGGTTGCGCCGAGGTGGGCTATCGCATTGATCAACGTGTTTGCGGGCAAGGGCTGGCAACGTTGGCCCTGAAACACCTGATCCACGCGGCGCGGATGCGTTGGGGCCTGACGCAACTGGTGGCTTATGTCTATGAGAACAATGGTGGCTCAAGGAAAGTCCTTGAACGGTGCGGGTTTGTGCCTGGAACGCTGTTGGGTAGCGAGGAAATCGAGGATGGAGGCCGCTTCGTGCTTTCGATCTAGAACTCGATCCACGCCGGACAGTGTCAGGCGTGGCTTGTACGTTTTAAATCCTCAATACTGAGCCTTCACCGCCGTGTTATAGCGCGACTGCAATTCGTCATAACCGGCCCTAGCGGCGGCGAGGTCCTGGTTCAGTTCATCGGCGTCGGCCCCTGAAGCCCAGTGTTGCTGCAATCGCTCCAGAGCGGTGAGCCATTCCTTGGCGGCGAAGCTGATGTGGGTCCACACGGGCCGGGTGCCGTTGGCCGAGCGCAAGCGGGGCAGGGCCTGCACTAAGGTTTCAGCCTCCGTCCAACGGATCGTGAGTGTCTGCTGCGCGGCAAGCAGGTGTTCCGGGCTAAGCGGTGCGCCTTCGGTCATGGCGTCGAGTGCATTGATGGTCTGGCGTGCCAGGATCATGAAGCGCAGGGTCTGCCAATGCTGGTCATGGCCCAGGCGTGTTTCGATGGCCGCCAACTGTTGCTCGCGAACGTGCAATTGCGGTTGCTCCAGCGCCTGGCGCAACGGTATCGCTTGGGTACGTACGTCTTGCAGGTTCAGGTTGAAGGCCTGTTCGAGTCGGTCGAGTTCGGGGGAAGGCAGTTCGTTCGACCGGTCCCCCAACCAGCGCTCGATGGCCAGGGCGTCAGGCCGTAGGCGGTCATAGGCCTTGACGTAGTTCTTGGCCTGGGTGTTCAGGTTGGCATCGTCGCTATGGAACCAGGGTTTGCAGGGGGCCTGGGTCCTCAGGATATCGTCGGAGCCCATGCCGAATCCGACAAAGTCCCGCCGGGTCGGCCATACATCCTTGGAAGGCACAAGAACGGCGTGATAGTCGGCGTAGCGCTGTTCCAGAAGCTCCGCACCTTCCACCAGGCAAGTGCTAATGGCCTGGATGTCGGTCCAGGATGAAAGGGTCGCTTTGTCGACGGTTTCCGAACTGGACACTCGCTGCACCAGCCAAGCCATCGTTAACAGGACGACAACCGCCGTGATAAAGGCGCGGGTGCTGATCATGGCTGTTTCGCCTGTGAGGTGTCGGGCTTATGCCACTGGGTGGCTGAAAGTTTGGAGGGACATGGCGAGTCCGTCAGTTGGCGGGCGGCGCAGGTACGCTGTGGCCAAGCCTGGAGGCCTTGATTCGCAGCAAGACTCGAGTGGTTGGCCAAGGCATTGCCCAGCATGACCAGGGGCACGAGCATTCCCAGGAACAGACCGACCAGTACATCCCCGGGCACGCGCTCATGGGCGCGGGCAATAAAGGACTTGCCGTGTCTGGCGGCGGTGCGTCGGCTCAGGGCTGCGAGCGTAGCGAGGATCCCGAAATAAGTTGCAGCTGCGAGAGCACCTCCGGCCAGGTAGATGGGAACACCGAGCAACCCGACCCAGAGACTTTCACGAATCGGCAAGGGTGCAGGACGTCGCAGACTCAGCCAATGACCAAAGCGCGTCTGGATCGATCGGTCGAGGCGCCAGGCACCGCGGCCCAGTACTTTGCAGAATGCATGCAGACCCCAGGCGACGACACCAAGCAGCAGCGCACGCAGAAGCATGTCGATCAAACTGGTGAGGAACGCGCCGCCAAGCTGATATTCGAAGGCCCAGCTCATGTAGGTTGAGGTGCCGAGCAGGGCTAGCGGCATGGCCAGGATCGGCGGTTGGCGACGTAGCGGGCGCCAAAGTTCCGGGGCCAACTGAGGCATTTCGTCCAGTAGACGGGGGTAGCGAAGCTGGACGTTGCGATACAGCGTTTCGCCAGCTGCCCAATCTTCGGCGCTGAAGCTCATGCTCAAGTGCATCCGGGCATTTTCATCGGCCGATCCAAACAGCATGCGTGCAGCCTGGGATTCGCTGCTGTGGGAACCCTGGGCGAGGCGAGCCTGCTGCTGAAGGAACGTAGCGCAGTGGCTGCGGGCAAGCAGTTGACTCCACCAGGGTTCCGGACACGGACTATGGTGGCCGGTCTGCTTCCAGCCCTGTTGCGCGCAGATGGCGTCGAACAGCTGTTCCGACCAAGTCGGTGCCTGCAGGAGGGCCATGGCCAGGCAGCGGTTCAGCCATTGCCGAGCGTCCAGGCTCTGTAGCCAAGGGCTGGCGTCGAGCTGGCGGGCGAGATCGAGAAAGCGTTGGCTATCGTGCCAGGCCCCGGTCAGGCGAGACCATGCCAGATCCATGAGCCTGCCGCGCAGTTGCTCGGTGGCGGCGCTGGGCAGGTCCTCGCGTTGCCAAGGGGTCAGCCAGTGCAATTGGGCAATGGCCGCTTCGGCCAGGTCGTAGGTATCTTCCTGCGCCAGGCAAAACTCCAGCAGGCCGTGTTCGAATTCACGCTCGCAGGCATAAAGACGCGCCTGCGTCAGGCGGCTGGCGAGGTTGGTCGCGTCTATCGCCTCCAGGCATTGCGCCGCCAGACGCTGGCTGGGGGAAGGCCCTGTCGGTGCCTGCCTCGGGGTTGGCAGTTCCATGAGGGGTAGCTCGATGGGGGCGGGCTGTTCTTCGTCGACGGCCACTTCCTGCTGCCAATCAGCCCACGCCAAAGCCTGCTCGTAGGCCTCTCGCAGGCGCTGGAACCCTTCGGGATCTTCGTCTGGACGATGCTGTTTGAGCAGGCTTGCATACTGGCGCTTGATGCTGCGCTTATCGGCGTCCTCCGGTAGCCCGAGTACCACCCAACAGGTCATCGCCAGACACCTTCTTCCAGGCTGTCGAGCTGGGCGCTGATCTGCAGCCGGAGCGCGCGGATGTCGTGCAGCTCCTGGGAATCGAGCATCTGGGCGAAGCGGGTCGCCAGCTCATCGATCCGCTGGCGCAGATCACCGCGGCTTTCCTGATAAAGGCGTTCCAGCCGGGCGATCAGCAAGGTATTGGGTTGTTCGTCCCGTGGATGGATCTTCAGCGCTTCCAGGGCCTTGAGGCGCTGGCTGATCTCTTCGCTATTCAGCACGCCGGCGTTGTTGGCGATCACCAGGTTGCGTCGCTCTCCTGTCTGGACGATCTGCGCATCGGCTTCCAGGAGGCCGTTGGTATCGTAGGTGAAGCGTACGTCGATCCCTACTTCTCCGGCAGGCATGGGCGGCACCGGAATTTCCAGTTCGCCCAGGAGAATGTTTTCACTGATCCGACGGCTTTCGCCCTGATAGACCTTCAGCAGCACGAACTTTTGCTGGTCCTGGAGTGTGAACACGCGCTTGACCTTGCTCACGGGCACCACGCAGTTGCGTTCGATGATCGGCAGGTAATGGCCGTTTTCGAGCTTGCCGCCATACTCGACCGCAATTTCGATGCCCATGGAATAAGGACAGACGTCCGTGAGCACGACTTCTTCAAGTGCCGCGTCGCGGCTTTTCAGCCCTGCCTGCACGGCGGCGCCCAATGCCACGGTTTCATCGGGGTTGAGCTGGATCGAGGGAAAACGTCCGAACAGGCTGGCGGCCAATTTGCGCACGAGTGGCATACGGGTGGTGCCGCCCACCAGCAATACTTCGTCCAGCTCACTGGCACGGATACGGGCATCGCGCAAAGCGGTTTCGATAGGGGCTCGAAGGCGGCTGAACAGGGGCGCATACAGATCGGTCAGACCGGCCTGGGTGTATTCGCGACGCCATTCGCGCTCGCCCTGGCGTACTGCAAACGTTGCGCTTGATTCCTGGCCCAGGAATTTGCGTACACGTTCGGCTTCACGGCGCAGTCGACCGTAGAGCTGAGCGTCTTCAAGGGTTAGCGGGCCCTCGGTGTTGTCCGCCTGGGCGGCAACGAAATCCTGGAGCAGCAGTGTGTCGAAATCTTCCCCACCCAGGTAGTTGTCGCCGGCGCTGGCGCGCACTTCCATGATGCCTTCAAACAGCTCCAGGATGGACACGTCGAAAGTCCCGCCGCCGAGGTCGAAAACCAGGAAGGTGCTGGCGCTATCGCGCTGGTGCAAGCCATAGGCGAGTGCGGCTGCGGTGGGTTCATTGATCAGTCGCTCGACCTTGAAGCCCGCCAGCTCACCGGCAATTTGCGTGGCCTTGCGCTGGGCATCGCTGAAGTAGGCGGGGACGCTGATGACGGCTTCTTCCACGGGTTCGCCGAAATGCCGCTCGGCATCCTCGCGCAAGCTGCGCAATACCATGGCCGAGAGTTCCTCGGCCCGGAACTGTTGATGACCAAGCGTGGTGAGGCGGGCGCTGCCCATATAGCGCTTGAAAAGCGAGGCGGTGACCTGGGGATGGGTCTGCAGGCGCTCCAGCGCCGCGCGGCCGACCATGACGCGGCCTTCGTCGTCCAGGCCTACCACGCTCGGTGTCAGCCACTCGCCCAATGCGTTGGGCACCAGTTGCGCCGCGCCGTCGCGCCATGCTGCGATCAGGCTATGGGTGGTGCCCAGGTCAATGCCGACAATCATGTCCGTTGGATCTCCTTAATCGATGCGTCGCAAGGGGCTATCTGCGAGCCGGTCAGTTTATCAGGCATGTATCGGCGTATTCGTGGAAATCTTTGAGGGGCATGGGCGAGTCTTGCATGGAGCATCAGCCCAACGCGTCGACCAGCCTCGGCAACCAGTGGGTCGCATCGCCCACCAGCGTTTTATCGGAAGCGGTCCCCATGGGTTCGATATTGATATGCACCATCCAGGCGCCATGTTCGGTTGCCAACGTCGGAATCCGTGCCGCCGGGTACACGTTTCCAGAGGTGCCAATGGAGAGCATGACGTCGCAGTCGCGGGCAGCGCTGAAGGCCTGGTCCAGTTCCTGTTCCGGCATGCCCTCGCCGAACCAGACGACATTGGGGCGGATCTGGCCGTCGCAGTGCTGGCAGCGTGGTGGTTCCAGGCTGTCACAGTCCGCCCTGACATCCACGGGCAACGCGCCCAGGTAGGGACGATTGCACTGGAAGCAACGAGCGCTGGCCAGATCGCCGTGGAGGTGAATCACCTCCTTGGATCCGGCTCGCTCGAGCAGGTCGTCGACGTTCTGTGTGATGACGGTCACATGGGGCAGGCACTGCGCCAGCCTGGCGACTGCCAGGTGCGCGTCATTGGGTTGCGCCTCGTTAACCAGCGTTCGGCGCCAGCTATACCATGCCCATACCAACGCAGGGTCTTTGGCGAAGGCAGCGGGGGTGGCCAGTTTCTTTGGGTCGTAACGTGCCCAGAGGCCAGTCGAGGGATCACGGAATGTGGAGATACCGCTTTGGGCTGAAATACCGGCCCCGGTAAAAATGGCAAGGTGCCTGGCGGCTCGCAGGCGTTTCACCGTTTCAGCGAAAATGACTTCTGAATTCATCGTCTCATCCCCTCGTCAAACCTGAGAGCACTGGTCGCGCAGCCAGTCGAAGTTGCTCCAGTACTTTCGGTCGCCGCCGGGCTGGGCGCGTTTTGTCTCGATGAAAGGGGCAAGTATCTGGTGGCAGTGCTTGATACTCGGTGCCCAGTTTTCGATGATGATGTGTTTGTTCTTGATCAAGTCGGCACGCAATAACGCCGCGACGACGTCGTAGTTCGCACAGGTCAGCGAGGCATGCTGGACATGGGTGGCGTCCCACTGGTCATGGTGCAGGGTCGACAGCGTGGCGCGAACCGCTTGCCGGGCATCGCGGGCCTGGCTGGTTTGCAGGAACTCGACAATCGAAATGATGCTCTGGGCCTCGGAAGCCTGTTGCGTCGCCTTCAGTTGTGCCGTCAGGATGACCACCTGGCGAACAACCAGGTACATCGACGGCAGGGCCACCAAGGCCACGGCCACCTGTACCACCAACGTCCATGTTTCGTAATTAGTCATTTTTTTCTCTCTTGCTCCTTTAGTAATTCAAGTGTTCTCGAGTCGACACTCACCTCGCCATTCAGCGCCTGGGCATACACGGAATGCTCGCCCGCAGCCACTGCAAAAAGCGTCATGCATGACGCGAATTTCATGGCATCAAGTGTCCCCAGGAGTTTCTCTGCAGCGACGTCCGAGTCCAGTACGGCACGGGTCGCGCGCTCGAGTCGCGGTCCCAAAAGCGGGTGATGCAAATAGTCGCGCGTCTCTTCAATGCCGCGCAGGCCATAGTAGGTGGCGTTCTCGCTGACCCCCAGGCCGCGTAATTGAGGAAAGATGAACCACATCCAGTGGCCTTCCTTGCTACCACGCCGCAGTTCAAGCAAGGCGTGGTCGTAGGTTGACGCTTGTGCCTGGACAAAACGCTCCAGTGATTCGGTCATGCGGGCCTCTGATACGGTTTCAAGGCTGAAGAATGCAGCGTGTCCAGGTTCGATCAAAATAGTGGCTTTATGATGTCACGGCTTGGCGCGTATCGGTAGCCTTGATCATCACTCCTCATCCCGACAGGAACAAAGCCTATAGCACACTTGCGCTATAGCGCCGGTTGGCACTCGACCCATAACCTATGAGCGCTGTCGGGTTCTCGATCAGTCGCAACGAGCTCATTTGAAGATGGATCTGTTTTTGAAAACTACATCGGCCAGAAGACCCAACGTCAACACGGCTTGGCGCAAACGCCTGGCAACAGCGTTCACCGCCTCGGCCCTTGTCGCCAGCGCATCGGCATCGACCGCCAGTGCAACGTCTTCTGCAGCTTGCACCAACGAAGCGGACTTTCAGGCCGGGACAGTGGTGGAGTATGAAAGCCGTGACAACCTGTCGTCGGCCATCAGTCGCGGCAAAACCGAGGCGTTGGGGCGCGAGGCATTTGCCGACGCCAATCCGGTGGCTTCGGCGCACACGTCGTTCTTGAATAACGTGCCGTTCTTCCTGACGACAACCTTCGCCGAAATCAAGGACGATCGACTGATTCGTTACGGTGATCGCCATGGCGCCGGGGCATCGTTGGTGACCACCACCTACCAGCCTCCTGCTTCCACACCGATTGACCTGCAACCTGGGCAGACCGTCACCGTCAGCTACACAACCAAAGCCGTGAGCGCCGGGGCAACCATCGAGTTCGATGTCGTCGAGAAGCTGACTTATAACGGTCGTGAAACGATCAAGACGGCCCTCGGTACGTTTGATACCTGCAAGTTCACCAATGAAATCTCTACGGGCTCGGTTTCAGCCACGCAGCCGAAAAACGTGGTCGTTGTGCAGAATTGGTTTCCCGCGGAGGGGCCTTACCGTGGCCAGTCGATCCGATCAGTCACGCCGCCGGCCAATGGTGTTGCGCAGCGAATCACTGAAGTCGTCAAGATGCAGTATGAGGCGCGATGAACGACGCGTTCGAGTCAGAAGATTTGCCGGATTATCGTGGCAGACGCACATCCGCTGTTCCGAGAGGGGATGATGGTGTTGCTGGAACATCTCCCTTCACCTTGCGCATTCATGTTTCTTCGCGAATCCGTGCGCTGAACGTCCCCAGCAGGGGCTGGCCAGGTACCTTGCGTTAGTCGGGATGATAAATCGACGCCTGTCAAAGGCCAGGCGCCGATCCGTCCAGCGCTTACAGCCAGTACCGCAAACCGAGCATCACGGTCTGTGCGTTGTACTCCGTTTTCACATCGGCCTGGGGCAGGCCCTGGATCTTGCCGAAGTTCGCTTCGCCGGTCTTGAAGTAGCGATAATCCAGGGACATGGACCAATGTTCGCTGAGCTCGTAAGCGACGCCGGCGCCGAGTTGCCAGGCCGTGACGGTGTCGCGATGGGTGCCGCCGAACTCGACGCCGCCAGCTTCCAGGCCTGTGATGGTCAGCACGGCGTAGCCCAGGCCACCGCCTACATAAGGTGTGAAGCGGCTCAAGGGGGCCGGCAGGTTCGAGATGTCATACCAGAGGTTGGCCATGAGGCTGGTGGCTTCCTGTTCGCCTTTGCCCTCGATGCTGGTGCCGCCTTCGTAGACCCGGTTATTGAACTGGTCCATGGTGTTGCGGCGGTAGCTCAGCTCCACCTCGGGCCGTAGCCCGACCGGGAACCGCCAGCCCAGTGCCAGCCCGGTAGCGTAGCCCGAGTGCAGCGGTTGATTGTATTCCATCTCGACGAAGTCGAGGTTGTTCTGGGTCAGGTCCTGTTCAGCGACCCAGTTCACCCCGCCCATGCCACTGACATAAGGGCCAAGTGTGTCGGCGAAGGTCGATGCTGGGGCGATGACACCCAGGCCAACGATGCCCATGACAAGATACTGGGTGTTTTTTTGTAGGTTCATGCTAGATCCGAAATGTGCTGTTATCGATAAGTAGGCGAAGCGAGTCCGGGAAGGCGCGTTCAGCGCGCCTCCTGCCGGGAGGTATTCATACGAGGTGCAAAGGCGTCGCGGTTTTCCCGTGCCCCGGGGCGCCGATGGCCCGTTGTTCAGCCAGCGTGCACAGGTTGTCCAGTGCCGTGGTCATCGCTGCAGTCAACGCTTTGCGCAGCAGCCCGCGGTAGAGGAAGCTCAGCGGGCCGGAAATCTTCGCGCTATGGATGACATGGGTTTCATCGGGAGAAATCCTGCGCATCTGGTGATCGAATTCGAGGTCGATCCACAGCAGCCGTGCGCTGTTGCGATAGCTTTCGTGCAGGCTTACGGCTTCCAGTTTCAGTGGCATGTTCAAGCCATTCTTGAGCACACATTTGCCGCGCGTCCCCACCTGGAACGGGCCGTCGAGTTGACACTGGCGGACGTCGGTATCCCATAGCGGCGCTTCTGCAAAATTGCTCCAGATCTTCCAGATTTCAGAAGGAGGCGATTTAACTATGACTTGCACTTTGACATCGTTCACGGCGACACCTTGGTTGTGGGGGGCACGGTCATGCTGGAGGGCAGATCCATTCAATGCTCAGGCCGCCGGTGCGGATTGACTCAGCACCTGAGCGGTAATGCTCGCTTGACCGATTTTTTCGCCCCGGTTGAACAGGTCGATATAGATGCGGTTGGTCTTGAATGCCTGGAGCGCCGCATCAAAGCCGGCTTGCGGCGCCAATGAGAGCGGGCTGTTCCTGGGGATGGGGCGATCCAGGGTGAAGCTCAAGGCCAGCAGATTCATCGGGGTATTGAGTGGAATCCGCAGATGACTGTGGGCGATCTGCATGTAGCACTGGCGAGCGACTTCGAGGAAATACACCATCGAATAGTGCTCGGGATCACCGGCCTGGAAGAAGTGTTCCGGCGGCAGCTTCAACGTGTCCACGCTCAGGCCCTGGGCGACGCTGCTCATCTCACTGACGATGACGTTCTCCTCCCTGGCCTTGTGCAACAGGGCCTTGTTACGGCAGGGCGTGGCGGTGAATTCGCTGGCTGGCAATGTCTCGAACGCCGAGCTGTAGCCCATCCCCAGGACGCAGGTGCACATCACTTTTGCACCTTGCATGACCTTGGCATTGAACACCTGGGGATCCTGGCCTTGCTCGACATGCAGATCGATCACGCCCTGCTTCTGCACGTATTGCTGGAACTTGATCGTCAGGCTCTTGATGTAGGCGACCCGTCCGCTCAGAGGCGGCATGGCCAGTTCGATCAGTTGCAGCACCCCCTCAAGCAGCAAAATGCCCGGGACGTGATCCAGGGGATGATCGAAAAAGTACGGGTGCGCTTCATTCACCACGAGCTGGGCATGCAGCGACTGAGGGCTGCGCTGGGCGTTGGCGATCACGATATGCTCCGCGCTGCGCTGCCAGTGCGTCGGGCGCTGGGTTGTGTCGCCACGGTGCAGGGCGAACAGGCTTTCCATGGCGCGAACCCGCACCCGCAGCCCGGAGAGCAGGGTGCTGGTGAGCATGTCGCTGAGTTGCTGCACGTCGACGCCATCGTTCTGCGGTTCGCGGACCAGGCTGACAGGCCGGGCAGGCGTGATGACCTGCTGCAGTTCGTGGGATGACGAATGGGCAAAGCGCAGCATGAAGGGATGCTTGATGGGCGAGCTGGCCTCGGCCGCCGTCGGGCTCCATTGGCGAAGCTTCTCGGTAAACAACCACATCACCGTCTTGCCGGCGTCGCGTACCTCGATCACGGAATGGGTCGCGCCCTTCAACATCACCGCCAACAGGGTCTCGATGCCACTGGCTTCAGCCAGGAAACCGGTCATCTCTTGCAGTGATCCACTGGCAGGTGTCGCAGCAGGCTGCAACTGACAGACCTCAACGTCTGCATAGTCGCTCGGCGCTTTGCCCAGCTGTCGGCAAGCTTCTTCCAGCGAGTCGGCAGCGTGGGCGAGGACCGCCGCACGGATCACCAACAAGGGTTTGTCAGCGGCCTCCGGTTGATAGCGACGCAGCGCGATCAGTCCCAGTCCTTCACCTTGCGTGATCGTGCTGCACCGGGCGCGCTCGACCTCGATTTCACCGCTGACAAAACGCCCTGCGCCGAGCAGCAGCGTGGTGATGCCGTCGTTGAACCATTGCGGCGAGGCCAGCAAGGTTTGCCAGAACAGTCCCGCCGTGCCGACCAGGGTCTGATGGAAACCCTTGAAGTCAAAGATCTGCGCCGGGTAGCCGGACAACATGTTCGGCAGCATGGTTGCCACGTCAGTCACTTCGACGCCCGGTGCCGCACCTTGTGCCCGGGAGTAGAAGTTGTGGGCGCTGCTATAGGCATTGCTGAAGCGCTCGCCACCCATGTTGCAGCACATGACCATCGCTGTGCCGGGCGAACCGGCTACACCCGGCAAGCGTCGCAGCAAATGATTGACGCGATCGGTGATCAACAGCTTGAACGGGTCGACATGAGCCAATGGCTTGGGCCCCATGCCAAAGCCATCGATATCGATGACGTGGTCCTGTGCGAGGAATTTTCCCAGCAACGGTTGACCGGGCGCCGGGGTGTAATCAACGAAGCGCCCATAAGGGAACATGACCGAGGGGGCGGCGGGTTGATCGAGTTGCTGCTGGAATGACTGCAAGGAACGGTGGCTGCCCAGCGCTGCTTCAGCCTCGACAATGGCAAGATTCAGCAGCACCACACCGCTGGCGTTCGCCGGGGGCGCGGCAGGGCGGTCGGCGGGAATGTATTCGTCCACCACCAGATGCGCGTTGGCGCCGCCGAAACCAAAGCTGGAGATGCCAATGCGGATTGCAGACTGACGCTCCTCCAGCGGGTGTACCTGCTGGGTGGCGAGTCGCAGGCAGGTCTCGTCGACCTTCGTGCTGGGGCGGTAACCGGGCTGCGGTGGAATGCCTTTATGGCGCAGTATCATCAACGCCTTGGCGAGCGAAGCACCACCGGCAGCGGCCAGGGGATGGCCAATGACCGACTTGATCGAGCCGATGGTGATTTTCTTGCCGTCCGGGCGATGAGGGGCAAAGAAACTGTTCAGCGAGGCCAGCTCCGTTGCGTCCCCCAGCGGTGTACCGGTGCCGTGGGTCTCGATGTAGTCCACGTCCCGTGGATCAAGGCCGCGATAGGCACGTTGGTAGGCCGAGTACTGGGCCTGTTTGCCCGGCGCAAACACCGAGCCTTCGGCGCCGTCGGCGGACATGCCCAAGGCGCGCAGCACGCCCAGGGGACGGCGCTGCGCCGTCAGGGCCTGGGCAACCGGTTCGACCAGAAAGGCCACCGCACATTCGCCCGGCACAATGCCGTCGGCGTCCTGGCCGAACGCTTCCATGCGCGCGCGGGCGGAAAAGGCCGTCAACTGCGAGAAGCCCAGGAACAGCGCCGGTGGCAACACGGTGTTGAGGGCCATGACAATCGCGTTGTCCGCCTGGCCACTGTTGACCAGCGCCTGGGCCATATCCAGGGCATAGGGGAACGAGCTGCACGCGGTGTCTACCGATAACGCCGGCCCGCCCAAGGCAAAGGCCGCCGCCAGTTCCGCTACTTGTTCGCCCGGTGTAAAGCCTTGCGGTGTGTCGGTTTTTCCGGACAGGCCGGTGACGAAATAGCTCTCGTCGCTCCAGGATGTCGCGACCACCAGCGCAGTG
This sequence comes from Pseudomonas ogarae, assembly GCF_014268695.2. Taxonomy (NCBI): domain Bacteria; kingdom Pseudomonadati; phylum Pseudomonadota; class Gammaproteobacteria; order Pseudomonadales; family Pseudomonadaceae; genus Pseudomonas; species Pseudomonas ogarae. Next base: position 3,139,241 of record NZ_CP077086.1, read on the forward strand.
CGTTCCCTGCTCAGCGCCGAGCCTTGTCCAGCGAGTTGGGTGAGCAGCGCCTGGAGCACTTTCTTGCCGATGGCGACCTGTCGTCCTTCGTGCCGTGATGGGGTCGAGACGTCGTCGGTCAGGCAGAAAGCGCTGTCCAGGTAGGTGCGATCCTTCTCCCCGGTCGTGCTTGAATAGATCGACGCCTTGTCCAGTTCCCAGCGTGCCGGCATGGATTCGATCGGTGCGATCTGCCCTTGCGAGAGCAACTGCCAAAGCGCATCCGTGGACGGTGCTCCCGGAAACTCGCCCGCCATCGCGCTGAAGCAAAAATCGCCCGTTGTTGTTACTGCGCCACTCATACCCTGTCTCCCTGATCGCCAAAAAAACTGGGTGACCTGTTCGATCACCCGGATTCCATTCCTGTCGCTCGTTGCCGGTCAGCTCAGCCTGGCGAGCAACGACAGGGCATCTTGCGGCGTGCGACGGGACATCAGCGCTTCACCGGCAAACTCGCTGGCAGAGCACTGTTGTGCCATGGATTGGCAGAGCGCCTCTCGGGCAAAGCCGTTGAGACCCAGTTGGGCGAACGGCGTCTGGATGTCGATCGACTGCGCGGTGTCCGGGATCAGCGGAGACAGGGCGTTGAGCAGCAAGTTTTCCTCCTGCCCTTGGATGTCCGTCGTGGCCGGTGAAGGCTCGTCGGCAGGTGCTGCCTGCGGCTGGGGATCGGCCAGGGCGGCTTGAATCAGGGCAATGGTGGCCATTGGGAACTTGGCGTTGGCCAGCTCGGAACTGTGAGCCTTGAGTTGCGGCCACATGGCCACTACCGATTCGAGGAAGTCCAATTGCACCAGCGAATCCAGGCCCAGGCTTTCATAACTTTGTGTCGGGTCGATCTGTTCAACCGTAAAACCGGTGATGGTCGCCAACTGGTCGAATACCCACGCGTGGACATCCACCGACGGTGCCTGCGGATCGGCTTCAAGCCGTGCCAGCAAGGCGGTCGGGGTCGGGGCATCGAAGAGCTGCGAGGTGAGGTCTTTCTTTTCCGGGAAGTGCTGGGCCAGGGATTCGAAAATATCCACCAGCCCCAGGGAGTCGATCCCCAGGCTCTCGAAGCTCTGATCGAAGTCGATCTGTTGCGCCTGGAACCCGGTGACCGAGCTGATTTCGGCGCGCAACCATTGCCCGTAGTTGAGTGCGGCTGGCTGTTCGACGGCTTCGACGACGGGCGCCGGGGCCGTTATTGTCGGATTCGAGTGGGCCGGCTCCAGGGCAGGAGCACTTTTGTTGATAGGGGCTTCGATCCCATTGACATAAACGCCTTCAAGGACTTGTTGATGAGCATTGAAATAATGCGCAGTGACCGTTTCGGCTTGTTCCAAGAGCCGCAGCAATATCGATTCTTTGGCGACATTGGATTCGCACAGTGAATCAATGATTTTTTCGGAAAGAGAGAAATAGCTATGGGCTATTCTCCCATTGGACACGATGAATTCCTGCACAACATCGTTAAGTTGCAAGCGCATAAGATTCTCCTAACCAAGTCGGTCGATATTTCTTTAAGTAAGAAAGATCAAAATTCATGGCCCAGGGCAGGGCCTTGTTTATATCAATTAATCAAACTGGCAGTAGCCATGGAGCGACTTAAAGTTGGAGTTCCACTGCTTCGGTCTCGCAAGATATTGTTGTTCTGGCGCCTTTGATCAACCCGGACCTTACGTTCAGGTATGTCATCAGCGTTATTGCATCGGCACCGAGGAAAGCGATATAGCCGTCAGGACGAATCAGCATCATCGTGCCTTCCTTGGCGTGGTAGCGCTTGTGCAGTCGCCAATCGGGGTCCAGCAACGTCGAGTGCCAAGCCGGCAGACCGGCGCCGCTCAGGGCATCGATCACGCAATAGGCCTTGATGCCTGGGTAGTCCTTTTCCACCGACGCGGCCAACGCGTAGTGCCCTGGCAGCAAAGGAGAAAACTGATCGGCGGCGCTGAAAATCAACAGCGTGAATGTTCCATGGAACAAGTCGATCAAGCGTTTTGCTGGCATCCCTTGCAGTTGCCACAGTTCGACATCGGGCGCCAGTTGCCCGGCGCGAGGCGGTGCGGTCTGGAACTCGGGTTTTTTCCCTTTCTTGTTCCAGTTCTTGCGCTGCTTCTTCGTCAGCGAGTCTTGAATGTAGTCACTCTTTTCATAGTGATACTGATGACCGGAAATCATCGACGGCAATTTGCGCTGGACCTTTTTCCGGTTGCTCAACAGCGGCAGGACATTGTCCCGTAGCCAGACCAGGGCGCGACGCTGGACCGTAATCAGCCCCGTCAGCCGGTGGGCGGTGTTTTCGACTTCCAGGGCAACCGGGTAGCGCTCTTCGTTGTAGCTGTCAAGCAAGGATGGGGCCGCCAGGCCTTGATCGACATAGGCCATTTTCCAGGCCAGGTTATAGGCCTCGGAAACCCCCAGGTTCATCCACTGCCCACCAATGGGGCTGCCGATATGCGCCGAGTCCCCCAGCAGAAACACGGAGCCTTGTTGCATCGATTGCACGCGGCGATGCTGGAAAGAGGCGATGGTGGTCGATGAAATGTTGGACAGCGTCATCTTTTGCCCGCGCCCTTCGCACAAGCGCTGGAAGTTCTCCAGGCTCAAGGACGGGCGCTCGCCTTCTGGCGGCAGGTTGTAGGGCATTTCAATGAACAGCCGATAACGCGATTGTGCGCTGATCGGTGCAACGGCCACATAACCGTCCTGCGCGCCTAGGAAAAACGCGCCCTCATCCTTGCTTCCGGACCATTCGATATCGGCATCGGCGAGCATGAAGAAGCGGTCGTAGGACGAACCTTCGAAGGTCATGTCCAGGCGTTTTCTGATGTTACTGCGAGCACCGTCACAGGCGGCGACCCACCGACTGGTGAAGTGTTCGTCGGTGCCGTCGGCATGCTTGAGCGTCATGCGCACCGAACCCGGCAGGTTTTCGATGTCCACCAGTTCGGTGTTCCACTCCACCTCGGCGCCCAGCTCCTTGAGCCGATCAAGGAGAATTTTCTCCGTTTTCGGCTGTGGCAGGCTCAGGAGCAGGGGATAGGTAGCATCCAGGTAGGAGAAGTTGTAGTTCAGCACCCGCTTGGCATTGGACTGCACCGAAAACTGGTTGATCGTGAAGCCGTTGCTGATGGCTTGCTCGGCAACGCCCAGGTCCCGAAAGATTTCCAGGGTCCGGGAATGGATGGCCATCGCCTTGGTAGCCGTCGAGGGGCCGGCGTTCCTTTCAATGATGCGAAACGACACGCCCCATTTCTTCAACAGGATTGCCAGGGACAGGCCAATAGGGCCGGCGCCGACGATCATCACGGTCGGGGCGCTGCCAGGTCGCTTGAAATGCTTGGGGGCCAACGTGCTCAGAGTGTTCATCGATCAGTACCAGTTTCTGTAGAAGGGAGAGTTGGCAATGCCGAGCAGGGCATCGTCGCCTGATGAATCGCCGTAGGCATAAATGTAAAAATCATCAAGGTTGCTCAAGCAGCCTTTAAGCCGCGTGACTTTCTCTCGCTCTACACAGTTGGTACCGGATATTCCGCCGGTCAGTTTGTTCTTTGCCGTGGCCAGGCGGGTGCCGCACACATAGTCAAAACCTGCGGCCTGGCCCCAGGGGATCAGGTAGTTTTCCGGCGAGTTGCTGACCAGCGCCGTGACGTGCCCCATGGATTGATGCCATTGCAGCCGCCGCAACGCCTCGGGCCTGAGCCAGAGCGGCAGCAGCTCGCTGATGAAATACTTGGCATGCTCGCGCTCTTGCTCCACCGACAGGCCGCCCAGGTAACAGGCAATGAAGGCCAGGCGCGCTTGCATCAGCGGAGTGATGCCGACGATCACGCTGAGCATCTTGGGCAGCAGGGGAATGATCCGGAGCCAGAACGAACGGGTGCCCACGATATAGCGCATGTAGCGCCAGAACGTGTGCCGGTCGGTCAATGTGCCGTCGAAGTCGAAAACGGCCAGTACCGGTTGTGTGCTGTTAGCGTGCATGTGCCTCTTCCTTGAGAGAAATAATCTCGATGGTCTTGGGCAGCTTGAAGCCCGATAGGTCGCGCGAAAGCAGGGTGGACAGCGCGTTCTGGGTCAGCTCGCCGGTCCCTTCGACACACAGGTGCAGCACGTTGACTTCCTTGTGGTCCGGGACGATATAGGCTTTGGCACGCAACACGTCAGGGTGCTTGAGCGCGACGGATTCGATTTCCACCAGGTCGACCATCTGCGCCTTGATCTTCGAGATTCGCAGGCGTTGGCAATAGAAAAACACATGCCCGTCGTCGTCCCGCCAGACCAGGTCACCGCTGTGGAACCAGCCGTCACGGAAGAACCGCGCATTGGTGTCCTCGGCATCGTTGTAGCCATCGATCACCATCGAGCCGCGTATCAGCAGTTCGCCGATGCGCCCAGGCGCCACGTCCTGGCCCTGGGCATCGACGACTCGCAGCTCCACACCGCTGATCGGCTGACCCATGGCGCCACGATGGACCGTGCCAATCGAGCTCTGGACGATCACCGGCATGCTCTCGGTCAACCCATAGCCTTGCAGCACCGGATTGCACCCCAGAAGTTTCCCCAGCTTCTCGGCTTCATCGGCCGGCAGGTGGCTGCCGCCCGAGTAAATCATCAACTGCGGGTGCAACGGCAAAAGCGTGCCTTTGCGCTTGGCCAGGCGCGTATTGAAGTAGCGAATGACGTCGGGCACCAGGCAGGCAAAGGTGACCTGATGCTCGGACAGCACTTCGGCGAGGTCTCGATTAAGCAGGGTGTTGGTCATGAGCAGGGTGGCGCCAATGCTCAAGGGAAACACCATCATCACGGACAGGCCGAAGATGGCATACAACGGCAGCGTTACCAGATGAACGGATCCGACGCCTTGCAGGTGAAAGTGCTCATGCAACCCATCGCTTGATTGCGTCAGGTCCAGATAACGGTGAGAAACCGCCAGGGGTCTGCCGATGCCTCGATAGGTGAACTGCACCGAGACGATCGGGTTGCCCTCGGGCAACAACAAGGGTTCGATCTGGCAAGGCAGTTGAGAGACGGCCGTTGCGTTGGCGGGCAGGGGCGATGACGGTTCGCTCCCGCCGTCCAGCACCAGGGAGTGCCTGACACCGTTGCCAGCCTGGAATGCCTCACTGTGTTGCACCCATAGCACTTCGGTCGTGACCACGAGCGTCGGCCTGGCGAGGCTGACGACATTGGCCATTTCAAAGGGGGTCAACTTGTAATTGAGGATGACCGGAATGGCACCCCGCCCGATGATCGCCAGGTAGTAAGCGATGAACGCCACACCATTGGGCAGCACCAGCGCTACTTTGTCGCCAGGCAATACACCGAGCGCTGTAAGGGCGCCATTGCATTGTTCGGCTTTGATTCGCAACTCGCGGTAAGTAACGGTGTCTTCTTCCGTGTCCAGATGCTGAATAGCAACTTGCTCGGGGAACGATTCCGAAAAACCGACAAAGCGATGCAGAAAACCTTCTTTATATGAAAGGCTTTTCATTTACCAACCTCTCTCAATCCTTGGATGTATGGCTAGTCAAAAAAAGTACTACAGAGGTAGGCTATATATGAATTGTTTCAATTAAGCATCTGTGTAGTTGTTATTCCGGTACCAATCCAGGGTATCGGTCAGGGTTTCAGCAACAGGGCGGAATTTGCACTCCAGCTCCCTTGAACTTTTGTTGTGGCTGAAATGAGTGCGGCCTTGTTCTTGCTCCATGAGCTTGACTGTGGAGGTACTGATGAGCACCGGTTTTTTGGTGATCCGGTAATAACCTTCATAAATAAGCGCGATGATTCGCAGCATGAACAGGGGCACTTTTCGCTCCGGGGCTTTTATGCCACTGACGCTGGACAGCGCTTGGAATATGCTCTTCATGTCCATATGATTGCCGGCGGCCAGGTAACGTTCTCCGGACCTGCCGCGGCTGATGGCCGCGATTTGATGCTCGGCTACGTCCCGGGCATCGACAACGGAAAAGCTTCCGGGGAGTACGCCGGGCAATTTTTGTCCGACAAAGTCGAGCAGGAACTGTCCTGACGAAGTAGGGCCGATATCGCCGGGGCCGAACATCCACCCTGGCAGGACCATGGCGATAAACATGTCCGGGTGCTGCGCCAGGAATTGCTGGACCTTCTGTTCGGACAATATTTTGCTCAAGTAGTAATCGTCAGCCTCCAACTCACTGCGAGACATGGTTTCATCGATCACTTGATCCCTATTGCCCTTCAGCACGGCAATGGAAGAGGTATGGACTGCACGACGAATACCAGCGTCATAAGCGGCTTGCAACAAGCGCTCGGTACCGGTCACATTGGTGTCATACAGTTTTTGCCAATGTTTCCCGCCTTTGTAACTGTCGCGGAAATAGGCAGCCGTATGAAACAGGGCATCACACCCTTGTAGGGCATGGGCGAAAGCATCGACATTGAGCATGTCGCCTTCGACCAACTCCACGGGCAGGTTACCGAACTGTTTTCGGGCTTTCTCTACAGAACGAACCAGCGCTTTTACTTTGATGTTTCGTTTTAATAGCGCACGAACGACATTATTCCCGAGCAGGCCAGTAGCGCCTGTAACGAAGGCATATTCCATTAAAATCCCGCTCCTGTGAGGTGACCTGCCATCGCATCGAGACCCGTGTCACTGACTCGATGCCCTGATCAGGCGTTGGGCTCCACCAACGGCGCAAGTAAAAACCATCCGGTATCTGAAAATCAAGTGGTATTTCGTCGGATTGACGAACTGACCGCTCTGAACCGGGCTTCATGCCCGTTTTTTCACGTTCCAGCGTGGGGTGTCGGACAGGAAAATATCCGGTTTGAGTCGCCCGACATCCCGTCAGGGACTTATCGAGTGGGGGCAAACGAAAATTTCAATTCGCCTGTACACCGGCAAAAACTGTGGCCACTGGCTCATCTAGCGTGCCCTGCCGGTTGCTCCAACTACATGGCACATACATGGCAGTTTTTGAAAGTTAAAATGTAAATGATTGAACAAGGCGCGTATAAGATATGATGGCGAGAACGGGTTCCGTACAGTGAGGCGTCGATTCGTTGCATCCAGTTACACGTAGATATTTTGTTTGGCCAAAGGAGCCGAGGGCGTGATTAAAAAGAGACTAGGTCGAGAAGAGAGCCAGCAAGTAACAAGAGACAGATTGTTCGACACAGCCACTGAGCTGATGATCCGAAAAGGCTTTCATGCCGCCAGCGTCAACGTTATTGCCGAGGAGGCCGGCTTTTCCAAAGGCGCCTTTTTTTCAAATTTTTCAAGTAAATCGGACTTGCTGCTGCAATTGACTCAACGCTTCAAGCGAGTTGAGATCGACCGATTGAGTACGACCCTGGCGTCGGGATACTCGGCGGAGCAGTTGAGCCACGGCTTGAATGCCTATATCGATACGCTGAAGAACAATACCCGCTGTGCGATCCTCGATGCCGAGTTGCAATTGATCGCCCTGCGCGATGAAGAGTTCTCGCCGCATTACTACGACTTGCACGAGGAAAACAGCGAGGCCTTGGGCAAGTTGATTACCATCATATTCAATCATGCCGGCAAGAAGCCGCCCCTGGCCTACGCCGCGCTTGCCAAGACCTTCACCGCCTTGGCGGAAGGCCTGATATTGCAAGGGCATAAAGACCCGGCTGTTGAAATCAAGCTGGTGTTGAACTCGCTCATCCAGACCGCAGAGCCTCTGTAAGCCCCGAACGTTATCGCTGATAGGCCAGCAACTGGCGCTCAGCCAATCGCAATTCCCCCCACCAGCGCGCATGCCTGCAACATGTAAAGCAGGGCGGCAATGCCATAGGCCTGGAAGGCCTTGAAGTTATCCTGGAATTGGGCCGGGAAGCTTGACTGAGTGCACTGATGAGTATTTAGTTGTGCAATACAACTAATCACTCATTTTGTCCGAGGTCCGCCGTGAACCATTGCCCACCAGATCTGATTGAGAACATCCGTTCGGCGTCGCGTCTCATGGTGCGCGAGCTGGGGTTCATGCACAGCACGCTGGCTGCCACGGATTATCCGCCGTCGTCGGTGCACACAATCGTGGAGCTCGGCAATCGTGAGTCCCTGACCGCGGGCGAGCTTGTCGAGTTGCTCGGCCTGGAAAAATCCAGCGTAAGCCGGATGGTTCGCAAGCTCATCGAGGCCGGCGAGATCGAAGAAATTGCCCATGAACAGGATGCACGCGCCAAGCGATTGCGACTCACCGTGCAGGGGCAAAACACTCTTCGAGCCATTGATACTTTCGCCACGCAACAGGTTGTCGCGGCCATGTCGCATTTATCCAGCGAGCAATGTCAGACCGTGAGTGAGGGGCTTGCCAGCTATGCCGTCGCACTGCACGCTCATCGACTCGGTACAGAGCCGCCTGCGCCGACGCAGTTGGCGATTGCGCGTGGCTACCGTCCTGGCGTCATCGGCCGCATTGTGCAAATGCATGCGGACTATTACGCAAGGCATTCAAACTTCGGCCAGCCGTTTGAAAGCCTGGTTGCATCGGACATGGCCGACCTGATGGGGCGTCTGCACAACCCGCGCAACGAGGTCTGGGTGGCCCTGGATGGCGAACGAGTGGTCGGTTCGATCGCCATCGACGGCGAAGGCGAGGGCGCCAGTGCGGTGCTGCGTTGCTTCATTCTGGATGATTCGGCGCGAGGCAAGGGCGTTGGCAGGCGTCTGTTGGCTGAAGCGATGAAGTTCTGTGACGAGTGGGGCTTCAGTTCAACAAGCCTCTGGACGTTTCAGGGGCTCGACGCTGCTCGCAAGTTGTATGAAGCGTTTGGTTTCAGGTTGGAGCTGGAGCAAGAGGGACAGCAATGGGGGCGACCCGTTACGGAACAGTGTTTTGTACGGTCGGGCCCAGTCGTCTCGCCAATCTGAAGTCGTATCAATCGGCGGTGTTGGATATGCCCCCACAAACAATCTGGCCAATTGCTACACGCCGTTGTCCGGCATGATCTAAGCTCCAGAGGAGGGTCACCCGAGCAGGGGGTTTCGATGCGAAGCGCGCCTGAAAACAGCTTGAAAAAAGCACTGAAAGCCTGCCGGGACAGCTTCATTTCTGTCGGGTTTTTCAGCTTTTTCATTAATGCGCTGATGCTCGTCCCCACGTTCTACATGCTCCAGGTCTATGGGCGAGTGATCACCAGCGGAAGTCTCACGACCCTGACCATGCTGACGCTGATCACGACCGCATTGCTGGTGACCCTCGGCTCGCTGGAATGGATCCGTTCGCGCGTCATGGTTCGGGTCAGCACCCGGCTGGATGTGCTGCTCAGTCGCCAGGTCTACCGGGCCAGCTTCAAGCGGGCCTTGGAAAGCGGCGGTATGGACGCTTCGGCGCAATCGCTCAATGACTTGACGGGCTTGCGGCAGTTTCTCTCCGGCAACGGCTTGTTCGCATTTTTCGACGCGCCCTGGCTGCCGATCTATATCGCCGTGATGTTCCTGTTCCATCCCTGGTTTGGTTGGGTGGCGACGGCCAGCGCACTGTTGTTGCTCGCGCTCGCCTTCGTTAACGAACGACTCACGGGACCGGCGCTGGCTGAGGCCAACAAAGAGCACATCGGCGCGACGCTCTACACCACCAAGAACCTGCGCAACGCCGAAGTCATCGAGTCCATGGGCATGCTGGAAACCCTGATGGATCGTTGGGGCCGGCGGCAACGCAACGTGCTGTTGCTGCAATCGGCGGCGAGTGACAGCGGGGCGATCATCAGCACGCTGTCGCGCACCTTCCGCATCCTGGTGCAATCGCTGGTGCTGGGTTTAGGGGCCTATCTGGCCGTGGACAATCAGGTCGGAGCCGGCCTGGTGTTCGCCGGGTCCATACTGCTGGGACGTGCGCTGGCGCCCATCGACCTGATCATTGGTAGCTGGAAGGGGTTTATCGCCGCTCGCTCTCAATACAACCGTTTGAACGACATCCTCGATAAGCAGCAAGCGCAACCCGAGCGTATGTCTTTGCCGGCGCCCCAAGGGCATGTGCAGGTCGAGAACCTGATTGTCGCGGCCCCCGGTTCCAGGACTCCGATCCTCAAGAACATCAGCTTCAGCGCACCTGCCGGCTGCATGGTGGGCATCATCGGTCCCAGCGCGGCGGGAAAGTCGACATTGGCCAGGGCGTTGCTGGGCGTCTGGGCCGCGCAGCACGGGGTGGTTCGGCTTGATGGCGCCGACATCAGCGCTTGGGACAAGCACGAGCTTGGGCCTTATATCGGTTACTTACCCCAGGACATTGAATTGTTCGAAGGCACCATCGGTGAAAACATCGCTCGCTTCGCCGAGGTCGATTCGGTGAAGGTGATCCAGGCGGCCAGAACCGCTGGGGTTCACGAGATGATCCTGCAGTTGCCCGATGGCTACGACACCGTCATAGGCGGCGAGGGCTTCATGCTTTCGGCAGGGCAGCGCCAGCGTATCGGACTGGCCCGGGCCCTGTATGGCAGCCCACGCTTGATCGTTCTCGACGAGCCCAATTCCAATCTTGACGACGTCGGTGACCGCGCCCTCGCGGCAGCGATCCAGCAGTTGAGGCAGACCGGCGCGACGCTGTTTGTCATTACCCATCGGACCAACATCGTGTCGCAGCTTGACCGGCTCATGGTGATGAACGCTGGGGTTATCAGTCTCTACGGGCCACGCGAGCATGTCCTGGCCGAACTTAACGCGCAGCGACAGCAGGCACAGACGCCAGCCGTGCCCGCAAGCACCGGCACGGCTTCGGTCGTTGCCGGCAAGGGTGATCCTGATGAACCCTATGGTGCCCATTCGTCAAATTGAGAGCTTCGCCGACCTGCCGACATCCGATCGCAAAATTCGTCGCCTGGGCGTTGTCATCATCGCGGTGATCTTCGGCCTGTTCGGCACCTGGGCGGCCGTCGCCCCCCTCGACGGTGCCGCTTATGCCCCAGGCGTGGTCACCGTGCAGGCTTATCGGAAAACCGTCCAGCACCTTGAAGGTGGCATCGTCAAAGCGCTGCTTGCCCATGATGGCGACATCGTCAAGCGTGATGATCCGCTGATCATTCTGGATGACGCCCAACTTCGCTCTGAATACGAGATGGCTCGAGGCCAACTGATTGCGGCCAGGGCCATGGAGGCGAGGCTTGTGGCCGAGCGCGACAGTTTGCCAGCGATCGGTTTTGGCGACATTGCCGAGCCCGACAGTGTGCGGGGCGTGGAGGCGCGCCAGGGCGAGACCCGGGTATTCAGCGCTCGACAAGGTTCGCGGTTGGGCCAGATCGCGGTGCTGCGCGAGCGTGTTGGCCAGTTCCGCCAGCAGATCAAGGGACTGGAATCGATGGTCGGTTCCAAAGTCCATCTGGAGAAATCCTACAGCGGTGAAATCGGTGAGTTGGCCGACCTCCTCAAGCAAGGGTTCGTTGACAAGCAGCGCCTGCTCGAACAGGAGCGCAAGTTGGGACTGCTGCGTTCAGAGGTTGCCGATCACCGCTCCGCCATTGACCGGACACGCCTGCAGATCAACGAAACACAACTGCAGATCCTGCAAGTCGACAAGGACTTCAATGCTGACGTCGCCAAGCAACTGGCCGAGGTCCAGACCCGGATCTACGACTTGCAGGAGAAAACCTCGGCGCTGGAAGACCGGCTCGCTCGTGTCGTCATCCGGGCGCCCGACGCGGGCATGGTGATCGACATGACGGTGCACACCATTGGCGGGATCGTGCGCCCGGCGACGCCATTGCTCGATATCGTGCCCTCGGTGTCCGACCTGATCATCGAGGCCCAGGTGGCGCCGGTGGACATCGATCGCATCGCCATCGGCAAGCGTGCCGATATCCGTTTCGGCGCATTCAATAGCGACACTACGCCCGTGATCGAAGGCCAGGTCAGCAGCGTGTCTGCAGACCGGATGACCAACGAAAAGACCGGGACGGCCTATTACCTGGCGCGGGTGCGGGTGACCGACGCGGGGGCACGGACTTTGGGTGAGCGCAAATTGTTGCCGGGCATGCCGGCGGACGTTTTGATTATCACCGGGCAACGCACGCTGCTGCAGTATCTGATGCAACCGGCTCGCAATGCGCTTTCTCAATCGATGATCGAGGAATGACCATGGTCGCGTCGACAGCTTTGCTCGGCAGTGTCTTGATGCTCGCAGCGGGTGCCGCCCTGGCGCAGACCGAGGCTGCAGCGCCCCCTGGAGTCAACGCCTCGACGTTCTCCACCGACCTCATGCAGTTGTATCGCGAGGCTCGGCTGGAGGACCCGCAGATACTGGCGTCCTATGCGCAAGCGCAGGCGGGTCAGGAGCATCAGCGCGAGGCCATGGGCGCGCTCTTGCCGCAGTTGTCGTTCAACGCTGGGTCGAACCGGATTCACCAGGAAAGCGATCTGGTGCAGCGCAGTTTCGACAGCGAAAGCTATGGCCTGGTGCTGCGTCAGTACCTCTACAACAAGGCTGCGTGGGAGAACTATCAGAAGTTCAAGAGTCTGGCCCGGCAGTCCGAATCCCAGGCCTTGGAAACCCAGGCCGAAGCCTCGGTGGAATTGGCCCTGCGTTACTTCACTGCGCTGGCGGCCGAGGATGAACTGCAGTTGGTGCGGGCGGAGCGTCGAACCACCCAGAAGAGTCTGGACCGGATCAATGCGTTGTATGAAAAACAGTTGGCATTGATCACCGATCAGCTCGATCTCAAGGCCCGGGTAGACCTGCTCTCGGCCCAGGAGCTGGATGCCCGTAACCAGGCCAGCCTCAGTCGTGAGGCGCTGGCTGAGATCGTCGGGCGGCCGGTCAAGGAACGACTCAACCGGATTCGTGACGACCTTGAGCTGCACGTCTCGGCACACAGTCTCGAGACCTGGGTTCGCGATGGCATGGCATTCAACCCGGCGCTCAAGGCCAACGAGAGCGCCGTCGAAGCGGCGGGCGCGGCATTGCGCAGCGGCAAGGGTGGGCACTATCCGACCCTGAGCCTGAACCTGAGTGCGCAACAGACCAATGAGGGCTACAACAACTCCCTGGCCCCCCGCACCGACAGTTACGTCGCCGGGATAGGTGTCCAGGTACCGCTGTACAGCGGCGGCTCGACCTCGGCGCGGGTCCGTGGGCTCTACCAGGATCAAGTGGTTGCCGAGCAACAGTTGGAGGCGACCCGGCGCCGGGTGGTCAAGGAGATCACCAACGCCTACCTGACCGCCAATTCCAATGGCGAAAAAATCGGCGCGAACCGGCTGGCGCTGGAGTCGGCACAGTTATCCAGGGTGGCCGCCGAGAAAGCGTTGAGCTACGGGATGGTCAATTCTGTCGATGTCCTGGCCAGCGTACGCAATGAATACCGCGCTCGACGTGACCTGCTTAAAACCCAATACGACTTTCTCAGCAACGTGCTTATCCTGAACCGCTGGGCGGGGAAACCACCGGCCGAGGGTATCGAGAATGTAAATAGCTGGTTAAGTTCCGGCAGCGTTGGCCAGGACTTTCGCTGATCGGGATAGGTCCATGGGACATTCCGTTGGCTGATTCGGAGCAGATTCTTGACGATATATTGACTTCATATTTATTAGGCGCTGTAAGTGCATGCCGCTCATCGATTAATTGACGATTTTCTCTCGGCCTAATACGGGCTGCCAGTTTCTCGCTACTAGCCTAAAGAACTGATTTAGCGAGTGTTTTTCACCTTTCGGGAAGGTTGACTAGCCGGGGCGGCACCAAGCTTCGGCCGACGACTGGTTAATGGGTCGCCAGTGGCGCACTGGGCTGGCCTAGACTCAGCCTACGAGCTCGAAAGGAGCACATTATCATGTGTAAGCTGTTGATAATTATTCCTGTTCAGGTTGTCTCGATGGTGTCGTCCGGCTTCTTGAAATCCACGCTATCCCCGCCAGAACATCCAATGCATATCCTGCTTTGCCTGGCGAAGGGGTCATCGATATGAGACCGGATCGTAGAACACCGATCCGGGTGATGCTGGTCGATTGTCGTCCCCTCGTTCTCCGGGGGCTTCATGACTTGATCAATGCCAGAAAGCCGCAGATGGAAGTGAGCGGCCAGGCTTCGACCTATACCCATGCGCTGGACCTTGCCGATCAGTTGCGGCCCAACGTGATTTTCTTCAGTTTCTTTCCCGATGCGTTGAACCCGCTGGAAGTTGTCGCCGGGCTGACCCGCAGCACGCAGATGAAAGTGCTGGTGCTCAAGGGGTTGTATGAGGCTGTTCCTGTTGCCCAGGCGATAGAGGCGGGCGCACGCGGTATCGTGTTGGCCGAAGACCCGACGGAGTCGATCATCCAGGCCATCGTCAAGGTGCATCATCGCGATATTGGGCTGGACAGGGCCTGGGCCGGTGGGCTTTCCGGCTATGCTGCCATCGGTCACACAACCACCCAGTGCAATCTGGAGCAGGCGAAACAGGCTCGGTTGACGTTGCGCGAGAAGGAACTGATTCGTGCCATCGTGGGGGACCCGTCTGCCAAATACATCAGCATCGCTGGGCGCCTGGGTATCAGCGAGCACACGGTGCACAATCACCTCAGTAACATCTATCAGAAGCTTGATCTTATTAACCGCATCGACCTGTTGATGTATGCGCTCAAGCATGGGCTTACCAACAGTGAAGAGCCGCCGGAGTCTACTTGGGTGGAGTTGGATTGACCTTGTTGGAACTGGCTAGGATTTTGTTGATTGAGTACATATCCATTGCTGCGGTAACGGCTGCTTAGGGTTCCGCCCTGACGGCGGCTCACTTTTGAAAAGCGCAAAAGTAAGCAAAACGCTCTTGCCCCACCACTCGGTGCCTCGCCTAGGCTCGGCATGCCCGAACGCAGGCATTGCTCCGTGGGCCCGCCGCGAAGGGCCATCCATGGCCCAGCGCGGCTATCCCGGCATCCATGCCGGGATGCCCACTCCACAACGCCTCCGTTCAGCCAGCGTGGTTAACGGGGCGCCGAGATCAACGTCCACCGCGAGGCGGCCTAGTAGCCGACCTGGTTCTTCTGGTCGTACACCCGTCAGATCTGTGGGAGCAAAGCTTGCTCGCGAGGCGGCCTGACAGCCGGCCTGGTTCTCCCGGGTGAACTCAATCCCAATGTGGGAGCGGGCTTGCCCGCGAAGACGGCTGCACATGCACCATCGATGCAAACTGACCCACCGCTTTCGCGAGCAAGCCCGCTCCCACACTGGATCTTCAGAGGGCAAAAAACTTGTGTTCGGCACAGCTCCGGGTCAGTTGGCATGGGGCAAGCTGGCGACCTTGTAGTCGAGGTGTCTACAAGTGCCAGCCAGCCCTTTCGGTTTGGGGCGAGTTGTTAACGTGGATCGGCGATATCCAGCGCCCGATTCGCCAGCAGCTCACTCACCTCAATCACTTGCTGGATACCCATCGCAATATGCCGGCGAGAACCCTCAAGATCGAATGCCAAGTCGCTGATCATGGCGTTGGCCGAGGCCAGGTTTTCGCTGAGGTTGGCGAGCAGGCTTTCAGTATCGATGTCATCGACGACAGTGAAGAGCTGAGCCGCTGGCCGGTCTTTCTTGGGTTTGGCCTGTTCCGGCTTCAAGTAATAATCGAGCGCCCGCTCGGTGGCTTCGTGGAATTTTTCCGGATCGAGGCTTGAGTAGGAAGAGGTGGGGTCTGATTCCGGTGGATTGGGTGTGGCTTTGAACATGATGACGCTCCTATGGGGAATGGGAGCCGCCAAGACCTGCCGCTAAACAGAATGGTGGCGACTGCACGCAGGTTAGCGAACCGGACATAGGCACCCGGTAGACCCGAAGGTCTCCTACATACAGCCGCCATGACGTAATTGCGGTTAGATCCCGCAATGAAGCATGGTTGCTTATGTGCCTATGGTTCGGGTCGCTAAACCCGACCGCTGATTCGTCAGCGACCAGGTAACGATAGAGTTCGACCCCAAAGCGCACAAGCGGGCGGATTCTGGCTTAGTTGTAGGCAAAGGCGCAAGGCGACGTAGCCTCAGGACTAACGCTCCTTGTTACTGCGTATTTGTCTGTAAGACTCGATGCCTGCTGTTAAAGGGAGCGGGGTGTTAACACCCATGTCGTGGACCCAACCTGAGGGAGCAAAGCTTGCTCGCGATGACGGCGGCAAATCCAGCGGTGATGCCAACTGATCCACCGCTATCGCGAGCAAGCTCGCTCCCACAGGAAAATGGCGGTGAACATGGAGTTCGCATCCAACCCAGAAACCAATGAGGGTGAGCTGGATTTCGTCGTGATCAGGGAAGGCATAAAAAGCGATGCGAGGATGGTTTCCAGGCCATCCCCGCATCTTTCACGCACGCGATGCTTCAGGCATTGCCAAAAACCACGTCGCTACCCAGCAGATCGACGCCCACCAACGTAATGGTTGTTATTTGCCCGCCAGACTCGGCGACCGTCACGATGCTGTCTGCGCCAGCGTTATCGATCGATTGGACAACGGCGCTCTGATCGCCATTGAGCACCAGGGTGTCCCGCAGGTTTTGGCTCACATCAAAGCCCGTGACCTGGTACTGGTTCTCGGTGAATGTCAGGTCGACGTTGAAGGCGTCTCGCTCGCCGCCCGTGCCCACCAACGTGTAGTCGAACAGCGCATCGGCTGTGTTGTTGGCGAACAGGTTGGCGTCGAACGCACTGGTCGCGGTATCGCCGTCCTTGTCCGTCAGCGTTGCGTTGAACGACAGTTGCACATCGCTGGCCAGGTTCTCGGTTTCCTGGATGAACTGGATGACCGGAATCTTGATTGCGCCTCGGCCCATCGTGAGCTGGACGGCATCGATCATCGCCGTGCCCTCGCGTTCGACCTCGAAGGACACTTGGCCCCCAGCCTCGGGCGTCAGGGTGTTGACCTCGGTGAGGTTGGAGAACGTGCCGTCTTCGTAGTAGATCCGGAAGTACAGGTCTTCAGTCGCGGTGTTGTAGCCTGCC
Organism: Pseudomonas ogarae; assembly: GCF_014268695.2. Taxonomy (NCBI): domain Bacteria; kingdom Pseudomonadati; phylum Pseudomonadota; class Gammaproteobacteria; order Pseudomonadales; family Pseudomonadaceae; genus Pseudomonas; species Pseudomonas ogarae. Next base: position 3,156,160 of record NZ_CP077086.1, read on the forward strand.
ACCGAGTTGTCGATGAAGATTTTCATGCCTGTTACCAGGCTCTCCGGGTTGATGACGAAGCTTTCGTCGGCAGCGCCGATTGCCACCAGGTTGTCCCCTTGCAGCAGGTTGTTGCCGACCCCGATACCGGACGTGCTGACGTTCATGGCTGTCGGATCGATGTAGGAAGGCAGGGGCGTGGTTTGCAGCGTGGCCTCGGTAGGGTCGGGGGCGCCGAGTCCGATGCCGGCGAGGATATCCGTGGTTGAGGCGAGTGCCTTCGCGGAGAAAAACACGACTTCTTCGGACGCCGAAGGGATGGCCGGATTGTTGGTCTCAGGGATCAACAAGGTACGCACCGGATCAGGGCCGCCGGCATCGAGGGAACCGTCGGCACTGCTGCGCACAATGGTAGAGCTGAAGCCTTGCACCAGATCCAAGGCATAGCTGCCATTGGCATAGGCGGTCAGCGTGTAGTCGACGCTGGTATCGGCGGTGGTGGCGTTGTTGTCGAAGTCACCGGTCAACGTCCCGGCGAAATGGTACGCGCCATTGACGTCCGGCGAGGGTGCCTGCTCGACGAGCGTGCCGGTCCCGGTCGTGGTCGTGTCGTCGGGCCTGACCAGGGTGAACTGGCCATTGACCAACGAGATATCCAGGCCGGTCGCACCCAGCCCATCGGCTCCGACCGATTTATCCCAGAATCCATATTGCGCCAGGACGCTGCCGGTACCGATCAGGTTGCCGAACGCGACGGCAGGGCCGTCATCCTCGAACACCAGGTTCTGGCCGATGTTGAGCGTCGCCTGGAGGCTGTCGCCGTCCTTGTCGGTCTTGGTCGCGATCAGCGTGATCAGGTTGTCCGCCAGGCTCTTGGCATCATCGGGATTGGTAGCGTCGGGATGTACCAGCGCCCGGATCTGGTCGAGGGTGACATCGCCATTGGTGGCGACGCTGACGGTGAACACCAGCAGATTGGTGGTGGCCGTGCGACCTTCTACCGTTGTGCCGTTGGACGAGAGGTTGACGGCCTCGCCGGTGGCTGTGTCGATGAGCCCGGACGCGCCGCCCACCACGCCGAGGCTGTAGGTCAGCGTGCCGGCATCATCGGCGCCGTAGGCGGAGACGAAGTTGGCGGCGAAGTTTTGCATGGCGTTGGTCGCCAATACCGTCTCGTCCACCGTCAGCGTTGGCTCGGCGCCGGTAGTGCTGATGCTCGGCCCGTCATCCTCGAACACCAGGTTCTGCCCGATGTTAAGTACCGCCTGGGCGCTGTCACCGTCCTTGTCGATCATGGTCGCGGTCAGCGTGACCAGGTTGTCCGAGGTCAGGCTCTTGGCGTCGTCGGGGTTGGTGGTGTCGGGGTGCACCACGGCCCGGATCTGGTCGAGGGTGACATCGCCATTGGTGGCCACGCTGACGGTGAACACCAGCAGGTTGGTGGTGGCGGTGCGACCCTCCACGACCGCGCCGTTGAGTGACAGGTTGACCACTTCGCCCGTGGCGGTGTCGGTGAGCCCGGAAGCGCCGGCCACCACGCCGAGGGCGTAGGTCAGCGTGCCGGCACCGTCGGCGCCATAGGCGGAGGTGAAGTTGGCGGCGAAGTTCTGCGTGGCGTTGGTGCCCAGTAGCGTTTCGTCCACGGTCAGGGCTGGCTCGATGCCGGTGGTGCTGATACTCGGTCCGTCATCTTCGAACACCAGGTTCTGGCCGATGTTGAGTGTCGCCTGGACGCTGTCACCGTCCCTGTCGGTCTTGGTCGCGGTGAGCGTGACCAGATCGTCCGAGGTCAGGCTCTTGGCGTCGTCGGGGTTGGTGGTGTCGGGGTGTACCACGGCGCGGATCTGATCAAGCGTGACATCGCCATTGGCCGCCACGCTGACGGTGAACACCAGGAGATTGGTGGTGGCCGTGCGACCTTCTACCGTTGTGCCATTGAGTGACAGGTTGACCACTTCACCCGTGGCCGTGTCAGTCAGCCCGGAGGCGCCGGCCACGACGCCGAGAGCGTAAGTCTGCGTACCAGCACCGTCGGCGCCGTAGGCGGAGACGAAATTGGCGGCGAAGTTCTGCGTGGCGTTGGTGCCCAGTAGCGTCTCGTCTACCGTCAGGGTTGGCTCGGTGCCGGTGGTGCTGATGCTCGGCCCGTCGTCTTCGAAGATCATCTGGGAGCCGATCTCGGTCTTGGCAACGGACGCCTGGACCAGGGTGAAGCCGCCGATGTCAAAGTCGGCGTGGTTGGTGCCCTTGGCGTCGAGGGCCGCGCCGTTCTCGATGAGCACGCGGTTGTGATCTGCCGTGGTGGTGTATTCGATCTGGTAACCGGCCTTGACGCCGGTAATGGTGGCGACGCCGGAGGCGAAGCTGATGACGATGCCCGCATCATTGGCGGAGCCGTCGGAGTTCTCGATGACCGCCCCGGTGCTGATGTTGATGACCCGGACATTGCTGATCGCAACCGAGGTGTCACCGGCATAGCCGTTGATGAAACTCACCCCGGATTCAGCCGCGGTGCTGAACGCGCTGATTTTTACCACGGCGGTCTTGCCGGCCTGCAACTGCACGACATCGAAGTTGGCCATCTTCGTATTGAAGACGTCGGTAAAGTCGATGTTGGATTCCACGTCCGCTTCGGTCTGGTCCAGGTTGGGAATGGTCACATCCTGCCTGGCACCGGTGACGAAGGTGAAACGGATGCCTTCCTGTTCCACGATCATCTGGTTATTGGTACCGAAAGTCGTCGGCCCACCGGCCTGGCTGGTGTTGATCGTGTCACCCGTGGTGATATTGGCGCCGCTGGATTGGTCGGCCGGGTTTTTGCCGGTGGCGATGATGGTGGGTTCGGTGATCCGCAGGACACCGTCGACCAGCTCCGTCGTCGGGTTCGCCGTGGTGAACATCAGGAAAAGGTTCTGGCCGGAGGGCGCGTTGGCGAGGCTGAACTCCAGGTCCTGGCTCGCGCCGACGAAGACTTTGTCCAGCAGGTTGACGGCATCGTCGGGGTTGGTATTGACGGGTTGCTGGAGCGGTTCGTAGAGCACGGTCCAGATCTTGCCGCCGGTGGCGGTTTCTTCTATGTACGCGGCGAAGACGATTGCTCCGGCAGGCCCGCCGGCCCGGCCGAGGACGATATTGTCGTTGGTGTCCGTGTACAGAAGGATACTGGTGCCATTGAGCGTATCCAGGCCGCTGTCCACACCGTCGAGCGGCACACCGGTGCTGTCGACGAAGCTGATATTGGTAATGCTTGCGCCAGGCGCGGCATTGATCGTGAACGCATCGCTGCCGGTGTCGCCCACGGCGCCGGTATAGCCGCTCAAGGCTGTTCCCGTCGCGGTCCCTGTGCCAAGGGCGGTCAGGCGATTGGCGAAGGTCACGGGGAGGGCTGTCGCCAGAATGTCGTTGTCATCCGCGTCTGTCGCAGGGCTCGGCGTGGCGGTGCCGTTCTGCAAATTGGCGGTTTCATCCAGCGTTACGTTGACGCCGGTTGCCACGACCCCCAGGCCGGTGCTGGCGGTTGCAGTGAATAGCGAGGCCGGATCGCTCAGCAGCGCTGAGTCTTGCTCGCGAATAGTCATGACTTTCTCCAGAGCATGCGGTCATCGAGGCCTGACCGTTGACCTTATGAGCGCAACTATGGGGAAGCCTGGAGTGATTGCGTATCGGCTGATACTCCCAGGCGGGGTGGGAGTTTCGGCCTATGCCACCGGCAACGGCAGGGAGGCGGCGAGGCAGATTCGCGCAAAACCCCGACAGTCCCAGCAAGCCTGCGAAAGCCCGGCATTCGCCGTTGCGAGAAAGTGAAGCCGTCGATAACGACAGCGCCCACGGGCGCCGGGCTGGCGAATGCCTCGCCTGCCCGCTCACGCAGGAGAGCGATCATGACCGATATCCAACACAGCATTCCCCACGAAGTCGAAGGCAAGGTTGCACTGGTCACTGGCGCCGCCAGTGGCATCGGCAAGGCCATCGCGTTGTTGCTGCATGCCCGCGGCGCCAAGGTGGTCGCGGAAGACATCAACCCCGCCGTCCATGAGTTGGCCCGTCCCGGGCTGGTACCGCTGGAGGCCGACATCACCGAGGATGGCGCTGCCGAGCGCGCCGTTGGCCTGGCGGTCGAGCAGTTCGGTCGGTTGGACATCCTGGTCAACAACGCCGGGATCATCATCAATAAACTGGTGATCGACATGACGCGCCAGGACTGGGAGCGCATCCAGGCAGTCAACGCCACCGCGGCCTTCCTGCATTCACGTGAAGCGGTCAAGGCGATGATGCCCAACAAGTCGGGGGCCATCGTCAACATTGCCTCCTACGCGTCCTATTTTGCCTTCCCGACCATTGCTGCCTACACCGCCTCCAAGGGCGCCCTGGCGCAACTGACGCGGACCCTGGCGCTGGAAGCCATCGAGCATGGTATTCGCGTCAATGCCGTCGGGGTTGGCGATGTGGTCACCAACATCCTCAATGACGTGGTCGAGGACGGCCCGGCGTTCCTTGCCCAGCACGGCGAAGCCGCGCCTATCGGTCGAGCCGCACAGCCGGAAGAAATTGCCGAGGTGGTTGCCTTCCTGGCGTCGGACCGTGCCAGCTTTATCGTTGGTTCGGTGGTCATGGCGGACGGTGGCATGACGGTCACCGCTGGCTGAGTCAAGAAAAACGGCGCCTACCCCATGAAGGGTAAGCGCCGTTTTTTTGCCTGCGGCCTCGAGCGTTTGTTCAGAGTTGCACCCGACGAAGTCTGCCACTTAACGGTGCCACGCCTTCATCTGACGTAGGCAGTGGCCGCCCGACCAGCCCCATGCCTTCGCTGACCAGTACCGCGTCGGGTAACAGGCACAGGTTGGATGGGGTATCGAGGTCGCGGGCGAGCACGGTGACCTGGGCTGTTTGCAAGTCGCAGCTCAGCAGCCGCCCACTGAACCGGGTAAAGCCGCCATGCAGGGGTTCGCCGTTCCAGTCGGGGGGTAGCGGTTGTTGCAGGCACTCGCAGAGTTCCAGCACCAGCAGCTGGCCGTTGGGACGCAGCGCCAGCCCGGTGGGCAGTTGCAGGCCGCGAATCAGGATGTCGATCCTGGCACTGGCGGGCCAGACCCGGATCACCTGGCCCGCCTTCTCGGCAAAGTCGATGCCCTTGCGGCTCGGGTCGCCGTGCAGTTCGCCCGAGAACAGGCTGATCAGCACGGCGTCTGTCGCCGGTTCGTACACCAGGGTCACGGGAACGGCTTCCTGGCCTTGATCCAGTTCGGGCAGTTGGACCAGCACGCGCTCTTCCTGGCCTGTGACGAACTCCACCAACTGATTGGTATCGGGCTTGACGGCCAGCCAACTGCCGCGGGTCGGGTGGTAGCACAGCGCATTCAGGTTGCCACGGCTATGAAAGACCGGTTCGGGCGGTGTGAATTGCAGGTCCAGCAGTTTGGAACCGGCGACGTAATCGGTCTGGCTGACCAGGCAGCGTCCGTCACCGCAGGCGATGTCCGATACCCCCATGATTTCATCACGCAGCATGCGCGCCTGCATGTTCATGGCGCGAAACCCTTGCGCCAGGGTTTCGCGGGGCAGGTAGGCGCCGGGCCGCTGCGGATCCGGTCGCAGTCGACTGATACGGCCGCTGAAGGGTTGGTCGGGCAATCCCGAACCTGCTTCGGTGAGCAGCAGGCTGCCGTCGGCTTGCAGGCAGAGGCCGCGAGGGTTCAGCAGGTCCTCGGCGACAAAGGTGCTGGGGCGCAGGCTTTCCCCGGGGTGTGCGGGGATCTGAAGGGGAACGGGCATAGGCTCTCTCCGTGAATGAGCAGGGGATACGGTCATTGCGGCGGTTGCCACGGTTCACCGGTGAGATAGGCCCGCAGCAACGCCCGTTGGCAGGGTGACATCGAGCGCACCACCGGCATGAACAACGTGGTGCCTTTGTAGGCGTCCGAGGTGCGGGCGAGGATAGGGTTCTTGGCGCCCTTGATTGCATCGGGCTGATTCAGCGGGATATAGCGCGACATGGCGGGGAACGCCAGGTAGTGAAAGCGCAGCACGTTGGGGTACATCAGCGGCCAGGTGATCGTGGTGCCCTGGGGAATGCCGAAGTCGGTCTGGGCGTACTTGCGAAAGTTGGTGAAGTAAGCGCTGCTGTCGAGGCCGTTGGCCGTGCAGGTCAGGGCGACGAAGCCGGCCTGGGCGGCGCTGCCCGGTTTGACGGTGACGGGGAAGCTGGCTGAAAGCTGGCCGGCGCTGACCGTCAGCGAGTCAGGGTAGTCGAGGAAGTCCCAGTACTGCGGTTCTTTGTACGTGGGAGGATCCGCTGCCGGGATTGCCTTCAGGCCGATTTCGGTGGGGCTGGGGACCGCCCCACCCAGGTACCTGACCTGCAAGGTGATCGACAGACCGTTGGGGTAGTCCTCCAAGTAGACGTTGCGCTGGTCGGCATAGATCCGATAGGTCGACTCAGTGGCTTGCAACGTGGTTCCGGCGACCTTGCCCGGTGCGTTGATCGCCAAGGCAGAGGTGCGTACTGCCTGTAGCTGGTCGGCGGTCAGGGGCAGGTCGACGATGCCGCCATACACGTAGTAGTCGAATAAAAAGCGGCTGGTCGGCTCCAGGGTCGTCAGGGTGGTGGAGCCGGCGCTGATGGTCACGGTCCCGTAATCGGCGTTGGGGCCGATCGGGCTGGTGATGTCGTCCCTGACGGTCCGGAAGGTTTCCTTCGGAATGACGTTCACCATGTCGATGCTCAGGTAACCGGTGTCGCCCAGGTCGGCATAGCCGGCATTCCCGGTACTCTGGTTGACCAGTTGCCGGCCCGGCTGGCAGTTCAGCGGCTCGTCGGCGAAGGCCGGGGCCAGTGTGCCGATGACCCGGCCGATGCTCGGGTTGGGCGTGTACTTGCCGGCGGCGTAGTCGGCGTCCAGTTGTTCGGTGGTCATCGTCGGGCACATTTCGAACATGACGAAACGCAGGACGATGCCCGTCGCCCCGGGTGCCTGGATGATCGAGCGCAGGCCGCTGCTGTTCTGGTTCCAACTGACAATGCTGCTCAAGGGAAAGGTCAGTTGAAAGGTGCCGCTGGCGTGGAAAGAGCCCGGCGCGTCCATTTTTTTCGGCAGCAGCACACGTCCCGCCACGTCGAAACTGCTGCACACGGTGTTGCTGCGGATCAGCAGTTGGATGTTGTCGTTGCCACCGATTTGCAGGCCGCCGACGAAGATTTGGGTGGTCGTCGAGGCGGTGGGGTCCAGGTCCACCATCATCGGGCCGGAAACAGGCCCCTGGCCGGTCACCGGGTCCACCGAGCCGAGCAAATAGACGGCCTGGCCCACCAGGTCGCCGGTGGTGTTGATGCTGCCGGGGATGCCCTGGGAGCTGATCAGGGCGTTCTGCATATCGACGACATGCTGCCCGTAGTGATTCCAGCCACCGGCGGTGTAGTAGTCGCCGGAGGGGGCATTGATCATGTTGTTCAACTGGTCGTCGGAGTAGGTCTCGGCGCCCGGTGCCAGGATCGAGGTAGTCAGGTCGAAGAGTGGCCAGTCATCGTTGCCATCGTAAGGAATGGTCGGGGAGTTGTTCGGCAGGCTGACGTCGGTGCGGATGCCGCCCCAGAAGTTCAGCCGTGGTCCGTTCAGGATGCTCATGAGTTATTCCTCGTCCTTGATGTTTTTGCCGACAGGTGAATTGGCGAATTTGAACAGGTAGGAGTAGTCGGATTTGTAGGGACTCTTGACCGGTGTCGCCATGGAGTGGCAGTTCATGCAACTGCTGTTGGGCTGGATGTAGCTTTCCATGGTCACGTTGGCCGAAAGGGCGGGCGTTGGTTGGCCCAGTGGGTTGCTGGGGTTGTCCGGCATCAGCGGGCGCTGGGTGGTGATGAGTTGGTAGTACTTCAACACGCTGCGTTGCAGGTCCGGGTCGCTGCGGTAACGGGCGTTGACCTCGTTAGTGATTTCGGCGATCGGCGTGAACCGATTCAACGGGTTAGGGGTCTGGAACGTGGTACCGGGTTTGGGCACGCAGACCAGGTGTGCGCCCTGGGTCTGCCAATCGCAGGGCGACTGGTTGAGGGTGGCTGCCGGCGCGCTGGGGTTGAAGTAGGAATAGGCCGTGCCGGCTGCCGGCTGGTCGACCCAGACACCGTTCACCAGTGCTTTGGGCGCAACGTTGTCGATCTGCTCGAAAGTCGACCAGATCCACTGCGGATAGCCGTTCACCTTGGTGATGACGTGCAGGCCCACCAGCCCCAGGTAGGCCTCGGTGACGCCGGTGCGCTGGCCTTGGTCGTCGAACGTGGCCACGCGCGCGAGCATGGTCAGGTAGCGACTGGCGTTGTCATTCGTGGTGAGGATGCGCCAACTCGATTTGACCTCGATGACTCCATAGGGAAAGTTGATGTTGTTGGCTCTGGAAACCACATCGGCGTTATAGAACTGGTTGGCGACGATGTAGTTGTAGGAGGTCTCGTTGGCCGAGATGTCGTAGTAGGTCGGATTGCCGGCCTGGTCGATCAGCCAGCCGCCGACGGCCTGGTCGACGGCATTCACCTGGGAGCTGTTCTTCAGGGCGGCGATGTTGATGATGCCCAGGCTCTTGGCAAGCTGTGGGGTGTTCCAGGGCCCTGGATCGGCCCCCAGTGGCAGGAAGGTTTCTTCCACGGTCTTGTAGGTCTGCCAGACCGTGTAGCCGGGGTCCCCCGGCTGTTTGCTGCAGTCGGGATCACCGCGTTGGCCCGCCTGGGCGGGCCAGTTCATGGCGATGAACAACTGCCAGCTGTATTGATCGAACAGATCCTGGCTGGCGTTGGCTGCCGGCGCGGTGCTGGGGGGCTGGCAATTCAGGCTGGTGGCCTGCGCCTGTCGCAAGGCTTGCTCCTGGGATTGCTCCAAGGCCTGGGCTGGAAGGTTGGCCAAGCCCAGTAGTACCAGGGTGAAACGGAGTGGAGTGTTCATGGCGATCCTTCGTCATTGGTCAGGGTTTGCGCTGCATGAGCTTGTTCCACTGCGCCTTTTGCCCGTTGCCCTGTGAAGCCGGTGGCTCGAACAGTTGGCACGGCGGTGGATTCGCCGGGCACATCGCGGCCACCTGCGCCCAGGTCTGGGCCGGGTCCGGTTTGGCGATGCGGAAGTTGGTGTAGTTCTGGCTGACGATAGGGGCATTGGCGACGCTGGTGTCACCGGAGAAAAAGAACGACTGGGGCGGCCGGTAGGGCGGTTGTCCCGACATCTTTTTGTAGAAGGCATAGCCGAACAGGATCGGCCCCTGCGGCGATTGTAGGTCCAGCGCGTAGGCCTGCACGCTGGCATCGAGGTTTTGGCTGCGCTCGGCGCTGTAGGGCAGGTGCTGGATGAAGTCTTGCCGCGGCGGATGATTCATCGGCGAAAACATGCAGCAGGCGGGCATGTCCTTGGGGCGATCCTGCGGGTAGGTCAGGAAGTAGGCCTTGTTGCCCAGGGACACGAAGGAGCAGGTGTAGTTGTTGTTCTTGATCGGGAAGATCGGCAGGCAGTACTTCTCATAGTGCTCCATCATCGCACCGAAACCGTCGCCATCGGCCGGGATATAGGCCGTGTCGTAGTAGCTGGTCCCTCGGGAGACGGTGTAGTCCGCCGGGGTCAGGGTGGAGGGCGGATTGCTGTAGGGCGGCGGGTTTTTTTCGTAGTTGTGCATCACCCGGTACATGGTCCAGTCGCTGATCCAGAATGCCGGGAAAAACGGATCGGAAGGCTCGCCTGGGAGGCGTTTGGCGATGCAGTTGCCGTTCTGTTCGTTGCAGCCCTCGGTGTTGTGCACGCCCATGGTGAAGTACACGGCACCGCTGTCCTGGGCGAACAGAGGCGGGCTGAACAGCAGGATCAACAGCAATAACCGGTTCAAGATACTGGTTTTCATAGGTCATTCCTTTGAAAAGTACCGAGTGACACTGGGTGCGAGCCTGTGGGAGCAAAGCTTGCTCGCGATGAACGATAACGCGGTCATTCGAAAGACCGAGGTGCCTTCATCGCGAGCAAGCTCAGCTCCCACACAAGCTCGCTCCCACAGTGCTTTATCCTCCTTGGGTGAACAGCGTTACGGTCAGAGGTTGTCGTAATCGCTCATCTTGAGTTGTTGTGGCGGATAGTTGCGCTTCACCAGTTTCTTGGCCCACAGCTCCAATACCGCGCGGCGGCTCTGGGACATGTCACGGGTGATAGGCATCGAGAGCGTGCTTTCCTCCTGGTAGGGCTTGCTGATCAGCACAATCAACTGGTCGATGGCGCCTTCGACGCGCGCCTGGGAGTTGAGCGGCATGTACTTGTTCATGATGGGGTACAGGTAATAGAAGGTCTGCAGGATGCGTGGGTAGAGGAAACCCTCCCACAGCTGCGTCGCGGCGTTCTGATCCTTGTAGACGGTGTTCCAGTAGTTGATGAAGTCCTGTTGCAGCTGCAGGTCCAAGGGCAGGACACGGAGCGGCGTGAGGAAGTCGATGTAGGCCTGGGGCAGGGGAAAGCTGAAGGGAATGACCGGATCGCTGTCGCCGTCCTTGACGAAAAAACGCAAGGTCGGGAAGCCCGGGGCGACAGCCCTGAAGCTCACCTGGGCGATGCCGTTGGCGTCGGTAGTGGTGGTGACATAAGAGTAATCCACCGGAGTGGCGTGGACGTCGTCGATCAGGGTTCCGGTGGCGTAGACGCCGGCATCGAATGCCAGGCAAGGGTGCAAGTCGATCGTGACCGGTTTGCCGTCGCCCTGCAGGAATTGCTGATAACCGATCGGGTCTCCACTGGGCAGATCCGTATTCTGCAGCGCGGTCAGTCGGCGGCCGCTGCCTTTGGCCAGATAGTTTTGTACGGGCGGTGCGTTATTGAAATTCGGCAGATTGGCCTTGTTCTGGTTGGGGTGGTCTGGGTGGTCGAAGAACAGCGTGAAATTGGCCGCGTTGCTGGAGGCCAGGTAGTAGTCGCTGGTGGTCACCATGTAGGGGTTGCCATATTCCGCCACCCACAGCGTGGTATTGGCGGCCGGCTGACCATTTTTCTGCACCATGATGGTCAGCGTCTTATGGTCACCCACGTCAATGAAACTGCCGCTCTCCACCACTTCGGCGGTCCAGGTTTGCTGGGTGGCGGCGATCACCGGTGTCGGGGCGGCCGTGGCCTTGAGTCGCAGCTCCAGTGGATGACCGGACTGTAGTTTCGTCAGGTCGTCGCCGCTGAGGGGGAAGTCCTGCAGGCCGGAGCGTTTGTCGAAGGCTGCCTGGTTATACCGGTCGAAACCGAAGTCCACGACCGGCGTGAATTGATCACCTTCGCGTACACCCAGTTGATAGTCGCCGGCCTGGAATTTTTCGGCGGTCAGGATGGGGGCATTGGGCTCTACCGGATAGAACGGGAACGTGTTGGCCAGATCCAGCGACAGGGTGTTGCCGGTAATCTGCACCGAAGTCACGCCCAGTGTGGCGTTTTGGGGAGTCCCACTTGGTTGAACAACCGATACGGCCTGCGCGGGCACCAGGCGCCGGCCGGCAGGGGCGGTGGGGTATTCATCGGCGAACCAGAGGCCCAGGGTCGCGGCGGTGCGGCTGTAGGCGGGGTTGAAGAAAATGCCGGAGACGTTGTCCAGACCCTTCTGATACATCGCTTGTAGACGATCCGTGTCCGAGGGGGCATTGGAACGGGTGTTGACGTACGGGAAGTCGTTGAAAACACCGTTCCTGTCGTAGCAGGTCAGGTAGGTGGAGAACCTGAACATCAGGCCCTTTGCCCCTTGCAACTTCATCTGCTGCTGGAGGTTACTCAGCAGCGCCGAATCGCCGATGACCCATTCCAGGTTCTCCTGGGGAAAGCAGGACTGCCAGGTGGTGGTGACATACACCAGGCCATGGAAGGTGCTGGCCCAATTGAAATTCAGGAATCGATCCATCATCCGATGCTGGCGATTGAGGGTCAGGCCACACGTGGCATCCCCCAGCATCAGCTTGTCGAAATACAACGCGGTGAAGGTGTTCTGCCACGGACTGACGTCCACGAAACGCGCGGCTGTCGGGGCGTTGCTGCCAAAAGGATTGCCGAGCAATTGGTAGTCCCGGCCAACCAGCGCATCCTCGGTGATGTAGGTGTCGGCCTGCAGCTCGCCGCCAATGATCGTTGAGCGAGTACCTTTGTAGCTCACCGTGCCGCAGGCATTGTCGCCAAACAGATCCCATTCGGCGGGCATGTACGGGTAGTTATCCGGGTTGGCATTGGTCGGTACCTGCAGCATATAGGCCGGCAGCTCTGCCATTGTCAGGGGCTTGATGGCCCAGGGCATCAACTGGGTGGGGGCGTTCTTGGCGTTGATGTCGAAGTGGCTCATGAACGGCCAGTTGATGTCAGCGTTGACCGCGTCATACAGCGGATACACGTCGTTGTTGTTGGCCGTTGGTGGGTTCCAGAACATATGGCCGTTGAGGTAGATACGGGGGAAATTCAATACGCTCATGTCATGCTCCTTAGCGTTGCCACTGGGCGCGTTTCAGCGACCAGACAAAGTCCAGTTTTTTGTAGCCATCGAAGTCTGAGGCTGGCAGCGGGGCTGTCGGGTAAACAATGCCGCCCCCTTGGTTCAGGGCGAAATTGAAGTAGCCGTCGTCGTTCGAGTAAGCGGCAGTGCTGTGGCAGGCCAGGCAGGACGAGGTGTTCTGGAACGCCGACTCCAGTTGCGAGTTGGCCAGTACCTGGGTGATGGGTTGGAACTCGACCCCGATCAATTCGTACTTCGACAGGTTCCGGTTATTGGCCTGGAAGCTGGCATTCACCGGCTTGGCGGCCGGAGTCGGCCCCGTGGTGTTGGTCATCGGCGCAGGCGGGGCGGCATTGGTGACGGTGTATTTGCTGTTGTTGATGTTTTCGAAGGTGGTCCAGACCCAGTCGGCATTCAGTTTGTTGACCACATGCAGACCGCTCAAAGCCACATAGCCGACCTGGTAAGTACCGTCGTCCTGCTGGTAGTAGGCCTGGGCAATGTAGTAGCCGTCGTTCACCAGGGTTTGTCGGTAGGTCGTGTCTGTGCCGATCCACAGCCATGCGGCTTTCAACTCCCAGGCGGTGGGGGGGAACTTCAGGTCGTTGGCCAGGGCGGCCTGGCCATTCACGTTGTAGACCTGCTTCTGCACGATGTAATCGAACGTGTCCTTGCCCATCAGTAGCTGAAAGCGTACGGGGTTGCCCTGTTGGGTGTCGGGCACGGCACCGCCCATTTGCAGGATCAGGCCATCGACCTGCTGGGTGGCATTGATGTTATGGAAGGATCGGGACAGGTCCATGCCTTGTGCCTTGGCTTGCGTCACCACCGCGGCCGGGAGCGGCGCGGAGCTGTCATAGGCGCCCGGTGGAGCGCCGTTGGGCAGGTAGACCTGGTCCGAGGGCTTCATCATCTCCCACACCAGATTGCTGCTTTGCGCGGTGCTGGGTTGGTTCAAGCAGACGAACCAGTTCCAGGCCATGGTCTCGGGACTCTGGGCAAACGCGGTCCGAGTCTGGTTGATGTCGGCTCCAAACTGCAGGAAGTTGCTGCAGTCGAAGTTGTTGGTGTTCTGTGCCTGTGCCAAACCGGCCAGGGCACTGAGAACGGTTATGGAAATGGCTCGCCGCATGGAAGCTCCTTGGCATTCGCCGTATCGGCATGAGGGCGCCCCTGGAAGTGTTCCAGGAGCAGTTGCTTCACCGCCGTGGCCGCAAGGTGCTGTGGCAACGACAGATCACAATTGGTGATGAGCAGCGGGCCGGTCTTCTCGCTCGCGGGCAGCCGGCCGTGGCTGCCGCGGACCAGGCGGGTGTCCAGCGGAATCAGGTCCATGTAGTAGCGAAAGCCGAGCTTTTTCTGGAGCAGGCGACGCGCCACTTTCAATTTCGGGAAGCGAATGGCCGGGTCGATGAACAGCTCGAGTGGGTCGTAGCCTGGCTTGCGATGGATGTCCACGGTGCGGGCAAAGTCGGGAGCCTTGCGCTCGTCGAACCAGTAGTAGTAATCGAACCAGTAACCGGCGGCGGCCACGGCCACCAGCTCGCCGCTGCGGGGATGATCCAGTTGCCAGGCCTGTTGTTCGGTTTTATCCAGTACCTGCTCGATGCCGGCCTGGCGTTGCAACAGCGCCTTGACGCGTGGGATGTCGCGCGCTTGCTTCACGTAGATGTGCGCGACCTGATGATCGGCCACGGCAAACGCTGCACTGGCACCGGGATCAAGCAATTCCCAGGTCAGCGATTGGCGTACCTGCAACAAGCCCTCGGCACGTAACAACCGGTTGATGGAAACGGATTGGGTGACGGCTTCGATCCCGTATTCGGACAGCAGCATCACCGCCGCGCCTTGCGCTTGGGCAAAGTCCAGCAGACGCCCGACTTCACTGTCGATGGCGCGTACCTCGTCGGCAATCGACGGATGATCGGGCCCCAGGCGTTGCAGGCTGTAGTCGAGGTGGGGCAAGTAGATCAATTGCAGGTCGGGGCGGTTGAGCTGGAATTCGGCGATGGCGCAATCGACGATCCAGCGGCTCGAGGCGATGCCGGCCGCAGGTCCCCAGAAGCTCGGAAAAGGAAACTCGCCAATCTGCTGTTCGATACGCTCATGCAACGAGGCCGGCGCCGAATACAGGCCGAACATCTTGCGACCATCAGCCGGGTAATGCGGCCGTGGGGTAATGGCGGCGTCCACGTCGGCATACATGTTGTACCACCAGAACAACTGGCTGCAGCGAAACCCGGGGTACTGACGCTTGAGTGTCTGCCAGACCTTTTCTCCCTGGATCAGTGCATTGGGTTGCAGCCAGAAACGCACTTCGGCCTGATCGCGAAAATACCAGCCGTTGCCGACGATGCCATGCGCCGACGGTGGCTGTCCGGTGAGGATCGAGGCCTGCACGGTTGAGGTGACCGCCGGGAACACCGGTTGCAGCGTGGCCATCTTGGCCGTTTTCAACAGGGCATTGACGCGGGGCGTCGCGGCACCCAGCAGCGCGGGCGTCAGGCCGACCACGTTGATCAGCAGCAGCGGCTGGCGCGCAGGATCAGAGCGCATGGGCATGGGCCTCCAGCGCTTGAGGTTGCAGCAAGCGGCGCTGCTGCAACTGATCCTCGACCCAATGCAACTCCGCCGCGATGCCCTGGAGTTGGGCGTGCTCGGTCGTGGGGCGTAGCTGACTGGGCAGGACGCCCCAGCTGTAGGTTTCCACTTCCAGTACGGGGCGAAAATCCCCATGGTCGGCCAAAAAATCGAACGTCTGCGACAGGGCAAGCTGGCTGCCGCTGAGTTCGGGCAGCAGCAGGTGCTCGCTGAACAGCGGAATGTGGAAGTGAATCCTCAGTTCGGGATGAGAGGCGCGGTTCTGCTCATAATCATCCAGGGCCGCGGGGAGGTCGGCCCAGGCCGATAACCGGTCCTGCCCAGCGCGGGCCTTCACTTGATGCAGGTAGGTGGGTTCGGCAAAACCGCTCAATGTCTTGAGCACCTGTTCGCGCCGGTGCTCGTCCTCAGGCAGGCGACAAATCAGTGCATTGGATAACTGGATCTTGCCGATGGGGACCCGGGCCTGACGCAATCGGTCCAGTGATTGATAGCAGTCTTCGAACATCACGGCCTGGTGGCAAACGTCAAAGCACAGCGCCAGGTGTTCATGGTGCGGGTCCGTGGCTTGCCAGTGGCGGAAGAAGGCGATGGCCTGGTCGGTGTTTTCCAGCACGCAATCGGGCTCCATCTCCAGGCAGACCACGATCTTCTTGCCCGTCTCCCGTTGCAACCGGGCCAGCCCGGCGGTGAGCTCGCGCAGTTGTTGCTCGGCACGTTGCTGTAGCGTCGGGCTCCAGTGGGCGGCATAGCCCAGCGGCACGCTGGAGATCACCCCCTGGGCACAGTCCGCGGGCAGGGCCTGGGCAAGAAGCCGAGCCAGGTCCAGGCTGTACGCCAGCCGCTGCGGATCGGCCCAGCTGGGCAGGTAGACGTCGGCTTTCACCGCGCCTTGGTGAAATTGGCCGTAGGGAAACCCATTGAGTGAGGTCAGGCGTAGCCCGCTGCGTTGCAGCAGGTCGAGGAAATCCGCACGGGTCGGCGCGTGTTGGAGTTCGGCGGCGGCGAGGGCGCTGATCCACAATCCACTGTCCTGCGTGTCGAGCCCGCGCAGTGTGCGTACGGTCTGGAAATGCCGTTCGATGGATGCGCGCAGCCCGCCCAGGTCATGGGTCGGGTGAACGTTGCTGCAATAGCCGATCTGCCTGGCCGTCCAACCCGTGCGGGCACTCATTTGATCACCGGTTCCTGGCCGCGCAGGGCGGAGTTGTCCTGCCACTGCCGTCGCTGATCGATGGGCAGGGGCGTGCTGACCAGGGCTTTGTCCAACTGGCCGCTCTGGGCAAAAAAGTCCACCGGGTTGTGGAACAGTACTTGTTCGACCTGGGCTTCACTGAAGCCGGCAGCCAGCATTGCCTGGCCGGTCTTGGGCACCTTGAGCGGGTCGCTGATGCCCCAGTCGGCGGCGCTGTTGACCACCATTTTTTCCGTGCCGTACTGCTGCAGCAGCGCGACCATGCGCTGTTCCGACATCTTGGTGTTGGGGTAGATGGAGTGGCCGCGCCAGCAGTCGCTGTCCAGCACCAGGGGCAGGGTCAGTTCGTTGAGGTGGTCAATGATCACCAGGTGTTCGGCGATGCCGACCTCGCGGATGACGGCGAGCGTGCGTTTGGTGCCACCAATCTTGTCGCGGTGCGGGGTGTGCACCAGCACCGGCAGATTGAATTGCTTGGCCAGCTCCAATTGCGCGGCGAGAAAGCGATCCTCTTCCGGGGTGATGTCGTCGTAACCGATTTCACCCACCGCCACCACGCCGTCTTTCACCAGGTAGCGCGGCAGAATCTCCAGCACCTCGTTGGCCACCGACAGATCATTGGCCTCCTTGGGGTTCAGGCCAATGGTGCAGAAGTGATGGATGCCAAACATGCTGGCGCGAAAACGCTCCCAGCCCAACAACGTGTCGAAGTAGTCGATGAAGCTGCCAACGCTGGTCCTGGCCTGGCCTTGCCAGAAAGCCGGCTCGATCACCCCGGTGATGCCGGCGGCCGCCATGTTCTGGTAATCATCGGTGGTGCGGCTGACCATGTGGATATGCGGGTCAAAGTACTTGAGCATGGTGAATCCTCGTCAAAAAAAGCGGGGGACGGTGGGGCATCAGTTCGGCGAAACGCCGCCCAGGTGCTCGTGCCATTGCGCCGGCAAGCGTCGTTGCTGACCCAGGCCGGCCAGGCGCTGACGTTGCGCCGGGCTCAGCAGGGCGAAGGCAATGACATGGGGCAGTCCGGCGGACACCGTGCGTTCGGCGGCGAGTTGTTCGTCCAGCAGGTCGAGGGCCAACTGGTTGAGGGTGACGCTGTGTCGTTGCGCCAGGCCGATCAGGCGTCGTACATCTAGGCCCATGCCCAGCGCTTTCAACACCAGTTGGTTGAAGGCCTGTTCGTTGTAGTGACGCGACGGGTAGGCGGTGTCCAGGGCGAGGGCGGCGAACACCTGGCTGTTGCTGGTGCGCCCGGCCTGGCGTGCAAGCTCCACGCACGCCCCGCGGCTATCGAGCCAATCGAGGGCCTTCAAGGTGGCGACTTTTTCCTGGTCGTCGCCCCACTGGAACAATTGGTGCAGCAGGGCGACTTGCCCTGCGGCGGGCTGCTGCTCCAGCACCTGGGCCAGCAGCAACGCCCGCGCCATTTGGACGTTACTCCAGCCGATGATATCGGGCAGTGCTCGCTCCTTGAGGTGGCGCTTGCACTGGCTGCTCAAGAGCGCCGAGGTATTGGCGTCCGGGTGTTGGGCAAGGTGCTCCTGTGCCTGACGCCACCATTGCCGCTCGGTTTCTTCGAGCTGACGAATGAAATTTTGCCGTTGTTCGTTCAGGCAGTCGTGGCGCATGTCGAGGGCCGCCGATGCCGGTGCAGTAACGTCCGTGTTCATGTGGGCTTGATCCAGCGTTGGAAATGAGGAAGCAGGAAAAACACCAGGACACATAACAGGCTGCCCAAGGGCTGGTTAGCCACGGCCAGCACCAGGGCATCGAACAGCGGCAGGGCTGCCAGGCCAGCGCCGATAAAGGCGCGGACCTGCCGTTGCCGAGGGTTGGCCAGGTTGTGCCAGTAATGCCAGCCCAACCAGCCAAGCCATAACAGCAGCACCGGCCAAAACCAGGCGCTGCCTGCATAGATCGCCAAGGCCAGTGGGCTCAGCATCAGGAGCAGGGGGAGGCGGCTGATCAGTTGGTTGCGGTGTTCCTGGCGAGCCAGGTAGGTCAGGCCGCTGATGTAGACACCGAGCAAAATGGCGCAGAGCCAGATCGGTCCTGGTGGCAGCGCCAGACTGGCCGCTGCGGTGAGGTAGAGCGCCGAGCGGCAGGCACCCATCAGCCATACGCTGTGGGCGTATTTCTTGTGCAGCAGGTTGTAGCCGAGAATGCAGCCTACCAACAGGACGGCGCTGCCCAGTAGCCAGTGCGGCTGCTCGATCAGCCGGCTCAGGCCCAGCAGCGAGGCCGCGGCCAGCAGCAGCAACAACGCGGTGGCCAGCCGCACTTGCTGGCGGCTGACCAGGCCCAGGGTAATGGGGCGGGGGTTGTGGTGTTGCTGGTCCCAGTCGGCGTCCAATAGGTCGTTCAACAGCATGCCGGCCAGGTACAGCAGCGACAGTGCCGCCAGCAGCAGGAGCCACACCAGGGAAGACGGCGGCGCCAGGGCCCCGGCGCTGCTGGCGAGCAGGGCGGCGGCCAAGGTGTTGGTCCATACCGTGGGCAGGTTGGACACACGGCCGAGGGTCAGCCAGGTCTTGAGGTTCGGCGCCGTCTGGTTCATTGCGCACAGCGCTCGTTCAGGGGCAGCGCAAGCTCGACCTGGGTGGACAGCCGCTGCAGCGCCTGCTCCATTCGCGCGGTATCGATTTCATGCAAGTCCACCGACTCGCCGATCCGGCTGAGCATGGGGATGGAGAGTTGCCCACCCAGATGCTGGCGGAACTCCTCCAGCCCCAGCAAAACCTGCGAGCGGCCCAGTGCATCTTTAAAGGTCAGCTCCGGCGGGTTCAGGCAGAAGCCGAGCCTGAGCAGCAAGTTCAGCACCCGTTCGGTGTCGCTGTCGCTCAACAACCCCAGGGCATTGGCATAAAGCCCATCCAGGGCCATGCCCACTGCGACGGCTTCACCATGGCGCAGTCGGTGCTGACTGAGATTTTCCAGTTTGTGGGCGGCCCAGTGCCCGTAGTCCAAGGGCCGCCCGTTACCGCGTTCGAAGGGGTCGCCAGCACCGGTGATGTGCGCCAGGTGCAATTCGGCGCAGCGGCGGATCGCATAGCGGCTGGCCCCATGTTCGAAGTGGGCGAGGGCGTCGGCCTGTTGCTCCATCCACTGGAAAAACGCCTGGTCCTTGATCAGCGCGACCTTGACCGCCTCGGCCAGCCCGGCGATCTGGTCGCGCCGGGTCAGGCTGGTCAGCAATTGAAAGTCATTGATGACCGCGGTGGCGGGATAGAAGGCGCCCAGCAGGTTTTTCTGGCCGAAGGCGTTGATGCCGTTTTTCACACCGATACCGGCGTCGTTCTGGGCGAGCACGGTGCTGGGGATGCGAATCAGGCGAATGCCGCGGTGGAAGGTGGCGCAGGCGTAGCCCACCGCATCCAGCACCGCGCCGCCACCGAGGGCCAGCACATGGCAATGCCGGTCCAAGCCATGTTTCAGCATGTCGGTGTACAGCCGCTGCAACACCTGCGAATCCTTGCTCGACTCGCCGGCCGGGACCGCGATCGGCGGCGCCTGCAGGTGCAGGTCTGGAAAATGGCTGGCGAAGTAGGCGTTGATCTGTTCCAGCAGGTGCGGGGCGCTGTGCAGCAGTTGTTCATCGGCGAATATCAATACCGTGACCGGGCCCCTGTGGCCGGCCATGAGCTGGCGGTGCAGGCAGGGATTGAGCGGATCGAACACATGATCGGTGAACACCACCGGGTAGTCGTAGCTGACCTTGAAGCGCCCGTGCAACGGTTGCTCCGCGTCGCTGCGGCGAAGGCTCTTGAACAGGCTGTACCCGGCGATGAACAGCCCGGGCAATACCATGCTGGCGAGCAGGGTCACCAACAGCGCGTTCTGCTCGACGAGAAAGGTGCCAATGGCGCTGTAGGCCAATGCCAGGCCAGCATTGGCCAGGGTGGTGACCAGGATGAACGCGCGCAGTGGGTAGCGTTGCATACCGGCGGCAACGACCGAGGTTTCCGCCAGCACCGGTACGCCGCGCAGGCAGATCAACGACAGTGTGCCCAACCGGTACGCCAGTTGCCCTGGCTGGCGCTGATGCAGGCCGAGGCGACCGGACAACAGACGCAAATAGCCGGCTCCCAGGGCATAGCCCAGCCCGGCGCCCAGGCACAGACCGACGAAAATCGCCAGGTAACCCCCCACGCTGCCGAGCATGGCCACGGCCAGCAACGCCACCATGCTCGACGGCACCGGCAGCACCACGTCCAGCGCCAGCAGGGCGACCAGCAACAACGCCAGGTAGAGTTTCTGCGCGGGCGTCGAGGGTTGGTACAGGTTGAGATGGGTCAGGAAGTCCTGGATCTGTTGTTCGAACAGCAGGAAGCTGGCGATCACCAGGGCTGAAAAGCAAACCAACGACAGCCAGAAATGTCCGGCTGCTCCTTTTTGCGAGAGCAAACGATACCCACGGCCATGCTTCATCAAGCATCCCTCTTGTTGTTATTGACTGATTCCGTGTCAGTAATTGAAAGCAACGCCAAGTGTGTGTTTTAGGCCAATAGACGCTCTCGCCCGAAGGGCTGTCAGGTGTGGTTGCTGATGTGGTTGGAGACAGGTTTGAATCTAGACGGCCCGGGTGTTTTTGCAAGGCCATCTGATGGCAATTTGATTTGGGGTGCCACTTCGGACCTCAGATGACCCGCATCAGCCGCTTGTCCAGTTCGCTCAGGGCCTCGAATACCCGCGTAACTGCGCCGGACTGACGCCAAGGCGTTGCTTGAACAGCGTGGTCATGTGCGCCTGGGAGTTGAAGCCGCAGGTGTGGGCGATATCAGTCAGGCGGGCGGTTGAATCGCGCATCAGCGCCCGTGCCTTGGCCAGGCGCCGGTCGATCAGGTAGCTGTGTGGGCTTTTGCCGGTGGCATTCTTGAATGCCCGCATGAAATACCCTTCGGACAAGCCAAGCAGGCCGGCCATTTCCTTGACCCCCAGCGGACCGTCGAGACCGGCGTCGATGAACTCGTCGAGCAGGCGCATTCGCCCGCCGGTGATGGACCCTTGTACGGGAGCCGAAAACGTCTTGTGCGCCTTCACCCGTTCAGCCAATCCGAGCGTCCAGGCTTCCCAGTCATCCTCTGCGGTGGCACGCAGCAATGCGCTGCGCATTCTCAGGGCGAGGGTGATGGCCTGCGGGTCCATACGGTTGTTGAACGCCTGTTCCCCCGGCAACGCCATGCCGTCGGTGCGCACGACCCGCAGGTATTCACCGCCCCTGGGGGATTCGGAGAACACGTCGCATTCGGCGGGGACGAAAGCCAGGCCGTTGGGGATCGCTTCGAAGGGCTGCACGCGGTCGCTGCCGATGGCGTGCAGGCCGCGCTGGCTGTCGAAGGCGAAGCCGATCGCCGACTGGGTCGCGACATAGCGGGTGGCGTAGGCGCAGCCGGGCAGCAATTCGATCGCCCACGGCCCAGCCTCGATACGACGGACCGGTTCGGACTGAGGCGGCTGTTGGCGGTTTCGAGGGTACATGACCAGCATAGTAGTGAAGAGAGGGCCAGAAAGTCAGGTCAGTTTTCTGAAAGCCCGCCGGTGGTGCCCTGATTAGACTGGGCAAAACCCGGAGGCCCATCATGCACACACTGACTCGCGACGATATCGAACAAGCTGCCCGCCACTTATACGAAGTCATGCCCGCCACCGCCCAGTACGCCTGGCCCTTGTTGGCTGAACGGCTGGGTTGCACGGTGTGGGTCAAGCACGAGAATCACACCCCGACGGGGGCCTTCAAGGTACGCGGCGGCCTGACCTTCGTGCGCTGGCTCAAGCGCGAGCACCCAGAGGCAAAAGGCATCGTCACGGCAACTCGCGGCAACCATGGCCAGAGCCTGGCGCTGGCAGCCAGCGCATTGGGTTTGAAAGCGTTGATCGTCGTGCCGCAAGGCAACTCGGTGGAGAAGAACAACGCCATGCGCGGTTTTGGCGGTGAGGTGGTCGAATATGGCCGCGATTTCGATGAGGCCCGTGAAGAGGCCGCGCGCCTGGCCCAAGCGCATGGCCTCTTCCTGGTGCCGCCGTTCCATCCCGAGTTGGTCAAGGGCGTGGCGACCTATGGGCTTGAGCTGTTCAACGCGGTGCCGGACCTGGACACCGTCTATGTGCCGATAGGCTGTGGCTCGGGGATCTGCGCGGTCATCGCCGCCCGCGATGCCTTGGGCCTGAAGACCCACGTGGTGGGCGTGGTGTCCACCGAGGCCATCGCGGCAAAGTTGTCGTTTGAAACGGGCAGGCTATGCGAGACCGATTCGGCGAATACCTTTGCCGACGGCCTGGCCGTGCGCAGACCCGTTCCCGAGGCCTTTGCCATCTACGGGGCCGCGGCGGCGCGAATCGTAGCGGTCAGCGACGCTGAAATTGCCGGGGCCATGCGGGCGTATTACACCGACACCCACAACCTCGCCGAAGGTGCCGGCGCTGCCGCCTTGGCAGCGCTGATGCAGGAGCGTGAAACGATGCGGGGGAAAAGGGTGGCGGTGATTCTGTCCGGTGGGAATATCGACCGGCCGGTGTATGCGAATCTGATTGGCTGAGGTTGGGCTCGCCGCCGTCATTGCGAGCAAGCTCGCTCCCACAGTGGTTCTTTGCCGGATATGAATTTTTTATTCAATGGAGATTGAATGTGGGAGCGAGCTTGCTCGCGATGAGGCCTGTAAGCCCAATATCCATCGTTATTGCAGGCTCTGTGTCATAGCCGGCGAAAGGGCGGTCTGCGGGCGCTGCCACAAAGTGAAAGCTTCAGGGAGATGTTGCCCAGCCAACAGTCTGTTGCAGCCCTGTTGCGCCCAGGACACTGGCGGCTTGTGACTATGAGCTTATGCGTTAAAAGAATTTCTAATGTGAATTCCAGGGGCGTTATGTTCTATGAAATTCACTCAGGAATGTCTTCATGAAGTTCGCCCGATCCCTGCGCCGTCTGTTCCTCAGCACATTGTTCGCCGCCCCTTTGGCCCAGGCCAGCGAGCCGTTGGTACTGCACGTCGGTGACCAGAACTATTACAACGTACGGGCTTCGGTGGAGGCTTCGGGTGTGCTTGAGGGCGCACCTTACCAAGTCGACTGGAAACACTTCCAGGCCGCAGCGCCCTTGGCCGAGGCGCTGAGTACCGGCGACCTGGACCTGGGTTTTCTCGGTGATTCGGGTTTTCTGTTCCTGGCTGCCAAACAGGCACCGGTGAAATTGATCGGTGTCTCGCGACAGAACCCGGACACTATCGCGCTGCTGGTGCCCAAGGACTCACCGGTCAAGACCATCGCCGACCTCAAGGGCAAGAAGGTCGCCTATTGGCCGGGCGCCTGGAGCCAGCAACTGACCTTGCGCGCCCTGGAACAGGCTGGCCTGCCGGAGAACCATGTGGCATTCATCAAGCTGATGCCGATCGACGCGGCGGCGGCCTTGCCCCAGGGCAGCATCGATGCGTTTCCGGTGTGGGAGCCCTACATCTCGCAACAGATCCTGTTCTCCGGTGCCCGGCCGATCCTGACGGCGAAAAACCTCATGCCCGGCCTCAGCGCCATTGCCGCTTCGACGCCGGCCATCGACAGTAAGCGCGAAGCCATCGCCGACTTCCTCGGGCGTGTGAAACAAGCCCGCGCCTGGGTCGACAACCACACCGACCAGTACGCGGACCTGTGGGCGAAAAAGGCCAACCTCGACCAGAGCGTCTCGCGTCATTGGTTGCGCCAGGCACACATGAGCGTCGGCCCGGTGGACCAACAGGCTGCCGCCGACCTGCAAAGCACGGCGGACTTCCTGTTCAAGGTCAAGGCGCTGCCGGCACCGCTGGCCACTGCGGGGATTATCGACAGATCCTTCACCCAGGCCTTGAGCGAATAAACTGAGCCCCGTCCGCAGGCCTTTGTGGGAGCGGCCTGCTCGCGATAGCGGTGGGTCAGCTTGTAAGGATGTTGAATGTGCCGCCGCCATCGCGAGCAAGCTCGCTCCCACAGTTTTCCGGGGTGATCATGAAATTCGAGCTACACCCTGGATCCCCTGTGGGAGCGAGCTTGCTCGCGATAGCGGTGGGTCAGATCGCCTCCGCAGCCATGGCCGCCCGGACGCTGGGGCGTGCGGCTATTCGCGCCATGAACGCCGCCAGCGTCGGCCAGTCCTCGATCTGGATATTGAACAACGGCAGCCAGTTCAGGACGGTAAACAAATAGCCGTCGGCCAGGCCAAAGGTGCCCATCAGGTAATCCTGTTGTTCAAGGGCCTGGCTGAGGTAATCCAGGCGCCTGAACAGTTTTGTCCTGAAGATGGCCTTGGTCGGCTCTGCAATATCGGCGTTGAACAGCGGCGCACATCCGCTGTGAATCTCCGAGGTGATGAAGTTCAACCATTCCTGCAGGCGAACCCGCTCCCAGCTGCCATTGGCCGGCGCCAGCGTGTTTGCGGGAACCAGGTCGGCCAGGTACTGGATGATGGCGGGCCCCTCGGTCAGGACATCCCCGTTATCCAGCACCAAGGCTGCCACGTAGCCCTTGGGGTTGATGGTCAGGAAATCGAGCCCGTCGGCGGTTCGCTTGGTCTGGTTGTCGACCCGGATCAATTCAAAGGGCAGGCCCAATTCCCGCAGCACGATGTGCGGGGACAATGAGCAGGTCATGGGGGCGAAGTACAGTTTCATGGTTTCCTCAAGGTCGGGGGACGTGCCGCCAGAATCCGCGAGGGCCGGAGCATTTTCAAAGGACATCTTCAGTGCTAGCGTATGACAAAATCTCATGAGCAAGCCAAACCCCATGGCCACAAGAATCCCTTCCCTAAATGGCCTGAAAGCATTCGAGTCGGCCGCTCGGAACATGAGTTTTACTAAAGCTGCGCTAGAGCTGAACGTCACTCAAACAGCCATCAGCCATCAAATTCGCCGGCTCGAAGAAGAGCTGGGCGTGCGCCTGTTCTTGCGCCTCAAGGACGGCCTGGTCCTGACAGACGAAGGCCATGCCTATTTTCCAGGCGTTCGCGCGGCGTTCCATGAGTTGCGCTATTGCACGCAGACGTTGCTGGAGAGCCGCAATAACAGCGTCTTGACGATCAGTACCCTGGTTTCCTTTGCCTCCAAATGGTTGTTGCCGCGACTGGCGTCCTTCCAGCAGGCGTTTCCCAACATTGACGTTCGCGTTACGGCCTCCACCGAACGGGTGGATTTTCGTAAGGGCGGCGTCGATGCGGCCATTCGTTACGGTTCCGGGGACTGGAAGGGCTTGCGGGCCGACTGGCTGATGGCCGATGAGATATTTCCGGTGTGCAGCCCCAGGCTGCTGCAAGGTCCGACAGCCTTGGAGAATCCGCGCGATCTGGCCCGGCACACCTTGTTGCAGGTCAGTGGGGTGACCCGCGACGATTGGAGTGCCTGGTTGAGTGCCGCCGGCCAACCGAAAAAACTGGCCGAAGGCAGCCGGCTGACATTCGACCTGGCCATGATGGCTGTTCAGGCCGCCGTTGACGGTCTGGGGGTGTGCATCGGGCGTTCAACCTATGTCGAGGATGACCTGAAGGCGGGGCGTTTGGTTGCCCCCTTCGATCTGCGCTTGAAATCTGACCTCGGATTTTATTTCGTGAGCCCGCACGAAACAGCCGACACCCCAAAAGTGCAGGCCTTTAGAACCTGGTTGATGGATTCGGTGGGTTTTGGCGCCAAAACATAATTACGCCGTACTGTTCAGCCTCCAGCCAGCGAGCCGATATGAATAGAAGGTCCGCTTACTTTCAGGGTTCACCGAGGGTACGTCATGTTTAATACAACACTAAAAAATGAACTGACGGCTAGGACGGCCGAATTGGCAACCTACAAAGGACTGGTCGGCGCCTTGGAGCGGTCGATGGCTGTTATCGAGTTCAGCCCCGATGGCAAGGTCCTTCGGGCGAACGAGAATTTCCTCGGCACGATGGGTTACCGTGCGGACCAATTGGCCAGCCTGTCCCATCGGGATTTCTGCACCCCAGCGCTGGTGGGCAGCGCCGAGTACCGTGAGTTCTGGAACCAGTTGCGCGCCGGTCAATTCGTCTCCGGCACGTTTCAGCGCCGCAGCGCGCAAGGGCAGAACGTGTGGCTGGAAGCCAGCTATAACCCGGTAGTGGACGAGCAAGGCCGCGTTGTGAAGGTGGTCAAGTACGCGCTCGATGTCACTGCCAAGGTTGCCAATGAGGCAGAAATACGAGGCAAGCTGTCGGCACTCGACCGTGCCATGGCGGTGATCGAGTTCGACCTGGGCGGTAACATCCTGACCGCCAACGACAACTTCATGAATGTCATGAATTACTCGCTGGCAGAGCTCAAGGGCAAGCACCACCGGATGTTTTGCGAACCAAGCCTGGTCGGTAGCTCGGAGTACAGTGATTTCTGGCGGCGTCTCAACGCGGGTGAGTTTTTCAGCGGGCAATTCAAGCGTCTTGGCAAAAACGGCAAAGTCGTCTGGCTGGAAGCCAGCTACAACCCGGTCTACGACGCTGAAGGCAAGTTGTGCAAGATTGTGAAGTTTGCCAGTGACATCAGCGAACGAGTGGAGAAATTCGAAGAGGACTCGCGCGGCGCTTCCCGTGCGTACCATATCTCCGCCGAGACCGAACGAGTGGCTGAACAGGGCGCCTTGGTGATCCATCAGACTGCCAAGGAGATGCGCGAGATCGCCGACAACATTGGCTCTTCCGCGCGCCTGGTTGGGCAGTTGGGCGCGCGTTCGGAAGAGATCACAGCCATCGTCAACACCATTCGCGGCATTGCCGACCAGACCAACCTGCTGGCCCTCAACGCGGCCATCGAGGCGGCGCGGGCCGGGGACCAGGGGAGGGGGTTCGCGGTGGTGGCCGACGAGGTCCGGCAACTGGCCGGGCGCACCAGTCGCTCCACCTCGGAGATTGCCGAAATGATCGGCATGATCCTCTCTGAAACCCGCGAAGCCGTCGCCAGCATGAACGTGACCCATGAAGGCGCATTGCGCGGCGTCACCCTGGCAGACCAGGCCGGATCGGTCATCGTGCAGATCCGGAACGGGACCACGGATGCCCTCGATGCGGTGAGCATGTTTGCGTCCAAGCTCGACGAGTCCGAGGTGATTCCCAAGACGGCTATCGGCTGGGTGGGTTGAGGTGAGCTGAGTCCTCGCCCTGGCGATCCATGTGCTTGACCCGTTCAAGCAATACCGCTCGCAGCTCCGGCGGTCGCACGGGTTTGGCCAGCACCGAGACGTTCAGGCTTTGCAGTGATTGGCGTATCCGCTCGATCTCATGCCCGGTGATGATCAGCGCCGGGACTTGCCAGCCGCGCTGCTCGCGTAGCGCGGCGATGCATTCGGCGCCCGAGACTTTTGTGCCCAGGTCGAAATCGGCGATGACGATGTCGCAATCGCTGGTCAGGCCCTGGCCGTCGCTGTGGGTTTCGACCTCGCACCCCCATTTTTCCAGCAGCGCCGACGTTGCCATCAGCACGTTGGCGTCGTCCTCTACCAAGCACACCCGCAGCCCGTCCAGGCGATTCTGTACGGGCACCACCTTGGGCACCATGACGCGGGGTGTCGTCGGCTCCAGGCCACAGATCGCCACCCTGGTGCCTTGTCCGACTTTGGAGCGGATGTGTACATCGACACCGAGTATCAGGCTGATGCGCTTGACGATGGACAGGCCAAGACCAAGGCCCTCGACATCTTTGTCGCGCACATGGCGCACGCGGTAGAACTCCTTGAACACTTCGGGCAAATGTTCGGCGGCAATGCCGCGCCCCTTGTCGTAGATCACCACGGCCAGGCGCTTGCCCTGGCGCCGCACGCCGATCAGCACCGGTTGGCCGGGCGCGTATTTGAGGGCATTGGACAGCAGGTTCTGCACCATCGTGGACAGCAGACCGGGATTGACGCTGACCCAGTAAGGACAGGCACGTAGGCGCAACTCAACGCCGGCCCAGCGCGCCGCCTCGGTGTTCTGCTTGACGACGTCCTGCAGTAAAGCGCCCAAGTGGACGGTATCGGCCTGCGGGGTCAGCTTGCCGTGATCGAGGGTGTAGATATCGAGGATCGAACGGAACAACTGCGACACGGTGTGCAGTGAACGGTCGATGTTGTCCACCAGCCGTAATTCTTCCAGCCCCAGCCTGGCGTCACGCAAGCAGGCGGTGAACAGGCCGATGGAGTGGATCGGTTGGCGCAGGTCATGGCTGGCCTGGGCCAGGAACCGTGATTTCTCCTGATTGGCCGAAATGGCTTCTTCAGAGGCAATGCGTGTGCGCTTGAGCAAAATGTGTGCGTAGGCTGGCACCACGATGGTGGTGACGATCAACATCAGGAACATGTAGGGCTGCGTACGCCAGAACGGAGTTAGCCAGAAAATCAGCATCAGGGTCGACAGCGCGATAACGGTTGCCAGCGCCAGGTAGCGCGAGCCGAAGCGCATGCCATTGCCCAGTGTGACCCAGAGCAGCGCTGCGTAGATCGGTAATGCCCCTTCGCCTCCCAGTACCATGGCAAATGCGATGCCGGTGTAGTCATGCAGCATCGTGAAAAGGTGCCGCCAGAAGAAGTGACCTGGCCAGCGCTTGATGAACATGCGCAGGAATACCGAGACGAAGATGAACGTGCAGATGTAGATAATGATGGGCACGTAGCTCGCGGCGTCCTCTGGATAGAGGCCGACCAGGATGACGATATACAACAGCGCACAAGCGCTGACGATCAGGCGTAACGTGGCCTGGTCGAATTCACTGTTCTTTTCCACTGGCTTTGGCACCGCATGACCTCTGATGCCACCAAGCGTAGCGGCTAGCCACGGTGAAGGTTGGGAACAGACTTGATGCTGCCCCCAACGGGCGATGCCATTGCGTCAGTAGACCCTGTAGTACTTCACGACGTCATCGACGAAATAGATGGTCAATACCGAACCTTGGGTCTGGCTTTGGCCTGTTTTCGTGCCGGTCACGCTGCTGACGTCATTGGCTACGGTTTGGGCCTTGGACAGTTGCGCCGAGGTTTCATACATCTTCAGGCTGGTTTCGGTCGACACGTACTTATGGGCCAGCTTCATGTACTTGTCCAGGCCCTCATCAGTCTTTTCGTAGGTCCAGTTCGACTCGTTACTGGAGCTCGTCGAATTGAGTTCTTCATTCGTCGGCACACCAAACATTTGAGTGATCTGGCCTTTTGTCGTTTTGCCCGGAATGATCGTTTGCTTGAGGTAAGAGACGTCGTATTTTTTGGCGCCCTGATTCAAGGAGCCCATCAAGTTACCCAAGTCGCCGGTGTTTGCACAACCGTTCAGTACGCCCGCCAGCGCGCACAGCGCCATTCCATTTCTAAGTGCTTTTCCATATTCGAAGGACATGATGACTTACCTTGAGTTAATGTCAGGACCATTCCATTTCAACCGGGCAGACGGTGAAGTTGACCCAGCATTACGCCGCCTGTCGATTTATTAAATCCATAGGCTTCGCACGCCATAACGTTTCAATAGGCACAGTGATACTGCACGGCGTATGGCACGTTGGTTACTTTATGTTTGGCTGTTCGAACAGCCTTTATGGAGCGTCCACAGCTTAGGAGGAGAGTACTGGGCGAAGCTATAGTACAAGTGTGCTATGGCCTTGAAGCCAGGTAGAGAGGATAACGCTCAATCAATATCCGCGGCCGTTATACATTCAATTGCCATGTTTTTCCGGCCATCCACCCTTGCTTGGGAAGTTGGAGAACTGCGCCGCAGCTGCCGCGCGCGTGGGGACCCCCAGGGATTTGAGCAGGCTTGAGACATGGATGCGCACCGTGAAGGGAGAAATACCCAAGTCCCGGGCTATCTCCTTGTTGGTCTTGCCGGCCGCGATCAAGCCAAGCACTTGTCGTTGGCGCGCGGTCAGTTGGGAAAGTGCATCGTCCAGGATCGCGTTTTCGGCTTGATACTTCACCACCACTTCGCCTTCGCGTATTGCCATGATGGCGTCGGCAATACCGGCAGGGTCGATATTCTTGCCGATGAAACCGTCGGCACCCAGCGCCATCACCTGGGAAATAACATCGACGTCATCGACCATTGAAACCACGATGATCGAGGTGCGTTTGAACTCACTGCGCAACTGGCCTATGACCTGCAGCGATTTGATCCCGGGAAAGCGCAAGTCGAGTATCAGGGAGTCCACTTCCATCCCGGAACGTGCCAGCGCCAATACTTCGTCCAGATTGCCAGCCTGTTCTATGGAGGCTGTCGGCATGAGTCGTTCAATGGTCCTCAGCATACCTTCGCGAAACAAAGGATGGTCATCCGCCACAATTACCCTGCAGGTCATGCTTCAGATCCTTCTGAATCTTCAAGTCCGCGAATCGTAACCTAAACTGCCCCCTTGGGTTTCAAGTTTGAAACAAACTTTCATGTTGGAATAGTCCTGTGATTATGACGGAAAAGAATAGCGAGCTTGATCAGGCGACGTTGAGATTGACGGTCGGGGCCTGTACTGCGCTTTACATCATTGTGGTGGCCTGTCTGGCCAGTGACTTCGAAACCTATGTACCGATTCTGTGGTACATGACCTTTTTCTTTGGCGCCGCTGTCCCGCTGCGCATGGCGATCAAGCGTTGGCCCGGGCACTTCTTCCTGCGTCGTCTTTTTGCCATGACCCTCGACTATGCAAGCCTCGCCTTCGCCATGATCGTGGGTGGGGAGGGCTTGCTACCGGTGTACGCTGCGTTGCTCTGGGTCACGTTGGGCAATGGAATGCGCTTCGGCTCGCGCTACCTGGCGCTGGCAACCGTTATCGCGCTGTCGACCCTGGTGGTGATTTTCCTGCTCACGCCGTTCTGGCGCGGCCAGCCCTACCTGTTCCTGATGCTGATCGTCACCACCATCGTGGTGCCTGCCTATGCGCATATCCTGTTGACCCGTACCCGCATCGCTTCGGAAGAAGCGATTGCCGCGAACCAGGAGAAATCCCGCTTCCTGGCCCAGGCCAGCCATGACTTGCGCCAGCCGATCCACTCGATCGGCTTGTTCACCGCCTGCCTGCGCGATGCCCGGTTGGGCCAGGAAGAGTTGCGACTGGTGGACAACATCGACCGCTCGTTGCACATCGTCTCGCAGCTGTTTCGTTCGATCCTCGATATCTACACCCTCGACAACGGACAGCTTGAACCGCAAGCCGAACCCGTACACCTGGGCGCGTTGCTGCAGGACGTGGTCAAGCAGAACACCGAAGCCGCCCGCTGGGCCGGTGTCGAGTTGCGCCTGCGGCCTTGCCGGCATTGGGTCAATGTCAACGCCGGCCTGTTGGCGACCATGGTGCAGAACCTGGTGTCCAATACGCTCAAATATGCCTCCGGCCAACCGGTGTTGATCGGCGTGCGGCCGAAAGGCAGCGGCCTGGCCATCGTCATCTACGACAAGGGCCGGGGCATTGCCGCCGAACACCTGCCTGAGGTGTTCAAGGAGTTCTATCGGGTGCGCCACGTTCGTGACAAAGACGTCGAGGGGTTGGGCCTGGGGTTGTCCATCGTCAAGCGAATCAGCCTCCTGATCAATCTGGACATCCAACTGGACTCCCGGCTCGGCAGGGGCACGCGCGCCATGATCCAGGGGCTGGAAACGGTCGCGCCAAGGACTATGGTGGACAGGCCTGTGTCCACCCATAGCCGTTTGCAAGGCTTGCGGGTGTGCCTGGTAGAGGATGACGCCAACGTGCTGATGGCAACATCCGCGCTATTGGAGAAGTGGGGGTGCGAAGTGGAAACCCACAGCGATGGAGTGGGCGTGACCAGTGACTGCGACATCATCATTGCCGACTTCGACCTGGGCACGAAAGTCTCCGGTTCCGAATGCATCGCCGCGATTCGCGAACAACGGGGCTGGGAAGTCCCCGCCATGATCATGACCGGCCATGAAATCGAAAGAATTCGCCATGCGCTGCACCACATGAACATTTCGATCCTGGCCAAGCCCGTACGGCCTCCGGAGTTGCGGGCGACCTTGCTCGAGCTGACCAAGAACTTTGCCAGCGTCAGGACGTGATCGCCGTTGCGGGCCATTCCTTGTGCTTCCACCATTCCATTTTATGAAACGGTGGATTGCAGTTTGTGCGTATTCCTGCGCCGCCGCTTTGGGCAGAAGATAACCCCAGCCACTTGCACAGCCGTGCAAACGATGGCGGAGAATCCCCAACCGTAGCGCACTGGCGCAGGCGTTCATGCTGCGAGCGCGAGGAGTAGCTGATGGACGAAGCCTTGCAAGCAAAAAACTCGCCCTGGCACGAAGGAGAGCTGGCCTTGCAGCGCTCCGTCGGGGCAGTCGACATGATGGCCGGTGTCGGTCAACGGCAACTGGCGCGCACGTGGATGCCGGACCAGCATCGGGAGTTCTACGCCCAACTGCCTTTCGTGGTGCTGGGGGCGGTGGATCGGCAAGGCGATGTCTGGGCGACCTTGCGCGTGGGGCAACCGGGCTTCATGAACTCGCCCGATCCGCAGACCCTGCACATCCAACTCGAGCCTGAACCGAACGACCCGGCCCAGGAGGGCATGGGCGAGGGCGATGCCATCGGGATGCTGGGCATCGAGTTGCACACCCGCCGGCGTAACCGCATGAACGGTGTTGTGCGTCGTCAACTCGACCCGGGGCTCGAGATTTCAGTGAGCCAGGCGTATGGCAACTGCCCTCGCTACATCAACCTGCGCCAGTACCACTTTGTCGACGCGCGGGCCGTTGCGCCGCGTCAACTGACTGTGGCGGACCCGCTGGTGCGGCGCCTGGTGACGGCAGCCGATTCGTTCTATATCGCCACCTACGTGGTTCGCGATGGCGAGCGGCAGGTCGATGCTTCCCACCGTGGCGGCAAGCCGGGGTTTGTGTGCATGGACGAAGACGGATCGCTGACCATTCCGGACTTCTCCGGCAACCTGTTTTTCAACACGCTGGGCAACATCTTGCTCAACCCACGGGCCGGGCTGGTGTTCGTCGATTTCCAGACGGGCGATCTGCTGCAAATGAGCGGCTCGGCGCAAGTGCTGCTGGACGATCCCGAGATCAGTGCGTTCCAGGGCGCCGAGCGGCTGTTGCGCTTTACCCCGCAACGCATCGTTTATCGCCCGGCGGCCATTGCCCTGCGCTGGAAGGACCAGGACGAAGGTGACTCGCCCAATTCAATGATGACCGGCAGTTGGGAGCAGGCCGCCGAGCGCTTGCAGGCCGAGGCGCTGCGTAACCGCTGGCGTGCGTTGCGGGTCGCGCGGGTGGTGGACGAGAGCCCCGACATTCGCTCGTTCTACCTGCAGGTGAGCGATGGCTTGGGTCTGCCCCGGTTTGAAGCCGGGCAACATTTGCCGGTGCGGATCTTGTTGGAGGGGCAGAACGCTCCTTCGATCCGGACCTACAGCGTATCCAGTGCGCCGTCGGATGATTTCCTGCGCATCAGCGTCAAGCGCGATGGCTCGGTGTCGTCCCACCTGCATGATCAGGTGCAGGCGCAGCACGAGATTGAAGCGCGGGCGCCCCAGGGCCATTTCACCGTCCAGGCCACCGAGCGGCGTCCGTTGGTCTTGCTGGCAGCGGGTGTGGGCATCACACCGTTGCTGTCGATGCTGCGCGAGGTGGTTTACCAGGGCCAACGCATCAGCCGCATGCGCCCGGTGTGGCTGGTGCAAAGCGCTCGTTCGGTGGCCGACCTGGCGTTCCGTGATGAAATCGACGAACTGGCCGCCCGTGCCGGTGACAAGCTGCAGGTTCTGCGCCTGGTCAGCCAGCCACCCACTGAGGGAGGGGGCGCTGAGGGCTACGACCTGGCAGGAAGGATCGATGTGGAACTGCTCAAGAACCTGCTGCCGCTCAACGACTACGACTTCTATTTGTGCGGGCCGGGCAGCTTTACCCAGGCGCTGTACGACGGGCTGCGCAAACTGCGCATCCCTGACGATCGCATCCACGCGGAAACCTTCGGTCCATCCACGCTTGTGCGGGATCTCGAAGTGAGCATGCCGGCGCCAGTGCAAGTGCCGGCTGCGAGTGAAGCGGTGAAGGTCTTGTTCGCCAGTTCCGGCAAGGAGGCACGTTGGGAGCCGGGCAGCGGAACGCTGCTGGAACTGGCCGAAGCGCGCGGCCTGAACCCGGAATTCAGTTGCCGTGGCGGTTCCTGTGGCACCTGTAAAACCCGCTTGAGCCGCGGTCAGGTGCATTACCTGAGCCTGCCGGCCGAACCGGTTGGCGAAGGTGAGGTACTGATCTGCTGCGCGGTGCCGGCCCAGGGGAGTGAACCGTTGGTGCTTGAGGTCTAGGGTTCCTGATCGTTTCACCGGATGAAATGCTGGATTGTAGAAGCTGGTTATTCCGCTGTCCGGGACAGGAGCAGAGGATAGCGCCATCGACGCGATCACCGCTTCGAGCCCAAAACAACATGGAGTACGTCATGTCTGAGAACACGATCAAACTTTATCGCCACCCGCTGTCGGGGCACGCCCATCGTGTCGAGCTGATGCTCTCGCTGCTTGGCCTGCCAACCGAGTTGATATTCGTGGACTTGATGAAAGGTGAGCACAAGACCCCGGAGTTCCTCGCCATCAACAGCTTTGGCCAGGTGCCGGTGATCGACGACAACGGCACCGTCCTGGCCGATTCGAACGCAATCCTGGTCTACCTCGCGGCCAAGTATGGCAAGGGGCAATGGCTGCCGACCGATCCGCTTGCCCAGGCGCGGGTGCAGCGCTGGCTGTCGGTGGCGGCGGGCCAGATCAACCAGGGGCCGGCCAACGCCCGGTTGATCACCGTCTTCGGCGCTGGCTATGACGCCGAAGATGCCATCAAGCGCTCCCATGCCCTGTTGAAGGTGATGGAGACGGAGTTGGGGCAGAGCCGGTTCCTGGCCGGTGAGCAGCCGACCATCGCGGACGTGGCCGCGTACACCTACGTGTCCCACGCGCCGGAAGGCAACGTCGCGCTGACCGACTACCCGAACGTCCGGGCCTGGCTGGGCAGCATCGAAGCCTTGCCGAATTTCGTCGGTATGCAACGCACCGCCAAGGGCTTGCAGCAAGCCTGATTCAAACTGCAGGTGCTTGCCGGGGGCATCTTCCGGCAAGTGCATTCAAGCCACGTGCCCTCAAGGCTGGATCGCCCATGGATCGCTTTCAGGAAATGCAGGTTTTCATGGCGGTGGCCGAGGAGGAAGGGTTCGCCGCTGCCGCCCGTCGACTGCGTATTTCACCACCAAGCGTGACGCGCGCCATTGCGGCGATGGAGGAGCGGATTGGCACCCAGCTGTTGTCGCGCACCACCCGCAATGTGTACCTGACCGAAGCGGGGCAACGCTACCTGGAAGATTGCCGGCGGATCCTGAGTGAACTCGATGAAGCCGAGGAGGCCGCTGCCGGCAGCTATTCGATTCCTTGCGGGTATCTGACGGTCACCGCTCCGGTGCTGTTTGGCGAGCTGTACATCGCGCCTTTGCTGACGGATTACCTGGATCAATTTCCCTCGGTACACCTCAATGCCTTGTTGGTCGACCGCGTGGTGAACATCGCCGACGAAGGCATCGATGTGGCGATCCGCATCGGTCATTTGCAGGAAAACAATCAGCACGCCATCAAGGTAGGTGAAGTGCGCCAGGTGATTTGTGGCGCCCCGGCCTATTTCCAGCGACACGGTCGGCCAACCCATCCTGGCGAGTTGAGCAAGGCCAATATCGTGATGTCTTCGGCCAGTCATTTGCTGAGCCACTGGCAGTTCATGGACGAAGCCAATTCGCTGAGCCTGCGCTTTGATCCACGCCTGGTGGTGACCGCGAATCAGGCGGCAATCAACATCGCCTGCCAGGGTTGGGGCGTGACCCGGGTCTTGTCCTATCAAGTGGCCCGGCAGGTCGCCGACGGCGAGCTTGAGGTAGTGCTCAAGGCGTTCGAGCCACCAGCGTTGCCGATTCACGTGGTGTATCAGAAGAGCAATCGAGTGCCGGCCAAGGTGCGCACGTTCGTGGACTTCCTCGCTGATCGGTTGGGGGACGACGTCACGCTCAAGCCTGTCGTAAAAGGCATCGCCTGATGGCTCGCCACCATGAAATGCTGATGTTCCATGCGCTGTCGCAGTGCTCCAGTCTCGCTTCGGCAGCCCAGCGCCTCAACGTTTCCGGACCGACCGTGATGCGTGCCATCGCTCGGCTGGAGGCGCGACTGGGTGTGCAGTTACTGTCACGCAGCACGCGCGGGGTCGTGCTGACTGAAGCCGGGATCGGCTTCATGGCTGACTGTTCACGGATCCTCAAGGCGATTGACGAGGCCGAGACGTCTGCCAAGGGGCGGCATGTCCAGGCCCAAGGCAACCTGACGATCCTGTTGCCCTTGCTGTTCAGCCGCTATGTCATGGCCCCGGTGCTGGCCGGCTACATGGATCAGTACCCCGAGATCAGGATATTTGCCCACTTCCACGATCGTTTTCCGAACATGCATGAGGAAGGGCTGGATGTGGCGGTGCTGGTGGGGCATCTGCCCAATTGCTCATTGATCGCACGACCGGTCGGCAGCGTTCGTTCGCTCGTCTGCGCCAGTCCCGGCTACCTGGCGACTCATGGTGAACCGGTTGTGCCGCAGGATCTGCACAATCATCGACTGATCGCCACGCAGGCCAACCAGGATTGGGTCCACTGGCCTTTCCAGCAGCAAGCCAACGGCCTCAAGGCACGCACCCGGCTCAGCTGCGCCACGCTACAGGCGGCCATCGACGCCGCGGCTCATGGGGCTGGGTTGATGCGCTGCTTGAACTATCCACTGTACGACTATCTGAACAGCGGACGCTTGCGCCGGGTTCTGCAACCCTATGAACCGCCCTCGATACCGGTTCATGTGGTCTACCGCGAAAGACGCAAGGCGCCGATGCGGGTGCGCAGTTTCGTGGACTACATCGTCGAGCACCTGCGCGAGCACCCGGCGTTGCGAGCGGATGTTTCTTGAACGTCAGTTCGTGCTTGGGCCCTGGATCCCGCGGCGCACGCGTCCTGGCGCCTCGCCGAAGACTTCCTTGAATTTCTTGCTGAACGCGGCCTGGGATTGGTAGCCGACCTGTACGGCAATATCGCTCAGTCCCAAGTGTGAGTGACTGAGCAGGCTGAAGGCCAACTCCATGCGTACTTGCGTCAACAGCACCCACGGCGAGACGCCGGCCACCTTGACGAATGCGCGCATGAAATTGGCCCGGGACATGCTCGCGATGTCCGCCAGGCCTTGGATGGTCCACTCGTGGGCAGGGTCCGCCAGCATGGCCTGCCAGACCCGGCCCAGACGCTTATCGCCGAGCAGGGCCAGCGAGCCGCTGTCCTGTCCCTGGCTGGCCAGATGCGCACGCAGAATCAGGGTGAACAGCGCCTGTGACAGGGCATCGAGCAAGAAGCGCGCGCCGACCTTATCTCCATCCGCTTCTGCGCGCATGACCGCCACCAGCGCTGGCAACGGCCCATTGGCCGGAAATGCGCCGCTGGGAATCACCAGGTATTCGGGCAAGGCACCGAACAGCAACGAAGCCCGGTTGAAGTGAAAGCCTCCGCAAAGCATGTCCAGCTCCGCGCTGGCGCCGCCAATGCGATGAATCGGCAAAGAGCCCCTGGTCACGATCCGAGGTGAGGTCGGCGTCACCGTTTTGCCAGGGCTGTGCATGACGTGAGGGGCACCGCGCGGCAACAGCAGGATGTCCCCGGCGCGCATGGGCAAGCGCTGCCCATCGGCAAACTCGACGCGGCATTCGCCGGCCAGCACGATGTGATAGGGCGCTGTGCCCAGGCTTTGTTGTCCGTGATCCAAGGCCCAGTCGCCTTGGAACTGACAGCGCAGGTCCAGGCTGCCGCGTACGTTGGCCAGGCTGATGAGTTTATCGATCGCATTCATTTGAGCGTTTCGCCAAAAAACCTGAGCGCATTGAACAAACCCGAGTGGCGCCAGGGTGAAAAACTGAGGGCGTCAAAACAGTACACCCAACCCACTCAGGAGTTAATGCCATGTTCAATAACTGGTCCGAATTGTTGCCCACCATTCAGAAAGCTTTTGGCGCGCTGGGCCGCAGCAACCCGAAAATGGTCAAGGCCTATATGGCGCTAGGAGAAGCTGCCAGCGAAAACAATGTACTCGATGCCAAGACCCGCGAACTGATCTCGATCGCCATCGCCGTCACCACCCGCTGCGACGGTTGCATCGCCGCCCACACGGACGCGGCGATCAAGGCCGGCGCGAGTCGCGAGGAGGTCGCAGCGGCCCTGGCAAATGCGATTTCGTTGAATGCGGGGGCGGCCTATATCTACTCGCTGCGGTCGCTTGAGGCGTATGACATGTTGAAAGCGTCGGTGTGATTTGTATGGGGGGCATATCCGTTGCTGCGGTAATGGCGGCTTATGGTTCCGCTCTTACAGCGGCTCACTTTTGAGAAGCCCGGAAGCCGGCCCAGTCAAAAGTAAGCAAAACGCTCTTGCCCCACCACTTGGTGCCTCGCCTAGGCTCGGCATGCCTGAACGAAGGCATTGCTCCGTGGGCCGCCGCGAAGGGCCATCCATGGCCCAGCGCGGCTAACCCGGCATCCATGCCGGGTTGCCCACTGCGCAATACCTTCGTTCAGCCAGCGTGGTTAACGGGGCGCCCGAGATCAACGTCCACCACGAGGCGGCCTTATAGCCGACCTGGTTCTTTGGTGGAACCGCGTTTCTCCTGTGGGAGCGGGCTTGCTCGCGAAGTTTACGGTGATGTTGGATGTGTCGGCCTCATCGCGAGCAAGCTCGCTCCCACAGGTTTTTGTGTTGTGCGCAGATGCTATGAACACCCGCAAACCCATGTGGGAGCGAGCCTGCTCGCGAAAGCGGTGGTTCAGTTTGCGGTGATGTTGGCTATGCCAACGCCTTCGCGAGCAAGCCCGCTCCCACAGGAGAAACGCGGTCCATCAAGAGCCAGGTCGGCTACTAGGCCGCCTCGTGGTGGACGTTGATCTCGGGCACACCGAGCCTAAGCGAGGTGCCAAGTGGTGGGGCAGAAGCGCTTTGGTTACTTTCGCGCTTTTCGAAAGTGACCCGCTGTAAGAGCGGAGCCGCCAGCAGCCGTTATCGCAGCAACGGATATACACACAACATCCCTCAAAAACGGAAAATCAAAATCCCGGCAAGCTTCTTTGGGTGCCATCAGCTGCGATTGTTTCAGATTACGCAATCAAGTCATGTAATTCCTGGGCATTCTCTAAAACCCGTCCGCCAGTGAAACTGATCCCAGAAGCGATTGACCGTTTCGGGTCGTCGCAGCGCTCTCCATTCACCGGGAGATTCCCATGATCGACACGACTTGCACCGGCAGCCTTTGGCCCGATACCTCCATTGTGATTTACCCAGAGCACGAAAGCGGATTCCTGTTGCCCCAATTGATGGGCGCCTTGGCAAGCGAGTTTGCAGGTTTCATTTCGAACGACCTGTGTCAGCAACGCGCCCACGGCACATTTCTGGCGAAGACTGGCGCCTTTGTGAGGCAGGTGCTGAAGCAAACGCCGATCGGCTGACGCAGAACCCGTGGCGAGGGAGCAAACAATGAAGCGTCGCTTCGTGCGCACTTGAAAATGGGGATGAAAGAGGTCGCTTCTTTTCCGTTCAATGGGTTCGACTTCGCTGTTTATTCGTACGTTGGCTAGGCAGGAAGCGAAAGCGAGCCATGCAGTACGATCGACTAAGTCGACACCGAATCATGGCAACAGACGCACAGCTTGTTGCCATCGAGATCCCGAAAGTAGGCGCCGTAATAGTCGGGGTGGTAGTGGGGTCTCAAGCCGGGTTCTCCCTCACACGTCCCGCCCAGTGCCAGTGCTGTTGCGTAGCTGTTCCTGACGGCTTCCCGGCTGGGCGCAAGCAGCGCCACCATTTGTCCGTTGCCGGGTTCGTGCACCTTGCCGTCAAAGGGCTTTCCAATCACGAAGATCGGGCGCGGTGAATGCTCGGCAATCCAGCCAGCCCAGCCTTTGCGGGCGTCGCTAAATTTCAATGTCAGGCCCAGCCCGGCCATGACCTTTGAATAGAACCCGAAGGCGCGATCAAAATCGGCGATACCTAGAAAAACATGCGAGATCATGATGGCTACCGTTTTGCCTGTGGGCGCGAGGAGTGTTTGAAATTCCTCCCTACGCTGCCACAGGAATCATCGGGCTGCCAAGTGCGGGCGGTTAGCGCTGCGGCTCAGACGCTTGGCGCGTGGCCTGCCAGCGCTGGTTTCCACCTCATGCGAGCCCAGGCGTCACACGGCGATGAGGCCGTGGACCTGTTTTCCCGTGCGATGCAACAGTATTTTCGGCTGTAGAGCCGATCTAGGGACTGCTGCGCAGTCCAGCGGGAGCAAGCTCCCTCGCCACGGGGGGCGTTCGTACTCAAAATGAAGTCGAACGCTGCTTTTGTGGCGAGGGAGCTTGCTCCCGCTGGGCTGCGTAGCAGCTCCAAGACCGAGCCCGCTAAACGATCAAGCCGACAGCGGCGGCGTCCGCGGCGGGACCAGGCGTTTTGAACCAATCGATTCAAACGCCGAAGCCAATCGCAACAGCTTCGAATCATCATAGGCACGCCCGGCAAACGTCAGCCCCACCGGCATGCCGATGTCCGCCATGACACCCATCGGCACGGTAACAGTGGGCACGCCCAGATGGCGGATGGCGAGGTTGCCATTGGCGACCCAGACTCCGTTGCTCCAGGCGATATCGGCAGACACCGGGTTGACGTCAGCATCGGCCGGGCCGACGTCGGCGACGGTCGGGAAGATCACCGCGTCCAGGCCCAGCCGCTCCATCCAGTCCTCCAGATCGATTCGACGTGTCTCTTCAAGCCCCCGCAGGCCGTCGGGCAGGGTCGGGATCTGGTCCCAGGGCGTGATGCCGCGCTGGGCCATTTTCACGTACTCATCCATGCCGGCGGCCAGATCATCCTCTCGGTTGGGCAGGGTGCCCGGGTCGTGGGGGAAGATCTTCGGTCCGTCGACGTCGGCCAGACGATTCA
The DNA here is from genome assembly GCF_014268695.2 of Pseudomonas ogarae. Classification (NCBI taxonomy): domain Bacteria; kingdom Pseudomonadati; phylum Pseudomonadota; class Gammaproteobacteria; order Pseudomonadales; family Pseudomonadaceae; genus Pseudomonas; species Pseudomonas ogarae. Next base: position 3,197,335 of record NZ_CP077086.1, read on the forward strand.
ACGTTGGATCGCCGTTGGCCCGCAGGAAATCATCGAATGCCCAGGCCGACAGGTCCCACAACTCATGGTGCAGGAACTCTTTGGAAACCAGGCCGCGGGTGAACACCGTGGGTGCGCCAGGACGATCGCCCTCGCAGTTGGACACCAGGGGGAAATCCACCTCGACCACTTCGGCGCCGCAGGCCTCAAGCGCCTTGCGCGCTTGCTCCCAGAGCTCGATCACCGAGGCGCGGGTGATGATTCGCTGCCCCGTCGGGCCGCCGATGCCGGGGGCTTCGGCTGTGCCTGCTTCAGGGTCAGCGTTGATGTACATCCGAGGAACGCCGAACCGAATGCCGGCCAGTGTCCCCGGGTTGCTGGCAAGGCTCGGATACGAGACCGGACGAACCGAATCGACGCTCGGAATCGGCACCCAGGGTTGCAGGCGCCACAGGTCGCCACGGGTGTCCGGGTCATTGGCGACCACCACGTCCAGCACTTCCAGCAGGTCGGCCATGGTCCTGGCGTAGGGCACGACGACGTCCATTGTCGGCGTCAACGGCCAGTTGCCACGCACCGAGATCACGCCGCGCGACGGTGTATACGCGCACAAGCCATTGTTCGACGCCGGACCGCGTCCGCTCGACCAGGTTTCTTCCGCAAGGCCGAACGCCGCGAAACTGGCGGCGGTTGCCGTGCCCGCACCGTTCGAGGAGCCCGAGGCAAAAGGCGCGGTGAGGTAGTCGCCGTTGTACGGGCTTTCGGCACGGCCATACACCCCGCGCTGCATGCCGCCGTTGGCCATGGGCGGCATGTTGGTCTTGCCCAGGCAAATGGCCCCGGCGGCGCGAAGCCGTTCGATGGTGAACGCATCGCGATAAGCAACCAGGTCCTTGAACGCCGGGCTGCCGGAAGCGGCAGTGAGCCCCTTGACCAGGTAACTGTCCTTGGCCGTGTAGGGAATGCCATCGAGCGGACCCAGGGTCTGGCCGTTGGCCCGACGGGCATCGCAGGCCCGGGCTTCTTGCAATGCATCGGGGTTGCGCACCACCACCGCGTTGAGGGCTGTAGGCGTATCGGGGCCGTCGTAGGCATCGATCCTGGCGAGGTAAGCCTGGACAAGCGCTACCGCCGTGGTCTGGCCCGATTCCAGCGCGGCGCGCAGTTGGGCAATGGAAACTTCGGTGATGTCGATCATGCAGTTACCGCCGCGGCAGGAGGATGACGGGGTGTGCGGGTCCGTTGAGGTTGGGGCCTGGCACGTCAGGGTCATCTCAAAGTGGATATTTATCGGGTTTTGCCTACTGTACTACGGAAAAACGATCAAGGGCAGCCCGGTTTTGACCGGACTATTTGTCGAACGAACCCAAAATTTGCCACCTTCAGACTTCGTTAAGAAACGGCCCCGATACTTTCTCCCAATAGCCCGAGGGAGAACGTTGACCCATGCCCGATTTCGACTGGAACATCCACCTGCCGCTGACCTTTGGCGACGCCGGCCCGCCGGTTCGTCACTTGCACCGGGCTTTGCCGGAACAACCTCGGCGAGCTGAGTTCGAGGCGTTCATCCAGCAGCGTTTTCGCCAGGTCCACGGCGCCGATATTCGTCACTTCATGCCGGAGCTGTTCGGGCTCGACGATGTCCACGGCACGCTCTGCGCAGCCGCTGGTGTACGCCGGGCCGCTCAGGGGCCGCTGTTTCTCGAACGTTATCTGGACAACCCCATCGAGCCCTTGATCAGCGCCGCCGCCGACCGTGCGGTGGATCGCGCCGGCATCGTCGAGGTTGGCAACCTGGCCGCCAGCGACACGGGCAGCGCCCGGCTGAGCATCATCGCGATCACTTATCTGTTGGCCATGGGCGGCCTGGAGTGGGTTGCGTTCACTGGCAACATCGGCCTGGTCAACAGCTTCCATCGCCTGGGCCTCAAGCCCGTGACCCTGTGCCCGGCCGACCCGCAGCGCCTAGGCGAGGACCGCCATCTATGGGGGCGCTACTACGAAAGCCAGCCGTGGGTTCATGTCGGGAACATCCGCGCCGGTTTCATTCATCTGCGCAATAGCGGCCTGTTCAATCGCCTGGGACTGCCGACGGACCTCGGAGAAACCAGCCATGTCGCCTGAAATGGAACGCTTCAAGCGTACCTTGCGCGGTCATGCCGAGCGCAGGGGCCATGCCGTGGCACTGTGGGGCGACGGCTCGCAGCTCGACTACGCGACGCTTTATTCCGAAGTGGTGTACCGCCAGCAACGCCTGCGCGATGAACACATCAGTGTTGTTGCCCTGGCCCTGGACAACGGCATCGAAGCGATACTCTGGGACCTTGCCGCACTGTTCGAAGGGCTGACCTGCGTCATCCTGCCCGGTTTTTTCAGCCAGGCTCAACGTCGGCACTGCCTGGAACAGAGCCAGGCCGAGCGAGTGATTGCCGAGCCTGCGTTCGAGGCGGAACTGCAAGCTGCCGGATACCAGCACAGTGGCGAATTCTGGCGGCGGCACTTCGACGGACCGAGCCGTCTGCCGGCAGGCACCGCCAAGCTGACGTTCACCTCCGGTACCACCGGCACGCCCAAAGGCGTTTGCCTGAGCGCCGACAGCCTGTTGCGGGTGGCCCGTGAACTGGAGCAGGCCAGTCAACCGGTCGAGGCCAGGCATCACCTGGCGTTGCTGCCCCTGGCGATTCTGCTGGAAAACCTTGGTTGCTACGCGGCGTTGTATGCCGGTGCCATGCTGAGCCTGCCCAGCCAGAAGACCCTCGGCATCCAGGGCGCCAGCGGGGTCGACCCGGTGCGCCTGCTGGGATGCCTGGCGGCGCGTCGGGCGCACAGCCTGATCCTGGTTCCGCAACTGCTGTTGATGTTGGTCACGGCCGCCGAACAGAAGCTGTTCAACCCGCACCTCGTGCGATTCGCCGCCGTTGGCGGGGCACGGGTGTCCCACGATTTGTTGCAGCGAGCCCGGCGGGTTGGCCTGGCGGTGTTTGAAGGCTATGGGCTGTCGGAATGCGCCTCGGTGGTCTGCCTCAATCGGCCACAGGCTCATCGTGCAGGCAGTGTCGGCCAGCCGCTGCCCCATGTGGAGGTGCGCTTGGCCGATGACGGCGAAGTCCTGATCAAGGGCTCGACGCTGCTCGGTTACCTGGGTGAGCCACCGCACGCCAGCGAATGGTGGCCCAGCGGCGACCTGGGTGAGTTCGACGAAGACGGTTTCCTTTACCTGCGCGGGCGCAAGAAGCACCAGTTCGTGACCAGTTTCGGTCGCAACGTGAACCCCGAATGGGTTGAAGCCGAACTCACCCAGGGCGGTGACATTGCCCAGGCCTTCGTTTATGGCGAAGCCATGCCGCACAACCACGCACTGCTCTGGCCCGCCCGCACCAACTGTACCGATCAAGCGTTGGAACTGGCCGTGGCCAAGGCCAACGACACGTTGCCCGATTACGCACGGGTCCATCGCTGGACGCGCCTGGACCAACCCTTCAGCGCTGCCAACGGCATGCTCACCGCTAATGGCCGGCCACGCCGGGAGGCCATCGTCGAGCATTACCGTGCGCAGCTCACTTCATCTGTCTTGTCCGAGGAATCCCCATCATGAGTTTTTTTGACACGTTGCAAGAAGCCACCCAGCAAGAACGCCAGACCCTGTTCAATCTGCCGATCATTCGTGACGCTCTCAACGGCCAGGTCAGCCTGACCAGTTACCGGGGCTTCCTGATCCAGGCGTATTACCACGTGCGCCACACCGTACCGTTGATGATGGCTTGCGGGGCGCGCCTGCCAACGCACCTGGAATGGCTGCGCAAGGCCGTGTGCGAATACATCGACGAAGAGTACGGCCACGAGCAATGGGTGCTGGATGACATTGCCGTGTGCGGTGGCGATAAGGAAGCAGTGCGCAACGGCCAGCCATCGTTGCCCATCGAGCTGATGGTCAGTTACCTCTACGACTTGATCGCCCGAGGCAACCCGGTAGGCCTGTTCGGCATGGTCAATGTGCTGGAGGGCACCAGTATCGCCCTGGCGACCCATGCCGCCGACAGTATCCGCGAGCGCCTGGAGTTGCCGCCCACGGCGTTCAGCTACCTCAGCTCCCATGGAACGCTCGACATCGAGCATATGCAGACCTATCGCGGCTTGATGAACCGGCTGGACGATCCGGCGGACCAGGCTGCGGTGATCCATGCCTCCAAGGTGGTGTACCGCTTGTACACCGACATGTTCCGCGGCCTGCCGCGCGACGGGGAGCATGAACATGCGCTTGTGTGATGCGCGTGTCGTGCTGACCGGCGCCAGCGGCGGAATCGGCCAGGCCATCGCCGCCGCCCTGTGCGCCAGTGGCGCGCGGGTCCTGGCCGTGGCCAGGCATCACGAAGCCTTGCAGCCGTTGCTGGAGCGTTATCCGCAGCACTTGAGCTGGGTCGAAGCCGACCTGACCTTCCTCGCCGACCGGCGCAAAGTGCTGGTCGCCTCCGAGGCCCAGGGCGGCATCAACCTGCTGATCAATGCCGCCGGCGTGAACCACTTCGCCATGCTCGAACAACTCGACGACAGTGAGATCAACGCCATGTTGGCGCTGAACATCAGCGCGCCGATCTGCCTGACCAAACTGCTCTTGCCGCTGCTCAAGCAGGCTGACAGCGCGATGGTGGTCAACGTTGGCTCGACCTATGGATCAATCGGCTACCCCGGCTATGCCAGCTACTGCGCCAGCAAGTTTGCCTTGCGCGGTTTTTCCGAAGCCTTGCGCCGGGAGTTGGCCGATACCCGTGTCGGGGTGCTCTACGTAGCGCCCCGGGCCACCCGTACCTCGATGAACAGCCCGGCAGCCGATGCGCTCAACCAGGCCCTCAAGGCCAACGTCGACGACCCGAAAACCGTGGCGGCGGCGGTGATCCACGCGATTATCGGCGACCGTCGCGAGCTGTATCTGGGCTGGCCCGAACGCTTTTTCGTCGGCCTCAACAGCCTGCTGCCCAACCTGGTGGACCGTGGCCTGCGCAAGCAATTGCCGCTGGTGCGCCGCCTCAGTCACAAACCTGAAAACGAGCACCTCAAGCCATGAAAAAAATCCTCGCTTGCCTATTGATCGGCACCCTGAGCCAAAGCGTCTGGGCCTTGGAGGCGACCGACCAGCAACGTCTCAGCGACATCCAGCAGAGCTGGGCCCACATTCAATATGAAGTGCCCGAAGGTCAACGCGCCGATGCGTTCGAAAAGCTCGCCGTCCAGGCATCGGCGTTCAAGCAGGAGCGCCAATCGGTGGCCGAAGCGTGGATCTGGTCTGGCATCGTCAACAGCAGTTGGGCCGGTGCCAAGGGTGGGATCGGTGCGCTGGGCAAGGTCAAGGATGCCAAGGGTGATCTGGAAAAAGCCCTGACCCTGGACCCCAAGGCCCTGCAAGGCTCGGCCTACACCAGCCTCGGTGCACTCTACGACCGGGTTCCGGGCTGGCCCCTGGGTTTCGGCGACTCGGACAAGGCCGAGCAATTGCTCCAGCAGGCTTTGCAACTCAACCCGAACGGCATTGACAGCCTGTACTTTTGGGGCGATCACCTCTACCGTCAGAAGCGCTACAGCGAAGCCAAGGCAGCGCTGCAAAAAGCCTTGCAGGCAGCGCCGCGGCCGGGTCGGGAAACGGCCGATGCCGGACGCCGCAAGGAGATCGACGCGTTACTGGTGGATGTGAACAAGCAACTGAACTGACAGGAGCGTATGTGCGTTTATTACTGATCGAGGACGACGTGGCCTTGGGCGAGGGCATCCATCAGGCCCTGAGTCGCGAAGGCTATACCGTCGACTGGGTACAGGACGGCAGCAGCGCCTTGCATTCGCTGCTCAGTGAAACTTTCGACCTGGCGGTGCTTGACCTTGGCTTGCCACGCATGGACGGCCTGCAAGTGTTGCGACGCTTGCGTGACAGTGGCTCCAACCTGCCGGTGCTGATCCTCACCGCCCGGGATGCCACCGAGGATCGCATCGCCGGATTGGACGCAGGGGCCGATGATTATCTGGTCAAGCCCTTCGACCTGGCGGAGCTCAAGGCCCGGCTACGGGCCTTGTTGCGCCGCAGCGCCGGCCGCGCCCAGGCGTTGATCGAACATGCCGGCATCAGCCTGAACCCCGTTACCCAACAAGTCAGTTACCAGGGCAAGCCGGTGGCCCTGACCCCCAAGGAATATCAACTGCTCCATGAACTGCTCTCGCCGCCGGGCCGCGTCATGACTCGCGATCATCTGATGCAGTTGCTCTACGGCTGGAGCGAGGAGGCCGAGAGCAACACGCTGGAAGTGCACATCCATCACCTGCGCAAGAAATTCTCCACCGACCTGATCCGCACCATTCGCGGGGTCGGTTACCTGGTGGAGGAGCGTCGATGAGCTCGATCCGGCGTCGTACGCTTACGTTGATTCTCGGCCTGCTGTTTCTTGGCCTGTTGATCATCACCGTATTCAACCTGCATGACAGCAACCACGAAATCGCCGAGGTCTACGATGCCCAGTTGGCGCAGAATGCCCGGCTGTTGCAGGGCGTGATGCGCATGCCGATGGCGAGCAAGGAGCACGCCGAACTGTATCAGGCGTTCAATTCGGCGTTGGGGCAGGCAGTGCCCAAAGTCGACGGTCATCCCTATGAAAGCAAGATCGCTTTCCAGGTCTGGAACTCACAAGGGTCGGTGTTGGTGCATACGTCCAGCGCACCGTCGTTCACCTCACCGCCGAGCGCGCCTGGCTTCAGTGAGGTCGTGGACCAGAAAAACCGTAAGTGGCGGGCGTTCGTCCTGGATGACGCGCAATACGGCTTGAAGATCTGGGTGGGCGAGCGTGATGACGTGCGTGCCGACCTGGTCGATCGCATTGTCCGTCACACCGTCATCCCCAACCTGATTGGCAGCGTGGTGCTTGCCGCAGTGATCTGGCTGGCCATCGGCTGGGGCCTCAAACCCCTGGTCGATATGGCGGCGAAGTTGCGTGCCAGGCATCCCGGCTCACTTGAACCCTTGCAAATGATGCCGCTCCCTACGGAGCTCGAGCCCATGCAGGCGGCACTCAACCGTGTGTTGGCGCAGATCCAGGAGCTGATGGGCCGTGAGCGGCGTTTCATTGCCGATGCCGCCCATGAAATGCGTACGCCCTTGGCCGTGTTGCGGGTGCATGCACAGAACCTGATGGAGGCGGGGAGCGAGCAAAGCCGTCGCGAGTCCCTGGAACACCTGATCGCTGGCGTCGATCGCACCACGCGTTTGGTCAATCAACTGCTCACCATGGCGCGGCTCGAACCGCAGGCAGGTGTTCCGACGCCTGCGGTCATCGACCTGCCCGCCACGGTTCGTGCGAGCCTGGTTCAACTGACGCCCTGGTTGTTGAGCAAGGGGCTCGAGCCGGTGCTGGACGTCAGCGATGACATCGGCCCGGTTCGAATCGACCCGGTGGCCATCGACATCGCCTTGAACAACCTGGTGACCAACGCGGCCAATTTTTCGCCGGCCAACGGCACGATCACCGTACGCCTGGCCAGGAAGGGCGATCACTACGAGCTGTCCGTCGAAGACCAGGGGCCGGGTATCGACGAGGCCGAGCGTGAGCGGCTCTTCGAGCGGTTCTACAGCCGCGGCAATGACCAAGGGGCGGGGTTGGGCCTGACGATCGTGCGCACCATCGCGGATCGTCTGGGAGGGCGCATACGCTTGGAAAATCGCACCGAGGGTGGGCTGTGCGCGACCTTGGAAATAGGGCGCTTCTAAGCGGTTTCCCGACACCATGACAGGTGGTCGGCCCCATGCGGTGCTTCAAGCAGGCGCATCGGCCGTGGATTGTCCGGCGAGAAAGGCGACTATCTCGGTTGAGTGAGCCTGTTGCAGGACTCCAAGGGTGACTGGCAAGGTCAATGGCCGTTCCAGGAGAACGGCCATAGCGCGTCTCAGCAACGTTTGCAGGTCTTGATGCCCAACAACGAATAGATCGGGCAGAAGCGCATGAAACCGGTGGCCAATGGCACCAGGCCGATCCAGCCCCACGCGCCGATCAAGCCCGTCAGGCTCAGGATGATGAGGACAAGCCCCGCGGCAATACGTGCGCCCCGGTCAATGGTTCCAATGTTGGCTTTCATGACAATCTCCCGATCAATGGCCGCGCCGGGTTTCCAGCGCGGTGAACAACAACATGCCCGCCAACATGGCCAGCATGAACACAAAGGCCTGCCAGTGCCCGGTCAGCAGGATGGCCACGGCGGGGCCAGGGCAGATGCCGGCGATGCCCCAGCCGATGCCAAACACCAGGCTGCCACCGATCAGGCGTGGGTCCAGTTCTCGCTTGACCGGCAACTGCATGGGGCTGCCCAGCAGCGACTGAGTCTGTTGGCGTGCCCAGGCCAGGGGGACGATGGCGGTGCCAATCGCCCCGATCATCACCAGCGCCAGGGACGGATCCCAGGCGCCGGCCAGGTCCAGGAAACCCAACACTTTTTTCGGGTTGGCCATGCCTGCCAGGAGCAGCCCGAGGCCAAAGAGCAGGCCGGCGATGAATGCTGTCAGTTTGCGCATGTTCAAACCCCCATCACGTGACGCAGGACAAATACCGTGGCGAAACCGCTGAGCATGAAACACGCCGTGGCGACCATCGAACGCGGTGAAAGGCGCGATAGACCACACACGCCATGGCCACTGGTGCAGCCCGAACCGTAACGAGTGCCGACCCCCACCAACAGGCCGGCGACGGTGAGGCCGAACCAGCCGTTCTGGAACTCGATCGGCGGCAAGGTGGCAAACACGCCCCATAACAGCGGCGCGACGAGCAGGCCCAGGAGAAACAGGGCCTTCTCGCCCAGGCCTTCGCTGCCACGCTGCAGCAGGCTGCCGATCAGCCCACTGATGCCGGCGATCCGGCCGTTGGCAACCACGAACAGGCTGGCCGCCAGGCCAATCAACATGCCGCCGGCAAGGGATGACCAAGGCGTAAAGTTGAGCCAGTCAAGATTCATCAGCGTTCTCCGCTACACATCGTTGATATTCCATTACGCGATTCAACCCAGGGCTTTTACCAGCAGGGCGACCGCTACCAGCGTCGACACCAGGGCGAAGCCTCTTTGCAGATAGGGTTCCGGCAACCTGGCAGCGACCAGGCGCCCGCCGAGCATGCCGACGATGGCCCCCATGGAAAAGGGTAGCGCTATTGCCCATTGCAGGTGGCCCGTCGCCGAACTCGCCAGCACCCCTGACATGGAAACCAAAGCGATGACGGTCAGCGACGTGGCGAGCACCGACTGGGTGGTCAAATTGGTGTACCGCTGGAGTGCCGGAACCATGACGAAACCACCGCCGACGCCGAGCAACCCGGATAGAACCCCGGCGACCATGCCCGAAGCCGTGAGGGCCCACGCACAAGGGCCGGTCCAGTTCAGCTTGCCGCGATTTTCGTCCAGGACACAGGGCGGCGGCTTGCGTGTTTCGCAGGCCTTTGCCCCGACACGAGACGGCAGTGATTTTTGAAAGGCCCGGAACGCCACGTACATGAGCAACAAGGCAAACAGGATCGTCAGCGGGCGGTTGGGCGTGCGCTGCGCCAACCAAAGGCCCAATGGCGAGCAGATGACCCCCGCACTGGCCGTCAGCAGTGCGGCCTTGTAGCGCACGATGCCATTGCGCAGGCCCATTACGGCGCCCAGGGTGGCGGCCAGGCCCACCGCCAGCAAACCAATGGGCCCGGCTTCGGCCATGCCCATGCCCACGCCAAAAACCAGGAACGGGACGGCGAGTATGCCGCCGCCAGAACCGGTCAGCGCCAGGATCACGCCCACCGAAAAGCCCAGTACCAGGACGGTAATCATCTCGGTCTCCTGGAGCAGAGGTTTGATTTCATAGGTCCGCCAGTTCAGGTTTTGCCAGCCATTCACGGCCCTTGAGCATGGCTTTCCAGTACAGCGGTGGAAGAATGCGCTCTTTAAGTAGCCAGGCGAGTCTCGAAGGCCGAGTACCGTCGATCAGCCAGGACGGGAAGCTGGGGGCAAGCTTGCCGCCGTAGGTGAATTCAGCGAGAACGACTTTGCCTCGCTCCACGGTCAGCGGGCAGGAACCGTAGCCGTCGTAATGGGCGCTGCCCTTGGCCTTGCCCATGGCCGCCAGCACATTATGGGCGACCACGGGCGCCTGCTTGCGCGCCGCCGCTGCGGTTTTTGCGTTGCTGGTATTGGTCGCATCGCCCAATGCGTGAATATTCGCCCAGGTCTTATGCCGCAAGCTGTCGGGATCGACATCGATCCAGCCCGCCCCATCGGCCAGAGGGCTTACACGGATAAAATCCGGCGCCACCTGGGGAGGTACCACATGCAGCAGGTCGAAGTCGTGCGTCACCAGGTGAGTACTGCCATCGACCTTGACGCACCTGAAGGTCGCCGTTTGTGCCGGTCCATCGACCGACGTTAGCGTGCTGCCGAAATTCAGGTCGATCCCATAGGCGTGGACGTATTCCATCAGGGCCGGCACGTAGTCGGGAACGCCGAACAGGACTGTCCCGGCGGTGCAGAAGTCGATCTCGATATCGTCGAGTACGCCTTGGCGTCTCCAGTGGTCGGCGCACAGGTACATCGCTTTTTGAGGGGCTCCAGCGCATTTGATCGGCATGGGGGGCTGCGTGAAAATCGCCCGGCCACTGCGCAGTTGCTGCACCTGTTCCCAGGTGTAGGGGGCCAGGTGGTACAGATAGTTCGAGGTGACGCCGTTGCGCCCCAGTGTCTGCGGCAGGCCTTCAATGGCATGCCAATCCAGTTTAAGGCCCGGGCACACGATCAACTGCTCGTAGCGGACCACGCGGCATCCATCGAGAATAATGGCGTCGTTTTCAGGTTCGAAGGCCGCAACAGCCGCTTTGATCCAATGCACGCCCCGGGGAATGGTCGCGCCCATCGTGTGGGCGGTTTGCTGTGCCTCGAACACGCCACCGCCGACGAGGGTCCAGCCGGGCTGGTAATAATGCACATCCGCCGGATCAATAATGGCAATGTCCAGGTCTGGCTCGCGGGCCAATAGGCTTGAAGCTGCCGCGATGCCCGCCGCACCGCCGCCGACAATGACCACGGCATGCCGGGCTTCGGCCACGCCAACAGGGGTGCGTCCCTCGTTGGCAATTCTGCGAATGACGCCTTTCATGTCGAAACCGGCTTTCCTGGCGGCTTCGACAATTTTTGGCAAGGGTTGCTGGCCGGCCTGGGACAGTGCCCACATCGTCGTCGAGCGCATGCCGGAGCGGCAATACGCCAACACTGGCTTGGGCAAGGACTCGAGCAATTTGCCGAAGGCAACGCCCTGTTCGTCGGTCACCTTGCCGGACTCTGCGGCAAGGTAATGCGCCTCGATACCCATCGCTTGTGCCGCACGCTGGATGTCGGCAAACAAAGGTTGATCGCTGCCTTCGCCATCAGGCCGGTTACAGATGATGGCGCGAAAGCCGCTGGTTTTGATCTCACTCATTTGGTCGGGATGAATCTGCCCTGAGATCGAGAGGCCGGACGCAAGGTGGCGGATGTCCATGACTGTCTCCGTGATGACGGTTTTTCTTATGAGAGGGGGCGGGTCTTCAGAGCCGATTGAGTGGGATTTTCAGGTAGCACGTGCCGTTCGATTCCGGCTCCGGGAAATGCCCGGCCCGCATGTTGACCTGGACCGATGGCAGGATGAGCGTCGGCATGTCCAGCGAGGCATCGCGCTGGGTGCGCATCGCTACGAATGCTTCTTCACTGATGCCGTTACGGACGTGGACATTGTCGGCACGTTGCTCGGCGACGGTGCTGGAAAATTGCACCTCGCGGCCACCCGGTTGGTAATCGTGACAGGTGTAGAGGAGGGTGTTGGCCGGCAGGCTCAAGACCTTGTTGATGGATCGGAACAAGGTATGCGCGTCGCCACCGGGGAAATCACACCGTGCGGTACCGTAGTCGGGCATGAACAAGGTGTCGCCAACGAATGCCGCCGTTTCCTGACCGTCGCTGATGACATACGTCATGCAGGCGGGCGTGTGGCCCGGTGTGTGGAGCGCACGGCATTGCAGCGTTCCAACTGTGAACGACTCGTCATTGACGAACAGATGGTCGAACTGACTGCCATCGCGGGGCATCTGCCCACCTGTGTTGAACAGCGTGCCAAAGACTTCCTGCACGGCGGTAATCTGGCTGCCGATCCCTATCGTGCCACCGAGTTTTTCCTTCAGGTACGGGGCGGCGGTGAGGTGGTCGGCGTGGACGTGGGTTTCAAGAATCCATTCGACCTTCGCCCCCAACTCGATCACCCGGGCCATCAGCTTGTCGGCCGAGGTGGTTGTGGTACGGCCTGATTTGGGATCGTAATCCAGGACGCTGTCGATCAACGCGCACTGGCGGGTCGCTTCGTCCAGCACCAGATAGCTGACAGTGTGGGTCTCAGGATCGAAAAATCCTTCGACGTACGGTTTTACGGTCATAAACGGTCTCCTTCGGGGCTCTCAGCCGCTTGAAGAACAGACACAGCAATAATGCTGCCATGTCGATCCTGGGCGGCTTAAAAACGCTAACCGTATGATTTTATTGATTTAAATTCATCGGTGCCGACAACGCCTGTTCCGATGTCCAGACAATTAAACTGCCATTGGCAGCGTTTGTTGGCATAGTGGCAGTGTCACCCTTGCTGGATGAATCACTGGAGCCGCGATGACACACAGCCTGCCGCCCACCCAAGACCTGCTTCCGCATCCAGACCAGGTGCAGTCCCTGGTCTCGTTTCTGGAGCACGAGCCCCAGCCGATGATCGTCCTCGATCCCGATTACAACATCCTGGCGGCGAACACGGCTTACCTGCGTCAGTTCGGCAGCGCCGACAGGCCGTTCATTGGCCATAAGTGTTATCGGGTTTCCCACCACTACGATGTGCCTTGTGACCAGGCCGGTGAGAACTGCCCGATGAAAAAGGCCAGGGAGATGCGCAGTCCGGATCGGGTCTTGCACATTCATCACACCCCGCGCGGGCCCGAACACGTCGATGTGGAATTGCGCCCGATCCTCAATGAACACGGCGTCATCACCGCTTATGTGGAGCGCCTTACCCAGGTGCGGAGCGCATCGGCACGGCCTAGCAATGAGGGGCTGGTGGGCAGTTCGCCGGCCTTTAATCAGGCGCTGTTGGAACTGCAGCGGGTAGCGCCCTCGATGTTGCCGGTCCTGCTGCTGGGAGAGTCCGGCACAGGCAAGGAGCTGTTTGCCCGCGCCGTCCATGAAACCAGTGAGCGGGCAGCCGGGCCTTTTGTCGTAGTCGATTGCTCCGGGTTGACCGAAACCCTGTTCGAGAGCGAGCTGTTCGGCCATGAAAAGGGCGCGTTTACCGGCGCCACCGTGCGCAAGGTGGGCCTGGTGGAGACGGCCCAGGGCGGCACGCTGTTTCTCGATGAGATAGGCGACGTTCCCCTGGCCATGCAGGTGAAACTGTTGCGACTGATCGAGTCTGGAACCTATCGCCGTGTCGGCAGTGTGGAAACCCTGCACGCGGATTTCAGATTGGTGGCCGCGACCCATAAGCCGCTGGAGAAAATGCTCGAGAAAGGCGAGTTCAGGCAGGACCTGTACTATCGCATCAGCGTTTTTCCCATCCATTTACCGCCCTTGCGGCATCGCCTTGAAGACATCGGCTTGTTGGTGGATTCGTTCCTGCAACGCTCCGGGATCGGTAAGCGTCGACTGACCATCGATCCCGAGGCGCTGATGCAATTGCAGCGGTCTTCCTGGCCGGGCAACATCCGCGAGCTGCGCAATGTCCTGGAAAGAGCTGCGCTGTTTGCCGACGACGGCGTCATTCACGCCTTGCATCTGCCCGCGCCCCCCGTGGCGTTGTTCGCCCCGGCCTTGACGCCTGCGCCCGATAGCAGGGACCTGGAACAGCTCGTGGCCACTTTCAAAGGCACCCGCAGCGAACTGGCCAACCACCTGGGCGTGAGTGAACGCACGTTGTACCGACGGTTGAAAGAACAAGGCCTGGCCTGAGCCCCATCGAGCCTTGACTGCCAATGACTGCCAGCCCCTGGCAGTTTGGCAGGTTTTATTCCCTCCAAACCAAACGATGAGCTTTGGCGTTTATAGCTAAGTGATTGGTTTATAAGAATAAATAATAAATTCAGGCGTTGGCATGAGCCGTGCTAATGCTTGCCCCATGACTATTTCCGATAAACGACTGCGTCGCCATCTGCTCACAGCAGTGCTGATCAAACTGGTCGTGCTGACAGTGCTGTGGTGGCTGTTCATCAAGGATTCGCGCGTCAGCGTCGACTCGAACACCATCAGCGACAGATTCGGCGTACCCACCTCGGCTCAAGGGGCAAGCAAGTGATCTCAGAACAACTGGTGGATCTGTCACGGCTGCAATTCGCAGCCACTGCGCTGTACCACTTTCTATTTGTGCCGCTCACCGTGGGGATGGTGTGGCTGCTGGTCATCATGGAAAGCGTCTACGTGATGACCGGCAATGTCATCTGGAAAGACATGACTCGCTTCTGGGGCAAATTGTTCGGTATCAACTTCGCGTTGGGCGTGACCACTGGCATCACCTTGGAGTTTCAGTTCGGCACCAACTGGGCGTACTACTCGCACTACGTAGGAGACATCTTCGGTGCTCCGCTGGCCATCGAGGGCCTGATGGCGTTCTTTCTTGAATCGACCATGATCGGGTTGTTCTTTTTCGGTTGGGATCGCCTGAAGAAAGAACATCATTTGCTGGTCACGCTGCTGATGGCCATTGGCACAAACCTGTCGGCGCTGTGGATTCTGATCGCCAATGGCTGGATGCAGAACCCGGTGGGTTCGGAATTCAGTTACATCACCATGCGCATGGAAATGGTGGATTTCTGGGCCGTGGTCTTCAACCCGGTGGCGCAGGCCAAGTTTGTCCACACGGTGTCTGCCGGTTATGTCACCGGCTCGATGTTTGTGTTGTCGATTTCCAGTTGGTACTTGCTCAAGGGGCGTGATGTCGAGTTCGCCAAGCGCAGTTTCCGGGTGGCGGCTGCCTTCGGCCTGGCCTCGGTGTTGAGTGTCATCGTGCTGGGGGATGAGTCGGGTTACACGGTGGGCGAGGCGCAGCAAACCAAGCTGGCGGCCATGGAGGCCATGTGGGAAACCAAACCCGCGCCGGCGGGCCTGACCCTGGTGG
This sequence comes from Pseudomonas ogarae, assembly GCF_014268695.2. Classification (NCBI taxonomy): domain Bacteria; kingdom Pseudomonadati; phylum Pseudomonadota; class Gammaproteobacteria; order Pseudomonadales; family Pseudomonadaceae; genus Pseudomonas; species Pseudomonas ogarae. Next base: position 3,212,471 of record NZ_CP077086.1, read on the forward strand.
CCAGCATCAATGAAGCCGAATCCAGGAATAACTGGGAACTCGATGTGCCGTGGATGATGGGCTTGATCGGCACGCGCTCGGTCAGCAAGCAGATTCCGGGCATCCATGACATCAAGGCGAAAAACCGCGCACGCATTCTGCGGGGCATTACTGCGGTCAATGCGCTTGAAGCACTGCGCGCCGATCGCACCGATAAGGCCGCGTTCGATACTTTCGAAGCGTACAAGGCCGATCTTGGCTTTGGCCTGCTGCTTAAAAAGTACGTCGAGGATGTCAACCAGGCCACGCCAGCCATCATCGACAAAGCGGTGAACGATACCGTCCCGCGCGTGACCCCGATGTTCTGGGGGTTCCGGATCATGGTTGGCCTGGGCTTTGCCATGCTCGTGCTGTTCGGGCTGGCCTTCTGGAGCACCTTGAAGTCGAGCGGCGCACATCATCGCGGGTTACTGCGCTGCGCACTGTTGATGCTGCCTGCGCCATGGCTTGCCTGCGAACTGGGCTGGTTCGTGGCCGAGTACGGCCGCCAACCCTGGACCATCTACGGTGTGTTGCCGACCCACATGAGCGTTTCCACCCTCAGCGTCGATAACCTGTACGGCTCGCTGGCTGGGTTCGTTGTTTTCTACACCGTGCTGCTGGCGGTGGAAATGTTCCTGATGGTCAAGTTCGCCCGCCAGGGGCCCGGCAGCCTCGGTACCGGTCGTTATGTCCACGACGCCAAGTTGAAGGAGCTTCACCATGCTTGATTACTTCACGCTCAAGATCATCTGGTGGGCGCTGGTCGGCGTCCTGCTCATAGGTTTCGCCATCATGGATGGCCACGACATGGGCGTCGGCACGCTGTTGCCGTTCGTGGGGCGCAATGACATGGAGCGCCGCGTCGTGATCAACACCGTGGGCCCGCACTGGGATGGCAATCAGGTCTGGTTCATTACGGCCGGTGGCGCGTTGTTCGCCGCATGGCCGGTGGTCTATGCCACGGCGTTCAGTGGGTTTTATTGGGCGATGATCCTGGTGCTCTGGGCATTGTTCTTCCGCCCGGTGGGTTTCGACTACCGCAGCAAAATCCACAACCCGGTGTGGCGCAGTACCTGGGATTGGGGGCTGTTCGTGGGTGGGGCTGTGCCGCCGCTGGTGTTCGGCATCGCGTTTGGCAACCTGTTGCAGGGCGTACCGTTTCACTTCAATGAGTACCTGGTGTCAACGTATACCGGCAGCTTCTGGCAATTGTTCAACCCTTTCGCGCTGCTGACCGGCGTGGTCAGCAGCGCCATGATTACGCTGCAGGGGGGCACGTACCTGGCCCATCGCACCGAGGGCAGCATTCAGTCCCGGGCGATAAAAGGCGCGGTAGGCGCTGCCATCGTACTGGTGTGTTCGTTTGTCGTAGCGGGCATCTGGCTGCAATGGATCGAGGGGTATCGCATCACCTCGCTTGTGGATACCGCCGGGTTGCCTGACATTCTCGGCAAGTCGGTCGTGAGGGAGGCGGGGGCCTGGATGGCCAACTATGGCCGCTATCCTTCGCTGTGGCTGCTGCCCACGCTTGGCCTGGCCGGCGCAGCCGCTGCGGCGCTGTTGCTGATGAGGCGCCGTACCCTTTGCGCGTTCGTCGCGTCATCGCTTGCAGTGGTGGGCGTCATCAGTACGGCAGGGGTATCGATGTTCCCCTTTGTCATGCCGTCGTCATCGATGCCTGCGGCAAGCCTGACCGTGTGGGACAGTGTTTCCAGTCACCTGAGCCTGGCCATCATGTTCTGGGCCACGTTGTTCTTCATGCCATTGATCGTGATCTATACCGCTTGGGCGTATCGCGTCATGCGCGGCAAGGTCACGGCCACCCAGATCAAGGCCAACGAACATTCGGCGTACTAGTGTCGACAGAGGAGTAAAGCAATATGTGGTATTTCGCCTGGATGCTGGGAGTCGGTTTCGCACTGCTGCTGGCGATACTCAATGCGATGTGGGGTGAGAACGAGGCCGGTCGAGCCATGAGCGATCGTGACGAGGCGCAGCCATGACGCCGGATGTCGCTGACGTTCAGCCCTCGTCACGGCTGCATCGGCTGAGCCTGGTCGTCGCGGTGACGATCATGCTGGCCTGTACGCTCTACCCGCCACTGATGACGGCGCCGGATGGGAAAGCCGACCATGCGCTGGCAACGGCATTGTTCATCGCTATGAGCGTGGCCTTTGTCAGAGGGGTGGGGTTCATTCCGCGCAGGCTTGTCTGGCGAAGGATGTTCTCAGGCTGGACCTGCCTGGTGGCGCTTGCGCTTGCCGGCGGGTTGAAGTTCTTGCACTGAGGCCTGATGACAAGCCCCGCGATGACTACACGGTTATCGAAAACCTCACCTGCCGACGCGGCAGGTGGGGTGGGCAGCACTTGGAGGCCAGGCGCTGCCCAGGGAGACAGGTCTAGGGAGCTGGCGTACCCATATTCTGCTGGTGCTGCATCATCTGCTCCATCATCATCTGTTGCATGCCCATGTTTCGGTCCATCATGTACTGGTGCTGCTTCATCTGCTCGGGCGTCATCTGGGAATAGTGGTTGCCCATTTGTTTCCAACCCATCATCGGGCCGTTTCCCTTCATGTGGCCGCCCATCATTCCACCCCCGCAACACCCCATCATCCCATTCATCATCTGCATGCTTTGCCGCATCGAGGCCTGGTGCTCTTGCATGAGTTTCTGGCGTTGCGCCGGATCGGTGGTTTTCTGGATCAGGCTCATTTGCTCCTGCATCTTCTTCAGGTTTTCCTGGGCCTTCGCCATATCCTGGTCAAATTGCTCGATGCTCATCGACTGCGGCGCCGGCTTGGCGGCGTCGGTGGCTTGCTGGGCAAAGGTCAGCGTGGGGAAAAGCACCGCGGTCAGGGCGAGGGCGGCGAGTCTGGGTGCGTTCATGGTTCAGTTCCTTGCAGGCTGGTGGAGCGGGGAGTGGGATCGTCACGGTTGACGATCGGACTCGGTTAAACGCAGTCGAAGCTGTTTTTCAATTTCGATGATGGCGAACAGCGCAATGCCCACCGCGATGATCAGCAGTCCGTCCTTGAAGGGGACCGCTTGGGTCGCGAACACGGCTTGCAGCGGCGGCGCGTAGGTGATGGCGAACTGGGCTACGGTCACCACCGCGATGGTCGCCCACACAACCTTCGTACCTCGAAGGCCCTTCCAGGTCAGCGACGTGCCGTAGAGATTGCGGATAAAGAACAGATGGAAAATTTCCATCACCACCAAGGTGTTCACCGCCAGGGTGCGGGCCAGTTCGACGGAGTAGCCTCGGTCCAGGGCATAGGTAAAGATGCCGTAGACACCGCACAGGAACAGAATGGAAACCAGCACCATATGCCAGACCAGTGCGCCGCTGATCAACGGCGCCTGTCGTGAGCGCGGAGGCCTGCGCATGGTGTTGTCTTCGGTTGGTTCGAACGCCAACGCGACACCCAGCGTGATGGCGGTGATCAGGTTGATCCACAGGATCTGTATCGCCGTGACTGGCAATGTAAGGCCAAACAGCAGCGCGACAATCAGGGTCATTGTCTCGCCCGCGTTGGTGGGTAATGTCCAGCTCAGGACTTTCTTGATGTTGTCATAGACCGTCCGGCCTTCACGCACAGCGGCCACGATGGAGGCGAAGTTATCGTCCGCCAGTACCAGGTCTGCGGCTTCCTTGGCCGCTTCACTGCCTTTGCCGCCCATGGCGATGCCGGCATCTGCGCGCTTGAGCGCTGGCGCGTCGTTGACGCCGTCACCGGTCATCGCCACCGTCATGCCGTTGAGTTGCAGCAACGTCACCAGCCGCAGCTTATGTTCGGGGCTGGTACGCGCGAAGATGTTCACTTGCTTGAGCGATTCCCTGAGGGTGGCATCGTTCATGGCGTCCAGGTCGTTGCCGGTCAGGACCTTGTCGGGGTTGTCCAGGCCGATCTGTTCACCGATGGCGCAGGCGGTACCGGCGTGGTCGCCGGTGATCATTTTCACGACAATGCCGGCCGCCTGGCATTGCTGGATCGCCTGGATCGTTTCCGGGCGGGGCGGGTCGATCATCCCGACCAGGCCAAGCAAGGTCAGTGTCCCTTGCACATCGGCAAATTCCAGGATGGCGTGTTCGGGCGGGACTGACCTGACGGCGAGCGCCAACACGCGTTGGCCTTTGCCGGCGATGGCATTGGCCTGCGCGTGCCAATAGTCGGCATCGAGCGGGGCCGTTGCCCCCAGGCTGCTGCGCTGGCGCGTGCACATGCTCAGAATCTGCTCTGGCGCGCCTTTGACATAAATCGCGGCTTGCCGGTCATGGTTGTGATGCAGTGTTGCCATGAAGCGGTGTTTGGCGTCGAACGGAATGGCATCGGTGCGGGCCCAGGTGCCGCGTTCCTCTTCGGCGTTGATGCCGGCCTTGGCGCAAAACACCAGCAATGCGCCCTCCATGGGATCCCCTTCGACTTTCCAGGTGTCTTCGTGCTGCCTCAAGCTTGCGTCATTGCAAAGGCTGGTCGCGCGCCCCAGTTCGGCCAGCACCGGGTGGTGAGAGGTGTCGATCAACTGATCGGCAAGGTTCATGTTGCCCGAGGGCTGGTAGCCGACGCCGTCGACCGTGAAGGTCAGGTCGCTGGTGACGACGGATGCCACCATCATCTCGTTACGGGTGAGGGTGCCGGTCTTGTCGGTGCAGATGACCGATACCGAGCCCAGGGTTTCGATGGCCGGCAGGCGCCGAACGATGGCGTTGCGATGGGCCATCGCCCGCACGCCCACCGCCAGGGTGATGGTGAGTACGGCGGGCAACCCCTCGGGTATGGCCGCGACTGACATGCCCACCACGACCATGAATATCTCGGTGAAGACGTAATGCCCGACAAAGTGGCCATAAGCGAGTAGCAGGCCGGCGATCAGCAATATCAATAGCGTCAGCCAGCGGGCGAAGACATCCATTTGCTGTATCAGGGGCGTCGTCAGCGACTCTACTGTCGACAGCAGGTTGCTGATGTGCCCGATTTCAGTCGATGTCGCGGTGGCGACAACGACCCCTGTCGCTTGTCCGCAGGTCACCAGGGTGCCACTGAAGGCCATGCAGGCACGATCACCCAGGGCTGCTTCGATGCGCACCGGTTCGGTATTTTTTTCAGCCGGTGCGGACTCTCCGGTCAGGATGGCTTCCTGGACCTGGAGCCGGTTGGCATGCAGCAGGCGCAGATCCGCCGGGACTTTGTCGCCGGCCTCCAGCAAGACGATATCGCCGGGTACCAGTTCCTCGCCTGCGATGCCCAGGCGTTCGCCGGCACGAATCACGGTTGCACGGGGCGCCAGCATGTCGCGGATGGCATCCATGGCCTGTTCGGCCTTGCCTTCCTGGACATAGCCAATGATCGCATTGGCCACCACGACAGCGAGAATGACCACCGTGTCCCACAGGTGCTGCAGCGTTGCGGTGATTGCAGCGGAACCGAGCAGCACATAAATCAGGATGTTATGAAATTGCAGCAGAAATCGCCGCCATGCTGGCCGCCGGGCGGACGCTGACAACCGGTTGAAACCCGTACGCTCGAGCCGGGCCTGGACTTCGGCGATGTCCAGCCCGGCTTGCTCATCGACACCCAGGTGTTTGAGCGCCTGTTCGGCGGGCAACGTGTACCAGGCCAGGCTCTGCGAGGGCGTTGTCGGGTGCGCCGCTGGTATGTTGCTCGGTCGGTTCATCAGCCGCGTTCCTGTGGGTGCGGAGCGGTTGTTCTGCAGGCCATCGGCACAGCTCTGCCTTCAGCCCACCTGCTGCGGCGCAATCACCCACACGCTGCAGGGCATCTTGTACAGCAGGCCTTCCACAGTGCTGCCGATCAGCTTGTCCAGGCTGCCGTAGCGCACGCGCCCCATGACGATGACATCAATGTCATTGGACGCGGCGTAGCTCGCCAACACTTTGGCCGGGTCACCCATGATCATGCGGCGCTGGTCCGGGGCGATGCCATTGCGTTCGGCCAGGGCATCGAATGCCGCGCCCTGGGACTCGTAGAGCTGACGGGCCAGGGTCGAGGAGAAGAACATCGAACCGTTGCCAAAACCGTATTCAGCGGCGGTAATGGACGAAAGGTCATAGGCGTAGATGACTTCCAGCGTCGCGTCGCAGCTGCTGGCCAGCTTGTTGGCTTCGCTCAGGATCCGATCATTGAGGCCTTCGTAGCGGCCGTCCTGATGGAACGGGTCGATGGCCGCCAGGATCTTGCGCGGGCGGGCGTGGGTGACCTTGTTGACGAAGTGCAGCGGAACTTCGCATTCGCGCAGCAGGTGCACGTCCAGCGGCGTGAACATCAGTCGGGAAAACCACGACTCAGGGTCCACCGACTTGATCAGCGCATCCATCGGCGCTTCCTTGAGGTGGACCAGGATCTCCTGCAAGGGGCGCTCGACCCACGTCACTTCTGTCGTGACCTCGATACCGAGTTTGCGCAGGGGCCTGGCCTGTTCCTCCAGCCACTGCCGATGGCGCTCGATGTAGCCCAGGCGCATCTGCTCCAGTGCCTGCTCATTGACCAGGCCGGCCGTGGCCAGGCCTTCGAGGTAGTCAAAAGCGACAATATGTAGCGCGGCGCCTTCGGCCTTGGCCAGTGCGGCAGCCCGGTCGAACGCCGGGCTGTGTTCCATCAGCGGCGAGACGACCAGCATCAAGCGTGATTGCGTAGACATGACAAACCTCCCGGGCAAGGACCTGTTGGCGCCGGGCGACGTTTCGCGCGGCGTGGTGTCTGTCATCAATCATGAGCGTCATGGCGCCCGCTAACTTGATTTGCATCAAACACGCTTCAAAGCGTTGCGTCGAAGGCGGCAGCGGCGAGGCAATCGCGCTATGTTTGAGCATGAACCGTCGCCCCAGGGCGCCAGAGAGCCGTAACCATGACTGAAACCCTGGCCTTCGCCAATGCCGCCGCCGCGCTGGGAATCGGCCTGCTGGTGGGGCTTGAACGCGAACGGCGCAAAGGCGAGGGCGACCGGCGCGACTTCGCCGGCCTGCGCACCTTCGCCATCACGTCGGTGCTCGGCTACCTGGCGATCCAGGCGGGCGGTCCCTTGTTGCTGGGGGGCATGACCCTTGCCCTGGGTGCCTTGGTGACCGTGGCCTATTGGCGAAATCTCGATAAGGACCCGGGCATTACCAGCGAGGTGGCGTTATTCGCGGTATTGGCACTGGGTGCGCTCTGTGCGAGCGCCCCGGGCCTGGCGACCGCGATTGGGGTGGTGATGGCCGGGCTGCTCGCCAGCCGCCAGGCGTTGCACCACTTTGCCCGCAACCAATTGACGGCCACCGAGATGCGCGATGGCCTGGTGCTGTTGATCGCCGCGCTGGTCGTGCTGCCGCTGGCGCCGGATCGATTCCTCGGGCCTTATGACGCCATCAACTTGCGCAACCTGTGCACCCTCACCGTCATGCTGATGGCGGTGGGTGCGCTGGGGCATGTCGCGGTTCGAACCCTGGGGACCCGCTATGGCTACGCCCTCAGTGCGATTGCCTCGGGGTTTGCTTCTGCCACGGCGACTGTCGCGACCATGGGCGGTATCGCGGCCAAAGAGCCGATCAATCTCAAGGTGGTGAGCGCTGCGGCGATGTTATCCAATCTGGCGACGGTGACTCAAATGGGCCTGATCCTCGCGGCCGTGGACCCCGCGCTGCTGCGTTGGATGTGGGGGCCGTTGGTGTGCGGAATGCTGATGGTATTGCTCTACGCCGGCGTGCTGATGTTTCCCCGGCCAAGGGCGCGGGCCGATGAGCCCATCAAGCATGGCGGTGCCTTCAGCCTCAAGCTGGCGTTGACCATGGTCCTGGCGATGGCCGCTATCACCGTCCTCTCGTCGGCGATGCTCGATGCGTTTGGCCAGGCCGGGGTAACCGTCACCGCGATTTTCAGCGGGTTACTCGACGCCCACGCCTCGACAGCCTCCATTGCTTCCCTGGCCAAGGGCGGGTTGTTGCCCTTCGATGGCGTCGCCGTGCCGGTCCTGATGGCGCTGAGCAGCAACTCCCTGAGCAAATGCGTCGTAGCCTGGCTCAGTGGCGGGCGAAGGTTCGCCGGGTATGTGATTCCCGGTCAGGTGTTGGTCACGCTGGCGATGTGGGCGGGGCTGTTGCTCCCGAGTTTGTCAGCCTGAGTGAATGATGGCTGTTTGATGAAGATCAAGTCCTGTCTCTGGCAGGCGTCCATTCTGGAGCCCTCAATCCTTTAAGTGGCTATTGCCACGTGCCGAGGTGTTCCATGTCCCAGACTCAACGTTTGTTGCTAGTGGCGCCTGACGCCATGATCCGTACGCCGGCGTTCGACCGCGCCACCGAGTTGGCCCTGGCCCTGGACCTGCCCCTGCACATCGTGGCGTTCGACTACCTGGAGTTGCTCTCGGTGGCCGGTCTGTTCGCCCCGGAGCAGGTCAAGCAAGCGCGTGAGGGCTATCTGGAAACCCATCGGCATTGGCTGTGGCAACAGGCCGAACTGGCGCGCCGGCACGGCGTCGAGGTGACCTGCGAGGTGGTTTGGAGCAAGGATGCCTTCCAAGCCTTGCAGCAATACGTCAAGGAGATGCCGATGGCGTTGATCATCAAGGACGCGCAGCCGGAACCGGCGATGAAGCGGGTGTTTTTCACGCCCCTGGACTGGCGCTTGCTGCGCGACTGCCCGGTGCCGGTGCATCTGGTCACGGATTCGCGTAACCCGCGGCCTCGGCGGGTCCTGGCGATTGTCGATGTGCTGCGCAGCGAGGAGCAGGACCTGGTATTCAACGACCAGATCGTCGACGCCGCGGTCAAACTGGCCGAGCAATGCAACGCCCAGGTCGAGTTGCTGCACGCCTTCGATTGGACGGCTGTCTACGCCTCGGACATGGGCATGGGTGCGCTGCCCCTGGCCACCGGGCTCTATGAAGCGTTGGGCCAGGCACAACATGAGGTGTTCGAGTCCCTGGCCGAGCGGCATGGTGTCGCGCCGCAGCAGCGCCACTTCATTGAAGGGGCACCGCTGAGCAGCATTTGCACCTTCGCCAGCGATCACCAGATCGATGTCATCGTCATGGGCACCACGGCGCATCGTGGCCTGGACAAGCGCCTGGGCACCACCGCCGAGCTACTGCTGCAACGGGCGCCTTGCAGCGTGTTGGCGATCAAGCCGCAAGCGTGATTGGAGCAACGCTGCGCGAGGTCATACCAAGGCCTCGCGCCAGCGTTCGGGGCTAAAGGTAGAGCCGGTGGATGACCTGCCGGGTGTCGTCGGGATCGCTGTGGGTTTCAAAACCCAGGCTATGGGCCAAGTCCCGCATCGGGGCATTGCTGGCGGCATCGACGGAGTACATCTGGCGGTAGCCGTTTTTACGCGCGGTGTCGATCAGGTGTTCCATCAACAACGTCCCCAGCCCCAGGTGTTGCCAAGGGTCGGCGACCGTCACCGCACACTCGCATTCGTGTTCCTGGGTCGCGCAATAGCGACTGACCCCGATCTCGATCAACTCGCCGTTGTCATGGACCAGGGCGATGTAGGCCATGCGCGTCTTGCAGTCGACGTCCATCAAATTATCGAGCAGCGCCGCACCTGGCTCATTGATCTGCGCCAGGAAACGCATGTGCCGGGACTCCGGTGACAGGCGCATGATGAAGTCGTATTCGCGCTGGCGATCCTGGTCCCTGAGCGGGCGGATCAAGACATGCCGGCCGTCCTTGAGTGCCTGGATCCAGTGCTTGCCACTGATGCTGGCATACAGGGCTGCGGCGCGTTCGTTGTGGTCTTTGACAGTGAGCATGGTGCGATCCTCCCTCGGATGTGCACGTGCGGTGCGATAAAAAGCTCCGCATTCGATACTGTTCTACGCCCGCCACGGCGATCGATTCTGATCTGGATCAGTGCCCGCGTATCCGTCCGTCGATTGTCCTGCCTTTGATTCAGATCAAACCGTCCGGGGCCTTGATGGGCGCACGCTGAAGATCGCGCCGGAAAAGGCCGGTGCAAGGTTCTGGATTTCGTGTGGGCAATCCGATGGAGGTGTGCGATGGGGCAATACCAGCGTCTGCTATTGATCGTCGAACCTGATCTGCACCCCTCCGCCGCGATGCGCAGGGCCTGTGCCCTGGCCCGGGCCAGCGGTGCCGCACTGCACTTGTGCGCGTTCGTCCAGCCACCGGCCCGCACTCACCTATGGGGTGAAAAAATCGATGAGGCGAGTGTGCAGCGTTATCTGCACCGCTACCGCCGCTGGATGGTGGAGGAGGCGGCGCTGCTCAGGGAGGAAGGCCTGGATGTGACGACTCACGTGGTGTGGACCCTCCATCCGTTGCTGGACATCTTGCGCTACGTCGAACAGTTCCAGCCTGACCTGCTGATCAAGGACGTCACCCTCGAACCGTTGCTCAAGCGTGTGTTCGCAACGCCGCTGGACTGTCATTTGTTGCGCGACTGTCCGGTGCCGGTGCATCTGGTCAACCACGCGGTGCACGGCTTGCCGCGCCGGGTCGTGGCGGCGGTGGACCCCTCGGACCCCGAGGCCAATGCCTTGAACGAGCGTATCGTCCAGACGGCCACCGCGCTGGCCCGGCAATGCGACGCCTCGTTGCATCTGTTGTACGCCTGCGACCTGTCGCCGGCCTTCAATGGCGAAGCCTCGTTGCTGGCCGGTGCCTGGGATGACGACTTTGCCGACGCCTTGCGCGAATCGCTGCATGCGGCGTTTATCAGCCTGGCCGAGCGCTGTGGCGTACCGGCGGAACGTCGGCACTTTGTGGTTGGCCTGCCGGTGCCGGTCATCCAGGAGTTCATCGACGAATTCGAGGCCGACGTGGTGGTGATGGGTACTGTGCACCGCGCCGGTCTTGAACGTTTGATTGGCAGCACGACAGAACGCGCCTTGTACTCGGTGCCGGGCAGTGTGCTGGCGGTCAAGGGATGAGTACGATGGCCCCGTTGACCTGTCCGCTCCTCAGGCGCTCCAGGGCCTGGTTGGCCTGGATCAGGGGGTAGCAGGTCACGTTGCAATGCACGGGCGTGCGCTGGATCTGTTCGAAAAACGCCACGCCGTCCGCGCGGGTCAGATTGGCCACTGAACGCACACTGCGCTCCTGCCACAACAGGCGATAGGGGAAGGCGGGGATGTCGCTCATGTGAATGCCTGCGCACACCACGCAACCGCCTTTGGCGGTGGCTTGCAAGGCCAACGGCACCAGTTCGCCGACGGGGGCGAAGATCAGGCTGGCGTCCAGTAGATGTGGCGGGAGCTGGTCCGATGCCCCGGCCCAGGTCGCGCCCAGCGAACGGGCATAGTCCTGGCCGCTGTCATCACCGGGGCGAGTGAAGGCATAGACTTGCTGGCCCCGGCCCACGGCGACCTGGATCGCCAGGTGCGCAGCGGCACCGAAGCCATAAAGGCCCAAGTGAGGGGCGTTTTGTGCCATCTGCAAGGCCCGGAAACCGATCAGACCTGCACACAGCAAGGGCGCGGCTTCGGCGGCCTCCAGTGTGTCGGGCAGAGGGAAGCAGAACCGCGCATCGGCGACGGTGTAGTCGGCATAACCACCGTCCAGCTGGCAGCCGGTGAACAGTGCCTGGTCGCAGAGGTTCTCCCGGCCCGAGCGGCAGAACTCACACACGCCACACGTCCATCCCAGCCAGGGCACGCCCACCCGTCGGCCGATCCAGTCCGAGGCAACTTGCGCGCCGACGGCGGCGACCTCACCGACAATCTCGTGGCCCGGTACCCGAGGCAATCGAGCCTGGGGCAGTTCACCGTCGAACAGATGCAAGTCGGTGCGGCACACACCGCAGGCTTGCACCTTGATCAGCATTTGCCCGGCGGCCGGCGTCGGTTGGGGACGTTCCTCCAGTTGCAAGGGCTGGCCAATCGTGTGCAGGACCATGGTGCGCATGAGCATTCTCCTGTGTGAGCGGGCGCTCGCCATGCCAGTGAGCGGCGCCAGGGCATCGAGCAAGCACCTTGTATGACCTTAGCGTCCCTGGTTCTGATGTAAATCAAGTCACCCTTATTCCCGTGTTCCAGAATCAGGCATGGCAACCCTGTTTTTTGCGGAGGACGTGATGAGCGATTTTCTCAGCCCCGACCAGTTGGAAGGCATTGACGCCTATTGGCGCGCCTCCAATTACCTGGCCGTGGGACAGATCTACCTCAAGGACAACCCGTTGCTGCGCAAACCGCTGCAACGCGATCACGTCAAGCCGCGCCTGCTGGGCCACTGGGGCACGACGCCGGGGCTAAATCTGATTTACGTGCACCTCAATCACCTGATCAAGTCCCGTGACCTGAACATGATCCTGATCACCGGTCCCGGTCATGGCGGTCCGGCCATCGCCGCCCAGAGTTACCTGGAGGGCAGCTTTACCCAGTGTTATCCCTCGGTGGAGCAGAACGAAAACGGAATGTTGCGTTTGTTCCGGCAATTTTCCTGGCCTTATGGCTTATCCAGCCATGTCTCCGCGCAGATTCCCGGCTCCATCCATGAAGGTGGGGAATTGGGTTATTCCCTGGCCCATGCCTATGGTGCGGCGTTCGACAACCCTGACTTGATCGTGGCCTGCGTCATCGGTGATGGTGAGGCCGAAACCGGCACGTTGGCGGCGAGCTGGCACTCCAACAAGTTCCTCAACCCCAGGCGTGACGGCGCCGTGCTGCCCATTCTTCATCTCAACGGTTTCAAGATCGCCAACCCCACGCTGCTGTCGCGCATCAGTGAGGACGAGTTGTCGGCCCTGATGTATGGCTATGGCTACGATCCTTATTTTGTCGAAGGCGACGATCCGCAAGCGGTGCACCAACAGTTGGCCAGGACCCTGGACGGCATGTTGCTCAAGATTCGCGAAATCCAGCGCACGGCCCGCGCGGATTCGTCGGGACGTACCCTGGAACGCCAGCTCTGGCCGATGCTGGTGTTGCGCACGCCCAAGGGCTGGACCGGTCCGAAATTCGTCGATGGCCAGCAGGTCGAAGGCACCTGGCGCGCCCACCAGGTGCCGCTGAGCCACTTCGAGCTGCCCGTGCATTTGACGCAACTGGAACAATGGCTCCAGAGCTACCGTCCGCAGCAATTGTTCGACGACAACGGCGCGTTGCTGCCGGACATTGCCGCGTTGGCGCCGACGGGACATCGGCGCCTGGGCGCCAATCCCCATGCCAATGGCGGCGTGCTGCTCAAACCCTTGGAACTGCCCAGGTTCACCGATTACGCCGTGCAATTCTGCGCGCCCGGCAGCCTGCAGGCAGAGGCCACCCGGGTGTTGGGCGGTTTTGTCCGTGATGTGATGAAGCACAACCTGCAGGCAGGCAATTTCCGCCTGTTCGGCCCCGACGAAACCGCCTCCAACCGCCTTGATGCGGTGTACGAGGTCAGTGGCAAAACCTGGATGGCGGCCCTGGAGGCGGGCGATACGAACCTGGCGTGCGACGGTCGGGTGATGGAAATCCTCAGCGAACAGGTGTGTGAAGGCTGGCTGGAAGGGTATTTGCTGACTGGCCGGCATGGGCTGTTTTCCTGCTATGAGGCGTTCATCCACATCGTTGATTCGATGTTCAATCAGCACGCCAAATGGCTCAAGACCGCCGCCCAGATCCCGTGGCGCGCGCCGATTGCTTCGCTCAATTACCTGCTCACGTCCCATGTCTGGCGACAGGACCACAATGGCTTTTCCCACCAGGACCCGGGCTTCATCGATCTGGTGGCGAACAAGAGCGCCGACGTGGTGCGTATCTACCTGCCAGCGGACGCCAATTGCCTGTTGTCCGTGGCCGATCACTGCCTCAAGAGCCGCGATTACATCAATGTGATCGTGGCCGGCAAGCAGCCTGAATGGCAGTGGCTGGACATCGATTCGGCCGTTCGACACTGCTCGGTCGGAATCGGTCGCTGGGCCTTTGCCTGCAACAATGACGAAGACCCGGACGTGGTGATGGCCTGTGCCGGTGACGTGCCAACCTTGGAAACCCTGGCCGCTGTGACGCTGTTGCGTGAATACGTGCCCGACCTGCGCGTGCGGGTGGTCAATGTCGTCGACCTGTTGGCCCTGCAACCGCCGCAACAGCATGCCCATGGGTTGCCGGACGCCGAGTTCGATGGTTTGTTTACCGTGGATAAGCCGGTGATTTTCGCCTTTCACGGCTATCCGTCACTGATCCATCGGCTGGTCTACAAGCGTCACAACCACGATAACTTCCATGTCCGCGGTTTCATGGAGGAGGGTGCCACCACTACGCCGTTCGACATGGCGGTCATCAACCACCTGGATCGCTACCAGCTGGCGCTCGATGTCATCCAGCGCGTGCCGCGGTTGCAGCCGTTGGTGGACAGCGCTCGGGATCGCTACTGGGCAACCATGGAAAAGCATCAGCTGTACCTCATCGAGCATGGGCAGGACATGCCCGAAGTCTTGAATTGGCGCTGGACGCCGACGCCGCAATGACGGCCAACATGCCTCATGGCATCGACGCTGCGCCGTGGCGTTCGAGCCCGACTTTGGAGACCCATCATGAGCCAGTACCAACGCCTGTTGCTGATCCTCAATCCGGCACAACGTCATTCGCCCGCCCTGCATCACGCCGCGGCCCTGGCGGCGGCCAGTGGGGCGCACTTGCATGTCACCGCCTTGATTCCCTCGCTGGACATTCTTTCGCTGCTTGAAGAGGGGCCTCGTGAGGAGGCGCGGCAGAACTATCTCCAGGACCATCGCCATTGGTTGGAGGATGAGGCGGACAAGATGCGCCGCCGTGGCCTGCGGGTCACCACTGAGGTGGAATGGGCCCAGAAGATGGGCAAGCAGATCCTGCAACACGTTACGCAGATCCAGCCGGATTTGCTGATCAAGCAGGTACAACACGAGCCCATGCTCAAGCGGGCTTTCTTCACCCCGCTGGACTGGCAACTGCTGCGTAACTGCCCGGTGCCGATGTACCTGGTGGGGGCCACCGGTCATGCGCTGCCGCGTACGGTGGTCGCGGCGGTGGATCCTTCCAGTGCGTTTGCCCAGAACAGCGGGCTGAATGACCGGATCATCCGCCAGGCAATGAGCCTGGCCTTGCAGTGCGACGCCGAGCTGTATCTGGTTCACGCCTATGAGGTGTCGTCAGTCTATCTGGGGGATGCGGGCGGTGGCGGCCTGTCGCTGTCGCAGCTCAGCAAGGAACTGCGCAGGAGCCTGGAAAAAACCTTCCTGGAACTGGCGAACCTGTTTGGTGTGCCGGCCGAGCGCAGGCATTTTCTGCTGGGGCATCCGGTCTCGGCCCTGAGTGAGTTTGCCCTGGAGCATGAAGTGGATGTGATCGTCATGGGGCGATTCCAGCACGACGATCTGTATGGGCTATTGGGCAGCACGACCGAACACATCCTGTACCAGGTGTCGTGCAGTGTTCTGGCGGTGTGATGAATCGGGCTTGACCGCTGGGTTGTTGACAAAGATCAACGGCAACGAGGTCAAACAATGGGACCAATAGACTAACGATCGATTGTCCAGGAGCACCGCCATGCGCATGACATTTCTCGGGGCCGCCGGTACGGTCACTGGCAGCAAGTACCTGCTGGAACATGACGATCAGCGCATCCTGATCGACTGCGGCCTGTTCCAGGGCTACAAGCAGTTGCGCCTGCACAACTGGGATCCCTTCGAACTGCCGATGCGTGACCTGGATGCGATCGTACTGACCCACGCCCATCTGGACCACAGCGGCTACCTGCCGGTGCTGGTGCGTAATGGCTATCGCGGCCCCATCTATGCGTCGCCGGCGACCTGCGAGCTGGTGAAGATCCTGCTGCGTGACAGTGCTCGCTTGCAGGAAGAAGAAGCCGAATACGCCAACCGCAAGGGGTTTTCCAAACACGCGCCGGCCTTCCCGCTGTACAGCCGTGAACACGCTGAACGAGCGCTGAAACTGCTGCGCCCGATTGCCTTCGAACACCCGGTGGAGATCGCCCGGGGGATAACCATCTTGCTGCGTCGCGCCGGGCACATCCTCGGTGCCGCGACGGTACAGGTCCAGGCCGGTGGGGTGACGCTGGTGTGTTCCGGGGACCTGGGGCGACCCGAGGATCCGGTGATGTTCGCGCCGAAGGTCATCGAGCAGGCGGACGTTCTGTTGGTGGAGTCCACCTATGGCGACCGTCGACACCCACACGAGTCGCCGGAAGACCAATTGGCTGAGGTGATCACTCGCACCGCGCTGCGCGGTGGCATCACGTTGGTGCCCTCATTCACGGTTGGCCGGGCCCAGTTGCTGATGTACCACCTGTATCGCCTGAAACAACGCCGGGCGATCCCCGATATCCCGATCTACCTCAACAGCCCCATGGCCATCGACGTCACCCGGTTGTACCAGCGCTTTGGTGACGAGCATCGTCTCTCCAGGGAAGAGTGCGAAGGCATGTGCCACATCGCCCATCCGGTGCGCTCGGTCAAGGACGCCATGGCCCTGGACCTGCAACGCACCCCGGCGGTGATCATCGCCGCCAGCGGCATGGCCACCGGCGGGCGCGTGCTGCACCACCTCAAGAGCCTGGCGCCCAACCCCATCAACACCTTGCTGATGCCCGGCTTCCAGGCAGGCGGTACGCGAGGCGCGAGGATTGTGGCGGGCGAGCCTGCGGTGCGCATCCATGGCAAGGACGTGCCGATCAATGCCGAAGTGGTGCCCATGCAAACGCTCTCGGCCCATGCCGATGCCGACGAAATCATGCAATGGCTGCGCGGTTTCAAGACACCACCCCGGCACACCTATGTCGTGCATGGCGAGCCCAATGCGTCCGATGTCCTGCGCCACCGCATACGCGACGAATTGGGTTGGTCAGTGTCGGTGCCGGAGTACCGCGATAGCGTCGAACTCTGACCCACCGCATTCGCGAGCAGGCTCGCTCCCACAGGGGGATTTTCTGTGTTCGCGGGATTTGTGCCCGCCACGGCCCAGTGTGGGAGCGAGCTTGCTTGCGAAGGCGGCGGCCCAGCCGAATATAGATGCCAACTGATCCACCGCTATCGCGAGCAAGCTCGCTCCCACAGGGGGATTTTCTGTGGTCGCCGGATTTGTGCTTGCCACGGTCCAGTGTGGGAGCGGGCTTGCTCGCGAAGGCGGCGATACATTCAACATTGAGGTAGGCTGACTGACGTAGATCAGATGTCACGCGGGGCAGGCATCACAACTCTGCATGACGATGGCAACCGGCGACCTTTTGCCTGAGGCCGGGCAAATCCAGGATTGTGACATTGCGCCCATGCATGTCCACCAGTTCCTCCTGGCGCAGGTGGGCGATGCCCCGGCAGATGGTTTCCAGGCGCAGGCCCAGGTAGGAGCCGATGGCTTCGCGGCTCATGCGCAGCACGAATTCCCTGGAGGAATAACCGCGCATGTTGAGCCGCTGGGAGAGGTTCAATAGGAACGCCGCCAGGCGTTCGTCGGCGTTCATGTTGCCGAGCATCAACAGCATGCTGTGGTCGCGCACGATTTCCTGGCTCAGGAGTTTGTTCAGGTTGTGTTGCAACGACGGCAAGTCGTGGGCCAGTTTTTCCAGGAGGTTGAAAGGCAGCGGGCAGACTTCGCTGTCTTCCAGGGCAATGGCATTACAGGCGTAATGATCGGTACTGATAGCGTCCAGGCCAAGCATTTCGCCTTGCATCTGGAAACCGGTGACCTGTTCGCGACCGTCTACCGAAAGGACGCTGGTCTTGAAGAAACCCAATCTCACGGCATACAACGAGCGCAATGGGTCGCCGGTGCGATACAGCGCTGTGCCTTTCTTGACCTTCACCCGCTGGGCGATCAGCGTGTCGAGGCGCTCGACTTCACCGCCCGTCAGGCCAATGGGCAAGCACAGTTCAAGCACGCTGCAGTTCGAACACGCAGCCTTGAGGGAGTGCACGTGTAGAAGTCGGGCTTCGGGCTCGGGCACAGGGATTAACTCCTTTGGGTGAACCAAGCATAGAAGAACTATCCTGTCGCGCCTGTTTTTTGTCGGCTAAAGCCATACCCTCGGTCGATTCGTCGTTAAGTGCGAAAGTGCTTCACTTTGTGCGGCTCAGTCATGCATGACCCGGCAACAGAGGCATTTCTATCAGGGACAGTGGACGTCAGAATGATACGAACTGCCATCACCACCCCCACCAGCACGCCAGCAAGACCTGACGCTTCTAGAAGCGTTGGCAACCGGTGATGAAACAACAAGCCCAGTAGTGTGGCAAATAGTGATTCCAGGGCTATCAACTGCCCGGAAAGCACCATGGGAAGGCGACGGGACGCCGCGTTCCACGCCCAGGCCCCGATGACTGACGACATCAGCGCAATGACAAGACCCCACGCGTACAGGTGTCCCGCCAGGGAAACACTGAAACCCAGGCTTGGCAGCTTGAGAAGGTCAAATGCTTGCGCCGCCGGTAACAAGCACAAGGTGCCGATCCCTGCGCCGACCATCATGAGGCCGGTCCAGGCCCCCGAAGCGCTGACCGATAGGTTGACCAAGGCGCCCTGGTTCAACCAACTGAATATGAGCCACAAGAGCACCGCACCGATCGAGAAAAACAAGCCCGTCAACCATGAACCGTCGTCGCTCAGGGGCTGCTGGATGCTGCTGATGTTCGACAGCACTAGCCCTCCCGTTAAAAAAACCAGCGGTATCGCCAGCCTTCGCCATGGGAGGGTTTTGTGGGTGGCGTTGCCGAGCAGTGCCTGCAACACCGGCACCATGCCAATAAACGCCGGGGTCAGTACCGGCCCGGCAAACATGACGCCTGCGGCAATACAACTGCTGTAACCGAGGTACCCGATGACCCCCAGGCTGGCGCCAAGTAGCAGTTGGCTGCGACGCATACGCCGAAGCTGGGTTCGATAGCCCATCACGACAGCCACACCCAGCGCCCCGGCGATCAGGAACCGTATGATCATCAAATCGTGGATCGTGTAGGCACCGACGACGTAAGGCGCAATGAAATTCAACGCCCAGCTCAGCGTCGCGACGACGGCAAGGCTCACGCCGGCGAGGGGGTTCGAGTAGGCATTGGGCATTCATGCATATCCTTAAGGCATTGAGCTCATGTTGCACAGCGTCGCAGCTATGCTACAAACGAGTTCTCGGCCTTGGATGTATTACCTCTGATTATGAATACCCTTGGAAAAACATTGCCGCCGCTTGCCAGCTTGTTGCCCTTCGAAGCGGCTGCGCGCCTGGAGAGTTTTTCCAAGGCCGCCGAGGAACTGCACATCACCCAAGCGGCGATCAGTCGGCAGATCCGTGGGCTCGAAGAGGACTTGGGGCTGAAACTTTTCTGCCGTCGTAACCGCGCCGTTTTCCTGACCCAGCAAGGGCGTGAGTTGGGACGTGTGGTGAGTAACGCGTTGCAAAGTATCAGTGCCAGTGCTGTCAGCCTTCGTCAATCGCCAGGTAAAAACCGCGTCGTTTTGCTGTGCCAATTATGCGAAGCGTTCTACTGGTTGATGCCGCGGCTCTCGACGTTCCACCAGCGATACCCGGAAATCGAGATCCAGGTGGCCACATCTACCGGGCCGCTGACTGAGTTCAATGAGCATTTTGACGTGGCCCTGCAAAGCACAGGACGGCCCAGCGGCGTCCATGGCTTGATGTTTACCGCCGCTGATGAAGTGTTTCCCGTATGCAGTCCTCATTACCTGCGTACCCAGGAAGTGTTGCAAGTCCGTGACCTGAAGTCCCACACCCTTTTGCACTATCACGCTACGCCGCCTCATTGGATGCAGTGGGGTGCCTGGTTCCAGGCGTTTGGACAGTCGTTCGACAACTTTTCCGAGGGCTCGGTGTTCGATAGCTACCCCTTGATGCTCCAGGCGGCGGTCGAGGGGCATGGCATCGCGTTGGGGTGGCGGCGCACCGCCCAAGGGTTGCTTGAGAGCGGTGCGTTGGTGAGGCCTTGCGCAGAAAGCGTCCCTTTGCCTGATGCGATATCGGTATTCAGCCGGCCGGGCGGGGAAGGTCGGGTTGAGGTAAGCGCGCTGCTCGACTGGCTTGAAGGTGAATTGGGAAGTGATCGCCAGGCCGGCTTCGGTCAGTCGCGGTTAAACCGTTGAAGCCGCCATGACGGATAAAGTATTGGGTATCCGTTGTGGCAGGGTCAGAACGGCCCCAGCTTGAGGGGGTACTGGATGACGATATACAGCCGGTCGATGTCATCGCCGCCCCGGCTGCTGTTGGCGCGATGGGTGACATGGGACAGTTGCAGCGACAGGTCCTTGGCCGGGCCTGACTGCACGATGTAGTGCAGGTCCAGGTCGCGCTCCCAATGGCGTCCGCCGGCGCCTTGTTGCGGACTGTAAGTGCCGGTGTCGCTATCGAACGGGTTGTAGGCACCGCCTCGGGGGGCATGGCTGCCGTCTATCCCGCGTCCAGTCACATAGCGGGCCATGAAGCTCAGGCCGGGGATGCCCAAGGTGCCCAGGTCAAGGTCGTAGCGCGCTTGCCACGAGCGCTCGCCGGGGCCGTTGAAGTCCGCATATTTGATCGAGTTGGCCAGGTAGATGGAGTCGCCGCCGACGAAATCGAAGGGCGTGTCGCCGTTGATTTTCTGATAGGCCAGGGTGAACGCCTGGGCACTGAGCCGGTACTTGCCGCTCAGGCTATAGGCTGTGGTGTCGATGGCCCCGGCAATGGCCTTGCCATCGTCGCGGGTGTGGTACAGGTTGCCGTCGAGGAACAGTTCGCCAAGGGTGGTATGCAGGTTGGCATAGTACTGGCGCCAGGCATCGCTCAGTTCGGAGGCGTAGAGCGCGCCGCCCAGGGCTTGGCCAGTGAGCAGGTCGGCGCCGATGAAGTCGATGGCGCCGTGGCGCGTCGTCGCCCCATACCCGGAAAAATCACCCTTGCTGGTCGAGGCGTCCTGATTCTTGAACGCACTGAAGTGGCCCGCCTGCAGGTCGATCCCTTCGAACTCGCGGCTGGAGAGCAGCAGGCCGCTGGCGTATTCGGGTTGCAGGCGCTTGTCTGCGGTGTCGAATACCGGGCTCTGCACGGTCATTTCGCCGACCGCCAGGGTGGTGCGTGAGGTGTTGAATTTCAGCGCGCCGCCCGCACTGGAGTAGTGGTCCTCGCTTCGCCCGTTCTCATCCAGCGGCAATAATCCCGTTCCGGAATGCCCCTTGCCGCCGTCCAGTTTCAACCCCACGAACGCGTGGGCATCGATGCCTACGCCGATCGTGCCGGGGGTGAAGCCGGACTCGAACGAGGCGATGAAGCCCTGGGCCCATTCCTGTTTGTAGCTTTTGCCTGCCGGGGTCGGGGTGCGATAGTCATTGTTGAGGTAGAAGTTGCGGCTGAGGACTTGCAGCGTTGCCCCGTCGAGAAAGCCAGGCGTGCTTTGCGCGAGTTCCGCTGCCATCGCCGGTGCGGCGCTGCCGGTGAGCAGGGCAAGCAGCCAGAGCGGTTTCAGGGCGGTGGTTGAGTGGTGTGGTGCATGAGCCATGAAAAAATCCGTGTCAGTGGGAAATGCCTGGCGCACCGCACGGTGGGCTAGCTGCTTCCCGCTTGAGAAAACAGGTCTGGGCAGAGGGCTTCATTCTTGGGCGCGGGGCGCGAGCGTGCGAGTTAAACGTTGTTAATTGCGTTCAGGTGCAGCACCGGACGCTGCACTCACTCAGCACATGGCTGCAAGTTCTCCGGTGTGAGGCGAGTGCATGATGACCTTCGCCAGCGGCCAGTCGCCGGTGCCCGATGTCGATGCCGACCTGAAGCCTGGGCATACGCCTGACAGCGCCGCGTACTCTTTTACCTCCCAAGACCAGAGCATCTGTTTATGAGGGACCTGGTGCTTGACAGCCTCCGAGCCCGGGTAAATACTCGCGCCCATATTCATATATATGACTAGATAACAAGGTGAATAAGGTCGATGAAATCTCTCTCCAGTGATGCCCGCCTGCCGCTTTATCAACAATTGCGCGACCAATTGGCTGAACAGATTGCCAATAACCGCTGGCGTCCGGGGGAGGCGATTCCTACTGAGGCGGTACTCTCGGCCGAATACCAGTTGTCTACCGGCACGGTGCGCAAGGCCATCGATGCGTTGGTCAGCGAGGGCGTTCTGGAGCGCCAGCAGGGCCGCGGCACCTTCATTCGCCGGCCGCAATTTCAATCGTCGCTGTTCCGGTTTTTCCGCTTTCAAAGCGCTTCAGGCGAACGCCGGGTTCCCGAGAGCCGGATCCTGTCCGTGGAACCGGTGGCCGCGCCTTCTGCGGTGGCCCAGGCGCTGGGGTTGCCGGCGGATGCGCCGGTGATTCGCATCGTGCGGGTGCGTCTGCTGGATGTAGCGCCGGTGCTCGCCGAAGAAATCTGGCTGCCCCGCAACCGTTTCCAACCCTTGCTCGAGATCGACCTGAGTCAAAAAGGACCACTGCTTTATCCCATCTATGAAGAAACCTGCGGTCAGGTGGTCGCCTATGCCGAAGAAACCCTCACCGCCGAATCGGTGAACGAGGTGTACGCGCGGCTGCTGCAGGTGCCGGTCAACAGCCCGGTGGTGGTGATCGAGCGTCTGGCGCGGGACTACGCCGGCAACCCCCTTGAGTGGCGACGCTCACGCGGGCACGCCGAGCATTTCCGCTACCGCGTGGAAATCCGCTGACCTCACCTGGCTAGCGGCGAGTCGGTCGCCGCAGCCCTTATCGTTTTGTTTGTCATGACTGGCCCTGCAGCGGCGCGGTTCGCTCTCGGCTGCCTTTCGTTCCCCCTATAAGGATAAAAATCATGTTCAGTTGGTATCGCCAAGTCACTGCGCGGGAGCGCAAAACGTTTTGGGCCTGCTTCGGCGGATGGTCGCTCGACGCGCTGGAAGTACAGATGTTCGGCCTGGCGATACCGGCGTTGATCGCCGCGTTCGCCCTGACCAAGGGTGATGCCGGGCTGGTCAGCGGTGTGACCCTGGTCACTTCGGCCATTGGCGGTTGGGTCGGCGGGACGCTGTCGGACCGTTACGGGCGGGTGCGCACGCTGCAGTGGATGATCTTGTGGTTTTCGTTCTTTACCTTCCTGTCGGCGTTCGTCACCGGTTTCCACCAATTGTTGATTGTCAAGGCGTTGCAGGGCTTCGGGATCGGCGGGGAGTGGGCGGCTGGTGCGGTATTGATGGCCGAGACCATCAACCCCAAGTACCGCGGCAAGGTCATGGGCACGGTACAAAGCGCCTGGGCGGTGGGTTGGGGGCTGGCGGTCGGCGTCTTCACGCTGATCTACTCCCTTGTGCCGCAAGACATGGCCTGGCGGGTGATGTTCGTCGTGGGGCTGCTGCCGTCGTTCCTGATCATTTGGGTGCGGCGCAACGTTGAAGAGCCCGACAGTTTCCAGCGCCTGAAAAAAGAAAACGTCATCCCGCAAAGCTTCTTCAAATCCCTGAGCGGTATCTTTCGTCCTGAGCTGATCCGCGTGACCTTGTTTGGCGGGTTGCTGGGGCTGGGGGCACACGGTGGTTACCACGCGGTGATGACCTGGCTGCCGACCTTCCTCAAGACCGAGCGCAACCTGTCGGTACTCAACTCCGGCGGTTACCTGGCGGTGATCATCTTCGCTTTCTGGTGCGGCTGCGTGGTCAGTGGCTTGTTGATCGATCGTATCGGACGTCGCAAGAACATCGTGCTATTCGCGCTGTGCTGCGTGGTGACCGTGCAGTGTTATGTGTTCCTGCCGTTGAGCAACACCCAGATGCTGTTCCTGGGTTTCCCGCTCGGCTTCTTCGCGGCGGGCATTCCGGCGAGCCTCGGGGCGTTTTTCAACGAGCTTTACCCGGCGGATGTCCGCGGCGCCGGCGTGGGGTTCTGCTACAACTTCGGCCGGGTGCTTTCGGCGGTGTTCCCGTTCCTGGTTGGGCACATGAGTGACTCCATGTCCCTGGGCTCGGCCATTGGCATCGACGCCGGGATTGCCTACGGCGTGGCGGTGATCGCGGCGCTGTGCCTGCCGGAAACCCGCGGCCGTAGCCTGGAAGCCACTGCTGCATCGGCGCCTGCGGTGGAGAGTGACGGCCAGGGCGCCCGAGCCTGATTTTCCTTATTGTCGATAGATGAGACCCATGGCTGATACCTGTACCAAGCCGATGACCGGCATTGACTGCCACGCCCACGTGTTCAGTCGCAAGCTGGAGCTGGCCGCTGTCCGGCGCTACACACCCGACTATGACGCCACGCTCGACCAGTACCTGAGCCACTTGCACGCCCATGGCTTGAGCCATGGCGTGCTGGTGCAGCCGAGTTTTCTTGGCACGGATAACCGCTACTTGCTGGCCGCGCTGCGGCAGGCGCCAGCGCAATTGCGCGGGGTCGTGGTGGTGGCGCGAGATATCAGCCGCGCCGAGCTGGATGACATGGCCCGGTTGGGCGTGGTCGGTGTTCGCTTGAACCTGATGGGCAAAGCCTTGCCTGACTTTAGCGACGTAGCCTGGAACGGTTTCTTGGGGCACCTCGCAGAACTGGGTTGGCATGTCGAGTTGCACGCCAACCTGATGGACTTACCGGGGCTGATTGATCAGCTGTTGCCATTTGGCATCCCATTGGTGGTCGATCACTTCGGTCGCCCGGATGCGCGTTTGGGCCTCGATCAACCTGGCTTTGCCCAATTGATGGAGTTGGGGCAGGGCGGGCACCTGTGGATGAAGGTGTCCGGCATCTATCGATTGGGCGCAACGGCGCCGCAGAATCTTGAGTTCGCCCGCGCCTCGTTGACGTTGCTGGAACACAGCTTTGGCCCCGAGCGCTTGGTATGGGGCAGCGACTGGCCGCACACGCAGCATGAAGAACATGTCGGTTTCGAAACGGTCATGGGGCAGTTGCACGCATTGGAATGTTCGGCGTCGCTGATGCGTGCGTTATTGGTCCAGGCACCCCAGGCCTTATTCAGGTTTTGAGGCGCGCGGCCTGTGACGTCAAGTTTTCCTGAACTCGCCCAGTGAATAGGGATCTAGACTCCATTCAGGCGGTTTGAGGATGACTGATGTCGAACATTGAAGAGCTACCCATGGAAGCGCGTGCGCCAAGCGAGTACGAGAGCTTGATCGCGATGGGGACGAGCGCACTCGATGCCATTCCCGGTGCGGTGTACCTCTGTGATCGCCAGGGGTGGCTCGTCAGGTACAACAGTGAGGCGGCCGAGCTGTGGGGAAGGGCGCCGGCACTTGGAGAGAACGGTGATCGTTTCTGCGGCGCCCATCGACTGTTCCTGACCGACGGTACGCCGCTGGCATTCGAACACTGCCCGACAGCCTCGGCACTCAATACCGGCATTGCCTCGCGCAATCAGGAAGTACTCATCCAGCGCCCGGATGGCTCGCGGTTCGTGGCGCTGATGAATATCCGCGCCCTCAGGGATCGGCGGGGCGCTATTCAAGGGGTGATCAACTGTTTCCAGGACGTCTCCGCGCACCACGCCATGGCCGAAGAGCTTCGGCGCAAGAGCGCCGACCTGGAAGACTTTTTCGAAAACAGCGCGGTGGGCCTGCATATCGTCAGCGGCGAAGGCATCATCCTGCGCGCCAACAAGGCAGAGCTGACGCTGCTGGGCTATTCGGCCGACGAGTACATTGGCCGCCACATCACCGAATTTCACGTCGACGAGCCGGTCATTGGCGACATTCTCACCAAGCTGGGCAGCGGCGACTGTCTGGAAAGCTATCCGGCGCGACTGAGGGCCAAGGATGGCTCGATCAAACATGTCACGATCACTTCGAATGGCCGGTTCGAGGACGGAAAACTCTTCAATACACGCTGCTTCACCCTCGACAGTAGCCGCGTCCATGCAGCCGAGGCGGCGCGCCAGGACAGCGATGACCGGCTTTCGGCGACCTACGAGGCGGCGACCATCGGTATTGCCGAGGCCGGCGTCGACGGTCGCTTGCTCCGCGTCAACGATGCCCTGTGCAACATGCTGGGGCGCTCGCGGGAAGAGCTCCTGTCGATGACATTCCTGGACTATACCCACCCCGATTGCATCCCGCAGGACGCGGGGTTGTACGCCCGCCAGGTGGCCGGTGAACTTGATAACTACGTGCTTCGCAAACGCGCCTTGAAGCCCGATGGCGAGGTCGTTTACCTCGACATCCACAGTTCCTCGGTGAGGGACGCCAGCGGTACGTTTCGGTATGGCGTGCGAGTGCTGCAGGACGTCACGCTGGCGCGGCGGATGGAAAACCAGGTCCGCGAAAGCGAACGGCACATGCGCAATCTTCTCGAGGCGTTGCCTGCCGCGGTGTACACCACTGACGCCGATGGCCGCATCACCTTCTACAATCGCGCCGCTGTCGAACTGTCCGGGCGCACCCCTCGGCTGGGCGACCAGTGGTGCGTGACCTGGAAACTGTTCAACACGGACGGCAGTTTCCTGCCCCACGACCAATGCCCGATGGCGGTGGCCCTGAAGGAAAACCGGCCGATTCGCGGCGTCGAGGCCGTTGCAGAGCGGCCGGACGGTAGCCGTGTTCCGTTCACGCCTTATCCCACGCCTTTGCATGATGCCGATGGAAACCTGGTGGGCGCCATCAACATGCTGGTCGACATCTCCGAGCGAAAGCAGGCGGAATATCGACAGAAGACGCTGATCGATGAACTCAATCACCGGGTCAAGAACACCCTGGCCACGGTGCAATCGCTGGCAGCCCAGACGGCGCGCAATGCCGAGGATGCGAAAGACGGCTACAGGCGTTTCGAGGCAAGACTCCTGGCGTTGTCGCGGGCACACGATCTCTTGACGAAACGGCATTGGGGGCAGACGCCGCTCGACACCCTGGCCCACGAAGTGCTGATGCCGGTGTTTGGGCATGAGCCTGGTCGCTTCGTGATTGAAGGCCCTTCTGTGGACGTCGGTACTCGCGTGGCGCTCAACCTTACGATGACCCTCAATGAATTGGCGATCAACGCGCTGAAATATGGCTCGATGTCGGTCGAGACCGGGACGCTTGCAGTCACTTGGCACCTGCAAGCCCAGGCGGACGGAACGTTGCTGACCCTCGACTGGCGCGAACAAGGAGGGCCTCCGGTGTCACCACCGGAACGGGAAGGGCTCGGTTCACGCTTGATGCAGCGCTGCATCGAGCGCGACTTGGCCGGCAAGTTCGACCTCACCTACGCTGCGCAAGGCGTTTGCTGCCGCTTTTCGTTCCTGATAGGGGTGACCGGGGCATGACCCCCTTTGCGGGCGTCAGGGTGCTGGTCGTCGAGGACGAAGGCGCGATTGCCCTGTTGATCGAAGAGATGCTGGAGGAGTGCGGATGCGAAGTGGTAGCGTCGGTCGCCCGGCTCGCTGCTGCATGTGAAGTCGCAGGCTCGGCGCAGGTTGACCTGGCGATCCTGGACGTCAACCTGGCTGGCGAGCGGGTGTTCCCGGTGGCCGAGATTCTTCAGGGTCGCAAGATTCCCTTCCTGTTCAGCACCGGATACGGCGCCAGCGGACTGCCGGCCGAATACGCCGGGTGCCCGGTCCTGCACAAGCCGTTTTCGCAAAGTGAGTTGCAGCAGAAAATTGCCGTTACGCTGAAGGAGGCCCGCGAAAGCGGCTTGGCTGCCAGCACCGATGTCGACTGACCCGCCGCTATCGCGAGCAGGCTCGCTCCCACAATGGGGTAGCGGTGGACTGTAAGTGGGTAATCACCACAAGTCCCCTGTGGGAGCGGGCTTGCTCGCGAAAGCGGTGGGTCAATCAACTACGATGCCGACAGGTCCGCCGCCTTCGCGAGCAAGCCCGCTCCCACAATGGATCGGCGGTGGGCTGTGATTGAGTGACCTCCACAAATCCCCTTGTGGGAGCGAGCCTGCTCGCGATGGCGGCCCGACATTCAGCACCGATCCCCACTGATCCAACACCCTCCCCAGTAAGCCCCGTCCCGGTGTTCAAGCAGACCTCGACAAGACGTTGTCCCTGGACTGTGCTAAATCTCTTACCGGCAACCAACCTCCCAAACTTCAAGGAGTGATCATGAGTCTCCACGGTCATTACGATCCGCAGAACATCTTTGCGCTGATCCTTCGCGGCGATGCGCCGTGCTACAAGATTTACGAAGACGCCGATGTGTTGGCCTTCCTGGATCTCTTTCCTCAATCGCGCGGCCATGTCCTGGTCATCCCCAAAGCCTCCCAGGCGCGAAATATCCTTGAGGTCGAGCCTGCCGTCCTGGGCGCGATGATGTCTGCCGTGCAGCGCCTGACGCGGATCATCGTGGACGAGTTGCAGCCGGACGGGGTCCAGGTCGCGCAGTTCAATGGTGCTGTGGCCGGGCAAACGGTCTATCACATTCACATGCACATCATCCCTCGCTGGGAAGGTGAGGCGCCAGGCGTGCATGGCAGGGGCAAGGCCGATCCCGGGGAGCTGGAAGCACTCCAGGCGCGTCTGGTCGAGCGCATTCGTTCAGAGGCCTGACGCCGGGCAGAGCAAGCTCCCGGGGGATTTCGGATGGATAGGACAATGGCGGTTGTCCCGGCTTCCAGTGTGGGAGCGAGCTTGCTCGCGATAGCGGCAATACATCCAACATTGATGCTAACTGAGGATGCGCCGAATTTCCCGAGCCGGGCCGCCGTGATTCACCTGTCTCTGGACGGATCACAGGCAGTGCGATTGGTCGAGATCAAGTAAATCGGATTTATGCGATTACGATATAAGTGCTATGTAATTGGCATGGTTTATCGATTAATGCGGCACGGGTAATTTGTTTCTCTACGATATCAATCGAGAGGAAAGCCAAATGACTCTGCGTTCAACCGGTAGCCTTTGTTTTGCGCTATGCGCGGCGGCGCCTTTTGCCGGCGCCGCCAGTACAGAAAGCACCAGCGAGTCGCGGACTTCGCAACAGATCAGCCGAGCCGGCAGCCAGGCTTCAGTCGCAGGCCCGGCGGACTATTTCACAGGGCGCGTGCGGGTCGATCCTCTGTTCCCGGCAACCCATGAAATCAATGCCGCCGGCGCCTACGTCAGCTTCGAACCGGGCGCGCGTTCGGCCTGGCATACCCATCCCGCCGGACAGCGTTTGGTGGTGATTTCCGGTGTCGGTCTGACGCAGGAATGGGGCAAACCTGTGCAGCAGATCCTCCCGGGCGATGTGATCGTCTGCCCGCCTGGCGTCAAGCACTGGCATGGTGCCGCGCCGACGAGCGCCATGACCCACCTGGCCGTGACTGGCACGGTGGAGGGCAAAAACGTGGAGTGGCTGGAGAAGGTCAGCGAAGAACAATACAGCGCCGCTGGAGTGTCGACGCCATCGGCCAAGCCGGATGCCGTGGCGGTTTCGCAAACCCTATCGACCAAGCAGCAAGCCATCCCGCTGATTGCCGCCGCCATGGCGACGAGCAACATGCCTGGCCTCAATACCGCCCTGAATCAAGGGCTGGATGCCGGCCTCACCGTCAGCGAGGCGAAGGAAATCCTGGTGCAGCTTTACGCCTACAGCGGCTTTCCCCGCAGCCTCAACGCCCTCGGCGAATTGATGAAAGTGGTGGAGGCGCGCAAGCAACGCGGCGTCCAGGACGACCCGGGGCGCGATCCCGCGCGCCTGATTCCTACCGGCGATGCGCTGCTGGCGGCGGGCAAGGCCAATCAGACGCGCATTGCCGGTGCGCCCGTCCAAGGGCCGTTGTTCGACTTCGTCCCGGTCATCAACCAGTACTTGCAGGCGCACCTGTTCGGCGACATTTTCGAGCGTGACAACCTGGACTGGCAAAGCCGTGAGCTGGCGACCGTCGCCGCGCTGGCGGTCACCCCCGGCGTGGAATCACAACTGCGCTCGCACATGGCCGCCAGCCTGCGAGTCGGCCTGAGCGCTTCGCAACTGCGGCAACTGATCCAGCTACTGGGCGAGCAGGGTGATGCCGCCGCGGCCAAGCGCGCCGCCGAAGCATTGGACACCGTCCAGGCCAGTCAACCCTCGTAGCGCAAGGCTTCGCGCAGCAGCGTGAAGGCCGGTGAACTTTGGCGGCGACTGGGATAGTAGAGGTGGTAGCCGGAAAACGGCTCGCACCAATCTTCCAGCACCCGAATCAACCGGCCTTGCGCGACGGCGTCCTGCACCAGGTCCTCCGGCATGAAGGCCAGCCCCAAGCCTTGCAGCGCGGCCTCCAGGCGCATCGCGATGGTGTTGAACACCAACTGGCCTTCCACCCGGACTTTCAGTTCCTGTCCGTTTTTCTCGAACTCCCAGACATAAAGGCCGCCATGGGTCGGCATGCGGAGGTTGATGCAATTGTGCGTCGTGAGATCGTCAGGAATGACTGGCTTGGCATGCCGGGCGAAATACGCGGGCGAGCCCACTACCGCCATGCGCATGTCAGGGCCGATGCGCAGGGCAATCATGTCCTTGGCCACCTGTGGGCCCAGCCGCACACCGGCGTCGAAACCCTCCGCGACGATGTCGGTAAAGCCATAGTCGACGATGATTTCGATGTTGAGGTCGGGATGATCAGGTAGCAGCCTGGCGAGAACGGATTGCAGGATGGTGATTGCGGAGTGCTCGCCCGCGGTGATGCGCAATTTACCCGCCGGCTTATCGCGAAACTCACTGAGCATCGCCATCTCGTTATCGATCTCTTCGAAGCGCGGCGCGACCACCCGCAGCAGGTGTTCACCGGCTTCGGTCGGGGCAACACTTCGAGTGGTTCGCGAGAGCAGCCTGACCCCCAGCCGCTCCTCCAACTGACGCATCGCCCGGCTCAGCGCCGGTTGCGACATGCCCAGCTTGGCCGCTGCGCGGGTGAAGCTGCGCTCTTGGGCGACGGCGGCGAAGATGGCGAGTTGGTCGTAGCGTTCGGTGGTCATTGATCCGTCTCTGGTATGAGCAGGGAGGGATTATGGCATCTGCCGGATTAATTGGCTGAGCCATGGTTGTGGTCTTCCAATCACATCGCACCCGTCGCGCAGCGCAGCGTTTCGGTGGTGGAAGGGTTGTACGAGCTTCTCGTAGGAATCGACGGAGCGAATATTGCCCATTGACTTGCAGGACATTTCCTAGAAAATTCCAGTCCCTTGCGCCTGCTGATTTCGGTGCCTAGTCTTTGTCCACCGCTGCCAATTCAGCGGTCGGGTTTAGTCGCTCGGTATTTCGTTAGGCGCAAGGTCCCCTTGAAGTCAGGCTACGGTTTTCTCGCTGATTTTATGGTGGCTGTGCGCAGGGCACTTTAGGGTGCGCCGGTTTCCTAACGTCCCGGTCGACTAACCTGCGCACAGCCGCCACCCCACTTCGTTTAGTCGCGAACAGTGGCGGATCCGACTGACGTTAGGAGGTCCATATGGACAAACTCATCCCCGACCCACCCGTTCCACCGCTGCACCTGGACATCGCGGCCGACGCCAACGCCGAACGTGTCATCGATTCCTATCTGAACCCCAAACCCGCCCAGCCCGACAAGAAGCCACCTCCGGACCAGCTATTCACCGTCGTGGAGGGCGTCGATGTTGAAAGCCTGTTGGCCAACCTCAGCGAAACGTTAGCCTCCGCCAATGCCATGGCCAACGATTTAGCGTTCGATCTGGAGGATTCTCGACGGCATGTTGCACTAGGGCTGCAGCAGTTGATCGAGCTGGGTCAGCTATTGGCAAACCGGGCGCTGGATGTCATCGACCCTAGATAAGCGTCCGGTGGATTAGATTCCATTTTTCCCAAGATGGATCGGGTCGGAAGCGAAGGGCTGCTTCCGACCCAAAGCGGACATTGCCTGTAGCTGAAGTTGACCGACCATGAATCCGTATTGCAGCATGGAATTGACGTGTGGCAGCGCTGTGCGGCTACTCTGTAAGCGCTACCTTCGCACCTAACCGGAAGAAGCTCATGATCATGGTGTTACCGAAGATCGAATTCAAGGAACTGTCGGTGAAAGCGGAAGCAGACGGTTTAACGCTGAGTGATCTTGTCCCTATTTGCGAAAGGTTCGGCGTTGCACCGCATGATGTGCTGAACGAGCTGTCCGTCGCGGTTGCGGAAGGCTATCTACAAGGATCTCTGCTCTATGATTTTTGCGACGGCGTTATGAACGGGATCATAAATGCTGTGGTTGAAGTAGGTATGACTAATGACATGCCTCAGCCCGCTTTCTCGCTTTACCAGGCATTCGATCAAGGTGAATGGTTCCGCAGTAACGACCCACCGGAAACTGATCCCAGTGAGAAATACACGAAGCCGGTGGTCGAGGAAATAATGCGTACCCTTAGAGACTAGCTTTCACCGATCGAGAGGTTTTCGCTCTTTGGCTGGAAGGTAGTGGATCGAACGATGCTTTTGGTCGATTGCTGTCTATTGGGACGGGCAAAAACCCAAAGCGAGTATTGGCAAGTGGTGAGTGTTGGCCGGCACTGGCTCGGTTCCTAGTGGAGACACATTCAGCGCATCCAAGCACGAAGAGCTTCGAACTCGGTTGGGTTCGGATGGCGTAGTCGGGCGGCTAACGATTCCTCTTCTTCTTGAGAGATGAAGGCTTTGACAATTTTCGAGATGCCTCGAGGGCCAGCCTGGTAATTCATGGCGACACACTGTCGACTAAACAGGGCCTCAAGAAGCGCATAGTCTGCGGGTAGTAAAACCGTTTCGATCAATGCCACTTCACTTTTCAGTGCGATATTGAAGTCCATTCGAGGCGGTAGCCAAGATAAGTCCGTAGCGACGCGTACGTATTCCCTTGTCACGAACGATGAGATATCGGCATGGGCAAGTGGAGATGGCTGAGCAAAATGAAGTACCTGAGCAATCCCCGAAGTCCCGTTTTCCAATCGAACCAGGCAGTAAGGCTCACCGCCGCCTGTAGCCGCAAAGGGAAGAAAGGTTCGACCTTGCTGGTCATCAGGGTTAAGCCACTCATTGATTTCTCGTTCTGCTTCTTCGGCATCGAGCCAGTGAAAATCTACAAGGCTACTCAGTACAGCCTTTGAAGGGGGGGTATGCGCTATTCGCATGAGTGCTGCGAGGCGTTCTGGAAATTCAATGTCAATTCTGTGTGCAAGATCTTGAAAGGCTTCGACGACTGCAACAGCTTGTCCATAATTCAAAGTAGGAGAATCTCCATATCTGATAGCAGCGCAATCGAAGTCTGGATTTTAAAGCAACGCCCTCGATTTCCAGGCTT
The DNA here is from genome assembly GCF_014268695.2 of Pseudomonas ogarae. Classification (NCBI taxonomy): domain Bacteria; kingdom Pseudomonadati; phylum Pseudomonadota; class Gammaproteobacteria; order Pseudomonadales; family Pseudomonadaceae; genus Pseudomonas; species Pseudomonas ogarae. The sequence goes on from NZ_CP077086.1 coordinate 3,245,512, forward strand.
GACCTGCTGTTCATGTGAACCGCTATTGTCAGGCGCTCGCAGGATCCTACAAAGCTACAGCTAGAGGCGCAAGCACCCTAAATCCACTGACCGCTTTTGGCCGAAAGCTGCCCGTTGTGAAGGACAGCTGACGACCCAAAACACCCACCTGCAGATCACCCCAGGCCCTTCACGCTTAGACCTGATCCATAGCCTCAGTCACCCACCGATCCTCACCCAGGAACCCACCACTCTGGTGGTGCCACAGCCGCGCATAGATGCCGTTCCTGGCGAGCAATTCAGCGTGGGTACCCTGTTCAATAATGCGCCCATCATCCATGACAATCAGTCGATCCATCGCCGCAATCGTCGACAGCCGATGGGCGATGGCGATGACGGTCTTGCCCTGCATCATTTCATCGAGGCTTTCCTGGATGGCCACTTCGACTTCCGAATCCAGGGCGCTGGTCGCCTCGTCGAGGAGCAGGATCGGGGCGTTCTTGAGCATCACACGAGCAATCGCGATGCGCTGGCGCTGGCCGCCCGACAGCTTGATGCCGCGCTCGCCCACCAAGGTGTCGTAGCCGCTGTGACCCTGGCGGTCGCTCAGTTGGCTGATGAACTCATCGGCCTGGGCATTGGCCGCGGCACGGCGGATTTGCGCGTCGCTTGCATCGGGTCGGCCGTAGGCGATGTTGTCGCGAATGGAGCGGTGGAGCAGGGACGTATCCTGGGTGACCATGCCGATGGCGCTGCGCAGGCTGTCTTGCGTCACGTGGGCAATGTCCTGCCCGTCAATGCGGATCTGCCCGCTGTCGACGTCATAGAAGCGCAGCAGCAAGTTGATGAGCGTGGATTTGCCCGCGCCGGAACGGCCTACCAGGCCGATTTTCTCGCCCGGACGAATGTTCAGGCTCAAGCCATCGAGCACCTGGCGTTCACCGTTGTAGTTGAAGCTCACATTGTCGAAGGTGACCGCTCCGCCGGAGGTCACCAGTACACCCGCGTCCGGCGCGTCCTGCACCTTGGGGCCGCGGGTCAGGGTGGCCATGCCGTCCTGCACGGTGCCGATGCTCTCGAACAGCGAGGTCATTTGCCACATGATCCAATGCGACATGCCGTTGATACGCAACGCCATGGCGGTAATCGCCGCCACTGCGCCGGCGCCGACTTCGCCCTGGTGCCACAGCCAAAGGGCATAACCGCCTGCGGCCATGATCAACCCCACCACCAACGCCTGGTTGACGATCTCGAACTGGCTGACCAGGCGCATCTGGCGAAAGCCGGTCTGCTTGAAATCCTCCATGGCCGCGCGCGCGAAGTGCGCTTCACGATTGGAATGGGAGAACAGCTTCACGGTGGTGATGTTGGTGTAGGCGTCCGAGATCCGTCCGGTCATCGAGGAGCGCGCATGGGCCTGTTCCTGTCCGACTTTCCCCAAGCGGGGCACGAAGTAGAGCATGGCCAGCCCGAACAACACGATCCAGGCAAGGAACGGCAGCATCAGTTTCAGGGCGAAGCCGCCGGCCAATGCGATGATCGCAATGAAATACACGCCGATCCCGGGTGCGATCTCGATCAGGGTGAACAGCACGTCGCGCACGGCCAGCGCAGTCTGCATCACCTTGGTGGTGACCCGGCCGGAGAACTCATCGGAAAAAAACGACAGGCTTTGCCGCAGCATCAGGCGGTGGAAGTCCCAACGCAGCCGCAACGGCAGATTGATCGCCAATATCTGGTGCTGAACCATGGTGCGCAACGCCACCAGCCCGATGCTTGCCACCATGACGATGCCCATGCCCCATAGCACGCGACTTTCCTGCGCCGCCGCCTCACCACCGGCTTGCCAGGTCGAGAGCAGATCCACGACCTGACCGAGGAAAGAAAACAGCCAGGCTTCGTAGATCGACACACCGGCGCTGAGCAGCGCAAACGCAAGGATGTAGCCGCGGGCGCCCCGTGTGCACGCCCAAAGAAACCGCGCCAGGCCTTCGGGGGGCGGCGGTACCTCGTCGGGTGGGAAGGGGTCGAGTCTTTGTTCAAACACGCGAAGCATGGTGGTCTCCAAAACGATCAATTAAGGAGATTCTGCCATTTAAAGGTAGCTTTGAGGGTTCTGTGGAGTGGTGGGTATGGTTCTATTGGCATGCTGCTCAAGATATTGGGTTGCCGGGAGGGGAGCTAAGCTACGTATTGACATATCGAAAAATCTCGATATTCTCGAGGCATGGAATTGATCGAAATATTCAAAGCACTCTCAAACCCTACACGCCTGGAAATCTTGAAAGGCTTGAAGGATCCCGCAAAGAACTTCCCTCCACAGGATGAAGGTGACGTTCTCACGGTGGGAGTCTGCGTCAGCAGTATTCAAGAAGGTATCGGACTGTCGCAGTCAACGGTGTCTGGTTACCTTGCAACGCTGCAACGAGTGGGCTTGGTCGAAGTCCGGCGTATCGGTCAGTGGACCTACTACAAGCGCAATGAAGCAACCATCCGCGCGCTTGCCGAGGTCATAGGGAAAGAGCTGTAGTTTTTTTTACCGTAATATATCGAGATATCTCGATATTCCTTTTTGTAGATTCGAGGATTTTACGATGAAAGCAATGGTACTTGAATCATTCGGCGGGTCGGGATCGTTCGAACTCCGCGATGTGCCCAAGCCCGTACCGCACACCGGACAAGTCTTGGTCCGAGTGCACGCAACCTCCATCAATCCGTTGGATTACCAGGTTCGACGCGGCGACTATCCCGACCTGGTGCAACTGCCGGCCATTACCGGACACGATGTATCGGGTGTTGTCGAAGAAGTTGGGCCAGGCGTGACAGCCTTCGCTCCAGGAGACGAAGTCTGGTACACCCCGCAAATATTTGAAGGACCAGGCAGCTATGCCGAGTACCACGTTGCTGCCGAAAGCATCATTGGGAAGAAGCCGCCGTCGCTAAACCATCTAGAGGCGGCGAGCCTGAGCTTGGTTGGCGGGACGGTATGGGAAGCGCTGATCGTGCGTGCGGCGCTCAGAGTGGGGGAAAGCATTCTGATCCACGGCGGCGCGGGAGGCGTCGGTCATGTGGCGATCCAGGTGGCAAAAGCCATGGGGGCAAGGGTGTTCACGACCGTGCGTGAGTCAAACGCTGGGTTCGTGCGAAGCCTGGGAGCCGATGTGGTCATCGACTATGAAAAGGAGGATTACGTCGACGTCATCATGCGGGAAACGGGTGGTCGCGGCGTTGATGTTGTGTTCGACACCATCGGCGGCAATACCTTGTCGCGCAGCCCCGACGCGCTGGCACAGCTTGGCCGCGTTGTCTCGATCGTGGACATTGCACAGCCACAAAACCTTGTCCAGGCCTGGGGCAAGAACGCGAGTTATCACTTCGTTTTCACAAGGCAGAACCGCGGCAAGCTCGATGAGTTGAGCGCATTGGTCGCGCGAGGTCAGCTGCGGCCACATGTTGGCGCTGTCTATTCGCTTGCCGACATTGCACTTGCCCATGCCCGGCTGGAGAGTCCCAACAACGGCGTTCAAGGAAAAATCGCGATCGCAGTCGAGCCATCGCTCATCGCGTAAGTGCGCACTTTTAACCGTTCAAGTCATGTTCGAGGAACGCCATGATTTATGAGATCGCTCTGCTCCCCATTCACAAAGAACGCATTGAAATGTTCAGGCGTGCATTTGCCGAGGTTGCTCCTTTGCTCACCCGCGCAAAGGGTTACTGCGGTCACCTGCTAGCGCAAGGGATTGAATCCCCCCAACAATTCAACCTGATCGTGCGATGGCAATCGCTCGAGGATCACACGCCGGGTTTCGAAGAGAGTGAAGACCATCGGATGTTCATGATGGGCTTGGAGGACTATTTTTCGGAAGAACCGAGGGTCTACCATATTGACGGGACAGCTTCCTGCTCACCGTTTCTGACCGAGCAGTGGTCGAATTGACCGCCCTCAGGGATTGGAACTCATCCGCCCCCGGATCGCCATGCGCAGACAACCCCAGGCGATGAATCCGATGATCAACACCTCGGCCATGCCCACCAGCATGTTGAATGAGAAGGTGAGTGGTTGCTCGGCCCAGTAGAAGGTTGTCGTGCCCGTTCGACCGCCGACACGCAGCCGCCCGGCAAACAGAGCGGGCACCAATGCGATGACACGACTCAGCTCCAATAGTGCCAGGAAAACACCCATTAGAAGGAGCAGGGCGCGTGCGGGCGTGCCGAGTTTTTCGGTGATCGCATGGGCAGGCGTGAGCCCCTTGGCTTTGCGCTGCCTGGCTTCCCTCACCGCCTTACCGCTGGTTGGGGCTGGAGCAGGCCTGTAGGTAGCCTTCTTCACTCCCGCCGTCGAGCCCACCACGACTTCGGTGGGCACTGCCACGTTCAGGTAGTCGGCCAGCTCACGCAACCACAAGTCGGTGCGTTGACTTCCTGGCACCACCGGAACGTTGTCGGTCGTCAGGCGGTGTTCGCTGCCATCGCGCATCACCAGCCACAATTGGGTGTAGGCGGGCTCGGCATCTTGGCGGCGGCGAAGTTCGAGGCATTTGGGGGTATCGATTCTAAACACCGAATGCACACGCTCGCGACGCCCAAAAAAGTTTCGGGTGCGGCGCTTGCCTTCACCGTCGCGTCGCGATAACAGCAAGGTCTCGCGGATGCCGGTGTACACCATCAGGAGGAGGCCGAGTGCAGGAATCAGCAGCAGCCCGAGCACGATCAGCAGTGAAGTCAGCGGATCCAGGTCAGTCAGGGGCGAGCCTTCATCAGAGGTCACAAACACGGCGAACGCCACCGGCAAGATGAAGGCAAGCACGCCTGTCAGCAGCACGAAGGCGCTCTGCACCCGGTTGCGCGAGTGGATGTACAGGTCATCCTGCGCGGTGCGCTCGAACCGATGTCCAAACAACATGCAGACCTCCTGGTGCGCCGCTTTTAGATCGATCAATGGGGCGTACAAGCAGTGGCACGCCGCAGGCCTGGATCGTGTTTTACGCCGCGCAGAATACCTCATGCCCAGACAAAATCACTCCGCGCTCAACTCCCACAACACATCCAGCACATGTTGCGTAGGCCGTTCGATGTCCCGACTGCGGTGGGCAATCCCCAGTTGACGCCACAATAAGGGCTTCAAAGGCCGCATGACGATTCTGTTATCGAGCAATGGCGTGGCCGCCTCATGGGGCAACAACGTCGCACCATAACCCGCCGCCACCAGGCTCTTGATCGCATCGTTGTAGTTCAGTTGAATGCGCGGCGCAGGCTGCTGCCCATCACTGGCGAACCACTCCGCCGTCAAGCGCGAAAGACGCGTGGTGGTGTCGTTCAAAATCAACGGCTGAGCGGACAACCAAGCGGGGGTCACAGCCTCCGGGGACTCCCAGCGAGCTGGCAAGAAGGCCATGACTGGGTCTCGTCGCCACGGCTCGATCCGCAAGCCCTTCACCGGGGACTGCGGCAGTGCGACCAAACCGATCTCCAAGGAGCCCTCGGCAAGTTTCTTCAAGGTTTCCTGGGAGGTGAGCACCGCGACTTGTACATCGATCACGGGGTGGCGTTGGCTCAATGTCTCCAACGCATGCGGCAGCAACTGTGCGATGGCCCCCGTGGAGGCGCCTAGCCGCACACGTCCGGCCAATCCTTGAACCTGACGTTCGACGTCTTCAAGTGCCTGCTCTGCGTCTGCCAATAGGCGCCGTGCGCGTTCCACCAGTGTGTTCCCTATCGCTGAAGGTTGAACGCGGCCACGCGTGCGTGACAACAGCTTGCCGCCCACGCGCGCCTCCAGGTCGGCGATATGCAGACTGACGGTGGGTGGTGCAAGGTGCAGCGCACGGGCCGCTTCGGCAAATGATCCCAGGTCGGCAATCGCTACCAACGTGCGCAGACGGTCCAGGCTGATTTCGCGCATGAGGATTTCCTTGTTCAGAAAAACTGAATTTCATCGTTTATAAATTCAACTTTTCCTATCTTAGAGCGTCGCTGAAGATTGGGCTCCTGATTTCCAATGTCCGAGAGCATTCCATGGCAAGTCCCCTTGTATTCATCGATGGCGACCAAGGCACCACCGGGCTGCAAATCCATCAACGTCTGCGCGAGCGCAGCGATCTGCGGCTTTTCACACTCAGCCCCGAACATCGCAAGGATCCGCAACGTCGCGCCGAAGCCATCAACCACTGCGACATCGCTATTCTCTGCTTGCCCGACCAAGCCGCCCGCGACGCTGTAGCGACCATCGAAAACCCAGCCGTTCGGGTGATCGATGCGAGTTCGGCGCACCGCACCCATCCAGACTGGACCTATGGTTTCGCAGAGATGAATCCGCAACAGGCCCAACGCATCGCCGCTGCGCGGCGGGTCAGTAATCCCGGTTGCTACCCAACGGGGGCGATCGGGTTGCTGCGCCCATTGCTGGAGGCCGGATTGGTGCCCAGGGATTACCCGATGAGCATTCATGCCGTGTCGGGTTATTCCGGAAAAGGACGCGTTGGCGTGCAGGAGCATGAGGGAGCAGGCGCAGCACAGGCGTCGGCGTTTCAGGTTTATGGGCTGGGGCTGGCACACAAGCATATTCCGGAGATTCAGCAGCAAAGTGGCCTGACGGAGCGGCCGATGTTTGTGCCGGCCTATGGCGCTTTTCGGCAGGGGATCGTGCTGACCATACCCTTGCAAACCCGGTTGTTGGCGCCAGGCGTGAGCGCGGTGCAGTTGCATGCCTGTCTGATGCAGCACTACGCCGATGCGAGCCATGTACAGGTGATGTCGATGCAGGAAGCTAAGGAGTTGACGTCCCTTGATCCTCAAGCGCTTAACGGAACTGATGATTTGCGCTTATCAGTGTTTGAGAATGATGAGACCGGGCAGGTTTTGCTGGCTGCGGTGTTTGACAATCTTGGGAAGGGCGCCGCTGGCGCGGCGGTACAGAATCTGGACTTGATGCTTGCAGGCGCATGACCGCGCAAATCAGCCCGCTGCCCTGACTTCAATGGGTAGCGGGAACATTTTGTTTTGGCATGAAAAATCGAGCAAACAGCTCAGATTGCGACTTGATGTTTAGTTTTGCGTAAATGTTGCGGCGGTGAACTTTTATGGTCTCCGCCGAGAGGGACAGCTTTCCGGCTATTTCTTTATTGGAGAAGCCGCTGAGTAATAAACGGAGTACGTCACTCTCGCGTGCTGTTATTTGTGTGCCAAGCTGATTGACCGTTTCCGGCCACAGAGGCGGCTCAGTCAGGGTTTTATCTACGTCAGTTTCAAAAACCATGCGCTGATGCATCAATGCGGTTACCCACGGTTTGATGATGTCAAGCATGGTTATTTGTTCCTGGCTAAAGCGGACTTTGCTGCCAATGGAAATGCACAATGTTCTATTGGTGTCGAGCTGGACATTGTACTGTGCCTCATCCATGGAGATGTATTGTGCAAAATACTTGTGGTAGTACTCGGTTTCAAGAAAGTACTCGGGTGCAATATCCAATAGATGAAAGAAGCCGCTCTGTGGGGTTTCTCGATTAGCTATATAAAATGGATCAAGTAGATAAAGCCCCTTCACGTAACGATGAGTGAATGCGTCGACTTCTTCCGCGTCTGCTACCTCAGGAAGACTGACGACCTGTACGTGTTGATCGCTGAAAATCAATACAACCCAATTATCGATTTGCACGTACTCATTTAACGTGCGAACAAGTGAACTCCAGAAGTCTGGACGGTTCAACTGCATGATCAGCTTTCCAATCGATCGATGCCAAGCCAGGCTGTGAAGGTCAAACGGCATTTTCTACCCCTTTAGGGTTAGGGATTGGCAGGTCAAGGGTAAGTATTCGTAGGTATTTACTATTCGGTAGCACCCGGTATATTCGCTGCCAGGGTTTACGATAGCCATGAGGGCATATCGTCTTGACAAGGATGTTGCATGAGAAAGTCACATTTGCGAACCATTTTTTCGGCCTCGCTTCTCTGTGCCGGGATAAGCACATCAGTAGCGGCTGTAGAGCCCGGGATGTATCTGTATAACTGGTTCGGGTTGCTTGCGCCGGAGACGCCAAAGGAGTTTGAACAGGAAACTGGTACGAGCGTGCATATGGATGCGTTCGACAGCGCTGAAATCATGCAGAGCAAGGTCATGGCCGGGCGCACCGGGTATGACGTGGTTGTGGCCACCTCCAATGTGTTGCCCAGCCTGATCCAGGCGGGAGTCCTTCAGCCGTTGGATCGTAATCAGCTGAGTAACTTTTCACATATCGATCCCGATATCTTGTCCCAACTCGCGGTCAATGACCCTGGTAATCGCTACGCTGTGCCCTATTTATGGGGCACTACCGGCATTGGTTATGACGTTGACAAAGTCAGGGGTGCGCTGGGTGATAATGCTCCGGTGAATAGCTGGGACTTGATCTTCAAAGAAGAAAACATTAGTAAGCTCCAGTCGTGTGGTGTGGCAATGCTTGACTCTCCAAGTGAGATCATTTCCATTGCGTTGAATTACCTTGGACTCCCTAGCAACAGTAAGAACCCGGAGGATTACCAGAAAGCTCAGGCCTTGCTGTTAAAAATCCGTCCTTATGTCCTCTATTTCGACTCATCCAGAATCGACGCCGACCTGGCTGACGGCAATATTTGTGCAGTTGTGGGCTGGGCTAATGGTGCCCTTGCTGCACAGGCCATCAACGAGAAGGCCAACACGGGGCGCAAGATTGCCTACAGTCTGCCTCGCGAAGGAGCGCTGTCCTGGTCGGAGAATCTGGTCCTGTTAAAAGATGCTCCCCATCCCAAAGAAGGTATGGCGTTCATTAATTATATGATGCGACCAGAAGTTATTGCCAAGACCTCAAATCACACGCTATACCCAAACGCCAATAAAGATGCCGCTGAGTTTGTCGAGCAGAGGCTGCGAGACAATCCCTGGATTTATCCAGACAAAAAGACGATCGCTACACTTATTCCACTTGAGCCACTGCCATTGAAACTGGAGCGGATCCGCACGCGGATCTGGACCAAAGTGAAGAGTGGTGTGTGATCTGACTTGATTTGTCGCCTGCTGCTCGATGCAAGCCTTTATTTCATACATGGGCGTGGGGCGAGCAGCAGGTTTTAAAAAGAGAACAGCGGATGTTCAGCCCAGCCAATCAAACGCACTTCAGTTTGACAATCGACGGTTGTGAGCACGATTTTCAAGTGCTCGCATTCACCGGAGAAGAGGCAATCAGCAGGCCTTATCTCTTCAACGTGGCGTTTGTTAGCGAGCGGTCTGACCTGGATCTGGACGCGCTCTTCGACACAGAGGCTTTTCTGGCTTTGGACACGAAGGGCAACGGCATTCATGGGCGGGTCTATCACATCGCTCAAAGCAGTCATGGCCAGCGTCTGACGCACTACAGCCTGGCCCTCGTACCGCACCTGTCCTACTTGCGCCACCGCATCAACCGGAGGATCTATCAACAGTTCTCGGTGCCGAAAATCGTCGCCTTGATACTGGAAGAACACGGCATTCTGGGCGACGCCTATCGGTTTCATCTGGGGTCGACCTACCCCGAGCGTGACTGCTGTACCCAGTACGACGAAACAGATTTGCACTTCATTCAGCGTTTGTGCGAGGAGGAGGGTATCCACTTTCACTTCCAACACAGTGCTCAAGGCCATGTGCTGGTCTTTGGTGATGATCAGGCGGTTTTCCCCAGGATGGAGTACCCGACTGCTTATGGACAAGCGTGCGACAGGGTGACCAACGAGCCACTGATCAAGCGCATCAACCTGCGCCTGGGACAGCTAACCAGTCGTATCTCGCATCGCAACTATGATGTGGAGCAACAGCAGGACATTGAAAAAGATCACCGGCCGGAGCGTTTCACCGGTCATGAGCACGGCAAGCAGATACGTCTTCGGACTATGGAGCGCCGCCATGCGGCCTATCGGCAAGCTGAGGGGCAGAGTGACCAGACTCGGTTACTCAGTGGCCATGTGCTGGAAATCTCAGGCCATCCGCGCCAGGAGTGGAACGCTCCATGGCTACTGACTCAGGTCATCCACGAAGGCCGGCAACCACAGGTATTGAGTGAGGACGTCGCCGGTGGCAGCACTGACAGCGAGGATGACTTCCATCAGGGTTACCGCAACCGCTTTATCGTTCTTCCATGGAATGTGCCCTATCGTCCGCCGTTGGCTCACAAGAAACCTCAGGTGCCAAGCAAGCAGGCTGCTGTAGTCGTCGCTTTAGAAGACGAGGGGATCCAGAGTGATCGGCGCTTTGGAAGGATCAAGGTCAAGTTCCCCTGGGACCGCGAAGATCGATTTGACGACAAGAGTCGTTGTTGGCTGAAGGGGGGCGTCGATTGGCGTTGTGAAATTGGGCCGCCCCGGACGGGCATGGAAGTCGTGGTCACATTTCTCGAAAACGACCCTGATCAGCCGGTGGTCAGTGGGTGCCTGTGTTGCCGCTAGGTGGGCCTGCCGCCGCTTTCCTTCGGCATGTGGTCAAGCGAGATCCACGCACCCTTCAAGAACCAGCGCGCGTGGACCGGTGCCCGCTGCTCAAGTGCATGCAGCCTTCATGGCCGCACTCGCTTTTGGTTATGCACCTGTCATTTCCACGGACGAATACCTGGCAGGTTGATAGCAGATGGCCGGCGACAGTCGTCCATTTGCCTATCGAATTCGTGAGCTATGCTGATTTGCCAGTTCCGATCTGGCAAGGAGGCTGCCAAGGCATTGAGGTTCATTCAATGGTCCAATTGGTGTGTTCTGAATTCGATGAATTCGAAGAGGCCCTGTATGGCGTGCAGGGGCGCTATGTCCTTCACGCCAGGCAACAGCGCGACTGGCAACTCAACGTTGTCGACTTGAACGGTGTGGCGCTGATGAGTGGTCGCGAAGGCGCCGCAACGGTGTACACCGGCGTTGGTCTGCCAGGTTATTTCAATATTTTCGTGCCCCTGACAGGGCACGACACCACGGTGGTCGATGGTCATGCGTTCAACCGACGACGAATCGGCTGGATGGTGCCTAACGCCATGTTCCACATCGATGCGAAACGTCCCGCCAGTTGGCTGACCGTCGCCATGTCCTGCGAACTGGTGCTGCGCTGGGCGGCGGTCCGCGATGACGAGTTCGACTTTTCCGTGCTCCATCGCAACATGGTCAGCAACGCCCATCGCAATATCGCTCCGCTGATCTGGCTGGCTCGCCGTCTGTTCCACATCGAAACCCATACACCCGAAGTGCTGCATACCGAGAGCGCCGAGCATGACGCGCGCATGGAGGTGATGGATGTGGTATTCCGCCTGTTGCTGCCAATCGATCCATTACACGCCGGGGCCCGGCAGAGTCGAGACCACAGGGAAATACTCCAGCGGGCCCTGGAGTTGCTCGAGGTGCTGGACATCCAGCCGGTGTACACCGAAGACATTTGTCATGCGACCTGTGCCTCCGAACGTACGGTACGCAATGTCTTCAATGAGTACCTGGGCATGAGCCCGCATCGCTATCTGATGGTGCGTCGACTACACGCCATTCGTTTCGCGATTCGCCACGCAGGGCCTGGCGACACGATTACCAGTATTTGTTCACGCTTTGGTGTCTGGGACTTTGGCCGACTCGCCGGTCAATATCGTCAGCATTTCGGGATGCTCCCGGCACAATCCCTGAGGTCCGTGAAAGCACTTGCGCATCGCTAGGCACTGTTCAAGGTGGCATCCGCATAAGGGTCTGGCTGGGGTATTCGCCGAACAGCGTTTGGTAATCGGACGCCATTCGGCCGCCGTCGGAAAAGCCGAAGCGCAAGGCTATGGCGCTGACTGACTCGGTGTTGGCACTGGCGATCGACAACGCGGCCCGGACCAGATGCAGCCGGCGAACATGCAGGTAGCGATTGGGTCCCATGCCGAATACTTCCTTGAAAATGGAGCGCAGGGTGCGCTCACTGATACCGGCATGGCGACACAGTTCCGACAGACGAATCGGTCGCTCTTCATGGGCTTGCAGCAGCGTCAGCACCCTGGCGACGTTTGCCTGGTGTTTTGTGCCCTGCCACCCGCCTTGCGGTTTTGCCCGGGAGGGGGATTGCCTACCCGTGACGTGAGCTTTTTCCATTTCAACTTGCCATTCTACTCGGCTCAGGTTGTAGAAGTGTCGCTGGAATCCCTGCACCGCACTACGTAAAACAGGCAAACACACTCATTGCATGAATCGGTAGAACTTCATCTCCAAATTGCCGTTTTTACGTAGCTCTTGCGCTTTTGCGCAGGGATCATCGGCTGCAGTCAAGGGGCTGCTCAGGCGTCTGGAACCAATGCCCCTCAAAACCACCACGGAGTGCACAAAACCATGAGCACCTTCACTACCAAAGATGGCGTGGAAATCTACTTCAAGGATTGGGGCAAGGGGCCGGTTGTGGTGTTCAGCCATGGCTGGCCACTGGACGCGGACAGTTGGGAATCGCAGATGTATCACCTGGCCGCCAACGGTTTTCGTTGCATCGCCCATGACCGCCGTGGCCATGGCCGCTCCAGCCAACCCTGGGACGGCAATGACATGGACCACTACGCCGACGACCTGGCGCAGTTGCTCGACCACTTGGATGTGAGGGACGCCACGCTGTTCGGATTCTCTACGGGTGGCGGTGAAGTGGCGAGGTACATTGGTCGTCATGGTACCAAGCGCGTGAAAAAGGCCGGTCTCATTTCCGCCGTGCCACCGTTGATGGTCAAGACCGAAGCCAACCCCGGAGGGCTGCCCGTCAAGGTCTTCGATGACATCCGTGGCGGGCTCCTGGCCAACCGTTCGCAGTTGTTCATCGATATCCCCAGCGGTCCGTTCTTTGGCTACAACCGCCCAGGCGCTAAACCGTCACAAGGGGTGATCGACGCTTGGTGGATGCAAGGCATGCTGGGTGGCCACAAGAACACCTACGACAGCATCAAGGCATTCTCGGAAACCGACTTCACCGAGGACCTCAAGAAGTTCGACGTGCCAACGCTGATCATTCACGGTGACGATGATCAGATCGTGCCTATCGATGCAGCGGGCCGAGCTTCGGCCGAGCTGATCAAGGACAGCAAGCTGATCGTCTACGAGGGGGCACCCCATGGTATTACCGATACCCATAAGGAAAGGCTCAATGCTGACCTTCTGGCGTTCGTGAGGTCCTGAGAACCCGTCACCGGACCGGCGCGTCGACTTTGCGACGCGCCTGATGAGGAGGTCGCCATGCGTTATCGCATTTTTGGAAATACCGGCCTGCGGGTTTCTTCGCTCGCGCTGGGCACTGGCAACTTCGGTAAAGGATGGGGCTACGGATCCGACCTGGACGAGGCCCGTAAAATCTACGACGGTTACCGTGCAGCGGGGGGCAATTTCATCGATACGGCCGATCAGTATCAATTTGGCCAATCGGAATCAATTCTCGGCGATTTCATGGCCACCGAGCGCGATGAAGTGGTGCTGGCGACCAAATTCTCGCTCGGTGACTCACCCGGTGCCGGCGTCCTGCGCTCCGGCAATAGCCGCAAAGCCATGCTCAGCTCGGTGGAAGCCAGCCTCAAGCGGCTCAAGACGGATCACATTGATCTTTTGTGGGTGCATATGCCTGATGGCGTAACGCCTATCGACGAGATTGTCCGGGGGCTGGACGACCTGATCCGCTCTGGCAAAGTGCTCTATAGCGGACTGTCCAACTTCCCGGCTTGGCGTGTGGCAACGGCAGCCACCTTGGCCGAGCTTCGTGGTTGGTCGGCTATCTCGGGGGTGCAATTGGAGCACAGCCTGGTGGAGCGCTCGGCCGAACGTGAACTTCTGCCCATGGCGGCGGCATTCAATCTGGGAACAGTCGGATGGTCGCCGCTGGGAGGCGGTCTGCTGACCGGTAAATACCGTAAAGGGGAAACTGGTCGTGCGCAGGGTTTGGGGGCCGTCATCCATGACGAGAACAGCGAGCGCAAGACCTCGACGGTGGATGCCGTGTTAGCGATCGCCGAAGAAACCGGCCACACACCGGGCCAGATCGCGATCGCCTGGGTGCTGGCCAAGGGAACACTGCCCATCATCGGTCCACGCACGCCGGAGCAGATGGCCGATAACCTGGCGTCAGCAGACGTTCACTTGACGGCGGATCAACTGGCACAGCTGGACGCTGCCAGCGCAATCACCCTTGGCTTTCCACACGACATGGTGGCTGCTTCAGCGCCCTCGCTTGCCGGAGGCCAGGCAGACCTCATTGATGCAACGAACCGGGTTGTTCGATGAGTCGAGTCACGACGAGCATTGTGGTCGCAGTCATGCCTCAGACCGGCGGCAGCGCCGCAAGGTGTGGAGAGTCGCCGAAGTACTCGATCAGGAGTTCGGTGAGGACCCGTATCTTGCGTGCGGGATGCTGGCCTGGCGGGCGGATGATATAGGCACCTGCCGGGGGCGGTGGATGACGCGGCATGATCGGTACGAGTGCCCCCGAAATGATGTGTTCGTGGGTAAGGCAATCGGGCAGGTACGCGATCCCGAGTCCGGCAGTTGCAGCGGCGACTAGAGCGATGCCGTTGTCGGCCTTGAAGCGCCCCCGCGGACGGACCGTGATGATCTTGTCGCCATCCATGAATTGCCAGGCTTCGGTGCCTTGCATGAGGGCCTCATGGGCGGCGAGTTCCTCGGGCGACTCAGGTGACCCATGCGCTTTCACATAGTCCGGACTCGCGACGAGCTGCGTGTAAGTCGGGCCGATGCGCCTTGCGATCAAGTTGGAGTCCTGAAGGTAGCCAACCCGTATCGCACAATCGTAACCCTCCGTGATGAGGTCAACGAAACGATCGCTGTAGCAGGTCTGGATATGAAGCTGGGGGTGGCGTCGTGCCATTTCCGCGAGCACGGGCGCGAAATGCGTCGGGCCGAAAGAGAGTGGTACGGCGACTCGCAAACGGCCACGAAGGGCTCCGGCGGGGAGGATCGTTTCCTTGGCTATGTCGATCTCGGCGCAGACTCTGGCGGCATAGTCGCGGAACGTAGCCCCGGCTTCTGTGAGCGCCGCCCCGCGTGTGGATCGTGCAAGCAACTGGACGCCAAGTTCCGTTTCAAGTCGAACGAGCCGGCGACTGACGATCGATTTGGAAACGCCGAGCCGAAGCGCAGCAGGTGAAATGCCCCCCGCATCAGCCACTTCGACGAAGGTCTGCAGCTCTTCAATGTCCATCCAGCGTTCCCCATTTTGCGACACAGTTCGCCGCGCAATGCTACTACTGCACCGAATAGGGGAACAGCACAATGCTGCTTCCGGGCAACGTCGCCGCTGGTGCATGTCTCCCGGAAAATCATTTCTCCCACAAGCGTGGATTACCCATAAAAGGATTTGCCAATGGCAAGCGAGAATATCCGCAACCCGCAGACCGACCAACTCCTGTCCCCCGAGAACTCGGCACTGATCATCATCGACTACCAGCCGATCCAGGTCTCCTCGATTCGCTCGATGTCTCGTGATGAGCTCGTCTTCAACATAACGAGCGTCGCCAAGGCGGCGGTCAATTACAATCTTCCGATTATTCACTCGACCGTCAACGTCGCGACCGGCCGCAACAAGCCGCCGATCCAGGAGCTGCAGGACGTGCTCGGCCATCTACCAACCTATGACCGCACCTCGATCAACAGCTGGGAAGACACAGAGTTCAAGCAGGCGGTCAAAGCGATCGGCCGCAGGAAGCTCATCATGACTGCGCTCTGGACCGAAGCATGCCTGACGTTCCCGGTCCTCGACGCGATTCAGGAAGGTTATGACGTCTATGTGCCGGTCGATGCGGTCGGCGGCACGTCACTGGCCGCGCACGAGGCGGCGTTGCGCCGAATGGAACAGGCGGGCGCGAAGCTCATCAGCCGCGTGCAGATGTACTGCGAACTCCAGCGCGACTGGGCGCGAGCGTTGACCGTTCCCGGCTTCATGGGTGTCTTCGATAACTTCGATGGTTTCAACGCCGAAAAGGCCCATGGAGGCACGCGCTAAGAACGCCTGACTGATACGTGATGAAGGTGGCGTTCGCGAATGCGGCCGCTACTTTCATTTCCATAATCGGCGTTGATGGTCTTGTATTGGTGCTCAAGCAAAACAACAAGGAACCCCCAAAATGCCCACCGCCCACGTCTTCATCGCCACCAGCCTGGATGGCTTCATCTCCCGACCCGATGGTGACATCGACTGGCTTCTACAGCGCGACGACCCCTCCGAGGACCACGGTTATTCAGCCTTCATCGCCGACAAGGACGTGATCGTGATGGGGCGCGGGAGCTATGAAAAGGTGCGGACCTTCGACACCTGGTTCTACGATCGGCCCGTGATAGTGCTGTCCGAACAGTTAGCCGATTCGCCGGTGCCTGAGGCGTTGAAGGGCAAGCTGCGTTTCTCCAATCTGGCACCCAGGGATCTGATGGCGGAGCTGGAGAGCCAAGGCGTGCAGCGCGTCTATGTGGATGGCGGGCGGGTGGTGCAGTCGTTCCTGCGCGATGGGTTGGTCGCCGATATGGTGATCA
This sequence comes from Pseudomonas ogarae, assembly GCF_014268695.2. Classification (NCBI taxonomy): domain Bacteria; kingdom Pseudomonadati; phylum Pseudomonadota; class Gammaproteobacteria; order Pseudomonadales; family Pseudomonadaceae; genus Pseudomonas; species Pseudomonas ogarae. Next base: position 3,261,976 of record NZ_CP077086.1, read on the forward strand.
CCACCGTTCCCGTGTTGATCGGCTCGGGGCGGCCGTTGTTCGGCGGGCTTGAGCGGGATGTGGCTTTGAAACTGGTATCCAGCCGCAGCTTTCCTTCGGGGCTCGTGCAATCCACCTACCGAACAACCGGTGGGGCTTGACAGCCATGGGATACTGAAAGCGTCGCCACATCCATCGCGGCCTCATCCCGTCACGACGCAAAGGAAGGTGCTCTCCATGCGCAATGAAGAACTCAAGGCCTTATTCGACCAGCAGGCCGCCGGCTACGATAAGCAATGGGCGGGAATGGCGCCCATTCGTGACGCCCTGTACACCCTGCTTGACGCGGTGTTCGCTGACTTACCGGAACATGCCCGGATACTCTGTGTCGGCGTGGGCACCGGTGCGGAACTGGCCCACCTGGCCAAGCAGAACCCCGGCTGGCATTTCACCGCCGTTGACCCCTCGGACGCCATGCTCGATATCTGCCGGCAGAAAGCGGTACAAGAAGGCTTCCTCTCGCGTTGCAGCTTTCACCAAGGTTACCTCGACGCGCTGCCTGCCGAGCCTGACCACGACGGTGCTACCTGCTTTCTGGTGTCTCAGTTTTTGCTCGAGCCACAAGCCCGTATAGCTTTTTTCCACGAGATCGCCCGCCGGCTCAAGCCGGGTGGAATACTGGCAAACGCCGACCTCGCCGCTGACACCGAATCACCTGCCTATGAGGCACTACTGCGCAACTGGATGACGCTGATGTCCTCTGCAGGCGTACAGCCGGAAATGCTGGCAAGAGCTCGTGCCGCCTACGCCCGAGACGTGGCTATCCTGCCGACGCAGCAGGTCGCCGGTCTCATCGAGACCGCTGGGTTCGAGGCGCCGGTACAGTTCTACCAGGCGGGGCTGATGCATGGCTGGTTTTGCCCGCGCAAGGCGGGCATCGTCTTGAGTGAGACGTGACCTTGACTTTCAACGCACGCGGTCGCGGCTTTGTGCGGCCAGGTCCAGTGCCTTTTGCATGTCCAGTCGCGCCGAGCGACCGACGTCTTTGTCGTCGAGCTGATAGCGGCGCTCCGACGGCAGGATGGGCGCAGTGAGGTCCTCGGCGTCCATCTGTTCGAAGTCGTGGTTGTCGCCGATGGTCATGGCGCTGCGGCGTAGCAGCATGCGCAGTTGTTCGGGGTGGAGTTGCGGATTGATGGACAGCATCGCCGCCAGCAGGCCCGCGACCATGGGCGTTGCGTAGGACGTGCCGCAATGCACTGCGCCTTGCTGGCCGGCGTTGGCCGTCGAGGCATGCGCGCATGCGGCGGCGGTGATGTCGACGCGCATGTCGATGTTCGAGGAACTGCGCTTGACCGCATAGGCCGGGTCGTCGACGGCGACCCCGGTGCGCTCGCTGCGCTGGTGCCCGCCGACCACCAGCAATTGTTCGGTGATGAAGGAGGAGGGCAGGCGGTATTCGTCGCTGCCCGAGAACGAAGCGCCATTGCCGGCGGAGTTCACCACGATCACGTCGGGATGTTCCTTGCGCAGCCAGAGGAAAAACTCCTCCAGCAACTCCTCGTACCCGCCCATGGCGATGCCCGAGCGCAGCAGCGAATCGACGTCATCGCCTTTGACGTCTTTGGCGCCGACGCGGTGGATGCCCCAGCTCCAGTTGAGTACGCGTACACCGTCCTCCACGAGATTGACCGAGGCGGCGATATTGGCGGTGATCCCGGCATCGGAATTACGCTCGACGATGACCTCGAAGCCACCGCTGGTCTTGTCCAGCCCGCGGAGGAAACCAGTGTTGCCGCTGTCGTCCCAGCGCGCGGCGAGGATGCCGGCGACGGTCGTGCCATGGTTGTCCGGTTTGTCTGCATCGCGGGCGTAGACGCAGGTACGCGGCGGTGAGCAGGCGCCGAGGTAGTCGGCGAAATCCGTCGTGTCGAAATCCACATCACGCTCGATCAGGCCGATGCGCACCGGTTGCGGCTGGACGGGCGGCTGTCGCCCGGGGAGGCGGCCCTGATAGTAGTTCACCGCGTCGAGAAAGCGGTTCGCGGCCCACTCATCGGAGTCCAGGGCTGGCTTCTTCGGTTCTTCGGGATGGACTGCGGCTTGCTCGGTTTCTTCGGCCGAGGACTCCTCGATCACCACGGCGTCCACGCTGGTCTCGCTGCCCAGGCGCAGCACCAGGGCGTCGCGCTGCACCAAGTCCTTGGCCGGCAGGCGAAGTTGGTACAGGTTCAGCGGCGCAATGCTGCCGACCACCGTTGCCCCGTACTTGCGGGCCAGGCGCTCGGCTTCCTGGCGGCCATCACGGTCTTCCTCGATCAGTACGCTGACCAGGTCGACGTAGGTGGTCAGGCCATCCATGTTCTTCGCCACTTCGTCCGGCCCGGCGGCCAGTACGTGACTGTTGCGCAGGCTCAGCCAGGCGGCATTGCTGGCGCGCGGGCCGTCCTGCAGCCAGAGCGGGCCGCTCTGGTAATTGGCGCTGTCCAGGCGCACGCGCAGGTTTTTCCCTTCGCGCTGGAGAGTGTCTGCGGGTATGACCTGTGCGCCCAGGTTCAACTGCGGTGTTGCCTCACCCAACCCGCGTACGGTCAGGCACCAGTCCTGGTGCTGGGTTTCCAGCAGGTCGCCGCAGCGTTTCAGGCTTTCCAGGCGCAGCGGTTCAGGCGCCGCCGTTGCTGTGCCTGCAGCGAAAGTGAGCAATGTGGCGAGGGCAGCAGATCGTAGGGGCATGAGCCAGGTTTCTTTGCCGAGGGTCCTGTTGCTCCGACTGTTGCGTTGCTCGCTTCGTTCAGCGGGATAACGCTACCCAGCGATGACGCCTCTTTGTTCAGAAGCTATCAAGGCCACTTCAGTCGCACTCTGTGTAGAATTGGTTTTTTAGTTTTCAAAGGATTGAGCCTGTGATCACCTGCCATGTCCGGTACGTTATCGACCCCTACCAGATCCCTGCTTTCGAGAGCTACTCGCGCCAATGGATGAGTGTCACCGCATGAAAACCATTGATCGCGCTTTGCTAGGCTGCGGAATATTGATTCCATTCTGGCTGTTTTTGGGAGTCACACTGACTGCGCGGGCCTATCCAGGCTACAGCCATCTGGATCAAGCCATGAGCCAACTAGGCGCCGCGGGAGCGCCAACCCACAGCATCTCTGCCTGGGTGAACAATTTTCCGCTGGGTGTGATGTTCGTGCTCTTCGCAATAGGTGTAGCGAGACGGTTCAAGGCATCGCGGATGGCCTTGCTTAGCGCGGTACTGATTTTCGTCCATGGTTTGGCAAGCTTCGCGACCGGCTATTTTTCCTGCGACCAAGGTTGTGCGCCGGTTCAACCGTCGGTCTCGCAGCAGAGCCACAATCTTGCGGGGCTGGTGATGTTCATCTCGCTCACTCTGGCGGGAGCGCTGTGGGCTTTCCTTGGCAGGTCGCTGCTGTCGTCGCCCAGGTTCGTCATGTTCTCGGCGATTTGCGTAGTCCTGGCCATCGTGACCGTTGTGCTGATGGCGACGGCATTGGCCGACGGCCACTGGTTCGGCCTGTACCAGCGGCTCAATTACGGGGTTTCGGTGGCCTGGGCTGCGTCGTTGGCCGTCGTTGCCCTGCAGGATCCCTTGAGATAAGCAGCGAGGCGTGGCGGTTCTGGCGCAGCGCTTCAGAGGGGGCGGTGATGTGGGTCAGCTTTGCGTGGGTGTGATGGGGGCGTCACTGGATTCGGCTTCCAGTTTCAATCGGTCGGCTTTGCTGATGTATTGATTCTTGTTTTTGGGAGCCAGCTTGGCACTGGCTTTCTTGGCGTTAGCCTTCAATAACTGGTTTATTTTCTTGCGGCGATTCATGTCGTTCTGCTCAGCGTGTCAATGTTCGGATGGTATCAGCTTTCCGTTTTCTCAGGATTTTTCCTGACTTTGGCAATGGGCTTCACACGGCGCTCGACAATGATCGAGTCATTCGGGATCTCCAACCGGATCGCCGTTCCCTCGGAGTGCATTTCAATGAGCGTCGAGATGCCAACACCTCGGAAAATCACCGTCGCATTTTCAAATCTTTTGTAGTCCTCCAGCGGTGAGTCCTTGGGGGTTGGCAACAGGTTGGCGTAAGGCGGTTTCACCAGAATCGTTGCCCTTTCTATACGTATTTGCGCGAAGCTCATGGCCGCTTGCAGCAAGTCTGAAGTCACGCCCCCCATGAGAAGGGGCGTCAGGAGGATGACGCTGACGATCACGGCGCGGGTTTTTTTCAAGGGTTTCATTTCGGCGTGCGGATCCTGGTCATGATGCTCGGGATCAACAATTTCGGGTGCCGATGGCTGCGCTGCTTTTATTTTCTTGTTTTGTTCCAGATAGGCTGAATAAACGATGTACTGAAAAATAGGCAGAAGGATGAGCTGAATATGTTCCAAAGGGCTTTTGTGGGTGAGGAAGTAAATGGTCACTGCGCCGCATATTCCAAAAAACACCGAGAGGAAGGTTATTTTGGGTCGTTTGAATTCCAGTATGGGTTTTTTGTCGGTGATTTTTCCATGTAGCCAGACGAAGCTTCTAAGCACCGGTATGAACAACGGCGAAAGTAATATCCCTACAGCCGTGACGGAGACTGAAAAGAAAACACAAACCAGCCCAAAGCAAAACGCCGTGACCAGAAATAGCAAACTGTCTCCAACGGATACGCCTTGTGGGAAATGACCGTTGCTCAATAAATAACTGACGATGCATGTGCCGCCAATCAGTAATCCGATTTTTGCCGACAGAGAGAGTAGTTTTGTCGCGATCTCAATCTGTTTTTCGAGTCCAGTGGTTGCTTCCCGCATCATCAAATCCTCCTTGATATTACGCAAAGGATGGTCGTACCTGACTCATCTGTCTGTGGGGAGCATAGCGATGATTTTTGTTCCTTGTGGGGAGATGGCAGTCCTGTTTGGGAATCCAACGAACCATCCGCAAAGCGATTTGCAGCACAAACCGCCCCTGCGTGTGATAAACCGCTCAAAGGACAACGCCTGCTATCACATGCACTAGGCTGTTCGCCCAGGATAACCTGCGGGAGACGGAGGGCGAGGGGAATAACCCCGCCCCTTTGTCACCTCAGATTAGTCTGGAAGAAGCTCGTCAGCTTATCGAACGGAATGAGGTCGACCCGATCATAAAGATCGACATGGCCTGCTCCCGGTATGATGACAAGTTCCTTGGGCTGACCGGCGAGCTTGTAAGCCTCCTCGCTGAACTCCCTGGAGTGTGCATCGGCGCCAGCGATGAACAACATCGGATGAGGCGAAATGGTCTCGATGTCATTGAGCGGGTAGAAGTTCATGAACTTGATGTTGCTTGTCAGCGTCGGGTGCGTGGTCAGGTCTTTGGACGAGCTCGATGGCGTGAACTCACCGCGTGGGGTGCGGTAGAAGTCATAGAACTCACGTTGGATAGGATGAGTATTGTCATCCAACTGGTGCACCGTACCGCTGGTGTAAAGCGTTTCACCGCCCGCGAACTCCACACTACGCTGCTGAGTGGCTTGGGCGATGATAGCCCGGCGCTGTTCAAGCGTTTGGGAGTGCTTCAATCCATTGCGATTGACGCCGCCCATGTCATACATGCTCACGGTAGCGATGGCTTTCATGCGCGGGTCAATCTTGGCTGCACTGATCACGAAGCTGCCGCTGCCGCAAATGCCGATTGCGCCAATCCGCTCCCTGTCGACAAAAGGCTGGGCGCTGAGAAAGTCCACGGCGGCGCTGAAGTCCTCGGCGTAGATATCCGGCGAGACTGCATTGCGCGGCCGCCCCTCGCTTTCGCCCCAGAACGACAAGTCCAGGGAAAGGGTCACGAAGCCTCTTTCGGCCATTTTCGTGGCGTAAAGATTAGCGCTCTGTTCCTTCACTGCGCCCATCGGGTGGCCCACGACAATCGCCGGACTTCTGCTCTTGCCATTGAGTTTTTTCGGGATGAACAGGTTGCCTGCCACGTTCATTTGATATTGGTTCTTGAAATTGACCTTCTGTACGGTCACGTCGTCGCTGGTATAGAAGTTATCTGCGCCGTTGGACATATCGGCTCCTATTGCTGAGAGCGAACTGACAAGAAGGGTTAATAAAACGATGATCTTTTTCATTGGAAATCCTATCGATGCGGAGTAGTCAATTCTGGGAAAACGTCACTTGCACACCCCGCCGGCCCAGCACCTGAGCCAGTCTTGCGGGGTCGTTCACACGTCCCAAGCGTGTGTATGCGTAGGTTGAATCGAAGTTCGTATAGAAGACGACCAGGGTGTCCGGGCCGTACAGCATCAGATCGCCGTTGTGGATCGTTCCCGGCTTGCTCGCTTGGGTAGGTAGTGCTCGGGGGAGGGTGGCGTACTTTTCATTGCGGTTGAGATCATTCATGTCCAACGTCAGTGGCAATAACGCGACAAGCGCGCGGGCAGCTGTGTTGTCGGACAGGGTGATGGCGAAGCGTTGTTCCCCGACGGTCATCCACATGCCCGTGTTCTCCGTTAGCGAAGATGCCGATGCGGCTTCATTCATTGTCGAGTAGCTGCCAAGCACGAGCATCGAAGCCAGCAAACCAGGCCAGGTTGCCCTCATCGCAGTTCTGTTTTCATTCCTGTTCATGGGGAGCATGGTGAGCGACGGACAGTCACGCGACTAGCTAATGAATGCTTAACAAGGCTATAAGCAAGGCTAATCAATTGGTTTAGATGCGTCTCACCATGATCAAAAGAAATCTCAATGACCTGCTGTCTTTCGTCACGGTCGCGCGCGAAGGCAGCTTCACGCGCGCTGCCGGGGCATTGGGTGTCACACAATCTGCACTGAGCCAGGCCATCAATGGCCTGGAAGCACGCTTGCAGATCCGGTTACTGACGCGGACTACCCGCAGCGTTTCACCGACCGTCGCGGGCGAACGGCTGCTGCAAGCAATAGGCAATCGCTTCGATGAAATAGAAGCGGAGCTGGATATGCTGACGGAAATGCGCGACAAACCCGCGGGCACTGTACGCATCACCTGCGGCGATCATGTCTTGCGCACGACCTTGCTCCCCAAACTTACCGAGTTGCTGCACGACTACCCGGATGTAAACGTTGAGTTTGATGTGTGTTACGGCTTTCGAGACATCGTGGCGGATCGTTTTGATGCCGGCGTGCGCCTGGGCGATACCATCGACAAAGACATGGTTGCCGTTCCGATAGGCCCTCCATTGCGGATGGCTGCCGTCGCTTCGCAAGCGTATTTCGCTACCCACGCCATCCCCAGGGCCCCGCGCGATCTGATGACCCATCGCTGTATCAACCAGCGCATGCAGACATCAGGCGGGCTCTATGTCTGGGATTTCGAGCGGCGAGGCAAGCAGGTGAACGTGCGAGTTGACGGCCAGCTGATTTTCAACACGTCGACTCATATCGTGCAGGCCGCAGTGGCCGGGCTGGGCGTTGCGTACCTGCCAGAAGAAGAGTTTGAACCGTACCTGCAAGAAGGCCGGCTGGTGCGCGTGCTGGAAGATTGGTGTCCGCCGTTTTCAGGCTACTATCTGTACTACCCCAGCCGACGACAGCCTTCGCCTGCATTTACACTGGTTGCCAATGCATTGCGCAAAACCATCTAGGAAAGTAGTCGCTTTCAGAACACGTTTCGTCGTCCATGTGCAATCGCCAACCCCCGGGAGTGGCAAGCTGTGAGGATGCCCCGGATCAGGTGCGCCAAAGACACTTGGCCGGAGAGCGAGAATGGCGATCGGATGTGCCACGCTACCGTGACGTGGGCCGGCCGCCGCAGCCAAGACTCCGGACGGCTGCCGCTATGCGGCGGTGGCGTTCGAGATGCCGAGGTACGTTTATGCCTGATGAGACGCTTCACCTGCCGTTGATCCACAGCGTGCTTGCGCGCGAAAAGGACACCCCCGGTGCCTTGCTGCCTATTCTCCATGCCATCCAGGCAGGCTGCGGGTATGTCCCCGACAGCGCCGTCCCGGAGATCGCCCACGCCCTCAACCTCAGCCAGGCTGAAGTGCGCGGGGTCATCAGCTTCTACCATGACTTCCGTACCACGCCACCCGCGCGCCATACCCTGCGCCTGTGCCGGGCCGAGTCCTGCAAGAGCATGGGCGCCGAGACCCTGGCTGCGCAGTTGCGCGAGCAATTGGCGCTGGACGATCACGGCACCAGCGCCGATGGAAGCATCAGCCTGCGGCCGGTCTATTGCCTGGGTGCCTGCGTCTGCTCGCCGGCCCTGGAGCTGGATGGGGAGTTGCATGCGCGGATCACGCCCGAGCGTCTGCGTCAGTTGGTCAATGACTGCATGGAGGAGGGCGCATGCTGACGCTCTGTATCCCCCGCGATTCGGTGGCCCGTGCCGTGGGTGCGGACAAGGTGGCCGATGCGTTGGCCCGTGAGGCTGAGCGTCGACAGCTGCCGTTGACGGTGTTGCGCACCAGTTCCCGTGGCCTCTATTGGCTGGAACCGCTGGTGGAGCTTGAAAGCGCCGGCGTCCGGTTGGGCTTTGGCCCTGTCACACCGGCCGATGTGCCGGGGCTGCTGGATGCGCTGGCAGGCGATCCCGGCAGCCATCCGCTGGCCCTGGGCCCGGTGGAGGACATTCCCTATCTCAAGAGCCAGCAGCGCCTGCTGTTCGCGCGCGCCGGCATCACGCAACCGCTGTCCCTGGACGACTACCGTGCCCGGGGCGGCTTCCTGGGTCTGGCCCGGTCCATCCAGATGGATGGCGCGGACGTGGTCGCCAGCGTGCTGGACTCCGGCCTGCGCGGTCGGGGCGGTGCGGCGTTTCCGGCGGGCATCAAGTGGCGCACGGTGCGCGATGCCGTGGGTGCGCAGAAGTATGTGGTGTGTAACGCCGATGAAGGCGACTCCGGCACTTTCGCCGACCGCATGTTGATGGAAGGCGACCCTTTCCTGCTGATCGAAGGCATGATCATCGCTGGCATCGCCGTGGGCGCGACGATGGGCTACATCTACGTGCGTTCGGAATACCCGGCCGCCATCAGTACGCTGAACGAAGCGCTGCGCATCGCTCGCGACGCCGGCTATCTGGGCGCGAACGTGAGCGGTAGCGGCTGCGCCTTCGACATCGAGGTTCGTGTCGGGGCCGGCGCCTATATCTGCGGCGAAGAAACCGCACTGCTGGAATCCCTCGAGGGCAAGCGCGGCACGGTTCGCGCCAAGCCGCCACTGCCGGCGATTCAAGGCCTGTTCGGGCTGCCGACGCTGGTGCACAACGTGGTGACCCTGGCCTCGGTGCCGATCATCCTGGAGAAGGGCGCGCAGTTCTATCGCGACTTCGGCATGGGCCGTTCCCTGGGCACGATGCCGTTCCAACTGGCCGGCAACGTCCGTCACGGCGGCCTGGTGGAACGCGCCTTCGGCCTGAGCCTGCGTGAACTGGTGGAAGGCTATGGCGGCGGTACTGCCAGCGGTCGGCCCCTGAAGGCCGCGCAAGTGGGCGGGCCGTTGGGCGCCTGGGTGCCGCCTGCGCAATTCGATACGCCGCTGGACTACGAGGCGTTCGCCGCCATGGGCGCGATGCTTGGCCACGGTGGCGTGGTGGTCGCCGACGACAGCCTGGACATGGCCCAGATGGCCCGGTTCGCCTTGCAGTTCTGCGCCGAGGAATCCTGCGGCAAGTGCACGCCGTGCCGGATCGGTTCCACCCGTGGGGTGGAAGTGGTGGATCGCTTGATCGCCAGCACCGAAGCCGGTGCTCGCGAGGAACAGGCCCTGCTGTTGCAGGACTTGTGCGACACCCTGCAATACGGTTCGCTCTGTGCCCTCGGTGGGATGACGTCCTACCCCGTCGCCAGTGCCCTCAAGTATTTCCCCGCCGACTTCGGTCTGGCGACCACGGAGGCCGACCAATGATCACTATCTTCGATCCCAGCAGCGATATCGACCTGGGCACCCCGGCGCGCGAAAGCGACGTGCAGGTCAGCCTGACCATCGATGGGCGCGAAATCAGCGTCGCCTCCGGCACCTCGGTCATGCGTGCCGCGGCCTTGCTCGGCACCACCATTCCCAAACTCTGCGCCACCGACAGCCTGGAAGCCTTCGGCTCCTGCCGCATGTGCCTGGTGGAAATCGACGGTATGCGCGGCTATCCCGCGTCCTGTACCACGCCGGTAACCGAAGGCATGGTTGTTCGCACGCAAACCTCCAAGCTCGCCACGCTGCGGCGCAACGTGATGGAGCTGTACATTTCCGACCACCCGCTGGACTGCCTGACATGCTCGGCCAATGGCAACTGCGAATTGCAGACCGTGGCGGGTCAGGTGGGCCTGCGCGAAGTGCGCTACGGCTACGAAGGCGCCAATCACCTGGATGAAGCCAAGGACGTTTCCAACCCGTATTTCGAGTACGACCCGAGCAAGTGCATCGTCTGCAACCGCTGCGTGCGTGCCTGCGAGGAAATCCAGGGCACCTTCGCCCTGACGATCACCGGACGCGGTTTTGACTCTCGAGTGGCGGCGGCCGGCGGTGACAACTTCCTCGATTCCGAATGCGTTTCCTGCGGCGCCTGCGTGCAGGCGTGCCCGACGGCGACACTGATCGACAAGAGCGTCGTGGAGATCGGTCAGCCGGAGCGCAGTGTCATTACCACTTGCGCCTACTGCGGCGTGGGTTGCTCGTTCCGCGCCGAGATGAAAGGCGAACAACTGGTGCGCATGGTCCCGGACAAGAACGGCCAGGCCAACCACGGTCACTCCTGCGTCAAGGGCCGCTTCGCCTGGGGCTACGCCACGCACCCGGACCGCATCACCAAGCCGATGATCCGCAAGCACATCGACGACCCGTGGCAGGAAGTCAGTTGGGACGAGGCGGTCACTTACGCCGCCAGCGAGTTGCGCCGGATCCAGCTCAAGTACGGGCGCGACTCCATCGGCGGCATCACCTCCAGCCGCTGCACCAACGAAGAAACCTACCTGGTGCAGAAACTGGTGCGCACCGCGTTCGGCAACAACAACGTCGACACCTGTGCCCGCGTCTGCCATTCGCCTACCGGTTACGGCCTCAAGCAGACCTTGGGCGAGTCCGCCGGCACCCAGAACTTCGACTCGGTGATGAAAGCCGACGTCATCCTGGTGATGGGCGCCAACCCGACTGACGCGCACCCGGTGTTCGGCTCCCAGCTCAAGCGTCGCCTGCGCCAGGGCGCACGGCTGATCGTCATCGACCCACGGCGCATCGACCTGGTGGATTCGCCTCACGCCCGTGCCGAGCTGCACTTGCAACTGCGTCCGGGCACCAACGTGGCAATGCTCAACGCGTTGGGCCATGTGATTGCCACCGAAGGCTTGATTGACCAGCCTTTTGTCGAGGCACGCTGCGAGGCGGCGGACTTCGCTCGCTGGCGCGATTTCGTCAGCCTGCCGGAAAACTCCCCCGAGGTGCTGGGCCCGGTGTGTGGCGTGCCTGCCGAGCAGATCCGCGCCGCCGCACGGCTCTACGCCACCGGCGGCAACGCGGCCATCTACTACGGCCTCGGTGTCACCGAGCACAGCCAGGGCAGCACCTCGGTCATGGGCATCGCCAACCTGGCCATGGCCACCGGCAACATCGGTCGTGAAGGTGTCGGGGTGAACCCGCTGCGTGGACAGAACAACGTCCAGGGCTCCTGCGACATGGGCTCGTTCCCCCACGAGCTGCCGGGCTATCGGCACATTTCCAACGAAACCGTACGCGCCCAGTTCGAACAGGCGTGGAACGTCACCCTGCAACCCGATCCGGGCCTGCGTATCCCGAACATGTTCGAGGCGGCCCTGGATGGCACCTTCAAGGCCCTTTATTGCCAAGGTGAGGACATCGCCCAGAGCGACCCCAACACCCAGCATGTGACGGCCGCGCTGTCCGCTTTGGAATGCGTGATCGTCCAGGACATCTTCCTCAACGAGACGGCCAAGTTCGCTCACGTGTTCCTGCCGGGCAGCTCGTTCCTGGAGAAGGACGGTACCTTCACCAACGCCGAACGCCGCATCTCCCGCGTTCGCAAGGTGATGGACCCGTTGGCCGGCAAGGCCGATTGGGAAGCCACCATCGCCCTGGCCGACGCCCTGGGCTACAAGATGCACTACAACCATCCTTCGGAAATCATGGATGAAATCGCCCGCCTGACGCCGACTTTCACCCGCGTCAGCTACGCCGAACTGGATCGTCATGGCAGCCTGCAATGGCCTTGTAACGATGCCGCACCGGACGGTACGCCGACCATGCACATCGACCAGTTCGTGCGCGGCAAGGGCCGTTTCATGCTCACCGGCTACGTGCCCACCGATGAGAAGGTCAACGGCCGCTACCCGCTGCTGCTGACCACCGGACGCATCCTCAGCCAGTACAACGTCGGCGCCCAGACCCGACGCACCGACAACGTGGCCTGGCACGAGGAGGACCGGTTGGAGATTCACCCAACCGACGCCGAGAACCGCGGGATCGTCGACGAAGACTGGGTGGGTATCGGCAGTCGTGCCGGGCAGACGGTACTGCGCGCGAAGGTGACCGAGCGGGTGGCACCGGGCGTGGTCTACACCACGTTCCACTTCCCTGAATCGGGTGCCAACGTGATCACCACCGACAACTCCGACTGGGCCACCAACTGCCCGGAATACAAGGTGACGGCGGTCGAGATCGTGCGGGTCAGCCAGCCTTCGGAATGGCAGAAGCGCTACCAGGCCTTCAGTGATGAACAAAGCCGCTTGCTCAGGGAACGTCGCCATGCCGAGAAAGCCGAGGTGCGTCGATGAGTTCTGACAGCCTGATCAAGATGGCCAACCAGATCGCCCAGTACTTCGCCAGCGAGCCGGATCACGCGGTGGCGGTGCGGGGCGTGTACCAGCACATCAAGAGCTTCTGGACGCCGACCATGTATCGCGACTTGATGGCCTGGCAAACGAAACATCCCGACGCTGTCCTGCACCCGTTGGTGTTGGAGGCATTGATGGAGTTTGAAAAAGCGGCTTAGGAAGGAAATGCTGTAGAACCTGCACACAGCCCCGGCCGGCGCCCTCGTCAACGACGAAGGGAACCGACCGGGGCTGTGTGCATTTCAGTTATTGATTATTGACGGTGATGTAGGGATCCCATGTGTTGTTCGGGCCGATCTGGTTCAGGTTACGGTCCAGCAGAACGAAGACGATTTGGTACCAGAGTTTTCCCGGGCTCAGCGCAGTGGACTGCCAGACGGTATAGGTCACATCGGTCTTGGCAATGCCTCCGGGGGCACCGTTGTCCAGATAGGGCACTGGAATGCCGGGGATATTGAAAGATTGCGGGGTCGAGATGGTGCCCTTGTAATCACCGCCCTGATGAGGGTCGCCGATCACGACGTTTTTGATCAATGCGATGCGGTCGAAGTTGCGCGACAGCGTGGTGGCGCGCCAGCGGATGATGTCGCCGGGTTTTACGTCGAACCACAACTCGTTACCGCCTTCGCCTTCGCCGCTGGAGATGTTGGCGTGGCTGTCGATGGCGCTGCGGGTCACCAGCATGGCAATCGCACCGCCTACGTCATTGGGGTGGGCGAGCAGGTAATCGGCGTCAACGTTGACGAGCACATCAATGGTTTGGGTCGCTCCAGACATGTTGTTGCTCCTTGAGGGTAATGACAGTGACGACCGCCCTTCAAAGGGTGTCCGGGCCACCCGGTCCCTGGGTGCGGTCTCGGGAGGAACGATAGGTGATGGCTTTGTAGTGTCAAATTTCGAATTCTTGACGCTGGCGAAACGGAGCGAAGCGCAGTACAACCAAGGCTTTGATTTACCTTTGCCCTGGTCGATCTCTTAATGGGCTTTTGGTTATTTTCCGAGGGCAACAGTGGACAAAGGCGCACAACCGTTATCGGTGACTGCTTCTGATCCTGCTGAGGATGGGAGCCATTGCCGACCGCGGTTCAGTTGTGGGACTGATTCGCCGTCCAGCGTTTCATTTCTTCGGCAATGAAGTGATGCACCAGGTCGCTGTACATCTTCTCGATGGCATCCGGGTTCAAGCCTTCGGCCTCGGCCCACACGCGTCGTGTCGCCAGCATGGCCTTGAAACGCTCCGGTGCCTGCACCGAGGCCGCCGAGGTCTTGAATTTAGAGGCCGCAAGCACGTATTGATAGCGCTTGCCCAGCAACGTGATGACCGCTTGGTCGAGGGCATCGATTTCGCGTCGGATGTCCTCCATGCCGGTACATTCCGAGGGTTGTAATGGGGCCATGCAGTGAGCTCCGCTTGTTGGATAAGACCGGCCCGGCGTGAGCCAATCTTCTGATGGGGTTTAGAAGCACCAGTCCTCAGCGCGAACGACACGACAGAAGGCGCCTGCCAGGGTTGCGTTGTGATGGGCGACGATCATTTCTGCCTTCAATTCAGGCGTGTCGGAACAGCTATGACCGTCGGCGATCAGGACCGCGTCGAACCCCAGGTCCCGAGCGGCTCGGCAGGTGCTGTCGATACAATACTGGGTTTTCATACCGGTGATGACCAGGCCTTCAGCAGCGCAAGCCTTTAGCCGCTCTGCCAGGCCCGTCTGGGTGAAGGCGTTGGGGCGGTTTTTTTCGAAGATGACTTCATCACCCTCCAACTGCAGTGCCTGCACCAGTTGCGTCAGCGGGCTTGCAGGCTCGATGGGCGAGCCAGGCGGGCCTACGTGGCGAGCCAGGAAAATCGGTGCCCCAGCCCTCCTGGCCTTCAGCAAGCCATTCAACGTGTCCAGCAACGCTTCGCCGGCCCAGGGTTTATCCGGGCCGTGAAACAACCCAATTTGCATATCGAGAATCAACAGAGCGTGCATGGTGCTTTCCTTGCGTGTGGGCCAGCGACGCAAGGGCAAAAGAAAAGGCCCTTACCATCGCTGGCGGGCCTTTGAGATACGTGTGTTATTGGCTCACGACACCTCACGACCCGCCTTGGCGGTCGTGGTTGTGGTGGTCGAGGCGATCTGAGAAAAATTCATGGCCTGACAGTACCTGCAGGCAATCCAGCTTGGCAAGACTTGCTTGCGCAGATGTATGTGGCCTCTGTTTGGACCAAGGGACAGGGGGGCACTGTGGCGAGGGAGCTTGCTCCCGCTCGGCTGCGCAGCAGTCGTAAAACCGGCTGGTGCGGTTTACCTGTTGCACTGCGGTGACTGGTTTTGGGGTTGCTTCGCAACCCAGCGGGAGCAAGCTCCCTCGCCACAGAGGCTGGCTAGCCTTCGAGCCCGCGCTGTTCGATCACGCCAAACACATCCGCCACATCCTGCACCAGGATCCGGGCGACGTTGGTGATGGTGTTGATGTCGCTCGATGCCGAATCACGCAGGCTGCTGCACGCCACCAAGGTCAGGTAATCGAGCGTGGCGTGCAGGCGTTCGCTGGCGCAAGCATGGAGTTCGGGGAGTGGGGCTTGGGTGTCGATCAGCAGGACGGGGTGGGTGGTGGCGGTTTGGGTGAGAGGGGTGAAGCGGCTGGATGGTTGATTCGTTGTCATAAGGTTGCACTCATTCGATAGAAAGAATCGCCACCTTTTTGCTGCGAATCAAATGGGTGGCAGTTGCGCGAGGGTTCGCAGACCGAGGAACCAATCCAAAAACTCGGCAGACCCGAAAGTCTCCCGCGCACAACCGCCATAAAATGAACGCGGGCAAGTTTGCCTGAATTTCATTTGACGGTATTCAGATTTGTTCACGCGGGCTGCGAAACCCAGCCACCGGCCAAAGCCAGCGACGACCCAACTATAGAAGTCGATCCCGGCACCCACAACCGACCTGTAGGACGCACGCTCCACCTGTGGCGAGGGAGCTTGCTCCCGCTCGGCTGCGCAGCAGTCGCAAAACCGGTACCTGCGGAGTACCTGGCGAAAAGAGGTGCCTGGTTTGGGGCCGCTTCGCAGCCCAGCGGGGATAAATCCCCTCGCCACAGAGGTAAATTCCTACGAGATTTTCGGACCGCCATCCGCATTCCTATAACCGGCTTCCCGGCTAACGCAATTCCCCTGTGGGAGCGAGCTTGCTCGCGAAGCGGTGATTCAGCCTGCAAAGATATTGGTTGTGCCGCCGCCATCGCGAGCAAGCTCGCTCCCACAATGGGTTAGCAACCAATCAACAAAAACCTGCGTCTCAGCCACCGCATCCCTGGACACCCCGTAGTAATAGCGGACTAGCGGCAGGCGCAACGACGGCAGTGGACAGGTCAGGCGCCCGTTGGACAAATCCCTGCCCAGCAGCGAAGCCGGACACAACGCCACGCCCAGCCCATCGACGGCGGCCTGCAGCACGAGGTGCATGTGATCGAATTGCAGGGTCGGCAGGTTGTTCAATGGCTCGATCCCTGCGTGCTCCATCCAGTCTTGCCAATCGCTGCTGCGCGTCCTGCCCGACAACACGGTGTGTCGGGCCAGGTCGTGGACGTTTTCCAATGGCACGCTGTCCAGCAGCGACGGTGCGGCGACCAGCAGCAGGTCGTCTTCCAGCAACACCGTGGGCTGTACATGGGGCGACCAGCCGGCGTGCCCGCGACGGATGACCACGTCGAACGTTTCCCGTAACGGATCGGGAGGCCGGGTGCTGGTGACGACGTCGGGCTTGATGTCTGGATGGAGCGCCATGAAGTCGGGCAGTCGCGGGATCAGCCAACGCACCGCGAAGGAGGGGCGCACGTTGATGGTCACTTTGCGCTGGGCAGCACTGCGTGTCAGTGCGGTGGCGGCGTTGGCGATCTGGGTCAGGGCCTCGCTGACCTGCTCGTAGAAAACCCGGCCGGCCGGGGTGAGCAGGGACTGGCGGGTTCGACGTTCGAACAGCAACACACCCAAGCGCTCTTCAAGCAGCTTTACGTGGCGGCTGACGGCGCTGTGGCTGACGTGCAGTTCTTCGGCGGCGCGGCTGAAACTCTGGTGGCGAGCGGCAGCGGCGAAGGCGCGGACGGCGTTCAACGGGGGGAGGTTGGCGATCATGTGTCTAATTTAGTCACATATGCGCTGCAATTAAAGCGTTTGTCAGCGTCCCGGTGCCACGCCACCCTGAAGGCCACAGCAATTCGCCTTCAATGTGGAGTGATGCATGGCCGGTTACGGACTTTTTCTGATCCTGGCGACCCTGACGGTGCTCAGCCCGGGCCCCGGTGTGGTGCTGACGATTTCCAATGCCTTGCGCCATGGCTGGCGCGGCGCGCTGCCGGGCATCTTCGGGATCGCGTCGGGCGCGTTTATCGTGGCGGGTATCTGCGCCAGCAGCTTGGGGTTGATCCTGGCCGCCTCGGCGACGGCCTTCACGCTGTTGAAATACATCGGCGCGCTGTACTTGTTGTACCTGGGCATCAAGATGTGGCGCACCCAACGCTTCGTGCCCGAACTCACGGTCACGTCCACGCGCCCGTGGCGGCGATTCGGCGAGGCGCTGTCGATCCAGTTGCTCAACCCCAAGGCCGGGTTTTTCTTCCTGGCCGTGTTCCCTCAATTCATCAAGCCGGAGGGCGATTACTACAGCCAGTTCTTCTTGCTGGTGTCGTCCTATAGCGTGCTTGTGGTGCTGGTGCATTGCGGTTATGCGCTGATGGCCAATGGCGCCAGGGGCTGGCTCTCGTCGAGCCAGGGCGCCAGGATTGTCGGCAAATTGTCGGGCATCACCTTCCTGGGTTTCGGCGTGCTGATGGCGTCTGCCAGCAAGTGACGAGTACAGCTCATCGCCGTCCCGTCCGCGTACTCACATCCACCCACACCGCCAGCACCAGAATGCTGCCTTTGACGATCATCTGCCAATAACTGTCGACGTCGAGCATGGACATGCCGTTGTCCAGGCTGGTGATCACCAGCGCGCCGAGGAGGGCGCCGTAGACCGTGCCGGAGCCGCCGCGCATGGAGGTGCCGCCGATGAAGCAGGCGGCGATGGCGTCGAGTTCGCCCATGTTGCCGGCCGAGGGTGAACCTGCGGCCAGGCGTGCGGTGTTGACCACGCCGGCGAGGGCGCACATCACGCCCATGATGCCGAAGATCCACAGCTTCACGGCCTGTACGTTGATGCCGGACAGGCGCGTGGCTTCCATGTTGCTGCCCACCGAATAGACGCGGCGGCCGAACACGGTCTGGCTGGTGACGTAGCTGAATACGCCCAGCAGGATCAGCAGGAGCAGCACCGGCACCGGGATGCCGTCGTAGCTGTTGAGGGTATAGACGAACCCGGCCAGCACCGCGCCGATCACCACCACGCGCAGCACGTCACGCACCAGGGAGTGGGCCGCCAGGCCATGGAGCGCGCGGTTGCGCCGCTGTTTCCAGGTCAGGAACAGGGTCAGGGCGAACAGCAGGATGCCGAGCCCGGTCCCGACCGTGTGCGGCAAGTAACCCTGGCCAACGTAGACCAGTTCCGGTGACACCGGGGCAATGGTGGTACCGCCAGTCACCCCCAGCAGGACGCCGCGAAAAGCAAGCATGCCACCCAGGCCAACAATGAACGACGGGATCCGCAGGTAGGCGGTCATGTAGCCGTTGCCCAAGCCGATCACCAAGCCGCACAGGGCCACCAGGCTCAGGTTCGCCAGCAGCGGGATGTGATAGACCACATCGAGAATCGCCGCCAGGCCACCCAATAGCCCAAGCAACGAACCCACCGACAAATCGATTTCGCCACTGATGATCACCAGCACCATGCCGCAGGCAAGGATCCCGGTGATGGACATTTGCCGCAGCAGGTTGGAGAGGTTGCGCGGGGTCAAGAATCCGCCGTCGGTCTGCCAACTGAAGAACAGCCAGATCAGCGCCACGGCGATCACCAGCGCGAGCATTTTGTAGCGGGAAAACAGCTGTTTGACCTGATTCATCTACGCGGACTTCCGATCATTATTGTTATGGCCATCGGGATGGCTGAGCGCGGCGGCGAGCACCTGTTCCTGGGTCAGTTCGTGGTTGATGAAGTCGCCGCGCAACTGGCCTTCGCCGATCACCAGGACGCGGTCGGAAACCCCCAAGACTTCGGCCAGCTCCGAGGACACCATGATGATCGACACGCCTTCGGCCGCCAGCGCGCCCATCAGCTTGTAGATCTCGTACTTGGCGCCGACATCCACGCCGCGGGTGGGTTCATCGAGAATCAGCACGCGGGGTTTGGTCAGGAGCATTTTCGCCAACACGGCTTTTTGCTGGTTGCCACCGGAGAGGCTGGTGATCGGCAGGAACGGGCTCGCAGTCTTGAGGTGCATGCGCGCGATTTCCTTGTCGATGCTGCCCAGTTCGGCTTCGGCGTCGATGCGCGTCAGTTTCGCGTAGTTGTCCAGCACCGCCAGGGTGATGTTCTGCCCCACCCCCAGGTCCGGAATGATGCCTTGGCGCTTGCGATCTTCGGGGACCATGCACAGGCCGGCACGGATCGACTTGAGCGGTGTGCGCGTGTCGATTTTTTGGCCGCCCAGCCAGACTTCACCTTCGTAGCGGCCGGGGTAGGCGCCGAACAGCGCTGACACCAGTTCTGTGCGGCCGGCGCCGACCAGCCCGGCGATGCCGAGGATTTCCCCGCGCTTGAGGACGAACGAAATGTCGTCGACCCGTTTGCGCCTGGGGTTGTCGACGTCGTAGCAGGTGATGTGGCGCGCCTCGAAAATCACCTCGCCGATGTCGTGGGGTTCGGTGGGGTAGAGGTTGCTCATTTCCCGTCCGACCATCTGGGTGATGATCTTCGGGATGCTCATGTCCGCCATCGCGGTGGTGGCGATGTGTTTGCCATCGCGGATCACCGAGATGGTGTCGCACACGGCGGCCACTTCATCGAGCTTGTGGGAGATGTAGACGCAGGCGACGCCCTTGGCCTTGAGGTCGCGGATGATGTCCAGCAGCACCTCGATTTCCGAGCGGGTCAGGGCGGAGGAGGGTTCATCGAGGATCAACAGCCGCGCCTGCTTGTTCAGCGCCTTGGCGATTTCCACCAGTTGCTGGTAGCCACCGCCGTACTGTGAAACCGGCAGCGAGACGTTCATGTCCGGCACTTTGAGTTCGCGCATCAGGGCTTCGGCGCGGTGGATCATCGCCGGGTAGTTCATGCGTCCGCCGGGCAGCGTGAGTTCGTGGCCCATGAAGATGTTTTCGGCCACCGACAGGTCGGGGACCAGGGTCAGCTCCTGGTGAATGATGACGATCCCGGCGGCTTCGGTTTCGCTGATCGATTGCGCCTTGAGCGGCTGGCCGTCCCAGAGAATTTCACCCTCCCAGGTGCCGTAGGGATAGACCGCCGACAACACTTTCATCAGCGTGGATTTGCCGGCGCCGTTCTCGCCGCACAGGCCGACACACTCACCCGGCCTGACCTTGATGTCGATGCCGTTCAGGGCTTTGACACCACCAAAGGTTTTGACGATGCCGTTCATTTGCAGCAGGTAGTCGGACATGGCAAGGACTCATGGAAAAGGGCTCACACATCAGCAGTGGGGCAGGTGTGACCTTGTGGGAGCGGGCTTGCTCGCGAAAGCGGTGCACCAGTCAACATTGATGGTGCCTGACATACCGCCTTCGCGAGCAAGCCCGCTCCCACAGGTCTCCAGGGTTGCCCCCAAGTCACTGCCCGGCGATCTGCGCCTTGGTGTAGAACCCGTCCTTTTCCAGCAGGTCGATGTTGTCCTTGGTCAACGGTGTGGGGGTGAGCAGGATGGTGTCGACTTTCTTGCTGCCATTGTCGTATTGCGAGCTGAAGGTCGGCTTCTCGTTGCGCGCCAGTTGCACCGAGAGCTTGGCGGCTTCGGAGGCGATCAGTTTCAGCGGCTTGTAGACGGTCATGGTCTGGGTGCCATCGATCACGCGCTTGACCGCTGCCAGGTCAGCGTCCTGGCCCGAGATCGGCACCTTGCCGGCCATTTTCTGGGCGGCCAGGGCCTGGATGGCGCCGCCGGCGGTGGCGTCGTTGGAGGCGACGATGCCATCGATCTTGTTGTTGTTCCGGGTCAGGGCGTTTTCCACGATGCTCAAAGCTTCAGTGGGGTTCCATTCCTTCACCCACTGCTGGCCGACGATCTTGATGTCGCCCTTGTCGATGGCCGGTTGCAGCACCTTCATCTGGCCTTCGCGCAGGACCTTGGCGTTGTTGTCCGTCGGGGCGCCACCGAGCAGGAAGTAGTTGCCCTTGGGCGCGGCCTTCAGCACGCCGCTGGCCTGCATCTCGCCGACCTTTTCGTTATCGAAGGAAATGTAGGCGTCGATATCGGCGTTGAGGATCAGTCGGTCGTAGGACACAACCTTGATCCCGGCCTTCTTGGCTTCGGCGACGGCGTTGGTCAGCACGGTGGCGTTGAATGGCACGATGACGATCACATCGACGCCACGGGAGATCAGGTTTTCGATCTGCGAGATCTGCTTCTGCTCGTTGGCATCGGCCGACTGGACAAAGACCTTGGCGTCGAGTTTTTCCGCCGCCGCAACGAAGTAGTCACGGTCGCGCGACCAGCGTTCAAGGCGCAGGTCATCGATGGAAAAACCGATTTTCGGATGGGCCGCATCGGCCATGACCGGAAGCGAGAGCAGGGCGAGGGCGCCGGCGAGCAGGGTACGTTTGAATGTATTCATGTGGTGCGTCCTTTTATTGTTGTTTGAAAGACACTGCCTGACGATGAGCGTGATACCGGGTAGAACTGTAGAGCGTTGCAGCGCGCCGTGGGCACAGATTTGTCGCGCGAATGTAACAGCCCCTGTGCCCCGACCATTGCCCGTTGTCAGGGGTAGATAAACCGGTTGACCACGTTCTCGAGCATCTCCTGTCGACCGCTGACGGCTTGGGGATTCAGCTCGTTGGTGAAGGCATGCTCGGCCAGTGATTCAAGGCTGAAGTCACCGGCCAGGACCGCTTTGCCAAACGGTTGCTGCCAGCCGGCATAGCGCTGGTCCTTGAACTGTTGCAACTGATCGTTCTGCACCATGGCCGCCGCGCGTTCCAGGGCGAGGGCGAGGACGTCCATGGCGGCGACGTGGCCATGGAACAGGTCGATCTCGTCCACGCTCTGGCGCCGGACCTTGGAATCGAAGTTGAACCCGCCATTGCCGAAGCCCCCGGCCTTGAGGATTTCATAGGTGGCCAGGGTCATTTCCTCGACGCTGTTGGGGAACTGGTCGGTGTCCCAGCCGTTCTGCGGGTCGCCACGGTTGGCGTCGATGCTGCCGAAGATGCCCAGGGAGACAGCCGTGGCGATCTCGTGATGGAAGCTGTGCCCGGCCAGGGTCGCGTGGTTGGCTTCGATGTTGACCTTGATCTCGTTTTCCAGGCCGAACTGCTGCAGGAAGCCGAACACCGTGGCGCTGTCGTAATCGTACTGGTGCTTGGTCGGTTCCTGGGGCTTGGGCTCGATCAGCAGGTCGCCCTTGAAGCCGATCTTGTGCTTGTGCTCGACCACCATGCGCATGAAGCGGCCCAGCTGTTGGCGCTCGCGCTTCAGGTCGGTGTTGAGCAGGGTTTCGTAACCTTCACGGCCGCCCCACAACACGTAGTTGGAGCCTTTGAGGCGCTGGGTGGCGTTCATGGCGCTGAACACCTGGGCGGCAGCGCAGGCGAACACTTGCGGGTCCGGGTTGCTGGCGGCGCCGGCGGCAAAACGCGGGTTGCTGAAACAGTTGGCGGTGCCCCACAACAGCTTGATCCCGGTCTCTTCCTGATGGCGCTCCAGGTGGTCGACCATCTGGGCGAAGTGTTCGCGGTACTCTTTGAGCGAGCTGCCTTCCGGGGCGACATCGGTGTCGTGGAAGCAGTAGTAGTCGATGCCCAGCTTGGAGAAGAACTCGAAGGCCGCTTCGGCTTTGCCAATGGCCACTTCCATCGGATCCCCGGCGTGCTGCCACGGGCGCTTGAATGTGCCGGCACCGAACACATCCGACCCCGGCCAGACGAAGGTATGCCAGTAGCAGACCGCCATGCGCAGGTGCTCGCGCATGGGTTTGCCGAGCACCAGTTTGTTGGCGTCGTAGTGACGGAAGGCAAGCGGCGAGTCGCTGGCGGGGCCCTCGTAGCGAATCTTGTCGACAGCGGGGAAGTACGACATGGGCGAGTTCCTTTTTATTCTTGGCGGTGTCTCGATACTAACGCCGGCCCTGTGGCTGCTGATTATGAAAATCACCAACGAGCAGTTCGATTTTGAGTATTGAGGTTCGCTGCTTGCGCGCCTAGTCTGTGTGCATCGGCCCAGGGTTAAACCAATGAAAACCGTCCCGCCCGTTCACCGCATTGCACTGTTGTTCAACGGCAGCAAGATCTACGACCGCGGCATCATCAGCGGCATCGGCAACTACCTGAGCAGCACGCGCGCGTCCTGGGACTTGTTCCTCGAGGAGGATTTTCTCTGCCGCTTGAAAGGCATCGAACGCTGGCAGGGCGACGGGATCATCGCCGACTTCGACGACCCGCTGATCGGCGAGGCGCTGGCCGGGATCAAGCTGCCGGTGGTGGCGGTGGGTGGCTCTTATCAGGATGAACGCGCCTACCCGAAGGGCATTCCCTATGTCGCCACCGACAATGATGCGTTGATGACATTGGCCTACGAGCACTTGATCGAGGCCGGGTTGACGCGTTTTGCCTGTTTCAGCCTGCCTGAGGCACAAGCCAATCGCTGGGCCCAGGAACGGGAAAAAGCCTTTCGCCGGCTGGTGCAGCGCGATGGCCTGCACGCCGAGGTCTATCGCGGCATGGGCACCAGCGCACCGCTGTGGGACAGCGCCGTCGAACAGCAGATCGCCTGGTTGCAAAGCCTGCCCA
This sequence comes from Pseudomonas ogarae, assembly GCF_014268695.2. Lineage (NCBI taxonomy): Bacteria > Pseudomonadati > Pseudomonadota > Gammaproteobacteria > Pseudomonadales > Pseudomonadaceae > Pseudomonas > Pseudomonas ogarae. The sequence continues at coordinate 3,285,623 of NZ_CP077086.1, forward strand.
AACCCATCGGCATCATCGCCGTCAGCGACGCCCGCGCCCGGCAGTTGCTGCAAGCCTGCCTGACCGCCGGGATCGCCGTGCCTGAGCAGGTGGCGTTGATCGGCATCGACAACGACCCGCTGACCCGCAGCCTGACGCGGGTGCCGCTGAGCTCGGTGATCCAGGGCACCGAAACCATGGGCCGCACCGCCGCACGCCTGCTCCATCAAATGCTGCACGGCATGCCGTCCACCGGCACGCAGATCCTGGTCCCGCCTGACGCGATCAATGTGCAGGTGTCGAGCCTGCATCAACCGTTGGGCAACCCTTATGTCATGCAGGCACTGCTCTTCATCCGCCAATACGCCTGCCAGGGCATCAAGACGGCCCAGGTGGCGGCCTATGTGGGAGTGTCGCGCTCATCGCTGGAATCGCACTTTCGCAAGGAGCGGGGCTGCAGCGTCCACGACGAAATCCTGCGCTTCAAACTGGCCGCCGCCGCCAACGGATTGGAAAACACCAACTCGCCGATTGCCGACATCGCCCAGAACTGCGGCTTCAAATCGGCGCAATACCTGCACACCGTGTTTCGCCGCGAGTTCGGCTGCACCCCTCGGGAGTATCAGCAGGGGACCAATGCGACCGCTCACTGACTCACAGCCGAACCGCTCGTGATGAGCTGACACACCACCCAATAGCTCTTGTGGCGAGGGGATTTATCCCCGCTGGGGCGCGAAGCGGCCCTGAAGCCTGGCACCTTGGTGGGTCAGGCTAATTGAGTTGACGACATAGGGCCGCTGCGCAGCCCAGCGGGGATAAATCCCCTCGCCGCCAAATAGCTCCTATGGCGAGGGACAGTGACCCACCACAAGGGGTACACCTGCGCGTCTTCCTTGTGGCAAGGTTGCGGGCTTCATCGAATATTTAGGGACGGATGGAATGACGCTCAGGGTCATGGTAGTCGGTGGGTATGGAAATTTCGGCAGTATCGTTTCCAGGCACCTGGTGGCGATGCCAGGCGTACAGTTGGTGATTTCCGGGCGTGACGCCCAAAAGCTGCAGCGCAAAGTCGATGAATTGGACGCTCAATCGGGCTCGGAGTGTGAAAGTTGGTGCGGCGACGCCATGGGAGCGGACTTCAAATCTGTCCTGGGCTTGATGAACATCCAATGGGTCATCCATACCGGTGGCCCATTCCAAGGGCAAACCTATGCCGTTGCCGAGAGCTGCATTGACGCGGGCGTGAACTACTGCGACCTGTCCGATTCCAGGGCCTTCGTCACCGGTATTGGCGCACTCGACGCCCGGGCAAAACAGGCAGGCGTGGCGGTCCTCAGTGGTTGCAGCTCAGTGCCGACCCTTTCGGCCGCCCTCATCGATCAGCAGCGGCATCGCTTTAAACGCATCGACACCATCGAACATGGTATTTCCTCTTCGGCCAAGATGCCGGGGTTGTCCACCGTCGAAGGCGTTCTGGCCTATGCAGGCAAGCCGATCAAGCAACTCAGGAATGGCCGGGTACATGAGGTTCTGGGATGGCAGGACCTGACGCTTCGCAGAATGCGGTACATGGGGACCCGGGTACTGGCCAATGTCGACGTGCCGGACATGGATATCTTCGCCAGCCGCTATGGTGCCCAGACCCTGAGCTTCAAGGCCGGCTCAGGCCTGAAGCTCGGCGGCATCGCCAACTACCTGCTGGCCCAGGCAATGAGGATGGGGATGGTACGTGACCATGCCCCTTGGGCCGCCAGGCTTCATCGGTGGGGGCTCTGGTTCGAACGATTTGGCGATGGCAAAAGCGCAATGTACATCGACGTCCATGGCATGGGGGCCAATGGCGAACCGTTGTCGATGAACGTGCAGCTCACCGCTATGAACGACAAGGGGCCGGAGATTCCCAGCTGCGCAGCCGTTGCCTTGGCGGCAAAAGTCGCCCAAGGGTATCTGCCCGAACCCGGTGCTCGGGCCTGCGTGGGTGAAATCACCGTCGACGAATACATGGCCGCCATCAACGACGCCGAAAACTTGAACCTGTCCGTTCATTTCTCTGAGGAGCAGGGCTGACAGATGCTCTATCTTTGCCTGAAGTACCTCCACATCATTGCTGCCATTTTCCTCTTCGGCTTCGGCATGGGGTCCTATCTTTACCTGATCGCGGCCAGCCGCACCGCCAACCCTCAGGTCATTGCCCACGTGGCCAGGACGGTCGTCCAGTTCGACACTTGGATTACCACGCCGGCGGGCTTTATTCAGATAGCGACGGGTTATCTGTTAATGAGGCTGGTCGGACTTCCCCTGACCACGGAATGGATAATGACGTCGTTGATCATTTTCTTTTGCGTGGGGGCGCTGTGGCTTCCTGTGCTGGTGCTCCAGAAGCGCTTATACGTGATGGCTTCGAGCGCGGTTGGGGACGGACGGGCGCTCGATGATCGATACTCATCCGTGTATCAAAAGTGGTTCTGGATGGGCGTTTTTGGCTTCTTGGGGATGTTTGTCATTGTGCTGATCATGGTGACGAAGATGACGCCACCTCAGTGGATCGAGCTACTGACGGGCTAAGTACCAATCCGTTCCACCGGATTGCTCCCAGGCGTTGGAGCCTTCAAGAAACGCCGCTCATGATCCGGGCTCGGCAAAAGGCACACGTCGTATTTGCCAAACAGCCGATAACGATTCAGGGCAATGCGATCATAGGCCCAGTCCCGAAGCACGCGGGGAACGTAGCGAAGCAGTTTCACCGGACGCCAAACCCAGGGCAGTAGGGCAACGACTTCAAAAATCGCAGCTTGAGCAAGGGCGCGGGTGTGGGGCGAGTTTGGGAGATGGACATGAATGTGTGTCTACATGGCGCCTGGTTACCCGGATAATACGCGTGTTCCAGCGTCAAGGGGCGACCCGGAGGGTTGCTCGACCATGATGACTTCAAGGGCATGATCCGATCCATGAGCGATGACACCTACACCCTGTACATGCGCTTCCAGACCCCCGACCCTGGCATCGGCCCACGGGAGCGGGTGCCGATGCTGGAGCAGGAGCTGGCCTGGGCGCGGGAGCGCGCGACCATGCATCGCTTCAGCTGGATCATGGTGCTGGTGCCGCCTCTGTGCCTGGGCCCGGTGCTGCCGGGCATCGCGTTTCTGCTGGGGCTGCTGGTCTATCAAGGGTTATCCGCCCCAGGCGTCGACCTTGACCGAATCGTCGGGGATTCCCTTGGCTGGCTTGTGCTCGCCACCTTGTTGTTCATGGCTGCCTGGGTCCTGCATAACTACTTGCGCGATAAGCGCGACCCGACCAAGCGATTTTGGCAATCGATGCCCGATCAAGGGGTGGTCGAACTCGAACACCATACCCTGGTCTCCGGCATCAGCCTGTGGTCCAACGACTATGACCCGGACTGCAACACCCTCATGCAATGGACCGACGGCAAGTTGAAGTGCGTGCAAGACAGCGGTATATCGCAATGGATTCTGGCCAAGACCGCGGCGGGGCATTGGCTGGTGCTCAAGGAACAATTTTCGGGCGACTTCAGCTACGGGCGGGTAGGGCAAATGCCGGCACCGGACAAGCTGCTGCAACCCCGCCAGCAACTGGCGATTGCTTTCGCTCCCGGCACGCATCTGCAACTGGGCCGGCGTTTCGACGGTGCGCCGATGCCATTGGTGGAGACGCCGTACTGGCTGTCTGCCGATGAGCTCAAGCGCCTGGACGAGGCCGCCCATCACTGGAATTTTTTACCGCCGAACCGCTATGGGGTGGTCAATGACGAGGATGCCGCGTGGGTGCAACGGTTGGTGAACAGGGCGCAAGCCAGCGTTGGGCCGCGGCCGCAAGAGGACTGCTGCGCAGCCCAGCGGGAGCAAGCTCCCTCGCCACAATGAATCGAACACATTCCTGGAAGTCCGGCCTGTCCTTGGCCGGGCGCTAAAGCCACGTATTCACCACCCGCCGATCCAGCTCCTCCCAATCCGCCATGCCCAGTACCCGAGTGGTGTTCAGCCCGCGCAAATAACCGCGCAGTTGATTGGCCGTGGCGCACCTGAGCTCCGGGTCGGGTGCGGTGCTGCTTAACAGCACGCTCTCGTACTGGATCAGGTAATCAGCCACCCGCTCACGGAAGTCGGGCAATACCGCGTCGCGAATCAGATCAAACGTTCTCATGGCTAGACCTCATCAATCTTTCTCGGCTTGCAACTATTGCTAGGAGTAATAGTGATCATTAGCAAATGCAAGTTCTGCTTTGCCGGCAATCGTTGGAAAATCAGCGCCATCGAACACGCAACCCCGTACTTTTATTTTTAGGACCCGCCCCATGCGCCCTTTATTTTTGCTTCCCCTGGCGTTTTCCCCGTTGTTGCTGGCCGGTTGTGCCTCGGCACCGAACGACCCGACCTTGACCTTGCAGACCAGCAAGACCCCGGCCCAATACGCTGAATGCGTCGTACCGAAATTGCAAGGCAATGCCTTGAACCCTCTGGTCTCGCAGACCCAGCGCAGCTACCGCATCGTGGTGCCGAGCAAAGTCTCGGCAGATAACGTGCTGGAAGCCTACAAGGCTGGCAGCGGCGGCAAGGTGTTCATCTACGAGCGACATTTGCTGGCCTCCAACCTCCTGCCTTCGAGTTTTGAACGCGCCGCACAGGAATGCATCTGACAGGCCCGTAAACGTTTTTTCACTGTGCTCCTTTGGTTGGCCGCAACCAACCAATTCCCTTGCCCCGCACCGTCCTCGGTCGCGGGGCTTTTTTTTGCCTGCCGGTTTCAGGTTGGCCCATCATTCGCCCGGATGAACGCGATGAGCGCTTTCAGGGCCGGTGGCACATGGCGTCGGCTGGGGTAGTAGAGGAAAAACCGGCTTGGTGGTGCTTTCCATTGCGCAAGCAGTTCCGTGAGCTGCCCATTGCGGATGTCATCGCGCACCAGCTCCTCGTAGACGTAGGCAATCCCGGCGCCATCTTTTGCTGCCTGGACCATCAGCGCATCGTCTTCAAGAATGAGTGGGCCGGTGACGGACAAACGGATCGGTTGCCCTTCTGCCTGATATTCCCAGGCGTAGAGTTTGCCGCTGGGAAAACGTCGGGCGATACAGGCATGGTCGAGCAAGTCCCGTGGAGCCTGGACGATCCCCTTTGCGGCCAGATAAGCCGGTGAAGCGACGGTCACGAACGATTGAGGGGGGCCGACAGGGACGGCGATCATGTCGCCGGCCAGGCTTTCGCCAAAACGCACGCCGGCGTCAAACCCGCCGTTCACGATGTCGGTCAAGCCATCATCGGTGACCAGGTCCAGTTGAATACGTGGATACCTGGCCACGAATGGCGCGAGCACTTTCGCAAACACCGCACGCGCCGCCGGACGCGCCACGTTGAGACGAAGCTTGCCGGCAGGCACTTCCTGCATTGATGTCAGTTGCGCCAGCGCATCGGCAACCTGTTGCAGGGTCGGGGCCAGCGTTGCCAATAGCTGGTGGCCGGCCTCGGTCGGGGTAACGCTGCGCGTGGTTCGATTGAGCAGCCTGACACCCAGGCGCGCTTCCAGTGCACGCATCGCGTGACTCAATGCAGAAGCCGAAACGCCACGCTCGTCGGCGGCCTTGCGAAAGCTGCGGTGGCGAGCGACGGCCGCAAAGGCATCGAGTTCGGAAAGATCGGGGTGCTGACTCATGAATAGTGTTCAGTAGTTCAAATGCGATTACCCATCTTATCGTCATGAGATCGCTCGCGGATACTGGCCCACATCATCTGTGGAGAACTCGCAATGCAAAAGAATCGTCTTGGATCATCGGATTTTCTGATTTCGCCCATTGGCCTGGGGACGTGGGCCATTGCTGGCACCGGCTGGGAATACAGTTGGGGCGCGCAGGACGACGCGGACAGCCTGGGCGCCCTTGAATATGCCGTCGAGCGCGGTGTGAACTGGATCGATACGGCGGCGGTTTATGGTTTGGGCCATGCCGAGCAACTGGTTGGGCAACTGTTGCGTCGGGTGCCAGCTTCACGGCGGCCGTTGGTGTTCACCAAGGGCAGTCTGGTCTGGAACCCGGTCACCAAAGCGATCACGCACTCGCTGGCGCCTCAGTCGCTGCTCGTCGAGGTCGAGGCAAGCTTGCGCCGGCTGCAAGTCGAAACCATCGATCTTTATCAGATCCACTGGCCGGCCTTTCCTGCAGATGGCAGCAGTGAAGGAATCGAGAGTGCGCTTTCGGCGTTGGCCACCGCCCGCGAACAGGGAAAGATTCGCGCTATCGGCGTCTCCAATTTCGATGTCGCGCAACTCCAGCGGGCCCAGGCGGTGACCGAGATCGTCTCTCTCCAACCGCCTTATTCAGCCCTGATGCGAGACATCGAGGAAGACGTCCTGCCATTTTGCGAGGAGGTGGGAATGGGGGTCCTGGCCTATTCCACCCTTCAATCGGGACTGCTTTCCGGGAGCATGACGCGCGAGCGCATCGCCCAATTGCCCGATGACGATTGGCGCAAGGCTCGAAGTGCGGACTTCCAGGAGCCTCGCTTGAGCGCGAACCTGGCGCTGGTCGAGGTCTTGGCCGGTATCGGCGAACGATATGGGGTGAGCGCGGCGGCAGTGGCCATCGCCTGGGTGCTGCGCAAGCCAGTGGTGACCGGTGCCATCGTCGGTGCCCGCCGTCCCGGGCAGGTCGATGGACTGATTGCCGGCGCACAGCTGCGCCTCAGTGCCGAGGAAATCGATGAGATTCAACCTTTCCTGCCCTTGGGTATGGGCACGAATGTCCCTGGGGCCGCTTGACCTCTGACGTTTGGCAGCCCGCTTGAGCAAGCGGGTTTGACGCCTCGCTGCATAACCGGCACTATTTGCTCGTTTGTGATCATTAGTGCTCGTTTATGCAGGTTGTAGCATCATGACTTCTCCTCACGAAGCGTTCCCCGGCGAACGCCAGCAATTGATCAGCCAGCGTCTTGCCCGGTATGGCCGGGTGATCGCGGCCGACTTGGCCAGCGAATTCAATGTATCCGAGCACTCGATACGGCGTGACCTGGGCGCATTGGCAGCGGCGGGGGTGTGCAAGCGCGTTTATGGCGGCGCGATACTCTTGCCCGCTGTCGAAGGGTCGTTGGACGTACGCGTACGCAAAGACCCGGCGCGCAAGGGCAGTCTCGGCCAAGCGGCCGCTGCACTGCTGCGCGCGGGCCAGCACGTCTTCATCGACGCAGGGTCGACCAACCTGGCCGTGGCCTGCGCCATTGATCCGCAATTAAAGCTGACCCTCACCACCAATTCGCCGCTGATTGCGGTTCAGTTGATGAAGCTGCCTCGCGCCGAGGTCATCCTGCTGGGTGGCCGCTTGAGTCCAAACGCGGGTGGTGTGATCGGGCTGACGGCTGTCCAGCAATTGCGCCAATTCAGTTTCGACGTGTGTGTCCTCGGCGCCTGCGCCATCGATCCGGACAATGGCGTCACGGCGTTCGGCCTGGATGACGCGGAGTTCAAGCGCGCGGTGGTCGCGGCAAGCGGGCAGGTGATTGCCGCGGTGACCAATGAGAAGCTCTCCAGCGTTGCCCACTATCAGGTGGCCTCCTGCGAAGAGGTCGCCACCCTGGTGGTGGAGCACGATGCGCCGCGGGAGCGACTCGAACCTTTCTTTGGTCGGGTAACCAACGTCGTGACGGCAGCCAGTGAGCCGCGGCACAGCTGAGGTCTTTGCTGCACGGCTTTTGCCCAATTGCGCAGGACAGTCGTATAGAGACTGCACGGCCCCCATTGTCCGCCGGACGATTTGCGTCTAGTTTGCTGCCCGATCACAAGTACAAAAATCAGGAGTCATCGATGCAACCGATTCGTCTCGGGCTGGTGGGCTACGGCAAGATTGCCCAGGATCAACACGTTCCAGCCATCCACGCCAACCCTGCGTTCCAACTGGTGGCTGTCGCCACGCAAGGGCAGCCTTGCGCCGGGGTGGAGAACTTCCGCTCCCTGGGCGAGTTGCTCGAAAACGGTCCGCAGGTCGATGCCATTGCGTTTTGCACACCGCCACAAGGTCGATTCGCCCTGGTGCAACAGGCGCTGGCGGCAGGTAAACACGTGCTGGTGGAAAAACCGCCGTGCGCCACGCTGGGAGAAGCCATGGCGTTGGTGGAGCAGGTCCGCGAGCAAGGCGTCAGCGGCCTGTTCGCCTGGCATTCGCGTTACGCGCCGGGCATCGAAGCCGCCCGTGACTGGCTGGCGAGTCGCACCTTGCAAAGCGTGCAGATCGACTGGAAGGAAGACGTGCGCAAGTGGCACCCCGGCCAGGCATGGATCTGGCAACCCGGTGGCCTGGGCGTCTTCGATCCGGGTATCAATGCCTTGTCGATTGTGACCCATCTGCTGGCGTTGCCACTGTTCGTGGAGTCCGCCGAGTTGCGCGTGCCGGACAACTGCCAGTCGCCGATTGCCGCCAGCATCAAGATGGCCGACGCGCGCCACCTCGATATTCGTGCGGAGTTCGACTTCGACCATGGCCATGACGAACTCTGGAGCATCGAGATTCGCTGCGCCGAAGGCGTCCTGCGCCTGGACAACGGCGGTGCGCTATTGAGTCTCGACGGCGTGGGCCAGGCTGTTTCCGAGGAAGGCGAGTACGCAGCGGTGTATCGACATTTTCAGCAACTGATTGCCGACAAAACCAGCGACATGGACCTGCAGCCGCTGCGGTTGGTCGCGGACAGCTTTTTTGTCGGCAGCCGGACCGCGGTCGAGCCGTTCTACGATTAATCCAGGGAATTGCAGTTGAACGAACAGACCTTGTCCATGCGCCTGGAGCGCGTGGCGGCGCATATGCCAGCGGGTGCGCGCCTGGCCGATATCGGCTCGGACCACGCCTACCTGCCGGTGGCCTTGTTGCGTCGTGGTGCTATTGCGATGGCGGTGGCTGGCGAGGTGGCGTTGACACCGTTTCGCGCCACCGAACGCACCGTTGGCGAGAATGGCCTGGAACAGCAGATCAGCGTGCGCCTGGCCAATGGCCTGGCGGCGATCGAGCCGGAAGACGGGATCACGGCGATCAGCCTCTGTGGCATGGGCGGCGAGACGATCCGCGACATCCTGGATAGCGGCAAAGCGCGGTTGAGCGGTCAGGAGCGTCTGATCCTGCAACCCAATGGCGGTGAACAACCGCTGCGCCAATGGCTGATGGAACACGACTACCGCATCCTCTGCGAGGAAGTGCTGCGGGAAAATCGTTTCTACTACGAGATCATCGTCGCCGAGCGCGCTGGGCCGGTGACGTACACCGCCGAGGAGCTGTACTTCGGCCCGCTGCAGCTGCAAGCCCGCACCCCGATCTTCCTGGCCAAGTGGCAGCGCCTGCTGCGCCAGAAGCAAAAGACCCTCACCAGCTTCGCCAAGGCGCGGCAAGCCGTGCCGGAAGAGAAGCTGCAAGAGGTTGCTCGGCAGGTCCGGTGGATCACTGAGCTGTTGGCTTGAGTTGCATTGAGGTTGGCTGTGCCGACGTCATCGCGAGCAAGCTCGCTCCCACAGGGGGTTGCGCAAGACCTTTTGTGGGAGCGAGCTTACTCGCGATGAGGCCATCAGCTAAATGCCACGATTTCCAGCCGCCTGATTATCGACCCACCACCGGGTAGTGCTTGATACGACACGCATACGAGTTGCCGTCGCCTTTACAGACACCATCCAGGTAGCGGTAGTCCACCCGTACCGACTGCCCTTTCCGGGGCCATTGCCGGCGGGGGAGCGTGGCTTGGTAGTCCGGGGTTTCCGGGGTAAAGGTGAGCAATGACCCTTGCTGCGGACACTCCACCGAGGCGGACTTCGGCCTGATTGTCATGACCTGTGCCTGGAGCTGCGGATAGGGTTGTTTCAGGACCTCGACGATACGCAGTTCCATATGGCAGATCTGCCACGTCGAGGCCTGGACGGGCTCGCACAGGAAGGGGAGCGTCAAGGCAAGCAGTCCGAGGCACGCTGCGTGAGTGTTCATGGTTACCCTTGTTTGAGGTGCTGGCGTTCGCGAAATCATCGACTGGTATTGCACCTTTGCCTGACTCAACCGTAAAGCCCCATCAGCGAGAAAGACTTGTCAGTGGTCAGTGCGACAATTTCGGCCAGCGAATGCAGGAGCACCGGCACCAGCAGGCCACCGCTGACCACTCTCGCAACAGCGAATACGCCTCCACAGGCGAAGATCAGCGCGACAGTCATCCAATTCCCGTATTGGATGTGCATGCTGGCGAAGATGGCTGACGTGACGATGATCGCGATCCATGTCCAGGCACGGCTGTTCTCGTAAGGAAACAGCCGGAGCATGTAATGACGGAAAAATAACTCTTCAGCGATGGGCGGCAGCACGATCAGCGAGGCGATCTTGATCGTGGCCTGCCAACGGTTGAGCCCCTCCAGGAGCTCGGCCATGAACACTTCTCGTGGCAACCCCTGCACGCATATGGCGACCCCGAAAAGCAGGTAGGCCCCAATGATGCCAAGCGCCCCCCAATGCAGGGGGGGGCGTATGGAATGACCGCGCCATTGGGTGCGCGCATCGGCACGGTATTGCAAGGCGAAGAGGGCGAGGAGAACGAGCGCGGTGATACCGGAGGTTGTCGTGAACGCCAGGTAGGCCTGCATGTCTGCGGGTACGAAAAGGAACTCGGGCACTGCTGCCAGGAAGACGACCAGGGTGGCAAGCGCAAACATCCCGAGTCGGGGAAAAAAGCGGTAGGGCGATAAAGTGGAGGCGGATGCCAACTCAGAGGCGGTACACAGATTCGTCACAGTCACTCCATGAGTGCAAGGAAAAAGGCATGATGCCAGTGTTTTGATCTTCTGGGATGAGCGGCTATCGGCTTTGTGGGACGGTCCACTCAGGAATGCCCCTCAACCGGTTTCGTCGTACTCAACCGCGGCGCTGCCGAATGACGAATCACACTAAGAATAGCCAGCGTCGCAACCACCAACCCAGGAGACGTCGCCAGCAATACGGCCGTGGTCCCGCCCCCGGCCGCCAGGATCTGCCCGGCGGCCAGAGGCCCGGCCACCGACCCCAGGCGTCCGATGGCCACCGCTGCACCAACCCCCGTCGCACGGATGGCCGTAGGGTAGGAGGGCGGTGCCAGGGCATAGAGGACCAATTGCGCGGCCATGACGAACAACCCGGCGGCGAACCCGGCAATGGCCATCGGTACGATGCCGACGGACAACCCGACCCCGGCCAGGGCGCTCAGCAGACCGGCATAGACGAACAGCACCACCTTGATGCCATTGCAGCGGTCCAGCAACAGGCCGCCGAGCAACGAGCCAAGCGCTCCGCCGATGTTGAACAGCATCTGCACCAGGCCGGCCTGGGGTTTGCTGAAGCCTTGTTCCAGCAGCAACGACGGTAGCCAGTTGAGCAACATGTACATCACCGTCAAGGTGAAGAAATAACTCAGCCACAGCGCCAAGGTGGTACGGCCGCGACCTTCACCGAACAGCGCCTGGGCGGTGGAGTCGCGCGATGAGCCGCCATCCTGCGCCTGGCGAAAGGCGCTGGACTCGGGGAGCCACAAGAGCATCAGCGGGACCACCAGCAAGGGCGCCAACCCACCGATGAAAAACGTCATCTGCCAGTGTTCGCCAAACAGCATGGCGACCACTGCCGCCAACGCACCGCCCAACGGCACGCCCGCATACATCACGCTGATGGCTGTGCCCCGGCGCTGCTCGCCCACGGCTTCGGCGCACAGGGCAATGAGGTTGGGCAGGGCGGCGCCCAGGCCCAGGCCGGTCATGAAGCGCACCAGCAAGAGGCTGGAAAAGTGTTCGACATAAGCAGTGCTGAGGGAAAACACGCCGAACAGCAAGACCGCGGCGACGAGGATTTTCTTGCGACCGATGCGATCCGCGATCCAACCACCGAAGAACGCACCTGGCAACAGCCCGATGATCCCGGCGCTGAATACCCAACCCATCATTTTCGGGTCGAGGGCAAACGTCTGTCGCAGCCCTGCGGCTGCGGTACCGGCTGACTGCAGGTCGAAACCCTCGATCAACGCAACGATGAAGCACAAGGCGATGGTCAGCGTCGCACGACGCGCCGGCTGGTTCATGGCAAATCCTCTTATTGTTTTTGTGAGGGAACACCGGCTCGGAGGAAAACCGGCGGGTGCATTTAAGATTAACAAAGCTAACTAAAAAATGAAGGCGGCCAAAGGGAAGTCAATAACGGACCAGATCATTAAGAAAATCAGCGGTTTGGCGAGAATCTTCAGGGTAATTGATAAATTAGTTAATGATATTAATGTTCGATTATCGGTCATTCTAGATTGACGAAGCGCCCGTACCGTTTCCATTCTTTGTTCGCGCGGCCCCCATTACCTAGGCAGGGCCGATCAAAACAACAACAATAAATGGACATCGAACATGCCAAACTTTGCTCGGGACACGCTGACGGCGCGCCCTGTTTTATCGCTCGTCCCTCTGCTGGCCTGCCTCGGGCTGAGCCTGGGGTCTCCCGCCTTGTGGGCGGAGGGCTTCATCGACGATAGCCACGGCACCCTGACCCTGCGCAATTACTACATGGACCGCGACTACAAGGACGACGGCACCAAGACCGCGACCAGGGAGTGGGCTCAAGGCGTGTTCATGAACGTCGAGTCGGGGTTTACCCCAGGCACGGTCGGGTTCGGCCTCGACGTGAGGGGATTGCTGGGCATCAAGCTCGACTCGTCGCCGGACCGAAGCGGCACCGAACTGTTGCCGGTGTCGAGCAGCGACAAGCGCGCAGCGGATGAATATTCGCGTCTGGGCGTGACCGGCAAGCTGCGGTTCGCACAAACCACGGTGAAGACCGGCGATGTGTCGATCTTCCTGCCGTTTGCCTTTGCCAGCCCGTCGCGGCTGCTGCCGCAGACCTTTCGCGGGACGACCCTCAGTTCCAAGGACATCGACGGTTTGACGTTGAACACCGGTTATATCGATCGCATCGCCCGGCGCGATTCCACCGACTACCAAGCGATGAGCATCGCCTCGCCCAACCGTCGTTTCAACGGTGCGGCGACTTCTTCCCATATGGCGTACGTAGGCGGCGACTACCAGGTCAACAAAGACCTCAGCCTGCGGGCTTACCACGCCGAAGTGGCGGACTTGTACCAACAGGACACCCTGGCGTTGTTGCATAACCTGCCCTTGGGCGACGGCGTCCTGACCACCGATCTGCGCAGTTTTTTCAGTGACGAAGACGGCGCGGCCAAGGCTGGGAAGGTGGATAACCGCAATGTCTCGGCGCTGGTCGGTTATCGCCTGGGCGGGCATCGCGTGAGCCTGGGCTACATGCATTCCAGTGGCGATACGGCCACGCCTTATGTGTCCGGCACCGAGCTGATGGGCTTGAGCGAAATGACCATGAGCTCGGACTTCCTCAATGCCAAGGAGCGCACCTGGCAGGCGATCCATGACTACGACTTTGCGGCCGTGGGCGTGCCGGGCCTGCGGAGTCGACTGCGTTATGTGCGTGGCGATCACATCGAACTGGCGGCCCTCAATGCCGAGGATCGCAAGGAGCGCGAGTTCCAGATGGAGCTGGGGTACGTGATCCAGGGCGGCCCGCTGAAAAACGTCGGGCTGCTGGCACGCAAATCGATCTATCGCAACAACTTCCCGGGTACGGCGGCATTTCGCGACGAGAACCAGACCCGGTTCCTGGTGACGTACAGTGTGCCGATCTGGTGATGCGCTGAGGAGCAATGAGGATCTCCTGTGGCGAGGGGATAAATCCCCTCGCCACAAGGATCCGTGCCAGGTTCGCTACTGATAAACCTTCTTCAACAACCGCAGCAACTCCTCACGCTCAGCCCCTGAGAGGGTCGCCGTGGAGTCAAGGTCGCTCTGCGCGGCGATTTGCTTGAGTTCCTTGAGCAGGGTTTCGCCTGTCTTGCTCAGGAAAATCCCATAGGAACGTTTGTCCGGCTTGCAGCGCACGCGCACGGCCAGGGCCCGGCTTTCCAGTTTGTTGAGCAGCGGCACCACTTGCGGTGGTTCGATCGTCAGGGCCTTGGCCAGGTCGGCCTGCATCAGGCCGGGATTCTGGTCGATGATCGCCAGGGCCGAGAACTGGGCAGGGCGCAGATCGTGGACGGCAAGCCGGCCAATCAGGTTCTGGAACAGTTTCAACTGGGCGCGACGCAGGGCGTAACCGATCAGGTCGTCCAGCGCGGAGTCCAACGGCGCTTGCGCGTCGGTACCAGCGGCCAGGGGCTCGGCGGGTTCGGCGGGTTCGGCAAGCTTGGAAGACTTGGCCATCGAAGTGAACTTCCTCAAGGTAAGTGGTTAACAAGGCTATCCAGTTTGCCGGGGTTGCGACGCCCTGGCTATGGGGTCGCGCATATTCGAGATTTGTAACCCTCGATCCAGGCCCGGAAAAATACAGATAAATCGATTAATAGTTAATTGACATAACTAATTTTCCGGTTTAGTTTTTGATCATCTTCAGCCAAGAACAAGAGAGCACGCATCATGAGCAATTACGAAGGTCGCTGGAAAACGGTCAAGGTCGAAATCGAGGAGGGCATCGCCTGGGTCATCCTCAATCGCCCGGAAAAACGCAACGCCATGAGCCCGACCCTCAACCGCGAGATGATCGACGTGCTCGAGACGCTGGAGCAGGATCCGGCCGCTGGCGTATTGGTGCTGACCGGGGTCGGTGATGCCTGGACCGCTGGCATGGACCTCAAGGAATATTTCCGCGAAGTGGATGCCGGGCCGGAAATTCTCCAGGAAAAAATCCGTCGCGAAGCGTCGCAATGGCAGTGGAAACTGCTGCGCATGTACGCCAAGCCAACCATCGCCATGGTCAACGGCTGGTGCTTTGGTGGCGGTTTCAGCCCGCTGGTGGCGTGCGACCTGGCGATCTGCGCCGACGAAGCGACCTTCGGGCTCTCGGAAATCAACTGGGGCATCCCGCCGGGTAACCTCGTCAGCAAGGCCATGGCCGATACCGTGGGCCATCGCCAATCGCTGTACTACATCATGACCGGCAAGACCTTCGGCGGGCAGAAAGCCGCCGAGATGGGCCTGGTCAACGAAAGCGTGCCCCTGGCGCAGCTGCGTGAAGTCACTGTGGAGCTGGCGCGCAACCTGCTGGAGAAGAATCCGGTGGTGCTGCGGGCCGCCAAGCATGGTTTCAAGCGCTGCCGCGAGCTGACCTGGGAGCAGAACGAGGATTACCTGTACGCCAAGCTCGACCAGTCGCGCCTGCTCGATACCGAAGGCGGCCGCGAGCAGGGCATGAAGCAGTTCCTGGACGACAAGAGCATCAAGCCTGGCTTGCAAACCTATAAGCGCTGAAACGACAGGCGAATGGCAGGCCGCATCCCGCTGTTCGCTGCGTCGCCCTGACGCTACTGTTACACCGCTGCGATGTATTCCCGATAAAGACAATAAAGAGGAATCACCATGCTGGACGTGCCCCTGTTGATTGGCGGCCAGTCGTGCCCGGCCCGTGACGGCCGGACCTTCGAACGCTGCAACCCGGTGACGGGTGAGGTGGTGTCTCGCGTGGCCGCCGCCACCCTGGAAGATGCCGATGCCGCCGTGGCCGCAGCCCAAGCGGCGTTTCCCGCCTGGGCCGCACTGGCGCCCAACGAGCGCCGCACACGTCTGTTGCGTGCGGCCGAGCAGTTGCAGGCCCGCAGCAGTGAATTTGTCGCCGCCGCCGGCGAGACCGGCGCCATGGCCAACTGGTACGGTTTCAACGTGCACCTGGCGGCGAACATGCTGCGCGAAGCCGCTTCCATGACCACCCAGATCAACGGCGAAATCATTCCTTCGGACGTGCCTGGCAGTTTCGCCATGGCCCTGCGTCAGCCTTGCGGCGTGGTACTGGGCATCGCACCCTGGAATGCCCCGGTGATTCTCGCCACCCGCGCTATCGCCATGCCCCTGGCCTGCGGTAACACCGTGGTGCTCAAGGCTTCTGAAATAAGCCCGGCGGTGCACCGGCTGATCGGCCAGGTGTTGCAAGACGCCGGGCTGGGTGACGGTGTGGTCAACGTGATCTGTAACGCACCCGCGGATGCGCCGGCCATCGTCGAGCGGTTGATCGCCAACCCGGCGGTGCGCCGGGTCAATTTCACCGGTTCGACCCACGTCGGGCGCATCGTCGGCGAACTGTCGGCGCGCCACCTCAAGCCCGCGTTGCTGGAGCTCGGTGGCAAGGCGCCGTTGCTGGTGCTGGACGATGCTGATCTGGACGCCGCGGTGCAAGCGGCGGCCTTCGGGGCGTACTTCAACCAGGGCCAGATCTGCATGTCCACCGAGCGACTGATCGTCGATGCCCGCGTGGCGGATGAGTTCATCGCCCGGCTGACTGCCAAGATTGCGACCCTGCGCGCTGGCGATCCGGCGGCCGGCGATTCGGTGCTGGGCTCGTTGGTTGACGTCAGTGCCGGCCAACGCATCAAGGGGCTGATCGACGATGCCCTGGCCAAAGGCGCAACGCTGGTCACGGGTGGACAGTTGGAGGGCAGCATCCTGCAACCGACCTTGCTCGACGGCGTCACTGCGCAGATGCGCCTGTACCGCGAAGAGTCGTTCGGGCCGGTGGCGGTGCTGCTGCGCGGTGACGGCGATGAAGAGCTGCTGCGCCTGGCCAACGATTCCGAGTTCGGCCTGTCGGCCGCTATCTTCAGTCGCGACACGAGCCGTGCGCTGGCCTTGGCCCAGCGGGTCGAGTCGGGCATTTGCCACATCAACGGGCCGACCGTGCACGACGAGGCGCAGATGCCCTTCGGCGGGGTCAAGTCCAGCGGTTACGGCAGCTTTGGCGGCAAGGCGTCCATCGAGCATTTCACCCAGCTGCGTTGGGTGACCTTGCAGAACGGTCCCCGGCATTACCCGATCTGAAACCCGTCGCATCGCGGGCGGTCGAGCCTTGAACGCCGCCGCCCGGATGCAGGCCAGAATAATAATGACAAGGCCGCAGCCTAGTGCTGCCACGCTCCGCTCGCATCGCGACCCGAGTGTGCCTTGGTGGAGGAAATGTACGTGAGTTCCGAGTCCAGATCGTCCTCCCGACCCGAGGCCGGGCGGTATCGCCAGGTGTCGATTGGTCATCCTGCCGTCGAAGTCCGGGAAGAGCGTGGCATCTTGCACATGCGCTCCCTGGAACCCCTGGCACCGCTGCCGGCGCGGTTGCTCGAGCGCCTGGTGCACTGGGCCGAGGTGCGCCCAGAGCAGACGTTTATCGCGGCCCGTGAAGCCGGTGGTGACTGGCGTCGAGTCAGTTATGCGCAGATGCTCGACAGTGTCCGGGCCATCGCCCAAAGCCTGCTCGGTTACGGTTTATCGGCCGAGAAACCCTTGGCGCTGCTCTCCGGCAACGACATCGAGCACCTGCAAATGGCCCTCGGCGCGATGTACGCCGGTATTCCCTATTGCCCGGTATCGCCGGCCTATTCATTGCTGTCCCAGGATTTCGCCAAGCTGCGCCACGTCTGCGATCTGTTGCAACCGGGGCTGGTATTTGTCAGCGAAGCCGCACCGTTCGAGCGGGCGATCACCGCCGTATTGCCAGCGGACGTGCCCTTGATCACGGTGCATGGCGAGATGGCCGGCCGGTCCAGGACAAGCTTCGCCAGCCTGCTGGCCCAACCTGGCGGCGTCGAGGCCGAGCAGGCGTTCGCCGCCACCGGCCCGGACAGCATCGCCAAGTTCCTGTTTACCTCAGGCTCCACCAAGCTGCCCAAGGCGGTGATCACCACCCAGCGTATGCTTTGCGCCAATCAGCAGATGCTGCTGCAGACCTTTCCGGTGTTCGGCGAGGCGCCGCCGGTGCTGGTGGACTGGCTGCCGTGGAACCACACGTTCGGCGGTAGCCACAACGTCGGCATCGTGCTGTACAACGGCGGCACGTTCTACCTGGACGACGGCAAACCTACTGCCCAGGGCTTCGCCGAAACCTTGCGCAACCTCAAGGAAATTTCACCGACCGCCTACCTGACCGTGCCCAAAGGCTGGGAGGAACTGGTTAGCGCCCTGGAGCGGGACGGTGAGTTGCGCGAGCGATTCTTCAAGCGCATCAGTCTGTTCTTCTTTGCGGCGGCGGGCTTGTCCCAAAGCACCTGGGACCGGCTCGACAAGGTCGCCGAACAGCATTGCGGCGAACGTATCCGCATGATGGCGGGCCTGGGCATGACCGAGGCGGCGCCGTCCTGCACCTTTACCACCGGGCCGTTGTCCATGGCCGGCTACATTGGCCTTCCAGCGCCTGGCTGCGAGGTGCGCCTGGTGCCGGTGGACGGCAAGTTCGAAGGGCGTTTTCGCGGGCCGCACATCATGCCCGGCTACTGGCGTTCGCCGCAGCAGACTGCCGAGGTATTCGACGAGGACGGTTTCTACTGCTCGGGGGATGCGATCAAGCTGGCCGATGCCAGCCATCCGCAACTGGGGCTGATGTTCGATGGGCGGATTGCCGAGGATTTCAAATTGTCTTCCGGTGTCTTCGTCAGCGTCGGGCCGTTGCGCAACCGGGCGGTGCTGGAGGGCACGCCTTACGTGCAGGATCTGGTGATCACCGCACCGGATCGCGAGTGCCTGGGGGCGCTGGTGTTCCCACGGCTTGCTGAATGCCGGCGCCTGTCAGGCCTGGGCGCGGACGCCAGTGATGCCCTGGTCCTCGCCAGCCCGCCGGTACGCCAATGGTTCGCCGACTGGCTGCAACGCCTGAACCGCGAAGCCAGCGGCAACGCCAGTCGCGTGGAGTGGATCGCCTTGCTCGATGAACCAGCTTCCATCGACCGCGGTGAAATAACCGACAAGGGCTCGATCAACCAACGGGCGGTGTTGCAGTGGCGGGCGGGGAAGGTCGAGGCGCTGTATCGCGGGGAGGATGTGTCGATCCTGCGGGCGGGAGCAGTGGCTTAAAGCAAGACCTTGTGGGTATTTCACGCATTACATGCCCACTCAGCAAATCCCTGTGGGAGCGAGCTTGCTCGCGATAGCGGTGGTTCAGCAGCAGAAATGTTGCCTGATACACCGTCATCGCGAGCAAGCTCGCTCCCACAGTTTTAACCATTCATAAAACCTCTGTGGGGGTTCTGGGGGCTGGTGTTTAACGCCGCCCCAGCAACAAGCCCACCACCAGCCCGAAACCGGCGGAAATCGCCACGGTCTGCCAAGGGTGGCCGCCAATATAGACCTCAGTGGCATCGACCATCGGACGGGTACGCTCCCGTGCGCTGGCGACCGAATCAAGCGCTTGCTGCAGTTTCTGGGAGATCTGGCCGCGCAGGTCGTCAGCTTCTTCACCCACCAGTGACGCACTGCTTTTGAGCAGTTTCTCCGATTCCTCGATCAACGCCTTCAGTTCGCTGAAGGCTTGATCCTTGATTTGTTCTCCATTCGCTTGCACGGTGCTTTTACGGGCCATTGAAGTACTCCTTGCTGATGATGGCATTGAACAATGGAGTGCTGCGCTTGAGCAAAAGTTGCAACCTCCGACCTTGGCAGCGCAGCCCCATCACAAATCGTGGTTAAGACGTTTCCCTGCAAGGTGTAAGATGGCGCCTATTTACGCAACAGGTAATTCCCATGAGCTTCAATCTGGCTGACAAGCCCCTGGCCGAGCGTGCCGCGCTGGAAGACGAAAAATCCCGACTTTTTGAACTGTGGCAAAACAACCTGGGCAAAGCCAAGGGCGATGCTGCCCGCTTGTTTGGCGAGCGCTCCAAGCGCAAGGGCAAGTGGGCCGAGTGGGTGCGTGCCGAACTGGACGGCATGTCGCCGCCGGAGTACGCCAACATGGTGCGCAGTGAGGTCAATCGACTGATGGCTGCCAACAAGTAAGCCTTAGGCGAATGTTGCCGTAATGGCCTCGCGAACCTTGAGCATCGTCGGTTCCATTTGCGTGTGGGTTCGCCATCCCAGTTCGATCGGGTAACGGGGCAAGGCCAGGGGGCAAGGTAGCAAGGCCAGGCCGCTGAGGTCGGCGATGGCCCGGGCGGCATGGGTCGGGATGGTCGCCACGGCCTGGCTGCCCTTGAGCAGGAACGGCAACGCGGCAAAGTGGGTGGTCGAGGCACAGACTCGCCGACTCAGGCCAAGCCCGGCCAGCCCTTCATCGGTGATGCCGATGAAGCCCCCCGAAGACACCAGCAGATGCTCGCGGGCCACGAACGCCTCCAGGCTGAGGGATTGCTGGCCCTGCGCAAGGCTCGCCGGGTCCAGGAGGCAGGCGTAATCGCCTTCGCCCAACACCTGGCGGCTGAGCAACCGCTGGGCGAAACCGCCCGCCGTGATCGCCAGGTCAAGGTCGCGCTCCATCAGGGCCCGGCCGACGATCTGACTGTGGGTCTGGCGGAAAATCAAGCGCAGGCCCGGCGCGCGGTGGGCCACTTCTTCGATCAAGCGTCGCCCATGGGCAATCTCGAAATCGTCCGACAGGCCGACGATGATCGAGCGGCCTTCGTAATGGCTGGCATCCGGGTCGACCATCGCCAGGCTCTGGCGGCATTTATCCAGTGCTTCGCTGATCACCGGCTTCAGCTGGTTGGCACGCAGCGTCGGCGCCAGGCCCCGGCCCGTTCGCACGAATAATTGATCGTCATACAAACCGCGAAGCCTGCGAAGCGCAGCGCTGATGGCCGACTGGGTCACGCCCAGGCGCACGGCGGCGCGGCTGGCGCTGGATTCGTCATGCAGGGCTTCGAAGGTCTTGAGCAAATTGAGGTCGATGTCGGCGATATTCATAAGGCTCATATCATTTAGCAGCATTCGGGGCTTTATTCATGATCGGCGGCTGCTTGAGAATCAGCAACACCTGATGATCAAGGAGTTGAAAAACCATGCCCAAATCCATTGTGGCTGCCCTGCAGATCGGCTCGTTGCCCGGCGGCAAGGGCGAGACCCTGGCACAGATCCTTTCCTACGAAGAGGCCATTCGCGAGGCTGGCGCGCGCCTGGTGGTAATGCCTGAAGCGCTGTTGGGTGGCTATCCCAAGGGCGAGGGGTTCGGGACTCAACTGGGTTACCGGCTGCCGGAAGGGCGCGAGGCGTTCGCCCGTTATTTTGCCAATGCCATTGATGTGCCCGGCGTTGAAACCGAAGCGCTGGCCGGGCTGTCGGCGCGTACGGGGGCGAGCCTGGTGCTGGGCGTCATCGAGCGTGTCGGCAGCACCCTGTACTGCACCGCGCTGTATTTCGAACCCGATGCAGGCCTGGTGGCCCGGCACCGCAAGTTGATGCCTACCGGCACCGAGCGGCTGATCTGGGGCAAGGGCGATGGTTCGACCTTGCCCGTGATCGACAGCCAGGTCGGTCGGGTCGGCGCGGCAGTGTGCTGGGAAAACATGATGCCGCTGCTGCGCACCGCGATGTACGCCAAAGGCGTGGAAGTCTGGTGTGCGCCGACGGTGGATGAGCGGGAGATGTGGCAAGTGACCATGCGCCATATCGCCCACGAAGGTCGCTGCTTTGTGGTCAGTGCCTGCCAGGTCCAGGCCTCGCCGCAGGCCCTGGATATCGAGGTTGCGCACTGGCCGGCCGAGCGGCCGTTGATTGCCGGTGGCAGTGTGATTGTCGGGCCCATGGGCGATGTGCTGGCCGGGCCGCTGAAAGACACGGCGGGGTTACTCACCGCCGAAATCGACACCGATGAACTGGTGCGGGCGCGCTACGACTATGACGTGGTGGGGCATTACGCCAGGCCGGATGTGTTCGAGTTGGTGGTGGACGAGCGCGCCAAGCCCGGCGTGCGCTTCACCGCCTGATCACCAGTTGGCGGCGGAGCCCGGCAGGTCGAGGGTTCCGCGGTCGACGAAGCGCAGGGTGCCGAATACGCCGCCGGCGAGCTTGCCCTTGAGCACATAGGGCAGGTTGTCCAGGCTTTGGGTCTGGCTCAGGCCCAGGGTCTGGCGCAACACCGAAAACGCCGAAATGCTCACTGGGACACTGAGGATCGCCTCGGAAAAGCGCGGGATCGAACCGCTCTGGTCACTGACCCCCGTCGCCAGCGTACGGTTGTTGACCTCCAGGTCCAGTGCCACGCCGTTGTAGTCGATGGCGGTTTCGTTGGGGTTCTGCACGCGCAGTTTCACAGCGAAACGCACCTCCAGGCCCTGGTTGGGCAATGGCTCGATGCCGACCACGTTGATGTTCAGCGGGTCACGGTGCGGGAAGAGGGCGCAGGCGCTCAGGCTGAGCAGTATCAGGAAAACGGAAAGGCCGAGGATTCTGCGCATGGATAGACTCTCAACGAATGAAAAAACGGAAGCGATCAAGCACGATACCCCACAGTTGCCTTACGGCAACCGACGAACCCTTGGATAGGGTGCTTTTGTGGCGAGGGAGCTTGCTCCCGCTGGGCTGCGTAGCGGCCCCAAGCTTTTGCGGTTGCTGCGCAACCGAGCGGGAGCAAGCTCCCTCGCCACAAAAAACCCATGCCACACCGATTTATGCGAGACATAGTGGGAGGGCTCCTGACAGTTTCTGACACCAGCCTCTGCTAATCTGCGTCATCTTTTTCTTTGCGGACAGTCCATCGTGTCGCGTACCACTCGTCTGCTCACTTTGCTGCAAGTCCTGCGCGGCAAGCGTTGCCCGGTCACCGCTGCGACGTTGGCGGGCGAACTGAACGTCTCCGAGCGCACCTTGTACCGCGACATCGCCGAACTCACGGCCCTCGGCGCGCCGATCCAGGGCGAGGCGGGCATCGGTTATGTCTTGCGCAGTGGCCTGTTCCTGCCGCCACTGATGTTCACCGCCGATGAAATCGAGGCCATTGTGCTGGGCTTGCGCTACGTGGATCAGCGCGCCGACGAGGTGCTGGGCAAGGCGGCGGCTGACGCGCTGGCGAAGGTCGCTGCGGTGCTGGCACCCGATGTGCGAGACGCGTTGCGCAACCCCACGGTGTTGCCTGGCCCGCCGGGTTATGGCTATCCGCAGAACACCGTGGAACTGAATGTCTACCGCCAGGCCATTCGCGCCCAGGCCAAGCTGCACATCGATTACGCCGATGTGAACAAGACCCCGAGCCAGCGCTTGATCTGGCCGCTGGCCCTGGGCTTTTTCAATGAGGCGCGGGTGGTGGTGGCCTGGTGCGAATTGCGCAGCGCCTATCGGACTTTCCGCACCGACCGGATTGCCTCTGCCACCGAGCAGGGCGAGCGTTATCCGGGCCGACGCAGCGACTTGCTGCGCGACTGGTTTGCGCTGATGAAACTGGACGAAACCGGGCGTTTCACTCCTGACAAAAACTGACACAGCGCTGGTCTAGCATGGTGCCAGATCGATAAAACAAGGAGCCGTATCATGTCCAATCCCGTCTCTTCCCTGGCCCCGGCCATCGCCGGCTACATTGCGGCCGCCAATGCCCGTGACAGTTCGGCGGTGACGCGTTTCTTCGCCGAGGATGCCAACGTGTTCGATGAAGGCCAGCACCGTGTTGGCACCCAGGCCATCGCCCAATGGATGGAAGACACTGCCCGACGCTTCCAACCACGTGTGGAGGTCCTCAATGTGCAGCAACGCACCGGCAAGGTGCTGGTGCAGAACCTGATCTCCGGGACATTCCCCGGCAGCCCGTTGGAGTTGCGCTACACCTTCCGGCTCGATGAGCAAGGCAAGATCAGCCGGTTGGATATCTCGATTTAAAGTTCTGCACCCAGGTCTGTGGGAGCAAGGCCTTGCTCCCCTGCAATCGTCCGCCATGGCATACTCCCCACCTTCGTTTTCCGGACCCGGGCCGTATGACTTTCGACTCCCCCCTGAGCGCCTGGCAGCATGCCATCGAACACCACGGCTTCGTCCAGGACGAGGCCCAGGAATTGGCCATCATGGCGTTGGAGCAATGCCACACGGCGTTGCACGAAGGGCGCAAGTCGATCCGGGGCGTTTACCTCTGGGGACCGGTGGGGCGTGGCAAGACCTGGCTGATGGACCGTTTTTACGAAAGCCTCAAGGTGCCGGCCCGTCGTCAACACTTCCATCATTTCATGGCGTGGGTGCATCAGCGTTCGTTCCAGCTCACCGGCACGCCGGATCCTTTGCAAGCCCTGGCCCGGGAGCTGAGCGCTGAAGTGCGGGTACTGTGTTTCGACGAACTGTTCGTCAACGACATTGGCGACGCGATCATCCTCGGGCGCCTGTTCCAGGTGATGTTCGAACTGGGCATGGTGATGGTCAGCACCTCCAACCTGCCGCCGGAAGAACTCTATGCCAACGGCCACAATCGTGAGCGTTTCCTGCCGACTATCACCGCGATCAATCGATATATGCAGGTCGTGCCGGTGAACGGCTGGCAAGACCATCGCCAGCACCCAGGCCAGTTACAGCAGCGTTATTGGCTGCACGATCCCGGGCAACCTGATCCGCTGGCCAATGTTTTCATCCAGTTGACCGCCGGGCAAGCGTCGAACAGCGCACCAATTGAAGTCGGTCATCGTCTGCTTGAACCGGTCCAGGCCAGCGATACCGTGCTCTGGAGCCGTTACCCCGACCTTTGCGAACAGCCGTTCTCGGCGTTGGATTTCATGGCGTTGTGCGACCGCTTCAGCGTCATCTTGCTCAGTGACGTGCCGTGCCTGAGCGCCGAACAGCGCAAAGGGCGCATTGCCCGTGGCACCGAGGACGGCGTCGAACGGGTCGCGGCGGGTGATCGCGAACTGCCGCAGCTGTCGATCCACGACGATGGCGTACGGCGCTTCATCGCCCTGGTCGACGAATGTTATGACCGTAAGGTGCCGCTGTGCCTTTCGGCCCAGGTGCCGATGGATGAGTTGTACACCGAGGGCTATCTGCAATTCCCGTTTCGCCGTACGCTCAGTCGCCTTCAGGAAATGCAAATGCAACGTTTTGGTCAGCAGGTCTGACCTGTATCCCGCCGACGGCCTCGAGTCGCCGGTACTACCGAAGTGAGATGGAAGGTCATGGAAGAAGCCAAGGACATTCTTGTTCTGCAAGCCAGCTACAGCAACCCGGTCCACGCCGAAGCGATCTGTCATGTGCTCAATGGCTATGCGCAGGACCCGATGGGAGGGGGGCATTCGTTGCCGGCCGAGGTGCTGTTGCACCTGCCCGGGGAACTGGCCAAGCGCCCCCATGCTTTCAGCGTGCTGGCCTTCGTCAACGGCGAACCGGCGGGGCTGGTCAATTGCTTCGAAGGTTTTTCAACCTTTGCCTGCCGGCCCTTGGTGAACATCCACGACGTGGCGGTCATGCCGGATTTTCGCGGCCTAGGGTTGAGCCAGAAGATGCTGCAGAAGGTCGAGGACATCGCCCGCCAGCGCGGTTGCTGCAAGATTACCCTGGAAGTGCTCGAGGGCAATGCCGTGGCCCAGGGCAGCTACGCCAAGTTCGGCTTTGCCGCTGGCATGTTCGACCCGGCCCACGGGCATATGCAGTTCTGGATCAAGCCCCTGTAAAAGCGGGCATCTGGACGACTGCAGTTATTTCTGCACGACTTTAGTCAATGTCGACTTGGGCTGCATCAGGCTAAAGTCGATCAGGGCCTTGCGTGGGGCGTGATACGGGTTGCCGATGAGCAGCGGCCGGGCCTTGAAGTCATCGCTGACCAGGCTCTTGCTGTGGTCCAGCTCATCAAAGCTCAAGCCAGCCATGTCCGCCCAGGTGTGAATCAGATGCGAGCTGCTGTAGGGCCGTGACAGGTCGCCGGCAAAGTTCCAGTCATGGCTTTCGCGCCATTTGGGTGACGCCCAGGCCATGAAGGGAATGGTGTACATCGGTGCGGTCGGCTTGCCTTCGTTACGGCCCAGCGTGCCGTGGCCCTGCGAGTCGAACACGTCTTCACCATGGTCTGACAGGTACAACAGGAAACCGTTGGGGTCGGTCTTGGCGTAGTCCTTGATCAGGCTGGACACGACGAAATCGTTGTAAAGCACCGCGTTATCGTAGCTGTTGTAGGTCGGGACCTGATCATCACGCAGGCCCGCCGGTACGTCCTTGCGGTCGGTGAACTTGTTGAAGGTCGGCGGGTACCGATACTTGTAGCTCATGTGGGTCCCGAGCAGGTGCACCACGATCAGCTTGCGCGGGGCGCTGTCGGCCAGGGCCTTGTTGAATGGCTCGATCACGTCGCCATCATACTGCGCGGCATTCTGGTTGCGGTTGTTATTCAGGTACACCTGTTCGTCGGCCTGTTGGGAAAAGGTCGTGAGCATGGTGTTGCGTTTGGTCATGGTCTGCTGGTTGGTGATCCAGAAGGTCTTGTAGCCGGCCTGTTTCATCATGCTCACCAGCGAAGGCGTGCTCAGGTACAGGTCCGGGTTCTGTTCGTCGGCGAACGTCAGCACCTGCTGCAGCGCTTCGATGGTGTAGGGGCGCGGGGTGATGACGTTGTCGAACACCGACAACTGGTCCTTGAGCTTGTCAAGTTCCGGTGTGGTTGCTCGGGGGTAACCGTAGAGGCTCATGCGCTGGCGGTTGGTGGACTCACCGATCACCAGCACCAGGGTGGCCGGCTGGTCGGCCATGGCATCCTTGAGGTTGCGCAATGGTGCAATCTTGCTGGTGCTGTGGAGCATGCCTTGCATGTTCTCCAACTGTTCACCGTAGCGACGATAGGCCACCAGCATCTGCCATGGCACCGCCGGTTCGATGCGATCTTCGAACTTCTCCAGGCCGCGGGCGAAGCTGCCGGTGCTCAGGGTCTGCTTGATCAACGGGTAGCCGGCCACGGCGAGCACGATGACGGCTGCCGCCACCATGGCCTGACCTCGGGGCAGGTACACCGGGCGCAGGCGGGTCCAGAGCCAATAGCCGACGGCGGTATGGGCCAGGAACGCCGCCACCATCCACCAAGCGAAATATTGTGTCAGATACTCGCCGGCTTCAGACACGTTCGATTCGAACATGATGAAGATGACGCTTTGGGAAAACTCTTGCTGATAAATGAAGAAGTAGCCCAGGCTAGCCATGGAGCAGGCCCACAGCACCAGGCCGATCAATGCGGCAAGCAAGCGTGTACGGGCGGGGAAGAGCAGCAGCGGGGCCAGCCATATCGCGCTCATCACGAATGCTTGGCGAAAGCCGGTGAAACCGGAGGTGTCGCTCAACAGAATGAGCAGTTGGGTGATGCCCGAGAAATACCAGAAGAACAGAAACAGCCAGCCGAATCCGGCCCAGTCGAAACCTTTCGCAGTCGTTTTGCTGCGTTTGAACAAGCTCATCAAGCGCTCCAGCCCTTATCGACGAAGCTGTCGGCACCGGATTGGTGACCGCAGGCATACGCCGAGCAACCCTAAAGGCGGGGAGTATTGCGAGCCGGTTGTGAAAAGTTTGTGAGTTTTTCGAATACAAATCGATGACGGGGTGCGAGCGCACCTTGGTGGGGGATTTATTTGTGGCAGGGGATGTATCTGTGGGAGCAAGGCTTGCCCGCGATGAAAGCGATGCGGTCCTTCAGGAACCGAGGTGCCTGTTTCGCGAGCAAGCTTTGCTCCCACAGCCCTGCGGGGACAAATATCCTCGCCACAAGCGCACATGGCGGACTCGCATGGAAGTGGCACCAGTTTGGCCAGTGTCACTTCCTGGTGCTGTGCCTCAGCGGCGGTTACCGAGCCAGGGACTGGCTCTGGTGGGGCAGTTGTGCGTGTTGCAACTGCATGCGCAGCTGCGCCACTTCATCAAGCAGTAGATCGCGTTCTTCCTTGAGTAGGCGCAATTCATCGCGACGAATGGTCACGTAAAGGGTTTGGGGAGGACGTGTGGTAACGACAGGGCCCATTGCTCACCTCGCAAATGGCGTACATCAACTATAGAGATGTCGCCATGATTTGGTCGACACCTCTACTATCGGCGCCGATTCTGATTTCTTTTGCTTGTGATTGGAACTTTTTTATTTTTCATGGTCGCTGTGTCTTTGGCCGGATCTTGTGCGTTATCCCTTGTGATCGCTGGAATTACCCGGAAACTATGCAGCAATGCTCTGGACTAACCTCCATTAGTCGATAGTGTTAAATCTTTGACACACCTTTATTTGTAGTAGGGAGCATCAGCACATGCAACTCGGGATCATTGGACTGGGCCGCATGGGCGGCAATATTGCGCGGCGCCTGATGCTCAATGGGCACACCACCGTCGTCTATGACCGCAATGCCGCTTTTGTCGAAAACCTGCACCAGGAAGGCGCGATGGGCGTCGCGGACCTCTCGGCACTGGTCGCCGGCCTGGAAAAGCCACGGGCGGTCTGGGTCATGCTGCCGGCCGGCGCACCCACCGAAGACACCATCAACGCCCTCAGCGAACTGCTTGAGCCGGGTGATGTGATCATTGACGGCGGTAACACGTATTACAAGGACGACATCCGTCGCGCCCAGGCCCTGTCGGAAAAAGGCCTGAGCTACATCGACGTCGGCACCTCTGGTGGCGTTTGGGGCCTGGAGCGCGGCTACTGCATGATGATTGGTGGTGAGGCCGACGTGGTGAAGCGCCTGGACCCGCTGTTCGACAGCCTGGCCCCGGGCATGGGCGACATCCCGCGCACCCGTGACCGCAAGTCCGACGATGACCGCGCCGAACGCGGCTACATCCACGCGGGCCCGGCCGGTTCTGGGCATTTCGTGAAGATGATCCACAACGGCATCGAATACGGAATGATGCAGGCCTTCGCCGAGGGTTTTGACATCCTCAAGACCAAATCCAGCGAAAGCCTGCCGGCTGAGCAGCGGTTTGACCTGAACGTCGCCGATATCGCCGAAGTCTGGCGTCGCGGCAGCGTGGTGTCGTCCTGGCTGCTGGACTTGACCGCCGACGCGTTGGCCAGCGATCCGAAACTGGACGGTTTTTCCGGTGAAGTCGCCGACAGTGGAGAAGGGCGCTGGACCATCGAGGCCGCCATTGAGCAAGCGGTGCCGGTTCCGGTCCTGTCCAGTTCGCTGTTCGCCCGTTTCCGCTCGCGCCAGCAAAGCACGTACGGTGACAAAATGCTTTCGGCCATGCGCTTCGGCTTTGGCGGCCACGTGGAGACGCCGAAAAAATGACCTCGATCGGCAGCAAATCCAAGGCAGAACCTGCGCCACCGAGCACGTTGTTTCTGTTCGGCGCCCATGGCGATCTGGTCAAGCGTCTGCTGATGCCGGCGCTTTACCACCTCAGTCGCGACGGTCTGCTGGACGATGGGCTGCGCATCATCGGGGTTGACCACAACGCCATCAGCGATGTGGATTTTGCCAAGAAACTCGAGGATTTCATCCGTAACGAAGCGGCGAGCAAGGGCGGTGATGCCAACCGCGCGCTCGACCCAGTGCTATGGGCCAAGCTGGCCCAGGGCATCAGCTACGTCCAGGGTGATTTCCTCGATGAGAGCACCTACCAGGCGCTGGCGGCGAAAATCGCTGCCAGCGGCACCGGCAATGCGGTTTTCTACCTGGCGACCGCGCCGCGCTTTTTCAGTGAAGTGGTCAGCCGCCTCGGTGCGGCCGGGCTGCTTCAGGAGCAGGAGGGGGCCTTCCGGCGGGTGGTGATCGAAAAACCGTTCGGCTCCGACCTGCATACCGCCGAAGCGCTGAACGCCTGTCTGCTCAAGGTCATGAGCGAGAAACAGATCTATCGCATCGACCATTACCTGGGCAAGGAAACGGTGCAGAACATTCTGGTCAGCCGTTTCTCCAATAGCCTGTTCGAGGCATTTTGGAACAACCACTACATCGACCACGTACAAATCACCGCTGCCGAAACCGTCGGCGTGGAAACCCGTGGCAGTTTTTATGAACACACCGGCGCCCTGCGGGACATGGTGCCCAATCATCTTTTCCAACTGCTGGCGATGGTGGCCATGGAGCCGCCAGCGGCGTTTGGTGCCGACGCCGTGCGTGGGGAAAAGGCCAAGGTCGTCGGGGCGATCCGGCCCTGGTCGGTGGAGCAGGCCCGGGCCAACTCGGTCCGCGGCCAATACACTGCCGGTGAAGTCGGTGGCAAGGCGGTAAACGGTTATCGCCAGGAGGCCAACGTGGTGCCTGACAGCAGCACCGAGACTTACGTCGCCCTCAAGGTCATGATCGACAACTGGCGCTGGGTCGGCGTGCCGTTTTACCTGCGCACCGGCAAGCGCATGAGCGTGCGGGACACGGAGATCGTCATCTGCTTCAAGCCCGCGCCTTACGCGCAGTTTCGCGACACTGACGTCGACGAACTGCAACCTACGCACTTGAGAATCCAGATTCAGCCCAATGAAGGCATGTGGTTCGACCTGCTGGCCAAGCGGCCGGGGCCGGCACTCGACATGGCCAATATCGAGTTGGGCTTCGCCTACAAGGATTTCTTCGTAATGCAGCCCTCCACAGGTTACGAAACCCTGATCTACGATTGCCTGACCGGCGACCAGACGCTGTTCCAGCGTGCCGACAACATCGAAAACGGCTGGCGCGCCGTGCAGCCGTTCCTCGATGCCTGGCAGCAGGACGCAGCGGTCCAG
Source organism: Pseudomonas ogarae (assembly GCF_014268695.2). NCBI lineage: Bacteria > Pseudomonadati > Pseudomonadota > Gammaproteobacteria > Pseudomonadales > Pseudomonadaceae > Pseudomonas > Pseudomonas ogarae. Next base: position 3,315,978 of record NZ_CP077086.1, read on the forward strand.
CCCTACAAGGCTGGCGAAGATGGCCCGGCCGCCGCCGATGACTTGCTTGCTCGCGACAGTCGCGTCTGGCACGACCTCGGATGAGTGATCTGATGAAGCATCCCATCCGTTTCCTGCTCAGCGACATGGACGGCACATTGCTGTTGCCCGACCACAGCCTGAACCAGCGCACCATTGAGGCGGTTCGCTCATTGCGCCAGGCCGGTGTGCTATTCAGCCTCGCCACCGGGCGGCCGCCGCGGGCCATGTTGCAGCAGATCGAGGCCCTGGGCGTCGACCTGCCCACGGCGGCGTTCAATGGCGGCACACTGGTTCATCCCGACGGCAGCTTCCTTGCCGTCCATTACCTGCCCCCCGAGGCCGCTCTGACCACGCTGGCCCTGTATGCCGATCAACCCGGCATCGAAGTCTGGGTATTTGCCGATGGCGAATGGCTGGTGCGCGACGCCAACGGTCCGATGGTACCGGTGGAGACGCGTGGCCTGGGCTATCCACCAGCAGAGGTCGAAAGCTTCGAACCATACCTGGAACGGATCGACAAGATCGTCGCCACCAGCGCCAACACCGACCTGCTGGTGGAACTGGAGGCGCGGCTGCACCCGCTGCTCAAGGGCCAGGCCCAGGTGTCGCGTTCGCAACCGATTTACTTGGATGTGACTGCGATGAAGGCCAACAAAGGGGAAGCACTGTCGACCCTGGCAGCCTTCCTTGATGTGCCACTGGAACAGACGGCGGCCATGGGCGACGGTGGCAACGACCCGGCGATGTTCCACCGCGCGGGGTTGTCGATTGCCATGGGGCAGGCGGAGGAGGCGATCAGGCGTCAAGCGGATGTCGTGACCGCTACTGTGATCGACGACGGTGCGGCGCTGGCGATCGAACGCTACATCTTGCTGCGATAAGTTTTGGCCCTTTGTGGCGAGGGAGCTTGCTCCCGCTGGGGCGCGAAGCACCCCCCCTGTACTTGCCTGACACACCGCAGTGTCAATGCTTTCTTGGGGCTGCTGCGCAGCCCAGCGGGAGCAAGCTCCCTCGCCACAGGTTTTCCTTCAGCTCAGCAATATTTCTACAACCAGTAAGTCACCGCATACCAGCCCAAGCCACCCATTACCACGGTGTAGGGCACGGCCATCCAGACCATCCGGCCATAGGACAGGCGAATCAGCGGGGCGATCGCCGAGGTCAGCAGGAACAGGAAGGCGGCCTGGCCGTTGGGTGTGGCGACGCTCGGCAGGTTGGTGCCGGTGTTGATGGCCACCGCCAGGGTCTCGAACTGTTCGCGGCTCATGTGGCCGTTGACGAAGGCCTGTTTGACCTCGGTAATGTAGATGGTCGCCACGAACACGTTGTCGCTGATGGCCGACAGCAGGCCATTGGCAATGAACAGCATGCCCGGCTGCTGGTCGGCGGGCAGGGCCAGGACCCATTGGATCAGCGGCGTGAACAACTGCTGGTCGTGGATGACCGCCACTACCGCAAAGAACACCACCAACAGCGCCGTGAACGGCATGGCGTCCTTGAACGCATTGCCCAGCCGGTGCTCGTCGGTGATGCCGGTGAAGGCGGTAATCAATACGATGACCATCAGGCCAATCAGGCCGACTTCGGCAATGTGTAACGCCAAGCTCACGATCAGAATCAGCGCGGCGATACCCTGAACGATCAGCGCCGCTCGTTGCCGTGCGGTGCGTTCGCGATTGTCCTGCTCGGCGTAGTCGGCCAGCACGGCACGCACGTTGTCTGGCAACAACGTGCCGTAACCGAACCAACGCAGCTTTTCCAGCGCCACGCAGGTCGCTAGCCCGGCTACCAGCACCGGCAGCGATACCGGCGCGACTTTCAGGAAGAATTCGGCGAAATGCCAGCCCATCTCATGGCCGATCAGCAGGTTCTGCGGTTCACCCACCAAGGTGCAGACGCCGCCCAGCGCCGTGCCCACGGCGCCATGCATCAACAGGCTGCGCAGGAACGCCCGGAACTGGTCCAGGTCGGCATGATGCAGCGATGGCAGGTCGTGGTCTTCATCGACGCTACTGTCCTGGCGCGGGTCGTTGCCCGACGCCACACGGTGGTACACCGCATAGAACCCCACGGCGGCGCTGATGATCACCGCGGTAACGGTCAGTGCGTCAAGGAACGCAGACAGGAACGCCGAGAGAAAGCAGAACATCAAGGACAGCATCGCCTTGGAACGCACCCCCAAAAGCAGGCGCGAGAACAGGAACAACAGCAGATCCTTCATGAAGTAGATCCCGGCCACCATGAACATCAGCAGCAGGATGACCGGGAAGTTATGCAGCAGTTCGTCGTACAGTGCCTTGGGGGTGGTCATGCCCAGCACCAGGGCCTCGACCAGCAGCAGCCCACCAGGCATCAATGGGTAGCATTTAAGGGCCATGGCGAGGGTAAAAATGAACTCCAGCACCAGCATCCAGCCTGCGACGACCGGGCCCAGGGTCCACAGCACCACGGCATTGAGGATGAGGAAGGTGATGATGCACGCCTTGTACCAGCGCGGTGAGTGGCCAAGAAAGTTGTGCGCGAACGCTTGAGCCATTGGACCGGACATCGGCTGCTCCTTTTAGTTAGAAGCGCGCAAGTTGCCGTAAGAAATGAGGAATATCAAGCGTAAGAATAAATACCGTTCACCCGCGACAATTCGACTCAGGCCCAATACCGCGCAATCACCGCTCGATAAAGCCCCAGGAGCGAGTAACCGCCCACCAGAATCCTCCCATCCGCCTGCACAGCCAGGGTGGTGGCGGTATCGAGGCTGTAGCCGAGTCGAGTGCGAACCCAGCCTTTGCCCTGGACGAAATCCGGGTCGAGGCTGGCATCTGGCAGATGTCGGGCAAGTACGAAATCGGCCTCGATACCGCCGATGGTGGCGCCGGCGGTCAGCAGTTTTCCGTCTGATTGAAGCCGGGCGGCAGTCCACTGACTGGCATTGCTCCCGATCGCCATCAGTTGGCACTGACCCTGGTTGCAATGACGGTCCGGCTTGCCGTCGGGGCGCACTTTCAGGGACAGGCTATGCATCGGATCACGGCTGCTGCCGAACACCTGCAGATCACCGTTCGTGTCCTGGACGATCTGGCTGACCATCACGCTGTGGCCCTGCGCCAGGATCGACAGAAAGCCGTTCTCGCCGAAGCTGTCATCGAGCTTGCCGCTGCTGTCATAGCGGGCAATCAAGCCATGCTGGGGCAAGTCGATGGCGCCGCCGACGACAATGTGGCCGTCAGCCTGGAGCGCCAGGCAGCGGCCTTGCTGATCGAACAGCGCCAGGGCGGGAAAGGTATGGTCGTTGTTTTCGTAGTGCAGGCCGGACAACAGGATATTCCCGTCGGGTAACTCGATCACCTTGCCTGCCGTCGCGTCGAAACCGTTTTCAAACGCGCCGATCACGCAGCCGCGAGTGCCGAAGTCCGGATCGGTTAATCCGTCATGGTTGAGTCTTGCCAGCCCGAACCGGCTGCCGTGGGCCGTCTCGATCCTGGCCGCCACCAGGATTCTTCCTGCGTGGTCGAGGGTCAATCCAGTGGTCAGGCTCGAGGTGCTGTCTTCGAAATGAACCCAGGCTTTGCCGTTGGCGGCAAAGCCTGAGTCAAGCTGTCCGGCGTGGGCCATGGTCCGGGGGAGCACAAACGCGAACTGAGCGAGCATGCCTGCCTCTCCTTGCGTGTCGAAAGGCCCGGAAGGGCGACGACTGCATGAGGGCAACATTCAATCCCTGAATGTGACAATGCACAACTGTCATGTTCTGCGGATACAGCAGCGATTCGTGCCATAACAATGGCTTTACAATCCAGAGCCAAGCCTGCAATCGATAACAGGCTTTACCGGTGGTTATTCAGGCATCGACCACGATTGCAATGTGTAACCTTCCTGGCTCAGTTCGGCACGGGCCTGTTTCAACAGGTCGGCCAGTTGGACCGGGTCGGTATAGGCGCTGCTTGGAATCTGGGTGCGGCCAATGTGGGTATTGGTGCGGTCGACGACGGTCAGGCTAAGTTCACCGTTACCGTCTTGTGGAGCCCAGGCCACGCAGTGGAAAGGACGGAATGCGCGGTCGGCAATCAAAAGAGCTTCGTTGATACGGAGCGGGGCGTTCATGGCGTTTTCTCTTAAGTGTGCCCAAACAAATGATGTGCCGTCGGTTGGGCGTACCGTGCGGCTGGTTACTTGTACTGATGTCCCGAACCCGCAGGCGGGTCACACATTATTTAAATAAATTTCGATTTTCTTTCAGACCAGGCTTTTTGGCTTTTGTTTGAAAGCGCCATGAAAGAAATACGCCTGCGACAACTAACGAAACGCTCGCTTATAACCAGTTTGACGCGATCTCGATAATCAATCGATACAAGGGGGCGTCAACTTCTTGCTACTGTTACATGCAGGTTTGCCAAACGACTGTTTCTAATCATATTTCCTTATTTTTGGCGCCAAGGATCAGTCATGATCGAAGCCAGTACGTCACGTCGTCTGCTCGTGGTTGATCCCTGCGACGATTGTCATCGCCTGTTGCCAGGTCTGCGCACCATTGGCTGGGATGTGGACAGTTGCGCCCTTGAACACGCCGGCGATCGGACGTGTGACGTCGGCCTTTTGCGGTTACAACCTTTTCACCTGGAGCGCCCGGAAGCGGTCAAGGAGTTGATCAGCCGTAGCGGCACCGAATGGATCGCCGTGCTCAACCAGGAAGTGTTGCGCCTGCAAAACGTCGGTGATTTTGTCTGCGAATGGTTTTTCGACTTCCATACCTTGCCGTTCGACGTGTCCAGGGTCCAGGTGACACTGGGCCGGGCGTTTGGCATGGCGCGCCTGCGGGGGCAGGGCTCGGTCCACATTGATCAGCCCGAACATGAGCTGCTGGGCGACAGCAAGCCGATACGCGAATTGCGCAAATTGTTGAGCAAGCTGGCGCCTGCCGAGTCGCCGGTATTGATTCGGGGTGAGAGCGGCACCGGCAAGGAACTGGTGGCGCGCACCCTGCATTGTCAGTCTCACCGGCGCAACAAGCCGTTTATCGCCATTAACTGCGGTGCGATTCCGGAGCACCTGATCCAGTCCGAATTGTTCGGGCATGAGAAGGGCGCGTTCACCGGGGCTCACCAACGCAAGATCGGACGGATCGAGGCGGCTCACGGAGGTACGTTGTTTCTCGATGAAATTGGCGACCTGCCGTTGGAGCTGCAGGCCAACCTGCTGCGTTTTCTGCAGGAAAAACACATTGAGCGGGTCGGTGGCAGTCAGCCGATTGGTGTCGATGTGCGGGTCTTGGCCGCCACCCATGTGGACCTTGAGGCTGCCATCGAGCACAAGCGATTTCGCGAGGATCTGTATTACCGCTTAAACGTGTTGCAAGTGTCGATGGCGCCGTTGCGCGAACGCCATGGTGACCTGGCGATGCTGGCCAGCCACTTTTCCCATTTCTACAGCCAGGAAACCGGCCGCCGTCCCCGCAGCTTCAGCGAGGATGCGTTGGTAGCGATGGGCATGCATGACTGGCCCGGCAATGTGCGGGAGCTGGCCAACCGCGTCCGTCGAGGTTTGGTACTTGCCGAAGGCCGACAAATCGAGGCCCGGGACCTCGGCCTGGCCAGCCACCAGGGTGTCGCGGCACCGATGGGCACGCTGGAGGACTACAAGACCCGCGCCGAGCGCCAGGCCCTGAGCGATGTGCTCAACCGTCACAGTGACAACCTGAGCGTGGCCGCCCGGGTACTGGGCGTGTCCCGGCCGACTTTCTATCGTCTGCTGCACAAGCACCAGATCCGCTAGAACGGTCTACACACACCTGTGGGGAGCTCGCGATGAGGCCCTTTCAGTCAGCATGGATGTTGACTGAAATACCGCTGTCGCGAGCAAGCTCGCTCCCACAGTGGTTTTGCAGTGCCCTTGGGGTATGTGCTCATCACATACCCCTAAGAGCGTCAGAAGTAGTACGGGAATTTGAGACTAAAGGTGAAATCCGGCGCATCGTCGGTCAGCCCGATGGACAGGTTGGGCACGATGGTCAGGTTGTCGGAGGCGGCGACGGTCATGCCGATATTGAAGTAGCCGGCGTTGGCGTCGCTGGAGGTCACCGACTCCCAGTCGCCACCGTCCTGTTTGAGCTTGCTTTTCTTTTGGATCAGGTCAGAGACCGAGAATGACATGCTCATCTTCTCGTTCAAGGCAAAGGCAATGCCCGCGCCGATCTGGAAGCTGTCGCCGATTCGAACCTTGCCCGGCACCTTCTGGTTGACCGTGGAGCTGATGTCGTCGAACGATTCTTCGAAGTTATGGGTGTAGGAAAGGGTGCCGAACAAGACGGCCGGGTCGAAGGTCTTGACCAGCGAAAGCCCGGGCGTGATCGACCATACGCCGTTGCCGGTGGGCAAGTCGTCAGGCACGAACAGGTTGGTGTTGGCCTGGGATTGGCGCAGCTTGATGCCGAACGGATCCTTGCCGGTGGGGGCCTTGACTCGCAAGGTGACCACTGCGTCCGGGGAGTTGATCGACTCATCCATGAATTTGTAGGCGATGCCGAAGTTGACGTCGCCGATGGTGGGGTCGCGGGTCACGGTTTCTTCGCTGGTGACGCCGGCAGCGCCGTTGTTCGCGCCGCCTGACTGGTACGTGGATTCGCGGTAGATCACCGGGACGTTGAGGTCGAACTGCCAGCGGTTGTCGAAGTTATAGCGACCGGTGAGGTCCAGCGTCCAGGTGTCGGCCTTGATTCGGTCGAGGTTGATGTTGCCCAGGAAAATCGAATCCAGGGCCAGGAAACCGTTGAGGATCAGTTGCCGCGTGTCGTAGCGCGAATAGGTCACGCCAGTCTCGAAACTGAATTTGCCCCCGCCGAAGAAGCCGCTGGCCTCGTCATAGAGGTTGGAGACGCTCTGGGCCGGTTGGGAATCATCGGCCAGGGACTGCCCGTAGCCGCTGCCACCAGCCGTTGCCGCGCCACCGCCGGCCACGGTCTGGTTGCCTTTCATGTCGGCCGGGGATTTGGCCAGGCGTTTGGGCGGTGGCGCCGCGGGTTGATCTTCCACCTGGCGAACCCGCTGTTCGAGCACCGCCAGGGCCCTTTGCTGGACCTCGTATCGTTGCTTGAGCTCGAGAAGTTCCTGTTTCAGGGCCTCGATGTCCGCATCCGGGGCCGCGTGCAACACAGCCGCCGGGAACAACGTGCTTAAACACATGACAGCGCGCAACGATACGGATCGATACATGAAATATGCCGTCCCTATTTGCCCAATGATCGGAGATCAGCGTAGTTCAATAACCGAGGTTACGGAGGCCACGCAGTTGGGTCAGATTGCAGTCCAAGGCGCCGGCACTAGGGCCGTTATTGTTGAGCACCACATTGAGTTGCGTCATGTTGTTGACCAGGTTGCTGTTGCCCAGCAGGCGGGTGTTTTGCAGCAAGCCGCCTTGGGCCACTTGTTGCAGGCTGCTGCCTTGGTTGTGGCTGGCCTGGATCGCCATTTGTACGCCGCTGCCGGTGGCGGTGACCGCGACGCTGCCGGCGGCGTTGCTGCCGCTGATGGTCTGGCCCTTGGTCAGCAGTTGGCCCTGGGAAGGCACAAGCGCTGGCGCCCGGTTGCTCTCCTTCACATTGATGTTGACGTTGTTGTAGGCCGTGTTGCCGTCGCCGGCGGCACGTACGCTCTGGGTCACGCCCTGGCTCGTGCCAAGGCCTGCACCACCGGTAATGTTGCCGCTGCCCTGTTCCGGGACGCTGCCGTTGCCGGTCTGCTTGACGGTGGAGACATAAAACTCGGGTTTGACGGTGGCAGCCTGGATCTGCATGGTGCTGGTGGCACCGATCAAGTCGCCGCTGGCGTTGCGCCAGGTACTGCTCATGACGATGCCAAAGCTGATGACTCGGCCGGGCATGACATAACGACCGCGCAGCTCGGCAAGCTCCTGGTCCTTGACTTCGATGGGTTTGAAGCCGGCATGGGCATAGCCCGAGGCAGTCGCGAGCAGGCAGGCCAGCGACAGCCAGTGTGAGGTTTTCATGTGTTGCTCCCGGAGCGTCCTGCTCCTTGTTGTACTTATTGTTGGCAGTAGGTCGGCGATTAAAAAAAGTCGCTCTGAATGAAGCCGAAATCCATCAGTTCCGCATCCCTGACCGGGTTGAAACCGTCCAGCTTGTTACGGGCTGTCAGGGGTTGAGGAGGGCTGCGTAGCGCATTGGTCTTGTCATAACCCGGGCCGACGATCGCGAAGACGATGCCGTTCCAGCCTTTGACGAACTCATCATGGGCGTAGCGCTTGTGGCCCAGCACCGGGTCGCCGATGTAGACCCATTGCTTGTCGGCCCGCTGCAACACCACGAAGTGCTTGTAGCCGCGTATATCCATCAGGACCACCACCGGGATCGTCACCGCTTCGAGTTTCTCTGGCGGTATCCGGTAGCCTCGGGCACGCATGCCGATGCTTTCCACGTAGCGCTTCATGTCCAGCATGGAAAAACCCTGGGTGCGAACCAGGTCCTGGTCGGCATTGACCAGCATGCCTTTGATGACGTGCTCTTCATCGACGTCAAGCCAATAGGCCTGGCGCAACACCGTGGCCAGTGCGGCGGCGCCGCAACTGAAATCGGTTTTCTGCTCGACGATGTCGCTGAACTTGCGCTCGCGTACGCTTTGCACCGGTTTGTAGACCAGCATGCCGCCAGGCAGGGCGGCGACCGGTATCTGCGCGGCTTCAGCCACGCACGCCAGGCAGAGCAGCAGGGAAACGGCAGTGACACGCATGATCAATACGCCTAGTGGACATCCGGGAAAAAAGCCCACTGTGGGAGCGAGTCCGTGGGAGCAAAGCTTGCTCGCGATAGCGGTTTACAGCCAACAGAGGCGTTTTATGTAACGACCTCATCGCGAGCAAACTTTGCTCCCACAGACTCGCCCTACAGCGGTACTTTTTTACATGCAAGCCCTGCAGCCGGCCGCGATGGACAGCGAGTTGCTTTGCTGGTTGCCCACGCCTGCCGACACGTTGGCGCCGCCGTTACCGGAGAAGCCGTTCATGGAGTTGGTCATGGTGGCGTTGTTGATCACAGGGTTTTTCCAACCGTCGCGGGTCAGCACCTGCTGGGTGTTGCTGCCGGCCAGTTCGAAAGTCCCCACGGCGGAGAACTTGAACTTGTCGTCATCGTGACCGCCGTTACCGCCTCTGTTGCCCCAGCCACCATGATCGTCTTCTTCCACGGTGCCGGTGCCTTTGGCCTTGAAGGTGCCAGAAGCGGCGTAGGTGCTGGTGAGCGTGTCGGTTTTGTAGGTCCGTACACCCTTGTTGTCGACCACAAGACCGGTGGAGGACTGATTGGCCTCGGCAGAGGCCTGTGCGACACGGCCACCCGACACTGCGATGGCCAGGTTGTTTTTCTGTTGGTTGAAGTTGCCGGCGGTCACGTTGATGCCGATGTTGCCGGAGCCGTTGTTGCCTGCATTGGTGAGCGAGGCGTTGTTGTGGGTCGAGTTGTTTTTTACATAGTTGTTGGTATTGGTTTGCGTGGCACTTGAGGCGGCGACAGCCGAGCCGAAGATGAAGCTTTCGTCAGCGGTAGCCAGCGCTGCGGCGTTGTCTTGTTGGTTACCGTCGCCAGCGGCGATGTTCGCCCCCATGTTCCCGTTGCTGCCATTGAGGGAATCGGTAGCTTCGGCGGTGTTTTTAGTGCCCTGGTTGAGCACCTCGTTGCCGTCGCTGTTCTGCTCATCAATCACGGTAGCCATCGCGCTGGCGTTGATGGACAGCTGTTCTTCCCACGTAGGGCCTTTGGGACCATGGTGGCCGTGCCCGTTGCCGTTTCCTCCAGCCTGTGCAGCCATTGCCATGACAGCGGCGAGAGCGAAAACCAATGGTTTGAGTGCCATTGTAGGTTTCATGGTGTTTCTCCTTGCGTGTCGTTGGTTAAGTGTCAGTACTTTCTTATGTAGCCTCCGGGTCAATCAGCGACTCGGATGCTCAGGGTGTTAGCCATACGGTTCCCCACCCCGGCGCTCTGGTTCACCTGGATTACCCCTCGGCTGCCGGTGAAGGCCTGGTCGCTGGTAACGACCTGGCGACTGCCGGTTGGGGCGCCAGCTGCTCCTGAGTTCGGTAGCAACGCCACGTTCTGTTGAGACAGGGCGCTGTCGTCAATGCTCTGCGGCTGGGCACTGATGCCCACGCGCATGACATTGGCCATCTGGTTGTTGGCCCCGGCGGACTGGTTGACGCCCAGCACACCGTTGCCGTTGGTAAAGGATTGGCCGCCGATGCGGGCGGTGGCGTTCATTGAGGGGTTGGCCTGTGTGTCGACCCGTTGCTGCACGCTCGTGCTGGCCTGGGCGTGGCTGCCAATGGCGATGGCCCGGGCATTGGTCTGCTGGATCTGGTCACCGGCCGCCTGGTTGACGTTGAAGTTGCCGGTGTAATGGCTGCCGGAGTCCTGCAGGTTGGCGTTACTGATCACCGCAACACCCGAATCGGCAAATACGGTGAAAGAGCTGAGCAGGGAAAGCATGAACAGAGTGAGCAGAAACAGCGCGGGCTTCATATCACTGACCTCCCGCCAGCCGACCCAGCGGGGCCAGGCCGGAACTCAACGAGCGGTTGATGGTGCCGGAGATCGCGCCACCGCTACCGCCACCGTGCCCGGCATTCATGCCCGGCATGCCGTTGGGGTTGGTCACGACGTTCAGGCCCTGCACGCCCGTGTTCGGGTTGATGGTGTTGCGGATCGACGAGCCGCTGGCCACGCTGGCGAACTCACCATCGCTCAGTTCGGTGCTGGCGGTCGCCTGGTTGATTCGTTCGGAGGGGTTGGCATTGACGGTGGTCGGGTAGGGGTCTTTACCACCGTTGCGACCAATTGCGATGGGCTGCACGTCACGGTTGAGCACAATGACGCCGTTGCCCTCGGCCTGAGCTGGCAGACTGAGCGTTGCGCTGGCGGCGCAGCCGATCAACAGCAGACAGGTCAAACTTTTCTCGAAAGTTCCCACGGCATCGATTCCTTCTTCGGTGGGCTGGCCCTGGTCCAGCGTTGCGAAATGGGGCAGAGCAGGTGTCGTGCCGTGTTTTGGAATGCCTTTGGATTCAATGAGTTGGATTTATGGGGAGGATGCCGGGGAAGGGACCTGTTTCAGCGCTGAGACAAGGGGCATGGTGACCAGGCGGTCACACACTGTCCCAGGGCTCTGGATCCAGGCTTTTGGGGGGGTGTTTCAGAAGCTTGACAGTCTTGATGGCAATTTGGTGAAAGCGACGTTGGATCCGGGTTTGCAGCGACCGTGGTGTTTCAGCAATGGAACAGATCACCCTTGTGGTCAGGCTTCAAGCAGGCGGGCAACGGCGGCGAACACTTGCTGCTGGCGTTGCGCCCAATCACCTTCAATGACCTGGAACGGTTGCCGATTTACGCTCAGCCAAGCCTCGATCGCCTGAAAAAACGCCAGCCGTTCTGCCAGTTCGGGTTGGCAACGCAAACCGTCGCCGGTCCATTCGACCTGCTCGGGGCTCAGCAGCAGGTGCAGGTCATAATGACGGGCCAGCAGTGCCGGCTCGAGCCAGTCCGGGCAGTCGCCGAACAGGGTCTGGCTCCAGAGGATGTTGCTCAGCAGGTGCGTGTCGAGGATCAACAGCGCGGGACGGCGGGCACGGGCTTGATCTTCCCCGGCCAGTTGGCCGGAGGCGATGTCGGTGATGTCGGCCAGGCAGGTATCGCGCCGGGTCTGTTCCATGAAGTGGCGCACGTACTCATCCACCCGCACGCCGCCAAAGTGTTCCTGCAATTGCGCCGCCAGCCAACTCTTGCCGCTGGATTCCGGGCCAGTCAGGACCACCACCTTCATGCGCGCAGGGCCGGGTCGGCGCGCCATTCTCGCCAGCCTTGCACGGCCAGGAGGGTGAACAGGGCGTAGAGCGCGGCGGTCAGGTGCAGGCCCTTGTAGATGAACAGGCCGACGAAGATCACGTCCAGGACGATCCACAGCGGCCAGCATTGCACGCGTTTTTGCGCCATCCACCACTGGGCGACGAGGCTGAAACCGGTGAGCGCGGCATCGAGCCAGGGCTGGGCGGCATCGGTCCAGTGAGCCATGGCGGCGCCCAACAGCAGGCTGCCTGCCGCGCCGATGGCCAGGCCGAGCAACACCGACGGCCCGCCGAGGCGGCTGACCTGGCGTCCATCATGATTGTTCCCGGCTCGGGTCCATTGCCACCAACCGTAGAGTTGCAGCACCGCGTAGACAACCTGCAGCAGCATGTCCGAGTACAACTTCACCTCGAAAAAAATCCAGCTGTACAGCAACACCATGACCAGGCCGATCGGCCAGCACCAGGGGTTCTGCTTGACGGTCAACCAGACAGCGATCACGCCGAGGGCTGCGGCAAACAGTTCAAGCCCGGACATGGCGGTTCCTTGGGGCAGTAGAAGAGGGCGGCGATTGTAAACGCTATGGCGTGGGCAGCTCCAATACCAATGTTGAATGTACCGTCGCTATCGCGAGCAAGCCCGCTCCCACAAATAGCCCATCAATCTTCAGACCCGGAACTGCTTGAGCAAACCGTTCAACTCTTCACTCAGTGCCTTGAGGCGGCTGCTTGCCTGGCTGGATTGTTCGGCGGCCATGGCGGTGCTGTGGGACAAGCCGGCGGCCTGGGTGACGTTCTGGTTGATGTCTTCCACCACATGGGCCTGTTGCAGGGTGGCACTGGCGATGGAGGCGTTCAGGCTGTTGAGATTGCGCAGGGCCTGGCCGATGGCGTTGAGGCTGGCCCCGGCCAGGCCGGCCTGTTCGATGGTCAGTTGCGAGGCGCGGCTGCTGTCGCTGATGACTTTCACGGCGGCTTCGGAATGGGTTTGCAGGCGCTCGATCATCGCCTGGATCTCTGCGGTGGACTTCTGTGTACGCTGGGCCAGCAGCCGCACTTCATCGGCGACCACCGCAAAGCCCCGGCCTTGTTCGCCGGCGCGGGCGGCTTCGATCGCGGCGTTGAGGGCCAGCAGGTTGGTCTGCTCGGCAATGGAGCGAATCACCTCCAGCACGCTGCCAATCTGGGTGCTTTCACTGGCCAGGGTGCGGATCACTTCCACCGCCTGGTCGATGGTCTGGGACAGGCGGTCGATCTGCTGCAAACTGCCATCAATGTTGACCTGGCCTTGCTGGGCCTGGGATTCGGCGTCGCGCATCTCGCTGGCCGCGTGCTCGGCGTTCTTGGCCACGTCCTGCACGCCATAGGTCACTTCATTGATCGCGGTCGCCACCAGTTCCATTTGTTGCGACTGCTGCTGGCTGCGTTCCTGGGCCTGGGCGGCGTCGTTGCCCAATTCACTGGAGGACTGCCCCAGCGCGCTGGCCGAAGCTTGCAGTTGGGTCACCACTTGCCGCAGCTTGGCGGTAAAGGCGTTGAAATGCCGCGCCAGTTGGGTGACTTCGTCCTGGCCGTGGGTATCGAGGGTGCGGGTCAGGTCACTTTCGCCGCTGGCGATATTGGCCATGGCGTTGACCGTTTCCTGCAGCGGGCCGACGATGCTGCGCACAATCAGGGTCAACAGCAGGCCCATGAGCAGGGTGATGATCAGGCCGACCACCGAGGCCTTGATCACTTGGGACTGGAACTCGGCCTGGACGTCATCGATGTAAACGCCCGAACCGATGATCCAACCCCAGGGTTCGAACAATTGGACGTAGGAGGTCTTGCCCACCGGGGCCTCGGCGCCTGGCTTCGGCCAGAGGTAGTTGATCATGCCGGCGCCCTTGGACTTGGCGATGGCAACCATCTCGTTGAACAGCGCATAACCGTTCGGGTCACGGATCGCCGAGAGGTTCTGGCCTTCAAGTTTCGGGTTGGTCGGGTGCATGACCATGACCGGCGCCAGGTCGTTGATCCAGAAATAATCACTCTGGTTATAGCGCAGGCCACGCACGGCGCTGAGGGCCTGCTTTTGCGCGGCGTCGCGGGTCAGGGTGCCAGCGGTTTCCAGGCCATGGTAGTAGGTCAGTACACCGCTGGCGGTCTGTACCACGTGCTGGGTTTTCTGCACCTTGGCTTGGTAGAGGTCGGTGTGGATCTGTTTAAGCATCAACGCGCCGAGCGTGAACAACATCACGACGGCCACGACCAGGATGAGCCACAAGCGTCGGCTGATCGACACACTGCGCAAGCTATTCATACGCTGTCACTCCGGTTTTTTATTCTTGTCATATCGACGGCCGGCACTGTAGCGCCCGGCCGCTATCGGTCATTGACCTGAGTCACAACGCGGCAGCGTTATCAGGGCTTGTCTGATAGGATTTCGGCCCCGCAGCGCAAAACCTGAGCCTGTTCTGATTTTTCATTGGTTTTTTTTGAAAGGTCACGGTTATCGTGCACCGGCCGCGGGGTACCTGCATGACACTTGAATATTGATAAGACCTGCATGAACAGCGTCTTTTTTGGGGGATGAATGGATTTGTGGACCGCCTTTTCGGCACTGATTCTTGGCGTAGTAGAAGGCTTGACGGAGTTTCTGCCGATTTCCAGCACGGGGCACCAGATCATTGTCGCCGACTTGCTTGAGTTCGGTGGCGAACGTGCGATGGCGTTCAACATTATCATCCAGCTCGGCGCGATCCTGGCGGTGGTCTGGGAGTTCCGGCGCAAGATCTTCGATGTGGTGCTGGGTCTGCCGACGCAACCCAGCGCCCGCCGGTTTACCGCCAACCTGCTGATCGCCTTCCTGCCTGCCGTGGTCTTGGGTGTGCTGTTCGCCGACTGGATCCACCACTACCTGTTCAACCCGATCACGGTGGCCGCCGCGCTGGTGGTGGGCGGCCTGGTGATGCTCTGGGCCGAGAAGCGCCAGCACCAGGTGCACGCCGAAACGGTGGACGAGATCTCCTGGAAGGATGCACTGAAGGTCGGCCTGGCCCAATGCATTGCGATGATCCCAGGTACCTCCCGTTCCGGTGCGACCATCATCGGTGGCCTGCTGTTCGGGCTGTCGCGTAAAACCGCTACCGAGTTTTCGTTCTTCCTGGCGATGCCGACCATGGTCGGTGCGGCGGTCTACTCGGGCTACAAATACCGTGAGTTGTTCGTCCCGGCGGATTTCCCGGTGTTCGCCATTGGCTTCGTCACGGCGTTCATTTTCGCCATGATTGCGGTCAAGGGCCTGCTGCGATTCATCGCCAGTCATAGCTACGCCGTGTTCGCCTGGTATCGAATCGCCTTCGGCCTGTTGATCCTGGCAACCTGGCAATTCGGCTGGGTGGACTGGACCGCTGCCCAGTCATGAACGAGTCAGGCAGGCGCAAGCGCGCCGGACGCAATGTCGACGGCGCCGTGCAGCACCTGCGGCTCAAACTGATGCTGTTTGCACTGCTCTGTGCCTTGCCGTTGTTCGGTGCGCTGCTGTTCGGACTACGGGCGGTGTCGTGGGTGCCGATGGTGGCCTATGGCGTCGTCAGCGTGGTGGCATTCCTGCTGTACTGGAGCGACAAGCGCAAGGCGCGCGCCGACGCCTGGCGCACCCCGGAGAATGTGTTGCATGCGGTGGAACTGGCCGGCGGTTGGCCCGGAGCCTTCCTGGCCCAGCAGCTGTTTCGCCACAAGACCCGCAAAGTGTCGTTTCAGGTGGTGTTCTGGTTCATCGTGCTGCTGCACCAGGTGTTCTGGATCGACCAGTTGTTCCTGGGCAGCTATCTGTTCTGAATGGCTAGAGCAACAGGCCCACCTGCGTGCGCTTGGGCAATTTGCTGACCACCAATTGGTGTGAGCGTTGCAGCAGGCCACGCAGCTCTTCGGCCCCCAGCGGGTAGGGCACTTGCATGATGACCCACTGGGCCCGCGCTAGGTAAGGCGCCGGGTGAATGCCCGGCCGGTCGCAGTGCCCCAGGAACAGGTCCTTGTCGACCTTGAACGCCAACGAGTCGCCTCGCAGGCCCTGCAGGGCGAACATCTTGTTCCCGGCAATGGAAAACACCCGCACGCCGCCCCATTTGTAGTCCTCCCTGGCGCCGGGCAGGCCCAGGCAAAACTGCGCGACATCCTCTTCGCTCAACCTCATATCGTTCTATCTCCACAGCCCTCGAAGGCTTCCACCAAATGATCGATCCATGCACGCACCGCTGGCAGCATACCGCGCCGATGCGGGTAGACCGCCTGGAGCCAGCCATCGGGCGACGACCATCCAGGCAACAGTTCCACCAGTGTGCCGTCCTGCAATTCCTGCTCGCAATACATGCTCGGCAATAAAGTGAAGCCCAGGCCGGCGAGGGTGCAGGCCCGGCGCACAATGAAGTCGTCAATGCCCAGGCGGGCTTCCAGGCTCAGTTCCACACGCTGCCCATCGCCGTTGACCAAGCGCAGGTGCACTTGGCGATCGGCTTCCAATGCCCCGAGCGCCGGCAACTGTTTGAGATCGTCCGGGGTTTCGATCCGCCGCCCTTCGACAAAGGCTGGGCTGGCGACCATCATCAGCCGCGCCTGGCGCAGACGTCGGGTCATCAGCAAGGGGTCCTCGTCCCCCAGGTCACGCACGCGCAACGCCACGTCGATGCCTTCGCCGATCAGGTCCACCCGCCGGTTGAGCAGGGTCATGTCCAGTTGCACCAAGGGGTATTTCACCAGGAAGGTTTCGATTACCACCGGCAGGAACTGGTGGGCCAGCCCTACCGGACTCGACACCCGCAATCGGCCACGGGGTTCGCTGGACATGCTCGCCACCGCTTCGTCGGCCATCTCGGCCTCCAGCAACATGGCCTGGCAGTGGCGCAGATAACGTTCGCCGACCGCCGTCAATTTCAACTGGCGGGTGGTGCGCTGGAGTAATCGGGCGCCGAGGCGTTCTTCCAGCTCGGCGATACGCCGCGACAAGC
This sequence comes from Pseudomonas ogarae, assembly GCF_014268695.2. Classification (NCBI taxonomy): domain Bacteria; kingdom Pseudomonadati; phylum Pseudomonadota; class Gammaproteobacteria; order Pseudomonadales; family Pseudomonadaceae; genus Pseudomonas; species Pseudomonas ogarae. The sequence goes on from NZ_CP077086.1 coordinate 3,332,822, forward strand.
GCGACTTGGGAATGCCCAGCAACCGTCCGGCCGCCGCGAAACCGCCGGCTTCGACGACTTTGGCGAAGTAGTACAAGTCATTGAGGTCTTGCATATCGAGCTCGATTGTCCTGTCAGTGGGACAAACTATCGCATTTATGCCGACTTATCGATCATTGGCTTCGTCGATAGGATTGTCGCCAATTGATCGCCTGGTTGCGGTCCTCACTTGGAGAGCACTGACATGAAACTGCTGCACATCGATTCGAGCATCCTCGGCGACCACTCTGCTTCCCGCCAATTGAGCCGTGAAGTGGTTGAAGCCTGGAAAGCTGCCGAGCCAGGCATCACGGTGACCTACCGTGATCTGGCCGCTGATGCCATCAGCCATTTTTCCGCCCAGACCCTGGTTGCCGCCGGTACCAGCGCCGAATTGCGCGACGCCGCGCTCAAGTACGAAGCTGACCTGAGCGCCGAGACGATGGCAGAATTCCAAGCGGCGGACGCGCTGGTCATCGCAGCCCCCATGTACAACTTCAGCATTCCGACCCAGCTCAAGGCCTGGATCGACCGCATTGCCGTGGCTGGCCAGACGTTTCGCTACACCGAAGCCGGGTTCGAAGGGCTGTGCGGCGGCAAGAAACTGGTGATCGTTTCCACCGCGGGCGGCTTGCATGCCGGCCAGCCGAGTGGCGCAGGCCATGAGGAATACCTGAAAGTGATGTTCGGTTTCCTGGGCATCACCGATATCGAATTCGTCCGTGCTGAAGGGCTCGCCAAGGGCGACGACATGCGTTCCAAAGGCATGAACGAAGCCCAGGCGCAGATCGGCGAACAGTTCGCTGCTGCGTAAGGCTTGCGTAAAGGCACCGAGCGATTCGGGCAACCTTCGTAAAACCCTGTATTCTCGTCGTCATTGGATGGCCGGGATGCAGGGTTTTGCTGCATTCGGCGCCGGGCTTTATGGCGCAGCTTATGCACGGCCAAGATGGCGAGCGACGGGGCCTTCCCGTGCGCTGGTGAAGGTGGACGATTCGATGATACGTTTTGGTGCAGCGTTGTTGCTTTGCTTGTTTGCCAGCGTTGGTTCAGTGCAGGCCGCACCGGGGCCGCATCCGCATTGGAGCGCGGGTTTCCATGAGCTGAGCTTTCTCGATCCGCTGGATCAGCAGCCGATGCGCGCCATCGCCTTTTATCCGTCCACCGACCGGGAACAGTCCAGCCTGCTGGCTGGCTACCAGATCGATGCCGCACCAGACGCCCAGATCGCCATCGGCCGCTTTCCACTGTTGATGCTGTCCCATGGCAATACCGGTACGCCGCTGGCCCTGCATGACCTGGCCACCGCCCTGGCGCGCAAGGGGTTTGTCGTCGTGGCGGTGATTCATCCCGGCGACAACAACCAGGATCACAGTCGGCTTGGCACCCTGAGTAACCTGTACGGGCGGCCGATCCAGATTTCCGAAGCCATCACCGCCACGCTCAATGACCCGATGCTCTCGCCGTTCGTCAACGCCGGGCAGGTTGGGGTGATCGGCTATTCGGCTGGCGGCGAAACCGCGCTGATCCTGTCGGGTGCGACGCCGGACCTCAATCGCCTGCGCCGTTACTGCGTGGAGCGACCGGATGACCGAGACGCCTGTAATACCCAAGGCGAACTGATCGCCGACCGCGATGACCTGCAACCCGTGGCCGACCCCAGGGTCCGGGCATTGTTGTTGATGGCGCCGTTGAGCCTGAAGTTTGGCCGTCATACCCTGGCCGATGTCCACGTGCCGGTGCTGCTGTACAGCGGCGATGGCGACAAACTCGTGGCCTTCGACAAGAACGCCGCCGCTCTGGCCCGCAAGCTGCCCACTGCTCCGGACTTCAAGACCCTGGCCGGCGCGGGGCACTTTGTCTTCATGGCGCCGTGTACCGACGAGCAGGTCGCTGCGATGCCGGCGCTTTGCACGGATGCTGACGGGGTCGACCGCAAGGATATCCACCGCACCATGATCTCCGAGGCCAGTCGCTTCTTTGGCGAGGCCTTGGGCAAGCCGACCCGGGCAGGGATGAGGACGGCTGATCAATAGAGAGGCATGGTTTTACGTAAGGATGGTGTGTATATCCATTGCTGCGGTAACGGCTGCTTAGGGTTCCGCTCTTACAGCGGGTCACTTTCGAAAAGCGCGAAAGTAACCAAAGCGCTCTTGCCCCACCACTCGGTGCCTCGCTTAGGCTCGGCATGCCTTCACTCCGGCATTGGTTCGTGGGCCGCCGCGAAGGGCCATCCATGGCCCAGCGCGGCTAACCCGGCATCCATGCCGGGTTGCCCACGAACCAATGCCTGCGTTCAGCCATCGTGGTTAACGGGGCGCCCGAGATCAACGTCCACCGCGAGGCGGCCTAACAGCCGACCTGGTTCTTGATGGGACCGCGTTTCTCCTGTGGGAGCGAGCTTGCTCGCGATGGCGATGTGTCCGGTTGCGGCGATGTTGGATGTGCCGGCCTCATCGCGAGCAAGCTCGCTCCCACAGGTTTTGCGGTGTACATGGATTTTGTGTCTGCTGAAGATCCAATGTGGGAGCGAGCTTGCTCGCGATAGCGGTGGCTCAGCCACATAGAATACCGGCATGTACCTCGCTCTTGCTCTCGCTTTGGATCTTGCTCTTGCTTTGGATCTTGATCTGAACGCCCCGTTAAACCACGCTGGCCGAACGCAGGCCTTGCGCAGTGGGCACCTCGGCATGGATGCCGAGGTAGCCGCGCTGGGCCATGGATGGCCCTTCGCGGCGGCCCACGGAGCAATGCCGGAGTGAGGGCACACCGAGCCTAGGCGAGGTGCCAAGTGGTGGGGCAGAAGCGTTTTGCTTACTTTTGACTGGGCCGGCTCCCGGGCTTCTCAAAAGTGAGCCGCCGTCAGGGCGGAACCCTAAGCGGCCGTTACCGCAGAAACGGATATACACACCAGAGCAGGTAAATACCGGACCTTCTCAAAACAAAAAACAGCAGTGAACAGTATGACGATCAATAAGGTGCGCTTATGGCTCGGCGACGCAGCAGCAGAGTCAGGCCCAGTCCAGTGACGGACAACAAGGCAGCACAGAAGAAAATCGACGAATAACCCATGTTCAACGCCACCGCCCCCATCAGCGGACCGGCAATCGCCAGCGCCAGGTCAAAGAACACCGCATAAGCGCTCAAACCGGCACCCCGACTGGTGTTCGGCACCTGCTTGATGGCCTCCACCCCCAGCGCCGGGTATACCAGCGACAGCCCGAAGCCGGCCAGCCCGGCACCGACCAGGGCGAACGGGGTGGACGGTGCCAGCCACAGCAATACCAGACCGAGGGTTTCGATGCTCATGCAGGCAATGGCCGAGTTGAAGCCACCGAAGCGGGCGATGCTGGAAATGAACAACAACCGCGCCAGGATGAAGCAAATACCAAACACCGTCAGGCACCAGGCTGCGCCGGTCCAGCCGCGACTGACATAAAACAAGGTGATGAACGTGGTGAGCGTGCCGTAGCCGATCGACGCCAGGCTCAGGCCCGCCCCGTACGGCGCAATGCGCCCAAACACTGCCCAGAAAGGCAAGCGCTCGCCGCGAATGACCGGTACCGACGGCTTGTTGCGAATCATCAACAGCGCAGCGCCCGCCAGCAACGACAAGGCAACGCCCAGGCTGGCGAAGCCCAGTTCACCGACCATCACCACCCCCAATGGGGCGCCAATGGCAATGGCCCCGTACGAGGCGATGCCATTCCAGGAAATCGAGCGGGCCGTGTGCTCCACACCCACCTGGCCCATGCACCAACTGATGGTACCCACGCCAATCAGCCCTTGGGCCACGCCGAGCAGCAGACGGCCGGCAATCAGGATCAGCAGGCTGGGCAGGGGAAAGCTTTGCAGCAAGGTCGAGAGCAGCGTCAGCACGCCGCTGAGCACAATCCCCGACAGCCCGTAGACGATGGCCCGCTTGGTGCCGACGCTGTCCGACAACCGCCCAGCCATGGGGCGGCTGAGCAGGGTCGCCAGGTACTGTGAACCGATGGTCAACCCGGCCACCACCGCGCTGAAGCCCAGTTGTTCGTGGACATAACCCGGCAGCACGGCAATGGGCAGGCCGATGCAGAGAAAGGCGATGAAGGTGTAGAAAACGATGGAGACGATCTGCAGGGTGATCGACAGGGAGCTGGAGGCAGGTGAGGGCGTGGGCATAGGGCTCGTTCGCGGGCAGCGGTAAGAGAGCCTCATCATGGCGCGAGGAGGGGATAAAAGAAAGCAGGCTAACTAAATGTGCTTGGGGGCTGGGTGTTCAGTTTGGATTGAGGGTAAATGTACCGGCCTCATCGCGAGCAAGCTTTGCTCCCACAGGGGATTGACCTTTGGGATACAAAAAGGCCCTGTCACAGTGGACAGGGCCTTGCTTTTGCAGCGAACAGCCAAGGGCCGTCCTTAGAACACCACACCCTGGCTGCGCAGGTAATCGTCATAGGTGCCGCTGAAGTCGACCACGCCATCGGCGCTCAGCTCGATGATGCGGGTGGCCAGGGACGAGACGAACTCACGGTCATGGCTGACGAAGATCAGCGTGCCCGGGTAGTTTTCCAGTGCCAGGTTCAGCGCTTCGATCGATTCCATGTCCAAGTGGTTGGTCGGTTCGTCCATCACCAGCACGTTCGGCTTTTGCAGGATCAGCTTGCCGAACAGCATGCGGCCTTGCTCACCACCGGAAATGACCTTGACCGACTTGAGGATCTCGTCGTTGGAAAACAGCATGCGGCCCAAGGTGCCACGAACCAGTTGTTCGCCGCCCTGGGTCCATTGGCCCATCCAGTCGAACAGGTTGACGTCGTCTTCGAAGTCATGGGCATGGTCCTGGGCGTAGTAGCCCAATTCCGCGGCGTCGGTCCATTTCACGGTACCGGCATCGGGTTCCAGTTCATTGACCAGGGTGCGCAGCAAGGTGGTCTTGCCGATACCGTTCGGGCCAATGATCGCCACGCGCTCACCGGCTTCGACGGTGAAACTGAAGTCCTTGAACAGCGGCTTGCCGTCAAACCCTTTGGCCATGCGCTCGACAATGACCGCCTGGCGGTGCAGTTTCTTGGTCTGCTCGAAGCGAATGAACGGGCTGACACGGCTCGAAGGCTTGACCTCGGCCAGTTGGATCTTGTCGATCTGCTTGGCGCGAGAGGTGGCCTGCTTGGCTTTCGAGGCGTTGGCCGAGAAGCGACTGACGAACGACTGCAGCTCGGAAATCTGGGCTTTCTTCTTGGCGTTGTCCGACAGCAGTTGCTCGCGGGACTGGGTCGCCACGGTCATGTACTCGTCGTAGTTGCCCGGGAACAGGCGCAGCTCGCCGTAGTCCAGGTCCGCCATGTGGGTGCAGACACTGTTCAGGAAGTGACGGTCGTGGGAGATGATGATCATCAGGCTCGAACGCTGGGTCAGCACGTTTTCCAGCCAGCGGATGGTGTTGATATCCAGGTGGTTGGTCGGTTCGTCGAGCAGCAGCACTTCCGGGTCGGAGAACAGCGCCTGGGCCAGCAATACACGCAGCTTCCAGCCTGGCGACACTTCGCTCATCGGGCCGAAATGCTGTTCGATGCCAATCCCCAGGCCCAACAGCAGTTCACCGGCACGGGATTCGGCGGTGTAGCCGTCCATCTCGGCAAATTCGGTTTCCAGCTCGGCCACGGCCATGCCGTCTTCTTCGGTCATTTCCGGCAGCGAATAGATGCGATCGCGCTCGGCCTTGACCTTCCACAGCTCTTCGTGACCCATGATCACGGTGTCGATCACGGTGAATTCTTCGTAGGCGAACTGGTCCTGGCGCAGTTTACCCAGGCGCACGTTCGGCTCGAGCATGACCTGGCCGCCAGACGGCTCAAGGTCGCCGCCGAGGATTTTCATGAAGGTCGACTTGCCGCAACCGTTGGCGCCGATCAGACCGTAGCGGTTACCCGCGCCGAATTTGACAGAGACGTTTTCGAACAGTGGCTTGGCGCCGAACTGCATCGTGATGTTAGCTGTAGAGATCAAAGGTTTATCCTGCGGAACATTCAGAGTAGCTAAGGGTGCGGCAGTACCTGTTCAGTACCTGTTTGCGCACGTCCCGACCGCCCAAAGGCGTCGCGGTCGCAAGCGCAAGGGTCCATCCGGCATAAGAGGACAGCAGCATACGGAGCGCCTGGCCCGGTAGACGTGCGCCGAAACCGTGGTTTGCGGTATCGGCCAAAGGGGGCGCGTAATAGTTGGCGGCAATTGTACTGATCTGGCCGCATAAACGATAGGGGATTGCCTGGGCAAGACAGTTTTTCACAATTGAAGGATAACTTTCGGTTACAAACTGTGGCTAGAATGCCATCTCACCCGATGCCATCTCCCTTGCCGCTTGGCTGGCCCGGGAAAGCAACCTGTTCACTCCTGCATTGTGACGGTTTCCGTGAAGCTCATCATTGTTGCGATCTACATGTTCTCCATTGGCTACGTTCATCTGCGCGGGCGGGTGCGGCATAAGATCGGACGCCAGTTGAGCGATCATTCGTCTTTTCTCGCGCCGATCAATTGCCTGCTTTACCTGTGCTCGAAACTGCCCAACAGGCCGTTCCTGAGCCCGGCGCAGTTCCCGGACCTGAGCCCGTTGCAGGCCCACTGGGAAGAGATCCGGGCCGAAGGCCAGAACCTGCTGCACGCAGGGGAGATCAAGCGTTCCAATCAATACGACGACGTGGGCTTCAACTCGTTCTTCAAGACCGGTTGGAAGCGTTTCTACCTGAAGTGGTACGGCGACAGCCATCCTTCGGCCATGAAACTGTGCCCACGCACCACCGAACTGGTGCAGAGCATCGGTTCGATCAAGGCGGCGATGTTTGCCGAGTTGCCGCCGGGCTCGAAGCTGGTCCGCCACCGCGACCCATATGCCGGGTCCTATCGGTATCACTTGGGCCTGGAAACGCCCAACGATGCCGGTTGCTACATCAATGTCGATGGCGAGCCTTATCATTGGCGCGATGGCGAGGCGGTGATCTTCGACGAAACGTTTATTCATTACGCCCAGAACACCACCGACCAAAACCGCATCATCCTGTTCTGCGACGTGGAGCGGCCCATGAAGTTTCGCTGGGCTAGCGCGTTCAACCGCTGGTTCAGCCGCACCGTGATGGCGGCGGCGGGTGCGCCCAACGACGCGGGTGACAGGACGGGCGGCCTGAACCGGGCGTTCTCCAGGCTCTACAAGATCCGCTTGCAAGGCAAGGCCCTGAAGAAACGCAACCGCACGCTGTATTACCTGCAGAAGTGGGCTTTTTTTGGTGGTTTGCTGGCGATCTTTGTCTGGATTTGAACACCGGATTTACCCCTCATGCCTCGGGTTTTTGCGCATCCAGCTGCGCCCACATCCTGGCCGTGATCCGCTGGCGGTGGTTGTAGCCTTCCCAGGGATCGGCACCCAAGCCCTTGGCCCGTTCCAGGGCGGTATAGATGTCCCATTGCTGGGCGTTGCGCAGGGTCTGCAGTTCGGCCCGGGCAATCGGCACCGAGACCGGTAGGCCTGGCCTGGCGCGTACTGAGTAGGCGGCCACCGTGCTGGCCCCGCGGGCGTTGCGCAGGTAGTCGACGAATATTTTCCCGACGCGGTTCTTCGGTCCCATGGTGGCGGTGATGCGCTCTGGCATTTGCCGGGTAAGGAACTGTGAGATGGCCTTGGCGAACGCCTTGGTGGTGTCCCAACCCTCACTTCTCGCCAAGGGCACGATCACGTGCATGCCTTTGCCACCGCTGGTCTTGAGAAAAGCCTGCAAACCCAACTCGTCGAGCACCGTCAAGGTCATGTGGGTCGCCTCGATCATGGCGCGCCAGGGCAGCGAAGGGTCCGGGTCCAGGTCCAGGACAAACATATCGGGCGTCTCGATTCGGTCGTGGGTCGCGGTCCAGGTGTGCAGTTCCACCGTGCCCATCTGCGCCGCGCTGACCAGGGCGTGGATGTCATCGATTTCCATCAGCGCCGCATGGCCTGGGTCCAGGCGAGGATCCAGCTGCTTGATGTGGGGAATCTCCAGGCGATCGGCGTGTTTTTGGAAGAACTGCTCTTCGCCGATACCGTCCGGTGCCCGTAGCAGTGCGACCGGTCGCTGCTTGAGGTGCGGCAGGATCCACGGCGCGATGTCCAGATAATACTGCGCCAGTTCAGCCTTTTGCACGCCGCTGACACTGTCGATGACCCGATCGGGGTGGGTAATCGTCACGCCGTCGACCTTGGCCGCGCGGGCTTTGCTGCGACGCTTGGGTTCTGGCGTCGTGGGCTTTATCGGCAGGGGCTGCTCGCGAACAATCTTGTTGGCCGGCATATTGGTCGGCCAGCCCAGGAAAATAGCCTGCCGCACCTGGTTATCGCGGGTCCATTCAGTGAACTCGACCTCGCAGGTCTGGTCAGGTTCGACCCATTGCACGCCGCGCTCCTGCACACCGTTGAGTGGCAAAGCCAGTGGCGACGTCTCGCGCTGCTGCACGCACAATTGCGCATGTAATTGTTTGATTTGCGCCTGGCTGAACCCTGTGCCGACCCGACCGGCGTACACCAGCCCCGACGGCCCGTTGACCGCCAGTAACAGCGCGCCGAAACCGCTGCGCTTGCCTTGGGGGCGGGTGAACCCGACGATGACGAGGGCTTGGCGTAACCGGCACTTGAGCTTTACCCAATCGGCGCTTCGCCGGGACATATAAGGGCTGCCCAGGCGCTTGCCGACCACGCTGTCCAGGGAGAGCGCGATAGCGCTTTCGAACATGTCGTGCTGGCTTGCGGAAAACGACTCGGAAAAGCGCAGGCGCTGGCTGGCGTTGTTGCCAAGGGCTTTTTTCAGGGCTGCACGGCGTTCTTCCACCGGTGCCTGACGCAGGTCGACACCATTGAGGAAGGGCGCATCGAACAGGAAATACACCATGTCGACGGTGCGGCTGATGTCGAAGGCCTGGCGCAGGGCCGCGAAATCGGACTGGCCGGCATCATCGAGTAGAACCAATTCGCCGTCGAGCCAACTGTCCCCCAGGTTCAACCCGGCCAGGGCGTCGGCATGCAGCTTCAACCGCTCGGTCCAATCCTGGTGATTGCGATTGAACAAGCGGACTTCGCCACGCTCGATGCGGGTCAGCAGCCGATATCCGTGGAATTGGACTTCATAGCGCCATTCGCCGGTAGGCGGTTCTTCCACCGGCGTGGCCAATTGCGGCGACAGGCGCTCAGGCAGGCGGTTTTGAGGCGCCTTGCGGGCCGTCGTAGCGTCCGACTTGGCGTTGGACAAGCGAGCAGATTCACTCTCGGCGTTGGCCATGACAGATTCCCTTGTATTGCACACGCCAGGGTTTACCCCCGGGAGGCCTTGGTGGCTTTTTTGGCAGGAGCGGATTTGCGGCTTTTCGCAGGTTTTGCAGGGGCTTTCCCGGCGGATTTGTCGGTGACCTTGCCCTTGCTGCCCAGGCTGCGCTTGAGCAACTCGGTAAGGTCGATGACATCGGCGGTCTTGCGTTGTTCTTCGCCCGGGTCGGTCTCCACCGCTTCGAGACGGCCTTCATTGGCCTTTTTCTCCACCAGTTCCATGATTTTGTCTTCGAAACTGTCCCGGTATTCTTGCGGCTCCCAGTCGGCGCTCATGTCTTCCACGAGACGCTTGGCCATTTCCAGCTCGCCCTTGGCCAGGGTCGGGTTCGTCACCTCGTCGCCCAACTCGAGGACATCAAGGTCGCGCACCTCCGCGGGCCAGCGCAGCATCACCAGTACCAGCGCCGATTCAAGGGGCATGAGCGCCGCCAGGTGCTGGCGGGTATGCAGCACGACGTGGGCCAGGGCGACCTTGTGGGTCTTGACCAGGGTTTCGCGCAGCAGGGCATAGACTTTGCCCCCGCGTTTGTCGGGGGCGAGAAAGTAGGGCGTGTCGATGTTTTGCAACGGGATCTTCTCGCTGTCGACAAAGGCAAAGATATCGATGGTCTGGGTGGACTTGGGGTGGGCGGAGCGAATTTCCTCTTCGCTGAGCAGCACGTATTGACCCTTCTGGTACTGGACGCCCTTGACGATGTCTTCCTTGGTCACTTCCTTGCCCGTGGCCTTGTTGACCCGCTTGTAGCCCACCGGGTCCATGCTGCGCTTGTCCAGCCAGTCAAAATCCACGCCCTGGGAAGAGGTGGCCGACACCAGCGCGACAGGAATGTGGACCAGTCCGAAACTGATTGCGCCTTTCCAGATTGCCCGTGCCATGGTGGTGTTTTCCTTGCCGGTGAATGTCTTTCTGGTGACCTTCGCGCCTTGGGAAAAGTTTCCATTGTGGGGAGCGAGCTTGGAGACTCTTGGTTACATCTTCACCGGGACATTTCGCTTAACAATGGCGAACCTGCGGCGTAGCGTGCTTTCGATATGCCTGAACTCAAGAGGTGTCCGAATGAACAGGCTGATACTCGCCATCATGACGCTATTACTGACCGCCGCTGCCCAGGCCACCCCTCCGGGCGAAGGCCCTATGGTCCTGGCCCAGAATCTGCCGGGCAACAACAATCCCTATAACAGCCCGACACGGCGGGCCAATCCCAACAGCATGCAGGGCACCCGGCCCAACGTGCCGACGATTCATGACAATCCGAGCGTGCCTGTACCACGCCCACCGACCCTGGAAAATGGCGGTATCGGTAATGGCTACCCTCGATCCGGCCAACCGTCGGGTTCGCCGCGTCCCACCATCGAGTCTCCCACGCCCCCCAGGAACAGCCAGAATGGCAACCGCTAGGCGCTGGAGCCCGTTGTTCTCTTTCAACACCGCAGAAGGAAATGTGCATGTTGCGTAAAACACTCCTGGCCGCCTGTTGCGCCAGCGCTGTCCTGACCTTTGCCATGCCGGCTGCTGCCGCGCCAACCCAGTCATTCAAGAGCGAGGAGGGCACCCTGGAAGTGACCACCGTGGTCAAGGGGCTGGAACACCCTTGGTCCGTCGCGTTCTTGCCTGGTCAGCAGGGCATGCTGGTGACGGAGCGACCGGGCAACCTGCGCGTGGTCAGCCCCGATGGTCAATTGTCCACACCCTTGAGTGGCGTGCCACAAGTGTGGGCCAAGGGCCAGGGTGGTCTGCTGGACGTGGTGCTGTCGCCTGACTTCAAGCAGGACCGTACCGTCTACCTGTCTTATGCCGAGGCGGGCGCAGACGGCAAGGCCGGCACCGCCGTGGGACGCGGGCAACTGTCCGAAGACCTCAAGAGCCTGAAGAATTTCGACGTGATCTTCCGCCAGCAGCCCAAGCTGTCCACGGGCAACCACTTTGGCTCGCGACTGGTCTTCGATCGCGACGGCTATCTGTTCATTACCTTGGGGGAAAACAACGAGCGGGCCACCGCCCAGGACCTTGACAAGCTGCAAGGCAAGGTCGTGCGTATCTACCCCGACGGCAAGGTGCCCGACGACAACCCCTTCGTCGGCCAGAAAGACGTCCGTCCCGAGATCTGGTCCTACGGCATGCGCAACCCTCAGGGCGCGGCCATCAACCCTTGGAATGGCACGCTGTGGGAAAACGAGCACGGGCCCAGGGGCGGTGATGAATTGAACATCATCGAGCGCGGCAAGAACTACGGCTGGCCACTGGCGACCCATGGTATCAACTACTCCGGCGCCCCGATTCCCGAAGCCCAGGGCAAGACCGTCGAGGGTGGCCTTGACCCTCACCACGTCTGGCAGGTGTCACCGGGGCTCAGCGGCATGGCGTTCTACGACCATGATCGTTTCAAGGCCTGGCAGCGCAACGTGTTCATCGGGGCGCTGGTGCCCGGAGAACTGATTCGCCTGCAATTGCAGGGCGACAAGGTCGTCCATGAAGAGCGTTTGCTGGGCGAGCTCAAGGCACGCGTCCGGGATGTTCGCCAGGGCCCGGATGGTTACCTGTATGTGCTGACGGATGACGACGACGGGGCGTTGTACAAAGTCGGACTCAAGTAATTGTAGAAAATGTGGGAGCGAGCTTGCTCGCGATGGCTTTGGGTCAGCTGATATTAATGCTGACTGACACACCGTTATCGCGAGCAAGCTCGCTCCCACAGGTAAAGCTGTCCACTTAAGACTGTCGCCACAGCTAATCAATATTTGCCATTGACTTGCCACCAACTCACCGCTAATTTCCAACCATGACTTCAACCGTACTGCGCAGCCAGCCAAGCATTATTACCGCCATTCCTTATTTGGCGGGTTAGCTGACGGCTGCACCCAACCCGCCCTGGAGGCGGGTTTTTTCTTTCTGTCTCCTGGGCTCCGCCCGAACCAGGAGATCGCCATGACCGTTACCCGCACCGAGCAAGCCCTGCTTGAGCACTATGTTAAGAAGATTCTCGCCGCGCCGGTCTATGAACTGGCCGTGCGTACGCCGCTGCAAGCGGCTCCTGCACTGTCCGAGGCCTTGGATAACCGGATCCTGCTCAAGCGTGAAGACCTGCAACCGACCTTTTCCTTCAAGATCCGCGGTGCCTACAACAAACTCGTGCAACTGACCCCGGAGCAGCGCGCCCGTGGCGTCATCACCGCGTCTGCCGGCAATCATGCCCAGGGGGTCGCGCTGGCGGCACGGGAGTTGGGTATTTCGGCCAGCATCGTCATGCCTGTGACCACTCCCCAATTGAAGGTGCTGGGCGTGCGCAACCGAGGCGCCGAAGCGATTCTGCACGGGGAAAGCTTTCCGTTTGCCCTGGCGCACGCGCTGGACCTGGCCGAGCAGACCGGACGGGAGTTCGTCTCGCCTTTCGATGACCCGGACGTGATCGCCGGGCAGGGCACTGTCGCTATGGAAATCCTGCGCCAGCACCCCGGCCAGCTGGATGCGATTTTCGTCCCGGTCGGCGGCGGTGGGTTGATCGCCGGGATCGCGGCCTACGTCAAGTACCTGCGCCCGGAGGTACGCATCATCGGCGTCGAGTCGCAGCATTCTGCTTGCCTCCAGGCGGCGCTGGCAGCCGGCGAGCGGGTGACCTTGCCAGAGGTGGGAACCTTCGCCGATGGCGTGGCCGTCGCGCAGATCGGCGCCCATGGCCTCGATATCTGTCGTTTCTGTGTCGATGAAGTGATAACCGTGAGCAACGATCAACTGTGCGCCGCGATCAAGGACATCTATGACGATACCCGTTCCATCACCGAGCCGTCGGGCGCACTGGCGGTGGCAGGCATCAAGCAGTACGTGGCGCACACGGGGGCGCGAGGCCAGACGCTGGTGGCGATCGACTCCGGTGCCAACATCAATTTCGACAGTTTGCGCCACGTGGCCGAGCGTGCGGCGGTGGGCGCGATTTGAGTTTTTTACGCTACGTCACACTTTTTTTGAAGCAGGCGACGGATGCCCGCTTGCGTCTTCACATTAGGGGCTACTCTAGTTTGCGAACAGGATAAAAGCGATTGCAGTTTGCATGGAAAAAGTAGCGTTTCCTTGCATTTTGCACGAGCTCTCTGACGCGGGACGAAGCTAAGCGTTTGATTCAGATCAATCCGCAAGGTCTTCAATACAGGCACACTTCTTGCGGGATGATCCAAGAGTTCGCCTGGCGAACTCATTGACTGAAAACGCTAAAAAGAACGAACGAACGGCACGGTATTCGTAGTCCCAGTCCGCAGGGAAGAAAACGGACGAAAATACCGCCGGCGTGAACATAAGTTGGCCGCCTCAACAGGAGAGAGTCGCCATGTTTCTATCTGCCCTCGAAATGCGAAACATCATTGAAAGCAGCTTGTTGCCCAAGCGCTCGCAATGCACCTTGTCACCTGAGCTTAAGATGACGGTCAAGATTTACGACGATCACGAAACCGATCGCGTGGCTTTGGTCAAAACCGACATCGATGCCAATAAACTCACCGGTTGCCGGGCCATCAACGACTTGATCGCCGAGCTGCGTACCGAGCTCGACCACAACCCTGCCGTTGGCAATCACTTTCATCAGCAACACCATCGGATGACCGGGCGCTAATAGCAGCCTTGTTCTTGTTAGCCTGACGCTCGGGTCCGGTCATGTCCGAACCCGGCGTCCAGTTTTTTAGCCGCGATTTTTTAGCCGTGATGCGCCATTCAGTTCAATTGTTGCCTATAGGGCAGGTCCGGCCCGGTTTTGCCACACGTCAAGGCGGCGGCGCGAATGGCGAACTCAAGCATGGCGCTGATCTGCTCCCGGGTCAGGGTTTGCAAGCCCTCGACCGAATCCAATTGTTGTTCAGTCAACCACGCAATCAGCGCGGCCTGGAAGGTGTCGCCTGCACCCACGGTGTCGGCGATCTTCACCGGACAGGACGGCAGCGACCATGAGCCGTATTGGCGACTGAAGACCGTAGCGCCCTGGCCGCCACGGGTCAGGAAGACCAATTGGCAGCGGTTCCCCAGCCAACCTTCGATGATGGCCTTGGGCTCCACCCCTGGGTAGAGCAGCTCCAGATCCTCGTCACTGACCTTGATCAGGTCGGCATACTGCACCAGTGTCGCAATCCGTGAGCGCCACAGCGCGATATCCGGCTGCGGGTTGAGCCGCACGTTCGGGTCGAGGCTGATCAGGCGCTGGCCGCTTTCGCGTTGCATCAGGGCCAGGAGCGTGTCGGCGATGGGCTGGACCACCAGCGAGAACGAGCCGAAATGCAAGCCGCGCACATCGGGGCCCAGGTCCGGTAGATGCGCCAGGCTCAGTTGTCGGTCCGCACAGCCTTCGCCGCGAAAACTGTAGTGGGGCGAACCATTGGCGCCTACGGCAACCATCGCCAGGGTGGTCGGTGCGTCGAACTCCACCAGATATTGGGCGCTGACACCTTCATTGAGCAGCACCTGCTGCAAGCGTCGGCCAAGGTAGTCGGTGGACAGCCCGGTAAACAGCGCCGAATCAACACCCAGGCGGCGCAGCCCCACGGCCACGTTGAACGGTGAACCGCCGGCAATGGCCTTGTAGTTCACTTGCGAGGCAGGCCCATCCGCCTCGGTTTCACTGAAAAAATCAAACAGCGCTTCACCACACACCAAATACATAGTTTCCCGCTCTCAAAGGGTTGCGACGTGTTGTCGATAACGTTCATAAGCCTGTTGCGACGCCGCGACATGGGCGGCGATTGGCCGGGTTTCGCTGGTCGGGTCGAGCTTGACGCAGCGCTCGCACAGCTCGGCCAAATCCGTCTGTGACCCCGAGTGACACCATGCTGCCTGGATCGCCGCCCCCAAGGCAGCGGCTTCGCTCTGTTCGGTGCAAATGACCGTGGTGTCCATGGTGTCGGCGACGATCTGCCGCCACTCCGCGCTCTTCGATCCACCGCCGATCAGGCGAATGCTCTGGGCCTGGAGTCCGTTGGCTCGCAGCAAGTCCAAGCCATAGCGCAAACCGAAGGTCGTGCCTTCGACCACGGCGCGACACAGGTTGGCCCGGGTCAGGTTGGTGGTGGTCAGGCCCAGCAGGCTGCCGGTGGCATGGGGCAGGGCGGGAACACGCTCGCCGTTGAGGAACGGCAGCATGCACACGCCCTCGGCGCCAATCGGGGCCTGGACTACCAAGGCGTTGAAGGCGTCGATGTCCAGGTCCAGCAGCTCGCGAATCGCCCCGGTGGCGTTGGTCAGGTTCATGGTGCAGATCAGCGGCAGCCAGCCACCGCTGGAGGAGCAGAACGTCGCCACCGACGGCTGTGGACTGACCGCAGGTTCGGCGGCATAGGCGTAAACCGTACCCGAGGACCCGAGGCTCATGGTGATCACACCGGGCTGAATATTCCCGGTGCCGATGGCGCCCATCATATTGTCGCCGCCACCACTTGCCACCACCGCGTCGGGGTTGATGCCCAGGTGCGCCGCAATGGCCGGCAGGATACGTCCGACCGGCTGATGGGCCTCGATCAGTTCCGGCAGCGCTGCTTGCAAGCGACCGCTGGGGTCGATGTGTTGTAGCAGTTGCAGGTCCCATTGGCGGGTGCGTACGTTGAAATAGCCGGTTCCCGAGGCGTCGCCGTATTCGCTGCAATGGCGGCCGGTGAGCCAGTAGTTGAGGAAGTCGTGGGGCAGCAGGACGCTGGCGATGCATTCGAAAACCTGGGGATGTTGCTCCCGTGTCCAGAGCAGTTTGGAAACCGTGTAGCCTGGCGCGATCACCACGCCGAGGCGTTCGAGGCTACCGTCTTCACCGCCCAGGTGCGCCAGGAGTCGATCGTTTTCCGGCGTCGTCTCGGTGTCGCACCACAGCTTGGCCGGGCGCAAGACCTGGCCCTGGTCGTCAAGCAGCACCAAGCCGTGTTGCTGACCGGAGACGCCGATGCCGAGGATCGCCTGGCCATCGACCCCAGCGTCCGCCAAGGCTTGCTGAGTCGCCTGGGTGAATGCATCGAGCCATTGCTGGGTGTCTTGTTCGCGGCGACCGTTGAGGCCGCTGATCATGGCGTGCGCCGCGGCACCCTGGCCCAGGACCTGGCCACTGGTCGCGTCCAGGATCAGCGCCTTGGTGCCTTGGGTGCCGCAGTCGATGCCCAGGAACAGTTGTTGGTTTGCCATGGAAATCCTCGGATCAAAGAACAAAACACAGAACCTGTGGCCAGGGAGTTACTTGTGGCGAGGGGATAAATCCCCTCGCCACAAGAGCGGATCGCGTCGAGCTTAGTTCACGTCAGCCAGTATCCGCTCAAGCGTTCGCGTTACCCCGTGCTCGCGCAAGCTGTTGCAGCACCATTCGAATGCTGCCACGAACTCCGGCGAGCGGGGAATGGCGGTGCCAAAGATTTCTTCCACCCCCAGCACCCGCTGGGTCACCAGCGCATCGTCAGCCACCAGTGCCTGGCAGAACGCTGCCCGTGGGTCCGGGATTGAATACGTCACGCCGTTCTCGTCCACGCCCTTCAGGTACACGGCCCAGGCCGCCACCACCAGCGCCGCGCGACGGGTTTCGCCACCGTCGGCGATCAAGCGGTTGATGGTCGGCACCGTGAATTTTGGAAACTTCGACGAGCCGTCCGAACAGACCCGTTCCAGCTGGTCGGCAATCGCCTGGTTGGAAAAACGCTCCACCAGGGTGTTCTTGTAGTCGGTCAGGTCGATGCCCGGCACTGGCGCCAGTTGCGGCGTCACGTCCAGGTCCATGTAGGCGCGCATGTAACGCACGAACAGCGGGTCGTTCATGGTCTCGTGGACGAAGCGATAACCCTTGAGAAAGCCCAGGTAGGTCAACGCCAGGTGGCTGCCGTTGAGCAGCTTGATCTTCATCTCTTCATAGGGGGTGACGTCATCGGTGAACTGCACGCCGACCTTTTCCCAGGCGGGGCGACCGTTGACGAACTTGTCTTCCAGGACCCATTGCACGAACGGTTCGCAGACCACCGGCCAGGCGTCGTCGATGCCATGCTCATCATGCAGCTGCAGGCGATGGGCCACGCTGGTCATGGGCGTGATGCGATCGACCATGGCGTTGGGGAAACTGACGTTGAGGTCGATCCATTGCCCCAGCTCCGCGTCGCGCAACGCGGCGAAGGCCAACAACGCCTTGCGGGTCACGGCGCCGTTGTGGGGCAGGTTATCGCAAGACATCAGGGTGAACGCCGGGGTACCGGCCGCGCGGCGCTTGGCCAGGGCGGCGCAGAGGAAACCGAAGACGGTTTTCGGAGCGTCAGGATGGGCCAGGTCATGCTGGATCTGCGGCAGCTGGGCCATGAACTCTCCGTTGCTGTCGTCGATGCAATAGCCGCCCTCGGTGATGGTCAGCGAGACGATGCGGATCTGCGGATCGGCCAGTTTGTCGATCAGCGCCTGGGCGCCATCCTCAGCCAGCAACATGTCATTGATCGCGCCGATCACCCGGACTTCGGTGTCATCGGTGTCGCCCAATTCGTACAGGGTGAACAGGTAATCCTGGCCAGCCAGGTCGTCCCGGGCGCGGCGATCCTCGGCCCGCAGGCCCACGCCGCAGATGGCCCAGTCCAGGTCGGTGCCGGTATTCATCAGCGCATCGGTGTAGTAGGCCTGGTGAGCCCGGTGGAAACCGCCAACGCCGATGTGGGCGATGCCCTGGCGGATGTCGCCCAAAGGGTAGGCGGGCAGGGCGACGTCAGGCTTGAGGTTGTGCAGGTTTTGTCGGTTGAGTTTCATCGCAGGTCTCGGCAACCAGGCGGCAGCGAGCAGCGCGCGGGTCACCGCAACGCCCTCGGCATCGAATAAGTGGCAGTGTTCAGCGTCCAGGTGCAGGTTCAGTTGCTCGCCGAAACGGCTCGCCAGGTCGCCGCGAACGCGCATGGTCAAGGCTTCGCCGGAGGCCGTGACGACGTGACAGAAGGTGTCGCTGCCCAGTCGCTCGCTGACATCGGCGGTGACTTGCAGGGTGCAATCCCCCGGTTGCGCCAGGTTCAGGTGTTCCGGGCGAATCCCCAGGGTCACCGCGCCGCCGACGCTCAGGTTGGCACCGCTCAAGGGCAGGCTGATACGCGTGCCGGCGTCCAGCAGCACTTCACAGCCCTGACTGTCCAGGCCGGTAACCTTGCCTTTGAGAAAGCCCATTTTCGGCGTGCCGAGGAACCCGGCGACAAACAGGTTGGCCGGCTGGTGGTACAGCTCCAGCGGTGAGCCGACCTGTTCGATGCGCCCGCCATTGAGCACCACCACCTTGTCGGCCAGGGTCATGGCTTCGACCTGGTCGTGAGTCACGTAGATCATGGTCGCCTGCAACTCTTTGTGCAGGCGTGCCAGCTCCAGGCGCATTTGTACCCGCAGGGCGGCGTCGAGGTTGGACAGCGGCTCGTCGAACAGGAAGATTTTCGGGTTGCGCACGATGGCCCGGCCAATCGCTACACGCTGGCGCTGGCCGCCGGACAGTTGCTTGGGCTTGCGCTCGAGCATCGGCCCCAGTTCGAGGATGCGCGCCGCCTCGTTGACCTTCTTCTCGACCTCGGCCTTGGGCACGCCGGCCAGGTCCAGGGCGAAGGACATGTTCTTGCGCACGCTCATGTGCGGGTACAAGGCGTAGGTCTGGAACACCATTGCCAGGTCACGCTTGGCCGGGCTGACTTCGGTAATGTCCCGGCCATCCAGTTCGATGGTGCCGTCGCTGACCTCTTCAAGGCCGGCGATCAGCCGCAGCAGCGTGGACTTGCCACAGCCCGACGGGCCGACGAAGACCACGAACTCGCGGTCGTTCACCTCAAGGTCGATGCCCTTGATGATGGAGAAGCCTTCGAAACCCTTTTGCAGATTCTTGATTTTCAGGTTGGCCATGATGGGCCTCCACTTCTGATTATTGTGTAGGGCGCGTTATTTCACCGCGCCGAAGGACAAACCGCGCACCAGCTGTTTCTGGCTGATCCAGCCAAAGATCAGGATCGGCGCGCAGGCCAGGGTCGAGACGGCTGACAACTTGGCCCAGAACAAACCTTCCGGGCTGGAATAGGAGGCGATCAACGCCGTCAGTGGCGCGGCTTTGGAGGAGGTGAGGTTCAGCGACCAGAAGGCCTCGTTCCAGCACAGGATCAGCGACAGCAGCACGGTCGAGGCCAGGCCGCCCTTGGCAATCGGCAGCAGCACGCGGACCATTTCCTGCCACAGGGTGGCGCCATCCAGGCGTGCGGCCTCAAGGATGTCGCGAGGGATGTCCTTGAAGTAGGTGTAAATCATCCAGACCACGATGGGCAGGTTGATCAAGGTGTAGATGATGATCAACGCGACACGCGTGTCCAGCAGGCCAAACTGCTTGGCCAGCAGGTAGATCGGCATCAGCACGCCCACTGGCGGCAGCATTTTGGTGGAGAGCATCCACAGCAGCGTGCCTTTGGTGCGCTGGGTTTCATAGAACGCCATGGAGTAGGCCGCCGGCACCGCAATCAGCAGGCACAGGGCGGTGGCACTGAAGGAAATCACCACCGAGTTCCAGGCGAAGCTGAAGTAGTTGCTGCGCTCGTTGATGTGCAGGTAGTTCTCCAGGGTCGGCGCGAAGATGAACTGCGGCGGCGTGGCGAACGCGTCGATTTCAGTCTTGAAGCTGGTCAGCACCATCCAGAAGATCGGGAAGAAGATCAGGATCGCGATGGCCCAGGCCAGCGTGCCCAGCAGCAGGCTTTGCAGGCGACGGGATTGTTGAAGAGTCATGGCGACGGCCTCAATGCTTGTCGGTGAGGTTTTTGCCGATCATCCGGACCAGGATGATGGCGGCGATGTTGGCAATGACCACGGCAATCAGGCCACCGGCCGAAGCCATGCCGACGTCGAACTGCACCAGCGCCTGGTTGTAGATCAGGTAGGCAAGGTTGGTCGAGGCGTAGCCAGGGCCACCGTTGGTGGTGGTGAAGATCTCGGCGAACACCGACAGCAGGAAGATCGTTTCGATCATCAGTACCACGGCAATCGGGCGGGCCAGGTGCGGCAAGGTCAGGTGCCAGAAGATCGCGATCGGGCCGGCACCGTCCAGGCGCGCGGCTTCCTTCTGTTCCTGGTCCAGAGACTGCATGGCGGTCATCAGTATCAGGATCGCGAAGGGCAGCCATTGCCAACTCACGATGATGATGATCGACAGCAGCGGGTAATGGGCCAGCCAGTCCACCGGTTGGGCGCCGAACAGTTTCCACACCGAAGCGAGGATGCCCGAGACCGGGTGGAAGATCAGGTTCTTCCAGATCAGCGCGCCGACGGTGGGCATGATGAAGAACGGAGAGATCAGCAGGACTCGGACGATGCCGCGACCAAAAAACTCGCTGGCCTCCAGCAGCGCGCTGATCAACACCCCCAGCACGATACTGATCAGCAGCACGCTGCCCACCAGCAACAGGGTATTGGTGGCGCCGGGCATGAAGCCTGAGTCGGTCAGGAAATAAGTGAAGTTCTCCAGCCCGACGAATTCGTTTTCGCCGGGGTAGAGCAGGTTGTAGCGGATCAGCGAGAAGTAGACGGTCATGCCCAGCGGCACGATCATCCACAGCAGCAACAAGGCCACCGAAGGGCTGACCAGGAACCAGCCGGGATTGGCCAGGCGGACCTTGCGTGCCGGCGGCGGGGCAATCTCGATGGGGGCTTTGGCGGTTGTAGTTGAGCTATTCATGGCATTGGACCGATTTTTGCGGGCCTATGAAGATCCACTGTGGGAGCGAGCTTGCTCGCGATAGCGTCGTGTCAGTCGCTCGGAATATTGGCTGGGGGGCCCTCATCGCGAGCAAGCTCGCTCCCACAGGAATCGGGAGCGGGCCTCAATGAACTGACTACTTGGGATACCCAGCGCGTTTCATCTCGCGTTCGGTGGTGGACTGCGCGGCGGTCAACGCCTGGTCCACGGTCTGCTGGCCGGTCAGCGCGCCCGAAAAGAACTTGCCCACCTGCGTGCCGATGGCCTGGAACTCGGGAATGGTCACCAACTGGATGCCGATGTAGGGCACAGGCTTGAGGGTTGGCGCTTTCGGGTCGGCGACTTTCAACGACTCCAGGGTCACCTTGGCAAACGGCGCGGCCTTCATGTACTCGTCGCTGTAGGTCGAGGTGCGGGTGCCAGGCGGTACGTTGGCAATACCGTCGGTCTTGGCGACCAATTGGCTGTATTCCTTGGACGTCGCCCAGGTGGTAAAGACCGTGGCCGCTTCCTTGGCTTTGGAGCTGGCCGGGATGGCCAGCGACCAGGAGTACATCCACGAAGTGCCCTTGTCGGTTTTTTCGTGGGGGGCGAAGGTGAATCCAACGTGATCGGCCACCTTGCTCTGGGTCTTGTCGGTGACGAACGAGCCGGCGACGCTGGCATCCACCCAGATCGCGCATTTGCCGCTGTTGAACAGCGCCAGGTTTTCGTTGAAACCGTTACTGGAAGCACCCGGTGGGCCGGACTTCTTCATGTTGTCGACATAGAAATTGAGTGCTTCCTTCCACTCGGGCCCATTGAATTGCGGCTGCCATTTCTCATCGAACCAGCGCGCGCCATAACCGTTGGCCAGGGTGGTGATCAGCGCCATGTTCTCGCCCCAACCGGCCTTGCCCCGCAGGCACAGGCCATATTGTTCCTTGGATTTGTCGGTGAGTTTTTCGGCGAACTCACCGATCTGGGTCCAGGTCGGGTGTTCGGGCATGGTCAGCCCGGCGTTCTTGAACAGGTCCGTGCGGTAATAGGTGATCGAGCTTTCGGCATAGAACGGCAGGGCGTACAGCGAGCCTTTGACCGACAAGCCATCGCGCACGGAAGGGAATACGTCGTCCAGGTCGTAGGCGGCCGGCAGGTCTTTCATCGGTTCCAGCCAGCCCTTGGCGCCCCAGAGTGCAGCTTCGTACATGCCAATGGTCAGTACGTCGAACTGTCCGCCCTGGGTGGCGATGTCGGTGGTCAGGCGCTGGCGCAGGACGTTTTCTTCGAGCACCACCCAATTCAGCTTGATGTCCGGGTGTTCGGCCTCGAAGGTTTTCGAGAGCTTTTGCATGCGGATCATGTCGCTGTTGTTGACCGTGGCAATGGTGAGGGTCTGGGCGCCAAAGCTGACGCTGCTGAGGGTCATGCAGGTGGAGACAAGCAGAGCTTTTACCGAAGGTTTCATCGCGCACTCCTTTTCCGCGCCCGAAGGCTGCAGAAGGACAGTTATTGTTTTTGTGTCTTCCGGATGAAGGGAAGAATGTGCGCTGATTACAGCCCTCATTGGACGGCGTGACAAATCATCCGTCGCACTTGTGCTGATACTTTTTTGCACAGGATGGGGTGTGGTGATGGAAATTATCTGTGGGAGCAAGGCTTGCCCGCGATGAAGTTGACGCGGTCTTCCGGGGAACCGAGGCGCCTGCATCGCGGGCAAGCCTTGCTCCCACATTAAATCCCGTCACAGAAATGATTCGAGATTCTCAGCCCTGGTTCTGCTCGGTCAACCGCTGTACCGCCAGCCGCCGATAATGGGACGGGGTCATGCCCTTGAGTTGCTGGAAACGCCGGTTGAAATTGGAGATGTTGTTGAAACCGGATTCAAAACACACGTCTGTCACCGGTTTGTCGCCATCGGCCAGCAATTCGCAGGATTTGCTGATGCGCAGGCGATTGACGAATTCAATGAAGCAGCGGCCAGTGGCCTGTTTGAACACCCGGCTGAAATAGGTGGGTTTCATGCCCAGGTGCTCGGCCACTTCTTCCAGGGACAGTTCCCGGGCGTAGTGGGCAAAGATGTAGTCCACTGCGCGGTTGGTGCGGTCGATGCTGTGTTCGTCCGCCGCTTGCGCAGAGGTCGCGCCGGAAAGCAGTTGGTAGTCATCCGTGGCGGCCAGCAACTCCATCAGGATGAAAAAATGCCCGAGGCGGCTCATGCCTTGGGAATCGGCGATGCGCTGCATCAGGGTCATGGCCTGGCGGATGGTGCGCTTGCAGCGGAACTCGATGCCGTATTGGGCACGTTCGAGCAGCGGTGCGACCGTCTTGAGTTCGGCGAACACCTGGTGGCCGCTTTCGAACAACTCGTCGGTGAAGTTCACCAGCATGTCGCGCTTGTGCACCACTTCGTCCTCGGCCACCTGGCTGATCCAGTTATGGGGCAGGTTGGGCCCGGTGAGGAACAGCGACTGGGGATAGAAGTTGCCAATGTAGTCGCCAATGAACACTTTGCCGGAACTGGCAACGATCAAGTGCAGCTCGTATTCCTTGTGGAAATGCCAGCGCACCAGGGGGCAGGGGAAACCGTGCTGACGGTAGATGATGGACAGCCCGTTATGGTCGTCCATCAACTCGTAGGAGGGGTCGGTGATTCTGGCTGTTCGGGTCATGGGCCTGGCGCTTTTATTGTTATCGCCGTTGGATAATGCCCCCTTCGCCACGTGGTTGCCACTCTGACTGCTAAGCGTTGCGGTTTTTTTCTTCGATCCACTGGGACATGTATTGGGTGCTTTTGTGCTGGTGGTGACGCAGCATGCTGCCGGTGAAATTGTCCCTGCGTCGTTGTGCCAGGTCCGCCCGGCAAGCGTTGATGCTGTCGATCAACGCCGGGCCGTGCACCTGTTGCCGGTAGCGGTTCTCCAGCAGGGCGAGGCCCGCATCCCGGGCTTGGGCCCAGCGCGCCGGGTCGCGATACAACTGCACCGCCGCATCGGCGATGCCTTCGGCGCTCTGGGCAATCGCGCCCGGCCAGGGCATGCCGCCGTGCATGGCTTCGGCCCCCACGGGCGTGGTGACGTTGGGTGTGCCGCAGCGCATGGCATCGATCAGCTTGCCCTTGATGCCGGCGCCGAAACGCAGCGGTGCCAGGCAGATGCGTGCCGCCGACATCACCTGCAAGGCGTCCTCGGCCCAGTTCATGATGTGAAAGCCCTGGGCCGGGTTGTGCAATGCGGCGGCCTTGGGTGGGGTGTAGGCGCCGTACAGGTGCAGTTGCGCACCGGGCAATTGTTGGCGGATCAGTGGCCAGATGGCGTTCTTCATCCAGAGCACGGCGTCCCAGTTCGGCGCGTGGCGGAAGTTGCCGATGCTGAGGAAATGCGCCCGCTCCTCGAACGGCACGGGCTGTTCGCTGGGCAGGTCCAGCATCAACGGGCACCAGAGCAGCAGGCTGCGGGGCAACTTGAAGTGTTCCACCAACAGTTCGATTTCAACCTCGGACACCATCAGGTTGAGGTCGCAACGGTACAGGGCGGCGATTTCCCGCTTGGCCAGGTCGGTGTCGGCCATCCGCTGGAACTCCTCGTCCAATGCCGGAGCGAAGAGATCGCCGAAATCCTCGCTGGCCTCATCGCGCTTCAGGCGTTCCTTCAGGCGCTGATGCCGGGCGTGGCGCAGGCTTTGCAGATCGGAAGTCTCCAACACCCGCAGGGCGCCGGGGCAGTGCTTTTCGACCCGCCAGCCGAACTGTTCTTCCATCATGAATTGGTCGAACAGCACGATGTCCGGCGCAAGCTCGCTGATGAAGGCGTCGAAGCTGCTGCTATTGAGTTCGATCGGCACTTCGCGGATGCCCAGCGCGACCAGGTCGGCGCGCTGTTCGCCCGGGCCCGCCGGGCTGCTGAAGGTGATGTCCCAGCCTTGCCCGAGGAACGTGTCGAGGATCTGCATGATATGCCCGCTGGCAGCCGATGAGCGCGGCTCGGGCCAGACATAGCCGATAACCAGGACCTTGGTGGCGGTGGGGTGATGCATGAGCAGGGGGTTCCTCGGAGCGATTCAGGCGCCGTCGGCGCGCGGGGCGCCGATAGTGACCAAGAATGCGATCCGGCTCAAGAAAGAATGCGTTTGACCTTGTCGCGCAACTGATCGATGGAGAAGGGCTTGCCGATCACCGACATGCCTTCAGGCACATCGATGCTTTCGGCATAACCGCTGGCAAACAGCACCGGCAGCGCCGGCCGCATGGACCGAGCCTGCTTGGCCAGTTCCCGCCCGTCCATTACCGGCAGGCCGACGTCGGTCATCATCAGGGCAATGGCTTGCTCGTCGTTGCGCAAAAACGCCAGCGCCTGCTCACAACCGTCCGCCTCCAGCACCTGGTACTCCAGTTCCTCAAGCACGTCGACGATCAGCATCCGCACAATGTCGTCGTCTTCGACTACCAGGATGGTGGGCTGGGGGGGAGGAGGAGGGGTGGACATAGTCGGCATTCTCGAAGATGGGGGCGGGAGGGGGCTCGAAAAAAAATGGCCTCTTTCATGAGCCTCTTTTATGAGTAAGCTGCGAGGCGGCACAAGTTCCCAGGGTTGTACAAGAAAGGATCTATAGTACAAGAGCTGACAAGGATAGTCGCTTCCTTGCTACAAGGTAGATCCTCGCGGGACTTGCGCCTTTGACTCGTCAGAAAATGTGGATCCAACTGCCATTTTTCGGGCAGACTCCATGGTTTTCAACTGTCCACCAAGGCCCTTTCCATGATTCCTTCGTCTTCGGTTGACGAGCAAAGTTTTCGCAAACTCCTGAGCCGCAATATAAGCCTGCCGCTGGGCATGGGTGCTCTCAGCGCGGTGTTTTTCATCATCCTTGTCACGTACCTGCTGTCGGTGATCCAGTGGGTCGGGCATACCGACAGGGTGATCAATAATGCCAATGAGGCGCTCAAGCTGAGCGTGGACCTGGAAACCGGCATGCGTGGCTACCTGTTGAACGGTGACGAGCACTTTCTCGAGCCCTATGAAGTGGCCAAGCCGCGGATCGCCGTCGCGCTGGATACACTGCTGGAATTGACAGCCGACAACCCCGTCCAGATCGACCGGCTGCACAAGATACAGGCGCTCCAGACGGAATGGTCCAAGTACGCCCAGGGCATGATCGACCTGCAGCGCAGCAGCGGAGATTACCGGAGCGCGGTGAGGTCCGGGCGCGGCAAGCGCTTGACGGATGAGATCCGCCAAACCTTCGAGGAAATCGTCGATACCGAGCAGCAACTGCGTGCGGCGCGTAACCAGGATGTGCGCACCACCACGATCTGGAGCATTGCCCTGTACCTGCTGTTCGTCGCCGCCGTCAGTGGGTTGCTGGCCTACGTCGGTCGCCGGGATCTGTTGAACTTGTCCGAGAGCTACAGCGCCAGCCTGAAAGTCCAGCAACGCAGTGCCTTGCACCTGGAGAAGCAGGCCTGGTTGCGCAATGGCCAGACGCTGCTGGCCGAACAGGTCCTGGGGCAGTTGTCCCTGAACCTGTTGGGCCGCAACATCCTGCAATTCTGTGCCAAGTACCTGGATGTGGCGGTCGCTGCACTCTATACGCGGGAAGAAAATGGCGTCCTCAAGCGCGTCGCCACCTATGGGCTGTCCCGGGAGGATGACGAGCAGCAGCAGGTGATCATCGACGGTGAAGGCATTGCTGGCCAGGCCGTGCAACAGGGGCGTCTTATCCGCCTGGACGACGTACCGAACGATTATCTGAAAGTCAGCTCGGGATTGGGGCAAGGCTTGCCCAACAGCGTGCTGGTGGTGCCCACCAGTGACGATGACCGGATCAACGGGGTCATCGAACTGGGCTTCCTGCGGCCATTGACCGAGCGCGATATCGAGCTGTTGGAGTTGATCGCCGGCAATATCGGCACCTCCATCGAGGCCGCCCGTTATCGCCAGCGCCTGCAGGAAGTACTGGCCGAAACCCAGCAGTTGAACGAAGAGCTGCAAGTGCAGCAGGAAGAGCTCAAGACCGCCAACGAGGAGCTGGAAGAGCAGTCGCGCATCCTCAAGGAATCCCAGGCCCATCTGGAAGCCCAGCAGCAGGAACTGGAGCAGACCAACGAGCAATTGGCCGAGCAGCGCGACGCCATGGACCAGAAGAACAGCGAGCTGAACCTGGCCCAGATCCAGTTGCAGGAGCGCGCCGAAGAGCTGCAGCGTTCGAGCAAGTACAAATCCGAGTTCCTCGCCAATATGTCCCATGAGCTGCGCACGCCGCTCAACAGCTCGCTGATCCTGTCCAAGTTGCTGGCGGAAAACCCGCAGCAGAACCTCAGCGAGGAACAGGTCAAGTTCGCCGAGTCGATCTACTCCGCCGGCAACGACCTGTTGAACCTGATCAACGATATTCTCGACATCTCCAAGGTCGAGGCCGGAAAGCTGGAAGTGCGCCCGGAAAACACCAGCGTGCAGCGTCTGGTGGAAGGCCTGCGGGACATGTTCGAGCCCTTGGCAGCCGACAAAGGTCTGGATTTCGAGGTCCAGGTGCTGCCCGATGCGCCGGCGATGCTCTACACCGACCGCCAGCGCCTGGAGCAGGTGATCAAGAACCTGCTGTCCAATGCCGTGAAGTTCACCGAGCAAGGCTCCGTCTGCCTGTCCGTGGCCGGGCAGCCGGGCTCGGGCATCGCGTTCATGGTGCGCGACTCCGGGATAGGCATCGCCGCCGATCAGCAGCAGAGCATCTTCGAAGCGTTCCGCCAGGCCGATGGCACGACCAACCGTCGTTACGGCGGCACGGGCCTGGGGTTGTCGATTTCCCGGGACCTGGCCATGTTGCTGGGCGGCTCTATCTCGGTTTCCAGCGAGCCGGGGCAGGGCAGCGTGTTTACGCTGGTATTGCCTGAACGTTATGTCGAGTCCGGGGACACGCCGACAGAGCCGATGACCTTCACCCCGACGGCCACCGCGCCAGCGCCTGTTGCGCCAAGAGCCGCGCTGGCGCCACTGATCGCTGAAGTGGATACGCCGATTGCCCGCTTCGCCGACGACCGCGACAAGGCGCCGTTCGACACCCGGTGCATCCTGGTGATCGAGGACGAGCCCAAGTTTGCCCGGATCCTGTTCGACCTGGCCCATGAGCTCGGTTACCAGTGCCTGGTGGCCCACGGTGCCGATGAAGGCTTCGACCTGGCTTTGCACCTGGCCCCCGACGCCATCCTGCTGGACATGCGCCTGCCGGACCATTCCGGGCTGACGGTGTTGCAGCGGCTCAAGGAGCGAGCCGAAACCCGGCACATCCCGGTGCACGTTATTTCCGTCGAAGACCGCGTCGAAGCCGCCATGCACATGGGCGCCATCGGTTATGCCGTCAAGCCGACCACCCGTGAAGAACTCAAGGATGTATTCGCCCGCCTGGAAGCCAAGCTGACCCAGAAGGTCAAGCGAGTGCTGCTGGTGGAGGACGATGACCTGCAGCGCGACAGTATTACCCGCCTGATCGGCGACGATGACATCGAAATCACCGCCGTTGGTTTCGCCCAACAGGCCCTGGACCTGCTGCGGACCAATGTCTACGACTGCATGATCATCGACCTCAAGTTACCGGACATGCTCGGCAATGACTTGCTCAAGCGCATGTCCAGTGAAGACATCTGTTCCTTCCCGCCGGTGATCGTCTACACCGGGCGCAACCTGACCCGCGACGAAGAGGCCGAACTGCGCAAGTATTCGCGCTCGATCATCATCAAGGGCGCCCGTTCGCCAGAGCGCTTGCTGGACGAGGTGACACTCTTTCTGCACAAAGTCGAATCCCGGTTGTCCCATGAACGGCAGCGGATGCTCAAGACCGCCCGCAGCCGCGACAAGGTGTTTGAAGGCCGCAAGGTGCTGCTGGTGGATGACGATGTGCGCAACATCTTTGCCCTGACCAGCGCCCTGGAGGCGAAGGGGGCGATCGTTGTCATCGGCCGTAACGGCCTGGAGGCGATCGATCGCCTGAACGAATTCGACGACATCGACCTGGTGCTGATGGATGTAATGATGCCGGAGATGGACGGTTTCGAAGCCACCGCGCTGATCCGCAAGGACCCGCGCTGGCGCAAGCTGCCCATTATTGCCGTGACGGCCAAGGCCATGAAGGATGATCAGGAGCGCTGCCTGGCGGCGGGTTCCAACGACTACCTGGCCAAACCGATCGATCTGGATCGTCTGTTCTCGCTGATTCGCGTGTGGTTGCCGAATATGGAAAGAATTTAGTGGAACGTGACACTGACATTGAACTTCGTTTGTTGATCGAAGCCATTTACCTCAAGTACAGCTACGATTTTCGCGATTATTCCGGTGCGTCCATCAAGCGTCGGGTCCACCATGCGCTGAGCCAGTTTGAATGCAGGACCATTTCGGCCCTGCAGGAGCGTGTGCTGCACGACCCGGGGGCGTTCATGCAGTTGCTGCAACTGCTGACGATCCCCGTCAGCGAGATGTTTCGCGACCCCACGCATTTCCTGGCCATCCGCGAGGAAGTTGTGCCGCTGCTCAGGACGTACCCTTCGATCAAGATCTGGATCGCTGGTTGCAGCACGGGGGAGGAGGTCTACTCCATGGCGATCCTGCTGCGCGAAGAAGGCCTGCTGGACCGCACGCTCATCTATGCCACCGATATCAACCCGCGCTCGTTGGAAAAAGCCAAGCAGGGGATTTTTTCCCTGGAAAACGTGCGCACCTATACCCAGAACTACCAGAATGCCGGAGGCCGGCGCTCGTTTGCCGATTACTATACCGCCGCCTACGATTATGCGATGTTCGACAAAACCCTGTGCGAGAACGTGACCTTTGCCGATCACAGCCTGGCGACCGACAGTGTCTTTTCAGAAACCCAGTTAATTTCCTGTCGTAACGTATTGATATATTTCAATAAGAAACTACAAGATCGTGCCTTTGGACTGTTTCATGAGTCCCTTTGTCACCGTGGTTTCCTGGTATTGGGCAGTAAGGAAACGTTGGATTTCTCGGCTTACGGCCATCGATTCGAGCCGTTGGTCAAACAGGAACGGATCTATCGCAAGTTATGAACCAGACGAAGGACAGATCCAACCCGCCCATCGAGGCCATTGTTGTCGGTGCATCGGCCGGTGGCGTCGATGCGTTGCTGAGGGTGTTCGGTCACCTGCGCAACGGCTTTGGCGTGCCCATCCTGGTGGTATTGCATTTGCCGGATGAGCGCGACAGTCAACTGGCCCATGTACTCGGTCATCGTCTGGCGGTGCCGGTGGAGGAAGCCCGGGACAAGCAAGACATCCTGCCGGGAACCTTGTACGTCGCCACGCCCGGCTATCACTTGTCGGTCGAGGCCGACCGTAGCCTGTCGTTGAGCCTGGAAGAGCCGGTACACCATTCGCGGCCATCCATCGATGTGTTGTTTGAGTCGGCCGCCGATGTCTACGGCCAGAAACTGCTGGCCGTGGTGCTGACCGGCGCCAACAACGATGGCGCCCGGGGCTTGGCGAAGGTCAGGGCGCTGGGCGGGATCACGGTGGTCCAGGACCCCGGTGAAGCCCAGGTCTCGACCATGCCCGAAGCGGCGCTGGCCCTGCACGAGCCCGACCATATCCTTACTTTGCAAGGCATCGGCCAATTGCTGGCCGGGCTGGAATGAACTACATGCCAAGAGATATTCAAGCCAAACTGCTGATCGTCGATGATCTGCCTGAGAATCTGTTGGCCCTGGAAGCGTTGATCAGGGGGCACGACCGCGAGGTCTTCAAGGCTTCGTCGGCGGACGAAGCGCTGTCGCTGCTGCTGCAACACGACTTTGCCCTGGCCATCATCGATGTGCAGATGCCGGAGATGAACGGTTTCCAGCTGGCCGAGCTGATGCGCGGCACGGAAAAGACCCGCAGCATTCCGATCATCTTCGTCAGTGCCGCTGGCCGCGAGCGCAACTATGCCTTTACCGGTTATGAAAACGGTGCGGTGGACTTCCTGCACAAGCCGCTGGACACCCAGGCGGTCAAAAGCAAGGTCAATGTGTTCGTCGAGTTGTACCGTCAACGAAAGGCCATGAAGGAGCAGGTCGTAGCCCTTGAGCAGAGTCGCCGCGAGCAGGAGGTGCTGTTGCATCAACTGGAGGCCACCCGCGGCGAACTGGAGCAGGCGGTGCGCATGCGTGACGACTTCATGTCCATCGTCGCCCACGAGGTGCGTACGCCCCTCAATGGTCTCATTCTTGAGACACAACTGCGCAAGATGCACCTGGCCCGGGACAACGCCGCAGCCTTCAGCCTGGACAAGGTGCGGGCGATGGTCGAGCGCGACGAGCGGCAGATCAAGAGCCTGATCCGGCTGATCGAGGACATGCTGGATGTGTCGCGGATTCGCACCGGCAAGCTGTCGATCCGTCCGACCCGCTTCAACCTGACGGCACTGGTGGAGAACCTGCTGCGCAATTTCCAGCCGCAGATCGCCGTCGCCGAGTGCTCGTTGACCTGCATGGCTGAACCTGCGGTGGAGGGGCTTTGGGATGAGTTTCGTATCGAGCAGGTGATCTCGAACCTGTTGACCAATGCGTTGCGCTACGGCGGCAAGGGCCCGATCGAGGTGCGCGTCTACAAGACGCCCGACCACGCCTGTATCGAGGTTCAGGATCACGGGATCGGCATCAGCGAGGAGAACCAGAAACGTATCTTCCAGCAATTCGAGCGCGTATCGTCCAAGGCGGTCGCCTCAGGCCTTGGGCTGGGGCTGTTCATTTCCGAGCAGATTGTCACGGCCCATGGCGGGACGATCACGGTCGACAGTCGCCTCAATGAAGGGGCGTTGTTTCGTGTTTGCCTGCCCTTGCAGAAAACTGTCTTGGACAAAACCGCCGAACAGACGCAACCTCTGCGAGACCCCAAGGTCGTATCAGCAGCTATTGATCGAACAAAGGCTTCTCATGAGTGAAGATGCGCAAGATGTTGTATTGATCGTCGAGGATGACCCGTCGATCCTGATGGTGCTGTCGGCTTATCTGTCGGGCGAGGGCTACCGGGTGCTACAGGCCGAAAACGGTGCCCAGGCATTCGAGATCCTGGCGAGCAAGCCTCATCTGGACATGATGATTACCGATTTCCGCCTGCCGGGAGGTATCTCCGGGGTGCAGATCGCCGAGCCTGCGGTCAAGTTGCGCCCCGAGCTGAAGGTCATTTTCATCAGTGGCTACGCGCAGGAAGTGCGCGACACCGATAGCCCCATTACCCGCAAGGCGCCGATCCTGGACAAGCCGTTCGACCTGGATGAGTTGCAGAGCATCATGCAGTCGATGTTGTCGTAGGTCCCGGCAGATTAGGCAAACCCCTGTGGCGAGGGAGCAAGCTCCCTCGCCACAATGTATGCAATGCCCCTGCTCAAACAGAGCCCAGCACCTCAAACTGTGATCATCTCCCGCACCTTGGCCGTCAACAAATCAAACGTGAACGGCTTGGTGATCATCTGCATTCCCGGGTCCAGGAAGCCGCCGCGTACCGCTGCGTGTTCCGCGTAACCGGTGATGAACAGCACCCGCAGGTCCGGGCGGATCTGCCGGCCGATTTCCGCCAGTTGCCGGCCATTCATGCCGGGCAGGCCCACGTCGCTGATCAGCAGGTCGATGCGTTGGTCTGACTGGAGGATCGGTACCGCGCCGTTGGCGTCGGCCGCCTCCACAAAGGCATAGCCCAGTTCGCTCAGCACCGCGCTCACCAGCACTCGCACCGCTGGATCGTCTTCGACGATCAGCACGGTCTCGCCGTCCTGCGCATAGGGTGCGTGTGGGGTGGTGGCCTGGGGCTCATGTATTTCTTCACCGATGAAGCGCGGCAGGTAAAGGTTCACGGTGGTGCCTTTGTCGACTTCGCTGTCGATGGTCACATGCCCGCGCGATTGCTTGCTGAAGCCATAGATCATCGACAGGCCCAGCCCGGTGCCCTGGCCGATTGGCTTGGTGGTGAAGAACGGATCGAACGCGCGACCGATGATCGCTTCGGGCATGCCGCAACCGCTGTCCTGCACGCTCAGCACCACATAGTCGCCGGGTTCCAGGTTGGTGTAGGCGTCGGTGAAATCGGCCTCCAGGTGCTGGTTGCAGGTCTGTACCACCAGGTTCCCGCCGTTGGGCATGGCATCCCGGGCGTTGAGGACCAGGTTGAGCAGGGCGCTTTCCAGTTGGTTGGGGTCGGCTTCGGCGACCCAGAGCTGTTCGTCCAGCCGCATGTCCAGGCGGATACTTTCGTTGAGGCTGCGTTGCAGCAACTCGCCCATGGACAGCACCAGCGTATTCATCTGGACGGCCTTGGAGTCCAGTGATTGCCGACGGGAAAACGCCAGCAGGCGATGGGTCAGGCCGGCGGCGCGGTTGGCCGAGGTCACGCCCAGGTCGATCAGGCTGTCCAGGTCTTCGGTGCGGCCCCGGGCCAGGCGTCGGCGCAGCAGTTCGAGGCTGCCGATGATCCCGGTGAGCATGTTGTTGAAGTCGTGGGCAATACCGCCGGTGAGTTGGCCGACCGCTTCCATTTTCTGCGACTGGCGCAGGGCTTCTTCGTTATGGCGCAACTGGGCGGTACGTTCTTCTACCTGCTGCTCGAGGGTTTCAAGAGTGGTTTGCAAGCGCAGTTCGCTGTTGCTGAGGTCGATCAGGCGGTCGCGGGCTTCGTACTGCCTTCGACGGCCGCGCAGGGCGGTGGTCACCAGGCTGATCAGGGTCACTGGGTGGAAAGGACGCTCGAGGAAGGTCACGTTGCCCAGTTGCGTACCGATACGCGCCGCCGGGTTCTGTTCCGGGCCGCCGTGATGGGTCAACAAGACAATGGGCAGGTCGGACCAGGCCGGCTGCTGCTCGATGTGCAGTAACAGCGCTTCCAGATCGGGCCCCGCCAGGGCTTCCGAGGAAATCACCAGCAGACCGGCACCTTTTTCCAATTCTTCGCACAAATGGCCCAGATGACGGCAAATGAGGCCGGCAAAACCGGCTTCATTGAGGATCATCAAGGCGATCTGGCTGTCCCGTCCCAGCGGCGCGAGGATCAGCGCCCGTTCGGACAGGGGCTCGGCCAGCGTCACCGGTGTTCATCCTTGAGCAGCGGGTTGCTCTCGCCCATGTAGGTGGGAACTCCCCGCAGGACGCCTTGGAACGCCTCCAGCGGTTCGCCGATGGTCATGCCCTGGGCGCTGATGCGGTATTCGCGGATGGTCGACTCGTGGCTGCCGGTGCGTTTCTTGATGATGGAAATCGCCCGGCGCACCTTGCCCAGTGCTTCGAAATAACGCAACAGAATCACCGTGTCGGCCAGGTAAGTAATGTCCACGGGTGCCTGCATGTCGCCGACCAGGCCATGCTGGGCGACGGTCATGAAGGTCGCCGCGCCCTTGCGGTTGAGATAGAGCAACAATTCATGCATGTGCAGCACCAGGGCATTCTCTTCCGGCATGGCCGCCTGGTAACCGTTGATGCTGTCGATGACCACGGTCTTGATGTCGCCCTCATCGACGCAACGGCGCACGCGATGGGAGAACTCGCCGGGGGACAGCTCGGCGGCGTCCACCTGTTCGATCAGCAGGTTGCCGGTCTCTTGCAGGGCCTGCAGATCGATGCCGATGTTTTTCATGCGCTCGAACAGCAAGCCCAGTTCTTCGTCGAAGATGAATAGCGCGGCCTTCTCGCCGCGATGTACCGCGGCTGCGGCAAAAATCAGCGAGATCAGCGACTTGCCGGTTCCCGCCGGGCCCAGGATCAACGTGCTGGAACCGGTCTCGATACCGCCGCCCAGCAGCGAGTCCATTTCGCCGATACCGCTGGAGAGTTGTTGGCGCAGGTACTGGCCACGGTGTTCGGCGGCCACCAGGCGCGGGAAGACGTGCACGCCGTCACCCATGATGGTGAAGTCATGGTAACCGCCGCGGTATTTCTGCCCGCGATACTTGACCACTCGGATCCGCCGCCGTTCGGCGCCATAGTTGGGCGTCAGTTCTTCCAGGCGAATCACCCCGTGGGCGACGCTGTGTACGGTCTTGTCCAGGGACTCGGTGGTCAGGTCGTCGAGCAACAGGACCGTGGCGTCGTAGCGCACGAAGTAGTGCTTGATCGCGAGGATCTGGCGACGATAGCGCAGGGAGCTTTGCGCCAGCAGGCGAATCTCCGACAGGCTGTCGAGCACCACCCGGGTCGGTTTGACCCGTTCGACCACTTCGAATATCTGCCGGGTCGCCTCGCCCAGCTCAAGGTCCGATGAGTACAGCAAACTCTGCTGGTGCTCGGCATTGAGCAGGCTTTCAGGCGGGGTCAGCTCGAAAATATGAATGTTGTCGTCCAGCGTCCACCCGTGGGAGGTTGCGCCCTGACGCAGTTCACGCTCGGTTTCCGATAGCGTGATGTACAACGAGCGCTCGCCAGCCTTGGCGCCGGCCAACAGAAAATGCAGCGCGACCGTGGTCTTACCAGTCCCCGGTTCCCCCTCAAGCAGGAACACATGGCCGCGGGACAAACCACCGGAAAGGACGTCGTCCAGTCCTTCGATGCCGGTGGCGGCTTTTGCACTGATCAACTCGTTAGATGTAGACAAAAATAGCCCTCTCATGACTAGGGAAGTGGGCAGCAGGCGGGGTAACGCCTGAATTCAACTGCCTGAACACTTGACCCTTGGCGGTGATGGCGGTTCCGCTTATATCGATAAAACGCGGTGTGCTGCACAACTTTGGATGTGCAACGAGGGGCCTACAGACCCTGTTGCAGCGCCGGGTCGTCAGGGTTCAACTGTTCAAGTTGCGCCAGCAGGACTTGAACATTCTGCAACTGGCCGGTCTCCTTCCAATAGTTGATCAGCAGCACCCGTGCCTTGCGGTCGGCGGGGTAGCGCTGGACGATTTCCTGCAACTGTTTCTGCGCGGCTTCCACCTCCTGCTCGGCATGCAGGGTGGTCGCCAGGTCATAGCGGTAATGGCGGTTCTCGGGCTCCAGTTCCACGGCTTTTGCCAAACCGAGCACCGCATACTCGTTCTGGCCGTGCTGCAGCAGCCACATGCCCAGCGCATGTTGCAGATAGGCCGACGCTGGCTGGGTCTGCAACTGTCGGGCGAGCAATTGTCGTGCGGCTTCGCCCTGGCCTTGTTTGTCCAGCACTTCGATCTGCATGACCAGCGCCGGCAGGTTGTCCGGTTGCAGGCGCAAGGTCTGCTCAAGCGCCAGTTGGGCTTTCTTCAGTTCGGCGTTGTGCAGGTGCAGTCGGGCGAGCTGGTAGTGGGTCTCAGCGGTTTTCGGACCGTCCTCGAGCACCTGTTCCCAGGTGTCGATGGCTAACTGCATCGCCCCGAAATACAAGCCGAGGTCATCCGGCGACAAGCCCAGCAGCGCGTTCACGGCGGCGAACCGGACGTTCTGGTCATCATCATCCAGGAGCGGGCCGAGCAACAGGCTGCGCTGGCCGGTCGGCACCAGCCCGACGATGCTGCCGATGGCGGCTCGACGCACGTCCGGCGATTCGCTGTGCAGGTCCGCGTCCGCCAGTTTCAGGGCTTGAGGGCTGGGGTAGTTGGGCAGTTCGGCGTGCAACCATACGCGGCGCTTGGGCGAGAGGTCTGGACGCCCCAATTGCTGGTAAAGCATCCGTGCCGCCCCTGGCTGCCCATTACGGGCGTTTTCCAAGGCTTCGCTGTAGCCACGCTTGATCGCTTCGGGGATTTGCGGCGTGGTGCTGCGTAG
Source organism: Pseudomonas ogarae (assembly GCF_014268695.2). NCBI lineage: Bacteria > Pseudomonadati > Pseudomonadota > Gammaproteobacteria > Pseudomonadales > Pseudomonadaceae > Pseudomonas > Pseudomonas ogarae. The sequence continues at coordinate 3,369,512 of NZ_CP077086.1, forward strand.
CCACACCGCGACAAGACCGATCACCAACAGGACACAGAGGCTGAGGAGCAGATAGCGGCGGCGAGGCGAGAGCATGCAGGGAATCCATTACCAGAAGCGTGAAATGTCGCAAGCTTCGGTCAGGTGGGGGCTTGAGTCAAACCCTGTGAAGCATCTCATGGGCCCAGGGTAAGCTTGCCCGAATCAATGTGGGAGCAAGGCTTGCCCGCGATGAGGGCGGCACATTTAGCAGCAATGCAACTGACACACTGCTATCGCGAGCAAGCTTTGCTCCCACAGGGTGCTCCTACAGGGTGCTTCTACAGGAGGAGGTGGAGGTTCGCACCAGCCGAAAAAAAAGCCCCGCGTCCAAATGAGAGGCGGGGCAAAAATTTGGCTGGTTGCGGCCAACCAAAGGAGCTCGGTTGAGCAGGTGGATCAGTTGCTGGCAACGGTCTCCGGTTTCCAGCCGCCGCCCAGGGCCTTGTAGATCGCGACGATGCCGCGGTACAGGTCTACTTCGGCCTGGGCCTGAGTGTCTTCGGCGGCCAGGCGTTCGCGCTGGGCGTCGAGCAGCACGAGGAAGTCCTCGGTGCCTTCGCGGTAGCGAATCTCGGCCAGGTCGGCGGCGGCACGGCTCGATTCACTCTGGCGGATCAGCGAGATCAGCCGTTGTTGGCGCTTGCCGTAGTCACTGAAGGCGTTTTCCGATTCTTCCAGAGCCAGCAGCACTTGCTGTTCGTAGGTCGCCAAGGCGCCGTCCGCCTCGGCGTCGGCACCGCGCAAGCGAGCCCGCACGCTGCCCAGGTCGAAAGCCGCCCAGGTAATGCTCGGGCCCAGCGCCCAGGCGTTGGCCGCCGAGGAGCCGATCTGCGAACCGCGTCCAGCCGTGAAGCCAAGGAAACCGCTCAGGCTGACCCGCGGGAACAGATCCGCCTTGGCCACGCCGATGCGCGCCGTGGCAGCGGCCAGTTGGCGTTCGGCGCTGAGAATGTCCGGGCGCCGTTGCAGCAGCTCACCCGGATCGCCGATGGGCAGGGCCTTGGCGATGGCCGGCAACTGTTTCGGGCTCAGGTCCACGCTGAGTTTGTCCGGACGCTCGCCCAGCAACGTGGCGATGCGATTGCGTTGGCGCACCTGTTCGGCCTGCAACTGCGGCACGCTGGCTTCCACCGCGGCCAGGCGGGCGTCGGCACGCACCACGTCGAGCTGATCGCCGACGCCGGCATCACGCAGGCTTTCGGTGATCTTGCGCGAATCCTGCTGGTTCTTGAGGTTCGCCAGGGCGATCTTTTCCCGCAGTTGGGCGCCGCGCAATTGACCGTAGGCATCCACCAGTTCGGCGATCATCGTCACCTGCAACTGATAGAGATCGGCCTCGATCGCTTGTTGATCGGCATCGGTGGCTTCCAGGTTGCGCTGGATGCGTCCGAACAAGTCCAGCTCCCAGGCCATGTCCAGGCCCAGGTCGTAACGCTCGGAGTTGACCCGGTCGTCAGTTTGCCCCATCGGGTTCTGGCCTTTGCCCAGTTCGCTGCTGGCGCGGCTGGTAATGGTCGGCATGGCGTCATTGCTGGCGTCATCGCGAATCGCCCGGGCGGCCCGCAAGCGGGCGAAAGCCACGCGCAACTCGCGGTTGCCTTCCAGCGAGCGGGTCACCAACGCGTTAAGGGTCGGGTCGTCGAACTGCTGCCACCAGATCCCTTCAAAGCGGGCGCGGTCGAAGTTCTTCTGGCCGGCGGCGCCGTCGGTGGCGGTGGTGATGTTCGCCGCCTCCGTTTGCGGGGCCTTGTAGTCCGGGCCCACGGCACAGGCACTCAAGGCCAACACCAGCAAGCTCGGCACGAACGCTTTCAAACTCATTGTTGCGCCTCCAGTTTCAAAGCCCGGGCCGCTTTGCGGGCCTCGCTGCGCTCGACGAAGTTGCGGATCAGTACATAGAACACAGGGGTGAGCAGCAGGCCGAAAAAGGTCACGCCGAGCATCCCGGAGAACACCGCCACACCCATGGCGTGGCGCATTTCCGCACCCGCGCCGCTGGAGAACACCAGGGGCACCACGCCCATGATGAAGGCGAAGGAGGTCATCAGGATCGGCCGCAGACGCAGGCGGCACGCTTCGAGGACCGCCGCCAGCGGGTTCATGCCTTCGAGCTGTTTATCCTTGGCGAACTCGACGATCAGAATCGCGTTCTTGCAGGCAAGTCCCACCAGTACGATCAAGCCGATCTGGGTAAAGATGTTGTTGTCGCCACCGGAGAGAATCACCCCGGTAATCGCCGACAACAGGGTCATCGGTACGATCAGGATCACCGCCAATGGCAGGCTCCAGCTTTCGTACTGCGCCGCGAGCACCAGGAACGCCAGCAGTACGCAGAGCGGGAACACGAACAGCGCGGTGTTGCCCGAGAGGATCTGCTGGTAGGTCAGGTCGGTCCACTCGTAGGTCATGCCGTTGGGCAATTCGTCCTTGAGCAGTTTCTCGATGGCCTTTTCAGCCTGGCCGGAGCTGTAGCCCGGGGCGGCGGCACCGTTGATTTCAGCCGTGATGAAACCGTTGTAATGCATCACGCGGTCTGGCCCCGAGGTGTCGCTGACCTTGATGAAGGTCGCCAGCGGGATCATCTCGCCACGGTTGTTGCGCACCTTGAGCTGGCCGATCTGGTCTGACTCGAGACGGAATTGCTGCTCAGCCTGGACGTTGACCTGGTAGGTACGGCCGAAGCGGTTGAAGTCGTTGGCATACAGCGAACCCAGGTAGATCTGCAGGGTGTCGAAGATATCGCTGACGGCCACGCCGTGGGTTTTGGCTTTTTCACGGTCGATGGCGGCATCGACCTGGGGCACGTTCACGGTGTAGCTGGTGAACAACCCGGCCAGTTCCGGCACGTTGTGGCTCTTGGTAATGATGTTCATGGTTTCTTTGTACAGCTCGTCGTAGCCCAGGTTGCCCCGGTCTTCGATTTGCAGGCGGAAACCACCGATCGTGCCCAGGCCCTGTACCGGCGGCGGTGGGAAGATCGCCATGTAGGCCTCCTGGATCCCTGCGTACTGGCCGTTCAAGGCACCGGCGATGGCGCCGGCCGACATGCTCGGGTCCTTGCGCTCGTCGAAGGGCTTGAGGGTCACGAACACGATGCCGGCGTTCGGGCTGTTGGTGAAACCGTTGATCGACAGGCCCGGGAAGGCCACGGCGCTTTCAACGCCCGGTTGCTTGAGGGCCAGATCGGACATGCGCTTGATCACGTCTTCGGTGCGATCCAGGCTCGCGGCGTCCGGCAGTTGGGCGAAGGCCACCAGGTATTGCTTGTCCTGGCCGGGTACGAAGCCGGTCGGGGTGTTGGAGAAGCCGAAGAAGGTCAGCACCATCAGGCCCGCGTACAGCACCAGGGCGATGCCACTGCTGCGGATCACCCGAGCGACGGTGCCCACGTAACCGTGGCTGGCTCGTTCGAAAAAGCGGTTGAACGGACGGAACAGCCAGCCGCCGAAAACCTTGTCCAGGAACTTGGAAAAACGGTCCTTGGGCGCATCATGGCCCTTGAGCAACACGGCAGCCAGGGCCGGCGACAGGGTCAGGGAGTTGATCGCCGAGATCACCGTGGAGATGGCAATGGTCAAGGCGAACTGCTTATAGAACTGCCCGGTCAAGCCACTGATGAACGCCGCCGGAACGAAGACCGCGCACAGCACCAGGGCGGTGGCGATGATCGGGCCGGTTACTTCGCCCATGGCGCGCTTTGTCGCCTCCACAGGGGTGAGCCCCAGTTCGATGTTTCGCTCGACGTTCTCCACCACCACGATCGCGTCGTCCACCACGATACCGATCGCCAGTACCAGGCCGAACAGCGAGAGGGCGTTCAACGAGAAGCCAAACAGGTGCATCACCGCGAACGTACCGATCAGCGAAACCGGCACGGCCACCAATGGAATGATCGAGGCGCGCCAGGTCTGCAGGAACAGGATCACCACCAGCACCACGAGAATCAGTGCTTCGAACAGGGTATGCACCACTGCCTCGATGGAGCCCCGGACGAAGATCGTCGGGTCATAGACGATGCTGTAGTCCATCCCGGCCGGGAAGCCCTTCTTCAACTCATCCATCTTCTCGCGGACGTCGTTGGAGATCTGGATGGCGTTGGAGCCTGGACGCTGGAAGATCGGGATCGCCACCGCCGGCTGGTTGTCCAGCAGCGAACGCAGGGCGTATTGGCTGGAACCCAGTTCGACCCGGGCGATGTCCTTCAGGCGAGTGATCTCACCGTTGGCGCCGGAACGAATGATGATGTTCTCGAATTCTTCCTCATTTACCAGGCGACCCTGGGTGTTGATCGACAGCTGGAAAGCCTGGGCATTGGGCGCTGGCGGCGCACCCAGGGCACCGGCAGCCACCTGCCGGTTCTGTTCACGGATCGCCGTGACCACGTCGGTGGCGGTCAGGTTGCGCGAAGCGGTCTTGTTCGGGTCCAGCCAGACCCGCAGGGAGTAGTCGCCCATGCCGAACAGTTGCACGTCACCCACGCCGCCCAGGCGCGCCAGCTCATCCTTGATGTTGAGCAGGGCGTAGTTGGACAGGTAGAGCATGTCGTAGCGTTTGTCCGGCGAGGTCAAGTGCACGACCATGGTCAGGTCGGGCGATGCCTTGTCCACCGTGATGCCGATCCGGGTCACTTCTTCCGGCAGCTTGGGCTCGGTTCGGGTGACGCGGTTCTGCACCTGAACCTGGGCATTGTCCAGGTCGGTGCCCAGGGCGAAGGTGATGGTCAGGGTGATCTTGCCGTCAGCGGTGGACTGCGAGGACATGTACAACATGTTCTCGACGCCAGTGATGGCTTGCTCCAGGGGCGCGGCCACGGTCTCGCCGATGACCTTGGGGTTGGCGCCCGGGAAGTTGGCGCGCACGACCACGGTCGGCGGCACGACTTCCGGGTATTCGCTGATCGGCAATTGGAACAGCGAGATGGCGCCGGCGATCAGGATCAGCAGCGAAAGCACCGCTGCGAAGATCGGCCGCGAAATGAAGAACTGGGAAAATTTCATCTTGGATTCAGTCCCTTAACCGCGTGGGGTCGCAGCGGCCAGTTTGCCTGCCGATCCTGACGCGGCCTTGGACGGCGCGACTTGGGGCAGGTTGCTGGCTTCGAGCGCTTTACGTTGTTGTGCCAGGGCGGCAATGGTTTCGTCGCTGGCCATCGGCACGGTTTCAGGCGTGACCGGTGCGCCCGGGCGAGCACGTTGCAGCCCCTTGACGATAATGGTGTCGTCCTTGTTCAGGCCGCTGCGCACGATGCGCAGGCCTTCGATCTTCGGCCCCAGTTCGACGGCGCGGTAGGCCGGCTTGTTCTCGGCATCCATCACCAGCACGAATTTCTTGCCCAGGTCGGTGCCCACGGCTTCGTCGTTGATCAACACGGCGGAGTAGGTGCCGCTGCCCACCAGTTTCAGGCGGGCATACAGGCCTGGGGTGTAGGCGCCGTCCTTGTTGTCGAACACGGCGCGACCGCGGATGGTGCCGGTCTGCGGGTTGACCTGGTTGTCGACGAAGTTCATCTGGCCCAGGTGCGGGTTGCCGTCTTCGTTGGACAGCCCCATGTACACCGGGGTGGCCTGGCCACGCTGGCCCTGGCGGGCAAGTTGGGTGTATTTGAGGAAGACACGTTCGTCGGCATCGAAGTAGGCGTAGACCTTGTCCGTGGAGACCACGCTGGTGAGCGGCGTGACGTCGGCGGTCACCAGGTTGCCGGCGGTGATGTCCGCCCGGCTGACGCGACCACTGATAGGTGAGGTCACCCGGGTGAAGCTCAGGTTCAGCTTGGCCAGGTCCAGTTGGGCCTGGATGGCCGCAGCAGCGGCGCGGGCTTCCTGGGCGGCGCTGGTGCGCGAGTCGGCCAGCTCGGCGGAAATGGCATTGCTCAAGCGCAGGCGTTCGCCACGCTGGGCTTCGTTCTCGCTGCGGGTGGCGGTGGCGCGGGCTTGGGCCAACTGGGCTTCGAGACGACGTACTTCAGCCTGGAAGGGGCGTGGGTCGATCTGGAATAACAGGTCGCCTTTCTTGACCAGCGCACCTTCGGTGAAGGCCACTTCGTCGATCTGCCCGGAAACCCGTGGGCGGATCTCGACGGTTTCCGGTGCTTCAAGGCGGCCGGTGAACTCATCCCATTCGTTGACAGGCTGCTCCAGCACCTTGGCCACACTGACTTTGGCCGGCGGCATGGACGCTGCCGTGTCGGGAGTCTTGCCGCAAGCGCTCATCACCAGCACCGCCAGCAGCGCGAGGGGAAAACGCAGTTTTGAAAGTGAATGTTCCATGGATAGCATCCGCCAATGTATTGAGAATGGGCGGATGATGCGTGGCGCATGGCACAGGAACGAATCGAATGAAGCAAAGGTAACTATCATTCAGAATGATATAAGCCATCGATAAGGCCTCTAGTCCGGCAGTGCTGTCCATTGGATGTGAGTTATTGTGGCGAGGGGATTTATCCCCGCTGGGCTGCGCAGCAGACCCAAAAAAGCAGGATGCAACCAACCTGAGATGATGCGGTAGCTGGATTCAGGGTTGCTTCGCAACCCAACGGGGATAAATCCCCTCGCCACGGCCTAATGCGGCAAATAAACGTCATGGACCCGCTTGACTGTCCCATCCGCGCGAAGCGCTTCAACCGCTTCGCGCAAATCCTCGACCATTTTTGGCGAGCATTGCTTCGAGCAGGCCAGGTAAAGGTCAGCGCTGCTGCCGACCTTGCTCATGAGCAGTTTGCGCTTGGACACCTTCGGCCAGATGTACAGACTCTCCGGCACGCCGTTGAACCAGGCATCGATACGCCCCATCAACAGCATCTGGGCGGGGTTGTCGCCGATGACCAGCGGATAGATCTGCTCATCGCTGAACCCTTCGGTGCGCAGGATATCTGCTTGGGCGCTGCCCAGGCCGACGCCGATCTTGCGGTAGGTTTCTTTCGCTTGGGCGAAGCTGCTCACTCGCCGCTCAAGGCTGAAAAAAGCGCGCTCCATGGGCATGATCGAGGCTATCCAGGTGAAGCGATCCTCGCGGGTGGGTATGCGCGACAGTGGTGCGATCAAGTGGTCATGTTCTTCACTGACATGTTTCTGTGCCCTGGCCCAGGGGAGTACATGGATTTTCACTGTGTACCCAGCCTTGGTCATGGCCGCCACGGCGACATCGCCAACGATTCCGTGGCCCCTGGGGTCGTTGACGAACGTCAGCGGTGGCGCGTCGAGGATATGCAGTTCTATCTCCAAGGGTTCGCCGCGTGCATTGTTTACAACTAGCAGCGGTAGCAACAGACAAAGCCTGGATAGCGCTCTGGTGGGGGCATTCAAGACGCGTTTGCTCGGGCTCATGATCAATACTTCAGGCATTGGAAAGTGGTGCGCCATTCAAAGGGGGGGCGCGGAAACAGCGTCTTGCAGGCCGACGTTTTATGTCATGCAGCGCACCTGAAGCAGGTTCGCCACAGTCGTCTTATCAAGACACGCCAGTCTGTTGCCCTGGCCTGACTGCGTGTACTTGAAGGTATAGATCATCCGCTCGACAAAAACCTTGAGCCTGCGCATTGGTTTTTGTTTGGGCGCAAACAAAAAGGTGTGATTCATACGGGATTGGCTCGGGCCTGCTCGGCAAGCAATTGCACCAATATCCCCGCGGGTTCGGTGAGGCTATGTTGAGGTCTATGGACCAGCCCGACATCACGGTGGAAGGTGTGCTCAGCGAGGTCGAGGGCACGTACACCCTCAGGCCATTTGCGGTGGGTCGCGGTTTGCGGCACCAAGGCCACTCCGACGCCGTTTCCAACCAGCTTGATGATGGCCTCCAGTTCATCGAGCTCGCTGACTTCATGCAAGGCGAAGTGCATCTTGCGCAGGAAACGGTCCACCTGCCGGCCGCCGAACGACGCCCGGTCATAACGAATGAAGGGTTGGCTGCCAAGCAGTTCGGCCCAGTCTTCTCCGGGGAGCGTGCTCGGAACTATCAGCCGATACGGCTCCAGCGCCAGGGTCATCCAGCGCAGATCGCTCTGCAGCGAGAACGGCGGGCGGATAATGGCGGCCATGTCGATTTCGCCGGCATCCACCAGGTTGATCAACTCCATCGATACGCCAGGAAGGACCCGCGTTCGGCATTGCGGACATTGCTGGTGAAACCTGGCGAGCGCGTCTGGCAGGAAGGAGCGCTGCACCGAAGCGATAGCGCCAATGTTCACCAGGACGCTGGGGGCAAGCCCGGCAGGACTCGCGCCAAGATTGTCGTAAAGGCGCAACAATTCTTGGGCTTGCAAGAGTATTTGATGACCCATCCGATTGAGGTGAGCCGAGCGTCCCTTGCGGTCGAAAATCTCGAAGCCAAGCTCGGCTTCCAGACGCTGGATCTGCGCGCTGACCGCCGCCTGGGTGAGGCCGATTTTATTGCCTGCGGCAGCGAAAGTACCTTCCCGTGCTATGGCGATAAGGGTCTTGAGTTCTTTAATCATTCACAAATATTAATTGTGTCACTGAGAGAAATATATTGTTTTTCTTGTTTTAAGCACGGCCTTACGATGGCCCGGTCCTTACAAAAGCAACAGGAGCCATGATGAGCCTTTCTCCCTTCCACCTCGCAATCCCTGTTTATGACCTTCCAGGCGCTCGGGCCTTTTATGGCGAGGTGTTTGGGTTGCAAGAGGGCCGCTCCAGCGCCCACTGGGTCGACTTCAATTTCTACGGCCATCAGTTGGTGATCCATGAACAGCCGAAGACCGCTTCCCAAGAGAACGTCCACAGCAACCCGGTAGATGGGCACGACGTGCCGGTGCCTCACTTCGGCATCATTCTGGGTTGGCAGGAGTGGGAAGCGTTGGCCGAGCGGCTGAAATCCTTTGGCACCGAGTTTGTGATCGAGCCTTACATACGCTTCAAAGGGCAGGTGGGGGAGCAGGCCACGATGTTTCTGTTCGATCCTTGCGGTAATGCGCTGGAGTTCAAGGCGTTCAAGGATATGAGCCAGCTCTTCGCTAAATAGAAGGGAGGAGTGTGCCGACAGCTTGATAGTGGCTGGGTTGTGACGCTATTACTTAATGGTCACAAGTTGTCAACGATCTTCAGGATGCGTAAGCTGCCTCCATGAACCAGCCCTCAATACCTTCGCCCAGCACCCGCGGCCCCGCCGATCACGACATTCGAAACCAGATTGTCGCGGCGGCCAACGAGCATTTCAGTCAATACGGCTATGGCAAGACCACGGTGTCCGACCTGGCCAAGGCCATCGGGTTCTCCAAGGCCTACATCTACAAGTTCTTCGACTCCAAGCAGGCGATTGGCGAGGCCATCTGTAGCCAGTGCCTGGCAGAAATCGTCGCGGCGGTGGAGCAGGCCATCAGCGAAGACGGGCTTTCAGCGACGGAGCGTTTTCGCCGCCTGGTCAAGGCCCTGATCACCACAGGCGTAAACCTGTTTTTCAATGATCGCAAGCTCTATGACATTGCGGCGTTTTCCGCGTCTGAACAATGGCCCAGTTCGCAAGTCTATAACGCTCGGATCAAGAGTTTCGTGTTGCAAATCGTGCGCGAGGGACGGGAACTGGGCGAGTTCGAACGCAAGACGCCATTGGACGAAACCGTAGACGCGATCCATCTGGCGCTGCGGCCTTTCGTCAATCCCTTGCTGCTGCAGTACAGCCTCGATTACGTCGAGGTTGCCCCCACGCTCACCTGCAACCTGATCTTGCGCAGCCTCATGCCTTGAGCCGTGGCTGAAGATTGCACCCAGACCATTGCAGGCACGCCTTTACCCATCCGATTCACCTCTCGCCCCAGCGGTTGATGGTCGTCTTTATTTATCCACTTCGTGACCATTGACACAAATGGTCACATGAATAAATATGGCGCATCTGCTCTTAGCCTGGGGCGTCGGTATGACGAGCTTTGCCAAACTGCTGCAGCAATTCGATCCGGACGCCCCCTTTGTTTCCCCGCCCAACTGGCAGCAAGGTCGTACCATCTTTGGCGGGCTTTCGGCAGCGCTGTCGCTGCAGGCGGTCTTGCGGGAACGTCCGGTGGATTTCCCTCCGTTCAAGTCCGCCCAGGTGTCGTTCATCGCACCGGTGACGCAGGCCCAGACGTTCGATGTAAGCGTGTTGCGCCAAGGACGCTCAGTCACCTCGGTATCCGTCGACTGCCTGTCGGGCGATGACCTTGCGCTGCGCTCGATCCTGCTGTTCGCCCAGCCGCGGGCGAGCAGAATTACGCATGATTCCTGGGGCCGGCCGTTTGTGGAGGGGCCGTCCCGCTACGCCACCCTGGCGCTGGACAGCAAGATTGCTCCGGCTTGCGCCTATAACTTCGAGATGCGTCCTGCAGGCGGTTCGCTGCCGGTGTCCGGCGCCGAAAGTCCTGAGTTACTGATGTGGGTCCGCCATCTGGATGCCCAGGGCGTAGACCCGGCAGTTGCCTTGATTGCACTGGCTGACAGTTTACCGCCGGCCGCCATGACCTGCTTTACCGAACCCGCCGCTATCAGCTCCGCGTCCTGGATGATTGACCTGCCGCAGCCAGCCGTTGCCGGCGAATGGTTCCTCGTCAGCTCTTTCAGCCAGCAGGCGCTGGAAGGGTACTCGCTACAGGACATGGAGATATGGGACGAAAGCGGCCGTCGCGTGCTTTGGGCACGCCAGACGGTGGCGATTTTTACCTGATACAAACAACCCTACCCAGACTACCGCTCCCAGAGTTCCAATAATGAAAAAAATAATGCTCAAGGCCCCTATGGGTCTTGCCGTTGCGTTCGCCACTTCTCATGTGTTTGCAAGCGGCTTTGCCCTCAATGAACAGAGTATCAGCGGGATGGGGTCCGGGTTTGCCGGTCGCTCGTCCTCGGCCGAGGATGCAAGTACTGTCTTCGGCAACCCTGCGGGCATGTCTCGCCTCAAATCAGAGCAGGTCAGCCTGGGGGCGGCGACGCTCTTCGCGAAGAATGACATCAGCCAGACCCGCAGTACCTTTGGCGGCCAGGAAGACGGCGACGTCGTGCCTACGACCACCGTGCCCATGGGGTACTACGTCAAGCCCATCGATGAACATTGGGCGTTCGGCGTGGGCTTCTATGTGCCGTTCGGTCTGATTACCGATTACGGCAGCGGTTTTGCCGGGCGCTACTACGGCAACAAAAGCGAGGTCACGACGCTCACGTTTCAGCCCACCATCAGCTATGCCTTCAATGACAGGGTTTCGATCGGGTTCGGTCCGACGATCAACCGCATCAGTGGCGAGATAACGGGCATGGTGCCCAACCCACTGAGCCCGGGTCGCAACGATGGAAAACTCAAAAGCAACGGCGATGATACGGCGCTGGGTTTCAATGCCGGTGTCCTGGTCCAGGCGACAGATCGAACTCGTGTGGGGTTGACCTACCATTCCAAGGTCAGCTACCACCTGGATGCCAAGACCAAGGTCAGCAATGGCATCTTCAGCGTGATAGGGCTCAGCGGTCGCAGCTATGACGCTTCACTGGATGTGGATACCCCGGAGTCCGTGGACGTGTCGGTGACTCACCAGCTCGACAATGATTGGACCTTGTACGCGGGCAGTACCTGGACACGCTGGAGTCGCTTCAAGGAGTTGACCATCGAGAACACCGGCTTGCCGCCGTTATTGAGCGGTTCGCTGGGTACTATTACCGAAGAACAGGACTGGCACGACACGTGGGCTCACGCCATTGGTACGTCGTATCAGTTGAACAGCCAGTGGGTGCTGCGCGCAGGCTTCTCCGTCGACCAGTCGCCCGCCAACAACACCAATCGTGGGCCACGTATTCCTACCGGCGACCGAAAAATCGTCAGCTTCGGCGCTGGCTGGACGCCAGTGGACAATGTCACGATCGATGTCGCTTATTCCTATCTGTGGGAAGAGAGCGTACGGGTCAACGAAACTTCGGCAACCCGGGGAGCCTACAGCTCCAAGTACAAAAACAGTGCGAGTGGTTTCGGTACTTCAGTCAGCTATCGCTTCTGATCGAGTGCCGCTTTGCCGGCCGGGAGTGTAGGCTGACTCCCGGCTTTCAGAACACTTCGCCATCCTTTCAGGCGCCCATGATGCGTGCCATGAGACCTTGGTGAAACCGACGCGGCGTGGCCCAGGTCAGGACGGTCATCGCCTTGTTGCCAAAGCCCGGCACGACACTCAATCGTCCGGCTTGCAGCGCTCGAATGCCAGCGCGGACTACGGGTTGTGGTTGCATCATGACCATTTTCAAGGCTGGCGTAATCGTTTGCCTGGCGCTTTGCGCAAACCCGGTATCCGACATCCCCGGACAAAGAGCCGTCACGATGACGCCGTCGCTTTTGAGTTCACGATGCAACGCATCGGAGAAGCGCAACACGTAAGCTTTGGCGGCAGAGTAAACGGCAAAATTCTTCACGCCTTGAAAAGACAGCAGGCTGGCGACCATCAGGATGTGTCCACGCTTGCGGGCTCGCATGTCTGCCGCGAAGACGTGAGTCAGGGCCGTCAGGCTGGCGATATCCAGATCAATCATGGCCAGGGAACGATCCAGAGGCTGATCCAGAAAAGGCCCTTGCAGTCCATGTCCCGCATTGTTGATGAGCACATCGACCACTATTTTTCGCTCGCTCAGACGCTTATGCAGTTCGATGACCGCGGGGATCGACGACAGGTCTACTTGCTCGACGATCACATCAATGGCGAAGCGTTCGCGCAACTGAGCGGATAACACTTCGAGCTTATCCAACCTGCGCGCTACCAGGATGAGCGATTTTCCCTGTGCTGCGTATTGCCGGGCAAACTCTTCGCCAAATCCGCTTGAGGCGCCAGTGATGAGCACCCAGGAGCGTTCGTTCGGTTTCATATCGTTGTTCTCTGGTTGTGAGCGGAAGGAGAAGGAGCCGCAGGTGTTGTGTAACGGGGTCGGCTCAGCGAGTCGCCACCGGTTGGGTTTCAGAAGGCTGCCAGCCACCGCCGAGCGCCCTGAATGCTGCCACCGCCGCCCGTGCCGATTCCGTGCGTGCTTGCGCCCGTGCGTCGGAGACTTGCAGCAGCGTCGCGTCGGCATTCAGGACATCGATCAGGCTGGCTGTGCCTTTCTGATAAGCAATGAACGAGGACTGGCGAGCTTGCGTCAGCGAGGTTTCGCCCTGGGTGAGGGTGCTCGCCTGGGATTCTCGATTCACCAGCGCGGAGAAGGCGTTCTCGACGTCCTCGGTGGCGCGCAATACGGACTGGCGATATGCCGCCAGCGCTTCGGCTTCCTGTCCCTTGGCCTGGTCGATTTGCGCGTTGATGCGGCCAAAATCGAAGAGTCTCCAGCGCAGGCCCAGCGCGCCAGCCGCCTGGCTGGCGTCGCCGGTGAACAGATTGCCGCCGGAAACCGCCGTGGCACTGCCCAGCAATGCACTGAGGGAGAATTTCGGATAGTACTCAGCAACGGCCTCGCCGATACGCGCATTGGAGGCGGCAAGACGGCGCTCGGCCACGATCAGATCTGGTCGGCGGCGCAGCAGATCGGCGGGGGTTCCCATGGTCGTTATCTGTGGCGCCAGAGGGATGCTTCGTGCATTCGCCAGTTGCGTGCGATGGGTGCCGGGCGGCGTGCCAAGCATGACGTCCAGCGCATTCATGGCGGCATCCAGGCCGGTCTGCAGTACGGGAACCGTCGCCCGGACCTGCGAGAGGGTGCCCTCGACCTGGTGAACCTGATAGCTGGCCGCAAGGCCCTTGCTGTAGAGCAGTTGGACTTTTTCCAGCAAACCCTGTTGCGTCTTGACTTGTTGGTTGGCGATGTCCAGCCGCGCCTGCAACCCGCGGGCGGTGATGTAGAGGTCGGCGGTCTGTGCGGCAATGGCAAGTCGTGTGGCCGCGACGCCTGCCTCGGAAGCCTGGTATTGGGCCAATGCCGCCTCGCGTCCGCGGCGCAGGCCCCCAAACAGGTCTACCTCCCAGCTGGCACCCACGTTAAGTTCGTAGGCGTTCCCGTACCGATCGTATCCAGGTGTCGAGTTCAGCACTTGGCCCAGTGGCGTTTCGACGGATTGGTATGAGCGCGCGGCTTGGCCGCTGATGTTTCCAGAGGGCAATAACGCGGCATTGGCAGCACCCAGGCCCGCTCGCGCCTGCGTGACGCGGGCCGATGCCTGCGCCAGGTCCAGGTTCTGCTCAAGTGCCTTGGCAACGAGGTCGCTGAGCACTGGATCCGCAAAGCCTTCCCACCATGCGGCGAGGCTGGCCGATGTCGCTGCGGACCTCTGCTCGACAGACGCCTGGCCCAGGTAGCGATGCGCCAGCGCAGCGTCTGGACGCTGGTAGTCCGGACCGACCGTGCAACCTGTCATCAAGCTGAAGCTCACCAGCAAAGCAGCGGGGTGGAGGGGCGACATTGAGACTCCTGGAGCCATGGATGGTTTGTGACCATATTATATTATGGTCACAATCTGTCAATGAACACTCGTAGGACACAGCAGCGATATGATCTATTGTGCGGCAAGCATTGCTGCAATCAATGCAATGTGATGGGTTGTGACGATTGACAGTAATGGTCACTAGATTGAGAATAAGGCTCCTGTCCTATCTGCCCAAAAGGGAACCTATGCTCCGGCTTCGACCTGTCACCTTTGCCGCTTGCTTGTTGCCTCTCGTCCTGACGGCGTGCGGCGACTCATCCACCGCTAAAGATCCACGCACGCTTGCGCCCTTGGTGCGGGTCTCTGAAGTCCAGGGTTCGTCTGATCTCTCACGATCTTTTACCGGTGTCGTGGCGGCTCGGGTCCAGAGCGACCTTGGCTTTCGGGTAGCGGGCAAGGTGCTTGAGCGCCTGGTCGATAGCGGGCAGGCCGTCAAACGGGGGCAGCCGTTGATGCGCCTCGACCCCATCGACCTGGGGCTGCAGGCGCGAGCCCAACAAGAGGCGGTCTCTGCCGCCCGGGCCCGGGCCAAGCAGACCGCGGATGACGAGGCACGCTATCGCGACCTGGTCGCCGCAGGTGCTATTTCTGCATCGGGCTATGATCAGATCAAAGCCGCTGCCGATACCGCCAAGGCACAACTGAGCGCCGCACAAGCGCAGGCTGACGTCGCCCAAAACGCGTCTGGTTATGCCGTGTTGCTTGCCGATGCCGACGGCGTGGTGATGGACACGCTCGCCGAGCCTGGGCAAGTTGTCAGTCCCGGGCAAACCGTGGTTCGACTGGCGCGGGCAGGGCAGCGCGAAGCTGTTGTGCAATTGCCCGAGACCTTGCGGCCTGCCGCAGGCGCTACCGCACAAGCGACGCTTTATGGCGTCACCACGGGAGCGGTCACCGCGAAGCTGAGGCTGCTGTCGGATTCGGCTGACCGCGTGACGCGCACCTTCGAGGCGCGGTATGTGCTGGAGGGGGCGCTGGCCAATGCGCCGCTGGGTTCGACCGTCACCCTTCGCATCGTCGAGGACAGTGCGCAACGGCAGGCGCTGCAAGTGCCGATCGCTGCTGTTTTTGACCCGGGCACCGGCACCGGCGTGTGGGTCATCAACGGGGAACCGGCGAAAGTGACCTGGCGACCCGTGCAAGTCCTGGGTTTGAGCGATGACGCTGCACAAGTCGCCGGCAAGCTCAATGTGGGCGAGCGTATTGTCGGGCTCGGCGCCCATCTGTTGCGTGAAGGGGAGCAAGTGCGGTTGGCTCAACCGGGTGACGTGAAGGTTGCTGGGGGCCGTCCATGAGCCTCAACCTGTCGGCACTCGCCGTTCGCGAGCGCTCCATTACCGTGTTCCTGATCTTCCTGATTGCCGTCGCGGGGACCTTGGCGTTCTTCCAGTTGGGGCGTGCCGAGGACCCGCCGTTCACGGTCAAGCAGTTGACCGTCATCACCGCATGGCCGGGCGCGACCGCCCAAGAGATGCAGGACCAGGTTGCCGAGCCGCTTGAAAAGCGCCTGCAAGAACTGAAGTGGTACGACCGCACGGAAACCTACACCCGTCCCGGTCTGGCTTTCACCATGGTGTCACTGGTCGATCGAACGCCACCTTCGCAAGTGCAGGAGGAGTTCTATCAGGCGCGCAAAAAGCTCCAGGACGAAGCACTCAAGTTGCCGGCGGGTGTGATCGGGCCGATGGTCAATGATGAGTTTGCCGATGTGACATTCGCGCTGTTCGCCCTGAAAGCCAAAGGCGAGCCACAGCGCTTGCTGGTGCGCGATGCTGAAGCGTTGCGCCAGCGCCTGTTGCACGTGGCGGGTGTGAAAAAGGTCAACATCATCGGCGAGCAGGCCGAACGCATCTTTGTGTCCTTTTCCCATGACCGGCTGGCCACTCTGGGCGTTTCGCCCCAGGACATCTTCGCCGCGCTGAACAGCCAGAACCTGCTCACGCCTGCCGGCTCCATAGAAACCAACGGGCCGCAGGTCTTCCTCCGGGTAGACGGCGCCTTCGATAAACTGGCAAAAATTCGTGACACGCCCCTGGCGATCCAAGGTCGCACACTCAAGCTCTCGGACGTCGCGACCGTCGAGCGTGGCTATGAAGACCCCGCCACCTTCCTGGTGCGCAATAATGGCGAAGAGGCCCTGTTGTTGGGGGTCATAATGCGAGAGGGCTGGAACGGCCTGGACCTGGGCAAGGCCCTGGACGCAGAGACGGCCAAGATCAATGAAGGCATGCCACTGGGCATGACGTTGACCAAGGTCACCGATCAAGCCGTGAACATTGACTCGGCCGTCGGCGAGTTCATGGTCAAGTTTTTTGTCGCGCTGCTGGTTGTAATGCTCGTTTGCTTTCTCAGCATGGGCTGGCGTGTAGGCGTTGTGGTCGCAGCCGCCGTACCGTTGACACTGGCGATAGTGTTTGTGGTGATGGCGGCCACCGGAAAGAACTTCGACCGGATCACCCTGGGTTCGCTGATCCTGGCGCTCGGGCTGTTGGTGGATGACGCGATCATCGCTATCGAGATGATGGTGGTGAAGATGGAGGAGGGCTATGACCGGATCAAGGCCTCCGCGTATGCCTGGAGCCACACAGCCGCACCGATGCTGTCCGGCACGCTGGTGACGGCGATCGGATTCATGCCCAACGGTTTCGCCCAGTCGACCGCTGGCGAGTACACCAGCAACATGTTCTGGATCGTAGGCATCGCCCTGATCGCTTCCTGGGTGGTGGCGGTGGCCTTCACCCCTTACCTGGGGGTGAAGCTGTTGCCGGACATCAAGCAGGTCGAGGGCGGCCATGCCGCCATCTACAACACTCGACACTACAATCGTTTTCGCCAGATCCTGACCCGCGTCATCGCGCGCAAATGGTGGGTGGCCGGCACCGTGATCGCGACATTTGTCGTGGCGGTTCTCGGCATGGGGCTGGTCAAGAAACAGTTCTTCCCGACCTCCGACCGGCCGGAGGTGCTGATCGAAGTACAAATGCCCTATGGCACCTCCATTGAGCAGACCAGCGCCACCACCGCCAAGGTCGAGGCCTGGTTGCAAAAACAGGACGAGGCAAAAATCGTTACGGCCTACATTGGCCAGGGCTCGCCACGCTTCTACCTGGCAATGGCGCCGGAACTGCCCGATCCTTCGTTCGCCAAGATCGTAGTATTGACCGACAGCCAAGAAGCGCGCGAGACCCTCAAGTTCCGTCTCCGTGAGGCGGCTGCCGAGGGGCTCGCCCCAGAAGCGCGGATCCGGGTGACGCAACTGGTGTTCGGTCCGTACTCGCCATTTCCGGTTGCCTACCGGGTGATGGGGCCGGATCCGTCGAAATTGCGCGAGATCGCGGGCCAGGTCCAGGATGTCATGCAGGCGAGCCCGCTGATGCGAACCGTCAATACCGACTGGGGACCGCTGGTGCCGACATTGCATTTCAGCCTGGACCAGGACCGTTTGCAGGCGGTCGGCCTGACGTCAAATGCCGTCGCGCAGCAGTTGCAGTTCCTGCTCACGGGGGTGCCGATCACGGCGGTTCGCGAGGACATCCGTTCGGTGCAGGTGGTCGGTCGTGCTGCCGGTGACATTCGCCTCGATCCGGCCAGGATCGAAGGGTTCACCCTGGTGGGCGCGGCAGGCCAGCGCATTCCGCTGTCCCAGGTGGGCGACGTCGATGTACGCATGGAAGATCCCATTCTTCGTCGTCGTGATCGCACCCCGACCATGACCGTACGTGGCGACATTGCCGAAGGCTTGCAGCCACCGGACGTCTCGGGCGCGATCATAAAGGCACTGCAGCCGGTCATCGAGACGCTGCCGAGCGGCTACCGGATCGAGCAGGCAGGCGCCATCGAGGAATCGGGCAAGGCCGGCAAGGCGATCGTGCCGTTGGTGCCGATCATGGTGGCCCTGACGCTGCTGATCATCATCGTGCAGGTGCGTTCGATCTCGGCCATGATCATGGTGTTCCTCACCGCACCGCTGGGCCTGATTGGTGTGGTGCCGACATTGCTGATCTTCCAGCAGCCGTTCGGGATCAACGCCCTGGTCGGCCTGATCGCACTGTCGGGCATCCTGATGCGCAACACACTGATCCTGATCGGGCAGATCCATCACAACAAACAAGAAGGGCTGGAGCCCTTCCATGCGGTCATTGAGGCCACGGTGCAACGGGCCCGTCCGGTCCTGCTGACGGCACTGGCGGCCATCCTGGCTTTCATTCCGCTGACGCATTCGGTGTTCTGGGGCACGTTGGCCTACACACTGATCGGCGGCACGTTCGTGGGCACCATCATGACGCTGGTGTTCCTGCCAGCGATGTATTCCATCTGGTTCAGGATCCGTCCTGACCATTCAGCATACGCTCAGACAGCACCGCAGGTTTAAGCCCGCGCACTTGTGCTTTTTAGTGAACATTGACTGATATGAAGAGGTTCCAATGATGACTTCCCAAGGGCAAAAACGCATCGTCGTCACCGGCGTGGGCATTGTCGGCCCATTGGGCTGTGGCGTTGAAGAAGTCTGGCAGCGGTTGTTGGCCGGGCGCTCCGGCATTCGCCTCCTGTCGGGCGATATCACCGAGGGGACGGGCGTAGCCGTGGGCGGCCAGGTGCCGTCGCTGGAAGAGGACCCCATCGCCGGTTACGACCCGGAGCGCATCATCCCGGCCAAGGATCGCAAGAAGATGGACCGCTTCATCGAGTTCGCGCTGGTGGCGGCAGAAGAAGCGTTGCAGCAGGCCGGCTGGCAACCGGCCGATGCCCACGACCAGGAGCGGACGGCGACCCTCATCGCCTCGGGCGTGGGTGGCTTTGGCGCGATTGCCGGCGCCGTACGCACCACCGATGAGCGTGGCCCGCGGCGATTGTCGCCGTTCACGGCGCCGGCTTTTCTCGCCAACATGGCGGCCGGGCACGTATCCATCCGGCACGGTTTCAAAGGCCCGCTCGGTGCGCCGGTCACCGCCTGCGCGGCTGGTGTGCAGGCCATTGGCGACGCGGCCAGGCTCATTCGCAGTGGCGAAGCGGATATCGCCATATGCGGTGGTACGGAAGCGGCGATAGACCGCGTGACCCTGGGTTGTTTTGCCGCCGCCCGTGCGCTCTCCACCGGTTTTGCCGAACGTCCGCAAGAGGCTTCGCGGCCCTTTGATCGTGATCGCGACGGTTTTGTCATGGCCGAGGGCGCCGGGTTGCTGGTGATCGAGTCGCTGGAGCACGCCCTCGCACGTGGCGCCAAGCCCTTGGCAGAGCTGGTGGGTTATGGCACCAGTGCCGACGCCTACCACCTGACGGCGGGCCCGGAAGACGGCAACGGCGCCCGGCGTGCGATGGAACAGGCGCTGCGCCAGGCCTCTGTCAGCCCCTCGGATGTGCAACATATCAATGCTCACGCGACGTCCACCCAGGTTGGTGATAACGGCGAGCTGACTGCGATTCGCTCGGTGTTCGGGCGCGATTCCGATGTGGCGATCACCTCCACCAAGTCGGCCACCGGGCATCTGCTGGGGGCGGCTGGCGGTATCGAGGCTATTTTTACGGTGTTGGCGCTTCGGGACCAGATCGTTCCGCCTACCCTGAACCTGGTTCATCCTGACGAAGCCGCTACGGGGCTTGATCTGGTTGGTCTGGAGGCCAGGCAGATGCCGATTACCTATGCGCTTTCCAATGGGTTTGGGTTTGGTGGGGTTAATGCCAGCGTGTTGTTTCGTCGTTGGGGGGCTGAGGTTTAGGGGCGTGTGTATATCCGTTGCTGCGGTAACGGCCGCTTATGGTTCCGCCCTGACGGCGGGTCACTTTTGGAAAAGCGCCAAAAGTAACCAAAAGCGCTTTGCCCCACCACTCGGCACCTCGCCTAGGCTCGGTGTGCCCTCACTCCGGCATTGCTCCGTGGGCCCGCCGCGAAGGGCCATCCATGGCCCAGCGCGGCTATCCCGGCATCCATGCCGGGATGCCCACTCCACAATGCCTGCGTTCGGCCATCGTGGTTAACGGGGCGCCGAGATCAACGTCCACCACGAGGCGGCCTAATAGCCGACCTGGTTCTTGGTGAGACCGCATTTCTCCTGTGGGAGCGGGCTTGCTCGCGAAGGCGTCGGTCCATTCCCAACCCAACCTCGACGTAATCGCATGGCCCATACCCCGTTACGCCAATTTTTCTTAAGAACCGCCCAAACGTGCCGATACAGCGCGGTAGATCCGATTACGCGGGCGCTCCAGCAGTATCCCGCCAAAGATATCCCAGGCGTTCGCACGCCTGTGCCTTGTGATTTTTCAGGTTTGACCAGAATCGGACCGCAGGTAATGAACCATGTCAGCCCACGTCAGGACCGAACTGGAAGGCGCCCTTGCCGTCTGCAAAGGTAGTTTTCTTTCCGTTGGTTTTTTCAGTTTCTTCGTCAACTTGTTGATGCTGGTTCCTTCGTTCTACATGCTGCAGGTGTATGACCGCGCGGTAGGCAGCGCCAGCCTGTCGACGCTGTTGATGCTGACGCTGATCATGTTGCTGTTGATGGTCACGATGGGTGGCTTGGAGTGGGTTCGTTCGCGGATCATGGTGCGGATCAGCACTCGCCTGGATACGCTGCTGAGCCAGCGTCTGTTCGACGCCAGTTTCAAACAGGCGCTCAATACCAGTGGCATGCATGCCACCGCCCAGCCTTTGAACGACCTGAACGGTTTGCGCCAGTTCCTGACCGGCAACGGCCTGTTTGCGTTTTTCGACGCGCCGTGGATCCCGATCTACCTGGCCGTCATGTTCATGTTTCACCCCTGGTACGGCTGGATGGGGGTCGTGAGTGCCGCGTTGCTGGGGGCGCTGGCCTTCGCCAATGAAAAACTCACCCACGCGCCGCTGCAGGCGGCCAACCGTGAACAGATGGCGGCCTCTGCGTTCACCCACAAAAGCCTGCGCAATGCTGAAGTGGTGGAGTCCATGGGCATGCTGGCCAGCCTGCGCCAGCACTGGAGCGGGCGAACCCACAAGGTCCTCGCGCTGCAAAGCCTGGCCAGCGACCGCGCCGCGACCATGACGTCGGTGTCCAGGACATTCCGCCAGATCGTTCAGTCGCTGGTGTTGGGCCTGGGTGCCTATTTGGTGATCAATCACGAGATTTCGTCCGGGCTGATGATTGCCGGCTCCATCTTGCTGGGGCGTGCGTTGGCGCCCATCGATCAGTTGATCGGCGTGTGGAAGGGTTTTCTGGGCGCCCGCTCGCAATATGCCCGGCTGCACGAATTGCTGCTCAAGATTGCCGACGAACCTGAACGCATGTCGCTACCGGCACCCGAGGGGGCGATTCGCGTCGAGGGCCTTTCGGCGGGATCCCCGGACGCTCGTAAACCGATTATTCGCGGCGTGGACTTTCAGGTGGCCGCGGGCGAAGTCGTGGGCATCGTTGGTCCCAGCGGCGCTGGAAAGTCGACCCTCGCCAGGGCGCTGCTGGGCGTCTGGCCAAGCCTGGTCGGGACCGTGCGCCTGGATGGCGCGGACATCAGCCAATGGCGTCGGGAGGAGTTGGGCCCTTACATCGGCTATCTGCCACAGGACATCGAGTTGTTCGAGGGCACCATCAGCCAGAACATTTCCCGCTTCGGCCCGGTGAACGCACCTGCCGTGGTCGCTGCCGCGCGCATGGCGGGTGTGCATGAGCTGGTGCTGCAACTGCCCGATGGCTACGACACTTTGATCGGCGCCAATGGCGGTGGATTGTCCGGCGGCCAGCGGCAACGTATCGGCTTGGCGCGCGCCTTGTACGGTGAACCGCGCCTGGTGGTGCTCGATGAACCAAACTCCAACCTTGATGACGCCGGCGAAAAAATGCTCGCCGAGGCGCTGCAAAAGCTCAAGCAGAGCAGGGCCACGGTGTTTGTCATTACCCATCGACCCGGGGTGTTGGCGCAGGTGGATAAATTGCTGGTTCTCAATCATGGCGAACTGAGTCTGTACGGGCCGCGGGACCAGGTCCTGGCGCGCCTGCGAGACGTAACGCCCGCAGCCCGCCAGGCTGCCACGATTCAACCGTAGGAAGTGGATGAGCGATTTCATGCAAAACAGTCAACACTCGTCCACCGCGTTGCTTGTCGATGACACGCCGGTAAGGCGCGTCGGCTACCTCATGCTGCTGGTCACCTTTGGCCTGTTCGGTGGCTGGGCTGCGTTGGCCCCGCTCGACAGCTCGGCACTCGCGCCGGGTGTGGTCACGGTCAAAAGTTACCGCAAGACGGTGCAGCACCTGGAAGGCGGCATCGTGCGCGAACTGCGCGTGCACGACGGGGACTTGGTAAAAACCGGTGATGTGCTGCTGGTGCTCGACAGCACCCAGGCGCGTTCGGACATGGAAATGACGCGCAGCCAGTTGATCGCCGCGCTCCAGTTGCAGGCCCGCTTGGAGGCTGAACGTGACGCACTGCCCGAGCCTGTGGCGGTGCCCGCCCTGGATCCTGCTGACCCGCGAGTACAGGAGGCCCGCGACAGCGAAGCCCGGATCTTCCAGACCCGACGGACCTCGTTGCTGGGCGAAATCGGCTTGCAAGAGAAGACCATCGGACAAATCGAAGAACAGATTCGCGGCTTCAAGACCATCATCGCCAGCAAGCAGACGCTGGCGGCTTCCTATCAAGAAGAAATAGTCGATTTGCGGGCGCTGCTTGCCGAAGGCTACGTGGACAAACAGCGTCTGCGCGAGCAGGAGCGCAGCCTCTCTCGCCTGCAAACCGAAATAGCCGAAAGCCAGTCCGAGATCGCGCAGGCGCGGGTCCATATCGACGAGGCGAGATTGAAGATACTGCAGTTGAAAAAGGCCTTCGCCAGTGAAGTTGCCGGCCTGTTGGGCGATGCGCGGAACAAGGTGTACGAACTGCGCGAGCGACTGGCCACCCTGCAGGACCGCGATCAGCGTACCGATATCCTCGCGCCCGAGTCAGGAATGGTCATGGGCATGACGGTCCACACCCTCGGCGCGGTGGTCAGCCCAGGCACTGCGCTGCTGGACATCGTCCCGGCCAACGAGGAACTGATCGTCGAGGCGCAAGTGTCGCCGATGGACATCGACCGCATCGCCTTGGGCAAGTTGGCGGACATTCGCTTCAGCGCGTTCAAGAGCAGCACCACGCCCGTCATCGAGGGGCGGTTGGTGCAGATTTCCGCCGACCGCCTGATCAACAAGGACACCGGCACGGCTTATTACCTGGCCCGCGTGGCCCTGACGGACAAAGGGCGTCAGACGCTCGGCAACCTGACCCTGGTGCCGGGAATGCCTGTCGAAGTGCTGGTCAATACGGGTGCACGAACGCTGTTGCAGTACTTGATACAGCCTGCGAGCAATGTGTTCGCCCGTTCGTTGATCGAGGACTGAGATGAAGCTCCTGATCACGCTGTGCCTGGCCTTCATGCCACTGGGAGCGCTCGCTGACGAGACGTATGTCGACCTGTGGCAATTACATCAGGAGGCGCAGGGGGCTGATCCGCGCGTCCTGCGGGCACAAGCCCTGGTTCGAAGCGGCGAGGGCAAGGAGCGCGCGGCCTTTGGTCAATTGTTGCCACAGCTCAACGCCAGTGGCAGCGTCAACCGCAGCCGGCGCGACGACGACCTGGACCGTATCCAGTACAACGGCAAACGCATGGCCGTGATGCTCAATCAGGTGATCTACGATCCGCAGGTCTGGCGCAGTTACCAGAAGTACATCGAGTTGGCCCGGCAAAGTGGCTATGAGTCGGCCGATACGCAGGTACAGGCCAGTATTGATTTGTCCGAGCGCTACTTCGCCGTGCTTGCGGCGGAAGACGACTTGTCGCTGGTGCGCAGCGAGCTGGAGGCGACCGAGCGCAACCTCAAGCGGGTCAAGGCCCTGTACGCGCGGCAGATGGCGATGGTGACCGACGCACTCGATCTTGAGGCGCGAGTGGATGCGCTCAAGGCTGACGAGATCGAAGCCAGCAACAAAGTCCTGGTCAGTCGTGAAGCCATTTCCGAACTGGTGGGGCGCGATGTCAGCGAGCGGTTCAAGCGCATCGGCGACAATCCAGCCTTCAACCTGCCGGCCCAGGCGCAAGATTACTGGGTGCAGTCAGCGCTCGACAGTAACCCGGCATTGCACGCCCGCGAGCACAGTGTTCGCGCCGCGGAGGCGGCTATCGATGAAAACAAGGCGGGTCACCTTCCTCGGCTGGGTCTGAACTTGACGGCCCAACGCAGCGATATTGGCTATGAAGGCGCCGTGACGCCTCGATCGGACAACCTCGTCGCTTCCCTCGACTTGCAGATGCCGCTCTACAGCGGCGGCTCCACCCGGGCACGGGTATCGAGCTCCGAAAGTGACAAGGAAGCCGCCCAGCAAGAGCTGGAAGCCTTGCGTCGCCAGGTCATCAAGGAAACCCGCACCGCTTATCTCGGCATGACGGCCGAACTCAGTCGGATCAAGGCAACACGTCGCGCGCTGGAATCGGCTGAAAAATCACGGGTAGCGACGGAAAAAGCCTTCGGCTATGGCGTCAAGAATGCCGTCGATGTGCTGGACAGCATCAAGGACGAGTTTCGTGCACGGCGTGATTTCTATCAGTCCCAATACAAGTTCGTGACCAGCTTGCTGGTGTTGCACCGCTGGAGCGGAAGATTGGGAGATGGGGATATTCGCCGGGCCAATGAGTGGCTGGTTGCACCATCGTTATCGGATTTCGGATCAAAAAGCAGTGGCTAAGTGATATCAATGCTCCTGTTTCTCATGCAAAATAACCCCTATGTAGCGGCCGCATCCAGGAAGGTCCGCAGACAGCCCACAGGAAACACACATGCCCAGTCCATTAGGTTACTCATCCATTTCATACGCAAAGCTGACCGGCAACGCCCAGGTCAATAGCTTGCTCTATGGCACTTATTGGGCTGGCAGCTTGAGTACCACGTCCCTGACGTACAGTTTCATGACGATGAATTCATATTTCGCCAGCAATTACAGCAGCGATAATGAATATGAGGCTGGCTACGTCCTCTCGTCGGCGCAGAAAAATGGCATTGTCAGCGCACTAGGCACCTGGAGTTCGGTTGCCAACATTAAATTCCAACAGGTCAGCGAGACGGCGAGCAACGTCGGTGATTTGCGGTTCGGCGGCTATCTGTACATGGACGACGACACCGCTGCCTGGGGCTATTTCCCCGGCAGGACCCCCAGCGCGGGTGATGTCTGGCTGGGGCCAGTCACGAACAACCCGGCACCTGCCAAGGGCACCTACGATTACCTGGTCTTCATGCATGAGATTGGCCACGCCCTGGGCCTCAAGCATCCGTTCTCCCCAAGCTCGTCGAACGCCACGGTACTTTCTGCTCAGTTCGATGATGTTCGTTACACGATCATGAGCTACAACACCGCGTATTCCTATGAGCCAACCACCCCCATGCTGCTGGATATTGCCGCCATCCAGAGTCTCTATGGCGCAAACACCCAGTGGCAGACGGGTAATAACACCTACAGCTGGGCCGTCGACCAATCGGTTTTCGAGACGATCTGGGACGCGGGCGGCATTGACACCATCGACGCAAGCAATCAGCTGGCAGCAGTCCGCATCAATCTGAATGAAGGCCAGTTCAGCAAAATCGGCCAAGCGTTTCTGAAACTCGATACCCAGACGGCCTTCGATGAAGGATTGGCGATCGCCTACGGTGCCAAAATTGAGAACGCAGTCGGTTCGGCCAATGATGACACCCTCATTGGCAATGCGTTGGCCAACGTTCTGGACGGACGTGCTGGCAAGGACACTATGATCGGTGGCGCCGGCAATGATACCTACGTGGTCGATAACCTCAATGACGTTGTCAGCGAAACCAGCACCCTGGCCAGTGTCGATACCGTGCGATCTTCGGTGAGCTGGAGCCTGGGCGTTAACCTGGAAAACCTGGTCCTGACCGGCATTGCCCACCTCAATGGCACTGGCAACACTCTGAACAACGTACTCACCGGTAATGCCGGCAACAACGTACTGGACGGTGGAGCCGGGCGGGATACGTTGATCGGTGGCGCAGGGAATGACACCTACATTCTCGACAATACTGGCGACAAGGTCACCGAACTCGCCAACGCAGGCGTCGACCTGATACGCACCTCCGTTAGCTACACCCTGTCGACCAATGTCGAGAATGGCCAACTGCTTGGTGCTAGGGCCGTCAATCTGGTCGGCAATGCCTTGAACAACAACCTGGTGGGCAATAGCGCTGCCAACGTGCTCTATGGCCTGGGCGGCGCGGACATCCTGGACGGTGGTGCCGGAATCGACACCCTCATCGGTGGTACCGGCAATGACACCTACGTGGTCGACAATCTCAAGGACATCGTCAGCGAAACCAGTAGGCTGGCCAGCGAAATCGATACCGTGCGTTCTTCGGTAAGCAGGAGTCTGGGCGCCAACCTGGAAAACCTGGTCCTGACCGGCATTGCCCACCTCAATGGCACCGGCAACACGCTGAACAACGTACTCACCGGTAACGCCGGCAATAACGTGCTGAACGGTGGAGCTGGGCGGGATACGCTGAGCGGTGGGGCCGGGGATGACACCTATATTCTCGACAATCTTGGCGACACGGTCACCGAACTCGTTAACGAAGGCGTCGACCTGATACGCACCTCGGTCAGCTATACCTTGTCGACCAACGTCGAGAATGGCCAGTTGCTTGGTGCTAGCGCCATCAGCCTGGTCGGCAATGCCTTGAACAACAGCCTGGTGGGCAACAGCGCTGCCAACATGCTCAATGGCCTGGACGGCGCGGATATCCTGGACGGTGGTGCCGGGATCGACACCCTCATCGGCGGCACCGGCAATGACACCTACGTGGTCGATAACCTCAGGGATATCGTCAGGGAAACCAGCACTCAGGCCAGCGAAATCGACACGGTGCGCTCTTCGGTGAGCTGGAGCCTGGGCGCTAACCTGGAGAATCTTACGCTGACCGGCACTGCCCATCTCAATGGTACCGGCAACGCGCTGGACAACGTACTGATCGGCAATGCCGGCAACAATGTGCTGAATGGCGGAGCCGGGGAGGATACGCTGAGCGGCGGGGCGGGGAATGACACGCTGATTGGCGGCATTGGCACTGATACACTCACCGGCGGTGTCGGCGCCGACCGATTTGTTTTCGGTGCGTTGAATGAGCTGGGCATAGGCAGTGGTCGTGACGTCATTTTCGACTTCAGCCGGCTCCAGGGTGACAAAATTGATCTGTCGAAATTCGATGCCAATGTCCTGACCGCTACGGTCAATAAATTCAGTTTCATCGACTCGAATGAGTTCACGAGCGCAGGACAATTGCGTTTCGTCGACCAGATACTCTACGGCAACGTCAACGGCGACCTGGAGGCGGATTTTGAAATCCAACTGGTGGGTGTCAGTACCCTTAATGCCACCGATCTGATTGCGTGATAGAGCACTTTGGGGGCCTGAGGGAATGATCAGGACCCTGAACCATTGAGCGCTCAGTGTCCCGGCGGGCGCTCATTCAAGAAAAACCATGAACCCCATGGCGAGGAAGCACGCTCCCTCACCACCTGTTTTGTCTTCTGCCTAATCAGTTCATTGATTTCATGAACGCTGATCTATTCAAGCGCCGGGAGAAACGCTGCGATCGGCATTATTGATGTCGATCAGCATCAAAATGGTTGATCGCTACGATTATGATCATCATCATAAGGCTGCCAGTCGATGATCCAGGACCACAGTTGCGATCTCTGACCGGATAACGTCGATAACCGGAAGGAAAGTCATGATGATCAACAAACCCGTGGCGTTAGTGACCGGCGCTTCATCAGGCATCGGCGAAGCCATTGCACGCAAGCTCGTGGCCGCAGGCTACAGCGTCTACGGCACCAGCCGACGCGGCGGGCAGGTGGGGCAGCAGGGGTTTCCGTTGTTGGTGCTTGATGTCACCGACGATGTCAGCGTCGAAGCTGCCGTCCAAGAATTACTGAAGTTGGAGGGGCGGATTGATCTGCTGGTCAACAATGCCGGCTTCGGCATCGCGCCCGCGGCGGCAGAGGAGAGTTCAGTCGAGCAAGCCAAGGCCCTTTTCGATACCAACTTCCTCGGCATCGTACGGACTACCCGCGCGGTGGTGCCGCACATGCGACGCCAGGGCGGCGGTCGCATTATCAACATCGGTTCTATCCTCGGCGTCGTGCCAGTTCCTTATGCCGCCCTCTATTCAGCCAGCAAGCATGCGGTGGGGGGCTATTCGCAAGCGCTGGATCACGAATTGCGTACACACGGGATCAGGGTCACCGTCGTCGAGCCCGGCTATACCAAGACTCAATTCGAGAGCAACAACCTCCAGCCCGACGCTAGACTCGACGTGTACGAGGACGTTCGGGTAAAAGTGACGAAAGTGGTGAGCCAGGCCATGGCGACCGCCGATGGCCCCGACGTGGTGGCTGAAGTGGTACTCCAGGTCGCACGTGCCGAGCGTCCGAAGTTGCGCTATACCGCTGGCAAGTCGGCCGGCCAGTTGCAGTTTCTGCGCAATTTCGCTCCGGCACGCTTGCTGGACACGGGCATTCGCAGGGCGCTGCAACTCGAAACCAAATGGCCTGCTCAGGCACGCTGACAGCGATGACCATCCGTTTGAACGAACAGGATAAAAACCATGACATTCAAAGCGCTGCTCTCGAGCAAAACCGGTGACGCGATCTCGACCCACCTGGTCGACTTCAAGGACGAGGACCTGATGCCCGGTGACGTCACTGTCGCGATCGAGTTTTCGACCGTGAACTACAAGGACGCCATGGCCCTGAGCGGACGCTCCCCCGTCATTCGCCAGTTTCCGCTGATTCCGGGCATCGACTTCGCCGGTATCGTCGAGACGT
Source organism: Pseudomonas ogarae (assembly GCF_014268695.2). Taxonomy (NCBI): domain Bacteria; kingdom Pseudomonadati; phylum Pseudomonadota; class Gammaproteobacteria; order Pseudomonadales; family Pseudomonadaceae; genus Pseudomonas; species Pseudomonas ogarae. The sequence goes on from NZ_CP077086.1 coordinate 3,398,726, forward strand.
CCAGCCATCCGGGGTTCGAGGCCGGTGACCGGGTGCTGGTCAACGGCTGGGGGCTGAGCCAGACCCACCACGGCGGCTTTGCGCAGAAGGCGCGGGTGAGCGGTGACTGGCTGGTAAAAGTCCCGGAGGTATTCTCGACCCAGGCGGCCATGGCCATCGGCACCGCAGGCTACACGGCGATGCTCAGTGTCCTGGCATTGGAGCATGGCGGGCTGACCCCGGATCGAGGCGATATCCTGGTCACCGGCGCCAGCGGCGGCGCCGGCTCGGTGGCCATCGCGCTGCTGTCGGGCCTGGGCTATCGAGTGATCGCCTCGACCGGACGGCAAGAGGAGGGCGACTACTTGCGCGACCTTGGGGCGACGCAGGTCATCGACCGCAACACCTTGTCGCAGCCGGGCGCGCCAATCGCCAAGGAGCGTTGGGCTGGCGTCATTGATTCAGTGGGCAGCCACACTTTGACCAATGCCTTGGCACAGACCCAATATCGCGGCGTTGTCGCTGCCTTCGGCCTGGCCCAGGGCGCGGATCTGCCCGGCTCGGTACTGCCTTTCATCCTGCGCAACGTGACCCTGGCCGGTATCGATTCGGTCAATGCTCCGCAAGCGGTGCGCCTGCAGGCATGGTCGCGACTCGCCCAGGACCTTGATTTGAGCAAGCTGGCCCGCACCACCCAGATGGTTGGCTTGGCAGAGGTGCCGGCCGTTGCCGCTCGGGTACTGGAAGGCAAGGTGCGCGGGCGCACCGTCGTGGACGTGAATGCATGAGCAACGCTTCTCGCGCTTTTCGCTACCTGGCGAGCTTTTCGGCGCTGTTGTTTTTTGCGTTGGCGGCCATCTGGTTGTTCGCGCCGGCCACGTTGCTGGCCAATTGGGGCGTGATCTTCGATGGCGGTACCACGGGGTTGGTAGGCCGGCGTGCGGCACCACTCTACGTGGGCATTGGTGTCGCGTTGCTGTTGGCACGCAATGCGCCGCCCTCGCCGGGACGAACCGCCGTGGTGGCGGGGTTTGTCACCACGTGCCTGCTGCTTGCGCTGCTGGGGCTGGGCGAGTGGGCCGTGGGGCATGTGGAGTCGGGCATCTTGCCAGCGGTGCTGGTGGAAGTTGCCCTGGGGCTGGCGTTCTTGTTTGTCGTAGGTGCCGAAGGTGGGGCAAAGGCTCAGCGCTGAACATCTGGGGACCGCGCCGATGCCTCGTCAAGTCAGCGTCACAGCATGCGGCGCAGGACGTCGTTTCGAGGGTCACGGTCATAAAATCGGTGCTTGAGGGCGCCGGCAATATGCACCAGGATCAGACCGAGCAGCGTATAGGCGAGCACTTTGTGCAGCCATTGAAAGACGACGAACCAGTCGTCATTCTTGGCCAGCAGCTCGGGAAGGTTCACCCCAAAAAAGAACACCCCGTCACTCATCGTGTAGGTACTCGACATCGAATAGCCCATCAACGGCACGATCACCAACAGCGCATACAAGGTACGGTGCGCGAGCCTTGACGAAACCCGCTCATATCGCGCAAGCGTCTCTGGCGGTTGTGGCAGCCTGGCCGTTTTCACCCGTAGGGCGATCTGGACCAGCACCACCAGGAATGCCAGCACCCCAAAGGATTTGTGCCACGGGTAATAGAGCTCATATTTGCTTGCCACTTCGTCATCGAGCCCGGTCATGTGCCAGCCTGCCCAGAGGAGGCCGGCGATGAGCACGGCGCGCACCCAGTGCAAAATCCGCAGGGACGTCGGATACCGATCAATTATTGTTTGATTTGTCGGATTCATCGCGGTCTCTCCATCCATCATCAAGGCATCGGAAATGCACGTTTGAACGGCCACCCTCTACGACACAGGGGTGGTCCGGTCAGTGCGGTTTTTTGTTCTCAGCTGGGTAGCAATACGGTAATGACTTTCTCCTCGGTATAGGCCAACGCGCCGCTAAATCCGCCTTCACGGCCAACGCCACTGGACTTGACGCCGCCCCAGGGCAGGTTGGCGTCCAACGGGCTCCAGCAGTTGATGCCCACGGCACCGGCCTTGACCGCTGCGGCGACGCGGTGCGCTCGCACCAGGTCGCTTGTCCAGACCGTGGCCGCCAGGCCGTAGTTGGAATCGTTGGCCAGCGCGATCGCCTCGTCCTCGCTGTCGAACGTGATCACCGTGCCGACGGGGCCGAAGATCTCGTCCCGGGCGATCGCCATGTCATTGCTGGCATGGGCGAAGATCGTCGGGCGGACAAACCAGCCCCGCTCAGGGCTTGATACGCCGCCGGCCAACAGGGTGGCACCTTGGTCGATGCCCAGTTGGATGTAGCGGTTGACGCGATCCAATTGCGCCTTCTTGGCCACCGGCCCCATCTGTATGTCGGGTTGGCGAGGGTCGCCGACCTTGACGGCTCGCGCGGCATCGGCAAGCGCTGCGGCGAAGCGATCCGCGATGTTGCGTTGGACCAGGATGCGCGAGCCAGCCGCGCAGACCTGTCCCTGGTTGGCGAACAGGCCGAGCGAGCAGCCGAACAGCGCGTCCTCGAACGAGGCGTCGTCGAAGACAATCTGTGGGCTCTTGCCGCCCAGCTCCAGTGCCACGTGCTTGAAAAGTACACCAGCGGTGCGTTGGATTTCGCGTCCGGCCTCGGGGCTGCCGGTGAAGCTGATCTTGGCGACGTGTGGGTGCTCGCACAAAGCGCGCCCCACCTCGTTGCCGTAGCCGGTGACCACGTTGATCACGCCGTCAGGGAAGCCCGCTTCCTGAGCCAGCGCCGCCAGGTGCAGGGCCGACTGTGGCGTCTCTTCCGAAGGCTTGATGACCACGGTGCAGCCGGCCGCCAGCAAAGCGGCGAGCTTCCAGACTGTGATCATCAGCGGCGAGTTCCAGGGAACGATGGCGCCAACCACGCCCACCGGCTCCCGGATCGTGTACGAGAGGGCCTTGGTGCCGAAGTAGCCGCCGGTGGGAATGGTGCGGCCCTCCAGCTGGTTGGCCCAGCCGGCGGCGGCGCGCAGGTTGGCGATGGCGTTGGGTACGTCCAGCCGGCGCGGCTCGATCGGTGAGCGCCCGATGGCATTGGCGTCCAGGTCAGCCAGCACGTCGGTGTCGCGCTCCACCAGGTCCGCCAGCTTCGACAACAGTCGTGCACGCTGGGCGCCGTCGAGCTGGCTCCAGGCGCCACCTTCAAGTTGGCTGAGTGCCGCCGCTACGGCACGGTCCACGTCCTCGGCGGTGCCCCGCGCGGAGCTGCCGTAGATCTGTTCTGTCACGGGGTCGACGAGTGTGATGCGACGCCCGTCGGAGGCCTCGAAGGACGCGCCTTCGATGAAGTGGTTCAAGTGTTGAGTCATTTTGCAGTCCCTCAAGTGATGTGGAGTAGGCGGGGTGTGCACATCTCATCCCTTGAGGGAGGCCAGGGCGTCGCCAAAGATGTCCAGTGCCTTGAAGAACAACGCCCGTGAGATCGTCAACGAAGGCATGACACGCATCACGTTGCTGTAGCGCCCGCAGGGAATCATCAGCACGCCGTGGCTCAGCAGGTAACCCATGAGTTGGCCGATCTTCTCCGGTGCCAGTGGCGCCTTGGTGACCGGGTCCTCGACCAGCTCAATCCCAATCATCAGGCCGCGACCGCGGACTTCACCGACCAACGGGCTGTCGAAGCCACGGATACGTTCCTGCGCTTCGAGCCCCAGCGTGTGAGCGCGGTTGAGCAGATCGAGCTCCGGGTCCTGGAGGATGCTGATGTTGGTCAGCGCCACCGCTGCAGACAACGAGTTGGCGGCGAAGGTGTTGGGCATTGATCCGTCAGGAATCGCGGCTGCCAGGTCCGAACGCATGATCAGGCCCGCCATCGGCAAGTCGCTGCCGATGCCCTTGCCGAAGGTGAGCATGTCGGGCTTCACGCCCGAGTGCTCGACCGCCCACATCTTGCCGGTACGTCCCGCGCCGGACTGCACTTCATCGACGATCAGCAGTGCGCCGCTGCGATCGCAGGCTTTGCGCAACAGTTGCAGGAACTCGGGTGAGGGTGGCACGTAACCGCCTTCGCCCTGCACCGGTTCCACGATCACGGCGGCCACGTCATCGGCGGCGGTGTAGGGGGTATTCAGCAGGTAATCCACGTAGTCGCCGGCAATCTGCTCGGCGCTTTTGTGCGTGGTGTCGAAGGGGAAACGATAGGCATAAGGGTAGGGCGCATGAATGACCCCGCCCATCTGGGCGCCGTAGCCCTTGCGGTAGGCCGTGCCTGTGGTCAGCGCACCGGAGGCGTTCCACACGCCGTGGTAGCCGCCGTGGAAGGCGATGATCTGGTGCCGCCCGGTGACGCGTTTGGCGAACTTGATCGCCGCTTCCAGCGCATCGCTGCCGCTTTGCGTGAAGAAGGTGATGCAGTCACCGCGCAAGCCGTCGGGCGCGATCTCGGAGAGCTTGGCGGCCAGTTCGGTGCGCCGGGTGCTGTTGACTTCCAAGGCATGCATCAGCACTTCGGACTGTTCGCGAATGGCCTGCACCACCTTCGGATGGCAACGGCCTACGCTGCTGACGCCCACGCCAGCGGACAGGTCGATGTAGGTGTTGCCATCGGCGTCCTTGAAGGTCGCGCCGAAGGCCCGGTCCATGGCCACAGGCATGCGTGCGCCGCCGCGAGCCATCGACCCGGTACGCGCCGACAGCGCCAGGGCCTCGGTGGTCCTTGGGCCGGGAATGGCGGTGGTAATTTGCGGGGCATCGGCGAAATGGAGGGATTCTAGTTTGGCTTCACTCATGACGGTCTCTCAGGATGTCGGTTTCAGTGTCCCGATCATCCTCGTGGCCCGTGCCCGGCCGGTAGCCCGAATCGGCACATTGGGCGGGCCGTCTAGAGGGGCAGCACCAGCGCACTGACATGATTTAAAGAGAATTTGCATAATTCTCTTATTGTGAGAATATCGCGCAACGAGGCATTCTAAGAACAAGAATATTGGCCGAGGCTTTCGTCATCATGAAAAATCAGAACATCAGCCATTTTCGTGACATCCATGTCCACGCCGCCACCGTCCAGGAGTGGAACCAGGACTACAACCAGTTAACCGCTGGTACGGCCGAGAGTTCGCTCATCCAGTTGTCGACAGGGCGTTGCCACGTATTCCGCGAGCAGATCAACCAACGCGTGGTGCAGCATGGCGTGGCCCCCCGAGGCAAGATGTGCTTTGCCGTGCCCATCACCGTCCCGGGTTCTATTCGGATGCAGGGTCGGGAGGTGGACGAGAGCAGCCTGTTCTTTCTTCATGGTGGCGAAGAGTTCATGTTCCACATGCCGATGGGCATGGAGCTGCTGGCGATCACCTTCGAACGTGAGTTGTTCGAGCAGGCGTTGGCGCAAACCGCGTCGGCCAAGGAAATCAGCCAGTTACTCCGCCAACCCGTAATCAGGCTCCCCGCGCAACGCTACGCTGACGCTCGACGTCGGATGCTGGCGGCATTCTCCCAGGCGCTCTCGAACGAAGAACTCGACAATGCGCAAGATCGGGAGCTGGAACTGGAACAGGCCATGCTCGACGAACTGCTGCAACTCATGACCGACCCGGCCTGTGACAAGCAGCAGCGTTCGCCAAGCTCCACGCGCAGCTTCATTGTCGAGAAATGCCATCGCCTGGCGACCGCAGAGCTGAACAACGTGCCCAGCGTCGACGAGTTGTGCCAGCGACTCCAGGTGAGTCGACGTACCGTGCAGAACAGCTTCCGCTCGGTTGCCGAGACGACCCCGCTCAATTACCTGCGCTCCGTGCGGCTCAACGGTGTACGCCGGACCTTGATGTCCACCCGGGCGTCGCATCTCTCGATCGGCGATGCCGCCGCCCAATGGGGTTTCTATCACCTCAGCCATTTTGCAGCGCAATACCAGGAACTGTTCGCCGAGTTGCCTTCCCATACGGCCCGTGCGGCCATCAACGACCGCGCGCCTGCCTGAATACCGGTGGACGGATAACGGTCATCTGTTTTTTTGAGAAGAGGCCTCTGGTTACCGATTTGGGATAGTGGGGTGTTCAGGGAGAGGCATAGGATCGAATCCAGCGTGCGACAAGAACAATAACGCTATTCGGTGACGGTGAGTGGTTGACTGCATCGATCCTACAGCGCCTGCCTCATACAATAAGGTCAAGAAAACATGAGTGTACCTCTCCCGGTCAACAGCTCCACGGAGCTCAAGCGTGGGGCCCTGGGTGTCGGCTTCATCATCTTCTTCGTGGTTTCGGCGGCGAGCCCCTTGAGTGTCATCGCCGGCGGCTTTCCCATTGGCATCATGCTGGGCAACGGTGCCGGCACGCCGGCGTTGCTGATCCTGGCTCTGCTGGTGTTACTGGCGTTCTCGGTGGGCTACACGACCATGTCCCGGCACGTCACCAACGCTGGCGGTTTCTATGCGTTCACCTCGCGCGGTCTGGGTGGCCTGGCCGGTGGGGCGGCGGGGGTGCTGGCGATGTTTGCCTACAACATCCTCCAGGTCGGCCTGTATGGCATGTTCGGTGGGGTGGTCAGCGGCACGATGGAAAGCGTGTTCGGCCTGGTGTTGCCTTGGTGGTCGTATTCGCTGATGGCGATGGCCAGCATTGCGATTCTCGGCTATCGCAAGATCGATCTGTCGGCGCGGGTGTTGTCGGTCATTGTGATCGCCGAATATCTGGCGATCCTGCTCCTGGACTTCGCCATTCTCAGGACCGGCGGCGACAGTGGCATCAATCTCGACGCGTTTGCGGGCCGCCACGTGTTCAGCGGCACTCCGTCGATCGGCCTGCTGTTCTGTTTCGCCGCGTTTATCGGCTTCGAGGCCACCACCATCTACGGTGAAGAGGCCAAGAACCCGCAACGTACGATCCCGATTGCCACCTACTGTTCGGTCTTGCTGATCGGTGGGTTCTACGCGCTGTCGGTCTGGTCGATGGTGATTGGCGTCGGGGCGGACAAAATCGTCTCCACGCTTCAGGCCTTGCAGGACCCGACGACGTTTATCTATGGCATGTCCGATCACTTTGTCGGCCCGCACCTGACTCAGGTCATCCGCGTGCTGTTCATGGTCAGCATCTACGCCGGGCTGCTGGCGTTCCACAATGCCGCGGCCCGTTATTTCTACGCCATCGGGCGTGACGGCTTGCTACCCAGCCGGTTGGGGACCACCCATCGCGTCCATCAGAGCCCGCACATGGGCTCGGCGTTGCAGAGCTTGATCTCCGCCGTGGTCGTGCTGATTTTCGCCGCGATGGATGCCGATCCGATCCTGCAGCTGTTCGCCTGGCTGTCCAACCTGGCGACGCTTTGCGTGATTTTGCTGATGGCGCTCACGTCCGCCGCGGTCTGGGTCTTTGCCCAGCGCCACCCCGAGCTCAAGCTGGGAATCTGGCGTGGACGGATTTTCCCGGGGTTCTCTTGCATTGCGCTACTGGCGGTCCTGTTTATCGCGGTGGTGCATTTCGATGTGCTGACGGGCGCGAGCAAGGCCTTGTCGTACGGCCTCTGCGCCATCATTCCCGCAGCCCTGCTGGCTGGCGTGTTCCTCGCGGCGCGACTGCGCAAAGTAGCGCCGCAACGGTATTGGGTGTTGGGCAGTCACAAGCTATAGGAGCGGCGCAGTATCGATGGCGCTTGAAAAGGATAAGGCTAAGCTCATTGGGTTCCCGCGTTCCAGAGCCTCGGCGGCCGGTGTGCCAGGCTGGACCTAAATAGCAGAGGAGTCTTGCGATGACGCTTCCACGAGCGTTGGCATTCGATGTGTTCGGTACCGTAGTTGACTGGCATTCAGGCATCGCACGTGAGGCGAGTCCATTCGTGTCGACCTACTTGCCCGCTGTCAGCCCCGCAGAATTTGCAATGCAATGGCGCCGATTGTATGCGCCAGCGCTGCGCGAGTGCATCAAGGGGCATGGAGGCTTCGTCGTGCTGGACACATTGCACTACGAGACGCTGGTTCAGTTGTTGACGAATTACGGCCTGGAAGTCGACCAGCTTGCCCCCGAGGCATTGCACACGCTTGCCCATGGCTGGCGTCGCCTGGACCCTTGGCCTGACGTGGCCGAGGGCCTGGCCTTGCTGCGCCGACGCTTTGCTGTGGTGACCTTGTCCAATGCCAATGTGGCCTTGATGATCGCCATGAACCGCTACAACGGTTTGCAGTGGGACGCGCTGCTGGGGGCGGAATTCGCGCAAACCTACAAACCGGATCCTGCCGCCTACCTGTCCACGGCCAGGGCACTGGACATCAAACCCGCTGAACTCTGCCTGGTGGCCTGTCATCACAGCGATCTTGCTGCCGCCAGGGATTGCGGCCTGATGACGGCCTATATCGACCGGCCCATGGAGTACGGTGGAGCACCTGCCCCCGATGCAGCCCAAGCCCAGGATTGGGACTGGCAGGCCGATGGTTTCATCGACCTTGATCGCAAGCTTCAGGTGATGTCTATCTGATCAAGCGCATGAGCCGTTGAATGCCTGGCTGACGATGGTACTTGATATATATCAACGTCACGGTTGCCCTGACGGAGGATGGTGAACCTACAACGAAGATGCCCGTTGCAGCGGCAAACACGACAGCGGCCCGCCGTGGCAGGCAGTGACAAACGTGCAAGTTCCATGGAGTCCGATCATGAGCCAGTATCAACGGTTATTGCTGATCATCAACCCGGCCCTGCGCCAGTCCCAAGCCCTGGAACACGCTGCGGCCCTGGCCAAGGCCAGCGGTGCGAGCTTGCACATCGCGGCCTTGATCCCGTCCTGGAAACTGTTGTCACTGCTTGAAGAGGGTGACCGGGAACAGGCGCGCGAAGGCTACCTGCAAGACCATCGCGATTGGCTCAAAAGCCAGGCGAATCACCTGCGCGAAAGAGGCATCGAGGTGACCGCGGAGGTGACCTGGGCCGATGACATGCAACAAGACATCCTCGATCACGTCGCCGAAATGCAGCCCGACCTGCTGATCAAGCAGGTGCAGCACGAATCAGCGGTAAAGCGGGCTTTTCTCACCCCGCTGGACTGGCGCTTGCTGCGTCACTGCCCGGTACCGGTGTACCTGCTGAGTGAAGGTGACCTGCCCCTGCCGCGCAAGGTCGTGGCGGCGGTCGATGCGTCCAATACCCTGGCGCAGGACAACGAGCTCAATGAGCGGATCATCCAGCAGGCATGCGGGCTCGCCATCCAATGTGATGCCGAGTTGCACCTGCTGTACGCCTGCGACATCTCGATGGTGTACATGGGCGATATGGGCGGCGGCGGTCTAACGCTCTCGGATCTTGGCGCGCAGTTGCGCAAAGAACATGAAACATCCTTTTTCGACCTGGCTGACCGATATGGCGTGGCCGCTGACCGACGTCATTTCATTGAAGGGCACCCTGTGGCGGTGCTGAGTGCGTTCGCCGATGAGCAGCATATGGATGTGATTGTGATGGGCAGGGTCCAGTCCCATGGCCTGGAAAAGCTTTTGGGCAGCACGACCGAACATATCCTCTACCAGGTGCCTTGTAGCGTTCTAGCCATCTAGCGCGGCCAGGATCGTCCATATCGAAGCGACAGCATCATTGCCTCAGGAGGTTCCCATGATTCAGAGCCCCTCATTGCAAACCACTTTGCCGAACCGCACCGAGGCCGGGCGGCGACTGGTGGAACCCTTGCTCAAGTACGCCAACAGACCTGACGTCATCGTCCTCGCCTTGCCCCGTGGTGGCGTCCCGGTGGCTTATGAAGTCGCTACCGCCCTGAAGGTTCGCCTGGACCTGATGTTGGTGCGCAAGCTCGGCATCCCGTCGCACCCGGAGTTTGCCATGGGCGCCATTGCCAGCGGTGGCATACAAATCCTCAATGACGACGCGTTGCGGGTGCATCCGATCGATCGCGCCAGTTTCGAGGCCGTGGTCGCCCGGGAAACGCAGGAATTGTCCCGGCGTGAACAGGTGTATCGAGGAAACCGCCCGCCGTTGCAGCTCAAGGACCAGGTCGTGATCCTGGTCGACGACGGTATGGCAACCGGTTCCTCCATGATGGCTGCGGTCCATGCGGTACGCGCGCAGTCCCCGGCGCGCATCGTTGTCGCGGTGCCGGTTGCTCCGCTGGAAACGGTCGAGGCTTTGCGCTGCGAAGTGAATGAAGTGATTTGCCCGCTCATTCCCGAGTGGATGATGTCGATCGGTTACTGGTATTTGAGTTTTGCCCAGACTTCGGACGAAGAAGTCATCGATCTCATGCACCGGGCCTGGCAGCGGGAAGCGTCGAGCGGTTGCATGGCGGAGCGTCCTGATGCTTGAACCCAGTAGGCGCGGATGCGGCCGTGGTCGGTCGGGGAGGGCGCCTGATCAGGTTGTTCCGGCCTGTCGGCGAGCGGCACCAATACCCAGCGGGTGGCGAACATGGAACACCTCTACCTCGGTCAAATGGGATCAGCCTGCAAGAAGGGGCGTCGCATCATGAAGTACATCCAACGGCATTTGACCGAGCCGGACCTGTCGATTGAGGTCATCGCCCAGGCGCACAATGTATCCACTCGAACCGTTACGCGGGCGTTCGCCCGCTACCAGAAGACCTCCGTTGCGGAGATTTGGAAAGAGCGCCTGAATGCCAGTCGTGAAGCGATTGAGCGCGGCCAGGTGCGCTTTTGCGGTGGGGATGAATTTTCCGTATGCATCTTCTACATTGCGCCGCGAGTCGTACGCAAGCAGCGTCATGGATACTCCGTGCAGGTGGCTGGATTCGCCTCAATTGCCCGGGCAGTTACAAGCAATGTCCAAGATGACCTTTATTTTTAAGTCGGAGGACTGAACGAAGGACGTTTTCTTACTTTCGCTGCAGAGTTTAACCAGAGCAGAATGGCTGCGAGAGAGGCGGTTATTATCAGCGTAAGCCACATGATGACCAAGAGAGTGAAGGTGACACTATTGTTTAACTCGCGAAGAATGCCGAAGGCAAAAGCTGTGTACCAAGACACACCCGAAACTGCACCTGATGCGAGAAACAAGGTAGCTCTTCTACGGGAAACTCCAAAGAGCAAGGGGCGACTCAAGTCGCGCAGCGCTTCTGGCAACACAAACGCGTGAATGATTATTCCATTGATGGTCAGTACGGCCACCACAATGACCTTCGCCCAGAGTTTAGGATTTTCAAACTTTTCCGGCGACTCCATCGCATAAAGAGCAAGGAAACCAAGGCCTGAAAGCCACAGGAGGCATAGTCCAAGAGTGACTGCGTCGCTGATGAAGTGAAAGGTACGTCCGATTTCAACGGGGAGGCTACCCCTACGCATCCAACGCAAAATCCAGAGGTCCAGCATCGTCGCCCCGCCGAGACCGAAACACATACCGAGCAGGTGTAAACCTACAAGGAGTGTCAGAACCTTCAACTGTGGGAGTGGATCAGGCAACGGAACGCTAAGCGCAAGTGTGTCCGCGAGTATGTGACCACTGCTGGAGAGCGCAAGTAGGCCGCCGAAAATCATGAGAGACGTTCGTGTTTTCATTTATTACGACCTTAGTCTCGCGTTCTTATTAGAACGCGTGCACAGTTTATTTGCTGGAGAATAAAGTCCTTGAATTCTCAATGTTATGGATATAGGTGGTGGTCGTGAAAGGAAGTTAAAGCTTGCTCCGGTAAAACGCCAATAAAGCTCAGGAAGGAACCGGTACTTGAGCATCAATCAAACTCTGGCTCTTCAGCTCCTCCCAAAAGGCTGCCGGAATACCGACCTTCATCGCCTGTACATTGGAAACTACCTGCCCCGGCGAACGCGCCCCCGGAATGATCGCGGACACTAGTGGATGTGCCGCTGCAAACTGCAAGGCGGCAGTATGAATGTCGATGCCATGTCGGCTGGCAACCGCCATGATTCGCGCGCGCTTTTCTACCGCACCGGCAGGTAGATCCTGGCTGAAGTTATATCGGTTGCGACCGCCCAGAAATCCATCATTCAAAGGGGTTCCAACGACGATGCTGGTGCCTTTTCGTTTCAACGCCGCAAAGGTGCTGCGCAACGCATCGCCGTGGTCTAGGAGGGAATACTGGCAGGCGAGCAACACGATGTCGGGCGTCGGGTCATTACTGGCCAGTGCCTGAACCACGGCGTTCGGCGTATTGACGCCGAAGCCCCATGCCTTGATGAGCCCTTCATCACGCATCTTTTCAAGCTCAACCATCGCCCCTGTGCGCGCAATTCGATATGCCGCTTCCCATCCGCCTTCCAGCTCAGTGTTATCGGGCGAGATGTCGTGGATAAAAACGATATCGATACGTGGTAGCCCCAGACGCTGCAGACTGTCTTCCACGGAACGTCGCGTGCCTGCTGCGGTGTAGTCATATCGGTAGTTGAAGGGGGCTGGCGACTTCCAGATGGCATGGTCCGCGCGCAGGCCACCCGCAGCCGTCAATACGCGACCGACCTTGGTGGAGATCACATAGTCGTCTGGATCTTTGTCATGAAGGAAGCGGCCCAGACGATATTCACTCAAGCCAAACCCATAGAACGGCGACGTGTCGTAAAGCCTTACACCCGCATCCCAAGCAGCCTGCAGAACCAAGTCCGCCTGTTCGTCGCTGATCGGCGCAAAAATATTGCCGATCTGCGTCCCACCCATACCAAATCGTTGAGGTGTCATGTATCTCATTGTGTGGGAGGGCAGATTGAGGGGCAGGTCTGCGCGCACGAGCCGCCCTTGCGTAGGCATCACGCTTCCGCGCTCTGTCAGCGAAGAGGGCGCTGGGGCTGTAGCCGCCGAACTTGCGACACTCAATGCTGGCAGCAAAGCGGCTGCAACAGCACCCGTCGCCGAATAGGTAAGAAAATCTCGTCTGTCCATCCAACTTTCCTTTCGCGACTGAGGTTTTACGGGTTCATCGAAGCCGGTATTCGTACTAGAAGTTAGAACAACGAGGGTTGGCCGGGTGACCCTAATGCGCCATATCTTTTGCACAATCCTGCCGATGCACTTGTGCTGGTCACACACTCTCAGCAGACTCGAACATTCCGTAAATAGGGGGGCATGTAATGACGAGCGGTTCCTTCTCGCAATTCCGTTCCAGCCATGTGCATTCCCTGAGCGTGCACGAACCCGCTCAGCCCAACGAACGCCTCCAGGCACTCAGACGGCTTATCGAAAAAGTCACTTTGCAGATTGGCTTGGCCGAGGCTTGCACGACGTCGATTCCAGGTTTGGCCTTTTATCGAGTGGCCGAACTGGGTACGCCCAAGTACTGCATTTATGAGCCTTGCGTGGCCATCATTCTGCAGGGCGCGAAGGAGATCGCGTTCGGCGAGCAAGCCTGTGAGTTCGGGCAAGGGGCGTTTTTTGTCACTTCGGTCGATATACCCACACTGGCTCGCGTTAACGCGGCTAGCGAGCAGACCCCTTATTTATCAGTTGTGTTGAAGCTCGATTTTGCCATGCTCAACGAGGTGATCCTGACCCTGGAATCGCCAAAGCAGGAAATGGCTACTGAGGCGCGGGGCTTCGTATCCGGTGTGGCGACGAGTGAGATGCTCGATGCGTTCGCTCGACTCGCCACGCTGATCGAACGGCCGCTTGAAGCAGGCTTGATGTCGGGCCTTATCAAGCGGGAGATATACGGTAGGCTGCTGCTCAGTGAAGCGGGGCATTTGTTGCGCAGCGTCACTCGCGATGGTTACCGAGACAAGGGCATCGTGAGAGCCATTGAGTGGCTGAAATATCACTACGACAAGCCGCTGCACGTGGCCGAGCTCGCCGAACGATCAGGAATGGCCAGCTCTACCTTGCATCACCGGTTTCGCAAGCTGACAGGCACCAGCCCCATCCAGTATCAAAAATCGTTGCGGCTGCAAGCCGCGCGCAGCCTGATGTTGACCGATAGGCTAGACGTGAACACCGCCGCGTTGCGCGTCGGCTATGAAAGCGTCGCCCAGTTCAGCCGCGAATATGCCCGACGTTTCGGAGCCCCACCCTCCAGAGATATCAAGCACGCACGGGAAAATGGTGGGCGGCTCGACTAACCGCGCCAGGCGTGATTCGAGTATCTGTACTTGAAGTCCGCGGCCAAGCGCGTCGGTTCGGCGGAGCCAGATAATGATGTGACTAACACCTCCTTGCCAAGGGGCTGATTCAGCCCCCAGCAAGTTCTAAACCCTATAACCAACCCTTGATCTGCGCGCACACAGCCTGGGTGGAAATACCGTAGCGATCGTGCAACGTCGGCAGCGCGCCAGCATCGAGAAACGCGTCCGGCAGCGCTATTTGCCTGAACGTCGGCGTGACCCCATTGCGCAACAGCACGGTTGCCACCGCTTCGCCCAATCCACCAATGATGGAGTGGTTTTCGGCAGTCACTACCAGTCGTCCCGGCTTTCTGGCCTCAGCCAGAATAGCCTGCTCATCCAAGGGCTTGATGGTGGGAACGTGAAGCACCGCGACATCCACGCCATCAGCCTGAAGTTCCTTGGCGGCTTCCAACGCGCGCATTGTCATCAAACCGGTGGAAATGATTAAAACCTCATTGCCCGTACGCAGGGTCTTGGCTTTGCCGATCTCGAATTTATAGCCATATTCATCGAGCACCAGCGGTACGTTGCCGCGCAGTAACCGCATGTAGACTGGCCCTTGATGCGCGGCAATGGCGGGCACTGCCTGTTCGATTTCCAGGGCATCGCAGGGATCGACGATCATCAGGTTCGGCATGGCCCGGAAGATTGCCAAATCATCCGTTGCCTGGTGGCTGGGGCCGTACCCAGTGGTCAGTCCAGGCAGGCCGCAGACGATTTTGACGTTGAGGTTTTCCTCGGCAATCGCCATGCAGATGAAGTCATAGGCCCGGCGCGAAGCAAACACCGCATAAGTGGTCGCGAAGGGCACGAACCCTTCCCGAGCCATGCCTGCCGCCGCGCTCATCAACAGCTGCTCGGCCATGCCCATCTGGTAGAAACGCTCCGGGTGCGCCTTGGCAAAAATGTGCAGATCGGTGTATTTGGACAAGTCAGCCGATAAGCCCACGATATCCTGGCGCTGGTCTGCGAGGGCGGCCAATGCGTGGCCAAAGGGCGCCGATTTGGTGGCCTGACCTTCAGCTGCAATCGAGGCAATCATCGCGGAGGTTGTCAGTTTTTTCTTCAATGCCGCGGGCACCTGAACGTTAGTGTTGTGTGTGTTGTTCATACTGTCTTGCCTTCTTCGAGGTTGTTCAGCGCCACATCCCATTCATGCTCGTCAACGCGGATGAAGTGAGTCTTTTCACGGGTTTCCAGGAACGGCACGCCTTTGCCCATCTTGGTATCGCAGATGATGACGCGCGGTTGTGCGGCGGGATGGCTGCGGGCCGCGTCGAACGCTTTGACCAATGCGTCCAGGTCGTTGCCGTCTACGCGCTGGGTGAACCAGCCAAAGGCTTGCCATCGGTCAACGATGGGTTCAAATGCCAGCACCTCGCTGGAGTGTCCGTCGGCTTGCTGGTTATTCACGTCGACGATGGCGATCAGGTTGTCGAGTTTCCAGTGCGAAGCGGACATCACCGCTTCCCAGGTGGAGCCCTCATTCAGCTCGCCATCCGATAGCAGGTTGTAAACGAATGAGGCGGATTGCTTGCGCTTCAAACCCAGGCAGGCGCCCACCGCGATGCCCAGTCCCTGGCCCAGCGAGCCACCGGTGATTTCCATGCCGGGGGTGTACGTGGCCATGCCGGACATGGGCAGGCGGCTGTCATCCGAACCGTAGGTTTCAAGCTCATCGAGTGGAATGATTTCAGCCTCGATCAACGCCGCATACAGCGCGATAGCGTAGTGGCCAATGGAGAGGTAAAAGCGATCACGCTGTTCCCACTCGGGGTCTTCGGGCTTGTAGCTCAAGGCATGAAAGTACGACACGGCCAGCAAGTCTGCCGCCCCCAGCGCCTGACCAACATAGCCCTGGCCCTGGACTTGCCCCATGCGCAAGGCATGGCGGCGAATGTTATGGGCGCGCTGCACCAGTGTGGTGGACGATGCGCGAGATAATGTGACAGTCATGGAATTCTCCGTTAACTCAACGATTGACCGAAGCAGCAGGAATGCGCAGCACCAGACAGGCACCGATGCACAGCACACCGGTAATCAGGTACATGCCGATGGCGCTCGAACCGGTTGTGGTGGTGATCCAACCAATCAGGTAGGGCGAGCAGAACCCCGCGAGATTGGCAAAACTGTTGATTCCGGCGATCCCGGCAGCGGCGGAGACACCACCGAGCAAGGTTGTTGGCAGCATCCAGAACAGTGAAGACGCCGACAGCACGCCTGCTGCTGCAAGGCACAGGCACAACACCGACAGCATCAGGTTGGTACCGAACACCGCCGCCAACGTGAGGCCCAGCGCGCCGGCAATCATTGGCCCGACCAGGTGCCAGCGGCGCTCCTGGTGCTTGTCGCCGCTACGCCCCATCAGCACCATCGCAACGATGGCGCACAGGTAGGGGAGACTGGTGAGCAAGCCGATGTGCATCGGATCGGCTACGCCTGCGTTACGGATAAGCGTCGGCAGCCAAAAGGTGATCGCGTATTGGCCCATGACCACGCAAAAGTAGATGCAGGCGAGAATCCACAGGCGACGGTCCCGCAGGAACGCCCCGACCGATGCATGAGTGACTTTGCGGCTGTTGTCCTCAGCCAGTTCTTTGCTGACCAGCGCTTTTTCTTCATCGGTGAGCCACGTCGCCTGGTGGACGCCATCTTTGAGATAAGCCAGCACCATCAGGCCAACGACGACGGTCGGAATGGCTTCGATCACGAACATCCACTGCCAGCCCGCCCAGCCTTGAAAACCTGCGAACTGGGTCATGATGTAGCCTGAGAGCGGCCCGCCGATCATTCCTGAGAGCGGGATGGCGATGAACCACAGCACGGTCATTTTTGCGCGGCGGTAGGAGGGGAACCAGTAAGTGAGGTAGAGCAGCAAGCCCGGCGCGAGACCGGCTTCGGCGATACCGAGCAGAAAGCGCAGTGTATAGAACTGCCAGGCCGTTTCTACGAAGGCGAAGAGGGCGGAGATGATGCCCCACGAAATCATGATGCGCGCGATCCAGCGACGGGCACCGACCTTGTGGAGGATGAGGTTGCTTGGCACTTCGCAGAGAAAATAACCAAGAAAGAACATGCCCGCGCCGAGCCCATATACGGTCTCGCTCAGGGACAGGTCGTTCATCATCTGAAGCTTTGCAAACCCGACATTTACCCGGTCCAGGTAAGCGCACAGGTAGCACAGCATCAGGAAAGGCATCAATCGCCAGGCAGTTTTGCGATACGCGCTGGAGCGTACTGTGGACACAGCGTCGAGCGTCATGGTGGTCATCATGATGGTCTGATCTCTTGTTTTTATAGAACGCCGGGCCTGAAGCCCGACGTATCGTCGATCCAGAACTGAATGGACAGCGGTGGTGACACCTGTTGTCAGTGGATCAACATGCCGCCGTTTACATCGAGCGTGATGCCGGTGAGGTAGGAGGACAAGTCGCTGGCGAGAAACAGTGCCGCATTGGCAACATCCTGCGCTGCGCCAAGCCGGCCCAACGGGATGCTTTCGATGATTGCGTGGCGACGCTCATCCTGCATCAGGCCGCCGGTGATGTCGGTGTGGATCAAACCTGGTGTGATGGAGTTGATGCGAATGTTGTCCGCGCCAAATTCGCGTGCCATGGCCTTGCCCAGTCCGAGCACACCGGCTTTCGCTGCACTGTAGTGCGGGCCGCCGAAAATGCCGCCGCCACGTTGGGCCGATACGGATGACATGCAGACGATGCTGCCCGAAGCCTGAGTGCGCATCACCGGAATGACCGCCTGCGACATCAACAGTGTGCCGCGCAGGCTTACATCCAGGACCTTGTCGTAATCGCCCGGGCGAATGTCCAGGGTCTTGATCGGCTGCGTGATGCCGGCATTGTTGATGAGTATGTCGATACGGCCGTAGTGCTCGATAACCTTGGCGACGGCTGCTTTGACCTGCGTCTCATCGGCGACGTTGGCAGCCAGGCCCAGATGGCCTTCGCCGAGGGTGGCCGCAGCGTCACGGGCGGCGGACTCGTCGAGATCCAGGATAACAACGCGGGCGCCGTGTCTGGCGAAGGTAACAGCCGTTGCGCGGCCGATACCACGTTCGGATGCAGCGCCAGTAATAATCGCGACTTTGCCTTGAAGAAGCATGAGGGGTACCTCTGATTGTTTTTATGGTTCGATTCAGCGATCGATGGCTCAGAGTGGTCCCCGTGGACATGCCGAGCAATAACGCAAACGTCACTGCTACATGAATAAAATTCAGCACTCGTCAATGCAGACCGCAGATGCTTGAATGGCACTCCCGCGTTCGAGCCCAAAACAATAGGCTGGATAATGATGCGCCAGGACGATATCCCTTCATCCAAGCTGCCACCGCTGAGAGCCATTCAAGCCTTCGAGCAAACCGCGCGTTTTGGCAACCTGGCAAGAGCCGCCGAAGTGCTGGACCTCACGCCGTCGGCGATCAGCCACCAACTGGCCAAACTGGAGGTCATGATCGGTCGACAGTTGTTTGTGCGGGCAGCGCGTGGGGTGACGCTGACACCGGTGGGTGAGCAGTACTTGAAGGACATTTCCGGTTTGTTGCAGAGCCTTGAGGTCGCTACCGAGCGGGCGGCGAGTGACGTTAGCCTGGATTGCCTGCGGCTGCATTCCTCCCCCAGTTTTGGCTTGCTCTGGCTGATGCCCCGGCTGGAGTCATTTCGCTTGAGCAACCCGGACATCCAAATCAATTTGTCTTGTTCCTATGAATCGCTGCATTTCAGCCAGGACAAGATCGATGTCGATATTCGCCACGGCCGGCCGAATTGGCCTAGCTATGAAGTGCGCACCGTGCGTAACGAGAGCTTCGCTGTGCTGGCCTCGCCCAAGCTGATCGCACGCTGCGCGGTAAAAAACGCAGCCGATCTTCTAGCTGAAGATCTGATTCTTTCCGAAGCGACCTTGCTCAGATGGCCTGAGTGGTTCGCTCAGCATGGTCTGGCGCGCCCCGAAAAACCCTACGCTTTGAGTTTTGACCGATCCTACATGAGCTTGGAAGCGGCGAGTCACGGTTTGGGATTTGCCCTGGAAAGCACGCTGCTGGCGCAAAAGTACCTCGCCAGCGGTTCGCTGGTTGAGGTCGCCCCCGAAGCCTTGAGTTCTCCAGTAGCTGCCCACCATCTAGTGTTCCCGAAGGCTCACTCCAGTTTTCCCAGAGTCAGGCGATTTTTGGGTTGGATGGAAGGGGAGTTGGGGCATGGCTTTGTGTTTTAACGTTATGGCTGTCCGAAGGGCGGCCGCTGTGATTTCAGCAATTGAATGCGATTGGTGAGGCGTGTGCGATGTCGCATTAAAGGCTCTCAGGATCGCCGAAGAACATTTTGACTTGGCTCTAGGACGATTGTTTCAGGTGGAAACAAAAGAGCTATGCCCCCATTTTCGCCCCCACTTGCACCGGCTGTGCTAGCAATCGTGAATGGCGATTTCTGATAACACCAATGTGGCTTTGGCTGGCTTTCAGTGGACTTCCTTCCACGCCGAGTCATCTGGGTACTTGACTCTGCCCCATGGGACACCTCGTATGCTTTTTTCCAGCGCCCACTCTGGCGCGCTGCCAACAAGGAGTTCCTGTGAAAAGTTTATGTCTGGTGACAGGTGCCAACGGCCATCTGGGCAACACCTTGCTGCGAGCGCTGCTCGATCAGGGCTATCGGGTCCGAGCCGGCGTTCGTGATATCTGTAACCACACACCCTTTGTCGGGCTGGACTGCGAGTTGGTGTATGCCGAGCTGCTAGACAGTGCGGCCTTGGACAAGGCGCTGGAGGGGGTGCAGGTGCTGTTTCAAGTGGCCGCCGTGTTCAAGCATTGGGCTCGCAACCCGGAGGCCGAGATTGTCGAGCCGAATATTCAAGGCACGCGGCGTGTGCTGCAAGCCGCTTCACGGGCGGGTGTGCAGCGTGTGGTCTACGTCAGTTCGGTGGCCGCCGTCGGTCATGATGGTACGGCGCTGGATGAGGCGCACTGGAATACGGAAAGCGAAAACGCCTACTACAAATCGAAGATACTTTCCGAGCAAGCGGCTTGGCAGTGCGCTGAGACGTTGGGGTTGAACATGGTGTCGGTATTACCTTCGGCCATGGTTGGCCCCAATGCCGGCAACCTAACCGATACCATGGGATTTCTTCAGTCGGTTCGCCAGCGGCAGATGCCCTTTGACCCGGGGTTTCGTTTCAACTTCGTGGATGTTCGCGATGTGGCCGAAGGGATGATACTCGCCGCCGAAAAGGGTCGGCCAGGGCAGCGTTATATCCTCGCCAATGAGCGTTCGTCGCCGCTCAGCGATTTGATCGAGGCTGCCAACACCCAAGCGCCTGGGTATCGCCAGCCTGTCTCAGCACCACGCTGGTTACTGATGGGCGTGGCGTGGCTCCAGGAACGCTGGGCGCAACGAGTTGGCAAACCCGCCCAGTTACTCTTGAGCCAGGTGCGCCTGTTTCACAACGTGGCGCAGGAATACGACATCACCAGGGCGAAAAACGAATTGGGATTCAACCCTCGACCGCCTGAAGTGGCCTTGAGGCAAGCGTTTGCTTATCTGTACAGGCAGGCGCATCAACCTTATGAAGACCTGCGACAGGGCGAGGCGCAAACATTGAGTTCATCTCGCTTTTAAGTTCAATCAAGTGAAGATCAAGCGCCTGCAGTTCCGCGATCCTGTCCCGGACCTGCTGGCGCTTGTCGTCGACTGCCTGGTTGGCCAATTCCAGCGGAAAGGATTTCAACTTGTTTTTTGCGGCAATCAGCGGGTTCATCTCGGCCAGCTTGAACCCGGCAGTCTGCGCTTTGCGGATCAGATGGACGATTTCCAAGTGATGAGCATTGTAGAGGCGATACCGCCCCTCACGCTCTGGCTCGCTGATCAGGCCCATTTGCTCGTACAGTCGAATGGCTTTTGGGGTGCAGCCGGTCAGTTCGGCGAGTCGTCCAATGAACATCTGTCAATTCCTTAAATGTCGAGGTTGGGCTCAGTAGCCAATCATCAACGACTTCAGCTCGAAGTAATCATCAACGAATGCGCTGCCGAACTGCCGGCCTATCCCCGAGGATTTTTGCCGCCAAAAGGCTCCACTGGGTCCAGGATCGTGCTGGCTTCGATGGCGGGCACCATGCGCAAGGGCTTTGCCCCCAATGGAGCAATCCACCGGAAGTGAATGGAGCTCCATGGTTTGTGGAAAGGCAGAAATGATCAGCCGAACAGCCCACCCGACAACGCCTAAAGACTCTCAGGATCGCCAAAAAACATTTTGACTGGGCTCTAGAACAATGTTTTCAGGCAGAAAAATTTCAAATATGCCCCCAGTTTTGCCCCCAGTTGCATGCGATGCACTCGCAATTGCGAGTGCGCGCCCTGGCGGTGATGCTACGTGGGGCTTGATGGCTTTCGGTGGCACAGCCCTTTTGAAATTGGCTGGTTCGCCCGCCTTACATATGCTCACTGGCTGCCAGTCTGCCGGTATCTACTGATGCATCTCCGTCACGGACATGGTGAACACCAACTTGGATCTGCCAGCGTTGGAATAGGAATGAGGTACATCGGTTTTCGCCACTGCCGAACTCCCCGCAGGGATGACCAACTCTGTTTCCCCTACCACGCATTTCAGCGTGCCTTTCTCCACATGAAACAGTTCAAGCGTGCCCTGAGGATGCCCCTGTGAAGCGAAAGATTCGCCTGGATGCATTTCCCAACGCCACAGCTCGATCATATTAGGGCCGGACGTTCCCGCCAGGAGGCGCGCCGTTCCTCCCAGGTCACCGGTCCAGAGCGTGGGGATGTCTTGGCTGTCGATGATATGGGCGGATGGGGCTTCGGTCACATTGACGATGTCTGCAACAGACAGTCCAAGCGCGGCGGCGATTTTGCAAAGGATGCCGATACTGGGGTTCGCCGTACATTTCTCTATTTCGACGACCATTCCTTTGCTCACCCCTGAGCGGCGGGAAAGCTCATCCAACGTAATCTTCTTTGCTTTGCGCGCCTGTTTGAGAGTGCGCGCGACGGCCAGGCTGACGGCTTGAGCGTCAGCACCAGAGGTAGTCGACAGGCTGGTATTGGTGGTCATTGATGAAGGTCATTAGAAAAAGGTGCTGGGATTTTCGGCCTTTATCAGTAGCTGCGTCAATCGGCTCAGCCGTATATTAGATGATAATGGTCATTATATTGACTTTGTTGGTCGTCGCTGACTAGCATGAAATGACATTTAGGTTCCTGGAGGTTTTTGATGCTGTCCGTACTGCCGTTGATCGATCAAGCCGTTGCAGAATTGGCTCCGGAGTTCAGGGCCCTGAGCATTGTGGTGGGAGCTGCGCCGCTGATTCATCCTGAGGTTGCTCAGTCTGCGCTGGATCGCGCTTGCAAGGCCGTGCAGGAAGGTGGGCCAAGCTGGGGAGATGCGCACCTGGCCGCATGGGCGGAGACATTCCGAAAGTTCGGCGCAAAGCCGCAGCGGACGCCTTGTTCAGCTGAGGCGCTACGTAAACGGGTTTTACGTGACGGAAGCTTGCCGAGCCTGGATCCCATCGTCGATCTCTACAACGCAATCAGTATTGAGTACGCCATCCCTGTTGGCGGGGAAAACATTGAAGCCTATGTGGGCTCCCCACGGCTGGTAGTCGCCGATGGCACCGAGCCTTTTGACACCATGAAAGAGGGCGCTCCTGCTTTCGAGTATCCAGACCCCGGCGAGGTTGTCTGGCGCGATGACAAAGGCGTGACCTGCCGTCGCTGGAATTGGCGGCAAGGTGTCAGAACCCGTCTCGGTGCTGACGCGAAGAGCATGTGGTTCATTTTGGAGAGCTTGCCGGCGATGCCGCTTGAAGCCTTGACGGAAGCGGGGGACAAGCTGATCGAAGGGTTGCAGCAAATGATGCCAGGCGTCCAGATCGAAAGCTCACTGATTGGTCTTGGGGTCAAATAGTCGACAAGCCACTGCAAGGAGTGATGACGATGTTTACCGGCCTTAGTGCATTTCCTCTAACACCTATGAATGAGCGAGGGGTGGACGAAAATGCTTTTACCCGTCTTGTGCAGCAACTGGTGGCGGCGAAAGTAGATTCCATCGGGGCTCTCGGATCCACCGGAAGTTATGCGTATCTTTCTCGCGCCGAACGTTCTCGAGTTGCGCAGTTGGTGGTAGAGGCGGCGGAGGGTGTGCCTGTGATGGTGAGCATCGGAGCGCTGCGTACACGCGACGTTTTGCTGCTGGCCGAGGATGCGCAAACCGTGGGAGTCAAAGCCTTATTGCTGCCACCCGTGTCGTATCAAAAACTGACTCAGGACGATGTTTTTTCGATGTACGAAATGGTTTCGGCCAACGTCTCAGTCCCGCTATGTGTCTATGACAATCCGGGTACCACCCATTTCGATTTTACCGATGAGTTACATGGGCGTATCGCGGAGTTACCCAACGTCAGATCAATCAAAATTCCGGGCGTCCCCGACGCGCCGCACCTGGCCAGGGAGCGCGTGGTACGTCTGCGAAAATTGATTCCGAGCCACGTGACGATCGGAATAAGCGGCGATGCGTTAGCGGCTATTGGCATGAATGCCGGCTGCGATGCCTGGTACTCCGTCATGGGCGGTTTGTTCCCCAACATAGCGCTCGCAATCACGCGAGCTGCATTGTCAGGGGACGCCGCTGAAGCCGCGCGCCTTTCTGAATCGTTGAAGCCGCTCTGGGCTTTGTTCAGGCAATTTGGCGGTAGCTTTCGAGTGATAGCAACAGCGGCGGAGCTTCTCGGGTTTACTCACTCTCCGAGTCTACCCCTGCCGCTCAGAACCATCGCCGGGGAAGGGCGAGAGCAAATTGCTGCGGTGATCCAGGCGCTTGAATTGAGCTGAATGTTGACAGGGATGTTCTGCCTCACCCTTGGTGGGTGAGGCAGAAGTCCCAATATCTACAGCTTCAAAAACGTTGTGAAATGATCCTGGTGCCCCTCCAGAATGTCCCTTGGCAGGATTGTGCCAACAGCGCCTCGATGCTGCAGGCCATGAGAAAGTACATGAGCAAGGATTTGCTCCTTGGTCATGTTGCCGGGTTTGCCGTCCTTGAAGATAAATGCCACCGGGTCAGACAGCTCCGCTGCGGTGACTGATTTTGTGTAGTCAACAAACCACTGATTTGCCTTTGTGAATGCCTCTTCCAGCTGACGAATGCCTTGCCGTTGCTCAGTGACAACGTCGTCAAATTCCTCCGGTTTACCTTGCAGTCTGGCGATGAACAACTGGTCCACAATATTGATGTGCCTGAGCCAATAACAGGCCTTCTCCATTTCCACAGGGAAGGACTGTGCAATGGGTGCTTTCAAGCACCGGAATAGCGCCTCCTCAGACCATGCCTTGTACTGATAAAGCGAGTGCAGCAGGTTTTTGGCACACATGGCGTTCTCCCATTTTCTAAGCGTCTTTCTAAGCGTCGTCGGCCCTTGGCACATCACAGGAGCTGGGACAAAGGGGGGGGGCGTGCAACGGAGCGGAGTACCGTTGGCGAGATATAATAGTCACTATATTGACTTTTATAGTCAATGGTATGAAGCTTCATCAAAGGCGATTAACGCCGCCGCATTGAACTCCAACAGAGCCCCACCTTGCAGGTGGCCCGCTCGGAAATGGCTTGAGGGTGTCTTGGATCATGAAGTACGTCAGCACACGGACCCCTGGTAGAACATTCGATTTCAGCGAGGTGCTGATGGGGTCGTACGCGCCTGACGGTGGCTTGTACGTGCCCCACAAGGTGCCTCGCTTCAAAAAGGAGGAACTCTCAAAGCTCGAATGGTTGCCCTTTCATGAATTGGCTCGCTATGTAATCGAGCCATTTTTGGGGGGCTGGATCGAGCAAGGTCAGCTGTCCCGGATGCTTGAGGAGACCTTTGATTGTTTTAAAAGCAACGCAGTGACACCGCTGTACCAGACAGCAAGTAACGAGTGGATACTCGAGTTGTTTCATGGGCCGTCAGGCGTCTATCAAGACTTTGGCCTTCAATTGATGTCTCGCTTTATCAATCACGATTTGCTGAAGTTTGGAAAGAAAACGCTGATGGTAGGTTGTACAGGCGGAGATACAGGGGTTGCTGCAATAAAAGCATTTTCGGGAATGAAGGGCGTTACTGTGTTGGTGTTACATCCCGCCAAGGGTTTAACCATGGAGGATCGCCGACGTTTACTGAGTAAGGACGAAGGAAATGTTGTCAACATTGCGGTCGACGGAGATTATTCTGATTGTCATCGTTTGTGTGAGCAGTTCCTGAAACAAAATAATGATGCGCAGCAGTATCTTATTTCGTTCAACTCAGTGCATTGGGTTCGCATACTCGCGCACCTGTCCTTCTATTTTTATTCCGCTCTTCAGCTCGGCGCGCCTAAAAGAGAGGTTGCTTTCAGTGTGCCGACTGGGAATTTTGGCGCCCTGTACGCTGGTTATATTGCCAAGCAAATGGGGCTGCCCATCCGACAGCTAATCGTTGCCACGAATGCTAACGCCGGATTGCATAACTTTCTCCAATCAAATCTGTACAGTCGAAATGAGATTCGTACGACCAGAACGCCCACTATGAATGTTTCATTAGCCTCTAATTTTGAGCGCCTGCAGTGGAGTATTTTAAATCGATGTGGAGAAAAAGTAGCTCGTAATATGCAGTTGTTAGAAGGCGAGGGCACCATCCACTTAGAGCAGGATGAATGGTTGGAGGCGCGCAAATTGTTTGACTCACTGGCTGTGGACGATGCGGACGCATTCAGTTGTATTCATGAGGTCTTTGCACAGAGTGGGTATCTTGTCAGCCCCAATACCGCTATCGGCTTGCGCGCTGCACGTGCGAGCAGGCGCAGCTTGCTGATCCCCATGATTTGCCTGGCGACGACACATCCGTCGAAGATTGGCGCTGCAACCCATAAGTCGGAGATTGTCGGCCACCTGAATACAGGCGGTGCTCCTGCAGTCGCCGAACAAGACTGTACTTCAATTGCTAACGACATCAGGGCGCTGACCTCGCTGGTCAAGGCCTTATCCAAAGACACGGAGTCTCACTCGTTATAAGTTCGGAGCCAGAGATGAAACGTGTTTTAGATAAAGTTGATGAAAAAATTTTGGAAGAACTCACCCGAAATGCACGGTTGGCCCACAACGATATTGCCCTAAAAGTTAATTTGTCCAGGAATGCAGTCAGGCTGCGGATTGAGCGACTGGAACGTGATGGTTATGTCCGAGGCTACACAATTATTAAAGGTATGCCCTCAGCCGATGCAGGCCCCATTAATGCATTGATCTTCGTTTATCGTCAAGACCGTATGCGAGATTCAGAAGTTGTTCGCTCCGTTGGTGCAATGCCTGAAGTCATTTCCTGCAATGTGATGAGTGGAGACCTTGATATCGTACTGACGGTTCAGGCGATGAATGCAGATCGTATCCACAGGGTATGGAGTGAAATTTCGGCGTTGCCGGGTGTCCTGAACACCGTGACCTCTTTTGTGCTGTCCAGCACTAAGTAGCAAGTTGCGTTGTTGCGTGAGCATTTTGCTCGTAACAACGTTCTGTTTGCCATATTCGTAAAGTTAAGTTGGCGGATTACTATCTCAGCACCACAACATAACAATGAGAACCCTGTCGTGACTGAATACAAAATTGCGTTGCTTGGTTTTGGTGGCGTTAACCGTGCGCTGACTCAGCTTATTGCCGATAAGAATTCGCGCTGGGCGGATGAGTTAGGTTTCACGTTGAAGATTGTCGGTATCAGTGACCTTTACCTCGGCTCAATCATTAACAAAGACGGCTTGGATGCTCATGAATTGGCTGCAGTGCCTGCTGCTAAAGGCGGCTTCAGGACGCTACCCGGCGGCAGTGCTGAACCGGCGAACGAAACCGTCATCCGTTTCTCAGGTGCCGATATTGTGGCTGAAGCAACCTTCACCAATCCTGTGGATGGTGAACCGGCTACTACCTTCTGCCGCTGGGCGTTGGAGAAGGGCGTCAGTGTCGTGACCACCAACAAAGGGCCTGTGGCGTTGCATGCACAAAGCTTGAAGGCGCTGGCCGATAGCGCCGGTGCCCGCTTTGAATTTGAAGGTTCTGTCATGAGCGGAACCCCGGTTATCCGTTTGGCCAAGGAGTCACTGGCAGGCTCGGAAATCACCGGCTTCAAAGGGATCCTCAACGGCACGTCAAACTTTGTCCTCTCCAGCATGGAGACGGGGTTGGACTTCTCGAGTGCTGTCGCAAAAGCCCAGGAGTTGGGTTATGCCGAAGCCGATCCAACAGCGGATGTAGAAGGGCACGATGTGCGCTTGAAGGTCGTCATCCTCGCCAATGAACTACTGGGCGCAAAACTCAAACCAAGCGATGTCTTGTGCAAAGGGATCTCTGAAATCACGGCCAAGGATGTCGCCGAGGCAACGAAAGCGAATGCCCGTTGGAAGCTGATTGGCAGTGCAGAGAAACGGAGCGATGGCTCGATTTCGGCCTCGGTGAGTCCTCAGTTGTTGCCATCCAGTGACGCGCTGTCAGCAGTCAGCGGAGCCACCAACGCAATCACGTTCAACACGGCCATCCTCGGTCCCGTCACTGTGGTGGGTGCGGGGGCAGGTCGTTTTGAAACCGCCTTTGCCTTACTGGCCGATATCGTGAGCATTCACAACCACAAAACCACGTCAGGTAAGTAATCATGAATAGCTTGAGTCTCTCGCTCGCTGCTGATTATAAAGCCATTACGGTGTTCAGCCCGTTTGACGGAAGCAAGGTGGGTGAAGTGGCAGACATGCCTGCATCGTCAGCTACCACGATAGTCGACACCGCCATCCTGGGGGGCCGGATTGCCAAGGATTTACCGCGGCATGAACGCGCACGCATCCTGGAGAAGGCCGCACGCTCGGTTGAGCGTGATAAGGACGCCTTTGCCAGACTGATTGTTGCGGAATCTGGCAAAACCTTGAAGCAGGCTAGAAAGGAGGTGCTGCGTTGCGTCAACACCTTGAAGCTGTCTGCCGAAGAAGCCAAGCGCAATGCCGGTGAAGTCATCCCTTTCGATGCCTATGTCGGGTCTGAATCCCGTCAGGGGTGGTTCACTCGTGAACCGTTAGGCGTCATCGTCGCCATCACGCCTTACAACGACCCGCTTAATCTGGTCGCCCATAAATTGGGGCCTGCCATTGCGGGGGGAAATGCGGTTGTTCTCAAGCCGTCTGAGCTCACACCGCTATCGGCGATCAAGCTGGTGGAGTGCTTGATCGACGCGGGCCTGCCTCCGGTTGTCGTCACTGTCGCCACAGGCGGCGCCGCGTTGGGCAAGGCCCTGGTTGCTCACCGTGCCGTGCGCATGGTGTCGTTCACAGGCGGCTTTGTCACCGGTGAGCAGATCGCTCGCACAGCTGGCCTCAAGAAACTGGCGATGGACCTTGGCGGTAATGCACCAGTCATCGTGATGGCCGATTGTGATTTGGCTGAAACCGTCGACTCCTGCGTGTCAGGGGCTTTTTGGGCGGCAGGTCAAAACTGCATCGGTACTCAGCGGATCCTCATCGAGGCCCCTCTCTACGAAGTCTTCAAAACGCGCTTTGTTGAAAAGACCCGGCAGTTGATCGTAGGCAACCCTGCTGATGAGCAGACGGACGTAGGGCCCATGATTACCGAGGCGTCAACCAAGCGTACCGAAGAGGTGGTAAATGACGCCATTGCCCAAGGTGCCACCTTGTTGTCTGGCAATACACGCATTGGTTCGCTCTATTCCCCCACTGTGCTGGAAGGCGTCGACCGCCATTGCAAGTTGTGGTGCGAGGAAGTGTTCAGTCCGGTTGTCATCCTTCAAAGCGTTGCGTCTCTGGATGAGGCATTGACGCTGGCTAACGAACCCGAATACAGCCTGCATGCCGGGATCTTCACCAGCAATCTGAACGTTGCAATGACTGCCGCTAAACGACTGGAGGCGGGCGGGGTGATGATCAACGACTCTTCCGATTATCGCTTTGATGCAATGCCTTTCGGCGGTTTCAAGTACGGGAGCATGGGTCGTGAGGGCGTGCGTTTCGCTTATGAGGATATGACGCAACCCAAGGTCATTTGTATAAACGGTGTGAGTGGAAGCTAAACAACTCGCTCGACTCAAGTACGAATCACACAACAATAAAGAGGAATCGACATGCGCCCCGATAAGCACAATCTTTCGACATTATCTGCAGCGACACTGGCTGTTCATGGCGGGAATGTCGCGGATGTCACCAGTGGCGCCGTCCGCACGCCATTGGTCATGGCAAACTCCTATCTCCTGCCTGAAGATCCGGCGACCATGGACTGGTCCAGCCCGGATGGTCTTGTGTACACGCGCAATCAAGGCCACAACCAAGTCTGCCTTGAGAAGAAACTCGCAGCCCTTGAGGGATGTGGCGACGCGGTGGTATTCGCGACCGGTGTCGCGGCTTTGCACTCGGTGTTTTTTTCATTTTTGAAAAGTGGCGACCACGTCATTGTCAGCGACATCACCTACCAGGCGGTCTGGCGGCTTTTCGCAGAACTCCTGCCTGAACGTTACGGTATTGAAGCAACGTTCGTGGACGTCGGGGACCTGGAGTCGGTGCGTAACGCCATTCGGCCCAATACCAAGCTGATCCATACCGAAACGATCGCCAACCCGACCACCAAAGTCGCAGATATTGCAGCGCTGGCTGAGATTGCCCATGCGCATGGCGCGCTTATCTCTGTGGACGCGACATTCACTCCTCCTCCTTTTTTCCGTGCCAGTGAGCACGGTGTCGACTTCGTCATTCACTCACTGACCAAGTACATCAATGGTCATGGTGATGCCATGGGTGGGGTGGTGATCGGCTCCAATCAGTTGATCAACAAGATCAAGAATGATGCGTTGGTTGACCTAGGCGCGACCATTTCCCCGTTCAATGCGTGGATGATCATGCGCGGTTCAGTCACGTTGCCATTGCGCTTGACGCAGTTGCTGAACACGGCCGAAAAGTTGGCCCAGTTTCTGGAAGGCGACGATCGGATTGCCTACGTCTATTACCCAGGTTTGCCTTCCCACCCGCAGCACGAGTTGGCGCGTCGGCAATTTGCGGGCAAGGGGTATGGGGCCGTGATGGCCTTTGCAGTAGAAGGCGATCCCGACACCCAGAACCGCTTTGTTTCGAACCTGCGCATCATCACATCGGCTGTTTCATTAGGGCATGACGAATCGCTGATCGTGCACGTGGGCGCAGAAGGGCGGGGTGGCTTTGACAAGTACCCTGAAGAGTTCCGCCAGTACGGTCATTTGCGTTTTTCTGTTGGGCTGGAAGATCCAGATGACTTGATCAAGGATATTACGTTCGCGCTGGATGCGACATTCAACTGATTTGAATACAGGCGTCACGCAACCAGGGTTTGGTCAACCCGTCTTTACCCCCGTGCTTGCGGGGGTCTTTTTAATAAGATTGATGTGTTAATTGTGTCTATACGAACTGTCTGTTTGTTGCTTGGGAGTTGCTTATGGCTTGGGTAAGTTTGATTGTGGCAGGGCTGTTTGAAGTGGTCTGGGCTTTTTCGATGAAACAATCTGAAGGGTTTACCCGATTAGTGCCAACGGTCATTACATTTGTCACGGTGATCGCCAGTTTTGCGTTGTTATCGTTCTCGATGAAGAGTTTGCCGTTGGGTACGGCGTATACCATCTGGACCGGCATCGGCGCGGTGGGTGCGTTTGCGGCGGGTATTTTCTTCATGGGTGAACCCGCCACGCTGCTGCGGATCGTGGCGGCTGTCTTGATTGTCAGTGGTTTGTTAATGATGAAGCTCGTGTCTGCTTGAAAGGCGAGCATTTTGCTCGTGATAACGTTCAGTTTGCCATATTCGTAAAGTCGCGACACTCGGGTAATGTTCAAGTCGAGGCTCTGGCCTTGGTAAATAATAATGAGTGTCACGTTTAACGCTGTCAGATGTTTACTGCCCTTAATCCAACTACAATATCTAGGGATGTACTTATGATTTCGCTAAAAAAGTTGTACTTGATTACGTGCTTGGCATTGTGCACGAGTGCAGTGTCGGCCAAAGAATACTCCACCTTGCGCTTCGGCGTGGATGCCAACTATGCGCCGTTTGAGTCCAAGGCAGCAGATGGCAGCCTCAAGGGATTTGATATTGATTTGGGTAACGCGATCTGCGCCAAGCTTTCAGTCAAATGCATATGGGTGGAAAGCGATTTTGATGGCCTGATTCCGGGGCTCAGAGCCGGCAAGTTCGACGGGATCCTGTCATCCATGACCGTGACGGCCACCCGCGAAAAAGCCATCGATTTTTCAAACGAGCTGTTTTCCGGGTTCACCTCCTACGTGTTCAAGAAAGGGTCGGGCCTGAGCGCTGATGTGGCGTCGCTCAAAGGCAAAACGGTTGGCTACTTTCAGGGCAGCATCCAGGAAGCCTACGCCAAGGCCGTGCTGGACAAGGCCGGCGTAAAAATCCAGTCCTACCAGAACCAGGACCAGGTGTATTACGACCTGGTAGCGGGGCGGCTGGACGCCTCGTTGCAGGATACACTTCAAGCGCAATTGGGCTTTATCAAGTCAGCGCAGGGCACTGATTACGAAATGAGCCCTCCGGTAGAGAGTCCTTATCTTCCCTCCAAGACAGCCATCGGTATCGCCAAGGGCAATACAGAGCTCAAGGCCTTGTTGGATAAAGCGATCCAGGCCCTGCACGACGATGGCACCTATGATTCGATCCAGAAGCAGCACTTTGGCGATCTGAATCTTTACAGCGGCAAATAACCACCCGGCGCTCATCCGCCGGATGGGCGTTTATCGCTATAGGTTGTTGATCATGTTCGAAACACTAATAGGCGCATTGGGGCTCTCTGCATTCAGCCTTCAAGGCTTCGGCCCTCTGCTGCTCGAAGGCGCCTGGATGACCGTCAAGCTGTCCCTGTGCTCCCTGGTGCTCAGCGTATTGCTCGGGCTGATCGGGGCCAGCGCCAAACTTTCCAGCATCAAGCTGCTGCGCTTGCCGGCGCAGCTCTACACCACGCTGATTCGTGGGGTGCCCGATCTGGTACTGATGCTGTTGATTTTCTACAGCCTGCAAACCTGGCTGACGGTCATCACGGTGGCGTTGGGCTGGGAGTACATCGAAATCAATCCCTTCGTCGCAGGAATTATCACCCTTGGGTTTATCTACGGTGCCTATTTCACCGAAACCTTCCGCGGCGCCATGCTGGCAGTGCCCCGTGGCCAGGTCGAAGCCGCTACCGCCTATGGGTTAAGTCGTGCTCAGCGTTTTCGCTTTGTGGTGTTCCCGCAAATGATGCGGTTTGCCCTCCCGGGGCTGGGTAACAACTGGATGGTGATTCTCAAAGCCACCGCATTGGTGTCGATCATCGGCCTGGCTGACTTGGTTAAAGCTGCCCAGGACGCGGGAAAAAGCACCTATCAATTGTTCTTTTTCCTGGTTCTGGCTGCACTGACCTACCTGATCATCACCAGTGTCTCCAATTTCGTCCTGGGCTGCCTGGAAAAACACTACGCCGCGGGTTCACGGGAGGCGGTGCGATGATCGAACTACTGCAAGAGTACTGGCGGTCATTCGTCTACAGCGACGGCCAGCAAATTACCGGTCTAGCCATGACGTTGTGGTTGCTCAGTGCATCGCTGTTCATCGGCTTTGTCGTATCGATTCCACTGTCCATCGCTCGAGTCTCGCCGAGGTTTTACGTGCGCTGGCCGGTGCAGTTCTACACCTACCTGTTCAGGGGCACACCGCTCTATATCCAGCTGCTGATCTGCTACACCGGGATCTATAGCCTGGCAGCAATACGTGCTCAGCCTGTGTTGGATGCATTTTTTCGCGATGCGATGAACTGCACCATTCTTGCCTTCGCCTTGAACACGTGCGCCTACACCACAGAGATATTTGCCGGGGCCATTCGCAACATTGCCCATGGCGAGGTCGAGGCGGCAAAAGCGTATGGCCTCTCGGGATGGAAGCTCTATGCGTTTGTGATCATGCCGTCAGCCTTGCGTCGCTCGCTGCCGTATTACAGCAACGAAGTGATCTTGATGCTGCACTCGACCACGGTGGCATTCACCGCCACGGTACCGGACATTCTCAAAGTCGCCCGTGACGCGAACTCTGCGACCTTTTTAACCTTTCAATCGTTTGGGGTTGCGGCACTGATTTACCTGGCGGTGACCTTTACGCTGGTCGGCCTGTTCCGAATTGCCGAACGTCACTGGCTGGCTTTTTTAGGGCCGACTCACTGAGCCTTGTTTCTGACAGGGCTGCTCCCAATCCGCTTAGAGGATGATTGCGAACATGTACAAATTGACGGTTGACGGGCTACACAAAAGTTACGGTACCCATGAAGTACTCAAGGGCGTTTCCCTGCAAGCCAAAACGGGCGATGTCATCAGCCTGATCGGCGCCAGCGGCTCGGGAAAGAGTACGTTCCTGCGCTGTATCAATTTTCTCGAAACACCTAACGACGGTGCCATGAGCCTGGATGGCAAACCGATCTGCATGGTTAAAAATCATGCGGGATTGCGTGTGGCGGATGATCGCGAGCTGCAACGACTGCGTACCCGTTTGGCCATGGTCTTCCAGCATTTCAACCTGTGGGGGCATATGACCGTGCTGGAAAACATCACCATTGCCCCGCGTAGGGTGCTGGGTGTCAGCAAAAAAGACGCGGAGGACCGTGCCCGGCGATATCTGGAAAAAGTAGGGTTGCCGGCTCGTGTTGCCGATCAGTTCCCTGCCTTTCTTTCGGGCGGGCAGCAACAGCGGGTAGCGATCGCGCGTGCCCTTGCCATGGAGCCTGAGGTCATGCTGTTCGATGAGCCCACCTCGGCGCTCGACCCTGAAGTGGTGGGCGAGGTGTTGAAAGTCATCCAAGGGCTCGCTGAAGAGGGACGAACCATGATCATGGTGACCCATGAAATGGGGTTTGCACGCAAAGTGTCGAACCAACTGCTGTTTCTTCATCAGGGGCTGGTTGAAGAGCAGGGCGGACCTGAGATTCTGGATAGCCCCCGAAGCGAGCGCCTGCAGCAGTTTCTGTCCAACGGGCTGAAGTGAAACGCCTTGGCCATGGGGCTCTGGGGCATATCGACGAAGCAGTCATCAACCAACCTCGGTATCGAATAACAACTACAACACCCCGGACCTATGGATAAACCATGATGATTGCCAACCTGAAGTTCAGTCATAAGGTACTGCTTGCGGCATCATTCGTTGTTGTCGCAGCGTTTTCGCTTTTTACGCTTTACAACGACTCGATTCAGCGCAAAACGATCCGCACGAACCTTGAAAACCATCTTGAAGAGATGAGCAAGATCACGGCCGCAAGTGTTCAGTCCTGGCTCTCTGGACGGATACTGCTGGTTGATCATATTGCTCAGACCTTTGCCAGCGATCCAGTTCCGGAAAACGTCACGCGACTGCTTGAGCAGAGGTCAGTGCTATCAACGTTTACCTTCACTTATCTAGGCAGTCGTGACGGTAGTTACGCCATTCGACCGAAGGACGATTTACCCGCTGATTACGATCCTCGCACCCGTCCTTGGTATACGGACGCGATGGCTGCCGGAGGGACTACGCTGACCGAGCCGTACCTGGATGTGACGACGGGTCAGTTGATGATGACCATTGCAACTCCGGTCGGTCGCGACGGCCAGCCGCTTGGGGTGGTAGGCGGGGATCTGACGTTGCAAACGCTGGCGAAAATCGTCAGCTCGCTTGATCTGGGGGGAATCGGCTATGCCTTTCTGGTCAACGCCGAGGGCAGGGTGCTGGTTCATCCGGACAAAGATCGGGTGATGAAGCGGCTGAGCGATATCTATCCCCAAAGCACACCGTCACTCAGTACCCACATCAGTGAGACAGAGCAGGAAGGAGTCCCTCAAATCGTGATGTTTTCACCAATCAAGGGACTGCCTTCGGTGAACTGGTATGTTGGTTTGTCTATCGACAAAAGCAAAGCTTACAAGGCACTTGGTGATTTTCGCGCTTCTGCCATTTTGGCGATGGTCATTGCCGTGGTGATCACGCTGCTTCTGCTGGGCGTACTGATTCGCGTATTGATGCAGCCCCTGAGGCTGATGGGTAAAGCCATGCGTGATATCGCTCAGGGTGAGGGCGACCTTACCCGTCGCTTGAGTGTGCATTCAAAGGATGAGTTCGGAGAGCTGGCCGGCGACTTTAACCTTTTTGTTGAGCGTATCCAGCACTCAATACGTGAGGTCTCTTTTGCCACCGAGCAGGTTAATGAAGTGACTAAGCGCGTGATGCAGACTTCCAGCTCGTCCATGGACAACTCGGACAACCAGGCCAGTCGAACCAACAGTATTGTCGCAGCGATTAATGAACTGGGTGCGGCGGCCCAGGAAATTGCGCGTAGCGCTGGTGACGCTTCCCTTCAGGCGTCGGATGCCCGACGTCAGGCAGAAGGTGGCCGCGAGGTAGTGACACAAACGATAAATGCCATGGACAAGCTATCAGGAAAAATCCGCACGTCATGCAACAACATAGAGGTGCTGAACGGCAAGACGGAGAACATCGGGCGGATTCTTGAAGTGATCAAAGGCATTTCCGAACAGACCAACCTGTTGGCACTCAATGCCGCCATCGAGGCCGCGCGGGCGGGTGATGCCGGCCGCGGTTTTGCGGTGGTAGCTGACGAAGTTCGCAGCCTGGCTTACCGGACTCAGACGTCGGCCCAGGAAATCCATACGATGATTGAAGAGCTTCAGGTGGGCGCACGGGAGGCGGTACTCACCATGAATGAAAGTGAACGCTACAGTAAGGACGGCGTGATGATCGCCAACCAGGCAGGTGAGCGGCTGGGCAGTGTCAGTCAGCGTATCAGCGAAATTGACGGCATCAACCAGTCGGTGGCGACCGCGACTGAAGAGCAGACTTCGGTCATTGATTCGTTGAACGTTGACATCACCGAGATCAAAACCCTTAACCAGGAAGGGTTGGAAAACCTTCAAGCCACGCTGCTTGCTTGTGACGATCTTGAACGGCAAGCCACACGACTCAAGCAGTTGGTGGATGGCTTTCGAACTTAGGCCATCCTCGCAAGGGTTGGCTTTGAATCACGTGCGGGAGAACAGCAGCCTAAAACCTGCGGCGCCAAAGACCAACGCAAGGGTGCCTTCAATCCACCCGCGCGCCCTGCGATACCCCCGAATCATCGGTGCCGTGGAGAAAACGATCGCATAGCCGCAGAAAATAGTAATGCTCAACACGGCACAGCCAGCCAGGATGATTACAACCGTTTCAGGCGTCGCTTGTGGTCCTAAACCCAGTGTCATCGTTGCGATCCAACCCAGTAAAGCCTTTGGGTTGGTAAGGTGCATAAGCAAGCCCCGCCGGTAGAGGCCAAAGCCCGAGACGGTTGGTGCTGCGGCCAGCGCTTTCTCAATTTGCTCGTCAGGTGTCAGAGCAGAACGTCCCGCTTTCAGGGCTAGGAACAGCAAGTACGCTCCGCCGACGATCTTGAGTACGAAGAGTGCCTGGGTGAACTGAAGCAGAATGGCCGAGACGCCTGTGGCGGCCATTGATCCCCAAAAAAAAGAACCACTGATAACTCCGGCTGCAAGTATCAGCGCAGGTTTTCTGCCTTGGTGCATGGCAACGCCCATGATCCGCATATTGCTGGGACCCGGGCTTGCAGCTCCAACAATGTAGGCGGTAAAAACGAGTAGAAGGTGGTGAAAATCAAATGACATTAATGGCCCCTTGAGTGGTGCGTAATAACCAGCAGCTTAAGTGTTCACAAGCTATCCGTCATTGCGTTCTTTACTCGCATTTTCTGGCTGATTTAATTTTCATGTCATGGGACTGGATCGCGCTGAATGTGGTGTTTTCCATCGCCAACGTCCGGGATCGTGATACACCTTAGAAAACCGCGAAGAGGGAAGAGGTCAGCATGGACCGAGCAAAGGGAACCGCCATTCTCGACAAAACCTTCGGCGTTCTTGAAGCGACTTGGGAGCGTCTCACTGAGTGAGACGCTGGCACGGCATAGTCCTCAGCCGAGTTTGCCCACGTCAATCCCATCACCAGTGTGTGACTTTTTCGAGATTGGGCTGCTGGACCTTAGGCTGGGGGCATCCTTTTCAAACCATCCCAAACATGCCCTCAGATTTGCCCCCCAGGTGTCTCATCCTCTGGAAGTGGATAGATCTCCATGGTCTATGAAAAGGCAGAAATGATCAACTGAACAGCCTGCCCGACGACGCCTAAAGACTCTCAGGATCGCCAAAAAACATTTTGACTGGGCTCTAGGACAATATTTTTAGGTCGATAACACTTTTGTTTGCCCCCAGTTTTGCCCCCATTCGTCCATGCGCTAATCGGACGGAATGGCATCGGAAAAACCGCTATTTTGAATGGCATCATCAAAGCTATCCATGATGGCCACACTGGTGCGGATACGATCCATCAGGTTCAGTTTTGGGGCCAACAGCGGGCAATCATTGCCCCAGACTTTTTTAGCAGCGTGTTGCTCGTATCGTTCAGCGCGTTCGAACGTAAGGTCAGGCACTACGTTCGACCTGAACTACATCAACTTCAAGGTCGCCAAAGGCGCAACCTACGAACGCGTGCTGATCATCGCAACAGGCCCAATCACAACCTTTCTGCAGCGTGGCAAGTCGCTTGATCCTGGCCCTGCTGCGACGTTCTACGTGGCGGTTACCCGGGCACAGCAAAGCATAGCTATTGTGCTGGATCGTCCAGGGGAATCCCTCATTCCGTATTGGGAGCCCTGATGCATAAGAGGGCAGGGCGCGGTGATCGCTAGCAACGGCTGAGACTCGAATATCTCAACGTCGTCAACCACCTGTCCGCTTGCCCTACCATCTGTTGGCCAGGGCGTTGAAGGTCGAAGTAGACGGAGTAACGTAGGTGGCGTTCCAATCCGTAATGACTGAGGAGGGCCTGCGATGACACAGAACCTAGATCTTCACTTTTTCACGAGCGAGCAACTCAAGGCTCACGATCTTGACATTGCAGCCAAGGTGCACCAAGCCACGGTCGCGAGCGTCATGCGCCGGGTAAACCAGATGAACTCAGGGCAGATACTCAACGCTTCAAGAGAAAATGGCAGGAGGATGCTCTGGTCGCAGGAAAAGATTGAAATAGTGCTTCAACATATTGGTGAGTAGCTCACTCCCGCCTCGGGGCCTGCTATAGATATGCAGGCCTCATTGGGCGTGAGCCTTGCCAGGGGCGGCCAAGGCACAACGAATGCGTCGCTTGGATCAGGCATCGGCGACGCTTTGCCTCATCGATCGTCAGGGTTGTGACTGCTGGGCTAGGCTGCCGAACGAACTCCGAGCTTCCACATACCGCAACGCCGACTTCATATCCTTCCAGCCGACGTATGTCATCAACTCCTTGATGTCCCAACCACTAGCTGACGCCCAGGTCGCCAATCCGCGTCGCATGGACTGACTGCTGTAACCCTCTGCAGGAATACCGGCTCTCCAGGATACGCCGCAGCAAAGGGATCAAACTGGTGGCCTTAAAGCCCTCATCCGATAGGTTCCCCAACGATCAATTTTCCGGAACAATGGGCCATTACTGATCCCGGCCACGGTTATACAGTTGATGTATGACTCGACAGGGCAAAGTTTCATGAGCGGCGGTGTGCGAAACGTGCTCCCTTGGTGATCACGATCCACCCTTGTGTACGGCAAGTAGAAGGTAATGCCTGAGCCAGCCTCAGCGTTTGTGTTTCAACTGTCAGCCGAGCGAGCTCATCGCTTCGAAAGCCACGCCAGAACCCGATCATTAGTAGAGCTGAACGCCTTCGTGAAACGTCCGGTTCAAAGGCTGATATTAGATGCGCACCTTGCCTGGGCAGCGCAGTGCGTGCGACGAAAAGGCTCATTGGTCGATTTTGGATACCTGAGCCTTCAGAACTAAGTAAGCGT
This sequence comes from Pseudomonas ogarae, assembly GCF_014268695.2. Taxonomy (NCBI): domain Bacteria; kingdom Pseudomonadati; phylum Pseudomonadota; class Gammaproteobacteria; order Pseudomonadales; family Pseudomonadaceae; genus Pseudomonas; species Pseudomonas ogarae. The sequence continues at coordinate 3,437,642 of NZ_CP077086.1, forward strand.
CAATATCCGTTGCTCATTGGAAACAAGACGCCGACTGGCCTCCTTATCAACGAGATTGCGAGCTTAGCCCAGCCTCCATTTCTTTGCCGCCGCAACCCTGTCAAGAACAGGATAAGCGTCAGATTTATTTATCTAGATTAAAAAGCTATTCACTATATAACTGAAAGAGATAACGATACAGGCTTATTGCCAATAAGCAGTCCAGCCGATTGATTGTAAAGACTTTATCTCGTTGCTTATGCTGTGCTTGAACGGCTTACCTATCGTCCAAAAAAATTAAAGATCTCAATTGTATGGCCGAATTAATCGATAAGACGCCGTCAGCTTGGAAGACATTTATGCAGTTATTAAATCACCGATGCGTATGCTTTTTTGTCGGTATATTTAGCCCGTTTGCTTTTTCTTTTGGTGCCCCTTCTGCCGAACATGCCGATCTACTGGGCGTGTACCAGTCCGCCTTTAAAAACGATGCTGAGTTGTCCGCAGCGCGGCACGCCTACGCTGCCCAGCGCGAGGCTGTACCCCAGGCCCGTTCCGGACTCCTGCCAAGTTTGACTGCGGGCGCAACTACGGAAGCGAAGCGTCTGGAGCGCGACGAACCCTCTCTCAGTCGTGCGCGTAGCGGAACCACCTTTCGTGCCAACCTAAGCCAACCACTTTTTCGTATTGATCGCTGGTTTCAATTAAAGGCGGCACAATCCAATGTTGCGCAAGCCGAACTGGAGCTTTCAGTAAAAGTCCAGACATTAGCGCTTACTGCTGCGGAAGCATACTTTGAAACATTGCGTCAACTTGACGCTCTTGCAGCCGGTGAGGCCGAAGAAGCCGCACTGCTCTATCAGCGCGACCAAGCCCAAGGTCGGCTAGAAGATGGCGCCTCTAGTATTACGGACGTCTATGACGCTCAAGCGGCCTATGACAATGCGCAGGCGAACCGGCAATTGTTACAGCGAAAGGTCGACGATGCGTATGAAGCATTGAGCCGGTTGACTAATCAATCCTATCGATCTATAGCTGGGATGGGTCATCAACTGCCCGTTGAATCGCCAATCCCTAACGAAGCTCAGTCATGGGTAGACACGGCTCTGCGTCAAAATCTCCAACTTCAAGCTGATGAAAAAGCGGAGTATGCGGCTGAGCAAACGCTTAAGCAGTACAGGGCGGGACACTTACCTACGATCGACGCGGTCGCCTCATACCGTAAAGGGGATAACGACAGTTTTGGTTATAGCAATCCTACAGATTTTGGGCGTAACGGGTATCGAGACAATGTTGCGGAAAGTACCATTGGGATCGAGTTAAACATTCCGATCTATTCCGGCGGCATGACTAACTCTAAAGTGAAGGAATCTGTCGAGCGGCTTCTACAGCGACAGGATGAAAAAGAAGACCGCCGTCGCGAAGTTGTATTAAATACTCGTAATGCATTTCGAGGAATTAACACTGACATTGCGCAAATTAAGGCCCGTCGACAGGGAATCACATCTGCTCGAAAATCAGTAGAGGCGAATCAAGTGGGAGTGGATATTGGTTCGCGCAATATTGCTGATGTGCTAAACGCACAGAAACAACTATACACTGTCGTGCGCGACTACAACAACGCACGATATGATTATATTGTTGACACACTTAGATTAAAGCAGGCCGCGGGGATCCTAAGCGTCGACGACTTGCAGCAGCTTGCTGTTCACCTGAGGAACGATTATGTGCCCTCTCGAGACTTTCTTCCTCCAGGAATTTGAGCGGATGGCGTTAAATTCAGCGCGCGCCTGGAAGTGAAAAGTTAGACGTATTGAGAATAATTAGTTAGCTGTGGCTTTTAGGCCATAACTGTTCGCGGATTTCACTCTGCATGATGAGTTTTGAATAATGGCCAAAGCAGAAACAGGTGGTGAGATGCCGGAAGAAAAAACGATGCTGGACACCGGTTTGGCGTGTCTTGTCATGCTCGCCCGATTTCACCAAGTAGCAGCCTCCGCTGATCAGCTTGCTCATGAGTTCGGAAGCGTTGACCGCCCATTCGGGCAATCAGATATTCTTTTGGCTGCCCGAAAGCTAGGTCTAAAAGCTAAAGACGTAAAAACAACTATTGAACGCCTTACTCGGACGCCGCTGCCCGCTGTAGCCACGGATGTAGATGGAAAATACTTTATTATTGCGCGCATAGATCAAGACAATGTCCTGATCCATGATCCGGCAAAACAGCGGCCAGAAGTTATCACGTTTGACGCACTGCAATCTCGCTGGAAAGGGCAGCTTTTACTGATTCGCTCCGAGGCGAGTACATCAGGAGAGCCCTCTCGGTTCGACTTTACATGGTTCATTCCAGCCATTATTAAGTACCGAAAATTGCTCGGGGAAGTCATGCTTGTGTCGTTCGCGCTGCAGATATTCTCACTGGTCACGCCACTATTTTTTCAAGTGGTAATGGATAAGGTGCTTGTGCACCACGGTCTAACGACGTTGGATGTCATCGCGGTTGGCTTGGCTATAGTGATGCTATTCGAATCCGGCCTAACGGGTTTACGCAGCTATGTGTTTGCACACACCGCCAGCCGTATTGATGTCGAGTTGGGCTCTAAGTTATTTCGTCATCTGGTTACCCTTCCGCTTGCCTATTTTCAAGCACGGCGGGTAGGGGACTCGGTGGCGCGAGTACGGGAACTGGAAAATATTCGTAACTTCCTAACGGGTAATGCGATTACGCTGGTGCTCGACGTATTATTCTCGGTAGTTTTTCTAGCGGTTATGTTTTATTACAGTGGCTGGTTAACGTTGATAGTTGTACTGTCGCTTCCGTTGTATATTTTAGTGTCGGTGCTTATTACACCGATATTGCGGGCACGGCTGAATGAGAGCTTTGCTCGGGGCGCTGAAAATCAGGCTTTTTTGGTCGAGACGGTAAACGGGATCGATACGCTAAAGTCTATGGCTGTCGAACCGCAAGCTATCCGTAAGTGGGACAATCAATTGGCCGGTTATGTGGCGGCCGGCTTCAAGACCCAAACATTATCGACTCTTGCCAATGAAAGCGTGTCGTTAATTGGCAAATTAGTCACCGTGGCGACCTTATGGATGGGGGCACGGCTGGTGATTGATGGTCAGTTGTCAGTGGGTCAACTGATTGCATTTAATATGTTAGCTGGTCGAGTAGCGCAGCCAATCATGCGCTTGGCGCAGTTATGGACTAATTTTCAGCAAACCGGCGTTTCAGTGCAGCGTTTGGGAGATATTCTCAACACTCGCACTGAGATTGCGCAGGCGACGCGCGGTTCATTGCCGCCGATCCGTGGACGCATTGAATTCGACCAGGTGCATTTTCGCTATCGCCCAGATGGAGCAGAGATCTTACGCGGCGTCAGCTTAAGCGTTAATGCAGGAGAGGTGATAGGTATCGTCGGGCGTTCAGGGTCTGGAAAGAGCACTCTGACTCGATTGCTCCAGCGACTTTATGTTCCGGAACGCGGTCGCGTATTGGTGGATGGGATGGACTTGGCACTGGCAGATGTATCTTCATTACGCCGGCAGATTGGCGTGGTGCTACAGGACAATATGCTCTTTGCTCGCAGTATCCGAGAAAATATTGCTCTGGCCGATCCCGGTGTGCCGTTAGAGAAGGTCATTCAGGTTGCCAAACTTGCTGGTGCCCATGACTTCATTTTGGAACTCCCTGAAGGATATGACACCGTCGTGGGCGAGCACGGCGCATCGTTGTCCGGAGGTCAGCGTCAGCGGATCGCCATTGCTCGCGCTTTGATGGGGAATCCCAGGATCCTGATCTTCGACGAAGCCACTAGCGCACTGGACTACGAGTCCGAGCGGGTAGTGCAGCAGAATATGAAGGACATCTGTAGAGGCCGTACCGTGGTCATCATTGCTCACCGTCTCTCGGCTGTACGCGATGCCAACCGCATCGTAGTGGTTGAACGAGGTCAGATAGTCGAGCAAGGCTCTCACGCAGAACTTTTGACTCATCAGGCGGGGCATTACTCACGGCTGCATCGTTTGCAGCAAGGGGCCAGCAATGTCTAAGGCAGAAGCAGCTAGCTTGTTGCAGCGGTACCGTCAAGTTTGGAGGCAATCCTGGAAAGCCCGTCGCGAGATGGATGCGCCGAGGCGTCTCGCTCATGAAATTCAGTTCCTTCCCGCCTCAATTGAATTGCAGGAGCGACCGTCTCACCCGGCGCCTCGGGTGCTCATGTGGGCAATTATGGCTTTCTCCGCCATCACGTTAGTTTGGGCATGTGTCGGCAAGATCGATGTCGTTGCGACAGCTACAGGCAAAATTATCCCAAGTGGTAAGAGCAAGATTATTCAGTCCAGCGAAACGGCAGTGGTGAAGGCTATACATGTGCGCGATGGTCAAACGGTCAAGGCGGGCGAATTGCTATTGGAGTTGGATTCAACTGCCGCTGAGGCTGATGTCAGTCGAGTAACAAGCGATCTATGGGCCGCACGCGTTGATAGTGCGCGAGCGGCTGCCATGATCGATGCAATAGAACACCAACGGGCGCCTGGGCCGTTAACCGGCATTATCGAGAATGCCGACCCCAAATACATTATGGCTGCCGAGCGCTGGCTTCAGGGCCAGTATCGGGAATACCGTAGCAATGTAGATACCATTGATGCCGAAATCGCTCAGCGCCAAGCCGACGTTCAATCGGCCCGGGGCCAAGTAGCGAGTCTTCATAAAACGCTTCCCATCGTAGCCAAACTGGCGGATGACTACCGACGCTTACTGGAAAAACAGTACATCGCTCGCCACGCCTATTTGGAAAAGGAACAGGCGCGACTAGACATCGAACGGCAGTTGAGCGTACAGCAAGCCAGCATACTTCAGTCCTCGGCAGCGAGACAGGAGGCAGAACGACGGCGGGCGAGCTTGGTAGCGCAGACGCTACGAGCGATGCTGGATTTACTACAACAGGCGGATCAGAAAGTCGCGTCGTTAGAACAGGACTATGCCAAGGCTGAGTACGAGGACGGTCTGAAGACGCTGGAGGCTCCAGTAGATGGAACTGTGCAGCAGTTAAATACACATACGGTGGGTGGAGTAGTGACCCCCGCGCAGCCGCTGCTGACAATTGTGCCGACGGGGCAACCAGTTGAAGTCGAGGCTATGCTGGAAAATAAAGATGTTGGATTTGTCCACCCCGGGCAACTGGTAACGGTCAAAGTAGAGACTTTCACGTTCACTAAATATGGAGCTGTCACCGGCCAGGTCATCAGCGTTTCTAATGATGCCATTGAGGATGAAAAACGTGGCTTGATATACAGCGCTAAGATTCATCTGGACACGGATTATTTGACGGTCAAGGGGCAGAATATAAAATTGTTGCCAGGCATGGTGGTGACAGCAGAAGTAAAAACTGATCGGCGTCGGATCATTGAGTATTTTTTAAGTCCGTTGCAAATTAAGACGAGTGAAAGCTTTCGAGAGCGTTGAGCGTGGACGCTCTTGGCGATAAAAAGTGCATGCGGGTAAGTGTTAGGGCATCTGTGGAATTGAAATGCTGGGTTACTGCACTGTTAACTTCCAGCTAGAGTATTTGGTTACTTCCGCTTGCTGTTTTATGTCAATTGCGGACTCGCTGCTATACTACTAACAGGGACAGGCATGAATACAATATGGAGCGTGCCAGTGAGCATGATTTTCATTTTTGCGACGCCCCGGAATCACGTTTGCAACGGCGTACTGCCAGCTTTGTCGACGGGCGCGAACAAATTATGGGGGCTGACCTGCTTTATCTTCAGCCTGAAGCAAACAACTCCAATTATAACGAGATTTAATTTTGACGAAAAATACTTATAGAAATGAGAAGGCGGCCTGCAGGGAAATATGCTTTGCTAAGTCCTGTAGTGCATCGGATAAAGGCGATTGACTATCGCTTTTTTTATAGCGCACTCGCGCGTTAGTATTTAAAAAATTATAATTGAGGTTTTAGTCATGCTCTCTTATGTCAGAATTTTTTTGATAAAAATATTAATAGCTGCCAGTTTCTTTTCCGTGAGCAGTGTTCATTCGGCCGACATTAAAAAAGAAAAAAATTGTTACGACGAACTGGCAGGACTTGACGAATGGCCGCTCAAATCCGGACTAAGCATTAGAAAGGATGCTCTTGGAAATTTGCATGCTGCTTTCGGTCGAGATAAAGGTAAGTGTTACTTGCAATATTTAGAAGGAGCAATCGTATGGGATGGAGAGAAAGCATATCCAAATGGCCTCAAGGTGAGTATAAGGCCAGAAGAACCTAGTTATTTTACAGTGCTACTTGCGTTTGGAGATGATAATGGGTGCAGCGACTTGACGACTTGCTTGAAGAAGTCAGGCCAAAGCGAGTCGCAGGCGCATAGAAACAGTGTGATTGTAAATCTTAATAATTATCCAGGATTTAGCTTTCATTTAAATCAACCCCCTCCTAGCGCATCGAATCGCGACGCTTTGCATCTCCTTAAGTATGAGGAAAAGACAACGAGTGGCGCCGTACAAAGAATATTTGAATGCCACGGTTTAAGGTCAAAAAGCGTCAGTCGACCCAGCGAGACAAAAATTGATCAGATGAGCGAAATGGATTTTTCCGAACTAAGCACTATCGATTTTTCAAATAATAAAAGTTATTGCGTACTAGAATTCCCCTCTTTCCGTTTCCGTGCTGGGGGAGGGCAACTGACATTGAATATTTATCAGTTAAACGAAGCTGCACAAGCAATGCCACACATAGAAAATTATCTTTCTAACGCAATAAAATAGGGGTGCATATGAGTTACGTATTTTCTGAGTCTGAGAAGAATAGAATTTTAGAGGCTGTCTCAGTGAGTTCAGGACTGCTTTTTCAAGCAGAGGGATCTTTACCCTATACAGCTGTTCAGGGAAATCCTGAAGCGAACTGTGCCGATGTATATCAAGTTATCTACGATGTGATCTCTGAGAAGCTTAGCGACACGTCCGGCTATGACGACAATACGATCAGCGATCTGAAAAGTGCAAGATTGTGGTTCTCTGTTGCAATAGAAGCTAACGGTGGGACAGGGCCCTATTCTACATTAATCAGAGACTACACTTTAACTCAAGGAGAGCTAAGGCTAGGTCGGGAATTTTCTGAAGGTGAACTCCAGGGCGCATCTAATCAGGTGGCTGCAAACGTGGTGAACGGCTTGCTCTTGGGCGACGTAAGCGGAGATCTTGCTCCATGGACTGTACCCTCAATTAAGCAAATTGCGGCGCTAGATGCCACCGCTGTTCAACGGGTTCTATTCAGAGATGCTTTGTCGCCCGCTGACACGGCTGTTACAGCGAATTCGGCGTGGTCTGGGACCTGGCTTTCAGTTGGTTGGGTGGCGTTGCGCCGTATGAGACGTGGAGGCTTGTCTCATCCGGCGATGCTGCTAGTCCCTCTCAGGTCGTCGCAAACACGATGGACGATTATAAGAACGTATTATTTGCAATTGAGTCTTGGGGGGCAGCGGTCAAAGGAGGCATTGCGGAGTTCGGTGAAGATTGGCTGTTGCGAAGACTAGATCTAGTGTGGAATATCAGTGCGAAGCAGTTCCGCGTAATGATCGATACCGGAAATTATCTACCGTTCGTTCAAAATCTCGTAAAAGGCACGCCATTAGAAAACACAGTTAATATTATTCAGAGTTATGGCGTTGAGCCATTCCTGGATATGCTTAAACGTGCATACACAGGAAGCGTCTCGGATGTGGCCTCCACCGACTTTATTGCTTCTGCTTACGAGTTTTTCAGTTCCATTTCCGCAGAAGAGGCTAATAGCCTGACCGTCAAATCATTGGCTGAATATGGTGACTGGAAAAGCCAAGCTGCCGAAGACGGCCCAGTCGGCATCGCGATTCGTAATTCTCTTAAGTTCTTCAGTGCAGTCGTAGTGGAGCGAAGCGACGGATTTCCTGGGAGAGGATTAGAGCTTTACGATCAATCAACGGGCGTAGGCTCGATAACCTCTCAATGGCTGGCTGATAGGGAGGCTATGTTCGCCCGTATTCTCAGTAGGAACTCTACCGAGTTCTTCAATGGGAATACAATTCAGCAATTCTCCTACTTGGATATTGAAACAGGCCAACAGGCTCCCATGGCCACAGGAACTGGAAACCCACTGGTCATCTTCGCATCTGGATTGGGTAGTAATTTCAGCGGGGGAACAAAAGGTGATCATCTATACGGCGGGTTAGGTAACGATATTATCGATGGTCTCGGCGGCCATGATTATATTGAGGGGGGCGAGGGTGACGATAAACTTTCCGGCTCTAGTGGTACCGACAGTATATACGGTATGCTTGGGTCAGATGATATTACCGGCGGCACTGGGAATGACATATTAGAGGGCGGGCACGGAGCTGACATTTATCGGTTTAGTAGCGGCGATGGTCATGATCGCATCAGTGATCTCGATGCACAAGGGGCAATAATTATAAACGGGTCAGCAGTGACCGGAACGAGTGCAAAAGCGATCGCAGAGAATACTTGGCTAGATGAAGTGAGAGGGATCCGATACGTGCTTTCTGCCGGTAACTCAGGTCAAGCGTTGACAATATATTATGGTGACGATGATTACCTCGTTATTGACAATTATTTAACGGGGCACCTGGGCATCGTTCTTGAGGAATTTCAAGAGCCTGAAGTTTCTGTCGCTAGTTTGGCAACGATTGTCGGTGATTTGGCACCTGTTGATGTAGATCCTAATACTGCTGGCGTTCAGTATGAATACGATAACATTGGAAATGTCGTTGTTAATCCTAATATCGTAGAGCTTGATCGCGAAGATTTTCTAAATGATTCCGCCAATGATGACGTTATCTATGGTCATGGGGGAGATGACTATATAGGTATGAGCCGCGGTGGGAACGACTACCTTGATGGGGGGCACGGAGAGGACAGAATTTTTGGCGGGAGCGGAATTGACACAATTATTGGCGGTGAGGGGAGTGATATCGCATTTGCGTATGCCGGTAACGATCTACTTTATGGAGACCAAAAGCAAAGTTCAACCGACGCAAGCGCCATTGAACATTCAGCAGGGCTTCGAGGCGACTGGCTAGACGCAGGGGATGGCAATGATCATGTCATTGGTAGCACCAATAATGACCTACTGCTAGGTGGACAAGGGGATGATTTGCTCACAGGTGGCGCTGGTGATGATGCTCTTCTAGGCGATGCAGAAAAAAGCAGGACGACAGATCAGTGGGGCTTTTATACAGAGCGCAACGAGAAGTCTGGCATTTTGATTGTAGAGGGAGCTAGTTACTCACAGTCTCTAGAGGGAGGCGACGATATCATTAACGGGGGATACGGAAATGACTTCATCTCCGGGGGCGCGGGTAAGGATCTCTTGGAGGGGGAGGATGGTGACGATCTAATTAGCGGGGACGCTGGCAACGATATAATCTATGGAGGAGCGGGGACTGACCTGTTGCTTGGGGATAACGATATAAAATACGTGCCTGGAAATCAGCACGGTAATGACTTTATAGATGGTGGTGAGGGGGACGATTACATTTATGGTTACGGCGGGAACGACGTGTTACTTGGCGGAGCTGGTGATGACACGATCCACGGTGATGGAGGCGATGGCTCACTAGAGGAGCAATATCATGGCAGCGACCACATTGAAGGCGGCGCTGGGGCTGATAAGATTTACGGTGGCGGCGCAGATGATGTGATATCGGGGGGCGCGGGGGATGACCTTCTATATGGAGATTTTGAATCCCAATTATCGCAAGGAAACGACATTATCGATGGAGGCAGCGGCTCGGACTTCATAATTGGAGCTGGTGGCTCCGATACCATTATGGCAGGCGATGATAACGACACAGTATTCGGCGATGGCGATAATGTGAGCATCAGTCTTGCTGGTGACGATCTCATTGATGCTGGCAGAGGTGCTGACACCGTATATGGTGGATTGGGTTCAGATACGATTTTTGGCGGCGAGGGTGATGACATTCTTGCTGGCGACGATGGCAAGAATATAAATATTGCTCTGCATGGTAACGATTTTATCGACGGGGGAAGTGGGAACGACATAATAGATGCAATGGGAGGCGACGACGTAATTTATGGCGGATCAGGAAGCGATGAAATAAATGGCGGAGCTGGAGATAACTATATCGAAGGCGGGCTAGGAAACGACGTTTTAGGCGCAGGCTTGGGAGGCGATATTTACGCCTTCAACAATGGAGATGGAGTAGATGTCGTGCGCGACGAGGGAGGCAGCAATGTCTTTGTATTCGGGAATTCTTTTTCCCAATATAGCGTCGCTGCTCAGCAGGCTTCCTCCGGGCTTTTGTCGTTAGCTTTCGGTACTGACACAATTTACTTTCAAGATTACCAGAAATTATATCACTCGGTATTTGAGTTTTCTGATATTAGCCTGTCTTTCTCTGAAATGATGTTGCTTGTTAAAGATTCTTTAGTGCTGAACTCTACGGACAGCTATGGGACTGCAGTAGGCGGGGGCGGTAATGATACACTTAACTCTGGGGCGGGAGATGATTTGATTTTCGGTCAGTCCGGGGACGACTCGCTGTTCGGGGGAGATGGTAACGATATTTATCATTTTAATGCAGATGACGGAAATGACATAATTATCGACGCTAAGTCAGATGCCTTGGGTGTTCGGTCTTCAAACGTTATTGAGTTTGGACAGGGCATTGCTCGCGACTCAGTAACGTTTTCCTCTGTGTACGTTGGGAGCGGGGATATCGCTTTAAAGGCTGTATATTCGGGCGGTAGCATAATTATTGTGGGGGGTATAACGGGAGCCATTTCGTCTTTTACGTTCCAAGATGGTTCGGAGCTGTCATTTAAAGAGGTTATGGCTAGCTTGCCGGGCATGGATTTAATACAAAATGATACATTTGGCGGTATCTTGTTTGGGACAGATAATGACGACAGGGTCTATGGAAGTGTAGGAGTAGATGAGGTTTACGGTGGCGGGGGAAATGACAAAATAGAGGCCGGCGATCAAAACGACCTAATCTACGGTGAGGCAGGAAACGATTCTCTATATGGTGGACAAGGGGATGACCATTTAGATGGAGGGGCGGGAGACGACAAGCTTTACGGCGGCGATGGCGATGATACTCTCAATGGAAGTGATGGTGATGATTATCTGCTCGGCGGACGTGGGGACGATAACCTAGCAGGCGGGACTGGGCATGATACCTATATCTTTCAGCTCGGGATGAAGCACGACATTGTTGTCGATGAAGCTTCTGATCGCAACACGATTAAAATTGATAGCTCGGTCGATCCTAAAAATCTAGTGTACTCTAGGGATGGAGATGACTTGATTATAGAGAATGCTAACTTAGACGACTCATTAACCGTTAAAGATTATTATAACAATATTGGGAGGTGGGATGTCACAGTGTCAGATCAAACTGTCTCGCTGAATGAGTATATCTCCCAGTCTGGCAGTGCCGATACAGCTGGATATGAATACTACGAGCAAGCTTTCAAGTCTAGGGTGTTAAGCGCACTCTCTTTACAATTGCTGGATTCAGGCTATTCCTTGGAGTCTGACGGCACGCTTCGCCATAACTACACTTACAACTATGCTTACCAATATACAAATGACACCTTCATAGCCAGTCATAAATTTATAGAGGGTGATGTATCGGAGGTGCCATATTGGGTTCGCGATTCAAATATACAAGGCGTTGTTACTAGCAACGTTATTGAAAACACGACTGTGGATCAGGAAACTCGCATTGTAGCTGCGGCGAATCTTTCAAGTGCCGGCCAATTAGGTGCGCCTGTGTTTTATTCCGCTCGCGAGGGAAGTGGGTTTTCATATAATCTCAATGATATCATTGTCGAGAAATTTGATAGCGCCGGTGAGTTGATTGGATTCTATGTTTATCCAAATGCGACAAGTACTGATCGCGTCTATAAGGATTTTATATACACTAATACGGTAAGTGATACGCAACACTTGATCGTAAATGGAAGTGATGCGGGCGGATCTTTATATATTACGGACGCAAATATCTTTCATGGCGGGCTTGGCGATGATTTAGTTACATCAGTCGATGATCCTACGCGTATCATGCATGGCTTGCACCAAGGGGTAGCCATTTCAGGAGGCGGCGGCAACGACACGCTCAGAGGTTATTGGGGGGACGATCTACTGGCAGGAGGAACGGGGCGGAATATACTGGAAGGCGGGGATGGTTCGGATACATATGTTGTTGACTCTGATACAGGTTCGGATCTGATTAATGATTTCTCTATCCCCATTTATCAGACTAGCGAGGTACCGCCTTTCACCTCTTGGACATATGTAGACCCTACCGGCGGAGCTTCTGATATCGTTGTGTTACCAGACGGCGTGTCTCTTTCAGATCTTGTGGGATCATGGGGAACGGTGGTTGCTGAAGGGGTAGATAATAGATTCATAGGCGGAAAAAATATTGATCGAGAGACAATAAAGCAATGGAAGGATGGAGTCGGTCTGACGAGTCTGCAGCTCTTCAATACTTTGAATCTGTCATGGGGAAAAGATAAAAATCTAAACATTGTCATTCCTCATGAGGATGGAGCAAAAGGGGATGGAGTGGAATATTTTAGGCTTTCCGATGGTACTCAGGTTTCTTTCTCTGACTTAGTGAGTCATCTAGGATTAACGCCCAACCCTACCGACGTTCAAGACATTATTATTGACACTATCGATTCGATTGTGTCGCCTCACGTTGCAATTAGCGGTGGTATTGGAAACGACACTATAAAAGGTAATGGCGAGCTGCGAGGCTGGGAAGGCAACGATACTCTTGTAGGTGGATTTAGTTCAGATACGCTAATTGGCGGAAGTGGATCTGACATTCTGAGAGGGGCCGACGGCGACGACGTAATCCAAGGTGGGCGTGGTGATGATGTTCTGGATGGCGGGGACGGTAATGACCGTTATATTTATGATTTTGAGGGCAGCGATGTAATAGATTCAAATATCAACGGCTATGATGGTGTGGTTATAAAAAATTCCTGGGATTTAAGCGAGCTGTCATACCATCGCGATGGCAATGACCTGGTGGTATTGTCTAGTGGGGATCTCCGCACTCAACTCCGAATCAAAAATCAATTTGGATCAGCGGAGGCTGTTGTAGATTTTATAGAAGCAGGCGCTACTGGCTCGTCAATTTCCTCTGAGGAAATTGAGTTACTACTCAGCCCTTTGCCCGTTAATATCCATGATAATTTTATTAGCGATTATCGGGATGGATGGTCGGGCAATAATTACCTATATGGCGGTGGTGGTGCGGATCAGTTAAGCATCACCGAAGGTTTCTCTATGCTGGACGGCGGCTCTGGCAACGACACTTATAGTTATACGGGTGGAAGTGTAATTATCAGAGATGATGATGGTGTTGACTCGTTTTCGGTTATGAATGGGGCAAACCTTGAAGAAATCGAGCAAAGTATGTCTAGGTCAGAAAACGACCTTGTTTTAGATTTCTCGTCTAGCTATGGTGGCAATGTAGTTTTCCAGAATTATTTTTTAGACACTAAACATCAGATAGAGAGCCTTTCGGACTCTTACGGACAGACTATTACAAGTGTTGAGGTGCACCAAGTTCTTAATATTGCACCTCCAGTTGACAGTTTTTATAATAAAGTTGTTGATGAGGTCGCAAGAGACGGTATTCTTTCTGGCACTGACGCAAATGATCTTCTTCAAGGCTTCAACGGTGATGACACCTTGGATGGCGGCGCCGGGGTTGATAGGCTTGAAGGGGGCTGGGGAAATGATTCACTAACTGGCGGCGTAGGAAACGACTTCCTTATTGGCGGGAGAGGAGATGATCTTTACCATTTCTCAAATGGACATGGACAAGACGTAGTTGACAATCAAGGAGGCGGTAACGATGCGGCGGTTTTCCAAGGATTAACCATCGCAGGTTTTTTGCAAAGCGTTCAAGCCGATACTAATGATTTGAAGGTTTCGTGGGGTGGCAATGGAGATCAGGTCACCTTTTTGAACTGGCTAGATGGCGGAGATAATATGGTAAACCAGTTCCGATTGGATGACGGCAATCTGTCGGCTGAAGATATTCGGGCACACCTGAATATCCCAATGACTACTGGCTATGTCTCTCCGGTCTATTCGGATGAACCGGACGTTAATAATTTCTCTACCATCTCAGACGAATCTGGAGGCTCATCATACATAACGGGAAGCTCAGGTGACGACCTATTAATTGGTGGTGCTGGTGATGACGTAATTTATGGCGGATATGGAAATGATTATTTGATAGGGGGCGATGGAAGCGATAAATATGCAATGGATAAAAATTCTGGTCGTGACGTAATTGACAACCATTCTAATGGTTCTGATTTCGACATATTAGAAGTGGAAGGTGAACTTAGTCAGCTTTGGCTATCTCGGTCAGAAGATAACTTAGTGATTACCCTTCTCGACTCTGATGCTGAAATGACAGTGAAGAATTGGTATTCCGATGTAAGCTCTCGCTTAGACGGTATATCTGTGAGCGCTTCGCAGTCCAGTTTTTTTGAAGCCAGCCAGGTCGATAGTTTAGTTGAAGCTATGGCCGTATTTGGTGTGCCGGCTAGTGGCGAAATTAAGCTTAGCATTAGTCAAAGAGGCTATGTGGATCAGTTGCTAGGGGTGGGCGGTACGACTCCTGGTGGTTCTGGAGGAGGTCAAGTTAGCTAATCAGCAATGCCCTATCGCGGGCGATCGTTCGCGATAGGGCAACTTTCACCTGTTTAGGTGCTAGTGACCTGAACAATCTGACAGCAATGGGGGTCGATCAGATTCGCGAACCTGCGGATATTTGTTCGAGCGCTCTATCCATCTGAATGCCTGCTTTCACGAATATCTAAAACAACGTGCAGAGTCTGCCTGGTAGCGTCAATCAATGCCTGGGTTATGGCCGGAAACCTTCTTACCCTCAATGGAGGGCGCTTGCTGGGCCGCACGCAAAGCAATTCCGCCGAACGACACGCTACCATCAACGTAGCGCAACGCCGACTTCATGTCCTTCCAGCCCACATAACTCATCAGCCCCTTGATATCCCAACCGTTTGCAGAGGCCCAAGTCGCAAAACCTCGCCGCATCGAATGGCTGCTATATAGCTGTGCAGGCAATCCTGCCTCTTTGAAAATGCGGCGTAGCACAGGGATCAGGCTATGCGGCTGCATGGCTTTGCCAGACAGATTGCCCCAGCGATCAATCCGCTGGAACACCGGGCCTTTCACGATCCCGGCAATTGTTATCCAGTTGATGTACGCCTCCCCAGACGGAGGTCGCCAATCTGGCGTTTACCGCCGCCGAAAAAGCTGTTGTGTGCTTTTCCCCAGTAGAATGGCTTATCGTCCCATTCATGAAGGTAAATGACGCGATGGCGATCTTTCGCCTCATCGTACGTCAAGCAGAGTTGCCAAGTGATCTTCATCTGTAATGTCCCCGCATGGATAGCCCGCGATGCCGACTTTTAAACAGGACCTGTCAATATCGTCAATGGGCTCATGCTATCGGCCTGACCCGATATTTGGACTACTCGATGCCAGTGAGCCCGTAGGAATCGAGCGGTTATGAAACGCCTTACTCAAACCCTCTGGCAAAAGGCTCTTCATCTTCCGCGCAAGCTAATGCGTTGCTGATGTCGTTGATTGTCTGGTTGTACCTTGCAGGTGATGAGATCCGCGCGCAATCCAACTGCTTAAGCAGTTTCAGCTTCACCTTCGAACTCTCTCTGCGATTATGGGAAACGTAGAGCACATCTAGAGCATCGAGTAATTCATCCAGTACCTCGTCTGGGGCCGGCGCGATGGCAAGCAGTTGGGTGGCCAGTTCGCTCCACTCGAAGGTTTCGTTCGGTGGCGTTTTGCGCAAGGGATTGATCAGGCTGGCGAGCAGCGGACAGCGAGTAAGGGATTGCGTATTGCACCAAGCCAGCAGTGCGGCCAGAGGTGCCCGCATGAAAACATCCCTTTCTACCGACCTGAAATGGTGCAAGAAGTCTTGGGCTATCAACGTGGTCTCGGGGTCTG
The DNA here is from genome assembly GCF_014268695.2 of Pseudomonas ogarae. Classification (NCBI taxonomy): domain Bacteria; kingdom Pseudomonadati; phylum Pseudomonadota; class Gammaproteobacteria; order Pseudomonadales; family Pseudomonadaceae; genus Pseudomonas; species Pseudomonas ogarae. The sequence goes on from NZ_CP077086.1 coordinate 3,453,673, forward strand.
TGCAGCAAAGCCTGTCCAGTACGGTGGCGGGCTGTACCTGCAGCAGTCCTTCAAGCAGGTCGCCATAGGCGTAAACGTTGACGTTGCGAACGCTCGGATGAACAACAAACGCACCACTCAATCGCTGGGCAATCACTGCGCCTTCAGCACCTTTCAAGGCAATAGCTACCAGCTCACCAATATTTCCGGGCATTCTGGACCCTTTGTCTTGGGGGAACAGATACACCTCCAAAATCGCGCGGATAGTCGGTGCCCAGCGTGCACCTTCCGTGGCAGCATTCGTCAACATGCGCTGCGAGACAAGCTTCAGCGCGACACGAGCCCCACCCGGCAGCTCAAGGAGGGTGTGAATGAAACGCTCCAGTTCAATGAAGTCGATCTGCGCGTAGAACGTGCTATGGCCGAAGAACCCAAACGCCTTGATCGGGGTGCTGGCAAGGGCAGCGTGAAGGCGCGGCATTGTGCGAGCATTCATCCCGATACAGCCGTAGATGATGGGTAGCTGATCATTGAACTGTGGGTAGTGAGGCAGTGCATCAATCAAGGTATCCGCCAGCGCCTCATCTGTTTCTTGCGTTGCCTGAATAAAGTCGAGGATGAAGCGCAGGTTCGAGGGTTCAGGTGCAAAGCTGTCCAGCACCTTTCTCCAGAGCACCAGTGGCTCGGGTGCCTGCGCGGCCAACGCGGCGCCAAACAGTTCGCCCCCCTGCTTATCATTGACCAGCGTCGGCAGCAGCGTGTCCAGTGTTTCGGGCTCGCCCAGGAGCTCTTTGGCCGTGGCCTTGAGCGTGTCGAAGTAGCGCTGTTTTGCGGTTGCGTCCATGTGCTCCAATGCACCGCTACTGACGCTCTGGTGCTCAACTATCTGCATCACGCGATCCGTCAGGTGCTGTGGAGACAGCGAAACGTCCAGCGCGCTGAGCTGGGCCAACACCTTCGGATTAAAGCGCTCGTCAGTTTCACCCAAGGTTTTGCGCACGGCGCGCGAGCCCTCAGGCCAGTAACCGGATGCGGCGATGTTGCGGTAAAGGGTGTCCAGTTCTGCCGACACCGGCTCGATCAGCCAAAGGTTATGTGATTGCTCTGCGATGACGTTGCGTACTGCAGAGCCCTGGTCGTTGTTAGAGAGCGCAATGGGGGTCGCGAACTCCAGGACGGTGGAGAGCCATTGCTCAACCTCTTCGACGCTTTGCGGCGCAAAGCCTGCGTCGTACAGCGACCCGCCGCCAAAGTAGCTGCCGATCACTTTGAAATAGCGGGTTTCCAGCATGCTTTTCAACGCCAGATAACCTGCTTGCCGCTCGTGTGCGTACGCGCCATTGATCAGTTTGCCGACGACCTGCAATCGGGCCGAGACCGTGGCCCGGGTGCCCGACCAGGCCATGGAAAACAGCGAGCTTATGACGTCCTCGACGCTATTTTTTTCAGCGTTGGAATTGTCCCCGTCCAGCAGTTTGACCAGCAAGGTGAGCGTTTTTTCGAAGTCCTGCGCCTCACGCGCGAGGAAGTGCAGAAGCAGACTCAGGTCATGCTTTCTTTTAAGCAGCGAAGAGTCTTTCGACCGCGTGGCCTTTTCGATAAGTACGAACGTGCGCGTGCGATCCAGGGGCGCCACACTGAACAGCATGTCGATCTGCTCTGTGCCAAACGTTGCGGGGTCGGCGAGCAGCCCGCCGGGGCTCAGCCATTGATTCGCAATGGCTTTGGCGGTCTGATTGCCATCCAGAAAACCCAAACGACGTGCAAATGATCTTGCAAGACGAGGTGTCTGGTTGTTCGCCAGGTGCGTAAGGAGTTCTTGCATCGATATCTCCTCCAAGGCCTGGGCGGCGAGTCGATTGGCGATGGCTTGTGGCAGCAATGCTCTCCAGCGACCGCGCTGTTGGATGATGCTGCGGCGCTGCAACTTGGCAAGATTGGCGCGGAACGTGCGCACCCGCATATCTCCCAGCCTCGCTAGCATTGGGATCTCGCAAGGGTGTGCGTGGTCCCCGGCATCGTCACCGTTGAATGAGTAAACCAGTGAGCAGACCTTGGCTACGGTCAGCAGCTCGTTAGAATCGTTTTCTTTCTGCAACACGATTTTGCGCAGCAGGTGATCATTGTCGAACGAGGCGATATGACCGGTTTTCGTGGCAAGCATCAGTGCGATGCGCGCATTGCCCCCGGCGAACTCGCAGATCCTTTGGATATTGGTGTCGGAGAGTTGCGGATTATGTTCCGCCACCAGTGTCGCAATCACACCGGGATGCGCAGGGTTTAATAAAAAGTAATCCTGGGCCTCGGTATCGCCATCGCGGATGTCGTGTTCCACCGTGATGACACTGAGCGTGCTGTCTGTAGCGCTGACAAAGTCGACCAATTGTTGATGGAGCTCGGCGGGGCAATTGTCTACGATGAAAATCGCTGGGCGTTTTTCCGCCTGGAGGCGAGTCGCCAGTTCCACGGGGTGTGGATCGGGAGCATTGCTTTGGTCGGTATACATGGCGACGGCAGGTGCCAGGCTATTCACACCGACGTCTTTGTCGAACAAGGCTTGGACCAGGCGGGTCTTGCCCACGCCGGAGAGCCCGAGCAGGCGTACGGCCCGCCCAGGCGCGGACAACCGATTACGTATTTCATTGATGACCGACACCGTGGATAGCGTGCGACCGTGGTCGCTCTTGTGCAGTTGGACATGCTCCTCGGGCACGTAGTATGTGCGCTTGCCGTTGACCCAGGACTCGGGATAGCAGGATCGCCAGCCTTTCAACGGTCTGCCGATTTTCTCGCGTACCCAGGTGGCGATGCCGGGGTGAGCGCGTACCCATGTAGCGATGTGACTGCTGTCGTAGAATTGCAGCGACAACTTTTCGGCATCCGCACAGTCATGCAGGGCAGCGGACATTGCGGCGAGCCGTTCCTTCAGGGCAGAGTCGGTGGTGGATGCTGCACCGCTGAGGATGATGTAGGCGCCGTTGTTTTTCGCCAGATCGGCGATGACCGGGCGCAGTTGACCCTTCGGGCGCATTTCGCTCGTGATTGACGCAGCGGCCATATTGGATTTCTTGACCTGAATACCCGTGCGATTACGCGGGATGAAGCCTTGCACCGGATTGGCGAGAGGGATTTCAATCACGACGTCGAGACCACCGTCCGGGCTGTTCTGATCGCCGCCCCAACGCACAAAGGCCGTCGATAATCCGCCGGCCCTCAGCTCAGCCCCACACAGCAAACCCACCAGGCTGCGCAAATCTTTGTCGTTGAGCCGGCCAATATCTTCATCGGTGATATCGAACATGTGCCTGGATGCATCCATCATCAAGTTATTCAGGCTCGCATGTTGCCAGCTTGTAGTTCGTTGCGAACAGTATTTTTGCCTTCCTGGTAGGCCGCGGCGGATGTAGAAAGGGGACGGATTTCTCTAGCAAGCAATAAATCCGTCCCCCTTCTAGGGAACGCTTTAAAGGCACCGGTGAAGGCGCGGTCAGGCCTTTACGGCAAGCAGCTCAGAACTTGCCGTCCACGCCGATGCGGAACGTGTCATTACGTTTGTCGCTACCCAGGGCTGTCTTGTAGGGGGCGCCCATCTACCGGGCAATTCTTCGACAGGGGGCTGCTGGACCTTAGGCTGGGGGGCATCTTTTTCAACCCCCCCAAAGCATGCCCCCAGATTTGCCCCCAGGTGTCTCATCCTCTGGAAGTGGATAGATCTCCATGGCCTACGAAAAGGCAGAAATGATCAGCTCAATAGCCTGCCCGACGAAGCCTAGAGACTCTCAGGGGCGCCAAAAAACATCTGAATCCGCGACCGCAACCAGCGCTCCCCAGGGTCGTTATCCTGGGAGCCGCGCCAGGCCATGTGCAGCTCGAAGCTGCGCACTGGTATGGGCGGGTCTTCGGCGCGTACGCCGCCGGCGGCGGTCAGCGCGTCGGCGGTGTAGTCGGGCACGGTGGCGATGATGTCGGTGCCCGACAGCAGCGTGCTCAGGCCGTTGAATTGCGGCACCGCAAGCACCACGTGGCGCTTGCGGTCGAGTTTCGCCAGCTCTTCATCGATGAAGCCGCTCAAGTCACCCGCGAAAGACACCAGGGCATGGGGGCGAGCGCAGAATTCGTCCAGGGTCAGTCGTCCTGGGGCGGTGTCGGCCCGCAATACTTTGGGCATGCTGCGCCGCAAGACCTTGCGCTTGGCGTTGGCCGGCAGGTCGTCGGTGTAGCTGACGCCGATGGAGATTTCACCGGACGCCAGCAAGCCGGGCATCAGAATGTAGTTGACCCGGCGCACCACCAGCACGATGCCGGGTGCTTCGGCCCGCAGGCGCTTGAGCAGCATCGGCAGCAGGGCGAATTCGGCGTCGTCCGACAGGCCAATGCGAAACACCGAGGTGCTGGTGGCCGGGTCGAATTCCGCCGCGCGGCTGACCGCCGTGGAAATCGAATCCAGGGCCGGGGAGAGCAGGGCGAAGATCTCGACCGCCCGGGCCGAAGGCTCCATGCTCCGGCCGGTACGTACGAACAACGGGTCATCGAACAGGCTGCGCAGGCGCGACAGCGCGGCGCTGATGGCCGGTTGGCCTAGGAACAGTTTCTCGGCCGCGCGAGTCACACTGCGTTCATGCATCAATGTTTCGAACACGATCAACAGGTTCAGATCGACACGCCGCAGGTCATTACGATTCATCTGGGGTCCTGGCAGATTCGGCAAGCTTGACGTGAGCGGCCATATGGGAACAATGGCCGGCATGAATCTTACGGGGAAAGGCTGGTACTCTGCACCGGCTAATTGAGTTTTCTTAGGTTAAGTCCTACAGGAGTGGTTGGTTTTTCTTACTGCGGAATCAATGACAGGCATGTCGACTATTAATAGCCACTGATGGTCTTGGGTACAAAGCCCGGATAGAGTTCATGGCATTAGAGGTTACTTTGACGAGGTTTGCGATGTCCCGCACGATCCGTTTTCACAAGTTTGGTGGTGCCGAGGTGCTCAAATGCGAAGAGCATGCGGCGGCTCTTCCTGCGCCAGGAGAAGTGCAGGTCCGTGTCGAAGCGATCGGCATCAGTTGGTACGACACCTTGTGGCGCCAGAACCTGGCGTCGTCCCAGGCGCGCCTGCCTTCGGGCCTGGGCCATGAAATGGCCGGCGTGGTAACGGCCGTCGGCGACGGCGTCGATGACTTGGCCGTGGGCGACAAGGTCGCCAGCTTCCCGGCCGAGAGCCCGAACGATTATCCGGTGTACGGTGAAGTCATCGTGCTGCCACGCACCGCACTGACCCGTTATCCCGACGTGCTCAGCCCGATCGAAGCTGCCGTACATTACACGCCGCTGCTGATCGCGTATTTCGCCTATATCGACCTGGCACGGGTCAAACCGGGGCAATTCGCCCTGGTCACCGATGCCAGTCATTGCGCCGGTCCTTCCTTTGTACAACTGGGCAAGGCCCTGGGTGTACGGGTGATCGCGGCCACCAAGACGGCTGACGAGCGTGAGTACCTGTTGTCGCTGGGCGCCGAGAAGGTCATCGTCACCGAAGAGCAGGACTTGCTGATGCAAATCAACAAGCTCACCGACAACCGTGGCGTCGATGTGGTATTCGATGGCCTCGGCGGGCCGCAGATGTCGCTGCTGGGCGACGTGCTGGCACCGCGTGGCAGCCTGGTGCTGTATGGCTTGCAGGGCGGCAACCAGACGCCGTTTCCAGCCTGCGCGGCGTTCCAGAAGAACATTCAGTTCTTTGTGCACTGCATCGGCAATTTCACTGGCAAGCCGGAACTGGGCATTCTCCAGGACCAGGTGGCCTTGCAACGAGCATTGCGCGATATCAATCAACTGACCGCTGACCGTGTGCTGTTGCCACTCAAGACTCGGGTCTTCCCGTTCTCCGAGTTTGTCGAGGCTCACCGCTACATGGGCGAATGCCCTTGCCGTGAGCGCGTTGCCCTTCAGGTCGTCGACCCGGCCTGAATCCTGTCTTGCGCAAGAGTCATCGCCCCGGCTCTTGCGCCGCCTTCGTCCTGCCCCCCATCCTTTCTCACGGTACCTCCCGCCTGGCGGTGCTGCGTTCGTATCTCACCCTCTCGCGCCTTGAACGGCCTGTCCCGGTTCGCTCAAGCCTGAAACGGTTTGTCGGCCAACATCTGAACTGGTTTTTGCCCTCAATCTGTATCTTCTAATCATTGTTTAAGTCTTGATAATTGAACGCTGATTTCCATATCAAGGAAGAAGTCGTGGTGCGGTATAACTTTTTCGAAGGTCTTCATCCTTCAAGATGCATTCAAGGGGCAACGAGCGTTAATGGGTGCAAGGCTATCTATCGACCTTGGGGAAAACAGGGCGGGGTAGCGGGCCAATTAAAGTTCGGCAAGTTCTTTATTTCTCGTACTCATTGTCTGTGGGACGTTGTCAGAATTCTCCTAGGACGTGCCGACAGGTCGGCTATGCCCCTTGTTTTAAAGGGTCCTCAGCGGGAGTCTGAAGAGGCGTAAGCCGACTCTCGGTATGTGTATCAAATAATTACGACAAGCAATGCTTGAGCGTATTGCTAATACTCTTTGAGTACTAGAACAACCCTCTTGATCAACACGTCGCGCAGTCACGTTGGTGCGGGTGCGACGCCGATAGTTGAATTTCCAGGTAAATGGCTATGAGTGCAATTCATGAGCAGGCAATGACTCACGTGTATCAACAGATACTGCAACGACTGTTGGGTTTTTATTCCAGGGCAGAACGTACCGCGTTGCAGCTTTTGATCCAGCGTTTAATTGTCGCCGCCGGAGGCATCGAGCGGATTGGTGATTATCGTGTGTTGACGGTCCAGAATGGGAGCAGGGAAAGTTTTTATGTGCTGACCGCCTTGCGGGCCGCGCAGCTGAGTATCGCGGGGCGGCATCCGGTGACCTTCACCTTGCGCGTCGCCACGCCACGCCTGAGCGAAACCACCCAGGCGACGCTGGAAAACATCCACCGCTGCTACAGCGCGCTGTTTGTCTACGATGATCCCCGGGTCGAATTGCTGATGGCGGATAATCGCGAGGTGTTGCCGTTCAATCACCGGCAGCCCTTGTCGGTGGCGGGGCACGAAGCCAATCGCATGGACCTGCTGGTCCTGGGCCACCTTCGTGCGGTCGACAGTCCCTTGGAAATTGGGGATGACGGCTACCTGGCGATGGCCGAGTTCTATCGGCACATGGCCCGCTGGGAGTCGGGCGTGGATTCGCTGGTCAGCAGCGATACGCCGCGCCAGCAAAAACAGTTCATATCGGGCCTTCGCCGCGCGACTCGCAAGATCGGCCTGCTGACCGAGCACGCCTGCGGTTTCGACAACCTCTTTACCCACCTCGATACCCTGGGCGGTGATGTCTACCAGCATTTCTACGGGCCGGATCGCCTCGGTGCCTGGAGGCCCGAAGGCCATTTCGAGGCCTGCCGGCGAGTGAGCCACGTCGGCATCGACGACCTGATCGTCGATCGTTCGGAGGGAACCAACTGGCCGCTCTTCAACGAGTTCCTGCGGGTGCAGACCGAGGGGCTTGTTCCTTCGGCGCCTGAAAACGAATACCTCAGCCCGCTGCTGTCGGCCCATTTGCACGGCCTGCAGGCCTGCTACCTGCACGGCCGCAGCTATGAAACCGGCTACGGGGACTACGCGCAGCGGGCGATCATGATCATGCATCGCAAGCAACTGTCGGAACACGCCTGCGAGCAGGCTCGGGCGCTGTTCGGCTCGCCGTCGTCGATTCCCGAGCGTCGTGCCTACGCCGCCCTTGAAGCGCAAAAGATCCTGGGGCTCAGTGAAACGCAACTGGTGTGCATGCTGTTCGCACCCTTCGTGGGCCGGGGCGCGGGCCTGGAGGATTTCCTGCGTTGCTGCCACCCCGGCATGCTGGTGGCGATGCCGGACCTGCACAAGGCCATGCAGGGCGCGACCGTCGCCGATCAGATCGCGCAGTGGATGGTCGATGTCAGCGGCCTGCCCATCGACATCCTTGGCAAGCTGTACCGGGCGAGTGCCTCACTGCCGGAACAAGCGGAAATTGCCCCGGGCGCCGACCTGCAGCAGGCCATTGACGGCGTCGACACTGCAGAAGCCGGGCCGACCGTCGATGGGCTGCACGAACGCTCGGCAAGGCATTGAGGAACGAGGTTTGACGGACTCATCTACCTCGTCCCCTATTGCTACACCCGGCATTGCGACTGGGCCGGTTGCGACCCGCTCTCCTGGCCTGAGCCGATGAAAGGTTGCCGGGAGACAGACTTCGCCTACCAGGCGGTTTATCGCTACCTGACCACGCTGATCAACGAACTGGAGGTTGATGTGCGGGTTCGCCTGCCGTCGCTGCGGCAACTGGCCGAGCGTCTGAACGTGTCGATATCGACCATCCAGTACGCGTATTCGCTGCTGGAAAAGGAAGGGCGGGTCTATTCGATCGCCAAGTCCGGTTACTACGCGCTGCCAGTGCCCAGCATGACCACGCTGGATGGCGGTGGCGATTTGCTCGAGACCCTGTACGTCAATGCCCGACGGCCAGGTATGCAAGTACTTAGTGCGGACGAGCCGGCATCGATGCAGTCACTGGATAGCCCGCTGTTGCTGCTTGAGCGCGAATTGCTGCGCCAGTACCCACGTTCCTCGCAGACGCCTTCGCAACCTTGGGGCGAACTGGAGCTTCGCACCGCGCTGGCGGCTCGCTACACCTCTTCGCCGGCCCGCTGTTGGAATGCCGATGACGTCTACATTGGCGCCGACCTGCGGGGCGTCCTGGAGATCCTGATTGCGGTACTGGCACTCAGGGGCGCCGCGGTGCTGATCGAATCGCCCTGCGATTGGGCGGTGTTACGCCTGCTGCAGGCGGCGGAAGTCAACGTCATCGAGCTGCCATTGCTGGCCAGCGGGGAACTCAATGTCGAGCAGTTGGAACAACTGCTGGTGAACGAAACGGTACGCCTGGTGGTGCTGTCGTCGGTCTTGAATATGCCGAGGGGGACGCTCGTTCCTGAAGAGAACCGTCGCGCCATCGCGCATCTGCTGGAGCGGCACGGAACTTGGGTGCTGGAGAACGACAGCCATACGGACCTGGCGTTCGAGGCGAGGGTGACACCTTTTCGCGACTTGCTCGACCCGGACCGGCTGATCGTCTATTCGACGTTCGAGAAAACCATCGGGCCAGAGGCGCCGTATGGCTACGTGTTGTCGCGCCAGTTGACCCTGCACCTGCAACGACATTTCCTGTTGCGTGCGTTTCGCTTGTCGCCGATTCGCCAGAAAGCCATCGCCCGGCTGTACAGCAACGGTCGGATTGACCAGCACTTGCTGGTGTTGCGGCGCCTGTTGCGCGAGAGTGCGGTTTCAACCACCCACTTGCTGCGCGAACGGCTGGGAGACAGTCTGCAATGGGCAGAGCCCGAAGGTGGCGCGACGATCTGGATGCAATCGACGCGGCGGGTTGACTTGCGGCGGGTTTTCCATCGGCTGCTTGCCCAGCGAATCGTCATCGCGCCGGGGGAGTTGTTCAGCCTCCAGGGCCTGTATGCACAACATATACGCTTGACCCATGCCCTGAATGGACCACAGGACATGGACGCAGCGCTCTGCGCGCTGGGCGATGCCTTGAGGCTTGAACAATCGTAATCGGCGGCGATGGATCGAACCCATCGCGCCATGGTCGAACTGTCAGTAAACTGCACCCCATTTCCCGAGCCACTCCACTCAGAGGTTTTGCATGACAGTCAGTCCATTTGCGGGCAAGCCGGCACCGGCAGAGTTGTTGATCGATATCCCGCGACTGGTGACGGCCTACTACACCGGCCGACCCGATGCGTCGGTTGCGACCCAGCGCGTGGCTTTTGGCACCTCAGGTCACCGTGGCAGTTCCTTTGACCTGGGCTTCAATGAGTGGCATGTGCTGGCAATCAGCCAAGCGATCTGCCTGTACCGCGAAGCCCAGGGCATCAACGGGCCACTGTTCGTCGGCATCGACACCCACGCGCTGTCGACCCCGGCGGGTGCCAGCGCGCTGGAAGTATTCGCGGCCAATGGCGTCACCGTAATGATCGCCGAGGGTGATGAATACACCCCGACACCGGCGATTTCCCACGCCATTCTCTGCTACAACCGTGGTCGCACCTCGGGCCTGGCGGACGGTATCGTCATCACGCCGTCCCACAACCCACCGCAAAGCGGCGGCTACAAATACAACCCTACCAACGGCGGCCCGGCCGATACCCACATCACCAAATGGATCGAAGCCAAGGCCAACGAACTGCTGGCCAACCAGCTCGCCGGCGTCAAGCGCGTCAGCTACGAGCAAGCCTTGAAGGCCGACACCACCCACCGTCACGACTACGTCAACACCTACGTGGCGGACCTGGTCAATGTCATCGATTTCGATGCCATCCGCGCTGCCGGGCTGCATTTGGGCGTCGATCCGTTGGGTGGCGCGGGCGTGCGCTACTGGCCGGCCATTGCCGAGCATTACCGCCTGGACCTGGAAGTGGTAAACACCCACGTGGATTCCACCTTCCGCTTCATGACCGTCGACTGGGACGGGCAGATCCGCATGGACCCTTCCTCCAGCCATGCGATGCAAGGGTTGATTGGCCTGAAGGAACGTTTCGACGTGGCCTTTGCCTGCGACCCGGACCATGACCGCCATGGCATCGTGACGCCGTCCGGTGGCTTGCTGGCACCGAACAATTACCTGGCGGTGTCCATCGACTACCTGTTCCAGAATCGCCCGCAATGGCGCGCCGATGCCGCCGTGGGCAAGACGGTGGTCAGCAGCGGCCTGATCGATCGCGTGGCCAAGCGCCTGGGTCGCCGGCTCTATGAAGTGCCGGTGGGCTTCAAGTGGTTTGCCGACGGCCTGTTCGATGGTTCCCTGGGCTTTGGTGGTGAAGAAAGTGCCGGTGCTTCGTTCCTGCGCAAGGACGGCGGCGTCTGGAGTACCGACAAGGACGGCCTGATCCCGGCGTTGCTGGCAGCTGAAATGACGGCGCGCACCGGTCGTGATCCGAGCCAGGCCTACCGCGCATTGACTGACGAGCTGGGCGAGCCGTTCTCGGTACGCGTCGATGCCAAGGCCAGCCCACAACAGAAGGCGCTGTTGAGCAAGCTGTCGCCGGATCAGGTGACATCTACCGAACTGGCCGGGGAGAAGATCCAGAGCATCCTCAGCCATGCGCCGGGCAATGACCAGGCCATAGGCGGCCTGAAGGTCATGACCGAAAACGGCTGGTTTGCGGCACGTCCGTCCGGTACCGAGGATATCTACAAGATCTACGCCGAAAGCTTCATTGGCGATGCGCACCTCAAGCAATTGGTGGCTGAGGCGCAAACGTTGGTGGATGGGGCTATCACCAGCAAGTGACTCCGTTGGCAAGCCTTGCTCCAACCCTGTGGCGAGGGGATTTATCCCCGCTGGGCTGCGAAGCAGCCCCCAAAGACCTGCAACCGGGGGCTATCTGGCATACCGGTGCAATTGATTGGGGTTGCTTTGCAACCCAGCGGGGATAAATCCCCTCGCCACAAGACCAATCAGGCCAGGTCCACGAGCACGATTTCGCTATCTTCTATTGCTGTCACTCGTAAGATCTGTTCATCTTCAATCGCAACCCCATCTCGAGCTTGCGCACGCAACCCATTGATTTCTATCAGTCCTGTGGCCGGTACCAGATAAGCTCGACGTGCGATGTCCAGCCGATACTCCGCACTTTCACCCGCCTTGAGATTGGCCGCTACCAGTCGTGCGTCGGCGCGAATGCGCAGGCTTTGGTCATCGCCGGCCTTGCCACTGGCCAAAGTCACGAAGCCTTCGCGCGAGTCCTTGGGAAACGGTTTGGCGCCCCATGACGGTGGCAGGCCTTCTTCGTTGGGGATGATCCATATCTGGAAAATGCGGGTGGCCGTCGATTCCAGGTTGTATTCGCTATGGGCAATGCCGGTGCCCGCGCTCATGACCTGTACATCACCGGCCTCCGTGCGGCCCTTGTTACCCAGATTGTCCTGGTGGCTGATCGCGCCTTCGCGCACATAGGTGATGATTTCCATGTCCCGGTGCGGGTGTTGAGGAAAACCGCTGCCAGGGGCGATGACATCATCGTTCCAGACCCGCAAGTTGCCCCAATGCATGCGCTGGGGGTCGTAATACTCGGCGAACGAAAAATGATGGTGGGCATCCAACCAGCCGTGGTTGGCGGCGCCCAAGGTGGCGAAGGGCCTGAGTTCGAGCATGTTCGTGTCCTTTTCCGCTGAGCAGCGAAAGCGATGGTTGATGGGGTTATTTTCGCCAGGCAAACCATCGATAAAAAGCGTAAAAAGTGCGTCAATCCTATCGAATGTTTAGATGCAAAATCGAGAGCCAGCTTTCACTTCATCGCCTAAACCCATGAGTTAAAAGCTTTTGGGTGGAACCCGGCGGCAAATACAGACACCATAGCCGTCATGGTTCATGAACACCGGAGTCCCCAGCGTGGCGCAACACACTCCCGATCTTCCCCCCGAGCTTTTATCCCTGGCCCAGATGCCGCTGTTCAAGCGCCTGGCCGCCCGGCTTTTCGGCCATGGCCTGACACGCCTGCGCGCCCAACATCGCGCCTCCTGGTTGCATGGCCAGGCCGACGGTTTCCGCAGTGGTCATACCGCCGGTTTTGACTATGGCTACAAGGAAGGCCGGGCCGAAGGGCTTGAGGAGGGCCGTCAGGTCCTGCTGATCCGTGATTCGCGCAGCACGGAGCATCCGGCACCGCAGGTCGATGATTTGCTGTTCGATGACTGGCGCCTGCCGCTGACCGCTGAGCTGAAGAAACGCATCAAGGCAGATGTCGCCAGATTGCTGCCGGCCCATGCACAACCCAGTGTCGCGCAATGGAAAATGATTTTCAGCGACACGCCCTCGACCTCGGTGGTCGCCGGGGCCGGGGCGGGCAAGTCCACCACCCTGGTGTTGCGCATTGTGCTGTTGTCCCATTACCTGGGTTTCGAACTGGACTCGATGACCGTGGTGACGTTTACCCGGGAGTCGCGCAAGGATTTCATCCAGAAACTGATCGAAGTGTTTGCCCTGTGGGGGCGAACCGTCAGCCTCAAGGAAGCTCGTGACCTGGTGCGGACATTCCATTCGCGCATCTTGCCCATGGTCCGCAGCCTGCCTGGGTTCGAGCGGCTCCAGGCCTTCGAGACCCTGAGCCATCGCGCCGAAGCGGGTGACGATGATGCCCAGGGCAATCCCTTTGATTTGCGCATCAACGACGCCCAGCGCCAGCAACTCAACGCCTGTTATTACAACCTTTACCAGCGTGACGGGCGTTTCCGTGAGCTGATCCTGCCGTTGTCCCGCCACGCGCTGCAACTCAAGGAGCTGGAACGCGATCACCCGGATGTGCAAAAGCGCGTCGCGGTGACCGAGTTGGCAGCCCAGCGCGACGAAGAGTTGTGCGATGCGATCGAAGACCTGTGGTTGCGCGCCGGTGCCTGGCCGATCAAGGGGATCGAGCCGAAGCGACAAACGTTCGAAATCAATGGTTCGACGTTCCACTGCCATGGCTACGCGCCTTCCCTGGATGCCTGGGTGATACTGGGGTTCGATCCACGGGAAGACGCCCGGCTCAGCCGTCCGGGCGCCAAGTTGAGTATCCGTGCGGAATGGGCGGTCAAGCGCACACTGTTTCAAGCTTTCTGTCGTAAGCCATTGATATGGTTTGAAGGTTATGAGGCGTCAAAACGTGTATTGGCGTCGATGGCCGGTGACGCCAGCGCCGGGCCAGGGTTCGACTATAAGGTCAAGGGCGAACTGGGTTCGGCGCCATTGCTGGACTGTTTTGTCGCGGCGGCAGGCTTTATCGAGAATCTTGGCCTGGACGTCCCGGATGCCGTGGGCCGGATGTCCTTTGCCCAGGACGACCCTGATCGGTATTTTTTCGAGGCGCTGAGCCGCTTCTGGCGGGCATTCGAAGACCATTTGCTTGATCAATCGCCGCCGGTCATGACCTACAACCGCATGTTTGCGCTGTTCAGCGAGCACTCACCGGAAAATTTCAAGTTGCTGGGGGATGCGTTGCTCAGGCCGCTTTCGCACCTGATGATCGACGAATTTCAGGACGTGTCACCGCAGATCGTCTCCTGGCTACGGGCCAGTCTGCGGGAAGTACGCAGCCGTGGACCCGCGATGCACGTTGGGCGCGGTGCCCAGCGCTCTTCCTTGTTATGTGTCGGGGACGATTGGCAATCGATCTATGGCTGGCGCGGCAGTTCGCCGAGCTACTTCATGGCGTTCAACAAGCAATTCCCGTCGCCAACGACGACACGGGTCATGCTCACCGACAACTACCGCAGCCACCAGCACATCATCGACGCGGCCGAGCACATCGTGCGGGCTGCCGCGGCTATCCCCGGTAAAAAGGCTAAGGCCAGTGGTATGCCTCGCTCTCTGAGTCCAGTCAACGTGCTGGATCGAGATGACGAAGGGCTGGCCCTGCGATTGGAAGAACACTATCGCAGGGGCGATTCAATTTTGATGTTGTATCGAAAAAGCAGCGATAAGCTATTGATAGAAAAGTATATTTATCCAACAGTTAATGTTGATTCTAGCTTGCCGTACGATGCCCGGCGGCTCAGGCAGATGACTTATCACAGTGCCAAGGGGCTCCAGGCTGATGCGGTGTTCTTGTTGGGCGATTGCCAGCACCTGAGCAGTTCACCCTATAAGAATCAGGTCTATCGAATGGCTGGGCTGGGGCAGGACGGAGATGCTGAGCCTTACGACACGGCGCAAAAGGATGAAATTTTGCGTTTGGCGTATGTGGGGATTACTCGTGCGGTGCAGCATTGTTATTGGTATGTCGATGGGCAGGATGGGCAGGCGGCCAATGGGCCTAAGGCTTCGGATCGTGTTGCGGGGGACAAGCCCTTTTTTGCTGACCATCGGCGTGTTCGTAAAGGATAGGGTTTGGTGTGTATATCCGTTACCGCAGCAACGGATATGTACACATCAATCCAATAAAAAACGGCGCCTGCCCATACAAATGGGACGCGCCGCTTTATCTAGCAGTAAAAAGAACCAACCCTGTCAGGAAGCAAACCGCCGCAACCCCACCGGTGGCACAAAAGCTTCCAGTTCGGCCTCTACTGCCTCGATTATTCGTTCCACATCGGGAGCATTCATCACGGTCGCGCAGGGGATACCTGCAATGGCGATCATGGTCTCGCCGCTGGCACGGTCAAACAGCCTGGCAACCATGCTGCCAGGCGCATCCATGCTCGCTTCGAATCCCATGGGATGGAAGTGCCAGCGCATCAACTGGCAAGCGTTGGGGAACGTAACCTTGCTGAAAGATCCTTTATTCATGTGTTGCCCGCCTTCTTCAATCGAGCGCTTCCTTTTGCCCATGTCAGGAAGGAAGAGCCATCATGGCTCTACCAGTGAGAACTAAAAATAGCACCTGAAAATGAAGCTCATGTGGATTTTTTCAGTCCGTTTTGCGATTGGTTCACTTTTTTTGATCTGGATCACGACTTAAGCGGTAATGCTCAGAATGCCATCACGCTTGGCTGGGGTTGTCCCGAGGCTTGGGCAAGGGCTCTGGCTCGCGGCTTTTCCAGGCGATGAGCAGGGCCAGGGTCACCATCGCCAGGGCGACGGCGAAGGTCGTGTGCAGGCCGTTCGTCACCGCTTCGGGGCTGGCGCGGGCGATGTCATTCGTCGCTGCGACAGCCGCAAACACTGCGCCGAGCACGGAAGCGCCCGTGAAGAAACCCAGGTTGCGCGACAGGTTCAGCAGCCCGGCGATGACACCACGCTTCTGGACAGCCACCTCGGCCATGACGGCCGTGTTGTTGGCCGTCTGGAAGAACGCATAGCCGAGAGTCGTCACCACGATAGCCGCGAGGTAGCCGACGATGCCAAGGGCAGGGGGTACCAGCGAGAGCATCAGGCAGCCGACGACCATGGTCGCCAGGCCAGCGAGTCGCATGGACGTTACGCCGAAGCGATCCGCCAGGCGTCCGGCAGGCACTCCAGCCAATGCCGCGACGCCCGGCCCGGCCGCCAGCACCAGCCCCACGATGGCCGCCGGCAGTCCGAGGGTGATGGACAAGTAAAAAGGCCCGACCAACAGCGTCGCCATCATGACCGTCGCGACCAGGGCGCTCGTCGCCAGGCCCGACACCAGCAGCCGGTCGCGAAAGATTGCCAAGGGAATCAACGGCGATACGGCCCGGGATTGGACCCGAATGAACACTCCGCCGCCCACGAGCGCGATCAGCAGCAGTGCAATATTCAATCCGCCAAAGCTCCCGCGCCCGGAGGTCATGGCCAAGGCATAGGCGGCGAGCGTCATTGCCAACAGCAATGTACCGGTTACATCGAAGCGGGTTCCTTCGGGCTTCGGCGGCACTTCACGCACTGGTAGCGAATACCACGCCAGCCCTAGCGTCAGCAGGCCGAGGGGGATGTTGACCAGAAACAAGGCCTGCCAGCCGAATCCGCCGATCAACATGCCGCCAAAGGATGGCCCAAGGGCCGTGCCCACCGCCGACAGCGTGGCCAGCAGCCCCATGGCGCTGCCGGTTTTTTCCTGGGAGACCGTTTCGCCGACCAGGGCCAGGGTCAACGTCATCATGATGGCCGCCCCCAGGCCTTGCAGCGCCCGACCGGCGACCAGAAGCCAAAGCGAAGGCGCGAGGCCGCACACCGCCGATGCCAAGGTGAACAGGATGATGCCGACCAATAACAGCTTGCGCCGCCCCATCAGGTCTCCCAGACGGCCGACACTGACAATCAGCGTGGTGATTGCCAGCAGATAGGCCAGCACCACCCATTGAACCTGCTGGAAAGAGGCATCGAGCGCCTGGGCCAGCGTCGGCAGCGCCACCGCGGCCACACTGGCGCCCAGAGAGGCCAGCAGTGTCGAAAGCGCAAGGCTGGCCAAGGCCAAACGGGGTGAAAAGAGCCGGTGTGCGGACGCGGTTGCCGGCCGGTTTTGTGGTGTGTTGACGGGTTTCATCGTGTCACCTGTATCCGTAGCGCTCGAAACGGAGCTGTCAGAACGTTACGCCTGGGCATAACATGGCGGAAGACGCAGCATTTGCAGGTTATAGCTGCACCAAACGCCATCTGTTCAATTCGAGATACCGCCATGTCTTCGCCTGACCTCAATCTGCTCGTCACCCTTGATGTGCTGCTCTCGGAAGGCAGCGTGGCCCGGGCCGCCCGGCGCTTGCAGCTCAGTCCGTCGGCCATGAGTCGGGCACTGGCGCGGTTGCGTGAAACCACTGGTGACCCGCTGTTGGTGCGGGCCGGGCGAGGGCTGGTACCGACACCCCATGCGCTGGAGTTGCGCGAACAGGTCAGCCATCTGGTGCAGCAGGCCCAGGCGGTGCTGCGGCCAATGACGACCCCGGATCTTGGGCGCTTGAACCGAATTTTCACGTTGCGCACCCGCGAAGGGTTCGTGGAAAACTTTGCCATCGACCTGATCACCCGCATCCACGAGCAAGCGCCCGGCGTGCGCCTGCGCTTTGTGGAAAAAACCGACCGCGACAGTACGGCGCTTCGCGAAGGCGCCGTGGACCTGGAGACCGCCGTCGTGGACAAGGACACCAGCCCGGAACTGCGAACCCAGGCGTTGTTCAGCGATCGCTTGATTGGCGTGGTGCGCGCGGGTCACCCGCTGAGCCAGGCAGTGGTGAGCGCCGGCGGTTATGCGGCAGGCGGGCATGTCGGTGTCTCGATGCGCGGCCTGGATCATGGCCTCATCGACCAGGCCCTGGCGGCGTTGAATTTGTCCCGGGAAATCGTCACCAGCGTGCCAGGCTTTTCCTCGGCGCTGGGCTTGGCCCGCTCCAGCGACCTGATTGCCAGCGTGCCCGAACGCTACACCGCGAGCCTGCGGGTCGGCCTGCACAGTTTTGCGCTGCCGTTTCCAGTACCTGGGTTCACGATCGCCATGCTCTGGCATCCGCGGATGGACGCCGATCCTGTGCATCGCTGGCTTCGAGGCTGTCTGCGGGAAGTGTGCGCACGTAAAACAGTAGAGGTTTAGTAGATATTGATTAATAGCATTTCGCTGGCACTTAGTTGGAAGAAGGGCGACGCTGTCCGCAAATTGCTAGTTATCGATATTTAATATTTAAATAGAATTTTGTCTGACAATCTTTAACTCAGGCAGTTGAATTCGCGCACTAACGAGGCAGAAACCTATTGTTTGTTGGCGTTATGGATAGGCCGTGAAATTGAACGAAAAAAATTGCTAGACGTTTGATTTCCAATTGTGTCAGGTTTCTTACGTCCTCATTGGGCGAGTGATAGGACGATCTCGCCAGAGATTGTCTGTCTGACTAAATCTATTCCATTTGCAAACAAGGAAGTGTGTTTATGTCGAAAGTCAAAAGCAGCGCTATCGATTCTGCCGAACAACTCCTCTGGGCGCCGCAATCATTGGCGGCTCCCAGTAATGCGTTCAACCAGATCAATAGTTTCAGCCACCAATACGACCGGGGCGGCAACCTGACCGTCAACGGCAAACCGTCGTACTCCGTCGACGAGGCGGCCACTCAGTTGCTGCGCGACGGCGCGGCTTACCAGGACCGGGACGGCAGCGGCAAGATCGAGCTGACCTACACCTTCCTGACGTCCGCCTCTTCCAGCACCATGAACAAGCATGGGATCAGCGGCTTCAGCCAGTTCAGTGCGCAGCAGAAAGGCCAGGCAGCCCTGGCCATGCAATCCTGGGCGGACGTGGCCAATGTCACCTTCACCGAAAAAGCCAGCGGCGGCGACGGTCACATGACCTTCGGCAACTACAGCGGCGGCCAGGATGGCGCGGCGGCGTTCGCTTATCTGCCGGGGACGGGGGCCGGCTATGACGGGACCTCCTGGTACCTGATCAACAGCAGCTACACCCAGAACAAGACCCCGGACCTGAACAACTACGGCCGCCAGACCCTGACCCATGAAATCGGTCACACCCTCGGCCTGGCCCACCCGGGTGACTACAACGCTGGCGAAGGCAGCCCGACCTACGATGACGCCACGTATGGTCAGGACACCCGTGGCTACAGCCTCATGAGTTACTGGAGCGAAAGCAATACCGACCAGAACTTCAGCAAGGGCGGCGTCGAAGCCTACGCCTCCGGTCCGCTGATGGATGACATCGCGGCCATCCAGAAGCTCTACGGTGCCAACACCACGACCCGTACCGGCGATTCGACCTACGGCTTCAACTCCAACACCGGCCGCGATTTTCTCAGTGCGTCTTCGTCGTCGGACAAAGTGGTGTTTTCGGTATGGGACGCGGGCGGGCGCGATACCCTGGATTTCTCCGGTTTCACCCAGAACCAGAAAATCAACCTCAATGACGCCTCGTTCTCCGATGTTGGTGGCATGGTGGGCAACGTGTCCATCGCCCAGGGTGCCGTTATCGAAAACGCCATCGGCGGTTCGGGCAGCGACTTGCTGATTGGCAACACGGTGGCCAACGAACTCAAGGGCGGCGCGGGCAACGATATCCTTTGGGGCGCTGGTGGCGCAGACAAGCTCTGGGGTGGCTCGGGTTCGGACACCTTTGTTTTTGCCGCCAGTTCCGATTCGCGGCCGGGGGCGACGGACCAGATCCTTGATTTCGTCAGCGGCCTGGACAAGATCGACCTGACCGGTATCACCAAGGGCGCGGGCCTGCACTTCGTGAGCGCGTTCACCGGTGCGGCGGGCGATGCGGTGTTGTCGACATCGGGTGGCAACAGCCTGCTGTCGGTGGACTTCTCCGGGCTCGGCGTGGCTGACTTCCTGGTCAGCACCGTTGGCCAGGCAGCGGTCTCGGATATCGTGGCCTGATGCTAAACCCTGTAGGAGCTGTCGCTTCGCTCGACAGCGCCTACAGGACCCAGGCCAGGATGAAAAAATGCGTAGAAAATTCATGCCCATTAGCGCTCAGGCAACCGCCGGGTTGCTCGCTACGCTGATGATGTTTTGTGGAGAAGTCGCCATGGCGCGCAGCCTGTTGTTAGCAGAACCCTCGCAATTGGCCGGTCAGTGGCTGGCCGTTTTGTCGAGCCCGCAGGACACTGCACAAAGCCAGGCGATGCAGGACAAACCGTCCAACACTTGCCTTGTCGAGCTCAAGGTGGACCAGACCCTCGGTGGGCAAACCGAATGCCTGGGTCGCTGGCTGGGGGATGAACCGGTCCATTGGTTTACCGAACCCGATGGTCTTTCCCTAATTGGCAGACAGAACTCTAGAGTGCATCTGGGGATGCGCCAAGAACATCATTATCAAGTCACTTTGAAGTCCGGCCTGATACTCAGGCTTGAGCGCCCGATCGAGCGTTAACAAATTGTTACGTTTATCCCGGAACAAGACGCGTATGTTCAATCAGGCGTGCGCATCGGCCGGGGCCGATTTAATAATTAAAGATTGGTAGTGCATAACAGCCGTATATCCGGCGAAGCCAACAGCAGGAAGAGTCATGACTAAGAGCCAGGGCGCTGTCGCCGTGCCGCTGTTTAAAGCGCTGGGCGCTTATAAAAATATTCTGATCAGTGTCGGTTGTTTTACTGCGTTGATTAACGTCTTGATGCTTGCGCCTTCGATATACATGCTCCAGGTATATGACCGCGGGTTGTCATCCCAAAACGAAACCACGCTGGCGATGTTGTCATTGATGGTCGTCGGCTTCTTCGTATTCATCGGGCTGCTGGAAATGGTCCGCAGCTTCGTGGTCATCCGCATCGGCAGCCAGTTGGAGAGACGCTTCAATCTCCAGGTGTACCAGGCCGCGTTCGAGCGCAATCTGCGCCAGGGAGAAGGCAACGCCGGGCAATCCCTGGGCGACCTCACGCATATTCGCCAATTCCTCACCGGACCGGCGCTGTTCGCTTTCTTCGACGCGCCGTGGTTTCCCATCTATCTGCTGGTGATCTACCTGTTCAACGTGTGGCTCGGCGTGTTTGCCTCCGTCGGCACGCTGCTGCTGATCGGCCTGGCCTGCCTGAACGAGGCCATGACCAAAAAAGCCTTGGGGCAGGCCAGCGTCTACTCGCAACAGTCCAGCCAACTGGCTACCAGCCATTTGCACAACGCCGAGACGATCCAGGCCATGGGTATGCTCGGCGCGCTGCGCAGCCGCTGGTTTGCCGTGCACTCACGGTTTCTCGGCTTGCAGAACCAGGCCAGCGACACCGGCGCGGTGATCAGCTCCTTGAGCAAGACCCTGCGCCTGTGCCTGCAATCGCTGGTGCTGGGTTTGGGGGCGCTGCTGGTGATCAAGGGCGACATGACCGCCGGGATGATGATTGCCGGCTCGATCCTGATGGGACGGGTATTGAGCCCCATCGACCAGTTGATCGCCGTGTGGAAGCAATGGAGCGGCGCCAAGCTGGCTTACCGGCGTCTCGACGCGCTGTTGCAGGCGTTTGCGCCCCAGGATCACGGCATGACGCTCCCTGCGCCCAAGGGCCAGGTGAGCTTCGAACAAGTGAGCGCGGGGCCACCAGGACAACGCAACGCGACGCTGCAGCAGGTCAGCTTCAGCTTGGCTGCCGGGGACGTGCTCGGTGTGCTGGGGGCGTCCGGTTCCGGCAAGTCCACCCTGGCCCGAGTCCTGGTGGGGGTGTGGCCGACCCTCGCGGGTACGGTGCGCCTCGACGGGGCCGACATTCATCGCTGGAATCGCGAGCAACTCGGCCCGCACGTTGGTTATCTGCCCCAGGACATCGAGCTGTTCAGCGGCAGCATTGCCGAGAACATCGCCCGGTTTCGCCAAGCCGATCCGCAAAAAGTCGTCGCCGCCGCGCAGCAGGCCGGGGTCCATGAGCTGATCCTGCGCCTGCCCAAAGGCTATGACACGGTGCTGGGGGAGGACGGCGGTGGTTTGTCCGGCGGGCAGAAACAACGGGTTGCGCTGGCCCGGGCGATGTACGACCGGCCGAGCCTGGTGGTGCTCGACGAACCCAACTCCAACCTCGACACGGTTGGCGAAGCGGCGCTCGCCAGTGCCATCGCGCAGATGAAGGCCCAAGGCACCAGTGTCGTGCTGGTCACCCATCGCTCCTCGGCATTGGCCCAGGCCGACAAGTTACTGGTGCTCGACGAAGGCCGGCTACAAGCCTTCGGCCCAAGCCAGCAAGTGTTGCGGGCGCTTTCCGGCCAGTCGGGCCCACAGGACAACGCGCCGCGCAGCTCACCGCCGAACAGTCCCCAGGTGGCCCCCAACGGACTGAGCATGAGTCGCCAGTACCAGGCCGCCAGCAAACCCGGTGGCGCATGAGCAAGGAGCGCGACATGAATCTAGAACATTCTCAGGACGTTGAGCAGCCGGAGCGCGACGCCCGTTTCTTCACCCGCATGGGCTGGGCATTGGCGCTCATTGGCGCGGGCAGTTTTTTCACCTGGGCCAGCCTCGCGCCGCTGGACCAGGGCATCCCGGTGCAAGGCACCGTGGTGGTTTCAGGCAAGCGCAAGGCGGTGCAATCGATGAGCGCCGGCGTAGTCAGCCGGATCCTGGTGCGCGAAGGCGAAGCGGTGAAGCAGGGCCAGCCGCTGTTCCGTCTGGACCAGACCCAGGCCGCCGCCGATGTGCAATCGCTGCAGGCGCAGTACCGGATGACCTGGGCGAGCCTGGCGCGTTGGCAAAGCGAGCGGGACAACTTGTTGCAGGTGAGTTTTCCGGCCGAGCTGAGTCGCGATCCCGATCCAGGCCTGGCCCTGGTGCTTGAAGGCCAGCGGCAACTGTTCAGCAGCCGCCGCGAAGCCTTCGCCCGGGAGCAGGCGGCGTTGCGCGCCAGCATCGAGGGCGCCGCGGCGCAATTGGCGGGCATGCGCCGGGCCCGCAGCGACCTGACCGCCCAGGCCGAATCCCTGCGCCTGCAACTGGGCAACCTGCAACCCTTGGCGGACAACGGCTACATCCCGCGCAACCGCCTGCTGGACTATCAACGCCAGCTGTCGCAAGTACAGCAGGAACTGGCGCAGAACAGCGGCGAAAGCGGGCGGGTGGAGCAGGGGATCGTCGAGTCGCGGCTGAAGCTGCAGCAGCACCACGAGGAATACCAGAAAGAGGTGCGTAGCCAGTTGGCCGACGCCCAGCTCAAGAGTGAAACCCTGCAACAGCAACTGAAATCCGCCGGCTTCGAGTTGCAACACAGCGAAATCCTCGCCACCGCCGACGGCATCGCGGTCAACCTGGGGGTGCACACCGAGGGCGCGGTGGTGCGTCAGGGCGACACCTTGCTGGAAATCGTCCCCCAAGGTACGCGGTTGGAAGTGGAAGGGCATTTGCCGGTGCACCTGATCGACAAGGTCGGCCCGCATTTGCCGGTGGACATCCTGTTTACCGCCTTCAACCAGAACCGCACGCCAAGGGTGCCAGGGGAAGTCAGCTTGATTTCCGCTGACCAGATGCTCGATGAGAAGACCGGCGCGCCGTATTACGTCCTGCGCAGCAGCGTCAGTGACGTGGCGATGGACAAGCTCAACGGCCTGGTGATCAAGCCCGGCATGCCGGCCGAGATGTTCGTGCGCACGGGCGAGCGCTCGTTGCTCAACTACCTGTTCAAACCGCTGCTCGACCGAGCCGGCTCTGCGTTGACCGAAGAATAAGGATGTCCGGCGCTATGAAGCGTTTCTATTGGGTGGTCGTGCTGGCCGTTTCCGTGTGCAACAACGCCTGGGCCATGGGGCCCTTCGAGTTCTACGAGCAGGCCCTGCGCAATGATCCGGTCTACCTGGGCGCGATCAAGGAGCGCGATGCGGGCCTGGAGAACCGCGCCATTGGCCGCGCCGGGCTGTTGCCGCACCTGGGCTACAGCTACAACAAGGGCCGCAACCAATCCAAGGTCACGTACCTCAATGACCGTGGCGCCAGCCAGCATGACGATCGCAACTACAGCAGCTACGGCTCCAGCCTGACGCTGCAACAACCGCTGCTGGACTACGAGGCTTACGCCGCCTATCGAAAGGGCGTGGCCCAGGCGCTGTTCGCCGACGAAAGTTTTCGTGGCAAGAGCCAGGAGTTGTTGGTGCGGGTGCTGAGTCATTACACCCAGGCGCTGTTCGCCCAGGACCAGATCGACATTGCCCAGGCCAAGAAAAAGGCGTTCGAGCAGCAATTCCGTCAGAACGAGCATCTGTTTCGCCAGGGCGAAGGGACGCGCACCGATATCCTCGAGGCGCAGGCGCGCTATGAACTGGCAATCGCCGAAGAGATCGAGGCGCGGGATGAGCAGGACGCCGCCTTGCGTGAGCTGGGCTCGCTGATTGGCGTTCCGGCCCTGGATATCGGCGACCTGGCGCCGCTGCACGACACCTTCCAGACCTTTGCCTTGCAGCCGGCCAGTTTCGATACCTGGCACGAACTGGCGGTGAGCAACAACCCCAATCTAGCGTCCCAGCGCCAAGCCGTGGACGTGGCGCGTTTCGAGGTGGAGCGCAACCGCGCCGGGCACCTGCCCAAGGTCAGTGCCTACGCAACGATGCGCCAGAACGAATCGGAAAGTGGCAACACCTATAACCAGCGCTACGACACCAACACCATCGGCCTGGAAGTCAGTGTGCCGCTGTACGCCGGTGGCGGGGTTTCGGCGTCGACCCGCCAGGCCAGCCGCAATATGGAACAGGCCGAATACGAGCTGGATGCCAAGACCCGCGAGACGCTGATCGAATTGCGCCGCCAGTTCAGCGCCTGCGTGTCCGGGGTGAACAAACTGCGGGCTTATCAGAAGGCCCTGAGCTCCGCCGAAGCGCTGGTGGTCTCGACCCGGCAAAGCATCCTTGGCGGCGAGCGGGTCAACCTCGATGCGCTCAATGCCGAACAACAGCTCTACACCACCCGCCGCGACCTGGCGCAGGCCCGTTACGACTACCTCATGGCCTGGACCAAGCTGCATTACTACGCCGGCACCCTCGGCCCGCAGGATCTGGCGAAGGTGGATGAGGCGTTTGTGTCCCAGGCGTCAATTCAATGACCTGCGCGTTGCTGTTGTGGCGAGGGAGCTTGCTCCCGCTCGACCGGGCTGGCGCACCAGTGCGAAGCGTTCGCAGGATTTTCGGGGCCGCTGCGCAGCCCAGCGGGAGCAAGCTCCCTCGCCACACAGACGTGTGACCACCCGGGTTTGACATTCCAACAACAAAAAGAGGGCAACAACCATGGGTATCTACGACTACAAGAACCTCGGCACCGCCGAATCCAAGGCACTGGTCAGCGACGCAATGGCGATCATGCTGTATTCCTACCACAACCTCGACAACGGTTTTGCCGCCGGGTACCAGCACAACGGCTTCGGTGCCGGGCTGCCGGCGACCCTGGTCACTGCGGTGCTGGGGAGCAGCGATTCCCAAGGGGTGATTCCCGGCGTGCCGTGGAACCCCGACTCGGAAAAACTGGCCCTGGAGGCGGTGCAGAAGGCTGGCTGGACGCCCATCAGCGCCGCGCAACTGGGCTACGCCGGCAAGGTGGATGATCGCGGGACATTTTTTGGTGAAAAAACCGGCTATACCACCGCGCAGGTCGAGATCCTCGGCAAGTACGATGCCGCGGGGCACTTGCAGGAAATCGGCGTGTCGTTTCGCGGCACCAGCGGCCCTCGGGAAAACCTGATTGGCGACACCATTGGCGACGTGATCAGCGACCTGATGGCCGCGCTGGGGCCCAAGGACTACGCGAAAAACTACGCCGGCGAAGCCTTTGGCAACCTGCTGGGGGACGTCGCGAAGTTTGCCCAGGCCCATGGCCTGACGGGCAACGACGTGCTGGTCAGCGGCCACAGCCTGGGCGGGTTGGCGGTCAACAGCCTGGCGGACTTGAGCGCCAGCCAATGGTCGGGGTTCTACGCCGATGCCAACTACATCGCCTACGCCTCGCCAACCCAGAGCAGTACCGACAAGGTCTTGAACATCGGTTACGAGAACGATCCGGTGTTCCGCGCCCTGGACGGCTCGACGTTCAACCTCGCGTCGGTGGGTGTGCACGATGGGCAACAAGAATCGGCCACCAACAACATCGTCAGCTTCAATGACCACTACGCTTCGACGGCATGGAACGTGTTGCCGTTTTCCATCCTCAACATCCCCACCTGGATTTCCCACCTGCCTACCGGCTATGGCGATGGCATGGGCCGGATCATGGGGTCGGCGTTCTACGATCTCACCGAAAAAGACTCCACCATCATCGTCGCCAACCTGTCTGACCCCGCGCGCGCCAATACCTGGGTGCAGGACCTCAATCGCAATGCCGAAACCCACACCGGCAGCACGTTCATCATCGGCAGCGACAGCAATGACCTGATCCAGGGCGGCCAGGGCAACGACTACCTGGAGGGCCGCGCGGGCAACGACACCTTTCGCGATGGCGGTGGCTACAACGTGATATTGGGCGGGCAGGGCAACAACAGCCTGCAACTGCAGCAGTCGGTGAAGGATTTCAGTTTCGCCCACGACGGGGCCGGAACGCTGTATATGCGCGACGCCCATGGCGCGATCAGCATCACCCGCGACATTGGCACCTTGGTCAGTAAGGAGCCTGGGTTGTTCTGGGGGCTGCTCAAGGATGAGGTGAGCCACAGTGTCACCGCCAATGGCCTGGTGGCCGGCGCCAACCTGACGGCGTATGCCTCCTCGATCAAGGGCAGCGCGGCCAACGACACACTGGTGGCGGGGGCGAAGGGTGACTGGCTGTTCGGCCAGGACGGCAACGATGTGCTGGTGGGCGGCGCGGGTAACGACACCTTTGTCGGTGGGGCGGGCAATGACCAGATGCAAGCGGGGGGCGGCAGTGACACCTTCCTCTTCAACGGCGCCTTCGGCCAGGACCGGATCAGCGGCTACGACGCGGGGGACAAGCTGGTGTTCCTTGGCGTACCAGGTGCCGGGGCAGGACATGACTACAGCCAGTACCTGTCACAAGTGGGCAATGACACGCTGCTCAAGGTCGGCGACAGTTCCGTGACGCTGGTGGGCGTTGGTCTGGGTCAGGTGGGGGGCGAAGGGATCGTGTTCGCCTGATATCGCTATCGCGAGCAAGCTCGCTCCCACAGTGGAACTCGGGTGTATGCAGTATTTGTATTCACCATCGAACCTTTGTGGGAGCGAGCCTGCTCGCGATGGCGGTGCGGCAGGCGAATCACTGGTAATCAGTCTTCCTTGCGAATGGTTGCCACATCATCGGCGCGGACCCGGACTTTCCTCCCGGAGATATCCTCGAACTCGTAGAAACCATCGACGGTGCGAGTATTGGGGGTGTCCTTGGTCAAATACTGGGTACCGTTCTGCAAGGTCACTACAGTGGGCGACGCGCAGCCAGCCAGCGCCAGAAATGCCACGGCGACCATGGGCAGGCCCAGAAACCTGATGTTCATAACCATAACCTCTCAATCAAAAGGACACGGAGCAGCTGATTCGACCGCGCCATCACATTAGCTAACCGCCATTGGTCTCGCTTGTCGTAGGAAAGTTCATCGCTGGCTGAAGGATTTCACCTTAAATATAGGAGACCGTTCATCTTTTGCTGTTGCCTGGCTGGTTTACAGCTGTTATCTGTATGCATAACCAGTACCCCGATTCCCTTGGCGTTTCTTTCCGTGGCAGCCCGTTCTCTCGACGATCCGTTTTACTACCTGAACAACTTCCAGCAGGTGCTCGCTTGGTTGACGCAGCGTTATGCCGATGTGCTCAGCACTGAAGAGCAGCGCTTCATCGAGCACTTCGCCGCGCTGCCGCGTGGCGCCCAGGGCTTGCTGGTGCGCATGGTGATGCGCAAGGGGCTACGGTTTCGTCATAGCAAGCTGCATTACCCGGAAATTGGCGACATCGGCGCGGCCGTCGCGCCACTGCTGGAGCTGGGTTGGGTCGAGGAACAGGCCCCCATCGGGCTCGTCGAGCTGTTCGAGGTGCTGCTCAAGCCGGAAATCCTCCTGTGCCTGGGCCATCTGATCGAACACCCCAAGGCGAAAAAGACCGAATGGCTCCAGGCCCTGGATGATCACCTCAACCAGCCCCAGCCGTTCCATGCCTGGTGCCCGCAGCTTGACGACCGGCTGTACAGCCTGACGATCATGAATCTGTGCGACCGACTGCGGTTGATGTTCTTCGGCAACCTTTACCAGGATTGGTCGGAGTTTGTCCTGGCGGACCTGGGCATCTTCACCTACGAAACCGTCGAGTTCAGCGCCGAGTCACGGGGCTTGCGCAGCCGCGAAGACGTCGATGCCTGCGTGTTCCTGCACGACTGCCAGCAACGCTTCGAAGCCGGCGAGCCGCTGGAAGAGATCGTCGCCCAAATCAACGAGCTGTCCCCGGACAATCCGTGGCTGGAGCGGCGCCGGGCCAAGTTGTCGTTCCTGATCGGCCAGCACGGCGAGCGCATCGGCGATTTCGCCTTGGCCTTGGGTATCTATCGCGATTGCACCTACCCGGGCGCGCGCTTGCGGATGGTCCGGGTGCTGGAGCGTATCGGCGAGTACACCCTGGCCCTCGAACTGGGCGAGGCGGCGGCGCAGGCACCGCAAAGTGCCGCCGAAACCCAGGCCTTGCTGCGGATCGTGCCCCGTCTGCGGCGCAAGTTGGGCGGCCCGCCAGTGCCACGGGCCATGGCCCGGGAAGTGGAACGCCTGGAGCTGCACCTGTCTCGCGTCGATCCCAGTTTGTCGGTGGAGTACCACGTCCAGGCCCACCTGCACGACGAAACCGCGCCAGTGCATTACGTCGAGAACAGCCTGATCAATTCGCTGTTCGGCCTGCTGTGCTGGCCGGCGATCTTCGCGCCGTTGCCGGGCGCGTTTTTCCACCCGTTCCAACGCGGGCCGGTGGACCTGCTCAACGAAGATTTTCACGCCCGTCGCGCCGAGTTGTTTGCGGCCTGCCTGGCAGAGTTGGACGATGGTCGCTATCGGCAGACCATCGGCCGTCGCTACGCCGAAAAGTGGGGCGTGCAGTCGCCTTTCGTATTCTGGGGCGCGCTGTCCGAGCCCTTGCTGGAGCAAGCGCTCGATTGCCTGCCGGCCGAGCATCTCAAGCACTGGTTTGACCGTCTGCTGCTGGACATCAAGGCCAATCGCGCCGGCATGCCGGACCTGATCCAGTTCTGGCCGCAGCACAAGACCTACCGCATGATCGAAGTCAAAGGCCCCGGTGATCGCCTGCAAGACAACCAACTGCGCTGGCTGGAGTTCTGCCATGAACACCAGATGCCCGTTGCCGTTTGTTATGTGCAATGGGCAGAGTCAGCCATCGCGAGCGAGCTCGCTCCCACAGTGGATGAGTCACCACAGAACACCTGTGGGAGCGAGCTTGCTCGCGATGGGGCCGCATGAACCCGGCGCCCAGCTACAGCATCGCCGTACGGGCGCTGTGTGAGTTCACCGCCAAGGTGGGTGACCTCGACCTGCGCTTCACACCATCGCCCACGGCCCTGGAAGGCATCGCCGGCCATCGCACCGTCGCCTCGCGGCGCAGCGAGGGTTATCAGGCCGAGGTGGCCCTCGACGGTCATTACCAGGCACTGAAAGTCAAAGGCCGGGCCGACGGCTACGATCCGGCCCGCCAGTGCCTTGAAGAAGTGAAAACCTACCGCGGCGACCTGAGCAAACAACCGGCCAACCATCGCCAATTGCATTGGGCCCAGGCGAAAATCTATGGCTGGCTGATGTGCCAGAAACTGCAGTTGCCGCACATCGACGTGGCCCTGGTGTATTTCGACATCGTCAGCGAAAAGGAAACCTGCATCACTCAACGTTTCGAAGCGGCGCAGTTGCAAGCCTTCTTCGAAGCGCAATGCGCGTTGTTCCTGGCCTGGGCCGAACAGGAAATGGCCCATCGACAGGCGCGCAACCTCGGCGCGCAATCGCTGGTATTTCCCCATGCGGGTTTCAGACCGGGGCAACGGCACCTGGCCGAATCAGTGTTCAAAGCGGTCAGTACCGGCCGCTGCCTGATGGCCCAGGCGCCCACGGGCATCGGCAAGACCGTCGGTACCTTATTCCCAATGCTCAAGGCTTTGGCGCCGCAGCAACTGGACAAGGTGTACTTCCTCACGGCCAAAACCCCGGGGCGCAAGCTGGCCCTGGATGCGGCGCGCGTGATCACCCGCAGCGCGCCGTCGATGCCATTGCGGGTGCTGGAAATGATCGCCCGGGACAAGGCCTGCGAACACCCGGACAAAGCCTGCCATGGCGAGTCCTGCCCGCTGGCCCGTGGTTTCTACGACCGCTTGCCGGGTGCCCGGGCGGCGGCGAGCCAGGTCACCTTGCTCGACCAGGCGGCGTTGCGCGAGATTGCGCTGGCCCATGAGGTCTGCCCGTATTACCTCAGCCAGGAAATGGCCCGCTGGGCCGACGTGGTGGTGGCCGACTACAACTATTACTTCGACTTCAGCGCCTTGCTCTTTGGCCTGGCCCAAGCCAATAACTGGACCGTCGCGACCCTGGTGGACGAGGCCCATAACCTGGTGGACCGGGGGCGGCAGATGTACAGCGCCACCCTCGACCAGGCCACGCTGACCAGCGTGCGCAAAACCGCCCCC
This sequence comes from Pseudomonas ogarae, assembly GCF_014268695.2. Lineage (NCBI taxonomy): Bacteria > Pseudomonadati > Pseudomonadota > Gammaproteobacteria > Pseudomonadales > Pseudomonadaceae > Pseudomonas > Pseudomonas ogarae. The sequence goes on from NZ_CP077086.1 coordinate 3,484,157, forward strand.
GAACCGCTGAAGAAATCCCTGGATAGGGTCAATCGCCAGTGGAACGCCTTGCATACGCCCCAGGTGGTGACCTACCAGGCTTATGAAAAACTGCCGGAAAAACTGCTCCAGGCCCTGTCTACCTGTACCACGGCTATCGGCGATTACCTCAACGATCATCCTCAAGGCCTGGACAGCGGATTGCAGGCGTTCTACTTCGACGCGTTGCAGTTTGGCCGGGTGGCGGAAACCTTCGACGAACACTTTTTGTTCGACATCCACAAGCGCGAGCTTGGTCGTCAGCGCAGCCTGTCCACACTGTGCCTGCGCAACGTGGTGCCGGCCGCGTTCCTGCGGCCCAGGCTGACCGCAGCGCGCAGCACCGTGCTGTTCTCGGCAACCCTGAGCCCTCGGCATTACTACGCAGACTTGTTGGGAACGCCGGGCGACACGGTGTGGATCGACGTGGAATCGCCGTTCAAGGCCGAACAACTGGACGTGCAGGTGGTCAGCCGCATTTCCACCCGTTTTGCCCATCGCCAGGCGTCCCTGGAGCCGATTGCCGCGTTGATGGCTCGCCAGTTCCGCGAGCGCCCAGGCAATTACCTGGCTTTTTTCAGCAGCTTCGATTACTTGCAGCAAGTGGCTGGGCTGTTTGCCGAGCGGTATCCGCAGATTGCGCTCTGGACGCAATCGCGCGGCATGGGTGAAGCGCCTCGGCAGGCGTTTCTCGAGCGGTTCATGGAGCACAGCCAAGGCATTGGCTTTGCGGTGCTGGGCGGTGCGTTCGGCGAGGGCATCGATTTGCCGGGTTCACGCCTGATCGGCGCGTTCATCGCCACCTTGGGGCTGGCGCAGTTCAACCCGGTCAATGAGCAGATGAAACAACGCATGGCCGCGATCTTCGGCGATGGCTACGACTACACGTACCTGTATCCCGGCCTGCAAAAAGTCGTGCAGGCGGCCGGTCGCGTCATCCGCACCCAACAGGATCGCGGGGTGGTGATGCTGATCGACGACCGGTTTGGCGAGGCGAGGGTGCAGCACTTGTTGCCGCGCTGGTGGTCAGTTACCCAAGAGACCCACAAATCCCCTTGTGGGAGCGAGCTTGCTCGCGATGGCAGACTGTCAGCCAGCATTGATGCAAACTGACCCAGCGCTATCGCGAGCAAGCTCGCTCCCACAGGGTGGAAGGCTTGAGGAATTTTCCTGGCGCCCGACTTGCTCCATACTTCGCAAAAAAAGAATCCACACGGATGCCCCGGCCAGATGCTTGAGAACGCCCCCAAGATCCCACTCATGAACGATGAACAGCGCTTTCGCCTGCTCATCGACGCTGTGGTCGACTACGCCATCTACATGACCGACCCATCGGGCATCATCACCAGTTGGAACTCCGGCGCCAGGCGTTTCAAGGGCTACGAGGAAGCCGAGATCCTCGGCCAGCATTTCTCCCGTTTCTACACCGATCAGGATCGCGCCGCCGGCCTGCCGCAACGGGCGCTGGACACGGCCGTGCATGAGGGGCGCTTTGAAGGCGAGGGGTGGCGGGTGCGCAAGGACGGCACGCTGTTCTGGTCCCATGTGGTGATCGATCCGATCATCGACAGCCAGAGTGGCACCTTGCTTGGTTTCGCCAAGATCACCCGCGACCTGACCGATCGCAAGATGGCCGAGGAAACCCTCAAGCAAAGCGAGCAGCAGTTCCGCCTGTTGGTGCAAAGCGTCACCGATTACGCCATCTACATGCTCGACCCGCAAGGCCAGGTCACCAACTGGAACCTGGGGGCGCAGCGGATCAAGGGTTATCTTCCGGCGGAAGCCATTGGCCAGCATTTCTCGATGTTCTACACCCCTGAGGATCGCGATACCGGCGAACCACAACGCGCGTTGAGCATCGCCGCCAGCGAAGGGCGTTTCGAGAAAAAGGGCTGGCGCATGCGCAAGGATGGCACGCGCTTCATGGCTCATGTGGTCATCGATGCGATCCGCAGCGACACTGGCACACTGTTGGGCTTTGCCAAGATCACCCGCGACATCACCGATGTCACCCAGGCCCAGCAGGCCCTCGAGCAGGCCCGTGAGGCACTGTTCCAATCCCAGAAACTGCAAGCCATCGGCCAGCTCACCGGCGGCATCGCTCATGATTTCAATAACCTGTTGACGGTCATCCTTGGCAATCTGGAGATCGTGCGCAAGCGCCTGCCCGACGAGCCGAAACTCACTCAGTTGCTGGACAACGCGACCCAAGGCGCACTGCGTGGGGTTTCGCTGACCCAACGCATGCTGGCGTTTGCCCGCCGGCAAAAATTGACCTACGAATCGGTCGACCTGTCGACCCTGGTGCAGGGTATCAGCGGCCTGCTGCAAAGCTCCCTGGGCCCGTCAATACACGTCCAGACCCGTTTCGCCGAGGCACTGTCGCCGGTGCTGGCCGATGTCAACCAGCTGGAACTGGCGATTCTCAACCTGGCGACCAATGCCCGGGACGCCATGCCCCATGGCGGCCAGCTCATGATTACTGCCGAAGAGCGGCATGGGTCTGATGCCGCCCCGGACAAATCAATGCCCCCCGGGCGCTACATTTGCCTGTCGATTACCGATGAAGGCGAGGGCATGGACGAGGCCACGCTGGCCCTGGCCGTGGACCCGTTCTTCACCACCAAGGGTGTCGGCAAGGGCACGGGCCTGGGGTTGTCCATGGTGCATGGCCTGGCGGAACAGTTGGGTGGCCGCCTGACGCTCAGCAGCCAGAAAGGTGTCGGTACCACCGCGCAATTGTGGCTACCAGTGGCCGACAACCCGGCACCGGGCAAAGCGTCGATCCAGGAAACAACGCCGCCGGTCGACGCGTTGAAAGTGCTGGTGGTCGACGATGACAGCCTGGTGCTCACCAGCACGCGCCTGCTCATCGAAGACCTCGGGCACCGGGTCCTTTGCGCGCCATCGGGTGCCCAGGCACTGGAGCTGTATGAGATCAACCCGGACATTGACCTGGTAATCACCGACATGGCCATGCCGCAGATGGACGGTGCGCAGTTGGCGAAACTGTTGCGCGACCGCCAACCGACCCTCCCCATCATCCTGGCCACCGGTTATGCCGAACGCCTGGAAGGTTTCGCCACGCAATTGCCTCGGTTGATCAAGCCGTTCAAGCAGATAGACCTGGTGCAGATCATTGGGCAGACGATGAAGTAGTCAGGAATGCAATGTTTTCCCCCCGTGGCGAGGGAGCTTGCTCCCGCTGGGCTGCGAAGCAGCCCCAAAAGCAGACGAGCGCTACGCGCCCGAGCGGGAGCAAGCTCCCTCGCCACAAGAACATGTGTTTATTCGGTATTTTTCTTGAACCCACGCAAATTCATCGCACACAGGCAAAACTGCAACACGATCAATGCATACGCGTGGGTATGAAGCCCCCAGATCACCCACAGAATATTGCTGGCAATAAAACAACTGAATCCCGCCACCCGGCGTCGCGGTTGGCGTGAGCCGATCAGCCAGGCGGCCAGCACCGTGACGAGCATCGCTGGCCATTGCATCCATCCAAGATAATCCACACAAGCGTCCTCTTGCCCTTATGAACTAGAGACCTTGGCGGTTGGAGCGCGTTTCCTCGAAGGTTTGATGCGCCTGCGATCCATTGGCTTGAACTTGCCGCGCGCCGGGTTCTTCTAATGAGTCCGAATCATCACCGAGGCACCGCCTGCGCAATGCCCAGAATACTCACCGGGCCAACCCCGGAAGAAGAACTGACGGAACACAACGCCAAACTGTTCGGCTCGCCCAAGGAGCGACTGGATTTCTATCGTCGGGAGATCCAGTACGAAACCAGCATCCTGGCCAACCGAACCGATGCTTACCTGGCCGCCCAATCTTTCCTGGTGATCGCCTTTGCCTCGTGCATGGCCAACCTGAACCCGGAGTGGGGCAAGTTGTTCACGTTGATCGTGCCGCCATTCCTGGCCTTGCTGGGCTTCTTGAGCTCACTCAACGCCTGGCCGGGCATTCGAGCGGCCTACGAGATCATCGATCACTGGCATTTCAAACAGAGCGAGTTATTGCGCGCCGAACCCTTGATGGGACTGGCCTACGACGAGTCGCCGCTGTTCAGCGAACGGGAGTCGACGCACAAGGGCTACCGCAAGTCGTTGCTGTTCTCGGTGCGTACGCCATGGATCTTCGCCACCTTCTGGGTGTTGCTGGGGGTGTATTCGGTCTATATCCAGATGGGCGATCCTGGCGGTTGAGACGCACTGGCCTCAGCCCGAATGCTTGTGGCGTTCATACCACGCCAGGGTCGGTTGGGTCGTGACACCATGGACCAAAATACTCAAGGCCACCACCGACAGGGTGAGGTTGATGCACAGTTGCGCCACCTCCGGCTGCAGGTCATGGTTCAAGGCGAAAAACAGATAAAACAGACTGCCGATCCCACGGATGCCAAACCAGCCGATCAGTAGCCGTTGCGGTCCGTCGAGCAGTCGCCCCCAGGGTAACGCCAGCACACTCAACGGGCGGATGACGGCAAACAGCAGGGCACCGATCGCCAAGGCCCGCCAGTCCCAATGGTTGGCCAGCACCACACCGAGCAGGGTCACCAGGAAGACTTCCATCGACCGCTCCACCAGGCTGCCGAACGCGAGCATGTCGCTCATCATGACTCCAGCGGCCAATTGACCGTCGTCCAGCGACTCGGTATCGCCCAGGACAGCCTGCTGGGGCTCGACGGTTTCGTGGCCCACCACCGGTTGCACCAGGTGCTCCGCCGGCGGTGCCGCTTCATCGGTGGATTTGACCTCGGCCTGGCGCAGCCCCAGGCCGGCGGCGAATACAGAGAGAAAGCCGTAGCCCTGGATCCACTCGGCCACGACGTAGGCCAGGGCAATCAGTGCCAGGGCCAGGTAGTCATTGGGCGACCAGGTGCTGTCGGCATTCCTGATGCGCATCGACAAGGTCAGCTTGCCAATCCCGCGTCCCATCCAATAGCCGACCAGCAAACCGGCCGGCACCGCCCACAGGACGTTACGCAGCAGCCATTCGCCGAGAAAACCGCTGCCGTCTTCACGCAGCATCAACAGGCCGAGGATGACAAAGGGAAACGCGGTGCCGTCGTTCAGTCCCGCTTCGCCCGACAGGCCGAAACGCACCCGGTCGTCATCCCGCGCATCGTTGACCTGCACCAGCGCCGCCAATACCGGATCGGTGGGGGCCAACATCGCGCCGATCAGCATCGACACGCCCCAACTGAGGCCGAACAGATAATGCAATGCCAGGCACAGGCCGGCGATGCTCAGGATCATCACCGGCCCGGCCAGCCCAAAGGCCACGCGCCAGGTGCGGTCCTTGAGGGGCAGGCGCAACTTGAGGCCGCTGACGAACAGCGAAAACACCACCGCGACTTCCGTGAGGTGTTCCATCCAGACCGAGGAGTCGCTGATGTCCAGCTTCAGCACGTCCAACCCAATCGGCCCGATGGCGACGCCCAACACCAGGCACATCGCCGAGGTGGTGACCGGCATCCAGCGCAGATAGGAGGAGGTCAGGGCCAGGGTCAGTAACACCGCACCGAGCACTGCTACCCATACCGTGAAAGTCATCGTTGCTCCTTGGATAGCACTTGGCACCAGCCGGCGAGTGAAACCCGTGGCGAGGGAGCTTGCTCCCGCTCGGCTGCGAAGCAGTCGTAAAAACGCTTTGACCGCGCCCCTTGCATGGGCCGCTTCGCGTCCAGCGGGAGCAAGCTCCCTCGCCACAACGGCGCCGTTGCCACATTCAACAGCTGGGTGGTTCTCAGTATTCGAGGGCTGGAGCGAAACGAGGGTTCCCGCCTTGAGAGAACAACCCGTTTATCCGCCTGCCTTTCAACCCAACGGAATTTTTCGCCGTTGCCAGCGCTCTGCAACAGAAGAGACGTTCTGATTCAGCGTCCGCCGAGAACCCAAGAGGCCCTTATGACTGCGCTGACACCCCTTCAATCCCGGCCGGCCACCGTCCAGCCTGTCCCCCCTAACGGACACGTGCGCCAATGCTATGAGCGACTGTTCCAGGGCCCCGACGACGCCGACAAGCAAGCCGTCGCCCAAGCGTTCCTCCAGCAATGCATCGCAAAGGCTGCGGCGCTCCCCCAGGAGATGCCCGATGACCCCATGGCGCTGCAGGCCTGGGTCGAGCAGCACAGCACCGGTGTGGCCCGGCAATACGCTGACTACCTGGAGCGGCGCAAAAACGGCGGCCCGCGGGAGTTCTTCAGCGGCAAGGCCCACGCCCTGTACTTCCTCCAGGCCGTGGCGCCGACCAAACGGGTCGACGGCGCCTGGCTGTATGGCGTGGTCAAGCACTGGCACGACCACCGTTTCGAAGGGTTGCTGTGCACCTACCTGGAAGAACTGGGGGACGGTCAACCCGCGCAGAACCATGTGGTGCTCTATCGCAAGTTGCTTGCCGAACACGACCTGTCGGATGCCCCGGACATCGACGATGACCTTTATCTGCAAGGCGCCGTGCAACTGGCCTTGGGTTATGCCGGTGACGAATACCTGCCAGAGGTCATCGGCTACAACCTGGGCTATGAACAATTGCCCTTGCATCTGTTGATCAGCGCCTATGAGCTGAGCGAACTGGACATCGATCCCTACTATTTCACCCTTCACGTCACCATCGACAACGCCAGTACCGGCCACGCCCATAAGGCCGTGCAGGCATTGCTGCAACTGATGCCGATGGAGGCGGACCGTGAAGCTTTCTGGCACCGGGTCACGTTGGGCTATCGCCTCAACGACCTGGGGCAGGGCAGCCGGGACATCATCGCCTCGTTCGACCTGGAGCACGAAGTGCTGGACATGCTCGAACGCAAACGCCCGTTCGGCCAGCACATGCATTCCGATTACTGCAAGTTCGAGGGCAAGACCGTCAACCAGTGGCTTTCGGCGCCAGGCCAGTTGGAAGGGTTCTTGGCGGCAATGCAGAGCAAAGGCTGGATAAAACGCCATGAAGACCCGCTGAACAGCCGCTTCTGGGCGCTGATCGACGGGGCCGGCGCGGCCATGTTCGGCGTGTTCAGCCCCTACGAAAAACAGCTGCTGCACGATTGGATAGCCGGTGACTGGTTGGACGAGAGCACAAGGTCCAGCGTCCGACGTGGTCCGGTTGCTGCTTGCGAGCCAACGACACCGATGGATGATCCCGATGTGCAAAGCCTGCAACAGGCACTGCAAGGCCGCACGCCCGACGCGCAGATGCAGGTTCTGATGCCCTGGCTCTGTGCCCGTTGCCATAGCCATCCGGCCGGGCTATTGGCGACTCGCCGCTTCATCAAACTCAAATCCGCACTTCGCTAGGGAGCCCTGCATGAATGAGAAAGAACGCCTGTGCGAGACGGACCTTGCGCTGTTGCAACTGGGCCGTCGCCTGCAAGCCGACGGCTACCGTTTCATTACCCCGACGCCGTTGACCCACGAGCGGGTCAACCAGCGGCCTGGCAATGAACGCGCCAAGACATTGCGGGACGTGTTCGGCTGGTCACGGCCGTTTGCACCGGGGCTGATCAGCACCGACGAACAGCGGCAACTGCAAGACGCCCAGGTGCTGGAAGCACACGACGGCCTGATGCGTAGCCGGGTGCGCTGGTCGAGCCTGGATGGCTTGCTGTTCGCGCATTCGCAGTTCCCCACCCAGGCCACCGATGCGGTGTTTTTCGGCCCTGACAGCTACCGCTTTGCCCAACTGATCCATACTCATCTGCAACAGAACTTCACTGCGGTGCATCGCGCCGTGGACATCGGTTGTGGCGCTGGCGTTGGTGCGATCGTGATTGCCCGCGCCCGGCGTGAAGCGCAAGTGCTGGCGGTGGACATCAACCCACAAGCCTTGCGCCTGAGTGCTGTGAACGCCGCGCTGGCCGAGGTGGGCAATGTCGAGGTCGCTCGCAGCGACGTGCTGCAGGAGGTGCCAGGCAACTTCGACCTGATCGTCGCCAACCCGCCGTACATGGCTGATCCATCCGAGCGCGCCTATCGCCATGGCGGCGGCGCTTTGGGCGCCGGGCTGTCGTTGCGCATCGTCGAACAGGCCTTGCCCCGGCTCACACCGGGCGGCTCGCTGGTGCTCTACACCGGTGTGGCGATGGTGGATGGGCGCGACCCGTTCCTGGAAGCGCTGGGCCCATGGCGTGACTCGGCGGATTTCGGCTGGACCTACAAGGAATTGGACCCGGACGTGTTTGGTGAGGAATTGCTGACGCTGGGTTATCAGGACGTGGAAAGGATCGCCGTGGTGGCGTTGGTTGTAACCCGCATTGGCGCAGGTATCGGCGGGGCTATCGGAGGGATTATCGATGAACAGGCGCATGAAATTCGGCATTGAAGAGGAGTATTTCATCACCGATCTGCAAACCCGTTGCATGCCGGGTGAACCACCCGCGGAGGCTGTCGCCGCGTGCCAGGCCGAGCTGGGCAAGCATTTCGCCCATGAAATGTTCCTGTGCCAGGTCGAGATGGCATCGCCCATCTTTCGCAGCCTGTCCGAGGCCGCCGACTACCTGAGCCAGGTGCGTACGGGCTTGAACCAGCGGTTGGCACCGTATGGCCTGGGTCTGCTCAGTGCCGGTTCACATCCGATGACGACCCAAGTGCTGCAGCCGACCGACGAACTGCATTTCCAGCAACTGTTCGATGATTACCAGCGGGTGGCACGGCGCAGCGTGCTGTCGGGCCTGCATGTCCATGTGGAAGTTCCGGCTACCCAGGATCGGGTGCGGGTCATGAATGAGATCCTGCCCTGGTTGCCGATGTTCCTGGCCCTGAGCGCTTCATCGCCGTTCTGGAACGGTGGCTACAGTGGCTTCAGCAGCTATCGACAAGTGGCCTGCGATGAATGGCCGCGCATGGGCGTGCCGGAGTTTTTCGAAGACGAGTCGGCGTTCGCCAGCTACGTCGACATGCTCATGCGCACCGGGTCCATTCGCCAACCCAGCGATTGCTGGTGGGTGATACGGCCTTCCTCACGTTACCCCACGCTGGAACTGCGAATTTGTGACGCCTGTCCTCGGGTCGACGACGTCCTCTGTCTGGTCTCGCTGTTTCGCCTGATGGTGGCCCATGCCGTGGCGCAACGCCGGCCTGGCGCCCACTACAGCCAGATGTCCCAGTGGGTCCTCAAGGAAAATCGCTGGCGGGCCAAGCGTCACGGGATTCTCGCGGAGTTTATCGTCGAGGGGCAGGAGCAGCCGATGTTGATCGGTGAATGGCTGACCCTGGCCGAGCAAACCTTCGGTGAGACCGCAGCGGAGCTGGGTGTCCAGGACGTGTTCAAGCAGGTACGCCGCATGGTGCGGGAAGGCACCAGCGCCGACCGGCAAATCGTCCTCTTCGAACAGGGGCTGCTGCTGGGCGATTCCGTCGAACAGGCCTTGTGCCGCGTGGTCGATCAGTTACTCGCGGAAACCGCCGGGCTGCCGGTCGCTGATCCGGCGTTGCAACAGGTGGCAGGTGGTGCATGAGCCGCAAGACCCTGGATGATTACAACCGCATGCGCGACTTCGCCGCCACCCCGGAGCCGGCGGCGAAGCGCTCGCGCAAATCGGCAAGAACCGCCCATGCCTTGCAGTTCTGTATTCAAAAACACGACGCCTCGCGGCTGCATTACGATTTTCGGCTGGAACTGGACGGTGCGCTCAAGAGCTGGGCGGTGCCCAAAGGCCCCTCCCTGGACCCGAAAGCCAAGCGCCTGGCGGTGCATGTCGAAGACCATCCGCTGGATTACGCGACGTTCGAAGGCAACATCCCCGAGGGCCATTACGGTGCCGGTGACGTTATCGTCTGGGACCGGGGCGTCTGGATTCCCCAGGATGATCCCCATGAGGCCTATGAAAAAGGCCGGCTCAAGTTCGAACTGCAAGGCGAAAAGCTCAGCGGCCTGTGGAACCTGGTGCGCACCCACATGCCCGGCAAGCAGGAGCAGTGGTTCCTGATCAAGCATCAGGACGAGGCCGCCCGGCCCGAGAGCGAATACGACGTGGTCCAGGCCGAGCCGGACAGCGTTCTCAGCGATCGCACCCTCGTGCCCAAGCGCCGCGGCAAGGCCGCTGCAGCAGCGGTGAAACAAGCGGAGAAAGCCGTCCAGCCGAAATCGCCGAAACGCCCCTCGAAAACCACCCTAAGCGGTGCGGTCACAGGACCATTGCCGGAAACCCTCAAGCCGGAACTGGCAACGCTGGTGGAAAGCGCGCCCGACGGCGATTGGCTCTATGAGATCAAGTTCGACGGTTACCGGGTCATGGCGCGCATTGAAAACGGCGATGTAAAGCTGCTCACCCGCAACGGCCATGATTGGACCCATAAATTGCCAAGACAGGCCGAAGCCTTGGCTGCGCTGGGCTTGGAATCGGCTTGGCTCGACGGCGAAATGGTGGTTGCCAACGACCAGGGCGTGCCGGACTTCCAGGCCTTGCAGAATGCTTTTGAGGCCGGCAGCAGCGGCAAGATCGCTTACTACTTGTTCGACATGCCTTACCTTAACGGCATGGATTTGCGCAAAGTGCCGGTACAAGAGCGCCGGGCGGCATTGGCCGCAGTGCTGGAGCCCAACGAAAGTCCCTTGCTGCGGTTTTCCGATGCTTTCGAAGAAACTCCCGAAGCGCTGCTCAACAGCGCCTGCCAGATGCAGATGGAAGGGTTGATCGGCAAGCGCATCGGCAGTGCCTATGTGTCCAGGCGCAGCAACGACTGGATCAAGCTCAAGTGCAAGAATCGCCAGGAGTTCGTGGTGGTGGGCTTCAGCGATCCCAAGGGCGCTCGCAGCGCCTTTGGTGCCTTGCTGCTGGGGCTGCATGATGTCGACAGCGGTCAGTTACGCTACGCCGGCAAGGTCGGCACCGGGTTCAACGAAAGCACCCTTAAAAGCATCTACCAGCGACTACTGCCCCTGGAGACGAAAGAGCCCGCCGTGGCGAATCCGCCCACCGGCTACGAAGCCAAGGGCGTGCATTGGCTCGAACCGACGCTGTTGGCCGAAGTGGCCTTTGCCGAGATGACCAAGGAAGGTTCGGTGCGCCATGCGGTCTTCCATGGCTTGCGCGACGACAAGCCGGCCAAGGACATCACCCAGGAGTTGGCCAAGCCTGTGAAAAAAACCACCGCAGCGAAGAAAACCCGGGCCAAATCTGAACCAGACGTGGTATCGCCCATGGACGGCAAGGTCCGCATCACCCACCCGGAGCGAGTCATTGACGCCAGCAGCGGCACCACCAAGCTGCAACTGGCCGAGTACTACGCCAGCGTGGCCGAATTCATCCTGCCGGAACTGGCGGATCGCCCGGTGGCCTTGGTCAGGGCGCCGGATGGCATCGCCGGGGAGCTGTTCTTCCAGAAGAACGCCGAGCGCCTGGCGATTCCCGGCATCACCAGTCTGGATAAGGAACTGACCGGGCAGCCGGTGATGATCATCAACAACGCTGAGGCGCTGATCGGCGCGGTGCAGATGAGCACGGTGGAACTGCACACCTGGAATGCCACCTCTGTTGATCTGGACAAGCCTGACCGTTTCGTCCTCGACCTTGACCCGGACCCGGCCTTGCCCTGGAAAAGCATGGTCGAGGCGACGCAGCTCACGTTATCGGTGCTCGATGAGCTGGGGCTCAAGGCGTTTCTCAAGACCAGCGGTGGCAAGGGCATCCATGTGGTGGTGCCGCTGACGCGCAAACTGGGCTGGGACGAGGTCAAGGGGTTCAGCCATGCGATTGTCAATCACATGGCCAAGCTGCTGCCGGACCGTTTTTCGGCGGTGTCCGGGCCGAAGAACCGGGTAGGGCGGATCTTCATCGATTATCTGCGTAATGGGTTGGGCGCCACCACCATCTGTGCCTACGCGGCCCGGACGCGGGAAGGGTTGCCGGTTTCGGTGCCGATTTTTCGCGAGGAAGTGGCTGAGCTCAAGGGCGCGAATCTTTGGAATGTGCGCAATGTTCATGAGCGGCTGGCGGAAGTGGGGCATGAGCCTTGGGTTGGGCTCAAGACAACTCGACAGAGTATTACTGCTGAGATGCGACGACGTATCGGCATGAAGAAGACCGCGAAGTAACGTATTTGAGGGGTGGTGTGCATATCCATTGCTGCGGTAACGGATATACCCACCGGCCTACCTACGCCCCCCAGCAATCACTGTTGTTTCGATACCCCGCCAATCTGCCAGACATACGGCGGTTCCGTGCCGTTGATTTCCCAATCACCAATAATGCGCTCCTTGTAGATCAGCGGATTGTGCGAAGCGGCGGTGCGGGCGTTGCGCCAGTGGCGGTCGAGGGCCTTGCTGGTGCTGGTGGCCGAGGCACCAAGGGCATTGAACAGCTCGCTGGTGGCGCGCAGCACCAGGTCGGAGATGACCACCTGGGCCTGGGCCGATTCCAGTTCGGCGGCGATGTTGGCGGCGTGTTCGGTCGCGTCGTTCTGACTGAAGCGGCTTTCGTAGGCGCGTTGGGAGGCGCTCGCGGCTCGCAGGGCAGTGGCTTGGGCGGCATAGACCTGGGCCGAGGCCCTGCCGACGACCTGTTGCACCTGCACGTCCTGGCTCACTTCGCTGGCATTGCCGGTGCTGAAGACCCGGGTGCGTTTTCGTACTTGCTCGGTGATGTCGTGGACCGCAGCGCGGCCGGCGCCGGTCAGCACGGCCAACAACACCAGTTGATAGAACGCGGTCTGGTATTTGAAGCGGGTAGAGAAGTCGATGAGGTTTTGCGCCTCGACCAATGCATTCTCGAACAGCGACGTCCCGCTGCCGGTAGTGCGTTGGCCAAAACCGTCCCAGTCATCGCTTTGCTTGACGCCCGGCTGGTGCACGCGCACGGCGGCAATCACGTCGGCGCCGTTGTCGTCGCGCTGGGCATACACGTCGATCCAGTCGGCGAAGATACTGCCGGTGCTGTAGTACTTGGTGCCGTTGACCACCCATTGATCACCTTGCCGGGAAACCCGAGTAACGACGTCGCCGATTTTCACGGCGCCGACTTCCGTCCAGGCATTGCCCACCAGTTCACCCTCGACGAAGCGCTTGAACCAGATGTCTTGTGGGCTGCTGGCGTGGGCGTTGAGACGGTCCTCGACGAATGCAAAGTGCCCGCGCAGCGCCTGGGGGAGGTTGGAATCGGCTTCGGCCAGTTCGATCAGCAGTTGCAACAGCTGCGGTAACGAAGCCCCGGCGCCGCCATATTCGACCGGTACGCGAATGGCACCAAAACCTGCTTCCTTCAGCCATTTCACCTGTTCAAAAGGCAAGCTGCGCGTCTGCTCACGCTCCAGGGCGCCGGCCTGGATGCGTGCAAAGATCGGCCGAAAGCGCTCGGCCAAGGGCTCATAGTCGGTGCCGAGGGAAAGGATCGGTGGCAAATGTTGTTGCTGTGCGGTCATGGCGATGTTCCTTCTTGTGACGAGTAGGCAGGCAGGGGAGAAACCTGCCGGTGCCAGTGGCTATTGCACAGTCCATGCCCGAGACCCGACGCCGGTAAATACGGGGCTTGTACAGCGATCATCAGCGCAGGGGCTGTCCTTGCCGAGGACAATCTGTTGCGCAACTGTGTGCCGGGCAACAGTTGCTGCCATGGATATCGACGCGGCGAATGTTCGTCAGGCAACAGTGGATCAACAGCTTGTCCGTCGAGCGACAGTGAGGTGATTCGACGTGCCTTCTAGTTCATTGATTATTAAAGGAATATTCAACTGGCACGGTTGCTGCTCTACACCTTGTGCTGACGCTGAGGTGGCGTCTCCAGGCATGGGGTAAGCGATGAGCAAGCAATTCAAAGTGGTGGCGGTGTCAGGCAGCGTGCAGCACCCGTCGCGCACGCTGGTCCTGCTCCAGGCATTGGTCGACAGGCTCGGACAGCAACTGCCGATCGAGCTGCGCTTGATCGAACTGGCCAAGGTCGGTCCACAGTTCGCCGGGGTCTTGCGTCGCGAGGCGTTGCCGGCTGCCGTGCAGGATGACCTGCAGGCCATTGAGTCGGCTGATCTGCTGATCGCCGCCAGCCCGGTGTATCGGGCCTCGTACACCGGCCTGTTCAAGCACCTGTTCGATTTCGTCCATCACGAAGCCCTCAAGAATGTACCGGTGCTGCTGGCCGCGACGGGAGGCTCGGATCGCCATGCCTTGATCATCGATCACCAGTTGCGGCCGCTGTTCGGCTTCTTCCAGGCCCTGAGCCTGCCGGTGGGGGTCTATGCCAGCGAAACCGATTTCACCCAATACCAGATCTCCAGCGCACAGGTGTTGGAGCGTATCGAGCGCGCCGTCGAGTCGGCGTTGCTGAGCCTGGCCACGAGCGCCCGATACGACGCCAGTGCCGCCTGATCCATTTTTCCTTTCAAACCGAGCTGTGGAGTACATGCAATGAGCCAGGACACGATCAAATTTGCCTACTGGGTGCCCAACGTCAGTGGCGGGCTGGTGGTCAGCAAAATCGAGCAACGCACCGACTGGGGCATCGACTACAACCGCAAGCTGGCCCAGATCGCTGAAGCCGCCGGCTTCGACTACGCCCTGTCCCAAGTGCGCTTTACCGCCGGTTACGGCGCCGAATACCAGCATGAGTCCGTGGCGTTCAGTCATGCCTTGCTGGCCGCTACCACGCGCCTGAAAGTCATCGCCGCGGTGTTGCCTGGGCCGTGGACGCCGTCGGTGTTGGCCAAGCAGATCGCAACCATCGATCACCTGACCGGCGGCCGGGTGGCGGTCAACATCGTGTCGGGTTGGTTCAAGGGCGAGTTCACCGCCATTGGCGAGCCGTGGCTGGAGCACGATGAGCGCTATCGCCGCTCCGAAGAGTTCATCACCGCCCTCAAGGGCATCTGGACCACCGACAACTTCACCTTGCGCGGTGACTTCTATCGCTTCCACGACTACACCCTCAAGCCAAAACCACTGCAGCTACACCCGGAGATCTTCCAGGGCGGCAGCTCGCGTGCGGCGCGGGACATGGCCGCACGGGTATCGGACTGGTACTTCACCAACGGCAATACCGTGGAAGGCGTCAAGGCGCAGATCGATGACCTCCAGGCAAAAGCCGCGGCCAACAATCACAAGGTCAAGGTCGGTGTAAACGCCTTCGTCATTGCTCGCGACACCGAAGAGGAGGCGCGGGCGGTCCTTGCCCAGATCATCGACCAGGCCGATCCCGAGGCCGTCAATGCCTTTGGCGATGCGGCGAAGCAGGCCGGCAAGTCCAGCCCGGAAGGCGAGGGCAACTGGGCCAAGTCCAGCTTCGAGGACCTGGTGCAGTACAACGATGGCTTCAAGACCAACCTGATCGGCACACCGCAGCAGATCGCCGAACGCATCGTCGCGCTCAAGTCCGTGGGTGTGGATCTGGTGCTCGCCGGCTTTCTGCACTTCCAGGAAGAAGTCGAGTATTTCGGCCGTAAGGTGCTGCCGCTGGTGCGTGAGCTGGAGCAACGCAAAGTGGCGACCAAAACGGCGGCAGACGCGTAGGCGCGGGAGGCAGCATGGGCACGTTCACCAACACTCTCGACGCGGCACCGGCCAGCTTGCCCCAGTGGTTGCAGCAACAGGCGCATCGGCATGGCGCGGATGTCGCGCTGCGCCATAAGTACCTGGGTGTCTGGCAGGAGCGGAGCTGGGCGCAAGTGGTCGACGAGGTGCGCCGTTTGGCGAGTGCCCTGCAAATCCGCGGTTTTTCAGCGGGCGCGACCCTGACGATCATCAGCCGACCTCGGCCGCAGGCGCTGCTTGCGGCCTTGGCCGTGCAGTGGCTGGGTGGCGTGGCGAGTCTGTTCGACCCGCTGGAGGTGGCGGCCGAACAGGTGCAACTGCTCGGCACGCTGCAGCCGGATTTCGTCCTGGTCGAAGGCCTGGAGGAGATGCGGCGTCTGCGTGCGGCGCAGGTGGCTGCACCTGTGCTGGTTTATCTCGACAAGCGTGGCCTGGCCGATTCGACGCCATTCGTTCAAGCGCTTGATTACGCCGCGCTGGTTGCCGAGCAGCCAACCAATGAACGGGCACCGCAGGGGCGAGTGCTGCAAACAGCCTTTGTCTTTTATCGCAGGGCAGGGCAGGCGATTGAAGAGCAACGCGTCAGCCACGCCGAGCTGCTGCAGGAGGGCCAGCGGTTGGTGACGCGCGAAGGCCTGGGACGGCAGGAAGAGGCATTGGCCGCACGGGCGTTCGCCTCGGGCGGACAAGCCCGCTATCTGCTTGCGCCCTGGTTGATAGCCGGTTTTCGCCTGAACTTTCCGGAGAACCTGGCGACCCGTGATCGCGATCGTCGCGAGCTGGGCCCGACGCTGGTGGCCGGAACGCGGGAAACCTATGAGCGTTTGTACCGTTATGCGCTGGAGCGTTTGCCGGCGCCGGGCAGTTGGTCGCGTGGGCTGGTGGACTGGGCGTTGGCTGCCCATCCCGACGTCCTGCAACGGCATCTGGGTGACTGGCTGGTGCGTCGGCCTTTGCGCGACGTGCTGGGGTTTTCCAGGACCCGCGCGCCGTTGCTGGTGGGCGATGCGTTGCCGCCCGAAACCCAGGCGTTTTTCCAGGCATTGGGTATCAGGGTTCGCCAGTGGGGCGATGCGGGCCACTGGGAAGCGCCGACGCATCTTGTGCAGCAAACCACCGATGGCTGGAGCGGGCTCCAGTCGCAATTGGCCTGAGAGGAGACGCACCATGACCGAGACGGCCACCGCGCATTTGCTGGAGTTGGAGCATATTTCGCTGTCATTCAAAGGCGTCAAAGCGGTCACGGACATCAGCTTTCGTGTCGCCACCGGTGAGATCTGCGCCTTGATCGGCCCCAACGGTGCCGGCAAGAGTTCGCTGCTGAATGTCATCAGCGGCGTGTACCAGGCCCAGGACGGGCACATCCGTTTTGATCGACAGGAGCGGCGCCGGATGCGCCCCCACGACGTGGCCGTACGCGGCATCGCCCGGACATTCCAGAACATCGCGCTGTTCAAGGGCATGAGCGTGCTCGACAACGTGCTCTCCGGACGTAACCTCAAACGGCGCAGCACTTGGATCGAGCAGGCGCTGCGCATCGGTCGCGCTCGGGCCGAGGATGACCGCCAGCGCGAAGCGGCCGAGCGCGTTATAGCGTTCCTGCATTTGCAGCCCTGGCGCGACACCCTGGTGGGCACGTTGCCCTACGGCTTGCAGAAACGGGTGGAGCTGGCCCGGGCGCTGGCGGCGGAGCCTCGGCTGTTGCTGCTGGACGAACCCATGGCCGGGATGAACGCCGCCGAGAAGCAGCAGATGAGCCGCTTCATCGTCGACATCAATCGTGAACTGGGCACCACCGTGGTGTTGATCGAGCACGATATCGGCGTGGTCATGGACATCAGCGACCATGTGGTGGTGCTCGATTACGGTCGCAAGATCGGCGACGGATCGCCCGAGGAAGTACGGCTGAACCCCGAGGTCATTTCGGCCTACCTGGGCACTCGCCACTGACACTGGATATTCGACGCCTTCCCACCAGGGAGGGCAGGCAAGTTGCGCCCGCAGAACAGGAACAGCGATGGAATTTTTCTTTGAAGTATTGATTGGCGGGTTGTTGGCGGGGGTGATGTACGCCTTGGTGGCCATCGGTTTTGTGCTGATCTACAAGGCCTCCGGGGTATTCAATTTCGCCCAGGGCGCGATGGTGCTGTTCTCGGCGCTGACCTTCGTCAGCCTGCTGGAACGCGGCGTGCCGTTCTGGCTGGCGTTCCTCATCAGCCTGGCGGCGATGCTGCTGATCGCCGTGGCCGTGGAGCGTGTGGTGCTGCGCCCTCTGGTCAACCGTTCGCCGATCACGCTGTTCATGGCCACCCTCGGGCTCTCCTACGTCATCGAAGGCTTCGCCCAGGCGCTGTGGGGCGCCCAGGTGCATGGCCTGGAACTGGGCATCAGCGACGAACCGCTTGAGTTGGGCGGGATGTTGTTGTCGCAGTTCGACATTTTTTCCGCGCTGACGGCGGCGGTCCTGGTGTTGCTGCTGTCCTGGTTGTTCAACAAGACCCGGCTCGGATTGTCGTTGCGGGCGGTGGCCGATGACCCACTGGCGGCGTTGGCCGTGGGTATCCGCTTGCAACGAGTGTGGGTGGTGGTGTGGGCGGTGGCGGGGTTTGTCGGGCTGGTCGCCGGGCTGCTCTGGGGCGCTCGCCTCGGTGTGCAGTTCTCGCTCTCGCTGGTGGTACTCAAGGCCTTGCCGGTGCTGATCATCGGCGGCTTCACCTCCATCAGCGGCGCGATTGTCGGTGGCTTGATCATCGGCGCCTCGGAGAAGCTGGCGGAGGTTTACCTCGGGCCCTTCATCGGCAGCGGCATCGAGAACTGGTTTCCCTACGTGCTGGCGCTGCTGTTTCTGCTGGTGCGTCCGGCGGGGTTGTTTGGCGAACGGGCCATCGAACGGGTTTAGGGGAACGCATGATGTTTTATCGAGAAGCAGGCCAGTTCAACACCCGCTATGCCCAGGACCGTCGGGTCTTCGCGCTGCGCCAGGACCGTCACGGACTCGTCGCGTTGCTGCTGTTTGCCTTCGTCGTGGTGCCCTGGCTGGGCAATGACTATTGGTTCAGCGCGATCCTGATTCCATTCCTGGTGCTGTCCCTGGCCGGGTTGGGGCTCAATTTGCTCACTGGTTATGCCGGACAACTGTCCCTCGGTTCAGCGGCGTTCATGGCTGTGGGCGCCTTTGCCACTTACAACCTCGAAGTACGGGTCGCCGGTTTGCCGCTGTTGGTCAGTATCGTCCTGGGCGGGTTGACGGCGGCCCTGGTGGCGGTGCTGTTCGGCCTGCCGAGTTTACGCATCAAGGGCTTCTATCTGCTGGTCTCGACCCTGGCGGCGCAGTTCTTCGTGACCTGGGCGCTGACCCGGTTCAGTTGGTTTTCCAATAACAGCGCCTCGGGCGTGATCAGCGCGCCGCGCCTGGAGGTATTCGGGGTAAACCTCGACGCGCCGGCCGGCCGCTATCTGCTGACCCTGACGGTGGTGGTGGCGCTGTTCTGGCTGGGCAAGAACCTGGTGCGCAGCGAGTTGGGGCGCAACTGGATGGCGGTGCGCGACATGGACACCGCCGCCGCGGTCATCGGCATTGCGTTGGCAAAAACCAAGTTGCTGGCATTCGCCATCAGCGGTTTTTTCCTTGGGGTGGCCGGCGCGCTCTGGGCCTTCGCTTACCTGGGCACGGTGGAGCCTCACGGGTTCGACCTCAATCGGTCGTTCCAGATTCTGTTCATCATCATTATCGGCGGCCTCGGCAGCCTGCTGGGCAACCTCCTCGGCGCCGCCTTCATCGTGCTGTTTCCGGTGTTGCTCTCGAACCTGGTGTCGCTGCTGCCCGGCGGGCTGATTGACGCCGGCCAGGTGGAGAACCTGCAGAAGATGATATTCGGCGCCCTGATCATTTTGTTCCTGATCAAGGAGCCAGAGGGCCTTGCGCGCCTCTGGCAGAGATTTCGCCAGCGCGCACGGCTGTGGCCATTGCGCTACTGAGCGATGCGCACAGCGCGGGTTTGCAGTTGCATTTTGTTGGCTTACCTATGGCTTCATAACAAGGAAAATCCGATGTTCAAACGATCATTTGCCAGCAGCCTGGCACTGGCCCTGAGCCTCACCGCCGCGGCCTTCACCGTCCAGGCGGACAACGAACAATACTTCCCGCTGCAAAGCTATCGCGTCGGCCCTTATGCGGCCGGCGGCACCGGTTTTTTCGGCGGCTTCATCGACTACCTCAAGTACGTCAACGCCAATGGCGGCGTGAATGGAGTCAAGCTGACCTGGAGCGAGTGCGAAACCGAATACGTGGTCGAAAAAGGCGTCGAGTGCTACGAGCGCCTGAAGAAAGGCTTGAACGGCGCGCCGGCGGCGGCCACCAACCCATTGTCGGTGGGTATTGCCTACGCCACCCTGGAGCGCTCGACGGCCGACAAACTGCCGCTGATCACCATCAACCACGGTCGTACGGACTCCACCGACGGCAGCGTGTTTCCCTACGTCTTCCCGTTGCAGTTGAACCCGTATTCCGAAGTGTCGGCGATCATCAACTACATCGGCCAAAGGGCCGGGGGACAGGACAAACTCAAGGGCCTGAAGATCGTCACCCTGTATCACGGCTCGCCCTACGGCAAGGAAACCAACGAGGTGCTGCAAACCCTGGCCGACAAGTACGGCTTTGCGCTGACCTTGCTGGAGGTGCCGCACCCGGGCAACGAGCAACAATCGCAATGGCTGAATATCCGTCGGGAAAAACCCGACTGGGTGATCCTGCGCGGTTGGGGTGTGATGAACCCGGTGGCGCTGAAAACCGCGCAGAAAGTCGGTTTCCCGGCCGACCACATCATCGGCAACATCTGGAGCAATTCCGAGGATGACGCCGCGCCGGCCGGTGCCGCGGCCAAGGGTTTCATCGCCATCACCACGCACCCTTCGGGCACCGATTTCCCGGTGTTGCAGGGCATCAGGAAACAAGTGGTCGACGCCGGCCATGGCGACCTGGCCGATCCGAAGCGTTTCGGCACGGTGTATTACAACCTCGGCGTGGTCAACGGCATTCTCAACGTAGAAGCGCTGCGCATTGCCCAGCAGAAATTCGGCAAGCAACCCCTGACGGGTGAGCAAGTGCGTTGGGGCTTCGAGAACCTCAAACTCGACGACGCTCGGCTCAAGGAACTGGGGGCGTTGGGCCTGGTGCAGCCGTTGCAGTTGTCGTGCTCGGACCATGAAGGCGGTGGTGCGGTGCGCTTCCAGCAATGGGACGGTGCGCAGTGGAAGCTGATCAGTGATTGGGTGCAGGCCGACCGCGCCTTGCTGCGACCGATCATCGAAGCGTCTTCGCATCAGTACGCCCGGGAAAAAGGCATTACCCCGCGTGATTGCAGCAAAGAATCCTGAGGCATCGCGGCGGCCGGGCACACGCGTCCGGCCGCTACCCGAAAAGGCGAAACAGCATGACGACGAACGTGCCGATCCTGCAGATCGACGATATTGAAGTCCTCTACGAACAGACCATCCTGGCCGTGCGCAGTGTGTCGCTGGAGGTGGCAAAAGGGCAGGTCGTGGTGCTGCTGGGCGCCAACGGCGCGGGTAAAAGCACCACCTTGAAAGCGGCCTCCAACCTGGTGCGCGCCGAACGGGGCGAAGTGGTGCGGGGGCGGATCGTCTACCAGGGACGGGAGGTGACCCACAGCGCCCCGCACACCTTGGCGGCGAACGGCCTGGTGCAAGTACTCGAAGGGCGGCATTGTTTTGCCCAGTTGACCGTGGAGGAGAACCTCCTGGCCGGCGCCTTGGCGCGCCAGGTGCCGCGGCGCCAGTTATTGGCTGACCTGGAGTCGGTCTATGACCATTTTCCGCGCCTGAAACAGCGGCGCAAAAGCCTGGCTGGCCACACCTCGGGCGGCGAGCAACAGATGATCGCGATAGGCCGTGCACTGATGGCCAAGCCGCAACTGGTCTTGCTCGACGAGCCGTCGATGGGCCTGGCGCCGCAGATCGTCGAGGAAATCTTCGAGATCGTGCGCCAACTCAATCAGCGCGATGGCGTCAGTTTCCTGATTGCCGAACAGAACATCAACGTCGCCCTGCGCTACGCCCACTATGGTTACGTGTTGGAAAGCGGCCGCGTGGTCAGTGAAGGCAGTGCCGAACAACTGGCGGCCCGTGGTGATCTCCAGGATTTCTACCTGGGAGCGCGAACGAGAGGCGAGCAATGTGCCGGAATTGAAGCGCAGCGCTCCCCCTGAATGGGCCACTGTGGAACCGCTTTTGTGGCGAGGGAGCTTGCTCCCGCTGGGCTGCGCAGCAGCCCTAAAGCCAGTCACCGAGGCGTGTCAGGTGGATGTCATCCGCTTCATGGGGGCGCTGCGCACCCCAGCGGGAGCAAGCTCCCTCGCCACAAAGGTGTGGGCTCAGGTCGACAGGTTGACCACCCGACCATCGCGCGTGTCCAGCGCCGGGCGACGTCGATTGACCACCAGTTCGCCAATCCTGATCAGCAACGTGCGGGTGACATTGCGGCTCAGGCCCAGGAGGCTGGCGGTGTGGACCTGATTGCAATTGGCGTAGCGGTAGGCGGTGCGCAACAACTCGGCCTCGACCTTTTCATACAAGTCGCCATGCTCTTGCTCGAGCAGTTTCTCGAAGGCTTTGTGCAAGAGCGTCTCTGCGCTTTGAGGGGGCGCCTGCGGCGGGTTGTCCTGGCGTTCGATACGCAAGTTAGACAGGTGCAGGTCCTGCACGCCGATCACGTTGTTACGGCAAATCAACAGGGTGTGGTGGATGACATTTTCCAGCTCGCGGATGTTTCCCGGCCAGGAATAGTCGAGCAATTTGCGCTGCGCCTGGGCATCCAGCGTCACCTCGCCGTGCCCGAGCCTGCGGCTGTACTCGGCAATGAAGTGGCGGATCAGTGGCAGGATGTCACCGGGGCGTTCGCGCAGCGGCTTGAGCACCAGGCTGACCACGTTCAGGCGGTAATAGAGGTCTTCGCGAAAGTGCCCGGCATTAATGGCTTTTTCCAACTGCACGTTGGTGGCTGCCAACACACGCACATTGATCTTGATGCTCTTGCGCGAACCTAGCCGGACCACCTCGCGCTCCTGTAGCACACGGAGCAACTTGACCTGGATCGGCAACGGCAAATCACCGATTTCATCCAGGAACAACGTCCCGCCGTCCGCTTCCTCGAACCAACCGGCCTTGGCCGTCAGTGCGCCGGTGAACGCGCCTTTTTCATGGCCGAACAACTCGGCCTCCACCAGGGTTTCGGAAAACGCCCCGCAGTTGACCGCAACAAACGGTTTGTGGCGACGGGCGCTGAGATTGTGTACGTGGCGCGCCACCAGTTCCTTGCCGGTCCCGGTCTGGCCGATGATCAGCACGCTGGCGTCACTGGGCGCGACTTGCTGCAGGTGAGCCAGCAAAGCGCGGGAGGTGGGGTCTTCGAAGACCTGGGCCGTGGCACGAATCGAGGTGGCCAGGCCGGGAGAGGGGGGAAGTGTTAGAAGCTGCATGACGGTGGCCCGTTAATGAGATTTGCCGTGACTGAGGAGGGGTAAATGCCAACGTTCTTGAGGCAGTACCGCGAAGCCATTGGGCTCAAGGCTTAATTTAAATGATCTAAAAAATAGACAATAAATAACCTTTAGTTATTTGCTTAGGGCTTTCGTCCCAGAATTCAGCACAGATCTATTGGTCATGTCGCCGTTAACGAAACGAACCGAATTGAAGTGACGATAAAAAGTTTTATTGACTAAAGAATAATTGCGAGTAATTATTTCCCTGCATCTGCTTTCACGCAGAGTCATTTTGCAGGGGCAACCCGATGAATCAGAACACCGTGCCTTCACTGGCCAGTCTTTACGTCGAGACTCACGAATCGCCATTTGACGCACGCCTGGCACCTACACTCATGCAAGGCTTTCCCGCCGAACCCCACCGCCGCGTCACCTGGCACAACTGGATGAGCCCGCCGTTCAACCAATGGGGTTTTCGCAACCTGGCGCGCTTGCGTCCTTCTATCGACGTGCAGGCCGGCAGTGGGCCGGTCAGCGTGTTCAAGCAGGCGCTCCAGCCGCTGGATGAGCTGCATTTCGACAGCGAGTGTGGCTTGAGCATCAGCGTGATCGATCACCTGGTCGCCAGCCAGACCGATGCTTTCCTGGTCCTGCAGGGCGACACCGTACTGTTTGAGCGCTACTTCAACGGCCAGCGTCCCCAGGACCGACACATCATGTTTTCGGTGACCAAGTCGCTGATCGGTGCCCTGGGCGAGCAACTGGTCTGCGAAGGCTTGCTGGACCCTACGTTGACGGCCACGCATTACGTACCGGAACTGGCGGGCAGCGCGTTTGCCGATGCGACCGTGCGCCAGTTGTTCGACATGGCGGTGGCCGTCGATTACAGCGAGGTCTATGAGGATCCGGATTCAGAGAGTTCCCAATACGGTTACGCCTGCGGTTTCCAGCCGGCGCCCGCGCAGTACGTGACCTTCGAATCCCTGTACCAGTACTTGCCCTCACTGAGGAAACGCGGCAGTCACGGCGGCTTTTTCCATTACGTGACGGCCACCACCGAGGCGTTGGCCTGGGTCATGGAGCGGGCATCAGGCAAGGCCTGTCATCAGTTGCTGCAGGAGATCTGGAGCCAGTTGGGCTGTGAGCGTGACGGCTACTTCCTGGCGGATCCCTGGGGGCGCAGCGTCGCCGGCGCCGGTTTCAGCGCGACCTTGCGGGACATGGCGCGCTTCGGTCGCCTGCTGGCCAACGATGGCCGCCAGGGTGGGACACAACTGCTCTCGGCCGAGGCGCTGGCCGGTATCGCCGCCGGAGCCGACCCGGCGATCTACGCTGCATCCCCTGACTTTTCGAGCTGGACTCCAGGGGCCTCCTACCGCAGCCAATGGTATGTGTTCAACGACCACAGCCAGGCGCTCATGGCCGGAGGCATCCATGGCCAATACCTGTTCGTCGACAAACCGTCCGGCGTGGTGATCGTCAAGCAGTCGTCCCTGGGCGAAGCCGTCAGCCCTTTCGACGGCGACAGCGTGCGCATGTTGCGTGCCATCGCGGCGCAACTGACGCCCTGACGTCATCCGATAAACACAAGAATTTCGTTCCGCTCACCTGGCCCCGCCAGGCGTTGGCGCGGGTTTGCGCCGCCATTTACTGCCCTGTAACAACAATAATCAACAGGAGCTCCATATGGTTTCCATGATGCGTTTGTCCCGAACGTTCCTCGTGCTCGGGTTACCCTTGACCGCCCAGGTTGCCTGGGCGGGCTACACCTTCGAGGAGGGCAACCTCAAGGGCGAGGTCAACTTAACGGCCGGTGGTGCAGTCCTGTCCACCCGCAACGTCAACTTTGGCGGCGGCGTGGTGGACATGCGCAGCGGCAAGAATGGCGGCACGAAAAACGACTGGCAGGAGTTCTACGTCAAGCCGGGCGTCAAGTTGGAATATGCCGTGCAGCCGGATTTCAGCCTGCTGGCCGGCGGCTCCCTGGTGGGGGCGACCACCTTCGGTGATGGCGATGCCGGTGGCTTCACCCGCAGTTCCGACGGCAAGGTGTCGACCGAAGAGTTCTATGGCGGTTTCCGGGCCGGGGAGTGGACGGTCACGGGCGGTCGCCAGAACTACATGATCGGCAACGGTTTCATCGTGATGGATGGCAACCTCGACCAATTGAATGACGGTGCCTACTGGCTCGCCCCACGCACTGCCTTCAAGGATTCGGCGGTGGTCGCCTGGGACCATGGCGCGTTGAAGGTCCAGGGCTTCAGCCTGGCAACCGACAGCGACCTGGGTGACTTTCGCATGAGCGGCGTGAACCTGGACTACAACCTCGACGACCAGGTGACGCTGGGCGCCACCGCGTTGAAGGTCAAGGCCCTGGGCCCCAAGGGCAGCACATTGCCGCGTCGTCGCGATGGCATGCTGGTGTACAACGTCAGAGCCTTGAACGCCAAACTCCCGGGCATCCCGGACCTGACCCTCAATGCCGAATACGCCCTGGAGCGAGGCAGTGGCGAAGGCGTGGATTACGATGCCAAGGCCTGGTACGGCCAGGCGGATTACACCTTTGGCACGCTGCCGTTGACCCCGGTGATCGGCTACCGCTACGCGAGCTTTTCCGGCGACGACAACCTCACGGACAACCGACAGAAAGCCTGGGACCCGCTGAGCAAGGGTTTCGTCGACTGGGGCACCTGGCTGATCGGCGATGTCGTCGGCAACTACCTGCTGTTCAACAGCAACGAAAACGTCCAGCAGTTCTCACTCAAGACCCACCTCAACGAAACCCTTACGCTCGGTGCGATCCACTACCAGTTCTGGCTCGACGAAAAAAACTATATGGGCACCGCTGTCAGCGACAAACGGTTTGCCGACGAGAGTGTAGTCTTCCTGGATTGGGCGCCGTCGAAGTCGTTGTCCACCTCGCTGTCCTATAACTGGGTCAAGCCCATGGCAGCGGCCAAACAAATCTTCGGCGACGACCGGAAATTCAGCGCGCTGGAACTCTACTTCACCTACCGCTATTAAGTGCCGCGAGCCTTCGCGGCCGCGCTGGAGTGTTTGATCATGAACCTGTTTTTGCGTAACACCTTGCTGGGCGCTGTCGTTTCGATGCTGGTCAGTGGCGCGAGCCTGGCCGAAGAGCGGACGGTGCGGATCTATAACTGGATCGAGTACCTGCCGCCTGAAATCCTCAAGAGTTTCCAGGAGGAAACCGGCATCCGTCCCATCTACGACGTCTTCGACAGCGTCGAGACCTTGGAGTCCAAACTCCTGACCGGCAACTCCGGGTATGACGTGGTCTACCCGAGCAGTTCCAACGTCAGTCACCTGATTGCCGCCGGTGCCGTCCAACCCCTGGACCGCAGCCAATTACCGAACTGGCAGCATCTGGACCCCGAGTTCATGAAGTCCCTGGAGACGGTGGGCGATCCGGGTAACCGCTATGCGGCGCCGTATCTGTGGGGCACGACCCTGATCGGCTACAACGTCGACAAGGTGCGGCAGGTGCTGGGTGCCGATGTGCAAATGAACACCTGGGACATCCTTTTCAAGGAAGAAAACATGGCCAAGCTGGCCAGTTGCGGCGTCGGTCTGCTCGACGCCGCCAACGAGATCGTGCCCATCGCCTTGCACTACGAAGGGCTGGACCCCAACAGCCAGAAACGTGAAGACTACGCAAAGGCGCAGGCGGCCATGCTCAAGGTTCGCCCCTACATCACCTACTTCAATTCGTCGCGTTATGGCATGGACCTGGCCAACGGTGATATCTGCGTAGGGGTGGGTTGGTCCGGTGGGGTGGCCCTGGCCAAACGACTGGCCGAAGACGCAGGGAAGGGGGTCAAGGTGGAAATGGCGCTGCCCAAGGAGGGCGCGCCGATGTGGTCGGACGTCATGATGGTGCCCACCAACGCCCCTCATGCCCAAGAGGCCTACGCGTTCATCAACTACATCTTGCGTCCGGATGTCATTGCCCGAATCAGCAACAAGATCGGTTACCCCAACCCGAACAAGGAAGCTACGGCGCTGGTCAATGCTGAAATTCGCAACAACCCCGCCATGTATATACCGGACGAGGCGCGCAAGACCCTGTTCGCCTTGGAGCCGGTGCCGGCGGCGGTGGAGCGGATCCGCACCCGCACCTGGACCAGCATCAAGACGCATCGCTGATCAGCGTGACCCGGTGTTGCGGCGTCGGGTCCGTATCGGTGGGGTGTTCACTCAGGCGCGCATGCCCAGGAAGAGCAATTCGGTGATACGCCGGACTTGGGTGGAGTGTGCCTCGATGTCCGGTTGCTCCTGGTTGACCAACCTGAACAGCTGCAAGTGCGAATAGTCGTTCAACAGGAAGGCGGCGAGGTCGACGTCGAGGTCGGCGCGCAGCTTTCCGGCCTGTTGCAATTCCCTGATCAGCCCACTGATTTCGGCCCTGAGCGCATCGTTCATGGCGCGATAACCCTCGGGCAGCCCGTTGTTGCCACCAAACAGGATCAGCGGCAGCAACTCGCGCCACAGGCTCGGATGCATGACCTCCAGTGCGTAGCCGGTCAACAGCCGCTCCAGATAACACAGCGCTTCGACCGGGTCTTCGATTTCAGGGATCTGGTTGCGGGTGTCCGTGAGTGCGCGCTGGTCGGCGTCGTGCAGGATCTCCAGGATGATCTCCTGCTTGTTGCCGAAATACTTGAAGACGGTAGGCGCCGATACGCCGGCCTGGCTGGCGATCTGCTCGATGGTGGTGTTCTGGAAACCCTGGCGCTCGAACAGTTCGACCGCCGCCTTGCTGATGGCTTGGCGGCGTTCGGCTTTTTGACGTTCACGCAGTCCGCTCACGGTAGGTCCTTGTTGGAAAGCAGCGATTAAAGGCCTTGGTACACCAGCCCTGTGGGAGCGAGCTTGCTCGCGATAGCGTTGGATCAGCCGCATTGAAGTCGACTGAAATACCGCCATCGCGAGCAAGCTCGCTCCCACAGGCTTCCTGGTTAACAACAGACCGGGCATAGGCATGCAAAATACTTAACCCAGTAAAGTTTTTAAAGGGTTTATTTCATGGCTCCCCCTCAAGGACGTGACTGAATACCGCGCTCCAGACACCTGGCAAGCGGCAAAATGCCATGCCCTACTTGGCGAAATCAGGCACAGGGATGGCGCGTTCAGGTAACTAACTCGGGAGGGAAGGCAGGTAACGTGGCGCGACTTTTCATCGCAAGTGCGCACGTTCGCCCAGGGTGGATCAACCCGACCAAGAGGTAGCGCTTCCAGGAGGGGCGGGAATACCAGAAGCACCGACTGTCCCAGCGCGCGTCTCAATGTTCGATCACAAGAGAATAAAAAAATGACCAGCCCCAGCTTCAAGGATTCGAACGGCCATTTGGCACAGGGCTTCAAGCCTCGTCACGTCACCATGCTGTCCATTGCCGGGATCATCGGTGCGGGTCTGTTCGTGGGATCGGGCCATGCCATTGCCGCCGCCGGCCCGGCCGTCATGCTGGCCTACTTGTTTTCCGGGCTGTTGGTGGTACTGGTCATGCGCATGCTGGGTGAGATGGCGGTTGCCAATCCGGACACCGGCTCATTCTCCACCTATGCCGACCAGTCCATCGGACGCTGGGCAGGCTTCACCATCGGTTGGCTCTACTGGTGGTTCTGGGTGCTGGTGATCCCCATCGAGGCGTTGGCTGCCGGCCATGTGTTGAACCAGTGGTTTCCCGCCATCGACGCGTGGTTGTTTGCCTCGGTCTCCATTGTCCTGCTGGCCGTGACGAATCTGTTCAGCGTGTCCAAATACGGCGAGTTCGAGTTCTGGTTCGCCATGGCCAAGGTCGTGGCGATCATCGGCTTCATCTCCCTGGGTTTCGCGGTGCTGATGGGCTGGATTCCCGAGCGTGAAGCCAGCGGCCTGAGTCGGTTGATGGAGGAGCACGGCGGGTTCGCACCCAACGGTTTGTCGGCGGTGGTAGGTGCCTTCATCACCATCATGTTCAGCTTCATCGGGACGGAGGCGGTGACGATCGCTGCCGCTGAATCCAACAATCCTGCGCAGAACATTGCCAAGGCCACCCGCTCGGTGATCTGGCGTATTGGGGTGTTCTATCTGTTGTCTATTTTCGTGGTCATTTCCGTGGTGCCTTGGAACGATCCACTCCTGGCTTCAGTGGGCTCATACCAGCGAGCGCTGGAGCTGATGAACATTCCCCACGCCAAGTTCCTGGTGGACGTGGTGGTGCTGATCGCGGTGGCCAGTTGCATGAACTCCTCGATCTATATCGCCTCGCGGATGTTGTACTCGCTGGGGCGTCGTGGCGATGCGCCAAAAGCGCTGAAGGTGACGTCTTCGGCCGGTGTTCCAAGGTCTGCGGTGATTGCCAGTACCGTGTTGGGCGCGGGTGTCACCTTGTTCAGTTACTTCATGCCCGCCGGCCTGTTCCAGTTCCTGCTCGCCAGCTCCGGCGCCATCGCCTTGCTGGTGTACCTGGTGATTGCCATCTCGCAACTGCGCATGCGCCGTATGTTGCTTCGCCAGAATGTCGAGCTGACTTTTCGCATGTGGCTGTTCCCCTGGTTGACCTGGTTGGTCATTGTGTTCATCTCGGCGGCGCTGGCGGTCATGATGATCACGCCCGAGCACCGCAGCGAGGTCAGTACCACCCTGGGCCTGGCGCTGATCATTTCCTTTATCGGCCTGGCGACATCGCGACATTCACCCCAGTCTGAGGGCGCCGCTGCCCTCGGTTAGCCTGTCATTTTTGCCCTGTTGACGTCACGTTACTGGCGTCAACAAAACCGCCTTTCAAGCCCATTCGAGACGCAAAAACCGCCGTCTTGAAACGCGGCCCTTCCGCCTGTCACCCACTTGCAAACCCAGCCTTGCGAACCGGCACTAACCCGCGACCGCGTTGTCAGTAATTGGCGTCTGTAGGGATGAGGATCGTCCCTGGTATCGGCACATCAGCTGGACAGTTTTTTCTTGAGCATGCTCGGGAAAAAAGCCTCGCGAAGGATTGCGTCCTAGACCGACAATTTCTCTTGCAGGCGATTTCCCATGGGGTTTCTACTCGATCCGCGTCATGACATTGATGCTGCCTTATTGAGCTACCGACGGGTGTTCTGGGCCCTGGCATTGTTCAGTGGCGTTATCAATCTGTTGGTGCTGGTGCCGTCGCTCTACATGATGCAGGTCTACGACCGGGTCCTGACCAGCCGCAACGAAACCACCTTGTTCATGCTCACCTTGATGGCCTTGGGGCTATTCATGTTCAGCGCCTTGATCGAGTGGGTCCGTGGCGAGGTGATGATTCGCATGAGCGCGGGGCTGGACGAAGCCTTGGGTGAGCGGATTTTCGACGCTGCCTTTGCCCGCAGCCTGCGCGAGCACAACGCCAACCCGGCGCAAGTGCTCACCGATCTGGCGACGCTGCGCCAGTTGATTACCGGGCAGGGCCTGATCGCCTTGCTCGATGCACCCTGGCTGCCGATCTTCCTGCTGGTGGCGTTCATCTTTCACCCCTGGTTCGGCGTGCTGACACTGGTGTTGGCCCTGGTGCTGGTCGGCCTGGCGCTGTGGGGGGAACTGGCGACGCGAGCACGCCTGGGGGAGGCCAATCGGCTGGGGGTGCAGTCGTCGATCTATGTGAACAGCACGCTGCACAATGCTGAAGTCATCCAGGCCCTGGGCATGCTCGGGCCGCTGCGTCAGCGCTGGAGCCTGTTGCAGCAACGGATCATTGCCGCCCAGGCCCATGCCAGCGACCGCAGCGCGCGTATCACCTCGATGACCCGTTTCGTGCGTATCTCCGGGCAGTCCCTGGCCTTGGGCCTGGGGGCCTTGCTGGTGCTCGAAGGCCAACTGTCGGCGGGCATGATGATTGCGATGTCGCTGTTGCTGGGGCGAGCCCTGGCCCCCGTGGAAATCGCCATCGGCTCGTGGAAGCAATTCAACGCCGGACGCCAGAGCTACCAGCGCCTGAGCCAATTGCTGGCCCAGCATCCGCGCGAGCGTCTGCGCATGCCGTTGCCGCCACCGACCGGTGCGGTGCGCCTGGAGCAGTTGTATGTCGGTCCGCCAGGTGCTTCGCAGCCGATCCTGCGCGGGATCAATTTCAGCCTCGCCAAAGGCGATGTGCTGGCGGTGGTCGGGCCCAGCGCCAGCGGTAAATCGACACTGGCGCGCGCCTTGGTCGGGGTCTGGCCGGCCATGGGCGGGTCGGTGCGCCTGGATGATGCCGAGATCAGCCAGTGGTCCCACGACGCCTTGGGGCCTTACCTTGGATACCTGCCACAGGACATCGAGTTGTTCGATGGCACGGTCGCCGACAACATCGCCCGTTTCGGTGAACAGGACGCCGACAAGATCATCGCCGCCGGGCGTCATGCTGGTATCCACGAAATGATCCTGCGCTTTCCCAAGGGCTACGACACGCCGCTGGGTCCCGGCGGACTTGGCTTGTCCGGTGGGCAGAAACAACGCCTGGGCCTGGCCCGCGCGCTCTACGGACGACCATCGCTGATCGTGCTCGATGAGCCCAACTCCAATCTCGATGACGCCGGCGAGCTGGCGCTGGTGCAGGCCATCAGTGCGCTCAAGGTGGCCGGCAGCACCGTGGTGTTGATTACTCACCGGCCCAGTGTGCTGGCGGTGGTCGATCACATCCTGGTGCTCAAGGACGGTACTCAACAAGCGTTCGGGCCACGGGACCGGGTGCTCAAGGCATTGATGCCGGGGCCGAGACCGGCCGCGGTCAGGGAGGCGGGCGGCGATGCGTGATCTGACTCCTGGGGCACAAGCGTACAGCGAGCAGGGGCTGAGCGTGCGCAGCACCACGACGCTGCCCAGCGCCAGTACCGATGCCGGGAGCGCGGCGCGTTATGGCATGGGATTCCTGGTCCTGACGCTGGGCGGTTTCCTGCTCTGGGCCTGCCTCGCGCCGCTCGACCAAGGGGTGGTAGGCAGCGGCACTGTGGTGGTGGCGGGGGAGCGCAAGGCGGTGCAGTCGTTGGTCGGCGGGGTGGTGGAAAAACTGTTGGTCAGCGATGGCGACCGCGTCACCCAGGGGCAATTGCTCGTGCAGCTCAATACGGTGCAGGCGCAGTCGCAACTGGACGTGACCCTGGGCAAACTCCTCAACGATCGCAGCATCGAGGCGCGCTTGATTGCCGAGCGCCTGGGCAGTACCGAGATCCAATGGCCCGCGGAACTGCTGGCCCACGCCGACGAACCGCGGGTCAAGGCGGCCATGGCCTTGCAGAGCCAGTTGTTCATCACCCGCCGCGCGGAGCTGGGCAGCCGCTTGCAGATCATAGAGCACGAAGCCGCGGCCTTGCAGCAGCAATTGCTTGGTTACGAAGGCGTCAAGCGCAACTACGACGCGCAGATGCGCTTCCAGCAGCAGGAGCTCGAAGGCCTGCGCGATCTGGCCCGGGAAGGCTACGTTCCGCGCAACAAACTCTTCGAGGCCGAGCGCAACGCGGCCCAGTTGGCGGGGCAGATCGCCTCTGGGGTGGGTGATGTCGGCAGGACTCGCCAGGCGATCAACGAAAGCCGGCTCAAGGCCTTGCAGGCGCAGCAGGAGTTTCGCCGCGATGCCGAAACCCAGCTCAGCGAAGTCTCGGCCGAGGCCGCCGGTTACGCCGATCAGATTCGTGCCTTGCAGTTTGAAGTCGACAACGGTGCGATCCGAGCGCCGGTGGCCGGGCAGGTCATGGACGTGAGCATTCATACGGTCGGCGGCGTGGCACAGGCCGGCCAGACCCTGATGCAGGTCGTGCCGCTGGATGCGCCGATGGCGATCACCGCGCGTTTCGAGCCGCTGATGGCCAACAAACTGCGCCCGGGCCTGCCGGTGCACGTGCATTTCACCGCACTGCAACGGGTGGATACGCCGACGGTTACCGGCACGGTGACCACAGTGTCGGCGGACCAGTTGATCAATGAGCAGACACACCAACCGTACTTCTCCGCCAAGGTCGAGATTCCTGCCGACACCGTGGTTGCGTTGCAGAGCGCCGGCCTGCTGGTTCGCCCGGGCATGCTCGCCGACGTCACGGTGGTGACGGGCGAGCGTACCTTGATGAATTACCTGATGAAGCCTTTGCGTGAACGTTTGCTTGCAGCCTTCAAGGAGGAATGAGCATGGTCGATCGTTGCCGCTACCGTTTGCATGTATTGCTGAGCCTGTGTGCGGGTTGGGCGGCGCTCAATCCGCTGTGGGCCGCTGAGGGGGGGCTGAGCCTGACCGCCGCCTACGATGCTTCGCGCCTCAACGATCCGACCGTGCAGTCGGCGGCCCACGCCTTTGAAGCTTCGCGGCATGAGGAGGACATCGGACGTGGCGGCCTTTACCCGCAAGTGTCGCTAAGCTCGCGCTACGGATACGGTGGGCGGACCGACGGCGGTGACGACAGCAGTTACGTCAACAGCAACGATTACCAGGCGAACAACGTCACCTTGGCGGCGCAACAGCCGCTCTACGACAAGGCACGCTGGGCGGCGTATCAGGAGGGCAAGGCGCGCGGTCAACTGGGCACCCAGGTGTTCGATGTGGCCGGCCAGACTCTGTATGACCGGGTGGCGAAGGGGTATTTCGACGTCGCCCGGGCCGAGAACGAGATCAAGTTGATCGTCCAGCAGAAGAGCGCCATCCAAGGTTTGGTCGTTCAAAGTAAAAAGCTTTATGAAGGCGGCCAGGGCGCGATCACCGATATCGATGAAGCCCAGGCGCGACTCGACCTGGTGCAAGCCCAGGAGGCTGAAGCCCAGGCGCGCCGGGTGGCGGCGTTGCGGGCCTTGTCCGGGCGTGCCAGCGTGCCGATCGATGACATCCTGCCGATGCGCGAAGAGCTGGCCGTCGGTAGCCCGATCCCGCCGGAACAGGACTTGCCGTACTGGACGGCGATTGCCCGTGAAGCCAGCCCCGAGCTGGCCGCCCGACTGGCGGCAGTGAAAGTGGCCGAAGCCCAGGCCGACAGCCAGCGCGCCGGGCATTATCCAACCTTGTCGCTGACCACCCAGTTGACCCGCCGGGAAACCCGTCAATACCAGGAACTCGACCCGCGCCAGGACACTTACTACGTGGGTGTGCAGTTGGATATTCCGTTGTATCGCGGCGGGGCGGTACGGGCGTCGGTGGCCAAGGCCGAAGCGCAACTGGCCGGCGCCCAGTCCGACTACGACGTGCAACGCCAGCAACTGGCCGAGGATATCGAGGCTGATTATCTGGGCGTCGTCGCCGGGTTTGCCAAGAGCAAGGCCATGCAACGGGCGGTGGAGTCCAATCAGCGAGCACTGACCTCGACGGAAAAAGGCTTCCAGGGCGGCGTGCGTTCCACGGTGGATATTCTTGACGCGCAGCAGCGGCTGTTCCAGGCCCGTCGGGACCTGCTCAACACCAAGCTCGACATGCTGCAAAGCTATGTGAGCCTGCACACCCACACCGGCCAGATGAACCGCGCGGTGCTGGAGCAGGTGCAAAGCTTGTTCTAGACAGTCCAGGGTTCAAGTTTGCAACTTATCCCTGTGTGCAGGCTTGCTCGCGATAGCGGTGGGTCAGTCAGCATCCATGCTGAGTGTGCCGCCGCTATTGCGGGCAAGCCTGCGCAGGGGGCAATCAGGCGGTGAAGTCGCTGGCGTGCAGCTCCTTGACACCGACCAGTTCGAATTCGAACTCGGGGGTGGCGTCGGCGTTGGTACTGCCGGAGAGGATGCCATCGACGAAGCGCAGCTGGCCGGTGGCGTTGCTGGGGTCGAAGGCGTTGCTGCCGATGAACGTGAAGGCATCGACCGTGGCGGTCAGCGGGTTGGCGTCCAGGCCGGTGAGGTCCAACTTGTCGAACTCCGCGCTCTTGAAGCCACTGATCACATCGCGCAAGGCCCCGACGCCCATGTCCGACAGCGCACCAAACACGTAGGTGTCCGCACCTGTGCCTCCGGTGAGGTTGTCGGTGCCTGCGCCGCCAATCAAGCGGTCATCGCCCGAACCACCCACCAGCGTATCGTTACCGGCCCCTCCGTCGAGGACGTTCGCCGCGCTGTTCCCCGACAGCGTGTCGGCGTAGGCGCTTCCCTTCAGGTTCTCGATGAACTTCAAGGTGTCGAGCCCGGCCCCCACGGTGTTCTGTTGCGCCGACGTCGAGAGGTTGACGGTCACGCCGGACAGCGCACGTTCATAGCTCGCCGTATCAATGCCATCGCGTCCATCCAGTACATTGCTGCCGGCGCCGGCGAACAGCGTATTGTCCAGGGCGTTGCCGGTGCCATTGGCAGCGCCGGTGCTGTCGACATACAAGTTCTCGACGTTATTGCCCAAGGTGTAGGCCGCCAGACTGCTGTGCACGCTGTCGATCCCGCCCGTCACCGCGTTGGTGCTGGTCTCGATCACGCTGTCATCGGCATTGTCGACAAAGTAAGTGTCGTCCCCGTCGGCACCGCTCATGCTGTCTGCCCCGGCGGCGCCGTTGAGTATGTTGTTGGCGGTATTGCCGGTGATGAAGTTGCGCCGTTCATTGCCGGTGCCGTCGATGTCCGACACGCCGGTGAGCACCAGGTTCTCCAGATTGGCCCCCAGTGTCCAACTGACCGAGGCTTGCACCGTGTCGATCTGCGCGGTCGAGGTGTTGGTTTCCACCACGCTGTCGAAGGCGTTGTCGACCACGTAGATGTCGTTGCCGTCGCCACCGGTGAGGGTGTCGGCGCCCAGGTCACCGTCCAGCGTGTCGTTGCCCGAACTGCCCACCAGGGTGTCGTCCTGGTCGGTACCGGCGATCATCCCGCCCTGGTTCTGGGCGTTGTCGAAGATGTCCTGCACGCTGTTGTTGTCGTTAGGATTGCCCTGGAAGCCCAGGTCATCGGCGATGTAGTCCGCCAGGCGTTGGCCGACGATTTCCGCCGATTCCTCGTGCAGGTGCCAGACATCATCGGGGTACACCAGCGGGTCGACTTCGTAGCGCAAGGGCAGGTCGGTGTAGTCCACCGCCAGCTTGACGTCGGCGCGCTCGGCGGCGATGGCTTCCTGGGCTGCCCGCACATAACCGACACCCTCGACGATGGAGGCGATTTTCTCTTCCGAATAACCCCGGGCCCGGGCCGCGTCCTCCGAGTAATGACCGGTTTCCATCAGGTACACGCTGAAATTGCCGAACTGGGCGTGCAAGTAGTCGAACACCTTCAGGGTCGCGGCTTTGTAGGCCGCTGCTGCCGCTACCTTGTCGGTGGCGCGGGCGATTTCCTGGGCGGCTTCCTCGCCCTGGCCCCAGATGATGCCCATGGTGACGTTGTCGATCGACTGCAGTTCGGTGAGCTGGTCGCGCAGCAACGTCACCGCGCGCAACAGTGCCGGCCCGGGTTGGTTGGTGTCGGTCAGCCACCAGCACAGCTGGAGCTCCTCGGCGCTGAGTGTGGAGAGGCCGTTGACCGTGCTGCCGCCCACCGCGATGTCGATGCCGTTGCCGTCGGCATCGGTGAACTGGCTGCGCACGTCGTAGGTGGTGTAGCGGTCCAGGTCATTGACCAGCATCGAGGTACCGGACTGGTCGTCGTCCTCGGTCATGCGCAACAGGCGCGCATTGGATTGGCCGAGGGTCGGCAGGTAGAGGATGTCCTGCTGGGCGCGCTCGCCGAAGACGAAGTCGCTGGCGGTGAGGGTGTTGAGGTAGTTGCCGTTGAGGGCTATTTCGAAGCGATTACCGTCGGCATCGGCTTCGGCGGACTTGATGTAGGTCTTGTCGCCAGCCGCGTTCAAGGTCATGTACAGCGTGCCGTTGCTGCCATCGCCGAGGCCGAGAAAACCCAGCCCCGAGACATCGATTTTGTCGACGCCGACGGTGAAGTCATAAATCATATCGGTGGCCGTGACGCCCCCGGTGTCGTAGTCGCGGTAGCTGTCGGAGAGGTTGCTGTAGCGGAAGGTGTCGGCACCGTCGCCGCCGTACAGCGAATCGCGTCCGGCACCGCCGTCGACGATGTCCGCACCGGTGCCGGCCTTGATCGTGTCGTTGCCGCCCAGGCCAAGGATCAGGTCCGCGCCGGTCGTGCCGTTGAGGGTTTCGGCGTTGTTGGTGCCGGTGATGGTGTTGGCGGGCGCATCGGCCACCACCAGGGCGAAGCTGTCACTGACCGAGGCGCCCGAGGGATCGGTGGCCTTGACCAGCAGGTCGTAGTTGCCTGCCGCGGTGCTGGTCGGGGTGCCGCTGAAGGTCAGGCTGGTGGCATTGAAACTCAGCCAGGCGGGCAGGGCGCTGCCGTTGGCGAGGGTCGCGGTGTAGGTCAGTACATCCTGGTTGGCGTCGGTGAAACTGTTGCTGGCCACGGTGTAGCTGAACGGCGTGCTTTCACTGGCGTTCTGGTCCAGCAGTGGGATGGCTACGACCGGCGCCACGTTGCTGGGGGTGTTCTGGTCGGCGAAGACAAAGTGACTGGCCGTCAGGCTGCTGACCAGGTTGCCCGCCAGCGACACCTCGAAGCGGTTGCCATTGGCGTCGACCGTCAGGTCCTTGAGGTAGGTGCGGTTGGTCGACGAACTGTAAGTGATCTGCAGGGTGCCGTTGAGTCCGTTGCCCAGGCCGGTATAGCCGAGCGCTGACACATCGATCTTGTCCGCCGTCACGTCGAAGTCGAGGATCTGGTCACTGGCGCTGGTGGAGCTGGTGCGGTAGCTGTCGAGTTTGGAGGTGTAGCGGAACACATCGGCTCCCGTGCCACCGGTGAGCTTGTCCACCCCGGTGCCGCCGACCAGGATGTCGTTGCCGGCGCCGCCGTTGAGGGTGTCGTTGCCCGCGCCACCGAACAGTTGCTCATTGGCCGCGGTGCCGGTCAGCGTGTCGTTGTTCGGCGTGCCATTGATCACAATGGCGGCAGGCACGTCCTGCACGGCAAGGGTAAAGCTGTCGCTCACGGTGGCGTTACTGCCGTCGCTCGCGGTGACCTGGATGGCGTAGGTGCCCGACGCGGTGTCAGGTGGCGTGCCACTGAAAGTGCGGGTGGCGGCATCGAAGACCAGCCAGTTGGGCAGGGCGCTGCCATCGGCGAGCTTGGCGGTGTAGCTCAGGCTGTCGTTATCCGGATCAGTGAAACTGGTGGCCGGCACCACGTAGCTGAACGGGGTGTTTTCGGTGGCGTTCTGGTCCAGCAAAGGCGTGGCCAGCACCGGAGCCTGGTTGGTCGGCGAGGTGGTGGCAAAGACGAAGTTGGCGCTGCTCAGGGTATTGAGGTAATTGCCGTCCAGCGCCACTTCGAAGCGGTTGCCATTGGCGTCGGCCTCCAGGGACTTGATGTAGGTCTTGGTGCCGGCACTGTTGAGCACCAGGTACACGGTGTTGTTCCTGCCGTCCCCCAGGCCGGTGAAACCCATGGCGGAGAGGTCGATCTTGTCGGCGCTGATGTCGAAGTCGGTGATCAGGTCGCCGAGGTTGACGCCGCCGGTGTTGTAGTTGCGGTAGCTGTCCAGGCGGCTTGAAAACACGAAGGTGTCTGCCCCGGTGCCGCCGGTGAGGGTGTCCATGCCTGCGCCGCCGTCGAGCTTGTCGTCGCCGGCGCCGCCACTGAGGCTGTCGTTGCCCGCCAGGCCGAGCAGGGTGTCGGCTGCATCGCTACCCAGCAGCGAGTCGCTGCCGCTGGTGCCGGTGACCACTCGGTTGAAGATGAAGTTGCTGGCGGTCAGGGTGCTGACCAGGTTGCCCGAGAGAATCAGCTCGAAGCGATTGCCGTTGGCATCGGCATCGAAGTCCTTGATGTAGGTGCGGTC
This sequence comes from Pseudomonas ogarae, assembly GCF_014268695.2. Classification (NCBI taxonomy): domain Bacteria; kingdom Pseudomonadati; phylum Pseudomonadota; class Gammaproteobacteria; order Pseudomonadales; family Pseudomonadaceae; genus Pseudomonas; species Pseudomonas ogarae. The sequence goes on from NZ_CP077086.1 coordinate 3,522,861, forward strand.
GCTGGTGGCGTTGTAGCTGACTTGCAAGGTGCCGCCACGGCCATTGCCCAGGCCGGTGAAACCGAGGCCGGCGAGGTCGATTTTGTCCTGGGTGACGTCGAAGTCGGTGATGGTGTCATCGAAACTGGTGGTCGCATTGCGGTAACTGTCCGACTGGGCGACGAACCGGAACGTATCGGCACCGGTGCCGCCAGTGAGTTTGTCGATGCCGGCGCCGCCGACGAGGATGTCACTACCGGCCGCGCCATTGATCGTATCGTTGCCGGCGCCGCCGTAGAAAATCTCGTTGGCGGCGCTGCCGAGCAGGGTGTCGTTGCCCGCCGTGCCTTGCACGGTGGTCATCGGCACCGTGGCGCTGACGTAGCTGCCGTCGCCATACACCAATGTGGTGCCCTTGCTCGTGTGGCTGATGGTGTTGGCGATGATGGCGTTGCGGTCGGTGCCGTCTTCGTTGCGCTCTGCCACACCGTAGGTCGACAGGTCGCTGCCGCTGATGATGTTGCCCTGGATGAGGTTGTCGCTGCCGTTGAAGTACTTGCCGGACACGCCCAGGGTGTCGTCGTAGGACTGGATGATGATTTCCGGTACGGCACCGCCCAGGGAGTTGTTGTTGAGGGTGTTGTCGAGGACCTCGACATGGTTGCTGCCGTAGATGCGGATCCCGGCGCTGGCGTTGTCGTGGATGTCGACGCCGGTGACGGTCACTTCGCTGGAGAGCTTGATCAGCACGCCTTCAGCGCCGTTGCCATACACCTCGCCGCCGGTGATGGTGATGTTGCTGGGCGAGGGGATGTCTTCGCTGCCGCGCTGGACCACGATGCCATTGCCGCCGTTGTCGTAGGCGACGTTATTGGTCATGGTGAAATCGTGGGTGCTGGTGACGACGTTGAAACCGTGGCGGTCGTTGTTGTAGGCGATGTTGTTTTCGAAGGTGCTGTCGCTGAGGAAGTCGGCGACGAAGCCGTCCAGGCCGTTGCCGTGGGACACGCTGTTCTTGATGACCATGTTGACGGTCTGCTCGTGGGGGTCGAAACCGTACCCGGAGCAATCCTTGATCTCGACGCTGTCGAGGGTGACGTTGGAGTCGTAGCCTTCTTCGCCGGGAATGTAGCCGTTGAACCAACCGTCGACCTTGCCGGTGGTGCTGTCGCGGTTGCCGTCGATGGTGAGGTTGCTGACGCCGAAATCGTGGGTTTCTTCACCGTAGGCCGAGCGGATAATGCCGGTGATCTTGGTGTCGGAGCCATCGGCCAGCTTGACCGTGGTTTCGCCCATGCCGTCGCCGTACAGGTAGACGTTGCTCTTGAGCATCAGGCAGCCATCGGAAGGTTCCTCTCCCCCCGAAACGATGTAGGTGCCGGTCGGCATGTACACCTGCCCACCGCCGGCTGCGGCCGCCGCATCAATCGCACTCTGGATGGCTGCCGTGTCGTCGGTGATGCCATCTCCTTTGGCGCCAAAATCTTGTACGTTGAAAATCATGAGCTTATCTCCGTATCAGGCTTAAACCTCGGTAGACGCCAATATTCCATCGACGACCTCGGAGTTATGACCCAACGGAACGCAAAAGTTGTGACCGCATATCGGGGAAAGTGTCAAAAAGCCGGACTAACTGATCAGCGGTTGTGTGGAGATTGCGCAGGAGTAACGTTCTGTTGACGCTTTCTCAACGCCGACGATGCCCTCTCCTGTGGGAGCGAGCTTGCTCGCGATAGCGGTGCGCCAGTCAACCTCGATGCAACTGATCCGACGCTTTCGCGAGAAAGCTCGCTCCCACAGGGTTTGGTGGTGTGGCAGGCATTGCGCTTTCCTTGATTGGCATCAACCCCACTTTTGGGATGGCGCGATAACCTCGAATAAACCATCGCCCCGTTGAAGAGGGCGACCGAGGAAGCTCATGAGTTATCCGCTGTTTCTGACCTTGCACCTGTTTGCCGCGCTGGTGTTCATCGGCACGGTTTTCTTCGAAGTCCTGTTCCTGGAGAGCATTCGCAAGCAACTGCCCGCCAAGGTCATGGTGCTGCTGGAGCAAGGCATCAGCCAACGCGCCCGGCAGTTGATGCCGTGGGTACTGCTGGTGCTGTTCGGCGCGGGCATTGGCATGGTCTGGTTGCGCTATCGGCCGGTGCTGTCGCAGCCGTTGCAGTCATCCTTCGGTTTGCTGCTGGGGCTCAAGATCCTGTTGGCGGGCAGTGTGCTGGGGCATTTCCTCTGGGCCATGTGGCTGTTCAGGAGCGGGCGCATGAACGCCCGCTATGTGCACATCATCCATACCAGCGTGTTCCTGCACATGGTCGCGATCGTGCTGCTGGCCAAGACCATGTTCTACATCACCTGGTAAGCGCTGGCGCGTGGTTCCAAGGCGCTTGATACAGGTCAAGGTGACCCGGCGGGTTACCCCACAAACTGCTCCCGCACAGCCACTCGGAGATTGTCATGTTCGACCCGTTCCATACCCTCGGTGAGCGACCCTCGGGACGTGCCCCCGTGGTGGTTGATTTCGATTGTCCGGTCGGTACACGTAGATTCCACGCAGGCATCGGCTCGCTCGACCTGCTTCGAGGGTTGCGCAGCAGCCGTCAGAAACGACGGCCCCTATCCGTGGCGGTGCACCTGCCTTCGCGCTTGCGGCTGGCGTCGTGTTCGCCCCTGGCCAGCGACTGCCGGTGCGGCGAGATCGAAGGCTACTTGCAACGCCTGACCTATGAGTTGGGGTTGGTCGGTTGTCACCTGGGCGCAGGGCGGCGCGTCGAGCAGTTTTGCCTGACCGGTGGCACACCGGTGATCGCTCACCTGCAGAAGCTGATGAGTGACCTGCGCAAGCGCTTCGACTTCAGTGAATACGACGGCGGCGACCACAGCATCGAGGTGGACCTGCACCACACCGATTGGTCGACCATGGGCCTGATCCGTGACCAGGGTTTTACCCATGTCAGCATCGGCGTGCCCGACATTGGCGTCGACAGCGATCTGTCGGTCGATTGCTACCAGAACCCGGCACCGATCCATTCGTTGATCGATGCGGCGCGCACCTTTGGTTTTCGCTCCATCAACATTGACCTGGGCTACGGCCACGCCTGGCAGACGCCGAGCAGTTTCGCCCTGAAACTGGCGACGCTGATCGAACTGGAACCGGACCGGTTGCACGTTTTCGACTATGCCCGCGCGCCGTATCGTTATCGCTCGAAAAACGCCGGGATGGCCGGCGCGTTTTGCAGCCCGGCCGACAAGGACGCCATGCGGCAGATCTGCTGTGAACAGCTGATTGGCGCCGGTTATCACTACATCGGCCTGGGCCAGTTCGTCAGGGCCGACGATGACCTGGCGGTGGCCCAGGAGCACGGACGCCTGCATCGCAATTGCCAGGGTTTTACCCGTCACGGTTGCTGTGATCACGTGGGCTTCGGTTTGTCGGCCATCACGCAGATCGAGCACCTGTACGTGCAGAACACCGACGACCTGCATCAATACTGCCAGCAGTTGGACGCCGGACAATTGCCGGTGTGTCGCGGCTGGCGCTGTGAGGCGCAGGATCAGGTCAAGGCGAGCGTGACCGAGCAGCTGTCCTGTGACCTGGAGCTGGATATCCTGGCCATCGAGGCACGCTTCGGCCTGGTGTTTCGCGAGCATTTCGCGTCCGTCTGGCCGTCGCTGGAAGTGTTGCATGACCAGGGATTGATCGAACTGTCGAGCCGGTTTATCGGCATCCTGCCCGCCGGGCGCTTGAACGTCGATGCGATCTGCAATCTGTTCGACCCAGGACTGGATGACGCAGGCCCACACCCTTTTGAAAAGTTGAACCCATCATGAATGCTGCATCCGGTTTCAATCGTGCCCTGGTGGAGAAATACGACCGCCCGGGGCCGCGCTACACCTCCTATCCGACGGCGCCGCAGTTCCACCAGGCCTTTGCCATGGACGAATACCAGCAGGCTGCCCAGCGCAGTAACCAGGCGCCGCTGCCCAAGTCGTTATCGGTGTACATCCATATCCCGTTCTGCCAGAGCCTCTGCTATTACTGCGCGTGCAACAAGATCATCACGCGCAAGACCCATCGTGCCGTCGAATACCTGACCTACCTCAAGCGCGAAATTGCCCTGCAGGCGGCCTTGTTCGACCGCTCGCGCAAACTGACCCAACTGCACCTGGGTGGGGGCACGCCGACCTACCTGACCCATGAGCAACTGGCCGACCTGATGGACTGCCTGCACCAGTCGTTCGACATGGACGACAGCGACGCCCATGAGTTTTCCATCGAGGTCGATCCGCGGACCATCGATGCGCAACAGATCCAAGGCCTGCGCCAGCTGGGGTTCAACCGCCTGAGCTTTGGCGTCCAGGATTTCGATGCCCAGGTGCAGATCGCCGTCAATCGGGTACAAAGCGAAGCCCAGGTCGTCGAGCTGGTGGAAGCCGCGCGCCTGGCGCGCTTCAAGTCGGTCAGCGTCGATCTGATCTATGGCTTGCCCTTGCAGACTATCGCCAGTTTCGATGTCACCTTGAGCAAGATCATCGCCCTGCGTCCGGACCGGATCGCGGCCTACAGCTACGCCCACCTGCCGCAACGGGTGCGGGCGCAACGGATGATCCGGCCAGAAGACATGCCGCCGCCAGAGCGCAAGCTGGAGTTGCTGGAGCTGACCATCAATCGCCTGACTGAAGCCGGCTACGTCTACATTGGCATGGATCACTTTGCCTTGCCGGATGACGAACTGGTACGCGCCCGCGCCCAGGGCAGCCTGCAGCGCAATTTCCAGGGTTACTCCACCCACGCCGACTGCGACCTGATTGGCCTGGGGGTGTCCTCGATCGGCAAGGTGGGCGACAGCTACAACCAGAACGTCAAGGAGCTTTCCCAGTATTACGCCCGATTGGATCAAGGCTTGCTGGCGGTGCAGCGTGGTTATCGGCTGAGCGACGACGATCGCCTGCGGCGGGAGGTCATCAGCGAACTGATGTGTCACGCACGCATCGATTTCGGCCGGATCGAGAGCGCCCACGGCATTCGATTTACCGAGTACTTCGCCGATGCCCTGGACCGGCTCCAGGAGCTGGTGCGCGATGGGTTGCTGGACCTTCGTGACGACGAGCTGGTGTTGCTGCCCCAGGGGCAATTGATGATGCGCAACGTGGCCATGGCGTTCGACGCGTACCTGGGGGCGGACCAGACGGTTCAGTATTCGCGTACGGTCTGATAACCGCTCTTGTGGCGAGGGAGCTTGCTCCCGCTGGGCTGCGTAGCAGCCCCAAGGCCAGTCACCGAGGTGTATCAGGTTGATGTCGTCAGTTTCATTGGGGACGCTTCGCACCCCAGCGGGAGCAAGCTCCCTCGCCACGGGGATGTGGGCCAGGTTTTATCTTCCAGGCTGCAAAGCCCTTTTCAGAAACTCCGCCGTCCGGCTTTCCCGGCAGGCCGCGACTTCCTCCGGAGCCCCGCAGGCCACGACGTTCCCGCCCTGGGAGCCCGCGCCCGGGCCGACATCGATGACCCAGTCACTCTGTGCCACGACGCGCATGTCATGTTCCACCACAACCACCGTGTGACCTTCCTCCACCAGGCGATTCAGCTGTACCAACAAACGGTCGACGTCCTGGGGGTGCAGCCCGTTGGTGGGTTCATCCAACACATACAACGTCGCCCCCCGGGCTTTGCGCTGCAGTTCTGTCGCCAGCTTGATCCGCTGGGCTTCGCCGCCGGACAGTTCCGTGGCCGGTTGGCCCAGGCGCAGGTAGCCCAGTCCGATATCCTGTAGCACTTGCAATGAGCGCCGGGCCGCCGCTTGCTCGGCAAACACCTCGAGTGCCTGATTCACGGTCAGCTGCAGCACTTGGGAAATGTCCAGGCCTTGCCAGCTCACCGCCAGGGTCTGCGGGTTGTAGCGCGCGCCGTGGCAGGTGGGGCAGGGCGCGTACACGCTGGGCATGAACAACAATTCCACGCTGACGAAACCTTCACCTTCGCAGGTCTCGCAACGGCCCTTGGCGACGTTGAAGGAAAACCGTCCGGCATCGAATCCCAGTGCTTGCGCCTGCGCCGTCGCGGCGAACAGTTTGCGCACATGGTCGAACAGCCCGGTGTAGGTGGCGAGGTTGGAGCGCGGGGTGCGGCCGATGGGTTTCTGGTCCACCTGCACCAGCCGCTTGACCGCCTCGAGCCCGGCGGTAACGCGCCCGTCGCTGGTTTGCACGGGTTCGTCTTCCAGGCTTTGCTCATCGGGTTCGGCGTTGGGGCTGGCCTGGCCCAGGTGGGCGCCGACCAGATCCAGCAGGGCCTGGCTGACGAGGCTGGATTTGCCTGAGCCGGAGATGCCGGTCACGGCGGTGAAGCAGCCCAAGGGGAAGGCCGCGCTCAGGTTGTCGAGGTTGTTGCGGGTGATGCCTTCCAGGCGCAGCCAATCCCTGGGCACTCGGGAACTGCGTGCCGCAATGTGTTCTTCACCAAAGAGGTAGCCTCGGGTGCGTGATTCAGGCACTTGGCCAAGGCCTGCCGGCGGCCCGCTGTAGAGGACTTTTCCACCTTGTTCGCCGGCGTCCGGGCCGACGTCGATGAGCCAGTCGGCGCGGCGCATGGTATCAAGGTCATGTTCGACCACAAACACCGAGTTGCCCGCTGCCTTGAGGCGTTGCAGGGCGCCAAACAGCGCTTCGCTGTCGGCCGGGTGTAGGCCGGCGGAGGGTTCGTCCAGCACGTAGATCACGCCGAACAACTGGGAATTGAGCTGGGTCGCTAGGCGCAGGCGTTGCAGTTCGCCGGACGAAAGCGTCGGAGTGCTGCGCTCCAGGGCGAGGTAGCCGAGGCCCAGGTCGATGAGGGTGGTGATTCGTTCCAGCAGCTCGGCGGCGATGCGCTGGGCGGCCAGGCGTTTCTCCAGGGAGAGGTTGGGCGTGTGGCGGGCGTCGGGCCCGCCCGCATGGGGATTATCGCCCCTGGCGGCGCGTTGCTCACGGGCCTCTCGGGTTTGCTGGTGGCTGAGGACATCCCCTGTTTCTTCGGCCTGTGCAAGGTAGTTGGGCGCCAGGACACGCTTGAGCACCTCGGCCAGTTCAAGCAGCGGCAGGTGCGACAACTCGGCGATGTCCAGGCCGGCAAAGGTCACGGTCAGCGCCTGGCGTTTGAGGCGCTTGCCCTCGCACACCGGGCAGGGGCTGGCGCGCATGTATTGCGCCACGCGTTTGCGCATCTGCGCGCTTTGCGAATGCATGAATGTGTGCAGCAGGTAGCGTCGGGCGCCGCTGAACGTGCCCTGGTAACTCGGTTCGAGCTTGCGTTTGAGAGCGGCGCGGGTCTGGGCCGGCGTCAGTCCCGCGTAGACGGGAACGGTCGGGGTTTCTTCGGTGAAGAGAATCCAGTCCCTTTGCTTTTTCGGCAGGTCGCGCCAGGGGATGTCGACGTCATAGCCCAGGGTCACCAGGATGTCCCGCAGGTTCTGGCCCTGCCAAGCCATGGGCCAGGCGGCTACGGCGCGCTCGCGGATGGTCAGCGACGGGTCCGGCACCATGGACGCTTCGGTCACCTCATAGACCCGGCCCAGGCCATGGCATTGCTGGCAGGCACCCTGTGGCGTGTTGGGCGAGAAGTCTTCGGCATAGAGCATCGGTTGGTCGGCCGGGTAGCTGCCGGCGCGGGAGTAGAGCATGCGAATCAAGCTCGACAGGGTGGTGACGCTGCCCACCGATGAGCGTGCGCTGGGTGTGCCGCGCTGTTGCTGCAAGGCGACTGCCGGCGGCAGGCCCTCGATGCTGTCCACGTCCGGCACGCCGACCTGGTCGATCAGGCGCCGCGCATAGGGTGCGACGGACTCGAAGTAGCGACGCTGGGCTTCGGCGTAGAGCGTGGAGAAGGCCAGCGACGACTTGCCGGAGCCCGACACACCGGTAAACACCACCAGCGCATCGCGGGGGATGTCCACGTCGACGTTCTTGAGGTTGTGTTCGCGGGCACCACGCACCCGGACGAAACCGGTGCCTTGCGGCAGGTCGGCGGTTGAAGCAGGGGCGGAGCGTGGCGGCATCGGGCATTCCTTGTGGACGTTGGTGTAATGCATCGGGGCATTATGGCAATGGAGAGTGGACTGGATCACAGCGCTGACAATTATGCGACCGGGTTCAACCGTTCGCGTGCGATAAAAATTTACTCTGGGTAAAAGAGCACCTGTTCACGGATACGGGCTTAAGTTTTTCCAAGTTGATTTCAATCAAGGGCCCAGCAGAGTGCCGGCCCCTACCATGATCGCCAAGATCCTGTCTTTAAGCCCTGGCGTCCATGACCCCTCCCTTTGTGATGCTGCACCTATCCCGCTTCTGGCCCCTTGGGCTGTTCGTTCTCCTGCTGTTGTTCACGGGCTTGGCCCAGGCCAGGGACTACGGTGACATCCAACAACAGCGCATCCATCACGTACTGAGCCAGACCGACGCGATCTCCGAGCCCGATGGGCCCTTCAAGGTTCGCAAGCTGTCCACCGCAGGCAAGGTCGTCGGCTATGTGTTCCAGAGCCTGGACGTGGTGGACATTCCCGCTTATTCAGGCAAGCCGATCAACGTCCAGGTCATTCTCGATCCTGCCGGGGTGATCCTCGATGCCTATGTGCTCGAACACCATGAGCCGATTCTGCTGATCGGCATCGCCGAAGAAAAACTTCACGCGTTCAGCGCACGCTACAGCGGCATCAAGGTCAATCAGCGAGTGGTGGTGGGGCATTCCAGCGACCCGAATGCCGTGACCGTGGATGCCATCGCCGGGGCTACCGTGACGGCGATGGTGGTCAACGAGGTCATCATGCGTGCCGCCCACGATGTCGCGGTGTCCCTGGGCCTGGTCAAGGGCGATGCGGGGTTGGCCGTGGCGCCAGCGCGTGTGCGCGAGGACATCTACCAGCCCGCCGACTGGAAGACCCTGACTGGCAACGGCGCTATCCGCCGTCTGCTTCTGACCCGTGGCCAGGTCGACGCGTCCTTCAAGGGCACCGAGGCCGAACAGGTCGAAACCGCCAGCGGCGAGCAGGTGAACGACACCTTCATCGACCTCTATGCCACCCACCTTAATCCGCCCACCATCGGCCGCAACCTGCTGGGTGAGGCGCAATACCGCACACTGATGGCCGAGCTCAAGCCGGGCGAGCAGGCCATCGCGGTGATGGGCAGCGGTCGTTATTCCTTCAAGGGCTCGGGATACGTGCGTGGCGGCATCTTCGACCGGGTGCAGCTGCGTCAGTCCGGCGACACCATCAGCTTTCGCGACCTGGATTTTCAGCGCCTGAATGATGTGGCCCTCGACGACATGCCGGACTTCGATGAAATGGCGATTTTCATCATCCGCGCCTCCCACCGTTTCGACCCCGGTTCGCCCTGGAACCTGGAGCTGCTGGTGCGCCGTCAGACCGGACCGGTCAGCGGCACCTTCAGCAGCTTCGAGCTGGCCTATCAGTTACCGGAACCCTACCTGGAGCGGCCATTGCCGACCGCCGAGCAACTGGCGGCGGCCGAAGAAGCCAACCGGCCGATGTGGCTGACGCTCTGGTATCAGAAGAGTGTCGAAATCAGCGTGCTTGGGGCCGCGTTGCTGGTGCTGACGGCGATCCTGTTTTTCCAGGACTCACTGGCCCGGCGGCCGACGCTGTTGCATTGGCTGCGCCGCGGTTACCTGGTCTTCACGGTAGTGTTTCTCGGCGGCTACGCCTTGGCCCAGTTGTCGGTGGTAAACGTGCTGACCTTCGTCCACGCCTTGTTCGAAGGCTTTCGCTGGGAGCTGTTCCTCACCGATCCACTGATCTTCATCCTCTGGGTGTTCACCGCCGGCAGCATCCTGCTGTGGGGGCGTGGGGTGTTCTGCGGCTGGCTGTGTCCGTTCGGCGCGTTGCAGGAGTTGATCAACGAACTGGCGCGCAAGCTCAAGGTGCCCCAATACGAGTTGCCGTTCGCGGTGCATGAGCGCCTGTGGGCGATCAAGTACATCATTTTGCTGGTGTTGTTCGGCGTCTCGCTGGAGTCGATGGCCACCGCCGAACGGCTGGCCGAAGTGGAACCCTTCAAGACCGCCATCACCCTCAGGTTTGATCGCCAATGGTGGTTCGTGGCCTACGCAGTGGGCCTGCTGGTGATCAACCTGTTTACCCGCAAGGTCTATTGCCGCTACGTCTGCCCGCTGGGCGCGGCCCTGGCGATGCCGACCCGGCTGCGACTGTTCGACTGGCTCAAGCGCCGCAAGGAATGTGGCAACCCCTGCCAACTGTGCGCCAAGGAATGCGAGATCCAGGCGATTCATCCCGATGGCCGGATCAATGCCAACGAATGCCATTACTGCCTCGACTGCCAGATGACCTGGCACAACGAAAACAAGTGCCCGCCGCTGATCAACAAGCGCAAGAAACGCGGCAAGACGACCGTGACCGATCCGCAACTGATTCCCGTGGTGCAGGTGAACCCGGCGCCTTGAGGCACCCCAATGGCCTGTCCCTTGACCGTTTCATTCTTCATGGAGCACACAGCATGAGCGATAAAGAAAACCAAACCCCAGGCTCGGTGGAAGAACCCAGGGGTGTCAGCCGGCGCAGCTTTCTCGGCACTGGCGCGGTAACGGGTGCGGTACTGGCCGGCGCGACGGCGCTGGGGGCCGGGACGTTCACCCGTGAGTCCTGGGCGGCGGCGGCCAAGGAGGCCAAGTCCAAGGTCCACGTCGGGCCTGGGGAGCTGGACGAATACTACGGTTTCTGGAGCGGCGGCCATCAGGGCGAGGTGCGGGTGCTGGGGGTGCCGTCGATGCGTGAGCTGATGCGCATCCCGGTGTTCAACGTCGACTCGGCCACCGGTTGGGGCCTGACCAACGAAAGCAAGCGCATTCTGGGCGACAGCGCCAAGTACCAGAACGGCGATTGCCATCACCCGCACATCTCCATGACCGACGGCAAGTACGACGGCAAATACCTGTTCATCAACGACAAGGCCAACTCTCGGGTCGCGCGCATTCGCCTGGACATCATGAAGTGCGACAAGATCCTCACCGTGCCCAACGTGCAAGCCATCCACGGCCTGCGCCTGCAAAAGGTGCCGTACACCAAGTACGTGTTCGCCAACGCTGAGTTCGTGATCCCGCACCCCAACGACGGCCATACCTTCGACCTGCAGGACAAAAACAGCTTCACGATGTTCAACGCCATCGATGCCGAGAAAATGGAAATGGCGTTCCAGGTGATCGTCGACGGCAACCTGGACAACTCCGACGCTGACTACACCGGCAAATACGCCGCCAGCACCTGCTACAACTCCGAGAAGGCCTACGACCTGGGCGGCATGATGCGCAACGAGCGCGACTGGGTGGTAGTGTTCAACATCCCGCGTATCGAGGCAGCGATCAAGGCCGGCAAGTTCATCAACCTGGACGGCTCCAAGGTGCCTGTGGTCGATGGCCGCAAGACCGATGGCAAGGACTCCGAATTCACCCGCTACATTCCCGTGCCGAAGAACCCCCACGGGCTCAATACTTCGTCGGACGGTAAATACTTCATCGCCAACGGCAAGCTGTCGCCCACGGTCTCGATGATCGCCATCGATCGCCTGGACGACTTGTTCGCCGACCGCTTCAAGGACCCACGCGAAGTGATCGTCGCCGAGCCGGAACTGGGGCTTGGGCCGCTGCACACCACGTTCGACGGGCGCGGTAATGCCTACACCACCTTGTTCATCGACAGCCAGGTGGTGAAGTGGAACATGGACGAGGCCATCCGCGCCTACAAGGGCGAGAAGGTCAACTACATCAAGCAAAAGCTCGACGTCCAGTACCAGCCTGGCCACAACCATGCGTCCCTCACCGAAACCAGCGAGGCGGACGGCAAGTGGCTGGTGGTGTTGTGCAAATTCTCCAAGGACCGCTTCCTGCCCACCGGCCCATTGCACCCGGAGAACGATCAGTTGATCGACATTTCCGGTGAAGAAATGAAGCTGGTGCACGACGGCCCGGCGTTCGCCGAACCCCATGACTGCATTCTCGCCCGGCGCGACCAGATCAAGACCCAGAAAATCTGGAACCGCAACGATCCGTTCTTCGCCGGCACCGTGGAGCTGGCGAAGAAGGACGGCATCAACCTGGAAACCGACAACAAGGTCATCCGCGACGGCAACAAGGTGCGGGTGTACATGACGTCGATGGCGCCGGCCTATGGCCTGACGGAGTTCACCGTCAAGCAAGGCAACGAGGTGACGGTAACCATCACCAACATCGACCAGATCGAAGACGTGTCGCACGGCTTTGTCATGACCAACCACGGCGCGAGTATGGAGATCAGCCCGCAACAGACCTCATCGATCACCTTCATCGCTGATAAGGCCGGTTTGCATTGGTACTACTGCAGCTGGTTCTGCCACGCCCTGCACATGGAAATGGTCGGGCGCATGCTGGTTGAAAAGGCCTGAGTCATTCATTAGGGAGACAGGCGCAATGACCGGGAATATGCAGCATCCAAACGTTCATCGATCGGTCATTGCCCTGGTGTTCTGCCTGCTGTCGGGCGGCGCGCGCGGCGCGCCGCAGCCGATCACCGATTTGCCTTTGCAGGCCGAGGGCGACCAGCAATGGCGCTTGCCTGCAGGCCAGTACCGGGGCTCGTTCAGCATCGACCAGCCCATGACCCTCACCTGTGCGCCGGATGCGGTATTCCAGGGCCAGGGCGAGGGCAATGGCGTGATCATTCGCGCCTCGAACGTGCGGATCCAGGGCTGTACGTTCCTGGATTGGGGCCACGACCTGACGGCCATGAATGCCGCCGTGTTCATCCAACCGGTCGCCCAAGGGGCTGTGGTGCGTGGCAACCGGATGCAGGGCCAGGGCTTCGGTATCTGGGTCGATGGCACACGGGACGTCAGCCTGATCGACAACCGTATCCAGGGCGACCCCAGCCTGCGCTCCCAGGACCGTGGCAATGGCATCCATTTGTATGCCGTACACGGCGCCCGGGTCATCGGTAACCAGGTGCGCGAAACCCGCGACGGCATCTACATCGACACCTCCAGCGGCAACCTGCTCCAGGGCAATGTCCTGGAGGACCTGCGCTACGGCGTGCATTACATGTTCGCCAACGATAACCGCCTGCTGGATAACGTCACCCGGCGTACCCGCACCGGTTATGCCTTGATGCAAAGCCGCCAGTTGACGGTCATCGGCAATCGCTCCGAACAGGATCAGAACTACGGGATCCTGATGAACTACATCACCTATTCGACCCTGCGCGACAACTTCGTCACCGATGTGCGCGACGGGTCCACCGGCGACACCATGATCACCGGCGCCGAGGGCAAGGCCCTGTTCATCTACAACTCATTGTTCAACCGCATCGAAGGCAACCATTTCGAGCGCAGCGCCGTGGGTATTCACCTGACGGCTGGCTCGGAGGATAACCGCATCGCCGGCAATGCCTTCGTCCATAACCAGCGCCAGGTCAAATACGTTGCCACGCGGTTGCAGGAATGGTCGGCGGACGGGCGCGGCAATTACTGGAGCGACTACCTGGGCTGGGATCGCAACGGCGATGGCTTGGGCGATGTCGCCTATGAACCCAACGACAATGTCGATCGCCTGCTGTGGCTGTATCCCCAGGTGAGGTTGTTGATGAACAGCCCGGGGATCGAACTGCTGCGTTGGGTGCAGCGAGCCTTCCCGGTGATGAAATCCCCCGGGGTGATGGACAGTCATCCGCTGATGGAAACGCCTGTCCAACCCCCGCCACGCAACAGTGCCCAGGAGGACGCGTCTTGAACGTCGTCGAGATCGAAGGCGTCAGCCAGTACTATGGCGATGTCGCTGTGCTGCGCGGGCTGGACTTGAACCTGGCCCAGGGCGAAGTGCTCGGCCTGTTCGGGCATAACGGTGCAGGCAAGACCACCACGATGAAGCTGATCCTCGGCTTGCTGCGGGCCAGCGAGGGGCAGGTGCGTGTCTTCGGCCGCGCGCCCAGTGACCCGAGCGTGCGGCAGATGCTCGGTTATCTGCCCGAGAACGTGATGTTCTATCCGCAGCTGAGCGGACTGGAAACCTTGCGCCATTTTGCCCGGCTCAAAGGTGCTGCACCGGAGCAAGTGCAGCGTTTGCTGGAAGAGGTCGGGCTGGCGGGTGCCGCGACACGGCGCGTGAAGACGTATTCCAAGGGCATGCGCCAGCGCCTCGGTCTGGCCCAGGCGCTGCTCGGCCAACCGCGCCTGTTATTGCTGGATGAGCCGACCGTTGGCCTGGACCCTATCGCCACCCAGGACCTCTATCAGTTGCTCGACCGCCTGCGTTGGCAGGGCACCAGCATCATTCTCTGTTCTCACGTCTTGCCTGGCGTGGAAGCTCACATCAACCGCGCCGCTATTCTTACCCGGGGTCGCCTGTTGGCCCTGGGCAGCCTGGCCCGGCTGCGCGAGGACGCCGGGCTGCCGACGCTGATCCGCGCCTCGGGCCTGTCGCGGGCCGACTGGCTTCGCCAGCATTGGCGCAGCGAAGGGCACGCCACCCAAGGCTGGGGCGCCGAAGGGGTGCAGGTGTCTGCGCCGGATGGCAGCAAGCTTAAGTTGCTGCGCCAGTTACTGGCCCAGGATGACCCGTCGGATGTCGAGATCAAGCCGCCGTCGCTGGAGGATTTGTACCGTCATTACATGGTCCGTGCCGCGGCCGAGGAGACCAGCCTATGAATCCGGTCTGGAACATGGCCCGCAAGGAATTCAGCGATGGCCTGCGCAATCGCTGGTTGTTGGCGATCAGCCTGTTGTTCGCGGTGCTGGCGATCGGCATCGCCTGGCTCGGCGCGGCGGCGTCCGGTCAACTGGGGTTCACCTCGGTGCCGGCCACGGTGGCGAGCCTGTCCAGCCTGGCGACCTTCCTGATGCCGCTGATTGCCTTGCTGCTGGCCTATGACGCGATTGTCGGCGAGGACGAGAGCGGCACCTTGTTGCTGTTGCTGACCTACCCGTTGGGCCGCGGCCAATTGCTGCTGGGCAAGTTTGTCGGGCACGGCTTGATCCTGGCCCTGGCCACTTTCATCGGTTTTGGCTGCGCGATGCTTGCCATCGCTCTGTTGGTGGACGATGTCCAGTTGAGCCTGCTGCTCTGGGCCTTCGGTCGGTTCATGGTATCGAGCACGCTGCTGGGCTGGGTGTTCCTCGGGCTGGCCTATGTGCTGAGCAGCTTGTCGGCAGAGAAATCCACCGCGGCCGGATTGGCGCTGGGGGTGTGGTTTTTCTTCGTGTTGGTGTTCGACCTGGCCTTGCTGGCGTTGCTGGTGCTGAGCGAGGGGCGCTTCAGCCCGGAACTGTTGCCCTGGCTGCTGCTGTTCAACCCTACTGACGTGTATCGGCTGATCAACCTGTCCGGATTCGATGCGGCGTCCAGCGGCGCCGCGGTGCTGACCTTGGGCAGCGACCTGCCGGTGTCGGCGCCTTTGCTCTGGCTGTGCCTGGGCCTGTGGATGGCGGTGCCGTTGTGGCTGGCCTATCGGCTGTTCAATCGCCGGTGCCCGTGAATTTCAATCTTGATAAGGGAGTATGCAACGATGAACAGGGTGTATTTCAAGGCAGGTCGCTTTTGGGTCGGGGTGTTGATGTGCCTGGCACTGGCGGCCTGCGGCAAGGTCGAACCACCTGCGGCCAGCGAGGCGGCGCTGGCGTTTCATCCCAGTGACGAGTGCCATGTGTGCGGCATGGTCATCACTGACTTCCCCGGGCCCAAGGGCGCGGCGGTCGGGGCAGGGGGCGTGAAGAAATTCTGCTCGCCGGCGGAGATGCTGGGCTGGTGGTTGCAGCCGGAAAACCATCGAGCCGACGTCAAGCTGTATGTCCACGACATGGGCCGCAGCCATTGGGACACACCGGATGACGCCCACCTGATCGACGCCCGGACCGCCTACTTCGTCATCGGCAGCGGGCTTAAAGGCGCCATGGGCGTTGTCCTGGCCTCGTTCTCCGACTCCCAAGCGGCACAAAAACTCGCCAGCGACACCGGCGGACGGGTGCTGCGCCTGGAAGACATCGACCAGAAACTGCTGGGGCAGGCGAGTGCCATGGCGCCGATGAGTCACTGATATTGCTTGTTCGGCAAACCACGCTTGTGGCAGGGGCGCTTGTGGGAGCAATCTCATCCCATGGAAGCGTCCACCCGCTACCCAAGTAGCATTCGTCGACCCGCCGCGGCTTCGTACACTCAGGGCTCCTATCACGCACCCGTCGGAGGCGAAGATGCAGCAGGCCCAGAGCGAAGGTGTGGTGAGCGCCATGTCCCAGGCGACGGACGTCCAGCAGGTAGCCCAGGAGTTGGCGCGGCAGTTGTTGCACCCGCACCTGGGCTTCGTGCTGTTTTTCTGTTCCGCCGAATACGACCTGCCGGCCTTGGGCCAGGCGTTGTCCCAGAGTTTCGGCGGGATTCGCCTGGTGGGCTGTACCAGCGCCGGTGAAATCACCTCCCAGGGCTACGGCCGCAACTGTGTGACGGCGGTGGGGTTCGATCACCGGCACTTTTCCATCGCCGCCGAACTGATCGGCGAAATGGAGCACTTCAGCCTGATCGACGCCCAGCAAATGGTCGAGCGCCTGGCCAGCGGCTGTCGCAGCAACGCCCTGGCGCCGATCAAGGGCCACAGTTTCGCCTTGACCCTGCTCGATGGCTTGTCCAGCCGCGAGGAAATGGTGCTGGCGGCCTTGAGCGCCGCGCTGGGGGACATTCCGCATTTCGGCGGGTCGGCCGGCGATGACAACTACCTGACCCACACCCACGTGTATTTCGAAGGCCAGTTCCACAGTGGCGCGGCGGTGGTGGTGTTGATCAATACCTGGCTGGAATTCGAAGTCTTCACCACCCATCACATCCTGCCCCGGGAGGAGAAACTGGTGGTGACCGGCGCCGACAGCGCCTTGCGACGGGTCTACGAGCTCAACGCCGAACCCGCTGCCGAAGAATACGCCCGGCACATCGGCGTGCCGGTGAGCGCCCTCGACTATCGGGTATTCGCCGCTCATCCACTGGCGGTGCGCATCAACGACCAGTACTACGTGCGGGCCATTCAGCAGGTGCACTCGGACCTGAGCCTGAGTTTCTACTGTGCGGTGGAGAACGGCATCGTTCTCACGGCGATGACCCCCGGGCCCTTGCTGCACAACCTGCAAACGCTGTTCGACGGTTTGCAGGCCCGTCTCGGTGACCTGTTGCTGACCATCGGCTGCGATTGCTTCCTCCGGCGCCTGGAGCTGGAAGACCGCGGCGGCCTGGAGCAGATCGGCCAGTTCCTGCGCGAACAACGGGTGATGGGGTTCAACACCTATGGAGAACAGTTCAATGGCATGCACATCAACCAGACGTTCACCGGAGTTGCCATTGCCCGACATCGCGTCCCCGGCCATCGCTGAGCTGCAGGCCCAGCTCGCTGCCCAGCAGCATGAAAACCGCAAGTTGCGGCGCATCAACGAGGCGCTGATCGAACGGGTGGAGTCCGGCGTAACCCGGGGCAACGACCCGTATGCGGCGTTCCAGCACTCGGTGGTGCTGGCCGAGCAGGTGCGCGAGCGCACCGATGCGTTGAACCAGGCCATGGCTGAACTCAAGGCCGGCAATCACTTGCTGGGCGAGGCACGGCTGCGGGCAGAAACCGCCCACCGGCACCTGATCGACGCCATCGAAAGCATCTCCGATGCGTTTGTGCTGTTCGACGAGCAGCAACGCATTGTCCTGTTCAACAGCCGCTTCAAGGCCTTCTGGGCCAACAGCCGGGTGCGCATCATCGCCGGCATGCGTCTTTCCGAGGTCAAGCGCTTGATGACCGCCAACGGGCTGTTCAGCGAAGAACCCCGGGGCCAGGCCGACGAGCACGTGCTGTACCGCTTGCAGAACGGACGTTGGTTGCAAGTCAGCGAGCGGCCGACCCAGGAGGGCGGCCGGGTAATCCTGTTTACCGACATCACCGACGTCAAGCTCAGTGAAACCGTGCGCCGCGAGCAGGCCATCGCGCAGAAATCCCACCTGTTGCAGCGGGCGGTGGACAACCTGTCCCAGGGCGTGGCGATGGTCAACGCCCAAGGCGTGCTGGAGCTGTGGAACCGACGTTTTCTCGAACTCAGTGGCCTGGCACCGGTAGCGGCCCACCGGCCGTTCAATGAAGTGATCGGCGACAGTGAGTTGCAACTGCTGACCCCAGCCAGTCGCGACAGCAACGGCCGGCTGATCCACGAATCCGAGCAGCGCCTGTCGGATGGCCGGGTCCTGGAGATCCGTACGCATCCCTTGCCCACTGGCGGCTACGTCAACACCTTCACCGACATCACCGAACGCTACCAGCACGCCGAGGCGCTGAGCGAAAGCGAACGCTGGATTCGCCTGATCACCGACCATGTGCCGGCGCTGATCGCCTACCTCAACGCCGACCTGGTCTACGAATTCACCAACAAGGTCTACGAGCAATGGTATTGCTGGCCCCGTGGCGTGATGCTCGGCCAGAGCCTGCGCGAAGCCCATAGCGAGCAGCATTACCAGCGCCTGGAGGCCTACGTGGCGCGGGCGTTGGCGGGTGAGAGCGTCACCTTCGAATTCGCCGAGACCAACATCAACAACCAGGAGCGCTACATGCTGCGCTCCTATGTACCCAACCGCCTGGCCAACGGCGAAGTGGTGGGGATTTTCGTGCTGATCCGCGACATCACCGAACGCCGGCGCACTGCTGAAGCGCTGCACCAGGCCTACCAGAACCTGGAACAGCGGGTCCAGGAGCGCACGGCCGAACTGACCACCCTCAACGAGCAGTTGCTGCGCGAGATCGACGAGCGCAGCCGGGTGGAATTGCGTCTGCGGGAGGCCAAGCGTGAGGCCGAGCAGGCCAACCTGTCGAAGACCAAATTTCTCGCAGCGGTCAGTCATGACCTGCTGCAACCACTCAACGCCGCCCGACTGTTCACCAGTGCCTTGCTTGAGCGCCGCGAGCCGGTCGCCAACGCACAACTGGTGCGCAACGTCAGCAATTCGCTGCAGGACGTGGAGAACCTGCTGGGCACCCTGGTGGACATCTCCAAGTTGGACGCCGGGGTGATCAAGGCCGATGTCGCGCCGTTCGCCCTCAGCGAGCTGCTCGACAACCTGGCCGCCGAATACGCCCAGATCGCCCGCAGCGAAGGGCTGGCGCTGCACTTTGTCGGTTGTTCGGTGCTGGTGCGCAGCGACATGCAATTGCTCGCGCGGATTCTGCGCAATCTGCTGACCAATGCCATTCGCTACACCCCCAGTGGCCGGGTGGTGCTGGGCTGCCGGCGACACCGTCAGCGCGTGTCGATCCAGGTCTGGGACAGCGGCATCGGCATTGCCGAGAACCGCCTGGAGGAAATATTCCAGGAGTTCAAGCGCGGCGACGTGCAGCGCCCGAACCAGGACCGTGGGTTGGGCCTGGGCCTGGCGATTGTCGAGAAAATTGCCGGGATCCTCGGGCACCGGATCCAGGTGCGCTCCTGGCCGGGCAAGGGCTCGATGTTCTCTATCGACGTGCCGCTGAGCGCCACCGCGCCCAAACCGCTGCCGTGCCTGGGCATGAGCGAACCGATGCTCGAACGCCTGCGTGGGGCGCGGGTCTGGGTGCTGGATAACGATGCGGCGATCTGCGCTGGTATGCGTACTTTGCTGGAGGGCTGGGGTTGCCAGGTAGTGACCGCGTTGTCGGAGCAGGACCTGGCCCGCCAGGTGGACAACTACCACGCCGAGGCCGACCTGCTGATCGCCGATTATCACCTGGACAACGATCAGAACGGCGTCGATGCGGTGGCCCGGATCAACGCCCGCCGGGCCTCACCGATCCCGGCCATGATGATCACCGCCAACTACAGCAACGAGCTCAAGCAGCAGATCCGCGAACGCGGGCACACCCTGATGCACAAGCCGGTGCGGCCGATGAAGCTGAAGATTGCGATGAGTCATTTGTTGGGCCAGACCCAGAGCCATTGAGCCCGACCCATTTTGTGGCGAGGGAGCTTGCTCCCGCTGGGGCGCGAAGCGCCCCCAAACCCAGGCACCTCGGTGTATCCGGTTTACTCAGTTAGCAGGATGGGGCTGCTTCGCAGCCCAGCGGGAGCAAGCTCCCTCGCCACAGAGTTGTTCACCCTGTCCCTGTAGCGTTCAGCGGTTCAACGCCGCAGGTAAGCCCCGAAATCAATATCCCCGGCACTGAGGATCGCCTGCACCCGGTTGTGCACATTGAGTTTGCGCAGGATCGCCGAGACGTGGGCCTTGACCGTGGTTTCGGCGATGTCCAGGGTGTAGGCGATCTGCTTGTTCGACTCGCCCTTGGTCATGCGTTCGAGCACCAGCAGTTGCTTGCGGGTCAAGGCCTGGAGCAGCTCCGGTGGGAAGCTCGGGTTTTCGTTCAGGCGCCGGCCCATCGGGCTTTTTTGCGTGCGAATGATGTCGGGCGGCAGATACACGTTGCCGTTGAGGATCTGCTCGATGGCGTCGGTCATCTGCGAGCGTGGCGAGGATTTGGTGATGAAACCCACCGCGCCATAGGTGATCGCCTGCAGCACCACTTGCTTGTCCTGCTCGGCGGAGACAATCACCACGGGGATGGTCGGTGCCTCGTTGCGCAGGTTGATCAGGCCATTGAGCCCGTGCATGCCGGGCATGTTCAGGTCCAGCAGGATCAGGTCCAGGTCGTCATGCTCGGCGGTCAAGGCCAGGGCACTGTCCAGGTCGGCGGTCTCCATGACCTCGCTGCCAGGAAAACCGTCGCTGATGACGTTGTGGATGGCTTCGCGAAACAGTGGGTGATCGTCGGCTATCAGGATTTTGTACATGGCCATTCACCTCGTTATTGTCGTGTAGGGCAGGGCAGTTGCACGCACTTCTTGCAAGATCAGGGAAAGGGTTCGGGCCGGGCCGCTTGCAGGGGCAGGTTGGCCGCCTCCCAGGCATCGAGGCCATCGCGATACCAGTACACATGGTTATAGCCCATGGCGGCGGCGCGTTTTACCGCGTTCCAGCTCAGCCAGCAATCGGCGCGGCAATAAAAGACCAGCGGTAGATCCAGCCGGCCGCCGGTGGCAGCGTGCAGGTGACGGCTGAAATAGTCCTGCCAGCTTGGGTCGAGATAGCCGTCACCGGTATTGGCCAGCCACAGGCTGCCGGGGAGGTTGGCATGGGGTTCGTTGTCGATGAAACGCCCCTGGAGCCACGGCCGACGATAAACGTCGATCAGCACCGGAGGCTGGGCTTGACCGAGCAGACGTTGCAGGGCCTGGGTGTCGAGGGTCTGGGCGCCGTCGACGGTGGCGGGCGTCGGGCTGCGGTATTGGGCGATGCGATAGCCCTGTGCTGAAAACAGCGTGGTATCGGCCTGCGCGACATTCAGCGCCAGGCCCAGCAAGAGGATTGCCAGTAAACGGGGCATAGGATTTATCCTTTTTGTTATGCGCCCATTACATGCCAGGGTCGAGGTCTTGTGAATGCGACCATAGACAGGAAAACCAGTACTAAAGTAGTAATTTGAGTGCTAAAGACCCGCGTGACATGGAGAACATGCTCCCACAGATTGTCTGTGCAATGAGGCGTTAGCTGCCTGCCTTGCGCAACGCCGCATGCTGCGGATTGAACGTCCACACCGCCAGCAGCGCAAACACCAGGGTCAACCCCACGCACACCGTCATCGCCAGCAGGTTGAACTGCTCGTACAGCGCAAAACGCACCAACTCCACGCCATGGGTGAACGGGCTGACCGCGCAGAGCCAGTACAGCCAAGGGCTGGCTTCCTGCATTTTCCACAGTGGGTACAGCGCCGAAGACAGGAAGAACATCGGGAAGATCACGAAATTCATTACGCCGGCGAAGTTCTCCAGTTGCCGGATGGCATTGGACAACAACAGGCCCAGGGCGCTGAGCATCAGGGCCACCAGCAGCAAGGCCGGGAGGGCCAGCAGCAGACCAAGAGTCGGTGGCTGGATGCCGTACAGCCAGGCGATGGCGAGAAAGGCATAGACCTGCAACAGCGAGATCAGCGAGGTCGCCAGCAACTTGCTCGCCAGCAGGAACGCCCGGGGCAGGGGGCTGGTGAGCAATACGCGCATGCTGCCCATTTCCCGGTCGTAGACCATCGACAGCGAGCCCTGCATGCCGTTGAACAACAGGATCATGCAGGCCAGCCCAGGCACGATGTACACCTCATAGGGGATGTAGGTGTCGTAGGGCGCGATGATGGCGATGCCCAGTGCCGCGCGAAAACCGGCGGCGAACACCAGCAGCCACAGCAGGGGGCGTACCAGTGCGCTGAGCAACCGTGTGCGTTGCAGCACGAAGCGCAGCCATTCGCGCGTTACGATACCGCTGAAACAATGCCAGTACGCGTTCATGGCCGGGCTCCCGAGGTGGTCAAGCGGGTGAAGGCCGAGCCGAGGCTGCCGCCGTGTTCCAGGCTCACCGCGTCGGCCTGTCCGCTGGCAACCAGGCGGCCCTGATGCACGATCAACAGGTCGTCGCTGGGCTGCACTTCGTCCAGCAGGTGAGTGGTCCAGAGCACGCTGATGCCTTGCTCGCTGCACAGTTGCCGGATGTGCAGGCCCAGGGCGAGGCGGCTGGCCGGATCAAGGCCGACGCTGGGTTCGTCGAGCAGCAATAGGCGTGGTTCGTGGAGCAGCGCGCGGGCGATCTCAACCCGGCGTCGATGGCCACCGTTGAGGTCGCGCACCCGTTCATGGCGCCGCTCGGTCAGGTGCTGGCGGGTCAGTTCGGCGTCGATGCGGGCGCTGCCCTGGCGCCGCGAAAATCCGTGCAACGCCAGGTGATAGCGCAGGTTCTGTTCAATGCTCAGGTCCAGGTCCAGGGTGCTCTGTTGGAACACCACGCCCAACTGGCGCAAGGCCGGTCTTGGTGATTTCTGCAGGGAATGACCACCGATGCGGATCTCGCCGCGTTGCAGGTCGTAGAGGCGTGTGAGCAGGGCGATCAGCGTCGACTTGCCAGCGCCGTTGGGTCCCAGCAGCGCGGCGAAACGTCCGGCCGGCAAGCTGAAACTCATCTGCTTGAGGGCTTCGCGCGCGCCATAGGCAAAGCTCAGGTCGCTGACCTCCAGGGCGTTCATGGCGTGACCACCACGCCCCAAGGGTAGCGTCCGACTTTCACCGACTTCAGGACCTTACGGCTGTCTACATCGATCACTGAGACATCGCCGCTGACACCGTTGGTCGCCAGCAGCTGCTTCTGGTCCGGGGTGAACGCCAGTTGCCAGACCCGCCGGCCCACCAGCAGGTAATCCAGCACTTCGAAGGTCTTGGCGTCGATCACCGCCACATGGTTGGCCGGGCCCAGGGCGACGAACGCCAGTTTGCCGTCGGCACTGAGCTTGATGCCCACCGGTTGGACCTTGTCCGGGTGCACGCCCTTGATCTGGAACGTCAGGGTCTTGAGGATCTTGCGCGTCGCTACGTCGAGCACGGTCAACGTGCCGCCGATCTCCGCCGAGGCCCAGAGCTGTGTACCGTCGCGATTGAACTCGACGAAACGTGGACGCTGGTCCACCAGGGTGTTGTCGGTCAGGGTCTGGGTGCTGGTGTCGATCCAGTGCAGCATGTTCGTGGTTTCGCTGGTGTTGACCGCCCACTTGCCGTCGGGGCTGACGGCCATGCCTTCGGGCTCGACACCCACGCCGATCTGGCCCAGTACTTCGGAGGTCTGGGTGTCGATCACCGTGACCAGGGCATCGTCTTCGTTGGAGACATACAGCCAGCGGTCGTTGGGGTGCAGGGCGAACTGCTCGGGGTCCTTGCCGGAGGGCAGTTCCTTGATGATCTTGCGGGTGGCGACGTCCATCACCTGGACCCGGTCCGAGTCGCTGGCGCAGATGTACAGCAGGCGATTGTCATGGGACAGCAGCAGGCCTCGGGGGCGTTGGCCCACCGGCAGCGTCTCGATGACTTCCAGGCTCTGCATGTCGATCAGGCTCAGGCTGTTGTCTTTCTCGTTGGAGACCCAGGCGATGCTGGCGGCGGCGCAGGGGCCAGCGGCGAGTAACGCGGCGCCCAGGGCGAGGGCTTTGCATAACCGGGTCGGGCAGAGCCGGGCCGGGTAAATCAGGGAGCGGCGCATGGCGGTTTTCCTTATTGTTGTTATCGATCAGGGGTAACGGCAGCTCACTTCGGGCTGGTCATAGCCCAGGCTGTCCATTTCATTGGAAGGGTGCAGAAAACCGTCCTGGGGCGAGGTGCTGACCAGTGCCCGGGGTTGGACCAGGGGAATCGGTTGGCGCAACTGGCCGTTCCAGGGCCGGTAGCTGAGCTTGCGACCCTTGAACCCGTCCAGGGGCAACTGGTCGCTGAGGGCCAGTTGGTGGATGGCAAGTGGGTCGTCCTGACGCAACTTGCTCACGGCGCTGGCGATGCTGCGCACGGCAATCCAGGCGGCGAAATCGCGGTCGTTCATCCAGCGTCCGGCCAGGGCTTCGAAGCGTTTTTGCAGTTGCGCCGCGCCGTAGGTTTCCACGGTCTTGTGCCAACCGGTGGGGGTCAGCCCTTGGGTGCCGGCCACTGGGCGTGGGTACCAGGTCTGGTAGGGCAGGTATTCACCGAAGTCGCCGCGCTCGTCGGCCACCAGCACCACGTCGTACTCGGCGGTCTGGGTGAACAGCGGCATGTCGGCCTGGGCGCTGCGGCGCTGGTCGTTGTCGAACTGCCAGGCCTTCTCGGCGACGATCTTCATGCCGAAGCGTTTCGTGGCCCGGCGCAATGCGGCGGCATAGGCCTGGTCCTCGGGCGTCTGGCCGACGACCAGCAAGGCCCGCTGCCATTTGCGCACAACGCTGAACTGCACCAGGGCATCGGCGAGCATGGCGCGGTCGGGCAGGCTGTGCAGCACGTTGCCCAGGCAGTCGGTGGTGCGCAGGCGGTCGTCGGGGCTGCCGGCGTTGAACAACAGGCTGTCGGGCAGGGCGGCGCTGAGTTGGCGCAGGCTGGCGGCCGGTGCGTTGACCACGAACAATCGCAGGCCCTGGTCGTGTTGGGCCCGGGCGGCCTGGAGCAGCGCTTCGGGCGTGTCGACGCTGGCGCTTTCCAGGCGGTAGTCGTGCTTGAGGAAACGCCCGGTGCTGTTGCTGTCGACGATCGCCAGTTCAGCGCCGCGCAACCCGGCATCGGCCGGTTCGGCAATGACGTTGGACAGCAACGGGCCCGGATCGGGACGGTAACCCAGGTAGCCGATGCGCACTTGCAGCGGCGTGGCATCGCCCGCGTGAGCGGTTGCCGCTGCCAGCAGAGAAACCAGGGCGTAACTGACGAGCCGGCGCATGACGTCCTCCATTGCAGGTAGCGCCAGCATAGGAAGCCTGCGGCCATGGGGAAATATGCAGAAAGTACCGCCGGTGCAGTACCAAGGTAGTAACTCACCTTGGAGGCCGGGGTTTTAGCATGCAAGGCATCGTCATTGACCAGGAGGGGACAGACCATGCGGATTCTCAAAGCGCTGCTGCTGCCGTTTCTGCTGATTCTGAGTTTGATTGGCGTTGATAGGTTGTCTGGCAAGCACAAAACCAGCAAACACCCACAACCCCATGTGGGAGCGGGCTTGCTCGCGAAGGCGGCAGTACTGTCGATACCTATGCCAGCTGACCCACCGCTTTCGCGAGCAAGCCCGCTCCCACAAGGGATCTGTGGTGTGCATATAGATTGCGAGTTCATCCCGGCAATGGGCCGCTAACCATGTCAGCCCTGTGGCGCATCAACCTCTGGATTTGTGCCTTTTTCGCCCTGGTCACCCTGGCCTGTGCAGTCCTGTTGTTGCACCAGGCCACGGCCGATGTGAGACGCGAGCTGCAATCGGCCGAGTCGGTGGTGCATTACCTGCGTGAAACTGCCGAGCGCGATCCGGCCAGCCTTCAGCCGCGATTGACCGGCAGCCTGCGTCATGTGCGGGTCCGTTGGCTGGCCCCTGGGGAACTGTTCCCGGCGGATGAAGACGGGATGAAGGCCTGGCTCGGCCGCCGGTTACTGGATGACGGCCCTGCGGCTCAGGTGGTGGATTTGCCGGACGGTCGGCGGGCCTGGATTGCCGTCGACCCTCGCGATGAAATCGATGAGATTCTCGATTCCTTGGTGCAACTGTTGTACGTCTGCGCCTTGGCGCTGTCGCTCAGCCTGTTGGTGATTCGCTGGGGGGTACGCCGGGGCATGCGTTTGCTCGATGAGTTGCTGGATGCATTGCGTCAGGTGTCAGCCGGGAACCTGCAGGTGCGCCTGGGCACTGAAGGTGTCCCGGAGGCGCAGCATCTGGCGGGGCATTTCAATCGCATGACCGCCGCCCTGGCCGAGGCCCAGGCCGATAACGCCCGGCTTACCCAGGCCTTGCTGGCCGTGCAGGAACAGGAGCGCACCCGGCTGGCCCAGACCCTGCACGACGACCTGGGCCAATACGTGGCCGGCATTCGTGCCCGCGCCTGCCTGCTGCGGTTGGTGATGGATCAACCGCCGGCGCTGGAGCAGACCGTCAGCCAGCTCGAAGAGCATTGCGAGCATTTGCAATTGGGTTTCCGGGCACTGGTGCATGACTTGTACCCAGTGGTGTTGCAGCACCTGCCGTTATGCGAGGCCATCAGGCTGTTGGCCGGGCAATGGCAGGCCAGCCAGGGCATCACCTGTCAGGTGTGGATCGACAAAGCACTGCCGCCCTTGTCCGGCCCGGACAAGACCCATTTGTATCGCTTGCTGCAGGAAGCGTTGACCAACGTTGCCCGGCATGCCGGCGCCACGCAGGTGCGGATTCGTCTGCAACGCCGCGCCGGGCGCCTGCGGTTGCTGGTGCGCGACAACGGTTGCGGAGCGACACAACCATCGCGCGCCGGTGTTGGCTTGCACTCGATGTCCGAGCGGGCGCGCAGCCTGGGCGGTGAGCTGCGCATCATCAGCCAGCCTGGCGCCGGTTGGGCGCTGGCCTTGAATATTGCCCTGGAGGCGTGATGAACATTTTGTTGGTGGACGACCATGCGGTGGTTCGGCAGGGTTATGCCAGCCTTTTGCGGGTGTTGATGCCGGACCTGCAGGTCCGCGAAGCTGCCACCGGTGAGGAGGCGTTGAGCCAGGTGCAGGAGCAGGTGCCGCATCTGGTGATCATGGACTTCGGCCTGCCCGGTATCAGTGGCTTGGAAACCACCCGCCGGCTACGCCAGCGCCTGCCACAACTGCGGGTGTTGTTCTTCAGCATGCATGATGAATTGCCCTTGGTGCGCCAGGCATTGGACGCCGGCGCTGCGGGCTACCTGACCAAGAATTCGGCACCCCAGGTGCTTGTGGAGGCGGTGCGGCGAGTGTTGGCCGGGCATGTCTACATCGAGCAATCCCTGGCTACGCAACTGGCCTGCGCCAGCTCGCGCCAGGATGTCGACCCGCGCCTGCAATGCATGACCCAACGGGAGTTGGAGATCTTCGTCATGCTCGCCAAGGGCACCCCCGCCCGGACCATTGCCGAACAGCTGTGCATCAGCGCCAAGACCGTGTCCAACCACCTGACGCTGCTCAAGAGCAAGTTGCAGGTCAGCTCCCATGCTGAGCTGGTGCACCTGGGGATCGATATGGGGGTGGTGCGGGTGGCGGGGTGAAAATTCTCATTCCCAGGCGATGACGATCCACTGTGGCGAGGGGATTTATCCCCGCTGGGGCGCGAAGCGGCCCCCTAGATCTATTTCGCATACCGAGTTGTCTGGTTTTAGGGCCGCTTCGCAGCCCAGCGGGGATAAATCCCCTCGCCACAAGGGTTTGTGTGATCCAGGGCCTTCACTGATCCCAGGACATCGGGCACCCGGTACAGCCCTGCATGTTCGCATCCTGGAAATTCCCGTAATGCTGGCGAGAACCGCTCAGATTGGCCTGTTCCAGGTTGCTTTCGCCGAGCTTGGCTTCCTGCAGGTTGGCGTCGCGCAGGTCGGCGCCCTTGAGGTCGGCCTTGCTCAGCCAGGCCATTTCCAGGTCCGCCGCCTGCAGGTTCGCCTCGTGCAGATGGGCGCCGGACAAACGGGCGAATTGCAGGTAGGCCGCCGTCAGGTCGGCGCGCTGGAATTGCGCGCCCTGGGCGAACAGGCCCCAACCCTGGATTGCCTTGAGCGTGGCGCCGCTGAAGTCCGCCAGGCGCAGGTTGCTTTGTTGCAGGCTGGCACGGGTCAGGTTGGCGCCCTGTAGCTGGGCCTTCTCAAGGTTGGCCAGGTCCAGCCGCGCGTGCCGCAGGTCGGCATCGCGCAGATCGGCGCCGCTGAGGTTCATCTTGCGCAAGTCCTGGTTCGCCAGTTTTGCGCCCCGCAGGTTGGCGCCGGGGCATTGGCTGGATTCGGCGATGAGGCAGCCGTTGATTGTCAGTGGGGTGTCGGGGTCATCGGCATGGGCAAAGGCGCCGATGAACAGAAGCAGCAATGGCAAGAATTTCATGACATGAACTCAGGCAAGTGTGGGAGCGAGCTTGCTCGCGATGGCGGTGGTTCAGCCGGCATTCATGTTGACTGACACTGCGCTATCGCGAGCAAGCTCGCTCCCACAGGGGGTTGTGGTGTGGGTCAGGACCCAGTCGGGCTCAGGTTATTTCTGCGCCGTCGCCTTATCCCAACTCGGAATCTTGAACACCCAGAACGACCCACCCTGGGCCACCGGCTTGGTCAGTTCGGCCATGTCGCCACCCCATAACGGTACGGCGCCGCCGTAGCCGACGGTCACGCCGATGAATTGCTCGCCATCCTGCTCCCAGGTGATGGGCGGGGAGACGATGCCGCTGCCGGTCTGGAATTTCCACAGCTCCTTGCCGGTTTTCGCATCGAACGCCTTGAAGAAACCGTCGCCGGTGCCGGTGAACACCAGGTTGCCCTTGGTCGCCAGCACACCGGCCCACAGTGGCAGCGGTTCCTTGTGCTCCCAGACCACCTTGCCGGTGGTGGGGTTCATCGCCCGCAGGCTGCCGACGTGATCGTCGTACATGCGCTTGATGCGAAAGCCCATGCCCAGGTAGGCCGAGCCTTTCTTGTAGTTCACTTCCTCGGTCCAGTATTCCTCTTTCCACTGGTTGCCGGGGACGTAGAACAGGCCGGTGTCCTGGCTGTAGGCCATGGGGTTCCAGTTCTTGCCGCCGAGGAAGGGTGGCGAGACTTCCACCGGTTTGCCCTTGGTTTCACCGGGCAATGGTTTGGCCGGACGCTGGCCGGGGTTCTCCACCGGACGACCGGTCTTGAGGTCGATGTGGCTGGCCCAGGTGATGTTGTCGACGAACGGGAAGGCGTTCTGCAGCTTGCCGTTGTTGCGGTCCACGACATAGAAGAAACCGTTGCGGTCGGCGTGGGCGGTGGCCTTGACCACCTTGCCGTCCTTGTCCTTGTAGTCGAACAGCACCAGTTCGTTGTTGCCGGAGAAGTCCCAGGCGTCGTTGGGCGTGTGTTGGTAGAACCATTTCACTTCGCCAGTGCTTGGGTCGACTCCGACCTGGCCGGAGGTGTAGAGACTGTCGTAATCGTGAGGGTTGCCGTCCTTGGACGTGCGTGCCCAGGTGTTCCACGGGCCAGGGTTGCCTGCGCCGACGATGATGGTGTTGGTCTCGGGATCGAAACTGGCGCTCTGCCAAGGTGCGCCGCCGCCGTGACTCCAGGCTTCGACCTTGCCGGTTTCAGTGGTCTTGTCGTCAGGCCAGGAGGGCGCCTTGACGTCGCCGGTCGGCGTGCTGTCCTTGCCGTTGAGGCGGCCCATGTGGCCTTCGACAAACGGGCGCATCCAGACTTCTTCGCCGGTGTCCGGGTCGCGGGCGAACAGTTGCCCGACCACACCGAACTCGTCGCCGGAACTGCCATGGATCAACAGGACCTTGCCACTGGTCTTGTCCTTGATCAGCACCGGGGCGCCAGTCATGGTGTAGCCGCCGGCGTGGTCACCGAATTTCTTGTTCCACACCACCTTGCCGGTGTTTTTATCCAGGGCGACCACTCGCGCGTCCAGGGTACCGAAGTAGATCTTGTCGCCATAGATGGCCGCGCCGCGGTTGACCACGTCGCAGCACGGGCGAATGTTGTCCGGCAGCCGGTGGTTGTAGGTCCACAGGCGCTTGCCGGTCCTGGCGTCGAGGGCGAACACCCGCGAGTACGAGCCGGTGACGTACACCACGCCGTCGCTGACGATGGCCTGGGACTCCTGGCCGCGCTGCTTCTCGTCGCCGAATGAGTAGGACCAGGCCGGGGTCAGCTTGAACACGTTCTTGTCGTTGACCTGGGCCAGCGGGCTCCAGCGCTGGGCGTTGGTGCCCATGCCGTATTGCAGCACGTCCTGGGTGGTCAGGTGGTCGTTGGCGATGTCTTCCCAACTGACTCCTGGTGCTGCGGCGCGGGCCAAGGGGCTCAGCGACAGACTGCCAGCGAGCAGCAAGGCAACGGTCAGGGAGGAGAGGGCGGGTAGCGTTTTTATTCTCATGGTGGCAGTTCCCAGTGAAAGGTTTTGGCCTGACTAGGGTGTGTTGCGCCAAGGCCTGGCCGATACGGAAAAAGTCCCGCCCTTGCCGGGAAGACTTCCCGAACCGCCTGTCTTTACGACCTGCGTCGGATGGCCTGCTACCAAGGAACTAGACCCCGGCCACCAAAGCAGCATTCGGCTGGTGCCGCAGGGTTCCTAAGATGACGGCACGGCCTCCGCAAAGAGGTCTTGCGTGCAATCCAGAGGGCATAACAATGACAACAAAACGCAACGCCATCATCGCTACCGCACTGCTGATGGGGCTGACCGGCGCAGGCTCCGCATGGGCCCATGGCAACGTAGTGCCCCAGGCAGTGG
Source organism: Pseudomonas ogarae (assembly GCF_014268695.2). Taxonomy (NCBI): domain Bacteria; kingdom Pseudomonadati; phylum Pseudomonadota; class Gammaproteobacteria; order Pseudomonadales; family Pseudomonadaceae; genus Pseudomonas; species Pseudomonas ogarae. The sequence continues at coordinate 3,553,605 of NZ_CP077086.1, forward strand.
AAACCAAGGGACTGACCCCGATCAAGGACGCCAACTTGCCGTTGGACGCTGATGGGTGGGCTGCCCAGAACCCGTATCGCAACTCCCCCGAGCGTGAAAAAGCCGTGGAAATCGGTGCCTCGGCCTACAACCAGAACTGCGCGGCCTGCCATGGCCTGGAAGCCAAGTCGGGCGGGATCGCTCCGGACCTGCGCATGCTCGACGCCGCCGAAGTCGGCGATGAGTGGTTTGTCGAACGCGTACGTCACGGCGCGGTACGCGACGGCCGGGTCTACATGCCGAAAATGGCCGACTACCTGAGCCAGGAAGCCTTGTGGGCGGTGCGCACCTATCTCGACAGCGTGCACGTCGAGGAGTGATCGTCATGCGCCTGTTCGCGTGGGTAATGTGCAGCCTGCTCCTGTGGGGCCAGGCGGCGCAGGCGCAGGTGCGCAGCTACGACCAGATGATCGCCGCCGGGGAGTTGAAGGTCGCGGTCTACAAGGACTTCGCGCCCTACAGTTTCGAGGACCACGGCCAACCCAGGGGCGTGGACGTGGAGCTGGCCCAGGCCCTGGCCAAAGCGCTCGGCGTGCGCCTGCAATTGATGTGGGCACCGCCGGGCGAAAAACTCGATGACGACCTGCGCGATTACATCTGGCGCAGCAGCCCGTTGCACGAGCGGCAATTGGCCGACCTGATGATGCGCGTGCCTTACGACCACGACTATGCGCAAAAGCGCAACGACATCGGCGAACTGGCAAACGCCCAGGTGGTGATGTTCGGACCTTATCAGCAGGAGTGCTGGCAGGTGGCGTACGACCGGAGCCGGTTGGATTCGGTGGGCAGTGTCGCGGTGTTCCAGCAGCACCCCATTGGCGTTGAAGTCGACAGCGTGCCGTCGTTCTACCTGACGTCGGTGTTCAACGGCATGCTCCGGGCCAAGACCCACCATTACCCCGGTGTCAGCCAGGCCTTCAAGGCCATGCAGGCCGGGGAGGTGGACGCCGTCATGGCCATGCGCGGTGAGGTCGATTGGCAAGTGCACGAGGCGGCCGATCCGCAACTGGCGCTGGCGGAAAACGCCTACCCGAATATGGGCAAGCAACGTTGGGAAATCGGCATGGCGGTGCATGAAAGCAACCGTCAGCTGGCCTATGCGGTGGAAGAGGCGCTGGAAGGCTTGATCCGCGACGGCAGCGTCAAGACCGTCTATGCCCATTACGGCCTGCGTTATGAAGTGCCGGAGATGTATCAATAGGAGCGCCGGGATGAAATGGGTCGTGTGGTGCCTGCTGTGGTGTGGTCTGCCAATGACCGCGTGGGCGGCGGTCGAGCCAGGGAAGGACCCAGTGCCGTCGGTGATGTGGGCCTTCTATCACAAGCAATTACTGGGGGACGCGCCGTTCGTGTTCGATGACCGGGTGCGGTTGCTGGCCCCACCTTTTGCCGAAGACGCACGCCAGGTGCCACTGGAAATCGATGCCCGGGCCTTCACTGGCGACGTCGTGCGGGTGTTGGCCTGGGCCGAACTGAACCCATTGCCGAAAATCGTCGACTTCCAACCGGGGGAGCGGGTGCTGCCCTGGCTGTCGATCCGCATTCGTATCGAACAAGCCACGCCGTTGCGCGCCGCCGTGCAGACCCGCGATGGCCTGTGGCACGTCGGCTCGACGCTGATCGACGCTGCCGGTGGCGGCTGCACCGCGCCCAGCGTGGTGCGCACCCAACCGGGTTGGGAGGAACACTTGGGCGAGGTGCTGGGCGCCCGCTATCCACGAGGCGAGTCGAGCCGCCTGCGCCTGCAGGTGGCCCATCCGATGGATAACGGCCTGGTGAGCGGCACTCCGGAGTTTTTCCTCAACCAGGCGCAACTGCTGGACGCCGACGGCCAGGTGTTGGCGCGCCTGGAACTGTTCCCGGCGGTCAGCGAAAACCCCAACCTGGGTTTCGACATCCCAGGCCCCGGCCAGACTCGCCTGTTGCTGCGCGATAACAGCGGCAATACGTTCGAGGCGGCGATTCCCTGACCACAAGGAGCGCGCCATGCGCTGGTTGTTGCTGATGTTCCTGAGCCTGTGCTGGCCGACGTGGGCCGGTACGGACTACGCACTCAAGCCCCGGCAGATTGCCGAAGGCACCTGGCTGCTGGAAGGCAGCACCGAGAATTTTGCCAAGGCCAACGGCGGCAACATCGTCAACACCGCGTTCATCGTCACCGATGCCGGCGTGGTGGTGATCGACACCGGGCCGTCGAAGCGCTACGGCGAGGCGCTGCGCGAGGCGATTGCCGCGACCACCGATAAACCGGTCATCCAAGTCCTGCTGACCCATCACCACCCCGACCATGTACTGGGCAACCAAGCCTTCAGCGATGTGCCCATTGGCGCCTTGGCGGGCACCACCGACCTGCTGCGGCAACAGGGGGATGCGCTGGCGGAAAACATGTACCGGCTGGTGGGCGACTGGATGCGCGGCACCGAGGTGGTGTTACCGACCCGGGAGCTGGCTGCCGGGACCCTGACCGTCGGTGACCATTCGTTGCGCTTGCTGCCACTGGCCGGGCACACCGGGGCCGACCTGGCGATCCTCGACGAAACCACTGGCGTGCTGTTTGCCGGCGACCTGGTGTTTTACGAGCGGGCCCTGACCACCCCCAACAGCCCCGGTCTGGAGGTCTGGCTCAGGGACCTGGACACCCTGCAGGCCTTGCCCTGGAAGCAAATCGTGCCCGGCCATGGCCCGGTCGCGACCGACGCCCGGCCCTTCGCGCAGATGCGCGACTACCTGGGCTGGCTCGACCAACTGATGCGCGACGGCGCGGCGCGGGGTGACGACATGGCCGAGATGATCCGCAGCCCCATTCCCGAGCGCTTTGCCGGGATCAGCCTGAGTCGGTATGAGTTGATTCGCAGCGTCAGCCATCTCTATCCGCGCTATGAGCGGGCAGGGATGACGCGGGTGGACACCCACGACCCTGACTGAACGAACACCCCTGTGGCGAGGGGATTTATCCCCGCTGGGGCGCGAAGCGGCCCTCTATCTTTGCTGGCTATTGGTGTGACCGAACTGACTCAGGGGGCTGCTGCGCAGCCCAGCGGGGATAAATCCCCTCGCCACAAGGGTTGGTACATGCCGCGGGGAGTGTGGATACAGGCACTGTCCACCCTTCACATGTACCAAGGAACTAGAAAACTCAACACAGCGGGTAATTGTTGGCTACGGCCCCGAGCCCAAGAATCTGTGGCAGACCGGGAAAAATTCCCGGGTATAACAATAACCGCAGAGGTAGCCGTCATGAGTCATCCCGCACGTCGCCAACCCTTCGCCGTGAGCCTGCTGCTCAGTGCCATGCTGCTGTCCGGTTCGGCCCTTGCAGCCGTGACCGATCAGGAAATTCTCCAGGACCCGAAAAACCCGCAGCAGATCGTGACCAACGGCCTGGGCGTCCAGGGCCAGCGCTACAGCCCGCTCGATACCCTCAATGTCAATAACGTCAAGGATCTGCGCCCGGTCTGGGCGTTCTCCTTCGGTGGCGAAAAGCAGCGCGGCCAGCAGGCCCAACCGATGATCAAGGACGGGGTGATGTACCTCACCGGTTCCTATTCGCGGGTGTTCGCGGTGGATGCGCGCACCGGCAAGAAGCTGTGGCAATACGATGCGCGCCTGCCCGATGACATCCGCCCTTGCTGCGACGTGATCAATCGCGGCGTGGCCTTGTATGGCGACCTGGTGTTCTTCGGCACCCTCGATGCCAAGCTGGTGGCCTTGAACAAGGACACCGGCAAGGTGGTGTGGAGCAAGAAGGTGGCCGACCACAAGGAAGGTTATTCCATCAGCGCCGCGCCCATGATCGTGAATGGCAAACTCATCACTGGCGTGGCCGGGGGCGAGTTCGGCGTGGTTGGCCAGATCAGCGCGTTCGATCCGAAAAATGGCGCATTGCTGTGGACCCGGCCGACCGTGGAAGGCCACATGGGCTACGTCTACAAGGACGGCAAGGCGGTCGAGAACGGCATCTCCGGCGGCGAAGCCGGCAAGACCTGGCCGGGCGACCTCTGGAAAACCGGCGGCGCCGCACCTTGGCTGGGCGGCTACTACGACCCGGAAACGAACCTGCTGCTGTTCGGCACCGGCAACCCGGCTCCATGGAACTCCCACCTGCGTCCTGGCGACAACCTCTATTCGTCGTCGCGCCTGGCCCTGAACCCGGACGACGGCACCATCAAGTGGCACTTCCAGAGCACGCCTCACGACGGCTGGGACTATGACGGCGTCAATGAACTGATCTCGTTCAACTACAAGGAAGGCGGCAAGGACATCAAGGCGGCAGCGACTGCTGACCGTAACGGCTTCTTCTACGTGCTTGACCGCACCAACGGCAAGTTCATCCGTGGCTTCCCGTTTGTCGACAAGATCACCTGGGCCACTGGCCTGGACAAGGATGGGCGGCCGATCTACAACGAGGCCAGCCGTCCGGGTGCGCCGGGCAGCGAAGCCAAGGGCAGTTCGGTGTTCGTTGCACCGGCGTTCCTCGGTGCAAAAAACTGGATGCCGATGGCCTACAACCAGGACACTGGCCTGTTCTACGTGCCGTCCAACGAATGGGGCATGGACATCTGGAACGAAGGCATCGCCTACAAGAAAGGCGCGGCGTTCCTCGGCGCCGGTTTCACCATCAAGCCGCTGAACGAGGAGTACATCGGCGTGCTGCGGGCCATCGATCCCAAGACTGGCAAGGAAGTCTGGCGCCACAAGAACTACGCGCCGCTGTGGGGTGGGGTCCTGACCACCAAGGGCAACCTGGTGTTCACCGGCACGCCTGAAGGGTTCCTACAGGCGTTCAACGCCAAGACCGGGGAAAAGGTCTGGGAATTCCAGACCGGCTCCGGCGTGCTCGGCTCGCCCATCACCTGGGAAATGGACGGCGAGCAATACGTCTCCGTGGTCTCCGGCTGGGGCGGCGCGGTGCCGCTGTGGGGCGGTGAGGTGGCCAAGCGCGTGAAGGACTTCAACCAGGGCGGCATGCTCTGGACCTTCAAGTTGCCGAAGGACTTGGTGGTCAAGCGCTAGTAAATAATGAGCCGAGCGTTGCCCTTGTGGTGACTGCTCTGTGGGAGCAAAGCTTGCTCGCGATGCAGTCGCCTCGGTTTCCTGGGAGACCGCATCGCCTTCATCGCGGGCAAGCCTTGCTCCCACAGACGTTTCGCCAAATAGCCTCGTCCCAATGCTTGAAATCTACGACCAAATAACGAGAGTCCCCCTGCCAACGACGCATTCGTCCGGCAGCCGGGGCTCTCTACCATCGGCCTATCGCCTGTCCCGTGACAGGCATCGACCAGGCAGAGGCCCCATCATGATCTACGCACAACCCGGAACCCCAGGCGCCGTCGTTACCTTCAAGCCGCGTTATGGCAACTTCATCGGCGGCGAATTCGTCGCGCCGGTCAACGGCGAGTACTTCACGAACAGCTCCCCGGTCAATGGCGAAGTCATTGCCGAATTCCCGCGCTCCAGCGCCGCCGACATCGACAAGGCACTGGATGCCGCACACGCCGCAGCTGATGCCTGGGGCAAGACCTCGGTGCAGGACCGTTCCCTGGTGCTGCTGAAAATCGCCGACCGTATCGAGCAGAATCTGGAAATCCTCGCTGTCAGCGAAACCTGGGACAACGGCAAGGCCGTGCGCGAAACCCTCAATGCCGACGTGCCGCTGGCGGCCGACCATTTCCGTTATTTCGCCGGCTGCATCCGCGCCCAAGAGGGTGGAGCGGCCGAGATCAACGAACTGACCACGGCCTATCATTTCCACGAGCCGCTGGGTGTGGTCGGGCAGATCATCCCGTGGAACTTCCCGCTGCTGATGGCTGCCTGGAAACTCGCCCCGGCCCTGGCTGCTGGTAACTGCATCGTGCTCAAGCCGGCTGAACAGACGCCGCTGTCGATCATGGTCTTCATCGAGCTGGTCGCCGACCTGCTGCCGCCCGGCGTGCTGAATATCGTCCATGGTTTCGGTCGCGAAGCCGGTGAAGCCCTGGCTACCAGCAAGCGCATCGCCAAGATCGCCTTCACCGGCTCCACCCCGGTGGGCTCGCACATCATGAAATGCGCCGCCGAGAACATCATCCCGTCCACCGTGGAACTGGGCGGCAAGTCGCCGAACATCTTCTTTGAAGACATCATGCAGGCCGAGCCGGCCTTCATCGAGAAAGCCGCCGAAGGCCTGGTACTGGCGTTCTTCAACCAGGGCGAAGTCTGCACCTGCCCATCTCGCGCCCTGGTGCAAGAGTCGATCTACGTGCCGTTCATGGCCGAGGTGATGAAAAAAATCGCCAAGATCAAGCGTGGCAACCCGCTGGACACCGAAACCATGGTCGGCGCCCAGGCATCCGAGCAGCAATTCGACAAGATCCTCTCGTACCTTGAAATTGCCCAGCAAGAGGGTGCCGAGTTGCTCACTGGCGGTGCTGCCGAGCGACTTGAGGGGGATTTGTCGAGCGGCTATTACATCCAGCCGACCCTGCTCAAGGGCCACAACAAAATGCGCGTGTTCCAGGAAGAAATCTTCGGCCCGGTAGTGGGCGTGACCACCTTCAAGGACGAAGCCGAAGCCCTGGCGATCGCCAACGACACCGAGTTCGGCCTCGGCGCCGGTCTCTGGACCCGCGACATCAACCGCGCCTACCGCATGGGCCGTGCGATCAAGGCCGGTCGTGTGTGGACCAACTGCTACCACCTGTACCCGGCGCACGCCGCGTTTGGTGGCTACAAGAAATCTGGCGTGGGTCGTGAGACGCACAAGATGATGCTCGACCACTACCAGCAGACCAAGAACCTGCTGGTGAGCTACGACATCAATCCGTTGGGGTTCTTCTAACCCAATAACACAGCACGACACCTTGTGGGAGCGAGCTTGCTGTGGGAGCAAGGCTTGCCCGCGATACAGGCGACTCGGTCTCCGGTCAGGCCGAGGCGACTCATCGCGAGCAAGCTTTGCTCCCACAGTAAGCCTTGCTCTCACAATGGGGTTTGTCGCTCTCCTGAATTGCTACCAACGCACCCCACCCACCGCTTCGAAAGTAGCATTCGAGCCCCAGGCGTGGCGTGCATTAATGACCTTGCCGGAATCGCCCGGTACAAGAAGAGGAAAGACCCATGTGGACTAAACCCGCGTACACCGACCTGCGTATTGGCTTTGAAGTGACGATGTACTTCGCCAACCGATGAGTGCCGGCCCGGCCTGACGCGTTCAGGCCGGGCTACCCAATGGTCTGATTGCAATCACGGTGGGATGCTTTAGGCTCAAGGTATCCCAAAACAATAACAACAGGCTTACCGATGAGCCACGTACCTGAAAAGATGAGCCTCAGCCCGCTGCGCAAGTTCGTTTCTCCTGAAATCATGTTCGGTGCCGGTTGTCGGCACAATGTCGGCAATTACGCCAAGACCTTCGGTGCACGCAAGGTGCTGATCGTCACCGATCCCGGGGTCATTGCCGCCGGTTGGGTGGCTGACGTCGAAGCCAGTCTCCAGGCCCAAGGCATCGATTACTGCGTCTACAGCGCAGTCTCGCCCAACCCGCGGGTCGAGGAAGTGATGCTCGGTGCCGACCTTTACCGGGAAAACCATTGCGATGTCATCGTCGCGGTGGGCGGTGGCAGCCCCATGGATTGCGGCAAAGGCATCGGCATTGTCGTTGCCCACGGTCGCAACATCCTCGAGTTCGAAGGCGTCGACACCCTGCACGTGCCCAGCCCGCCGCTGATCCTGATTCCCACCACGGCGGGGACGTCGGCTGATGTGTCGCAATTCGTGATCATCTCCAACCAGCAAGAGCGGATGAAATTCTCCATTGTCAGCAAGGCGGCGGTGCCGGACGTATCGTTGATCGACCCGGAAACCACCCTGAGCATGGACCCGTTCCTGTCCGCCTGTACCGGCATCGACGCCCTGGTGCATGCCATCGAGGCGTTCGTGTCCACCGGTCACGGCCCGTTGACCGACCCCCATGCGCTGGAAGCGATGCGCCTGATCAACGGCAACCTGGTGCAGATGATCGCCAACCCGGCGGACATCGCCCTGCGGGAAAAAATCATGCTGGGCAGCATGCAGGCCGGGCTGGCGTTCTCCAACGCAATCCTTGGGGCCGTGCACGCGATGTCCCACAGCCTGGGCGGTTTCCTCGATTTGCCCCATGGTTTGTGCAACGCGGTACTGGTGGAGCATGTGGTGGCGTTCAACTACAACTCGGCACCGGAGCGTTTCAAGGTGATTGCCGAGACGCTGGGCATCGACTGCCGGGGGCTCAACCACCGGCAGATCCGCACCCGGCTGGTGGAGCACCTGATTGCCCTCAAGCGCACCATCGGTTTCCACGAGACCCTGGGCCTGCACGGCGTGAGCACCTCGGACATTCCGTTCCTGTCGCAACATGCGATGCACGACCCGTGCATCCTCACCAACCCTCGGGAGTCTAGCCAGCGGGATGTCGAGGTCGTCTATGGCGAAGCCCTCTGACGAGCAGCAAAAAGCCCTGGCCGGGCTGCTGGGGCTGGGCAATCACTCAACGCGCAAGAGTCACTACCCGGAACTGGCGGCGCGCCTCGATGAGCTGGAACAGGCCCGGCAACACCTGCAACAGCTCAATGACCAACTGGAGCAGCGGGTGGCCGAGCGCACCGATGCGCTGTTGGAAGCCAACCACAACCTGCAGCAGCAGATTGCCCAGCGCGAGCTGGTCGAACAGCAATTGCGCGACGCCCGGGACGTCGCCCAGGCCGCCAACCGCAGCAAGGACAAATACCTGGCCGCCGCCAGCCATGACCTGTTGCAGCCACTCAACGCGGCACGCCTGCTGATCGCCACCTTGCGTGAACGCCAATTGCCTGCCGCCGAACATGTGTTGGTCGAACGCACTCATCAGGCGCTCGAAGGGGCCGAAGACCTGCTCACCGACCTGCTGGACATTTCCCGGCTGGACCAGGCCGCCGTCAAGCCCGACCTGGCGCCGTATCGGCTGGATGAGTTGTTGGGGCCGCTGGTTTCCGAGTTTCAATCGGTGGCCGGCGCCGCGGGGTTGGATCTGCGGGTGCGCTTTGGCGACGAAGCGGTGCTGACCGACCTGCGATTGATCAGCCGTATCCTGCGCAACCTGCTGAGCAATGCCTGCCGCTACACCGCTCAGGGCGCAATTCTGCTGGCGGCCCGGCGCCGGGGAGGGCAGTTGAGCATTGAGGTCTGGGACACAGGGCGGGGCATCGCGGCCGATTGCCTGGAGTCGATTTTCCTCGAGTTCAATCAGCTCGACGTTGGCCGGGCGGCGGATCGCAAAGGCGTGGGTCTGGGGTTGGCGATTGTCGAACGCATCGCCCACATCCTCGGTTACCGGGTCCAGGTGCGTTCTCGGCCAGGGCGGGGCTCGGTGTTCAGTATCGAGGTGCCGCTGTCCGCCGAAAAACCACTGCCCGTGTCCCAGGTCCCGGTACAGGCGGTCGCCGGCAACCCGCTGCCGGGGCGCCGTCTATTGGTGATCGACAACGAACTGAGCATCCTGCAAAGCATGGCCGCGCTGTTGGGGCAGTGGGGCTGCGAAGTCTTGACCGCCACCGACGAAGCGGGCGCCCTTGATGTGCTGCAAGGGCGAGCGCCGGAGTTGATCCTGGCGGATTTCCACTTGGATCATGGGGTTGTGGGGTGTGAAGTGGTCAAGCACCTGCGCGAGCATTTCCACCAGGCGATCCCGGCCGTGATCATCACCGCCGACCGCAGCGACCAATGCCGCCGCGCCTTGCGCAAGCTGGATGCGCCGCTGCTCAACAAGCCGGTCAAGCCTGGCAAGTTGCGGGCGGTGTTGAGTCAGATGCTCGGGTAGCGACTCCGAGGTATGAACACACCAAACCTGTGGGAGCGAGCCTGCTCGCGACAGCGATTTCTGTTATGTTATCCGCTTTTGTTTGGCAGGAATTCTCATTCCTGTCCATGTGCGGAATCAACGCCCTTACCCTCCGAGTAATGCCATGAGTCTCTTCCCAAGCATGACGACCCCGTCCGGTATCATCGCGCCTGCACTTGCCACCAGCACCGCCAGAACCCATGTGCGCATGCTCGCCATCGATGCCCTGCGGGGTTTCGTCATGCTGCTGATGCTGGTGGATCACGTGCGCGAGACGTTCCTGTTGCACCGTCAGGTCACCGACCCCATCGATGCGCTGAGCGTGGCCCCGGACCTGTATTTCACCCGTCTGCTCAGCACGCTCTGTGCCCCGGTTTTCATCTTTCTCACCGGTTTGTCGGCCTGGCTCTATAGCCAGAAGCACGGCGCCGGCCAGACCTCGGTGTTCCTGCTCAAGCGTGGCTTGTTCCTGGTCTTCCTGGAACTCACCTTCGTGTGTTTTGCCTGGACCGCCGAGTTCCCGCCCAAGACCCTGTGGCTGCAAGTGATCTGGTGCATCGGCATCTGCATGATCGTGCTGGCCGCGTTGCTGCACCTCAAGCGCAGTTGGCTGATCGTCCTCGGGGTGGCCATCGTCGCCGGGCACAACCTGCTGGACGGTGTGGTGCTGGGGCCTGATTCTCCATTTTTCGTGCCATGGTCGATTCTTCATCAACGGGCGTTTATCGATATCACCGAGTTCACCCGCGCCCGCACCACGTATCCGGTGCTGCCGTGGATCGGCGTGATCCTGCTGGGCTGGGCCATCGGGCCGTGGTTTTGCAAGGACGTCGAGCCCGCCGTGCGCTTGCACCGGTTGTTCAAGATGGGCTTGGGCCTGTTGCTGGCCTTCGCGTTCATCCGGTACTTGAACGTGTACGGCGACAAACCCTGGATCGAGAGCGGCGACGTGCTGCGCACCCTCATGAGCTTCATGAGCGCGACGAAGTATCCGCCGTCGCTGATGTTCCTGATGCCGACCTTGGGAATAGGCTTGATGTTGCTGGCGCTGTTCGAGAAAGCCCAGGAACGGGGGACCATTGCGCTATTGGCGATCTATGGTGGTGCACCGATGTTCTTCTACCTGTTGCACCTTTACGTGCTCAAGGCCCTGTACCTGATTGCAGTTGCCATCTGGGGCACCAACCAGGGTGCCTATTTCGGCTTCGATGATTTGCCCATGGTGTGGTTGTGGAGTGTGCTGCTGGGGGTCGTGCTGTTTTTCCCGACACGTTGGTTTGCCGGACTCAAGCAACGTCGTCGTGATATCGCGATCCTCAAGTATCTCTGACCGGACAGGCCCTGACCCCACGGACGGCACCGATCAGGGCCATTAAAATGCCGTCATTTGGTCGGCGTTTTTGCCCGGAATGTAAAAAGACGCTTCGATCTGTTTATTTCCTTATGTAAACTCCCCCCGCTGCGACAATCGGGCACGGCCACGCCAGGCCCGATGAACACCGTTTGCAGCATCCCTCGCCCCAGCTGAAGCCAAGACCTACAAGAAGTCAGCGCCGGAGAGACATAAACGAGAGGCCGACGTATTGCTCGGCCCTGTAGGTCCATCCTCCGGTCCTTCTCGATAGCCGCCCTGCTGGCGTTGCCGGCCATGGCCGTGGTCTATCCTTGATCAGGACAGGTGGACGGAATGGCGTTCATCCTAGGGATACACACATGTTGAAGAAAACACACACGGCGCTACTGGGCCTGGCGATGGCGATGGGTCTTGCGACCACGCACGCCGCCGAGCCAAAAAAAGTGGATGTCTTGCTCATTGGTGGGGGCATCATGAGTTCGACACTCGGCGTCTGGCTCAATGAGCTGGAGCCGGGCTGGACCATGGAAATGGTCGAGCGCCTGGACGGTGTTGCCGAAGAGAGCTCCAACGGCTGGAACAATGCCGGTACTGGTCACTCTGCGCTGGCCGAGCTGAACTACACGCCGGAAGACAAGAACGGCAAGGTCGAGATCGTCAAGGCCGTTGAAATCAACGAAGCTTTCCAGATCTCCCGTCAATTCTGGTCCTGGCAGGTCAAGAACGGTGTGCTGAAGAACCCGCGTTCGTTCATCAACTCCACGCCGCACATGAGCTTCGTTTGGGGTGATGACAACATCGCGTTCCTGAAGAAGCGCTACGAAGCCCTCCAGGCCAGCCCGTTGTTCGCCGGCATGCAGTATTCCGAAGATCGCGAGCAGATCAGCAAGTGGGTTCCGCTGATGATGCAAGGGCGAGACCCGAGCCAGAAAGTCGCGGCCACCTGGAGTCCACTGGGCACCGACGTGAACTTCGGCGAAATCACACGTCAGTTCGCGGCTTACCTGCAAACCAAGCCGAACTTCTCCCTCAAGCTGTCCAGCGAAGTGGAAGAGATCACCCGCAACGAAGACGGCACCTGGCGCGTTTCGTACAAGAACCTCAAAGACGGTACCGAAACCGAGACCGACGCCAAGTTCGTGTTCATCGGCGCCGGCGGCGGTGCCTTGCACCTGCTGCAGAAGTCCGACATCCCGGAAGCGCGTGAGTACGCAGGTTTCCCGGTGGGTGGTTCGTTCCTGGTCACCGAAAACCCGACCGTCGCCCAACTGCACCTGGCCAAGGCCTACGGCAAGGCTTCGGTGGGCGCACCGCCGATGTCGGTTCCGCACCTGGACACCCGTGTGCTCGACGGCAAGCGCGTGATCCTGTTTGGCCCGTTCGCAACCTTCTCCACCAAGTTCCTGAAGAACGGTTCGTACTTCGACCTGCTGACCAGCACCACCACGCACAACGTGTGGCCGATGACCAAGGTTGGTATCGAACAGTACCCACTGGTCGAGTACCTTGCCGGTCAACTGATGCTGTCGGATGAAGATCGCTTCAACGCCCTGAAAGAGTACTTCCCGGAGGCCAAGCAGGAAGACTGGCGCCTGTGGCAGGCTGGCCAGCGCGTGCAGATCATCAAGCGTGACGAAGAGAAGGGCGGCGTGCTGAAACTCGGCACCGAAGTGGTCGCGTCCCAGGACGGCAGCATCGCCGGCCTGCTGGGTGCCTCGCCAGGCGCTTCGACCGCTGCACCGATCATGCTGACCGTGCTTGAGAAAGTCTTCAAGGACAAGGTTGCCAGCCCGGCCTGGCAGGAAAAACTGCGCCAGATCGTGCCGAGCTACGGCACCAAGCTCAACGAAAGCCCTGAGCGTGTTGCCCAGGAATGGGCGTATACCAGCGAGGTTCTGCAACTGGACCCGCCACCGGCAATCGGCAAGCCAGCCGCTAACGTGGCACCGGCCAAGCCGGGCGCAGCCCCGCAAGCGAATCCAGCGGCTGACATGGCGCTGTAAGCCGGACGCTGTCTGGTGAGGTACAAGAACGCTGCGTATTGAGCGTAATGCTGTTCACTTAAGGATACGGCGCTTTTTCCGAGGGAGGGGAAGGCGCCGTTTTCTTTGGTGTTGGTGTTGGTGTTGGGTACATATCCTTTGCTGCGGTAACGGCGGCTTAGGGTTCCGCCCTGACGGCGGCTCACTTTTGAAAAGCCCGGGAGCCGGCCCAGTCAAAAGTAAGCAAAACGCTCTTGCCCCACCACTTGGCACCTCGCCTAGGCTCGGTGTGCCCCAGATCAAGATCAAAAGCGAGGCGGCCTAACAGCCGGCCTGGTTCTCCCGGTCGTACACCCCTCTGATCTGTGGGAGCAAAGCTTGCTCGCGAGGGGCCTAACAGCTGGCCTATCTCTCCGGCCGTACCCCCGATCCTATTGTGTGCGAGCTTGCTCGCGATAGCGGTGTGTCAGTCAGTATTTGAATTGAATGATGAATTGCAATCGCGAGCAAGCTCGCTCCCACAGGAGAAGTTCCCACAGGAGAAACGCGATCACCCAGAACCAGGTCGGCTGTTAGGCCGCCTCGCGGTGGACGTTGATCTCGGCGCCCCGTTAACCACGCTGTGCCGAACGCAGGTATTGCGCAGTGGGCAACCCGGCATGGATGCCGGGTTAGCCGCGCTGGGCCATGGATGGCCCTTCGCGGCGGGCCCACGGAGCAATGCCGGAGTGAGGGCATGCCGAGCCTAAGCGAGGCACCAAGTGGTGGGGCAAAAGCGCTTTGGTTACTTTCGACTGGGCCGGCTTCCGGGCTTTTCGAAAGTGACCCGCCGTCAGGGCGGAACCCTAAGTGGCCGTGACCGCAACAACGGATATACACACCGATCCCAAAGGACAATCGCCCCCAAACGCTTGAGCAGCAGTGCCTGGGCCTCATCAAACGCATCCGTCACACCTGTACCGCTCCAGTCATCACGGCGAAGGCGAGCATCACCAGGCTGACGCCCCAGGCCCAGAAGAACGTATAGGCGATGTGCTTGCGCAGCTCTACGCCGGACAACGCCAGCGCCAGGTACACGCTGGGCACCACCGGGCTGATGGAGAATCCGGTGTTCTCGCCGATCAGCATGGCCCGGGCCACGGCCTCGAGGGGGACACCCGCGGCAGCGGCCACGTCCTTGATCACCGGCAGCAGGGCGAAATAGTAGGCGTCCGGTGAGAAGATCATCCCCAGGGGAACGCCGAAGAAGCCGACGATCACATGCAGATACTGGGCAGCGCCCGCTGGCATGATATCGATCAGTGCCAAGGCCATGCCATCGGACATCTTCGCGCCGGAGAGCACGCCCAGCAGGACGGCAGCGGCCATCATCACCAGGACCATTTGCAGCGCATCGGAGGCATGCGCCTTGAGGCGTTCGGCCTGGGCGTCCAGGGACGGGAAGTTCAAGGGCAGGGCGATGCCCAGTCCCACCATGAAACAGGCATACAAAGGAAAGATGCCGGTGAACAGGCACGCCAGGATCCCACCGGTCAGCGCCACGTTCAGCCAGTAGCGCAGCTCCCGGGGAGAGAGGGCGAATTCGCGGTCTTGGGGTTGCAGGCTGTCCATGTCACACGTTGCAGCCGCCCCCAGCGACATCGGTTGGCGACGCTGGGCGCGCAAGCCCAATACGGTCGCGACAACGAGCATGCACGTCAGGCCCACCATCTGCACCGGCAGCAAGCCTAGCCACAGTTGGGTGGCATCCAGCCCCGACACGGCGGCGGCGCGTGCAGTCGTTCCACCCCAAGGGACCATATTGATCACGCCGGCCGTGGTGCCAACCAGGCACAACAGCATCGCCGGGCTCATGTTCAGGCGCTTATACAAGGGCAGCAGGGCCGGGATGGTCAGCAAGAACGTGGCGGCGCCGACGCCGTCGAGATGGACCACTGACGTCACCAATACCGTCACCAGTGCCACGGCCAGCGGTTTGCCGCCTGTGCTGCGGATCAGCAGGTTGACCAAGGGATCGAACAATCCCCGGTCACGCATGATGCCGAAGAACAGGATGGCAAACAGGAACAGTGCTGCGGTCGGGGCCACCGTGATCAGGCCGGTCTTGATGAATTCACCGATCTGCCCGAGATTGAAGCCGGCCAACAGGCAAACGATCACGGGAAGGGTGGTGAACGCCACCACCGGACTGATCCTGCGCAGCAATATCAATCCGATAATGGCGAGCATCATCAGGAAACCCAGGGTTGTAATCATGTTGCAGCCTCTCTTTTTTATTGTTGTCGAAGGTTCGCGGGCGGTGAGTCGATCAGCCTTGCGGTCCGGGCAGGCGCAAGGCCAGAAGCAGGTAACTCAGGCTCTTGCCGTGTCGATCAAGACCGCAACTGCGGTTCACACCCCCCTCCAGGGCGTCCTCGAGCACGAAATTCAGCGCATTCAGGTTCGGCAGTTCATAGCGATGCACCTTGGAGGGCTGTCGCGTCGCGAATTGCTCGGCCACTCGGGCGCAGGTCAGTTCCCGTAGCAGCCAGGGATAGTGGGCCGGATCGTGGGGGAACAGGGCGATGCTGAGAATGTTGCCTTTGTCGCCAGCACGGGCATGGGCATAGTCGGCGAGGGTGACCAGGTTCATCAGTACCACTCCAGGGTTTTATGGATTTCATCTCGCGGCAGCAGGAAACTGCGGGTGGTAACGGTCTCGGTGAGATGCCGGCGGACGCCACCGCCACCCGCCGGCCCGTTGGTGTAGAGCGACTCGACCTCTGCCAGCAGG
The DNA here is from genome assembly GCF_014268695.2 of Pseudomonas ogarae. Lineage (NCBI taxonomy): Bacteria > Pseudomonadati > Pseudomonadota > Gammaproteobacteria > Pseudomonadales > Pseudomonadaceae > Pseudomonas > Pseudomonas ogarae. The sequence continues at coordinate 3,569,585 of NZ_CP077086.1, forward strand.
GCCTCCACCAACCGTCGATCGGTGTGAGTCAGGCCGATCCGCACGCGCACATCCTCCAGGGCGGGCGCCTGGGCCAGTTGTTGTTGCAGATAGCGGCCGCCCTGATCGTTGAAGAGGCTGGCGATCCCGGACAGGTCGATCCAGGGTTGGACCCCGGGTGCCAACTGGTCGAAGCGCTGCAGCAGGATTTCCCGCGCCAGAGCGGCACGCGCCACGGCGCCGGGGCCTGCGTAGGATATTTCCGCCTCACCGAACCAGAGGCCGCGCACACCCGCCAAGCCCTTGAGCGTGTCGGGACGCGGATGACCCAGCAGGCCACTGATTTCAACACGGTCATCGCCCAAGTCCTGTACACGTGCCTGGCCCAGGTCCAGCACGACATCCGGCGTCAGATAGCGTCGAGGGTCGTGTACTTCGTAAAGGAGTTGTTCCTTGACGGTCTGTTCGCTGACCCGTCCGCCGCAGTGGCGGGTCTTGCCAATGATCAGGCGGCCATCCTGATGGATTTCGGCAATGGGGCAGCCGAGATTGGCCGGGTCCGGAACGTCTTTCATCCCAGGATGAGCAAAATAGCCGCCGGTGACCTGGGTGCAGCACTCCAGCAGATGGCCGGCTGTGGTGGCGATGGCCATTTTCTGCCAATCGTCGGCCGACCAACCCAACCCATCGCGGATCGCCCCTACGGCCAACGACGGATCCGCGACCCGGCCACACAGCACGATGCCAGCGCCCTCGGCCAACGCCTGGGCGATACCGTCGGCCCCGGTGTAGACATTCACTGAAACCGGGTGCTCCTCGGGACCTGAGGACAACCAGCGTTCGTAACGGGGCGGTGTTTCTTCCAACAGGTCATCACCCAGCACGCAGGCGATTTTCAGTGCAGGGAAGCGGCCCGCCAGCGTCTGGCGCAGTCGTTGCGCGGCCGCCCTGGGATTGGCGGCGCCGCCGTTGGTAATGATCGGGATGCCGGCCTCGATGCACACATCCAGCATGGGCTCAAGGAAATCGAACAGGCGCGCGGAGTATCCCGCTTGCGGGTCCAGGCGCTTGCGTAGCTGCGCCTCGGCCAGGGTCCGTTCAGCCAGCAGTTCCAGCATGATGTAGCGCTGGCCGCTGCGTTGTGCCAGGTCTTGGGCCAGGCGCAGGGCGGCATCGGGTCGATCATTGGCAAAACCGGCACCGCAGCCGACGAGAATTGTTTTTGTCATGTCGCTTTCCACTGAGGGGTGGCACTGAAGGGTGGCCCCATAGTGGAGAGACTGGATTATTCTGTGAATTTTAAAGATAGAATCAATTGATTCATTAATTTTATGAGTTGGTCATGAACGTTTCTTTTCGTCAGCTTCGTGCCTTCATCCTTATTGCCGAGACTTCGAGCTTTACCCGCACGGCCGAACAGTTGCACCTGTCCCAGCCAGCGCTTAGCTATAGCGTCCGTAAACTGGAAGAGAGCATGGGGTTGCAGTTGCTCGCGCGTAACACCCGCAGCGTCGAGCTGACGCCCGCCGGTGAACACTTCTTGCCCCAGGCCCGGCGCATGCTGCGGGACATGAACGACGCCGTGCGCGATGCTCGCGACACCCTGAGCCTGAGCCGTGGCACGCTCCGATTGGCAGCCTTGCCCACTGCTGCCGCGTCGTTCCTGCCGATCGCCATTGCTGCTTTCCAGCGTGAAAACCCTGGTGTGACGGTGAGCTTGCTGGACGGCCGCGCCGGGGAAATCATGGGCTGGGTGCAGCGGGGAGAGGTGGACGCCGGCATCAGTTCGTTGCCTGACGATCTGTCCGGACTGAGCTTTGTGCGCCTGTTGGACGACAATCTGGTGTTGCTGAGCTACAAGGACCCGCAGCGTGACGGCCAGGACGACTGGAAGCGGCAACCCTATATTGCCCTCACTCCTGACACCAGCATCCGGCCCCTGGCAGACGCTGCGTTGCGCTATTTGAACGTCGATCCTGTGCCGGCCTGGGAAGTGGCGCACATGAGCACGGCCACGGCCCTGGTGCGCGAAGGGTTGGGATTTTCTCTGTTGCCGGCCAGCTGCACGGCGGTGTTCAACATCGGTGAGCAGTGTGCTGTGACCGCCATCGACCAGCCGGCGAAACGCTCGATCGGCTTGTTGCAACGCAAGCCGCTGGCCCAATCACCTTCGTTGAGCCAGTTCATGCAGCACTTGCGGCAGGTACTGCACAGCCACGGACACTGAGGTTGATGGAGCAATGGTCATCGCGAGCAGGCTCGCTCCCACATAGGCTGGTGGTGGAACTTGATTGCATGACCACCACAACTCCCCTTGTGGGAGCGAGCTTGCTCGCGATAACGCGCTATTGAGTGCCAAACATCGCCGTCCAATAGATCCCTGCATCGCTTTTGGGATCGGTCGCATACCCGGCGCCCAATTCGCGAAACTGCGGGTTCATCAGGTTGGCGCAGTGCCCCGGGCTGGCCAGCCAGCCATCCACCACCTTGAGCGCGGTGTCCTGCCCGGCGGCAATGTTCTCGCCGATCAATTGGCCCAGATAGCCGGCCAGTTCGGCGCGGTCGCCCGGCATGCGGTTATCGCGGTCCTTGTGGTCGAAAAAGTTGTTGTTGGCCATGGCCCGGGTGTGAGTCACAGCGGCCAGGGCCAAGGTAGCGTTCCAGGCCAGCGGCGTGGTGGCGGTGAAGGCTTCGGTGCCGCAGCGACGCGGCTGGGCGCGGGCACTGTTGATCAGCTTAAGCAGTTTCTGGCCCTCGGCTTGCCAATCACCCAGGCGCGCCGACAACAGTGGGCGCGCCAGCACGATGCGCCATTCGCGGTCCAGGCGGCTGACGCCGATGTCGACGAACTGCGGGTCGAGTACTACCTGGCAGAAGCTTTCCTGGACGGCTTTCATGGCCGATTGCGCATCGCGCGGCCCGGACAGGCTGATGGCCTGCACATTAACCATTGGATAGGCCGCCCGCGCCAGCGCCTGCTGCAGGTCGCCGATGCCATTGGCCGACAGGATCAGCCGGGAATCCATCGCCAGCGGTGGCAACTCCAGCGAAGCCTGGCCGGCACAGCTTTGGGACTGGCTGCGGTAAAGGTTGATGGACTCGACCAGTTGCGTCTCTTCGGTGGCCGCGGCACTGGTGGAGAACACCAGGCCCAGCGACAGCACGACAAGACACACGACGGATGAAATGGCACGCATGTAAATCTCCCTTGAGCGGACGGCGCCTATGATGCGCAATTTTTGCCCCGCTGGGGCAACGGTATTCACGCTCTCTTGAAATCCCTTGGAACGGCACCGTCGGGTACCGTTCGGGACAATCCTCAGTAGTGGGATCAATTTTCAAGCGAATAAGTCCATTTCCGTCGTTTCAAGGCCATAAAAACCCAGATTATCAGCTCATCCAGTTACCGCCATCGACGTTATACGTCTGCGCCACCACGTATTCGCTCTCCGCCGAGGCCAGGAAAATCGCCATGCCGGTGAGGTCCTCCGCGGTGCCCATCCGGCCATAGGGCACCTGCTGCCCGACCTGGCGCTTCTTTTCCCCCAGCGGCAGGTTTTCGTGGCGGGCGAACAGCGCATCCACACCATCCCAATGCTCGCCATCCACCACGCCGGGGGCGATGGCGTTGACGTTGATCCGATGCTTGATCAGATCCAGCCCGGCGGACTGGGTCAGGCTGATCACCGCTGCCTTGGTGGCGCAATAGACACCGACCAGCGCTTCGCCACGCCGACCGGCCTGGCTGGCCATGTTGATGATCCGGCCGCCATGGCCCTGGCGGATCATCTGCCGCGCCGCCGCTTGCAGGGTGAACAGCGTGCCGGCGACGTTGATGGAAAACAGCCGCTCGTAGCTCTGGCGGGTGATTTCCACGATGGGCGCCAGGTCGAACAGCGCGGCGTTGTTGATCAGGATATCCAGCTTGCCCACCCGGGCCACCACGGCCTCGATGGCCTGGTCGATCGAAGCCTGGTCCGTCACGTCCATTTTGACCGCGTAGGCGCTGTCGCCCAGTTCGGCGGCGGTGGCCTGCGCCCGCTCCAGGTCGATATCGGCGATCGCCACTGTGGCGCCCTCGTTGAGATAGGCCTGGGCGAACGTCCTGCCTATACCACGGGCGGCACCGGTCACCAGGGCACTTTTTCCTTCCAGTCGTTTCATGGGGTTGTCCTTTTCGAAGTACGAAAAAAATCCTGTGGGGGCAAGGCTTGCCCGCGATGAAGCAAATGCGGTCTCTCAGAAATCGAGGTGCCTGTATCGCGAGCAAGCTTTGCTCCCACAGAGGGGCGAACTTTCTAGCCACGGGGCGGGTACCAGTCGTTATTGCTTTGTATAGCCAGCCCGCTTCATCTCCCGCTCGGTACTCGATTGCGCCGAGGCCAATGCCTGTTCCACCGTGATCTGTCCGGTGAGGGCGGCGGTAAACAGCTTGCCGACGGACGTACCGATGGCTTGGAACTCTGGAATCGTCACGTACTGGATGCCCACGTACGGCACCGGTTCGGCGGTGGGGTGGGTCGGATCGGCGTTCTGCATCATTTTCAAGGTGATCCGGGCGAACGGTGCGGCGTTCAGGTAGGCGTCGCTGTAGGTGGACATGCGCGTGCCGGGCGGAACATTGCTGATGCCGTCCTGCTGGGCGACCAACTGGATGTAGTCCTTGGACGTGGCCCAGGCCACGAACGCCTTGGCGGCGTCCTTGTGCCGGGAGCTGATGGGAATCGCCAGTGACCAGGCATACAGCCAGGAAGCACCTTTATGGGTCACTTCGATGGGGGCGGCAGCGAAACCCACACGGTCAGCGACCTTGCTTTGGCTGGTGTCGGTGATGAAGGAGCCGGCGACGCTGGCATCGACCCAGATCGCACATTTACCGCTGTTGAACAGCGCCAGGGTTTCGTTGAACCCGTTGCTGGTCAGGCCCGGTGGGCCGTATTTTTTCAGCGTATCGACGTAGAACTGCGCGGCGGCCTTCCATTGCGGGCTGTCGAACTGCGGTTTCCATTGCTCATCGAACCAACGGGCGCCGAAGGTGTTGGCCAGGGTACTGAGCAGCGCCATGTTCTCGCCCCAACCGGCCTTTCCCCGCAGGCACAGGCCGTACTGGCCCTGGTCAGGTTGGTGCAATTTGGCAGCGAATTCACCAAGCTGGCTCCAGGTCGGTTGCTCGGGCATGCTCAGGCCGGCCTGTTTGAACAGGTCCGTGCGGTAATAAGTGACGGTGCTTTCGCCGTAAAAGGGCAGGGCGTAGAGCGTCTCATTGACCGAGAGGCCTTGGCGAACGGCAGGGAAAATGTCCTCCAGGTCATACTCGGCAGGCAGGTTGGTCATCGGCTCGAGCCAGTGCTTGGCCCCCCACAGCGGGGTTTCGTAGGTGCCGATGGTCAGCACGTCGAACTGCCCGCCCTGGGTTGCGATGTCGGTGGTCAGGCGCTGGCGCAGGACATTTTCTTCGAGTACCACCCAGTTCAACGTGATGTCCGGGTGCTCGCTCTCGAAGGTTTTCGAGAGTTTTTGCATGCGGATCATGTCGGCGTTGTTCACCGTAGCGATGGTGAGGGTCTCGGCGGCCTGTCCGGCCAGGGCAAACGACAATCCCGCGAACATGACAAGCGCCTTGGGCACTGTTTTCATGAGCTTCTCCAGAGCTGCGCCTGGGCGCAGAATTATTATTGTTGTGGGGGCCGTGGCGTCGGTCTGAGCGGTTTGTCGCCAATGGCAAGCCGATTACAGCAGTGCACGTGGAGACCGACAAACGCAGGGAGGATCGTGTGCTGATACTTTTTTAACGCCCTCGAGTGCGGCAGGTGCGGGTTAAAAAAGTATCGGTGGCCGGTCAGGCCGAGGCTGGCGAACCGCTGCGCACTCGGCGTAAGGTGCCCGCTATAACGATAAAAGAGGCGCGACATGCCTGATCACCGAACGCCCCTGTTCGAGCAGCGACCAGCCGAACTGGAAGTCATCCTGCCTGAGCCCGAACACAGTTTTCGCTGGTACGAGCATGATTACCCGTACCCGATGGCGCGCTGGAACCATCACCCTGAATTTGAAATCCACCTGATCCGCCAGGGCAGCGGCAAACTGCTGGTGGGCGATTACATTGGCCCGTTCGGCCCTGGCCATGTAGCGATGATTGGTCCGGACTTGCCCCACGACTGGATGGGCGACCTGGCACCGGGCGAGTACCTGCCCGGGCGCGACGTGGTCTTGCAATTCGATGGTGCCACGCTGCTGACCTTGCGCCGAACCCTGCCCGAACTGGGGGATCTGCAGGGTCTGTTCGAACGCGCCCGTCGCGGCCTGGCCTTCGGCGGCGACACTGCGCGGCAGGCCGCGCAGCTGCTGGAAGCCATCGGCCCGGCCCAGGGACTGGCGCGGTTGGCGCTGTTCCTGGAACTGCTTCACACCCTTAACCAAGCCCCTGATGACGAGGCCTTGAGCCTGGCGAGCCCTTGCTACGCGCCGACCCTCGATGCGCGCAGCTCCGAGCGCATCCATAAAGCCTTCGAATACCTGCAAGCCGAACTCACCGGCGACCTGCGCCTGTCGGTGATCGCTCGTCAATTGGACATGAGCGAGCCTGGTTTCTCGCGATTCTTCAAGCGCATCACCGGGCACGGCTTCATTGACCTGATGCGCAAGCTGCGGGTCCAGCGTGCCTGTCGCTTGCTGTTACAGAGTGAAATGCCCGTGACCGATATCTGTTTTGAAGTGGGCTACAACAACCTGTCCAACTTCAACCGGCATTTTCGGATAGAGATGAACCAGACCCCCAGCGAGTACCGCCGGGGCGCCTTTTCCCCTGTTTGATGGAGACGGTCATGTGAGCCCGCCGAGGCCTCGACGGGACAGCCAGCGACGAGCACGATCCACCGCCATCGCGAACAGGCTCGCTCCCACAGGGGGATTTGTGTCGGACACAGACCTTGCAGTCACCCAGAAACCAGTGTGGGAGCGAGCCTGCTCGCGATGGCGTCAGCACAGCCAACATCAATGTCAGCTGATCCACCGCCATCGCGAGCAAGCTCGCTCCCACAGGGGATTTGTGGTGACCCCAGGTTCGGGGGTTAGTCCGGGACACCCCGTTGATGCTTCTTCAACCGATACGCAAACTGTGCCCGGCTCAGCCCCAGTGAGCGTGCGGCCGCTGCCAGGTTGCCGCTGCTCAGTTGCAGGGCTTCGTTGATCAGTCGTGACTCCAGGCCGTCAATGGAGAAGTCCGAGTCCAGCTGGCTGAGGGACTGCAGCAGGGCCGGTTTTTCCGCAGCGTCGTTGGCGGCCATGCCCATCGGCGAGAGACCGCCGTGCAGGTCCACGGAATACGCGTCCACCGGCAGTTGCTCATTGCGAAACAGGTGGACCAGGTCAATCGCCTGGCCTTCTTCGCTGGCGATCAGGCCGCGCTCGATGAGGTTCTGCAATTCCCGCACGTTGCCCGGAAAGTCATAGCGCAGCAGGACCTTCAACGCGCGCATGGTCAGGCCCATCGGGGTGCGGCCGTATTCCTGGCAAAAGCGCTTGAGGAAGGCATTGATCAGCAACGGTATGTCATCGCGACGCTCGCGCAAGGGCGGCAGGGCGATGGGGTAGACGTTGAGCCGGTAGAACAGGTCTTCACGGAATGCGCCGTCCGCCACGGCTTTGCGCAGGTCGATGTTGGTGGCCGCCACGACCCGCACATCGACCTTGATGCCGTGGCCGCCACCGACCCGTTCGATTTCCCGTTCCTGCAAGGCGCGCAGCAACTTGCTTTGCCCGGCCAGGCTCAGGCAGGTGATCTCGTCCAGGAACAACGTGCCGCCATGGGCACGCTCGAAACGCCCGGGGCGTGAATGGGTGGCCCCGGTATAGGCACCGCGTTCGACGCCAAACAGTTCGGCCTCGATCAGGTTGTCGGGGATGGCCGCGCAGTTGAGGGCGATGAACGGACCATCGCGTCGGCGACTCAATTGGTGCAACTGGCGGGCGAACATCTCCTTGCCGACGCCGGATTCGCCGCTGACCAGCACGGTGGCGGGAGTCAAGGCCACCCGTTGCAAGGCCTGGGTCGCGGCGTTGAAGGCAGCGCTGGCACCAATCAGCGGTTGTTCGCTGTCCGGTAGCGGGGCGGTTCCGGCCACACTGTCGGCTTGGGTGTCGGCGCGCGGAACGACCGTCGGCGGTGAGGCGTTGAGGTAATTCAGGTCCTGCTCAATGTCACCCCATTGCTCGGCGGTCTTGCCGACGACACGGCAGCGTTCGTGCCCCATGCCTCGGCATTCCACTTCGCGGAAGATCACCAATTGCCCGAACAGCCCGCTGACGAAACCGATGGCGTAGCCCAGTTCGGTCCAGCACACCGGGTCCTGCCCGGTGCCATAGGCGGCGACATGCTCGTCGGCCTCACAGGAGTGGTGCCAGAGAAATTCCCCTTCATAGAACCCGGAGTCGGCATCGAACTTGAAATGCAGCGGCTCGACCTTGGTCATGCCTTCGAGGGTGTGCAAATGCGTGCCGGCGCGAAACACCGCCGCGGCGTCAGCGTGGGGCCAGCGCTCGCGAATCAGCCGGGCATCGCGGGCACCGGAGGAATAGCCGGTGCGAGTGAGCATGCCACGCGCCTGCTCCAGCCCCTGGCGTTCGATGATTTCCCGGCGCAACGCACCGAAGGATGAACTGTGCAGCAGCAACATGCGCTGGTCGTTGAGCCAGATACGGCCGTCGTCGGGGGAGAAAAACAGGCACGCGGTGAGTTCTGCCGTCGTGGGCGAACTGCTGTCGGTCAGCTCGTTGCTGTCACCCCGTGGACGGAAGTGCTCGGTGGCGATCCGGTGATCCGGCAACTGGCAGTGGGGATTATTCATTGTTATGCCCCTGATGGCGGGTGATCGAAATGATCATCTGGCGAGATAGTTATTAAGCATAACTTTATCAAATGAACAAGCGGCAGCTGGCCAACGGCCACGTCGGCAGAGGCGCCATGAACCTTGTACTCGATGCAGACCATTGATCCAGAGCCCTGCGCCAGGTTTATCAAGGTCCGCAGGCAAAACCGGCACAGCGCTTGCTCAAGCACTAGCACGGCGTTTGCGTCGATACCTTCCAGGTGCGGCAAACGATGACAACAACAAAGAGCCGGGAGTGTTAAATGTCTGCATCCAAAAGCCACCTGTTGTCCCAGGTGATCGAGTCGGAATGTGTCTTCAACGGTGACTGGGTGCCTGCCTCGGGTCCGCTGCAATCGATCATTGAACCGGCCACCGGTGAGCGGCTGATGCGCTGTGCCACGGCCGACTCCGCCGACATTGCCAAGGCCAGCCGCGACGCCGCCGTGGCGCAGCCGGGGTGGGCGGCGCTGGGCCCGCGGCAACGCGCGGCGATCTTCCGCAAGGCCGCTGACGTGGCTGAGCAGTCCTTCGACGAACTGGCGCTGTACGTGGCCCGGGAGACCGGCGCCGCACTGTTCAAGGGCCAACATGAAGTGCGCGAAGCCATCGTGCTGCTGCACCAGGCCGCCGGCCTACTGTCCCAGGCCCATGGGGTGGTCCTGCCCAGCGAGGCAGGGCGCCTGTCCTATGCGCGGCGCCAGCCCCATGGCGTGGTCGGAGTGATTTCGCCCTTCAACTTTCCCCTGGTGCTGTCCATGCGCTCCGTCGCGCCAGCCCTGGCGGCGGGCAATGCGGTGGTGCTCAAGCCGGATCCGCAGACCCCAGTGAGCGGCGGTTTCCTCATCGCTCGGTTATTCGAGGTAGCGGGGCTGCCCAAGGGCCTGTTGCAAGTATTGCCCGGCGCGGCGGATGCCGGTGAGGCGCTGTGCCGCGACCCTAACGTACGCATGATCGCCTTCACCGGTTCCACCGGCGCCGGTCGCAAAGTCGCTGAAGTCGCCGGGCGCAACCTGAAGAAGGTCGCGCTGGAGTTGGGCGGCAAGAACCCACTGATCATTCTTGAAGACGCCGACCTCGACCTCGCGGCCCGGAACGCGGCCTGGGGCGCCTGGCTGCATCAAGGGCAGATCTGCATGGCCACCGGGTTGATCCTCGCCCATGAATCCATCGCCGAAGAACTGACCCGCAAGCTGGTGGAAAAAGCCCGGGCCTTGACCGTCGGCAACGCTGCCCAGGGCGAAGCCGCGTTGGGGCCGCTGATCAATCAGCGGCAGTTGAAACGGGTGCACGACATCGTCAGCGACTCCGTGCGCGCCGGGGCTAGGCTGGAGGCAGGTGGCGAGCACGATCGGCTGTTCTATCAGGCCACCGTGCTCAGCGGCGTGAAACCGGGCATGCGGGCCTTCGACGAGGAGGTCTTCGGGCCCGTGGCAACGGTGGTCAGCTTCGCCACCGATGATGAAGCCATCGAGTTGGCCAACCGCACCGAGTACGGTTTGGCGGCGGCGATCATTTCGCCGTCGGTGGGTCGGGCCATGGCCATTGGTGAGCGGTTGCAGTGCGGCATGTTGCACATCAATGACCAGACCGTCGCCGATGAGTGCATCAACCCGTTCGGCGGACGCGGCGCCTCGGGCAATGGCGGCAGCGTCGGTGGCCCGGCGGACTGGGACGAATACACGCAATGGCAGTGGGTGACGGTCAAGGACCAGGCGCCGGTCTACCCGTTCTGACAGGCAGGTTTACAGGGCCCGATGAGCTGAGGGCCCTGCGAGTACACAAAAATAATAAGAGGACTCAACATGAAACTCGATAACAAGATTGTGCTGGTGACCGGTGTCTCGTCAGGCATTGGTGCTGCCACGGCGAGCCTGCTGCGTGCCCATGGCGCCCAAGTGATTGGCGTGGACCTCAAGGCGCCGCACATGACCCTGGACGGTTTTGTGCAGGGTGATTTGAGCAGTGCCGAAAACATCGAACGGTTGCTGCCGCAACTGCCCGCGCGGATCGACAGCCTGTGCAATGTTGCCGGGGTGCCGGGCACCGCCAACCCGCAACTGCTGGCGCGGGTCAACTACCTTGGGTTGCGCCACTTGAGCCATGCGCTGCTGCCGCGCATCAACGCTGGCGGCAGCATCGTCAATATCGCCTCGATCCTCGGCGCCGAATGGCCGTTGCGCCTGGAGCAGCACAAGGCGCTGGCGCGCATCGAAGATTTTGCCGCCGCGCAAGCCTGGCTGGCCGACCACCCGGTGCCGGACCAGACCTGCTACCAGTACTTCAAGGAAGCCTTGATCGTCTGGAACTACCTGCAGGCCCAACCCTGGTTCCTTGAGCATTCGGTGCGCATGAACAGTGTCGCCCCGGGCCCGGTGTTCACGCCCATCCTCGACGACTTCGTGAGCATGCTCGGCGAGGCCCGGACCCAGGCCGATGCCCATCGCATGAAACGTCCTGCTTACGCCGATGAGGTGGCGGCGGTGATCGCTTTCCTGTGTGCCGACGAGTCGCGCTGGATCAACGGCGTCAACCTGCCGGTCGATGGTGGCTTGGCCTCCACCTACATCTGAATGCGCAGCCGTAGAAGGCGGTGCAAGCCGCTACCCGAGCGTGTTGGCTGCAAAGCCATGCCAAAAAATAACAATAACGAGAAGCGTCCATGGATAACCTCAAAGATTGCTTTGGTTTCAAGCATTGCGCCCTGTTCCTGGCGTTATGCAGCACCGGTGTGATGGTCGAAAGGGTCCAGGCCATGCAAATGGACCTGGGTGACTCCGACTGGAAACTGCGCTGGGACAACACCATCAAGTACAGCCAGGCCTGGCGCCTGCAGGGACAGGACAGCCGCTTGGTCAACGCGCCAACTGCCAACGGCCTGTACCCCTCGATCCAGAGCCAGGGCGACAAGAATTTCAGCAGTGGCCTGGTCTCCAACCGCCTGGACCTGTTTTCCGAAATGGACCTGAGCCGGCAAAACTATGGTCTGCGCGTGAGCGGCGCAGCCTGGTACGACGATATCTACAACCAGGACACCGACAGCAGCGAGCAACCGCATTTCCTCAGTGAAACCCGCAAGCTCCATGGTCGCGACGCGGAAATTCTCGATGCCTTCGTGTTCTTGCGCGGTGACCTCGGTGAAGATTCCCAGGGCGTGGCGCGCCTGGGCCGACACAGCCTGATCTATGGGGAAAGCCTGTTCTACGGTGGCAACGGCATTGCCAATGCCCAGGGGCCGACCGATGTCGTCAAGTTGCTCAGCGTACCGGGGACTCAATTCAAGGAGATTCTGCGCCCGGTCAATCAGATATCCGGGCAGTTGCAGATCAACCCGCAGCTGTCGGTGGGCGCTTACTATCAGTTTGAGTGGGAACGTTCCAATCTGCCCGGCGCCGGCAGCTACTTGAGCGACGTCGATGCCATCGGTTACGGCAGTGGCCCACTGCGCGAAGTGTTTGGCAACGACACGGTCAATGGCGGAGATTTGAAACCGCGCAATTCGGGGCAGGGCGGCATGCAGATCCGCTACAAACCCACCGGCACTGAGCTGGAGCTGGGGTTCTACGCGGCCCAGTATCACGATAAAGCGCCGATCGGGTTGTACGCCTACCTGGACGGTCCGGCGTCTGCGGCCAGCGGCTTGCCGATCCTGGGTTCCTATCGTCAGGTCTACGCCGAAGACATCAAGACCGCCGGCGTCAGTTTCTCCACTGCCTACGGTCCGTTCAACTTTGCCGGTGAAACGTCGCTGCGCTGGAACGCGCCGCTGGTGAGCAATCTGCAAGTAGTGACCCCCGGCATGGCGGCCGATGGTGGCGACAATGAATTGTTCGCCAGGGGCAAGACCGCCCACGCCAACTTGTCGGCGATCTACCTGCTGTCGCCCACCGCGTTCTGGGACGGCGGCTCGGCCTTGGCCGAACTGGCCTGGAACCGCACCCTGAGCGTGACCAAGAACGCTGCCGCGCTGGACTCCAACACCACCCGCGATGCCACGGCGCTGCGGGTCTTGATCGAGCCGGCGTACTTCCAGATTGTCGACGGAATCGACCTGACCGTGCCGATCGGCATGGGGATAGTGCTCGATGGGCGTTCATCGGCGGTCAATAAATCCGGCTTCGGCAACACCCATTCCGGTGACTGGAGTGTCGGGCTCAAAGCCACCTATCTGCAACGCTGGGATGTCGGCCTCAATTACGTGAACTTCTTCGGCGCACCGAAAGCCGGGCTGCGCGAGGACGGTAATTTCAGTTACGGACAGTCGTTGGCCGACCGCGACTTCGTCTCGCTCTACGTGAAAACCTCATTCTAATAAGGTGGATTCGCCATGCAGAACACAACATTCCTGAACACCTGCGTCCTGACCCTGGCCCTTGCTGGCATGGGGCTGGCGCAGGCAGCGGTGTCGCCTGAGCAGGCCGCGCGCTTGAAAACCGATCTGACCCCCTTGGGTGGCGAGCGTGCCGGCAATGCCGATGGCAGTATCCCGGCTTGGCAGGGCGGTTATACCCAGGTCACACCCGGCTATAAACCGGGTGACAAGCGCCCCGATCCATTCGCCGGCGAGAAACCGCTGTATTCGATCAAAGCTTCCAACATGGAGCAGTACGCCAGCGAATTGGCCGAAGGGACCAAGCTGCTATTGAAGAAATACCCGGACTATCGTCTGGACGTGTACCCGACCCATCGCTCGGCCGCCGCCCCACAATGGGTGTATGACAACACCAGCAAGAACGCCACCCGCGCCACACTGGACGTGGCCAGCGAGAAAGTCTCCAACGCCTATGGTGGTATCCCGTTCCCAATCCCGGAAAACGGTGCCCAAGTGCTGTGGAACTACCGGTTGTCCTGGCAGGGTGGCGACACCATCAGCGCGCCTTTCGATACCTGGCTGATGACCGCCGGTGGCAAGAAAGTCCAGGCGACCCGGGCCCAGTTCTCCTATCAGTTTCCCTACTACTTCGAAGGCGGCAGCCTGGAAAACTATGCGGGCAAGTACCAGGTGGGCAAGCTGTTGACTGAGTTGCCGTCATCCAAGGCCGGCGAAGGCCTGATGACCCATTGGGACATGGACCCGGCCAATCGGGCGGCCTGGCAGTATCTGGTCGGCCAGCGCCGGGTTCGCCGGGCGCCGAACATTGCCTATGACACGCCGGACTTCGTGACCTCCGGCGTCGGCCTGTTCGACGAAGCGTTCATGCTGTTCGGACCTACCGATCGCTATGACCTCAAGCTGGTGGGCAAGAAAGAGCTGATCGTCGGCTACAACAATAACCGCGCCGCGCTGGCCAAGAGCGACGACCTGGTCAAGGCGAACTTCCTCAATCCTGATCTGGTGCGTTGGGAGAAGCATCGGGTCTGGGTGGTCGAGGCCACGCTCAAATCCGGCAAGCGCCATGTCGTGCCGCGTCGGACCTACTACGTCGACGAAGACTCCTGGCAGATCCTGATGGCCGACGGTTATGACGCCCAGGGCAAGCTCGGCCGGCAGATGTATTCGCTGACGCTGCTGGCGCCGGATATGCCGGTCCTCACCGCACAGGTCATGTGGGGCAGCTACAACCTCGACACCGGGGCCTACTTCCTCAACGCATCGAGCAATGACCTGGCGGTGCAGTACCAGAAGATCGCGAGACCTTCGGCGTCCTATTACACGCCGGATGCCATGGCCAACGAAAACATGCGTTGAACCAGTGGTGGCCGTGGCGAGGAGGCGGTTCGTCGCGGTCGCTTACGATTTTCCGGGCGGAATAACGATATGAACGTTGAAAAATTTTTAGCGCGCCGCAGTCCGCTATGGGGTGTTTGTGCCTTGGTGGGGAGCCTGTTGGTGAGCGTGCCCTTGGTTGCACAGGCCACGACATTGGCCGTGCTGCAACAGCCGGCTTTGCCGACCGCCAAGGCCCAGCGCTCGGTGTTGCTCGGACTGGCCCGGGCCGGCGAGCGTCTGGTGGCGGTCGGTGAGCGCGGGATCGTGCTGCTCTCCGATGACGCCGGAGTCAACTGGCGCCAGGCCAAAGTGCCGGTCAGCGTCAGCCTGACGGCGGTGCAATTCGTCGATGCCGAGCAGGGCTGGGCAGTCGGTCATCTGGGGGTGGTGCTGCACACCCGGGACGGCGGGGAGACCTGGCAAAAGCAACTCGACGGTCAGCGTGCCATCGCCTTGGCGGTGCAGATTGCTGAGCGGGATGTCAATCAACCCGACGGTGCCAGCCACTTGGCGCAGGCGCGGCGCATGCTCGATGACGGACCGGATAAACCGTTTCTCGACCTGTACTTCAGTGACCGTTTGCACGGCTACGTCGTGGGCGCCTACAACCAGATCTTCCGTACCGACGATGGCGGGCGAAGCTGGCAGCCGTGGATGCGGCATGTGGACAATCCGCAGGGCTTGAACCTGTATGGCATCCGCGCCTTGGGCAACGATCTGTGGTTGGTGGGGGAGCGCGGTTTGCTGTTGCGCTCGACCGACGCCGGGCAATCATTCCAGGCCTTGAAGTCACCTTACGAGGGCAGCTTTTTCGGCCTGCTCGGCACCCGCGACGGGGCCTTGGTGGTCTATGGCTTGCGCGGAAACGCCTGGTGGTCCGGGGATCGTGGCAACACTTGGCGACGCCTTGATACCGGTATCGAGTCGACACTGGCGAGCGCCGTCGAACTGCGCGACGGCGGCCTGCTGTTGGCCAGCCAGAGTGGTGAACTTTTATTCAGCCATGACCAGGGTCGAAGCTTTGACAAGCGTCAGAGCCGCAGCGGCGGGACGCTCGCTGCCGTGCAACAGGCGGTCGACGGCAGCCTGGCCAGCGTCGGCTTGACCGGCGTGGCCGCTGACCAGGATCCGCGGGCCTCCGGTAAACCTTGAAACTTCACGGTGTAGCGCTATCGAGCCACGGCTCGTGCAACAGGAGTCAAACTTGAAAGACGACAGAACCCAAACCGTGATCGGCCGCCAGGAAGACTTCGACCGGGCGTCAGGCAACTTCGCTGAGCGGGCGATCTTCAACCATCGACCGCTGGTGATCCTGCTGTGCCTGCTAGTGACATTGGTGCTCGGCTGGCAAGCCACGCGCATCGGCATCAATGCCAGTTACGAGAAGACCATTCCCACCGGACATCCCTACGTCGCCAATTTCCTGGAGAATCGCCAAGAGTTGAGCGGCCTGGGCAACTCGCTGCGTATCGCCGTGGAGGTCAAGCAGGGGAGTATTTTCACCAAGGACTACCTCGATACCCTGGCCAAGCTCAACGACGAGCTCTATCTACTGCCCGGTGTCGACCGCCCCTACATGAAATCGTTATGGACCCCGACCACGCGCTGGACCGCCGTGACCGAGGAGGGGCTCGACGGCGGCACGGTGATCCCCGACGACTACGATGGGTCGACGACCAGCCTCGAGCAGGTGCGGACCAACGTGGCCCGCTCCGGTGAAGTCGGACAATTGGTCGCCGGCAACTTCAAGTCCAGCGTGATCTTCGTGCCGTTGCTGGAAATCAATCCGCAGACGGGCAAGGCGCTGGACTATGGCGAGTTCTCCCGGCAACTGGAGGCGTTGCGAGACAAGTACCAGACCGATGACCTGCGGATTCATATCACCGGCTTTACCAAGATCGTCGGCGACCTGATCGAGGGCATGACCCAGGTACTGCTGTTCTTCGTGGTGGCGGTACTGGTGACGGTCCTGGTGCTGTTTGGCTACACCCGTTGCGCACGCAGTACCCTGGTGGTGGTGACCTGCTCACTGGCGGCGGTGCTTTGGCAACTGGGGCTGCTAGCCCTGCTCGGTTATGAACTGGACCCCTATTCGGCATTGGTGCCGTTCCTGGTGTTCGCCATTGGCATGAGCCATGGCGCGCAGAAGATGAATGGCATCATGCAGGACATTGGTCGCGGTACCCACCGGGTGGTTGCCGCGCGCTATACCTTCCGCCGACTGTTCGCCGCCGGCATCACCGCTTTGCTCTGTGACGCGGTGGGCTTTGCCGTGTTGCTGCTGATCAACATTCGGGTGATCCAGGACCTGGCGGTCACTGCCAGCCTCGGGGTGGCGGTGCTGATCTTCACCAACCTGATCCTGCTGCCGATCCTGCTCAGCTATATCGGCGTCAGCCCAGCGGCGGCGCAACGCAGCCTGAGTGCGGAAACCACCGAGCAACAGGCGCAGGTCAAGCATCCCCTGTGGCGGGTGCTGGATCTGTTCACCCAACGGCGCTGGGCGATTGGCGCCATGTTGGTTGGCTTGCTGTTGGCCGCGTTTGGTTTTGCCGTGAGCCTGCAGCTGAAAATCGGCGACCTGGACCCCGGTGCCCCGGAGTTGCGTGCCGACTCGCGCTACAACCGCGATGCGCTGTTCATGACCCAGAACTATGCGGCCAGCTCGGATATTTTCGTGGTCATGATCAAGACCCCCGAGGATCAATGCACCCGTTACGCCAGCCTGTCCGCGGTAGACGCGCTGGCCTGGCAACTGGAGCAATTGCCCGGCGTGGAATCGACCACCTCGATGGCCGCGCTGAGCAAGATCGCCACAGCCGGTTATAACGAAGGCAACTTCAAATGGTATGAGCTGATCCCCAATGACGGCGCACTGGGTGCCGTGCAAACCCGTGCCCCGCGAGAACTGTTCAATCAGGGCTGCTCGATGCTGTCGCTGTACGTCTACCTGGCCGATCACAAGGCTGACACCTTGAACCGGGTGGTGGAGGCCAGTGAAAACTTTATCGCCGGGCACCAGATGCCGGAGGTCAAGTTCATGCTCGCGGCTGGCAGCGCTGGGATCGAAGCGGCGACCAATATCGTGGTGAAGAAATCCATGCGCGAGATGCTGTTCTGGGTCTACGGCGCGGTGAGTCTGCTGTGTTTGCTGACCTTCCGCAGCTGGCGCGCCACCCTGTGCGCGATGCTCCCGCTAATGCTCACCTCGATCCTGTGCGAAGCGCTGATGGTGGGGCTGGGCATGGGGGTGAAAGTCGCGACATTGCCGGTCATCGCACTGGGCGTGGGCATCGGGGTCGATTATGCGCTCTATGTGTTGAGCGTGATCCTGGCGCGAATGCGTGCCGGCGACACTTTGGCCCAGGCGTATTACCAGGCACTTTTGTTCACCGGTAAAGTGGTGTTGTTGACGGGCATGACATTGGCAGTGGCGGTGTCGACCTGGGCGTTTTCACCGATCAAGTTTCAGGCTGACATGGGAATCTTGTTGGCCTTTATGTTCCTGGTGAACATGCTTGGCGCCTTGATTCTGCTGCCGGCCTTGGCCTGGTTGCTGCTGCCGCAGAAAGTTTTCTTAAAAAAGCCTGAACTGAGCCGGCGGGAGCGGTGGGTGAGGGGCTGAAGGAGGCGGCCATATAGACGACCTTGTCGTGGGTGAACGCGTTTCTTCTGTGGGAGCGCGCCTGCTCGCGATGAGGCCAGCACATTGTAATGCGCCTTCGCGAGCAAGCCTGCTCCCACCAATGATTCGGCCCGCTCAGCCCACCGGCACGCGCAGATATTCCGGCTGCAGGTAGTTGAACCAAAGCAAGATCATTTCCACCAGGATCGTCACCAGAACCAGCAAGCCGACACCCCAGACACTTGCCGAATACAGCAGGCCCTGTTCTTTCCTGAGGCTCATGAACTTGGGCAATCCAACAAACAGCAGGAATGTCGAGTAGGCCGACGCCAGTAACAGGGCCGTGACCGCCAACCAGCGACTTGGGTAGAGCCCGAAAATCCCCGCCAGGAAGTACGGTGTCGCGGTGTAGGCGGCGAAACCGATGCATTGGTTGACCGTCGGGCGCGCCTCAAAGGTGCGGGACATCCAGCGAATGAACAGTCCCATCAACATGACGCCAACCACGATGGTCAGGTACAGCAGCGTGCACAATTGCAAAGCGCTGGCGCTGCTGAGCCGTACCGTTTCGTTTTCGGCCAGGCTCCAACCGGTCCAAGTGGTACCGATGAACAGGCACACCGCAGGAATCAGGGCCAGCAACAGCAAATGAGCCAGGTAATGGCGCGGATGCGCCTGTTCCTGCTCGCGAATGTCTGTCCAGGCGAATTCAGGGTGCGTGAACAGTTTGACGAAAGGCGCAGACATGACGACCTCCTGATCGGGACGGCCTCTGCATGAGGCCCTTATGGGTTTGAGGTACAGCAAAAGTCAGGGGTTTCATTTATTTCCAGCACCTGTGCGGCGGGGCGACAAAGGGAATGAATCTCAACGGCAGGGGTCAACCCATCAGCATCCCTGAAGGACCTTCTGCCATGACTGCTGCCCAAACCCTGGTTGATTATCTACGTGAGCATGACCTGCGCCTGACCGCGGCCGAGTCCTGTACCGCCGGGCAGATCGTCACGTTACTGGCCGAGGTGCCTGGCAGCGGGTCACTGATCGAAAGCGGTTATGTGGTGTATTCCCCTGAAGCCAAGCAACGCTTGCTCGGTGTCAGCCCACGCACCATCGATACCTTCAATCTGACCAGTCGCGAAGTGGCCGAGGAGATGGCCCTCGGCGCCTTGCGCGACGCCAATGCCAATGTCGCAGTGGCGACCACCGGGCTGCTCGGACCAGATGACAAGGACGGTATACCTGCCGGCACCGTGTGTTTTGCCTGGGCATTTGATGTGAACGGCCAACGCGCGCTGTTCAGCCGCTGCGAACGGTTCTTTGGCAGTCGCGGCCAGGTGCAATTGTGGGCCGCGCAATACGCGTTGCAGCGACTTCCGTTCTTTCACCAGCGTGCCGTGGCAGGTGAGCGTCGATAGGGACAGACCATGACCGATCCATACGAGCAGGACGACCACCGCAGCCGCCAGTTCCCGGTGCGCGAAGACATGGCTTTCCAGCACAAGGTCTGGCGCTTCGAACGGGTGGGCTGGTACGTGTTGGTGCTGCTGGTGATCCTGACTTTGCTGGGGCTGTTTTCCCAGGGGCCGTTGAGCAGCCGGGAGCTGCACAGCAACGACGCCAGCCTGGGTGTCGAATACGAGGCCTTCCACCGAAACGGCTCCAGCAATCCCATGATCATCCGGCTCAAGGGTCAACCCAACGCCGTGCTGGAAGTCGAGTTGGGCGGTGACTGGCTGGAGGGTTTCGAGGTGCAAACGTTACAACCGACGCCGGTGCGCTCGGCAGGCGCGGGGCAGGGCATGACACTCTGGGTCCAGGCCGATGAGCGGGGACAAGCCAGCCTGCATCTGTCTTTGCTCGCCGACGGGCTTGGCACCTATCACAGCCGCATCGCGGTCTCCGGCGGCGCGACGATCAGTTTCAATCAGTTCATTTTTCCTTAGGTGACCTATGGATTCGGTGCTGCGAGCTGCCGCGATGTATGCGGCATTGATGATCTTGTTCAAGATTGCCGGGCGACGTTCTCTGGCAGAACTCACCACCTTTGACTTCGTGTTGTTGATGATCATCGGCGAGGCCACTCAACAGGCCTTGTTGGGGGACGATTTCTCGATGACCAATTCGCTGATGGTAATTGTGACGCTGATTGCCATCGATGTCGGATTCTCATTGCTAAAGCTGCGCTCCACGTGGGTTTCGCGGCTGATCGACGGAGGTCCGACCATCATCGTCGAGGACGGGCGAATCCTCCGGGGGCGGATGCGCCATGCCCGGCTGGTAGAAGCCGACATCATGGAAGCGGCGCGCTCGAGCCAGGGTATCGAGACCCTGGAGCAGATCAAGTTCGCGATCATCGAGCGCAATGGGAAAATTTCGGTGATTGCCAAGGAGCAGTCCTGAGCGCTGTCGCTGGGCACTTTTTGTGGCAGGGGAGCTGTTGTGGCGAGGGAGCTTGCTCCCGCTGGGGCGCGAAGCGGCCCCCAACGGCCAGACAACGTGGTGTTGGTGAGATCTGAGGGCTGCTCCGCAGCCCAGCGGGAGCAAGCTCCCTCGCCACAGGTAAAACACTGCGCTTTGCTTAAAGTATCGGCTTACCCCCGGTGATCCCATAGCGAGTCCCGGAGATGTAGCTGGCTTCGTCCGAGGCCAGCAGCACGTAGATCGGCGCCACTTCAACCGGTTGGCCGGGGCGACCAAGTGGGGTCTGGGAGCCGAAATTCTGTACCTCTTCCTCGGGCATGGTCGCCACGATCAGCGGCGTCCAGATCGGCCCTGGTGCCACGCTGTTCACACGGATGCCCTTGGGGCCGAGCAGTTGCGCCAGGCCGCCGGTGAAGTTGGCGATGGCACCCTTGGTGGTGGCATACGCCAGCAGCGTCGGCTTGGGCATGTCGGAGTTGACCGAACTGGTGTTGATGATCGAGCCACCCGGCTTCATGTGCGGCACCGCGGCCTGGCAGATCCTGAACATCGCCGTGATGTTGATATCGAACGTACGCACCCATTCTTCGTCGGATATTTCCTCAAGACTTTCATGGGTCATCTGGAACGCGGCATTGTTGACCAGGACGTCGATATGCCCGAAGCGGGCGACGGTGTCATCGACGATTTTGCGGCACTGGTCTTTGTTTGCCAGGTCCCCGGGCAGCAACAGGCATTGGCGCCCGGCCTGCTCGACCCAGCGCGCGGTTTCCTTGGCGTCTTCATGCTCGTCCAGATAGGCAATCGCCACGTCCGCGCCTTCACGGGCAAAGGCAATGGCGACGGCGCGACCGATGCCACTGTCCGCGCCAGTGATCAGGGCGATCTTGTTCGCCAGTCGTCCGGAGCTGGTGTAGCTCTGTTCGCCGCAATCCGGGTAGGGATCCATTTTCCGTTGGCTGCCGGGCACCGGTTGGCTTTGTTTCGGGAAAGGTGGGAAAGGGTATTCGACCATTGTCGTTCTCCAGGCTTGGTTGCGATGGAGGGTGGACTGTGAGGTTTCGGGCAGAGTTCGGTCGGATTTTCTTGCCAGTCGATGAGCGTGATGACAGGCGTTTCGTCGGTGAATAGAGCGCTGCGACGAACACTGGATGAAGCTGTACGCTTCAATGAAAGTACGGGTTTCGATAAGGAGCAGGACAATGTTCAGCCATATACAGATCGGTGCGCGTGACCTGCCGAAAATGGTCGCTTTTTATGACGCAGTCCTCGGCTGCCTGGGTCTGGAGCGTATCGAGGGTGAACACGACTCGGGCCCGCCGGGGGAGGGTTGGCAGCGGCCCGGCAAGCATTGGCCGCAGGTTTTCGTCCAGCTGCCATTCAACGGTCTGCCCGCCACCTGGGGCAATGGCATGCAAGTGAGCTTCGCCGCCGACTCGCCGCAAACCGTCCGCGCCGCCTGGGAGCAGGCGATGGCCATGGGCGGTATCGACGAAGGCCCACCCGGCCCGAGGCCTCAGTATTGCGAAGGCTATTTCGGGGCGTATTGCCGCGATCCGGAGGGGAACAAGCTGTGCTTTGTCCATGCGCCGGATATGCATGAGTAACTGTTGTGGCGAGGGGATTTATCCCCTCGCCACAATGGATTGTTGGCGCCTGTTGGATCAGCCCCTGGTTTTCAGGCTGCGCTCCATCCGCGCAATCCCTTCCTCCAGCAGCTCTCGCGGGCAGCCGAAGTTCAGGCGCACGAACTGACCGGCATCGTCGCCAAAATCCAGGCCGGCGCTAAGCCCGACCTTGGCTTCTTTCAGGAAGAAGCCCTGCGGGTCATCCAGCCCCAGCCCGGAGCAATCCAGCCAAGCCAGGTAAGTGCCCTGGGGCACGGTCATG
The DNA here is from genome assembly GCF_014268695.2 of Pseudomonas ogarae. NCBI lineage: Bacteria > Pseudomonadati > Pseudomonadota > Gammaproteobacteria > Pseudomonadales > Pseudomonadaceae > Pseudomonas > Pseudomonas ogarae. The sequence goes on from NZ_CP077086.1 coordinate 3,592,077, forward strand.
GTGATGCCCGGCAGGCGAGAGTTCACCGCTTCGACCAGGTAATCGCGGTTGGCTTGCAGATACACCTTCAAGGCCTCTAGCCACGGGCCGGCTTCGCTATAGGCCGCACGGGTCGCTTCAAGGCCCAGGGCATTGACGCTGTCGACCATGCCGGCCCGGGCGCTGTTGACCCGTTCGCGCAGCTTGGCGTTCTGGATAATGGCGAACGAGGTTTTCAACCCGGCAATATTGAAGGCCTTGCTGGCGGACATCAGGGTGATGGTGCGCTCGGCAATCTCCGGGCTGAGGGAGGCGGTCGGAATGTGCACGCGGCCGTCGAAACACAGTTCGGCATGGATTTCATCGGAGATGATCCAAGCGTCCTGCTCCAGGCAAATGTCTGCCACGGCCTTGAGTTCCTGGCGGTCAAACACCTTGCCCAACGGGTTGTGAGGATTGCTCAGCAACAGCGCGCCACCGCCCTGCAATGCTTCGCGCAATGCCGCCAATGGCGTGTGGAATTCACCGTTGACCGGGTTGAATGGCAATTCCACTTTGTTCAACTGCCAGTGACCCGGTGCGTTGCGCAGCGGCGGGTAGTTGGGCACCTGCACCACGACATTCTGCTGGGGTTCTACCAAGGCATGCAGCGCCATGTTGAAACCCGGTTCGACACCCGGCAGGAACACAATCTGCTGGGGCTCGACGCGCCAGGCGTACTTGCTCCACAGGTCGGCCACGATGGCGGCACGCAGATCGTCCTGGGCCACGCTGTAGCCCAGCATCGGATGTTCCAGGCGCTTGTGCAGCGCGTCGATGATCACGGGTGGGGCGGGGAAGTCCATATCGGCGACCCACATCGGCAACACATCGGCCGGGTAGCGGCTCCATTTGGTACTGCCGGTGCCGTGGCGCTCCAATACCGTGTCGAAATCGAAAGTCATGGGGGGTTCCATCAGTCAGTCATGAGATGGCGAACATCATAAAGCAAAGGTCAGTGAGAAAAGCTTGGTGGCGCAATGCCACCAATCGATGATAATCAGTTACAGTTCCATCTCGATACGCCGCCAAGACGTGAACGGCATTGGTAACGGACCCTCCAAGTCTCTGAAAAGGACGACCCCATGACATCGCCCGTGCGCTTTAACGATCACCACCGTAAAGCCGATCGCATCATGTTGGGGCTGCTTTGGCTCACGTTGTTGTATTCCCTGAGCCTGGCATTCCTGCACTCGACGTTTACCCAGGCGCTGCTGGTGGGGGCGACAACCTGCGTGGCGAGCACCGCGCTTTATCGCGCCTTGGCCGGCACCCGGGCCATGCGCTGCATTATCGCGGTGGCGTTGATGGTCATGGCGGCATTGCACATCAACCAGACCCGGGGCATGATCGAATTCCACTTCGGGATTTTCGTGCTGCTGGCCGTGTTGACGTTCTACCGTGACTGGCTGCCAATTGTCGTGGCCGCCGCCACCATTGCGGTTCATCACCTCGGTTTTCACTGGCTCCAACACCAGGGTTATCCGGTGTTCGTGATGGATGCCCACGGTGGCTGGTCGATGATCTTTCTCCACGCGTTCTACGTGGTGGTGGAAAGTGTGATCCTGATTTACCTGGCGAACCAGAGCCTGGCCGACGCCACGGAAAACCAGGATGTGCTCGATAAGGTTCTGGTGGCGGCCGCGCAATTGAGCAACGACGCTGGCAGGCAGCACAGCGAGGGCGTCAAGGTCTCCTCGAGCGAGCGTTTCGATCATTTCCTCCAGCAGGTCACCCAACTGGTGGACGGCGTGGTACGCGACACCCGAAACCTCTCGGACCTGGGCCAGGACCTGTCCCAGGTCGGCCAGACCCTGGAAACCGGCGCCCGCCACCAACTCGACGAAGTGGCACAGATGAGCGGCGCGATCAGCCATCTGGTCCAGGCCATGGAGAACATTGCCGGCCATGTCGACCAGACCTTGCAGCGCGCCGGCCAGGCCAACGAACAGGTCAACCGCGGGCGCAGCACGGTTGACCAGACGCGAGAAGAGATCGTCGAGCTGGCAGGGCGCATCAACCTGACCAACGAAACCGTGCAAGTCCTGGCTGAACAGGCGCAACAGATCGGCCAGGTGCAGGATGTGATCAACGGCATTGCCGAGCAGACCAACCTGCTGGCCCTCAACGCCGCCATCGAGGCCGCCCGGGCCGGTGAGCAGGGCCGCGGCTTCGCGGTGGTGGCCGACGAAGTCCGGACCCTGTCACAGAAGACCTCGACGTCCACCACCGAGATCCAGCAGATCATCGCCAAGCTGCAGCAGGGCAGTCGCCAGGCCGCTGTCGCCATGCAAGACAGCCGCGATGGAGTGGCGCGCTGCGTGTCCGCCAGCCAACTCGCTTCACAACTGCTCCACGCCGTGGTGGAAGACATCGCAGTGATCAACCATTTCAACGACCTGATCGCCACTACCACCCAGGAACAATCCAAGGCATCGATGGGTATCAATGAGCGCTTGCAGAGCGTCCAGGCCGTGGCTGAGCGCAACGCCGACAACATTGGCATCCTGACTCGCAGCAGTCAGTGCTTGCCGCCGTTGGCAGAGCGGTTGGCGGTGTTGGGGCAAGCGTTTCATGGCAAAGCCGGGACGGTCTGAGCGGCAGGATCTGCAGTGACGACCGCGCCTACATACCGGTAGCAAACGCCGGAGGATGTTCGAGGGCCAGCCGTATCTCGCGAAACGCAACTTCGTACTGGCAGAGCATGCGCAACGCCCAATCAGCACGTCCGCGAATGCGCTTGTCGTCTTCGTTGGCCGTTGCCTGGTCGTTGAGCATCGACTCGACGTTTCGAATAATCAGCTGTTCGGGCAAGTACGTGATCCGGCAATTCTTGTAGCTCGACGCACGCAGCTCGGCGATGGGATAGGCACCGCCAAGTCCAGCCGAGACGCCCACCAGCAGCGCGGGTTTGTGCCCGAGCTCATTGATTCCCGCATAGAGGAAGAAGTTCTTCAGCGCGGGGCAGGCCATGCCATTCCACTCCGGGCTGATCACGATCAGTGCCGTCGCTTTGGCGAGGATCGACTGTTGGGTACGCCACACCTCATCGTGGTCTTTTTCCGGCCAAAGCGGCAATCGGCAGGTGGCCAGGTCAATCAAGTCGCTGGCGTTACACAGGTTGAGATCCGCCAATCGCTGGCGTAGATAGCGCGCCACTTTGAGCGACTGGCTGTCCTCTCGGCTGGAGCCCGACAGTACAACGATATGGCGGCTCATTGCGTCACCTCCGGTCGCGCGTTGGCCTTAGGCGCGGTACGGCGTGAGCGCACGACGGGCCAGAACAATTCCTCTTGCCAACTGATCGGTGACAAATGCTCGATTCCGTAGGCTGGCGGGCGTCGGCGCGTGATCTTTGCCGTCCCGAACAGCACATCCCATAGAAATAACAGGTTGCCGAAGTTGCCTTTGTAATGGGTGACACCGTCCTCGGCCGTCAAACCATGGTGGGCAGAGTGGGTGGATGGGGTGGAAATCGTCCGCTCCAGAATCCACACCAGGGGCCGCAATACGTGAATGCCATAAAGCTTGTCATCCCAGGCAACGCTGCTGTGTGCCGCGAAAATCACAGTCATCTTGATGATCAGGTACACGTAGTAGACCGGCGCGAGGCCCAGGTAGATCAGCATGCCGGACAGCCAGATACCAGGCATGAGCATGTAGTAGAAGCTGTTGTTGCGGTAAACGATCCGGACACTCATGTAGGGCGCGGAATGATGGGCGCGATGCAGCGCATAGAGGGCGGGCACCCGGTGAGTCAGGCGATGCCACCAGTATTGAGTCATGTCGTCCAGCAGCAGGAACAACACGAACCCGGCGGCCCAGGGGATCGCCACCAGCGCGTCTTTCATCTGCGGGGCAACCAGGCTGAGCAACTTGCCGCTCAGCCACATGACGGCGGGGAAGGTGATTGCAACCAGGATCCCGGAGCCGATGACTTCAATCAGTACATCACGCCTGCCGGCCGATGACTGGCGCAAGGCCGAGCAAGCAAGTTCTAGCAAAATGAAGGCGAGGAATATCCCGGCCACGACGGCAGAAGGATTATTGGCGAGCATTGTTGTATTCATGGCACTCTCGATTAAGGCCCCAGCGGGCAATGCCATTTCATTAGAAGCCAGCGAGTCAGCCCTCCCAATGCGCGAAACGGACAGAATCGAGCGAGAAGCGGTCAATCGTTCACCCCAACGCTTTCACCGGGGCAAATTGGGCCAGGTGCTGGAGCGCTTCCTGGACAGTCACGCTGGCGGGAGGCAAAAAGACTACAACCTGATCGAGCTGGATCAGCTCTGGCGCGAAGCGGCGCGCGTCGATCCGGCGATCGGTTTGAAGCTGTTTGCGTTATTTACGCCTCAGGACTGGCACGTCCTGGCTTATCTTTGCCTGTACAGCCCTGACGTCTTGTCGTCCATGCAGCTTTGGGCACGCTACGCCGCGCTGGCCTCGGACACCGATACGGTGCGCTTGCTCAATGACGAAAACGGCCTGGGTGTCGAGTTGAGTGTCGATGCGCCGGGGGATTTGGCGCGGTACGTCGTCGAGCACTACGGCGTGATGGCCGTTACGCAATTACGGCGAGGAACGGGACAGGACATACAGCCGATTCTCGCCAGATTCGCCCATTCGCGGCCCTCGTATTACGCCCAATACAACCAATGGTTCGGCGACCGTGTCGAGTTCAACTGCCCGGTCAACTGTTTCTACTTCGATGCCCCAAGCGCACGCCTGCCGATGCAGACGCGTCATCACGGCATGTTGGAACTGTTGACCCAGGAACTCGACCGTCGGGTTGCCGCGCATCGCCATTTCACCGGCTGGTCGGCCAGGCTGGCCGATGGTGTTCGGCGATCACTGGCCAGAGGCGAAACGCCAACGCTGGTCGATCTGGCGCAAGCACTGCACCAGACGCCGAGAACCTTGCGCAGACGCCTTGAGGAGCAAGGCACGACCTTCAGGCAGTTGCTCGACCAGGTTCGCGGCGAACTGGAGTTGCTTTTGGAAATGCAGGGCGAATCCCTGGCGCAGATTGCCGCTCAGCTGGGTTACAGCGATACGACCGCGTACCTGCATGCACGAAGCAGATGGCGTGCCGTTAAGTAAGGCAACCATCCAGCCCTCCTGATACGAATGTATCTCTGTGTGTATCGAAGGCCATTGTTGATACGGACGATTTCATTCAAGGCCGTCGCTGACACATGCGCGATACCTGGCCGACGTCAAATGGGGCCCATCGAGACAGCCCAAGCCCGTCTCATTGGCTCACCCCACGCCGTTTGCAAGGAGCTCCACATGGACACACCTCTGTTGAACCCTACATCCGCATCCCGGCATCGCCGCCTGCTCGCGCCAACCGTGCTGGCGTTCGCGATGATGCAGCTGGGTGCATTGGGATTGAGCGCTTCCCAGGCAAGCGCGGCCGATGTGCCCGCGAGCACTGTCGGCGCGATTACCCCCGGCAGTCCCACTTCGTTCGGCCCGCTCAAGCACGTCAAGGCCGGCCTGCTGGACGTTTCCTATGCCGAGGTCGGTCCCGCCGACGGGCCGGTGGTGATCCTGCTGCACGGTTGGCCTTACGACATCCACAGCTATGCGGATGTGGCACCAGCGCTGGCAGAGAAGGGTTATCGCGTGCTGATTCCGTATGCTCGCGGTTATGGCGATACGCGTTTCCTGGCGGCCAAGACCCTGCGCAACGGCCAGCCTTCTGCACTGGCAAGCGATCTGATTGATTTCATGGACGCACTGAACATCAAGCAGGCCGTGCTCGGCGGTTATGACTGGGGTGCACGCACCGCCGACATTGTCGCGGCCCTTTGGCCGGAGCGGGTGAAGGCGCTGGTGGCGGTGAGTGGCTACCTGATCGGCAGCCAAGAGGCCAGCAAGACACCGCTGCCACCGGCCGCCGAACTGCAGTGGTGGTATCAGTTCTACTTTGCGACAGAGCGTGGCCGCCTCGGCTACGAGAAAAACACCCACGACTTCGCCAAGCTGATCTGGAAGCTGGCGTCGCCAAAGTGGAACTTCGATGAAGCAACGTATGAGCGAAGCGCCGCTGCCTTGCGAAATCCCGATCATGTAGCCGTTTCAATCTTCAACTATCGCTGGCGCCTGGGCTTGGTCAAGGGCGAAGCCAAATACGATGGGCTGGAAAAGAAACTGGCGATGTTCCCGTCGATCAGCGTGCCGACCATCACCCTGGAAGGCGACGCCAACGGCGCTCCTCACCCGCCTGCCGAAGCCTATGCCAAGCGCTTTACCGGCAAATACGAACATCGCCTGATCGATGGTGGCGTCGGCCACAACTTGCCGCAAGAAGCACCGCAGGCGTTCGCCCAGGCGGTGATCGACGCCGATCATCTTCAATGATGCCGAGTTCCCAGCCTCTGAAGTGAAGGGTTGCCTGAAACAACGGATTTTCCTCCCAAGGGCTGATACCTGAAATCACCTTGGATCAGGCAAGCATGCCGGCGGATCCGGCAAGCGGATTGGCATTTCGCTCCACATACTCTCGCGGCCCTGAGGCCCTGCCACAGCTGTATCCGAGTGGCAGGGGCCTTTGTAGGCCATCGAAAACATGTGTGCGAGTGCTTGATATGGAAAACAACGCGATCCGCTTTGCCTGCAACGGCTGCGGGATTTGCTGCAAGGGTCGGCTGATTCCACTGACGCTGGACGAGGCAAGGCAGTGGCTGCAACGCGGACATGAGGTGGCGGTCGTACTGGAGGCGTTCGACGAGTCGACCTGGCCTTCGGAGCCTCAACAATTCGCCCATAGCGCCCAACGGGCCGTGGAAGTCACCAGTGGCGATGCCCAGATTCGAGTCGTTGCGGTACTGGCGGGCAATGCGCTGACGCAGTGCCGCAATCTCGGCGACGATGGCCGTTGCGGTATCTATGAAGAACGGCCGTTGGTCTGTCGAATCTACCCAATGGAAATCAATCCGCTCATTGCCTTGCGTCCAGCCGACAAGATCTGTCCTCCCGAAGTCTGGGAGACGGGCGAGGTTTTGTTTACCGACCGTGTCGTCGATCCAGTCCTGGCCGATCAGATCGAACGTTCCCGCCAGGCGGACAGGGATGATGCCCAGGCCAAGATTGCGCTGTGTGAAGCGATGGGCATGAACGTCGCGGCTTGGAAGGGCAACGCGCTGGCGGTGTACTTGCCTGATCGAGTGCAGTTGGCTGAGGCAATCAATCGCTACGACCGCGCCCCCGTGGCACCGGCCCGCCGGGATTGGAAAGTGCGGGTCGAGACGCCGGCCCTGGCCCACCGACTGGGGCAAGTGGGTGTCGCGTTGGATGATCAACGGTCAACCGGCTATATCTTCCAGAATCTTTAGACCCCCGGAGAAGCCACCATTTTGTGCATCTCACGCCATTGAAACATCTTGTCATATCTAGATGGATGTGACTGATGCTGGCCATGGATCGTTGAATCGTGCAAGAAATTGCGCCAATCAGGCAAGCGACTCGAACCGCCGACCCAGCATACTGCGTCCATATTGATCAACGACTTGCGGTGATGCCGAACATTGTTCGCCATCACCGCAAGTCGTGGGCCCGATGTTTTCAAGGAGTGAAATGTGCACACCGATTTCAACAGCGACCAGGGCGCCAGCGACATCAGTCGCCTGGCCGGCTCGGTCAGCCAGCTTGTGCCCAGCGAAGGCGACCAGATCACCGCCATTGCCGGCTTGAGCCTGCATCGGCGCAAAGCAATCACCGCGCCGATGCATTGCATCTACGGCCTGGGCATCGGCGTGACCTTGCAAGGCCGCAAGCAAGCCATGATCGGGGACGAGATACTGACCTACGCGCCCGGCCAGTCCATGGTGACGTGCGTGGATCTGCCGGTCATTTCCCATGTTTCCCAAGCCAGCGTCGCCAAGCCATTCCTGGGCATGATGCTGAGATTCGACAGCACGATGGTGATGCAGGTGGCCGAGCGCATGCAGTTGTCACAACGCATGAGGGACGACGCGTTTCGACCGATTACCGTACAAGCGCTGGATGCCGGGGTGCTGGACGCCCTGCGACGCTTGATAGACCTGCTGGAGGAGCCGCCGCTGCTTGAGACGGTGGCTCCGCTGATCAAGGAAGAGATCATCGCTCGCCTGTTGAGCGGTGCCCACGCGCCGCAGTTGCTGCATGTGATCGCTGCCGGGTCACCCAGCCAGCACATTGCCAAGACCGTCGCCTGGCTGAAACTGAATTTTCGCCAAGCGTTGCGCATGGACGATCTGGCGGCACAAGCTCACATGAGTCCTTCCACGTTTCGTCTGCATTTTCGCACCGTGACCGGTATGAGTCCGTTGCAATACCAGAAGCAGCTGCGGCTACAAGCCGCTCGGCAGTTGATGTTGAGCCAGAACGTCGACGCGAGCAGTGCAGGGGGCTTGGTTGGTTATGAAAGTGCCTCGCAGTTCAGCCGTGAATACAGCCGTCTCTTCGGGGCGCCGCCGCAACGGGACATCAAGCGCATTCGCTTGTGATTGTGAGGCATGCCTGGCCTTGCGACCAGACAGCCTCACACCCCGGTCACGCCAACTTGAAAGGCAACTCACGCAACGGTTTACCCGTCAGGCTCGCCACCGCGTTGGCAAAAGCCGGGGCCAGTGCCGGCAGGCCGGGTTCACCCATCCCCGTAGGAGGCTCGGCGCTGGGCACTATGTGGACGGCGAATTCCGGCATGTCGGTAATGCGCGGCACGCTGAAGTCGGCAAAATTGCTCTGCTGCACCACACCATCTTTCAGGGTGATCGCGCCACCTGGCAGGCACATCGACAACCCCATCAGCGCCGCGCCTTGGACCTGGGCCTCGACACTGCGTGGGTTGACGGCCAGGTTGCAGTGCACACCGGCTGTCACGTTGTGCAGCACCGGACGGCCGTCCTGCACCGAGGCTTCGACGACGTAGGCCACCACCGAGCTGAACGACTCGTGGACCGCCACGCCCCAGGCATGGCCTGCCGGTAACTGGCGCTTGCCATACTCGCTCTTGTCCACGGCCAATTGCAGCGCCTCGCGATGGCGCGGGCTCTGCTCACCAAACAGCTTCATCCGGTAGGCCACTGGATCCTGTTTGGTCGTGCGGGCAATCTCGTCGATCAGGGTTTCCATCACAAACGCCGTGTGGGTGGAGCCCACGCTGCGCCACCACAGCACGGGAACGTTGAGCTTGGGGTGATGAACCGTCAGCCGCATGGGCAGTGGATAAGGGTTGCGCAGGCCTTCAGTTGCAGTTGGATCGATACCATTTTTCACCCGCCCGCCAAACACGGTGCCGGTGATGATCGATTGGCCCACCAGGGCGTGGTCCCAGGCGAGCACCTTGCCGCTGTCGTCAAAACCGATGCGCGCACGGTGCAGGTGCATAGGGCGATAGTAACCGCCCTTGATGTCGTCCTCCCGGCTCCACAGGGTGCGGATAGGGGCGTTGACCCCGGCGGTGCGGGCGGCCTTGGCGACCTCGCAAGCCAGTACGACGAAATCGTTGGTGGGCACGCCGCGCCGGCCAAAACCACCGCCAGCGGTCTGCACGTTCACCTGGATCTGTTCCGGCTTGAGGTTCAGCACCTTGGCCGCAGCCGCACCATCGCCACCGGGGAACTGTGTGCCGACCCACAGTTGAGCGCTATCCTGGGCAAGCTGCACGGTGCAATTGAGGGGCTCCATCGGCGCATGGGCGAGGTAGGGGAACACAAACTCGGCGTCCAGTTGATGCGGCGCGGTGGCAAGCGGCGTCATGTCTGCATCAAAGTGCAGCGGGCCGGGCTGCTTGGCCAGTTCCCGGTATTGAGCCAATTGTTTCTCGCTGTCCACTTTTTCTACAGCGCTCGCGTCCCACTCCACCTTCAGCGCATCGCGTGCCAGCTTTGCCTGCCAGTAACTGTCGGCAACCACCGCAACACCTTCGGCACCACCGTCCAGCGGTACGCGCACCACGGCTTTTACGCCTTTCGTGGCCCGCGCCGCGCCGTCATCCAACGACGCAATCCTGGCGCCGAACACGGGTGGCCGGGCGACGACCGCCGTGAGCTGCCCCGGCAGATGCATGTCGATGCCGAAATCCTGCTGACCGCTGCTCTTGGCCTTGGCATCGATACGGGTGGTGGCCTGGCCGATGATGCGGAAATCCTTGGGATCCTTGAGCGTGATCTGCTCGGGCACGGGCATCGCCATCGCGGCTTCGGCCAACTCGCCGTAGCTCGCTTTACGGCCGGCCGGGCCGAGTACCATGCCGGCTTGAGTGCTCAGGCTCGCCACGTCGACGTTCCAGCGTGCGGCGGCGGCACTCAGCAACATGGCGCGAGCACGGGCGCCGAGTTCGCGGTACTGGGTATAGCTGTTCTTGATCGAGTTGGAGCCGCCGGTCAGGTGGATGCCGAAGGCCGGGTCCATGTAGGCGGCGTCGTTGCTGCCGTTGCGACTGCGCACCAGGCTCCAGTCGGCATCGAGCTCCTCGGCGAGAATCATCGGCAAGCCGGTCTGCACGCCCTGGCCGAACTCCAACCGGTTGATGGTCACCGTGACTTCGCCATTGGGCGCGATCTGTACGAATGCGGAGGGCTGCTGGGTCGGCTTGAGCGGCGCTGCGGCGGCGCCATTGGCCTCCTGGGCCAGGGCCAGGTGTGGAAACGCACCCAAGGCCAGCCCGCCGATGCCGACGATCTTGAGAAAGCTGCGGCGTGGCAGCGCAGCGGGGCCGTCAGCCACGTCGCGTTCAAGCATGTGCTGCAAGGCGCGAGGCTGCTCGTTCGGAAAAATCTCGTTCAACATGGTCAGCTCCGATCAGGCAAGGGCTTTGGCGGCATCAGCCACCGCGGCGCGGATACGGGCGTAGGTGCCACAGCGGCAGATATTGCCGGCCATGGCCGAGTCGATCTCGGCGGCCGTGGGCTGCTTGCCCTTGGGCTGGGCCTTGAGGAAAGCGGTCGCGCTCATGATCTGACCGCTCTGGCAGTAGCCACACTGTGCCACGTCGTGTTTGACCCACGCCTCGTGCACGGCGCTGCCGACCGGATCACTGCCGTTGGTTGCCGCTTCGATGGTGGTGATCTTCTTGCCTTCAGCGGCGGCGATGGGCGTCACGCAGGAACGAATGGCCTGGCCATCCAGGTGCACGGTGCAGGCACCACACAGCGCCGCGCCGCAGCCGAACTTGGTGCCGGTCATGCCCAGCGTGTCGCGCAAGGTCCAAAGAATCGGGGTGCTTGGGTCTACGTCGACCGTGTATTCACGGCCATTGATGTTGAGGGCGCTCATAGGGGTACCAGCTCCGGATGGTTTGGCTCTGGTTAACTATAGAAAGCAATGCCGAGGGGCGATTGCACGATCCGGGCGGATAATTGCCTGATTGTGCGAATAGCTGCCGGAGATGTCGGCTCAAGTTTCTGTTTTGAAGTACCAGCTTTGCCGGAGCCAGCCTCTAAATTGACGGTAACGTGAGCGTGTGACTTAATGAATGCCACTATATTGGCATCACCCTTGAGAGCGCGACATGACGATTTGGAGCTTTTCAAACAATGGACAGTAATTTCATTTTTACGGGTGATTACCCCGAGCCCCTTAAGCAATGGATTCGCGATGAAGTAAATCGCGCGTTCCAAAAATGTCGCACTCAGTTTGGTAGCGCCCCTGATAGCCATGGGATAGCAAGGGTAAGAATCGCGCCAGGCTACGGTGGTACCGCACATTTCGAGTCTTTGCAGCTTTTCATTTCCCCAAGCCTTGAGATCAATCCGAACCATGATGGGGAAAGCAAGGCCTTGGAAGAGATTCAGCGACTCATTCACCATGAAATGGTCCATATCTTCCAGCATCATTTGCTCGGCAAAGACAAAATGTATGCTCTGCCTACGTGGTTCTCTGAAGGAATGGCGGTCGCATTTTCCGGACAATCGATCATTTGGAAACCAAGTGACTTCAAGCAGGAGCTCACGGCGTTCAATTCCCTGCCAGATGCAGAAACTTATTTGCTGATGCAGCAACACAAGCCATTCGATATGAAAAGCGCGCCGTTCGACTCGCTCTACGACATCTGGGGGATTGCCTTTATATATTCGATAGCCGAGGGCGAACGCATGCACCCCGACTACAAAAAAACTGACGGCCCGCACCTGAGCTCAAAGGAATTGCTGCGCGCCGTGGCGATAGTTCGCGACACTCCGGAGCTAGGCTTTCCCAAGTCACTGCAAAAACATAGCAACAAGCAAAGCCTGACCCTCTCCAATCTGGGCAAGGTAATCTGCGCTTTCATGGCTTAGAGCGTTGTCGTTATCGTAGCCTGCCCCGACTGCCTCAGGGCCAGGAAAGCTTCACGTATGAGCGTTACTCCCTGGCCCCGAACAGTACTGACCGCTTACATCAACGGAATGCTATAGCTCACGATCAGGCGATTCTGATCCTGGTCACGAGCGATATCGCTTCGCGACATGCCGTTGCGCCAGCCGAAACCGACGTTCTTCAACGCGCCGCTCTGGATCACATAGTCCAGGGAAATATCACGTTCCCATTCACTGGCATCCTGGCCGCTGGCGGTCTGGATGTTGTCGCCCTTGAGGTACATCACCGACGCCTTCAAGCCCGGGACGCCAAGTGCTGCGAAGTCATAGGCATACTGGGCGAATGCCGTGCGCTCGCCGGCCTGGATGAACGTCTGGATGGTGCGGTCGGTGTAGAGATAAAGACTCGCGCCGCCTTCGCCTTTGCCCACCAGGCCGCCCTGGTTCAGTTGCGTAAAGTTGCTGTCTTCGGACACGCTTTGATAACCGGCGGTAATGGCATGGCCACCCAACGAATAAATGAACGCCGCACTCCAGGTATCGTTGTCGATTTCACCGCTGCCGTCCTTGGTATAGCCGCCGAGTTTGTAACCACTGGCGCGACCGGCTGCGCTGCTGTTTTTCCCATCGGACGTGGTCTTGAAGTAACGCAGGTCGGTTTTCAACGACCCGTATTCACCCAGTGGCAAAACATGCAGCAAACCGGCGAAGTGCTGCTGGTAATAATCTTCCAGATTGGCGTAGTAATACTGGGCGGTCAGGTCCTTGGTCAGTTTGTAATCGCCACCGGCAAAGGTGAATTTGTTGCTTTCCTGGCTGCCACCCGCTACGGCCAGGCCGGCGCTGTCGCTCGAAGCACGGCCGGTGGCGTGTTCCAGTTGTCCGGCAGTGAAGGTCAGGTTGTCGATTTCATTGCTGGTGACTTGGCCACCCTCGAAGGTTTGCGGCAGCAGGCGGCCATCGTTGGAAACCAGGATCGGCAGCTTCGGCTGCAAAGTGCCATAACGCAGTTCGGTCTTGGAAACACGCATCTTCGCGGTTGCACCGAGACGCGACCATTGGTCCGCCGCCTTGTCACCATCGTTTGGGAACATCGAGCCGCCAACATGACGGCCCGCGCCGCTGTCGAGTTTCAGGCCCAGCAGACCCATGGCATCCAGGCCGAACCCCACGGTGCCGTCGGTAAACCCGGATTGATAATTGAGCATGAATGCCTGGCCCCATTCTTCGGTCTTCGAAGGTGCGGCAGCGCCATCACGGTTATCGTTGTTGAAGTAGAAGTTGCGCAAGTTCAAGTTGGCTTTGCTGTCGCTGATAAAATCAGCAGACGCCAATGGACTCAGGACCAGACTCACACCGCCAGTTAAAACACTCAGTACTTGAAATAGGGCTTTCATCAGGACGAACTCCACCGCGGAATCACTGTTCCGGGCATGTTGAAAAGGCAGCAGGAAGCTCTCGGCCGATCACCTGATGGGCCGATGCGTTAAATGACTCGTTAGAAAATCTTCAATGAATAGAGTGGGGTAGGGGATAAATCTCCAAAGAATGTCATCAGTGAAAGTCCCTGGGTTATCAGTCGATCAATCCATGAGCGTCATAAAAGGGGTACGGCCCGGGATATTCGCCAAACACACCGTTATGGGTCACCAACCCCTGTTCATGCCAGTGGTGCAGCAGGTAGCCGGGTGGTTCCAGGTTGAAATGCGCGGGAGCGGTTGGCTGTAGATCCAGGACAATCTGATGGGAGGTGCCGGGACACACGCAGCTCAGGCTGCCACCAAAGCGTCGCTGCATCGGCCGATGCAAATGCCCGCATAGCAGGCGCTCTACCTGCGGATGACGGGCGATGACCTGCTCCAGCGCCGAGGCGTTGATGAACGGTTCGCGGTCCATGTGGCCGATGCCGCTGATAAACGGTGGATGGTGCAGGACCAGCAGCGTTGGCACGTCGGGACGACCGGCCAACTGTTCATCGAGCCAGCTTAATTGGCTGTCCAGCAACCGGCCGCCATGGCCGCCGGGAATGGTGCTGTCCAGGCCGATCAGGCGCAGCGGATGCGCGTCGACCACCCAATCCAACGGAGCCCCAGCCACGCTTGGCAAGTAGTCATGATCGGCAAACGCCGCCCGCAAATGTTCGCGGTTGTCATGGTTACCGGGCACCAGGTAGCAAGGCATGTGCAGGCGCGCCAGTTCGGGGTGCAGCACGGCGTATTCATCAGGGCGACCGAAGTCCACCAGGTCGCCACTGATCACCACGATGTCGGGACGCGGCACCCGGGTATTCAAATGATCAACGGCACGACGCAACGCGGCGAGGGTATCGACGACGCCATAGGTCAGTTTTTCCCCGGCCTTGAGATGCAGGTCGCTGATCTGCGCAATGAGAAACGGATGATTCAAAATATGCCCTCTGAAAACACGAATATCACGATGACAAGGTGAACAGCACCTGCGGCTCGATGGCCAAGGCAACCAGGGCACCGGGGGTATGTATGACGCCGTCGGTGCTGTCCACCAGCAATGGTTGGGCGGCGCCGACGTCCACCAACAGGCGGCTTTGGGCTCCCTGGAAAAACTGGCCCACCAGGCGCCCGCGCAGATGCCCCTCGTTGTCCATCACCCGCAAATGCTCGGGACGGCAATAGACGGTGGCGGGCAACCCGGCACCCAGCCATGGCAACTCTCCGCCATGGACTTTCAAGCCCAGGGGCGTGTGCTTGAGCACTGGAAAAGCGTTGAGGTTGCCGACAAAACTGGCGACGAAAGCGTTGGCCGGTTGCTGATAGATTTCCCGTGGGCTGGCCAATTGCGCGACGCGCCCGCGCTCCATGACCAGGATCCGATCGCCCAGCGCCATGGCCTCGCCCTGGTCGTGGGTGACGAACACGGCGGTAATGCCCAGATGGCGTAGCAACTGATCCAGCTCGCTGCGCAGGCGCTCTCGCAATTGCGCGTCCAGTGCCGCCAAGGGTTCGTCGAGCAGCAATACCCGGGGCTTGGGCGCCAGGGCACGGGCGAGGGCGACCCGCTGGCGCTGGCCGCCGGACAGCTCATGGATGTTGCGCTTGCCATGGTCCTGAAGGCCCACCAGTTCCAGCAGCTCGGAGCAGCGCTTGTTCCGTTCGGCAGGTGCCATGCCGCGAATCTTCAGGCCATAGACGATGTTGCCGGCCACATCCAGGTTGGGAAACAACGCATAGTTCTGGAACACCATGCCCACGTCGCGCCGCTCGATGGGCAGGCGGGTAACGTCGGTGTCGCCAAAAAACACCTGCCCCACATCCGGGCGTTCGAGCCCGACGATCAGCCGCAGGGTGGTGGTTTTACCGCAACCGGACGGGCCGAGGATCGCCAGGGTTTCGCCGGCCTCTATGGTCAGGTCCAGATCATGCACGGCAACGGTGCCGTCCGAGAACGCCTTGCGGCAACCCGCCAGGCGAATGGTGGTTCCGGTCATCGTTTTTCTCCACGGGAAAGGCGTGCGCTGATGGCCTGCAACGCAATCAGCAGCGGCACGATCATCAGCAGGAATATGAGGGTGTAGGCGCTGGCGACTTCCAGCCTGGCCGAGGCATAACTGTCGGCCAGGCCTACCGGCAATGTCTTGGTCATCGGCGTGTGGAGCATCCAGGTCAGGTTGAACTCGCCCAGCGACAGCGTGACAACCATGAGTACCCCGGCGAGAATCCCTGCCCGACAATTAGGCACCACCACACTGAAGAATCGTCGAAACGGCCCGGCACCAAGGCTGGCCGCTGCTTCTTCCAGGACGGGCAAGTGCTGGCGTTGCATCACTGCCATCACCGGGCGCACCAGGAACGGCAGGGTGAACAGCACATGGCCGACGAGAATGAACAGCCAGCTGCTGCGAAATCCACCGAACTGCCCATAGGTGAGCAGCAACGCCAGGGCGCTGGCCAGGCCTGGCATCGCCACCGGTAGCACCATCAACTCCTCGAACGCGCGGCTGAAGCGGTTGTTCATCCGTACCAGCGCATAAGCCGCCGGAACACCCACCACGCAGACGCACAGTGCGCAGGCCACGGCCAGTTGCAGGGAGAGCCAGACCGTCGGCGAATAGGCCTGCCAGACTTGCACCAGCCAATCGAACGTCAGGCCGCTGGAAACGCCCTGGAAATAATTGCGTGTCAGCCCGGCCAGCAGTGACATCAGCACCGGCACCAACATGAACGCGCAGACCAGCAGGGTGAACAGCAACTGGCCGATGAACAGCGTTGAGCGTCTCACAAGACTGTCCTCGAGTTTTTCGCCAGGCGTCTGGCCAATAGCAGCACCGCCCAGGTCAGCGCCCCCAGCACCACCGACAGCGCAGCGGCCACGGCGAAATTGGCGTAGTTGGTGAACACGTTGTAGATCGCCACCGGGGTCACGTTCAGGCGGGTGCCCAAGGTGAAGGCCGTCCCGAACGCGCCCATGGAGGTGGCAAAGCAGATCGCTCCGCACGAGACCAGCGCCGGCGCCAGGCCTGGGACGATGACATCGCAGATCACTCGCCAGTGGCCGGCGCCCAATGAATGGGCGGCTTCTTCCAGGCTGCGATCCAGGCTTTCGCAAGCGGCCATCACCGTGAGGATCACCCGCGGAATCGAGAAGTACAGATAACCGATACAAAGGCCCATCAGCGAGTAGGCGAAGATCCAGCGCTCACCTGCCAGCTCAAGACCGAGACTGGCGAACAAGCCTTGGCGCCCAGCCAGTAGAATCACCAGGAAACCGACGACCACACCGGGGAATGCCAGCGGGAAGGTCAACAAGGCAACCAACAGTGAACGCCCGAAGAAGCGCTGGCGACTGAGGAAAACCCCACTGATGCCACCCACCAACAGCGCCGCGAGGGTCGTCGCCAGGGCCAGCAGGCAAGTCTGTGCCAGGCTGCCCAGGTATTGCGCACTGCCCAGGACCTGCCAATAACCGTTTTCGCCGCCGTCGCGACGTTGCCCGCCCAGCACGATCAGGTGCGCCAGCGGCAACAGCCAGAAGGCGAACAGCACCGCTGCCGCAGGCGCCAGGGCCCAGGCCGCGGTCAGCCGCAAACGCGGCACCGTGGCCTGGCCCGACGAGACTCCCCGGGCTTTTATTACCGAGGCGGTCACTTACTTGACCTCTTTCAGGTAACGCGCGGAAAAGGCTTCCTGTGCCGCCGCCATCTGCTCGTAGTTGACCACGCCGGCCCGGGCGTAATCGCTGTCCGGCAGGAACTGCGCGGCGATGTCGGCAGGCATTTTCATCGCTCGCACTGGCCGCAGGTACGCCTTGGCCCAGAGCGCCTGGCCTTGCTCGGACAGGACGAAATCCAGGACCTTCTCGGCGTTGGCCCGATGGGGCGCGTTGTCGACGATGCTCATCACGTAAGGCACGCTGATGCTGCCTTCCTTGGGAATCACGAAAGCGACGTTGGCCTTGTCCTTGTAGCGCGCCCGGTAGGCGTTGAAATCGTAATCGACCAGGATCGGCAACTCCCCGGACAACACCCGCGCATAAGCCGTCTGCTTGGGCACGATGGGCGAGTTTTTCGCCAGTTTCTGGAAATAGTCGATCGCTGGCGTGAAGTCATTGAGGCTGCCGCCCATGGCCTGGTTGATCGCTACCGCAGAAACGTAACCGACGAACGCACTGGACGGATCAAGGTAGCCGACCATGCCTTTGTACTCAGGCTTGAGCAGATCACCCCAGCTTTGCGGCACGGGCAGGCCGCCCAGCGCATCGACGTTAACCATGATGCCCAGGGTGCCGGAGTGAATGGCAAACCAGTGTCCTTGCGGGTCCTTCAAACCGGCCTGGATCTGCTCCCAGCCCTTGGGTTTATAGGTGCCGACCACCCCGGCTTTTTGCGCCTGCAAACCGAAGGTCACGCCGTAATACACCACATCCGCCACTGGCGCGGCCTGCTCGGCCACCAGTTGTGCCAAGGCCTGCCCGGAGTTCTTGTTGTCCAGCGGGACCTGCACGCCCGTGGTATCGGCAATGGCCTTGAGCTGCGTGCCCCAGTCGGCCCATTCCGGTGGGCAGTTGTAGCAAATCGCCGTTTCGGCAGCCTGGGCCAGGCTGGCAACGCCGCAAAGCAGCAAC
The DNA here is from genome assembly GCF_014268695.2 of Pseudomonas ogarae. Taxonomy (NCBI): domain Bacteria; kingdom Pseudomonadati; phylum Pseudomonadota; class Gammaproteobacteria; order Pseudomonadales; family Pseudomonadaceae; genus Pseudomonas; species Pseudomonas ogarae. The sequence goes on from NZ_CP077086.1 coordinate 3,610,475, forward strand.
GTCGCCAGGGTTTTACTGAAGCGGATCATCAAGCGTCTCCTCGTAGGGTTGAGTACTTTCGCCCGGCCGGATATGGCAGGGCAGGCAATGGGAAACCGGTGTGGCGCCGCCGATCTGCGCCAGCAGTTGGTCGATCACGGTGCAGGCCAGGGCCTCGATGGGCTGGACGACGCTGCACAGCGTCGGGTGCATCTGAGTGCCGAGGGCGATGCCGTCAAAGCCAATGACCGAAAGCTGCTGGGGGACGTGCCAGCCGTTGCGGCGCAGTTGTGCAATCAGGCTGATTGCCAACAGATCGTTGGAGCAAACCAATGCACTGAGGGCTTGCGGGCCTTGCAGCAGTGGCTCGATGGCGGCGAAGTCGGCTTGGGTATGGGCCGGCATTTCAATCACCGGCAGGCAGTCGAGACCGGCCTCACGCATGGCGTCGCAATAACCGGCGTAACGCAGGCGAGCACGGTCCGATTGCAGGGCAGGGCCGGCAACCATGCCAATGCGCCAATGCCCGGCTTCCAGCAGATAGCGCGTGGCGAGGGCCATGCCGGCGCGGTTGTCCACCGACACGGCGCTGTAGTCCGGATTGCCCGGCTGGTGATAGGCCAGCACAAAAGGCGTGTCCTCGTTGTCCAGGCTTTGCAGCACGCGGTTGCTCTCGGCGTCGGTCACCGTGAGGACCAGGCCATCGACGCGCTGGCGCAACAGCTCCTCGACCACCACGCTTTCGCGCTCGCTGCTGTAGTCGGTCGTCGCCAGGAGCAGGTTGTAGCCGCGCAAGCGCGCAGCGCGCTCCATGGCCTGGAATTGTTCGGCGAACACGGGATTGAGCAGGTTGGGGACCACCACGCCGATCAGCTTGGTCACCTGCAGGCGCAGTTGGCGGCCCAGACGATTGGGCCGAAAACCCAGTTGGCGCGCAGCGGCGAACACCTGCTCGCGGGTGGCCGGACGCACCACTTCAGGGGAGGCAAAGGTGCGGGCCGCGGTTGCCCGCGAGACCCCAGCCAAACGTGCCACTTCTTTCAAATCAGTCATTGTCACTCGCTTGAGATCGATCTCATTGGCGAGGACAGTACTCAGGGCTTATGGCGTTTTGGCGACGCAGTGATGACAATTTGATGTCAGTGGCTGATATCTATCGTTGAGGGCTATCCAGGGCGCATGTGCAGACTCAGCGCAGGCTTGCGGTAAACCCGTACTGCCTCGCGGACCATACCACCGCCAACGTCAGCAGCAAGAGAGCGACCAGCACAGGCGCAAAGGCAACGACACCCAGGTGATCGAGCAGCAGGCCTCCCACGATCCCGCCACCGGCAATGGCGACGTTCCAGGCCGTGACCAACATCGACTGGGCGAGATCCGCTGCCTCTGCGGCCGTCTTGGCGATTGCCGTCTGGAACAACGTCCCGGCCCCTCCAAAGGCGATTCCCCAGGCCGCTACCGCGATGTAGATCGCGGCAGGGTTGTCGCTCATGGCGCCTAGCGTCAGTGCCGAGGTGGCGAACAGCGCCGTGCTGGCAAGGGTCAATGCCCGTAGATGGCGATCGATCAGCACGCCGACGACCCAGATGCCCAGCAACGATGCGACCCCGAAGACCAGCAGAACCAGGTCGATCCGCTCGCCCAGGCCCGCCCCCGTCAGGAACGGAGCGATATAGGTAAAGAGAATGTTGTGCGTCAGGACAAAGGCCAACACCACGAACAACACCGAGCGAACGCCCGGCAGGGTGAAGACCTGGCGCAACGCAAGGCGCTTATTGGTGGCTTGCCCTGGGAAGTCAGGCACCTTGAGTCGCACCCAGACCATCAAGGCGACGGCGAACACGCTCATGATGGCAAAGCTCATCCGCCAACCGATCAAATTACCGAGCAAGGTGCCGGCTGGTACGCCCAGGGATAACGCCAAGGGTGCGCCCACCATGGCGATTGCAATCGCCCGACCTTTCTGGCTCTCGGGCACCATGCGGGCGGCATAACCGGCCAACAAGGCCCAGAGCAGCCCGGCCGATACGCCACCCAGCAAGCGGGCGACGATCGTCAAACCATAATGGGTGGAAAGCGTCGTGACGGTATTGGCCACGGCAAAACCGGCAATGGCCACCAGCAAGAGCGACCGGCGCCGCATGCCTTGGGTCGCGGCCGTCAAGGGAATGGCCGCCAGCAAGGAACCTATCGCGTAGACCGTGACCAACTGGCCGGCGAGGGCTTCGGAAATAGCCAACCCTTCGCTGATCTGTGAGAGAAGGCCGGCGGGCAAGGCTTCGGTGAGAATGGTCACGAACGCCGCCAGCGCGAGGGCAAACAGTGATCCGATGGGGAGCGGCGCAGCGTCTTGAACGACCTCGGCATCAGCGTCGATATGGGTATTGGCAATCGTCATGTGTCACCTGCTTGGAACGCTTCTGACCCGCCAGATGGCGGCGTCAATCGCAGATTGATAAGTGCCGACTACGGTAGGTGCCGCTCCTTGGCGAGACAAGAATGCTAGAGTGCGCAACACATCGGAAAAAATGTCCGCAATTGGAGCCTGGCGTGGAATCACTGAGCGGGATTGGTTTTTTTGTTCGCGCGGCCGAAACCCGCAGCTTTTCAGAGGCGGGCAGAGCGCTTGGCATTTCGTCTTCGGCGGTGGGCAAAAGCGTCGCCCGGCTCGAGGAACGGCTGGGTGTGCGGCTGTTTCATCGCAGCACGCGCAGTATCACGCTGACAGCGGAAGGAACGCTTTTCCTCGAGCGTTGCCGGCGCATTCTCTGCGAAGTCGAAGCGGCCGAACTGGAACTGTCGGAAACCCGCCAAGCACCACGGGGCAAACTGCGCGTGAGTTTGCCCCTGGTTGCCGATTTGGTCATGCCGACGCTGATCGCCTTCATGCGCCGCTATCCCAGTATCGAACTGGACCTGGATTTCTCCGACAGGCTGGTGGACATCATCGAGGAAGGTTTCGATATCGTCATTCGGACCGGAGAACCGAACGACTCCCGGCTGATGTCCCGCCCGTTGGGCACGTTCAAGCTGGTTGTGGTCGGTTCGCCCCAGTACTTCGCCGAACACGGTACGCCGCAGGTGCCGGCGGATCTGCTGCGCCATGCCTGCCTGCTATACAAGTTTCCCAGTACTGGCAGGATGCAGGTCTGGCCGGTAAACAGCGACGGGGAGCCGGATCTCAACCTGCCGGCCACCCTGGTCTGCAACACCACCGAGGCATTGCTGCACGTGGTGCATGACGCGCTGGGGATTGCCTGCGTGCCGGATTTCACTGTGCGTGAGGCGATCGCCAGCGGTGAACTGGTCACCGTCCTCGACGAGTTCAATCGGCATCAGAACACCTTCCGCATGCTCTGGCCTTCAAGCAAACACCTGGCGCCAAAACTGCGGGTGTTCATTGATTTCATGAACAGTGAATTGTTCAAGTGACTGAACCACCGCTATCGCGAGCAAGCTCGCTCCCACAGGGAAATGCGCTGGTCCTAGCTGCAGTCTTTCTGTTTGCACGGGTGCGCTTCCCGGGCGCGCCACTCCTTGACCAGCTGTTGCCTGGGACGGGCGTAGCGGTCTTCCAGCAAACCCATCTCGACGATCCGGTCCGTTCGGAATAGACGATAGTCGCCGCGCAGCTCACACCAGCCGGCGATATAGCGCTGCGACTCGACAAACCCCAGCATGATCGGCCAGAAGGTTCGCTGCGTCTGCTCCCCATTCTCGTCCTTGTAGACGATCCGCATTTTTCGCTGTTCGCGAAGCGCCAGCCGGACCTGCGCCAGATTCAACGCAGCCGGCGCGCCTTGATTGCGACTGACATAGATCGTGTCGTTGTCCAATGTTCGCCGCATGTGCGGCGGCAGGACACTGTCGATTTTTGCCAGGGCGTTTTGAACGGCGCGGGCCAGGCCTTCATCGGTTTGGCGACTGACCCACTGTGCGCCGGCCATCAACGCTTGGATCTCTTCCTCGGTAAAACTCAACGGCGGCAACAGAAAACCCGGGCGCAGGACGTAGCCAACGCCGGGTTCGCCAACGATGTCCGCCCCCATCGACTGCAGCGTGATGACGTCTCGCCGGATCGTACGCAACGACACATTCAGCTCACGGGACAGCGTGATACCGGAAACCGTCCCGCGGTGGCGCCGAAGGACTTGCATGAGGTCGAATAATCTATGGCTTCTTGACACGCTTCAGTCCATGGCCACGAGGGCCTTGCCACGGAGCTTCCTGCCGCCCTCGATGGCCGCGATAAGCTGGATCGCATCGCCGAGCGGCACCACCTCCGCTACAGGAAGCCGGAAGCTGCCATTCTGGGCGGCTTGGGCGAGCGTGTCGAGAACGTCGGGGCGCGGCGTACAGATGACGGGTTTCAAGCGTTTATCAAAGAGTGCGCGAATGAACTTGCCAGGGCTTGGATTCAGGTCCAGCAGTACGCCACCCTTGCGCAGCAGGCTGAAGCCGAGCGACAGGGGCATTGTGGCCGCCGTGTCATACACCACATCGAAACGTTCAGGCAGGTGGGAGAGGTCGGTCTTCTGATAGTCATAAACCGTATCGACCCCCAACCGTCGCGCTCGCTCCAGGGTCTGTTCACTGCAAGAACCGCTAACCTTGGCCCCGATCATACGGGCTATCTGCACGCAGGCTTCACCTACTGCGCCACTGCAACCGTTGATGAAGACATGCTGGCCCGCGCTCAGCCTGGCCTTGTCCCGCAACCCGTTCCACGCGGTCATCCCCGGTGTCCCGAGGCAGGCGGCTTGCTCGAAGGATACGTCGTCGGGTTTGCCGGACAGCAGCGATTCCTGGGTGACCACCGCTTCTGCCAGGGCGCCACTTTCCTTGAAGCGGGCGAGACCAAACACAGCATCGCCCACCTTAAAACGCGTGACGTCGCTGCCCACCGCAATGACCGAGCCGGAGAAGTCCATTCCCATGGCCCTAGGGAAGGACCTACCCGTAACGATCTTCATCTGGCCGCTGCGCAACTTCCAGTCGATCGGGTTGATGGCGGCGAATCTGACTTTTACAGCAACTTCGCGCGGGCCCGGTGAAGCCAACGTGAATGACTCGAGTTTCATCACATCCGGCCCGCCGTAATTTTGATACTGGATACGCTTCATAGCTGACGCTTACTCTGGATGATTGATGAGATAGAAGTAGGGCCGGGGGCAGGGGCGCTGTTTCCAGCGCATCGTTGATGCCTGCGACCAATCACTTCACTCTAACCATCGACAGGGTCAGTTTTTGTCACCATTGTTTTTCCGCAGGGCACCTGCCTGGCACGGGAAGGCATCGTCCCGGTTTCACTTCGAACTCAGTTGGATCGGCGTCGTCTCGATCAACCGTCTGGAGAGGATCATCGACTGGGTTTGCTCTACGTACCATTTGAAATGCGCTGACCCGATGTGGGAGAGGTAGGCTTGCTCGTCAGCGTAGATTTCGAAGAAGTGGAGCAAGTGAGGGTGGTCTTTATCCGCCACCGAATAGATGGCAATCACCCCGGGCTCCACGCGCGCGGAGATCTCCATCTCTTCCTTGACGATCTGGGTATAGCGTTGCAGTTGCTCCGGATCGATCTCGAGCTGTGCGACACGCACCACCACCGTGGATGGGAATGTCTGCGCGCTGGCCCCTCCGGATGCAAACAGGCAAAGCACCATCGCGCACTTGGAAAACCACTGACGAATGTTCATGACAAACTCCTGGCAAGGGCTGGGTGAATTCAATGACTCACCCACGGGCGACACGCTGTGGGCGACGGTTTCTCTGGCTCACAGCTTCATGATGTCTGGCAGTCGGCTGGCCAGCACATCGATGATGTGCCGCAGTCGCATGGGCATTTGCCGCATCTGGGGTGAGACGGCATGACAATCCATCGTGGTGGGCGGATGCGTTTCCAGGAGCTGAACGAGAGCACCCGAGCGCAAGCGATCACGCACCAGCCACGAAGGCAGCCAGCCAATGCCCATGTCAGCCTCGACAGCATCGGCGATCAATGAAAGGTCATTCAAACGAATGCGCGGGGAAAGGGACACCGTCTTGAGTTGGCCATCGGTATCCGTAACGGCCCAGGGCTGCGTGTAATCGCGCCGGTGATACAGCACCGCGTCGTGGCCGAGCAATTCTGGCAGGCTGCGGGGCTGCCCGTTTTTGGCCAGGTAACCTGGTGATGCGCAGAGCAGTTTTTGCTGGACCGCCAGGCGTTGTGCGCGCAGACCGTTGAGTTGCACCAGGGGGCCAAAGCGAATCGCCAGATCGAAGCCTTCGGCGATCAGGTCTACGGACTGGTCGCTGAAGTGCAATTCAAGTTCCAACTTGGGATGTTGGCGGGCCTGTTCCAGCAGGATCGGGCCGGCACAGTATTGGCCGAAGAGGACCGGCATCGTCACGCGCAGGCGCCCCGTGATTTCTTGCTGGCCCGATTCCAGCAGGGACTGAGCCGAACGGACTTCTTCCAAGGCGCGCAGGCAATGTTCGTAATACACCTGGCCAGCCTCGGTCAGGCTTTGGGTCCGGGTGGTCCGATGGAACAGGCGAACGCCCAGCCGCTCCTCCACCCGGCCAATCGCTTTGCCCACCGCCGATCGCGTCAACGACAACTGTTCAGCCGCGCGGGCAAAACCGCCGGCGTGAACGACTTCGACGAACAGTGCTACGCCGTCCAATGGATCTCTCATACGGCCCTGGCTCCTGGATTGGTTCCCTTGATTCAACTTTATGGAGAAAAAATATCGTTAATGGTGATTATTATTCCACTATAAGCTACAGGTTCATTGATATTGGTGTCCAGGCGGAGCCAGTGCGTCTATTCCACTGCGCCTAAGCCCTGCACCCGACCAAGGAGCCGAACCATGAAACTGCTTTGTCTCGACATTCCTCAACCTGGCGCCAGTCTTGAGAAATATCAGCCGCATCTGTTCGACGAAGCCCGACATGCCTGGCAGCTCTACAAGGGCGGCATCGTGCGCGACTTCTATTTTCGCCAGGATCGCCCAGGTGTCGCGATCATCGCCGAGGCCGACACCGTGGAATCCGCCAGGGCGGCATTGAACGAATTCCCCCTGGCCAAAGCGGGGCTCATCGACTGGGAGATCATTCCGCTCGGGCCGTTCATGAACTGGGAAATGCTCTTCGCGCCTGGTAACGCCTGACGCTTATTGCGGCGCTGGCATCGTGATGAACGCGCCTGTCTTCTTCGTCTCAACCAAGAGCCCGAGTCCATGAACAAACAAGCTGCTGAGCTCAAACCGGTCCTTTTCGTCGTTACCAGCAACGCGGTGAAGGGCGCGTCCGGGATCCCTACCGGCTTCAACCTGGCCGAGGTCACTCATCCATTGGAGAAACTGCAGGAGGCGGGCATCCGTGTCGAACTGGCCTCCATCAATGGCGGTGCCGCGCCCTTGGACGGGCTGGAGGATATGAGTGATCCCGTCATCGCCCACTATTGGGCCGATGCGGATTTCCGGCATGCGCTTGAGCACACCTTGCCCATGAACGAGGTGGATCCATCACGCTATTCGGCCATTTTCTTCGCCGGTGGTCACGGCACGATGTGGGACTTCCCTGATAACCCTGCCGTACAAGCGGCGATCCGCGAAATCGATGCGGCCGGCGGCATCGTTTCGGCGGTCTGTCATGGGCCGGCGGCCTTGGTCAATGCACGTCGCGCCGACGGCAGCCTGCTCGTGGCCGGTAAACGGGTCGCAGCTTTCACTGACAACGAGGAAGAGGAAGTGCAGTCCACCCACGTTGTGCCATTCCTGTTGGCGTCGACGCTCAACAGCCGTGGCGCACATCACCAGCAGGCGGCGAACTGGGCCGACAATGTGGTTGTCGACGGTCGCCTCATCACCGGTCAAAACCCGCAGTCCGCCGCCAGCCTGGGTGAGGCACTGCGAGATGCGCTGTTAGCGTGATGACTTATGAGTAGGGCGCGCGATATGAAACTGATCTGTGTTGAAGAGCATGTACTCGCCCCCGCCATGGGCGTCGCCACGCAGGCGCTCGTGCAGGCCGAGGCGCCCTATCTTTCGGGCTGGGGCAGTCGGGTGATCGATGGTGTACAGGTAGCGGACCTTAGTCGGCCGCATGTTGTTGCGCCTAGCGAGTCAGCTCGCAAGGCGTTGGAAACAGGCACATCACGCTTGGCCGATATGGACGCAGCAGGAATCAGCATGCAAGTGCTTTCCTATGGCGGGTTTCCTCAGCTATTGCCCGCCTTGCAAGCCATTGAGCTGTGTCGTGCTGCCAATGACCAGCTGGCAGAGACCGCGCAAGCTCAGCCCGATCGTTTCAGCGGTTTTGCCACGCTCCCGTGGCAGGCACCCGAGGCGGCGGCGCGTGAGCTGGAGAGGGCGGTGACGGAGCTGGGCCTCAAAGGCGCGCTGATCAACGGTCGTCCGGGGGATACGTTCCTGGACGACGCAGGCTATGCCCCGATTCTTGCCGCCCTCAATGAGTTGAAGGTTGCGTTGTACGTCCATCCGGGGCTGCCGCTGCCTGCCGTTCAAACGGCGTATTACGGCGGGTTCGAGCGTGAACTCAGTGCACGTCTTTCGATGTTTGCCTGGGGTTGGCACAACGAGGCAGGTATTCAAGTCGTGCGGATGTTGCTCGCGGGCGTGTTCGACCAGTATCCCCATCTGCAAGTCATCAGTGGGCACTGGGGCGAAATGGTGCCGTTTTTCCTGCAGCGCCTGGAGGACGCTATTCCCCAGGATGCCAGCGGCCTGAAACGTCCCATCGGTCAGACTTACCGCGAGCATGTCTACGTTTCGCCCAGTGGCATGCTCATGCTCCCGCATTTCCAGTTCATTCACGCGCTCATGGGCGCGGAGCGTATCCTGTATTCCATCGATTATCCCTACCAGAGCCTGGATGGCGCCCGCGCTTTCCTCGAGAGCCTGCCCATCACTGAAGCGGACAAGGCGCTCATCGCCCACGGTAACGCCGAGCGATTGCTGGGCCTATGACGCGAATCGTGGCAAATGCCTGGGGCGCCTGTTCAGGTCAAGGGGCCTTGTTCTCGACCAGGCAGTTTCCGCCATCCACCACGATGACTTCGCCCGTGAGGTAGCTCGCCTCTGAAGACGCAAGGAAAGCCACCAATGCCGCCACCTCTTCTGGACGTCCGGCGCGGCCCATCGGCGTGTAACCGGCCGCCTTGGACTCCTCGGCAGTGGTCGACCCGGTAGTGATCCAGCCGGGAGCGACGCTGTTTACCGTGATCCCTTGCTGGGCGACTTCCAGCGCCAGGCTCATGCTCATTCCAACCATCGCGGCCTTTGCGGCGCTGTAAGCCGCTTCACCGGGGTTACTGCACCGGGTGCCGGTAGTGGAACTGATGTTGACGATGCGCCCGTAACGACGTGCCCGCATGCCGGGCAGAACCGCCCGTGTCAGCAGAAAAGCCGTGGTCAGGTTTCGCGCCAGTGTCAGGTTCCAGGTGTGCAGATCCATGCTTGCCAAGTCGGAAAAAAACTCCGGGCTGCCTTGCATGGCCATGCCCGCGTTGTTGACCAGAATATCGATCCGACCCCAGAGGGACTCCGCCCACGCCATGAACTCACGTACCTGGTTTTCATCGGTAAGATCGAGGGCCCGACCTTCGACTTCGAACCCTTCGGCGCGCAGTTCTGCGACTCGATCATTGATGCGTGCACTGCTGGCGGTGACGATCAGTCTGGCACCTGCAGTACCCAGTCTGCGCGCGATCGCCATGCCGATTCCGATCTCGCTTCCGACCCCACTGATGAGTGCCACAGGGTTCTGTCCAACTGCGTTTGGCATGGTGCCTCCAGAGGGGGGTAAGTGATTGCCAGGCGCCGGCGCGCTATATAAACATCCTGATCAACGCCCGAATACCGCCGTCACCCCCAACAACCGCTTTTGCCGCCAAGCCGGTGCGCTCGTGGGGAAAAGCACTTCGTTTGGCCGATAGCGGGCGATGCCGCAGGCGGCGGCGATGCGTTGGCGTTGCTGGCCGCGGACAAGAGCTTGCTGAAAACTGTGTTCGCTATGGGCCAATCCCAGCATATAACGCGTACCCACCTGGAAGTGTCCGCCATTGGCTTGCCACCAGCCATCGATTGCCTGCGGGTCGGGCCAGGGCAGGTTTTCATCGGGGTCCATCGCGACATTGGGGTCTTCAGGGTCATCGTTCGGGCCCGCATCGAAATCCGGCAAGGCCTGCAATTCCAGGTCGAGTAGCGCCAGGTCAGCGCCGGTGATCAGGCTGAAGGCTTCACCGGCGACGCGGGCATAGGGCAGGTCGCTCATCTGCTGGATCAACCACGGTACGCAGACCGGATCGCCCAGCAGCCCAAGGGCCTGGATGCCGATGCGCCGATCCCTGGGATCCTGTACCAACTGGCGTATCCAGGCAACGCTGGGCCCGCGTTCTTGCCAAGCCAGCAATACGCAGAGCGCGCGATACTGGAACTCGCCCGGTTGCTCGGCGAATTGTCGCAGTGGCTCCAGGGCTTGCTCGTCGCCCATCTGTGCGGTGGCCCAGTTGGCCCAGAAGCGCGTGGCCGCATTCTCATGCAGACGATGGGTACGAATCGTCGGCAGCAGGTCACGCCGGCGCAGTTCACCCGCCGTACGGGCGGCACGCGCCAACACGCTGGGGTCGGCGTGGGACAGTTCGGTCAGCAGGATAGGGCCGGGATCGTGGCGATGCATGCCGCAGGCCGCCAGGCCGAGGCGGTGGAACAGCGGCTCAGGGGAGGCGAACATGCGCTCGATCCAGGGTGATACCCGCTCCCAGTCGAGCCAACCCAGGGCCATCAGGTAACCTCGTTCAGTTTCCGTGGCACTTCTCAAGTGCTCGCTGAGCAGCGACAGCTCCTTCGCATTGGCCGCCTCGAAGGCCAGCAGCACACTGGCGAACATCTCGCCGACGGTGTGCGGGCCGAGCTGGGTCAGCAGAGTCTCCAGGCCTGTTGAGCCAGCAATGCGCAGACCATCGAGATGAGCGTCGATGCGTTCGTCCAGTTTGCTGAGGTCGTCAAGGTCATAGTGGGGCGCGCGCACGGCGTGATCGTGCAGGAGGATGAGGAAGCAAGCTTCTTCGGCGTGTTGCTCGATCATTGATGAGATGGGGACCATGACGTCTCTGTCTTGTTACGGCACCAGGTTTCCAAAGAAGTAACGTTTACCGACTTCGAAGTGCAGGGGAGAGGCCATGTACCGGTCCAGGACAGCGGCCGCATTCAGCGGTTGGAACTCGCCGTTTTTTCCGTAGAAGCTGGAACAGTCGACGCCGGAATACACCTCGAATTTACGCCTCCAGATAAGAAAGTTGCTCCAATCGATCCATTCGTCAGTGCCTGAAGGAACCAGGGACTTTCTCATGACCCAGACTTGTTTGTTCATGTCGACGGGCATCCCCCCGGAAATTGAGCAGCGATCGCTGCCATAAGCGTTCTGCAGTTCGCTAAGTCGTGAATCGACAGCCGCTTTGTAATCGACTTCGTTCAGGCCACTGTCAAAGAACTCGGGCTCGTTTTCGATGGGGTCAAGAAGATTGGTTAAATTGGCTTCCACGGCGGCTCGGTCGGCCCGACGTGCAAACGTACGCCATGCCTCAACCATGAAAGGTATCAGCCACAGCACACCAGACCACTGGGCTGCCAGGCACGCCTCGATGCGAAGGTAAGTGGGGCCTTCGAGTATGAGATCGGCAAGGAAATCCAGGTCAGTGTCGAGCCCTGCATCAGCGGTCAGGCCGAGGCAGGCCGATACCAGCGTTGGGTCGCAACTGGGGTCCACTATCCATTTGCGCAGTTGGGATACGTGGCTGTAATCGCCATGCTTGGCCTGTTCCAGAATCGCAGCAAGTGCAATCCACGGGTCATTGCTCATCCATCCGTCAGGTGACAATACTTCTGCCGGAGCGGGGCCACTGTAGTGATATCCACGCCCCTTCCAATAGAAGCTGTCTTGAAGGAAACCAGGTCTTTGGGTGTGCTTGTAAATAGAGGCTTTCATCATTCGGGCCTTGGAAAACTATTGATGCGTGTTTCTTGAAGTGCACTCAGCTCTCCTTCGAGCTTCTCACACTTCTTGCCAGTAGGGGCGAGATTCCCTTGCCCGGCCGGACAACCTCCGGCCGCCTTGGGGACTCTATGCGCCACCGGCTCTCCCTGGCCCACTTCTGTTTTCCAACGCATATAGCCTGGTCTGTTAATCGCCCAATCATTTTCAATGTTGGCCTTCTCTCGTTTGCTCGTTACGTAGTACTTATTGCAGCCGCTCGGTTGCTTTCCGGCGGGTGGCAACAGGTGCCTGCACTTGGGATTGGCCCGGACTTTGGCAAGCACGGCTGCATTCTTGGGATTTTGTGCGGTGCCGTAGAATTGCTCCTCCGTCATGTACTCCCCGTTCGCTTGAGCCTTGGAGTGCGCCGCGCCGCCACAACATTCACATTTGTGTTTGCCCGGCACCTTGGCGTCTTGTTGCACCGGACTGTATTTGGCGGTGTTGACCATGGGCACAGCCGCATTCGCTGCAGGGCTGGCATGATTCGATGTGGTGAGATCGGTATGTCGGTCTACGTTCTGGCCTTCGAAAAGAACATCCATTGACCATGAGACAAAATAGGTCTTGCCGGTGATGACGTGAGTGATGACACCGGCACCCTGGCTTCTTGTGGCAGCTTCATCGCCCAGCGGTGAGGTTTTATAGAAGGAGCGATTTTTTAACATGATCTCCTTGTTTTCGATCTTGACGGTCTTGCTGCCTTTCTTCATGTCCTTGGAAAACGAGGTGTCTGGATAGGGCACCGGGATTGGCCCTCCCGGAGGCGGTGGTGGCGTCAGGCAGACATCCGGGAACGCCGCGATGACCTTGCCTCCACCCGCTTTGCAGGCAATCTCATCGCCATTTGCGTAAACGTCGCAGCTCATAGGTCCCCCTCTGGCTGGCTAAGGTCGCGCACAACGGCGGCGGCACGTGCGCCGGCCAGGGCACTGCTCAGACAGATCGCGGTGGTTCCCGGTGCATAGCCTTTGCGAAACGCCTGGTCGGCGAGTATCAATTGGACGATTCCAGCAATGGCCCCGGTGTCACCCATGGCCTCTGCCCAATGCCACAGTGGCTGATCCTCTTTTCGGACTGTCCGAAAAAGCCGGGCCTCCATCAACGGAAGTTCCTTGAACCCGTATTGCTCTCCCGTGACATCGGACAGGCGCAGGTCAATTTCATGCAGACCCAGTTTGGCCTGTGCGAGCGCCGTACGAGCGGCGTCGGTCAGCCCGCCTGCCCGCAGGGGTTTGCTCGACAAAAGAGGCGCCTCTTCTTGCCCAAAGCCCAGGCCTGAGATTTGCAGGCAGGTACCAGGTTGCCGATAGGCCTGAATCAGGATGGCCGCGGCCCCTTCGCCAGGAAACAAGCCGTCATTGTGAGTCGCCGTTTTCAGCCGGCGATGTTCGTCCAGCCACTGCAGCGTCAAGGCGCTGAGCAGCGAGTCAACACCCGCCACCACACAGGCGGGAACCCGTGTTTCCTGCATTAATCGACTGGCTTCATGAAGGGCATGCATGCCGGCAACATGGCCAGAGGGGATGACCCTGGAATGCGTTGGATGGAACTGTATGCCCAACTTGGAAGATACGTCCTGTATGACGGCCTGGGCTATTTCCCTGATATTGATTCCGGGGCGCTCCGGTTCAGCCAGGCACAGGAGAAATGGCACTTCTGTCCAATCCAGCTTCGGCGCACCCTGTATCAACTCGACCAGTGCATGCATCATGAGTCCGGACATGCGCGCTGCTGCCGGCAGCGCCAGGTCAAGGCTGGGCACAGCCGCGCCGACGATGGGTTCGCACGCGTTGTCAAAAAACGGCAGCTCCTGGAGTGCTGACAGCCCGGCGCGCTTTGCAGCACAGGCGCTGGCGACGCATAAGCCCACGGGACACGCCATGCCCATGCTGGTGATGAAGAGGGCGTGTCCCTGCATGGAGGTCATATCTCCTCTTCCGCGGGAGGATAGGCTTCCTTAGTCCACGCGATGAGTTGAGCCAATGACTTGAAGTGTTGTTTTCCTCGCATGCGTTCTTCGTTGGCCTTGGCCTGTTCGAACTGATCGGCGGTTTGCCCGACGATGACCTTGGCCACCTCCTTGATGTTGCGCCCGAGGGGCGAAGAGGCTCGCCATGTCAGCGTCAGGCGATTCGCGTCAGGTTCAAGAATGACGGTGTCGACCACGGCGGCTGCTTCCCGTGTGCTGTCGTCGTGAAAAACGACAAGCACCGCTAGTTTCAGGTTTGCCGGAAGCCTGAATGCCGAGCGGCCTTTATCGCTCAGATTAAGCAGCGCGACTTCTTCGCCCCCCCGGGGATAATCGATTTGCTGGTCCTCGGGTGCACATTGGAAATAGCGCAAGTCAAAATCTTCGGGAAGGAATGGAAATTGATGATCAAGCCACGCCTGATCATAGGTGCCGGCCCATTGGATACGCTGCCGCCATGCTCGACCAATCGGGCCAAATGCCATTGGCTTGTAATGTTCGTGGGGGGCGGTGACCGGCCTGTCCAGTTCTTCGGTATTTGGGAGCGGCAAGCCATTGGTCTGGGCACTGTTTGCTGCGGGGTAAAATCCGGCTCCAACCGGGTTCCATGGGTACCATTTGTGTTTGGCCGGGTCTGCATGCGTGCGATCCACGCCGCCAAAAGCCTGCGCGTAGGTAATCGGCATTGTGGTGAATGGAACAGGTTTGCTTATCGAGTGTGAGAGGGCGCTGTCCTCATAGATTCGTGCCCCAATCACTTTGAATGCTTTGACGAGAGTCCCCACTTTCAGCGCTACGTTCACCTCCGTCGCCGGCTCTCCATTGGGGGCGTGGCAGTGACCATTGAGCAGGACATCGCAGCGGGGCTTGTGCAGCGCAAAATCGTTTTCGTATAACGCAGCTGATTCACTCGGTTCACCTGGGAATACGTCGGCCATGATCAACGGAGCCTGTTGTTCGAGCAGGCGAGGCGCATGTCCAGGGTGATCTGGAATGCCGTAGGTTCCTTTCGCCACCACGACAAGCCATTCACGGCCCGTTTTATCGGTTGAGGTCGTATAACCGCCGACGAGGCGAGTCTTGTTTACCAATTCCATGGCGTCATTGCCTCAGTTGATCTGCACCGAACCGCCCTTGATGCGGTTCACGCCGGATGATCGGCTCGAAAGATAGGTCCCTCGAATCAGTATCTTGCCCTCGCGGGTGAGGGTGATGCTGGCCTTGCCGCAGCGCAGGACGATTTCCCGCTCCGCGGTGAACTCCAGGCGCTCGCCGTCCAGGTGGGCGACGGCTGGCGTTGTGGTTTGCGGCAGACGCTGGATGCGACCGATCACCAGCGGCCGGGTCAGGTCGCCGGCCTCGAACATCAGCGCGACCTGGGCGCCGATGTCTTCACGGGCGAGTGGGGTGGTGGTGCGCGCGGCGAGGCCGGTTTCGCCGGGGCAGCCAGGGAAGGCCACCACAGGGGCATCTGCACTGGGCACATCCAGCAGCACCCCAATCACAACGCCATCCACGCGCGCGGGCGTGGCGGTGGAGGAAACGGCTAAATGATATTCAACGGTCATGGCGCCCACTCCGTGGCTAGTTCTGCAGGATTTTCTGGCCTTTGACGACCACGTTCTTGTTCGCCTTGATGTTGATGGCGCCGGAGCCGTCGATGGTGATGTTCTTGCCGCTGATCACGATGGTGCCGTCCTTCTTCATGGTGATGCTCGCCGCGCCCGTGGTCAGGCTGATGGAGTCGCCGGCGTTGAGGGAGAAGTGCTTGCCCACGTCCAGGCTGTCGTTCTGCTTGATGTTGGTGCTGCGGTTCTGGGTGACGTCGCGGGACTCGTTCTGGCCGATCTGGGTACTCTGGTTGCCGCTGATCTCGATGCCTTCGTTGCCCTGGACCGTTTCGTTACGGTTGCCAGTGATGCTGATGGTTTCGTTGCCGCCCACGTCTTCGGTGCGGTTGCTGACGATGGTGATTTTCTCGTTGGCACCGACTTTTTCCGTGCGGTCGGCACCGATGGTGATGGTCTCGTTACTGCCCACGTTCTCGGTGCGATTGGCGCCGATGGTGATTTTCTCGTTGCTGCCGACATCCTCGGTACGGTTCACACCGATGGAGATGGTTTCGTTATTGCCGACCTTTTCCTTGCGATCCACACCGATGGTGATGGTTTCGTTGTTGTCGACGGTTTCGGTGCGGTCGTGTTTGACGTGCACGGTCTCGTCGTTGTCGATGGTCTTGCTGCGGTCGTGGCCCACCCAGTGGGTCTCGTCGTTCTCGACCTCGATGTCCTGGTTTTTTTCGGCGTGGATAAACAGCTGCTCGGCGCCTTTCTTGTCCTCCATGCGGATTTCATTGAAGTTGGCCGGTGAACCGCCCTTGCTTGAACGGCTTTTTACCCCGCTCTGGGTGGCATTGGCCGGCAATCCGTAGGGCACGGTCTGTTCAGCGTTGTAGACGCGGCCGGTGATGATAGGCCGATCCGGATCGCCCTCGAGGAAACTGACGATCACTTCCTGACCGATCCGCGGGAGCTGCACGGAGCCCCAGTTCTTGCCGGCCCAGGCCTGGGACACGCGAATCCAGCAGGAGCTGTTTTCGTTGGACTGGTCATGGCGATCCCAATGGAAATGCACTTTGACCCGGCCATACTGGTCGGTCCAGATCTCCTCGCCACTGGGACCTACCACCACAGCGGTCTGCGGCCCACGGACGATGGGCATGGGCGTGAGGGGCAGAGGGCGGAAGGCCTGGTTGGCATCCATGCAGTCCAGCTCGCCGACGAACTGTTCGTCGACGTCCGACTGGCCGCTTTCATAGGCATCCTGACGGATCTGATAACGGGCGGTCACCACCAGGTATTCACGGTTCTGGTCGGCACGGTCGTATCCCGTCAGCGTGAACACATGACCGCAACCGATGCCGCGGGCGCGACCGCGTAATTGCACACGCTCGAACTGGCTGTGAATGGCTTCGATGCGGGTACGGGCGTAGTGATCGCCATCGTTGCTCTGGACGTATTCACCCGGGTAGTCGTAGAGCGGGTAGTCGGCGTTGGTGTGGTTGCGCGGCACGCTGGAGCGCACTTCAAGGCTGGCGCGTGGGCGCAGGAAGTCATAGTCGTTCAGCGCCAGCGAGCCAGGTTGTACTTCCCGCGCCAGTTGCCAGTCGTAGAAATGATCGCGCTCGCGCATTTGCCGATCGGGCGGATAGAAGGGCACCGAGGCATAGTCGGGTGCCGTGGTGTGGGCGCCATAGGCGTCGGCCAACACCAGCACATGACGCGCCATTTCATGGCGAAAGTAGTAATAGATGCCTTCCTGCTCCATCAACCGGCTGACGAAATCGAAGCTGGTTTCGCGGTACTGCACGCAATATTCCCACTCGCGGTAGCTGCCGCTCAGGCTGTCCTCGAAATCGGAGAAGCCGAGGTCGCGGAACACCTGCTTGATGATGTCCGGCACGGTCTTGTTCTGGAAAATCCGGCAGTCGGAGGTGCGCGTGAGCAGCCAGAACCAGGGCCGTAGACTGACGCGATAACCGGCGAACTGGCCGTGCCCGGTCAGTTGCCGACAACTGCAGACAATGCCGTGGAAGTAGCGTTTGCCACCGTCGTACAGCTCCAGGGTCAGGCCCATCGGCTTGCCCAGCAACTGGTCGAACGTGATCGCCCGGTCTTCGGAGGTCAGGTCCAATTCGTAGTGGAACAAACGCCCCAGCTCTTCGCTGCCGTCCATGCCTTGCAACAACAGGACATCGCCGCCGAGAGGACTGTCGACCTGTACCAAACGGGTGTTTTGCGTGATTGCCATGAGCGGCTTCCTTGGCTCGGGTTCGGGCGTCAGTTGGCCGTTGCAAGGAAGGTGGCGCCGTACGCAGGGTCGTCGCCATAGGGGATGCCAGGGAAAATCGAATCCAACAATTGCTGTACATCCACCACAGAGGTGATCTCCTTATCGGTCTTACGGTCTTCAATCAACGTGAAGGTACAAGCAGATCCGTATCTTGTGGATTAACGTTTGTCCGGAGCCCGTTAGATAACGTTCCAGCATCGCCCAAAAAGGGATGGACACCTGACGTCAAGATAGGTGACGGAAGGTCCTCTACGTAGTTTCGTTAGCTATAACTGTAATTCCAAAATCGAATAACTCAGGAAGAATGACGGACTCGGCCCTTGACGCCTTTCTGACAAGAATGTCAGGAAGCGGTCAGCCTGCGGACACCTTCGCGGCCTAGACTGGGGAAAATGTACATCCAGGCGATCTTGTAGGGGGCTTGAAGCATCAGCACCCAGCCAAACATCGGGGATCGACTATTGGGTCTCCTAATTTGTGGCACCGTTTTAAGAGAGGCGTTACCCGATGCGTTTGCTCATTGTCGAGGACGAAGAAAAAACCTCCTCCTACGTCCATCGTGGCTTGACCGAGCTTGGCTACATTGTCGACGTTGCCACAAATGGTATCGATGGCCTGCATTACGCACTGGAATGGGATTACGACGTCGTGATCCTGGATGTGATGCTGCCAGGCAAGGACGGCTACGACGTGTTGCAAGGCCTGCGCCTGCACAAGAAAACCCCGGTCATCATGTTGTCGGCCAGGGGGACGGTGGATGACCGCATTCGAGGACTGCGCGAGGGGGCCGATGATTACTTGGGCAAGCCTTTTTCGTTTGCCGAACTTGTCGCACGCATCCAGGCCTTGATACGTCGTCGCGCCGGTGACACGGTTGACCTGACGCATTTGCGCATCGACGACCTGGAGGTCGATCTGCAAGCGCGCAAGGTGACCCGGGGAGGGCTGCGGCTGGACCTGACGGCCAAGGAGTTCTCCCTGTTAAGCCTGTTGGCGCGGCATCAGGGCGAGATCCTTTCCAAGTTGATGATTGCCGAGCAGGTCTGGGACATGAATTTCGACAGTGATGCCAACGTGGTCGAGGTTGCGATCAAGCGCGTCCGCGCCAAGGTGGATACCCCGTATCCGCGCAAGCTGCTACATACCGTCCGCGGCATGGGGTATGTACTGGAAAGCCGAGAGGCAGATGGCAGGCAAACGGGTACGCCTTGATGAAAAGATCGATCGCCAAGCGGCTCGCCCTGATGTTCGCCCTCGCTGTCCTGCTGATCATGTCGATCAGCGCGACGCTGTTGCGCTGTTCCTTGAAGCAATCGCTTGATGAGCAGATGCAGAACGAGCTGATCCTGCGCCATTCCGTGCTCGACCCGGTGCTCGCCAAATACGATTCGCCGACGTTCTGGGTCGGTTTGCGCCAGAAGCTCGACGGCCTGACGCCTGCGGATGAACGGGTCCGCTATTGGATCCTGGTGGACAACCCAGCCTTCAGTTACGGCGGGGCGATGCCGGACGGCCAGGATTGGTCGAAGCGTGCCGATGGGCTGTTTACCGTCGACCTGCCTGAGAAAGAGCGGCCCATGATGGTGTTGCTCAAGACCATTCCCCCCATGGGCAACCGGCCGGAACTGCGTTTTATCGTGGGGCTGGATTCAACGCCGTTTCTGAAGACCCTGGACCACTTCACCAAGATATTGATCCTGACCTCGGCGTTGGGCATCGGGCTGGTTGCGCTGCTCGGTTACTGGATCGCGCGTTTTGGCCTGGGACCGGTGAGGCGCTTGAGCCGTCAAGCCAACAGCCTGCCGCCGGGGGATTCGAAGCAACGACTGGACACCGAGGCGCTGCCAGGCGAATTGCAGGAACTGGCGGTGTCATTCAACGGCGCCCTGGCTCGCCAGGAAGCGGCCTGGTGCCAGCTCGAAGGGTTCAATGCCAATGTGGCCCATGAGCTGCGAACGCCCCTGACCAACCTGATCGGACAGACCCAGGTGGCATTGGCACACGGCCGCGAGGTGGGCGAGCTTCAGGACTTGCTGCAGTCGAACCTCGAAGAGCTGGAACGGATGGGCACCATCGTCAATGACATGCTGTTCCTGGCCGGGGCCGAGAGTGGGCAGCGGGCAACCGAGCTCAGTGATGTCTCGCTTTATGAAGAGGCGTCGAAGACGGTGGAGTATCTGGAGCCGGTCCTGCACGACAAACAGCTGAGCGTGGTGATCCAAGGTGACATGCGCGTGTGCATCGACCGACGCCTCTTTCACCGCTCCCTGGCCAATCTGATACAGAACGCGGCGCGATACGCGGTGCCGACAAGCACCATCACGGTGACGCTGGCCAGCCACGGCATGCAGGTCGAGGTGAGCGTTTCCAATGCCGGGGAGCCCATCGACAACGTGCACCTGGAGCGTTTGTTCGAGCGTTTCTATCGCGCCGACACCGCCAGGGCGCGAAGCGATGCCCACCATGGCCTGGGCCTTTCCATCGTGCGGGCGGTGGCGTCCATGCACGGTGGGCGGGTGTTCGCCCACAGCAAGGATGGGCTCAATACGTTTGGATTTTCCCTGATGAGCCAGGCGGCGCGCTAGTCGCCGCCTGCGAGTAAAGTCCGCCCGCGTTTGACATCTTCCCGTCAGCCAGCAGTCACCTTGACGTCAGTCGCCCCCGCCTAGAGTGCCACGACCATCCCAACGAGGACAGTGTCGTGGAGCCCACTATGAACATTCGAAACCTGTCGATTGCCGGCCTGCTGGCAGTCATCTCCTTGAGCGGCTCGCCGCTGCTCGCCAAAGAGCAAACGCAGTTCCCGGCCTACGAATATGGCATGCCGCTGGACATCGCCAGGGTCATTCATATCGAGGCGGCGACATCGCCGGTATGCGAGGTCGTGCAAGCCAAGATGACCTACTTGAACACCCAAGGGGTAAAGAAACGCGTCAGCTTTCTGCAGTTGGCTGAGGCGTGCTCGACACAGTGAACGTCCGGCGATGCCGGTTCATTTCTTCAGACAGGGACCATCACCATGTGGAATAGAACAACACCCGCCATTGGCCGCACGAACACCATGAATCGGCTTGCGAGAATGGCGAGAACCCTCGCCGCTGGCGTCGCGCTGCTCAGTGCGGTGGGTATCGAAGCTTCCGATCGCATTACACCGAAACCAGACTGGTCGACCAGTGACATACCGTCCCAGAAAGGCCGGATTGTCCTGATCACCGGTGGCACCAGCGGCATGGGCTACGAGGATGCGCTGGCCTTGGCGCGTGCCGGTGCCGAGGTCATCATTGCCGCGCGCAACCCGGAGCGCGGAGCACAGGCCATTGCGCGTATTCGCGAGTCCGTGCCCGATGCCAAGGTACAGTTCGAGAACGTGGACCTGGCTGATCTTTCATCGGTGCGCGACCTGGCCCAGCGTCTCAATCAGCGGCTGCCGCGCCTCGACGTGTTGATCAACAATGCCGCCGTCATGGCACCGCCCGAGCGGGGCACGTCCGCGGATGGTTTTGAACTTCAGTTGGCCACCAACTACCTGGGGCACTTCGCGCTGACCGGCCTGTTGGTGCCGCTCCTGCGTCAAAGCCAGGATGCCCGCGTGGTGAGCCTGTCCAGCATTGCCGCGGCGCGCGGCGCGATGAACCTTGATGACCTTCAGAGCGAGCAGAAGTACGACCCGTACGCGGCCTACGCGCAATCGAAACTGGCCATCCTGCACTGGGCATTTGCCTTGCAGCGGCGCAGTGATGCTGAAAACTGGGGCATTCGCAGCATGGCGGCGCATCCCGGCGTTGCCGTCACCGAATTGGTCGCTCGGGGTCCAGGCCTGGACAGCGAGTTCGGTCGGCGCTGGGCAAAGGACCGTGACGCGTATCACTCCGCGGCACAAGGGGCGTTGCCCACCTTATATGCCGCCACTGCTGCGCAAGCTGTGGGCGGAGCTTATTACGGCCCGACTGGTGACGATGAAAGACGCGGTCCGTTGGGCTTAGCAAAGACGCCGCCCGCCGCGAGCACGCAGGCCGATGCCGAACGACTCTGGGCCGTCTCCGAGCGACTGACCGGTGTGACCTATCGCTGATGCAACCCTGGGCGCGGGCGTCCGTCCCGCGCTTGGCCTTTGTCTTGTTGCCATCTCCCCGGAGTTCCTTATGACTGCGCCTCCCTATTTTCACCGGCTGAGTCTCGCCCTGAACGCCCGCGACGGTGAGTTGCGTCCGGCGCTGTGCGGGTTCCTGCTGTTCCTTTGTCTCTTCACCGGTTACTTCATGCTGCGCCCAATCCGTGAATCGATGGGCATCGCGGCGGGGGTGGAGAATCTGCAATGGCTGTTTACCGCGACCTTCCTGGTCATGCTGGCAGCCGTGCCGTTGTTCGCCTGGCTCAGTTCCCGAGTGCCGCGCCTGCGCCTGATCGACTGGGTGTACGGCTTCTTCGGTTTCAACCTGCTGATGTTCGTCGAGTTATTCCAGTTCCAGCCGGACAGTATCTGGCTGGCCCGGGTCTTTTACGTCTGGATCTCGGTTTATAACTTGTTCGTCGTATCCGTGGCCTGGAGCCTGATGGCAGATGTATTCGACAGCGAGCAGGCCAAGCGTCTGTTCGCCTTCATCGCCGCGGGCGCCAGCGTCGGCGGTCTGTTGGGTCCGGCCCTGAGCGCGCTGCTCATCGGCCCCCTCGGCGCCTCGGGATTGATGTTTCTGGCGGCCTTGTTGCTCGGTGCCACGCTGGTGTTGAAACGGGTGTTGATGGGGTGGCGCGAAACGGGCGGGGCTGGCCGTCCCGGCGCTGCGCCGACGCAAAGCCCCCGGCAGCCATTGCAGGGTAATCCGTTCAGTGGCCTGACGGCGGTGCTCAGGTCACCTTACCTGTTGGGCATCGCCGGGTTTGTCGTGTTGTTGGCGACGGTCAGCACCTTTCTCTATTTCGAACAGGCGCGCCTGGTGGCCGAGCTCTATCCCGATCGCGCGGCGCAAGTACGTATCTTCGGCACCATCGACATCATCGTGCAGGCCGGTGCGTTGCTGTCCCAGCTGTTCATCACCGGCCGCATCGCGCCGAAGTTGGGAGTGCGCGCTTTGTTGGCCGTCGTGCCGCTGCTCATGTGCATTGGCTTCCTCGGCCTGGCGTTGGCGCCGGGGTTCGCTCTGCTGGCGGCGGTGATGATCGTGCGACGAATCGGTGAGTACGCGTTCGTCCGACCGGGCAGGGAAATGCTGTTCGCGCCGCTGGATGCCGAGAGTAAATACAAGGCCAAGAACTTCATCGACACCGTGGTTTATCGCGCAGGGGACGCCATGAGCGGCTGGGCCAAGAGTCTGCTCGACCTGCTAGGGCAGGGGGCCGGTCTGGCCGCGATAATCGGCGCCTGTTGCGCACTGCTGTGGGGTTACTTGGGCTGGCAACTGGGGCGGAAGGCGGATAATGCCACGTTGCGGGAGCTACGTTTGGCGACCATCTCGGCCAGGGCATGAAGACCGTGCCGACCAGAATGAAACCCACTCTATTGTCTGCCGCGTCGTTGCGGCGAGGAAAGGTGACGCGGATGAGTCTGAAAAACAAGGTACTGGCGGTCGTAGCGGTGATTGCCTTCTCGGGGTGCTCCAGTGTGTTTGCGGGCAAAGAGAATTCCGTGGTCGGAACATGGCGCATGGTCAGTGCAACCGTTGAGAGCCAGGGCATTAAATCGAATGCTTATGGCCCCGATCCTCATGGTTGGCTCGTCTTCACGCCAGAGCTGACGTTTGTCGAAGTACTCACGGATCCACGCGTGCCGGCGTTTCGATCCAACGTTCGTGGCGAAGGCACCGATGAGGAAAACCGGGCAGCGATGGCGGGGAGCATCGGGTTTTTCGGGCGATATACCGTCGACCAGAACGGTGAGTTCACAGGCAACACTGTCGAAGGGTCTACGTTCCCGAACTGGGTGGGCGCTGTGCGCACCCGGGACGACCTGCAGTTGAAGGTCGATGGCAACCGAATGGTAGAAGATTTTCGCCGCCCGGATGGGGCGAAGGTTCACATCGTTTTTGAGCGTGTCAGGTAATTGCGAAGCGGCGTGCGTGCAATCAGATGATGGCCTTTTGCTTTTAGGCGGATCCCGCTAGAATTCGTCCCCCTCTCTGTGAGCGGCATCAGTCAAATTACGCAAGGAAGTCGATATGCAATTTGCAAAAGCCATGGGCCTCGTCTTGGCCTTGAGCCTGAGTGGATGCGCCAGTTTCACCAAAGATGAAGTAGCCCCCGTGAATCTGCCTTCGATGGCCAGCTACTCGAACAAGCCGAATGTCTATGTCGATTTCGATTTCTATCAGGGCGATCCCGACAATGCCAAGGCCACCGAGGTGCCGCAGGCTCGCGACATGCTCAAGCCCGACCTGAAGCGAACCTTCGATGAATCAGGGCTTTTTGGGCGCGTGGTCTTTGACGAATTCCAGAAACAACCAGGCGATTACAGTCTTCGATTGAAGGTCTACAACCATGCGCCAGGCGGTGGGCAAATGGTCCTGGCGTTCCTCAGTGGCTTCACGTTCACGATCATTCCTGCGTTGGCGACCGACCAGTACACCATGAGCCTGGAAACCCTGGACGAGCAGGGTCAGCCGTTGGGCAAGACCAGCAATCATGATGCGGTCAACACCTGGATGGGCATCTGGTTCCTGCCCCTGGCAGGTAATACGCCCAAGGCGGCCATCACCGACACCTTCAACCGCCAGGTCAATGCGCTGTTGAAGAACTGGGTCGACAACAACCGCATAAAATACTCCGCTGTCGACACCCATATTCCACGGGGCTGACACCAATAGAAAAAGAGCCGCAATCGCGGCTCTTTTTTTTGATCACTTCAACGCTTGAGTGAACTGCGGGTCGCTGTACAAGCTCTTGAGCAAGTCTTGCAACATAGGGTTGTAGTTGTTCGCGGCCGCCGGAATGGCGATCGGACCGAAGAAACTGCTGTCCCAATCACGCTGCACATCCTTAGTGGTTTCGTATAGAACCTGATCACCTTTACGCAGCGTGAAGCGCGCAGCCACTTCGCCATGGCCGCTGCTCATGCCTGCGGTGAGCTGGCTCTTGACCAACTGAACCTGCAGCTGCCGGTCAGCACGAGGGTCCAACAGACCCGCCTGGCGGAGCTCATCGTTGATCGCGGCCTGGATGTGCAGTGGAACGCTGCCCTCGGGCGACGAAATCGGGTTCAGGCGCACCATCAGCGACCCTTGACCTGAATCCGCATTCACCTGCGTCTCGCGCAAGGGCTGCATGGGTGCATTTTGCTTGAGCTGCTGAACGTTCTGAAAGTTGGGTTCATAGCGGGTCATGGTCACGCCACAGCCTTGTAGCAGCAGCGCGCAGAACGGTAGAGCCAAGTAGAGCTTCTTCACAGCAAATCCTTATGTGCTTTTTTAGAAGGCGTGATTATCGACAGATGGCCTTAAGCTATCAAGGATGAGTTGAGGTTTGCGGGGCACCCAAACATCTCAGCCGTATTGACTGGCAGCTTCGGCAGCGGTTTTAGGTTTTCTGGAACAGGTCAGTTGGTAAGCAATTGCCAACCAGATGAACCAACCCGGCATTACCATCAACGCAATACGGGTGTCAGGTCTCAATGCCAGCAGACAAAGAACAAAGCCCAGGAACGCCAAGGAAAACCAGGCCATTGGTACGCCGCCAGGCATTTTGTAGGCCGATTTCGCGTGCAGCTCAGGTCGCTTTTTGCGATAGGCGATATACGATGCAAGGATGGTCGACCAAGTAAAAATCACCAGGATTGCCGATACAGTAGAAACAATGGTGAATGCGGTCATCACTTCAGGAACGATGAAAAGCAGCAGCACCCCCACGAGCATTAACAGTGTGGTGAACGCCAGGCTCAGCAGAGGCACGCTATTGCTCGACAGACGTCGGAAAATCCCCGGAGCGTTGTCCTGGTTGGCAAGTCCGAACAGCATGCGGCTAGACGAAAATACACCACTGTTGGCCGAGGAGGCGGCAGACGTCAGCACCACAAAGTTGACGATACCGGCTGCCGCGGGAAAACCTGCAACCAGGAACAGCTCGACGAAAGGGCTCTTGTTGGGCGAAACCTGTTGCCACGAAGTCACTGCAATAATGCAGGCCAGTGCCAGCACATAAAACAGGATGATTCTCAGCGGAATCGAGTTGATGGCTTTCGGTAGCGTCTTCTCGGGGTTGCGGGTTTCGGCGGCGGCAGTACCGATCAGTTCGGTGCCGGCAAATGAGAAGATTGCCATCTGGAAACCGGCAAAGAAACCGAACAGGCCGTTGGGGAACGCGGCTTGTTTATCCAGCAAGTGGTTCAGCGAAGCAGTAACACCGCTGGGTGAGACAAAGGAGCTGGCAATCAGCACCATGCTGACGCCAATCAGGGTGATGACGGCAATGATCTTGATGATCGCGAACCAGAACTCCACTTCACCAAAAAGCCTGACCGTCAGCACATTCAAGGCGAACAGTGTCATCAGCATACCGATGGCCGGTATCCAGGCAGGTATATCGGGGAACCAATACTGAAAAAATCCGCCGACCACGACGGCATCACCTATCACCGCGACGCTCCAGCTCAACCAATACGACCAGCCAAGGAAGAATGCCGCGCGCGGGCCGAGGTAGGCACCGGCAAAATCTGCGAAGGTTTTGAAGTTCAAGTTCGAGAGCAGCATTTCGCCCATGGCACGCATGACGAAATAAACGAACAGACCGATGATCATGTAGATGAGGATGATCGACGTGCCCGAGAGGGCAATGATCTTCCCGGACCCCATGAACAGGCCTGTACCGATGGCGCCTCCCATGGCCATTAACTGAATGTGACGTTTGCTGAGGGTGCGCTGCAGCGCGGGCTGTTCAATCAGCCCTGAGGGAGTTGATTTCATTACAAAACCTCTTGATTTTATGTTTTTGAGTTTTGGCAGAAAAGTGGTGTCTTGCGTATTTGTTAGAGATGCAACGGCTACTGACGGTGGTTGTTTTTGCAGAGCGAGATTTGCCGCGTACCCACAGTGGTACGTAGCCCCTAGGCACTTTGCTCAGGGGCATCACTTATGGTTTTTTCAACTCACTGTGCGCAGGCGTGAGGGGATGATTGCTGGCTGCTGATCCAGGATCTGGTAGAGGTCTTTTATGTTGGCAGGCCTCGGCACCAAGTGGATGTGCTCACCGATTGCATGCTCCTGGGCCAGGTCTAGCACGTAGCGCAATGACGAAAAGTCTTCGAGGGCAAAGCCCACCGAATCGAACACGGTGACCTGCGCGTCGTTCTCGCGGCCCTTGATTTCGCCCTGAACAATCCGGAAAAACTCGACGACGGGAAAGTCTGCTTCCAATTGCTGGATGTCACCTTCAATCCGGGTCTGAGGTTCAAATTCAACGATGACCCGGGCATTGCGCAAGATCTCGGCGTGCAGCTCGGTTTTCCCCGGACAGTCACCCCCTACGGCATTGATATGCATGCCGGGTTCGATCATCTCGGGCGTCAGGATCGTTGCGTAGGCTTTATCTGCAGTGACCGTGGTGACGATGTCTGCGCCCTTGACCGCTTCTTGCACAGAGCCGGCCAGGATCACCTCAAGATCCGGGAACGCGGCCAGGTTGCGCTTCAACTTAAGCGAGGCGTCGCGATCGATATCGAATATGCGCAATTCCTTGATCGATAGCATTTCATGGAAGGCGAGGGCCTGAAATTCGCTTTGGGCGCCATTGCCGATGATTGCCATGATGCGGGCATCCGGGCGCGCCAAGGACTTCGCGACCAAGGCGGAGGTCGCCGCAGTGCGCACAGCGGTGGTCAGCGTCAGTTCACTGAGCAGGGTTGGATAGCCGCTGTGGACATCGGCCAGGACCCCGAAGGCCATGACCGTCAGCAAGTTGCTTTGACCGTTGTCCGGATGACCATTGACGTATTTGAACGAGTACTGCTGGCCATCGTCGGTCGGCATCAACTCGATCACACCCTTGGCCGAATGGTTGGCGGTGCGAGGCGACTTATCAAACTGCGCCCAACGTGAATAATCAGCTTCGATGTAATCTGCCATTTCGCGGATTGCGCGACGGATGCCCACCGTGGCGAACAGGCGTGCGGCATGATCGACGTCTATGAAAAGAGTCATGTTTTTATTCTCCGGTTCAGTAGTAACAACGTTGCGGGGCAGGGGACGGCTCAGCTGCGTTTGCTCTCGAAACCATGCAGCACATTGACC
This sequence comes from Pseudomonas ogarae, assembly GCF_014268695.2. Lineage (NCBI taxonomy): Bacteria > Pseudomonadati > Pseudomonadota > Gammaproteobacteria > Pseudomonadales > Pseudomonadaceae > Pseudomonas > Pseudomonas ogarae. The sequence goes on from NZ_CP077086.1 coordinate 3,638,531, forward strand.
GCATTGATTCCGATTTCATCGACCATGTAGCCGCCTTCCATCACGAACAGAGTGGGGCAGCCCACAGCCGCTATCAGCTCGCCGATGCCGATGAAATCTTCGCTTTCCAGCAGGAAGTGGCTGATGGGGTCGTCCTTGAACGTGTCGACGCCGAGTGAAATAACCAGCACCTCAGGGGCGAATTGCTGGAGTTTCCTGCAAGCGTGGAGCAGGGCGCTGCGATAGCTTTCCCAGGTGGTGTTTTTCGGCAACGGGTAGTTGAGGTTGTAACCTTCGCCATGGCCGGCGCCGACTTCGTGACTGAAGCCTGAGTAGTACGGATAAGACACCGCGGGTTCGCCGTGCAACGACACGAACATGACATCACTGCGTTCGTAGAAGATATTCTGGGTGCCGTTGCCATGATGGAAGTCGACGTCCAGTACCGCGACACTTTTTGCGCCTTGAGTGATGGCCTGTTGTGCGGCAATGGCGGCGTTATTGAGATAGCAATAACCGCCCATGTACTCACGCGCTGCGTGATGGCCGGGCGGACGGCACAAGGCGAAGGCACTGTCGTGGCCTTCATCGATCAGCGCCAGGCCGGTGAGGGCGATGTCCGCGCTGGTCTTTACGGCTTGCCATGTGGTCGCGGTAATCGGAGAACCGGCATCCATGGCGAAGAAGCCGAGCTTTCCGTCGATGAAAGTCGGGACTTGATCGTTGGACAAATCGCGCACTGGCCATACCAGCGGCAAGGCGTCGTGGGTACGCCCGGTCGCACACCATTCCGACCATGCGCTTTCAAGAAAGCTGACGTAGCGCTCGCTGTGGGCATTGACGTAACACGACCGGTCAAATGCCCGTGGTTCGACGATCTGGCCAAGGCCTACCTGCTTGACTCGATCATGGACGGTATCGGCCCGGCTGGGCTGTTCGAACGAGGGCTTGAGCACGCCGTCTTTCAATTCGGTGCCGTGGTGCAAACGGTGGGAATCACTGAAAACTGTAAACATTCTGCGCATCCGTTAATGTGAACCAGTGCAAATATTCTGTTCTGGACTGGACGCGCTTTCTTTGCTTTATATTCGTGGTTTGTTAGATTTTTCGGGCGTTTTTACTCAGGATTCGCAAAATGCAGAAAAAATCATCCAAACGCATCAGCCTCGACGAGACGGACCTGGCGATACTCACATTGCTGCAAGATGATGCGAGCATTTCCAACGCCGAGCTCAGTGAACGCCTGTCGTTAAGCCTCACGCCTTGCTGGCGCCGACGTAAGAGAATGGAGGAAGCGGGCGTGATCAAGGGCTATCAGGCCAACCTTGATCGACGCATGCTGGGGTTGGATATCATGGCGTTCGTGCACATCCGTTTTTCCACCCACGCCGATCACGCTCCCGACGCCTTCGAGGCGGTGATTGCGCAATTACCTGAAGTGTTGTCTTGCCACAAGATCACCGGCGATGCCGATTACGTGTTGCAAGTGTTGGCAGAGGATCTTGATAGCTACAGTGACTTTATCGAGCAGGTGCTCAGGCGCCAGGTGGGTATTGCATCCATTCAGTCGAGCCTGGCGTTGCGCGAGGTCAAGACCAGTAGCCGGATTGCGATACCCAAATCGAGCAAGGAGTGAGTGGGTTGACGATCTTGCCCTCTATTAAGCACACTGCTTTAAGCCGTTTGCATCAAAGGATGCTCAGCATAGGCGGGGAGGAGGGTAACTCCGATGAGGCACAACAATGGGCATTGAGAGTGGCTTTTGCCTTTGCGCCAAGCATTTTCAATAGCGCTCCGCGAATGCTTCGAGGTGCTTTTTAGTCACCAGATCCAGATCGCGCGAGCTCCTGCAGAACATCCATTGCTTTCTGCGCATCATCTTTGCCCACAAAAATGTGGTCGTGGTAGTAAGCCGCGATGACATTACAGCTGATGCCAGCATTGCCCAGAGCGGTTGCAAAGGCAGCCGTCAAGCCAACAGCATCCAGCGCCGAGTGGATGGTCAAGGTAATCCAGGCGGCGACATATTCGAATTCAAGACCAAGCGCCAGAGCTGCGGATTGCTCGAGGATTACCGTTACGCCTTCCTTCTCCCGAAAGCTCCCCAGCACTTCCTGCCCCTCAAGGATGTTGCTGTTTTTGACAGTGCAGAAGACATAGTTACCCTCATTCAATGAAGGGCTCATGCCGTGGAGTAGTTTTGCTATTGATTTTTCACCCGACATTTCATAAGGCTCTATTGATTGTTGACGTCCCTAGTCTCCGCGATTTTTCTGATAAGAAAAATTAATTTTTATGATGCAGGATTAGCAAATCTAATGTTGCAGATGTTGAGCATATGGCGAACGAATGGGGGCTTAGCGATATGAGAACGCCAAGCGCGTGTAGGGCATGAAGCGGTGTACATGAAGTATCTGGGGGCCATGGCATGGTCCGTTCTTCAAACCGTAGCCTTTCTGAATGGTTTTCTTTTTAAGGTGGACCGATCACGGCATTTGGAAGGGATTGAACCCTCGAAAGAAGACTGTGCCGTATTCCAGATGCTGGACTTCTTGGCAGCTGATATTCTTCACCGACCCGAACAATTGCAGTCGTTGAACTGGGAGTTGATCGCTCGCATCACCACGCTAGTCGGTGATGTAGAAGTGGATCGTGGTCAATGACCTGGGCACTGATGAAATGAAGGAGGATCAATTGAGCAGTGATTTAGGTCTGTAACTAGACCACTTGATGCCCCGCCGCCGTACCTTCGATTCAAATTTTTTCATGAGCGTCTGTACTTGAGCCCGCACATGGCGGCTCGGGTGCAACAAATCCAGGTCGGCTTTCAAGACTAATTGTCGTTGTGTGCGACTGGCCGCTGGTGAGAAAGGGATGTTCAGGATTTGATGGCGATATTGGCTGCATTGTAATAGCTTCGCCCGGCTGTTTTTTGGGCATTGATGGCATCAGTTGACGGCATATGGAGCAGTAGCCAATGGATTACCACATCTTTAACATCGGTTCCCCTTACATCAACGAGTGGTGGAGCGAGCTGCGGCAGCGGGGAGTTATCACCGCTGGTTACTTCGGTGATCCCGGAGATCGAGGTGACGTCATCCTGCATGACATGGCAGAAGGGGATTGGCTCATCGCCTACTGCAACAAGCGCGGTTACGTCGGCGCAGGAATCGTTTCAGACATCGGCAGTTACGTCTTGTACGACGAGGATGTGCCCGGGTCTCTGTCGGATCATCGTCATGAGCGGGGCGTTTCATGGCTCTATACCGTAGAGAACATCGCAAACGCTGTAACACTCGATGAAGTTAGCCAATCGGCTCCAAGACAAACGAAGGAACGCGAGCGCGATGTTGGCGTTGCTGAGAAAATCATTGAGCTACTGAAGCGCCGTAGCACCGCAACCAAGCCAGCAAAATATTGGCGCGTACTGTCCGCGGTTCAGGCTATTGGCCGACCGTGCTCCATCCGGGAAATTCAGACCTGGTTGTCGCAGCATCATCCGGATGAGTTCAACGGCGATGCCCGTGAGAATGCGACGTTGTTGACCGTTAATGACGTCAACCGACGCCACTATGACCGATACCGTAAAAGATTCAGAACCGATGGTGGCCATGCGATGGACGCGCTCTTTCGAGAAGGCTCCAGGCGTAACGTAACTTATCAGCTGTATCGACCTGTTGTGCACGGGATCTGGGATATCGAGCGCGAGGTGGGTGGGCGTTTCAGGGTGGTGCAAATCGAATCAACTGACTTTGAGCAGGCGCTTGCTGAGGCGCACAAGCAGGTGACAGACGAGGCGCTCAATCCCATAGAATCAGAGGAGGATGAGCGACGTCGCCAGCAAGGGGCGATAGTGATCCGTGAGGGGCAGGGCGTTTTTAAAGCGGCACTTCTCTCTGCCTATGACCGACGCTGCGCAATGACCGGTTGCGCCGTCGTCGAGATACTTGAGGCAGCCCATATCAAACCTTACCTGGGCGCCCACACTAACCGCACCGACAACGGCCTGCTATTGCGTGCAGACATCCATACGCTGTTCGACAAAGGCCTCATATGGATCGATGAGCAACTGCATATTCAGACGTCGGAGCGATTGCAAGGTAGCGAGTACGCCTTCCTTAAAGGAAAGCCACTACGTGTTCCCACTGATGCATCAGAGGGGCCTCACCCAGACCACTTGACTGCTCACCGCAAAGTATCTGGACGCTAACAGAGGGGCCCTAGAATCGTAACTGAATCGCGCCCCTTGTCAGAGATCGCTCACCGGACGTCTTGAATTTATCCAGGGCATTCGGGCTTCACGTTCGTATTGAAGTGACGGGTATCAGTCAAACCGAACAAGCCTGAAGCGTAGCTGTCGACCTGCTGGCCAACGGCAATAGCACCCGAGGGTGTGCATGCATAGACGAGATGAAACCATTCAACAAACACGCCGTTTAACATAATATACATTATGTGTACTTTCAGATATTCCCGTGGCCCCCGTTGATGGCTGGATTTGAAGCCAATCCCATCCTCTGAATACCATACTGTGAAGTCGCCGATATTCTTCAACGCTCCCAAAACCCACATAACGTACTAAGGTTTAAATCGCCTGCTGAATCGGCGCGATTTCCTACACGCAGCCACCGTGCGACAAACAAGGAAGGAACGAACAGTATGAATGCCAGATCGGACCCTGGCGGTGACGGCATCGTCCTGACACTGGGAGCCGCTGAAAGTGTCGACAGCGTGGCCTACGCCTATGGACATGCACGCTCGACACTCTGGGATCACCCACGCAATGCCGATCTGCGCCGTCAACACCCGGACGGAACGGCGCTTGCGACAGGTGATTTATTGTTCGTCCCCCCACGCACGACAGCGACCTTCGAACAGAACGCCACCGGGCGAAGGCACACTTTCCGCGTGCTGAACACGCCGGCCATGCTCAGGTTTCGTCCTTATGCACTCGCCGGACAAGGCCTGGCGCGCCACTTCGAAGTATTGCGTGGCGACACGCTGCTGGGGCGTGGCACGGCCGAAGCTAACGGCGATATCGTCTGGCCGCTTGAGCCAACCGCCGATGACATCACCGTACGCGTAACCTTTGACGGCTTCTCCCGTGACTACCAATTGAGGCTTCGCGCGCTCGACCCGATCAGCACCCTCAAGGGCGTGCAACAACGCTTGCGTGGCCTCGGCTACTTCAGCGGCGAATGCGACGGTCAGATGAATGACGCGACCCGGGTGGCCATCGGTGCGTTCAAGATGCAGGCCGGATTGACCGACGACGATGAGTTACTGAGCGATGCCGTACGCGCGACACTCCACGGCTACCACGGAGAGGCCCCCTATGATCCGGGTTCACAAAACGCCAACGGCCCCTCCCGCGCTACAGCGCTCGCACGATGAGATGAAAAAAACGGTCCAGCAGGCTGTCCAGGCTGGCGCAGTGGTGGTCCTCTGCACCAAAGGCACCAACACCGCCAAAACAAAGACTGTCCCGAATGGCGCGATGAAGATCGTCATCGACGACGATCAGTACAAACCGCCTCACGCCAAGGCGCTGCTGAAGGTGGACCAACATGGCAAATGTGCCTTTTGCGAGGCGCGCTTCATGAGCACCGCAGGCGGTGATGTAGAGCACTTTCGGCCGAAAAAACGCCACGACGGTTTCGTCCCAGTGGGCGCCCAGGCACTCGATAACCTCGGCTATTTTCAATACGTTTACGACTGGAGCAACCACTTGTGGTCATGCAAGGAGTGCAACGAGACCTACAAGAAGAACTACTTCGACGTGATACCGGACAACCTGACGGATCCGCCGCCGAGCCTGGAAGACTTCGACACCGAGGACGAGTTCTGGCAAGCCATTGGCGAATGGGGTCGTTTCACCCCACCGCAACACGACGCGTGGGACAACCCGAGCAATGCCGAAAAGCCGGTGTTGATCAATCCTGTCACCGAGAATCCGCGCGAACACATCAGCTTCGACTCAGAGACGGGACAAGCCCTTCCCGCTCCTCTCAATGACCGTAACCAACAAATGCAACCCACGAGCGACAGGGGTGGCAAAAACATTCTTGTCCTCGGCCTGAACCGCAAGGAGCTTGTGTTTGCCCGCATGCGGCACCTGGCGATGTTGCGGGGCGTGTTCCTGGAGATGACCCGCAGCTTCGACCTGACGATCGAGTTTCTGAAATGGCAGCGTGGAGACGAGTGGTTCAAGACCCTGACAGTGCCAACATTGCGCTACCAGGTGAAATACCCCGCCGCTTACCCGGTGTCGGAGGATCAAACCCGCTCGGCCATCGAGTTTTTGTACTACTCGACGACACCCCAGGCGCCATTTTCAGCCTTGGCGATGGATGCCTTTGCCTGCTGGAGCCTGGAGCTGGCCAGGCACGTGATGCAGTCACGCGAGCACATCACTCAGCTGCAGGCAGCACAAAGCGGGAATGCCCCGGCCACCCGCAGTGTCCACGAACTTCCCCGGCTCGGCCTGCATGCGGTCATCCTGGCTACCTACCAGGCGGACATGGAGGCGCTGCAAGCGTTGCGCGACACCCTTGATGCGTATGCCCCGTTATGGGACGCCGGATTTGAGCAAACACACATCGAATACGTCTGCCGCGACCGCCTGGCAAAGGTCATGGCTCTGCACGCCAAATTTTACAAGGACCAAAAAGGCTTTCCCCGTTACGACCCGGCTTTTGTCACTGCTTTTCTGAACCACGAACGCGATGTCCTTGACGTCTGGAATGCCCTGGAAACCTATGAGTGCGACAAGGATACATGGCGCAGCGCGATAGACACGATGAACCAAAACCTGACGGAATACGGGCCGGATCTCGCAGAAGACCTCACTGCCCATTGCAATCAGATCGTCGCCAGGCTCAACCATGCGACGCAGGCGTTCACCCAGAATCGAAACCTGAATCAGACAGCTCTCTGGTGCAGCGAAGTGGTCAAGATCGGTCAGGATGGTGAACTACTTGCCGCTGAGCTCGACCGTCGGTGCCAGGCCTGCGCAAACGAAGATGTGAGCAACAGCACCAGCAGCATGCGTGTCACACTGACGGAAGTTGCCGAGGCCATCGACATGCTGAAAATGGGCAATACTCCCGAAACAGTATTGCCATTTCCGCTGCCAACTCCACCGAAACCCTGGATCACGCCCAAGGCCACCGGGCTGCGCAAGCGTGCCGGCATGCCCCAAAATCTGGACGCCGCGTGGCAGCATATCCGTCTAAAGTCCAATTCATGAGCCCTTCCAGCGCTCCACCGCACGCCGATCCAATTCCGGAAACGTCACCTGACAGTTGCCCGGATCTAGGCCGTCCACCCTCGCCCGTCCGAGTTCGTCAAGCACACCGCTGTGCTGGGTCCCGTTTGGCAATGCAATGACATAGGACTCCCCTGCAACGGGCTGCCCCTGCATATCCACTAACTCGATCTCCACGAATGTCAGCACCACCACCGGCTCAGGTCGACTGGCGGATTCGGATGAGGCTTTTACCGGCAGACGTTTGCGGGCTGCGGAGGACACCGGCGCAGCAACCTCTTCTACAGCGACCGAAGCCGGTACGCGAACGGGCATCGGCGGTTGGTATGGATAAACGTAAGCGCACAGCTCCCCGCTCCATAGTTTGCTGGCTACCTGGCGGCGAACTTCGTGATCGTCCAGTAGATGGACCAGAGACTCCTGGGCGGATAACAGCGCGCGCAAACGGTGTATCTGATCGGCCCCGGCAAAATGTCGGTGAATAAAGCTGTCCGCCTGCCACGCTTCACGCAATTCGATCCTGCTCGCCCCACTCCCCCCTTGCAGCATGGACGGACCGTCAGCAAGGCTGGATCGAGACCCCAACTCGATGCGATCGGCGCCATCAAAAAAACATATCCGCATAGGCCGCCAGTCCCGGGCAGGAGGATGAAGGGGCAGTGTAGATGATCTGGACATTCTGGCTTAGCGGACAATGCAACAGTGGCCCTGCCCGCTACGCAATAACACGGTAATCTATTCCCCTCCCAAATAGTTAACGCCAGGAGGCCCGTCTGTGTCCCTCAACCGTTGGAGCTACACCCTGATAGCGTGTCTGCTGCCGCAATTATGCGTAGCCAGCACACTGCATATAGATCCTCGTGGAGAGAGCCTCTACCAGGAAGCTGTCCCGTATCTGCTACAAGCGAATGACAAGCTCGTAGCAGTGACAGCTGATACGCCAACGACAAACGAAGAGGAGAGACAGCGCTCCCTGACCTTAGCGGAAGAAGGCGGTGCACTACTCAAGCCAGCCTTCACTTTGCTTGAACAAGCAGCGGCCCTTGATCATCCCGTAGCCCAATATCGCCTCGGACTGATCTACGCGATGCTATCTCCGAGCGACGTGATCAAGGAGAAAGCTTGCCCCTTGTTTGAACGAAGCCTTGCTCAAGGCTTTGCTCCACCGGCACTTGAAATTGCACATTGGTGCCTGGCGTCCACTGATAGGTCCGAGTACCAAAAAGCATTACAGGCCATAGAAACCAGCATGCCGCTCTACGAAAAATATTTTCCACAGCCTGTTGTCCGTCTTGAATGCAAGCCTGAGGAACCTGTCGGCCTTGCCATGCAATGGGGTAATGTTCGTGACTACCAAGCGGAAATCTATCGGCTACAAGGCGATAGCAATCGATCGAAGCGCTTGGAGTATTACCAGAAGGCTATTGATACCAATGACTGCTACATAGCAAAAAAACGCATGGCGTATCTTAAATAATATTGCTTCCAAAACATGGCAGATACGATGCACAACTGTCCCATCGATCGCTGCCCTGTCAGATCCTGTAATAAATCGTCTCGTATGAAGTATTGGAAATCGTTGTAGGATTTCTTCCCCAATTATTTCCAGGTCTGTATGAACACGCTCCAGGAACCTCCCAGTCGCCTTTCGACGAACCGTTTTCTCTCCTGCGCCCCTATGGCCTGCACATGTGCATTGCAGCCCCCTTCCCTCGCATTGATCGTCCGAGGGAGCGAATAATCCATGGAATGGATCGTTGACCCCACGGCATGGCTGGGCCTGCTGACCTTGATCGTGCTGGAGCTGGTGCTCGGCATCGACAACCTCGTATTCATCGCCATCCTGGCTGACAAACTTCCGCCCGAGCAGCGCGACCGTGCCCGTATCATCGGCCTGTCCCTGGCGTTGCTGATGCGCCTTGGCCTCCTCGCCAGCATCTCCTGGATGGTGACATTGACCAACCCGCTGTTCGAGGTCTTTGGCAAGACATTCTCGGGTCGAGACTTGATCATGCTGTTCGGCGGCGTGTTCCTGTTGTTCAAGGCAACCATGGAGTTGCATGAGCGACTCGAAGGCCACGTGGCGCAACGTGCCGGCAATGCCGCCTATGCGATGTTCTGGCCTATCGTTGCGCAGATTGTGGTACTGGACGCGGTCTTTTCCCTGGATGCGGTGATCACGGCCGTGGGGATGGTGGAGCACCTGTCGGTCATGATGATCGCGGTGATGTTCTCGATCGGCTTGATGATGATCGCGAGCAAGCCGCTGACAAAATTCGTCAACGGCCACCCTACCGTCATCATGCTGTGCCTGGGTTTCCTGATGATGATCGGCTTCAGCCTCACTGCTGAGGGCCTGGGTTTCCACATTCCGAAAGGCTACTTGTACGCCGCAATTGGTTTCTCGATCCTGATCGAACTGTTCAACCAGTTGGCGCGCTCGCGTCGCAAGAAAAGCCTGCAAGGTCTTCGGCCGATGCGCGAGCGTACCGCCCATGCGGTGTTGCGCCTGCTGGGCGGTCAAAAGCTGGGGGCCGATGAAGTCGGCGAGGAAATCGCCGACATGCTGGAAGGCGACGAACCGGAGCAGGTTTTCCATCGGCGCGAACGGGTCATGATCAGTGGCGTGCTGCAATTGGCCGAGCGGCCGATACGCAGTGTGATGACGCCTCGTGCGCAAATTGACCACCTCGATTTGGCAGATGCTCCGCAAGAAATCCGTACGGCGCTGATGCACTCTTCTTACTCGCGCTTGCCGTTGATCCGGGAAGGACGCGTGGATGAGCCGCTGGGCTTTGTCCATAAGAAAGAACTGCTAAAGGAAATACTGGCAGGCAATCAGCCGAATCTGGAGGCCATGGCGCGCAAAGCCATCAACCTGCTCGACAGCTTCACGATCCTTAACGCATTGGAGCAAATGCGTAAGGAGTCGACCCACATCGCGTTCGTGGTGAACGAGTTCGGTGACTTCATGGGTCTTCTCACGATGACCGACATCCTGGAGTCCATTGCCGGTGAATTGCCGGATGCCAGTGAAATTGAAGGCCCGAACATTGTTCCCCAGCAAGAGGGTTTCCTCGTCAGCGGTGCCCTGAATCTCAGTCAGGTTAGCGAACACATCGGCTTCCAGGCGAAAGCGACGGAAAATTACCAGACGCTTGCCGGGTTGGTAATGAGCTTGCTGGATCGCTTGCCGATCATTGGCGACACGCTCAGTTGGCAAGGCTGGAGCATGACCGTGATGGAGGTTGAAGAGCGTCGGGTGACCAGGGTGTTGTTGCGTAAGGAGTAAGCGCAAGACGAGGCCGCATTTGCGGCCTTGTTTATTCTCGCAACCATCTTTGTTAGAGAAGCTTGCGCAACTCACCGCCCTCCTCCTTCAGACGCTCCAGATACGCGGCGGCGTCCAGCAGTTGATAAGGGAAATAAAGCCCTGGCGGAGTTGGTGGCTGACCATCCAACCCTAGATGGGCGGCGTGCAGCGCCCGGGCGGTGTGATGACCAATAGCGCCAGAACCGCCCATAAGCAAGATAGGATCAAGTGACATGGTCTGTTCTCCTTGCTTCCGGGTTTCAACCTATCCGGACCGTCAAACTCCAACCGGATGGTACTTAGCCGGGAATTCGAGCGATGACCTTGATCTCAAAGTCGAACCCTGCAAGCCAGTTGACGCCGATTGCCGTCCAGTTCGGATACGGCGCTTGCGCGAAGAGTTCACTTTTTACGGCCATTATCGTGCCGAATTGTTTTTCGGGATCGGTATGAAAAGTCGTCACATCAACGATGTCGTCGAGCCCACACCCACCGGCCTCCAGAGTCGCCTCAAGGTTGGCGAATGCCAGACGGACCTGGGCCTCGAAGCCCGGCTCGGGCGAACCATCGCTGCGACTGCCGACCTGGCCGGACACGAACAGCAGGTCACCGGACCTGATCGCTGCGGAATAGGTTTGTGAGGTGTAGAGATCATGTCGACCTGCGGGGAATACGGCGTCACGTACGCTCATGTGGATTATCCTTCTGTTGTTGATGCAAGCACCTTAATGTCCAGAATTGTTGGGATAAACCAGAGAGCTCCGATAACACTGTTTGTGATTCTCAAACAATAGCGATGATGACTCATCGCAAGAAACGACTGTTGCTATCAGATAAGCCCGGACTGTAACTGCCCCCCTCCTCGCCATTCGCTTACTGTCGTGGCTCATCCCTCGGAGCGCTCCCCCATGCCGGATACCGCCAATCTCTACCTGTTCGTGGTGGCTGTCGTGCTTTTGCTGATCGTCCCGGGGCCCAACATGGCCTTTGTCACCAGCCATGCGTTGGCCCACGGCTGGCGTGCCGGCATTGCTGCCGCCCTCGGCATTTCCTTTTCGGACGGGCTGATGACGATGATGGTCAGCGCGGGCATTGGTGCGCTGGTGATGAGCTGGGCGCCGGCGTTCGATCTGCTACGTCTGGCCGGGGCCGGTTATTTGCTGTGGCTTGCCTGGCAAGCACTGAGGACGCCGGCAGCGACTCAGGATAGCCAGCTTCAGGCGGCTTCGCTGTGGAAAATCTTCTGCCGAGGTGCCCTCAACAGCCTCCTGAATCCCAAGGCGCTGCTGTTCTTCATGGTATTCCTGCCCCAGTTCGTCAACGTCAAGGCCGGCGGCGTGACTCTGCAGTTGATCTTCCTCGGAGCATTGCTGGCACTGATTGCCCTCGTCTTCCATACCTTGCTGGGGGTTTGCGCCGCCCTGCTCAGGGCGAAACTGGCAAGCGGCGGGATTTCAAGGCGCCTGGGCACGTATGGTTTTGCCGGGGTCATGACAGCGCTGGCGGCGCGCCTGTTGTTTCTTGACCGCCCGCTTTGACCACTGGCTTCCCTGCGCCAGCGATTGGCCTATGCTTAGCCAATCCATTGCGGAGCTGGATCAATGTCGTCCTCGGAAACCACCCTCCTCCAAAGCTGGCACCACAACGCCCAGCCCTGGATCGAAGCCATCCGCACCGGCGCCATCGAAAGCCGGCTGACGGTCACGGACCAGGCCATGCTGCTGGCGGTTCAGAGCCGCCAGCCTGAGCGTGTGCTGGATTTGGGCTGCGGCGAAGGCTGGTTATTGCGGGCACTGGCTGAACGGGGCATCGAGGCGATCGGTGTGGATGGCGACGCGACGCTGGTCGATGCGGCCCGCGCAGCCGGTTCCTCGCCGGTGCACCTGGCCAGCTATGAAGCGCTGGTGGAGGCGAAGGTGTACGTCGGCTCCGGCTACGACCTGATCTGCGCCAACTTCGCCCTGTTGCACCAGGACATCATTCCGTTGCTCGCTGCAATGAACGCCCTGCTCCGCCCAGGCGGCGCGCTGGTGGTTCAGACGCTGCACCCATGGACCGTGGCGGCGGGCGATTATCAGGACGGTTGGCGAGAAGAAACCTTCGATGGGTTCAAAGGCCAATGGCAACCCATGCCGTGGTATTTCCGCACGTTGTCCAGTTGGCTCAATGCCTTGGACATGGCCGGTTTTCGACTGGCCGGCCTGCAGGAACCGCAGCACCCACAAAGCCCGGTGCCGCAATCGTTGCTATTGGTAGCCGAGCAATCCCCGTCACGGCGTTAGCGACTCGACGGTAAAACACCCCGAGCGATACACCCTGCGCGCCTGCATGCCGCGCTTTTGCAGGGTTTTCCTGACAGTCCTGAGAAACATGCCGTGGGAGACAACGATCGTGATCTTCCCCGGTTCGCCGCAGCTGTTGTAAAGCTCATCGGCCACACCGAGCGCCCGCTGGTGTTCGGCTTTTCTGCTGGCGGCTCCCATTGAAATCCCTAACAACCACAAAATCCTGTGCAGCGCGAACCAATGCCTCAAGCCCATTTTCAAGACGGGAATGCTGCTTAACCGCAGGTCGTATTCGCGTAACCGAGCATCTTTTTGGATACGCGCTACGTCGAATAACCGGCATGCCGTCGCGTAGGCTCTGTTGACGGGCGAGGAAATGATGTTGGCTTCGCTCGCCAAAAGCCCTTGGGACACGTCCGGTTGGCTCAGGAATGCTGTAATCTCAGCCTCATCGATGGATGAGGTCTGGTTGTATTCATCCAGCAGGGTCTTGGCCGAACGCGCATTACAGGGCTTGTAATCGATCAGCGGCGTAGCGTGGCGTATCAGGTAAATCACAGCAACAGCTCCTTTGTTTTCCCGGTAAATCCCTTTCGAAGTGCACCTGTATACAGGCAACGACGCCATTGATCGAGTCTCCATCGCTGTGCATCAGCCCCGCCCCGGGCTCCATGCTGGTGACGGAGTGATGGAACAGTGATTTGTATGCCTCGAACGAGGCTGTTTTCAACTTGAAGGGATACACGATGAACACCGCTCAGCTCTCGATTCAACAGTACATCCGTGCCAAGGACGGCAACCGCCCACACCTGCTGGACCCAGGCCTTTACACCGAGCGCTATTCTGGACATGGTCGTGCGCACTGGTTCCATCGCGTTTCCCGACCACGTCGAAGGCCGAACCGCCATTGGCGATGTGCTGGTCAGTCGCTTTGGCCAGACCTTCGAAAATGTCTACACGTTCTGCCTGGCCGCCCCACCATCGGCAAACGCCGAGGCGTTCCAGTGCAAATGGCTGGTGGCGATGTCCGACAAGAACAGCGGCGAGGCACGCGTCGGTTGTGGCTTGTATGACTGGCAGTTCGATCCAGCATCGAAACTGGTCGAGCGACTGACCATCACCATCGAACACATGAAAACCCTGCCAGCGACCGATCTGCCGATGATCATGGCCTGGGCATCGAGGCTGGAGTACCCATGGTGCCGGCCTGAAGCGGCTATCGATAACGCGCCGGATTTGGGCGAGTTGCAAGAAGTAGCCCGCTACTTGGCTAATACCGGGCAGTGAAGAAAATGAAGCCCGCCTGACCGGGAGTTACCGGCCGGATACCGGCTCGATTTGAGTTAAACCGCGAATTCATTTCGTCATCAGACTTTCACACCTGTGCCATAACGTGGGCGCCGATTGATCCATTCCACTTCAATCGGTGAGCCGCCCACGCGATGCAAAAACTTCTGAAAAACCGCACTTGCGAAGACTCGAACCTCTGGCAACAGGGGCATGACGTGCAGGGCCATGACGTGGTGCACGACGGTGAAATCAACGTTCGGTTTCTATCGCCTGCCGATATCCCCTCACTGCTTGAACTCGAGCAAAGAAAATGGACAGACGATCAGCGTGCCGATGTGTCCACGCTGGCGTCCCGCATCACCGAATTTCCTGCCCTGAGCGTCGGTGCGTTTTGCACGCGTACCGGTACCGCGCTGGCATCGTTGTTCATGAAACCGACCCGACACGAGCTGATGCGCCAGTGCCCAACCTGGGCCGACTGCGCCAGGAAACAGCACGGCGATGAATCCGCCAGAACCGGTACGCTGTTTGGCATCAGTCTGAGCAGTGTCGATCCAAAAGCTGCGAACGCCATTTTTGAGTTCTTCTGGCCCTACGCGCTGAAACACGGCTGGTCAGACGTCTACCTGGGCTCTCCCGTTCCGGGCCTACGCGGCTGGCTGTCGAAGAACCCGGATATCAGCGTCGCCCAGTACGTGCGAAGCAAGCGCCAGGGCCTGCCGCTGGACCCGCAACTGCGCTACTACTTTAAAAAAGGCTTTCGCAAGATTGTCGCCATCAGAGACAACTATTTCCCCCATGAGCCGTCGCTGGATGTGGGCGTGTTGATCCTGGGTAAAGTGCCACTGTCCGGGCTGTCGTTCATATGGAAGAGAGTCCCGCTGCCCTGGTTGCAGCGCATGAAAAAACTGTTCTTCCTATGCCTGTGAACACCTCCCTTGCGCTAGAGAACCCGGCACCAGCGCTGGCTCGCGACAGAAACTTCCGACGCCTGCTGGCTTGTGCCGTGGCCTCGATGCTGGGTGATCAGTTCACCCTGGTCGCCTTCCCCTTGCTCATCATGGTGATATCGCCAGACCCGATGGCACTCGGCTGGGCGTTTGCCGCACTCGCCCTGCCCCGTGCCCTGTTCCTGTTGACGGGCGGCTCGCTGGTTGACCGCTTCGGTGCCCGCTCGATCTGGTCGTTCGGCTGCTACGGCAGTGCACTGGCGTTGTGCGGTCTCGCCTGGGCGGTCTATCACGGTCAGGCCACCTTACCGGTGATCTATGGGGCGGCGGCGCTGCTGGGGTTGTGCAGCGCACTCACACTGCCGGCCGGCAGCGCACTGGTGCCTGGCATCGTGAACGCCCGCGACCTGGAGCGGGCCAACGGCATTCTCCTGGCGCTCAGGCAAGTGACCATCGCGGTCGGCCCGGTGGCCGCCGGCGGTGTCATCGCCAGTGCGTTCTGGCCCTTTGGCCCACGGCCGGCGGCCAACGCAACGCTGGATGGCTATGTCATCGCATTCGTCCTCGATGCGCTCACCTTCGCCTTGTCCGCGTTCGGCCTGCGTGCCTTGCCTGTCCGCCGCACCACGGGTTCCGAAACCAGCGCCGGCACGACAACGGCAGAAGGCCTGCGTTATTTCTTTCAGGATCGACGCCTGCGCACCTACCTGACCTACATGGCCGCCATGACATTACTCATGAGCGGGCCGGTGCAGGTCGCCTTGCCGCTGCTGACCCATGAGCGCTTCACGCCCGAGGCTCCCGCGCTGGGATGGCTGTTCGGGGCGCAGGGGGCCGGCACGCTGGTGGGCATGCTGATGTTTACTGCTCGGCCAAAACTGCGGATGGTCAATCTGGGCGTCACGTTGCTCGCCGTCGACGCCGCCATCGCCTTGCTGCTGATGCCATTGGGCTGGGTCTACGCCCTTTGGCAGGGCGTGGCCTTGTTGTTTGCCATCGGGCTTTGCGGCGGTTTCGTCCAGGTCATGGCGTTTACCTGGTTGCAGCGCTCATTACCGCCCAGGCTGCTTGGGCGCGGCATGAGCCTGTTCATGCTGGTGTTTTTTGGTCTTGCGCCGGTCTCGGCGGCGATTGCGGGCTGGGTTCTGCAATTTGTCTCCATCCAGGCCGTCTTCCTTGCAACCGGCGCGCTGCTTCTGGCAGCCGTATTGATGACTTACTTTGGTTCGGGCCTGAGGAGGCTGTCGGATGTTTAACCCTGTTGAACCTGGACAATCCCACGGGCAGCACGAACATACCGTCGCGCGTGCCCAGTTGCTGGAGTGGGGTCGCCCCGCGCCCTTGCGCTTGCTGGCCAGCACGATGCTGGAGTGGGCGCTCATTTTGGGGACGGCCACCCTGGCCATCCAGTCGCAGACGATTTTCGCCTCGCTGCTGGCCATTGTGTTCATCGCCACCAGGCAGCATGCCTTGCTGATCCTGATGCATGAATATTCACATCGGCAGTTCAGTCGGACTCGCCCCATGCTTAACGACACATTGGGCGATTTCCTGACGGCACTGCCCTTCACTATTACCCTGTTCGGTTTTCGGCGCGACCACGCCGCCCATCATCGGCATACCGCCACTGAGCATGACCCCAACTGGGTGTCATGCACGGGACAGGACCGCTTCAGGTTTCCCAAGTCGGCCTTCGACATGCTCGTCCTGCTGTTTAAACACTGTATTGGGCTGTACAGCATCCACGAGTTCAAAACCGCCCTGGTGACGTCAAAAATGGCCTCGCAGTGCCCGCCCGCCACTCAGTACCGGCAATGGATTTTTGCCGTATTGCTCGCGGCGCTGCTCACTGGCTTCAACCTTTGGCTGGCGGCCCTGGTGTACTGGCTCATACCGATGTTCACGGTGTTGATGGCACTGCTGTATTGGCGCGACGTGGCGGAGCACTTCGCAATGCCTCAGCCCGGCCACGGCGCGTCTCGAACCGTCATTGCCCCTTGGTGGGAACGTCTCTTGATCGCGCCCCACGGAGTCGGCTTTCATGCCGAACATCACCTGTACCCCGCCATACCAGGCTTTCGCCTGCACCAGGTGCACGCCGCGCTCACGAAAGACGAGGCGTATGCCCGAAAAGCCCAGATCACTCATGGCTATTGCACCGGACTGATCCGCGAGATAGCGACCAACGGCACTGCGCATTCAAGCATGAAGGACTGACCCATGGACGTCCCCCAACAGCAAGTCACCGGCCAGCCTGGCGAAGACAACGCTTTCGCGCCCTTCTGGAACGACACACCAATCAAGACCTACTTGTTCGATGCCTTTTCGGTACTGCTCCCTGCCGGCGAACAATTTGTGATTTCGGTGGTGGAGAAAGCCGCCGTGCAACTGCAACAGGCCTCGGTGCTCGCGCACGACTCACGCCGCTTCGTGGCCGAAGAGCGAGCCCACCAACGCGCGCATAGGCTCTACAACCAACAACTGGAAAAACAGGGTTTTGAGGTCAAGCAGTACGAACTCGGGATAGAAAAGGATCTGGCCACACTGCAATCGAAATGGTCGCTGAATGCACAGTTGGCTTTGGCTGCCGCGTTCGAGCACGTGACGGCGGTCATATCCAGGGTCGCCTTGCGTAGGGGGGGTCTGCTCTCGGCCAGGGAAACCTCACAGACACGCCTGTGGCGATGGCATTGCACCGAAGAAGTGGCCCACCAGCACGTCACCACGGACCTGCTGCAGGCGTTGGGTGTCCCCTATTGGCAACGCATTTTCTATTTCCTGGCCGCATCGGCGCTCATGACCTTCGATGTGATTCGGCACCTGCACGGTTTCGCCCGCCTCGACGTTGCCCGCGGCCGCGTCAGCGCCAAACATCTGCGACGAACCACCGGCCATCTGCTGCTGCGCGATGGCGCAAACCTGGTGTTACTGGCCGCCGGGTGGGCAACCTACTTTCTTCCGCTGAAAACAAATACGGCGTCAGGCTGTCAGTGAACTGCAATATCCCCGACTTATTCTGAGTCGAGCGCACTGCGGCGAACGCTGGTTGTGCATGTCGCTCGCTCGGAACGATCCAGGGAATCCGCCATGAAAATCAGTGTATTTGGAAGTGGCTACGTAGGTTTGGTGCAAGCCGCCGTGTTGGCCGAAGTGGGCCATGACGTGGTGTGCATGGACATCGACGAGCGCAAGGTCGACAGCCTGCGCCAAGGCCAAGTGAGCATTTACGAGCCTGGCCTGGCCGCGCTGGTGCGTGAAGGGCTGGAGGCCGGGCGCTTGCATTTTACCTGTGACGAACAGCTTGCCGTGCAGCACGGCCAGGTGCTGTTTATCGCCGTAGGTACGCCTTCCCGGGACGATGGCAGTGCCGATCTGAGCCAGGTCCTGGCCGTCGGCGAGGCCGTCGCCCGCTACCGCGAGCAACCGCTCATTGTGGTGGAAAAGTCCACCGTGCCGGTGGGCACCGGCGACGTTTTGCGGGCGCACATCGACAAGTGCCTGCTCAAGGCCAGTCGCTTGCTGCAGTTCGATATTGTCTCCAACCCCGAGTTCCTCAAGGAAGGCTCGGCGGTCGCCGATTGCCGTCGTCCAGATCGCATCGTGATCGGCTGCGAGCGCGATGAAGTGCGCGACACGATGCGCGACCTGTACGCCCCGTTCAACCGCAACCACGACCGGATCCTGTTCATGGACTTGCGCAGCGCCGAGCTGACCAAATACGCTGCCAACGGCATGTTGGCGACCAAGATCAGCTTCATCAACCAGATCGCCGAACTGGCCGAACAGCTGGGGGCGGACATCGAGTCCGTGCGCCTGGGCATCGGCGCCGACTCACGTATCGGCTACCACTTCATCTACCCAGGATGCGGCTACGGCGGCTCGTGCTTCCCCAAGGACATGCGCGCCCTGATCCACACCGCCGAGCAGGCCCACTGTTCCAGCGACCTGCTGCAAGCGGTGGAAGCCATCAACGGGCGGCAGAAACACAAGCTGTTCGAGCGGATCAACGCGTTCTACCAGGGCGACCTGCGCGGCAAGACCTTCGCCCTATGGGGACTGGCGTTCAAGCCCAACACCGACGACATGCGCGACGCACCGAGCCGCACCCTACTGGAATCGCTGTGGGCCGCGGGGGCCAGCGTCCGTGCGTTTGACCCGGAGGCGATGCAGCAAACGCAATTGCTCTACCCCGACGAGACCCGACTCATGCTGATGGGCACGCCGGAATCGGTGTTGCCGGGGGCCGACGCGCTGGTCATCTGCACCGAATGGCAGCCCTTCAAGGCGCCGGATTTCGAGCTGATCCGGCAGAGGCTCAAGGCCCCGGTGATTTTTGACGGTCGTAACCTGTTCGATCCGGAGCGCATGGCCGACAAGGGCTTTACCTATTTCCCGATGGGTCGCGGGCAGTCGCGCAACCTGCCCATTACCCAGCAAACGTGGTTCCCAGCTTCGAGAAGCGCATGAGTCGCGGCCTTACCTCAAAATTAATGCACTCAAGCAGCATTAATATGAATTTGTAAGCAAGGGGTGTGAACGGCACACTGTGCAGCGTTCCTCCCCCAACTGTTGGAACACTTAAAGGGCTTTCTGGATTTTTCCCGTAAGCCCCTTTTTTTTGTTCGTTTTTTGGACTCTCGCTTAATGCTTTCTCGCTGGTTCCCCGCCGCTATCAATACCCGTCCCACCGAATGGAGCCGCGCCGCCATCGGCATGGCGCTGGGGACGATGTTCAGTGTCTGGCTTTGTGGGCAGGTATTTGGCCTCGAGGTGGCGCAACACCTGATCGGCCCGCTCGGCGCCTCGGCGGTGCTGTTGTTTGCGGTGTCATCGGGCGCCCTCGCCCAGCCCTGGTCGATTGTCGGCGGTTACCTGTGTGCGTCGGTCGTCGCGCTGCTGGTGGCCCATGTATTGGGTCGCACCCTGGGTAGCGCCTGCCTGGCGGCGGGCATGGCGCTGGTATTGATGTGCTGGCTGCGTTGCCTGCACCCGCCGGCAGGCGCCCTGGCGGCGACGCTGGTGCTGGCCGCCCCGTCCATCATTGCCTTGGACTGGCAAGCCGTTGGTGCGGCGATGCTGGCCGGTTCCGGGTTGCTGGCCTTTGCGCTGGCCTATAACAACCTGACGCGGGTGCGTTATCCCAAGCGTGCCAGCGAACCGGCGGCCGTCATACCGGCCGACCACCCTCCCGTCGACCGACAGGCGATCACGGCCGAGGACCTGAAACTGGCCTTGGCGGAAATGGAAGCATTCTTTGACGTCACGCCGGAAGATCTCGAGCAATTGATCCACGTCAGCGAGCGAAATGCCAAGCGCCGCAGCATCACGGAGGTTCTCTCTGGTCGCGGTTGAGCCTGTGGCTGCTATAAATATGCAGACAGGACCTGCACGTATCCCGGTTGTGCAATGCAAATTTGCACTGGTACGATCCAGAACGGGTACGCGCGACACAATTCATAAAGAACAATAAAAGCAGGGAGTTAGCGATGACAGCTCAGGTTTCATCACACGCCGCGCAAACCATCGAAACCGCGGCCTATGAGGTGCTGGTCGAAGTTCGCAATCACATTGGCCACTTGACCCTGAACCGCCCCGCCGGCCTCAATGCCCTCACCCTGGGCATGGTGCGCAGCTTGCAACAACAACTCGATACCTGGGCCCTCGACCCACAGATCCGCGCCGTGGTACTGCGTGGCGCTGGCGACAAGGCGTTTTGCGCCGGCGGAGATATCCGCTCGCTGTACGACAGCCACAAGCAGGGCGACACCCTGCATGAAGATTTCTTCGTCGAGGAATACGCCCTCGACCTGACGATCCACCACTACCGCAAACCGATCCTCGCCTTGATGGACGGCTTCGTGCTGGGTGGCGGCATGGGCCTGGTACAAGGCGCCGACCTGCGGGTCGTGACCGAACGAAGCCGCCTGGCCATGCCGGAAGTCGCCATCGGTTACTTCCCGGACGTGGGCGGCAGTTATTTCCTGCCGCGCATTCCCGGTGAGCTGGGGATCTACCTGGGGGTCAGCGGCGTACAGATCCGAGCCGCCGACGCCTTGTATTGCGGGCTCGCCGACTGGTACCTCGATAGCCGCAAGCTCAAGCAGCTCGACGAACGCCTCGATCGGCTGGAATGGCACGACGCGCCGCTCAAGGACCTGCAAAGCCTGCTGGCCAAACTTGGCCAGCAACAGCTCCCTGCGCCCCCCCTGGCCGACTTGCGGCCGGCCATCGACCATTTTTTTGCCCTGCCCGACGTGCCGAGCATGGTGGAGCAGTTGCGCCAGGTCACCGTCGCCAACAGCCACGAATGGGCGACAAAGACCGCCGACCTGCTGGACAGCCGCTCTCCCCTGGCCATGGCCGTGACCCTGGAAATGCTACGGCGCGGGCGACATTTGAGCCTGGAAAACTGTTTTGCCCTGGAGCTGCATCTGGACCGGCAATGGTTCGAACGCGGTGACCTGATCGAAGGCGTGCGCGCCTTGCTGATCGACAAAGACAAAAGCCCACGCTGGAACCCGCCGACCCTGGAGGCGCTGGACGCCGACCATGTGGCGAGTTTCTTCGACGGCTTCGACGACCACGGGAACTGAGCCATGCACGACCTCGAACTGACCGAAGAACAAGTGATGATCCGCGACATGGCCCGGGACTTCGCCCGTGGTGAAATCGCCCCCCATGCCCAGGCCTGGGAAAAAGCCGGATGGATTGACGACGGCCTGGTGGCGAAGATGGGCGAACTGGGCCTGTTGGGGATGGTGGTGCCGGAAGAATGGGGCGGCACCTACGTCGATTACGTGGCCTATGCCCTGGCGGTAGAGGAAATCTCCGCGGGTGACGGTGCCACCGGGGCGCTGATGAGCATCCACAACTCGGTGGGTTGCGGGCCGGTCCTGAATTTTGGCACCGATGAACAGAAACAGACATGGCTGGCCGACCTCGCCAGTGGCCAGGCCATTGGCTGCTTCTGCCTGACCGAGCCACAGGCCGGCTCCGAAGCCCACAACCTGCGCACCCGGGCCGAACTGCGTGATGGCCAGTGGGTTATCAACGGTGCCAAGCAGTTCGTCAGCAATGGCAAGCGAGCGAAACTGGCCATCGTGTTTGCCGTGACGGACCCGGAGCTGGGCAAGAAAGGCATTTCGGCGTTCCTGGTGCCCACCGATACGCCGGGCTTCATCGTCGATCGCACCGAACACAAAATGGGCATCCGCGCCTCGGACACCTGCGCGGTCACCTTGAGCAATTGCACCATCCCCGAGGCCAACCTGTTGGGGGCTCGCGGTAAAGGCCTGGCGATTGCCCTGTCCAACCTGGAAGGCGGCCGCATCGGCATTGCTGCGCAAGCCTTGGGCATCGCCCGCGCGGCGTTTGAAGCGGCGTTGGCTTACGCGCGCGATCGCGTCCAGTTCGACAAGCCGATCATCGAGCACCAGAGCATCGCCAACCTGCTGGCCGACATGCACACCCGCATCAACGCCACCCGCCTGCTCATCCTCCACGCCGCCCGCCTGCGCAGCGCCGGCAAGCCGTGCCTGTCAGAAGCCTCCCAGGCCAAGCTGTTCGCCTCGGAAATGGCCGAGAAAGTCTGCTCCTCGGCCATACAGATTCATGGTGGCTACGGCTATCTCGAGGATTATCCGGTGGAGCGCTACTACCGCGATGCGCGGATTACCCAGATCTATGAAGGGTCGAGCGAGATACAGCGAATGGTCATCGCCCGGGAACTCAAACATTACCTGGTGTGAGGGCCGAAAAGCATCGCGAGCAAGCTTTGCTCCCACTGAATCTGCGCTGCACACAGAATACTGTGTCAGGTCACGGCCCCTGTGGGAGCAAGGCTTGCCCGCGATAGCGGTGTATCAGTCATTTATAGGCGGAATGTACCGTCGCCTTCGCGAGCAAGCTCGCTCCCACAGGGTCTGATGGCGTACACAAAGGCTGCGTACATCCCAAATTCACTGTGGGAGCGAGCTTGCTCGCGAAAGCGTCAACAGGAACGCCGAATTACTTGTCCTTGAACTCCGCCGCACGCTTGGCCACGAACGCCGCCATCCCTTCCTTCTGATCCTGCGTCGCAAACGCCGCGTGGAATACCCGGCGCTCGAAACGAACGCCTTCGGACAGGCTGACCTCAAAGGCGCGGTTGACGCTTTCCTTGACCATCATGCTGATAGGCACCGACTTGGAGGCGATCAACGCTGCAGTCTTCAGTGCGTCGTCCAGCAGCTCATCAGCTGGTACGATCCGCGCGACGATGCCGCAGCGCTCGGCTTCCACCGCGTCGATGAAGCGCCCGGTCAGGCACATTTCCATGGCCTTGGCCTTGCCCACCGCCCGGGCCAGGCGCTGGGTGCCGCCCATGCCCGGCAGCACACCGAGATTGATCTCCGGCTGACCGAACTTGGCATTGTCTCCGGCCAGGATGAAGTCGCACATCAACGCCAGTTCGCAGCCACCGCCCAAGGCAAAACCGTTCACCGCCGCGATGATCGGCTTGCGGCGGTTGGCCACGCGGTCGCTGTCGCTGAACAGGTCGTCCAGGTAGATCTGCGGGTAGGTCAGCTCGGCCATTTCCTTGATGTCAGCACCGGCGGCAAAGGCTTTTTTCGAGCCGGTCAGCACGATGCAGCCAATCTTCGGATCAGCCTCCAGGCTGTCCAACGCCTGGTTCAGTTCGCTGACGATCTGCGCATTCAAGGCGTTCAATGCCTGGGGACGGTTGAGGGTGATCAGGCCGACGCGGTCCTTGATCTCCAATAAAATCGTTTCGTAGCTCATGCAGGACTCCTGTTCAAAGATTGCGCGAAATGACCATGCGTTGAATGTCGCTGGTGCCTTCGTAGATCTGGCAGACCCGCACGTCGCGGTAGATGCGTTCCAGTGGGAAGTCGTTGAGGTAACCGTAACCGCCCAGGGTCTGCAACGCCATGGAGCAGACCTTTTCGGCCATTTCCGAGGCGAACAGCTTGGCCATGGACGCTTCCACCAACGCCGGCTGGCCGCTGTCCCGCAGGGCGGCGGCGTAGTGCACCATTTGCCGGGCCACGGCGATCTGGGTCGCCATGTCTGCCAGGCGGAACGCCACGGCCTGGTGCTCGATGATCGGCTTGCCGAAACTGGAGCGTTCCCGGGCATAGTCCCGGGCCGCCTCGAACGCCGCGCGGGCCATGCCCACCGCTTGCGCCGCGATGCCCACGCGCCCGCCTTCCAGGTTCGCCAGGGCGATCTTGTAGCCCTCGCCCTCCTCACCCAAGCGATTGCCCACCGGCACCTTCACATCCTCGAAGAGGATCTGGCAGGTGTCGGAGGCGTGCTGGCCGAGTTTGTCTTCGACCCGGGCCACGCTGTAGCCCGGCGAATCGGTCGGCACGATGAACGCACTGATGCCACGCTTGCCGGCGCTCGGATCGGTCACCGCAAACACAATCACCACTCCGGCGTTCTGCCCGGACGTGATGAACTGCTTGCAACCGTTGAGCACGTAATGATCACCCTCCAGCCGCGCCCGCGTCTTGAGGCTGCTGGCGTCCGAACCGGCCTGGGGCTCGGTCAGGGCAAAGGCGCCAAGCATCGCGCCACTGGCCAGGGGCGTGAGGAATTTCGCCTTCTGTTCATCGTTGCCGAACTTGAGGATTGGCACGCAACCCACCGAGTTATGCACACTCATGATGGTCGAGCACGCGCCGTCACCGGCAGCGATTTCCTCCAGAGTCATGGCGTAGGCCAGGTAACCGGTGTCACAACCGCCCCACTGCTCCGGCACCAGCATGCCGAAAAAGCCCAGCTCGGCCATTTCACCGATAGCTTCCCGGGGAAAACGGTGCTCGCGATCCCATTCGGCGGCGAACGGTTTCAAGCGTTCCTCGGCGAATTGCCGGGCCATGTCGCGGATTTGGGTCTGTTCTTCAGTCGGGAGCATGGTGATTCCTTAATACAGGCATTCGACGGCCATGGCCGTGGCTTCGCCGCCGCCAATGCAAATGGCCGCGACGCCGCGCTTGAGCCCCTTCTGGCGCAGGGCTGACAGCAGGGTCACCAGGATTCGTGCGCCAGACGCGCCAATCGGGTGGCCCAGCGCACAGGCGCCGCCGTGGACGTTGACCTTGTCATGGGCGATTTCCAGCTTGCCCATGGTCACCAGGCCCACCACAGCAAAGGCTTCGTTGACTTCGAACAGGTCGACTTGATCCAGCGACCAACCGGTTTTTTGCATCAATTTCTTCACAGCGCCAATCGGTGCGGTGGGAAACAGGCTCGGGGTATCGGCAAACGCCGCATGACCGTGGATCACCGCCAGGGGCTTGAGGCCACGCTGAGCCGCCTGGCTCTGGCGCATCAGCACCAGCGCTGCGGCGCCATCGGAAATGGAACTGGCGTTGGCCGCCGTCACCGTACCGCCCTCGCGGAATGCCGGCTTGAGCGAGGCGATCTTGTCGATCCGCGCTTTCGGCGGCTGCTCATCGTGGCGCACGGTCACTTGCTCTTTGCCGACCATGACCTGCAACGGCACGATCTCGGCATCGAAACTGCCGTCCTTGATCGCCTGCTGGGCGCGGGTGGTGGATGCAATGGCGAACGCATCCTGGGCCTCGCGACTCAAGCCATTGGCCTCGGCGCAATCTTCGGCGAAAGTGCCCATCAGCCGACCTTTGTCGTAGGCGTCTTCCAGACCGTCGAGGAACATGTGGTCAAGCACCCGGCCATGGCCCATCCGGTAACCGCTGCGGGCCCGATCGAGCAGGTACGGCGCGTTGGACATGCTTTCCATGCCGCCGGCCACCACCACTTCGGCGCTGCCGGCGATGAGCATGTCATGGGCGAGGATCGTCGCTTCCATGCCCGAGCCGCACATTTTGTTGAGCGTGGTGCAGCGGGTCGACTTGTCGAGCCCGGCGCCCAGCGCAGCCTGACGCGCCGGTGCCTGGCCAAGGCCGGCGGCGAGCACGCAACCGAACAGCACTTCTTCAACTGCGTCGGGGGCGATGCCGGCACGCTCCACGGCGGCCTTGATAGCAGCGGCACCCAGCTGCGGCGCGCTGAGGCTCTTCAGTTCACCCTGGAAGCCGCCCATGGGGGTACGGACGGCGCTGACGATGACAATAGGATCGTTGGACATCATGAATCCTCCTTATTATTTGGCTGCCATACGCAAGGCACCGTCGAGACGGATCACCTCGCCGTTGAGCATGCTGTTCTCAATGATATGCCTGACCAGCGCCGCGTACTCGGAAGGTTTCCCAAGGCGCGGCGGAAACGGCACGCCAGCGGCCAGGGAGTCGCGTACTTCCGGGGTCATGCCGGCCATCATCGGGGTTTCGAAAATCCCTGGCGCAATGGTCATCACCCGGATACCGAAACGCGCCAGCTCGCGGGCGGCCGGCAACGTCAGGCTGGCGATGGCGCCTTTGGACGCCGCATAAGCCGCCTGGCCGATCTGTCCATCGAAGGCTGCCACCGACGCCGTATTGATGATCACCCCGCGCTCGCCGTCGGCGTCTGCCTCGGTTTCGGCAATGACCGCTGCCGCCAGGCGCAGCAGGTTGAAGCTGCCGATCAGGTTGACGTTGATCACCTGACTGAAGCTGGCCAGGGCGTGGGGACCGTTCTTGCCGAGGATCTTCTCGCCGCGCACGATACCAGCGCAGTTCACCAGGCCATTGAGACCACCGAACGCATCGACCGTGGCCTTGACCGCCGCTTCAGCCGCCGTTTCGTTGCTGATGTCGGCCACCACGCTCTGGCAGCCCAGTTTTTGCGCCTGAGCGGCCACGGCGTCGGCGTTGAGGTCCACCAGCATCACCTTGGCGCCGGCCTTGACCAGCATTTCGCCGGTGGCCGCGCCAAGGCCGGAAGCACCGCCGCTGACGAGGAAAATCTTGTTGTCGATCTGCATCATGGTTTCCTTGGATTCAAGCTGAAACGTTGTGCGCCGCAGCCTCTTGAGCTTTGGCGATCTCTTGGTTGCGCAAGATAAAGCGCTGCAATTTGCCGCTTGGGGTTTTCGGCAAGTCGCTGACAAATTCGATTTCACGGGGATACGCATGGGCCGCCAGGCGCTGACGCACGTGCAGGCGCAATTCTTCGGCCAGCTCCGGTGAGGCACGGTATTGAGTGCTGAGCACCACGAAAGCCTTCACCAACTCGGTGCGCTCCGGGTCGGGCTTGCCGATCACCGCCGCCTCCACCACGGCCGGGTGTTCGATCAGGGCGCTTTCCACGTCGAACGGACCGACCCGGTAGCCGGAGGTGGTGATCACGTCATCGCTGCGGCCGACGAAGCTGATGCTGCCGTCCGGATTCAGCTCCACGGTGTCGCCACTCAAGTAGTAGTCACCGACGAAGGCCTTGGTCGGCCCGCCTGCGTAACCGGCGAACCAGCACATGGGCGACTGGCTGCGGTCCAGCGCGAGAATGCCCGGCTGGCCTACGCCCAGCTCGCGCTGGTTTTCATCCAGCACCACGATCCGATGGCCCGGCGAAGCAAAACCGGCCGCGCCCAGATGCACCGGGTGTTCCAGCCCATGGTGGTTGCACAGCACCATGCCCAGTTCGGTCTGGCCGTAATGGTCGTGGATCACTACGTTCAGGTTGTCGGCGAACCAACGGATCACCTCTGGGTTCAACGGCTCACCGGCGCTGCTGACGATGCGCAGCTTGCCCTTGATCGAGCGGGCGAACTGCTCGCCACCGGCGATCAACAGGCGGTAGGCCGTGGGCGATCCGGTCAGGTTTGTGATGCCGTATTTGTTGATGACCCGGCAGGTGCTTTCCAAGGTGAACGGGCCATCATAGAAGGTAATCGGATGCCCCATCGCCAGCGGCCCGGTCACGCCAAAATAGATGCCGTAGGCCCAACCCGGGTCGGCGACGTTCCAGAAGGCGTCTTCGGGGCGCAGGTCTACCGCGTCACGGGTGTAGCTCTGGAACGCAACAATGGCCTTGAGCGGTACCGACAGCGCCTTGGCAGGTCCCGTGGTGCCGGAGGTGAACATCAGCAGGAACGGGTCTTCGCCAGTGAGCATCAGCGGTTCGCACTGGCTGGAATGGTTCGCCACTTCGGCCCAGAAACTGTAGTCGCCGCGCACGATGCCCTGGCCCTTCTCGCCGCCGACCGTAACGATGGTGGGACAACCGGCGACTTCGTCGAGCTTGGGACGGTTGACCGCATCGGTGACGACCACGCGCGCCCCCGAGCTGCCGAGCCGGTGCTCGATGGCCTTGGGCCCGAACGCGGTGAACAGCGGTTGATACACCGCCCCGATGCGCCAGGTAGCGAGCACCACGATCAACAGTTCAGCGGTGCGCGGCAGCAGGCCGGCCACTTTGTCGCCCTTGCCGACGCCTTGGGCGCGCAGGAAGTTGGCGAACCGCGCGGCGTTTTCCTGCAGGTCACGGTAAGTCCAAGTCGCATCGCTGCCGTCACGGCCCTCCCAGAACAAGGCGATACGCCCCGGCAACGCATGCCGGTCGCAACACTCGACGCAGGCATTGAGCGCCTCGAGCGAGCCGTGCAGTGCGGTGTTGACAGTGTGCAGGTAATCGAACTGCGAAGTGGCGGACGAATAATCGCGCATGACCAGCATCCCTCTGTGGTTTTTATTGGTTGGGGGAACCGTGAATAGCAGGCAAATACTCGCGCCGAAGGGCTATGGCGGCAATGGTCAAAGCTTTCAAGTTGCTTGACTGGTTTGGCCATGGTTTAGGGATGTGGTGTTCTTTAGGCCCTCATCGCGAGCAGGCTCGCTCCCACAGGGGGGCCGTGTCGGATTCGGCGGGATTAGTCCGACTCGTTGAGTATCAGGCTGCGATAATGCCCCGGGTTGGACCCGGACCATTTGCGAAACGCCTTGTAGAAGGAGCTGGCATCGGCAAAGCCCAGGCGCGAGGCGATTTCGACGAAACTGATGGAGGGCTCCGCAAGCCAGGTGATTGCCAGATCCTTGCGCACGCTGTCCTTGAGGCCCTGGTAAGTCTGGCCCTCCTCCGCCAAGCGTCGGCGCAGGGTAGACGCGGATACGCATAGCTGCTGGGCCAGGGCCTCGGTTTCCGGCCACTGTTCGGCAGGCAACTGCCGCAGGTCGTGCCGGATACGGCTGGCCAGGCTTTGCGGGTTGCGGTACTTGACCAGGATGTTGGCCGGGGCCTGGGCCAGGAAGCGCTTGAGCTCATCAGCGTTGCGCCTGATCGGCAGGTCGAGGCATTCGGCGGAGAAAATCATCCGGGTACGAGGCCGGTCAAAACGCAGGTTCTGGGAAAACATCACCCGATAGTCGTCGCAGAAATCCGGCGCCGGGCAACGCAGTTCGACGGAAAGAATGGGAATGCGCCGCCCGGCCAGCCAGCAGGCCACGCCATGGACGATCATCCAGTAGGTGAAATAGGTAAAGGCCCGACGCGGTTCCTGATCGTCTTCCAGCAGCACGATCTCCGCCAGGCTTTGCTGGCGCACCCACTGGGCTGGCAGGTGTTCGAGCATCAGCGACAGAAACCCCAGCCCCGCCGTCAAGCCGCTCGCCAGCGTGGGCTGGGCCATGGCGCACTGGCAGAGAAACGCCAGGCTGCCGGACTTGAGCTTGCGCGGGTCCATGCCAAAAAACTCGTCATCCAGGCGACGGGCGAGCAAACGCCAGAGCCGCGCATAGGCATGGGCCGGGACCCGCGCCTGGGCGTCGTCGAGCAACGCAGGGTCTATGCCGACCTTGCTCAGCACTTCATTGGTAGCCGCTCCGCAGGCGCAGCTTTGCAGCAGCGCCTCACGCACCAACTGGATGGAGATGGTGTCTTTTTTCGACATGGCGCGGGTGTTCACAGGATCCGGTAAAGCAGCCGTTCTATCCGCACCCGGCTGACCCGTTTCAGGAACCTGGCCACGGCCGCGGGGTAATCCGGCAGGTTTTCCAGGTCCAGGTAACCGTCGATCCGGCGCGTGTGGCGGTAGATCTGTTCAAGCTCGGCCTGGCGCGGCGCCAGCAACTCGCCTTTGGGGTCATCCAGCAACAACGCGTTCTCCAGGTCCAGGCGAAAGGCCCGCGGGTTGAGGTTGTTGCCGGTCAGCAAGGTGTAGCGCTCGTCGATCCACATGCCCTTGAGGTGATAGGTGTTGTCCCCGTCACGCCACAGGTGCAGGTTCAATTGGCCGCTGTCGATAGCACGCTGATGGCGTTTGGCGAAGCGCCGCAAGCTGATTTCGTAGAGGTATGGCAGCGCCGCGATGATCTTGAACGGCTCGCTTGGCGGAATGTAGAAGTCGTTGGCCGTCTTGTCGCCAACGATGATGTCGATCTTGACCCCACGGGCCAGGGCGCGATTGAGCTCCCGGGTTACCGCCAGGGGCAGGTTGAAATACGGTGTGCAAATGGTCAGTTGCTGGCGACTGCTGGCGATCAGTTCACCGATCACCCGGCTCAGCGGATTGTTCTTGCCCACGCCCAGCAACGGGCTGACCGACAGGCCACTCTTGTCGAGGCTGCCAACGCTGGTGTCATAGGTCGCGTACTTGAGGCGACTGCGCAGGTCGCCGATGTCCTTGCGCAAACTGCGGGTGCTGGGCAGGTTCGGCAGGTCCAGGCGGTGCACGGCCCTGGAGGTGAGCAGGCCGTGCTGCACCAGGTGATGCATCGAATCGGCCAGTGCCGTGTTCTGCAGCAGGTGATAGCGGTCGTAGCGGTATTTGTCGAACTTGTGCAGGTAGACGTTATTCAAGCTGGCGCCGCTGTAGAGCACACAGTCGTCAATCACGAAGCCTTTCAAGTGCAGCACGCCGAACAGCTCGCGGGTTTGCACCGGCACGCCATAGATCGGCACTTCGCTGGCATGGGTGCGAGTCTGTTCCTGGTACCACGCCGAGTTGCCCGGCTGCTTCTTGGCGCCGATCAGCCCGCGCTGGGCTCGCAGCCAGTCCACCACCACGATCACGTCCAGTTCCGGACGCGCGGCCTTGGCGGCATGCAGCGCATCGAGGATTTCCTGGCCGGCCTCGTCCTGTTGCAAGTACAGCGCGACGATGTAGATGCGCTGGGTGGCCTGGGCGATTTTCTCCAGCAGGCAACGGCGGAATTGGGCAGCACCATCGAGGATGGTCACCGCATCGGCGGTCAGTGCAAAGCTGCGCAGCTTGGGCAGCAGGGAGCGTTTGAAAAGCGACGGCATAGGGCTCGCAAAAGGTCGATTCCGAAGAACGGATGAGCTTACACCATGGATGGGTTTGGGTCTTCCTGTCCTAAAGAAAAAAAGACTTGACCAAGGAGAACGATCATTCTACTTTTGTTTCATGAACGAAATTACTGGTAATGAAACACGAGACATCATCCTCGATGTCGCCGAAAAGTTGATCTATAAAAGTGGCATCGCCGCCACCGGCATGGACCTTCTGGTGAAAACCGCCGGCGTTTCCAGGAAAAGTGTCTATCGCTACTTCGCCAACAAGGACGACCTGATCGTGGCCGCCCTCAAGCGGCGGGACGAACGCTGGATGCACTGGTTCAGCACCGAGGTGGACAAGGCGCCGACCCCGACTGCACGGCTGCTCAATCTGTTCACTGTGCTCAAAGGCTGGTTCGACAGCGAGGGTTTCCGCGGCTGTGCATTCATCAACACCAGTGGCGAAACCGGCGATCCACAGGATCCGGTCCGCCAGGTGGCGAAGCTGCACAAACAGAAGTTGCTCGATTACGTAACCCGGCTGTGCGTCGAACAAGGTGTCCAGAACCCCGACGCACTGGCCCGCCAACTGCTGATTATGATTGATGGCGCCATTACCGTGGCGCTGGTCATGGGCGACCACAGCGCGGCTGACGACGCCCAAGACATGCTGAAGATGTTGTTACACGCCTGAGCCGTTGAACCTTGTGCAATTCATTGGAGATCCGCCATGTCTGCTTCTTCCGAAGTTCGTCCGCCGTTGCCGCCGTTCACTCGTGAGTCGGCGATCGAGAAAGTTCGCCTGGCCGAAGACGGCTGGAACTCTCGTGACCCGCAAAAAGTATCCCTGGCCTACACGCTGGATACCCAATGGCGTAACCGCGCCGAATTCGCCCATAACCGCGAGGAAGCCAAGGCATTCCTGACTCGCAAATGGGCCAAGGAGCTGGATTATCGGCTGATCAAGGAACTCTGGGCGTTCACCGATAACCGCATCGCCGTGCGCTACGCCTACGAATGGCACGACGATTCGGGTAACTGGTTCCGCTCCTACGGTAACGAAAACTGGGAGTTCGATGAGCAAGGCCTGATGTACAACCGCTACGCCTGCATCAACGACATGCCGATCAAGGAAAGCGAGCGCAAGTTCCGTTGGCCGCTGGGTCGCCGGCCGGACGATCATCCGGGGTTGTCTGAGTTGGGGTTGTAACGCTTTCGACTGAACCACCGCTATCGCGAGCAAGCTCCCACATTGGATTTCAGCGAATACACATGCTGTGTCCGACATGGATCCCCTGTGGGAGCGAGCCTGCTCGCGAAGACGGCCTGACAGCCGACCTGGCTCCCCCGGTCGTACACCCATCAGCTCTGTGGGAGCAAAGCTTGCTCGCGATGGCGGTGGCAAATCCGACAAAGGTGCAGGCTGACTCACCGCTATCACGAGCAAGCTCCCACAGCACCGCCAGACAAGCGGCCCCTCCAACAGGCTTGACCCACATGCCGCCAGGCATCACATTGCCTGGGCCGGCGATAAGCTCGCTGTTTCGTTGTGCAGCAGATTTTTGTGGAGCCCATGACCGCGTCGATTCCGATCCGCCCCCCCTGCCCGCCCGGCGTCTGTGATTGTGGCCGTGATGCCTTGCTGCAAGCGCCTGGCAGCGACCTGCGCATCCTGTGCCTGAATCGCCAGGAAGAAAAACGCCTGCTTGAACACCTGGAGAACATCCAGAGCCTCGATGAACTCCAGCGCCTGCAGCAGCGCCTGTACGAAAACCTGGGGATCCGCCTGAGCGTCGAGCCTGGCTACAACGAAGTGCGGACCATGCGCGGCATCTCCATCGAATTCCAGGACCAGCCCGGCCTGTGCCGCAAGATTCGCCAGTCGATTCCCGCCGCCATCCGCCGAGGCCTGGAAAAACGCCCCGAAATTGCCTGGCGGCTGTTGGATGCCCACGATTTGTTTCGCGACATCTGAACCCAGGCTGCTCCTTCCCTGGAGCAGCACCTTGGCCTAGAAATCCACCGTTGCGGAAAGCAGGTAGGTGCGCGGGGTCGACAGCGTCAATCCGGCCTCACTGTCATCCGACGCCCCGGCCGAACTCCAGTAGCGCTTGTCTGCCACGTTTTCGATGTTGGCCCGCAGGGTGATGTGCTTTTCGTCGACCTTGAACGCGTAGCGGGCGCCCACGTCGAAACGTTCCCAGGAATCGATTTGCTTGGTGTTGGACTGGTCCAGGTACTGCGAGCTGGAATAGATGCCACGGCTGGTCAGGGTCAGGCCCTGTACCGTCGGCACGTCCCATTCGGCGCCGAGGTTGACGTTGTACTTCGGCGTGGCCGGTGCGCGGTTGCCGTCGAAGGTGCCGTTGGTGGTTTGGGTCAGTTCGCTGTCGATGAACATCACACCACCCAGTAAGCGGGTTCCCTTCAGCGGTTCGCCGAAGACACTCAGTTCCACACCAGTGTTTTCTCGCTTGCCGTTCGGGCCGAAGATACGCGTCGTGGCGTCGGTCGCATAGGCCGGCTGTTTGATCCGGAACAGCGCGGCGGTGACGGCGAACGGACCGGCATCATACTTGGCGCCCACCTCGACCTGACGGCTGATGAAGGGCGGGAAAATCTCATCCTCGTTCACCGACGTCGACGGCGCGATCTTGCCCTGGCTCAGGCCTTCCATGTAGTTGGCATACAACGACAGCTTGTCCGTCGCCTTGAACAGGATGCCACCCGACGGCGAAATCTTTTCCTCATCGTAGGCGGTTTCGCCCTTGACGTTATTCGTCCAGTCGTCAACCTTCACCCGTTGCCAGCGGGCACCTAGGGTCAGCAGCAAGCGATCCTCAAACAGGCCCAGCGTGTCGGACAACGCCAGGCCACTGAAGCGGTTCTCGGTGTAGACCTTGTCGTCCTGTCGCGTCGGGTTGCTCGGCGTCGGGGTCTGTACCGGGTCATACAGGTTGCTGTTGCCGTTGGCGTAACGGGCGCCACCATTTTCGAAGTCCATGTAGAAATAGCTGGCAGCCAGGTTGACTTCATGGCTCACCGGGCCTGTATGGAACCAGTTGCGCACCCCGGCATTGGCCGTCCGGACATTCTCGTCGCGAGTGAAATCCCGGGGTTGAACGCGGAAATCTCCAGCCTCATTGAGGACCGAAACGGCATGCCGAAGGAACT
The DNA here is from genome assembly GCF_014268695.2 of Pseudomonas ogarae. Classification (NCBI taxonomy): domain Bacteria; kingdom Pseudomonadati; phylum Pseudomonadota; class Gammaproteobacteria; order Pseudomonadales; family Pseudomonadaceae; genus Pseudomonas; species Pseudomonas ogarae. The sequence continues at coordinate 3,672,932 of NZ_CP077086.1, forward strand.
CATGATTACTTTTGCGCGCCCCCACGCCGCCGTACAGCATGACGGAGTCGTTGACATCGAATTCGGCATTCACCGCGCCGAAGGTATCTTTGGTACGCGCCTTGCTCCAAGACTGCGCGTAGTTGCGACCTACATCGCTGGCATGCGGCACTGGCGCGTCGGCGGCAACCTGCACGCGTTCCTGGGGCGCGTCGGTGTTACGCTCGGTGCGGCCAATGTCCGTCGAGAGCCGCAGGCGTTCACCGCGAAAATCCAGGCCCAGTACCGCCATCTCGCGGTCCACGCTCTGGTGATCCCATTCGGTGTCGCCCGCCTGCTTCACACCATTGAAGCGAATACCGAACTTGTCCTCTTCACCAAAACGCCGCCCGACATCCACGGCACCGCCAAGCTGGTTGTTGGAGGCATAGCTGCCGGTGAACGAGGTGATGGGCTTGTCGGTGGCACGCTTGGGCACCACGTTGATCCCGCCGCCCACGCTGCCCCGCGGCGAAATACCGTTGATGAGCTGGCTCGGGCCCTTGACGATATCGACGCGCTCGGCCATCTCCATGTCGATCGTGTACGTCGGCAGGATGCCGTAGAGTCCGTTGTAGGCGACATCGCTGTTGAACAGGCTGAAACCACGAATGGTGAACTGCTCAAAGCGTCCGCCCGCCGGGTTGGTGGCGCGGACCGAGGGGTCGCTGGCGATCAGGTCGCCCAGGGTGCGTGCCTGCTGGTTCTTGACCGCGGCGCTGGTGTAGGTGGTCATGCTGAACGGCGTTTCCATGAAGTCCCGCGAGCCCAGCAAGCCTTGCGAACCACGCCGCGCCACCTGGCCACCGGCATACACCGGGCTGTCCGTCGAAGCCGTGGCGCCGACAATCGAGGTGGGTGCCAGTTGCAGGCTGCCGCCTTCTGGCGCCGGCATCAGGATGTAGGCCTGCTCACCCACAGGCTGTAACTGCAGGCCAGAACCGCGCAACAGCCGGGCAAAACCCTCCTCGACCCCAAACTCACCCGAAAGCCCGGCGCTGTTGCGACCACTCACCAGGGCCGGATCTACCGACAAGTTGACGCCCGCCAGCCCGGCAAACCGGGTCAACGCCGCGCTGAGGCTGCCCGCCGGCACCTGATAGCTGCGCCGGGTGGCTTCTTCGGCCAGGCTCGATGAGATAAAGAAGGGGCTGGCGCTCAGGCTCAACGTGAGGCTCAGGTTCAACAGCGGACGCCAGCCGGCGAAGGCCGGGCGCAAACGCAAAGGTGCAACTGCGGACATTGGAAAGCGCTCTCATTTTTGTTCAGTTGCCTTGAATGACAAGCGAGACAAAAAAAGGGGACAGGCCTCAGGCCATATTTTTGCGAAGCGTCAACGTGACCCAATAGCGAGTACGCATATGCACGTCCAGCGGCAGGCTGGCCGCAAGCAGCGCGAGGATTCGGTCGGTGTTGTCCAGGCGGAAGCTGCCGGTGATTGGCAGGGGTTCCAGGGTTTCATCCCAGCGCAACACGCCGGGGCGATAGCGGCTCAGTTCCCGCAGGAAATGCCCCAGCGGCTGGTCCTGCGCAACCAATACGCCGTCACGCCAACCCAGCTGTGCCACGTCGAACACCTTCACTGGCCCCGCGCCTGAGTCCTGGATGTTGACCTGCTGGCCCGTTTCCAAGCTCAGCAATGGCCCGCGCAGGGGTTGCAGTTGCGCCGAGCCGCTGACCACCGACACCCGGCAATCGCCCTCGCCCAGGTGCAGGCAGACCTCGCCACGAGTGATGGTGATGAGCCCATAGGGTGATTGAACGGACAGCGGCGTGTTTCCGGCGAGCTTGAGGGCCATCTCGCCGCGTACCAGCATCAGGCGCCGCGCCTTGAGGTCCAGGTCGACGGCGCTGTCGGTGTTCAGTTGCAGTGCACTGCCATCGACCAGCGACCAGCGCCGTTGCTCGCCTGTGGCGGTGTGCAAATCAGCGCGCCAGGCCTCCAACGGCAGCTCTCGCCCCAGCAACCAAGCGGTCGGGACCAATGCGGCGACGCCCAACGCGCGCTTGAGCACCTCGCGCCGGGCCAGTACTGGGCGGTCCAGGGTTGCCATGCCCAAGGACGCGGGCACCCCGGCAAAACGCTGGCGCAATCGCTGGGCCTTCTGCCAGGCCGCCTCATGATGAGCGCTACTGTCGCGCCAGCGTTGCAGGGCCGTCGAGTCGAACGCATCCCCGTCGAACTCCATCTGGGTCAACCAGCGAGCCGCCGCCCGCGCCGCTTCACGGGCTTCGGGCGAAGGAGCCGAGCGCATCAGAAGTCCACCAACAGGCAATGCTCATAGGCCTGGGCCATATAGCGTTTTACGGTGCGTTCGGAGACTTGCAGGCGCTCGGCGATCTCGCGATAACCCAGGCCTTCAAGTTGGCTCCAGAGAAAAGCCCGGCGCACCAAGGGCGCCAGGCCATCGAGCAATTCGTCCAGGGCTTGCAGGGTTTCCAGCAGCAGCCAGCGTTGTTCTGGCGACGGTGCGCAGGCTTCAGGCAGGCTTGCCAAGGCATCGAGATACGCCTGTTCCAGATTGCGCCGGGTGTAGAAATTGCTCAGCAGGCGTTTGCCAACGGTCAGCAGGTAAGCCCGGGGTTCTTGCAGGTCAGCCAAGGTCTGGGAACTGGAAAGCACCCGCAGGAAGGTATCCTGGCGCAGGTCCGCTGCATCCCAGGCATTGCCCATGCGCCGCCGCAGCCAGCCTTCCAGCCAGCTACCGTGGTCACGGTACAACGCATGGAGGGAATGCTCCGTCGGCGTAACGGCATCACACATGTCCAGAGCCTGCGCAAAGTCTTAAATGAGACTGATTCTAATTAATGTTCGCGCGTTAATCCAAGCTCTTTATGCAATGTGTGTCTAAACACGGGGATGGAATTGATAGAGGGCCCTGTGGGAGCAAGCTTTGCTCCCACAGGCAGGTCTTTTGCGAGCCAGTGCTATCAGTGGCTGGCGTGCAAGGTCTTCGCCACCTCAGGCATGGCCGATGAGTGATGGTTGATGATCTTCCACTGGCCATCAAGGCGCTCATAGAGGAAGGTGTAGCGCGCCTGGACCTCGCGCTTGGAACCGTCGGCCTGGGTGAGCGTGAAGGTATAGACACCACTGTCCATCGCCGCATCGGGGCCCAGGTGGCGGATCTCCCGGTAGTTGATTTGCCCGACCGGTTTGCCGGCCAGGAAATGCTCGAAGTAATCCTGGATCTGCGCCGGCGTGTTGCGCACCTTGTTGGAAACAGTCGGTTGCAAAATCGCATCCGGAGCGTAGAGGCCGGTCACGGCGGTGGCGCTACCGGTTTGCAGCGCGGCGTTCCAGCGGTCGAACAGCGCCGCGATCTCGCGATCATTCACATTCTTGGGCTGCTCGGCCACCGTGCGATACACGTAAGGCGTAGCCTCAAGCGCCTGGACAAGCGGCGCGGCCAGCAGGAATAAAGCAGCAATGGCGCAGGTTTTCATTTTCATCAAAGTGTTCCTTTGGGTTTCAATGGGCCCACTTTGCCGGCCTTCCCTGCCTTCGCCATCGGCCAACCGGTGCCAATCGCCTATGCCGTTCGGCAGATAGGCCCGGTGCCGGTGACACGTTCTAATGGCGCCACCGCGAACCGGACCGGTCCTCTTCCACGCTGGAGTTCCCCATGCAAAGCCCACCCCATGACCCCGGCAGTGCCCTGGCCATCCGCAGCCAATATCGCCAGTCGCAAAGCCGTGCCGCGCGCCTGGGCCTGCTGCTGGGCACCGGCCATGAACTGACGCAGTTGCCCCTGTCGGCCATGCGCCAGCGTGCGCTGCAACGGGCGTGCGCGTTCATGGCCATGGACCATGGCCTGCTGCTGGAGTGGGCGCCGGACCACCCCTTGCGCACCCTCGCCAGTCACGGCAGCGCGGAACGACTCGAACTGCTCGCCAACCTGGCCCAGCCACAAACGCCCGGCCCACAATGGCTGGAATCGCCCGGCAGCGCCCTGCCCCAGGTCTTGCGGGTGCCGTTACGGGCATCCGACGGCGTGGCGTTCGGGGCGTTATTGCTGGGTAACAGCGTGGCCCTCGGCGCGCCAGACAACGAAGACATCGAGTCGCTGCAATTGCTCGCGACGCTGTTGGCGGCGCACCTGGAGAACAGCCGTCTGCTGGAAGCACTCCAGGCCCGCGAGCGGACCATGTCCGAGTTGGTCCACCGCCTGTTCAGCGCCCAGGAAGACGAACGCAAGCGCGTGGCCTACGACCTACACGACGGTCTTGCGCAGAACCTCGCCGGTTTGCATCAGCGCTTGCAGGGCTTCGCCGGTCGCTGCCCGTCGCTACCGCCTGCACTGGCGAACGAGCTGCAAAGCATCCTCGACCTGGCCCAAGGCTGCGTCGGCGAAGGCCGGCAACTGATCGGCGGCCTGCGCCCCCATGTACTGGATGATTTCGGCCTGTACAAAGCCGTGGACAAGGAGGCCGATCGCCTGCGCGATGCGGGCCTGACGGTGAACTGGGCCGAACACAGCACCGCGCGCCTGCCGGGCAACACGGAGATCGCCCTGTTTCGCATTGCCCAGGAAGGCATCAACAACATTCTCAAGCACGCCCAGGCCAGCCACGTGCACTTGGGGTTGGCGGTGGACGATGGCCACGCTTGCCTGCGAGTGGAAGACGATGGCCGTGGCTTTGCCCTGGAGCAGCCCATCGAGACCAACGGCAGCTGCCATCTGGGGCTGGCTGCCATGCAGGAACGCGCACACTTGCTGGACGGCCACTTGAGCTGTTGCAGCCAGCCCGGCGGCGGCACCCGACTGCTGGCCAGCGTGCCGCTACCGGCCCACGGAGTACAACCATGAACCACCCTTTACGCCTGCTGCTGGCCGATGACCATGAAGTCACCCGCACCGGGTTTATCAGCATGCTCGCCGGCAACCCGGGATTCGAGGTCGTCGGTCAGGCCCGCGACGGCCAGGAAGCCCTCGACCTGTGCGAGCGGCTACAGCCGGATATCGCGATTCTCGACATCCGCATGCCCGTCCTCAACGGTTTGGGCGCGGCGCGGATCCTGCAGCAGCGCCAGCCCGGAATCAAAGTCGTGATCTTCACCATGGATGACAGCCCCGACCACCTCGAAGCCGCCATCGGTGCGGGCGCGGTCGGCTATCTGCTCAAGGACGCCAGCCGCGATGAAGTGCTCGACGCCCTCAAACGGGTCGCCCAGGGCGAAGAGGCGTTGAACAGTTCGGTCAGCGCGCGCCTGCTGCGCCGCATGGCCGAGCGCGGTGCGAATGGTGCCACTCAAGTCCAGGCCCTGACCGCCCGGGAACGCCAGGTCCTGGGGCTGGTGGCCGGCGGTTTCAGCAACCGTGAGATCGGCGAAAAGCTGGGCATCGCACCCGGCACGGCCAAGGCCCACGTGGAGCGCGTCATCGGCAAACTGGGCGCCGCCGACCGGACCCAGGCCGCCGTGCGCGGCGTTGCCCTGGGCCTGGTGGCGCAACCTACCGGGCAATGGCCATGAGGTTTCTCGCCGCCCGCCGCTGGGCCGACCTGCCCTTGCGCGGCAAGGCCCTGGTGGTGATTTCCCTGCCCCTGGTGGTCCTGCTGCTGTCGCTGGTGCTGATCTATATCACCGAACGCCAGACCGCCCGGGCCGAAGAGGATGTGCGCCGGGTGCTGCTGGTCCAGGGTGATATCCAGACAGTCCACACCCTGCTGGCCGAGGCAGCGGCCAGCGTGCGCGGTTACCTGCTGACCCGCCGTGAAGATTTCCTGCCCAGCTACGAGCAGGCCACGCCGCTGATCCAGGCCGCGTTGCAGCGCCTGGACCACAACATTCGCGACGCCAGGATGCGCGAGCACCTCAAGACCATCACCCCGCTGATCGCTGACAAACTCGACGGTTTGCTCGCGCTACGCAACGGCAAGCGCGACGACCCCGAGGCCATCACCGCGATCCTGATCGAAAACAAACAGGTGCTGGACGTATTGCGCGAGCAGATCAGCGCCATGCGCATACGCGAGGACGCCCTGCTCGCCGACCGCAGCGCCGCCGCCTCGGCCACGCGCATGCGCCTGTTGTTCGCCACCTTGCTGGCGGCGGTGTGCGGGCTGCTGGGGGCGATTGTCGCGGTGCTGTTCCTGTCCAAGGGCATTGTCGCCCGGGTCCAGCAGGTGCAAGGCAACGCCCAGCGCCTGGCATTGGGCCAACCCTTGTTGCCGCAACCGCCGGAGCAGGACGAAATCGGCCAGCTCGGCACGCGCCTGGTGGAGGCCGGGCAGTTGCTCGCCGAACGTGAACGGGCCCTGCGCGACAACGAGGAGCGCTTGCGGCTGATCATCGATGGCGTGAAGGACTACGGGATCTTCGCCCTGGATGCCCAAGGCTACGTCACCACCTGGAACGCTGGCGCGGAACGGATCAAGGGCTACACCGAGCAGGAAATCCTCGGCCGGCATTTTTCCCTGTTCTACCTGGCCGAAGAGTGCCCGGCGCACCCGGAGATGGCCCTGCGCGAAGCCACCCGCGACGGTCATTACATGGAAGAAGGCTGGCGTTGCCGCAAGGACGGCAGCCGCTTCTGGGCCAGCGTGGTCATCACCGCCCAATACGATGGCACCGGTGCCTTGCGCGGTTTCTCCAAGATCACCCGCGACATCACTGATCGGCGCGCCGCCGAAATCGCCCTGCGCACCGCCCGTGAAGAAGCCGAAAGCGCCAGTCGGGCCAAGAGCGAGTTTCTCTCGCGCATGAGTCATGAGCTGCGTACGCCACTGAACGCCATCCTCGGTTTCGCTCAATTACTGGACATGGACTCCACTGCTGGGCAACGCCCCCAGGTCAGCCATATCCTGCGGGCCGGCCAGCACTTGCTGGCGTTGATCAACGAGGTGCTGGACATTGCCCGGATCGAGGCCGGGCGCCTGCCGCTGAACATCGAACCGATCGCCCTGTCGACGGTGCTGCACGAAGCCCTGACCTTGGTTTCACCGATGGCCGCCGACGCCGGGATCCACTTGGCCGAGCTGCCTGCGCTGCCCGACGACAGCGGCGTGCTCGCGGACCGCCAGCGCCTGGTGCAGGTGCTGCTCAACCTGCTGTCCAACGCCATCAAGTACAACCGGCCCGGCGGTGAGGTGCGCATCGAAGTCAGCGTCCAGCCCCATCAGGTGAGCATCGCCGTCAACGACACCGGTCATGGCATTGCCCCGGAACAGCTGGACCAACTGTTCAAGCCCTTCGAACGCCTGGGCGCCGATCCCCAGGTCGAAGGCACTGGCCTGGGGTTGTCGTTGAGCAAGAGCCTGCTGGAAATGATGCAAGGCAACCTGCAGGTCCACAGTGAGCCCGGACACGGCTGCTGTTTCACCCTGCAACTGCCCGGCACCCAGGTGGTTGGCGCGCATTTGCCGCCCATCGCCGCCCTGGCGGTGACGCGCTCGCCTGTGGACTATCACGGCAAAATCCTGTGCATCGAAGACAACCTGTCGAGCCTGGCGCTGATCGAAACCCTGATGCAACGCCGCCCTGGCATCCAATTGCTGTCGAGCATGCAAGGCCAGATGGGCCTGGACCTCGCGCGCCAGCACACCCCGCAACTGATCCTGCTGGACGTCAGCCTGCCCGACCTCGAAGGCCTGGAAGTCTTGCGGCGCCTGCGCCAGTCCCCGGCCACCGCCGCCACCCCCGTGCTGATGATCACCGCCGATGCCAGCGACCTGACCCATCGCGCCCTGCGTGACGCCGGTGCCACGGCGATCCTGACCAAACCTATCCATATCCAGGCCTTCCTGGGCCACCTCGAACACTATCTACCGGAGCCCGCATGAATCGCGACTTGCGCATTCTGATCGTCGACGATCAGCGCCCCAACCTGGACCTGATGGAACAACTGCTGGCCCGCGAAGGGTTGCACAACGTGCTGAGCAGCACCGAACCATTGCGCACGCTCGATCTGTTCAACAGCTTCGAGCCGGACCTGGTCATCCTCGATCTGCACATGCCGGCGTTCGACGGCTTTGCCGTGCTGGAGCAACTCAACCGGCGAATCCCGGCCAACGACTACCTGCCGATCCTGGTGCTGACCGCCGACGCGACCCGAGACACGCGCCTGCGTGCGCTGGCCCTAGGTGCCCGGGATTTCATCAGCAAACCCCTGGATGCGCTGGAAACCATGCTGCGCATCTGGAACCTGCTGGAAACCCGTGCGCTCTATAAGGCGTTGCGCGAGTTGATCCCGTCCCAGCAGATCGAACTGTTGCGCCAGCACCGTCCCGCCGCCGGCCCGGCTTGACCTGGCGGCCGTTCCATCGAGGCATTCGAAGCATGGAAGTCACTGAACGAACATCGGCAACCGGCTTGCAGGCACACATTCGCGGCGAGCGCGTGGCGACGTCCGACGGCGTATCGGCCAAAGAGATCCTGGTCGAGATCTTTGTCCGTGAGCGCAGCGAAGCACACATCGTCGTGCCGGCAGTGGCCGAACCGTTGCTCGTCTGGGTGCTGTCCGGGGAAGCCATCGTCGAGGAGCGCGTTGCCAACGAGGCGTGGGAAGCGAATACCGTGGTCACCGGAGATTTTTTCCTGACCACATCCCCGGTTCCTTATGAGATGCGCTGGCAAGTGACCAGTCGCGAGCCGTTTGTGGTCATGCATCTGTACCTGGGGTTGGCGTTGCTGGAACGCGCCCTTGCCGAAGCCGGCGGCAGCGGCGCGATCCAACTGCGGGAAGTCTCTGGCGGGCGGGATGAAGCGCTTTCAGCCTTGCTTGAACAGATTCGGGCGGAATTGACCCGGCGCGGTGAAACCAGTGCCTTGCTGATCCAGGGCGTGGCGCAATGTGTGGCGGTGCACCTGGCGCGGCATTATGTGGATGCTGACGCCGAGGACATGTCCGGACGTAACGCCCTGCCCGCCTTCAAGCTCAAGCGGGTGATCCAGTTAATGGAACAACACCTGGCCGCCCCCTTCAGCCTCGGTGACCTGGCCCAGGCCATCGGCATGAGCGAATACCACTTCAGCCGCTTGTTCAAGCGCGCCACCGGGCGTTCACCTTCGCAGTACTTCATCCAACTGAGAATGGCCCGGGCCCGGCAACTGCTGATGGAGACCGAGCGCAGCGTCATCGATATCGGCCTGGAGGTCGGCTATGGCAGCGCCAGTCACTTCTCGCAGATCTTCCGCCGCGAAGTGGGCGTGGCGCCGAGTCATTACCGCAAGTAAGGACCACACATCCCCTGTGGCGAGGGAGCTTGCTCCCGCTCGGTTGCGAAGCGACCGCAAGATTTTGGGACCGCTGCGCGCTCCAGCGGGAGCAAGCTCCCTCGCCACAATGGGGTTCTTGGCCGATGTCTAGATACGGCGTTTATTTGATCCGGTAGTGAAAGGTATTGCGTACCGCCGGCACCGTCACCGCCTTGCCATCGATGATTCGCGGTTGATAACGAAACGTCTGGGCAGCGGCCAGGGACGGTCGGATGAACAAGGGGTGGCAACCGTCAATGACCTTGGGGTTATCGATCCGCCCGTCCGGCGTCACGCTGTATTCCACGGTGCAATCGCCTTCCAGGCCCTTGTCCAGGGCGCGTTGCGGATAGTCCGGGGCTTGTTTGCTCAGCGGTTGATAGCTGCGGCTGTCGGCGGCGGCCTGGCGCGCTTGCTCGGCCTGGCGTTGCTCGGCGAGTGCTTGTGCCTGCCGGGCCTGGCGCTGTTGTTCGGCGGCCTGCTGCTCGGTGTCTTGCCTGCGTCGTTCGCTTTCCTGGCGTTCGCGCTGCTGTTGGGCCTGTTGCTCACGCTTTTGCTCCTCGACCCGTTTGCGAGCCAGGGCCGCCTGTTCCAGTTTCTGCGCCTGGACACGCGGATCGACAAGAGGCTGGGTGGGGGCCGGGCGTGGCGCTTCCAGGGGTGGCGGGGTGGATTCGAGCGCTGGCTGTGCAACAGGGATGACAGATGCAGGTGCTTCGGGCACCGGTGCCGCTGGCAACATCACCAGTTGCGTGCGCAACACCCTGGGCGCCTCGGCAGCCGGCTTCTCCACGCTCCAACCCAGCACCAACAACGCCACCACCCCCGCGTGCAGGGCCACGGCGAGCCCCGCCGCCAGGCTGTTTTTCCAAAAGCGACGGCCCAGCGCAGGTACGCTCAAGGAGGGACTGTGCATGATCATCGCCGTCATTGCGGCGCCTCAGTCACCAGCCCCAGGTTGCTCACGCCGCCCCGCTGCAACGCGGCCATGGCCGCAACGACCCGGCCGTAATCGGCATGCTCGTCGGCACGGATGTACACCTGGGTCTCGCTGCGCTCGGCCACGACCTGCGCCACCTTGGCGCGCATCTGCTCCAGGTCCACGGCGCTGTCGGTCTGGTGGCGGGTGTCCAGCTCACCGCCCAGGTTCCAGTAGTAACCACCCTCGGCCTTGACCGACAGGGTGAGGATTTGCTGGCGACTGTCGTTGGCCAGTGCTTCGCTGGCGACCTTGGGCAGTTCGATCTTCACCCCCTGGGTCAGCATCGGTGCGGTGACCATGAAAATCACCAGCAGCACCAACATCACGTCGATGTACGGCACCACGTTCATTTCGGCCTTGGGACCGTGCTTGCGTTGTGGCTTGACGAGCATCTGCCCTCTCCTCTCAAGCGGCCGTGGCCAGGTTCATCGGGGCACCGTGCAGTTTGCGGTGCAGACGCGCCTGCAGCTCGTTGCCGAAGGCGTAGTAACGGGTAAGAAGGGTCTGGCCGCGAGCAGCAAAACGGTTATAGGCAATCACCGCCGGGATCGCCGCGAACAAGCCGATGGCCGTGGCGATCAACGCTTCGGCAATGCCCGGCGCCACGGTGGAAAGGCTCGCTTGCTGCACCTGGGACAGGCCAATAAAGGCATTCATGATCCCCCAGACGGTGCCAAACAAACCGATATAAGGGCTGACGGAACCGACGGTGGCGAGAAACTGCAGGCCTTTTTCCAGCTGTATTTCCTGTTCGCTGATCGCCACCTGCAGTGCGCGCTCGACACCTTCAAGCACCACTTGCGGCGTGCTTGAAGGTTGGTTGAGCTGAGTGAAGGCCAGTACACCGGCCTGGAAAATCGGTGTGACGCCACCGTCGTCTTCGCGGACTTGTGCGTGTTCCCGGTACAAGGGCAACAGATCCTGGCTGCTGCGAAAGCGCTGCATGAAACCGTTGAGCTGGCGCTCGTTGCGTTGCAGCACGGCGCTGCGCTGAATGATCAGGTACCAGCTCAATAGCGAGGCCAGCAGCAACGTGAGCATGACCGCCTTGACCAGCAGACTCGCGTCACTGATCAGGCCCCAGATCGTCATGTGTTCCAGAGTGGCTTGCATGGTTGAAACTCCTGTCTGGCGGTTATTCGATGAAATGTTCGTGACCGGGTGATGACAGCGTCGCTCAAGGCAGGCGCAGCGCTTTCGCCACGTCAGCCCAGGGCACGAATTTGAAGTTCTGGGTCTGCTCGGGCATGCGCTTGCGGCCGTCCTGGACCACCAGCATGCCCTGGCTCCAAGGCCCGCCGAGGTTCACCGAGGTCACCTCCAGGCCATCGGTTTGCGACGCGCCATCAATGCCTGCGGCCGCGCTCAGACCGACCCGGAAGGCGCCGCGCACGGCATAGGGAGGCTCGGCATCGAGCACCAGGTAGCTGTCATTGCCCTGGCTGGAGATCACCAGGTAGTCGCGGCCCTCGGCCTGGTACAAGGCCATGCCCTCGACGTCAGCGTGCAACGCTGGGCCAACCTTGATCACACTGTTCAAGGTCGCCGGTTGGTCGGCCCGGGCATCCACCGCCCAGACCCCCACGTCCTCCTCACCGAGAAACAAGCGCTGGCGCTGCTCATCGGCGACGCAACCTTCGGGCTGGCTGTCGACGCTGAACTGGCGCACCAACTGGCCTTTCACCACGCCGTCCGGCGCGCTCAGGCGGTACTGCACGAAGCGCCCGTCCTTGCCGTTGGCGAAGGCATACAGTTCGCCTTCGGCAGGCTGGAACAGACAGATGCCGTAGATTTCCTTCAATGATGTCGCAATCTCACCGGCTTCGCGCAACTCGCCGCTGGCGCGGTCGATGCTGAACAGGCTCAAGCTGTTGCGATCGCGGTTGCTGGCCACGGCCAGATCGACGGTTTGCGTGCCCAGCTTGAAGTTCGCCCGCACATCGACGTTATTCAGGCGCCCGACCGCCAGTTCCTGCAGCAACTTGCCTTGCAGGTCATAGGCCAGCAGGCCTTGCTTCTTGTTGGTGCCCAGCACCCGGCTCAGCCCGGGCGTCGTCGGATGCACCCAGATCGCCGGGTCATCGGCTGCATCGCCCTGGCGGGCCACCGGTTCGCTCTGGACGATGGCAGCCACAGCGGGCAGTACCGGTGGCAAAGGCACTGGCGTGGGTTTCCAGCTGATTTCGCCTTGGTACAGGTGACCGTTGTCATCGTCGCGCAGCAGCACTTCGATGCCACTTTTCGTCAGCCGCGCCGCGAGGTTTTCCGGCTCCTTCAGGCCCGCCAACGGCAGACTGGCCTTGGCGCTCCAACCCGCTTCCTGTTGCTGATACACATGCAGTTGCGCCGCTTCCGGGTCCAGCCCCAACAGGCCTCCCGGCAGCACGGCCATGGCCCCGGCGCTTTGCTGGAGGTCGCCGAACGGTGCACGCATCGCCACGGGCACCCGCACGGTCTCGGCCTCTGAGGATGCCGGATAGGCCCACCAGCCCACCCGTTCCTCGTTGACGAACAATTGATTGGCGCTGTCCTGTACCTGGCAGGTCTTGGCATCCGGCGGCAATGGCAGGCCGCGCACCCGTTGCGCGGTGTCGCTCAGGCGCTCGCCATTGCCCACCAGCCATTGCTCGCCCTTGCCCTCCTCGCCGACCAGGAACACAAACAGGTTGCTCGCCTCGTCGCGATAAAGGCACAGGCCGTTGACCGGGAAATTCCGCGCGGGCAGGTACAACGGCGTACCCCACTGACGGTTTTGTGGGTCGAGGCTGACGACCAGGGCTTGCTGTCGCGTGCTGTCGAGGCTGGCGACCAACACGTTCGCGCCCTGGGCACGGCTATCGACACCTTCGAAGGTGCCCTTCAGGCGCGTCAGTTCGCGCCCCTGGGCATCGAGCAAGAACAAGCCTTCGCGGGCACTGGCCAGTCGCTCGGTCGTCGAAGGGCCGGGCAGGAATGCCAGGGCGTTGATCGACAGTTGCTCGGTTTGAGACCAGGGTTGCAGCTGTAGCTTGGGGGCCGGGGCAGCCGCCAGGGCGGCGGCTGATGCCAGGCTGATCGCCATCGCCAGCAGGTAGCGCTTGGGTAAGAAAAACATCGTGTTCAACGGGAAAATCCTTGTCATTGAGCTGAACTCAGAAATGGCATGTTCGTGATTCAGAAATGGGTAAAGGTCAGCCCCAGCTTGTAGGTCGGGCCGTACTCTTCGTACTGGCCGTTGTAGGCGCGGTGACCGGTGTAGACAAAATACGACTCGTCGGTGAGGTTCTGGGCCTCCAGGCTGACTTGCAGGTTCTTGGTCAGCGAATAGCGCGCGCTGAAGTCAACGAAGGTCTGGGCGTCGACGTGCAAGTCGTGGTCGCGGTCGCTGATGGACGCCAGTTCGAACAGGTACGCTGACTTGTAGTTGGCCGACAGCCGCAGGCTCAGCTTGTCGTTTTCCCAACCCAACATCAGGTTGCCGACCGTGTCTGACTGGTTCGGCAGGTCGATGCTGCGTTTGCGCTGGGTACCACTGGCCTGGTCGAAGCCCTCGATCTCGGCGTCCGAACGGCTGAAGGTGGTGTTGGCGCCGAGCAGCAGGCCGTTCCAAGGGGCTGGCAGCCAGTCGAATTTTTGCGAGTAGGCCAATTCCAGGCCATACAGCTTGGCGCTGTCGCCGTTGGCGTAGCTGTGGGCTTCGGAAAAATCGGTCCAGGCACCGGTGCCGGCCAGGTCGGTGTTGTAGACGAAATTCTTGATGTCCTTGTAGAACACGAAGGCCGAGACGGTACCGGCGTGGCCCATGAAATGTTCGATGCCCAGGTCCAGGTTGCTCGATTCCAGCGGTTTGAGCTCCGGGTTGCCGAACGTGGCCTCGTCATCGTCGATGACAAAACCCGGCGCCAATTGCCCGAAGGTCGGACGCACCACGGATTTGGTCCAGGCCGCACGCACCTGGGTGTTCTTGTCCAGTTGATAGCGCGCGTGCAGGCCCGGCAACCAGTGGTGATACTTGCGCCGGGTCTCGGTGTCGGTGAATACGCCATCGGTGGCGCCGGTGCCCTTGGCTTCGAACTCGGTGCCTTCGTAGCGCATGCCGGCGATGAAGCGCCAGTCATCGATATCGACGGTGTTCATCAGGTATCCGGCGTTGATGTCCTCGCTCATCTTGAAATCGTTGACTCGCGACTCCTGCTCGTCGAAAAACTCATCGCGATTCAGACCGCCGAGCAACTGCTTGATCGCGTCGGCGCTTATGCCCGGGCCGAAGCGGCCGAGGCGATAGTCCACGTTGCCTTTCTGGAACTGCCCGAGGTTCAACTGCTCATCGGTGAAACCCAGGTCGTCAAAATCCTCGTAGACCCAGGCATTGAGGTCGTTGTCCTTGTTACGTCGGCTGACTTTGCCGCCGAATTTGACCTGGGACGCGTAGCCACGCAGGTCATAGTCCCGGGCCAGGTCCAGGCGCAGGTTTTTCTCGGTGTCGGTGGTCTTCTGTTCCTCCCAGTCCACCTTGTCGAGGCTGAAGTTGGCCGGATCGTAGAACCCCGAGCCGATGATCGGGCGCGGCTTGTCGTTGTCGTAGAAACCACCGTTGAAACCATCGATGCCTTTGAAGGTGGCACCGGCAATGTGGCCGGGGCTGTCTTCGCTGGATTGGCTATAGCCACCCTGGCCACTCAGGGTCCAGAGCCCGAACAGGCGTTCGCCACCGAGTACGTAGGATTGGATTTCCTGGGTTTCTTCACGTTGCTTGAGTTTGCGCTCGCCCTCGGCATCGCCCAACTCGCCTGCTGCTTGCGGGTCTTCGAAGGCAATGCTGGCGGCGTTGCGGGTTTCACTGTCCTTGTAGCGGCTGTAAAGCGTGCGCAGGTAATAGCTGCTGAAGTCATCGGGCTTGTAGTCGAAGTTCAACCCGCCACCGGCCCGCTCGCGACGGATGTCGTAGTCGCGCTGTTCGAACTCTTCGAGGCGTGAGCCTTGCTCGAAATCCCAGGCACCGCCGGTTTCGACGTTGTCCGAACCGAAGTCACGCTTCTGCCAGCTCAGCGCCGCGGCCACGCCGAAGTTGTCGATGCCGTCGCCGAGGCTGAAACGGTCGCTGATGGCGCCGGAGAATTTCGGGCTGGTCTGGCTGGTGTTCTTGTCATAGCTGGCTTCGCTGCTGCCGGTGTAGAACAGGCCCTTGTGGTCGAAGGCCGAGAGGCTTTTGACGTCCACCGTGCCGCCCAGGGAGTTGGCGTCCATGTCCGGCGTCAGGGTCTTGATCACCGACAACGATTGCACCAGCTCCGAGGGCAGCACATCCAAAGCAACGGCCCGCCGTTCGCTCTCCGGGGCTGGCACCAGGGTACCGTTGATGGTCACGCTGTTGAGGTCCGGTCCCAGGCCGCGCACGCTGACAAACCGGCCTTCGCCCTGGTCGCGCTCGACGCTGACACCGGGCAGGCGCTGCACCGCTTCGGCGACGTTTTCATCCGGCAACTGCGCAACGCCGTCGGCATGCACGACGCTCTTGATGCTGTCGGCGCTGCGCTGCTCCTTGAGGGCCTGATCGATGCTGGCCGCCTGGCCGACCACTTCAACGTGTTCAGTGGCCGTCTGCTCGGCGGCGCTCAGTCGCTCACTGGCAATGGCCATCGCCAACGCGGTAACAGTGAAACCGACGAGCCCGGCAGTGCTTGTGCGGTGATACATGGTGGTCCTCCCCAGGAATCCGGAAATCCGCCAGGCAATGGCCCGGCAACTGGGAGGGCACGCTAGGGGTGGGGAATGACGGTTCTGTGACAGGGTTTGGCTGGAGGGGCTGCAATCAGCTGATTTAGGGGGGCTGGCGAGCCGGAATGAGCTGAAATGACCTGTTTTACAGGCTAAGGGAATCTGAAGGGCGAGGGAATCACCTCTGTGGGAGCAAAGCTTGCTCGCGATGCAGGCGCCTCGATTCCCTGAAAAACCGCATCGTCTTCATCGCGAGCAAGCTTTGCTCCCACATAATCCTCTCGCCACAATTAAATAGGTGGCGATGTCACGAATGAAAAGTTCAGACAATGGATGAGCTGATTCGACCTCCCCCACCCCATCACCCTCCGTCACCGCACTGTCACATTCATCTGCTGTGCTGGGCCGCATTCCGCTTCTGGCAAAGGATTCCGGCCATGTTCTCCGTGCTGCGCCCGCACCGCCTCAAACTCGCCCTGCTCCTGCTGGCGGCCAACCTCGGGTTGATCCTGCATTTGGCCAGCGGCGAACTCAAACCCGTCGCCGAATGGGTCTGGCTGGACATCCTCGGCGAAGGTGGTTCGGCGCTGCTGGCGCTGGTCTGGCTGGGGCTGGTGCTGAAAAGCCGCCCGGCCGGACGGGTCACCAACTACCTGATCCTGGGCCTGGGCTGCATCTTCTTTTCCTGGTGGATCGACAGCCTCGATGAATTCATCCGCCTGCCCGACAGCATCACCTGGGATCACTGGCTCGAATCCGGGCCGATGCCAGTGGGCATGATTCTACTGACCCTCGGTATCTATCACTGGCACCGAGAACAACTGGCAATCAACGGGCAAATGGAGAAGCGCGAGCGGCTGTTCCGTGAGCATCGCCTGTTCGACAAACTCACGCCGTTGGGGGGCGCCGACTTTCTCAAGCACGAACTGTCCGCCAGCCTGGAAGACAGTCGACGCCGCCAGCAACCCTTGTCGCTGCTAGCCCTGGACCTGGACAACTTCACCGCTATCAACCAGCGCTTCGGCCACGGCGAAGGCGATGCGGTGTTGCAGGCCGTCAGCCAGTTGCTGGTATTGAACCTGCGGCGCCAGGATCTGCTTTGCCGGCTGGCCGGCGATCGCTTCGTGGTGCTGCTGCCCGACACCGGCGAGAGCCAGGCCCGACGCCTGGCCCTAGAGCTGGAAATTGCGGTGCGCAGCCTGGCCCACAAGACCCGGCAACACAGCGAACGGTTGCAACTGGTCGCCAGCACGGCGGTGGTGATGGCGTTCGACGAGTCCCCCGAGGCCTTGCTCAAACGCCTGAACCTGGCGCTGGCCCAGTCCCGGACCACGTTGGCGAAAAGCGCATGACGCTCAAGACGTGCTGGTACGAAACCGACAGCCGCTTCATTCCGGGGCACTATCAGCCTGCCGCGCTGATCGACCTGGCGCTGTCGCGGGACATCGACAGCCATCGCCTGCTGCGCGGCACCGGGTTGTTTCACGACGATATCCTCGCCGGACAGAGCCGTATCAGCCCGCAGCAGTTCCTCGGCCTGATCGACAATAGCCGACGCCTGCTGGATGCCAGCGACAGCAGTTTCCTGTTTGGCCAGCGGCTGTTGCCGGGGCACTACGGGCCTGCGAGCCACGCCTTGCGCCACGCGCAGAATCTGCATCAAGCCCTGCAAACCCTGATCGACCAGCAGGCGCTGCTCAGCCCGTTGGCTGCCCCGAGGCTGCTGTTGGACGAGCACTATGCCTATGTCCATTGGCTGGACAGCTGCGGCGCCGATGAACAATGGCGCTTCGTACTGGAGGCGAGCATGACCTCGATGGTGGCGATGAGCGCCTGGCTCAGCGGCGAACGCCTGCCCTGGCAGTGCAGCTTTCGCTACAGCGAGCCGCGCTACGTCGAGCAATATTGGGTGCACCTGGGTGAGCACACCCAGTTCGACCGCCCCCTGGACCTGATGCGCCTGCCCCGCCACTGCCTCGCCCAGCCCTGGCCCAACATCTCGGCCACCGCCGGCCAGGTGGCGCGGATCGAAGCCCGGGAGCAGCTCGATCAACTGGGCTTTGCTTCAAGCTTCCTGGATTGCCTCTACGACTATCTGCACGCTCATGTGCAGCAGACGCCCAGCCTGGAACAGACCGCCCAAGCCTTCGCCATGAGCCCGGCAACCCTCAAGCGCAAGTTGCACAAGCACCATACCGGGTTCCAGCAACAGGTGGATCGGGTGCACACCCATGTGGCCTTGTATTTGTATCAGGTCAAGGGCTTCAGCAACGAGGAAGTGGCGCAGTACCTGCGCTTCAACGATACGGCGAACTTTCGTCGCTCGTTCAAGCGCTGGACCGGCAGCACGCCGAATCTGATCCGGCAATTGCTGATGTTGGGCTGAAGGTGTCGGCGTGAAAAAAGGCCTCATCGCGAGCAAGCTCGCTCCCACACTGGATTGGGGAGGATGCAAAGTAGCCTTGCGGTGAACTGCTGTTGTGGCGAGGGAGCTTGCTCCCGCTCGGTTGCGCAGCGACCGCAAGATTTTAGGACCGCTGCGCGCTCCAGCGGGAGCAAGCTCCCTCGCCACAAAAGCTGTGCTCGTCGGCAATAAACGCGGACTCAGTGCCCGCGGATGTAATGCTCCAACTGCCGGATCAAATCAGCCTGCTCGACAATCGCCTCTTTCACCAGGTCACCAATGGACAGCAGGCCGATCAACTGCCCGTTATCCAGCACCGGCAGGTGCCGCAAGTGGCTGTCGGTCATGACTTCCATGCAGCGGTCGATGCTCTGCTGGCTGTCGGCGGTGACCACCGGCGCGCTCATGATGGTGCGCACCGTCGTCCCCACTGATGAACGCCCCTTGAGCACCATCTTGCGCGCGTAGTCCCGCTCGCTGAACACACCCACCACCTGGCCGTCCTCGATCACCGGCAGCGCGCCGACATTTTTTTCGGCCATGATCTGCAGCGCTTCGAGCACCGTCTGCTCCGGTGCGATGCTGTGGACCTGCTGGTTCTGCACACTCTTGAGTCTCACCAGTTGGGCGGCGGTTTTCATTACTAATCCCCAATTTTCAATAACATGTGACCCGCTGTCGTGGCGAGGGAGCTTGCTCCCGCTCGGTTGCGCAGCGACCGCAAAAGCTTGGGGCCGCTCCGCAGCCCAGCGGGAGCAAGCTCCCTCGCCACAAAAGCACCACAAACGCAGCCATTGCGCTGGTCAGTCTTCGCCAATCTCCACCACATCGCCATTGAGCCGCACCGCCCATACCCGCAGGCTTTGTTCCGGGTATTCCAGGCAATGGCCGTCTTCCAGGCGAAAATGCTGCTTGTACATCGGCGAGGCAATCACCAGGTCGCCCTTGATGCTGCCCAACAGACCGCGGCCGATGACGTTCGCACCCGACTTGGGGTCGCGGTTGTCGATGGCGTACAGCGGCTTGTCCTGATGCTCGGGCAGGTACAGCAACGCCACTTGGCTGCCGTCGTGCCAGGCGACCACGCCAGAGTTGGGCACCAGGTCGTCGCGGCTGCACAGGGCACGCCATTGCAAGGGTTCCTGGGCGACATTGCGGGCGGGAATACGAACGACGTTTGACTGGCTCATCAGAGCACCTCCTCGGTAACGGGAATCAGGTGGAGTTCATGGGCGTGAACCGGCCGGCGCTGGCCGCGTTCGCGGACGAAGTGAACGTCCGGATCGCCGCGCTTGTCGTTGACGAAGGTGCGGAAACGCTTGAGCTTCTCCGGGTCCTTCAAGGCATTGGCCCATTCGCATTCGTAGCGGTCGACCACCAGTTGCATCTGCGCTTCGAGCTCGGCGCCCAGGCCCAGGCTGTCGTGGATGATCACGTCCTTGAGGTAGTCCAGGCCGCCTTCCAGGCTTTCGCGCCAGACCGAAGTCCGTTGCAGTTTGTCGGCCGTGCGGATGTAGAACATCAGGAAGCGGTCGATGTAGCGAATCAGCGTCGCGTCATCCAGGTCGGTTGCGAACAGCTCGGCGTGACGCGGGCGCATGCCGCCGTTGCCAGCCACGTAGAGGTTCCAGCCCTTCTCGGTGGCAATCACGCCGACGTCCTTGCTCTGGGCCTCGGCGCACTCGCGGGTGCAACCGGACACCGCGAACTTGAGCTTGTGCGGCGAGCGCAGGCCTTTGTAGCGATCCTCGATGGTCAGGGCCATCTGCACGCTGTCCTGCACGCCGTAGCGGCACCAGGTGCTGCCCACGCAGGATTTAACCGTGCGCGTGGATTTGCCGTAGGCATGCCCGGTTTCGAAACCGGCTTCGATCAGCTCGGCCCAGATGTCTGGCAACTGGTGCAACTGGGCGCCGAACAGGTCGATGCGCTGGCCGCCGGTGATCTTGGTGTAGAGGTCATATTTCTTGGCGACCACGCCGATGGCGATCAGTTTGTCGGCGGTGATTTCCCCACCGGCGATGCGCGGTACCACCGAGTAGGTGCCGTTTTTCTGCATGTTCGCCATGAAGGTGTCGTTGGTGTCCTGCAACGCCACCAGGGACGGGTCCATGATCGGCTGGTTCCAGCAGGACGCCAGGATCGAGCCCACCGCCGGCTTGCACAGGTCGCAACCGGTGTGACCACGACCGTGCTTGGCCAGCAGTTCGTCGAAACTGATGATGCCCTCCACCCGCACCAGCGCATACAACTCCTGGCGGGTGTAGGCGAAATGTTCGCACAGGCTCTTGTCGACGCTGACGCCGCGGGCAGTCAACTCATGCTCGAACACTTGCTTGACCAGGGCCGCGCAACCACCACACCCGGTACCGGCCTTGGTGTCGCATTTGAGCTGGCCCAGATCAGTGCAGCCACCGTCGATGGCCGAGCAGATCGAGCCCTTGGTGACGTTGTGGCACGAGCAGATGGTGGCGGTTTCGGGCAACGCCGCAGGGCCCAGGGTCGGAACGCCCTCGGACGACGGCAGGATCAGGCTGGCAGCGTCCTTGGGCAAGGCGATACCGTTCTGCATGTATTGCAGCAAGGTGTCGTAGTAGCTGTTGTCGCCCACCAGCACCGCGCCGATCACGCGCTTGCCGTCGGCGTCCACCACCAGTCGCCGATAGCTGGCGCTGGTTTCGTCGATGAACTGGAAGCTGCGCGAACCCGGGGTGTTGCCATGGGCGTCGCCGATGGAGCCAACGTCCACACCCAGCAACTTGAGCTTGGTGGACATGTCGGCGCCGGTGAAGGCTTCAGCGCTTTCGCCGCACAGCCGGGCCGCGACATTGCGGGCCATTTGGTAGCCCGGGGCGACCAGGCCGAAAATGCTGCCGTTCCAGGCCGCGCATTCGCCGATGGCATAGATGTCCGGGTCGCTGCTCTGGCAATAGTCGTCGATCACCACGCCACCGCGCGGGCCGATCTGCAGGTCACTTTGACGAGCCAAGGCATCCTGGGCACGGATGCCGGCGGAAAACACGATGAGGTCGGTTTCCAGGAAATCGTCGTCGCCGAAGTTCATCCGATAACGGTACTGCTCACCGGCGCTGATGGACTGGGTGCCCTTGGACAGGTGCACGCCGACGCCCAGCTTCTCGATACGGGCCTTGAGGGCCAAGCCGCCCTGGGTATCCAATTGCACCGGCATCAGCCGGGGGGCGAATTCCACCACATGGGCTTCAAGGCCCAGGGTCTTGAGGGCGTTGGCCGCTTCCAGGCCCAGCAGGCCGCCACCGACCACCACGCCACGACGGGCATTGCTGGCGGCGGCGCGGATCGCGTCCAAGTCTTCCAGGGTGCGATAGACCAGGCACGAATCGCCTTCGGCGCCCTGGATCGGTGGCACGAACGGGTAGGAACCGGTGGCGAGCACCAGCTTGTCGTAGTGAAGGCGATCATGGGCGGTCACGACCTGATGCGCGTCACGGTCAATTTCCAGCACCGGCACACCCAGGTGCAACGTGACGCCGGGGGTCTGGTACAACGACGCTTCGCCAAGGGCCAGGGACTCGGCATCGCGGCCCGAGAAGTACTCGGACAGGTGCACACGGTCGTAGGCACGCATTGGCTCTTCGCTGAACACATGCACATGGTAATGATTGAGGGCACCGCGCTCGATCAGTTGCTCGACGCAGTGATGGCCGACCATGCCATTGCCGATCACGATCAGCGTTTGCAGCTTGTTCAGAGAAGCAACGTTGGAATTCATAAAAAGCACCCGACAAAAGCCCATCACGATTTTGAAAGCAAAAAAAAGACGCCTGAAACCTTGCGGTTCCAGGCGTCTTTGCCTGTTCTGTGCGGTATCGGTCCGGCGACTGCGCCCTGACCTACCGTTGTCCCTCGGCCTGCTGGCACTCGATCTTCGTTGACCGACGGGGCTGCCCACTCGACTGTGTTCGCGGTGGGCCTGGTTAGTCTCTTGCAGCGAGCGTGCCAAACCTCGTCCTGCCCCTATTCACGGTCGCGCATTCACCGCTAATCCCCTGTGGGAGCGGGCCTGCCCGCGAAGACGCCAGCTCAGTCACCGCAAGCCAACCGGCGCCCACCTCCGCTGCGCGAGCACCGCCAACTGCCTTGCGATGGTGCGATCACCCCGCCTGCGGCTTCATAAAAGTGCAGCCAGCCCTCAGAAGGGGCTTGCTCTCGATATCAGTTGGTCAGTTGCTCAGTTCGCAGAGATGCTGAATGTGCCGCCGTCATCGCGAGCGAGCTCGCTCCCACAGGGGTAAGTGGTGAGCTTGTGGGAGCGAGCCTGCTCGCGATAGCGGTAGTTCAGCTTGAAGGGGTGTCGACGGTCCTGTTCACCATCGCAACGATACTGACAAGAAGTTCTTCCTTGGCCTCGCCAGCGCTGATCTCCCCGGTGGCAGCAGCATTGGACAGGGCCTCCGCCGCTCCCAGCATCGCCCGCAAACCTGCCTGGGTGATGCCCTTCGTGCCGGCGAACGGTTCCAGCACGGCGCGGCACTTGTCGAGGAAAATCCCCTCGTATTCGCGCTTGATGCGTTCCAGTTCCGGCGAGCTGGTCAACGCCGCGATCACCCCGGGAATCTCCCGGCCCTGCAACAGCACGCACTCGACGTAGGAAGAAGCAATCACCGCCGCCCGGCTTTGCAGGGTCGCGTCGCTGGCGTCCAGGGCCGCGTCCATCAGCGCGGTCTGGCGGGCGTCGAAATCCTGGTACAGCGCCGCCAGCAACCCGGACCGGGTGATGAAGTGGTCATAGACGATGGGTTTGGTCACCCCCGCCTGATCTGCCAGCCGCGCCAATGTAAGGGCGTCGCTGCCCTCCTCCCGCACCAGTCGCCAGGCGACATCCAGCAATTGTCGCTGCCGGTCATGCCGGGATAAACGACGACGAGGTGAAGGCTGCGAATGTTCGTCAGTGCTTGACATGCTAACTTTACCAACCGTAACTTACTAACCGTAACTTAACCCAGCATACCTGTCTTCCAGACTGCGTGACCAGAAGGAGTTTCGCCATGCATGCATTGATCGTTGTGGCTCACCACGACCCTCGTTCCCTCACCCACAGCCTGGCCGGAAAAGTCGCCGAGGGCATCACCCGCGCCAACCCCGCCGATACGTTCGAGATCGCCGACCTGGCCGCCGAAGGTTTCGATCCGCGCTTCAGCTTCGCCGACCATGCCGTTCACCACCGCGAAGCCTCGCCGCCCGCGGATGTGCTGGCCGAACAAGCCAGGATCGATCGTGCCGATACGTTGGTGCTGGTCTATCCGATTTACTGGTGGTCCATGCCGGCGCTGCTCAAGGGCTGGATCGACCGGGTGTTTTCCAACGGCTGGGCATTCGATTTCAGCCTCGACAAGCCGTTTGTCCAACAACTGCAGCACTTGCGGGTGCACCTGGTGGCGATCGGTGGCGCCGATGCCGATAGCTTCCAGCGCCACGGCTACGGCGAGGCGATGACCACGCAGATCGACCATGGCATTTTCGATTACTGCGGCGCCCGCGTGGTGAGCTCCCAACGTTTGCTCGAATCGGAAACCGTCGATCCGCACCAGCATTTGCAGGCCGCCAGCGTTATCGGCCAGCGGCTGTTCACGACGCTCGACGAGACCACACACGCCGCAACCGCCTGCGCTTGACCTCAGAGTGCTCGACCCTGGGCAGCAGACAGTGTCGCGTCACGAGCATAGATATCCGGGATGTACAACGGCTGGCCCTGGCTGTCCGCTTGTGCTGTCCAGTACCCCAGCAGGATCGGCATGGGCCGGGCCAGCCTGAACTCATGAGTCGTCTCAGTGGCCAGCAGCGTATCGGTGCGAGCGCGTTCGGCCGGACTGACCAGCAAGTCGCGCAGGTGCATCACTTGCTCGATCCGCACGCAGCCTGAACTGAAGGCCCGCGGGCCTTTGCTGAACAGCGCCTGGCTCGGTGTGTCATGCAGGTACACCGAGAACGGATTGGGAAAGCGGATCGCCATTTTGCCCAACGGGTTCTTCGGACCAGGGTCCTGGCGCAGCATGAGGTTGCCCGGGTGTTCCCAGTCGATATCCTCTGCCAGCAACGGCAGGCCTTCACTGTCGAGGATCCGCAGGTTGTGGCGGGCGAGAAACTCCGGATCGCGGCGAATCTCGGGCAGTTTGTCTTCGCGCATGATGGTCGGCGGAATGGTCCAGGTCGGGTTGAGCGTCAGCCGGGTGACATGGGATTTGAGCAACGGTGTCTGCCGTTGCGCTCGGCCCACCTGGGTGCGGGTTTGCCAGACTGGCGCGCCGCCTCGATAAACCGTCAACTGAGCCGCCGCCACGTTGACCAGGACGCTATCGTTCTCCACGTCCTGGGCCAGCCAGCGCATGCGTTCCAGATTGATGCGCAACTGCTCGCGACGCATGGCCGGGCTGATGTTCAGCTCGGTCACGGTCCACGGCCCCACCACGCCATCGGCCTGCAGCGAATGCTGGGCCTGGAAGCTTTTCATCGCGTCCACCAGTGTGGGGCTGTAGTGCTCATCGGTCAGCAGCGGCGGTGTACTCAGGTAACCCTCGCTGAACAGTCGCTGGGCCAGGGCGGGTACTCGGGCGTCCTGCTTGTCCGGTTGCAGCAGCGGTCCGCCCGGCACGGGTTGCCAGTCGGATAGAGGCTGTTGCCGCAGCCGGGCATAGAGGCCGCGCAGGTTGCGATAAAGGTCCAGGTTCGGCCGGGCCTGTTCAAAAGCAGCGGCGACGTCCCGCAGACCGAGCCCGGCGATGGCGAGCACCACGGCCTGATGATCCTGTGGTGACGGATTGGCCTTCCACACCGGCTCCAGCCGGGCCTGGGGCAGGTAGCCAAAACGCAGGTCATGCAAGGCTTGCAGGTAGCGCTGGCTGATGGCGATGTCGACGCAGTGAGCGCCTTGGACTGCCCCCTCGACCGGCAGGCCATAGCGTGTTGGATCCAGGCCGTCATCGGCCAATTGTTGCAACTGGACCTGCAACGCCCCCCGTCGTTCGTCGTCCGACCAGATTTCCTGGCCTGCGTTTTGCTGATAGAACGCCTGCAAGTCGAGCAGCGTCGGAAAGTCGACGCCCGTCGCAACGCCCGGGCACGCGACCGCCAGTTGCGCCAGTGTGGTCTGCACGAATGCAGGATCGCTGTCTTCGGCTGTCGCGACCAATGGCGCAGTGAGCAATAAAAGGCTCAGGTAACATGCGGACTTTTTGAACAACTGCTTTACTCCAATCCATGGCCGTCTCGTTGACGGTGAATTTTGCGACAGGTACGACCCGCCATCATGCATACAAACAAAATCGGACGGGATGCCGCGAACGAACACCACGTTGGAAACGCTTCGCCTGTACAGGGCTTTTTGCGCCGATTCTGTCTGGTCATGCTGGGCCTGGGCGTCATTTGCAGCCCAGCGCTGGCGGAAAAAAAGACGAATTCGCAAACGCTCTACCACAGCCTCGCCCACGCAGCGCCGGAACTCAATCCCCTGGCGCTCAAAAGTGCCTTGAGCGCCATGCAATGCGCGGTCGCCAATGGTGCCAGCCAAGCCCGCCACCTGGCGGTCATCGACTACTCGCAACCCTCCACCGCCCGTCGCCTGTGGATCTTCGACCTGCGCCAGAAGAAGCTGGTATTGCGCGATCTGGTGGCCCATGGGCAAAAGTCCGGGGAAAACTTCGCGACGCAATTTTCCAATCGCCTGGGCAGCTACCAGTCCAGCCTGGGTCTGTTTCGCACCCAGGAAAGCTACCAGGGTGCCCACGGCTATTCGCTACGCATGGACGGCCTTGAGCCAGGCTTCAATGACCTGGCCCGTGATCGGGCGATCGTGATCCATGCCGCCGACTACGTGAACCCGTTGTGGAGCGTGCGCCAGGGACGCATCGGGCGCAGCCAGGGCTGCCCTGCCGTACGCCCCCAGGTGGCGCGCCAGGTGATCGACAAGCTCAAGGGCGGTCAATTCATGTTTTCCTGGTACCCGGACCCCAGTTGGCTCAAGCGTTCGGCGTACCTCAACTGCCAGCCGCAACAGGTTGCCAGCATTTTGGCTACAAGCGGCAGTTAGGTAGCACCTGTGTGGCGAGGGAGCTTGCTCCCGCTTGAGTGCGAAGCGCTCACAAAAGGGACTGCTGCGCAGCCCAGCGGGAGCAAGCTCCCTCGCCACAGGGATTGCGCCGCAGTGGCCTGCGGTTAAAATGCCGGCCTTTCGAATCCCTGGCGTTGCCTGAATGAATTGCGTAGCCCTTCAAACCCTTCACGCCCATTTGCTGACAGCCCTGGAGTCGGTGCCAGAAGAAACCCGGCGCCTGTTCCATGGCCGCGGGCGCTGCTGGCCGGGCCTGGAGCAAATCACTGTCGACTGGTTGCAAGGGGTGGTGCTGGTCTCGCTGTTCAAGGAACCGGACCCCACGCACCTGGACGATTTGATCGCGACACTGCTGGCGCTCACTACGTCGCCGGCCTGGCAACACAGCAAGGCCCATACGCTGGCGGTGCAGCACCGCTACCTGCCGCAAAGCCTCACCCAATGGCTGGTGGGCGAGCCCATTGACGAATGGACCCTGACCGAAGGTGGCCTGCGTTACCGGATCGACCTGGGCAAGAAGCAGAACAACGGCCTGTTCCTCGACATGCGTTATGGCCGCGACTGGGTCCGGGCCAACGCCGAGGGCAAACGGGTACTGAACCTGTTCGCCTATACCTGCGGCTTCTCGGTGGCGGCCATCGCTGGCGGCGCGCAGCATGTGGTCAATCTGGACATGTCCCGCGCGGCCCTGAGCCGAGGCCGCGACAACCATCGACTCAATGGCCACGACCTGAGCCAGGTGAGTTTCCTCGGCCACGACTTGTTCAAGTCCTGGGGCAAGGTGATCAACAGTGGTCCGTACGACCTGGTGATCATCGATCCGCCGACCTTCCAGAAAGGCAGCTTCCTGCTGACCAAGGACTATCAGCGGGTATTGCGCCGCCTGCCGGAGCTGCTGACTGCCCACGGCACCGTCCTGGCCTGCAGCAACGACCCGGCCACCGGTGCAGATTTCCTCATCGACGGTGTCACCCAGCAAGCACCGGGACTGGTCTTCGAGAAACGCCTGGAAAATCCGCCGGAATTTCCTGACGTCGATCTGGAGTGTGGCCTCAAGGCCCTGGTCTTCAAGACGACGCCTGGCCACTAGCTCATCAGAAGCAAACCGCAACACGGCTCATTTGAGAACATCGCCACCGGTTCAGTGGCAACCAACGGCTATTGCGCTCCCGTCGTCCACCAGGCGCTGACCAGCTCAGTCGTTATCCGGCGCACCAGCGCCTCAACCTCCCGGCTCTTGAGCGAGCGATAGATCGCCATGGTGCGTCGCAACTGATCTTCGGTGAGCGTCACCGACTGGCCCGCAGCCCAATCCACATCCGCCACGGCCT
This sequence comes from Pseudomonas ogarae, assembly GCF_014268695.2. Lineage (NCBI taxonomy): Bacteria > Pseudomonadati > Pseudomonadota > Gammaproteobacteria > Pseudomonadales > Pseudomonadaceae > Pseudomonas > Pseudomonas ogarae. The sequence goes on from NZ_CP077086.1 coordinate 3,700,649, forward strand.
CAAGCCCTGCGCGGCGCCAGACGGTGCGGTCGCCCTGCATGACGGATTCCAGCGGGCTGGGCAGGTCGGCATCCGGTCGCGCCAGGTTATCCAGCAGCACCCGGGGCCAACGGGATGGATTCACCGGCCCACTGAACGCATCCACCAAATCGTCATCGACCGTTTCCCAGACCGCCAGCCCTTCGGACCAGTCCCGGGACATCAGCCCCAGGTACGGCCGCCAGGTCATTTCTCCGGTGCGGGGGGATTGATCATTGTTGTTGAAGGAGTCCTGGGCATCGCAGAGCCAGTCGATGAAGACCTCCCGGGTCATATGCGCCTGACGCTGCTCAATGTTTGGATAACGCTCCGTCAGCATGTGGTTCCAAAAGGCGTACTGCTCAATCAGGAAGCCTTCAAAAGGCACGCCTTGCCGTTCGAGGCGAGCACGCTGGAGTGCTTCGAACATCGTGAAATGCAGTTCCAGCTCAGCAAGGTCTGGCTGTTGCCGGTCCAGACTGCGAGCTTGCAGGCGCACGCGCAGTTGTCCCAGTTGCTGATCGAAATCCGCGACCAAATCCGGCAAGGGCGCATGAGCGTTCTGGTAGCCGATATAGTGCTGCAAGACAGCCGCCGCCCTCTGGCGATCCCCAAAGGGCAGCCCGAGAGACGAACGGGCATCGGCTTCCTGAATAGCGCCGGAGAACCAATCGATGAACCGTCGGTTTCCGGCGTTATCGCGGGCAACTTCCAAGGCCCGCTGAAGGCTGGGGGAGATATACAGCCAATCGTCGATGGTGTAGCGAAAAGCCTCGGGCACCATTGCGCGAAGGGCCTGGATTTGTGCGCTTGGCAACGGATTATCCTCCAGCCACAGCCCAACCGGATCTTCCCTCGGCCACTGAACCAAGGCAGGCAACAGGTCATCCTGAATGTTGGCGATACGGTTGTCCCTGAGGTCGATAATGAGCATGTCGGATGAGGGTCTGGATAACACCGTCAGAACCAGCGCCGGCACTCGATCAAGCCCGGTGCTGGAAAGCTCCAGTTCCTGCAGGTTCACAAGTTCCGACAAGTCCGGCAGGTCCCGGCAATTGTTGCCGCTCAGGCGCAAGTCCTCCAGGCCGATGGCGGTACGCAGGAACGCACTGCCCTGCTGATCCAGGCGCAGACCACAGCGCGCCAGGTCCAATGTACGCAACCCGGGTAACGCGGTGATGGCCTGTAACTCCTGGCGGGTGAAATGCAAGTTGTCAGCCCATACCAGATCACGCAGGGAGATCAATCCGCCCAGGCGGTCGATGGCGGCGACCATGGCCGCACTGGCCGCCGCCTCCCCGCCGCTGCTGATTCCAGACAGGTGCAGCGTCCGTAAATGCAGCGCAGAACCGACACCTAGCAGGGGCGCAAAGACCTCCGCGCCCATCATGAGCGGATTGTTACTCAGTGACAGCTCTATCAGCCCGGGCAGCTCACCCGCGGCCATGGGCACCGCGGTGAGGTTATTGCCTTGCAGGTGCAGCGTGTCCATGTTGGGGAACAGCCGCAGGAACGTCGAAGGGTCCTCGCTCAGGCCCATGTTCACCAGAAACAACTCTTCTATATGTTCAAAACTCGTGCTGATCGGCGGCAGACGACCGATGTTGTACCCCACCAGCCGCAATGCCAGCTCACTGCCCTCTTGACCTGGATCCGGTGCGCGTCGCCAGGCGCGGCGAATTTCCGCGGCTACGGCCCGGCGCAGCGAGAGCCGTGTCTCGCTGTCGAGGCTGTTCTCGGCCGGATGATGAACGCCCTCATGGACCTCCCACTGACGCAGCTCCTGATCCAATGCGGTCCATTGGTTTTCCAGCTGGGCGACCAGGTTCTCCAGGCTCAAGCGCTGGCGACTGGCTTGCCTGGCCAGGGTCTCTTGAAGCCGTGCCAGTTCACTCCCGGCATAGCTCGGATAGAGTCGCTCAAGACGCGCTTCCAGGCTTGCACTCCAAACCTGCAAGGGAAGCCGTCCACGTCCGCTGAACGGATAACCCAAGCGCCCGTTCAACCATTGCGGGCGGGCACCACGGGTGCCCAGGGGTTTTATCAGCAAATAGGGGCGCAGGCCTGGCCGATCATCAAGGGCTTGTGCGAGCAACCAGGTCCGCAGGGTGTCGCCCTGCCAGATGTTCAAGCCCAGCGCCCGGCGAGCGTCGTCCGGCAGCGCTCTGAGCAACGCCGCTTCCAGGTCCAGGGCATCCGCCAGTTCATGTCCCTCCTCGTCAAAGGAGCGGTACTGTTCACCTTCCTGGCGGATGATCTTCAACGGCCCGGTTTCCCCCACCTCCAGCGGATTCGCAAGCTCGCGCAGAAACAGGCGCAGGCGCATCCGGCCTTGCAATTGGGGAGTGCTGCCCAGCAGGCCCATGATGATGCGATCCCGATCGACACTGCTTTCACCGCGTTCCAGGGCTCGCAAGGCATGGCTCAGGCGCAACTCGCGCAAGGTTTCGGCGCATTGACTGCCCAAGCCTTCTCCTACCCGGCCTTCAGTCAGGCGCACGCGGTCCTGGCCGATGGCCTGGCTGGCAAGCTCGTTGGCCATGGATTGCGGCAAGCCCGGAAAAGCCCGGACCAGTGGGACGGCCAGGGGATCAGCCCCGGAGGTACGGACCATGGCGTCGATCACCCGTCGTGTATTGCGCTGCAGATGCCTGGCCCAGTGCCCGGCCAACAGCCGACTGCGTTCCACGGGCGGTAAGCCAAGACTGCCTTGGCCCAGCAGCGAAGTCTGTTCAGCCGTGCTCAGGCCGGCCAGAACACGCTCGGCCCACGCGTCGTGCTCCAGGTCTGCTTTGCGCAGATAGAGCGAGCGCGTGTCGGCCAGGTCACCAATGGGATGAAGGGTCACACCGTCGTGGTAGCGCAAGGTCAGATCGCTTGGCCAACCCGGCAACTCCACAATGGTCTGGACGATGCGAAAGTGCCCGTTTTGCGGCGTTTCATTGCGCAGCAACCGTTCCATGGTGTGCCGCACCTGCTGCCAACACCTGGCCTCATCCAGGGCATTGGCGAGTATCGCCGGCATCGGCTGCCCCTCTACTTGCAAGTAGCGCAGATGCGCGTCGCTGATGCCGACCTGTCGTTGCATAACGAGGATCGTCCTGTCGTCCAACTCGGCCGGCGTCTCGGCGAAGCTGCGCAGCAGTTCCAGGCGGCCCCGTTGCAAGGGGTTGCGATGCGCCCACTGCCAACCACGGGCACGACTCCACTCCAGGGGCGGGCGCACGCCTTTATGTCCCGCAGGCAGGCGCAAGTCCAAGGCATCGCCCGTGCCTTTGACTTCGAAGTAACGGTCCTCGATTCGCACCCACGCCTCGTTTGGCGTGCGCCAGACACCCCAGGCGTCCTGCTCCGCCTCCACAGGCGGCGAGTGTCTCGCTTCAAAAGGCCGGACATCGCCATTCCACAGGCGCGTGGTGCCGTCACCCACGGGCATGGGTTCCACCGTCCCTCCGACGAACCCCAGGTAGGCACCTTGAGCAACGCCGAACAACACGTTGAAGATGTGTTCGATGCCTTCCTGGGCGTGACCTTCGTTGAAGGCCTGGATGCCTTCGAAGATTTCATACACCAGCCGCACGCCCCCGACCGCTGCCGCCGTCATGCCGATGGGCGCGCAGAACGGGAAGAAGGTCGCCGCGAGCATGAGCGTGCGCTCGACAAGGCTTTCCCAGTACGCGAAGCGAGCCAACAGCGCCTGCCAGTCCTGGTCCCGGGTCGGGACCATCAGCGCCGCGGCGTTGGCCAAGGCATGGCCACGCCATTCGTGATAGCCGGATGGCCAAGGCGCCTCACGTAGATCATTCAAGCCCCAGGCCACCTTGGGCGTGGGTATCCGAATGTGGCTGCCGTCCTCGCCCCGTTCGCCCTCGCGCCACCCCGTGATACGGGCATGGATTTCCTGTAGCACATTCGGGTGAGTCTCCAGCCTCCACTCCACTTGATCATGCAGGGCCGTCCCCAGCCAGGCCTGCAACCGCAGCGGCAAGTAGCGCATCAGGCTTTCTCGGTAGCTGCGTCTACGTACCCGCTCGGTCAACTCCGCGGACATGGCCTGCAAACTGGTGAATTGCTTGAGCGGTGCCACCGCATCATGGGGCATGTGCAGGACGATCGGGCGCACACCTCTGGCGTCCCCTTGCACGCCCCAATACACCCGGGCGCCGAACAGCGGCACGGACAGCAGCTCCAGCGACTTGACCTCACAGGCCTGCGGCGCAATGGACCGGGCTTCAAGTTGAATGCCGGCGTAGGCCAGCAGGCGCTCACCGGTTTCATCAAGGCGCCCGTCCAACTTCGCCTCGTAGGCATCATGGGTCAGCAGGCTGCGTGCATACGCCATGTAGGCGCTGGCAACGGCAGGCACCTCGGCGCCGATGCGCGGCAACCGCCGTTCAAGCACCTTGCGGTAAGCACCGCCGGCATCCACGCGCCGACACAGGCGGGCGAATTCAGCCGGGGTCGTGGGTAATAAGACAGTATCCGACGGGACGTCCCATGGGTGGAACTCTTGCGGTTTTCCCTGAATGAACAGCTGGCCCTGGCTGTCGAAGTCGCTGCCGGTGACCGCCTCGGCGGGCGCGTAATTGCGCATGGCCGCCTCCACCACCGACAGCGAGGGCTCATAGCGGTAGGGGCCGCGCCGGACTCTTGCACGGCGTATGGCATCGCCAGTGCTGCCGGTGCCATTGACCGCTGGCCAGGTTTGTATTTCCGGCTGGGCTTGCAGCAAGTTGCGCGTGAAGGTCTCCGGTGCCGGCAGGTCGACAAGCAGTGCATTGAGCGCGTCACTGTCACGCTGCAGTTGCTGGACAAGGACCTTGAAACGCTCCTGGTCGGCCCGTGACGCGCGTTTCAGCCAGGTGGGCAACCTAGCCTGGATAAAATCGACATGGGTATCTTGAGTGGACATGATGGACCTCCTTCCTTGGGGTCGATTGAGCATTGGAGCTGCTGAGGCACACTGAATTGATGTGCCTGCGATGCTCGCGAAAACAGGCGCTTTTTGAAACCGCTCAACCGTTGCAAGGGGTTGCGGTCCCAATCAGTCCTTCACTCGCCCGCTCGCCTTGTTGCGCAGCAAATCGATGAACAGTCCCAACTCCCGGCTCACCGGTTCACCCTTGCGGCGCAGCTATCCGAACGGCGCCAGTTGGGGTCGATGGCAAGCATGGCTTACATGTACTTGCAAAACTGATCTGCGATAAACCGAGGACTGGCGAGAAGCGCTTGCCCTTCAGGACAAGCGTCCTGGCCAGGCCGTACCCGTCAGGCTGCCATTCGCTCACACGCGTCGGCGCAAGACCGGCAAGCTTTTGCATAAGCCAGGCAGTGTTCCGAAGGTCGAACAGGGTGGTTGTATCGCGCCGGAACAGGGGCAATATAAGGTCCGACTCGGCCGTCAATCCGGAGGTTTCGAAAGAAAAACTACAATTTTTTCAGCCCCTCAGACCACCAAGGTCAACCACGCCGATACCAGCAGCATCACCGCCATGACCCGATTGAACCGTCCCATCGCCACGGCGGAGCGGCAGAACCGTGCGGCGCCGCGGCCCAGGTAGGCCCAGGCGGTCATGCACGGGATCGAAATGGCGAAAAACGCCAGGGATAGCCAGAGGACCCGCACGGTGCGGTCGGCCTCCGCTCCCGCGAAGACGCTGACCACCGCCAACGCCATCATCCAGGTTTTCGGGTTCACCAACTGCAACCCGGCAGCCCCCGCCAAGCCCAGCCGCGGGCCTTCGACGGGACGGTCCGGGTCGATGGCCTGGGCCGGTGCGCTGAAAATCTGCCAGGCCATCCAACTCAACCAGGCGATGCCCGCCCATGAGAGCAGCGTTTGAATCGTGGCATGGCGCGCCAGCACGTCCCCCAACCCGGTACCGACCAAAAGCACCAGCAAGGCCGCCGCCGCGCAGGCACCGAGGATGATCGGCACAGTGGTTGCCAGGCCGAAGCGCGAGCTATGGCTCAGCACCAGGATATTGGTCGGGCCCGGGGTGATGGAGGCGACAAACGCGAACAAGGCAAACGGCAGTAACTGGTCCATGGAGCAAGATCTCGGTGAATGATCGATCGCTTGATCATCCCCATGAAGCCGTGGTCAGTCTGGAATAATTGAGCAGCGCTTGCGGTAGTCCGCCGGGCTCAGGCGATAGGCGCGCTGGAACCAGCGGCCCAAGTGGCTTTGGTCGGCAAAACCGAGCATGGCCGCCACTGCCACGGCACTCTCGCCACGCGCCAGCAGGCGCCGGGCGCGGGCCAGGCGCAACTGGATCAGATAGGCATGGGGCGCCAGGCCAAAAGCCGCCTTGAACGCACGGGTCAGGCGGAAACGATCCACGCCGGTGACCTGCGCCAGGTCATCCAGGCCGATGTCTTCGCTCAGGTGACTGTGCAGATAATCCCGGGCCTGCTGCGCCACCAATGGCAGCCGCGGATCCGGGTTGATCCGCGCCCGCCAGTGCAGGTGTTGGGTCAGGTTGGCCAACAGCGTATCGAGGGCCGTCTGGCGCACGATGCGGATCTCCTGCTCGTGCAGGCTCTGGAAGGCCATGGCCGTGGCACTCGCCAGCCGCGCATCGTCGGTCAGGGTGGCGGCGAACCCCAACTGGGCGTTGTCCGGCGCCACGTCGAACAAGGAACGCAACTCGCGCTCCAGCCACTGAGGCTCCAGGTACAACGTGCGGTAGGTAAACCCATGGTCGTGGGGGGCGTTGCCGTCATGCAGCTCGCCGGGCTCGAGCAGGAACACTTTGCCCGGCGTGCTGTTGTGCTGCTGGCGCCGGCAATGAAACTGCTGCACGCCCTGCTCGGTCACGCCCACCAGGTAGGCGTCATGCCAATGGGGATCATAGGCATGCCCCTCGAAATGCGCGCGCACGGTCTCGATCCCGGACGTGGCGTCCTGCTTGAGATCGATCCAGTTGCGCGTGGTCATGCCCTGTCCCGCTTGGTGAATGTGCTCTTGGCAGATTAACTGCTGATGAGGTGAGTGTCTGGAAGATTTGTGCAGGCCTTTTGGAATTTGGGTCTGCTCGCGATGGTGTTCGGTATGTAGATGCATCTGTGACTGACCCACCGCATCGCGAGCAAGCTTTGCTCCCACAGATCTGAAGGGTGTAGGACCAGGAGAGCCAGGTCGGCTATAAGGCCGCCATCGCGAGCAAGCTCGCACACAGGTTTATAGCCGCCTCAGGCATCCGGAGTGATCGCCGGCAACACCGTCTCCACCGCCAAACGAGCCAATTCAGCATCCTGCTCCGCCTTGACCCCAGACACCCCGATAGCCCCAATGCACTGCCCGTCATGACGAATGCTCACCCCACCTTCAAGCATCCCCTGCAGGTGCGGAGCGCTGAGAAACGCGTAACGACCACCATTGATCATGTCTTCGAAAACCTTGCTATCACGCCGCCCCATGGCGGCCGTGCGGGCCTTTTCGGTGGCGATGTAGGCCGACAACGGCGAGGCATCGTCCAGGCGCAGCAGCCCCAGGGGATGACCACCGTCGTCCACCACACAAACCGATACCGCCCATTGACGCTGGTGAGCCAGCTCCTTGGCCGCCACCAGCAATTGCGCAACGTCCTGCTCAGTCAATACCGCTTTGGTTTTCATGGATCACTCCGTGCTATGCCACAGGAGGCCCGCGAGACAATCAGGCGCCCGCCCAGCAAGCCGAAGAATATTTCCTTCTGCGAACCATAGCGCACATTCAGCAGTTCATTGAAGCCCGGGGGCCGGCGATCTACCGCGGGTGACACGCATATCCACTTCGCATCAATGGATCCACCAATACAGCCAATTGTCCGCAAACACAGCAAAATCGTTGACAACCAAATTAGTTAAGAGAGTTAATGGATCCACAGACAAGAACAACATCCGCCTGGAGATCCCTCATGTACCCCAAAAATGCCTGGTACGTTGCCTGCACCCCCGATGAAATCGCCGACAAGCCCCTGGGGCGCCAGATCTGTGGTGAGAAGATGGTTTTTTACCGGGGGCATGAAGGCAAGGTCGCGGCGGTGGAAGACTTCTGCCCCCATCGCGGCGCCCCGCTCTCCTTGGGTTATGTCGAAAACGGCAACCTGGTGTGCGGCTATCACGGCTTGGTGATGGGCTGCGACGGCAAGACCGTCGAGATGCCGGGGCAACGGGTACGAGGCTTCCCTTGCAACAAGACCTTTGCGGTACAGGAACGGCATGGGTTCATCTGGGTCTGGCCCGGTGACCAGGCGCTGGCCGACCCGGCGCTGATCCATCATCTGGAATGGGCCGAAAGCGATGAGTGGGCCTACGGTGGCGGCCTGTTCCATATCCAGTGCGACTATCGCCTGATGATCGACAACCTGATGGACCTGACCCACGAAACCTACGTCCACGCCTCGAGCATCGGCCAGAAGGAAATCGACGAGGCGCCGCCGGTGACTACGGTCGAGGGCGATGAAGTGGTCACCGCCCGGCACATGGAAAACATCATGGCCCCGCCGTTCTGGCGCATGGCCTTGCGCGGCAACAACCTGGCCGATGACGTGCCGGTGGACCGCTGGCAGATCTGCCGTTTCACCCCGCCCAGCCATGTGCTGATCGAAGTCGGCGTGGCCCATGCCGGCAACGGCGGCTATCACGCCGCGCCGCAATTCAAGGCGTCGAGTATCGTGGTGGATTTCATCACACCGGAAACCGAGACGTCGATCTGGTACTTCTGGGGCATGGCCCGGCACTTCCAACCCCAGGATGACGCCCTCACCGCATCCATTCGCGAAGGCCAAGGCAAGATTTTCAGTGAAGACCTGGAAATGCTCGAACGCCAGCAGCGCAACCTGCTGGACCATCCGCAACGCAATTTGCTCAAACTCAACATCGACGCTGGCGGCGTACAGTCCCGCCGGGTGCTGGAGCGCTGGATCGCACGGGAACGGGAAGAACAGGCCGGGTTGATCGCCAGCAGCCATCAACCGCAACAGGTGGAGCAACGGTCATGATCGAAGTCCAGGTCGCGGCGCGACACAACGAAGCGCTCGATATCTGCAGCTACGAATTGACCCGTGTCGATGGCCAGCTGTTGCCGGCCTTCACCGCCGGCGCCCATATCGATGTGCACTTGCCTGGCGGGCTGATTCGTCAGTACTCGCTGTGCAATCATCCCGAGGAGCGGCATCGCTACCTCATCGGCGTGCTCAAGGATCCGGCGTCCCGCGGTGGTTCGCGCAGCCTGCATGAGTTGATCCTGCCAGGCATGCGCTTGCACATCAGCGAACCGCGCAACCTGTTCGCGCTCGCCCCGCAAGCCCGGCGCAGCCTGCTGTTTGCCGGAGGCATCGGCATTACGCCGATCCTGTGCATGGCCGAGCACCTGGCCCAGAGCGGTGCGGCGTTCGAACTGCATTACTGCGCCCGCGCCCGGGACCGTGCGGCCTTTGTCGAACGGCTGCGCCAGTCTCCTTATGCCGACCGGGTCTTCCTGCATTTCGATGAAGAACCTGAAACCCTGCTGGACGCCGCCAGGGTGCTGGCCGTGCCCAGTGACGACTTGCACCTCTACGTCTGCGGCCCCGGCGGATTTATGCAACACATCCTCGACACCGCCAAGGGCCAGGGCTGGGAAGAAGCCTGCCTGCACCGCGAATACTTCGCCGCCGCCCCTACCGACACCCGCGCCGATGGCAGCTTTTCGGTCAAGCTGGCCCGCAGCGGCCAAGTGTTCGACGTGCCGGCGGACTGCAGTGTGGTGCAGGCGCTGGAGCGCCATGGCATCGAGATTCCGATCTCGTGCGAACAAGGTGTCTGTGGCACCTGCCTGACCCGTGTGCTGGAAGGTGTGCCGGAGCATCGGGACATGTTCCTGACCGAGGCTGAACAGGCCTGCAACGACCAGTTCACGCCGTGTTGCTCCAGGTCCAAGACACCGATGCTGGTACTGGACCTCTAACACAGGACATTGTGGGAGCGAGCCTGCTCGCGATGGCGTCGGCTCAGTTGCATTGATGTTGACTGACCCACCGCTATCGCGAGCAAGCTCGCTCCCACAAGGGATTTGTGCTGAATACAAATTCTGCATTCACCGGAAAACACTGTGGGAGCGGGCTTGTTCGCGAAGAGGTCGGAACATCCAACATTGATGCAAGCTGACCCACAGCTTTCGCGAGCAAGCCCGCTCCCACAAAGTGATTTGTGGTGGGTCACAAATCCAGCAGTCATTCAAAACTGGGGCTGTTCACTCCGAACGAAGAATCACCGTCATCCGCTCGTCAGCCAGCGTCGAGCCGAAGACTTCGGCGTAACGCAGGGTCGCGTTGGCATGCTCGCGCATGATTGCCTCGGCACGGCCGCTCTGGCGGTTGATCAGGGCGTCGAACACCGAATGGTGTTGCATATGGGCATAGTTGAAGCGGCGAAATTCGCCGGACATGTTCTGGCGATCCACCGCCAGGGCGGTGACTGAGGCGAATGGCAGATGATCGTTGCGGGCCAGGGCATCGGCAATCGCCGGGTTGTGGCTGCCTTCGACGATCACCTGGTGAAAACGCATGTTGAGGTCGTGATAGACCTCCAGGTCGTCCTCGGTCACATAGCCCTTGGCGAACAGTTCATCGCCCTGCACCAGGCATTGCTCGAGTATCGCGCGGGCCTCTTCAGACAAGCCATGCTCAGCCGTCTGCCGTGCCGCCAGGCCTTCCAGCACGCCACGCACCTCCACGGCCCCGGCGATCTGCTCGGCACTGACCGAACGCACCTGGAAACCTCGCCCGCCGAAGCGCACCAGCAACCCTTCCTGCTCCAGGGTGCGGAACGCCATGCGTACCGGCATGCGCGAAACGCCGAACAACTCGGCCGTGGGGATTTCCATCAGGCGCTCGCCAGCGGCCAACTCGCCCGAGGCGATCATCTTGCGCAGCGCAACCAGCACCGTTTGGCCGGGCTTACTCATCCAGGCGATTCCACAGAAAAGAAGCCGTCATAGTAGAAGGCTTGACGCAGCGTGTCACGGCAAGGCAGTGACAACCAGATTGGCTGCCACTGCGGGTCGTTCAAATCCCTGCCAACTCGCGCAACTGCGCCAGGGTCTGCTCGTCCAAGCTAATTCCATGCTCATTGGATTTGCTGCGTTCGCGATGGCGACGGTCTCCCGGCAAGCGCCGCAACCCGACGCCATGCATCTGCCTGACCAGCTCCTGGCTGCGCTCGGCGAAGTTTTGCCCGGCGGTCTTGCTCGGGTCGATCACGATCAGCAACTGACCGGTCCACGGGGTCTTGGCGCCCGGATGGTTGTGCCAATCGAATTCGAAGGAAAAATTGCCGCCAGTCAGGGCTGCCGCCAGCAACTCGACCATCATCGACAGCGCCGAGCCCTTGTGCCCGCCAAAGGGCAAGAGCGCTCCACCTTCGAGAATCGCCTTGGGGTCGCGGGTCGGCTGGCCAAGGCTGTCCACACCCATTCCTGGCGGCAACAACTCGCCCTTGCGTGCAGCAATCTGTACGTCGCCGTGGGCAATGGCGCTGGTGGCGAGGTCGAAGACAATCGGCTCACCGTCAGCCCGTGGTGCGGCGAAGGCAATGGGATTGGTGCCGAACAATGGACGGTCCGCGCCATGGGGCACCACACACGTCATGCTGTTGACCACACTCAACGCAACCAGGCCTTCATAGGCAAACGGCTCGACATCCGGCCAGAGGGCGGCAAAGTGATGGGAGTTGCGAATGGCCAGGACGGCAATGCCGGCGCTGCGGGCCTTCGCCACCAGCAATGGACGCGCTGCGGCCAGGGCGGGCTGGGCAAACCCGTTGCCGGCGTCCACGGCGACAAACCCTGACGCCACGTCCTCGACCATCGGCACGGCCTTGCCGTTGACCCAACCGCTGTCGAGTGTCGAGACATAACCGGGAATGCGAAACACCCCATGGCTGTGGGCGCCGTCGCGCTCGGCCCCGGCGCAGTTTTCAGCCAGGCACCGAGCGACTTCGGTCGACGTGCCATGACGCAGGAAAATTTTCTCCAGCAAGCTCACCAGAGCATCGAAAGACAAGGTGCAAGAAGCGGCAAGATCGGATGGCGCAGACATCTGAAGCTCCAGAATGATTGTTGGAGGTAGCAACAGCGTAAAGGACTCGCCGGGTGATTAAACACCGTTTCAGGCGCGCACTGTCAATCCTTGTCCACGGCATCTGCCCGGCCTGGCAGGTCGAAAACCAGCATGCGGTAACTATGTACCACCTTTGCTCATTCATCGTTGCCTAGTCTGGCGGCTTCCTCCACGTTCGCGCCGCTTTGAGGCGCCCTGATCGAGAAGCCACGATGCTCACTGAAACCACGCCACTTTTATTTCCCGAGGTATTGCACGCCCATCGCCTGGACGAATTGACCGCCACCCATGGCCTGACGCAGGCAGACCTCGACTGGTTGCAGCATATCGCCCTGCCCGACCACACCCAGCGCGCAGCGCAGACACCCCCGATGTTCGCCGAAACCATTCTGTTGCAAGCCGATGAAAAACCGCCCATTGCACTGGCCGGCTGCTTTGTCCTCAGCACCTCGTCGAACAGCAGCGAAACCAGCACCCACCCGGTGTTCCTCTACACGCCAGGTGATGGAATCAAAAAATTCGACAACCTGGTATCCCTCGAAGAAAAGATTGACCTGATGCGCCGGGACACTGCGCAACGCGACGACCTGTTCCGTCTCTTGTCGATTTCCCAGCGCAGCGAACTGAACAGCACCACCGACATCAGGCAGACCCGGCAACTCATCGAAGAAGATGTTTTCAAGACCCAGCTCGAATCCATCGAGCATGCCCAGAGCCTCAATGCCCTGGCCATGGTGAATGAACTGATCAAGTTGCCCTCGTTAAGATCGATGCTTGACCAGATATTGAACGAGGCACTGCCGGACCTGGATCATCGACAGATCCGGGTGGCCTTCAGTAAGGGGGTTCACCCGGGAAATCCAAGGGCAATCCAGGTGACCGAAAGCATCCCTCTGAGCGATGCCATCTTGGGCTATTTCCATCATCAGGGTTGGCCTGTAGGGCATGACATCGATCTGACTCATCCGGGTACGCCCGCATCGCCCTATACCCCGCAGCAATGGGAAAACATCATAAAAGACATTGCCAGGAAACTGATTCCGACGCTTATCAGCTGCCTCGATGCCTTTTGGGAGAACACGACGACCCACTTTTATATGTCTCGGCGCAAACTGCTTTCACAAGTCATCCACGATGGACTCTGGGCAACCATCCTGGTCGAACGGGAGAAAAGGCATCTGACGGATGAGCAAAGTCGTGAACTGCTCCGATTGTTCAGGCCCTCCCGCCGGGACGAGACACTGTTGTTCATCGAAACGATTCGCCTCTGGGAACATGAGCCGCACTTTGTAGAACTTGCAGGTTCCTTGATGATCAGCGCCAAAGGAAACTATCTCTATACCCCCAGGCAGGGTCTTCAGAAGATAGACAACCACCTCGGTTTCAAGGCTGCGCTGTTCGGTAACCCCGCAAGCACCGCACAAAAGGAAGCGCTCTATAGCCTCCTGAGTCTGGAGGAGCGCAATCGTTTCCTGCGCTTTGACGAGCCACAGATATCGGGCAAGCCACTGGACTTGCCAGTGTCCGAATCCCTGGCGAACGCCATCATCGGGAAACAGAAGAACAATCTCCATTACGCATTGGAGATGTCTCGCCAGGGTGATGTCGACATCCACCCGCTCATCGACAAGGCATTGGATATACGCAGCCTCATCAACAAAAGCCTGTTGGACCAGCCTACTGCCGGACACTGGGGGACGCATCCCGCTTTTCATGGAAGTCTGCGCCCGTCCAACTTCATGGCTGATCAGATGCAAAGAAAGGTCAAGAGCTACACCGATGTCGAAGCGGCTTTCGACAGTCTCTTTACCCGGTTGCCGATGTCCCACAACGTTTCGCTGCACAATGGGCTCAGGCAATTACTGGCGGAACTGACCAATGTTTTTTCCTTGGGAATACGTGCCGAGGCCGAACTCAGGGAACTTAACGCGAGCCTGCCGTCGATTGCGAATGACCTGATCAGAACGGTTTTCGCCTACGACTCAGAATACCCGGACCGCGCACAACGTATCGGCGTCAGGGGCTTTCGGCCGGATGTCTATTCATTGACGCTGGCCTGTAGCGAAGAAGGCCGAACGGTTTATCTGCCCCTTGCCAACTGTTTTTTATTAACCGAGCGCGGAGGCCTCGATACACCCTATTCGGGCATGGCAATCCTCTGGACGCCCGCCGATGGCTTGCAGGCTTTTTCCTCCGTCGAAGTTGCCACCCGGCAATTGAATCGGCACCTGCTCGACCCCCGGAAACGCTTTGGCTTGCTCGCCAACCTCACGCCGGCCCAACGCCAACCTCATGGCCACTATCAACTCCAGGCGTATGAACTGATCGAGGACAACGTGCTGGTAAATCGGATGAATTCGTTCATCAAACACTTTGAGGCCGAGCATGCTTATCTGAGCACCTTGAAGGCCGGGAGCTGGCAATTGACCGGCAAGGCACTGTCGAGAAGCCTTCAGGCATTGCTGAACAAAGGCGCGCCCACCAACCTCAAGCGCGCCACCCACATTGCCCAGGCCAATAAGCAGCAACAGAAACTTCCCGCCTGGCTCGGTACAGCGGCACTTGACGATCAACGCCTGCACGTCGAGTTGCTTGAGCAATATAAAAACAGCGTGGTCGATGGCAAGGACTATCTGGACGGCATCGAGCCGCTGCGCACCTATGTGCGTAATAAATTGAAAGCGCTGCTGAGCGCACGCTTCGCAACAAACAACCTTGACCCCGACACCATCCAGATCACACCCAACCTCGCCATCGTCGGGCCGGCAAGCTCGCTGACCGACTTTGCCTTGCATCACATCGAAGTGACCCGGGAAGGGTTCAAGGTCTCTTCGACGTCCACGCAGAAACTGCCGGACGGCCTGAACGAGGCCGCTGTCAGGCAAATGTTGTCCTCATTGGATATCTCGACTGACTATAAAACACAGGTAACGCAAAAACTGTCCGGTACCACCGCGCACGCCCAGCAAAGAAAAACAGCCTTCCGCCAACAAATGCCCTGGCAGTTGCTGCAATACGCTCACGCACGCTATCTGCAACAACACCTTTCCCCCCTGGCCTTTGATCTGATCCGTCAGGTGGTGGACATGCCCGATGCCATCGCTCGCAAAGCAGTTGATGGTGCCAACGCGTTTATTCGCCCGCTGGAGCTGATCAAGACCGGCGGTGCAGTGCCGGTTAAAGCGCAGGGGCTCTACTTGATCGGTTCGAGCGTCGATGCGACAAGTCCTCAAGTCCTGTATTCGCCCTACCATGAGGGTCATCACTTCACCGAATTCCAGGATGAACAAAGTGTCATTGCCGCATTCAATACGCCAGGGATGCTTCAGGATCTTCTCATTCGCCGACTTCCCGAGCACCAGCAGGCCACATTCAGGCACCTGTTCGCCGCCACGCTCGGGCAGCGATCGGAAATCACCCTGGCCTCGAACCCTATCCAGACCAACCTGCTCGACACATTGTTCGACGACAATGCGGCATTGTTATCGGACATGCTGACCACACAAACCAATGAAAACCGTCAGTTTGACTGGGGAACGGTCCTGCACCTGTTCAGCTCCGGCATCAAGTTGGTGAAGGGGCAGTTGTCGGGCAAACTGACGTTTATCGAAACACTTTGGGACAGCTACCAGGACTTCAAGGCCTCAGCCGAAGCCTTGCAGCAGCATGACTGGAAAACAGGACTGCACGACTTTATCGCCGGCGCCGCGGAGATGGTGTCGCTGGGACTGATGAATCGCGAGGATACATTCGGTCTTCTCGATCCCATTGAGCCGCTTTCGCAAGGCCCTACGCTGACCAATCGCTGGAAGGACATCGCTTCCACCGCCCAGACCCGAACCGACTTGAGCGTTTTCGAGGCCATGGGCATCAGCCTGTCAGAGCTGCAACTGGACCTGATCGACGGAACCTACAAGGCACTGGAAAACGGCAGGCTGTATATCCCCCTTGCCGGTAAAGTCTTCCAAGTAGCGCAAGCCGGCCAAACCTGGCGAATCGTGCATGAGCACGCAGAGGGGCCGCTCTTGAAAAAGTCGCCTGACGGCCGGACATGGGAACTTGATCCGCAACGCCAGACCATACGCTTTGGCAAGGCCGGATCGAAAATGGCCGTCACCTACAGCGACTTCAAGGCCAAGGGTTCACTGAATATCGAAGCAAAGGGCATGGCTGAGATACGCAGAAAATATCCGTACCGTGCAAACGTGATCATGCAGGCACTGGAGACCGCGAGGTTCTACTCCTTCAATGCCCTTCACAACTTTGATCAATTCAAACGACAACCACTTGCGGGCTCTCGGCTGGATAATTTCCTGAGAATGTTTTTTGGGGTCAACAGCATCGACGCTCGTCTTATCAGCAAGATAGAGACGGCGATCTTGCCCATATGCCGGGCCTTGGCCGATCCATCCTGGGCACTACAGAATGCCGACCGCATCGTGATCGGCAACCTCAAGCACCTGGAAGATAGAGCAACCGCCTTCGTACTCGAGCCTGCAGCCGTGGGACGAATCTATATCACGCAGTTTTTTTTCGACATGGGCCTGGATTGGTACAAGGCCGTCGTACCCGACTTCTTCAATGTCGATGCGCATGCCCAGGGAGCAACGTTCATCCATGAAATTTCCCATCAGTTGTTCAATACGTTCGATATCATCTACCTGGACGCCGCACTGCCATTTCTCGACTTGATTTCAACAGTGACTTACGCCGGAAAGTTGCAATACAACAAGCAAAAGGACCTGCAACTCAACGGGCTTTCATTGACCACACCCAAGTCAA
Organism: Pseudomonas ogarae; assembly: GCF_014268695.2. Classification (NCBI taxonomy): domain Bacteria; kingdom Pseudomonadati; phylum Pseudomonadota; class Gammaproteobacteria; order Pseudomonadales; family Pseudomonadaceae; genus Pseudomonas; species Pseudomonas ogarae. The sequence goes on from NZ_CP077086.1 coordinate 3,717,535, forward strand.
AACTGTTCACGCAATGGGACAGCACGGACAACACCTACAAGAAGCTGGAGCTGTTGCCTGGATACCGGCAAACCACTCGAGAGATCCTGAAGATAACCGGCGCCAGAACCATGGATAACGCACGCGATGATTTTCTCGATCCGATTTTGCCGGACAAGCGCATCGACGTCATACTTCGCAACGCCGACTCGCTCACGCTCTTGATTTGTGAATTGGGACGCCAACTCGACGCCACTCCATCACGGCAAATTGCCGTGCCGTGAAGGGTTTGAGTGGTTGATCTTTTTTTCACGCACTGTATGCGACGGTAGGCCACGACGAATGTTTGCGTAAAAAAATGGCTCATTGATGCGTAAACGCCATGACGGCTGTTCTCGGCAACGCATGCCGAAGGTTAGAATGCGGCAAACAGGAAGAGTCAATGACCGAACATACCCTCTCGGAAGCCGAATACGACGCCATTACCGATGCCGCTGCCCATTGGTGCATGCGCTTGCATGCCGTCGATTGCACCGATGCCGAACGACAGGCGTTCAAGCAGTGGCACGATGCCGATCCCCTGCATGCGTTCGAATACGAAGCCATGCTGGAGATCTGGGCTGTTGCCGATCATCTGCCGCGCGTCGAGTCGGCGCCGGCTGTTCCAGCGCGCCGCCCCCGGTCGCGTTGGAGCCGTTTGGCGGTCGCCGCGGCTGTGTTCGTAGTCGGCATGCCCCTGGCCGCCTACACCGGTTGGAACCTGGGCTGGATTGCCAATTCCTACCAGCGCTTCGAAGCCGGTACCAGCGTACGCCATGTCACCCTGGGCGATGGCAGCGAGGTCGAACTCAACCTGGGCAGTGAGCTGGTATTTGCCAACTACAAAAACGAGCGCCGGGTGACGCTGGAAAAGGGCGAGGCGTTTTTTGACGTCAGCCATGACCAACAGCACCCGTTTGTCGTTCGGGCCGGCCAAGGTCAGGTGCGCGTGACCGGTACTCGCTTTAACGTATGGATGTACCAGGACCAGGTGCGGGTCACGCTGCTGGAGGGTTCGGTGAGGGTGACCAGCAACCAGGCACTCACCAGTAACGGCCTGTCGCTTTCCCCGGGCATGCAGGCCAGCTACAAGGCGGGCGACCATCAGCCGCAAGTCCGTGAGACAGCCCCCAATGACAGCTCACTGGCGTGGCGCAACGGCAAACTGGTGCTGGACAACCTCGCCCTGAGCGACGCACTGCCGCTGATCAACCGCTACCTCGACCGTCCCGTCATGCTGGCCGACAACAACACCGGCGACCTGCGTATCGGTGGCGTCTACAACATCAGCGAAGTGCAGAACCTGGTGCCTTCGCTGCCAAAAGTCCTGCCGGTCTACCTGACCCAGAACAAGGACGGCAACCCGGTCCTCAACTCCATCGGACAACGACCGGCCACTCACTGAAAGCTTTGCTCCCACAGCTTGGATCGGTGTCAGCCTGCGATTTCCCGGCCAACAAAAATCCCCTGTGGGAGCGAGCTTGCTCGCGAAAGCGGTGGATCAGCCTGCATCCAGTTTGAATGTGACCGCACGCCAGCAGCTATTGCGTCGCCACCCTGCCCGTCTCATCACGCTCGCGAATAATCAGCGCCTGATAGTGCGGATCGGCCTTGATCTGCTGTTCGGTGAATGGCAGCACACTCCACTGCTTCTGCGAAAAGGCCAGGGTCTGGTCCGTCGAATATGGCGATGCGGGGTCGCTGGAGAGGGAGAATGCCAGCAATCCCTGAGCCTGCGGACCTTTGCCGTCAAACGTCACCACTTGCAGATAGCTGGTCCCGCTGACCACCTCCCGCTTGCCGTTCGCCCCGGGCACACTCTGGATCGCGTTGTAGATGCCCAACTCCCCGGGGCCGCCGTGGATCGGTGTCTGTCGGCTGCCGCTGCTGGCCACCTGGACGTCCTGCCATTGGCTGTCCTTCGACAATCCGGCGACCTTCACTGCCTCCACCGAAGCCAGCATGGCATCGCGCACGGCCTTGAGCACGGCTGGCCGCTCAATCGCCAGGCCACGCGGTGTGTGTTGCGGATCTTTGGGATCGAACGCGACGCGCCATGAATCAGGCACCGCCTGCAGCCGGTCCATGATGTGCTGGAAATGCACGAACCCCAGGCCGCTATTCAGGCCGGCCTTGCGATCCCAGGCCTTGAGGCTGGCACACGCCTCGACCAATGCCGACGCATCGCCCCCCAGGTCGCCGGCGCACACGCCGAGCAGGTCCGGCATCACCTGGTCAGCCAGGTAAACCTGATCGTCCATGACCATGCGCTGCAAATCCTCCACCTTCACCGGCCCATCCTTGGCCAGCTTACCCATCCGGTCCAGCGCAAAACGCGCCCGCAGTCCCAGGGGTTGGCCTTGCTGGCTGATCAACGGGGAGTAACCGGACAGCGGCTGCGAAGGGTTGACCATCCAGGCCGAATCGTTGGAGTTCTGCACATAATCGCGGCGCAGCAACTGCGGAAGCTTGTCGGCGGCATAAGTGCCTTTTTGTACGGCGTTGGAATCGATGTCCCAGGCACATTCGCTACGAGCACCATCCAGCACGATCAGTTTCAGTCCGACCCGGGGATCGCTGCACCGAGCCAGTTTATCGGCGTCGACGTTCGGCACCACCGACACGTTCATGTAGAGGCTTTGCCCCTGGTCGTCCACCGCCAGGGTATTGACCCAGGGAATGCCCTGGATCTTATGGACGGCGTCCTGCAGATCCTTGAGCGTGACCGCCTGGTTCATGGCGTACCACTGGGCCAGCACGCGATCGTTGTCCAGGTTCGCATCCCGCAGGCTGTAGGCGAACCGGTTATCCCAGTCCAGCCGGCCAGGCCATTGCACGATCGGGCCGAACTGCGAGCCATAGACCACTCGGGAAATCGTCTGCACCTGGCCGTCAGGTTGCTTGACGTCCACCGCGACCGTCTGCTGGCTCATCGGCACAGACTTGCCGTCGAGCAGATAGCGGGTCGGGTCCTTAGGGTCGAGTTGCAGGCGGTACAGGGTGAAATGTTTCGAGCTGTCGACGGTGTGGGTCCAGGCCAGGTGCTGGCTGAAACCGATGTTGATCATCGGCAGGCCTGGCAGCGCCGCGCCCATGACGTCCAGCTTGCCGGGAATGGTCAGGTGCATCTGGTAGAAACGCATGCCGCCCACCCACGGAAAATGTGGGTTTGCCAGCAACATCCCGCGGCCGTTGAACGAGCGCTCGCTGCCGATGGCCAGCGCATTGCTGCCGCGCTCCAGGGCAAAACGCTGCTGCCGGGTTGCGGCGGCCGCGAAACCGGTGACCGGGGTGCCCGTCAGCGCCGTCGCCTGGGGCGGTTGCGCACCGGCCAGAGCCTCGGCGAATTGGCCGACGCCGCCTTCCACCAACAGCCGACGGGTCAACTTGACCAGGTCCAGCGCCGTGATCGGCCGCACCCACTCGCTGGCACATTGTTCGGGCAGGCCTTTGGCCTTGCGCTCGACCAGGGCACGGTTGTAGCCCGCCACGTAGCCTTCGACCAGTTGCTGCACTTGAGGTGTCTGGGCCTGCCAGAAAGCGGAAACCGCTTGCGGCGTGTTGAGCCAGCTGAAGAACAGATCGCTGACGCGGTTCTCCCGCTCCTCGACCGTGACCTGCTCCGGCCCGAAATAGCGCGAGCGCTGGGCGTTCACCGTGACAATCTCATTGGCCAACAGGCACAGGTTGTCCTGGGCATAGGCATAGCCGATGCCATAACCCAGCCCGCGTTCATCCTGGGCCCGGATATGCGGTACGCCAAAACGGGTGCGACGGATCTCGGCACTGGCCTGCTGCCCATCGTCTTGCGCATTGACCACGGGGCTGAGCCCGAGGGCGATCCCCAGAAAAGCGCCTGCGAGGCCAATCCTCGATAACTGCCCGGACATTCTCACGTTCACTCCTGATGAAAACTTCAGAAACCAGCACGGCTACCGGTGCGCCAGTAGACAAACACTCGGCCCGCCTGGGAAATCACATGCCGCGTGCTGAACCGGAATGTGCCTACCTTGAAAACGAACCGGATGAAAAAAAATTAATGGCTGGCGACCGTTTGAACACAGGGGTTTGACGAAGCAGGGGCAATTTTTTCACATCATCGCCCTCATGATTGCGCGTCCTCGTTCGTCCTATTACAGGAGAGTATCCGTGACCTTTTCTGATCAGGCTGGTAAGGAGTTTTTGCATGCGTAACGCGCAACTGCCCATGGAGGGCAAGCCAAGGGCAACCGGCGTCTCGCTGAGCGCCCCCCACCGTGTATTCGACAGGCCGACGGAGCGAGGCGGCAATGACCACATCAGGCGTTTGCTCAAGAGCTTCGGGCTCAGGACCAGCCTGATTCGCCTCAAAGTCATCGACGCGCTGCTCAAGGCCGCTCACGAAAACCGCAGCCTGGGCGTGCGCGGGGTGCACAGCCAGTTGTTGGGGCTGGACATTCCATTGTCCTTTCTCAGCGTGCGTGAAGTGTTGAAGCGCCTGTGCAGCGAGGGCGTTGTCACCCTCAACCCGGATAAAAGCTACTGCCTGCACCCCAGTGCGATGGCCGTACTCCAGGCCGAGGATTGAAGCCGGCGCTCAGGACTTGACCTTGCGCCGCATCACGCCGTTGATCACCACCACGATGACCGCTACGGCGATGGCGATGTATTGAAACAGCTGCTCGCTGATCATGCCCTTGCCCTGCATCCAGGACAGTCCCAGCATGATTGCCAGGACGACGAGGACGATCAGAATCGAGTATTTCAAACGTTGTGAATGAGTCATTGCCAATTTCCTGAATGTATCCGTTCTGTATCCGAAGACTTGCCAAGCCCATACCGTATTGCGGGAATGACGGGCTGCCAACGGGGTCCCATGGTACAGCCGAAGGAGCGTATTCGCGCAACCGCGGCGGTTAATCATGAGGAATTATGTATGTTTCGTCGTATCAGCCTGTTGCTTGCCTTGTTGTCCACCCTGACCCTGAGTGGCTGCCTGTTTTTCCCCCATGACCGCGGTCATGGGGATCGACCTGATCACCGTGGCGGCCCGGGCTTCGACATGCCCCGCTAACTGCCCCCTGGCGCCGACCTGGCCCGACGTATCACCATCCGGACCGAGGAAAATGGCCGGCTCCGTCAGCCAGATCAACAGCCTGAGCACCCAAATCGCCACCGCCACCGCCGCCGAGCAACAGAGCGCGGTGACGGAGAAAATCAATCGCAGCATGGTGCAAATCCGTCACATGGTGGAGGAGCTGGTGGACGGCGGCCTGACAGCCGACCTGGCTCTTGCGGTCGTACACCCGTCAGATCTGTTTGAGCAGGACCTGTGGGAGCAAAGCTTGCTCGCGAGGCGGCCTGACAGCCGGCCTGGTTCTCCCGGTCGTACTCAGATCCCATTGTGGGAGCGAGCTTGCTCGCGATGGCGGGGTCAGCCTCGATGGATGTCGAATGGGCTGATGCCTTCGCGAGCAAGCTCGCCCACAGGACTTTATTCGCCCTTGCAACCTGACAATTCTGTAATCCCCGCCTCAGCCCCCCGTCAGCTCGCGCTCGCTACTCTGTTATCCTCTCTCCAAACCGTTCGACACGAGACCACCTCCATGGCCAACCCCCTGCACCTGCTCGCCTTGAGCGCCCTGTTCATGACCACCCTGGCCCAGGCCGCCGAGCCGATCACCATTGATGTGCACCGCGACGCCAACTGCGGCTGCTGCAAAAAATGGATTTCACATCTGCAAGAAAATGGCTTCAAGGTCAACGACCATGTCGAGGCCGACATGAGTTCGGTCAAGCAGCGCCTGGGGGTCGCGCCGAACCTGCGTTCCTGCCACACCGCCGAGATCAACGGCAAATTCGTCGAAGGCCATGTCCCGGCCGATCAGGTGCTGGCCTTGAGCAAGCGCGATGACTTGCTCGGCGTGGCCGCACCGGGCATGCCCATGGGCTCGCCCGGCATGGAAATGGACGGCATGAGCGATGCTTATCAAGTGATTGGCCTGAAAAAAGACGGGACCCAAACCGTAGTGGCGGATTACCCGGCCCACTGATGGGCGAAGCCTATATCGGCTTGTTCCTGGCGGCTTTCGGCGCGGCAACCTTGTTGCCGCTGCAATCCGAAGCATTGTTGGTCGGCCTGTTGCTCAGCGAACGCCATGAGGCCTGGTTGCTTCTGGGGGTCGCCACGACTGGCAATGTCCTGGGTTCGCTGGTGAACTGGTGGCTGGGCACGCGCCTGGAACACTTCAAGGATCGGCGCTGGTTTCCGGTCAGCCCGGCCCACCTGGACAAGGCTCGCGTGCACTACCAACGCTTCGGCCGCTGGTCGCTGCTGCTCAGCTGGCTGCCCATCATCGGTGACCCGTTGACCCTGCTGGCCGGGGTGATGGGCGAACCGTGGCGGCGCTTCCTGCTGATCGTGACCCTTGCCAAGGGCCTGCGCTACGGCGTTCTCGCTTTGGCGACACTGGGCTGGATGGACTGAACGTTCGGGCCGTTCGGTTGCCTGTGGTTAATGTCGCCATAATCGGGTCGCGCCAGGATCGGCGGCGGCCACAAGGAGATTGACCATGTCCCGCACCACCGCGCGCTGGTTGCCCAGCCTGTTCCTCACCGCCGCCCTGCCCCTGTTTGCCCAGGCCGCCAATCCGCCGGAAGGCCCGGCCTACGGTGCACAGTTGGAGGGCTTCGAACATCCCTATACCCTCAAGCACTTCGCCTTCCAGTCCCAGGGCCAGTCGTTGCAGATGGGCTATATGGATGTGCCGGCCCAAGGCAGGGTCAATGGCCGCACGGTGGTGCTGATGCACGGCAAGAATTTCTGTGCCGCCACTTGGGGCGATTCGATCAAGGCCCTCAGCGAGGCCGGATACCGGGTCATCGCAGCCGACCAGGTCGGCTTCTGCACATCGAGCAAACCCGGGTATTACCAGTACAGCTTCCAGCAACTGGCGAGCAATACCCAGGCCTTGCTCAAAACCCTCGGCGTACAGAAAGCCGTCGTCCTCGGCCATTCCACCGGCGGCATGCTCGCCACCCGCTACGCCTTGCAGTTTCCCGACCAGGTCGAACGCCTGGCGATGGTCAACCCCATCGGCCTGGAAGACTGGAAAGCCCTGGGCGTGCCCTATCGCACCGTGGACCAATGGTACGCGCGGGAGCTGAAAGTCACCGCCGAGGGCATTCGCAATTACGAGCGTACGACCTACTACGGCGGCCGCTGGAAACCTGAGTTCGACCGTTGGGTGGATATGCTCGCTGGCTTGAACAAAGGCCCGGGACACACGCAAGTGGCGTGGAACTCGGCGCTGATCTACGACATGATCTTCACCCAGCCGGTCTATTACGAATTCAAGGACCTGACCGTGCCCACCCTGCTGCTGATCGGCACCTCCGACACCACCGCCATCGGCAGCGACATCGCGCCGCCAGCGGTCAAGGCCAAATTGGGCCACTACGAGGTACTGGGCAAGCAGGTCGCCGGGCTGATTCCGCGCTCGACCCTGGTGGAGTTCCCCAATCTGGGGCATGCCCCACAGATGGAAGAGCCGGACCGGTTCCACAAGGCCCTGTTGGGCTGGCTGGACAAACCCATTCCCTGACGAGGTGTTCCATGGCGGTGCAAATAGCAGTCATAGACGATTGGCAAGATGTGGCACGTGGCGTGGTCGATTGGTCAGTACTGGACGGTGTCGGCCAGGTGACGTTTCTCCACGACTATCCCGCTGACCGCGACACCCTTGCCGAGCGCTTGCAGCGCTTCGAAGTGATCTGCGTGATGCGTGAACGCACGGTGTTCGACGAGGGCCTGCTGCGCCGCCTGCCCAATCTCAAGCTGCTGCTCACCGGCGGCATGCGCAATGCCGCCCTGGACCTGAAGGCCGCCGCCGAGCTGGGTATCCAGGTGTGTGGCACCGACAGCTACAAACACGCCGCGCCCGAACTGACCTGGGCGCTGATCATGGCCCTGACCCGCAACCTGGTGCAGGAAGCCAATGCCCTGCGCGCCGGCTTGTGGCAGCAAGGCCTGGGCGGCGACTTGCACGGCAAGACATTGGCAATCCTCGGCCTGGGCAGCATCGGTACCCGGGTGGCGCAGTTCGGCCAGGTGTTCGGCATGCGGGTCATCGCCTGGAGCCAGAACCTCAGCGCCGAGCGCGCCGCCGAAGTGGGCGTGACCTACGTCAGCAAACAAGCGCTGTTCGAGCAGGCCGACATTCTCTCGATCCACCTGGTGCTCGGCGAACGCACCCGCGGCCTGGTGGATGCCCAGGCACTGGCCTGGATGAAACCCGAGGCGTTGCTGGTCAACACCTCCCGCGGGCCGATCGTCGATGAACCCGCCCTGATCGACGCTCTGCAGCACCAGCGTCTGGCCGGCGCCGCCCTGGACGTATTCGCCCAGGAGCCCTTACCCGCCGCCCATCCATTCCGAACCCTGGAAAACGTACTGGCCACACCTCACCTGGGTTACGTCAGCCGACAGAATTACCAGCAGTTCTATTCCCTGATGATCGAAGACCTGCTGGCCTGGGCGGCGGGCCAGCCGATCCGGTTGCTGACGCCGGCAGGCTGAATCTAAGCCCCACATACCCAGGACAACTCCTTCTGTGGGAGCGGGCTTGCTCGCGAATATGGTCTGTCAGTCACACATTTTCCGACTGATACACCGCATTCGCGAGCAAGCCCGCTCCCACAGATATAGCGTCTTTTCAGCGCCGACAATGGCCATCAAAACGCCTCTACCGCGCCCGCTCCTCAATGGTGCATCACGCCATTCCATCGCGCACGCCAATGAAACAACCCCGTCCCGATACACATTTTTCTTTTCAGAAAACTGCACTTCGTCGGTGCGTATCCCCCTTTGTCGTGTAAGAGATTGCCGACAAAAACCGTGATTGTCGGACAATGCGACGAACCGAGCCGCACCGCTCTACGTTCTGACCTAGACTGCCTAACCGGGGGGAAAACCAACCGGTCATCCAGACGAAAAAAAGTCGAAACTTTTCGCAACGGCGACAGGTCAGGTTAGAGGTAGGGCAACCGCGACTGGTGCAGTCCTTGCACTGGTCATTGCAACAGCTCCTTCAGCTGATTCGCTTCGCCGCATTGGGTAGCCGTTCGCTTTCCTTGCGTTGCGCTTGTGCGCCTGGCCGCAGGATTTGGCCAATGAAACAACAGCTCTGGCGCTTGCCGGAAACAGATCGAGAAAATGGGAGATATTTATGATCAGTGCTGCCTTGGAACCACAACAAGTTCGTTCTCAACTACCGCCCGCGGCCGAATCGCCAACGGCACCGGTGCTGGCCACCGGCGGCAAGGCACTGCTCCCCGTCGTTCGACAGAATCCCAACCGCAAGAAAGTATTGTTCGTCACCTCGGAAATCGCCGACCTGGTCAAGACCGGCGGCCTGGGCGATGTCTCCTCCGCACTGCCCCGGGCCATGGCTGGGCTGCATGATGTCCGGGTGCTGATCCCCGGTTATCCGCAAGTGATGAACAGCGGCAATCCGATCCACATCATCGGCGAACTGGGCGGCCACGCAGCACTGCCACCCTGCAAGATCGGGCGTATGGACATGGCTGACGGCCTGGTGATCTACGTCCTGATCTGCCCGGAACTGTTTGCCCGCGAAGGCTCCCCCTACGGTGCCAATAACGGTCGCGACTGGCCCGACAACCATATTCGCTTCGCCCGCCTGGGCCTGGCCGCCGCCGACATCGCCGCCAACCTCGCGCAGATCCACTGGTGCCCGGACCTGGTCCACGCCCACGATTGGCCAGCCGGGCTGGCGCCGGCCTATATGCACTGGCGCGGGCAGCGCACCCCGACCCTGTTTACCATTCACAACCTGGCCTACCAAGGCGTCGTCAGCCTGGCGTCCTGCCCGGAGCTGGGCATCCCCGAACACGCCCTGCAACAGGAAGGCATGGAGTTCTACGGCAAGCTGTCGTTCCTCAAGGCCGGCATGGCCTACTCCAGCCACATCACCACCGTCAGTGCCACCTACGCCCAGGAGATCACCACCCCGGCGTTTGGTTGCGGGCTCGATGGTTTCCTCGCTGCCAAGACCCAACAAGGGTTGCTCAGCGGCATCCCCAACGGTATCGATGAAAGCTGGGATTCGGCCACCGACACCCACCTGTTCCGTCAGTTCGCCATGGGCGACTGGGAAGGCAAGGCGGTCAACGCGTCCCATGTGCGTGAGCTGTTTGGCCTCGACGACTCCACTGGCCCGCTGTTCGCCGTGGTTTCGCGCCTGGTCTACCAGAAAGGCCTGGACCTGACCGAAGCGGTCGCCGAGTTCATCGTCGAGTCCGGCGGCCAGATCGCCATCATCGGCCGTGGCGAACCGGAGGAAGAACAGGCCATGCGTGAACTGGCACTGCGCTTCCCCGGACGCATCGGCGTGCGCATCGGCTTTAACGAAACCGATGCGCGGCGGATGTTCGCCGGCAGCGACTTCCTGCTGATGCCTTCGCGCTACGAGCCCTGCGGCTTGAGCCAGATGTACGCCCAGCGCTTCGGCTCGCTGCCGGTGGCGCGCAATACCGGAGGGTTGGCGGACACCATCGAAGATGGCATCACCGGTTTCCTGTTCGATGAGTCCACCGTGGAAAGCTACAAACAGGCCCTGAGCCGGGCCTTCAAGGTCTTCGAGTTCCCCGACCTGCTCAACGCCATGCGCTGCCGGGCCATGTCGGCGCCGTTCAACTGGTGCCAGGCCGTGGAACCCTACGCCGAACTCTACGAACAGCTGGTGGCTAAGTCACTGGGAAAATCGGCCAGACAATGAGGTAACAATGACGTCAAGGACGCCTGAGACATGGACCCACGGGGCGGTCATGCTGGATGACGAGCACACCCGCTTCGCCCTCTGGGCCCCGGATGCATTTTTTGTCAGTGTCGAGCTCGACACTGGAGATTCAATACCGCTACTGCCCCAAGCCGACGGCTGGTTCATGATCCAGACCCGTTGCCCCGCCGGCACCCGCTACCGCTACAACATCGATGGCGAGATGGAGGTGCCGGACCCGGCCTCGCGCGCCCAGGCCGGCGACATCGACCGCTACAGCGTGGTGGTCGACCCACATGCCTACTCATGGCGACACACCCAATGGTCCGGTCGCCCCTGGCACGAAGCGGTGATCTACGAGTTGCACGTGGGCGCCCTGGGTGGTTTCGAAGGCGTCGAACAGCATCTGGCACATCTGACCGGGCTGGGCATCACCGCCATCGAGCTGATGCCATTGGCGCAGTTTCCCGGTGATCGCAACTGGGGCTATGATGGCGTCCTGCCCTACGCACCCCAGGCCTCCTACGGCACGCCCGAACAGCTCAAGCATCTGATCGACAGCGCCCACGGCCATGGGCTGTCCGTCATCCTCGATGTGGTCTACAACCACTTCGGCCCCGATGGCAACTACCTGCACCGTTATGCCAAGGGCTTCTTCCGTGAAGACAAGCACACGCCCTGGGGCGCGGCGATTGATTTCCGCCGCCGCGAAGTGCGGGACTTCTTCATCGACAATGCGCTCATGTGGCTGCTGGAGTACCGTTTCGACGGCCTGCGCCTGGACGCGGTACACGCCATTGAAGACCCGGACTTTCTCCAGGAGCTGGCGACCCGGGTGCGCGAGCAGGTGGACCCGATCCGGCATGTCTGGTTGACCGTGGAAAACGAACACAACCAGGCCCACCTGCTGGAGCACCGCTACGACGCCCAGTGGAACGACGACGGGCACAATGCCCTGCACGTGCTGCTGACCGGTGAGACCGACGCCTACTACGCCGACTATGCCCAGCAGCCGACCGAACAACTGGCCCGTTGCCTGAGCCAGGGTTTCGTCTTCCAGGGTCATCTCAATCGCCATGGGGAAGCCCGGGGCGAGCCCAGCGGTCACCTGCCGCCGAGCGCGTTCGTGCTGTTCCTGCAGAACCATGACCAGATCGGCAACCGTGCCCTGGGCGAACGCCTGCATCAGCTCGCCGCGCCTCAGGCCCTGCAGGCAGCGACAGTCTTGTTGCTGCTGTCACCGATGATCCCGCTGCTGTTCATGGGCGATGAGGTGGCAGCCGAACAACCGTTCCTGTTCTTTACCAGCCACCACGGCGAGCTGGCAGAGCTGGTGCGCGAAGGCCGACGCAACGAGTTCAAGGCCTTCACTGCCTTTGCCGATCCGCAGAAGCGCGAACGAATTCCCGACCCCAACGCCGCCAGCACCTTCGAGGCTTCACGCCCAAGCCTGGAATCGCAAGGCCCGGAGCAACAGGCCAACGAGGCGTTGTATCGGCAACTGCTGAAAATCCGCCGTGAAGAGATCGTCCCGCGCCTGCCCGGTGCCCAGGCCCTGGGCGCCGATGTGCTGGGTCATGGCGCCATCAGCGCACGCTGGCGACTGGGCGATGGCAGTGTGTTGCGCATCGATTTCAACCTCGGCGATCAGCCCGTCGAACACAATGCCCCGGAAGAGGCACGCATTCTTTTCGAACATCCGCAGCAGGTCATGGGTCTGTTGCAACAGGGCGTCCTTGCGCCCTACAGCGCGCTGGTCAGTCTGACGCAGGCGACAACCTTGCCCAACATCACTGGAGAGCGCCTATGAGCGATGCGCAACTGGAAATCCTCGCCAGCCGAGCGGGCCTGGCGGTGGATTGGATCGATGCCAATGGCCGGGCCCAAAAAGTCTCGCCGGCCGTCTTGCGTTCGGTCCTCACCGGCCTGGGCCATCCAGCCGGCAGCGCCCAGGAAATCGACGCCAGCCTGCTGCAGTTGCAGGAAGCTCAACAGAACCATCAATTGCCACCGCTGATCACCGCCGACGTCGGGGTCAGCCTGGACTTGAGCCGCTACTTCGATGCGGGGACACCCTGCGAAATCAAACTCGAAGACGGTGCGACACTGAACCTGAACCTCGATGCCGATGCCAAGCTGCCGGGGATGGTCCCGGTGGGTTATCAGCACGTCAGCATCCAGGACCAGCATTTCACCCTGGCCGTTGCGCCGGCCCGCTGCTACAGCGTGGCCGATGCGGTGGACGATCCGACGCCACGGGCCTGGGGCCTGAGCGCGCAACTGTATGCCCTCAGGCGTCCCGGTGACGGTGGCTTTGGCGACACCCAGGCTTTGGAGGAACTGGCACGGGTGGCCGGCGAGCGCGGCGCCGAGGCCATTGCCATCAGCCCGATGCACGCGATGTTCAGCAGTGACACCGGGCGCTACAGCCCCTACTCACCGTCGAGCCGCCTGTTTCTCAATAGCCTGTACGCCGCGCCGGGCACCATCCTCGGTGAACGCGCGCTGCGCACCGCCATCGACGCCACCGGCTTGACCAATCAACTGCGCACCCTGGAAGAGCAGCCGCTGATCGACTGGCCGGTCGCCGCCCAGGCCAAGCAGAAGATCCTGCGCGCCCTGTACGACGGCTTCAGCCAGGGCGAGCATCCGCTGCATGAAGACTTCAGCAGCTTCCGCCACACCAGCGGCGAGGCCCTGGAAAATCATTGCCGCTTCGAGGCCTTGCAGGCCGAACGCGCCGCCCGTGGCGAAAGCCTCGACTGGCGCCACTGGCCGGAAGAATGGCGCGATCCGCGCAGCGCGGCCCTGGCCCATTTCGCCGAAGAAAATGCCGATGAGATCGGCTTCTACGCTTTTTGCCAATGGTTGATCGCCCGCTGCCTGGAGCGCGCCCAGAGCGCAGCCCGATCCAGCGGCATGGGCATCGGCCTGATCGCCGACCTGGCAGTGGGTGCCGATGGCGGTGGCAGCCAGGCCTGGAGCCGGCAGGACGAACTGCTCGCCTCGCTGACCGTGGGCGCCCCGCCGGACATTCTCAACCGCTCCGGCCAAGGCTGGGGGATCTCGGCGTTTTCCCCGGAAGGCCTGGTGCGCAACGGCTTTCGCGCCTTCATTGAAATGCTGCGGGCCAACTTCGCCCACGCCGGCGGCTTGCGCATCGATCATGTCATGGGCTTGCAACGGCTCTGGGTGATCCCCAACGACGCCCCACCTCGCGATGGCGCCTACCTGTATTACCCGGTGGACGACCTGCTGCGCCTATTGGCGCTCGAATCCCATCGTCATCAGGCCATCGTGCTCGGCGAAGACCTCGGCACCGTGCCCGACGGCTTGCGGGAAAAACTCATTACCCGCTCGATCCTGGGCATGCGCGTGCTGTTGTTCGAACAGGACAACACCCACTTCAAGCCAATTCTCGACTGGCCGGACAATGCCCTGGCCACCACCAGCACCCACGACTTGCCGACGCTCAATGGCTGGTGGCACGGTCACGACATCGACTGGAACGCCCGGCTGGACCTGATCGATTCCCACACCGAAATGGACTGGCGCAAACACCGCGAGCGCGAACGCGAAGGCCTGCGCCAGGTGCTTAACCAGGACCCACAGAACTTTCGCGAAGAACACCGCGAGACCGACCAGGTGCTCGATGCCAGCGTGCGCTTCCTCGGCCACACCCGCGCGCCGCTGGTGCTGTTGCCGCTCGAAGACGCCCTGGGCATCGAGGAGCAAGCCAACCTGCCAGGCACCACCGACACCCACCCCAATTGGCGCCGCCGCCTGGCCGGGCCAAGCCAGGCGTTGCTGGATCACCCGGACGCTGCCCGGCGTCTGGAAATACTCGCCTGCGCGAGGCTTCAGGCGAACGAGCGTGACCGATGAAACAGCCGTTGATCCAACCCCTGCGAGCAACATTGCGCCTGCAGTTTCATAAAGGCTTCACCCTGGACGATGCCATCCCCCAGGTGCCGTACCTCGCCTCGCTAGGCATCAGCCACATTTATGCCTCGCCGCTGCTCAAGGCCCGGGCCGGGTCCATGCACGGCTACGATGTCGTCGACCCCACCCTGGTCAACCCCGAACTGGGAGGGGAAGCCGCGCTCAAGCGCCTGGTCGCGACCTTGCGCGAGCACCAGATGGGCCTGATCCTCGACATCGTGTCCAATCACATGGCCGTCGGCGGCAACGACAACCCCTGGTGGCTGGACTTGCTGGAATGGGGGCGCCTGAGCCCCTACGGTGAATTCTTCGACATCCAGTGGCACTCCCCCGACCCACTGATGGAAGGCCAATTGCTGCTGCCGTTCCTCGGCAGCGACTACGGCGTAGCGTTGCAGGAAGGCACCTTGCAACTGCACTTCGATGCCGCCCACGGCAGCTTCTACGTCGAGCACTACGAACACCGCTTCCCGATTTGCCCGATGCACTACGGCGAACTGCTCAAACCCACCGAAACCCTGCCCGCCGAGCAGGCCGAAGCGCTCAAGGCCCTGGCCGAGCGCTTCACCACGCTGAATTACCAGACCGACGCCCACACCCTCGCCCGCCCGCTGCAAACCGAGTTGCAGGACCTGGCGGCACAAGCGGACATCTTCGCCGCCATCGAGGACAACCTGGCTGGCTACGACTCTACACAGCCCGAGGGGTTCGAACGCCTGCATCAGTTGCTGGAGCGCCAGAGCTACCGACTCGCCAGCTGGCGCACGGCAGCGGACGACATCAACTGGCGGCGCTTTTTCGATGTCAACGAACTGGGTGGGCTGCGGGTCGAGCGTCCAGCGGTATTCGAGGCGACCCACGCAAAGATTTTCCAATTGATCGGCGAAGGACTGGTGGACGGCCTGCGGATCGATCACATCGACGGCCTTGCCGACCCTCGTGGTTACTGCCGCAAATTGCGCAGACGGGTCGATTCACTGTCACCGACCCGACACCTGCCGATTTTCGTCGAGAAGATCCTTGGCGATGGCGAGACGTTGCGGCGGGACTGGAACATCGACGGCAGCACCGGTTACGAATTCATGAACCAGGTCTCGCTGCTCCAGCATGACCCAGCCGGTGCCGCCCCCCTCGCCGAATTCTGGAGCCGGCACAGTGAGCGGCCAGCGCACTTCATCGAAGAAGCCCGCCTGGCCCGCCAGCAGATCCTCAATGGGTCGCTGGCCGGAGACTTCGAAAGCGTCGCCCAGGCCCTGCTGCAAGTGGCCCGGGACGATGTGATGACCCGCGACCTGACCCTGGGCGCGATTCGGCGGGCCTTGCAGGAACTGATCGTGCACTTTCCGGTGTATCGCACCTACATCACGCCCCTGGGCCGCTCCGCCGAAGACGAGGTGTTCTTCAACCAGGCCCTGGAAGGCGCCCGGCAGACCCTCAGCGAAGCCGACTGGCCAGTGCTCGATTGCCTGGCCGGCTGGCTTGGTGGGATGCCCTGGCGGCAACGCCCGCGCGGTAGCCAGCGTAAACGCCTGCGCCATGCCTGCGTGCGTTTCCAGCAACTGACCTCGCCGGCCGCCGCCAAAGCCGTGGAGGACACCGCGCTCTATCGCTCGGCGGTGCTGTTGTCGCGCAATGACGTGGGCTATAACACCGAGCGCTTCAGCTCCCCGGCCCAGGAGTTCCACCACGCCTGCCTTGAGCGGCTCGAGCATTTTCCCGACAACCTGATCACCACCGCTACCCACGACCACAAGCGCGGTGAAGACACCCGCGCCAGGCTGGCCGTGCTCAGCGAACGCGCCGATTGGTACACCGCCTGCGTGGAGCAATGGCGCATCCTTTCGCCTTCGCTGCACAGCGACCCGGCGGCGCCCTCGGCCGGTGATGAACTGATTCTGTACCAGGCGCTGCTCGGCAGTTGGCCACTGGACCTTGACCTCCAGGACCACAAGGCCCTGGCCGCATACAACGAGCGCCTGTGGCAATGGCAGCGCAAGGCCCTGCGCGAAGCCAAGCTGCAAAGCAGCTGGGCGGCGGTCAACGACGCTTATGAGCAAGCCACCCAGATGTTCCTCGAACGGTTGCTGCTGGGCGATGAGGGGTTGCCCTTGCGCAGCGTCATCGCCGAGGCGGTCCAGGCCATCGCCCCGGCGGGCGCCCTCAACAGTCTGGCGCAAACCTTGCTGCACATGACCGTACCCGGCGTACCGGACCTGTACCAAGGCAACGAGTTCTGGGATTTCAGCCTGGTGGACCCGGATAACCGTCGTCCGGTGGACTTCCAGGCACGCCGCGAGGCGTTACGGGCCGACAGCACACCAGCCGCGTTGATACGCGATTGGCGGGACGGCCGAGTCAAACAGGCATTGATCGCCAGGACGCTGGCCGTGCGAGCCGAGTATCCGCAGCTATGGCGCCAGGGTCGCTACCAACCCCTGGAAGTGCTCGGCGAGCAGGCCCAACGGGTACTGGCCTTCATGCGTGAAGACTCGCAACAACGGGCGATCATTGTTGTACCTGTCCATGCGGCGTCGTTGCTGGAAAACAGTGCCGTGCCGCTGGTGGCTGCGTCGGATTGGGGCGATACCCGTGTGTCGTTACCGTTCGCCGCCGAGGATGAAAAACTGAAGGGACTTTTTTCAAGCGCAACAGTCACACCCCAAAGGGAGCTGCTGATCAGCACCGCGCTGGGGACTTTCCCGGTCAATGTCTTTATCCAACCTTGAGTTGAATCAGGAGCACTGCGATGAGTACCGACGATAAACGCATTCGCGAATTCGCCTATCAGATCTGGGAGTCCGAGGGTAAGCCCGCCGGGCAGGAGAAACGCCATTGGGAGATGGCGCGCAAACTGGCCGAAGCCGAAGCCCTGGCGCCGAGCAAGCCGCCCAAGGCGGCGAGCAAATCAGCGGCCAGCAAAACCGATGGCGCCAAGCCTGCTGCCGCCAAGAGCACCCCGACCAAGACAGCGGCAAAAACTACCACGCCCAAGGCCAAGCCCGCGGCCAAAGCTGCTGCGACCACCGCAGACAAGAAGCCGCGGGCCACACGCAAGCCGCCGGCGGTTTGATTCATCCCTCTATCGGTCTCCTTGCCAGGTGGGAGCAAAGCTTGCTCGCGAAACAGGCGCCTCGATTTCTGAAGGAGTGCATCGCTTCATCGCGGGCGCCTTGCTCCCACAGAGAAGCAACGTTGTCCCACATAGCGGGGCGGTGCGACGTTTCGCTAAATCCCCTCGCCACAGGTGAAGGGTGGAGCCATCCACCCCAAGTGAACCGCATCGCTGTATCTGTCTGTCTTTTGCAGGAGCAACTATGACCCGTCCAAACAAAACCACGCCGCCGCCCGTGATCGAGGCTTCGCGGATTCGTGAGGGGCTGCCTTTTCCACTGGGTGCAACCTGGGATGGCCTCGGGGTCAATTTCGCGCTGTTTTCAGCCAATGCCACCAAGGTGGAACTGTGCATTTTCGATGATGCCGGCGAAGTCGAACTCGAACGCATCGAATTGCCGGAGTACACCGACGAGATTTACCACGGCTATCTGCCGGACGCCCATCCAGGGTTGATCTATGGCTATCGTGTCTACGGCGCATACGACCCGGCGAACGGCCACCGTTTCAACCCGAACAAGCTGCTGATCGACCCGTATGCCAAGCAACTGGTCGGCCAATTGAAGTGGTCCGAAGCCCTGTTCGGCTACACCATCGGCCATCCCGATGGCGACCTCAGTTTCGATGAGCGCGACAGTGCTCCGTTCGTCCCCAAGTGCAAGGTCATTGACCCCGCACACACCTGGGGCCACGACCATCGCGTCAGCGTGCCCTGGGACAAGACCATCCTGTACGAGACCCACGTGCGCGGCCTCACCATGCGTCACCCTTCGGTACCCGAGAACCTGCGCGGTACGTTCGCCGGGCTGATGGTCGACGATGTACTGGAGCATATCCGCAAGCTGGGTGTCTCGTCGGTGGAACTGCTGCCCATCCATGCCTTCGTCAATGACCAGCACCTGCTGCACAAAGGCATGACCAACTACTGGGGCTACAACAGCATCGCCTTCTTTGCCCCGGACCCACGCTACCTGGCCAGTGGCAAGATCGCCGAGTTCAAGGAGATGGTCGCACACCTGCACGAGGCCAATCTGGAAGTCATCCTCGACGTGGTCTACAACCACACCGCCGAAGGCAACGAACAGGGCCCCACCCTGTCCATGCGCGGCATCGATAACGCTTCGTACTACCGGCTGATGCCCGACGACAAACGCTACTACATCAACGATTCCGGCACCGGCAATACCCTGGACCTGAGCCATCCTTGCGTTCTGCAAATGGTCACCGACTCCCTGCGCTATTGGGCCACGGAGATGCACGTCGATGGCTTCCGCTTCGACCTGGCGACCATCCTGGGCCGTTACCATGACGGCTTCGACGAGCGCCACAGCTTCCTCGTGGCCTGTCGCCAGGACCCGGTGCTGCGCCAGGTGAAAATGATCGCCGAGCCTTGGGATTGTGGTCCCGGGGGCTACCAGGTGGGACGCTTCCCGCCGGGCTGGGTCGAGTGGAACGACAAGTTCCGCGACACAGTGCGCGCCTTCTGGAAGGGCGACGACGGCCAGCTTGCCGATTTCGCCAGCCGAATGACGGCTTCGGGGGAAATGTTCAACCAGCGTGGCCGGCGTCCGTACGCCTCGGTGAACTTCGTCACCGCCCATGACGGTTTCACCTTGCATGACCTGGTGTCGTACAACGACAAGCACAACGAAGCCAACGACGAGAACAACCAGGACGGCAGCAACAACAACCTGTCCTGGAACCATGGCGTCGAAGGCCCGACGGACGATCCAGAGATCAACGCGCTGCGCCATCGACAGATGCGTAACTTCTTCGCCACCCTGCTGCTGGCCCAAGGCACGCCGATGATCGTCGCCGGCGACGAATTTGCCCGTACCCAGCATGGCAATAACAATGCCTACTGCCAGGACAGTGAGATCGGCTGGGTCAACTGGGACCTGAGCGAGGATGGCGCGACGCTGCTCAAGTTCGTCAAGCGCCTGATCAAGTTGCGCCTGACCTACCCGATCCTGCGGCGCGGACGGTTCCTGGTGGGTAACTACAACGAGGATATCGGCGTCAAGGACGTGACCTGGCTATCCCCCGACGGCAGCGAAATGACCATAGAGCAATGGCAGGACAGCCATGGTCGCTGCCTCGGCATGTTGATGGACGGCCGTGCCCAGGAAACCGGCATTCGGCGCAAGGGCGGCGATGCAACGCTGCTGCTGGTGGTCAACGCACACCATGACATCGTCAACTTCAGCCTGCCGGAAGTCCCCGAGGGCAGTTTCTGGACCTGCATGGTCGACACCAACCAGCCGACTGTTCGTGGCCAGGAGCGCTTCGATTTCGATTCCGAATACTCCGTCACCGGGCGCTCGCTGCTGCTGTTCGAACTGCAACGCGAAGAAGAGGAATGAAGTACCGGTTGTAAGCCGCCAGAGAGACCGCAAGGACGCGGTTTTTTCGATGCACACAGCCCAGTTTGAAGAAAAAAATGCAGTTCAGACACACATCTCGCAAGACGAATTGACCGACATGGTCAATACTTCACATGCGGTAGTCTCCAGGATTCGGAGCGCTGTGAATCGCAGCCATACCCACGCGGGCGTCATCGGACAGTAGGCCCGGTACATGGCTGAAAGATTGAATACAAACAAGGACGTCTCTTATGAAACCTGCCTCTCGCTTGCCTGGCCGGCAGCATCCGCAAATATGGAACAGTGCTGCGCAACTGGCCGATATTCCGATCATCAGTACTCAGACGCTCATTCCCGCTGGCGCCCGTGCGGTCATCCTCGCCCCGCACCCGGGCGATGAGGTCGGGGCCTGCGGCGGGTTGCTGCAGTTGCTGAGCAACCTGGACCAGCCCATGTTGCTGATCTCGGTCACCGATGGAGCCCTGACCCACCCCGGCTCACCGTTGTGGACCGACGAACGCCTGCGTACACACCGTCCTCACCCCCAGGAAAGCGTGGATGCCCTGCATCGCCTGGGCATCGCAACCCATGGCCTGCAATGGGTGCGCGGCGGTTTCCCGGAAAAGGCCCTGGCCGAACACGAAGCCGAGCTCGCCGACTTTATTGCACGTCACCTGCGCCCCGGTGACGTGGTGTTCAGCACCTGGCGCCAGGATGGCGACAGCGACCACGACAGCGTCGGGCGCGCCGGGGCCCTGGCCGCCGACAGGATCGGGGTGGCGTTCAACGAACTGCCGGTGTGGGCCTGGCACTGGCCGGTCCGCGAGCAAAATAAAATCCCCTGGCACCGGGCCCGCAAACTGCGCCTCGACGTCTGGACCACCGCCCGCAAGCGTCACGCCATGTACGCCTACGTCAGTCAACTCAACGGCGAACCGGCGAGTGGCATCGCCCCGCTGGTGCCCCGGGTCATCCTGGATCGGATGGGGCTGCCGTATGAGATTGTCTTCATCTGAACACCTGCCTGTGATGGCCGTGGTTCAGATACACCGCTATCGCGAGCAAGCTCGCTCCCACAGTAGGCCTGCGCAGGGATGCAATGTCTGTGTGCGCCACCGAACTCTGTGGGAGCGAGCTTGCTCGCGATGGCGACCGGCAAGGACATGAAAAACCCGGAACTGTCGGCGCCTTGGGTCAGTCGCATGAACAGGTACGTCTGATTCAGGAGGGAACGTGACTCAAGATCCCGATTGGCGGACCGTCGCACCCATGCCATCGGACCTGCCTGCGGCGGTTCATCGACTGCGGGTCCTGACGGTCAACACCCATAAGGGTTTCACCGCCCTCAACCGTCGCTTCATCCTGCCCGAGCTGCGCGAAGCGGTGCGCAGTACCGGTGCCGATCTGGTGTTCCTGCAAGAGGTGCTGGGCGAACATGACCGACACGCGTCACGCTACGACAACTGGCCCCAGACCTCCCAGTACGAATTCCTCGCCGACAGCATGTGGAGCGATTTCGCCTATGGCCGCAATGCGGTCTACCCCGATGGCCACCATGGCAACGCCCTGCTCTCCAAATACCCGATCCGCCAGTTCCGCAATCTCGATGTGTCCATCACCGGCCCGGAGCGGCGCGGGTTGTTGCACTGTGTGCTGGATGTGCCCGGCCACGCTGCTGTCCACGGGATCTGCGTGCACCTGAGCCTTCTGGAAAGCCATCGTCAACTACAGCTCAAACTGCTCTGCCAACTGCTCGATTCGTTGCCCGAGGACGCCCCGGTGATCATCGCCGGCGACTTCAACGACTGGCAACTGCGTGGCAATCTCACCCTCGCCCGCCGTGGCTATCTGCATGAAGCCTTCGAGCACCACCACGGCCGCCCCGCCAGGACCTATCCGGCCCGCTTCCCGCTGTTGCGCCTGGACCGCATTTACCTGCGCAACGCCAGCAGCCACGCCCCGCAAATCCTGGGCAACAAACCCTGGACGCACCTGAGCGACCACCTGCCACTTTCGGTGGAAGTGCATTTGTAGGGTGGGCCTTTGCGACTCTTTCTGCGCGCTGACCTGTAAGTTCTGACAGTAGCGACGCTGGTTTTTCATTGCTAGGGTGCCATCCCATACAGCGAGCGTTGCCAGGCCCTGTGTGCCATCTGTTGTGCAACCGATGCTGAAACCGGCATTGACGAGATGCCGACGCAGAGGGATAGCACATGATTCGGCACGATAGAGGATTCAATCGGCTGCTCAACGCTGTGTGGGTATCAGCCCCCTTCCTGTTACCCGTTCCAGCCGCCATGGCGGCTTGCACGCTGACACCAACCGCAAGCGATGACACCTATGTCTGCGACAGCGGCACCAGTCCCGGGCTGACAGACCTTTCGGGTAACAACATCCTGACCATGCCCGCCAACGGCAGTGGTGTCATTAGCGGCGACGTCACGTTCGGCACCGGCGTCGACCGCATCGTGATCAATGCCAACGGCGTGATTGACGGTGATGTCCAGCAAGGCTCCGGCGTGGACGACTTCATCATGAACGGCGGCAGGATCCTGTCCCTGGCCCAAGGTGACGGCCTCGATACGTTCTTGATGACTGGCGGGACCATCGTCGACGCGTTCGAAGACGGCGACGTCGCGAAGATGACCGGCGGCACCATTGGCCGAGTCGACATGAAACTCGATGACAACGTTTTCGATATGTCGGGCGGACAGATCATCGGCAACCTGGTGACCGGTTTCGGCCAGGACACCATCATTCTCTCCGCAGGTCGCATCGGCGGCAATGTCAGCGTCAGCGGCGGCAATGACAGCATTACCGTCAGCGGTGGCAAAATCATCGGCGAGGTCCGGGCCAGTGCCGGCGATGACCAGCTACAGTGGAGCGGCGGCCTTATCCACTCGGCCGTCCTGATGGGCGACGGTAGCGACACCGCATTGTTGAGCAACCTCGATGAAACCCTCCTCGCCACTACACCCAGCGTGGACGGTGGATTGGGCCAGGACGCGTTGACGTTCAGTGGCAGCACCTCCAGCACCGGCGCTCGCTACCTCAATTGGGAGACAGTCAACCTCACCCAAGGCTCGCAACTGGACCTTGACGACACCCTGAGCTTGGGTGACAGCGCCACCGCCACCGGGACGCTCAACATAGAATCCGGCAGTACGCTAACGTCGACCCAAGGCGTCCTTGTCCCTTTTACTGCCGGTCAGTTGGCGACGCTCAACAACGCCGGCACCGTAGACCTTACCCAGGGCAACACCCGCACCAACGACACCCTCACTGTCCAGGGCAACTACGTCGGTAACAACGGCCAGTTGCACCTGCAAACGGTACTCGGCGCCGACGACTCCCCCAGTGACAAGCTGGTGGTCAATGGCGGGACACTCACCGGCAGTACCGCCATCACGGTCACAAGCCTGGGCGGCACGGGCGCACGAACGACCCAGGACGGCATCGAAGTGGTCCAGGCCCAGGGCGGCGCAGTCAGTGATACCGGCGCCTTTTCGCTGGCGCAAGCGGTCTCGGCCGGCGCGTTCGATTACCGCCTGTTCAGAGGCGGCGCGACCGGCAATGAAAACAACTGGTACCTGCGCTCCACCTTGGTTGCCGGACCGGTAGCGGCGCCCAGCCCGACGTTGCCCGTACTGCCGGCCGCAGTACCCGGTGCAGCACCCATTCCTCTGTACCGGCCGGAAGTGCCAACCTGGTCGGTATTGCCCCCGGCAGCAGCACAACTGACCCTCATGGCCCTGGGCACGTTCCATGACCGCCAGGGCGACCAGCGCCTGCTCACGGAAAACGGCGCGTTCGGCGCGGGCTGGGGCCGGGTCTATGGCAAGGACCTGGATCAAACCTGGGCCGGCACGGTGACGCCGCGGTTCGATGGGTCGATCAAGGGCTTCCAGGTGGGCAATGACCTGTACAGCTCGCCGCTGTCCAGTGGACAGACCCAGCGCATTGGTTTTTTCGTCGGCCATACCGAATTGAACGGTAACGTCGATGGGTTCAACCTGGGTTTCGAAGGCCGACGCGCCGGCAAGATAGAACTCGACGGCGACAGCTACGGGCTCTACTGGACGCTCACCAATCCCACTGGCGGTTACGTCGACGCCGTGGTGATGGGCACGCGACTGGACGGCGACAACCGCTCCGAACGCGGCCTGAAAATCGATAATCGCGGGCACGCCCTGACCCTCTCGGCCGAAGCCGGTTACCCCTTCGCGGTGGCCGCCGACTGGGTCCTCGAGCCCCAGGTGCAGATCATCCACCAGAAGGTCTCCCTGGATACCCAGGACGATGGGGTCTCAAGGGTCGAGTTCGATTCCGACAGTGCCTGGACCGGCCGACTCGGCGCTCGCCTCAAGGGCCGTTATCAGGTCAGCGGCATACCCGTGGAACCGTATCTGCGCGCCAACCTCTGGCACACGTTTTCCGGCACCGATACGGTGACATTCGACGACACTGAGCGGGTCGAGACCCAGCAGCGCGCGTCCACCGGCGACCTGGGTGTCGGCGTCATCGTGAGCCTGGCGCCCGCGGTCAGCGTCTACGCCGGTGCGGACTACAGCAACAACCTCGACAGCCGTCAGCAACGCAGTGTGTCGGGCAATCTCGGTGTACGGATCAGCTGGTAGGCAGGTTCTGCGACGATGATTTGACGCCCAAATGCTCGCCTTAATAACCAATTGAAATCAGCGTCTTATTGACGCTGATTTCATCTTGCCATTCATCGTTCATTTTCTTGACGCACCGCCATCGGTCTTCTTGACTACACCGTACTACCCCCGGAAATACAGTCAGGGGCAGGCCTCTGGAACCCGCCAAGACGGGCCGCCAAAGGCTTGCCTCAATCCATTCGGTCGCCCCTCATTCGGGGTAGGAGAGACGCCAAAAAGCGAGAAACGCATGCGATTGCAAGGCAGGCCCCCATGAAAACTTCCCTCCGCCCGCAAGATATCTCCACCACCACCCTCCACACCCTCTCCACTTCGTTGTTGCTGCTTTCCTCCATGGAGGTACAGGCCTGGCCTGCCGAGGAGACAGTGCAGCCCTGGTATGGCCGAGCACAGTCCGACAACCTCAATACCGCATTGATCGGCAGTGACCCCGCCTCCGGCAAGAGCCCCGCCCTGTTCACATTGCGCAACGACAGCGGCCATACCCAGCGCGTGGGCCTGATCAGCGGGCAAAACCAGATCATTTCAACGGGAAGTGGCCTGCTGGTAACGCCTGCGATGGCCGAACCGGGCAAAGATGCCCTGAACCTGACAGGCTCGAGCCTCGGCGCGTATTGGAGCCTGACCGGCCCCGCCGGCTGGCACGTGGACCTGAGCGCCAGCGGCGGCCGGGTCAATGGCTACAGCCGCACCGAACAAGGCCAGCGCCAGGCCAGCGAAGGCAATGCCGTGACGCTGTCGGTCGAGGGCGGCTTTCCGATTGGCATCGGGACCCACTGGGTCGTCGAACCCCAGGCGCAGTTGATCAACCAACGTATCACCCTCGACACACCGACTGCCGAGAGCGGTACCAGCAATGAACTGAGCAGCTGGAGCGGCCGCGTCGGCGCACGACTCAAAGGCAATTACCAAGTCAACGGTCTCGGCATGGAGCCCTATGTGCGAACCAACCTGTGGCATACGGTCCAGAGCGCCGATACCTTGTCCCTGGATAAGGTCGACAAGATCAGCAGCAGCCGAAAGTCCTCCACCGTCGAAGTCGGCCTGGGCCTGGTGGCCCGTGTCACGCCGGCGGTAAGCCTGTATGTCAGTGCCGATTACAGCAGTGACGTCGACGACAACGACCTCAACGGCATCATTACCAGCATGGGGGTGCGGATGCGCTGGTAATGCCGACTCTGTAGTCGATAGTCCCCGCGTGTGTAGGAGCTGCCGAAGGCTGCGATCTTTTGATCTTTCGCTTGGGACTCAAGTGTCTGGGGAAAGATCGCAGCCTCGTTGCACTCGTCAGCTCCTACACAGCGCCTACATAAGCCCGGCGCAAGCAATCTGCCGCCACTTAAAAAACACCTCCATTAAGGCGTATAACGCTAAAAGCGATTTATACCTGCAAGCCGTCTGCCCCTGGCTCATTTCATTGATGGAGTAACGACATGACCACAGCCCCCTTCCTCGCCAACCTGTTTCCCGGCGCCGCCGACATCCCGCAGGCCTACCGCCTCGAAGGCCGGATCGAACAGCGCGAATACCTCGTCGACGGCGTCCTGGAAACCTGGCAAGGGCCACTGGCCGTCGTCCGCAGCCCCGTTTACCTGACGGGTGAGCTGGGCGATGAGCAAGTGATTCTCGGCAGCACACCGCTGCTGGACGCCGAAACCGCCCTCACCGCCCTGGACGCTGCCGTGCGGGCTTACGATCGCGGCCAGGGTCAGTGGCCGACGATGCGCGTCGCCGAGCGCATCCGCCACGTGGAAACCTTCCTGGCGCGCATGCGCGAGCAACGCGAGGCCGTGGTCAAGTTGCTGATGTGGGAGATTGGCAAGAACCTCAAGGATTCCCAGAAGGAATTCGACCGCACCTGCGACTACATCGTCGACACCATCAACGCCCTCAAGGAGCTGGACCGCCGCTCCAGCCGTTTCGAGCTGGAACAGGACACCCTCGGGCAGATCCGCCGCGTGCCGCTGGGCGTGGCCTTGTGCATGGGCCCCTACAACTACCCGCTGAACGAAACCTTCACCACGCTGATCCCGGCCTTGATCATGGGCAACACCGTGGTGTTCAAACCGGCCAAGCTCGGCGTCCTGCTGGTGCGGCCGTTGCTTGAAGCCTTCCGCGACAGCTTCCCGGCAGGCGTGATCAACGTGATCTACGGCAGCGGCCGCGAGACTGTCAGCGCGCTGATGGCCAGCGGCAAGATCGACATCTTCGCCTTTATCGGCACCAATAAAGCGGCCAGTGACCTGAAGAAGCTTCACCCGCGGCCACACCGTTTGCGTGCCGCCCTGGGGCTGGATGCGAAGAACCCCGGGCTGGTGCTGCCGGACGTCGACCTGGACAACGCGGTCAACGAGGCGCTGACCGGCTCGCTGTCATTCAACGGCCAGCGCTGCACGGCGCTGAAAATCCTGTTTGTCCATGAAGATGTGGCGCCGGCGTTCATCGAGAAGTTCAACGCCAGGCTCGCCAGCCTGAAACCCGGCATGCCCTGGGAGGACGGTGTGGCGCTGACGCCATTGCCCGAAGCGAGCAAGGTCGATTACTTGCATTCGCTGGTCGCCGATGCGCTCGCCAAGGGTGCAGAAGTGAAGAATGCCCATGGCGGCGAATCACGCAGCTCGTTCTTCTACCCGGCGGTGCTGTACCCGGTGAACACCGCGATGCGGGTCTACCATGAGGAACAGTTCGGCCCGGTCGTGCCCATCGTGCCGTACCGCGACCTCAATACCGTAATCGATTACGTACTGGAGTCCGACTTCGGCCAGCAGCTCAGCATTTTCGGCACCAACCCGGCACAAGTCGGCAAGCTGGTGGACATCTTCGCCAACCAGGTCGGCCGCATCAACATCAACGCCCAGTGCCAGCGTGGCCCGGACACGTTCCCGTTCAATGGCCGGAAGAATTCGGCCGAGGGCACCTTGTCGGTCCACGATGCGCTGCGCACCTTTTCCATCCGCACGCTGGTGGCGACCAAGTTCCAGGAGAGCAACAAGGCGTTGATCAGCGACATTATCCGTGAGCGGGATTCCAACTTCCTGACCACTGACTACATCTTCTGATCCACGCCCGAACGTGGGCTACGACAGGGCTGGGCGCCGCGACTTGATGCCCCAGCCCTGTTGCATGCCGGCAGCCGCCAGCAGGATCGCCGCCACGCCCAGCCATTGCAGCGGCTCAAGGCGATGGCCGAAGGCGAACCAGTCGACGAAAATCGCCGCGATCGGATAGATGAACGACAGCGCCCCGGTCAACGCGGTCGGCAACCGTTGTATAGCGCTGTACAGCAACACGTACATCACGCCGGTGTGCATCACACCCAGGGTCAACAGGCTGGCCCAGGCCTGGGCGTGTTGCGGCAACGCCGAGAAGTTCGCCCAGGGCGCCAACAGCAACACGCCGGTGCTGACCTGGATCAGCGCGATCAGATGAGGCGGCGTGCCGGTCAGGCGCTTGATGATCAAGGCCGCGATGGCGTACAGCAACGCGGCGCCCAGCGCCAGGGCGATGCCCAACAGATAGTCGCCACCACCCTGCCCTTGCTCACCATGGGCACTGACGATGGCCAGCATTCCGAGAAACGACACCGCCAGCCAGAACAGCTTCTGCGCGGTGATTTTTTCCCCCAGGAACAACGCCGCCAGCCCCACCAACATGAACGGCTGGACGTTGTACACCGCCGTGCCGATGGCAATCGAGGCGCGGGAATAAGAGGCAAACAACAGTACCCAGTTACCGACGATCGCTACACCGCTGAGGACCGCCAGGAGGAAGGTGGTACGGGTGAGGATGCCAGGGCGCAAAAAGCCGAAACCGGCGCAGATCAGCAGCAAGGTCGCGGCACCGAACACACAGCGCCAGAACACCACATCCAGCACCGGCAGGCCGGAAACCAGCACGAACCAACCAATGGTTCCGGAGATCAGCATGGCGGCGGTCATTTCCAGCGAACCGCGGCGTAAGGTCTTGTCCATCTTAAGGCTCCTTCAGCAAGTGGGCACAGTATGCCGAGCCGACCAGGGCCTTCTCCATGGTTTGAAAAAGGCTAAACTGCAATTCGACCTTTTTTATCAAGGCAACTTCACGCATTCACCTAATGGAGCTGAAATGACTGACGATATTGACCAGATCCTCATCAGTGCCCTGATGGAAGACTCCCGACGCTCCCTCAAGGCCCTGGCAAACCTCAGTGGCCTATCCTCCCCCAGTGTCGCCGAACGTCTTCGCCGGCTCGAAGAACGTGGTGTGCTCAGGGGCTATACCGTCGAAGTGGACCCCAAGTGTTTCGGCTATCAACTCCAGGCCATCGTGCGTATCCGCCCGCTGCCGGGGCAATTGCAGGAGGTGGAACGGCAGATCCAGGCCATCGCTGAATTCACCGAATGCGACAAGGTGACCGGCGACGACTGCTTCATCGCCCGCCTGCACGTGCGCTCGATGGAACAGCTGGATACCTTGCTGGACAAGCTCAATGTCCATGCCGAGACCAATACGGCCATCGTCAAGAAGACGCCCGTCAAGCGGCGCTTGCCACCGATGGCGTAGGAATCTGCCTGCGTCTGCCCTGTGGAAGCGAGCTTGCTCGCGAAGGCGATGTCACGGTCAACGAAGATGTTGACTGTGCTCGCGATAGCGGTGGTTCAGGCTAAATAGATGCTGGGATGTGTCCTGTTTTTGCTTTGGCTTTGATCTGGGCGCCCAGTAACACGGATACACACCTACCCATCTGAAAAAAAACCAAAAAAAACGGCGCTTCCCATTTCTGAAAGAAGCGCCGTTTTTCCTATCTGAACAGCATCAAGCCGAAGCGGGCTTGTCACTCATCACAAATGCTATCAGTCGTCACGACTCATCAGGCCGAACAGTTGCAGCAGGCTGACGAACAAGTTGTAGATCGATACATACAGGCTGACAGTGGCCATGATGTAGTTACGCTCGCCGCCGTGGATGATGGCGCTGGTCTGGTACAGGATGCAGACCGACGAGAACAGCACGAAGCCGGCGCTGATCGCCAGTTGCAGGCCGCTGATCTGGAAGAAGAAGCTGGCCAGCGTCGCCCCCAGCAAGACGAAGAAACCTGCGGTGATGAAACCACCCAGGAAACTCATGTCCTTGCGGGAAATCAGCACGTAGGCCGACAGGCCACCAAATACCAGCGCAGTCATTGCGAAGGCCGAACTGACCACTTCGGCACCGCCCTGCATCTGCAGGTAGCGATTGAGGATCGGGCCGAGCAAAAAGCCCATGAAACCAGTCAGGGCGAAAGCCGACACCAGGCCCCAGGCCGAATCACGGAGTTTGTTGGTGAGGAAGAAAAGGCCGTAGAAACCGATCAGCACGACGAAGATGTTCGGGTAACCCACCCGCATCTGTTGTGCGACGTAGGCCATCACACCGCTGAAAGCGAGTGTGAGTGCCAGCAAGCCATAAGTGTTGCGCAGGACGCGGCTAACCTCTAGCTGCTCAGCCTGCACGCTGTTGTTCACTGCGTAATCCTGTTCGCGCATGGCGACACTCCTCCGGTTTTGAAACATTCAGTGGCAAGGATCATAACAGACGCTCTGTAACAAGCTACGTAGAGAGTTTGACAGTGTGTTTCATTCGGGTATTATGGCGCCCGCAACGCAATACGGAGGTGTGGCCGAGTGGTTTAAGGCAACGGTCTTGAAAACCGTCGACTGTAACAGGTCCATGAGTTCGAATCCCATCGCCTCCGCCATCTTCTAACGTTAAAGCCCTGATTATTCAGGGCTTTTTCGTGTCTGTCATTCAGAATGCCGATTGCAGCTTCAACATTGGACACCGCTATGGCAAACCCTCCCCAGCCACTCAAGGAAAGAAAAGTGACCAGTAAAACCATCGGTTCCATCGTTGCTGCAATCGCGGGCATCCTCTTGTTATGCGTATTCTTTGGCAGTTGGTACACCGTCGACGAAACCGAGCGCGGCGTGCTGCTGCGCAACGGGGCGCTGGTCGGGGTGGTTGAACCGGGACTGTCCTTCAAGATGCCGTTCATCGAGTCGGTACGCCTGATCAGCGTCCAGAGCCAAGTGACGGCTTATGAAGACCTCCAGGCCTACAGCAAGGACCAACAGTCCGCCGAGCTCAAGGTGTCCGTGTCCTGGCACATCGCGCCTTCCGATGTCGCGAAGGTCTATACCCAGTTCAAGGACCTTGAAGGCATCCGCGACCGGATGATCAGCCGCCAGGTGCCTACCCAGGTGGAAAACGTCTTTGGCAAGTTCAACGCCGTGGCTGCCGTGCAGAACCGCGTCCAACTGGTCAACGATATTTCCACGGCCATCAAGGCCACCATTACCGGGCCGGTGATCATCGACAGCGTCCAGGTCGAGAACATCGACTTCAGTGACGCCTACGAGAAGGCCATCGAAGCGCGCATGGCCGCGGAAGTCCAGGTCAAGACCCGTGAACAGCAGCTCGCCACCGAACAGGTGCAAGCGCAGATTCGCGTAACCCAGGCCCAGGCGGAAGCCGATTCGCAAGTGGCACAGGCCAAGGCAGACGCGTTGGCTACAGAGTTGCGCGGCAAAGCCGAAGCCGAAGCCATCAAGGCGCGGGCCCAGGCCCTGGCCAGCAACCAGAACCTGGTGGAGCTGACCAAGGCCGAGCGCTGGAATGGTGTATTGCCAACCACCGTACTGCCGAACGGCGCCCTGCCCTTCATCGACATCAAGTAACACTACAGGCGCGGCCTGCCCGGCCGCGCCTGCTCCGTCCCGGAGCGCCTCCGCAGCAAGCCCCCTCTCGTTAGCGCTACACTCAACTATGAACCCGACGTTCATCGTTAGCAGGGAGCTCAACGTGCACCCAGGCAAAAGCAAACCGACACGACCATCCGTACGACGATTACCTTTTTCCTCCTTCGGCTCACGCCTTGAGCGCCTCTCCCCCCTCGGGAACTCACCGACTCCTTCGATAAGCGCCCTGAACAGGAGAATAGCGTGACCACGATTATCAAAAAATATAAATGGCCCGCCCTGTTGGCCATCGCGCTTGTTGTCTTTTCCGCACTGATATTCTTTTTAATCAAGTCCTACACGTACGACTCATCGACCTACTTCGAATCTCGCGACTTCATCCGCCAACTCAAGCAGGCCGACGCGAACTGGAACGGCAAGATCCTGAGGAAAAAGATCGGCGTCAACCACAACCTGTCACTGACGCCGCCAGCGGAGGCGGACAGCCGCTGGCAGCAGTTGGAGCGACTCAACAACTCCGGCCCCTTGGCGGCGCTTTGGGCCTCCAGGCGCAAGGGCTATGTGGACGCCGTCAAGAACAAGACCTCGCTGGTAGAGCAATTCGAACAGCACAACGCCAATCTGCGCACGTCCCTGGACGCGCTGCCGCAGGTCGAAGACCAGATTCAGACACTGCTCAAGGAGATGAGCATCGAAAGCCCCATGGAGCGCCTGACCGCGGCGTCCAATGTGCTTGAATTGACCCTGACAACACTGGAGTTCGCACTTGATGTCACCTCGGACAAAGCCCGGGAAGCGCAAGGCAAGTTAACTGAGCTGGAACCCTACATCGACCAATTGCCCGCGGCCTATCAGGCCCCTTTCATGACCCTGACCCAGCACGTCAAGACCATTGTCCAGGAACAACCTGTCGTCAATGACCTGCTTGATCGCATCAGCGTCATTCCGGTTGCCCAGGAGCTGGACAGCATCAATGAGCTGTTGAACGAGACACAACGCAGGACCGCCGCAACCGACCGTCAATACCATATCTACCTGGCCGTGTGTGCCAGCTTGATGGCGCTGTTGATGATCTACCTGGCGGTGCGCCTGGTTCGCAGTTACGCCATGATCAATCAGATCAACCAGGCACTGCAAACGTCCAATGAACGCCTCGAAGAGCGCGTGCAGGAACGCACCCGTGAGTTGATGGAGGCCGAACGCGAACTGGTGGATGCGGCCCGAATGGCAGGCATGGCAGAGATCGCCACGAATGTGTTGCACAACGTCGGGAATGTGCTCAACAGCGTGAACATTTCAGCCGAGCTTGTGACCCGCAAGTTAAGGACCAGCAAGACGCTCGGGCTCACCAAGGCGGTCAATATGATGAATGAACATGCCGAGGATCTTGGTCAGTTCATCACCCATGATGAAAAAGGCCGGTTGCTGCCGCGTTATTTCAACGAGCTGGTCGACTCCATCGCCGCCGAACAGAAACTGCTTATCGATGAATTGGCGCAGTTGACCAAGAGCATCGATCACATCAAGGAAATCGTCACCACCCAACAAACCTATGCGGGGGCCGCCAGGCTGATCGAGCCGCTCAATGTCAGCGATCTGTTCGAAGATGCGCTACGCATGAACTCGGGCGCGCTCAGTCGGCATCACGTCACCGTCATCAAGGAATATCAGGACGTTCCGGCGATCATGGGGGACAAGCACAGGTTGCTGTTGATCCTGATCAACCTGATCAGCAACGCCAAGTTCGCGATGTCGCACATCAGTGAGCACCCACGGGAAATGACCCTGGGGATTCGCATCCTCGACGAAACGACGCTATGCGTCAGCGTCAAGGACCGAGGCGAAGGTATTTCCCCGGAGAACCTGGCCCGCATCTTCAATCACGGTTTCACGACCCGCAAGGACGGCCATGGGTTTGGCTTGCACAGCTGCGCCCTGGCGGCAGTTGAAATGAATGGCCGCCTCCATGTCCATAGCGACGGACCAGGGCAAGGCGCCCTGTTTACCCTGGAGATACCGCTGGAGTTGGCGCGCGCCTGACTCTGTCGGAGGCCCTGTGGCGAGGGAGCTTGCTCCCGCTGGGCTGCGCAGCAGCCCTTTTTTGTGAGCGCTTCGCACTCAAGCGGGAGCAAGCTCCCTCGCCACGGGTTTGTCGACTAAACAGTATCGGTGAACATCCACCTATTTCGTGTTCACAGGCCGGCCGCTACGGCTTCTACGGGTCGGCAATGCGGCGGCATAGGCCAGCGCTTCCTCACGGGAAGCAAAGGAGCCCAGCCGGTCAGCCTGGGTACAGACCCTCCATGGGCCGCTGTTTACGCTGAGCACGTCATAACCGTTGATCTGCATTTTCGTCAGCATCGCAGTACTCATCAGTCACCTCCGACTTTAACCAAGGGTGCACGGCTTACCATACACGCTGATTGCCCAGGGTGGCCAACCGAACGTCGCGACACCCACTGCACGCGTAGCGCCTTCAGTGGGAATCCGAATCCCACAACCAGTCCCACAGCCCCGGCAAATGCACGGGCTCAGTGCTGCGATCGACCGTCCGAGCCAAGGCCGCTCGCGCCAGCGCCTGGTGGTCATCATAGAACGGCTTGGCGTCGGTCCTCACGCCAGTCGCCTTGGCACTGTCGAGCAGGATTTGCAGGTATTCGCGAGCATGCCGGGCGGTATAACGATTGATGTCGTGAAACGTCACCACCACCGGAATGACCCCATCCACCACTGGCAATTGCCCGGCGGCGATGCGCTCGCGCACTTCGGAGAGTTGCCGGGTCAGGTTGATCCGCCGCCGCGGACTCATCGTGATGCCCCAGACTTTGCCGTCATTTGCGCTCAGGTCGGTCAACAAAATGTGCAGGCCATGTTGTCGGTACCCGGCAGCGGTGCGCCTGTCGAAGCTCCAGAAGGGTGGCCTGACCAAGGTGGGTGCGGCACCGCTCAGGGCGGCAATATCACTACTGCCGTGGATGAGCGATTGTTCCAGCTCGTCAGGATTCAGGGACCGGTGATTGGTGTGCCAGTGGGTCGCCGTATGAAAGCCCAGCACATGGCCTTCCTGCTGCTGACGGCGCATCACCGAGCGGCCAATATCACTGCCCCCGGCACGCGGCGCACGGGTCTGCAGGAAAAACACCGCCTTGATGCCGGGCTGTACCGGGTTGTCTGCGAGTGCGTCCAGCACCTCCAGGCTAGGGTTCCAGATAGACGAGGCGCTGGGCCCGTCATCGAACGTCAGCAGGAAGCGGATCGGAGGTTGTTCGCGCAAGCGTTGTTCGGTTTGCGGCGTCAGTTCGATGGGGGCGCCAATGCAGCCCGACAAACCAATAGCAAGGGCTGCGATGAACAGCACCCTGGCGATGTTTTTCATGCTTTGCCTTTTGTTGATGCCGCGCTGTCTCGCCTTGGATCCCTGGCCTATGGTGTTGAAGCTCACCTTGGAGAAGGGTAACCGGGTTTGGTTCCTTGTTTGCAAAATTTGCTGCTGCTCCGCGCTCTACGCTGGACGGTATTAATTTGACCGTCTGGAAATTCGATGGAATTTTCCGCATGCCTTTGCATCCATCCGTATAGGACTAATTAGGGAGGATTTATGGGCGGGCCATCGCTTTACATCATCGACTACATGCTCCATGGCGAACCCAAGTCATTCATTATTCGCGCAGAAGCGATGAATAACTCCGAGGCTTGGCATTGGGCCAGTTGCGATGCGGGGGTCGGGCGCATACCGAAATTCGGCAGAGAAAAGGTCAAGCGGGTCTCCAAGCCCCTTGCTGAAAAATACGGTATTACCGACGTGCGCTGGCGGGCGAGCGTCGCGCCGTCTTGGGTCAAGGAGTCCGGCTAACGCCACTTACATTGTTTCCGGTGCACCGGCTGTCTAGCCGGACGCCGGATTCTTCGACAGACCTCAAATAACTCAACTACGCTTAAACCACGGCACAGCCCGCCCCTGGCGGGTTTTGTGCTGCCTCATCAACCCCTGAATGGAGGTGTGACATGTCCGAAAAAGAGTCCATCACCACCCTGCTCACCTTGCTGGAATCGCGTCAGGCCAGGCTCACGGCAGCCTGCAAGGAAATCGCCGACTGGGTCGACCACCAAGGCGGGCATCCCACCGCGGTGCGCATCCGGGACCGGCTCAACGACATCGATAAAGACGCCCCGTCGATCCAAAGCGCGCTAACGTCGCTCAAGCCGATTGAACCACCTCTGCCCAAGTTCCGCTGACGTATTGCGCCAGACCCGTTTCCCCCTGAGTTCTACCGGTTGGAAAACTGATGGAACGCGGGCTTTTTTTGCACCTCGAAATTGATAGGCACCGGTGCAGAAACCGCAAAGGGAGAAACCTCATGAATGCCCGAATCCTGCTATTGATTGCTTGTGCGAGCCCCGCCACCGTCATGGCTCAAGGTTGCGACGTCATCACTCGATCCCAGAGCCAGGCCGTTCCAGTGATCGAAAGCCACAGTTGCTATGAATACAAAGGCATGCCTGCCGAAACCCTCGACTGGTCTTGCAGCAATGAAAGCAAGGGAACGCTCACGACCCAAAAGCGTAAAGTCGAGCGTTGTGCCCGGGGATACGTGGCGACATGCCAGGCGAGGCTGACCCAGGAAGCGTTGGCCAACCCGCACTCAACCAGCAAGGACAAGCACGGTGGATCGGCCAACCTTCCCGACAATGCAAAGGTGACCTGGTACTACTACGGTATCGAGCAGTTGCAGCAAGCTCAGGAAGACTGCGAAACCACCGGCGGCGATTGGACTAACCAGTGACGGGGCGGCCTGGTCAGCCACTTTCTGGCTAGCCTTTGCTGTGCTCCGGCGATGACGGCCCTTCCTTGACCCCGCGAGGCCCGGCGACGCCCCAGATGACCAGGCCCAAAACCGGCAGAATGATCAGCAGCAGGGCCCAGCCAGCCTTGGTGCCGGCCGACTTGTCGCTTCGAAAGACACTGACGATCGCCCACAAATCAACGAGCAGCAAAAGCACTGCAACAGCGATCCAGAAATAGCTGGCTAATTCAGACATGGCCTAATCCTCTTGTCGGTCTAAGGGTTAGGCACAGCCGTTAAGGCGCCGTTCAAAGAATTTGCGCGCCCTGGCGCACGCATGGATCTATCCACGCTCGTTCAGATAAGCAACCCACTGCTCATAGGCTGCATGTTGACGCTGGACCGCCTCATCCCAAATCGATCCGCTCATTTGATGAACACATATGAGCTTCATCATTTCCGATGTTGCCGTATCCAGCTCCACCAGGAGCTCATGGGATTTGATCTTGAAGTCTTCAACAGTGGTCATTTCTCGCTTCCTTCCCCTATCGGGGCCGGCCAATGCACCCAACATGGATTCATTTTTTTGAAGCTGATTCATTTGAGGCGATAACCGGTCGAAAACCTAGTGCTGGCGGTCGGACAGAGGGGCTGGAGCGATGACCGCCTCAAATAAGCTCAGTCTTTCCCGCTCCGTCGCGGTCGTATTGGATAAGACCTTGAAGAAGTCGACATTTGAACGAAGCAGATAATGCCAGGCCCAAATATTGCAGTTATATTTCAGTTTAATGACAGTCACTGATTGAGCACGACCATGAAAATTCGAGCGACCGTCATCTGTGAGGAAAATCGCCACATCCTCCTGGTTCGCAAAGCCAATAGCCGCTGGGCGCTGCCGGGCGGTACCGTCGAGCGCGGCGAAACCCATGCCAGGGCAGCCATCCGGGAATTGGCAGAGGAAACCGGGCTGGACGTCGAGAACCTGCTCTACTTGATGCGAATCAATGACGGGCAGACCGAACATCATGTGTTCGAAGCATCGGTCAGCGACTCGACGGCGGCCAAACCACAGAATGAGATCAGCGATTGCCTCTGGCACCCGCTGGATGCCATTGCCCAATTGCAAATGAAAAAGGGGACGCGGGACATTCTCGAGGCGTTTCGGCGGAGGTTGTGACGAGCCGGCACGAGACTCTAAACAAAATTGGTTGCATGAGAAATGTTATGCAACCAATTGTTTTTCAAGGAAATCACTAAACCATTTTGGCGCGACTACTCACTTTTTGTTCCAGGCGGTACTGATCGGATTGACCACGGTATTCTTTTCCTGAGTATAGGTCCCGTTCTGCTGGGCAATGGCCTCGCCGGTGTCGACAATTGCATTCTGGATAAACACGTTTTGTGCATCACCTCGAATAAAGGTGAGCTGGTGATACGCGGTCTTGTTTCCCCAGTCCGGGGAAGGCAGGGAGATGAACTTCACGGTGTATGTCTCGTCGGTGTGTTGACCCTGCAAGACATAGACACCGTAATGGTTTTCTCCCTGAGAGATGATCTTGTACAAGCCGTTGCTGTAGTAATAAATTTCCGCATCGGGAAAGGGCTTCTTGTCGTACATTTTCCGATAGTGCAGAACTTGCTTGACCGTCGGCTCGCCAAAATTTACGGCCAGGGTTTTCCCATCAGCGGAGGTTGTCTCCCCCGCGTATGCGGCACCGCTGCTCATCAAGGCCAACAGACTCATCGTTGCAATTGTTTTCACTAGATACCTCTCCATGGTTAAGGATTAGCGTGCTCGACAGGGCCTGGACGGGAGATATCCGCCTGACCACTTCACCCTAATCTCAGCGCCGAGTGTAGAGGTTCGCGCCTGAAAATGCCCAGAGGCTTGGGTTCCGCGCCATGACAGTTTTTCAGAAGCGGAAACAAACAAGGGTTTGCATTAGCTTTCGCTCGCAAACCCTTGATTTTAGATGGTGCCCGAAGCCGGAATCGAACCGGCACGCCCTTACGAGCGGGGGATTTTAAGTCCCATGCGTCTACCAGTTTCGCCATTCGGGCGGTAGCGCGGTTAGCCATGGGAACGTCGGCAAAATCCAGTGGCCGATGTTCTGGCTGGTGCAGCAAGAGGGGGAATATATACATCCCGCCCCTGTGAAGCAAGGTAGCTCATGTCCTTTTCAAGACAAAAGCTTTCAATGCTTCGAAAATAAAAAAGCTCCGTAAATCATAGATCTACAGAGCTTTTTAAAAGTGGAGGCCGAAGTCGGAATCGAACCGGCGTAGGTGGATTTGCAATCCACTGCATAACCATTTTGCTATTCGGCCTCAGAACGCTTGATGCAATGCAACCACATCAACCGCGTACAAACCTGATCAGGATACAGGACACCTATGCGTCGCTATCTCCTTGAAAACATTGAGATTTTTTACGTCCCAGTGCGTTCGATGGGCGCAATTATGTACTCATTTGCCTAGGCTGGCAACCCCTTGATTTCAAAAAAAATTCGTCCAACGGCCAGCTTCCTCCACACAAACACCTTCGGGTGTCAGGTGGAGGGTGGAAGACTTTTGGGCTGCTGCGCAGCCCAGCAGGAGCAAGCTCTCTCGCCACGGGGAATGCCGCAGATCTTGGAGGCTGTCGCAGCCGTGCACCA
Source organism: Pseudomonas ogarae (assembly GCF_014268695.2). Classification (NCBI taxonomy): domain Bacteria; kingdom Pseudomonadati; phylum Pseudomonadota; class Gammaproteobacteria; order Pseudomonadales; family Pseudomonadaceae; genus Pseudomonas; species Pseudomonas ogarae. The sequence continues at coordinate 3,756,583 of NZ_CP077086.1, forward strand.
TTATGGGTAACATACCGGCCTTCCCCGCAGCCCTTCTGCGACCTGCCGAATAAGCCCATTCCATGCCTTTTGAACTCAGTGTTGACCTCACTACACTCGCTATCCTTGCTGTTGTCGCCTTCATTGCCGGTTTCATCGATGCCATTGCCGGTGGCGGTGGGTTGCTGACCACGCCAGCCCTGCTGACGGCAGGTTTGCCGCCTCACCTGGTCCTGGGGACCAACAAACTCAGTTCGACCTTCGGCTCGGCGACGGCCAGCTTCACCTTCTACAAGCGCAAGCTATTCCATCCAAGACAGTGGACCCATGCCCTCGTCGGCACTCTGATCGGGGCCCTGACCGGTGCCATCGTCGCCCATTACCTGCCCGCCGAATGGCTGAACAAGATGCTGCCGGTGATCGTCTTCGCCTGTGGCCTGTACCTGTTGTTCGGCGGCACGCCCAAGGCGCCGCTGGACAGCGACGCACCGATCAAGAAGACATGGCAGTCGCCCCAAGGCTTCAGCCTGGGTTTCTATGACGGCGTGGCCGGGCCGGGTACAGGGGCGTTCTGGACGGTGAGCAGCCTGCTGCTCTACCCCATCGACCTGGTCAAGGCCAGTGGCGTGGCCCGCAGCATGAACTTCGTCAGCAACATCGCGGCGCTGTCGGTGTTCATCTTTTCCGGGCAAGTGGACTGGGTCATCGGCCTGAGCATGGGCGTGTCGGTGATGATCGGCGCGTTCTTCGGCGCTCGCACCGCCATCAGCGGCGGCGCGAAGTTCATCCGACCGGTGTTCATTACCGTGGTGCTGGGCCTGACCGTGCGCCTAGCCTGGCAGCACTGGTTCAGCGTGGCCTAAGCGCCGCGCCACATAAAGGTCGATCAGGTAGCGGGCGATGGAGCGCGAGGCCGGCAACGGTGGCAGGTCGTGGACGTTGAACCATTGGGCGTCCTCGATTTCATCTTCCTGGGGCACGATGTCGCCGCCGGCATATTCAGCGTGGAAACCGAGCATCATCGAATGAGGGAACGGCCAGCACTGGCTGCCCATGTACTGGATGTTCTTCACCTCGATACTGACTTCTTCGCGCACCTCGCGAACCAGGCAATCCTCGGCCGACTCTCCAGGCTCGGCAAACCCCGCCAGGGTGCTGTAGACGCCCGTGACGAAGCGCGGTGAACGGGCCAGCAGGACTTCATCGCCGCGGGTAATCAACACGATCATGCTCGGTGAAATCCGCGGATAGTGCCGCAGCTCACAGGCATCGCAATACATGGCCCGCTCCAACGGAATCTGACCCATACGCTTGCCGCAACTGCCACAGAAACGATGCTCCCGGGCCCAGGTGCCGATCTGTGCCGCATAGCCCAACACTTTGTACAGTGTGTGGTCATCCTCGAGCATGAACGCCCGCAGGCCTTTCCAGTTACAGCCAGGAATGTCCAGCGGGCTGTGCAGTTCCAACAGGTAGACCGGCTCGCCATCCAGGTGACCGATGCCGTGCTCGGCGAGGATCGACAAGTCTTGGCGCTTGAGCCATTCGCGGGGGAACAGTGCGCCGTTGTCATCGAACAGAAAGCCTTCGGGGCTGCGAGCCACGGCCCAGCCGCCTGAAAGAGCGGTATCGAGTACTGCGGTGGTCCAGCGTGAAATCATGGTCAATCAATCCTGAAATTCAGGTTTCTGTTTGCTCATATGGGCGGCCATGGCCACGCGCAGGTCGGTCGATTGCAACATGGCGGCGTTCCAGGTGGCGACGTACTCCAGTCCGTCGTCAATGCGGTGGTCGCGCATGTAGCTGATCATTTCCTTGGTGCCGGTCACGGCAATCGGCGACTTGGCGGCGATTTCCCGGGCGATGCCCATCACGCCGTCGAGCAGACTGGCAGTGTCGCTGTAGACACGATTGACCAGGCCGATGCTGCGCGCTTCGTCGGCACCAAAAGTGCGCCCCGTATAAGCGAGTTCACGCAGCATGCCGTCCCCGATGATCCGGGGCAAGCGTTGCAATGTGCCAACATCGGCGGCCATGCCGATATCGATCTCCTTGATGGAGAATTGCGCGTCCTCGGCCGCGTAACGCATGTCGCAGGCGGCAATCAGGTCGATGGCCCCGCCCAGGCAGTAGCCTTGGATCGCGGCGAGCACGGGTTTGCGGCAATTGTCCACGGCGTTGAACGAGGCTTGCAGTTGCAGGATCTTGCGCCGCAGCAGGCGTGCATTGCGCCCTACGTCCTTGCCCAACTCGTTGGCCACACCTGCCAGCATCATCAGGTCGATGCCGGAGGAAAAATGCTTGCCGGCACCGCTGAGCACCACCACCCGTGCGGCATCGGTGTCGTCGATCCACTGGAAGATCTCGATGATCTCGCTCCAGAACGCGGCGTTCATCGAATTGATCTTTTCCGGGCGATTGATCTGCACATGGGCAATGTTGTCTGCAAGTTCGACGTTGAACGCTTGGTATTGCGACATGGCAGTGATCCTTTACCGACTGAAAAGAGGCTTGAACTATAACAAGCCATCGCGACAGGACGTAGGCAGTGCATCGGCCAAAAGCGGGACTGACTGCCGACGTGACCAAGGAAATTCTTATGGAAAAGGGGGAACTCCGTGGGAGCAAGGCTTGCCCATCAACAGTGATCAGGGTTTCTCGTCCGCCTCCAACTGCCCATCCCAACCACCACCCAATGCGGCAATCAACTGCACGCTGGCGATCAAGCGGCTCTGTTGCAGGCTCAGCACACTGCGCTCATTGCTCAAGGCCGTGGCCTGGACGGTGACCACGTCGAGGTAGGCAATCAAGCCGGCCTTGTACTGGTTCTGCGTCAGACGCAAGGATTCCCGGGCGGCGTCCAGGGCTTCCTGGCGCACGCGGGCTTCGTCTTCCAGCACCTTGAGCTGGATCATGTAGTTTTCCACCTCGCGCAAGCCGTCGAGCACCGTCTGGCGATAGGTGGCGACGGTCTGGTCATACGCCGCGACGGTACGGTCGACTTCCGCCGAACGCTGGCCGCCATCGAACAGCGTCATCGCCAATTGCGGCCCTACCGACCAGAAGCGGTTCGGGACGCTCACCCAGTTGTCGTAGGTACTGCTGCTGTAGCCGCCACTGAGGCTCAGGGTCAGGTCCGGGTAGTACGCGGCCTTGGCGACGCCGATGTTGGCGTTGGCGGCCATTACCGAACGCTCTGCCGAGGCGATGTCCGGCCGGCGTTCGAGCAGTTGCGACGGCAATGCCACCGGGATCTGCGGCAGCGACGGGATGTCCTGGGTCTCGGCCAGGTTGAACTCGGCCGGCGGCAGGCCAATCAGCACGGCGATGGCGTTTTCAAACTGGGCCCGCTGCCAGATCAGGTCGATCAGGTCGCCCTGGGTAGTCTTGAGCTGGTTTTGCGCCTGGGCCACCGCGTCCCTGCCGGACACTCCGGCACGGTACTGGTTTTCGGTCATTTTCAGGGAGCGCTGATAATTGTCGACGGTGGTCTGCAACAGGCGCTTCTGTTCATCGATCACCCGCAACTGCAAGTAGTTCTGCACCAGTTCCGATTGCTGGCTCAGGCGCATCGCCGCCAGGTCGGCAAAACTGGCTTGGGCGCTCGCCTCGTCGGCTTCCAGGGTGCGACGCAGCTTGCCCCACACGTCCGCCTCCCAACTGACGCCGGCCTGGGCGCTGTAGGTGTCGCGAATGCCGCTGGACGAACTGCTCAGGCTCGAACTGCTGCTGCCGGTGCCCTGGCTGGAGCGGGTCTTGCCAACGGTCAGGTCCACGGTGGGGAAAAATGCGCCACGGGCATTGCGCACCAGCGCCCGGGCCTGCCGGTACTGGGCGTCGGCCTGGGCCACGGTCTGGTTGGACGCATTGAGCTGGTCCACCAGGCCATTGAGTTGCGCATCGCCGTATAGCTCCCACCAGGCGCCCCTGGCCATCGCATCGCTAGGGTTGGCCTGACGCCAGCCCTGGGCCTCCTTGTATTGCACCGGGGCGGCAGCCTGGGGACGTTGATAATCCGGGCCGACGGCACAGGCACTGAGCATCGCCACGCACAGCACCAGGCTCAGCACCCGCGAGCCACGGGCGGTCGCCAGCGTTGCGGCAAGATTGAAAGGCGAACGGTCGGTCATAGCGGAGTTTCCAGGGCAGCATCAGTGCGCACACCGCGCCAGCGATTGAAGCGATGGCGCAGCTTGTCGAGATAAAGGTAAACCACCGGGGTGGTGTAGAGCGTCAGTACCTGGCTGAACACCAACCCACCGATGATGGTCAGGCCCAGCGGCTGGCGCATTTCCGAGCCTTCGGCGGCGCCGAGCAGCAGCGGCAAGGCGCCGAGGATCGCCGCCAGCGTGGTCATCAGGATCGGCCGCAACCGCAGCAGGCAAGCGCTGCGGATCGACTCCAGTGGCGTCTGTCCGGCACGTTCCAGTTGCAGCGCCAGATCGATCATCAGGATGGCGTTTTTCTTCACCACGCCGATCAGCAGGAACAGTCCCAACAGCGAGATCAGGCTGAACTCGCCACCCAGCGCGTAGATCGACAGCAACGCGCCGACCCCGGCCGATGGCAACGTAGACAGGATGGTCAGCGGATGAATGTAGCTTTCATAGAGCACACCCAACACCAGGTACACCGCCAGCAACGCCCCGAGGATCATGAACGGTTGGCTTTTCTGGGTGGCGGCGAACGCATCGGCGGTGCCGGCCATTTTCGCGATGACGTCCTCAGGCATCCCAAGCTTGGCAAGTGCCCGCTCGATGGCCGCGGAGCCCTGCTCCACCGTGACACCTTCGGCCATGTCGAAGGAAATGCCCTCGGACGCGAACTGGCCTTCATGGCTGACCCGGTCGTCCTCCAGGCTGTTCTCGTAGTGGGCAATGGCCGACAGCGGCACGCGCGCGCCATCGGCGGTGATCACCTGGACCTGCTCGAGAGTACTCGGGTCCTGGGCATACTTGGGATTGACCTCCATCACCACCTGGTACTGGTTGAGGCTGTCGTAGATGGTGGATATCTGCCGCTGGCTGTAGGCGTTGTTGAGCACCGCGGTGACCATGTCCATGTCGATGCCCAGGCGCTTGGCCTGGTCGCGATCCACCACCAGCGTCACCTGCTGCGCCCCACCACCGTCGCGGGCGTCGATGGCGGTGAGTTCCGGCAAGGCCCGGAAGGCCGCCACGACCTTGGGGTACCACGCGCGCAGCGACGCCAGGTCGGCGCTTTGCAGGATGTAGGAATACTGCGAAGTGGTCTGCTCGCGACCGCCGCCGAACTGCAGGTCCTGGTCGGCCATCAGCATCAATTGCCCGCCGGGGACCTTGGGCATTTCCTTGCGCAGGCGCTCGATGACTTTCTGCGCGGAAATCCCACGCTCCTTGATCGGCTTGAGGCGCACCAGCATGAAGGCGTTGTTGGTGCCGTTGTTACCACCGATAAAACCAGCGACGCTTTGCACCGCCTCGTCCTTGAGCACCGCACGGCGGAAGATTTCCATCTTCGGCTGCATCACGTTGAACGACAGCCCGTCGTCGCCACGCACGAAACCGATCAACTGGCCGGTGTCCTGCTGCGGCATGAAGGTTTTCGGCACCACCACATACAACGCGACGTTCACGCCGATGGTCACCAGCAGGCTCAACAAAGTCAGGCGTCGATGGCGCAGCACCCAGTCCAGGCTGATCGCGTAACCACAGACCATGCGCTCATTGAGCCGCTGGCTCCAGCGCTGCAGGCGGTTCTCCTGCCCCGGCACGTGAGGCTTGAGCCAACGGGCGCAGAGCATCGGCGTGAGGGTCAGCGAGACCACCAGCGAGACCACGATGGACGCCGCCAGGGTGATGGAAAATTCGCGGAACAGGCTCTCGATGATCCCGCCCATGAACAGGATCGACAGGAACACCGCCACCAGCGAGACGTTCATCGACAACAGGGTAAAGCCCACCTCCTCGGCTCCCCGGTACGCGGCCTTCATCGGTGGCACGCCTTCGTCGATATGCCGGGAGATGTTCTCCAGCACCACGATGGCATCGTCCACCACCAACCCGGTCGCGAGGATCAACGCCATCAACGACAGGTTGTTCAGGGAGAAACCGTACAGGTACATCACCGCAAACGTGCCCACCAGCGACACCGGCACCGCCAGGGTCGGGATCAGCGAGGCGCGGAAATTGCCCAGGAACAGGAACACCACCAGCACCACCAGGGCCACGGCGATCAGCAAGGTCATTTCCGCTTCATGCAGGGTGGCCTTGATCACCGGCGAGCGGTCCATCGCCAGGTTCAGCTTGACGCTGGCCGGTAGCACGGCCTGCAGCGCTGGCAGTTGCGCCTTGATCTCGTTGACCGTCTCGATGATGTTGGCCCCGGCCTGGCGGTTGATCACCAGCAACACGGCGGCATCGTTGTTGAAGAAACCGCTGTTGTAGCGATCCTCGACGCTGTCAGTGACTTTCGCCACGTCCTTGAGCCGCAATACCGAGCCGTCCTGGTAGCGGATGATCAGCGTTTCGTAGTCCTTGGCCTTTTCCAACTGGTCGTTGGCCTGGACCTGCCACATGCGCCGGTCGTCCTCCACCGAGCCCTTGGGCCGGCGTACGTTGCTGTCGGCGATAGCGGTGCGCACATCGTCCAGGGCCACGCCGTACTGATTGAGCAACTGTGGCTCCAGTTCGATGCGCACCGCCGGCAACGAGCTGCCGCCGATCTGCACCTCGCCGACGCCCGACACCTGGGACAGGCTCTGGGACAGGATGGTGGACGCCAGGTCATAGAGCTGGCCCTTTTCCAACACATCCGAGGTCAGCGAGAGCACCATGATCGGCGCCTGGGACGGGTTGACCTTCTTGTAGGTGGGCATGCTGCGCATGCCGCTGGGCAACAGGTTGCGCGACGCATTGATGGCCGCCTGCACTTCCCGGGCGGCGCCGTTGATGTCACGGTCCAGGTCGAATTGCAGAATGACGCGGGTAGAACCCTGGCTGGAACGGCTGCTCATGGTGTTGACCCCGGCGATGGCGCCGAAGGAACGCTCCAGGGGCGTAGCCACCGTTGAAGCCATCACCTCGGGGCTGGCCCCTGGCAGGTTGGCCTGGACCACGATCACCGGGAAATCCATTTGCGGCAGCGGCGCAACCGGCAGCAGGCCGAAGCTCACGCCACCGAGCAGCATGATGGCGAAGCTCAGGAGCATGGTTGCGACCGGGCGGCGGATGAAGGGGCCGGAGAGGTTCATCGACCACAGCCCCTTGCTTCAATGGACAGGCTTTCGTGGCGAGGGAGCTTGCTCCCGCTTGAGTGCGCAGCGCTCACAGAAAGGGCCGCTGCGCAGCCCAGCGGGAGCAAGCTCCCTCGCCACGAAAAGCCCTTGCACGCCAAGAATGCCGTCATACCTCCACCTCATCCGCTTCAGGCCGGGCAAACCGACGCCCCAGTCGATCGAAATACAGGTAGATCACCGGTGTCGTGAACAGCGTCAATACCTGGCTCACCAACAACCCACCGACCATCACCAAGCCCAGGGGCTGGCGCAGTTCGGCGCCGGAGCCGGTGGCGAACATCAGCGGTATTGCGCCGAACAAGGCCGCCAGGGTGGTCATCAGGATCGGGCGGAAGCGCAGCAATGCAGCCTGGTAGATCGCTGTCTGCGGGTCCATGCCCTGGTTGCGCTCGGCGTCGAGGGCGAAGTCGATCATCATGATCGCGTTCTTCTTGACGATGCCGATCAGCAGAATGATGCCGATGATCGCGATCATGCCCAGGTCATTGCCGCTGAGGATCAAGGCCAGCAAGGCACCGATGGCCGCCGAGGGCAAGGTGGAAAGAATGGTGATCGGGTGGATGTAGCTTTCGTACAGCACGCCCAGCACGATGTACATGGTCACCACCGCTGCCAGGATCAGCAGCAAGGTACTCGACAGCGACGCCTGGAATGCCTGGGCCGCGCCCTGGAACTCGGTCTGCACACCCACCGGCATGCCAATGTCCTGCTGGACCTTTTCGATCACGTCCACCGCATGCCCCAGGGCCACGCCCGGCGCGAGGTTGAACGACATCATCACCGCCGGAAACTGGCCAATGTGGGCAATCGCCAGTTGCGCCTGGCGTTCTTCGACCCGGGCCAGGCTCGACAGCCGCACCTGCCCACCGTCGGTGGTCTTGACGTGAATCTGGTCCAGCGCCTGGGGCCCGATCCGTTCCCCGGCCTGGGCCTGCAACACCACGCGGTACTGGCTGGCCTGGGTGTAGATGGTGGAAATCTGCCGCTGGCCGAAGGCGTCATAGAGTGCATCGGTGATGTTCGACACCGAGACGCCCAGGCGTGAGGCCGCGTCGCGGTCGATCACCAGGTAGACCTGCAGGCCCTTGTCCTGCAGGTCGCTGGCCACATCGGTCAGCTCCGCCTGTTGGGCCAGGGCCTCGACCAGGCGCCCGCTCCACAGGCTGAGCAACTCGGCATCCGGCGATGACAGGCTGAACTGGTATTGGGTGCGGCTGACCCGGTCTTCAATGGTCAGGTCCTGCACCGGCTGCATGAACAGGCGAATACCCACCAGCCGATCCAATTGCGGCTGCAAGCGGGCAATGATCTCGGTGGCGCTGTCATCCCGTTCACTGTGGGGCTTGAGGTTGATCAGCAGGCGCCCGCTGTTGAGCGTGGCGTTATCGCCGTCCACGCCGATGTAGGACGACAGGCTCTGCACCGCCGGGTCGGCGAGAATCACTTTCGCCAGTTGCTGCTGGCGCTCGCTCATGGCGGCAAAGGAGATCGATTGCGGCGCCTCGGAAATGCCCTGGATCACGCCGGTGTCCTGCACCGGAAAGAACCCCTTGGGCACGGCCAGGTACAGCACCACCGTCAGTACCAGGCTGCCCACCGCCACCAACAGGGTCAGTGGCTGATGCTTGAGCACCCACTGCAACTTGCGTCCGTAGGCGGCGATCAACCAGTCGATCCAGGCGCCGCTGGCGCGATAGAAACGGCCCTGCTCTGCTTCCTTGGGCTCGCGCTTGAGCAAGCGGGCGCACATCATCGGCGTCAGGGTCAGGGACACCACCAGGGAAATCAGGATCGCCACCGCCAGGGTGATGGCGAACTCGCGAAACAACCGCCCCACGACGTCGGCCATGAACAGCAGCGGAATCAGCACGGCAATCAGCGACAGCGTCAGGGAAATCAGCGTAAAGCCGATCTGCTTCGCGCCCTTGAGCGCGGCCTGCAACGGGCTGTCGCCCTCCTCGATGTAACGGGCGATGTTCTCCAGCATGACAATGGCATCGTCCACCACAAAACCGGTGGCAATCGTCAAGGCCATCAGGGTCAGGTTATTGATGGAAAAACCGGCCAGGTACATCACGCCGAAGGTGCCGATCAGCGACAGCGGCACGGCCACCGACGGGATGATCGTGGCGCTGACCCGACGCAGGAACAGGAAGGTCACCATGACCACCAGCGCAATGGCGATCAGCAATTCATGCTGCACATCGGTAACCGAAGCGCGGATGGTCTGGGTGCGGTCGGTCAGCACGGTGACATCCAGGCCGGCCGGCAGGTTGTCGGTGATGCTCGGCAGCAGGGCCTTGATCCGGTCCACCACCTCGATGACATTGGCCCCCGGCTGGCGCTGGATGTTCAGCAGCACGGCCTGGTTTTCGTTGGCCCATGCAGCCAGGCGTTCGTTTTCGGCGCCGTCGACGATCTGTGCCACGTCCTTGAGCCGCAACGGCGCGCCATTGGCGTAGGCCAGGATCAGCTCGCCGTAGTCCTTGGGCGAGGTCAGTTGGTCGTTGGCGTCGAGCATCGAGACCCGGGTCGGGCCGTCGAAGTTGCCCTTGGGCTGGTTGACGTTGGAAGCGCCGATCAGCGTGCGTACATCGGCCAGGTTCAGGCCGTTGGCCGCCAGGGCCTCGGGATTGACCTTGATTCGCACGGCCTGGCGTTGGCCACCGGCGATGGTGACCATGCCCACACCGCTGATCTGGGCGATCTTCTGCGCCATGCGCGTGTCCACCAAGTCATTGAGCTTGGGCAGCAGCATGGTCTTGGAGGTGATTGCCAGGGTCAGCACCGGGGTGTCGGCCGGGTTGACCTTGTTGTACACCGGCGGCGCCGGCAGGTCGTCGGGCAGCAGGTTGGTGGCGGCGTTGATCGCAGCCTGCACCTGCTGCTCGGCGACATCCATGTTGATGTCGAGGTTGAAGCGCAGGGTAATCACCGACGCACCGCCGGAACTGGTGGAGGCCATTTGCGTCAGGCCCGGCATCTGTCCGAACTGCCGCTCCAGGGGCGCGGTCACCGCACTGGTCATCACATCGGGACTGGCGCCCGGGTACAGGGTCATCACGCGGATGGTCGGGTAATCGACTTGGGGTAGTGCTGACACCGGCAGCAGCCGATAGGCGATCAGGCCGGCCAGGATGATCGCCAGCATGCTCAGTGTCGTGGCGACCGGGCGAAGGATGAACAGTCGCGAGAAATTCATGCGCCGCCCTTTTTCGCCTGGTCGGCCGCGGCCGGCTCAGTGGGCGCCGCTGCGGACTTGCCCTGCAGGTGCTCGGTCGGCGTGGTGGGCACTTCCTGGCTGTCGCTGACCACTTCCACTTCGCTGCCTTCCTTCAAGCGATCGGTGCCTTCGAGCACCACCCGGTCACCGGCGGCCAAGCCTTCGGTGACCACCGTGTTCGCACCGTCGCTGGCGCCAATCTTCAGCTTTTTGATGGTGACCTTCTTGTCGCCCTCCAGGGCATAGACGAAGGTGCCATTGGTGCCGAACTGGATGGCCGCCGTCGGCGCCAGGGTCACGCCTTTGAGGGTGTCGGCCAGCAGGTGGACATTGACGAACTGGTTGGGGAACAGCGACTGGTCACGGTTCTCGTAGCGGGCCTTGAACTTCAGGGTGCCGGTGGTGATATCGATCTGGTTGTCCAGGCTTTGCAACACACCGCTGGCCTGGAGCTTCACGTCGCCCCGGTCCCAGGCTTCGACCGGCAGTTTCGCCCCGCTGCGGTAACGGGCGAGCACCGTGTCGAGGTTGTTCTCCGGCAAGGTGAACACGACGCTGATGGGTTGGGTCTGGGTGATGACCGCCAGGGCGGTGGTGTCGTTGGCCGCCACCAGGTTGCCGGTGTCCAGCTGCCGCAGGCCGACCCGCCCGGAGATGGGCGCGCGGATCCTGGTGAATTCGAGGTTGAGCTTGGCGTCGTTGACTGCCGCCTGGTTGGTCTTGACCGTGCCCTGGTATTGGCCTACCAGCGCCGCGGCGGTGTCGAGGGTCTGCTTGGCAATACTGTCTTCGGCGTACAGGCCGCGATACCGCTCGAAGTCTACCTGGGCATTTTTCAACTGGGCCTGGTTCTGCAACAGCGTGCCTTCGGCCTGGAGCAAGGCGTTCTGGTACGGACGCGGGTCGATCTCGGCCAGCAAGTCTCCAGCCTTGACCATTTGCCCTTCTTCGAAGGCGATCTTGACCAGTTCGCCGCCCACGCGGCTGCGCACGTTGATGGTATTGAGGGCCGTGACCGTGCCCAGCGCCTTGAAGTACAGCGGAAAATCCCCGGTCACCACCGGCGCCACCCGAACCGGGATCGGCCCCGTCGCCCCACCGAACCCTGGCCGCATACCACCCGAACGCCCCATGTGCCCCGCCGCGGCTTTATCCCCTTCCCCAGGCTTCTGGGCCGAGCCACTGGGCCAGAACTTCCAGGCCAGCACCGCGACAACCAATACGATGAACAGGCCGAACAGCCAGCGACGGGAATTGCGGGAAACAGAGGATTGCATGGAGTGATCAACCATTGGGCGCGTGGACTTCTTTTACGGGAGGCTGAACGATAAGCACTGGCGGGTGTTTAGCAAAGCGCCTTTACCGGCAATTTACGTTGGGCTTACCTGGCACATAGTCGGCTAAAGCCTTGAAGTACAAAAGAAAACGGCCTGGATAAGCCAGGCCGTTAACAATTGTAATAAATACCTTATTTCATTCCACTTATTTCAGAACGGCCAGGGCAGCGTCATAGTTCGGCTCTTCACCGATTTCCTTGACCAGTTCGCTGTGCAGCACAGTGTCGTTTTCGTCCAGCACCACCACGGCACGGGCGGTGAGGCCTTTCAGCGGGCCATCAGCAATTGCCACGCCGTAGTCCTGGATGAATTCGGCACCGCGCAGTGTGGACAGGTTCTGGACGTTTTCCAGGCCTTCGGCACCGCAGAAACGCGCCTGGGCAAACGGCAGGTCGGCGGAAATGCACAGCACCACGGTGTTGCTCAGGTCGTTGGCCTGGGCATTGAACTTGCGCACGGAGGTGGCGCAGGTCGGCGTGTCGACACTTGGGAAAATGTTCAGCACTTTGCGCTTGCCGGCGAAGTCCTTCAGGGAAACGTCCGACAGATTGCCGGCAACCAGGGAAAAGGCTGGCGCCTTGGAACCGGCTTGTGGCAACTGGCCGTTGACTTGGACCGGGTTGCCTTTGAGGGTGACTTGAGCCATGAACGGATTCCTTCTGACAGGTTTGAAAATGGTGAGGCCGGAGTTAACCACGAAATGCTTGCGCGACCTATGGCCGGACATAAAAAGACATGGCGTCGACCTCACCTCCTAAGCGACGGCGGTGGCTATTGGGCCTTGAATTTCAGAAACGACTGATGCAGATCCGACGCCCAGCCATCGATGACCCCTTTGACATCATCGGGTTTCATGACCTGGGACTCGTTGGACAACGGCTTGCCCGTGCCTTTGCGCACCACTTGGGCGACCACTGCGTTGTTGCCCCCGTCGAGAAAAACCGCTTCGGTGCCCAGGGTGGTTTCCTGGTCGCGAATGCCGCTGGCCGTGCTGACAGCGGCCGCCACCAGCGCAATCGGGATCACCTCATAAGGTTTCAAGCCTTCGGTCTTGCTGCTGACCGCCGTGATGGCCGCCCGCATCACCAAGACACCCGGCCCTGGACTGGTCGCCAGGGGCAAGGATTTGCCCGCTTCCCGCTTGAGGGCCTGATCGTAATAAGCGGTGATGCCAGACAGTGTGCCCTGGGGGATCTTCACGGTCGGCTGTGGCTTGGGATAAAGCTGCGTCGGCTCGATATAAATACTGGTGTACTTGCCCGGGTCGATCTTCGGATCGACCCAACGCATGACCTCGGCCCCCGACGGCGACTTCTCTTCCTTGAGCCGGCTGTAATCACCCAGGAACCCGGAGTACTCATCCGGCTGGGTGACTTTGCTGGAGCAACCCGCCAAGGCGAGCGAGGCAATGCAAACAGTGCCGATCATCGACGAAAACTTCATGCTGTCACTCCTGTAAGCCACACGAGGCGGGGCCGGAACTACAGGTATAGCCAATGGACAGGTTTTTGCCTGCTTTGAAAAGAGTGCGCGAGTCAGCCGCGCTCGCGCGGTATCAGGCTCTGCAACTGTTGCGCGAGGAAGTTGGCATCGAAAACAAACGTGTCGGGGTCCTTCAACCCGTTGGTCCGGCGCCATTGCCATTGCGCCGATGGCGGTTGGCAAACCAGGGAAATGCTGCCGTGACGGGTCGCGGCAAGGCCCATGATCGACAAAGAAATCAGCCCGCCCGCGCCCATCACCTCCGGCACGAACTCCACCGGTTTCCCGGTAATGGACAAGGTCAGTTTTTCCGTGTTGAAACTGGATGTCTCTACCGGAACGCTCGGCCCGTGAGCCACATACGCCTCACGGCTCAACGTCAAAAGACCGGGCGCCACGACTGGCGCCAGCCATTGCTCGATTTGTCCGTACAACGCCTTGATCTGTTCTGACCAGACCAACGACTGGGCCTGGTGCTGTTGTTTTTTGTGCGCTTCACTGTCTGCGTAGTGACGAAGCATCTCGCCCAATTGCCGTATATCGTCCATGGGCTGTTCCTCTATTAAGGCGTGCTGCAAAGCTGGATGATGACAGGTTCAAGCCATCAACGTACGCAAAAGCCACTTTGCCCGATAGCTGATCGCTCAGCGCAACCGCGCCATCGCCAGCGTATCCACCCAGCGCCCATCACGCACGGCATAGTCGCGCATGAGGCCTTCGGTTTCGAAGCCGAACTTGCGGTACAGGCCGATGGCCGCTTCGTTGTCGGCGTACACCGTCAACTCGACCCGCCGCAGGTTCATCCAGTTGTCCGCGACGTCCAGCGCGGCGGCCAGCAGCATCGAACCCACGCCTTTGCCATGCCAGGCGACAGCCACACCCATGCCGAGACTGCCGCAATGGGCGCGGCGTACGCGCGAAAACTGCTCCAGTCCCAGGTTGCCAATGACTTCACCCTCGTGCAGCGCCACCAGCTTCAATGAACGCTCGTCATCCATCGCTAGGCGCTTGCGCCAGATTTCGGTGGACTGGAAAGGCATTTGCAACACCTGGCGGGTCACCGCCGGGTCGTTGTAGAGCGCGGTGACACCGGCGATGTGGGCTTCAGTAAAACGTACGAGGGTGATCGAAGACTCGGACATGTGGCTCCTCCCTGGAGCGTGGCAAGGCCGATCACTATAAGCCGCGCCAGGCTATATGGGGAACCTGTGGGAGCGAGCTTGCTCGCGATGAGGCCCTTTCAACCGGCATCGATGTTGAATGGACGACCGCTATCGCGAGCAAGCTCGCTCCCACAGAGGGCCTACTTCCTATTTTGGGTTATGCCTGGAACCAATCCCGGCGCTCATCCAGCGTGTGGTGGATCAGCTCACGAAGCATCTGCACCTCTGGCGAGCCTTCGGCCTGGGCATTGATGGCCATCCACAAGTGCCGCTGCATCGACAGGCCGAACATTTGCGGCAATGCCACCAAGCCTCGGTCAAAGCGGCTCATGTACTGCGGCAACAAACCGATGCAGGCGCTGCAGCGAATCATTTCCAGCATCAATTCATAGGATTGCACCTGCACCACGCCGGCCCGGCGTTGTTCTATCAGGGCGTTCCACGGCGCGAAACCGTCCACGTGTCGGTCCGCCTGCCATTGCACCAGCATGTAGTCGTTCAAGTCTTCCAGGCAGTCCGGGCGTGTGACCGGTCGTGAATAGCGTTTGGCAATGTGCGGAACATAGTCCAACCGCGCCAGCCGATCCGCGGGCAACGTGGCGAAGCTCGGCCCTGGCACTGACGCGTGGGCATCACTCAACCACAGCACCAGGTCGGCGCTGACAGCTTGCAGCGCCAGTTCACTGTCCAGGGTGATGATCTGCAGCCGCACGCTGGCGTTGCGCCGCAGCAACGCGATCAGGTCACGTCCCAGGATGTCATGCAGAATCGACTCGGCCACGGCGAGGCGAATCAAGGGTTGATCGTTCAGCGGCGGCGCGATTTCGTGGGTCAGGGCGATCAATCGCGACTGCAGTTGCCGGCCTTCACGACTGAGGGTCAAGGCGCTGCCCTGGAAGCTGAACAGCGAGCGTTGCAGCCGCGTCTCCAACTGCGCCAACTGCTTGCGCAACCAGGTTGCCTTGACGTTGAGACTACGGGCCGCTTGCATGAAGCAGCCGCAACGGGCACTGACCAGGAAACACTGCGCCACCTGCGGTTCAATACCGCCGGCCAATGCCAGCCAAGGATCGGGGACACGCAACGGCGTGCGGTATGCGGTGACAGCCTGGCGTCCTGCGGGCTCGGTGAAGGTCATGGGTGACTCCCTGTCGGTTGTACGAATATGTGGGCCGGCCTAAAGCCCCTCCTCCAGCACCTTGCTCAACTGCGCGCCATCGATGCTCAACGTGGCCGTGTCGAGCATGCCGTCCAGGTAGGCCTTGGCGATCTGTTCCTGGCGCTGGGCGCGCAGGGCCTGGGTCAGGCGTTCGCGCACGTCGTCCAGGGTCGCTTCCCGGGCCGGCTGTTGTTCGGTGAGCTTGATGACATGGAATCCCGCCGGGCTCTGCACCGGATCCGACACCGCGCCGACCTTCAAGCGCGCCACAGCCTCTCGCACCGGCGCAACCAGTTGCTGCAACGGCTGGAAACCACTGTCGCCACCGCGTTCGGCGCTGACACGGTCCTGGGAAAAGCGGCTGGCCAGGGCGGCAAATTCGGCGGGCGACGCCTGGGCCCTTTTACTCAGTTCCAACGCTTGCCGGCGCACCGCTTCCACCGTTTGCGGTTCGGTGGCGGCCAGGAAAATCTGGCTGACGCGGTACAACGCTGGCGCGGTCCAGTTGGCTTTCCCGGCGTCGTAAGCCTGCTTCAACTCGTCTTCACTGGGATACCCCGCCGGCACCTGGCTGACCGACTGCAAGTAGTCGCGAAACACAATCTGCTCAGCCGCCGCCCGCGTCTGCCGTTCCACCTCGGGCCGCTCGCGCCAGCCCTGGGCGTCGGCCTGCTCCAACACGGCTTTTTCCGCCAGGCGGGCCCGGATCCAGCCTTCCAGCGCAGCTCGATTGCCACGCATCTGCTGGCGAACCTCGGGGGCCAGTGCGGCCAGCAACGCCTTGAGTTCATCGGGGCTGACGTGCTGGTTGCCCAAGCGCGCCAGGCTCGGCGAGTCGGCGTTAGCAACACTGACGGTCTGTACCGCGGCGACCGGATCGCTTCCCGGCCGCAGCCCCAGCACCAGCGCCACGGCGAGCAGGCCCAGCGCTGCGGCGCTGATGACGAAGGTCGGCCTTTTCACGATGCGACGGCCTCCTCCGATGGCGCCTCGACGGGCTCGGCCGGGGTTTGCAGGCGCGCCGCGTTCTGGCTGTACTCACGCAGGTAGACAATGAACTCCTGCAACAGGCGATCCCACAGTTCCAGGTGGCTGCGCAAATGATTGGCGCTCACGCCTGCCGCGACCACCACGTCCATTTCCATCACCAGGAATTCGCCCTGCAACGACAACCGGGCAAAGCGCCGCGAGGCGTTCCACAACTCCACCAACCCAACTGGCAACTCGCCCTGCACCCGCAAGGCACAGCTGAAGGTGAAGTCCAGGTATTGGCCCGCTGTCGGCGCAGGATTGCCGAAACGCACGGCAAAGCCGATGCCCTGGCTGGCGCTGAGCAGTTGCACGATGCCGTTCTGCTCGGTTTCGTTGACCCGGTAACCAGCGGTTTGCAACAACTCGGTCAGGGATTTTGCACCGACGTATTCAATCATTGAGGTCATGCTCGCTTCTTCCTTGTTCTGTTCAGTGAGCGATCGAGGCCTGGGGGGCATCGAAACGGTTCTTGTAGAGATCATCGCCAAACCCCTGGGCCAGCTCTTCGAAACGCACCCGGGCCTTGGCCGCGAACGGCTGGCGGATCTTCATGATGTCGGTCACATCAATGGTTTCGTAGGCATGCAGCAACGTCTTGGCGACTTCGTACATTTGCTGATTCTTGACCGAACATTGCTGCACTTGTGTGTCACGCTCGGTCAATTGCGCCTCCAGGCGGGCGCGCTCGGTCTCTTTACCACGGGCCAGGGCCAACAGTTCTTCATAGGCTTTCTTGAATTTGCCGACCTGCTCGTTGCTGGCCGCCACCTGGGCCTGGGCCTGGCTTTGCAGGTTTTGCTGATGTCCAGCCAGTTGCTCGTTCAGGGTCTGGGCCTTGCTCAGTTGCGCGGTCAATTGCTTGATCTGCGCCTGGGCTTCCTTGACCTGGCTCTCGGCGGCCTGACGAGCGGCACTGGCCTGGGCCTGCTCACTTTGCAGGGCTTGCAACTGAGCGGTGGTGCTGCGCAGTTGTGCCCGCAGGCGCTCTTCCAGGCCTTCGCCGTGCGCCACGCCACTGAGCAGCAGGCCCAGCATCAGCAATGCAGCCGGGCATGGGTATTTCGCTCGCCTTTTCATGAAGCCTCCCTGCGCTTAGAAGCGCGTGTTGATTTCAAGCTGCAAGACATCGATGTCGTACGGCGCGCCGTACACCGCTTCGGAACTCAACCAGCGACCGGTGGCGTAGACGTTGCTCGCCAGGCCATAGTTGCCGCCCAGGAAATAGCCCTTGGCGTTGGTGCCACCCAGATGGAATGACGAATCGTTGAAGCCGTCCGGCAAGGCATCGGGCTGGATGTACTTGTAGCCGGCGAACAGATTCCAGTCGCCCCCGCGCTTGAGCTCCAGCGAGTTGCCGAGGGTGAACTGGAGCATCCAGGCGTTGGCACCGCTTTCCACCTCGCCGTTTTCGTCCAGGTTGTTGGCGAACTGCCCCGCGGAGCGCTTGCGCATCTCGCCCTCGTCGTAGCCCAGGTTGTGGACGTAGTGGGCCTGGCTGCGCAATTTCAGGTCTTCGGGCAGATCGGTGTCCCACGCAAAATTCAGGTCCAGCAGGTTGAATTCCGAGGCCAGGCCGACGTATTGCGGCTGTGGCGTGGTCGACGGGTTGATGGGGTTGGGCGTGATGTCGCGCAGCAGGAACACGGTGTTGCCCTTCTGCATGAACGCCACGCGTGAACCGTCGCTGTCGCAGCCTGGATCACCGGCCCAAGGCTGGCACGGCGAAGAGCGCTGGCCTTCGATGTCGTCGAAGCGGTAATAGGCCATGGCCCCCTTGATCCGGTTGCTGTCGTTGATGGCCCAGTTGGCCCCCAGTTGCGCACCGTACAGCCACTTGTTGTCGCTCTCCTCCTTGTCGCTGCCATTGCTGGTGCTGGTGTCGTTGGTGTACTCCACCGGGAACGCGCCAACAGTACCGAACAGGCCCCAATCCTGATTGAGCTTGTGGTTGAAGTTCGCCGCCACGCCATCGAAGTTCAGGTCACCGGAATACAACAGGTCGGTGGAGAAAAACGGGTTGGCAAAACGCCCGCCAGTCAGGGTCAACTCGTCCGAGGGCTTCCAGGTCAGGTAGCCCTGGTCGAGCCAGATGTCTTTCTTGCCAAAGCCACCACCGAGGGTCTGGGTGGTGGACACCGGGTTGTTGTCCGAGCCGGTGCCGATGCGGATGCCTGCGGTCCATTGCGGGGCAATCACGGCCTTCATGCCCAGGCGTGCGCGCAGGCGGAACAGGTTCTCGCGGTCTTCACGGGTGTTGAGCAGCGGCGGCAGGCTGGAGCTGCTGTTGGGGTTGACGTCGTAGGGCCCCTTGTCATTGAGCCGGGCGAAGTCGACGATTTCGTTGCTGTTGGTGCCCGAGTAATAGCGCGACTCATCCCGCAGGCGAATGTCGCCATCGAAACTGATACGCGAGACCCAGTCCGGGAAGGTGTTGGGCTGGGCCCAGTTTTCCTGTTTTGCGGTGGCCATGACTTCAGCCTTGACCTGGTCGCGGATCTGCTCACGCACGATGTTCGGCACGTATTGCACCCGCACGTCCCCCGGCGCACCGGCCGGCGCTGCGGCAACTGCCGTGGCCGCCTGGCGGGCCTGCACGGCTTCCCGTTCAGCCTGGGCGATCAAGCCATCGGCCTGGTCCTGTTTCAACACGCCCTGCTGCACCAGCAGGCGGATCAGATTGATCGTGGCGTTTTCCGAAGGCGCCGAGGCGGCGGCCGCGTGCCCGGCCAGGCTCAGGACCACCAGGCCGATCGCCCACGATAATCGATTCACATTGGAAATCATCTGCACACAACTCCTGTTGGCAAACTTTCTAAAAATTCGATTAACCCGGTCGCTTTCCTTTAAATGTCATGCGCACAGGTATCTTCAGGGAGGCCGGTGGCCGTTCATTCAAGTGCCGCGAACCGCGCAGCGAAGCGATGACTTTCTCGTCGGTCTGCGGGTTGCCGCTGGACTTCGCCAGTTCCACCCGGGTGATTTCCCCCGAGGCACTGATCCAGACATCGGCCTGCAGCGTGAACTCCAGCTTGCGAAGCTCTGGGTCATCGCGCAGCAGGCGCTGAAAGGAAACCGCCATCATCTGACCGTAAGTGGCATTTCCCAGCCCACCGCCACCGCCGACTCCAGACATACCGCCGCCCTTGCCGGCGCCGATGTTGAAAGCGTCATTACCCGCCTGGGCGTCCCCGTCCATTTGCATTGGGTTGGCCAAGTCATCCGCGGGCGACGGCGGCGCCTCTTCCTCGGGTTTGACCTCTTCGGGCTCCGGGGTCGGTTCTGGCTCGACCACCTTCTCCTCGACCTGGGGCTCCGGCTCCTTGGGTTTTTCCGGCGGTGGTGGGGGCGGAGGCGGCAGCGGGATGATGGTCGGCACCTTCGGTGCTTCGCGCCGCACGCCACTCATGTCGTTGGCCCACTGCCACAGCAGCCAGGCCGCCACGGCGCCCAGCGCCAGGCCGGCGGCCCACTTGAGCAGGCGCAGCGGCGAGGTCTTCACCGGGGGCGGATCGATGGGGAGTCTGGCAGTCATGATCAGCCCTGGCTCGGTTTGCCGGTCACCAGACCGACCTGGGACAGTTCCAGGCGCCGCAACAGATCCAGCACTTCAATGACTTTCTGGTACTGCACCGTCGCGTCGCCGCGCACGATCACCGGGAAGTCCGGGCTCTGGGCCTTTTCGATACGCAGGCGCTCTTCCAGCTCGGCCAGGGTCACCGGGTAGGCGTCGAGGAACACCTGCCCGCCGTCATTCACCGAAATCGCCTTGGTCTTGGCTTCGGACAACGACACCGAGGCACTGGCCTTGGGCAGGTTGATCTGGATCCCCGACACCTGGGCCGTGGCGGTGAGGATGAACATCACCAGCACCACCATGAGCACGTCCACCAGCGGCGTGATGTTGATGCTGTCGACCGCCGCGTCATCGTCGTCATCGTGTGAAGCGTTTACGCTAGCCATGGCGATTTCCTCAGGCCGGTACGGACGATTGGGCGTGATGATTGCGCCGATGCGCCGCTTCACCGGAATGGCCTTCGCCGTGCATCTCCGCCAGGCGCGTGATGAACTCGTCGACGAAGACCCGCATGTCGGCGCTGACTTCCTTGTTGCGGGTGATCAGGCGGTTGTAGCCAAACAGCGCAGGGATCGCGACGAACAGGCCCATGGCAGTGGCGAGCAATGCCGCGGCCATGCCCGGGGCAATGGCGTTGATGTTCACGTCACCGGCCATGGCCGTGCCGAGGAACACCACCATGATCCCCAGCACGGTGCCGAGCAGGCCGATGTAAGGGCCGCCGGCGATGGCGTTGGACAGGGTCGAGAGCTTCGAGCTGAGCTGCTGGTTTTCCCGGGTACGTACGCCGTCCATGGAACAGCGGATCGCTTCGATGGTTGCCGCCGACACCGACGAAGTGTCGGCGCCCTGCTCGCGACGGGTGCGGATTTCCTTGACGGCCACCAGGTACAGGCGCCACAGCGACGAATGTTGCAGGCGCTGGGCGAGGCTCTGGTCGTCGGCGAACATTTCCAGGCGTGTGCCGATCTGGGCGAACTGTTCGCGGAAGGCCTCGTTGGCCGCGCTGAGACGGCTGACCATGCGGTTCTTGCGGATCATGATGACCCACGACTGGAACATCATCAGCACCAGCACCCCGATGATCACCCAGGCGTCCATCGGCACGGCGTTGAGCAAGAAGCCCAGGCTGCCGAAACCAAAGCCGGACTGCTCTTCGTCGACGCCGTAGGCCACCAGTTTCGACTCGGCGCCCTGGGCATTGGCGTCGGCCAACAGCTGCGGCGCCGGACGGGCGACCTTGGACAGCCGCGCTTCGTCCATGGCCCCGCTGAATGGCGCAAAGGCCCCCGCAGAAACGTCAGCCCCCAAGGCCATCGGCGAATTGAACGCCGGCATCGCCACGGCGAGACTCGCGGTTTCACGCCCGTTGACGTACAGCACGACCCGATCGCCCGAGGCGGTCAAGGCCAGGTGTTGCCACTGGCCAGGGTTCAGCGGCTGGGTCGAGACCGCACGCTGCTCATTGATCGCTACGAACGGCACACCCTGGTTGACGCCAACCAACAGGCTGGTGGCGGCTTCGCGACGGGCCAGGATGACTTGCTCGCCACTGGCCTGGTCCTGGCGCAGCCAGGTACTGAAGGTGAACGCCGCACCGGCACTGTGTTGCAACGAAGGGCTGGCCGGCAACAACAGCGGCTGGCCGTTGAACTGCAAGGCCCGCCCGATCACGCCGTCGATGCTGACACCGGTCGCGCCCTGGGCATTGTTGCCGTAGGCCGTGGTGTCCCGGGGCGGTACGCCGGTGGCGCCGTCGAAGTGGTACAGCGCGGTGTAGTCCGGGTCGAAGGTCAACTGGCCGCTGCCCGTGGCCGGCGCCTTCTGGTTGCCGTAATACATCCACACGTCCTGACGCTGGCCGCCCTCCACGCTCGGCACGTCGACCCAGATCAGCGCCATGCCCATCAGCGGGTCGAAGCTTTCGATCTGGTGATTGAGCACGGTCTTGTCGTCGGCACTGACGAAACGCAGGTCCGAGCCGTCGTCCTTGACGCCGTCGAAGGTGAAGTTGCCGGTGTGCAGGCGCACCAGCAGCGCGGTGCGGCCCAAGGCCTGGGCGATGGCGGCGCCCTGGGGCGTGGTGTCCACCGAAATCTGTTTGCGGTAGTGCCAGTCGTCCTGCCACCAGGCGTTGGCGGTCGCCGGAAGCACCAGCCCCAGGCAGATAAACAGGGATAACAATAAGCGTTGCATGGACATGACTCCTGGGTTCAAAACGTCGCTTGCAGGTTGAAGTGCAGGCGCGATTCCTGTTTCGAGGTGTTCGGCCCTTCGAGCAGCGGATAGCCCCAGTCGAGGCTGCCGGATAACCATTTGCTCAGGCTGGCGCGGGTGCCGAGGCCGACGCTGGCGAGGCTGTAGTCGGCCTCCTGGTCGGGCAGTTCGTCGCGCAGGTACAACTGCGCACCTTCGGCGAAGGCATAGAAGCGCCACTCCTGGACATAACTGCCGAGAAACTTGGCCAGGGACGGGGTGCGCAGCTCCTCGGACAGCAGGTAGCCGTCATCACCGGTGCGCTCGGCGGCCAGGTAGCCACGCACCGAGGTGGCGCCACCGGCAGAGAATTGTTCGTTGGAAACCAGCGGCCCAGAGGCGAGTTGGAAGGCGGCCTTGGAGGCGGTCTGCCAATCATTGGCGAAGGTGAAGGTGTAATTGCCGTCGCCCTTGAGCACAGCGAAACTGGGGCTGGCGCGATAGCGCTTGTAGTCGAATTCTTCGTCGGAGCTGCCATAGCCCAGCAGGCTGCGGGTACCCGCTACCAGGCTCAGGCCGAGGCCCAACTGGCTGGTTTCGGTGTAGCGAAAGCCGTTGTAGGCGAAGGTGAACGGCGCGTACTTGAGCGGTGCCTTGTCGCTGGCGCCGCCGAGGTTGAGCTCCTCCTCGAAATCCTTGAAATCCACCCCGACCGAAAAACTGTTGGCCCATGCCCCACTGGACGGCAGGCTGTAGATCGCCGACACCCCGTAGGAATGACCTTTACCCAACACGTTGCTGCCGCCGACGGTGGCCACGTTGCTGTCGGATTGATAACCCGAGAACTGCACACTCCAGCGTTCGCTCAGCGGCGCGGTATAGGAGCCCGACCAGACCTTGGCGTTTTCGGTGTCCTGGGGCGCGGTGAAGAAGGTCAACGAAACGCTGTGGCCCAGTTGCCAGAGGTTGTTGTAGCCCAGGCTGGCGACCGTGCGCAGCTTTTCGGTGTCGGCACTGTAGTCGTTGTTCAACCCCAGGCTGGCTTGCCAGGGGTCCTGGTCTTCGACTTGCAAATCCACGTCCATCGTCCCGGGGCGCTGGCCTTCGCGCACCAGCGGCATGACCTGGCGCCCCGGGGTTTTGTTCAGCAGCGCCAGTTCTGCCTGGACCTGGGCGAAATCGGGCACCTCGCCTTCCTTCAGCGCCGGCACGTCATCACGGATTTCGACGGGGGAATAATGCTTGGCCCCCACCACCCGAACCCGGCCGATCTTGGTCTCGCTGACTTGCAGGTAGACGATACCGTCTTCGACTTTCTGCTCTGGCAACTCGACGAACACCGATTGATAACCGCGCGCTTGATAGGCCTTTTGCAAGGCCTCCCGGGCGCCTTCGATGTCGCTCAAGGCCTTTTGCGGGCCGAGAAACGGGTACACCGCTTCCTCGATGGCCCGGGCATCGAGCACGGTGTTGCCACGCACGAAATACTCGTTCACGTCCACCAGGCGCGCCGGCGCTGCTTCGGTCTCCTGCCCTCCTTCTGCGGCGAATGCCGACGGCCCCCCGACCGCCAGCAGCAACCAGCCCCACAGCGCCGGCCGCGATTTGAAGAAATGCTCCACACCACCCCCTGAATTCAAAGTACGGCTCAATTGCTTGCGGTCGATGTCGTGGCGTGCCGGGCCAGCCAGGTGTGCAGCAGCGCGAAGTTCAAGGAGAACTCCGGCATTTGCAGCAAGGCGCCACAGAACACTTCACCGATGATTTTCTGGATGAGCCGCACTGCCCGCGCGTCGCCCAGCAGTGTGGCGAGGTCTTTGCTCAGGACGTTGAAGCTCCAGACCTTCTGGTTCAGGTCCAGGCCGACGAACCAGCGGAACAGCAGGTTGTAATTGAGTTGTTCGTAGAGTTGCTGCTCGCTGGGCACCGAATAGAGCAGTTGCAGCAAGAGGATATGCATGGCGGTTTGCGGTGCGATCAGCATCTGAGCGCGGGCGTTGAGGCCTAGTAGCACATCGCGATGGTCATCCAGCAGGTCGTCGATCTGCGGACGCAGCAAGACCAGTGAATGGCCTTGCGGAATGTAGCTGGACACTTCCTTGAGCGCGCCCTGCCAGTCATCCTGGGAAACGATCCAGACCCACGGCGCGCCGTAGCGATACACCGAGACCGGCTGCTTGCGCGCCGCCTCGACAATCTTCGACAGCCGCTGGTCAAGCTCCTGCATGCCCACTTTCGAATAACGTTCCATAGTCCCCATCGCCTCACTCCCGGCTTCGCGCCCCGGTTCCAAAACGACCTTGCAGGCCCCCTCGAACACGTCACACAGGCATGACGGGAATGGCGATGTGCTACCGAACTTTTGTCATGAAAGCTTCATTTGGAGGGTATGGAGGGAGTGAGGTTTTGTGAGAGCGAGCTTGCTCGCGAAAGCGGTGGATCTGTTTGCATCGATGTCGGATGGAATGCCGCCATCGCGGGCAAGCCTTGCTCCCACAGAGGTTCTCAGGTGGATACAAGGTTTGTGTCCACCACCAATTCCATGTGGGAGCGGGCTTGCTCGCGAAAGCGGTGGGTCAGCTTGCCAAGATGCTGGATGTGCTGCCGTCTTCGCGAGCAGGCTCGCTCCCACAGGGATCGGGGGTTGGCGATAGAGCCTGCCTTTATTGGTGTTGTACCTGCACCATCGAGCTCACCTGCACCCTCGCCTGCATCTGTTCCGCCCCGCCACCGCGGCGCATGCCGCGTACCGGGCAGGCGTCGAGGTAGTCCAGGCCAACCGCCAGTTTCAGGTGGCGGTCTGGAAGGGTCAGGCGGTTGGTCACGTCGAAGCTGTACCAGCCATCATCCAGCCAGGCTTCCGCCCAGGCGTGGCTCGCCAGGTGGCTTTCATCTTCGGTGCACAAATAGCCGGAAACATAGCGCGCAGGAATGCCCAGGCTACGGGCGCAGGCCAGGAATGCGTGAGTATGGTCCTGGCACACCCCCGTCCCACCGGCAAACGCCTCGGCAGCGGTGCTGTTGACCGCCGTCGTGCCGGGGCTGTAGGGCATCCGCGCCGCCAAACCATTCATCAGGTCGGTCAACGCCGAACGGTCGCGCCGGCCAGCACATTGCTCGACGGCGAAGGCGCTGAGGGTTTCATCCGCCTGGGTCAGGCGACTGGTGCGCAAAAAAGGCAGCGGCGACTGGTTGTCCGGTTCCATCGCGATGGACTGATGGATCTCCACCTCGCCATAAGCCGTCAGTACCAAGGCACCGTGGGGCTCGTCCATGGTCATCACATGCAGGATGTTGCCATAGGGATCAAGCTGGCTGCGCACCAGTCGCGGCAATTCCAGATGCCACTCCAGGATGCGCTGGCGCTGAGTGTCCCGGGGCGTCAGGCGCAGGAACTGGATACTGGTGCAGACTTCATCGGCGTAGCTGTAGGTGGTGTCGTGGCGTATGGACAGTTTCATACGACCTCCAGGTAAGACTCATGGACGGTCTGGCCCAAGTGGCGGATCTGCCCAATCAAGTCGGTCAACCATTGATGCAGGCCCGACGCCAGGATCTCATCGATCCCCGAATAACGCAGGCGCGCATTCAGCTCGGCGGCCAGGCGCTGCGCTGGCCGGCCATTGTTGCCCGGCAAGCTGGCGAGAATGTGGTCCAACTCCTCGATGCAGGCATGCAGCGAGCGCGGGACGTCGGCCCGCAGCAGCAACATCTCGGAAACCTGCTCGGCATTGGGCGCATTGCGGTAGATCTCGTTGAACGCCTCGAACGAAGACAACGCGCGCAACAAGGCACTCCACTGGTAATAACCACGGGCCGAGTTGTCGCTGACCTCCTCCGATTCCTCGCCGAACATTTCATAGCGGGCGTCCAGCAGGCGCAGCGTGTTGTCGGCCCGTTCGATAAAGGTGCCCAGGCGAATGAAGCAGTAGGCATCGTTGCGCATGATGGTGCCCGACGTCGCGCCACGGAACAGGTGCGAGCGCTCCTTGACCCATTCGCAGAAATGGCTGATGCCGTAGCGTCCCAGGCCGTTGCTGGCGATGTTGCGCATTTCCAGCCAGGTGGCGTTGATGTTCTCCCACATGTCGGCGGTAATACGCCCGCGCACGGCATGGGCATTGGTCCGCGCGGCCCGCAGGCAGCTGTAGATACTGCCGGGGTTGGTTTCATCCAGCGCGAAGAAATGCAGCATGCGCTCGGTGTTGAGCGCGTCATAACGGGCGTTGTAGTCGTCCAGCGTACCGGCCGCCAGCAACGACATCGCCAGCTCGGCATGGCCATCGCTGCGCCCGGCCTGGGGCATCAGCGACAGCGAATAGCTGACTTCGAGCATGCGCGCCAGGTTCTCGGCGCGCTCCAGGTAGCGGGACATCCAATAGAGGTCCGAAGCAGTTCTTGAAAGCATGTCTTAGTCCTCCACTACCCAAGTGTCTTTGGTGCCACCGCCCTGGGACGAGTTCACCACCAGCGAGCCTTCGCGCAGCGCCACGCGGGTCAGCCCGCCGGGCACCAGGCGCGTTTCCTTGCCCGACAGCACGAACGGACGCAGGTCGATGTGGCGCGGCGCGATGCCGCTCTCGACAAAGGTCGGGCACGTGGACAGGCTCAAGGTCGGCTGGGCGATATAGGCTTCGGGACGGGCCTTGAGACGTGCGCGGAAATCCTCGATTTCCGCGGCAGTGGCCGCTGGCCCGACCAGCATGCCGTAGCCGCCGGAGCCCTGGGTTTCCTTGACCACCAGATCCGGCAGGTTGGCCAGCACATGGGACAGGTCCTGAGGCTTGCGACACTGCCAGGTGGGTACGTTCTTCAGGATCGGTTCTTCGGTGAGGTAGAAGCGGATCATCTCGTCGACGTAGGGGTAGATCGACTTGTCATCGGCCACGCCCGTGCCGACCGCGTTCGCCAGCACCACATTGCCCGCGCGGTACACGGCGATCAGCCCGGGCACGCCCAACATCGAATCGGGGTTGAACGACAGCGGGTCGAGGTAGGCATCGTCAAGGCGACGATAAATCACGTCCACCTGCCGTGGGCCGGCGGTGGTGCGCATGTACACGTGGTCGTCACGCACGAACAGGTCAGCGCCCTCCACCAGCTCCACGCCCATTTCACGGGCCAGGAACGCGTGCTCGAAATAGGCACTGTTGAAGCGCCCCGGGGTCAGCACCACGGCGGTGGGGTTCTCGAGGGGGCTTGAGCTCTTGAGGGTGTCGAGCAGCAGGTTCGGGTAATGATCGATGGGGGCCACGCGCTGGGCGGCGAAGAGCTCGGGGAACAGGCGCATCATCATCTTGCGGTCTTCGAGCATGTAGCTCACGCCGCTGGGCGTGCGCAGGTTGTCCTCCAGCACGTAGTAGCTGCCGTCACCGTCGCGAACCAGGTCGACACCGGCGATATGGGCGTAAATGCCCCGGTGCAGGTCCAGGCCCTGCATCGCAATCTGATAACCCTCGTTGGCAAGCACCTGCTCGGCAGGAATGATCCCTTCCTTGAGGATGTGTTGCCCATGGTAGATGTCGGCCAGGAACATGTTCAGGGCCTGGACCCGCTGAATGCAGCCACGCTCGACCATCTGCCATTCGCTGGCCTTGATGCTGCGCGGGATGATGTCGAACGGAATCAACCGCTCGGTGCCCTGCTCGTCCCCGTAGAGGGTGAAGGTGATACCGGCTCGATGGAACAGCAGGTCGGCTTCGCGGCGGCGTTGCTCAAGCAGCTCAAGCGGTGTGTCCGCCAGCCAGCGCGAGAAAGCTTGGTAATGCGGGCGGCAGTCACCCTTGGCGTCATACATTTCATTAAAAAAAGCGTGGGGCATAGCCAACTCCCAGCCGTGTCGCACACGGCATTTCTTATTACGTCGTCATTCCACTCAGTACGGCCTTGCCTTTTTTATGAGCCCTGGTTCTCTGAGTACCTCGTTAGGCAATGGGTCTCTGATCAGGCCTTTGCGTCCGGATGACGTGCGCCCCCCTGTTTATCTACGTATCGAATACCCCTCGCTGGTTCTTTCGTCCTGGAGTCGTAGCAAGGGCTGTGCCTAAGTGCGGTGCATCGAGACAATGCTGGAAAAACTGTCGCATAACGACAAAAAAGCGAAATTTATTTTCGATTTTGCGACGAAAACCTGTTTGGAGGCTGAAACGTTTATTGCCATTTCCGGCGTCGATGCCACAAACGGGTCGAATCGGTGCAGCCAGGCAGGAAGCCAGCGTCGAATGCCCTGAAAAGGGGAAATTTATACCCACCGCTAAAACGCAGGCCTTGACCCAACGATAGCTGACGCGCCGAACTTCGAAGGAATGAATACTCCGTGGCGAGGGAGCTTGCTCCCGCTGGGCTGCGAAGCGGCCCCTTTCAACACGCGCCACCTCACCCGAAAAGCCGCGTAAACCCATTGCGGCGACTGCGTCGCCGAGCGGGAGCAAGCTCCCTCGCCACAAAGTCCTGTTCAGCTTCAAGCCCTCTATCTACCTGACATGGGTGGCCCAGCCTTCCGTCGCCTCCCTTCGAACAAATCCAACAGCAGCACTTGCACCGACAGTATTATGGTATACCATCATACGCAAAGACCTATTCACCCACCCAGGGAGCAGCTCATGAGTTTCGAAATTCGCAAGATCGTCAGCTATGTCGAAGAAACCTTTATCGAAGGCGGCAAGGCCACCGACAAACCGGTGACCATGGTCGGGTTGGCGGTGGTGATGAAAAACCCTTGGCTGGGTCACGGTTTCGTCGAAGACTTGAAGCCGGAAATTCGTGCCAACTGCTCCGACCTCGGCGCGCTGATGGTCGAGCGTCTGGTGGGCATCATCGGCGGTGCCGAGAAGATTGAAGCCTACGGCAAGGCCGCGGTAGTCGGTGCCGACGGTGAAATCGAGCATGCCTCCGCCGTGATCCACACCCTGCGCTTCGGCAACCATTACCGCGAAGCGGTCAAGGCCAAGAGCTACCTGAGCTTCACCAACAAGCGCGGCGGCCCTGGCACCTCGATTCAGATCCCGATGATGCACAAGGACGACGAAGGCCTGCGTTCGCACTACATCACCTTGGAAATGCAAATTGAAGACGCCCCGCGCGCCGACGAAATCGTCGTGGTGCTGGGCTGCGCCGATGGCGGCCGCCTGCACCCGCGCATCGGCAACCGCTACATCGACCTGGAAGAACTGGCCGCCGAGAATGCACAGTAATCCAGCCTCGGTAACCACAATAAAAAAGGCATGCAGGAGCGCTCCATGATTCGGCTCACCGCTGAACTCACCCCGGCCGGCACCAGCTACCTGGCAACCGGCCAAGGCCAACCCGTGGTCTTGATCCATGGCGTGGGCCTGAACAAAGAAATGTGGGGCGGCCAGGTCGTTGGCCTGGCCACGCAATACCGTGTGATTGCCTACGACATGCTCGGCCATGGCGCCAGCCCGCGCCCGCAAAGCGGTACCGCGCTGCTGGGCTACGCCGACCAGTTGCTGGAGTTGCTCGACCATTTGCAACTGCCCCAGGCGACGGTGATCGGCTTTTCCATGGGCGGGCTGGTAGCCCGTGCGTTTGCCTTGCATTACCCGCAACGCCTGCAAGGCCTGGTGGTGCTCAACAGTGTGTTCAACCGCAGCGCCGAACAGCGCGCCGGGGTCATCGCCCGCACAGCCCAGGCCGCCGAGCATGGGCCGGACGCCAATGCCGAGGCCGCGTTGTCGCGCTGGTTCAGCCGTGAATACCAGGCAGCCAACCCGGCGCAGATTGCCGCACTGCGCCAGACCCTGGCGCAGAATGATCCCCAGGGTTACCTGACCACCTATGAACTGTTCGCCACCCAGGACATGTACCGCGCCGATGACCTGGGCAACATCCAGGTGCCGACACTGATCGCCACTGGCGAACTGGACCCCGGCTCGACACCGGAAATGGCCCGGCAACTGGCTGAGCGAATTCCCGGCGCCACGGTTGCCGTACTCGCCGAGCAGCGGCATATGATGCCGGTAGAGTCGCCGCGCCTGGTCAACCAGTTGTTGCTGGAGTTTCTCGACACAGCAAACGCCCGACAAAACCAAATAAAGGGGATCGTTGCATGACACTCGCACGTTTTTCGATGTGCATCGGCGGTGAATGGGTCGATGCCCTCTCCGGCAAGACCTTCGAAAGCCTGAACCCGGCCCTCGCCCAACCCTGGGCCGAGTTGCCCGATGCCGACGAGGCCGACGTCGAGCGTGCCGTCCAGGCGGCACAGAGCGCTTTCGACAGCCCGGCCTGGCGCGGCCTGACCGCCACCGCACGCGGCAAGTTGCTGCGTCGCCTCGGTGACCTGATCGCCGAGAACAAAGAACAACTGGCCCAGTTGGAAAGCCGCGACAACGGCAAGTTGATCCGTGAAACCCGTGGCCAGGTCGGCTACCTGCCGGAGTTCTTCCACTACACCGCAGGCCTGGCCGACAAGCTCGAAGGCGGCACCCTGCCGCTGGACAAGCCCGACCTGTTTGCCTACACCGTGCATGAAGCCATGGGCGTGGTCGCGGCGATCATTCCCTGGAACAGCCCGCTGTACCTGACCGCGATCAAGCTCGCCCCAGCACTGGCGGCCGGCAACACCATCGTGATCAAACCGTCCGAGCACGCTTCGGCCACCATTCTTGAGCTGGCTCGCCTCGCCCTGGAAGCCGGCATTCCGCCGGGCGTGGTCAACGTCGTCACCGGTTACGGCCCCAGCACTGGCGCCGCCCTCACCCGCCATCCGCTGGTGCGCAAGATCGCCTTTACCGGCGGCGCGGCCACGGCCCGCCATGTGGTGCGCAGCAGCGCCGAGAACTTCGCCAAGCTGTCGCTGGAACTGGGCGGCAAGTCGCCAAACATTATCTTTGCCGACGCCGACCTGGACAGTGCGATCAACGGGGCAATTGCCGGGATTTATGCGGCATCCGGCCAGAGCTGCGTGTCCGGCTCACGCCTGCTGGTGCAGGACGAAATCTACGATGAGTTCGTCTCGCGCCTGGTCGAACGGGCCCAGCGCATCCGCATCGGCAACCCGCAGGAAGACGCCAGCGAAATGGGCCCCATGGCCACCGCGCAGCAACTGGCCGTGGTCGAAGGCCTGGTGGCCGACGCCATCGCCGAAGGCGCGCGCCTGCGCACTGGCGGCAAGCGTCCAGAGAATCTGGGGGATGGCTGGTTCTATGAGCCGACCCTGTTCGAATGCGACCGCAACTCGATGAAGATCATGCAGGAAGAAGTTTTCGGCCCGGTGGCCTCGGTGATTCGGTTCAAAGACGAAGCCGAAGCCCTGGCGATCGCCAACGACTCGCAATTCGGCCTTGCCGCCGGCATCTGGACCCGCGACCTGGGTCGCGCCCATCGCCTGGCCCGGGATGTGCGCTCGGGCATCATCTGGGTCAACACCTACCGTGCAGTGTCGGCCATGGCGCCCATCGGTGGTTTCAAGAACAGTGGCTATGGACGCGAAAGCGGCATCGATTCGGTGCTGGCCTATACCGAACTGAAAACGGTGTGGATCAACCTGTCCCAGGCGCCTATGCCTGATCCGTTCGTGATGCGCTAGGAGTCCTGAGAAATGATCGAACCCGGCATCTACAAAGAAGTCATGAGCTCCTTCCCGTCCGGCGTCACGGTGGTCACCACCCTGGACCCGGACGGCAATATCGTCGGCATCACCGCCAGCGCCTTCAGCGCGCTGTCGATCGACCCGGCACTGGTGCTGTTCTGCCCCAACTACGCCTCTGACACCTACCCGATCCTGCGCGACAGCAAGCAGTTCGCAATCCACTTGCTGTCCGCCGACCAGACCGCCGAAGCCTATGCCTTTGCCGGCAAAGGCAAGGACAAGGCCAAGGGCATCGACTGGCACCTGAGCGACCTGGGCAATCCATTGCTAAGCAAGGCCACGGCGATCATCGAATGCGAACTGTGGCGCGAATACGACGGTGGCGATCACGCGATCATCGTCGGCGCGGTGAAAAACCTGATCCTGCCTGAACAGCCGGTAACACCGATGATCTACCACAAAGGCAAGCTGGGCCCGCTGCCCGCGCTGGCCTGATGACCATACACATCCCACAGGTTCATCACTTTTCCAGGAAGTCCGCATGAGCAACGAAAAGTACGAACAAGGCCTGAAGATCCGCACCCAGGTGCTGGGCCAGGACTACGTCAACCGCTCCATCGAGAACGCCGACGATTTCACTCGGCCACTGCAGGAGATGGTCACCGAATATTGCTGGGGCCATGTCTGGGGTCGCGAGGGCTTGTCGCTCAAGGAGCGCAGCATGATCAACCTGGCAATGATCTCGGCGCTCAATCGCCCGCACGAACTCAAGCTGCATGTGCGCGGCGCCTTGCGTAACGGCCTGAGTCGTGAGCAAATACGCGAAATTCTGCTTCAAGTCGGTATCTATTGCGGTGTTCCCGCTGCCGTGGACAGTTTCCGGCTTGCCCGTGAAGCCTTCGCCGAAGCCGATGCCGAGGCCTCCAGTCAACCCTCGGCTGTTTGATCTGAACGTGCACGGATGTTGCCCGTTTGGCATGGACAGCCATATTACAGAGCGGACCCCATGAAACGCCTGCCACTCGACGACAGCTTCAAGGTCAATCGCAACCCCGTTACCCTGCGCGAGATCGTGCTGGATAAACTGCGAAGCGCCATCATGAACTTCCAGCTTCTGCCGGGCGATCGCCTGGTCGAACGCGATCTGTGCGATCGCCTGGGCGTGAGCCGCACGTCGGTACGCGAAGCGCTGCGCCACCTGGAATCCGAAGGCCTTGTGGAATTCGCCGATGCCAAAGGACCACGGGTGGCGATCATCACCCTGGCCGATGCCGGCGACATCTATGAATTGCGTTGCGTGCTCGAAGGCTTGATCGTCCAGCTCTTCACCCTGCGGGCCAAGGCCAAGGACATCAAGGCGCTGGAGAAAGCCCTTGAGGAGAACCGCAAGGCCCTCAAGGATGGCGAGCTGCAACAGGTCATCGATTCGGTGCAGGGCTTCTATGACGTCCTGCTCGAAGGCTCCGGCAACCATGTCGCCGCCACCCAGCTGCGCCAGTTGCAGGCGCGTATCAGCTATTTGCGAGCGACCTCGGTGTCCCAGGAAAACCGTCGCGGCAACAGCAACCAGGAAATGGAACGCATGGTCGAGGCGATCAAGAGCGGCGATCCCCTGGCCGCCCATCAGGCCTGCGTCGACCACGTGCGCGCCGCCGCCAAGGTCGCCCTGGAATACCTCAAGCGCAAGCAGGAAGAGACCGGTGAAATCCCCGAGATCATCCCGCCCATCGCCCTCAAAGAACCGCGCATAGGTCGCTAGTCATGTTCAGCCCGAGCTTTTGTCCAAAGTGCGGTGGCAGTGACCTGAATCACCGCCTGCCAGCGGGCGATACCCATGAGCGACTGATGTGTGGCGGCTGCGGCTACATCCACTACGTCAACCCGAAGATCATTGCCGGCTGCATCATCGAGCAGGACGGCAAATACCTGCTGTGCCAGCGCGCCATCCCGCCGCGCCCGGGCACCTGGACACTGCCGGCCGGTTTCATGGAAGGCGGTGAAACCACCGAACAGGCCGCGCTGCGCGAAGTCTGGGAAGAAACCGGCGTACGCGCTGAAATCGTTTCGCCCTACTCGATCTTCAGCGTGCCGAAGATCAGCGAGGTGTACATCATCTTCCGCGCCATCGCGCTGGAGATCACCGGCCAGTTCGGCCCGGAAACCCTCGCCTGCCAGTTCTTCGCCCCCGAAGACATTCCCTGGGACAGCATCTACTACCCGGCCATCCGGCAGATCCTCGAACGTTATATCGAGGAGCGCCAGGCCGGGGTCTATGGCATCTACATGGGCAACGACGACAGCGGCAAGATTCACTTCATCCGCTGACGGATCTCAGGGCGCCACACCCTCGACAATGATCACCTCGGCCCGGGCCACGCCTTCGCGATGGCGCTTGGCTTCCTGATACTGCGCCGAGTGATAGCAGGCCAGCGCCTGTTCGTAGGAGTCGAATTCGATCACCACGCTGCGCTGCGGCGTGGCCCTGCCCTCCATCGCTTCGCTACGCCCGCCCCGGGCCAACATCCGACCGCCGTACAAGGCAAACGCCGCCGGCGCCCGTTGGGTGTATTGGCTGTATTGATCGGGGTCGGTGACATCCACATGAGCAATCCAGTACGCCTTCATAGTGACCTCTTGGTTTGTTTTGTATTATGGTATACCACAACATCATTCCAGCAAGCCCCATCAGAACAAAGAGAGCCCGACATGGCCTTTAACAGCATTCAAGAAATCATCGAAGACTACCGCCTGGGCAAGATGGTGTTGCTGGTGGATGACGAAGATCGGGAGAACGAAGGCGACTTGCTACTGGCCGCCGACTGTTGCAACGCCCAGGCCATCAGCTTCATGGCCCGCGAAGCGCGCGGGTTGATTTGCCTGACCCTGACCGACGAACACTGCCAGCGCCTGGGTCTTGAGCAGATGGTGCCGAGCAACGGCAGTGTCTTCAGCACTGCGTTTACCGTGTCCATCGAGGCCGCCACAGGCGTGACCACCGGGATTTCCGCCGCCGACCGGGCACGCACTGTCGCCGCCGCCGTGGCCGTCGATGCGGGGCCCAGCGACATCGTGCAGCCGGGGCATATCTTCCCGCTGCGGGCCAAGGAAGGCGGTGTATTGACCCGCGCCGGGCACACCGAAGCCGGTTGCGACCTGGCGCGCCTGTCGGGTTTCACGCCGGCGTCGGTGATCGTCGAAGTGATGAACGATGACGGCACCATGGCCCGCCGGCCGGACCTGGAGATTTTCGCCCGCAAGCACGGGATCAAGATTGGCACCATCGCCGACCTGATCCACTACCGCTTGAGTACCGAGCACACCGTGGTGCGCATTGGTGAGCGGGAACTGCCTACAGTGCATGGCACCTTCCGCTTGTTCACCTTCGAAGACCGCATCGAAGGCGGCGTGCACATGGCGATGGTGATGGGCGACATTCGCCGGGATGAACCGACGCTGGTGCGGGTGCATGTGATCGACCCGCTGCGGGACCTGGTTGGCGCCGAATACAACGGCCCTTCCAATTGGACGCTGTGGGCGGCCCTGCAACGGGTGGCCGAAGAAGGTCGCGGCGTGGTGGTCGTGCTGGCCAACCACGAATCTTCCCAGGCGCTGCTCGAGCGTGTGCCGCAACTGACCCAGCCGCCACGACAATTCAGCCGGTCGCAATCGCGCATCTATTCTGAAGTAGGTACCGGGGCACAGATTCTGCAGGACCTGGGCGTCGGCAAATTGCGCCACCTGGGACCACCGCTCAAGTACGCGGGGTTGACGGGGTATGACTTGGAGGTAGTGGAGAGTATTCCCTTCACCGGATAAACCCTAGGCAACACCCAAATACCCTGCGGGAGCGAGCTTGCTCGCTCCCGCAGGGTTCGCCCCAGGAATAACAGGGAAAAGTTCGCCCCAGACAGATAGCCGGTACGGCAAAATGCTTGCAGAAAGTTTGGAATACCATAATATGATATTCCATAGACCGAACACTTCAGCCAAGTGCCCCCGAAAGGGAAAGTACAAACAAGAGCCCTTGGCACGGTCGCCTTTAAGGCCAGATGGACCTACTGCTCCCGATAGGCGGGCGACAAAAGCCCGCTCAAAAACACAACAATGAGGGCGTGAAAATGGTGTTGAAGAAAAGTGCAGCCGCAATTCTTTTTGCCGGCCTGCTGAGTGTCACCAGCCAGGCGACGATGGCCGCTGAAAGCGTCAACTTCGTCAGTTGGGGCGGCAGCACCCAGGACGCGCAGAAACAGGCCTGGGCCGACCCGTTCAGCAAGGCCAGCGGCATCACCGTGGTCCAGGATGGCCCCACCGACTACGGCAAGCTCAAGGCCATGGTCGAAAGCGGTAACGTGCAGTGGGACGTGGTCGACGTCGAGGCAGACTTCGCCCTGCGCGCCGCCGCTGAAGGCCTGCTCGAACCCCTCGACTTCTCGGTCATCCAGCGCGACAAGATCGACCCGCGCTTCGTCTCCGATCACGGTGTTGGTTCGTTCTACTTCTCGTTCGTCCTCGGCTACAACGAAGGCAAGCTCGGTTCCGGCAAGCCCCAGGACTGGACCGCCCTGTTCGACACCAAAACTTATCCCGGCAAACGGGCCCTGTACAAATGGCCAAGCCCCGGCGTGCTTGAGCTGGCCCTGCTGGCCGACGGCGTAGCAGCGGACAAGCTCTACCCGCTGGACCTGGACCGCGCCTTCAAGAAACTCGACACCATCAAGAAAGACATCGTCTGGTGGGGCGGCGGCGCCCAGTCCCAGCAATTGCTCGCGTCCGGCGAAGCCAGCATCGGACAATTCTGGAACGGTCGTATCTATGCCTTGCAACAGGACGGCGCGCCCGTCGGCGTAAGCTGGAAGCAGAACCTGGTCATGGCCGACATCCTGGTCATTCCAAAGGGTTCGAAAAACAAGGCCGCGGCCATGAAGTTCCTGGCCAACGCCAGCAGCGCCAAGGGCCAGGCCGATTTTTCCAACCTGACCGCCTATGCGCCGGTCAATGTCGACAGCGTTGCACGCCTGGATTCGGTGCTCGCCCCCAACCTGCCGACCGCCTACGCCAAGGATCAGATCACGCTTGATTTCGCGTACTGGGCCAAGAACGGTCAGGACATCGCGACACGGTGGAACGAATGGCTGGTCAAATAAAAATGTCGGCAACGACAACCCCTCGCACTGGGAGCGCCATTGGCGCTGCCGGTGCGGTACCGGCCAAGGCGGCGACGCAAACCCCGTCGCTGGCACAGCGCTGGCGCGGGGCCGGCAACCTGCTCCCCGCCCTGCTGTTCCTCGGCCTATTCTTCCTGGCGCCGCTGATCGGTCTGTTGCTGCGCGGTGTGCTGGAGCCCGTACCCGGCTTGGGCAACTACGAGCAACTGTTCGCCAACTCTGCCTACGCCCGGGTGTTGTTCAACACCTTTTCGGTGGCCGGGCTGGTGACGCTGTTCAGCCTGCTGTTGGGCTTCCCCCTGGCCTGGGCCATCACCCTGGTGCCCCGTGGCTGGGGGCGCTGGATGCTGAACATCGTACTGCTGTCGATGTGGACCAGCCTGCTGGCCCGCACCTACTCCTGGCTGGTGCTGCTGCAGGCCTCCGGGGTGGTGAACAAGGCGTTGATGGCGCTGGGCATCATCGATCAGCCGCTGGAGATGGTGCACAACCTCACCGGCGTGGTGATCGGCATGAGCTACATCATGATCCCGTTCATCGTCCTGCCGTTGCAGGCGACCATGCAGGCCATCGACCCGATGATCCTGCAGGCCGGTTCGATTTGCGGCGCCAGCCCCTGGACCAACTTCTTCCGGGTGTTCCTGCCGCTGTGCCGGCCGGGACTGTTCTCCGGTGGGCTGATGGTGTTCGTGATGTCCCTCGGTTACTACGTGACCCCGGCACTGCTGGGCGGCGCGCAGAACATGATGTTGCCTGAATTCATCATCCAGCAGGTGCAGTCGTTCCTCAATTGGGGCCTGGCCAGCGCCGGCGCCGCCTTGTTGGTGGCGATCACCCTGGTGTTGTTCTACTTCTACCTGAAGCTCCAGCCGGAATCCCCGGTGGGTGCCAGCAACGCGAGGTAAGCCGTCATGCTCCTGACTCCCAATGCCATGAGCCGGCGCATGCGGTTCGGCCTGTATTTCACCACCGGCCTGATCGCGCTGTTCCTGCTGCTGCCGATCGTGTTCATCGTACTGTTGTCGTTCGGTTCGTCCCAATGGCTGGTCTTCCCGCCACCGGGCTGGACGCTCAAATGGTACGGCCAGTTCTTTTCCAACCCCGACTGGATGAACGCGGCACTGACCAGCCTCAAGGTCGCGGTGCTGACCACCGTCTGCGCCGTGGCGCTGGGCCTGCCAACCGCGTTTGCCTTGGTACGTGGACGCTTCCCGGGCCGGGAAATGCTCTACGGCCTGTTCACCCTGCCGATGATCGTGCCACTGGTGATCATCGCCGTGGCGGTGTATGCGCTGTTCCTCAAGCTGGGCTACACCGGGACGATGTTCGCGTTCGTGGTCAGCCACGTCATCGTCGCGCTGCCGTTCACCATCATCTCGATCATCAACTCGCTCAAGCTGTTCGACCAGTCCATCGAGGACGCAGCGGTCATCTGCGGCGCCTCACGCCTGCAAGCGGTGTTCAAGGTGACCTTTCCAGCCATTCGCCCAGGCATGGTCGCCGGCGCCCTGTTCGCGTTTCTGGTGTCGTGGGACGAGGTGGTGCTGAGCGTGATGATGGCCAGCCCGACCCTGCAAACCTTGCCCGTCAAGATGTGGACCACCCTGCGCCAGGACCTGACGCCTGTGATCGCCGTCGCTTCGACGCTGCTGATCGGCCTTTCGGTCTTGGTGATGGTGATCGCCGCCGCCCTGCGCCGGCGCAATGAAATCAGCGCCTGAGCGCCTAGGAGAATACGATGAGTGCCGTCAAAGACCCCGCACAACAGAACAACAAGACCCTGGTCAGCCTGCGCAACCTGAACAAGCACTACGGCGACTTCGCCGCCGTGGACGACATTTCCCTGGAGATCCAGGACGGCGAATTCCTGACCTTCCTCGGCTCCAGCGGCTCGGGCAAGAGCACCACGCTGTCGATGCTGGCCGGGTTTGAAACCCCCAGCAGCGGCGAGATCCTGGTAGGCGGAAAATCCCTGGTCAATGTACCGCCGCACAAACGCGACATCGGCATGGTGTTCCAGCGCTACTCGTTGTTCCCCCATCTGTCGGTGCGCGACAACATTGCCTTTCCCCTGGCGATTCGCAAACTGGCCAGTGCCGAGCGCGAACGTCGGGTCGACGCCATGCTCAAACTGGTGCAACTGGGAGAGTTCGCCCATCGCCGCCCTTCGCAACTGTCCGGCGGCCAGCAGCAGCGCGTGGCGATTGCCCGGGCGCTGGTCTATGAGCCGCGCATTCTGCTGATGGATGAACCGCTCGGAGCTCTGGACAAAAAGCTCCGGGAAGACTTGCAGGATGAACTGCGCCAATTGCATCGACGCCTGGGCATCACCATCGTCTACGTCACCCATGACCAGGAAGAAGCCATGCGCCTGTCCCAGCGCATCGCCATTTTCAGCCACGGCAAGATCGTCGGCCTGGGCAGCGGCTATGACCTCTACCAGAACCCGCCGAACGCGTTCGTGGCCTCGTTCCTGGGCAACTCCAACTTCCTCAAGCTCAAGGCCCAGGGCAACGCGGTGGCGACCTTCGAAGGCCAGTCGCTGTCGATTCGCCTGACCGCCGGCCTGCAAACGGACCAGGACGTGCTGCTGATGGTGCGCCCGGAAAAAGCCCTCGCCTTGAGCGTCGAACAAGCCGCTCAGGAACCCTTGGCAGCCGGTTGGAATGAGGTCTCGGCCAAGGTCGTCGAAGTGCTGTTCCTGGGAGAAAGCCAGACCTGCAGCGTAGTGACGTCCGGCGGCACGGCCATGACGGTCAAGGCGCTGTCCGCCGCCGGCATGCCACTCAAGGCCGGCGACCCGGTGCGTGTGCGCTGGGCCACCGCCGACGCCTGCGTCTATACGCAATGGGCCGAGAGCGACCTGAACAAGGCCGCAGGTGCCCACTGATGAACATTGCGCGCCCACAACCGACAAAACCCGAGGATCGTCCGATGATCGATGCCAGCGTCTACAAACAAGTCATGGGCTCGTTCCCGTCCGGCGTGACCGTGATCACCACCCTCGATGACGACGGCCAGGTCGTCGGCCTTACCGCCAGTGCCTTCAGCTCATTGTCGATGGAACCTGCCCTGGTGCTGTTCTGCCCCAACTACAGCTCCGACTCCTATCCGGTGCTGATCAAGAACAAGCGCTTCGCCATCCACCTGCTCTCCGGCGGCCAGCAGAATGAAGCCTATGCCTTCGCCCGCAAAGGCAAGGACAAGGCCCAGGGCATCGAATGGACCTTGAGCGAACTGGGTAACCCGCTGCTGAGCAACGCCACGGCCATCATCGAATGCGAACTGTGGCGCGAATACGAAGGCGGCGACCACGCCATCATGGTCGGCGCCGTGAAGAACCTGATCGTCCCGCAGCACACACCGGGGCCGCTGGTTTATTGCCACGGCAAGATGGGCGCCCTGCCCGTCCTCGCCTGAACCGATCGTCAACTACAAGAGATAGCGCCATGAAATTTTCCCTGTTCGTACACATGGAGCGCTGGGACGAAAGCGTCAGCCATCGCCAGTTGTTCGAAGACCTGAGCGAGCTGACCCTGCTGGCCGAGGCCGGCGGGTTCAGTACCGTGTGGATCGGCGAGCACCACGCCATGGAATACACCATCTCGCCAAGCCCGATGCCGCTGCTGGCGTACCTGGCCGCAAAGACCACCACCATCCACCTGGGTGCCGGTACCATCATCGCGCCGTTCTGGCACCCGCTGCGGGTGGCCGGCGAATGCGCGCTGCTGGACGTGATCAGCAATGGCCGCATGGAAGTCGGCCTGGCCCGGGGTGCCTACCAGGTGGAGTTCGACCGCATGGCCGGCGGCATGCCGGCTTCCTCCGGCGGCCAGGCCCTGCGGGAAATGGTCCCGGTGGTCCGCGCCCTGTGGCAAGGCGACTACGCCCATGATGGCGAGATATGGAAATTCCCCACTTCCACCTGCGTGCCCAAGCCAATCCGCAAGCCTCACCCGCCGATGTGGATCGCCGCCCGCGACCCGGACTCCCACAACTTCGCCGTCGCCAACGGCTGCAACGTGATGGTCACGCCGTTGATGAAGGGCGATGAGGAAGTCCTGGACCTGAAGAACAAGTTCCAAGCCGCCCTGGACAACAACCCCGACGTGCCGCGCCCGCAATTGATGGTGCTGCGCCACACCCACGTGCATGCGGTGGATGATCCCGAAGGCTGGAAGGTCGGCGCCCAGGCGATCTCGAAGTTCTATCGCACCTTCGATGCCTGGTTCGGCAACAAGCAAGTGCCGGTCAACGGTTTCCTGGCGCCAAGCCCGGAAGAAAAGTTCGCCGAGCGCCCGGAGTTCCAGCTGGAAAACATCCGCAAGAACACCATGATCGGCACCCCGCAGGAAATCATCGAGCGGATCAAGTACTACCAGGAACTGGGGGTGGATGAGTTCAGCTTCTGGTGCGACAACAGCCTGCCCCATGCCGAAAAGAAAAAATCCCTGGAGCTGTTCATCCAGCAGGTGGTGCCGGCGTTTCGGTGAGCCGCAGCCCTGGAATCTCCGGCGTCAGTTCTATCGTCATCGCGAGCAGGCTCGCTCCCACAGGGTTTTGTGGTGAACATGGAATAAGTGAACATCATCGGACATTGTGGGAGCGAGCTTGCTCGCGATGGCGGCCGAGATGTGAAGGTGATGCCCAAAAAAATGCCCGGACTTCAAGGCCCGGGCATTTTGTTTTCTGGATGGATCAGAACGTTACGCTGGCGCTCAGGCGAGCGGTACGCGGCTCACCGACGCTTACCTGCAACTCGCTGCCCGTGGAGGACGGGTAGTACTGCTTGTCGAACAGGTTGTCGACGTTCAGTTGCAGCGAAGTCTTGTGCCCCAGTACCGGCGACTCCCAACGCAGGAAGGCGTCGGCGACGGTGTAGCTGCTCAGCCAGAATTCGTTGGCGTTGTTGGCGGCGCGTTCGCCGACGTAGCGGGCGCCGGCACCGGCGTGCCAGGCCCCGAATTCGGCAGGCACGTTCAGGTGATGACTCAGGTACAGGCTGGCGGTGTGTTTGGGAGCGTTGGCCAGGCGATGGCCTTCGTCAGCCGGATCGTCGAGGATTTCCGTGTGGGTGTAGGCGTAGGTGCCGATCAGGTCCCAGCGGTCGGCGAGTCGGCCGGTGATGTCGAGTTCCAGGCCTTGGGAGCCGACTTTGCCGGCGGCTTGTGCGATGTCGTCAGTGACAGTCACTACATTCTTTTTAACGATGTCGAACAAGGCGAGATTGATGTTCAATCCCGGCAGCGGATCGTACTTGGCGCCGACTTCGTAACTGCGCCCCTCCTCCGGTTTAAAGGTGCGACTGTCCTTGTCGACCACATCATTAGGCTTGAACGACCGGCTGTAGTTGCCATACAACGACAGGGTCTCGGTGGCTTTATAGACCAGTCCCAGGAACGGAACGAAGGCGTCGCCATTGTCGTCGCGAACATTGACCCGCGTGATCATGCCTTGGTTGGCATATTGATCGTAATGCTGGTAGCGCCCCCCGAAGACCAGGATCCAGCGATCATCCAGATGCCAGTTGTCCTTCAGGTACACCGAGCTGGAGGTCAGCTTGTTACTCAAGTTGCTTTGTTTTGCATTCAGCTTACTGGGTTCAGCCAGGCCGCCATAAACCGGTGCGGTGATGTCGAACCCTCCTTCTGCGTCCCCACGGTAAGTCTTGCCACGAAACTGATCTGACACCTGATTATCGATACCAACCAGCAGATCATGGCGCTGACCGAACAGCTCCTGCTTGCCCATGAAATCCCAACTGGCATAACGAGTTTCGTCATCGTATCGAGCACCGTTGGATTTTCTGCTCAACTCATTTCCCGTCAAACCATCGGGCTGCGCAATCGAAAGGCTGTA
This sequence comes from Pseudomonas ogarae, assembly GCF_014268695.2. NCBI lineage: Bacteria > Pseudomonadati > Pseudomonadota > Gammaproteobacteria > Pseudomonadales > Pseudomonadaceae > Pseudomonas > Pseudomonas ogarae. Next base: position 3,799,581 of record NZ_CP077086.1, read on the forward strand.
CCGGTCATTATTCCAGCCATAGGTCACGCGAGTTTTCCAATCCTCGCTCAGCTCATACTCGAAACGCGCCGTGGCCGTCTCGCGAATCCCCACGCTTTTGGCCCACGGTTCATCGAGACGCTTGTCGTAGTCGATGTCAGCTGGATGCCCATTTCTGAACACCGTCCCACGATCAAACGGATTGGAATATTCGTTGTATTCATAACTCAGGTTCAACGAAGCCCGTTCCCCCGTCCAAGCCAACGACGGCGCCACCAGCGTGCTCTCATTGACCCCATAGTTGCGCCAGTAGTCTTCATGCCCGCGCTCGGCGATCAGGCGATAAGCCAGGCCGGTATCGCCCAGCGGCCCGGTGGTGTCCAGGGCCATGGTGCCGCCGCCTTCGCTGTAGGCCGAGCCGCTCAGCGTGGTGCTCTGGGTGTACTCGGGCTTCTTGCTGATGACGTTGACCAGGCCGCCGGGCTCCAGCGCGCCGTACAGCATCGAGGCCGGGCCCTTGAGCACTTCGACGCGCTCGGTAGTAGCGCTGAAGTTGCGCCCCAGGTTCGAACGCACGCCATCGCGCAGGATCGAGCCGTCATCGTTGGTGCCGAACCCGCGCTTGACCAACGAGTCTCGCGAGCCGCCCAGGGTGTTGCCCTGGCTGACGCCGCTGACGAACTTCATCGCGTCGTTCAGCGAGCGTACCTGATAGTCCGCCAGGGTCTGCTGGGTTACCACGTTGATCGATTGCGCCTCTTCCTTGATCGGTACATCGCTCTTGCTCGCCGTGCTGGCTTGCGACGTCGTGTAGCCCTCCTCCTGAGTGACACGACTGCCCTGGATATCCGTGGCCGGCAGTTCGACAGCTGCCTGCGCCCACACCGGGCTTGCGATGAAGCAGTAAGACAACGTCGGCAATACACACTTGATGAAGACGTTGCGATTAGCGAGAGGGGTGGAACGATTCAAGACGCGCACTCACAGAGGGTTGGGAATGAGAGAGAATATACTTTGAGAATGATTCCCAGTAAATCTTTCTAACATCTCCCCGCTTGACTCTGCGCACAAACAAGGGCGCCGGATGATGAGTCCGGCGCCCTCGTTTGTTTTCCTCTCCCAGTCTTGGGCTGATCAGTGGTCAGTGATCGATGGCAGCACCGGCTCCTCTCGGTACGCGAATGTCTTCGACCAGGTGCTGGATGTGCTCCGGTGGCGGCGCGGTAAAGCGTGACACCACCACCGCGGCCAGGAAGTTGAAGAGCATCCCCAACGTGCCGATGCCTTCAGGGGAAACACCCAGCCACCAATGTTCAGCCGTGTTCATCGTCGGGTTGATGAACTTGAAGTAGACGATGTAGGTGAACGTGAAGGTCAGCCCGACAATCATCCCGGCGATCGCGCCTTCGCGGTTCATGCGTTTGGAGAAGATCCCCATGACAATGACCGGAAAGAAGGAAGACGCCGCCAACCCGAAGGCGAACGCAACCACCTGGGCGACGAATGCGGGTGGATAGATGCCGAACAACCCGGCAATCAATACCGCCACGCCGGCGGCGATACGTGCAGCGAGCAATTCCTGCTTCTCGTTGATCCTGGGCATGATGTTGCTCTTGAGCAAATCATGGGAGATCGAGGTAGAGATCACCAGCAACAGCCCCGCCGCCGTCGAAAGCGCCGCCGCCAGGCCACCGGCAGCGATCAATGCGATCACCCAGCCCGGCAGGCCGGCAATTTCGGGGTTGGCCAACACCATGATGTCGTTATCGACGTAGAGTTCGTTGGCCACTGGCGAGAGCTGGTTCTTGAGCAATCGCTGCTCATGCGCCCCGCGCTCACCCGTAAAACTCGGCGCCCCGACCAGGGCCGCACCCGGGCTGTATTGGATAATGCCGTCGTTGTTCTTGTCCGCCCACGCAATCAGTCCGGAATTTTCCCAGGCTTTGAACCAGGCTGGCGCGGTGGCATAACTGACGTTGGGAATGGAGGTCAGCAGATTGGTACGTGCGAAGGCCGCCACGGCCGGCGCGGTGGTGTAGAGAATGGCGATGAACAGCAATGCGTAGCCTGCTGACTTGCGTGCATCCCGAACGGTCGGCGTGGTAAAGAAACGCACGATCACATGGGGCAGGCCTGCAGTACCGACCATCAGCGCCATGGTGATGAAGAACACGTCCATGGTCGACTTGGTGCCATCGGTATAGGCGCTGAAGCCCAACTCGGCACCCAGGCCGTTGAGCCGCTCGATCACGCTCTGCCCCGAACCGCCCACTTCGCTGATAAAGCCCAGTTGCGGTATTGGGTTGCCGGTGATCATTATCGAGATGAAAATCGCCGGCACCATGTAGGCGAAAATCATCACGCAATACTGCGCCACCTGGGTGTAGGTGATGCCCTTCATGCCGCCCAACACCGAATAAAAGAATACGATGGCCATGCCGATCATGACACCGACGTTGATATCCACTTCCAGGTAACGGGAAAAGACGATCCCGACGCCGCGCATCTGTCCCGCCACATAGGTGAAGGAAATGAAAATCACGCAGATCACTGCCACCACCCGCGCCGTCTGCGAGTAATAACGAGCCCCGACGAACTCGGGTACGGTGAACTTGCCAAATTTTCGCAGGTACGGCGCCAGGCACATCGCCAACAGCACGTAGCCCCCGGTCCAGCCCATCAGGTAGACCGAACCGTCGTAACCGGCGAAGGCAATGATCCCGGCCATGGAGATGAACGAAGCCGCCGACATCCAGTCAGCACCGGTGGCCATGCCGTTGAGTACCGGATGCACGCCCTTGCTGGCGACATAGTATTCGCTGGTGGAACCGGCACGCGTCCAGATTGCAATCGCGATGTACAACGCGAAGGAGGCGCCTACGACCAGATAAATCAGGGTTTTTGTGTCCATGTGCGCCGCCCTCAGTCTTCGTGGACGTCATATTTGCGATCGAGCTGATTCATCTTCCAGACATAGAAGAAAATCTCGAGCACAAAGACGTAGATGGAACCCTGCTGGGCAAACCAGAACCCCAAGGGTGTACCGAAGAAACTGATGGTGTTGAGTGCATCAACCAGCAAAATGCCGAAGCCGAACGACACCAGGAACCAGATAGCCAGCAAGACCAGCATCCAGCGTAGGTTTTCCGTCCAGTAGGCACGCGCAGCCTGTTGCTTTTCAGTGGACATGGAGGTGTCCTCCCGTGTTGTTTTTATTGTTTTGCACTTCAAACCGTAGCAGTCGTCAGGCAAGGCGCTAGTACGACTTTCGTCTAATTCGCTCCAACAGGTATTGACATCTCTATCTCATCGCCAAGGCAGGCTGAAGAGCAGCAGAGTCTCCAGGGTGATATCAAATAGCCCTATCCGCCCCTAAAGCTTTGGCGCTCGCGGTCGAATGTATTCCATTGAGAGATTTTTTTGCCCAGGAGCAGCGGCATGCAGACGTTAAAGGCCTTGTACGAGTCTATCGAGATGCAGTTTTTCGATACCCTCACCAAAAAGCTGTCGAGCCTTTTCCTGTTGGTGCTGGTCAGTGGCTTGTTGTATTGGGTGGCCCTCAGTGCCCGCGCCGAGATCCTGCTGCAGTTGCGCAACGCGCAGTTGGACGGCGCATTGCTGGGGCAGATCGAAGGCCGGCTCGACAGCCTTACCCATGCCCTGCTCTTTGGCGCGGTCCTGACGTTGGCCATGATCAGCTTCATGGTCTGGTATTTCCGCCACCTCATCGTGCGCCCCGTCACCGTCATGACCAAGGCCCTGGAAGAGATCGCCAACGGCGAAGGCGACCTGTCCAAGGACCTGCCGCTGGTGACTCACGACGAGATTCGCGTACTGGCCGGCACCTGCAACCGTTTCCTGGCCAAGCAACGGGAGATCATCAGCAACGTCCAAGCGCTGACCGTGCACATCGCTGTCGAGTCGGCCCGTTCGCTGAAGAACATCAGCGACTCCAGCGACAGCGCCACCCACCAGGCGCGCTTCGCCAAGGAAGTGATGGACCAGAGCAACACCGCCGTGGGCCGCATCGAAGAAGTCTCGCGCCAGACCCAGGGCATCTCCAGCACCACCGCCCAGAACCTGAGCATGGCCCGCGACTCCTACGCCGAGCTGCTGGAAGTGACCGGCAACATCAGCGAAATCTCCAGCAGCCTAAGTGAGTTTGCCACCCTGGTGAGCGCCTTGAACCAGCGTTCCTCAAGCATCAAGTCAATCGTCGGGTTGATCCAGCAGATCTCTGCCCAGACCAACCTGCTGGCCCTCAATGCCGCCATCGAAGCCGCCCGGGCTGGCGAAAGCGGCCGTGGCTTCGCGGTGGTGGCCGATGAAGTGCGAACCCTGGCACAAAACGTCAGCCGGGCCACCGATGACATCTCACGCAACATCGACGCCATGCTCGATGAAGTCAGCTCCACCCACGAGCAGACCACGCAAATCAGCCACAGCGCCCGGGAAACCCAGAAAGTGGTGGAACGCGCCTCCGGCCATTTTGAAAGCATGATCGGCGATTTCGAATCCACCAACGGCAAGCTGGCGGACATCGCGACCCATATCCAGCAGTTCGCCGACAGCAACACGGGGATCAACGACCGGGTCACCCAGATCCACGCCGACAGCCAATTGATCGACCAGCGCATGCAGCATTCGGCGACGGCCACCCGCGACCTGTCCGGCGTGGCCGAGAAGGTTCAGGCGCTGTTGGGCCGGTTCGTGCTCGGCCACGGCAAGCTGGATGCCGCCATCACCCGCGCCAGTGAATGCCGCGACACGCTCCAGGTTCGCCTGGAGGCGCTGCAAGGCGAAGGCCTGAACCTGTTCGACCAGAATTACCAGTTGATTTCCGGTACCGACCCCAAGCAGTACATGGCCAGCTATACCGAACGTTTTGCCCAGGTCTGCCAGGAGGAATGCGACAAACTCACCCGCAGCACACCGGGTGGCAAGGTTTCGTTCATTGTCGACAGCAAGGGCTATTGCCCGGTGAACAACAGCTGGGTCTCGAAGCCGCCGACTGGCGACCGGGCGGTGGATTTGCCGGTGTGCCGCAACAAGCGAATCTTCAACGACCCGATTGGCTTGCGTGCGGCAGGCAACGTCCAGCGCTTCCTGCTCCAGACCTACCTGCGCGATACCGGGGAAATCATGACCGAGATCGACGTACCGTTCTTCTTTGGCGGCCGTCATTGGGGCAACTTGCGGGTGGGCTTCGATGCGGCGGTGTTGTTGGCGGAGTGATCAACAGCGGAATCAAGCCAGACAACTACCCTGTGGCGAGGGAGCTTGCTCCCGCTCGGCTGCGCAGCAGTCGCAAAAACGGCTGATACGGTCAGCCTGAAGAACCGCCGAGGCCTGCTTCGCACGCCAGCGGGAGCAAGCTCCCTCGCCACAAGGGATTTGTGCCGTATGCAAATCTTGAGAACACCCAAAACAACTGTGGGAGCGAGCCTGCTCGCGATGGCGTTGGGTCAGTCGACATCATCGTTAACTGACACTCCGCTATCGCGAGCAAGCTCGCTCCCACAAGGGGATCGACCTCAGTTCAACAGCACTTGGGCCCACCCTTGCCGCCGTAACGGGCCTCCTGGCGTTCACGAAAGAACGCCTCGTAGTCCATCATCGGCTTGTCCGGGTGCTTGGTTTGCATGTGCTCGACGTAGTTGTCGTAGTCGGGCATGCCGACCATCAGGCGGGCGGCCTGACCGAGGTATTTACCCAGGCGACTCAAGTCATTGAACATCGTTGCAATCCTCTATCAAGCGTCTGGCAGGGCCTGGAATGGCGCTTCTTTGTCCGTGCGTTCCTTGGTGCCCCAGGCGGCGATGCCGACCTTGAGCGCGTAGAACAGGATGCTGAAGACCACGAACAGGAACAACACCGTCAGCGTCGCGTTGGTGTAGGCGTTGAACACCACGTGCTGCATCTGCTCGATGCTCTTGGCCGGGGCCAGGATCTGGCCGGCGGCCAGGGCATCGTTGTATTTGCGTGCCAGGGCCAAAAAGCCGATCGCCGGGTTGGCGTCGAACAGCTTGATCAGGCCCGCCGTGGTGGTGCAGATCAGCAGCCAGCTCGCCGGCAGCAGCGTGACCCAGACGTAGCGCTGGCGCTTCATCTTGATCAGGACCACGGTGGCGAGCATCAGGGCGATACCGGCCAGCATCTGGTTGGAGATGCCGAACAGCGGCCACAAGGTGTTGATGCCGCCCAGCGGATCGATCACGCCCTGGTACAGCAAGTAACCCCACAGCGCGACGCAGCCGGCGGTGGCGATCAGGTTGGCTGGCCAGGATTCGGTGCGCTTGAGCGAAGGCACGAACGAGCCGAGCAAGTCCTGCAGCATGAACCGCCCGGCACGGGTGCCGGCGTCCACCGCGGTGAGGATGAACAGCGCTTCGAACAGGATCGCGAAGTGGTACCAGAACGCCATGGTGTTCTCACCCGGCAGCACCGAGTGCAGGATCTGCGCGATGCCGACCGCCAGGGTCGGCGCACCGCCGGCACGGGCCAGGATGGTGGTTTCGCCGATGTCCTTGGCCACCGCTTGCAGCGCCTCGGGGGTGATTGCAAAGCCCCAGCTGCTGACGGTCTGCGCCACGGACACCACGTCACTGCCGACGATCGCCGCCGGGCTGTTCATGGCGAAGTACACGCCTGGCTCGATCACCGAGGCGGCGACCATGGCCATGATCGCCACGAAGGACTCCATCAGCATGCCGCCGTAACCGATGTAGCGGGCGTTGGTTTCGTTATCCAAGAGCTTGGGCGTGGTGCCCGAGGAGATCAGTGCGTGGAAACCCGAGACCGCGCCGCAGGCGATGGTGATGAACAGGAACGGGAACAGACCGCCCTTCCACACCGGTCCCGTGCCGTCGGTGAACTGGGTCAGCGCCGGCATTTTCAGCTCGGGCATGGTGACCAGGATGCCGATCGCCAGGGCGACGATGGTGCCGATCTTGAGGAAGGTCGACAGGTAGTCCCGTGGCGCCAGGATCAGCCACACCGGCAGTACCGCCGCGACAAAGCCGTAGCCGATCAGCATCCAGGTGATCTGGATCCCGGTGAAGGTGAAGGCCTTGGCCCAGACCGGATCGGCAGCAATTTGCCCGCCCAGCCAGATCGAACCCAGCAGCAACAGCACGCCGATGATCGAGATTTCACCGATGCGGCCCGGGCGGATATAGCGCATGTAGATACCCATGAACATCGCGATCGGGATGGTCGCCATCACCGTGAAGATCCCCCACGGGCTCTCGGCCAGGGCCTTGACCACGATCAGCGCCAGCACCGCGAGGATGATGATCATGATCAGGAAGCAGCCGAACAGCGCGATGGTGCCAGGGATGCGGCCCATTTCCTCGCGCACCATGTCACCCAGGGAACGCCCGTTGCGGCGGGTGGACAGGAACAGGACCATGAAGTCCTGCACCGCACCGGCCAGCACCACGCCGGCGATCAGCCAGAGCGTGCCGGGCAGGTAGCCCATCTGCGCCGCCAGCACCGGCCCGACCAGCGGCCCCGCGCCGGCAATGGCCGCGAAGTGGTGGCCGAACAGAATGTGTTTGTTGGTCGGGACATAGTCCAGGCCATCGTTGTTGAGCACGGCGGGGGTGGCCCGGCGCGCATCGAGTTGCATCACGTTGTTGGCGATGAAGAGGCTGTAGTAGCGGTAGGCGACCAGGTAGATGGCCACCGCTGCGACGACGATCCAGAGGGCGTTGATGGGTTCGCCGCGGCGCAAGGCCACGACACTCAACGCACAGGCCCCCAGAACGGCGACGGCAAACCAGGCGAGGTGTTTAACCAGACGGGTTGTCATTGCGTGTCTCCTGCCGATATCCAGTGGATTGCGGCGATTGTTTTTATAGTGTGCCCCGGCTATTCGGAGCCGACCCAATATCCCTGCAATGGGTCAATAAATAAATCCGTAGTACTACGTAGAACCCCAATTCCCCCTGTGGGAGCAAGGCTTGCCCGCGATAGAGTCAATACGGTCTTTCATACACCGCGGCGCCTGCATCGCGAGCAAGCTTTGCTCCCACATGTCTTGCGCCACAGGTTTTATGCCTCATCCATGGGTTTGGCATATGATGCCGCCATTCGCCTCCCCGCCGAGTCCGGACAGGAGTACAGATGCTGCTCAAACACAAAATCGTCGCCCTCGGGATTTTGCCGCTGGTCTTGGCCATCGCGGTCATCTGTGCCCTGGTGATCTCGCTCAATCGCCAGTTGGGCGATCAACAGGCGCAACTGATCGAAGACAGCATCCTGGCGAGCAAGCGCGCCGAGCTGAAGAACTATGTCGAGATGGCGCAGAGCCTGATCGCCCCGCTGTATGACAACGGCCGGGGAGATGACCGCGCGCAACAGCAGGTCCTGGAAGAACTGCGCAAGCTCAGCTTCGGCATCAACGGTTACTTTTTCGTGTACGACCGCCAGGGTCGCAGCCTCATGCATGCCCGCCAGTCGGAATTGGTGGGGCAGTACCTCTGGGACATGAAGGACCCCCACGGCCTACCGGTCATCCAGGCGCTGATCAAAAGCGCCGAATCAGGCGAAGGGTTCCAGCGCTACGCCTGGAACAAGCCCTCCTCCGGTCAGGTGACCGACAAACTGGCCTATGTCGTGATGCTGGACAAATGGGGTTGGATGCTCGGCACCGGGATTTACCTGGAGGACGTTGAGCGCGCCACCCAGCAAGCCCGTGACGAAGTCGCCCATGGCATCCATACCACCATGCAAGCCATCGCCGCTATCGCGTTGGTGGCGGTCCTGCTGGTGTTCGCTGGCGGCATGACCCTCAACGTCAGCGAACATCGCCTGGCCGACAAAAAGCTGCAGCGCCTGAACCAGCGCATCGTCAGTTTGCAGGAAGAAGAACGCTCGCGAGTGTCTCGCGAACTGCACGACGGCATCAGCCAACTGCTGGTGTCGATAAAGTTCCAGTTCGAACTGGCCAGCCACGTGTTGGAGAATGGCCAGGAAAACGGCCTGGGCATCCTCAAGAATGCAACCGACCGGCTGGGCGAAGCCATCGGCGAGATCCGTAGCATCTCCCACGATTTGCGCTCGTCCCTGCTCGACACCTTGGGCCTGCCCGCTGCTATCGGCCAGCTCGCGACCGAGTTCCAACAGCGCAGCGGGCTTGAAGTGTCCTACCGAAGCAACGAATTCGATTGCCGCCTGGAAAATGGTGCCCCTGTCTCGCTGTTCCGCATTGCCCAGGAAGCCCTGACCAATATCGAGCGCCATGCCGGGGCCAAAAGCGTCGGCATCACCCTGTTCGGCTCCAGCCAGTCCTTGCGCCTGACGGTGGTCGATGATGGGATGGGCTTCAACGTCCCGCAAGTGGAACGCGGCCATGCCGGCATCGGCCTGCGTAATATCCGCGAACGGGTCGAGCATTTCGGTGGACGCCTGGAAGTGACCTCGGTACCGGGACGAAGCGAACTGGACATCCTGCTGCCCATGAACCTCTCGGTCACGCAAAGCTGATGCGCGCCCACTCCAACAAGAGCACTTTCCGATGAACCTGCCTCCCGTGATTCGCGTCGCGCTGGTCGATGACCACTCCCTGGTCCGCGACGGCATCAGGGCCTTGCTGTCGGTGATGCCGCAACTGGATGTGGTCGGCGAAGCCGAGAACGGCGCGCAAGCAATCGAAATGGTCGGTCGCTGCCAACCGGACTTGCTGCTGATGGACATCGGTCTCAAGGACAAGAACGGGCTCGAGCTGACCCGGCTGCTGGGCAAACAATACCCCAGCCTCAAGATCCTCATCCTCAGCATGTACGACAATTATGAGTACGTGAGCGAGTCCGTGCGTTCCGGTGCCAGCGGCTATGTGCTCAAGAACGCGCCGTCGCGGGAAATCATCGCGGCCATCGAAGCCATCATCAGCGGCGGCACCTTCTACAGTGCCGAGATCGCCCAGCGACTCGCCACTGACCCGCACACCGACAACGAGCTGACGCCACGGGAGAGCCAGGTGCTGTACAAAATGGTCCAGGGCCTGAACAACAAGGAAATGGCCCGTGAACTGGACATCAGCGTACGCACCGTCGAAACCCATCGCCTGAGCATCCGCCGCAAGCTGAACATCGACAAGCCGGCGGCCCTGGTGAAATACGCGATCGACCACGGGATCATTTCGCGCTAGGCCCTTGCTACACTCCCCGGTCTTGTCCCCTTCCCTTGCGAGACGTCCAATCACTATGAAAACCATAACAAGCTCGATGACGCTCTGTGGCCTGTTGGCGCTCTCCGGCAGCGCCCTGGCCGAGCCGCCCCCCTCGCTGCTGGACCAGGTCCTGCAACGCGGCGAACTGAAGGTGTGTACCACCGGCGACTACAAGCCCTATACCTTTAAAACCCAAACCGGCGAATACGAAGGCATCGACATCGACATGGCGCGCTCGCTGGCCGCCAGCCTGGGCGTCAAGGTGCAATGGGTGCAGACCACCTGGAAAACCCTGATGCCGGATATGGTTGCCGGTCAATGCGACATCGGCATGGGTGGGATTTCGGTGACGCTGGAGCGCCAGAAGAAAGCCTATTTCAGTACCACCCTGGACGTGGATGGCAAGATCCCGCTGGTGCGTTGCGAAGACCAGGAGCGCTACCAGACCATCGAGCAGATGAACCAGCCTTCGGTGCGTCTTGTCGAGCCCGCCGGCGGCACCAACGAAGCTTTCGTCCGGGCGTTCCTGCCCAACGGCCAGCTCAGCTTCCACGACAACGTGACCATCTTCCAGCAACTGCTGGACAAGAAAGCCGATGTAATGATTACCGACGCGTCTGAAGCGCTCTACCAGCAAAAACTCAAGCCTGGCCTGTGCGCGGTCAACCCGACCCGCTACCTGCAATATGGCGAGAAGGCCTACCTGCTGCCTCGCGATGACAACACCTGGAAGATGTACGTCGATCAGTGGCTGCACCTGAGCAAGGCCAATGGCAGCTACCAGAAAGTGATTGGGCAGTGGCTGGCGGTGCCGGCCGCCCAATAACCGTTCGCTGACGAAACAAAAAAAACTGTGGGAGCGAGCTTGCTCGCGATGGCGTCAGGTCAGCCACGTTGATCTTGGCTGACATACCGCTATCGCGAGCAAGCTCGCTCCCACACAGAGTCGGGCCTGTTCAGGACTGACCTATCCGCCTCACTGCGCGGCCCGCACCTTGGCGATCTCCTCGTACATCGTCTTCACCAGGTCGCCATCCAGGGATTTGGCGAACTTGTCGATCACCGGCTTCACACGCTCGCGGAAGCGATCTTTCTCCTCTGGGGTGATTTCATTCACGGTCATCGCACCGGCCAAAGTCACCTTGGCCTTGTCCATGCCCGCCGCCGTGACTTCACGCTGGAATATTTGCGCCTCGGCCGCGGCCGCGCGAATCATTGCCTTTTCATCGTCGTTGAGGCGGTTCCAGGTTTTCTGGCTGATGATCAACGACTGCGGGTTGAAGATATGGCCCGTGACGGAGAGATACTTCTGCACCTCGTAGAACTTGTTGCCCTCGATCACCGTGAAGGGGTTTTCCTGGCCGTCGATGGTGTGCTGCTCAAGGCCGGTGTAGACCTCCGGGAACGCCATCGGCACAGGGTTGGCACCCAGTGCGGAGAAGGTTTCCAGGTAGATCGGTGACTGGATGACGCGGATCTTCAAGCCCTGCATGTCTTCAAGTTTGGTCACCGGGTGCTTGCTGTTGGTCAGGTTGCGGAAACCCAGGTCCCAATAACCCAGCCCTACCAGCCCCTTGCTGTCCAATTGCGCCGCCAGTTTCTGCCCGACCGGCCCATCGATGACCGCATGGGCTTCCTCGACATTGTTGAACAGGAACGGGAAATCGAGCATGGCATAATCCGGTGCCTGGGCGGCCAGGATGCCGGAGTTGAGCACGGTGATGTCCAGCGTGCCGCCCTGCAACGCCGACACCGTTTGCACGTCGCCGCCTAGGGTACCGCCGGGGAACAGACGGACCTTGATCTTGCCACCGCTCTTTTCGCTGAGCAGGTCGGCGAACTTCTGCGCGCCCTGCCCTTGTGGATGCTCCTTGACGTTCTGGAACGCGAATCGCAGGGTGCGATCGCGAATTTCATCTGCGTGACTGACCACGCTACCCAGCAGCAGTCCCGTTGCGCACGCCCCGGCCAACAGGGTTTTCATCAGTTGTCCCATGTCACTCTCCGATCATTATTGTTTTTAAGTCGAGCTACTACGGCTTGCACCGGCATTAACCGGTGAAGAATTTCAGGGGTCCCAGGACCAGTTGCGGGAACAGGACCAGCAGGAACAGCACCGCCAGTTGCGCTAGCAGGAACGGCCACACGCCACGAACGATTTCTTCGATATTGAGCTTGGAAACCCCGCTCACCACGTTGAGCACAGTGCCCACGGGCGGGGTAATCAGGCCGATGGCGGTGTTGATCAGGAACAACACGCCGAAGTAAACCGGGTCGATGCCCGCCTGGGTGATCGCCGGCATCAGCACCGGTGTGAGGATGAGGATGCTTGGCGTCATGTCCATGACCGTACCGACCAGGATGATCATCAGCATGATCACTACCAACAGCAGGGTCGGGCTATCCATGAACGGTTCGAGCACCGCCGCCAATTGGCCTGGCAAGTCGGCAATGGTCACCAGCCAGGAAGAAACCATCGCGGCGGCGACCAGCAGCATCACCACCGAGGTGGTCTTGGCCGAGGACAGGATCACCTCGTACAACTGGCTGACTTTCATTTCCCGGTAGATCACCAGGGAGACGAATAGCGAATAGACCGCCGCCACCACTGCCGCTTCTGTCGGGGTGAAAATGCCGAATTTGAGGCCAAAAATAATGATGATCGGCAAGCCCATGGCCCAGCTGCCCTCGACCAGTGCCCGCAGGACCTCGGCACGGGATTGTTTGGGTGGCGTCTCGACATTCTCGCTGCGGGAGACGAACCACCAGGCAATGGCGAGCGCCGCGCCGAGCATGATCCCTGGCACGATGCCGGCCAGGAACAACTTGGAAATCGACACCCCGGACGCCACGCCAAAGACAATGAAGCCAATGCTCGGCGGAATGATCGGCGCGATAATGCCACCGGCGGCAATCAAACCCGCCGAGCGTGCCCGGTTGTGCCCGGCCAGCACCATCATCGGCACCAGCAACGCCGCCAGTGCCGCCGCATCGGCCACGGCCGAACCGGAGAGCGACGCCAGCAGGCAGGACGCGATGATCGCCACATAACCGAGGCCACCACGCTTGTGCCCCACCAGCGCCATGGCGATGTTGACGATGCGTTTGGACAGGCCACCGACGTTCATGATTTCACCGGCCAGCATGAAGAACGGCACGGCCATCAGCGGGAAGCTGTCCGCGCCGTTGAGCAGGTTCTGGGCAATGATTTGCGCGTCAAACAGATCCAGGTAGAACATCAACGCCACGCTGACCACCAGCAAGGCAAACGCAATGGGCATGCCCAGTGCCATGCTGCCAATCAAGGACCCGAGGAAAATAACCAGTGTCATGGGCGGGTACTCTTGATGGGGTCAGGGGTGACGGGGTTATGTGTGATTACCTCGGCGTCGTTGGCCTTGACCATCACCAGCTCGTTATCCCCGAGCTTGCCAAACAGTGCCAGGTAGAGTTCGTAGAACAGGATCGCTGCGGCACTGGCGCCAAACACCAGGCCAGCACCATAGAACAGCGCCATGGACAATCCTGAGGCAGGGGCGACGACATTCAGGTTGATCGCGGCCTGCTGCCAACTGCCACTGAAGATCAGCCAGCAGATGTACAGCATCAGCAGATGGCTGATGACCAGGCAGATACGCTTGCCGGCCGGCGGCAAGCGCTTGACCAGGCTGTCCATGCCCAGGTGAGCACGGTCCTTGAGCGCCACCAGGGCACCGAGAAAAATCATCCAGACGAAGAACCAGCGCGACAACTCCTCCGACACACTGATGCCAGAGTTGAAGGCATAGCGCAGCACCACATTGCCGAACACCAGCACGATCATCGCGACCATGCACAACACAATCAGCAGCTTCAGCAGCTTGAAATACAGATCGACGACTTTTGTCATTTTGAAGAACTCCGAGGCTTGTCGAGCGCCGACATCCCGCTGGCGCGAAAAGACCGCAAACAGCGTGGCCGCTATCGGATCGAACCTGAGAGGCTGGAAGATGCTCCTGGGCTGGAACAACGGATCAGGGGGAAATGGGGTGCTCGCAAACGGAAAGGCATGAGTATTCCTCTATTTTTATTATGGTCTTGGTCACGTTGGACAAGACTGATTGCCGATAAAATGTACCACCCGGTTAGTTTGGTCAATAAGCCAGGCAGGTGTGCAACACAAAGCGTGCGATTATCGGTCGGACCGGGCGAACGAGTTGCTGCCATTTGGATTCGGATGGGGCGATTCCAGGCAACCCGTCTTATTCATAAGTAACGACTCTGCCGAGTGGCCCTGACGACAGAAACATCCCTCCGACTTATTAATATAAAAACTCGAATTAAATTGAACTTTCGCCAAAACACAAACTTCACGCACAACTAATCAACCCTCTAAGCGAGCAACCTACCGACGATTTACAGGCGCCATTTCGATGACACACCACCTATTCAACAAGCAAGTATTCGGCGCCAAAAAAACCACAGCGCCGCTCGCCTTAACACCTGGCGCGCATATACCAGCCATCTAACAACACAAAAAATCCTTCAAAATCAATAATTAATTTACATTTCGGCTACAACAACAAAACTCTCAAATCCCACTTCCAAACACCCCTCTAAAAATTATTAATAGAACTTCGCACATTAAACCTTTGCACTCATGATCTTTAGTGCTATTAATCTGCCGCCCCGATTTTCAAGATGCTACCGCGTCACTTCCTGTGTACGTCAAACCGCTGTCTGACAACGGGCTACTACTTAAAACTTAAACCGCTTATTTACTTGAACGCCTCATCGCGTCCGGGTGGGCTGTTGTGCGGCGCAGCAAATTGCGCAAGGAAGGGCGTCATGGCAACTAATCATCCACGAATCAGGGTTCTCTCGATCTTCGGTACCCGTCCGGAAGCCATCAAGATGGCGCCCCTGGTCAAGGCCCTCGCCGCCGAACCGGGCATTGAGTCGCTGATCTGCGTCACCGGCCAGCATCAGAGCATGCTCAAGCAGGTCCTGGATCTGTTCGATCTCAAGGCCGATTTCACCCTCGACGTGATGACGCCGCACCAGACACTCAACTCCCTGACTGCCGCGTTGTACGCAGCCATCGACCCGGTGCTGGAACAGACCCGGCCGGATCGGGTGCTGGTCCACGGCGATACCACTTCGGCCATGGTCGCGTCGATGGCCGCCTTCCATCGACGCATCCCCGTCGGCCATGTTGAAGCCGGCCTGCGCACCGGTGACATCTACAGCCCTTGGCCGGAAGAAATGAACCGCCGGTGCATCGACCTCAGCGCCGACCTGCTGTTTGCCCCTACCGGACAATCGCGCGACAAGCTGCTGGGCGAACGCCTGCAAGGCCGTTGCCTGGTGACCGGCAACACCGTGATCGACGCACTGCAACTCACGGCCCGGCGCATCAATGACGATGCCCGGTTGCGTGGCGAACTGGACCAACAGTTCCCGTTCCTGCAAACCGGACGCAAGTTGCTGCTGGTGACCGGCCATCGCCGGGAGAACTTCGGCGAGGGTTTCCTGGACATCTGCAAGGCCTTGCGTCACCTGGCCCAGCGGCCGGATATCCAGATCGTCTACCCGGTGCATCTCAATCCCAACGTCCTGGGCCCGGTGACCGAACAATTGGGCGAGTTGCTCAATGTGCATTTGATCAAGCCGCTGGACTACCTGGCGTTCGTGCGCCTGATGCAACACGCCCATGTCATCCTCACCGACTCCGGCGGTGTGCAGGAAGAAGCGCCGTCCCTGGGCAAACCGGTGCTGGTGATGCGACGCCCTGAAGCGGTGGCGGCGGGCACGGTGCGCCTGGTCGGCACCTCGCCGGCATCGATCATCGCCGGCGTGGATGCGTTGTTCGACGATGACGCGTTATGGCGCCGCGCCTCGCAGGCGACCAACCCCTATGGCGACGGCAAGGCCAGCCAACGCATCGTCGATACCCTGATGGGGCGTCCGGTCGACGACTTCGTCGTACCCCCGCTGCCTGCACGGCAGCAACCGGTCGCTCCGTCCCTGTCCGAGCCACGCGAGTTGCTCGCCGATTTCAACTGACCACTGCTATTTCTCTTATCAGATCGAGACTTGCCTGAATGAAGCCTTCCGTTGCCCTCCCTACGGGTGCGCTCAGCGCCCTTGCCTGTGGCTTGAGCCTGCTCGCGCTCATGCCGACCTTTGCCCTGGCCGCGGACAGCCCGCTGACCCAGGCCATTCATCGACTCAACGCCGATACCCGCCAGACGCGTGAGGTGCGCTTGAGCGACCTGGGCATCACGGCGCCGATCCTCTTGAGCGCCAGCGACGCCCGCCGCGAGCTCTACCTGCCGGTACCCGCCGGGGTTGCCCTCGAGAACGCGACGCTGCAACTGGACGCCAGCTACCTCAATGGCGAAGGCGGTCGCAACACCCTGCTGCTGTCCCTCGACGGCTACCCGGTGCGTGCCGAAGGGCTCAGCGAGGCACAAGGCGATGCCAGCGCCACACTCGGCGTCGACAAGGCCGCGCGTGACAACGGCCTGGTACGCCTGGGCATCGCCTGGTCCTCGGTGGTGCCTCGGCCGTTGTGCGAAGATGATCGGGTCATCGGCAATGTGCTGCGCATCCAACCCGAGACGCGCCTGAGCTACAGCTACGACGCCAGCCAATTGCGCGACATCGGTGCGGCCTGGGCGGCCCTGCCCGGCGAGCCCGGCATTCTCGTCGCCCCCGGCTCGTTGTCCGCCGCCAGCTACGATTCGGCCTGGCGCCTGGGCGTGGCGCTGGAGCGCATCGGTAAACACAGCCGCATCCTGCCCTTCCCTGTCGTGCACGACAGCGTGGACTTGAGCGGCCTGCGCATCCCTGCCGAGTTATTGAGCATTCCGGCCTTCGCCAGCCTCAACGGCAAAGGCCCGCACACCTTGGCCAACCCGGCCGAGATCGGCGCACTGCTGGTGTTGGGCCAGACCCCGAACGTACAGGCTGACCTGGCGATCAACGACCCGGAACTGCTCAAGGCCATCAACCAATCCCTGGACGCCTTGCAAAGCCAGGTCCAGGGCCTCGACACAACGGCAGCCAGCGCACTGACCCAATGGCGCGAACAGCACGTCAACGCGGCGCTGGCAAGCGCCGGCACCGACAGCGTACGCCTGGCGCTGCTGGGCACTCGCCCGGTCCTGATGATTGCCCCACAATCCACCGGCAAAGCCTTGTCACTGCTCGGTACGGCCTGGAGCAAACTGGCGAAAAGTCGCCAAATGACCGTGAGCGAAGCGCAAACACCGTTGAGCCACGATGGCCGCGTGGCCCTGTCGCGACTGGGCGGCGCCCCCGGCAACTTCGACGTGGCCTCGCGATTCGACTGGAGCACTTCGTTCCCCCTGGGCAGCGTGGCGTACGACGGTCGCCTGCCCGTCATGGCCGTGGTCGATGTTTCCGCAGCCCCGGGGGCTTCCCCTACAGCACCGGTGGCCTCGCTGTTTTTCAATGATTTCCTGATCGGCGCGCAGCAACTGACCGCCAACGGTGAGCCGCAGCGCATCCAGGCCCACATCCCGCGCTACGCCCTGGGCTCGAAAAACACCTTGCGCGTATCGTTCCAGCGTCAGCCGGTCAGCGACCGCTGCCTGGAAACGCCGCAAGCCTTCCCGGTGTCGGTCCTGCCGACCAGCCATATCGTCCTGGAAAAAACCTCGCTGGACGACGACTTCTCCGGCATGGCCGCACGCTTCGCCGCGGACACCCAGATCCTGGTGCCCCAGGCCTACCTCGATCAACCGGCCAGCAGCCTGGCACGGGTCATTTCGGTGGCCGACACCAGCGGTGTATCGCCGCTGCGCGCGCAACTCAAGGTCAGCGCTGATGCGAAAGCCGTCGTCAGCCCGGACAAAGCCTTCCTGGCCTTCGAGTTGCCGCTCAAGGACAGCCAGGAATCGGTCCAGGTCGATGAGCAAGGTCGCCTGCGCATCAACCACAAGGACCAGGTGCTGCTGGACGTGCAGTCCCTCAACCAATTGGCCTCGCTGCAAGTGGTGCAGAGCGCAGGCCAACATGGCCTGGTCTACCGGGCCCTGGGCAACCAGCCGCCAAGCCTGGCCAAGCCGATTGTGCTGACCCGTGGCGACGTGGCGATTCTGGGCAACAACGGGGCCGTGGCGATCTTCGATACCCAAGACCCAAGCGGTAGCCTGCTGATCGGCCGCGAAGAACCCAAGGGCCTGGACGCCTGGCGTAAACCTTCGCTGCTCTGGCTGATTCCGGGTGCCATTGTCCTGTTCCTCCTCTTGTTGCTGGCAGGCCGTAGCGCCCGTCGCAATCGCCAGTAACGGTACCCTTCAATGACGTCGCTTTATTGGCCCTATTGGCTGGCCCATTACTACAACTATCTGGAGATCGCGACCATCGTGGTCGCGGTGCTGATCCTGATCTCCAGCCTGGACGATCTGATCATTGACCTGTGGTACTGGTCTCGTCGCCTGTACCGCAAGTTCACCGTGGACCGCCGCTACCGGCCGCTGACCGTCGAGCAATTGTTGGCCCGGGACGAACAGCCCCTGGCGATCATGGTGCCGGCCTGGCTGGAATACGACGTCATCGCACCGATGATCGAGAACATGGTGTCGACACTCGACTACCAGAACTACGTGGTCTTCGTCGGTACGTACATCAACGACCAGCGCACCATCGACGAAGTCGAGCGGATGCGCCGGCGCTACAAACAACTGCACCGCGTGGAAGTACCCCATGCCGGGCCAACCTGCAAGGCCGACTGCCTGAACTGGGTGATCCAGGCGATTTTCCTGCATGAGAAAACCCATGGCATGACCTTCGCCGGCGTCGTCCTGCACGACAGCGAGGACGTGCTGCACCCGCTGGAACTGCGTCTGTTCAACTACCTGTTGCCGCGCAAGGACATGATCCAATTGCCGGTGGTGTCGCTGGAGCGCAACTGGTACGAATGGGTGGCAGGCGTCTACATGGACGAGTTCGCCGAATGGCACGGCAAGGACCTGGTGGTGCGTGAAAGCATGACCGACACCGTGCCCTCGGCCGGCGTCGGCACCTGCTTTTCCCATCGCGCCCTGCGGGTGCTGGCCGGTGAAACCGAAAACCAGCCATTCAACACCGACAGCCTCACCGAGGACTACGACGTTGGCGCGCGCTTGGCCAAGGTTGGCATGAATGCGATTTTCGTACGTTTCCCGGTGCAGTTCCGGGTGCTGCGCAAATCCTGGTTCCGCAAACCCTACGAATCGACCCTGACCATGCCGCTGTGCGTGCGCGAGTTTTTCCCGGACACGTTCCGCACCGCCTTCCGGCAGAAGGCTCGCTGGACCCTGGGCATCGGCTTGCAAGGCTGGGAGCAGATGGGCTGGAACGGCTCGCTGGCCAACCGATACCTGCTGTTTCGCGACCGCAAGGGCGTGGTGACGGCGTTCGTGAGCATCATTGCCTACATTATTCTGGTGCAACTGCTGGGCTTGATCGTCCTGCGCCACAGCGGTTTGTGGGACGTCACCTTCCCTACGCCGTTCGAAAGCAATGACCTGATCAAATACCTGCTGTTGGCCAATGGCGTCGCACTGGTCTGGCGAATCCTGCACCGCTATTACTTCACCGCAGTGCTGTACGGCTGGCAGCATGGCTTGCTGTCCATGCCCCGCATGCTGGTAGGCAACTTCGTCAACTTCATGGCCGCTTCCCGGGCCTGGCGCATGTTCCTGGTGGGCAAGGTAATGAATCGCAAGCTGGTCTGGGACAAGACCATGCACGATTTCCCTTCCACCGACCTGGTCGCCATCGCGCCACGCCGCCTGGGCAGCGTGTTGCTGTCCTGGCAGGCCATCACCGACACGGCCCTGCAAAGCGCCCTCCACGAACAACAATCGCGCAACGTGCCTTTGGGGCGAATTCTGCTCAATAACGGCTGGCTGGACGATGAAACCCTGGCCGAAGCCATCGCGTTCCAGAATGACCTGCCACGGGTCTTTGACGTCGCTGAAAAAGCTGCTGCCTCGACATCCACGCTAAGTCCCGAGTTTGCCTTGCGCTGGCGAGTCGTGTCCCTGGGACCCAACAGCGAGGGCCGCGAACAGATCGCCGTTGCCAACCCCTTGCCTGACGAAGGCCTGCGACAGGTCAGCGCTGCACTGGGCAGCGAGCCGGTGCAACTGATCGCCCGGGAAAGCGAAATTCTCGCGCTGTTGCGCAAGCTGCCTGCGCGCAATGGTCATGCCGTGCCCAATGCCCGGGCGCCGCTGCTGGGCGACCTGCTGATCGAAATGGGCCAGCTCGATCGCGACGAGTTCAGTCGCGTCATGCTCCAGTACCGGCCGCAACACCACGGCCGTATCGGCGATTACCTGGTCGACAGCGGTGTGCTGCCACGCGCGACGATCGAACAGGCCGTGGCCCGTCAGCACAATCTCTACCCAACGGAGCTCCCGGCATGAACCGCCGCTTCCTGACCCTTTTGGCCACGGGGCTGAGCCTGATACCTGCGTTTGCGCTTGCCGAAACGTTGCCGCTGCCATTGTCCGGCCCGGCCTACACCGCCGCCAACGAGGCCTACAGCGCCTACGAACGCAAGGATTACGACCTGGCCATCGCCAAGGCGCGCGAAGCCCTGCGCCTGCGGGCCGATGTGACACGCCTGAACACCTTGATTGAATTGGCCGAACGGGACAAGAAACGGCGCGACCAGCCCCGGTCCCTGGCCGCGTCTCGTCCCGCTGGCGCAGCACCGGGTTTCGTCGCCGCGTCCCAAGGGTTCAAGGCCTATGGCCGCGAACAATTCGGCCTGGCTGCGCAATCGGCCCGCAAGGCCGTGACCCAGGCACCTCGACGCCGTGAATATCGCCTGTTGCTGATCGATTCCTTGCAGCGCCAGCAACACTTGGAAGAAGCTGACCGAGCCACCACCGATGCCCTTCGTGTCTTTGCCAACGACAACACGTTGCTGATTCGCCGCACAGCCATTCGCCGTCAACTCGCCGTACCGCTGGCAATCCAGGGCTATCGCGCGCTGGAGCAAGGCAACGTAGCCTTGGCCGTGGATCAGGCGCGCAAAGCCGTGGCCTGGGCCCCGGAAATCACCGCCAACCAGCAGTTGCTCATCAGTGCGCTGCTGGCGGCGAAGGCTGACGTGGGTGCCGAACAGGCCGCTTCTGCCGCGCTGGCGCTGGACGATCGCCAAGCCGCGCCGTGGATCCTGCGCAGCTATGCCCGTAACCGCCAGGGCAAGACGCAGGCGGCCCAGGACGATCTTTACCACGCCCAGAGTCTTGCGGGTCTGTCGGCAGGAGAAGCCCGTGACATCCGCTCCGCCCAGGCCCAATCCTCACCACCCGTGCTGCTATGCCAGGAAAGCACCTACGGTCTGACCTGTTCCATTTCGCCGGGTAACATCGGCGAACAGGCTCCGGTGAGTGATCTGCAGCTAGCTTATGATTGGGTTCGGGCCGGCGACGACGAAGCAGCCCATGCCGCGTTCCGCAAGGCGGACGCCACCGCGCGACTGGCACCGGCACCCGCCCAGGACGCAGCCTACAACGCCATGCGAGTCCATGAAGACGATGAAGCCGTGGCCTACTTCAAACGCGTCATCGATGGGCAAAAAACCGCTGCGTCGCCCCTGTCCGCGCAACAGCTGTTCGATACCCGTCGCACCGTGGGCGATGTATCGCACAGACTCGGCCTGACCAGCACCACCAGCTATCGCGGCAGCAGTTCCAGTGGCCTGAGCGCCGCCCCGGGCACCAGCAGCAGCGATAGCGAAAGCAATGACCTGCTGCAAAACAGCACCGAACTGTCGTGGCGTCCGCTGGGCTATCGCAATGGCCGCTTTGTCGAACTCTACGGACGCATCACCGACACCCTGTGGAGCAATAACAGCGATTCGGACACGGGCGCGGATGCCTTGCAAGGCGCCCTCGGCGTGCGAGTCAAGCCCTTCAGTTCGGTCAACATCATGGCCGCCCTTGAACGGACCTTCCCGCTGGGTTCTTCCAATGTCGACGGCGACTGGCTGGTGCGGCTGGGCTACGGTTCGAGTATCGGCACCGATCTGCGGGTCGATGTGCCGAGCTGGTGGACCTCGCAGCTGTACGCCGAGGTCGGCCACTACATCAACGACTCACGGAACTACTTCAACAGCGAATGGCAAGTGGGCCGCAGCTATGCCATCGGCGGGACCGGCTCGCGCTGGGTGGCCTTCCCCCATGTCGTCGCGGCGATCGACTACGATTCCAAGATGAAGAGCGAAGCCGGCGGCGGCTTTTCTTCCGGCGACGCCGGGGGGATCGGGATAGGAAACAACGTACGTTACTGGTTCCGGGAAGACGCCTACAACGCACCACGCTCCTATGTGGACCTGTCCCTGCAATACCGGGCCAGGGTGTTTGGCGAGGATCGCGCCAAAGGCGTGTTCGCGCGCCTGACCTACTCCTATTGAGCACGGTGATGTTCGGCCCGTCGGCACGAAAAGCGGCTCGCCTTGCCGAGCCGCGACTACACTGCATCCAGAAGGGACTTGTTTGAATAGCTTCGCAAAGTTCATCAATCGCAAGACCATCGCGGCGCTGTTTGTGGCCGCGCTCCTCAGCGCAGGTACAGGGACGTACTACATAATGACCACCACGACACCGAACATCGTCGGCATCGCCTGGCAGCCGGACAACCAGACCGTCGGCATCAGCGGCAATTGGGAAAAACTGGGGGTGCACGAGCTATTGGTGCAATGGACCGTGGTGGACGACCAGGCCTTCGTGTCCGGAACGGGCCTGCCCAGCGTACCGGTACTGCCCGACTGGGCGCGCATTGCCAAGGCGCCCTGGGCCCAGGATGTCATCCTCGGGCTGGCCGGCTATTTCAGCGAGAACCGCTCGCGAGAAAACATCGAGCAACTGGCGGCGCTGTCAGAGCGCATTGCCGGGTTGCCGACGCCCTTGCATGTCACCGGTTGGTACTTTCCGGCGGAGGTCGACCCCAGCTGGTCGGGCGCCACGGAGCTGCCAGCCCTGCTGGCCAAGCTGCCGCGCCCGCTGTGGATCAGCGTCTACGACGGCGCCAATATCGGCCCCGCCGCTACCGCCGACTGGCTCAAGCAATGGTTGCCGAACGACATCGGCGTGTTTTTCCAGGACGGTGTCGGCGTTTATGCCCGCACCGCCCCGGTTGCCCGGACCTACGCCGATGCCCTGCGCGATCGACTTGGCCAGGATCGCGTGCGAATCATCGTCGAAGCCTTCCGCCCCCAATACGGCGGTGGCTTCCGCTCCGCCACGGTCGACGAACTCAAGCCACAACTGGCGGCCTATGCAGGCTATCCGCTCTATCTGTTCGACGGGCCGCACTACATGACGCCAACGTTGGTGGACCAGTTGAAACAAGCCCTGGCCCTGCCTTGAACAAGGTTTGAAGCTAGCCGCTTGCCCTCGCTGACTGAGTTTGTATCGGTCTGTATCTGAAATGCGGACTGATACGAAACAATGGATTTCGCCCTCTCCTGGCACACATCGTCGATACATCCGCGCGTTTAACTGTGATCACCGGACAGCAACCTTCGCTGCCACGGCCCACTCAATCAAGCGCAAGGAGAATCACCATGTTCAATCTCTCGAAAGTATCGTCCCTGGCTATTGCCCTGACACTGGTTGGCGGTGTCGGCCTGGCCAATGTCGCCTCGGCTACCGAAGCCAGTGCATCGACTCACAACCAGGCGCAACAGCTGGCTGAAGGCGGGTCTGATCGTTTGCTCGAGAACCGTGTGGCTGAAGGTGGTTCCGATCGCTTGCGCGAGAATCGTGTGGCCGAAGGTGGCTCCGATCGCTTGCGCGAGAATCGCGTGGCCGAGGGCGGGGCTGATCGGTTGCAGGAGTTGCGTGAACGCAGCACGGTGTGAAGCGATTTTGTGGCAATGGCGCTTACTCTCGCTCGACTCTGTAGGAGCTGGCGAAGCCTGCGATCTTTTGATCTTGAGCTTTCGACTCAATGAGCAGTGGAAAGATCGCAGCCTCGCTGTGAGTGCCTGACAGGTCGGCTCAAGGCTTGATGTTCTTCAGCTCATTGAGCAACGCGAGCAGTTGCTGCATCTTTTCCTCGCCGAACTGTTCTTCGATCCGTCGATAGTTGCTTTCCATGCCCTCGCTCATGGACACAAAGCACTGCTGGCCGCGCTCGGTCAGCCCGACAAAGACCCGCCGCTGATCCTGGCTGGACTTTTGCCGCCGCACCAAACCGTCACGCTCCAGGCGACTGAGCACACCGGTCATGCTCGGCTTGAGGATGCACGCCTGGTGAGCGAGCTGATGGCTTTCCAGCTCCCCTTGCTGATGCAGGATACGGATCACCCGCCATTGCTGTTCCGTGAGGTCATGCTGGTTCAGCGCCGGGCGAAAAAAAGCCATCGCCGCTTCGCGGGCTTGCAACAGCGTCAGGGTCAATGAGGGTCTGGGGTTGGCCATGTTCGAACTGTGTGGATGGGCGAGTCGGCAGCTTAGTGTCGCTATCACAGCGCTGCAAGCGCTCAGCGCAGCCCCGACTGCCGCTGGCGATACTCCCCCGGCGTGAGCTGGGCGTAACGCTGGAAAAACCGACTGAAATACGCCGGGTCCTTGAACCCGAGCTGGTAGCAGATTTCATTGGCCGAGCTGCCGGTGAACAACAACAGGCGCTTGGCCTCCTGCATCAGCCGCTCCATGATCAGGCGCTTGGAAGGCAGGTCGGCGATGCGTCGACACACGTCATTGAGGCGCGCCTCGGTCACGCCGATGCCTTCGGCGTAGCGCGACAGCGTCCAATGCTGCAGGTAGTGGGCCTCGATCAACTCGTTGAAGCGGTGAAAGATCTTCAGGTCTTCATGCCGGGCCGGCCTGGCCTCCAGGGAGTTGGAACACAACCGTAGCAGGCTGATCATGATCAGCCGCGTCAAAGCGTCCAGTGCCGCACCGCGCCCTGGGCGCCCGGCCGTCACCTCCTCGCTCAATTCCTCGAACAGGTATTCCAAGCGCCGCACCTCCCCCGCCTGCCCGGGCCCCAGTTGCGCCAGCGCAACGCAGGCCGCCGGCATTTGCACGCCCGCCGGCGCCAGGCTCGGGTCGGCGTCGATCAACTGCCACACCAATTGCTGGCGCACCGTCAGCACATGCCCGTCACTGTCAGCCTCGGTCACGAAGGAATGGGGAATGGTCGGCGGTGTGAGGAAAAACATCGGGCCGGATTCGACGTACTGCTGGTCATCGAGATACACCCGCACGGTGCCGCTCTTGACGTAGTGCACCTGGAAGAACCGGTCGTGGCGATGAACCGGCATGTTGCGACCGAAAAAATCCGCCAGGTTGGCGAGTCGATCGTAATGCACTTCGGCGTCGCTGTAGCGCTGGTCGTACACCTGACCAATGTTGATGTTGGGGATCGGCTGACGGTCAGTCATCACGCAGTACTCGTTTTCTTATTCTGGTCCAGGCACCTGCCGCACCCATCCTGCACCGAATCCGGCAAGGCAACCAGTGCCCGCTCATTCTGTCACGCTTGACGATAGTTAACATCTTAATTATAACTGTTAACACATTAACAATAACCGCAGAGCACTCACCCCTCTGCATCGCCAGGAGACAAGCATGAGCCGTGCCCTGCATGACGTCGCGACCGGCACCCTGTTCGGGGTCGCGCTGAACTACCAGGGGCTGCTGAAACAGCGCCTCGCCGAGTTCGAGCAACCGCCCTACCAGAAGCCGCCGCTCAAGCCCGTGCTGTTCATCAAGACCCCCAACACCCGCAACCGGCACGGTGCCGAGGTGATTCACCCCGGTCGCGGCGAAACACTGCAACCAGGGCCGGCGCTTGGCGTGGTCATGGGCAAGTCAGCCAGTCGCGTCAGCGCCGCCGAAGCCCTGGACTACGTGGCCGGCTACACCATCGTCAATGAATTCAGCCTCCCGGAAGACAGCTATTACCGCCCCGCCGTCAAGGCCAAGTGCCGGGACGGCTTCTGCGCCATCGGCCCGGAACTGGTGCCCACCACTCAGGTGGCCGACCCTCACAGCCTGGCAATCACGCTGTACGTCAACGGCGAGGTTCGCCAGCAGAACAGCACGGCCAACTTCGTTCGCAACATTCCCCAACTGATTGCCGAGATCAGCGAATTCATGACCCTGCATGCCGGCGACGTGCTGATCACCGGTACGCCTGAAGGCCGGGTCGACGTACTGCCCGGTGACCGTGTCGAAGTGGACATCAGTGGCCTGGGCCGTCTGGTCAATACCATCGTGGCCGAGGAAACAGGAGCAGGTTCATGAAACACGCGCGCATTCGTTTTGAAGGCCAGGATCAAGCCGTCACCGTTGAAGCTCACAACGCCGTACGCCTGGCCGACGGTCGCCTGCTGGCCGAGCACCAGGTCCAGTGGCTGCCACCGGCCACCGGCAGCATGTTCGCCCTGGGCTTGAACTATGCCGATCACGCCGCCGAACTGGCGTTCAAGCCGCCGACCGAGCCCCTGGCATTCATCAAGTCCCCCGGCACCTACACCGGCCACAACCAGGCGACCTGGCGTCCCGACAACGTCGCCTACATGCACTACGAGTGCGAGCTCGTGGCGGTCATCGGCAAAGCGGCACGCAACGTCAAGCGCGAGGATGCGTTGCAATACCTGGCCGGCTACACCGTGTGCAACGACTACGCGATCCGCGATTACCTGGAAAACTACTACCGCCCCAACCTGCGGGTGAAGAACCGTGATGCCACCACCCCCGTCGGCCCATGGATCGTCGATGTGGCCGATGTGCCTGACCCGAGCAACCTGACGCTGCGCACCTGGATCAATGGCGAACTGCGCCAGGAAGGCAGCACCAAGGACATGATTTTCGATATCCCGTACCTGATCGAATACCTGTCCAGCTTCATGACCTTGCAGCCCGGCGACATGATCGCCACCGGCACGCCGGAAGGCCTGGCGGACGTGGTGCCCGGCGATGAAGTGGTGGTGGAAGTGGAAGGTGTCGGTCGCCTGGTCAATCGAATCGTCAGCGAAGCCGAGTTCTTCGCATCCCGTAAAGAGGCTTGAGCAGCATGATCAAACACTGGATCAACGGCCGTGAGGTCGAAAGCAAAGACGTCTTCGTCAACTACAACCCGGCCACCGGCGAGGCCATCGGTGAAGTCGCCAGCGGCGGTGCCGAGGAAGTCGCCCAGGCGGTGTCCGCCGCCAAGGACGCCTTCCCGAAGTGGGCCAATACCCCCGCCAAGGAACGCGCCCGATTGATGCGCAAGCTCGGTGAACTGATCGAGCAGAACGTTCCGAAACTGGCCGAACTGGAAACCCTCGACACGGGCTTGCCGATCCACCAGACCAAGAATGTGCTGATCCCCCGTGCCTCCCACAACTTCGATTTCTTTGCCGAAGTCTGCACGCGGATGGACGGTCACACCTATCCGGTCGATGATCAGATGCTCAACTACACCCTGTACCAACCGGTGGGTGTCTGCGCGCTGGTATCGCCCTGGAACGTACCGTTCATGACCGCGACCTGGAAGACCGCGCCGTGCCTGGCCCTGGGCAACACGGCCGTGCTGAAGATGTCCGAGCTGTCGCCGCTGACCGCCAACGAACTGGGTCGCCTGGCGGTCGAGGCTGGCCTGCCCAATGGCGTGTTGAACGTGATCCAGGGTTACGGCGCAACCGCCGGCGATGTGCTGGTGCGCCACCCGGATGTGCGGGCGATCTCCTTCACCGGCGGCACCGCCACCGGCAAGAAAATCATGCAGACCGCCGGGTTGAAGAAGTACTCGATGGAACTCGGCGGCAAGTCACCGGTGCTGATTTTCGAAGACGCCGACCTCGAACGCGCCCTCGACGCCGCGCTGTTCACGATTTTCTCGCTCAATGGCGAACGCTGCACCGCCGGCAGCCGGATCTTCATCCAGGAAAGCGTCTACCCGCAGTTCGTGGCCGAGTTCGCCGCCCGCGCCAAGCGCCTGATCGTCGGTGATCCGCAGGATCCGAAGACCCAGGTCGGCTCGATGATCACCCAGGCCCACTACGACAAGGTCACCGGCTACATCAAGATCGGCCTCGAAGAAGGCGCCACCCTCCTGGCCGGCGGCCTGGAACGTCCGGCCAATTTGCCGGCGCACTTGAGTCGCGGCCAGTTCATCCAGCCAACGGTGTTCGCCGACGTGAACAACAACATGCGCATCGCCCAGGAAGAAATCTTCGGCCCGGTGGTGTGCCTGATCCCGTTCAAGGACGAAGCCCAAGCCCTGCAATTGGCCAACGACACCGAATACGGCCTGGCCTCGTACATCTGGACCCAGGACATCGGCAAGGCCCATCGCCTGGCCCATGGCATCGAGGCCGGCATGGTGTTCATCAACAGCCAGAACGTGCGCGACCTGCGCCAGCCTTTCGGCGGCGTAAAGGGTTCCGGAACCGGCCGCGAAGGCGGACAGTACAGCTTTGAAGTGTTTGCCGAGATCAAGAACGTTTGCATCTCCATGGGCAGTCATCACATACCGCGCTGGGGTGTATGACCCAGGCCGGGTGATCCCTCTGTAGCAGGTGATGCATCTGTGGCAAGAGATACACCTTGTGGCGAGGGAGCTTGCTCCCGTTGGGCTGCGAAGCGGCCCCGCTTTTCCTGGCGATTGCTGCGCAATCGAGCGGGAGCAAGCTCCCTCGCCACGGTTCATCATCGAGACCCGATTCACCCGTTATCCAAGATTCAACAAGAACAATTTTTCAGGAGAATCATCATGGGCGAAGTCGTCCTGGCTGCGAAAATCTGCCACGTTCCCTCGATGTACCTGTCGGAGCTGCCCGGCAAGCACCACGGTTGCCGCGCCGCCGCGATTGCCGGCCACAAGGAAATCGGTCGCCGCGCCCGGGAACTGGGGGCCGATACCGCCGTGGTGTTCGACGTGCACTGGCTGGTCAACAGCGCCTATCACGTCAACAGCGGCGCGCACTTCAAGGGCATCTACACCAGCAACGAGCTGCCGCACTTCATCAAGAACATGGAGTACGAATACTCAGGCGCCCCGGAACTGGGCGAGCTGATCGCCGCCGAGGCCAATGCCGCCGACGTGCGCACCCTGGCCCACAACATCCCGAGTCTTGAGCTGGAATACGGCACGCTGGTGCCCATGCGCTACATGCACATGGACGTCCCTCAGGAACAGAAATTCAACGTCGTGTCGATTGCCGCCTGGTGCGCCTGGCACCGCCTGCAAGACAGCTTCACCTTCGGCGCCGCCGTGCGCCGGGCCATCGAAAAAAGCGACCGCAAGGTACTGGTGCTCGCCTCCGGCTCGCTGTCGCACCGTTTCTCCGACGATCGCAACGCTGAAGCCAACATCCACAACTGGACGCGGGAATTCGACAAGCAGGTCGACCTGCACGTCGTCGAGATGTGGCGCCAGGGCCGCTGGAAAGAGTTCTGCGCCATGCTCCCGGACTACGCCGAACACTGCTTCGGCGAAGGCAAGATGCATGACACGGCGATGCTGCTGGGGTTGCTCGGCGGGCCGGACTACGACAAGCCTGCCGAAATCATCACCGAGCCTTTCGGCAGCTCCGGCACTGGACAGATCAACGCTGTCTTCCCTGTTTGACACTGCGGCCGTACGGCATCCCCGTACGGCCTGAAGGAGCCGTTCATGCCGCATTTCATCGCTGAATACACCGACAACATCGAACAACAAGCCGACCTGCCCGGCCTGTTTGAAAAAGTCCACGCCTTGCTGGGCGACAGCGGCGTGTTTCCCCTGGGCGGCATCCGCAGCCGCGGGGTGCGCCTGGACACCTGGCGCATGGCCGACGGCAAGCACGACTACGCCTTCGTGCACATGACCTTGAAAGTCGGCCACGGCCGTGACCTGGCCACCCGCCAGAAAGTCGCGGAAAAGCTCTTCGAGGTGATCACCGCGCACTTCGCCGAGCTCCAGGCTCAACGCCTCTTGGCCCTGTCGTTCGAGATGATCGAGCTGCACGAACAGCTCAACTTCAAGGCCAACAACGTCCACGCCTTCCTCAAGGGCCAGGCCAGCTGAATCCGTCTGCCCCACTCTCCCCATCGGCCTCTCTGACAAAAAGTACAAGATCATGAGCACAGCCAATACCGCCGACACTGCCGGCACCGTCGCGCACGACCGCACCCATGCCACCATCACCTGGCGGCTGATGCCGCTGTTGCTGGTCTGTTACCTCTTTGCCCACCTGGACCGCATCAACATCGGCTTCGCCAAGATGCAGATGAGCGCCGACCTGCAGTTCAGCGACACGGTCTACGGCTTCGGCGCAGGGCTGTTCTTCATCGCCTATGCGCTGTTTGGGGTGCCCAGCAACATGGCCCTGGACCGGGTCGGTCCGCGGCGCTGGATCGCCACGCTGATGGTGGTCTGGGGCGCCTTGTCCACCGGCATGTTCCTTATCGACAGCGCCGCCGGCTTCTACGTGTTGCGCTTTCTGCTGGGCGTGGCCGAGGCCGGTTTCTTTCCTGGCATCCTGGTCTTTCTCAACCGCTGGTATCCGGCCCGGCGCAGGGCCCAGGTGACCGCGTTGTTTGCCATCGCCGTGCCAATGGCCGGGGTGATTGGCGGACCATTGTCCGGCGGCATTCTCGAGCACTTCCATGACCTTGGCGGCCTGCGCGGCTGGCAATGGATGTTCGTCATCGAAGGGCTGCCGGTGATCCTGCTCGGCCTGGTGGTGCTCAAGTGCCTGCCGGACAGTTTCGAGACGGTCAAGTGGCTCACACCGCACGCCAAGCAACAACTGCGCGAACAACTGAGCCTTGAAGAACAGCGCAAATCCATCACCTCGTTTTCGGCGATCCTCAACAATCCGCAGGTGTGGTTGTTGGTGGCGGTGTACTTCGCCGTGATGCTGGCTGTGAACACCCTGGCCTTCTGGATGCCCACCTTGATCCATGGCGCCGGCATCGGCAGCGACGGCAAAGTCGGGCTGCTCAGCGCAATACCCTACCTGGCCGGCTGTTTTTTCATGATCGGCTGCGGGCGTTCCTCCGACCGCCATCGCGAACGCCGCTGGCACCTGTGCGTACCGCTGTTGATGGCCGCGCTGGGCATTGCGGTCACCGGGCTCTCACCTGGCAATCCGACCCTGGTGCTCAGCGGCCTGATTGTCGCCGGCATGGGCGCCAGCGCGGCGCTGCCGATGTTCTGGCAACTGCCGCCAGCCTTCCTGTCCAACGGCACCCAGGCCGCCGGCATCGCGCTGATCAGTTCCTTCGGCAGCATCGCCTCATTCTTCGCGCCCTACCTGATCGGCTGGATGCGCGACACCACCCAGAGCGCCAGCCTCGCCTTGTATGTGCTGGCCCTGCTCATCGCCCTTGGCGGCTTGCTGGTGCTGCGCACCCGGGCCGCCATCGTCAACCCTCAATAAGAGACCCTTGCCATGCTCGACCAGAATCTCATCCAACAAGCCGCCACCCGCCTCGACCACGCCGAACGCTCCCGCGAGCAGGTGCGGCAGTTTTCCCTCGATCACCCGGACATTACCATCGAGGATGCCTATGCCATCCAGCGCGCCTGGGTCGCGCAGAAAATCAAGGACGGCCGCAAGCTGGTCGGCCACAAGATCGGCCTGACCTCCCGGGCCATGCAGGTGTCGTCGAACATCACCGAGCCGGACTACGGCGCGCTGCTGGACGACATGTTCTTCGACGAAGGCACCGACATCCCGTTCGAGCGTTTCATCGTGCCGCGGGTGGAAGTGGAGCTGGCGTTCATTCTCGGCAAGCCGTTGAAGGGCCCGAACGTGACGGTGTTCGACGTGCTCGATGCCACCGAATGGGTGATCCCGGCGCTGGAAATCATCGATGCGCGCATCCAGCAGATCGACCCGCAGACCAAGGCGACCCGCAAGGTGTTCGACACCATCTCCGACAACGCCGCCAATGCCGGCGTTGTCATGGGCGGTCGCGCCGTACGCCCGACCGAGATCGACCTGCGCAAGGTGCCGGCGGTGCTCTACCGCAACGGTGTGATCGAAGAGTCCGGCGTCTCGGCGGCGGTGCTCAATCACCCGGCCAAAGGCGTGGCCTGGCTGGCGAACAAGCTGGCGGCCTATGACGTCACCCTGCAACCGGGACAGATCATCCTCGGTGGTTCCTTCACCCGCCCGGTGGCAGCCAACCCCGGCGATACCTTCCATGTCGACTACGACCTGCTCGGTTCCATCGCCTGCCGTTTCGTCTGATCGGAGACCGTTTCATGGACATGCCCATCAATACCTTCAAGCAACGCCTGCGCAGCGGCGAGGCGCAGATCGGCCTGTGGCTGGGGTTGGCCGATGCCTACTGTGCGGAGCTGGCGGCCAACGCGGGCTTCGACTGGCTGCTGATCGACGGTGAACACGCCCCCAACGACTTGCGCACCTTGCTCGGCCAGCTCCAGGCCGTGGCACCCTACCCCAGCCAGCCGGTGATACGCCCGGTGATCGGTGACACGGCGCTGATCAAGCAAGTGCTCGATATTGGCGTGCAGACCCTGCTGGTGCCGATGGTGGAAAGCGCCGACCAGGCACGCGAACTGGTGCGCGCCATCCACTACCCGCCCCATGGCGTACGCGGTGTCGGCAGCGCACTGGCCCGGGCGTCACGCTGGAACAGCATCCCCGGCTACCTCGACAAGGCCGATGAACAGATGTGCCTGTTGGTCCAGATCGAAAGCCGCGAGGGCCTGGCCAACCTGGATACCATTGCAGCAGTGGACGGTGTGGATGGGGTCTTTATCGGCCCGGCGGACCTGAGCGCGTCCATGGGTTTTCGCGGCAACCCCGGTCACCCGGATGTGCAAGCGGCCATCGAAGACGCCATCGCCCGCATCCGCCAGGCCGGCAAGGCAGCCGGGATTCTCAGCGCCGATGAAAAACTGGCCCGGCGCTATATCGAACTCGGCGCGGCGTTTGTCGCGGTGGGCGTGGATACCACGGTGTTGATGCGGGGCTTGCAGACGCTGGCGGCGATGTTCAAGGACACACCAAAGCCTGCGGCTGGCGGCGTGTACTGATCGGTATCAAATGCCTTGTGGCAAGGGGATCTGTGGGAGCAAAGCTTGCTCCCACAGAAAACAACCAGCCCGGGTTCTCAGCGCCTGATCGCCTTCAGGTCATTGAGCAACCCCAGCAGCGCCTGCAATTTTTCCTCCCCTAACTTGTCCTGCAGACGCTGGTAATTCTCTTCCATGCTCTGGCTCATCGAATCGAAGCTCGCCTGCCCTTGCGGCGCCAGGCGCACCAGCACTCGCCGCTGATCCTGTTCAGCCTTGCGCCGCACCACCATGCCCGCCGCTTCCATGCGCACCAACACGCCGGTCATGCTGGGCTTGAGGATGCAGGCCAGTTCGGCCAGGCGATTGATCTCCAGCTCGTCGTGCTGGCTAAGGATACGGATGACCCGCCATTGCTGCTCGGTCAAGCCATGTTGATTGAGGGAAGGCCGGAAAAACCCCATGGCCGCTTCACGGGCCTGGAGCAGGGTCAGGGTCAAGGATTGGCGCAGCTTGGGCATGAGTATGTTCGCGAGAGGGATTTAGTTAATGAGTTAACTAAATCTTATCATTTTCGATGCCGAGTTACCTGCGGCAAGGGGACTCATTGTGGGAGCAAAGCTTGCTCGCGATACAGGCAATGAAAGTCTTTCAGAAATCGAGTCGCCTATGTCGCGAGCAAGCTTTGCTCCCACAACACATCTCTCGCCACAAGGGGTGAATGCCAGTCTTTACTGAATGTCACTCAAGCGCCCTTGATCACGCCCTTGAGCACTTGCTTGAAATGCTCGACCTGTTCCTCGCTGAACTGGCCAAACACCTTGTCCTGCTGCTCCTTGGCAATCGCCCAGAGCCCTTCAGTCTCATCGATACCCTTGGCAGTCAGGCGTACACGCTCGCCTTCATCGCTCACCAGGCCCTTGCGCTTGAGGTTGGCCACGGCTTCTTCGATCTCTCGCGCCGGCATCGCCACTTCCCGCTGCAGGTCGCACAGGTTCAGCCCGGCGTCGTTCTCCAGCACCATCAACATCCGCGCCTCACTGGTGCGCAAGCCGGTGGACAACTGACGCGGCTGGTAGCTGGCCTGATAGGCCCGCAGTGCCTGGGTCATCAGGTAATACAGGTTGTGGCTCAAGCGCCCCTGGAAGTGACTGCTGGGGGACTGGCCCTCTTCGCGTTTGGTCATGCGCGTGTGAGGCAGCACCATCGAGTAGGCCCCCTGGTGATAGAGCAACGGCGAGCGTCCGAAATCGTCAAACGCCACGACCTTGCCGATCATGATCCAGTGATCGCCGCCATCGACCTGCTGGAATTTTTCACAGTGAAAACGCGCCGAGCAATCGACAAACACCGGGGCGCCACCTTCGCCGGCCTCGAATTCGATTTCAGCGAAGCGGTCGTCCTTGGGTCGTGCGAAGTTGTTCGACAGGTCGATCTGGTCGGCGGCCAGCACGTTCACCGCAAAGTGACTGGCGGCTTCGAACACGCCATG
Source organism: Pseudomonas ogarae (assembly GCF_014268695.2). Lineage (NCBI taxonomy): Bacteria > Pseudomonadati > Pseudomonadota > Gammaproteobacteria > Pseudomonadales > Pseudomonadaceae > Pseudomonas > Pseudomonas ogarae. The sequence continues at coordinate 3,834,209 of NZ_CP077086.1, forward strand.
GCTGCTCGAACGCTTGTCGATGCTCCACAGGATCAATGGCGGGTCCAGGGACACCGAGTTGAAACTGTTGGCCGTCACACCGACCTTGCGGCCATCTTCAGTGGCAGCGGTGACCACGGTCACACCGGTGGCGAAGTTACCCAGGGCCCGGCGGAACGCGCGGGTATCGAAAGCGGTATCACAAAGACTGGACATGCAAGACTCCCGGCCGCCTCGAGCGACGGCCTCGATTATTGTTCTAGGGTTCAGCGCACAGGCGGTCAAACCATGGAAGGATCAGGCTCAAGGCCCATCAACTCACGACCGAGAATCTGCGCACAGACGTCGTAGTCGGTATAGGCATGGGCGCCGGTCAGGTGGGCGTCGCGGAACAGCCGTTGCAACTCATTGCTTTCGAACCAGGCGCCACCACCGGCCGCCTCCATCAAGCGATCGACGGCCTGGATGCACATCTTGGTGGCGTAACCCTGGTTGGTCCGCCAGAACGCCAGGGTTTCCCGGCTGGGGTATTCGTGGCGCTCGCCATATTCGGCGTGCTCCTGCCAGGTTTTCTCCAGGAAGGCACGGGCCGCCGCCACCTGATGAGTCGACTCGGCCAGGCGCATCAACGCCGGGGTAGCGGCACCGACTGCCGCACCGGTGTAGGCCCGCACGCGGTTGCGGGTTTTCTCGCGAAAGACCTCCAGCATGCGTTCGGCCACGCCGAGGCTGACCGTGGAGAAACCACTGGCGAAGTAGGGTCGGTATGGCGAGTAGAAAATCTTGCTGTCGGGGTACAGGCCGAATCCGCCGGACTTGCCCTCCATCATGTCCTTGGCTTTCTGGATCCGGTGTTCCGGCACGAAAGCATTGTCGATGATCAAGGTCTTGCTGCCACTGCCGCGCATGCCCACCGCGAACCAGTCATCGCGAATCGCATAGTCGCTGCGCGGCAGCACTGCAAAGCAATAGTCCTGGGCGCCTTCGGCGTTTTTACGGCGAAACCCCACGATCGCCCATTCGGCATGATCGCAGCCGCTGCTCCAGCCCATTTCACCGCTGAACATCACACCGCCGTCGACTTCCTCGGTGCGGCCAAACGGCGCGATGCTGCTGCTGGCGGTGGCATCGGGATCATCGCCCCAGACTTCCTGCTGGGCCTTGGCCGGGAACATTGCCAACTGATGGCTGTGGGTGCACAACAGGCTCATGGCCCAGGCCGTGCTGGCACAGGCGCCGGCCAGCAGCGCGATGCAATCGGCGAACTGCGGCAGGGACATCTCCATGCCACCGTAGGGTTTCGGTTGGAAGGCCCGGTGCATGCCGATGCTTTTGAGCAAGGCTATATTCTCGGCAGGCACGCTACGGTCTTTCTCCGCCTGGAAGGCATTGGCGGCAATGACAGGCAGGATGGGCTTGAGGTCTTCGAGCAGCGGGTTTGGCTTTTTCATGGACGGGCTCTTTTATTATTGGCATCTGCCGATCCCGCCTCTGCCCGGCAACCTGAGGTTGCACAAACAGCGGGATCAGTGATTAAGGCCGGTCCAGTATGGGCAATCACAGGCGGGTGAAAAATGCACCTTCCAGATCCAAGATTGTACTTTTCATGGGCAGGTTTCGGCTCCATGGCGCGCTCGGTCAAATACCCCGGCACGGATGATCAAGACAGGCGCCCCCATCCGGGCTCTTAATAGGGCCATCCCCTGCAATGCCTTGCATAGGCGTTGCAACGGAGTTTCCTTTCACTTTGTCAGGTTGCGTCATGATCAATATCGAAACGCCCACCTATTACACGGCCACCAAGAAATACAACCTCAGCTTCCCCACGCTGGAACAGGACGTGGACGCCGATGTTGTGGTCATTGGCGGCGGTTTCTCCGGCATCAATACCGCGCTGGAGCTCGCCGAAAAAGGCATCACCAACATCGTGGTGCTGGAGGCGCGTTACCTGGGGTTCGGCGGCACCGGGCGCAATGGCGGGCAGATCATGGCCGGCATCGGTCATGACCTGGAAAAGATCAAGAAGGACGTGGGTGAAGACGGCCTGCGCCAGATCTTCGAGATCAGCGACCTGGGCGCCGACATCATCAAGGACCGTATCGCCAAGTACGCCATCGATGCCGACTTCTGCCACGGCTACGGCTACATGGGCTTCAACGCGCGCCAGGAGAAAACCCTGCGGGCCTGGGAAAAAGACTTCAAGTCAGTCAACAGCAAACACGAGATCCGCTTTCTCGGCGGCTCCGATGTGCAGCAGATCATCGGCTCCAAGGCCTATGGCAGCGCATTGCTGCACATGGGCGGCGGGCACGTGCACTCGTTGAACCTGTTACTGGGTGAGGCCAAGGCCCTGGTCAGCCACGGCGTGCGGATCTTCGAGAACAGCCCGGCCCTGGAAGTCAGTTATGGCGAGCGCATCACCGTGCGTACCGGGCGTGGCTCGGTCAGGGCCAGCAAGCTGTTGTGGGCCTGCGACAGTTTCCTCAACAAGCTGGAACCGGAGCTGCATCGCTCGACCATCAACACTTACGCTTTCCAGATGATGACCGAGCCGTTGTCGGACGAACTGATCCAGCGCATCAGCCCGATTCGCGGTGCCTACAGCGACATTCGCCCGGTGATCGACTACTACCGCGTCACCAACGAAAACCGCCTGCTGTTCGGTGCCGCGACGCCGTTGGTGGAGCACATCCCCCAAGATCTGAAGGCCTGGAACCGGCGCCTGATGCTGAAGATCTTCCCGTACCTCAAGGACGTGAAGATCGACCTGGCCTGGGGCGGCCCGATGGCCTGCAGCCCGAACCTGTTCCCACAGATCGGCACCCTGCCCGGCCGCAGCAACGCGTTTTTCGTCCAGGGTTACTCAGGCTTTGGCGTCACGCCGAGCCACATCATCTGCAAGGTGCTGGCCGAAGGCATGAGTGAAGGCTCGGCGCGCTACGACCTGGTCAGCTCGATCCATCGCCCGACCATCATCGGCAAAGACGCCATTCGCCCATTGCTGCTGACCGCCGGCAAGTCCTGGCATCAGCTGTCGGGCTACTGGAATGGCCGTCGCTGACGGTCAGATGCCAATCAGCTAAGCAAAAACCCTGTGGGAGCGGGCTTGCTCGCGAAAGCGGTGGGTCAGGCAGCATTGATGTCGACTGGTACGCCGTCTTCGCGAGCAAGCCCGCTCCCACAGATTCAGTGGTTTCACTGACCGGAACTAGACATACATACCCTCTGCTTTTCAATCATCAGGAGTCACTGCCATGCCCCTTATCACCCTCGAAAAAGACATCCAGCTGTCCGACCTGGACGCCTGGGGCACCGTCGCCGATCTCGGTTCGCAGATTCTCGAAGGCGAAGTCAAAGCCTTCGGCAAGATGACCTTCGGCGCACCGACCGATCCCGTCAGCAGCGCCTACTTCGGCACCACCCAAGGCAAGTTCCGGATGGTCTACCCCTTCGCCGAACAAGCCACCGTGGTCACCGGTGAAGTAGTGCTCACCGACGAGGCCACCGGCCAGAGCACCCGCTACAAGGCCGGCGACAGCTGGTTCGTGACCAAGGGCACGCCAGTGCTGTGGGAAGTGGTCAGCGAGAGTTTCGTCAAACACTACTTCGCGGTAGCCTGATCGGACTTGGCTGCCGGCCCCACCGGCAGCCCTCTTGGCGAAGGTGCGACCATGAACGTCATCCCCACCCAGGACATAGCCGGCCAGTGCCTGCACGCCTTTACCCAGCTGGTTCCCGTCAGCCGGGCGGCGTTCTACTGCGTTGATCGGCAGCTGCAGGTCCATGACTTCAGCCTGCATAGGATGAGCGGCGAGATGCACCGCGACTACCTGGACAACTACCGTCAGTTCGACCCGCTGCACCCGCGCCACTGCGTATCCAGCGAGTTGGCCGTGGTGCCGTTGGGCCTGGCGATGGCCCGCCAACCGCGACGTGACAACCATCGTTATCACGACTTCCTGCAGCGCTACGGCGTGGTCGACGTGGTGGAAGTCTTCGCCCATCGAGACGGTCAGCCCCAAGCCGCGATTTCGTTGCTGCGCACTGCCGAGCAAGGTGTCTTCACCGGCCAGCAGTTGAATCAACTCAGCGCGTTGCAGGCCTTGCTGCAACTGGCCGTGGCCCATTTGCCTGGCCATGAGGACCCACTGGGCGACTTGACGCCCAAGGAGCGCCAGATTGCCTGGCTGCTGCGCCAAGGCGTCAGCAACAAGCAATTGGCCCGGGAGCTGGAGGTGGGCTTGCCGACCATCAAGACTCACCTGATCCACCTGTTTCGCAAGGTTGGCGTGAGCAGCCGTACCGAGTTGGTCAGCGCACTGTTCCTCTGATCAACCATTTGGTTGATAGGCCGCCGTTGCCCGGCACCGCATGATCCGAGTGGCTAATTCAACCACCGGAGCCTTGCAATGAGCACATCTTCAGACTGGATCACCGTCGGCGCCCTGGCCGATGGCTTTGCCCCCGAAGCCTTCATCCTGCCAAACCTGGCCGACCTGGACGGCAAGACCTTCACCCTGCATTTCGCCAATGGCTGGCAGATCGAGCATCGCTTCGAGCAGGACACCGTGTCCTGGAACGCCGCCGATGGGCACTCCAGCGGCACCGCGACCTACCGGGCCACATCCGTACGCCCGGGCCTGTACCTGGTGGACTTCATCAAGCGCGAAGGCGAACTGACGTCGTCGATAAGCCTTGTGCTCGATACCGCCTGCGCCGCCTTCACCGCCGTGATCGGCCGCATGCCAAGCCAGCAAGAAACCGGCGAAGGCCTCTACAGCCGCGCGTTGACCGGTAAGCCCCTGACCTCGGTTCAAGCGCAGTTCCTGCACGGCAGCCTCGATCGTCCCTGGCAGCCTGGCCTGTGCCCGCACGCACCGACCACCGAACTGGTGGGGCTGCGCAACCTGTATCGCTACAGCCCGAGCGAAGTCTACGAACACATTTACCTCAACGACCAGTTCTACTCGTGGCAGTGCCTCAAGGGTGTTGAACAAGGCCTGTGCGACACCGATCGCTGCGACACCTACAAGATCGCCGATCAGTTGTACCTGTTCGTGTGGCGGGAAAAAATAATCCCGACCCTGGGCCTGGTGCTGATCGACCTGCAACAGCATCGTAGCGACGGCAAGATCTTCGGCTACGCCGGTGCGTCGTTCGATGAGTTCTCCAATTTCCCGGTCAGTTCGTACTGCCAGGTGCTCAACCAGACGGAGTATCCCGATGCCTGAATTACGCACCGTCGTGATCACCGGTGCCGGCACCGGTATCGGTGCGGCCTGCGCCCGCCTGTATGCCGCCGAAGGCGCCAACCTGGTGCTGATCGGTCGACGCCGCGAGCCCTTGGAAGCACTCACCGAGGACATCGGCGGCCTGGTGCTGGTGGGCGATGCAGCCTGCCCGGCCACCTGGGACAGCTTCGTCGAGCAGATTCGCACGCGTTATGGCCGACTCGACGTGCTGCTGGCCTGTGCCGGTGGCATGGGCATGGGTAGCGCCACCGAGACTCAGCCATCGACCTGGGAAGCGGCCTTGCGCAGCAATCTCGACAGCGCCTTCTACAGCGCCCGGGCGTGCCTACCCCTGCTACAGGAAAGTGCCGGCAACATTGTGCTGATCGCCTCCATTGCTTCCTTGGCGGCAGGCCCGCACGTGTGCGGCTACACCACCGCCAAGCATGCGCTGTTGGGCCTCAACCGCTCCCTGGCAAGGGATTACGGGCCTCACGGCGTACGAGTCAATGCGATCTGCCCAGGTTGGGTCCGCACGCCCATGGCCGATGAAGAAATGCAGGCATTGATGCAGTTCCATGGCGAAACGTTGCAGCAGGCGTATGACCGGGTCTGCGCCGACGTGCCGTTGCGCAGGCCGGCCAGTGCGCAGGAAATCGCTAACGTCTGCCGTTTCCTGGCCTCGCCTGAGGCGTCGATCATCACCGGGGCGACGCTGGTGGCCGATGGCGGCTCCAGCATCGTCGACGTACCGACACTGGCCTTCAGCCGGATGGAGGCCAGCGATGCCTGAGGATCTGGATTTCAGCGGCCAGACCGTACTGGTCACGGGCGGCGCCCAGGGCATTGGCCGGGCCATCGTCGAAGCGTTTGCCCTGCGAGGGGCTCGCGTGGTCATTGCCGACCTGGGCCTGGCCCGGGCCGAAGCAGTCGCCGGCGAATTGACCGCCGTGGGCTGTCAGGTGCAAGCGCTGGGGGTTGACCTGGCCGACGCAACGGCGGTCTTCGGGATGATGGCCGAGCTGGAGCAACGCTTGGGGAGGCTGGATATCCTGGTGCACAACGCCGGCTATTTTCCGCTGACACCGTTCGCCGAGATCACCCCGTCGATGCTTGAGCGAACGCTGGCGGTGAACTTGTCGGCGCTGTTCTGGCTGACCCAGGCGGCGTTGCCGATGTTCCGGCGCCAGGGCCAAGGCTGCGTGCTGGTGACCTCCTCGGTCACCGGCCCGCGGGTGGCGTATCCAGGGCTCAGCCACTACGCGGCCTCCAAGGCCGGGGTCAATGGTTTCATTCGCAATGCCGCGCTGGAGCTGGCGGCCGAGAATGTCCGCGTCAATGGCGTCGAGCCGGGCATGATTGCAACACCGGCCATGGCCAACCTGGGCGACGATGAGGTCAACCAGGACATCGCCCGCCGGGTGCCGCTGGGTCGATTGGGCCAACCGAGCGACATCGCTGGCGCCATGCTGTTCCTGGCGTCGAGCCTGGCCAGTTATGTGACCGGGCAGACTTTGGTAGTCGATGGGGGTTCGACTTTGCCGGAGGTTTGAGCCTATGGGAGCGGTGCCTCGCTGACGACGGTGGTGAATGTACCGCCGCCTTCGCGAGCAAGCCCGCTCCCACACTTTCCAATGACATCCACAAAAATCATGTTCATCACAAATCCCTTTGTGGGAGCGGGCTTGCTCGCGAAAGCGGTGGTTCAGACTGCAAAGCTATTGGATATCTCCACTCAAGCCACCCCCTGCCCCACCTGCAAACGGCTGGAACGAAACTCCTTGGGCGACAGCTCGAACTGCTTCTTGAACGAACGGCTGAAATGCGCCGAATCGGTAAAGCCCCATTTGTAGGCAATCGAGGTAATGGACTCGTCCCGCAGGAACGGATTGGTCAGGTCATCAGCGCTGCGCTTGAGCCGGGCGCGCTGGATGTAGCGGCAAACGCTGTCATCTTGCTCTTCGAACAAGCGATACAGATGCCGCACCGAAATATTCAGCCGATTGGCCAGGCCCACCGGGCTGAGGCCGGGCTGGGTCAGTGATTCGTCGATGACCTTCTGCACGTAGCTGCGCAGATGGCTGCCCTGCAACGCAGCCCCCTCATCACGGGCATCGCTGCTGTGTTCCAAGGCCGAGCCCAACAGCGAAACGAAGGCACTCTGCAAGGCTTCACCTTCGCCCACCGCGCCCTCGCCGTCCGGTGTGTCCCTGCACAGCTGATCCATCAAGACATGCAGCATCCGCCCACACGCCTTGCTGGACGACACCTTGCCGAAGGTCTTGGCGTCCCCGCCCAGTTGCCGCGACACGTCCTGGCGAGACAAGGACAGCACCGCATGCTCGATCAGGCCGAACGGGGTGATTTCAAGCGCCCCGACGGAATCCATCAACAACAATTCACCGGGCGCCAACTGGATGCTCCGATCGTTCTGGGTAATGCGGCAGTAGCCGCTGCGTTGGCTGACCAGGAGGCAATCCTGGTCATCATCGTGATCGGCGTTGGGCGAGTGACGCTTGATGTTACCGGCGTTGGTGCGCAGGTTCGCGAGGGCAAGGCCACCCCGATGGAAGTTCGACACTTCACCAATGAACAGCGCGCGATTGAAGGCCAGCTCGGTATCGAAGTGGCCGCAAGTCGCCCGCAGATCCCGGTTCCAAGTGTCCAGACCGTCCTGCCCAACCTGTTGCATGCTCATGGCATTCTCCGCAGTGGCTTTTTGTTTTTGTGCGGCAATAGTTAACATGTTATCTATATGCGCGCAACAAGTACCTGATCGCCAGAGCAGTAGCAGGAATGATGCCAGGGTAGAACAAAGGAATCAGAGCGTTGCCAACACCCGCTGCAGGCCGCTCAAGGTCGCCAGCAAGACAGTGCGCTGCTCCCGGCTCAACGGGATATAGCGACGAAAGGCCGGCATGCGATTGACCACTTCGCTACCGCCCATGTGTTCCAGACGCACGCACCACTGGCGTCCTTGCAGATCGATGCGCAGACGTTTGAAATCCAGCGGCATGAGCGCCTGGTACAGCACAAGATCCTGCTCCACAGCCGCCTGCAACCGGGCCGCCAGGTCACTGCGCCCGTCCCGCTGCCGGCAGCGAATGCCGCTACGCCGGACAGCCCCGCCGTGGTGCAGTTCCAGGCGCGCCGTGCCCTCTCGGGAGGCAGGCACGCGTAGGACGAACTCGGTCATCACCAGGTGCATCAACAGTTGCGACTCGGTGCGTTCGACAATCTCCAACTGCAAGCTGCCGTCGTCGGTGGCTGCCGTCGCCGTAGCCGGGCCCACCACCTCGAATCGCGCCAGCGCCAGGTTGCGTCGCAAGTGTTCCAGGGTCGCCCCAGGCCGATAACCGGCCGGGGCGCGCTGGGCGCTGAACAACTCAGACAGTTTTTGCAGCAGGGTCGACAAACTCGCCCGCAGGTTGCCCTGGCTCATGGGAGAACTCCTTGGCCAGCACGTCTTCTACCGACGCTGGCTTGAATGGATTGACCTTCTGCACCACCAGGGTCCAGAACAAAGCGTACGCTGCCGTGCCACCGAGCATCACCGCGAAGGGCACGTAGATGTCTGCCGGATTCATGCCGGGCGGCGTGATGAACCACATGCCCAACACAATGCCGACGCTAGACAGGATCTGTGGCAACGGGAACCACGGCGAGCGATAGGCCCGTGGCAGATCGGGGCGACGAATCCGCAGGCTGACTACCGACACGGTCACCAGCAGGTAGGCAAAACTCCAGGCGCATACGGCAGCCAGCACCAGGTGCATGATGTTGTCGGTATTGCCACCCAGCCACCACGCATGCAGGCACGGAATCAGCATCGCCACCAGGATGCACAGCAACGGCGTCTTGAAGCGTGGGTGCAGATAGGTGAAGACTTTCGGCAGAGCACCGTCCACCGCCATGCCGTAGAGAATCCGCGGTACGCCGGCCATCAGGGTGTTGATGGTCGCCGCACCGGCAAACAGAAAGCCGATCCCCAGCCACATCGGGCCGATATCGCCCATGACCTGTTCGGCGAAGCGTGGAATCGCCATGGGGGTGTCGAGCAGATGCACACCGCTGGTGGCATCGAGCAGCACGTTTTCCACCTGGCGCTTCATCGCTGCACCGTAGATGAACATGCAGGTGGCGACGCTGAACAAACCCAGCATCATGGCCCGGGGCATGGTCCGCGCGGACTGGCGCAGGTCCGGCGCCAGCGGCGTGACGAATTCGCAGCCGACAAACATGAACATGGCCATGCCCACCAGCGACAGCACCGTGACCAGATCGGTGCCCACCACGGACGCGCCAAACCAGCCCTCCAGTTCCACCGCCGGTGCGGCGATCAGGCCCAGCACGCCGAACACCATCAGGGTGGTCCACATGCCGAACGTCAGGATGATTTCGGCCCGGCCAAAGGCACTGACGCCGAACGCGTTGAGCACGCCAAAGACCACCACGAACCCCACGCCCAGCAACCAGGAGCCGCCTGCCGATTCGGCCAGGGTGTTGAGGTGTTCGAAGTTCACCAGGGCCATGACACCGGCCAGAATGGTCTCGGCGGTGCCGGCGAACACATGGACAATCAGATAGGCCGACAACGTCCCGGTAATCGCGAAGAAGCGGCCCATGCCACAGTTGATGTAGTCATAGACCGAGCCGGTGGTCGGGAGCATCGACGCTGCCTCGGCAAACGTCGTCGCCTGGGCCAGCATCATTACCACGGCGATCAGCATCGCCACGGCAAAGGCGCTGCCGCCAATGCCAAAGCCCATGGTCGCGGTGAGAATCACGGGGCTTGCCATGATCAGGCCAATGGTGCTGGCCAACGCGGTGGGAAAGCCCACCGAACCCCGGTTCAAGTGCTCGGTGAGCCTGTCATTGATCGACATGGTGCAGATCCTCGAAAGCGGATTTTTAGTATGGATGCCACAGCCGTCCAGGAACCGGCGATCATGCCTTCCCCAACCAGTCCCTGATCGAAACGGCGTTGCGTGCAGCCTTACTCTGCGCCGCCCCGTCCCGGGCGTCTTGCCCATGTCTGCCGCCGGTTTTGTTGCTGCCTGCCAACACCGCTGCACTGGCGGCCTGAGTCAACTCCATGGCAGGCAGGTGAAAGACTTCCCCGGGTACCACTCCCCTTAATGCGCGCTCTACTGTCCTATAACACTGGGGAATCCACCATGGAGCACACACGTCGTACACCTTTGCTGCGCAACGCCATCGGCCTGGGCATTGCCCTGCTGGTCGCCGATTCATCGGCCCAGGCCTATGAGCTTTACACCGACGAAGACACCACCGTCACCGGCAACTTCCTCGCGGTCTACGGGCTGTTCAACAGCCGCAAGAACTACGACGGCACCGCCGGCGGTTCGAGCTGGCGCGAAGGTTTCATCAAGTATGGCCTGAGTATCGACCAGACACTGGGCGGTCTGGGCAGTGTCTACGGGACGGCCAACCTGGTCAGCTCCGGCACTTGGGGCGATGGCGACGCAGCCGGCTTGAGCGACGGCTCCGAGCGCACCACCAAGTTCGATGAAGCCTTTGCCGGCTGGCGTTCGGGGGACCTGTTCCCGGCGCTGGGCAAGGACGGTGTCGACCTGTCCTACGGCCGCCAGGTGATCACCCTTGGCGACGGTTTCATCATCAACGACGATGGCCTGAACCTGGGCAAAGGCGTGGCCGATGGCGAGCTCAATCGCGGTGGCGCCTATTACCTGGCGGCCCGGCATGCCTTCGACGAAACCGCTGTCGTGCGCCTGGGCGGCAAGGAAGGCGTGCATGGCAGCCTGATGTGGATCAAGTCCGACAACCGCGCCCAAGCCAACACCGAAATGGCCGCTGGCACCCTGGAATACACCGCCGCGCCTGGCACCCTGGGGCTGACCTACATCCACGGCATCAAAGTCGATGACCGCTACGCCAGCGACTTCCAGAAACAGCGGGAAGGCATGGACATCTACAGCCTGCGCGGCGCCGGGAATGCTGGCATCGAGAATGCCCACTTCGCCTTCGAGTATGCCTGGCAGGACAAGGACGCGGGCCCGGAGAAAGCCTGGTACACCGAAGCCGGCTACACCTTCGCCGACCTGCCCTGGACGCCGGACCTGACCTATCGCTACAGTCGCTATTCCAAGGATTGGGACTCGATGTTCAACGGCCAGAACCGCGGCTATGGCACCTGGTTCCAGGGTGAAGTGGCGGGCAACTATGCCGGCCCATTCAACAGCAACACCGCCATCCAGCACGTTGGCCTCAAACTCAAGCCAGCGGAAAACGTGACCATTGGCGCGCTGTTCTTCGACTACCAGACCTTGCACACCCGCGAAGCGCTGAACCTCGATGCACAGGAGCTGGACCTGTACGTGGAATGGGCGGTGAATGAGCACCTGATCGTCACGCCGCTGGTGGGCCTGTACAAGCCTGAGAAGGATGCGGACAGCGGTGGCAATCAGGTCGGCGGCAACGGCACCAACGTCTACAGCCAGTTGGTGGTGGCGGTTCCGTTCTGACAGACATCTGTAGGAGCGGCCCCAGGCTGCGATCTTTTCCGCTCCAGATTCAATGGGCCGTGAAAAGATCGCAGCCTTCGGCGGCTCCTACTTGTGCTGATGCAACATGGTCTGGATCTGATGGGTCGCCTGCCGGGTGCTCTGCGCCAGCTTGCGCACTTCATCGGCCACCACCGAGAAACCGCGCCCGACATCTCCGGCCCTGGCCGCCTCAATCGCGGCGTTCAAGGCGAGCAGATTGGTCTGGTCGGCAATGCCCTTGATCACCCCCACCACCGTGGCAATCTGGGCGTAGGTCACCTGGTTCTGTTCGAGCATGCGCTGATGGGTGGACTGGGCCGAGCGCTCATCGCTGATATCACGCACCGCACCAATGACCCGCACCAGTTGCCCATGCGAGTCACGTACCGCCCGACCGCGTTCGCGGCACCAGATGTAATCCCGGGTCTTGTGGCGCATCCGGTATTCAAAGACGTATTCACCGCTGCCCTGGGAGCCAAGGATTTCCCGGTCGAAAATGGCCATGATCTTGGGCAAGTCGTCCGGGTGGGTGATGCCGACCTGGGCATCCCAGCCATCGGGCAAGTCATCCGGTCCATAACCGAGCAGCGCACGGAACTGACTGGAAAAGCGCATGCCACTGGCCGGGTGCTGAAGGTCACCGTTGACGACCGTGATATCCCAGCAGCCTTCTGTCAGGGTCGACTGCAGCAACTCCCAGATCTGCGTATCCTGGCGTTGTTGCAGCAGCTGCTGGCTGAGTTCGCCCTGACGTATTTCAAGCACCTGCTCGCGCTCAAGGGTTTGCTCCAATTGCTGGCGAACCTTATGCAACTCATGCTCGCTTTGCTGCCAGCGCAGGGTTTGCGCCTCCACTTGAGCCTCGACCTGATGCAGATGTGCAGTCGCGCTCGCCACCTGCCGTGCATACTGCTCAAGGACGGTGCGCAGTGGCGGATACGCGTCGAGCAGCGGCGTGTCCTCCGTTTCGCCGGCCAGTACGCGCTGCACCTGTGCGATCAACGCCCGTTTCTGTTTGTTGGTCTGGAGAAACATCGCCTGCCCCTATGCCATCAAGTCGAAAGCCGGATCTGATCGCAAACCGGCCAGGCTGGCTTGTCCCTGCCTGCACGTGGCCTTGCTCCTGGCTGCCAACCACCCAGGCTGGCAGCCACAGACATACGGCGCGGCAGGCACAGTCAAGCTGGACGGTCCTGCCGGGATTACCCTCGGGGCTTTCCCATTCGCGATCAGGAAACCCTCATGAGCGATATTGCCCTGCTGCCTCAGGTCGAAGCCTTCCTCGGTAGACATCACGCCCTGTTCATCGACGGTAGCTACGTCGAAAGCCAGAGCAGCCAGACGCTGGACGTCGTAAACCCTGCCACCGGCCAAGTCATCGCCCAGGTCAGCGACGCCACTCCCGGCGACATCGATGCGGCGGTGCAATCGTCCCGTCGCGGCTTCAAGCAGTGGTCTCAAACAGCGCCGGCGGTGCGCGGTCATGTGCTGCTCAAGTTGGCGGACCTGCTGGAGCGCAACCGCGAGGAGCTGGCGCAGATCGAGACCTGCCAGTCGGGGAAGATCATCCATATCTCCCGCGCCTTCGAGGTCGATCAGGCCGCTCATTTCCTGCGTTACTACGCCGGCTGGGCCACCAAGATCAACGGCGAGACGATCACCCCATCACTGCCCTCCTTCGCTGGCGAACGCTACACCGCATTTACCTTGCGCGAACCGGTCGGGGTGGTGGTCGGTATCGTGCCGTGGAATTTTTCCACCATGATCGCCATCTGGAAACTGGCCTCAGCCCTGGTGACCGGTTGCAGCATCATCATCAAGCCCAGCGAGTTCACCCCGCTGACCATCCTGCGCATCGCTGAACTGGCCATCGAGGCCGGCCTTCCAGCCGGCGCCCTGAATGTGTTGACCGGCGGCGGCCAGGTGGGCAAAGGGCTGATCGAACACCCGGGCACCAACAAGGTCTCGTTCACCGGTTCCGTACCCACCGGCCTGGCGGTGGGCCAAGCGGCCATGGGCGCCGGGTTGACCCGTGCAACCTTGGAGCTGGGCGGGAAGAATGCGGCGGGGTTCCTGCGCGATATCGATCCCGAAGTGGCGGTCAACGGCATCATCGAGGCGGGCTTTCTGCATTCGGGACAGATCTGCGCTGCCGCGGAACGGTTCTTTGTCCATCGCTCGCAGATCGAGTCGATCATGGACAAACTGGCCCAGCGCCTGAGCAAACTCACCATCGGCTCGCCCCTGGACGAACGCACCGAATTCGGTCCGGTGACCAACCGTCAGCACCAGCACAAACTCGCGGAATTCTTCGCCAAGGCCCGCGCACAGAACAACACCATCGTCCACGGTGGCAAGCTGATCGATGGGCCGGGTTGCTATGTCGAGCCGACCATCATCCTCGCCAATCGCCGCGACGACAGCCTGCTCAACGAAGAAACCTTCGGCCCGATCGCCACGTTTTTCCCTTACGACACTGAGGAGGAGTTGCTGGAACTGATGAACGACACCCCCTACGGCCTGAGCGCCAGCCTCTGGACCAATGACCTGGGCAAAGCCCTGCGCATGGTCCCCGCCATCGAAGCTGGCACGGTCTGGGTGAACATGCACACCCTGCTCGACCCGGCGGTGCCTTTTGGCGGCAGCAAATCTTCTGGGATAGGCCGTGAATTCGGCAGTGCATTCATTGATGACTACACCGAACTGAAGTCGGTGATGATCCGCTACTGACCTTCAAGGGCTCTGGTACAACCCCAGAGCCCTACCCAGCAAAAATCCCCTTGTGGGGAGCCTGCTCACGAAAGCGGAGGATCAGCCAACCATGATGCCGACTGACCCAACGCCTTCGCGAGCAGGCTCGCTCCCACAGTTTTTTTTCGAGTCGCCCAAGGCATCCGCGACCACCACAAATCTCCTGTGGGAGCGAGCTTGCTCGCGAAAGCGGACTATCAGTCAACCATGATGTTGAATCTGATACCGCGATCGCGAGCAAGCTCGCTCCCACAGTTTTAACGCCGGCAGGCGTTGACCGGTGGGACTCGGCCGCGCCACGGTTGGGCGCGCTCCAGTTGGGCGGCCAGGGCCAGCAAGGTGCTTTCCTCGCCAAAGCGACCGGCAAAATGCGCCCCCATCGGCAGGCCATTGGCGCTCCAGGACAACGGCACTGACATCGCCGGTTGGCCGCTGGCATTGAACAGCGCGGTGAACGGCGAATAGCTGTGGTAGCGCTCGATCAGTTGATCCAGGCTCATGCACACATCCTGCAGATCCAGTTCGCCAATCGGCGTCGGCTCACGGGTCAGGACCGGGGTCAGGATCACGTCGTAATCCTGCATGAACGCGGCCAGTTGCCGGCCGAGGGCATGAATCCATTCCACCGCCGCAGCATATTGGGCGCCGCTGACGTCGCCCTTGTCTCGCAAGATGATCCGGGTACGTACTTCAAGTTCTTCCGCCTGCACCGCAAACCCACGCATCTGACCCAGCAGGTCGACATAATGACGGGTGCTGGCACCAATGATGGTGAACACGTGGTCGAGAAACTCCAGCAACGCCACCGGCAGGCTCACCGGTTCGACACGATGCCCCAACGACTCGCACAACCGCGCGGCCTCGCCCACCGCCTGAAGGCTCTGGGGTGACGTAGGCCAAGGCCCGAGCTGCTCGACCAGGGCAATGCGCAGCGGCTTGGGATCGGCCTGCACCGCCATCACATACGGCAACACCTGGATCGGCGCGGCGTACGGCGCACCCAGGTCCATCCCGGCGGTGGCGTCCAGCAGCGCCGCACTGTCGCGCACCGACAAGGTGATCGCATGAGGCGTGCCCATCCCCGCCCAACCCTCGCCCACCATCGGCCCCGATGGCAGCAAGCCACGGCTGGGCTTGAACCCGAACACGCCACAGCAAGACGCCGGCACGCGCAATGAACCGCCACCGTCGTTGCCATGGGCAAACGGCACCACGCGGGCCGCTACCAGTGCCGCCGCGCCCCCGCTGGAGCCACCGGCGCTGTGGTCGGTGCTCCAGGGATTGCGCGTAGCGCCGAAGCGCGCGGACTCGGTGGAGTACGACGTACCGAACTCCGGCGACGTACTGGTGCCCATCACCTGGCATCCGGCACGCCGCAGACGCGCGACGATTTCCGACTCGAAATCCGCACGGAAGTTGCCCAACGCGCGTGAGCCGTTAGTCATCGCCGCGCCGTGGACCGGTGAAAACAGGTCTTTGATCAAGGTCGGCACACCGGCCAGCAAGCCCTGGCCTACCTGTGGCGTGCGCGCCGCCTGCCGAGCCGAATCGTACAAACGCTCGGCCACCGCATTGAGCTGCGGCTCGACCCGCTCCAGGCGCTCAATAGCCGTCTCCAGCAGTTCGCCGGGCTGGACTTCGCCACGCCTGACCCACTCGGCCAGCGCCGTGGCATCTTCAATGTCCATCAAATGGTGGATGTCTTGCATACCCATGTTTCAGGTTCCTTGTGTCATGACGATTAATGTGACCCGACAGTGCGCGCCTGTCCCTGGCCGCGTGCACGCAGGCCGACAACGACCCAGAGCAGCGCCAAGGCAAAACTGGCCAGAGCCAGCCACTGGATGGCGTGACGCAGGTCACCGGCGAAGACAATCACCAAGGCCACCACCAGCGGACTGACGAATTGACCGATGTACAGGCACGAGGTAAACCCGCCCATGCCCCGGCCGCGGGTGCTGGCGGTCAAGGCATTCATCACCGGCGCCATCACGTTGGGCACCAGCAACCCGGCTCCCAGGCCCTGGATGAACACCGCCACCAGCACTTCGTTGTAGCTTTGCCCGCGCATCAGCAGCCACAGCCCCAGGCCCATCAGGCCGAGCAACAGTGCGTTGCAACCGGCGATGCCGAAGCGGCGGCGCAGCAACGGCCACATCAGCGAACCGCCCAAGGTCGCCAGCAGGCTCAATCCCGCGGCCAGGCCGATCATGGTGCTGGAGGTGATGCCCAGGCTGACCAACAGCGTCGGCGCCTGGATCGGCATGACGAACGTCAGGACCATGCCACCCAGGATCATCAGGTAGCCGGCCAGCAGTTGCAGCACGGCGACCTTGGCCGGCCCCGACTCATCGACGCGCTGCTCGACCATTTGCCGCGTCGCCACCGGCGGCTCCCAGAGCACTTTCATCATGGCCGGCACCAGCAGCAGTGGCAGCAGATACAACAGGAACGGCGCACGCCACGAATGCTCGCCGAGCACACCGCCCACCACGAAAAACAGCGCGCCCACCAGGCCGATGGTCACCACCTGCCGGTTGACGTAGCGCAGCCGCTCCTCGCCCTGCCAATAGTCAGCGATCAAGGTTGCGCAGCAGGTCATCACCGCTGCCTCCGTGCACCCGAACAACAGCCGCGCACCGACAATCGAAGGCAGGCTGTCGAGCATGGCCGGCAGCGCACCGAGCAAGGCGTAGAGCACCGTGGCAATCACCAGCAACGCCTTGCGCCCAACCCGGTCGGCCAACCAGCCAGCCAACGGTGCGCACACGGCAATCGCCAAAGCCGGGCCGGTAATCGCCAACGGCACCAACAGATCGGCGCGCGGTTCCATGGGACCGAATTCGGCGCCCAATCTGGGCAGGATGGGCGTGACCATCACCGCGCCCATGATCGTCAGGCTGCTGCCCAGCATCAGCACCCCGCCTTCGCGCCAACCGGCCTGGCGCGACGGGGTGGCCGCCGGTGAAACGGAATTTGATTGGTTCATGGCGAGCCCCTTTTAGAAACTGTGAGAAATACGCAGCGCCGTGGTGTAGCCCTCGGCGCGGTTGCGCGCATCGAGCTCCTTGTAGACGTGCAGCCACACCGGGGGCATGCCGGGCTTGAAGTAGCTCACCGCCGGCCCGACCGCCAACACCCGGGCGCGATTGCCCGCTTCCAGGCCCGGCGCATCGTCGTCGGTGAATTGCCGGTAGTAAAAACCGCCCACGCCGACGGTCCATGGGCCGACGTGTTGGCCCACGGCGAATTCGTGACGGTACTCGACGCCATTCTTGTAGTCGGTGGCGTGGTTGCGGGTGTTGATGTCGGCTTCGAAACTGGAAGACACTTCGAAGCCGCTGTCGGAGATGTAGGTGGCGTTGAGGATCGGCGAGAAGGTCCAGTGGTTGAGACCCGGTGAGATCAAGCGATCCTTGTCGTAGTCGCCCGTGGGGGCCTGGATCTGGAACTGGGCGTTGACGAACAGGTTCGGCGACAAGGTCCACTGCAGGATCACCGGCAGCACCTGTATATCGGCCATGCGAAACGGATCGGCTTCCAGGTCCAGCGGCCCGACAGGGGTCTGCACCTGTAGCGAAGCGTCCATCTGGAAAAACGGCACGACGGCGCCGAAGCCATACTTGGCGCCCAGCACGGTGTAATCGGTCATGCGCATGTAGGCAACGCCGATGGACAAGATATCCAGGGACAAATTGTTGTCCACGGACTTACCGTGACGATCCTTCTGCACGTTGGCCGAGTAGAACGCGGTGCGCAGGCCGACGGTGCCAAAGGGCGTGGCCGGCGGCATCATCCCCGCGCCGAAATCGTAGACCCCGAACGCCGTGGTCGGCGCACCGTTTTCGGTGCCATGGGCAGCGCCACAAACAGCAATCAACCCCAGGCTTAACCAGGTACAGCGCAAGACGTTGGTTTTATAATTTTTTTGATACATCGAATGCCCCTCCAACCAAGTGGTGTTGGGGTCATCCTAGGGAGCCGGCCGGTCAGCCGTTATCCGTTTTCAGCACAGATGCGTGCGACGCAGGGTTTGTGAAGGGGTCTCGCCGAACAGCACTCGATAGTCGCTGGAAAACCGGCTCAAATGCCAGAAGCCCCAGCGTGCCGCCACCTCCTGTACACCCCGGGCATGGCCGCCGCTACGCAGTTCACGACGCACGGCATTGAGGCGCAACGCCCGCAAATAGGCCACGGGATTGATGCCCAACGTCTCCTGGAAGCAATACTGCAGTTTTCGTCGGCTGGCACCGATGTGGTTGCACAGGTCGAGGATCGACAGCGGCTCATCGACATGGGTCAAGGCATATTCCCGGGCACGGTCGACCATGCGCTTGCGCGCCGTGGGGTTGAGCGGCGGCGCCTCATCCGGGGCCACCAGTTCCAGTATGTGCAGCATCACCGTGTCACGCAGGCCACGGCGGATCGACTCGTAACCCAGTAACGAGTCACGCCCCTGCTCGCCGCCTTCAAGCTCATCGAACAACGCCGCAAGCTCGGCGGGCAGCGTCGAGTTGCCGAGACGGTAACACTTGGGAAGATCGGTAATTCGAAAGCGACTGCCCTGTCGTTCCAGCACATGCTCCAACGCCTGCTCGTCGATGGCGACACCGAGCAGGTCGAGATGCTGCGGTGTGCGCAGCTCGGGCAGGTTCTGGCCACGGGCGACCAACAGACTGGGCTCGATAATCGGGTGCCCGGAGCAAAAGACCGGCCCATCGGCACTCAGCGGCACGCTGAAGGTGATGGCGCCCTCCCAGGCAACGCCTTGCTTGGTCAGTGCCTGATTAGAGCGGTCGCGCACCAGTTGCATCCAGTCCGAGCGGAACTCGATCAACTCGCCTTCAAAGCGCCCGGGGGTCAACTGGTCATAGCAAACCTGCCAGCCACCCATATTGCGGGCGTGCTCATCGATGTCTGCGGTGCGGAACCGATTGATCGGCAGCGTTGGCAACAGGTCCGACGAGATCGCTGGCTGCGCCATGTTGTAATTGTTCATTGACCCGACCTTTGATGATTCCAGGGCTTATGGGTCAATGCTCAGGCAAGTTCCATTCCGCCCGCTGAGCCGGTCGTGCAATCGTGCCGAAAACGGATAGACTCCTTGACCGCCCCTGACGAAAATCCAGCGCGAAGCGATCATGAACGAGATGAGCCTGGATGTCGGCACCGCCGCCGAGTCCATTTCCCAACCGCGCACATTGGTTTTCCTGGCTTATCCGCAGATGGGCCTGTTGGACCTGACCGGTGCCCAGACCGTTTTCTGGGCCGCCACCAAAGCCATGACTGAACGCGGCCTGCCCGGCTACACCCTGCACACCGCAAGCCTGAAAGGTGGGTTGACGCAGACCGCCGAAGGCTTGGTCGTGGATACCCGTGCCCTGCACGAGCTCGACGGGACGCTCATCGACACGTTGATCGTGCCTGGCGCACCGGACATACGGCAGGCGATGATTGACTGCATCGACCTGGTGCAATGGCTGCGCAACGCCTCGGTCAAGGCCCGGCGCACCGCATCGGTATGCAGCGGCACCTTCCTCATGGCCCAGGCTGGTTTACTGGACGGACGCCGCGCCGCCACCCATTGGGCCATGTGCGACATGCTCAAGAGCGGCTTCCCGTCGATTGAAGTGGACCTGGACGCGATCTTCATCCAGCAGGACGCCGTGTGGACCTCGGCCGGTGTCAGCGCCGGCATCGACATGGCCCTGGCACTGGTCGAGGCCGATTGTGGGCGCGACGTGTCCCTGCAGGTGGCCCGTGAGCTGGTGGTGTTTCTCAAGCGCCCCGGCGGACAAGCGCAGTTCAGCCAACTGTTGCAGCTGCAGATACAGGACAGTGCCGGGTTCGACGAACTGCACGCCTGGATGGCCGAACACCTGGATGACGACAACCTCACCGTCGAACGACTGGCCCGCCAGGCAAGGATGAGCCCACGCAATTTTGCCCGGGTCTACAAACGCCAGACCGGACGAACCCCGGCCAAAGCCGTCGAGATGTTCCGCCTTGAAGCCGCGCGTCGAATGCTCGAAGACTCCCAGCGCAACATCGACCAGATCGCCCGATCCTGCGGCTTCGGTGACGAGGAACGAATGCGTCACACCTTCCAGCGCCATCTCTCGATTTCCCCCCGGGAGTATCGCAACCGGTTTTCTCGCTGAGCGCGAAACCCTTACGGTACGGTCCCGTCAGGCCACTCTCCTCGAGTGCTCCCGCGGGTCGGCCTGCTCGGCCAGGAGCGCGCTGCAACGCGAACGCAGCCACCGCTCCCCCGGATCATTGTGCGAGGCGCCGCGCCAGACCATGGAAAGCTCGTACTGTGGCAAGCAGATTGGGGCCGCTTGCGCCCTCATGCCGGTCGTCACCGCCATCGCCTGGGCAACGTAATCCGGCACGATGGCGATCATCTCGCTCTGGGCCAACAGCACGGGCAAGGCGCTGAATTGCGGCACGGTCAACACCACCCGGCGCTGTCGGCCCAACAGGCATAACGCGCGGTCCGAGTCATCGATGACATTGCCCATGGACGACACAATCGCATGGGGCCGACGACAGAACTCGTCCAGCGTCAGCTCACCGGGCTGCGAATCGGCGCGCAACAGCATCGGTCGAATCGGCCGCAGCAGCTTGCGTCGGGCATTGGCCGGCAGCTCCAGCGTCGGGCTGATACCCAGGGAAATCTCGCCGCTGGCTAACAGCTGGGACACCTGCCATTGATCGGCCCGGCGCACCACCAAGGTGGTACCCGGTGCCTCGACCCGCAGGCGGCGCAACAGCTCCGGCAACAGTG
Organism: Pseudomonas ogarae; assembly: GCF_014268695.2. Taxonomy (NCBI): domain Bacteria; kingdom Pseudomonadati; phylum Pseudomonadota; class Gammaproteobacteria; order Pseudomonadales; family Pseudomonadaceae; genus Pseudomonas; species Pseudomonas ogarae. The sequence goes on from NZ_CP077086.1 coordinate 3,855,487, forward strand.
CGTACTCGACGTCATCGCACAGCCCGATATGGACGGTCGCCTCGCTGGTGGCTGGCTCGAACGCCTGACAATGGCTCAAGGCGGCAGCGATGCCGTCCAGCGCCGGTGACAGATTGGAGAAGATTGCCTGGGCCCGGGAGGTCGGCTCCATCAGCCGTCCCGAACGGATGAACAACGGATCATCGAACATCAACCGCAAGCGCGCCAGGGCACTGCTGATCGTTGGCTGGCCGAGAAACAGCTTTTCGCTGACGCGGGTAACGTTTTGCTCGTGCATCATGGTTTCGAAGACCACCAGCAGACTGATGTCAGCACGACGCAGGTCATTTCTGTTCATCATAGTCGTCGCCCCAGGCGCCAGGCCATTTAGTCAGGAGTGGACAAGATCATCGCCTGCGCCCGCCATCAAGGCCTACGGCGACGAGGTGTTGAAAGCGTAATCCCCGAGGCGCGCCAGGTCTGTTGTACGTGGGGGCACTCGACTCACCCTTTGGGCAACGTCATCGATACTTCGGTATACATCCAGGCCCTGTGACGAGGTGTTGGCACGGCTTGGCGGGATTTCAGGGTTTTATGTCCTACCTCAGACAAAGGGCGGCTTCTAAGATATGAACCGATGCTCTGTCTCCCCGACATCCCAGAGCGAGACCCCGTAAAAACAAAAGGTCTGCCAGCGTGCCCCTACCCTCCGCGATGCTCAAGAACGTCTATGACAGCCTTCGATACACCCCATGCCAGAGCGGGCCGCGACCGTCGATGGGAATCAGTACCCACCCGCTGGTCAACGCCCTCGGCTGGTTGGTAGGCCTGGTGGTGGCCTGCGGGATTGTCATCATCAACTCCGAAACCCATTCCGACCTGGCCCCGACTCTGCTGTACATCACCTTGTTGTTGATGGCGGCCAACTTGTTTTCAATCAACTTGGTGATCGCCGTCGCGCTGATGAGCATGTTCTTGCTCACCGCGATGTTCTTTTACAACGGCGGCTATCACCGCTGGGAATCGACCACCGGTTTCTTCCGCTGCCTGACCGCATTGTCGGCCATCGCGTTCCTGGCCTTGCGCAGCAAGCAGGCGTCCGACAGCCTGCGGCATAACGAGGCTTACCTGATCGGCGCCCAGCGCCTGAGCCAGACCGGCAGCGTGGGCTTTCGCGGTGATCGGAAAGAGATGTCCTGGTCGGAGGAGTCGGCACGGATCTTCGAATACCCACCCCGCAGGACGCCGACGGTGTCGATGATGCTGGAGCGTACCCATCCTGAAGACCTGGAGTTGGCACGCGGGATTTTCCAACAGGCCGCCGCCGGCGAACCGCAGATAGAGGTAAAGCTTCGGCTGCTGATGCCTGATGGGCGCATCAAGCATATCCACATGATCGCCAGCCCACTGCTCGTCCAGCATGGCCGTTTCCAGTACCTCGGCGCACTCATGGACGTCACCGCCAGCAAGCTGGCCGAAGAAGCACTGTTCCGCGCCCAGAGCCAACTGGCCCACGTCACTCGCTTGACCTCCCTGGGGGAAATGGCCGCGTCCATTGCCCACGAGGTCAACCAGCCACTGACGGCCATCACCAGCAGCGGCGAGGCCTGCCGCCGATGGCTCGAACGTCCGGAACCTGATCTCGATGAAGCCCTGGATTGCCTCGACCGGATCGTCGCCAACGGCTGTCGTGCCAGCGAGGTCATCAGCGGCATCAGGGCGCTGTCGCGCAAGTGCGACCCGTTGCGCCAGCCCGAACGGCTGGACGACATCGTCCGCGAGACCCTGAACCTGGTCCAGCAGCAACTGACGCATCATAAAGTCCGGGCGAAGCTGGACCTGGCAGCGACGGACGGCCAGGTCAGCGCAGACCGGGTGCAACTGCAGCAAGTGATCATCAACCTGATCATCAATGCCTGTCACGCCATGGACGGGGTCAAGATACACGCAAGAATCCTGCACATACGCACATGGACAGAAGATGACGAAGCGCTGCTGGAGGTGACCGACCACGGAACCGGCATTGCTCCCGAGGTCCTACCGTCCTTGTTCAATGCGTTTTTTACCACCAAGGAAAACGGCCTGGGCATGGGCCTTTCCATCTGCCGGTCCATCATCGATTTCCATGACGGCAGGCTCTGGGCGACCAGCGAAGCCGACCAAGGCACCTCGTTCAGGTTCGCGCTGCCGCTGCTCGCTTGCACCACCCTGGCGGGGAACGCCCAATGATCCCCCCACACACCACACACCCGGTCATCGGCGATGCCCCCGTCGTCTACATCGTCGATGACGACGCACCGCTGCGCCAATCCCTCGGCAGCCTGCTGCGCTCCATCGGCATGCAGGTCCACTTGTTCGGTTCGGTCGCGCAGTTCATGAATCATCCCCGGCTCGACCTGCCCAGTTGCCTGGTACTGGATGTGCGGCTGCAAGGCACCAGCGGCCTGGATTGCCAGCGCGAACTGGCCGCGGCCAACGTTCACCTGCCAATCGTGTTCATGACCGGTCACGGTGACATCGCCATGACCGTGCGGGCAATGAAGGCCGGTGCCGTGGATTTCCTCGCCAAACCGTTTCGCGAGCAGGACCTGATCGATGCCGTAGCCGCCGCCCATCAGCAGGACCGGCTGCGGTACGAATCCGAACGCAGCCACCAGCAACTTCTTGGTCGCTACGCCACATTGACGCCCCGGGAGCAGCAGGTCATGGCGCTGGCCGCGTCGGGCTTGATGAACAAACAGATCGCCGGGGAAATAGGCTTGAGTGAAATCACGGTCAAGATTCACCGCGGCCACGCCATGCGCAAAATGTGCGCACGTTCGTTCGCCGACCTGGTGCGCATGGCCCAGATACTGGAATTGCGTGGCGAGCAGTAGAAAGTTCATACCCACGTATACTTGGCGGGCCCATTGGAGGGCGTATCTTGCACTGATAACAGGCGCCTTTATGGCCACCTGATATCGCCCCAGGTATCAACATGCCCAACACCGCAATTATTTCAATTATTGATGATGATGAATCAGTTAGAATTGCCCTGGATGGCTTGTTACGTTCCCACGGATATCGGGTTGAAACATATGCCAGCGCCTTGGACTTTTTATCTTCCTGCGAACTTGAAAATACAGCCTGCCTGATATCGGATATACAAATGCCCGGCATGACGGGTATTCAGATGTACGATCAATTGTCGACCCTGGGCATTCATACCCCGATCATTTTCATCACTGGATACCCTGGCGTGCCACCGCGTGTCAGCGCTGGCACGCCCGAGCCGGTGGCGTTTTTCCCGAAACCCTTCGACTGCGCTGAATTGATCGCCTGTATCGAATCGGTACTGGCCTAGTCTGCTTGACTGCGCCGCCCCCTCATACCTTCGTATAGATCATACCTACCCAAGCATGGGCCCGATGACCTTATGTAGAAGTGTTAAACACAGTCCCGGCCAATAAGATTTCCTACAGCGAACCGAAACTGAATGTGCTCGATGTGAATACATTGGAGCCAGGCGTTTCTGGAGTACTTCGCGCCACGGTCACGCTGAAAAGTTTAATTCATTCAACGTATCGATTTTGTCTTCGGGAGCAAATCATGAAACAGCAAATTCTGGTTATTGGTGCTGGTTTCGGCGGAGTATGGAGCGCATTGAGCGCCGCCCGCCTGCTGGACCAACATGATCGAAATGACGTGCAGATTACTGTCCTGGCGCCCCAGGCGGAACTGCGCATCCGACCTCGTTTCTATGAGCCGGACGTCCACACCATGATGGCTCCGCTGGACGGACTGTTCGACGCAGTGGGCGTGAAGTTCGTACAGGGCTCGGCGAGCAGTATCGACGTCGAGGGCAAACGGGTCGGCTACGTGGACATGTTCGGCACCCAGGGCAGCCTGGGTTACGACCGATTGGTACTGGCGGCAGGCAGCAAACTGTTTCGCCCCGATCTCAAAGGCATGCTCGAACATGCCTTCGACGTCGATGAGATCGAACAGGCAACGCGCCTCGAAGGCCACATCAAGTCCCTCAAAAACCTGCCGGACAGCCCAGCCCGCAACACCGTGGTGGTAGCCGGCGGCGGCTTCACCGGCATCGAAACCGCCACCGAAATGCCAGCCCGCCTGCGGGCCGCCCTGGGTGAGGACGCGAATATTCGGGTCATCGTGGTGGATCGCGCGCCGCAGATCGGCGCATCGTTGGGCGACGGCATTCGCCCCTCCGTGATCGAAGCGTCCAATCACCTGGGCATCGAGTGGATCCTCAACGCTTCGGTCGATTCGGTGGATGCCGGCGGTGTCACCCTGTCGAACGGCCAGCGTATCGAGTCCAATACCGTGATCTGGACCGTGGGTTTCCGTGCCCACCCGCTGACCCAGCAAGTGCCTGGCGCCCGTGATCACCAGGGCCGCCTGCACGTCGACGGCCATCTGAAAGTGTTGGGACAAAACGACATATTCGCCACCGGTGACGTGGCCTATGCCGCCACCGACACACTGGGCAATTACGCGGCGATGTCTTGCCAGCACGCCATCTCCCTGGGTCGCTACGCCGGCAACAACGTCGCGGCCGACTTGTTGGGTGTGGCGCCGATGCCCTACAGCCAACCCAAGTACGTGACCTGCCTGGACCTGGGCGCCTGGGGTGCGGTGTATACCGAAGGTTGGGATCGCCAACTCAAGCTGGTCGGGCAGGAAGCCAAGGATCTCAAGACCCAGATCAACAGTGTGTGGATCTACCCGCCCGCCGCCGACCGCGCGGCGGCCCTGGCGGCGGCTGACCCGTTGATTCCGGTGGCCTGACCCTTGCTCCCTACCCCGGCCAGCCCCTCCTTTCTGTGCCGGTCTTTCCCAGACGCCTGCCAATGATTCTTCGGCAGGCGTTTTTTTGGGCTGGCTTTTCCCAAGCCAGTCTGAATATCGTCACTGCCCAGCAAAATCCGTATCAAAGCCCGCCCCCGGCCCACTGAGCACAAGGTAAGGTAGACAGAAACCATCCGGATCGAGGTGTGCCGTGGCGTCCTATTCCTTGCGTCAGCTGAAGTACTTTGTCACCACCGTTGAATGTGGCAGCGTCGCTGAGGCATCCCGCAAGCTGTACATCGCCCAGCCATCGATTGCCACCGCCATCAAGGGGCTGGAGGACAGCTTCGGCGTGCAATTGCTCATCCGTCATCACGCCCAGGGCGTATCGTTGACGCCCGGCGGCGCGCGCTTCTATCGCAAGGCCCAGGAGCTGTTGCGCATGGCCCGGGAGTTCGAGCAGAACGCCCTGGCCGATAACGATGTGGTCAGCGGGCAAATCGACATTGGCTGCTTCGAAACCGTCGCCCCGCTCTACCTGCCGCGCCTGATCGCGGGCTTTCGCCAGCGCTTCCCGGGGGTGGAGATCCGCGTGCAGGACGGCGAGCAACAGGAGCTGGTGCAAGGTTTGACGGGTGGACGTTTCGACCTGGCGATTTTCTATGAGCACGACCTCGACAGCACCATCGAGACCGAGGCGTTGACGGCACCACAACGCCCCTACGCATTATTGCCGGCTGAGCATCGCTTCGCCGATCAGGCCGAGGTCTCGCTGCGCGACCTGGCGCTGGAACCGATGATCCTGCTGGACGTGCAGCCCAGCCGGACCTATTTCGTGAGCATCTTCGAAGAGCTGGGCCTGACGCCCAACATTGTCTTCAGCTCGCCTTCCATCGAGATGGTCCGTGGCATGGTCGGCCAGTCTTTCGGTTTTGCCGTGCTGGTGACCCGCCCGCACTCCACCTGCACCTACGACGGGCAGCACCTGGTGTGCGTCGACATCGCCGAGGACGTGACCGGTTCGGCCTTGGTGGCGGGTTGGCTAAAACGCACCCACCTGACCAAACCGGCCCAGTTGTTCGTGGATTATTGCAAGGAACAGTTCAGGCAATGGCTGGCCTGAACCCTGTGGCGAGGAAGCTTTGATCGTCCCCAAGCTCTGCGTGGGTATGCATCCTGTGACGCTCTGCGTCACCCCCCAGAAGCGGAACGCGGAGCGTCCCTGGCGACGTTCCCACGCAGGAGCGTGGGAACGATCGGTCCATGGTGGGGGAACGGTTCGGTGCCTAGCGAGCCGCCCAGGCGTTGAAGCGTTGCTCCAGCTCCTCACCATGGTCGACCCAGAACTCCGCATCCACGGCTTGCGCTTCAGCCAGGTTGGCCTCGGCGGTGGGCAACTGTTCCTGTACCGCCGTCGGCAACAGCGCCAGCGTCTTGCGGTGCACCGGCCCATAAGGGATGTTTTCCGAAAACACCTTCTGGGTCTGCGGCTGGCTGGCAAAGGCAATGAACTGCTCGGCCAGGGCCTTGTTCGGCGTGCCCTTGACCACGGCCCAGTACTCCGGGTCGTACAGGCTCTGCGGCCAAACAATGCTCAGTTTCATGCCTTCCTTTTGCGCCGATGCGATGCGCCCGTTATAGGCGGCACTCATCGCCACGTCCCCCGCCACCAGCCATTGCGCCGGTTGGGCGCCGGCTTCCCACCATTGGATATTCGGCTTGATCTGATCCAGCTTGGCGAAAGCCCGGGACACGCCCTCCGGTGTGTTCAACACCTTGTACAAGTCCTGCGACTTGACTCCATCGGCCAGCAAGGCGATCTCCAAGGTGTACTTGGCCCCTTTGCGCAGCCCGCGCTTGCCCGGGTACTGGGCAACGTTCCAGAAGTCAGCCCAGGAGCTGGGCGCCTTGGCGAGCTTGCTCTGGTCATAGGCCAGGACCATCGACCACACGTAAGTGGCGACGCCACACTCATTGAGTGCGCCGGGCACATAGTTGGCCGGGTCGCCAAGGCCTGCCAGGTCAAGCTTTTCGAACAAGCCTTCCTCACAGCCGCGCAGCAACTCGGGGCTTTCCACTTCGACCACGTCCCAACTGGTGTGACCGGCCGCGACCATGGCCTTGATCTTCGACAGCTCACCGTTGTATTCGCCAGCCACGATGCTTCCTGCACCGCTGGCGTTGAAGGGTTGGAAGTAGGCCTTGTCCTGGGCCTGCTTGGTGGCGCCACCAAAGGAAATCACGGTCAAACTCTGGGGCGCGGCCATGACGCTGGTACTCAATAACGCCAGTGCACACGCAATATTGCAACGCAAGGATCTGGACATGAAGCGGTTCCTCGAAAATGCCGGCTCGCCCGCACGAGCCGACGACGGGACTCAAGGGTGGCCGTAAGCGCGGGCGGTGTGGTCTACAGCAATAAGGCTCTTGTCGGCCCATTCGTGGACGTCGGCACGACTGGCCGCCAGGATCTTCCTGATGTTGAAATCGTTCACCTTGGACACCTCCTGGTCACGGGCCATTGGGTTCAGCGAGATAGCTCGCCAACCGATCCATCAAGCGATCGCAGGCGGCCATCTGTTCAACGCTCACGTATTCGTCGGGCTTGTGCCCCTGGTCCATGCTGCCGGGGCCACAGACCACCGTTGGCACGCCGGCCTGGTGAAACAGGCCGCCTTCGGTGCCAAAAGCGACGGTGCTGAAAGCGTCACTGCCGCACAGTCGCGTAACCAGTTGTGCAGCAGCGCTGTCAGGCGAGGTCGCCAGGCCCGGGTAGGCGGACAGTGGTTCAAAACCAATCGCCGTATCACCCGCCACCGCCTGCATCGCCGGCAGCAGTGCCTGTTCGGCAAAGTCCTGCAATTGCTCGGCCACCACCTGGGGATTGAAATCCGGCAAGGCGCGCACTTCGAAATCGAAACGGCAATCGGCCGGGACAATGTTCAACGCCGTGCCGCCGTGGATCACCCCGACCTGAACCGTGGAAAACGGTGGATCGAAGCGCGAGTCATGCCGTGATGGTTCGGCCAGCTGTGCACCGATCTCGCCTAAGCGACCCATCAGGCGCGCAGCCTGCTCGATGGCGTTGACCCCGTAAGGTGCATAGGCCGAATGACAGGCCGCCCCTCGGACATGACAACGCATCGCCAACTTGCCTTTGTGCCCCAGCACCGGTTGCAGTTGGGTGGGTTCGCCAATCAGGCACAGCGCTGGTTGGGGTATTCGCCGAACCAACACGTCCAACAGGCTGTGAACGCCCAGGCACCCCACCTCCTCGTCGTAGGAAAACGCCAGGTGCAGCGGTCGACGAAGCGCGCTGGCGAGGAACATCGGCACCGATGCCAGCACCGATGCCAGATACCCCTTCATGTCCGCCGTACCACGCCCGAACCATTTGCCGTCCCTCTCGGTCAGGCAGAACGGATCGACCGTCCAGGCCTGCCCATCCACCGGCACCACATCGGTATGCCCGGACAACACCACGCCACCGGGCACCGATGGGCCAATGCTCGCCAGCAGGTTGGCCTTGGTTCGCTCGGCGTTGTAGATCAGCTCGCTATCCACACCCAGCCCTTGCAAGTAATCGCGCACGAACTCGACCAAGGCCAGGTTCGACTCACGACTGACCGTGGCAAAGCCCACCAGCTCGGCAAGCAGGGCGCGGCTGCGCAGCTCACTCATCACCCGGCACTCCATAACTGGGCGCCAGCGTCGGGTTAAGCGCGCGGGTCAGGTAATCCTGCAATTGCGGCTGATAGGCGAGCCAGAGCTTTTCCAGTTCGCCGATGGGATTTTCCTCAGCCCAGTCCACCCGCAGATCGACGATGGGCCAGGTCAGGTCATCGACCACCGCCAGCGCCGCCGAATGCACCGCCCCGGCCTCCCCGCCCGCCGCCTGCCCGGCCTGCAACGCACTCACCAAACGTGCTGCAAGACAGCCGGCGCTATGCTCGAAGGCCGCGACCATGGCCTCGATCACTGCACCGTTGGCCAACAGATTCCCAGCCGCCACGCATTGCTCACCGGCCACGGCGTTGTGGTTGCCCAGGGTATGCTCGCCACTGAAAATCGCCGTGCGCCCCTCGGCATCGATCACCGCCACCTGGCGATACTGGCTGTAGCCATTGCGTGCCAGGGTCCGCTCCAGCGCCGCTTGGGCCACCAGGCCGCCGGCCAGTTCGTCAAGAATCTGCGGCCCCAGGGCCGGCAGGGTAATGTTCTGGCTCGACACCGCGCCGACGCCCGCGCGCAACCAGGGGCAACGGGCGCCGACGGCAATGCTCGAGGAACTGATGGCGATGCCCAACTGGCCGGTTTCGGCACAGCGTCCAACGATGGAAAAAGTCATGCTCCGCTCCTTATTCAGGGATCACCGCGATCACGTCGATTTCCATCAGCCACTGCGGCTGGCCCAGGGCACTGACCACCAACCCGGTGGAGATCGGAAACACCCCCTTGAGCCACTTGCCGACCTCTTGGTACACCGGCTCGCGGTAACGCGGGTCGATCAGGTAAGTGGTGGTCTTGACGATATGGCTCAGGTCGCTGCCGGCCTCTTCCAGCAATTGCTTGACGTTGCGCATGGCCTGCTCGGCCTGGGCGCGAGGATCGCCCAGGCCCACCAATTGACCGTTGAAATCAGTACCGACCTGGCCGCGCACATAGACGGTGTTGCCGGCGCGCACGGCCTGGCACAGGTCGTTGTCCAGCGTCTGGTTCGGGTAGGTGTCCTTGGTGTTGAACATGCGAATACGTGTGTGAGTAGGCATCAACGGACTCCCGTGAGGCTGGTTTTCGAACGATACGAATCGCTGTCGCGCGCAGGGGCCTGGCGCTGGGCAGCATCTTGGTAGGCGAGGTAAATGCGTTGCTTCACGATGTGATCGGCAATATGCCGGGCGTCATGCCAGACGCCCCAGATGAACGCCGAACCTCGTCGCGACAACCAGGGCAAGCCGACGAAATACAGGCCCGGTTCACTGGAAACGCCGCGCTGATGCCGAGGCTTGCCGTTGGCACCAAGGGCGTCGACCTTCAGCCAGCTGTAATCCACCGAGTAGCCAGTGGCCCAGATGACGCTGGTCACACCGGCGGCGACCAGGTCCAGTTCCAGGATCGGCTGGGTCAGGCATTGCGGGTCGGGCAGTTGGTCGCGGGCTTGAGGCTCTAGCGGCAGGTCCAGGCCATTGCGGGCAATGTAGGCGTCAGCGGCATCCAGCAGCGCCAGATAATTCTCGTCGCCACGGGCGATGTTTTCGGCGAGATTCGGCTCAAAGCTCACCACGCGCCCGTTGAACGATTTCGTCAGCCCCACCAGGGTGATGCCCTCGTGGGCCAGCCGGCGAAAATCCACGGTATGACCACCACGGGCGCCGCTCACCGCAATGGTGACGTGCTCCTTGCCGGGCTGGACCGCTTCCGCATCCCACTCGCCCAGCACGCCCAGCCACCAGCAGAAATCGCGGTTGCGATAGGCCCGCGGCGGACGATCGTGGGCACCCACCGAGAGATAGACCTGCTTGCCGGCGCGCTGCAGCTCATCGGCGATCTGCACCCCCGACGACCCGGCCCCCACCACCAACACCGCCCCCTCGGGCAATTGCCCGGGGTTGCGGTACTGGGCCGAGTGCAACTGGGTAACCGTCGCCATATCGGGTGCAATCGGTGGAATCACCGGCCGCTGGAAGGGCCCGGTGGCGACAACCACATGAATCGCCTCGATCAAGCCTTCAGAGGTTTCAACGGTGAAACCCGGACGGCCGACATTGCGCTCGACCTTCCGGACGTCCACGCCGGTGCGGATCGGCGCGTTGAACTTGTTGGCATAGGCTTCGAAATAGTCGGCCACCTGGTCCTTTGTCGCGAAGTCATCTGGACCGAGCCCGTCGAATTCCAGCCCCGGAAAGCGGTCATGCCAGGCCGGCCCGTTGGCCACCAGCGAATCCCAGCGTGATGTGCGCCAGGCTTCGGCAACGCGGCTTCGCTCCACCACCAGATGCGGCACGCCTTGCCGGCTCAAGTGCTCACTCATGGCGATGCCGGCCTGGCCGGCGCCTATAACAAGCGTATCGATGCGTAGGGTTTCAACGGGCATGTCTGTGCACTTCCGGCAGTAGGTTTGGTTCAGGCCGGCATAGCGCCGCCTCGGGTTCTGATTTTTTGTTGTTCTGCGTTTGCAGCTATCGAGATCAGGTGTCGAGGCGATTGTGTTGGCGGGGGGAGATTTGCGAAACGAGGGTTTTTATCGTTGCTGGGAAGGAAAAAAATGGGCTTCTGGGGGGGATCGTTCCTACGCAGAACCATTGTGGGAGCGAGCTTGCTCGCGATGACGGCGGCACAGTCAATATTGATGCAAGCTGACCCACCGCTTTCGCGAGCAAGCTCGCTCCCACAATGGTTCTGCGTGAGAACGATCGATCGCGTTAACTAGTTCACTGCATCCGCGCCGGAAACGCCTTGAGTTCAAGCTTCTCCATCACCAACCCAATGAACGCCGAAACCGCCAGCGGCAACTGCCGCCGGCTCGGATAGAGCACATTCAAGCCGAAGCCGATGCGCTGGTATTGCGGCAGCACACGCACCAGCCTTCCGGCTTCCAGGTCGAGGCTGCTCAGCGCCCCCGGCAACACGGCGATGCCCAGGCCGGCGACGGTCGCCCTGCGCAACGCCTGGGCGGTGTTGGCGTGGAAGCGGCTGGCGATCTGCACCTGTTCCTCGATGCCGTCCGGGCCAACGAATCGCCAATGGGCCATGCCGCCGGGATGAGCGAAACTCACGCCGTCGTGGTGAGCCAGGTCCTGCAACGAAAGCGGTGCGCCGCGCGCGGCAATGTACGCGGGGCTGGCGACCATGCCGTCACCGTCGTTCTTGAGCAGTTGGCGACCGACGTACCCCGAGTCCTGCAAGGGACCGCCGCGAAAGGCCACGTCAATGCGGTCGGCAATCAGATCGACCCGGGCATCGCTGAGCACGAAATCAAGTTGTACTCGCGGATGCGCGGCTAAAAAGTCGGCCACCCATTCCATCGGGAAGAAATCGAAAAAGTCCGCCATCGCCGCGATGCGCACCAGGCCGCTGGGCTCCTCGCTGCCCATCATCAGTTCCTGTCCGGCGTCCATCAGGCCGTCCACGGCATCCACGCAGCGCTCATAAAACCCCTGGCCCGCATGGGTCAGCGTGAGTTTGCGGGTCGAGCGCTGCAAAAGTCTCGACTCCAATTGCGCCTCCAACTGCTGAACCCGTCGGCTGACGGTGTTGGAAGGCATGCCCAAGCGCCTGGCGGCTTCGGCGAAGCTGCCGCTGCGGACCACCTGAACGAACAGCGCAACATCGTTGAGATCGAGCATGGCGCCGACATTCCTTCGTTTTATGGATGAGTTCAATCCGATTGTATCGACTAATCAATCTATTGGCAGGCACTTATCCTTCTCGCATCGAGGCTCAACGCCCAAGACTTGGAGGTAACCCCATGAACAGCATCGTCGCAGCACCGCCGCGCGCCATCGCCCACCGCACCTGCGGCAGCAGCCATGGGCCGATCACGCGGCTCATGAGCCCAGGTGACCTGGGCCAGCTCTGCAAGCCATTCGTGTTTCTCGATCACTTCGCCTTCAACGCCGATGCCATGCAAAGAGGTTTCGGCATGCACCCTCATTCCGGGATCGCCACGCTGACCTACATGATCGAGGGCCAGGTGATCTACGAAGACACCACGGGCCAGTCAGGCACGCTGCCCAGCGGCGGCATGGAGTGGATGCAAGCTGGTAACGGCGTATGGCACACCGCCCGACCGGTTGCGGGTTCGCCGATCCAAGGCTTCCAGCTCTGGGTTGCACTGCCGACGGCAGAAGAAAATGCCCCGGCCCGCAGCGTCTACCTGGCGCCCTCCGAGATCCCCCGGGAAGGTCCGGCGCTGGTGTTGCTCGGCCAATACGGCGCGGCCCGCAGCAGCGTCGCCTCCCCGGCGGGCATAAATTATCTCGCCGTGCAGTTGCAGGACAACGAGCACTGGCGCTACACGCCGCCGGCCGGGCACACCGTCGCCTGGCTGGCAGTCAACGACGGCAGTCTCGATGCTGGCGGCAACGTCAATGCCGGAGAAATGGTGGTATTCGAAGCGTCCGGCGAGACCATCGACATCGTTGCCCGGGGCGCGACCTCCTTCGTGCTCGGTTCGGCGGTCAAGCATCCCCATGACCTGGTGATGGGCTATTACTCGGTGCACACCAGCGAGGCCGCCCTGGAAAAAGGCGAGAAAGAAATCCAGCGCATCGGCGCCCTTTTGCAACAAGAGGGCCGGTTGGCTTAGCCGACCCTCTACTCAATCCCTAATTCATACCCGATCCCTTAGAGGTGAATCATGACTGACATCGGTCTCGATCTTCTGTTGTCCCGCACTCAAGTCGGCAAGCTGTCCCTGAAAAACCGCATGATCATGGCGCCCATGACCCGCAGCCGCGCAGGTGCTGGCGATGCCGCCACGCCCCTGATGGCCGAGTACTACAGCCAACGCGCCAGCGCCGGCCTGATCGTCAGCGAAGGCTCCCAGGTGTCGGCCCAGGGCAAGGGTTACCTGAGAACGCCAGGGATCTTTACCCCTGAGCAAATCGCCGGCTGGAAACAGGTGACCGACGCGGTCCATGCCGAGGGCGGGCAGATATTCTTGCAGCTCTGGCACGTAGGCCGTCTTTCCCATCCGTTGGTGCAGGTCAACGGCGCCCAACCCGTAGCTCCCTCGGCAATCAAGGCCGATGGCGAGATCTACACCCCCGAAGGCCTCAAGCCCTATGAGCTGCCACGGGCCCTGGAGCTCGATGAAATCCCCGGTGTGGTCGCCGACTTCCGCCAGGCCGCAGCCAACGCGAAGCTGGCCGGCTTCGACGGCGTGGAGATTCATGGCGCCAATGGCTACTTGATCGACCAGTTCCTGCGTGACGGCACCAACCAACGTACCGATGCCTACGGCGGCTCGATCGAGAACCGTGCACGTTTGCTCAAGGAAGTGGTCGAGTCGGTGATCGAAGTCTTCGGCGCCAGCCGCGTCGGCGTTCGCCTGTCGCCGATCTTCAGCTACTTCTCGATGAGCGACAGCAACCCGCAAGCAACATTCGACTACACGGCCAGAATGCTCAGCCGCTATGGCTTGGCTTACCTGCACATCGTGGAATTGGGCGAAGGCCCGTTCGACTTCCTGGAACTCAAGCGTCGCTTCGGCGGGACGTACATTGCCAATGGCGGCTACAGCGCCGAACGCGCCGCCACTGCCATCAGCCGTGGAGAAGCAGACCTGGTGGCATTCGGCACGCCGTTTTTGGCAAACCCGGACCTGGTGGAGCGCTTCAAACGAGGCCAGGCGCTGAACACCCCTGACGCATCGACGTTCTACCAGGGCGACGAGCGCGGTTATACGGACTATCCGACCTTGGCCGGGGCTTGACCCCAGTGTCCAGCGCGTGCCTCGCTTGGACTTGTACAAAATAGCGAAATTACTTGTACAAAAAACTTTAATTTGTACAAGGCGTGCAGTAGGCTTCTGAAAACTTGTACAGGAATCATTTCCTGTACAACAATCGGAGCCTATGCATGTCCGTCTACCTCCAGCGTTTCGCCCACGCTTTCGCCGAGCTGGACGCCAGTCGCCTGGCTGAGCTCGATGAACTCTACAGCGCCGACATACAGTTCCAAGACCCTTTGCACCGGATCGAAGGCTTGCCGGCCCTGCGCGCTTACTTTGCCCAGTTGTACGCCAACGCCAGCAACCTGCGCTATGACTTCCACGCCTTCGATGAAGTCGGTCCCGGAGAGGGCTATCTGCGCTGGACCCTGCATTTCAGCCACCCCCGCCTGGCGCAGGGAGCACCCATCGCGCTGCAAGGCTGCAGCTATCTGCGTTGGAATGATCGAATCTACCTGCATCAAGACTTTTTCGACGCAGGCGCCCTGCTCTACGAACATCTGCCGCTGTTTGGATCGGTGATTCGCTGGCTCAAGCGGAGGTTGGCATGAGCCGTGTCTGGCTGACCGGCGCCAGCAGCGGCATTGGCGCGGCATTGGCGGCAGTCCTTCTGGAACAGGGGCATCTCCTGGCTGTGAGCGCGCGCCGGAGCCAACCCCTGGAGACGTTGGCCACACGCTATCAAGACCAGATATTGGTGCTACCGGGCGACCTGACCGACCCGCATCAGGTCGCCACGATCTGCCAGCAGATTGACCTTCATTGGGGGGCGCTCGATCTGGTGATCCTCAATGCCGGCACCTGCGAATACCTGGAACCGGGCCACTTCGACACCCGCCTGGTCGAACGGCTCATCAACACCAACCTGCTGGGTACTTGCCATTGCCTGGAGGGCGCCTTGCCCTTGCTGCGCCGGGGCCAGCGTCCACATCTGGTGGCGGTGAGCAGTGCGGTCACCTCGCTGGCCCTGCCTCGCGCCGGCGCCTACGGTGCGTCCAAAGCCGCGTTGCGTTATCTGATCGAATCCTTGCGCATCGACCTGGCCGCCGAGGGTATCGATGTCACCCTGGTCAGTCCCGGCTTCGTCGACACGCCACTGACCCGACGCAACGACTTTCCCATGCCCATGCGCTGGTCGGCGCAACGAGCCGCCCGCCATATCGCGCGACGCCTGCCGGCGCGCCCGCTGGACATTGCGTTTCCGTGGTCCTTCACGCTGGTCCTGCGCCTGCTCGGGCATTTGCCCGCCCGCTGGCGGCTGGCACTTGGCCGACGCCTGGCACGCCCTTCCAAGGAGTCTTGAAGCATGCGCATCGCGATCATCGGCAGCGGCATTTCCGGGCTGACATGTGCTTACCTGTTGGCCCGCAGGCACCAGATTACCCTGTTCGAGGCCGACGACAGGATCGGTGGCCACACCCACACCGTGGATGTCGATTGGCAGGGGCAGCGCTATGGCGTAGACACAGGCTTCATTGTGTACAACGACTGGACCTACCCGAATTTCATCCGTCTGCTGGACCAGTTGGGCGTCGCGTCTCGCCCCACTGAAATGAGCTTCTCGGTGCATGATCCGGCCACCGGCCAGGAGTATAAGGGCCACACCCTGCGCAGCCTGTTCGCCCGCCGCCGCAATCTGTTTTCGCCCGGGTTCTGGGGCATGCTGTGGGACATACTCAGGTTCAATCGGCAGGCCACCGCCGACCTGCAGGCGCAGCGCATCGACCGAACCGCCCGGCTCGGCGACTACCTGCACAGCCAAGGGTATAGCCAACGTTTCATCGATCACTACATCGTCCCCATGGGCGCAGCAATCTGGTCGATGTCGCCCGCCGGGATGCTGGAGTTCCCGCTCGAGTTCTTTGTGCGTTTTTGCCACAACCACGGCCTCATGTCGGTCAATCAGCGCCCTCAATGGCGCGTGATCGCGGGCGGCTCACGTGGCTACATCGAGCCTTTGTGCGCAGCCTTTCGCGAACATATCCGGCTCAATTGCCCAGTGCAGCGTGTCAGTCGCAACGTTGCCGGGGTTAGCGTGACCAGCAGCGCTGGCACCGAGCATTTCGATAAGGTGGTGTTCGCCTGCCACAGCGACCAGGCCCTCGCCCTGCTCGAGGCGCCAAGCCTGGCGGAGCGTGAAGTACTCGGCGCCCTGAGCTACGCCAGCAATGAAGTGCTGCTGCACACCGACACCCGCCTGCTTCCCCTGCGACCCCAGGCCTGGGCGAGCTGGAACTATCGGCTCGGCGGCCCTGCGCAAGCACCTGCCGCGGTGACCTACAACATGAACCTGCTCCAGGGCCTGGATGCCCCGGTGACCTTCTGCGTAAGCCTCAACCAAGGCGACGCGGTCGACCCGGCCAAGGTGCTTGCGCGCTTCGATTATGCGCACCCTCAGTACAGCCTCGCCGCCATTGCCGCCCAGGCCCGCCAAGGTGATCTGCAAGGGCATCAGCACAGCTATTTCTGCGGCGCCTACTGGGCCAACGGCTTCCATGAGGACGGCGTGGTCAGCGCGCTCGACGTGGCAAAGCATTTCGGAGAACAGCTTTGAACAGCAGTGTGTGTCGCGGCTGGATTGATCATCGGCGCCATACGCCGCGAATCCACGCCTTCCGCTATCGGATCGGCATGCTTTACGTGGACCTCGCCGAACAGGAACACATGCTGGGGTTGTCGCGCCTGCTACGGCCCTGGTCCTGGGCCCCCCTGTGCTGGCGCGAGCGCGACTACCTGCCATCGCGCACCCGCCTTGGGGTTCCCCTGGTCGATGCCGTGCGCCAGATCCTCAACGAAGCCCTGGGTGTCGCTCCCCAAGGGGCGATTCACCTGCTGACTCAGCCGCGCAGTTGGGGCCTGTCGTTCAACCCGGTGAGTTTCTATTTCTGCCATGAAGCCAACGGGCGCCTGGCGGCGATCCTCTGCGAAGTGCGCAACACCCCATGGCGCGAGCGCTATCACTATGTATTGCCGGTGCCTCCCGGCGCGTCCTGTGCCTTCAGGGTGGCCAAGGCGTTTCACGTATCGCCGTTCCTGCCTCGGGATATGGACTATCACATGGGATTCCTGGTCCAGGACACGCACATCCGCATACGCATGGAGAACTGGCGCGACGGCCACAAGGTGTTCGAGGCCGACCTGGCACTCAAGCGCCACCCCCTCGACGCCTCTTCGCTGCGCCGACATGTCCTGGCCTTCCCCTGGATGAGCTTGCGCACCGTAAGCGCCATTTACTGGCAGGCCCTGCGCCTGCTTTTCAAACGCACGCCCCTCTACGCCCATCAGGCCAGCGAAGACGGCCTGAGTCTGGGTCAAACCGCTCACAAGGATCCCAATCATGCCCGAACCGACCCTGAGCGCTACCAAGGCTGGTAGTTGCGACCTCTTTAACGGAGGTTTTTTCAAGCAAGCCGTGCTGGGTCAGTTACGCCGCCTGCGTCACGGCCACCTGCGGCTGCTACTCAATGGCGAACCATTGAGCTTCGGTGACCTGGCCAGCCCCTTGATGGCCGAGGTCGAGATCCTCGACGACGCGGTCTGGGGCATGGTTGCGTGCAACGGTTCCATCGGCGCTGGCGAGGCTTATGTCCACGGCTATTGGCGCAGCGGCGACCTGACGGCTGTGACGCGCCTGTTCGTCGCCAACCTGGATGTGCTCGATGCCATGGACAGCGGCCTGGCTCGCATCGGCCGCCCGTTGTTGCGCTGGCTGCACTGGCTCAACCGCAACAGTCGACGGGGTTCGCGGCGCAATATCATTGCCCATTACGACTTGGGCAATGCTCTGTTCGAGCGCCTGCTCGACCCCACCATGATGTATTCAGCCGCCCTGTTCGAAAGCCCCGAACAAAGCCTGGAGGAGGCTCAGCTCAACAAGCTCGCCCATATCTGCCGCAAACTCGACCTGCGTCCCGGCGACCATTTGCTGGAGATCGGCACGGGTTGGGGCAGCCTCGCCATCTACGCAGCCAGCCATTATGGCTGCAAGGTGACCACCACCACGCTGTCCCTGGAGCAATACACCCACACCTGTCGACGTGTCGAAGAATTGGGCCTGCAACAGCAGGTGCAAGTGTTGCGCAAGGACTACCGTGACTTGCAAGGGCGCTACGACAAGCTGGTGTCCATTGAAATGATCGAAGCCGTCGGGCATCGCTATCTGCCCGAGTACTTCCGGCGCTGCGCCGCGCTGCTCAAGGACGACGGGCTGATGCTGCTGCAATCGATCACCATCCGCGACCAGCGTTATGAGCAGGCCCGACGCTCGGTGGACTTTATCCAGCGCCATGTTTTTCCCGGTGGCGCGTTACCGTCACTGTCGATCCTGCTGAAGACTGCCAGCACCCAGACGCCGCTCAACCTCCTGCATCTCGAGGACTTCGGCGCGCACTACGCCCGTACACTGCGGCACTGGCACGACAACTTTCGCCAATCGCACCAGGCCTTGGCGCAGTTGGGCTACGACGAAACCTTCCAGCGTCTGTGGGAGTTCTACCTGTGTTACTGCGAAGGTGGATTCATCGAGCGTGCCATCGGCGTGGCCCAACTGCTCTTCGCCGGGCCCGGCGCCCGTCGAACCGCCCTGCTGGAGTACCAGGATACGTGATGAGCCGCACCGGCCTGATCGTCAATGCCCTCTGGTTGCAACTGGGTTGGTGGGGCTGTGTGCTCGGGGCACAGGACCCGTGGTGGCTGTTGCTGGTGGTCATCGGATTGCTGGCCCACCTGTGGCTGTGTCCTGCTCCCCGGGCAGAGCTGTTTGCGGTGATGCGTGTCGGGCTCAGTGGCATGCTGCTGGACTGGAGCCTGGGTACGCAGGGCTTGTTCATATTCAAGCAAACCCCGCTGCCGCTCTGGCTGGCGCTGCTCTGGCTGGTGTTTGCCACAGGCCTGCGTCATAGCCTGGCCTGGGCCAGGCGGCCGGTATCGCGTGGTGTGTTGCTGGGCTTGGTCGGTGGTCCGCTGGCCTATTGCGTGGGGGCGCCACTGGCGGGCGTCGCCTTGCCACTGGGGGTCGTTGGCACCGCCCTGTTCCTGGCACCGCTATGGGCGTTATGGCTACCCCTGGCGCTGCGTCTGGCCGAGCCGAACTGAACTGGCCCCAGAACGCCGTCGCTACCAGGGCTCGTCGAGGAAAAGCGGCATGCGCAGCGGCTCGATCGGCCCGTCGCGCTGGCCGCACATCTCATCATGGACAACCTGTTGCACCAGCGTGCAGGGCAGCCGTGGGACGAAACGCAGCAGCTCACGCAAATGGGTGGTGGAACGTATATGCAAAGTCTTTCCCGACTCATCCAGCAAAGTACGCAGGCCACCGTCCAGTCGGGCGCGCAATACGTAGATGCCACCCTCCAGTGACAACAACTCCAGTTCGCGGACTCGCCCCTCGACAGCCAGATCCGTGAGCGCCTGCAAGTTCATGGCACGTTTGCGCAATGGGTCAGGCCCAGCATCAACAGCAATGCCATCATAAAATGCCTCACTGCACATCTCTCCCTTCACTTGAGGTTTTGATTCCAAGCAATTGATTTCTAAGATCAGGCTCTCGAGTTCGAGGATCGAGCCAGATGGCAAAAAATGCCCGGGCGAATAGCGAGTCTGTGACCGCGAGAGACAGTTTTTCACCCACATAGAAACGACAGCCCTGCCCCGGCAGATACAGGCCAGTGATACGACTTCCAGGCTTAACATCAATAAAGGCACGGCGCATTTGAGCGGCCCATTCGTCCCGGCGCTTGGCGTCCAGGGGCGCACCGTTGAGGCGCTGCATTTCCTTCAGGCTCGTTTCGACCAAAGACTCTTTGTCGATGGCGCGTCGGTAATTGAGTTCCAGGGCAAACGCTGTTTCCAGGCTTGGTGCAGCGGCCGCACTCCAGAGCCTGGCCTGATAGACGTCGAACCCATACCAGTCGAAATCGGCTTGTCCAACCAGACGCGTGCCTGGCAATACGCCGCGCCAGTCCGACAAGACTTGGGGGCAGTAAAGCGTAAACATGCAAAGCGCTATGGCGACCAGGCTTTTCCTGAGCGCGAACGACCAGGCCATGAAGGCGTTACCCGCTTATCAAGGGAATCCTAATATTTGTACATAATTTTAGTTTTGTACAGGTTTTGTGCAGCTACACGCTTTCCGACACATCAATCTGAAGTGGCACCACCCGCCTCGGTGCCGGGCCTGGCGGCGTAGCAGTCGCCGCTTCGACCAGGGCTTCAACTGCCTGTTCGGCCATGGTCACGACGGGATGCGACAGCACTGCCTGGACCAGGCCCGTCTTCAACGCCTCGCGTGTCAACGGCGTCAGGTCGTGGCACACCACCACCGGCAAGCGAATCCGCTGTTTCTGGAGGCTGCGCAAGGCCCGCAACACGCCGGCGATGCCACCACCGGCCACATAAAGCCCCACCAGGTCAGGCTCTGCGCTGAGCAAGTCCAATGTGTTGCCATACGCGAACTCATCGTCCTCCAGTGTCAGGCGCGATGCGAGCAGCTCCCATTCGCTGGAGTGCTCGGCCAGATAACTGCGAAAGCTCAGCTCGCATAATTCCTGGCACTGGAAACGCTGGCTGCTGAGCATGACAGCCGCCGCCCCGGGCTGCCTCGCCAGACGGCTGATGAACCAGCCTGCCGTGCGGCCCGTGAGTCGATTGTCCAACCCGACATACCCCGTGCCGCTGGCGCTGGACAGCTCCGACAGCAGCGCCACTACCGAAACACCCGTCTCGCGCAACTTAGCAACTGCCTCCCGAACCCGGGGATGATCCACCGCCACCACGCCCAGGCCGTCCACTTGATCGCGCAGGGCCAGGATGCGTTGCGCCACGATGACCGGGTCGAGGTCGTCCAAGTAACCGATGACCACGCGAATCCGTGCTCGCGTGCAGGTCGCGGCAGCGTTCGACAACGCATGGGCAAGCCCCTGGTAGAAAGGCACACCACTTTTCTGCAACAGGAAGCCAAGCCGCAAGGTTGGGCGGTCGTTGAGCACCCGCTGTTCGATAACGCCCTTGGCATGGAACCCCAACCGCGCGGCCGCCGCGGCAATGCGTTGGGCGGTGTCGGCGCGCACATCGGCGCGCAGGTTCAGCACCCGATCGACGGTCGACAGGCTGACTCCGGCTTCCCGGGCGACATCGGACATGGTGGGGCGAAGCATTCGGCGGGGCTTTTCTGACATATTTTGACACCTCTACCGAGCATCATGAGGGGTTTTGACATATTAAGCCATCGGCCCATGGCCCCCTCCCCAGCAACGCAATAGCATCAGGTCCAGCCCATAACAATAAACACAGCCGGAGTACTTCCATGGCGATCCACATCTGCACAGCGCCCTGTTGTTGGGGCGTCGACGACGTCAAGAACCCGTTCCTGCCACCGTGGCGCCGGGTGCTTGGCGAAGCCGCCGAGGCTGGTTATCGCGGCATTGAACTGGGGCCCTATGGTTACCTGCCCCTGGACGCCGAAGGCGTAGGCTCGGCCTTGTCCGAACACGGTCTTCACGTGGTTGCCGGGACGATCTTCGACGACTTGGTCAACCCCGCCAACCTGCCTGAACTGCTGCGCCAGGCCCACGATATCTGCACGCTGCTCAGGCAGTTGCCCCCCATGGAAAAACAGCCCAGCCAACGCTTCGCCGGGCCGTATCTGGTGATCATCGACTGGGGCCACGAGGCGCGCGACTACGCCGCCGGTCACTCGGACCGCGCCCCGCGCCTGGACGATGCACGCTGGAACACGATGATGGCGCACATCCGCGCCATCGCTGACGTCGCCTGGCATCAATACGGCATCCGCGCCGTCATCCATCCCCACGCTGGTGGCTACATCGAGTTCGCCGACGAGTTGGCGCGCCTGGTGGACGACATTCCCGATGAAGTAGCCGGACTGTGCCTGGACACCGGGCACCTCTACTACGCAGGCATGGACCCGGTCGCCTCGCTGCGCACCTACGCCCATCGCCTGGATTACCTGCACTTCAAGGACATCGACCCAGTGGTGTTCGACCAGGTGCTGAACGAACACATCCGCTTCTTCGCCGCCTGCGCCCGCGGCGTGATGTGCCCCATCGGGCGTGGCGTCATCGATTACCCGGCGCTGCACAGCCTCGTGCATGAACTGGGTTATGTGGGCTGCATCACCGTCGAACAGGAACGCGACCCGCGCAACGCCGGGAGCAGCCTCGACGACGTGGCCGCCAGCCGCGCCTACCTGGCCCACATCGGTTTCTGATCACACAAGGACAACGTCATGATCAACGGCAGCAAAACAATCACGCGGCCCATCCGTTGGGCCATGGTCGGTGGCGGCGAGCACAGCCAGATCGGCTACATCCACCGCTCGGCCGCCCTGCGCGACCGGAATTTCGAACTGGTTGCCGCGGCGCTGGATATCGATCCCGCCCGTGGCCGGGCCTTTGGCGAGCAACTGGGTATCGACCCCCAGCGTTGTTATTCGGACTACCTCAGCCTGTTCGAGCTGGAAGCGCAACGTCCCGATGGGATTGAAGCGGTGTCGATCGCCACGCCCAACGGCACCCACTACGCCATCACCCGGGCCGCCCTGGAAGCCGGGCTGCATGTGGTCTGCGAAAAGCCGCTGTGCTTTACCCTCGAGCAGGCCGAGGCGCTGCGCAGCCTGGCGCACGCCAAGGGACGCATCGTGGGCTTGACCTACGGCTATGCCGGGCACCAGTTGATCGAACAGGCCCGGGCGATGATCGCGGAGCAGGCACTGGGCGAGATCCGCATGGTGCACATGCAGTTTGCCCATGGTTTTCACAGTGCGCCGGTGGAGGCGCAGAACCAGGCAACGCAATGGCGCGTCGATCCGCGCCAGGCCGGGCCCAGCTACGTGCTGGGGGATGTCGGCACGCATCCGCTGTATTTGTCCAAAGTGATGCTGCCCGATCTCAAGATCAAACGCTTGATGTGCAGCCGACAAAGCTTCGTCGCCAGCCGCGCTCCGTTGGAAGACAACGCCTACACCTTGATGGAATACGAAGGCGGCGCCATGGGCATGGTCTGGTCCAGCGCCGTGAATGCCGGTTCCATGCACGGGCAGAAAATCCGCGTGATCGGCTCCCGGGCCAGCCTTGAATGGTGGGACGAGCGGCCCAACCAGTTGAGCTTCGAGATCCAGGGCCAACCTGCGCAGACCCTGGAACGCGGCATGGGCTATCTGCACGCCGACGCACTGGAAGACGACCGCATCGGTGGCGGCCACCCCGAAGGGCTGTTCGAAGCCTGGTCCAATCTCTATCGCCGCTTCGCCCTGGCCATGGATGCGGCGAACCGTGGCGACAGCGAGGCGCTGGCCGCCCTGCGCTACCCCGACATCGACGCCGGCGTGGAAGGTGTGCGTTGGGTCGAACGCTGCGTGGAGTCAGCCGAGAAGGATGCTGCGTGGGTCGCCTATTGACCCAATGCCAGTCAGTCAAATAACCCTGTGGCGAGGGAGCAAGCTCCCTCGCCACAGGTAATGAGCGTTGCCTAAGGAGAACTACAATGAAAATCGCCCTCGACCCCTACATGCATCGCCACCTGAGCCTGCCGGACCTGTGCCGCAAGACCGCCGAACTTGGCTACCAGTACCTGGAGCTGTCACCACGGGAAGATTTCCTGCCCTGGTGGGTCCGCCCTCGTGCCCACAAGGAACGCATCGCCGAATTCAAGAAAGCCCTGCGCGACCACGATCTGCAACTGGCCTCGCTGCTGCCGATGTATCGCTGGGCCAGCCCCCACGAAGACGAGCGCCGGGCAGCGGTGAACTACTGGAAGGAGGCCATCCAGATCGCCGTGGAGATGGGTTGCACGACGATGAACTCGGAGTTTGGCCGCGGGCCATCCCCTGATCGTGGGCATAAAGTCAGTTGCTGCGGCGGCCTGCACAGCCATGAGTCGAGCGAAGCAGCCTGGTGGCGCTCGATGGAGGAACTGGTGCCGATCCTGGAAAGCGAGGGGGTCACGCTGAACGTCGAACCTCACCCCGAAGACTGGTGCGAAACCCTGAACCCGGCCCTCGACATGCTCAAGACCCTCGGTTCGGACAACGTCAAGTTCCTCTATTGCACGCCGCATACCTTCTATTTCGGCGATGACATGAAAGCCATGATCGCCGAGGCCGGATCGATGATCGCCCATGTCCACATCGCCGACACCTACAACCACAAGGCCTCGTCCGGCCTGCGCTACATCGTCAACCCACCCGGCGCCAAGGTCACCGTCCACCAGCACATGGACATGCACCAGGGCGAGATCGATTGGGACCTGTTCTTCAGCGAGCTGGCCAAGACCGGCTTCGACGGTATCGTCACCGCTTGCGTGTTCGGCTGGGAAGAACGGGCGGATGAATCCGGGCGCTTCATGCGCAAGGAAATCCAGTCCTACGTCGACAAGTACTTCAAGTAAGCATGTTCATTCCAGCAACCGGACTAGCCGCGGCTCGATCGCGCTAGCACTCACCTCGACCAACGCCAGCGTCACCGGCAGCGTGAACCGCCGCCGGCCGGCGCTGCCGGGGTTCAGGTACAGCCGGTCGCCACGCCATTCGATGCCCGGCTTGTGGGAATGGCCGCTGATCACCCACTTCACGTCCGGATCGAGTAAATCCTGTACATCGGCGATGTCGTGGACCAGCAAGACCTGCCATCCACACAGGTCGAACTGCAGGCGATCGGCAAGCGGTCCAGCCCAATCGGCCCCCATGTCGTTGTTGCCGCGCACCACGTGCAATGGCGCGATGGACGCCAGTTGATCAAGGATCGCGGCGCTGCCGATATCACCGGCATGAATGATCCGCTCACAGTCTTGCAGCGCAGCAAGCGCTTCGGGACGCAGCAGACCGTGGGTGTCGGAAATGACGCCAACTTTCATGAAACCTTTCTCCCCAATCGTGTGTCGCCCGTTGTACCTGCCTCGTCGCAGTTAGCTAACGTGCTGAAATCGAATAGGATAGGCTGCGCCCAGAAAGGCGCAGACCCGTCGTGGAAAGGATACGTCAATGCTCGGACGCAAACGGCCAGAGCCAAAGATTGAAAACACTGATGAAGCCTTTCCCCCCCACAGCGCACGGGCTGGAGCGGCATTACGGCTCACGGTGAGCTTCATGCTGGTGGTGGTGATCGCGTTTCTGGCCGTCGAAGGCTGGCGCACCTGGCGCGATTACCGCGCCGCTTTTGCGTCTGCCCGCGATTCGGTGACGAACCTGGCACGGGCGACGGCCCAGCACGCCGAAGATACCATTCGACAAGTGGATGTGGTCACCGCCGCCCTCAGTGAACGGGTGGAGGGCGATGGCCTGCAGAACATGGACGTCCCGCGCATCCATAAGCTATTGGTGCAACAGGCCGCCATCATGCCGCAACTGCACGGGTTGTTTATCTATGGCCCGGACGGCCAATGGCTGGTAACGGACAAGGAAATCATTCCGGAAACGGCGAACAACGCCGACCGTGACTACTTCCAATATCACCGTACCCACGAGGACCGAGGCGTGCGCATTGGCGCAGTGATCAAGAGCCGATCCACCAACGAACTGATCATCCCTGTGTCCCGTCGCTTGAACAATCCCGACGGCTCGTTCGCTGGTGTGTTGCTCGGAACGGTAAAAGTCAGTTATTTCGTCGACTACTACGGCGACTTCAAGATCGACGACAAGGGGGCGCTGGTCCTGGCCACACGCAGCGGGAGCATCCTGGTACGGCGCCCCTTCGTCGAATCAGTGATCGGCAAGAGCCTGGTCAACAGCGTGATCTTCAGGAACTACCTGCCTACCTCGAACCAGGGCGTAGCGGAAGCCAGGGCCGTGATCGACGACACCGAGCGGCTGTATGGCTATCGGGCCCTGACCACCTACCCGCTGGTGGTGGAAGCCGGGTTGTCGCGCGAGTCCATCATCGCCCCGTGGCGGCGCGATCTGTTCAAGACCAGCCTGGTGCTGATTTTCCTGATCGTGATCCTCGTCGGCTTCGGGCTCATCGTGCTGAGCCAGTTGCGCTACCGGATGACCATGGAGAAACAGATTCGCACTGCGCACCAGGCCATGCGCGACATGGCGCTGACCGACAGCCTGACCGGACTGGGCAACCGCAGGCGGCTGGACATCGCCTTGGCCGACGAAATTCGCCTGGCCAAGCGCCAGAATTCTTCCCTGGCGTTGATCATGCTCGACGTCGACTACTTCAAGCGTTTCAACGACAGATACGGTCACGCTGCCGGCGACGATTGCCTGCGCGCGATTGCCGCCGCGGTCAGGCAGACCATCAAAAGGCCGGGCGACCTGGCGGTCCGGTATGGCGGTGAAGAGTTCACCGTGTTGCTGCCCAACACCGACAGCGCCGGCGCCGCCAAGGTCGCGGAGCAAATTCTCGAAGCCGTCAGGGCCCTGAACATTGAACATGGCGATCATCCCTTGGGAATCGTGACCATCAGCGCCGGTATCACCACCTGCCAGCCGAGCGGCGAGGACGTCACCCCGGCCATGCTGATCAAGGCGGCGGACGCCTTCCTGTACCTGGCCAAGAACACCGGGCGCAACCGCTGGTGCAGCGCCGGCTCGACGCCTGGGTGAGCCCAGCGGGACGGCCGCGCATCGGTCAAGGTCGTACAACCCCAAGTCCACAGGTGCCGGCAAGGCGCCTGGCGGCTACAATGCTCGCTTCGACCGTGACCAGCCTGACTAAAAACAAATGTCCTTGCCCAAACATCATCTGGAATTGCTCAGCCCCGCCCGCGACGTGACCATCGCCCGCGAGGCCATCCTGCATGGCGCCGACGCCGTGTACATCGGTGGCCCGAGTTTCGGCGCGCGTCACAACGCTTGTAACGAAGTGGGCGATATTGCCCGGCTGGTGGAGTTCGCCCATCGCTACCACGCCCGTGTGTTCACGACCATCAACACCATCCTGCACGACAACGAGCTGGAGCCGGCCCGCCAACTGATCCACCAGTTATACGATGCGGGTGTCGATGCGTTGATCGTCCAGGACCTGGGGGTGATGGAGCTGGATATCCCGCCCATCGAGCTGCACGCCAGCACCCAGACCGACATCCGCACCCTGGCCCGGGCAAAGTTCCTCGACCAGGCCGGCTTCTCGCAACTGGTATTGGCCCGTGAGCTGAACCTGCAGGAAATCCGCGCCATCGCCGACGAGACCGACGCGGCCATCGAGTTCTTCATCCACGGCGCGCTGTGCGTGGCGTTTTCCGGCCAGTGCAACATCTCCCACGCCCAGAACGGCCGCAGCGCCAACCGTGGTGACTGCTCCCAGGCCTGTCGCCTGCCCTACACCCTCAAGGACGACCAGGGCCGGGTGGTCGCCTACGAAAAACACCTGCTGTCGATGAAAGACAACAACCAGAGCGCCAACATCCGCGCCCTGGTCGAAGCGGGCGTGCGCTCATTCAAGATCGAAGGCCGCTACAAGGACATGGGTTATGTGAAGAACATCACCGCCTATTACCGCCAGCGCCTGGACGATGTCCTCGAAGACCGGCCGGACCTGGCCCGCGCGTCCAGCGGCCGCACCGCGCACTTCTTCGTCCCCGACCCGGACAAGACTTTCCACCGTGGCAGCACCGACTATTTCGTCAGCGAACGCAAGATCGACATCGGCGCCTTCGATTCGCCGACCTTTACCGGCGTGCCGGTGGGCGTGGTGGAAAAAGTCGGCAAGCGCGACCTGCAAGTGGTGACCTTCGACCCGCTGTCCAACGGCGACGGCCTCAATGTGCTGGTCAAGCGCGAAGTCGTCGGCTTCCGCGCCAACATCGCCGAGCCCAAGGGTGAGTTCGAAGAGGATGGCCAGAAGCGTTACCGCTACCGCGTCGAGCCCAACGAGATGCCGGCCGGCATGTACCAGTTGCGCCCCAACCACCCGTTGAGCCGCAACCTGGACCACAACTGGCAGCAAGCGTTGCTCAAGACCTCCTCCGAACGCCGCGTGGGCCTGGCCTGGGTTGCACGCCTGCGTGAAGCGCGCCTGGAACTGACCGCCACCAGCGAGGAAGGCATCAGCGCCAGCGTCGCCCTGGATGGGCCGTTCGGCGTGGCCAACAAGCCGGAACAGGCCCTGGAGCAGTTGCACGACCTGCTCGGCCAACTGGGCACCACCGAATACCACGCCACCGCGATCGAGCTGGATGCGCCCCAGGCGTTCTTCATCCCCAACTCGCAGCTCAAGGCCTTGCGCCGCGAAGCCATCGAGGCCCTGACCGCCGCCCGCATCGAAGCCCACCCACGCGGTGGCCGCAAGGCCGAGACCAGCCCGCCGCCGGTGTACCCGGAGTCGCACCTGTCGTTCCTGGCCAACGTCTACAACCAGAAGGCCCGGGATTTCTACCATCGCCACGGCGTCAAGCTGATCGACGCGGCGTTCGAGGCCCACGAGGAAACGGGTGAAGTGCCGGTGATGATCACCAAGCACTGCCTGCGCTTCTCGTTCAACCTCTGCCCCAAGCAGGCCAAGGGCGTCACCGGCGTACGCACCAAGGTGGCACCGATGCAGCTGATACACGGTGATGAAGTGCTAACGCTGAAGTTCGACTGCAAACCCTGCGAAATGCATGTGGTCGGCAAGATCAAGGGGCACATCCTGGATCTGCCATTGCCCGGCAGCACCGCGCAACCGGTGGTCGGCCATATCAGCCCTGAAGACCTGCTCAAGACAATTCCGCGCGCACCGCATTAAGCCAATACCCACCCGCTTCCCCTGTGGGAGTGGGTGTTCACAAAACTGGCATCCACCGCAGCCCCCCTGTGGGAGCGAGCTTGCTCGCGAAAGCGGTGGATCAGTTTGCATTGATGTTGAATGTGCCGCCGTCATCGCGAGCAAGCTCGCTCCCACAGTAGGTTCTCGGCTGTTTGATGACCCTCCGCTATTTTTCATTTCTGCGCCGTTTTTGCCTCACTGTGCGACAAATTCCCCCGCCAGAGTCCCCTGCCCCACAATCGCCTGTTAGGTTGTAAAGGTTTGTGTCACCAAATCAGACACTTATCCCTTACAGCCTGCAAAGGAATGCCCAGCAATGGACTTCTCGCTCAAACACCTGGCCGTGACCACCCTGCTATTGTCCAGCCTCGCTTCGATCACCACCCCAGCATTCGCCAACATCAGCGCCCAACAGGGCGCAGCCATCGTCAAAACCTTCTCCGACACCTCAATCACCGATTTCAGGCAGTTCCTGGCCGATGTGGCCAAGAGCGACCTGGGCAAAACCGCCAACCTCGGCCCGGCCATCAGCGCGTTCCAGGGCAACAAAACCCTTTCGGCTGAACAGCAGAACGAAATCCATCGTCTGCTGGGCCTCTATGCCCGAGTGAAATACGGCCAGGCGGCCACCGAGACACTGAAGGAACTGGTCGCCATCCCGACCTTTCGCAAGGACGGCGTGGCCCAGCACGAGAACCCGGAATTCCTCAAGATCGCCGACAAGATCAAAAGCCTGGCCGAGGCGTTCAACCTCAACTTCCGCAATGTCGACAACCGCGTCTATGAGATTTCCCTCCAAGGCAGCGGCGACGAAGTCGTGGGCATTCATGCCCATGCCGACGTGGTGCCGGTAACGCCGGAAAACTGGGTGTTGAAAGATGGCACCCGCCTCGACCCGTTCAAGGTCACCCTGGTGGGCGACCGCATGTATGGCCGCGGTACCGAGGACGACAAGAACGGTATCGTGGTCGCGCTCTATGCCATGAAAATCATCAAGGAAGAGAAACTGCCGCTGGCGCGCAACTTCAAGCTGCTGGTCGACACCACCGAGGAAACCACCGGCGACGCCATTCCCTATTATTTCGAACGCAACCCGACGCCCAACTACAACCTGGCGCTGGATGGCGGCTACCCCGTAGTAATTGCCGAGAAAGGCTATGGCACCGTCATGGCGAACTTCCCCCGGCGCGCCGCACAGGGTAAGGGGGCAGAAATTACCGCGCTGACGGGCGGCCTGGCGACCAATCAGATTCCGTCGACGTCCGTTGCCACCTTCGCCAGCGACAAGCCCGCCGAACTGGCCGCCAGCCTGCTCAAGGCCGCTACCGACTATGCCAAGCGCAATGGCGGTAACTTCGAGGTGGCCAGCCAGGTCGTCGGCAAGGACGCCCAACTGACCTTCACCGGCGTTTCCGCCCACTCGTCCGAGCCCGAGTCAGGCGTCAACCCGGTGGCAAGGATGCTGGACTTCATCAATGACCTCGACGGCAAGGTCGCGCTCAAACGCAACCACATCACCGACGCCGCCCGCTATGCCGCCGATAACTGGGGCCTGGACTAT
The DNA here is from genome assembly GCF_014268695.2 of Pseudomonas ogarae. Lineage (NCBI taxonomy): Bacteria > Pseudomonadati > Pseudomonadota > Gammaproteobacteria > Pseudomonadales > Pseudomonadaceae > Pseudomonas > Pseudomonas ogarae. Next base: position 3,885,977 of record NZ_CP077086.1, read on the forward strand.
CTGGGCAGCAAACTGGGAATTGGTTTTTCCGATGCCTTCATGGGCCCGCTGACCGCGTCCCTGACCTACGTCGGGATGGATGAGAAGACCTTCAAGTTGGCAGTCAACCTGCGGGTGCCGGTGGGCAAGACCACAGAAGCCCTCAAGACTGACATTGCCGACAAGCTGGCCGCCTGGAGCAAGAAGTCCCACGTCGCAGTGGCCTTCGACTATTCCATTGACGAGCCGATGTACCGAAACCCTGAAGGTGAATGGGTCAAGGCACTGTTGGCTGTGGCCAGTGAAAACCTGGGCATGGAACACAAATACGGCACCTCCGCCGGCGCCACGTCGGTCCATGAACTGCCCAACGGTGTGCAGTTCGGCCTGGCAATGCCCGACGTCAAGTACACCGGGCACAACGACAACGAGTTCAAGACGGTCGAGCAGTTCCTGTTGGACTTGCAGATCGTGACCGAGATGATGGGGCGGATCGGGCAATTGCCGAAGCTCTAAGGCGCGTGTGATCCATTGTGGCGAGGGAGCTTGCTCCCGCTCGGTTGCGCAGCGACCGCAAGTTTTTTGGGACTGCTGCGCAGTCCAGCGGGAGCAAGCTCCCTCGCCACAGGTTTACTTCATTCCTTCACGTGAGTGGCGCTTGGATCGATGACCTTGGCGGTAATGTCGACCAGCTCCAACCCCCAATCCCCATGCAGGTACCAATCGTCCCCGATCATCTCGGCCGGGTGCATCGTTCGATCGGCACCGTTGCCGCAGGCCAGCGCACTGGTCGGACAGTAACGATCACAGCCCCAACAGATGCGCTCGGGATGTTTGGGACTGATAGGAAAGGGCTTTGCCATGACGACCCCGTATAACTGATGGGTGTACCCGCACCCTACCGCGTCAGGGCGCCGTGCCCCTTGATCCCGATCAAGAACAACCGTGCAGGAACGAGCCGGCATTCGTTGTTGGAAAATTCGCGCTAAAAATTGACAAGAATCATTATTATTCGCAGCAAAGCTTCCTAGACTCGGCGCCATCATTTAGCCAACCAGGAAGTCATCATGCGCACACTTGCCACTCTACCTCTGGCCTTGCTGTTTCTCGCACCACTGGCCCAGGCCAAGGAATACCCCATCGGCGAACCGCAACTGTGCCCAGGACTGGAGGTCGGTGCGGTGTATTTGCAGCCGATTGAAATGGCACCCGCCGGGATGATGCGGGCCACGGCCGATTCCGACGTGCACCTGGAAGCCGACATCCGCGCCACGGCAGACAACCAGCAGGGCTTCCAGGAAGGCAGTTTCGTGCCCTACCTCAACGTGTCGTTCCAACTGAAGAAACAAGGCAACGACACCGAGCTCAAGGGTGACTTCCATGCCATGGTCGCCAACGACGGGCCGCACTATGGCGACAACGTCAAGCTACTCGGCCCAGGCAAATATCAGCTGACGTTCACCGTCCTGCCACCCGGTGGCCATGGCTCCCTCGGTCGTCATACCGACAAGGAAACCGGCGTGGCGCCATGGTTCGAGCGCTGTGAATTGCGCTACGAATTCGTCTACGCCGGGATCGGGAAAAAAGGCGGGTACTGAAAATGGATCGCCGATCCTGGCCGTCATACCTGGCCTGGCTGATGCTGGCCGGTCTGCTGCAACCGTCAATCGCCCAGGCTGAACTGCCGACCTACGAGCTGAGCATGCGCGACGGGCATTTCACCCCGGCGCAACTGCAAGTGCCGGCCGGGCAACGCTTCAAGATCGTGCTGAAAAACATCGGCCAGGGCCCGGCGGAGTTCGAAAGCACGCCTTTGCGCGTAGAGAAAGTGCTCTCGCCCGGCGTCACGACCTTCGTGGTCATCCACCCGCTGCGCCCCGGGCACTATCCGTTTTTCGACGAATTCAATCCGCAACTGCCCGAGGGCGGGATTCTCGCCCAGTAATCGGTCAGCAGGAGGCGTTTGCATGACTCAATCGATGTTTATTGTCTGGCGCGAAAGCGTCGAGGCGTTGTTGGTGATCGGGATTCTCCAGGCCTGGGTCAGCCGGCAACAACAGGCCAGCCAACTGCTGCGCTATGTCTGGGCTGGCGCAGCGTTGGGCTTGCTGCTTTCCGGTGTGCTCGCAGGGCTGATCCTGCTGGCCGGCGAGGCCATGAGCGGGACGGCCAATGAATGGTTCCAGGCGTCGCTGGCACTGGTCGCCAGCTTGCTGATCGTGCAGATGGTCGGCTGGATGCACCGAAACGCGAGGACGCTCAAGCATGACCTGACACGCCACGCCGACCAGCGCCTGAGCCGCCAGGGCGGCCTGGGATTGTTGGTGCTGGCGCTGCTGGCGGTCAGCCGCGAAGGCAGTGAAACCGTGGTGTTCCTGTATGGCGCCGGTGCGCGCCTGCAAGGGCCGCAACTGGGCTTGTTCGCCGTCGGCGCGCTGGCCGGGCTGGTGTTGTCGCTGCTGACCGTCTCCTTGCTGCACAGCAGTCGCCGGTTCATCTCATGGCCGCGTTTCTTTGCCATCAGCGAAGCGATCCTGCTGCTGTTGGGGGCGGCGTTGCTGGTCAGCGGTATCGAGCGGGTCGGCGGGCAACTGCTCGCGATGGATTGGCCTGAGGCGGTGTATCGCGGCATTGGCGACGCGCTGTGGGACAGCAGCGCGATACTCGACGACGGCCATGGTTTGGGAGGGTTCCTGGCGGATTTCACCGGCTATCGGGCCAGCCCGAGTGCGATGACGCTGCTGGTGTGGCTGGGCTATTGGGGCGTCGTCGCGGGCTGGCTGCGGCCGCGCAAGGCGGAAAACCTGCCATGCCCAACCTGACCCCCTGGCTCCAGCGCCTGGGCGACGGCATGCGGCGCCACGGTGCAACCATTCGTGCCGTGCAATGGACGGTGGTGCTGTTCTACGCGGTGCTGTTGGTGGTGCCGGCCCTGCTGCCATTGCCCAGCGGCCAGGCACGCCTGTTCGACAATCTCACGTTGCTGGCGCAGTTTCTGTTCTGGGGCCTGTGGTGGCCGTTCGTGTTGCTGTCGATCGTGTTGTTCGGGCGGATCTGGTGTGGCGTGCTGTGCCCGGAAGGCGCCTTGAGCGAATGGGCCAGCCAGTACGGCAAAGGCTTCGGGGTACCGCGCGGATTGCGCTGGGCTGGCTGGCCGACCCTGGCGTTCTGCCTGACCACCCTCTACGGTCAACTGATCAGCGTCTACGACTACGCCCAGGCTGCATTGCTGATCCTGGGGGGCTCGACCGTCGCCGCGGTGGTCGTCGGCCTGTTGTTCGCCCGGGGCAAGCGGGTGTGGTGCCGTTACCTGTGCCCGGTCAGCGGCGTCTTCTCCCTGCTTGCTCGCCTGGCGCCGGTGCACTTCCGGGTGGACGAACAACGCTGGCTGGAAAACCCGGCACCGCGTCGCCCTCCTCCCAACTGCGCGCCCTTGCTGGACATCCGCCGTATGCGCGGCGCCGCCGATTGCCACGCCTGTGGTCGCTGCAGCGGCCAGCGCGATGCGGTACGGCTGATTGCCCGCTCCAGCAGCGAGGAAATCCTGCACTCGACGGCTGACACCCTCTCGCCCTGGGATGTTCGCTTGCTGTTGTTCGGTGTCATTGGCCTGGCCATGGGCGCCTTTCAGTGGACCGTCAGCCCGTGGTTCATCGACCTCAAGCAAAGCCTGGCCCAATGGCTGGTCAGTCATGATTGGCTCTGGGCACTCCAGGACAATGCGCCCTGGTGGCTGTTGACGCACTATCCGCAACTCAATGACAGTTTCAGTTGGCTCGATGGTTTTTGCATCGTCGCGTACCTGGGAATGAGTGCGCTGCTGATCGGCACTTCGCTGATGCTGCTGATGCGCCTGGCGGCACGCCTCTCGGGGGATAGCGCACAATATTGGCCCTTAGCCATCACCCTGACGCCCCTTGGCGGTGCAGGGTTGTTCCTCGGCTTGTCGGCCACCACGGTCAAACTGTTGCGCTATGAAGGACTGCTGCTGGAATGGGTACAACCGGCTCGGGCCGGGTTGCTGATAGCGGCGATAGCCTGGAGTTTATGGCTGGGCTGGAAACGCCTGCAGCAAACAGAGGTATCACCGATCCAGCGATTGCCAGCCATGGCATGCCTGGTCTTGACCAGCGGCCTGGTGGGTTATGGCTGGTGGTTGCAATTCTGGGGATGGTGATAGCCCCCGAACACAACACAAAACCCTGTGGGAGCGGGCTTGCTCGCGAAGGCGCCGGCACATCCAACATCACCACAGTTCAGACCTCCGCTATCGCGAGCAAGCTCGCTCCCACATTGAATTTGTGTTGCCCACAACATTCGAATTCGACACAAAACCCTGTGGGAGCTGAGGCTCTGACATTGCCCCGCCTACACCTTGAACCGCGCTACCGTCTCATGCAGTGAGCCGGCCATCTGCGCCAGGTCCTGGCCCGCCGTATCGGTATGCCGGGCGCCCAGCATGACCTGTTCGGAGAGGTTGCGGATACCCACCAGGTTACGGTCCACCTCTCGCGCCACCAGGGCCTGCTGTTCCGTGGCGCTGGCGATCATCAGGTTGCGCTCGTTGATCTGCGAGATCGAGCGGGCGATTTCGTCCAGGGCATCGCCGGAGCGCTGGGCCACTAGCAGCGTGGCCTGCACCAGTTCGCTGTTGTTTTGCATGGAGCTCACCGCGTGCCCGCTGTCCAGGCGGATGTTACCGATCATGCCCTCGATTTCCCGCGTCGAATCCTGGGTTCGATGAGCCAGCGCCCGGACTTCATCAGCGACCACCGCAAAGCCACGCCCGGCATCGCCGGCGCGGGCCGCTTCGATGGCGGCGTTCAGGGCCAGGAGATTGGTCTGATCGGCAATGCTGCGGATCACATCCAGCACCGAGCTGATGTCCTGCACCCGCCCGGCCAATTGCTGGATTCGCCCGGAACTGTCCGTCACACCTTCGGCCAGGGCGGTAATGGAAGCCACCGTTTCCTGGACCTGTTCACGGCCGCGCTGTGCGGTTTGCTCAGACACTCGCGAGGCTTCGCTGGTACTCACGGCATTGCGCGCCACTTCATCCACCGCAGCGGTCATCTGGTTCACGGCCGCGGCCGCCTGTTCGATTTCATGCCCTTGCAACTGCAAGGTGCTGCTGGTCTGGCTGCTCACCGCGCTCAGTTCTTCGGAGGAACTGGCCACCCGATCCACCGAGGCCGCAATGTGCCGGACCATGCTATTGAGGCTCTGCTGCATGTCGTGCATGTTGCTCATCACGCTGTCATTGGCGCCGATGCCCACGGGCACGCGGATCGTCAGGTCGCCCTGGGCGATGAGGTTAAGCACCCGCGCCGCGTCATTGGGTTCACCGCCCAGGGGACGAGTCACGCTGCGGGTCACCAGAATTGCCACGGTCGTCACCAGTGCCAGGCAAGCCAGCACCAACGCCAGCATGTTGCGCCTCGCATCGTTGTAACGTGCCTGGGCCAGGTGCTCACGCTCGACGAAGACCTTGCCCTGCATCGCCATGATCCCTTCGAGACTCTTGTACACCTCGCGCTCTGCCGGAATCACCCCTTGCTTGAGCTGCGTCATCGCCTCCTGCGTCGCGCCCTGACGGATCAACGCCTGCACCTGGACGAAAGCCGCCACATAGGCCTCGCGACGCTTCTTCAATTCGGCATACGCGGCCTTGCCTTCAGGCTGATCGAACAGCGGCTCCAGCGTGGCGAAGGCCTGGGTAATCCGTTGCCGGGTGGCGTCGATGGATTGCTGGACCTGTGCATTGTCCTTGTCGATCAGCAAGTCCCGGGTGTTCCTGGCGTTGTCGCGCACACCCGTGGCGATCACCATGATCGGGTCGATCTTGGGCCAATCCTGCCTGACGATCTGCTCGGCCTGGTCGCGCAGCATCGCCAGGTCGTTCAAGGCGTAGAACGTCAAGGCGATCAAGGCCAGCGGCGCGATGGCAAAGCCGATCACGATGCGTTGGGCGGTGGTGAGTCTGGTCATATCAAATGCTCCCTGTTCAACTACCTGCCGGTTGGCAGCGCATTTGAAAACCTTGAAAAAAGAGGGGCCCGGTTGTCCCGGGCCGCTGTCGGTCGTTCATCCCGGCGTCCGTTCAACTGCGCAATACGAACGAGGGAAACAGCTCGCGCATGGCGGCCCATAGTTCGGGCTGCAAAGCGTGTGCCGAGACGCTGGAAAGGTGGGGATCGAGCATCCGGGCGGTGCGTACCAGTTGCACGGCGAAACGTGTGACGCCGCGCTCACTCAAGCGTCGGGCCAGGGTCAGCAACCGCTCCGGGTCGAACAGATGCCAGTGCACCGTCGTGCGACACTCATAATCCACGCCGCTGGCCAGCAGATAGTCGAGGCTGCGCCAGTTGGCAGGGCCGCTGCCTTCGACCCGGGTCACGTCGAGGGCATCTTCGGGCAAGGCCTTGACATCGAAACCCACCCAGTCGGCTTGTCCGACCACTTTGGCGAAGGCCGCCGGCTTGATGCCGGCACTGTGCAGGCCGATGCGAAAGCCCATCTGCCGCACTTCCTCCATGGCCGGCGCCAGGCCGTCCTGCAAGGTCGGTTCGCCGCCGCTGAAGACCACGGCGTCGAGCAGATCCTGACGGCGTTGCAAGAACGCCAACACCCGGCACCAATCCACCTCCTCGCTGCCGCGCGGCGGGATCAGTTGCGGGTTATGGCAATAACGACAACGCCAGGCACAACCCTGGCAAAACAGTACGCACGCCAGTTGACCCGGATAATCGAGGGTGGTCAGGGGCACCATGCCCCCGACCCGTAGCACTCGACTCATGGACGCCCGGCCGCGCGTTCGGTGAAGTGCACCCGCTCGCGGTGCTCGGACTGCTTGCCCGGGTTGAAGGCCGTTACCGGGCGGTGATAACCCATCACACGGGTCCAGACTTCACAACGTTGACGCTGTGCTTGGGGAAGGCTTTGCGATGCATTCATGGGTGAAGCTCCTTGCGGTCGATGGATCGGATCAGTGAACGCTGCCTGCCAACTGCTGTTGCAGCAGCAAGGCCTCGTCGCATTTCGGGCAAAACTCGTGTTCGCCGGCCAGGTAGCCGTGCACCGGGCAGATGGAAAAGGTCGGGGTGATGGTCAGGTACGGCAGGCGGAAGCGTCCCAGGGCCTTGCGCACCAGCTGCTTGCAGGCCTGTGTCGAGGAAATCTGCTCGGCCATGTACAGGTGCAACACGGTGCCGCCGGTGTATTTGCATTGCAGTTCGTCTTGCAGCTCCAGGGCTTCGAATGGATCTTCGGTGAAGCCCACCGGCAGTTGCGATGAGTTGGTGTAGTACGGCGCGACCGGGCTGCCGGCCTGCAAGATATCCGGGTAGCGCTTGAGGTCTTCCTTGGCGAAGCGGTACGTGGTGCCCTCGGCGGGCGTGGCTTCGAGGTTGTAGAGGTGGCCGGTTTCTTCCTGAAATCGCAGCAGCGTGGCCCGCACGTGATCCAGCAGTTTCAGAGCGAACTCCCGGCCCTGCTCGGTGTGCAGGCCTTGCTGGTCATCGGTGAAATTGCGCAGCATTTCGTGCAGGCCATTCACGCCGATGGTGGAGAAGTGATTGCGCAAGGTGCCCAGGTAGCGCTTGGTGTAGGGGTACAAACCGGCATCCATGTGATGCTGGATGACCTTGCGCTTGACCTCCAGGCTCTCCATCGCCAGTTCCATCAGGGTATCGATGCGTTGCAGCAAGGCGCTGGTGTCGCCCTTGTACAGATAGCCCAGGCGGGCGCAGTTGATCGTGACCACCCCCAGGGAACCGGTCTGCTCCGCCGAGCCGAACAGGCCACCGCCGCGCTTGAGCAACTCGCGCACGTCCAGTTGCAAGCGACAGCACATCGACCGCACCTGATTGGGTTGCATGTCCGAGTTGAGGAAGTTCTGGAAGTACGGCAGGCCGTAGCGGGCGGTCATTTCGAACAGCCGGTCGGCGTTCTCGCTGTCCCACGGGAAGTCATGGGTGATGTTGTAGGTCGGGATCGGGAAGGTGAAGACCCGGCCTTTCGCATCGCCGGCCTGCATCACCTCGATGTAGGCGCGGTTGATCAACTCCATCTCCGCTTGCAGGTCTCCGTAGGCGAACGGCATCTCCTGGCCACCGATCACCGGGATCTGTTCGCGCAGATCCTCCGGGCAGACCCAGTCGAATGTCAGGTTGGTGAACGGCGTTTGCGTGCCCCAGCGCGACGGCACGTTGAGGTTGTAGATGAACTCCTGCAACGACTGGCGAACCTCGTCGTAGCTGAGTTGGTCCTTGCGTACATAGGGCGCCAGGTAGGTGTCGAACGAGCTGAACGCCTGGGCGCCGGCCCATTCGTTTTGCAGGGTACCGAGGAAATTCACCATCTGTCCCAAGGCACTGCTCAGGTGCTTGGGCGGCCCGGCCTCGACCCGCCCTGGCACGCCGTTGAGGCCTTCGTGCAACAGGGTGCGCAACGACCAACCGGCACAGTAGCCGGCGAGCATGTCCAGGTCGTGGATATGCAGGTCAGCCTCGCGGTGCGCCTCGCCGATGGCCTGGCTGTAGACCTCGTCGAGCCAGTAGTTGGCGGTGACCTTGCCCGAAACGTTGAGGATCAGCCCGCCGAGGGAATACCCCTGGTTGGCGTTGGCCTGCACGCGCCAGTCTTCGCGATCCAGGTATTCGTTCATCGACGTGGCGACTTCCACCAGTGTGCGACGATCCCGGCGCAGGCGTCCGTGTTGCTCGCGATAGACGATGTAGGCACGCATGGAGAGAAAGAAACCGGCGTCCATCAGTACCCGTTCGACACGGTCCTGGATCTGCTCGACGTTCAACCGCGTCTGCCCTTCCAACCGCGCCAACACCGCCTCCAGCAACGCCTCGGCCTCGGCTTCGGCGTATTCGCCGGTGGCCTTGCCGGCGGCGATCAGCGCCTGGCGGATCTTGTCCGCATCAAAGGCGACCACACTGCCATCGCGCTTGTGCAAGCGGTTACACCCTACTGAGATCAACGTGCTCTGCATTTTCGCTCCAGACACTACATATAGGCTTTTTGAGATCTTTAAACACAATATGCAGTGGAGAGTACGGGCAAAAGGCAGGGTTGCAATTGATCGACATCAAGAATCGGGAGCGACCCACATTCAGGCTCGAAAAGTCATTTTTGCAGGCGCCGCAGATCCCCTGTGGGAGCGAGCTTGCTCGCGAAGAGGCCAGCACATTCAACATCATTGCAAGCTGACCCACCGCCTTCGCGAGCAGGCTCGCTCCCACAGGAGTTTTGGGGTGACTGTAAGATTTGTATCCAACACAAACCCTTTCTACCTAACCGCCACTCATGTTCATGAACCGCACAATCTGCACTTCCCCACCCGGGTTGAAATCATGGCGCAGTGGCTTGCCGCGCAGTGCCTGCTGCACCGCCTGAATCACCGGTTGGTCTTCCAGCGGATAACGCCGCAGCAAGCCGCGCAGGTCGAGGGAGTCCTCTTGTCCCAGGCACAGCAGCAAGCGCCCTTCGACGGTCATGCGCACGCGGTTGCAACTGGCGCAGAAGTTGTGGGTGTTGGGCGAAATGAAACCGATGCGGGTATCCGGATGACGCTCCAGGCGCACATAGCGCGCCGGCCCGCCGCTGTTTTCGGTGCTGTCGAGCAGGCGATGATGGCGGGCGATTTCGGCCCGTACCTCATCGCTGGAACAGAACGACTCGCCCCGGGAACGCCCGACCTCCCCCAACGGCATTTCCTCGATGAAGCTGATGTCGATGCGTTGGTCGATGGCGTATTGCACCAGCGCCGGAACTTCATCGAAGTTGCGTCCCTTCATGACCACGCAGTTGAGCTTGATCCGTTCGAACCCGGCGACCTTCGCCGCTTCGATGCCGGCCAGCACCTGGTCCAGGTTGCCGTTGCGGGTGATCGCCCGAAAACGTTCGCCGTCCAGGCTGTCGAGGCTGATGTTCATGCGCTTGACCCCGGCCTCGACCAGCGGCTGGGCCAATCGCCCCAGCTGCGAGCCGTTGCTGGTCATCACCAGTTCCCGCAGGCCGGGCAATGCCGCGATCTCGCGACACAGCCCGACGATGCCCGGACGGATCAGCGGCTCGCCACCGGTCAGGCGGATTTTCTTCACCCCCAGGCCGACGAACAGCCGCGCCAGGCGCTGCAACTCCTCCAAGGTCAACACTTGCTGACGTGGCAGGAACGTCATGTTTTTCGCCATGCAATACACACAACGAAAATCACAACGATCGGTCACCGACATCCGCAAGTAATCGATCTGGCGCCCAAATCCGTCCTGCAACACCGCGTTCATGAAAATCTCCCGATTGAGCCCGTGCTCACTGCACCAGCGGCGAGTCGGCACCCTGAAGGTGAATGCCGCGAATATCCGCCGCACCGATCAGGGTTTGCAGGTACTGCACCAGCGCTTTTTGCCACACGCCCTGCTGCAACTGGGTACGAATCGCCGTCGCTACCGCCTCATACGGCAATGGTTGGCCATCGATTCGCTGGTCGATGCTGATCACGTGCCAGCCGTAACGACTTTCCAGCGGTTTACCGGCCAGGCCCGCCGGCAGGGTGAACAACTGACGCTCCAGTTCAGGCACGGTCTGGCCCTTGCTGATCTGCCCCAGCGAACCGCCTTGCGCCTTGGATGGACACGCCGAATGCTTCAGCGCCAACTCGGCAAAACTGCCCGGGAACTGGTCCAGCCGCTCCAGCAGCAGCTCGGCCTGGACATGTGCCAGGCTGCGCGCCTCGGCATCGTCCGGCGCACACTCGAGCAGGATGTGCCGCACTGCCAGCAACGGTGCGCTGTGAAACCGCGCCCGGTTGCTTTCGTAATAACGCAGGCAGGTAGCCTCGTCGCACTGCGGCACCTGCACCTCGCGTTCGAGCAGCAGCCGCGTCGCCGCTTCCTCTTCGTTTTCACCGGCGCCGACCTGCAACGCCAGGCCCAGTTCGGCGATACGTTGCTGCAGCAACTCACGAATCACCAAGGCCCGTGCCGCTTGGTAAACCGCCTCCTCGCGGCTTTGTGCCGGGTGATACTGCAGCTCCTGGGCCATCGCCTGCGGGGTGACCGACACCCCGTTGACGCTGATGATCGGCCACTCTTGCTCACTGCTGGCAATCAACTGTGGCGCTTCATCCTCCGCCACCGGCCCGGCCTGGGCCGGCTCGAACTGCACCGCCCCCACTGGTTCGGCATCGGCCACCGGCGCGATCACCGGTGCCGCTTTTGCCGAAGAACCGCAGCCGCCGCTGCCGCCACCACCACCGCCACATCCGCATCCACTCGCCATGATCTTCTCCTCAAAACTTCTGCCGAACGATTTGATAACGACGCCCCAGGTACCAGACCGGCGCACTGACGATATGGACCAGACGGGTGAACGGGAACAACACGAACAGGGTCAGGCCCAGCACCACGTGGAGCTTGTAGACCAGGCCCACCGGCGCTATCGAGGTAGCGGCTTCAACCGGACGCAACAGCACGGTGTTCTGCGCCCAGTCGGCCAGCATCACCATCACCGAGCCGTCCATATGGGCGGTGGACGCGACGATGGTCATCAGCCCCAACACCAGTTGCACCAGCAGCACTACCAGCACGAGGATGTCCGAGGCACTGGACGTGGCGCGAACCCGTGGGTCAGTCAGGCGACGGTTGAGCAGCATCACCAGGCCGATCAGGCCCAGTACGCCGAAGAAACCGCCGGAGACCATCGCCAACAACTGCTTGTTCTCGGTGCTCAGGAAGTGGTGATAAACCGCCGAAGGCGTCAGCAGCCCGACGAAGTGCCCGGCCAGCACGAACAGCACGCCGATGTGAAACAGGTTGCTGGCCACGCGCATGCCGCGCTTGTTGAGCATCTGGCTGGAACCGGCCTTCCAGGTGTACTGGGACAGGTCGAACCGCGCCCAGCTACCGATCAGGCAAATCGCCAGGGCGACATAGGGGTAGACCCCGAACAACAACAGATCCCATTTAGACATTGCCCACCTCCCCGGCTGGCGCTGCGGCCCGCCCTTCATGCTGAAAATCCACCCAGTGCAGCGGCACCGCACTTTCGTCCCGCGCCTTGCCCGGCGCGCTTGGCATCGAGCTGCAACGGTCTTGCTGCTCGGCCTTCATGAAATCCACCGCCTCTTCTTCCCAGACCCTGTCCAGGGCTTCGAGGGAGTCGTCCCGTGGCTCGGCCTTTACTTGCTCAAGCATCTCGGCCACCGCCACCTGGGGTTCAGCACCGGATATCTGCAGCAAGGCCCGGAAGCAACTGGCGTAGGCGCTTTCACGCTCTTCCAGGCGCGCCGCGAGCAAGGCCAGCAGGTGCGCTACATCGGCCAGGCCCTCGCGGGCCTCGATGTCTTCGCGGGTGGAAAGAAACTCCAGGTACAACGGGATGTAGTCAGGCAGCTCCTTGACGCCGATGGCGAAACCGGCTTCTTCGTACTGGGCCATCATGTCGACCATGGCCTGGCCGCGGTCACGGGATTCGCCATGGACATGTTCGAACAACAGCAGCGACAGCGAACGACCGCGGCCGAACAGCGCACCGTAGTGCTCCTGGCCGTCCATCAAGTCCTTGCCGCAGATCACCTCCAGCAACTCGAACAACCCGGAGCGCTGGGCGGGACTGATTTCCCGCGCCTGGAGAATGGCCTGTTCCAGCTCGTCACGACCGGCCACCAGGGTCTCGGTCGGGTAATCGAGCAGCAACGAAATCACTTTGAGAATGCGCATGCTCATTCCTCCCACAACTGCACGGTTTTGATCACGTCGCGGCGGTTGGCCTTCTTGCCACCGAACATGTTGGTGTCGGAACTGCCACTGCAACCACTGCCAAAGCTGAAGCCGCAACCGGAGCGCTCGGCGAACGCGTCGCTCATGGCGTCTTCGCGGTGGGCGCTTGGCACGACGAAGCGGTCTTCGTAGTTGGCGATGGCCAGGTAGCGGTACATCTCTTCCACCTGGTTCACGCTCAAGCCGACGTCGGCCAGCACTTGCAGATCCTGCACGCCGTCGACCTGCTCGGAACGCTTGTAGGCCCGCATCGCCAGCAAGCGTTTGAGGGCAAGCTTGACCGGCTTTTCATCGCCGGCGGTGAGCATGTTGGCCAGATAGCGCAGCGGGATACGCAGGCTGTCGACGTCCGGGATCACCCCGTTCATGCCCACGGTGCCGGCCGTGGCAGCGTTCTGGATCGGCGACAGTGGCGGCACGTACCAGACCATTGGCAAGGTGCGGTATTCCGGGTGCAGCGGCAGTGCGAGTTTCCAGTCCACGGCCATCTTGTAGACCGGCGAGCGTTGCGCCGAATCGATCACCGACTGCGGTACGCCATCGGCCAGGGCCTGGCGAATCACCGCCGGGTCGTTCGGGTCGAGGAAGATCTCCAGTTGTTTCTCGTACAGGTCCTGCTCATTGGCGGTGCTTGCCACTTCGCTGATGCGATCGGCGTCATACAGCAGCACACCGAGGTAACGGATGCGGCCAACGCAGGTTTCAGCGCAGACGGTCGGCATCCCGGCTTCGATGCGCGGGTAGCAGAAAATGCATTTTTCCGATTTGCCGCTCTTCCAGTTGAAGTAGATCTTCTTGTACGGGCAGCCGCTGATGCACATGCGCCAGCCGCGGCATTTCTCCTGGTCGATCAGGACAATGCCGTCCTCCTCGCGCTTGTAGATCGCACCGCTCGGGCACGATGCCGCGCACGCCGGGTTCAGGCAGTGCTCGCACAGGCGCGGCAGGTACATCATGAAGGTGTTTTCGTACTCGCCGTAGATGTCCGCCTGGATCTTGTCGAAGTTCTTGTCCTTGCGCCGCTTGGCGAATTCAGTGCCGAGGATTTCCTCCCAGTTCGGGCCCCACTCGATCTTCTCCATGCGCTTGCCGGACACCACCGAGCGTGGTCGTGCGGTGGGCTGGTGCTCGCCCAGCGGTGCGGTGTGCAGGTGCTGGTAGTCGAAGTCGAACGGTTCGTAGTAGTCGTCCAGGCTCGGCAGGTCCGGGTTGGCGAAGATGTTCGCCAACACGCGGAACTTGCCGCCGATGCGCGGGTTGATCGAACCGTCAGCGTTGCGGATCCAGCCGCCTTTCCACTTGTCCTGGTTTTCCCACTCCTTGGGATAGCCGATGCCAGGCTTGGATTCGACGTTGTTGAACCAGGCGTACTCCATGCCTTCGCGACTGGTCCAGACGTTCTTGCAGGTAATCGAGCAGGTGTGGCAGCCGATGCATTTGTCCAGGTTCAGGACCATGCCGATTTGTGAGCGAATCTTCATCTCAGTTCTCCTCGATATCAGTCGGCAGTGGACGCGGCAAATCATCGCCACTGGAACCATCGAGCCAATCGACCTTGACCATCTTGCGCACCACGACGAATTCGTCGCGGTTGCAACCGACCGTGCCGTAATAGTTGAAGCCGTAGGCCTGTTGGGCGTAGCCGCCAATCATGTGGGTGGGCTTGAGCACCACGCGGGTCACCGAGTTGTGGTGGCCGCCACGGGTCTTGGTGGTTTCCGAACCCGGCACGTTCACGATCCGTTCCTGGGCGTGATACATCATCACCATGCCTTCCTTGACCCGTTGGCTGACCACCGCACGGGCGGTCAGCGCGCCATTGACGTTGAAGCATTCGATCCAGTCGTTGTCCTCGATACCGGCGCGCTTGGCGTCGATTTCCGAGAGCCAGACAATCGGTCCGCCACGGCTCAAGGTCAGCATCAGCAGGTTGTCGCTGTAGGTGCTGTGGATGCCCCACTTCTGGTGCGGGGTGATCCAGTTCAGGACGATCTCGGTCTCGCCATTGCTGCGCTTGCCCTTCACGCCGGCGATGGTGCGGGTGTTGACCGGTGGCCGGTAACTCATCAATTGCTCGCCGAACGCCTGCATCCACGGGTGGTCCTGGTAGAACTGCTGGCGACCGGTGATGGTGCGCCATGGGATCGACTCATGGACGTTGGTGTAGCCGGCGTTGTAGCTCACGTGATCGTCTTCCAGGCCAGACCAGGTAGGGCTGGAAATGATCTTGCGTGGCTGGGCCTGGATGTCACGGAAGCGAATCGCCTCGTGCTCCTTGGAAATGGCCAGGTGGCTGTGGTCGATGCCGGTGAATTCCGACAGCGCCGCCCAGGCTTTCAGTGCGACATGGCCGTTGGTTTCCGGCGCCAGGGACAGGATCACTTCGGCAGCGTCGATGGCGCTGTCGATTTTTGGCCGCCCTTGGCTGATGCCCGCCTCGACTTCCTTGTGGTTCAGCTCACCGAGGAATTTCACTTCGGTTTCGGTGTTCCAGTTGATGCCCTTGCCGCCGTTGCCGAGTTTTTCCAGCATCGGGCCCAGGGAGGTGAACTGCTTGTAGATGTTCGGGTAGTCGCGTTCCACCACGTGCAGGTTCGGCGCGTTCTTGCCCGGGACCGGTGCAACGCCGGCGCTTTTCCAGTCGGTGCCGCCGAATGGCTGGGCCAGTTCGCCGACGCTGTCGTGCATCAGGGGTACGGTGACCAGGTCTTTCTCGACACCCAGGTGGCCGACCGACATGGCGGAAAACGCCTTGGCGATGCCCTTGTAGATTTCCCAGTCCGAACGCGATTCCCAGGCCGGATCGATGGCCGCCGACAGTGGGTGAATGAACGGGTGCATGTCCGAAGTGTTCATGTCGTCTTTTTCGTACCAGGTAGCAGTCGGCAAGACGATGTCGGAATACACGCAGGTCGAGGACATGCGGAAGTCCAGGGTGGTCACCAGGTCGAGCTTGCCAATGGCGCCCTCGTCGACCCATTCGGCTTCGGTGGGCTTGCACTCGGTGCTATGGCCGATGTCTTCATTCATCACGCCGTTCTTGGTGCCCAGCAGGTACTTGAGCATGTACTCGTGGCCCTTGCCCGAGGAGCCCAGCAGGTTGGAACGCCAGATGAACATGTTGCGCGGGAAGTTCACCGGGCTGTCCGGTTGCTCGCAGGCAAAGCGCAGGGAACCGTCCTGCAGCGACTTGACCACGTAGTCCTTGGGGTCCAGGCCCGCGGCGGCGGCGTCCCGGCAGATGTGCAGCGGGTTGGTGTTGAGCTGCGGTGCACTCGGCAACCAGCCGGCCCGTTCGGCGCGGATGTTGTAGTCCAGGGCGTGCTCGGGGAATTGCGATTTGTCGGCCAGGGGCGAGAGCACATCGTGCATGCTCATCTTCTCGTGGCGCCATTGCGAACTGTGGCCGTAGAAGAAGCTGGTGCCGTTCATCTGCCGTGGCGGACGGTTCCAGTCCAGGCCAAAGGCCAGGGGCAGCCAGCCGCATTGCGGACGGAGTTTTTCCTGACCGACATAGTGGGCCCAGCCGCCGCCGGTCTGGCCGACGCAACCGCAGAGCATGAGCATGTTGATCAGCCCGCGGTAGTTCATGTCCATGTGGTACCAGTGGTTCATCGCCGCACCGACGATGATCATCGAGCGTCCACGGGTCTTGTCGGCGTTGTCGGCGAACTCGCGGGCGATCTGGATCGCTTTCTCGCGGCTCACACCGGTGATCTGCTCCTGCCAGGCCGGGGTGCCGGGCACCGAAGCGTCGTTATAGTCCTTGGCAACGTTGGCGCCGCCCAGGCCACGGTCGATCGCCAGGTTGGCCGCCGACAGGTCGAATACGGTAGCGACTTTCGCCACGCTGCCATCGGCCAGCACCACGTTGTGCACCGGCACCCGACGGAACTGCACCGCATCACCGGCCACATGCTGGAAGTACTCCTGGGCTTCGCCGGCGAAGTACGGGAACGCCACCTCGGCGACGTCGCCGCCGATCAGGCTCAGCTTGAGGTCGATCTCACGCCCCTCGCCGCCTTCACGGGGCAGGATGTTCCACTTGCCCTTCTCACCCCAGCGATAGCCGATGGAGCCTTGGGGCGAAACCAGTTCGCCGCTGGCATCCAGGGCGATGGTTTTCCATTCCGGGTTGTTGTCCTGGCCGAGGTTGTCGGTCAGGTCGCTGGCCCGCAGGAAACGGTCCGGCTGGTAACCGGCACCCGGCGCGGCGCCGAGCATTGGCTTGAGCATCACCAGCACCGGCAGGTCGGTGTAGCGCTTGGCGTATTCGGTGAAATAGGCGCTCGGCTTGTCCAGGTGGAACTCTTTGAAGATCACATGGTTGAAGGCCTGGGCCAACGCGGCGTCGGTGCCCTGCTTGGGGTTGAGCCACAAGTCGGTGAGCTTGGCGACTTCTGAATAGTCCGGGGTGATCGCCACGGTCTTGGTGCCCTTGTAGCGCACCTCGGTGAAGAAGTGGGCGTCAGGGGTGCGGGTTTGCGGGACGTTGGAGCCCCAGGCAATGATGTAGTTGGAGTTGTACCAGTCGGCCGATTCCGGCACGTCGGTCTGCTCGCCCCAGACCATCGGCGAAGCTGGCGGCAGGTCGCAATACCAGTCGTAGAAGCTCAGGCACACGCCACCGATCAACGACAGGTAACGCGAGCCGGCGGCGTAGCTGACCATCGACATGGCCGGGATCGGCGAGAAGCCCACCACCCGGTCCGGGCCATGTTCCTTGATGGTGTAGACGTTGGCCGCGGCGATGATCTCGTTGACTTCTTCCCAGTTGGAACGGATGAAGCCACCCATGCCGCGCTTGCTTTTATAGGAGTCGGCCTTGGCCTTGTCCTCGACGATGCTGGCCCAGGCTTCCACCGGCGGCAGAGTCTGCCGGGCTTCGCGCCACAGCTTGAGCAATGGCTTGCGAATTTTCGGGTACTTGAGCCGGTTGGCGCTGTAGATGTACCAGCTGTAGCTCGCGCCGCGAGGGCAGCCGCGTGGTTCGTGGTTGGGCAGATCGTTGCGGGTACGCGGATAGTCGGTCTGCTGGGTTTCCCAGGTGATCAGGCCATTCTTGACGTAGATTTTCCACGAGCACGAACCGGTGCAGTTCACCCCATGGGTGGACCGCACGATCTTGTCGTACTGCCAGCGCGAACGGTAGACGTTCTCCCAGTCGCGGGACTCCTTGCGGGTCTCGCCGTGACCATCGGAAAACTCGCCTTGCTTGCGGTTGAAAAACCGCAGTTGATCCAGTAAATGACTCACAGTGTGTTCCTCTCAGGCTTGCTCCGCGGGGTCTGCGCCCCGCCCACGCAGGTTTAGGTTCGGCTTAGCAAGGTGTCGCGGCGCCCTTGCGGGCATACCACCACCAGGTCACCACGATGCAGCTCAGGTAGAAGCCGACGAACATGTAGAAGGCCATCTCCGGGCCGCCGGTCAGGGCCATCGAAGTGCCGAATGATTTGGGAATGAAGAAGGCTCCGAAGGCGCCCATGGCCGAGCTGAAACCCAGCACGGCGGCCGATTCCTTGCCGGCATTCTTGAGCGCCTGCTCGCGCACCTCGGGCTTTTTCCCCAGGGCGGCTTTTTCATGCAGGGTGCGGAAGATCACCGGGATCATGCGGAAGGTCGAACCGTTGCCCACACCCGTGGTAATGAACAGCAACATGAACATGCCCAGGAAGCCGTAGAAGCTGCCGCCCTGGCCGTTCTGCGGAAGAAAGTGCAGGACGCCGAAGACCATCGCGATCATCAACACGAAGTTCCACAAGGTGACCTTCGCGCCACCGAGCTTGTCCGCCAGCCAGCCGCCCAGCGGCCGTACCAGCGCGCCCACCAGCGGGCCGAGAAAGGCGAATTTCAGGGCGATGACTTCCGGGAACGAGGTCTTGATCAGCAGCGGGAAGGCGGCGGAGAAACCGATGAACGAACCGAAGGTGGCCAGGTACAGCCAGCACATCAGCCAGTTGTGCTTGCGCTTGAAGATCACCGCCTGCTCGCTGAACGAAGCGCGGGCGCTGGACAGGTCGTTCATGCCGAACCAGGCAATCAGGGTCACGGCGAGGATGAACGGCACCCAGATGAAGCCGGCGTTCTGCAACCACAGCGAGCTGCCGTCGGCCAGGACTTGCGGTTGGCCGCCCATGAAGCCGAACACACCGAAGGAAATCACCAGTGGCACGCTGAACTGCATCACCGACACGCCCAGGTTACCCAGCCCGGCGTTCAGGCCCAGGGCGGTGCCCTGCTGGGACTTGGGGTAGAAGAAGCTGATGTTGGACATGCTCGAGGCGAAGTTGCCGCCACCAAAACCGCAAAGCAATGCGATCAGCACGAACACGCTGTAGGGCGTGGCCGAATCCTGCACGGCGAAGCCCATCCACAAAGCCGGTATCAGCAACGACGCCGTGCTCAGCGCGGTCCAACGACGCCCGCCGAAGATCGGCACCATGAACGAGTAGAAGATGCGCAAGGTCGCGCCGGACAGCCCCGGCAATGCCGCAAGCCAGAACAGCTGGTCAGTGCTGAAGCTGAAGCCGATGGCGTTCAGGCGCACAATCACCGTGCTCCAGACCATCCACACCGCGAAGGCCAACAGCAGCGCCGGGATGGAAATCCACAGGTTGCGCCGGGCGGTCAGTTTGCCGCTACTGCCCCAGAAAGCAGGGTCTTCCGGGCGCCAGTCATGAATGACCGGGCCCTTTTCAGGCGTTTGCAGAACGGACATGTTCTTCTCCTTGGGCAATGCTGGAAAACGGGGATTGAGTGGCCGGCGGCTGTTTACCCAGCAGCGGGCGCTTGCGTATTTCGCTGAAGTACATCCAGGCCAGTGACACCCAGACCACGCCGTACATCAACATGAAGCAGGACGAGCGCACGCCGGTGAGGTCCACCAGGGCGCCGAACATGATCGGCAGCACGAACCCGCCCAGGCCGCCGGCCAGGCCGACGATGCCGGACACTGCGCCCATGTTTTTCGGGTAGTCGTTGGCGATGTACTTGAAGACCGAGGCCTTGCCGAACGCGAAGGCGATGCCCATCACGAACAGCAGCACGGTGAACAGCGTGGCGTTGAGGCCGATGTGGAAATCGACGATGCCGTTGACGGTCTGCACTTGCAGTTGAGTCTGGGGATAGGAGAGCAGGAACAGGCAGATCCAGCTGACCCACAACACCCACCAGGTCACGCTCTGGGCGCCCCAGCGGTCGGACATCCAGCCACCGACGGCCCGCAGCACGCCACCGGGCAAGGAGAAACACGCCGCCAGCAGCGCCGCGCTTTGCAGGCTGAAGCCGTATTCCTGCACGTAGTACTTGGTCATCCACAAGGCCAGGGCCACGTAGCCACCAAACACGATCGAGTAGTACTGGCAGTAGCGCCACACGGCTGGCTCTTTCAGGGTTTGCAATTGCTCGCGCAACGTCGCACCGCCAGTGCCGCTGTGTTCCTTTTTCTCGGTGGTGAGAAACCAGAACAGCAGCGCAGTGATGAACAGGATGGCGCTGAACACTTTCGGCACCAGGTGCCAACTGCCGAACGCGATCAGCGCCGGAGCGAGGAACTTGGTCACCGCCGCACCGGCGTTGCCGGCGCCGAACACGCCCATGGCAAAACCCTGGTTCTGCTTGTCGAACCACTTGGCGACGTAGGCGATGCCCACCGAGAACGAGCCCCCGGCCAGGCCGACGAACAGGCCCAGCACCAGGAACTGCCAGAAGGCCGTAGCGAGGGTGATCAGGTACAGCGGCAATACGCAGGCCAGCATCAGCAGGAAGAACACGATCCGTCCGCCAAAGCGGTCGGTCAGAAGCCCCAGGGGTAGACGCACCAGCGAACCGGTCAACACCGGCGTGGCGGCCAGCAGGCCAAACTGGGTTTCATTGAGGGCCAGCAGTTCCTTGATCGGAACCCCCAGCACAGCAAACATCATCCAGACCATGAAGCACACGGTGAAGGCCAGGGTACTCATCCCTAGTACCAGCCCTTGTTGCACTTGCGCTCGCATCACGATGCACTCCGTCAGTTCGATGGGCGCAGCCTAGTGATACGAACCCCGCGAAAACTTGACCTGGGTCAACGTGCGCCGGGGCGGTACAGGCCTATGCTTGGCCCGTCTACCTCCAAGGAGGTAGGTCCTGATATTGATACAACCCTTTATTTATCAATACTTTGAACAAGTCTGCCGAAGCTTTTATGGAAATGGAGCGGCCGACAACTCTTTAGAGGTAGTACGCCCAGGATTGGCTGCTACACCCCCAGGTCCAAGGCGCGCCCATGCTCGCTTCACCGTTTTTCCTCGCAGGTCCGCGTCGATGATGCGTTGGCTGCGCAGTTCCCTGCCCGCTCGCGCCGGGCTGGCGGTGATCTTGATCGCCATCCTGGCCCTGGCCAGTTCCTTGAGTGCCGGGTTGATCGCCTGGTTCAGCCAGGGCGACGCTGCCGCCATCAACACCGCCGGCTCCGTGCGCATGGAGACCTACCACCTGAGCTGGAAACTGGCGGCGGGGGCCCACGACGACATCCCGGCGATCATGGACAGCCTGCAACAACGCCTCGACAGCCCTGCCCTGCGCGCTGTGCTGGAAGACGGGCCGGAAACCTCCTTGCACACGAGCTATCGCGACCTTGTACAACGCTGGAACCAGACCTTGCGCCCGGCCATCGAGCGTGGTGACTCGGCATTTTTCCAGGCCAGTGCCAACACCTTCGTCGATCAGTTGGACCAGTTCGTCACCCTGCTGCAACGCCAGAGCGAGCATAAGCAAGGCTGGCAGCAGGCGATCCAGGGCATGGCGCTATTCAGCACCATGATCATCTTGCTGATCGGCCTGTATGAATTGCAGTACGGCGTGGTCACGCCCTTGCAGGAGTTGGTCGACGCCACCCAGCGCTTTCGCCGTGGCGAATTCCAGGTGCGGGTCAATCACCAGTCCGAAGATGAACTGGGCCAGTTGGCGACCAGTTTCAACACCATGGCCGAAACCATCGAACAATCGCACCGCACCCTGGAAAACCAGGTCCAGCAAAAGACCCTGAACCTGCAACAGGCCAACGCCGCCCTGGAGCTGCTGTACCAGAGCAGCCGCAGCCTGGCGACACGCCAGGCCAATGCCGAAGGGCTGGATGAACTGATCCGACGCTTCCAGCAGCGCCTGCCGGGCCTGCGCCTGACGTTGTGCCTGCAAGGGCAATTGCAGTCACCGGCCAGGCACCTGCTGGCCCTGCATGGCGCCGCCAGCCGCCAGGTCTGCGCCAGCAGCGATTGCGCCAGTTGCCATAAACACAACGCTGCGCGCCCGCAAGCCTTCAGCATCAGTAACCAGGGCAACGAGCTGGGTGAGCTCAAGGCGCATTTTGTCGACGGCCACGCCGCACAGCCCTGGGAAACCGCATTGATCCAGGCCCTGGCCAACCTGATCGGCACCTCGCTGTCCCTCAAGCGCCAGCGCGAACAGGACCATCGCCTGCTGCTGCTCGATGAACGCACGATCATTGCCCGCGAGCTGCACGACTCCCTGGCCCAGGCCTTGTCGTACATGAAGCTGCAAGTCAGCCGCATGCAGACCCTGATGCGTCGCGGCGAACCGGTGCAGACCCTGGAGACCGTCACCGGTGAACTGCGTGAAGGGCTCAACAATGCTTATCGCCAGTTGCGCGAGTTGCTGACCACCTTCCGCTTGCAGATCCACGATGACGGCCTGGTCGAGGAACTCAAGGACACCGCCGAGGAGTTCTCCAACCGAGGGGATTTCCAGGTGCACCTGTTCATCGACACCCTGGCCTTCGAGCTGTCGGCCAGCGAGCAGATCCACATCCTGCAGATCACCCGCGAGGCCCTGTCCAACTGCCTGCGCCACGCCCATGCACAAAACGCCTGGCTCGAACTGCGCCAGGAAGGCGAGACCGTGCAGCTGTCGATCGAAGACGATGGCCGCGGCTTCAGTGGCGAGGTCGACCAGCGCGAACACCATGGCCTGAACATCATGAACGAACGGGCCCGCAGTCTGCACGGCCAACTGCAGATTCTCTCCAGAACACCCCAGGGCACCCGCATCCAGGTGCATTTCCAACCGGAATTCCTGGGCCAACACACCGAAGGCCTCGCAACATGAACGCCCCCCTGCGCCACACCCTGCTACTGGTCGACGATCACCCGATGATGCGTCGCGGGATCCGCCAGATGCTAGAGCTCGAAGACGATTTGCAGATCGTTGGTGAAGCCAGCCACGGCGAAGAAGCCCTGACCCTGATCGAGCCGCTCAAGCCCGACCTGGTCCTGCTGGACAACAACATGCCGCAGATGAACGGCATCGAGACCCTGCGCCGGCTGCGCGCCATGCACTACACCGGCAAGGTACTGCTGTTCACTGTCTCCGATGCCGAGGACGACATCCGCGATGCCTTGCGCCTGGACGCCAACGGTTACCTGCTCAAGGACATGGAGCCGGAGCTGCTGATCCAGTACATCCGCGATGCCCTCAACGGCGCCCTGGTGATCAGCCCGGGCCTGACCCGCGTCATGGCCCAGGCACTGCGCTCGCCACCGCGCCAGGCCGATGTGGAACTGACCGAGCGCGAACGCCAGGTACTCAAGACCATCGCCGGCGGCTACAGCAACAAGGTCATCGGGCACAAGCTGGGCATTACCGAAGGCACGGTCAAGGTCCACGTGAAGAACCTGCTGCACAAGCTCGGCTTGCGCTCACGGGTCGAAGCCGCCGTGTGGGCGATGGAGCATTTGCGCGGGGCGGGCTAGCCCTGCAAAACACACCAACTGTGAGAGCAGAGCCTGCAGGAAAAAAACCTGTGGGAGCAAAGCTTGCTCGCGATAGCGGTGGTTCAGCTTGCGCAAATGTTGAACGTGCTGCCGCCATCGCGAGCAAGCTTTGCTCCCACAGGGGATTGGCAGCAGATCTGGATTTCGTCCCCCACAGGGTTTGTGTCTTGATCGCGCAGCCCATCCCTCTTCCGAGGTAGGCCTGCCGAGGCATAGGCCGGCGGCGATTTGGGCTCTACCATGACGGCACGCGGAGGTACGCCATGCTGACCCACCCTTCCATCGTTTTACTGTTGCGTCGTCATCACCTGTTCAGCCAACTGCCGGAGCGGGTCTTTGAAGATGTCTGCAGCCTGGCCGTCCTCAGGCGCCTGGACTGCAACAGCACGCTCATGCACCAGGGCGATCCGGCCAAGCGGTTTTTCTTGCTGGTCAGTGGTCAGATCAAGCTGTTCCGGGTAACCGGTGAGGGCCAGGAGAACCTGGTGGAAATCATCCAGCCCGGCCAGACCTTCGCCGAGGCCCTGCTGTTCAGCCAGGCCCGTTGCTATCCGGTCAGTGCGTCGGCGATCAAGGACAGCGTGCTGGTGAGTATCGAGGGTACCCATTACCGCAAGGCCCTGGAGGACCAGCCCAAGGTCTGCCTGGCGATCCTGGCGAGCATGAGCATCCATCTGCACCAGCGCCTCAAGGACATCGACAACCTGACCTTGGCCAGCGCCAGTCGGCGGGTGATCAATTTCCTGCTGCAGGAGCGGGATCCGCGCGATGGTCAGGTGGTTTTGCAGGTGTCCAAGCGGCTGGTGGCTTCCAAGTTGGGGATCCAGCCGGAGACGTTTTCGCGGATTCTTCATCGGTTGGTGGATGGGGGGTTGATTGCCATGGAGCGACGTCAGATTCGTATCTTGTCCGAGGATGGGCTTGAGGGTTATCAGCAGTAGGTTTCTTTGTGTGAATATCCATTTCTTCGGTAACGGCTACTTAGGGTTCCGCCCTGACGGCGGCTCACTTTTGAGAAGCGCAAAAGTAAGCAAAACGCTTTTTGCCCCACCACTCGGTGCCTCGCTTAGGCTCGGCATTCCCTCACTCAGGCATTGCTCCGTGGGCCGCCGCGAAGGGCCATCCATGGCCCAGCGCGGCTACCTCGGCATCCATGTCGAGGTGCCCACTCCACAATGCCTGCGTTCGGCCATCGTGGTTAACGGGGCGCCGAGA
Organism: Pseudomonas ogarae; assembly: GCF_014268695.2. Taxonomy (NCBI): domain Bacteria; kingdom Pseudomonadati; phylum Pseudomonadota; class Gammaproteobacteria; order Pseudomonadales; family Pseudomonadaceae; genus Pseudomonas; species Pseudomonas ogarae. Next base: position 3,910,728 of record NZ_CP077086.1, read on the forward strand.
TCAACGTCCACCACGAGGCGGCCTGATAGCCGACCTGGCTCTGGGTGAGACCGCGTTTCTCCTGTGGGAGCAACTGTCTTGGATGGTTTATTTAGCCGGCACATTCAGCATCCGCGTCGATTGTGAGACCGCATTCGCGAGCAAGCTCGCTCCCACAAGAGGGCTGCGGCGTACATAGGTTTTGTGGCTGCTGAAGATCCAGTGTGGGAGCGAGCCTGCTCGCGATTGCGGTGGTTCAGTCACATGGATGTTGAACTTGCTGGCCTCTTCGCGAGCAGGCTCGCTCCCACAGGGGAAACGCGGTCCCACCAAGAACCAGGTCGGCTATCAGGCCGCCTCGTGGTGGACGTTGATCTCGGACGCCCCGTTAACCACGATGGCTGAACGCAGGTATTGCGCAGTGGGCATCCCGGCATGGATGCCGGGATAGCCGCGCTGGGCCATGGATGGCCCTTCGCGGCGGGCCCACGGAGCAATGCCGGAGTGAGGGCACACCGAGTCTAAGCGAGGTGCCGAGTGGTGGGGCAAGAGCGTTTTGCTTACTTTTGCGCTTCTCAAAAGTGAGCCGCTGTAAGAGCGGAACCATAAGCCGCCATTACCGAAAAAATGGATATTCACCCAACCTAACCCACATCAATCAACCCCGCTACCCGCGAAAACACCAACTCCATCTCAGGCTCACCGCAATCCACCCCGAACCGCTTGCGCAACCCCAGCTGGTTCAGAATCACATGCACATCCGCCACCAAATCATGCTGCCGCAAACACGCCTGAACGCACTGCAACGGACAACCATCCAACGCAATGATCCGCCGCCCCGACCGCGCCTTGTCAACCAGCGGCGCCACACCCCCACCCACCCCGACAATGCAGGACATCTCAGCCAGCCCCGCACGATCCAGCCGCAGGGCGACGGTGTTGGCCAGTTGCGCCACGTTGGAACAACCGGAACACGAATACACCAGAGGCAATAAACTCGGGGCTTTCATCAGACCGTCGCCAACCCCTTGCCCGCCCGCTCCAGATTGCGCCAAAGCCAGGGCGGCAGAACGTCCGGATCAAGACTGTCGATCAAATTCTTCAACGCCAGCCCCAACTCGGTATCCCCCTCGATCACCAACCGGCGACGGAAGAACAACGTGTCAGGATCCTCCTGCCGACTGGCCAACAACAGGAACTCGCGCCAGTTGCCGCTGATGGTGACCTGGGCCTCGGCCCGTTCGGCAATGCGCAATCCATCCCGCGCCAAGGTCAGGTACCAACACAACTTCAAGTCAGGCACGCGCAGGCACAACCAGCGCCCACGCAGCATCTCGAAACCACCGTCGCGCAACGGCTCGGCCAGGCAGCGATTGAGCGCCTGCTGCAACGCCAGTCGCTGCACCACGAACGGCACCTTGCCCACCAACGGCAGCAAGCGGTCGGCGCCTTTGAGCACCCACTTCTTCGGACTCAACACAGGCCCGCCTCCTCTACCTTCAACATGCCGGCATGGCCGTGCCAGTAACCATTGCAACCGTCCACGAACAGCGGGGGTGCCTCGCCCTGGCGAACCTTGTCGAAGGCCGTCACCACTTCGGCCATGCCTTGGGCACGCGGACTCAGGCGCAGCACATCGGCGCCGCAGGCCATCAACGCGTTGTAGTCGGCCAGCAGGTTCGTCACCTCGCCGGACATCGTCTGGATGCCGTTGAGGGTGAACAGCTGTTGGCCTTCCTGACTGCTCAGCGCCAGGCCGTCGGGGTAGTTGATGCAGCAGAACTGACAGTCGTCCTTGGGGCGATTTTCGGCTCGGGCGGTAAAGCAGCGGGCCGAGTACGCCAAGGGCAGATGACCGTAGGCGAAGATCTCCACCTCGGGCACCTCGCGGTCCATGTCCCGCACCTGCTCCAGCACATCGCCGATCAGTGCCGCCGAACATTCCACGGGCGGCACCCAACGGATCATGCCGCTGTCGAGCAATTGCCCCAGGGCGTGGCCGTTGTACAAGTTCAGCGCCGGGCCGCCAACGAAAGGCAGCTTGCGTTCGGCCATGAACTGCACCGCGCCCATGTCATTGGCTTCCACCAACAACTGGCCGTTGTCACACAGGCGTCGCAGCGAGGACAGCTCCGAGGCTGCTTCGATCAGCGTCAGGCTCGACAACACAATCTGTGCCTGGCTGCACGCTTGCAGCTCGCGCGCCAACCCCAGCCACTGATCCAGGGAGAACGCCCGGCGTTTCGAACACACGGTTTCCCCCAGGTAAATCACGTCCAGCGGCAATGCCGACATCTCGGCATAGAAATTCCCCAGTTGCGCTTTGTCCCAGTAAAACAGGACCGGTCCCAGGCTGAGTTTCATCTGGCCTCCCCTCATTGCCATGATCGATGGTAGGCACCCAGGGTGGTCTGGCTGCCTTCGGACAAGCCAGCCAGCACCTGGCGCCATTCTTCCTGCACCCGGAACCGTTGCGGCGCGGCCTTATGGGCATCCAGTGCGGCGCGCCAGACCCGGGTCACTTGTTCAACGTAGGCGGGGCTGCGTTGGCGACCTTCGATCTTCACCGCTTCGACGCCAATGGCTGCCAACTCCGGCAGCAGGTCGAGGGTGTCGAGGCTGGTGGGTTCTTCCAGCGCATGGAAGCGCTTGCCGCCGACCAGGAAGCGGCCTTTGCACAGGGTCGGATAACCGGCCGGTTCTTCGGGGGTGTAGCGGTCGATCAGCACCTCGCTCAGGCGTGCGCTAAGGCCCTGGGCATCCTCGCTCCAGCGCACCGCCTTGGCGGGCGAGCAGACGCCGCACAGGTTCGGCGATTCGCCGGTGATGTAGGAAGACAAGTGGCAACGGCCTTCGGCCATGATGCACAGGCTGCCGAAACCGAAGACTTCGATCGGCACCGGACTGCCCGCCGCCACCTGTCGCACCTGGGCCAGGGACAGTACCCGTGGCAGCACGGCGCGGCGGATGTCATAGCGCTGGGCGTAAAAAGCCAGGGCCGCGGCGTGGGTCGCCGAGCCTTGTACCGACAGGTGCAGCGCCAGTTTCGGATGGCGCTGGCTGGCGTAGCTGAGCACGCCGGGGTCGGCGGCAATCAGGGCATCCACGCCAAAATCGGCGGCACGGTCCACTGCCCGTTGCCAGCGCTCCCAACCCTTGGGCTGCGGGTAAGTGTTGACCGCCACGTACAGCTTGCGTTGGTGCTGACGGATGTGTGCGACAGCCGCGTCGAACTGCTTGTCGTCCATGTTCAGCCCGGCAAAATGCCGGGCGTTGGTGTCATCGCGAAAGCCGACATAGACGGCATCGGCGCCTTGGCGCACCGCCGCTTTGAGGGCAGGCAGATTCCCTGCCGGGCAAACCAGTTGCATGGGGCATCCTCATGAGAAAACTCAAGCGCCGCCAGTCTAGCCAGCCCTCGGCCGGCGACCTTGACGGCAATCAATTGCCGTCAATGCATCAGCTCGGCGAACGGCAGGTACAGCACCTTGTCGTGCTTGTGCAGTTGCGCCTCACACTCCACCACCGCCAGCCCATCGGCCCAGCACGCGGCCGTCAGCATTGCCGAACTTTGTTGAGGGTGCAGTTCCACACACAGGTGGCCGTTGGCATCCGGGACCAACCTGGCCCGCAGGTACTGCCGGCGCCGGTTGCGCTTGAGCCAGTCGAACCCGGCTGGCACCTGCAACGGCACAGGTAACACGTCGCCCATGCCCTGGGCCCGGAACAGGAACGGCCGCACGACGATCAGCGCGGTAATCAACGCCGCCGACGGGTTGCCCGGCAGCCCGATCCAAGGTTTGCCTTCCACATCGCCAAAGGCCAGGGGCTTGCCCGGCTGGATGGCCAGGCGCCAGAGGTCGACGCTGCCCAAGGCTTCGATGGCTTGCTTGAGGTGGTCTTCTTCACCCACCGAGACACCGCCCGAGGTGATCAGCACATCGCATTCGGCGGCGGCCAGGCGCAACGCTTGTCGACTGGCCAATAGCTGGTCGGGCATGACCCCGAAATCATGCACCTCGACACCCCAACCGCGCAACAGTGCGGCGAGGCTATGGCGATTGCTGTTGTAGATCTGTCCTGGCGCCAGCGGCTCGCCTGGCTCGCGCAGCTCATCGCCGCTGCTGAGCAAGCCCACTTGCAAGGGGCGATAAACGTCCACCTGGCCGATGCCGGCACCGGCGAGCAAACCTAATTCTTGGGCGCGCAAGCGCGTGCCGGCTTCGAGCAGCCGCTCTCCTCGACGCAACTCCTCGCCTTCCTTGCGAACATGGTCGCCGCCATTGACCGACGGCAACCAGACCCGCTCGCCATCGACGCGACAGCTTTCCTGCGGCACCACCGTGTCGGCCCCCGGTGGCAGCGGCGCGCCAGTAAAAATCCGCACGACCTGCCCGGCCTGCAACGGCTCGCCTGGCTCGTCACCGGCGGCGATCCGCCCGCCCAACAGCAGGTAGCCGCCGTCACCCGGCAGGTCAGCGGCCCGCAGGGCATAGCCGTCCATCGCGCTGTTGTCCCAGGCCGGCAGGTTCATCGGGCACACAATGTCAGTGGCCAGCACACGCGCCAGGGCCTGGTCCAGGCCAACCCGTTGCATGGGCGGTGGCGGCGGTGCCTGGTCGAGCAGATGACGGATCGCCTCATCCACCGGCATCAGCACGCCGCTGTCGCACACCCGGCCGCTCACGAGCGTGTCTCGCAAGCCGTCGGAGCGATGCCGTCCTGGGGCTTGAAGTGCGGGGTGAAATTGCACGGGCCGGTGCGGCTGTCCAATTGCCCGGCCAGGATCTGCTCCCAGCCGGTCCGGCACGCCCCCGGCGAACCCGGCAAGCAGCACACCAGCACCCCATTGCTCATGCCCGCCAAGGCGCGCGATTGCAGGGTGGACATGCCGATCTCCGCCAGCGACACCTGGCGGAACAACTCGCCGAAACCGTCGACGTGTTTGTCCAGCAGCGGCGCCACCGCTTGGGGGGTGTTGTCGCGCGGGGTGAACCCGGTGCCGCCGGTCATCAACACCACCTGCACCTTGGGGTCGGCGATCCATTGGGAGACCTGGGCGCGGATCTGGTAGATATCGTCCTTCACCAGCCCACGGTCGATGAGCACGTGTCCGGCCGTTTGCAGCAGGTCCGCCAGGGTTTGGCCTGAGGTGTCGGTGTCGAAGGTGCGGGTATCGCTGATGGTAAGGACCGCGATGTTCAGCGGTTGAAAGAGGCGTTGCGTCAGATGGGCCATGATCAGCCGTCCTGTCAGAAAAGATGGCCCAGCCTGAACCGCAATCGTTGCCGGGCCTATTCCTCCTTGGAGGTACCTCCCTTGGCGTCAGGGTGCCAGGCGGCAACGCTGCCAGGCGCCATCCTGCAGGCGGTAGTCTAGGCGATCGTGCAAACGGTCGGCGCGGCCCTGCCAGAACTCTATCCGTTCGGGCCGCAGGCAATAGCCTCCCCAATGGTCGGGGCGCCGCACGGGTTGATCGGCAAAGCGTTTTTCGGTTTGCGTCAGCAAGGACTCGAGCGCAGCCCTGTCCTCCAGTGGTCGGCTTTGTGGCGAGGCGCAGGCACCCAGGCGACTGGCGACGGAACGGGATTCGAAATAGGCATCCGACAACGCTGGATCGAGTTTGTCGACCGGCCCTTCGATGCGGACTTGCCGCTCCAGCCCCGGCCAGAAAAACGTCATGGCCGCCCAGGGGTTGGCCGCCAGGTTCTGGCCCTTGCCACTTTGGTAGTTGCCAAAAAAAGAGAAGCCCTCATCGCTGAACCCCTTGAGCAACAGGATCCGGCAATGCGGTCGACCCTGCTCGTCCACCGTCGCCAGGGCCATGCTGTTGGCTTCCACGGGTGGACTTTCGGTGTCGCGGGCCTGTTGCATCCAGAGCCTGAACAAAGCCATGGGGGCGTCGGGTGCCTGGGTTTCATCCAGGCCATCGAGGGTGTACTGGCGGCGCATTTTGGCCAGGGAAAGGGGCATGACGGTGATCTCCACGATGGATTTGGGCCAGTGTGGATTCTGCGGCGGTGGCGGGCCTTGATCGTTGTCAATGCCGGTTCTTGTGGTGAGTTGAAGGGTGCTACCGCGAGCAAGCTCGCTCCCACAGGTGATCTGCTGTGCTCACAAGATCCCTGTGGGAGCGAGCTTGCTCGCGATGAAGGCAACTCGGTCTAACGGATCAACGACTACTTAAGCCCCAACCGCCGCGCCAGCTTATGCAGATTGCTCGGGTCAACCTCCAACAACCGCGCCGCCCCCGCCCAGTTCTGCCCGCAGCGTTCCAGAGCCTTGAGGATCGCCTGTCGCTGGCAACCGTCGACAGCCTCGCTCAAGGGTTGCACGGGCGCATCCAACGCTTGCAGAGCCTGTTCCGGTAGCGCCTGCGCCGAAGCCGCGCTGGCGTTGACGTCAAGGTCCAGCACCTGCGGTTCCAGGGTCATGATCAGGCTGCGACTGGCGCCCCGGCTCAGTTGCTTCAACGCCGCGCGGCTGATGACGTGCTCCAGCTCCCGCACATTGCCGGGCCAGCTGTACGCCAGCAACGCCTGTTCGGCGGCCGGTGACAGGCGCAAGCCGCGCAAGCCCAGGCGCGTGCGGTTCAGTTCGAGAAAGTGCCCGGCCAGCATCAACACATCGTGGCCGCGCTCGCGCAGCGGCGGGATCGGCACTGGGTAGACCGAAAGCCGGTGGTACAGGTCGGCGCGAAACAGCCCGTCGCGAATGCTGTCGGGCAAGTGCCGGTTGGTGGCGGCGATGATCCGCACATCGACGTGCAGCGGCTTGTCCGCCCCCAAGCGCTGAATCTCGCCGTTCTGCAGGGTGCGCAGCAACTTGGCCTGCACGCTTAGCGGCAACTCGCCGACCTCATCGAGAAACAGCGTGCCGCCATTGGCCGCATCGAAGCGCCCGGCGCGGTCGGCGGTCGCCCCGGAAAACGCGCCTTTGACGTGGCCGAACAACTCGCTTTCGGCCAGGGACTCCGGCAACGCCGCGCAGTTGACCTGGACCAGCGGCTTGTGACCGCGCCGGGACAGGCGATGCAGCCGCCGGGCGAACAGCTCCTTACCGACGCCGGTTTCGCCCAGCAATAGCACCGGCAGTTCGGAATCCGCCAGCACATCCAGCTCGTTGAGCAACTGCTGCAACCCCTCGCTGCGCCCGAGGATCTCGCCCTCTTCGGCGGGCAGCCGCAGATCGGTCTGGTCGCTGCGCGACGCCCGCAAGCTGCGGTTTTCCTGCTCAAGGCGGGTGACCCGCACAGCGGCCTCGATCTGCAACGTACAGCGCTTGAGTTCCTCGCGAGCGCGGCTGTCAAAGGTGCCGGCGTGCAACGCATCCAGGGTGATCGCCCCCCAGAGCCGGCCTTCCACGTACAGGCTCACGCCCATGCAGTCATGCACCGGCAGTGGCTCGCCGACGTGGTTGTCGAGCAAGCCGTCATAAGGATCCGGCAAACGGCTGTCCGGCTCGAACCAGGTGGGTTCGCGCGACGCCATGATCGCCGCCAGGCGCGGGTGCTGGGCGATCACGAAGCGCCGTCCCAGCGCCTCGTGGACCAGGCCCACGGTGGCCACGGGCCTGAGACTGTCATCGTCCAGGCGCAGCAGCCCCACGGCGCCACTGTTGAAGTATTCGCGCAGGGTCTGCACCAGGCGCTGCAATCGCACCGCATTGGGCAGCTCGACGATCAGGTCGGCGGCCAGGCTTTCACGCAGCATGGTAGTGATGACCCTCCAGGGTTCGTTTGACCCTTCACAATCAGGGTGACAATCACCCTGGCAAAAATTTAATGCTTTGTTTTCAATCAGTTGAATCTGGCACGTCGGCTGCAACGACAGCGTTCATCTGTCCCTGCCGGGATTCAACCCAAGGAAACATGATGAGCCTCGATCTGCTGGAACAAAGCCTCGGCCAACTGGCCTGCGACATTCCCGGTGCAACCCGTACCTTCCATCATTACAACCTCGACTTCTGCTGCGGCGGGCGAAAATCCTTGCGCGAAGCCGCGCTGGGCAAAGGCCTGAACCCGCTGCTGATCGCCGACGCCCTGCGCACCCTGCAAGCCGCCGGGGAGCTGGGCCATGACTGGCGCGACGAGCCCCAGGCGACCTTGATTGCCCACATCCTGGAGCGCTATCACGCGCGCCATCGCGAACAGCTGCCGGAACTGATCCGTCTGGCCCGGCGCGTCGAGCAGGTCCACGGTGCACGCCCCAGTTGCCCCAACGGCCTGGCCGATCACCTGCAGGACATGTATCAGGAACTCGAAGGCCACATGCTCAAGGAAGAACAGGTACTGTTCCCGATGCTGCAACAGGGCCTGGGCGAACGGGCCTCGGCGCCGATCCAGGTGCTGCGCTACGAACACGACCAGCACGGTGAAGCCCTGGAAACCATGCTCACCCTGACCGACCAGATCACCCCGCCCTCCGACGCCTGCAACACCTGGCGCGCCCTCTATCGCGGGTTGGTGGAGTTTCGTGATGACCTGATGCAGCACATCCACCTGGAAAACAATGTGTTGTTCATCAATGCGATGAAGCCTGCTCACTAACTCTCAAACATTGCCCATTACTTCTGTGTTACTCCTGTGGGAGCAAGCTTTGCTCCCACAGGCATTTGCAGCTCTCATTTGCACATTTGCAGCTCTAATTTGCCGCCCTCATCCGCAGCTCAAAACTGCCAATAGAACATCGCCTTGGCCAACACCACGATCAGCACCATGTGCCCCAGGATACTGCGGCGCAACCAGCAGGCGCGGCTGGGCGTCAGGCGACCGCTCTTGAGCCAGTACGCCAGCCACAAATAGTGACCGATGATGCTCAGCGCCAGCAGGATCTTCAGGCTCAGCAGCAGGCCGAAGCTGTTGCTAAACGGCTGGCTCAATGCGCCGCGATGCTGCCAGGCCAGGGCCAGGCCGGCGCCGTACAGCACCAGCACGACGCCGTGCAGCACGTGCCGCGAGCGCTGGGCGATGGCCTGGTCGGCAGCGTCCTTGACGCCTTGGGCCAAGGGCCGACGGGCGTTATGCCAGATGAAGACCTCGAAAAACAGCGTGCCAATGAAAGCGATGGCCGCCAACAGGTGGGTAACCAGCAAGACCCCGTACATTATCGATCCCCTCTGCCCCACCGACTCATCCCGGATGCCCATCCACCCGGGCCTTGAGCAGCATCGGCCCATAGCGCCAGGCGTATAGACCGAACGCCAGTGTCCAGCACAGCGCCGCCAGCCACAGCCCGGCCAACGGCAACAGCAGCACCAACAGCACGCGGCTCAGGCACGCCAGGTTCAGCAGGATGAACGCCAGGGTCATGCCCGCTGGTGGCTCAAGGGGGCGCCCGGTATGGCCCAGGCTGACACGGGCAACCATCGCCAGGATCAATCCGGCCATCGCGCCGATGGTCAGGCTGTGCACCGCCAGGCTCGGGTTCACCGGCACACCGAAGTGCCACAGCGCCATGCCCAGGCAGGCCACCGCCAGCCAGGCGTAGGCCAGGTGCAACGACCACAACAGCGGCACCCGCCACAAATCCCGATCATGCCAACGCACCAGTCGAATCCCGTGGCCCACCGCCAACGCGGCGAACAACAGGCCGACCCAGACGCTGGCCACCAGCGCCGGACCGAAGGCATACAGCAACGCCACCAGCGCCGACCCTGCCAGCAACAGGCGATCAAGCCACGGCCAAGGGGCAACGCCCTCGACCCTACCAAGGCCGCGCTGGGTAAAAAATGGAATCACGCGCCCGCCGATCAACCCCATCATTGCCGCCACCAGCCACAGGCCGGTGAGCACGCTCTGGCGTTGCAAGCCCTCGTTGTGCTGCACCAGGCCGTACACGGATAACCCATCGGCGGCGGCCAACAGCAGCAATACCAGCACAATCGGGTAATTGCGCTTCTGCCGCACACGCCACAACGTCACACCCATCAACGCCGCGACCGCCAGGGCAAAACCCAGCTCCAGCAGCGTCAGCAATGGCCAGGGCGCATCCACCAGCCAGGCCAACCGCGCGCCCAGCCACAACGATGCCAGGGTTGCCAGCCGCTTGCCGCTGAGGCCCGGGGTTCCGGTCCAGGTTTGCACTGCCGTCAGCAGGAACCCGGCGATGATCGCCAGGCCGAAACCGAACAACAGTTCATGCCGGTGCCAGGCCAACCAGCCGCCGGCCGGCTGCCAGGCTGACAAGCGCCCGGTAAACGCCGCGAGCCAAAAGGGAATGGCCAGCAGCGCCAACACACAACCGGCCAGAAAGAATGGCCGAAACGCCAGGCGCCACAGCGGCGCGATGGCCATGGCCTTGCGACGGTCAAGCACTTGCATACATCACTCCTTTTGCCTCGCTGAACCGCCAGCGAGGTACAACAAACCAGGGTTCGAATGATCGGCTATCGACGCCGGCGGGCCTTGTCTCAGATCAAGCCAGCTCATCGGCAACCTCCCGTCTCGAACAGGTACTTGCAAGGGGCTTGCCGAACTGGATCAAGCCTCCCGACAAAACACCTCTGCCCCCTGTGGGAGCGAGCTTGCTCGCGATGGCGGTGGGTCAGGTGGCATTGATGTTGGGTGTGCTACCGTCATCGCGAGCAAGCTCGCTCCCACAAGGACTATAGCCATAAAGGGTATTTATGACCCTTTCATGGTTGTTTTAACCCTTCCAGACCAGGGTCATTTTCACCCACCTCATCTTCAACACCCCACAAATCAACGCCCGCAGGCATGGCCCGTCTCTTGCTCAGGCACGGCATCACCTTTCTTGTCGGGGTCATCCATGAAATCCGTCGTTCTGCCGCTTACCTGGTTCGTCTTGCTCTCCTGCGTCGTGGCGCTTGCCAGCGGCCTGTCCCTGAGCCTGGTCTGACCCCGATCACCTCTTTCGCCCTTACAAGGATTCCATGCCATGGTGCTCCACCGCGTCCATCACCAGATTCTGCGCAGCCATCACCTGTTCGAGCCCTTGAACGAAGAAGAGCTCAACGAATTGATGAGCAACAGCCAACTGCTGAACATCGACAAGGGCGATCCGCTGTTCCGCCAGGGAGAACCGGCGCAGGCGTTTTACTTCGTGATTTCCGGCGCGGTGAAAATCTATCGGCTGACCCCGGACGGCCAGGAAAAAGTCTTCGAGGTGATCGGCGAGCGCCAGACCTTCGCCGAAGCCATGATGCTGATGGACACACCCAACTACGTCGCGTCCGCCGAAGCCGTCGGCCCGACCCAGGTGTACCGGCTGTCCAACGCCACCTACATGCGTCTGCTGCAAAGCAACAGCCGGCTGACCTTCGCCCTGCTCGGCAAGCTCTGTGTGCGCCTGCACCAACGGGTCAACGAGATTGAAACCCTGTCGCTGAAGAACGCCACTCACCGCGTGGTGCGCTACCTCTTGACGCAACTGGTGCGCCTGCAAACCGTGGACAGCCAGTTCGAACTGCCGATGGCCAAGCAGTTGATCGCCGGGCACTTGTCGATCCAGCCGGAAACCTTCTCGCGGATCATCCGGCGCCTGATCGATGAAAAAATCATCACCCAGGACGGTCGCCAGATCGCCATTCTCGATCGCCTGCGCCTGGAGCAATTCGAATGAGCGCGCAGCCCACTTGCCTGTATTGCCAACAGACCCAACCCGTTGATGCAACCGAATGCCGCCAGTGCGGCATGCCCCTGCCGGCCGAGGCGGCGCTGGCCGGCGAGCGCAGGCTGCGGCGCTTCACCTGGTTCTGTGTCGGCTTGACGATCTTCTGCATCGTCATGTTCTTCTGGCTGCCTCGCAGCATCGTCTGAACCCCTCAATCCTGAGTCAACTGCCGGTACAACTGCGGTAAACGCAGCGGCAGTTGCTCGGGCTGGCGAATCAAGGTGTAGCCATTGGCCCCGAACATGTACGGCAGGTAATCCCCCGCTTCGCGATCAATGGTAATGCAGAACGGCGTCAGCCCTTGGCGCCGGGCTTCCAGCACTGCCTGGCGGGTGTCTTCCACACCGTAGCGTCCTTCGTAAAGATCCAGGTCATTGGGCTTGCCGTCACTGAGCAGCAACAACAATTTGCGCCGCCGCTTGCAACCCGCCAACCGTTGCGTAGCCTGGCGAATCGCCGCGCCCATGCGCGTGTAGTAACCGGGCTTGAGGCCCTGGATGCGTCCGCGGGTGTGATCGTCGTAGCGCTGGTTGAAGGCCTTGAGCTCATGCATGCGCACCTGCTGGCGGCGCAGGGAAGAGAACCCATACAAGGCGAAATCATCCCCCAGCACCGACAGGGTTTCGCCGAACAGCAACAGGCTGTCACGGATCACGTCGATCACCCGGTGCTCGTCGTTGAGGTGGGCATCGGTGGACATCGACAGGTCGGCCAGCAGCAGGCAAGCCAGGTCGCGGCGCGTCTGGCGCTGGTCCATGAACAGTCCGCGTTCGCTGCACTGCCCGTGCTGGCGCTCGACATGAAAATCCAGCCAGGCTTGCAGGTCCAGTTCCGAGCCTTGGGTTTGCTGGCGCAACCATTGGCGATCGTTGCGCAAGTGTTCGAACTGGCGACGCAAGCGCTGGGCCGAGCTCCGCAGGCGTGCGGGCAACGGTTGAGGCGGGCAATCGCGAGGGGTGAAGGTTTGCAGGCTGACGAAGTCGTCCTGCAATCGTTGCTTGCGGTAATCCCATTCCGGCAACAGGATGCCTGCGCCCAACGGGATGTCATCCACATCGGCCGGCGGCAGGTCCAGGTGCAGTTTCAAACCACCACCCTTGCGCAAGCGGGTGCGCGACAGGGTCAATTGGTCCAGGTCTTCGGCGACGCGGGCAGCGTCCGGGTCTTCGCTGTCATCCGCCCAGCGATCCAGGTCCACGTGCTCGGTCCAGCTGAACAGGTTTTCCAGGCGCACGATCAGCAGCCCACCGTCACGGGTGGTGTCGTCGATTCGCTCGGCGCGCTTGCGCCCGCCCTGCTGCTCACCGGGCGGCGTCGCCAGGTATTGCTCGGACTCCTCAAGGTTGGCGGCCTGGGGATTGGCCAGGTGTTGGGGTGGGTATAACCACAGCGGCAACGGCCAGGCCGCCCGCTCGCTGCGTGGAAAATGTTCGACACTGCCCGGTTCGCGCAAGGCATGGCACAACGCCCGCTCCAGGGCGGCTTCGGCCGGGTTGAGCGTGGCCGGATCGGGGCGCAGGGCCAGGTGCGCGTCCACCAGCCGCCGGTAGCGCGGGCGCAGCGCCGGGTAGCGCTTCAATACCGCCAGGGTCCAGCGCTGATTGTCCCGCCCCCAGTGCTTCATCGGCCCCGACTGCGCGGCCAGCAACGCGAGCCAGCGATACAGCTCTTCGTTGAGCCCGACATCAGGGAACGTCGCCAGGCTCGCCGGCAGCCGCAGATTGTCGCCATCGCAACAGGCCAGGGGCACTTGCTTGCAGGTGCCGGCGATCTGCTGCAACAGGTTGCGACGCAGCAACAGGTCGCGGTCGCTGACCGCTTCCACCCCCAGGTGAGGCGCACCGCCAGTGGCGCGAAACAGCACCTGCAACGCGCGTTGCCGGGGTACCAGTTCGACCCGGGCCTCAGGAAAATCGGCACTGGCCCGGCGGGTGATGAAACGGTGCCAGACACTGCCGACCCATTCTTCCAGCTCCAGGGTGAATGCCATGGTTACTCTCCTATCAACCCATTGCAGTGAAGAGACTGGCTCATACTGCTTTTGTGGCGAGGGAGCTTGCTCCCGCTTGGGTGCGAAGCGCCCATCAAAAAGGGTCTGCTGCGCAGCCCAGCGGGAGCAAGCTCCCTCGCCACAAAAGCTCCCTCGCCACAGTCTCAGTGGCGATGATTTACGAAGGCACCACCGCCGCCGGTGCGCGCAGGGCCGCACGGCCACGTTGACGGAAGCTGAACAGGTAGCAGAGCAACCCGGCCAGGAACCCGACGCCGCTGACCAGTCGCGCCCAGAACAGCGGCTTCAAGTGATCCATCGTGGCCATGAATGGCAAGGCACTGCCATCCGTCATCCAGCGCTGCAACCACACCTGGACGACACCGGCTGCGGTGAGGAACAAGGTGATCATCACCATCGACAAGGTCATCAACCAGAAGCCCCATATCTCCAGGCGCTGCGAACGCTCGTCCGCCGCTTCACCCAAGCCCCGCAAGCGTGGCATGGCGTAGCTGATCAGCGTCATCACGATCATTGCGTAGGCACCGTAGAAGGCCAGGTGACCATGGGCCGCGGTCAGTTGCGAACCGTGGGTGTAGTAGTTGACCGGTGCCAGGGTGTGCAGGAAACCCCAGACGCCCGCGCCGAAGAACGCGGTGACCGTGGTGCCCTTGGCCCACAAGGTAGCGGCGCGGTTCGGGTGGTGCCGACGACGGTTTTTCACCATGCTGAAGGCGAAGACCACCATCGCCAGGAACGGCAGCGGTTCCAGTGCCGAGAAGATCGAGCCTACCCACAACCAGACCTCAGGCGCGCCGATCCAGAAGAAGTGGTGGCCGGTGCCGATGATCCCGGTGATCAATGCCATGGCGATAATCACGTAGAGCCACTTCTCGACCACTTCACGGTCCACACCGGTGATCTTGATCAGGACGAAGGCGAGCATCGAACCCATGATCAGTTCCCAGACGCCTTCCACCCAAAGATGCACCACCCACCACCAGTAGTACTTGTCGCGAGCGAGGTTTTCCGGGTTGTAGAAGGAGAACAGGAAGAACACTGCCAGGCCGATCAGGCCGGTCATCATCACCATACTGACCGTGGTCTTGCGACCTTTGAGCAGGGTCATGCCGATGTTATAGAGGAACCCCAGGCACACCACCACGATACCCATCTTGGTGATGGTCGGCTGCTCCAGGAACTCGCGACCCATGGTCGGTAGCAAGTCGTTGCCGGTGAATTTCGCCAGCGTCGCATAAGGCACCGAGAGGTAGCCCAGGATCGTTGCCACGCCTGCGGCGGCGAACACCCAGAACAACACGAGCGCCAGTTTCGGGCTGTGCAGTTCGCGGTCGGCCTCCTCCGGTATCAGGTAATACGCCGCGCCCATGAAGCCAAACAGCAGCCAGACGATCAGCAGGTTGGTGTGGACCATGCGGGCCACGTTGAAAGGGATCAGCGGGAACAGGAAGTCGCCGACCACGTATTGCAGGCCCATGATCAAACCGAACAACACCTGCCCCAGAAACAGCATCAGGGCAAACACGAAGTAGGGTTTGGCGACGGCCTGCGAGGCGAATTTCAGATGCGGATTAGCCATGCTCATCTCTCAGCCCTCCTTGTTTGGCGGCCAGCCATTGGTATTGATTTTCGAGCTCCATTTGAGGAACTCGGCGATGTCGTCGACTTCCTGCTCGCTCAGGTTGAACTGCGGCATGGCCCGACGACCCGGAACGTTCAGCGGCTGCATTTTCATCCAGGCCTGCAGGAACGGCTTGAAGGCTTCATCGCCACCGCGACGGTTGACCACGTTGCCCAGCTCCGGCGCAAAGTACGCGCCCTCGCCCAGCAGGGTATGGCAGCCGATGCAGTTGTTGCGCTCCCAGACGCCCTTGCCGCGTATCACCGATTCCGTCAATTGCGCCTGGTTGCTGCGTTCCGGAAAGGTCTGTTCCGTGTGGTAGGTCAGGGCCAGGAATATCAGGAAAAAGAAGATGCTTCCCCCGAAATAAATATTCCTGGCCATGCCTTTGGTGAAGGTATCTGACATGGTCACTTCCTCATTGCTTGGCGTGTTCATTCTAGGAAGCAAGGGGTCGGAAACCGCTTGATGGCGATCAAGAATCTCCGATGGTTTTGGTGGGTTGTTGCAAGGACACCGCGATGATGGAGAGCAGCTTTTGTGGCGAGGGAGCTTGCTCCCGCTGGGGCGCGAAGCGGCCCTAAATCCCACTGACGCGATGTATCAGACGGATTGAGCTGTTGCTATTGGGGCTGCTGCGCAGCCCAGCGGGAGCAAGCTCCCTCGCCACAGGGGGGGGGGGTGTCGGGATTCAGAGCGCGAACGAGATTGCAATCGCAAGCAGCGCCGCCCAGCTCAACACCAACCGCCGCCACAACCGCGGCGCGTGGCGCAGCTCCATGAAGCCGTCGGCGATCAGCCAGGCCTTGGTCACCGCAACCACCAGGATGGCGATGGACACCACCCCGGTAGCCGCGATCTGGCCCAGGGCGACGGTACCGGTGCTCAGCACCGCCAGCGTCATCCAGCAGACGATCAAGACACGGGAAGCCGACATGAGCACCTCCGCTCAATCAAGGATGTAGACCACCGGGAACAGCAGCACCCAGACCAGATCGACCATGTGCCAATACAGCACGCCGGACTCCAACCCACTGTTGCACTGCGCCCCATAACGACGCCGCCGACAACCCTCGGCCAGCCAGGCGAGGATCACCATGCCCAGCAGCACATGCAGGAAGTGGAACGCGGTGAGGATCCAGTACAAGGTGAAGAACGTGTTGTGCTCCATGCCCAAGCCGTTCGCCAACAGATGGGCGTACTCCGTGAGCTTGATCCCCACATAGCCGCAGGCGAGCAACAAGGCCACCCACAACAACAGTGCGCCTCGACGCGGCCGGTCCTGCCTGACTTGCTCCTGGGCCAGGGCGGCGAACAGGCCAGCGGTCAGCAGACTGAGGGTCATCGCCAGGCCCGTGGAGCGGTCCAGCAATTGCCGGCCTTCGCTGAAAGTCTGCGGATGCAACGCCTGGGCAACGGTGAACGCCAGGATCAACAGCGCGAACACCGACAGCTCGGCGAGGATGAAAAACCACATCGCCAGGTCCCCGGGCAAACGTCGGGGCACTGCAACGGCTTCAGCCAAAGTGGACATCGACCACATCCATCAACGCGGAGACAGTCTGCGGATCGTCACTCAATGGCTCGGCCAGGCACGCCAGACAGGCTTGGCGCGGGTCCATGCCGGAGCCGATCATGCGCGCCGCGAAGATAAGCAGGCGCGTAGAGGCGACTTCCTCCAGGTCATGCTGATCGAGCCGGCGCAGCGCCTGCCCCAACCGCACCACCTGGGCCGCCAGGGCCAGATCAACCCCTGCCTCGCGGGCGACGATGCGTTCTTCATCGGCCACCGCCGGATAGCCAAAGCGCATCGCCACGAAACGCTGGCGCGTGCTGGGCTTCATGCCCTTGAGCAGGTTCTGGTAACCGGGGTTGTACGACACCACCAGCATGAAGGACGGCGGCGCCTGCAGTACTTCGCCGGTGCGTTCCAGGTACAACTGCCGACGATCATCGGCCAGCGGGTGCAACACCACGGCCGTGTCCTGGCGCGCTTCGACCACCTCATCCAGATAACAGATGCCGCCCTCGCGCACCGCCCGGGTCAAGGGCCCGTCCTGCCACCAGGTGCCCTGGGCGCCGATCAAGTGACGGCCCACCAGGTCGGCCGCGCTCAAGTCATCGTGGCAGGCCACGGTGTACAGCGGCAGTTTCAGGCGGTGGGCCATGTGCTGGACGAAGCGGGTCTTGCCGCAACCGGTGGGGCCTTTGATCAGTACCGGCATGCCGTGATGCCAGGCCTGTTCGAACAGCGCCTGCTCGTTGTCCTGGGGTTGATAAAAGGGTTCGTCGGGGTGCTGCAAAGTGTGGATAGCGTTCATGGCAAGGCCTGATCAGACAACACGATTGCAGGCCACGCTACGGTGCCCTGCGACAACCTGGCAAGGGCTGCGGCCGGCAAACTTGATCGCCGTCAAGCGGCTAACCACCGCCTCGGGCATAGCCTTGCACCGCACCAAGAACCTGCGCGCCGAACGTCAATTACAGCGCAGCGCGGGTCACGCCTGAGGAGAAATGGAATGCTGATCAGCCACAAAAAATCGTGGGCCCTGCGGGTCACGGCGCTGTGTACAGCGCTGGCCGCCCCCCACGCCTTCGCCGACCAAACCGCTGCGCCGGAACAACCCCGCGTGGTCAAGACCGAAGGCGCGCCCGACCTGAGCCAGGCCGACTTCGACTCGGCCAAGGAAATCTACTTCCAGCGCTGCGCCGGTTGCCACGGTGTGCTTCGCAAAGGCGCCACCGGCAAGCCGCTGACACCCGACATCACCCAATCGCGCGGCCAGGCCTACCTGGAGGCGCTGATCACCTACGGCTCGGCCGCCGGCATGCCGAACTGGGGCACCTCCAATGCCCTGACCAAAGACCAGATCACGGTGATGGCCAAGTTCATCCAGCACACCCCACCGACCCCACCGGAATGGGGCATGGCCGAAACCCGCAAGACCTGGAAAGTGCTGGTCAAACCCGAAGACCGGCCGACCAGGCAGATCAGCACCCTCAACCTGCAGAACCTGTTCTCGGTGACCCTGCGCGACGACGGCAAGATTGCCCTGATCGACGGCGACAGCAAGAAGATCGTCAAGCTGATCGACACCGGTTATGCGGTGCACATCTCGCGCATCTCGGCCTCGGGTCGCTACCTGCTGGTAATCGGCCGGGACGCCAAGATCGACATGATCGACCTGTGGCCGAAAGAGCCGACCAAGGTCGCGGAAATCAAGGTGGGTATCGAGGCCCGCTCGGTGGAAACCTCCAAGTTCAAGGGCTACGAAGACAAGTACACCATCGCCGGTTCCTACTGGCCGCCGCAGTTCACCATCATGGACGGCGAGACCCTGGAGCCCAAGCAGATCGTCTCGACCCGCGGCATGACCGTCGACACCCAGCAATACCATCCCGAGCCTCGGGTCGCGGCCATCATCGCGTCCCACGAATGGCCGGAGTTCATCGTCAACGTCAAGGAAACCGGCAAGGTGATGCTGGTCAACTACCAGGACATCAAGAACCTCACCATCACCAGCATCGACGCCGCACCGTTCCTGCATGACGGCGGTTGGGACAGCAGCCATCGCTACTTCATGACGGCCGCCAACAACTCCAACAAAGTCGCGGTGATCGACTCCAAGGAACGCAAGCTCACTGCCCTGGTGGACGTTGGCAAGACCCCGCACCCGGGACGCGGCGCCAACTTCAATCACCCCCTCTACGGACCGGTCTGGGCCACCAGCCACTTGGGCGATGCCGGGGTTTCGCTGATCGGCACCGACCCGGTCAAACACCCGCAATACGCCTGGAAACAGGTCAGCACGCTCCAGGGCCAAGGTGGCGGCTCGCTGTTCATCAAGACTCATCCCCAGTCTCGCCACCTGTATGTCGACACCACCCTCAGCCCTGACGCCAAGCTCAGCCAGTCGGTGGCGGTGTTCAACATCGACAAGCTCGACGCCGGCTACACCGTGCTGCCGATTGCCGAGTACGCCGGTATCAAGAAAGGCGCGCTGCGTGTGGTGCAACCGGAATACAACAAGGCCGGCGACGAGGTCTGGTTCTCGGTCTGGAGTGGCCAGGAAGACGAGTCGGCGCTGGTGGTGATCGACGACAAGACCCTCAAGGTCAAGAACGTGATCAAGGACAAGCGCCTGATCACACCTACCGGGAAATTCAACGTCTACAACACCCAACACGACATCTATTGAGCCCCATCAATAAGAGGAAAAACCATGAAGCCTATTCTGATTGCCTTGGCCTTGACTGCCGCCTACAGCCTGCCGGCGTTGGCACAAGACGGCCCGACGTTGTTCAAGAGCAAGCCCTGCGCGGCCTGCCACTCCATCGACACCAAGGTGGTTGGCCCGGCCCTCAAGGAGGTCGCGGCGAAAAACGCCGGCGTCGCCGGAGCACAGGATTTACTCGCCAAGCACATCAAGGAAGGTACGCAAGGCAACTGGGGACCGATGCCGATGCCGGCCAACCCGGTGACGGAAGAGGAAGCCAAGATCCTGGCTGCGTGGGTCTTGACCCTTAAATAACCACCCAGGAGGGAGGCTTTCAAGAATACCTGTGGCGAGGGAGCTTGCTCCCGCTGGGCTGCGCAGCAGCCCCAATAGCAACCTGACGACTCGGTGTGTCAGGCAAGCCCAAGGGGCTGCTTCGCAGCCCAGCGGGAGCAAGCTCCCTCGCCACAAAAGCTGATCGCGACTTTATTTTCTTATCAGGAGGACGTCATGGAACGACACAGCTCTGCAACCTTGATAACCACCCTCCTCTTTGTTTTCTCTTCCTGCGTGCTGGCCGCTCCCGACAGCCAGCGCCAGGCCCAACTGCAACACCTGCTGGACCAGGATTGTGGCGCCTGCCACGGCCTGTACATGACCGGCGGCCTCGGCCCGCCCCTGACCCACGAAGCCCTGGCCGGAAAGTCCCGCGACAGCCTCATCGCCACCGTCACCCTCGGACGGCCCGGCAGCGCCATGCCCGGTTGGGCACCGCTGCTTGCGCCCGACGACATTCGCTGGCTGGTGGACCGGCTCCTTCAAGGAAAACCCGCCTCATGATCCGTTCTTTCCTCTCCTCCACCGCCATCGCCCTGCTGCTCTGCGGTTGCGCCCAGACACCGTTGCGCGGCACCGGCGATTTGGGCGTGGTGGTGGAGCGCGCCAGCGGCAGCCTGCAAATCATTGAAAGCGACACCCGTACCGCCCTGGGCCGCGTCGAAGGCCTGGGGGACTTGTCCCACGCCTCGGTGGTGTTCTCCCGCGACCAGCGCTACGCCTACGTGTTCGGCCGCGATGGGGGCCTGAGCAAAGTCGACCTGCTGGACGCGCGCATCGAACGTCGGATCATCCAGGGCGGCAACAGCATCGGCGGTGCAATCAGCCAGGACGGCAAGCTGATCGCCGTCTCCAACTACGAGCCTGGCGGCGTCAAGGTATTCGATGCCCAGACCCTGGAACAGGTCGCCGACATCCCGGCCACGCCGTTGCCCGGCGGACAAAAGCGCTCGCGGGTGGTCGGTTTGGTGGATGCGCCGGGACAACGCTTCGTGTTCAGCCTGTTCGACACTGGCGAGATCTGGACCGCCGACTTCAGCCAAGGCCTCACCCCGCGCATCGAACGTTTCACCGCCATCGGCCAGCAACCCTACGATGCCCTGATCACCCCGGACGGGCGTTATTACATGGCCGGGTTGTTCGGTGAAGACGGCATGGCCCAACTCGATCTCTGGCACCCGGAGCGCGGAGTGAAACGGGTACTGGGCCATTACGGCCGCGGCCAGGCGCGGCTCCCGGTGTACAAGATGCCGCATCTGGAAGGCTGGGCCCTGGCCGACCAGCAAGCCTTCGTGCCTGCCGTCGGGCATCACCAGGTGTTGGTGATGAACGCCCAGGATTGGCAGCAGACCGACGCCATCGCCGTGGCCGGCCAACCGGTGTTCGTCACGGCGCGACCGGACGGCCGGCAGTTGTGGGTCAACTTTGCCTACCCGGACAACGACCGCGTC
Organism: Pseudomonas ogarae; assembly: GCF_014268695.2. NCBI lineage: Bacteria > Pseudomonadati > Pseudomonadota > Gammaproteobacteria > Pseudomonadales > Pseudomonadaceae > Pseudomonas > Pseudomonas ogarae. The sequence continues at coordinate 3,931,976 of NZ_CP077086.1, forward strand.
CAGGTCATCGACACCCAGACCCACGCCATCGTCGCCGACCTGCGGCCAGGCCCGGCGGTGCTGCACATGGAGTTCACCGCGCGGGGTGACCAGTTGTGGTTGTCCGCCCGGGACGGTGGCGAGGTCCAGGTCTGGAACCCGTATCGGCTTGAACGCCTGGGCAGCCTGCCGGCCCTGAGCCCGAGCGGCATTTTCTTCAGCAGTCGCGCGCACAAGCCGGGGTACTGACCATGACTTCCAGCTCACTGGCCCGGCGCCTGATCGATCAATTCCAGCATGGCCTGCCGTTGTGCGCCGAGCCCTATCGGGCCATGGCCGAGACCTTGGGCTGCAGCGAAGCCCAGGTCATCGACTGCCTGCAACACCTGCAAGTGGCCGGGACCTTGTCGCGGGTCGGCCCGGTGTTCGAACACACCCGGGCCGGGGCCAGCACCCTGGCCGCCCTGGCCGTGCCCGAAGAGCGCTTGCACCAGGTGGCCGCACGCATCAGCCAATACCCGGAAGTCAATCACAACTATGCCCGCGAACATCGCTACAACCTGTGGTTCGTGCTGACCGGCCCCAACCGCGCCCACCTGGAAAATATCCTCCAGGAACTGGAGAACGACACCGGTCTCACGCCACTGGACCTGCCCATGCTGACCGCCTACCGCATCGACCTGGGCTTTGCCCTGGAGGCCACCCCATGAAAAACGCCCTGAGCGAACAACAGTCACTGGCGCTGCGCCGTTTGCTGGAAACCGGCCTGCCCCTGACATCGCGTCCCTTCCAGGCCCTGGCCGAGCAGATCGAGGCCAGTGAGCCGCAGGTACTCGAGCAGGTGCAGCATTGGCATGAACAGGGGTTGTTCCGCCGTGTCGGCCTGGTGGTCAACCATCGCGCCTTGGGGTTTGCCGCCAACGCCATGCTGGTGCTGGACGTGCCGGACGCCTTGGTCGATGAAGTCGGCCGACGCCTCGGACAAGCACCGGGCATCAGCCTTTGCTACCAACGCCCCAGGCGCCTGCCCCAGTGGCAATACAACCTGTTCTGCATGATCCACGGTCGCCAGCGTGACCGTGTCGAGACCCAGGTCCAGGCGTTGCTGGAAGAACACCAGCTGGACGACCTGCCCCACCAGTTGCTGTTCAGCACGCACCTGTTCAAGCAATGCGGCGGACGTTTCGCCGCCCCGGCCGGAGCCCGTAGCGATGGATGACCTCGACCGCCGCCTGATCAATCGCCTGCAACTGGGCCTGCCGCTGGTCCGTCATCCCTGGCAGGCCCTGGCCCAGGAACTGGACAGCAGCAGCACCGAATTGCTCGATCGCCTGCATGAGTTGCTCAACGACGGGGTCCTCACCCGCTTCGGTCCGATGTTCGACATCGATCGCCTGGGCGGTGCGTTCACCCTGGCGGCGCTGGCAGTGCCCGAGCCGCGCTTCGAGGCCATCGCCGAGCTGCTCGCGGACATGCCCGAGGTCGCCCACAACTACCGCCGCGAGCACACCTGGAACATGTGGTTCGTGCTCGCCTGCCCCAGCGAACAGGCGATCAACGACACCCTGCTGCACATCGAACACCTGACCGGCCTGGTGCCGCTGAACCTGCCCAAAGAGGAGACCTACCATGTCGGCCTGTATTTCCCCGTCTGAGTCTTTGTGGCAAGCGCCGCCACGGCTGGATGAAACGCCCTTGGCGCTGCGCCTGGTGGAACTGACCCAGGCCGGCCTGCCCTTGCTCGAAGACCCCTGGGCCTGGCTGGCCGAACAACTGGAACTGAGCGTGGAATCCACCCTCGACCTGCTCAAGCGCTTGCAGGCCGACGGTGCGATCCGCCGCATTGCCGCCGTGCCCAATCACTATCGCCTGGGTTATCGCCACAACGGCATGACGGTCTGGGACGTGGCCGATGCCGACATCTCGCGTCTCGGCGCCCTGCTGGGGGCGCAGCCCTTCGTCAGCCACTGCTACCGGCGCCCGCGCCGGCCCGGCTGGCGCTACAACCTGTTCGCCATGGTCCATGGCCGCAGCCGCGAAGAAATCGACAGCTACCGCGAACACCTGCGCTACCTGCTGGGGGACGCCTGCGCCGCCGACGACATGCTGGTGAGCAGCCGCATCCTGAAAAAAACCGGCCTGCGCCTGACACCTGTGGGAGCAAAGCTTGCTCGCGAAACAGGCGCCTCGGTTTCTGAAGGACCGCATCAGCTTCATCGCGGGCAAGCCTTGCTCCCACCAAACCTTGCTCCCACAAAGCGGGAATAAGCCGCGCTGAACTCGGACATCGATCGAAATCGAAGGAGCGCCTTATGTTGAGGATCAGCCATTACCTGCGAGCCCTGGCCGGGCATTGCCCCGCCCCACGTGTCGCGCCACCGGGCAGCAGCCGCCCGCCGGTGGTGATCTGGAACCTGCTCAGGCGCTGCAACCTGACCTGCAAGCACTGCTATGCAACGTCGGCCGACAGCGTGTTTCGCGATGAACTGGACACTCCGGCGGCGCTTCAGGTCATCGACGACCTGCACGATGCCGGCGTGCGCGTGCTGATCCTGTCCGGCGGCGAACCGCTGTTGCGCGAGGACCTGTTCCAACTCAGCGCCTATGCCCGCGACAAAGGTTTTTTCCTCGCCTTGTCCACCAACGGCACGCTGATCGACGCTTCCAATATCGAACAGATTGCGGCGGCGAACTTCGATTACGTAGGCATCAGCATCGATGGCCTGGAAGCGACCCACGATGAATTCCGTCAGCTCAAGGGCAGTTTCGCCAGCTCCATGGCGGCCATCCGGCTCTGCCGCGAACAAGGCATCCGGGTCGGATTGCGCACCACCCTCACCCAGCAAAACCATGCCCAGTTGCCGCGTTTGCTGGACTTGATGAATGAGTACGACGTACAGAAATTCTACCTGTCGCACCTCAACTACAGTGGCCGGGGCAAGCGCAGTCGCAAGCTCGATGCCCATCAGCAGATGAGCCGCGAGGCCATGACCTTGATCTTCGAACGAGCCTGGCGCGACATCGAACAAGGCCGCGACAGTGACTTCGTCAGCGGCAACAACGACGCCGACGCGATCCTGCTGCTGCAATGGGTATCCCGGCACCTGCCCCAACACTACGCCGCACTGGAGCAGATGCTGCGGGCCTGGGGCGGCAATGCCTCGGGCAGCGGCATCGCCAACATCGACAATACCGGCGAGGTTCACCCCGATACGTACTGGTGGCAGCACTCGGTGGGCAATGTCCGCCAGACGCCATTCAAGACACTCTGGCTCGATCGACCCGATGCCCTGCTGCTGAAACTGCGCGAACACCCACGGGCCGTGGGCGGCCGCTGCGGACAGTGCCGCTGGCTGGCGATCTGCAACGGCAATACCCGCACCCGCGCCTGGGCCGACGGCGACCTGTGGGGCCAGGACCCCGGCTGCCACCTCAGCGACGAAGAAATCGGCTTGCACGCGATCCCCAGCGTTGCGATGCCCTGCGCCTGATCAACCGACGGCGAACCTGATACCGAACCAAGGAAGTCCCATGCCTGCCTCCATCGTTTTGCCCGCTGCCCTGCAATCGCCCTTCAGATCGGGTGAAGTCGCCCTGGTCGGCGCCGGCCCCGGAGACCCGGGCCTGCTGACATTGCGCGCCTGGAGCCTGTTGATGCAGGCCGACGCGGTGGTCTACGACCGCTTGATCAGCTCGCAATTGCTCAGCCTGATCCCGCTGACCTGCGCCCGGCACTACGTCGGCAAGGCCGCCGGTTGCCACAGCCTGCCCCAGCCACAGATCAACGAACTGCTGGCCGAGCTGGCCGACCAGGGACAGCGGGTGGTGCGACTCAAGGGCGGTGATCCGTTCATCTTCGGTCGCGGCGCCGAGGAGCTGGAGTATCTGCTGGCCCGCGGCATCGATTGCCAAGTGGTGCCCGGCATCACCGCCGCAGCTGGTTGCAGCACCTATGCCGGCATTCCCCTGACCCATCGCGACCTGGTCAATTCCTGTCGCTTCATCACCGGTCATTTGCAACGCGAAGGCGACTTGAACCTGCCCTGGCAAAGCCTGGCGGATGACAGCCAGACCCTGGTGTTCTACATGGGTCTGTCGAACCTCGGCACCATCGCCGCACAACTGATCGCGGCGGGCCTGGCGGCAGATACGCCGGCGGCGCTGATCAGCAACGGCACGCGCCCCGACCAGCAGGTCCTGCGCGGCACCCTCCAGCAATTGCCGCAGATGGCGCTGGCATGCGCCGAGGGCCTGCCAACCTTGACGGTGATCGGCAAGGTGGTTGGCTTGTTTGCCCATCAGGTATTGGAGCATCCGGCCCGCCTGCACCCGGCCCTACCGCTCCAGCCAGGTATCGCGAGGGTGGCCTCATGAGAATCGGCTGGCTTGCCCCATTGCTGTGGATCGGTGCCGTCCACGGCGCCACGGCGCCTGAACCGGACCTGACGTTGGCCGAACAGAACTACCAGCAACACTGCCAGCAATGCCACGGGGTGAATCGCATCGGCGCTGCCGGGCCGGCGCTGTTGCCCCAGAGCCTGAGTCGGATCAAGCCCGACGAAATACGCCAGGTGATCGAAAATGGCCGCCCGGCCAGCCAGATGGCGGCGTTCGGTGCGGTGCTCGAGCCTGCGCAGATCGATGGCTTGACCCACTATCTCCAGCGTTCACCCGCCGTCGAACCGACCTGGAGCGAGGACGACACGCGCCGCAGCCATCGCCTGCTGGCGGATGTCGCCAGCCTGCCCGATAAACCCCAGCACCACGCCGACCCGCTGAACCTGTTCGTGGTGGTGGAGGCTGGCGATCATCACGTCGATATCGTCGACGGCGATCGCTTCGAGGTCCTGGCGCGCTTCGCCTCACATTTCGCGGTGCATGGCGGGCCGAAGTTTTCGCCGGATGGACGCTTCGTCTATTTCGCCTCCCGGGACGGCTGGATCAGCCTGTATGACCTGCACAACCTCACGCTCATCGCCGAGGTGCGGGCCGGGCTCAATACCCGCAACCTGGCGGTGAGCAAGGACGGGCGCTGGGTGCTGGTGGGCAACACCCTGCCCGGCAACCTGGTGGTGCTGGATGCCCGCGACCTGTCACTGGTCAAGACCGTTGCAACGGTGGGGCTGGACGGCCAGGCTTCGCGGGTCAGTGCGGTGTATACCGCGCCGCCGCGCAACAGCTTCATCGTCGCCTTGAAAGATGTGAAAGAGGTCTGGGAACTGTCCACCGGCCCGAATCCGGACTTCGTGCCCAGGCGGATCGAGGCCGAGGATTACCTCGATGATTTTTCCTTCTCGCCCGATTACCGGCAGTTGCTCGCCACCTCGCGCAAGGCCCAGGGCGGCCAGGTGATCGACCTCGACACGGGGCGGATCGTCACCGACATCGCGCTGCCGGGCATGCCGCACCTGGGCTCGGGGACCTATTGGAAACGCGATGGGCACTGGGTGTTCGCCACGCCCAACATCAGCAAGGGGCTGATTTCGGTGATCGACTTCGACACCTGGAAAGTCATCAAGCAGATCCCCACCCTGGGGCCGGGTTTCTTCCTGCGCAGCCACGTCAACTCCCGCTACGCCTGGACCGATGTGTTCTTCGGCCCGGACAACGATGCCATTCACCTGATCGACAAACAGACTCTGGAAATCGCCCACACCCTGCGACCCATGCCCGGCAAAACCGCCGCCCACGTCGAGTTCACGCGCGACGGCCGCTACCTGCTGCTGAGCATCTGGGATACCGATGGCGCGCTGATCGTCTACGACAGCAACACCCTCAAGGAAATCAAGCGCCTGCCCATGAACAAGCCTTCGGGCAAATACAACGTCGGCAACAAGATCGAGTTCGCCGAGGGGACGTCACACTGAAAAAAAGGGGGGCTGATGCGCAGCCCCCAATATCAATCGATCTGAGACACCAGGGTGTCAGGTCTCAGGGCCGCTTCGCGCCCCAGCGGGAGCAAGCTCCCTCGCCACAGGGTTGCACCCGTACTCAAAAATGAAATCGAACACTGCTCTTGTGGCGAGGGAGCTTGCTCCCGCTGGGCTGCGCAGCAGCCCCAAAAGTCGACCTGACACGCCTCAGTTGAAGGGAGTCACCCTTACCAGGTGAGCACCGCCCCCACCGCAAAGGTGTCGGTGTCTTCGTTTTGGGCGCTGGTATCGTGGCCGTTGATTTCGAACTGGTTGTACTCGGCCACGAGCTTGAGGTTGTCGTTGATGTCGTGGAACAGCGCGACGCCACGGGTTTCGTAGTCGGCGCCACTGCCCACCACGCCGTTGCCGTCGTCATCGGTCTTGCCGTAGGACAACGCCAGGCGGTTCTTGCCCAGCTTGTAGGAGCCCTGCAACAGGTAGCCCTTGCTGTCGACATTGCGCAGGGTGGCTTCACCGGCGTTGTTGGTGAAGAACGGGTTGATGCCCTTGGCCTGGAACCCCGAGCCGGTCAGCGACAACCCGCCTATCTTGGCCTGCACGCCATACCCCAGGCCCTTGGAAGTGACCGACTCAACGGTGGCGTCGGTGTTGTCCGAGGTCTGGTAGCTGCCGTTGAGCCAGCTGTAGATCTTCGCCCCCCCCAGGTCGAACTGGTAGGTGATCTCGCTCTCGGTGCGCGGGTTTTCCTGATAGGCCTTGCCCGTGGCGCTGTTGTCGTTGGTGTCCACCGGGTCCATGATCCCCACCGCCACGCGCAAGCCCTCCATCACCGGCGTGCGGTAAGTGATCTGCGAGGTCGGGAACGGGTACGGATAACCGCTGCCGATGTTACCGAACGAGACGCCACCGCCGTCCACCAAACCCAGGGTGTCACTGACCTGGCCGTAACCGGCGAGCAACTCGTCCAGCAGGATGTTGGAGCGGGCAAACAGGCCGAAGTCCTTGCCGATCAGCACCTCACCCCACTCCGGGTTCGCCACGGTGCCGTAGAACTGGCGCACGTCGATGGCGGTGTCGGTGCCGTTGGTTTCACTGTCGTTGATGGTCACCCAGAACGAGGCCCGGGCACCGAGCTTGAGGTCATCGACCTGCTTGCCCATGTTGAAGCCCAGGTAGTTGGGCAAGAAACCCATCTTGACCCGCGCCTGCCGACGGTCGTACTGCTCACCGGCGCGGTCCACGTCGCTGTTGACGTAAAAGGCGTTGACGTAGCCATCGGTGGAAAACGTGGTCTGGTCCTTGTCGTACAGCATGATTTCGGCGTTGGCCCAAGGCATCAGGCCCAGGCTCGAAACACCTACGATGACCGCAGGCAAAAAACGTTGGCGGGTATTTTTATTGTTGTGCATGGCGCGCTCCGCAACAGGGGACGGGATGTCGGAGGCGATTATCGAAAGGCGCCCGCGCGCGTCATACGCTGCCTTGGAGGCATTTGGCGGATGCTTTGGAAGCGCCGGCCTGGCGCGGCAGTTTGGGTGTAAGACGGCGAGGCTGGCGGGTGCGGTACTTTGGGTGTGGGCCGCAAGGTGGCTTGGGAGGGATCAACCCATTGGGCAGTCATAGTGAGTTGGCTGGTTTGGGGCTGCTGCGCAGCCCAGCGGGAGCAAGCTCCCTCGCCACAGGGGTCGCACCCACACTCAAAATTGAAGTCAGATCCAGCTTTTGTGGCGAGGGAGCTTGCTCCCGCTGGCCTGCGCAGCAGGCCCCTCGCCTTCGGCTCAGAACCTCGGCTTGACGGTCTTCCACTCCGGCCGGTAACGCTGCATCTGCCGCACATCGTCACGCTGGCGGATGCCGCAACTGAGGAACTGCTCATGCAGCTTGCCCAGTTGATCCCGGTCCAACTCCAGGCCAAGACCAGGCGCCCGGGTGATCTTCACGCAACCGTCGACAATCGGCAGCTTGCCGCCCTTGATCACTTCTTCATCCGGTTCCTGCCACGGGTAATGGGTGTCACAGGCGTAATCCAGGTTCGGCACCGCGGCCGCCACGTGGGCCATGGCCATGAGGCTGATGCCCAGGTGCGAGTTCGAATGCATCGACACGCCCAGGCCGAAGGTGCTGCACATTTTCGCCAAGGCCTGGGTGTCGCGCAGGCCGCCCCAGTAATGGTGGTCGGCCAACACGATCTGCACGCTGTCCTGCGCCACACTGCGGCGAAACTCATCGAAATCGGTGACCACCATATTGGTCGCCAGCGGCAGCCCCGTGCGTTTGTGCAGCTCGGCCATGCCCTCAAGCCCCGGCGTCGGGTCTTCGTAATACTGCAGGTCATCCCCCAGCAGCTCGGCCATGCGAATCGAGGTTTCCAGGGACCAGTTGCCATTGGGATCGATGCGCAACGGGTAGCCGGGAAACGCCCGTTTCAGGGCCTTGATGCAGGCGACTTCATGCTCCGGATCGAGGGCGCCGGCCTTGAGCTTGATGCTCTTGAAGCCATAGTCCTGGATCATCCGCCGGGCCTGGGCAACGATCTGCTCTTCGTTGAGCGCCTCGCCCCAACTGTCGGGCGGGTACGGCGAGTCGATGTGCTCGGCGTACTTGAAAAACAGATACGCACTGAACGGAATCTCGTCACGAATCGCGCCGCCCAGCAGGTCCACCAGCGGCACGTTCAGGTAATGGGCCTGCAAATCCAGGCAAGCCACTTCGAACGCCGAATAGGCATTGCTCACCGCCTTGCTCGCGTGGGAACCCGGCGCCAGTTCGGCACCGGCAACGCTGGCCGGTTTCTGCGCGGCGACGGTCGCCTGGACGATGGCCCGCAACTGGTTGAGGTTGAACGGATCCAGGCCGATCAACTGGCTCTGCAACTGCTGCTGGATCGCCAGGGCCGGCGCATCGCCGTAGCTCTCCCCCAGGCCGATGTAACCGTTGTCGCTCTCGATCTCGATGATCGAGCGCAACGCGAACGGTTCATGGATGCCGCTGGCGTTGAGCAAAGGTGGATCGCGAAAAGCAATGGGGGTGACGGTGACGCGTTTGATCTTCATACAGCGGCTCCTGATAGGCCAGGGGTCAAGGCTTGGTTTTTTTCCAGCGGGTTGACGATGATGGACGCGGCGGATTGTTCCCGTCTAATCTAACTTGGCACTTGATTGATACCTGGATTGAATCAATGTTTGAACTGGCCCAGTTGCGCTGCTTCACCACCGTGGCGACCGAACTCAACTTCCGTCGCGCCGCCGAACGTCTGAACATGACCCAGCCACCGCTGAGCCGGCAGATCCAATTGCTAGAGCACCACCTGGGCGTCGAACTGTTCACCCGCAGCACCCGCAGCGTGGCGCTCACTGCTGCCGGCCGGGCGTTTTTCATCGAAGCGCAGAACCTGCTGGAACAGGCCCAACAAGCCGCCATTGCCGCCCGGCGTTTTGCCCAGGGTGACATCGGTTCGGTGACCATCAGCTTCGTCGGCAGCGCGGTATACGAGTTCTTGCCCAAGGTGATTGCCGAGGCCCGGCTGAAACAGCCCCAGGTCAAAATCGTCCTGGCGGAGATGAACACCTACCAGCAGCACGAAGCCCTGCGAGCCCGGCGCATCGACCTGGGCATCGTCCGCTCGCCCCTGCTGGAAACTGGCTATGCCACCGAATGTCTGGTGCGCGAACCCTTCGTGCTGGCGGTGCCTGCCGGACATCCGCTGGCCAGCGCCGAGACCGTGAGCGTCCAGGATCTGGACGCCCAACCGTTCCTCATGTACTCCCACGCCGCCTATCCGCCCTTCAACGAACTGCTCACCGGCATGCTGCGCTCGGCCCGGGTTGCGCCGCAGTTCGTGCAATGGCTGGGGTCGTCGCTGACGATCCTGGCACTGGTCAACGCCGGCATGGGCCTGGCACTGGTACCGCGTTGCGCCAGCAGCGTGGTGTTCAAGCAGGTGGTGTTTCGCGAGATCGACCTGGGCGAAGGGGTGCAGAGCGAATTGCACCTGGTGTGGCGCGAGGACAACGACAACCCGGCGTTCACCATGTTGCTGGAAGGGATTCGGGGGGCGGTTCGGGAAGGACTCTGAAGGCAGCACCGCCAAAGCTGCAGCGTGTGAAAACCTTGGGCCTATTCCAGTTCTCTTCGAGTGGTTGTACGATGACCGACGAGCTAACATTCGCTCGCGTTCCCGATACCTACAAAAATAAGGAAATCCCCATGAAAAAAGCGACATTGGTCATCAGCTTCTTGTGCTTGTTCAGCGGCTACGCAGCGGCAGCCACTTCATCGGCCGAGCAGGAAGTGGCCCAGGCCGTCGACCACCTGACCCAAGCCATGCTGCACAAAGACATCCCACAACTCCAGGCATTGGCCGCCGAAAACCTGACCTACGGCCACTCCAGCGGCAACATCCAGGACAAGAAAGCCTTCATCGCCGACATCGAAACGGGCAAGAGCGCATTCAAGACCCTGGAAATGAAGAACCAGAAAATCACCTTGTCCGGTGATGTGGCGCTGGTGCGCAACCACTTCTCGGCGCAGGCGCTCAAGGGTACTGAAGTGGTGCCAACGGAAATCGAGAACTTCCAGATCTGGCAGAAGCAGAAGAATGGCAAGTGGCTACTGATCGGTCGTCAGGCGTTTCGGTTCTGATAGCGGGCCAGGCCGGGAATCTCTGCGGCAAGCGCATTATTTGAGCTTAGGGTGATCCATTGTGGCGAGGGAGCTTGCTCCCGCTCGGTTGCGAAGCAGCCGCAAAAAAGGGGCCGCTACGCAGCCCAGCGGGAGCAAGCTCCCTCGCCACAGGGATGCCCTTTTCAGCCCTGGCGCCTTGCGTCAGGCTCCGGCCCACTGCTCCCGGTACTGCAACAGGAAATCCACAAAAGCACGCACCCGCTGCGGTACGTACCGGCCGTGAGGATAGAGCAAGGTGAACGGCCGTGAGCGCCCCGCGAAAGGCGCAAGCACCTCCACCAGTTGCCCATTGGCCAGCTCCTGTTCCACGATGAATTTGTAAGTCTGGAACAAGCCCGCGCCATGCTTGGCCAGCGTCACGCCGCCGAGAACATCATCCGAACAGCAATAGCCCCCTTCGCCGAACACCTCCTTTTCCTTGCCCTCGACATTGAACAACCAGGAAATCCGTCGCCCGCTACTGGGCAATTCGAACTGGATGCATTCGTGGTCGTCCAGGTCTTCAAGAACCTGCGGCGTGCCGGCCTTGCGCAGATAGTCAGGAGACGCGACCACCACCAGTTTCCCGTCTTCCAGCAGTCGGGCAATCATCGACGAGTCGGGTTGGGCCCGCACCCGGATGGCGAGGTCATAACCTTCGGCCACGAAATCGATGTTTCGATTGCTCAGGTGCAGGTCCACAGTCACTTGCGGGTACAGCGCCCGAAAGGCCGGCAGCAAGGGCAGGATGCGGTGATGACCGTAAGTGGTGGGCAGGCTGATACGCAGTTGCCCGGACGGCACCGATTGCGCGCCCATCATTTCCTGTTGCGCCTCGACCAGTTGCGTCAACGCCTGGCGGCATTGCTCGAAATAGATCTTGCCGGCTTCGGTCAGGCGAATGCTGCGGGTGGTGCGCACGAAAAGCCGTGAGCCCAGGCGCTCTTCCAGGCGAAAGATCGAGCGGCTCACCGCCGCCGGGGTAACCCCCGCCAACTGCGCCGCAGCCGTGAAGCTGCCCGCCTCCGCCGCCAGGCAGAACAGTTCTATGCTGCCCAACTGCAGGTCTTCGAAATGACGCTTCATGATTCATTACACCGCGTATCAACTGAAGTTTCCAAAGGCCTGTTTATCAGTCTGCGGCATATAAATACAGTGGGCCCTCAACGGCGTGGGATTCTTCCTGCGCACTTTCTCAGCAGCAGGAGTGCAACATGCCTTTCGTCAATGTGCGAATTACCCGAGACGGCGTCACCCGTGAACAGAAAGCCCAGGTGATTTCCGAAATCACCGAAACCCTCCAGCGCGTACTGGGCAAGGACCCACACTTGACCCATATCGTGATCGAGGAGGTCGACACGGATAATTGGGGATACGCGGGGATGACGACGACGCAGTATCGAAGTCTTCCCAAGGAATAACCCTCCACCCTTCCGAGCCCGGTCCGATTGACCGGGCTTTTTTCTGCCTACCAACCGGACTGCCTGACAATCCTGTGGGAGCGAGCTTGCTCGCGATAGCAGTGTGTCAGTCAGCATCAATACCGACTGGCCTGACGCCATCGCGAGCAAGCTCGCTCCCACAGGGGGCCACCGGGGTATGTGTGGCCCCGGCCATTGATTACATGACGTATCAACTCAAGTACCAGAAGCCTTATTTATCAAACCCTGGCGCATCAATACCCTGAACTCAACCACCGCCAACACAGGCGCATCGGTTCAACTCAATGTGATCAGGAGTCAATCATGAGCCTCAAAAAAACCGTCATCATCACCGGCGCTTCCAGCGGGATCGGCCTGGGTCTGGTCAAGGCGTTCCTGGGTCGGGGTTATAACGTGGTGGGCAATGCCCGCTCCCCGTCCGGCCTTGACGCTGCCGCCGCCGAGCTCGGCCACCCGGCGGGTTTCATCGGCGTGGCCGGCGACATCGCTGACCCGGCCACTTCAACCGCCCTCATCAGCCAAGCCGTCGCGGCGTTTGGCGCCGTTGACGGGCTGGTGAACAACGCCGGTTTCTTCCTGCCAAAACCCTTCGTCGAATACAGCCCCCAGGACCTGGACGCGCTGCTGGACACCAACCTCAAGGGGCTGGTCTACGCCAGCCAGGCTGCTGCCGCACACATGATCGGGCGCCAGCAAGGCTTCATCATCAACATTTCGGCCGCCGTGGCCCTGCAACCGAACATCCAGGTGCCGGCAGCACTACCGGTGTTGATCAAGGGCGGCGTCAACCAGATGACCCGCGCCCTGGCCCTGGAACTGTCGCCCCACAACATCAAGGTCAATGCAGTCGCCCCCGGCATCATCGACACGCCCATGCACGACCCGGCTCACCGCGAATTCCTCGACAACCTGGCCCCGGCCGGTCGCGTGGGCACCATCGAGGAAATTGCCGAGGCCGTGTTGTACCTGGCGGGCGCCGATTTCACGACGGGCGCGATACTGCCGGTGGACGGCGGGATGAGCACAGGCAAGTGGTAAAGAGGCAAGTGGTAAAAAGAAAAACCCCGAAGGCAAGGCCTTCGGGGTTTTCATGACGCACGGGATTCAGAGCGTGTAGGAGATGCCGGCCTGCACGGTTCGCGGGGCGCCTGGGTAGGCATAGACGCCACCGAATGCACCCTCTTCGTAGTCGGCGTCAAACAGGTTCTTCAGGTCCAGGTTGAGGCGGATCCGCTCGTTGACCTTGTAGTAACCGAGCAGGTCCACGACGGTGTAGCTGTCCATGGTAAAGGTGCTGGCCGCGGTATTGCCGGCCCGCTCATCGACGTACTTGGCACCTACGCCAAGGCCGAGGCCCTTGAGGCCACCGTCCTGGAACTCGTAGACGTTCAACAGGCTGAAGGAGTTCTTGGGCACGTTGAGCAGACGAGTGCCGGACGGGATGTTGATGTCCTTGGTCACTTCGGCATCTACATAGGCATAGCCACCAATCACGCGCCATTGCGGCGTCAAATTGCCCGCCACGTTCAAGTCAAAGCCACGGCTGCGCACTTCCCCGGCAGCGACGTTGAAGGTGGAATCAAGCGGATCGGGCGTGAGGACGTTGCGCTTTTCAATCTGGTAGATCGCTGCGTCGACGCTCAACTGGCGATCCAGCGCTTCCCACTTGACACCCATTTCGTAGGACTTGCCCTCTTCCGGCTTGAATCCCCCGCCACCTTCGCGACTGGCACCGGTGTTGGGTTTGAACGAGCGTGCGGTATTGGCATAGACCGCCACGGTGTCGGTCAGGTCGTAGATCACACCCAGGCGCGGGGTGACGGCGCTGTCGGTGACGTCCCAGTTCCGGCTACCGGGCGGGTTCTGCGGGACGAAACTCTCGTACTGATGCTCGAACCGCTCAAAACGCGCCCCGGCCAACAGCTTCAAGCGCTCAGTCAGCGCCACTTGATCCTGGACGAACACACCAAACGTCTTGAGATTTTCCTGGTCATTTGTGGGCGTGCGCGTCAACGCCGGGCGTGGCTGGCCATGCACCGGGTCGAAGATATCGATCGGGTAGGCACCGGCGGCACCGGAGGAACGCTGGATGATGGACTGGTAGTCGTAGTCCTCATACTCGATGCCTGTCAGCAACGTGTGCTCGAACCCGCCGGTGGAAAAATGCCCGGTGAGGTTAAGCTGGGTGTCGCGGTCGGTCCATTCCAGCTTGCGGTAGTTGAAGTTGCGACTCAGGGTACGCCCATCGGCGCCGATGCTGTTGCCCTCCACGGCATTGCCCTGCAAGGTGCCGTCGAGCCATTGGGTACCACCGGCCAGGGTCCAGTCGTCGTTGAGCATGTGCTCGAAACGCACCTGCAGCATGTTGTTGTCATTGTGCAGCTTGCCGGCGTCTTTTTCGCCGAAGAACGTATCGCGCGACGCGGTGCCGCGCTGGCCGGCGTAATGGGTCAGGCCACGGTCCAGCGGCGCATTGTTGCGCATGAAATCGCCTTCGAAGGTCAGGCGCGTGGTGTCGTTGACCTGCCAGGTCACCACTGGCGCGATGCCGTAACGCTCGGTCTCGACGTGGTCGCGGAACGTGTCGCCGCCCTCGCCGATCACGTTCAGGCGATAAGCCAGGCGCCCTTCTTCATCCAACGGACCGGAGGCGTCCAGCGTACCGCGACGCATCCCCTGGTCGCTGACCTGGCTGCCCAGGGTCACCGTGCGCTCGGCCAATGGTTGTTTGGACACCACGTTGAAGGTACCGCCCGGGTCGCCGCGGCCATAGAGCATGGTGGCCGGGCCGCGCAGGACCTCCAGCCGCTCGATGGTGTTGGCGTCCGGCATGTTCGGGTAGCCACGGTTGATCGGGAAGCCGTTGCGGTAGAACTCCCCGGTGGTGAAACCGCGTACGGTGAAAGTCGTCAGGCCCTGGCCGCCGAAGTTGTTGCCCCGGCCGACCCCGCCAGCGTAATCGAGGGCGTCCTGCAGGCGCGTGGCGCCGAGGTCTTCGACCACGTCGCGAGATACCACGGAAATGGATTGCGGGGTTTCATGGATCGCCGTGTCGGTACGGGTGGCGCTGGCCGAACGGGTGGCGTGATAGCCCTTCACCGGACCCTGGGCTGATTCATAGTCTGCAGTGCCGACGATATCCGTGGCTTGCAGCTCAAGGGTCGCCGGGTTGGCAGGGATTGGCTCTTCTGCCCAGGTGGAAACGGAGTAAGCCTGGAGCACACACAGTGAAACGAGAATCCGACGCATCGATGCACAATCCTAATGGAAACAAACCACCCACATCGGGAGGCTGACAAAAATGTGTCGCGAAAGATACAGTAACTCATTGTCGTTTGATATCTATTCCCATTAGCGTCGATGTTTTTTGTGACCGGTCAGTCCGTCATCGCGAGCAAGCTTTGCTCCCACAGGATCTTCAGCGGGAACAAGTCTTGTGGTTGGCCCCTGCCTCCCCTGTGGGAGCAAAGCTTGCTCGCGATGGCGCCAGAACAATCCCCCCATACCCTATTGGCCCGCCGCAATCGACTCCTGCTCCACCCGCTGGAAGAACACCTGCGCACGATGATCCTGGGTATAAGCCACGTTCAACCGCAACCAATCGCACGCCTCCCCTTGTGGCAGGAACGTTGAGCCCTGGGACAGTTGGATTTGCAGCTCCCGGGCGATCTGCTGCACCCGTTGTGCCGCCAGGCACCGCGGCCTGGCCCAGACGAACAGGCCCCCCAACGGCTCGGCAAATACCTCCCAGTGGGCCGGGTCCAGCTGGCGCAGCGTACTTGCCATCTGCTTGTTCAGGCGCTGGCGCAAGCGCTGGATCAGCTTGCGGTAAGCACCGTTGGCCAGCAACGTCGCCACCACGTTTTCCGCCAGCAGCGAACAACCGATGCCGGTAATCATCTTGACTTCGGCCAGGCGCTGGATGATCTCGGGGTGGGCGACCACGTAACCGATGCGCAGCGAACTGGACAGCGTCTTGGAAAAACTCGCCAGATAGATCACCCGGTCCAGGGCATCCAGGGAGGCCAGGCGTGAGGTCGGACCGTTCTGGAAATCGGCGTAGATGTCGTCCTCGATGAGGCGAAAGTCATGGGCCGTTGCCAGTTGCAGCAGACGATAGGCCACGCTCGGCGCCAGGCTGGTGCCAGTGGGATTCTGGTACATGCTGTTGATGAAGAAATACGCGGGTTTGTGCTCGCCCAGAAGCTGTTCCAGGCGGGCGATGTCCGGGCCTTGCGCGGTTCTCGGCACCGCCAGGGTCTGGACCCCATGCAGTTTCAGCAGATTGAACAGGTTGTAGTAGCCAGGGCTTTCCACCAGCACCAGGTCACCGGGCTTGAGCAAGGTTCGCACCAGCAGGTCGAGGCCCTGGCTGGCGCCTTGGGTGGTGATGATCTGCGTCGGGTCGACATGAATATCGATAAGGCCCAGGCGCTTTTGAAGGTGCAGGCGCAGATGAGGCGAGCCCAACGGGGTGCTGTAGTTGAACAACGCATGGTTGTCGCTGCGCACCACTTGGCGGATCGCCTGGCCCAGGTCGGTGTCGTCGCGCCAGGCGTCGGGCAGCCAGCCGCAACCGAGCTTGAGCTGCGTCGATTCAATGTCGAACAACCGCCAACGCGCGTTATCCATTTCGGGCTCCGGCTCCACGGGCCGGGCCAACTGCTGCGCGACAAAAAAGCCCGCGCCGTGCCGGGACTCCAGCACCCCGCTGGCGACCAGTTGGTCATAGGCCTTGATCACGCTCGACAGGCTCAGGCCATTTTCCCGGGCCAGTTGGCGAATCGACGGCATTCGCGCGCCGGGGCGGATGCCATGGGCGTTGATCCAGCCCATGAGGTGCGTCACGAGCTGCCGGATCACGGGCTCGGCAACGTTGCGATCGATCTTCAGGTCCACGTCGGGCACTCTTGGCTAAGTGTTCTCGATTTTCGAGCGAACAGTTAAGCACAAATGGCCTGGGTCTGTTCCTTGTTTGCGCTGTGTCCGGCAGTGATAGTCCCCGGGACTTCATGCACACCCTTTAAGGAACACCCTTGAACCCATCGCATCGACATTCCTGGGGGCTGGCTTTCGGCCTTTGCCTGATCACCCTTGCGGTCAACCTGCAGGCGCCGCTGTACACCACCTACGCGCAGTTGTCCGGCTACGGGGCCGGCGCCACGGCGGTGGCGTTTTCCGGTTATGTGCTGGGCGTACTGCCGGTCCTGCTGGCGTTCGGTGGGCTGGCCGACCGGGTGGGACGCAAACCGTTGATCCTCGTCGCGCTCGGGCTGTCGATGCTGGCGACGCTGGTGACACTGCTCTGGCCGAGCCTGGAGGCGCTGGGCGTGGCGCGCCTGATGATGGGGATCGGCACAGGGCTGGCCTCGGCCACATCAACCGCCTATATGGCCGAGCTCATGGCAACCCGCGATCCCCGCTCGCCGGCCAACCGGGTCACCGCCAGCACCTCCCTGGGCTTTGGCCTGGGCGCGGCGTTGACCAGTCTGTTCCTGTTCGTCCATCACAGCGCCACGCCCGGCAGCTTCTGGTTGCAGCTGATGTTGGCTGCCATCGCGATCGTCGTGGTCTGGCGGTTACCGGACCCGGCGCTGAAAATCAAAGACGCACCGCTGCTGCGCCTGCCGTTGTTTCCCGCCGGCAGCCTGCCCTACAGTTTTTCCATGCTGCTGGCCTGGGCGACCTCGGGCCTGGTCATCGCCATATTGCCGTCAGTGCTGGCGACCCACGACTTGCAGCGTTGGTCTGGCCTGTCGACCTTCACGGTCATCAGTTGCGGCTTGCTCTTCCAGCCCTGGGTTCGGCGCATGCAACCAGCCAGGGCCACAGGCTTGGGCTTGTTGATCCTGCCTGCGAGCTACGCGTTGCTGGCCTGGGGCGCGAGCGCCGGCTCCCTGCTCGCCGTGTTGCTCGGAGCACTGGGCGCCAGCAGCGCCTGCTACGGTTTCCTGTACTTGGGCGGGTTGTCAGCCATCACGGCGATGGCCGGCACGGAAAAGGCCCGGGTCAGCGCCGGGTTCTTCCTGTTCGCCTATGTCGGGTTCAGCATCCCGGTGGTGATGACCGGGTTGCTGGCCGATCATTTTGGCGCTGACGTGGCGTTGATCGTGTTCGGCCTGGCGCTGCTGGCGGGGGCGTCCGTCACCGGATGGCGCATCCTCCGGACTCAGGCCTATGTGGCCCAACTATCCCACAGCTGAACACACCAACCTGAAGGATTGGAGGAAGCCTGGGACAGCTCGACACCACGCTCGGCAAAGTCGTATACCATATCCCCATCTAAGCCGAACGACCCGCCGCCGTGACTTTATCCAAGTTCAACCTGCCTGACCTGGGCAACACCCCTTCCACCTCGGAAATCATCACCCGCCACCTGCGCGATGCCATTGTGGCCGGGCACTTTGCCGAGGACGAGCCCATTCGCCAGGATGACATCGCCCGGCAGTTCAACGTCAGCAAGATCCCCGTGCGCGAGGCCCTCAAGCGCTTGGAGGCCGAGGGCCTGGTGATGTTCCAGCGCAATCGCGGGGCGATGGTGACGCGCATTTCCGAGGCGGAGCTGGCGCAGATGTTCGAGGTGCGGATGCTGCTGGAAGACAAAGTGCTGCGCCTGGCGATTCCCAACATGACCGAAGCCACCTTCGCCCGTGCCGAAAGCATCTGCCGGGAGTTCATCGGT
Organism: Pseudomonas ogarae; assembly: GCF_014268695.2. Taxonomy (NCBI): domain Bacteria; kingdom Pseudomonadati; phylum Pseudomonadota; class Gammaproteobacteria; order Pseudomonadales; family Pseudomonadaceae; genus Pseudomonas; species Pseudomonas ogarae. Next base: position 3,950,617 of record NZ_CP077086.1, read on the forward strand.
GAAGACGACGTCGGGCGCTGGGCCGAACTGAACTGGCAACTGCATGCCTGCCTCTACGAACCGGCGCAACGGCCCTTCATGGTGAGTCTGATCCGCTCGGTCCACGACAAGCTGGAGCGCTACTTGCGCATGCAGATGAGCCTTTCGGCGGGCAAGGAACGCGCCGATCACGAGCACCGGGAAATCATCAAGGCCTGCCGCGCTGGCGATGTCGAGCACGCGGTGAAGCTGCTGGACGAACACATCGCCGGGGTCTGCGAGACCCTGTTCAAGTTCCTGCCTTCCAGCCATTGATGGGCCGGCACTGTGCCGATTTCGTCATCGGTGACAGATAAATCCATCAAGCCGTCGCCCCCCGGCGCGGGCCACGCTTGCCGTCACTCATCTGAACCGACGTGGCCCTCCCATGAAACGCATCACCGTGATCGATTCCCATACCGGCGGCGAACCGACCCGACTGGTCACCGACGGTTTTCCTGACTTGGGCCAGGGCAGCATGGCCGAGCGCAAGCAACGCCTGGCAACGGAACACGACGCGTGGCGCAGCGCCTGCGTGCTCGAACCGCGGGGCAGCGATGTGCTGGTGGGGGCGCTGCTCTGTGAGCCGGTGGACCCCAGCGCCTGTGCCGGCGTGATCTTTTTCAATAACAGCGGCTACCTGGGCATGTGCGGCCACGGCACCATCGGCCTGGTGGCGTCACTGGCCCACCTGGGCCGGATCGGCCCCGGCGTGCACAGCATCGAAACCCCGGTAGGCACGGTACAGGCAACCTTGCACGAAGACCGCTCGGTGAGCGTGCGCAACGTGCCGGCCTACCGTTACCGCAAGGCCCTGGCCCTGGAGGTGCCCGGCATCGGCCAGGTGGTGGGCGACGTGGCCTGGGGCGGCAATTGGTTTTTCCTGGTCGCCGAACATGGCCAGCGAGTGGCCGGCGATAACCTCGACGCGTTGACCGCCTACACCTACGCCGTGCAGCAAGCCTTGGAGCAGCAAGGTTTTCGCGGCGAGGACGGCGGCCTGATCGACCACATCGAACTGTTTGCCGACGACCCGCAAGCCGACAGCCGCAACTTCGTGCTCTGCCCGGGCAAGGCCTATGACCGCTCCCCTTGCGGCACCGGCACCAGCGCCAAACTGGCGTGCCTGGCGGCCGATGGAAAACTGCAACCGGGGCAGATCTGGCGCCAGGCCAGTGTCATTGGCAGCGAGTTCGAGGGCTCCTACGAGCGCTCGGGCGAGCGCATCGTGCCGACCATTCGCGGTCGCGCCTACATCAGCGCCGAAACCACACTGATCATCGAAGCGGATGACCCGTTCGCCTGGGGCATTCGTCCGTGAGCGAGGGCCATGTCGCCGACGTGATCATCATTGGGGCGGGCATCATCGGTGCGGCCTGCGCCCAGGCGTTGGCCCGACGCAACGTCAACGTGTTGGTGCTGGACGCCGGTTGGCACGGCGCCACGGCGGCCGGCATGGGGCACCTGCTGGTGCTCGATGACAACCCGGCGGAACTGGCCCTCAGTCAATATTCCCTGCAACGCTGGCGTGAACTGGCCCCGGCCCTGCCCGACGGCTGCGCCTGGCGTAACAACGGCACCTTGTGGCTGGCGGCCAATGCCGAAGAAATGGCGGTGGCCCACACTAAATACCTGAACCTGCTGGCCCATGGCGAAACCTGTGAATTGATCGGCAATGCCGCGCTGCATCAGCGCGAACCCGAACTGCGCCCGGGGCTGGAAGGTGGGCTGCTGATCAAGGGCGACGGCATCCTCTACGCCCCGGCGGCCGCGCGCTGGATGCTGGACGCGCCGAACATTCGCCAGCAACGGGCACAGGTCAGCGAAGTCGACGGCGCTCGCGTGCGCCTCGATGATGGGCGCTGGTTGAGCGCCGAAGCGGTGGTCCTCGCCAATGGCATCCAGGCCACTGAATTGTGCCCGGAACTGCCGATCGTGCCGAAGAAGGGCCACCTGCTGATCACCGATCGCTACCCCGCTACCGTCACCCACACCCTGGTGGAACTGGGCTACGTCACCAGCGCCCATAACGCCAGCGGACCGTCGGTGGCGTGCAATATCCAGCCGCGCCCAACCGGGCAATTGTTCATCGGCGCCTCGCGGCAGTTCGGCACCGTCGACCCGCAGGTGGAAGGCTGGATGCTGGCGAAGATGCTCAAGCGCGCCGTCGAATACCTGCCAGGGTTGGCGCATCTGAACGGCATCAGGGCCTGGACCGGTTTTCGCGCAGCGAGCCCCGACGGCTTGCCCCTGGTGGGCCAACATCCACAGCGCCAGGGACTGTGGCTGGCGGTAGGTCACGAAGGCCTGGGCGTCACCACGGCGCCGGCAACCGCCGACCTGCTCGTCGCGCAGCTGTTCGACGAAACCTCACCACTGGCCGCGCAGCCTTACCTGCCGCAGCGTTTTTTGGGAGAACCGGCCCATGCCTGAATTATTCCTGGACGGCCGCCCGCTGTCCGTCGCCAACGGCACCAGCGTCGCGGCGGCATTGGCGTTGGGCGCGGATGGTTGCAGTCGCACCTCGGTCAGCGGCCAGCGCCGAGCGCCGTTGTGCGGCATGGGTATCTGCCAGGAGTGCCGGGTGCTGATCGACGGCCGTCGCCGCCTGGCCTGCCAGACCCTGTGCCACGACGGCATGCAGGTGCAGACCCGACCATGAACGAAACCACCGACCTGCTGATCATTGGCGCCGGCCCCGCCGGCATGGCCGCCGCCCTCGCCGCGGCCAGCAGCGGCGCGCGCATCGTGCTGCTGGACGACAACCCGCTGCCCGGTGGGCAGATCTGGCGCGACGGCCCCCAGGCCAACCTGCCCAGCGCCGCCCGACGCCTGCGCGAGCAACTGCAAACCTGCGCCAACGTACGCTGCCATGCCGGCACCCGTGTGATCGCCTGCGCGGCGGATAAAACCTTGCTGGTGGAAGATGCCGAGCGCGGCTGGCAGATCAGCTACGAGCGCGTGATCCTTTGCACCGGTGCCCGTGAGTTGTTGCTGCCGTTTCCCGGCTGGACACTGCCCGGCGTGACCGGTGCTGGCGGCTTGCAGGCGCTGATCAAGGGGGGCTTGCCGGTGCGCGGCGAACGGCTGGTCATCGCCGGCAGCGGCCCCTTGCTGCTGGCCAGCGCCGCCACGGCAAAGCATCAAGGTGCTCAGGTGCTGCGCATCGCCGAGCAGGCCAGTCGCACCGCTGTTGGCGGTTTCGCCGCGCAACTGCCGCGCTGGCCGGGGAAGTTTTTCCAATCGTTCAATCTGTTCGACTGGCACTACCGTACCGACACCCATGTGGTGGAAGCACTCGGTCGGGAACGGCTGGAGGGCGTGCGTCTGCATCAACAAGGCAAGACGATTGAATTGGCCTGCGACCGGCTCGCCTGTGGCTTCGGGCTCATTCCCAATACCCAATTAGGCCAGGCCCTGGGCTGCGCGGTTGAAGACCAGGCGCTGGCGGTTGACGCCTGGCAAGCGACCACTCGCCGTGAACATTACGCGGCAGGCGAATGCACCGGTTTTGGCGGCAGCGAACTGGCGCTGGTGGAAGGCGCCATCGCCGGCCATGCCGCCGTCGGCAATAGCGCAGCTGCCCAGCAGCTGTGGCCGCGCCGTGCACGTTGGCAGGGTTTCGCCCGGGCCTTGAACACGGCGTTCGCCCTTGATCCACGGCTCAAGACCCTGGCCCGCAGCGACACCCTGGTCTGCCGCTGCGAAGACGTACCGTACGGCGAACTGGTCGGCCACGAAAACTGGCGCGAAGCGAAACTGGCAAGCCGCTGCGGCATGGGCGCCTGCCAGGGCCGAGTGTGCGGCGCCGCCCTGGAACACCTGTTCGACTGGACACCACCGACACCCCGTCCACCCTTCAGCCCGGCGCGAATCAACACCTTGCTGAACCTGGAAGAAACCCCACCCACCTGAACCCGACACACATCCCATCCTGACCTGCACAACCACAAAACCTGCATTCAGCACCGATCCCCTGTGGGAGCGAGCTTGCTCGCGATAGCGGTGGGTCAGCTTGCGGTGATGTTGGCTGTGCCGCCGTCATCGCGAGCAGGCTCGCTCCCACATGGGTTCCTGCGGTGCCTGCAAAGTCGAAGTTCAGCGCAAATCCCTGTGGGAGCGAGCCTGCTCGCGATGGCGGCGTGACAGGCAGCACATTTTCGACTGACACTGCGCCATAGCTCCCACAAAAAAGACAACGCCGGCCATGTACCCCTCGCTCACTTCCCTAGCCCCCTGCGACCTCGACACCCTGCTGCGCAGCCTGCAGCCTATCGCCCCGCTGCTGGACACCCTCGCGGACGTGGTGTTTTTCATCAAGGACAAGCAGGCCCGCTACGCCTTCGTCAACCAGACCCTGGCCCGCCGCTGCGGTTTCAAACACAGCGGCGACCTGCTCGGCCTCACCGCCGAACAGGTGTTCCCCGAGCGCTTCGGCCCGCTGTACACCGAACAGGATCACCGGGTGCTGGCCAGCGGGCGGGAGTTGGCCGACCAGCTCGAACTGCATTTGTACTACGGCAACCAGCCCGTCTGGTGCCTGACCCACAAGCTCGCCCTGCACGATCCAGACGGCCAGATCGTCGGCCTGGCCGGCATTTCCCGCGACCTGCAACTGCCGCAATCGAGCCATCCGGCGTTCCACAAACTGGCGGCGGTGGACGCCCATATCAAGCAGCACTTCGCCCGCCCCATCAGCCTCGCCGAGCTGACCGCCATTGCCGAATTATCGGTGGCCCAACTGGAGCGGCACTGCAAACGCATCTTCCAACTCACGCCGCGGCAGATGATTCACAAGGCACGACTGGAAGAGGCCTCACGGCTGTTACTCGACAAAGACCTGCCGATCACCGAGATCGCCCTGCGCTGCGGTTACACCGACCACAGCGCCTTCAGCCGCCAATTTCGGGCCCTGACCAGCCTGTCGCCCAGCCAATATCGCGAGAATCAGCGCTGATTCTTGTTCCCTGATGGGGCGTCGGATCCCGTGGCTGCTCCCATCTGTAACACCCCGCCCCAGCAGCGCCTTCTCGCCCTGCTTGTTACCGCCCGGCATGAAAGCCTCTAGACCAGCCCTCCGGTGGCATTACTACGACTCTGCCAGAAACAGGCACGTTGATTGCTTATCTAATATCGTATACGAAATCCTCAATACGATATCTCACCGCATTTATTCGACAGCGAGGCATTTATGAAAAACCCTGCATTGGCCGTAGCCCTCAGCGTTGTCCTCACCCCGCTTTTCATCGCCCCCGCCCACGCCGACAAGCTCGATGACATCATCGGCTCCGGCAAGCTGCGTTGCGCCGTGACCTTGGACTTTCCCCCGATGGGCTTTCGCGATGAAAGCAACAAGCCGGCGGGCTTCGACGTGGACTATTGCCACGACCTGGCGAAGGTCCTCGGTGTAGATGCCGAAGTGGTGGAAACCCCATTCTCCGACCGAATCCCCGCGCTGCTGTCCGGCCGCGCCGATGTCATCGTCGCCTCCACCTCCGACACCTTGGAGCGGGCCAAGACCGTGGGCCTGACCGTGCCCTACTTCGCCTTCCAGATGGTGGTGCTGACTCGCGACAACACCGGCATCAACAGCTACGCCGACCTCAAGGGCAAAGCCCTGGGTAACACCAGCAGCACCTACGAAGCCATCGCCCTGGAGAAGGACCAGAAGAGTTGGGGCAGCGGCAGCTTCCGCGCCTACCAGTCGCAGAACGACACCTTGCTGGCCGTCGCCCAGGGGCACATCGATGCCACCGTGGTGACCAACACCGTGGCCGCCGCGACCATCAAGTCGGGCAAGTACAAGGGCTTGAAGATCGCCGGTGACGCGCCCTACGTCATCGACTACGTGTCCCTCGGCGCCAAGCGCAGCGAATACGGCCTGCTCAACTACCTCAACCTGTTCGTCAACCAGCAGGTGCGCACGGGTCGCTACAAGGAACTGTTCGTCAAATGGGTGGGCACCGACATCCCACCGGCCAACCTGACCGTTCCCCAGGTCTACTACTGAGGATCGGCGCATGCCAAGCACGCCTGTCCGTGTGAAAGGCCGCAGCCTGGTGGAGGGTGCCGCCCAGGGCGCCCTGCTGTTCGCCGACGTGGGGCTGAGTTTCTGGGGCGGGGTCGATCCAGCCAGCGGCGAAGTCATCGACCGCCACCATCCATTGAGTGGTCAGCGCCTGGCCGGGCGCGTGCTGGCGATCCCCAGCGGACGCGGCTCCTGCACCGGCAGCAGCGTCTTGATGGAACTGATCAGCAACGGCCACGCACCGGCGGCCCTGGTGCTGGCTGAAGCCGATGAAATCCTGACCCTGGGCGTGCTGGTGGCGCAGGTGATTTTCCAACGCTCGCTGCCGGTGGTGTGCGTGGGGCATGAGGCCTTCAATGGACTGCGCGGGCAGGGTTTCGTGCGCCTGGAAGGCGACGTCCTGACATTGTCTGGCCGGCCGCCAAACGACGGTTGGCAAGGTTCTGACCCAGCGCCGCAGCCGCCCACGTCCTCAACCCTGGCGCTGAGCGAACAGGACCGGGCGTTGCTCGACGGCACCCACGGCAAGGCCGCCCAAGTGGCGATGCAAATCGTGCTGCGCATGGCCGAGATCCAGGGCGCCACACAACTGCTGGATGTGACCCAGGCCCACATCGACGGCTGCATCTACACCGGCCCGGCCAGCCTGCGCTTTGCCGAACAACTGGTGCAGTGGGGGGCGAAAGTTCGCGTCCCCACCACCCTCAACTCCATTTCCGTGGACCAGCGACGCTGGCGGGAACTGGGCGTCGATCCGGTCCTGGGCGAACCGGCCAGTGCCTTGGGCGATGCCTACATGGCGATGGGCGCGCAACTGAGTTTCACCTGCACCCCCTACCTGCTGGACAGCGCGCCAAAGGCCGGCGAACAAATCGTCTGGGCCGAATCCAACGCCGTGGTCTACGCCAACAGCGTGCTGGGCGCGCGCACGCAGAAGTACCCGGACTTCCTCGATATCTGCATCGCCCTGTGCGGACGGGCACCGTTGACCGGCTGCCATCTCGACGACCAGCGCAAGGCCCGGCTGATCGTCGACGTGCCGGCGCTGGGTCACGTGGATGACAGTTTCTATCCGCTGCTGGGTTATCACATCGGCAGCCTGGCGGGCCGGCGCATCCCGCTGATACGTGGGCTGGAACATGCCGCACCCACCCTGGACGACCTCAAGGCCTTCGGCGCAGCGTTCGCCACCACCAGCGCCGCGCCGTTGTTCCACATCGCCGGGGTAACGCCGGAAGCCCTCGACCCTGCCGATGTCCTGGAGAACGACGTCAGCTTGCCGCAGGAAAGCGTCGATGCCGCAGGCCTGCTTGCCAGTTGGCGTGAGCTCAACAGCGCCCGGGACAACTGGGTGGACGTGGTGTCCCTGGGCAACCCGCATTTCTCCCTCAGCGAATTCGCTGCCCTGGCGACCTTGTGCACGGGCCGGGTCAAGCATCCGTATGTGGTGCTGGCGATCACCTGCGGCCGGACAGTGCTGGAGCAGGCCCGCAAAGCCGGGTATCTGGCCGCCATCGAGACCTTCGGCGCGGTGCTGGTGACCGATACCTGCTGGTGCATGCTGGGTGAACCGGTGATTCCGCCCCACGCCACCACGCTGATGACCAACTCCGGTAAATACGCCCACTACGCACCGGGCCTGGTCGGGCGTGGGGTGCACTTTGCCGCCCTCGCCGAATGCGTCGAGGCCGCCTGCACCGCCTCGACCCGCGGCCAGCCGCCGACATGGCTGCAACCCATCGCCCGCAGGGGGAGCCCGACTCATGTTTGACTACAGCTTCCAATGGCGCCCGGCCTTGCGCGCCCTGCCCGACATGCTCGCCGGGGCCTGGGTGACGTTCGAGACGGCCGCGCTGTCGATGATTTTCGGCGTGCTGATCGCCCTGGTGCTGACGGTGATGCGCCAGGCCCCGAATCGCTTGCTGCGGGGCGTGGGCAATGGCTGGGTGTCCATCGCCCGCAACACGCCCTCGCTGTTCCAGATCTACATCCTCTACTTCGGCCTCGGCTCCCTCGGGCTGCACGTCAGTTCCTGGCTGGCCTTGCTGGCCGGGATCACCTTCAACAACGCCGGCTACCTGGCGGAAAACTTTCGCGGCGGCCTCAAGGCTGTGCCCAGTACGCAAATGCGCGCCGCCCGCTCCCTGGGGATGAGCGCCTTCCAGGCCTATCGGATGATCATCGTCCCACAACTGTTGCGCATCGTGTTCTACCCGTTGACCAACCAGATGGTCTGGGCGGTGCTGATGACATCCCTGGGCGTGGTCGTCGGCCTGAACAACGACCTCACCGGTGTCACCCAGGAATACAACGTCAAGACCTTCCGCACCTTCGAATACTTCGCCCTCGCGGCGCTGCTGTATTACCTGATCGCCAAGCTGATCGTCGGGTTGGCCCGGCTGTTGTCCTGGCGGTTGTTTCGTTATTGAGGAGGTGGGTCATGTTTTCTACAAGCCTCAGCGTTAACGACCTGCTGTACCTGCTCGAGGGGGCCTGGGTCACGCTGCAACTGACCGTCTGGTCGATCCTTTTGGGCACCCTCGCCGGGTTGCTGTTCGGTCTGTTGCGGGCGTTGTTGCCGCGGGCCAGCCTGCCACTTGCCTGGTTGCTGGACGTGTTCCGCAGCGTGCCGCTGCTGATCCAGTTCGTGCTGTTCAACTCGCTCAAGAGCATCGCCGGCCTGAACCTCAGCGCCTTCGCCGTCGGTTGCATCATCCTCGGCGTCTACGCCGCGGCTTACTTCACCGAGATCGTCCGCGGTGGCGTGCTGGCGGTGCCGTTGAGCACCCGTCGGGCCAGTCGGTCACTGGGCCTGAGCTATGTGCAGGACCTGCGTTTCATCGTCCTGCCGATCGCCACGCGGGTGGCCTTTCCCGGCTGGCTGAACCTGGTGCTGGGCGTGATGAAAGACACCGCCCTGGTGATGTGGATCGGCATTTTCGAATTGCTGCGGGCATCGCAAACCATCGTCACGCGCATTCAGGAACCCCTGCTGGTGCTGTGCATCGCGGGCCTCATTTACTACGTCATGAGCCTGGTGGTCGCCCGCCTCGGCGCACGCCTGGAAAGAAGGTGGCAGGAAAATGATTGAGATCGAAAACGTGCACAAATCCTTCGGTGACCTGGAAGTGGTCAAGGGGGTGAGCCTGACGGTGGACAAGGGTGAAGTGGTGTCGATCATCGGCGGTTCCGGCTCCGGCAAGTCGACCCTGCTGATGTGCATCAACGGCCTGGAACCGATCCAGAAAGGCAGCATCCGCGTGGACGGCATCGAGGTCCATGACCGCGCCACCGACCTCAATCGCCTGCGGCAGAAGATCGGCATCGTGTTCCAGCAATGGAACGCCTTCCCCCACCTGACCGTGCTGGAAAACGTGATGCTGGCGCCGCGCAAAGTGTTGGGCAAAAGCAAGCAGGAGGCCGAAGCACTCGCGGTGCAACAGCTTGAGCATGTGGGCCTGGGGGACAAGCTCAAGGCCTTCCCCGGCAAGCTTTCCGGCGGCCAACAGCAGCGCATGGCCATTGCCCGGGCGCTGGCGATGTCGCCGGACTACATGCTCTTCGACGAAGCCACCTCGGCCCTCGACCCGCAACTGGTGGGTGAAGTGCTGGACACCATGCGCATGCTCGCCGAAGACGGCATGACCATGGTGCTGGTGACCCACGAAATCCGCTTCGCCCGGGACGTGTCCGACCGCGTGGCGTTCTTTTGCAATGGCCGGGTTCATGAGATCGGGCCGCCGGACCAGGTGATTGGCAATCCGGTGCAGCCGGAGACGGCGGCTTTTCTCAAGTCGGTGAAATAGCCGATGGCCCCTTCGCGAGCAAGCTCGCTCCCACACTGTTTCGTGTGCACCACAAAACCCTTTGTGGGAGCAAGGCTTGCCCGCGATGAGGCCCGAATAGACAACCCAAGGATTTGACCCATGCGCTCATCAAAAATCATCCATGTCGTCAGCTGCCACGCCGAAGGCGAAGTCGGCGATGTGATCGTCGGCGGCGTCGCCCCTCCACCCGGCGCCACGGTGTGGGAACAGTCTCGCTGGATCGCCCAGGACCAGACCCTGCGCAACTTCGTCCTCAACGAGCCCCGCGGCGGGGTGTTCCGCCACGTCAACCTGCTGGTGCCAGCCAAGGACCCGCGGGCGCAAATGGCCTGGATCATCATGGAACCGGCCGACACGCCGCCGATGTCCGGCTCCAACTCGTTGTGCGTCGCCACCGTGCTGCTGGACAGCGGCATCCTGCCAATGACCGAGCCCCAGACCCGCCTGGTGCTCGAAGCGCCGGGCGGCCTGATCGAAGCCGTGGCCGACTGCCGCGACGGCAAGGTGCAACGGGTCGAGATCAAGAACGTGCCCTCCTTCGCCGACCGCCTCGATGCCCGGATCGAAGTCGAGGGGCTGGGCTCGTTGCAGGTTGACACCGCCTACGGCGGCGACAGTTTTGTCATCGTCGACGCCCAGAGCCTGGGCTTTGCCATTCGCCCGGAGGAAGCCGCCGAACTGGTGGCCGTGGGCTTGAAAATCACCCGCGCCGCCAACGAACAACTGGGCTTCGTGCATCCACTGAACCCCGACTGGTCGCACATCTCGTTCTGCCAGATTGCCGCGCCCATCGTCCAGGAAAACGGCATCGCCACCGGGGCCAATGCGGTGGTGATCCAGCCCGGCAAGATCGACCGCTCGCCCACCGGCACCGGTTGCTCGGCGCGCATGGCGGTGCTGCACGCCAAGGGCTTGATGCAGGTCGGCGAGCGTTTTATCGGCCGCTCGATCATCGGTTCCGAATTCCACTGCCGCATCGACTCACTGACCGAAGTGGCCGGACGCCCGGCGATTTATCCGTGCATCGCCGGACGGGCGTGGATCACCGGGACGCATCAGTTGTTGCTCGACCCGGCCGATCCGTGGCCCGAGGGCTACCGGCTTTCGGATACCTGGCCGGGCGCATGACTTTCAGATTCACCCAAAACCCTTGTGGCGAGGGAGCTTGCTCCCGCTGGACTGCGAAGCAGTCCTGAAGACTGACAACTCGGTGTATCAGTCAGATCCTGAGGGCCGCTTCGCGACCCAGCGGGAGCAAGCTCCCTCGCCACAAAAGCACTATCAAAAACGGAGACAACCATGAGCAAACGCATCAACTGGAGCGGCGTCTTCCCTGCCGTCACCACTCAATTCAACGATGACTTTTCCATCAACCTGGAAAAAACCCACCAAGTGATTTCCAACGTCATTCGTGATGGCGTTTCCGGCCTGGTGGTCTGTGGGTCGGTGGGGGAAAACACTTCCTTAAGCGCCGAGGAAAAAATCGCCGTGACCGAAGTGGCAGTGGACGCTTCCCGTGGCCGCGTGCCGGTGATCTGCGGCGTGGCCGAATTCACCAGCGTGCAAGCCGCCAAGGTTGCCAACGCAGTGCGCAAGGTCGGCGTCGACGGGGTGATGCTGATGCCAGCGCTGGTCTACGGCTCCAAGCCCTTCGAGACCGCCGAGCACTTCCGCTACGTGGCCCGGCACGCCGACGTGCCGTTGATGGTCTACAACAACCCGCCGATCTACAAGAATGACGTGACACCGGACATCCTGATTTCCCTGGCCGATTGCGACAACGTGGTGTGTTTCAAGGATTCCTCCGGCGACACCCGGCGCTTTATCGACGTGCGCAACGAAGTCGGTGATCGCTTTGTGTTGTTCGCAGGCCTTGATGATGTAGTGCTGGAAAGCCTCGCCGTGGGGGCCGAAGGTTGGGTCTCAGGCATGTCCAACGTGTTCCCGCAGGAAGGCGAGACCATTTTCCGCCTGGCCCGCGCCGGACGCTTCGCCGAGGCGATGCCCATCTACGAATGGCTGATGCCGATCCTGCACCTGGACGCCCGCGCCGACCTGGTGCAATGCATCAAGCTGTGCGAAGCCATCGCCGGCCGCGGCAGCGCCCTCACCCGCCCACCGCGCCTGGCGCTGCCGGAAGCGGACCGGGTGTATGTGGAGCAGATCATGGCCAAGGCCCTGGCCAATCGGCCGGTGTTGCCGGATGTGGGGCTTTAGGACTGCCCCCTGAGGTAAGGGCGCCCTGTGTGGGAGCGGGCTTGCTCGCGAAAGCGGTCTATCTGATATGACTATGCTGTGTGTGCCGCCGTCTTCGCGAGCAAGCCCGCTCCCACAGGATTTGTGGCGGACATGATAGGGAGGCTTCCCATGAATTATTTCCTGGCCCAGGCCCTGAACAACCGATGGGCCAACCACAGGCTGCTCAGCGCCTGCGCGAATCTGAGCGAGGCTGACTACGCGGCGCCGCGCACGGGGTTCTTCCCGTCCATCCAAGCCACGCTGTGCCACATCCTGGAAGTGGACCGTTATTACCTCACCGCCCTGGAAGGCGACCGGGACGGCCAGATAAAGGACTTTTCTGAAACCCTGGCCTTTGCCCAACTGAAGCAAAGCCAAACCCAGACCGATCAGCGGCTGGTGGCGTTTTGCGAAACCCTGCGGGAAAAAGACCTCGCCCGCTCCGTCGACCTGGTGCGTGTCGACGGTGTGGTGCAGGAACGAATCGACCGGCTGCTGTTGCACCTGTTCGAACATCAGATCCATCATCGTGGACAGGTTCACACCATGCTCAGCGCCACCCACGTCGCGCCGCCACAACTCGATGAGTTTTTTCTCGACTGCGACCGACCGTTTCGCAAGAACGAGGAGCAACTGCTTCAATTGGATGAACGGCGGGTCTGGCGCGAATACCTGCCTGGTTGAACGGATCACCCAAAGGAGACCTTGCCATGAACTTCATTCTTCGTAGCATCGGTTTGGCATTGATGCTGGTCGCCACGGCGGCCCTTGCCCACCATGGCTGGAGCGAATACGACGCCAGCAATCCCCTGACGCTCGAAGGCACGATAAAGGAAGCCGGTTATTCCCATCCCCATGGCTACGTGCGCCTGCAAACCACGGACAAAACCTGGACCGTCGTGTTGGCCCCGCCGTCACGCATGGAAAATCGGGGCCTGAGCAAAGACATGCTCAAAGCGGGTAACCGCGCCACCGTGGTCGGCTATGCAAACCGCAACAAACCCGACGAGTTACGCGCCGAACGCATCACCATCGACGACAAGACCACCGAGTTACGCTGATGCAGGCCTCCCAGGCAGGCTCAGCCCAAGGCTGGATGGACCGTCTGAGCGATTCGTCCCTGGCGTTGGCCATGCGCAGCGAGTTGTGGCTCTATCCGCTGGTGGAAGTGGTGCACATCATCGGCTTTTCGATATTGGTCGGCGCGGTGTTGATGTTCGACCTGCGCCTCCTCGGGCTGTCCAAGGGCATCGCCGTGACCGCACTGGCCCGCCACCTGCTGCCCTGGGCCGTTGCGGCCCTGCTATTGATCGTGCCTGCCGGGTTGATGATGTTCAGTGCGCATCCCCACGACTTCGCCGGCAACAACGTCTTCATCCTCAAACTCTGCCTGATCGCGGCGGCGGGCCTCAACGCCCTGCTGTTCCACGTTGGAACCTACCGCTCGGTCGAGCAATGGAACACCGCCCACAAGGCGCCCGGTCTGGCCAGAATTCAAGCTCTGGTGTCCATGGCGCTATGGATCTCGGTCATTCTCTGCGGTCGATTGCTGGCCTATACCTGAACTACACCTGAAAAAAAGGCGATGGCCGCTGCCGGCCATCGCCAAATCGCCCACCCGGGCGCTCTCAGATCCGTGCGGGAGACACGATGATCTTCACGTTGTGCTCCTTGTTGTTCACCAACTCCTCGAAGCCCTGCCCGACGATCTCCTCCAACTGGATGCGCCCGGTCACCAGCGGTGAGATGTCCAGGCGTCCGTCGGCGATGAAGGCAATCACATCGGCGAACTCACCGTTGTAGGCCAGCGCGCCCAGCACTTGCTTCTCCGTGGAGACCAGCTCAAAGAAGTTGAACTCGCTCGGTTCCTCGAAAATGCCCACTAATACACACTTGCCGGCCTTGCGGATCAGGTCGATGGCCAGTTTGGCGGTGTGCTTGTTGCCGATGCATTCGAAACTGACATCGGCCCCCAGGCCAGCGGTCAGGCGGCGGACTTCGGCCAGGGCATCGCATTCGTTCGGATCGATCACATGGCTGGCCCCGACTTCCAGGGCCTTGGCCTTGCGCGCACCAGACATTTCCAGGGCAATCACCTGGGCCGCCCCGGCGGCCTTGGCGCACATGATGGTGCACAGGCCGATGGTGCCGGCACCGACCACCACCACGTTCTGGCCCAGCAGGCTGCCGGCCTTTTTCACCGCATGCATGCCCACCGCCAATGGCTCGATCAACGCACCGGCCTCGGCCGGGAAATCGGCGGGCAGTTTGTAGAGCAGGTTGGCCGGTACGTTGACCAGTTCGGCGAACGCACCGTTGTTCATCAGCCCGGTGAAGGCCAGGTTCTCGCAAATGTTGTAGAGCCCGTGGGTGCAGTAATAGCAGGTGCCGCAGTGCTGGCAGGCGTCCGCCGCCACTGGCTCGCCGACAGTGAAGCCTTCGACACCGGCGCCCAGTTCGACGATCTCGCCGCAGAACTCATGGCCGAGGATGCACTGGCCCTTGATCCCGGTCAGCGGGTGTGGCGCGTCCACCGGAATGAACACTGGCCCGGCCACGTATTCATGCAGGTCGGAGCCGCAGATGCCGCACCACTGCACGCGGATCTGCACCCAACCGGCGGGCGGCGAAACCGGCAGTGGCACGTCTTCGACGCGGATGTCGTTGCGGCCATGCCAGACGGCGGCGCGCATGCTACGGGTCGGCTTGATTGAAACGTTCATAACGTTGCCTCCAGAATTTTGTAGGAACGACGACGCATGTCGCCGCCCGCTTGATCAGTGCTGCTCGATGAACCCGAGGATCAGCCGGTTGACCTGCTCGGCCGCTTCCATTTGCACCATGTGGCCCTGGCCGGAGAGCACCTCGACCTGGGCACTCAGCCCGTCGCTATGGGCCGCCGGGATGATCGCGTCATCGCTGCCCCAGATCACCAGGGTCGCTACGTCGCCGGTCTGCACCACTTCGCGCAGATCCACCTGTTGGCGGCCGTCGGCGAACAGCGTCGCTGACAGTTGCTGCAGCGCCGCGTCCACGCCCTCCAGGCGCTTGTACTTGAGCATGTCGTCGAGCATCTGGCGGTTGACCAATTCGGCATTGGAAAACAGTTGCACCAGCTGCGGCTTGAGGGCGTTGCGGTTGGCCGCTTCGACAAAACCTTGCAGGTAGCTGCCGTTGATCTGCGCGCCCAGCCCGGCGCTGCCGATCAAGGTCAGCGACCGGACTCGCTGGGGCATCAGGCGTGCGGCATTCAGCGACACCGCCCCACCCATGGAATGCCCAACCAGATGCACAGCGTTGATGTCCAGGTGATCGAGCAAGGCCTGCACCACGCCGCTCAGTTCGTCCAGGTCGCCGCGTTGCAGGGCTTTCGAAGATTCCCCGTGGCCCGGCAGATCCAGCGCAATGACTCGACGCCCAACCGCCAACGCCTCATGGTTGAACAACCAGTTGTTCAGGTCGCCGCCGAAACCATGCACCAGCAACAACGGCGTGCCGCCCTCGCCCCGCTCGAAATAGCGGATCACCCGGCCGTCCAATTCGACTTTCTGCGGTTTCGGCCCGCTGTCTTCATCGGCTGCGTCACCGGGGACAAAGGTCGATTGGAACTGCTCGATGACCGCGTCGATCTCGGCATCGCTGGCGTCGCCGTCGACCACGATGCCGAGCAAGGCGCCGACCGCCAGGGTTTCGTCCTGGCGGGCAATCTGGCGGCGCAGGATGCCGGAAAACGGCGCTTCGACGCTGCTGGAGATCTTGTCGGTCTCCACGTCCATCACTTCATCGCCCTTGGTGATGGCCTGGCCCTCCTCCTTGAGCCAGGCGTCGACCCGGCCCTCAGTCATCGACAAGCCCCACTTGGGCATGGTCAGGGTATGAATCTGGCTCATCAGCGCTTGCTCCACTCGATCACGTTGAGCACGGCTTGTTCGATCTTCGCCGCGTCAGGGATGTACAGGTCTTCCAGCGAGTCGGAGAACGGCACCGGGGTGTGCGGCGCGGTGACCATTTCAATCGGCGCCTTGAGCGCGCCAAAGGCTTTTTGCGCCACCAGCGCCGAAATATCGGTGGCCATGGAACAGCGTGGGTTGGCTTCGTCGATCACCACCAGGCGCCCGGTCTTCTCGACACTTTCCAGGATGCTGTCCTCGTCCAGCGGGCTGGTGGTGCGCAAGTCGATGACTTCGCAGTCGATGCCACGCCCGGCCAGGCTGCGCGCCGCGTCCATCGCGGTGTTGACGGTGCGCCCGTAGGACACGAGGGTCACGTCCTTGCCGTCGCGCAGGAAGTTGGCCTCGCCAAAGGGAATGGTGTAGAGCTCTTCCGGCACCTCGCCCTGCATGCTGTAGAGCAACTTGTGCTCGCAGAAGATCACCGGGTCGTTGTCGCGGATCGCCTGGATCAGCAGGCCCTTGGCGTCGTAAGGCGACGATGGGCAGACCACTTTCAGTCCCGGAATGTGCGTCCACAACGATGTGAGCATCTGCGAATGCTGGGCGGCGGCGCGCAGGCCGGCGCCGACCATGGTGCGGATCACCAGGGGGGTGGAGGCCTTGCCGCCGAACATGTAGCGAAACTTCGCCGCCTGGTTGAGGATCTGGTCCAGGCAGCACCCGGCAAAGTCGACGAACATCAGTTCGCACACCGGGCGCACGCCACAGGTGGCGGCCCCGACCGCCGCGCCGACGTAACCGATTTCCGACAGCGGCGTGTCCAGCACGCGTCCGGGGAACTGGTCGTAAAGCCCCTTGGTAACGCCGAGCACGCCGCCCCAGGCGTCGTTTTCACCGGGTGCGCCAGCGCCACCGGCCACGTCCTCACCCATGATGAAGACGCTGGAGTCGCGGCGCATTTCCTGGGCCAAGGCCTCGTTGATTGCCTGCTGATAGCTGATTTTTCTCGCCATGATGGGATTCTCTATTGTTGTTATTCAGGAGGGCGTTCAGGGATAGCTGACGTAGACGTCGGTCAGCAGGTCCGCCGCGGTGGGCTTGGGATCGGATTTGGCCTTGTTCACGGCGTTTTCAATCAACATGTCCACTTCCTTGTCGATCTGGTCCAACTGCTCGACGGTGAGCAAGCCGGCCCGGGTGGTGCGCTCGCGGAACTGCATCAGGCAGTCCTGGTTCTCGCGAAAATGCTTGACCTCGTCGGGCGCCCGATAGGTTTGGGCGTCGCCCTCGAAGTGACCGTAGTAGCGGGTCAGCTTGACCTCGATCAGCGACGGCCCTTCCCCGGCACGGGCGCGTTCGACGGCGGCCCCGGCGGCCTCATGCACGGCAAAGAAGTCAAAGCCATCCACCGTCACCCCGGGCATGCCGAACCCGGCCGCACGGTCGGCGATGTGATCGCAGGCCACCGACCAATTGGAAGCGGTGGCTTCGGCGTAGCCGTTGTTTTCGGCGATGAACAGGCACGGCAGGTTCCACACCGAGGCCATGTTCATGGCTTCGAACACCGCGCCCTCGTTGGAGCCGCCGTCGCCGAAAAACACCACGGCAACGCTGTCGGTGCCCTTGAGCCGGGCCGCCAGCGCGGCGCCCACCACCAGCGGCGCGCCGGCACCGACGATGCCATTGGCACCGAGCATGCCCTTCTCGAAATCGGCGATGTGCATCGAACCGCCCTTGCCTTGGCAGACGCCGGTTTTCTTGCCATAGATTTCGGCCATCATCCCGTAGACATCCACGCCCTTGGCGATGCAATGGCCGTGACCACGGTGGTTGGACGCGATGCAATCGTCATCGCCCAGGTGGGCCATGACGCCGGCGGCCGAGGCTTCTTCGCCGGCATACAGGTGGACGAAACCGGGAATCTCGCCGGTAGCGAACTCCACGTGCAGGCGCTCTTCGAAAGCGCGGATGGTGCGCATCACCTGGTAGGCGTGCAGCAATTGATCGTGGGTGAGCGGTGTCGACATTTTTATTCTCCTGGGGTGTCTTCTTGAAGATTCAGAGGGTGTTGCGGGTGTTCGCGGCCGATGGCCAGCAAACGCTGTTGCGCGGCGTAGGCCAGCACCGCGTTGACGTCGATGCTCAGCGGGCCGCCGGCATCGAGGGTGACCGTGGGCCGGTCCTGCGCGTTGAATTCGATTTCCCGCTCGCCATCCAGGGCCAGGGTGCCGCTGGAGAGCGACAGGCCGTGGGCGACGCCAGGCTCCAGGGGCCCGGCAGCGAGCACGCCACAGCCTTGCAGCAACCCTGGCGCAAGCGGCACCAGCAGCGCTTCGGGGGATTGCGGGTCCAGGCGCATCCAGGCGCCACCCGGTGCCTGGCGCGACACCGGAAACCACAAGCCGCACAGCGCCGACAGGCCAATGGATTGCGGTTCGGCGAAGGTCACAAAGACTTCGGCCAGGTCCTGTGCGCGACTGATCGCCCGGGCGCCGACAAAGCGCAGCGGCGACACGGCGACGTCCACCAGGGCGACTTCGCGCAAGCCACGTCCGGCATCACAGACCAACAAGCGTTTGTTGCGGCGCAAGCCGATCGAGCCCGGCACCCGGCCACTGGCGTACAACCCGCCGGCCAAGCCGGCACTGGTGGCCTCGCGCAGTTCGGGAAAGGCGTTGTTGGTGCCGGTGGACAGGGTCAGCAACGGGATGTCCCCCACTTCGGCGGCCACCGCCTTGTGGGTGCCGTCGCCGCCAAGCACGGCAATCAGCGCCACCTCGCGCTCGGCCATCAGGCGTGCAGCCCGGCGGGTGTCTTCGACGGTCTGGCGCAGGGTCAGCTCGAGAAACTCCAGGGCCGGCCAGTGGCTGCTGCGGGCCTGGCGGCTGTGGCTGTTCTTCAGCACCGCGGCGGCCATGCCAATCATGTCGGTGGGCATCAACACCTGTTCGATGCCGGTGGCGCCGAAAGCGGCCAGCAGGCGCTGGATCACCGAGACCTTGTCAGTGCTGGAAAACAGCCCGGCATTGGCGGTCAGGCGCCGCACGTCACGGCCCGATGCGGGGTTGGCGATGATGCCCACGGTCAGTGGCCGGCGACTCATGACGCCACCGTGGAGGGGGCAGGCACACGGCCTGGGCAGGAAACCATAGACACCTCGTTGTTATTATTGGATGACCCGTCTAGCGGGCTCCAGAGGTAGAGCAAGGGCGGTGCCAGTTGTGAAAAAAACCTGCTCAAAGCCCGGGCCAGAGCGGCCCCCATGGGATTTTCGATGAAGCGAACCGAGCCCCGGTGAGACGCCCCATGTCAGCCTGCACGAGGTTTCGGCGAGACTCTGAGACGTGGCGTCTCACACCGCCCGAAGAACCCGTCGAGCTTGTCTGCACCCGGCGAACGGCGCTTAATGTGCGCACAACGATAAGAAGCTGAATCGGAGGCCCCTATGCTTTCCGCTCACTCCCGGGCGCACGTGGATTGCGTCAGCCGCGTGGTGAAAAACGCGAACCAATTGCCACAACTGCCCGTCCCGGACCTGATCCTCGACTCCTGGCGCCGATCCATGGAGCAACATCACCTGGACCCCGGTTCGCTGCAGGGCCCGCGCATCCTGTCCCAGGACGTGCTCAAGCAATGCCGTGAGCGCTCCGAGCTGTTCCTCAATATCGCCAGCGAAGAAGTGGCCCGCCTCCATGGCCGGGTCCGCGATGCCGACTACTGCGTGCTACTGACCGATGCCCAGGGCCAGACCATCGACTATCGGGTGGAAACCACGATTCGCAATGACTGCCGCAAGGCCGGGCTGTACCTGGGCACCTGTTGGTCGGAGGGCGAGGAAGGCACCTGCGGCGTGGCGGCGGTGCTCACGGCCAAGGCCCCGGTGACGGTGCACAAGCGCGACCATTTCCGGGCGGCGTTCATTGGCCTGACCTGCTCCGCCGCACCGGTCTTCGATCCCCAGGGCGAATTGCTCGGGGTGCTGGACGTCTCGGCGGTGCGCTCGCCGGATGATCGGCGCTCGCAGCACCTGATCCGGCAAATGGTGGTACAGAGCGCCCGGGAGATCGAACAGGCGTTTTTCATGAGCAGCGCCCAGGGTTACTGGGTGCTGCGGGCCCATCGCAACGCCGGCTACGTCGACAGCCAGCCGGACTTCCTGTTCGCCTGGGACGACGACGGTTGCCTGCAAGCCTTGAACCCGGCCGCCCGCCAGTACCTGCTGCAACATTACGGGCAGTTGCCGCAACACATCGGCCAGGTGTTCGACCAGCAGCTGCTGCACCGTGCCCGGGACGAAAGCCTCTGCTCGCTCGATCACGCCATGCACGGGCGCTTGAGCGCGCCACGCCAGCGGGCCAGTTCACGTTCGCGGGTGGCGATGACCCCGCTGGAAATCGATCCACGCCTGGCCGACAGCCTGCGCCTGGCGGTGCGGGTCAAGGATCGCAACCTGCCGGTGCTGATCCAGGGCGAAACCGGTTCCGGCAAGGAAGTGTTCGCCCGTCAGTTGCACCAGGCCAGCCAGCGCCGTGATCGCCCTTTCGTGGCGTTGAACTGCGCCGCCATTCCCGAAAGCCTGATCGAAAGCGAATTGTTCGGCTACGTCGCCGGCGCCTTCACCGGCGCCTCGGCCAAGGGCATGCAGGGCCTGTTGCAACAGGCCGATGGCGGCACCTTGTTCCTGGATGAAATCGGCGACATGCCGCTGGCCTTGCAGACCCGCCTGCTACGCGTATTGGCCGAGGGTGAAGTGGCGCCACTGGGCGCGTCCCGTCGCAAGGCCGTGGACATCCAGGTGATCTGCGCCACCCACCGCGACCTGGAGACCCTGGTGGCCGCCGGCGAGTTTCGCGAGGATTTGTATTTCCGCCTGGGCGGCGCGCGCTTCCAACTGCCCCCGTTGCGTGAGCGCAGCGACCGGCTGGCGTTGATCAATCGAATTCTTGCCGAGGAGTCGACGCTGTGCGGGGCAACCGTGCAATTGAGCAGCGCGGCCCTGGAATGCCTGCTCGGCTATCACTGGCCGGGCAATGTGCGCCAGTTGCGCCATGTGCTGCGCTATGCGTGCGCAGTGTGCGAAGCCAGCGTGGTCCAGCTCAGCCACCTGCCCGAGTCAATGCACCGCGCGGACGCCACCGATCACGGGCCGGAACCGAGCGCCAGCCCGGAACGCCAGGCACTGCTCGATGCCTTGGTGCGCCACCGCTGGAAACCCACCGCCGCCGCCCGGGCCCTGGGCATTTCCCGGGCGACCCTGTATCGGCGGGTAAACCTGCATGGCATCGAAATGCCAGGCCGCAGCCCGGCCTGAGGGCCTAGCGTCGCGCCAGCTCATGGCGAACACACTGTTCGTAGTAGGTCTGCTTGACCGCGACCGGCTTGAGGCGCGAAGCGCTGTTGTAGGTCTGTTCGGTAATGCCCAAGGCGGTCATGCGCATCCAGGGCCGGGGAAACTTGCGCACTTGCAGCTTCTTGCGCGCGCCGTACAGGCTGACGCCGGAAAGCTTCGAAGCTTGCGCCCCCGCCGCGATATCCGAACCCCAGCGGCACACCGACTGCTGGTTTTGCGTCAGCGCCCTGGCCTGGGCCTCGAGCGAGACGGCGGCCAGGAGAAACGTCGCCACGACCCACATAGAAATACGCATAGGTTTGTCGCCCAACTTTCTGAAAGGAAAGAAGTTTGACCTTATGTAAATGAGCAAGGGGCCAGCATTTGCACATGGCCCCTGTGGCTATGCCTTCGCCAACTACGATACCTGCCTCAAGCGATACTCAATTCTAGAAACAGATAGAGGTTATTTAGTTAACACTATGAAATTAAACTAATTTTAGTTTAAACCTATCCCTCACCACGGTCATTGCCCTGCCTTCGCCTCCTGCAACAATTGCTGGATCACCTGCTCCTGCTCGCCATAGCGTCCTTCGCCAAAATGGCTGTAGCGCACCTGCCCCTTGGCATCGATGAAGTAATGAGCGGGCCAGTACTGATTGTTGAAGGCACGCCAGATCGCATACTGATTGTCGATTGCCACCGGGTAATGGATGTCCAGCTTGCGCACCTGCTCGCGCACGTTGTCGATGATCTTCTCGTAGCCGTACTCCGGGGTGTGGACACCGATCACCACCAAGCCGTCCTTTTCATACTTCTTCGCCCAACCGTTCACATAGGGCAAGGTGTGCTGGCAGTTGATGCAGTCGTAGGTCCAGAAGTCCACCAGCACCACCTTGCCCTTGAGTGATTCGCTGCTCAGCGGGGGCGAGTTCAGCCATTGCACCGCGCCGTCCAACGCAGGCATGGTGCCCTGGGATTCGAGGGCCGGCATGGAACTTGCGCCAGCCTTGCTCACCACATAGTCGATGGCCTTGGGCACGTTCTCCAGCAAGCTTTTTTCCAAGCTGGCCGATTGTTGGGAGGAAGTCGCCGCCAACAAGCGATCATCCGCCCCGGTGCCAATCGCCACGGCCGCCAGCAACACCACCGCTCCCGTTCCCCGACGCAGCCAGGTGGTGATCGGCAGCGAGAGTTTCAGGCGTCCGACCAGTCCGCGTCCGGCCAGGATCAGTGTCCCCAGGGACAAGGCACTGCCCAGGCCGTAGGCGAGCAACAGCAGGCTGGTTTGTGCGCTGGCGCCTTGCAGCATGGCCCCGGTCAGGATCACCCCGAGTATCGGTCCGGCGCACGGAGCCCAGAGCAGCCCGGTGGCGACCCCGATCAGCACCGACGCCACTGGCGCGGCCATCCGCCCCGCCCCGGCGTCCAGGCGATTGCCCAGGCTGACCAACGGCCGCGCCAGCCAGGTGCCGACCCGACTGAAGATCAGCGACAAGGCAAACACCACCATCACCACCAAGGCCACTTGGCGGCCGACGCTGCTGGCGCGCAGCACCCACTCACTGCTGACCACCGCCAGGCTGGAGACCAGGACAAACGTCAGCACCATGCCGCCAAGGGTCAGCAGCACCGAGCCACGGGAGCGATCGGCCCGGGCGAACAGAAACGGCACCACCGGAAGAATGCAGGGGCTGAGGATCGTCAGGATCCCGCCGAGAAAAGCGATCAGAAGCATGGCAACACCTCAAAATAAAAAGCTGACATAGACCCTGTGGCGAGGGAGCTTGCTCCCGCTGGGGCGCGAAGCGGCCCTCTTTATTTTTCTGAAGCATCCAGTTGTCAGGTCGATTTCGGGGGCTGCTTCGCAGCCCAGCGGGAGCAAGCTCCCTCGCCACAAAAACAGGTCAGTTCTGGTTGCTGCAGTTGTCGGAAAGCTTGCGATAGTCCAGCGCCTGCTTGTGGCCTGCCGAATCCAGGTAGGTCATCTGGGCGTTGACCACGCCGCAGGTCGGGTTGGCGTCTTCGCTAAGGGACAGCACCTTCTGGATGTCCAGGTGGGTGCCGTAGGTGTAGGGCTGCGCCTGCACGTTGCTTTCGGCCCGGGCCGACAGGGTGCAGATGTTCAGCGCGGCGAAAAGGCAGGCGGCGTAGATGGCTTTGGTGTTCATGGCGATTCCTCGATTCAATGGGGGTTATCTGCCGAGGCCTGTTGTGTTGCCTCGATGGGTGCCATTGAATGCCGCGCAAGTATCGCGTCTGTATCGAGCCAGGTGGTTTTTTGCATCGCTGTGTATCCGTCGCGCGCCAGATACACTGCAATACAAACCGCCGCGAGCCGGGCCGGCCGGCGCCTGTAGACTGCTCATAACGAAACGCCGAGGAGCTGGACACCATGGATCATGTCGATCACGTGTTGATAGTGGATGACGATCGCGAGATCAGAGAACTGGTTGGCAACTACCTGAAAAAGAACGGTCTGCGCACCACTGTCGTTGCCGATGGCCGGCAAATGCGCGCCTTCCTGGAAACCACTCCGGTGGACCTGATCGTGCTGGACATCATGATGCCCGGCGACGACGGCCTGGTGCTGTGCCGGGAGCTGCGTGCCGGCAAGCACAAGGCCACGCCGGTGCTGATGCTCACCGCGCGCAACGACGAAACCGACCGCATCATCGGCCTGGAAATGGGCGCCGACGATTACCTGGTCAAGCCCTTCGCCGCCCGTGAGCTGCTGGCCCGCATCAATGCCGTGCTGCGCCGCACCCGCATGCTGCCGCCCAACCTGGTAGTCACCGAGAGCGGTCGCCTGCTGGCTTTCGGACGCTGGCGCCTGGACACCACCGCCCGTCACCTGCTGGACACCGACGGCACCATGGTTGCCTTGAGCGGCGCCGAATATCGTTTGTTGCGGGTATTCCTCGACCATCCGCAACGGGTGCTCAACCGCGACCAGCTGCTTAACCTCACCCAGGGCCGGGACGCCGACCTGTTCGATCGCTCCATCGACCTGCTGGTCAGCCGCCTGCGCCAGCGCCTGCTGGATGATGCCCGGGAGCCGGCCTACATCAAGACAGTGCGCAGCGAAGGCTACGTGTTCTCGCTGCCGGTGGAGATCCTCGAGGCCTCGGTATGAGCCTGTCGTTGCGCTGGCCGCGGACGCTGGCCTCAAGGTTGTCGCTGATCTTCCTGATCGGCCTGATCCTGGCCCAGGGGCTGTCCTTCGGCGTCCAGTACTACGAGCGCTACCAGAGCGCCAAGTCGACCATGCTCGGCAACCTGGAAACCGACGTCTCGACCTCCGTCGCCATTCTTGACCGCCTGCCTGCCGCCGAACGCCAGGCCTGGCTGCCGAAACTCGCCCGGCGCAACTATGGCTACCTGCTCGACGAAGGCCAGCCCGGGCAACCGATGGACCTTGCCGACGCGCCGATCTCGGTCAGTTCGATCCAGGAAGCCATCGGCCAGGCCTATGGCCTGACGTTCAAACAGATTCCCGGGCCAAAAATGCACTATCAGGCGCACCTGCGCCTGGGGGACGGCAGCCCGCTGACCATCGACGTACGCCCGGCGATGGCGCCTCTTTCGCCCTGGCTGCCGGTGGTGTTGCTGGGGCAGTTGGCGCTGTTGATCGGCTGCACCTGGCTGGCCGTGCGCATCGCCGTCGGCCCCCTGACCCGGCTGGCCGAGGCGGTGGAAACCCTCGACCCGAACGCCCATGGCGTGCGCCTGGACGAGAAAGGCCCGACCGAAGTGGTGCATGCCGCCAAAGCGTTCAACGCCATGCAGGACCGCATCGCTGCCTACCTCAAGGAGCGCATGCAGTTGCTGGCGGCGATTTCCCACGACTTGCAGACCCCTATCACGCGTATGAAGCTGCGCGCCGAATTCATGGACGAGGGGATTGAGAAGGACAAGCTGTGGAGCGACTTGAGCGAAATGGAGCACCTGGTGCGTGAAGGCGTGGCCTATGCCCGCAGCATCCACGGCGCCACCGAGGCCAGTTGCCGGATCAGCCTGGATGCGTTCCTCGACAGCCTGGTGTTCGACTACCAGGACACTGGCAAGGATGTGCAACTGTCCGGGAAAAACGCTGCGGTCATCGACACGCGCCCCCATGCCCTGCGGCGGGTGCTGGTCAATCTGGTGGACAACGCCTTGAAATTTGGCGGCGCGGCGCAGATCCAGGTGCAACTCGCCGACAACGGGCAATTGGCGATCCAGGTCCTGGACCGCGGCCCCGGGATCAACGAGCAGGAACTGGCCGAGGTGCTCAAGCCGTTCTACCGGGTGGAAAGCTCACGCAACCGGGAAACCGGCGGCACCGGCCTGGGCCTGGCCATCGCCCAGCAACTGGCGATCGCCATGGGCGGCTCCCTGACCCTGAGCAACCGCGACGGCGGCGGCCTGTGCGCCGAGTTGCGCCTGGCATTCGCAAGCTGACACGGCCCTTGTGGGAGCGGGCTTGCTCGCGATGGCGGCCTGACCGTCGGCTGGGATTTTGTTGACTGGGTACATATCCATTGCTGCGGTAACGGCGGCTTAGGGTTCCGCCCTGACGGCGGCTCACTTTTGAAAAGCGCAAAAGTAAGCAAAACGCTTTTGCCCCACCACTCGGCACCTCGCTTAGGCTCGGTGTGCCCTCACTCCGGCATTGCTCCGTGGGCCCGCCGCGAAGGGCCATCCATGGCCCAGCGCGGCTATCCCGGCATCCATGCCGGGATGCCCACTGCGCAATGCCTGCGTTCGGCCATCGTGGTTAACGGGGCGCCGAGATCAACGTCCACCGCGAGGCGGCCTACTAGCCGACCTGGCTCTCCCGGTCGTACACCCATCAGATCTGTTTGAGCAGGACCTGTGGGAGCAAAGCTTGCTCGCGAAGACAGCTGCAAATTCAACACAAATATGGATGCCTTGCCCAATCCCCCTGTGGGAGCGAGCTTGCTCGCGATAGCGGTGTATCTGCCAGCACCTGTTCAACTGACCTGACGCCATCGCGAGCAAGCTCGCTCCCACAGGGGTTGGGTATTGGATTTGGATGCGGTTTTGTATGGCAGTGTGTCTGCGGATGATCAGCATACACAAACTTGCACAATGCTGCGTGGCGGACACACCCCGCTTACACCTGCTTGAAAGACTCCCCCGTGTTCCCGGCTGCTGTCACGACCGGGTCTCACCATCCAAGGAGCCTTTACATGCCTAACGCAACTGCATCCCCCTTTCGTTATCAGGGCTGGTCGCTGTTCAGCCTGCTCGCCGCCCTGGTGCTGTTGATGACCGGGTTGATCCTGGTGCTCAACCCGGACCTGACCGAAGGCGTACGCAGCGTCATTCGCGCCACGGCGCGTTCGTCCTTTATCTTGTTCCTGCTGGCCTTCACCGCCTCGGCATTCGCGGTGCTGGTGCCCTCGCCCCTGAGCCGGTCGCTGGTGCGTGAGCGGCGTTTCATCGGGCTGGCCTTTGCCTTTTCCCATCTGGTCCATGCCGTGCTGATCTACAGCTACGGCCAGCTCAATCCCGAGTTCTGGCCCGGCCGCACCACCCTTGGCAACGTGCCTGGCACCGTGGGCTACGTGTTCATCCTGTTGCTGGCGCTGACCTCGTTCAAAAGCACCACGCGCCTGATCGGTTTCCAGGCCTGGAAGCGCCTGCACGTCACCGGCATGTGGGCGCTGGCGGCGATCTTTGCCTATTCCAACTTCAAACGCATCCCCATGAGCGCCTGGTATGTGCTGCCCTTCGGCCTGATCTGCGCCGCCACCGCCATCCGCCTGGTGGGCAAGCTGGCCCAGGCCACCCAGCGACGCCAACGGCCGCAACACGCGACAGCTCGTACATAGCGCCTGCGCCACAGCGCCTTGGCGTTGAAAAAATCGAAACCTTGGACGGCATGCACTGGTCAAGTCCTGTATGAACGTCAACCGCTGCACGTCGCACCAAGCGACGGCGGCCTGAAGCGAGGGACAGGCATGAGCATGACCGTCGGTGATTTTCTGGTGGAACGTCTTTACGAATGGGGGGTTCGCCGTATTTATGGCTATCCGGGCGATGGCATCAACGGCGTCTTTGGCGCCTTGAACCGCGCCCAGGGAAAAATCCGCTTCATCCAGGCCCGCCACGAGGAAATGGCCGCATTCATGGCCTGCGCCCACGCCAAGTTCACCGGTGAGCTGGGCGTCTGCATCGCCACCTCCGGGCCCGGCGCGTCCCACTTGGTGACCGGCCTCTACGACGCGCGGATGGACCACATGCCAGTGCTCGCCATCAGCGGCCAGCAGGCGCGCGCCGCGCTGGGCGGGCATTACCAGCAGGAGCTGGACCTGGTCAGCCTGTTCAAGGACGTGGCCGGGGCATTCGTGCAGCAAGCCAGTGTGCCCGCCCAGGTCCGCCACCTGCTGGACCGCGCCGTACGCACGGCGGTGGGCGAGCGCCGGGTCACGGCGTTGATCCTGCCAAACGATCTCCAGGACATGGAGTACACCGCACCACGCCACAAGCACGGTACGGTTCACTCCGGCGTCGGTTACCGCAAGCCCAGCGTCGTTCCCTACGATGAGGACCTGCGCAAGGCCGCCGAGGTCCTCAACGCCGGCAAGAAAGTCGCCATCCTGGTCGGTGCCGGAGCGCTGCACGCCACCGACGAAGTGATCGCCCTCGCCGAGAAGCTCGGCGCCGGCGTGGCCAAGGCGCTGCTGGGCAAGGCCGCCGTACCGGATGACCTGCCCTGGGTCACGGGCACCATCGGCCTGCTCGGCACGGAGCCCAGCGACAACCTGATGGCCGGCTGCGACACCCTGCTGATGATCGGTTCCGGCTTCCCCTACGCCGAGTTCCTGCCACCTGAAGGCCAGGCCCGGGGCGTGCAGATCGACATTCAGGCGGACATGCTCAGCCTGCGTTATCCCATGGAAGTCAACCTGCACGGCGATAGCGTCGATACCTTGCGCGCCCTGCTGCCGCTGATCGAAGAAAAACCCGACCGCGCCTGGCGCAAGAAGATCGAGCATTGGCGCGAACGCTGGGAGCGGACCCTGGAAAAACGCGCCCGGGTCAGCGCCAAGCCGATCAATCCGCAGCGGGTCACCGTCGAACTGTCGCCGCGGCTGCCGGAGCACGCCATCATCACCTGCGATTCCGGCTCCTGCGCCAACTGGTACGCCCGGGATATCAAGATCCGGCGCGGCATGATGTGTTCGCTGTCCGGTGGCCTGGCGTCGATGGGCGCGGCCGTGCCCTATGCCATCGCGGCGAAGTTCTGCCATCCGCAGCGGCCGGTGATCGCCCTGGTGGGCGATGGCGCCATGCAGATGAACAACATGGCCGAGCTGATCACCGTCGCCAAATACTGGCGCACCTGGGCCAATGGCACCTGGATCTGCGCGGTGTTCAACAATCGGGATCTGAACCAGGTCACCTGGGAACAGCGGGTGATGGAGGGCGATCCGAAATTCGCCGCCTCCCAGGACATCCCCGACGTGCCCTACCACCTGTTCGCCGAATCCATTGGCTTGAAGGGCATCCTGGTGCTGCACGAGGACGACGTGGCCACGGCCTGGGAAACCGCGCTGGCGGCGGATCGTCCGGTGCTGATCGAGTTTCGCACCGACCCCGACGTGCCGCCGCTGCCGCCGCATATCAAGCTGGAACAGGCGAAAAAGTTTGCCTCAACCCTGCTCCAGGGCGACCCGAACGAGCGAGGCATCGTTGTCGAAACCGCCAAGCAGGTATTGAGCAGCCTGCTGCCGGGCCAGCGCACGGATAAAGAGTGAGGCACGACGCGATGCCAACCGTTGAGCTGCATCGTCGCTATGAACGGCCCCTGCTCCTGGCTTTCTGCGCGGTGTGGGGGTGGCTGGCCATTGCGCCGATAAAACGCAGTGACTGGCTGGCGGAGAACCTGCTGGTCATCGCGTTATTGGTGGTCCTGGTGACCGTTCATCGGCGATTCAGCTTTTCCCGACTGTCCGCGACGCTGTTGTTCGTCTTCCTTTGCATCCATGAAGTCGGTGCCCATTACACCTATGCCAAGGTGCCTTATAACCACTGGTGGCAGGCCCTGACGGGGGGGCAGTCGCTTGATCAGTTCATGGGTTTCCAGCGCAACCAGTTCGATCGGCTGGTGCATTTCAGCTACGGCCTGCTGCTGGCCTATCCGCTGCGCGAGGCCTTGCTCCGGGTTGCGCCAGCAACGGGGTTCAGGGGTTATTTCCTGGCCTGGAGCCTGATTCTCGCGTCGTCGGCGATTTATGAAATTATCGAATGGTTGGGCGGCGCCTACATCGGGGGCGATACCGCCAAGGCCTTTGTCGGTGCCCAACAGGACCCGTGGGATTCACAAAAAGACATGGCCCTGGCGGCACTGGCCGCGTTCATGACCCTGCTCGTCGCCGCCGGGGTCAGTTACCTGCGCCAGCGGGACTTCGCCCTCGAATGGACGTTGCGCTTCAAGGCCCGAACATGATGCAAGCCCCGATATCCGCCAGTTCCCGTGCGATCACGACTAAGTAAATCAGCCCACCAGCCGATACAAGACAGGTGCGGGTGAAATCGCTTTTTTGCTGATGACTTATTTTTATGATTGAAAATGCTGGCAATGACTCGACTGTCCTTTCCCCGGGTTCGCCAACCCGAAGTTTCACTCGTCGCACTTTCCCGGCCATCATGCTGCTGCTGTTTGTCATGTCTGCACTGGCGATCGCCGTGCTGCTCAACATCACTGGCGCCCAGGACCGGCGCGCCCGTGAACAGAGCCTGTTTTTCGCCCAGCGGGCCATCGAGGGGATCCGCAAAGGTATCGGACGGGATCTGAGCGACTACTCCAAGTGGAGCGACGCCTACCGGCACCTGCATGTCAACGTCGACAAGGAATGGGCCTATGACCAGGAAAACGTCGGCAGCAGCGTGTCCTCGCTCTATGGCTACCAGGCGGTGTTTGTCATTTCGCCGACCGGCCAGACCGTCTATTCAGTGATCGATGGCCAGATGAGTGAAGTCGATGCCGACACCTGGCTGACCGGCGACTTGCGAGCGCTGTTGAAAAAAGCCAGCGCTGCGGAAAATCACGAGGAAGTGATCGTCGAGATGCTCCATCACGAAGACGCCCCGGCGTTTGTCGCCGCATCCGCCATCACCATCGGCACAGACAGCAGCGTGCCGGAAATCCCCGGCCCGCCCAGCCTGATGCTCTTCGTCAAGGTCCTTGATCCCGGTGCCCTGGAAAACCTGGCGCGGGACTTCGCCCTGCCCGATGCCCATATCGCCAGGACCCCGGGCCCAGCCGATACCGCCCAACTGCTGCTCGACGACCTGACCCTGGAAGCCTTGGCCTGGCGGCCGCAGACCCCGGGCCAGGACCTGCGCAAAATCCTCCTGCCGTTGCTGGCCGTGGCGTTACTGGTGCTGGGGATTCTGGCCCTGGCGGTTCTGCGCCATGCCCTGGCCATGCTCCGCGCCCAGGAGCGCCAGTACGCCAGCCTGCTGGCCCACCGCAAGGCATTGGAACGCAGTGAAGAACGTTTCCGAGACATCGCCGAAGTGTCATCCGACTGGTTGTGGGAGGTCGATTCGACCGGGACGCTGACCTATCTGTCGGAACGCTTCGAACAAGTGACCGGGTTCAGCCCCACGGAGTGGCTGGGCAAACCTCTGCACCGGCTGCTCCACCCCCATGGCGGCTCGATCTCGATTGCCCAATGGCTGCTCGGCGGCGCCAATAGCCTCTCCTCGGCACCGCTGCTGTGCGAGTACACCGCGCGCAACCAGCGCATCCGCACCTGCAAACTCTCGGTGCGGGCTATCGAAGCTGGCACCCTGGGTTTTCGTGGCACCGCCACCGATATCACCGACGAATTGCGGGCCCTGGCCCAGATCAAGCACCTTTCCCTGCATGACCCGCTGACTGGGCTGGCCAACCGCAACCGCTTGTTCGATTGCCTGCGCGAACACCTGGACCGGACCGATCGCCCGCCCCTGGCGCTGCTGAACCTGGACATGGACCGGTTCAAGCCGGTCAACGACTCCCTGGGTCATGCCGTGGGCGATAAAGTACTTAAGGAAGTGGCGCATATCCTCCAGCAAAACGTGCGCGGCACTGATCTGGTGGCCCGCCTGGGCGGTGATGAGTTTGTCATTGTCATGCCCGACCCGGGCGATGCCGGCGATCTCGATCAACTCTGTGAACGGCTGATCGATTGCATGCAACGACCCATGCACCTGGACGGCAATACCCTGTACCTGGGGGTGAGCATCGGCGTTGCCTGGTCGCAGCCCGGTGACGAACGTGCCGATGAACTGCTGCGCCACGCCGACATCGCCTTGTATGCGGCCAAGGCGGCGGGCCGCAACACCTGGCGCGTGTATGTGGAAGCCATGGGCAACCTGGCCCGCGACCGGCGGCAATACGAGCAGCAACTGCGCGACGCCATGCAACGGGATCAACTGGAACTGCGTTACCTGCCCCGCTTCGATGTGAGCGCCGAACAACTGCATGGCTTCGAAGCCCAGACCTTCTGGCACCATCCCGAGAAAGGTGAACTGGGTGGGGCCGACTTCATACCGGTGGCCGAAACCTCGGGCCAGCTTGAAGAACTGGGCACCTGGATGTTGATCAACGTCTGTGAAGAGGCCGCCACCTGGCCGAGCGCCGTCAACGTCTCCATCGCAGTTTCACCCCGGTGGTTCAACAGCAGTTTCCTGCTCAACCAGGTACAGACAGCCCTCGAAGCGAGCGGCCTGGCACCTCAGCGGCTGACCCTGGAAGTGGCTGAAGGGGTGCTGCTGGCCGACCACAAGACCGTCGCCAGCACCCTCCATGCGCTCAAGGACCTCGGCGTGCGGATCAACATCGACAAATTCGGCACCAGCATCGCCTCCCTGCGCGAGGTGCTGGACCAGCCGTTCGATGGCATCCGCTTCGATCGCAACATCCTCACGCAGCTGGGCCTGGAGGATGACAAGGAAGGCGTCCTGGCGATGATTCGATTGAGCCGCAGCGTGGGGCTGATGGTCACTGCCGAAGGCATCGAAAACGCCCGGCAATTCAGCCAACTGCGCAACGTAGCCTGCGACCATGTCCAAGGCCCCTACTTCGGCGCGGCCCTGGCCCGCTCGGAAATGGCCTCGTTCTTCACCACGCCGCGGTGGCTGTAACCCACCTCCCCACCGCTATCGCGAGCAAGCTCGCTCCCACAATAGGTTCTGCGGTGCATGCAGAGCTCATGAACGCCTCAAGCCCCCTGTGGGAGCGAGCTTGCTCGCGATGAGGCCTGCACAGCCGACATCCCTGCAAGCTCGGTCTCTTACAAACTCAACCGCCCCCGCTCCTCCTCAGTCAGCCGCTGGCGGTTCTGTTCGTCCAAAGGCCCCGCACCCAGGACCTGCACCGGGCTGGCCGGATCGTAGGCCCGAGGCGCTTCGCGGCTGGCACCATCGCGTGATGGGGCCAGTTGCTCGGAGCCAAAACTCACCACCTGCACGGTAAACACCGACGCCTGGTTCTGCCGCGCCGCGTTCTGTTGCTGACGGGCCACATCCTCAGCCGCCTGCGTCGCCGAAGACGCCGCCGAACTGGCCGAGGTGATGGCGCCGGTGTTCACCGAGGCCGCCAGCGGCACGCCAGTGGATTTGCCCTGGGTCTGGATGTTGGCCGCGTTCACCACGGTCAACGCCGCGATGTTGACGTTGCCCGACACCCGAATCCCCGCCTCGCCCGCATCGATGGTGCCCAACGGCGCGATCAGGTCGATATCCCCCGGCGCCACTTCGGCAATCGGGTTGAGGGTGGCGATACCGGCCCCGGTACTCGGCACCGATGGCGACAGGGTCACGTTGCCCCAGGTGTCGTACAAGCGCTTGGGCGGCGTATAGACCACGGTGGTCTTCGAACCGCGACCGGCGTTGATATCGCCCTGGGCCGACCAGCCGAGAATAGAACCGCCGAAGGTGGTCATGATCCGGCTCTGCCCCAGCAGGATGCTGTTTTGCGCATACAACTGGATATCGCCCTCGCCCTGGGTGATGACCCCGGCGGTGGACGGCGGCGCGTTGCCCTCGATGCCGAACGTCTGCCCGCCACCCGGGGTGAGCATCTGGATGCTGCCGCCGAAATCGGTGTGCACCCCGGCCCCGCCGAACATGGTGATGTCGCCCTTGTAGGTGATCGCGTTACCCGCCACATCCTTGCTCGGGAACAACCAGTCGATAGCCTCCCGCCCGCGCAGGTAGCTGCCTTGGCGCACGCCGCCCACTTCGTTGTACTCACGGCCACCGGCCTTGAGTTCAGCAAAGTACACATTGCGGGCAAACACCCGCTGCTGCTCCGCCGGCAGCGCCGCGAAGAAGCTGCGGGCCTGCTCGGTGTCGCCGCTGAAGCCGAAGCGTTTCTCCAGCCAATCCACCAGCTCAGCCTCGTAGGTCTTGGCGACCTTGCCGTCCTGGTTCGCCAGGGGCACACCGGCCAGAGCCTGGTTGGCCGGGTCCAGGTACGCCTTGACGAAGCGCTCGTAATCCGCGCCATTGAGGCCCGCGCCGGCTTGCAGCACCAGGCTTGCGCCGGGGCGGGAATCCCCTGGCACCACCGCGCCGATACTGGTGATGCTGACCTTGTCGTCCATCAGGATATTGCGCCCGGCGGTGATTTCCAGCAGGCCGGGACCGGCGACGTTGAAGTTGCTGTAGAGGATGTCGCGCCCGGCTGCCACGATGGAGATGTCGGTGGGGTTGTTGTGGATGAAGAGGTTGCCGGTGCTGGTGTAATTACCCGTGTCGGGGTTCTCATTCAGAGACCCGCCCAGCGGTATGCCGCTGCTGACAATGTCTCGTCCAGCCATCATTCGTACAGCACCGGCGCCTTCGTATGCGATTCGCCCCGGCCATCTGCCCGTAGAGACTGATGTGATCGACCGTCCAGTGGCGACTGCCAGCAAGTCGCCTTCAAGCGCATAGAAACGAGCAGGATCGACATTAAGGGCCCATTCACTGGAAGCGCTGCTGGTGTCGAAGGCAAACAGCGGCAATATGTTCGCAGTAGGGCGAGCGGGGTTGCCATCGGCTGAGAGATTGCTGGCCTTTATGATGAAACCATCGACGATACCGGCAAAGGCCGGCCTGAACGGTGTGGCCAGGGCCGCAGACGAAGCACCGGAACGGCTGACCGACATATCGCCACCGTAGATGGAATCACCGGCCATGAATTGCAACTCACTATTGACGCCGGGAGCAAGCAACAGGGCTGGGCGATTGTTGCCGTTGTAGCCTGTGTCATACAGCTCCGAGGACTTCCCGTAATAAAGACTGCCACTGGCTGCCACAGCTCTCAGGATGGACGGATAGACCACCGCCAGATCCGTTGCGGTACTGGACGTGAAAGGTGTCAGGTTACCTCCCGACGACCACAAGTCGACCGCAGTATTGGCCGTCCACAGCGTGAACCAACTCAGGCCCGATCCGTTGGTGTTACCGTCCTTGAAGCGTGAGGCGCTCATCATCGGCGCCCGCCCCGGATCGGCGACGTCCATCACCACAAGGTCGCCCGAAGTCGTCAGATCGAAGGTAGCATCGCCCGGCATGAGGGTCAGGCCGCCGGTCGCAAACCCTCGTGTGGATTTGAAGGAGTCGTAGGCCCGCGTTTCTCCAGGGGACTGTACTGCGACAGCATTGCCGTATTGAAGGTCGATTCGACCGATGGCGCCGCTGTCGATCTGCGCGTGGCCCCGCAGGTTGATGACCGCGCCGTTGAGATGCCCGCTCACGAACAGGCCCTCGGGATTCAAAGCACCACCCACACGCAGATTGAGATCACCACCGCCGGTCAGTTGCAAACTCCCATCGGCACCTACCCGCCCGGTGCTGCCCACGGCAAGAACCAGTCCTTGACTGCGGCGGTTGCTGCGCGGCTCAAGAAGACTGCCCGCTAGTTGATCGAGTATTCCGGCATCGCCGGCCACTTGGACGTTCAGATCCCCCCCGCCCAGCGTACCGAAACCGGTAAAACCAACCATCAGGTCAGCATTGATAGGATCCTGCGCAGCGGTGTAACTACCAAAGTTGATCCACCAGGCGGACGGTTGTGCCCCGGTACCCGTGGCAACTGAGCCGTTGCCTTGGCGCCACAACCAGTTACCAACGTTGACCGTGTCGTAACCGGTATCGAATGGGTTGGGCCGCCCATAATTGCTGCTGGAAACATCCATGGCGTTGCCGATCAAGTCACCGCCGACCTTCAGGGTCAGGTTACCGCCAGAGTCAGGGTACCAAGCGCGATAAACACTGTTGATGCCGCCGTCCACAAATTGCTCGTTTTCACCTGTTGCGTCATTCAGCACCGTACCTCCTGCCCCCAACGCCTTGGGCTGATTGTACGGATCGCCAGCGTAGGTCGCGCTGGCCGAACTGCCGGCGGTGTAGACCCCATAAAGGGAATCCATTTTCAGATCACCTGCCGATAGCAACTCAAGGTCTGCCGTGCCAGTGCGAATGACACTCCAGCGTTGGCTGCCCGGCTTATATCCGGGGGGACCATCCTCTTCACAGCGAGACGGGTCGTCGATGCACAGATTCGGATCGCCGAACCCAACGAAGTCCACGGGTTGCCCTACCATGCTGGAGTCACCAAAAAACTCCAGCGATCCGGCTTCGGTCCAGACCATATTCGGCACGCCAAATACACCGTAATGACTGTCAGCCAGATGAAGATCGCCACGGGCCGAGGCAGGCTGCACGACCCGGCTGTCCGCCGCCTGTGTATCGGCCCCCGCCACAAGGCGCAACGACCAGGACTGCGAGCCCTCGGCCAACATCGGTGCGATGGCCCAGTTGCTCCCCGCCACTTCCGGACGCAACTGCACCGACTCGACACCGGCCGGCAGCTTGATGTCGGTACCTGAAGGGATTTTCGAACCCACACTCAGTGCCAGGGGACCGCTGAGACGCAGGACATTGGTCAAGCCATGGGTCGCGTCCGCAATGCCTGGCAAGGCAACGCCTTTGGGCCAGATCAGGCTGCCTATTGTTGCGCTGCTGCCCAGCAAGCTGCCGGCCCCCAGCACTGTTCCTGCCTCAAGAGTCTGAGTCGAAGCCAACAAAGTGCCGGCGGCGAACAACAGATTACCGAAGGCGTCATGCACCGCTGCGGCTAGCACCGTGCCCGCCGGCAGCACCATTGGCTGATCAAGTGTCGCGGCGACCGGCAGGCGCGTTCCCGCCGCCAAGGTAGCGCCCTTGAGCGGCACGTCGAAGTTGAGCACCGAGCCCGCCGGAAACGCCGTGTCGTCCGCCAGGGTCACGCCGCTGCCGGGCACGACGATATCGCCCGCCGCGAAATCAATGCCCGGCAACAGCACCCAGCCTTTGTCATCGTTACTGGCCGGCGGCTGGGCAAACCCGTCGGTGATGCTGCCGTAGATATTCAAGTCACCGCCGGCCCGTAGGGTCAGGCTAGCGGATTCGCCGGAGCCGTAGACCCCGCTCAGGGCGTTATGCGGATTGAGGCTCTCGTAGCGATAGCGCGACAGGTCCAGGTCCCCCTGGACCACCAGGTCGCCATCGGCCGTTGCACTCACGACCTCCACGCCAGGGCGCAGATGCAACACATCGCGATAGCGGCTGTTGTTCAACCCGGCGAGCTTGCGCTGCAACAGATCGTTGTTGTCGAGGGCGTTAGTGATAAAAGCAGTGTTGTCGTCATGCACATCCTCCAGCCACGCTTGATTGATGACCTGATAAGGCCGACCACTGGCCGCTGGCACGTTAATCAGCGGCGCATCGCTGTATTGCCACATGGCAACCAGCGAGATCGAGCGGGCGCCTTGAATATCCAGCGCACCACTGGCATCGACAGCCACGTCGCCACCCGACACGCCACCCAATCGTGGTGCGCTGAGCTGCAACGTGCCGCGAGCACGACCGTCATTCAGGCCGGGTGCACTGCCCAGCGCGACCTCGGTACCGTGGCGCAGGTCGATGCGGGCGCCGTTGCCCAAGGTCAGGAGGCCTTCCCGAGCAGTCAAGTCGACAATGGCGCGGTTCGGCGAGTCGATGATCTTGCCGTAGCTGTCTACCCGCAGGCGCCGACCATGGGCGTCGAGCACAGCACCGCTGCCCAGGGTCAGGGCATTCTTGGCGGCCAGATAAATGCTGCCGACCCGCTCGCCGCTGGCGTCCACCGTACCGTTGACCAACAGGCTGCCATTGTCCAGGGACACGTTGATGGATGAGGCCTTGAGTTCGTTGCCGATCACCAGGTCGCCTTGCTTGAGCTGGAAGCTGCGAGAGCCGAATACCTGCCCGTTGTTCAACCGTTGGTTCAACGCCGCGAACTGCTCGCTGAGGTTGCCGCTGCCGCCCAGGCGCTGGGCCTGAATCTCCACGCCGCCGGCCAGGTACGGCATGGCGGTGCCACCGGCGTCATATTCGCCCGTGCTGCTGCCGAGAATCCGCCCCTGCAAATCAACGATCCCGGCCGCCTCGTCCAGAGCCACCGCACTGAGCCGACCGGCCTGGTTGTGTCGGGCCGAGAGGTCGATGCTCGAACCATCCGCCTGGCGGATGTTGCCGTTCTGGCTTTGCAGGATCACCTCGCCACCGGCGCTGTAGCGTGTCACATCGTTGAAGGTGACGGTGCGGCCCGCCACGTCGATCAGCGCCTCATCGGCCAGGGTCAGGTCATCCGTCGCGCTCAAGGTCAGCTTGCCGCTGGGCAGCATCACCGCGCTGGCAAGGTTGAGGCTTGCACCTTTGATGGACAACTCGCCCCCAAGCCCGGAGACAGCGCCCGGCTTAGCGCTCGTGCCCGCTACATTGACCGCACCGCCTGCGGTGATGCGGTTGACCGAACCGGCCTCACCGGTCAGCAACGGGGTAAGGATATTCAGGTTGCCGCCGCTGTAGGCGTAGCCCGTTTTCGCGTCATAGGCCCCTTGGCTTTGATACACCGCCAGGCTGCCTTTGTGGTTGGCCGTCAGGCGCTCGCTGGCGCTGAGGTTGACGTTGGCGAATCCCAAAGCAAGGCGGTTCAGGGTGGTGACCGAGCTAGGCTGGGCGAAGTCACCGTAGCCGAATTCGATGCGCTGGGCCTGGATGTCCAGGCGACCGGCGCCAGTGCCGGCCCCGCCGGCAATCACCGAACCCGGCGCGCCAACGGCGCCGTTCCAGATCAGGTTGGCGGTGCGAATGGTCGCCACGTCACTGGTGCTGCCTGCGCCATAAATGGCCGGAGTGCTGAGCATCAGGTTGGCCAACCGCGACTTGCCTGTCGCCGGGTCATAGGTGTCGAGACTGACAGTGCCGTAGAAATTCAACGCCTCACGCGCCGACAGTTCCAGGGTTTCCAGGGCCGGGGCGCCGTATTCGGTGTCCTCGCGCAACAGGCGATCGAGTACCGTCTGGCTCAGGGTCAGACCCGCCGGCAAGACCTGACGCGCCGCTGCGTCGCTCAATGCCGGGGCGGTGCCGACGTTGATATTGCTCAAGGCCAGGGTCAGGTGACGGGTGCCGTAGCGCACCTTGTCGTCCAATTCCAGGCTCCCTCCGGTGGCGACGATGCTGCCCTCGGAATGAATTCGGGTGACGCCGCTGCATGGCGTCAGGCTGCAGCCGCCGATGTTGATGGTGCCGATGCTGCCCGATGAGGGTGCCAACACGTTGAGCAAGCCGTTGGAGGCGGCCAGCAAGTTCTGACCACTCACATTGAGGTCATAGATAAAACCGTCATGGGCATCGTAGGCAGCCGCGCCACGACCAATGGTATTGATGGCCGCGCCTTGTTCCATCGACACCTCGCCGCTGGCCAGCAGGAAAACCTCCGGTGCCGCCAACGTAGCGCCTTCACGCAAGATCACTCTGGACGAGGTTCTACCTCCACTGCTCGAGGGCGTGATGTAGTTTCCGCTCTGACCATAGAGCGTCAAAAACTGGCCACCAATAACCTGACGCGATGCATTCAAGGCATTCAGGCTTTCGGCATTGAGGGTGACGCCCTCGAAGCCGGCCGTGGCCCCGCGCCCATCGGCAACGACCTCCAACGCCCCATTACCTCCAACCACCGTGACGGTACCGCCGTAGCCACCTTTCTGAGGCGCGAACTTGCCGATGCCTTTAAAGGAGAACGCCTGATCTCCCGCTCCTGGCGCGAGCTTCAACTTCAAAGTCTTGGCGTCCACCGGCAACAGGGCTCGTGGCACGCCCAGGCGTGCGGCATCGGCTACAGCGAACTGGGCGTAGCTGGTTTCGTTGTACTGCGAATAGCGACGCAGCACATCGCCCGAAGTCAGGATGACCTGGCTGGACAGACTGTTGCGCTGCCCGGTATTGACCACCGACAGCACCCCGGCGGTGGTCCAGGAGCCGTTGCGCATCTGCAACGCACCCGCCGTGGAACCCTGACCCGCCAGACCGTTGACCTCGACCCGGAACGCCCCCGGCAGCAAGGCATAGGTGGACGGCATCAGCGTATAGGTACCGGCGGCCAGCCCCGGTACACCGGCGCCAATGGTGATTTGTTGTCCGATCCTGGGGTCCACTGCGCCGCCCTCGGGCGCCACTGGCGCGTATGCACTCTGGTTGCCCGGCACAATGGCGTAGACCGGGTTGCTGGACAGGCCCGGTAAAGTAAAGCCGCCGTTGGCACCGATTTGCACCAGCGGGTTGAAGCGCGCGTCGGTGGAGCCGCCACGGCCGGAAATGAAACCGGCACCCAGCAGATCACCGCCACCCGAAAGATCGAGTACCGAGCCTTCCTGGGCCGCAACAGACTTTCCGCCCAGAATCACACCAATATTCAGATCCCCGTTGCCATAGGAGATGGCCCCTTGCCCCAGAAGCACCACCTTCTTGCCCGCGTACTCATAACTCTGACCATCGACGGTACCGCCGTAAGGCAGAACCAGACCGAGGCCACTGACTGAAGTGAGGCTGTTCGGCAGCAAGTCCACTTGGCTAGTGATGCTAGTGCCGTCGTTGGTGCCGACCTCAATCAACCCCAGCGGGGCCCGAACCACTCCGCCCTGCTCGATATTCGCACTGCCCAGTTGTAAGTGACCGAATGCCGAATAAGGTACCTGAGGCGTCACCTGGGTAGTCCGCCCGATGACCAAGCTGCGCGCCGGGTCGTAGGCAGAGGTGCCACTCAAGCTATACCCCGCCAATACCCGAGCCCCGACCCCGGTCGCCGGATACAGTTGCGCCGCTTGCAGGATCATGTCCGAGGGAGTCATTAATTGCGTGGTAAAGCCCGTAGGCAATCCTTCGCTGGAGAATCCCGCCAGGAAGCGCAAATCACCACGGCTGCTTAACTGGACCAGGTCGAACCCGGCGCGCTCCAACTCGACCGTGGTGTCATTGGCCTGTCTCAGCGTGCCTTTGCTGCTGAATCTCACATCGCCCTGTACATCCAACAAGTCGGCGTTGACGGAAAGCACCGCCTTGTTCGCAAGTGGCGATACGTCGCCTTCGATCAGCGGTCGGGTATAGGAATCCATATTCGGTAGACCGGCCGCCGACCCCGCCAGCAGCAGATGAGCTGCATTAAGTTGAACACGGGTGTCGGCTGGCGCGGCTGTGCTCAACCCGAAGCTACGCGCATATAGGCTCAGGCTTTGGTCGAGGGACAGCGACACGTCGCCATCGATACTAATAATGCCGTTACTCAGCAGAGACAGGCTGTCGAAGCCGCCCGCCTGGACCTGGTCCACACCCAAACGCCCATGACCATAGATAAACGAATCCGCCGAGGCCTCGGCGGTGTCGCTTAGCGGGCTCGCCTGGGCGGTTTGTCCCAGCACCAGTTCACGCACCTGCAAGACCCGGTCATTGACCGCGCTTTTCAGGTAATACGGTGTCTCCAGCGCCACCGACAAACTGCCCCCTGCGGCCCCCGTGCCACCGGAACGGGCGCTGAATTCGCCGTCCAGGTACAGACCATTGGCCGACGCCAGGGAAATACTGCCACCGTTGCTCGTCACCGATGTGCGTCCCTGGCCAGGAACATCCAGCATTGCCTGGCTGCCATCCGCTTGCAGGCGTGCCCCCTCGCGCATCACCACGAACAATTCCGGCGCCGAAGCCGATCCTTTCGCGACATCAATCTGACCACCAATGACAATCTCGCCACCGTCACGCACCAGGCCATAAGTCTGGCCGCGCATGTCCTGGGCAGTCACGGCCCGACTGGAGACATCGATCAATGCTTGCTCGCCTAACCAGATGGAGCGTCCATGGCCTTGGGCATTGACCGGGTTGCGAACGGGGTTGCTGACGCTCAGTTCGGTGAGACTGACTCGTCCGCCCCAGGCGTTGACGGTGCCGTTGACGGTCAGTTGACCGATGCTGCGCAAGTCGATGCCTTGTCCCGGATCGACGCTGATCACGCTTCCACGCCCGATGTTCAATACCGTGCTGGCCATGTCTGCCGCGCTGGAGTTCGCGGTACCAGCAGTGAGGCTCAGGCTCGCGCCGTGGCGCTGGGTGAGAACACCTTTGATCGCATCTTCCTGATACAGCTCCGGCGTCCAGCGCTGCAAGGCATCAGCCGGCTCTGCGTTGCTGCCGGTAGTCAAAGCCTGCTCGCCGAAACGGTACACCGGCATCGTCACATCGACCCGGGTCCCGTCGGCCACCGTCAGGCCTTCGTTGCCAGTGATGTCATAGGCCGAGAAGCCCTTGTCGAAGAAATCGCCGCCCAGTTGCAGGGTGCCGGGCTCGAGGGGCGCGCTGCTGTTGCCGATCAGCACTTTATTGGCCGCCAGCTTCAAGGTCCCGCCACCGCTCACCCCGGTGCCGCGCAGTTCACCACGCAGGCTCAAGTCGCCGCCGTCTGACGACGTACTGGTAACCGCCGTCAGAGTCAGGTCTCCGCCCTTAGCGCCGCGGGTCTTGCCATCGGCCATGACCGCGGCGCCCGAGCTGACGTCGATCAGGCTGCCCTGGCGCACATCGATATTGTCGCTGCGCACGGCCACGGCACCGCCGTTGATAAACGGCAGGCCCCGGCGATCGTTGCCGTCAAGCAGCAGGTTGCTCCACCGGCCAGCGGTGTTCAACGTCACGCCCTCTCCCAACGTGACCACAGCACGCTGCCCCGTGGCGGGCGTAAGCACGACGTCTTCAATCTTGAAATTATCGGTTCTGACCTGTTTAAGCACGTTACCCAGCACAATGCGACCGCTGCGAGCCGTCAGGTCGGCGTTCACTTCGACCTGCGGTGCATAAAGCGTGATGTCGCCGCCATCGGCCACTTTGAGCGCGCCATCGACTTTGATGCCTTGCGCCGCTGCCACCTTGACCGCGCCGAGTTGGAAGCCGTTGAGCAGATCGTTATCCAGAACCAATTTGCCTTGCCGATCAGTGCCAACCACCGAGGTCAGGTCAAGGCCCGCAGCAATCTTGTCGGCCACCTTGCCGACGGTGATCTGATCGAGCGTGGGGTTCAAGGCGCTGTTGATCACACCGCTGGTCTTGTCATAGATCGGCGTGTAGCTGCCCACCCACAATTGCGCCCGTCGGGCCACGGCGTTTTGCGATTGCTGGTAACCGTCGAGGTTGAGGTTCGGTGCCTGGGTCTGGCGTTCGCCCTGGTAGACCTCGCCGACGATCTGGCCTTCCAGCACGGCGTTGCGGGTCGAGACCACCAGCTTGCCGGCATCGCGTCCGACGGTGTAGCCGGCTTCAAAGCGCTCGCGCGGGGCGATCAGCGGGTTGTAGTAGTAATCGGTCTGGCCCCAGCGTTGGCTGTGGTCTTCGTAGCCCTTGTAAATCCCGCTGTAGAGGATGTCCCCCGGCGCCTTGGACAAGTCATACAAACGCCCATTGGGGCCCTTGAGCCAGGACTGGCGCAAGTAGCCGCTCTGCACATCCAGGGTACCGCCAGACAGGTTCAACTGCGCCGCCTGCTGGGTCACCACGTCGTTGCCGGTGAACGTCAGGGTGCCGCCTTGAGCAGCCCACTCACCGGCGCTGTGGCCTCGGGTCCCCAAATAACCGCCGACTTCCAACAGCCCACCCGCCGTGTACCAACGGTCGGTGGCGTAGCCGTTGGTGCCCGCCGGCACGTAGATCAAGTCACGCACGTCCACCCAGACATCGTTGTTGGTCAGTTTGCCGCCCTCGCGGTTGACCGGTGCGTCGCGCTGTTCGTTGCCCTGGACGTTGACCTTGATGGAGTTGGATTCCATCGCCACCTTGACGCCAATGGCGCCGGACACATCGATCACCGCACCATCACGCACCAAGCTGCGACCGGCGGCGCTGACCGCGACCTGGCCACCGGTGGCCAGGGTGATGGAGCCATTCTGGAAGTCGACGCTGCCGCCACTGACGATCTCGACCCGCGACTGATCGGTGCGGTCGACCACGCTGCTGAGGTTGTTGAACTGGCCGGTGATCAGGTTGTTCGGCGTGCCATCCAGGCCGGCCGGTCC
This sequence comes from Pseudomonas ogarae, assembly GCF_014268695.2. Lineage (NCBI taxonomy): Bacteria > Pseudomonadati > Pseudomonadota > Gammaproteobacteria > Pseudomonadales > Pseudomonadaceae > Pseudomonas > Pseudomonas ogarae. The sequence goes on from NZ_CP077086.1 coordinate 3,994,359, forward strand.
GGCATTGCGCTGGCTGTCCAGGGCACTGCCACCCGCAGCATCGAGCAGCACCGCCGTGGCACTGCCCAGCCCCAGGGTCACGCTACCGCTGCTGTCGCTGAAGGCGTTGAGCAGGTGCACGGTGCCACGGGTGTCCACTGAACTGGTGGCGACGGCCACGCCGTTCTGCTGCACATTGTGCCCGGTAAGGGTGATGTCGCCGGTGCTGGCCTGGATCAGGCCGCTGTTGATCACCGTGCCGGCGCTGCTGCCCGGTTTGAGAGACGTGGCGACCTCGTTGCCACGGGTGGTGGAGCGCGGGTTGCCGCTGGTGCCCTGGCCGCGCCGGATATAAAAACTGTCGCCCGCCGCCAGGGTGGTCTGGCCCTTGGCGGTGATGATGGAGCCGGCGTTTTCCACTTCGGAGCCCAGCAGCAACGCATAGCCGCCCCCGGCCGTGGAGGTGGCGGCACGGTGGGTTTCGATCAGTGCGCCCTGCTGCACTTCGACCTTGCCCGCCGCGTCAGTGAAGGTCGGCTGGCTGCCAGTGGCATCGACGTACAAGCCGCGGTTGCTGAATTGCTCATCGCTGATGTTGGCCGCGACCGCCGCCAGGTTACGCACATTGACCTGGCTGCTGCCGCTGAAAATGATGCCGTTGCGGTTGACCAGCATTACCGTGCCATTGCCCTTGATCTGGCCCTGGATCTGGCTCGGTCGCGCTTGAGGGTCGTTGACCCGGTTGAGCACGGCCCAGTCCGACTGCTGCTGGAAATCCACCGTGGTATTGCGCCCGACGTTGAAGGTTTCCCAGTTGAGAATCGCCTTGTCGGCGGTCTGCTCGATCTTCACCGTGGTCTTGCCACCGGCCTGGGTCTGCTGCGGCCCCTTGGCGTTGAGCCAGCCCTGGGTCAGGCTGTTATCGACCTTGAGCCCGCCCTCGCCCAAACCGTCGGGCACGGTCTGCACCTGCCCGAATGCCGCTTGCCGTCCCGCAGCCTGAGCCGCCTGCTGGGCCGCGATGGCGGCCACGGTGTTATTCAGGTTGGTCAGCGAACGCTGCAGCTGCGCATTGGCCCGTTGCTGTTGCGCCAGGGGCGGCGGCATGCCTGGCTGCGCGGTCGTAGGCCGCGCCGCGCCACCGGCCTGGGTCGCACCCTTGGCGGCAAACCAGGCCGAACTGAACGCCGTCGCCGCGTGGGCATTGCCGGCTACCATCAGCAACGCAATGGCCTGGGCCAGCGGCTTGAGCCGCAACATCGACAACTCGCCATCGCGACGTGGGGCGTTCGGGTTCGTCTGGGGTTTGCTGCGCAGCATCCTACTCATCCTTTCGGGTTCGCTTCTTAAGGGGTCGCAACGCAGTGCTGTCAGGCTGCCAGCGTTGGTTATAGGGGATAGGCGGTTACAGGGGGGTGGGACCGAACGGTTGTCATGAAAATTTCATGTGGCTGTGTTGGTCGCGGCGCCAAAGCAAAAAATCAGCAACGGCTTGCGCCGTTGCTGATCCGTGTTGCGTGTCGCTCGAACGCGGTGTTACAGCGGACGACCGATGTTGTTGCAGACGTTGGTGTTGCCGATGCTAAGGGTATTGGTTGCGGTCACGAAGCTGCCACGGATGGCGGTCTTCCAGGCCGCAGGGAGCGGTACGAAGCGGTTGGCGGTGATTGCTGCGTCGTTGTTGTTCGCTGCCGTGGCGTTGTAGTGGCGGGTGAAGAAGTCTCGCACCTGCGTGGTTTGCGCAGCGTCGGCGTAGCACTGGCTGAAGATCAGGTTGGTGAAGCCCAGGATCGGATAGCCGGTGGCCGGGTAAGCCACGACGCTTGGATCGTTAGGGTTGGTGGTTGCGGCAAACACCGGCACCCAGGCGTTCGGTTTGGCGCGGTTGGCGGCTGTCGGTACTGGGACAGCAGCGATGGCGGTCGATACGTTGGCTGGGGCTGGGGAAACACCGGCAACGCGAGCAACCTTGGTGGCGTCGTCCAGACCGGCCAGGGTGGTAGCGGCGTAATCCGGGCTCATGTAGGTGATACGACCTTGGGCAGCGTTCAACGCTGTCATTACAGCCTGGCTGCCAGTGGCAGCTACAGCGCCGGCTGGCAGGCCACCGCTGTAGCTGGAGGCGAAGTTGGTGGTGATGGCGAAAGTGCCGGGCACAGCGGGTACAGCTGTAGGGCACTTGGCGTTCAGAAAGCGGGTGAACAGTTCGGTAGTACCGCTGCTCTCAGCACGATAAGTCACAGTGATCGGGCCGGAACGGCCGGAACCGGTGATTTGGTTCCAGTCAGTCAGCGTGCCGGCGAATACGCCGCACAGCTGAGCGACGCTGAGGTCAACGTTGGCGGTGCCGGTCTTGTTGAAAGGAATGGCAACCGAAGTGGCGACCGAAGGCACCTGGATCAGTGGACCCCAAGCGGCACCGTGGTTGGCAACGTAGCCATCCAGTTCAGCCTGGCTGAGCTTCGAATCACTACCCGCCCAGTGCACGTTCTTGCTGGTGTTGCCAGATACGAACTTGGTGTAGTCGTTGTTCAGGAAAGCAGCCTTGCCAGCACCGCTGCCCACGCCGATGTAAGGGGCAAAACCGGCAGTCAGTACGCCGGAAGTCTGGTACAGCGGCTGAGGCAAGGTAGCACCACCGCCGTTGACATCAGCCATGGCGGCCTGAGCGGCGCAGAGGCCGGCGAGGGTCAGGGATACCGCGAGAACGTTGCGCTTAAACATGAAGAATCTCCTTTCATCGTGTTCGTACGTAGGTTGGGTGACGCGTGCTTGCCGTCATGGCGCTCGGTCCTGTGCCGATGGCGATGGGGTGAGGCCATGGGTTAGAAATTCGCAGTTTCCGGTGACAGATAAAGGAAAAAACCTCGGGAGCTGGGGGCTGTTTTTCGAGTTTTTTCCTCGGGTGCTCGAGGGCTCTGGGTTGGGGTTTCGAGCGGGTTTCACGGCCGTACCATGTGGGGGGGCGGTGGAGAGGACGGCGGGTGGTTGCCGGGCGCGGAAAAATGACAGAACGAGGAACCCGAGTTTGATGCTGGCAAGGCTCGGGAGGTGTCTCAAGCTTTGAAAAAAATTCCGCTAGATCAGCTTTTTTTGTGGCGAGGGAGCTTGCTCCCGCTGGGTTGCGAAGCGACCCCAAACAGGTCGAACGCGATCCATCTGATGCACCGGGGTGTCAGGTTTTGGGGCTGCTGCGCAGCCCAGCGGGAGCAAGCTCCCTCGCCACTTTTTTTTTTGCGAGGAGGGTTTATTGAACCAACTGATTGATCTCAATGATCGGCAACAACACCGCCATGACGATGACCAACACCACGCCGCCCATGACCACGATCATCAACGGCTCCAGCAGCGCAGTCATGCCCATGGCGCGGCGTTCGATGTCTCGGGACAGGGTTTGCGCGGCGCGTTCGAGCATCGGCGGCAGACAGCCGGTTTTCTCGCCGCTGGCGATCAGGTGGATCAGCACTGGCGGGAAGACTTTTTCCACCCGCAGCGCCGCCGCCAGGTTGACCCCTTCGCGGACCTTGGCTGTGGCATCGCTGACGCTCTGGCTCAGGCGGTCGTTGGACAGCGTCTGGCGTGCGGCCTCGAGGGCTCGCAGCAACGGCACCCCGGCTCCGCCGAGAATTGCCAGGGTCGAGGCAAACCGCGCGGTGTTGAGGCCCAGTACAAAACGCCCGATCAGCGGCAGGCGCAACACCCGCGCGTGCCAGTTCAACCGCGCCGCCGGTTTGCGCAAGTACATGCGCCAACTCCAGAAGCCTCCGGCCAGCACGCCAAAACACAACCAGCCCCAGGCACGAATGAAATCGCTGGCGGTGAGCATCGCCACGGTCAGCGCGGGTAGGTCTTGCCGGGCCTGGGAGAACGCGCTGACCACCTGGGGCACGACATAGCTGAGGAGGAAAATCACGATGGCGATCGACACCAACCCCACCACCCCGGGGTAGATGAACGCCGTGAGGATCTTGCCCCGCAGGTTGTTGCGCTCCTCGATGTAGTCCGCCAACCGCTCCATGACCTGGGCCAGGTCGCCGGACTCTTCACCCGCGGCAATCAACGCCCGGTAGATCTCCGGAAAATCCCTGGGCCGCGCCGCCAGGGCTTCGGCCAGGCGCATACCGCTGCGCACATCGGCGCGCACCGCGCTCAGGGTCTGGGCGATGTGCTTGCGCTCGGCCTGCTCCACCGTGGCGCTCAACGCCGCTTCCAACGGTAGGCTCGCCCCCAGCAGGCTCGCCAGTTGCCGGGTGGCCCAGGCCAGGTCGTTGTCCGAGAGCTTGGCGCTGAACAAGCCACCGCCGTTGGCTTGCGCCGTGTTGCGCTCAAGCTGCACCTGCAATGCCGTCAACCCACGGCTGCGCAACAGGTTGAACGCAGCGCCCTGGCTGTCGGCTTCCAAGTGTCCGGATTCGATCTTGCCCTGGGCGTCGGCGGCCTCGAAACGGTAGCGATTCATCAGGCGTCCCGTGTTACGCGCAGGATTTCTTCAGGGGCCGTGGTGCCACTGCGCACCCAGCGCTCGCCGTCCTCGCGCATGCTGAACATCCCCGCTCGGCGAGCGGCGGCGCGCAGTGCCTGCTCCCCTGCCCCCTGGTGGATCAGCGTGCGGATGTCATCGTCAATGCAGAACAATTCATGGATGCCGGTGCGGCCGCTGTAGCCGGTCTGGTTACAGATCGGGCAGCCCACCGGCCGCCAGGTGCCGGGCGTGGCCGGATCGGGCTGCTTGCACTGCGGGCACAACCTGCGCACCAGTCGCTGGGCGAGCACGCCGAGCATCGACGAGGCCAGCAGGAACGGCTCGACGCCCATGTCGATCAAGCGGTTGATGGCTGACACCGCGTCGTTGGTGTGCAGCGTCGCCAGCACCAAGTGACCGGTGAGGGAGGCTTGCACGGCGATTTGCGCAGTCTCCAGGTCACGGATTTCGCCGATCATGATGATGTCCGGGTCCTGGCGCAGGATCGCCCGCAGGGCCAGGGCGAAGGTCATGTCGATCTTGGCGTTGACCTGGATCTGGCTGATGCCTGGCAGGTCGTATTCCACCGGGTCTTCCACGGTGAGGATGTTATGCACGCTGGCGTCCAGCCGGGCCAGGGCGGCGTAGAGGCTGGTGGTCTTGCCGCTGCCCGTGGGGCCGGTGACCAGGACGATGCCGTGGGGCTGGCGAATCAAGTGATCGAGCTTGCCCAGCACGTCAGTGTCCATCCCCAACGTTTCCAGTTGCAGGCGTCCGGCCTGCTTGTCCAGCAACCGCATCACCACCCGTTCGCCGTGGCCGGTGGGCACCGTCGAGACGCGAATATCGATCGGTCGCCCGGCGACGCGCAGGGCGATGCGGCCGTCCTGGGGCAGGCGTTTTTCGGCGATGTCGAGCTGGGCCATGATCTTGATCCGTGACACCAGCGCACCGTGCAAGGCCTTGCGCGGCGAAACCACATCGCGCAGGGTGCCGTCGACGCGGTAGCGCACCACCGAATGGCTCTCGTAGGGTTCGATGTGGATGTCGCTGGCCTCGTCCCGTGCGGCCTGGGTCAGCAAGGCGTTGATCATGCGAATCACCGGCGCACCGTCCTGGGTGTCCAGCAGGTCGGTGATCTCGGGGATGTCCTGCATCAGCCGATCGAGGTCGACTTCGTTTTCCGCCGCACCCACTACTGCGGCGGCACTGCCGGTGTCGGCATAGGCACTGTTGAGCAGCCCGTCGAGCTCCTCGTCGCGCACCCGCTCCAGCCGTACCTCGCCAAACTGGCGGCGCACTTCACTGATGGACCAGCCCGGCGTGGACGGACACACCATCAGCACCGCGCCCTCTTCGGACTGGCGCAGCACCAGGCGTTGGGCCTTGGCCCAGGCGTATGGGAGGGTGTTCATGTTGACACCCCAGGCCCACGAAACACACAAGCCTCTTGTGGGAGCGAGCCTGCTCGCGATAGCGGCGGGTCAGTTGCAATGATGTTGAGTGAACTGCCGTCATCGCGAGCAAGCTCGCTCCCACAGTGTCTTGGGGTGGTCTCAAAATTGCTCTCACCGCAACTCCCTTGTGGGAGCGAGCTTGCTCGCGATAGCGGTGTGACAGCTTGCATGGATATCGATCGGGTCGCCGTCATCGCGAGCAGGCTCGCTCCCACAGGATGGGTGTTCATCAAGGAGTGCCCCCCTCGATAGGCACCGCCTTGATCACCGCCCTGGGTGTCTGCAAGCTCACCGGCGCAGCGCCCGGGATCGCCCGGGCCGAGGCCGGCAGTTGCGGGGCTTGCATGTCTGGCAGGGCCCAACTGCGTTCCGGTTGCAACAGGCCCTGGGCGCGGCGCATGAAGTCGTAGCGGTTGAGGGTGATGCCGCGGCCCGCCGCCGTGTCGCGGATGATGTAGGGCCGCAGGAACACCATCAGGTTGGTCTTGGTGATCTGCCGCCGTTCGTTGCGAAACAGCGCGCCGATCCCCGGAATGGTCGACAACCATGGCACCGCGTCATTGCTCTGGCTGTAGCCATCCTGCAGCAACCCACCCAGAACCATGATCTGCCCGTCGTCGAGCAGAATGCTGGTGTCGATGGCGCGCTTGTTGGTGACGATGCCGGTGGTGCTCGAAGCGCGATTGTCGACGCTGCTGACCTCCTGATAGATGTCGAGCTTGACCGTCCCGCCTTCGGAAATCTGCGGCCGGACATTGAGCTTCAAACCCACCTCCTCGCGGGTCACGGTCTGGAACGGGTTGTTGCTGGTACCACCGCCGCCGGTGACGTAGCTACCGCTGACAAAGGGAATGGTCTGGCCGACAAAAATGCTCGCCGCTTCGTTGTCCAGGGTCAGCAGGTTGGGCGTCGACAGTACATTGGTGCCACCCTTGCTCTTCAAGGCCCGGGCCAGGACCTTGAGGTCGAGAATCTTGCCGATACCGGGAATGTCCACGGTGCCGTTGACCAGGCCAAGGTTCAGGCCTTGAGGCAATACATCGATGCTGGTCTTGCCATTGAGGTTGAGCCCTGTGCCGCCAAGATTGACCCCGCCGATCACGCCGCTGCCACCGAGGTTGCCGGTCTGCCATTGCACACCGAACTCGCTGGCGTCGTCCTCGCCGACCTCGACGATCAGGCTCTCGATCACCACCTGGGCCCGACGCTGGTCGAGCAGGTCGATGACTTCCCGCAGGTTGCGGTACAGCGGGTCCGGCGCGGAGATCAGCAAGGTGTTGGTGGTGGCGTCGGCCTGGATGGTCACGCCACCAGCGCTGAAGGCAGTGCTCTGTTCGTTTTTCGTCGAAGCGGAAGTCGTGCCGTTGCTGCCCTGGGCGTAGCCATTGCCGCTGGTCGAAGCACTGCCGCCGGTGGTGCTGCTGGTGCCATCGCCACTGCTGCTCTGCCCACTCTGGCCATTGGTGCTGGCGCCCATGCCACTGAGCACCGAGCGCGAATTGTCGCTGCCCTCGCCTTCGCTTTCCCCGGTGAGCAAGCCGCGCAGGGCCTGGGCCAGTTTGCCGGCCTGGGCGTTGCGCAGGTACACCACATGCAAGTTGCTCGGGTTGTTCTGGGCGTTGTCGAGCTTGTAGATCAGGTTGCGCGCCAGCTCCGTGCGCTCGGGGCTGCCGGCGCGAATGATGATGGAATTGGAGCGCGGGTCGCCGATCACGTTGATCTTCTGGGTCTGGTCGCCGCCCTGGGTTTCCAGCAGGTCAGCGACCATCTGCGCGATATCGACCGCGATGCCGTTGTGGACCGGCACCACGTCGGTGTCGATGGCGCTCGGGGTGTCGATGCCTTCGATGAGCTGCGCCACCCGCGACAGGTTCTCGGCGTAATCGGTGACGACAATGGTGTTGTTGCCCGGGTAGGCATTGATCGGATTGTTCGGCGACACGATCGGGCGCAGCACCGGGATCAGGTTCACCGCGTTCTCATATTGCAGGCGAAAGGTGCGGGTCAGCATGCCGTTGCCGGCCGGTTTGTCGGCGCTGTAGATCGGCCCCCCAAGCAGCTTGGCATCGGCCTCCGGCACCACCTGGGCCACGCCGCCGACGTCCACCACGCTGAAGCCTTGCATGCGCAACGCGGCCAGCAGCATGTCGTAGGCTTGGTAGGCTGGGACCTGGCCTTCGGATACCAGCGTCAGGTTGCCCTTGACCCGCGGGTCCACCAGAAACTGTTGGCCGGTGGAACGGGACAAGGCCCGCACCACCGCCTGGATATCCGCTTCGACGAAATTCAGCGTCACCGGTTGATCGCCCAAGGGCGTGCGCGCCGGCACATTGCTGCGCGGCTCACGGGCACGGGTGGTGAGGTCGACCTGATGCCGCACCGCTGGCTTGTGTTCACGCAGGTCCTGGGCCCGTTGGCGATCGAGCAATGCATCGCCGCTGCGCTGGGTGCTTCCCAACGGAATGCCCAGCTCGCTGTCCACCAGCAACGGTGGCTGCGACGCCGGTGGCGTGCTGTTGCACGCGCTCAACGCCAGCACCAACAGCGGTGCAGCCTTGCGCCAATGACGTGGGTATCTGGCCCCTTTCATGAAGCTTCCTTAGCGCTTTGCGCCTGATCCATGCGAACGGTTCCGGACAGTGTGCCGGCGCTGTTGTCGAGGTTGTCGGGATTGGCAAGGGCGGTGCGCTGCAAACGAGCCTCGATCACTTCCAGGGAGAGTTGCCGTGGGTTACCCAGCAGCCAGCCGATCACTGCCTCTGCAGGGGCCTGGTCGAACGTGAGCTGCCAAGTGGTGGGGCGTTCGGCGCCGGGCGTTTGCAACTGGTAATGTTGGCTCAAGCCGCTAGCGTCCAGGCTCTGGCGCAAGGCGGCTTCGAGGGGCTGGCCTTGTGCAGGCCCAGCGACGTCACGCAACAGCACTTCAAGGGCTTCAGTCTGTGAACGCAGCTTCGGGGTTTCGGCTTGCCAGTAGGCGATGGTCTTGAGCGGCGGCTGGATCAGCGCGAGCCAGACCATACAGCCGCCCAACACCAGAGCAGCCAGGGCCACGGCAGCTTGCTCACGCACCGCCAGCCCCTGCCAGAACGTGCGTAACCGCGTGCGAAAGGCTTGCCAGCGCACCCACGCCAGTGCCAGGGATTGCTTATTCATCATCGGCGTCCGGGGTTTCGTCGGGGCTGCCCTGGCCGGCCGGGGCGACACGCAGGGTCCAACCCTGATCGATGGCGGCGACGTCAATGCCGGCCTGGGCCAGGGGGATTTTCCAAGCCTCTTCGGCGGAGGGTTTCTGCGCCTCGGCCACGACACTCAGGCGCAACTCACCGTTCTCGAACACCAGCGCCTGCACATTGCCGCTCATGAACGGCATGGCGCTGCCCGCCTGCTGCACCAGGCTGGCAAAGCGTTGCGCCGGGTCGGTCGCCGTACCGCTCTGGCGCGCAGCGATTTGCTGACGCGCCTGTTGCAGCGGGTTGAGGATCACCGGCAACTCGGGAAACGCCTGCTTCACCCGCTGGCTCATCTGCGCCTTGAGCCGTTGACCCTGGGCCGCTTCGCGGGCGGCGTAGAGGTTCAGCCCAACCACCCACACCACCAGCGCTGTCGCGCAGATCGCCACCGCCCGGCCCCAACCGCCGCGCTCGACGGCGTTGCGTGCAAGGCCGGCATGCAGCCCCCAGCCTGGCGCAGGGCCCATCCAGCGTTGGGTTTCGGCCAAGGTGCTGATCGAAGGTTGCGGCGGCGCCTCGCCCACCCAGTGCAACCCGTGCCCTGTTTCCAGCAACCACTCGTCCAGCGCGTCCTCCTGCAACGGTTGCACCACGGCGTGCTGCAGGCCGTGGCGCACCAGCAGATGGTCGTCCTCGATGCAGGCCACCGGCCCCGACAGCACCGGCAAGGCGTAGGCCGCCGGGTAGAGGCCGCGCAGCTTCATGTCGGCCTGGTGCACAAGCCGGCCCAGGTTGGCGAGGGATTCACGGTCCAACCAGGCGATCTGCACCTGCCCGTCGACCCCGCGCGGGCTGTGGGCCACCTGCATGTGTTCGCTGGCACCGAGCATCAGGGCCTGGGCTGCGCACGTCACTGCGGCGGTGATCTTGGCCGCTGGCAACAACGGCAACTCCAGGCGGGTCAGCAAACTGTCGCGGGGATGAAGGAAGCATTCCACCGAAATATTCTTACCGCCTTGGCCCAATGCCCGCAGGCTGCTGCGGCCTTGCTCGCGAACCTGGCCCTGGCGATCCAGCCAGGCAAATGCCACCTCACTGTCGAGATCCAGCCTGCCCAGCGGCGCCAGGGCGATGCGCAAGCGCGTCATACGCCCACCCTTGACCAGATCACCTGGGGCAAGCGGTCCTCGGTGCGTTGCAGCAACGCCTCCAGTTCGACCCGCCGCTGTCCGCTGCGCGCCTGGCCTCGCAGGCGGAACCAATCGCTGGTGATGCCGACCTTGACGCTGGCGGTGTCCAGCTCCGGCATGCGCAGGCGATTGACGAAATCCCCACGATTGATAAACCAATGACCACCGTCACGCTCCCTGACCAGTGCCTCGGCCCGCTGCAGCGACAGCCCCGGCACATAGGCGGCCAGCACCGGGGCGCTGGCGGTGTTGCCATTGAGCCAGGTATTGGTCGGCAGGATCGTCACGTATGGCGCCAGTGTTTGCAGCGACCGCGCATTGACGCCTTTGACGCTACGCAGGTCTTGCAAGGTGCGCAGCATCGGGCGTGTCGGGGCCAGCGGCGTGTTGTCGGCCTGTGGCGAGGTTTCGCGGCCGCTGTCGAAGGTATTGGCCTTTGGCGCCTGGTCCACCCGCTGCGGGTTCAACAGGCGCGGATAGGCCTCGACCACCCTTTCGACGATGCGCGTACGGACCGTCGCGGCCACGCCCAACTGCTGGCACAAGCGTTCGAAGGCGCGCAGTTGTTCTTCATCTACACGCTCATTGGCGACAAGGTTGCGCAGGTTGAACTTGCCTTGCTCGTCTTCCAGCTGGCCTTCGAACGGCGTGTCGACCTGGTCCGAACCCGGCATCACGATGGGTTTGGCCCAGGGTTGGCCGAAGCGCGTCAGCGGATCACGTTGGCGGGCCTCCCAGAGCAAATGGCGACTCAGTTGCAGGCCACCCTGCAACCGCGCCGAGCCCTGGACGCGCAACTGCTCGGCCTCCAGGCTGCGGGTGAACAGGGTCTGGCGGGTCAGCATGCCGCCGGCGATGACCGCCACCACGGCAGCGATCAGCAAGGCACTGATCACCGCCATGCCGCGCTGCTTCGCCGCGAGGGGCGAATCCGTCTGCATCACGGCCCTTACAACTGCCAGGAGCCAATGTCGGCATTCACGCCGTCGCCGTCAGGCTGACCGTCGGCCCCCAGGGAAAAGATATCGACTTCGCCGTTGGCACCGGGGTTGAGGTAGTTATAAGGACGGCCCCATGGGTCGTTGGGCAGGCGCTCCAGATAAGAACGCCAGGTGCTGTTTTTCGCATCGGCCGGCTTTTCCACCAGCACCTTGAGGCCCTGGTTCATGCTCGGGTAACTGCCGTGGTCCAGGCGATACAGCTTCAGGGCTTGCATCAGGCCGCCAATGTCCTGTTTCGCCGCCGTTGCCCGCGCCTGGTCAGGGCGGTCGAGGACCTTGGGCACCACCATCGCCGCCAGGATGCCGAGGATCACCACCACGACCATGATTTCGATCAGGGTGAAACCGCGCTGCCCGCGAGGGCCTTGGGAACGGGCGTTGTAACGGGCGATCTGCATCTCGACGGTCCTTCGCTGGATTCGATTCGAGGCGCAGTGTTGCAAGAAAATATGTCAGTGATATTGAAATTGCTCAGGAGCTTGCGTCGTCAATTGGTCATGAACGGCGTCTAGCCTTGAAGGCTGCCCTCGCCGCCGAGCCCGCACCATGTCACGCCCTGCGCCGCAAGCCGGCTTCACCCTGATCGAAGTACTGGTGGCCCTGGCGATCATCGCCGTGGCCATGTCGGCCGCCGTGCGCGTGGCTGCGGTGATGACCCAGAGCAACGGCCTGCTGCGCGACAAATCCATCGCCCTGCTGGCCGCCCGCAGTCAGTTGGCGCAGTTGCATCTGGAAGGCCGTTTTACCCAGGGCTCGAAAGTGTTCGAATGCGACCAGGGACGACTGTTGCTGCGTTGCGAACAGACCCTGCGCCCGGCGGAGAACGGTCGGTTGCTGCGGGTTGAACTGAGCGTGTCGGATCGCAGTCGCGAAGCACCGCCGTTGGCTCGGTTGGAGACGTTGGTCAGCCGGGAAAAATAAAGGCAGACACAACCCCCTGTGGCGAGGGAGCTTGCTCCCGCTGGGTCGCGAAGCGGCCCCAACATCTTGCGGTTGCTGCGCAACCGAGCGGGAGCAAGCTCCCTCGCCACAGGGGTTCAGCGCTGATTTTCGGTGTGTGTCAGGGACGGCAAACTCACCGAATCCGGCAACCGAGCCAGGACCAGTCGGGTCTGCTCGTTGCCGCGTTCGATGACCACCGCCTGCGCCTCGATCGCCACCAGCCGTACCCCTTGGGCCACCCGCTCACCGACCAGGAAACTGCGCGGCGGTCCGTCGTTGAGGCTGAGGATCGCCACGGGCGCGCGGGTGCCGGCCATCACCCCGCTGACCTTGATGTCCACCGCTGCCGGCTGGTTGGAGAACCATTGCAGCGCCGGGTTATCGGAACGCTCGGCCATGCGTTGCGGGGCGACATCCGGCGTGCGGGACTCGGCCGACGTGAGCAGCAGCGAAGACCAGGTCGCCACCCCGGCCAACGCCGCCAACAGGCCCACGGCCTGGATGATTTGCGCCGGGGACACACGCTCGATGAACGCCATGGCCTGAATCTCCTTTTTTAGGTTCCAGCGTCCAGCGTACGCGTCAATTCTCTCCGTTTTATTTCACATCCTTATCATCTTCACCGTGCAGGATGGCTTTCACGCAAAGGAGCGCGCATGAACCTCGGCAAGCAACGCGGTTTCACCCTGATCGAATTGATGGTGGTGCTGGTGATCATCGGCATTGCCAGCGCCGCCGTGAGCCTGAGCATCAAGCCGGATCCGTTGAAGTTGCTGCGCCAGGACGGCGAGCGGCTGGTGCAACTGTTGCAACTGGCCCAGACCGAAGCCCGCACCGACGGGCGACCGATTACCTGGCGCTGGGACGCCAAGGGGTTTGGCTTCAGTCGTCGCGCCGATCAAGGCACCGGACTGGATCGTTTCAAGGACGACCCGCAATTACACCCACGTCGTTGGCAGAGCCCGTCGATGGAGGTTCGCGTGGAACCCAGGCAGCGGATCGTGCTGAATGCCGAATGGCTCGGCGAGCCCTTGCAGATCCGCTTGTCGGACGGCCTGAACAGTCTCACGGTGCAACGCAGTGCCGCCGGGCGGGTGCAACTTCAATGAGCGCCCGGCAGACAGGCTTCACCTTGCTGGAAGTGATGGTGGCGATCCTGCTGATGGCGGTGGTCAGCCTGATCGCCTGGCGCGGGCTGGACAGCGTGACCCGTGCCGACAGCCACTTGCAGGCCAGTACCGAACAGACCGAAGCCTTGTTGCGGGTATTGAACCAACTGGAGCGCGACGTGGCCCTGCGCGCCAGCATCGAGCTGAGTGAACCGGTCAAACCCGGCGTCGACGACGAGCCCTCGACCGCCCCGCCGGCCCTCACCGTGCGCAGCACCGAAGGCCGAGGGTTCCGCCTGGATGTGATTCGCGTGGCGGCGACCCAGGAGGGCGAGTTGCAACGGGTGCGCTGGTGGCTCAAGGGCGACACGCTTTACCGCGCCCAAGGCCAGGCCCGCAGTCGCTACCCACTGCCCGCACCCGGCCCGGGCATGGCGGTGCTCAGTGACGTCAGCGACGCCGGACTGCGGTTCTGGGACAAGGAAAAAGGCTGGCGCAAGCTCAGCGGCAACCGCCAGGAAAACCCGATGGGCATCGAAATCAGCTTGACTCGCCAGACACCTCAAGGGGTTGAACAGTATCGACAGGTGCTGGGGCCGTTGGAGTAGCCCCCACAGATTACTGGGTGACCTTCAAGGCTTGAGCACAGCACAGGTCCCTTGTGGGAGCGAGCCTGCTCGCGATGAGGCCCGCCCAGGCGCCACTGGCCTCAGCTCAGCACCACCACCCCACCCGGCAATTCAGTGCATTTGGCACCATAGGCATCGCGGATCAACAGTGCCACGCCCGCCAGTTGGTCGAGGCGAAACCGCGCCTGGACCTTGCGCTGGCCGAGCTCGCGATTGAGCAGCAGCAACATGCCTGGCCGATAGCGGTTTATCTCATCAATGACACTGGCCAAGGTCGCGTCGTTGAACACCAGGACCTGCTCACGCCAGGCAATCGCTGCCGACACATCGGCACGCTTGGGAGCGTCCACCCGGCCAGGGTCGTACGTCAGTTGCATGCCCGGCTCCAGGCGGAACCGCTGGCCTTGCACCTCGACCTGCACCACGCCCTCCAGGCAAGTCGCGCAGAGGCTGTGGTCGGTGTAGCGGATGTTGAAGCGTGCCCGGGCAGCGCTGATCCAGCCGGCACCGGCCTGGACGCTGACCACCTGGGCACTGCGCCCCTGCACTTCAATCTCACCGCTGAGCAATTCCAGTCCTTGCCCGCCATCGGCCAGCGCGCGGCGGCTGAGGCGGGTCTGGGTATTGAGTTCCAGGCTGACGCCCTCGGCCAGTTCCACTCGGCGCTGTTCGCCGACATCGGTGACGTAGTCGGCTCCCAGCCCGGAAACACCACCGGGCACCGTGGCGCGGATCAACAGGAACGCCGCCGACGCCGCGATGGCGCCACCCAGCAACGCCCGACGGCCGAAATGCCGGGGCGCCTGCACCGCTGCGGCGGCAGGTTGCAGCCCCTGCCACAGCGCCTTGGCCTGTTCGAAGGCCCGGGCATGTTCGGGGCTTTGCCCGCACCACAGGCGCAAGGCCCGGGCATCGGCCACGGTGGCGCGCCCCGAGGTCAGCAGGATCAGCCAGTCTCGGGCCTCGCTGGCCAATCGGGCCTGGGGCGTGGCGTCAGGGGAAGTGATGCTGAAGATGTTCAAGCGCACACACACTCACGAAAGGGTCGGGTCTCTACTCTCAAGACGGTTTTCCCGCGCCGGGACCGAACCGCTGAATGACTTTTCTTTCCAGGCGCAGGGCGCAGTGCCCTAACGCAGCCTTGATTTCCTTCTCCACCATGCGCGTGGAAATACCGAAGCGCTGAGAGATTTCCAGGTGCGGCGCTTCCTCCAGGCGCGCGGCGATGAAAATCCTGCGACGGCGCGCCGGCAGTTCGTACAAGGCCTTGAGCAGGGTCTGCAGCTCCTTCTGCCCACCCACCACCCGCGCCGGATCCAGCGCTTCATCCGAGACCTGCAGCAATTCCTCGATTTCATCGCCGGTGAGCAGGCGCGCATCGGCCTGTCGGCGGTCGGCGGCGATGTTCAGGGCCATGCGATACAAATAAGCGTTGGGCTGGGCAATCTCCTGGGTATCGACCATGCGATCGACCCGAAGGTAGGTTTCATGCAACACATCGTTGGCCAGCTCCTCAGAGCCCAGGCGTCTGCGCAGGCGCACCTTGAAATCCTCATACGAGGTGAGGAACATCTTCACCAACGGGCTGCGACCGGAGTCTTTCATCGCCCGGACACCCCTTCCCCTGCTATGCATTCCATGCTTCTTCCTGATGAGTCGGGTAACAAAAGCAGGGTCACCGGCTGGCGCAACGAGCTGGGCGCCGGGCGGTCGATCCTGAGGTTTTGCAAACTGTTGACCAAGGCCTTGTCCCGCATCAGGTCGCCCGTGGAACTGACCAGGCGGCTGTGCTGGACCACGCCGTCCCGGCCGATCCACACTTGCAGCACCGCCCGGAAACTGCCTGGGCGGGTTAACGGTGAACGACACAAATTGCGTTGGATGACCGTCTGGATCGCTGCCGCGTAGTTGCTGTCACTCAAGCCTGGGGTGACGCCGGGAGGCAACGGCACCTCGCGGACCTGCACCGGCTGCAACGTGAATGCATCCTCCCGGGCATAGTGCGCCGCCAGCCCGGTGCCGCTGAGCAACACCCTCAACCCTTCGGAAGGTGTGAATTGCCCCTGGACACCCAGCGTATGGCGCTGGCTCGACAACTGGTGGTCCACCAGCACCGCCATGCCCGTCGCCCGGCTGAACTGCTCCAGCGCCGTGGTCAGTTCCTGGGGCGCGATGTCCAGGTCCACCAGGCCGACCGCCTGGATCGGCCCGGCCAGCAGACACAGCACCACCATCAGCCACCGCAAGGGCGCCCTGGTCAATCTACGCCCGCGTCCGCCCCCGGCTCTGCCCTGCTGCACGACTGACGTATCCGTTGAAAACCGTCATCCTGAGGGGTGTTTATGAATGTCGTATGACATCTGATACAAATCCTCCGGGCCGCACTAGACTGGTGCCCAGACAACGAACCGCCCTGTGAGACGGGCCAGGAGGTCGGTGATGAAACAGTGGACGAAAATGATGGCAGGCCTCGGGCTGCTCATGGCCCTGCCTTGGGCCCAGGGTGAAGAAGCCCCGGCGTGTATCGAGGTGACGGTCGGTGGCTACAAGACCCCCGACTACAACTGCCTGAGCCGGCAGATGGGCAACGACCCGCAGGCTGCAACAGCTGCGCAACGGGCCCAGGACGCCATGAATGTGCCGGTCAACGAACGCGCACCGAACAGCATCGGCCTGGTAACCCCGGCGGCCACAGGTGTGCGCATGGGCAATACGTTTGGCACTTCGGTCAAGCCCCAGCGGCCGCCGGTTCCGGCCAGCAATTCGCCGCTGCCCAAGTGAACGACACTGCTTTTGTGGCGAGGGAGCTTGCTCCCGCTGGGCTGCGAAGCGGCCCCAGGATTTTGCGGTCGCTGCGCAACCGAGCGGGAGCAAGCTCCCTCGCCACAAAGGACTAGACCCAAGCGATCAGCCACCCGGACTCTGGCGAAAACTCACCGCCAGCCGATTCCAACTGTTAATGGTGCTGATCGCCAGGGTCAGGTCCACCAGTTCCTCCTCGCTGAAGCAGGCTCGGGCCTGGGCATAGACGTCGTCCGGCACCTGGCTCTCAGCCAACAGCGTCACCGCCTCGGTCCAGGCCAGGGCAGCGCGTTCGCGGGCCGTGAAAAAACCGCTGTCGCGCCACACCGCCACCGCGTAGAGCCGTCGCTCGGTCTCGCCCTGGCGTCGCGCCTCCACCGAATGCATGTCAGTGCAGAAGGCGCAGCCATTGAGTTGTGAAGCGCGGATCTTGATCAGGTGCAGCAACGCCGGTTCGATACTCAGGCGACTGGTCAGGGCTTCCAGGCCGATCATGGCTTTCATCGCCCCAGGCGATGCAGTGTAGTAATCCAGACGCGGGCTCATGGCGGGCTCCGTGGCGTTCGAGACCTTCACGGTAGGCCCAGGGACCGCTCAATGACAGGTCCAATTCGGCGAAAAACCCGGAGGCAAGTCCAATGGGCGGGATTTTCCCCACGCAACTTCTATGCAGTCGCACAATGCGGGTAATCTTGCGCCTTTGACGCTGGCCGCCAACAATCGCCCAGGAGCTTGCGGGTATGGAACTTCATGTTGTCATCAACGGCCGCAAGGACCTGTCGAGCCAGCTGTATCAACAATTGCGCAGCGCCATCGAAAGCGGTCGCCTGGCGGCCGGCACGCAACTGCCGCCCAGCCGCCTGCTGGCCGAACAACTGGGGGTCTCGCGCAAGACCGTCTCCGACACCTACGCCCAACTGACCTACGAAAACCTGCTCACCGGTATCATCGGCAAAGGCACCTACGTCAACGCGCGGCCGGCCAGAATCGTACGCAAGCAAAGCCACCGCGAGCTGGCCGGCGCCGACGTCGTCGAAGCCTGGCGCACCATGCCCGACCTGATGCGCCATCCCACCCTAGAAGGCGCGTTGCGCTACGACTTCATCGGCGGCGCCACGGGCAAGGGCCAGTTTCCACTGGACGACTGGCGGCGCTGCACGGCCCACGCGCTGCGCCAGATCGCCAGTGCCAAGGGCTTCTACAGCCAGCCCGAAGGCCTGCCGTCGCTGCGCAATGCCATTGCCCGGCACATTGCGTTTTCCCGCGGGGTCAATTGCCAGGATGAAGACGTGGTGGTGTGCAACGGCGCGCAGCAGGCCCTGGACCTGATCTCGCGGGTGTTGACCCGTCCCGGCAGCCTGGTGGCCATGGAAGACCCAGGCTATCCGCCGGCGCGGTTGCTGTTCGGCTCCCAGGGCGCCACGGTGGCCGGGGTGCCAGTGGACGAGCAAGGCATGCGGGTCGACCTGATCCCCGACGGCACGCGGTTGATTTATGTGACGCCCTCCCACCAGTTCCCCTTGGGCATGCCCATGAGCCAGGCCCGCCGCGAGGCCCTGCTGGCGCGAGCCTATGAGCTGGGGGCGATCATCATCGAAGACGACTACGATAGCGAATTCCGCTACGAAGGCCGGCCCGCCGATTCGTTGCAGAGCCTGGATGAGCGCGGGATCGTGGCGTACGTCGGCACCTTCTCCAAGACCTTGTTGCCGGAACTGCGGCTCGGCTATGCGATCCTGCCGCCAGCGATTCTTGAAGCGGTGATCCTGGCCAAGCGCCTCACCGACCAGCACACCTCCACCCTGCCCCAGTGGGCGCTGGCGAAGTTCATCGCCGAGGGTTGCCTGCTAAAGCACATCCGCCGCTGCCACACCCTGTATGCCGGTCGCCGCGAGCGAATCCTGGCCCGCATGGCCGGGGACTTGTCGCCCTGGTTCGAGGCCGTGCCCACCACTGCGGGCTTTCATATGGCGGTGTTGTGCAAGGTCCCCATGGACCTGGCGCTGGTGATCGAGCTGGCGAAAAAAGCCGAAGTCGGGCTCTACCGCCTCGATGGCTTTTTCAACGAGGCCCCGGTGCGGCCAGGCCTGTTCTTTGGTTTCGGCGCGATCGAAACCCTGGACATCGACATCGCCCTGGACCGCTTGCGCGACATCCTGCAGCAAGTGGCCTGAGGGATTGGACTGGGCATTTATCCGCCCATTGGCTGTTTGAGCCTTGCGCCGACGGGCCTATCCTGCACGGGTGTGATTGATGTTGAGCCCCCCTGCGACTTGATTCAGGAGCCTGAACAATGTCTCGTCAAGTGATCAATACCGTACAGGTGCAAGCCGCCGCCGGTCGCTCGGAAGAGCTGGGCCGGCAATTGCAGCAAATCGTCGAGACCCTGCGTACCCAGCCGGGCTGCGATGCCTACCTGGTCGACCGTTGCCCGGACGATGGCGACCGCTGGAACGTCAGCGCCCGCTGGCAGTCGGAAGCGGCCATGCAAGCCCACTTCAACTGCCCGGAAGTGCAAGGCTTCATCAGCCTGATCGACAACCGACTGGCGCGCAGCGTGGATTTCAATAGTTTTCCGATTGTCTGAGCCCGCAGCTCTATTCCTGCCAGGCTCCCTCGCCACAAAAGCCCCATCAGCCAATGGCTGCATCGGGCCAGCCAATTGGTCTACCCACCTTCCGAAAGATTGGACGTTTGTTTGCCCCACCGTGGGGCTTAGGGTGAATCCATCGCCGCGACAGCGCGAAATCACTCGAAACCACACAGGCCATACCTTCATGAAAACACTCTGTCTGATCGCCGCCCTCAGCCTGCTGCCCATGACCCAGGCCTACGCCCACGAAGCCGCGCCTTCGGAAAAGGTCACGGTGCTGCAGGAGCAATTGCTGAAAAACGTTCCAGGTAAAAAAACCATGATGCTGACCGTCAACTATGCACCCGGCCAAGCGTCCATTGCCCATAAGCATGAGGGCACAGCGATGGCCTACGTACTGGAAGGCGCCATCACTTCCCAGGTCAAGGGTGAGCCGGCGAAGACTTACAAGGCTGGGGAGTTCTGGTATGAAGCGGCAGGTTCCGAGCACCTGGTGTCGAAAAACGCCAGCGCGAGCCAACCGGCAAAATTGTTGGTGTTCATGGTGATGGGTGAGGATGAGGCGGTGTTGATACCGCTGAAGAACTAACTTAACCGCACTTCATTTCTCTGTGGGAGCGAGCCTGCTCGCGATAGCGGTGGGTCAGCTACATTGAACTTGGCTGATACACCGCTATCGCGAGCAGGCTCGCTCCCACAGGAACTCTCTGTTGCTCATGAACTAGATTCCAAAAGACAAAAAAAGCCCCGCATCTCTCAATGCGGGGCTTTTTCATTCAACGCCGGATCAGTTGGCCGTCACGACCGCCTGACCACTCAACGCCAGGTCCAGCAATTCGCGGTTGGCGACCGCGTACATGGCGTAGTCGGTGCCGCTGGCGGCACGGATGTCCACCAGCATGGCGCGCCAGCGCTCGACCATTTCGTGATGCTGCTCAAGCCACATCGCCAGGCGGGTTTCCACGTCCTGGGTCGCGTCGCCGTCCTGCAGGACCGAGATGGTGATCGCCCGTTGCTGCCAGTCGATGTCATCGCGGAACGCTTCACGGGCCAGTGCCTGCCAGTTGTTTTCCACCGGCAGTGCGCTGATCTGTTGCAGGTACCAGGTGATGTCCAGGGCGCTGCCCACGGCGAAGTAGGCCTTGGCCACATCGGCGGCGTTCTGGCCAGTGACGTCGGACGCCTCGATGATCGGCAACAAGGTGTACAGGTGCGTGGTGCCGGCAACCATGCGCGCCAGCAGCTCCGGCACACCGGCGGCCACATAGGCCTGGTAGCGGGTCTGCCAGCCTT
This sequence comes from Pseudomonas ogarae, assembly GCF_014268695.2. Classification (NCBI taxonomy): domain Bacteria; kingdom Pseudomonadati; phylum Pseudomonadota; class Gammaproteobacteria; order Pseudomonadales; family Pseudomonadaceae; genus Pseudomonas; species Pseudomonas ogarae. The sequence continues at coordinate 4,014,986 of NZ_CP077086.1, forward strand.
CGCGGGTCGGACCTTCCAGCAGTTCGTCGAGCTTGAGGCCCAACGCGGCCAGGTGCGGACCGAAGTGCGCGACGTCACGGGCAGCGTTCTGCTCGTTGCGGCGGCTGCGCAGGAACCAGCGCGTGGCGCGACGACCCAGGCGCATCAACTCGTCCATCAGCTCCAGTTGCACGTCGGCCGAGACCTGGTGGTCCAGAGCTTCGATCTGACGGAACCAGTGCGGGAGGTGGAAGATATCCCGAACAATGACATACGCACCCGCAACGTTCGCCGGGCTCATGCCCGTAGACTCCTTGAGCCGCTGAACGAAGGTGATGCCCATGTGGTTGACCAGGTCGTTGGCGATCTGGGTGCTGACGATCTCGCGCTTGAGGCGATGGCGACGCATGGCCTCGGAGAACTGGTTCACCAGCGTCGGCGGGAAAGCCGTCTCCATGTCACGGGTCAGGTAATCGTCGTCCGGTACCAGGGAGTTGAGCAGCGCTTCCTTGAGGTCGATCTTGCTGTAGGAGATCAGCACCGACAGTTCGGCACGGGTCAGGCCATGGCCCGCCGCGACGCGCTCGTTGATCGCCTCTTCAGACGGCAGGAACTCGATGGCGCGATCCAGCTTGCCGCGGCCTTCCAGATCGTTCATCAGACGCTTGTATTCGGCGATCCGCACGAAGGCACGGCGCGCCGCCAGGGACAGGGCCTGGGTCTGCTTGTAGTTGTTGCCCAACACCAGGCCACCGACTTCGTCGGTCATGCTCGCCAGCAACTGGTTGCGTTGCTTGTCGGTCATGTCGCCGGCCTGCACCACTTCGTTGAGCAGGATCTTGATGTTCACTTCGTGGTCGGAGCAGTCCACGCCGCCCGCGTTGTCGATGAAGTCGGTGTTGGAACCGCCGCCATTGAGGCCGAACTCGACGCGACCCAGTTGGGTCATGCCCAGGTTGCCGCCCTCGCCCACGACCTTGCAGCGCAATTCGTTGCCGTTCACGCGCAGTGCATCGTTGGCCTTGTCGCCGACATCGGCGTGGCTTTCAGTGCTGGCCTTGACGTAAGTGCCGATACCGCCGTTCCACAACAGGTCCACTGGTGCCTTGAGCAAGGCATTGAGCAGCTCGGTCGGGGTCAGCTTGTCAGCCTTGATGTCGAAGCGTTCTTTCATCTGTGGCGAGATGGCGATGCTCTTCGCGCTGCGCGAGAAGATACCGCCGCCTTCGGACATGATGCTGGCGTCGTAGTCGCTCCAGGCCGAACGCGGCAGGTCGAACAGCCGCTTGCGCTCGGCAAAGCTGCTGGCCGGCTCCGGGTTCGGGTCGATGAAGATGTGCAGGTGGTTGAAGGCCGCGACCAGTTGCAGCTTGTCGGACATCAACAAGCCGTTGCCGAACACGTCGCCGGCCATGTCGCCGACGCCCACCACAGTGATGCTGTCTTGCTGGACATTGATGCCGCGCTCGCGGAAGTGGCGCTGCACGCCGACCCACGCGCCCTTGGCGGTGATGCCCATTTTCTTGTGGTCGTAGCCAGCCGAACCGCCGGAGGCGAACGCATCGCCCAGCCAGAAGCCATAGTCGATGGCGATGCCGTTGGCGATGTCGGAGAAGGTCGCAGTGCCCTTGTCCGCCGCCACCACCAGGTACGGGTCATCGTCGTCATGACGCACGACGTTGGCCGGCGGTACCAGCGCGCCGTCCTTCAGGTTGTCGGTGATGTCCAACAGGCCCGAGATGAAGATGCGGTAGCAGGCGATGCCCTCGGCCGCGATCTCGTCCCGGCTGCCGCCCAATGGCAGGCGACGTGGCAGGAAACCACCCTTGGCGCCCACCGGCACGATCACCGAGTTTTTCACTTGCTGGGCTTTTACCAGGCCAAGCACTTCGGTGCGGTAGTCTTCTTCACGGTCGGACCAGCGCAGGCCGCCACGGGCAACGTTGCCGAAGCGCAGGTGCACGCCTTCGACCCGTGGCGAGTAGACGAAGATCTCGAACTTGGGCACCGGTTTCGGCAGTTCCGGGATCAGGTGCGGGTTGAACTTGAAGCTGAAGTAGGACTTGTTCTGGCCGTTGGCGTCGGTCTGGTAGAAGTTGGTCCGCAGGGTGGCCTTGATCAGGTCCAGGTAGCGACGCAGGATCCGGTCTTCGTTGAGCACCTGGACGTCGTCCAGGGCCGAGAGAATCGCTTGCTCCAGGCGCAGCTGCTTGTCTTCCAGGTCATCGCCAGTGAGTTTGCGCGCCAGGTAGAAGCGGGTCTTGAACAACCGGGTCAGCTCGCGAGCGATGTCGGTGTGGTTGTTCAGGGTGCTGGCGATGTAACCCAGGTCGAAGCCCAGGCGGATCTGCTTCAGGTAACGGGCGTAGGCACGCAGCAGCGCCACGTCGCGCCATGGCAGGCCGGCGGTCAGCACCAGGCGGTTGAACGCATCGTTCTCGGCATCGCCACGCACGATGTGGACGAAGGCGTCCTGCAAGGTGTCGTTGAGTTGCTGGATGTCCAGGTCCAGGCCTTCGGCGGCGGTGAACGCGAAATCATGAATCCAGAACTCGCGGCCGTTGGTGTGGCGCAGACGGTACGGGAACTCGCCCAGCACGCGCAGGCCGAGGTTTTCCAGGATCGGCAGCACGTCGGACAACGCCAGCGGCGTGTCGGCGTGATACAGCTTGCAGTGCAGCTCACGCTGGCCGGAGACCTGGCCCAGCGGCTGGTAGAAGCTCATGACCAGCGGGTTCTTTTCACTCAGGCTCAGCAGGTGCTGCATGTCGACCACGGCCGAGTGCGCGGCAAAACGCTCGCGGTAGCCGGCCGGGAAGCCTTTCGGGAAATCCGACAGCACGTTGGTGCCCTGGGCTTCGCCGAAGCTTTCGACCACCAGGCTGGCGTAGTCGTCCTTCCAGCTGCGGCAGGCCTGCACGACTTCTTTTTCCAGCAGGACCGGATCGATGTCGAGACGGTTCTTCGGGTCCACTCGCAGGATCAACTGCACGCGGGCCAACACGGATTCGGAGAAGAAGGTCCAGAACTCGCAGTCCGAGGCCTTCAGGCGATCCATCAGCACCTGCTGGATCTTCTGGCGCACTTCGGTGGAGTAGATGTCCCGTGGCACGTAGGCCAGGCAGTAGCAGAAACGGCCATACGGGTCTTTGCGCAGGAACACGCGGATCTTGTTGCGTTCCTGGATCTGCACGATGGACATGACGGTGCTGAACAGCTCGTCCACCGGGGTCTGGAACAAGTCGTCACGGGGCAGCACTTCGACCACCTGGGCCAGTTCCTTGCCCAGGTGCGCCTTGGCCTGGAAGCCCGAGCGACGCTCGATTTCCGCGACCTTGCGGCGGATGTACGGGATGACCCGCACGCTCTCGCCATACACCGAAGAGGTGTACAGGCCCATGAAGCGGCATTCCTTGATCACCTTGCCGTCGGCGTCGATTTCACGGATCGACACGTAGTCCGGGTAGGCCGGACGGTGTACGCGGCTCGGGTGCGCGGCCTTGGCGAACGACAGCGGCGTCGGTTCGCGCAGGTAATTGACGGCGTAGTCTTCGATGCGCAGGTCTTCGGCGGTGAGGCCGGCGCGCAGCAATTTGGTCAAGCCGAGGAACGAATCAGGGTTGTATTCGATGTGGCCGCCATCGGCCTCATCGCGAACCACGAATTCTTCGTAGCCCAGGAAGGTGAAGTGGTTACCCACCAGCCATTCCAGGAAGCTCTTGATCTCGCTCTTTTCATCAGCGTCGATGGCGTAGGCGCTGCTGTCCAGGCTGTCGAGGATTTCCTGGACCTTGGCTTTCATCGGTTCGAAGTCAGCCACGGCCACGCGCACTTCGCCCAGCACTTGCTCAAGTTCCTTGCTCAGGACGTTGAGTTCGGCGGCGTTGGCGCAGCGGTCGATCTCCAGGTACATCAACGACTCTTGCAGGATGTCGTCGCCCTGGGTGCCTTTTGGCAGGATTTCCAGCAACTCGCCCTTGCTGCCGCGACGCACGCTCAGCACGGTGGTTTGCAGGGTATGGATGCTGTAGCCGCGACGATTCAGCTCGGTACGGACCGAATCCACCAGGAACGGCAGGTCGTGGTGCAGCACTTCCACGGCCGTGTGGGTCGACTGCCAGCCGTGGCGTTCGTAATCGGGGTTATAGACGCGCACCTGCGGTTGCGTGTGATCGAAGCGCTCAAGCAGGCGCCAGGCAGACAGGGTGCAGCCGGCCAGGTCGGACAACCGGCGTTGGGTAAGTTCATCGAGGGAAATGATGCCGAAGAATTGTTCAGCGAACAGCGCCACTTGTGGCAGTGCCTGTTCACTGATGTGCTGCGCCAGTGCCGCCTGCAGTTGGTGCTGGAAGTCGGCTTTGCTGGCTGCGGTGAAGAACGCCATCTGTGGTACTCCGCTTGGGCTTGTTATTGATTGAAGCGTCGCGTGCAACCCCTGCGGGGCTGTCGGCCATCCCGTTCCTGATTCTCGGGCAGAGGAAACAGGATGACAGGTGGGTGAAGCTGGACAGGACCGGCAGGTCACATCCTTTTCCATGTAATTTCATGTCATGGACACCTGCAAAAACCACCCAGGGGTGGCCTTTGCAGGTGCACATCCGTTGCGCAGCTTAACGAGTGCGACAATGTGCCTGCTTGCAGCGCTGCGACATATTCGGTCATCGGCAAGCTAAACAGCCGTTGCGCACCGAACAACCCTAGCAGGCTGGGGACCAAACGGCACCCCAAGGCGGTAAACCTGCAGAAAATCCTTCAGGCTGGCAGAATCCACTTTTTGCCCAGCACATGCATCCGGCCAGGAGCCATCACCATGCAAATGACTACCGCCCTTCTGATCGCCAACCCGTGCGACGATGAAGAAGACAACATGGCCATGCTCTGCTGCCACAGCGCCCAGGGCGAAATGTTCCTGATGACGCGCTACCCCGACGAAGACGAACTGGAAATCGCCCTCGATGGCGAGCCTTCGACACTGGACGGCGTGAAGGTCACCCTCAGCCCTACCCGCTTGCTGATTGAAATTGCCCCGGCGGATGCCGATGCACTGAATGGCGACGACGTGCTGGAAATCATCCACGACACCGATGCGGCGGACCTGGCGGAAGTGGAACTGACGTTGCAGAACATCCTCAAGGGGACGGGTACCTATATAAGCCAGCTCTGAGATCCGGACACGAACACGTTCCTGTGGCATCAGCCACCCCTGATCCAAAGGCACCCCGTGGCGAGGGAGCTTGCCCCCGCTGGGTTGCGCAGCAACCCCAAAACCAGGCGCTGCGATGTGATGGGCAAGCTGCATAGGCCGCCTTGCGACTGCTGCGTAGTCGAGCGGGAGCAAGCTCCCTCGCCACGGGTTCAGCGTAGTTGCCGCTATTGCTCTTTCTTCACAAGATTGCCATCGGCGTCATAGACCAGGTACTCGTCATCGTTATTCGGATCTCTCACGTAGTAACGGGCCTCATTGCCGTTATCCGGCACCTTCATGCTGGTGTAGGAGCCCAGTTCCTTGATCACCTTGTTGTTCTGACTGATCAAGACCAGCCCGGAACCACCACCGGCCCGGATGGCCGCGGCGTAACGGGTCTGGAACGCGTTGATCTGGTTGTAATCCAGCGGCACCTGCAACCTGCCCGCCAGGTCGATGGCGCCATAGCTGCCATCGCGTCCGACCACCGCCATGCCGTTGGAGAACGGCGTCACGTCGTCATACGGCAATTTGATGGCTAGCCGCGCGCCCTGGCGATCGATAAAAGCGAATTTCCGGCTTTTAGTGTCCTGCACCAGCAGTGGTTGCTGGCCCACAAACCGGCCTATCACGTTGTCACCCGGCAGGTTGATCCGTTTACCGTCCAGGTCGAAAACATCCTGGCGGTTCCGATCGGCGGAGCTGGCGTAGAGCAAACCCGCGCTGTGCTCGATGCCCGAGAATTGCATCGGCAGGATCTGCTTGCCATCCAGGGTATAGGCACCGTACAGGCCTTCCGTGACATCGGTTCGCATGCCGAGACGGGCGATGAACAGGTTGTCGGTCACGGTGGGGTTGACGAACTTCATCGGCAACACGAAACGATGGCTCCTGGCATCGTAGAGCCCATAAGGGCCGTTGGTTTCACGCTCCACCAACAGCAGGCCATTGCTCAACGCCTCGGCGATGTTTTCGAACGGCAGGTCCACGAGCTTGTTGCTACCGGCAGGAAAATAGGCGAGCTGGCTGCGCAACGGCTGCCAGTCCGAGTCCGGGTCGCTGGACTTTTCCGGGGAAAACAACGTGTAGGTATCGGCCATCTGGCTATCTTGTACCTGCACCCAACGGGGTTTGATCAACCACTGGCCGGCCTGGTCGATGAAGCCGTAGCGCTCGGCCCTCCGGTCCAGGGCGATGTAGCGCGCTTGGGCTGCCAGGACGTTGTCGACCTGGGTGAACTCCACGGAGTTGTCTTCCATCGGATCGAGCACATGGATGACGATGCGTTGCGGGGTGGCCTCGAATTGGTAGTCGACCTCGGTGTTTTGCAACGGCCCCGCCTGAGCGGCCAGCGCCTCGGTCAAGCGCTCCAATTGCTGCTGCACCGCCTGGCCGGTCTTGAGCTGCTTGAGATCGTCCTTGGTCTGCAGCAGCGCTTTGTAATAGTCATGCAACGCCGCGATATCGCTGTCGGAGGGAAACGCCCGGGAGTTATTGCCGTTGCTGTAGAGCGCCTTGCCCGCGTCGTCCAGCCCCTGCACCACGAAGGTCGACATTTTCGGCGTACTCAAGCGCACAGAGGCGCTGCCATCACCCAGGGCGGTGAGCTGGAAGGACTGGCCGTCGTCCAGGGTCACCTTCGGATGATCCTTGTCCAGGACCACTTTCCTGAACGCCGGATAGCTGCGGTAAGCGACCGTCAGGTCGAGACTCGCCAGAGGTTTGTTCACCGTAAGTGCGAAGGCGTCATGGGACGCGATCATGTCGTCGGGCTCGACCTTGGGCGGCGCCTTGAGCTCGGCGAAGGTTTTCTCGCTGCCATCGCGAAACCGCAGGCGCTGCGGCAAGTACTGCTCCGCCGCCGGCTCATCCGGCGTCGCTGCACGCTTCCAGAGCGGATCAAGATTGCTGGTGTCGAGCCTCACTTCGGAACCGTCGGCGAATAGCCTCTGGGCAAAACGCAGGCCCTGGATCGACGCCAGTTCAGCCTTCAGTTGTGCGCTGGTGAACGGCACAAACAGCGGCTCGTATTGCAACGGCTGCTCGTGGGCAGGCTCGGTCGTCTCAATACTCAGGCTCAATTGCGCGTCACTGAGCAGTTCCAGGGAGCGGAGGGTTTCACCGGTGTCTTGAATCAAATAGTTGAGGCGTTTCTCCACCTCGGGCGGTGCCAGCGTGCCGATGTCTTCCATACCCCCTTCGTTCAGTTGCTCGGCGGCGAAACCTTCATCCACCGGCGCGCCGCTATGGCGAAACAGGGTGTAGGACGTACAGCCCACCACCAACAGGGTCACACTCAGTATCGACAGCAATCTCAAACGAGGCTGGGTAAAGTTCATGGAGGCTTCGGCAGTCAAGGGGCTGGGAGAGGTTGGCAGCTAACCACACGGCTTGGCGCGCTGCAAATCGGCTGGGTGGCGCCGATTTGGCTCTTCGTGCCCTCACCATAGAGGCAATGCTGTCCACTCAAGGTGGCGAGGCCACACGTCGGCTCTGCCATCCACTAGATGCGGGAAGCGATGGCAACCCTGTTCATTTAGATGTGCACGCAACACAACCTTTCCGGGCACCCCCGCATTAGAACACCGCCGTAACCTTGCCAGACTATCCTTTTGATCCTTTCTTAAAATAATATAAACATCCCAAACGGCGAAAACAGTAGAGAGCAACCACACTTTCAACAAAGCAGCTACATTCCTACACCCCCCTCCTACTCAACGGCAAGAACGAACCTACGTCAGCCTCGGAAGTCGCGCAATAGCCTTCACCTCACCCCAATGTTATTAATTAATCACTTGCGAACAAACGCAAGTTGGACGCTCGCGTCGCGACGCCCATTAACTACATTGGAGTAAATCGACATGGGTAGGAAACGCTCTGAAATAAATCATACCTTTTTTGGCCTGCCGCAGGCATTAGGCCTTTCTAAAGACCTCCTCGCAACGGAAGCCGTTTTTTTTGCGTCGCTGACCAATTAAGCCAGTGACCGATTAAATATCGGCGAACAGATGCCGAAAGGATCTCCTTTCGGCATCCTTTAACGGAGATCCATATGTCAGAACGAGAACTATCACCCACCGAAGCGCTATTCAATATCATGTCTACGCTCCACACACTGGACCTCAGTGCAGTAACACGGTATACGACACCATCCAAGCTAGTAGCGACGGCCGAATTATTTGATGGCAACGACAACCTCGTTGAATCGGGGGCTGGCAAGGGACCAGACTCACTAATAGGCGCACTGGCAGAAAGCATTGAACACTTCAGCACGTTCCAGCCTCTTGCTGATGCTCCCATACGATACCGCTCCGACAAGATAGCTACTCAAAAAGCAGTTACAGAAGATGGGATTTTTACCAGCCTGCCTTACACCGAAAAATTAATCGAATGTTTCAGGCTTACCTCGCTCAATAACAATGAAGAGCTATTCGCTCCGTGCGTCCTTCTACGCCCTGAAACGACGCAAAACATCCACGAAGATTCGAATTCTGCACTGCGCTTTTTATCTCGCTACTCATCAAACTCAGGAATTGCTTTTGGCTGCACAGAGAACGAAGCACTGTTACATGGTGCCCACGAAACAATCGAAAGGCATATCCTCTCTCTTTTCTACATGGCTGTCTGTGGCCTCGGTCCGGCAATGGAACTATACACACCTTCTGCGGCGTTGCTTCGAACAGCGCTGAGGAGCCACCCCGCTGCCTTGGCGTCAGCGAACAGACTGCAAGTGATCATTATCAAGGATGTGCTGTCAGTTTACTTTGCAGTGGCTTTTCCCAAAGCGGGCCCTGGAGTTCACCATCTTTCACCCATTGGCTCCGGATGCTCGCTTGAGATCCATACTGCAATCCAAAGGGCAGTTACTGAACAATTCCAGTCCGAGGACTTATATGATGCCGCTGAAGAATCTATAGATAGAGAAACTTTTGATCTACTATCTAAATCAAGACGCCTGAAACACTTGATTGACTTCGCACCCGTCACAACAGCGACACTTCCTACAATTGACGCCCCTGCACATATCAACTCCACGACAGTTTCCGCACAACTGGAAAAACTGCAAAAAAACCTATCAAACACAGGAATGAAAATATTCCGCCGAACCGTAGCCCGCTTTTCAAGCAACAGCATCGTCACTCAAATTTATATTCCAGGACTTGAGCGATTCAATATCATTAGAAACGGTCGTCTGGTGGTACCGCAGTACGTGTTACGCGGTTGAATTATCGAACACAAAGCAACCAGGAGCGAGTACATGCATAGCATCCGGGCAATGATAAAAAACGCCTATAAAAAACACACCAAACTTCTAGCAATGACGATAGTCACAATCATCGCACTCAAGCTCATCACACTTGCCCCTCCACTGTTACTCGGAACCATCATCGACACCCTGCAAGGCGACAGAAACCCAGCATCCAGCACCCTGCTCGCACTGACGACAGGCCTGATTGTCGCGGGATGCATTCATGCCATCATCACTCCTCTGCAGCTCCATGCGCTGTCCAAGCTGGTACAGAGTATTATCATGAAGGCTTCCATTGAGTGGATCACCGAACTCATAGGCAAAGAGTTTTCGTTATTCAACTCTTGGAGAATCGGCCATTTCATAAAATCGGTCGAGCGCGGAATTACTGCGCACGAACAACTACTCACTTTCATTGTGACCATCGCACTTCCCGTACTCTTGGAATTCATAGTTGTTGGGGCTGCTTTTATTTACATAGGGGACAGTGAAATTTTTTTGAGCATGACGGCGTTCGGAATTATCTATCTGGCTGTTACCCATCAAATTATCAAATGGCGGAGAAGGCACATTGATGCAGTCAATGAGCAGGAAGATGAGTTAAGTGCCCACCTCTACAACACCCTCAACGCGGGAAAAACCATAAAACTGGAAAGTGCCATACCCACTGCCCTGCACCCGTTGAACGCGGCGTTCGGACGTTATGCCGACGCTGCTGTGACTACGGCATCCTCTGGCGGCCTGCTGAGCGCCGCCAAGATACTGTTCGTAAGCCTTTCCACTGGGGGATTGCTCTATTGGGGCGTCCTGGACCAGCTTTCGGGGCATCCCAGTATCAGTGTCGGGCAGCTGGTTGCCATTTTTTCAATCGCGGGGAGTTATCTGCTCAGTATTTCAACCTTGACTGAAGGGTATCGTGTTCTTGATCAGTTCCTTGCAGACCAGCGTCAATTTCAGGGTCTGCTATCACTTCCGGATTTCGATCGCAGCAATCGGCTGGCCTGGGTTGATTTCCAGCGGTCCTCAGTTCTGGAACTCGGCCCCTGCGAAGTCGCAGGAGCGGGACCGCTTCGCCTGTCGATCAAGCGCCCCCTGGCATTTGCTCAAGGGCAGTCAGTGGCCGTTACGGGGCCTAGCGGCGCAGGCAAAACCACTTTTCTGGAAGTCCTCGCCGGACTTGATGCATCAAAGCGAGACCAACTGAGTATCGACTCGGTACCGGTCTCACTTTTGTCCGGTCAAGCTCACTTGGACGCCTTGAGATATTGCCCCCAACAACCGCGGTTTCTGGAAGGCTCTTTTGAACAATCGGTTCTGTTCGGAGGCTGCGCATCGCCGATTTTGTCTAGAGCCATACGGCAATTGGAACTGGATGAGATCGTGACAACACGGCAGGTCAGCGAAAATGCATCGAATATCTCCGGAGGCGAAGCCAAACGCCTATCACTGCTGCGCCTGATCAACAAGCCCGGGAAATTCAATATGTTCGACGAGCCAAGCGCATCCATCGAACCTAGGCTGACCACGCCTCTTTGGGACCTGTTATTCGACGTTTTTGCCGGGCAGGGGTTGATATGTGTCACCCATGACGTTGACCACCTGCATCGGTTTGACCGGGTCATTGTGATGCATGACGGGGCAATCGTAGAGGATGGTCCGTGGCGGGAGCTGGTCGACAGGCCAGCAGTCAAGCTTCTGGTGGATGAGATTCGGACGCAGAACTAGCGAAATAGGGTGCTGGATCTGCTGCCGTCATCGTCGGATCGCCGCCGGAGCAGGCTCGCTCCCAAGGTTTTGCGGTTTGTCCAGGATTTAAGGAATGCCACAAGTCCCTTGTGGCGAGGGAGTCCCCGCCGCGTCTTCGACACTGCGCTGTCGCGCAGGGAACAGGTCTTGTGGCGAGGGGATTTATCCCCGCTGGGCTGCGCAGCGGCCCCCAACCAGACAACTCGGTGTGTCAGTAAGATCGAGGTCGTTGCTTTTGGGGCTGCTGCGCAGCCCAGCGGGGATAAATCCCCTCGCCACACGGGAATAGCGGTCCAACTGAGTCACATTGCAGCTTGTTTAAAAGTACTTTAAAAACATGGGGTTGTAATTTGTTCCATGAGAGCTTGCTCCCGTTCGGCTGCGTAGCAGTCGCAGGCCCGGCGGGCGCGGTGTGTATGGGGAACCGCGCCGGCTCGGTTTGGGGCTGCTGCGCAGCCCAGCGGGAGCAAGCTCCCTCGCCACGGGGTTATGTCGGCTGACGGGTTTCGATGTTGTCCAGTGCACGGTTCGCCAGCAGGCTGCCCAGTTCGATCAGTTGCTGAATGCCCAGGAGGAAATGCCGGCGTGAACCGTCCAGGTCGAAAGCCAGGTCATTGGCCATGGCATTGGCCGAAGCCAGGGTTTCGCTGAGGTAGGCAAGCAAGCTTTCGGTGTCGATGTCTTTGTTGACGGTGAAGAGTTGGCCGGGCGCAGGTTCTGCTTCGGGCTTGTCCGGTTTGGGGTTTAGGTAATGGTCGAGGACTCGGTCGGTGACTTCGTCGTGTTTTTGGGACTTGGTTTTTGGGCGCGGTGAGGACGAATCGGTGTTCGGTGGGTTGGGGGTTACTTTGAACATAGATGAAACTCCAGATTAGAAAATTGGAGCCATCTCTCTCGCTACCAAACGAAGGGGAGGTGGCCATACGAAGGTTGGTAGACCGGTTACCTGGCAACCCGGCGCGTCCAAGGACGCCCTGCGCATGACCACCATAAAACAGAGGACGAAAAGCCCCCTATATCAGGCTGCACCTGCGCCAGAAAACCGGGCTACCAAACCCGATCGCTGATTCCTCAACGACCCGGAAACGATAGAACCTGCCTCCCAAGCGCACAAGCCGGCGAATTCTGGCGCAGTCGTAGGCAATGGCGCAAGACAACGTAGCCTGTTCCAGAGCACTCCTACGTCCGGATAAACACCCCTTCATTTTGTGAGCGCTTTGCACTCAAGCGGGAGCAAGCTCCCTCGCCACGGGGTAAGTGCGCCTGTCCGGGTGGGATTCATGGCAAGCAAACCCACCCCACAATGTTTCCAAGCCGATCACAATTCACACGGCCGATCAAAATCCCGTTAGTCGCCACCCCCCACCATGCATTAAAGTAACGCCCCCAGCCCCGGCGTTATCCGAACGCCTGGGGCCACCCTTTCCAGGAACAGTCACCGATGGAACATCGTGAAGCGCTGCTGGCGCTGCGAACCTTTCTTTCAACGCAGATTCTCGGCCAGGAAAAACTCATCGAGCGCCTGCTCATCGCCCTGCTTGCCGACGGCCACATGCTGGTGGAAGGCGCGCCGGGGCTGGCCAAGACCAAGGCCATCAAGGAACTGGCCGAAGGCGTCGAAGCGCAATTCCATCGCATTCAGTTCACCCCCGACCTGCTGCCCGCCGACATCACCGGTACGGAAATCTACCGTCCGGAAACCGGCAGTTTCGTGTTCCAGCAAGGGCCGATTTTCCATAACCTGGTGCTGGCGGACGAAATCAACCGCGCTCCAGCCAAGGTCCAGTCGGCCTTGCTCGAAGCCATGGCCGAGCGCCAGGTCAGCGTCGGGCGCAGCACCTATGAACTGTCGCCGCTGTTCCTGGTGATGGCCACGCAAAACCCGATCGAGCAGGAAGGCACCTACCCGCTGCCCGAAGCCCAGCTCGACCGGTTCCTGATGCACGTCAAGATCGGCTTTCCCGATGCCGCGGTGGAACGCCGTATCCTGCAGCAGGCCCGGGGTGAAGCGCTGAACGGCGAGACCAAGCCCGAACGCCGCGTGAGCCAGCAGGCGATTTTCTCCGCGCGCAAGGAAATCCTCGGGTTGTACATGGCCGACGCCGTGGAGGAATACCTGGTGCAACTGATCATGGCCACCCGTAACCCGGCCAAGTTCGACCCGGAAATGGCCGAGTGGATCGCCTACGGCGCCAGCCCACGGGGCTCCATCGCCCTGGACCGCTGCGCCCGTGCCCACGCCTGGCTGGCCGGACGCGACTTTGTCAGCCCGGAAGATATCCAGGCCGTGCTGTTCGACGTGCTGCGCCATCGCATCATTCTGTCGTTCGAAGCCGAGGCCGCCGGCATCGACCAAGACCGGGTCGTGCAGCGGATTCTCGACGTCGTCGCTGTCGCTTGAGCATGCACCATGAATAACCCTCTGGCGCCCGCACCGGGCATCCGCGTCAGCCTTTCGGAGCTGATCGAGATGCGCCATCGCGTGCGCGAGGTGCAGTTGTTCTCGACACCGGGACAGCGCAGTCCGCTGATCGGCCTGCATCACTCCAAGTTGCGCGGACGCGGGGTGGATTTCGACCAGGTGCGGGTCTACCAGGCCGGCGACGACGTACGCACCATCGACTGGCGCGTCACCGCCCGGACCCAGGAGCCCCACACCAAACTGTTCCACGAAGAACGCGAGCGACCGATCTTCATCATGATCGAGCAAAGCCACCGGCTGTTCTTCGGCTCGGGGCTGGTGTTCAAGTCAGTGCTCGCCGCCCAGGCCGCCAGCCTGATCGGCTGGGCCGCACTGGGGCACAACGACCGGGTCGGCGGCCTGGTGTTCGGCAACAACACCCACTACGAGGTCAAGCCGCGACGCAGCAAACAGAGCCTGCTGCAATTGCTCAACCGGCTGGTGCGGGTCAACCAATCGCTGCACACCGAGGCCGAGCCGGACCGCGACTCGTTTGGCATCGCCCTGCGTCGGGCCCGGGAAGTGCTAAGACCCGGCAGCCTGGTGATCGTGATTTGCGACGAGCGTGCGTTGTCCGACAGCGCCGAGCAGCAACTGAGCCTGCTGTCGCGCCATTGCGACCTGTTGCTGCTGCCGCTGTCGGACCCGCTGGATCACGCCCTGCCCGCCGCCGGCTTGCTGCGCTTCGCCCAGCGTGGCGCCCAACTGGAACTCGACACCCTGAATTTCGAACTGCGCCAGGCCTATCGCGCCCAGGCCGAGGCGCGCCAGGAGCGCTGGGAATTGCTGGCGCAGAAACTGCGGATCCTGATGATGCCCCTGAGCACCCAGGGCGATATGGTCGAGCAACTGCGCGAATACCTGAACCCCAAGCGGGCCGGAAAAAGCCGATGAGCAGCCTCGATCAATTACAGCCACTGATGGCCCCGCCTCCCATCGGCTTCTGGCCGCCCGCACCGGGCTGGTGGTTGCTGCTGGTCTTGATCCCCTTGCTGGGCCTGGGGCTGTGGCAATTGCGCCGGTTCATTCCCATCCAGCGCACCACCGCCCGCAGCGAACAACCCCTGGACCCGGTGCGCCTGGCCGCCCTGGCCGAACTCGCCCGGCTGCCCAAGCCCTACGACGGTGCACCGGCCGGTGCCTGGCTGCAACAGCTCAACGGGCTGCTCAAGCGCCTGTGCCGCAACCACTATCCTTACAGCCAGAGTCACACCCTCAACGGGCGCAAATGGCTGGCCTTCCTGGATAACCGTTGCCCGGCCGCCGGCCTGACGCGCTGGATGATATTGGTGGAAGGCGCCTACAAACCCGAATGCAAGCTCGATGACAAGGCCATCGCCGGCCTGACCCAGGCGGTCGAAATCTGGATTCGCAAACATGTTTGAGTTCGCCTGGCCGTGGGTTTTTGCCCTGTTGCCGCTGCCCTGGCTGATGCGCCTGGTGCTGCCGGCGGCCGACAGCGGCGAGCCGGCGCTCAAGGTCAGCTTCCTCGGGGACCTGGAAGGCCTGGTGGGCCGGCGAGCCCGGGCCAATCTGCCAACCTGGCGGCAACAGTCGCCCTTCATCCTGCTCTGGCTGCTGTTACTGATCGCCGCTGCCCGACCGCAGTGGTTGGGGGAACCGTTGCCCATCGCCGCCAGCGGCCGCGACCTGTTGGTGGCGGTGGATGTCTCGGGCTCCATGGACTTTCCCGACATGCACTGGAAGGACGAAGACGTCAGTCGCCTCGCGCTGGTCCAGCATATGCTCGGGGATTTTCTCGAAGGCCGCGAAGGTGACCGGGTCGGCCTGATCCTGTTCGGCAGCCAGGCCTACTTGCAGGCACCACTGACCTTCGACCGCCGCACCGTGCGCCATTGGCTCGATGAGGCACGCATCGGCATCGCCGGCAAGAATACTGCCATCGGCGACGCCATCGGCCTGGCCCTCAAGCGCCTGCGCCAGCGGCCGGCCCACAGCCGCGTGTTGATCCTGGTCACCGACGGCGCCAACAATGGCGGCGAAATCGACCCACTGACCGCCGCGCGACTGGCCGCCGACGAAGGTGTGAAAATCTACCCGATCGGCATCGGTGCCGACCCGGAACAGAGCGGCACGGCGGGCTTTCTCGGAGTCAACCCGAGCCTGGACCTGGACGAGGCGACCCTCAAGGACATTGCCCAGGCCACGGGCGGTCGTTATTTTCGTGCCCAGGATGGTGAGCAATTGCTGGCGATCAAGACCACCCTCGACCAGCTCGAACCGGTGACCCAGCAACCGACCCAGGCGCGCCCTGCCCAGGCGCTGTATCACTGGCCCCTGGCCGTTGCGCTGCTGTTGAGCATGTTGCTGGTGGCCCGCGCGCGCTGGCCGGACAATCCGTTGCAGCGCCTGTTCAACCAGCCGCTGTTCCAGCCGGCCCAACACACCGAGTGGCGCCAGCGGCTCAAGCGCCTGCGCTTGCGGAGGCGTCGATGATCGCCCTCTGGCCACACTGGCTGCGCCCCTGGTTCGTGTTGCTGCTGCCGTTGCTGGGCTGGTTGCTCTGGCAACTGTGGCATCGACAGAAACGCGTGGGCCGCTGGCAGATGATCTTGCCGCCCGCCTTCCATGCCGTGCTGCTCAGCGGCGGCAGTGGCCGGGAAAGCCGGTTGCCGTGGATTGCCCTGGGCCTGGGTTGGCTGTTGATCGTGCTGGCGTTGCTGGGACCAAGCTGGGCGCGGGTCGAACAGACCAGCCAGAAACCCGCCGACCCGCTGGTGGTGGTGCTGGAACTGACCCCGGAAATGCTCGCCACCGATGTTCCGCCCACGCGCCTGGAACAAGCCCGGCGCAAGGTACTGGACCTGTTGCAGAACCGCAGCGATGCCCAGACTGCGATCGTCGTCTATGCCGGCAGCGCCCATACGCTGGTGCCGCTGTCCGACGATCTGGCCACCAGCGCCAACCTGCTCGAAGCCCTCACGCCGTCGATCATGCCCCAAGGCGGCCATCGTGCCGACCTGGCCGTCCACAAGGCCATGGCCCTGCTGGACCAA
The DNA here is from genome assembly GCF_014268695.2 of Pseudomonas ogarae. Lineage (NCBI taxonomy): Bacteria > Pseudomonadati > Pseudomonadota > Gammaproteobacteria > Pseudomonadales > Pseudomonadaceae > Pseudomonas > Pseudomonas ogarae. The sequence continues at coordinate 4,031,623 of NZ_CP077086.1, forward strand.
GGCGAACTCGGCCACGGTCGGATCCTGCTGATCGGTTCGTCGTTGAATGAACAGGAACGCCAAGGCATCCGCCAGATCCTCGACGGATCCGCCACGCAATGGCTGATGCTGGGTATCGGGACCCGCGAAGGCGCCCCGGTTGCCCAGGAAGATGGCAGTTACCTCAAGGATGCCCAGGGCGCGATCCTGGTGCCACGCCTGGACAGCCCGGGCCTCAAGGCCTTCGCCAATGAGTTGGATGGCCGCTACCGGCCCGCGCGGCTGGACGACAGCGACCTGCGCGGCCTGGGCCTGCTGGCCGGCCCTCGCCACTTGCGCAGCGACGGACAAACCTTGCGCCTGGACACTTGGGCCGACCAGGGCTATTGGCTGCTCCTGCCCCTGTTGCTGCTGGCCGCCTGCGCCGGGCGGCGAGGCTGGCTGTTTTGCCTGCCGCTGCTGTTCGTGTTGCCGCAAACCGGCCATGCCTTCGAGTTCCAGGACCTGTGGTTGCGCGCCGACCAACAGGGCCAGCACTTGCTCAAGCAGAAGCGTCCCGCCGAGGCGGCCACCCATTTCGAGGACAGCCAGTGGCAAGGCGTTGCCCTGTACGAAGCCGGTCAATACAGCGAAGCTGCCCGGCGCTTCGCCGAAGGCAACGACGCCCGCGCGCACTACAATCGTGGCAATGCCCTGGCCCGCAGCGGTGAGCTGGAAGCCGCACTGGATGCCTACGAACAAGCCCTGGAGTTACAGCCCGACCTGCGCCCTGCCCAGACCAACAAGGCCCTGGTGCAGAGCCTGTTGAACGAGCAGACACCACCGGCGCAGGAGCCCAAGCCCACCGAAAGCGAGGAACCGGGCCCCACCGAACAAGCACCGGATGCCGATTCACCCAGCCAGTCTTCCGAACCGGGCCAGTCATCCGCCGAGGCAACCGCGACGCCGGACCAATCCCAGCCACCGCGGACGGCACAACCGCCCACCGCCCAGGATGTGCCGGGCAGCGAGCTGCCGGACGAGCAGACCACCACCCCGCCGCTGCGTCCCGCCGCCGGCCAGCGCAATGAAGAAGAACAGCGCCAGGCAACGGAACAATGGCTGCGCCAGATCCCGGATAATCCGGGCGAGTTGCTCAGGCGTAAATTCTGGTATGAACAGCAAAGCCATCAGGCCCAGGGAAAAACCCAATGACCCGCTTCACCGCCTACCTCCTCGTCTTGCTGCTCTGGGCCTCTGGGACCCAGGCTGTACAGCTGACTGCCAGTGTGGATCGCAGCCGCCTGAACTCTGGAGAAACGGTGGAACTGACCCTGGAATCCAACGACGCCACCTTGTTCGGCAAACCTGACCTCGGCCCGCTCCAGGCCTTGTTCGATGTGCGTGGCACCCGCCAAGTCAACCAGTTGACGACCCTCGACGGTGAGAACCGCGCCACCACCCGCTGGATCGTGACCCTGCTGCCACGCCGAAGCGGCACCGTGGTCATTCCGTCGCTGCAACTGGGCGAAGTGACCAGCCAGCCGATCACCCTGCAAGTGATCGAAAGCGAAACCCGCAACGCCTCGGGGACCCTGGCGCCGGTGTTCATCGAGGCCAGCCTCGACCAGCGCGACGTATACGTGCAGGCCCAGGCGATCCTGACCCTGCGTATCTACCATTCGGTGTCGCTGTACGACGACAGCAGCCTGACGCCGCTGCACATCCCCGATGCCCGAACCGAACAGCTGGGCGAATCGCGTACCTATGAAAAAGTCATCAACGATGTGCGCCATGGGGTGATCGAACTGCGGTATGGCATCTACCCACAGCGCAGTGGCGAGCTGACGATTCCAGCCCAGGCATTCAGCGCCACCCTGGTCGAACCGGTGGCCCAGGACGCCGCCCCTTCGGGCCCCAAACCCGGCCAATTGATGCGGGTCAGCTCCGAGCAACTGCTGCTGAGCGTCAAACCCAAGCCTGCCAGCTACCCGGCCGACGTACCCTGGCTGCCGGCACGCAGCCTGTCCTTGAGCGAAAGCTGGAGCCCGGAACCGACCCACAGCCAGGTCGGTGATTCCCTGACCCGCAGCCTGACCCTGGAAGCCGAAGGCCTGGCCAGCGCCCAGTTGCCACCGCTGCCGGCCACCGAGATCAATGGCCTGCGGCGCTACCCGGACCAACCGGTCCTCAGCAGCCGCAGCAGTGAGCGCGGGCTTGTGGGCAGCCGCGAAGACCGCGAGGCGCTGGTGCCAAACCGCAGCGGGACCATCGAGCTGCCACCGGTGGAAGTGGTCTGGTGGAACACCCTGGAAGATCACCTGGACCGCACCAGCCTTCCGGCGCGGACCCTGCAGGTGGCGAACAATCCGAGCCTGATGGTAGACACGCCGGCCAGTACGACGCAGATCGTCACGACGGTCGACAGCGACACCCTGTGGTATTGGCAATTGAGCAGCCTGATCCTGGCCTGCACCACGCTGCTCGGCTTCGGCTTGTGGTGGCGGGCCCGCTCGCAGCCCGCCGTCCTGCGCGCGACCCAGGCCGGGCCCAGCCCGCGCACCCTACTGGACGACCTCAAGCGCGCCTGCCTGGCCAACGACTCCCACGCCACCCGCCAGGCACTCGACGCCTGGGCCCGCCAACAGCCGGAAACCCTGGCCGACATGGCGGCACGCTTCGTGCCGCTGTCCGACGCCCTGGACGGCCTCAACGGCGCGCTCTACAGCGAGACCGGCCAGCACTGGCAAGGCGAGGACTTGTGGCGGGCCATCCGTACCATCCCGCCCACCGAAGGGGGGGTGGACTCGGCGGGTGATTCGGGGTTGCCGCCGCTGTACCCCAAATAAACCCGCTTTTTTTCGTAACCTTTGTGGCGAGGGGATTTATGTGGGAGCACGGTCCCTCAGAAATCGAGTCGCCTTCCTCGCGGGCAAGCCTTGTTCCCACATAAATCTCCTTGCCACAGGATCGGTGTTCATGGATCCAGCGAAGTTGAACAAGTCCTAGCCCCGGTTTCCCAGTAAACTCTGCTTCTTTTAGCCGCCCTTCTCTTCACCGCGGCCATCATCTGTTTTCTGGAGTTCACCTTGCGTCTGTTTCACACCTCCGACTGGCACCTGGGGCAAAACCTGCACGGCCAGGAACGCGATTTCGAACACGCCTGTTTCCTCGACTGGCTGCTGCGTCAGCTGACCCAAGAAAAACCCGACGTGCTGCTGATCGCCGGCGACATCTTCGACACCGTCAACCCGCCGGTCAAAGCCCAGGAACGGCTGTACGATTTCATCGTCAGCGCCCATGAACAAAACGCCAACCTGACCATCGTGATGATCGCCGGCAACCACGACTCCGGTTCGCGGATCGAGCTGCCTGCGCCACTGATGCGGCGCTTGCGCACCCATGCCCTGGGCCGGGTGCTGTGGCTGGACGACGGCCAACTGGATGTCGAGCGCCTGCTGCTGCCGTTGCCCGATGCCAAGGGCAAGGTCAAGGCGTGGTGCCTGGCGCTGCCGTTCCTGCGCCCCGCCGAAGTCACCGGTGCGCAACTGGGTGACGACTACCTGCGAGGCATCGGCCAGGTGCATGAGTGGCTGATCGCCGCGGCCAACAGCAAGCGCAAGAAAGGCCAGGCGCTGATCGCCATCAGTCATGCGCACATGGCCGGCGGTTCGGTGTCCGAGGACTCCGAGCGCAGCCTGATCATCGGCAACGCCGAGGCCCTGCCCGCCAGCCTGTTCGGCCCGAGCATCAGCTACGTCGCCCTCGGCCATTTGCACAAGCCGCAGAAGGTCAACGGTGAAGAGCGTATCCGCTACAGCGGTTCGCCGATCCCGCTGTCATTTTCGGAGATCGGCTATCAGCATCAGATCCTCGACATCACCCTGGACGGCGAAACCCTGGTCAAGGTCGAGCCGCGCCTGATCCCACGGGCCGTCAACCTGCAACGCCTGGGCCCGGTGCCGCTGGCCGATCTCCTGGTGCAACTCAAGGAACTGCCCGACATCGACCTGTTGGCCGATGTCCAGCGTCAACCCTGGCTGGAAGTGCGGGTGCGCCTCGACGAACCGCAGCCGGACCTGCGTCACCAGGTGGAAACCGCACTGCAAGGCAAGGCCGTACGCCTGGTGCGGATCGGCGCCGAGTACGCCGGCAACGGCGGCGCCGGCAGTGCCGATGACGGCAGCGCGCTGGTGGAGCTGGATCAACTCAGCCCGCAGGAGTTGTTCAGCCGCGCCTGGCAGGACACCTACGGCAACGAAGTGGACGAACAGACCCTCAAGGACTTTGCCGTGCTGTTGCAAGACGTGCAGATGGAGAGCGAGCAGCCATGAAGATCCTCGCGATCCGCCTCAAGAACCTGGCGTCCCTGGCCGGGCCGTTTGAAATCGATTTCACCGCCGAACCCTTGGCCAGCGCCGGCCTGTTCGCCATTACCGGCCCCACGGGCGCCGGCAAGAGCACGTTGCTCGACGCCTTGTGCCTGGCGCTGTTCGGCGCCGTGCCGCGCCTCAACAACACCGGCCGCGACGCCAAGGTGCCAGACGTCGATGGCGACATTGCCACGGGCGACCCACGCACGCTGTTGCGCCGTGGCACCGGCGATGGCTTTGCCGAAGTGGATTTTCGCGGCATCGACGGGCGCCGCTATCGGGCCCGCTGGGAAGCCAATCGCGCCCGGGAAAAGGCCGGCGGCAAGTTGCAAGCCAGCCGCCAGAGCCTGCGGGACCTGGACAACGATCAACTGCTGGCGAGCCAGAAAGGCGAATACAAGACCCAGCTCGAAGCGGCCCTGGGCCTTAACTTCGAACAGTTCACCCGTGCCGTGCTGCTGGCCCAGAGCGAGTTCAGCGCGTTCCTCAAGGCCGATGACAATGATCGCAGCGAACTGTTGGAAAAACTCACCGACACTGCCCTGTATACCCGCCTCGGCCGCCGCGCCTTCGACAAGGCCAAGCAAGCCAAGGACAGCCACCGGCAGTTGCAAGACCAGGCCACCGGTGTCACGCCGCTGGCCCCCGAGGCCCGGGCCGAGCTGGACCAGCGTTTCAACGACGCCCAGCAACTACTCAAGGCCCAACAGGGGCAACTCAAGCAACTGGAGCAGCAGCACACCTGGCTGCGCGACCTGGGCGTATTGCAGGATGAACACGCCAGCGCCGCCGAACAGCTGCAACAGGCCCAGGCCGATTGGAACGCCCTGGCCGACGAACGCCTGAAACTGGTCCGCCTGGAACAACTGGCGCCCCAACGCCATCAGTTCATCCGCCAGGCCGAACTGAGCCGACAGCTCGACCCCTTGGCCGTGCAGATCCAGCAGCTTACCCAGCAGCAGCTCAATCTCCATGACCAGCAGGCCGAACTGGAAAAAAGCCTGGGCGCCGCGCAACTGGCGCTGGCTGCGGCCCGGCAACACAGCAGCGACAGCGCGCCGTTGCTGCGCCAGGCCTTTGAAGAGCAAAGTACCCTGGCCCGTCTCGCCAGGGACGCCAGCCAGGGCGCCGAGCGCCAGGAACAGGCGCAACAGGCCTGCACCGAAGGCCAGCGCACCATCGACACCTTGCTCGAACAGCAACGGCAGGTGGCCGAGCGCTTGCAGCGCATCGCCGGCGCGTTGGAACAAAGCACACACCTGGCCCCGCTGAGCGATGCCTGGAACGCCTATCGCGATCGCCTCCAACAACTGATGCTGATCGGTAATCGCCTGAACCAGGGCCAGGCCGAACTCGCCACACTGGAACAAGGCGCCACCCGCGCCGCCGAGGAATTGGCCAGCCGTCGGCAAGACCTTGAAGTGCTCTACAAGGAAGCTGGCGCCGAGCCGGAGGCAGTGGCCGAACAGATCCAGTTACTCGGCACCCTGCTGCAAGACAACCGCAAGCAATTGCGTGCCTTCGAAGACCTGACCCGGCTGTGGGCCAGCCAGCAAGAGCTGGACAAACGTGGCGCCGAGCTTGAACAACGCCAGCAACGAGCGTTGCAGGAACGTGACCGGCTGGTGCGCGAAGGCGGCGAAGCCAAGGCCGAACTGACCATTGCCGAACAGACCCTGACCGTCACCCGCGAGCTGCTGGAGCGCCAGCGCCTGGCCCGCAGCGAAAGCGTCGAGCAACTGCGCGCACAGTTACAGACTGAACAGCCCTGCCCCGTGTGCGGCAGCGTCGAGCATCCTTATCATCAGCCCGAAGCCCTGCTGGAAAACCTCGGGCGCTTTGATGAAACCGAAGAGGCCAACGCTCGCAAAGCCGTCGACCTGCTCAATGAAAAAGTCATCGACCTGCGGGCGCAATACAGCGGGGTCATCGCCCAGCTCAAGGAACTCAAACAGCAGCAGGAACAGCTCGCCAGCCAGCAACAGAGCCTGGCGCCCAGCCTTGAAGCCCACCCGTTGTCGGCGCAACTGCTGGCCCAGGAGGCGAACAAGCGCGACGCCTGGCTGACCCAGCAGAACAGCCAACTGACCCTGCGCATCAGCCAGGACGAACAACGGCAAACCGCCCTGCTGACCCTGCAGCAGGACGCCGCGCGCATGGCGCAGCGGCTACGTGAAGCCGAGGCAGCCAGCCATCAGGCGTCACAGCACCTGGGCAACCAGCAGCAGGAGCTGGCCCGCGATCGCCAGCGCCTGGACGAGGAGCTGAGCCACTTCAGCACCCTGCTACCCGCTGACACCCTGCAGGCCTTGCGCAGCGAGCCCGCCGCAACCTTCCTGCAACTGGACCGGCAGATCGCCCAGCGCCTGGAGCAACTGGAACAGCAACGCGACGAACTGGGCGAACAGCTCCAGCGCCAGCAGACCGTGGAGAAAGAGCAGGACCGCCAGCAGACCCGCCTCCAGCAACTGGAAGCGGCCCGCCTGCAATTCAGCGCCCTGAGCGAGCAACAACAAGCCTGTCAGGAGAAACTCACGCAACTGCTCGGCGAGCACACCAGCGCCGAAGAGTGGCAGCAACAACTCGACCAGCGCCTGGAACAGACGCGGGATGCCGAGGCGACGGCCAATCAGCAGTTGCAGCAATTGCGCAACGACCTGGTGCAACTGGCCGCCGAACTCAAGGCCCGCCAGGAACAGGCCCAAGCCCTGGACCACGAACGCCAGGCGCTGGCCGCCGGTATCGCGCAATGGCGCACCACCCATCCGGAACTGGACGATGCTGCCCTCGAAGCCCTGCTCGGCCTTGACGAGCAACACGTCAGCCAGTTGCGCCAGCGCTTGCTCAACAGCGAAAAAGCCATCGAACAGGCCCACGTACTGCTCACCGAACGCGAGCAGCGCCTGCAAAACCACCAGGCCCAGCACAACGGCAACCTGGCGCCCGAACAACTCGCCCAAGCCCTCACCGAGCTGCAAACCCAATTTGCCGCCAGCGAACAGCGCTGCGCCGAACTGCGCGCCGAACAGGCCGAGGACCAGCGCCGGCAGAACGCCAACCAGGCCCTGGCCCAGCAGATCGAACAGGCCTACACCGAATACCAGCGCTGGGCACGCCTCGATGCCCTGATCGGTTCGGCCACCGGCGACCGCTTCCGCAAGCTGGCCCAGGCCTACAACCTCGACTTGCTGGTGCACCACGCCAATGCCCAACTGCGGCAACTGGTACGCCGCTACCGGCTCAAGCGCGGCGGCAGCATGCTCGGGCTGCTGGTGATGGACACGGAAATGGGCGATGAACTGCGCTCGGTGCACTCGTTGTCCGGTGGTGAAACCTTCCTGGTTTCCCTCGCCCTGGCATTGGGCCTGGCCTCGATGGCGTCCAGCACACTCAAGATCGAATCGCTGTTCATCGACGAAGGCTTCGGCAGCCTCGACCCCGAGTCGCTGCAACTGGCGATGGACGCCCTCGACGGACTGCAGGCCCAGGGCCGCAAGGTCGCGGTGATTTCCCACGTACAGGAAATGCACGAGCGGATTCCGGTGCAGATCCAGGTGCGTCGCCAGGGCAACGGTTTGAGCACGGTGGAGGTAAAATGAGCCACGCCACGCTCTATTCCTTCCGTCGCTGCCCCTATGCGATGCGGGCGCGCATGGCCCTGCGCTACAGCGCGGTCGAGGTGGCGATTGTCGAAGTCAGCCTGAAGGCCAAGCCAGCCGAGATGCTCGCACTCTCCAGCAAAGGCACGGTGCCGGTGCTGCAGGTCGATGGCCGGGTGATCGATGAAAGCCTGGAGATCATGCGCTGGGCCTTGGCCCAGCACGATCCGCAAGACTGGAGGCTACGGGACGATGCCGAAGGCCAGGCGTTGACGGCAGCGCTGATCGAAGAAAACGACCAGGTGTTCAAGCTGCACTTGAATCGCTACAAATACCCCGAACGCCATCCCGAATGCCCGAAGGAACATTACCGTAGCGAGGGTGAAAGCTTTCTGCGCAGGCTGGAGGCACTGCTTGCAACCCGGCCGTTCCTGGCGGCGAATCACCCGAGCCTGGCCGACGTGGCAGTGATGCCCTTCATACGGCAGTTCGCCCACGTCGACCGTGAGTGGTTTGCCCAGGCGCCCTACCCTCGGCTACAGGACTGGTTGCAGAGGTTGCTGGATTGCGAACTGTTCGTGGCGATCATGGCCAAGTAACCATTTGCCCGGCGAGCGCCCTTTTATAGCTAAAGAAGCTTTTGTGGCGAGGGAGCTTGCTCCCGCTGGGCCGAGCAGCGGCCCCCTTTTTGCGATTGCTGCGCAATCGAGCGGGAGCAAGCTCCCTCGCCACAAAGGCAATCATGCAACCCCATTGTTGCCTGATCCGATCAGTCACTAAGCAAGCTCAACAATCGCTCACGCGCCACTTCCAGCTCGCCGGAATCCGGCTGGGCGGCGGAGACAATCGGGGTGGAATAGAGGAACAGCAGCATCACTGCCAGACGCATCGCCATGGTGTCGATCCTTATCGGTAAAGGAGTCAATTTGTCAGCGTCAAATTTAAACACATGGCCAAGTGATATTACAGCAGGATTTCTCTGGAAACGGCGAAGCCTGCGATCTTTTCTCTTTCACCTGATGTTCAGTGAAGATGAAAAGATCGCAGGCTTCAGTCGTTGCGCGATCGTTCAGTGTTGGGTCTTGTGGTCCAACGCTGCATAGAAGTTGGCGCTTTGTTGCAGGTATTTTTCGGTGTAGCTCTGGGTGCGATTTTTCTTGTCACCGATCTCGATGCTGGCACTGGCAGGCAATGCCACGGTGGCGGAGATGGCGGAAGCGGCGATCACGGAGAAGAGATTCAGGTTCATGGCGGTAGACCTCGGATTCAGTTGGCTGACTTGCCCGGTGGGGCCGTGAAGCAAACTTACGCGCCGAGGCGTCCTGCGTTGAAATGCTTTGCATCACTTGCGAATATCAGTCTCGTTGATACAACGGCGCAGGTCCCGAAAAACGGGGCCTGCGGTCTATTGACGGACCATGAACTTCAAATCGCTGGGCGCATCCATCGGCATTTTCTGCACGGTTTTACCCAGCAGGCCGGTCTTCGGATCGCGCTCTAGTACCACGATCTGGTTGCTCTTCTGGTTGGCAATCAGCAGGAATTTCCCGCTCGGGTCGAGGCTGAATTCCCGTGGATGATCGCCTTCGACCGAGCGCCGCTGCAGCTCTTTGAGCGTGCCGGCGGCCGGGTCGATGGCGAACACCAGCACTTCGTTGGTGGTGCCACGGTTGCTGACGTAGAGGAACTTGCCATCCCTGGACGCATGCAACGCAGCCGCCGCCCTGCCCGGTTGCGGCTTGCCGGCGGCCAGGTCGACCAGTTGACGCTGAGTCAAGCGACCGTCCTGATAATCGAACACCGCCACTTGCGCGCTCATTTCCATGGTCAGCCAGGCGTGCTTGCCGTCAGCGCTGAACAACAGGTGACGCGGGCCGCTGCCGGGTGGCAACTGCACGAAGGCTGGATCGGCAGCGGTCAACGGCAACTCGGGATTGGCCTTGGGGTCGTAGCGGTAGATGAACACCTTGTCCGCCCCCAGGTCGTTGGCGAACACGTATTTGCCATCGGGCGAGGACACTGCGGCGTGCACGTGGGCCGACATCTGCCGCTCGGGGTGGACCTTGCTCGGCTGATGACTGCTCAACTGCACCACCGGCGCCAGCTTGCCATCGGCGCCCACTGGCAATACCGCCAGGGTACCGCCCGGGTCTTCCACCACCGAATAGTTGCTGACCAGCAGATGCCGGCCATCACCGCTGAGGCTGGAATGGGTCGGCTCGTTGCCCAGGGACTGCACCTGGTTGATCAGGCTCAGTGCATGGGTCTTCGGGTCAATGGCGTAGCTGCTGACCTTACCCACTGGATCTTTCTGGCCCGGCCCGTTTTCGTTGACCACGAACAGCCGGCTCATGTCCTTGGTAAGGGTCAGCCATGAAGGGTTTTCAGTCTTGATCACTTGCAACGGGTTGGCATCGAGCTGGCCGGTACGACTGTCGAACTGCAATCGGTAGATACCCTGGCTCTGCCCGGCGGTGTAGGAGCCCACCAGCAGTTGATGACGTTCTTCAGTGTCCGCCTGGACGCCCATGGCGCCCATGCTGCCGGCCATCAACAACGGCCAGAGACTACGCATTTTCATCTTCTTCGTCGTCCTCATCGTCGTGGCCGCTGGTGGCTTCCACGCACTCCAAGTGGTGATCGCCCGAATCGCTGGTGATGATCCAGTGATTGCAGGTTTTATCGAAGGTCGCGGCCTGCATCTGCGCCGGCGTGAAACGCCAGTGCTCAAGGGTGCGACCGTTCATGCACTCGACGTGCAACTGGTCCTGCTCGTCGAGGGAGAAATCGAACGCGTGCAGCCCGTCGATAATCAGCATGTCGCAGGATTCGAGGGCGTGCAGCAGGGTGTCGGTTACGGCAGTCATGGCGATCAGTCGTTCATTGGGAAAGTCGTCATGATAACCCAATGTGGGCGTGGGCCTTGGGCCATAAGGTTCGAAAGCGCTTTCGACTGGAAGATCGCCATCGCGAGCAAGCTCGCTCCCACAGTTGGATTTTCAGCGAACACAAATCCTGTACTCACCAAAGCCCCCCTGTGGGAGCGAGCTTGCTCGCGATGAGGCCGGCACATTCAACTTGAATGTAACGGCGTCACCGCAACCCTCAGAGCGCCTCGCGCCCCGGCACGCCATCCACCAACCGCAGGATCCCCAGCGGATTGGCATTCTTCAGCGGCTCGGGCAACAGGCTGTCAGGATAGTTCTGGAAGCACACCGGACGCAGGAAACGATCGATCGCCAGGGTGCCCACCGACGTACCGCGGGCATCGGACGTGGCCGGGTAAGGCCCGCCGTGCACCATCGAATCACACACCTCCACCCCGGTCGGATAACCGTTGAGCAGGATGCGGCCGACCTTCTGTTCCAGCAGCGGCGTCAGTTCGCTGAACCGTTCGAAGTCCGCCGGCTCGCCGATCATCGTTGCCGTCAGTTGACCGTGCAGGCCGTTCAGCGCGGCGGTCAGTTGCGCCTGGTCCGCGACTTCGACAAACACCGTGGTCGGGCCAAACACTTCTTCCTGCAGCGCCTCGTCACCGTTGATCAGCAGGCTGGCGTCAGCCTTGAACAACTGCGGCTGGGCCTGGTTGCCCTGCTGCGCGCGCCCGGCCAGATGCTCGATGCCCGGGTGAGCCAGCAACTTCTGCAGGCCCTTGCCGTAGCTTTGCAGCGTGCCGGCGTTGAGCATGGTCTGGGGCGCCTGGTCGCCGATCAGCGCGGCTACCTGCTGGGTGAAGGCAGTGAACTGCGGCGAACGAATGCCGATCACCAGGCCCGGGTTGGTACAGAACTGACCGCAGCCCTGCACCACCGAGGCGGTCAGGTCACGCGCGACGCTCTCGGCGCGGGTTTCCAGTGCCTGCGGCAACACGATTACCGGGTTGATGCTCGACATTTCGGCAAACACCGGAATCGGCTGCGGCCGTGCGGCCGCCATGTCGCACAGGGCACGCCCGCCCTTGAGGGAGCCGGTGAAACCCACGGCCTGGATCGCCGGATGCTTGACCAGCCATTCGCCAACGCCACCGCCGTAGATCATGTTGAACACACCCGCCGGCATCGCGGTCTTTTCAGCCGCGCGGATGATCGCATCGGCCACGTGCTCGGCGGTCGCCATGTGGCCGCTGTGGGCCTTGAACACCACCGGGCAACCGGCCGCCAGGGCCGCTGCCGTGTCACCACCGGCGGTGGAAAACGCCAGGGGGAAGTTACTGGCGCCGAACACCGCCACCGGACCGAGGCCAATGCGATATTGACGCAGGTCCGGGCGTGGCAACGGCGTACGCTCAGGCAACGCCCGGTCGATGCGCGCACCGTAGAAATCGCCACGACGCAGGACCTTGGCGAACAGGCGCATCTGGCCGCTGGTGCGACCGCGCTCGCCCTGGATCCGTGCCGCCGGCAACGCGGTTTCACGGCAGACCACGGCCACGAACGCATCGCCCAAGGCGTCCAGCTCATCGGCAATGGCCTCGAGGAACTCGGCCCGGCGCACCGCACTCAGGCTGCGGTAGGCGGGATAAGCCGCCGCGGCAGCCTTGGCGGCGGCGTCGACTTCTTCTGCCGTGGCCTGGACAAAGTCATGGGGCAAGGCCTCGCCGGTGCTGGCGTCAACGCTCTGCAGGCGAGTCTGGCCGGCTGCGCTGCGCGCCCCGCCGATGTAGTTGTGGCCAAGGATCTGGTTCATCGCAAGTCTCCTTTAAAGTGTGCCGATAGTACCCGGGTTGAACACCGCGTCCACCGGGGCAATGCCGTTGACCAGCGGCGCGCCGAATTCAGCCTGGCTGATTTCGAACACATCCCCCGGCTGCGTGCGGATGCCATCGGCGAACGACAGGGTCGCGGTGCCGAAGAAGTGAACGTGGACATCCCCCGGACGCAGGAACTGACTGTACTTGAAATGGTGGAATTCCAGGTTTTCGAGGCTGTGGCACATGTTCGCCTCGCCGCTGAGGAATTCGTTCTGCCACAGCACTTCGCCGTTACGCAGGATACGACTGGTCCCGGACAGATGTTGAGGCAGTTCACCCACGCGAAGTTCCGGGCCAAAACTGCAACTGCGCAATTTCGAATGGGCCAGGTACAGGTAATTCTTGCGCTCCATCACGTGGTCGGAAAACTCGTTGCCCACGGCAAAGCCCAGGCGATAGGGCTTGCCGTCGTGGCCGATGACATACAGGCCGCTGATTTCCGGTTCTTCGCCGGCATCTTCGGCAAAGGGCGGCAGCGGGAACGGATGGCCCGGACGGACCACAATGCTGCCGTCGCCCTTGTAGAACCATTCCGGTTGCACACCAGCCTGCCCGGCCTGGGGCTTGCCGCCCTCCACACCCCACTTGAAGATGCGCATGGTGTCGGTCATGGCCGCTTCGTCGCCAGCCTGCTGGTGCATCTTGTCCCGGGCCGAGGCGCTGCCCAGGTGGGTCAGGCCGGTGCCGCTGACCAACAGGTGCGCCGGGTCCGGGTGGTCCAGCGGCGGCAGGATGCGCAGGTCACTGAGCAACCGGGCGTAGTCATGGCTCGCCCCCAGGCCCAGGCCGTTGACCTGCTGCTCAAGCTTCACGCCCGCTTCGATAGCCGCCAGCGCCAGGTCGCGCACGGTGCGAGCGCCCTGCACTTCGCGCACCTGATCGCCCTCGACCACACCGACGCGGCGCTCGCCGTTACTCAATTCGAACTGAACTAAACGCATATCTTTCTCCTTGTAAGCAAAACTTGAATAGGCGTAGCAGGCTTTTGTGGCGAGGAAGCTTGCTCCCGCTGGGGGGCGAAGCACCCCTAACTTCAGGCACTGAGTTCATTCAGACGAAACACAGCACTTGTTTTGCGACTGCTGCGCAGTCGAGCGGGAGCAAGCTCCCTCGCCACAAAAGCTCTCTTCCACAATTGCAATAAGTTCAGGTACGCGTCGCCCCGCGGGCGCTGGCGGCAAACTGGTCCGCCGGCAGCACATGCTTGCGCTCCAGCAGGCGATAGACCACGCCGGTCAAGACCAGGCCGAACACCATCACACACGACAGGAAATACAGCCCCGAGGCCAGGTTGCCGGTGTACTCCTTCAGCGCACCGATCACGAACGGGCCGATGTAGCCGCCCAGGTTGCCCACCGAGTTGATCAACGCAATGCCCGCCGCCGCACTGGCGCCGGCAAAGAAGCGCCCCGGCAAGGTCCAGAACACCGCTGTGCAGGAAAACAGTGCGAACGCTACCAGGCACAGCGCCGCCAATTGCAACACCGGCACCGACAACCAGGCGCTGAGGAACAGGCCGATGGCGCCCAGCACGTACAACACGGCCAGGTGACCGTAGCGGTCGTTCAAGCGGTCGGAGCTGCGGGGAATGATCAGCAAACCGATGATGCCGAAGATGTACGGCACCGACGACACGAAGCCGGTCACCAGGTCGCTGCCGCCGAACTGCTTGATCAGCGTCGGCAACCACAGGCCCAGGCCGTAGATGCTCAAGGTCACCGGCAGGTAGAACAGCGCCAGCAGCAAGACACGCTTGTCCTTGAGGGCATGCAGCGGATTGCCGTGGCGGGTCTGGCCGTATTCCTGCAGGTCTTTTTTCAGTTCACCGGTCAGCCAGTCCTTCTCGGCCTGGTCCATCCATTTCACTTGTTGCGGGCCGTCCGGCAGGTAGCGCAGCACCGGCCAGGTCAACAGCACCGCCGGCAGGCCGATGACGATGAACAGCCACTGCCAGCCGTGCAGGCCAAGGATGCCGTCCATGCCCAGCAAGCCACCGGACACGGGGCCGGTGATCATCATCGCGATGGGTTGGGAGAGAATGAACAAGCCCAGGATCTTGCCGCGATGGCGCACCGGGAACCACTGGGTGATGTAGTACAGCACGCCCGGGAAGAACCCGGCTTCGGCCGCGCCCAGCAAAAAGCGCATCACATAGAAGCTATGCGGGCCTTGTACGAACGCCATGCCGATGGTGATGGCCCCCCAGGTGATCATGATCCGCGCGAACCAGCGCCGGGCACCGAAGCGCTCCAGCATCAGGTTGCTGGGGATCTCCAGCAGGAAATAACCGATGAAAAACAGCCCTGCACCCAGGCCATAGGCGGCGTCGCCAATACCGAGGTCGGCACCCATGTGCAGCTTGGCAAAGCCCACCGCAGAGCGGTCCACATAGGCGATCAGGTACAGCAGGATCAGGAAGGGAATCAGTTTCAGCGTGATGCGACGTATAAGCCGCAATTCCTGGCTCATGGGACCGGTCTCCGATTGTTGTTGTTATGGAACCTCGGGGGATTTCTCTCGCGAATGACCGCCAGGACAATCCCTTCATTGAATCGGACTATATAGTAATACTATTTACCCAACAACACTTCCAAACCGCACAAATTGCGCTTATGTTACGCTTCAGCTAGAACAATATAGTCATACAATAAGAGAATCGATCATGTCTGATAAGAAACCCTCCCTGCGCTCGGCCCAATGGTTTGGCACCGCCGACAAGAACGGCTTCATGTACCGCAGCTGGATGAAAAATCAGGGCATCGCCGACCATCAGTTCCATGGCAAGCCGATCATCGGCATCTGCAACACCTGGTCGGAGCTGACGCCGTGCAACGCGCACTTCCGGCAAATCGCCGAACACGTCAAGCGCGGTGTGATCGAGGCCGGGGGCTTCCCGGTGGAATTCCCGGTGTTCTCCAACGGCGAGTCGAACCTGCGTCCCACCGCCATGCTGACCCGCAACCTGGCGAGCATGGACGTGGAAGAGGCGATTCGCGGCAACCCGATTGACGGCGTGGTGCTGCTCACCGGCTGCGACAAGACCACCCCCGCCCTGCTGATGGGCGCCGCCAGTTGTGACGTACCGGCCATCGTCGTTACCGGCGGGCCGATGCTCAACGGCAAGCACAAAGGCCAGGACATCGGCTCGGGCACCGTGGTCTGGCAATTGAGCGAACAGGTCAAGGCCGGCACCATCACCATTGACGATTTCCTCGCAGCCGAGGGTGGCATGTCCCGCTCGGCCGGCACCTGCAACACCATGGGCACCGCCTCGACCATGGCCTGCATGGCCGAAGCCCTCGGTACTTCCCTGCCGCACAACGCGGCGATTCCGGCCGTGGATGCACGGCGTTATGTGCTGGCCCATATGTCCGGCATGCGCGCCGTGGAAATGGTCCGTGAAGACCTGAAACTGTCGAAGATCCTGACCAAGGAAGCCTTCGAAAACGCCATCCGCGTCAATGCGGCCATCGGCGGTTCGACCAACGCGGTGATCCACCTCAAGGCCATTGCCGGCCGCATCGGCGTGCAACTGGACCTGGACGACTGGACCCGCATCGGTCGCGGCATGCCGACCATCGTCGACCTGCAGCCGTCCGGACGCTTCCTGATGGAAGAGTTCTACTACGCCGGCGGCCTGCCCGCCGTGCTGCGTCGCCTCGGCGAAGCCAACCTGATTCCCCATCCGAACGCCTTGACCGTCAACGGCAAGAGCCTCGGCGAGAACACCAAGGACGCGCCGATCTATGGCCAGGACGAAGTCATTCGCACCCTGGATAACCCGATCCGCGCCGACGGCGGTATCTGCGTGCTGCGTGGCAACCTGGCGCCACTGGGCGCGGTGCTCAAACCGTCCGCCGCGACCGCCGAACTGATGCAGCATCGCGGTCGCGCGGTGGTGTTCGAGAATTTCGACGAGTACAAGGCACGAATCAACGACCCGGAACTGGACGTCGACGCCAGCTCGATCCTGGTGATGAAAAACTGCGGACCGAAGGGTTATCCGGGCATGGCCGAAGTGGGCAACATGGGCTTGCCCGCCAAGCTGTTGGCCCAGGGTGTGACGGACATGGTGCGGATTTCCGACGCCCGCATGAGCGGCACCGCCTACGGCACCGTGGTCCTGCACGTGGCACCGGAAGCCGCCGCCGGCGGACCTCTGGCGGCGGTGAAGGAAGGCGACTGGATCGAACTCGATTGCGCCAGCGGCCGCCTGCACCTGGACATCCCGGACGCCGAACTCGCGGCGCGCCTGGCCGACCTGCCGCCACCGCAGAACCTGTTGGTGGGCGGTTACCGGCAGTTGTACATCGACCACGTGCTGCAAGCGGACCAGGGCTGTGACTTCGACTTCCTGGTCGGCTGCCGCGGCGCCGAGGTGCCCCGCCACTCCCACTGACCCCACCCATCCCCCCCTGTGGGAGCAAGCTTTTTGTGGGAGCTGAGCTTGCTCGCGATGAGGCCCTTCCAGTCAACATCTCTGTTGTCTGTGACACCGCTATCGCGAGCAAGCTCAGCTCCCACAAAAGCTCGCTCCCACAATGGGTCTGTATCTAAATCAAAAATCGCATTAGCGACCCGCCATCGCCGCGCCTGCTATCATGCGCAGCACTCCCCTCGCACAGGATCGCGCCGCATCCCATGGATTACCGTAAACCCTCCGACCGCAAAAGCATGCACGCGCGCATCGTCCAGGAACTGGGCATGCAGATCGTCTCCGGGCGCTTCAAACCGGACGACAAACTGCCCGCCGAAGCCTTGTTGTGCGAAGAGTATGCGGTCAGCCGCCCGGTGCTGCGTGAAGCCACGCGGGTGCTGGTTGCCAAGGGTCTGGTGTATTCGCGCCCGCGCGTGGGCACGGTGGTCAAGGCCCGGCGGGAATGGCACATGCTCGACCCGGATGTGCTGCATTGGCTGATGCAGAGCAGCCCGCAGAATGAATTCTTCAACCTTCTGACCAGCGTGCGCAGCATCATCGAACCGGCCGCCGCGGCCCTCGCCGCACAGTTCGCCAACGAGGACGACATCGCTTCCATCCGCGAGGCCTACCAGCGCATGGAAGCAGCCCCGACCCCCGAAGCCGTGCTGCAACCGGACCTGGACTTCCACAGCCGCATCGCCGACGCCACCCACAACGACCTGCTCGCCAACCTCTGCAACATGCTCTCGGTCGCCATCGCCGAAGCGCTCAAGCATTCCAACCAGCGGCCCAACCTGCATGAGCTGGCGATGCCACGCCACAAGGCGATCCTCACCGCCATCGAGAACCGCGACGCCCTCGGTGCCCGCCATGCCACGCTGGTGCAACTGGACGATGCCCGCAGCGCGTTGAATGTGGTGCTGGGCAACGATCCCGCCTGACATCGCCCCGTAGGAGCTGCCGCGTGCAACGAGGCTGCGATCTTTCCTCTGCCCATTGAATCCCAAGCGAACAGACCGCAGCTTACGGTAGCGACTACCAGGCCTGGCACAACTCGTACTCGACAGGGCGGTAGTTATATACCGCACGCCGGAAAACAAGAGGTCGATACTTGACTCGTCGTCATCCCGACGGCCATGAGCTCAGGAAAAGGACTTCTTATGACCTCGCCCTCCCCGGCTGACAGCCCCTCTGCCCTTGCGCAAACCGTCAGCCAGTCATTTGCCGACCGCCCGACCTTCGAGCATGTCGCGCAACAAATGCTCGAACAGGCCATCAAGGCCAGATACCCCTCGCTGACCATCGACCTCGCCAAGACCCAATTGGCAACACCGGCTGCGATCACCCGTGGCTGGCGCTTTCAACCGTTCATGCCGTTGGTGCTCGAGTACCTGGCCCTCGGCACCCCCGTGGATTTCAGCCCCCGGGGAAATCTTGACTGCTACCTCTGCGACGCGCCACCGCAACGCCTTTGGCCACGCGATGAAAAACTCGACATGAAGGTCATCGAAAAGCTGGTGCTTGAACTGTCCTCCACCGTACCGATCGGACTGGAAGACGCACTGACCCGGTATTGGAACACCGACATCGGCAACCGCCCCCAAACCGCCACCGCTATACGCACCAGCCGCTGGCAATGGCTCAGCGACACACTCAAGAACATGCTGCATATCCGGGGGCTGCAACAGCCAGGACTGACTGAACCGGTACGCGAGGCCCTGGCCCAGATCGTTCGCTGGCCGGACCGTGAACAACGCTTTAGTCACAATATCCCGCCCGTCTACGCCTACAGCCTGGAAAGCACCGTCACCCAAGGCGCCTCCAGCAGCGTGCTGCCCGGCAACGAGATCCTGCTGCTTCATTACACTCGCTACGGCCTCGTCATTGTGCTTTGCAGCCCTGGCAGCGCCGTGCAGGCCTTCGAGTCGATGGAAGCCTTCAACCGGTATTGGGGCGAACGGATCGCCAGTCGCTATGTCGTCGACACCGTGACCTGTCAACGCTACGAAATCGACGGCCATGCCTTCGACACCCAGGCCGCCATGATCTTGGAGCAACAACTGGCCGACTTGCAGGCGGTACAGTTGCCCTCCCGAATAGGCCTGCCAGACCTCAAGACGCTCTACAGCGAGCTGAGCGATCCCGCTCGCTATCTGCACGACGCGCCGCGCCTCACGCCTGAAACATCGGCACGCCTCGAGCCGCTGCTGCCCGAATGGCTGAAAAAAGCCTCCGTCGTCGACCGAACAACGTTCCAGCGATGCAGCCTGGCGCTGGCCAGCATCAAGCAGCGCACTCAAGGACGTCCCGCACTCAGTGACATCAAGGCTTTTACCGCAGACGCATTGCTCACGCAGATGGGAAAGACCAACGACAGCAGCCCCGCCAAGGTGCAACCCCGTCACTATCAACCCGACGATGTGGTACTGACGTTCACCGTCTCGGCGGGATACCCCGGGACCGTTGGCATCAGCGAGAAAAGAACGATGAGCCTGACGCAGCTGGCCATCGACAACCTCGTCGCACGCCCCAGCGGCAACCTGCAACTCAGTCATCGCAGGGGGCTGGCGTTGCCTGCCTGGTTGACGCCGGACTTCATTACCCGCACGGGCGGGCTGATCGAACAGGTCGACATCGGCACGGCGTATCCGCGCTACCTGCAACAAGCCCTGTTGAGCGACTCGCCTCAAGCGCAGGCATTTCAACGGACGTT
This sequence comes from Pseudomonas ogarae, assembly GCF_014268695.2. Classification (NCBI taxonomy): domain Bacteria; kingdom Pseudomonadati; phylum Pseudomonadota; class Gammaproteobacteria; order Pseudomonadales; family Pseudomonadaceae; genus Pseudomonas; species Pseudomonas ogarae. The sequence goes on from NZ_CP077086.1 coordinate 4,051,436, forward strand.
CGCCGAACAACTCCCGGCGCAGTTGCCGCTTGAAGCACTGCAACAAATGCTCGACAACGAAAACGGCATGACCCGCCAAGGACTGCATCTGATCGAGGCCCTGCTGCAACCCGATGCTGATGGCCGACAAGTTGACGGTCGCCCCGTGGTCATTCGACACCTGGCCTTCCTGCGCAAGCCCCAGGCCCGGCCCGACATCGTGAGCAACATGTTCATCGTCGAGACGCAGGACGCCAAAACGGGCCCGCACCTGTTGTATCGACCGCTGTACGCGCCCGTGCTGTTGGAGTTCCCGACGCGCCAGGCACTGTTGCAGTCCGTCGTGACCAGCGCAGACTTGCAGAACAGCGTCCTGACCTGGATGTCCGACGACGCACGCCCGGTGTATGCCAATGGCGGCTTCCTTGAGCCGCACATCGTGCGCTTCCTTCAGGGCGACGAGTTCAGTGTTCCCGAAAAGCCCGCTCCGGCAACGCTCGCCGTCGACGCCGGCAACGATGAACTGCTGCAATACCTGCGCAACGGCAAATTGACGCAGTACCTGTACGGCTGCAACGCCCGAGCCCTGGTCACCCAGGCCGACCGCAACTCGGTCTCCAACAGCGAAAGCCGCTGGGCAGTGTTACTCAAGGGCGGCAGCCTGCTGTTCAATACACTGCTGTTTCCGTTGCTGCGTGGTCCGGCCATGGCCACTGTCTGGCTATGGAGCCTGATGGCCAGTGCCAGTCAAGATATCCCGGCCTTGAGCAGTGACGATCCGGCGACGCGGGAACTGGCCGCCGTCGATCTGCTGGTCAACCTGGCCATGCTGGTGAGCCAGTTTCCCACCGTCCGTGCGCCTGCTCGCGCCTCCTTGCCGGTAGCAGTCGAGCACCAGGCAATGCGTGCTCCCGCACCGCGCATCGTTGCCCAGCAGTGGCCCGCGCCAGACTTGCCGAGCATTCTGGAAGGATCCGTGGCCTTGCCTGGCGAACCACCCGGCAGGTCTCTGGATTTTGGTTTCAGCAGCACGCGCCACACCCTGACGCAGGAACAACGCACCCGCCTACGGCGCATGCAGGTGCCGCGTCCGACGGCATTGCCAGAGCCGATTGGAAATGGCCCATTCAAGGGTTTGTACGTAATTGGCAACAAATGGCACGTATTGATGGAGGACGGCCTGTATCGAGTCAACCCGGACCCGAACGGCACCACCATTGTCGACCCGCAAGACCCGACACAGACGGGGCCTGCGCTGCAATCGGACCTGGACGGCCACTGGTCCCTGGACCTGCGTTTGCGCCTGCGTGGAGGTGCGCCGCCCAAGCGCCTGGCGGACCAGCGTCGCCTCAATGCCCACAAAGCCGTCGAGCTGACCGCTGAAATGAACAACTACCTCGCCCAGGAGAACGAACGGCAACGATCCCTGGACATTGCCCAACAAGTGATGACCCGGATCGAGGAAGGAAGCGCCTTTACCGAGGAGCAGCGCGCACCAAAACGAAAAGTGTTTTATGACCTGCTCAACGAGCAGACCGACATCTATTTGAAACTGCTGGACAGTGCGCCCGAGCGCGCAAGGCTGGGCATTGGCTTGCCTTCTGGAAGCATCCGCGGGCTGATGGAGAATGTGGTCAACAATGCCCGCAAGGCCTTCCTGGTGGTGGAAATGGATCAACAGGCCCTCAATGCCGCTCACCCGCAGTTCTCCGGAACGTTTGTGGAAGAAGCCGTGGCTCGCGACATGCAGGGCTACGTGATGTTCCTTGAAGCCATGAGCGACATCAACGATCGCGCCATCCATTGGCTGCAACTCAAGGATGAGTACCTGGAGAAGCTATTGAACCTGGATTCGGTGGGGGCCCAAGCCTTCGACCGCCTGACCCGCGGCCGTCCACAGAACGAACGGAATGTCATAGGCACCAAGGCCCTGCAATTGGCCGCCCTGCCGATGCTGGCTATCAAACACCCCGAAACCGGCTTGCCCGATAGCTTGTATCGCATCGTCAGGCCATTGGCCGAGCAAGTGCGCTCTCATGCCGACCTGCAACTGTACGACCTGAGCGCCTCGGAACAGCTTGAGGTCCTGACCAGCCTGACAGAGCATTATGGCGAGGCCTTGGACGCCTTGCAGGGCATGAAAGCCCTGTATGCCGACGACATCAATGACGCCTATTTCGAGAGGCTGACCACGCTGCTTGACAGCCTGTACCAGGATGCCTCCGGGAAACTGGCGGCAGAAGTCAAACCCGAACCGACACCGCGCAAGCGTGCGCCCAAACGCCCCAAGACGTACTCCGGACGTCTTCAGAAAAAGGTGATCAAGACTCGCAGGAGCGGCGTGCTGATCGGTGACCTGAAACCTGCCGGCACCTCCTTGCCGATTGAAGTCGTCGAGTTGCGCTCCGAAGTCGACGATCAGGTGCTGGCCACCTATTCGCGTCACGACGACGTCTGGGACGTTGTCGACGTACACCGACCGGCTCGAGCCCCCAGGACCCGATCGGTCAACGCGATCAAGGGCGATGCACGAACACTGCTGGAGGAGCTGGAAAAACGTCTTCGCCGCGCTGAAAGCTATAAAAAGCGCTGCCGTCATCCCCAGGAAATCGAGGAGATCATGAACAATGAGGCGAGTCGCTTCCGCGCGATCTCGGAAGAGCTCGGCAGGGCCTTCTCAGCCTCACAAACACCACGCACTCCTGCTGATCAAGCGCTGGGCAGGCAGTTGGCCGAGGCTATTTCCACCCTGACGTCCAGGGGCAGCGCCCTGCGTGTCGAACTGAGCCTGCACCTGCCGCCCACCGACGGCAACCTTCAGTACCTGTTCGAAAAGGACCTGATACAAGTCGCGCGGCTGGGTGAACGCAAAGCGTTGAAAGGAGCCCGCAAGGACTTCCTCCAGGAATATGCCATCAACAACCGGGACGGCTTCCCCCTCTGGTACGCGCATTTTCACTACGAAAAAATCGACACGCCGAAAGCCGATTACAGCGTCGCCCACCTGAAAACCAAGGCACAACGCCGGGAAGACTATCACTCGCTGCTCGCCAAGGCCGATAGCCCCTACGCGGTGGTGAATGTGCATCGAGGAAAAATCGGCAAGCTCATGGCGCAGAGCAAGTTCTTGCCGTTGGCGACCTGATTACAACGCAAGCGTAAGGGTTGTGATACCGCTCACCCAAGGCGGGTGTCATTTATTGTGGCGAGGGAGCTTGCTCCCGCTCGGTTGCGAAGCGACCGTCCAAGGGGCCTGCTTCGCAGTCCAGCGGGAGCAAGCTCCCTCGCCACAGAGACTGTGTTTGGACTGGAATGATCAGTGTCTGAGCGACAAAAAAACTGTGGGAGCGAGCTTGCTCGCGATAGCGGTGTAACAGTCAATGAGGTATTGAATGTCAGTGCGCAATCGCGAGCAAGCTCGCTCCCACATTGGATCGCCACGGGGGCTATGCCGCGCAGGTTCTACCGTCGATCAATGCGCAAACAACGAATTGCCCTTCTGCCCCGCCAGTTTCTCAGGCTTGATCAGGAAGCGCGCCAGCGCCGGCAGCAGCCACAGCGCGCCGAACATGTTCCACAGCAACATGAACGTCAGCATCAAGCCCATGTCCGCCTGGAACTTGATGGCCGAGAAGATCCAGGTGCACACGCCGATCGCCAGGCACAAACCGGTGAACAGCACCGCCTTGCCGGTGGATTTCAATGTCTGGTAGTAAGCCTCCTGCAACGGCAACCCGGCGCGCAGGAAACTTTCCAGGCGACTGTAGATGTAGATGCCGTAGTCCACGCCGATGCCCACGCCCAGGGCCACCACTGGCAAGGTCGCGACCTTCACGCCAATGCCCATGAACGCCATCAGGGCGTTGCCCAGCACCGAGGTCAGCACCAGCGGAAGCACGATGCACAGCGTCGCCGCCCAGGAACGGAAGGTGATCATGCACATGGTTGCCACGCAGATGTACACCAGGATCAGGATGGTCAGCTCCGATTCCTTGATCACTTCATTGGTGGCCGCCTCGATGCCAGCGTTACCGGCGGCAAGGATGAACTCCAGGCCATCGCGGTTGTTTTCCTTGGCAAAGTCCTGCACCGCCTTCACCGCGCGGTCCAGGGTCTCGGCCTTGTGGTCGTTGAGGAACACCAGCACGGGCGCCAGGGAGCAACTGTTGTTATACAGGCCATCGGCCCGGGCAATGGAGTTGTTCAGCACGTCAGGGTTACGCGACAGGGTCTCCCACTTCAGGTTGCCCTCGTTCATGCCCTTGATCATTTGCTTGGACACGGTCACCAGGGAAATCGCCGACTGCACGCCCTCGGTGTTCTGCATCTTCCACATCAGCTCGTCGATAGGGGCCATGGCTTCATAGCGCGAGCAGCCTTCGGTCTTGGTCTTGACCATCACCACCAGTACATCGGAGCTGGTGGAATAATTGCTGATGATGAAATTGTTGTCCTGGTTGTAGCGCGAGTCCGGACGCAATTCCGGCGCGCCCTGGTCCAGATCGCCGATCTTCAGGTTCTGGCTGTACCAGAGGCCACCGCCAAAGGCGACCACCGCCAGGGCAATGGACACCGGTGCGACCTTGGCGCTGGCGAAGTTCGACAGCAGGCGCCAGAACGGATGTTCGCGGGTCGCGTCTTTCTTGCTGCGCTCGACCGCACGCTTGCTGATGCCGGCGTAGGAGATTGCCACCGGCAGCAGGATCAGGTTGGTGAACACGATCACCGCCACGCCGATGGAGGCGCCGATGGCCAGTTCGCGGATCACGCCGATGTCGATGATCAGCAAGGTGATGAAGCCCACGGCGTCCGCCAGGATCGCGATCATCCCCGGCAGGAACAACTGCCGGAAGGTACGCCGTGCCGCCGTCAGGGCATTGTCCGCCTCGCTGGACTGCAAGGCGATGCCGTTGATTTTCTGCACCCCATGGGAAATGCCGATGGCGAAGATCAGGAACGGCACCAGCATCGAGTACGGATCCAGGCCGAAACCGGCCGCATGCATCAACCCCAGTTGCCAGACCACGGCCACCAGGGTGGTGGTCAACACCGCCACGGTGCTGCGCATGCAGTTGGTGAACCAGTACAGCAAAATCAGGGTGATGACGAAGGCCACGCCGAAGAACAGCACCACCATGACCAGGCCGTCGATCAGGTCGCCGACCTTCTTGGCGAAACCGACGATGTGGATCTGCACGTTGGGGTTCTGGGCTTCGAACTTGTTGCGGATCTTGTCTTCAAGCTCGTGGGAGAACTTCTGGTAGTCCAGGGCGAGCAACTTGCCCTGGTCCTGCGGGTCCGGGTAGGACTCCAGCAGCGGGATGTCGACGATGCTCGACTTGAAGTCGTTGGCTACCAGGCGCCCGACCTGGCCGGACTTGAGCACGTTATTGCGCAGCAGGTCGAGGCTGTCGGCCGAGCCGTTATAGCTCTGGGGGATCACCTCGCCACCGGCGAAGCCCTCCTCCGTCACTTCGGTCCAGCGTACGCTTGGGCTCCACAACGACTTGAGCCCGGAACGGTCGACACCGGAGATGTAGAAGACCTCGTCGTGGATCTGGCGCAGGGTCTCCATGTACTCCTTGGAGAAGATGTCGCCATTGGTGGCTTCCACGGAAATACGCACCGTGTTGCCCAGGTTCGCCAGGTCGTTGCGGTGCTCGAGCATCTTCTGGATGAAGGGGTGCTCGAGGGGGATCATTTTTTCGAAACTGGTGGACGGCCGGATCAGCGTGGCCTGCCAGAACAGGAAAATGCTGACCAGCAGGCAAATGATGATCACTGCCGGGCGGTTGTTGAAAATCAGGCGCTCGAGGAACGTCGCCTTGTCTTGGTGATGACTGCTCATGGGTTCCGCCTTCTTGTTTTTGTGCCCGTCTTGCAGGACTGACTCATTTGCTCAGTTCGGCGCCGGTGGACGTGGTGGCACGCACGCCGCCTTGCCCCGCCAGGATCAGGTTGCCGTTGCCTGCCGCCGTGACGGCTGCCACGGAAATCCGGTCCGGGCGGTTGAACACGCTGAAGGTCTCGCCGTCGTCGGTACTGCGCACGACGCTGCCGCCGTTGCCGACAATCACGATGGAACCGTCCGCCAGCAGCGTGGCGCCTGACAGGCCGAACTCCAGGGCGCCCCGGTTGGCCTTGAGCTCGACCTGCTCCCACGTGCCGCCGAAGTCAGTGGAGCGATACAGGTTGCCGCGCAAGCCGTAGGCCAGCAGCGTCGATGGCTGGGCGGTGCCAATGACCCCGAACAGCGAGCCTTCGTACGGGCCTTCGACCTTTTCCCAGGTCTGGCCCCAGTCGGCGGAGCGGAACATGCTGCCGGCCTCGCCGACAATGAACAGCCCGGCGTCTTTCACGGCGGCTATCGCATTGAGGTGGAACTGGTCTTCGTTATCGAGGCGGTCGCTGGCGTCTTCCCAGTGCTTGCCGCCGTCGGTGGTTTCCAGCAGCGCGCCGTAGGCGCCCACGGCGAAACCGTTGCCGGGGTCTTTGAACCAGACGTCCAGCAGGGGTGATTCGCGGGTAAGGTCTTCGAATTGCTTGGTCCAGGTGCTGCCGCCGTCATCGCTGGCGAGGATCTGCGCGTCGTGCCCTACGGCCCAGCCGTGTTTGTCGTCGACGAAAAATACCGCCGTGAGCAGTTGGCGAGTCGGCACCTTGGCCTGGGTCCAGGACGTGCCCTGGTCATCGGAATAGACAATGTGCCCACGGTCACCGACCGCCACCAGGCGCTGGCCGGCGTGGACCACATCGAGCATCAGGGTTTTGCTGGCCTTGGCCGATTCCACGGAATAGATGACATCGGACGTCGACGCCGCAACAGCCATCACCGGTGCCGACAACACCGCAGAGCCCAGCAGCGAGAGCGCCGCAGCCAGCAACGCGACCCTGCGCAGCATCGGCGGCCGGCTGCGGCCCACAGCCATGACAGGCTCATTCATAGACCTTTCCCCCATTATTATTGTTATGGCTTGGTACGTTGCCAGTCCTGGAGCATAGTCCTGAAACCTGCAATCTAGAGCCACTTCGGAAGCAGACCTATCCTATCGGGCTTTCGAAAGGTCTGACAATCGACGCCACGTTATCTTTTGTTAACCGGGGAGGATATCGGCCAGGGGTGAATCAGAAGACATTCGCGAGGGTGATGAATGTGGCGAGGGAGCTTGCTCCCGCTGGAGGCCGAAGGACTCCCTGATCTTGGTTCACACGCCTTCTCTGGCGAAATGAATCAAGATCGGGCCTGCTTCGCAGGCCAGCGGGAGCAAGCTCCCTCGCCACAAAAGGCAGCGCCAAGCCCGGTCACGCCAGGCTCTTGCTCACCACCTCGAACACATCGGCGGAAAGCGCGCCGGAGGCCAGGATGCGCTCCAGTTCGGCTTTCATCAGCGCCTGGCGGGCGCTGTCGTATTTGCGCCAGCGGGTCAGCGGGGCCAGTTGCCGGGAGGCGATCTGCGGGTTGAAGCCATTGAGCTGGATGACCAGGTCCGCCAGGAAGCGATAACCCGAACCGTCGGCGGCGTGGAAGTTGATCAGGTTCTGCCCGGCAAACGCTCCCACCAGCGCGCGCACCTTGTTCGGGTTCTTGATATTGAACGCCGGGTGCTCCATCAATGCCTTGACCCGCGCCAGGCCACCCGGCAACGGGCTGCCCGCCTGGACGCTGAACCATTGGTCCATGACCAGCGGGTTGCCCTTGAAGTTTTCCGCAAACACTTCCAGAGCCTTGGCCTTTTCGGCTTCGAATGGCGAGTTGACCAGCACCGCCAGCGCGGTCAGGCGCTCGGTCATGTTGTCGGCGGTGTCGAACTGCTCAAGCGTCGCACTCAGCACCTCAGGCTTGCCGGTGAGCATCAGGTACGACAGCGCGATGTTCTGCAACGCGCGGCGGGCGAAATGCTCGGCCTCGGCCACGTAAGGCGTTTTCTTCGACAGGTCGCGGTTGGCTGCATAACGCAGCCAAAGGGCTTCGAACAGGTTCTCGGCCAACTGCTGACGGGCGAAGTCACGGGCGACATGGATCGCCTCGACATCGGCCACTTCGCTGATTTCCGTCAGGTAGGCTTCGCTTGGCAACGAGAGCATTTCGGCGACCATGGCCTGGTCCAGGGACTCGTCCGACAGCACGCTGCGCAGCGCACTGACCAGGCGCGGGTCCAGCGTCAGGCTGGCGCCCTGCTGATGCTGGGCGATCAGTTCCTGCAGCACCTGCACCGACAGTTGCTGGCCGGCATCCCAGCGGTTGAAGCCGTCGCTGTCGTGTTGCATCAGGAACATCAACTGGTCGCGGTTGTACGGGAAGCTCAGCTTCACCGGCGCCGAGAAACCCCGCAGCAACGAAGGCAGGGGCTGTTCGGCGATGTCGACAAAGGTGAAGGTCTGCTCGGCTTCGGTCACCGAGATCACCCGGGACGTGCCGTCTGCCGCGGCTTCACCGACCAGGCGCAGAGGGATTTCAGCACCCTTGCTGTCCAGCAGGCCCAGTTCCACGGGAATCACGAACGGCAGCTTTTCCAGCTTGTCCGGGGTCGGCGGGCAACTCTGGCTGAAGGTCAGGCTGTAGGTCTTGGCGGCGGCATCATAAGACTCGCTCACCGCCAGCCGTGGTGTACCGGCCTGGCTGTACCAGCGCTTGAACTGGACCAGGTCGACGCCGTTGGCATCTTCCATGGCCTTGATGAAGTCGTCGCAGGTCACGGCCTGGCCGTCGTGGCGTTCGAAGTACAGGTCACTGCCCTTGCGGAAACCCTCAGGCCCCAGCAGGGTATGGATCATGCCAACCACTTCCGAGCCCTTTTCGTACACGGTCAGGGTGTAGAAGTTGGAGATCTCGATAAAGCTGTCCGGACGCACCGGGTGCGCCATCGGGCCGGCGTCTTCGGCGAACTGGTGGGTACGCAGGTACGCCACGTCCTGGATGCGCTTGACCGTGGCAGAGTTCATGTCGGCCGAGAACCCGGCGTCGCGGAACACCGTGAAACCTTCCTTGAGCGACAGTTGGAACCAGTCGCGACAGGTCACGCGGTTGCCCGACCAATTATGGAAATACTCGTGGGCAACGATCGCCTCGACCCGCTGGTGCGCGGCATCGGTGGCGGTCTCGGCGCGGGCCAGCACGGCGCTGGAGTTGAAGATATTGAGGCCCTTGTTCTCCATGGCACCCATGTTGAAGTCGTTGACCGCAACAATCATGAAGATGTCCAGGTCGTACTCGCGCCCGTATACCTCTTCGTCCCAGCGCATCGACTTCTTCAGGCTGGTCATGGCGTGCTGGCATTTGTCGATGTTTTCCGGCTCGACATAGATGCGCAGCGCCACGGTGCGCTCGCTCAGGGTGGTGAAGGTGTCTTCGACGCACCACAGGTCGCCGGCCACCAGGGCAAACAGGTAGGCAGGCTTCTTGAATGGGTCTTCCCAGGTTGCCCAGTGCCGGCCGTCTTCGCCGGGGCCGCTGGCAATCGGGTTGCCGTTGGACAGCAGCACCGGATAGCTGTGCTGCTCGGCCACCACGGTGGTGGTGAACTTGCTCATCACATCCGGGCGGTCGAGGTAATAGGTGATCTTGCGGAAACCCTCGGCCTCGCACTGGGTGCAGAACATGCTGCCGGATTTGTACAAACCTTCCAGGGCGGTGTTGGTTTCCGGGTGGATCCGGACGGTGGTGTCGATCGTGAAGGCCTGGGCCTTGGGGTGAACGGTCAGGTGGCTGTCGTCCAACTGATAGTCGCCCTGCCCCAGGTCGGCGTCGTCGAGCTTGAGCGAGAGCAGTTCCAGGTGCTGGCCATCGAGCACCAGCGGCGGCAGCCCGGCACCGCGCTCGGGGTTGCGGCGCATCACCAGTTGCGCATGGACCAGGCTGTGGTCCTCGAACAACTCGAAGGTCAGGTGTGTTTCGTCGATCAGGTACTCGGGCGCCTGATAGTCCTTGAGGTAAATCATCTTCGGTTGTTCGGTGCGCATGGGTCGAATCCTTCTACTGATGCACGGCGAGCTGGTAGGCCGTGTATTTACGAATATTGATCACGCCGGTGTCAAAAATCAGGTACTGGCCCTTGATCCCCAGCAGCGTGCCTTCGGCGATCGGGTTCTTGTCCAGGTTGAAGCTGACGATCTTGGCCGGGTACTGCTCCACCGGATAACGGATCTCGATGGGTTCGACGTCCGCTATGGTCTGGATCGCTTGCAGGCCGAATCGTTCCTGCAAGCCCTGCAATCCCTCGGCACAGCTTTCGAACAGCGAGTCGCGGATCGCCGGCAGGTCCACCGCCACGGCGTCGCCCTTGAGCAAGGCGCGCCAGTTGGTCTTGTCCGCCACCTGGCTGCGGAACAGGTCTTCGACAAACCCCGACTGCTGGCGGGTGGCGACCCGCAGGATCGGCAGCGCCTGGCTGGCGCCCTGGTCCAGCCAACGGGTCGGCAACTGCGTGGCGCGGGTGATGCCGACTTTCACGCCCGAGGAATTGGCCAGGTAGACCACATGATCGGTCATGCAGAACTGCTCGCCCCAGGCCGGATCGCGGCAGGTGCCGGCGTCGAAATGGCAACGCTCGGGGCTCATGATGCACAGGTCGCACTGGGCCAGCTTGGTCATGCACGGGTAGCAATAACCCTGGCTGAAGCTGGTCTTGGTCCGGCGTCCGCAATGGGTGCAGTGGATCGCACCGAGGTATTCCAGGCGTATCGTGCTGCCGATCAACGGGTTGACCGGCACCTCGACGTCGCCCAGGCGAAAGGCGTATTGAACAGTCGGCCCGTCAAGGCGCGCCGACATCTTGCTGATTGCACCGCGGCCAATCTCGATCAATGGATGGCATCCGACTTGAACAGGATATTTGGCACTTCGGTCGATTTCGAATGGCATTCCTGCGCGCCCATGTAACCGGTGCGCTCGTCTTCGGGCAGGTTCTGGATTTCCCAGGCGATCATCGCCTGCAGCGACAGCTCGCGCTGCTCGGCGGTGAGTTTGTTGCCATCGGCCCATTTACCGATCTCCACCGCCAGTTTCAGGCTCTGGTAGATGTCGGGGGTGATGTTCTGGATCATTTCGTTGAAGGAAGACATGGGTTCTCCGCGCAATTGCGCATTCTCAAAAGGCACAGGTGCCGGTCAAAGGGCCATTTTACGGCGAGCGAACAGCCCACCCAACAACCCCGTGAAGCAGCCGACGAGCAGTCCGCCGACGTGAGCCGCATTGGCGATCTCACCGAAACCGATCAGCGAAACCAGCCCGGACAGGCACAGCAGCAACCACACCAGCATCATCACCAGCACCCCACGGGGCAAGTGATAGGCCGGGTTCGGTGCGAGCAGTTGGTAGATCCAGCAATGGCCCAGCAGGCCGTACAGCACCCCCGACAAGCCGCCGAACAACGTCGGGCCGCTGAAAAAGTACTGGGCGAAATTGGAGACGAGGCTGAACAGCAGCGTCAGCCCCAACAAGTTGATACCACCCTGGCGCGCTTCGATCCGTCGTCCCAGTTCCCAGTACCACATGCCGTTCATGGCGATATGCAGGAAGCCAAAGTGAATCAGCATCGGCGTTACCAGGCGCCACCACTGCCCCGCCGCCAGGCTATCGGCCAACGGTGTGAACTGGATGTAGTCGCCAACGATGCGAAATTCGAGGAAGGTCAACCAGCGCAGGGTCTCGAGATTATCCCCCAGCAGGGTGACCGCGCTGACGATCAGGCTCAGCAACAGCACCAGGGCCGTCACTGGACTGCGGGTCAGTTGCTGGACGAACCCCGCTCGCCGGGAAGTGCCGCCCGTGTCCGGCAGTTCCAGCTGTTGCTCGGGATCGCCAGCGGGAAAACGTGCGTACAACGAACGCACATCCTCACTGACTTCATCCGGTACCCAGAGCACCTGCTCGCCCGCCTCTTCGCTGACACGATGGGGTACCTGCATGCGTTGCAGCAGCTTGACGAAGCCGCTCAGGTCGACTGCCAGGGGCAGGCGCAAAACCGCGACAGCACTCATTGCACCACCTCCGGCCGCTCGACATCGACCCAGACAAACTTGTGCGGATCCAGGCGGGTTTCCTGGTCCAGGCGATAGGCGACCAGCTTGCCGTAGAGCACCGCACTATAATCCAGGCAAGCCAGGTTCGGGCGGATAGGCGCGGGCTTGCCACTGCGCCAATAGTGGCCGACGAACAGCAACGGTTCATGGACGCCATAGCGCAGCAGGTTGTTTTTTTCATCCGGCGACAGCGGCGTACGGGCCACCGGTTCCGGCAAGGCGTCGGGCTGGAACACGATGTCGCCGTAGGTCTGCGGGTTGTCTTCCCAGAACTTGGTGCGGAAAAACGACCGAGTCAGGCCATCGCCACCGGTCAGCGTCAGGCCATGGGGCAGGCGCATGTCCGTGCCACGCAGCAAGCGATCGAACACCGTGCAGGCAAAACTGCCCGGTTGCGCCGAGGCCTGGAGAAAATGTTCGTCGACACAACCATCCGGGAACAGGCCACGCAGCGGTTCGATCAGGCCCGCATCCCAACAGGCATGCACCACCCGGAAACGGCCGGCGTCGACAAACAGCGGCAGCTCATAGAACCACTTGAGAAAGTCATGCCAGTCGCCGGGATGCTGCTCGAACTGGGTCAGGGTTTCGTTGAGCAGGCGGGCGTGGCGTGGCGTGTGTTCGCGCACGTAGCGCTGACCGCTGCCCGGCAATGCCGGTGTGCTCCAGCCCAGGGCGTTGAACTCGTGGTTGCCCATGATGCACAGCGCCTGGCCGGCCACGACCATGTCGTGGACAATGTGCAGCGCCTCGCGAATCCGCGGGCCACGGTCGATGATGTCCCCCAGAAACACAGCCATGCGCGACGGATGCCGCCAGACCCCGCCCTGCTTGTGGTAACCGAGTCGGTCCAGCAGGTGTTCCAGGGTCAGGGCGCATCCGTGCACGTCACCGATCAAATCGTAACTGCGCGCAGGATCGAGCATCAGTCGCCTCCACCCCCCAACCGACTGCCCCAGCCGAGCTTGGTCCGGCAGACTTCGTAGTAATTGTGATCCAGCGGATGGATCAGGCGCAGCTTCTGCGCTTTTTTGCTGACGGTAATGGTGTCACCCGGCGCGCAGGTGAAATGGTTCTGACCGTCACAGGACACTTGCGGGTAGATCTGCATATCCTTGGACACGACGATTTTCAGCTCACTGTTGCCATCGACCACAATCGGTCGCCCAGACAAGGTATGGGGGTACATGGGCACAATCACAATAGCGTCGAGCTTGGGGTGCATGATCGGGCCGCCGGCCGACAGCGCGTAGGCCGTGGAACCGGTCGGGGTCGCGACGATCAGGCCGTCGGCCTTCTGGCTGCAGACGAACTGGCCGTCGATGTACAGCTCGAACTCGATCATGCGCGTGGATTTGCCGGGGTGCAGGACCACGTCATTGAGGGCATCGCCCTGGCCGATGGCTTCCGCGTGACGACGGACCTCGGCTTGCAGCAGGAAGCGGTTTTCCACCAGGTAGTGGCCGTCCAGCACCTCGGCGACCTTGGTTTCCAGCTCGTCAGGGCGGATATCGGTGAGGAACCCCAGGCTGCCCCGGTTGATCCCCAGCACCGGGATATTGTGCCGCGCCAAGGCCCGGGCGGCCCCCAGCAGACTGCCGTCGCCGCCGACCACGATGACCATGTCGCAGACCTCGCCCAACATCTTGCGCGACGACGTCTGCAGGCCATGGCCCGGTAGCACTTCGGCGATGGTATCTTCGAGGATCACATGCAGGTGCCGCTCCAGGAGGAAACGTTTGAGACGGCGAACGGTGTCCAACACCTGCGAACTGCCCAGGCGACCGATGATGCCGATATTGCGAAATTGCTCCATGGGGCTCCTGCGAAGGTCTGCGTCGGGCGAAAACCACGATTATGGGCGAAAGCGCTCCATAGACAAAATCCTTTAAGCCTTCGCAGCAGCAGCTATGCTCGCAAAATGATCCTGTTCCCTGAATTGCTGGACTTGCCCCGCCGCCTTCGCCATCCCGAAGTGCGCGACCTCGCGTGGGCGATCATCGCCCCGCCGATGCTCATCGACACGCCCTGGCCCCAGCGCCATCCCCTGGCCGGCAGTGACTGGGTACAGGATCCGGGTCAGTTGGAGCACTGGCTGCGGCAACTGGACCGCGACAGCTATCCACTGCTGCACTGCCTGTCCCAAGGGCGGACACGCCGCCTGGGCCTGTATTACGAAAGGCTGTGGCAGTTTGCCGTGCAGCAGGCCCCGGGCATCGAGTTGATCGCCGCGAACCTGCCGATCCGACGCGAAGGCCATACCCTAGGTGAATTGGACCTGCTGCTGCGTGACCGCGACGGCATCCATCACCTGGAGCTGGCCATCAAGCTGTACCTCGGCCCCCAGCACGGTAACGGCCTGGACACCGCGCAATGGCTGGGCCCGGGTTGCCATGACCGGCTCGACCGCAAGCTGGCGCATCTGCGCGAACACCAATTGCCGATCTCCGCCCGCCCGGAAAGCCGCGAGGCCCTGGCGGCACTGGGTATCGAGCCCTCAGGCATCGAACTGTTTCGCTCCGAACTCTGGCTGGGCGGGTATTTGCTGTACCCCTGGCCGGGCGAGGCCGAACCGCCGGCCGGCGCCCACCCCAGGCATTTGCGCGGTCGCTGGCTGCACCAGCGGGACTGGCCGGCATTTATCGCTCAACGTCCGCCGGGGCGCTGGCAACCCCTGCCCCGCGCCGCCTGGCTGGCCCCGGCGCATTATCCGGCCGAGCAGACCTGGAGCACTGCGCAACTGGAGGCCTGGCGACTGGACCTCGACCCGATGGCGCCGGCACAACTGATGGTGCGCCTGACTGAAAATACCGAGGGGGAGTGGGAAGAAGCTGAGCGGCTATTCCTGGTGGCCGATCTCTGGCCGAATGTGCCGGGTAATGGTTGAGTCTTGTACTGCCCGTCAGGGCCCCATCGCGAGCAGGCTCGCTCCCACAGGGGATTGCATTTCAAGTGTGGGAGCGAGCTTGCTCGCGATGAAGCCAACTCGGTCTAGAGTGACAACCGCACCGCCAGCGCCGCCAAGGTCACCAGCAACACCGGCAGCGTCAGCACAATCCCGACCTTGAAGTAATACCCCCAGCCGATCTGGATGTTCTTGCGCGCCAGCACATGCAGCCACAGCAAAGTCGCCAGGCTGCCGATCGGTGTGATTTTCGGGCCCAGGTCGCTGCCGATGACGTTGGCGTAGATCATCGCCTCCTTCACCACCCCGGTGGCCTGGCTGGCGTCGATGGACAGGGCGCCGATCAGCACCGTTGGCAAATTGTTCATGACCGACGAGAGCAACGCCGTCAGCAGCCCGGTCCCCATGGCCGCACCCCACACGCCATATTCGGCGAAACCGTCGAGCCATTGGGCCAGGTAGCCGGTCAGCCCGGCATTGCGCAAGCCATAGACCACCAGGTACATGCCGAGGGAGAAGATCACGATCTGCCAAGGCGCCTCCTTCATCGCCTTGCGGGTGGAAATTTTGTGGCCACGGGCCGCGACAGCCAGCAGCAATGCAGCGCAGACCGCCGAGATCGCGCTGATGGGAATCCCCAGCGGTTCGAGGGCAAAGCAGCCTAGCAGCAGGATCGCCAACACCACCCAGCCGGCATAAAACGTTGCCTTGTCGTGGATCGCCGTCGCCGGATCGTCCAGTTGATCGGGGTCGTAGTCGCGCGGGATGTCGCGACGAAAAAACCACAGCAAGATCGCCAGGCTGGCGGCCACGCTGACCAGGTTCACCGGCACCATGACCGCCGCATAGCGGTTGAACCCGATGCCGAAGAAGTCCGCCGAGACGATGTTCACCAGGTTCGACACCACCAGCGGCAGGCTCGCGCTATCGGCAATGAAACCGGCCCCCATCACGAATGCCAGGGTCGCCGCCGGGGAAAAACGCAACGCCAGCAGCATCGAAATCACGATGGGCGTCAGGATCAACGCCGCCCCGTCATTGGCAAACAGGGCCGACACCAACGCCCCCAGCAGCACCATGAACGCAAACAGCTTGCGCCCGCTGCCCTTTCCCCAACGGGCCACGTGCAAGGCCGCCCAGGCGAAGAAGCCAGCCTCGTCCAGCAGCAGGCTGATAATGATCAGCGCGACAAACGTACCGGTGGCGTTCCAGATGATCTGCCAGACCAGCGCAATGTCGCCGACCTGCACCACCCCGCTCAACAACGCCAGCAGCGCGCCGAGCGTCGCGCTCCAGCCGACGCCAAGCCCCTTGGGTTGCCAGATCACCAGCGTAATGGTCAGCAGGAAAATCAATGACGCGATCAGCATGCACAACAGCCTTGGAAGGTGGATTGAAAAGAGGGAGTCAGCCGTGACGAAGAACGGCCTGGTGGTGCGAAG
This sequence comes from Pseudomonas ogarae, assembly GCF_014268695.2. Classification (NCBI taxonomy): domain Bacteria; kingdom Pseudomonadati; phylum Pseudomonadota; class Gammaproteobacteria; order Pseudomonadales; family Pseudomonadaceae; genus Pseudomonas; species Pseudomonas ogarae. Next base: position 4,067,783 of record NZ_CP077086.1, read on the forward strand.
GGGCGAATATATCCCACTGTGGGAGCAAGGCTTGCCCGCGATGAACGATATCGCGGTTCAACTGTTAAACCGCGGTGCGACCATCGCGGGCAGCCTTGCTCCCACAGAAAATCACTTCACCACAAAGGTGATTGGCTTGAAGCTGCGCAAAGGTATCAAGCCTTCTTGTGTTGCTCGACCCACTTGCCGTAGGCATCGATGAACTTCTGCAGGAAAGGCCGTACCGACTCCGACAGGTTGCCCGCCTCGTCAAACGCCGTCCCGGCACCGCTCAGGTAGGCTTCCGGCTGTTGCATGCAGGGCACGTCAAGGAATACCAGCGACTGGCGCAAATGATGGTTTGCACCAAAACCACCGATGGCGCCCGGCGAAGCACTGATCACCGCGCCCGGCTTGCCGCTCAGGCAACTCTGGCCGTAAGGGCGCGAGCCGACGTCGATGGCGTTTTTCAACGGCGCCGGCACCGAGCGGTTGTATTCAGGCGTGACGAACAACAAAGCATCAGCCGCACCCACCTGCTGGCGGAATGTGGTGTAGGCTGCCGGCGGTGTTACATCAATGTCTTCGTTATAAAGTGGCAACTCGCCGATCTCGACGATGTTCAGCTTGAGGTTGGCTGGCGCCAGGTCAGCCAGTGCCAGCGCGACCTTGCGGTTGATCGATGCCTTGCGCAGGCTGCCCACCAAAACGGCCACTGTGTAGACATTACTCATGAGAGGCTTCTCGACTATCGGCTCAAAGGAGCCTGTAGTTATAGATGATCGGGGTGACAATTGGACCAGTGGAGCGACGAAAACCTGTCGGCTGGACTATTTTTTTCATGTAGGAAAACTTACCGCGCTTGACCAAGGTCTACAGAACCGCAAATCGAGTGATTTATTTCCAGAGGTTCTAAGCAATGGCAGCAGTACTTGTCGGACAATTTCATGCGCGGGACGCCGAAGGTCGCGTCTATTCGGTGCATGAGTTCCAGGAATCGACCCCGTCGCCCGACGGAAACGGCAAGGAGCCTGTCACCACTTACAAGCTGGCGATCGGTGATCGAGTCAAGAAACTCAACGAGGACGAGTTTGAATTGGTGCAGACCGGCATCAAGTTGACGCGCGAACCCGAAACGCAAATAGCGCTATAACCTGTTGGTTATTAGCAGAAGTCATGCCCGGACTTGGGTTAGGATTCAGCCACTCAATGGCTCACCCGCCGAACATGGACTTCTTGCATGCGTTTACGCCACATCGAAGTGATCCAGGCGCTGCTGCAGACCGGTCACCTCGGCACGGCGGCCGAATGGCTGCAACTGCCGGTGACGGAGGTCGAGGCGATCCTGCGCGATGCCGAGGCCCAGCTGGGCTTCATGCTGTTTGCCAGCGTGCGCGGGCGCCTGCAGGCCACCCGGGAAACCCTTGAACTGCGCGACGGCATCACGCGGGTGTACGACACCCTCGAACCGGTGCAGCGCCTGGCCAGCAGCCTGAAACACTATCAGGCGCCACCCTTGCGCATTATCTGCACCCCGCCACTGGCCCAGCAGTTGTTGCCCCAGAGCATCGCCGCCTTGCGTCGCCGCCATCCGGATGCGCCTTGCACCCTGCTCAGCCAACCGACCCGCGAGATCGTCCACAGCCTGCTATTGCGGGAAAGTGACCTGGGCCTGAGCCTGCACGACCCGGAACACCCCGACATCCATTGCCAGATGATCGCCCAGGGCAAATTGCAATTGCTGGCACCTCACGGCTGGCTGCAACCACGACAGAAATACATTTCGCTCCAGGACCTGGCGGGCCAGCCGTTGGTGGGCCTGGATGGCCATGACCCGCTGAGCCCTGCGTTCGAGCATAAACTGGCGGCGCTGCGTCCGGCGCCAATGATCCAGATCCGCGTCCAGACCCATCAGATGATGCGCGCCATGGTCGAGGCCGGCGAAGGCCTTGCCATCGTCGACCCGTTCACCGCCTCGGGGGCCAAGGGCGGCGGCCTGGATGTCTGCCCGGTATCGCCCGCCATTGCGATTGGCCTCTATGCCCTGAGCCTGAACGGTACGCCGCCCTCACCCACCCTCCAATCGCTACTGGAACGGGTTACGGAACAAGCCGAGGCGTTGTTGAGCCACTGATCGACATGCCCAGCGGATCGTCGAACAGTCGGTACCAGAACAGCGCCACTTCGTCGGTATGCCGGTCAATGCCGCGATAGCGCAGGTGATCGATACCGCCGAGCACGTAACCGCAACGCTCATAGAGTCGGCAGGCACCCAGATTGTTGTTCTGGGTCTCGAGCATGATGCCCGGCAGTTTTTTCTTGCGACTCCAGAACTGGGCGACATCGAGCAATGCCTTGGCTACTCCGTGGCGACGGGCTGGGGCGTGTACCGCCAACTCGTCGATGTGGGCATAGCCGTTCCAGTTGGTACTGACCACCAGATGCCCCACGGGCTGATCATCGAGATAAGCCATGAATATCTCGCTGTCCGGGGCATCGCGGAAGCTGCTGAACTCCTCGGGATCGATGCCGTAGCACTTGCGATAGGGAACAATAGGTGTCACCGGCCACTGGCTGACGGGGCGGCCGATCTGTGCCGTCCCGTAGTCGCTGACTTCGAAACTGAAGTCACTGCCCCAGATATAGGCGGCAAAGCCGTCATCGACGACGCGCACCGACAACCCGGGGTGCTTGGGATTCATGACCGGTTGCATACTGGGGAAGGTCCTCATTCCTTGAGGCAACCAACGGCGTGGTGCCATCCATTGCCCTTGCCTTTCAAATCTTCACACATCAAGCGGGATCCGTAGCCTGCCCGTTACCTCAGGGTAGAAGGTCGTGGCGATTGTGGCGAGAAATGAAACGATAGCGAGTGACAGTCTTTGTGGGAGCGGGCTTGCTCGCGAATACGGCGGCACCTTCAGCACAGATGCAAACTGATCCACCGCTTTCGCGAGCAAGCCCGCTCCCACAAGGGGTCAGTTGGCCGCAGCCTGCGACTCAGCCAACTGCGTCCACAATGCCGGAGCACCCGCGGACTTGGCGATGGCTTCCAGACGCGCGGCATGTTCGGCCAGGTCGCTTTCGCTGGCGCGGATGATCCGCGAGGGCTGGCGGTCAGCGGGCAAACGGCGAATCTCCGAGGCCTGGTTACCAGAGCCTTCGCCAGTACCGTTGCCGTCCGAGGCGTTGCCGGCCAGGGACAGACTGGTCTGGCCGCCGGTCATGGTCAGGTAGACGTCGGCCAGGATCTCGGAGTCGAGCAAGGCGCCGTGAAGCTCACGGCCGGAGTTGTCGACGCCATAGCGTTTGCACAAGGCGTCGAGGCTGTTGCGCTGCCCAGGGTGGCGTTCCCGGGCCATCATCAGGGTATCGAGGATGGTGCAATGCTGGGTAATGTCGGCCCGGTCGTGCTGGCCCATCAGGGCGAATTCGTTGTTGATGAACCCGACGTCGAACGCCGCGTTGTGGATGATCAACTGCGCGCCCTGGATGAATTCGAAGAACTCATCGGCCACTTCGGCGAAACGCGGCTTGCCCACCAGGAATTCGTTGGTGATGCCGTGGACGCCGATGGCGCCCTCGTCGCTTTCGCGGTCCGGTTGCAGGTACACATGGAAATGGCGACCGGTCAGGCGCCGGCCGATCAGCTCGACACAACCGATTTCAATAATCCGGTGACCATCGGTCACCGGCATGCCGGTGGTTTCGGTATCCAGTACTACAGATCTGTTGGCCATCAGTGTTCAGCTCTCAGCGGGCAGTCTTGCAAAAGCGCGGATCTTAGCACGCTCACGCCAATGCATCCGCAATGTCCTGTGAGCAGGCTTTTATGGCTTGGAGCTCTTGTGGCGAGGGAGCTTGCTCCCGCTCGGTTGCGCAGCGACCGCCCCTGGGGCCTGCTCCGCAGTCCAGCGGGAGCAAGCTCCCTCGCCACAGGTGTGAATTCATGCCTTCCGACAGGGGACACCCAGCCAGATCAAGCCTGCTTATAGCCCCGCACCTCATCCACCCCACGATTGGCCAACTGGTCAGCCCGTTCGTTGCCGTGGTGGCCGATGTGGCCGCGCACCCATTTCCAGGTGACGTTGTGGCGGTTGACCTGTTCATCCAGCAGCTTCCAGAGGTCGGCGTTTTTTACCGGCTCCTTCGCCGCCGTCTTCCAGCCACGTTTCTTCCAGTTGGCCATCCACTCGTTGATGCCTTTCATGACGTACTGCGAGTCGGTCACCAACAACACATCGCAGGACCGCTTGAGCTCCTCCAGGCCTCGGATGGCGCCCATCAGCTCCATGCGATTGTTGGTGGTATTGGCTTCGCCGCCCCAGAGTTCCTTCTCCACGCCCTTGCACACCAGCAACGCGCCCCAGCCGCCCGGACCGGGATTGCCCTTGCAGGCGCCATCAGTGAAGAGTTCTACGCTATCGCTCATGCCAATCTATCCAGGAAAAAATGCAAAGGCCCGCCGATCGGGCCCGACAACACCCGCAGCCCAATACGACAAGAACCATCAAAAAAGGTTACGGCTCGATGTGGCGACGATTGACCTTGGCCATTGGCAAGGGAATCAGCTTGCCCATCGGCTCGCGTCGCGCCTGACGAACCGGGCGCAGTCCGACCGCGATCTTGCGCGCCACCAGCAGGTAGAAACCGCCGCCGGACAGCTGCCAGTCACCGGCCTTGCGCTCCCAGCCGGCCAGGCGCGCCTGCCACTTGGGCGACGCAAGCGGCGGACGATAGCACCCGAAGCGGCGTTTCTCCAGCGCAAAGCCCAGCAGGTTGAGCCAGTCACCGACCCTGGACGCCGAGATGCAGCGGGCCTGGCGCAAGGCGTCGTGGGCAAACACATGACGCAACCCCCAAGTGCTCCAGGGGTTGATGCCGATGATCAACAGATGCCCGCCGGGGCGCACGCTGCTGGCGGCTTCACGCAACAAGCCGTGGGGCGACAGGCAGAAATCCAGGCCGTGCTGCATGACCACCACATCGGCGGCATGTTCGCTCAACGGCCAGGCTTGCTCCTCGCAGACGATTTCCACGCCGGGCAACGGCGCCCCCAGGCGTACGTTGCGCTGGACTTGCGGTGCCGACGGCGGGGTTTGCGCCGAGGGCCCGTAGTGCACCAGGTAGCCGCCGAAGAAACGGCCCAACTCGTCTTCGAGCATGCGCCGTTCTTCATCCAGCAAAAATTGCCCGACAGGGCCGGACAGCCATTCACGGGCGGCGCTGATCAACGCCAGCCAGTCAGGATCAGCCTGAGCGAACGCTTCATCGGTCATTGCATTCTCCAACGCGTCAGGAAGTTCTAAGATGCGCCTTTGTTTTCCGCTTGGCGAATTCCGCGATGATACAGATCAGTGCCCTGCCCGCATTCACCGATAACTACATCTGGTTGTTACAGGATCACTCTACCCAGCGCTGCGCCGTGGTCGACCCGGGTGACGCCGCACCGGTGCAGGCCTGGCTCGAGGCCCATCCGGGCTGGGTCCTGAGCGACATCTTGATCACCCACCATCACCATGATCATGTCGGCGGCGTCCAGGCGCTGAAGAATGCGACGAACGCCACCGTTTACGGCCCGGCCAGCGAAAACATTCCGGCGCGGGACCAGGCCCTGCATGACAACGACCAGGTCAGCGTGCTCGGCTGGGACTTCGATGTCTACGCCGTGCCAGGCCATACGCTGGGGCACATCGCCTACTACCACCATGGCCTGCTGTTTTGTGGCGACACCCTGTTCGCCGCCGGTTGCGGCCGACTCTTCGAAGGCACGCCTGCGCAAATGCACCACTCGCTCAGTCGCCTCGCCGCCCTGCCTGAAGATACGCTGGTCTACTGCACCCATGAATATACCCTCAGCAACCTGAAGTTCGCTGCCGCCGTGGAGCCAGGCAATCCGGACGTCGCCGCCCGCCTGGAAAAAGTCAGCCGGCAACGCAGCGAAGGCATCATGACGCTGCCCTCGACCCTGGCCCTGGAAAAACTCACCAATCCGTTCCTGCGTACGACTGAAACATCCGTTAAACAAAAAGCAGACGAACGGAACGGCCAGCGAAACCAGACGCCGAGTGAGGTTTTTGCGGCCTTGAGGGCTTGGAAAGATACGTTCTAAGGCAGCTATCGATTGATACAAAAATTCTGAAAGGTTGACCTGTTGGGGTGCGCTTCCTAGAATCGGCCGACATTTTTGCCCGGAACTTACTTCCAGCCAATGTCGTCATCTATACGCAGGTCCGTCCAGTCAGACACATTGACCCGCTTGGCTCAAGCCATCGCGGTGGCTGTGTCCGCCACCTTGGCGGGCTGCCAGAGCACGAGCCAGCTGCCGCAGACCGACGCGGCGCACACGCCGAATATCGCCGCTCGCGCCAAACAGAAGCCGGTATGGCTCGCTGAGAAACCCAGCCCCCAAGTACCCCAGGACGTCTGGGAGCGTATGCGCCAGGGTTTCCAGCTGCAGGAAACGGCCGGTGTCAACCCACGCATCGAGCAACAGCGCCTGTGGTTCGCCAGCAATCCCTCCTTCCTGGAAAACGCCGGTGAGCGCGGCAGCCTGTACATCCATTACATCGTCGAACGCCTCGAAGAGCGCAACATGCCGCTGGAGCTGGCGCTGCTGCCGGTGATCGAGAGTGCCTACAACCCCATGGCCTATTCCCGGGCCAACGCCGTGGGCCTGTGGCAATTCATCCCGTCCACGGGGCGTTACTTCAACCTGCGCCAGACCCGCTTCTATGACGGGCGTCGCGATATCACCGCCTCCACCACGGCCGCCATGGACTACCTGACGCGGCTGCACGACATGTTCAACGGCGACTGGTTGCTGGCACTGGCGGCCTACAACGCCGGCGAAGGCACGGTCAGCCGCGCCATCGAGCGCAACGAGAAGCTTGGCCTGCCCACCGACTACTGGAACCTGCCGCTGCCCAGCGAGACCCAGGCCTATGTGCCGAAGCTGCTGGCGCTGTCCCAGGTGGTGCTCTCGCCCGATGCCTATGGCGTGAACCTCAACCCGATCGCCAACGAACCCTATTTCCAGGTCGTCGAGATCAACCAGCGCATGGACCTGTCCAAGGTCGCGGCGGTGGCCAACATCGATGAAGACGAGCTGTTCCAGCTCAACCCGGCCTTCAAGCAGCGCACCACCATCGACGGCCCCCAGCACCTGCTGGTGCCAACGTCCAAGGCCCAGTTGCTGACCGCCAGCCTGTCGACCATGCGCCCGGAAGAGCTGATCAGCCAGCGCTCGCTCAAGCCGGTCTTTGAATCGGCCGACGACAGTGACGTGGCAGGCGCAAGGCGCACCTACCGCGTCAAGCGCGGCGACAACCTGGCCCAGATCGCCAAGGCCAACAACGTCCAGACCAAGGACCTGCAACGCTGGAACAAACTCAGCGGCAGCAAGCTCAAGGTCGGCCAGACCCTGGTGATGCAGGACGCCAAGGCGAGCAAAACCACCGGCAAGCGCATCAGCACCGTGGTGGCCGCCAATACCAAGGACCAGAAGAAACAGACCCAGTACAAGGTCAAGCAGGGTGATTCGTTGTACGTCGTCGCCAAGCGCTTCAACGTGGAAATGCAGCACCTCAAGCGCTGGAACCCGCGGATGGGCAAGGCACTCAAGCCTGGGCAGATGCTGACGGTCTACTCCCCCCACTAAGCCCATTAATGGCTGAAGGGCTTTTTGTGGCGAGGGAGCTTGCTCCCGCTGGGCTGCGAAGCGGCCCCAAAAGCAACGACTCAATCCACCTGTCACACCGAGGTGGCAGGTTCAGGGTTGCCTCGCACCCCAGCGGGAGCAAGCTCCCTCGCCACAAAAGCATTCTCGCTCCGGTTTCGAGTAATCTGAGACGCTTTGGCCCACCGCCTTTTTCCTGCCGATACAAGCTGTTACTGTACAGGCCATAAAGCCCAAGCCGCCTGGATCGGATCTCATACTTGATACGTCCCCTCCTCCTGCTCCTGATCAGCCTGGCCTTGAGCTCTCCCGCCAGCGCAGCCATCAGCGAAAGCCATGGCTATGCGCAGTTCGGCACGCTCAAGTATCCGGCCAGATTCACCCACTTCGACTGGGTCAACCCGCAAGCGCCCAAGGGCGGAGTCTTGCGGGTCATGGCATTCGGCACCTTCGATACGCTCAACCCCTACACGTTCAAGGGCAGCAGCCCGGTTTCCACGCCCAACTTCCTGCAGTACGGTATCAATGAGCTGAACGAACCATTGATGGTCGGCACTGGCCAGTACGCCCCCTCCGGTGACGAACCGACGTCGAGCTATGGCCTGATCGCCCAGTCGGTGGAATACAGCGAAGACCGCAGCTGGGTGGTTTTCAACCTGCGCCCCGAAGCGCGGTTTCACGATGGCGTGCCCATCACCGCCTATGACGTGGCGTTCTCCTACAGGACGCTGCTCAAGGAAGGACACCCGCAGTACCGCACCAACCTGCAGGAAGTGCTGCGGGTCGACATTCTCAACCCGCTGAAAATCCGCTTTGTCTTCAAGCGTGCGGGCAATCCGCTGCTGATCCTGCGCCTGGGTGAACTGCCAGTGTTGCCCCAGCACTACTGGAAAAACCGCGATTTCAAGGCGACGACCTTCGAACCGCCCCTGGGCAGCGGGCCGTATCGCATCACCAAAGTGCAACCAGGCCGCCAACTGGTGTTCGAGCGGGTCAAGAACTACTGGGGCAAGGACCTGCCGGTCAATCGCGGCAAGTACAACTACGACCGCATGGACGTGGAGTTCTACCGTGACAGCGAAGTCGCCTTCGAAGCCTTCAAGGCTGGCGAGTTCGATATCTACATCGAACACCAGGCCAAGAACTGGGCCAACGGCTATCAATTCCCGGCGGTCAACCGGGGCGATGTCATCAAGGCGCAAATCCCCCACCAGATCCCGCCCCAGACCCAAGGCCTGTTCATGAACACCCGGCGCAGCACGTTTGCCGAGGTCAAGGTACGTGAAGCCCTGGGGCTGATGTTCGATTTCGAGTGGACCAACCGCACCCTGTTCAGCGGCGCCTACAAGCGCACCCTCAGTTACTACCCCAACAGCGAATTCTCCGCCACCGGCCTGCCGGTGGGCCATGAATGGCTGTTGCTCAAGCCGTATCGGGAACAATTGCCGCCCACACTGCTCACCGAACCCTTCAGCTTGCCCAAGACCGACGGGCGCGGCATCCCCCGGGAAACCTTGCGCAAGGCCCTGGGCCTCTTGAAGGAGGCCGGCTGGAGCCTTAACGGCCAGCGCCTGCTCAATACCGACAGCCAGCCCCTGAGTTTCGAAATCCTGCTGGTGAACCCGAACCTTGAGCGCATCCTGCAGCCCTACGTCGAAAACCTCGCCAGCATCGGCATCCAGGCCCGGTTGCGCACAGTGGATCGCGCCCAGTACAAACAGCGCCTGGACCAGTTCGATTTCGACATGATCCTGCTGACCTTGGGCCAGACCCTCAGCCCGGGCCTTGAGCAATGGCAGTACTTCCACTCCAGCCAGGTCGGGGTCAAGGGCAGCAAGAACTACGCGGGGATCGCCAACCCGGTGGTCGACCACCTGCTGGAAAAATTGCTCGCCGCCCAGACCCGCGACGAACAGGTCGCCGCCGGCAAAGCCCTGGATCGCGTGCTGTTGTGGCAGCATTACTGCATTCCCAACTGGTATCTCAATTATCATCGCCTGGCGTACCGCAACCGGTTCGCCTTCGTCACCACGCCGCCCTACACCCTGGGCCTGAGCGCATGGTGGCTGAAATCTTCGGAGAAAGATCAATGAAGCCTCTACGTGCCCTGCTCCTGCAGGCCAGCAGCCTGTTATTCGCCGGGTTGGCCTGCGCCGCGCCACAGCACGCCTTGACCTTGTACAACGAGCCGCCCAAATACCCGGCGAACTTCAAGCATTTCGACTACGTCAACCCGGATGCGCCCAAGGGCGGCATCTTCCGCCAGGGCGGCTTTGGGGGTTTCGACAGCCTCAACCCATTCATCAGCAAAGGCGTGCCGGCCGATGACATCGGCCTGATCTACGACACCCTGGCCAAGCAGGGCCTGGACGAACCTTTCACCGAATATGGCCTGATCGCCGAAAAAATCGAGAAAGCCCCGGACAATGCCTGGGTGCGCTTCTACCTGCGCCCCGAAGCCCGTTTCAACGACGGCCACCCGGTACGGGCAGAAGACGTGGTCTTCAGCTTCCAGACCCTGACCAGGGACGGCGCGCCGATGTTTCGCGGCTATTACAACGATGTTGCCGACGTCATTGCCGAAGACCCGCTCAAGGTCCTGTTCAAGTTCAAGCACACCAACAATCGCGAACTGCCGTTGATCCTCGGCCAACTGCCGGTATTGCCGAAGCACTGGTGGGCCGAGCGCGACTTCAGCAAGGGCAACCTGGAAATCCCCCTGGGCAGCGGCCCCTACAAGGTCGCCGAAGTGAAGGCCGGTCGCTCGATCCGCTATGAGCGGGTGAAGGACTATTGGGGCAAGGACCTGCCGGTCAATCGCGGCTTCTACAATTTCGACGTACTGGTCACCGACTACTACCGCGACAACACCGTCGCGGTCGAAGCGCTCAAGGCCGGTCAATTCGATTTCTGGTTGGAAATGACCGCCAAGAACTGGGCCAATGCCTACAACATCCCGGCCGTGACCGAGGGCCGGCTGATCAAGGAACAGATCCCCAACGGCAACCCCACCGGTATGCAGGGTTTTATCTACAACCTGCGCCGGCCGATCTTCCAGGATATCCGGGTACGCAAGGCATTGAGCCTGCTCCTGGATTTCGAGTGGACCAACAAACAACTGTTCAACGGCGCCTACGCTCGCACCCGCAGCTACTTCGAGAATTCGGAAATGGCCGCCACCGGCCTGCCCGGCGAAGACGAACTGAAGATTCTCGAGCCCCTGCGCGGCAAGATTCCCGAGCAAGTCTTCACCGACGCGTTCCAGCCTTCCATGTGCGACGGCAGCGGCATGATCCGCGACCAGCAGCGCAAGGCCTACCAATTGCTGCAGGAAGCCGGCTGGCGCATCGTCGACGACAAGATGGTCGATGCCCAGGGCAAACCGGTGGTGCTGGAGTTCCTGCTGGCCCAGACCGAGTTCGAACGGATACTGCTGCCGTTCAAGCGCAACCTGAGCGACCTGGGCATCGAACTGATCATCCGCCGGGTCGACGTCTCCCAGTTCGTCAACCGCGTACGCTCCCGAGACTTCGACCTGGTGGTGGGCAGCTTCCCGCAATCCAGCTCGCCGGGTAACGAACAGCGCGAGTTCTGGATGTCGGCCGCCGCCGACAAGCCCGGCAGCCGCAACACCATGGGCCTGAAGGATCCGGCCGTGGACCAACTGGTGGAACAACTGATCAACGCCGATTCGCGCAAGAGCCTGGTGGCCCACGCCCGAGCACTGGACCGGGTTTTGCAGTGGGGCTACTACGTGATTCCCAACTGGCACATCAAGACCTGGCGCGTGGCCTACTGGAATCACATCGGCCATCCGAAAATCACCCCAACCTATGACATCGGCACCACCACCTGGTGGGTCAAGCCGGAGGTCAAGCCGGCCGATGAAGTAGAAAAGCAGGTCATCGAGCAGCAAATCGCCGCCCCTGCGAGCGTGGAGTAACAAGATGCTGGCTTATATTTTTCGGCGACTGCTGCTGATCATCCCGACCCTGTTCGGCATTCTGCTGATCAACTTCGTCATCATCCAGGCCGCGCCCGGCGGGCCGGTGGAACAAATGATCGCCAAGCTCGAGGGCTTCGAAGGCGCCACCAGCCGCATTGCCGGCGGCGGTGCCGAAGTGGCGGTGGCCGGCTCCTCGTACCGCGGTGCCCAGGGCCTGGACCCGGCGCTGGTCAAGGAAATCGAGCACATGTACGGCTTCGACAAGTCGGCCCCCGAACGCCTGTGGATCATGATCAAGAACTACGCCCACCTGGACTTCGGCGACAGTTTTTTCCGCGATGCCAAGGTCATCGACCTGATCAAGGAGAAAATGCCGGTGTCCATCTCCCTCGGGCTGTGGAGCACGCTGATCATGTACCTGGTGTCGATCCCGCTGGGGATCGCCAAGGCCACGCGCCACGGTAGCCATTTCGACGTCTGGACCAGTTCGGCAATCATCATCGGCTACGCGATCCCGTCGTTCCTGTTCGCCATCCTGCTGATCGTGGTGTTTGCCGGCGGCAGTTATTTCGACTGGTTCCCGTTGCGCGGGCTGACCTCCAACAACTTCGACGAATTGAGCATGGGCGGCAAGATCCTCGATTACTTCTGGCACCTGGCCTTGCCCGTGACCGCCCTGGTGATCGGCAACTTCGCGACCATGACCCTGCTGACCAAGAACAGCTTCCTCGACGAAATCAACAAGCAATACGTGGTCACCGCCAAGGCCAAGGGCCTGACTCGCCAGCGGGTGCTCTACGGCCACGTATTCCGCAACGCCATGCTGCTGGTGATCGCCGGCTTCCCTTCGGCCTTCATCGGAATCTTCTTTACCGGCTCCCTGCTGGTGGAAGTGATCTTCTCCCTCGACGGCCTGGGCCTGATGAGTTTCGAAGCGGCCATCAACCGCGACTATCCGGTGGTGTTCGGCACCCTGTTCATCTTCACCTTGCTGGGGCTGGTGGTGAAACTGATCGGCGACTTGACCTACACCTTTGTCGATCCGCGCATCGACTTCGAAAGCCGGGAGCATTGAGATGAACCTGTCCCCTCTCAATCGCCGCCGCTTCGAACTGTTCAAGGCCAACAAGCGTGGCTGGTGGTCGCTGTGGCTGTTCCTGATCCTGTTCGGACTGAGCCTGGGCGCCGAGTTGATCGCCAACGACAAGCCGCTGGTGGTGCATTACGACGACGGCTGGTACTTCCCGGCGCTCAAGCGCTACCCGGAAACCACGTTCGGCGGCGAGTTCCCGCTGGAAGCCAACTACAAGAGCCCCTACATCCGCGAACTGCTGGCGGCCAAGGACGCCTGGGTGCTGTGGGCACCGATTCCGTTCAGCTACCAGAGCATCAACTACGACCTGAAGGTCCCGGCCCCGGCCCCGCCCTCTTCCGTGAACTGGCTGGGCACTGACGACCAGGGTCGCGATGTCCTGGCCCGGGTCATCTATGGCTTCCGCATCTCGGTACTGTTTGCCCTGACGCTGACCGTGCTCAGCTCGATCATCGGCGTGATCGCCGGGGCCCTGCAGGGCTTTTATGGCGGTTGGGTGGACCTGGCCGGCCAACGCTTCCTGGAAATCTGGTCCGGGTTGCCGGTGCTGTACCTGCTGATCATCCTGGCCAGTTTCGTGCAGCCCAACTTCTGGTGGCTGCTGGGCATCATGTTGCTGTTTTCCTGGATGAGCCTGGTGGACGTGGTCCGTGCCGAGTTCCTGCGCGGGCGTAACCTGGAATACGTGCGCGCCGCCCGGGCCCTGGGCATGCAGAACGGCGCGATCATGTTCCGCCACATCCTGCCCAACGCCATGGTCTCGACCATGACGTTCATGCCGTTCATCCTCACCGGCGCCATCGGCACTCTCACCGCCCTGGATTTCCTCGGCTTTGGCCTGCCGCCGGGTGCGCCGTCCCTGGGCGAGCTGGTGGCCCAGGGCAAATCCAACCTCCAGGCGCCGTGGCTGGGCATCAGCGCGTTCGCCGTGCTGGCCCTGATGTTGAGCCTGTTGGTGTTCATCGGCGAGTCCGCTCGCGATGCCTTCGATCCGAGGAAGTGATATGAACCAGGATAATCTGATCGAAGTGCGCGACCTGGCGGTGGAGTTCATTGTCGGCGAGCGCCGCCAGCGCGTGGTCGAGGGGGTCAGCTTCGATATCAAGCGCGGCGAAACCCTAGCCCTGGTGGGTGAAAGCGGCTCGGGCAAATCGGTCACCGCCCACTCGATCCTGCGGTTGCTGCCCTACCCGCTGGCCCATCACCCCACCGGCACTATCCAGTACGCCGGCCAGAATTTGCTGGGCCTGAAGGAAAAAACCATCCGGCATATCCGTGGCAATCGGATCGCGATGATCTTCCAGGAGCCGATGACCTCCCTCAACCCGCTGCACTCCATTGAAAAACAGATCAATGAAGTGCTCGGCATTCACAAGGGCCTGAGCGGCAAGGTCGCGACCCGCCGGACCCTTGAGTTGCTGGAACTGGTTGGCATCCCCGAGCCCCACAAGCGCCTCAAGGCCCTGCCCCACGAGTTGTCGGGCGGCCAGCGTCAGCGGGTGATGATCGCCATGGCCCTGGCCAATGAGCCGGAACTGCTGATCGCCGACGAGCCGACCACTGCCCTGGACGTCACCGTCCAGCTGAAAATCCTCCAATTGCTCAAGGAACTGCAGGCGCGATTGGGCATGTCGCTGCTGCTGATCAGCCACGATTTGAACCTTGTGCGAAGAATTGCGCATCGCGTATGTGTCATGCAGCGCGGTTGCATCGTCGAACAGGCATCGTGCGAAGAGTTGTTCCGCGCACCGCAGCATCCGTACACTCGGGAACTGCTGGGCGCCGAGCCCAGCGGCACCCCGGCGAACAACGTTGTCGGCCCGCCGCTGTTGCAGGTCGAGGACCTGAAAGTCTGGTTCCCGATCAAGAAAGGCCTGTTCAAACGCACGGTAGACTACATCAAGGCCGTGGACGGTATCCGCTTCAGCCTGCCCCAGGGTCAGACCTTGGGCATCGTCGGCGAAAGCGGTTCCGGCAAATCCACCCTGGGGCTGGCAATCCTGCGGTTGATCGGCAGCCAGGGCGGGATCCGTTTCGAAGGCAAGCAGCTGGACAGCCTGACGCAGCAACAAGTCCGGCCGCTGCGCCGGGAGATGCAAGTGGTGTTTCAGGACCCGTTCGGTAGCCTGAGCCCACGGATGTGTGTGAGCCAGATCGTCGGCGAAGGCCTGCGGATCCACAAGATCGGCACCGAAGCCGAACAGGAACAAGCGATAATCGCGGCATTGAAGGAGGTAGGCCTGGACCCGGAAACCCGGAACCGCTACCCCCATGAATTTTCCGGAGGGCAACGGCAGCGTATCGCCATTGCCCGGGCCCTGGTGCTCAAGCCGGCGTTGATTCTGCTGGATGAACCGACGTCGGCCCTGGACCGTACCGTGCAACGCCAAGTGGTGGAGCTGTTGCGGTCATTGCAAACCAAGTACAACCTGACGTACCTGTTTATCAGCCATGACCTGGCTGTCGTCAAAGCGCTGAGCCACCAGTTGATGGTGGTCAAGCATGGCCAAGTGGTCGAACAAGGTGATGCCCGCAGCATATTCGCCGCGCCGCAGCACCCCTATACACAGCAGTTGCTGGAGGCCGCCTTCCTGGCCCCAACAACTGCCGAATAACCTGAAAGAGGAGCAACACATGGGTTTTCTCGCCGGTAAGCGCGTACTGATCGTCGGTGTCGCCAGCAAGCTGTCCATCGCATCCGGCATCGCCGCCGCCATGCATCGCGAGGGCGCTGAGCTTGCCTTCACTTATCAGAACGACAAACTCAAGGGTCGTGTCGAAGAGTTCGCACAGGGCTGGGGTTCGAGCCCTGAGCTGTGCTTCCCGTGCGACGTGGCCAGCGATGAAGAAATCGCCAAGGTCTTCGAACAACTGAGCAAGAAGTGGGATGGCCTGGACTGCATCGTGCACTCCGTGGGTTTCGCCCCGGGCGACCAACTGGATGGCGACTTCACCGAAGCCACCACCCGTGAAGGTTTCCGCATTGCCCACGACATCAGCGCCTACAGCTTCGTGGCCCTGGCCAAGGCCGGTCGCGAAATGATGAAAGGCCGCAACGGCAGCCTGCTGACCCTGTCGTACCTGGGCGCCGAGCGCACCATGCCGAACTACAACGTCATGGGCATGGCCAAGGCCTCCCTGGAAGCCGGTGTACGCTACCTGGCCGGCTCCCTGGGCCCGGACGGCACTCGCGTCAACTGCGTATCGGCAGGTCCCATCCGCACCCTCGCCGCTTCCGGTATCAAGAACTTCCGCAAGATGCTGGCCGCCAACGAAGCGCAAACCCCGCTGCGTCGCAACGTCACCATCGAAGAAGTCGGCAACGCTGGCGCCTTCCTGTGCTCGGACCTGGCATCGGGCATCAGCGGTGAAATCATGTACGTGGACGGCGGCTTCAATACCACCGCCATGGGCAACATCGAAGAGTAATCTTCACCCGCGCCACGCGTAAAAAACGCCGCTCGCCCTGGAAAGGGCAAGCGGCGTTTTTTTATGCTCTCACTACAAATCCGCTTGTGGGAGCGAGCCTGCTCGCGATTGCGGTGGGTCAGCTGGCATTGATATTGAACGTACCGACGCCTTCGCGAGCAAGCTCGCTCCCACATTGGATTAGGGGGTAGGCTTGTGCTAGCTGCGCAACGCCTGTTTCTGTGTGTACATCGCCGCATCGGCGTCAGCCAGCAGGTTGTCGATCGACTGATGGCGCTGGGCGTCGTACTCGATCTGGCCGACACTGAAACGAATGTCATAGCCACGCTGCAACATCGCATTGCGCTCATCGAGGATTTCCATGAGCCGCACCATGATCGCCGCTGTCTCGACATGGGAAGAACCGGTGAGCAGCGCCACGAATTCATCACCGCCCAGGCGCCCGATCACGTCACTTTCGCGAAAGGCGATACGCAGCACATCGGCGAAGGTTTTCAGCGCGCTGTCACCCTCGGCATGCCCATAACGGTCGTTGATCGGCTTGAAGTCGTTGAGGTCAAAGAACAGCAACGTCGCCGGCCGCGACAAGCGATCACACACATTCAAGGCATGCTGGGCCAACGTCCTGAAGCCACGCCGATTGGATAACAACGTCAGCTCGTCCATGCTCGCCATCTGCACCGCGACCATTTCCTGCTCGGCCATGCGCGCCAGGTCGCGCAGCAGCTCGCGCTCTTCGTCATTGAGCTTGCGCGGCCGGGTGTCGAGCAGGCACAACGTGCCGAGCTTGCTGCCGTCCTCCAACCCCAGCGGATGCCCGGCGTAGAAGCGAATGCCAGGCTTGTCCGTGACCAGGGGGTTGTCGTGGAAGCGCTCGTCCTGTTCCGCGTCGCAGATCTCCAGGATCTGGTCCTGCAAAATCGCATGCCCACAGAAGGAAATCTCCCGCGGAGTTTCGCTGGCGTCCAGGCCGGCGCTGGACTTGAACCATTGCCGGTTGGCGTCTACCAGGGACACCAACGCGATGGGCACGTCAAACAGACGTCGGGCAAGGCGGGTCAGGCGGTCAAACCGCTCTTCGGGTGCGGTATCCAGCAGCTTGAGCGAGTGCAGATTCTTGAGGCGAGCGGCTTCGTCGTCCGGTTTGCGTGGCACAAGCATCGGGAACTCCATTGGCAGGACTTCACGAAGTCTAGTCCAGGACCCCTGCCATTCAAACCGAACGGCTAAATCCAATGGGCATTTACCGGCCAGGGCTAATACACTGCCACTCAAGGTTCAAGACGAGGACGCTGACCGATGAAGCACGCCCCCCATGACGACGCCCCACGCTTCTGGCGCGACGCGGCCCTGCCCTTCATCGAAGCCCGGGCCATCGGCGATGGGCGCAAGGTCTGCTACTCGCGCCATTCCCATGACCACTTTTCCATCGGCGCGATCACCGCCGGGCGCAGCACCTACCTTCACGAACGCTCGAACTTCCAGGTGGAGAGCGGCACGGTGGTGCTGATGAACCCCGGCGACGTCCATGCGTGCAACCCCATCAACGATCAGCCGTGGTCCTACGTGATGTTGTACGTCGACACCCTGTGGCTCAGGGACCTGCAGCGCCGTATCGGCTTTGACGAAAACCTGGATTTCCAGGGCTTCGCCACCACGCACAGCCGCGACGCGGAACTGTTTGCCGCGTTGGGACGGCTGTATGAGCAATTGGTGGACGAGCAACTGAACACCGCCCACAAGCACGCCGCCGCCGAGGCGTTTTTCATTGACCTGCAACAACGGCTCAACCCTGCCGGACGTCCAGACCGGGGCAGCCATCCAGGGCTGATGCGTGCAGCACAATTCATCCACGACCATTGCAGCGAAGCCTTGAAGCTCGAAGACATCTGCATCGCCGCGCAACTGTCGCCGTCCTACCTGAGCCGAGCCTTCAAGCGCCATTACGGGATGACGCCCCACGCCTTCCTGGTCAACCGCCGGATCCAGTTTGCCCGGCACCAATTACGCGAAGGCAAGCTGATCGCCGACGTGGCGCTGGACAGCGGCTTTGCCGACCAGGCGCATTTCCAGCGCGCCTTCAAGCAACACCTGGCGGCTACGCCCGGGCAATATCGCGGTTGATACTGTCCCACCACCTTGTTTGGACCAAAAACAGTGGACCTCTGTGGCGAGGGAGCTTGCTCCCGCTGGGCTACGCAGTAGCCCTCGATTCTGGGCGACTGCTGCGCAGTCGAGCGGGAGCAAGCTCCCTCGCCACAACAGCACTCGTCTCAAAAGCCCGGATTGCCGCCACTTCTGCTCAAGGCAACAACAGATACACCGCACTGGCCACCAACAACACCGCCATCGCCCGATTGAACAGGCGCATGGTCGCCGGATTACCCAGCCAGGTGCGCAGAAAACTCCCGGCATAGGCCCAGCAACCCACCGAGACGTAGCAGATCACCAGGTAGATCGCCGCAAACTGCCACACCAGCCGCGCCTCGCCATCGGCCACGAATGCCCCCATCCCAGCCACGCAGGCCAGCCACGCCTTGGGATTGAGCCATTGCATCAGCGCGCCATAGAACATCGAAGGCGCCCGCCCCTCGTCTTCGCCGCCCAGGTGCCCATTATCCATCGCCAGTTTCCAGGCCATGAACAACAGGAACGCCACGCCGCCCAATTGCACCACTCGTGTGAGACCAGGCCAGCGCTGCAACACTTCATGCAAGCCCAGCCCCATCAGCACCAGTAACAGGACAAACCCGAGGGTGGCCCCGGCGACATGGCGCAGGGTGGCACGAAACCCGTACCGGGCCCCGGAGCTGAGGGCGACGATATTGACCGGGCCGGGTGTAATGGAAGCCACCAAAGCAAAAGTGGCCATGGAAAGTATCAAGCTCATCACTTATCTTCTTCATTCTAGGAAAGAGCCCCCAAGGTAGTGGGCCCGGCTCTGGTGGTATTGAAGAAAACTGCCTTGTCGACGAGCGCGACCGCTCATTTTTTTACGCAAACTTTACGCGCGGGTCGATTCACCAAATCGATACTGTGCGGCTCATTGAATCAGGCGTTATTCATGTCCATTGCGGTTTTGCGTCTCATCGGTTTCATCCTCGGCATTTTCCTGATTACCCTGGCGATCAGCATGGCGATTCCGCTATTCACGCTGATGGTCTACGAGCGCAACGATGACTTGTCGGCGTTTCTCTGGTCGAGCCTGATTACCTTCGTCTGTGGTATCGCGCTGGTCGCCCGTGGACGACCGGAACATGTCCAGATGCGCCCCAGGGAAATGTACTTGCTGACAACCGCCAGCTGGGTGTTCGTGTGTGCCTTCGCCGCTCTGCCGATGGTGTTTATCCAACACATCAGTTACACCGACGCTTTTTTTGAAACGATGTCCGGCATCACGACCACAGGCTCGACCATTCTGACCGGGCTGGACACAGCGTCTCCCGGCCTGCTGATCTGGCGTTCGATGTTGCATTGGCTCGGTGGGATCGGCTTCATCGGCATGGCCGTGGCGATCCTGCCGCTGCTGCGGGTCGGCGGCATGCGGCTGTTCCAGACCGAATCATCGGATTGGTCGGAGAAAGTCACACCGCGCTCCCATGTCGCGGCGAACTACATCCTGTGGATCTATATCGGATTGACCGCCCTCGCCACCCTGGCCTTGTGGTTGGCCGGCATGACGCCCTTCGAGGCGATCAACCATGCAATGTCGTTGATTTCCACCGGGGGCTTCTCAACCTCCGATGCGTCCCTAGCGCACTGGCCTCAACCGGCTATTCATTGGGTATCAGTCGTTGTCATGATGGCCGGATCGCTACCCTTTACGCTGTATGTAGCGACACTGCGGGGAAACAGGCGCGCGTTGCTCAAGGATCAACAAGTTCGGGGGTTCATCGGATTTCTGGTCATTACCTGGCTCGTGGTGGGTACCTGGCTGAGCCTGAACAGCGACCATGAGTGGTGGGACGCGGTCCGCATCGTGGCCGTCAACGTTACCTCTGTCGTCACAACCACCGGCGTGGCGTTGGGTGACTACACGTTGTGGGGCAGTTTCGCCCTATTGCTGTTCTTTTACTTGACGTTCGTTGGCGGCTGTTCGGGATCCACGGCCGGCGGGTTGAAAATCTTTCGCTTTCAAGTCGCCGGGGCGCTGCTCATGGGCAGCCTGAAACAACTGATCCACCCCAGGGCGGTGATCCGAAAAAAATACAACAACCACCCCATCGACGAAGAGATCGTCCGCTCGCTGCTGACGTTTTCGTTTTTCTTCACCATCACCATCGGCGCTATCGCCCTGGGGCTGGCGCTGATCGGCCTGGACTGGACAACAGCCTTGACCGGCGCGGCCACCGCCGTGTGCAACGTCGGTCCCGGACTGGGTACGATCATCGGGCCGGCGGGCAACTTCTCGACGCT
This sequence comes from Pseudomonas ogarae, assembly GCF_014268695.2. Lineage (NCBI taxonomy): Bacteria > Pseudomonadati > Pseudomonadota > Gammaproteobacteria > Pseudomonadales > Pseudomonadaceae > Pseudomonas > Pseudomonas ogarae. The sequence goes on from NZ_CP077086.1 coordinate 4,088,324, forward strand.
GCCGGATTCGGCCAAATGGCTGCTGACCATTGGCATGCTGCTGGGGCGACTGGAAATCCTGACGGTACTGGTGTTGTTCACGCCGGTGTTCTGGAAGTATTGACGACTTCGGGCAAGGCGAAACAGACAAACAAAAAGCCGCGACGCCCTGAACAGGCGTCGCGGCTTTTTTTCAAGCGATCAGCGGTCGTTCTTGATCGAAGAGCTGGTCGCGTTGGTCAGGCCCTTGGTGTTGTGGGTACCTGGGGTAGCGGTGGATATCGCCGACGCCTTGGTCAGGCCGCGTGTATCACGGTCCTTGGCGATGGTCGAAGTCAGCGAGGACTTGCTGGTGCGATCGGTGCGGGTAGTGCCAGTGTGCTTGCCGCTCAGGCCATGATCGCGGGTGCGGGTGCCGACATGGTCGCTGGCCAGTCCTTTGCCAAGGCCGCTGGAGTCACTGGACTTTCCATTGCCCTGCCCTCCGCCGATGCCACCACCGTGGCCGCCGCCGTTTCCTCCACCGTGACCGCCACCCCCACCATTGCCACCACCACCGCCGCCGCCATTGCCTGCGGCATAGCTCGAACCGATAGGCGACAGGTCGGCAGGCAGCAAGGCCGAGGCACCAAGGGCCAAGGCACAGACAGCAACGGCAATGAGGGATTTCTTATGTTTGGACATGATGTCTCCGAAAGACAAAAACAACGGTTGAACCTTTAAGACTCAAAGGTTCCACTTTTGTTCGTGAGCATCCGACCAAGTGCCCGGAGAATTCCCTGTCGATTTTTCGGTGGAGTCGTTCCGAGCACGGTTCTATGCTCAGCCCCATGAACCTACACGACTCGCTGCTCCCGCCCCATGCCGAGATGGTCCGCGCCATGCTCGAACGAGACACCGCCTACGAGGGGGTGTTCTTCACTGCGGTCAAGACCACCGGCATTTTCTGCCGCCCCAGTTGTACCGCGCGCAAGCCGAAGCCGGAGAACGTGGAGTTCTTCGCCCATGCCGACGAAGCCATGTCGGCCGGCTACCGGGCTTGTCTGCGCTGCAAGCCGCTGGACGCCGCCGCCATCGCACCCGACTGGATCCAGGCCCTGCTCAAAACCGTGGACGCCGAACCCGACCTGCGCTGGACCGACGCCCTTCTGCTGGAGCAAGGCATCGAACCGCTGAAATTGCGCCGCTGGTTCAAGCAACATTTCGGCATGACCTTTCACGCCTACCTGCGTACCCGCCGCCTGGGCATTGCCCTGGGCGGCATCAAGGATGGCACGTCCATCGATAATGCCGCGTTCGATTCCGGCTATGAATCGTTGAGCGGGTTTCGTGAGGCCTTCGTGAAATCCTTCCACATCACCCCGGGTCGCGCTGCCCTCAGCGAACCCTTGCTGTTCACCCGCCTGACTACGCCATTGGGGCCGATGCTGGCCATGGCCGAGCGACGGGGCCTGGTGCTGCTGGAGTTCCTCGACCGCCCGGCCCTGACCAAGGAGCTGGAAGAGCTGCAGCAACGCTACGGCTACACCATTGCGCCGGGCCACAACGCTCATTTGCAGCAGATCGAAACCGAACTGGCCGAGTATTTCGCCGGCAAGCTCACGGCCTTCAACGTCCCGTTGCACATGCCTGGCAGCGCCTTCGCCGTGCGGGTCTGGGCTGAACTGCAAAAGATCCCCTACGGCGAAACCCGCAGCTATGGCGGCGTCGCCACAGCCCTCGGCAGCCCTGGCGCCAGCCGCGCCGTGGGCTTGGCCAACGGGCAGAATCGCCTGGCCATCGTCATTCCCTGCCACCGGGTGATCGGCGCGGATGGCTCGTTGACCGGCTATGGTGGCGGCCAACCGCGCAAGGCATTTCTGCTGCGGCTGGAAAAAGCCGCCGTGCAGGTTTCGCTGCCCCTGGCGTTTTGAACGCACCGGAGAACGAACACCTGATGCCTGTGCCCTACCACGACGCCAGCGCCTTGCTGGCAAGCCTCGATGAAGACTGGCGACGTCACGTCGAGACGATCGGCCCTTGCCTGCTGCAGCCCAAGCCGGCCCGCGATCCCTATGAAGCCTTGGTGCGGGCGATTGCCTACCAGCAACTGCACGCCAAGGCAGGCGATGCGATTCTGGGTCGGCTGCTGGCGTTGTTCACGCCGGGCTCGTTTCCCAGGCCTGAGCAGATACTGGCAACGGACGTTGCGCAACTGCGCAGCTGCGGATTTTCCGCCAGCAAGATCGCGACGATCCAGGGCATCGCCCAGGCGACGCTGGACGCCATCGTGCCGGATTACACCACAGCGCGGGCGATGGAGGACGAAGCGTTGATCGAGCGCCTGATCAGCTTGCGTGGCGTCGGACGCTGGACCGTGGAGATGCTGCTGATCTACAGCCTGGAGCGACCAGACATCCTGCCAGCCGATGACTTCGGCGTACGTGAAGGCTATCGACGGCTCAAGGGGTTGGAGCAACAGCCTGGCCGCAGGCAGATGGTGGAAATCGGCCTGGCCTGGAGCCCTTACCGGACGGTGGCGGCGTGGTATTTGTGGCGGGTGCCCGGCCGCTAGACCGTGTCATCGTTCATCGCGAGCAAGCTCGCTCCCACAGTTGATCTTCAGTGTCCACAAATTGTATCTACACAGAAAATCTCCTGTGGGAGCGAGCTTGCTCGCGAAGGCGGTCGCATGGTCACCTTCAATTCAACTGTCAAGACACAAACTGTCTAGGCTGTACTGAGTCATTTCCAATCCCACTGGAGGTTCCCCATGCAATTAGAAGGATCCTGCCACTGCGGCGCGGTGTCGTTCACCCTCGACAGTGCCCACCCCTATCCTTACCAGCGCTGCTACTGCTCGATCTGTCGCAAGACCCAGGGCGGTGGCGGCTTTGCGATCAACCTGGGGGGCGATGCCCGAAGCCTGAAAGTGCGCGGTCGCAAGCACATCTCGATCTACCATGCGCGGCTCAAGGACGAAGACGATAAACGCGCCCGCCGCAGCAGTGCCGAACGGCACTTCTGTGCCCTGTGCGGTTCAGGGCTATGGCTGTTCAGCCCCGAATGGCCGGAACTGGTTCACCCGTTTGCCTCGGCCATCGACACACCGCTGCCGGTGCCGCCGGAGCACACCCACCTGATGCTCGGTTCCAAGGCGCCGTGGGTGGAAGTCGGGGCGCATTCGGGCGACCAGCAGTTCGAGATTTATCCCAAGGAATCCATTGCCCAGTGGCATGAACGCCTGGGTTTGAGTCGTTAGGTCGCTTCACACTCTTTGACAATTTCCCGACAAAACTGTCAAAGATTGCCCGCCGGCAACTGCCTAGCATGGGCGCATCCAACTTCCATCCGGGTGCTCCCATGTTCCGTTCGCTGTGTCTGTCGTTGACTTCATGTGGCCTGCTTCTGCTCTGCGACTCATCGCAAGCCGAAGACTGGCGTTACAGCTTGCGGGCCGGCGCCGCCAGCATGCCCCGCTACAGTGGCAGTGACGAACGCGTCGTGGCGCCACTGTTGGGCGCGAAGATCGTCAGCCCCTATGGCGTTTTTCTCGATACCGACAAGGGCGTGGGCTGGGCGTTTGACGAAGAGGACTTCGGTTTGCGCGTGTACATTGGTGCCAGCGATGTGCGCAAGGATCGCAAGCGCGGGTTCAAAGGCTCGGATGAACTCAACGGCATGGGCTCGATCAAGTCCAGGCCGGTGCTGGGGCTGGATGGGACCTATCAAATGGGGCCTATCGTCCTTGAGGCCAGCTTCGAACATGCGCTGGAAGAAGATGACGACAACCGTGATACCGGCTCCGCCTGGAACCGGCTGAAACTGAGCATCAGCATGCCGCTTTACGAGGGAAGCCATGGCAAGCTCATGGGCAGCCTCAACAGTCAGTTTGGCGACGGCGCCTATGTCCGTACCTGGTATGGCGTCAGCGCCGCCCAGGCTTCGCGCAGTCAGTTCCGGGCCCACGACACCCATGGCGGGCTGGTGAGTCGCGGAGCGGATTTGACCTGGTCATTACCGCTCGACGAACAGTGGAGCGTATCGACGGTGCTGGCCGTGCAGTACCTGGCCGGCGACGCAGCCCGCAGTCCGATTGTGGATCGGCGGATGCAAGCGTCGCTGGTCGGACAGGTGGTTTATGCCTTCTGAAGAAAAAGCTCCCTCACGAATGCGCCCGATCTAATCAAGGTGCGCCCAGGTCAGGCGAAACGATGCTCCGCCCCAGGGCGAGTCCGTCACTTCCACGTGGCCGCGATGAGATTGCGACACCCGTCGCACCAGCGCCAGGCCCAGGCCAAAACCCCCGGTGCGACGGTCGCGGCTGGCGTCCAGGCGCGCGAACGGCTCGAAGATCTTCTCCCGACCGTCCAGCGGCACACCCGGCCCGTCGTCGTTGACCCGCACTTCATAATGATCACCCGCACGCGTCAATGACACCTGCACTCGCTCATCAGCGTAGCGAATGGCATTGCGCAGCAAATTGATCACCGCACGAGCCATGAAGCGTGGCTCGATACGAACCACCTCGACCGGACACTCGCAAATCAATAGCTGTACCCCGGCGGCCTCCGCCTCCAACGCCACACTGCCCACCACGCTGTCGAGCCAATCGCGCGCCTGGATGTCCTCACGGACAATCACCGTGGCGCCCTGCTCAAGGCTGGCATAAGTCAGCAGCTCGGAGACCATTTCTTCCAGCTCGCCGAGATTGGAGTACATGTCGTCAATCAACTCGCGGTTCTGACTCGGATCGGGCTGCTGCTTGAGTTGATCCAGTTCAAACGACAAGCGTGCAATGGGCGTGCGCAGCTCATGGGACACCGCATTGGTGAGCTCGCGTTGATTGGCGATCAGGCCCTCGATGCGCGCCGCCATCAAGTTGAAATGCTCGGCCAGGTCGCGAATGTTCGAACGCTTGGACAGCTGAATACGCACCGACAGATCGTTGCCGCCAAAGCGCTCGGCCGCCAGGCGCAGTTTCTCCAGGTCGCGCCAGTGAGGTCGCACCCAGAAAAACAGCACGAAACCGATCATGATCGCGATCATCAGGTAGGCCACGGCGATATAGAACGTCATCAGGCTCGGCTCTGCCGGCAGCTTGATGCTCAGCAACTGCGAACCATCGTCAATGCGCGAGATGAACTGTGTGTACTGCTCACGCATTACCACACGCCCTTGGGCCAACTCGGCTTGCTCCTGAGGGGTCAGGGCCACCTGATCGCGCTCGACCAAGGCCAGGCCCAAGCCGTAGTGAGGCCGCACGGTTTCCAATTGTCGCTCCCGGGCCGAACCGTCCAGGCCGCGCAGTTGCTCGACCAATGACCAGGCCTGACCACGAACCGCCTCTTGGTTGTAATGCTGCATCTCACCGTCAAGAAGCGCATCGAAGGTGCGATCAACCGTTTGCAACGCCAGCACCAAGCCAATCGTCATGACCAGGAACAACCCCAGGAATAACCGCAGCATCTACAGCTCCCACCCAAACGGATTGAACAGGTAACCCTTGCCCCAGACAGTTTTGATCCGCATCGGCTCCCGGGGATTGTCGTTGAGCTTGGCCCGCAGCTTGCTGACATAGACATCGACGCCACGGTTGAGACCATCGAAGGCAATGCCACGCATGCGGTTGAGAATGTCATCGCGCGACAGGATCTTGCCTGCCGCGCTTGCCAGCAGCCACAACAGCTCGAACTCCATGGTGGTCAGCTCGACCAAGTCACCGGCCAGGCGCACCTCCCGACTGCTGCGGTCGATGGATAATCGTCCGAACTCAAGGGCACCGCGCACGGTGGTATCTGGCAATTGCCGACGTTGCAGCGCCCGCAGGCGGGCCAGGAGTACCGCAGGCTTGATGGGCTTGATCACATAGTCGTCGGCACCGGATTCCAGGCCGAGGATATGGTCGACGTCATCTTCCTTGGCCGTCAGGATCACGATCGGAGTATCGGCGACGTTGCGGATCCCACGGCACACCTGCAACCCACTCTGCCCCGGCAGCATCAAGTCGAGCACCACCACTTTGGGCTCGAATGCCAGAAACGCCGCCAGCGCCAGGTCGCCTCGGTGCTCGATACGCACCTCGAAGCCATGTTGAGAGAGGAAGTGCGCGATCAGCCCGGCGAGCCTTTCGTCATCCTCCACCAGCAACACTTTGCCCGAACCCAGGTTATCCATAACAACCGCCTGCCAACCCATAATTGAAGTGGCCGCATTATGGCGCCAACCGACCACGGGACGGGTAATGCAGACAGCAAAAACCGGCCTCATGGGCCGGTTTTCAACGAAGTTTCATGTTTTTAAGAGTTTTTAACAATTCAGGCCGCCATCGGCACACCACTGTGGAAACGAAACTCCACGTCCGGTGACTCGATCAGCTCCCGCTCGGCGTCACGGACCTTGTCGATCACCTGGGCAATGTCCTTGGCGTCGCCGTACTGGTAAGCCAGTTTCAGGTAACCCTGGAAATGCCGGGCTTCGCTTTTCAGCAAGCCGAAATAGAACTTGCCCAGTTCTTCATCCAGATGTGGCACCAGGGCCTCGAAACGCTCGCAACTGCGGGCCTCGATGAAGGCACCCACCACCAGGGTATCCACCAGCTTGACCGGTTCGTGACTGCGTACCACCTTGCGCAGCCCCGAGGCATAACGCCCGGCGGAGAGCTGGCGCAAGCCGATCTTGCGCTTTTTCATCAAGCGCATGACCTGCTCGTGATGCACCAGCTCTTCCCGAGCCAGGCGCGACATCAGATTGATCAGGTCGACGTGGGAATGGTACTTGGCGATCAGGCTCAGGGCGGTGCTGGCCGCCTTGAATTCGCAGTTCTTGTGGTCGATCAGCATCGTTTCCTGGTCAGCCAGCGCGGCCTGGACCCAGGCATCGGGGGTGCGGCAACCAAGGAATTCGTGAATTTCGGGAAGATTCATGGGGCTCACGGGAAAAGGTAGTCGAGCGAAGGGCGCCGATTATACCGGCCTGCCCCCAGACCACCAGCCACCGCCGTTGATATGCATCAAGTCGAAGACTCATCCACAACAACTAGACTGCCTCACAACAACTATAGTTGAGCAACGCCAGCCTTTTCATTGCAGGAGAACGCCGATCATGCAAGCCATTCGCAGCATCCTGGTGGTTATTGAGCCCGAACATTCGGAAAGCCTGGCGCTCAAGCGCGCCAAACTGATCGCCGGGGTGACCCAGGCCCACCTGCACCTGCTGGTGTGCGACAAAAAGCATGACCATGCCGGCCTGCTCGGCGTGCTCAAGGCCGCACTACTGGCTGACGGCTACAGCGTCACCACCGAGCAGGCCTGGAACGAAAGCCTCCACGAAACCATCATCGACGTGCAGCAGGCTGAAGGTTGCGGGCTGGTGATCAAACAGCACTTCCCCGACAGCCCGCTGAAAAAAGCCCTGCTGACCCCGGCGGACTGGAAGCTGCTACGCCATTGCCCAACCCCGGTGCTGCTGGTGAAAACCGCCGGCTCCTGGAAAGACAAGGTGATCCTGGCGGCCGTCGACGTAGGCAATGCCGACGGCGAGCATCGCCACCTGCACACCACCATCATCGATCATGGCTATGACATCGCCCTCCTCGCCAAGGCGCACCTGCATGTGATCAGTGCCCATCCCTCGCCGATGCTCTCGTCCGCCGACCCGACGTTCCAGCTCAAGGAGACCATCGAGGCCCGTTATCGCGAACAATGCCGGGCGTTCCAGGCCGAATTCGACATCGATGACCAGCACCTGCACATCGAAGAAGGCCCAGCGGACGTCTTGATTCCGTACATGGCGCGCAGACTGCAGGCGGCAGTGACAGTGATCGGCACCGTGGCCCGCTCGGGGTTGTCCGGGGTGCTGATCGGCAACACCGCCGAAGCCGTGCTCGACACGCTGGAAAGCGACGTGCTGGTGCTCAAGCCGCAGGAGGTCGAGGACCATCTGGTGGAGTTGGCGGTCAAGGAATAAACAGACCCTGGCTATAGGCTCTTGTGGCGAGGGAGCTTGCTCCCGCTGGGTTGCGAAGCGACCCTCGCTCTTGATCTTAAAAGTTTCTGGTTCTGAAAAATCCAGGCGTCTGCTGCGCAGCCGAGCGGGAGCAAGCTCCCTCGCCACAAAAGCTCTCGGCCTGTCAGCCGCCAATCGCGTCTTTCAGGAACCCCGGCGCGATATAGCGCTGGTAATGGGCTTCGGACAGAAGGAAAAACTCCCGATCAATGGCATCGCGCAGATCCGGCAGATCCCAGTCGCGAAACTCCGGCATCAGCACCATGCCGTAGGCCTCCAGGTTGTTGATCACCCGCGCGCCCCGGGCGATCAACTGATAGGCCCAGCAATATTCCGACTGGTGCGGCACAAAGCGGATCTTGCGCGACTCCAGTTGCTGGCGAAGCAATACCGGGTCGAAAACCTCCAACTTGGCCACCATCACCTGCACCAACAACTGCTCGAGCCGCATCCACACCGCGCGTTTTTCGTCCTCGTTGTAGCCGTTCCAGTGAATCACTTCATGGTGGAACCGCTTGCAGCCACGGCACACCAGGTCACCGTAGACAGTGGAGCAAAGGCCGACGCAGGGGGTCTTGATGAGCTGGTTGGGCATAAGGAAACGCACACGCAAAAGCAGGACAGGCCGGCATGTTAGCCCTTTGTCTAAGATTGATCACCCCTCAAACTTCCAGGCCCAACTTACCTTTAATTTTTTTTTCCCGTAGAATCAGCCAGCCTTTTAAGGCGCCAATGTCCGTTAGAAGCTGTTTTCAAAGCGTCACGAGCACAGTCGTTCCTTCAGAGCGGTGTTGGCGAAGGGTCTTTCCAGCGGGGAAAGCCCAACGCCAACCCTCATCAGCTCCCCGTTCTGCAGGCGTAAAACTTTGAAAGCAGCTTCTGTGAGGAACGTGCGGAAACTCTGGCGTGGTGGCTCAAAAAGCCGCCGACGCGCATGAGTACCGTGGGTTCCTGGATGAGCGTCCCGGACACCCATTTGGGACCACTGATGAGGGTAATAACTGTGCTTGAAGCCTACCGCAAACATATCGAAGAGCGCGCAGCCCTGGGTATCGTTCCCCAGCCGCTTAACGCCGAACAAACCGCAGGCCTGATCGAGCTGCTGAAAAATCCTCCGGCTGGCGAAGAAGCTTTCCTCGTTGACCTGATCACCAATCGCGTTCCGCCTGGAGTCGACGAAGCCGCCTACGTCAAGGCCGGTTTCCTGTCCGCCCTGGCCAAGGGCCAGGCCCAATCTCCTCTGCTGGACAAAAAGCGCGCCGTTGAACTGCTCGGCACCATGCAGGGCGGCTACAACATCGTGACCCTGGTGGAACTGCTGGACGACGCCGAACTGGCGCCGGTAGCTGCCAAGGAACTCAAGCACACCCTGCTGATGTTCGATGCCTTCCACGACGTGGCTGAAAAAGCCAAGAACGGCAACGCTCACGCCCAGGCCGTGCTGCAATCCTGGGCCGACGGCGAGTGGTTCAAGAACCGCCCGGTGCTGGCCGACAAGATCAGCCTGCGGGTGTTCAAGGTCACCGGCGAAACCAACACCGACGACCTGTCCCCTGCCCCGGACGCCTGGTCCCGCCCGGACATCCCGCTGCACGCCCTGGCCATGCTGAAAATGGCCCGTGACGGCATCGTTCCGGACGAGCAAGGCAAGACCGGCCCGATGAAGCAGATCGAGGAAATGCGCGGCCAGGGTTTCCCGATCGCCTACGTCGGTGACGTGGTCGGTACCGGTTCCTCGCGTAAATCGGCAACCAACTCGGTGCTGTGGTTCTTCGGCGACGACGTTCCTTTCGTTCCAAACAAGCGCGCCGGTGGTTTCTGCTTCGGCAGCAAAATCGCTCCGATCTTCTACAACACCATGGAAGATGCCGGCGCACTGCCTATCGAGTTCGACGTTTCGAACATGAACATGGGCGACGTGATCGACCTGTACCCGCATGCCGGCAAAGTCTGCAAGCACGGTACCGATGAAGTCCTGACCACCTTCGAAATGAAGACCCCGGTCCTGTTGGACGAAGTCCGTGCCGGCGGCCGTATTCCGCTGATCATTGGCCGTGGCCTGACCGAGAAGGCTCGCGCCGAGCTGGGCCTGCCAGCGTTCGACCTGTTCAAGAAGCCTGAAGCACCCGCTGAAAGCACCAAGGGTTTCACCCTGGCGCAGAAGATGGTCGGCAAGGCTTGCGGTCTGGCAGAAGGCCAAGGCGTGCGTCCTGGTACCTACTGCGAACCGAAAATGACCACCGTGGGCTCCCAGGACACCACCGGTCCAATGACCCGTGACGAACTGAAAGACCTGGCGTGCCTGGGCTTCTCGGCTGACCTGGTGATGCAGTCCTTCTGCCACACCGCGGCCTATCCAAAGCCGATCGACGTGACCACCCACCACACCCTGCCTGACTTCATCATGACCCGCGGCGGCGTTTCCCTGCGTCCGGGCGACGGCATCATCCACTCGTGGCTGAACCGCATGCTGCTGCCAGACACCGTGGGTACCGGTGGTGACTCGCACACCCGTTTCCCGATGGGCATCTCGTTCCCGGCCGGTTCGGGCCTGGTCGCGTTCGCCGCTGCCACCGGCGTCATGCCGCTGGACATGCCGGAATCGATCCTGGTGCGCTTCAAGGGCAAAATGAAACCTGGCATCACCCTGCGTGACCTGGTTCATGCCATTCCGTACTTCGCCATCCAGAATGGTCTGCTGACCGTCGAGAAGAAAGGCAAGAAAAACGCCTTCTCCGGCCGCATCCTGGAAATCGAAGGCCTGGAAGGCTTGACCCTCGAACAGGCTTTCGAACTGTCCGACGCCTCGGCCGAACGCTCGGCTGCCGGTTGCACCATCAAGCTGTCGAAAGAGTCGATCACCGAGTACCTGCAATCCAACGTCACCCTGCTGCGCTGGATGATCGGCGAAGGCTACGGTGATGCACGTACCCTGGAACGTCGCGCCCAAGCGATGGAAGCCTGGATCGCCAACCCGCAACTGATGGAAGCCGATGCCGACGCCGAATACGCCGAAGTCATCGAAATCGACCTGGCCGACATCAGCGAGCCTGTGCTCTGCGCGCCAAACGATCCGGACGACGCCCGTCTGCTGTCCAGCGTTGCTGGCGAGAAGATCGACGAAGTGTTCATCGGTTCGTGCATGACCAACATTGGTCACTTCCGCGCTGCCGGTAAGCTGCTGGAGCAGGTCAAGGGCCAGCTGCCAACCCGTCTGTGGCTGTCGCCGCCGACCAAGATGGACGCTCACCAGCTCACCGAAGAAGGCTACTACGGCATCTACGGCAAGGCCGGTGCACGGATGGAAATGCCAGGCTGCTCGCTGTGCATGGGTAACCAGGCACGCGTCGAGCCGAACTCCACCGTGGTGTCGACTTCGACCCGTAACTTCCCGAACCGTCTGGGTGACGGCGCGAACGTCTACCTGGCTTCGGCCGAACTGGCGTCCGTTGCTTCGATCCTGGGTCGCCTGCCGACCGTCGAGGAGTACATGGAATACGCTGGCAAGATCGACAGCATGGCAGCGGACGTGTACCGCTACCTGAGCTTCGACCAGATCGCCGAGTTCCGTGAGGCGGCTGCAAACGCCAACATCCCGGTCGTTCAAGCCTAAAGCTTAAAACGCCCGACTGAAAACGCCGCCCTTCTTGCGAGGGGCGGCGTTTTTTTATGCCTGTCTATTTGAGGGGAAGTGCCTTTTTTGGGGACATATCCGTTGCTGCGGTAACGGCTGCTTAGGGTTCCGCCCTGACGGCGGCTCACTTTTGAAAAGCCCGGGAGCCGGCCCAGTCAAAAGTAAGCAAAACGCTCTTGCCCCACCACTCGGTGCCTCGCCTAGGCTCGGCATGCCCTCACTCCGGCATTGCTCCGTGGGCCCGCCGCGAAGGGCCATCCATGGCCCAGCGCGGCTATCCCGGCATCCATGCCGGGATGCCCACTGCGCAATGCCTGCGTTCGGCCAGCGTGGTTTAACGGGGCGTCCAGATCAAGATCCAAAGCAAGAGCAAGAGCAAGAGCAAGAGCAAGAGCAAGAGCAAGAGCAAGAGCGGGATACATGCCAGCATCTATGTGGCTGAGCCTCCGCTATCGCGAGCAAGCTCGCTCCCACAATGGGATCTGAGTACGACCGGGAGAACCAGGTCGGCCGTTAGGCCGCCTCGCGGTGGACGTTGATCTCGGCGCCCCGTTAACCACGCTGGCTGAACGAAGGTATTGCGCAGTGGGCAACCCGGCATGGATGCCGGGTTAGCCGCGCTGGGCCATGGATGGCCCTTCGCGGCGGCCCACGGAGCAATACCTTCGTTCAGGCATGCCTCGCCTAGGCGAGGCACCGAGTGGTGGGGCAAAGCGCTTTTGGTTACTTTTGGCTGGTCCGGCTCCCGGCTCTTCCAAAAGTGACCCGCTGTAAGAGCGGAACCGCCAGTGGCCGTTACCGCAGAAACGGATATACACACCAACCTCAAAAATCACGCCCCCCCCCCCACAAAAGGCCTAAGCCAAGAGGGAGTAAACCAACGCCGTAATCGCCACCAAACCCACCAACGTAACGAAGACATTCGAAGCCTGGCCACGATATCGGGCCATGGCCGGAACTTTGCGAATGGCATACATCGGCATCAGGAACAGGATGGCCGCGATGACCGGCCCGCCCAGGGTTTCGATCATGCCCAGGATGCTCGGGTTGAGGGTAGCGACGATCCAGCACACCACCAGCATGAACGCCGCAGTGAGCCGGTCCAGGGTCTTGGGCGCCGGGCGGCGACCGCTCTTGACGATCAAGCCCTTGAGGCCTTCGCTGGCGCCGATGTAGTGCCCCAGGAACGACTTGGATATGGCGACAAAGGCAATCAACGGCGCGGCAAAGGCGATAGTCGGGTTGCTGAAATGGTTAGCCAGGTACGACAGGATCGACAGGTTCTGCGCCTTGGCTTCGGCCAGTTGCGCCGGGGTCAGGGTCAGCACGCAGCTGAACACGAAGAACAGCACCATCACCACCATCAGCACATGGGCGCGCGACAGGATCTGCGAACTGCGTTCCTCGGCGTTGCCGCCGTAGCGCCGTTTCTGGTCCACCGCAAAGGCCGAGATGATCGGCGAGTGGTTGAACGAGAACACCATCACCGGGATCGCCAGCCACAAGGTATGCAGCAGCGCCGAAGGTTCAGGCGGCGTCGACGCCGTGGTCAGGATGCCGCCGTTCCAGTGGGGAATCAGGAACACCGCCAGGAACAGCAACGCAACGATGAACGGGTAGACCATCAGACTCATGGCCTTGACGATCGCCTGCTCGCCGCAGCGGACCACCGCCAGCAGGCCGAGGATCAGCACCAGGGACAGCACCGCCCTAGGAGGCGGCTGGATATGCAACTGATGCTCCAGGAAACTGCCCACCGTGTTGGTCAACGCCACACTGTAGATCAGCAGGATCGGGAAAATGGCAAAGAAGTACAACAGCGTGATCAGCGCACCAGCCTTGAGGCCGAAATGTTCTTCCACCACTTCGGTGATGTCCGCGCCGTCGCGACCGGACAACACAAAACGGGTCAGGCCCCGGTGGGCATAGAACGTCATGGGGAACGCCAGCACCGCCAGGATCAGCAACGGCCAGAAGCCGCCCAGGCCCGCATTGATGGGTAAAAACAGAGTACCTGCACCGATGGCGGTGCCAAACAGGCCCAGCATCCACGTGGTGTCCTGGCGACTCCACTGGCTGAGGGCGGCTGGGACTGTCGTTTCAAAGCGTTCTTCGACGCTATTGGCCTGATCATTCATCCGGGCGGATCTCCGTATTCCGGTCACATGCACCCGGCCGGGACGAGTCGGAAAAACCCGACAGGCAGCGCCCTGGCCGAAACAGGGGCGCGATTGTCCGGGATTAGTGAGCAGAAGCAAAGACTTAGCTGAGGAGCGGTTATGCATATCAGATCGCTGCCATAGAATTATCCCTGCATTCCTTGTGGGAACGAGCTTGCTCGCGATAGCGGTGGGTAAGCTTGCATCAGCGCTGAACGTACCGCCGCCTTCGCGAGCAAGCTCGCTCCCACAGGTCCTGCTCAAACAGATCTGATGGGTGTACGACCGGAAGAGCCAGGTCGGCTACTAGGCCGCCTCGCGGTGGACGTTGATCTCGGCGCCCCGTTAACCATGTGTCCGGTCCGTACAGCGCTCTTCCAAAAGTGACCCGCCGTCAGGGCGGAACCCTAAGCGGCCGTTACCGCAGAAATGGATATGTACTCACTACTACGACCGAAATGCACATAAAAAGCCAAGCCCCCCTGCCCCCGGCTCCTACAATCAGGTTGAATACGTGAAATCGCCCCAGCGCCCACAGGAGCCCAGCATGACCGCAACCGTTCTGGTACTGGTTGAAACCGTCAATGAATGCCTGCCGATTCTCGAGAAGCAGGGTTACCACCTGGAATTGGCGCCCACGCCTGCCGAACGCAAGACGGCGATTTTCGAACACGGTGAACGCTTCAGCGCAGTGCTGACCCGCGGCCCCCTGGGTCTGACGGAGGAAGAGATCGCCGCCCTGCCCAACCTGAAAATTATCTGCGTGATCGGTGCCGGTTACGAACAAGTAGACCTGCAGGCCGCGCGCCATCGGGGCATCGTGGTCACCAACGGCGCCGGGGTCAACGCGTCGTCGGTAGCCGACCATGCCATGGCGCTGTTGCTGGCGCTGGTGCGCGACATACCCCACTCCGATGCCGCCCTGCGGCGGGGCGAATGGCCAAGGGTTGCGCGCCCTTCCCTGGCGGGCAAGCGGCTGGGCGTGTTGGGCCTTGGCGCGGTGGGCATGGCAATCGCCAAGCGGGCCGCCCTGGGCTTTGACATGAGTATCAGCTATCACAATCGGCGGGTGCGCAATGACGTGCCCTACACCTTCTGCGCCACTCCCACGGAACTGGCGCGGGTTTCGGACTTCCTGATCGTCGCCACGCCAGGCGGCCTGGATACCCGGCAATTGATCAACAAGCAGACCCTCGATGCGCTCGGCCCCAAAGGATTTCTGGTGAACGTCGCCAGGGCCAGCGTGGTTGCTACCGCCGATCTGATCAGCGCCCTGGAGCACCGGCGAATTGCCGGAGCGGCCCTGGATGTGTTCGATCACGAGCCCGAGGTGCCGCAGGCGCTGAAAAACCTGCCCAACGTCGTCCTCACACCCCACGTGGCCGGCCTGTCACCGGAAGCGACCCGCGCAATGGTAGAGCTGGTGGGCCAGAACCTGACCGCGTTCTTTTCCGGCAAACCGGTGTTGACGCCAGTACCGTGGCCCGACGAGGAGCGTTAGAGGACGCCCAATAACGTCCACAAGCGCCGGGATTCGGCATCGGCACTGATCAGTTCCCCCAGCAACTCGCTCAACGGCTTGTTACCCCACTCCACGCCGCGTCGGATCAGGTAGGGCACCGGGCTGTGGGGTTCGGTGCGGGCCAGGTAACCGGCGATGACCAGTAACTGTCGGTAGGCCTCTTCACGATTGGCCGGTTCCTGGAAAACCTGGGCAGGTGCCGCCTGCGGCTGGGACGTCGACGTCGTGGTCGCCGGGGACGTTTGCACCGGCGCGACGGTGGGTTGCTGTGGGTGCATCGCGATGAACTCCTCTACCAGTGCCAACAAGGCCTGCATCACGTCCTGCAGGGATTTGTAGCCCGGGGCCAGGTTGCCCAGGTAAGCGTCGCTCCAGGCTTCGAGCCGTTGCAGATGTTGCAGGCTCAACATCAGGCTGCCCTGGCGATGCAACCAGAACGACAAGGGTGTGTTGCGAATCAGTTCGCTGAGCTTCTTTTGATCGTTGCGCGCCGCTTCGGCCGAGGCCTTGGCGTTCTTGCTGTCGTTGACCAACACTTGCTGGCGCTGCAAGCGTTGCCAGTCGTCCAGGCAGAAAGCGGCGAAGGCCTGTTCCCGGCCGTCGAACAACGGCACCCGCGTCAGCAGCACTTCGCTGTAGCGACGGGCCAACCACTCCAGGGGGATCACCCGCCATGACTGGTCGCCTTCCTCGGCCTGGGGGTGCAACTGCTCCGGATAGCGCTCACACAGCCCTGCCACCAGCGCCAGGCTGCCCGGCAACCCTTCCAGCCCAGCCATATGCAGCCAGGCCTCCCCCAGCCAGGCGCTGATCATCAGGTCCTTGCTGCGTTCAAGCAGCAACGTGGTCGCGAGCCGTTCCAGGTCTGGCCACAGGGCGCGCTTGATCGAAGACTGCCACACACCGGTGGGCAGGCTGGTGTCGTCCTCCCGGCGCAATTCGCGCAACTGGTCATATTCCGGTTCGTAGCGCAGGTCCGGGCCACAGGGCGATTCGGCGCTGATCGGCTCGAGCAACTGGCTGACCAGCTCAGGCAAAGGCGATATCGGCAAGCTCACAGGCCCTCCTCACGAGTGGCAATGGCGGGGCTCGATGCGGTCGCCATGAAAGGTGAACGGGGCGCCCGCGTCGGCAGCGGCGGGATCGACAGGGGCAGCTTGGAGCCCTGGCTCATCAACGACAGGCGCATGAACATCAACGTTTGCTGCGCCGTGCGGGCCTGGGTCTGGGCGGTCACCGGCAGTTGCAGGGCCAGGGGAAAATCGGTGTAGTCGACATTCGGCTGGCGCTGACTCGCCACCTGCGAGCGCATCAGGCGCAGCAATGACCAAGGTCCCTGGTACTCCCAGCCGGCCTCCAGGTCGCGCACCACCAGGTTCGGTTGCAGCGGGTCGTTGGCCGGACGCTGGTAGCCGTTGCGGGCCCAACGCAAGGTCAGGCGCACGGGCTGGCCGACCATCCAGCGCAGGTTCGGCTGGCCGCCGCCGGGGTAGCTGATCTGTTGGTTGCCGGCGTCCAGGCTCCAGGCGATCACCTGGTCGGCGCCGCGTTCTTCATCGCGATCGGTGCGCCAGCGCACGTCCATTTCCACCCCAAGGATGCCACTCTTGTCGCGCACGAACAGCGGCCCGAGCCAGGTACCAGCCTGTTTCAAACGGTTGAGGAAATCCTCGGCCGCCAGCCGGTCAGGTGTCTGGCTCAACGTCAGCCCGGCCTGGGCCAGGGGCAGGTGCGTGTCGATCAGCTCCAGCAAATGCTGGACCCGCGCCGGGTCGGCATCGCTGGCCCGCACGTCCTGGGAAAACGGAAAGCGCCCGGCCAGGTATTGATTGAAATAGTTGGCCAGGTCATTCCAGGCGGCCGCGGCCTGGTTCTGTTGCAGGTACAAGCAACGTTGCAAGGCGCCCTGCTGCAACGCGACGGTGCGCAGGGCCAGGTCACCGCGTCCGCCGGGCAGGCTGGAGGTCTGCAAGATCTGCGCGCAGGAAGTGGTGTCCATGGCGATAAAGTCCCGGCTCACCAATTGTTCCAGTTGGGCCGCCGAGCTGGCCGGGTTCTGGTTCTTGTACTTGAGCAATTCATCGTTGAGGGCCATGAAGCGTGCCACCTGGTCGTGTTCCAGGGCCGACAGGTTGTCCTGCTGGACGATCAACCATTCCAGCGCCGGCATTCGCTGCTCGGCGATCTGCAGCATCGCGCCGAATTGCTGGGCCAGGTTCAGCTTCAGGTCCTGTGGATCGCTGGCACCGTAGAGTTGCAAGCCGAAGTTCTTCGAACCGTCCCAGCGCTGGACATCGGCCCGCTGGCTGAACAGCGGCTGGGCATCGATTTCGTCCAGGCCACTCTTGAGTTGCGCCAGTGCCCGGCGATTGAGCAGACGTTGGAAACGAATCGCCAGGTCGCTACGGTGCACGTCCATGAAGGCTTTTTGCAGCGCAACGGCCTGGGTCGTTTGCACATTGAAGCCCATGCCAGGCAACGCCTCGTCGCTTTCATCCAGGCTCAACCACATGGCCCGGGCCGCAGCGCCTTCAGCGGCCTGCATCAGCGCATCACGGTAATCCGGCGGAATGCGCGGCATTTCTTCATTGGCATAGCTCTTGTAGCTGGCGAAGTAGTTCAGCGCGACGCTGAAATCATCGCTGCCATCGCCCTGGCCCATCGAATCGGGGTTGTTGCCCGACGGATCCTTCTGCATGGCCAACGCCACGAAATCACGCTTGAACAACGCCTGCACCGCACCGTCCAGCGCCGTGACATGGTCTTGCAAAACCAGCAGGCCACTGCCCTGCTGCACCAGCAGATTATCCCGTGAACCGGTCTGGACGATCCACTGGTCACGAAAGCTCTGCTGGAGTTTCGCCGCCTGACTCTCCAGGTCCTGCTCGATATCCGGCCCCAACAACGTGCTGTGGCTGACCTTGTCCAGCATCTGGCTGTAGCCGGGTACCAGGTCCTGGCCCTTGCCCCGGCCCCAAGCCGAATTGGTCAGGCTGACCAGCGTCTGCAAATCGTCGATCAGCGCCATCAGGTCCTCGAGTTCGCTCAACGAATTGCCACTGCCGGCCTCCAGCCGTTGCAGGTGCAGCTTGAGGTAACCGGCCTGACGCACGAAGTTGTCCGCCAGGAAGTAATGGTCCAGCCAGCGCTGCATCAGGCCGGTGAAATTATCGGAGATCACCGGGCGCGCGGCGTTCAGGTCCAGCCCTTTCAAATCGCTGTTCTGGGCATCGAACAGCACCCGGTTATAGAACCGTGGCCGGCTCAAGGTGCCGGTGTTGAGACCCAGGGACAAGGCGGTGTTGCTCAGTTGCACCAGTTCGTCCAGCGGTGCCTTGGGATCGTTCACCACCTGGCTGAACATCTGGTTGTGCTGCTCAAGGCGTACCGCGAGCTCCACCAGTTCCTTGGCCTTCACATAACTCTGCCATTGCGCCGGGTCTTCGTTCTCCACATTGCCCCGCCGCTCAGTGTTGCGGATGGACTTGAGCTGTTCCAGGTCGGAATTGAGCAGGTCCCGCAAGGGCAATATCCAATGGTGCCGAGCCGTCAGGCGCAACCCATTCTCCAGTTGCGTGTCCACGGAAGAGAACCACGAAGTAGGAAAGACCACCGAGACGAAGCGCCAGCTCGGGGCCTTTTCCAACATGTTCCAGTAGTTCTGCACGTTGTGTCGGGTCGGTTCCAGCTGCGGTTCGTCAGGGTCGACCACGAGATGGTTCTTATGGGTGCTGAGGATCAACCGCGACAGCCCTTCGGCTTGTTCCACCGAATCGTGCCAGACCCAGACCATGCCACCCAACCAGACCAGGCCCACCACCAACGCCACCGCGCCGACCAACCGATGCCCGCGCTGGCGCAGGCGCAACAGCCGCGGCACAGGCTGGGCCAGGCCACTCTCAGCCACCAGCCGTCGTGACCACAATTGCCGGGCGAACACGGTTTGCCGCTGGGCACTGTCGGCGGCGGTCAAACCATCACCGCTGACAACCGGCGCCTGGCTGGCAGTGAAATACACCCCGCGACAACGCGGTGCTTCGCCTTGGGCATTGCCCTGGAACACCGGCTCCAGCAGGATTTGCAAGGCCCGTCGCAAGCCTTCGAAGCGCTCCGGCAACCCATAAAGATCGCTGCCCAATTGCCCCGACAGCGCACCGATCTCGATGATCGACTGCGACAGCGCCGCGTTGACCTGATCCAGGGCCTGGTCACTCCACTGCGACTGCCAGGCCGCATCCGGCAAATAGGGCGAGGACCAGCCCAGCATCGATTCACGCGCCTCGGCGGGCAGCGCGCTGACCAGTTCCTGGACCCCGGGCAGTTCTTCCATCCCGGTGATCACCACGTACACCGGCAGGCTGAGGCCGAACCGTTGCAACAGGTCGATAAAGCACCGCCGGACCTTGAGGCTCAGCTCGGTGGTGTGCTCGATGTCGTCAAGGGTGCTGAAAGGTACGGTCCAGATCACCGCATCCAATGGCCGCTTGCTGCGCAAGCGCAACATCAGCCCCAGCAGGCGCCACCAGTTGCCCCGTTGCCGGTTCATGCCGTCATCGGGCAGGAACAACGCCTGGGGCACCACCAGCACCGAGCCCTCGGCATCGGAAAACCAGCGCCCGAACCAGGCCACCTTGTCGGTCGGTTGCAAGCGCCATTGGGCGCACAACTGGGCGCCATCGCTTTCGTTGCCGAGCATCATCAGCCAGGGCATCTGATAGCGGTCCCGGGTGCCCTGCTCCTGCTCCATGCGGTGCACCGCCCCATAGAAACTGCGGATCGCCGCCCCGCCCTGGGTACGCAGCCACCAGATCAGGGCCGCGATCAACAGCACCACGACGATGGCGAGCACCACCAGGGCAACGATGCTCAGGGGGCTCATGAATCCAGCTCCTGAACCACCGCCGACTCGTTCAGTTGCAACACCGGTTCGAGCTCCGAACGGATGTCACGCCAGAACACCTGCCCCAAGCCGGTCAGCAGCAACACCATCGCCAGGATCGCCAGCCCCAGGCGAAAGCCGTCCGGCAGCGATTGCTGCACTGGCATGCGCACTGGCGGCGTCGCCGAAGACAGCGCCAGGCGCTGGCTGACGTCGACGTAATCAGGGTCGTGTTGCCAGGCGAAGGTGAACAGCGCCACGCGCCACTTGGCATGTTGGACCTGGCCCGGCTCGCCACGCAATCGCCCCTGGAACCCGAGGATCAGGCATTGCAGGTAGACATTCGCCAGGTCGCGGGTGCCAGGCATCTGCTCGTCCAGCAGTTTCTTGATCGCCGCCGGCAAGCGCTCGCCGGCCTGGCGGCTGGCATACATGCGTGACTCGAGGGGGTGCTGCTGCCACGCCAGTTGTCCGGGCCAGGGGCTGAACAGCAAGGTTTCGTCCACCAGCGCCACGAAGGCGTAGACCAGCGCCTTGACCTGCTCGGTCGCTGCATCGCCGACGGTGGCGAAGGCCACCCGCCACAGACGCTGGGCGCTGCGCCCGGAGAACTCCACCACCCGATTGACCAATACCGCAGGGTCGCTGTCCTTGGGCAAGTCTTGCCACTCCTGGGACCACTTCAGCCAAGCCTGGCGAAAAGCGCTGCTCAGCGGCGCCTCATGCAGACTCCGAACCGCCCCGCCACTTCCATCAGGCATACGACTCCCCTTTTGCGATCAGGCACTTTCACTGGCTTGCGCCACGAACAACACCACTTGCCACGGGCTGCTGGCCTGGGCCGATGCCGGTGCCACGATGTGCAGCGGCAATTGCGCGTCGAACCATTGCCCGCTGGCGGCCACCACAAACAAACGGGTGTCCTCGCCCACGCTGTAGGCCACCTGTTCGTTGCGGCTCATGGCCTGGTGGGGCAGACCGCTCATGCGTTGTCGGCTGAGCAGCGGGATGTGCCGCGCCGACGCGATGATCGCCCCGCGCAACCAATCGGCCGCGGCCTGCTCACTGGCGCCGTTGGGCATGCGCAGGCCGATCACCAGGCGTTGCTCCGGCTCATCGTCAGGCAACTGGATCGAGAAGACCTGCTCATCGCGCTCGAAGGCCAGGCTGCGATAGCCGGCGCGAACCAGTTCCAGGGTGGTTTCCAGCCAGTCGAGCAACGGTTCATAGCCGCGCTGCAATTCGAGGAAGTCCAGCGGCGCGAAGGCCGGGACGCCCGCCAGCGGATCGAGGGCCGACCAGCTTCCAGCCAGCCCCAGCAGCAAACCGTAGAGCGCCTGGGGCGTGGCCACCCGGGTGTTCAGCGCCCCTTCGACTTCCGGCAAGCGCGCCCACAAGGCGGTCAACTGCCGGCGGATCTCCATGGCATCGTCCTGGTTGCCAGCCGCCTGGGCCTGACGCAAGCGACCGGCGAGAAACATGCACTTTTCCCGGGCCCGGGCGCACACCCCGGCGACCCGTCGACCGAGGGCCGATTCCGGCAACAGGATCGGCGTCGGTGGGGTGTAGGGCACGCGCCAGAAACCACCGCCCTCCTTGCGGATGCGCAACAGCGGCAGGCAGATCGAATCGGCCTTGCTCAGTTGCGTGCACAGCCTCGGGTTGGGTCGCCAGACGGTGATCGACTCGGGAAATGCACCGCTGGTGAGGTCTGGCAACGCCTCGCCGACCACCGATTGCAGGCGCCCCTTGAGCGGCACCAATTGCCCGGCGCGCCACAGTGGGCTGACGGCCAGGTACACAGTCACGGTGGCGTCGTCGGTCTTGTCGATCGCCTCGGTGATGTCCAGCTCCAAGATCGGCCCGAGGCCGGCCTGCAGGTTGACCGGCAAGCCGTCCGGCAAGGTGCCTTGCAGTTGCAGCAGCCGCACCTGGCCGGCGCTGAGGGCCGAAGGATCGACTTCCAGCTGGCTGACCCCCCAGAACCAAGGGTTGCAGGCCCCGGCAAAATACGCGGCCAGCGCCTCGGCACGCAGCCCTTGCAATTGAAAATGCTGGGGCAGCAATTGCATGCCCTCATGCCAGCACACCGCGTCAGGTAACAGACTCATACGACTCCCTTCGACATCCCAATGTCGCCGCGCATGGCGGCCCGCGGTCACTCAAGGCTGGCTGTCAGCGAGCCGCATCATTCACGAGGGTCATCTCGCGACTGTCGAACTTCAGCCAGGCCTTGCGCTGATCGTCCAGCCGAAGCCGGTGGGCTCCGGGAGTGTTATAGCTGGCGAAGACCAAAAGTCCAGCGGCGCGCCGGCCCTCCAACGGGAAGGGTTGGCGGTCGATGAATTGCCCAGGGACCAGCTCCAGCCCCCACACCGACATGAGTTGACGATAGTCGCGCTGGAACTGTTCGCGCTCGGCGAACCACTGGCTGGCGGTGATGCCCGACAGCTGCTTGAGCAGGTCCGGGTCGTTCACCGCGATGAAGTCCACGGCGATCGGCGTGTCGTCATTGGCACGGGGTGCGACGTCCAGGGTCAGGCTGTCCAGGTCGACACTGGGCGCAAAAAGCGAGCAACCGGTGAGTGCCAGGCTCAAAAAAAATCCGAAAAAAAATCCGCGCAAAATGAATCTTCCTTTTCTCAGCGGTCAAAAATTGTTTTTGCTTGCTTTTTTATAGACCTGTTCTAGCGTCTTGGGTAGTTCGACCCACACGGTCGAATGCGCCAGGTTCGTCAAGGGAATGACAGGTTTTCTGCCGTCCATTTGCAACCTGTGGATCAGCAAGGGAATGCGATGAGCGGGACTCCCGATGCATTGCGCCCACATATGCATCGGAGTCGGCCGCCATGGCAGAAAGTACCCAGCACAAGCTCGACAGAGTCCGTCCTCCCCGCGTCCAGATCACCTATGACGTGGAAATCGGCAATGCCATCGAGAAAAAAGAATTGCCACTGGTGGTCGGCATTCTGGCCGACCTCTCAGGCAAGCCACTGGACCCGCTGCCCAAGCTCAACGAGCGGCGCTTCACGGAAATCGATCGGGATAATTTCAACGAGGTACTCGCCTCCATCTCGCCCCGCGCCACACTCCAGGTGAACAACACCCTCAGCGGCGACGACAGCAAGCTCAACATCGAACTCAACTTCCGTCATATCGACGACTTCGACCCGGTCAAGGTCGTGGAGCAGGTCACGCCGCTGCGCCGGTTGTTCGAAGCGCGCCAACGCCTGCGGGACCTGTTGACCAAACTCGATGGCAACGACGACCTGGACAAGCTGCTGCGCGACGTGATCGCCAACACCGAAGGCCTTCAGGAAATCAAGTCGGCGCGCCCCCAGGACGTACCGCCAGAGCTGCCCGCCGTGGCCGCCAACGATGACCCTGCCCCGGCCGAACCACAGGCCTGATCGCGCGCATCATTCAAGGGAGATAACGCCATGCCTGCTTCATCCAGCGCTCAAACCAGCGAGAGCACGACCCAGACCCTGTCCCTGCTGGACAAGATCATCGCCGAGGGCCGCATGGCCCACGACGACAGCCAGCAAGACTACGCCCGCGACATGCTGGCCGAATTCGCCACCCAGGTCCTCGACGAAGGCATGGCCATCGACAAGGACACCGTGGCGATGATCAACGACCGCATCAGCCAGATCGACCAGTTGATCAGCGCCCAGCTCAACGAAGTGCTGCACCACCCTGACCTGCAGAAACTCGAAGCCTCCTGGCGCGGCCTGCACCTGCTGGTGCAGAACACCGAGACCAGCACCCGGCTCAAATTGCGCCTGCTCAACGTCACCCAGAAAGAACTGCAGAACGATCTGGAAAAAGCCGTCGAATTCGATCAGAGCGCGCTGTTCAAGAAAATCTACGAGGAAGAATACGGCACCTTCGGCGGGCACCCGTTCAGCCTGCTGGTGGGCGACTACACCTTTGGCCGGCATCCCCAGGACATCGGCCTGCTGGAAAAACTCTCGAACGTCGCCGCCGCCGCACACGCCCCGTTCATTGCCGCGGCCAGCCCGCGGTTGTTCGACATGACCAGCTTCACCGAACTGGCGATCCCCAGGGACCTGTCAAAAATTTTCGAGAGCCAGGAGCTGATCAAGTGGCGCGCCTTCCGTGAAAGCGAAGACTCGCGCTACGTGTCCCTGGTGCTGCCGCACTTCCTGCTGCGCCTGCCCTACGGCCCGGACACGCTGCCGGTGGAAGGCATCAACTACGTCGAAGACGTCAACGGCACCGACCACAGCAAATACCTGTGGGGCAACGCCGCCTGGACCCTGGCGCAACGCATCACCGAAGCCTTCGCCAAATATGGCTGGTGCGCAGCCATTCGCGGGGCCGAGGGCGGTGGCGCGGTCGAAGGCCTGCCGGCCCATACGTTCCGCACCAGTTCCGGAGACCTGTCGCTCAAATGCCCGACCGAAGTGGCAATCACCGACCGCCGCGAAAAAGAACTCAACGACCTGGGCTTCATCTCCCTGTGCCACAAGAAAAACAGCGACGTGGCGGTGTTCTTCGGCGGCCAGACCACCAATAAGGCCAAGCTCTACAACACCAACGAGGCCAACGCCAACGCGCGGATCTCGGCGATGTTGCCGTATGTGCTCGCGGCCTCGCGCTTCGCCCATTACCTGAAGGTGATCATGCGTGACAAGGTCGGCAGTTTCATGACCCGCGACAACGTGCAGACCTACCTCAACAACTGGATCGCCGACTATGTGCTGATCAACGACAACGCGCCGCAAGAGATCAAGGCGCAGTACCCGTTGCGCGAAGCACGGGTGGACGTGACGGAAGTGGCCGGCAAGCCAGGCGCCTACAAGGCCACGGTGTTCCTGCGGCCACACTTCCAGCTGGAGGAGCTGACCGCCTCGATCCGCCTGGTGGCGACCCTGCCGCCGCCGGTAGCTGCCTGACCACGGTGTGGCTCTGTGGCTGTGTGGCTGGAGAGCTTTTGTGGCGAGGGAGCTTGCTCCCGCTGGGCCGGGCTGGCGCTCCAGCGCGAAGCGGCCCTGTTTTTTGGGACTGCTGCGCAGTCCAGCGGGAGCAAGCTCCCTCGCCACAAAAAGCTTTAAAGCTTTCTAGCCACAGCAAGCGCCTTGGCCACAGGTTAATTCATCGGTACCGGACACTACCTCATTCGTCTTCTTCAGGAGTTCCACACAATGGATGCAATCATTCTCGACCTCGGCGGCGACATCAAGGGCGACAGCCTGCTGGAGGGTTTCACGGACAAGATCGAGGTCATGTCCTACAGCCACAACGTGGCGATGCAGGTCACCAACGACGTCAGCAACTCGGAGCGCACCTCCGGCCGGCCCCATATCGGCGAGTTCACCCTGACTAAATTCGTCGACAGCTCCACCCCCACCCTCAATGAGTATTGCTGCGCCGGCAAGCCGATCCCGCAAGCCGTCATCACCATCGGCCGCAACGCCGCCGAGGGCAGCGGCAAACTCATGCCGTTCATCATCTACACCCTGACCAACGTCGTGCTGTCCAACGTCAGTGTCAGCGGCGGCACCGGCGGCAAACCGGTGGAAACCCTGTCGCTGAACTTCACCAAGATCAAATGGGAGCTCACCGCGCAGAAAGACGACGGCACCAAGGAAGGCACGGCGGGCACGACCTGGGACCTGGCCGCCAACAAAATGACCAAGTAAGGAAGCCGCGCCCATGGCTGGCTTCGGGCTGCGCCCGCCCCTGTTCGAACGCCTGGCCAGCCCGGCGGACGATACCGGGCGGGTGTTCGACCGACAGGCGTTGCAAGACTCGGTGCATGCCGAACTGTCGCGCCTGTTCAATACCCGACGCGGCCCACGGGCGCTGACCGAACCGCCGAGCATCCTCGACTACGGCATCGCCGACTGGACCGCGCTGCAACAGCAGCGCAGCGATGACCGGCGCCAACTGACCCGGGAAATCCGCCAGGCCATCACCCACTTCGAACCTCGCCTGCGCCTGGGCGAGGTCGAGGTCTGCCCGGTGCCGGGCCATCCGCAGCAACTGTGCATACGGCTGCTGGGCGAGCTGCGTGGCGACCTGCACGCCTGGCCCGTGGCCTTTGTCATCGAGCACGCCGGCGACGGCCTTGAGGTACGACATGAGCGACTCGATTGACCCGCAACTGTTGGACTATTACCAACGCGAACTGACCTGGTTGCGGCACGCCGGGAGCCTGTTCGCCGAGCGCTACCCCAAGGTCGCCCGGCGCCTGGAGTTGTCCCCCGGCGAATGCCCCGACCCGCACGTCGAGCGCCTGTTGGAAGGGTTCGCCCTGCTGGCCGCGCGCTTGCAACGCCGGCTGGACGACGACTACGCCGAGTTCAGCGATGCCCTGCTCGAACAGCTTTACCCGTTGGCCATGCGGCCCTTGCCGTCGTGCGCCATCGTGCAGTTCGAACCCGACCCCAGCAAAGGCAACTTGAACGAGGGCTACCCACTGCCCCGCGACACACCGTTGTTCGTCACCACGGACAAAGGCCAGAGCATTCATTTTCGGACCACCGCCGCCGTGCATTTGTGGCCGGTGGCAATCAGCGAGGCATTGCTGCTGGGCAGCGACGAAGCCCAGGCGCTGACCGGAGTGGTCCGGGCCCGCTCGGCCTTGCGCCTGGAGCTGCGGTGCCTGGGCGAAAGCCAGTGGTCGACGCTGGGAATCGACTCGTTGCGGGTACACCTGGCGGCGTCACCGATCATCAACGCCGGGCTATACGATTTGCTGGGCGCGCACGCCATCGAGGTCCTGGCCGGTGCGCCGGGCAGCGTGCCGGAGCCACTGAAGGGCTTGCCACAGATCGTCGGCTTCGCCAGTGACCAGGTCTTGTTGCCGGATGAAGACGGTGTGCATCCGGGCATGCGCCTGCTGGCCGAGTACTTTGCCTTCCCGGATAAATTCGACTTCTTCGATCTGCCACTGGCCGGTGCCACCAGCGACGGTCCGTCGTTGTACCTGTACATCGTTTTCGACCGCCCTCCCACCAGCCGCCTGCCGCTCCAGGCCAGCGACATCGCCCTGGGCTGCACGCCGGTGATCAACCTGTTTCCCAGGACTTCCGAGCCGCTGCGCCCGGATGGCACCCGCAGCGAGTACCGGTTGGTGGCCGACAGTCATCGGGAAAACAGCGTCGAGATCCACAGCATCCGTGGCATGCGCGCCATGTCCAGCCAGGGCGTGCGCAAAGTGCAGGCCTATTACGGCAGCCAGCATGGCAGCGACCAAACCTGTTATTGGCATGCGCGACGGGTCAGTGGCATGAGCCCGAACCGACTGGGCACCGACTTGATGGTCAGCCTGGTGGACACCCAGTTCGACCCACTGGCCGATACTCGCGACTACAGCCTCACCGCCGAACTGCTGTGCACCAACCGTCATCTGGCCCAGAGCCTGCCGGCTGGCACGCCGTTGGGTTTCGAGCGGCCGGGGCCAGTGGCCTGGGCGCGCCTGCGCAACCCACCCAGCCCGCAAAGCCTGCCGCGCCTGGACGGCGAATCGCGCTGGCGGCTGGTGTCGCAATTGACCCTCAATCATTTGTCGCTGGTCGAAGGCCCCCAGGCGTTGGACGCCCTGCGCGAGATTCTCCAATTGCACAACCTGCGGGACGAGGCCAGCGCCCATCGCCAGATCGAAGGGGTATCGGGACTGGGCTGCGACCGGGTCATCGCCCATGTCGGTGAAGACGCCTGGCGCGGCTGGCGAAATGGGTTGGAGGTGCGCCTGCAACTGGACCCGCAACACTTTGTCGGCAGCAGCGCCGTGCTGTTCTCCGGGGTACTGGCGCAATTCTTTTCCCTTTATGCCACCGCCAATCGCTTCGTGCGCACCGTGCTGGTCCAGTCCGACAAGGAGGTGAAGACATGGCAACCCCAAGCCGGCAAACCCCTGGTGCTCTGAACCTGAGCGAGCGACTGCGGCGCGACCCGCAACGCTTCGAATGGCTCCAGGCCTTGCTGTTGCTCGAACGTGAACATCCCCAGGCCGAGCCCCTGGGCAGCGGCACCGCGCCGCACGCCGAAGCCTTGCGTCTGCGCGGGCCCTTGACGCCGCTGTTCGCCGCCAGCGAAGTGGAAAGCCTGGGCCAGGAACCCGGCCTGCCGCCAACCCTGACCACGCCGATCTTCGGCCTCGGCGGCCCCGACGGCCCGTTGCCCTACGCCTACCAGGAATGGCTGCAACAACGGGCACGGGCGAAGGATCATGCCCCGGCGGAATTCCTCGACCTGTTCCAGCATCGCCTGCTCAGCCTGCTTTACAAGGTGATGCGCAAACATCGCATCGCCTTGGGTTTCACTGCCCCGGGATCGTCCGCCGTACACGCGCAACTGCGGGCGTTGACCGGCCTGCTGCCCAAGGCCTTGCAGGAGCGCCAGGCCGCACCCGACTCGGCGGTACTGGCCTGCACCGCGCTGTACGCCGATGGCCGGCGCTCCCTGGACGGGTTCGCGGCGATTGTCCGCGAACAGTTCGGGCTGCCTGTGGAGCTGAACGCCTACGAAGGTGGCTGGCGTGAAATCCCGCCGGCCAGCCGCAGCCGCTTGCAACCGGGCGGGCGCAACCTGTGCCTGGGCCGCAACGCGGTGGCCGGTACACACGTCTGGGACGAACATGCCGGCGTGCGCCTGACCCTCGGCCCGCTGACCACGGGCCAGGCCAGCGAACTGCTGCCCACCGGCGAAACCCATCCGCTGCTCGCCAGCCTCTACGCCCTGTACTTCGGCCCCGACCTGGATTGCACCCTGGTACTGCTGATCCGTGGCGCCGGCCCACTGCAACTGGACCGCCAGGCAGCGCCACGGCTGAACTGGAACGGTGGCCTGCAACGCCAGCCAACCCTCGCCGTGCAACGGATCGAAACCCGTCTTCGTCAGCCGGAGATTGCCTGAAATGGAACTGGCCAGCCTGATCGGACGCCTCAACCCGGACAACCGCCGCGCCCTGGAACGGGCCGCGCAACGCTGCATGCAGCGCAGCCATCACTATGTGGAAATCGAACACCTGCTGTTGGAATTGCTCGACATCGAGGGCGGCGACTTTGCCTGCCTGCTGCCGCGCTTCGGGCTGGAGCGTGACGCGGTGGCGACGGAAACCAACAAGGCCCTGGACCTGTTCAAATCCGGCAGCACCCGCACGCCCGCCTTGTCGGCACAAACCATCGGCCTGTTGGAAGACGCCGTGGTCCAGGCCAGTGTGCTGGGCCTGGACAGCATCCGCTCCGGGCTGTTGCTGCTGGCGCTGCTGGACCGTGATGAGCGCCGCAGCCTGCTGCTCAACAGCGCCTCGTCGTTGCTGCGGATCCCCCGCGACGCCCTGCGCGCCCACCTATTGGAATGGACCGAAAGCTCCCGTGAACATGTCGGTGGCGTGCGCCCGGCCAAACCCGGCGAGCCTCCCCTGAAACAGGACCCGGTGCTGGACCAGTACACCCAGGACCTGACCGCCGACGCCCGGGCCGGGCGCATCGACCCCATCGTTGGCCGCGACGGCGAAATCCGCCAGTGCATCGACATCCTGCTCCGCCGCCGGCAGAACAACCCGATCCTGGTCGGCGCGCCGGGCGTCGGCAAGACTGCGGTGGTGGAAGGCCTGGCCCTGCGTATCGCCGCCGGGGATGTGCCGCCGTCGTTGCAGGAAGTCACCCTGCGCGTCCTCGACCTGGGCCTGTTGCAGGCCGGTGCCGGCGTCAAAGGTGAGTTCGAACAACGCCTCAAAGGCGTGATCGACGCGGTACGCAGCGCCGAAAAACCGATCATCCTGTTCATCGACGAAGCCCATACGCTGATCGGTGCCGGCGGTGCGGAAGGCGGCAGCGACGCGGCCAACCTGCTCAAGCCGGCCCTGGCCCGGGGCGAACTGCGCACCCTGGCCGCCACCACCTGGCTGGAATACAAAAAATATTTCGAGAAAGACCCGGCCCTGGCCCGCCGCTTCCAACTGGTGCAGGTCGAAGAACCGGACGAACTCACCGCCGTGGAAATGCTCCGCGGCGTGGCGAGCAAACTGGAACAGCACCACGGCGTGCAGGTGCTGGACGCGGCCATCCACGAGGCAGTGAAGCTGTCCCACCGCTACATCTCCGGGCGACAGTTGCCGGACAAGGCCATCAGCGTGCTCGACACCGCCTGCGCCCGGGTCGCCCTCGGCCAGCACGACGTGCCGCCGCCGCTGGAAAGCCTGCGCCATCGGCAGAACAGCCTCAAGGACGAGGTCGAACGCCTGCGCCGGGAACAGGCGACCGGGCTCGATCACCGCGAGCGCATCACCCTGCTCGAAGGCGAATCGACCAGCAACGTGCAAGCCATCCGCGAACTGGAAACCCGCTGGGGCGAAGAGCGCGAAGCCGTGCGCGAACTGCTCGACACCCGGCGCGAACTGCTTGCCCTGAGCGAACGCGCCGACGGTGAAAAAGCCGACACCGAGATCGATAACCGCATCGACCACCTGGCCGCCGAACTGCTGCGCCTGGAGGCGGGCCTGGATGCCATTCGCCAGGACGATCCGCTGGTGCCCGAACAGGTGGACAGCAAGACCGTCGCCGCCGTAATTGCCGGCTGGACCGGCATCCCGGTCGGCAAGATGCTCGCCGACGAAGCCCACGCCGTGCGTACCCTCGGCCAGCGCATGGGCCAGAGGGTCATGGGCCAGAGCACCGCGCTGAACACCATCGCCCAACGCCTGCAAGCCTACCGCGCCGGCCTCACCGACCCGCAGAAGCCGGTTGGTGTGTTCCTGCTGGTGGGCCCCACCGGCGTGGGCAAGACCGAAACCGCCTACGCCCTGGCCGACGCCTTGTACGGCGGTGAGCGCAACCTGATCAGCATCAACCTCTCGGAGTACCAGGAAGCCCACACCGTCAGCCAACTCAAAGGCGCGCCACCCGGCTACGTCGGCTACGGCAGCGGCGGCGTGCTCACCGAAGCGGTGCGGCGCAAACCCTATTCGGTGGTGCTGCTGGATGAAATCGAAAAGGCCCACCCGGATGTGCTTGAAGCCTTCTACAACGTCTTCGACAAAGGCCTGATGGAAGACGGCACCGGCCTGGTAGTGGACTTCAAGAACACCGTGATGCTCGCCACCAGCAACGTCGGTGCCGAACTGCTGCTGGACACGCCGACCGCGCAACTGGGCAGCGATGCCTTCAACGAAGCCTTGCACAAGGTGCTGCTGCAAGCGTTCCGTCCGGCATTTTTGGCACGCATGACCGTGGTGGCGTACCGGCCGCTGGATGAAGCGACGCTGGAGGGGATTGTGCTGGCGAAGCTGGAAAAATTGCGCGGGCGCTACAAGGCCGCGACCGGCAAGCAGTTCGAGTTCGATGCGGGGATCGTCAAGGCTGTGTTGGCCAAGTGCAGCGCGGCGGGGGCACGGGACGTCGAGAATGTGTTGATGACCCAGGTGACGGGAAAGTTGGCGGAGTGGGTGTTGGAATGACTTGCCCCGGGCTTCTGGCGTACCGTTCGCCCTCGTCTTTGCGCGTCAAGCCCGCCATGGGCTGCGGGCGGTGAAGTGGCGTTTTTCACCGTGTATTTACTCATGACCAATGGAAGGACATTGCCATGCTGAAGGCAAGACTCGAACTGGAAAAGCGCCATCTTTGTCCCACCTTCGCCAATACTCACGCAGGCATCGTCAGCTTCGACCTGCGCCTTGATATCGATCGAGACTTGCTGGCGTTGGCAGACGGCAACGCCCATCGTGCCTACTACCTGCCGTGGAATCCTGACGCGGGACTCTATGTCGACCTCCCTGCGACCCCGACGGGCAACGACCCACTGCTGTTCCTCACTGCCAACCTGACAGGCTGTTGCGTGGGAATCCAGAACTTCGGCGGGTTCATCAGGGTTCGACACTACAACCTGTACACCACGGGCAATCAGAATCCAGTCTTCTCCCAGGATGACCTTTTTCGCTATGGCACCAACGTTTCCTGGCTGCTGCCGTCGGACAAATACAATGTTCCCGCCATCCAGCGGGCGGTCCCGTATATCCATGGAGGGCCGTGGGCCGAAGCCGTCCTGTGGGGCGAGTATGTCGCCACCTACTGGCCATTCACTTCGAAGTGGCACTTCTACTACCAGAATGGAAACACCAATAAAGTTATCCATGAATTGAATTACCAGTAGCAGGCCATTCAATGCCCCGCTCCACCGACAGCAACACCACGCTATCACTCACCGCCACCTCGCTGTCGGCGCTGTACCCTGAATCGCTGTCCGGCGAAGAACGCCTCAATGCCCTGGGTTCGCACATCCTCAACGGCATCAACGACGGCGCCTCGCTGGACCTCACGACGGCCGTCGCCAGCCACGTGACCACCACGCTGCACAAGGACGCCTTGCTGCGTCCGCTGGACTGGCTGGTGGCCGAGATCCGCCAGCTTCCTGCCGACGCCACCGCCGAGCGCTATCAGCTTTTACTCCGGCCCTGGCTCTGGTGGCTGAGCCTTGCCAGCAACAACCGTGTGTTCCAGAACCTTGCCACCTCGGACATCGTCACCACGATTTTCAAGGGCCACGGTTTCACCGACTTCCAGCTCAAGCTCACCGGCAGCTACACCCCGCGCGAGTACTGCGTGCAATACGGCGAAACCGACCTGGCCTTCGTCTCGCGCCTGATGGAAGAGGACGGGATTTTCTGGTTCTTCACCCATGAAGCAGGCACGCACACCCTGGTACTGGCCGACAGCAACGATGCCTTCGCGCCCATCCCCAACGGGCCGACGGTGAATTATCTCGGGCAGAAAATGGGTGAGCGGGAACTGCACGGCATCCGCTCCGGGCAAGTGTGCCTGCAAGCGGTGGCCGGGGTTTACCAGGCGACCGATTATGAGTTCACCACGCCGACGACATCGCTCTACAGCCAGGCCGAAGCCGTGGCCGGGCCGAGCTCGGTGTACGAACATCCAGGCAGCTATACCGCCAAGGCCCAGGGCGATGCGCTGACCAAACAGCGGGTGGATGGCCTGCGCAGCCAGGAGAAACGCTTCGTTGGCGAAAGCGACTGCCGCTGGCTGGTGCCAGGGTATTGGTTCACCCTCGCCGGCCATGAAGACTCGACGCTGAATATCGATTGGGTCGTGACGGCGGTCAGCCATGAAGCCAGTCACGACAGCTATCGCAACCGCTTCGAAGCGATCCCCAAGGCCACGGTCTATCGACCGGCCCGCCTCACGCCAAAACCGCGCATGCACACCCAGACGGCGCTGGTGGTGGGCAAGGCCGGCGAAGAAATCTGGACCGACGAATACGGCCGGATCAAATTGCAATTCCCCTGGGACCGTACCGGCAAGAACGACGAGACCTCATCGTGCTGGGTCCGCGTGGTCTTGCCCTGGAGCGGCAAAGGCTTTGGCATGCAGTTCGTGCCGCGCATCGGCCAGGAAGTCATCGTGACCTTCATCGACGGCGACCCGGACCGTCCCTTGGTCACCGGCTGCGTCTACAACGGCGACAACGCCCTGCCCTATGCGCTGCCGGCGAACCAGACCCAGTCCGGGATCAAGACCAATTCGTCCAAGGGCGGTGGTGGTTTCAACGAGTTGCGCTTCGAAGACAAGAAGGACGCCGAAGAGGTGTTTCTCCAGGCTCAGAAAGACTTCAACATCAACGTGCTCAACGACACCACAGCCACCGTCGGCCACGACGAAACCCTCACGGTGCAGAACGCCCGCACCCGCACGGTAAAGGACGGCGACGAAACCGTGACCCTGGAGAAAGGCAAGCGCAGCGTGACCATCCAGACCGGCAGCGACAGCCTCGATGTGAAGGACACCCGCACCGTCACCGTGGGCTCGGACCAGAGCCACAGCACCGGCGGCAATTACGATCATAAGGTCACCGGCAACTACAGCCTGACGGTGGACGGCAACCTGACCATCAAGGTCAGCGGCACCCTGACCCTGCAAAGTGGCGGTAGCTTCGCGATCAAGAGCGGCGCCGACCTGGCCGCCCAGGCCAGCACATCCATCAGCCAGAAAGCCGGCACGGCCCTGAGCAACCAGGCCGGTACGTCGCTGGAAAACAAGGCCGGCACCACCCTGACCAACGACGCCGGCATCAGCCTGGTGAACAAGGCGGCGGCCGAACAGACCGTGGACGGCGGCGGCATGCTGACCATCAAGGGCGGCCTGGTGAAGGTCAACTGACAGGAGCCCACCGATGGCCTCGAAAAAACTCGATCTGGAGCGTGGTGACAGCCAACTGAGCGGGCAACTGGTCGATGGTCAGCTCGACGGCCCGCTGCAAATCGAAGAAGCCCAACGCCCGCAAGCAAAACTCAACTACAGCCAAGGTGAACTGCAAGGCACCAGCACCCTGTATCACCCCAATGGCAAGGTCTCGGCGGTATTGCCGTTCGTGAAAGGCAAGTTGCAGGGCGTGGCGAGCTTCTACGCGGCCGAAGGCGGATTGCAACGCCAGGCCACGTACAGGCGCGGGTTGCTGCACGGTGAGGCAAACAACTACTTCCCCGACGGGCAACTGGCCGAAGCCGAGGTCTATCGCGACGGCGTGCGCGACGGCCGCTATCGCCGCCTGCACGCCAACGGCAACCCGGCGGTCGAAGCCCGCTACCTCAACGGCCAACTGCTGGAACCAGCCCAGGCCTACGCCGAAGACGGCCGGCCGCTGGATGCCGAAGGCAAACCAATCTCCCGGGTGCGCTGGTGGTTCAGGCGCTGGAATGATCCTGCGCAGGCCTGACTATTGTCTTCCCCCCCTGTGGGAGCGAGCTTGCTCGCGATGACGCCGGCACATCCAACATCGCCACCAACTGACCCACTGCTATCGCGAGCAGGCTCGCTCCCACAAGGGATCATCCAGACCTTCAGGTTCGCGCCGATCAGGGGATGAGCATCTGCACCTGCCCTGGCACGACGATCTTGATCACCCCGGCCCAGGTACACATCAAGGTGCTGTTGGCATCGATGGCCGGCATGTTGCCCAGCAACAGGGTCGGGGCGCCGCCGGGGATCCAGGGGGCGGCGGTGGCCGGGATGCAGGGCATGGGGGTCAGCACGCCGAGTGCCGCAGCGGTGGCGGCGGCCACGGTCGGATTCGCCAGGCTCATGCACATGCCGAACGTGGTGATGTTCACCAGCGGGATGTGATCCATGATATTCGCCGCCGGCATCCCGCCGGTCAGCAGGCGATTGACCGGCAGCACATTGAGCACCGCCGGGGCGGCGCCGAAGCTGCATTGCAAGGTTGCGGTGCCACAGACTTGCGGGCATCCCATCGCGGTTGCTCCTTTGAAAGCGACAGATCCCGAAACCTTAGCTCGCCCCTACCCAACGCGCACGCCGCCATGCATCAAGCCCGCTGATTATCCGGCAACACGCTAACCTATAAGACCCTGGCGTGCTTGTGACGCCTCCCACGCGCCATTAGATTAGCCAATGATCGATGGCCTCCAAAATAAGCAGAAGGGATAAGCATGGCGTTTACTGATCAGTCCACCCGCGTGCGCGACGGTGAAGAACTCGATGCCAACCTGATCGACCCGTACCTCAAGGCCCACATTCCCGGCCTGACCGGCGTGCCGCGGATCAGCCAGTTTCCCGGTGGCGCGTCGAACCTGACCTACCTGCTGGAATACCCCGAGCAGGAATTCGTCCTGCGCCGGCCGCCGTTCGGCCACAAGGCCAAGTCCGCCCACGACATGGGCCGTGAGTTCCGCATCCTCAATCAATTGCGCGAAGGTTTCCCGTACTGCCCCAAAGCCTACGTGCACTGCACCGACGAGTCAGTGATGGGCGCCGAGTTCTATGTGATGGAACGGGTCAAGGGCATCATCCTGCGCTCCGACCTGCCGCCGGAACTGGGTTTCGACGCCGCCCGCACCGAAGCGCTGTGCAAGAGCTTCATCGACCGGCTCGTCGAGCTGCACCGTGTCGACTACAACGCTTGCGGCCTGGCCGACCTGGGCAAGCCCGAAGGCTACGTGGCCCGGCAGATCCGCGGCTGGAGCGACCGCTACGAAAAAGCCCTGACGCCCGATGCGCCGAAGTGGGAAGCGGTCAAGGCCTGGCTCAACGACAAGATGCCGGCCGACCACCCCACTTCGAGCATCGTCCACAACGACTACCGCTTCGACAACGTGATCCTCGACCCAGAGAACCCGATGCAGATCATCGGCGTGCTGGACTGGGAACTGACCACGATCGGCGATCCGTTGATGGATTTGGGCAACAGCCTCGCCTACTGGATCGAAGCCGCAGACCCGGCCCCCGTCCAGCTGATGCGCCGTCAGCCAAGCCATGCCCCCGGCATGCTGACCCGCCGCGAGTTCGTCGATTACTACGCCGAGCGCGCCGGGATCCGCATCGACAACTTCGACTTCTACTACACCTACGGCCTGTTCCGCCTGGCCGGCATCGTCCAGCAGATCTACTACCGTTTCTTCCACGGCCAGACCCAGGACAAACGCTTCGCGCAGTTCGTTCAGATGAACAAACTGCTGGAGCAGATGAGCCTGCAGGTCATCGACAAATCCACGCTCTGAGCGCACCTATAACAAGGAAACAGCATGTCCAAGACCCAGTTGTTCGACCTCGACGGTAAAATCGCCTTCGTTTCCGGCGCCAGCCGCGGCATCGGCGAAGCCATCGCCAAACTGCTGGCCCAGCAAGGCGCCCATGTGATCGTTTCCAGCCGCAAGCTCGACGGTTGCCAGCACGTGGCCGACGCCATCATCGCCGCTGGCGGAAAGGCCACCGCCATCGCCTGCCACATCGGTGAAATGGAGCAGATCAGCCAGGTGTTCGCCGGTATCCGCGAACAGTTCGGGCGCCTGGACATCCTGGTCAACAACGCCGCCACCAACCCGCAATTCTGCAACGTCCTGGACACCGACCTGGGTGCGTTCCAGAAAACCGTGGACGTTAACATCCGCGGCTATTTCTTCATGTCGGTGGAAGCCGGCAAGCTGATGCGCGAGAACGGCGGCGGCAGCATCATCAACGTGGCGTCGATCAACGGCATCTCGCCAGGGATCTTCCAGGGCATCTACTCGGTGACCAAGGCCGCGGTGATCAACATGACCAAGGTCTTCGCCAAGGAATGCGCGCAATTCGGCATCCGTTGCAACGCCCTGTTGCCCGGCCTGACCGACACCAAGTTCGCCTCGGCACTGGTCAAGAACGACGCCATCCTGAAGACCGCCCTGGCGCAGATCCCCCTCAAGCGCGTGGCCGACCCAAGCGAAATGGCCGGCGCGGTGTTGTACCTGGCCAGCGATGCGTCGAGCTACACCACGGGTGTGGCGTTGAATGTGGATGGTGGGTTCCTGTCCTGACAGTGAGCCCCATGACAGACTCTGTGGGAGCGAGCTTGCTCGCGATAGCGGTGGGTCAGCCAGTACTTGTGCGACTGATGCGGCGCTATCGCGAGCAAGCTCGCTCCCACAGGGACTATGGTGATCACACAGAAAATGAATATTTATTCCAGTATTTGCAATTAGAGAATATTTATTCCATAAATAGCCCTTCTGAAAATAAAAACTCAAAGGGCTCTTTCTCATGCGTGATCTCGGCATCGGTCTGATTGGCACCGGCTTCATGGGCCGTGCCCATGCCTTGGCGTTCCACAATGCCAAGGCGGTGTTCGACCTCCCCCTGAACCTGAAACTGGCGGCCCTGGCCGACGCCGATCCGCAGCGTGCCCGGCAATGCGCCCACAGCTGGGGGTTCGAGACGGCCCACAGCGACTGGCAACAACTGATCGACGACCCGAAGGTCAACCTGATCGCCATCACCACCCCCAACCACCTGCACTTCCCGATGGCCTTGGCGGCATTGGCGGCGGGCAAGCCGGTCTATTGTGAAAAGCCCCTGGCAGTGTCCCTGGAACAGGCCGAGCAGATGCGTCAGGCGGCCAAGGCAGCCGGAGTGGTGACGCGGGTCGGCTACAACTACCAGCACAACCCCATCATTCAACGGGCGCGGGACATGATCCAACGCGGTGAACTGGGACAGATCATCAGTTTCCAGGGCGAATTCAGCGAAGACTTCATGGCCGACCCCGCCTCGCCGTGGTCATGGCGCTGCGAAGCGGCCCACGCCGGCGGCGCACTGGCGGACCTGGGCAGCCACTTGCTGGCCATGGCCCGGCACTTGTTGGGCGATGTCGAGGCGGTGTGCGCCGACAGCCAGACCGTGCACCTCCAACGCCCCGCCAGCACGGGCAATGCCGAACAACGTGCCATCGCAGTGGACGACCAGGTCCACGCGCTGCTGCGTTTCGCCAATGGCGCCCGAGGCACGGTGAGCAGCAGCTGGCTCAAGCACGGCTACAAGAACCACCTGAGCTTCGAGATCAGCGGCACCCTCGGCACCCTGGCGTTCGATCAGGAACGGCTGAATGAACTGCGCCTGTGTCGTGTCGGCCAAGCGGGTTTCCAGCGCCTGCTGGCCGGCCCGGATTTGCCCGGTTATGCGGCGTTCAGCCCGGCCGCCGGGCACCAGTTGGGGTACAACGAATTGAAGACCCTGGAAGTGCATGAACTGGTGATGACCCTCGCAGGCGAAGGCGGCAGCGGGACCGACTTCGACGAGGCCTGGGAAGTGGAGAGACTGGCGGCGGCGATTCGCATCGCGGCGCGGGAGGAGCGTTGGGTGAAGGTAAGGGAGCTATAACCTCGCCACAGAGGGACTGTGTTCAACCTAGAGAAGGGCTTGCAGTTCAACCAACCGCCCCGCCAACGCCTTGGCCTGGCTCGCCACATCAGTCACAGCAGTACTTTCCCACCACATCCCCCGCAGTGGCGGGCCCATGGCGAACAGCCGGTTGGCAGGCTCGCCCCGGGCATCCAACACCGCACCGTCAGCACGTGCGGCGATGCCCAGGGCCAGCGGCCCGGGCTGGATCAGCCCTCGGGCCAACAGCTGTTTCGGCAACGGGCGCGCAACTCGGCGCCAGTCATATTCGATGCCGCTGGAGTTGATCAGCGCCGCTCCCTGCACCACCGTCAGCCCGGTCTCGCCCCGGCGGCGGATGGTAATACCCAGCGAGCCCCCGGCAGAGGACGCCAGCCCCTTGAACGACGCTGCCTGGATCCGCAACCGCCCTTCTTCGTGCAGACGCGCCACCAGTTCGGCGCTCAGCGGGGGCGAACGATGGTGATGGCTCTCCCACCATGGCCGTACATGGCGGACGAACTGCCGGCGTTGCACATCGCTGGCCTGGTTCCACAAGCGCCCGATGTGCGCGCGCACCGTGTCCAACGGAGCCTGCCAATCGACGCCTTGGGCCTGGGCCTGACGGCATTGCTCGCGCAGGGCCCGCATCAACTGGCGTGGCGACCGCAGGCTGTGATCGTCGGCGAGAAAATCCACCCAGGCAGGTGGTTGGCGGCGCACATGGGGCAACAAACCATGGCGGGAAAACACTTCGATCGGCCCACGGTGCCCGGCCTGCTCCAGGGACACGACGGCATCGACCATCGTCAGTCCCGAGCCGATGATCAGCACCGTGGACTGCGGATCGAGCTGGCGCATCGCAGCCACATCCCAAGGGTCCAGGGCCGCGGCATTCAAGCCGCTGGATTCGGTTTGCGGGGTGCGCGCCGCCGGGAACATGCCGGTGGCCAGTACCGCGAAACGGCCGCGCAAGACCTGGCCGTCATCCAGCGTCAGCATTACGGCATCGTCAGCAACCCGCAGGTCCACGGCCTCCCCGCGCACGTGCTCGGCGGTCGAACCGTTTTGCGCGCCTATCTCGCGAGCCTCGGCCAGCCGTTGTTGCACATAGAGGCCAAACATTCCCC
Source organism: Pseudomonas ogarae (assembly GCF_014268695.2). Taxonomy (NCBI): domain Bacteria; kingdom Pseudomonadati; phylum Pseudomonadota; class Gammaproteobacteria; order Pseudomonadales; family Pseudomonadaceae; genus Pseudomonas; species Pseudomonas ogarae. The sequence goes on from NZ_CP077086.1 coordinate 4,128,248, forward strand.
GGGGCGGGAACAACTCGCTGATCGGCACGTGCTGCTGATCCGACTCGGGCCAGCCGCCGGCTTCGATGAACGCGGTGAGCCATTGAGTCAGGTCATCGGCGTTGTCCGGGTCGACGCTCATCCGCGCGGCGTTGCCGTTCAAGGTGTGCCCCAGCTCCACGGCACTGTAGGCCTCGCCCCGGCCCAGTTCACTGCGCGGTTCGACGATCAGCACCTCACGCCGGCCCGGCAGGCGCAGCAGCTGCGCGGCCAGCATGGCACCGCTCAGACCGCCGCCGATGATCAGGATATCGGCCTCCCGGGTGATGCCCTGCTCATGTCGCTCCAGCGCTGTGTCCATACCGCTCTCCAGGAATCAAATCACTACGTTGCGTACGAATCTCGCCGCCACCGGGCCATCGTTGCGATAGGCATGGGGCTGGTTGCTGGCGAACATGAAGAACTCACCGGCGCCAATCCGGCGCTCCTCGCTGCCCAACAGCAGGGTCAGGCAGCCCTCGAAGACATAGAGCTGCTCGCTCCAACCGTCGGCGTCGGGCTCTGAAGGGTAATGCTCGCCGGGCTCCAGGCGCCACTCCCAGAGTTCGACCTCACGGCTGGCGGTGGCCTTGGCGAGCAAAATGGCTTTGCTGCCGGCAATGGTCCCGGCCCAGGCCAGTTCGTTGATGCGGCTCGGGTCGCGGGCGTCGGGGGCCTGGATCAAGTCGCTGAAGGCCACGTCGAGGGCTTCGGCGACCCGGTCCAGAGTGGTCAGGCTGACATTCTTTTCGCCCGCCTCGATGGCGACCAGCATCCGCCGGCTGACCCCCGACAGCTCGGCCAGCGCCGTCTGGCTGAGCTCGGCGGCATGCCGCAGACGACGGACGTTCTGGCTGACGTGTTGCAGGACGGACGCCCGCTGGCCGGATTCTTTGTGCACTATATTGCTCACATGGCTGGGTTGCGCATTATACTGCCCAACTTCGGGCGCATTGTGCGTCCGCCTCAAGTGGCGCGCAAGGTCATGGCATCGGTGAACTCCCCGCAAGTTTCTTCCCGTTTCTCAAGGTTCAGCAAGGCCGAATGCGTGCTGGTGCTGATTACCATGATCTGGGGCGGGACGTTCCTCTTGGTGCAGCATGCCATGACGGTCAGCGGGCCGATGTTTTTCGTCGGCCTGCGCTTTGCCGCCGCGGCCGCGTTTGTCGCGCTGTTTTCCTGGCGGCATCTGCGGGACCTGACCTTCTTCGAACTCAAGGCCGGGTGCTTTATCGGTGTGGCGATCATGCTCGGCTACGGCCTGCAGACCGTCGGCCTGCAAACCATCCCCAGCAGCCAATCGGCGTTCATCACCGCGCTCTACGTGCCGTTCGTGCCCTTGCTGCAATGGCTGGTGTTGGGCCGTCGACCGGGCTTGATGCCGAGCATCGGCATCATGCTGGCGTTTACCGGGCTGATGCTGGTGTCGGGGCCGGCCGGGGCCTCGCTGAACTTCAGCCCCGGTGAAATCGCCACGTTGATCAGCGCCATCGCGATTGCCGCCGAAATCATCCTGATCAGCGCCTATGCCGGCCAGGTCGATGTGCGCCGGGTGACCGTGGTGCAACTGGCAAGCACGGCGGTGCTGGCGTTCTTGATGGTGGTGCCAACCCAGGAAGCGATCCCGGATTTTTCCATGTTGCTGCTGGTCAGCGCCGTGGGCCTGGGCGCCGCCAGCGCAGCGATCCAGGTGGCGATGAACTGGGCACAGAAAAGCGTCTCGCCCACCCGCGCCACGCTGATCTATGCCGGTGAGCCAGTGTGGGCCGGCATCGCCGGGCGCCTGGCGGGCGAACGGCTGCCGGCGATCGCGTTGTTCGGCGCGGCACTGATCGTGGCGGCGGTGATCGTCAGTGAGCTGAAGACCCGCGGCAAAGGTGTTGTCGAGGTGGATGAGGCGCTTGAGCGCGAGCAGTGAGGCCGGCCACCTGCAATGGTGATGGAACCTGTGGCGAGGGAGCTTGCTCCCGCTGGGGCGCGCAGCGGCCCTAAATCAGTTAACTCAATCTTCCTGGCACACCGAGTTGCCTGGTTTTTGGGGCTGCTGCGCAGCCCAGCGGGAGCAAGCTCCCTCGCCACGGGTGATGTGTATGGCGCAAAGTCAGAAAACTCCACCTACCTTGTAGGATTCTGCGACACCCTCACGGTTGGTGATCGGGAATACGCCACGTATGATCCCTCACAACCTCCCGCCGAATAGAAGCCTATGTCACTGATAGTTCTATTGCTTTTGCCCTTCATCGGCAGCTGTGTCGCGGCGCTGCTGCCGCATAACGCCCGTAACGCCGAATCACTGCTGGCCGGCCTCGTCGCCCTGGCCGGCACGGTTCAGGTGGCCTTGCTGTACCCGCAGATCGCCGACGGCGGCGTGATCCGTGAGCACTACACCTGGTTGCCCAGCCTGGGCCTGGATTTCGTATTACGCCTGGACGGCTTCGCCTGGCTGTTTTCGTTGCTGGTGCTGGGCATCGGCACGCTGGTGTCGCTGTACGCCCGCTACTACATGTCGCCGGATGATCCGGTGCCGCGTTTCTTCGCATTTTTCCTGGCGTTCATGGGCGCCATGCTCGGACTGGTGATCTCCGGCAACCTGATCCAGATGGTGTTTTTCTGGGAATTGACCAGCCTGTTCTCGTTCCTGCTGATCGGTTACTGGCACCACCGCGCCGACGCTCGACGCGGTGCCTACATGGCGTTGATGGTGACCGGCGCCGGCGGGCTTTGTCTATTGGCCGGGGTGATGCTGCTCGGCCATGTGGTGGGCAGCTATGAGCTGGACAAGGTCCTGGCCGCCGGCGACCTGATCCGTGCCCATGCCCTCTACCCCATCCTGTTGCCGCTGATCCTGATCGGCGCCTTGAGCAAAAGCGCCCAGTTTCCGTTCCACTTCTGGCTGCCCCATGCCATGGCGGCCCCCACGCCGGTGTCGGCGTATCTGCACTCGGCCACCATGGTCAAGGCCGGGGTGTTCCTGCTGGCGCGGTTATGGCCGTCGCTGTCGGGCAGCGAAGAGTGGTTCTACATCGTCGGCGGCGCGGGGGCCTGTACGTTGCTGCTGGGCGCCTACTGCGCGATGTTCCAGAACGACCTCAAGGGCCTGCTGGCCTACTCCACCATCAGCCACCTCGGGCTGATCACCCTGCTGCTGGGCCTGAACAGTCCACTGGCGGCCGTGGCGGCGGTGTTCCATATCCTCAACCACGCCACGTTCAAGGCCTCGCTGTTCATGGCCGCCGGGATCATCGACCACGAAAGCGGCACCCGGGACATTCGCAAGCTCAGCGGCCTGGTGCGGCTGATTCCGTTCACCGCGACCTTGGCCATGGTCGCCAGCGCGGCGATGGCCGGGGTGCCGTTGCTCAACGGTTTCCTGTCCAAGGAAATGTTTTTCGCCGAGACCGTGTTCATTTCCGCCACGGCCTGGGTCGAACTGGCGCTGCCGATCATCGCCACCATCGCCGGGACCTTCAGCGTCGCCTACTCCCTGCGGTTCACCGTGGATGTGTTCTTCGGCCCCATCGCCACCGACCTGCCCCATACCCCCCACGAACCACCGCGCTGGATGCGCGCGCCAGTGGAGTTGCTGGTGTTCACCTGCCTGTTGGTGGGGATCTTTCCGGCCCAGGTGGTCGGCTCGTTGCTCGCGGCCGCCGCGTTGCCGGTGGTGGGCGGGACTCTGCCTGAATACAGCCTGGCGATCTGGCACGGCCTGAACGCACCGATGATCATGAGCCTGGTGGCCATGTCCGGCGGCATCGTCCTGTACCTGCTGCTGCGCAAACAGCTCCGGCAAGGGCACATCAAGCACCCGCCGTTCATTGGCCGGCTCAGCGGCAAGCGCTTGTTCGAGCGCTGCCTGGTACTGATGATGCGCCAGGGCCGGCGGTTGGAGCGCAAGATCAGTACCCGGCGCCTGCAAGCCCAACTTTTTTTCCTGGTGCTGGCGGCGGTATTGGCCGGGCTGATCCCGATGCTGCACAGCACGCTGGTCTGGGGCGACCGGCCGAAGATCCCCGGTTCCATCGTCTTCGTCACCCTGTGGCTGCTGGCGATCGCCTGTGCCCTGGGCGCGGCCTGGCAGGCCAAGTACCACCGGCTCGCGGCCCTGACCATGGTCAGCGTCTGCGGCCTGATGACCTGCGTGACCTTCGTCTGGTTCTCCGCCCCCGACCTGGCCTTGACGCAACTGGTGGTGGAAGTGGTTACCACCGTGCTGATCCTGCTGGGCCTGCGCTGGCTGCCACGGCGGATCGAGGACGTCTCGCCGCTGCCCAACAGCGAGCGGCGCGCGCGTATCCGGCGCCTGCGGGACTTGCTGCTGTCCATCGCCGTCGGCGGCGGCATGGCGCTGTTGTCCTATGCGATGCTCACGCGCCAGACGCCTAACGACATCTCTTCGTTCTACTTGAGCCGTGCCCTGCCCGAAGGTGGCGGCAGCAATGTGGTGAACGTGATGCTGGTGGACTTCCGGGGCTTCGACACCCTCGGGGAAATCACCGTGCTGGTGGCTGTGGCCCTGGCGGTGTTCGCCCTGCTGCGGCGTTTCCGCCCACCGAAGGAAAGCATGCAGTTGCCAGCACAACAGCGCCTGCTGGCGCCGGACGTGGTCACCGACCTGGTCAACCCGCGCCATGCCAGCGACACCGCATTGGGCTTCATGATGGTGCCGTCGGTGCTGGTGCGCCTGCTGCTGCCGGTTGCCCTGGTGGTGTCGTTCTACCTGTTCATGCGCGGCCACAATCAACCCGGTGGCGGCTTCGTGGCCGGGCTGGTGATGTCGGTGGCGTTCATCCTGCAATACATGGTGGCCGGCACCCAGTGGGTCGAGGCGCAAATGAGCCTGCGGCCGCTGCGCTGGATGGGCACCGGGCTGTTGTTCGCCACCGCCACGGGCCTGGGATCGATGGCCGTGGGTTATCCGTTCCTGACCACCCACACCTGGCATTTCGAATTACCGCTGCTGGGTGATCTCCATGTCGCCAGCGCGCTGTTCTTCGACATCGGCGTGTACGCCGTGGTGGTCGGTTCCACCCTGTTGATCCTCACCGCCCTGGCGCACCAGTCGGTACGGGCCCATAAGCCGGGCCTGCAAGCCAAACCCGTCGCCCCCGTCAAAGGAGCCACCGCCTGATGGAAGAAGTCATCGCAATCGCAATCGGCGTACTGGCCGCCTCCGGTGTCTGGCTGGTGTTGCGGCCACGGACCTTCCAAGTGGTCATGGGCCTGTGCCTGCTGTCCTACGGCGTCAACCTGTTCATCTTCAGCATGGGCAGCCTGTTCATCGGCAAGGAACCGATCATCAAGGACGGCGTGCCCCAGGACCTGCTGCACTACACCGACCCTCTGCCCCAGGCGCTGGTGCTGACGGCCATCGTGATCAGCTTCGCCATGACCGCGCTGTTCCTGGTGGTGCTGCTGGCGTCCCGGGGCCTGACCGGCACCGACCACGTGGACGGTCGGGAGCCCAAGGAATGATATTGACGCCTCATCTGATTGCCGCGCCCATCCTGCTGCCGCTGCTGACCGCCGCGTTGATGCTGATGCTGGGCGAGAAACACCGCCCGCTCAAGGCACGGATCAATCTGCTTTCCAGCCTGCTGGGCCTGGGCATCGCCGTGCTGTTGCTGTACTGGACCCAGGACCAGGCCCTGCCCGCGTCCATTGGTGTGTACCTGCCGGGTAACTGGCAGGCGCCGTTCGGCATTGTCCTGGTGGTCGATCGCCTGTCGGCGCTGATGCTGGTACTGACCGGTATTATCGGCGTCAGCGCCCTGCTCTTCGCCATGGCCCGTTGGGACCGCGCCGGAGCGAGTTTCCATGCGCTGTTCCAGATCCAGCTGATGGGCCTCTACGGCGCCTTCCTGACGGCGGATCTGTTCAACCTGTTCGTGTTCTTCGAAGTGCTGCTGGCGGCCTCCTACGGCTTGATGCTGCACGGGTCGGGCCGGGCGCGGGTGTCGTCGGGCCTGCACTACATTTCCATCAATCTGCTGGCCTCGTCGTTGTTCCTGATCGGCGCAGCGCTGATCTATGGCGTCACCGGCACGTTGAACATGGCCGACCTGGCCCTGAAAATCCCGCTGGTGCCGGAGGCCGACCGCGGCTTGCTGCACGCCGGCGCAGGCATCCTCGCGGTGGCGTTCCTGGCCAAGGCCGGCATGTGGCCGCTGAACTTCTGGCTGGTGCCGGCCTATAGCGCCGCCAGCGCACCGGTGGCGGCGCTGTTTGCGATCATGACCAAGGTCGGCGTCTACACGATCCTGCGCCTGTGGACGTTGTTGTTCTCCGGCCAGGCCGGCGCCTCGGCGTATTTCGGCGCCGACTGGCTGGTCTACGGCGGCATGGCGACCATCGTCTGCGCCGCCATTGCCATTCTCGCGGCCCAACGGCTGGAGCGCATGGCCAGCCTGAGCATCCTGGTCTCGGCCGGGATCCTGTTGTCGGCCATCGGCTTCGCCCAACCCAACCTGGTGGGCGCGGCGCTGTTTTACCTGGTCAGTTCGACCCTGGCACTGTGCGCGCTGTTCTTGCTGGCCGAGCTGATCGAACGTTCGCGCTCAGCCAATGAACTGTCCCTGGACGACGACTTCGACACGTTGCCGCGACCGCTGGAATCCTTGCAGCCGCCCAAGGGCATCAACCTCGATGACGAGCAGAAAGCCGTGGTCGGGCAGGTGATTCCCTGGACCATGGCCTTCCTTGGCTTGAGCTTTATCTTCTGTGCGCTGTTGATTATCGGCATGCCGCCGCTGTCGGGGTTCATCGGCAAGCTGAGCCTGCTCAGCGCCCTGCTCAATCCCCAGGGGCTCGGCGCCAGCGCCGGGGCACCGCTGTCGAATCAGGCGTGGGGCTTGTTGGCGTTGTTGATCCTGTCGGGGCTGGCCTCGCTGATTGCCTTTTCACGCCTGGGCATCCAACGTTTCTGGACGCCCCAGGAACGCCCGTCACCGTTGCTGCGGCCGTTCGAATGCCTGCCGATCATCGTGCTGCTGGGCCTGGGCATTGCCCTGACCTTCAAGGCCGAGCCGTTGCTGCGCTACACCCAAGCCGCCGCCGATACGCTGAACAATCCGGAACATTATGTGATGTCGGTACTCGCCACCCGCGCCGTGCCCAACCCCGAGACCCGCACCGCATTGCGGGAGGTGCAGCCATGAAGCGCCTGTTGCCCGCCCCGTGGCTGTCCCTGGCGCTGTGGTTGCTGTGGCTGGTGTTGAACGTGTCCGTCAGCGCCGGGCATCTGCTGCTGGGCGCAGCGCTGGGCTTCCTGGCGCCGTTGATGATGCGCCCGTTGCGCCCACGGCCCATCCGTATCCGCCGGCCGTGGGTGGTGTTGCGCTTGTTCCTGCTGGTGGGCCGTGATGTGCTGGTGTCCAACGTGGCGGTGGCCTGGGGGGTGCTGAACGCCGGACGCCGCCCGCCTCGCTCGCGGTTCATCAAAGTGCCGCTGGACCTGCACGACGCCAACGGCCTGGCAGCGTTGTCGATGATCACCACGGTGATCCCGGGGACAGTCTGGTCGGAACTGGCCCTGGACCGCAGCATCCTGCTGATGCATGTGTTCGACCTGGGGGACGAGGCATCATTCATCGCGCATTTCAAGGCCACCTACGAGCGCCCGCTGATGGAGATTTTCCAATGAGCCCCTTGCTGTCCAATGCGATCCTGTTGAGCCTGTTCCTGCTCTCCCTGGCGATGGTGTTGACCCTGTGGCGACTGTTCAAGGGACCTTCGGCGCAGGATCGGGTATTGGCCCTGGACTACCTGTACATCGTGGCGATGCTGATGATGCTGGTGCTGGGCATCCGTTATGCCAGTGACACCTATTTCGAGGCAGCGCTGCTGATCGCCCTGTTCGGCTTTGTCGGCTCGTTTGCCCTGGCCAAGTTCCTGTTGCGTGGCGAGGTGATCGAATGACCGGCGAGCTGTCGATGTGGGTGGAAATCCCGGTGGCAATCCTGCTGGTGCTCAGCAGCCTCTTCGCCCTGGCCGGAGCGATCGGCCTGGTGCGGCTGAAGGATTATTTCCAGCGCATGCACCCTCCGGCCCTGGCATCCACACTGGGCGCCTGGTGCGTGGCACTGGCTTCGATCGTGTATTTTTCGGTGCTCAAGTCCGGGCCGGTGTTGCATGCCTGGCTGATCCCGATCCTGCTGTCCATCACCGTCCCGGTGACCACCCTGCTCCTGGCCAGGGCAGCCTTGTTCCGCAAGCGCATGGCCGGGGATGATGTGCCGGCGGAAGTGAGCAGTCGCCGAAACGACTGACCGATATCTCCAGCCGGTACAGCTTTTGTGGCGAGGGAGCTTGCTCCCGCTGGGCTGCGCAGCAGCCCTGAGACCTGTCACCTCGGTGTGTCAGGCTGACTTGTGCTCAGCTTTTTGGGAGGGCTGCGCCCTCCAGCGGGAGCAAGCTCCCTCGCCACAGTTGCGTTCACCGTTAGAGGCTCAGGCCCAGGCCACCGTCAGCAACCCTGCCCCAAGCACCACGCACAACGGCGAGTAGACCCAGGTGTCGAGCCTGGCGAATGTCGAGTCCTTGACCTCCTTGAAGAAGCCCACCAGGTTCGACTCGCCAATGGCACGGGCGAACATCAGCAGAGCAATGGCACTGATCAGCCACTGCAACGCCCGATGAGTGACCGGCTGCGCCAGCAGGCCGACTCGCAGGCACACCAGCAGCGCAACCATCAGCAGCGCCAGGGCCACCAGCAAGGTCAGCCAGCCCGAGGGATCGAACGCCGGTCGCAGCGCCTCCCCCTGCTTCACCGGCACCTGAGGCACCACAGCCTTGGCCGCCCACCGCCCACCCAGGGCCCAATACATATGAATCAAGCTGATGGTCGCAAACACTGCGACCAGCGACCGAGCCAATAAAAGCGTCATTCGCCAGCCTCCTGAAAAAGGTTGAACAATCATCCTAGCTCGAATTTGGCATTTCGCTGGACGGGCGCAGGTTGCCAGTTTCCAGCGAATGACTCATTGCCCAGGATCAAGAGTTCAACCTGCCGGCACGCGCGCCGCCCTACAGACCGGCGGAGACCTTGTCGGCGACCTCCTTGGGCAACCAGGCCTGCCAGACCTGCGGATGCGCCTTGAGGAACGCCTCGGCAGCTTCTCGGGGGGGCGTGCGCTTCTCGCTCATGTCGGCCAGGGCCTTGTTCAACGGCTCGATGGGCAAATCGACCTTGCTGAAGAACTCGGCAATGTCCGGGTATTGCTTCTGGAACGGCGCGGACACGCCAATCGACAGTTTCGAGGCCAGTGAGCGGGTCGGCTTCGGATTGGGGTTATCGGCGTCGGTCAGGGTTTTCCAGGCCTCGGCATCGAACGGCGGCTCTTGCAACTGCACCAGCTTGAAGCGCCCGAGCAGTGGCGTGGGCGACCAGTAATAAAACAGGATCGGCTTGCCCCGGCGGATCGTCGAGCTGATTTCCGCATCCAGCGCCGCCCCCGAACCGCTGCGAAAATTCACGTAGCTGTCAGACAGGCCATACGCCTTGAGCTTCTGTTTGTTGACCACCTCGGAGGTCCAGCCAATGGGGCTGTTGAGGAAGCGACCCTTGTCGGGGCTCTCCGGGTCCTTGAAAACATGCTTGTAGTGCGCCAGGTCCTCGACGCTGCGCAGGTCCGGCGCCACGGGCTTGATGCCCTTGGACGGGTCGCCCTTGATGACGTATTCAGGGACCCACCAACCTTCCGTCGCGCCTTTGACCGTATCGCCCAGGGCGATCACCTTGCCTTCGGCCTCGGCCTTGACCCACACCGGGCTGCGGCCGGCCCATTCCTCGCCGATCACTTGGATGTCGTTATTGGCCAGGGCGGTTTCCAGGGTAATGGTGGTACCCGGCAATGTATCGGTCTGCAACCCGTAGCCTTTTTCGACGATGATCCGCAGGATATCGGTGATCAGGCTGCCACTTTCCCAGTTCAAGTCGGCAAAGTGGATCGGCGCTGTGGCGGCCGACGTCGGAAGGGGTGAAACCAACATCGCGAAGGTGGCCCAGGCAGCCAGCCACTGTCGAACTCGTTTCATGCTTTGCACCTCATGCCAGATACAGCAATAGCTGAACAGCCCTGCGTAACCGAACGCAAGCCCTGAATAGTTCAGTCAATTGACTGTAGCCGAGGTTCCAGCGAGATCTTGCGAAACGGTCAGCGGTTTGGGCGCACAGCCCCGGCAAGCCCGATGCCTACGCGCTTTTCACCGTCCCTGAAGCGGTCACTCGCTGGCCTTGAAGGTCACCAGCTCGCCCTTGCGCCACTTGGCGGCCTTGGCGGTGACCGCCTTCAGGGTCTTGGTCAAGCCTTCTTGCAATTGTTCGTTGGCCGCAAACACGGTCACCACGCTGTGGCCTTCCTTGAACAAAATTGCCTGACCACCGGGGGTCGTGACGAAAGCGTAATCGCCAAGGCCATAGACCGTCAGCTTGATTTCGCGAAAGCGGATTTCAAACTTGCCACCTTCGCGGCTGGGCAATACCGCCGCGCGAAAATGATCACCGACCTTGAGTTCGAGCCTGGGCTTGTCATCGACCACCAGGGCCGACTCGGTGTCGATTTCGGCGACATAGATACCTTCGGCGGTCTGCTCGGTGATGTAGACGAAACGTGACTGGAAGAGTTTGACCAGTTTTGCCCGCAGGTCACCAAGTACGAATAACGCATGCATGTCGAGATTACTTACTGCCAAGGAAACATCCCCATCATTTGAAAAAGGCCCGCCCTGCACAAAGGACGGACCACGAGAACCCGTACCGACTGTAGTGTCGTAATGGACCTGTAACTGAAGTTCGAAGTGAACGGAGCGCCCTGTCCCGGGCCGAGAGCAGACTAAAGGTTGCCGCTCTCGCCGTCTTTCCCGGGGGGTCGCCAGAGGCTGAAGGAAAAAGCCACTCTGAGCATCGGAAAAGATGGGACTACTAACTTTAGGGAAATTTCTCACTTAAAAAAGCATTTTTCTGACATCGAGCCCAAAAAAAATTGCTTTAGATAGGCGCAACCGTCCACACGACACTGCCGATTCTAGAGCAGCCGATGGCGTGGAGACTACTCGAAGTACCCGACAATTCGTCGGTAAACCATAGAAAAGGAATTCACATGGCCACTTTCACGACCCTTCCCCACCCCATTGCCCCTTGCATCGTTGATACAGATGACAGCGTTGAGGGGGGCGACTACCTGCCCATTTCGTTGATACAACCGCGTTATAGAGTCGTTTTGGCCGGCAAGTGTTTTTTTCACATTGAGGAAACATCGACCGGACGTGTAAGAGGTTTCCGAACCGACCATAACGAAGCCTGCTACCTGGCCAGGCGTCTCGAACGCAGCGCCTGAGCCTATATATGCCCGTCCATGACTTAACTCAGCCGCCGACGGGCAACTGCTGCCATACTGCCCGCCCAGCGAAGCCGTCGCCCATCGACGGATCGCGCACCCATAGCATGACTTCGAGGAGAAGGCGCGACGTGACGGAATTTGATATCGGCGAATTTTTTATCCGGGGCGAAGCCAGAGAAGTCGAAGGCGAGTTCCAGGCCGTCATCGTTATGCGCGCCAAGCCACCCTTGACCACCGTCAGTTGCCACCAAGTGGAGAAGGATCGCTGGTTCAAGACCGCGGAGATCGCTGCCGAGGCCGCCAGGGAAGCGGCCAAGGCGTTGAAGGCCGCCGTGGATGAAGGGGCCTTGAAAGCCTGAGCCCGATCGAACTCCTGATGAGCGCTTGCCTCAGATAAAGGGAAGCACCGAGGCGTCACGACGGCGCCCCACCCAAAGGAGACTCCCATGGAACAACCTTCCCACGAACTCAAGACCCTGTTCGACCAACTGGGCCTGCCCTCCGACGACAAGGCCATTGACGACTTCATCATCGCCCACCCACTGACCCCGGAGATCAAGCTGGTGGAGGCCGATTTCTGGTCGAACCAGCAGAAAGACCTGCTCCGGGAATGGCTGCTCGCCGACGGCGAAGAAGCGGTGCTGGTGGATCAACTGAACGTGCGCCTGCACGACGGCAAATAGAATGGACTGAATACACCATCGCTTTTGGGGCGAGGGAGCTTGCTCCCGCTGGGGTGCGAAGCAGCCCTGAGACCTGTCACCTTGGTGGGTCAGGTTGATGGGGTTCAGCCTTTTGGGGCTGCTGCGCAGCCCAGCGGGAGCAAGCTCCCTCGCCACAGGGTTGTGGCTGGCTGGAAAACTCAATCACCAGGGATTGTGGTGGGCTGAAAATCCCACCACCTGTAATCAGGCCTAGCGCGGCTTCTCGGGTTTGTAGCCCAGGCGCAAACCACCCCAGTGACGCCCCTTGAGCATGATCGGGACCGAGAGATCGTGCATCAACTCACCCGTGTCGCGGGTGTAGGTCTGGAGCAGCACCGGCTGCTGGTGGCTGCCGCAGCGGATCCCGGTGCGATCGGAGAATTTGCGCTTGGTGCGATTGTTCAGCGTGTCCACCTGGGGATCGCCGGTCAGCGGCTGGCTGAAGACCTTGTTATGGGTCGGCACGTAGCCCTGCTGGGTGCAGGCAATCGCAAACACCAGACCCTCATGCCGGGCAAGCAAAGGCTCTTGGATCGCCGGCAGTACCTGGTCGGTGTAGCGGTCGAAACGGGTCTGGAATTTGGCTGGCTGGGTATTGGGGATCGGCTGGTAGTTGCGGTCGAACAGGTCCTCCAGGCTGACACGGCCCTGCTCGATATCGGCTTCGAACTGCGCAGCGATCTGGCTCGCCCCTTCGCGCGCCAGGTCGTAGACCCGTTGGTGATAATCGTCGAGGCCCACCTCGGCCAGGCGTTCGCTGATGGTTTCGGCCTGGCCTTCCATTTGCACCGCCGCCTCGGCCAGGCGCTGGGTCTGCTGGTCACTGATGGACAGGTCGCTGCGCATCTGCTCGATGGCGTGGAACAGGCTATCGAGTTGTTCGCGATTGGTGTCGGTGCCTTCGGCGATGGCGCTGACCTGGGTTTCGACGCCGGCGGCGAGCCGGGCGATGTTTTCCAGATGCTGGCCGGTGTGCTCGACCTGCTGCACACCAATGTCCAGGTCAGCGGCCAGTTGACGGATCTGCTCCACCACCTGGGCGGTGCGCTGCTGGATATCGGCCACCATCACCCCGACCTCGCCGGTCGCCGCAGCCGTGCGCCCGGCCAGGCCACGGACTTCATCGGCCACCACCGCGAACCCACGGCCATGCTCACCGGCCCGTGCCGCCTCGATGGCCGCGTTCAGCGCCAGCAGGTTGGTCTGGCTGGCGATCGATTGGATCACCAGGCTGACCCGCTGGATTTCATCGCTGCGCACGCTCAAGGCCTCGATCAACTCGCGGCTGTCGTTTGCGCGCTGGCTGAGCTGGTGCATGCGGCTGATGGATTCCACCAGCTCGCTGCGCCCGGCCACACTGCTGCGATGAGCCTCGCTGGCGGCGCCCAGGGCTTGCTGGCTGAGTTGCGAAGTGGCTTGCTCGGTGGCGATCATCGATTCGGCATTGCTGACGATCTGCGCCGCCGCGTCGAGTTGGGACTGGACCTTGCCGGCCAGTTGCTTGACCGAATAGGCGACACCGGCCGCTGACAGCGCGTTATGGCTGGTGGTGTAGGACAGGTCGCGGGTCAGCTCGGCCAATGTGTCGGTCGCGGGTACGGGCGCCGCCGTCACGCGCGAACGCAGGCGCGGCAACCAGACGATGAGCATGACCAGCGGCAGGCCCAGGTACAGCGACCAGCCGCCCAGGGCCATGCCGCACAACAGCAATGCCAGGGCGAGACTCTGCAAGGTCGGCGTCAGCCAGCGCGCCGTGCTTTTTGTCTCAGGTACCGAGGCCGGCACCGCACCCGTCAGCGTTCCGTCTGTCGCCATGTTCGTCACCCACATTCTCGTTGTTATGAGCGCATTAAACGCCACTACAGAGCCATTATCCATGGTCCATTAGTCGCGTTCTTGCAGCAGATCAACGGGAGTAGACGAACGAGCACGGGCGAAAGCAAAAGATCGCGGCCTTCGTCAAAAGGTCGCGATCTTTTGTTGGAAAACGCGAATCAGGCCTGACGCTGGTGCTTGTCGATCTGTTCGTGACGTTCCTGGGCTTCGATGCAGTACTTGGTGGTCGGGCTGATCAGCAGGCGTTTGAGGCCAATAGCCTCGCCACTGTCGTCGCACCAGCCGAAGCTGTCGTCGTTGATGCGGTCCAGGGCTTGCTCCAACTGAGGCAGCATGCGCTGGTCGCGATCGATGGCATTGACCAGCCAGGTACGCTCTTCTTCTACGGAAGCAGCGTCCGCCGGGTCAGCCGGGGTGTCCAGGCTCTCAATGGCGATTCGGTTCTGTTCGATGCGCTCGTGGGTTTCGACTTTCATGTTCTGCAACAGCTTGGTGAAGAAAGCCAGCTGCTCGGCATTCATGTAGTCATCCGCCGGCATGGCCAGCAACTTTTCCTTTGTCATTGATATCTCTATAAAAAAACGTGCATTAAGGCGAATTATGGAGCGTCCCGCACTAGGCTTTGTACGATAAGTGCCTGCGCGACGATCAGGCTGCGTTGAAAACAGGCTCGGAATGCTCATTGACAACCAGTCAACTGCGCTTCCTCGCCTGTTTTCGCCTTGCCTGATCGCCGCTCGGCGACTTCTCGTACAAACCCTAAGCTGCCACGCTCATCAGGAAGGCGCCGTCTATTCCAAGCGCCACCCGGCACTCAATTTACGAGGGGCGGCAGTCTAAGGCCGAGTCGAGGCCTCAGCAACTGAAAACATAGGGAAAATGTCCGACAACCCCTTCAAATGTTCTCTGACAGGCTTTTGGCAGTCATCGGAGTGCGTTTATAACAAGAAATTCGGTGCAATAGCTGTATTAAGAAGACAAATGGCAACGCCACGCGGGTCAGGCGTGGCGCTTTGTCGCAACTTCCCGGGTATCAGCGCTTGAGTTTGCGCTTGTTGCGGTACTGGTCGATGACCACCGCCACCACGATAATCAAGCCCTTGATGATGTCCTGGATGTAGGCATCGACACCGACGAAGGTGAAACCGCTGGCCATCACCCCAAGGATCAGCGCGCCGATCACGGTGCCGGTAATGCGCCCCACCCCGCCTGCCAGGCTGGTGCCGCCGATCACGGCTGCGGCAATCGCGTCCAGTTCATAGGACATGCCCATGCCGGCCTGCCCGGTCGCCGCCCGCGCCGAGGCCACCACGCCGGCCAACCCCGCCAGCAACCCGGCGATGCTGTAGACGATCACCAGGTGGCGCTTGACGTTGATGCCCGAGGTACGCGCCGCCTGCATGTTGCCGCCGATGGCGTAGGTGTACTTGCCATACTTGGTGTAGCGCAGGGCGATGTGGAAGATCACTGCTACCACCAGGAAGATGATCACCGGCATCGCGCCATGCCCAATGGCGGTATAGGAATCGGACAGCATGCTCACCGGTTGGCCTTCGGTGTAGTAGCGCGCCAGGCCACGGGCCGAGACCATCATGCCGAGGGTGGCAATGAACGGTGGAATACCGGTGATGGCGATGATGCTGCCGTTGATCGCCCCGGCCAGCAGCCCTACCCCGAGCCCCGCCACCACCGGTATCCACACCGGCAAGTCCGTCAAGGAGGGAAACACCGCCCGGGCGAAGTCCGAGGTCTGGGCCAGGCTGGCGGCAATCATCGCCGACAGCGCCAGCACCGAGCCGGACGACAAATCGATGCCTGTGGTGATGATCACCTGGGTCACGCCGATGGCCAGCAGGCCGATGATCGACACTTGCAGGATCATCAGCACCAGGCGCTGGGAGTTCATCAGGAAACTCTGGTCGCGCATGATCCAGCCGAACATTTCGAACACCAGGCCGATGCCGATCAGCACCAGGAAGATACTCAGTTCCGTCGGCAGCCGCCGCCGCGTCCTGGCCGGTGCCGCCGCGGGTTTGTTTTCCAGTATCGCGTTCATAGCCATTCACCTTTTTTCTCTGTGGCGAGGGAGCTTGCTCCCGCTGGGTTGCGTAGCAGCCCCAAAACAGGGACGCTTCGCGCCCCAGCGGGAGCAAGCTCCCTCGCCACGGGATTATTGCTCGACGTTATTGATCCGAACGACGAGCATCAGGACAAGCCCGAAGCCAGTTGCATCACTCGTTCCTGGGTCGCTTCGCTGCGGTCGAGGGTGCCCATCAGGTCACCTTCATGCATCACCATGACCCGGTCGCTCATGCCCAATACCTCCGGCAGTTCCGAGGAGATCATGATCACCGCCATGCCTTCGCTGGCAAGGAAGGCAATCAGCCGATAGATCTCGGCCTTGGCGCCGACGTCGATGCCGCGGGTCGGTTCGTCGAGGATCAGGATCCGCGGGTTGGTCATCAGCCAGCGGGCCAGCAGCGCTTTCTGCTGGTTGCCGCCGGACAAGGTGTCGATGCACTGTTCCAGCGACGGGGTCTTGACCCGTAGCTTCTTGCACATGTCCTCACACAAGGCGCGCAAGGCTTTCTGCTGGATGAAGCCGTTGCCCACGTAATGGGGCAGCACGGCCATCTCCATGTTCTCCAGCACCGACAGGCACGGGAACAGGCCACTGAGCTTGCGGTCCTCGGTCAACAGCGCGAAGCCTTTCTCGATGGCCATGTGCGGGTCGCTGATGCGCACCGGTTGGCCGTCCAGCAGGATTTCGCCGCCGGTACTCGGGGTCACGCCGAAAATCGCCTCGGCCACGTTGGTCCGGCCCGAGCCCATCAACCCGGCGATGCCCAGGATCTCCCCGGCATGCAGGTCGAAGGACACGCCTTTGAAGATGCCGTCCAGGCTCAGGTCGCGCACCGACAGCACCAAATCGCCGATGGGTTGCTCGCGCACCGGGAACAACTGGCTCAGTTCGCGCCCGACCATCATCGAAATCAGGCTGTCGCCGTCCATGCTGTCGGCCCGTTGCAGGCCGATGTAGGCGCCGTCGCGAAACACCGCCACTTCATCAGCGATGGCGAACACTTCGTTCATCTTGTGGGTGATGTAGATGATGCCTTTCCCCTGGGACTTGAGGTCGGCAATGATCGAGAATAGGTGGGCGACTTCGGTCTCGGTAATGGCCGAGGTCGGCTCGTCCATGATCAGGATGTCGGAGTCATAGGACACGGCCTTGGCGATTTCGACCATCTGCCGCTCGGCGATGCTCAGGTTGCCCACTTGCTCCTCGGGGTCGAGGTTGATGCGCAGGCGCTCCAACAGCCGGGCAGTGCAGCGATGCATTTCGCCATGGTCGACCATGTGCAGGCCGTTGAGCTGCTCGCGGCCGATCCAGATGTTCTCGGCGATGCTCATGTGGGGCATCAGGTTCAGTTCCTGATGGATCATCGCGATGCCGGCCTGCAGGGCCGCCAGGGGTGTGTCGAATTTTACCGGTTTGCCGCGCAAGCGCAGTTCGCCGGCGTCCGGCTGGTAGATACCGGCGACAATCTTCATCAAGGTGGATTTACCCGCACCGTTCTCGCCCATCAGGGCCAACACGGAACCGGGGCGTACCCGCAATTGAACATCGGACAGGGCCACCACGCCGGGAAAGCCCTTGCTGACATTGACGACTTCCAGCAGGTACGGCTCATCAAGTAATACGTCCGGCGGGAAAGCCATCGCCGGGGCGCTCGAAGCAGTCGCTGAAGCGAACATGATCAGGTACTCCCTCGGCAAGGTCGGCGTTGCAACCTTGCCTGCTTATTGTTGTTGTGATGGTGGAACGTCACTTGAACTGGTCGACGTTTTCCGGCGTGATCAGGCGATACGGCACCCACACGGCCTGCTCCACCGGCTGTTTCTTGACCATTTTCACCGCGGTGTCGATCGAGCCGTCGGCCTGGCCCTTGGCGTCCTGGAACACCGAGACCGCCATGTCGCCTTTCTTGATGGCGTTCAAGCCGTCCGGCGTGCCATCGACCCCGGCAATCAACACGCTACCCTTCTTGGTGCCCGCCTGTTTGAGGGCCATGGCAGCGCCGATGGCCATCTCGTCGTTGTTGGACACCACGGCCTGGAAGTCGCGGCCCTGGGTCAGCCAATCGTTGACCAGGGTCATGCCCTTGTCACGGGACCAGATACCGGTCTGTTCCTGTTCGATCTTGATGTTCGGGTACTTGGCCAGCACGTCCTTGACGCCCTTGGTGCGGTTGGTGGTGGAGTTATTGGCGAGGTCGCCCAGCAGGATCACGATGTCGCCCTTGCCGCCCATCTTGTCGGCCAGGTATTGCATCTGCATGCGGCCGGCTTCCAGGTCATCGGAGGCCACGGTGACCACGCCTTCTGGCAACTTCGGATCATCCGGACGGCGGTTGACGTACACCAGTGGGATACCGGCGGCCACGGCGGCCTTGGTGATGCGCTGGGTCGCGGCGGTGTCCACCGGGTTGACAATGAGCGCGTCGACCTTCTGGCTGATGAAGCTTTCCACCTGGCTCAGTTGCTTGACCACGTCACTGCGCGCGTCTTCGAACTGCAGGGTGACGCCGTCTGGCAGGGACTTGGCTTTCTTGTCCATGGATTCGCGCAGGTACGTCAACCAGGTGTCATCGAACTGGGACATGCTGACGCCGATCTTCAGGTCCGCCAGGGCAGCGCCGCTGGTGAGCATCAACGACAGGGCCAGCGAGGCGATACGGGTCTTGGTCTTCATGAACGGTCTTTCTCCACTTTTTTGTTGGTTTTATGGATAAGGCGTGACGGATCAGGAACGGGGCAAGCGCACGATGGGCGCGCCGGGCATGCAACACACCACGGCGCCCTTGCGCTGGATACACAGGGATTCGAACAGGGGAAGGACTGCAGACAGGCGCAGCAGATGTGGCAGGTGAAACGCAGAGCGGCTGAAGGTTTTCATCGACGGTACCTAGCTGTGTTTCTTGTTTTTGTTTCGTCTGTCATCCGTTCAAGGCTGGCTTGGCGGGGAGACAGACAGGATTGTCGGTAACCTGGAATCGACTTTATTGGAAAATATTTTCCATATCAACTCATTTTAGAATTTTATTCGTTTTTTATTCCATGACCGACAGGCGTGGACAACCGCACCACTTCGCCCTGCTCGGCACTCTGCCGGGCAGCGTCGAGGATACGTGTGGTCGCCAGTGCATCACGGGCCTCCACCGGCAGCGGGCCAGCACCCTGCAACGCGGTTTGCAGGTGTTGGTAGAATGCCAGCCAGCAGCCACGCTCCGAGGTCACCCGCTCGCGCTCGGTGCCGTGCTCGAACCAGCCCCAGCGCCGATGTTCTTCAGCCCCCCAGCGTTCACCCTCGGTCGCCGGGCTCAGGCCCGCCAGCGCCTGGGCTTCTTGCCCGTCCAGGCCGTCGACGGTATAGCAGCCCTGGGTACCGTTGACCCGAAAACGCGGGCGCGCTGCGTTTTGCACGCAATTGCCGCTCAAGTGGGAAATCACGCCGCTGGCATGGGTCAAGGACATGAAGAAGCCGTTGTCGAACACCTGGTCGGGCTGGCGGTAGTCCAGCTCGGCGTAGACCCGCCCCACCGGCCCGAACAGTTGCAGCGCCTGGTCCACCAGATGGCTGCCGAGGTCGCGCAGGAACCCGCCCCCGCTGCCTTTGCCGACCGAGGTCGGCGAATAGCGCTCGACGCTGGATTCAAAACGAATGACCTGCCCCAGGGCGCCGGACGCCAGCAGCTTGCGCAGGGTCAGGAAATCCGAATCCCAGCGACGGTTCTGGTACACGCTCAACGGCACGTTGTGTTGTTCGGCGGCCATCACCATCGCTTCGGCCTGTGCTGCATCCCAGGCAAAAGGCTTGTCGCTGACCACCGCCACGCCGAGGTTGATGGCTTGCATCACCACCTCCGGGCGACCGTCCAGCGGCGTGGACACCACCACCGCATCGACGCCCGCTGCGACCAGTTGTTCGAGGGAGTCAAAGGCTTGAACGTGCGGATAATCAATCGCCAGTTGCTGGCGCCGTTCGGCGGACCGGGTCACCACGCCGACGAACGTAGCCCCGGGCAGACTGCTGATCAGCGGCGCATGAAAAAACCGCCCGCCCTTGCCGTAGCCGACTAGTCCGATTCGCATGAAAGCTCCTTGAAAGTCATTGGATAAACGTCCCCTTGTGGGAGCGAGCTTGCTCGCGATGGCGTCGGATCAGCCTGGATTATGTTGACTGACCCACCGCTATCGCGAGCAAGCTCGCTCCCACAATTTGACTGCATACCCACAGGGGAATGTGGTTAGCCGTAGAAACGCGGCCGCTCAGGCAGTTCGACCTTGACGATCTGCCCACTCTGCTGCGCTGCCACACAGGCATCCGCCGCCACCGCTGCGGCGAAGCCGTCCCAGGCCGACGGCCCGCCCACCTGCCCGGCGCGCACGCTGTCGATGAAGGCCTGCAATTCGACGTCGTAGGCCGCGATGAAACGGTCCTTCCAGTCCATCAGGATCGCATTGGACAACTTGGCGCCACTGCGCAATTGCACCTGGGACGGTTCCGGGAGCTTGGCGATGCCGGTCTCCCCCACCACTTCGCATTGGATGTCGTAGCCGTACTGGCAGTTGACGAACACCTCCACGTCGATGCGCGTGCCCCGGGCGGTTTCCAGCAGGACGATCTGCGGGTCGCGCAAGTGGGCCAGGGCCTTGCTGGTCTTGCGCGGAAACACCACCTGCACCGACACATAGTCATCGGCCAGCAGCCAGCGCAACACATCCAGCTCATGGATCAAGGTGTCGGTGATCGCCATGTCGGTCTTGTAGTTTTCGCCTACGCTCGGGTTGCGGTGAGCGCAGTGCAGCATCAGCGGTTCGCCGATCTGGCCGCTGTCGATCACCGCCTTGAGCGCGCGATAGCCTTCATCGTAAGGGCGCATGAAGCCGACCTGCACCAGGCGCTTGCCGTGGGCGATTTCAGCCTCGACGATCTTGCGGCAACCTTCGGCCGTGACCGCCAGCGGCTTTTCACAGAACACCGGTTTGCCCGCCGCAATCGCCGCCAGCACGAATTCTTCGTGGCTCGGGCCCCAGGAGGTGACGAGGATCGCTTCCACGTCCGGCGCCTTGATCAATGCATGACCGTCGGGGTAGACCTCGGCGGTCAACTTCAGATCGGCAACGACCTTGGCCGCTTGTTGCAGGTTGATGTCGGTCACCGCCACCACCTGGCTGTTGAGCAAGGTCTGGCTGCAACGACGGATATGGTCCTGGCCGATGGCCCCGGTGCCGATGACGCCCAGCTTCAAAGACATGTAGAGAACTCCTTTCGTATTGTTGGGGCAATCAGTATTGACGGGCCTTGGCCAATCGTTCGTTGAGGGTCTTGGCGACGGCGTCGGTGCGGGCGCTGGTGGAGACTTGCGCCACGCCGACCCGCCACCACGACAGGTACTTGTGGATCATGGTCTTGGGCAGGACCTTGATGTCGATCAGCGTCGAGACGCTCTGGCGCCGCGCATCGACCAGGGCCGCGTGCAGTTCGTCGAGAGTCTTGACCTTGTAGGTCTTGCAACCGTAGGCCGCAGCGCTCATGGCGAAGTCCACCGGCACAAAACCGCCGTCGAGCTTGCCGGTGTCCGGGTTGCGGAAGCGGAACTCGGTGCCGAAGCTGTCCATGCCGTGTTCCATTTGCAGGTTGTTGATGCAACCGAAGGTCATGTTGTCCAGCAGCACCACATTGATCTTGCGGCGTTCCTGGATCGAGGTCGCCAGCTCCGAGTGCAGCATCATGTAGGAGCCGTCGCCCACCAGGGCGTAGACCTCTTTGTCGGGCTCGGCGAGTTTCACCCCCAATGCCGCATTCACCTCGTAGCCCATGCACGAATAACCGTACTCGACGTGATAGGTGTTCACGCCCTTGCTGCGCCAACTGCGCTGCAAATCGCCGGGCAGGCTACCGGCGGCGGCGACGATGATGGCGTCATCCGCCAGGGTTTGGTTGAGGGTGCCGAGCACGCGGCTCTGGGTCAGGCAGGAACCGGTGAGCTCGATGAATTCGCGAAACACCGCCGGGTCCATGTGGTCGTTGATTTCCGGGACAAAATCCTCGGTCTGGAAGTCCGCCTGATAGATCCGGTCCACTTCGGCGTCGAGCTGGGCCTTGGCGTCGGCGATCTGCCCGCCCCATTCGGCGCGATAGTCGCCCATTGCGGCAGACAGTGCCTCCAGCCCCGAACGGGCGTCGGCCAGCAGTTGCACGCCATCGAGCTTCAACGCATCGCACGGGCTGATGTTGAGATTGAGGAACTGCACATCCGGGTGCTGGAACAGCCATTTCGATGCCGTGGTGAAATCGCTGTAGCGGGTGCCAATGCCGATGATCAGATCGGCTTTCTTCGCCAGCAGGTTTGCCGCCAGGCAACCGGTTTCACCGACGCCACCGACGTTCAGCGGGTGGCTGGAGACCACCGCACTCTTACCGGCCTGGGTCTCGGCGAACGGAATGTCGAAGCGCTCGGCAAAGGCCTGCAACGCGGCGTTGGCGCCGGAGTAGCGCACGCCGCCGCCACAGATGATCAACGGCTGGCGCTTGCCCTTGAGCAGCGCCAGGGCATCGCCGAGCATCGCTTCAGTAGCCGGGCGACGGTCAATGCGATGGACACGTTTTTGCAGGAAGTAATCCGGGTAATCGTAGGCTTCGGCCTGTACGTCCTGGGGCAAGGCCAAGGTCACCGCGCCGGTTTCGGCCGGGTCGGTCAGCACCCGCATGGCATGGATCGCGGCGGTCATCAGTTGCTCGGGGCGGTTGATGCGATCCCAGTATTTGCTCACGGCCTTGAAGGCATCGTTGGTGCTGATGCTCAGGTCGTGGAACTGCTCGATCTGCTGCAGCACCGGGTCTGGCTGGCGACTGGCGTAGACATCACCGGGCAACAGCAGCAACGGAATGCGATTGGCTGTCGCGGTGGCCGCGGCGGTCAGCATGTTCGCCGCACCGGGGCCCACCGACGAGCTGCAGGCGTAGATCTTGCGCCGCAGATGCTGCTTGGCAAAACCGATGGCGGCATGGGCCATGCCTTGCTCGTTACGGCCCTGATGGACCACCAGGTCGCCGCTGTCCTGCTCCAGCGCCTGGCCCAGGCCCAGCACGTTGCCGTGACCGAAAATGGTAAAGACCCCGGCGACGAACTTGCTCTGGACGCCATCGACTTCGATGTACTGGTTATCGAGGAATTTCACCAGGGCCTGGGCCATGGTCAGTCGTGTTGTGGTCATGCTTGCACCTTGTCTGGAATGCAAATTTGGCGGTTTGCTCAATCCCCTGTGGGAGCGGGCTTGCTCGCGAAAGCGGTGTGTCAGGCAGCTCAGATGTTGAGTGTGCCGCCGCCATCGCGAGCAAGCTCGCTCCCACAGGGCTTCGCCATCGTTCAGGGAATCGGGTCAGGCCTGGGAGCTTTGCAGGTGGTTCATGCTCGCCCCCAACGCCTGGCGGATATCGGCCAGGTCATGAACGCTCTCGGCGAATGGTTCGAAGGACAGGTAGCCCTCGTAGCCACCGGCCCGCAGCGCCTCGATCTGCGCAGCATTACCAAGGATGTCGGCCGCGCCCACCAGCACCCGGTGGCCGTCACGGATCGTCGCCAGCGGCGCCTGGGCATCCTCGACACCGGAGATATGCACCAGCCCGGTCAGCTCGGGGAAGAACTCCTGCTCACCGGCCAAATGATGGTGAAAGGTGTCATGCACCAGGCGGAACACATCCAGCCCACCAATGCTCTTGATCGCTTCCACCGCCGTGCGCTTGCGGCGCAGCGAGCACTCTTCGAAACCCAGGGGCTCGATGAACCCGTAGATGCCAAAGGCGCGCAGGATCGGCGCCAGTTCACTGAGGGCCGTACGCAGCCCCGCCGCGCGTTCAGCCTCGCTGCGCGGGTCGGCGCGGTCGTTGAGCGGGCACATCACCAGGCCCTCGGCACCGCATTCGCGAGCGTAATCGGCCAACCGCACGGCCTGGGCGCGGCGCTCTTCGTTCCACACGTCAAAGGGGTACAGGGCGTTGATCGACAGCACCTTGATGCCGCGCGTCTCGCACAACTCGCGCACCCGGGCCGGCGGCATGCCGTCTTCGATCTCGACACCCTTCAGATCGTTGCGGATCTCGATGGCGTCGGTTTTCAACGCCAGGGCCAGGTCGATGAAAGCGGGCAGTGACAGGCGTGGCGCAACCATTCGGTTCAAGGCAAAACGCAGGGGCTTGTTCATTGTTGTTCTCCCTCCGGCAGTCATTCAAAAACGCGTTATTGAGCAGTCGGCATGCTGAATTCAGGACCCTTGGCAATGCTGTCGGGCCAGCGTTGCATCACGCTTTTGTAGCGGCTGTAGAAACGCAGGCCTTCTTCACCGTAGGCATGGTGATCGCCGAACAGCGAACGCTTCCAACCACCAAAGGAGTGCCAGGCCATGGGCACCGGAATCGGCACATTGATGCCCACCATGCCGACCTTGATGCTGCGGGCGAACGCCCGGGCAATGCCGCCGTCACGGGTGAAGCACGACACGCCGTTGCCGAACTCATGGGCATTGATCAGCGCCACCGCCGTGGCGAAGTCCGGTACACGGACGATCCCCAGCACCGGGCCGAAAATTTCCTGCTGGTAGATGCTCATCTCGGCGGTGACCTGGTCGAACAGCGTCGCGCCGACAAAGAACCCCTGCTCGGCCCCGGGCACCTTGAAACCACGGCCATCGACGATCAGCCGAGCGCCCTCGGCCACGCCGGCGTCGATGAAGCCTTCGACCTTGGCCTTGTGTTCGG
The DNA here is from genome assembly GCF_014268695.2 of Pseudomonas ogarae. Taxonomy (NCBI): domain Bacteria; kingdom Pseudomonadati; phylum Pseudomonadota; class Gammaproteobacteria; order Pseudomonadales; family Pseudomonadaceae; genus Pseudomonas; species Pseudomonas ogarae. Next base: position 4,152,970 of record NZ_CP077086.1, read on the forward strand.
CGGTGACCAGCGGCCCCATGTCGGTGCCGGGCTGCTGGCCGTTACCGATCTTCAGTTGGTCGATGCGCGGCAACAGCTTGGCAATCAATTCATCGCCCACGTCGCCCACTGCCACGGCAATGGAAATCGCCATGCAGCGCTCACCGGCCGAACCGTAGGCGGCACCGATCAACGCATCCGCCGCCTGGTCGAGGTCGGCATCGGGCATGACGATCATGTGGTTCTTGGCCCCGCCCAGGGCCTGCACGCGCTTGCCGTGCGCCGTGCCCTGCTGGTGGATGTACTCGGCGATGGGTGTGGAGCCGACAAAGGAAATCGCTTCGATGTCCGGGTGCTGCAACAGCGCATCCACCGCCACCTTGTCGCCCTGGACCACGTTGAACACACCGTCCGGCAAACCGGCTTCCGTCAGCAAACGGGCCATCAGCAGGCTGGCGGAGGGATCGCGCTCCGAAGGCTTGAGGATGAAGCAGTTGCCGGCGACCAGCGCCAGGGGAATCATCCACAACGGCACCATCACCGGGAAGTTGAACGGCGTGACCCCGGCGCAAACGCCCAGGGGTTGGCGCAGGTTCCAGTTGTCGATGCCGCCGCCGATGTTGTCGCTGAAATCGGTCTTGAGCAGGTTCGGCGCACCGCAGGCGTACTCGACGATCTCGATGCCGCGGGTGACTTCGCCGTGGGCATCGGACAGCACCTTGCCGTGTTCACGGCTGATGATCTGCGCCAGTTCGTCGTGATGACGGTCCAGCAGTTCCTTGAACTTGAACATCACCCGCGAACGACGCAATGACGACTGCTCGGACCAGGCCGGGAACGCCGCCAGTGCCGAGGCCACTGCCGCGTCGACGGTGCCCGGCTCGGCCAGGGCCACCCGGGCCTGCACCGCACCGGTGGCCGGGTTGAAGACATTGCTGAACCGCGTGCTGTCGCGGTCCTGCACGTGGCCGTTGAGGTAATGGCCTACTACCGGGGCGTCACTCATTGTTCTTGTTCTCCGTGCGAATGTTGGAAATCAGAGGTCCAGCAGCCAGCTGTGCTGCGGATCGTTATGGAACTGCCAGACCCGCTTCGGGCCGGCCATGACGTTCAGGTAATACGACTCGTAACCGTAGGGCACGCTGACCGGGTGGTAACCCTTGGGCACCACCACCAGGTCGCTGTTCTCCACGGCCAGGGCCTGGTCGATACTGCGGTCGTCGGTGTAGACCCGCTGGAACACGAAGCCTTGGGACGGGTTGACCTGATGGTAATAGGTTTCTTCCAGGAAGCTCTGGTGCGGCAGGTCGTCGGTGTCGTGCTTGTGCGGCGGGTAACTCGAGGAGTGCCCCGACGGCGTACGCACTTCCACCACCAGCAGCGAATGGGCCGGTTCGCTGTCGGGCAGAATGTCGCAGACATAGCGGGTGTTGGCGCCCTTGCCGCGCACGCTGCGCTTCATGCTGTCCGGGCGGATCAGCCGTGGGGCATAACTGTTTTGCGCAGAACCCGGCGCGGCGCACACGGCAATCTGCACATCGCTCAGGGCGGTGACCTGGGCCTGGCTGCCGGGCGGCAGGTAAGCGGCATAGGGTGACTTGTCCTCGAACACCGACTGGCGATCACCGAGGTTGTCCCAATGGAAAGCGCCCTGCCCCGGCGCTTCGCCCTTGAGGCTGATGCGCCCGCTGAGCAGCACCAGGCACAGTTCCTTGTCATCGGCGGCCACCGGCAGGGTTTCACCGAGGCTCAGGCGGTAGGCGGTGAACCCGACGTATTCCAGCTCACCTGCCGGCAACTGGACCATGGTTCGGCCGCTGGAATGGCTCTTGATCAACAGGCTCATGACGGGCTCCTTTCTTGCAGCAAGGCACGCAGGGTGTCGTAGCCCTTCTTGGCGTAGGCATAACTCGGCGCTACGGCAGGGTCCTGCTCGGCTTCCACCACCAGCCAGCCTTGGTAATCGGCGGCCAGCAGCACGTCGAGCAACGCGGCGAAGTCGATGTCGCCGTCCCCCGGCACAGTGAAGGTGCCGTTGATGATGCAGTCGGGAAAACTCCACAGGTTATTGCGCGCCAGTTGCACCACCGGTTTGCGCACGTCCTTGAAGTGCACATGGCAGACTCGCTCGATGTGCTTGCGCAACACCTGCAACGGTTCGCCACCGCCCATGTAGCAGTGGCCCGAGTCGAACAGCAGGCCCACTTCGCTGCCGGTCAGGGCCATCAGCTTGTCGATGTCCGCGGGCGACTCGACGTAGGCGCCCATGTGGTGGTGATAGGCCAGGCGCACGCCCCGGGACAAGGTGAAGCGCGCCAGTTCGGTGAGCTTGTCGGCGTAGGCTTGCCAGGCTTCATCCGTATGGAAACGCGGCCGCTCGATCAGTGAAATGCGTTGGCCTTGAATGGAATCGGCGACTTCACCATAGACCAGCACTTTGGCGCCGTTCTGTGCCAGCAGCTCGACGTGGCTGGCGATGGCGTCGATTTCCTCAGCCGCCGAACGCCGGGCCAGGCGGCTGGAATACCAGCCGGAGACCAGCGCCAGGTCATAGGGACGCAGCACATCGCCGACACCCTTGGCGTCCTTGGGGAATTTGCCGTTGAGTTCAAAACCTTCGTAGCCGATTTCCTTGCCTTCGCTCAGCGCCGTACTCAACGGCGTCTCGCCGCCCAACGATGGCAAGTCGTCGTTGCTCCAGGAAATCGGGTTGATGCCAATTCGAATAGCGGGCATGGCTGCACCTTTTATTGTTGTCTCTAATGTTCAACCGATCACTTGTGGCGAGGGAGCTTGCTCCCGCTCGGCTGCGAAGCAGTCGCAAAACCTATGGATGCGGTTTACCTGTCGAATCGGGGTGGCTGACTTGGGACTGCTTCGCAGTCCAGCGGGAGCAAGCTCCCTCGCCACAAAAGCCCTGTACATCAAGCACGGGCACTGCGCCACGCCTCGATCAATTCCACAAACCTGCCCTGCACCTGCCGGATCAGCGTTTCATCATCGATTTCCCCGGCCAGCCAGGCCCGGCTCGGTTCCTGGAAGATCGTGCGGCCCACGGCGAACCCTCGGCAGGTGGTGCTCTGGCTGGCCTGGCGGAAGCCTTCGGCCAGGGCGGCGGCCGGGGCGTTGAGGCCCAGCAGGACCACGCCGCGGCAATACGGGTCGCGTTGCTGGATCAGCTCATCGAGCTGTTTCCACTCCTCCGCGCTCTGGGCTTCGATCTTCCACCACGCCGGGAAAATACCCAGGTTGTAGAGGCGCTTGAGGGCGCGATAGAGCACGTCCGGGTGGGGTGACGGATGATCCTTGGGCGGAATGACTTCCAGCAGCAATTCATGGCCACTGACCTGGGACGCCTTGTACAAGCCCATCAGTTGCGCTTCCTGCTCCAGGCGCAGCAGTGGCTCATCATCAGGGTGAAATTGCACCAGGCACTTGATGATCTGTTCCTGCGGCCAGGCGATCAGGTTGCTGCCAATGGAGCGCCCATGCTCGAACGCCAGCGGCCGCGAATTCTGTACCTCCACTGGCCGCGCCACCCACCAGCCACGTCCGGTGGCAGCGTTCAGCGAGTCCTGGCCGAAGCGTTGGTCGGCCAGCAGACCGACGTCGGCCTCGATGCCTTGGCGTTGCAGGTCGGCTTCGACCCGCTCCACCGCCTGGATGAACAATTGCTTGAGTTCGCTGATGCTGCTCAGGTCGCGGCCGCCTTTCTGGGCCAGCTCCACCAGTTGCCAGCGATGGTCGAACGCAAAGATGAACAGCTGTTTCCAGGCCTTGCGGGGCACGCTGACCTGATGCAGTCGTTGCAGCACGGCATCCTGGTCCGGACGGGTAATCGGCACCGGGCTCTTGAATAAATAGTCGAGCTCGGCCCGGGTTGGCATCGCCGGGGCACAAGCATGGCGCGACACCACCAGGCCGCCGCAGGCATTGGCCAACTGACAGCAGCGCTCATCGCTGGCGTCCTCCAGCCAACCGGCGAGGAAGCCCGACATGAATGCATCACCGGCGCCCAGTACATTCAAGACCTCGACCCGAACACCTGGGTAGAGGGCGCCGTCTTCAAGGCGGGCCGGAATGGCGCCATGAATCACCGTGCAACCTTGCGGGCCAAGCTTGACCACCAGGGTCGCCGCCGTCAGCGAGCGCACGGTGCGTAGCGCGGTCAGCAGGTCTTCGCTGCCGCCCGCGATGAGGAATTCTTCTTCGGTGCCAACGATCAGGTCGAAACGCGGCAGGATGCCTTGCACATGCTGGCTGACCTTCTGGTCGGCCACAAAACGGGTTTCCCCATCGGCCTTGCCCGCCAGGCCCCAGAGCACTGGTCGATAATCGATGTCCAACACGCATTTGACGTTGTGCTTCTCAGCGTAATCCAGGGCCTGGGTACTGGCCTTGTAGACGCCATCGGTAGAGAAATGCGTGCCGGTGATCAGCAGCGCCTTGCTGGAGGCAATGAAGGCTTCGTCGATGTCTTCGGCGCGCAACGCCATGTCGGCGCAGTTTTCCCGGTAGAACACCAGGGGAAAGGTTTCCCGGTCCTTGATCCCCAGCAGGACCATGGCCGTCAGGCGTTCGGAATCGACCTTGATGCCACTGACATCGCAGCCTTCACGTGCCAGGGACTCCACCAGGAAGCGGCCCATGTGGTCGTCCCCTACCCGGCTCAGCATCGCCGACCGGAGCCCCAGGCGTGCCGTGCCGAAAGCGATGTTGGCCGACGAACCGCCCAGGTACTTGGCGAAGCTTGCGACATCTTCCAGGCGCGCGCCGACTTGCTGCGCGTAAAGGTCGACGCCCAGGCGTCCCAGGCAGATCACATCCAATTGACGCCCACTGGCAAAACGAGTCTGGCCCATGCTGGCTCCTGTTATTTTTATCAGCCTGCGCTTGTCGCCGAAACCGGCGCCAACGCTGTTGGTGAATGCAGACTAAAACGAGCGGCGCGCAATAATCAATAATTATTCTATAAATTTTTTACGTGGAATATTTTTTCCAATACACTATGAGCGAAGCGAGCCAACCGCAGTGCATCGTTTCAGCCACTACTGCAACATTTGTCCGCCCATGATTTTCCCTGCGCCTACGCTGTAGACTGCGACCAGCCAACCTATTGTCGAGGGCCGGCCTTTTTTCGGGCCGCCCAATAAGAACAAGCCAGAAGGATTTTCTATGACCCGCCCCGATGATCTGCCGGCGCCGTCCGAGAGCGCGTCCGAACCCGCGCTCTCGAGCCCACCGATCAATGCCGAGCGCCTGCTGCAACTGATCACCGATGAATACGAAAGCCTGCCGCGCCAGCTCAAACGCATCGCCAGCTACATGAGCCAGCAGAGCGACCGGATCATGGTCGACCGCATCAGCGACATCGCCCGGGAATGCGAAGTGCACCCCTCGGCCATCGTCAGGTTTTCCCAGCGTTTCGGTTTCAGCGGGTTCAGCGAAATGCAGGCACTGTTCCGTGAGGCCTACACCCACAAGACCACCCCGGTGCAGAACTACCAGCAGCGCATCCGCAGCATGATCGCCAACAAGTCGCAGAAGGCCAGCGGCGGCGACCTGGCCCGCGAGTGCGTCAACGCCACCCTGTCGGGCATCGAGCGCCTGGGGTTGGAGCTGGACGACCAGGCGTTCGAAAAGGCCGTGGACCTGGTGGTCAACGCCGACAACATCTACGTGGTGGGTGTACGCCGCTCGTTCGCGGTCGCCGATTACCTGGTCTACAACCTGCAACACACCAATAAACGCATTCACCTGGTGTCCGGTCTGGGGGGCAGTTACCGCGAGCAGATGCGCAGCGTGCGCGCCAACGACCTGGTCATCGCCATCAGCTTCACGCCCTATGGCAAGGAAACCCAGCACTGCCTGCGCATTGCCCAGCACCACCAGGCCAAGACCCTGATCATCACCGACAGCAACCTCTCGCCCCTGGCCAAACGGGCCAACGCGGTGCTGCTGGTCAACGAAGGCAGTTCCTTCGCCTTCCGTTCCTTGAGTGCCACGTTGTGCCTGTGCCAGGCGTTGTTCATCGCCGTGGCTTACCGACTGGAACTCAAGGTCGATGAAATCCATGAACAGGTCGGGTTCGAGGATTAACGCCCGCAAAGGATTACTCAAGGAGAAGTCATGAAACTGATCGGCATGCTGGACTCGCCCTATGTAAGACGCGTCGCCATTTCCGCCAAGTGCCTGGGGGTTGCCCTGGAGCACGAGTCCGTTTCGGTGTTCAGGCATTTCGAACAGTTCCAGCGCATCAACCCGGTGGTCAAGGCCCCGACCCTGGTACTGGACGACGGCGACGTGCTGATGGATTCCACGTTGATCATCGATTACCTGGAGGCCTTGGCCGCCCCGGGGAAAAGCTTGATGCCGGCCGACATTGGCCGACGGCTGCGCGCACTGCGCCTGATTGGCTTGGCCCTGGCGGCGTGCGAGAAGTCGGTGCAGATCTACTACGAACGCAACCTGCGACCGACAGAGATCCAGCACGCCCCCTGGGTTGAACGCGTAGAAGGCCAACTGGCTGCGGCTTATGGAATGCTGGAGCACGAACTGGAGAAGCAGCCGCTGGGCACTGATGGCAAACTCGATCAGGCCGGCATTACCGTGGCAGTGGCCTGGAGCTTCACCAACCTGGTGGTGCCGGACCAGGTGCAAGGCAAGGCTTTCCCGTTGATCAGCGCGTTCACCGCCTATGCCGAAGGGTTGGAGGCGTTTGTCAGTACGCCGATGGAATAATCGGCCGTGAACAAAAAAACCTGGGGGTAACCAGAGTACCTGTGGGAGCAAAGCTTGCTCGCGATAGCGCTGGATCATCCAGCAACAATGTTGACTGGCATACCGCTATCGCGAGCAAGCTTTGCTCCCACAGGCTCGCACAGTTTGTTTTCGGGTGACTGTGGGATATGTGTTCCCCACAGAGTTTCTTCAGGCCAGTTCCATTTCCTGGGGCTTTACTGTCGACGCCACCTCGAAGCGATCTTCCAGGAACGGGGTGATGTCCAGCGGCAACGGTTCGTTGTTCACCAGCTTGTCCAGCAGTACCCCGGTGATGGCCGAGGTCAGGATGCCGGTGCGAAAATGCCCGCAGGCATTGAGATAACCCTCCACCCCGCGCATCGGCCCCAGGATTGGCAGTTCATCAGGTGACCCCGGGCGCAGGCCGGCCCAGGTCCGTTTCAGGTTGATGTCGGCCAGTTGTGGAATACAGCGCACCGCGCCTTGCACCAACCCTTCAATCTCTGGATAGGTCGTGGTCACGTCGAAGCCTTTGTCTTCGGTGGTGCTGCCAATGAGGATTTCACCGTTGTCTTTCTGCGCCACGTAGCAGTCGCTGGTGGTCAGGCAGCCGTTGAGGATTTTCGGCATGCGCTCGGTCAACAGGATCTGCCCCTTGACCGGTTTGACCGGAATCCGCACGCCAGTGGCCTGCTCACTCAGGTCCGCCGCCCAGGCACCGGCCGCGTTGATCAGGGTCCGGCAGTTGAACGTCCCCGCCTCCGCGGTTTTCACGCCTGTCACCCGCGTGCCGCTGCGCAGCACCTCGGTCACGCTGGTGTTGAAGAACAGGTCGACGCCGTTCTGCCGGGCGCCTTCGGTGTAGGCGTCGGCCAGACGGAACGGGCTGACCTGGTGATCGCAGAGAAACTCCAGCGCCCCCAGGGCTTCATGGCTGACATTCGGCTCTGCCTCACGCAGGGCAACCTGGTCAAGCCAGCGCACCTGGTCTGCCAGGTGGGGAATGCAGGCGACGATGTGCTCGGCGTACAAACGGTCTTCGTCGTCGTAGATCACGAACTTGAGCCCGGTCTCCTCGAACTTGAAATCCATGCCGTGGTTGTCGATCAACTCGCGGTGCAGCTGCGGATACATCGCGTTGGACTGCAAGGCGAAATCAAAGAACGACTCGGGCAGGATGTGCGGCGTGCTGGCATCTACCGCCACCGCCGCACCCTGGGTCTGGCGCTTGCGGTTGGCCGACATCATGCGAAAGAAAATCACCCCGCAGCCCAGGCCCACCGACTCGCCAATGGCCCACAGGCCACCGGCCGACGCACGAGTCGCGTTGCCGGGGCGCTTGGCGTCGATCAGGGCGACTTTCAGGTGTTTGCGCTTGGACAGTTGATAGGCACAGGAGGCCCCGATCACACCGCCACCGGCGATGACCACGTCATAATCCTTAATCATGGGAAACGGCCTCCATGCCGACGTTCTGGAACGCTGAAAAGGGAATCGGATCGATGGGGAAACGCGGCCGCAGCCAGCCCACGTCGGCACGCCCGGTGGCCTCGCGCAAGCGGTCGCTGCAGTAGCCGACGCACATCCGCCCCTGGCAGTCGCCCATGCTCACGCGGGTGCGCATCTTCAGGCTGGCCATGTCTTGCACGCCTTGCTCCAGCGCCCGGTCGATGTCGGCGCGGGTGGCGTGCTCGCAGCGGCAGATCACCGTATCGGCGGCCGGCAATGCGGTTTGCCCGGCGCCACGTTGGGTGTAGCGATCCACGGCGGCGCGAAAGCGAATGATCCGCTCCAGTTGCGCCTGGTAGCGTTCGCGGTGCGCCAGGGCCGTGGATGGATCGAGCACGTTACGTTGCATCAGGATCGACAGCGCCGCGATGCGTCCGCTCAGCATGGCGGCTTCACCGCCGCGAATCCCGCCCATGTCGCCCGCCAGGTGAATGTGCGCTTCGCTGCTTTGTTGCCAGGCATCGGACACGGCCCGCAAATAGCCGTCGTCGCTGAAACCGTGCTCCAGGCCCATCTGCTGGCTCAATTGAGTCCGCGGGATAAACCCGTAGCCGACCGCCAGCGTCTGGGCCGGTACCTGTTCAGCACGCTTGAGGTCGGGTTCCCAGGTCGTGGAGTAAGGCGCGACGGTAACGACGCTCAACTCACCCTCGCCGTCAGCCTGCACCACGCCCCAGCCATAGCGCACGGGAATGCGATTGAGCTTGAGGTAGGCCAGCATGCTCAGGCCGTCGAGGAACAGTTGCGGCTTGTTCAGCAACGCCAGGCTTTCCTTGGCGATCCGGCCGAACGCACAGGCCTCATACACCCCCGCCACCGCCACGCCCGATGCGTGCAGTTGGCAAGCCACCAGTGGCAACAACGGGCCAGTGCCAGCGATCACCACCGGGCTCGGCGGCTTGACCACACCGCTCTTGATCTGCAATTGCAGGCCGCCAAGCATCATCACGCCCGGCAGGGTCCAGCCAGGAAACGGCACGCTGCGTTCGTGACAACCGGCCGCCAGGACCAGATGGGAATAGGCGACCTCGCCCAGGCGCTCGTCGGCATCGAGCAGCATCAGCGCCCGGAAGCCTTCGGCACCGATGACCCGGCTGCTCAATCGCACGTCGATCAGGCCGGCGTGTTGCTGGAATTCACCGTGGAGTTTCTCCAGGGCTTCGCTGTAGCGCGGGCCCAGGTAGTCCAGACTGACACCGTCGCGCAGCGGCCCACGGTAGACGACGCCACCCAGGCGCGGCGCCTCTTCGAGCAAGGTGCAACGCACCCCGTGCGTGGCCAGCTCGATGGCGGCGGCCATGCCCGCCGGCCCACCGCCGACAATCACCGGATCGAGGCTCATGGTGCCTCCGTTTCGGCGATGCGGTTGACCCGGGTTTCAATCTGCATGCCGGGGCGTACCAGGGTCTGGCAGGCGCGGCGCTTGTGGCGACCGTCGATCCTGACCAGGCAGCATTGGCACACGCCCATGCCGCAGTAGGCGCCGCTGATCTGGTCGTGGTCATTGCGGGCCACCTGGCGTTGCCCCAAGGACTGGATGACGGTGAGGACGGTTTCACCGTGGGCAGCACTGACAGCCTGCCCGTCCAGGCGCACTGTCATGTCGGCCTGTACCAGCGGCTGGATATCGAATTTTCGGCGTAGAAGGTCTGAAGGTTGCATCATACTGCTCTTCCTTGAAGATTCTGTGGGGGCGCGGCTCCTTGCGGCACACCATCACCGGTTCGCATCAGTGCCCGGCAGCGGCAATGCGCCAAAGCAGGGCGACAGACGCCACATGATAGTGCGCGCGAAATTTATGTTAGGGATTATTTGTGACCAAGTGTTGATCCAGGCCAGCGAATCGGCTCGTCGGCTCATGAACTTTTTTTCAGAAAGCCGACAGGTATTCTTTGGCAGAATGCTGCGCAATAGCACCAACTTCCCAACACGGTACCGCCCATGAACCGCATCCTGACCATCGAAGACGACGCCGTGACCGCCCGTGAAATCGTTGCCGAGCTGACCCGCAACGGCCTGGACGTCGATTGGGTCGACAACGGCCGCGAAGGCCTGGAACGGGCGGTAAGCGGCGACTACGACCTGATCACTCTTGACCGCATGCTGCCCGAGCTCGACGGCCTGGTGATCGTCACCACGCTGCGCACCATGGGCGTGGCCACGCCGATCCTGATGATCAGCGCCCTCTCCGACGTGGATGAACGGGTCCGTGGCCTGCGGGCCGGCGGCGACGACTACCTGACCAAGCCGTTCGCCACCGACGAAATGGCCGCCCGGGTTGAAGTGCTGCTGCGGCGCAACAATGGCGCCCGCGAGCCGGAAACCGTGCTGCGGGTGGCCGACCTGGAGCTGAACCTGATCAGCCGCGAAGCCAGCCGCAACGGGCAACTGCTCAGCCTGCTGCCCACCGAGTACAAGCTGCTGGAATTCCTGATGCGCAACAGTGGGCAGATCCTCTCGCGCATGATGATTTTCGAAGAAGTCTGGGGCTATCACTTCGACCCAGGCACCAACCTGATCGATGTCCACATCGGCCGCCTGCGCAAGAAAATCGACCCGCCGGGCCTGGAACCGCTGATTCGCACGGTACGGGGCTCCGGCTATGTCATTGCTGAACCCCGCTAAGGGCTGGCGCTCCTCCAGCAGCCGTCTGCTGGCGCTGTACAGTTCGCTGTTCGTGATTTGGAGCGCGATTCTGATGGGGGTCATGTATTACGAAGTGTTTGGCTACCTCGACAGCCTGGCCAAGCACTCCTTGATGCAGCGCCAGCACCTGTTCGCCCGCATCCATGGCGATCAACTGGAAGACGCGCTCATGGCCAGCCTGACGCTGGACGAGCGCGGCGTCGATGCCTACGGCCTGTTCGATCCGCAATTGCGCCATTTGAGCGGGCCGATCCAGCGCGTTCCTGCCGACCTGCCGCTGGACGGCAAGATCCACATGCTCGGCGGCTGCGTCGATTCCGATGAACCGGGCGTGCCTTCCGACAGCTGCGACGCGGTGGCGACCCGAACCCAGGACGGCCGCTGGTTGGTCCTGGCCCGGGACAACGGCTCGCTGTTCGCCGTGACGCGGATCATCTTGCACGCGCTGTTCTGGGGAGTATCGCTGACGATCCTGCCGGGCATCGCTGGCTGGCATCTGCTGCGCCGGCGACCGTTGCGGCGGATTCGCAAACTGCAGGCCAGTGCCGAAGCCATCGTTGCCGGCGACCTGACCCATCGCCTGCCGCTGTCGAGCCGGCGTGATGAATTGGACATGCTGGCGGCGATCGTCAATGCCATGCTCGACCGCATCGAACGCTTGATGAATGAGGTCAAGGGCGTGTGCGATAACATAGCCCATGACCTGCGCACCCCATTGACGCGCCTGCGTGCCCAACTTTATCGCATCCAGCAGCAAGCGCCGGACGGCTCGCCCGAGGCCTTGCAAATGGACCAGGTGATCGCCGAGACCGACACCCTGATGGCGCGCTTTCGTGGCTTGTTGCGGATTTCCGAGCTGGAAGACCAGCAGCGGCGCTCAGGCTTCGTGCGCCTCGACCCGTTGCAGTTACTGCAGGAGCTGCATGACTTTTACCTGCCGCTGGCCGAGGAAGGCGAGCTGACCTTCATCCTGGAGGCGCCCGACGCCCTGCCGCTGCTCAACGGCGACCGGGCATTATTGTTCGAGGCCGTGTCGAACCTGCTGAGCAACTCCATCAAGTTCACCCCACCGGGAGGCACAGTGATCCTGCGTGGGGTCGATCAGGGCGACAGCACGCGCATCGAAGTGCTCGATTCGGGCCCGGGCATTCCCGAGGCGGAGCGCAAGGCCGTGTTTCGCCGCTTCTACCGTGCCGAGGGCAGCAGCCAGCACGGCGGATTCGGCCTGGGCCTGTCGATCGTCGCGGCGATCGTCAATCTGCATGGGTTCACGCTGGAGGTGGCCAGCAGCGAACACGGCGGCGCGCGGCTGGTGCTCGATTGCCGGGGGACGTTGTTGTAGCCATAGGGCGGGAGCAGCACCTGTGGCGAGGGAGCTTGCTCCCGCTCGGCTGCGAAGCAGTCGTAAACCGGCAGATACGGTTTGGCAGGTTTTTTGGGGGGTCGCTGCGCGCCCCAGCGGGAGCAAGCTCCCTCGCCACAAGGTGTGCGGTGCCCGATCTCTGGTGATCAGGCTGTCCTGATCATTTATACCGGGTCACTGCGATGCAGCGGGATGTTTTCCAGCTCATAGCGCAGTTCGTCGATCAACTTGGCGATGCTCTCTTCCGAGCGGACGCTGTCGACACTCATGCCGCTCACCACCAGGTCCACCTCACCGCTTTCACGGTGATACAGACGTACGGTGAGGGTGCCGTCGCCATTGAGGCTGCATTCGCAGGCCAGCGGCGTAAAGCTTTCTTCCAGGCGGGTGCGCAAGGGGGCCAGATGGGTCATGCGATGCACCTCAGCCCCGGGGGCGCAAATGAACGATAGACAGCTCCAACCTCCGGGTCCGCGTAGACATCCTGTCGCTCTCATACTGGTTTCGTTCGCTGCACATTGTGGCGTATTCCTTGACTGTTTCGTGGGGACGCGACATCACAGACGATGTCGCACACTGACAGCCTAAGGAACCGAACCCCCATGCAAAACCTGAATTTGCACCAGCATGCCCGGTGCATTTGCACTGGCTATCATGGTGCCTTCATTCGCCATTCATTGGCGAATAAACCCCGCTCCCGCGCCCAGACAATCGCCTCGCTGCGGCTATGGACATCCAGTTTCGAATACAGCGTCGCCACGTGATTGCGCACGGTGTTGGGCGCCAGCTTCAGGCGCGCGGCGATTTCCTTGTCTGCCAGGCCTTCGCAAATCAGCCCCAGCACGTCGCGCTCCCGGGCCGTCAGCTCGGTGAATGACACACTGGGCACCTGGGCGTTGATACTCTTCACGTTAGCCAATTTTTCAATCAGGGTCCGACTGAACCAGGACGCGTCTTTCATCACCTCCTCGATCGCCGCCACCAGCTCCAGCTCCGAGCGTTTGCGCTCGGTGATGTTCATCAGCACCAGCAGATAGCAAGGCTTGTCCTGGATCAGCACCGTATCGGCGGCCACCTCACAGTCGATGAGTTCGCCGCCCTTCTTGTGCACCTTGACGTCGATACTTGAAACAGCGGCAGCCTTTTCCAACCGGGCAAACAGCGCGGCGCTGGCGTCCTTGGCGAGAAAGCCGATTTCCTCCACGGTTTTGCCCAACAGTTCTTCGCTGGCGTAACCTGTGGTCTGCAGAAACGCCTCGTTGATTTCCAGCAACTGCTGTTCGGCGCTGCACACCAGGGTCGGTACGGGCGACAGGCGGAACGACTTGGCAAAGCGTTCCTCACTCTGGCGCAGCGCCGTTTCTGCCTTGCGTCGCGGCTCCATGTCCATGAAGGAAAACAGCATGCAGTCTTCGTCGTGCAAGTCCAGCGGCTGGCCGGCAACAATCACCTGCTTGCTGGTGCCGTCGGGCAATTTCAACTCGGCCTGCATTTGCGGAATGGTCGCGCCCTGCCCCAGGCGTTCGATGGCCAGGTCGCGCCTTTCGGCGGCTTCAAGCACATCAAGCTCATACACCGAACGCCCGATCACCTGCTCGCGGCTGTAGCCGGTCATCTCCAGGAACCCCGGATTGACCTTGATGTACCGCAGGTCACTGAGGCGGCAGATCACCGCCGGTGCCGGGTTGGCCCCAAAGGTTTTCTCGAAGCGCTGCTCGGCGCTGGCCCATTCGGTGGCATCGCTGAGGATCAGCACGAGCAGTTCCGGCTCGCCGTTGCGGTCGGCCAGCACCATGCTGCGGATGCGATGGACCCAGGTGCGATCCGGGTCGGCCTGGGGCGTGACTTCCACCAGTACATCGCTGAACTCATCGCCACGGGCAACCCGGGCGATGGGGTAGTTGTCGTCGGACAGTGGGTGGTTGTTGCGATAACGCAGATTGAAACGCCGGGCGTATTGCCTCCCCGTGGTGCCCAGCTCACTGAGGTCCTCGACCCCGTGCATCGCCAAGGCCGCCGCGTTGGCCCAGGCAATGGTCTGGTCGACCTCGATCAACATCACCCCGTCGGACAGCCCGGCAATGATCTGCAGCAATTGACGACGGTTGGTATCGGTGGTCGGGACTTGCTGATTCATTGGGTCTCCATGTGGTCAGTAGGTTTCAAGCATGGATGCGTTGAAGGTTACGACCACATGGGTTTGCAATAGTGCATCGATTCCTTCAAGCCGCCATGCGCCCCTCGGCAATCGCCTGGGAGGCGGCCAGCATCGCTCGCAGCAGCACCGCGCAGCCGGCGGCGAGGTCGTCCGGGGCGGCGTTTTCGATTTCGTTGTGGCTGATGCCGCCTTCGCAGGGCACGAAGATCATCCCGGCCGGGCCTAGTTCGGCGAGGAAAATCGCGTCATGGCCGGCCCCGCTGACGATGTCCAGGTGGGACAGGCCCAGCCCTTGGGCAGCGCCGCGTACGGCGTCGACGCAGCCCTTGTCGAAATACAGCGGCGGGAAGTCGGCCGTGGGTTTCAAATCGAAGCTCAGGCCGTGTTGCTGGCAGGTGTCTTCGATCACCTGCTTGACCTCGGCGATCATCGAATCCAGCCGCGCCGGTTCCAGGTGACGAAAGTCCAGGGTCATGCGCACTTCACCAGGGATGACATTGCGCGATCCCGGATAGGCTTGCAGGCAACCGACCGTGCCGCAGGCATGGGGTTGATGACCCAAGGCGGCGCGGTTGACGGCGCCGACGATGATCGAGGCGCCCACCAGGGCGTCCTTGCGTAGGTGCATCGGGGTCGGGCCGGCGTGGGCTTCAACGCCGCGCAAGGTCAGGTCGAACCACTTCTGCCCCAGGGCGCCCATTACTACACCAATGGTCGTGCCCTCGTCTTCGAGGATCGGCCCCTGTTCGATGTGCGCCTCGAAATACGCCCCCACCGGATGCCCACTGACCGGGCGCGAACCCGCATAACCGATGGCATTGAGCGCCTGGCCCACGGTGATGCCTTCGGCGTCGACCTTGGCGAGGGTTTCTTCGAGGGTGAATTTTTCCGCGAACACCCCGGAGCCCATCATGCACGGAGCGAAACGCGAGCCTTCTTCGTTGGTCCACACCACCACTTCCAGCGGTGCTTCGGTTTCGATGTCCAGGTCATTGAGGGTGCGCAGCACTTCCAGCCCGGACAGTACGCCAAAGCAGCCGTCGAACTTGCCACCGGTGGGCTGGGTGTCGATGTGGCTGCCGGTCATTACCGGCGGCAGGTTTGGATTGCGCCCCGGGCGACGGGCGAAGATATTGCCCACCGCATCGATGCTGACGGTGCAGCCCGCCGCCTGGGTCCATTGCACGAACAGGTCGCGGGCCTGGCGGTCGAGGTCGGTCAGGGCCAGCCGGCACACTCCGCCCTTGACCGTGGCACCGAGCTGGGCCAGGTCCATGAGCGATTGCCACAGGCGATCGCGGTTGATGTGCTGATGGGTGGATTGCAGAACGTCGATGGCTGCGTTCATAGGAATCTCCTTCGGGCAGTTCTCTCAATGTCAACGCGGTCCAGTGTGGGAGCGGGCTTGCTCGCGAAGGCGGTGTATCAGCCAGCAATGATGTTGATTGACCCACCGCATTCGCGAGCAAGCCCGCTCCCACAGGAACCGCATTCATCTGTTATTGCAGCGGTGACTTGGCGACAGCCGGGCTGGCCCCCTGCATACTGCACAACCCGTAATAAATCACCCCGCCCAGCGCCGAGCCGGTGAACCAGCCGTAGCTGTAGAACCAGCTGAACGCATCGCTGCCCAGGGACAGCAGCGTCAGCACCACCGGCACGCCAAAGGCGATGAAGCCATTCCAGTTCCACGCCGGGTAAACGTCGTCACGGTACAGCCCGGCCAGGTCCAGTTGCTGTTTCTTGATCAGGAAATAATCCACCACCATGATCCCGGCAATCGGCCCCAACAGGCTCGAATAACCCAGCAGCCAATTGGAATAGACCGACTCCAGGCTGACCTCGGACACGATCAGGCCGAGTTTCTTCAGCAGTTCGTGGGCCATCAGCGCCAACCCCACCAGCCCGGTGAACATCACCGCCTTGGTGCGGCCGATCAGTTTCGGCGCCAGGTTCTGGAAGTCGTTGGTGGGCGAGACGATGTTGGCGGCGGTGTTGGTCGAGAGCGTGGCGACAATGATCAGCACCATCGCCAGCGCCACCCACACTGGGCTCTGGATGTGCCCGATCAAGGTCACCGGGTCGGAGACGGTCACCCCCACCAGTTTTTCCGAGGCCGCGGTCATGACCACGCCGAGGGAAGCGAACAGGAACATGGTCAATGGCAGGCCGATGATCTGCCCCACGATCTGGTCTTTCTGGCTCTTGGCGTAACGGCTGAAGTCCGGAATGTTCAACGACAGTGTGGCCCAGAAACCGACCATCGCCGTCAGGCCGGCAAGGAAGTAGCTGGTCACCCCGGCGCCTTCTGGTCGTTTGGCCGGGACCGCCATCAGTTCAGTCAACGAGACATTGGGTAACGCCCACACCAACAGCCCGGCCCCCACCAGCACCAGTAGCGGTGCAGACAAGGTTTCCAGCCACTTGATCGACTCGGCACCGCGCAGCACCACCCACAGGTTGATGACCCAGAACACCATGAAGCCGATCACTTCGCCGGTGCCACCCAGGCTCTTCCAGCCGTCGAACACCGAGCCGAGAAACAGGTGGATCGCCAGCCCGCCGAACATGGTCTGGATGCCGAACCAGCCACACGCCACCAGCGCGCGAATCAGGCACGGCACGTTGGAGCCAATCACGCCGAAGGACGAGCGCAACAGCACCGGAAACGGAATGCCGTACTTGGTCCCGGCAAAGGCGTTCAGGGTCAGGGGGATCAGCACGATGATGTTGGCAAACAGAATCGCCAGCAGCGCCTCGCCCACCGTCAGGCCGAAATAGGCGGTGAGCACGCCGCCGAGGGTGTAGGTCGGCACGCAGATCGCCATGCCCACCCACAATGCGGTGATGTGCCATTTGTTCCAGGTTCGCTCGTGCACCTTGGTCGGCGCGATATCGTGGTTATAACGGGGGCTGTCGAGGACGTCGCTGCCGGCTTCAAGCTCGAACAACCCGTCGCGCTCAGTCACTGTTGATCTGGTCATGTCCGCTCCACTGTTTTCATTATTTTTGCTCATCGACTGGCGATGGCCGGAGTACTTGCACGCGTGCTACCGACCACCCCGCCAGCCCACGATGGTACTCAATAACCGTGCCGAATAACGCGCCGAGCTGACCGGGTGATCGATATAACCTTCTCAAACATTTGATATCTAAAGATTTAAAGCCAATTAACCGCCCTGCTTCACTTCGTGCTCATCGACTTGAGGCTAGATGACCTGTACGTCCTGTCGAGTTCGAGATTCAAAGTGGTGCACCCCGAATCAAGGCGAGGTGTCTGGACCGCACTTCAAGCGCTTTCAAGCCGCTGATTTACCATGATAAATCTCGCTCAAATAACGATCCTGTCAAGTGCGTCAAAATGGTGAGCACGCTCACCAATTTGGTGATTTTATAATTTAATCCTTTAATTTCAATTACTTAACAATTGAATAAGCTTATAAAAAATAATCTTGCTCATTTCAATAACTCCAGCTAGCGTCTAATCCTGACAGTCGTGACAAGAATGAAAATCTGCACGACGTCGTCACTCAATAACCGTGATCGATAAACATAAAGAACCGGCAACAGTCGGTCATGCCTGCGAGGAACTCGGAATGTCTCTGTTGATCCGTGGTGCCACCGTTATTACCCATGATGAAAGTTATCGCGCCGATGTGTTGTGTGCCGACGGCGTGATCAAGGCCATTGGTGAAAACCTGGATGTTCCAGCCGGCGTCGAAGTGCTCGATGGCAGCGGCCAATACCTGATGCCCGGCGGCATCGACCCTCATACGCACATGCAGTTGCCGTTCATGGGCACGGTCGCCAGTGAAGACTTCTTCAGCGGCACGGCGGCAGGCCTCGCCGGCGGCACCACCTCGATCATCGACTTCGTGATTCCCAACCCCCAGCAATCGCTGATGGAAGCCTTTCATCAATGGCGTGGCTGGGCCGAGAAAAGCGCCAGCGACTACGGTTTTCACGTGGCAATCACCTGGTGGAGCGAGCAGGTTCGTGAAGAAATGGCCGAACTGGTCAGCCATCACGGCGTGAACAGCTTCAAGCATTTCATGGCTTACAAGAATGCGATCATGGCCGCCGACGACACCTTGGTGGCGAGCTTCGAGCGCTGCCTGGAATTGGGCGCTGTGCCCACCGTGCACGCCGAGAACGGTGAACTGGTCTATCACCTGCAACGCAAGCTGCTGGCCCAGGGCATCACCGGTCCCGAAGCCCATCCGCTGTCGCGGCCCTCGCAAGTGGAAGGCGAAGCCGCGAGCCGCGCCATCCGCATCGCCGAAACCTTGGGCACGCCGCTGTACCTGGTGCACGTGTCCACCAAGGAAGCACTGGACGAAATCACCTACGCCCGCAGCAAGGGCCAACCGGTCTACGGTGAAGTACTCGCCGGGCACCTGTTGCTGGACGACAGCGTCTATCGCGACCCGGACTGGCAGACCGCCGCCGGCTATGTGATGAGCCCGCCCTTCCGTCCGCGCGGGCATCAAGAGGCACTCTGGCACGGCTTGCAGTCCGGCAACCTGCACACCACCGCCACCGACCACTGCTGCTTCTGTGCCGAACAGAAAGCCGCCGGCCGTGACGACTTCAGCAAGATCCCCAACGGCACCGCCGGTATCGAAGACCGCATGGCGGTGCTCTGGGACGAAGGGGTCAACAGCGGCAAATTGTCGATGCAGGACTTCGTCGCCCTCACCTCCACCAACACCGCGAAGATCTTCAACCTCTACCCACGCAAAGGGGCGATCCGCGTCGGCGCCGATGCCGACCTGGTGCTCTGGGACCCGCAAGGCAGTCGCACGATTTCCGCCAAGACCCACCATCAGCAAGTGGACTTCAACATCTTCGAAGGCAAGACCGTACGCGGCGTGCCCAGCCACACCATCAGCCAGGGTCGGCTGGTCTGGGCCGATGGCGACCTGCGGGCCGAACGCGGCGCCGGGCGCTACATCGAACGGCCGGCGTATCCGGCGGTGTTCGATTTGCTGAGCAAGCGGGCGGAGTTGAATAAGCCAACCGCCGTGAAACGCTGAAATCGAGGCCTTCGGCCTTCGCGAGCAAGCCCGCTCCCACACTGAATCTCGGGCAGGCACAGAATCTGTGTACACAACAGATTCCATGTGGGAGCGGGCTTGCTCGCGAAGGCGTCAGTCCAGACAACGAAAAAAACCACTGCCCACCAGAGGCAGCACCTCAAACACCGTGAGGCCCATTCCATGATCCAGCCCTTGAGTCACCTCCCCCATTCCCAGGAAGACCCGGCCACCCTCGCCGCTCGCTTCAGCGACCTGGCTCCGCCACTCAACGCGCGCCAGGCCCACCTGGAAGCGTCCCGGTGCCTGTACTGCTACGACGCGCCGTGTGTGAATGCTTGCCCAAGCGAGATCGACATTCCCTCGTTCATCCGCAACATCCACCAGGACAACGTCCAAGGCGCGGCGCAGAAGATTCTGTCGGCCAACATCCTCGGCGGCAGTTGCGCCCGGGTCTGCCCCACCGAGGTCCTGTGCCAGCAAGCCTGCGTGCGCAACAACGCCCATGAATGCGCGCCGGTGTTGATCGGCTCGCTACAACGCTACGCGGTGGACAACGCCCACTTCAGCGAACACCCGTTCCAGCGAGCCGCCGCCACCGGCAAGCGCATCGCCGTGGTCGGGGCTGGGCCGGCGGGGTTGTCGTGTGCGCATCGCAGCGCAATGCACGGCCATGAGGTGGTGATGTTCGAAGCCCGGGACAAAGCCGGTGGCCTCAACGAATACGGGATCGCCAAGTACAAACTGGTGGACGATTACGCCCAACGTGAACTGGACTTCCTGCTGGAGATCGGCGGCATCGAAATCCGCCACGGTCAGAAACTCGGCGAGAACCTGAGCCTGAGCGACCTGCACCAACAGTTCGACGCAGTGTTCCTCGGCCTCGGCCTGGCCGCCAGCAAACAACTGGGCCTGAGCGATGAACAGGCTCCGGGGCTGCTGGCCGCCACCGAGTACATCCGCGAACTGCGCCAGGCCGACGACCTCAGCCAGTTGCCCCTGGCCGACCGTTGCATCGTCCTCGGCGCCGGTAACACCGCCATCGACATGGCCGTGCAAATGGCTCGGCTCGGCGCCCGGGACGTCAACCTGGTCTACCGTCGCGGCCTTGAAGACATGGGCGCCACCTTGCACGAGCAAGACATCGCCAAGGCCAATCAGGTACGCCTGCTGACCTGGGCCCAACCGCAACAGGTGTTGCTCGACGACACCGGGCATGTGTGCGGCATGCGCTTCTCTCGCACGCATCTGGAGAACGGTCGGCTGGTCATCGGCACCGACACCTTCGACCTGCCCGCCGACGCCATTTTCAAAGCCATCGGCCAAGCCTTCGACGACAACGCGCTGGTGGATCCGCTGGCCCGGGAACTCAAGCGCCAGGACGGGCGGATTTTGGTGGACGAACACCTGCGCACCAGCATTCCCGGTGTCTACGCCGGCGGCGACTGCACCAGCCTGGATCAAGACCTCACCGTGCAGGCCGTGCAGCACGGCAAGCTCGCCGCCGAGGCGATCAACGCTCAATTGATGCTCAACGTGGAGGCTGCGTAAATGGCCGATCTATCGATTGTCTTCGCCGGCATCAAAGCCCCCAATCCGTTCTGGCTGGCCTCCGCGCCCCCCACCGACAAGGCCTACAACGTCGTGCGTGCCTTCGAGGCCGGCTGGGGTGGAGTGGTCTGGAAAACCCTCGGGGAGGATCCGGCAGCGGTGAACGTGTCCTCGCGCTATTCGGCCCACTACGGTGCCAATCGCGAGGTATTGGGCATCAATAACATCGAGCTGATCACCGACCGTTCGCTGGAGATCAACCTGCGGGAAATCACCCAGGTGAAGAAGGACTGGCCGGACCGGGCGTTGATCGTGTCGCTGATGGTGCCCTGCGTCGAAGAGTCCTGGAAACGCATCCTGCCTTTGGTGGAAGCCACCGGCGCCGACGGCATCGAGCTGAACTTCGGTTGCCCCCACGGCATGCCGGAACGGGGCATGGGCGCGGCGGTCGGCCAGGTGCCGGAATACGTCGAGCAGGTGACCCGCTGGTGCAAGACCTATTGTTCGCTGCCGGTGATCGTCAAGCTCACGCCGAACATCACCGACATCCGCGTCGCCGCCCGCGCGGCCCATCGCGGCGGTGCGGATGCGGTGTCATTGATCAACACCATCAACTCCATCACCAGCGTCGATTTGGACCGCATGGTCGCCCTGCCCAGCGTCGGCAGCCAGAGCACCCATGGCGGTTATTGCGGTTCGGCGGTCAAGCCGATCGCGCTGAACATGGTCGCCGAAATCGCCCGTGACCCACAGACCCAAGGTTTGCCGATTTGCGGCATCGGCGGCATCGGCAGTTGGCGCGACGCCGCCGAATTCATCGCCCTGGGCAGCGGCGCGGTGCAGGTTTGCACGGCGGCGATGCTGCATGGTTTTCGCATCGTCGAAGAGATGAAGGACGGCCTGTCGCGCTGGATGGACGATCACGGGCACGCCAACCTCCAGGCGTTTTCCGGTCGCGCGGTGGGCAACACCACCGATTGGAAGTACTTGGACATCAACTACCAGGTCATCGCCAAGATCGATCAACAAGCCTGCATCGGATGCGGCCGCTGCCACATCGCCTGCGAGGACACCTCACACCAGGCCATCGCCAGTCTCAAGCAGGCTGACGGCACCCATAAATATGAAGTGATCGATGACGAATGCGTGGGCTGCAACCTGTGCCAAATCACCTGCCCGGTGCAGGACTGCATCGAGATGGTGACGGTGGACACCGGCAAGCCGTTCCTGGATTGGAATCATGATCCGCGTAATCCCTATCATGTCACCGCTTGAAATTTGAGGTGCCTGGGCTGGCCTCTTCGCGAGCAAGCCCGCTCCCACAGTGGATTGCGGTCGTTCACAAATATTGTGCTCACTGCAGATCAAGTGTGGGAGCGGGCTTGCTCGCGAAAGGGCCATCAGCCACACCACAAATCTCAAGGCGCCCCCCTCTTGACTAACAGTTCTGCTAGTAGACGCCACTGAAAAATTCCCTGAGCCTGACACTGCCGAATCCATCCGCAAGAGCCAAGCCCATGTCGACGTCATCGATGAAGATACTGTGCCGCTACCAATACGACCCACTGGACCGCCTGACCGGCTTGAGGCCTGCGGAGCACGTGGGCACGCAACGTTTTTATCAAACCGATGATTTGGTCAATGAGATCGAGGGCCAGATACAACTCACGATCCTTCGCCATGAAGCCCAGCCGCTGGCGCAAAGACTGAACATCGCCAACGTCGCCGAGACGACGCTGTTGGCAACGGATCAACAACGTTCGGTGCTGCAAACCCTGACGGCCACAGACACCCGACACCTGGTCTATACCGCATACGGGCACCAGCCTGCTGAAAGTGGCTTGAGCAGCTTGCTCGGGTTCAACGGTGAACGGCCTGATCCAATAACCGGACACTATTTGCTGGGACAGGGTAATCGGGCTTTTAATCCGGTGTTGATGCGGTTTAATAGCCCGGATGAGTTGAGTCCGTTTGGGGATGGGGGGATTAATCCGTATGCTTATTGTGGAGGGGATCCGGTTAATCGGTATGATCCGAGTGGGAATATTTTTCATGTAATAAACCCACGGAGCCTCCCACCAAGAACTCCAACATTAATGCAGACATTCCCAAACCGAATACTGAGACCTACTGCCCAGACGATCCAAAAAACAAGAGCAGCCCCGAAAAAAATATGGCTCGATCAGTACTCCCAAACCCAGTCAGCTACTATTTCCGAGGAACCATCTGCACTGCCTGCCGAGCTACCGTTTACGCCACTTACACCTATGAATGCCCCAGAAACCCCACCCCACACAAGAAACATGATAAACCGACTAGCCCATGAAGGAAGAGAGTACGACAAAGCGATAGAAACACACCCAGCCATGCGTACATGGACAGATACTCCAACGCGAAATGAATACAATTTAGCCAAAGAACGCCTCAGAAGACTTATCGCTGAACGTGCATCAGAGAAAAAAATTAAACTAGCAGAAGCGGAGCTTACGCTCGCTCAATGGAAGGCAAAAAGCAGTGACCTTTATAAATTTCTGAAAACTCACAACTCGGAAATTCGCAGGCGATAAAGGCGAAGGCAACTCATTTTCAACTTTATACACTGCCGCGCACCAACTTGATGAGTTAGTTATGGCTCCAACCCAATCCCCCGCAAAATCACACTGGTCACCGTCTGCACCGCCCGTTCGAATTGCATGTCCGACAGCGGCTGATGATCATTGAGGATGTTGATCTGGTGGTCGAAGTCGGCGTAGTGCTGGGTCGAGGCCCAGATCATGTAGAGCAGGCTTGAAGGCTCCACCGGGAGGATGCGTTTGTCCTCCACCCATTGGCGGATTTTCGCTTCCTTCATCTTCGCCCAGTCATAGAGGCTGGCGTCCAGCGCCTGGCCCAGCGTCGGGGCGCCGTGGATGATTTCGTTGGCCCAGACCTTGGAGCCGTAGGGTCGGCTGCGGGAGTGGTTCATCTTGGCGCGGATGTAGCTGCTGAGCACCACCCGGGGGTCGTCGAACATTTCGAAACACAAGGCGTCCTGCTTCCAGACTTCCAGCAGATCGAACAGCACGGCGCTGTACAGCTCGCTCTTGGTGCTGAAGTAGTAATGCAGGTTGGAACGGGGCAATTGCACTTCGGCGGCGATGTCGGCCATGGCGGTACTGCCGAAGCCTTTCTCGGCAAAGACCTTCTCGGCGGCCAACAGGATTTTCTCGACGTTACTGCGACGAATCTCGATCTTGTGATTGCCCATGAGGGCTCCCTGGCAACAGCGTTGGTCAAGACTAGCATTCACCCAACTTTGAAAACACTGGGGATCCCTGTGGGGCAGCTTTTGTGGCGAGGGAGCTTGCTCCCGCTCGGCTGCGCAGCAGTCGTAAACCGGCTGGCGCGGTGTTCCTGGAAAACCGCGCCAGTCCATTTTGGGGCTGCTGCGCAGCCCAGCGGGAGCAAGCTCCCTCGCCACTAAAGCGGGTTTTGCGCTATGTCGACGGGCGCGCTTCGACGTTATCCAGCGCACGATTCGCCAGCATTGCGCTCAGTTCAATCAGTTGCTGGATGCCCAGGGCAATGTGGCGCCTGGGCCCTTCCAGGTCGAAGGCCAGGTCACTGACCATGGCGTTGGCCGAGGCCAGGTTTTCGCTGAGGTTGGCGAGCAGGGTTTCGGTGTCGACACCTTTGACGACGGTGAAGAGCTGGCCGGCCGCAGCATCGGCTTCGGGTTTGTCCGGTTTGGGGTTCAGGTAATAGTCGAGGGCGCGCTCGGCGGCTTCGTCGAGTTTTTGGGTATTGGTTTTTTTGCGCGGTGAAGTCGGATCGGTGTCCGGTGGGTTGGGGGTTGCTTTGAACATAAATGGAATCTCATGTGGAATTGGAGGAACCATCACCCTCGCTACCAAACGAAGGGTGGCGGCCATACGAAGGTTGGTAGACCGGTCCACATGAACACCGGCGCGCTCGAGAGCGCCCTACGCATGGCCACCATTGATACAAATGCTGAGATGCACCTGTAAAAAGTGAAGCTGTGCGTCATGTAGAGAGTCCGGGCTACCAAACCCGATCGCTGATTCAATCAGCGACCCGGAAACGATAAAGCCCTGCCCCCAGGGCGCACAAGCCGGCGGATTCTGGCGCAGTTGTAGGCAACGGCGCAAGACAACGTAGCCCGATCCCGAACGATCCTACATCTGGATAAACACGCCCCCCTGTTGCACTGGAAGCCTGGGTTAACAAAACACCTGTGGCGAGGGAGCTTGCTCCCGCTGGGTGGCGAAGCCGCCCCAAAAAACTCTGCGTTGACAAAAAAACTGGGGCCTGCTGCGCAGTCCAGCGGGAGCAAGCTCCCTCGCCACAAGAGCCCGCTTAAGCCTTCCGATCACCAACATTCGACTAATGTCTTAGACCAGTCATCGCACAACCAAGCACCCTCCCCGCTATTCTCAAACCTCGAATTTGCCCCGGCACCACGGCCTGCGATCTTGAACTCGATCGGTGACAACCACTGAAATGCCTCATTTTGAAGCACCCTCAAGTTGGATATTTCCGATAATGGCCAGTTGACAACGAGGAGCGGCTTCCAAATAATCCTCGTCATGTTGTACGACGACGTATGACAAATAAAAACAACAAAAAAGTAGGGAGCGTCATAGTGAGCACACGTGTCCGTTTTTCGCCCGACAACCGTCCAAACCGCCGTACCCTTCTCAACGCCAGCCCCACGCTGCTACTACTCGGCTGCAGCAGCCTTGCCGCGTTTCTGCCCACCACCGCCAACGCCGAAGGCTTCGTCGATGATGCCAAGGCCACGCTGAACTTGCGCAACGCCTATTTCAACCGCAACTTCGTCAACGACAATGCCGCTCAAGGCAAAGCCGAGGAATGGACTCAGAGTTTTATCCTCGACGCCAAGTCCGGCTTCACCCAGGGCACGGTCGGTTTCGGCGTGGATGTGCTGGGCATGTACTCGGTCAAGCTCGACGGCGGCCGTGGCACGGCCGGTACGCAATTGCTGCCTGTGCATGATGATGGTCGCCCCGCCGACGACTTCGGTCGCCTGGGCGTGGCCCTCAAGGGCAAGGTGTCGAAGACCGAACTGAAGGTCGGTGAATGGATGCCGGTGCTGCCGATCCTGCGTTCCGACGATGGCCGCTCCCTGCCGCAAACCTTCCGCGGCGGCCAGGTGACCTCCACCGAAATCAACGGCCTGAGTCTCTACGGCGGCCAGTTCCGCGCCAACAGCCCGCGCAACGACGCGAGCATGGAAGACATGTCGATGAACGGCCGCGGCGCGTTCACCTCCGACCGTTTCAACTTCGGCGGCGGTGAGTACGCCTTCAACGAAAAACGCACCCAGGTCGGCGTCTGGTACTCGGAACTGTCCGACATCTACCAGCAAAAATATTTCAACCTGACCCACAGCCAGCCTATCGGCGACTGGACCCTGGGCGCCAACCTCGGCTACTTCATCGGCAAGGAAGACGGCAGCGCCCTGGCCGGCGACCTGGACAACAAAACCGCGTTCGCCATGCTCTCGGCCAAATACGGTGGCAACACCTTCTACGTCGGTCTGCAAAAACTCAGCGGCGATGACGCCTGGATGCGCGTCAACGGCACCAGCGGCGGCACCCTGGCCAACGACAGCTACAACTCCAGCTACGACAACGCCCAGGAAAAATCCTGGCAAGTGCGCCACGACTTCAACTTCGCCGCCGTCGGCGTGCCGGGCCTGACCCTGATGAACCGCTACATCAGCGGCGACAACGTGCACACCGCCACGGTCGACGATGGCAAGGAATGGGGCCGTGAAACCGAACTGGCCTACACCGTGCAGAGCGGCGCGCTCAAGAGCCTCAATGTGAAATGGCGTAACGCATCGATTCGTCGCGACTTCAGCACCAACGAATTCGACGAGAACCGTATCTTCATCAGCTACCCGCTTTCGCTCCTGTAATACCAGGACCCATTGCCATGAGCACATCCCATGGCAACCTGCGGCAAGGACGCCGATCCAGAGCGGTTCGTCGATCAAACGTTGACAAGGTAGCGGAAGGATAAGGATATTCCCTCTCGGTCGTACGACAACTTATAACAACTGTACCTCTCATTGTTTGCTCAGGTAATGCCATGACCACGACACAGATTCGCCACCCCTTCAATCGCCTCCTATTGACCGGTGCCGCTGGCGGCCTTGGCAAAGTCTTGCGCGAACGCCTCAAGCCTTACGCCCGCCAGATTCGCCTGTCGGACATCGCCAACATGGCCCCGGCCATCGACGAAAGCGAAGAAGTGGTGCCGTGCGACCTGTCGGACAAGCAGGCCGTGCACCAACTGGTCGAAGGCGTCGACGCCATCCTGCACTTCGGTGGTGTTTCGGTGGAGCGTCCGTTCGAAGAGATCCTCGGCGCCAACATCAGCGGCGTGTTCCACATTTATGAAGCCGCCCGCAAACACGGCGTCAAGCGGGTGATTTTCGCCAGCTCCAACCACGTCATCGGCTTCTACAAACAAGACCAGACCATCGACGCCCTCTGCCCTCGACGCCCGGATGGCTACTACGGCCTGTCCAAGTCCTACGGCGAAGACGTCGCCAACTTCTACTTCGATCGCTACGGCATCGAGACCGTCAGCATCCGCATCGGTTCGTCGTTCCCCGAACCGCAGAACCGCCGGATGATGAGCACTTGGCTGAGCTTCGACGACCTCACCCAACTGATCGAATGCTCGCTCTACACGCCGAAAGTCGGTCACACCGTGGTCTACGGCATGTCCGCCAACCGCGACGTCTGGTGGGACAACAGCCACGCCGCGCACTTGGGCTACCAGCCCAAGGACACCTCGGAAATCTTCCGCGCCAAGGTCGAAGCGCAGCCGATGCCGGCCGCCGATGACCCAGCCATGGTTTACCAGGGTGGCGCCTTTGTGGCGGCCGGCCCATTCGACAACTGATTCGCTGTTTTTCATGGGATACGCACGCACAAAGGAATCACCATGCAAGCCGAACTGATTGTCGATGCACGCAACGCCGTCGGGGAGAGCCCGGTGTGGGTCCCCGAGGAAAACGCCCTGTATTGGGTGGACATCCCCAGCGGTGGCCTGCAACGCTGGAGTGCCAGCAGCGGAAAAATCCAGGGCTGGGAAACCCCTGAAATGCTCGCCTGCATTGCCCGTCACCAGGACGGCGGTTGGGTAGCGGGCATGGAGAGCGGCTTCTTTCGCCTGCACCCCCATGATGACGGCAGCCTGGACAGCGAACTGTGCGCAAGCGTGGAACACAGCCGCGCCGACATGCGCCTCAACGATGGCCGTTGCGACCGCCAGGGCCGCTTCTGGGCCGGCAGCATGGTGTTGAACATGGGCGCCAACGCGGACGCAGGCCAGATGTATCGCTACGAGGCAGGCCAGCGCAGCCCGGTCGAGGCGCAACTGAGCGGTTTCATAGTGCCCAATGGCCTGGGCTTCAGCCCGGACGGACGCACGATGTACCTCTCCGATTCACACCCGCTGGTTCAGCAGATCTGGGCTTTCGACTACGACATTGACAGCGGCACGCCGTCCAACCGGCGGCTGTTCGTCGACATGATGCCGTTGGCCGGGCGCCCGGATGGCGCGGCGGTGGATGCCGACGGTTGCTATTGGATCTGCGCCAACGATGCCGGGCTGATTCACCGTTTCACCCCGGACGGACGCCTAGACCGTTCACTGGAGGTGCCGGTGAAGAAGCCGACCATGTGCGCCTTTGGCGGCAGTCGCCTGGACACCCTCTTCGTCACCTCGATCCGCCCGGGTGACGACACCGACCCGCAATCGCTGGCCGGCGGCGTGTTCGCCCTTAACCCAGGGATCAAGGGCCTGGCTGAACCCGCTTTCGGAGGACGGAAACACTCCGCGAACTGATCTGCTTTGCTGCTTCACATCGATAGACATAAAAACAACAACACTGGAGATTGACCATGAATTTCAAACGCACGCTTCTGATCGCAGCCCTGCCCCTGGCCTTCCTGGCCCAGGCGGCACACGCCCTGGACATCAAGATCGCCGACATCCACCCCAAGGGCTACCCGACCGTGGTCGCCGAGGAATCCATGGGTAAAACCCTGGAAAAGGAGAGCAACGGCGAGCTGAAATTCAAGTATTTCCCAGGCGGCGTGCTGGGCTCTGAAAAAGAAGTCATCGAGCAGATGCAAGCCGGCGCGATCCAGATGTCCCGGGTGAGCCTGGGCATCGTTGGCCCTGTGGTGCCGGACGTGAACGTCTTCAACATGCCGTTCATCTTCCGCGACCAGGCCCACATGCGCGCCGTCATCGACGGTGACGTTGGCGATGCGATTCTCGACCGGATCACCAATTCCGAGTTCGGCCTGGTGGCCCTGGCCTGGATGGACGGCGGCACCCGCAACGTCTACAGCAAGAAACCGGTGCGCACGCTCGAAGACATGAAAGGCATGAAACTTCGCGTAATGGGCAACCCGATGTTCATCGAGACCTTCAACGCCATGGGCGCCAACGGCATCGCCATGGACACCGGCGAAATCTTCAGTGCCTTGCAGACCGGCGTGATCGACGGCGCGGAAAACAACCCACCGACCATGCTCGAACACAACCACTACCAGAACGCCAAGTACTACAGCCTGACCGGTCACCTGATCCTGCCCGAGCCGATCGTGATGTCGAAAATCACCTGGGAAAAACTGACTCCTGATCAACAGGTGATGGTCAAGAAAGCCGCCAAGGCTGCCCAGGCAGAAGAGCGCGAGCTGTGGGACAAGAAGTCCGCCGCCAGTGAAGAAAAACTCAAGGCCGCCGGCGTCGAGTTCATCACCGTGGACAAAAAACCTTTCTACGACGCCACCGCACCGATCCGGGCCAAATACGGCGCGCCGTATGCCGACCTGATCAAGCGTATCGAAGCCGTCCAGTAAAGCCTCTCAATCTGTACTCATGAATAGGCTGGGCGCGCCTGCGGTTAAACGGCTAAACGGCGCGCCCGGTTACGGTGGAACCCGATGAAGAATTTGCTGCTGCGTATCAACGATAAGATCTACATGACTTGCATCTGGGTGGCCGGCCTCTCTGTCCTCGCCGTTGCGCTGATGATTCCCTGGGGTGTATTCGCCCGTTATGTGCTGGGCTCAGGTTCCAGTTGGCCAGAGCCCACCGCCATCTTGCTGATGATCGTGTTCACCTTCATTGGCGCCGCCGCCAGTTACCGCTCCGGCTCACACATGGCCGTGGACATGGTCACCAGCCGCCTGCCCTCACCATGGCGAAACGCAGCGTCGATTTTCACTCAGTTACTAATGGCCGCGGTCTGCATTTTCATGACTATCTGGGGCACCAAGCTGTGCATGACCACCTGGAATCAATTCATGAGCGCCATCCCTACCCTGCGCGTTGGCATCACCTACATGCCGATCCCGGTGGGTGGCTTCCTGACGTTGATTTTTGTCCTGGAAAAACTCTTGCTGGGTGATCAAAGCCAGCGTCGGGTCGTGCAGTTCGACTTGGTTGAAGAAAGCGAAGGTGCCGCTTAATGGACGCTCTGATTCTGCTGGGCAGTTTTTTGCTGTTGATCCTGATCGGTATGCCGGTCGCCTATGCGCTGGGCGCCGCCGCCCTGATCGGGGCGTGGTGGATCGATATTCCGTTCCAGGCCATGATGATCCAGGTCGCGGGAGGGGTGAACAAATTCTCGTTGCTGGCCATTCCGTTCTTCGTGTTGGCCGGTGCGATCATGGCCGAGGGCGGCATGTCCCGCCGACTGGTGGCCTTCGCCAGTGTGCTGGTAGGCTTCGTGCGCGGTGGCCTGTCCTTGGTCAACCTCGTGGCTTCGAGTTTCTTTGGCGCGATCTCCGGTTCCTCGGTGGCCGATACGGCCTCGGTCGGCTCGGTGCTGATCCCGGAAATGACACGCCGGGGCTATCCGCGTGATTACGCCACGGCCGTCACCGTCAGTGGTTCGGTGCAAGCGTTGCTGACACCGCCGAGCCACAACGCGGTGCTGTATTCGCTCGCCGCTGGCGGCACCGTCTCCATCGGTTCGCTGTTCATGGCCGGCATCGTCCCCGGCATCATGATGAACCTGTGCCTGATGGCGCTGTGCCTGGTCTTCGCGAAAAAGCGCAATTACCCCAAGGGCGAAGTAATTCCCCTCAAGCAAGCGTTGAAGATCTGCCGGGAAGCCATGTGGGGCATGATGACCTTGTTCATCATCCTTGGCGGCATTCTCTCGGGTGTTTTCACCGCCACCGAATCGGCCGCCATTGCCGTGGTGTGGGCATTCTTCGTCACCATGTGCATCTATCGCGACTACAAGTGGAGCGAGTTGCCGAAACTGATGCACCGCACGGTACGCACCATCTCCATCGTGATGATCCTGATCGGCTTCGCCGCCAGCTTCGGCTACATCATGACGCTGATGGAAATTCCGGCGAAGATCACCACCGCATTCCTGACACTGTCGGACAACCGTTACGTGATCCTGATGTGCATCAACGTGATGTTGCTGCTGTTGGGCACCGTGATGGACATGGCGCCACTGATCCTGATCCTGACGCCAATCCTGATGCCGGTGATCGTGGGCATCGGCGTGGACCCGGTACAGTTCGGCATGATCATGCTGGTGAACCTGGGTATCGGGCTGATCACGCCACCGGTGGGCGCGGTGTTGTTTGTCGGTTCCGCCATCGGCAAGGTCAGCATCGAGAGCACCGTCAAGGCGCTGCTGCCGTTCTACGCCATGCTGTTCTTCGTACTGCTGCTCGTGACCTACATCCCCGCCATTTCGCTGTGGTTGCCGAACCTGGTGTTGTAACGAACAAACGACAACATCCCCTTGTGGGAGCAAGGCTTGCCCGCGATGAAGATGATGCAGTCTCCCTGGGAACCGAGGAGTCTGCATCGCGAGCAAGCTTTGCTCCCACAGTGCGGTGCGACGTTTCTCTATATCCCCTCGCCACAACAGGGTTCGCACACAAGAATCCGGCGTTTCCCACATCAGTTTTTTCAACCTTGCAGAACAAGGCCAACATGACGCCGCCTCTTCTCCAACTCGAAGACGAACTCACCCGCCTCACCCTCGCCCCGCACCTGGGCGCCAGCCTCGTCGATTGGACCCTGCGCGGCAGCGGTGCGCCCTTGTTGCGCCCGCCTGCTGCGCAAGCCGTGGAAAACGGCCTGCCGGGCAAACTCGGCTGCTTCCCGTTGATTCCGTGGTCGAACCGGATCGCCCAGGGCGGTTTCGATTGCCCCGGCGGCTGGCTGGCCCTGGAAGCCAACAGCCCCAACGACCCGTTCCCGATCCATGGCAGTGCCTGGCAACAGCCGTGGCAGGTGGTCGAACAGAGTGCCCAGCAAGCCTTGCTGCAACTCGACAGCCAATATCCGTTCGCCTATTGCGCCAGCCTGCGGATCCGCTTGAGCGGTGGTCAGCTACAAATCGCCATCCACGTCACCCACATGGCCGAACAGGCCGCGTGGCACGGGCTGGGTTTGCATCCGTATTTTCCGCGCACCGCCAGTACTCGCTTGCAAACCCGCGCCAGCGAAGTCTGGCTGTGCGATGCATCGAAACTGCCAACGGAACTGAGGGACATCCCCGCAGAGTGGGATTTCCAGCACGCCCGTTTACTGCCAGACACGCTGGTCGACAACGGCTTCGGTGGTTGGGACGGGCACTGTCTGGTCCAGCAACCGGACCTGGGTTATGAGCTGGAATGCCGCGCCAGTGGCAGCGACTATTTCCTGCTGTACTGCCCCGTGGGCCTGGATTTCTTCTGCATCGAACCGGTCAGCCACCCGGTCAACGCCCATCACCTGCCGGGGCGGCCAGGGTTGCGTTTGCTGGAGCAAGGGCAGTCGGTGGCGCTGGGGTTTTCGATGCAGTGCCGACTCCTGTAATCCATCCAAACAGGTTCCTGTGGCGAGGGAGCTTGCTCCCGCTCGGCTGCGCAGCAGACGCCCTGCGTCATAAAGGATGGGCCTGCTGCGCAGTCCAGCGGGAGCAAGCTCCCTCGCCACAGTGTCCGGTGTTAACCCTGAGCCTCAGGTGCCCAGGGTCAACCCATTGGCCGGCAACGGTAGCGCGGTCTTGTAGCGCACTTGCTTGAGGGCAAAGCTGGAGCGGATGTTCGCCACGCCCGGGACCTTGGTCAGAAAGTCCATCATGAACCGCTCCAGCGACTGGATGGTCGGCACCAGCACGCGGATCAGGTAATCCGGATCGCCGGCCATCAGGTAGCACTCCATCACCTCCGGCCGATCGGAGATCGCCTCCTCGAAGTGCTGCAGCGCCTCTTCCACCTGCTTCTCCAGGCTGACATGGATGAACACGTTGACGTGCAGCCCCAGCAGGTCGGCATCCAACAGCGTGACCTGCTCGCGGATCACTCCCAGCTCCTCCATGGCCCGGACACGGTTGAAACACGGGGTCGGCGACAGGTTGACCGAACGGGCGAGATCGGCGTTGGTGATGCGGGCGTTTTCCTGAAGGCTGTTCAGAATGCCGATGTCGGTGCGATCCAATTTACGCATGAGACAAATAATCCTGTTTTTTATCGTTGTGCAGATTTTTTATCTGCAAATGATCTGAACAGCAAGCCAACAGAGAAAAATATTCTTCTTCGTCGAGCCTATGATTGTTGTAGGACAATTTCCCGTACCCGGGGAAATTCGTCAGCTAGCGCGCCCACTACAAGAAATTCACAAGATCGAGCGTAGAAAGCCATGAACCCAGCGTATGAACCACTGCGCCTGCACGTTCCCGAACCCTCGGGCCGTCCCGGCTGCAAGACCGACTTCTCCTACCTGCATCTGTCCGATGCCGGCACGGTGCGCAAACCTTCCATCGACGTCGAACCGTCCGACACCGCCGACCTGGCTCGGAGCCTGATCCGCGTGCTTGATGACCAGGGCAATGCCCACGGTCCATGGGCCGAAGACGTTCCGCTCGAGATCCTGCGCAAAGGCATGCGCGCCATGCTCAAGACGCGCATCTACGACAACCGCATGGTCGTCGCCCAGCGGCAGAAAAAAATGTCGTTCTACATGCAAAGCCTCGGCGAAGAAGCCATCGGCAGCGGCCAGGCCCTGGCGTTGAACATCGACGACATGTGCTTCCCCACCTATCGCCAGCAAAGCATCCTGATGGCCCGCGACGTGCCGTTGGTGGGCATGATCTGCCAATTGCTGTCCAACGAGCGCGATCCGCTCAAAGGCCGCCAGTTGCCGATCATGTACTCGGTCAAGGACGCTGGTTTCTTCACCATTTCCGGCAACCTCGCCACGCAGTTCGTCCAGGGCGTGGGCTGGGGCATGGCCTCGGCGATCAAGGGCGATACCAAGATCGCCTCGGCCTGGATCGGTGACGGCGCCACCGCCGAATCGGACTTCCACACTGCCCTCACCTTTGCCCACGTCTACCGGGCGCCGGTGATCCTCAACGTGGTCAACAACCAGTGGGCAATCTCCACCTTCCAGGCCATTGCCGGCGGTGAGGCCACGACCTTCGCCGGACGCGGCGTCGGTTGCGGCATCGCCTCCCTGCGCGTGGATGGCAACGATTTCATGGCGGTCTACGCCGCCTCGCGCTGGGCCGCCGAACGTGCCCGCCGCAACCTCGGCCCGGCGCTGATCGAATGGGTCACCTACCGCGCCGGCCCGCACTCCACTTCCGACGACCCTTCGAAATACCGTCCCGCCGACGACTGGAGCCACTTCCCGCTGGGCGATCCGATTGCGCGCCTCAAGCAGCACATGGTGAAGATCGGCCAGTGGTCCGAAGAGGAACATGCGGCAGTTACCGCCGAACTCGAAGCCGAGGTGATCGCCGCGCAGAAGGAAGCCGAGCAGTACGGCACCCTCGCCGGCGGGCAGATTCCGAGCGCCGCGACAATGTTCGAAGACGTCTACAAAGAGATGCCGGAGCACTTGAAGCGCCAGCGTCAGCAGTTGGGGATCTGACATGAACGATCACAACAACAATATTGCGTTGGACACCGCCATGACCACTACCACCATGACCATGATCCAGGCCCTGCGCTCGGCCATGGACGTGATGCTCGAGCGCGACGACAACGTCGTGGTGTTCGGCCAGGACGTGGGTTACTTCGGCGGCGTGTTCCGCTGCACCGAAGGCCTGCAGAACAAGTACGGCACCTCGCGAGTGTTCGACGCACCGATTTCCGAAAGCGGCATCGTTGGCGTGGCAGTGGGCATGGGCGCCTACGGCCTGCGGCCGGTGGCCGAGATCCAGTTCGCCGACTACGTCTACCCGGCGTCGGACCAGATCATTTCCGAAGCCGCGCGCCTGCGCTATCGCTCGGCCGGCGAGTTCACCGCACCGATGACCCTGCGCATGCCCTGCGGCGGTGGTATCTATGGCGGCCAGACCCACAGCCAGAGCATCGAAGCGATGTTCACCCAGGTCTGCGGCCTGCGCACCGTCATGCCATCCAACCCCTACGACGCCAAGGGCTTGCTGATCGCCTCCATCGAAAACGATGACCCGGTGATCTTCCTCGAACCCAAGCGCCTGTATAACGGCCCGTTCGACGGCCACCACGACCGCCCGGTAACGCCGTGGTCGAAACACCCCTCGGCGCAGGTGCCGGACGGTTACTACACCGTGCCGCTGGACGTCGCCGCCATTACCCGTCCGGGCAAGGACGTGACCGTTCTCACCTACGGCACCACGGTCTATGTCTCCCAAGTGGCTGCCGAAGAGACCGGTGTCGACGCCGAAGTCATCGACCTGCGCAGCCTCTGGCCGCTGGACCTTGAGACCATCGTCAAATCCGTGAAGAAGACCGGCCGCTGTGTGGTCGTCCACGAAGCCACCCGCACCTGCGGTTTCGGCGCCGAGCTGGTGGCGTTGGTGCAAGAACACTGCTTCCACCACCTGGAAGCGCCCATCGAGCGTGTCACCGGTTGGGACACCCCCTACCCGCACGCGCAGGAGTGGGCGTATTTCCCAGGGCCGTCCCGTGTGGGCGCGGCGTTGAAACGGGTCATGGAGGTCTGAATGGGCACGCACGTTATCAAGATGCCGGACATCGGCGAAGGCATCGCGGAAGTTGAACTGTCGGTGTGGCACGTCAAGGTCGGCGACATGGTGGTCGAAGACCAGGTGCTGGCCGATGTCATGACCGACAAGGCCATGGTCGACATCCCCTCGCCAGTGCATGGCCGGGTCATCGCCCTGGGTGGCGAGCCCGGTGAAGTCATGGCAGTAGGCAGCGAACTGATCCGCATTGAAGTCGAAGGTGCGGGTAACCTGAAAGAATCGGCCCAACAGGCGCCAACGCCAGCGCCGGCTGCGCAAGCGCCGAAGCCGGCACCCGTGGCAACACCTGAGCCGATGCCGGAAAAAACCGCCGCGCCACGCTGCGCCCCGCAAGCGCCTGTGGCCCGCGACCCCGACGAGCGTCCACTGGCGTCGCCGGCCGTGCGCAAACACGCACTGGACCTGGGCATTCAATTGCGCCTGGTCCAGGGCAGCGGCCCCGCCGGACGGGTCCTGCACGAAGACCTTGAGGCTTATCTGGCCCAAGGTCCGTCGACCCAGGCCAAGGGCGGTTCGGGTTATGCCGAACGCCACGACGAGCAACAGATCCCGGTGATCGGCATGCGTCGCAAGATCGCCCAGCGCATGCAGGAAGCGACCCAACGCGCCGCCCACTTCAGCTACGTCGAGGAAATCGACGTCACCGCCCTGGAGGAGCTGCGGGTTCACTTGAATGAAAAACACGGCGCCAGCCGCGGCAAGCTGACTTTGCTGCCGTTCCTGGTCCGCGCGTTGGTCGTGGCCCTGCGCGATTTCCCGCAGATGAACGCGCGCTACGACGACGAAGCCCAGGTCATTCACCGCTCAGGTGCGGTGCATGTGGGCGTCGCCACCCAGAGCGATGTTGGCCTGACGGTGCCGGTGGTGCGTCACGCCGAAGCCCGTAGCCTGTGGGACAGCGCGACGGAAATCTCCCGCTTGGCCACGGCAGCCCGCACGGGCAAGGCCAGTCGCGATGAGCTGTCCGGTTCGACTATCACCCTGACCAGCCTCGGTGCCCTTGGCGGCATCGTCAGCACGCCAGTGCTGAACCTGCCGGAAGTGGCGATTGTCGGCGTGAACAAAATCGTCGAGCGGCCGGTGGTGATCAAGGGCCAGATCGTGATCCGCAAGATGATGAACCTCTCCAGCTCCTTCGATCACCGGGTGGTCGACGGCATGGACGCGGCGCAATTCATCCAGGCACTGCGTGGCTTGCTCGAACAACCCGCCACCTTGTTTGTGGACTAATCATCAGTGGAGCAGGCAATGCAAACTCTGAATACCAAGCTGCTGATCATTGGCGGCGGCCCTGGCGGCTACGTGGCAGCGATTCGCGCCGGCCAACTGGGCATTGAAACGATCCTGGTGGAAGGCCAGGCGCTGGGCGGTACCTGCCTGAACATCGGTTGTATCCCGTCCAAGGCGTTGATCCATGTGGCCGAGCAGTTCCACCAGACCCGGCATCACAGCCAGGGTTCGGCCTTGGGCATCACGGTAGCGGCGCCAACGCTGGACATCGGCAAGAGCGTGGAATGGAAGGACGGCATCGTCGATCGCCTGACCACCGGCGTCGCGGCATTGCTGAAAAAGCACAAGGTCCAGGTCATTCACGGCTGGGCCAAGGTGATCGATGGCAAGACGGTCGAGGTCGGTGACACGCGCATCCAGTGCGAACACCTGCTGCTGGCCACCGGCTCGAAAAGCGTCGACCTGCCTATGCTGCCGATTGGCGGGCCGATCATTTCCTCCACCGAAGCCCTCGCCCCCACCTCGGTGCCCAAGCACCTGGTGGTGGTCGGCGGTGGCTACATCGGCCTGGAGCTGGGCATTGCCTACCGCAAGCTCGGCGCCGAGGTCAGCGTGGTCGAGGCCCAGGAACGGATCCTGCCAGCCTACGACGGCGAGCTGACCCAACCAGTGCACGAGGCGCTCAAGCAGTTGGGCGTGAAGCTGTACCTCAAGCACAGCGTCGAAGGTTTCGATGCCCAGGCCAGCACCTTGCAAGTGCGTGATCCCAATGGCGAGACGCTGAACCTGGACACCGACCGGGTGCTGGTGGCCGTTGGGCGCAAACCCAACACCCAGGGCTGGAACCTCGAAGCGCTGGACTTGGCGATGAACGGTTCGGCGCTGAAAATCGACAGCCGTTGCCAGACCAGCATGCGCAACGTCTGGGCCATCGGCGACCTGAGCGGTGAACCGATGCTCGCGCACCGGGCCATGGCCCAGGGTGAAATGGTCGCCGAGCTGATCGCCGGCCAGCATCGCGAGTTCAACCCAACCGCCATCGCCGCGGTGTGCTTCACCGACCCGGAACTGGTGGTGGTCGGCAAGACGCCGGACGAGGCCAAGGCGGCCGGGCTCGATTGCATGGTGTCGAGCTTCCCGTTCGCCGCCAACGGCCGGGCCATGACCCTGGAATCGAAAAGCGGTTTCGTCCGGGTCGTGGCGCGACGGGACAATCACCTGATCGTCGGTTGGCAAGCGGTTGGCGTGGGCGTGTCGGAGCTGTCCACCGCGTTCGGCCAATCCCTGGAAATGGGCGCGCGCCTGGAGGACATCGCCGGCACCATCCACGCTCACCCGACGCTGGGCGAGGCCGTGCAGGAAGCGGCGTTGCGGGCGTTGGGGCATGCGTTGCATCTGTAAACGTGTAGCGCCTCTGTAGGCATGAGTTTCACCTGTGGCGAGGGAGCTTGCTCCCGCTGGGCTGCGAAGCGGCCCCAATTCAGGCACCAGGCTCATTCAGTCACACCGCGTTGACCGGGTTACGACTGCTTCGCAGCCGAGCGGGAGCAAGCTCCCTCGCCACGGGGACGGCAGAAAATCTGCCAGTCGCCTATCGAGCAGGCTGCGAAACAGCCCCGGAATGAAGTATTGTTGTCCCCATCCAAAAAACGTCAGAAGCCTTGAACCGTTTCGACGGTTGTTAAGAAATAGAGGGTGTCATGGGTAACGAGAGCATCAATTGGGACAAACTGGGCTTTGACTACATCAAGACCGACAAGCGCTACCTGTCGCACTGGCGCGATGGCGCCTGGGACGCGGGCACCCTGACCGAAGACAATGTGCTGCACATCAGCGAGGGCTCCACCGCCCTGCACTACGGTCAGCAGTGCTTCGAAGGCCTGAAGGCCTATCGCTGCAAGGACGGCTCCATCAACCTGTTCCGCCCGGACCAGAACGCCGCCCGCATGCAGCGCAGTTGCGCCCGCCTGCTGATGCCGCACGTCGAGACCGAGCAGTTCGTCGAAGCCTGCAAGCAAGTGGTCCGCGCCAACGAGCGCTTCATCCCGCCTTACGGCACCGGCGGCGCGCTGTACCTGCGCCCGTTCGTGATCGGCGTGGGTGACAACATCGGTGTGCGCACCGCACCCGAGTTCATCTTCTCGATTTTCTGCATCCCGGTCGGCGCCTACTTCAAGGGCGGCCTGACCCCGCACAACTTCCTGATCTCCAGCTTCGACCGCGCCGCCCCACAAGGCACCGGCGCGGCAAAGGTCGGTGGCAACTACGCCGCCAGCCTGATGCCCGGTTCCCAGGCCAAGAAGGCCAGTTTCGCCGACTGCATCTACCTGGACCCGATGACCCACTCGAAAATCGAGGAAGTCGGCTCGGCCAACTTCTTCGGCATCACCCACGACAACAAATTCGTCACCCCGAAATCCCCTTCGGTCCTGCCGGGCATCACTCGCCTGTCGCTGATCGAACTGGCCAAATCGCGCCTGGGCCTGGAAGTGATCGAAGGCGACGTGTTCATCGACAAGCTATCGGACTTCAAGGAAGCCGGCGCCTGCGGTACTGCGGCGGTGATCACCCCGATTGGCGGCATCAGCTACAAGGACAAGCTGCACGTGTTCCACAGCGAAACCGAAGTCGGCCCGATCACCCAGAAGCTCTACAAAGAGCTGACCGGCGTGCAGACCGGCGACGTGGAAGCGCCAGCGGGTTGGATCGTCAAGGTTTGATCCAAGCCCACCGGTAGCACTAAGGGTCTTTTGTGGCGAGGGAGCAAGCTCCCTCGCCACATGGATCTGCCCCCACTACTCTCGACGCAAAACCGGCCACCGCCCCCAACGCTGGCGAAACCATCCGTAACCGCTGACCAGCAGGATCCCGCCCAGCACCAGAACCGCGCCAACGATGAAGTTCGGCTCCAGCGGCTCATCCAGCAACCAGACGCCAAAACCGATGCCAAACAGCGGCGTCATGAACGACAGCACCCCCAGTTGCGAAGCGAGGTAGTGGCGCAGCAGGGAGAACCAGATCAGGAAGCTGGCAAAAGACACCAGCAACACCTGGAACGCCATGCTGGCAATGAGTTGTGGCGTGGGGTTGATCGTCGTTTGCCCCAGCGCTATCGACATTCCGATCAGCAGCACCCCGGCGCCAACCAGTTGATAAAGCAGCGTCTGGCTGGCCGGCAGATTCGTCAACCGCGAACAGCGTACCGTCACCGTGGTTGCGCCCCACAGCGCACCGGCCAGCAAGCCCATGCCGTCACCGAGCAACGAACTGCCGTTCGCCGCGCCCGAGCCCCCGCTGAAAGCCACCACGATCCCGCCGAATGCAACGGCGATGCCCAGCCATTGCGCCGGCTTGAGGCGTTCGCTCGGCAGTTTCCAGTGCAAGCCAAGGGCGGCGAACATCGGCGCGGTGTAGAGGAAAATCACCATGTGCG
The DNA here is from genome assembly GCF_014268695.2 of Pseudomonas ogarae. Lineage (NCBI taxonomy): Bacteria > Pseudomonadati > Pseudomonadota > Gammaproteobacteria > Pseudomonadales > Pseudomonadaceae > Pseudomonas > Pseudomonas ogarae. The sequence goes on from NZ_CP077086.1 coordinate 4,193,668, forward strand.
AAGCCGTCGTATGCCGCAGGCCTTCGCCCACCATCACGAACTCCAAGGCAAACAACAACCCCACCAGCAGGCCCGGGCGCCAACTGCCATCGGCCAGGGACAGGCGTTCACCGCGCACCAGCACCAACAACCAGACCAGTACCGCAGCGATGGCCGAGCGCACGCCCAGTTGCAGCATCGGCGCCATGTCGGCGGCGCCGGCCTTGATCGCGACTTGCTGGAAACCCCAAATGGCACAGAGGCCGGTCATCAGGGCGCAGACCTGGCCATCCAGGGCGCGGCGGGTGGTCATGGGAACGGTCCTTGGGCAGAAAGAGATGAAAGGATTGTCTGCCTGACACCTTTGCTGGATATAGTGATTACCCGACAAGCCATCCCGGTAATCCGCCATTGCGGTCGATATGCAGCCTCCAGCCCAACATCTGAAGATTCCTCCGTTCGAAGCGGCCCTGCCCTCGCCGATTTTCTTTCGCAGCGCCTGCATGCCGGCCCATGCCACTTACCCCCGGCACCGGCATGCCTGGGGTGAGTTCGTCTACTCCTACAGTGGCGTGATGGAAATCGAGATCGCCCAGCACCATTACCTGGCGCCACCGCAGTACGGCATCTGGCTGCCACCAGACATGGAACACGTTGGCTTCAATCGCCATGAGGCCTGCCATTGTTCGTTGTACCTGGCCGCCGAACTGTGTAGTGCGCTGCCAGCCGTACCCTGTGCGCTGACCTTGAGCCCGCTGATCCGCGCCCTGCTGGAAGAGCTGCGCAGCGACCCGCCGAGCCAACCGCAGACGCCCGAGCAGCAGCGCTTGCTGCAGGTGTTGGTGGACAAGCTGGCGCAGGCACCCCATGTCGGCAGCTACCTGCCCTCCTCGGATGATCCCCTGCTGGGCCCCGTGCTGCGGGCCTTGGAGGCAAACCCCAGCGACCCACGCTCCTTGCCGCAACTGGCCCGCGCCGCCAACACCACCGAGCGCACACTGATGCGCCGGGCCCAGCGGGACCTGGGCATGTCATTGGTGGAATGGCGCCAGCGCCTGAAAGTCATCGAGGCCCTGGCCCTGCTCGAACGCGGCCAGAGCGTGGAAACCATCGGCCTGGACCTGGGCTACAGCAGCGCCTCGGCATTCATCAGCATGTTTCGCAAAATGATGGGCACCACGCCGGATGAGTATCGGCGCAGGCACATGGCTGGATGATGAGGCGATGCTGGAATCGTCATCGCGAGCAGGCTCGCTCCCACAGGAGGTCGTGGTATTCATCAATCTCGTGTTCAACGCAGGGCCCATTGTGGGAGCGGGCTTGCTCGCGAAGGCGGTGGGTCAGCTTGCATGGATGCTGGATGTGAAGGCCCCTTCGCGAGCAACCCCGCTCCCACAGGTGATCTGGGGTGTTCTGGGTTTTGTGTTCAGCGCAGGCCCACTGTGGGAGCGAGCTTGCTCGCGATAGCGCCAACGGGTTTGACATCGATTTCGGCACTCACGCCAAACCGCGCCGCCATCTCCCTGCGGCCACTGGCCGTCACCCCCAGCGCCCGGCTGTCCAGGTCCTGGATCACCCATTTGCGCCTGATCGCCACTTGCAGCAACGCCGCGCCCAAGGCACCGCCCAGGTGGGGGCGGCGCATGCTCCAGTCCAGGCACGGACAGGCGAATCGGCGGCGTTGCGTGGCGAGTTGCTGGACGTCGATGCCCAATCCTTCGAACACCGCCGCGCCGGATTCACTCAGCCGATAGCCATCGCCCTCCCGCTCCACCAGCCACCCGGCCTCGATCATGCGGTCATGCAGGCGCACCGCCAGAGTGCCGGCCATGTGGTCGTAACAAGTGCGGGCAAATTGCAAGCGATCCGGTGTGCGCGGGGTGAAGGTCGGCGCGGCGCTCTGGCCGATCACCATCAGCGCCTCCAGTGCCTGCGCAACGCGCGGGTCGGCCAGGCTGTAATAACGATGACGGCCCTGGACATGCAGGCGCACCAGGGCCATTTGCTTGAGTTTCGCCAGATGGGCGCTGGCGGTCGAGGCGCTGACCTCGGCGATGCTCGCCAATTCGGTGCTGGTGCGGGCATGGCCGTCCATCAACGCGCACAGCATCCGGGTGCGCGCCGGTTCGGCAATGGCCGCGGCCACTTGGGACACGCCCAGGTCATGGTGCTCTGCGTTCATATTTCGCTCCCCGACGAATCAAGCCATGCATCGACTGGAGAGAGTAGCAACACTTTCTCCATCACGAACAAAGCAGCGCGTCAGGGATCCGATCACCGCCGCGATGTATTCCGCTGTTCAGCGAACACTCATGTGCCGGCACGCCATGAGCCGCTCCAGCCACATCAATCGTCCCGGGTCAGGACTTCCAGCAACTCGATTTCAAAGATCAGGTTGGCGTTGGGCTTGATGTGGGCACCCATGGACCGCTCACCGTAGGCCAGGTGGGCCGGCACCCACAACTTGCGCTTGCCACCGACTTGCATGCCCATCAAGCCCAGATCCCAGCCCTTGATGACGCGACCGGTGCCGATCACGCATTGAAAGGGTTTGCCGCGACTGTAGGACGAATCGAATTCGGTGCCGTCTTCGAGGGTGCCGCGGTATTGGGTGGTGATCAGCGCACCTTTGACTACGCTTTTGCCGTCGCCCTGTTCCAGGTCGATGATTTGCAGCTCTTCATTCATGGCGGTATCCCTCGTGTGATCCAGGCGCGGGGTTTTCGCAGAAATCCGGGCGTATGGCAAACGTTGTATGCCATGCGCCAGGGAACCGCGACGACCTCTTCGGTTCACATGGGTATCGACCCTGCATTTCAGATAAGGATTTTCTGATGTTCGACTCTCGTCCGCTCCACGGTTTCATTCCGCCGTACATCCTCAATCGCATCATTGCCCACGGCTCCGAACAGCAACGCTCCAGGGCCCTTGGCACCTTGACCCACGTGCGCAGCCTGCGACACAACCCCGGCCCGCCCGGCAACCTTCCCGCCGCCGCGAAGTTGCCCACGCCCGGCAAGGCCGGACAGCCGCAACGCAGCGTGCATGACGCCCAGAACACCATGGAACTGCCCGGCCAGCCGGTCCGCCTGGAAGGCCAGCGGGCCAGTGGCGACCCAGCCGTGGACGAAGCCTACGACGCCCTCGGCGCCACCTATGATTTTTTCTGGAAGGTCCTGGGGCGCGACTCCATCGACAACAAAGGCTTCGCCCTGGTGGGCAGCGTGCATTATGGCCAGGGCTATGAAAACGCCTTCTGGAACGGCGCGCAGATGGTGTTCGGCGACGGCGATGGCGAAATCTTCCAGCGCTTCACCCGCTCCCTGGACGTGGTGGCCCACGAGCTGGCCCATGGCGTCACCGAAAGCGAGGCTGGGTTGATCTACGCCAATCAATCCGGTGCGCTGAACGAGTCCATCTCTGATGTGTTCGGTGTACTGGTCAAGCAGTTCGTGCTCGAACAGACCGCCGACCAGGCCGACTGGCTGATCGGCGCCGACCTGCTCACCGACAAGATCAACGGCGACGGCCTGCGCAGCATGTCCAACCCCGGCAGCGCCTACGATGACCCGTTACTGGGCAAGGACCCGCAACCTTCGCACATGCGCGAATTCGTCATTACCCGTGAAGACAACGGCGGCGTGCACATCAACTCCGGCATCCCCAACCGGGCCTTTTATCTGGTGGCGACCACGCTGGGCGGATTTGCCTGGGAAAAGGCCGGCCGGATCTGGTATGAAACCTTGTGCGACCGACGATTGGCCAATGACGCGTCCTTCAGCGCCTTCGCCCGCCTGACCGTCGAGCACGCCCGCCAGCGCTTCGGCACGCGGGAAGTGCAAGCGGTGCAGAACGGCTGGGCCCAGGTCGGCGTCGACCTGACACAGGAGAGCTGATGAAAACCCTTCCAGACCTAGACGACAAAGCGGTGATACGGCTGTCGCGCCAGGGCGGCGTGGCCGCCATCCATGCGCTGACCCGACCACGGGAAATCGAATTCGCCCAGTGCGACCTCGACCAGCGCACGCGCATCAGTTCGGTCCTGGAGGGATGCCTGCCACTGACGTCCTCCACGCCCGGGCGCGGCGACCAGCGGTTTTTCCAGATCGAGGTGCACTATCGCGCCAACGACCAGGACGACGAGATGGTGCTGCAGGTGCCCGAGGACAAGGCACCCGGCGAGCTGGTTCACCTGTGGGACAAAGGCGAAGTGCTCTGACCTAACGCGTGGCCGGCACGATCTTGACGATGGCGCCGGACACGGTTTCGATCAGCAAGTACTTGTCGTCGATCTGCACCCATTGCTGCTCGTTTGTCGGTTGCTCGAGCTGCTTCTGTTTCCAGTCTTTCATGGCCCTGTCCGCGCGCTGGTAGTCCGCCGGTACCCGGTCGTTCTCCACCAGCCTGCGGCCATTGCTCGGAGAATGCTCCAAGGCGTCTCCGGTTTTCTCGACCGCTTGCGCAACAGGCCCAAGGGCGGCGAGGCCGGCGATCAGGACCAGGCTGGCGATCAGGGAGGGTTTGCGCATAGAAAAAAACTCCAGTTATTCGAGGGACTGAATCTGGGACTTCGCGGGCAGTGAATCATTCCCTTTACTGTAGCGACTGGAAGCTGGGAGCCCCCCATACCCCTGTGGCGAGGGAGCTTGCTCCCGCTGGGCTGCACAGCAGCCCCAATCCAGGCAACGCGGTAATCCAGTGATACGGCATTCACCGGGTTTACGACTGCTGCGCAGCCGAGCGGGAGCAAGCTCCCTCGCCACGGGTTGTGCCTGGCATGGCATAGTGGCAAGCCTTGGCCCAACACCCGCCGGACGGACCCATCATGAGCACCACCGCCTCTTCCCCTGCCCTCAAGGAAATCTTCAACAACGCCCGCCTGGAGCACATCGCCGGCGAAATGCGCGCGGTGTACCCGGCATTCGACGCCAAAGCGTTTTTGCACACGGCCAACGACGGGCTGGCCGAGTTGTCGGTGATGCAGCGCATGGCCCGGGTCAGTGAGTGCCTGCATGCGGTGCTGCCCCTCGATTACGAAGCGTCGCTGGAAGTGCTGCGGGCCCTGGCCCCGCGCCTGAACAGCATGTTCGTCAGCATGTTCCTGCCACACTACGTGGCGTCGTATGGCCGACATCGTTTCGACGTGTCGCTGGACGCGCTCAAGTATTTCACCCGGTTCGGCTCCTCGGAGTTCGCCGTGCGGCACTTCCTGCGCGATGACCTGGAACGCACCCTCAAGGTCATGCACGACTGGGCGCTGGACGCCAACGAGCACGTACGCCGCCTGGCCAGCGAAGGCAGCCGGCCGCGCTTGCCGTGGTCGTTTCACCTGGAGCCGATCCAGGCCAACCCCGACCTCGCCGCCGCGATCCTCGACACCCTCAAGGCCGACGATAGCCTGTATGTGCGCAAATCCGTGGCCAACCACCTCAACGACGTCACCAAGCAGCATCCCGACTGGGTGCTGGACCAGATCGAAGGTTGGCCGCTGCAAGACCGTCACACGGCGTGGATCGCCCGGCATGCGCTGCGTAGCCTGATCAAACAAGGCAACCCCAGGGCACTGGGCGTCATCGGGGTCGGCGGCAAGGCACAGGTCCAGGTGCTGGATTTGCAGGTGACGCCTGCGGTGATTCGCCTGGGGGAACAGGTCACCCTGTCTTTCACGGTGCAATCAACCCTGGAGCAGAGCCAACGCCTGGTGATCGACTATGCCGTCGACTACGTGAAAGCTTCGGGCGGCACCTCGGCCAAAGTCTTCAAGCTCAAGACCTTCGACCTGCCCGCCCAGGGTTGCGTCAACCTCAGCCGCTCCCAGCACATTCGCGAGTTGACCACCCGCAAACATTACGCGGGCCGGCATGCCGTGCACCTGCTGATCAACGGCGAGCGACTGGGTAGCACGGCGTTCGATATCGTTCCCTGAGGGCGTCTCAGACCACCGCCAGGCGTTTGGCCTGGCGAATCTGCTGCAGGAAACGCTCGGCCGGCAGCGGATGCCCCAGCAGATAGCCCTGCAGCGAATCGCAGCCCAACTGGGTCAGGAAGTCTTGTTGCACGTCGGTCTCCACGCCTTCGGCGACGATCCGCAGGCCCAGGGCCTGGCCGAGGGCGACGATGGCCGAGACGATCGCCGCATCATCGCTGTCGTGCTCCAGGTCACGCACGAAACCGCGATCGATCTTCAGCTCGTTGGCCGGCAGGCGCTTGAGGTACATCAGGCTCGAATAGCCGGTGCCAAAGTCGTCGATGGACAGGTCCACACCCATGTCCGAGAGCTGTTGCAGCACCGTCATGCTCGCGTCCGCATCGCTCATGGCGGTGGTTTCGGTGATTTCCAGGGTCAGGCTGTTGGCCGGCAGCTGATGCGTCTCCAAGGCCTTGGCCACGCTCTGCACCAAACCGGTATGGCAGAACTGCAAGGCCGACAGGTTCACCGCAATGCGCCAATCGGTGTAACCGAGCACGTACCATTCGCGCATCTGCCGACAGGCCTCGTTCAGCACCCATTCGCCGATGGGAATGATCAACCCGGTCTTTTCCGCCAGGTCGATGAAGGTGTCGGGCATCAACAGGCCCTGGGTCGGGTGGGTCCAGCGCAACAAGGCCTCGGCACCGACCGGACGGCCGTTGGCCGCGTCGAACTTGGGCTGGTAGTACAGGCTGAATTGCCGCTGTTCGACGGCGATGCGCAAGTCTTGCAGCAACTGCAATTGCTTGCGGGCGTTGCTGTTCATCGAGGCGTCGAAAAAGCTGTAGCCGTTCTTGCCGGCGCCCTTGGCGTGGTACATCGCCGCGTCGGCGTTCATCAATAGTTCGTCGGCGCTCTGGCCGTTGCCAGGGTAAACGGCGATGCCGACGCTGGCGGAGATCTGCAAGTCATGGTCTGCCACCCGGAACGTGCGGCCGATCAAACCGACCTGACGTGCCGCCAATCGCAAGGCGTCGTCGGGTTCGGCCAGTTGCACCAACAGCACGAACTCATCACCGCCGATCCGCGCCAGGGTGTCCTGGCTGCGCAGGTCTTCACGCAGGCGCAGGGCCACGTCCCGCAGCAACAAATCGCCCATGTGGTGACCGAAGGCGTCGTTGACCGGCTTGAAACCATCCAGGTCGATGAACATCAGGGCGAAGCAGCCACCCTGCTCTTGCACACGGTGCATGGCCTGGTCGATACGATCAGCCAGCAATACCCGGTTGGGCAGTCCGGTGAGGGGGTCGTGCAGGGCCAACTGGGTCAGTTCCCGGTTGGCCAGGGTCAGCGATTGCGCCAACTCGGCGGTGCGGGCTTCCAGGCGCGCATCGAGAATCGACGTCAGCAAGGCAATGGCCAGCACCGCCAGGGTGGTGATCAACACCAGATTGTCCAGGCCCTTGCCGCTCAAGCCGTCCAGGGAGCCACAAAAGCTGCCGTCGCTGAACCGCGCGCCGGCCATGCCGGTGTAGTGCATACCGACGATGGCGATGCCCATGACCACCGCGGCCCCTGCGCGAGCCAGACGCACATGGGGAGTGTTCTGGCGCAGGCGAAAGGCAATCCACAGCGCCGCCGCCGAAGCGCCGACGGCAATCACCAGCGAAGCCCCGAACAGCGTCGGATCATAGTCGATGCCCGGCTGCATTCGCAGCGCAGCCATGCCGGTGTAATGCATGGTGCTGATCCCGGCACCCATGATCAGCGCACCGAAGGCCAGTTGCCACGCCGGCAATCGTGGCTGGCTGACCAGCCACAGGGCAAAACCGCTGGATAGAATCGCGACCAGCAGCGACAGCGCGGTGATCGATATGTCGTAGCCAAGCTCCACCGGCAAGCTGAACGCGAGCATGCCGATGAAGTGCATGGACCAGATGCCCACCCCCATCGCCAGCGCGCCCCCGGTCATCCACAAATGCGCGGCGCGCCCCTGAGCGGTCGCGATCCGCCCGGCCAGGTCCAGGGCGGTGTAGGAAGCAAGCACAGCAACAAACAAGGAAATCGAAACAAGGGCGGGGGAATAACTGCCGATGAGCATGGTTTTTTCTCGTAACTGGAGACCGGACTGCTTCCATGCCCGGTTGAAGGCCGGCGATTGTACTTAATCGTGACAGGGACGCACGAACCAAATGTCAAAAAGCCATCAAAGCTGGGATATTTTCGACGAAAGACACCACCCCTCGCAGGGCGAATATTTTTTGTGGGAGCGAGCCTGCTCGCGATGCGGTGTGTCAGCTTGCCTGGGCATTGGATGTGCCCAAGCCATCGCGAGCAAGCTCGCTCCCACAGAGGGCCTCAGGGTTCATGGCTTTTGTGTTCACCGCAAGTCCATTGTGGGAGCGAGCTTGCTCGCGATGGCGGTGTGTCAGTCTACGCACCTGGCCCAAGCCATTCAGCTACTATCGAAGAACCACTTCAAGGAGGATTCATTCATGGGCGTTCCCGCCAACCGGGCTTTGACTACCGCGCTGGTAGTAATCGATGTACAGAACGACTTCATCCCCGGCGGCCAACTGGCGGTGCCGGGGGGCAATGAGATCGTGCCGCTGATCAACCAGCTCGGCCATTCATTCAGGCACGTCGTCCTTGCGCAGGACTGGCACCCGGCCGGGCACGCCTCGTTTGCGTCCAGCCACCCGGGCAAGCAACCTTTCGACACCATCCAATTGCCCTACGGCGAGCAGAAACTCTGGCCCGACCACTGCATACAGGGCAGCAACGGCGCCGCGCTGCACCCGGCACTTGGGCTTGAGCATGCCAAGCTGATCATTCGCAAGGGCTGCAACCCGGACATCGACAGTTACTCCGCCTTCATGGAAGCGGATCACCAGACCCCCACCGGTTTGACCGGCTACCTCAAGGAACGCGGCATCGATACGGTGTACCTGGTGGGGCTCGCCCTGGATTTTTGCGTGATGTTCTCGGCGCTGGATGCCCGGTTGGCCGGATTCAACGCGTTTGTGGTACTGGACGCCTGCCGGGGTATTGATAGCGAGGGTTCGATGGAAGCGGCGATCCGGCGGATGCAGGAAGCGGGCGTGCAATTGATCGAGTCCAGCGCGATAGACGGTCGCCCCTTCGCTTGATCGCTCATACTAGCCACCTCCCCCTCCGGACAGTGAGTCTCCATGCCCTTCCTCGCCCGCACCCACCCGCGTCTGTCCAGCGCCACGGTCCTTGGCCTGGCGGTGGGTATCCTGGTTCCCGTGGACTCGATCATCAGCAAAATCCTGATCGGCTGGAACGCCGGCGTCTGGACCTACCTGGTGCTGATGGCCTGGCTGACCGTGCGGGCCAAGGCGCCCGATGTGAGGCGCATCGCCGAAATCGAAGATGAAAATGCCGGGCTGGTCCTGCTGGTGGTCTGCATCGCGGCATTGGCCAGCCTGGCGACGATCACCCTCGAACTGGCCGGCAGCCGCGACCTGAATGCCGCCAGCAAGCTGTTGCATTACGGTTTCACGGCAATGACCGTGATCGGTTCATGGTTGCTGATCGGGGTGATCTTCAGCGTGCACTACGCGCGCTTGTATTACACCTGGGAAGGCAAGGAGCCGGCGTTGCGGTTTGCCGAAGGGCTGACCACGCCCAACTATTGGGATTTCCTGTATTTCTCTTTCACCATCGGCGTGGCGGTGCAGACCTCGGACGTGGGCGTCGCCACGCGGCAACTGCGCAAGATCGTCCTGGCGCAATCGTTGATCGGGTTTGTGTTCAACACGGCGATCCTGGGGTTTTCGATCAATATTGCGGCGGGGTTGTTTGGGTGAGGCGTATGGGGGCCGCTTCGCGGCCCAGCGGGAGCAAGCTCCCTCGCCACAGGGACGGTGTTAGCTATCAGGTGTTGGCAGCCACAGCCTGAAGCGCGCGCCACCCAGTGGCGAGGCTTCGACGGTCAGCGTGCCGCCCTGAGCTTCCAGGGCCCGGCGGCTGATGGCCAGGCCAAGACCGAAGCCGCCGGTGGCGCGGTCGCGGCTGCGATCCAGACGGTAGAACGGCTCGAACACGCGCTCGCGCTCACTGTCGGGAATGCCGATGCCGTCGTCGTCGACCCAGATCTCACAGCCTTGATCACCCACCAGCACACCGACCTGGATGCGCTTTTCGCAATAACGCATGGCATTGCGCAGCAGGTTCTGCAAGGCCCGGGCGGTCAGGCGTGGGTCCAGCACGAAACGCTCCAGCGCCCCATGCAACAGCACGTCGATCACCACGTCTGGCGCCGCCAGGTCTTCGTCGACGCTACCCAGGATACTGTCGATGAACTCGTCCAACGCCACTTCAACCCGATCGGGCAAGTGTTGCGGGTTCTGCAGACGGCTGTAGGACAGCAGTTCCAGCACCAACTCATCCAGCTCGCGAATGTGCGCCACCAACCCTTGCAGGCGTTCGCGACTGGCCGCCGGCAGGTCATCGGACAGCGCCAGGGCCAGGCCGAAGTCGAGCCGCGTCAGTGGCGTGCGCAGTTCGTGGGACACGGCGTTGAGCAGGTCCCGTTGTTGGTTGAGCAGGTTCTCGATGTCACCCGCCATCGTGTCGAACACGTGGGCCAGGCTGCCGATGTTCGAACTGGAGGCAATATGCGTACGCTCGCCCAGATGACCTTTGCCGAAGCGTTCGGCGGTGCGCCTGAGGCGTTCCAGGTCGCGCCAGTGAGGCCGCAACCAGAGCAACAGGCAGGCGAGCATGGTCGCGCCGATCAACACGTTGATGCTCCAGTACAACCAGCTGACGTCGGCCGGGTCCGGCGGCACGACCATCTTCACCGCCGTGCGCCCATCCAGCGGCGCCGCCGCCAAGGTGCGCCAGGCCCAGTCGCCAATACGCACCACGTTCTCGCCGCGCTTGAGACGCGCCTGCTCATCGGCACTGAAGCCGCCGTCATCGACCGCCGCCAGCTCGATGCGCAGCGGCTCGAACTCCTTGTCCATCTGCGCCGCCAGCGCCGGCCACTGCTCGCTGGGCACGGCGCGGAACTGCTTGACCATCAAGGTTTGCAGGCCACGGGAATAATCGAGGTTGTAGGTCATGAAACGGTCTTGGAACAGGCGGATCACCAGTTCCGGCATCAGGTAGATCGCCGCGCTGTAGGACACGATGGTGACCAGGTAAAGGCGAATCAGCAGCTTCCACATCGGCTCAGCATTCCCACTCGGAACGACTGAACAGATAACCCTTGCCCCACACGGTCTTGATCTTGCGGGCTTCGTCGGCGTTGTCGTCGAACTTGCGCCGCAACTTGGAAATCGCCACGTCCACCGAACGGTCGGTACCGTTGAACTCGATGCCGCGCAGGCGCTGCAGGATCTGGTCGCGGCTCAGCACTTCGCCGGAATGACGGGCCAGCACCACCAGCAGGTTGTATTCGCCGCTGGACAACTCCACCGCTTGTCCGCGCCAGGTTACGGTGCGCTCGGACAGGTCGATGCACAGGTTGCCCATGAGGATGCGGTCGTTGACCGTCTGCGGCTCGGTGAAGCTGCTGCGGCGCAACAAGGTACGCACCCGTGCCAGCAATACCCGGGGTTCGCAAGGTTTGGTGACGTAGTCATCAGCGCCCATCTCCAGGCCCAGGACCTGGTCGTGGCTGTCGTCCCGGGCGGTGAGCATCAGGATCGGCAAGGTCGCCGAATCGGCCCGCAGCAAGCGGCAGACCTGCAAGCCGTCCAGCCCCGGCAGCATCAAGTCGAGAATCACCAGGTCCGGCGGATCGACACGCGCCCGTTCACGCACATGATCGCCACGGCTGAGCACGCTGACCTGATAGCCGTTGCGCTCCAGGTAACTGGCGATCAGTTCGGAGAGTGCGGTGTCGTCTTCGACCAGGAGGATGTTGGGCATGGGTGTTTCCAGAAAGTGCTGTGGCGCCGGAAATGACGCTATCGCGAGCAGGCTCGCTCCCACAGGGGCCTGAGTCGCACTAAAGACTCAATGTGGGAGCGAGCCTGCTCGCGATGAGGGCCTGCCAGGCGCAGAAAATCTCAAGCTGCCAAGGATATACGCCCTCGCTCATCGACGAGCAAAACCCTTACACAATTTCACACAGCCACTACAAAACGTTACCGCTGGGCCCGCAGCAGCTGCGCCGCAAACGAGGCGATCCGTTGGCACGCATCCGCCAGCTTCACCTGATCGACCACCAGCCCGAGACGGATATGCCCTGCCGCACTGGGCCCGAACGCCTCGCCGGCCAACACTGACACGCCGTAGTCGTCCAGTAGTCGCTCGGCAAATGCCTGGGCATCGAGGCCGGTCCGGCGCACGTCGACCATCACGAACATGCCGCCATCGGGTCGCACCGGCTTGAGGCCTGGGCAGTCGTCGAGCATGGCGCAGACCAGGTCCCGGCGCTGGCGATACTCCTCGTGCATCTGCGCCACTTCCGGCAACTCCTGCTCCAGCGCAACCTGGGCGGCCCGTTGCACGAAATCCGGCAGGCCAAACAACATGCACAGGGACAGGTTTGCCAGATGGTCGGCCAGGGATTCAGGGCCGATGACCCAGCCGATGCGCCAGCCGGTCATGGCGTGGGATTTGGACAGGCTGTTGATCGTCGCGGTGCGCTCGGCCATGCCCGGCAGGCTGGCCGGGCTGATGTGTTCGCCGTCGTAGAGCAAGTCGCTGTAGACCTCATCACTGATCAGCCACAGGTCATGTTCGATGCACAACCGGGCCAATGCCTGCCAGGTGGACATCGGCAGGCTGGCGCCGGACGGGTTGTTCGGGCTGTTGAGCAGCATCGCCCGGGTACGCGGGGTCACAAGACGGGCAACGTCCGCCGGCTCGACCCGAAAACCGTTCTCCGGGCGGACCGCCGCCGGTACAACTTTCGCCCCGCAGGCGCCGAACACCGCCTCATAGGTGACATACATCGGCTCGGCGACGATGACTTCGTCGCCAGGGTTGAGCAGGCATTGCGCGACCGCATACACCGCGCACTGCGCCCCCGGCAGTACGACAACCTGTTCGGCCCCCACAGGCTGGCCGCAACGCTGGCGATGACGCAGGGCAATGCTGGTGCGCAAGGTGTGCAAGCCGCGGATGTCCGAATAATGGGTCTCACCGGCCCGCAGGCTGCCCACGGCGGCGTCGACAATGGCGCGCGGGGTGTCGAAGTCCGGATCGCCCACTGACAGCAACAACACATCCATGCCCTGTTCGCGCATGGCCAGCGCCCGGTCGTGAATCTGCCAGGCGGCGGCACCATCGCCGGTGATGCGTTGGGTCAAAGCTGAGAAGCGCATGTATCTCTCCTGATTGCGCGATATCCAGCCTCAACCCTATCTCAAATTCAATCCTGTGGGAGCAAAGCTTGCTCCCACAGGTGCTATCGGGCCGCCACCCGCCAAAGCCGTGCAATGTCCCGGGCGCGCTCGCTCAGCAGGCGCGGGGCGTCGGCGCAGGCTTGCTGCAAGGTCATCGGTCCGTTGGCCAGGGCGAAGGCGGCGTCGATGCCGTGCTCATACAACGCCTGGTAGCCCTCCCCCAGCGTGCCGGCAATGACCACCACCGGTACGCCATGCTGGCGGGCGATGCGGGCCACGCCGAAGGGGGTTTTGCCGCGCAGGGTCTGGGCATCGAAACGGCCTTCGCCGGTAATCACCAGGTCGGCGCCGCTGACCGCTTCGGCCAGCCCGGTCAACTGGGCGACGACGTCCACGCCGGTACGAAACTGCGCCCCCAGGAACGCCTTGGCCGCGAACCCCAGGCCACCGGCAGCGCCGCTGCCCGGCTCGTCGCGCACATCCTTGGTCAACGCCCGGGCGCAATGTTCGGCGAAATGCCCAAGGGCCCGGTCCAGCGCCTGCACTTGCTGGGCAGTGGCGCCCTTCTGCGGACCGAAAACCACGGACGCGCCATGGGGGCCGCACAGCGGGTTATCGACATCGGCAGCGATCTCGAAGCTGACCCGGGCCAGGCGCGGGTCGAGGTCGCGCAGGTCGATGCGCGACAGGTTCGCCAAGGCCAGGCCTCCGGGCGGAAGAGGCTGGCCCTGGTCATCCAGCAAAACCACGCCCAGGGCCTGCATCGCACCGGCACCGGCGTCGTTGGTGGCACTGCCGCCGATCGCCAGGATCACCCGCCCGGCGCCTTCATCAAGGGCGGCGCGAATCAGCTCGCCAGTGCCGTAGGTACTGCTGGAACAGGCATCGCGCTGCCCCGGTGGCACCAGTTGCAAGCCACTGGCCTCGGCCATTTCGATGATCGCGGTGCGGCTCTCGGCCAACCAACCCCAGCGCGCCTCGACGGCGACACCCAACGGACCGCGGACCCGGGTGCGGCGCCACTCACCGTGACAGGCCGCCAACACCGACTCCACCGTCCCCTCCCCGCCGTCCGCCATCGGACATTTGATCAACTGCGCATCCGGCCAGACCTCGGCCAGCCCCTGGGCGATGGCATCGGCGACGCCCTGGGCGCTGAGGCTGTCCTTGAACGAGTCGGGGGCGATGATTATTTTCATATTACTCTCCGGTTCCGACGCACAGCATGCTGCCAGTTGACCACAGCCGTGACGCCGGTCCACCGCACAAAAGACACTGGGCATTATTGTTCAAATTCACAAATATCGGTTTAGGAAACTGTTGTCGGCAGTGAGCGCCTCATCGCGAGCAAGCTCGCTCACACAGAGGTAGTTCCGCAGTTGATTTGGCGTGTTTGAGAATTCTGTTTGATCCGTGCGATGGTTCTGGGGTTTGATTGAGCCTTTCCCATGGATAAAAGGATCTTGTCATGAGCTACCGCACGCTAGGCCATTCCGGGTTGCAAGTCTCGACGCTGACCCTGGGCACCATGATGTTCGGCGAACAGACCAGCACCGAGGATTCGCTGCGGATCATCGACAAGGCCTGGGACCAGGGCATCAATTTCATCGACACCGCGGATGTCTACACCAACGGCCGTTCCGAAGAGATCGTCGGCGAGGCGATCGCCAGTCGTCGCCAGGAATGGGTGCTGGCCACCAAGGTCGGCTTCGGCCCTGCGGACGGCGTGCCCAACCGCAGCGGCCTGAGCCGCAAGCACCTGTTCAACGGTATCGAGGCCAGCCTGACGCGCCTGGGCACCGATTACCTGGACATCTATTACCTGCACCGTGAAGACCACAACACCCCGCTGCACGTTACTGTGTCGGCCATCGGTGATTTGATTCGCCAGGGCAAGATCCGCTACTGGGGCCTGTCGAACTACCGTGGCTGGCGCATCGCCGAGGTGATTCGCATCGCCGACAGCCTGGGCATCGACCGGCCAGTGATCAGCCAACCGCTGTACAACATCGTCAACCGCCAGGCGGAAACCGAGCAGATCACGGCCGCGCAGAACTACGGCCTCGGCGTGGTGCCGTTCAGCCCCCTGGCCCGAGGCGTGCTCAGCGGCAAGTACGCGCCAGACGTGGCGCCGGATGCCAACAGCCGTGCCGGACGCCAGGACAAACGCATCCTGGAAACCGAATGGCGGGTCGAGTCCCTGCGCATTGCCCAGCAGATCCTGCAATACACCCAGGGCCGCGGCGTGGGCATCGTCGAGTTCGCCATCGCCTGGGTGCTGAACAACAGCGCCGTGACCTCGGCCATCGTCGGGCCGCGCACCGAGGAGCAGTGGGATTCGTACACCAAGGCGCAATCGGTGAAGATCAGTGCGGAAGATGAAGCGTTCATCGATTCGCTGGTGACGCCGGGGCATGCTTCGACGCCGGGGTTCAATGATGTGGGGCATTTCGTGTCGGGGCGGGTGCCGCGTACGTCTTAACATTCACAAACATCGTGGCGAGGGAGCTTGCTCCCGCTGGGTCGCGCAGCGGCCCCCAGAAAGAGCGGCCGCTGCGCAGCCGAGCGGGAGCAAGCTCCCTCGCCACAGGTGTACAACTTTCCCGCACCTGTGTTGCAGTCCCAATCAATAAGAGGCCTCTGTGTCCAAAGGCATCGTTCTATCGGTCTCGGCCTCCGCGCTGTTCGCCGTCATGTACTACTACACCTCGTTGCTCTCACCGCTGACCGGCGTGGAGATCTTCGGTTGGCGCATGCTGCTGACGATGCCGTGCATGACCGCCTTCTTGCTGGTGACGCGGGACTGGCATCTGGTCACGGCGCTGATCCAACGCCTGATCGCCACGCCACGGCTGTTGATCGCGGCGATAGCCTCGTCGGCACTGATGGGCGCGCAACTGTGGCTGTTCATGTGGGCACCGCTCAATGGCTACAGCCTGGATGTGTCGCTGGGGTACTTCCTGTTGCCGCTGTCGATGGTCCTGACCGGGCGCATCGTCTATGGCGAACGCCTTTCCTACCTGCAGAAAGTCGCCGTGTTCTTCGCCACCCTTGGCGTGTTCAACGAGTTGTACCAGGTGGGTGGTTTTTCCTGGGCAACCTTGCTGGTGGTGATCGGCTACCCGATCTATTTCATCCTGCGCAAACGCATCAAGACCGACAACCTTGGCGGCCTCTGGCTGGACATGACCCTGATGCTCCCCGTTGCACTGTGGTTCGTGCAAAGCGGCGAACAGGGCCTCGACGTTTTCGATCAATACCCGTGGCTGTCGCTGCTGATCCCGGTGCTCGGGGTGATCAGCGCCAGCGCGCTGGTGTCCTACATCGTCGCCAGTCGATTGCTGCCGTTCAGCCTGTTCGGGCTGTTGAGTTACGTCGAACCGGTGTTGCTGCTGGGCGTTGCGCTGCTGTTGGGCGAAAGCATCAAGGCCGGTGAATGGCTGACCTACATCCCCATCTGGATGGCGGTGGCGGTGCTGGTGTTCGAAGGGTTCAAGCACTTGGTGCGGCAGCAGCGCCGGACTTGAGCCTACACCGCTCCCACAGGGGCTGTGTATTGGCAATAAAAAGCCCGCCCGGCATCACTGCCGGGCGGGCTTTTTCATGACTCAGGCCTTACTCGGTCGCCAGCACACCACGACGCACCTGGTCGCGTTCGATGGACTCGAACAGCGCCTTGAAGTTGCCTTCGCCGAAACCATCGTCGCCCTTGCGCTGGATGAATTCGAAGAACACCGGCCCCATCAGGGTTTCCGAGAAGATCTGCAGCAGCAGGCGCTTGTCGCCCTGCTCGGAAGCACCGTCCAGCAGAATGCCCCGCGATTGCAGTTCATCCACCGGTTCGCCGTGGTTCGGCAGGCGGCCTTCGAGCATTTCGTAGTAGGTGTCCGGCGGCGCGGTCATGAAGCGCATGCCGATACTTTTCAAGTGATCCCAGGTCTTGATCAGGTCATCGGTGAGGAAGGCCACGTGCTGGATGCCTTCGCCGTTGAACTGCATCAGGAACTCTTCGATCTGCCCGGCGCCCTTGGACGACTCTTCATTCAACGGGATACGGATCATGCCGTCCGGGGCGGTCATGGCCTTGGAGGTCAGGCCGGTGTATTCGCCCTTGATGTCGAAGTAACGGATCTCGCGGAAGTTGAACAGTTTCTCGTAGAAGCCGGCCCAGTAGGCCATGCGCCCGCGATAGACGTTGTGGGTCAGGTGGTCGATGATTTTCAGGCCCGCGCCCACCGGGTTGCGGTCAACGCCCTCGAGGAACACAAAGTCGATGTCATAGATCGAGCTGCCTTCGCCAAAACGGTCGATCAGGTACAGCGGCGCACCGCCGATGCCTTTGATCGCCGGCAGGTTCAGCTCCATCGGGCCGGTCTCGATGTGGATCGGCTGGGCACCGAGTTCCAGGGCACGCTTGTAGGCCTGTTGCGAATCCTTGACCCGGAACGCCATGCCGCACACCGACGGACCGTGCTCGGCGGCAAAGTACGATGCCACGCTGTGGGGTTCGTTGTTGAGGATCAGATTGATCGCACCCTGGCGATACAGGTGTACGTTTTTGGAGCGGTGGGTGGCCACTTTGGTGAAGCCCATGATCTCGAAGATCGGCTCCAGGGTGTTGGGGGTCGGGGATGCGAATTCGATGAATTCGAAGCCCATCAGGCCCATGGGGTTTTCGTATAGATCTGCCATGTCGGCGCCTCATCAGTCGGGTCAATTAACAAAAAACGTTAGTTGCTGGCGATGCTGAGGACACGGGGCGGCGCGCAGGAAATGCCACGAACGCTGCGGGCGAGAAAATCGCCATAGATCAGTTGAAACCCAAGTATCTTCATTGTCGACCCAAGGCTCTTGCGGGCGAGGCTTCTGCTGCCAGAAGACGTTATTCTTATATGCGTAACTCGATTCTACACAGCGTAACCTGGTTTGTCCGCCTTCTGTATCAAATCGCCTTTTCCTTCGACCGCGCAAGGGGTTTGTTGCACAGGAAAATGCCCACCAGGATCACGCCCCCGCCGACACACATCAAGGCCGTGAGCCGTTCGTCCAGCAGCAGCGCCCCCAGCAGTACCGCCGTCAGCGGGTTGAGCGCGATGAATACGCCGGAGCGGGTCGCGCCAATCCGACGAATACCGTCGTACCAGGCGATATAGGCCAGGGCCGAGCCCAGCACGCCGAGGTACAACAGGCTCAGCCATTGCTCCACTTCCAAGTCGCGCAGGGCTTCAACGCGGACTTCTCCCGCAGCCGCGCAGGCCAGCCACAACATCAGCGTGCCCAGCAGAATCGACCAGGTCACAGTCTGCAAGGGGCCGAGGCTGTCGTTGAGTTTTTTCGAAAACAGCGAATAGATGCCCCAGCCCAGTACGCAGCCAAAAATCAGCAGATCGCCGACCCAGCCCTGCGCTGCGCCTTGCAACAAGGACGGATCACGACTGACGATCACCAGCCCCGCCCCACCGATGCACAGCACGATGCCCGCCACTTTCAAGCGGCTCAGCCGCTCCTTGAACAACCACCAGGACGCCAGCCCGATCACCGCCGGGTTCAAGGCCACGATCAGCGAAGCCCGCGACGCATTGATGTACTGCAAGCCATAGAAGAAACACAGGTTGTAGAAAAAGATGCCGAAGAACCCCAGCGCCGCCAATTGCAGACCCTGCTTCACACTGGGCCTGACCAGCGGGATCCCGGCCAGGGCGAGAAACGCCAGCAGCGCGATACTGGCCAGCAGGAACCGCAGGCTGGCGGCAAACATCGGCGCCAGGGCATCGGCAAGGATCCGGCCGGCCACGAAGGTCCCGCCCCAGATCATGGTGACCATGGCGAGCTTCAAGTAGACCGGCAGGTCTGAAGGGGTTGGGAGGGTTTGTTCGAGGGTTTTCATGGTTCACCACCGCACGCTAATGAGAACAACACAAAACCTGTGGCGAGGGGGATTAATTGTGGGAGCAAAGCTTGCTCGCGATGAAGGCGGCGCGATTCAGCAGGCAAACCGAGTCATCGTTCATCGCGAGCAAGCTTTGCTCCCACAAGGTGCGACCTCGCCACAAGGTGTAGTGCTGCTTCCTGATTCAGGTCAGATACCTCATTATCTGGCTCATGCTTTGTCATCGTAAAATGAGCAATCCCTCATGACCCTCACCCAACTCGAAATCTTCTCCCTGGTCGCCGAGCTGCGGGGTTTCACC
Source organism: Pseudomonas ogarae (assembly GCF_014268695.2). Classification (NCBI taxonomy): domain Bacteria; kingdom Pseudomonadati; phylum Pseudomonadota; class Gammaproteobacteria; order Pseudomonadales; family Pseudomonadaceae; genus Pseudomonas; species Pseudomonas ogarae. The sequence continues at coordinate 4,213,077 of NZ_CP077086.1, forward strand.
GCAGCGGCCACACGATTGGGCATCGGCCAGTCAGCGGTATCCCACGCCATCAAGTCCCTGGAACAAGAATTGGGCGTGGAATTGCTCAGGCGTCATCAGTCCCAGGTGGAACTCAGCGACATTGGTCAGCAATTGCTGCTGCGGGCCCGGGCCATGCTCGGGTTGGCCAATACCTTGCGCCAGGAAGCCGCCGATGCCCGGGGTATGCGCCGAGGCACCTTGCGCATCGGCTCGTTCGGGCCAACGTCATCGATGAAACTGTTGCCCGGTATCCTGCGGCGCTATCGAGCCTTGCATCCCGGGATCGAAGTGCACATCGACGAAGGGCCCGACAGGCAGGTCCTCCAGTGGCTGGACGAACGGCGGATCGACGTCGGCTTCGTGGTGCTGCCCGAGGACCGTTTCGATACGTTCATGCTGATGGAAGATCAGATGGTCGCCCTGCTGCCCACTCACCATCCCCTCGCCGCCCAGGCCAGCCTGAGCCTCAAGGACCTGTGCAACGACCCCTTCGTGCACACCGAGGCGGGATCGTCGGAGCTGGTTTCGCGCCTGTTCAATGCCGCCCGACTGACCCCGAATGTGCGTTTCCGTTGTTCGCAACTGCTCAGCACCCTGGATATCGTCAGGCGCGGTGAGGCGGTGAGCGTGGTGTCCGAAGGTTCGTTGCCGGAGGGCGAAAGCCTGGGCTTCGTCGCCCGCCCCTTGTCACCGCGGGTGCCGCGCCAGATTGGCCTGGCGGTGCTGGACAGCCGCCAAGCCTCACCCGCCACCCTGGCGTTTATCGAACTGGCCCGGCAGTCATGAGCCCGGCATCAAACCTGGGGGAGCCTGGCATTGAACCTGTGGGAGCAAAGCTTGCTCGCGATGAAGGCACCTCGGTTCTCCAGGTGGACCGCATGATCGTTCATCGCGGGCAAGCCTTGCTCCCACAGACCTCGCTCCCACAGTCACCCTGCGGTCAGCAAGCACCCGGCAAGCCATCTATCATGGTCGACATCCGACGATTCCCCCTCCCCCCCTTTTTTCTCAGGTTGTGCCGATGCCCTTGACCGCCACCCGCTCGCACACCCAGCCCCGTCGCTATCTCGTCACCCTGCTTTGCGGCCTGGTGCCGATGCTGTCAGGGCTGGTCATTTTGTACATGCAGGCCGAACGGACGCTGGCGCAACACACCCGACAGACCGCCGAAGAACTGGTCAGGCAGGTCGAGCTGATGCTCGACAACACCGCCTTGGCGGCCCGTGAACTATTACCCCTGGCCGGCCAGCCCTGCGAAGCGGTGAAGCTGGCCTTGCGCGATCAAGTGACGCGCCGGCCCTTTGTCCGTTCGACCAACCTTATCTGGGACGACAACCTGTACTGCAGCTCGCTGTTCGGTGCCTTCGAGGAACGCGTCAACCCGAGCGACTACCATCAAGGCAGCTTGTGGCTCATGAACGGCAACCCGGTCACGCCGGACACCGCGCTGCTGATTTACCGGCTCAACGAGGGCCATCAAGGCGCCTTGGCCACGCTTGACGGGTACCACCTGACGAACGTCTTGCGCTTGATCGGCCGCCAAACCCGGCTACGGCTGCAAGTCGGGCCGAACTGGCTGGCAGCGGACGGCAAGGTCCTGTCTGCGCCCTTGCCCGGGCTGCCGGTCGCCCAGCATGAGCTGGGGTCATCGCGCTACGCCTTCAATGTCGAAGCCGGCTTCGACGAGGGGGAAACCTGGCGCTACATGGCCAGGGAATACCCGCCGCTGTTCAGCCTGCTGATCTTCTTCGGCGTCGTGGCCGGGACCCTCGGGCACTGGCTGCAAAAACGCGCCTCCTCGCCCAGTCGTGAACTGCAACGGGCCCTGGAAGCCGGCGAGTTCGTGCCTTATCTGCAACCGGTCGTGCACAGCGACAGCAAACGCTGGGCCGGCGTCGAAGTGCTGATGCGCTGGAACCACCCCAAGGAAGGCCTCGTTCGCCCCGACCTGTTCATTCCATTCGCCGAACACAGCGGCCTGATCGTACCGATGACCCGGGCGCTGATGCAGCAAACCATGCACCTGCTGGCACCGCTTGCGCCTCACCTCGAAGCGCCGTTTCATGTCGGCATCAACATCACCGCCCGCCATTGCCAGGATCTGGCGCTGGTGGACGATTGTCGCGAATTTCTCGGCGCCTTCGCGCCGGGTACGATTGCCCTGGTACTGGAGTTGACCGAGCGCGAATTGATCGAACCTACGCCTGTTACCCGGCAATTGTTCGAGCAACTGCGGGAATTGGGCGTCAAGATCGCCCTCGACGATTTCGGCACGGGTCATTCCAGCCTGGCGTACTTGCGCCAGTTCAACGTGGACTTCTTGAAGATCGACCAGAGTTTTGTCGCGATGATCGGTGCCGATACGCTGTCACGGCACCTGCTCGACAGCATCATCGAACTGTCGGGCAAGCTGGGCCTGGACATGGTGGCCGAGGGCGTCGAAACCGTCGAGCAAAGCGACTACCTGAGCACCCATGGGGTGAACTTTCTACAGGGTTATCTATTTGGTCGACCGATTAGCGGGCAGGCGTTCATTGAGACCTTGACCGGCCTTAATGGCAGTTAACCGCCGCCGTTCTATTGACGACGATGCCCCAACAGATAAAAGCTTTTGCTGTTGTTACATAACGAAAAAGCTACGATTTACACTTTCCCGATTAACTACTACAATTTTTCTACCTGTGCCAGATAGCAGGAGAGTCATTAACACCAAGGCGCTTGGCTTATAGCTTTGTTTGCGGTTGGTATCAGCCAAATATTTTGATTGGAGTAACGATTTTGTCCAGACTCGCTGAATTTCGTGCAGCCGAAAAGGCCCTTCAAGAACAGCTCAAGCAGTTGGAATCGCTGAAGAACGATGCCGGGCTCAAGAAGGAAATCGAATTCGAGGAAAAGCTCCAGGGACTGATGAAAACCTACGGCAAGAGCCTGCGCGACATCGTCGCGATCCTCGACCCGAACCCGTCCAAGGCGAGCCTGCAATCGACCAAACCCATCAAGACCCGCCGTGCGCGAGTGGTAAAGGTTTACCAGAACCCGCACACCGGCGAGTTGATCGAGACCAAGGGCGGCAATCACCGCGGCCTCAAAGCCTGGAAAGAACAGTACGGTGCAGCAACCGTCGATTCCTGGTTGCGTGGTTGACAGTGCGTGGTTGACAGCCCCGATGATGCAAAAAAGCCCTGAATACACTCAGGGCTTTTTTATGGGCTAAACTTTTGGATTAAGCTCCGGGCGTATTACGCTGACGACGTTATAGTTTCAAACTGTTTCGCACCGACTGTATTTCATCCTGGCTTTCAACAAACACCTGCGCCTGCCCTGCATAGGACAGCACATAAGCCTTGCCCTCATTTAGTGCCGCGACGAGCGCCTGAGACAATACATGTCGTCCGTTTTGCGTGATCGTACAAGTGGTCTCCAATGCAGTTACGCCGCCCAACATGGAAGCATGAATCTTAGTGCACACACTTTGGTAACCACCCTGGAAAAAATCCTTCTGAATTGATTTGCGCATTTCCAGCAACACGCCTTGCAAGTTGACCTGGTGATCGGGCTCGACGGTGGTCGTGGTCAGTTCCATGACCATCACCGCATTGCCTGCCGAATCGCTCTTGGTCGCACGTTGTCGCAGGGGGGCCAACGCCGCCGGGGCCGATGCATCGGCGGGCAGCGATTCGACAACCCAGCCCTGGGGCCAGGCGATCTGCGGTTCGGCCGCCTGGACGCCGCCAACACTCGCAACCCAGGCAAACAGCAGGACAAACAGCGAAAGGAACGGTCGAATCATTGCGTTGGCACTCAAGGACGAATCGTAAAGTCTGAAGCCCGAAGCAGAACCAGGCAATAGCCACACGCGGTTTGGCGATGCCGCGCCCCTTGCGTATCATGGGCGCACCTGCAAGGAAGCCGTCTGACGCAAGCCCAGGAACCGTCGCGACCACGCTGCGACGCCGTTTGCCCCACTTATTTTCCGGAGGGCCCATGAGCCTGCACGAACTCAATACTTTCCCCGGCGTCACCGCACAACCTGATGCCGCCACGGCCCAGTTCGTCTTCAACCACACCATGCTGCGGGTCAAGGACATCACCCGGTCCCTGGACTTCTACACCCGCGTGCTGGGTTTCTCGCTGGTGGAGAAACGCGACTTCCCGGAAGCCGAGTTCAGCCTGTATTTCCTGGCCCTGGTGGACAAGAACCAGATCCCGGCGGACGCAGCGGCGCGGACCGAATGGATGAAGTCGATCCCTGGCATCCTGGAACTGACCCACAACCATGGCACCGAAAGCGATCCGGCCTTCGCCTACCATAACGGCAACACCGACCCACGCGGCTTCGGCCATATCTGCATCTCGGTACCGGACGTCGTCGCCGCCTGCGAGCGCTTCGAAGCACTGGGCTGCGATTTCCAGAAACGCCTGAGCGACGGCCGCATGAAAAGCCTGGCCTTCATCAAGGACCCGGATGGCTACTGGGTTGAAATCATCCAGCCTGCGCCGCTGTAAACCTCACCACCGCTCCCACATTTGATTGTCAGTGACGTGGATTTTTCGCCCCGCACAAATCCCCTGTGGGAGCGAGCCTGCTCGCGATGACGGCGGCACATTCAGCATTGATGCAGGCTGATCCACCACTATCGCGAGCAGGCTCGCTCCCACATTGGTTAGTGGTGAGTGCGTGAAATAGCCAATAAAAAACCCCATGAGCCAGGCTCATGGGGTTCTGTTTTTGCCGCTATCGCCAGCTTATGCCGGCGCAGAGGTACGGATCAGGTGGTCGAAGGCACTCAGCGAGGCCTTGGCGCCCTCGCCGACGGCAATCACGATCTGCTTGTACGGCACGGTGGTCACGTCACCGGCGGCGAACACCCCAGGGATCGAGGTTTCACCTCGGGCATCGACGATAATCTCACCCCGCGGCGACAGCTCGACGGTGCCTTTGAGCCAATCGGTGTTGGGCAACAGGCCGATCTGCACGAAGATCCCCTCCAACTCCACATCCCGCACGTCACCGCTCGGACGGTCCTTGTAGCGCAAGCCATTGACCTTCTGACCGTCTCCAGTCACTTCGGTGGTCTGGGCGTTGGTAATCACCGTCACGTTCGGCAGGCTGTGCAGTTTGCGCTGCAATACCGCGTCGGCACGCAATTGCACATCGAACTCCAGCAACGTGACGTGGGCGACGATACCGGCCAGGTCGATGGCCGCCTCGACGCCGGAGTTACCACCGCCGATCACCGCCACGCGCTTGCCTTTGAACAGCGGACCGTCGCAGTGCGGGCAGTACGCCACGCCCTTGTTGCGATACTGCTGCTCGCCCGGCACGTTCATCTCGCGCCAGCGGGCACCGGTCGCCAGGATCACGGTCTTGGCCTTGAGGCTCGCACCGCTGGCGAACTTGACTTCATGCAACCCGCCGTCATTGCCTGGCACCAGGCCGTCGGCACGTTGCAGGTTCATGATGTCCACGTCGTACTGCTTGACATGTTCTTCCAGGGCGACGGCCAGTTTCGGCCCTTCGGTTTCCTGGACCGAGATGAAGTTCTCGATGGCCATGGTGTCGAGCACCTGGCCGCCGAAACGTTCGGCCGCCACGCCCGTGCGGATGCCTTTACGGGCCGCGTAGATCGCCGCCGAAGCGCCAGCCGGGCCACCGCCGACCACCAGCACATCAAAGGCGTCCTTGGCGCTGATTTTCTCGGCCTGGCGTTCGATACCACTGGTGTCGATCTTGGCGAGAATCTCTTCCAGGCCCATGCGGCCCTGGCCGAAGTTCACACCGTTGAGGTACACACTCGGCACGGCCATGATCTGGCGTTCATCGACTTCGGCCTGGAACAGCGCACCGTCGATGGCGACGTGGCGAATGTTCGGGTTCAGCACCGCCATCAGGTTCAGCGCCTGGACCACGTCCGGGCAGTTCTGGCACGACAGCGAGAAATAGGTCTCGAAGTTGAACTCGCCCTTGAGGGCGCGGACCTGCTCGATGACATCGACACTGGCCTTCGAAGGGTGACCGCCAACTTGCAGCAAGGCCAACACCAGCGAAGTGAATTCGTGGCCCATGGGAATGCCGGCAAAACGCAGGCTGATATCGGCTCCCGGGCGATTCAACGAAAACGAAGGCTTGCGCGCATCGCTGCCGTTGTCGAGCAAAGTAATCTGGTGGGAAAGACTGGCAACGTCTTGGAGTAACGCGAGCATTTCCTGGGATTTCGCACCGTCGTCGAGGGAGGCGACGATCTCGATCGGCTGGGTGACCCGTTCCAGGTATGACTTCAACTGAGCTTTAAGATTGGCGTCCAACATACGGGCGATTTCCATTTTTTGAATTCAGAAAAAACAACGCCCGAGCGAATCTCGCCCGGGCGTTTTTTGGGGCGAAGCGGCTTACTTGATTAAGAGCGGATCGCCCTCGGATGACTCACAGACTTAGATCTTGCCGACCAGGTCCAGGGACGGAGCCAGGGTGGCCTCGCCTTCTTTCCACTTGGCTGGGCAGACTTCGCCCGGGTGAGCGGCAACGTACTGAGCGGCCTTGATCTTGCGCAGCAGCTCGGAAGCGTCACGGCCTACACCGCCGTCGTTGATTTCAACGATCTTGATCTGGCCTTGTGGGTTGATCACGAAAGTACCGCGGTCAGCCAGGCCGACTTCTTCGATCAGCACGTCGAAGTTGCGCGAGATGACGTGGGTCGGGTCGCCGATCATGGTGTATTGGATCTTGCCGATGGCTGGCGAAGTGTTGTGCCAGGCAGCATGGGCGAAGTGAGTGTCGGTGGAGACGCTGTAGATCTCGACGCCCAGCTTCTGGAACTCGGCGTAGTTGTCGGCCAGGTCTTCCAGCTCGGTTGGGCAAACGAAGGTGAAGTCAGCCGGGTAGAAGAACACGACGGACCATTTGCCTTTCAGGTTGGCGTCCGATACTTCGACGAATTCGCCGTTTTTGAAGGCGGTAGCGTTGAACGGTTTAACTTGGCTGTTGATGATAGGCATTGATGTTTCTCCGTCAGGGTTGAAAGTTGATGGAGAGGATCTTAACCACTCATCCCCAGGCTGGCTCATTGGCAAACCTGATGTGAATGATTGGTTTTGGCTATCAGCAGCTAAATAGATAGAAGAAAACTTAATATGGCGAGCAGGCCCGCTCGCCATATGTTCATCGGGTGATCAGGAGGCGACGGGCGTACGCATCGTCACGAACTCTTCGGCTGCCGTCGGGTGCACGCCGATGGTTTCGTCGAAGTCGCGCTTGGTGGCGCCGGCCTTGAGGGCAATGGCCAGCCCCTGGACGATTTCACCGGCATCCGGCCCGACCATGTGGCAACCCAGCACCTTGTCGGTCCGGGCATCCACCACCAGTTTCATCAGGGTGCGCTCCTGGCATTCGGTCAAGCTCAGTTTCATCGGCCGGAAGCGGCTTTCGAAAATCTCCACCTCATGCCCCTCCTCCCTGGCCTGCTCTTCGGTCAAGCCCACCGTGCCGATGTTCGGCAGGCTGAACACGGCGGTGGGAATCATCCGGTAATCCACCAGGCGATACTGCTCGGGCTTGAACAGACGTCGCGCCACCGCCATGCCTTCGGCCAGGGCAACGGGGGTGAGCTGGACACGACCGATCACGTCGCCAATGGCCAGGATCGACGGTTCAGCGGTCTCGTATTTTTCGTTGACCTGGACAAAGCCCTTCTCATCCAGCGTGACGCCGGTGGTTTCCAGGCCCAGGTTGTCGAGCATCGGCCGCCGACCGGTGGCGTAGAACACGCAATCGGTGAGCAACGTCTTGCCATCCTTGAGCTCGACCCTGAGGCTGCCATCGTCCAGTTTTTCGATGGACTTGATGTCAGCGTTGAATTGCAGGTCCAGGCCACGGCGGGTCAGTTCTTCTGCCAGGTGCTTGCGCACCGCACCGTCAAAGCCGCGCAGGAACAGCTCACCGCGATAGAGCAAGGACGTCTGCGCACCCATGCCGTGGAAGATCCCGGCGAACTCCACCGCAATATAGCCACCGCCCACCACGATGACGCGCTTGGGCAGTTCCTTGAGAAAGAACGCCTCGTTGGAGCTGATGGCGTGCTCGCGCCCCGGAATGTCCGGGATCACCGGCCAACCGCCCGTGGCGATCAGGATGTGCCTGGCGGTATAGCGCTGGCCGTTGATCTCGACCTCATTGGGCCCGGTCAGCCTGGCGTGACCTTCGTGCAACTCAACGCCGCTGTTGACCAGCAGGTTGCGGTAGATGCCGTTGAGGCGATTGATCTCCTGGTCCTTGTTGGCGATCAACGTGGCCCAGTCGAAACTCGCCTCGCCCGCCGTCCAGCCATAGGCCGACGCCTGCTCGAAGTCCTCGGCGTAATGCGCGCCGTAGACCAGCAGTTTTTTCGGCACGCAGCCCACGTTCACGCAGGTCCCGCCCAGGTAACGGCTTTCCGCCACGGCCACCTTGGCCCCGAAACCGGCGGCAAACCGCGCAGCCCGCACACCACCGGAACCGGCGCCAACCACATACAAGTCAAAATCGTAGGCCATTCTCTATCTCCTTCGGCAGGTCATCAGCATACCTGCTGTTTTCACCTGAGGCAGCGTTGCGATGGTTATGGGGGTGGAAAACGGAAAAGCCAGCTGGGCCGCTCAAGTTACGCCGATCCATGTGGGAGCGAGCTTGCTCGCGATGGCGGCGGCACATTCAACATGGGTGTAGGCTGGCCCACCGCTATCGCGAGCAAGCTCGCTCCCACAGTTGTTTTGGGGTGGTCTCAGGATTTTCATATCCCACAGGGTTGGCTTGTGTGATTGATGATTTGCGAGACCTTTCCCCGCGCAAAAAAAACGCCCCGAACCAGTCGGGGCGTTTTTCAAGGCGTGGCGCAGGCTATCAGTAAGCCTTGCCCGTCTTGTAGAAGTTCTCGAAGCAGAAGTTGGTCGCGTCGATGTAGCCTTCGGCGCCACCGCAGTCGAAACGCTTGCCCTTGAACTTGTAGGCCATGACGCAGCCGTTCTGGGCCTGTTTCATCAGGGCGTCGGTGATCTGGATTTCGCCGCCCTTGCCTGGCTCGGTCTGTTCGATCAGGTCGAAGATGTCCGGGGTCAGGATGTAGCGACCGATGATCGCCAGGTTCGACGGCGCGTCTTCAGGTTTTGGTTTTTCAACCATGCTGTGAACGCGGTAGATGTCGTCGCGGATCATTTCACCAGCAATCACGCCGTACTTGTTGGTTTCCTGCGGATCGACTTCCTGGATCGCCACGATGGAGCAGCGGAACTGCTTGTACAGCTTGACCATCTGGGTCAGGACGCCGTCGCCTTCGAGGTTGACGCACAAGTCGTCCGCCAGGACCACGGCGAACGGTTCGTCACCGATCAGTGGGCGACCGGTCAGGATCGCGTGGCCCAGGCCTTTCATTTCGGTCTGGCGGGTGTAGGAGAACGAGCACTCATCCAGCAGTTTGCGGATGCCGACCAGGTATTTTTCCTTGTCGGTGCCCTTGATCTGGTTTTCCAGCTCGTAGCTGATGTCGAAATGGTCTTCCAGCGCGCGTTTGCCACGGCCAGTCACGATGGAGATTTCAGTCAGGCCTGCATCGAGGGCTTCTTCAACGCCGTACTGGATCAGTGGCTTGTTCACCACCGGCAGCATTTCTTTGGGCATGGCTTTAGTCGCTGGCAGGAAGCGAGTACCGTAACCGGCTGCTGGGAACAAGCATTTCTTGATCATATAAGTCCTTGAAAAGGCGGTGTGTACGAGTTTCGGCGCAGTCTAATCAGGCGATGGGCACCTTACAATGCCCGCACTGGCCAACCGATGCCATCATAGAGAAATAAAAAACGGCGGATAGTTCAATCGCCTTTCGTTTCGATGGCTGCAGCGGACCCACTGTACGCCAGTAGGCGCTGTTTGCGAGCATTTGACGTATCATGGCGCCCTTGATCACGCCAATGAGGCAGCTAGATGTCGGCAACAAGAAACGCAAACGGTTATTCGGTCAGCCAGGGCAAGGACGGCCAGTGGTGGATTATCAACTACCACGGCGAGCAGGTCGCCGGTCCCTTGCCTAGCAAGGCCATGGCAGTGGAAGTGGCTGCGGTATTCCAGGACGAACGCGCAGCTCCGGCGGCGAAAGAACGCGACACCGCCCCCGCCCGCAGCCCCCGCCGCAAGAAATAAACCCCACGGGCCTCTAGTAAATGCCACCCGGGCATTGAACGAGGCTTGTTTAGCTGTACCGCAATGGCCATTCGCTATAACCTCGCCGTTGCCCTTCCCTTCTCGATGACGATCCCATGAAGACACTTCTGGCGCTGTTTACAGTCCTGGCCCTGGCGGGCTGTGCCTCGGCCGAAAAAACCTACCTGAACAACGGCGAGCAAGGCCTGGCCATCGACTGCTCGGGCGAGGCCAACTCCTGGGCGACGTGCTACGAAAAGGCTGACGCGTCCTGTGCCGGCACCGGCTACCGCATCGTCGGCACCGACGGCACGCCCCAGGCCAAGGAAAGCGAGAAGACCCTGGGCGTCGACGTCGGCAACTTCACCAGCCGCAGTGTCGTGGTGGTGTGCAAGTAGTCAAATGTGGATCTCGGCGAACTTGATGCCCAGCCCGCGCAAGGTTTCGATCAGTTCGTCGAGACGGGCGAAGGACTCGACTTCGTCCAGGTCATCCACCAGGAAAAAACTGCGCCCGGCGCTTTTCTTGAAGAAAACGATCCATTCGCCCGGGCTCGCCGGGTTCTGAATCACATGGGTGGCAGATATAAGACCTTCTGCATGGCGCTCGCGCACCTGCTCGCGTTTCATCAACTGACTCCATAAATGACAATGCCGCCAACGTGAACCGTGGCGGCATTTTTTGTCGAGGGGCGGCAGTTTATCCGATGCCCGGCCCGCTCGTCAGGCGCTGAGTGTGATCAACCGGAAATGCAGGCGTTGGCCGCATCCTGCACATCGCCCGGACGCACCGGTACGTTGGACAGGCTTTCGTGCAGCTTGATGCTGCTGCCACTGGAGCGCTCGTCAATGTCGAACACCGCCGCCGGCAGGGTCGACAGCTTGCCCGGGACGATCAGTCGTACGCCGTTCTTGTGCGGCTCCATTTGCAGCGAGCCACGGCTGCTGGCCAGCTTGTCGGAAACACACTTGGCATATTCGTGAGGCTTCTTTCCGGAGATGACGCTCATGGTGGGGGGCGTCTGGTTGATGTCCGATACCGATGCACATCCACTCATGGCCAATGCCAACACCCACACGCTGCGCTTCATATGATTCCTCCAATAAAGATCCTCCGACAGTGCAAACACCGTTTTGCTCCGATGCCGCACCGTTTTTTTTTCCCGCTTCCTGCGATAAATGAACAAAGCCTGGAGCGCGGGCCGGATATTAACACTCGGGGCTGATAAACTGCGCATCATTGCCCCTTGCTATCGTTTTGATTTTGTAGAAAAAGCCCTTCTGGAGGCGCCCATGAAATTCATTCACCAGCGCGAGCACCTGAACGAAGACGACATCGTCGTCATCGAATGCTCCCAAATGTGTAACATCCGTTTGATGAACGACGCCAACTTCCGCAGCTTCAAGAACGGCGGCCGGCACACGTATCACGGCGGCGCGTTCGACACCTTCCCGGCCCGGATCACTGCCCCTAGCACCGGTTTCTGGAACATCACCATCGACACCGTCAGCCACCGTGCAATCAGCGTCACGCGCAAGCCGACCCTGACCCACAAGATCAAAATCATCCGGCGCTCCAGCTCGAAACTGAGCTGAATCGCCCCTTATTCAAGACAGGCAAAACCGTGGCCCAGACGACCAAATACGTCATCAAGTACAAGCTCAACGACGAACGCCGCTTCGAATTCGCGCAACTGGAAACCGGCACAGAGGAAGAAGCCAGGGCCGCATTGCAAAAGCTGCACGGCGAAACCGACGACGTGATCAGCGACGTCAAGGTCAGCAAAGCGCTGTAACAGCTCATCAAACTGTTTTTGTGTGAGGGTCATCCCCATTGTGGGAGCAGATAATCCTCTCGCCACAGGGTGACGGGTGTGTCAGCTCAGGATAGGTGAGCGCTCGGCCGTTGACACACCGCAAGATCCGGAGTGCCAGCCGTCAAAGCACTCCCCAGACTGACCAGTCCTTTCTACCAAGGATTGTCATCATGTCCCTACCCTCGCTAATCCAATGCATACACGACCTGGACTGGCCCACCTTGGAGAACAGTCTCGACCAGGACGGCTGTGCAATCATTCGCAACCTGCTGCCGGCAACGCAATGCCGGCTGCTGAGTGGTCTGTACGCCGAGCCCGGGCTTTTTCGTTCGCGGGTGATCATGGCCCGCCATGGGTTCGGGCGCGGCGAGTATCAGTATTTTCGCTATCCGTTACCGGAGCTCATCCAACAGTTGCGTCAGTCGTTGTACCCAATGCTAGTGCCGCTGGCGAACCGCTGGAATGAATGCATGGGCCTGGAGGTACGCTACCCCCCCACACACGCCGATTTCATCCATCGCTGCCACGCCGCCGGGCAACAGCGGCCTACGCCGTTGTTGCTGCAATACGGTCCGCAGGACTACAACTGTCTGCACCAGGATCTGTATGGCGAGCAGGTGTTCCCGTTGCAGGTCGCCATCCTGCTGTCGGAGCCGGGCCGGGATTTTACCGGCGGCGAGTTTGTCCTCACCGAACAGCGCCCACGTATGCAATCGCGGCCCCAGGTCATCGATCTGAAACAGGGCGATGCCGTGGTGTTTGCCGTGCACCAGCGGCCCGTCAAAGGCGTTCGCGGGTATTATCGGGTGAACATGCGCCATGGCGTCAGCTGCGTGCACAGCGGCAGGCGGCACACCTTGGGAATCATTTTTCATGATGCGCAGTAATGACACACCGCTCACATTGGACCTGTTCGCCGACCAGGCGCCCACCCCGCCAGGCCAGGTCGAGCAGATCGGCGAGCAAGCGTACGTGCTGCGCGGGTTCGCCCTGCCCTGGCTCGAGCGCTTGCTACCGGCGCTGGACAGCGTCTTGCAGGCGGCGCCGTTCCGGCAGATGGTCACGCCCGGTGGTTTTACCATGTCGGTGGCCTTGAGCAGTTGCGGTGCGCTGGGCTGGACCACCGACCGCAGCGGCTATCGCTACACCGCCCATGACCCGCAGACCGGCCACCCCTGGCCCGACATGCCGGCGGTGTTTCGCGAACTGGCCCAGGCCGCCGCCCAACAGGCGCACTTCGAGCATTTCGAGCCCGACGCCTGCCTGATCAACCGCTATGTGTCCGGCGCGCGGATGTCGCTGCACCAGGACAAGAACGAGCGCTCCTTCGCCGCGCCCATCGTCTCGATGTCCTTGGGCCTGCCGGCGGTGTTCCAATTCGGCGGCTTCGAGCGCAGCGACAAAAGCCTGCGCATTCCGTTGTTCCATGGCGACATCGTGGTCTGGGGTGGCGTGGACCGCTTGCGTTACCACGGCGTATTGCCGCTCAAGGAAGGCCAGCACCCGCGCCTTGGCGCCCAGCGGATCAACCTGACGTTTCGCACCGCCGGATGAAGGTGCAGAATTCAACCGCAAGACCCGGAGTGTCGTCACCTCGCAGGCTCACTACTGTAGGCAAAACGGGCCAATGGAATAACGACCATGAACAGCACTTCGAACAATCTCGCCCCTGAACTGGATCCTCGCTGGGCCGCCGTGCTCGCCCGCGATCCACGCGCCGACGGCACCTTCGTCTATGGCGTGAAAACCACCGGCATCTATTGCCACCCCAGCAGCCTGTCGCGCTTGCCCAACCCGCGCAACGTCGAATTCTTCGACACGCCGGAACAGGCCCAGGCAGCCGGTTATCGGCCCAGCAAGCGCGTGGCCCGGGACCAGACCCAGATCGCCGCCCAACAAGCGGCACGGGTTGCCGCCGCCTGCCGGCAGATCGAAGCGGCCGAGGAACTGCCAGGCCTGAATGAGCTGGCAGAAAGCGCGGGCTTGAGCCCCTTCCATTTTCATCGGGTCTTCAAGGCGGTCACCGGCCTGACCCCCAAGGGTTATGCCGCCGCCCACCGCTCACGCAAGGTACGCGAACGCCTGGCCGATGGCGGCACGATCACCGAGGCGCTGTACGACGCCGGTTTCAACTCCAACAGCCGCTTTTATGAAGCTGCCGACAAGGTGTTGGGCATGAAACCCGCCGACTACCGCGCCGCCGGACAGAACACCGACATCCGTTTCGCCGTCGGCCAATGCTCCCTCGGGGCTATCCTGGTGGCGCAAAGCGAGCGTGGCGTGTGCGCGATCCTGCTGGGGGACGACCCGGAGGCGTTGGTGCGCGACCTGCAAGACAAATTCCGCCGGGCCAATCTCATTGGTGCTGACCGCGAGTTCGAACAGTTGATCGCCCAAGTGGTTGGCTTCATCGAAGCACCGGCCCTGGGTCTGGACCTGCCCCTGGACCTGCGCGGCACCGCCTTCCAGGAACGGGTCTGGCAAGCCCTGCGGGACATTCCCGCAGGCAGCACCGCCAGCTACGCCGAGATCGCCCAGCGCATCGGCATGCCCAAGGCCGTGCGCGCCGTGGCCCAGGCCTGCGGCGCCAACAGCCTGGCGGTGGCGATTCCTTGCCACCGGGTGGTACGCAGCGACGGCAACCTCTCGGGCTATCGCTGGGGCGTGGAGCGCAAGCGTCAGTTGCTGGCGCTGGAACGCTCGTCCGGGGATTGAACGCCGATGTAGATCGCTACGGAATCGGGGCTGCTGTAGACCTCGAAATCGGTGGTGAAACGGCGCACGGCTTGCGGGTTGTCGGCGAAGTAGGCCCAGATCAGGCCCCAAGTCTGGATCACGCAGTCGGGCATCGGCCCCTTGGCCGCAAACACCAGGTAATCCCCGCCCTCGATGTCCACGGCGGGATAGCCGGCGCTGGTCGCATCCACCTGTACGCCAGCGGTCACATCGAAGTGGCCGGTGGCGTCGGACTCGTAATTGGAATACACCCCGTAGACGAACGACTCCGACTGCCGGGCCGGAATCGTGTCGAACAGCCCTTCGTTGAAGAACTGCTGCCACATCGGGCCGATCCTCGCCGTGTCGGGCTGCTGCTCGTCGGTGTTACGGGTACGCACCTGCAAACCGGCCACGGTGAAGGGTTCGACGGTCTTGAGTTTCACGTCCATGGGTTGGGCTCCTTGATGTATGAAGCCCGCATGGTAACCCTCACGGCGTCGGGATCAAGCGGCGAGCGCGGGATTGAAAAACTCGACTGGCCCTCGCCGGCCCACACCTGCTAAAAACGCTGTTTCCTTCTGCCCTCGGAGACCCCGCACATGAGCCAGTGGCCAGACACCCGCATTCTTGACCTGCTCGGTATCGAGCTGCCCATCATCCAGGGGCCACTGGCCGGGGTGACCGGGCCGGCCATGGTGGTCGCGACGTGCAATGCCGGCGGGCTGGGTTCGATGCCGGCGGCGATGCTCGATGTCGAGCAACTGCGCCAGGCGCTGACGACCATCGGCGAACAGACCGACAAGCCATTCAATGTGAATTTTTTCTGTCACCAGCCACCGGCCTTCGACGAACAGCGGGCCGCGGCCTGGAAGCAACGGCTCAAGCCGTATTACCAGGAACTGGGCGTCGACTTCGACGCGCCAACCCCGGTGTCCAACCGCACGCCGTTCGATGATGCCGCCTGCCGGGTGCTGGAAGAGATGCGTCCGAAAGTGGTCAGCTTCCATTTCGGCCTGCCGGAAAAATCCTTGCTCGATCGAGTGAAGGCCACTGGCGCGAAAATCCTTTCCTCGGCCACCACCGTCGAGGAAGCCATCTGGCTGGAACAGCACGGGTGCGACGCGATCATTGCCATGGGCTATGAAGCCGGAGGTCATCGCGGGATGTTCCTCAGCGACGACCTCGACACCCAAGTCGGGCTGTTTGCCTTGCTGCCGCAGGTAGTGGATGCGGTGAAGGTGCCGGTGATCGCTGCTGGCGGCATTGGCGATGCGCGGGGGATCGTCGCGGCATTCGCCCTGGGTGCTTCGGCGGTGCAATTGGGCAGCGCCTACCTGTTCACGCCCGAGGCGAAGATCAGCGCTTCCCATCACCGCGCCTTGCGCACGGCCAAGGAAAGCCAGACCGCTGTCACCAACCTGTTCACCGGTCGCCCGGCCCGAGGCATCGTCAACCGGGTGATGCGCGAAGTGGGCCCGATGAGCCCGCTGGCCCCGGCATTTCCCCTGGCGGGCGGCGCGTTGATGCCATTGCGCGCCAAGGACGAAGCAGACTTCAGCAACCTCTGGGCCGGCCAGGCCTTCCCCCTGGGCCGCGAACTGTCAACGGCTGAACTGACGCGGGGCTTGGCTGAAGAGGCATTGGCTCGACTCCACAGGGCGAATGCCTGATCGAACGCCATCGCGAGCAAGCTTGGCTCCCACACCCTTGCACCTCACTCCCCAGGCAAAATGCCGCGTTCCGTTTGTCGGTCATTCGCTATATATTCTGGTATATAGCGAATCTGCCCCTACGGAATCTTACCTATGCGCCCCACCCGCTTCGCGCCGTTGCTGCTGACCACGCTCTTCACCGTTGGCGCCGTCCAGGCCGCGGAGGTGCAGGTGGCGGTCGCTTCCAATTTCACCGCGCCGATCCAGGCCATCGCCGCCGACTTCGAAAAAGACACCGGGCATAAACTGATAACGGCTTACGGCGCCACCGGGCAGTTCTATACGCAGATCAAGAACGGCGCGCCATTCGAAGTCTTCCTCGCCGCCGACGACACCACCCCGGCCCGGCTCGAAAGCGAAGGCGACACCGTCAAGGGCTCGCGCTTCACCTACGCGGTCGGCACCCTGGCGCTGTGGTCGGCCAAAGAGGGTTATGTCGATGGCACGGGGCAGGTCCTCAAGCGCAACGACTTCCGGCACCTGTCCATCGCCAACCCGAAAGCCGCGCCCTACGGCCTGGCTGCGACCCAGGTGCTGGACAAGCTCGGCTTGACCGCCCAGGTGAAAAGCAAGCTCGTCGAAGGCCAGAACATCACCCAGGCCTATCAATTCGTCTCCACCGGTAACGCCGAACTCGGCTTCGTCGCCTTGTCCCAGGTGTACAAGGACGGCAAAGTGACGGGCGGCTCGGCGTGGATCGTCCCGGCTGAACTGCACGACCCGATCAAACAGGACGCGGTGATCCTCAACAAGGGTCGGGACAACCCCGCTGCCGTGGCCCTGGTGGATTACCTCAAGGGCCCGAAAGCCGCCGCCATCATCCAAACCTACGGTTACCAACGCTAAATGCCACTGACCAGCGCCGACTATGCCGCCATCTGGCTGACCCTGAAACTGGCGTCATTGACCACGGTGATCCTGTTGCTCATCGGCACGCCCATCGCGTTGTGGCTGTCGCGCACCCGCTCCTGGCTGCGCGGGCCGGTGGGTGCGGTGGTCGCGTTGCCGTTGGTGCTGCCACCCACGGTGATCGGCTTCTACCTGTTGCTGGCGTTGGGGCCGAACGGCTGGATCGGCCAGTTCACCCAAGCCCTCGGGTTGGGCACCCTCACCTTCAGCTTCACCGGGCTGGTGATCGGCTCGGTGATCTATTCCATGCCGTTTGTGGTGCAGCCGTTGCAGAACGCCTTTGCCGCCATCGGCAGTCGACCGCTGGAAGTCGCCGCCACCCTGCGGGCCGGGCCCTGGGATACGTTTTTCAGCGTCATCCTGCCCCTGGCCCGCCCCGGTTTTATCACTGCGGCGATTCTCGGCTTTGCCCACACCGTCGGCGAATTCGGCGTGGTGCTGATGATCGGCGGCAACATTCCGGAGAAAACCCGGGTAGTGTCGGTGCAGATCTACGACCATGTCGAAGCCTTGGAATACGCCCAGGCCCATTGGCTGGCCGCGGCGATGCTGGTGTTTTCATTCCTGGTGTTGCTGGCGCTGTATTCCAGCCGCCGAACCCGTGCCGGTTGGAGCTGATCGATGATTCACGCGCGTTTTCAGCTCGACCACGGGGCTTTTTCCCTGGACCTGGATGTGCAATTGCCCGGCCGTGGCGTGACCGCCCTGTATGGGCCTTCCGGTTCCGGCAAAACCACCTGCCTGCGCTGCATTGCCGGGTTGGAGCGGCCGACCCGGGGTTTTATCGAGGTCAACGGCCAAGTCTGGCAAGACAGTGAGCACGGCGTGTTCGTGCCGCCCCATAAACGGTCGGTGGGGTATGTGTTCCAGGAGGCGAGCCTGTTCGCCCATCTGTCGGTACGGGCCAACCTGGCGTTCGGCCTCAAGCGCATTGCGCCGGCACAACGGCGAGTGGACATGGACCAGGCGACCGAGCTGCTGGGCATCGGGCACTTGCTCGATCGGCAGCCACACAACCTGTCTGGCGGCGAACGCCAACGGGTGGGCATCGCCCGCGCCTTGCTCACCAGCCCGCAACTGCTGCTGATGGATGAGCCGCTGGCGGCCCTCGATAGCCAACGCAAAAACGAAATCCTGCCATACCTGCAACGGCTCCACGATGAACTGGACATCCCGGTGCTGTATGTCAGCCATTCCCAGGACGAAGTGGCGCGCCTGGCCGACCACATCGTGCTGCTCGACAGCGGCCGCGCGCTGGCCAGTGGGCCGATCGGCGAGACCCTGGCCCGGCTCGACCTGCCCTTGGCCCTGGGGGATGACGCTGGAGTGGTGATCGAGGGCAAGGTCAGCGGTTATGACCCGGCTTATCAATTGCTGACCCTGAATCTGCCCGACAGCCAACTGAACGTACGCGTGGCCCACACCTCCCTGGCCCTCGGCCAGCCGCTGCGTTTCAAGGTCCAGGCCCGGGACGTCAGCCTCAGCCTGGCGAACGATGCCCAGACCAGCATCCTCAACCGCCTGCCAGTCACCGTGGTCAGCGAACAGGCCGCCGACAACGCCGCCCATGTGCTGATCCGCCTGGAAGCCGCCGGCACCCCGCTGCTGGCGCGCATCACCCGCTACTCCCGCGATCAGCTCAAGCTGCATCCGGGGCAGGTGTTGTGGGCGCAGATCAAGGCGGTGGCGGTGTTGGCGTAGGGTCCATACCAGCGGATCACACTGTGGGAGCTGTGGGAACAAACCTGTGGGAGCAAGGCTTGCCCGCGATGCAAGCACCTCGGTGTAGCTGATAGACCGAGGCGATGCTATCGCGGGCAAGCCTTGCTCCCACAGGTTTGCTTCTGCTGGTTTGCTTCTGCTGGTTTGCTCCCACAGGTTTTGCAGCAACATCAGAATCTTGGCACGACCCGAACAGCCTGCGGTCAATGAATTCACAGGCCACCGGATTCGTTGCCAAGGACTCTTCTCATGCCCGACACCCTGCCGCCGGATGCACTGCCGGCCGACCTGCATTATGTCGATGACACGGCCCCGGGCATCACCCGTAAAAAGCGGCGGGGCCAATTCTGTTATTTCGACCCGCAGGGCCAGCGCATCACCGACGCGGCCGAGATCCAGCGCATCAATGCCCTGGCGGTCCCGCCGGCCTACACCGATGTCTGGATCTGCACCGACCCGCGCGGCCATCTCCAGGCCACCGGGCGCGATGCCCGCGGGCGCAAGCAGTACCGCTACCATGCGCGCTGGCGTGAGGTTCGCGATGCGGACAAGTATTCGCGGATGCTGGAATTCGGACGGGCCCTGCCGCGCTTGCGCAAACGCCTGGAGGAAATCCTCGCCACGCCAGGGTTCAGCCGCGACAAAGTCATGGCCACCGTCATCACCCTGCTGGACGTGACCCTGATCCGCGTCGGCAACAGCCAATACGCCCGGGACAATCGCTCCTACGGCCTGACGACCCTGCGCGACAAACATGTCGAGGTCAACGGCAGCGCCATCGCCTTCCAGTTCCGCGGCAAGAGCGGCATCGAGCACCAGATCACCGTGAAAGACCGGCGCCTGGCGCGGATCATCAAGCGCTGCCAGGACATCCCCGGGCAGAACCTGTTCCAGTACCTGGACGAAGATGGCGAGCGCCACGCCATCAGCTCTTCGGACATCAACGCCTACCTCAAGACCCTCACCGGCGCCGACTTCACCGCCAAGGACTACCGCACCTGGGCCGGCAGCGCAGCCGCTCTGGCCGGGTTGCGGACGCTGCGTTGGGAAACCGAGACCGAAGCCAAAAGACACGTCGCCGAGATGGTCAGGCACGTCGCCCGCCAGCTGGGCAACACGCCCACCGTCTGTCGTAAATGCTACATCCACCCTGCGGTGGTGGAAGGCTTCCTGCTCGGGGCCCTGACCCAGTTGCCCAAACCCCGGGCACGCAAAGGCCTCAGCGAAGAAGAAGCCGGACTGACGCTATTCTTGCAGCGCATGACACAAGCCGCCGAGGCGTGCGAACAGGAGCAATCGGTTTAACGCGATTCACCCGCAGCGAGCCAGGAAGGCGGAACATCCGCAGAGCACCGGACTCCCAACTTTACGGCACGACCACTGCGCAGGTTTTCAAAAGGGTGAAATCGACAGGAGTTTCAGATGTCCGAACACATTGTCCATTTTCATTGCCAGATCGTTCAGGGCACCACGGAACGCTTTCGCGACAACTGCCTGGAAGCCATTGAGAAAGGCGCCGACTCGCTGATGCTCAATCTCTCCACCGTCGGTGGCAGTACCAACTTCGGTTTCACGCTCTACACCTTCATCAAGTCCCTTCCGGTACCGGTGCGTGCAGTGAACGCCGGCAACATCGAGTCCATGGGCATCGTCATGTACCTGGCCGCCAGCGACCGCACCACCACCCCGCATTCGCGTTTTCTGATCCACCCGATGAACTGGTACTTCGGCCAGAAATCCGTGGACCATTCACGCTTGCGCGAGTACCTGTCCAGCCTGGACAACGATGTGGCACGCTACGTGGAAATCTACGTCAAGGAAACTGCCGGCGCGGCCACCCAACTGGATATCTTCAAGTGCCTGTGCGCCGAAGAGCGAGTGATTCCAGCGGAAAACTCCCTGGCTTTCGGCATTGCCCATCGGGTCGAGCAAGTGGTTTTCCCAGCGGATGCCAAGCATTGGAAAGTCAGCGGTGGCGAGGATTAGAAGTGAGGACCCCGATCAACCCGCGCTATAGGCCTGCTTCACCGTCTCGATCCAGCTCGGCTCCAGGCGCGACTGTTCGGTGTCCAGGCCCAGCGCCTGCATCTTCTCCAGATGCTCGTCGGCTTCACGAACTAACGAGGCGTGGTCGCTGGAATTGGCATCGAGCAGGTGCATCTGGGTCAGGCCCAAGTGATAGAACCGCAACAATTTCATCGCAGCCGGGTCCTGGGCCTGCACACCGGCCTTCACCTGGTGCATCACGTTGGTGATTTTCATCAGGCTGCGCTTGAGCTGCCAGCCGTACACGGCGGCGGCCATCCACGGCTGCGACCAGAAGTACTGGCGCATCAGCACAGCCATCGCCAACACCGCGACAATCACCCCGCCGAGATTGAAACGAAAGTTATCGCCTCCAGGCGTCCCCAGCAGCATCACGGCCAGGCTGGACAGCAACATCGCCAGGGCCAGGAAAACCACCGCGATGATCAGGGTGCTGCGGCGGGTCTGCTTGCGGTAGGTGTCGCCATCCCACGGTTTGATCTCGAACATCGCGGCGCAATTTCCTTGTACGGCATCAAAAGAGTCACGCATTATCGCCTGCCCGGTCGAATTAGCTATGCTGGGGCTCATTTTGTAGCGCAACCGACTCGCCGGGTCCGGATCAAAGTCCATGGCGATAGCGCAAGGATCGTGCGATCTTTCTGCGTGGACGTTTTTTTTCAAGATGCCGTCGTTGTGTGCATGGCATCGTTTTCAAGGAAAGCTGAATGACTCAAAGACATGTAATCAACGCCTCGGTAAGCCCCAAGGGCAGCCTGGAGACCTTGTCCCAGCGCGAAGTCCAGCAACTGAGCGAAGCCGGTTCCGGCAGCATCTATACCCTCTTCCGCCAGTGCGCCCTGGCCATCCTCAACACCGGCGCCCATGTTGATAACGCCAAGACCATCCTGGAAGCCTACAAGGACTTCGAGATCCGTATTCACCAGCAGGACCGCGGCGTGCGCCTGGAGCTGCTGAACGCGCCGGCCGATGCCTTCGTCGACGGCGAAATGATCGCCAGCACCCGGGAAATGCTCTTCAGTGCCCTGCGCGACATCGTCTACACCGAGAACGAGCTGGACAGCCAGCGCATCGACCTCAGCTCGTCCCAGGGCATCAGCGACTACGTATTCCACCTGCTGCGCAACGCCCGCACCTTGCGCCCTGGCGTGGAGCCGAAAATCGTCGTGTGCTGGGGCGGTCACTCGATCAACACCGAAGAATACAAATACACCAAGAAAGTCGGCCACGAACTGGGCCTGCGCAGCCTGGACATCTGCACCGGTTGCGGCCCGGGCGTGATGAAAGGTCCGATGAAAGGCGCCACCATTGCCCATGCCAAGCAGCGCATCCATGGCGGTCGCTACCTGGGCCTGACAGAGCCGGGCATCATCGCCGCCGAGGCGCCGAACCCGATCGTCAATGAGCTGGTGATCCTGCCGGACATCGAGAAACGCCTGGAAGCCTTCGTGCGGGTCGGCCACGGCATCATCATCTTCCCGGGTGGTGCCGGTACGGCGGAAGAGTTCCTCTACCTGCTCGGCATCCTGATGCACCCGGCCAACCAGGACCTGCCGTTCCCGGTGGTCCTCACCGGGCCGAAAAGCGCCGCGCCGTACCTTGACCAGTTGCATGCGTTTGTCGGCGCAACCCTGGGCCCGGCGGCGCAGCAGCACTATCAGATCATCATCGACGACCCGGCCGAAGTGGCGCGGCAGATGACCCAGGGGCTCAAGGAGGTCAAGCAGTTCCGCCGCGAGCGCAACGACGCCTTCCACTTCAACTGGCTGCTGAAGATCGACGAGGGCTTCCAGCGCCCGTTCGACCCGACCCACGCCAACATGGCCAGCCTGGGCCTGAGCCGCGACCTGCCCGCCCACGAACTGGCCGCCAACCTGCGCCGGGCGTTCTCGGGGATCGTGGCCGGTAACGTCAAGGACAAGGGCATCCGCCTGATCGAGGAACACGGCCCGTACGAGATCCACGGCGACGCCGCCATCATGGAACCCCTCGACCGCCTGCTCCAGGCCTTCGTCGCCCAACACCGCATGAAACTGCCGGGCGGCGCGGCGTATGTGCCGTGCTATCGCGTGGTGACCTGACCTATCTGAGGACCACAAATCCAATGTGGGAGCGAGCTTGCTCGCGATGACAGCGGCACATTCAGCACAGATGCAAGCTGACCCACCGCTATCGCGAGCAAGCTCGCTCCCACAGGAGTTCTGCTGTGGTCACAGAGTCGGGGTCAGCCGCATCAGCCCGGCTTCATCCACTTCAATACCAAGCCCAAGGTAATCCTTGATCTGCGGATGAAGGGTGACCACCGGGTGCGTATGCGTCGCCGTTACCACCAGCACATCCGCCCCGGCGGCCTCGCCTGCCCGGATGCCCGCCTCGGCGTCTTCAAAGACCAGGCATTCCTGCGGCGTCACTTGCAGGCGCTCGGCGGCCAGGCGATAGCAGGTGGGGTTGGGCTTGCCATCGCTGACGTCTTCGGCGGTGACCATCACGCCTGGACGCGGGATCCCCGCCGCTTCCATACGACGCAAGGCCAATGCCATGGGCGCTGAGGTGACGATTGCCCAGCGTTCTGGCGGCAAGCTGTTCAGAAAGGCCTGCGCACCGGGCACCTGCACCACCCCTTCGACATCTTCGATTTCCTCGCGGGTAATCTGCTCGGCTTCGGCCTGGGCATCCACCCCTGGCAGGTGCTGGCGGGCGATGGTGTCGATGGCGCGCACGCCATGGATCGTCGGCAGGAACGTCGCCACGTCCACGCCGTGGCGCAGGGCCCAGCGCGTCCAGATCCGCTCGGCGGCGGCGATGGAATTGAGCAGAGTGCCGTCCATGTCGAACAGGAAGGCGCGATAGGCAATGGGGTTGGGGGGACTGGCAGGCATCGGATCCTCGGTGGCGGCGTGGCGGGTGATGGCCACTGTAACATCGCCAGGCTCCGATCCCCTGTGGGAGCAAAGCTTGCTCGCGATGCAGACACCTCGGTTTCTGAGAGACCGCATCAACTTTATCGCGGGCAAGCCTTGCTCCCACAGCAAGCTTTGCTCCCACAGGCGCGCACCCAGGAAATGGTGTTGTGTCACAAAGCGACAATCTAAACGAGGCGTTCGATCGGCTGATGCTGCCACACCCGCTTGTAGTACAGCGTCTGCAACAGCAGCATGCTCAAGTAGGCCACCGGGAACGCCATCCACACCCCTTGCAGCCCGAAATGTGCGTCCAGCAGATACGCCGCCGGCACTTGCACGGCGACGATGCAGAGGATCGAGATGGCAACCGGCACCAGCACCGTGCCGCTGGCGCGCATGATGCCGCCGACGATCGCCTGGAAGCCGAACACCAGCAGGCTCCAGAGCATGATGTGCAGCAGGTGTTCGGCCTGGACCCGCGCCGCCGAGTCGGTGATGAACAGCCCCAATAGCCAGTGGGACAGCAGATAGCCCAGGACCACCAGCCCACCGGTAAGCCAGAGGTTGATCAACAGCCCCGTGCGCAGGATCGGCCCCAGGCGCTCCAGGCGTCCGGCACCGATGGCCTGGGCACCGAGGATCGAGGCGGTGATAGCAATCGACAACGCCGGAAACTGCACGTAGTTGACGATCTGCGTCACCGCGCCGTAGGCCGCCGTGGCCTGGGAACCGTGGCTATTGACCAGCGTCAGGATGACCAACTCGGACAACGAGATCACCACCATCTGCAACCCGGTGGGCAAGCCGATGCGCAGCACTTTGCCGAGGATGTCCTTGTCCAGGCGCATCGCCGCGAACAATGCCCGGTCCGGCGCCAGGGCATGCTCGCGGCGGCTCAGGCGCCACGCCAGCATCAGCATCGCTGACGTCGTCCCCACCAGCCCCGCCCATGCCGCGCTCTGGATGCCCATCTGCGGCAACCCCAACCAGCCACGGATCAACGCGGGCGTGAGCAGCAGCCCGACACTGGTGGACACCAGCAGCGCCAACATCGGCGACACCGTATCGCTCACCCCGCGCAGCAGTTGGGTGAACAGCACAAATACCAGCAACATCGGCAGGATCCACATCATGACCCGGGCATAGGAAACGGCGTCCTCCAGCACATCGGCCGGCGTACCGAGCCCCTGCAACGCCTGGCGCGCAAAGACACTGCCGAGCACCGCCGCCGTCAGGCCGATGATCGCCCCCAGCAACAACGTCGAACCGGCAATCGCCTTCACCGTGCCGGTTTCTCCGGCGCCGTAGGCCTGTCCGATCAATACCCCCGCCCCCGCGCCGAGGCCGATCACCAATGCGATAAAGAAAAACACGATGGGAAACATCCCTGACACCGCCGCCAAGGCCTGAGTGCCGAGCATCTGGCCGATGTAGATGCTGTTGAGCGTGCCAGACATGGACTGCAGGAAATTGGACAGGACCATGGGGGCCAGGAACAGGAGATAGGTTTTCCAGAGAGGCTGGGTGGGCATGGGGGCTCTGATGGCAGGTTCGAAAATCCGGGTGCCGGTAATTTAGCGCAATCCAATCATCTGTTTCAGAAGAATCAGTGCAGGCTGCTCTTGTGGCTCTTTTGGCTCTTGTGGCTCTTGTGGCTCTTGTGGCGAGGGAGCTTGCTCCCGCTGGGCTGCACAGCAGCCCCAAAACCTAAACACGCAATATAACCGCGCCAGCCACGTTGGGGACCGCTTCGCGCTCCAGCGGGAGCAAGCTCCCTCGCCACAAAGGCCGATGCACCACCAGAAAGGCCCGTGCGCCATCACCTTCGCCATGTGGCTTCGACCTTCGTCGGGTGCATTCGACTTTTCACAGACTGCGTCTAATCTGAAGTAGCACAGTGCCACGCACCGTGTAGGCCAATGCCTACAGCATTACCGGTATCGGACAGCCGGTCTTAAAGTCCGAGTAGAGGTCGCAGATAACCAGTTATTCGCAAATAACCTGTTAGAAACTCTGTTCAAGGACCGAACCATGACGTCGTACCCACACGGTCATTCCTTCGCCCAACCACCGCGCATTCTCTGGAACACAGTGCTCGTCGCTTTCGTTGCAGCCATTGGCGTCGTACTGCTCAACGGTCCAAGTGTACAAAACATCATTCTGGGCATTGCCCTTTTGGCCGTTGGCGTCAGTGCTGGCGTATGGGGGGCGCGTTCGCAACGCCAACAGTTCGACAGCGCCCTCGCCGCCGCCATCGCCCGCCACGACCAGCAAGCCAGCGAGCATCCGGCCCATAACACCCGCGAGCAACTCAACGAAGTCATTCTCGGTGCCATGCCGATCTGGGCCAAGCAGGTCGAAAGCTCCCGGCAGCAGACCGAAACCGCAATCGTCTCGCTGACCAGCCGCTTCACCGGCATATCCTCACGGCTGGAAGACACCGTGCAAGCCTCGCAACTGGCCGCTGGTGAACTGGCCGGCAGCAGCAGTGGCGGCGCCGTGCAGGTGCTGGCCCAGAGCGAAGGTGAACTGGTCAAGGTCATCGATTCCCTGAAGGCCACCCAGGCCAGCCGCGACGAAACCCTGGCCCAGGTGCGTAACCTGACGGCTTATACCGGCGAGCTGCGGACCATGGCCGCCGACGTCGCGGCGATTGCCGCGCAGACCAACCTGCTGGCCCTCAACGCCGCCATCGAAGCCGCCCGTGCCGGCGAAGCCGGGCGTGGGTTTGCCGTGGTGGCCGACGCCGTGCGCAGTCTCTCGAGCAAGTCCAGCGAGACCGGCCAGCAGATGTCGGCCAAGGTCGACATCATCAACACCGCCATCACCCAACTGGTGCATGCCGCATCCAGCGGCGCGGACCAGGACACCCATTCGGTCACCGCCTCCGAGCAGAGCATCCAGCAGGTACTGGAGCGCTTCAAGAGCGTCACCGGCCGCTTGGCCGACTCGGCCGACATGCTGCAGCGGGAAAGCTTCGGCATCCGCGATGAGCTCACCGAGGTGCTGGTCAGCCTGCAATTCCAGGATCGGGTCAGCCAGATCCTCAGCCACGTGCGCGACAACATCGAGGACCTGCATGTGCACATGCAGCAGGCCGGTCAGTCGCCCGAACAGGCCGCTTCCATCGACGCCCGCCAATGGCTGGCGCGCATGGAAACCACTTACGCCACCGACGAGCAACGCCGCAATCACCACGGCGACTCGAGCGCGCAACAGACTTCACAGGAAATTACCTTCTTTTAGGAGAGCCGTTCATGGCTAAAAGTGTATTGGTTGTCGACGACTCCGCGAGCGTTCGGCAGGTGGTCGGCATCGCGCTGAAAAGTGCCGGCTATGACGTGATCGAAGCCAGCGATGGCAAGGACGCACTGGGCAAGCTCAATGGCCAGAAAGTGCACCTGATCATCAGTGACGTGAACATGCCCAACATGGACGGCATCACCTTCGTCAAGGAGGTCAAGAAGCTGGCCAGCTACAAATTCACGCCGATCATCATGCTCACCACCGAATCCCAGGAATCGAAGAAGCAGGAAGGCCAGGCCGCTGGGGCCAAAGCCTGGGTGGTCAAGCCGTTCCAGCCCGCGCAAATGCTGGCGGCGGTATCCAAGCTGATTCTTCCTTGATAGCCGGAGGCTCCCATGCCGTTGCAATACGAGACACACGATGACACCGCCCAGGTGCACATCGACGGCGAGCTGACGATCTACACCGCCGCCGAGCTGGCCGCGCAATGGTTGCCGCACCTGGGCGCAACACCGCGGATGGCTCTTGATCTGTCGCAGATCACCGAGATGGACGGCGCCGGCCTGCAACTGCTGCTGATGGTGCAGCGCGAGGCCGCCAAGGCCGGGACCCAACTGACACTGATCGGCCAAAGCAAGGCCGTCACGGAAACACTTGCCCTGTGCAATCTGGTTGCCTAGGGCTGCTGCAATACGTCGGACACGACAAAGGATATGAGCGTGAGCATCAATCTCGATCAGGCACAACAGACCTTCATCGTCGAGGCACGGGAACAGTTGCAGGCGATGGAAGAGTCGCTGCTGCAACTGGAAACCGACCCCGGCGACGATGACGCCATTGGCGCGATCTTCCGGGCGGCCCACACGATCAAGGGTTCGGCCGGGTTGTTCGGCCTGGAACCGATCGTCAGCTTCACCCACATCGTCGAAGACGTGCTCGACCGCCTGCGCAACGGCAGCGTCGAGGTGGACGCCGGCCTGATCGCGGTGCTGCTCAAGTCCAGCGATCACATGCTGGAACTGATCAACGTGGCCGCCAACCAGGGCGGAGCGCTGCCGCCACCCGCCCTGCAACGGGAAGTGGAACTGTGCCAGATCCTGCAGGAGTACCAGGCGCCCTCGCCCGCTGCGGCCCCGACGCCAGCCCCTGAAACCAACACCCGCGAACCCGGCGAAACGCGCCTCTGGCACATTTCCCTGCGCTTCGGCCAGGACGTGTTCCGCAACGGCATGGACCCGCTGTCGTTCCTGCGCTATCTGCAAACCCTGGGTGAAATCGTCGACCTCACCACCTTGACCGACGCCCTGCCCGCCGCCGATGCCTGGGACGCCGAATCCTGCTACCTGGGCTTCGACATCGAGTTTCGCTCGGCCGCCAGCCACGGGGCGATCAATGAAGTGTTCGATTTCGTCCGGGAAGACTGCGTGATCGAGATCGTGGCCCTGGATGACGACATCGCGCCCCAGGCCAACACCGGCCTGGTGACCACAGCACCGGAACCTGCCGAGGAAAGCACCGCGTTGGTCGCCACCGGCGAGTTGTTGTCCGACCAGCGCAAGACGCCGCGCATGCCCGCCCAGATCGCCACCGACAAACAAGCGGTGACCAGCGACAGCAAGGCCAAGGACGGCACCTATGTGCGAGTCAATGCCGACAAGCTCGACGAACTGATCAACCTGGTGGGCGAACTGGTCATCGCCAGCGCCGGCGCGAGCCTGCTGGCCCGCACCTGCAACAACGATCCATTGCAGGAATCCACCTCGACGGTGTCGTCACTGGTGGAGGAAATCCTCGACGGTGCCCTGCGCCTGCGCATGATCCCCATCGGCGAAACCTTCAACCGCTTCCGTCGGGTGGTGCGCGATGTCAGCCAGGAGTTGGGCAAGGACATCGACCTGATCATCAGCGGTGCGGAGACCGAGCTGGACAAGACCGTGGTGGAAAAAATCGGCGACCCGCTCATGCACCTGCTGCGCAACGCCATGGACCACGGCATTGAAACCGCCGAGGCACGGTTGGCGGCCGGCAAACCGGCCAAGGGGCACCTGCACCTCAACGCCTATCACGACTCGGGCAGCATCGTGCTGGAAATCGCCGACGACGGCGCCGGCCTGAACCGCGACCGGATCCTGGAAAAAGCCCAGGAACGTGGCCTGGTGCCCCCGGGTGCCAGCCCGACCGACCAGGAAATCTACAACCTGATCTTCGAACCCGGCTTCTCCACCGCCCAGGCCGTGACCAACCTTTCGGGGCGTGGCGTGGGCATGGACGTGGTCAAGCGCAACATCACCCTGCTGCGCGGCACCGTCGACCTGGACAGCCAGCCCGGCAAGGGCACCGTGGTGCGCATTCGCCTGCCGCTGACCCTGGCGATCATCAATGGATTCCTGGTGAGCATCGGCCAGTCGACCTATGTGATACCGCTGGACATGGTCCAGGAATGCATCGAGCTGAGCGAAGACGACGGGCTCGCCAGCCGCGAACAAGGCTACCTCGACCTGCGCGGCGAGGTGCTGCCACTGGTCTACCTGCGCGATCACTTCAGCCATGAAGGTCCGGCCGCGCGCCGGCAGAACGTGGTGGTGGTGCGCTACGCCGAACTCAAGGCCGGGCTGGTGGTGGATGACTTGCTGGGTGAATTCCAGACCGTGATCAAGCCGCTGGGCAAGCTGTTTGGTGCCCTTCGCGGCATCAGTGGCTCGACCATCCTGGGCAGTGGTGCCGTGGCGTTGATTCTCGACGTACCGGCGCTGCTCACCCAGATCGCCCAAGTGGAAAACCGCTACACACCGACTCAATTACAACAAGCCAACGCTCGCTGACGCTTTAGCAATTCCATGGAGAGGTACTTCCCAATGAAATGGTTCTACGATCTTAGAATCGCCACCAAACTGATCACTTCATTTCTTGTGGTGCTGGCGCTGACAGCCGTCATGGGGGTGTTCTCGATCATCCAACTGGGCCAGGTGAACCACACCGCCCTCGACATCCGTGAAAACTGGATGCCGTCCATGCGAGCAGCCTCGGGCATGCGCTTCTACGCGGCGAGCTATCGCCTTAAGGAAAATCGTCATATTGTCGCCGATTCCGATCAAGAGCGCGTCACCCTCGAGCAAGAGGCCGAGGAAGCCAAGAAGGCCTTCGAAACACGCCTGGACACTTACGAAAAACTGCTCTCCAGCGCTGAAGATCGTCAGGTATTCGACACCACCCGTAATGACTGGGCCGCCTATCTGGCGATCAGCAAAGACCTGCTCGCATTGTCCCGGCAGAACCTGACCGAGCAGGCCAATGCGATGCTCAAGGGCGAGTCCAAGCGTCGGTTCGACCTGGTGACCGGCGACCTGCAAAAACTGGTCGAGCTCAACGCGGCTGGCGCTGATGTCGCCAGTGCACACGGCACCCAGCTGTATGAAAACGCACGCCTGTCGATCATTGCCGTACTGGCTGCAGCCCTGCTGGTGGGCCTGGGCCTGGCGCTGTTCATCTCGCGCATCATCTCCCGCCCCTTGAAACAGGCCGCCGCCGTTGCCGAACAATTGGCCGAAGGCAACCTGAACGCGAAAATCGAAGGTGGCTCCAAGGATGAAACCGGCATGGTGCTCAACGCCATGCAGAACATGGTCGGCAAGCTCTCGCACATCATCGGTGAAGTGCGCAACGCGGCGGACAACCTGGCCAGCGCCTCCGAAGAAGTCAGCGCCACCGCGCAATCGATGAGCCAGGCCACCAGCGAACAGGCGGCCAGCGTCGAGGAAACCAGCGCCTCCATCGAGCAGATGAGCGCCAGCATCAACCAGAACACCGAGAACGCCAAGGTCACCGACGGCATGGCCAGCAAGGCCGCCAAGGAAGCCACCGACGGCGGCGAATCTGTGCAGCAGACCGTGGTGGCGATGAAGAAAATCGCCCAGCGCATCAGCATCATCGACGACATCGCCTACCAGACCAACCTGCTGGCGCTCAACGCTGCCATCGAAGCAGCCCGTGCCGGTGAACACGGCAAAGGTTTCGCGGTGGTCGCCGCCGAAGTGCGCAAGCTGGCCGAACGCAGCCAGGTGGCCGCCCAGGAAATCGGCGAACTGTCGTCCAGCAGCGTCGATATGGCCGAGAAGGCCGGGAACCTGCTCAACGAGATGGTCCCATCCATCAACAAGACCTCGGACCTGGTGCAGGAAATCAGCGCCGCCTCCGAAGAACAGGCCGCCGGTGTGGCGCAAATCAACACCGCCATGACCCAGCTCAACCAGGTGACCCAGCAAAACGCCTCCAGCAGCGAAGAACTGGCCGCCACCGCCGAGGAAATGAGCAGCCAGGCCGAACAGCTGCAACAGGCCATGAGCTTCTTCACCCTCGACTCGCCGCCCAAGTCTGCTGTGCAAATTGCCAGGGTTGATAACACCCCAGGTCCGTCCGGCCGCAAACCGGCCCGGACTCCGGCACCGGTCATGCCTAAAGCGTTTGCCTACAACATGGCCAGCGCCCCGGACGAATCGGAATTCACCCGGTTCTGATGGCCCGGTTCCACTGGCTTGCTTAAAGGAGAAAAAGCAATGGGCGCCATCGCGACCACACGTCAAACCGCCATCGCGGTCGAGGAAGAAGCGCAATACCTGACGTTCATGCTCGGCACGGAGATGTTTGCCATCGGCATCCTGTGCATCAAGGAAATCATCGAATACGGCAACCTGACCGTGGTGCCGATGATGCCGGCCTTCGTGCGCGGGGTGATCAACCTGCGTGGCGCGGTCGTGCCGGTGGTGGACCTGTCGGCCCGTTTCGGCCGGCCGAATTCGGCGATCAGCCGCCGCAGCTGCGTGGTGATCATCGAGGCGGCCAGCGCCGACGGCCAGGCCCAGGACATTGGCCTGCTGGTGGACACGGTGTCGGCGGTGCTGGAAATCCCGGCCTCGCAGATCGAGCCGCCACCGAGCTTCGGCGCGAAGATCCGTGCCGATTTCATCAGTGGCATGGCCAAGGTCGATGGCAAGTTCGTCATCGTGCTGGAGGTGGACCGCGTGCTGTCCATCGACGAGATGTCCTTACTCGCAGAAGCCAGCCCGAGCGCGCTGGAAGTAGATGCCCCGTGAACGCCGATACCTGCAAGGAACGCACGCTGAACGCCCAGGCGCTCACTGACCGAGAGTTCGGCCAGTTCCAGTCCTGGCTGTACCAGGCCGCCGGCATCAGCCTGTCCGAGGCCAAGAAAGCCCTGGTGGCCGGGCGTCTGTTCAAGCGCCTCAAGCACTATGGGCTGGACAGCTACGGCGAGTATTTCAAGCTGATCATGAACGGCCAGCGCACCGATGAGCTGCAGGTAGCGCTGGACCTGCTCACCACCAACGAGACCTATTTTTTCCGCGAGCCCAAGCATTTCGATTTCCTGCGCCAGCATGTGCTGCCCCACGCGACACCGGGCAAGACCTTTCGCTTGTGGAGCGCGGCCAGTTCATCGGGGGAAGAACCCTACAGCCTGGCCATGACCTTGGCCGAAGGACTGGGCACCACGCCCTGGGAAGTCATCGGTTCGGACATCAGCAGCCAGGTGCTGGCCAAGGCGCGCGCCGGGCATTACCCGATGGAACGTGCCCGCACCCTGCCCCAGCCACTGCTGGTGAAATATTGCCTCAAGGGCACCGGCAGCCAGCAAGGCACCTTCCTCATCGACCGGGCATTGCGCAACCGGGTCAACTTTATCCAGGTCAACCTCAACGACACCTTGCCGGAGCTGGGGGAGTTCGATGTGATCTTCCTGCGCAACGTCATGATCTATTTCGACCAACCCACCAAAAGCAAAGTGGTTGCCCGCTTGCTCCCCCGGCTCAAGCCCGGCGGGTATTTCATCATCAGCCACTCGGAAAGCCTCAACGGTGTGTCCGATGCGTTGAAACTGGTGGCGCCATCGATTTACCGCAAACCATGAGCGCCGCCATCAGGGAAGTGGCCGAGGTGTACCTGGCGCCCGGGGAGTTTCGCTTCGCCACCTGCCCGACCCGCCTGCGCACGATCCTCGGCTCTTGCGTGGCGATCACGCTGTGGCATCCGGAACGCAAGATCGGCGGCATGTGTCACTTCATGCTGCCCAGTCGGGTGCGCTGCTCCACCGCACTGAACGGCCTCTACGCCGACGAAGCCATCGAACTGTTCATCCTCCAGGCTCGAGCCCATCGCACCGAACCCGAGGACTACCAACTCAAGCTGTTCGGCGGCGGCGAGATGTTCCCCGAACTGCAACGCCACGTGCCCTACGGCGATGTGGCGCGGCTGAACGTCAATGCCGCGCTGGAAATGGCCGCCCTTTATCGCCTCGACCTGATCGCCCAGGACATGGGCAGCACTGGCCACCGCAGCATCATCTTCGACCTTTGCAGCGGCGATGTGTGGGTCAGGCACCAACCTATAAGGACCCGGCACTGACTATGTCAAAAAAGATCAATGTACTGCTGGTGGATGACTCTGCCGTGGTTCGCCAGGTGTTGCTGGCGATCCTCAGCGACACACCGGACATCCACGTCATGGGCGCGGCGTCCGACCCGATTTTCGCCATGGACAAACTGGCCAAGGAATGGCCCGACGTGATCGTGCTGGACGTGGAAATGCCGCGCATGGACGGCATCACCTTCCTGAAAAAAATCATGAGCGAGCGCCCCACGCCGGTGGTGATCTGCTCGTCCCTGACACCCCGGGGCGCGGAAACCACCTTGCAGGCAATGGCCGCTGGCGCGGTGGAAATCATCACCAAGCCCACCACCGGCCTGAAGAACTTTCTGTTGGAGTCGGCGCCGGAACTGGTGTCGGCGATCCGTGCCGCCGCCCAGGTCAACGTGCGCAACCTGGGCAAGCGCCCTGCCCCGATCGCGCTGACGCCCGCGACCAAACTCACCGCCGACGCCATGCTGCCCGCCGCCAACGGCCACGCCATGGCGCAGACCACCGAACGCATCGTCGCCCTGGGCACCTCCACAGGTGGCACCCAGGCCCTGGAAGCGGTGCTCACCGCCCTGCCGCGGGTGTGCCCGGGCATCGTCATCGTCCAGCACATGCCGGAAAAATTCACCGCCTCGTTCGCCGCCCGGCTCAACAGCCTGTGCCAGATCGAAGTGCGCGAAGCCCGCAACAACGACCGCATCCACCCGGGTCTGGCGCTCATCGCGCCAGGCGGCAAACACATGATGGTGACCCGCAGCGGCGCGTTCTATCACGTGCAGGTGGTGGACGGCCCACTGGTCAACCGCCACCGCCCTTCGGTGGATGTGTTGTTTCGCTCCGTGGCCAAATTCGCCGGCCGCAACGCCACCGGCATCATCATGACCGGCATGGGCGACGACGGCGCCCGCGGCCTGAAGGAAATGCTCGACGCCGGCAGCACCACCGTGGCCCAGGACGAAGCCAGCTGCGTGGTCTTCGGCATGCCCAAGGAAGCGATCAAACTCAATGCCGCACAACGGGTGATGGGGTTGCAGGAGATTGCGCAGGTGATTTTGCATCGGTAACAAAAACCGCCCGTGGCGAGGGAGCTTGCTCCCGCTGGGCTGCGCAGCAGCCCCAAATGCCAGACCGAGGTGCGGCCGTTAGGGCCGCTTCGCGCCCCAGCGGGAGCAAGCTCCCTCGCCACAAAAGCCCTCAAAACCACACCAGCCCCCATGTGGGAGCGAGCTTGCTCGCGAAGACGGCGGTACATTCAACATGGATGCAAGCTGAACCACCGCTATCGCGAGCAAGCTCGCTCCCACAAGGGGCTTGTCGCCACAGAGGCTTCAACAGCGTGTACCTATACCGGCGAAATCGTCGCCAGCACGCCAATCAAAATAGTCAGCGCCAAAAAACCACCCAAAAAAATCGCCATCTTCGCCATGAGCACTCCTGGAGCAAAAAATTGCAGTACACGGGCTGTCCGATAGGCAACCGCGTGGTCATTCTGGGGCCCGGCTTGGGTTCATGACAGCGGCACCTGACGCAGAAAAATACAGATCAGACGAAGACCTCAGGTCAGCACAGCCCTCATCACACCATTTTTTGTGAGCGATAAAAACCAAGGCGCACTGGTCCGTGTTGGGACATTGGCGGTGCTGATGAAAATGTCGGAAAAACTCAAAGAGGTAAATCGCTAACAGTCCTCGATCACGGCTATCATTGCCGCTCGCCCTTCTGACAGGCGATGTCGCAGGCCACCCTCAAGGATCCAGGTATGACTTTTCTGCCGTCACGCTCCACCCTCTTCGTCTCCAGCCTCCTGCTCAGCTCCCTGTGCTTTGCCGAAGGCGAGCCAACCGACGGCAGCCTCATCAAGGACTCGACCAAAGCGGCCGTCTCAACGTTCATCACCGCCGGCAAGAACCTGCTGGGCGGCGTCAGCGAGGGCGTACTCGATGGCCGCGAGTCGGCCCAAGGCACCGATGGCGCCGCGATCATTTCCTCCGGCGAACAAATGAAAGATCGCATCGCCGTTGAAGTGCTGAAGCTCGAACCCAGCGACGACAACGTCAGCATCACCCTCGGCTTCAAGAACAGCACCGACACCCAACTGCGCGTGGTCAACCTCGGCCAGACCGGCGTACTGCTGGCCATCGACCAGGCGGGCTACTCCAACCGCCTCACCGGCCTGGACAACCCGGACGAAGTCACCATTCCGCCAAAGACCGCCGTGCGGCAGAAGTTCGTGTTTGAAGGCATGAACGAAGCGGTCAGCACGGTACGGGTGTGGGGGCAGGATTATCCGGTCAAAAAATAATGCACCCGCTCGTTCGGATGATCGTTCCCACGCAGAGCGTGAGGAACGATCGTTCAAAGTTGTAGGCATAACGCAACCTGTGGCGAGGGGATTTATCCCCGCTGGGCTGCGCAGCAGCCCCAAAAACCGCGCAGCGGAACAAGGACTCATTGATAAACCCCCTGCTCAATCCGGGCCAGATAATCTTCTACTACCTGAGACTTTTGCCCCACTTCCCGGCTCAAACCTCAACGCCAGCACGCTCATCAACACAATCACCGCCCCAACAATAACCATCGCTGACGGGCGCTCGGCCAACCCCAAAGAAGCCATCAACATCGCCGTGGGCGGTATCAGGTAAAGCGCCATGGAAGCGCGGCTCACGTTGCTGTGCGCCAGCACGTAAGCCCAAGCAAGATACGCCAACGCGCTGGGAAAAATACCGAGAACCAATACAGCCAGATTCACCGAAGCCGAAGCCTGTAGCGCCGCACTCAACATCCCCGGTGCAAAAATGAACAACAGAATCGTGCCCGACCAGACGGTGTAGCAAACCACGGTCAAACCGTCATAACGATGGGCATGGCGCTTTTGCAAAACGAAATACAAACTCCAGGACAGCGCCGCCAACAGGATCAATAGCCCATGGGCGTCCATATCACCCAAGCCACGATCCCCCGCGACCACCACGCCTGCGCCAAGCAAGCCGCATAGCACACAACACCACTGCCACCCGCTGACTCTGTCCTTGAAGACAAAATGCGCCAGTAGCGTGCTGAACAACGGCGTGGACTGGGCCAGCACACTGGCCGCCCCGGCGCTGACGCCTCGCTGACCGTAATTGAGGGCGATGTGGTGCAAGCTGACGGCAAAGAAACCCAACACCGCCAGCAACGGCAAATCCCTGAGACGCGGCGAGGAAATACCCCTCACCATCGCCACAAGGGCCATGAACACTGACGCGATGAGAAACCGCACCAACGCCAACTGACCCGGCTCATAAGCCTGCAAGCCAATGCGAATACCAATCGGCGAATAGGCCCAGCAAACGATCACCAACAGCGTCGCCAGGATAACCTTCACACCGGTTTTGCCGGAGGAACCTTCAACCAGCGCAAAACGCGTTTCCATCTAAAGTTCCTGCACACTGGCCGATTTGCCTCGAAGTATCGAAACCACCCCACCTCAGCACAAGTGACTTAAACTCGACCAACCATTCACTTTTGGTGAGCTATGGAACTGTCCCAACTGCGCATGCTCAAGACGGTCTGCGACACCGGCAGCATCGCCCGCGCTGCCGAAGTGCTGCACTGCGTGCCGTCCAACATCACCGCACGCCTCAAGTCCCTGGAACGGGAACTCGGCACACCGTTGTTTTTCCGCGAAGGTCGCGGGCTGCAGGTCAGCCCGGCAGGCGAAGTGTTTCTGGAGTACGCGACAAAAATACTGAGCCTGACGGAAGAGGCCCGCCGCGCAGTCGCCCCCACCCGAGCACCGAGTGGCCCGCTGCGCATAGGCGCCATCGAGTCCAGCGCCACCGGGCGCCTGCCGCAGTTGCTCGCCAAATACCACGCGCAGTATCCGCAAGTGTCACTGGAACTGAGCACCGGCACCTGGGCGCAGTTGCTGGACGATATCCAGCATCACCGGCTCGATGGCGTGATCGTAGCGGTGGACATCGAACGGCCCGGACTCAAGCGAGCCGTGATGTACCGCGAAGACCTGGTGCTCATCGCCTCCGAGTCCCACGGCCCGCTGCGCAGCGCCGCCGATCTGCAAGGCAAGGCGATCTTCATGTGGCCCACGGGCTGTCCGTACCGCTTGGCGCTGGAGCAGTGGCTGCTGCGTCATGACCAAGTGCAACCGATCACCAGCATTGCCAGTTATGGCGCCATTGTTGGCTGCGTCAGCGCGGGTGCCGGCATCTCGCTGGTGCCTCGGGGGATCTATGAGCAATACCGCCAGGGGGCGGGTTGGACGGGGTATGAGTTTCCCGAGCTGACGGGGATCGATAACCTTTTTTACTGGCATGAAAACGCTGGGAAACATCCTGCCAGAGAGGCGTTTTTGACCATGCTGCAAACGGAGTTCGAAGGCTAGGTGTAGCACGCTCCCCTGTGGCGAGGGAGCTTGCTCCCGCTGGGCTGCGCAGCAGACCTGAAGCTGACACCTCGGTTTGTTGATGGTTTTGAATCAGTCGAGCCGGCCATGTCAGATCCCTCCCGCAAAAAACGATCGCAACTCCTACGAAGCTTTAGGAACCCATCACCTTCCCCACCCAATCCGACAAAACCTATAGTGATGCCCATCGCTCAATGGCGATCAGGTTTGGCGACCTGAGGATCGAGTGCGAAAGTACTGCGTTTTTTGCGGAGGCTTTGGCACACTTGCACGGCTGCCCGTTACGGCAGTTGTGCGTGGGAGGCCTTCGGGTCTGCCGGTTTTCGATCCCGGTTCGCCAACCTGCGTACAACTGCCACCCAATTGTTTGGCGACGATTGAGTGGCTAAAACCTCATTAGATCGGAGTTTTGAACATGGAAAGATATGTCCCCATCACCGGCATCGACTGCACCCCCGCCTCCCTACTCATCGATACCGAAGCCCCGCTGGATGTCCTACACGCGACAGCCGATTACCGCATCCGTGTGGTAACCCAGGTGCTGGAGAACATTGCGTTTCGCTCTGAAATAACCAGCGATACGGTTGTGCTTTCGGATTTCGCTCAGCTTTTGGTGATTCCGTTACGCGATGGCTGTGATTTGCTGGAGGTAATTGGTCGGCGGCTTCAGGCACAGGTTGAAAGCTGATGGAGCTTAGGGCGTATAAAAGCGCCCTTTTCCGTTGTCGACTCGGTCAGCAGAAGCGATAAAAACGATTAAAGCCAGGTATTAAGAGAGCCGCAACGATCCTAGACACCTGGAGAGGTGAATGACATGAACGATAAATTCAGCCCTGACGGTATGCCTATCCTCAATCTCAATACTACGAGTACCACTCGTTATGATGCTTCGCGCTTTCTCGATAGCCCGGACGCTATAGCAGCTTATTTGGCTGAAAGT
Source organism: Pseudomonas ogarae (assembly GCF_014268695.2). Lineage (NCBI taxonomy): Bacteria > Pseudomonadati > Pseudomonadota > Gammaproteobacteria > Pseudomonadales > Pseudomonadaceae > Pseudomonas > Pseudomonas ogarae. Next base: position 4,252,106 of record NZ_CP077086.1, read on the forward strand.
ATAAAAGCCGATGATACGGAAAGTCTTATTCATGCATTGGCCGAAGTTGAAAAAGCTTCAAATCGCCAAAGATGTCGGGGTTAATCGCGAAAGCCTCTATAAGGGACTGAAATTCTGACCGATAAGGGGATGGACTATTTTCAAGCAAATAAATCCGCCCTTTTTCCCCCTTGGTAGATGAGATCTGCAAGAACAGATCCCACGGCATCATTCGGTCTTACCTGTCATTTGTATCAGACTTGACCACGTATGACCGAACAAGAATGGCTATATAAAGACGTTCGACAAGGTCAGCTTTCGGCCATAAGCGGACGCTCGGAGCGGTCACTAACGGCCAGAAGCGGACCTTCTGCATAGCCTGTTTTCACTTGTTGTTAAGAACTTATGAGTCCTTGTTTACGGAATCGTGAGTTCATCTGGGACGACTTTATATGTTTTGTATGCAAGACGACTTTTATACGTAATAGCAGTAGGATAGCGTGAAGTTACGAGTTCTCTGACCGACTTAAGAGAGTGGGTGCACAGCGGACCCAGCACTACCTCTGTCAACTCCAAGCCCGGTCCAAACGGTAAAAAGTAAAGTCTCTCCTCCTTGAAAGCATCAGTCAAATGGACGAACCGACGATATTCATCCTCATATTTCCAGCCGCTGGATTTCGTTCGTAGCAATGCATCTTGGAGAGCGGGATCAATATTTGCGAGCTCTGGATTGTTTCCTAATTCCGCAAGGATTCGCTCATCCTCATATTGTATTTTTTGAAGGTACTCTGATGGGACATCGAATCCCAAGCAAATTCCCCTGTGCTTCGCAGCGTAGTGACTCCACAAAACAGGCTCAGCCCAGTCACCACTAAAGCATAAAAGGCCTGTATGTGCGTCGTAGGCATCTTTGAAGTCACGAACAATATTTCGAGCCATCTTTTCTCGAAAATTTAGGCCTATAAGTTCAAACGGATCATTGAGGTCTGAAAATCGTGAAACCTTCAGACGACCGAGTGCGATATTACTGACTGCGTATTCAGCAGAAGTCAGATGATAGACTCGACGCAGGCTTCTTTCTTTCGGAGGGCGAGATGCGATTGCGCTTCCCATATCCGATTTGTACCCCGCCGCAACCCACTCGCTTCTATATTCATGATGTGCTGGCACAGAACTTTCCCTTAGACATAACTTCTTAAGCGAGGCAATTTCAGTTACTTCGCCAAAATCAATAGCAGCCAACTAAATCCATCAGTTTTTCGACTAATTAATAAAAAGCCAAGGCTGCACCGGGCTATAGCTATGCTGTTTTTTGAACCCATTGGGCCACCAGCCTATCCAGTAGAACCGGGGGAGTTGCCAATAAATAACTTAAGCCAATGTGTACGTTCATCACTAGGTAATACTCTGGATGAGTTCAGTACGGCTCGACGCGCTCTACCACCAAGGTTGTAAACGGTAGCTTTATGACTTCGCACCCAGGCTACGTTCTTTGTGGTAATCGCCGCCAGCGCTTGGTTTTCAATGTTGAGACCATTAAATACAAATGCATGGAGCTTAGGAGACCTCATGAGTATGGGGCTTTGCGAAATATACCATTCCATCCAGAAACGGCATATCTGGCTATCAAGTGCCGGAGCTTTAATGACCTCCTCCATTAGAGATACATTTTTTCACGGGGCCAAATCCTGTTGCACGAAAAGGAAAGCTGGGCCTGCGCCAAGATACTCAGCCAAGCTCTATTGAGTCCATAAGCCCGCGAGTCGAGTCTTCTGCATTTCAGCGTTTAAGCAGCGACTCACGCCATCCTTCTCTCCGTAAAGACTATCTTGATCCTTCGACACAGTTATACTTTCTATTCTCGAACTTTTATCCGCAACAGCCTCTCCCACCTTATAAAGACGATCAACCGCCACATAAACGTAGTAGGGCTTAGACTTTATGATCTGGACAAAAGCCGCCTCATCATATGTCATGAATGTATGACAAAGAGGCATGGAATCACTCAGATTAATATATTCAGACACAGTAGACGCATCAAGCTCACGACTCCTATCAGAAAATTTCGTATTAGCCGTTAGAACCTTCTCGGAACGACCATTAAATAAATTCCTCAGAAACGACGTATCGTACTCGCTTAATGGCTCAACAATCTCATCCGCTAGGATTTTGAATGCCAATTGCTTAGTAGGCATCGGCAGAGGCTGCCCCAAGCAGTCTTCGACCATACCTATGGTCAAATACTTCCTATGATTGGTTAATAGATAGGACTCAAGAAGCCTCTGCAAATCAGCCTGGTTAAGACTATCCCTATATGCAGCCTCCAGAAGATCGCACTCTCTTGTAACTGTTGCCAACCCTCCCGCCTTAAACGCCCCTCCCTCAGTAGCTCTACGCGCGGTTAGCACCTCATTAGGTGACTTTTCACCGCTAATAGTCTTACTCAGTATTTGGCCATACGCAGAGGTCTCTAGGACAGAATCCTTGGTGATACGCTTAAAGGTGATTAGTGTTCTGGGGGTGGAGTCACCAATGATTCCTTTAAGCGTCGCCTTGCTTTCGTGGTTTTGAACCCCAGGAATATCAAAGTCAACCACATAATCAACACCTGACCTAGCTGCTTGCTCGTATGCATTGACTAGAAAGGGCAGCACAGTATCAGTAACAGGAGCACTGATAAGGTTAGACTGAGCACCAAGGATTGTTTTCGCCACATTAATCAAGTTATTTACTCCATCAATTTTCTCCTCTGACACATATATGAGACCAAGCTGGTGATCTGGCTTAGTTGAGCCAATTAGTAATTGCCCATTTAAGCTTTTTTCGCGATACTCATGTATGGCGCACTTACCAGTTTTGTCGTCATAGCTCATATTGAGCACGGGAATCTTATCCAAAGTAACCAAGAGTGACGCCTTGTTGCTCTTGCCGATCAAACTGCGTACTACCGAACCCTTGAAGCTATCAGCACAGAACGCAGGCATCGCATATGTGTTTATGGCTATAATTTGATACTGGTCATCTCTAGCCTGCACAGGTTCCGATAACTCAAAATATATAGAAACATCCTTCTTTCCCCACGCATGCGCGGGCACAATTACAATTAGAAGAATCAGACTAAAGCATGCTACTTTATAATTTTTCATAATGCCTCCTTGTTTCTTCCTTATCGCAGATCATGGCAAATGGCTATAAAGCTATAGACCATTCCTTTCCCTCATGCAAACCCAGGTTGAGGGATAGTCAGTCCGTATAGTTTTTCGCGATAAGTAAGCGTCAAATTAGCTATGTCAGCGAGGCTCTGGCCTAGCTAAATGAGGCGCGATGACTTAGTGTCCAATCGTTGGCCTGGATGGCCGCTCATCAGGGTGAGTCCTGAGTGGCTGCCATTGGCCCAGAGTGTGTAAAAACGTGGTCGATCAGCAGCAACGTATGCCTCTGGGGCAAACCCAGTTGCATGTAGATGCCAGACTAAACGGAAGCCATCAAAAAGAGGGGGCGTTTAGAACCAGTGCTCGTTCATTTTCGAAAGAAACTCCGGGTTAACCGGCACGTTGGATGCTGAACCGATGACTGAGTCAATCCCACACTTCGGACACAAGGCGGTGGTATCCAAGTCGACCCACTCTGTTATTTCTACGGGCAAAAACACACTTAAGCAGTAAAAACAGCCACAACGATCACTTGCTTCAATTTGTTTGCGGTGACTTTTACAAAATTGGTGTGCTGAAATTACATCCATGCGTAAGCCCTTCAATTCCAAATTCAGTAGCATATCGTGCTTACGTCAGAGTACGTGAAGACGCGGCTATCGTTGCTATGATTGCCCAAAGTGTTAACGCAGGATTGCCCATGAAACGTTTCATTCAGGGTGAGCATCGAGGCCAAAGCACCTTACTGCCCGAAAGCCTCGACGATTACGTCACGGATACCAATCCGGTGCGCGTAGTCGACGTCTTTGTCGACGAACTTGACCTGGTCAAGCTGGGTTTTGAAGGCGTCATTCCAGCTGATACTGGCCGGCCTGCTTACCACCCCGCGATCCTGCTGAAGATCTACATTTACGGCTATCTCAACCGCATTCAGTCGAGTCGACGGCTGGAGCGAGAAGCCCAGCGCAATGTCGAGTTGATGTGGCTGACCGGTCGCTTGATGCCCGATTTCAAAACCATTGCCAACTTCCGAAAAGACAACAGCAAGGCCATTCGAGGTGTCTGCCGCCAGTTCATTGTGCTGTGTCAGCAGTTGGGACTGTTCGGAGAGAATCTGGTCGCCATCGACGGCAGCAAGTTCAAGGCGGTCAACAATCGCGACCGCAATTTCACCAGCGCCAAACTGAAGCGGCGAATGGAAGAAATTGAATCGAGCATCAGCCGTTACCTGACCGCGCTCGATGCTGCCGATCGACAAGAACCCACATCCTCGGAGCCCAAGGCCGTGCGGCTGGAAGAGAAAATCGCCAAGCTGAAGACGCAAATGAAGGAGCTTCAAGCGATCGAAATCCAGCTCAACGACTCGCCGGACAAACAGGTTTCACTGACCGATCCAGACGCCCGCTCCATGATGACGCGCGGCACTGGAATCGTCGGCTACAACGTGCAGACAGCGGTCGATACTCAGCACCATTTGATCGTTGCGCATGAGGTGACTAACGTCGGTTCCGACCGCGATCAACTCAGCTCGATGGCCAAGCAGGCCCGCGAGGCGATGGCGTCAGATACGTTGTCGGTAGTGGCTGACCGAGGTTACTTCAAAAGCGAACAAATCCTGGCTTGTCACCATGCAGGCATCACCGCCTATGTGCCCAAGCCGATGACCTCTGGAGCCAAGGCTGACGGGCGTTTCAATAACGATGCCTTCATCTATGACGCGGCAAAAAACGAATACATTTGCCCAGCTGGAGAGGCGCTGATCTGGCACTATTCCTACGTTGAAAAAGGCCTGAAGTTGCATCGTTACTGGAGCTCGAAATGCCAGGGCTGCGCGTTGAAATTGCAGTGCACACCGAGCACGGAACGACGAGTTCGGCGATGGGAACATGAAGCCGTACTGGAGCAAATGCAGAATCGGCTGAGCAACGCGCCGGAGATGATGCGAGTCCGAAAACGGACAGTTGAGCATCCCTTCGGGACGCTCAAGCAATGGATGGGAGCGACGCACTTTCTGACCCGAAAGCTTAACGGGGTAAGCGCCGAGATGAGCTTGAATGTGCTTGCCTACAACCTGAAACGGGTCATGAAAATCATCGGCACCACTGGCTTGATGAAAGCGTTAACGGCGTAAAAACCGGTCTTTTTTGCCCCATCCAAAGGGCTTTAAGAGGTTGCTGAGCGGTTTTAACTGTTCCTGAAAACGTCACAACTCGATCTGTTTTCGAAACGTAAGCACGGTCTCCTAGCGTCGATATAGAAAACCCAATCTGAAGTTGTTACACACTCTGGGCCGATTCCTGCCCTCTGTGAAGGGCTGCTTTGGGTCGAGTGCCGCCGGTGGAGACGGCAGCAGTCGACCCAAAGCGCCCGGTCAGCATTGGCTGAAATGGGCCGATTGTGGCTGCTATGAAGCAGCTATCGGACCAAAATCAAAACGTTGTCAGCACAACAGCTTCTGGTAATAGAGTCGGGCATGTCCCGGTGGATAGTCTGCCAGGCGTCCGAATTCGGAGTAGCCAAGTTTTTGATAGAACCCGGGGGCCTGAAAGCTGAAGGTCTCCAGCCAAATACCGGTGCAGTGCTTTTTCTGCGCGACTTCTTCGGCCATGCGCATTAGCCGTTCACCAATACCCTGACCACGCATCGACTCGGGAACACTGACAAGATCGATGAGCAGCCATCGATAAGAGACCTTGCCGTACAGTCCGCCAATGACTTCGTTACTGTCAGGGTCTCGTAGCAACAGAGCAAATGTTTCATGGGCGTCGTCTCCACCGTTGGCCAGGTTATGGGCCAGCAACGGGGTCAAAATTCCTAGTCGTTCTGCTTCAGTCGCATTTTCCGAAAGCTGGATTTCTACAGGCAACCCATTCGAGATATCCATATGAAACCCAATCCGACAATCGATAACGTATTACGCGTCGCGTTGGTTACAGGATCCACTTCCGGTATCGGCGCAGCCATTGCACGTGTACTAAGCCGAGCAGGCTATGCGGTGGTGCTCCATTCGCGAAATTCTGCAGATACAGGACGCGCTATGGTTGCCGAAATGAAGCAGGCTATTTACGTGCAAGCTGATCTTGCTTTAGAAGCTGACAGGGTCAGGCTTATTAACGAGGCGATCGCCGCGTGGGGGCAGCTCGACGTATTGGTCAATAATGCCGGTATTAGCAGAGTCATTCCGCACAGCGACCTTGCCTCGGCCAACTCGACGGTGTGGCACGAACTTAACGAGGTTAATGTCGTGGCGCCGTTCCACCTGGTCGCATTGGCCGAGTCGGCATTGCGCGATGCCGCCCGTTACCGTCGAGCAGGTTGCGTCGTAAACATCAGTTCGCATGCCGGTATCCGTCCAAAGGGCGCATCGATTCCCTATGCGGTAAGCAAAGCTGCGCTTAATCACATGACCCGCTTGCTCGCGGTATCGCTGGGGCCAGAAATTCGCGTAAACGCTGTGGCGCCTGGCTTGGTCGACACGCCTCTGACCGCAGAGTGGACAGGTGCCCAAGAGTTGTGGCGAACTCGCGCACCTATGCGCAGGGCCGCGAGCCCAGACGACATCGCAAAAGCTGTTGTCATGCTGGTCGAGTCGGACTACTTGACCGGCGAGATACTCCTCTCAGACGGCGGGTTGAATCTGACCTAGGCTAGCGTGCTCCGGTGTAGCAGGTGAGAAGACGGGTCACTCTGTTTCGCCGGCTCGCCCAAAGGACAGGCACCATAGCTTCTCAGGACGGATGAGAGGACACCGCCGAACGGATACGATTTTTCGACAGGCAAGTCTACGTGCCCTGTAGCGGCGAGACTGAGACAACGTTTGGGTAATCTACAACCTAGCAGCGGTCCACCGCTTACATCCGATGATGCTCCACCAAAAAATCCACAAACAACCGCACCCGCGCCGGCATTGCCGAGCCCCCTACGAACACCGCATGAATCGGTTCCCGGTCGCCGGCGTTCCAGGCTTCCAGCAGCGGTATCAGGTCGCCGCGCTGCAGGTCCTCGCTCACGGTGAACTCGCCGATACGCGCAATGCCGGCACCTACTCGCGCAAGTTGTGCCAGCGCTTCACCACTGCTGCATTCGATGTTGCCGCTGACCTTCAGGGAGAACTCTCGTCCGTCGCGGATGAACGGCCAGTTGGGTTCGGCACGTCGGAAGTTGAAGCGTAGGCAGTTGTGCCGGAGCAGGTCTTCCGGTTCCTGGGGGGTGCCGTGGCGCTGCAGATAGTCGGGCGATGCCACCACTACCTGACCGGTGTCGCCGATCCAGCGCGCGGTCAGCGGGCTGTCGGGTAGATGACCAAAGCGTACCGCCACATCGGCCTGGCCGCCGAGGATGTCGACCACTTCGTCGCCGAGGGTGAGGTCGACGACGATGTTCGGGTAACGGGCGCTGAAGGCGGCCACCAAGGGAACGATGGCCAGCCGCCCATGGCCAAGGGCGGCGCTGACCCGCAAGCGGCCCCTGGGTACGCCCTGGTCGGCGATGGCTTCTTCGACCTCGGCCATGTCGGCCAGGATACGCCGGGCGCCGCGCAGGAACGCCTCGCCCTCGGCGGTGAAGGTGATCGCTCGGGTGGTGCGCAGCAACAGGCGGGTGCCAAGGCGTTGTTCGGTACGCGCGATGATCCGACTGACCGCCGAGGGTGTCAGCCCCAATGCACGCGCGGCGGCTGAAAGGCTGCCTTCTTGCGCCACGGTGGCGAACACGCTCATTTCACCGGACCTGCCGTTAAAGTCCATTTGTGCCCCTTACGCAAAGGTGATTGCCAAAAATGCTATCTACCGCCTGAAAAAGTTGGATCGTAGCATTGGCGGCATAGATAAGGAGCCTTCCATGCGTATCAATCCACCACTTGTCGCACTCGCCATTGGTGCCTTTGGCATCGGCGTTACCGAGTTCGCCCCCATGGGCATGTTGCCGGGCATCGCCGCGGATCTCGGCGTTTCCATTCCCGCTGCGGGTCTGTTGGTCAGTGCTTACGCCCTGGGCGTTCTGCTTGGCGCACCACTGATGACCCTGACCACCGGCAGGATTCCCCGGCGCTATCTGCTGATCGGGCTCATGGCGATTTTCACCCTGGGTAATCTGATGTCAGCCTTGGCTACCGATTACTACAGCCTCATGGTCGCCAGGGTGGTGACCTCACTGAACCACGGTGCGTTCTTTGGCGTTGGCTCGATCGTCGCCGCCAGCGTGGTCGCCCCAGAGAAGCGTGCCGGGGCGGTCGCGGCCATGTTCATGGGCCTGACCCTGGCGACCATCGGTGGTGTGCCGCTGGCCGCCTGGTTTGGCGAACTGTTCGGCTGGCGCACCGCTTTCTGGGGTATTACCGGCCTGGGCGTGGTGACCATGGCCGCGTTGTGGTTCGCCCTGCCCAACCTGCCGGCACCGCAAAGCGCCGGTGTACTGGCCGAAATTCGGGTACTGGGCCGTGGTCCGGTGCTGGGGGCGTTGGCCCTGACCGTCGTCGGCTCGGGTGCCATGTTTACCGTCTTCACCTACATCGCGCCGATCCTCAGCAGCGAGACCCATGCGTCCACCGCCTACATCACTGCCATGCTGGTGCTGTTCGGTGTGGGATTGACGCTGGGCAACATGTGGGGCGGCAAGGCCGCCGACCGCTCGATAGACCGCACCCTGATCGTTTCGCTGAGCGTGCTGATTCTCGTCTTGCTGGCGTTCACCGTACTGATGCGTTGGCCGCTGCCGGCCGCTGTTGCGATCCTGATATGGGGTATCGCCAGCTTCGCCCTGGTGCCGCCGCTGCAGATGCGCGTCATGGAAGCGGCCAAGGACGCGCCCAACCTGGCCTCGGCGGTGAACATCGGCGCCTTCAACCTCGGTAACGCGATTGGTGCGGCGCTCGGGGGGGCGGTGATAAATGCGGGGCTGGGGTATCCGGCGATTTCCCTGGCCGGGGCGGCAATGGCGGGGTTGGGGCTGCTGATGGTGTTGGCTTTTGCCTGGCGTTCCAGAGCGATTGCGGCTGCGATGGTGTGAGGGGGCTGTTTAGTCGGCATTGAGGAGGACAGTGAAAAGGTGACGGATCTATTCATAAATAAATCTGAGCGTCTTCTTTTTTCGGAGAACCACAGATATTCGCTGACCTATCAACGCACGAGCGCTGCCGATATCTTGGATAGCCTTGGTCAGGATCACGCCGTTACCCCATCTAATTCACGAAGCATTCGGCTGGCCTTGCAAGGCCAGCCGAATGCTTCCTTATTTCATCGGCGCACAAAGAAAAGTATCAGCACTTGAGCCATATTCCAAAATATCTGCACGACTAAGTTTGCTCCAACCAGCAAGTGGATAGCTCTCTATATTCAAGTCGCGCAACCTGACAATGATGCCGCCTTGATAGTCTCTTCTATCAAGAATGACAGGGAAAGCAAAGCTGGATATTTTAGAATGGAGCCACTCTATAGCAGCATTAGACATTGACACATCAGAAAGCGCTTCTAGATAGTCCTTATTACAGATATCGTCGCGGCTACCGCCATGAAGCCAGACTCTTGTCCGATCAAACGCATCTGCGCGGAATGGATCATATGGGCCGTTATCGGGCTTAAAAGGAACAAAGAAAAATTGCTCCGAAAGGGCTTCTTGGTAAGAGCTTTCCACGACCTCAGCCATCATCTCACACTTATCTTGAGTATATCCAAGCTCCATAAGCCTAGACATTGTGCGCGACTTGGAAAATAACGCGACCTTGGCTATGCCATGTTCACCTTTTGATAAATCGTCAAAATGAGCAGCGTGCGCAGCCAAGGTTTTAAAACCAAGCCCGCATGCTAATGATTCCTTGAGATGGTTCAAATTTACCGAATTCGCCTTTCGTGCATCCTGAACGGATGTATAAAAAGGGATTTCAGAAACGATGACAGAGTTAAACATATTCATCTCCACGCCGACTTAAAATGTGAGCAATTACAAAGTCAGCATTAATGAATATGCTGTTTTTTCTAAGACCGGATGCAAGCGCTCACGTACTTGATGGTTGGCTGCCGTGCATTGAAAATATTACCTGCCGGCTAAAAAATCAAGCAGCGCTTCGTTCAAACGACTCAGGGGGTCAGTCATAGGAAACTCTCGACAAAGCAGAGCCCTCGGCCCCACTGGGCATTGAAGCCCTACCCTCCACGCATCAGCGCCCCCAAGCCCAACAAGCTTTATCCCACAAACAAACCCTGCAATACTTAATGCGAATCACTCTCACAAGCATTAGTAATTCAGGACCTTCTCATGTCGACTCGCACCACCCCGCCGCGTCACTTCACTCCTGCCCGCAATCTTCTGGCCATGGCTATCTGCATGGCCACCCTCGCCCCCGCCTATGCCGATGACAACAGCAGCACCCCGACCAACGCCCCACCGACCATCCTGGAACTAGACGCAACCGAGGTCTCCGGCAGTGGTCAACTGGGGAGCACCACGGAAGGCACCGAGTCCTACACCACCGGCGCGATGTCGACCGCGACCAAACTCCCGCTGACGATGCGTGAAACCCCACAAGCCGTCACCGTCATTACGCGCCAGCGCATGGATGACCAGGCGATGACCGACATCAACGACGTGGTCAAGGCGACGCCCGGTTTGTTCCTGGACTTTTCCAATGGCCCTGGCCGGCAGACCTACAAGGCACGCGGTTTCGACATCGACAACCTGATGTATGACGGCATCCCGAGTAGCTACAACGGCGTTTCAGTCGGCTCCCAGCCTAACTTGGCGATGTTTGACCGAGTCGAGGTAGTGCGCGGTGCCACCGGCCTGGTGACGGGTGCGGGCAACCCTTCGGCCGCCATCAATCTGATCCGCAAGCGGCCATTGGCCGAGCAGCGAGTCACCCTGACCGGTGCCGCCGGCAGCTGGGACGACTACCGTGGCGAGGTCGATGCCTCCAGCCCCCTCAACGACAGTGGCACGCTGCGCGGCCGGGTCGTGACCTCTTACCAGGACGCCAACAGCTTCATCGACAATGTCGAGGAGGATCATGGTCTGTTCTATGTGGTCACCGAAGCGGACCTCAGCGAAGACACCACCCTGACCCTGGGGTTTTCCCATCAGAAGGACCAGACCAACTACTTCTGGGGCTCTGCGATGATCGGCCAGGACGGCCATCATCTGGATCTGCCACGCTCTTACAATCCGGGTACGGATTGGGAGAACAAGGATCAGGAGATCAACACCGTATTCGCCGAAGTCCGCCATCGCCTGGCCAACGACTGGAACCTTCAGGTCAACGCCAATTACTCCGAACAGAACGCGTTGTTCTCCGGCTCTTATCAATCGCGCTGGGTCAACAACACACTGGCCCGCACGGTTTACCAGGCTGACGTCGATGAAAACCAGGCCGGCGTGGATGCCTTTGCCAGCGGGCCCTTCGAGGCGTTCGGGCGTAGCCATGAACTGGTGGTGGGCGCCAGCAAGCGCATCTACGACAAGACCACCCACAACTACAGCCCGTACGACACCAACTGGCCGCTCAATGCCGGTAAACCGGACTTCGTCCACACCAACAACCAGCGCGAAGTGACCACTCAAGATGGCGTCTACGTCACCACACGCCTGAGCCTGGCCGATCCGCTGAAGTTGATCCTCGGCGGCCGCCTGGACTGGTACGACTACGATAACCGCGATGGCGAAGGCGACTACAAGGTCACCCGTAACCTCACCCGTTACGCCGGCTTGATCTACGACCTGGACGACCATCACTCGGTCTACGTCAGCTACAGCGACATCTTCACGCCGCAGAGCTCCGAGGATACGTCTGGCAGCCCAGTCAAGCCGATCGTCGGCAAGAACTACGAGGTCGGCATCAAGGGCGAATATTTTGATGGCGCGTTGAATGCGAGCGTGGCGCTGTTTCGCATCGACCAGGAAAACCGCGCCGTGCAACTGTTTACGGCAAACTGCCCACAGGCAACCTGTTATGAAGCCTCCGGCGAGATTCGCAGCCAGGGTATCGACTTCGAACTGCAAGGCGCTTTGACCGAAAACTGGCAAGTCGGCGGTGGCTACACCTACGCGCGAACACACACCATCAAGGATGCTGCCAATCCGCAAAAGGTAAACAAGCAGTTCGACACCGACATACCGGAACATCTGTTCAAGCTGACCACCAGCTACCACTTCCAGGGCCCGCTGGAAAAACTGCGCGTAGGCGGCAACGTCTCCTGGCAGAGCCGCCTGTACAACGACATCCCGCTGGCTGATGGCAGCAAATACCGCCTCGAACAGGGCAGCTACGCGATCACCGACCTGATGGCCGGCTACCGGGTCAGCCAGAACCTGGACTTGCAGGTCAACGCCAACAACATCTTTGACCGCCGGTACTACTCGACCATCGCCAACTCCGCGAGCTATGGCGGTGACGCCTATGGCAACCCGCGCAATATGATGCTGACCGCCAAGTACAGTTTCTAAAAAGAAGTAGAAACAAGGGGGGCGTAACTTGGAACGCCCCTCTTTCAGCCGAAAGCAATGCACTTGCGACCATCCTTATGGTCTACCGGAAGCCGCAAATGGCACCACCTGCATACATCTGCGCTAGAGAGACCATCACATGAAAATGGCTGCCATTTTTGTACTCACCTGGATTGGCTTCACCTCAGCGGGCGCATTTGCCGGTGATCGGAACCAGGACTATCGAGAGGCAAACAGGCGCCACTGGGAACACCAGCGCGAAAGGGATAGAGCAGAAGACAGGAAACACCGCGAGCGCCATGAAGAGAGAGAGCGGGAAGAACGCAAGCATTATGAAGAAATGGAGCGGGAAGAAGCCAGGCGTAGGGCGGAGTACTATCGAAAGCAGTAGAAAGCCCCCCTCAGGGTCAAACCACAATTTGATAACCATGGCCTGACCCTGATTTTGTGCCGATTTTGTGACCCCGATTTTGATTATCCGCCTGCCTCGCCCCCCGAAATCAGTCGATACGCCTTTTCCTCGCACAGCTATCACAATTCCTACAAAAGCGTGGGAATCCCTCACCTTGTACGCCAGCGTCGGTGAAACCTATAGTCGTTCCCGTCGCCCCAAATGGCGATCAGGTTTGACGACCTGCGGATCCGATCAGCCCATTAATCTGATCGGAGCAACCGCGATGGGGTGAGCGAAATGCGTGTTTTTATTGGACCGGGGTACAGAATTTACTTTGTGCGCTCGGGGATCGCAGAGGACTTGATGCTCAGTGGAAGCGATAAAACAGATCAAAAACGAGGTATTAAGAAAGCCAAAGCGATCCTTGATGCCCTGAGAGGTAAATGACATGAGCGAGAAATTCAACCCTGAGGATATGCCGGTCCTTAACCTAAACACTACGGGTACGACTCGTTATGAGGCTTCGCGCTTTCTCGGTAGCCCGGAGGCTATAGCGGCATATTTGGCTGAAAGTATGAAAGCTGATGATACGGAAAGTCTTATTCATGCTTTGGCCGAAGTCGCAAAAGCCAAAGGTGTCAATAAAGTCGCCAAGGATGCCGGGGTTAATCGCGAAAGCCTTTATAAAGTGCTGAAATCGGGTGCAAAAACGCGGTTTGAAACCATCAGGAAACTGATGACCGCGATCGGTGTAGAACTCACCGTACAACCGATTGCAACATTAGCAGAGGCTTCCAAAGCAACTGCTCCAAGGGCTGGCAAACCACCGGTAGCTGCGGCCAAACCTACCGCGAAATCCGCTGCAAAAAAACCAGTGGCAGAAGCGGCTAAACCAAGCGCAAAACCTGCTGCGAGAAAGGTAAAAGCCGCTGTGCAGCAGTAAGTCGCCGTTGGCTTCGTGGATTCCAGACAAACACGAATTGGCCAAGCCCCCCTGCCCCTGTGATCCCTTCCACGCTCGCGGTCAGCACAGAGAACCTGGAGCCTTTTCACATGAAACTACGCGCCCCACAGGCATATCACCTTGAACTCTTTGACGAAGGACCCTACCGGCTTTCTCTGGACGGGGTGAAATGCACCTTTTCTAAACCCGCAAGCACACATCAGCATCCAAAGCTGTACACACTATCAGCAGACGGTAAACTCCTTTACGTAGGCATAGCGTCACAACCTATGTCATCACGCCTGTCGTTTGGCTTCCGGGCGAAAGGTAAAGGCGGTTATCACGGGTACAAGTGGAAAAATCTGAGACACAGGTTGGCTCTGAGCATATGGACTGCCGAACATGAAGGAGCGCCCACGACTCTAAGAGATTTGGAGACAGTTGAGGCTGAAGTCGCATTTCTCTGCAGGCAGCAATCGGGTCAATGGCCGGAATTCCAGCACGAAATCCACTTCTACCCTTCGTTTTGCGTCCATAGGGAAGCAGCCCAGGAGATTTACGCCCATGCCATACTGCGAAGCTCCTGACGCGAACGTCCGTTGAGCCCTCGTGTCCCCCCTTAATAGCCGTGATCTGACCCGTTCTTCCCCACCCTGCCTCCCTCAATGGACTTACCGGAGACATCTGTGCAACGCCCTACTCTTCTCATCGCCTCAGTACTGCTAACCGCCTGCGCCAGCCAACAGCCACCAGCGGATAAGCAAGCCACCCTGCTCGCTCAGCCGTTGACGCCCAACAGTCTGATGCGCGAAGGCGACATCATCAACTTCCAGGTGTTCGCCCCCCGCGAACCGAACATCCCCTTCTGGCAAACGGTTCAGTTTTCGGCGGCCTGCTCCAGGCCTCAGGTCAACCTGGTTTACTCGTTCATGCTCCGCCGCTCCTACGCCAACAATAGCGGCCACTATGCCCCGCCAACAGCGTTGCCCGAGCGTTATCACGCCACGCTGATGAACAACCGGGAGTTCACCCAAGCGTGTAAAAATCTCCCCGCTCCGGATTGGCGCCAGGTGATGAAGGGGGACGCTGAACGGTGGCTGTTGCTGGATAACAGCAGCGTGCGCAAAAGCGGTAAACAGGTGCAATTCTGGATGGCGTACGACGAGCCGCAGACCCGCCTGAATCCGCTGAGTCGCTCTCCTTTCACGCAGACCCGCGAGCAGTACACGCTGGACTGCGCAGCGCGAAACGCCACGCTGTTGGCCCGTTATTACCTCAATGCCAATAACGAGGTCACTGACGGAAAAATCGAGATGTTTCCCGAGGCCAAGGCGATGACAGCGGCCGACCAGGATCAGTTGAAGGTGTTTGAACTCGTTTGCAACGCGCCGACGACCATTGCCACTCTGCCGACGTTCAAGTCACGTACCAAAGCACCGATCGCGGCGGATGCTCTGCCCGACATCAACCCAGGTGTGTTGAGGAGCATTGAGCAACTGCACATGCCGGCCCCGGTCAAGACGCTGACTTATATTGAGTTGGCAGGCACCGCCAGTCATTCCCAAGAGAGTTGGCCTGAGCGTACTGAGTACTTCCTGTCCACTGACCCTGTGACCGGGCAGCTACGCATTGTTCACAAAAGCGAAAACCTCAATGGCCGCCAGATCAACTGGCGCGGCCTGATCAGACTATCAGGCACAGAACAGGCCACACGCTCCGAGAACACTGAGGTGGTCAACAGCCTGAGTTTCCGTGGCGATTGGCAGCGTATGCCTGTGGGCAGTCAGTTGGGCTTTACCCGCCAGGGCAGCCTCACCAGCAATCTGATCGGCACCGTGGGCAAGGAACCGAAAACCTTCGACTGCACCGTCGACAGTGAAGGGCCCGCCAAACGACTGAGCCCAGCCTTGAGCGGTAACGCCAAGGCGTTGAGCTGCCGTGAACAGCGCCCAAGCTCAACAGTCGTGCCGCTGAAGCACTATTACTACTTGGTTGACTATGGTTTCTTCTATCACGCCAGTACTGACAAAAATGACTCGGTATCCATCGACATGCATGTGCAGAGCGTGAAGTGAGTGAAGGTCTGCGGGGCCGGCTTTCGCCGGTTCCGCGCGCTCACCGCCCAACCGCCCCCTCATACCGCCGCTGAATCCGCTCCAACTCCCCGGAACGACGCAACTGCTCCAGGGCACTGGCCCACGCCGCCACCACTTCATCGTCACTGTCAGGGCTGAAGGCGATGTACAGCGATGAGCGATACAGCTCGATAGGGATCCGTCGCAAGGTGCCCGGCGCGATGTTCAACTGACGGCTGTAATAGGCCACGCCCGCGTCGGTGTCGCCGACGATGATGTTGGTGCGTCCGGCGAGCAGCATGCGGTAGAGCAGCTTGCTCTCGGTGGCGCTTTTGTCCAGGTTGTTGAAGCCCAGCGACTGCAGCCTCTGGGGCACCAGGCCGGCGTGGCGCGTAGTGATCTGGGGGGCGTTCAGGAGTTGTTCCAAGGTGTCCAGTGGGGGCGTATTGGCCAGTTGATAGGGGTGGATGGACTCTTCCACGATCGGGCCAACCCATTTGTACAACGGCTCGCGCTCCGGCGTGCGAAACATGGAGTACATGATGGTCTTGGGCCGGTTCCTCAGTATCTGGCTCGCTCGCATACTCGGCTGCAACAGCAGCTCGAAGTCATCCCCGGTGAGCGCCATGATGGCCCGGACGATCTCGGTGGTCATGCCGGTGAGCTGGTTGTTTTCCTGGTAGTTGTACGGAGCCCACTCTTCGGTGACGACTTGATACTCTCCGGCCCCGGCATCAACCGTGCCAAGCAATAGGCAGAGCAGCGCTGCAGCCGGTGTCGAATGTCTCACATGTTCTCCCGGTGGATGGTTCGGCGTTTGTGCATGGACGGGCCTGATTCAAGGGGGCAAGGTAAGCATAGACCCAAACACATGCTCAACAGTTGATGCAGTCCACATTCCGCCCCTTAGCAGCCCCCAGGCCTTGGTGTACGATCAGCGCGAACCGGATATCGGCCAGCGTACGCGGCGCTTCCCTTTCGCCCTTCTCCCTGTGATCCAGCCCACATGAATCCAATCGACCCACTGTCGTTTCAACGCATCATCACCGCCCATGGCAACGTCGAAGGCGCGGCGTATTTTGACGCTGAGGAAAGCCTCGCCCACGAGGTGTTTGCTGACCGCATCGTGTTCCAGACCAACTACCTGGATTACCGCAGCTACGAGGTCGATCTCGCCGAGGGCTGCGTACGGGTGCGCAAGACGCGGCTGGATAACTACTCGCGCGGCCATAAGGCCCAGGTGATCGATGACGACATGGACGACGAGGATTGGGCCGAGCTGGGCAGTCTGTGGCAGCGTTTGAGCCACGACCTGGATACCCAGGGTCAAGGGCCGCAGCCGGATTTGGCCGATACCCTGGCCGATCTGTTTGATTGCCTGTTCGACGAGGCGCGCACGCAGGCGCTCATTCAAAACATGCCGGCGCCTACCGGGCAATGGGATTGGGCTTGGACGCAGGTCGAGTCAGCGCTCACCGAGGCCAATCAGTTGGCGGGGTTCGAATGGAAGGAGTGGTCGTCCTACGGGATCGATGCCGTCAATGCCCTCGCCCCGCTGCGGCAGTTGGGCATTGAAATCCCGGCGCCTGAGCGTAAAGCCGTCGATGCCATCAATCGCGCCAACGATTGGGAACGCGCACTGCTGCAGTATTTCAATGCACAGCTGGAGGCCCATGACTTGAAGTTGTTGGCCATCGGCACGCACTTCGATGAATACCAGGCCTTCGCCTGCCTGCCCATGAACGGTCTGGGCCTGGTCAACGCCCTGGAGATCATGGGCAGGCTGGGCATCGTCTACAAATATTAAGCGACCGACGCCACACACTTTCGGTCCGCTTTTACAAGCCCATAAAGGGCGCCCCCTCCTTTGAGCCTCGAAGTGACGACATGACAAACTGTGAGCAATGCGGGTCCCTCCTCCCTTACGACACCGCTGCTTGCCCGCGATGCGCCGGGGAATTTCGGCACACGGTAGAGGCACACGCGCCAAGGTCCCAGCCGTCGAAAGGGCAGAAAATCCTGAAATGGGTGCTGATCGGCATTGTGGTCGCAGTGCTGGCAGCGGTGGCGGCGGTCATGTGGATCCTGCACTCGCTGGGGCCGATGCCTTCTTTTGGTTGATGACTGGTTCACCGCAACCGAAGCGAAACGCAGCTATCCGATTTTCCCATAGTTGCTATCGATGCCAGCGCCGTTCTCGTCCTCGGCCTCTCTCTCTAATCTGCCCACCAACGCGATCGACGACGATCGCCGCAGATCAAACCGACCTTATGGAGAGAGAAACGATGAACACCTTCAACCGCACCCTCGCTGTCGCCACCCTGGCATTGGCCACCCTCAGCGCCGAGGCCGCGTCGCCGGTCCAGGCCCCTGCCAGTGCGTCTGCTGTCGGCAGCGTGGTCCAGTCTGCCAGCTACATCACCACCAAGGATGGCGTGCAGCTGTATTACAAGGACTGGGGCCCGCGCGATGGGCAGGTCGTGACCTTCAGCCACGGCTGGCCGCTGGACTCCGACAGCTGGGAAGGCCAGATGATGTTCCTCGCCTCGAAGGGTTATCGCGTGGTGGCTCATGACCGTCGCGGCCACGGTCGCTCCAGCCAGCCTTGGGAAGGCAACGACATGGATCACTACGCCGATGACCTGGCGGCGGTGATTGAAGCGCTGGACCTGAAGAATGTCACGCTGGTGGGCTTCTCGACAGGGGGCGGTGAAGTGGCTCGCTACATCGGCCGTCACGGCACCGCTCGAGTGAAGAAAGCCGTGCTGGTGTCCTCTGTTCCGCCGTTGATGCTCAAGACAGACACCAACCCCGGTGGCTTGCCTATCGAGGTGTTCGATGGCCTGCGCAAGGCATCCCTGGAGAACCGCTCGCAGCTGTACCTGGACATTGCCTCGGGCCCGTTCTACGGCTACAACCGCAAGGGCGCCAAGCCATCCCAAGGGCTGATCCAGTCGTTCTGGGTGCAGGGCATGCAAGGTGGCAGCAAGAATACCTATGACTCGATCGCGGCATTCTCGGCGACCGACTTCCGCGGCGATTTGAAGAAGTTCGATGTGCCGACACTGGTGATCCATGGCGATGACGACCAGATCGTGCCTATCGACGCTTCAGGCCGGGCCTCGGCGGCGCTGATCAAGGGCGCTCGACTGATCGTCTACCCTGGTGCGCCGCACGGCTTGACCGAGACGCACAAGGATCGCCTCAATCAGGATCTGCTGACCTTCCTCAAGGAATAAAAGCCCAGATCCCTTGTGGGAGCGAGCAAGCTCGCTCCCACAGTTGTTCTAGGATGGATCTCGGGTTCAATGCCGCAACAACTTACGCAATGGAATCTCGTCCTTGCGCACCGGTGACTTGATGACGATGTAGCTGAAGTACTTGGAGATGCCGATGTTCTTGTCCAGCAGGCTTTCCATCACGTCCTGATAGTCCTGGATGCTGCGGGTCATGAAGCGCACCAGGTAGTCGTAGCCGCCGCTGATCAGGTGGCATTCGAGTACTTCATCCACCAGGCGGATATTGGATTCGAACTTGGCGAAGTCCTCACGCTTGTGGTCGCTGAGGGTGACTTCGGTGAAGACCGTCACCGAGTCGGTAATCTTGGCCAGGTTCAGATGGGCCTTGTAGCTGGAAATGTACCCCAACGACTCCAGTCGTTTGACCCGTTGCAGGCATGGGCTGGCGGACAAGCCCACGGCATCGGCCAGGCTGACGTTGGTCATGCGGCCATCTTTTTGAAGCTCTACCAAAATGCTGATGTCGATCCGGTCCAGTTTCGCTAAACCTTCCATCGCATACCTCTTGCCTGCCATTTGTAAGACAATCTTCTAACAAAATCAGCGTCGTAAGGACAGCTGATGCTGAGCGACCAGATCAGCCATGCTGTTGATACAGTAGTCCGCCGCACAGGGCGCGGGAGACATATCGGCGTTACGGCAGATCAGGCAGACAGCCCCGACCGACCGTGGGCGGGCGCCGGGGCGGGTCACCTGGAGAATCGTCTCGGCGCTCAGGCCATTGGCCGCCAGCCAATCGTGATCCTGCAACGGGTCGCTCGCCAGCGAAATAAAATCATCAGGCTCGATGCCCAGGCGCTCGCACAACACGCCCCGGTCCTCGGCATCGCGATCCCCCTGCACCAACAACCGATAGAACTTGCGCAGGTAGAGCATCGCACCCGGCGCATCCTCGAACAGCGTCCAACCGGCAGCCGAACGGGCGAAGCTCATGCCCTCCTCCCAACTGACCTTGAGCTTCCAGCGCTCGGCCAATTGACGGTGGGCGAAACACAGCAAGCCGCTGAAGCCCAATTCGCCGAAACGCGGGTACAAGGTTTGCAGCACCTCGTCAAAATCGGCGAGCACCTGTGCTTTGTCCAACGGCTCGCCATGGTTTTCCAGCAGCGGCTGCAACGCCGCCCAGACGCCAGAGTCCCGATCCACCAGGACCTCATCGCAGTCGATCAACAACGCCCGATATTCAGTCAGCCTCATCTGTAAAGCCTCCGATGATGTCCCATCGATCAACGCTCCATTAATCGCCACTGACGCTTGCCCAGGCAAACGTCATGAACGCAGGCATCAGCCGAGGACGCGTGCCAAGGCGCCGTCGAGAATCTGCAACGCTTCGTCGATCTGCGCTTCACTGGTAACCAGCGGCGCCAGGAAGCGCAAGACGTTGCGGTACACCCCGCACTTGATCACCAGCAAACCACCGGCCCGGGCCTCGTCGATCAGGCGTTGGTTGAGGTCGGCGTCCGGGGTGCGTGCCTCGTCATGCTTGATCAGTTCGATCGCCAGCATGAAACCGCTGCCGCGCACGTCGCCGATCTGTGGGTAACGGGTTTGCAGATGCAGCAGGCCCTGGCGCAGGCGCTTACCCAGGACTTCACCACGGGCCAGCAGTTGTTCTTGCTCGTACGCCTCGATCACCGCCAGCGCCGCCGCGCACGACAGCGCATTACCGCCGTACGTACCGCCCAGGCCACCCGGCAGTGGAGCGTCCATGATCTCGGCCTTGCCGACCACACCCGACAACGGCAAGCCACCGGCGAGGCTCTTGGCGACCGTGACCAGGTCCGGCTGGATGCCGGCGTGCTGGAAACCGAACCATTTACCGGTGCGACCGAAACCGGTCTGGATTTCATCGAGAATCAACACAATGCCATGCTTTTGCGTCAATGCGCGCAGGCCCTGCAAAAACTCGGCGGGGGCCGACAGGAAACCGCCATCGCCCTGCACCGGCTCGATGATGATCGCCGCGACCCGCTCAGGGGCCACTTGGGTGGCCAGCAGCTCGTCCAGTGCCTGGAGCGCCATGGCGCTGGTGACGCCGCGATAGGCATTCGGATACGGCGTGTGGAAGACCTCCGGGGCGAACGGACCGAAGTTCTGCTTATACGGCTGGCTCATGCCAGTCAGCGTGGTGCCGAGCAAGGTCCGGCCATGGAACCCGCCGCGAAAGGCAATCACGGCCGAGCGGTTGGTGTGGGCCCGGGCGATCTTCACCGCGTTTTCCACCGCTTCGGCACCCGAGGTGAAAAATGCGGCTTTATAGGCATGCTGGCCGCCGATCATTTCGCACAGACGCTGGGCCAGTTCCAGGTAAGGCTTGTAGGCCACGACCTGGAAGCAGGCATGGGAGATTTTCTGCAACTGGGCCTGCACGGCCGCGACGACCTTGGGGTGATTGTGGCCGATGTTCAACACACCGATGCCGCCGACGAAGTCCAGGTAGCGCTTGCCGTCCACGTCCCATAATTCCGAGCCCTGGGCCCAATCGATCACCAGCGGGTGCGCGGTGACCAGGCCACGTGGCACGAATTGATCACGCTGACGGAGCAAACTTGGGGTTTCTTCGACTTTACTGTTCATTGGCATTTCCCATCGTGAGCCTCGCACCCAGGAAGCGGCTGCGGTGTGTTCACAGGTTAAGCGTTCGACGCGATTGTCTAAGCCGAACTTGGTCGTTGAGAAATTCGGATCGACTGTTTACACCCCGGCAAACAGCAGAATCCTCCAGAGGCATTCCAGCCCCATGGAATCTGCCGCTAAAGGCACCTTGCAACGCAGCGTGATGCTGCTAGGCCGGCCCTTTCGACAGATCCTGCTCTGGCGTTGAGGCATGCTAGGGACTCCTTGATTTCAGGCGAGAAGTGACCCATGGCCCTGCTCTATAAAGCTGACCCGGTACGCGGCGAACACTGGCGGCGCCTGTTCGCCGAACACGCGCCGGAGATTGAATGGCGTGCCTGGCCAGACATCGGCGACCCGCGGGATATCCAGTACCTGGCGGCCTGGCAGGCGCCGGACGACGTCGAAACGCTGTTGCCGAATCTGCAGGTGCTGTTCGCCTTGTCGGCCGGCGTGGATCAACTCGACCTTGGCCGCTTGCCAACGACACTGCCGGTGGTGCGCTTGCTCGACCCGGGCATCAGCCAGGGCATGTGCGAGTACGCCAGTTTCGCCGTGCTCAGCCTGCACCGGGACATGTTGCGCTATCGCCAGCAACAGGCCGAACGGTGCTGGCAAGCGCACCGGCTGGTGCCCGCCGGACAACGCCGGGTGGGCGTCATGGGCCTGGGTTTGCAGGCACGGCAGATACTCGCCAGCTTGAAGACCTTTGGTTTTGCCTTGTCGGGCTGGGCCCGCAGCGAGCATGACATCGAGGGGGTCGCGTGCTTTGCTGGCGACGAGCAACTGCCAGCGTTTCTCGGTCAATGCGACATTGTGCTGTGCGTCCTGCCGTTGACCGAGCAGACCCGAGGGATCCTCAACCGCCAGCTGTTCCAACACCTGCCCAAGGGCGCAGCGTTGGTCAACATGGGCCGAGGTGGGCACCTGGTGGAAGCGGACCTGCTTGAAGCCCTTGCCAACGGCCAGCTCAGCGCCGCGGTGCTGGACGTGCTGGAGCAGGAACCGGCGCCGATGGATCACCCCTTCTGGCACCATCCACAGATACTGTTGACGCCGCACATCGCGGCGATGACTCAGCCTGAAAGTGCCTTTGGCGTGTTGCTGGAGAACATCCGCCGGCATCAACGGGGGGAATCGATGCTGGGCCTGGTGGATCGTGAGCGCAGCTATTGAGTCCTCGATGGCCTCTGGTTTCGAGCCGAACGGCGAAAAACCGACCCGGTATTTACTGCTGGCCAAGCCTCTGATTTGAGCAAGAAATGTGGCCGGCAGAGCCGTTGCTTACGCAAGATACCGAATCGATGTGCCGCCCTTGCCAGGCCCGGTGGCAGGTGAGATACAAAGGCTTTCAGCGCACACATCCATCCGCTTTCGTCCCTTATTTTATGGTGATCTGCCATGTCCATTTCGCAACGCCCCACTTACTTCTATCGCGCCATGACCGCCACCGACGTGCCTGCGGCCCATGCCTTGTCCGTGCAGTTGAAATGGCCCCATCGCCTGGAAGACTGGGCGATGTTGCAACGCGTCGCCCAGGGGTTTGTCGTGGAAAACCAGGGCCGTTTGATTGGAACGGCGTTCACCTGCGCCCAGGGAAACTACGCCACCATTGGCCTGGTGATTGTCGACGATGAGTACCAGGGCCAGGGGATCGGTCGCAAGCTGATGGAACTGGCGATCGAGGCTTGCGGCTCGCGTACCGCCGTGCTCAATGCGACGCTGGCCGGTGCCCCGCTGTATGCCAGCCAGGGGTTCGTTGATTTTGGGCATATCCAGCAGCACCAAGGGCAAGCGCTGGTGCCGGCCCCACTGGAACTGGCCGCTGGCGAACGCTGCCGCGAGTTGAGCGAAGCCGATCATGCCGAGTTGATCGAACTGGCCAATGCCGGGAGCGGGCTGGAGCGGAGCGCCGTACTCAATGACCTGTTCGAGGTCGTTGAACATTCAGTAGGGATCGAACGCGACGGTCACTTGTGCGCCTTCGCCCTGCTGCGCCCCTTCGGCCGTGGCCGCTGCATCGGCCCGGTCATCGCCCAGAACCTGGAACAGGCCCAGCACTTGATCGCCGTGCTGCTGGCCCAAGTGCCGGACGCATTCGTTCGCATCGACATCCCTTCAAACAGCGGCCTGGCCCCTTGGCTGGAAGAGGCCGGGCTCAAGCAGGTCGACACCGTAGCCCAAATGGCACGGGGCACGCCCCCGCAGGCGACCGGCGCGGTTCGGCAATTTGCGCCAGTGACCCAGGCCATTGGCTGAAAAACCCACACTCCCCTCAACGCTTCCCTGGAGAATCATCTTCATGCTCGAACCCACTGCAGTGCTGTTGGCACACGCCGATGGCCGCCTTGCCTCAACCCCGTTCACACCGGGTTCACTGGGCGCCAAGGATCCGTTCGACCGCCTCATCGCCTATGCCGGGGAAGATGGCATGGCTGCCGGCGTGGTCCGGGCGAGCGGACTGTTCAGCGTCGATGAATACCCCTTCAGTGAGACGATCGTGGTGCATGCCGGCGCAGTGACGCTGCGTAGCCAGGGGCAGATGCTGCAGCTCAAGCCGGGTGAAAGCGCGGTGATCGGTCGGGGGACGGCGCTTGAGATCGAGGCGCAACCCGGCTCGCTCTGGGCCTTCTGTGCCGACACCCAGCGCATCGAAGCGCACCTTCCCGGGCTGACGGCACTCCCCGCCCACACCCTGCTCTCGCCTTCTGCTGCCCCGGATGACGAGATCCTGCTCAGCCCGCCGCCGCAATGTCGCTCGCACAATTTGTTTGTCGAGCAAGCGAGCAACCTGCGGATCGGTATCTGGGACTCGACGCCCTACACTCGCAAGTCACGACCGCACAAACTGCATGAGCTGATGCACCTGCTCGAAGGCAGCGTCACCTTGCAGGCAGCCGATGGCAGCGACTTGACGGTCAACACCGGCGATACCGTATTCGTCCCGCTGAATGCACCGTGTGCCTGGAAAAGCAGCGTTTATGTGCGCAAGGTGTACGTCGTCAAGTAATCCGGTGTATGGCAGCACTGGCGCTATCGCGAGCAAGCTTTGCTCCCACAAGGGGGTTTGGCGGGTAGCGTCGGATCAGCAAAAAAAAGCCCGCAGTGTGGGCGGGCAAAAGGTGTCGCAGGTTGGATCAAGCCTCAGAGCGCGGCGGCGATGGCCTGGCCAACATCCTGGGTCGAGCCTTGCCCACCCAGGTCGGGGGTGATGGGGCCTTCGGCGATGACTTGTTCGATAGCCTTGAGAATCCCATCATGGGCCGCGCGGTAGCGCTCATCACCGTTACCCAGGAAGTCGAGCATCAAGGCGCCGGACCAGATCATCGCGATCGGGTTGGCGATGTTCTGCCCATAGATATCGGGTGCCGAGCCATGTACCGGTTCGAACAGCGATGGGAAGCGGCGCTCCGGATCGAGGTTGGCCGACGGTGCGATGCCGATGGTGCCGGCGCAGGCCGGGCCCAGGTCGGAGAGGATGTCGCCGAACAGGTTCGACGCCACCACCACATCAAACCGGTCGGGCTGCAAAACAAAGCGAGCGCACAGGATGTCGATGTGTTGCTTGTCCCACTTCACGTCCGGGTACTGCTCGGCCATCAATGCCGTGCGCTCGTCCCAATACGGCATGCTGATGGAAATGCCGTTGGACTTGGTCGCCGCGGTCAGGCGTTTGCGCGGTCGGGTCTGGGCCAGGTCGAAGGCGAACTTCAGGATCCGGTCGACCCCACGCCGGGTGAACACCGACTCCTGCAGCACGAACTCATGCTCGGTGCCTTCGAACATCTTGCCGCCGATGGAAGAGTATTCGCCCTCGGTGTTCTCGCGGACCACCACGAAGTCGATGTCCCCCGCCTTGCGCCCGGCCAACGGACACGGCACCCCCGGAAACAGCCGCACCGGGCGGATGTTCACGTACTGGTCGAAGTCGCGGCGGAACTTGAGCAACGAGCCCCACAGGGAAATATGATCCGGCACCTTGTCCGGCCAACCCACGGCGCCGAAGTAGATCGCGTCGAAGCCCTTGAGTTGTTCGAACCAGTCGGCGGGCATCATCTGCCCGTGCTCCAGGTAGTAATCGCAATGGGCCCAATCGAGCACTTCGATGTCCAGCGACAACTGCCACTTTTTCGCGGCTTGCTCCAGTACCCGCAGCCCTTCGGGCAGGACTTCCTTGCCGATGCCATCGCCGGCAATGGCAGCGATTCGAAATGGTTTGCTCATCAATCATGGCTCCCGGGTGTTGGTTCAAATGACGGTTGCATCACAGTCCACCGATGTGGAAGGCTTTGACTTCAAGGTATTCGTCCAGGCCGTACTTGCTGCCTTCGCGCCCCAGGCCCGACTGTTTGATGCCGCCGAAGGGCGCGACTTCCATGGAGATAAGCCCGGTATTGAGCCCGACCATGCCGAACTCCAGCGCCTCGCCGAAACGCCATGAGCGGCGCAGGTCCTGGGTGAAGTAGTAAGCGCCCAGGCCATAAGGCGTGGCATTGGCCAGGGCCAGGGCCTGCTCTTCAGTAGTAAAGCGCATCAGCGGCGCCACCGGGCCGAAGGTTTCCTCGTTGGCCAGCAACATCCCGGCATGGGCCTCGCCCAGTACCGTTGGCTGGACGAACTGACTGTCGCCCTCGGGAACACCGCCACACAGCAGACGCGCGCCCTGGCTCAACGCATCGTCAATGTGCCGGGCGACTTTGTTCACCGCCGCGAGGTTGATCAGCGGGCCGATCATCACGTCAGCCTCCAGCCCATTGCCGACCTTGAGCTTGCCCACCTCTTCCACCAGCCGTGCGGCGAAGCGTTCGTAGATGCCGTCCTGCACCAGGATGCGGTTGGCGCAGACGCAGGTCTGGCCGGCGTTGCGAAACTTGCTGAGCATGATGCCGGCCACCGCCTGTTCCAGGTCCGCATCGTCAAACACGATGAACGGCGCATTGCCGCCCAGCTCCAGGCTCAAGCGCTTGATGTGCTCGGCGCTCTGGCGCATCAGCAAGCGCCCGACCGCCGTGGAACCGGTAAAGGAAATCTTGCGCACCGTCGGGTTGCCGGTCAGTTCTTCGCCGATACCGGCGGGCATACCCGTCACGACGTTGAACACCCCGGCCGGAATCCCGACCCGCTCGGCCAGCACCGCCAGGGCCAGGGCCGACAAGGGGGTCAGGTCCGAGGGTTTGACGATGACCGGGCAACCCGCCGCCAGGGCCGGGGCGCACTTGCGAGTGATCATCGCATTGGGGAAATTCCAGGGGGTGATCGCCGCACAGACACCCACCGGCTGCTTGAGCGTGAGCAGGCGTCGGTCGCCGCTGGGGGCCGGGATGGTCTCGCCATAGACCCGCCGGGCCTCTTCGGCAAACCATTTGGCGAAACCGGCCCCGTAGCGGATTTCGCCTTTGGCTTCGTTCAACGGCTTGCCCTGTTCACAGGTCATGATCAGCGCGAGGTCGTCGAGGTTGTCCATCATGGCTTGATACCAGCGCTCCAACAGCGCTGCCCGCTCCGCCGCCGGACGCGCGCGCCACGCCGGCCAGGCGCGCTCGGCGGCCTCGATGGCACGCCGGGTTTCCACGCCTTGCATCGCCGGTACACGGGCGAGCACCTGACCGGTGGCCGGGTCAATGACGTCAAGGGTGGCGGCGTTGTCGGCGCCGATCCACTGACCGTCGATGTAAGCGAGTTCTGCCAACAGGCTGGGGTCTTTCAATCGATTCTTGAGCATGGTCGCGTCCTGTTCCGAGGTGATTCCAGTCTAAGGAGATGCCACGGGGCAGGATGCTGAAAGCGGGGTTTGGGCAGTGTTGGATGCTGAAGTTTCGAGGTGGGACGGCAGGCTCTACCGAGGCCCCAGGCTAAGCACCGAACACTGAACACTGTGGGAGCAAAGCTTGCTCGCGATGGCGGTGGATCAGGCGACATCGATCAAGACCGTGTCATCGTTCATCGCGAGCAAGCTTTGCTCCTACAGGTGTGCTTCTACAGGTGTGCTCCTACGTTTCTTTCGGTGTATGGCTTAGATTTTCAGGGAGCCGAGCAACCCCTCCAGAAACCGCTCCCCCGCCTCCATCTGGCTGACTTCGATGAACTCATCAGGCTTGTGCGCCTGTTCGATGGAGCCTGGGCCGCAGACCACCACGGGCACATCCAGGCGCTGCTTGAACAGGCCGCCCTCGGTGCCGAAGGAGACCTTGGCGGTGCCGGTGTCCGGGGTGGCGAAGTTTTTCAGGAAACGCACGGCTTCGACGCTCGGATGGGTGTCGAGGCCCGGATAGACGTTGAGGGTTTCGATCTCGATGTCCGCGACGCTGGAGAGCTTTTTCGCCTCGCGCACGATCACCTCGGCGCGCTCACGCAGTTGCTCCAGGAACAGGTCCAGATCGTCGTCCGGCAAATTGCGCACTTCGAAATCCAGGGTGCACAGGTTTGGCACGATGTTCAGTGCCTTGCCGCCGACAATCTGCCCGACATGCACGGTGCTGTAGGGCACGTCGTAATCCGCGTCCTGGGCGCCTTGCTCCTGCAATTGCTGCTGGCTTTGGCGCAACGCCGCGATGAAATCGCAGGCCACGTGAATCGCATTGACCGAGCGCGGTGCCAGCGATGAGTGCGCTTCCAGGCCGCGACAGTAGGTGCGATAGGAACCCTTGCCCTTGTGGCCGAGCACGAATTGCATGTTGGTCGGCTCGCCGATCACGCACAGAAACGGTCGCACAGGTGCCAGGTGCAGCACGTCGAGCAAGCGCCGCACCCCCACGCAACCGATCTCTTCGTCGTGGGAAAGCGCCAGTTGCAATGGCCGGTTCAGCGAATGGTCGGCGGCATCGAGCATGGCGTCGATGGCCAGCGCAATGAAACCTTTCATGTCACAACTGCCACGCCCGTAGACCCGACCATCGCGCACGGTCGCCTGGAACGCCGGAACGGTCCAGGCCTGCCCTGCCGCCGGCACCACGTCGGTGTGGCCGGACAGCAGGACCCCGGGCAACTCACGCGGGCCGGTGCTGGCGAACAGGTTGGCCTTCTTGCCGCTCTCATCCTTGACGATCAGCGACTCGATGCCCTTGCTCAGCAACAGCTCGCGCACGTACTCGATCAGGGCCAGGTTCGATTCTGAAGAGACCGTTTCAAACGCCAGCAGGCGTTCGAAAATGGCTAGCACACGGGGTTTCATGAGG
The DNA here is from genome assembly GCF_014268695.2 of Pseudomonas ogarae. NCBI lineage: Bacteria > Pseudomonadati > Pseudomonadota > Gammaproteobacteria > Pseudomonadales > Pseudomonadaceae > Pseudomonas > Pseudomonas ogarae. The sequence continues at coordinate 4,281,171 of NZ_CP077086.1, forward strand.
CCTTGCTCCGTTGCTCGGCACAAAGGGCGAACCGGCGGATGGAAAACGGCTCGATGAAGGTTCGAGTGCTGCCGGTGCTGATCAGTTCAGCCATGACATCGCCAACCCCCGGACCGAGCTGGAAGCCATGGCCGCTGAAGCCGAACGCATAGTACAAGCCATCGACGTTGCCACTGGGCCCCATCACCGGCAGGGAATCGGGCAGGTAGCCTTCGATGCCGCTCCACACGCGGATGATGTTGAGATTGCCGACACCCGGCAGCAGCCGACGCATCTGGTCCAGTTGGTTGAGGATGCTGCGCGGCTCGACATAGGCCCGGCGGTTGAGCATGTCCGGCTTGCTGCGATAGCCGCCGCCGATGATGATATTGCCCCGGGGAATCTGGCGGAAATAGATCACTTCTTCAGGAATCTTGGTGTACACGCCGATCACCGTCGGCAAGGCATACGGCACCGGTTCGGTGACGGCCATTTGCGGGCCATTGGTCTCCAGCGGCACCGGCTCGCCGAATTGCGCCGAGAGCTTCTGGCCCCAAGCGCCTGCGGTAATCAACAGCTGAGCAGCGCTGAACTGGCGACCATCGGTGGTGCTGATGCTGAACCCATCACCGACCTTCTGCACCTCCGCCACCTCGGTGCGTTCCTCGATGCGTGCCCCGACTCGCCGGGCCGCCCGGGCGAACGCCGGGGCTGCCAGACGCGGGTTGGCGTGACCGTCGTGAGGCGCATAGGAGCCGCCCTTGACGTCCTTGCCAAGAAACGGAAAACGCGCGTGCAGCTCGCTGCCGCGATAGATCTGCAAGTCCAGTTGCGCCGCTTCCGGTGCCGCTGCGTAAGCCTCAAGCTCGGGTATTTCATCCTCGCGATAACACACGCGCATGTGCCCGCTGGCGATGAACTCCAGGTCGTCGTCGATCAGCTCCGGCAGGCGTTTCCACAGCGCCCAGGACCGATTCGCCAGTTCCAGCTGCCCGAGAAAACGCCCCTGGCGCCGCACGTTGCCGAAGTTGACGCCGCTGGCGTACTGGCCGATCTGGTCACGCTCGAGCAGGATCACCGACTGCCCCCGCTGGCGCAGGAAAAACGCTGCCGCCGAGCCCATCAGGCCGCCGCCGACAATCACCACATCGGCTTTATTCAGCGTCATGGCGTCACCTCCCGAGTGAGCATCGAAAGTGGTTTCACGGGGGCCTGACCACGCTGGCGCCCCACCTCCTGCACCTGGACACCCGCCGCTGCTGCAATCACTTCGGCCCCGGCCTGGGAGCAATAGCGCCCCTGGCAGCGGCCCATGCCAACCCGGCTGAACGCCTTGGCCCGGTTGACTTCACAAGCACCCTTTTCACTGACGGTGCGGCGCAGTTCGCCGGCGCTGATCATCTCGCAGCGGCAGACGATGGCCTCGTCCGGCAAGGCCTTGGCTTGTGCCGCCGGCCAGGGAAACGCCTGGGCCAGGCCGAGGCGAAACGCGTCCATCACCTTGAGCGCCTGGCGCTGTTCGGCGACGAGTGCGGCGTCCACTGGCTGCTGCAGATCGCTCAACAACGCCAAGGCGACCAGGCGCCCGGCGTGCTCGGCGGCATCGGCGCCACGGATCTTCGAACCATCACCGGCGGCGTAGACACCGCTGACCGAGGTCCGTCCCTCTTCGTCCGTGTCCAGCAGCCATTGGCTGGACGCCTCGTCAAAGCGCAGGCGGCAGCCCGCCAGGTCAGCCAGTTGGGTTTCCGGGCGCAAGTGATAACCCAGCGCCACCGCGTCGCAGGCCACCGTCAAGGTTTCCCCACTGGCGGTACGAACTCGCACGCCACTGACACCGGTGGTCGCTTCTCCCAGAATCTGCAGCGGCGAAATACCCAGGTGCACGGCAATCTTCGCCCGATACAACTGCGCCAATAGTTTCATGCCGGTGAACAGCAAGCCCGGGCGCGCCATGAGCTTGGGCAAGGCTTTGATACGCTGGCCCAGCGGCGATGTGTCCAGCACCGCTGCGACATTGGCGCCGGCCTTGAGGTATTGACTGGCGACCAGATACAGCAACGGCCCGCTGCCCATGAACACCACCTGGTGGCCGATGGAAACCGCCTGGGCCTTCAAGGCGATCTGCGCGCCGCCGAGGCTGTAGGTACCGCCCAACTGCCAACCCTCGATGGGCATCAGGCGGTCGGTGGCGCCAGTGCAGAGGATCAGCGCGTCGTAATCCACCGTCGTGTGCTGGCCCTGGCTGACGCAGCACAATTGCCCGGGTGTCAGGTTCCACACCAGGGTGTCCGGACGGTAGTCGATCTGCGTGCGCAAACGGTCGAAGCTTTCGTGCAGGTCACGGGCCTTGTCCGCTTCGGTGCCGTACAGCGTGGCGTAGCTGCGGGTGAACCCTTCGGGCTGGCGCCGGTAGATCTGCCCGCCATCGCGACGGTTTTCGTCGAGCAGGATCGGCTTGAAGCCCGCTGCGACCAGGGTCTGCGCGCAACGGATACCCGCCGGTCCAGCGCCTACAATGACTATCCGCGCAGCGGCCATATCGCCTCCGGTTGTTGAGTAATGATGTCCAACCCTTCGCGTACTTCATTGGAGCAGGCCCGCAGGCGTTCGCCGCTGCGGGTCCAGACCCAGCAATCCTGGCAGGCGCCCATCAGGCAGAAACCGGCCCGGCTGCCCGGATCGAATTCCGACTGGCGCAACGCCGGGCCGTGGGTCAGCAATGCGACCATCAGCGTGTCGCCCTGCAACGCCTCGACAGGGACGCCATCCACTTTCAATTTGACGATGGGCCGGCCCTGTTCGGCCAACCTCACGAAACGCGCGTTCATGCGTAGGCTCCCACGATCATGCTGTTTGAATCCTGTTGGCGCTTGAGCAGCTCGGCACTGTCGTGATGACAGAGCACCTCGCTGCCGCCGTCGATGATCTGCCGGGGCGGCGCGGTGTGGTTGCACAGGCCGTCGACCCGCACCGGGCAGCGATTGAGGAAGGTGCACAGCTGCGGCACCTCGGCGCGCGCGCCCAACGCCGGCAGCGTGCCGCACGTCGTGGTGCCACAACTTTCCAGCCAGCCCTGGCGCAACTCCGGCACCGAATGGATCAACAGGTCGGTGTAGGGATGGAACGGCGCCTGGGCGAACGATTGCCGGCTGCCCTCTTGAACCTTATGGCCGCTGTACATCACCACGATGTCGTCGCACAGCGCCCGCACCGTGGAGATGTCATGGCTGATGAACAGGTAGGACACCCCCAGTTGCTGGCGCAGGTCGCGCAGCAGTTCAAGGATCGCCGCGCCGACCACCGTATCCAGCGCCGAGGTCACTTCATCGCACAGGATCAGGTCCGGCTTGGCCGCCAGCGCCCGGGCCAGGTTGACCCGCTGTTTCTGTCCGCCGGAGAGTTCGCTCGGGCGGCGCTCGGCCATGTCCCGTGGTAGACGCACGAGGTCGAGCAGCTCGCCGATACGCTCACGCAGTGCCGCCCCCTTGAGGCCGAAATACATCTTCAACGGCCGGCTCAGGATGGTGCTGATGCTGTGCATCGGGTTGAGTGCGGTGTCGGCGTTCTGGAACACCATCTGGATGCGTCGGAACTGTTCGTCCGTGCGTTCGGACAGGCTGCCACCCAGTGGCTGGCCGTCAAACGTCAGCCCGCCCAGGGCCGGGGTCAACAGCCCCGCCACCACCCGCGCCAGGGTCGATTTGCCCGAGCCCGACTCACCGATCACCCCGATGGCCTGGCCCCTGCGCACGGTCAGGTCGATGTCTTCGAGCACCCGGATCGCCGGCATGCCGTGCTGGTTCTTGTTGCCGTAGCCAGCGGTCAAGCCCTTGATGGTCAGCAGCGGCGTGTCTTCGGCCACACCACACGGCGGGCGAATCGTCGTGTCTGGCCGTGCCGCCGCCAACAGGCTGCGGGTGTAGGCGTGAGCCGGCCCCTTGAGCAGCGGCGCGGTGGCGCTCTGTTCGAAGATCTGCCCGCCGTTGAGCACCACGATCTGGTCGGCCATCTGCGCCACGACGGCCAGGTCGTGGGACACATAAACCGCCGTCGCGCCACGTTCGCGCACCACCCGCTTGAAGGCGCGCAGCACGTCGATCTGGGTGGTCACATCGAGGGCCGTGGTCGGCTCATCGAGCACCACCAGCAGTGGATCGCTGATCAGCGCCATGGCCGCCATCACCCGCTGCAGTTGCCCGCCGGATACTTGATGGGGATAGCGTTGACCGATGCATTCGGGGTTGGGCAGCGCCAGGTCGCGGAACAGTTCGATGGCCTTGGCTTCGAGCACGGCCCGGCTGCCCAGGCCATGGATCAACGCCCCTTCCACCACTTGGTCGATGAGTTTCTTGGCCGGGTTGAACGCCGCCGCGGCGCTTTGGGCAATGTACGACACCCGATTGCCGCGCAGGCCTTGCAGCTCGCGCTCACTCAAGGCGAGCATGTCGTGCTCGCCAATCTGCACCACGCCGCCGGCCAGGCGACAACCGCGCCGGGCATAACCGAGCAGTGCCAGGGCGATGGTGGTCTTGCCCGAACCGGACTCGCCGATCAGCGCCAGCACTTCACCTTTCTCCAGGGAGAAACTCACGCCCTTGACGATCTCCACCTCGCTGCGCTCGCCACAGGCGACCACGCGCAGGTTCTCGACTCGGATCAACTGGCTCATATCAATGGCCTCCCGTACGTCGGTTGCGCCGCGAAGACAAGCGGTCGATAAACAGATTGACGCCAATGGTCAGGGTGCCGATGGCCAGGGCTGGAATCACGATGGCCGGCGCGCCCTGGTTGAGGCCGCCGATGTTTTCCCGCACCAGCGAACCCAGGTCGGCATCCGGCGGCTGCACGCCCAGGCCGAGGAAGCTCATGCCGCTGAGCAGCAGGACGATGAAGCCGAAGCGCAAGCCCAGGTCGGTCAGCACCGGGTTGAGCATGTTCGGCAGGATTTCCACACAGGCGATGTACAGCCGGCGTTCACCACGGGTGCGGGCCACCTGCACGTATTCCAGGGCCTCGATGTTCACCGCCATGCTGCGGGCGATACGAAACGCACCCGGGGTGAAACTGAGCACCGCCGTACAAATCAACAGGGTCACCGACGAGCCGAACGCCGAAACCATGATCAGCGCGAGCATCTTGCTCGGGATCGAAATGAAGGCGTCCATCAGGCGGCTGATCAGTTCATCCAGCCACTTCGGCGAAACCACCGACAGCAGCGCGCAACCGGTGCCCAGCCCACTGGCCAGTACTGCCGCCACCAACGCCAGGCCCACCGTGAAGCGCGCGCCCACGAGAATGCGGCTGAGCATGTCGCGGCCCAAATAATCGGTGCCCAATGGATACGTGGCGCTGAAGTTGTCGAAGACGTTGTCGGAGACCACTTCCCCCACCGGGTGGGGTGCCAGCCATGGCCCGAAGATCGCCACCAGCAACCAGATCACGCACATCGCGGCGCCGATCAGGCCGAGCCAGGGGGTTTTGCGCGACACCTTGCCCAAGGCCTGTTCGGGCGCCGCAGGCGGGGATTTCACAATGAGATTGTTCATTGGTTTCTCAGCCTCGGATTGGACAGGATCGCGCACAGGTCAGCCACCAGCACCAACACCAGGTACGCCGTACAAAACAGCATGGTGCAGGCCTGGACCAACGCCATGTCGCGGTTGGTCACGGCATCGACCATCAGGCTGGCGATGCCGGGATAGTTGAAGATCGTCTCGACGATCACCACCCCGCCCAACAGGTAGGACAGGCTCAGGGCGATGGCATTGGCAATCGGCCCGATGGCATTGGGCAAGGCATGGCGCAGCACCACCCGCACCGGACTCACGCCTTTGAGGCGGGCCATTTCCACGTAGGGGCTGTCGAGTTGATCGATCACCGCCGCCCGGGTCATGCGCGCCATTTGCGCGACGATGACGCAGCACAGGGTCATCACCGGCAACGCATAGGTACGCATGAATTGCAGCGGCGAAGTGATCTCGCTGGAATAGGACAGCGCCGAAAGCCAGCCCAGGTTCACCGCGAAAATCAGCACGGCAAGGGTGGCGACCAGGAACTCTGGCACCGCCACCATCGTCAGGGTGAAGAAGCTCAGGAAGCCGTCGATGCGCCCCCCTCGCCCCATCGCCGAGCCGATGCCCAGGATCAACGCCACGGGCACCGACACCAGCGCCGTGGCCGCCGCCAGCATCAAGGTGTTGGGCACCCGGCCAGCCATCAACTCGCTGACCGGCGTGGCGTTGGAGATCGACACGCCCATGTCACCGCTGAGCAGGCTCATCAACCAGTGCAGGTAGCGCAACACACCCGGTTGGTCCAGGCCCATTTTCACCCGCAGCGCCGCCACTTGCTCAGGCGTGGCGAACTGTCCAAGGGACTGTTGCGCCGCGTCTCCCGGCAACACCGCCGTAATGGCGAACACCACCATCGATACGATCAACAGGGTCACGACCGCAGCGCCCAGGCGCCGGCCGATCAACCAAAGTGTGTTGCTATTCATCGCCCTACCCCTTGTGCCATGTCACGCCGCCAGACCACACGCATCAAGCGTCAAGCCAGACTTGCTCGGCGAACATATAGCCCATGAAACCGCCCAGCGGGTTGGTGCCATAACCTTTGACGCGCTGGTCGACGCCATCGATGTTGCTGATGAACACCGGGATGCCGATGCCGCTGTGGTTATGCACCAGGGTCTGCATATCCGCGTACATTTTGCCGCGCTTGGCTTCATCGGTTTCACCGCGAGCCTGGATCAGCAACTGGTCGAACTGCGGGTTTTTCCAGCCCGATTCGTTCCACGGCGCCGTGGACTGGAAGAACTGCGAGAACAACATGTCGGCGTTAGGCCGCGGGTTGATGTTGCCGAAGCTCAGCGGATGCTTGGCCCAGTGGTTGGACCAGTAGCCGTCGCTCGGCAGCCGATTGACGTTGAGCTTGAGCCCGGCCTCCTTGGCCGATTGCTGCAGCAGCACGGCCACGTCGACCGAACCGGTGGCGGCCGGTGAGCACATTACCGGCATGCTGATGCTTTCCATGCCGGCCTTCTTCAGCAGGAAACGAGCCTTCTCCGGATCGTAGGTCCGTTGCGGCAGATCGGCATTGTAGAAACGGGCGCCGGGGGCGATCGGGTGGTCGTTGCCGACCCTGGCGAAACCCCGGAAGATCGCCGACTTGACCTGTTCGCGGTCCAGCAGCAGTTTCATCGCCTCGGTGAACTCCGGGCTCTGGCCGGGCATCTGGTCCTGGCGAATGATCAGGTCGGTGTAGTTACCCGACGGCGAGTCCACCACGCGATGGGTGGTGCTGTCCTTGATGCGTGTGGTCGAGCGCGGGTTGACCTCGTTGATGATCTGCACGTCGCCCGACAGCAACGCGTTGACCCGTGACGGCTCGTCACCGATGCCGATGAATTCGATTTCGTCGAGGTACGGCAGGCCAGGCTTCCAGTAGTTGGTATTGCGCGCACCGATGGAACGCACCCCAGGCTTGAATTCCTTGACCTTGAACGGACCGGTGCCGATGCCCTGGTTGAAGTCACTGGTGCCCTCGGGGACGATCAACAGGTGGGAAATGGCAAGGATCGATGGCAGCTCGGCATTCGGGCCGCTCAGGCGTATCTGCACTTCATGGGTGCCAGTGGCCTTGACCTCGGCAAACTGCTCGGCCAGCGGCAAGACCTTGGAACCGGTGATCGGGTCCTTGTGACGCATCAGGGAAAACACCACGTCGGCGGCGGTGAGGCCCTTGCCGTTGTGGAAGGTCACTTCCTTGCGCAGGGTAATCACCCAGAGCGTGGCATCGGTGGTGTCAATACGTTCGGCCAGTTCCAGTTGCGGCACCATGTGGCTGTCGAAACGCGTCAGGCCGTTGTAGAACATGTAATGGCGCACGTAGTCCGTGGACGATGAGCCTTTGGCCGGGTCCAGGGTATCGGCGGTCGAGCTGGAGATACCGGCGACCCGGATACGCCCGCCGGGCTTGCCTTTGCCGGGGCTCGCCTGTTCATCGGCAAGCAGTTTGCCGGCGGCGCCGAACAGGCTGCCGGCACCCGCCGCGGCCACACCGGCCAGCCCGAGCATCTGCAATGCATGACGGCGTGACATGCCGCGGTTGAGCCCTTCGAAAACACGCAGACTTTCTGTACCGGTGATCAACTGGTCTTTGATGCCGTTTTTAGTGTCACTCATGTCAGTTCTACCTTTCGGAAAATGATAGGGCTCGATTACGTGCGTTAACGCAACGTGGTGGAAACGCCAAACAACGCGGTGAAACTCAGTGCAGGTAGTCCTGCAAGCGGTAATACGCGCCGACCAGCGGCAAAAACCAAGGCTTGCCGAAGTGCCCGGGGATGGCCGGCCAGTCCAGTTCGCGCCAAGGGTTGGCCTCGACCTTGCCGGCCATGACCTCGGCCATGACCTGCCCCATGTGCACCGACATCTGCACGCCGTGGCCGCTGTAGCCCATGGAGTGATAAACCCCGCCATGCTGGCCGGCCCGGGGCAGGCGATCGGAGGTCATATCCACCAGGCCGCCCCAGCAATAGTCGATCCGAGTGTTCGCCAACTGCGGGAACATCTGCACCATGGCGGCTTGCAACACCTTGCCGCTCTTGGCGTCGGACACGCTGTCGGACATGGCAAACCGCGCGCGGCCGCCAAACAGCAGGCGGTTGTCCGGGGTCAGGCGAAAGTAGTTACCGATCATGCGGCTGGTGACATAGGAACGCCGGGCCGGCAGCAAGCTGTCGATCAGCGCCTGGGGCAGGACCTCGGTGGCGATCACGAAGCTGCCCACCGGCACGATCCGCCGCCGATACCAGCCCAGGCCGCCCTGCTGACAGGTACCGGTCGCCAGCAGGATCTGCGAGGCTTGCAGCACCCCTTTGCTGGTGTTGACTCGATAACCGCCGGCACTGGCCTTCCAGTCCTGCACCGCCACGCCCTGGAAGATCAACGCACCGTGACGGGCGGCCGCTTCGGCCAGGCCGACGCCGAAACGCCCGACATGCATCTGCACACCATTGCGCTGCAACAGGCCGCCGTGAAACTGCGCCGAATTGACTTCCTCCCGCGTCTCTTGGGCCGACAGCAGCTCGACCTCGGCATCGACTTCCTTGCGGATCAATTCACAGGTGCGCGCCAACCCTTCGTAGTGCATCGGCTTGGCGGCCAGCTTGAGCTTGCCGTTGCGCTTGAGGTCGCAAGCAATCTGCTCTTGCTCCACCAGCGTCACGACGCTCTGCACGGCGCTTTCATAGGCTTGGTAATACGCCCGAGCCTTGTCGGCGCCGAGGCTGGCGGTAAGCGCCGCGTAATCCTGGGCCACGCCGGTACTGCAATGCCCGCCGTTGCGCCCTGACGCCTCGCCAATCACCCTGCCCGCTTCCAGCACCGCCACGCTGGCCCCTTTCAAGGCCAGGGCCCGCGCCGCCGCCAGACCGGTGAAGCCGCCACCGACGATGGCGACATCGACCTGCCCGGGCAATCCGCCGAGCTGAGCACCGGTGAACGCCGGTGCGGTGTCGAGCCAATAGGACTCACTGCCCATGTCTAACCCCTTTCGCCTTCAAGCGTGCGTCGAGACTCAGAGCCCGACCAGAGCGGGCAATCCGCCGATGTCCGGGATCTGGTGGTAGCCAAAGGCAGCGTTGGCCGGGTGTTCATGACCGCGGGCGACAAAGGCCTTGTGCTTGATCTTCATGTCGTGGGCCGACATCAGGTCGTAGCGGAAACTCGACGACACATGCAGCACGTCTTCCGGTCCGCAACCAAGGTTATCGAGCATGAATTCGAACGCGGCCAGGCGCGGCTTGTAGGCCTGGGCCTGCTGGGCCGTGAAGACTTTATGGAAAGGTGCGCCGAGCTTGTCGACGTTGGACATGATCTGCTCGTCCATCGCGTTGGAAAAAATCACCAGGGGGATCTTGTCGGCGATTTTCGACAAGCCCGCCGGTACGTCGGCGTGGGGGCCCCAGGTTGGCACGGCGTCGTAATAGAGCTGGCCTTCGCCACGATATTCGACGCCCCAACGCTTGCAGACCCGCATCAGGGAGGTCTTGATGATTTCATCATAGGGCCGCCAGTCACCCATCACCTGGTCCAGGCGATAAGCGGAGAAATCCTTGACGAACTGGTCCATCTGTCCGGCATCGACACGGTCGGCGAACAGCTCGCGGGTCATGGTGCCCATCTGGAAATTGGTCAACGTGCCATAGCAGTCGAAGGTGATGTACTTGGGTCGAAGAAAGCTCATGAGTGCGGTCCTGGATTGTTGTTGAAGGCTCGACGAGGCGAACGATGGCGCCTTTCGTGAGGCATCGGTGCAACGCTGCATCACGTTTTCATTACAACACCATGAGACCGTGGATAAATCGTTAAAAATACCAGCCGCTTGGTACAAACCACCGTTTTGCGGGGCTCGCTCAGCAGACTTTGCGGGATGCTCCAGGCGTGGGCGTTGTGCCCGTGTTTCTTCGGTTTGCGGGCAGTTATGGTGCGCCAAACGGCTCTGCAAAGAGTTGTTTTCGGCAGAATCTACGCTTGGCGCAGCAGCTTCGGCATCCGCGGTGAATGGGCTGCCGTCATCGCGAGCAAGCTCGCTCCCACAGGGGGATGGTGGTGGACACAGGTTCAAGGAACGACGCCGATCCATTGTGGTAGCGAGCTTGCTCGCGATGGCGGTGGGTCTGCTTGCAGGTGTGGTGAATGGGCTCGCGATCGCGGTGGTTCAGTAGGAACAGTGCCCTATTCAGACCTTCAGTTCGGCCTCCAGGAAGCTCACCAACGCCTGCACCCGCGCGCTGCGCAGTTTGCGCGAGGGCACCAGCAGGTTGATGGGGGCGCTGTCGAATTGCCAATCGGCGAGCACCCGTACCAGGCGCCCGTCGGCGATGGCTTTGCTGACGTCCCATTGCGAACGCAGCACCAGCCCCAGGCCCTGTTCGGCCCAGCGTCGGGCCACGCTGCCATCGTTGCTCAACAAGGCAGGCTTGATCCGCAGGGTCTTGCGCCCGTGCGCATTGCGCAGGTGCCACAGGGTTACATCTTCATCGTTTTCACGAATACAGATGCAGCGGTGCTCGGCGAGTTGCTCCGGCGCTAGCGGTGTGCCGTTCTGCTCCAGGTAAGCTGGGCTCGCGCACAGCCATCGGTCATTTTGCGTGAGGGGCCGGGCGACCCACTGGCTGTCGCTCAGGTGACCGATGTGAATCACCGCGTCGCTGTCATGACGGTCAGGCCAGGGCGTTTCCCGTAGATCCAGATGCAGGCATAGCTGCGGATGCAACCTGGCAAAACGGGCCAGCAGCGGCGCGAGGCGTTGGCGTCCATAGCCGAACGGTGCCGCCAGCCTGAGGGTGCCGGCCAGTTGATCGTCTTGTTGCCTGAACGATTCGGGAAGCGCCTCCAGCTGTTCCAGCAACAGCGCACTCTGGCGCGAGAAACGCTCACCGTCGGCGGTCAGGCTCAGCCGTCGGGCGTCGCGATTGGCCAAGGTCAGGCCCAGGAGCGTCTCCAGTTTGCGCAAGCGCATGGACAGCGCTGGCGGCGAGACATTGAGGGCCCTGGCAGCGGCGCTCAACGATTCGCAACGTGCCAGCGTCACGGCCATGCGCAGGTCTTCGAGGCTGATCATTCAGTTCAACTTAATGATTTATGACAGCACATTGAACCACGGCTTTACGATGACTGAGTAGAGTCGAGCCTGTCTTTTACCCGCGAGCCTCGTTCATGCCAGTCTCAATTGCTTCCCTCGATACCCCGGTCGCGCTCATCGACGTACCGCGAATGCAGCGCAATATCCAACGCATGCAACACCGCATGGACGCCTTGGGGGTGCGTTTGCGCCCGCACATCAAGACCAGCAAATGCCTGCCGGTGGTTCGGGCGCAGCTTGCAGCAGGCGCCAGCGCAATCACCGTGTCGACCCTTAAGGAAGCCGAGCATTGCTTCGCCGCCGGCATCCGCGACATCTTTTATGCCGTGTCCATGGCACCCGGCAAACTGGCCCAGGCACTGACACTGCGGCGCAAGGGCTGCCGCTTGAGCATCTTGACCGACAGCCTGGCGGCGACGCAGGCCATCGTCGATTTCGGCAAACAGCACGACGAACGTTTCGAGGTCTGGATCGAGATCGATTGCGATGGTCATCGGTCCGGCGTGCGCGTTGAAGACGATGCACTTGTCGACATCGCGCGGCTGCTCAGCGAAGGCGGCATGCAGTTGTGCGGCGTCATGACCCACGCTGGGTCCAGCTACGAGCTCGACACGCCCCAAGCGCTGCAAGCCTTGGCCGAGCAAGAACGCCACCTCTGCGTCAGCGCCGCTCAACGCATCCGCGCAGCCGGGCTGACCTGCCCCGAGGTCAGCATCGGCTCCACACCCACGGCACTTTCGGCGCAAAGCCTGGAAGGCGTCACTGAAGTGCGCGCCGGCGTCTATGTGTTCTTCGACCTGGTGATGCACAACATCGGTGTTTGCCAGGCGGATGAGCTGGCCTTGAGCGTGCTGACCACCGTGATCGGCCATCAGCCGGACAAGGGCTGGATCATCACCGATGCCGGCTGGATGGCCATGAGTCGTGATCGGGGTACGCAGCGCCAGCAACGGGACTTCGGTTACGGGCAGGTGTGCAACGAAGCCGGCGACTGGATCGAGGGCGCGCGGCTCACCAGCGCCAACCAGGAGCACGGCATCGTCACCCTTTCCAGCCCCGGGGACATCGATATTACCGAGCGGTTTCCCATCGGCTGTCGCCTGCGCATCCTGCCCAACCACGCCTGCGCGACCGGTGCACAATTCCCTGATTACCACGCCTGCGATGCCTCGGGCGTGGTGCACACCTGGAGTCGTCTACATGGCTGGTGAAATCGAGTTGATTCACACAACCCAGGCGGCCGCTGCGGGCGGACATTACGCCCAAGCGGTCTTGCACCAGGGCGTCTTGTACGTGTCCGGGCAACTGCCGGTACGCGCCGATGGCAGCCACAGCGTCGACCAACCGTTCCAAGTACAAGCCGCCATCGCCCTGGACAACCTGATGGCGATCCTCGGCGCGGCAGGCCGCAGCCCCAGCGACCTGCTGAAAGTGACGGTCTATGTCGCAGGCATCGAACACTGGCCGGCTTTCGACCGGATCTACGCCCGTTATCTCGGCGAACACCGGCCTGCGCGCGCGGTGGTGCCCGTCCCGGCCTTGCATCATGGGTACCTGATTGAAATCGAAGCGCTGGCCCGTGCGCGCCCCTTCCCGACGGCATAGATAAACCTGTGGCGAGGGAGCTTGCTCCCGCTTGAGTGCGAAGCGCTCACCGCTTTTTTGGGGCCGCTGCGCGCCCCAGCGGGAGCAAGCTCCCTCGCCACAGGGGGGCTGGGCCAGGTCTTGTATTGCTATTGAACCGCTGTCGAGGATTTTCGAGGGAACATCATGAAGGCACAAAAAAGCGACGTTCTGATTATCGGCGGCGGCATCATGGGGTCGGCGTCGGCGGCGGCAACCGCTGCAAACCGGACATGATCAACCGTCGCGCCTACTTCAAGCCCGAAAGCCTGCTCAACCAGATGCAGCAGCTGAGCCGCCTGCTGCCCGGGGTGGCGAACCTCAACATTATCCGGGTGTGGAGCGGCATCGAAAGCTATACGCCAGACTCGCTGCCGATCATGGGCCCAAGCGGCAAGGTCAAGGGGTTGTTCTATGCCTTTGGTTTCTGCGGGCATGGCTTCCAGCTCGGCCCGGGCGTCGGCGACGTCATGGCCGAGCTGATCAGCACCGGCAGCACTCGCACGCTGATCAGCCCTTTTGATATTCGCAGGTTTACCGAACCGACCGCCCTGACAACGCCTCAGATGAGCACGCCCGGCACTGGCAGACTCATTTGACGCAAGCGACTGGCCGCCCTTTTTGCCCTGGACGGATGCTGCCACTTTTTTCGCGAAGTTAACCCGACAGATACAGCAGATTCTTCTTTGCCAGGCTTGAGAACGGCATATCCCATCCGGGCCGCTTTGTTAGTTTATCGAGAAGGAAACGGCCTCAGGATCTGTCGCCGGCAGTGCTATCACCGCTCTATGGGAGCCCGTTGGATGACCACCCCATTTTTGAACACCCCGCCCACGTCCCAGCAGTTTTATATCAATGGTGACTGGCAGTCTCCGGCATACCCGGCCACGCTGCCCGTGGTCAATCCCGCTACCGAGCAAGTCATTGCCGAGGTCGCCCGAGGGTCCGGCGAAGACGTTGACCGCGCCGTAGCGGCGGCTCGCGCAGCATTTCCCGGCTGGTCTTCGACTCCGGTGGATACCCGCGTGGCAATCCTGGGAAAGATCCATGGGCTGATCCTTGAACGCAAAGAAGAACTGGCCCAGGCGCTCTCGCTGGAAATGGGCGCGGCCATCGGCTTCGCGCGGGCCATGCAAGTGCCGCTGGCCGCCGAACACGTTCGGGTGGCCCGCGATGTGCTGTCCACTTATACCTTCCAGAAGATTGAGCATGGCACGGCCATTCAACGCGAACCCATCGGCGTCTGCGGCCTCATTACGCCGTGGAACTGGCCGCTGTACCAAATCACCGCCAAAGTCGCCCCGGCGATTGCCGCCGGTTGCACAGTGGTGTTGAAACCCAGCGAACTGTCGCCCCTGAGCGCCCTTCTCTTCGCGCAATTGGTGCATGACGCAGGCCTGCCTGCCGGCGTCTTCAACCTGGTGAATGGCAGCGGTGCCGAGGTCGGTGCGGCCATGGCGGCGCATCCCGACATCGACCTGATCTCCATCACCGGCTCGAACCGCGCGGGCGCACTGGTGGCCCAGGCCGCCGCCCCTACGGTCAAGCGCGTTACCCAAGAGTTGGGCGGCAAGTCCCCGAACGTGCTGTTGCCCGACGCCGACTTCGCCAAGGCCGTGCCGCCGGGCGTGATGTCGGCATTTCGCAACGTCGGCCAATCGTGCAGCGCGCCCACCCGAATGATCGTGCCAAGGAATCGGCTGGCGGAAGTCGAGGCATTGGCTGCCGCCACCGCCAACGCGATCAGCGTGGGCGATCCACAATTGGAAGCGACCGTGCTCGGTCCCATCGCCAACGAGGCCCAGTTCAATCGCGTGCAAGCCATGATCGAAGTGGGCATGAATGAAGGTGCCAAGCTTGTCTGCGGTGGCCCAGGACGCCCGGAGGGTCTCGAACAAGGCTTCTACACCCGCCCCACGGTTTTCTCGCAGGTCGACAGCGCCATGCGCATCGCCCAGGAAGAAATCTTCGGCCCGGTGCTGTGCATCATTGCCTATGACACGGTGGATGAAGCCGTCGCCATTGCCAACGACACCGTCTATGGGCTGGGCGCGCATGTCCAGGGCCAGGACCTTGAGCTTGCGCGCGCCGTTGCGTCGCGTATCCGCGCAGGGCAAGTGCTGTTGAACTACCCGGCGTGGAACCCGATGGCACCGTTCGGTGGCTACAAGCGTTCGGGCAATGGCCGTGAGTATGGGGTTCACGGGTTCGAGGAGTATCTGGAGATCAAGGCGATTGTCGGCTTCGAATGACCGCCCTACTCCTCAGCCCGCCCCGTCCCCTCGCGATCATGTTCGTAGTGTCGGGTGAGCGGAAACGCCGGCAGCCAGGCCTCACGGCGCACGGTCCAGCTTTCGTAGGTGGGCATCAGTTGATCGGGGGCGTCCAGCGTCCCAAGGTGCACTTCTATTTCGTCACCCGAGCGGGCGAACAGAGACGAGCCGCAGCGGGGGCAGAAAAAGCGCCCGGCGTAATCCCGTGTTTCACCTTCGATCGTCACGGCATCCTGGGGGAACACGGCGGCCGCGTAGAACAACGCCCCGTGATGCTTGCGGCAGTCGAGGCAGTGGCAAAGGCCGACGCGATACGGGCGCCCCGAGGCCTCGATACGCACGTTGCCGCACAGGCAACCGCCGGTGAATCGATCCATGGTGGGTCTCCTCTACACATTGGGCAGTCGGGTTTCACGATACATGTCGATCAATGATAGGTGCATGTTGCGCCATCAGTTCCACGACCCAATCGATGAACACCCGCAACTTGGCGCTGATGTGCCGGTTAGGGGGATAGGCCACATATAGCGGCATCGGCTCCAGGTGCCAGTCTTCGAACAGCGGCACCAACCCGCCCTGCGCTTCATGAGGCCTGGACATGTACCTGGGCAACCAGAGCACACCCAGCCCAGCCAAACCGGCCGCGAGGTAGGCGTTGCCGTCGTCGATGGCCAGCGCGTAGCGTCCTTTGACGTGAAGCAGCTCACCGTCACGACGCATGGCGTAGGGCAAGGATTTGCCGGTGCGTGCCCACAGGAAGCCCACGGTGCGATGGTGCGAATCTTCCAGCTCTCGTGGATGCGCGGGCAGGCCAAACCGTGCCAGGTAACTCGGGGCGGCGAAGACGCCGAGGGCGAGGTCGCCGACGCGTCGGGCGACCAGCGACTGATCCCTCAACTCACCGCCGCGCACCACGCAATCGACGTTTTCATCGAGCATGTCGACGATGCGATCACTGACGCCCATGTCGATCTGGATGTCCGGGTATCGCGCGTAGAACGCCGGCAAGGCCGGTATCAGGATCATTGCCGCCAGCGGACTCGGCACGTCCACCCGCAGGCGCCCGCGAGGTAACGCCTGGGCGCCGGACACGCTGGTCTCGGCATCGTCCATGTCGGCCAGCAGCCGGATCACCCGCTCGTAATAAGCCGCGCCATCGGCGGTGACGTTGACCTTGCGCGTGGTGCGGTTGAGCAGTTTGACCCGCAACCGTGCTTCGAGCTGCTGCACCAGTTGGGTCACGGTGGTCTTGCTCATGTGCAGGGTTTCAGCCGCCTTGGTGAAGCTGCCCGCCTCCACGACTCGAACGAACGCTTGCATCGCATCAAAACGATCCATTTGTGCCTCGGGTATCGATCCGATTGTTTGGATTCTACAAACAGTGATCGCCAAGGTTGCTCGTTTATCGCCCAGGCACAAGCCCCTAGAGTGAGTTCATCGTTTGGAACCCACTCTTTGATGGAGGTATTGATGACACAGCGCGATGTGGTTTTCCCGCCTGGACGCCAGGCACTTTATGAGCGCAATCGCTATTCGCCGGCGATTCGTTCCAATGGTTTTCTGTTCGTTTCGGGACAGGTTGGTAGCACCGAAAACGGTTCGCCGGAGCCCGACCTGGAAGCTCAGGTTCGGCTGGCATTCAACAACCTGAAGGCGATACTCGCCGCGGCCGATTGCAGCTTTGACGATGTGGTGGACGTCACGGTCTTCATGGTCGACCCCGAATCGATCTTCGAACGGGTCTGGAGCGTCGTGCCCGAGTTCTGGGGCAGCGCGCCGCATCCGACACTGACGGCGGTGGGCGTGACGTGGCTGTATGGGTTTCAGTTCGAGATCAAGGTGATTGCCAGGTTGCCTGAAACCACCCTATAGGTCAGCTTGCATCAATGTTGACTGTGCCGCCGTCATCGCGAGCAAGCTCGCTCCCACAGGGGGGGCTGTGCAGGTAGAAAAATCGAAGTCACCACCGACCAATGTGGGAGCGAGCTTGCTCGCGATAGCGGTGGGTCAGTTTGCATCAACGTTGGCTGTGCCGCCGTCATCGCGAGCAGGCTCGCTCCCACAGGGGAATTAGGATGGTGGTGTTTCGCCGACTAGCCTTTCACCGCGGCTTCAATCGCGGCAATGTCGATCTTGGTCATCGTCATCATGGCCTCGAAGGCACGCTTGGCGGCGGCTTTGTCGGGACTGGCGATCGCTTCAAGCAACACACGAGGGCTGATCTGCCATGACAAGCCCCACTTGTCCTTGCACCAGCCGCAGGCGCTCGCCTGGCCGTCGTTGTCGATGATCGCGTTCCACAAGCGGTCCGTTTCGGCCTGGTCATCGGTTGCTATCTGAAATGAAAAGGCCTCGTTGTGCTTGAACACCGGCCCGCCGTTGAGGCCGACGCAAGGGATGCCGATCACCGTGAACTCCACAGTGATCACGTCGCCCTGCTTGCCGGAAGGATAATCACCCGGGGCATGATGGATGGCGTTCACCGCACTGTCGGGAAAGGTTTTTGCGTAGAATTCTGCCGCTTCCTGGGCGGAGCCGTCGTACCAGAGACAAATCCTGTTTTTATTGTTCATTCCGGTTCTCCGAAAGGGACTGGACGATAAAGTCTAGCAGCCTGCCCGGAAACTGGAAAAAACCTGCCAACCGGTCGAGCCGAAGCGTTTTTCCAGGGCCTTGCTCGCCACCGCACTACCTTGATCTATACTGCTGCGGCGCAGCATTCATGGAGCGGACGCCGTGGCCAAGTGCAAAATCCTGATCTGGAACACCCAGCACCTGAACAACCAGGCCGGCGGCAAGATGAGCGATGCCTACCAGGAAAAACTGGCCACGCTCAAACAGGTCCTGCAACAGGACAACCCCGACATCGTCGCCCTGTTTGAAGTGGGCAGCACCGGCAATCCCAATGATCGCCTGGTCAATGACCTGAGCCAGCAATACATCCTCAAGTCATCCCTCGACCAGGACGGTGGACTGCGCAAAAGCACCACGCTGGGTTCCATGGTGTTTGTGCGCACGGACAGGGCCAACGAGTTCAGGGAACGCTACATCTTGCCGCTGGGCCCGGAAGCCAGGCGCGCCACCTTGTTGCTGACCGACGATAACGGCAACACGTTCGCCTTCTGCCATGCCAATGCCTCCAGAAACGCCTGGCCGCAGATACTGGGGGACATGCAGGAACTCGGTTCTATCCATGAAGGCGACTTTCAACGCCTGGTATTTTTCGGCGGCGACCTCAACACCCCCTATAGCTCGGCCCCCAAGACAATCTCCGCTTACCGTGGCACAACCAGGATGAGCGCGGTGTTCCCCGAAGGCAGCGGCTTCACGCACGTCACCATCCGCTCCACCGAAACCCAGGCCAGAAAGGAATACAAGAAGCTGGACGAGGTGAGTCGCTTCTATACACCTATCGACCAATACGTCTCGAGCCTGCTGGGCAGTGACCTGGGCTACGGTAGTTTCGCCATCCCCTCACAGTTGGACTACGCCTACGTCCATGAAGGCGTCGTGGCGCGTGGATACTGCGAAGCCGCGGTGCAGATCAAGAAGTCCTTGCTGCATGATCGCCAGCTGATTCGCAATGCCGAAGGACTCAAGATGCAGGGGCACGATGAAGTGCTGCGTTTTTTTCGCGGACAGGTGTTGCGCAGCGATCATTACCCGGTGCTCTACGACCTGCAGTATTGAACGCGACTAGACACTCGCCTCCTCTGCATGATTGACCATCCAGCGAATCATGCTCGCCAGCGGCACCCGGTAATGCCGCGCCGTACACTCGCTGGTCTTCTCGTGGCAGTACAACTCGACGTAGCGACTGAGCAGCACATGACGGCCGTCCTCGGTCAACCGCAGTTCGACTTCACGGCAATGCAATGCATCCTGGCCGAGCTGTCTTATTCGCCGTTGCAAGACCAGCGCCTGGTTATTCATCGGCAGCGGCTCCATCCTGGCACTGCGGGTTGTCCTCCACCACCGCCCCCAACTTCCCTTGCGCGACAAAATCGGCACGCCGCTGCGCCGTGGCATCGCGAAGCGCCGCGTAGTAATCCGGTTCGGTCTGCAACTCGTCGGTCAGTGGCAATGCCTCGGCACGGCCATCGACAACGCCGCCGACGGTGTTGATCGTGCCCAGGGTGTCGACGGTGCTGCTGTTGTCGCCGAACGGGTCGACGGCAAAACTCAGCACTTTACCCGTCGCGTCCCGCAGGTTGGCGCTGCCCAGCAGCGGCAGTTCCACGATGGGCCCGGGGGCGAGGTTCCAGACGCCGAAGGTCTGGCCGAAATCGGCCTTGTGGCGCTCGATGCCCAGCTTGCCCGAGACGTCGATCAACCCGACGACGCCCGCGGTGGTGTTGATGACGAAACGGCCCAGGGTGTTGACCGAGCGTTGGGCGTTGCCTTGCAGCAGGTCGTTGATGAACACCTTGGGCTCGCCGAAGTTCGCCACGAAGTTGTGGACGCCGGCCTGGAACATCTCCGGCAGCTTGAGATAGCCACGGGCAACCGGCGCCAGCGCATAGTCATCCACGGTCCGGTTGAACGCGAAGATGCCGCGATTGACCGGTTCGGCGGGATCATAAACGCTATAGCTCGCGCTTTCACACGACCCCGGCGTTGCTGCCGGCGTGCTGGAGCAACCGCTGGCGAGTGCCGTCAATACAACCACAACGGTGGAACGAACAAACAACGGAGCGGGCTTGGTGATCGGCATACAGGGTGATCTCGGCGAGGGATAGGGTGTTGGCTGGCTGTTAACTGACTGACATCGAGGCCATCCTGCCGCTGTTTTTTTGCCCGAAGATTTCCAGAATATTGCCCGCCGGCAACTTTATTGCCGGATTGAAATATATGACGCAGGCCCTGGATTGACCCTAGTATTCCCCCTGTATTCATTACCCTGCGTGCCCACCGTGAGCCATTTACTACTGGTGGACGATGACCTCGAAGTCCTCGCCCTCTTGCGCAAGTTCCTCGAACAACATGGCTACAGCGTGGATGTGGCCGCCGACGGCAACGCGCTGTGGCAGGCGGTGGCGCGCCGGGTGCCGGACCTCATCATCCTCGACGTCATGCTGCCGGGCGACAACGGCCTGGTGCTCTGCCAACGACTGCGGGCCGAGCACACGGTCGGCATCATCATGCTCACCGCCATGGGCGAATTGAGCGACCGCGTCGTCGGCCTGGAGCTGGGGGCGGACGATTACCTGACCAAGCCGTTCGACGCCCGCGAGCTGTTGGCCCGGGTGCGTGCCGTGCTGCGGCGCACCGGTGAAGCCAGGGACACGCTGAAGGACTCATC
The DNA here is from genome assembly GCF_014268695.2 of Pseudomonas ogarae. Lineage (NCBI taxonomy): Bacteria > Pseudomonadati > Pseudomonadota > Gammaproteobacteria > Pseudomonadales > Pseudomonadaceae > Pseudomonas > Pseudomonas ogarae. The sequence continues at coordinate 4,302,003 of NZ_CP077086.1, forward strand.
CCGGCCGATCCTGGAGTTCGAAAACTGGCAGCTGGACGTCACCCGTCGCGAACTGCGCTCCCCGGACAAGGTCATGATCCCGCTGTCGGCCGGAGAGTTCGAATTGCTGCTGGTGTTTGCCGAACACCCGCGCCGGGTGCTGACCCGCCAGCAGTTGCTGGACCTGGCGCGCGGTGAAACCTTCGAGGCGTTTGACCGCAGCATCGATGTCCAGGTCAGCCGCCTGCGGCGCAAGTTGGAGACCGACATCACGGGTACGTCGATGATCCGTACCGTGCGCAACAGCGGCTACCTGTTCAGCCCCCACGTGGTGAAGCTATGAAGCCCTCGCGCTCGGGCAATCATCAACCACGGGACACAGTGGCGCGCTGGATCGCCCTGACCACCATGATCGCCATGCTGACCTTGTTGGCCCTCAATGAGCTGTTCAGCCTGCTGGCCGGTGCTTGGGCGCGCCCTCCCCTGATGGAAACCGGCCTGATGGAAAAAGCCGCCGCCATCACCCGCATCATCGACTCCGTCGCCCCCGGACAGCGACCCGCGATTGCCCAAGCCGCCAGCGACCAGGTGTTCAACGCGCAATGGTTGCAGCGGCATGAAGAGGCGCGGTTGCCAGTGATCGACGACCCGGAGTTCAGTGAGGGCTCGGCGTTTCTGCGCCAGCAACTGGGCCGACCAGACGCCAGGATCGAAGCCTACGAACCGGGCGACTGGCCGGCCAATCAACCCGACGCACGCTACGCGGTGATCATCGAATTGGCCGACCATTCATGGGTGATCTTCTCCGTGCCCTCGCGTAGTTGGGGGCTGGGGGAATGGGCGCGCAACGGGATCATCATCGCGCTGATCCTGCTGTCGACATTGATCGTCGCGCTGATCGCCACTCGACATCTGGCGGCCCCGCTGGAACGTTTTGCCGAAGGTGCCCGGCGCTTTGGCGTCGACCACCAGGCGCCACCGATTCCGGTCATCGGCCCCCATGAAATCCGCCAGGCGATCCTCGCCTTCAATGCCATGCAGGCCCAGCTCAAGCACTTTCTACAGGACCGCACGCAGATGCTCGCCGCCATCTCCCATGACTTGCGCGCGCCGTTGACCCGCATGCGCCTGCGCGGGGAGTTCATCGAGGATGCCGAGCAACAATCGCGCTTGTTCAGGGACGTGGACGAGATGCAGGCGATGGTCAATTCAGCCCTGGAATTCTTCCGCGACGATGCCCGGCTGGAACATGCCACCGCGTTCGACCTGGCCGAGTTGCTGCACACCATCGTCGATGACCTCAAGGACGCCGGCACCGAGGTCGCATTTGAAGGTGCCCAGCGCTTGGTTTATGTCGGCCGCCCCATCGGCATCAAACGCGCCTTGGTCAACCTGATCGACAACGCAATCAAATATGGCGGCGCACCGACTGTTCGACTCGAGGCCGACGTTCACCGTGTGGACATTTGCATTCTGGATCGCGGACCCGGCATCGCCGCCCAACACCTTGAGCAGGTCTTCACGCCGTTCTTTCGCATCGAAGGCTCGCGCAACAAGCACACCGGCGGCGTCGGGCTGGGCCTGTCGGCGGCCCGGGCGACGGTGCTGGAGCATGGCGGCACGCTGACCCTGAGGAATCGACGGGGTGGCGGGTTGGAGGCCAGGGTCTCGCTGCCGCTTGACTGAAGTGCCCGATGTATCGATCCGCTCTAAACAATCAGCGCCTTCCTCGGTAGGATGTCCGGCCTTTGCGACCTGGACCCTGCCCCCCGGAAGGCGCTCTTGTTTGTATCGCCCGGCTCCAAGCCACCGCTCGCGCTCACGACAGACAGGAATCGACGGAGCCAAACCAAGGAATTCACCGATGATTCTTATCATTTATGCGCACCCCTACCCCGACAAATCGCGGGTCAACCAGCAGATGCTCCAGCGAGTGTCGAACAACCCGGACGTAGTCGTACGTTCGCTCTATGAGCTTTACCCCAACTTCGATATCGACGTCGAGGCGGAACAGCGAGCGGTGGAGCAAGCAGAACTTGTCGTCCTCCAGCACCCGATGTACTGGTACAGCACACCGCCCCTGCTGAAACTGTGGATCGATAAGGTGTTCACCCACGGCTGGGCCTACGGTAAAGACGCCGTCGCTCTCAAAGGCAAGCGCATGCTGTGGGCCGTCACCACCGGTGGCGATCACGCGCATTTTGCAATCGGCGACTACCCCGTTTTTTCGGCGCTGGCCCAACCTCTCCACGCCACGGCCATTTACTGCGGCATGCGCTGGCTGGAACCGGTGGTCGTGCATGGCGCCTATGCCGCCGACCCTGAGGCCCAACACGCACAAATCGAACACTATGGCGCTCGCCTGGCCGCCTGGAAGGAAGATTGAAATGGAGACGCACAGCCTGATTGAAATGCTGATCTACCTGGCCTCGGCGACGCTGATCGTACCGATTGCCGTTCGGTTTGGCCTGGGTCCGGTATTGGGTTACCTGCTGGCCGGGTGCATCATCGGCCCATGGGGGCTGAAGCTGATTACCGATGTGAAGGCCATTCTGGAATTCGCTGAAATCGGCGTGGTGCTGATGCTGTTCATCATCGGCCTTGAGCTCGACCCCAAACGGCTCTGGGCCCTGCGCAAGATGGTGTTTGGTGGTGGCGCCCTGCAGATGCTCGCCTGTGGCGCTGCCATTGGCTTGTTCTGCACGGCCCTTGGCCTGAACTGGACGGCAGCGTTGCTGGTCGGCCTGACCCTGAGCCTGTCCTCCACGGCCATCGCCATGCAGGCCATGAGCGAACGCAACCTGACCGCCACCGCCGTCGGCCGCAGCAGCTTTGCCGTGCTGCTGTTCCAGGACATCGCGGCCATTCCGCTGGTGGCGATGATTCCGTTGTTGTCGGCCCACGGCGACACGCCTTCGGGCACGGCGCTGTTGCTATCGATTGGCAAAATCGTCGCCGCCATCGCCATCGTCGTGCTGTTGGGACGCTACGTGACGCGACCGCTGCTGCGCTTCGCGGCACGCTCAGGCTTGCGCGAGATCTTCAGTGCCGTCGCGTTGTTCCTGGTGTTCGGCTTCGGCTTTCTGCTGGAGGAAGCCGGGTTGTCGATGGCCATGGGCGCGTTCCTCGCCGGGGTCCTGCTGGCCAGCTCTGAATACCGCCATGCGCTGGAAAGCGACATTGAACCGTTCAAAGGCCTGCTGTTGGGTCTGTTCTTCATCGGTGTCGGCATGTCGATCGATTTCGGCACCCTGATCAACGCACCGCTGAAAGTCGTCACCCTGACCCTGGGTTTCATCCTGATCAAGCTGCTGGTGATCAAGTTGGCGGGCCGGTTTCTCAACGTCCCCGCCGGCCAGCGCTCCTGGCAGGCGGTGTTGCTGGGCCAAGGCAGCGAGTTCGCCTTCGTGGTGTTCGGTGCGGCGACCGTGGCCGGCATCTTGACCGATCAATGGGGCAAGAGCCTGACCCTGGCGGTGGCCTTGTCCATGTGCCTGACGCCCTTGCTGATCGTGTTGCTGGATCGGTTCGAGTCCGTTGCCAAGAAAAACAAACGCGAATCCGACCTCGTCGATCAGCAGAACCCACGGGTGATCATCGCCGGGTTCGGGCGTTTCGGGCAGATCGCCGGACGTCTGTTGATGTCTTGCGGTGTCGAGGTGGTGGTATTGGATCACGACCCTGACAACATCGAGACGCTGCGTAAATTCGGCGTGAAAGTCTTCTATGGCGATGCCACGCGCCTCGACTTGTTGCATGCAGCCGGCGCGGCCCAAGCGGTGGTGCTGATCAATGCGATCGACGATCGAGAAGACAACCTGACGCTGACCCGGCTGGCCCAGGAGCACTTCCCCGCGTTGCAGTTGATCGTGCGGGCGCGGGACATGGGACACCTCATCATCCTTCGACAGATGGGCGTGGAGGCGGCTGAGCGGGAAACCTTCGAGAGTGCGCTGTCATTGGGTCGCAGTGCGCTGGAGCACATGGGCGTGGGGGCTTACGAAGCGCGCGAGCGGGCAGACCAGTTCCGACGGCTGAATCTCAAGATGCTGGAGGAAATCGTCGCCCAGCCGGAAGATGACCTCAAGTTCCGCCACGATGCCTACCGGCGCGCCAATGCGCTGCTCACGGACATGTTCAACGAAGACCGTGCCCGCCCCGTCGACAACTGGCAGGAACATCATCGCAACGAAACGGAAAAGACGGCCGGTTGACCAGCGTCACACACGCCCGAATTTGCGCCGATACGCCACCGGCGTCAGCCCGGTCAGCGCCTTGAACATGCGCTGCAAGTTGGAGCTGCTGCTGAAACCCAGCTCGGCGCCGATGCTGGCGAGGGGCAGCGAGGTCAATGTCAGGCGTTCGCTGACCTGGTTCAACTTGATGCGCCGGGCGTAGGCCGCGACGGTCTGACCCGTTTCACGGCTGACCTTGCGCGCCAAGGTGCGCTCGGACACCGCCAACTGGCTGGCCAGTGCTTGCACAGTGACCCGCTCGGCCGGCATCTGTTCGATCAACCCACGCAACTGCCGCAACCATCCGCTGGGTTGCTCGATCAGGGCAGTGCCCTGGAACGCCGCATGGGGAATGGCCGGGCGCGGCAGCACCATGAGCCGCGTGATATCGCGCAGTACGTCGCTGCTGACGCTGCGTTCGATGAGCTTTTCGGCGATGGGCAGGTAGCCGTTTACCCCAGACGCGGTCGCCGTGCGCTCGTTGAACACGCAGTTCTGCTCGCTTTGCCAATGGACTTTTCGATACTGCTGCTGCATTGCCTGCGCCAGCCACCAAGTCACCGTCGCGCCCTGCCCGTCCAATCGGCCGGCGGCGGCCAGCAGGCAGACACCGGTGCAATAGGACCAGAGCTGAAGCGATCGGGCATGTTTCGACAGCGCACTCACGAGGGCTGTCTGTTCAGCCAGCAGCGCATTCATCTGCTCGGCCGACTCGGCCCAGAAACCGGGAACCAGGACAGCATCCAGCCCGGCGCTGCCCAACGCCGCTTCCGCCTGCAGGGTCACGCCATGGGCACACACCACCGGCCCGGCCTGCAACGCGATGTAGCGGGCCTCGAACAGCGCCCGCCCTCTTCTGCGGTTGGCGGCATGCAGCAGATCGGCGAACGCGAACAGGCCGGCGGGCATGCAGCCGGGAAATAGAAGCAAACCGATTCGAAGTTTGTTTGTCATGGCCTGAAACGAATCAAAGATGTCAGATCCGGCCATTATGCACACGAGACCGGATCGGCACCATGAAGCGCTCGCTCAACAGGAACGCCTCATGAACATCCAGCAGATCCGCAACGCCACGATCATTCTTGAATTCGGCCCGTATCGCGTGCTCGTCGACCCGATGCTGGCTGGCCAGGGCACGTTGCCGCCGCTTCGCCTGTTTGGCGCCACGCAACGCAATCCGCTGGTGGCGCTTCCGGCCTCGACAGCGCAGGCCCTCGAGACCGTCACCCATTGCTTGATCACCCACTGCCAGAAAGGCCATTTCGACCATCTGGACCGCGCGGCCAAGCGCTGGCTGAGGGAAAAACAGATCCCGGTCATCTGCACGCCCCATGACGCGCCCTATCTCAACAAGCGTGGCTTGAATGTCCAGGCGCTCGCCCAGGCCCATGACCAACCCACCCCATTCCTGGGCGGCACTATTCGCACCGTCCGGTGCACCCACGGGCTGGGCCTGGTGGGCAAGTTGATGGAGCATGGCGTCGGCTACCTGATCGAGCTGCCCGGCGAACCGAGTGTCTACCTCAGCGGCGACACCGTGCTCACCCCCACCGTGTGCGAATTCGTCTTGCGACACCAGCCACAGGTCAGCGTGGTTCCGGCAGGCGGGGCACGGTTCGATATCGGCGGCGACATCATCATGGGCATCGACGAGACGCTGGAATTCACCCGTTTGGCTCGCGGGACCGTGGTGGCCAATCACCTGGAAGCGATCAGCCACTGCCCGACGACACGCAACGCCCTTTCCGCCGCCGCCGCGATGGCCGGTGTCGCAGGCCGGTTGTTGATACCGGAAGATGGCGAGACGTTGGTCTTTCGGGCGGCCTAGGCCAATGCGTCCAACTCGGCCAGCATCGGCGCAGGGATCGTCAGTTCACTCGCCGTGAGATTTTCCCGCAGGTGCGCCAGGGACGATGTACCGGGAATCAGCAGGATATTCGGCGCTCGTTGCAGCAACCACGCCAGGGCCACGCACAACGGCGATGCCTGCAGGTGCGCCGCCACGCTGGAAAGGGTTCCCGATTGCAGCGGTGTGAAACCGCCCAGGGGGAAGAACGGCACATAGGCAATACCCTGCTGGCCCAGGTCAGCGATGAGTTGTTCGTCGTCGCGATGGGTCAGGTTGTAGTGGTTCTGCACACAGATCACCTGGGCAATACCCTGGGCCTGCTTGACCTGCGCGGCCGTGACGTTGCTCAGGCCCAGGTGACGGATAAGGCCCTGGCGCTGCAGCTCGGCCAGTGTCGTGAACGACTCTTCGATGGAGTCTTCGGTGGGCGAATGCAGGTCGCCCCACACCCGCAAGTTGACCACGTCCAGGACCTCCACGCCCAGATTGCGCAGATTGTCGTGGACCGCACGGGTCAACTCGGCTGGGCTGTGGGCGGGGTTCCAGGACGCGTCGGCGCCACGAACCGCGCCGACCTTGGTGACGATGACCAGGTCCTGGGCGTAAGGGTGCAGCGCTTCGCGGATCAGCTGGTTGGTGACATGGGGCCCGTAGAAATCGGCGGTGTCGATGTGGTTGACCCCGCTCGCCACTGCTTCGCGCAGCACAGCGATGGCGGTCGCCGGATCTTTCGGCGGCCCGAAGACCTGGGGCCCCGCCAACTGCATCGCGCCGTAGCCCATGCGATTGACCGTGTGCTCGCCCAGTAAGAAGCTGCCTGCCTTGCCTGCAATGTTCATCTCGTCGCCCTCGGATCAATGTGAGTGGGCCGACTATAGGCGTTGACCATTCTCTTGATAATCAGGTGCAATCAGCACGGGTTGTACGGCGGAGAGAACAATGGCGACGGATATTCAAGACTTGCTGGCCTTTGTGGCCGTGGTCAATGCGAAGGGCTTTCGTGAAGGCGCGCGGCTGAGCGGCAAGTCTGCCTCAAGCCTCAGCGATGCCGTACGCCGGATGGAAAGCCGGCTCGGTGTACGCCTGCTCAACCGTACCACCCGCAGCGTGGTCCCGACCGAGGCCGGTGCCCGGTTGATGGAACGCATCGTCCCGGCCCTGGGCGAGGTCGAGGCGGCGATGGACGTGGTCAACGACTTTCGCGACCGGCCTTCGGGCACCCTCAGGCTGAACGTGCCGGTCAGCGCCGCCCGGCTGGTGTTGCCGGCGATCATCACGCCGTTCCTGAAAAGCTACCCCGACATCCGCCTGGAAGTGGTCACCGAAGAAAGCTTCGTCGACATGCTCGCGGCCGGCTGTGACGCCGGCATTCGCTACGACGAGCGCCTGGAGCAGGACATGATCGCCATCCCTATCGGCCCACGGTTCCAGCGCTTTGCAACGGCCGCTTCACCGGCCTACCTCGACGCCAGGGGCCGGCCCGAACATCCACGGGACCTGCTTGGGCATGCCTGCCTGACGGGCAAGTTTCCCAGCGGCGCCCTGCCCCTGTGGGAATATGAACGTGACGGCGAAACGATGAGCGTCGACCCGAGCGGCCCGTTGATCGTGCGCATCGGCGGCGCGATGGACCTGGCAGTACAGGCTGCGGTGGATGGGCTGGGCATTGTCCATCTGTTCGAGGACTGGTTGCGGCCCTACCTCGACAGCGGCGCCCTCGAGCCGGTACTCGAACCCTGGTGGCAACGCTTTACCGGGCCATTCCTCTACTACCCCGGCCGCCGCTACCTGCCCTCGCCGCTGAGGGCTTTTGTGGATTTCATCAATGCACAACAGCGTGGGAGCGAGCCTGCTCGCGAAGGCCGCAGCACATTCTGCATTGATGCAAGCTGATCCACCGCTATCGCGAGCAAGCTCGCTCCCACAGGGGGTCGGCTGTGTACCCAAAAATCCTGACCTGCCACAAATCCATTGTGGAGGGTTGGTATGAGTCGCCAGCCCCCGCCTCGCCCTCCCAGGCACAACGGCTGGCCGCACGCCTGAACGGCGCGCAACCGCACCTTGAACCGACGATGACAACCCAACGTCCGGTCCAGGGTGGGCTTTGATTCAGGGAGATAAAACCATGTACGTGATCATGGGCGCTACAGGCCACGTTGGCTCGACTGCGGGCCGATCAAGGTACACCTGATCCCCAGGACCTATAGGAATGCAGGAACGACGCAGCAATGGACGGTAAACTGCGGCGGTCCTTTTTCTTTTCCAGCATGAGGCTTTGCATGAGCAACCCAGATATCACGTTTATTCCAGATCCGGATGAGGACTCCATTTCCTCCGACGTCGCCGGTTTCGGCGGCCTGCTGGTTTCCACGCAGATCCCCACCCGCGCCGATGGCAGCCTTGAACTGGGCGACATCAACCTGCAGAGCGAATGCACACTGCAAGCCCTCAAGACCGCCCTGGAAGGCGCCGGCAGTTCCATGGACCGGGTCCTGCACCTGACCATCTACCTGACCGACATGGCGGATCGTGCCGCTTTCAACGAAGTCTACAAACGCTTCTTCGCCAAACCCTGGCCGGTCCGTGCCGCCGTGGGCGTGGCGGCGCTGGCGGTTGAAGGGATGAAGGTGGAAGTGACGGCGATGGCAGCGAAGGGTTGAACTGACCCCGCTCCAACAGACACGACTCCTTTGTGGCGAGGGGATTGGCTGGTAATCGCTTACCAAATCCCCGCCTATACTTCTCTGCCAATCCCCCCCGGGGCCTGCACTTCCAACAATAAAAAGCAGAGGTGGAACATGGTCTGGCAACAAGTCTACGATCCCTTCGGTAATACGGTGCTGTCGACGCTCCTGGCGGCGGTTCCGGTGGTGGTGATGCTGGCGTCCCTCGCGTTCTTTCATGTCAAGGCGCATCTGGCGGCGTTGTATGCCCTGGCCTCGGCGTTGCTCATTGCGATTTTCGCCTTCGGCATGCCCGCCAGCATGGCCGGGTCTGCGGCGCTTTATGGCGCCGCCAACGGGTTGCTGCCCATTGGCTGGATTGTCCTCAACATCATTTTCCTGCACCGGCTGACCACCGAGAACGGCTCATTCAAGGTCCTGCAGGACTCCCTCGCACGCATCACCGATGACCGACGCCTGCAATTGCTGCTGATCGCCTTTTGCTTCGGTGCGTTCTTCGAAGGCGCGGCGGGCTTCGGCACGCCAGTGGCGGTGACCGGCGCGATTCTGATCGGGCTAGGCTTCTCGCCCCTGGCCGCCTCGGGCCTGGCGCTGATCGCCAACACCGCGCCCGTGGCGTTCGGTGCCCTGGGCACGCCCATCATCACCCTGGCCAAAGTCACCGGGCTGGATGAGATGGAGCTGTCGATGATGGTCGGGCGGCAGTTGCCGTTTTTTTCGGTGCTGGTGCCGTTCTGGTTGATCTGGGCCTTCGCCGGGTGGCGCAAGATGCTGGAAGTCTGGCCGGCGATCCTGGTGGCCGGTGTCAGTTTCGCCATCCCGCAGTTCCTGGTGTCGAACTACCATGGGCCAATGCTGGTGGACGTGATTGCCGCGCTGATTTCCATGGCTTGCCTCGCCGGGTTCCTCAAAGTCTGGAAGCCGGCCACGGTGCACACTTCGGCGGCGCTGTCGGGCCGGCACGATGACTCGAAAATCGAAGCGAGCGAGCAACAGCAACCGGTCGCAAGCGGCGCTTTCGCCAGCGACAACCGCCCCGCCGTGCTACGGGCCTGGATGCCATGGATCATCCTCACGGTATTCGTGTTCGCCTGGGGCACCCAAGGCTTCAAGAACATTTTCGACACCCGCCCGGCCATCGACCCGCAGACCCAATCGGCCAAGCTCGATCCCCAGGGCAAACCGATGCGCGAGGCCAACCCGATCTTCTCGCCCCTGGTGACCTTCGGCACCATCCATCAGCAGATCGAGAAGGTCCCGCCCGTGGTGCCCCAGCCTAAAACCGAAGAAGCGGTCTACAAGTTCAACTGGTTCACCGCCACCGGCAGCGGCATCTTCCTGGCGGCGATTCTCGGTGGCTTGCTGATGGGCTATTCCATCCCGCAACTGCTGCACCACTACCTGCGAACGCTCTGGGTGGTGCGCTACTCGCTGATCACCATCGTGGCGATGTTGGCCCTGGGGTTTCTCACGCGCTACTCAGGCCTGGACGCGACCATGGGCCTGGCCTTCGCCGCCACGGGCATTTTCTACCCCATGTTCGGCACCCTGCTGGGCTGGCTCGGCGTGGCACTGACCGGCTCGGACACTGCCTCCAACGTGCTGTTCGGCGGCTTGCAACGGGTGACAGCGGAGCAGCTGGGGCTCAGCCCTGTGCTGATGGCGGCGGCCAACAGTTCCGGCGGGGTCATGGGCAAGATGGTCGACGCCCAATCGATCGTGGTCGCCTCCACCGCGACCCGTTGGTACGGTCACGAAGGCGAGATCCTGCGCTACGTGTTTTTCCACTCGGTGGTGCTGGCGATTCTGGTGGGCGGGCTGGTGACGTTGCAGGCGTATGTGGCGCCGTTCACGCATATGGTCGTCGGCGGACATTGATAGATAGGGACGTGAGGATGTGCTTTTGTGGCGAGGGAGCTTGCTCCCGCTCGGTTGCGCAGCGACCGAAAAAAACGGGGCCGCTGCGCGCCCCAGCGGGAGCAAGCTCCCTCGCCACAGGTAAGCGCCTTTACAACCGGCGCTCACCTACTTTAAAGCAGGGTGTTACTGAACGTTTTTCAGCTTGACCACATCACCGGACACCGAGGTGGTGTAGCCGGTCAGGACCCAGGCCCAGAACCAGTTTTCCTGGACTTGGGTGTTGATCATGGCGTCGCCGCCCTTGGCCTTGATCGCTGCGGTCTGGGCACGCACGAAACGGTTGTTCTGGCGAATCGGGATCACGCCGAACAGCAGCAGGCCGGTGGCCTTGGCTTCGCTGTGGCCGACAACGGTGTATTGGCTGCTGTCGTATTGCTGGGTTTTCATCGCGGTACCGGTGCAACCCGCCAGGGCCAGGCCGAACAGTGCGCAGGCGACAACTTTGCTGATGTGGTTCATTGAATACTCCATGAGAAAACGCCCGGGATCCGTCTCTCGGGCGGCGCGTACTCTAACCGATCAGCAACAAATTGACACACGATAATCCGCCCAATTCAGCGCCTGGAAGGCTCATCGCAGAGCCATCCGTCAGTTGCATCTCCAGCGAAGCAGGCCCTCGTCGATAACATGAAAACTGCGCCACGGAAGGCAGTTCTTGCCTTGACGGCCGATAGGTAACGGCCGGTCCCGTTGGAGGGTTTTATCATGATTGACGTGACTGTCTGGAGCGTAACCCTGCCGGTGCAAACGCCGGCGCAGGTCGTGGCGACCAAAGCCATGCCGACCTTGAAGAACAAGTATTTCGACAATAACGGCCAGAGGATCATCTTCTGGGCGCCCGTCACCGGCTCCCATACCGGTAACAGCAAATACCCGCGTTCCGAACTGCGGGAAACCAGCAGGGACGGGAAACACCGCAACTGGCGCTACAACAGCGGCACCAACACCCTCAAGGGCGAGCTGTCGGTAAACCAGGTGCCTTCCGAAGGCCGCGTGGTAGTCGCGCAGATTCACGCCAAGGATGCGCCGACGCCGTTGTTGAAACTGGTGTACCGCTACGAAAAGGGCATCGGCAATATCGACGTGGAATACCGGATCAAACCCAAGGACAAGAAGAGCCCGGTGATCTATACCGTGACCAAGGTGCCATTGAACAAATCCTTCTCGTACACGCTGCAAATGGACAAGCAAGGCCAGCTCTCGGTGCTGATCGGCAAGAGCGGCAAACAGGTGAAGCTGGACAAGTCCTGGCAGGGCTACAACTTCTATTTCAAGGCCGGCGTCTACACCTTGGACAACAAAGGCTATTCCAATGAAGGCGGGAAAGTGACCTACACCAAGCTGAGCGTCAGTCACAAATGACTGACGCCCAGGGCTGTTTCAGGCCTTTGACGGCGCAACGAGCGCATGCTGGCCACGGAAGGTAAACAGAAAGCAGACCAGCACCAGCAGCGCGAAACCGGCCGGGAACAGCCAGATGCTCTGCCAGTCATGACCGCCAGCCACGACAAAGTAATCGGTCACCTGCCCCGCCACCCAGAAGCCGATCAGCATGCCCACACCATAGGTCGCCAGGGTAATCAGGCCCTGGGCCGAGCTGCGAAAGCGCTCCGGTGCCTTGGCGTCGGTGTAGATCTGCCCCGAGACAAAAAAGAAGTCGTAGCAGATACCGTGCAAGGCAATGCCGGTGAACAGCATGAACGCCAGGTCGCCGTTATTACCGTAGGCGAACAACACGTAGCGCAACGCCCACGCCAACATGCCCACCAACAGTGCCAGCTTGATGCCGAAACGCTGGATGAACAGCGGCAACAGCAGCATGAACAACACTTCGGACACCTGCCCGATGGCCATCTTCGCCGTGGGGTTGGTCATCCCGGTTTCGGCCAGGAACGGGTTGGCATTCTGGTAATAGAACGCCAAGGGAATGCAGATCAGGATCGAGGCGATGAAGAACACCAGGTAGCTGCGATCCTTCAACAGACCCAACGCGTCCAGCCCCAGCAGTTGCTTGACGCCACCAGCGCTGGCCTGTTCCTTGAGCGGCGCCGTGGCCGGCAGCGTAAAGCTGTAGAGTCCCAGGACCAGGGACGCGATGGCCGCCATCAGGAAGGTATTGCGCAAACCGCCTGCCGAGATCGCCTCGCGCGAATCCCAGGCGAACACAAAACTGATCACCACGCCGGCGACGATCCAGCCAATGGTGCCCCACACCCGGATGCGCGAGAACTCCAGCGCCGGGTCGAGCATTTGCCGGAACGCCACGGAATTGACCAGGGCCAGCGTCGGCATGTAGACCACCATGTATGCCAGCACGTACGGGTAGAACACGCTGAAATCCGCCGCCGAATACAGCTGATACAGCAACACCGCGCCGAGCAGGTGCAACACCGCCAGGATCCGTTCGGCATTGAAGTAGCGGTCGGCGATCAGGCCAACGACAAACGGCGCAATGATCGCCCCCCACGATTGCGTGGAAAACGCCATGCCGATCTGCCCGCCGCTGGCGCCCAGCGTGCTGGAGAGAAAAGTCCCCAGGGTGACGAACCAGCCACCCCAGATAAAGAATTGCAGGAACATCATCACGCTGAGGCGTGCGTTCATCGTGGTCATGACAGTCACCGTTTTATTGTTGTTCTTGTGAAAAAAAACTCACCGCTTTTGATACAAAAAGACCTCAACTGTGGGAGCAAGGCTTGCCCGCGATGAACGAAAACGCGGTTCAACGGTTGGACCGCGGCGCGACCATCGCGGGCAAGCCTTGCTCCCACAATGGATTTCCTTGCCATTGGGTTTTGGCCACAGGGTTTTGGGTGGGCGAGTTACCTCAACAGGCCCAACAGCCGCCGGTTGGAATCTTCATCCGCCGTGACACCAGCAAAATCGTCGAACGCCTTGCGAGTCTTGCTGATCATGTGCCGCTGGATGAACGCCGCCCCTTCTGCGGCGCCCTGTTGCGAATCCTTCAGGCAGCACTCCCATTCCAAAACCGCCCAACCGCTGAAATCGTATTGGGTCAATTTGCTGAAGATCGATTTGAAATCGATCTGGCCATCGCCCAACGAACGGAACCGCCCAGGCCGATCGACCCAGCCCTGGTAACCGCCGTATACCCCGGAACGGGCATCGGGGCGGAACTCGGCGTCCTTGACGTGGAACATGCGGATGCGTGCGTGGTAGCGATCGATGAAACCCAGGTAGTCCATCTGTTGCAGCAGCAGATGGCTGGGGTCGTAGAGGATCGCCGCCCGTGGGTGATGATCGACCGCATCGAGGAAGCGCTCGAACGAGGCCCCGTCGTGGAGGTCTTCGCCGGGGTGGATTTCGTAGCACAGGTCCACGCCGGCCGCATCGAAGCAGTCGAGAATCGGCAACCAGCGCCGGGCCAGCTCGGCGAAACCTTGCTCCACCAGGCCCGCCGGGCGCTGTGGCCATGGGTAGAGGTACGGCCACAGCAACGCGCCGGAAAACGTTGCATGAGCCTTGAGGCCCAACCGTTGACTGGCGCGGGCGGCCAGCTTGAGTTGCTCGATCGCCCATTCGGTCCGCGCCTGGGGCTGGCCGCGCAGATGCGCCGGGGCGAAGTCGTCGAACAGCGCGTCGAACGCCGGGTGTACCGCCACCAACTGGCCTTGCAGGTGCGTCGATAACTCGCTGATCTCGACACCGGCCTGGGCACAGGTGGCCTTGAGCTCGTCGCAATAATCCTGGCTCTCGGCGGCCCGGGCCAGGTCGATGTATTGGGTGCCCGACGTCGGCAGTTGAATGGCCTTGTAGCCTTGCGACGCCGCCCACTGGGCGATGTTCGCCAGGGTGTCGAACGGCGCTTCGGCGGACATGAACTGCGCCAGGAAAATGCCTGGGCCGCGCAGGCCGATCGGTGGTGTGTCGAGGGTATTCACAATAGGGATGCTCCGGTTTGCACGGCGGTCCACTTCGCGTCGCCACGGTGGTTGAGGATGGCGGCCTCGATGAATGCCATGCCCCGCAAACCGGTCTCGATGCCTGGCACGCCGGGGGCGTCAGGGCCTTCGACATGGTTGCGAATGGCGTGGGCGAAATCACCGTAGAGGTTGGCCATGGCCTCCAGGTAGCCCTCGGGATGCCCGGCCGGCAGGCGCATGCGCCGCGTGGCCGCCGCGCACAGCCACGGCTGGCCGACACCGCTGCGCAAGATGCGCAGGGGTTGGTCAAAGGCGCGATGGATCAGGCTCGCCGGCTCTTCCTGGCGCCACTCCAGGGCACCCTTGTCACCGTAGACGCGAATCTTCAGCGGGTTCTCTTCGCCGGTGCAGACCTGGCTTGCGATCAACGCGCCGCTGGCACCGCTCCCCATCTTGAACAGCATCGCGGCATCGTCATCCAATTGCCGGCCCGGGATGTGCGTACCCAAGGCGGCGCATAGCTGTTGGATAGGCTGGTCCGCGACGAACTCGGCCAGGGAAAACGCGTGGGTGCCAATGTCGCCGATGCAACCGCCCAGGCCGGACTGGCCGGGGTCGTCGCGCCACTCGGCCTGTTTATTACCCTGGGCGGCGACGTCCTGGCTGAGCCAGCCTTGGGGGTACTCGACCAGCACTTTGCGCACCTGACCGATCACGCCCGAGCGCACCATCTCCCGGGCCTGCCACACCATGGGATAACCCAGGTAGGTGTGGGCCAGGCCATAGAGGCAACGGCTGCCTTGCAGCACTTCCCTGAGGGCCAGCAATTCCTTGAGGTCCAGGGCAGCGGGTTTCTCGCTGAACACATGGAAACCAGCTTTCAAGGCCTGGCTGGCAATGGGTGCATGGAGGTGATTGGGCGTGACGATCACCAGCAGTTCCATGCGCTGATCAAGCGGCAGCAGCGCTTCGGTGTCGAGCATCTGCTGCCAGTCGTGGTAGCAACGCGACGCTGGCAGGCCCAGGGCCGCGCCGGTCTGCCGAGTGTTGTGCGGGTCGCGGCTGAAGGCGCCGCAGACCAGTTCGAAGCCGCCGTCCAGACCCGCGGCCTGACGATGGGCCTGGCCGATGAACGCGCCCTCTCCACCGCCGACGAAGCCCATTCTTATTTTCGGTGCTACAGGATTCATCGCGATTCTCTTCCTGTCAGGATGATGATGTAACCGGTTACATCATGGCGGAAATCTAGGCTCAGTTTTCCTGCGTGTCAAACCCGATGAGGCCATGCATGAACATTTGTGAGGCGCCCAACCTGCGGTAAGCTCCCCAACCGTAGCCCCTGTCCCTGAGGTGATTTTGTCCAACATTCGTGAAGTGGCCCGGCTGGCCGGTGTTTCGGTAGCCACGGTGTCCAGAACCCTGAAATCGCCCGAACGGGTGCTTCCCGAGACGCGGGACAAGGTCAACGCGGCGGTGGAACAGGCCGGCTATCGGCCCAACCTGATGGCGGTGCAATTTCGCTCCCGGCGCACCGGCAACCTGGTGATCCTGGTGCCGACCATCGCCAATACGTTTTTCGCCCGGGTGATCAGCGGCGCGCAGCAGGCCGCGCAGACGGCGGGCTATCGATTGCTGCTGTGCGACACCCAGGGCCGCGCGCAGATCGAGCGGGAATTCGCCGCCCTGGTCTACGCCCACCAGGCCGACGGGGTGATCCAGTTGCGCGCCAGCGATCCTTTTGAATCGATGCCCGCTGGCGCCGACAGCCTGCCGCTGGTCAACGCCTGCGAAGTGGTCAAGCACGCCCCCTACCCGACCATCAGCCTCGACAACCGCGCCGCCGCCCAGGCCATGACCGAGCATCTGATCAGCCTCGGCCATCGCCGCATCGGCATCATCAAGGGGCCACGCAGCAGCCCCTTGACCCTGGACCGCGTGGCCGGCTACCAGGATGCCCTGCGCCAGGCCGGTATCGACGTCGATCCAAGCCTGATCTGCCATGGCGACTTCACCTTGAAGGCCGGCGATGATGGCGCCGGCGCGATGCTGGAGCGAGCCGACCGGCCCAGTGCGCTGTTCTGTGAAAACGACGAGATGGCCATCGGCGCGCTCAGGCGCATCAAGCAGATGGGCCTGCGGGTGCCCGAGGATATTTCCCTGGTGGGTTTTGACGACATCCCGTTCGCCGCCTATTGCGACCCACCCCTGACCACCATTTCGCAGCCTGCCGAAGCGTTTGGGCAAAAAGCGGTGGAGATGCTGATTGCCTTGATCGAGAAAAAGCCGATTGCCGAACGGCATGTGGTGTTGCCGTTTGAGTTGACGGTGCGTGGCAGTACGGCGCCCCTTGCATAACCAGGAACCTGTGGCGAGGGGATTTATCCCCTCGCCACAAAACCTCCTGACCACGGCTTTACTCGCCATCACTCACGTTTGAACTACAGTGGAAGAACTCTGCATAGAGCCATAACAAGACGGAGAGGTCCCCCATGCGAGTCAACAAGCGCTTCACCCTCCTGGCCGCCGCGGCAGCCTTGGCGGTCACGACTGCGGCCCAGGCAGCCCCGGTGTATATCAACATCCTGACAGGAGGCACCAGCGGCGTTTATTACCCTATCGGGGTGGGGCTTTCACAGATCTACAGCAACGGTATCAAGGACGCCAAGACATCGGTGCAGGCCACCAAGGCCTCAGTGGAAAACCTGAATCTGCTGCAGGCCGGGCGCGGGGAGCTGGCCCTGGCCCTGGGCGATTCGGTGGCGGACGCCAAGAACGGCGTGGAAGACGCCGGTTTCAAGGCGCCGCTGACCAAACTTCGCGCCATTGCCGGCGCCTACCCCAATTACATCCAGATCGTCGCCAGCCAGGAGTCCGGCATCAAGACCCTGGCCGACCTCAAGGGCAAGACCGTTTCCGTCGGCGCGGCGAAATCCGGCACCGAACTCAATGCCCGGGCCATCTTCAAGGCCGCAGGGCTGACCTACCAGGACATGAAGGTCCAGTACCTGCCATTCGCCGAGTCGGTGGACTTGATCAAGAACCGCCAACTGGATGCCACGCTCCAGTCCTCCGGCCTGGGGATGGCGGCCATTCGTGACCTGGCCTCGACCATGGCGCTGAGCTATGTGTCGGTGCCCACCGATGTGGTGGAAAAAATCGCTAACCCGGCCTACCAGAGCGCAATGATTCCGGCCAATACCTACGACGGCCAGGCCGACGCCGTACCGACCGTGGCCATCACCAACATTCTGGTCACCCGCGAGGATGTCCCGGATGAGGTGGCGTACCAGATGACCAAGCTGCTCTTCGAAAACCTCACTCGCTTGGGTACTTCCCATTCGGCGGCCAAGGACATCACCCTGAAAAACGCTGCGAAAAACCTGCCGATCGCACTCCACCCCGGTGCCGAGCGCTACTACAAGGAAGTAGGCGCGCTGTAGCCCCCTGCGCGTCAACGGTGCTCAGTGCCGTTGACGCGTCATGGTTTCGCCCCTTGAATGTGAACAGAAGGCAGGCACCTCATGAGTGAAGACCAGCACGGCATCGCCACGGACCCGCGGGACTGGCCCAAGACACTGTTTTACGTGGCCTTGCTGTTTTCAGTGTTTCAGATCGTCACCGCCGCGTTTTCTCCGGTCTCCAGCATCGTGCTGCGGGCGGTGCATGTCGGCTTCCTGCTGTGGGTGGTGTTCCTCAGCTACCCGGCCTATGGCAGGCAGCGTCCCTGGCAACCCCTGGCCTGGGTCCTGAGCCTGGGGGGCGTGGCGACGGCCGTCTATCAGTGGGTGTTCGAGGCCGATCTGATCCAGCGTTCTGGCGACCTGACCACCGCCGATATGATCATCGGCGTGGTGCTGATCGTGCTGGTCTTCGAAGCCGCCCGGCGGGTAATGGGCATCGCCTTGCCGATCATTTGCGGCATATTCCTGGCCTATGGCCTGTTCGGCGAATATCTGCCGGGGGACTTGGCTCATCGTGGCTATGGTGTCGATCAAATCATCAACCAACTGTCGTTCGGCACCGAAGGGCTGTACGGCACGCCAACCTACGTGTCGGCCACGTATATCTTCCTGTTCATCCTGTTCGGCTCTTTCCTGGAAAAGGCCGGCATGATCAAGCTGTTCACCGATTTCGCCATGGGTTTATTCGGCCATAAGCTGGGCGGTCCCGCCAAGGTGTCAGTGGTGTCATCGGCGTTGATGGGCACCATCACCGGCTCGGGCATCGCCAACGTGGTCACCACCGGGCAATTCACCATCCCGTTGATGAAGCGCTTCGGCTACAAGGCCGCGTTTGCCGGCGGTGTGGAAGCGACTTCCAGCATGGGCAGCCAGATCATGCCGCCGGTAATGGGGGCAGTGGCCTTCATCATGGCCGAAACCATCAATGTGCCGTTCGTTGAAATCGCCAAGGCGGCGTTGATACCCGCGTGCTTGTACTTCGGCTCGGTGTTCTGGATGGTTCACCTGGAAGCCAAGCGCTCCGACCTCAAGGGCTTGCCCAAGGACCAGTGCCCCAGCGCCTGGGGTGCGGTCAAGGAAAGCTGGTACCTGCTGATCCCGCTCGGGGTGTTGGTCTACCTGCTGTTTTCCGGACGCACACCGCTGTTTTCCGGCATGGTGGGCCTGGCCTTGACGGCCATCGTGATTCTCGGGTCGGCGATCATCCTCAAAGTCTCGAACTATGCCTTGCGCTGTGCCTTCTGGATCGCGCTGGGGCTGCTGTGCGTCGGTTTTTTTCGACTGGGCATCGGTGTCGTGTTTGCGGTGATCGGCGTGTTGGTGGTGGCCTGCTGGTTCATGCAAGGCACGCGGGAAACCCTCGTCATCTGCCTGCATGCCCTGGTGGACGGCGCGCGTCACGCCGTTCCGGTGGGGATCGCCTGCGCCTTGGTGGGCAGCATCATCGCGGTGGTCTCGCTGACCGGCGTGGCCTCCACCTTCGCCGGTTACATCCTCGCCATCGGCAGGGACAACCTGTTGCTGTCACTGATCCTTACCATGCTCACCTGCCTGGTACTGGGCATGGGCATCCCGACCATTCCCAACTACATCATCACCAGCTCGATCGCCGCGCCCGCCCTGCTGGAACTGGGCGTGCCGCTGATCGTGTCGCACATGTTCGTGTTCTACTTCGGCATCCTGGCCGACCTGACGCCGCCGGTGGCGCTGGCCTGTTTCGCCGCTGCGCCCATTGCCCGGGAAAGTGGCCTGAAGATCAGCTTCTGGGCGGTACGCATCGCCCTCGCCGGCTTCGTCATTCCGTTCATGACGGTCTATAACCCGGCACTGATGCTCCAGGGCGACAACCTGTGGATGACGGCGTACATGCTGATCAAGACGTTGTTGGCCGTCGGGCTTTGGGGGATGGCATCCACCGGTTACCTGCAACAGAAAATGCCGATTTGGGAACGCCTGCTGTGCTTTGCCGCTGGCGCGTTGCTGGTGGTAGCCCTGCCATTGACCGACGAGATTGGCTTCGTACTGGGTGGGTTGCTGATTTTCCAGCACGTCTGGCGCTCGCGACGTGCCGGGCGGGCCTTGGCGTGATCGGTTTGTGCCTGGGCCTGTCCGGCGTGGTCTGGGCCCAGCTTCCCGTTGCCGACTTCACGCTGGCATGGAACCACACCATCGAAAAGATCCGCTGGGAGGAAGACTATCGCGTCAGCGAACAGGGCCTGGTGCTGGGTGAAGCCAGGGTCAGAGGCAATGGCGCGGGCATGGAGACTCCCGACAATGCCCGGCTGGAAAATGGCAGCTGGCGCTATCAACGCCAGGTGCCGCCCCTGCAACCGCTGAAACTGGGCCGCACGCCGCAGGCTGGCGACTACCAGTTGTGTTTCGATGGCCGTTGTCGGGCGATGAGCCATTGGCTGGGGCCACCTACGGCACGTCAACCGACGGTGGAGCTGTGGAGTTGCGGATAATCCCGGGGCTAGAACATTTGTGGCGAGGGAGCTTGCTCCCGCTGGGTCGCGAAGCGGCCCCGAATGAAGCTGACTGAATCAACCAGACACACCGCACTGCCTGGTTGAGGGGCTGCTGCGCAGCCCAGCGGGAGCAAGCTCCCTCGCCACAAAGTCCGTCAACGCCTAGGGTAAGTGTTTCACTCAGGCAAACGTCGCCCCCCGGGTATTCACGAACAGCGAATACAACGAGTGGCTGCCGGCCATGAACAACCGATTGCCTTCCCGGCCGCCGAAGCAAACGTTGGGGCAGCGCTCCGGCAGGGAGATGTGCCCGATGGCCTTGCCTTCAGGGTTGAACACCCGCACGCCGTCGAGTTTTTCCAGGTCGGCCTTGGGGTCGCCATTGCCACCCCAACCGCACCAGAGGTTGCCGCTTTCATCGCATTTGATCCCATCGATCGCCGCGTAATCCAGGCCTTCGATATGCTTGCGCCGCTCGCCCAGCGTGCCGTCGGCCTTGACAGTGATAGCCCAGATCAAGCGGTTGGGCTTGGCCCGGCCTTCGACCACGTAGAGAGTTTTCTCGTCCGGGGAAAAACACAGCCCGTTCGGCCCCGCCAGGTCATCGATCACCCGAGTGACCTTGCCGTTTTCACCGTCGATGCGATACACGGCGTGGGGCTGGACAGGCGTGACTTTGTGCCCCTCGTAGTTGTTGCCGGTCTGGAACGGTGGGTCGGTGAACCAGACCGAACCGTCCCGCTTGCAGACGATGTCATTGGGCGAGTTGAAAGGCTTGCCCTCGAAACTGTCCGCCAGCACGGTGAGGGTGCCGTTGTGCTCGGTGCGGGTGATGCGTCGGCCTTCGCTGGCGGTGGTGGAGCCTTCGCACACCAGCAACCGGCCTTGGCGATCGCGGCACATGCCGTTGGAGAAATTGGAATTTTCGCGGTACACCGACAGGCTGCCGGTGATTTCATCCCAGCGCACGATACGGTTGTTGGGAATGTCGCTGACCAGCAGGTAACGACCGTCACCGACCCACACCGGCCCTTCTGCCCAACGCAAACCGGTGGCGAGTTTCTCCACGCTGGCGTTGAAGATGCGCAAGTCCATGAAGCTGGGGTCAAGGATGTTGATCAGCGGGTCCGGGTAACGCTGGCTCAAGGGTTCGGCCTGGGCGAGCCCTGGCAGGTTGCCAAGGGCGGCGGCAGCGGCCGAGACCACCAGGGACTGTTTCAGGAATACCCGGCGGCCCTGATCGGCGGCGGTTGCAGATTGCGAAGCATCCATCGTGCGTCTCCGTTAATTATTATTGGACGGGACGACAGTTTTACTACGTGATAAGACATCGTACAAGTATGCAAATCTGCTCTTGCGGACAGTCGTTCAGGCCGTGGTCAGCGGTATACGAACGGTAAAGGTCGTGCCGACTTGCGCCTCCGAGTGGACTTTGATGGTGCCCTGATGGGCCGATACGATCGCCGAAGCGATGTGCAGGCCAAGTCCGAGCCCAGCCGTGGAACCGTACTGCATTTCACCGCTGCACAGACTTCGGACCATTGGGTTGAAGATATTGGCAATGGCCTCTTTCTCGATAGGCTTGCCCTGGTTGTTGATCGCGATCACGGCCATGTCCTTTTCCACGCTCAACGAAACAGTCACCGGCGTGCCTTCAGCACCATGCTGGACGGCGTTGCCGATCAGGTTGGCAAATACCTGCTCCATGCGGGCGGGATCAAACAGCGCCTCCAGGGCACCGGTCGTTTCAAAGCGGATTTCGCTTTCCGGGTGATAGGCCCGCGCCTCCTCCACCATGCCTTCGCAGGCGGCCACCAGATCGCCGTTGAAGCGCTGCACCGGAATGCCCGAGCCAAGTTGGGTGCGGGTGAAATCCAGCAGATCGCCCACGATCTTGTTGGCCCGCTTGACGCTGGTGTAGATGCGCGAAGTGATCTTGGTGGCCTTGGCGGGCAGGTCCCCCGCCCGCAGCAGCACTTCGGAACTCAGCAGGATCGCGCCCAAGGGACTGCGCAGGTCATGCCCCAGAATCCCGAGAAAGATGTTGCGCGACGCATCCACCGCCCCCGAGTAACTGACGACGGACTCGGCCAAGGCCTGGTCCACGGCCTCGTTGAATCGAATCAGATCGTCCATGACCTGCTTGTTATCCAACTGCGTGTGCGGCATCCAGAGCATGAGCACGCTAGTGCGCAGGGCCCGGTATTCGGAAACCATTTGCTCCACGGTAAAACCCGAGGACTGGCGGATGACCGCATGGGTTTCGGCGGCGGTTTCGGCATCAACCGGCGGGGCTTCACCATGGGACTTGGCAATTGCCTCCTTGCGCGTTTGCGAGGTGCGCAGGTCAGCGGCGATGGTGCGCAGCATCTGCTCAGCATGGTCGCGCAGGGCCACGGAGTCCATGCCAATGGACGCGGGGGTGATGGTTTTGGCGAAGTCTTCCCACGCCTGAAGAATCGGCTCGATATTGTCGAGGATGAAATCGGCCAGGCGCATGGGTTTTTTCCGCAAGAAGGGCGATGCTGTAGACGACACAGCGGCCAGGTTTGTTGTACAGCAAAGCACCGGATAATGTGCGTAATGCTGTTTAGTTTTATTTGGTGTGTATATCCGTTATTTCGGTAACGGCGACTGGCGGTTCCGCTCTTACAGCGGGTCACTTTTGGAAGAGCGCCAAAAGTAACCAAAAACGCTCTGCCCCACCACTCGGCACCTCGCCTAGGCTCGGTGTGCCCGAACGAAGGCATTGCTCCGTGGGCCGCCGCGAAGGGCCATCCATGGCCCAGCGCGGCTATCCCGGCATCCATGCCGGGATGCCCACTGCGCAATGCCTGCGTTCGGCCAGCGTGGTTTGACGGGGCGTCGAGATCAAAATCCAAAGCAAAGCAAAGCGAGAGCGCGACACGTCCAGCATCTGTGTAGCTGAACCACCGCCATCGCGAGCAAGCTCGCTCCCACAATGGCCTGCGGTGAACACAAGACTCATGGACACCCAGAATCACCTGTGGGAACGAGCTTGCTCGCGATGAGGTCGGCACATCCAACATCACCGCAAACTGACCCAACGCCTTCGCGAGCAAGCCCGCTCCCACAGGAGGAACGCGGTCTCCACCAAGAACCAGGTCGGCTATCAGGCCGCCTCGTGGTGGACGTTGATCTCAGGCGCCCCGTTAACCACGCTGGCTGAACGAAGGTATTGCGCAGTGGGCAACCCGGCATGGATGCCGGGTTAGCCGCGCTGGGCCATGGATGGCCCTTCGCGGCGGCCCACGGAGCAATGCCTTCGTTCAGGCACACCGAGCCTAGGCGAGGTGCCGAGTGGTGGGGCATGTAGCGTTTTGCTTACTTTTGCGCTTCTCAAAAGTGAGCCGCTGTAAGAGCGGAACCGCCAGCCGCCGTTACCGAAATAACGGATATACATACCCAAGCAAGTAAACACCGAAGCAACCGCACCCATGCACCAAAACCCACAGGTCTGCGCACCTTGTCCCTTGCACCCCACGAGGTAAAAACCTTACAGTCGTACGACAACCTATAACTAAAAACAGCCGATCCAGGGCCTTTTGCCTTGGCGGCCGCCTTAGAGACACCTGCCATGACCCGCCCCATCGCTGCACCTGACACCCCCACCCCCCTACCCCGCCACCTCGCGGTGCTCGTCCTGCTGTGCATGGGCTGTGCCTTCGCCGGCAACCACGTCGCCGCCCGGGCCGCGTTCGACGACGGTGCCGGTGTACTGCTGGCGATCCTGCTGCGCTCGGGCGGGACGTTGCTGGTGCTGGCCGCGATGGTGCTCTGGCAACGACAGAGCCTGCGCCTGCCGCCCGGTGCGTGGCGTTGGCAATTGACGCTGGGGCTGTTGATCGGCGCCCAGAGCCTTTGCCTGTACTCCGCCGTGGCCCGGGTGCCAGTGGCGTTGGCGCTGCTGGTGGGCAACGTGTTTCCGATCTTGCTGGCCTTGCTGACCTGGGCCCTGGGCGGACCACGCCCGACGGCGCGCACGGCTGCGTTGATGGGCATGATCCTGGTGGGCCTGGTGTTCGTGCTGGAAGTGCCGGCGCGGTTATCGTCTGGGCAAGGTGTCGGCCCGCAATGGCTGCTGGGGGTGGGTCTGGCCTTTTGCGCTGCTTGTGCCTTTGCCTGCGCACTGTGGATCACCGATCACAAGTTGTCCCAGGTGCGCGGCTCGGTCCGCAGCCTGCTGACGATCTTCATCGTCTTCAGCAGCGTCAACCTTGCCGGCCTGACCGGCGCCCTGCCCGGTGGTTTCGACTTGCCAGCCAGCAACACCGGCTGGTTCGCCCTGGCGACCCTGGTGGTGCTCTACGGCACCGGGTTTACCGTGCTGTTCATTTCCGTACCCCGCCTGGACATGCCGCGCAACGCCCCGGTGATGAACATCGAACCGCTGGCCACGCTGCTGATCGGCTGGCTGGTGCTGGACCAGATGCTCAACCCGGGCCAGGTGATGGGTGGCGCGATTGTAGTGACGGGCATCGTGCTGTTGACCTATCGCAAGGTTGAGCGGGTCAAGGTGCCCATGGCTGAAACGGTGAATTGAACTGACTGACCACTCTTGTGGCGTGCCAGTCCACAGATAGTCTTCGCCTTCTTGAAACTTGTTTCCAAACCCACAGTCCTACCCCAGCCGTGAAAACCCCGCCGATCTGCAGCGACGGGTTTTCCAGCTGATCGGCGCCAAGCCTGGCGCTATGGCAACTCCCCCCTCTTGAGCCGTTCGCCCCATGCGCCACCCTGTTCGCTCTTGCCGTTTCGTTTCGCTGTGCTTGCTTGCCCTGTTTCCTCTATTCGCCAGCCCCGCCCATGCCCGCGGCGAAAGGCAACTGGTGGAGGCCATCAACGATTTCCGTAGCCAGTCGCGCCGTTGTGAATGGCGCACGGTGCGTGCCACGCCGCCGCTGGTGCTGCGTTCAAGCCTGGGCTTGCCGATTGGCTTTCGCGGTGGCCTGCGGGAATCCTTGAAAGACGCCGGCTATCAAGCCCGGGCCGTGCGCAGCATTCGCTTGACCGATGCGCGGGACGCCGAAGAAGCCTTCGACATGTTGGCCGATGAACATTGCGCAGCGCTGCTGGACAACCAGTACGCCGACATCGGCGTCAATCGGGTCGGTGATGAATGGCGCGTGGTGCTGGCGCAGCCCATGGGTGGCACACGGATGAGCGACGCGGGTGCGGCGGACAAGTCGCTGCTGGCCCAGGTCAACGCCGCCAGGGCCAAGCCACGGATGTGCGGGCGCCAGCGCTTCGCGGCGGCCCGGCCGCTGAGCTGGAACGCCGCGCTGGGAACCGCCGCCCAAGGCCACAGCCGGTCGATGGCCCGCGAGAATTATTTCGCCCATCGCGACCCGGACGGTCGCTCCACCTCCGATCGGGCCAAGCGCGCCGGCTTTCGCGGACGTAAGCTGGGCGAGAACATCGCCGCCGGACAACGCTCGCCGAGTCAGGCCATGCACGATTGGCTTGCCAGCCCAGGGCACTGCGCCAACCTGATGAACCCGATGTTCACCCAGATGGGCGCAGCTTCCGCCAGCGATTCGCGCAGTGATGCGGGGGTGTACTGGACGATGGTGCTTGGCGCACCGTGAAACACCATTCCCAGCGCTGAGCCATCCGCTGTTGTGGCGAGGGAGCTTGCTCCCTCGCCACAAGGGCTACGGCGAATCCGCCAACGCTCACGCCGGCCGACGCACCGCCCTCACCTTGCCACTGCCTCCGCCACCACAGAAAAACCGGTCAGCCCCGTCGGACTCCAGCCCCGACACACCAACCCCAGGCGGCATCGTCACGCTTTCCAGCACTTGCGCCGTTTGCGGATCGATACGCCGCAGGTCACTCTCGTCGTTTTCCCAGGTGCCATGCCAAAGCTCTCCATCGACCCAGGTCACGCCCGTGACGAAGCGGTTGGACTCGATGGTGCGCAGGACCCTGCCGTCGGCGGGGTCGATCTGGAGGATCTTGCGCGCCTTGTACTGACCGACCCAGAGCGATCCTTCGGCCCACGCCAGGCCGGAATCATCACCGCTGTTGGGGGCCGGAATCGTCGCCAATACCTGACCGGTGCGTGGATCGATCTTGCGGATGCTGTCACCGGCGATCTGGAATAAGTGCTCACCGTCAAACGCCGTGCCCGCGTTCGCCGGGACATCGAGCGAATGCACGGTCTGGCCGCTGGCGGGATTGAGGGCATGCAACTTGTCGCCTGAAGCGAACCAGACACGCTCGCCGTCATGGCTCACGCCGTGTACGCAATCGACGCCGGGGAAAGGACCGTATTCACGCAGGATCTGTGCCTCTGAACGTTTCATCTCACTCGCCTCATCAGTGGGGTGTGACTGCAGCCTAATCCTCGGATGGCAGCGCGGTGAGTAACAATACCGTCGCGAATCCAGGCATCGGTGGCGCCATCCAGCGCCGGGCCCTGGCGCGCCCGAACGACTGCGCCTTACCGGCGGCGGCCAGCGTCTCCAAGGCCCGCTGCACGCTGCGCTGGCTGATGTCCAGGGCCAGCGCCAGGGCTGAGCTGGACCAGGCCTCACCGTCGGCCAGCAATGCCAGCACCGCGCCGTAGGGTTCCTCGACCACTCGCGCCAGCACCACAACCTCATCGGCATGTCGCTGTATCAGGGTAAAACCGCGCTGGGTTGCCCTCACGTCAGCCAACGGACGAAGCGTGGCACGCAACCGCCCCATCTCGACCCGCAGCCGGGCGCGATGGGATTCATCCGTCAGTTTCAAGCCGAAGGCCTGGGCCATCAGCGTTTCCCTCTGCACATCGCCAGGCCAGGCTTGCGCCAGTCCTCGCGCCAAGGCGAACAACACCGGGCGCCGGGCAAGGCTGACCTGAATGCCAGCGCCGCTGACCCCATATCGACACGCGTCCACCACCAACGCCGGCCCGGCCAACAGCGCTTGCACCTCTTCCAGCACGAGCAAGCGCTCTTCGCCTCGGGCGATCAGGCGCGCGGCGGGTGCGTGCAGTAGCCGCCAGGCGCTTTCAATTTCGGCGCTCAGCGCGCCGATTCCCGCTTGCCGTGCGGCTTGCCCAGCCCGTTCGAGGGCGGTGCGGGCGGTCTGTGTTTGCAAGCGCCGCATGGCGATTCCCGCGGCTACCAACTCGCAGGCCGCCCGTGATGCCGAGGGCAGGCAGGCAAGATCCAGCTCAACGAGCCTGCGTTCGGCCTCGTCGAGTCGACCGATCAACAGCAGGCGGCGGATTTCGATCGTGTGGGCATGCGCAACGTTCGCCCGATCGCCGTGGGTTTCGAGCACCTCCCGCGCGGCGTCGAGGCGCTTCATCGGCCAAGCCAGGTCACGGGACGCCAGGGCGATTTCGCCTTCGGCGACCACACAGCGCGCCCGTGCCACGGCCGCCTTGGGCCCGAAGGCCGCGCCCGCCCGACGCATCAGGGCCTTGGCCTTGGCCAGATCGCCCAGTTGCGCCATGGCAATGCCGCGAAGCGCGAGGGCCGGGGCATCGTTGCGCAAGGCAATGCGATTGAGCGCGGCGACGGGGTCCCCCGCTGCCAGCGCTCGCGCCGCTGCGGTGATCAAAGGGTCAGTTGTCATCGATCTTGGGGGTCAAAGGCGGATGTCGGCAGCCGGCACCACATCGATCCGCGACACCGCACTGCTCAACCGCCCCAATCGGTTGTTGTGGTTGGCAATGATCTGCTCGGCCGCCATGCTGCCGTTATCCACGGTGGAGTGAGCATCGGCCGCCAGGACCACGTCGTACCCCAAGGCATGGGCCTGGCGCACGGTGGCGTTGACGCAATAGTCGGTTTGCAGCCCGCAGATCACCAGGCGATCGATGCCGCGGGCCTGCAACAACGGTTGCAGGTCGGTCTGGTAGAAGGCATCGGGCGTGGTCTTGCGCACCCGCAAGTCATCCGCCGCGGTCAACAGGTCGTCGGCCAGTTGCCAGGCGGCAGAACCATAGGTCAGCGAGCCTTCCAACTCTTCGTGCTGGATCAGAATCACCGTCAAGCCGAGGGCCCGGGTTTTGGCCGCCAGGCCGTTGATGGTCTGGATGACGCGCTGGATGTCGAAGCATTCTTCTTCGCCGCTGCACAGTGCGTCCTGGACATCGATGATCAGCAATGCGGTGTTCATGACCTTACCTCTTCAAACGGTATCGGGGCCGCGCAACGAATCAATAACCCAGCGACAACCCGGTGTTGCGACGGGGGTCGTTGGCGCCATAGAAGCGGTTCTTGCCCACGGGCTTGCCACCCAATGACGGCGCGCCGACCAGGATCGCGGCGATGTGGTTGGGGTCCTGCGGACCGGCAAACTTGTGTCCCCAGCTCTCCAGCAGCTTCCGGGTATCCGGGCTGGCCGCAAAGGTCTCCAGGTTGGTTTCCTCCGGCATCCACTGCTGGTGGAAACGCGGCGCATCGACCGCCTCCTGGAGGTTCATGCCGTAGTCGATCACGTTGAGAATGGTCAGCAATGTCGCGGTGATGATCCGGCTGCCGCCCGGGGTGCCCACCACCATGACCGTCTTGCCGTCCTTGGTGACAATGGTCGGGCTCATGGATGACAACGGCGCCTTGCCCGGCGCGATGGCGTTGGCTTCGCCCTGCACCAGGCCATACATGTTGGGCACGCCGACCTTGGCGGTGAAGTCGTCCATTTCATCGTTGAGAATCACCCCGGTCTTGCTCGCCATGACACCGGCCCCGAACCAGTCGTTCAGGGTGTAGGTGACCGAAACGGCATTGCCCCACTTATCGACGATGGAGTAATGGGTGGTGTTGCTGCCCTCATGGGGCGCCACGCCGGGCTTGATCTTCTGCGAGTCGCCGGCCTTTTGCGGTTCGATCGCGGCCCGCAGCTTGGCGGCGTAGTTTTTATCCAGCAGATGGTCGATGGGGTTCTTCACGAAGTCCGGGTCACCCAGGTAGCTGTTGCGGTCCACGTAGGCGTGGCGCATGGCTTCGATCTGATAGTGCATGCCCTGGGCCGAATGGAACCCCAGGTCCTTCATCGGATAGCCGTCGAGGATATTCATGATCTGGCACAGCACCACTCCACCGGAACTGGGCGGCGGCGCCGAGATGATGTGATAGCCGCGGTAGTCGCACTCCACCGGAGCCAGTTCGCGGGTCTTGTACTTGTCCAGGTCGGCCTGGGTGATGATGCCTTTGTTGGCCTGGCTGGAGGTGACCAGGGCATCGGCGACCCAGCCTTTGTAGAAACCGTCGGCACCCTTGGCGGAGATTTCCCGCAGGGTCTTGGCGAGGTCTTTTTGCACCAGCTTCTGGCCGACCTGCATGGGCTCGCCGTTGTGCAGGAAGATCGCCCCGGAGTCACGCATGTCCTTCCTGAACACATCGGTGGCGGTTTCCAGCAGATCGACATCGCCCTGCTCCAGGGCAAAGCCTTCCTCGGCGAACTTGATGGCCGGGGTGATCAGTTCCGCCCGGGGTTTGCTGCCGTATTTGCTCAGCGCCAGTTCCATGCCGGACACGGTGCCAGGCACGCCTACCGCCAGGTGGCCGCGAGTGCTGAGTTCGGGCACGACGTTGCCGTCCTTATCCAGGTACATGTTGGCCGTGGCGGCCAGGGGGGCTTTTTCTCGGAAATCCAGGAACGTCTTGCGGCCATCGGCCAGTTGCAGGGTCATGAACCCACCCCCGCCCAGGTTACCCGCCGCCGGATACACCACCGCCAGGGCATACCCCACCGCCACCGCCGCATCCACGGCATTGCCGCCGCTCTTGAGCACATCGACACCCACGTGGGTCGCCAGGTGCTGGGCGGTAACCACCATGCCGTTCTCGGCAGCCACTGGCGCCTGGGAGGCGGCCTGGGCATACAAACAGCTGAGGGTCAGGGTGGTGGCAACGAGGGTCCGGGCAAAGGATTCGAACTTCATGAGTCGGCCTCTTCTTGTTTTGAAAAGTCGGGGATCGCATCAAGCAACTAGCTAGTATGGCCCGGTTTGCGTATTGCGCCTGTTTCCCCGCCGACTGGGTGACGCCACGGCAGCCTTTGGGATAGGCTCCTGCGGTTCATCTTGACTGAATAAGGACATCGCCGATGACGCTACGAATCGAACGCACGGATACACCCACCGACCAGGAACGCCAGGCCATCCTCGCGCCGCTACGCGCCTATAACACGGCCCAGACCGGTGGAAGTGCACCTGAACTGGTGGCCTGGCTGGTGCGGGACGAACAAGGCGACATTGTCGGTGGGCTGTATGGTCGAGTGTTTTTTCGCTGGCTGTATATCGAGCTGCTGGTGGTACCTGAACAGGCCCGGGGCCAGGGCACCGGCTCGACCCTGATGCAGATGGCCGAAGAACTGGCCCGGGAGAAAAACTGCGTGGGCATCTGGCTGGACACCTTCGACTTCCAGGCGCCGGAGTTCTACCGCAGGCAAGGCTTCACCGAGTGCGGCCAGATTGACGACTACCCCCCGGGCCACCAGCGCTTCTTCTTTCAGAAACGCCTGACGCCTACAGATTGAAACGCAAACCCTGTGGGAGCGAGCTTGCTCGCGATAACCATCTAGCAGTCAACATTTCTGTCGTCTGACCCACCGCCATCGCGAGCAAGCTCGCTCCCACAAGGGGGCCGGATTCACCGCCAATCCTCTGTGGGAGCGAGCCTGCTCGCGATCGGTCTATCTGCTTAAAGACACGTCGCCAACGCCGCCAACCGGCGCTTGGCCACGAAGTCGTCATGCTTGGCGTAATAACTCAACTCGGTGCCAGTCGCACCGGCATGCAAATCGACAAACGATTCGGCAGAGCGGGTGTAGACCGTCGAGCCACCCTTCTTGCCCGGTTGCAGGTAGGCGCCGGCATCGACACCGAACACCGCTTCGTCCTGCCAGGAGAACTGCACGCACTGGGCCACGATCTGTTCGGGTTTGTCCGAGGTCAGGGTCTTGTAAGGGGCCTGGGTCCGGGCCTCGTTCATCGCCGAACCCGCACAGCCGGCCAGCAAGGTTGCGGCCAGGGCCACCGTCAACATTCGCATTGCGTTCACTCATCGAGAAAAAAAACGGACTGTAGCACTGCGACCCGGGCCTTCGTGCTGCTTTACTGAAATTTACACGGGACATCGCCCTGCGATTCGCGCACCCTGTCGCGCCATTGCCACCAGCCACGCGGAACACCCCATGACCCCCAACGCCGAATTCTACAAACCCACCGCCGAATACGCCGACAAACTGATCAGCCAGATCGGCCAGACACCGTCCTGGATCGCCAAGCGCATCGGCGTCACCGACAAGCGGATTCGCTACATCCTCGACGGCGAACGTACCGTCAAGGGCGAAACCACGCCGATCCAGATGACCTACACCGAACAATTCGCCCTCGAATGCCTGGCGGCTGCGGCCAAGGCCAGCAAGAAGCAGTCTGCATCCCCCAAGGAGTGACCATGGCGGCAACCGAACAACAACACGAACGGGCCCTGGAAATATTTCTCGATGAGCGCCCCGAGCTGCGCATCGAGTTGGACCACCTCAACCCGCTGCTGGCCCAGGCCAAGGGCGAGACCGCCGCGCAGTACCGCGCCGAACGGTTGCATGAAGCCTTCGAAGCCGAGGCCGAGCGCCTGGGCCTGTTTGCCTGGGAACTGACCCTGCAACTGACCGCCGCCTCGCCTCAGGACTACCAGGCCCAGCGCCTGGAGGTGCACAAGGAAGTGGCGGAGATGGCGGGGATGGAATGGGCGGAGTATTGCGAGTTGAATGGCCTCAAACCCCAGGACTGAGCACATCCATGTGGCCTGTAGGAGCATCCTTTAAATGCCCCTGAACCAAACAGGTCTCGCCCCCCGTTCCTGGCAATCGCCCCACCGCCCATAAAGCTTTATCATGGCCGCAGTTTTGCTGATCGGATCTGTCATGAAGTTCGCCATCGCGCTGTTTTCCGCCGCCCATGCGCCCTCCTCGCGCCGTGCCTTGCTGTTTGCCCAGGCGGCGCTGGCGGGTGGGCATGAGATCGTGCGGCTGTTTTTCTATCAGGACGGCGTCTATAACGCCTGCGCCAGTGTCGTCACGCCTCAGGATGAACAAGACCTGCCCCAGCAGTGGCGAACCTTTGTCAGCGACAACCAGCTCGACGGCGTGGTCTGCATCGCGGCGGCGTTGCGCCGTGGGGTGTTGAACAAGGAAGAGGCCCAGCGCTACCAGCGTTCGGCGGCCAGTGTCGAGGCGCCCTGGGCCTTGTCCGGGCTGGGTCAGTTGCACGATGCGATCCAGGACGCCGACCGTTTGATCTGTTTTGGAGGCGCGTGATGGCCAAGTCTTTATTGCTCATCAGCCGCCAGGCCCCATGGTCGGGCCCCGGCGCCCGTGAAGCGCTGGACATCGTCCTGGCCGGCGGTGCGTTCGACCTGCCTATCGGCCTGCTGTTTCTCGATGACGGAGTGTTCCAGCTCACAGTTGGCCAAAACGCCAAGGCGGTCCAGCAAAAGGACCTGAGCGCCAACCTGCAGGCGTTGCCGATGTTCGGCGTCGAGGACCTGTTCCTCTGTGCCGACAGCGCCGTCGAACGGGGTATCGCCACTGATACCCTGGCGTTGGGCGACGTGAAAGCACTGACCGCGCCGCAAATCGCCGCGCTCATTGACCGTTACGACCAGGTGATCACCCTCTGATGTCGACTTTGCATGTGTTGTCTCATTCGCCCTTCGGCGATAACCGCCTCGCCAGTTGCCTGCGGATACTAGGCAATCAGGATGCGCTGCTGCTGTGCGGTGACGCGACGTACGCGTTGCAACCGGGCAGCCCACCGTTTGAAGTGCTGCAGGCCGCTGGCGTAAACCTGTTCGTGCTCGCCGAAGACCTCCAGGCCCGTGCCCTGGACACGCCAGACTGGGCCGAAGCCATCAACTACTCAGGTTTTGTCGAGCTGTCGATCGAGCACGCCAAGGTCAACACCTGGCTATGAAGACGCTGAACGTCGGCGACCGCGCCATCGCGCTGGACAAGGACGGCTACCTGGCCGACCTTGACGACTGGTCGGCCGAGGTCGCCACGGCCCTGGCAACCGCCGAAGACATCGAACTGAGCCCCGAACACTGGGAGATCCTCGAACTGCTGCGCGGCTTCTACAACGAATTCCAGCTCTCCCCCGCGACCCGGCCGCTGATCAAGTACACGGCACTGAAGCTGGGCGCGGACAAAGGCAACAGCCTGCACCTGAACCGATTGTTCAAAGGCACTCCCGCCAAACTCGCCGCCAAGCTGGCGGGCCTGCCCAAACCGACGAATTGCTTATGACCGACTTTCCATCGCTGACCCTTGAGACCCCGGCCGAACACCCGTTTGCCCAGTTCGTGCGCATCCTTGGCAAAGGCAAGCGCGGCGCCCGCAACCTGACTCGCGAGGAAGCCCGCGAAGCCATGGGCCTGGTGCTCGACGAAAAGGTCGAGGACACCCAGCTGGGCGCCTTCCTGATGCTGCTGCGACACAAGGAAGAAAGTGCCGAGGAAATGGCCGGTTTCACCGAAGCCCTGCGTGAACGCCTGGTGGTCCCGGCGTTGGCGGTGGACCTCGACTGGCCGACCTACGCCGGCAAGAAACGCCATTTGCCGTGGTACCTGCTGGCGGCCAAGTGCCTTGGGCAGAACGGCGTGCGGATTTTCATGCACGGCGGCGGCGCTCACACGGCAGGCCGGCTCTACACCGAACAATTGCTGGGCTTGCTGCAGATCCCACTGTGCCGGGATTGGCAGCAGGTCGGCAGCGCACTGGACAACGGCGGCCTGGCCTTCATGCCGCTGGTGGACTGGGCACCGCAGATGCAACGGATGATCGACCTGCGCAACACCCTGGGCCTGCGCTCGCCGATCCACTCCCTGGCACGCATCCTCAATCCACTGGCGGCCCGTTGCGGCTTGCAAAGCATTTTCCACCCGGGGTATCAGGCCGTGCACCGCGATGCCAGCGGTTTGCTCGGTGATACCGCCATCGTCATCAAGGGCGACGGCGGCGAGATCGAAATCAACCCGGACGCCGACAGCCACCTGTACGGCACCACCGGCGGCGCCAGTTGGGACGAAGAATGGCCGCGATTGGCCGAGCAGCGCCACGTCAAACCGGAAAACCTCGATCCCGAGCACTTGAAGGCGATCTGGCGTGGCGACGTCGAGGACAGCTACCCACAACTGGCGCTGATCGCCACCATGGCCCTGGCCTTGCGTGGCCTGGGCCTGGCGCGCGAAGAAGCGTTCGACAAAGCCCGGCAGTATTGGGATGCCCGGGATCGTTCGATTTAACCGATCATTAGCGCCCAACCTTTGCACTTTTACTTCAAACCTATCGGAATAGACTCGCCTCCAACGTTTATTGGCCGAGGAGATCGAGATGGGTTTGTTAGTCGAGGGCCGCTGGCAGGATCAGTGGTATGAAAGCAAGGACGGCACCTTCCAGCGCGAACAGGCGCAACGCCGTCACTGGGTGACTGCCGACGGCAGCGCCGGCCCTTCGGGTGAGAGCGGCTTTGCCGCCGAGGCTGGGCGCTACCATTTGTATGTCTCCCTGGCCTGCCCCTGGGCTCACCGCACGCTGATCTTTCGCAAGCTCAAGGGCCTGGAAAACTTGATCGATGTGTCGGTGCTCAGCTACCTGATGTTGGAAAACGGCTGGACCTTCGACAAGGCCCACGGCTCCACTGGCGACAAACTCGACAACCTGAGCTTCCTGCATCAGCGCTACACCGCCGACACGCCGGACTACACCGGCCGCGTCACCGTGCCGGTGCTGTGGGACAAACGCCAACAACGCATCGTCAACAATGAATCGGCGGAAATCATCCGCATGTTCAACAGTGCCTTCGACGGCTTGACCGGCAACGGCCTGGACCTGTATCCCGAACACCTGCGCCGCGATATCGACGCCTTGAACGAGCGGATCTACCCGGCGGTGAACAACGGTGTGTACCGGGCCGGATTCGCCACGACCCAAGCGGCCTATGAAGAAGCCTTCGACCGGCTATTTGCCGAACTGGATTGGCTGGAGGCGCTGCTGGGAACCCGCCGTTACCTGGCTGGCGAATACCTGACCGAGGCGGATATTCGCCTATTCACTACGATCATCCGCTTCGACGCGGTGTATTTCGGTCACTTCAAATGCAACCTGCGGCGCATCGCCGATTATCCGAACCTGTCGAACTGGCTGCGGGAGTTGTACCAGTGGCCAGGCATTGCCGAGACCGTGGATTTCACCCACATCCAGGGCCATTACTACGGCAGCCACAAGACCATCAACCCCAATGGGATCGTGCCCAAGGGGCCGAAGCAGGACTTTACGGTCGCCCATGATCGGGGAAGGTTGAGTGGGAAAGGGATTTGGCGTGGGGCTGGGGATTGATCCTGGGTTTTCGCTGTATTTGAGGGCCTCATCGCGAGCAAGCTCGCTCCCACATTGGATCGGCGTAGGCCTTATTCTTCGGCTGAACGCGATAAAATGTGGGAGCGGGCTTGCTCGCGAAGGGGGCGACGCGGTCTTCAGACCTGGCCTTGAGCCCCTTCAAACCACGCCAGCTTCTCGCGCAGTTGCACCACTTCCCCGACGATCACCAGGGTCGGCGCATGCACTTCGTGCTCGGCCACCAGCCGTGGCAAGTCCGCCAAAGTTCCGGTAAAGACCCGTTGGTTGGACGTCGTGCCCTGCTGGATCAACGCCGCTGGCGTATCCGCCGCACGGCCATGCTTGATCAGCTCGCTGCAGATCATCGGCAGGCCGACCAAGCCCATGTAGAACACCAGCGTCTGCGCCGGCGACACCAGGTCGGCCCATGGCAAGTCGCTGGTGCCGTCCTTGAGATGGCCGGTGATGAAACGCACCGATTGGGCGTAGTCGCGATGGGTCAGTGGGATCCCGGCGTAGGCCGCGCAACCACTGGCCGCGGTGATGCCCGGGACGACCTGGAACGGGATGCCATGGGCCGCCAGTTCTTCGATCTCTTCGCCGCCGCGCCCGAAGATGAACGGATCGCCGCCCTTCAACCGCACCACTCGCTTGCCTTGTCGGGCCAGGTCCACCAATTGCTGGTTGATCTGGTCCTGGGGCACGGCGTGTTCGGAGCGGCGCTTGCCAACGTAGATGCGCTCGGCGTCGCGCCGGCACAGTTCAAGGATCGCCGGCGCCACCAGGCGGTCGTACAGCACCACGTCTGCCTGCTGCATCAAGCGCAAGGCGCGGAAGGTCAACAGGTCCGGATCGCCGGGCCCGGCCCCCACCAGATAAACTTCGCCCGGCGCGTTCGGCGCCTGGCCATCGATCTTTTCCCGCAGCAGGCGCTCGGCTTCAGCGCCCTGCCCGGCCAGTTGCCGGTCAGCGATAGGGCCCTGGAACACTTCCTCCCAGAACGCCCGTCGTTGCTGCACATCGGGAAACAAGCCTTTGACCTGGCTGCGAAAACGCGCCGCCAGCCCAGCCAACTGCCCGTAGGTCGACGGAATCCAGGTTTCCAGCTTGGCCCGGATCAGCCGCGCCAGCACCGGCGCGTCGCCGCCGCTGGACACCGCGATCACCAAGGGTGAGCGGTCGACGATCGCCGGGAAGATCACGCTGCACAGGGCCGGCGCGTCCACCACGTTGACCGGCACGCAACGCTTATGAGCATTGGCCGAGACCTGGGCATTGAGCGGTTCGTCGTCGGTGGCGGCGATGACCAAACCGCAGCCGTCCAGGTCCGCCTCGACGTAACCACGCAGGATGCATTCACCGCCGCTGCCACTGACCAGTTCCCGCAACTGCGGTTCGATGTCGGGTGCGACCACCCGCAGCAACGCGCCGGCATCAGCCAGCAGGCGGGACTTGCGCAAGGCTATCTCCCCGCCGCCGACCACCAGCACGCGGCTGCCGCGCAGGTTGTGGAACAGTGGCAAATAGTCCATTTAGCCGATGACCTCGATGCCGCCCATGTAGGGCTTCAACACTTCAGGCACACAGATCGAACCGTCGGCCTGCTGGTAGTTTTCCAGCACGGCCACCAGGGTACGACCCACCGCCAGGCCGGAGCCATTGAGGGTATGGACCAGTTCCGGCTTACCGGTTTCCGGATTGCGGAAACGCGCCTGCATGCGGCGGGCCTGGAAGTCGCCGCAGTTGGAGCACGAGGAAATCTCGCGGTACTTGTCCTGGCTCGGGATCCAGACTTCCAGGTCGTAGGTCTTGACCGCACTGAAGCCCATGTCACCGGTGCACAGCGCCAGGGTGCGATACGGCAGCTCCAGCAGTTGCAGGACCTTCTCGGCGTTGGCGGTCAGGCTTTCCAGCGCTTCCATGGATTTCGACGGCTCGACAATCTGGACCATCTCGACCTTGTCGAACTGGTGCTGGCGGATCATGCCGCGGGTGTCACGACCCGACGCCCCGGCTTCACTGCGGAAGCACGGCGTGTGGGCGACGAACTTGATCGGCAGTTGCTTGGCGTCGACGATTTCGCCGGCCACGATGTTGGTCAGCGACACTTCGGCAGTCGGGATCAGGTACAGGTCAGCCTCGCCTTCGCGGCTGATCTTGAACAGGTCTTCCTCGAACTTCGGTAACTGACCGGTGCCTTGCAGCGCCGGCGCCTGGACCAGGTAAGGCGTGTAGGCCTCTTCGTAGCCATGCTCGGTGACGTGCAGGTTGATCATGAACTGCGCCAGGGCCCGGTGCAGACGGGCAATCGGCCCGCGCAGCAAGGCAAAACGAGCGCCCGACAGCTTGGCGGCGGTTTCGAAGTCCAGCCAGCCGAATTTCTCGCCCAGGGCCACGTGGTCCTGCACCGGGAAATCGAAGGCTTTCGGCGTGCCCCAACGGCGCACTTCGACGTTGCCCTCTTCGTCTTCACCGACCGGTACCGATTCGTGAGGCAGGTTCGGGATGCCCAGCAGGATCGAATCCAGCTCGGTCTGGATCGCGTCCAGCTCGACCTTGCCAGCGCTCAATTCGCCCGCCATGCGCTCGACATCGGCCATCAACGGCGCGATGTCTTCACCGCGCTGCTTGGCCTGGCCGATGGACTTGGAGCGCGCGTTACGTTCAGCCTGCAGGGCTTCGGTGCGAGTCTGGACGGTCTTGCGCTGTTCTTCCAGCGCTTCGATGCGCGCGACGTCCAGGGCAAAGCCACGGGAAGCCAGGCGGTCCGCTACGTCCTGAAGGTTGCTACGTAACAGTTTGGAATCGAGCATGTCGGTCTCTCGTTATCAAAGTTTGGTCAAGGACAGGCCAGCCCAGGTCGCGAGCAGCCCGCCGAATACGCTGATGGCCGCATAGCCCAGGGCCAGCGGCACCTGCCCGCTTTCCAGCAGGCGCACCGTATCCAGTGAAAAGGATGAAAAAGTCGTCAGGCCGCCGAGAAAGCCAACCATCAGCCCGGCACGCACCTCGATGGGCACTTCCGGGCGCATCAAAAACAGACCGTAAAGAACGCCGATCAGCAGACAGCCCACGATATTAACGGCCAGCGTCGCGGTATAGAAGTGCCGGGGCCAATTTGCATTGACCCAATTGCCGGTGGCGAAGCGCAACAACGTGCCGGCAACACCGCCGGCAGAGACTGCAAGAATCAAAGGGATCAAGGTTTTCTCCGCTGCCGTGGGCTCAGGCGATCCAGTTGCGCCAGGTGGTTGAGTTTCTCGCCGATCTTCAGCTCAAGGCCACGGGGGACCGGCTGGTAGAACCGCTGGGGTTCGAGCTCATCAGGAAAATAGTCTTCACCGGCGGCATAGGCGTCCGGCTCATCGTGGGCGTAACGGTATTCCTCGCCGTAGCCCAGTTGCTTCATGAGCTTGGTCGGCGCGTTGCGCAGGTGCAGCGGCACCTCGAGCGAGCCGTGCTCGGTAGCGCTGCGCATCGCCGCCTTGAAGCCCATGTACACGGCGTTGCTCTTCGGCGCGCACGCCAGGTAGGTGATCGCCTGGGCCACGGCAAGCTCACCTTCCGGGCTGCCGAGGCGCTCCTGCACGTCCCAGGCCGCCAGACACAGGCTCAGCGCCCGCGGGTCGGCATTGCCGATGTCTTCGCTGGCCATGCGCACCACCCGCCGCGCCAGGTACAGCGGATCGCAGCCGCCGTCGATCATGCGCGCAAACCAGTACAAGGCCGCGTCGGGGTTGGAACCGCGGATGGACTTGTGCAGTGCCGAAATCTGGTCGTAGAACGCCTCGCCACCCTTATCGAAGCGCCGACGGGTATCGCCCAGCAGGCTTTGCAGCAGCTCGACGCCAATCTCGCTGTCGTCTTCGGCCAGGTCCGAGGCGTTTTCCAGCAGGTTGAGCAGGCGCCGGCCGTCGCCATCGGCGGCTGAAAACAGTATCTGGAAGCCTTCATCGCTGAGGCTCAAATGCCGCTTGCCCAGGCCGCGCTCCTCGGTCAGCGCGCGATGCACCAGCTTGCGCATCGCCGGCTCGTCAAGGCTCTTGAGCACATAGACCCGCGCTCGCGACAGCAAGGCGTTGTTGAGTTCGAACGAGGGGTTTTCGGTGGTCGCGCCGATGAAAATCAGCGTACCGTCTTCGACGTAGGGCAGGAACGCGTCCTGTTGGGACTTGTTGAAACGGTGGACTTCGTCGACGAACAGGATCGTGCGCTTGCCGTATTGCCCGGCCTGCTGCTTGGCCACTTCCACCGCCTGGCGGATCTCCTTGACCCCGGCCAGCACCGCCGACACCGTTTCGAAATGCGCGTCCGAGACTTCCGCCAGCAGTCGCGCCAGGGTGGTCTTGCCCACGCCAGGCGGACCCCAGAAGATCATCGAGTGCAACGCACCCTGCTCCAAGG
This sequence comes from Pseudomonas ogarae, assembly GCF_014268695.2. Classification (NCBI taxonomy): domain Bacteria; kingdom Pseudomonadati; phylum Pseudomonadota; class Gammaproteobacteria; order Pseudomonadales; family Pseudomonadaceae; genus Pseudomonas; species Pseudomonas ogarae. The sequence continues at coordinate 4,342,247 of NZ_CP077086.1, forward strand.
CCTCGCGCAGAGGCTTGCCACGGGCGAGCACATGTTCCTGGCCGACATACTCATCCAGATTGGTCGCGCGCAGGCGGGCGGCCAATGGCTGGGCAATCGGGGCGCTTCGAAACAGGTCCATGATTACTACAAAACCTCCGCAGGGTCCTGTTGCCGATCAGTTAAACAATTGAACACCACAATAATCCATTGTGGGAGCGAGCTTGCTCCCACAGGGGGTATTGGGTTTATTCCTGGATCACATCCGCACCCTTGGGGATGTCGAACTTGAACTTGGATGCCGCGATCGGCTCGTTGGCCTTGACCCCGGTGAACAGGATATTGGTGCGCTGGCCGACACTGTCGATCAGTTGCATGTCGTTGACCAGGCCGTTGCGGAACGACAGGCGCAGGCTGTCGAACAGGCTGTCCTTGGTCTTGGGCTTGAGGGTGAAGTCAATCACGCCACCGGCCTCCTTGGAGGTGATCTCGAAGCTCTGGCTGATCTCGGAAATGTCACCGGAGAGCAGCAGTGCCGGCGTCTGGGTCAGGCGCTGGTCGAGGGTCTTGATGGTGACCTGCTCCAGGTCCGGGTCCCACAGGGAAACTTTCTTGCCGTCGGAGACCATCAGTTGCTCGGCTGGCGCATCGGTGTGCCAGTAGAACAGGCCTGGACGCTGCAGGGCCATGTCGCCAGCGGTTTCCTGCAACTGGGTACCGCTGCCATCGAGGGTCAACTGGGAGAAACGTGCCGTCAGGGTCTGGGAGCTTCCCAGCAATTGGGTCAGGCGAGCCACATCCTTTTCGCCGGCGTGGGCCGACAAAGTAGACAAGGCCAGTACGGGCAACAGCAACATGCGAATCAGGCGCATGGGAGTCCTCATGAAGTCGTGGGGGTCGAGCGGCGTGTCAGCAGGCCGCCCGGGTCGTTAGTCGCGCATCGGGCCCGGCGCCAGCACTTCACGCGAGCCGTTGGTGTTCATGGCCGTCACCACCCCGGCCATTTCCATGGCTTCGATCATGCGGGCGGCGCGGTTGTAGCCAATCTTCAGCTTGCGCTGAACGGCAGAAATCGAGGCCCGGCGGCTCTCCAGGACGAACTGCACCGCTTCGTCATAGAGCGCATCGGTTTCAGCATCGTCGTCACCGCCGCCGCTGCTACCCTCGAAACCGCTGCCGGCTTCTTCGACACCGTTGAGAATGTCGTCGTTGTATTCAGGAGCGCCACGCAGTTTCCAGGCCTCCACCACGCGGTGCACTTCGTCGTCGGAGACGAACGCGCCATGCACTCGAATCGGCAGGCTGGTGCCCGGCGGCATGTAGAGCATGTCACCGTGGCCAAGCAGTTGCTCGGCGCCGCCCTGGTCGATGATGGTCCGCGAGTCGATCTTGCTCGACACCTGGAACGCCATGCGGGTCGGGATGTTGGCCTTGATCAGGCCGGTGATCACATCCACCGACGGCCGCTGTGTGGCGAGGATCAGGTGGATACCGGCCGCACGGGCCTTCTGGGCGATACGGGCGATCAGTTCTTCGACCTTCTTGCCGACGATCATCATCATGTCGGCGAATTCGTCCACCACCACCACGATCGTCGGCAGCTTGTGCAGCAGCGGCGCTTCGTCGTGAATGCTTTCGCGGTGATACAACGGGTCAGTCAACGGCGTACCGGCTTCTTCGGCTTCCTTGACCTTGGCGTTGAAGCCCGACAGGTTGCGCACGCCCATCTTCGCCATCAGCTTGTAGCGGCGCTCCATCTCGGCGACGCTCCAACGCAAGGCGTTGGCGGCGTCCTTCATGTCGGTGACCACCGGGCACAGCAGGTGCGGGATACCCTCGTAGATCGACAGCTCGAGCATTTTCGGGTCGATCATGATCAGCTTGGCGTCTTCCGGGCCGGACTTGAACAGAATCGACAGGATCATCGCGTTCACGCCCACCGATTTACCGGAACCGGTGGTACCGGCCACCAGCAGGTGAGGCATTTTCGCCAGGTCGGTGATGACCGGCTTGCCACCGATGTCGTGGCCCAGGGCCAGGGTGACCGGCGACTTGTGGTTGTCATACTCAGGCGTCGACAGCACTTCGGAGAAGCGCACGATCTGCCGGTCTTCGTTGGGAATCTCGATGCCCACGGTGGTCTTGCCGGGAATCACTTCCACCACCCGCACGCTGGTCACGGCCAGGGAACGCGCCAGGTCCTTCGCGAGGTTGGAGATGCGGCTGACCTTCACGCCGGCGGCCGGCTGGATTTCGTAGCGGGTGATCACCGGGCCCGGGTGAATCGAGTCCACCGAGACCTCGACACCGAACTCCTTGAGCTTGATCTCCAGCAGATGGCCGACGGCCGCCAGGGATTCGGGGGAATAGTTGAGCTGTTTCTTCTCGGCCGGGTCCAGGATCGAGATCGGCGGCAAGGTGCCTTCCACCGCACTGTCGACGAACAGCGGCGCCTGTTTCTCTTTCTGCACGCGCTTGCTCTGCTCCGGCGGCTTGGCCGGGGCCATGGTGATGACCGGCGGCACCTGCTTCTCGCGCTCGGACATGTGCTTGCTCAACGCCTGCTCACGCTCGATCAGGCGCTCCTTGACCTTGGCCTGCTCGCGCTTGTCCGGCGTCGTCGGGGCCACCACGTCGTGGACCCGGTCGTCGACTTCACGCAGTTGCGCCACCAGTTGCTTGCGCTCGGTACGCGCCGCCCACCAGCGGTTCATGGCGCCCTGGATCAGTTCGATCAGGTCGAGGGTGATCTTGCCGGTGACGTCCATGACCTTGAACCAGGACAGGTCGGTGAATACCGTCAGGCCGAACAGGAACAGGGCGATGAACAGCAGCGTGCTGCCCTGGATGTTCAGGGCGTTACGGGCCAGGTCGCCGAGGCTTTCCCCCAGCGCCCCGCCCGCCCCGGCCGGCAAGCCGGTGGGCACGTGGAAATGGATATGGGCCAGCGCGGCCCCCGACAACACCAGGAACACCAGGCCGATCAGGCGCCAGGAGAACAGCCAGCCACTCCACTGCCACGGCTCGTGGCGCTGGCGGAAGATCTGGTAGGCCTTGATCGCCAGCAGCAGCGGGAAGATGTAGGCGAAATAGCCCAGCACCATGAACAGGATGTCGGCGCTGTAGGAACCGGCCGGACCGCCGAAATTCTGCACGTCGTCGATCTTGCTGTTATGGCTCCAGCCCGGATCGTCCTTGCCGTAGGTCAGCAGGGCCATCATCAGGAACAGGCACAGGGCACCGATGGCGATCAACGCACCTTCCTTGAGCCGGTAGTGCAATTGCTGGCGCCAGAGCGGAACGACTGGTTTGGGTGCTGCGGTGGATTTCTTCAAAACGCTTCTTTTCCTGCGCCAACGGCGCGTCCATCTGTTGAATGACTATAAAAAACTGCCCATGACGAGCAGGTAAAAAAGTGAATGTGCACAACCGGTACTACTTTTACCACTGTGAGGTGCATCCAGAAAACCGCAGGTGTTGCCGAAGATTTTGATCTTTAGCCCATCCTGCGTTCAAAACTCAAGCATTGTACGGGTTTGTCCGCGCCAAGGCATTGCCTGACAGCATAGCCGGATACAGGGTGTACACGCGCCAATTGGACCATGCATTCTCTTTTGTGACAAAGGCTTATGAGGTGTTTTTTATGAGCGAAGTGAAGCATTCACGCCTGATCATTCTCGGTTCCGGCCCTGCGGGGTACAGCGCGGCCGTCTATGCTGCCCGCGCCAACCTCAAACCCGTTGTCATTACCGGCCTGCAGGCCGGTGGCCAGCTCACCACCACGGTGGAAGTCGACAACTGGCCCGGCGATGTCGAAGGCCTGACGGGCCCGGTACTGATGGAACGCATGCAACGGCACGCCGAGCGCTTCGACACGCAGATCGTCTACGACCATGTCCACACCGCCAAGTTGCAACAGCGCCCATTCGAATTGATCGGCGACAGCGGCACCTACACCTGTGATGCGCTGATCATTGCCACCGGTGCCTCGGCCCAATACCTGGGGCTGCCTTCGGAAGAAAGCTTCGCCGGCAAAGGGGTTTCGGCGTGTGCGACCTGCGATGGCTTTTTCTATCGCAACCAGGTGGTGGCCGTGGTCGGCGGCGGCAATACCGCAGTCGAGGAGGCCCTGTACCTGTCGAACATCGCCAGGGAAGTGCACCTGATCCACCGTCGCGACAAGCTGCGTTCAGAGAAGATCCTGCAGGACAAACTCTTCGAAAAGGCCGCCAGCGGCAATATCAAGCTGCACTGGAACCAGAACCTGGATGAAGTCCTGGGCGACGCCAGCGGCGTGACTGGCGCGCGCCTGCGCCACAGTGAGACCGGCGAAACCAGCACCCTGTCCCTGGCCGGCGTGTTCATTGCCATCGGCCATAAACCCAATACCGAACTGTTCCAGGGCCAGTTGAAGATGCGTGAGGGCTACCTGCTCGTGCGTGGCGGCAGCGAAGGCAACGCCACCGCGACCGATATCGAAGGCGTGTTCGCCGCCGGCGATGTGGCCGACCACGTCTATCGCCAGGCGATTACCTCCGCTGGCGCCGGATGCATGGCCGCACTCGACGCAGAGAAGTATCTCGATGACATCCCTGCCGTTTGACGGTTAACCTTCCAGGCGGGCGCTCGCCGATGGGCGAAGCCCGCCACCTGCCGCCCTCCCCTTCTACTAAACCGGATACCCATGCTGACCTGGTTACAACGCAACAGCTTCGAGTTCCCGCCACTGGCAAAAGCCATGCGCGACCCCAATGGGTTATTGGCCGCCGGTGGCGATCTATCCGCCGACAGGCTGATCCAGGCCTATCGCCATGGTTGCTTCCCATGGTTTTCCGAAGGGCAGCCGATCCTCTGGTGGTCGCCGGACCCGCGCACGGTGCTGTTTCCCGACGAACTGCACATATCCCGCAGCCTGGGCAAACTGCTGCGCAAGCAGCGCTATGAAGTCACGTTCGATCGGGATTTTGCGGCGGTCATCCAGGCCTGCGCCGCGCCGCGGGACTATGCCGAGGGCACCTGGATCACCGACGCCATGCAAACCGCTTATCTGGAACTGCACCGACGCGGTTTCGCCCATTCGGTGGAAGTGTGGGACCAAGGGGCGTTGGTGGGCGGCCTGTATGGCTTGGCCATGGGCCAGCTGTTTTTTGGCGAGTCCATGTTCAGCCGGGCCGACAATGCGTCGAAATTCGGCTTCGCGAGGCTGGTCCAACACCTCAAGGCCGCAGGTTTCGTGCTGATCGACTGCCAGATGCCCACCGAACACCTGCACAGCCTCGGCGCACGGTCGATCCCACGCAGTGAGTTTGCTGGTTATCTAAAGGCGCATCTGGACCAACCCAACCATGCGACATGGGTTTGCTGAGCGACATTCGCGCTCCTGGCTTACAATTAAATTCAAAGCTTATCCCGAGGGTCGATCATGACCGAGTTGGCGCGTTTGAAGTTCTATGCCACTCAGCCCCACTCTTGCAGTTACCTGCCGGAGGAGCAGGCCACGACGCTGTTCCTCGACCCTAGCCAGCCCATGGATGTGCATGTCTATGCAGACCTGTCGGAAATGGGCTTTCGTCGCAGCGGCGATCACCTCTACCGGCCCCATTGCCAGCATTGCAACGCCTGCGTCCCGGCGCGCATCCCCGTGGCGCAATTTTTGCCCAATCGCCAGCAGAAACGCATTTTCAAGCGCAACGCCGACCTGCAGGTCCGTCCGGCCAAGCCGCAGTTCACCGAAGAATATTTCGACCTGTATCAGCGCTACATCGAACAACGCCATGCCGATGGCGACATGTACCCGCCCAGTCGGGATCAGTTCTCGACCTTCCTGGTGCGTGACCTGCCGTTTTCTCGCTTCTACGAGTTCCGCCTGGACGGACGCCTGGTCGCCATCGCCGTCACGGACCTGCTGCCCAATGGGCTTTCGGCGGTGTACACCTTCTACGAGCCGGACGAAGAACGGCGCAGCCTGGGGCGCTTTGCCATCCTCTGGCAAATCAACGAAGCCCGGCGCCTGGGACTGGAAGCGGTGTACCTGGGCTACTGGATCAAGAACTGCAAGAAAATGAACTACAAGACCCAATATCGCCCCATTGAACTGCTGATTAACCAGCGGTGGGTTGTCCTGAGTTAGACCCCTTCGGCTTAAAAGCTAGAACCCCTTGGCTTGAACCCCCTTTTTCGGGCACAATGCACGCCGCTTTTGCCTGGCGCAGTTGCACCGGGCCATTCACTGGATACCGAGGGCTTTACTGCATGTCGAAAGAAGACAGCTTCGAAATGGAAGGCACTGTCGTCGACACCCTGCCCAACACCATGTTTCGTGTGGAGTTGGAAAATGGGCACGTCGTAACCGCGCATATCTCCGGCAAGATGCGCAAGAACTACATTCGTATTCTTACCGGTGACAAAGTGCGCGTCGAGCTGACGCCCTATGACTTGAGCAAAGGGCGCATCACTTACCGCGCTCGCTAACAAGTCAATACAAAACGCCCGGCTGATGCCGGGCGTTTTTGTTTGTGGGAGCCAAGCTTGCTCGCGATAGCGGTGGGTCAGTACGCATCGATGCCGAATGGGGCGACACCCTCGCGAGCAAGCTCGCTCCCACAGGGGATTGGCGGTGAAACATAATCTTGCCATGCCCACAACAGGGCATGGTGTGGGCATGGAATAGCGAAAAGGCGCCTTTCGGCGCCTTTTGCTGTGTTGCGACTAACGGTCAGGCCATTTCGGCCGTGGTTTCGAAGTCGAAGGTCAGTTCGCCGTCCTTGATGTCGATGTGCACCACACCGCCATGCTCGGCCAGTTCGCCAAAGAGGATTTCCTCGGCCAGCGGACGCTTGATCTTGTCCTGGATCAAGCGAGCCATCGGCCGCGCACCCATCGTCACATCGTAACCACCCTCTGCCAGCCAACTGCGGGCCGCATCGGTGACTTCCAGCAATACACGCTTGTCTTCGAGCTGCGCCTGAAGTTCGGTGAGGAACTTGTCCACCACGCTCTTGATGACTTCATGGCTGAGGCGACCAAACTGGATAATGGTGTCCAGGCGGTTGCGGAATTCAGGCGTGAAGCTCTTCTTGATCACTTCCATCGCATCGGACGAGTGGTCCTGATGGGTGAAACCGATCGAAGCGCGAGCCGCGGTTTCGGCACCGGCGTTCGTGGTCATGATGATGATCACGTTGCGGAAGTCCGCCTTGCGTCCGTTGTTATCGGTGAGCGTACCGTGATCCATGACCTGCAGGAGCAAGTTGAAGACTTCCGGATGCGCCTTCTCGATTTCGTCGAGCAACAAAACGCAGTGTGGCTGCTTGGTGATGGCTTCGGTCAGCAGGCCGCCCTGGTCGAAACCGACATAGCCTGGAGGCGCACCGATCAGACGCGACACGGTGTGGCGCTCCATGTACTCGGACATGTCGAAGCGAACCAGCTCGATGCCCATCGCCTTGGCCAACTGCCGTGCGGCCTCGGTCTTGCCGACACCGGTCGGACCGGCGAACAGGAACGAACCCACCGGTTTGTCCGGCGACTTGAGACCGGCGCGGGACAGCTTGATGGCGGTCGACAGCGAGTCGATGGCCGCATCCTGGCCGAACACCGTCAGCTTCAGGTCACGCTCCAGGTTACGCAGCAACTCCTTATCGGAACTGGTGACGTGTTTAGGCGGAATCCGCGCGATTTTCGCCACGATGTCCTCGACCTGAGGGACTTCGATGCGCTTGACGCGTTTCTCCACCGGTTGCAGGCGCTGGTAGGCACCCGCTTCGTCGATGACGTCGATGGCCTTGTCCGGCATGTGCCGGTCGTTGATGTAACGCGAGGCCAGCTCAGCCGCCGCGCGCAGGGCTTCATCGCTGTATTCGATGTTGTGGTGCAGCTCGAAACGCCCTTTCAGGCCGCGCAGGATACCAATGGTGTCTTCCACCGAAGGCTCCGACACATCGACCTTCTGGAAACGCCGGGCCAGGGCACGGTCTTTCTCGAAGATCCCGCGGAATTCCTGGAACGTGGTCGAGCCGATGCAACGGATATCACCCGACGACAGCAACGGCTTGAGCAGGTTCGACGCATCCATGACCCCACCCGACGCTGCACCAGCACCAATAATGGTGTGGATTTCGTCGATGAACAGGATCGCTTGCGGACGTTTTTTCAACTCGCCGAGCAACGCCTTGAAGCGCTTCTCGAAATCGCCGCGGTACTTGGTACCGGCCAGCAAGGCACCCAGGTCGAGGGAATACACCACGCTGTTGGCCAGCAGGTCCGGCACCTGGTTGTCGACGATGCGCTTGGCCAGGCCTTCGGCGATTGCGGTCTTGCCCACACCCGCCTCGCCCACCAGCAATGGGTTGTTCTTGCGACGCCGAGCCAGGATCTGGGCAACACGCTCGACTTCCGCTTCGCGCCCGACCAGTGGGTCAATGCGGCCCTGGCGTGCCAGTTCGTTCAGGTTGCTGGCATAGGCATCCAATGGGTTGCCTGAAGAAGAAGACTCACCGCCCTCGTCGTCCTGCATATCCTGCTCACCCTCGGAATGATCGCCATGCCCCGGCACCTTGGAGATGCCATGGGCGATGTAGTTGACGACATCGATACGCGCAACGCTCTGCTGCTTGAGCAGGAACACCGCCTGGCTTTCCTGCTCGCTGAAGATGGCAACCAGCACGTTGGCGCCGGTGACTTCACGTTTGCCCGAGCTCTGTACATGGAAGACAGCACGCTGCAGGACACGCTGGAAGCCCAGGGTTGGCTGGGTTTCGCGATCCTCGTCATGGACGGGGATCAGTGGCGTGGTGGAGTCGATGAACTCCTGCAGATCATGCTTGAGTTTGTCGAGGTTCGCGCCGCAGGCACGCAAAACGGTGGCGGCAGCCTCGTTATCCAATAGGGCCAGCAGCAGGTGTTCGACGGTCATGAATTCATGACGCTTCGAACGAGCCTCCTTGAAGGCAAGATTGAGGGTGACTTCGAGCTCGCGGTTTAACATAGCTTCACCTCATACCCAAGTGGTCGGCGTTAACCGTCCTTCTCGATTTCACAGAGTAGCGGATGCTGGCTTTCCCGGGCGTACTGGTTGACCTGCATGGCCTTAGTCTCGGCGATGTCGCGGGTAAACACTCCACATACTGCCCGTCCCTCTGTATGGACGGCCAGCATGACCTTGGTCGCCAGCTCCCGATTCAGGTTAAAAAACACCTCGAGCACTTCGACGACGAAATCCATCGGTGTGTAGTCATCGTTGAACAAAACCACCTTGTACATCGGTGGCGCCTGTAATGCAGGCTTTGCTTCCTGAACAGCAATGCCTGCGGAATCGTCGTCGTGTAGATCCGGGCGATCCTGATTGAATGTTAGTCGAATCTGGCTGACTGCATGCATGGAAAGAAAGGTTCGTTTAGTTGGCGAATACAGTGATGGGGGCGCTTGTGGGCGATTTCAACCACGACCACCCGGCCACCTTGACTATCGGCAAAACGGTGTTACAACCAATAGAGCCCATCGTGGGTTAAAAAGGTCCGTGGAATCTATCCTTACTTCAAGATTAGCCTGCGGATGGACTGGATGATACTCCAGTGATGGAGTGCGTTGCAGAGGGAAATGGCTTATGTCGGTCGTCAAGATGAATGGCAAGGTGAAATGGTTCAACAATGCCAAGGGCTACGGTTTCATTATCGCGGCCGGCAGGGACGATGAAGACCTTTTCGCCCATTACTCGGCCATCAACATGGAAGGCTATAAAACCCTGAAGGCCGGACAGCCTGTGACGTTCGACGTCATCCAGGGACCCAAGGGCCTGCACGCGGTCAACATCAGGCTTGTCACCGCCGAAGATGCGCCCGCTCCTGTCAACGCCAGGGTCACCGAGACCCACTGACCGGCCGTCGCCACCCCGGACACATGAAAATGCCCGACTCGATCACTCGAGCCGGGCATTTGCGCTGAGCGCCGATTCGCTTACATGTGCGAGATCAGGGCATCACCGAAGCCCGAGGACGACACCAGCTTGGCACCCTCCATCAGGCGTTCGAAGTCATAGGTCACGGTCTTGGCCGAAATCGCGCCGTTGGTGCCCTTGATGATCAGGTCGGCCGCTTCGGTCCAACCCATGTGACGCAGCATCATTTCCGCCGAGAGGATCAGCGAGCCCGGGTTGACCTGGTCCTTGCCGGCATACTTGGGCGCGGTACCGTGGGTGGCTTCGAACATTGCCACGGTGTCGGACAGGTTGGCGCCCGGCGCAATACCGATACCGCCCACTTCCGCCGCCAAGGCGTCGGACAGGTAGTCACCGTTCAGGTTCAGGGTGGCGATCACGTCATATTCAGCCGGACGCAGCAGGATCTGCTGCAACATCGCATCGGCGATGGCATCCTTGACGATGACGTTCTTGCCGGTCCTCGGGTTCTTGAACTGCATCCACGGCCCGCCGTCGAGCAGGGTCGCGCCGAACTCCTCGGCCGCCACTTCGTAGGCCCATTCCTTGAAGGCACCTTCGGTGAACTTCATGATGTTGCCTTTATGCACGATGGTCAGCGACTCGCGGTCGTTGTCGACAACATATTGCAAAGCCTTGCGAGCCAGGCGCTTGGTGCCCTGCTTGGAAACCGGCTTGACGCCGATGCCGCAGTCCTCGTCGAAACGGATCTTGGTCACACCCATTTCTTCTTTCAGGAACTTGATGACCTTGGTGGCTTCAGCCGAACCGGCTTTCCACTCGATGCCAGCGTAGATGTCCTCGGAGTTCTCGCGAAAGATCGTCATGTCCACGTCGCCAGGCTTCTTGACCGGGCTTGGCACGCCTTCGAACCAGCGCACCGGACGCAGGCACACGTACAGGTCGAGCTGCTGGCGCAGGGCCACGTTCAGCGAACGGATACCACCGCCCACCGGCGTGGTCAGCGGGCCCTTGATGGAAACCACGTAATCCTTGACCGCGTCCAGGGTTTCCTGGGGCAGCCAGGTGTCCTGGTCGTAGACTTGAGTCGCTTTCTCACCGGCATAGACTTCCATCCAGGAAATCTTGCGCTTGCCGCCATAGGCCTTCTGAACCGCAGCGTCCACAACCTTGATCATGACCGGACTGATATCGACGCCAATGCCGTCGCCTTCGATGAAGGGGATGATCGGGTTGTCGGGAACATTAAGAGAATGGTCTGCATTGACGGTGATTTTGTCACCGACGGCTGGAACCTGAATCTTTTGATACCCCATGCTGAACTCCATTGCTTGGATTGAACATCTGGCTGCGTTCGAGCGTACCCCAGTTGAATCGGCGCGCAAACCCTACGTTAGGCTCATCCGGGGTAAAGGGTTGCAGTTCGCGGTGTACAACCCTGAAAACCAAGGGAAAAGCGCCAAACATGAGCATAGTCCGCTCCTTGGGTACTGCGACGTTTAGACCAATGGACGTGTACGGAAGTCTATGAACCATCGGCAGATTGCCAGCTACCTATGTATAATGCCGCCGCTGACCACAGGGTCACGCTGGCTGAGCGCTCTATCACAGGACTTTCCGCCAGTTTAAAAGCCGGACCGTTACCGCGGCCCAACCGCTTGACGCTCGACTGATGCACCCAACATCACCGCGAAGAAACCTCGACATTCGGTTCACGGATGACTTTGAACGAACGCGCTTACCCGGCGCCCCTCGAGTTTCTGCGCATGCTTTAGCAAAGAAGAGAGTTAATCCGAATATGCCCACCCGCTCGAAGATCATCTATACCTTCACCGACGAAGCGCCCGCCCTCGCCACCTATTCGCTGCTGCCGATCGTCGAAGCCTTTACCGCTTCGGCCGATATCGCCGTGGAAACCCGCGATATCTCCCTCGCAGGGCGCATCCTGGCCAGCTTCCCCGAGCAACTGGGTGACAAAGCCGTAGCCGACCACCTCGCCGAACTGGGCGACCTGGCCGTTACGCCTGAAGCCAACATCATCAAGCTGCCGAACATCAGCGCCTCGGTGCCGCAACTGCAGGCCGCGATCAAGGAATTGCAGGCCCAGGGCTACGCACTGCCGGACTACCCGGAAACCGTGAGCAGCGACGCCGAGAAAGACGCCCGCGCCCGCTACGACAAGATCAAGGGCAGCGCCGTGAACCCGGTCCTGCGCGAAGGCAACTCCGATCGTCGCGCGCCGCTGTCGGTCAAGAACTACGCCCGCAAGCACCCGCACAAAATGGGAGCCTGGGCAGCCGACTCCAAGTCCCACGTGGCCCACATGAGCACCGGCGATTTCTACGGCAGCGAAAAAGCCGCCCTGATCGACGCCGCCGGCAGCGTGAAAATCGAGCTGATCGCCCAGGACGGCACTGCCACTGTCCTGAAGGAAAAAACCACCGTACAAGCCGGTGAGATCCTCGACTGCGCCGTGATGAGCAAAAACGCCCTGCGTGACTTCATCGCCGCTGAAATCGAAGACGCCAAGCAAAAAGGCGTCCTGCTGTCGGTTCACCTCAAGGCCACCATGATGAAGGTCTCCGACCCGATCATGTTCGGCCAGATCGTTGCCGAGTTCTATAAAGACGCCCTGGCCAAGCACGCACAAGTGCTGGAGCAGATCGGCTTCAACCTGAACAACGGCATCGGCGACCTGTACGCCCGCATCAAGGCCCTGCCGGCCGAGCAGCAGGCGCAGATCGAAGCCGACATCCAGGCGGTCTACGCGGCACGCCCATCCCTGGCGATGGTCAACTCCGACAAAGGCATCACCAACCTGCACGTGCCGAGCGACGTCATCGTCGACGCCTCGATGCCGGCCATGATCCGTGACTCCGGCAAGATGTGGGGCACCGACGGCCAGCTGCACGACACCAAGGCCGTGATCCCGGATCGCTGCTACGCCACCATCTACCAGGCGGTGATCGAAGACTGCAAGCAACACGGCGCCTTCGACCCAACCACCATGGGCAGCGTGCCGAACGTTGGCCTGATGGCCAAGAAAGCCGAAGAGTACGGCTCCCACGACAAGACCTTCCAGATCAAGGTCGACGGCGTGGTCCGTGTTTCGGACAGCAACGGCCGCCCCCTGCTGGAGCAGAGCGTCGAAGCTGGCGACATCTTCCGCATGTGCCAGACCAAAGACGCGCCGATCCAGGACTGGGTCAAACTGGCCGTCAACCGCGCCCGCGCCAGCAGCACCCCGGCGATCTTCTGGCTGGACCCGATGCGCGCCCATGACGGCGTCGTGATCGAGAAAGTCCAGACTTACCTGAAGGACTACGACACTGCCGGCCTGGACATCCGCATCATGTCGCCGGTCGACGCGATGAAGTTCACCCTGGCCCGCACCCGCGAAGGCAAGGACACCATCTCGGTGACCGGCAACGTACTGCGCGACTACCTGACCGACCTGTTCCCGATCATGGAACTGGGCACCAGCGCCAAGATGCTGTCGATCGTGCCGCTGATGAACGGCGGTGGCCTGTTCGAAACCGGCGCTGGCGGCTCGGCACCCAAGCACGTGCAGCAGTTGCTGGAAGAAAACTTCCTGCGCTGGGATTCCCTGGGCGAGTTCCTGGCCCTGGCCGCGTCCCTCGAGCACCTGGGCGTGACCTACAACAACCCGAAAGCACTGGTGCTGGCCAAGACCCTGGACCAGGCTACCGGTGAGTTCCTGGACCGCAACAAGTCGCCTTCGCGCAAGGTCGGCGGCATCGACAACCGCGGCAGCCACTTCTACCTGACCCTGTTCTGGGCCCAGGCACTGGCCGCCCAGGACGACGACGCTGCCCTCAAGGCTCAGTTCGCTTCCCTGGCCAAGACATTGACCGACAACGAAGAAAAAATCGTTGCCGAACTCAATGCCGTCCAAGGCAAGCCCGTGGACATCGGCGGTTACTACTTCGCCAACCCGGAACTGACCAGCAAGGCCATGCGCCCGAGCAACACCTTCAACGCGGCGATTGCTGCGCTGGTGTAAGGTTGTAAGGAAGCACCACGAACCCCGGCCTTGTGCCGGGGTTTGTGTTTCTGGCATCTAGAACCCACCCCTGTGGGAGCGAGCTTGCTCGCGATTGCAATTCATCATTCAATTCAAATATTGACTGACACACCGCTATCGCGAGCAAGCTTTGCTCCCACAGGTCCTGCTCAAACAGATCTGACGGGTGTACGACCGGGAGAACCAGGCCGGCTGTTAGGCCGCCTCGCTTTTGATCTTGATCTTGATCTCGGGCGCCCCGTTAACCACGATGGCCGAACGCAGGCATTGTGGAGTGGGCATCCCGGCATGGATGCCGGGATAGCCGCGCTGGGCCATGGATGGCCCTTCGCGGCGGCCCACGGAGCAATGCCGGAGTGAGGGCATGCCGAGCCCAAGCGAGGCGCCGAGTGGTGGGGCAAAAGCGCTTTGGTTACTTTCGCGCTTTTCGAAAGTGACCCGCCGTCAGGGCGGAACCCTAAGCGGCCGTTACTACAAAAACGGATATGTACTCGACCCCCCCCAATCTGAGCAATGAAGGAACCTTATGAACTGGCAACCCCACATCACCGTCGCCACCATCGTCGAAGACAACGGCCGCTTCCTGATGGTGGAAGAATCCAAGGCCGGACGCGCGGTACTCAACCAGCCCGCCGGCCACCTGGACCCCAACGAAACCCTGATCGAAGCCGCCGTACGCGAAACCCTGGAAGAAACCGGCTGGGACGTCGAACCCACCAGCGTCACCGGCATTTACCTGTACACCGCCCCCAGCAACGGCGTGACCTACCAGCGCGTCTGTTTCGCCGCCAAGGCCTTGAAACACCATCCCGAGTATCAACTGGACGACGGCATCCTCGGGGCCAAATGGCTGACCCGCGACGAACTGCTCGAGCAGCGCGAGCACTGGCGCAGCGAGCTGATCATCCGCTGCATCGACGATTATCTGGCCGGCCACCGCCACAGTCTGACGCTGATCCGTCCTTCTCTTTAGCCTTGCGCGCCCGGGCCTGATAGAATCGCGTCCTTTTTCAAGACACTCATTGAATTCCTATGCGTGATCCAGCTCCTTCTGACACATCCAAGCAGCGCGTCATTGTCGGCATGTCCGGCGGCGTGGACTCTTCCGTTTCCGCCCTACTGCTGATCGAGCAGGGTTATGAGGTGGAAGGCCTGTTCATGAAGAACTGGGAAGAAGACGACGGCACCGAATACTGCACCGCCATGGATGACCTGGCGGACGCCCAGGCCGTGTGCGACAAGATTGGCATCAAGCTGCACACTGCCAACTTCGCCGCCGAGTACTGGGACAACGTCTTCGAGCACTTCCTGGCCGAATACAAGGCCGGCCGCACGCCGAACCCGGACATCCTCTGCAACCGCGAAATCAAGTTCAAGGCGTTCCTCGACTACGCCATGATGCTCGGCGCCGACCTGATCGCCACCGGCCACTACGTGCGCCGCCGCGACATCGACGGCCGCACCGAACTGCTCAAGGGCCTGGACCCGAACAAGGACCAGAGCTACTTCCTGCATGCCGTCGGCGGCGAGCAGATCGCCAAGACCCTGTTCCCGGTAGGCGAACTGGAAAAGCCCGAAGTGCGTGCGATCGCCGAAAAACACCAGCTCGCCACCGCCAAGAAGAAAGACTCCACCGGGATCTGCTTTATTGGTGAGCGGCGTTTCAGCGACTTCCTCAAGCAATACCTGCCGGCCCAGCCGGGCGAGATCAAGACGACCGAAGGCGAAGTCATCGGCCGTCACCATGGCCTGATGTACCACACCATCGGCCAGCGCCAGGGCCTGGGCATCGGCGGGCTGAAAGACGCCGGGGAAGAGCCGTGGTACGTGCTGGTCAAGGACCTGGAGCACAACGAGCTGATCGTCGGCCAGGGCAACGACCATCCATGGTTGTTTTCCCGCGCCCTGCTCGCCTCCGACATCTACTGGGTCAACCCGATCGACCTCAGCGAACCGCGTCGCCTGACGGCCAAGGTTCGCTACCGCCAGAGCGACCAGCCCTGCACCCTGGAAAAAACCGCCACGGGCTACCGCGCCATCTTCGATGACCCGCAGCGGGCGGTCACGCCCGGCCAGTCCGTGGTGTTCTATGACGGCGAAATCTGCCTGGGCGGCGGCGTGATCGAAGTCGCAGAGCCTTGGAGCAGCAAGGCATGACCCCCATCCAGGAACAACTGACAGCATTGGGCGGCGTATTTCTCGCCGCCGTGCTGGTGGACAGGATCGCCAAGACCGGCCAGGCCAGCGAAGCGGGCGTGGCCTGCATGCTCGGCAGCCTGCTGGTTCGCGACCCCAAGGACACCCTCGAAGTCTACGGCGGCGATGACCTGAACCTGCGCGAAGGCTATCGTGCGCTGATCGGCGCCCTGGAGCGCGATCCCAGCGCCCTGCAACGCGAACCGCTGCGCTATGCCCTGTCGATGCTGGGCCTTGAGCGCCAGTTGGCCAAACGCGACGACCTGCTGGAGACCATCGGCAAACGCTTGCCGCAGATCCAGTCCCAGGTCGAGCACTTCGGCCCCTCCCACGAAAACGTCGTCGCGGCCTGCGGCGCGCTGTACCAGGACACCCTGAGCACCTTGCGCCAGCGCATCCAGGTGCATGGCGACATGCGCAACCTGCAGCAACCGAGCAATGCCTCGAAGATCCGCGCCCTGTTGCTGGCCGGAATTCGTTCGGCACGGCTGTGGCGGCAGTTGGGCGGCCATCGCTGGCAACTGGTGATCAGCCGGCGCAAATTGCTTAAAGAGCTTTACCCGTTGATGCGCAACGAATAAGTCGCCTCAACCCGCTTTTGTAGTTCGTTACGCGTAATACGCCGGTCAGTTGGCGACGGACCGGCGATTGTTTTCATGTATGATACGCGCCCCATTTCGTTGCCCGACTGTCCGAGAACACCCCATGCAGCTCTCTTCGCTCACTGCGGTTTCCCCTGTTGACGGCCGCTACGCCGGCAAAACCCAGGCCCTGCGCCCGATTTTCAGCGAGTACGGCCTGATCCGTGCCCGCGTCCTGGTTGAAGTGCGCTGGCTCCAGCGCCTGGCCGCCCACCCTGCCATCAGCGAAGTGCCGGCGTTTTCCGCCGAAGCCAACGCGGTGCTGAACGCCCTGGCAGAAAATTTTGTACTGGAGCACGCCGAGCGCGTCAAAGAGATCGAGCGCACCACCAACCACGACGTCAAGGCTATCGAGTACCTGCTCAAAGAGCAGGCGGCCAAGCTGCCGGAACTGGCCAATGTCAGCGAGTTCATCCACTTCGCCTGCACCAGCGAGGACATCAACAACCTGTCCCACGCCCTGATGCTGCGCGAAGGCCGCGATGAGGTGATGCTGCCACTGATGCGCCAGACCGCCCAGGCCATCCGCGAGCTGGCGATCCGCTTCGCCGACGTGCCGATGCTGTCGCGCACCCACGGTCAACCGGCTTCGCCGACCACCCTGGGCAAGGAGCTGGCGAACGTGGTCTACCGCCTGGAGCGCCAGATCGCCCAAGTGGCCGCCGTGCCGCTGCTGGGCAAGATCAACGGCGCCGTGGGCAACTACAACGCCCACCTGTCGGCCTACCCGGACATCGACTGGGAAGCCAACGCCCGCGCCTTTATCGAAGACGAGCTGGGCCTGAGCTTCAACCCCTACACCACCCAGATCGAACCGCATGACTACATCGCCGAGCTGTTCGATGCGATCGCGCGCTTCAACACCATCCTGATCGACTTCGACCGTGACATCTGGGGCTACATCTCCCTGGGTTACTTCAAACAGCGCACCATCGCCGGCGAAATCGGTTCCTCGACCATGCCGCACAAGGTCAACCCGATCGACTTCGAAAACTCCGAAGGCAACCTGGGCATCGCCAACGCGCTGTTCCAGCACCTGGCGAGCAAACTGCCGATCTCCCGCTGGCAGCGCGACCTGACCGACTCCACCGTGCTGCGCAATCTGGGCGTGGGTTTTGCCCACAGCGTCATTGCCTACGAAGCCAGCCTCAAGGGCATCAGCAAGCTGGAACTGAACGAGCAGAAGATCGCCGCTGACCTGGACGCCTGCTGGGAAGTCCTGGCCGAGCCGATCCAGACCGTGATGCGTCGCTATAACATCGAAAACCCGTATGAAAAGCTGAAAGAACTGACCCGTGGCAAGGGCATCAGCCCTGAAGCGTTGCAGACTTTCATCGATGGCCTGGACATGCCTGCCGAGGCCCGCGCCGAGCTGAAGAAGCTGACGCCGGCCAACTACATCGGCAACGCAGCGGCACAAGCCAAGCGCATCTGATACACGGCTGTACCTTTGAGACGCCCGGCCGCGCCGGGCGTTTTTATTCGCGTCTGAAAAGTATATTTTTTCAATAGGTTACACATGAATCCTGATATTCCTCTGCAACTCCTGGGCGGCATCACGGCACGGGAGTTCCTGCGCGACTACTGGCAGAAAAAACCCCTGCTGATCCGTCAGGCGATTCCTGACTTCCAGAACCCGATCGATGCCGACGAACTGGCCGGTCTGGCCTTGGAAGAAGAAGTCGAATCGCGCCTGGTGATCGAACACGGCGAGCGCCCTTGGGAATTGCGTCGCGGCCCGTTCGCCGAAGACGAATTCAGCAAGCTGCCAGAGCGCGAGTGGACCCTGCTGGTACAGGCGGTCGATCAGTTCGTACCGGAAGTCAGCGAGCTGCTGGAGAACTTCCGCTTCCTGCCGAGCTGGCGCATCGATGATGTGATGATCAGCTTCGCCGCCCCAGGTGGCAGCGTGGGTCCGCATTTCGATAACTACGACGTGTTCCTGCTGCAGGGCCATGGCCAGCGCAACTGGAAAATCGGCCAGATGTGCGACTCCGAAAGCCCGCTGCTGCAGCACGCCGACCTGCGCATTCTCGCTGAATTCGAAGCCACTGACGAGTGGACCCTGGAACCGGGCGACATGCTCTACCTGCCGCCGCGCCTGGCGCACTGTGGCGTGGCCGTGGACGACTGCATGACCTACTCGGTGGGTTTCCGTGCGCCGAGCGCCGCTGAAGTCCTGACCCACTTCACCGACTTCCTCGGCCAGTTCCTGCCGGACGAAGAGCGCTACACCGACGCCGACGCGCGCCCTGTAGCCGACCCGCACCAGATCCAGCAGGACGCCCTCGACCGCCTCAAGGGCTTGCTGGCCGAGCACATGAGCGACGAGCGCCTGCTGCTGACCTGGTTCGGCCAGTTCATGACCGAGCCGCGCTACCCGGAACTGGTGGTGGGCCCGGAACTGGAAGAAGACGACCTGCTGGCCAGCCTGGAACAAGGCGCCGTGATCATTCGCAACCCGAGCGCGCGCCTGGCCTGGTCGGAAGTCGATGACGACCTGCTGCTGTTCGCCAGCGGCCAGAGCCGTTACCTGCCGGGCAAGCTGCGCGAGTTGCTGAAAATGATCTGCGCCGCCGACGCCCTGCACATCGAGAACCTCGGTCCGTGGCTGGCCGACGAAGACGGTCGCGGCCTGGTCTGCGAACTGGTCAAGCAAGGCAGCCTGGGGTTCGCCGATGAATAAAATTCACGTTCGTGTCGCAGACTGGCAAAAGGATAACGCCGAGATCCGGCGCATTCGTGAGACCGTGTTCATTGCCGAGCAGTCCGTTCCACCTGAGCTGGAATGGGATGCCGACGACCAGAGCGCGGTGCATTTTCTGGCGTTTGAAGGCGACTTTCCCATCGGCACCGCCCGCCTGTTGACCGACGGCCATATCGGCCGCGTCTCGGTCCTCAGGGACTGGCGCGGCCTGAAGGTGGGCGATGCGCTGATGCATGCCGTGATCGCCGAAGCCGAGAAACGTGGGCTCCAGCAACAGATGCTCAGCGCCCAGGTGCATGCCACGCCGTTCTATGAGCGACTGGGGTTTGCGGTGGTCAGCGAGGAGTTCCTGGAAGCCGGGATTCCTCATGTGGACATGGTGCGGCGTTCAGCCTGAAACCCTGTGGCGAGGGAGCTTGCTCCCGCTGGGCTGCGCAGCGGCCCCTGCTTTTTTGGGTTCGCTTCGCGACCCAGCGGGAGCAAGCTCCCTCGCCACAAAAGCATCATGCAAGCTCAAAACGCCCCGCCATCCACCGATGCCGGGGCGTTTTGCCGTCTAACATTCAACTTGCCCCACCCGGGGCCGACAAACTGGCAATATCAGGCCTTTGTCTCACGGAGAAATGGACATGCTTCTACGCACCCTGCTGACCCTCCTGCTGCTTGGTAGCAGCCTGTCAGCCATGGCCGATACGCAAGTCGTGCCGCTGAACTACCGCACCAGCGCAGACCTGCTGCCGGTGGCGCAGAATTTCATCGGCAAGGACGGCCAGGTCAGCGCCTACGGCAACCAACTGATCGTCAACGCCGAGCCCGGCAAGATCGAAGAACTCCGGCAATTCCTGGCCCAGTTGGACACCGCGCCCAAGCGCCTGCTGATTACGGTCGATACCAACGAAAACAACCTGCAGGGCGACCAGGGTTACTCGATCAACGGTGCCGCGCCCAGCCAGACCCGCATCATCAACCGCAGCACCGCCAGCCATGACGGCGGCGTGCAGCAGGTGCAAGCCAGCGAAGGCCAGCCGGCGCTGATCCAGGTCGGCCAGAGCGTGCCCTTCACCAGCAGCCAGACCGACAACTACGGCCGCCTGCAAAGCCAGACCGAATACCGCAACGTCACCCAGGGTTTTTATGTCACGGCGAGCGTCACCGGTGAGACCGTTCATCTCAGTATCAGTACCAACCGTGACCGCATGAGCCAGGAACGTCCCGATGTAGTGAACGTTCAGAGTACCGACACAACCGTCAGCGGCCGCCTGGGCGAATGGATCACCCTGGCCGGCGTCAATCGCCAGACTCAAGCCGACAAGCAGGGCCTGACCCGCAGCTACTCTACCCAGGGCCGCGACGACATGATTCTGCGGGTCAAGGTCGATACCCTGAACTGAAGCACCAAAAACTGACTGATGAGTCGTATTAGACCAAAGATGTAGTGCCACAAAAAAAGCACTACAAAACGTTTGACGAGGCAAAAAACCGAAGGCATGATGGCCTCGCTCCCGCTAATCAGGGGCCCTGGCAAGGGCCTTCGGGTCGACGCTTGCAACTACCCTGCGAGCCGATTCGTGTCTGTACCGCCCACAAGGTGTGTTTGACGAGGTTGCGACTGGAACGAAGTTGTCCCGAGGGACGGAAGCGTAACTAGGTAACCCGGCATCACTCTGAGTTCGTATGGAGGCCCACGACGCCCGAATGCGCCCGCAGTTCGCCCCTACCTGCTCACTTTCCCCTCGAGCCCATCGTTCATCCCGTCGTCGCCCCGCCTGAACCGACTTGTACGCCAACCCCTGGTCGGCAGGAGCAGGAATTTTCCACCAAGACCTATGCGACGAGGTTTATCTCCATGGCACTGACACGCGAACAGCAAATTGCAGCCCTTGAAAAAGACTGGGCTGAAAACCCGCGCTGGAAAGGCGTGAAGCGCAATTATTCCGCTGCTGACGTCGTCCGTCTGCGTGGCTCGGTTCAACCTGAGCACACCTTTGCGAAGATGGGCGCCGAGAAGCTCTGGAACCTGGTGACCCAGGGCGCCAAGCCAGCCTTCCGTCCCGAGAAAGATTTCGTCAACTGCATGGGCGCCCTGACCGGCGGCCAGGCTGTGCAGCAAGTCAAGGCCGGCATCCAGGCGATCTACCTGTCGGGCTGGCAAGTAGCCGCGGACAACAACTCCGCCGAGTCGATGTACCCCGACCAGTCGCTGTACCCAGTAGATTCGGTTCCAACCGTGGTCAAGCGCATCAACAACTCTTTCCGTCGCGCCGACCAGATCCAGTGGAAAGCCGGCAAGAACCCGGGCGACGAAGGCTACATCGACTACTTCGCGCCGATCGTGGCTGACGCTGAAGCCGGTTTCGGTGGCGTCCTGAACGCCTACGAGCTGATGAAGAGCATGATCGAGGCAGGCGCCGCTGGCGTTCACTTCGAAGACCAACTGGCTTCGGTGAAGAAATGCGGCCACATGGGCGGCAAGGTACTGGTTCCAACCCAGGAAGCCGTGCAGAAGCTGACCGCTGCCCGCCTGGCTGCCGACGTTGCCGGTGTACCGACCATCATCCTGGCCCGTACCGACGCCAACGCCGCTGACCTGCTGACCTCCGACTGCGACCCGTACGACCAGCCGTTCGTGACAGGTACCCGCACCCAGGAAGGCTTCTACAAGGTGCGCGCCGGTCTCGACCAAGCCATCGCCCGTGGCCTGGCCTACGCGCCGTATGCCGACCTGATCTGGTGCGAAACCGCCAAGCCGGACCTGGACGAGGCTCGTCGCTTCGCCGAAGCGATCAAGAAGGAATACCCGGACCAACTGCTGTCGTACAACTGCTCGCCTTCCTTCAACTGGAAGAAAAACCTGGACGACGCGACCATCGCCAAGTTCCAGCGCGAACTGTCCGCCATGGGCTACAAGCACCAGTTCATCACCCTGGCCGGCATTCACAACATGTGGCACAGCATGTTCAACCTGGCGCACGACTACGCCCGCAACGACATGACCGCCTACGTGAAGCTACAAGAGCAAGAGTTCGCTGACGCCGCCAAGGGCTACACCTTCGTGGCTCACCAGCAGGAAGTGGGCACCGGCTACTTCGACGACATGACCACCGTGATCCAGGGCGGCACTTCGTCGGTGACCGCACTGACCGGCTCCACCGAAGAAGAACAGTTCCACTGATACACGCCGTAAACGGCCCTTGCGGACCGAGTAAAAGCTAACCGCAAAGCCGATGATCTGAAGCCCCGACTGGTTCGGGGCTTTTTTTTGCCGGTTTTTTCCGCTCCGTTTTTCACACCTTGAAATGACTGACCAACTGCTGCAACTGGTTACCCAGGCGCGCCAGTTCGATGCTGGAGGCTGCGGTTTCTTCGCTGGCGGAGGCGGTCTGTTCGGATACATCGCGCACGCTCAGGATACTCCGGCTGATTTCCTCGGCCACCGAGCTTTGTTGCACCGCGGCGGCGGCAATTTGTTGGTTCATGGCCTGAATGCCAGAAACCGCCTGAGTAATGTTGCCCAGGGAGGTGCCGGCTTTGCCTGCCAATTCCACGCTACTGTCGGTCAGTTCGCGGCTGTTTCGCATGATGCTCGATACCTGGCGCGTGCCGTTCTGCAAGCCCGCCACCAGGCTTTCAATCTCTTCGGTGGAATGCTGGGTACGCTGGGCCAGTCCACGGACTTCATCGGCGACCACGGCAAAACCGCGCCCGGCGTCACCCGCGCGAGCGGCCTCGATGGCAGCGTTAAGAGCCAACAAGTTGGTCTGTTCAGCCACCGCCCGGATCACGTCCATGATCTTGCCGATGCGCCCGCTTTCCTGTTCCAGCTCGTTCATGGCTTCGACTGAACGCCCGACCTCGCCGGCCAAGCGCTCAATCTGAACGATGGCTTGCGCGACCACCTGGTCGCCAATACGGGCTTGTGCATCGGCCTCTGATGCAGCTGCGCGAGCTTGTTCGGCATTACGCGCGACTTCATGCACGGTGACCGACATTTCGTGCATGGCGGTAGCCACCTGATCGGTCTCGGTCTTCTGACTATTGACCCCGGCACTGGTCTGCTCGGTGACAGCCGATAGCTCTTCGGCGGCACTGGCGATTTGGGTGACGCCATCGCGGATGCCACCGATCAGGTCGCGCAAGGTGGTGCCCATGCGCTCAATACCCTGCTGCAAGACACCCAGTTCGTCACGACGGGTCACGGTCATGTGTTGCGTAAGGTCGCCCGCTGCAATGCGATCGACCACAGCCAATGTGTCCTGTAACGGCCGTGTAATCTGGCGGGTGATGATCAGGGCGGCAAAAATCCCCAGCAACATCGCCAAGGCAGTACAGCTCAGTTGCAGGATGCGCGCCTGGGCGCTGTCTTCGTCACGGGAGACCAGTTGGTTGGCATACATTTCGTCAGACAGACGAGTGATGGTTTCACCCAAATCGACAGTGTCCTGCACCGCCTTGCCAATGGCCTGATTGCTGGCAGTGAAGTCCTGCACCGAACGGCGGTAGGCGATCAGCGCGGCTTCCAACTGCTTGATGGTGTCGGCATAGGTCGGACCGAAAGCGCCGTTGAGGGTTTCGATGCCCTTGAGCGCATTTTCGAGCTGGCGGGCGGCGGCGAGCTCGGTGGCACTGTTGGGGTTGCCGGTATAGCCACGCACTTCATAACGCACCAGTGCCAAGTCCTCTTTTGCCTTGAGGATGACCCTGTACTGCTCGAAACGGCGCTCATCCGAGGCAGGCATTGCTTCTACGTCATTGATGACCTTGGCAATCAGCGCGGCACCCTTGACCGCGTTGACGCCCATCTCCTTGCGCATGGCCGCGTCATTGCGATAAGCCTCGCGCATCGTATTCAGTGCCACTTGATACTGCGTGCTGGCCTGCTCGATCAGCGCAAGTTTCTTCAGGTTTTCAGGTTTTCTCAACTCGTTTGCGAGGCTTTTCTGCTTGGCGACAAACTGGTCCAGCGACGCCTGGATCAGTGCACCCTTTTGTTCATCTCCCCGGTCCAGCTGGTATTGCAAGCGAGCCCTGCGCAGGTGATCAAGACGGTTGCCGAGTTCGGTGATGCTGGTCATTCGATCAGTACGCTCGATCATTTTCCCCAGGCTGAACCAACCGGTCGCGGCGAGGATAGCGGTCAGAAGCAGCACAACGGCAAAGCCCAAAGCCAGCTTGAGCATAACGCTCATATTCGCGATCCAAGAGTTCATGGCATTCCTTGTGGTCATCAGCCGCGAACGATGAGACCTGGCGCGGCTATCTAAGAAGGGGGCGTTGGCCTAACCAAATATTGGTATAGATGATTAGATGAATGAGGCACAAAGATAGCTATTTGATATCACTTCTTCAAGAGAAGTCGACGACGGATAGATTGTGCGGGGGGCTAGCGAGCAAAAATCGGCACGAGTCTGGTTTTTTCACCCGTTTTTTTTGAAGCAACCTACGCTGTAAGAGCAAGCCTGCATCTGTGGGAGTCAGGCTCGCCTGCGATGAACGATTACGCTGTCTGCCTCGGGACCGCGTTACCGGCATGGCGAGCAAGCTTGGCTCCCACAGGAGCAGTCCCCCACGCAGATCCAACCCTCACCGAGCCCTTCCTCACAAAACTTCGGCGTACGGATAGAAAAATTGATCGAACGCAGTATTGGGCAGTCCGAAAAGGAGTAAAACGTGCGGCGCTGACAATTGCAGTAGCGGCGATGTAAGACAGTCTCTCGGGCACAATACTAAGTACACCATAGAAAGGCCGCCACAGATAATAATAATTATCATTTGTAAGCCATTATCATTGTTACATTCCGCACGAAATATTATTGCTGAACACACGGTCAACGCCCGCCGGGCCTGGGCCGCGGGCTCATGGAGGCGCGCTATGTCCTTATTCCAATAAATAATTTCGCTATAGGAATTTTACTTGCCCGGTGTTTAGCCATAAAATCACCGCGATTGATTGCTGCGACATATCGTCACTGCGTTATTTCATTCAAGCTCAGAGACCTTTGCTCTCTGTTAAGGATTTCCAGCATGTCCGAAGCGACAGGACTCATGGCCCACAATTGGGGCTTTGCCATTTTCCTTCTGGGCGTTGTTGGCCTGTGTGCTTTCATGCTCGGTGTGTCGAGCCTGCTTGGGTCAAAAGCCTGGGGCCGCAGCAAAAATGAACCGTTCGAGTCCGGCATGCTACCTACCGGTGGCGCCCGCTTGCGGCTCTCAGCCAAATTCTATCTGGTCGCGATGCTCTTCGTGATCTTCGATATCGAAGCCCTCTTTCTCTTTGCATGGTCTGTGTCCGTCCGCGAAAGCGGCTGGACCGGATTCGTCGAAGCTCTCGTTTTCATAGCAATTCTGTTGGCAGGTCTTGTCTACCTTTACCGAGTGGGGGCGCTTGATTGGGCTCCGGAAGCTCGGCGCAAGCGGCAAGCGAAGCTGAAACAATGAGGCTTTGGCAATGCAATACAATCTCACCAGGATCGACCCCGATGCTCCTAACGAGCAGTATCCGATTGGCGAACGGGAAACCGTCGCCGATCCGTTAGAAGATCAAGTCCACAAAAACATCTTCATGGGCAAGCTCGAAGACGTGCTGAACAGCACGGTCAACTGGGGTCGCAAGAACTCCCTGTGGCCGTACAACTTCGGCCTTTCGTGCTGCTACGTGGAAATGACCACCGCCTTCACGGCGCCCCACGACATCGCGCGCTTTGGTGCCGAGGTGATCCGGGCATCGCCACGCCAGGCGGATTTCATGGTTATCGCCGGTACCTGCTTCATCAAGATGGCGCCGATCATCCAGCGTCTCTACGAGCAAATGCTCGAGCCCAAGTGGGTCATCTCCATGGGTTCGTGCGCCAACTCCGGTGGCATGTACGACATCTACTCCGTCGTTCAAGGGGTGGACAAGTTCCTGCCCGTGGACGTCTACGTGCCCGGCTGCCCGCCTCGCCCTGAAGCTTTCCTGCAAGGCCTGATGCTGTTGCAGGAGTCGATTGGCCAGGAGCGTCGCCCACTGTCCTGGGTCGTTGGCGATCAAGGCGTCTATCGCGCCGACATGCCATCGCAAAAGGAACAGCGCCGCGAACAGCGTATCGCAGTCACCAACCTGCGCAGCCCCGACGAAGTCTGATCCAGCTCTGTTCCTCTACAAGAAACGAGAACCTGGCTTCATTCTTTACGTTGACCGAAAGCGATAAATAACCATGACTACAGGCAGTGCTCTGTACATCCCGCCTTACAAGGCAGACGACCAGGATGTGGTCGTCGAACTGAACAACCGTTTTGGCCCCGAGGCGTTCACCGCCCAGCCGACCCGCACCGGCATGCCGGTGCTTTGGGTTGCCCGCGCCAAACTCGTCGAAGTCCTGACCTTCCTGCGCAACCTGCCCAAGCCGTACGTCATGCTCTATGACCTGCACGGCGTGGACGAGCGCCTGCGCACCAAGCGTCAAGGGCTGCCCGACGGCGTCGACTTCACCGTGTTCTATCACTTGATGTCGATCGAGCGTAATAGTGACGTAATGATCAAGGTCGCCTTGTCCGAGAGCGACCTTAGCGTGCCGACCGTGACCGGCATCTGGCCGAACGCCAACTGGTACGAGCGTGAAGTGTGGGACATGTACGGGATCGACTTCCCCGGCCACCCGCACCTGACCCGCATCATGATGCCGCCGACCTGGGAAGGTCACCCGCTGCGCAAGGACTTCCCGGCCCGCGCCACCGAGTTCGACCCGTTCAGCCTGTCCCTGGCCAAGCAACAGCTCGAGGAAGAAGCCGCGCGCTTCAAGCCTGAAGACTGGGGCATGAAGCGTTCGGGCGCCAACGAGGACTACATGTTCCTCAACCTGGGCCCGAACCACCCTTCGGCCCACGGTGCGTTCCGCATCATCCTGCAACTGGACGGCGAAGAGATCGTCGACTGCGTGCCTGACATCGGCTACCACCACCGTGGCGCCGAGAAGATGGCCGAGCGCCAGTCCTGGCACAGCTTCATCCCGTACACCGACCGCATCGACTACCTCGGCGGTGTGATGAACAACCTGCCGTACGTGCTGTCGGTGGAGAAACTGGCCGGGATCAAGGTACCGGAGAAGGTCGACGTCATCCGCATCATGATGGCCGAGTTCTTCCGTATCACCAGCCACCTGCTGTTCCTGGGGACCTATATCCAGGACGTGGGTGCCATGACACCGGTGTTCTTCACCTTCACCGACCGCCAAAAGGCCTACACGGTGATCGAAGCCATCACCGGTTTCCGCCTGCACCCGGCCTGGTACCGCATCGGTGGCGTTGCCCACGATCTGCCACGCGGCTGGGAAAAGCTGGTCAAGGACTTCGTCGAGTGGATGCCCAAGCGCCTGGACGAATACACCAAGGCCGCCCTGCAGAACAGCATCCTCAAGGGTCGTACCATCGGGGTCGCCGCCTACAACACCAAGGAGGCCCTGGAATGGGGCGTCACCGGTGCCGGCCTGCGTTCCACCGGTTGCGACTTCGACCTGCGCAAGGCACGCCCCTACTCCGGCTACGAGAACTTCGAATTCGAAGTACCGCTGGCGGCCAATGGCGATGCCTACGACCGCTGCATGGTTCGCGTCGAGGAAATGCGCCAGAGCATCAAGATCATCGACCAATGCATGCGCAACATGCCGGAAGGCCCGTACAAGGCGGATCACCCGCTGACCACGCCGCCGCCCAAAGAGCGCACGCTGCAGCACATCGAGACCCTGATCACGCACTTCCTGCAGGTTTCGTGGGGCCCGGTCATGCCGGCCAACGAATCCTTCCAGATGATCGAAGCGACCAAGGGCATCAACAGTTATTACCTGACGAGCGACGGCGGCACCATGAGCTACCGCACCCGGATTCGCACCCCAAGCTTCCCACACCTGCAACAGATCCCTTCGGTGATCAAAGGCAGCATGGTCGCGGACATGATTGCGTACCTGGGTAGTATCGATTTCGTTATGGCCGACGTGGACCGCTAAGCATGAACAGCACGCTTATCCAGACTGACCGTTTCGCCCTGAGCGAAACCGAGCGCTCGGCCATCGAGCACGAGCTGCATCACTACGAAGACCCGCGCGCGGCGTCGATCGAAGCCCTGAAGATCGTCCAGAAGGAACGTGGCTGGGTGCCTGACGGCGCGCTCTACGCCATCGGCGAAATCCTCGGCATCCCGGCCAGCGACGTCGAAGGCGTGGCCACCTTCTACAGCCAGATTTTCCGCCAGCCAGTAGGCCGTCACATCATTCGTGTCTGCGACAGCATGGTCTGCTACATCGGCGGCCACGAATCGGTGGTCGGCGAAATCCAGAACAAGCTGGGCATCGGCCTGGGCCAGACCACCGCCGACGGTCGCTTCACCCTGCTGCCAGTGTGCTGCCTGGGTAACTGCGACAAGGCGCCAGCGCTGATGATCGACGACGACACCTTTGGTGACGTCCAGCCTGACGGCGTCGCCAAACTGCTGGAGGGCTACGTATGACCCTGACTTCCTTCGGGCCCGCCAACCGCATCCAGCGTTCGGCCGAAACCCATCCCCTGACCTGGCGCCTGCGTGACGACGGCGAAGCCGTATGGCTGGACGAGTACCAGGCCAAGAACGGCTACGCCGCTGCGCGCAAGGCGTTCAGCGACATGGCCCAGGACGACATCGTCCAGACCGTGAAA
This sequence comes from Pseudomonas ogarae, assembly GCF_014268695.2. Classification (NCBI taxonomy): domain Bacteria; kingdom Pseudomonadati; phylum Pseudomonadota; class Gammaproteobacteria; order Pseudomonadales; family Pseudomonadaceae; genus Pseudomonas; species Pseudomonas ogarae. The sequence goes on from NZ_CP077086.1 coordinate 4,371,373, forward strand.
GACTCCGGCCTCAAGGGCCGTGGTGGCGCGGGCTTTCCCACGGGTGTGAAGTGGGGCCTGATGCCCAAGGACGAGTCCATCAACATCCGCTACCTGCTGTGCAACGCGGATGAAATGGAGCCCAACACCTGGAAGGACCGCATGCTGATGGAGCAACTGCCCCATCTGCTGATCGAAGGCATGCTGATCAGCGCCCGCGCGCTGAAAACCTACCGCGGCTATATCTTCCTGCGTGGCGAGTACACCACCGCCGCCAAGCACCTGAACCGTGCCGTGGAAGAAGCCAAGGCCGCCGGCCTCTTGGGCAAGAACATCCTGGGCAGCGGCTTCGATTTCGAGCTGTTCGTCCACACCGGTGCCGGGCGCTACATCTGCGGCGAAGAAACCGCACTGATCAACTCCCTGGAAGGCCGTCGCGCCAACCCACGTTCCAAGCCGCCCTTCCCTGCCGCCGTAGGCGTGTGGGGCAAGCCGACCTGCGTGAACAACGTCGAGACCCTGTGCAACGTGCCGGCGATCATCGCCGACGGCGTGGACTGGTACAAATCCCTGGCCCGTGACGGCAGCGAAGACATGGGCACCAAGCTCATGGGCTTCTCCGGCAAGGTCAAGAACCCTGGCCTGTGGGAACTGCCGTTCGGCGTCACCGGCCGCGAGCTGTTCGAAGACTACGCCGGCGGCATGCGCGACGGCTACAAGCTCAAGTGCTGGCAGCCTGGCGGCGCCGGTACCGGGTTCCTGTTGCCGGAACACCTGGACGCCCAAATGTATGCCGGCGGCATCGCCAAGGTCGGCACCCGCATGGGCACCGGCCTGGCGATGGCGGTGGACGACAGCGTCAACATGGTGTCGCTGCTGCGCAACATGGAAGAGTTCTTCTCCCGTGAGTCGTGCGGTTTCTGCACCCCTTGCCGCGATGGCCTGCCGTGGAGCGTCAAGCTGCTGCGGGCCCTTGAAAACGGCGAAGGCCAGGCCGGCGACATCGAGACCCTGCTGGGTCTGGTGGGTTTCCTCGGCCCAGGCAAGACCTTCTGTGCTCACGCACCGGGTGCCGTGGAGCCGTTGGGCAGCGCCATCAAATACTTCCGTCCAGAGTTCGAAGCCGGCATCGCGCCCACCAGCGCCGTCGTCCCGCCTCTGGCAAAGCCGATCGTAGTCGGCGCGTAAACGCTTAAAAAGGCGAAGGGTCCGTGCCCTTCGTCTTCTCGTGTGATGACGCCGTAAACGGCTGTGTTGATTCACGCGAATAACAAGATTCCATTAGCCACGCCCGCTGACACCGGGCCAACGAAGAACTTTGAACCATGGCCACTATCCACGTAGACGGCAAAGAGCTCGAAGTCGATGGCGCAGACAACCTGTTACAGGCATGTCTGTCGCTGGGCCTCGACATTCCTTATTTCTGCTGGCACCCCGCCCTTGGCAGCGTTGGCGCTTGTCGCCAGTGCGCAGTCAAGCAGTACACCGACGAAAACGACAAGCGTGGTCGGATCGTCATGTCCTGCATGACCCCTGCCACCGACGGCAGCTGGATCTCCATCGACGACGAAGAAGCGAAAGTGTTTCGCGCCAGCGTCGTCGAATGGCTGATGACCAACCACCCTCACGACTGCCCGGTCTGTGAGGAAGGCGGCCACTGCCACCTGCAAGACATGACCGTGATGACCGGCCACAACGAGCGCCGTTATCGCTTCACCAAGCGCACTCACCAGAACCAGGACCTCGGCCCGTTCATCTCCCACGAGATGAACCGCTGCATCGCCTGCTATCGCTGCGTGCGCTTCTACAAGGACTACGCCGGCGGCACCGACCTGGGCGTGTTCGGCGCCCACGACAACGTGTACTTCGGTCGCGTTGAAGACGGCACCCTGGAAAGCGAGTTCTCCGGCAACCTCACCGAGGTCTGCCCGACCGGTGTGTTCACCGACAAGACTCACTCCGAGCGTTACAACCGCAAGTGGGACATGCAGTTCTCGCCGAGCATCTGCCATGGCTGCTCCAGCGGTTGCAACATCTCCCCGGGCGAGCGCTACGGTGAACTGCGTCGCATCGAGAACCGCTTCAACGGTTCGGTGAACCAGTACTTCCTGTGTGACCGTGGTCGTTTCGGCTATGGCTACGTCAACCGCAAGGATCGTCCACGCCAGCCGCTGCTGGCAAACGGCGCCAAGCTGAGCCTGGACCAAGCCCTGGACAAGGCCGCCGAGCTGCTGCGCGGTCGCAACATCGTCGGCATCGGTTCGCCACGGGCCAGCCTGGAAAGCAACTACGCGCTGCGTGAGCTGGTCGGCGCCGAGCACTTCTACAGTGGCATCGAAGCCGGTGAGCTGGAACGCATCCGCCTGGTGCTGCAAGTGCTCAAGGACAGCCCGCTGCCCGTGCCGAACATGCGCGACATCGAAGACCACGACGCGGTGTTCGTCCTTGGCGAAGACCTGACCCAGACCGCCGCTCGCATGGCCCTGGCCCTGCGCCAGTCGGTCAAGGGCAAGGCCGAGGACATGGCCGACGCCATGCGCGTGCAGCCGTGGCTCGACGCCGCCGTGAAGAACATCGGCCAGCACGCGCTGAACCCGCTGTTCATCGCCAGCCTCGCTGAAACCAAGCTCGACGACGTGGCCGAAGAATGCGTCCACGCCGCTCCGGACGATCTGGCGCGCATCGGTTTCGCCGTGGCCCACGCCCTGGACGCCAGCGCCCCGGCCGTCGAAGGCCTGGACAGCGAAGCGGCCGCCCTGGCCCAACGCATCGCCGACGCCCTGCTGGCGGCCAAGCGCCCACTGATCATCGCCGGCACCTCGTTGGGTTCCAAGGCGCTGATCGAAGCTGCGGCCAACATCGCCAAGGCCTTGAAGCTGCGCGAGAAGAACGGTTCCATCAGCCTGATCGTGCCGGAAGCCAACAGCCTTGGCCTGGCCATGCTCGGTGGCGAATCGGTGGACGCCGCCCTGCAAGCGGTGATCGACGGCAGCGCCGACGCCATCGTGGTGCTGGAGAACGATCTGTTCACCCGCACTGACAAGGCCAAGGTCGATGCCGCGCTGAACGCAGCCAAGGTTGTGATCGTCGCCGACCATCAGAAAACCGCCACCACCGACCGCGCCCACCTGGTGCTGCCGGCGGCGAGCTTCGCCGAAGGCGACGGTACGCTGGTCAGCCAGGAAGGTCGCGCCCAACGCTTCTTCCAGGTCTTCGACCCGCAATACCTGGACGCCAGCATCCTGGTTCATGAAGGCTGGCGCTGGCTGCATGCCCTGCGCGCCACCCTGCTGGACCAGCCGATCGACTGGACGCAACTGGACCACGTTACCGCCGCCGTCGCTTCGAGCAGTCAGCAACTGGCCGCCATCGTCGACGCCGCACCGTCCGCCTCGTTCCGCATCAAAGGCCTGAAGCTGGCGCGCGAACCGCTGCGCTACTCCGGTCGCACCGCCATGCGCGCCGACATCAGCGTTCACGAACCGCGCACCTCCCAGGACAACGACACCGCGTTCTCGTTCTCCATGGAAGGCTACTCGGGCTCGACCGAACCGCGTTCCCAGGTGCCATTCGCCTGGTCGCCGGGCTGGAACTCGCCGCAAGCCTGGAACAAGTTCCAGGACGAAGTCGGTGGTCACCTGCGTGCAGGCGACCCGGGCACCCGCCTGATCGAAAGCCAAGGCGATGGCCTGAGCTGGTTCGCCAGCGTGCCGCGCGCCTTCAATCCGGCACCGGGCACCTGGCAGGTCGTACCGTTCCATCACCTGTTCGGCAGCGAAGAGAACTCTTCCAAGGCCGCACCGGTACAGGAACGCATCCCGGCCACCTACGTGTCGCTGGCCAAGTCCGAAGCCGACCGCCTGGGCGTCAACGACGGAGCCCTGCTGAGCCTGAACGTGGCCGGACAGACCTTGCGTCTGCCGCTGCGCATCAATGAAGAACTGGGCGCCGGCCTGGTGGCCCTGCCGGCCGGCCTGGCAGGCATCCCGCCAGCGATTTTCGGCAAAACCGTCGACGGTCTGCAGGAGGCAGCGCAATGAGCTGGTTCACCCCTGAAGTGATCGCTGTGATCCTGACGGTCCTCAAGGCCATCGTGATCCTGCTGGCCGTGGTGGTCGCAGGCGCACTGTTGAGCTTCGTCGAACGTCGCCTGCTGGGCTGGTGGCAGGACCGCTACGGTCCGAACCGCGTTGGCCCATACGGGATGTTCCAGATCGCCGCCGACATGATCAAGATGTTCTTCAAGGAAGACTGGACGCCACCGTTTGCCGACAAGGTGATCTTCACCCTGGCACCGGTGGTCGCCATGAGCGCCTTGCTGATCGCCTTCGCGATCATCCCGATCACCCCGACCTGGGGTGTGGCGGACCTGAACATCGGCCTGCTGTTCTTCTTCGCCATGGCCGGCCTGTCGGTGTACGCGGTGCTGTTCGCCGGCTGGTCGAGCAACAACAAGTTCGCCCTGCTGGGCAGCCTGCGGGCCTCGGCCCAGACCGTGTCCTACGAAGTGTTCATGGGCCTGGCGCTCATGGGCATCGTGATCCAGGCCGGCTCGTTCAACATGCGCGACATCGTCGAGTACCAGGCCCAGAACCTGTGGTTCATCATTCCGCAGTTCTTCGGTTTCTGTACCTTCTTCATCGCTGGCGTGGCCGTGACTCACCGTCACCCCTTCGACCAGCCGGAAGCGGAGCAGGAACTGGCCGACGGTTACCACATTGAATATGCCGGCATGAAATGGGGCATGTTCTTCGTCGGTGAATACATCGGCATCATCCTGATCTCGGCGCTGCTGGTAACGCTGTTCTTCGGTGGCTGGCACGGTCCGTTCGGCATCCTGCCGCAACTGTCCTTCGTCTGGTTCGCCCTGAAGACCGCGTTCTTCATCATGCTGTTCGTCCTGCTGCGCGCCTCGATCCCGCGCCCACGCTACGACCAGGTGATGGACTTCAGCTGGAAATTCTGCCTGCCGCTGACCCTGATCAACATGCTGGTGACCGCTGCGATCGTTTTGATGAACGCGCCTGCGGCCGCGGTTCAGTGAGGATTTGACCCATGTTCAAATATATTGGCGACATCGTTAAGGGTACTGGTACCCAACTGCGAAGCCTGGTCATGATCTTCGGCCATGGCTTTCGCAAGCGCGACACCCTGCAATACCCGGAAGAGCCGGTCTACCTGGCACCGCGCTATCGTGGCCGCATCGTCCTGACCCGCGACCCCGACGGCGAAGAGCGCTGCGTGGCCTGCAACCTGTGCGCCGTGGCGTGCCCGGTGGGTTGCATCTCGCTGCAGAAAGCTGAAACCGAAGACGGTCGCTGGTACCCGGACTTCTTCCGCATCAACTTCTCGCGCTGCATTTTCTGCGGCCTCTGCGAGGAAGCCTGCCCGACCACCGCGATCCAGCTCACGCCGGATTTCGAAATGGCCGAGTTCAAACGTCAGGACCTGGTGTACGAGAAAGAAGATCTGCTGATTTCCGGTCCCGGTAAAAACCCTGATTACAACTTCTATCGTGTTGCAGGTATGGCCATTGCCGGTAAGCCAAAAGGCGCCGCGCAGAACGAAGCCGAACCGATCAACGTGAAGAGCTTGCTGCCTTAAGGAAGAAAGATGGAATTCGCTTTCTATTTCGCATCGGGTATCGCGGTGGTGTCCACGCTTCGTGTGGTCACCAACACCAACCCCGTGCACGCCCTGCTCTACCTGATCATTTCGCTGATCGCCGTGGCCATGACCTTCTTCGCCCTCGGTGCACCGTTCGCCGGTGCCCTGGAAGTGATCGCCTACGCCGGCGCCATCATGGTGCTGTTCGTGTTCGTGGTGATGATGCTCAACCTCGGCCCGGCCGCGGTCCAGCAGGAACGCTCCTGGCTCAAACCCGGCATCTGGGCGGGACCGGTGATCCTGTCCGCCCTGCTGCTGGGTGAACTGCTGTATGTGCTGTTCGCTCACCAGAGCGGCCAGGCCATCGGCCACACCACCGTAGACGCCAAGGCCGTGGGCATCAGCCTGTTCGGTCCGTACCTGCTGGTGGTCGAACTCGCCTCGATGCTGCTGCTTGCCGCAGCCGTCACGGCGTTCCATTTGGGCCGTAACGAGGCGAAGGAGTAATCACATGCCTGCTATCCCTCTCGAGCATGGTCTGGCGGTTGCCGGCATCCTGTTCTGCCTCGGTCTGGTTGGCCTGATGGTCCGCCGCAACATTCTGTTCGTGCTGATGAGCCTGGAGGTCATGATGAATGCCTCCGCCCTGGCTTTCATCGTCGCGGGCGCTCGCTGGGCGCAGCCGGATGGACAGATCATGTTCATCCTGGTGATCAGCCTGGCAGCCGCCGAGGCCAGTATCGGCCTGGCGATCCTGTTGCAGCTGTATCGCCGCTTCCACACTCTCGATATCGACGCTGCCAGCGAGATGCGCGGATGAACCTACTCTTTCTGACTTTCGTATTCCCCCTCATTGGTTTCCTGCTGCTGTCGTTCTCCCGTGGACGCTGGTCGGAAAACCTTTCGGCACTGGTTGGCGTGGGTTCCATCGGCCTGTCTGCCATCGTCACGGCCTACGTGATCTGGCAATTCAACGTCGCCCCACCGGAAGGTGGCAGGTACGTGCAGGTACTGTGGCAGTGGATGGCCGTTGAAGGCTTCACGCCGAACTTCGCCCTCTACCTGGATGGCCTGTCGGTGACCATGCTCGGCGTGGTGGTCGGGGTGGGTTTCCTGATCCACCTGTTCGCCTCCTGGTACATGCGCGGTGAAGCCGGTTATTCGCGCTTCTTCGCCTACACCAACCTGTTCATCGCCAGCATGCTGTTCCTGGTGCTCGGCGATAACCTGTTGTTCCTGTACTTCGGCTGGGAAGGCGTGGGCCTGTGCTCGTACCTGTTGATCGGTTTCTACTACAGCAACCGCAACAACGGGAATGCCGCACTCAAGGCGTTCATCGTCACCCGCATCGGCGACGTGTTCATGGCCATCGGCCTGTTCATCCTGTTCCAGCAACTGGGTACGCTGAATATCCAGGAACTGCTGGTCAAGGCACCCGAGCACTTCAAGGTCGGTGACTTCTGGATCGTCCTGGCGACCCTGATGCTGCTGGGCGGCGCCGTCGGTAAATCCGCGCAACTGCCGCTGCAAACCTGGTTGGCGGACGCGATGGCCGGCCCTACCCCGGTCTCGGCACTGATCCACGCCGCAACCATGGTGACCGCCGGCGTCTACCTGATCGCCCGTACCCACGGCCTGTTCGCCCTGGCGCCGGATATCCTGCACCTGGTGGGCATCGTCGGCGGTGTGACCCTGGTGCTGGCCGGTTTCGCCGCGCTGGTACAGACCGACATCAAGCGCATCCTCGCCTACTCGACCATGAGCCAGATCGGCTACATGTTCCTGGCCTTGGGCGTCGGTGCCTGGGAAGGCGCGATCTTCCACCTGATGACCCACGCCTTCTTCAAGGCGCTGCTGTTCCTTGCTTCCGGTGCGGTGATCGTTGCCTGCCACCACGAGCAGAACATCTTCAAGATGGGCGGCCTGTGGAAGAAACTGCCGTTGGCCTATGCCAGCTTCATCGTTGGCGGCGCGGCCCTGGCGGCCCTGCCACTGGTCACCGCCGGCTTCTACTCCAAGGACGAGATCCTCTGGGAAGCGTTCGCCAGCGGTAACCAGGCACTGCTCTATGCCGGCCTGGTGGGTGCGTTCATGACCTCGCTGTACACCTTCCGCCTGATCTTCATCGCGTTCCATGGTGAAGCCAAGACCGAAGCCCATGCCGGCCACGGCATTGCTCACTGGCTGCCACTGTCGGTGCTGATCGTGCTGTCGACCTTCGTCGGCGCCATGATCACCCCACCGCTGGCCGATGTGCTGCCACAAAGCGTCGGCCATGCCGGCGGCGAAGCCAAGCACAGCCTGGAAATCGCCTCGGGCGCCATCGCCCTGGCGGGTATCCTGCTGGCCGCCCTGCTGTTCCTGGGCAAGCGTCGTTTCGTCACGGCGATCGCCAACAGCGGCATCGGGCGATTCCTTTCGGCCTGGTGGTTCGCCGCCTGGGGCTTCGACTGGATCTACGACAAACTGTTCGTCAAGCCATACCTTGCGATCAGCCACATTCTGCGCAAAGACCCGCTCGACCAGACCATTGGCCTGATCCCGCGCATGGCCAAGGGCGGCCACACTGCCCTGAGCCGTACCGAGACCGGTCAACTGCGTTGGTATGCGGCTTCCATGGCGGCTGGCGCCGTGCTGGTTATCGGCGCCATCGTGCTGGTAGCGGTCTGATATGAACCTTGCGAACTTGCGAAAGGAAACGAGCCCGTCATGATTCTGCCCTGGCTAATCCTGATCCCCTTCATCGGCGGCCTGCTGTGCTGGATCGCGGAGCGCTCCAGCTCCACGCTCCCGCGCTGGATTGCGCTGCTGACCATGTCCCTGGAACTCGCGCTCGGCCTCTGGCTGTGGGCGACCGGCGACTATTCATTTGCTCCGGCTCCTGGCGCCGATCCGACCTGGGCGCTTGAATTCAAGCACGTCTGGATCGCGCGCTTCGGCATCAGTGTGCACCTGGCCCTCGACGGCCTGTCGCTGCTGATGATCCTGCTGACCGGCCTGCTGGGTATCCTCTCGGTACTCTGCTCCTGGAAAGAGATCCAGCGTCACGTGGGCTTCTTCCACCTGAACCTGATGTGGATCCTGGGCGGCGTCATCGGCGTGTTCCTGGCGCTGGACCTGTTCATGTTCTTCTTCTTCTGGGAAATGATGCTGGTGCCGATGTACTTCCTCATCGCGCTCTGGGGTCACAGTTCTTCGGACGGCAAGAAAACCCGGATCTACGCGGCGACCAAGTTCTTCATCTTCACCCAGGCTTCCGGCCTGATCATGTTGGTGGCGATCCTTGGCCTGGTGCTGGTCAACTTCAACAACACCGGCGTGATTACCTTCAACTACGCCGACCTGTTGAAAGTGCAGATGTCCAAGACCACCGAGTACGTGCTGATGCTCGGCTTCTTCATCGCCTTCGCGGTGAAGCTGCCGGTGGTGCCGTTCCACTCCTGGCTGCCGGACGCCCACGCCCAGGCGCCGACCGCAGGTTCCGTGGACCTGGCCGGTATCTTGCTCAAGACGGCGGCCTACGGCCTGCTGCGCTTTGCCCTGCCGCTGTTCCCCAATGCGTCGGCCGAGTTCGCGCCGATCGCCATGACCCTGGGCCTGATCGGGATTTTCTACGGTGCGTTCCTGGCGTTCGCCCAGACCGACATCAAGCGCCTGATCGCGTTCTCCAGCGTTTCGCACATGGGCTTCGTGCTGATCGGGATCTACTCCGGCAGCCAGCTCGCCCTGCAAGGCGCGGTGATCCAGATGTTGGCTCACGGCCTGTCGGCGGCGGCGCTGTTTATCCTCAGCGGCCAGTTGTACGAGCGCCTGCACACCCGGGACATGCGTGAGATGGGCGGCATCTGGTCGCGCATCGCCTACCTGCCGGCCATCAGCCTGTTCTTCGCCGCCGCTTCCCTGGGCCTGCCAGGCACTGGCAACTTCGTCGGCGAGTTCCTGATCCTGATCGGCACGTTCGCCAGCGCTCCGTGGATCACCGCCATCGCCACTTCCGGCCTGGTGTTCGGTTCGGTCTACTCGCTGATCATGATCCACCGTGCCTACTTCGGCCCGACCAAGTCGGACGAAGTGCTGCGTGGCATGGACGGTCGCGAACTGATCATGGTGCTCGGCCTTGCGGTGCTGCTGGTTTACCTCGGCGTTTTCCCGCAACCGTTCCTCGACACCTCTGCCGCCACGATGCATGGCGTGCAGCAGTGGCTCGGCACCGCCTTCTCTCAACTCGCTTCGGCCCGGTAAGAGCGCTATGGAATTCACGATTCAACACTTTATCGCGCTTGCGCCGCTGTTGATCACCAGCGCCACGATCATCGTGGTGATGCTGGCGATCGCCTGGCGGCGCAATCACTCACAGACCTTCCTGCTGTCGGTGGCGGGGCTGAACCTGGCCCTGCTGTCGATCCTGCCGGCCCTGAAAGTCGCGCCCCTGGCGGTCACCCCGCTGATACAGATCGACAGCTTCGCCTGCCTCTACATGGCGTTGATCCTGGTCGCCACCCTGGCCTGCGTCACCCTCGCCCACGCCTACCTCGGCGATGGTGGTTCGGGTTACCCGGGCAACCGCGAAGAACTGTACCTGCTGATCCTGATGGCCGCCGCCGGTGGCCTGGTCCTGGTCAGCGCGCAGCACCTGGCCAGCCTGTTCATCGGCCTGGAACTGCTCTCGGTACCGGTCTACGGCCTGGTGGCCTACGCCTTCTTCAACAAGCGTTCCCTGGAAGCCGGCATCAAGTACATGGTGCTGTCGGCGGCAGGTTCCGCGTTCCTGTTGTTCGGCATGGCCCTGCTCTACGCCGAAGCCGGCACCCTGAGCTTCGTCGGCATCGGCCAGGCCCTGGCAGCCACCGGCCTGCCTAGCCCGATCGCGCAACTGGGCCTGGGCATGATGCTGATCGGCCTGGCGTTCAAGCTGTCGCTGGTACCGTTCCACCTCTGGACCCCGGACGTCTACGAAGGCGCCCCGGCGCCAGTGGCGGCGTTCCTGGCCACCGCTTCGAAAGTGGCGGTGTTCGCGGTCATGGTGCGTCTGTTCCAGATCTCGCCAGTGGCCAGCAGCGGTGTGCTGAGCAACGTACTGACCATCATCGCCATCGCGTCGATCCTGTTCGGCAACCTGCTGGCACTGACCCAAAGCAACCTCAAGCGTCTGCTGGGTTACTCGTCCATCGCCCACTTCGGCTACCTGCTGATCGCCCTGATCGCCAGCAAGGGCCTGGCCGTGGAAGCCATCGGCGTGTACCTGGTCACCTACGTGATCACCAGCCTCGGCGCCTTCGGTGTGATCACCCTGATGTCCTCGCCGTACAACGGCCGCGACGCCGACGCCCTGTACGAATACCGCGGCCTGTTCTGGCGCCGTCCGTACCTGACCGCCGTGCTGACCGTGATGATGCTGTCCCTGGCCGGCATCCCGCTGACCGCCGGCTTCATCGGCAAGTTCTACATCATCGCCACCGGCGTCGAGGCTCACCAATGGTGGCTGGTCGGCTCCCTGGTGCTGGGCAGTGCCATCGGCGTGTTCTACTACCTGCGCGTCATGGTCACCCTGTACCTGATGGAGCCGAACCTGCGTCGCCACGACGCCGAGTTGCACTGGGAACAGAAGGCAGGCGGCGTGATGCTGCTGGCCATCGCCGTACTGGCGTTCTTCCTCGGCGTGTACCCGCAGCCGTTGCTGACCCTGGTTCAGCAGGCTGGTTTGACGGGTTGATCGTGTAGCGGTAGCTCGTAGAAAACAGAAACGGCACCTTTGGGTGCCGTTTTTGCGTTTGGGGCATGATGGATTTTCAGAAACCCGTGATCGCAGCCTTTCTTGCTCCAGTTCTTATGCGATCAATCAAACCTTCCTATAAAAGCCTCTTCACCATGGGAACACATGCCAGTTGAAGCCCCGAAGGGGATTGGTAAATCGCAGGCGCCTCACCCACGAAACCGCAGCGTCGGTAAAAGTCAGCCGCATTCAAAGTCGCATCAAGCTTGACTTCCTCCAGGCCCAACTCTCGTGCCAGGCATTCGAGGTGATCCAGGACTCTCCTGCCAATACCACGCTGCATAAAGTCAGGATGCACAAAGATCGCGCCGATTTCGCTGTTATCCAGGTCAAGCATTCCTGTCGCCACCGGCTCTCCATCAATACAGCCCAGATAGAAGTGCTTCTCCACAACCTGTGCATGTTCCGACATGCTTTTGAGTATCCGGAGCTGTTACGAACGGAGTGCTTGACGCTACAACATTATTCAATATGATCATTCTTAATCATTTCGCCGAATAAAGATTCACTATTATTCACCGATAGCAAGTAGCCCCGGAAGCGGTTGCTCAGACTGGCTTTTACTGCCAATTGCCTAAGAGAAATCCACCATGACAACCACCGCGAAAACCCGGTCGGTCACAGCTCACGTCCCGGTGCACCTGGCCGAAAAAGTCGACCTGATGGCCGAGCGCCTCGAGCGTTCCAGGAACTGGATCGTCAAACAAGCGCTATCTGCCTGGATCGAGCAGGAGGAGGAGCGAAGCCGCCTGACCCATGAGGCCTTGGCCGATGTTGACGCCGGCCGAGTGATTGACCACCAGGCTGTCCAGGCTTGGGCCGATAGTCTCAGCACCGACGCCCCGTTACCAGTACCGCGCTGATGGAGTTGAAGTGGACCAGCAAGGCGCTTTCCGACATTGCTCGACTTTATGAATTTCTGGCGGCGGTGAATCAACCCGCGGCCGCGCGAACAGTGCAACAACTCACGGCCGCGCCGACCTCTCTATTGGCCAACCCGCGCATTGGTGAACGCCTGGAAGAGTTCGAACCTCGAGACGTGCGCAGAATCCAAGTGGGGCGCTACGAAATGCGCTATGAAATAGCCGGTTCCACCCTGTACCTGCTACGCCTGTGGCACACACGTGAGGATCGATGACTTGGGCTCGAAGGGAATGACTGCCGTCACGCAGAATCTTTTTTCATTCGACGACCGGCAGGGATGAGCGTCGATATCGAATGCGTGGTGGCCGGCGCAGGCGTCGTTGGTCTTGCCGTGGCACGGGAAATGGCCCGGGCCGGGCATGAAGTGCTGCTGATCGAAGCCGCCGAAGCCATCGGCATGGGCATCAGCTCGCGCAATTCCGAAGTCATCCATGCGGGCATCTATTATCCGCCGGGCAGTCTCAAGGCGCAGCTGTGCGTAGAAGGCCGGCAACGGCTATACACCTATTGTGAAAGCCACGGCGTCGCCACCCGCCGGCTCGGCAAGTTGATCGTTGCCACGGATCAGGCGCAGGTGGGCGGACTCGAAGCATTGCTTGAGCGGGGCTCGATGAACGGCGTGGACGACCTGCGCCTGCTCGACCAAGAACAGGCGCAGGCATTGGAACCGGCCCTGTCCTGTGTCGCCGCGCTGTATTCGCCTTCCACCGGTATCGTCGATTCCCACGCTCTGATGCTGGCCTTGCTGGGTGACGCCGAAGCGGCCGGGGCGAACATTGCTTTCCACACGCCTTTGCTGGGTGCTCGCGTCATCACTGGAGGGTTCATGCTGGAATTGGGCGGCACGGCGCAAATGACCTTGTCCTGTCGCGTGCTGATCAACGCCGCCGGCCTCCAGGCCCCCGCCCTCGCCCGCCGCATCGAAGGCCTGGACATGCAATCGGTGCCCGAGGATTTTTTGTGCAAGGGCAACTACTTCAGCCTCGCCGGGCGGGCACCGTTCCGGCACTTGGTCTATCCCGCCCCGGAAGCCGCCGGCCTGGGCATTCACATGACGCTCGACTTAGCGGGCCAGGCGCGTTTCGGCCCGGACACCGAATGGGTCGAAGTGCAAGATTACCGAGTGGATCCGGCCCGAGCCGAAGCGTTTTACCCGGCGATCCGAAATTACTGGCCGGGGCTGCCGGACCAGAGCCTACAACCGGCCTACAGCGGCATCCGCCCGAAGATCTCCGCGCCCGGCGAACCGGCCCGCGACTTTGTCATCAGCAGCGAGGCCGAGCACCGGGTGCCAGGGTTGATCAACCTACTCGGGATCGAATCGCCCGGGCTGACATCCTGCCTGGCAATCGCCAGCCGGGTCCGACAACAGATCGAAAATGCCTAGCCTCCAGCGCAAAGTGCAACGCGTTTTGCCCCCCGCTCATGCAGCTTGCACGACACCGGAAATTCTTTGCGTTTCAACTTATTGTTTATAAAGGGTTTTAAATCGATCTTCGGCTGGCACAGCTGATGCAATTCAGCTCTTACGCGGCGTCGGCGTCTCCAAGCCTGCCCGCTTCCGTGTATTGCCGAGGAGCTACCTATGAATGCCATCGATCTGTTGAAAGCCGACCACGAACGCGTCAAAGCCATCCTGACTCAACTGAGCGAGTCGACCGAACGCGCCGTGAAAAAACGCACCGACCTGTTGGCGAAACTGGAAATGGAAATTTCCATCCACACCCGCCTGGAAGAGGAAATTCTTTATCCGGCTTTCAAGCAGGCCGGTGGCAAGGACGAGGCCGAAATGTATTACGAGGCCAAGGAAGAACACCGTACCGTCGACTCGCTTGTGCTGCCGGACCTGAAAGCCACCGATCCAACCCAGCCGGAATTCGCCGGTCGGGTGAAAGTGGTCAAGGAACTGCTTGAGCACCACATCGAGGAAGAAGAAAAGGAAATGTTCCCCCACGCGAAAAAACTGTTGGGCAAGGCAAAACTGGACGCCTTGGGTGCAGACATGGAAACCATGAAAGCGCAGTACAAAAAAGAACTGAGCAGCGCCAATCTAGCCGCCTGATCAAAGCGCCGTAGATGCTTCAGCCGTCATGTGACGGCTGAATGCGTTGCGGCGCTTATTGCATTTGTTCGCGCAAGAATTCCACCAACGCCTGCACCGGGCGTGCACTTTGCCGATGCTGGGGATACACCGCCGATAGCGCCAACGGCTCGGTCTCGAAGCCTTCCAGGACCTTGATCAGCCGTCCATCCTTCAAGGCATCGCCGAGGATGAAAGCGGGCAGATAGGTGATGCCCATGCCGGCGATGGCCGCGTCCCTGAGCAAATCCCCGTTATTGGCGCGCATGCGTCCCGTGACCTCCAGGGTCAACGGTTTGCCAGTCCCCGCAAAACGCCACTGCACCTGACGGCTGTGCCCGTAGGGCAAGCAGTCGTGATTGCGCAGGTCTTCAGGCCGCGCGGGTGTGCCTTTTTGCGCCAGGTAGGCGGGGCTGGCGCAGTACACCCGCTCGATGGTCGCGATGCGCCGGGCAATCAGCGTCGAATCCTCCAGCACGCCGATGCGCAGTGCCAGGTCATAGCCCTCCCCCAGCAGATCCACCGAGCGGTCGCTCAGGTCCACCTCGACACTGACACCCGGATAACGTTGCAGAAACAGCGGCAACAGGCTGCCCAGGTGCGCCACGGCGAAGGACAGCGGTGCGCTGAGGCGAAGGGTGCCGCGGGGCTCGCTGGTCTGGCCGCTGATGCCCTGCTCCACCTGCTCGACTTCATTGAGCAGGCGCAGCGCCGCTTCGTAATAGCGCTGACCCAGGGGCGTGACGTCCAGCCGCCGGGTCGAGCGATTGAGCAGGCGCACACCCAGGCGCTGTTCCAGTTCCATCAGCTTGCGGCTGACGAACTGCTTGGACAGCCCCAGTTTGTCCGCCGCAGCGGTGAAACTGCCCGATTCCATGACCTGGGCAAAGATGCGCATTTCTTCGAAGGGGTTCATTGTCATTCCTGGGGTGGACAGTCCATGGGGATTGCCTGGGCATTGTGGTCTTGGTGAATCAGATTGCCTAGCTGTGGGGATGTGCCATCGTCATCGCGAGCAAGCTTTGCTCCCACATTGGATCTGTGGGAAAACCTGTGGGAGCAAAGCTTGCTCGCGATAGCGGTGGCACAACTTGCGAGGCGCCAATGCCCGACACAAAAACGCCCGCACAAGGCGGGCGTCGTTCAGCATGGACCGCTTACTTGGCCGTCAGCGCCGAGTAGCTGTTCATCAGGTTGCGGTAGTTCGGAATGCGCTGGGACAGCAGGTTGCCCAGGCCTTCGATGTCGTTGCGCCAGTCGCGGTGCAGCTCACAGGCCACCGAGAACCAGTTCATCATCTGCGCGCCAGCAGCGGTCATGCGTACCCAGGCGGCTTGTTGTACGGTTTCGTTGAACGTACCCGAGGCGTCGGTCACCACGAACACGTCAAAACCTTCAGCCAACGCCGACAGGGTCGGGAACGCCACGCAGACATCGGTGACGACGCCAGCGATGATCAGTTGCTTGCGGCCGGTGGCCTTGATCGCCTTGACGAAATCTTCGTTGTCCCAGGCATTGATCTGGCCTGGACGGGGGATGTACGGCGCGTCCGGGAACATTTCCTTGAGCTCCGGCACGATCGGGCCGTTAGGGCCTTGTTCGAAGCTGGTGGTCAGGATGGTCGGCAGTTCGAAGAACTTCGCCAGGTCGGCCAAGGCCAGCACGTTGTTCTTGAACTCGTTGGGCGAGAAGTCCTGGACCAGGGAAATCAGGCCGGTCTGGTGATCGACCAGCAGGACGACCGCGTCGTCTTTGTTCAGACGGTTGTAGGCGGGAACGTTGCTCATGGGATGACTCCTTTGGGATGGATGTATTGCAGAACAATGTGGGAGCGAGCCTGCTCGCGATGACGGTGTGTCAGCTTGCGGCGATGTCGGATGTGCCGACGCCTTCGCGAGCAGGCTCGCTCCCACAGGGGAGAATCGGTGCGTTAGTCAAAAGGCAAAGCAGGAACAGCCAAACGCGCCCCAGAAGCCTTGGAAATCGCTGACCGGGACGTTCGACAATCGCGCCCGTTCATGGCTGTGGGAATGCACCGTGCACGGACCGCTGCACTGGTGGACCTGGGCCTGCAACGGTGACGTCGGGCGCCAGTGGCCCGGGACCTTGACCACCGGCGACCAGTCGGGCAGCACCGGGACGCTGGCCGGCCCGAGTTTTTCGAAGTCGCCGGCGGCATACACCACCTTGCCGTCGACCACGGTCAGCACCGACTCGATCCACTTGATGGCTTCTTCCTCGACGCTGAAGAAGTCCGCGCTCAGGGCCGCCAGGTCAGCCAGTTGGCCAACCTTGATCTGGCCTTTCTTGCCCTGCTCCGACGAGAACCAGGCACTGCCGTGGGTGAACAGTTCCAAAGCGGTCAGCCGCGGCAGGCCCTCTTCATGCAACGAAAGGCCGCCGACCGTGCGCCCGCTGACCATCCAGTACAAGGAGGTCCAGGGGTTGTAGCTGGAGACGCGGGTGGCGTCGGTGCCAGCGCCCACCGGCACGCCTTCGGCCAGCATGCGCTTGATCGGCGGCGTGGCTTCGGCGGCCTTGGCGCCGTAGCGGTCGACGAAGTATTCACCCTGGAAGGCCATGCGATCCTGGATCGCAATCCCGCCGCCCAACGCACGTACGCGCTCGATGTTCTTCGGCGTGATGGTCTCGGCATGGTCGAAAAACCAGGGCAGGCCGTTGAACGGAATGTCGCGGTTCACCTTTTCGAACACATCGAGCATGCGGCTGATGGATTCGTCGTAGGTGGCATGCAGGCGGAACGGCCAGCGCTGCTCCACCAGGTGCCGGACCACCGGCTCCAGGTCCTGCTCCATGCCCGGCGGCAGATCCGGACGCGGCTCGAGGAAGTCCTCGAAATCCGCCGCCGAGAACACCAGCATTTCCCCGGCGCCGTTGTGCCGCAGGAAGTCGTCGCCCTGGTGCAGCTTGACGCTGCCGGTCCAGTTCTTGAAGTCGGTGAGTTCTTCCTTGGGCTTCTGAGTGAACAGGTTGTAGGCGATGCGCACCGTCAACTGCTGCTCGCGGGCCAGCTGTTCGATGACCTCGTAGTCGTCCGGGTAGTTCTGGTAGCCACCGCCGGCGTCGATGGCACTGGTCAGGCCCAGTCGATTGAGTTCCCGCATGAACTGGCGGGTGGAGTTGACCTGGTATTCCAGCGGCAACTTCGGCCCTTTCGCCAGCGTCGAGTAAAGGATCATCGCGTTGGGTCGCGCCACCAGCATGCCGGTGGGCTCACCCTTGCTGTCACGCACGATCTCGCCACCCGGCGGGTTCGGCGTATCACGGGTGTAGCCGGCCACCCGCAGCGCGGCACGGTTGAGCAAGGCACGGTCATACAGGTGCAACACGAACACTGGCGTATCGGGAGCGGCCTGATTGAGCTCTTCCAGGGTCGGCATGCGTTTTTCGGCGAACTGGAATTCGTTCCAGCCACCCACCACGCGCACCCATTGCGGTGTTGGCGTGCGGTCGGCCTGGTCCTTGAGCATGCGCAAGGCATCGGCCAGGGACGGCACGCCTTCCCAGCGCAGTTCCAGGTTGTAGTTCAGGCCGCCGCGGATCAGGTGCAAGTGCGAGTCGTTGAGCCCGGGAATGACGGTGCGGCCCTTGAGGTCGATGACCTGGGTGCCGCTGCCGCGCAGGGCCATGGCTTCGGCGTCGGTGCCGACCGCGACGAAGCGCCCCTGGCTGATGGCGACCGCACTGGCGCGGGGCTTTTCACGGTCGACGGTATGGAACTGGCCATTGAACAGAATCAGATCGGCGTTCATCGGATTTCCTTCTGGATGAGTAGAGGCAAGGGACAGCCGCGGCCAGAAAGCCGCCGCAGCACTGAGCAAGGACCCGGCGGCGAGCAATTGGCGGCGCAGCGGATCGGTTGGGTCGTCCTTATTGGCCATGGTCGGGCTCCAGGTGCACGTGAGCGTTCGAGGCCTCAAGCCACGGTGCGAACAGACGGGTCGCCAGCGGCATGCACACGTACACCACCGAAAGCACGATGGTCAGGGTGATCAGGAACGTGGCCACCACGTAGTTGGAAAGAAAACTGTTGAGTTGCAGCAACGGCCCCCAGATCAGCGGCACCAGCAAGGTGTGCGGCAGGATCACCAGCAGCGTCACCACGGCCTGCTTCCAACGCGGCGGCGGTGTGGCCGCATCGGCCAGCGGGGTGAACCAGAATTCCTTGTGCGACCCGACTTCAGTCTGGTCACCGTCGGCCAGTAACGGCATGGCCTCCTCTACCAGCTCGCGGCGCTCTGCCGAATCCAACCAGCGTTGCATGACCTCGGTGGAGCAGAAGCGCAGCACGCAGGTGAACAACGCCAGTCCGCCCTGCTTGCCCCGCACTACATCCACCCCAAGGTGGCCTGGCCATTGGGCGGCCACGCGCACCGTGCGACGCAACCAGGCCTCGTAGGCAGCCTCCTGGCCAGCCTTGATCCGATGCTTGACCACCAGGGTCACGATTTCATCGAAGCCGGGCCTGGCCGGGCTCGCGGCGGATTCAACGGTTTGCGATTCAGACATGACGAAGCACTCCAACAAAACGCGTATTGATTGCCAGGCGTCCGGGCCCGGCGATAAACACGCTGGTAAATACGATCAGCAGCAGCCAGCCGAACTGGCCTTCTTCCAGGCTCCATTGCGGGTGCACCACCAGCAGCGCCACCGCCAGGAGAAACAGGATTGGCAGGCACGCCAGGCGCACCAGCACACCGGCCATGATCAGCAGCGGACACAGCACCTCGGCGAAAATCGCCAGGATCAGGGTCGGTGCTGCGCCCAAGTGAAACGGGTCTTCGATGCGGGTCAGCTCAACGCTGTAGTGCAACAGCTTTGGCAGCCCATGGACCCACAGCAAAAACAACCCGCCGCTCAGGCGCAGGAACAACAAGCCCAGATCCTGCAGCGGGCGCTCATCAGTCATGTTCATCGGTGGGCTCCGTCCGCGGTGAGCGAGGCCGCCGCTGGCAGCGGTTGGGACATGTGACTGGCAATGCGCGAGCGCAGCCAGCGCTCGGCCGGGTCGTTGTCATGCACGCCGCTCCAGACCATCGACAGCTCGGCGGCATTGATCTCGAACGGCGGGTCCTCGGCGCGCAGCGCGCAGCCTTCCACCAGCGCGCAGGCGGCATAGTCGGGCACAGTGGCGATCAGTTCGGTACCGGCCAGCAAGGCCCGCAGCCCGCTGAACTGCGGCACCGCCAGCACCACTTTGCGGGTCCGGCCAATACGGGCCAGGTCCAGGTCGATGTTGCCGCTCAGGTCACCCGAGAACGAGACCATGGCGTGGGGCCGCGAACAGTATTCATCCAGGGTCAAGGGCCCCGGGCGCTTGTCGCCACGCAAGACTTTGCAAGGAATGTCCCGCAGTTTTTTGCGCTTGGCATTGGCCGGCAGATCGGTGGTGTAGCTGACACCGACGCTGATTTCACCGCTGGCCAGCAGCGACGACATCAGCAGGAAGTTGGCCCGGCGCACCACCACGATGATCCCCGGCGCTTCTTCGCGCAGTTGGCTCAACAACGGTGGAAACAGGCCGAATTCGGCATCGTCGGACAGACCGATGCGAAACACGTCGCAACTGGTGGACGGATCGAACGCCTTGGCCCGGCTGACCGCGCCAGAGATGGTGTCCATGGCCGGTTGCAGCTCTTGCAGGATCGCCAGGGCCCGCGGCGTCGGCTCCATGCCGCGACCGTGGCGGATCAGCAACGGATCATCGAACAGATCCCGCAGTCGCCCCAGCGCCGCGCTCACCGCCGGCTGGCCCATGAACAGCTTTTCGGCGACGCGGGTCAGGTTTTTTTCGAACATCAGCGCCTCGAAGATCACCAGCAGGTTCATGTCGAGACGGCGTAGATCGTTGCGGTTCATTGGAGTGAGGTCCTGTTTTAACAGTGGGAGCGAGCCTGCTCGCGAAAGCGGTGGGCCAGCAGGCACTTATGTCGAATGAGCCACCGCCTTCGCGAGCAGGCTCGCTCCCACAGGTCTTAGCGTGCTTGCGTCAACCCTGGATGAACGCCAGCAAGTCCGCGTTCAGGCGGTCCTTGTGGGTGTCGGTCAGGCCGTGGGGCGCGCCGGGGTAGATCAGCAGCTGCGAGTTCTTGAGCAACTTGGCGGCGGCGATGCCCGCCGTTTCGATGGGGACCACCTGGTCGTCATCGCCATGGACCACCAGGGTTGGCACGTCGATGTTGCGCAGGTCTTCGGAAAGATCGGTCTCCGAGAACGCCTTGATGCAGTCGTAGGTGTTCTTGTGGCCGGCGAGCATGCCCTGCATCCAGAACCAGTCGATCATGCCTTGGGAGACTTTGGCGCCCGGACGGTTGGCCCCGAAAAACGCGCTGGCCACATCTTTGTATAGCTGAGAACGGTCGGCCAGGGACGCCTGGCGGAAACCGTCGAACACTTCCACAGGCAGACCGCCGGGGTTGGCCGGGGTCTTGAGCATCAGCGGCGTCACCGCCGAAATCAGGCCGAGCTTGGCGACACGGGCAGCACCATGGCGGCCGATGTAGCGTGCCACTTCGCCACCGCCGGTGGAGAAGCCGAGCAACACCGCGTCCTTCAAGTCCAGCCGCTCGATCAGCTCGGCCAGGTCATCGGCGTAGGTGTCCATGTCGTTGCCGTCCCAGGGCTGGCTGGAGCGCCCGTGCCCACGGCGGTCATGGGCGATCACCCGGTAGCCATTGGACGCCAGGAACATCATCTGCGCCTCCCAACTGTCCGAGTTCAACGGCCAGCCGTGGCTGAAGACCACCGGTTGACCACTGCCCCAGTCCTTGTAGTAGATCTCGGTGCCATCGCGGGTGATAAAGGTGCTCATGACATGACTCCTTGAGGTGGGTGGATCGCTTTATGGTCTGGTCAGAGGAGGCATCAGCGTGAGTTAAACGTTGTTAATTTTTGCGGAACGGTGGTGTTAAAAACCTGCTTTTGTGGCGAGGGAGCTTGCTCCCGCTGGGCTGCGCAGTAGCCCCAGAACTGTCACCTCGGAGTGTCAGATTGATTGGGGGGTGGGGCCTTTGGGGCCGCTTCGCGGCCCAGCGGGAGCAAGCTCCCTCGCCACAGGTTCGGCGTCTGGAAGGCCGGGAGTAGAGCCTGCGCCGTTGCGCTTGAAGCCAAACCTGAGGAATATGCTCGGGTAAAGCCCAGGCACCAGGACCAGAACATTGAGAGCAACATGAGCCAATTCCTCAGCCTGCCCGTCGAACAGACGGTGCATTTCGGCCCTTACCGGGTCCATCCTCGCCAGCGCCTGGTGCTCGAGGGTGGGCAACCGTTGCGCCTGGGACGGCGGGCCGTGGAGATTCTGCTGGTGTTGCTCGAGCACGCCGGCGAGGTGGTGAGCAAGCAGCAACTGATCGCTAGGGTCTGGCCCAGGAGCGTGGTGGAAGACACCAACCTGCGCGTGCACGTCGCGGCACTGCGCAAGGCCCTCGGGGATGGCCAGGCCGGGCAGCGCTACATCGTCACCGTGGCGCAGCGCGGCTACAGTTTTGTCGCGCCGCTGTCATTCGAGCCGTTCGACCAATGGGCACACATCCCTCATCCATCTTTGACGCGCAACCTGCCGCTGCAGCGCACGCGCCTGATCGGACGCCAGGCCCTGGTGGAAAACCTGGTGACCCAGCTACCGCGAAAACGCTTCATTACCCTGGTCGGCACCGGCGGCATCGGCAAGACCACCGTTGCCCTGCGGGTCGCTGAACGGCTGATCGACCACTACCGTGACGGCACCCATCTGCTGGACCTGGCGTCGCTCAACGATGCGGCCATGATCGCCCCCAACCTCTGCGCATTGCTCGACGTGCCACTGCAGGACGGCGATCCGCTGGACGCCATCGCCCGGCAGCTCAGGGAGCGGCATCTGCTGCTGGTGATCGACAACTGCGAGCACCTGATCGACGCCATCGCCCAGCTCAGCGAAACCCTGCTACGCGGCGCCCCTCACCTGCACATCCTGGCCACCAGCCGCGAAGGCCTGCGCGCCGAAGGCGAACACGTGCAGCGCCTGGACGCCCTGGCGTTCCCGCCTCGGGAGATGCCCATCGAGGGCTATCCCGCCCTGGAATACCCGGCGTTGCAACTGTTTGCCGAACGGGCGATGGCCAGCCGTGACGACTTCGAACTGACCGACCGCGAGGTGCCGTTGGTGATCGATATCTGCCAGCGGCTGGATGGCATTCCCCTGGCCATCGAACTGGCCGCTGGACAACTCGGCCGCTTCACCCTGGAGGAACTTCACCGGCAACTGCAAGACAACGTCGCCCTGCTTCACAACGACACCGACGCCGCACCGCGCCAGCAAACCCTGCGCGCCACGCTGGACTGGAGCTTCGCGTTGCTCACGGCCTGCGAGCAGACCTGCCTGCGGCGACTGGCGGTGTTCATGGGCAGTTTCAACCTGGCCTCGGCCGCCGCAGTGATCGTCGGCCAGCATGTCGCGCCCGAGCAGGTGCTGGTGTCGGTCAGCCAGTTGGTCGCAAAATCGTTGCTCAATGTAGAGATCGGCGATGAAGAGGTACGCTATCGCCTGCTGGACACCACCCGCCGCTATGCCTTGGAGCAACTGGCCGAGGCCGGGGAACTGGCGGCCAGTCAGGAACGCCACGCCGAGCGCTGCCTGGCGCTCATGGGGCAAGCGGAAAGCGATTGGGAAAACACCCCCACCCGACTGTGGATCGCCCGCTACGCCGACTATCGCGACGACATCCGCGCGGCGCTCGACCGAGGCTTGGGCCCACTGGGTTCACACGCCGTAGCGATTCGCCTGACCGCCCGTACCCTGCCCCTCTGGCAGGAGCTGTCGCTGCTCAAGGAACACGGCCTCTACGTCAACAAAGCGCTGCAATTGTTGCGGGCCAACCCCGCGCCATGCCCTCGCTTGACCCTGGCTCTGGAACTGGCCCACGCCAGTTTCAACTACCACACCGAGGGCGGCACACCGGCCACTGTTCGCGCCTTCGCCACGGCCCGGCAACTGGCCCGGCAATGCCAGGACCTGGCCGGCGAGCTGCGGGCCGTGTCCGGGCAAATGACCGTCGACCTCAGTTGCGGTGACTACCAACAGGCCCTTGCACACAGCCGGGATTTCGACCGATTGGGCTTGCAGGGCGACCCGACCCTGTCCTTGAGCACCCAACGCCTGCGGGTGCTGGCGTTGCACTTCACCGGCGATCAGGGGGCGGCGCGGCGCGAAGCCGAACAGGTGATCCAGCGCCTGGCCCAGAGCGGTCACCTCAGCCGCTTCAGCCACGGCTTCGGCGTGCAATACGATCAGAGCGTGGCCGCGCTGACGGTTCTGGCGCGCATCCTCTGGCTGCAAGGCTTTGCCGAGAAAGCGCGGCGCACCGCCAACCTGGCGCTGCAGATCGCCGTGCAGATCAACCACGGCATTTCGATCTGCTACACCTTGGCGCTGGCCGGTTGCGTGATCGCCCACTACAACGGCGATCATCCGACCGCCCGAGAAAGGCTCGACCTGCTGAAGCAGCAAGCCAAGAAACATTCGGTGATGCTGTTCCATGACTGGGCTTGCCATTACGACTACGCATTCGACGGCCAGCCCCTGGCAACGCGCCCGACAAACGGCTTGATCCAGGACATCGCCGTCACCCTGCGCAGCGACGTCGTCAGCCCGGCGCAAATCGAACGGGCCCGCAGTGGCGCCGCGGGCTGGTGTTCAGCGGAGATCCTGCGGGCCAATGCCGAGACCTTGCTGGCCCGGAACGAACCGTCTCTTGAAGAAGCCGCCGAAGCGCAACTGCTGGCCGCCCTGGGCATCGCCCGTCGTCACCAGGCCCTGGCCTGGGAACTGCGCAGCGCCACGTCCCTGGCCCGTTTGTGGCAGCGCCAAGGGCAAGCGCATGCCGCGCAGGCACTGCTCGGCCCCGTCTATCGACGCTTCACCGAAGGTTTCGAGACCCCTGACCTATTGGAAGCCGGCGCGCTGCTCCAGGCGTTGACTTGACGGTTGGGACCGTGAACGCCGGACTCCCCAAGCACCTTGCAGCACGTAACGCCGATGAAACACAGGCCACTGACCACTGCACCGCAGTTTGTCCATAGCATAGGTGCGAGTGGTGTGGAGCAGGTAGAAGCGAACCCCTTCGGCACGCGGCTCGACCATCAGCAGCGACACGCTCGCCAGCCGCGACAGCAGCGGGGGCAATTGTCCGACACTCAGTTCAGCGCAACTGATCACGGCCAGCGCCGCCTTGAGCGTAAACGGCCCCTCGAACACCGCCAGACGCTGGAATGCGGTTTGTTCGTCAGCGCTCAACCGCTCGAAACTCGAGTCCAGCACCGCCTCCAGGCTGCGATGCCGGGCCACCGCCGTACGCCGCCCGTGGCTCAAGAGTGATAAACCGTGATCCAGTTGTTCCAGGACTCCAGCCACTCCCAAGGCATCAACCTGGGCCGCCGCCAGTTCCAACGCCAGCGGCAATCCGTCCAGGCGCTGGCAGATCTGTGCAAGGGTCGACCAGTCGCGACCACCCGGCCTGAAGCCCTGCTGCCGGGCGCCAACCCGCTCGATCAGCAACTGCACCGCCGGGCATGCCTCGATCTGGTGCTCGGGTTCCAGGGGTGACGCCACGGCCAGGCCCGGCAGTGACACAATCCTTTCGTCCTGCAAGTCCAAGGGTTCGCGACTGCTGAGCAGCAGCGACACCCCGGGCGCCACCGCAGCCAG
Source organism: Pseudomonas ogarae (assembly GCF_014268695.2). Taxonomy (NCBI): domain Bacteria; kingdom Pseudomonadati; phylum Pseudomonadota; class Gammaproteobacteria; order Pseudomonadales; family Pseudomonadaceae; genus Pseudomonas; species Pseudomonas ogarae. Next base: position 4,396,438 of record NZ_CP077086.1, read on the forward strand.
TGTCCGGACCAGTTCCCGACAGGCATCGAGCATGTGCTCGCAGCCGTCGAGCACCAGCAACATCCGACAGGGTTCGAGGACGCGACCCAAAGCACCCTGCTCCACGCCCAGCACACCGGCCACTTGCGCCACCACTTGTGAAGGGTCGCTGACGGCCGCCAGGTCAACGAACCAGGCACCATCCTCAAAGTGCTCGAGCAGCAGCTCCGCCACCCGCACCACCACGGTGGTCTTGCCGACCCCGCCGGGGCCGGTCACTGTGGTCAGCGACTGACGGGGCACTTGCGCCAGTAGCCGCCCCAGGACTTGGTCGCGACCCACCACCGGGCTCAAGCGTGCAGGCAGGTTATGCCGCTCGGCTTGGGGGCAAAAAGGCGGCTCAATACTCTCTTGCACCGCCAGGGGCACCGCAAGGCAATAGCCTTGCCGAGGATGATTGAGGATATAGCGAGCGCCATCGCGCCCGTCACCAAAGGCCCGCCGCAGCGCCGCGATGTGCACCCGCAGGTTGATGGCCTCCACGACGCTGTCCGGCCAGACGTGGGCGATGAGTGTTTGCTTGCTGACGTAGTGGCCGGCGTGCTCCACCAGCACCTGCAGGACATCCAGGGCACGGCCGCCCAGCGCGAGGGGCTGGCCGTCACGGGTGACCAGCCGCTGCTGCCGGTAGAAGGCAAACGGACCGAAGCCCACCGCCGGCTCGCTATCGGGTTTGACGAAACTGTTCATGGGCGATCCAGCGCCGGATAACCGGTGCGGGCGTCAGCGTGCGGATCACCGAACACGTCTGCCCTGGCTCCTGCGCATCCTTTCCAAAGGGTTCGCCGTATCTTGGCAGGCACAGGCCTCAGGACAATGCTGGCACAGGGAGCGCCACGGACATCACGGTGCCCTGGACGGACACCGATGGCTCAACTGAACTGCTGGCGATACTGCACCGGGGTCAGGCCGAGCTTTTCACTGAACAAAAATCGCATGTGCCGCACACTGCCGAAGCCACTGCGAAACGCCACGGTCTTGAGCGGCAGGTCGGTGGTTTCCAGCAACTGACGCGCCCGGTCGATGCGCGCGCCTTGCAGGAACTCCATGGGCGTCATTTTCACTTCACGGGCGAAGACCCGGGCGAAATGCCGCGAACTCATGGCGGCCAACGCGGCCATGCGCTCGATGGTGAAGGGTTCTTCCAGATGTTCCATCACATGATTCTGCACCCGGGTAATGGCCGATTCCTGCGTCGACACCGCCGCCACCGAGGGGCTGAACTGCGCCTGTCCGCCCTGGCGTTTCATCACCACCAACAACACCTTGGCCACGTCTAACGCGACTTTGCGGCCGTGGTCCTGAGCGACGATGGACAGCGCCAGGTCGATCCCGGCGGTGACACCGCCGGAGGTGATCAGGCGCCGGTCCTGCAGGAAGATCTTGTCGGTTTCCACCAGGGCCTTGGGGAAACGTTGGATCAGGCGTTCGGTGTAATGCCAGTGGGTGGTGACGCGATAACCGTCGAGCAAGCCCGCCTCACCGAGCACAAACACCCCGGTGCAGATGGACCCGTAGCGCGTGGCCCGTTGCGCCGCCGCCCGCAGCCAGGTGTGCAACCCCGGATGCTGGTCGTCATAGGCCCCCGGCCCGCCCGGCACCAGCAACACGTCATAGGCCGCCCAGGCCTGGTCGATATGGATATCGGCCTGCACCATCACGCCGTTGGACGCCCGCAACGCCCCGCGCTCGGTTCCCAGGGTCAGCAATTGATAACGCTGATCCGCTGCGAGGTAACGATTGGCGATGGAAAACACCTCCAGAGGCCCGGCCATGTCGAGCAGCAAAAAATCCGGGAACAGCACCATTGCAACGGTTTTCATCGGGAAAGACGCCAAAAAATCCAGAACTTGTAGATGTCCCATGTGGGAGCGAGCCTGCTCGCGATAGCGGACAATCAGTCAACACAAGTGCAAGCTGGACCGACGCTATCGCGAGCAGGCTCGCTCCCACAGGTTTATAGCCTCAAAGCCTCAGCATTATGTCGAAGCGAAGCATCTGCCGGTAGGGTTCTCTATTGTCTACCTAAAGCGGACAGTATTTCGCTTTTCACCTGCTTATTGAACATATGGATAACCATTAACCTTCTTCTGAACCCGGCGAGCGGCCCAGCCGTCGCCCACAGACATCAGGAGAATTGATCATGCTGACCCTTCGCAAAGCTTCGGACCGCGGCATTGCCCGCCACGGCTGGCTGACCTCGTTCCACACCTTCTCGTTCGCCAGCTACCGGGACCTCAACGAACAGGGCTTCTCCGACCTGCTGGTCATCAACGATGACCGGGTCGCCGCCGCCAAGGGTTTCGGCCAGCATCCCCACCGGGACATGGAGATCTTTTCCTATGTGCTCGAAGGGGCGCTGGAACACAAGGACACCCTGGGCACAGGCTCGGTCATTCGCCCCGGTGACGTGCAGTTGATGAGCGCCGGCAGCGGCGTGGCCCACAGCGAGTTCAACCATAGCGCGGACGAGTCGGTGCACTTCCTGCAGATCTGGATCGTGCCCAACGTCAGCGGCGCCACGCCACGCTACCAACAGGAGCATTTCAGCAGCGAGCAGAAACGCGGTCGCCTGCAATTGATCATCTCCCCCGACGGTGCCGACGGCTCGCTCCAGGTGCGCCAGGACGCCCGGGTCTACGCTGGGCTGTTCGATGGCGAGCAAAGCGCCACCCTGACCCTGGCCCCGGATCGCTATGCCTACGTGCACGTGGCCCGAGGCGCTGTCGAGCTCAACGGCGTGCCGTTACAGGAAGGTGATGGCGTGCGAGTGCGCCAGGAGCAGGTCCTGACCTTGAGTAACGGCCAGGATGCCGAGGTGCTGGTGTTCGATCTACGGCCGCAGGAGCTGCCGCAGATGCCCTGACAGCAGTGCCTGTGACCTCCAATGAAACTGTGGGAGCGGGGCTTGCTCGCGAAAGCGGTGTATCAGTCGACGACGATGTTGGATATGCCGGCCCTTTCGCGAGCAAGCCCGCTCCCACAAGTTCTCATTCGTTTTCCCGCGCAGAAGTATTTGCCTATTCGGCGCTGTTCAATACCAGCGGTGGGTGTTCAGGTGAAAAAAATCTAAAAAACCCCGGCAATCCGGCGAATTCAAGCTTCACTCTGTGAGGCGCAGCCCAGCGGTGTCGAGGAAAACGTTTACCCGCCTCGCGCCTGTTGCGCATGAACCCTGATCCTCTATAAAGTTCCGCTGGCATTCAGGCTTTCTGACGAGCAGCTCCCAAGCCGTACCGTTGGATTGTTGACTCAATGTTACAAGCCGAGCAAAATGATTTCACTTTGCCACTCCACCCCTTAGCTTCAGCTTATTTCATGGAAGAAAGCATGAAAACGGTTATATCGATCGCCGTACTTTTCGTCGCGTGCAGTGCCACAGCGGACGTTCAGAAAATCAAATATAACTACGACGATTCAGATGCCGAATATTCCATCGTCTCGTTTGCTGAAAATGGCCCTGCCATTCATGCCACTGTACGAAGAGCGGGGGCCTATTTCACTAGCTATACAAAATTGGAGCTCGACTGCGCCAACCGCAATGTCCGTCACATGGGCATGTACAACAACGTTGAGACCCTGGAAAACGTTCAGTTTGACGAAATGCAGGAACGAATCGTCGAGGGCACGATGGCCGATGAAGTAGGGAAAGTGCTCTGCAACGGCTCCACCTTGACCGCCTCGCAGTCCGATGAACTGCCTGCCGAAGTACAACCAGACGACAAGAGCTGATCCCGACATCGCTAGCCTGCGGCGTCGTCTTTCGCCCCCGTGCGAAAGCACTACAGAGCAAAACGTTCTGACATGGATGTCTTCGTATTTGATGGCGAGGCCTTGCAACCACTCGCCAGCAAATACTGCAAGACCCTTTATTTCTGCGCAGACGGAAAAAAGGCAACCTGACCCGATAACCTGAAGCGCCTGCCTACTTTTGGCGGGTGGGGAAGATTTATGCACGCAAAAAAGATATTCGAGTTGCTGATGTCGCTGTTGGCCTACGCTGTTGTCTCACTGCTTTGGTTCGCGTATGCCGTTCCAGACATGATCGAGCAAGATTCAGACCTCCTATTGATCATGGCTGCGACCGGGTCGATCATTTGGATGTGTGCCACAGGTTGTATCGTTCTGTACATGATCCAAAAGGTCCGAGCGACCTGATCGAGAGATCGAGCCGCTCGCCGCACGGAAAAACGCGTAACCTTCAGGCCTCACCGCAGCGCTTGTTTTCGCTCAAGCTTGGAACGATAACTGCCCGGTGGAACGCCGAAAAAATCCCGGAAACGCCGCTGGAAGTGCGGGGAGCTGACGAAGCCTGTCGCCACGGCGATTTCGGTCACGGATCGATTGGTTTGCTGGATGAGCTGGCGGGCACGCGTCAAGCGCAGCTCCAGGTAATAGCGGGTGGGGGTCGCACCGAGAAAACTGCAGAACCGCCGCTCCAACTGCCGCTTGGAAATCTTCACGCACGCCGCCAGCTCATCGATGGTCAAGGGTTCTTCTACGTTTTGCCACATCAGCTCCAACGCCAGCTTGAGACTTTCCGGAAGCGTCGGGTCCGTCTCGACGAAGACCGGCGGCAAGTCCGTCGCATCATCGCCGGACTCATCACAGCGAAGAATTTCCTCGATAGCGCCTACCAGCGCTGCCCCGCCCGTCTGGCGAATCAACTGGAGCATCATGCGCAGCGAACTGTTGGCACCCGCGCAACTGACCCGTTCCCGATCAACCACATAGGCCCGGCTGGACACTTTCACATGGGGAAACACCTCCGCCATCATGGCGCGGCTTTCCGGGTGGACAGCGCATTCGAAACCATCCAGCAGGTTGGCATCGGCCACAAAGAAGGCACCGTTCCACAACCCGCCCAGGATCGCCCCGCACGCCGCGTTGGCGCGTAGCTTGCGCCGCAGCAAGGGGTGGCCTTGCAACTTCACGCGAAAGCCCCCGGCGACAATCAGCACGTCCTGGTTTTCCGGCATCTGCGCCAGTTCGATGTCGGTCGAGATGACAATGCCCAGGTCGCTCGTGACTTGCCCACCTGAAACCCCCACCGTCAGCACTTCATAGAGGGGCATGTCGCTCATCAGGTTGGCGGTCACCAGCGCGTCCACCGCACCGGTGAAGGACATCATCGAAAAATTATCCATCAGTACAAACGCGACGCGGATCGGCGCCTGGCTGGCGGGCGCTGATCCGAGCGGTCGATAAGCCATGTTCTTGTTTTTGAGTACGCTCTCGAATGCGCTTGGCATAGGGCCTCGTTAATACATCAAAGACGATGATGATTGGCTGCACGTGGGTGCCTTGAGCCGCAGGGCGAAGGCGCAGAGCAAACCACGCTATCTTCCAGACTAGTCAAGCCGGCTGCAATCGCGCCTGCGCCGTCTACCGGTCGGTCCGCGCCATAATGGAAAGCCTCAAGTGCCTACGACTTTGGTCGATACACTGTCAGTAGGCATGGGCGCTTTTCCCTTCCAGAGACTCGCAACGCCAACCACTGCTGTTTCCGCCGCTCCAACACTTAAAATATTCCGCGGGAGAAGTCATGAATATCAAACAGAAGCTGACATGGGCGTTCGCGGCCATCGCCTGCCTCCCGGTTATCCTGGTGGCGGTGCTTGTCGTGCTGAACCTGCGCGACGCCGCAAAAACCAACTTCCTGGACAGCAGCGGCCGTGAAATCCGCCAGATCGACAACGGCATGAAGCAGTTTTTCGATGGCATCAGCCAGAACGTCGAATTCTTCGCCAAGGACCCCCGGGTCATCGCGGCCAAAGGGCTGAAAAGCTACGCCGGTGCCGACGCCGCACAACTGCCCTTCCCCGAGATCAACCAGCAGCTTCTGGATATCTTCGAGAGATTCGCCAAGAGCCACCCCACCACCGCCTACCTTTCCGTGGGCATGGAGGACGGCGGCTACGCCAGTTGGCCGGACGATCCCAAAATGGCCAACTACGACCCGCGCGTACGTCCATGGTACAAGGCCGCGATGGCCGCACCGGGCACCAACGTACGCACGGACGCCTATTATTGGGCGCCGGACGACGTATCGCTGATTGGCACCGTACACACCGTCGCCGACGCCAGTGGCAAACCCATCGGCGTGGTCGGCCTGGACGTGTCGCTCAAGCAGCTCACCGAACTGGTCAAGAACATCAAGCTGGGTGAAAGCGGCTACCTGATGCTGGTCGAAGCCAACGGCAACGTCCTGGTGGACGCTGCCGATGCCAAGCACAACTTCAAGCCGCTGGCCGACCTTGGGCCCAACTATGCCGAGCTGGCCAAAAGCAGCGATGGCGTGACCCAGATCGAAATCGACGGTGTGCCCTACATGGCCAACGTGGTCAGCTCCAAAGGGTTGGGCTGGCGCTTCATCGGCCTGATCAAACGCGATGAAGTGATGGCCGAGGCTTCGAGCCTGACTTGGCTAATCGCCGCCATTGCTGCCGTACTGGCTGTGGTGTTCGCTTTGGTGGGCGCCAGTTTCGCCAGCGTCATCGTGCGGCCGATTCGCGGTGTTGCCAATGGCCTGCAGGAAATCGCCGAAGGTGAAGGCGACCTCACCCGCAAGCTCTCGGTGCAAGGCAAGGACGAAACGGCCACCCTGGCGGGCTGGTTCAACCAGTTCCTGGGCATGATCGCGCAACTGATGCAGCGCATCGGCAGCGCCTCTTCCGACCTGCAAACTGCCGCAGCCGATACCAGCCACGTGGCCCAGAACATGAACGACGCTGCCGGGCGCCAGCGCCAGGCCGTGGAACTGGTGAGCACCGCGTTCAACGAAATGGTCGCCACCGCCAACGAAGTGGCCCGCTCTTGCAGCCAGGCCGCCTCCAGTGCGGACGAAGGCTATCGCGATGTACACGATGGGCAGCATCACATCGGCGAAGCCACCGGCAGCGTGATGAAACTGAGCGACGACCTGCAAAAGTCGACCCAGACCATGCAGGCGCTGGAACAGGACAGCAAGAACATCAACACCATCCTCGACACCATTCGCTCGATCGCCGAGCAGACCAACCTGTTGGCCCTCAACGCCGCCATCGAAGCCGCGCGGGCTGGCGATCAAGGTCGCGGGTTTGCCGTAGTGGCTGACGAAGTCCGGGCGCTGGCACGGCGTACAGCTGATTCCACCGGCGAGATCGACAGCCTGCTGGGTAACCTTGCTCGGCGCACCCAGGAAGTCACCCAGCAGATGCAAAGCAGCCTGCAGGTGTCGCAAACCAGCGTGGAACGCATCCAACAGGCCCGCGACAGCTTCGACAAGATCCGCAACTCGGTGGACTCGATTCGCGACCAGAATACGCAGATCGCCACGGCGGCAGAGGAACAGCACCAGGTGGCCGAAGACATCAACCGGCACATCGCGCAGATCCATGCCGATGCCCAGTTGGTCGAGGAATTCGCCCACTCGGCACAGACCGGCTCGGGGCGTCTGACGGATATTTCCGGTCAGCTCAAGGGCTTGGTGGGGCGCTTCAAGTTCTAAACCGGGCTTACGTCCACTGAAGATCAAATGTGGGAGCGAGCTTGCTCGCGAATGCGTTGTCACAGCCAATGAATATGCTGGATGTGCCGGCCTCTTCGCGAGCAAGCTCGCTCCCACAGGGAACACTACCCTTTCGCTTTGATCGCATACATCCCACCGGCAATCACCAGGCACGCACCCACCACCGTCCAGGTGTCTGGCAGCTCGCCGAATACCAACAGGCCAATCAGCGTGGCAAACACCAGCAGCGTGTAGTTGAACGGCTGGAGTGTGGCCGCAGTTGCATACTTCAGCGCCTGGAGAAATAACAGCTGGGCTACCACGCCTGTCGTGGAAAGCACCGCAATCAGGCCCCATTGCATAGGGCTCGGCGCCACCCATCCGGGAAGGCCCAACAAAGTGATGGTGATCGCGCCGAAGAACCCCATGTAAAGCATGTTCGTGGCGAACGAATCATGTTGGCTGATCCGACGAGTCAGCACGCTGAAGACAGCGAACCCCAAGGCAGACAAAAGCGGGATCAGTGCTACAAGCTCGAAAACACCGGTGCCAGGCCGAAGGATAACCAGCGTCCCCGTGAAGCCTATGGCCGCGGCAACCCATCGACGAACACCGATGAACTCCCCCAGAAATACCCCAGCCAACGCCAGGGTCATCAACGGGAACACCGCATACAGGGCATGCATTTCAGCCAACCCCAGATAGCGCAACCCCAATCCAAACAAGACAATTTCGCCCACCCCAATCAGGGAACGGATGACCTGCTGGTAAGGGTGGCGGCTTCGACAGGCCGTGCGCAGGCTTCCCTGATAGACGCTATAGCCGACAGCAAAAGCCAGGAATACCCAATAGCGCACCATCACCAACTGCGCGATTGGGAGGTCTTTGACCAGCACCTTGGTGATCCCATCCTGACTTGCGAACACCAGCATTGAGAGAAGGCACAAGAGAATGCCGAACTGGGGCCTGGGAACATTGTAAGCACGTACCGCGGTGTCCAATTGATCGCTCATGACTCATTCCATTTCGATGGGAGTTGCTGCTTCGTGACAACATCATTCACGCCCGGCACGCCATTCGCGTAATCGTAAGTCAGCTTTGGCGCCGATGCTCAGGAATGGTTGCGGGGGAAGATTTTTGGGCGAGTCATAATTCGAGAACACTTCAACCAGAGGCGATTTCAGCCCCACTACTGCCTCAGCGGCTGCAATCCCGGCAGCCGTGGATTTCGATGCGCCCAAGCCATTGCAAGCACAAGCAGCAAACAGCCCGGGTTCGATCTCTCCAAAAATCGGTACGCTGTTCCAGGTCAGCGCCATCGGACCACCCCATCGATACTGCATCTTCACGCCGGTAAGGTTGGGGAAGCGATCAGCAAACTTGCCATCGTGTACGCGTCCCGCACTTCGCACGTGCCCCTCATTGATTTCCAGCCCGGCGTGATAGGAATAACGCGAACGGATCAGGATGCGATCACCATCAGCGCCACTTACCCGGCGTACGGTCGTGCCCATGGGCAGCGCCGGCGTGGCCGCCCAGTCTCGTTTCCCGCTCAAGCGTCGAGGGTCAAAAGGCTCCGACATCGACGCATAGGTGAAGACATGCAGCAGTTGCCCAGGAAACAGGCCAAAGCTCTGTGCATGACCGTTGTTGGCCAAAATGATGCGTTTGGCCGTTACGGTGCCCTTGGATGTTTTAACTGACCAGCCTCCTGGCTGCTTGTCGAAAGACCGGACCGCAGAGTTCTCATACAGCGTTACCGGATTGCGCAGACTGTCTGCAACCGCTCGTATGTAGGCCGCTGGCTGCACCATCACCGTACCGGGCATGTAGAGCCCGGAGGTATAGAGTTGGCTGCCAGTCACCTCATGAATGCCTTTGGCATCCAGGATTTCATGGGACTCATTGAGCCCTTGCAGTTGTCGGGCATAAGCCTTGATGTGAGCATCGCCTTTCTGGCTGATAGCCACACTGTAGCGACCGCATGGGTCAATGATGTCGCGCCCCCAGCCGTACTCCTGCGCCATGTCCGTGGCCAAGCCGATCGCCGTGCGGTAGAGCGTGATGTCCCGTCGAGCCCGGTCGGTTGACGAGCCACCGAAATCTTCCGAGCTGACTTCATGGGGCAAATCAATGATGAAGCCTGAATTGCGCCCGGTGGCCCCCTCTGCGACAACACCGGCTTCCAGTATTGCAACCCGCAGTGTCGGATCGAGCTGGGATAACCGTCGTGCGGCAGAGAGGCCGGCAAAGCCCGCGCCGATGATCGCCACATCGGCGGTCATCGCCCCCTCCAGCGGTGCGGTTGGCACACGCGCTGCAAGCATGGCGACCCAAGCGGAAACACTGCTGTTTTTTGGAAACTTGTTGGCCACGTACATGACTGTCGCTCCCAATGTCGTCAGGCGAGATCTGACTCGAGAGCAATCAGCGGCTCAAGGACTGCCTTGAGCACGTCGATTTTATCGGCGGACAAACGCGCCAGTGGCCGACGCGGATTCCCCGCCCCATAACCGCTGATCTCAGCGCCGGCATAGACCGACTGCACATAGTCACCCTGCCAGATCAGCGACATCACCGGCTCGATCGACCGCCAGATCTCCCGGGCACGTGTCCAGTCCTGTTTCATCGCGGCGTCCACCACGGCAACGCACGATCGCGGCGCCATGTTCGCCCCGCCCCAGATCAGGCCCGCCGCACCGGCAAAGAGCGCGTAGGGCACCAGCGGGTCGGCGCCATTCATCGTAGGCAGCCCAGTGCGAACCAGCGAGGCTTGAGCGGCAAGGTCGCCACTGCTGTCCTTGATCGACACGAAGTTCGGAATCTCGCTCAACTGGCGAAACAGCGACGGGGTCACTTCTACGCCCACGGCCTGAGGCACGTTGTAGCCAATGATCGGCAGCCCGGCTTCGGACACCGTGGAGTAGAAGTCAACGATGCCCTGGTCGTCGGTTGGGCCTTCGAAAAACGGTGGGAGCACCATGACGCCATCGGCTCCACATTCGGCAGCATGGCGGGTCCGCTCCACCACCTCGTCGACCAATAACGCAGAGGTCTGCACGATGATGCGAGCACGCCCATTGATGACTTTGGCGCCGAAGGCAACCAATTGCCTGGATTCTTCCTTGCTCAGGTACACATGCATGCCGGTCCCGGAACTCAGGACAAAACCCTGCACGCCGGCAGCCAGGTAGCGCTCAAGCAATGTCTCGAAACGCGGATAGTCGATCTTGCCTTGGGCATCGAAAGGCGTAGTAACGGCCAGGTTGATGCCGGAAAAAGCGAATGCGGACATTGAATCAAGCCCCTTCTTCATCGCTGGAGAGATCCAGCCAAATGGTTTTCAACTGGGTGTACTGATCGTGGGCATGCAGCGAGTTGTCGCGGCCACCAAAACCTGATTGCTTGTAACCGCCAAAGGGTGTGGTGATGTCACCTTCTCCAAACGAGTTGACGGTCACTGTCCCGGCCTTGAGGGCGCGGGCGACACGCATGGCTCGCTTGCCGTTGTCCGTGAACACCGAGGCGGCGAGTCCGTAGTCCGTGTCGTTGGCCACTGCCACCGCTTCTTGGAGGCTGCTGACGGTGATTACCGTGAGGATTGGGCCGAAGATTTCTTCGCGCGCAGGTCTCGCGTCATTGCTTGAGGCCTCGATGATGGTCGGGTGTACATACCGTCCGTGGCTGGTCTGCCCGCCGAAGAGCACCGGCTCACCCTGGCCCAGGTAGGAGCTGACTTTGCTGAAATGCTCGGTGGACACCAACGGGCCAACGCGGTTGGCCGGATCGAGTGGATCACCCACATGCCAGTCGTTGGCGAAGTGCTTGATGCGCTCGACCAGGGCATGCTTGATGTCCTCATGCACGATCAATCGGGAGATGGCGGAGCAGTTCTCCCCCATGTTCCAGAACGCACCATTCACGATATGCGAGGCAACACTGTCCAGATCACTGACATCGTCCAGGACGATGCAAGGGTTCTTTCCACCCATCTCCAGCACCACTTCCTTGAGATTGGTCTCGGCGGAGTATTTCAGGAAGCGACGCCCGGTATCTGTCGAGCCCGTGAAAGAGATGACGTCGATATCAGGGTGACGGCCAATGGGCTCACCGACCTCAGCCCCGCCGCCGGTCACGACGTTGAATACCCCGGCGGGGATGCCGGCTTCCAAGGCCAACTGAGCAACGCGCAGGGTCGTCAACGACGTTTCTTCCGCCGGCTTGACCACCAAGGAGCAACCGGCGGCCAGCGACGGGCCGATTTTCCAGGCCAGCATCAACAGCGGGAAGTTCCAAGGCAAGACCAGGCCAACCACGCCGATCGCCTCACGCACCACCAACGCGAGATGACCGTCGCAAGCTGGTGATACCTGGTCATAGATCTTGTCGATGGCTTCGGCGTGCCAGCGCAGGCAGTTAATGGTTTCCGGCACATCGACGGTCTGGCAGTCGAAAATGGTCTTGCCGCTGTCCAGGCTTTCCATCACCGCGAGCTCCAGCGCGTTTTCTTCGATCAACGCAGCCAGGCGCAGGATCGCCTGCTTACGCGCACTGGGATGAAGCTTTGACCAACGACCATCATTGAACGCGGCCCGCGCGGCGGTGACGGCCACGTCCACATCGGCTGACGAACAAGCGGCCACATCGGCGAGGTGCTCGCCATTGGCGGGATTGACTGTACTAAACGTTGCGCCGGAAAGTGCCGAGCGTATTTCACCATCGATCACAGCCTTACTTGGCAAGGTCAGTTGCCGAGCAATCGACTGGTATTCTTCTGTTGTTTTCAACTGAGTCATTATGGTCTTCCCCGCATTCTTTTTTTTGAACGATAGATACCGACAACGTGACCACTAAAACGGTTACCGGATCGGCACTGATGGGCAACTCGTTACTCATTCGAATGCTGCTGATATTCGACGCCGAATAACCAACGCCAGCGGAAACTGAATTTCCGGACAGGCGAATACGACACGAACCGCGCCGATATCAACCAGCACTCGTATTTGTTCGTTCAGGAAAGAGTGGTCATTCCTTCACCTTGAGACACGCGTTAGTTCTTGGCTCTCAAGGTGAAAGAATAAAGACAGGCGGGAACAGCACACAGCGACTTTTATGTGGAGCAACTGATGATCTGCGGTTATGCAAGGGCTACGTCCGGCGCTTCTACCCCCTCCGTATCAAACTGTGCCAAGAGCCAGTCGCGCAGCTTGCAGCAGCTTGGATCGCGCGCTTTGTCTTCATTGAAATTCAAATAGTGAAGGGTTTCCTTGTGCACCAGCTTTTCCTCGACCGGGCGCACCAGCAGCCCCTTCTCAATCAGCGGCGCTACCAGATGATGCCAGCCCAACGCGACCCCCTGACTGCCCAGCACGAGCTGGATCAAGAGGCTGTAGTCGTTGGCGTTGAAAAAGTGAGATGCCGTGCTGGATCGCGCCTTGAGGTCGATATCGTAGTGAGCGAGCCATCCATACCAGTCCAAATGCTCGGCCACTTGCGAGCGCCCGAAGGGGCTGAGGTTCAGTAACGCGCTGTCGCGAAGACCATGGATGGATTGCAGCTCCGGATGCTGCTCCAGATAGAGCGGTGTGCACACGGGGTAGATGACGTCGCACATCAGAGGCTCGCTGTGATAGCCGTCGTGACTCTTCATCATCTTGCAGATGATGATATCCGGATGCACCCCCGTATCCATGGACAGGAAGTTCTGGGTCACCACCAGGTTGAGATCAATCTCAGGGTAGGCTTCGAAAAAAGCCGGCAGTCGCGGCCCGAGCCAAAAGTTGGTAAAGGCCGGCGAACAGCACAGCGTGACCACATGCTTGGAGACAGCGTTATTGCGCATACGCTCAGCGGCCTGAGCGATGCTGCTGAATGACAACTGCACCACATCATAGAAGTTGGAGCCGGCGTTGGTCAGCTTGACGGCACGCCCTGCCCGATCGAAAAGCTCGGTCCCGAGATGCTCTTCCAAATCCCGGATATGGCGACTGATGGCGGCCTGCGTCACGCAGAGCGCTTCAGCGGCCCGGGTAAAATTCTGATACCTGGCCGCGGCCAGGAAGGCCTTGACCGCGCGCAGCGAGGGCATCTTGATCAGCGCCTGATCGGGTTCGGTCTGCTTAACCATGACAGTAGATCATCATTACCCCATAAAAAATGTCGATTCTTCAGGCCTATGGCCTCGTCCTAGACTGTTTGCAAGCAGTAGCGACCGCAATCCGGCGCATCCATGCCGTAAGGCTAGCTCAATTGGACACAGCGTTGAAACAAGTTCGCAGCGTTGCCAAGTCAGCGATTTATCTGGGCGACCAGAAACGCTGCACCAAGCCCCGATAATAAGGAGTGCATGAAAGAGATGCCTAAGTACACCGATGTATTAGACCTGATCAAGCAGCGTAAACCGCAGCATGGTCTTCCTGGCGCCGCTTATTCTGATGCCGATTTGTATCGCCAGGATCTGGAGCAGATTTGGCATCGGGAGTGGATTTTTGCGGGGCACACGTTTGAATTGGAGAAGCCAGGCCAGTACCTGACCTTGCAGATCGGTGATTACCCGGTAGTCATAGTACGAGGAAAAGACGGTGACGTCCGCGCGTTCCACAACGCTTGTCGCCATCGTGGCTCGAAAGTCTGCACCGAGGAAAAAGGCAAGGTGGCGAAACTGGTCTGCCCCTACCACAAGTGGACGTTCGAACTCGATGGCAAGCTTCTCTACGCCGGCAACATGGGCCCGGACTTCAACGCGGCCGACCATGGGCTTATACCGGCGCATTGTGAAGTGGTGCACAGCTACATTTATGTCTGCGTCGCCAAAGTGGCACCGGATTTCGAGAAATTCCGCAGCGCTGTTTCGCCGTTCATTGGCCCTCACCATCTGGAAGACTGCAAAGTTGCCTTCGAAGCTCACCTGGTCGAGAAAGGTAACTGGAAACTCGTCTTCGAGAATAATCGCGAGTGCTATCACTGTGACGGGACCCACCCTGAACTGCTGAAGTCGTTTGTAGAAAACGTATCTGTCCAGGGCATCGGCGGTGACGAAGATCCCGAGCTTGCCGCCCATTGGGGCACCTGCGAGGCAGCAGGTTTGGCCAGCCGGATCAACATGGACCCTGCGGGCCAATATCGAATGACCCGGATTCCCCTCAGTGATGGTGCCAGCAGCTACACGATGGACGGCAAGCCTGCCGTCACCGGACGCCTGGATCGCAGTGGCGTCGACAATATCGGAGCGCTGCTGTACTTCAACTATCCATCGACCTGGAATCACTTTCTTGGCGACCACGCACTGAGCTTCCGAGTGCTACCTCGAGGTCCGGGCGAGACCGTCGTGACCACCCGCTGGTTGGTGCACAAGGATGCACAGGAAGGGGTGGACTACGATATCGAGCGCCTGACCAAGGTCTGGATGGCGACCAATGACCAGGACCGACGCCTGGTAGAAGGAGCCCAGATCGGCGTCATGTCACCCGCTTATCAACCGGGCCCGTACTCACCGCTGGTAGAGAATGGCGTAAACCAGTTCGTCGACTGGTACTGCGAGGCCATGACCCGGCGCCTGACGGAAGCGGCTTCAAGCGTTCTATAAGCAGCGCAAACCGAGACGGACCGGACATAAACCGTCCATTTGATTTAAAAGTTTCCATACATAAATAAGAACATGGCATTGGACGCCTCATAAAGGTGGCTAATGCCATAACGGGTGCGCATGAGCCAGGGATGACTCAACAGTTCAAGGCAGAACTATGGCGCACCGTAATGACTCACGTTCGGTATTCGAACGGACTGCCAATATGCGCTTGCCCTCCAGCTGTAATAGCGACTGAGACAAGTTAAATATTTGGTCATAAAGATAAGAAGAGGGTCGTATGAGCCATGACGATGAAATTCTTTCGGTAAAAAACATTTTTAAGGTCTTTGGTTCTAATCCAGACATCGCCATGAAAATGCTGCGCAATGGCGCCGACAAGAACGAGATTTTTGATAAAACCGGCCATGTGGTTGGTGTATTTGATGCAAGTTTCTCGGTCAAGCGAGGCGAAATTTTCGTGATCATGGGGCTGTCAGGTTCTGGCAAATCGACCATGGTGCGCCTGTTCAATCGCTTGATCGAACCCACCTCGGGAAGCATTCACCTCAACGGCCGCGAAATTACCGGGCTTTCGGATAAAGCCTTGCTCGATGTGCGGCGCAAGGAAATGGGGATGGTGTTTCAGTCCTTTGCCCTGATGCCCCACATGAGTGTGCTGGAGAACACCGCTTTTGGCCTGGAAATCGCCGGCGAACCGGAGAAGGAACGCCATCTGCGCGCTCGGGAAGCCTTGAGCCAGGTTGGCCTGGCGGGCCATGAGCACAGCTACCCGCATCAATTGTCTGGCGGTATGCAGCAACGTGTGGGACTGGCCAGGGCATTGGCCAACGACCCGACGATCCTGCTGATGGACGAGGCATTTTCGGCCCTCGACCCACTGATCCGCAGCGAGATGCAGGGCGAGCTGATCCGCCTGCAGGCTGAACAACAGCGCACCATCATCTTCATCTCCCACGACATCGAAGAAGCCATTCGCATCGGCCATCGCATCGCGATCATGGAGGGTGGCCGGGTCGTACAGATCGGTACTCCGCAGGAACTGATCAACCAGCCGGCGACGGACTATGTGCGCAACTTCTTCAAGGGGTTCGACAGTTCGAGAGTGCTGACTGCCGGAGATGTGGCTCAACTGGATCCGCAAATGATCTGCCGGGTGAACGGGAAGGCACCCAGTTTCAAAGCAGGCACACCCTATGGCTACCTGATCGACGAGCAAGATCAATTGCTGGGTGTCGTTGATACCGATGGCAACGGCAGCGTAGCGCAGGACGTGGCGGGTCAACGCTACAGCCTGCATGAACAACGCCCCGTCTACCTCGATACACCACTGCATGACGTGCTGGATATCGCCGCGACGCTTCCTTATCCAGTACCGGTGCTTGACCGCGCAGGCGCCCTCAAGGGGACGCTTTCCAAGAGTCAGCTACTTCAAACCCTGAGTCGCCATTAAGCGTCGGTGAAAACAAAAGAGGTAGCCACCATGTCAGATTTCAGCTTTTTAGACCCTTTCCAGTCGGCGATCATCCCCTTGGGTGAATGGGTGCAGAACGCGCTCAACTATCTCGTCCACAATTTCCGGGACGTGTTCAGGGCGGTCCGCTGGCCGATCGACCAAGTCCTCAACGGCGTCGAGTACGTCCTGCAAAGTATCCCCCCGACTATCGGGATCCTGCTGTCGTCGCTGTTGGGTTGGCAACTGGCAGGCAAGCGCATGGCGCTGCTGTGCCTGGTGACCTTGACCTTGCTCGGTTCGATCGGGGTGTGGTCCGAATCCATGACCACACTGGCTCTCGTCCTGACCTCAGTGTTCTTCTGTGCGTTGTTCGGGGTGCCCCTGGGAATTATCAGCGCTCGGAACGATCACCTGGAACGGGCCATAAGACCCGTGCTGGATGCCATGCAGACACTGCCGGCCTTCGTCTATCTGGTACCGGTGGTGATGTTATTCGGCATCGGTAACGTCCCTGGCGTTCTGGTGACCATCGTCTTTGCCCTTCCGCCACTGGTGCGCCTGACCAATTTAGGTATTCGCCAAGTACCCGAAGACAAGATCGAGGCGGCCCGCGCTTTCGGCTGCACGCCCCGGCAGATGCTCATGCGCGTGCAACTGCCATTGGCAATGTCGACCATCATGGCGGGCCTCAACCAAACCCTGATGCTCTCCCTGTCGATGGTGGTCATCGCTTCGATGATCTCTGTCGGTGGACTGGGCCAGATGGTCCTGCGTGGTATCGGTCGCTTGGACATGGGCTTGGCCACCGTAGGGGGAGTCGGGCTGGTGTTGCTCGCAATCTTCCTCGATCGCCTCACACAGGCCATGGGGGAACGCATCAAAGCCGACCCAAGTTTACGCTGGTACCACACCGGTCCGGTCGGGCTTGTCATGCGCCTCTTTGGCTCACGCCAGCCTCCAGCGCAGCGCAAGACTGCTTGAAACTTCGATTACAACTGCCGCACTTCAATAAAAAACAGCGAAAGGTATGTGAAATGTGCGAATTGAAAGTCTCCCGCAACATCCGGCGGTGCATCTCGGCTGTCGCCCTGACCGTCTTGTCATTCCATGCCATAGCCTCGGCGGATAAGCCAGGCGATGGTATATCGGTAACGCCGATCTTTCCTTCCATCGCTGAAGAGCGCTTTCGTGGTGAGATCGCCATGGAGGGGCTGCGTGAGCTGGGGTACAAGGTCAAGGAGCCGAAGGAAACCGAGTACTCCGTCATGATGGTGGCCTTGGGCAGCGGCGACGCGGATTTCACTGTGCACTTGTGGGATAAGCTCCACGACACCTTCTACCAAAAGGCGGGTGGTGACGAGGACATGGTCAAGGCAGGCGACATCATGCCTGGAGTATTGCAGGGCTATCTGATCGATAAAAAGACGGCTGACGCCTACAACATCAAATACCTGACTGACCTCAAGAAGCCAGAGATCGTGAAGCTGTTCGACGTCGACGGCGATGGTAAAGCGGACCTGACCGGCTGCAACCCCGGCTGGGGCTGTGAGCTCACCATTGACCATCACCTCAAGGCCTATGGTCTTGAGAAAACGGTCAACCACAATCGCGGCTCCTACTTCGCGCTGATGGCGGACACCATCACCCGCTACAAACAGGGCCAGCCGATCCTCTATTACACCTGGGTACCTCAGTGGATCGCCGGCGTGTTGGTCGAAGGTAAAGACGTGGTGTGGCTCGAAGTGCCGTACACCGACCTGCCAGGCGGAAACAACAAAGTCGACACCTCCTACAAAGGCAAGAATCTCGGTTTCGCCGTAGACAAGGTAGAGGCGGTACTCAACAGGGACTTCGCCAACAAGAATCCCGCAGCCCTGAAGTTTCTTTCGCAAATGCAGATCAGTACTGACGACGAAAGTGCGCAGAACCTGAGAATGCAAAAGGGTGAGAACAAGCCAGCGGATATCACCCGGCATGCCAAGGAGTGGGTTGCTGCTCACCGTCAGCAATTCGACGCCTGGCTCCAAGCTTCCCGGGCTGCGGCCCAAGCCAGCAAGTAACGGCCCTCCCCCTTCGCCAGGCGCACTTGTGGCCTGGCCACCTAGCCTGGCCTTGAATGACTGACGTGCTGTGTCCGATGGTTATCCAGCCGTCGGTACAGTTGTCCTCAAGGCTGGGTGAAGTGGCGATGTATACCGGTACGTTGATTGCGGTATTCATGCTGGTTTTTTCTTTGCGCCGCTGCTCGACTATCACTCATCCGAGCAGCCCCTTCTGTAATGAAATCAGGATGGGATTCATGACGACTTCACCTTTTTCAATTCCGGCCGGCGCTCGCCGTATCGACCCAGCCAGGCAACGCGCCGTTGCGCTGAAAGCCGACGGCTCCGTCGACGACAACAATCGTGTCGAGATAGGACCTACACCACTGGCTTTCGCGGAGTGGGCCCAATTGGGCCTGGAAGCGCCTCATCTACCGACCCTGCGCCAATATCGACTGCAGCGGATAGTCGACCAACTGGTAGCCCGTGACCTGGGCGGCATCCTGCTGTTTGACCCGCTGAATATCCGCTACGCCACCGACACCACGAACATGCAATTGTGGACAACCCATAATCCCGCGCGAGCATGCTTCGTCGCTGCCAGCGGCCACGTCGTATTGTGGGATTTCCATGGCTGTGATCACCTCTCCGCCCACTTGCCGTTGGTTACCGAGTTACGCAGCGGCGCGTCTTTCTTCTTTTTCGAGACCGGTGAGCACACCGAGCGCCATGCCCGGCATTTCGCAAGCCAAATCGACGAGCTGCTGCGTCAACACGCCGGAACCAATCGACGCCTGGCGGTAGACCGGATTGAAGTCGCAGGGTTGCGGGCACTGGATGCACTTGCGGTGGAGATTTGCAGCGGCCAGGAAGTGACCGAGTTTGCGCGGATGATCAAAGGCCCCGATGAAATCAAGGCGATGCGCTGCGCAGTGGCTTCATGCGAAGCCTCCATCGCCGAAATGCATCAGGCCCTACGAGCAGGAGCGACGGAAAACGATATCTGGGCCGCCCTGCACTCCGGCAACATCCGCCGGGGCGGAGAGTGGATCGAAACACGAATACTCAGCTCCGGCCCACGCACCAATCCGTGGTTCCAGGAGTCCGGCCCACGGGTATTGAACGATGGCGACTTATTGTCGTTCGACACGGACCTGATCGGCACCTACGGCATGTGCGTGGACATGTCCCGCAGTTGGATCTGTGGGGGACTCGAGCCAACAGCCGAACAGAAGCGTCTCTATCGAATTGCCCATGACCACATCATCCACAACACCGAGTTGATAAAGCCAGGCGTACGCTTTACCGAGCTGACCGCCAAGGCGCACCGCCTGCCCGAGTCCTGCCGGGCTCAACGATACGGCGTGCTTTACCACGGTGTCGGCCTGTGTGACGAGTACCCAAGCATTCGCTATCCGGAAGACTTGGAATCCTACGGATACGAAGGTGAGCTACAGCCAGGCATGGCCCTTTGTGTCGAGGCGTATGTGGGTGAAGTGGGTGGGCAGGATGGAATCAAATTGGAGAACCAACTACTGGTCACGCAAACCGGTTATGAGCTGCTCACCCACTACCCTTTCGACGACAGTTTCCTGCTGGATACGAAGCCCACGCCATGAGTCAATCGATTGAGGCCCGCAAAGCATCGAGCGTAGGGTTTCTCCTGCTCGATAACTTCTCCCTGACATGCTTCGCGCAATGCCTGGACGTGCTGATGACTGCAAACCTCATCCAGCCCGGGTCGATAAAAGTCCATACATTCAGTCGCAACGATTGCGAGGTCATCAGCGACCTGGCAATACCCATCAGACCTGATACGCCCCTGACCGATATCAGGATCGCGGCCCTGGATCTGATGGTTGTCTGCGGCGGGCTACGCACGCCCAGAGTCGTCCCTGAAGGGCTGATAAAGCTTCTGAACAAACTCGCCAGCATGCCCATTGTGCTCGGTGGGTTGTGGAATGGTGCCTGGTACCTGGGCAAAGCAGGACTGCTGGATGGCTACCGATGCGCCATCCATGCAGAGCAACGAATAGCCTTATCGGAGTTTTCACCTAACACGACCGTAACCTTGGACACAGGGGTATTTGATCGTGATCGACTCACGGCGTCCAACCCCGCTGGCGCCTTTCAAATCATGATGAAATGGCTTTACGCAGCCCTCGACCCTAAAGTCGCAGACGCTGTGTTTGATCTATTGGATTATCACCAGTCTCGGCTCCGGACCTCGGCCAAGGTTCAAGGTCGTAACGTGACTGCGCCGCTGCAAGAAATAATCAAGCTGATGGAGTGCAATCTAGAAGAGCCGTTAGGCCTGGATCTGCTCGCAGAATGCGTTCGACTTTCCAAGCGTCAGATCCAACGCCTGTTTCGAGAACAAATCAACACGTCCCCGCAACGCTACTACCTGGAGCTACGACTTAAAGAAGCGCGTCGCCTGATACAAAATTCCAAACTGTCAGTCACTGATGTCGCCATTGCCTGCGGTTTCGTCTCGTCCCCTCATTTCAGCAAATGCTATAGCACCTTCTTCGACTGTCCCCCCTCGAAGGAAAATCGCTACGAAATATAGCGTTTGCTGACAGATTGCACGGCTGCGGCCCAGGCTGCCTTCCTGCTCTTTGACAATGAGTGGTGTTGATTCACGAGCCCAGCAGCGATCCCTATTGGCTCGGCGTCAACTTATAACGCAGGGTCATGTATTGACGTGAATAAATGTTACTTTTGCGCCAGCGTTGGCCCCCGTAATCTGCATACAAACCAAAACCGCAACTATTTTAATAACAGGGCACTGTATGAACTTTGATGGCGTGTGGACTCCCGTTGTAACTCCCTTTAATACGTCGGGTTCCGTGGACTTCAGGTCGCTGGAAAACATCATTGACTCACTTATCGCACAAGGCGTGCATGGCCTGATCGTCGGTGGTACGACGGGCGAATACTATGCCTTGTCCCACGATGAACGGCTGGCGCTTTTCGATTTCATCGCCGACTACGCCAAATCGCGTATTCCGTTGATGGCGGGTATCAACGCCACCACCACCCAGGAAAGCCTCACGCTGGGCCTTCATGCAAAAAAAGTGGGCTTCAATGCCATTCTTCTTGCCGCGCCCTACTACTGCCAACCGACACAACAAGAACTGCTGGTCCATGCCTTGAGCGTCGATGACGCGCTCGACATGCCCATCATGCTCTACAACTTTCCGGCCCGAACCGGGACAGAAATGTCGTGGGCGTTCATCAACGGGCTCAAGGGGCGTCCCAACTTCCAGGCCATCAAGGAAAGCACCGGCTCGATTGAACGCATGCACGGCCTGCTCAACGAACACACCGATCAGTTGCAAGTGAGCTGCGGCATGGATGACCAGGTGCTGGAGTTTTTCACTTGGGGCGCCCGTAGCTGGGTCGCCGGCGCGTCCAACTTCCTTGCGCCAGAACATGTCGCGCTGTACCAGGCGTGTGTCGTGGAAAAGGACATGATCAAAGGTCGTGAACTGGCTACCCGTTTGCTGCCGATGCTCAACCTGCTCGAACAAGGCGGCAAGTTCTGCCAGTACATCAAGCACGGCTGCGAATTGGCCGGCCAGCCGGTGGGTGTGACCCGCCTGCCTTTGCAACCGCTCAGCGATGCAGAGAAAAGCGCATTCAAGATTGTTTATGAACAGCTGACGGCTCATCGCGCCTGACACATACGGCGGAGGCGTTTGCCATGCAGCTTCAGTGTAATTTCCTACCTCAAAACGATGGTCAACCCGGTTGGTACGAAACGCTGCCACCCCCCGCGCCCAGCAACCCGCTCAAAGGCGCCGTCAGGGCCGACTGGGCGGTGCTCGGCGCAGGCCTGGCGGGCTTGGCTGCCGCCCGGAGACTGGCCGAACTTCTACCCGAGGCGTCGATTGCGTTGATCGACGCCAAGCGGGTCGGTTTCGGTGCGGCCGGACGCAACTCCGGCTTCATGGTGGACTTGCCCCATGATCTGACGTCCCACAGCTACACCTCCGACCGGACCGCCGACCAGCGAATCATTCGGTTGAGCCGTGGCGGCATCGATTTCATGCGCCAGATCGTCCAGCGCGAAGGCATCGAGTGTGATTGGCGCGAGCAGGGCAAGTTGCATGGCGCCGTCAACCCACAAGGCATCGCCGCTCTTGAGTCCTTTGCCAAAGGGCTGAGCGGATTGGGGGAACCCTACACGATGCTCGATGCCGCACGGATGAAAGCGATCACCGGTACCGACTTCTACAAATCGGGGCTGCATGCCCCCGGTTGCGTACTCGTTCAACCCGCCGCGTTATGCAGGGGCCTGGCGCAATCGTTGCCGGCGAACGTCACGTTGTATGAAGACAGCCCTGTATTGAACATTGAGCTTGGCAAACCTCATGCGCTGACTACCGCCCAAGGCGTGCTTTCGGCGCCACGCATGGTCATGGCCAACAATGCCTACGCGGCACCGTTCGGCCAGCTTGGACTCAAGGGTCGGTTGCTGCCCGTCTACACCTACGCCAGCCTGACCCGAGAGCTGACCGCCGAGGAACAGGCCCGCCTGGGCGGCGAGCAAAGCTGGGGGCTCATTCCCGCCGACCCGCTGGGCACCACCGTGCGCAGGCTCGCCAATGGCCGGATTTGCATCCGCAACTCCTTCACTTACAACCCTCGCCTGGCAGCGAGTCCCCGTACGCTTGAGCGTGTACGCCACGCTCACCGCCATTCCTTCGAGGCACGTTTTCCAATGTTGCCGGGCGTGCAGTTCGAATACACCTGGGGCGGCGCACTGTGCATTTCGCGCAACTCCGGATCGGTCTTCGGCGAGATCGCCCCGGACGTGTTCAGCGCCGTGTGCTGCAACGGCTTGGGCCTGACCCGCAGCACCGTGGCAGGCAAACTGATCGCCGAATACGCCGTGGGAATGGACAGTGAGCTGCTGGACATCATGCTCGATCAACCCGACCCCTGCTGGAATCCACCGGAACCTTTCCTGGGCCTGGGGCTGCGCTCTTCCATTGCCTGGAAAGAGTGGCATGCAGGTGCGGAACTCTGATTGTTTGAACGCTTGGATATGCCCCCAAGAGGAGCACAATACCGTGTCTACTTCGCAGGGCCCTGCCCCACGATCCATCGGATTCCTTTTGTTGGATGATTTCACGTTCATCTCGCTGGCATCGGCCATAGAACCCTTGCGAATGGCCAATCAGCTCTCCGGCAGAGAGTTGTATCGATGGCTCACCCTGGGCAAGGACGCAAAACCTGTGCGTGCCAGTGCCGGCTTGCAAATAACGCCCGACGCGAAAATGGAAGACGCCTCGACGTTAAGTACCGTGATCGTGTGCGGTGGGATGGGTATTCAGAACAGCGTAAGCCCTGAACAGGTGCTTTGGTTGCAACACCAGGCCCACCTGGGCGTCCGACTGGGTGCCATCTGCACAGGAAGCTGGGCCTTGGCCAAGGCCGGGCTGCTGGAGGGACACAGGTGCAGTGTTCATTGGCAATGCCTGGCGGCGATGCGCGAAGCCTTTCCTGGAGCAGAGACCACTTCACACCTGTTCTCTATCGATAGAAATCACTTGACCTCTGCCGGCGGCACGGCGCCGATGGACATGATGTTGCACTTGATCAGGAGCGAACACGGTCGTGAATTGGCAGCCGCAATCTCCGATATGTTCATGTACGAACGCATGCGAGATGATCAGGATCACCAACGGATACCGCTCAAGCACACACTTGGCGAAAATCAACCCAGGCTACAAGCGGCCATCCTGTTGATGGAGGCCAATCTGGATGCGCCCCTCGAGCTCAATGCGCTGGCCTTCAAGGTCGGCGTTTCACGTCGCCAGCTGGAGAGACTGTTTCATAAGTATTTGAACCTTTCTCCGGCGCGCTATTACCTCAAGCTGCGTTTAGTCCGGGCACAACAGTTGTTGAAGCAGACCTCATCGCCCGTCCTGAAAATAGGCACGTTGTGCGGCTTTGGTTCAGCTGCACAGTTCACCAGAAGCTATCGTGGGTATTTTGGTGTGGCACCTCGGGATGAACGTACTTCGTCGAATACCTATGGGTAACCCCAACACCTCCCGGGACAATCACCGTCTCTAGGCAGACGGTGAGCGGGTTCCACCCATGGTTGGCGTTAGACGGCCTCGACAGCCTGCAGGTGGGCGTAGCTGGCGACAAAGCGACTGTATTTGTGTTGGCCACAGGTGTAGGGCGTGTATTTGGCCGGGTTGCTGACGCTAATGCAGGTCGCCACGGTCTCGACAGCCGCGTCGAAGTCCAGGTCGATGAAGAATGGAATGGAATACCGTTCGACACCGCTGGTATTGATGACGCGGTGCATCGTCGACGTGTAGCGATCATTCGTCAGGGTTTGCACCAGGTCACCGATGTTGACAATGAACGTATCTTCCACCGGTGGAGCGCTTACCCATTCCCCCGCGCGATTGCGTACTTGCAAGCCGCCGACCTTGTCCTGGAAAAGGATCGTCAGAAAACCATAGTCCGTATGCGCTCCGATCCCGATTTCCTTTTGTGAAATTTCGCCACTCTGCGAGGGGTAGTGCAACAAGCGCTGGATGGTGATCGGTTTGCGTTGCAGTTTTTCAAAGTAGTCCGCTGGCAGATCAAGGCTCAGGGCAATGGCGCTGATGAGCTGACGCGCCAAGTCAAGCATTGCACTATGGTAGGCGTCGCAGACATCCGAAAATTTCGGAAGCTCGGTCGGCATCAAGTTCGCCCCGAAGAAAGGCGACACTTCGTCGTAGTGGGCGCCGTAGTCGAAGCATTCCTTGAAATCGCGGGTATTTTCCGGATCGACGTTTTCCGCGTACATGGGAATGTAGCCGCGAAGCGTGGGACCTGAATTGACCACGTTCAGCTTATTCTTTTTATCAAAAGGCATGGCGAAGAAGCCTTTCGTCTGGGCATACATCGCGTCGATCAAGGCGCGAGATACTCCATGATTCTTGATATAGAAAAAACCAACTTTCTCGCAAGTTTCGCCAATCTGGCGCGAGACTTTTTGCGGGTCGCTCCCATCGAGTAACGGTGCGATGTCAATAAAGGGAATTTCTTCGAATGCGGTCTGCTTGCTTACAAGCCTGGTATCGGTCATCTGAACCATCGGTCGATCCTCAACGAAAGTGCCGTGTTTTAATTATCCTGAAGCGAGTTGTAGCTTTTGGGATCAAGCGTGTTCATCTTGATCTCGTATGCTGAAGTTATTGTTCAGGACTGAACAGGCACTAACAAACCATTTTTCATTCGACACTCATGAGAAAAAATCAATCATGAGAACAAGACCACGCCTATATCTTTCGATGCTATATGTCTGGCAGTTCACGGTTTGGTTAAGTCAGGTTTCGTCAGTCATCGTTCGACTTGGCAGACCCAGGGTATGCATTTCTGTCATCAAGTCATTTCATCGGTACTGCAATCTTTGCGAAGTCGTCGTGCGATGCTGTGGCGCCGCGTATCTTTTTCCAGAAATTCGACCGCTATAAGCTCTTCGATGCCAGCCCCGGCCTCCACTTTTTCAATAAAATTAAGAATGGCTTTCCTCATGAACCAATGGGAGGTTCGATCCAACTTAGCCGACGCAGACTTCAGCCTGGCCCGCGTTTCTTCGTCCAACTTGATGCCCTGCGTGGTAACCGCCATATCTCATCCTCTCAATCGCTACCCGGGTTCATTTACTCTTATAACGAGGCACTAATGCATCAAGCCCCACAATGCCAGAAGTGGAACGTCCGTCGACTTCATTGCATGGACACACGATGGCGGGTTGAAAACCAAACCTCCTGACCCGGGACTCCACCACCCCACGTCCGCCCGATACCAGTCCCCCGGCGAAAGAACGAGATAGAACTCGGCAGGCGGGTGTTGGTGATAGGGATAACGGGTCTCGGGCATCATCAGCGCCAACCCCAAGGTCAAGGTGGAACATTCAAATAGCGCCCCAGGGCCGGCGATCATCCCGTGGCGATGCCGCTCCACGAAAGCGCTGTCCTGGTCGGCCCGGGCCTGGCGGTTTATCCAGGGAAGATGGGGCAAGAGCGTGCCCAGCGCAGCCAGTATCGATATCAGGTCATCATCGGTCCTGGGCGCAGCGTCAAGCGCCTCGGATAGATGGCGTTCCAAATAACCTGGTAGCGCATTTGAAGCCTGCGCATTCTTCCTGATATGCCATTGGGCCGTACTTAGAGACGCGGCATGTGCTGGCGCCTCATCGCAACCGCAGCCCGACAGGACACCCTGAACCGAACGCCTGAGCGACTCCCCGCTACGGATAATGTCCTGATCCCACGATGGATCTTCAGTGCTGTTTATCATCGCTTTCGATCCCATTTCCCGAGCAACATATCGAACTGGCTTACAGACGGCTCAGCTGTTCCAACAGGTCAACGGGAACACTGATCCCATCATTCTGTGCGGTGAGTGTTGAGTGTTGCCGTTCCCATCCCGGCCTGTGGACGCCCATCTGCGTCAGGCGGGTCAGTTGGCTGGAAAGTCGCTGTTCAAACCCGCTTGAAAAGAATGCCGGCGCCAGGAGCAGGATCAACAGGCCACAGCCAGGCGTCTGGGTTCCTTGATTGAAAGCCGGCGCATCCAACGACCAGTTGGCACCTGTGAGCCCCGCCGCCAGGACCTCGACCATGAGCATCAGATTGGCCCCACGATGACCACCAAAAGGCAGCAGCGCACCGCTCAACGCCGCCAAGGCATTACGTGTGCCGTTGCCCTTTTGGTCCACCGCCCAACCATCAGGGATGTCGCTGCCCGTCGAAGCGGCGTGGGCGATATTCACGAATGCCGCGGCACTGCACGCCTGGTCGAACATCAGCGGGATGCCGTCGGCTGAGGGCGCAGCAAATGAAAGCGGATTGGTCGAGTAGGTCTTGCTCTTGGCACCAGGAACGGCAACCAGCGCCGGCCCGTTTGCGACCGCCAACGCAATCAGCCCGGCCTGGGCAAACCGCAACGTGTAGTCACCCAGCTCGCCACTGGTGAAACTGTTGCACTGGCTCAGCGTGGCCATGCCATTGGCGTGCGCGGCATGGCACAACGAATCGAAGCATCGATCTACGCCAAGCTGGGCAATTCCGCCTCGGGCATCGGACTTGAGGATAATCGCGCCAGCGCGAGAGATGCGTGGTTCGGCACGTGGATTGATTCGTCCGGAAGAAAAGCCCGGCAAGTAATCGGCGAGGTGCCGAAACCCCACGGCCTGGTTACCGCGCGCTTGCGCCGCTACGGTGGCGTGGGCCAATGAGTTGGCAACCGCGGGTGAGCAGCCCTTCGATTCACAGAGATGCTTCACCCAGTCGACCGCCTCATCCAGGGTAAAGCGACGATAGGCTGTGGTTTTCAAGGGTATCGCCTGAATGTTCGTTCGATGCATCCGATGCCCTTCACGCAGGACATCGGACTGCAACTCAACTATTGAATAGCAGCAGCCATTACTGGGACGGTGTCGCGGAGGCGGTCTGGCTGCCGAACATCGCCTCGAAGCGAGGCTTGTTGGCGGCGTAGTACTCTGCAACGACCTTGTCTGCCGAACTGTCACGAGCGGTCGACATCAACTTCTCAAGGTCAGCCTTGGGGATCTTGAAGTTGGCGAAGAAGCGGGCGACATCGGGGTGTTCGGCACTGAAGCCTTTGCGGGCAACCGCGTGAATTTGTTCGGCACCACCGAAAATCTGCTTCGGATCATCCAGGTAGCGCAGCGGCCACTTGGCGAACATCCAGTGCGGACTCCAGGCGTTGATCAACGACCATTTGTCACGCTTGAGGTTGCGATCCAGCTCGCTCAACATCCCGGACTCTGAAGAGGCGACCATTTTATAACCATCAAGCTTATATTCCTTGATGGCCTTTTCCGTCAGTTTGTACTGACCATTGCCCACTTCCGACGTCAGGATCTTGCCGCCCAGTTTTTCCCGTACTTCAGGCTTGTTGAGGTCTTCGACACTGGCGATCTCACTGGTAGGAATGGACGTTGGCACCGCCATGCCGATCCGACCTTCATACAGCACGCCGAGGTCTTCGAGCTTGTCCTGGTATTTGTCGTAGAACGCCTTGTGAGTGCTCGGCAGCCAGACCATCGGAATCAAGTCGATATTGCCGTTGGCCAGGGCCTGGAACTGAATGCCAATATCGGCGAGTACCAATTTGACCGGTTGCTTCAAGTGGTCGCGCAATGCCGTATCTGCCAGCTTTACAGCGATTTCCGTATCCGACCAATTCACCCATCCAATACGGATAGGCGTGGGTTCCTCGGCGTGAGCCGTCAGGCTACCGGCGGCCATCGCCAGGCCTGCAAGCCAGCCGATACAAGTTTTACTGGATAACGTAATCATGGTGCATCTCCGCGTACTGTATTAATAGTTATTGGCAGGGCAGCAGAAGAATTAACTCCCCTCATAAAAGCAGAGTGCCATTACACCCTCAAGGGATTTTAAGTTATGCATGGATAAGTTTTAGTTATACGAAAACCCTTCATGTATTCAGGTCGTTCGGCCCTCCTCCGCCATTTGGCGGAGCTTATAAATGTCAGTACTCACAATGCTTTTTCGAGCGCCGGCAAGGCCTCGAACAAATCCGCCACCAACATGTAATCCGCCACCTGGGCAATCGGCGCCTCGGCGTCCTGGTTGATCGCAACAATGACCTTTGAGCCGCTCATGCCCGCCAAATGTTGAATGGCGCCGCTGATACCCGCTGCGATGTAAAGCTCTGGCGCGACGATTTTCCCCGTCTGCCCGACCTGCAAATCATTGGGGGCAAACCCCGAATCCACCGCGGCACGCGAGGCCCCTACGGCACCACCGAGCTTGTCGGCCACACGCTCGATCAAGGCGAAATGTTCCTTGGATTGCATACCGCGGCCACCGGAAACAACGACGC
This sequence comes from Pseudomonas ogarae, assembly GCF_014268695.2. Classification (NCBI taxonomy): domain Bacteria; kingdom Pseudomonadati; phylum Pseudomonadota; class Gammaproteobacteria; order Pseudomonadales; family Pseudomonadaceae; genus Pseudomonas; species Pseudomonas ogarae. Next base: position 4,425,945 of record NZ_CP077086.1, read on the forward strand.
GGGCGCTCGACAGGTCGGGTCTTTCGCTGGCCGTCAGTTGTTCGCTCACGAAACGCACGTTGCTTGCGCTTTGCCCGCCCTCCACCGCCGCCACTTCGCAACGATGTTCATGGGACAAGGCCTGGGCGAACGCCGAGGCACGAACGGTAAGCAACTTGATCGGGTCAAGGGACTGCACCGTGGCGATGGCATTGCCGGCATAAATGGGGCGCTGGAAGGTGTCCGCCGAGACAATCTGGGTGACGTCGGACAGCATGCCCACATCCAGGCTGGCCGCGACCCGTGGCAACACATTGCGGCCCATGCTGCTGGCGTCGGCAACGACGTGCGTATACCCCTCGGCCACCAGTGAAGTGATCAGCGGTTGGGCATTTTCAGCCAGGGCGTTTTCGAACATCGCACCCTGTGCGAGCAGCACCCGGTCCAGGCCCTGGGCCAGTGCTGCCTGTTGCGCCACTGCCGACGCGTCCGTCCCGCCCATCACCAGCAAATCCGTCTCGGCACCCAGCGCCATGGCGGCGGTCACGGCACTCCACGTACCCGCCGTCAACTGACCTGCACTGTGCTCGGCGATCACCAATGTGCGCATCAAATCACCCCCGCAACGTTTTTCAATTTATCCACCAGCTCGGCCACCGAACCGACGTTGATGCCCGCTTTGCGCACCACCGGCGGGACGACCCCTAACAATCGAGCGTGTTCCTTCACGCTCGCGCCCAAGGTGTCAGCAGCAATGATTTCCAGCGGTTTTTTCTTGGCTTTCATGATGTTCGGCAACGAGGCGTAGCGCGGTTGATTCAGGCGCAAGTCGCAGGTCACCACGGCCGGCATGGCGAGGGCGAGCACCTGGCTGCCCCCGTCCACCTCACGCTCGACCACCCATTGCCCGTCGACATGATTGACCGCTGAGGCGTAAGTGGCCTGACCGCTGCCGATCAACTGCGCGACCATTTGCCCGACCTGGTTGTTTTCCTGGTCGATTGCCTGTTTGCCGAACAGGATCAGTTGCGGCTTTTCCTGATCGATCACTTTGCTCAAATACTTGGCGACGTTGAGCGGCTCGAGTAGCGCACTCGTCTCGACCAGCAGCGCCCGGTCCGCACCGAGTGCCAATGCCGTGCGCAGTTGTTCCTGGGCGGCCGAAGTGCCCACCGAGACCACCACCACTTCGGATACCTGCCCCTTCTCCTTGAGGCGAATCGCCTCCTCCACCGCGATTTCGCAGAAAGGGTTCAAGGCCATTTTCACGCCATTGAGTTCAACGTCTGAACCGTCAGCCTTCACCCGGACTTTCACATTCGGGTCGATGGCGCGTTTTACCGCAACGAGCACTTTCATAGTTCTTTGCATAGCCCCCTTGCACTCTGGATCGATGCGGGATGACCGACCGGATACGCCGGATCACCCCTGTTTCGACTGGATGGTAATCCTGGTTTTTCCGCCACGCAAGAAAAATGTACACCTGTGTCTCAATCGTTGACACACATGAACATTCGACATACCGTTATGTCAAACCAAGCCTGATGTTCTGTTCCCGGAGCGCAACACCATGTCCAGCGATCCTCTGCTGCAGCCCTATAAGATCAAACACCTGACCCTCAAAAACCGGATCATGACTACCTCCCATGAGCCCGCTTATCCTGTCGACGGCATGCCGAAGGATCTGTACCGCGCCTACCACGTTGAACGCGCCAAGGCCGGTGTGGCGCTGACCATGACGGCGGGCTCCGCCGCCGTTTCCCGGGACAGCCCGCCGGTGTTCAACAACGTGCTGGCGTACAAGGACGAAGTGGTCAAATGGATGAAGGACCTGACTGACGAATGCCACGAACACGGCGCGGCGGTGATGATCCAGCTGACCCACCTGGGACGGCGCACACGCTGGGACAAGGCCGACTGGCTCCCAGTCGTATCGCCTTCCCATCGTCGCGAAGCGTCCCACCGGGCCTTCCCGAAAAAGATGGAAGAATGGGACATCGACCGGATCATCAAGGATTACGTGGACGCCGCCGAACGCATGAAGGCCGCCGGTCTCGATGGGTTGGAACTGCAGGCCTACGGGCACCTCATGGATCAGTTCTGGTCGCCACTGACCAACGATCTCGATGGCCCCTACGGTGGTTCGCTGGAAAACCGGATGCGCTTCACTTTTGATGTGTTACGCGGCATTCGCCAGCGTTGTGGCGAGGATTTCCTGCTCGGGGTGCGCTACACCGGTGACGAAGACCTGCCCGGCGGCTTCGGTGCCAGCGATGGCCTGCAGATCTCCCACATGCTCAAGGACAGTGGGCTGGTGGACTTCCTCAACGTCGTTCGCGGACATATCGACACCGATGCCGGTCTCACCGACGTGATTCCGATCCAGGGCATGCGCAACTCGCCGCACCTGGATTTTGCCGGCGAGATTCGTTCAGCCACCGGTTTCCCGACGTTCCATGCGGCCAAGATCCCGGACGTCGCCACGGCGCGACACGCCATCGCCTCCGGCAAGGTGGACATGATCGGCATGACCCGGGCGCACATGACCGACCCGCACATCGTGCGCAAGATCATCGAAAAGCGCGAAGAGGAAATCCGTCCCTGCGTCGGCGCCAACTATTGCCTGGACCGCATCTATCAGGGCGGCGCGGCGTATTGCATCCACAACGCCGCCACTGGCCGCGAAACCACCATGCCCCACGAAATCCCCAAGGCGTCGGTCAAGCGCAAGGTGGTGGTGATCGGCACCGGCCCGGCGGGCCTGGAGGCGGCACGGGTGGCCGGGGAGCGTGGCCACGACGTCACGGTGTTCGAAGTGGCGGATCAGCCCGGTGGACAGATCCGCTTGACCGCGCAGAGCGAGCGTCGCCGCGAGATGATCAGCATCATCGACTGGCGCATGGCGCAATGCGAACGACTGGGCGTGAAGTTCCAGTTCAACACCTGGGCCGAAGCCGAGACCGTTATGGCCGAGTCGCCGGACGTGGTGATCGTCGCCACCGGCGGCTTGCCCCATACCGAGGTACTCAAGCAGGGCAATGAACTGGTGGTGTCGACCTGGGACATCATTTCCGGCGACGTCAAGCCCGGCCAGAACGTGCTGATCTTCGACGATGCCGGCGACCACGCGGCGTTGCAGGCGGCCGAGGTCATCGCCAACAGCGGTGCGAAACTGGAAATCGTCACGCCGGACCGGTCGTTTGCGCCGGAGGTGATGGCGATGAACCTGGTGCCTTACATGCGCAGCCTGCAAGACCTGAACGTTACCTTCACGGTCACCTATCGGGTCGACTCCGTGGAGAAGCGCGACGGTCAGTTGGTGGCCAACTTCGGCAGCGATTACGGCCAGGTGCACAAGCAGCGCGTGGTCGATCAGGTGGTGGTCAACCACGGCACCCTGCCCCTGGACGATTTGTACTTCGAACTGCGCCCGCATTCGAGCAATAACGGCGCGGTGGAACAGCACGACCTGATCGCCGGGAAAACCCAGAATATCGTGACCAACCCGCAGGGTCGTTTCCAGCTGTTCCGGATCGGCGACGCGGTGTCGGCGCGTAATACCCACGCGGCCATCTACGATGCGCTGCGGCTGGTCAAGGACATCTGAAGTCATGCCCCTGATCCTGGATCAGGGGCCATTTTTCCTATTCGACACGAGGCTCTTCCATGTCAGCACAGACCTTGAAATCAAGGGCTGCGGTCGCATTCGCGCCCAATGAACCGTTGCGGTTGGTCACCATCGATGTAGCGCCGCCCAAGGCCGGTGAAGTCCGGGTTCGCATCATCGCCACTGGCGTTTGCCATACCGACGCTTTCACCCTTTCGGGCAGCGATCCCGAAGGCATTTTCCCCACGGTGCTGGGGCATGAGGGCGGCGGTGTCGTCGAGTCCGTCGGCGAAGGCGTGACGTCGCTGCAAGTCGGCGACCACGTGATCCCGCTCTACACCGCTGAATGTCGGCAGTGCAAATTCTGCCTCTCGGGCAAGACCAACCTCTGCCAGGCCGTCAGGGCCACCCAGGGCAAAGGCTTGATGCCCGATGGCACCTCGCGTTTTTCCTATGAAGGCCAACCGCTGTTCCATTACATGGGCTGCTCGACTTTTTCCGAATACACGGTGCTGCCGGAAATTTCCCTGGCGAAGATTTCAAAAGACGCGCCGCTGGATCAGGTTTGCCTGCTCGGCTGCGGGGTGACCACGGGGATTGGCGCGGTACTCAATACGGCAAAAGTCGAAGCGGGTGCCAGCGTGGCGATCTTCGGGTTGGGCGGTATCGGCCTGGCCGCGATCATCGGCGCAAAAATGGCCAATGCCGGACGCATCCTGGCCATCGATATCAACCCAGCCAAGCGCGACGTTGCCCTGTCATTGGGCGCAACGGACTTCATCAACCCCAAGGACGATGACCGCCCCATCCAGGACGTGATCGTCGAACTCACCGACGGTGGCGTGGATTACTCCTTCGAATGCGTCGGCAATGTGCAACTGATGCGCGCGGCGCTGGAGTGCTGCCACAAGGGTTGGGGCGAGTCGATCATCATCGGTGTGGCCGGTGCCGGCCAGGAAATCAGCACCCGCCCGTTCCAGCTCGTCACTGGTCGCGTATGGCGCGGCAGTGCCTTCGGCGGCGTGAAGGGCCGCACCGAACTGCCCAGTTATGTAGAGAAGGCCAGCCGGGGGGAAATCCCGCTGGAAACCTTCATCACCCACAACATGCCCCTGGACAAGATCAACGACGCCTTCGAGTTGATGCACACAGGGCAAAGCATTCGCACCGTCATTCATTTCTGAGTGTCGGTCGATCGTCCAACTACCCCATAGAAAGGAAACCAAGATGTCTGTTTTTACCCATGTCACCGTCGGCACCAACAACCTGGCAAAAGCACGTGCGTTCTATGACGCCACCTTGAAGGAAATCGGCCTCAAGCGTGTTGCCGATCTCAGCGATGCCGGTTCCATCTGGGGCGTCGATAAGCCTTCGTTCTTTGTACTCAACCCGGCCAATGGCAGTCCGGCGACCATTGGTAACGGTGTTACGGTGAGCTTCGAGGCACCGAACCGTGCTGCGGTTCTGGCGTTCCATACGGCTGCGTTGGCGAACGGTGGCGTATGTGAAGGCCTGCCTGGGCCGCGCGGTTGGGCGGACAACGCCTATGCGGCTTATGCTCGGGATCTGGATGGGAACAAGCTGGCGGTGTATTGCTTCAAGGCTGAATAGGATTTGAGGTTGGCTTGAGGAAAACGGCGCCTTTCGTTTTTTGGAGGAGTGCCGTTTTTTATCTGGGGGTGGGGTTGCTCGCGAAAGCGGTGTCACAGTCAATGAATATGCTGGATGTGCTGGCCTCTTCGCGAGCAAGCCCGCTCCCACAAAGGGTTTGTGTTGGGCATGGATGTCGTGTCCGCTGAAGATCAAATGTGGGAGCGAGCCTGCTCGCGATGCGGTGGTGGCAGTTACCCGACCCCGATCGTTTTATCAGGTTTGAAGCCCCTCGCGGGCCACCGCGGCACCTGCCTGCAACGCCCTTCCAATCTGCTCTTCGAAATGCCCCTGGGTCATCGCCTGCAAAGCGGCGGCTGTTACGCCCCGGTAGGCCACCAAGGCGTCGATCATCTGCTGGGCATCACGGCTCGCCAGTAGTTGGCTGCTGTTGACCACGACATTTTTCGCGGCAAGCTGCGCGATATCACCAGGTATACCGGCCAGCATCGCCTGATTGGCCAGCGCCGTCATCAACAAGGCCGGAAAGGCCGGGCCGGTGCCTGAGAGTGCAGAGAGGTAATCGATGAAGTCCTCTGCCTGGACTTCAGCAGCGGTGCCCACACATTCAAACAAGCGCTGCACCAGGGTTCTCGTCGTCGCCTCTACCCCGCCCGAACAATACCAGGGCGTAAAGGACTGCTCGATTTCCACCGCCGCATTGGGCATCGCCCGTACGACTGCCGACGACATGGTCTGTGTAGCAATTGCCTGTGCCGTGATGCCGGCCATCAAGGAGATCACGGTTTTGCCCGTCGCATTGATGTTCAAGCTGCTGAACTGCTCGGGGCGAACCGCGATGATCACGACGTCGCTGCGATCGACCAGGTCCTGGTTGTCCGTAACCAGGCTGGCACCTTGTTGGACCAGCGGGTGGTTTCCCGAACGATTGGAAATGATCAGGTTTCCCGACCGCACCAGTCCCTTCGCCAAGACCGCCTTGGCAATCGCGCCGCCCAGCCAGCCGGTTCCGCCAATGATCCCCACAGTCTCATTGATCATCGCTGTTGCCTTCGAACGTGTCCGTCAAGGGGACAAAGACACCAGGTTCTTTTTCGGCATAGCCGAACTTCCCATAGAAACGATCCAGCTCACGCTGCTTGGGGACTTTTCCGGTGAAGATGCTCACGTAATGAGGAATGCGCTGGAAGCGCACGGTAATCAGCTCACTCGTATTCATGGTGATATAGCCGATCTGCGTCAGATAAATCGTTCGGGCCCGGGTATCAGCTCCCTGGCTGTCATAACCAAAGCGCTTGAACATGTTCGCCAGGGCGTTCATTCGCTGCTCGTCTACCGCAGCGACCTCTTGGGCCACTTCAGCGGACTGCAGCGCCCAGCTGCGCACGGCAAACTCGAACTGCGAGTCGAACAATTGCGGGTTGAGCCAGCACTCGAACACATTCAGGATCGCCTCGGAGATGCTTTCGGCATAGCTTTCACATTGCCGGATCAAGCCCCCCGTATTCGTCTCTCGCCAACGCGACAGCAACGCCGCCAGCAGTTGCTCGCGATCCTCGAAGAACCAGTAGAAGCTGGTGCGTGACAAGCCCAGGCGCTTGGCCAGCGGCATGACCCGAACCGCATCGATGCCCGATTCCTTCAGGGCCTCGTAGGCCGCTTCCAGCCAACCCTCCGGCGAGCCCCGCCAGCCTGCGTCCTGAGCCTTGCCGCGTGCCTTCCCTACCTGGGGCATTTTTTCTTACCTTCTTTAAAATAATGCGTAACGCGAATGTACTCGGATGACCGTCGAATGTACACCTGAGTACATTTGATTGACTTTTTCGCCCGAGAAGTGGTGAATAATTAATGATAAAAACTCATGAGACACTGACATAAAATGGTTTGTCAGCAAAAAGCACCTGGATAACTATCTCCCACAGGCAACGGACTCCAAACCAAAACAACAACGAGCCGCCAACATGAATCTTGCAGTGCACACCTCTGAAAGACCTTCGACACCCGGCCAAAGAATGCAGGGGCGACTGGCTTTGATACACGCGTCTTCCGTTACTCATCCCCTGCCCAAACTTCGATAACTGCTCACGCGACGCCTCGCGCAGTCGTTTTGTGTTGCCTGGAACCTGGCACACGGAGCTGCGCCCGGGCGGTTGCTGGCGTGCTGTTTCTTTCCATCAGCCGGATTAGTGATATGTGGATTACACAAGAGAAACTTCCACTGGGCGAATACATCGCCCGGTATGTCGAATGGTTGACTCAACATGGCGCAGGTATTTTCGACGCCATATCGTTGTCCTTGTCTGGCGTCATTACCGCATTGACCAGCGCGCTCCTTTGGTTCAACCCCTTGGTGTTGATCGCTGTATTTGTCCTGCTTGCCTATTACATCCAACGCAAGGTGAGCCTCACCCTCTTCGTGGCCCTCTCGTTCCTGCTGATATTCAATCTCGGCTACTGGCAGGAGACCATGGAGACCCTCGCCCAAGTGACCTTCGCCACACTCGTCTGCGTGGTCATCGGCGTACCGCTGGGCATCGTCGCGGCACATCGCCCCTGGTTCTATGCAGGCTTGCGACCAGTCCTCGACCTGATGCAGACCGTGCCCACCTTCGTCTATCTGATTCCTACCCTGACGCTCTTCGGCCTGGGTGTGGTCCCAGGCCTGATATCCACCGTGGTATTCGCCATCGCCGCCCCTATTCGCCTGACCTACCTGGGCATCTGTGACGTGCCCGAAGAGTTGATGGATGCCGGCAAGGCCTTTGGCTGTTCGCGCCGCCAGTTGTTGGCGCGCATCGAATTGCCCCACGCCATGCCCAGCATCGCCGCCGGCATCACCCAGTGCATCATGCTGTCGCTTTCCATGGTGGTGATCGCCGCCCTCGTCGGTGCCGACGGGCTTGGCAAGCCGGTGGTCAATGCGCTGAACACCGCCGATATCGCGATGGGTTTTGAAGCGGGCCTGGCGATCGTGCTGCTGGCGATCACGCTCGACCGCATCTGCAAGCAACGTGAAACCCTGAAAAGAGGTGACGCATGAGCATCATCCGTTTTGAAGACGTTGACGTCATTTTCTCTACCCGTCCGAAACCCGCCCTGGATCTACTCGACCACGGTTTTTCCCGTCCGGAGATTCTTCAGAAAACCGGTTTGATCGTCGGCGTGGAAAAAGCCAACCTGGAGATCAACAAAGGCGAGATCTGCGTACTGATGGGCCTGTCCGGCTCCGGTAAATCCAGCCTGCTGCGCTGCATCAACGGCCTGAACACCGTCAGCCGCGGCAAGCTGTTCGTCGAACACGAAGGCCGGCAGATCGACATCGCCTCCTGCCCCCCCGCTGAACTGAAGATGATGCGCACCCAGCGCATCGCCATGGTGTTCCAGAAGTTCGCCCTGATGCCTTGGCTGACGGTGCGCGAGAACATCAGCTTCGGTCTGGAAATGCAGGGCCGTCCTGAGAAAGAACGGCGCAAGCTGGTGGATGAAAAACTCGAACTGGTGGGCCTGACTCAATGGCGTAACAAGAAGCCCGACGAGTTGTCCGGCGGCATGCAGCAACGGGTCGGCCTGGCCCGCGCCCTGGCGATGGACGCCGACATCCTGCTGATGGACGAACCCTTCTCCGCCCTCGACCCGCTGATCCGCCAGGGTCTGCAAGATGAGTTGCTCGATCTGCAGCGCAAATTGCACAAGACCATCGTCTTCGTCAGCCATGACCTGGACGAAGCCCTGAAGCTGGGCACGCGCATCGCCATCATGAAAGACGGCAAGATCATCCAGTACAGCAAGCCCGAAGAGATCGTGCTGAACCCGGCCGACGACTACGTGCGTAACTTCGTCGCCCACACCAACCCGTTGAATGTGCTGTGTGCGAAAAGCTTGATGACCCCGCTGGACCAGTGCGTTTTTGCCCGCGACGAATACTGCCTGGATACAGCTCAGAACCTGTGGATGGTGGTGAACCCGCAGCGTCATTTGGCCAGCGCTCGAAAAGGCGCCACAACCGCACATGTCCAATCATGGAATCCGATCGAGAAAATCGAGACCTTGGCTCGACAGCCCACTTGCGTGCCGTCGACGACCACCATGCGCGACGCCCTGCAGATTCGCTACGAAACGGGCCATCCACTGATCGTGCAGGACGAGGCCGGTACAGTCCTGGGCATATTGGGCGACGGTGAACTGTATCGGGCACTGCTGGGGCACAACCTGTCACAGCCCGCACCTTCTGAACCTGCAAGAGAATCTTCGGTGGCTTGATTCACCAGGCAACGACGTCGGAACACACCTATGCAACCCAGCGATATCGATAAAAAGGTCAAGGGCTATCGGCGGTTGATACCGTCGATGACGGCGTTGCTGGAATTCGAAGCCGTGGCGCGGCTGGCCAGTTTCACCCTGGCCGCCCAAGAACTGGGCGTGACCCAGGCGGCCGTCAGCAAGCAAATCCGGTTGTTGGAAGATACGCTGGGGACCAAGCTGTTCCATCGACTTCATCGGGCGATCAAGTTGACTCACGAAGGCTATGTCCTGCATCTGGTCGTCGCCGAGTCCATTCATCGCATGGCCAGTGTCTTCGACAAAATTGCCGAAGGCATTGGCGAACAGGAGATCACCATCGCCTGCACGGAGGCGTTTTCTCACTTGAGAATACTCCCCAGATTGATCGCTCTGCGCACCCTGCAACCGAAGTTGAAATTGCGCCTGATGACGCAGCAGGTCTCGCCAAGTTCTTATCGGGATGACGTCGACCTGGCCATCCGTTTCGGTAATGGAAAATGGGAGGATGGCAGTTCGGTTTTCCTGTTCGATGAAGAAGTGTTTCCCGTTTGCTCGCCGGCCTGGCTCGCCGCCAACCCGGCACCTTCAGCCATTACCGATTTTCTGGACACGGCGCTGATTGACTCCGATTCCACCCTTGAAGGCTGGATGACCTGGAACCGTTGGTGCCGGGAACTGGGCGATATGCGCCCCAAGCTCAATTATTCATTTCGCTGCAGTTCCTACAACGATGCGATCCAGGCGGCCATTCAAGGCCACGGCATTGCACTGGGATGGAGTCGGCTGATCGCGCACCGCCTCAACAGTGGCGAACTGATCAGAATCACGCCCTACGTGGTCAAGCCAAAAGACGCTTATTACCTGGTAATTCCAAGCGGTCGAAAACTTGAGCCCATGACCCAGGCACTGGTCGATTGGTTGCGCGATGACATCCATATAACTAATTGATAATTAACGATTTAAACTCAATATTCACGCATAACGCAAAGTTATGCGAGCGTGAAAATAAAGCGCGTTGACGGTCTTATTGCACCTTTCCAAACTGTACTTGCCGCCTGATCAACTTTGAGTTTGAGCGAGACCCATAATGACTATTAATGCCGTGAAGACCCATCGTGAACTCCTGGCCGACCGTACGCCCGGCCATGGCATGCCAGGCGGTTTGTTTGGTCGCCAGGATATTTTTGAAACCGACGTCGATGTCTTCTTCACCAAACATTGGATTCTGGTGGGTGTCACCAGCGACGTCCCCGAACCCGGCGATGTTTCCACCCTTGATATCGGCAAGTCATCCATCCTCCTGGTGCGCGACGATGACGAGCATGTGCAGGCGTTTCGCAATGTCTGCCGTCACCGCGGGGCTCGTTTGAAACAGGCCGGCAAGTCGACGGTGGGCATGCTGGTCTGCCCTTACCACCAGTGGAGCTACGACCTGGACGGCAGCCTGAAACATGCGGCACACATGGGCAAGGACTTCGACCCTAAATGCAAAAGCCTGATCCCTGTTCACACCCGGGTCATCGGCACCCATGTCTTCGTCTGCCTGGGCGACGAACCACCAGAAGACATCCTGTACCTTGACCAGGTCATGACGCCGCGTTTCGCCCAATACGATATTGCCCACTCAAAGATCGCCTACGAATCGGAAATCATCGAGAACGGCAATTGGAAACTGGTGATCGAGAATAACCGCGAGTGTTATCACTGCGCCGCCACCCACCCGGAATTGACCGCGTCTTTCCTGCCCGAAGATTTCGGTTTCTGCACCGATGGGCTGGGCGAGGATTCACTTCAGGCATTGGCCGAATATCACCGCCGCAATGCCGACACCAAGGCCAACTGGGAGCGCGAAGGCTATATCTGCGATGCCGTCGAACACCTGGGTGAAGACGCCGTGACCCAATTCCGCTCGCAGCGACTGGCCATTGCCGGCAATGGCGAATCCCAGACCCTGGACACTCGCGTGGCGTGCACCAGGCTGTTTGGCGACCTCACCCGTCGCGACTTGGGCGACGTGCATCTTTGGACGCACAACTCCTGGACCCATGTCATGAGCGATCACGCCGTGGTCTCCTACATCATCCCGCTGGCGCCCGATAAAACCCTGGTGCGCACCAAATGGCTGGTTCACGCCGATGCCGTCGAAGGCGTTGACTACCAGGTGGATAAGCTGACCGAAGTCTGGGCGGCGACCAACCTGCAGGACGCCAACCTCGTCGGCATCACCCACAGCGGCACCCAGGATCCGGCCTACACGCCCGGGCCGTTCTCGGCCTTTACCGAAACCTATGTCGACCAGTTCTCTCGCTGGTACGCGGCGCGTCTGGCCGCCCACGGCGTGTGAGGAATGCACATGACGACTTACGAAAACCTGATGCGCCCTGCCAGCCCCCATGCAGTCCAACGGTTTACCGACCCGACAACCTGGAGCACGTTCGGCTCGCAGTGGCACAGCGGTGAACAAAAAACCCTGCAGTGCTGCGCCGTGCGCCAGGAAACCCATGACGTAAAAACCTTCATTTTTCGTTGTGAGGACTTCAGCGCATTGAGTTTCGAACCCGGTCAATTCATCACGATCTCACCGGTCATTGGCGGGCAGACCCTCTTCCGTTGCTACACCCTGTCGTCCTCCCCGACCCGGCCCTTTGCGTTTTCCATTACCGTCAAGCGCGTACCTGGGGGAGCAGTGTCGAACTGGCTGCATGACAACCTCAAGCCGGGAGACAACCTCAAGGCTTCCGGCCCCGCGGGCAGCTTTACACCGGTCGGCCATCCTGCGACCAAGTTGTTGTACCTGTCGGCCGGCTCGGGTGTGACGCCCTTGATGTCGATGACCCGGGCCGCCTGCGACATGGCCGGCAATCTCGACATCGTTTTCGTGCACAGCGCGCGTACCCCCACAGATATCATCTTCCACGCAGAATTGACGCGCATGCAGGCCGCCATGCCGGGACTGCGGGTCATCAGTGTGTGCGAAGGTCTCGGCGACACCGCTCAATGGCAGCAACCGATAGGCCGGCTCGATTTGCCGTTGCTGAGCCAGCAAGTGCCGGACTACAAGGAACGGGAAATCTTTACCTGTGGTCCCCAGGGCTACATGGAAGCGGTCAAGTCGCTGCTCAGGGAAGCGGCGTTCGATTTCGCCCACTATCATCAGGAAAGCTTCGACATCACCGCGCTGAACGAGGAACCGTTGCTCGAGCAAACCCCTTCCCTCGATCAGCAGGAGGTGTTCACGGTAACCTTGTCGCGCTCGGGGAAGACGTTCAGCATGCCGGGCAATCAGACCGTGCTGAGCGCCGCAAAAAAGGCCGGGGCAATCGTGCCCTCCTCCTGCAGCCAGGGCGTTTGCGGCACCTGCAAGACCGCCCTGCTACAGGGTACGGTCGAGATGAATCACAACGGCGGTATCCGGCAACGGGAAATCGACAAAGGCCTGCGTTTGCTGTGCTGCAGCAAGCCCACTTCTGACCTGGTCCTGGATCTTTAGCCTTGCATCGCGAATAAGGTAGTCACTGCACACTGGCTTCTGCACAATCTCCGTGCGCTTACCCTAATAAGACAGTGGCCCAGCCTGATGAAACTGCAACCCTTGCCGCCCCTCAACAGCCTGGTGGCATTCGAGGCCGCCGCCCGCCACTTGAGCTTCACCGTGGCGGCACGCGAACTGAACGTCACCCAAGGCGCCATCAGCCGCCAGATACGCTTGCTCGAAGATTATTTGGGCACGGCGCTGTTCACCCGCACGACGCGGGAAATCAACCTCACTGTCTCGGGCAGCCAGTATTACGAGAGCATCCGCGATACGTTGCAGCAAATCGCCCAGGCCACCGCGGGAATGCGCCATTGGCAAGGCGCGCAGCAGGTCACTGTCGTCACCAGTACGGCGATGGCGTCATTGTGGCTGCTGCCGCTTGTATCGGAGTTCCAGCGCCAGAATGAAGAGATTGACCTGCGCATTATCGCGACGGATCAAGTCAGCGACTTTTCCCGGCTGGACTGTGACCTGGCGCTGTATTACTGCAGCACGCCACCAAAAAACATGAAAGTCACGCCGTTGTTCAACGAAGAGATTTTCCCGGTATGCAGCCCTGCCTATCTGACGCAGCATCCAGGGATCGAGACGCTGGAGCAACTGGGTGGATGCACCTGGTTATGGCTTGAAGACCAGCACCGCGACTGGATTGGCTGGAAGGAATGGTTCCAACGCCTTGGCTACCAGGCGCCAGAACCTCGGCGGCGCATCAACATCAACAGCTACTCCATGTTGATCCAGTCGGCGCTGGCGGGCCAAGGGATCGCCCTGGCCTGGTCGGGCCTGCTCAGCAATCACTTGCAAACCGGCAACCTGGTGCGGCCGACACAAGCCATCCTGCGTACCGACGCGCAGTTCTGCCTGCTGGAACCTCAAGGTCGGGCCCAGAACAGACAAAGCGTCAACCGCTTCCGCCAGTGGCTGATGGCGCATCTGGCGGAGACGGGCGACGCTTGATGGGCCAGGCGATCTAGCCGACTTTCACATTCATGGTGATGCGCGCCGTGAAGACCTTCACCCCAGCCTCGTCGAAGATCTCGACCGGGACAATCTTGTCGCCCGAAGTCTGCCAGTCGATGTCACTACCGTCGGCAATCGCATGGATGGAGGTCTTGGCCTTGGCCAAGTACTCGACGGTCATGCCTTTGGGAATCCAGCGCGCGCCGCTGGGGATGGACACCTCGGTCATCATGCCGCCCGCCAGTTCTGCCGCGTTGCACAACGCGATCGCGTGAACGGACGCCAGGTGATTGGTGATCTCCTTGCGAAACGGCACCTTCACTTCACCGCGACCGGGGGTCAACACAGAAATTTCCGGGTTGATGGTGCCGAAATACGGTGCCATCTGGCAGGCCATATTGCTGAAAGCGGACGGGCCAACGCTTTGGTACATGCTGAGAGTCTGGCTCATGGGGGATCTCTGGTCAGGTGGATTGAAGTCACGAACAGAACATCATTCCATTACAGAATATTGCTCTGTTACAGAACAATATTCTGTAAATGTCCACCCTGTCAATCGCTCGTGCCTAGCCGTCGTTTCAATTACCATGGCCCCTTTTTGCCTGGGCCGAAAAATGGAACCTGTCGATCTCCTCGAGCGTTGCTACCCAGGGCGCCGTGCCGAGTCCAAGCGGCACATCCTGCGATGTGCCCTGGCGTTGTTTAATCAACAGGGCATAGAAGCGACCACCATCGACATCATCCGGGCCGAAAGCCAGATGAGCGTGGGGGCCATCTATCACCATTTCGATAACAAGGAAGGCTTGGTCGCGGCGTTGTACATGACCGCCCTGGATGACCAGGCACGGCTCAGGGAGAGCTACCTCGGCGCTGTCACGTCAACCAGGGAATGGGTCCACGCCTTGGTGTTCAGCTATGTGGATTGGGTGGTCAGCCAGCCCGATTGGGCGCGATTCCAGTACCAGGCTCGCTTTGCGGTCGCACGCAGCAGCTTCAATGAGCGGCTCGCCGAAGCGAATTCCGCCAGGAACGCCGCGCTCAAGCAATGGTTCAGCGACCCTGCCCACCAGCAGGATTTGCAGGACCTGCCTTTTGAGCTGATCCCGTCATTGATCATCGGTTCGGCGGAGAGCTATTGCCGCGCCTGGCTCTCGGCCCGAGTCAAACGCAGCCCTGAGCTCTACCGGCAGCAACTGGCCGAGGCCGCCTGGCGCGCCGTTGGCGCTGGCGGCTGAGCAGTTCGCTCGCGTTTCTCCCGGTTCATGGCGCTCCCAGTCAACTCTGGCCGTTGCGCTCAAGCATCACCCACCACCGGGACTTAAAGTCGAAGTGCCAGGGGACATTCCCCCGCTCACAATTCCAAGAATAGAGCCACTTCAATGAGCCTGACCAAATCCCTGCCAGCGTGCCTGGCACTCAGCTTCGCGTCATTTGCCGCCCATGCAGCCGACGGCCCTCCTCCACCGTCCGTAAGCCAACCCAGCGGTATCAACCTGGGCGGCACCAGCTTTTACGACGGATTTGCGGGGCCGCCCGGGCTGACTCACCAGACCTACCTGAAATTCAGCACCGCCAGCAGCATCAGGACCAACGGCGGCAAGAAAAACGGCGCCTTCGATGACCCGAAGATCAACGTCATCACGATGATCAATCAACTGAGCTACTACTCCCCCGACACCTTCGCGGGAGGGGCACACCTGGGTTGGAGCCTGCTGGTCCCTGTCGTAACCCTGGACGGCGACTTCGGTGACAACGGTGCCAAGCTCAAGGACAACGCTACCGGCCTGGGCGATGTCACGGTCGGGCCACAGGTCCAGTTCGATCCAATCGTCGACGCCAGCGGCCGGCCGGTTTTCGTCCAGCGCATGGCCTTCGACACCATCCTGCCAACGGGCAAGTACGACAAAGACAAAGACCTGAACCCCGCCTCCAACCACTTCTCCCTGAACCCCTACTGGGCTGCGACCTGGATGCCAGCACCCCGTTGGGAAGTGAGCTGGAGACTGAACTATCTGTACAACTTCAAGAACGACGATCCGGCGAGCAGTTCGCAGCAGTTCTTTGAAGGGCAAGCGGTGCGCGACACCCAGTCAGGACAGTCGGCTTGGGCCAACTTCACCGCCTCGTACGAAGTGTTCCCGAAGGTCTCGGTGGGCATCAACGGCTACTACTTCCGGCAGATTTCCGATGACAAGGTCAACGGCAACACCCTGACCGACTCCCGGGAAAAGGTGCTGGGCTTTGGCCCGGGCCTGTTCTGGAAAATCACCGAAGACAAAGCCTTCTGGCTCAACACCTATAAAGAAACCGGTGTCGAGAATCGCTCCCGAGCGGATTACCAGGTGCAGGTTCGCTACGTTCACAAGTTCTGATTGACGTGTAGGCCGGCTCACGCATGAGCGGGCTCTTTACCTGAGGTGATGCTTCATGAACGCACTCGACTCCATCGACAGCAAAAAATCACTGGGGGCCATCTGCCTGATGATGGTCATTTCCCTGGGGACGCTACAGATCCAGCCGATCCTGGGCGGTGCCTTGATCGACCAGCTCGGCCTGCCGCTCAATGCAATCGGCGCGATCTTCGCCGCGGAACTCATGGCGATGGCCATCGCTTGCGGGGTCTGCGCCCTGTTCATGGCGAGCGTCGACCGGCGCCGCTTCGCCCTGGTGGCCTTGTTGATCCTGGCATTGGGTAACCTGGTCAGCACACAACTGCACAGCCAGGCCGGACTGGTCATTTCCAGGATGATCTGCGGCGCCAGCGGCGGCGCGGTCATGGCGGTGGTCTATGCCACCGCAGCGCTGCGCACGTCCAAGGATGCGACCTTCGCCATCATCAACATCGGCAACCTGCTGTGGGGCATGCTGCTGGTGACCTCCATGCCGCTGGTCCTTCAAGTATTTGGCGTGAATGGCGCGTTTTCCCTGTTGGCGATCACCAGCGTGCTCGCGGCGCTGGGTTGCTGGAGAGTGCCCAAGCGCTACCCGGACGCCCATCGCGCGGCCAATGGCTCGATCCAGCCATTCGGTCTCACCGCCATGCTGTTGATCCTGCTATTTGCCCTGCTGTTTTTCGGCCACTCCGCCCTGTGGGTGTACCAGGAACGCATCGGCAACAGCATCGGTCTGGAGCCCCAGCAGATTGGCGGCATCCTCGGCGGCAGCATCCTTGCCGGTGCCCTTGGCGCCGGGCTGGCCGGGTTGATCGGACGGCGCCTGGGCCTGCTGTTTCCGCAACTGTTGAGCTTCGGCACGGCATTGCTGGCGACCTTGATCATGGTCTATGGCACCAGCCCCGTTGCCTTTATCACCACGGCCTGCCTGATCCATATGGTCTGGTTTTTCAGCCTGCCCTACCTGCTTTCCATGGCGGCGGAACTGGACCCTTCCGGCCGACTGGCAGGCCTGGGTAACGCTGCGATTTTCATCGGCCAGGGACTCGGCCCGTTTGGCGCCGCACTGGTCGTGGGCGAGGGACACTTGCGCGCGGTCGGATGGCTGGCCGCCTCAGCCTATCTGCTAGCCTTGGTGATCTCGTGCCTGGTCGTTGCACGCTTTCGCCGCGGCGTGAAGCCTTCCGGGCCGGCGATGTCCCCGCAATCGGCCTGAACATGAACGAACCCGCACATTGACGAGATTGCCCGATGAGTATTCCATTCCCTCAAACCCCTGAATTTTCCGGCGTTCTCTACACGCCCAGCCGCGTGGAAGCAGAGGTGTTCGATCTTGAGATCGAAGGCATCCTGCCCGCTTCGATCTGTGGGACTTTTTATCAGGTGGCGCCAGACCCGCAGTACCCCCCCATGCTGGGTAACGACATTTTTTTCAACGGCGACGGCGTGGTCAGCCGCTTCAACTTTGCCAATGGCAAAGTCTCGATGCGACGCCGCTACGTGAAGACCGATCGCCTGCTGGCCCAGCGCCGTGAAGGGCGTTCGCTCAACGGCGTCTATCGAAACGTCTACACCAATGACCCCCTCGCGGCGAAAAACAACACCACCGCCAACACCACCGTTATCCCGCACAACGGCGTCCTGTTGGCGCTCAAGGAAGATGCCCTGCCTTGGGCGCTGGATCTTGAAACCCTGGAGACCCTCGGCGAATGGACCTTTGATGGGCAGATCAAAGCCGCGACGTTCACCGCCCACCCCAAGCTCGATCCGGTGACAGGCAACCTGCTGGCCTGCAGCTATGAGGCCAAAGGCGACGGCACGCCCGACCAGGCCTATTTCGAAATCTCGCCCGACGGAAAGCTGCTGCACGAGATCTGGTTCCAGGCCCCTTATGCGGCGATGGTGCATGATTTCGCGGTGACCGAACGGTACGTGGTGTTCCCGTTGATTCCGTTGACGGTGGACGTCGAGCGCATGAAAAACGGCGGGCCGCATTTCCAGTGGCAACCCGACCTGCCCCAGCTGTTCGCCATCGTGCCGCGCAACGGGTGTGGGCAAGATGTGCGTTGGTTCAAGGGGCCCAAGGACGGTTTCCAGGGGCATACGCTCAATGCGTTCGATGAGGACGGCAAGGTGTATGTGGACATGCCGGTCACCGGCGGGAACATCTTCTACTTCTTCCCCCAGGCCGACGGCTACGTACCACCGCCTGAAACCCTGGCCGCCAGCCTGATGCGCTGGACCTTCGACCTCAATGGCGCGCAGGAGGACGTTCAACCGCAGCCACTGACGGAATATCCCTGCGAGTTTCCACGGTGTGATGATCGCTACATCGGTCGAAAGTACCAGCATGGTTTCCTGCTCGCCTTTGATCCTGAGCGTCCTTACAACCCGGCGAATGGGCCGATACCCTTCCAGTTTTTCAACCTGCTGGCGCACCTGGACCTGCAGACAGGCCGCACCGACGCCTGGTTTCCCGGCGACAGCGGCTGCTTCCAGGAGCCCATCTTCATACCGCGCTCTGCTGATGCCGAGGAAGCCGATGGCTATGTAGTTGCCCTGCTCAACCTCATTGCCGAAGGGCGCAGTGAACTGGTCGTGCTGGACACCCGTGACATGGCCAGCGGTCCCATTGCCCGGATCAGGATCCCCTTCCGGATGCGCATGTCGCTGCATGGCTGCTGGGCACCGAGCGATTGATTGGCATCGGGCCCTGATGCCCGTCAATTAAGCACAGTCCCTGTGGGAGCGAGCTTGCTCGCGATGGCGGCGGTTCAGTTACATGAGTATTGAACTGGCTGGCCTCATCGCGAGCAAGCTCGCTCCCACAGGTTTAGAGCCCTTTCCGCACCTCCCCTTGCTCCCCAGGTCCGCCAAAGGGACAGCCTCGGCAAAAAATACATAAATTCCATATTTTAGGATTTTTGTATAAATCCTACTTTACAGGATTTTATAGCAAGACTAGATTAACCCTCATTGCACCCTCCCTCTTCCCAGGAGCCTCCATGAAACTCGCAAGCTTTATTGTCCAAGGCCGTAGCAGCTACGGTGTGGTCGAAGGTGATCAAATCATCGACCTGGAATCGCTCAAGCCAACCCTTGGCAGCGATCTCAAACAGGCCATCGGCCACAACCGCCTGAACGAAATGAGCGCTGCGCGTCTGGCAAGCCTGCCGCGTATCCCCTTGGCTGAGGTGACGTTCCTGCCGGTGATTCCGAACCCGGGCAAAGTGCTGTGCATCGGCATCAACTACGCCACCCACGTGCGCGAAACCGGTCGGGAAATGCCGACCTATCCGATGATCTTCACCCGCTTCGCCGACAGCCAGACCGCCCACCTGCAACCCATCGTTCGCCCAACGGCGTCCCACAAGCTTGATTTCGAGGGCGAGCTGGCGGTGGTGATCGGTAAAGCGGCCCGCCACGTCAAACACGCCGACGCGCTGGACTACGTCGCCGGTTATGCCTGCTACAACGACGGCAGTGTCCGCGACTGGCAGAAGCACACCATTCAGTTCGTCCCCGGCAAGAACTTCCCGAACACCGGCGGTTTCGGCCCCTGGCTGGTGACCGGCGACGAGATCGGCGACCCGCAGGACCTGGAGTTGACCACCCGCCTGAATGGCGAAGTGATGCAGCACACCCGCACCAGCGACATGATTTTCGATGTGCGCCAGCTGATCGAGTACTGCTCCACCTTCACCGAACTGGCCCCCGGTGACGTGATTGTCACCGGCACCACTGGCGGCGTCGGCGCGTTCCGCGAGCCACCGGTGTGGATGAAACCAGGCGACGAAGTTGAGATCGAGATCGCTCGAATCGGCACCCTGCGCAACAGCATCGTGGACGAGCAATAAGCATGGAAAACCTACACACCCCTGACGCCCTGCCCGAGCAGGATGGCGACAGCAAAGGCTCGAGCCTGGAGCGCATGCTGCGGGTACTCGACCTGTTCACCGAACAGAGCCCGATCTGGGCGGTGGACGACATGGGCGGCGCCTTGGGTTTTACCCGTTCGACGGTCTACCGCTACGTGCGCGAATTGGCCGAGGCCAACCTGTTGTTCCAAGTCGAAGCCGGGCGTTATGCCCTGGGCGCGCGAATCATTACCTGGGACCGCCAGCTGCGCCTGAGCGACCCCCTCGTACGCGCCGCACAATCGCTTGAGCCCAGCTTCCCGCAGTGGAGCGAACATCAGGTGTGGCTGATCTGCCGGCTGTTCAAGGACCAGGTCGTGTGCATTCACCAACACGGGGACCTGTTCAGTGAGGTCAGCTACTCCCGTGGCTCGCCCAGGCCTTTGTTCCTGGGGGCGACGTCCAAGGCGATCCTCGCCAACATGACCTCGCGCCAACACAACCAACTGTTTCTCGACCACCCCGAGGAAGTGCGCGCCAGTCAACTTGGCCAGACGTGGGAGACGTTTCGTCGCTCGCTGCAGCAACTGCGTCGCCAAGGCTATGTGGCCAGCGCAGGTGAAGTCGACGCGGGCGTCTATGGCCTGGCCGCGCCGATCTTCGACGGCGATGGCAAGGTCGTCGGCAGCATCAGTTGCGTGCGCCCGGAGCGAGAACGCGACAGTGCCCAGGAAGAGACACAAGGGCAGCAGATCCTTGCCCTGGCGCAGGATCTGTCGCAACGCATGGCTGCGCTCGCCAACCGTGCCAAGCCACTGGGCTGAGCCATCCGCAAGGGAATAACAATGACAACCCTCAAACGCATCAACACCCAGGTCCTGGTCATCGGTGCCGGTCCTACCGGGCTGACCCTGGCCAACCTGCTCGGCCAAGCCGATGTAGACACGCTGATCATCGATCGCAAGCCGGGCACCGTGACCGAACCACGGGCGGTTTCAATCGATGACGAATCCTTGCGCACCATGCAGGCCATCGGGCTCGATGCCGCCGTGCTGCGTGATGTCGTGCCCGGCTACGGCGTGCATTACTTCACCCGGCCCGGCGGTCGCTGCTTTGGCAAGGTCGAGCCGACCGGCAAACTGTATGGCTTCCCCAAGCGCAACGCCTTTCGCCAACCACTGTTTGAAAACACCCTCAGGCTAGGCCTCGAACGTTTTGCCAGCCTGACGGCGCGGTTCAGCCACGAATTGGTGGAGTTCACCCAGGCCCCACACGGCGTGTGCGCGCTGGTGCGTGACGCCGAAGGGCAACTGATGGAGGTCCACGCGGCTTACCTGGTGGCCTGCGACGGCGGCCGTAGCCCAGTGCGCAAGCAGCTCGGGATCGAGATGGTCGGTTCGAGCTTCTCCTCGCGCTGGCTGGTGGTCGATACCGACCAGGACGACGACCCCTTCTGGCAGACCCGCGTGTATTGCGACGCCCGGCGTCCGGTAGTGGAAGTGCCCGGCCCCCACCGTACGCGCCGATTCGAGTTCCTGCTCAAGCCCGATGAAACGGACGAACAGGTGCTCGACGAAACCTGCCTGCAAGCATTGCTGCGCCCGTTCAAGGGAGACGCGCCGGTTTCCATCGTGCGCAAGACGGTCTACACCTTCCACGCCCGGGTCGCCGAGCGGTGGCAGGTGCAGCGGGTGTTTCTCGCCGGCGACGCCGCGCACCTGACCCCGCCCTATGCCGGGCAAGGCATGAACAGCGGCGTTCGCGATGCCCATAACCTGGGCTGGAAGCTGGTCGGCGTACTGAAGGGAAAAATGGCGGAAAGCGCACTGCTGTCCTACGAAAGCGAGCGTCGTGATCATGCGTGGGCATTGATCAAGTTGGCCTTGAACCTCGGCGTGGTCATGGCACCGGCCACCGTCCTGCGCGCTCGCCTGATCAGTGGCGCATTCGCCTTGATCGGCCTGTTGCCGCCGTTGCGCGATTATTTCCTGCAAATGCGCTTCAAGCCCAAACCCCGCTTCACCCGGGGCCTGGTGCTGACCGAGGGGCAAGCAGGCACGTTGTCCTGTGGACAGATGTTCCCGCAACCGATGCTCACTGACGCCCACGGCCAGGAACGCCTGCTCGATGACGCCATCGGCGCCGGTTTCGCCTTGATTCAATACGGTGACCCGACCCGCCAGCGTATCGATGAACTCAAGCATGGCCTCTGGAGCCACCTTGAAGCCAGACGCATCCTGATCCTGCCCGCGTCTGTCCAGGCCATGCCATCGATCCCGGGCTGCACGGTGCTCCAGGACCGTGAAGGCCAGCTCAAATCCCTGTTGGGCGACTCGCACCCGTTCCTGCTGCTGCGCCCGGATCGCTATATCGCCGCGATTTTCGACAAGGCTACCGAAACCCGGGCCGCCGAATCGTTGCAGTCGCTGTTCGGCATCGCCGTGACCCACAGCAGCGCAATCGAGCCGAGCATCGCGCCCGTCTTTCGTTAAACCTTCACGCACAGAGGTGGTTATGCAAACACTCCAGACTTCCACACCTGCACGCCTGTGCTACCTGCACCTGGCGAGCAAGGACGCGCAACGGCAAATCGATTTCTATCGACGGATGCTGGACATGGACAGCCAGGCGCAAGCCGATGGCAGCTGGATGCTCAGCGGCCCGCAACGCGCCATGCTCGTGTCTCCCGCCGACCACAGCGGCCTGCTCGCGGCGGCGTTCGACCTGGGCAGTCAGCCTCGACTGCAAGCACTGCGGGTTCGCCTGCTCGGCAACGGCTGCGTCATCGAAGAGGTCGACTCGCCGCTGCTCGAAACGGGGGCTTTCCTGATTCGTGATCCCCAGGGCCGGCAAACGATATTTGGCGTCGCTCACCCCGCTCTCCAAGCCTCTGGCCAAGGCATGCCCGGCCGCTTGCAGCACGTGGTGTTCCAGACCACGGAGCTGGAAGCCATGATCGATTTCTACGTCAACACGGTGGGTTTCACTGTTTCGGACAATGTCGTGGATGAGCAGACCGGCCAACTGATGACGTGCTTCCTGCGCTCGGACGACGAGCACCACACCTTGGCATTTTTCCGAGGTTCGAAAAACGAGTGGGACCACCACTGTTACGAAACCAACGAATGGAATGACATCCGCGACTGGGGTGATCGCTTCGCCAAGGAGCGCATCACCATTTTCTTCGGACCCGGCCGACATGGGCCGGGCAACAACCTGTTCTTCATGGTGGTCGATGCCGATCGCAATCGCCTGGAGTTCTCGGCCGAGCTGGAAGTCACCGATGCCAGCCGCCAGCCCGGTGTCTGGGCACAGGAGGAATACACACTCAATTCCTGGGGCCGCGCCTGGATCAGGAGCTGAGCAGTTTTCCCATCGGCGTTTGCACCCTTAATTTCTAAACGAGGCGACCACCTGCCTCCAAAGGTAAAAGACCATGACGACTCAACCGCTCGCGCCCTACGCCATCAACGGCAACCAATACATCAACGGCACCTGGCGTGCAGGGCGCTCCGCACGCCGCCTGGACGACCGCAACCCCTTCAACGGCGAACAGCTGCTGGAGATGCCCCTGGCCTCGATTGCCGATCTCGACGACGCCTATCAGGCAGCGCAGCAGGCGCAGGCAGCGTGGGCACAACTGCACCCCACCCAGCGCGGCGCACAACTTGAAAAACTCGCCCAGGTCATCCAGAACCGCCGTGAAGAAATCATCGACTGGCTGATCCACGAGTCCGGCAGCACCCGGATCAAGGCGAGCATGGAATGGCAATTCACGCTGAACCTGGTGCGCGAATGCACGACGATGCCGATGCAGGTCGAAGGTCGGATCCTGACCAGCTACAAGCCCGGCGAACAGAGCTTTGTCTTCCGTGAACCCTTAGGTGTAGTGGGGGTGATCAGCCCATGGAATTTCCCGCTGTACCTGAGCATGCGCTCGGTGGTGCCGGCACTCGCCCTGGGCAACACGATCGTGCTCAAGCCTGCCAGCGACACAGCGGTGACCGGCGGCCTGCTGATTGCCCACCTGTTCGAAGAGGCCGGCTTCCCCGAGGGTTCGCTCAACGTCGTGGTCGGCGCAGGCTCGGAAATCGGCGATGCCTTCGTCGAGCACCCGGTGCCGAGCCTGATTTCCTTCACCGGTTCGACGGATGTGGGACGCAATGTCGGCCGTATTGCCACTGGTGGCAAACACATCAAGCGCGTGGCCCTGGAACTGGGCGGCAACGCGCCGCTGGTGGTGCTGGATGACGCCGACATTGAAGTTGCGGCGCACGCTGCGGTGGTCGGGCGCTTCCTGCACCAGGGCCAGATCTGCATGAGCGTCAACCGGGTGATCGTAGACCGCTCGTTGTATGCCGATTTCGCGTCGCTGGTGGTGGAGCGCGTGCGCAACCTCAGGACGGGTGATCCGACCAAGGCCGACACGGTGATCGGGCCAGTGGTCAATCAGAGCCAGCTCGATGGCCTGCTGCGTAAGCTCGACGGCGCCCGGAGTGCTGGCCTCAAGCAGCTTTGCGGCGGCCCGGCATCCGGGCTGGTGCTGCCTGCCCATGTGTTCGGTGAAGTGGGAGCCGATCAGGAACTGGCCCGCGATGAAACGTTCGGCCCCCTGCTGCCGCTGCTGGTCGCAGAAAACGAAACCCATGCATTGGCGTTGGCGAACGCCAGCGAGTATGGCCTGTCCAGCGCCGTGTTCACCCGGGACATGGCCCGTGGCTTGAACTTCGCCCGTGGCATTGTGGCGGGCATGACTCATATCAACGACATCACCGTCGATGACCAACCCAATGCCCCGTTCGGTGGTGAAAAGAACTCCGGCCTCGGTCGCTTCAACGGTCACTATGCCCTGGATGAGTTTACCCGTGCCCATTGGGTCACCTGGCAGCCCGGAGGCCATCACTACCCGTTCTGAGTCTTTGGCCCCCTTGATCAGACCCGGATCGGGCAAATCAACCCCTTTGCCCGATCCGTCAGAAAACAATAATAAACAGAGGCGAAAAATGAACCATTTAGCCTGCGTGTCCACCGATCAGGTTGTTCGCTCCGACCGCCTGATGAAATGGAAAGAGTTCATGAGCGATCACCTGGGGCGTACGCCGGACTATATAAAACGGCTGGAGTCGACGTTCATTGACCCATTGCATGACAGCAACTTCCAGGGTCGGCTGGAGTACGGGGACCTGGGCCAGTTACGTTTCTGTCGAATGACCGCCAGCGCCCATCGATATTCGCGCCACCTGAGCAAAGCGATCGACGCCCTCGACACGCCGCGCATGTTGATCATGCAGGTGGCTGGTGTCAGTCACTTCGAGCAGGGCCAGCAAAGCAGCGTGCTGGCCCCTGACGAAATGCTCCTGGTCGACTGCGGCAAACCTTTCAACGTGACCAGCACGCAAGGTTGCGAACATTTCATCCTGCTGTTCCAGGGGGCATCCGGGCAGCTCGCGCAAACCTGCGACATGCACCTGAACGGTCGCAATGGACTGGGGCGGATGCTCATGCACCTGATCAGCGATGCCTACAATCAATATCCCTTGCTGAACAACCATTCGGCCGGGCTGATCGGTGACAGCATCACCGGGCTGCTGGATAACGCGCTGAAGAACAAACAGGAAGAAAAGCAACTCGAACACGACTTCCGCTTCTTCAAGCAGAACCGCCTCAAGGCTTACATCGAGCGCCACCTGGCCGACCGCGACCTGACCATCGAACGCATCGCCAACGCCGAACAGTGCTCGGTCCGCAGCCTGCACCGCGCCTTCCAGGACGAACTGGGGTGCAGTGTCAGCGAATACATCTGGCAGCGGCGCCTGTCACGTTGCGCCGAAGACCTGCGCAACCGGGAACATGCCCACCGCTCGCTCACCGAGATCGCCTACGCCTGGGGCTATGGCAGCAGTTCCCACTTCAGCCGGCATTTCAAATCGACGTTCGGCATGTCGCCGCGGCTATTTCGTGACACCGCGAGCGACAGCCGAGAGAAATCGACGGCGGCTTGAGCCTGGTTCCAATTCATCTGGGTTCACCATATCCCCTGTGGGAGCTGAGTGTTCATGGATTCGGCGCTCACCACAAATCTTCTGTGGGAGCAAAGCTTGCTCGCGATGGCGGTGGGTCAGTCTGCCGTGATGTTGGATGTGCTGACGCTATCGCGAGCAAGCTTTGCTCCCACAGGGGCGGGTTACTTAATTCCAGCCGCCGCCCATCACCTTGTACAACGTCACGCGGTTGCTCTGCTCGGTCAGGCGCAGGGTGATCAGGTCCTGTTGCGCGCTGTACAGGGAACGCTGGGCGTCGAGGGCTTCGAGATAGCTTTGCGAACCGCCACGGTATAACGCGTCGGAGAGTTCGAAGCTCTTGCGGCTGGCGTCGGTCAACGCCTGTTGGGCCTCGATACGGCGATCCAGCGTGCTGCGCTCGGCCAGGGCATCGGCCACTTCCTTGAAGGCGCTCTGCAGTGTTTGCTGGTAGGTCTGCACCTGGATCTCGCGCTCGGTCTTGGCCGAGTCCAGCGTCGCGCGGTTACTGCCGGCATCGAAGATCGGCAGGCTGATACTCGGGGCAAACGTCCAGGCGCCGCTGCCGGACTTGAACAGGCCGGACAAGGCCGAGCTTGAGGAACCGGCATTGGCCGTCAGGCTGATGCTGGGAAAGAACGCCGCACGGGCGGCGCCGATGTCGATATTGGCCGACTTGAGCGTGTGCTCGGCGGCCAGCACATCGGGGCGTCGTTGCAACAGGCTGGAAGGCAGCTCTGCCGGCACCTGCACCAGCGCCGCGGCTGATTCCAGGTACGCGCCCGGCAACAACTCTTCGGGAATGTCGCTGCCCACCAGCAGGCGCAAGGCGTTGCGATCCTGCAGGAAATGGCTTTCATACGCCGCCGCATCGACCCGCGCCGACTCCACGGTGGTTTGCGCCTGGGCCACGGACAGACCGGAGGAGCCGCCCAGGGCGTGGCTGCGTTGGGTCAGTTCGTAGGTCGCCTGCTGGCTGCGCAAGGTCTCCTGGGCCAGGTGCAGGCGCTCGTTGTCGGCCGCCAGGGTCAGCCAGGCGGTGGCCACTTCGGCCACCAGGCTGATCTGCGTGCTGCGTCGGGTTTCGGTCAGGGACAGATAGTCTTCCAGGGCTTCGTCCTGAAGGTTCTGTACCCGTCCAAACAGATCCACTTCATAACTGCTCAAACCCAGTTGCGCACTGTAGTCATGGGTGGTGGCCACCGAGCCCGTGTTGGACAACGAACCGGGCGTGCGACTGTGAGTGCCACTGACACTGGCATCGATCGAAGGCAAGGACTCGGCGCGCTGGATGCGGTATTGCGCCTGGGCCTTTTCAACGTTCAGGACCGCCAGGCGCAGGTCGCGGTTGTTGCTCAGCGCCAGGGACTGCAAGCGCGCCAGGCGGCTGTCGGTGAAAAAGTTTTGCCACTCGATGTCGGCACTCACCTCGCCCTTGGGCGTGCTGGCGACCGGCAGCCATTGCTCGGAGACTGGCGCCTCAGGGCGTTCATACTGCGGCGCCAGATTCATGCAGCCACCGAGCAGCGTGAGGATGGCCAGCAATGGCCAGCGGAACTTGATCATGCGTCACCTGACTGGGCGGATGGAACAGAGGTCGAAGCCGTGGAAACGCGGCCGAAACGCCGGCGAATCTGCACGAAAAACAAAGGAACGAAGAAGATCCCCAGCACCGTGGCGGACAACATGCCACCCAGCACACCGGTACCAATGGCCTGGCGTCCGGCGGAACCGGCACCGCTACTCAGGGCCAGGGGCAATACGCCGAACATGAAGGCCAGGGATGTCATGAGAATCGGCCGCAAGCGTTGGCGCACGGCGATCAGCGTCGCCTCGCGCAAGCTGTTGCCCTGCTCTTGCAGGTGCTTGGCGAACTCGACGATCAGAATGGCGTTCTTGGCGGCCAATCCCACGGTGGTCAACAGCCCGACCTGAAAGTACACGTCATTGCTCAAGCCACTGACACGCGTGGCCAGCACCGCGCCCACCACCCCCAGCGGCACCACCAGCATCACCGAGAAAGGCACCGACCAACTTTCATAGAGCGCAGCGAGGCAGAGGAACACGAACAGCACCGAAATCCCGTACAGCAACGGCGCCTGCGAACCGGAAAGACGCAACTGATAGGATTGCCCGGTCCACTCGTAGCCGATGCCTTCCGGCAATTGCTTGACCAGCGCTTCCACCGCATCCATGGCGTCCCCGGAGCTGACGCCGGGCGCCGGATCGCCAACCACCTCCAGCGAGGCGTTGCCGTTGTAGCGTTCCAGCAACGGCGAGCCGTAGCTCCAGGAACTGCTGGCGAACGAGGAAAACGGCACCATCTCATCGTTGCTGTTGCGCACGAACCAGTGCTCCAGGTCAGCCGCCTGCATCCGCGCCATAGCCTCGCCCTGGACGTAGACCTTCTTCACGCGCCCCTGGTTGAGGAAGTCATTGACGTAAGTGCCGCCCAACGCCGTGGACAGCGTGGTGTTGATGTCACTGGTGCTCAGGCTCAAGGCCCCGGCCTTGCGATCATCGATGCTGACCTTGAGCTGCGGTGCGTCGTTCAGGCCATTGCTGCGTACCCCGAGCAAGCGAGGATCCTGGTTGGCCAGCTCGATGAGTTTTTCCCGCGCCGCCACCAGCGTGTCATGCCCCAGGCCAGCAAGGTCCTTGAGTTGCAGGTCGAAGCCGGACGTCTGTCCCAGGCCGCGCACGGCCGGCGGTTGCATGACGAACACATTGGCATCGCCGATGCTCGACAGCGCCATGGTCGCGCGCTGGGCGAAGGACGCCGCATCCTGCCCCGCCCCCGTGCGCTCGCTCCAGTCCTTGAGGCGGATAAATGCACGGGCGCTGTTCTGGCTGTTGCCGTTCATGCCCAAGCCGGAAATGCTGATCAGCGCTTCGACTTCCGGCTGTTCCAGCAGGTAGCTTTCGAACTGCTTGACCACCGCTTGCGTGCGGCTGTCCGTGGCCCCGACGGGCAACTGCACCTGGGCCATGAGAATGCCCTGATCTTCGTCAGGCAGGAACGAAGTCGGCAAGCTGAAATAACCGGCGGCCATCACCAGCACCAGCAGCCCATACACCAGCCAGCCGACGCGCCCGCGCTGTAAAATGCCCCCCACCTGGCGTTTATAGGCCTCGGCAGCACGCTCGAACGTGCGGTTGAACCAGCCGAAAAATCCGCGTTGAGCGCCATGGCCCTGACCATCGGACGGCTTGAGCAGGGTCGCGCACAAGGCCGGCGTCAGCGTCATGGCGACGAGTACCGAGAGCACCATGGCCGAGACGATGGTGACCGAAAACTGCCGGTAGATAACGCCTGTGGAGCCGCCAAAAAAAGCCATGGGAATGAACACCGCACTGAGCACCAGGGCGATGCCGACCAGGGCGCTGGTGATTTCATCCATCGACTGGCGCGTGGCGTCCAGGGCCGACAGCCCCTGCTCGCCCATCACCCGCTCGACGTTCTCCACCACCACAATCGCGTCGTCCACCAACAGGCCGATGGCCAGGACCATGGCGAACATGGTCAGGGTGTTGATCGAATAACCGAACAGCGCCAGCACACCGAATGTCCCCAGCAGCACCACCGGCACCGTGATCGCGGGGATCAACGTGGCCCGCAGGTTCTGCAGGAAAAGGAACATGATCAGCACCACCAGGACAATCGCCTCGCCCAGTGACTTGACCACTTCTTCGATGGACAGGCTGACAAAGGGCGTGGTGTCGTAGGCAATCACGTTCTTGAGTTGCATCTCCGCTGGATAGAACGGCTCCAGCTCCTTGAGCTTGGCCTTCACCGCCTCACCGACGTTCAGGGCGTTGGCCCCGGCGGCGAGCTGGACGCCCATGGCGGCAGCTGGTTTGCCGTTGAGGGCAGAACTGACGTCGTAGCTTTCACTGCCCAATTCAACCCGCGCCACATCCCCAAGCAGCACCACCGCTCCGTCGCTGGTGGACTTGACCACCACATTGCGAAACTCCTCGACGGTCTGCAGCTTGCTGCGGGCGCTGATGGTGGCGTTCAACTGCTGACCTTTCACCGCCGGCATGGCGCCGAGTTGACCGGCAGAAACCTCGGTGTTCTGCGCCTCCAGGGCCGTGCTGACATCCGAAGGCATCAGCGCGTATTTTTCCAGCAGGGCCGGGTCCAGCCAGATGCGCATGGCATAGCCGGAGCCCAATGTCTGCACATCGCCGACACCGTCGATGCGGCTGATGGAATCGAGCAAGGTGCTGGAAATGTAATCGCCGATCTGGGTGCCGGTGACGCTCGGATTGTCGGAGGCCAGGGCGGCAATCATCAGGAAGTCCGAGCCGCCCTTGGTCACGGTCAGGCCCTCGCTTTGCACCGACTGCGGCAGCCTCGACTCGGCCTGTTGCAACTTGTTCTGCACCTGCATCTGGGCCACGTCCGGGTTGGTGCCGGCGGTGAAGGTCAGGCTGATGCTGGCGCTGCCATCAGAGCTGCTGGAGGCCGACATGTAGGTCAGGTTATCCAGGCCCTTCATCTGCTGTTCGATGACCTGGGTCACCGAGTCTTCCACGGTCTTGGCCGAGGCGCCGGTGTAGGTTGCGGAAATACGCACCGTCGGCGGCGCGATGTCCGGGTACTGTTCCAGGGGCAACTGGCTGATGGACAAGGCGCCAGCGAGCATGATGACGATGGCGATGACCCAGGCGAAAATCGGTCGGTCGATAAAGAAGCGCGCCATGTTCAACCCTCCTGCGCAATGGCAACAGGCGTCGCTTTCTGCGTACGGCTGCGGGTACCGGTATTCTGTGCCACGACGGTTTCACCGACCCGGACCTTCTGCCCGCCCTCGACAATCACCTGGTCTCCCGCGTTCAGCCCCGCGGTGACCCACCACTGGTTATCCACGGCGCGGTCGATGGTCAGCATGCGCTGCTCGACCTTGCCATTGACCACCACCAGCGCCGAAGTCGCACCACTGGCACTGCGGGTCACCGCCTTCTGTGGAATCAGGATGGCCTTGTCATCCCGCGCCTGCTCCAGCACCGCTCGCACGTACATGCCCGGCAGCAACAGTCGGTCCGGGTTGGCGATTTGCGCCCGCAGGGTCACCGTGCCCGTGCTCTCATTGACGCTGACCCCACTGAACTTCAAGCGACCTTCATGGGTATAGGTGCTGCCGTCATCGAGCTTGAGGCTGATCCGCGCTTCACCTTCGCCATTGCTCTGCAGCACACCGCTGGCCAGGTCGCGCTTGAGCCGCAACAGTTCGGTGGTCGACTGGGTGACGTCTACATACATCGGGTCCAACTGCTGCACGGTGGTCAGTGCGCTGTCCTGGTTGGCCACCACCAGCGCGCCGGGCGTGACCGTCGAGGTTTCGATGCGCCCACTGACGGGGGAACTGATGCGGGTATACGCCAGGTTGATGCGTGCGGTGTCGACATCGGCCTGGGCCACTTGCACCTCCGCTTCGGCGGTCAGCAGGCTGGCCTGGGCATCCTCGTTGTCCTGCTGGCTGATAGCATCGATCTTTACCAACTGGGCGTCACGCTTGGCCGTGGCCTGGGCCGACTTCAAGGTGGCGCGTGCCTTGGCGAGATTCGCCTGGGCCTCAGCCAATGCGGCCTTGTAAGAGGAAGCATCCAGTTGATACAGCGCCTGTCCGGCCTTGACCTCGGCCCCTTCGACAAACAGGCGCTGCTGGACGATACCGCCGACCTGCGGGCGTATCTCGGCGACCATGAACGCCTGGGTGCGTCCGGCCAGCTCAGTGGTCAGCGCCTGGCTTTGCGGCTGCACGGTGATCACCGAGACCTTGGGCGGTTCGGGTGTGGGTGCCGATTCGCCGGAGCAACCGCCCAACATGAACAAAACGATCAAGCACACCAGGAAGGCGGCGGTCACCAGGGATTTGGCGAATAATTTGGTCGACATAAATGCCTCTGCAAGACGGATGGTTCAAGCCAGGCGCCATACTGCGAGGCAAATGTGCAGGAAAATTGAAGATTGCCCGCCGCCCTTGAATCTTCATCGCTCCAGGGCCTAAATGGTCAGGCCATTCATCGAACTGCCCGAGCCCATGAAACTGAGCATCTCCACCAAGCTGTTTATTGCCGTCATGGCCAGCGTCCTGTTTGTCATCCTGAGCATGGGGGCGGCCAACGGCTGGAGCTTTGGCAACGGCTTTCTCGACTACCTCAACGAACAGGCACTGTTGCGCATGAAGCCGGTGCTCCCCCGCCTGGCCAACGCCTACCAGCGCGAAGGTGACTGGGAATTCCTGCGCAACCAGCCGGATCGCTGGTTCGAACTGCTGCGCCCGGAGCCGGCGGAAAACACCACCCACCCAGGACGGCCCCCCATGCCGATGTCCGACCTGACCGGGGCGGTGTTTCGCATTGCCCTGCTCGACCAACAAAAACAATTGGTCATGGGCTATTCGGCCATTGGCGACGACGCCCTGATGCGCCCGATCGAGGTCGCCGGCAAAACTGTCGGCTGGCTGGCGGTGACGCCGTTCCAGAACGTGACTGAAGCTGGCGGTGAACGCTTTCGTCAGTATTTGGTGCGCACCAGCCTGGCCGTGGGCGTGCTCTCGTTGCTGTTGGCGATGCTGATTGCCTGGTGGATCGCCCGTACCCTGCTTGACCCGGTCAAGCGGGTGGCCGCCGCCACGCACCGCTTGGCCGCCGGGGAATACAGCAACCGCGTGTCGGTGGCCTCCAATGACGAAGTCGGTCAGTTGGCCCGAGACTTCAACCAGCTGGCGTATACCCTGGAACGCAACGAAAAAATGCGCCGGGAATTCATGGCCGATGTGTCCCACGAACTGCGCACCCCGTTGTCGGTGTTGCGCGGCGAGCTGGAAGCCATCGAAGACGGCGTACGCACCCTCGACCCGTCCTCGATGAAATCGCTGCAAGGCGAAGTCAGCATGCTCAGCAAACTGGTGGATGATCTCTACGAACTGTCCCTGGCCGATGTCGGCGCGCTGACCTACCGCAAGAGCGAATGCGATCTCAACGACTTGCTGGACGGTTGCGTGGCGATGTTCCAGGAGCGTTGCAATGCCCGGCATCTGCGTTTGGAGCTGGAGCTGCCGACAACGCCGCTACGGTTGGAGGCCGACCCCAAACGCTTGCAGCAGCTATTCAGCAACCTGTTGGAAAATGCCGTGCGTTATACCGACGAGGGTGGCGTGCTGCGCATTCGTGCCGCCAGCGAGGACGACGTCGTGCGCATCGATTTTCTCGACTCCGGCCCCGGGGTCGATGCGGATCAATTGCCGCGACTGTTCGAGCGTTTTTACCGCGGCGAAACCTCACGCAATCGCGCCAGTGGCGGCGCCGGCCTGGGACTGGCCATCTGTCACAGCATCGCCCTGGCCCATGGCGGCAGCCTCAGCGCCGATCACTCGCCTTTGGGCGGCCTTTGGCTGACCCTGCGCCTGCCACGGAACACCTGAACATGGCCACTGACAGCCCAATCCTTATTGTCGAAGACGAACCCAAACTGGCCGCATTGATGCGCGACTACCTGATCGCCGCTGGCTACGCGACCCAATGCCTGGACAATGGCCTTCAAGTGGTGCCGGCGGTACGGGCCAGCGAGCCGCGGTTGATCCTGCTCGACCTGATGCTGCCGGGGCGCGACGGCCTGCAAGTGTGCCAGGAGTTGCGCAGCTTCAGCGCCGTGCCGATCATCATGATCACTGCCCGCGTGGAGGAAGTCGATCGCCTGCTCGGGCTGGACCTGGGGGCCGACGACTACATTTGCAAACCCTTCAGCCCGCGTGAAGTGGTGGCCAGGGTCAAGGCGATCCTGCGGCGTAGCCCGCAACTGCTCGTCACCGCGCCAGCACGCCTGCTGATTGACGAAGACCGTTACCAGGCGTCACTCGATGGCGTCGCCCTGGACCTGACGCCCTTGGAACTGCGCCTGCTCAGTACATTGGCGCAGTCCCCGGGGCGGGTGTTTTCCCGGGATCAATTGCTCGACCGGATCTATTCCGATCATCGGGTGGTTACCGATCGTACGGTTGACAGCCATATCCGTAATCTGCGGCGCAAGCTTGAGCAGGCTTGCCCGGCGGAGAATCCTATCGAGTCGTTGTATGGGGTGGGTTATCGGTTTCAGCTTGCTGACGTTTGAAGCGGTGCGTCTTGGGGGGCGTCTTGGTGAACGGGAGGATGGGTACATATCCGTTTTTTGCGGTAACGGCTGCTTAGGGTTCCGCCCTGACGGCGGCTCACTTTTGAAGAGCGCAAAAGTAAGCAAAACGCTCCTGCCCCACCACTCGGCACCTCGCTTAGGCTCGGTGTGCCCTCTCTCCGGCATTGCTCCGTGGGCCGCCGCGAAGGGCCATCCATGGCCCAGCGCGGCTACCTCGGCATCCATGCCGAGGTGCCCACTGCGCAATGCCTGCGTTCGGCCAGCGTGGTTAACGGGGCGCCCGAGATCAACGTCCACCGCGAGGCGGCCTAACAGCCGACCTGTTTTTGGTGGGACCGCGTTTCTCCTGTGGGAGCGAGCCTGCTCGCGATAGCGGTGGTTCAGCTAAATAAATGTTGGCATATGTCCCGCTCTTGCTCTTGCTCTTGCTCTTGCTCTTGCTCTTGCTCTTGCTCTTGCTTTGGACTTTGATCTCGACGCCCCGTTAAACCACGCTGGCCGAACGCAGGCATTGTGGAGTGGGCATCCCGGCATGGATGCCGGGATAGCCGCGCTGGGCCATGGATGGCCCTTCGCGGCGGCCCACGGAGCAATGCCGGAGTGAGGGCATGCCGAGCCTAGGCGAGGCACCAAGTGGTGGGGCAAAAGCGTTTTGCTTACTTTTGCGCTTTTCAAAAGTGAGCCGCTGTAAAAGCGGAACCATAAGCGGCCGTTACCGCAGCAACGGATATACACCCTAAAAACTACGCCCCCGGATAAGTCGAGCCTATTGATCCGCTGAGTAGATAATGGTTTGCGCACTGCCCCCCGCAGCAGGCCGACGGGTGAAGTAGGTGTCGCCTTCGTCTGTCTGGATCTCGTAGTCGGCCTTGCTGGCGACCCGGCTCGATGCATCGCTGTGCTTGATGATTTTCAGCACCCGCTGGAACTTCACGCCTTGCGTGCCGTTCTGGGCGGGGCCGGTGAGTACATTGACCTTCTGGAACCAGCCTTCCTGCTTTTTGTTCGACACCAGGGTGCCGCTCAGTGCTTCAAAACGCTCAAGACGGGTAAACCCCCAGAGTGTCTGTTCCTCGACCACTTTGCCCGGGGTGGCGGAACCGGTGAAGACAAACAGGTTAAGGCTCGGATTGTCTTCGCAGAAGAAGTCATAAGGCACCAGACCATCGACCATTCTCTTGCCGGGAACGAAACCCTTCTTATGAACCAGAAACATGAGCACCTCCACGCTGAAACACCAGCAAACGCTGAGTAAGTTTGAGCGCAAAGTCTACTGAGGCGGGGCGTACAGGGCCGTCAAGCCAATGTAATATCGTGTAAAGATCACACCCTACGAGGCAAGCTGATTTCCACAGTCAACCCACCGGACGGCTCGTTGCGCGCCAGGATGGAGCCACCGTGTATTTCCACGGCCCTTGAGGCAATGGCCAGGCCCAGGCCGAAGCCGGCACTGGCTTCGTTCAAGCCACGTTCGAATGGGTTGAAAATGCTCTGTAGCCGCGAATGTTCAACACCCGGGCCCTGATCGCTGATCTGCACTGTCAGGCCATCTGCGGCGCCATTGACCTCGGCCACGACCATCACCGCGGTGTCTGGCCGGGTATGGCGCACGGCGTTTCGGATAACGTTCTCGAAACACCGATACAGCAGCTCACCGCTGGCATGGCTGATAAAAGCCGGAGACGCCTGCAGGCTGACACGACAACCTTTCATGCCCGCCTCGAATTGCGCGTCCTCGACGATCACCGACAGCAACTCGACGATATCGATGGGCTCGCGCTCGATACTCTCTGGTCGCCCCTGCAGGCGTGCCAGGGTCAACAGCGCCTCGATCAGCGTATCCATGCGCACCGACTCACGGTCGATGCGTTCCACCATTTCCAGGCGGGCCGGTTCCTGGCGCAACAGCCCAATGGCCGCTTGCATGCGCGTTAGCGGTGAGCGCAATTCGTGGGAGATGTCGTGCAACAGGTCTTGCTGGGCTTGCACCAACAGTTTCAGTTGGTTGGCCATTCGGTCGCAGTCCTCGGCCAGGTCGACGATTTCATCGCGCCGCCCACCCATCATCGGTTTTACCCGGGTTTCGAAACGTCCCTGAGCAACCTCGCTCATGGCCCGCCGAAGATTGGCCAGCGGCCATGCCAGGTAATACGCCGTATAGCCACTGAACAGCGCACTCATCAGCGTGCCGATGATCAACGGCGTCGAGCGCGCCGGCCCGTCGCCACCTTCCCTGCCGGGCGGATGCGTAGACCTCAGCCATAGCGTCATACCGTCCTTGCTGATGATCGCGCGCTCGTAGGCCGGCTGTGGAACCGGCGCCCCCGCTATCAGCTGACCGGCCTTGTCATACACACCAATGGCCTGATCCCCAGGGTGCTCCCACACCGCCAGCAACTGCTGGCCCGCCTCGACACCAAACTGGCGCAGCAGTTGCTCCTCGCTGGCAAGGATCGTTTCCAGATGCGGATCCCCGGGCTTGAAACTGCCCAGCACCAGGACGCCCAACCCCACCAGAAACGTCAAGCTGGTGGCGAGCCAGAACGCCAGGAACAGTTTCCAGAACAGCCGGCTGGGCTTCATCATTCGGCGATCAACAGGTAACCGAGACCCCGCACGCTCTGGATCCAGGCCTTGGCATCGGGGCGCGGTCCCAGCTTGTGGCGAATGCTGCTGATGTGCACATCGATGCGCCGGTCATAGCGAGTCAAGGGACAACCCAGGGCATTGAGTGAGAGGTTCTGTTTACTCACCACTTGCCCGGCACAGCGGGCCAGCTCCTCGAGCAAACTGAACTCGGTGCT
Organism: Pseudomonas ogarae; assembly: GCF_014268695.2. Lineage (NCBI taxonomy): Bacteria > Pseudomonadati > Pseudomonadota > Gammaproteobacteria > Pseudomonadales > Pseudomonadaceae > Pseudomonas > Pseudomonas ogarae. The sequence goes on from NZ_CP077086.1 coordinate 4,463,135, forward strand.
GGTCACCCCCAGCTCGCGCCCCTGCCAGAGCGCCTGGCGCTTGCCAGGCCACAGGACCAGCGGTCCGGTCCTGATCACTTCGCCGGTTGACCGATCCACCGGCTGCACCCGGCGCATGATCGCCCGCAAACGCGCCACCAGCTCCCCCGGTGAGCTGGGCTTGGGCACATAGTCATCGGCGCCCAGCTCCAGGCCGGTGATCTTGTCGATGTTGTCGCCACGAGCTGTCAGCAACACCACCGGCACCTGGCTCACGGCCCGAATGCGCCTGAGCACCTCGATACCCGACAGTCGCGGCAGCATCACGTCCAGCACCACGATGCTGTAGCGACCGGACAGCGCTTGCACCTCGCCCTCCTCCCCCGTGTGCACGGCAGTCGCCTCAAAGCCTTCGCGCTCCAGGTATTGGCTGAGCATTCCCGTCAGTTCCTGGTCATCGTCGACTAGCAATACAGAGATCATGGGGCGCTCTTGAGTAGGTGTCGGGCCATTATCGCCCGTGTGCCGCGTACCGTCATCGCCGCGGGCCAACCTTTACCTAACTTGACATTGGGTTAACCGCACCAAACGCAGCGAACTTTTATGCTTGCTCGCCACCAGCCCGCTCGCTCCCGCGGTGACTCGTCTTGCGGTGAGATATCCGCGTCCACCTACACCACCTGTCGATGTGTCCTGGATAAGATCTTGATGAATTTTTCGCGCCTGCTCTGCTCGGCTGCACTGCTGCTCAATGTCACACTTGCCCACGCCCAAGGTTTCAAGATTTCCGATATTCGCATCAACGGCCTCCAGCGCGTTTCCGCAGGCAGTGTCTTCGGTGCCTTGCCATTGAACGTCGGCGATAACGCGGATGAGCGGCGCCTGGTGGAGTCCACGCGTGCGCTGTTCAAGACCGGCTTTTTCCAGGACATCCAACTGGGACACGACGGTGATGTCCTGGTCATCACCGTCGTCGAGCGCCCCTCCATCGCCAGTATCGAGATCGAAGGCAACAAGGCGATCTCCACTGAAGACCTGATGAAGGGCCTCAAGCAGTCCGGCCTGGCCGAAGGCGAGATCTTCCAGCGCGCCACCCTCGAAGGTGTACGTAACGAGCTGCAACGCCAGTACGTTGCCCAGGGTCGCTACTCGGCCACCGTTGACACCGAAGTGGTGCCGCAGCCGCGCAACCGCGTCGGCCTGAAGGTCAACATCAACGAAGGCACCGTGGCGGCGATCCAGCACATCAACGTGGTGGGCAACACGGTTTTCCCTGATGAAGACCTGATCGACCTGTTCGAGCTCAAGACCACCAACTGGCTGTCGTTCTTCAAGAACGACGACAAGTACGCCCGTGAAAAACTCTCAGGTGACCTGGAGCGCCTGCGTTCCTACTACCTGGACCGTGGCTACATCAACATGGACATCGCTTCGACCCAGGTGTCCATCACCCCGGACAAGAAGCACGTCTACATCACCGTCAACGTCAACGAAGGCGACAAGTACACCGTTCGTGACGTCAAGCTCAGCGGCGACCTGAAAGTGCCTGAAGACCAGGTCAAGTCGCTGCTGCTGGTGCAGAAGGGCCAGGTGTTCTCGCGCAAGCTGATGACCACCACGTCCGAGCTGATCACCCGTCGCCTGGGTAACGAGGGTTACACCTTCGCCAACGTCAACGGCGTGCCACAGCCGCACGATGAAGACCACACCGTCGACATCACCTTCGCCGTGGACCCGGGCAAGCGTGCCTACGTCAACCGCATCAACTTCCGTGGCAACACCAAGTCCGAAGACGAAGTGCTGCGCCGTGAAATGCGCCAGATGGAAGGTGGCTGGGCGTCGACCTACCTGATCGACCAGTCCAAGACCCGCCTGGAGCGCCTGGGCTTCTTCAAGGAAGTCAACGTCGAGACCCCGGCCGTGCCGGGCGTCGATGACCAGGTCGATGTGAACTACAGCGTCGAAGAGCAGGCTTCCGGCTCGATCAGCGCCAGCGTTGGCTTCTCGCAAAGCGCCGGCCTGATCCTTGGCGGCTCGATCACCCAGAACAACTTTCTCGGCACCGGCAACTACGCCAGCCTGGGCCTGACCCGCTCGTCCTACCAAAGCAAGTACAACATCGGCTTTACCGACCCCTACTTCACGCCAGACGGCGTGAGCCTGGGTTACAACGCGTTCTACAACGCCACCGACTACAACGAATATTACGATGACGATAACTCGTACTATTCCATCAATAGCTACGGCGCCGGCACCTCCCTCGGCTACCCGATCAATGAAACCTCACGGTTGAATTTCGGCGTGACGGTACAACATGACAGCATCGAACCAGGAACCTACAGCGCCGATGAGATCTACGATTTCATCGAGCGTGAAGGCAAGGACTTCACCAACTTCAAGGCCAATCTCGGCTGGTCCGAATCGACCTTGAACAAGGGCGTGCTGGCCACCCGTGGGCATTCGCAAAGCCTGAACCTGATGGCGACGGTGCCCGGCAGCGACCTGAGCTTCTACAAGATCGACTACACCGGGCAGGCCTTCGTACCGGTCAGCGACGCCACCTCGCTGCGCTTGCACACCAAACTCGGCTACGGCAACAGCTACGGCTCCACAGACGGCCTGCCGTTCTATGAAAACTACACCGCCGGTGGCGAAGGCTCGGTTCGCGGCTTTGAAAGCGGCACCCTCGGCCCGCGCAACACACCGGCCACCGGCACCTATGCCAGCGCCGGCCAAGCGTACTACTCCGACCGGGACACCGAGTCACTGGGCGGCAACATACTCATCACCGGCGGCGTGGAATACCTGTTCCCACTGCCCTTCATCAAAGACAACAAATCACTGCGCACCTCGGTGTTCTGGGACGTGGGCAGCGTCTATTCCGACAAGTGCTACCTGAGCACCACCCAGGGATGCGATGGGGTCGATCTCAGCCAGATGGCCAGTTCGGTGGGAGTCGGGGTGACCTGGTATAGCCCGCTGGGTCCGTTGAGCGCCAACGTGGCCTTTCCGGTGCGAACGCCGGATAACGCGGATACGCAGGTGTTTCAGTTTTCCTTGGGGCAGACGTTTTAAGCGGGTGGGGCCAGTCATAAGCAGGGGTTGCTCCGCAACAAACGCAGCTCACCAATAAATCTCAAAAACGGAGGATAACGGCCGATACCCAGGATAAGACCTCGCGACTGGGGCGCAGGACAGAACAGTAGGCCAGCCATGACAGAGATTTATTTGCTGATAGCGCACGGCACGGACCAGGGCGAAGCTTACGTCCTGGGCTGGTTCGACGACCGGAGCAAAGCCCGGGAAGTGGCCGAGCAGAAAGAATGGGAGGCGTACCGCGCCAGCCTGAAGGAGAAACATCCATGGTCGAGCCACAAACCGCTGGCACCGGACCAGACGGACTATCGTCGCTACTGGATCAAGACCATTTCAAAATTCGAGCATGTGCCAGTGCCAAGGTCCTTTGCGGTCCATTGATCACAACGCATGAATATTCAACGAAACGCGCGTTATCGGTAGCGGTCTAGACGATTAAGCCCATCCGATGAGAGCGTTTTTATGTTGAAATTCCTTGGCGGCACCGTAGGTATCATCTTCCTGATTGGCCTGATCGTGGTGATTGCGCTGTTCAAGTTCATTTTTTGAGCCTGGCGGCGGCCAGTGGCTTGGCGTTCCATTTTTCTGGCGTGAAAAAGCCCAATCTTTACAGATTGGGCTACGTTATTGTGGCCAACCGGTTCGCTTGAGTCATGACGACATCCATTCAGGGATGTCCCGCATGCCATGCAAAACTCGCCATACATCAATGTGTTCATCGCGTTCAACGTAGAACACCAGATAGGGATAACGTTTCAGCGGCCAGCAGAGCAATCCGGGTATATCCAGCTCATGGGCGTACCGGGTCATACCCGATGCCGGATGGCGGCTGATGTGCGTATAGGCGTTTTCCAGGGCGTCGATGAAACTAAGTGCCGCCTGCTCGGCCTGCTGATCTAGGTAATAGTTGACGGCGTCCTCTACATCCTGGCTGGCCAGAGCTCGCGGAATGACGGGTTTCGCCTTCATCCTCACCCCTTGCGCACCTTGGCCCGTAGAGATTCGAAGTAGTCGCCATTCACAGGAGCAGTGGGAGCCGACTCAGCCCCGGCCAGTACCAGGCCGCGCAGATGCTGCCGATCCTGATCCTTGCGAATCAGCTCCCGCACATATTCGCTGCTGGTGCTGTAGCCTCGCAGGCTAACCTGATCATCTATAAAAGATTTGAGAGCGTCCGGCAGGGAGATGTTCATGGTACTCATGGCTTTGCCTGTTTTTTGACAAAATTTGCCAAAGTATACACTCTTGAGCCTGCCTCGCCAGGGATCGAGCTCGCTGCAAAACTTGTAGTCCTTGGCCAACCATCAGACGTTCAAGACGCAATAACATGACTGACATAGAGACGGCTATTGCTGACTGGGAGCCGCTGCAACTTGAATGGCATCAAGGTTTCGCCTTCGTCGACGGTGTGCTGCTGGGCGACGGGCAAGTGCCTGATGTGTACATCATGCTCAACCCCGAAGGTGCATACCCCGGCGCGATAGCACAATCTGCCAGCGCTGGGCGTTATCCGCCCTCGCCCTTGCTGGCCGATCAGCCGGTTTGGCGACATCGACGCAACCCTTGGGTCTTGCGCGACACGCTGCGCGATTACTACCTGCTTCCGTCCTACCGGGAGCGCCATGGCTACCACGCGCTGCAGGCCCTGCCGTTTCGCTTCGACCACGGCCTGGAAAGCCTCGGCCACCAGTACTGGCGCGACGCAACCGGCGCCTATTGGTTCGGCGACTACGCGATCAGCCGAATCCCCGACGCACGACCCGACAGCCTGGCCCTGTTGCCAGCGTCGCCAGCCTCGGTGACTTCAGCGTCTGCCCTGTTCAGCGACGGGGTGAATATCTTTTTGCAGGGGCAATTTATCGCCAGCGCCACGGCGCGGGTGCGGTATTGCAACCACCCGTCCTATCGAGTGATCGCCGGTCAGGTCTACAAGGGCTTCAAGCCCCTGCACCAGAAGGACGGCACGCCGCTGCCGATCGCAAACCCGGACGACTTCCAGATGCTCGCCCATCGCTGGGGCACCGATGGGCAGTCGATCATCGTGCAAGCGCAGCAAGGTTCGAGCATTTCCTATGAATACTTCTATCGCATCGACAATGCCGACCTGACAACCTTCACCGTGCTTAACGAACGCTACGCCAAAGACCGACACCGCGCCTATTACCTGACCGGCAAGAGCATTCGCTACGTTGGCGATTTCCACCTGCTCAAATGCTGGCAACCAGTGTTTGATGAGTGCGGCCGCGTGGTCAGCGCCAGCGAACGCGAGCATGACTATTTTGCCGTGGACGACACGTTCGTCTACGCCGCCGGAATCCGCTTGCGTGAAGCCCATGGCCCGAGTTTTCGCCACTTGGGGTTCGACTATTACCGCGATCACCAGCACGTCTACAGGCGCCAGAAACGCCTTGATGTCGACATAGAAAGCTTCGTAGTGACCCAGCTCTATCGCAATGACCAGGATTACTCGCCCGTGCTGGTCGGTGACAAGCACGGCCCGCTGGGCTCTGGCGGCATCATCGATGCGGCCATGCAACAGGCCTGGGCGCCTTATTTCGAAGCCCATCCGCAGATGAAGGACTATTGGTGGCACCGTCTACAGGCCCTGCCTGAAGAATCGCAAACACCTGCAGAAACACTGCCCTTACGTGCCATCGGCCAGGGTTTCGAACTGGGTCGCCAGGTGTACTTCCATGGGCGCCTTATCAACGGGCTGGACGCGGCGAGTTTCAAATTGCTGGACACGCACCTGTGCGGCGATGCCCAGGGCTTGTATCTGATCCCGTTTCATAACGCCGAAACCGAGGTACCGGAACGGTTTTCCCAGGCGCCCGCGGAGCATTTCCGTTCACTGGGTGCGCCCTACCTGACTGACGGTAAGACCGTGTTCTGTCACCGGATTTTTTACCAGCTCCCGGAACCGATTCACAAGGCGCAAGCGGCCACGTTCGAGTCCTGCGGTCATGGTTGGGCCAAGGATCGCGATGCGGTGTATTACTACGGCGAGGCGAAAAAGCGACTACATCCCTCGGATACCCGCATTCTCGGCACCTATGCCATCAGCCCTAGCCTGATTCTCTCGGAAGGCAAGCCGCTGGAGGTGGCGTTCGATCCTGAAGAGATTCGCGTGCCCCATCCCGATTTCCTGCAACTGGGCACGCGCAAGTTGTTCTGCCGCCGACGACCGGTGAGCGCCAAGCGAATCGACCTGGCTACCCTCCAATTCCTGGACGACCGCTACGCCCGTGACCAACATCGAATCTATCACTACGACGGTTATGCAACCTTGACCGAGGTCGACGAAGCGCATTATCGCGAATCCCTCGGCCAGCCGGCGGCGAACGCCTAGAACTGCGTCACGACCGTAACCCCTGCCGTGTCAAACCGATCCATGTTCATGAGCGCATCAATGGATTGTTCGAGGCTGATGGTCTTGCCGACCAGTTTTTCAGGCGCCAGCTTGCCGGACGTGATCATCTCCATCATCGCGCCGTAACGGTGAGCCTGCATGCCATGGCTGCCACAGATCTCCAGCTCGTAGGCAATGACCTTGCTCATGGGGATTGCCGGCGTGCTCTGGTCCGCCAGCATCAACCCGACCTGGACGTGCTTGCCGCGCCGTCTCAGATTATTGATGGAGTTGAAGCAGGTCGTAGGATGGCCCAGGGCATCCAGCGAAACGTGAGCGCCGCCCTTCGTAATCTCGAGTACCGCCTCGGTGACATCCGCCACCCGACTTGCGTTGACCGTCGCGACGGCACCCAGTGACTGGGCAAGCTTGAGCTTATCGTCGGAAATATCGATGGCGATAACGTTCGCCCCGATAGCGTTGGCGATCATCACCGCGGACAACCCCACACCGCCACAGCCATGAACCGCGACCCACTGGCCCGCCGTAACCTTGCCTTGATCGACAACCGCACGGAACGAGGTGACGAAACGACAGCCCAGGCTCGCCGCCGTGGCGAAATCCATGTTTTCAGGCAGCGCGACCAGGTTCAAATCCGCCTTGTGAATCCCCACATACTCGGCGAAAGAACCCCAATGGGTGAAGCCCGGTTGAAACTGGCTGTGGCACACCTGCTGGTTGCCGCTATTGCATTCCGGGCATGCCCCGCAGCCACCGACAAACGGAACGGTAATGCGATCGCCCACCTTCCATCTTGTGACATCTTTACCGACCTCAGCCACGATCCCTGCCAATTCGTGACCGGGCACATGGGGCAGCTGAATATCAGGATCATGACCTTTCCAGCCATGCCAGTCGCTTCGGCAGACGCCCGTGCCAAGGACCTGAACCACCACACCGTGACGCTCGGGGGTCGGGTCTTCGACCGTCATCAAACGAGGGCGTTGGGAAAAGGCTTCGTAAACTACGGCTTTCATGAGGATCCCTCTACTTTGAAAAAGCGCTGTACATGAATCCGAGCAAGTCGCTTGGGCTCAATCCACTATCGGGTAGTCTGTTCACCCAGCACTGATCCGCACCATGCCTGACGCCCTCCTGAAAAACCAAATCTTTTCAGAGGGGGCGAAGCCGTTCCAGCATTCGATAACGGGCCAATGCGTCATGGCTCTCTGCCACTTATTTCAATGTCCACGCTTTCAATCGGGCGGTGTATTCACTACATTGAGCATAACCCTGCTCTGTCGACACGGACTGTCATGACTACCCTATCCCCGATCAGCTCCGCCCTTCCCATCCAGACTCGCTCTGCCGTCGCGGCATCGCCTGCAACAGTGATAGAGAGTGCTGATGCCCTTCCGGCTCGACCATCGGCAACTGTCAGCCTGGGCAACCCCGTGGCCGATGTCGAATCACAGACCTATTCCCGACTCGGGCAACTGCCCGGCCAGGAGATTGTTCGTGTCTGGGAAAAGACCAGTCAGGATGCCGTCACTCGCGTCATGGGGACCAACCCCAGATCGCTGTCGATAGCCAACCGTTTCCACGGCCTGGGCGCAGCCTTGGTGGAGCAGTTCGCCAAGAGTGGTTCGAGCATTTCCCAGTCAGTGCTCCATACCACCACGGACAGGGCTCACAACGCCGCCGAGATAAAATCCGAACAGGCGCTGCTGCACAATAAAGCCGACAACCTGATCACCCTCAGCATCAAGACCGCCAGTGGCAAGACGGTTACCTTCAGCCTGACCAGCCAGGACGATGGACTTGGCGTTCAGGCTACGGTGGACGGGGGCCCGCTGAGCGAGGACGAACTCAAGGCGATTGGTGTGCTTGGCAGTGCCTTCCAGGCCGCTGTCGACGGGTTGACCGCCGAGCCTCCCAAGCTCGACCTGGGCAAGCTGACGCAGTTCGACTCCAGCGTATTGGCATCCATTGACCTGAACGCCAAGCTCAAGGGCGTGGACGGTGAGGACCTGATCCTTGCCTACCGCGCCGACAGCCAGAGCCGCACTACGCAAATGAGTGGTCCGGATGGCGAATTGAACCTGAGCGTGGACCTGAAGAACAGCGCAATCCTGGGCGATGCCAAGCAACAGGCCAACGCACTGAACAGCTACCTCGCCCAGTTTGAACGAGTGCAGGAGCGTGGCAGCGCCAAGGCTGCCCTGATGGAGATGTTCAAGGACGCCTTCAGCGCCATGAACAGCCACTATCCACAGGGCGCTACCCCGTCACAGCCACTGACCCGTAACGCGACGGACAAAGGCCTGTTGACTGGGCTGGCAGACTTCGAGGCGTCCATCAAACAAACCAACAACGCGTCCAACCCGATGCGCCCGTCCGAAGTCGATAGCTTTGCTTATAACCTGTCGCAAAAAACTGTCGTTGCAGGTTCCATAATGAGCAATCGCAGCGTCGATCAAGTCCAGCAATCGAGTTTATCGGCCAGTTATCACAAGAGCCTGAAGGGCGGGAAGGCACCTGCGATAGGCAAAACGACCGACTCGCAGAACTATCTCTACGTACAAGTGCATGACGAGGCCCGCAGTTCGGCCAGCCTCGCCTACAAGGACGGCCGACTGAGCAAAGCCTCCGTCACGCAAAGCGCCAGCCAGGACACACGGACACAGAAGTACGTCATGGGCAAAATGATTGAAGAGACGGTGGTGCCGAAACAAGCTTCAGCCAGCCGCAGTCACTTGGTATTGCTGGAATACGCCGCCAAGCAAAGCAAGAAGTCCCCGGATGCGCAGGATCAATCCCTATTGAAGGAAGCGCTCGATACCCTGCACAACTCGGTGCTGCTGCAGGAAAACCCTTCGGCACTGGTGCGTTGAAAGCAAAAGACAGTCGACTCGGCCTGCAGGATGACAGTGGATACTGACGGTTTTCCTGGCGATGATTTGCTTTGCGCCGGGCCGCGCAGTGGTCTAGCGAATGACGTAAAGTTTTTCAGCATGCAACTGATCTACGTCAAGCCCGCTCAGCGCACAACAAATACCTTGGAACCTGGCTTTTAATGGTCATGTTCCAGGGTTTTCCATGGACCTTTTGCTTAAGTTAATCAATGGTGGAGCTGGCAGTCTGGCGTCCTACTTGGCGGCCCACGTCCTGCTTTGTCTGTTGCCAGCGTTTTTCATTGCCGGGGCCATGGCAGCACTTATTCCTAAAGCCAGCATCACTCACTGGCTGGGACGGCATGCACCTGTCTATGTTTCCTACCCTGCGGCGGCATTGGCCGGGTCGCTGATTGCCGTCTGCTCATGCACCATTGTTCCTTTGTTCGCGGGCGTTTACCGCAAAGGCGCGGGTATCGGCCCGGCGATCACATTTCTGTTTTTTGCCCCGGCAGGAAATATCATGGCCCTCGCCTATACCGGCAATATTCTGGGAGCAGAGTTTGCAATTGCCCGTTTGACTCTCTGCCTGATCTTCGGCATCGGTATTGGCTTGATAATGGCGACTCTATTCTGGAAAGACGACCTGACCCACGATGCACAGGCAGATGCCCTGTTCGCAGAGAAGGCCAGCATTTCCGGGCCTGCCCTGGGCATCCTCCTATCTCTGGTGGCCCTGCTGATCGCGGGCACCTTGAGACTGTGGCCCCTGACCGCAGACCTGATCAGTATCAAGGTCCCGCTTGTCTGGGCCCAGGAGTGGCAGGACACCCTGTTTGACTGGGTTCCCTATGACGCCAGCAAAGGGGAAGAAGGCGTGAGCTTGCAAGGGTCTGTACTCATCGCCCTACTCCTGATGATTGCCGCCACGGCCAAGCGTGGTCTGGATAACATCACCGAAGGTGCCAACAGCTGGACATGGGTTGCACTGGGCCTGACCGCCAGTACTTTGCTGATCGCCTCGATGCGCCTGACGCCAGAACCTGGCATGTTGGTGTTCATCTTCACGGGTCGAGTATTCGGTGTCGCACTGGCCTTATTGTCTGTTTGGTACTTTGCCCGAAAACTGCCAGCCGAAGACTGGCAAGGCTGGCTGTGGGAAGCCTGGCGCTTCGTCAAGCAGATATTTATTGTGCTGGTGGTGGGGGTGTTCATCGTCGGCATGGTTCGCCAGGTTATTCAACCCGAGTGGATTGAAAGCCTTGCAGGCAGCAATTCCGTGCTCGCCAATGCCATAGCGGTAGGGTTCGGCGTGTTCATGTACTTCCCCACCTTGGTAGAAGTGCCCGTCGCCCGCATGTTCCTCGATCTTGGTATGCATCCTGGCCCGCTCCTGGCCTATCTGATGGCAGATCCTGAACTTAGCTTGCAGAGCATGCTCATGGTGGTGGCTGTGATTGGTCGCAAGAAGACCGCCGCCTACGTTGGGTTAGTCGCGTCGTTCAGCATCGTGGCAGGCCTGCTCTATGGTGCCTGGGTCGATGGCACCGGCTGGCGCACCCTTGCTGCAGGGGTGGCGGTCGCACTGGCCATAACCGCTGCAATCTGCCAGTTGATCCGTTCTCAGCGTCAACAGACAGCAAGCTGACTTTCACACCCAGGAGCTTCCAATGCTGAACATCAAAATCCTCGGTTCAGGATGCGCCAACTGCAAGAAACTGGAGGCCGCAGCCCGTCAAGCTGCGCAGAATCTTAATATCCAGGCCGAATTCGAAAAGATCACCGACGTGGGCAAGATGATGACTTATGACATCCTCTCCACGCCGGCTCTGGTGATCAACGAGAAGGTTGTCAGCAGCGGGAAGATTCCGACGGTTGCGGATATTCAGGGCTGGATTTCGACGGCGGGCCCTGCCAATTCCTCCACATGCACGTAGCCCGATGAGGTTCATGCCGTCCTGCCTGGCGGCTTCATATCGCCTCGGCATGCCTGGGTAAAGCGATGGAAATCAAGGCAGCCAGCAACACGAATGCGCTTGATATCCAAAGGCATGCGCCCAATCCAAACACCTGGTAAATCCAGCCAGAGAGCACGGTGCCGATCAGGCGCCCCATGGCGTTCGACATGTAATAAAACCCCACATCCAGCGACACGCCGTCTTCCTTGGCGTAGGACACGATCAGGTAGCTGTGCAGCGACGAATTCACGGCGAACAAAGCACCAAAAACCATCAGTCCACCCAACAGCACCATTTGTTGCGACAGCCCGGTGTCCAGACCGAGCGCAATGGCCGCGGGCAGACCCGCCAGTGCAAGTGCCCACAGAAACGCCGCACGACCATCCGGCACGTGACCTCGTTTCTTTCCAGTGATGTTGGGCGCGAAGGACTGGACGATGCCGTAGCCAATCACCCAGGCCGCCAGGAAGCCACCAACCTTCCAGAAATCCCAGCCGAACACGCTGCTCAGGTACACCGGCAAGGCCACCACGAACCAGACATCGCGGGCGCCGAACAGGAACATCCGCGCCGCCGAAAGGATGTTGATCGCCCGGCTCTTGGACAGAATGTCACGAAACTTGGGCTTGGCCTTGGCCTTGCCCAGGTCCTTCTTCAACAGGATCAAGCTACTGATCCAAATCAGCGCCAGGCCACCCGCCATGGCCAGCAACGCGCCTTTGAAACCGACCCCTGCCAGCAAAGCTCCGCCAAGAAAGAAGCCGACACCCTTGAGCGCGTTCTTTGAGCCAGTGAGGATCGCCACCCATTTGTAGAGTTTGCCCTGTTGCCCATCGGGGACCAGAAGTTTGATGGAGCTTTTGGCGCTCATCTTGTTCAGGTCCTTGGCGACCCCGGACAACGCCTGAGCCCCCATCACCCAAGGAATGGTCAGCCAAGCTACCGGCACTGTCAGCATCAACAGCGCCGCCACCTGGAGGCCCAGCCCGATGTTCATGGTTCGGTTCAGGCCCAGCCGGGCGCCGAGGTAACCACCCACCAGGTTGGTGATCACGCCAAAGAGTTCGTAGAACAGAAACAACGCCGCGATTTGCAGCGGGCTGTAGCCCAACGCGTGAAAGTGCAGCACCACCAACATGCGCAAAGCGCCGTCGGTGAGGGTGAAGGCCCAGTAGTTACCCGTCACGAGCAGGTACTGCCGCACTGACGGCGCAAGGGCTGACAACGCTTTCATGGCCGCTCCTCAGACTGCCAGACCGACCATTTTGGCCAGTTCGACCGTGCGGTTGGCATAGCCCCACTCGTTGTCATACCAGGCGTAAAGTTTGACCTGGGTGCCGTTGATGACCATGGTCGACAGCGCATCGATGATCGATGAACGCGGGTCGGTACGGTAGTCGATGGACACCAGCGGTCGCTCCTCGAAACCGAGGATGTCTTTGAGCTCATTCTCGGCAGCGTCCTTGAGCAACTGATTGACCTCTTCGACGGTGGTGGCCCGTTCGACTTCAAAGACACAATCAGTCAGCGACGCATTGGCCAGCGGCACACGTACGGCGTGACCATTGAGGCGCCCACGCAGCTCCGGGAAGATTTCGGCAATGGCGGTGGCCGAGCCAGTACTGGTTGGAATCAGGCTCATGCCGCTGGCACGCGCACGACGCAGATCCTTGTGTGGCTGATCGAGAATGCTCTGGGTATTGGTCAGGTCGTGAATGGTGGTGATCGAACCGTGGCGAATGCCCAGCTTTTCATGGATGACTTTCACGACTGGGGCCAGGCAATTAGTGGTGCACGAGGCAGCGGTGACGATACGGTGCTGCGCCGGGTCGAACAGGTGCTGGTTGACGCCCATGACGACGTTCAACGCGCCTTTTTCCTTCACTGGAGCACACACCACCACACGCTTGACCCCCTGGTCCAGGTAAGCCTGCAGCACCGCGACGGTTTTCATCTTGCCGCTGGCTTCGATCACCAGATCGCAACCCGACCAATCTGTGTCGGCAATCGCCTTGTTGGCCGTGACCTTGATCCGTTTATTGTCAATGACGACGCTGTCGCCTTCGGCGCGGGCTTCGTTGTTCCAACGGCCATGCACCGAATCGAAGTTGATCAGGTGAGCATGAGTGGCCGCGTCACCCGCTGGATCGTTGATCTGCACGAATTCGAACTCAGGCCAACTCCAGGCAGCCCGCAGAGCGAGGCGACCGATACGACCAAAACCATTGATGCCAACTTTGATAGTCATGTTGTTGTGCTCTGTATCTGTTGTGAGTGGGCGTTCGACTGGGTGTCGAACGGGCCGATGTATGCGATATGGGCTCAGATAGAACGCTGATTGACACGTTTCATGAGTTCTTGCGCCGATTCCTTGCGCTCGGAATAACGATCAACCAGATAGTCCTGACGGTCGCGAAGCAGCAGCGTGAACTTCACCAACTCCTCCATCACATCCACGACACGGTCGTAGAACGGCGAAGGTTTCATCCGACCGTTATCGTCGAACTCCATGTAGGCCTTCGGCACGGAAGACTGGTTGGGAATGGTGAACATGCGCATCCAACGTCCCAGTACCCGCAGTTGGTTGACCACGTTGAACGACTGCGAGCCGCCGCACACCTGCATGACGGCAAGGGTCTTGCCCTGGGTCGGACGTACCGCGCCCATTGCAAGTGGCACCCAATCAATCTGCGCTTTGAACACTGCGCTCATGTTTCCGTGGCGCTCCGGAGAGCACCAGACCTGTCCCTCGGACCACAACACCAAGTCGCGCAGTTCTTTCACACGCGGATGATCGTCGGGCGCGTCATCGGGCAGTGGCAAACCTGACGGATTGAAAATCCGCGTCTCGGCGCCGAGGTGCTCCAGCAACCGAGCAGCCTCCTCCACCAGCAGACGACTGAAGGAACGCTCACGGGTGGATCCGTACAGCAGCAAAATGCGCGGCTTGTGGATGGAGGTCACTTCGATACCGAGTTTGTCCGCCGAGGGGAGATCAACCAGCTCAGTATCGAGCTGGGGAATAGGGTCATCAAACATCGTCTTTGTCCTGCGCAATTATTCCGAAGGCGTCGTCGAAGGCGTAATCAGGCGGTCTGGCTTTCGCAGCAAACGGCTGCACGCTCAGGGCGATCACCCATTCCATCAAGGCGTTTGGCATCAGGGCTTAACCAGTGCTTGTTGCTTTCCAGCGTAGTGGTCAGCACTTGATGAACCCAATCGGGGAGATTCGGGTGCAGTCGGTAATACACCCATTGGCCTTGCCGACGGTCCGACAACAGCCCGCAAGTACGCAACTGCGCCAGGTGCCTGGAGACCTTTGGCTGACTCTGGTTCAACGCGCAGGTCAGCTCGCAAACACAAAGCTCTCCTTCACGATTGATGAGCAGCATGGTGCGCACGCGGGTGTCATCAGCCAGGCATTTGAAAACAGTGGTCGGTGTCAGGTGGTCAGCCATATCGATTCTCAGCGAACAGGACACGGGCTTTGCTGGTCATTGTGAAGCCTCGACTCATATACGGTTTTTCGAATATATGGTTTTTCGAATAAGAGATAAACCCCTCCCATCGGAAAACTCGAAAGTTGCCTGCTAAACAGGCACATCGCGAACAAATCGCATCAAGCGGGGCATGATGTAGGCCGCATCCTGGCCGACGCCCCTGAGCGTCGCTGAAGCAAAATTCCGTTGTTTCGGCAGACCGACAAAATACAGCCCAGGCAGATGCTTCGCCTGCCCGTTGCGATGAGCCCAATATTGATTGCCGGGGCATTCCAACCCGCTCAAAAATTTCAGGTTCGGGCAAAATCCTGTAGCAAACACCAAACTATCAACCTCAGTGTGCTGCCCATCAGCCCAGATCACGCCGGTTGGTGTTATCGCCTCGAACATCGGCTTACGCTCGAAAAGCCGTTGCTTGAGGGCTCGACGATAGATCCCGTCATCGAGTACCGGCGTACTTTGATCACTCAACCAACGGGTCTTTTCCAACCCTGACCACTTCAGCCACCGATGAAAATCCAGGCCGAGGATCTTTTGCGGAAAAAACCGAATGGGCTCCCTGCTGGCCAGCACGACGTTGCCCACATGAGCCAGTTCATAAGCGATTTGAACAGCCGAGTTTGCAGCACCGACCACAACCACTCGCTGCCCACCAAAGCCATCGGCATTTCGATATTCCGCGCTGTGCAAACTGCGCCCGAGAAAGCCCTGAAGGCCTTGAATATCTGGAATGAAAGGCTGATTGAATCCTCCCGTGCAGACGATCAGCGCCTTGGAGCAAAAGTTTTCCCCATCGTCGGTCTGAAGCCGAAACAGCCCGTGCTCTCTGCGTACATGCTGTACGCGGGCGTACTGACGAACTGGCAATTTGAATGCCTTTGCATAGTCTTCCAGATAGCGCACGACCTCATCACGAAGCGGGTAATGATCAGGTTCTGCCGGGAAGCGCATGCCTGGCAATGACGAGTAAGCCGCTGGAGAAAAAAGCTTCAGACTGTCGTAGTAGTTGCGCCAATTCCCTCCCGCAGATCGCTCAGCATCCAGAATCAGGAACCTGAGGTTGTGCTGCTGCAAGTGCCAACCGCACGCTAATCCTGCCTGGCCAGCGCCAATCACGATGACATCCAGGACTTCATTCGTTACATTCATATATGCACACTCATGCACACTACAAGACAAAAAAATATCAGGACGCACCTGGGCAACAGAACGGTGTCAGGCTTTTCATATGCTCAAGAATGGCTTCAAGGCGTGCCACCACTGCCGGACCGTCCACCTCGTAGAACATCTGCCTGCTGACCTTGGTGCCGCGGACGATACCTGCCTCCAACAGCACTTGCAGATGTCGGGAAACCACTGAACGTTCCTGGGGCAATCCTTGGGCAATCTCGCCGATATCGGCGCGCCCCAGTTGCATCACGCGCTTGAGCACAGCGACACGCGAAGGCTCGCAAAGCGCCTTGAAGAAAGCGCCATCGAGCGACTCGATGGCAGCGTCAATTGCGCGGGTTCGGTGAAGGATTCGATCAGTCATGCAACCGACTATATGTGCATGCTTATGCACGCGTCAATACACTGCAATGACACGCCTCCCCAGGCCGTGCGCTTTCTGGAAGGCCTATAGCCTAGGGAGCGAGATGTCCGTACCCGGCCGCACGGGTGAAGTCGGCCAAATGCCAAATATCACCGTTCGCCCCCCAAGTGCCATCAACCACATCCTGGATCTGTATTGAGGTCAGCAACTGACGCTGATCCTCCACTGTCAGGCTCGACTGTATTGCGCAATGCAATTCACGCACGTAGCGCTGGCGCATCGGTGCATCAAGAACTCCGGCAGGCACCTGGACGATGACAATGCATGGAACGAACCTGGCATGAGGAGCAACGCCTGCGCACAGCCATTCATCGGCCTGAATTTCCTCAATGAGCACCCAGCACAATGCACGCTGTTGAGGGGCATCGCCCATGTGTTCATTAACCATTGCCACGTCGCTCACGCTTCGAAGCAGCTGTTGGCGCTGTGGCTGATTGAAAGCTCCCGTAGGCACCTTGATCAAGATGTTTGGCATGGCGAAACCTCACTGTTAACTGGAAGCGCCATTGGGCCAGCTATCTCTCCACGCCATAAGTGACCGATTCGTCTTGTTTCGGGCATAATCGGACAATGTACGATTTCACTGTTCTAGTCTTTCCCGAGTCGTTCGCCTCAAGCGTCGCGGCCACCCTGGACATCCTCGGCACCGCCGCGACACTTGCGCAGCGGCAAGGCCTTGCCGTGCCACGCTGGCGAGTTTGCGGGCCGCAGCCAGGGCTGATTACCCTAGGGCAAGGCATGCAACTGTTGGTCGACGAACTGACGACAGACGCCGAGGACAACTCCTGCTGGGTCATTCCGGGCCTTGGCATCAGCGACTTCGACGCGCTACTGCTGCGTCTGGGGGAAGACTGGGTACTTCAGACACTGCCAGCGCTGAGGGCACATGTGAATGAAGGCAAGGAGATTGCCGCCTCGTGCTCGGCGGTCTTTCTCCTGCATGCCGCAGGATTACTGGACGGTCGAAAGGTAACGACCTCCTGGTGGCTCGCCCCTTGGCTGTCGAGCATTGCGCCTGACTGCATCGTCGACCCCAATGTCATGGTGCTTTGCGACCCACCCTTGACGACCGCTGGCGCAGCCTTCGCGCAAACTGACCTGATGCTGCACCTGCTGCGCAGACGCCTGTCGCCGACGCTCGCCGACTATGTGGGCAAGGCTCTTCTACTCGACGGCCGACAGTTGCAATCCCCATTCATCAACCCTGCGATCATGGCCCGGGGCAATACACTGGTCGCCAACCTCACCGCCTACATAGAAGCCTGCATGCCACATCCTCCCAGCGTTCCGAGCCTTGCGGCGTACGTCGGCATGTCTGAGCGAACGCTGTCCCGGCACCTTCGAAAAGCAACCGGCCTTTCAACCCAATATTTGATCCAGCGCGTGCAACTGAACAGGGCCCGCGTGCTACTGGAAACCAGCAGATACTCCGTTGAATCCATCGCCGAGCAGGTGGGATACCAGGATGCCACGGCCCTACGGCGACTTATGCGCCGCCTGTTGAACGCATCCCCAAAACAACTGCGCCAGTAAGATCCAGTTTTAACTCTCAAAAGCGAAAACCGCAGACATGAAAAAGCCCGACGCTGTAAAAGCCAACACGCTGGGTGATGCGCATCGTCACCCAGCGTAGTGCGACAGCGATTCCCGAGGCTATAGCATCAGACCGCAATCCGGTGTCGTCTCTTACGACAATGGAACAACCGTGAGCCTGTTTGATTCGACCGTCGCAGTCATCTGCATTGCCTGCGGATACGCCAGCAAACACTCAGCGATGGCAGGCTCCAGCTCAACCCGCACTCGCCTTGTCAGGGCCCGAGCACCGAAGCGTGGGTCATGCTTTCGGCACAGCCAGGCGCTTGCCGCAACGTCCAGGACCAGCGTACGGCGATGCTGACCGAGACGTTGGTTGAGTTTGTTCAGTTCGATCTGCAACAACGCTTCCAGCCATTGGGTTTCGATACGTTGGAAAACCAGGATGCGATCAATACGGTTTAGAAATTCCGGTTCGAACCAGGCGTGCAACGCTAGCTCCAACATAGCCTGCTCACCTTGTGGGGCGATGCCGAGCCAGCGCCGCCAACCGCGTGAAAAACGTTCCCTGTAGGTGCTCGCTTGCCGGGCGCCAATGTTGCTGGTCATGAAGATCAGGCTATTGCGAAAATCCAGCGTTCGGCTACCGCCCGCCAAGGTCAGTTGGCCATTCTCAAGAATACCCAACAAGCTGCGCACCACTTCCTTGCTGGCCTTTTCCAATTCATCGAACAGCACGATGCCTGGGCGACTGTAGGTACCTTGAATCAATTCGCTATTGAACAGACTGACGCCCTCTTTACTCCCCACATAACCAGGTGGCGCTCCGGTGAGCGCCGCCGAGTAATGCTCCTGGGCCAAGGTGTGCATGTCGATGCGACAAAAAGCATCGGCGCGACCGTGTATGGCCAGTGCCAGCAGACGGACGATTTCGGTCTTGCCGACACCGGTCGGCCCCATGAACAGGTTCACCGACAACGGCCTCTCACGTTCACCAATATCGACCTTAACCACGTTCAGCAACGCCTCGACCGCGCTCATGGCATGTTCTTGGCCGACAATGCGACTGCGCAACAACGCCATGACTTGGGCGGGATTGAAGACGAAGCGTGAGGTCAACGGATCTGCTGCCGGTGATGCGCTGGTCAGGCTGGGCTGTGGGTGGTTTGGGTCGATGCGATCATTCACGAAAGGCATGGTTTAGCCTGCGTGTTTTTCTTTACCGTCGTGGGGAATCTCTCCCACCGGGCAATGAGCCACGCCGACGGTGCTACGGGTCAGTTTTTCGACGTTTTCCCGGGCTTTCTGTGCATCCAGTACCCAGGTGCGGTAAAAGTCGAACGGGCAGTCAGCCACGCCCTTGTCGCCGTCCCCGGAGTTATAGACTCCGGTGTAACCGCGATGCAGCAGCTTGAACAAATGATTCTGTGATTGGTCGTTCGCTCGCGCATCGCGGATTTGCGAAACGGATAATTGTGCGTACTGAATGCCCATTTCCTCTTCACCGCATTCGCCCAGGGTGCGACCGTCGAAGCCAATAATCGCCGAGTGACCAAAGTAGGAATAAACCCCATCGAAGCCGGCAGCGTTGGCCACTGCCACATAACAATTATTGGCCCAGGCCATGCTCTTGGACATCATCACCTGCTGCTCTTTGGCCGGGTACATATAACCCTGGCAACGGACGATCAACTCAGCCCCTTTCATTGCGCAGTCACGCCAGATCTCCGGGTAGTTGCCGTCATCACAAATGATCAAGCTGATCTGCAGTCCCTTGGGACCCTCGCAGACATAGGTCCGATCGCCCGGATACCAGCCTTCAATGGGGCACCAGGGAATGCACTTGCGGTACTTCTGGACGATTTCGCCCTGGTTATTGATCAACACCAACGTGTTGTACGGGGCTTTGTGGGGATGTTCCTCATGCCGCTCACCGGTCAGTGAAAACACCCCCCACGTGTCTGCCGCACGGCACGCGACGGAAAAGATCGCAGTCTCTTCGCCTGGAATAATGGCGGCAGTCGCCATCATCTCATCGTGGTCGTACATGATGCCCATGGTGCTGTATTCAGGAAACACCACCAGGTCCATGCCGGGGAGACCGCGTTTCATACCGGTGATGATGTCGGCAATCTTGCGGGCGTTTTCAATGACCTCGGCTTTTGTATGCAGCCGCGGCATTTTGTAATTGACGACCGCGACACCCACGGTGTCCGGGCTGCTGGAAATATCACCATGACGCATGAAATTTACCTCTGTTAATGGCTGATCATCCAAGGTCTGGAGCCGGTTTTACTCTTGAGCCCCTGTGGATTTTCTTTGGTCGGGGCCAGCGGTTTGTTCGGTGCGCAACAACTGCACCCACTGGGGTGACGACGGTTCTGCTGGTACTCGCCAAGCGTCTGCGGCGCGTGGGCACTTCGCTCGTTGGTCGCCATGGCCTGGCGTTGGCTGCTCGACAACGTCGTCAGTGCCGGCGCAGACAACAGCAACCGCCCTCCTGGGCCCGCGCAAGACGGGCACTGGCACGACTCGTGCCGTTGGGCCATGGGCCGCAACATTGTGAAAGAGCCACAGGTTTGGCATTCGTACTCATAGGTCGGCATGGCGCTCTCCGGACATTGATCGGGCTCGGGCGTGTCTCACAGGTCCGGGGCGATCGGCAGATCGATACTGCCATCGAGGTGTTTGATGGGGCCGTTGGCGTTGGGGTTGATGTCGAACTCGAAGATTTCGGTGGGTAACCAGAGGGTCGCGCAGGCGTTGGGGATGTCGACCACGCCGCTGATATGCCCTTGCACCGGTGCGGAGCCCAACAGTGCATAGCCTTGGGCGGGCGAATAACCAAACTTGGTCAAGTAGTTGATCGCATTCAGGCAGGCCTGGCGATACGCGATATTCACGTCCAGATAGTGCTGTTTGCCGGCTTCATCCACCGAGATACCTTCAAAGATCAGGTAGTTCTGGTAGGTCGGGATGATCGGGCTGGGTTTGAACACCGGGTTCTTGATCCCGTACTTGGCCATGCCGCCCTTGATCAGCTCGACTTTCATATGGACCCAGCCGGCCATCTCGATAGCACCGCAAAAGGTGATCTCGCCGTCGCCTTGACTGAAGTGCAGATCCCCCACCGACAACCCGGCGCCTTTGACGTAGACCGGGAAGAAAATCTTCGAGCCCCGGGACAGGTCCTTGATATCGCAGTTACCGCCATGTTCACGCGGCGGCACGGTGCGTGCGCCCGTGGCTGCGGCATCATCCCGCGCCTGGCCCTTGAGCTTGCCCATGTGTGCAGTGGCGGCCAGCGGGGCGTTGGCCAGGGGCGGCACGCGGGTCGGGTGGGTGTCGATCAACTCCTGCTCACGGCGGTTCCAGTCGCCGAGCATTACCGGGTCGGGCAGGCAACCGATCAATCCGGGGTGGATCAGGCCGGCAAAATTGACCCCGGGAATGTGCCGCGAGCTGGTGAACATGCCCTTGAAATCCCAGATGGCTTTCTGTGCGCTGGGAAAGTGGTCCGTGAGGAATCCGCCACCGTTCTGCCGCGAGAAGAAACCGTTGAACCCCCACATGGATTCGGCCTTGGCGCCGATGTCCAGCAGGTCGACCACCAGCAGATCCCCCGGCTCGGCGCCATGCACGCCCACCGGACCGGACAGGTAGTGCACGGTGGACAGGTCGACGTCACGCACATCAGAGGCGTCGTCGTTGTTCTTGATCGCGCCGGCGGTCCAGTCGTAAGTCTCGAGAATAAAGTCATCCCCCGGCTTGACCCAGCAGGCCATGGGAATGTCCGGATGCCAGCGGTTGTGGATCTGTTCGTTCTCGGTGGCGGGCTGGTTGAGGTCGACTTTGATCAAGGTATCGGTCATGGCGAAGCTCCTGAACATTAGGGATGTACCGCGTTGGAACCAGTCTCGAATGGCGGCACGAATCGGCCAATACGTTGGATGACGTACCCCTTTGAGCGGGCTTGCCAGCTGCTACAAAAGGGGCCGATAAACCATCGCGCCGCCCGGCCGCGCCTACACGGAGAGGTAGCGACTGATGGTGGCTTCGTCGACCTTGTCCCGGGTCTCCTCAATCACGAAGCGACCCTTCTCGATCACCAGGAAGCGGTCGGCGATTTCCAGGGTGAATGACAGCACCTGCTCGGAGACCACAATGGTCAGGTCGCGCAGGTGGCGGATCTCTTTCAACGTGCGGGCGATGTCCTTGATGATCGACGGCTGGATGCCCTCGGTGGGTTCATCGAGCAACAACACCTTGGGATTGGTCGCCAGCGCCCGGGCAATGGCCAGTTGCTGCTGTTGCCCGCCCGAAAGGTTGCCCCCCTTGCGCGAGCGCATGTCGTGGAGTACCGGAAACAACGCATAAAGGTCTTCGGGCACCTGGCCCCGGGCCGATGCCGGCAGGCCGGTCTGAATGTTTTCCAACACCGTCATGCTGGGGAAAATCATCCGTCCCTGAGGCACATAGGCGATGCCGTGCTCCACCCGCTCGTGGGTTTCCAGGTTCGAGACTTCCTGGCCATCGACGCTGACCTGCCCCCGCCACTGCGGAAGGATGCCCATCAAGCTCTTGAACAGCGTGGTCTTGCCCATACCGTTGCGCCCCATCACGGCGACGATTTCGCGTTTGGCCACGGCCAGGTCGAGGTCGTGAAGGATCTGGCTCTGGCCGTAACCACAGGACAGCTTGTCTACGTTGAACATGCCTGCTTCCTCAATGGCCTAAATAGACTTCGATGACTTTCGGGTTGTTCTGCACCGACTCCATGCTGCCCTCGGCCAGGACCTTGCCCTGATGCAGCACCGTGACCTTATGGGCGATGCTCTTGACGAATTCCATGTCGTGTTCGATCACCAGCACCGAGCGTCCCTGGCTGATGCGCTTGAGCAATTCCGCAGTCTGTACGCGCTCGTTGACGCTCATCCCGGCGACCGGTTCATCGAGCATCAACAGGTCAGGGTTCTGCATCAGCAGCATGCCGATCTCCAGCCACTGCTTCTGGCCGTGGGACAGCAGGTCGGCCTGCTGCTGCAGCAGTTCGCCGAGAAAGATCTCCCGCGCCACCTCTTCAACCCGGGCAATCACTGCAGCACTGCGTTTGAAAAACAACGCGCCAAACACCTTGCGCCCCGCCGGGTAGGACATCTCCAGGTTCTCGAACACCGTGAGGTTTTCGTAGATCGACGGGTTCTGGAATTTGCGCCCGACGCCGGCACGGACGATGTTGTACTCGCGCATCTTGGTCAGTTCCTTTCCATCGAACTGGATGCTGCCGCTGGTGGCGCGAGTCTTGCCGCAGATCAGGTCGAGCACCGTGGTCTTGCCTGCGCCGTTGGGCCCGATCACCACCCGCACTTCATTGCGGTCGATGTACAGGTTGAGGTTGTCCACGGCCTTGAAACCGTCGAAAGACACCGTCAGCCCCTCGATAACCAGCACCGGCTTGTTCATTTGAAAACCCACGGCGGTCATGGCTGCGTCTCCAGCGAAGGACGTTCAGGAGCCGGAGTCGGCGGCGCAGTGCGCGGCGTCTCCGGCAGGGGCGCGGCAACGGCGGCTTGCTGCGGGGTACGGCGTAATAAACGGCCAAGGGTCTGGCGGCCATGGCTGTCCCAGAGTCCGGCCAAGCCATTGGGAAAGTACATGACCACGGCAATGAACAGCCCGCCCATCAGGTACAGCCATAGCTCGGGGAAGGACTCGGAGAAATAGGTCTTGCCGTAGTTCACCAGCAAGGCCCCATACACCGCGCCGAGCAGCGACATGCGCCCGCCGACAGCGGCAAAGATCACCATCTCGATGGACGGCACGATGCCGACGAACGAAGGCGACATGAAGCCCACCTGCAAGGCGAACATGGCGCCGCCAATGGCCGAGAAGGCAGCGGCGATGCAGAACACGAAAATCTTGAAACTGGCCACGTCATAACCGGAGAAGCGCACCCGCTCCTCTTTGTCGCGCATCGCCATCAGCAGCCGCCCGAGCTTGGACGCGAGGACGAAGCGGCCGATGAAAATGCAGCCGAACAGCAAAGCCGCGTTAATGAAGTACAAAAGCAACTTGGCGCTGTCGCTGCGCAGGTCCCAGCCGAGCAGCGTCTTGAGATCGGTGATGCCGTTGACCCCGCCGGTCAGGCCCTGCTGGCCGACGATCAGCACCGTGAGGATCAGCGCGATGGCCTGGCTGACGATGGAGAAATAAACATCCCCCACCCGCCGCTTGAACAGCGCCATGCCAATGATGAAGGCCAGCACTACCGGCACCAGGATCACCGCCAACAGGGTGAAGCTGAAACTGTGGAACGGTACCCAGAGCCAGGGCAGTTCGGTGATCTGGTTCCAATCCATGAAATCCGGAATGCCCGGCGTCGACTGGATTTTGGTGCTCTGCGGGTCGGAGGCTTCGAGCTTGAGAAACATCGCCATGCAGTAGCCGCCGACGCCGAAAAACACCCCCTGCCCGAGGCTGAGAATGCCGCCATAGCCCCAACACAACACCAGGCCAACAGCGACGAAGGCATAGGTCAGGTACTTGCCCACCATGTTCAGGCGAAAAGCATCCAGGGTCAGCGGGAAGACCACGAAAATCAGCAGCGCCAACAGGGCAACGCCCAACAGGTTCCGCTTGCCCGCCAGCATCTTGTCTAAAAGCTTCATCGGCTTGCCTCTACTTGCGCACTTTGATGGAGAACAACCCTTGAGGGCGCAACATCAGGATCAGGATCACCCCGGACAGGGTCAGTACCTTGGCCATCGAACCACTGAGGAAAAACTCCGAGATCGATTGGGTCTGGGCAATGACGAACGCCGACGCAATAGTGCCGAACAGGCTTTGTGCGCCGCCGAAGACCACCACCAGGAAGGTGTCGACGATGTACTGCGAGCCCGCGGTGGGCCCGGTGGAGCCAATGGTGGTAAAGGCCGCGCCGGCCACCCCCGCGACACCACAACCGAGGGCAAAGGTCATGCGGTCGACCTTGCGCGTATTGATGCCCACGGCACGGCTCATCAACCGGTTCTGTACCGTAGCCCGTACTTGCAGGCCCCAGCGTGAGCGGTAGAGCAAGAGAAAAATGGCCCCGGTGAGCAGCAGGGTCAGGGCCATCATGAACAGACCGTTGCGCGGGATCTCGATGGACTCGGTGAGGTTGAACGAGCCCATCAGCCATTCCGGCGGCGTGGCGCTGACTTCACGGGCGCCGAACACCGAACGGAAGGTCTGTTGCATCACCAGGGATAGCCCCCACGTCGCCAGCAGCGTGTCCAGCGGACGTTTGTAGAGCCGACTGATCATCGCCCACTCCACCAGCCAGCCAATGGCCCCGGCCACCAGAAACGACAGGGCGATTGCGATGAAAAAGTAATAGGGTTGAAACCACGGGGTGAAATGGCTGGTCAGGCTCGAACAGACATAGGTGGTGTAGGCGCCGATCGTGAGGAACTCGCCGTGGGCCATGTTGATGACCCCCATCTGGCCGAAAATGATCGCCAGCCCCAATGCCATCAACAGCAGCACGCAGAACACGGACAAGCCGTTGAACCCCTGCATCGCCGCGATGGCACCAAATTCCGATAGCCATTCCATGATGATGGACTCCTGCTTGGAGGGAGGATGTGGAAAACCGTTGGGGCCCCATCACCAGCCAGCCATCTCCTACACAACACCCGTAGGAGCTGGCTGGCCAGGGATGACGCCAGCCCTTACTGGTAGCCTTTGGGGAAAGGATTCGGTTCGATCAGATCAGACTCGTAAACCACCTTGAACTGACCATCGGGCTGTACTTCACCGATGCGGGTCTTGCTCCACAGGTGATGGTTTTCATGCACTTTGACGTAGCCTTCAGGCGCGGTTTTCAGCTCGATGCCCGGCGAGGCTGCAACCACTTTGTCGACATCGAAGCTGCCGGCTTTTTCCACCGCAGCCTTCCACAACCATGGGCCCAGATACGCGGCCTGGGTCACGTCGCCGATCACCGAATCCTTGCCGTACTTGGCCTTGAAGGCGTCGACGAAGGCTTTGTTGTTGGGGTTGTCCAGGCTCTGGAAGTACTTCATCGAGGCATAGAAGCCGGCCATGTTCTCGCCGCCGATGCCCAGCAATTCATCTTCGGTGACTGAGAGAGTGAGCAAAGTCTGCTTGGCCGAATTGACGCCCGCCGCATTGAGTTGTTTGTAGAAGGCCACGTTGGAGCCACCCACCACTGCGGCGAACACCACGTCGGGCTTCTTCAGCTTGACCTTGTTGATCAGCGAACCGAACTGGGTGTTGCCCAAGGGGTAGTAGTCTTCGCCGACCACGGTACCGTGCAGCACGTTTTCAATGTGCTTGCGGGCGATCTTCATCGAAGTGCGTGGCCAGATGTAATCCGAACCCACCAGGTAGAAGGTCTTGGCGCCCTTGGTCTTGGCGATCCAGTCGAGGCTGGCGAGGATTTGCTGGGTGGCTTCCTGGCCGGTGTAGATCACGTTCTTCGACTGCTCCAGCCCCTCATAGAAAGTCGGGTAGTACAGCAGGCCGTTCTCTTTCTCGAAAATCGGTAGCACGGCCTTGCGCGAGGCCGAGGTCCAGCAGCCGAACACCGTGGCCACCTTGTCGTTGACCAGAAGCTTCTTGGCCTTCTCGGCGAAGGTCGGCCAGTCGGAGGCGCCGTCTTCCTGAATCACCTTGATCTGCCGCCCCAGGATGCCGCCTGAAGCGTTGATCTGCTCGATGGCCAAGCGTTCGGCCTGGATCGAACCGGTCTCGGAAATCGCCATGGTGCCGGTGGCCGAGTGCAACTGGCCGACCGTGACTTCAGTGGCGGTCACCGCCAGGCCGGTGCTGTTGGCCTCGTCCGCCCATACACCCTGGCTGAACACACTGGCAGCCAGTAACGACAGGGCCGCCGCCCCTAGCGCCAAGCGGCGCGGCAACAAGCCTTTAGTCCGGATCAATGGTGGTTGCATGCTGCTACTCCTCTGCGGTGACGCTGGTGGTACGCCCTATGGCGGCCAGCAACGGTGGTGGTATCAGCATGGAGGGGCGTATCGACGACGGGTATACGCAGCCTGACGTAAGCGCATACGTCATTTGACGTAGGGAAAAATGCACCAAGGCGGCGCAGGCTATTGCTCCAGGTCCCGACCGACCGGCACTGCGCACACGCGCGCGCAGGCACCAGCTGGCGCGGCAAGACGGCGTGGTGCAGGGCATGAAAATTGCTCGGCTATCCGCCACGGGCACACCCGCCAGGCAAGGAGCGCCTTGACCCCAGGAGTCTTTCACCGTGCTTCCACCTGGCACCCAGCGCATCGCCAAGATCCGTCGCGACTACAACAGCTGGGTCGCCGACGAAACCATGGAAGACTACGCCCTGCGTTACACACCAAAGTCCTTTCGCAAGTGGTCGGAACTGCGCATCGCCAACACCGCCCTGGGCGCGGTGTCGTTCCTGGCCCTGGAGGCGATTGGCGGGGTGCTGGCCCTGAGCTACGGCTTCACCAACACCTTCTGGGCGATCCTCGCCGTGAGCCTGATCATCTTCCTCACCGGCCTGCCCGTCAGCTACTACGCCGCCCGCTACGGCGTCGATATGGACCTGTTGACCCGCGGTGCCGGCTTCGGCTACATCGGCTCGACCATCACCTCGCTGATCTACGCCAGCTTCACCTTTCTGTTCTTCGCCCTGGAAGCTGCGATCATGGCCCTGGCCTTGGAGCTGTACTTCCATATCCCATTGGCCTTTGCCTATGTGATCTGCTCTGTGCTGGTGATCCCCCTGGTGGCCTATGGGGTGACCCTGATCAGCCGCCTGCAACTCTGGACCCAACCGTTGTGGCTGGTGCTGCTGGTGCTGCCCTACCTGTTTGTGCTGCTGAAAAACCCCGAGGCCTTCAGCGACTGGACCAGCTTTCAGGGCCGTGATACCGGCGGCGGCGATTTCAATCTGCTGGCGTTTTGCGCGGCCTGTACCGTGGCCCTGTCCCTGGTGACGCAGATCGGCGAACAGGTCGACTACCTGCGCTTCCTGCCGGAAAAAACCGCGGCCAACCGCAAGCGCTGGTGGGCCGCCCTACTCTGCGCCGGCCCCGGCTGGATCCTGCCCGGCGCCCTGAAAATGTTCGCTGGCGCCTTCCTGGCGTTTCTCGCCCTGCAACACGAGATCCCCATCGAGCGCGCTACGGAACCGACCCAGATGTACCTGGTGGCCTTCGGTTATGTGTTCGCCTCGCCGGAATGGGCCCTGGCGGCCATGGTGCTGTTCGTCTTCGTCTCGCAGATGAAGATCAACCTGACCAACGCCTACGCCGGTTCCCTGGCTTGGTCGAACTTTTTCGCCCGGGTCACCCACAGTCACCCCGGCCGCGTCGTTTGGCTGGTGTTCAATGTGGCGATTGCCCTGATGCTGATGGAGCTGGGGGTATTCGACGTCATCGACCAGGTGCTCGGTCTCTACGCCAACATCGCCATCGCCTGGATCGGCTCGGTGGTCGCCGACCTGGTGATCAACAAACCCTTGGGGTTGTCACCGAAACACATCGAGTTCAAGCGCGCTCACCTCTACGACATCAACCCGGTGGGCGTCGGCTCCATGCTGATTGCCTCGCTGCTGTCGGTCCTCGCCCACTTCGGCCTATTTGGTGCGCTGGCCCAGGCCGCCCCGCCCTTCGTCGCCCTCGGCACCTCGCTGGTCATGACCCCGCTGCTGGCCTGGGCCACCCGCAGCCGCTATTACATCGCCCGCACCAGCGATCCGCTACTGCTGCAACCGGTGGCACCGAGCACGCAGATCACCTGCGGCCTGTGCAGCAACCCGTTCGAAACCGCCGACATGGCTTTCTGTCCGGCCTACAGCACACCCATCTGCTCACTTTGCTGTTCGCTGGACGCGCGTTGCGGCGATCGCTGCAAACCCCACGGGCGTCTGTCGGCGCAGTTCGAAGCGCTGTTGCATTGGTTGCTGCCCAATGCAACGGTGCCACGCCTGCACACCCGGCTGGTGCATTACTTGGGCCTGCTGCTCGCACTGATCCTGATGCTCAGCGGCGCTCTGGCGCTGATCTATGGCCAGGCGTCCCAGGGGCTGCCCCACTCGCCGCAAGCCCAGGCGACGCTGTACCAGGCATTTTTCAAGGCCTTCCTGACGCTCTCGGTACTGGCGGCCATCCTCGCCTGGTGGGTGGTTCTGACGCGGGAAAGCCGCCACGTGGCCCAGGAAGAGTCGGACCGTCAGACCCAACTGCTGATGCAGGAAATCGAAGCCCACCGCTTGACCGACCAGGCCCTGCAAGATGCCAAGGAAGCTTCCGAGGCGGCCAACGCGGCCAAGAGTCGCTACGTCACCGGACTGTCCCACGAACTGCGTACGCCGTTGAACAGCATCCTCGGTTTTACCCAGATCCTGCAGCGCGACGCGGCCATGCCGGAGCAGCATCAGGATGCCCTGGCGACCATCCTGCGCAGCGGCTCGCACCTGCTGTCGCTGATCGACGGCCTGCTCGATGTGGCCAAGATCGAGGCCGGCAAACTGCGCCTGGAAGCGACGGAAATCCCCTTCCCGGAACTGATCCACGATCTGGAACTGATGTTCACCCCACAAGCCCGGGACAAAGGGTTGCGCTTTCGCCTGGAGCTGATCGGCAAGATGCCGGCGGTGGTGCGAGGCGACGAAAAGCGCGTCCGGCAGATCCTCATCAACCTGTTGGGCAATGCGGTCAACTTCACAGACAGCGGCGAGGTCTGCCTGCGGGTCAGTTACATGCGCGAGACGGCAACCTTCGACATCATCGACACGGGTATCGGCATCGACCCCGAGCACATCGAGCGAATCTTCCAGCCTTTCGAACGCGGTGATCTGATGCGCCAGGACAAGGGCGTTGGCCTGGGCCTGACCATTACCCGCATGCTCACCTCGCTGATGGGCGGCGAGTTGCAGGTCAAGAGTCAGCAGGACAAGGGCACCTGTTTCCAGGTGCGCCTGTTTCTCTCGCAAGTACGGGTGCCGCAGGCGGTGATCCATGTCGAACACGACATCATCGGCTACCAGGGGCCGCGGCGTCTGGTGCTGGTAGTGGACGACCATGTGGACCATCGCAAGGTCCTCAGCGGCATGCTCACGCCCCTGGGCTTTGAAGTGGTCCAGGCCAGCAACGGCCAGGAAGCGATTCGCCAGGTCGCCCTGCTGGGGCCGGACCTGATCCTCATGGACCTGTCGATGCCGACGATGGATGGCTGGGAAACCAGTCGGCTGATCCGCCGCAATGCGTTGTCCACGGCACCGATCATCGTGATATCGGCCAATGCCTTTAACGACGAGCGCGAGCGCAGCCTGGCCAGTGCCTGCAACGACTACCTTGCCAAGCCGGTACACACCCCGGAGCTGCTCGAACGGATCCAGAAGCAGCTCGACCTGCACTGGCTGCGCCGCGAAAAACCAGCCCCTGCGACATTCCCCGAACCGGGGATATTGCCCTCACCGCCTGACCTCATCGCCCTCGGCGAACTCAGCGCCATCGGCTACGTACGCGGTCTGCACGAAAAACTCGACGCCATCCAGGCCGAGACGCCAGCCACCGCCCCTTTCATCAGTTCGCTACGCAAGCTGCTGAAAAACTTTCGCCTGGACGAAATCAACCGCGCCCTCAAGGAGGCAGAAGATGAATGCACTGACCACAGTCGCTGAACCCGGTGTCGTGCTGATTGTGGACGACACCCCGGACAACCTCGCCATGCTCTCCGACGCCCTCAACGATGCCGGCTACATGGTGCTGGTGGCCCTCGACGGGCTCAGCGCCCTGAACCGCATCGAACGTCGGCGGCCGGACCTGATCCTGCTGGATGCGATGATGCCGGGCCTGGACGGCTTCGAGACCTGCCGGCGGATCAAAGAGCACCCGGCCAACGCCGATATTCCGGTGCTGTTCATGACCGCGTTGACGGAAAGCAGGCATGTGGTCCAGGGCTTTGAAGTGGGTGGCAGCGACTACGTGACCAAGCCGATCCAGACCGACGAAGTGCTGGCCCGGGTCGCCGCGCACCTGCGCACCTCGCGCATCCTGCTCTCGGCCCGAGCGGCGTCACAGCCAGCCGCGCCGAGCCTGGACGACGAGCCGGCGCACAGGGTGCTGTCGGCACGCTTTCAGCTCACCGGTCGGGAAGTCGAGGTTCTGCGCTGGGTGGCCTGCGGCAAGACCAACCGCGATATCGGCACCATTCTCGATCTGAGCCCACGCACCGTGAACAAACATCTGGAACATGTGTATGTGAAGTTAGGTGTAGAAACGCGCACAGCAGCGACCTCCGTGGCGTTGTCGGCCATGACCGATTCTCGCAACAGTGCTTCAAGGTAAGCCGCGATAGCCAGATGTAGTGTTGGATCTATTACCGGCCGCATCCGGCAATGGTCACAGTAGCGCCGCTGGGCTTCAGCATCGAAGCCCTTGTCAGCAAAAAGCCAGCGACAGCGTTTGCGAGGACGATCGCGCAATTGGGGGATATAAGGTTGCACGACTTGAAACACACGTCACGCAAAAGTCACGCACATGAAAAAGGCCAATGCTGTGAACATTGGCCTGAGTCATTGAAAAATATGGTCGGGACGGAGTGATTCGAACACTCGACCCCTAGCACCCCATGCTAGTGCGCTACCGGACTGCGCTACGCCCCGACTAGGCGTGAATCTTGTTCCGCTTCTCAGCGGAACGCTCAGGAATATATCGCAAGCTTTTGAAAACTGGAAGTATTTAAAAGCAGAAATTTATTTCTTGAGCACCACCAGTACATCTTCGAGCTCGGCGATCATCTGGCGGATCATCTGTTTGTACTGGGTTGTATCGTCTTTGGCCTCATCACCGGAGAGGCGCAGACGCGCTCCGCCGATGGTGAACCCCTGATCGTACAGCAACGCGCGGATCTGCCGGATCATCAGCACGTCTTGGCGCTGATAATACCGACGGTTTCCGCGGCGCTTGACCGGGTTGAGTTGAGGAAACTCCTGCTCCCAATAGCGCAGCACATGTGGTTTTACCGCACACAGCTCGCTGACTTCACCAATGGTGAAGTAGCGTTTGCCCGGGATGACGGGTAGTTCGTCGTTATGACTTGGTTCCAGCATAAGCCTCAACTCGGGCCTTCAACTTCTGCCCTGGACGAAAGGTGACCACACGGCGAGCCGTGATCGGGATTTCTTCTCCCGTTTTCGGATTGCGGCCAGGCCGCTGGCGTTTGTCCCGCAGGTCGAAATTGCCGAAACCGGACAATTTGACCTGTTCGTTGTCTTCCAGAGCGTGCCTGATTTCTTCGAAAAACAGTTCGACCAATTCTTTGGCCTCCCGTTTATTCAGGCCCAGCTCCTCATACAGACGTTCCGCCATCTCAGCTTTCGTCAGAGCCCCCATACGTCACTTCCTTAACGTGGCGTTCAACCTGTTTTCGAGCGAGGTGAGGATATTCTGCGTTGCGGTATTCACCTCATCGTCATTAAGAGTGCGCGATGGATGCTGCCAGGTCAAGCCAACTGCAAGGCTTTTTCTATGCGGATCAATGCCTTTACCCTGATACACGTCAAATAGCCTGAGGTCCGTCAGCCATTCGCCTGCATTTTCACGAATTACGTCCAGTACAGCACTGGAAGCAACCTCACGGTCGGCCAGCAACGCAAGGTCACGACGCACTTCAGGAAAGCGCGATAACTCCTGGAATTTCGGCATTTTCCCCAGTGCCACTTCGGCCAGAACCAGCTCGAAAACGAAGACTGGACGATCAAGGCCCAGGGTTTTCGACAATTCCGGGTGAATGGCACCGACATAGCCGACTTCACGCCCGTCCCGCTCGATGCGTGCGGTCTGCCCCGGGTGCAGCGCCGGGTGCTTGCCCGGGACGAAAGTGAATGCGTCTAGCGCGCCGGCGAAGCCCAGCACCGCTTCCACATCAGCCTTGACGTCGAAGAAGTCGACGACATCGCGACCTTGCGCCCAGCCTTCCGGCAGGCGACTACCGCAGACGACACCGGCCAGCATCGGCTCTTGTTTCAAGCCTTCCAGCTGACCGACAAAACGCAGGCCGCTTTCGAACAGCCGCACGCGATCCTGCTGGCGGTTCAGGTTGTGCTGGAGCGACTTGACCAGGCCTGGCCACAGGGACGAGCGCATGGCAGCCATGTCGTTGGAAATCGGGTTGGCCAGCAACAGCGGCTCGACACCCGGATTGAACAGCTCGAACTGACGTGGATCGATGAAGCTGTAGGTGATCGCTTCCTGATACCCACGGGCCACCAGCAGGCGGCGCAGTTCCGGCAGGTCGCTGCGGGCTTCAGCCTTGGCCTGTGGGGCCAGGCGTGCTTGCGGGTAGCGAACCGGCAGGCGGTTGTAGCCGTACAAGCGGGCCAGTTCTTCGATCAGGTCGACTTCCAGGCTGATATCGAAGCGATGGCTTGGCACTTCGACGCGCCACTGCCCTGCCCCATCGGCGCTGATGTTCAGGCCCAAGGCGCTGAGCAGGCGTTCGACTTCGGCCGGGTCCATTTCCATGCCCAGCATCTGGGTGATGCGCTGGGCACGCAGGGTGACCGGCGCAATCTTGGGCAGGTGCTGTTCGCTGACGGTCTCGATGATCGGGCCGGCTTCGCCACCGGTGATGTCCAGCAGCAGGCCTGTGGCGCGCTCCATGGCTTCACGGGCCAGTTGCCAGTCCACGCCACGCTCGTAACGGTGCGAGGCGTCGGTGTGCAGGCCATAGGAGCGGGCCTTGCCAGCGACGGCGATCTGGTCGAAGAACGCGCTCTCCAGGAATACATCGCGGGTCGTGGCGGATACGCCACTGTGCTCGCCGCCCATCACGCCGGCAATCGCCAGGGCGCGAGCGTGGTCGGCAATCACCAGGGTGTCGCTGCGCAGGGTCACTTCCTGGCCGTCGAGCAGTACCAGCTTCTCACCCTCTTCGGCCATGCGTACGCGAATGCCACCGTTGATTTCGGCGAGATCGAACGCATGCAGCGGCTGACCCAGCTCCAGCATCACATAGTTGGTGATGTCGACAGCGGCGTCGATGCTGCGCACGTCGGCGCGACGCAGGCGCTCGACCATCCACAGCGGCGTCGGCTTGGACAGGTCGACGTTACGGATCACACGGCCCAGGTAACGCGGGCACGCGGCCGGCGCGAGGACTTCAATCGAACGCACTTCGT
Organism: Pseudomonas ogarae; assembly: GCF_014268695.2. Lineage (NCBI taxonomy): Bacteria > Pseudomonadati > Pseudomonadota > Gammaproteobacteria > Pseudomonadales > Pseudomonadaceae > Pseudomonas > Pseudomonas ogarae. Next base: position 4,497,212 of record NZ_CP077086.1, read on the forward strand.
CGTGCACGGCCGGCACGCTCGCAACCACAGGACGCGTCACGGGAGCGGCATACAGCGCGCCGACTTCACGGGCCAGGCCGGCCAGGGACAGGCAATCGCCACGGTTCGGCGTCAGGTCGACCTCGATGCTCGCATCGTCCAGGCCCAGGTATTCACGGATGTCCTGGCCAACCGGCGCATCCGCCGGGAGTTCCATCAGGCCATCGTTGCCTTCGCCAATCTGCAGCTCGGCCTGGGAGCACAACATGCCGTTGGACTCGACGCCGCGCAGCTTGGCTTTCTTGATCTTGAAGTCGCCCGGCAGTTCGGCACCGATCATGGCGAACGGGATCTTCAGGCCCGGGCGCACGTTGGGCGCGCCGCAGACCACCTGGAAGGTTTCCGCGCCATTGCTGACCTGGCAAACCCGCAGCTTGTCAGCGTCTGGGTGCTGCTCGGTGCCCAGCACCTCACCCACGACCACACCGCTGAAATCACCGGCGGCCGGCGTGACGCTATCGACCTCAAGGCCGGCCATCGACAGGCGAGCAACCAGCTCGTCCCGACTTACCTGCGGGCTTACCCAGCCGCGCAGCCATTGTTCACTGAATTTCATCCTGCTCTCCTATTAGATTCGTTACGGGTCTGCGGCTTAGCGAAATTGCGCAAGGAACCGCAAGTCGTTGTCGAAGAACAGGCGCAAGTCATTCACACCGTAACGCAGCATGGCCAGGCGCTCGACGCCCATGCCGAAAGCAAAGCCGGAGAACTCTTCCGGGTCGATCCCGGACATACGCAGCACGTTCGGGTGAACCATGCCGCAACCCATGACTTCCAGCCAGCCAGTCTGCTTGCAGACGCGGCAGCCTTTACCGCTGCACATCACGCATTCCATGTCGACTTCAGCCGATGGCTCGGTGAACGGGAAGTACGAAGGGCGGAAACGCACGGCCAGTTCTTTTTCGAAGAACACCCGCAGGAACTCTTCGATCGTTCCTTTCAGGTCAGCGAAATTGATGTCGCGATCAACCAGCAGGCCTTCGACCTGGTGGAACATCGGCGAGTGGGTGATATCGGAGTCGCTGCGGTACACACGGCCTGGGCAGACGATGCGGATCGGCGGCTGTTGCGATTCCATGGTGCGGACCTGTACCGGCGAGGTATGGGTGCGCAACAACATGTTCGCGTTGAAATAGAAGGTGTCGTGCATCGACCGGGCCGGGTGATGGCCTGGGATGTTGAGCGCTTCGAAGTTGTGGTAGTCGTCTTCGACCTCAGGGCCTTCGGCAATGCCGTAGCCGATGTGGGTGAAGAACTGCTCGATGCGTTCCAGGGTCCGGGTCACCGGATGCAGGCCACCGGAGGTCTGGCCACGGCCAGGCAGGGTCACGTCGATGGACTCGGCGGCGAGCTTGGCAACCAGATCCGCCTCCTCGAACAACGCCTTGCGCGCATTGAGGACCTCTGTGACACGCTCCTTGGCAACGTTGATCAGCGCACCGACCTGCGGGCGCTCTTCGGCTGGCAGGTTCCCCAGGGTCTTCATCACCTGAGTCAACTCGCCCTTCTTGCCAAGGTAGTGAACCCGGATTTGCTCCAGGGCATTGATATCTTCAGCGCTTTGCACAGCCTCTAGTGCTTGAGCGACCAGCGCGTCCAGGTTTTCCATGTACAGACTCCAGATACGAAATAGGGGAAGAGCTTTAAGGCTCTTCCCCTATTTATGACGTTTGACACCTGGGCCTACAGATGTAGGCCTCGGTGACTGCCGGGGGTACTTAAGCCAAGGTGGCTTTAGCTTTCTCGACAATCGCAGCAAACGCCGCTTTTTCGTTCACTGCCAGATCAGCCAGAACCTTACGGTCGATCTCGATGGACGCTTTTTTCAGGCCAGCGATGAAACGGCTGTAGGACAGACCGTTAACACGAGCACCAGCATTGATACGAGCGATCCACAGAGCGCGGAACTGACGTTTTTTCTGACGACGGTCACGGTAGGCGTATTGGCCTGCCTTGATTACCGCTTGCTTGGCAACACGGAATACGCGGGAACGCGCGCCGTAGTAGCCTTTAGCAAGTTTCAGAATTTTTTTGTGACGCTTACGGGCAATGACGCCACGCTTTACACGAGCCATGAGTTACTTCCTCTATTCTTGATCCAAAAATTAACGAAGGCGCAGCATGCGCTCGACTTTTGCCACGTCAGACGGATGCAGCAAGCTGCTACCGCGCAGTTGACGCTTACGCTTGGTCGACATTTTGGTCAGGATGTGGCTCTTGAAAGCGTGCTTGTGCTTGATACCGTTAGCAGTTTTCAGAAACCGCTTAGCAGCACCACTTTTAGTCTTCATCTTTGGCATGTTCGGATACTCCGCATTCAGTTGATAAACATAATCGCAAGGCCTGCCGTGCCCTGGTGATTACTTCTTCTTTTTCGGGGCGATGACCATGATCAGCTGGCGTCCTTCCATCTTAGGATGCTGTTCGACCGAACCGTACTCGAGCAGGTCTTGTTCAACCCGCTTGAGGAGTTCCATCCCCAGCTCCTGGTGGGCCATCTCACGGCCGCGGAATCGCAAGGATACCTTGGCCCTGTCCCCATCACTCAGGAAACGTACCAGGTTGCGCAGTTTTACCTGGTAATCCCCTTCCTCCGTCCCTGGACGAAACTTGATTTCTTTTACCTGAATCTGCTTCTGGTTTTTCTTCGCCGCGGCAATCTGCTTCTTCTTTTCGAAGATCGACTTGCCGTAGTCCATCACCCGGCAAACCGGTGGGACTGCGTCTGCGGAAATTTCTACCAGATCAAGCTTGGCTTCTTCAGCAATACGAAGCGCTTCATCAATCGAGACGATGCCAATCTGCTCGCCGTCAGCGCCAATTAACCGAACCTCGCGTGCCGAGATATTCTCGTTGATCGGGGCTTTCGGTGCAGCTCGTTTATCTTGTCTCATTTCACGCTTAATAATAATTACTCCAAATCTGGGCGACCACGCCGGGAAACCGCTTGCGCGAGAAACTCAGCGAATTCGGCGACGGGCATCGAGCCCAGGTCAGCACCTTCACGAGTACGCACAGCGACAGTCTGCATCTCGACCTCCCGATCTCCAATAACCAAGAGAAAGGGAACCTTGAGCAAAGTATGCTCGCGGATTTTAAAGCCGATCTTTTCATTTCTCAAGTCGGACTTGGCACGAAATCCGCTTTGATTGAGAGTTTTTTCGACTTCGGCGGCAAAATCTGCCTGTTTATCAGTGATATTCATGATCACTGCCTGGGTCGGCGCCAGCCACGCAGGGAACGCACCCTCGTAGTGCTCGATCAGAATCCCGACGAAACGCTCGAACGAACCGAGGATCGCGCGGTGAAGCATGACCGGGTGCTTGCGACTGTTGTCTTCGGACACATATTCAGCGCCCAGACGGATCGGCAGGTTGAAATCGAGCTGCAAGGTACCACACTGCCACACACGACCGAGGCAATCTTTCAGCGAGAATTCGATCTTCGGACCGTAGAAGGCCCCCTCGCCCGGCTGCAAGTCGTACGCAAGACCCGCACTATCAAGGGCTGCGGCCAGGGCCGCTTCGGCGCGATCCCACAGCTCATCGGAGCCGACGCGTTTTTCCGGACGAGTGGACAGCTTCATTTCGACTTCGGTGAAGCCGAAGTCACGATAGACGTCCATGGTCAGCTTGATGAAGGCGGCAGATTCGGCCTGCATCTGCTCTTCGGTGCAGAAGATGTGTGCATCGTCCTGGGTGAATGCACGCACGCGCATGATGCCGTGCAGCGCACCCGACGGCTCGTTGCGGTGGCAGGCACCGAACTCGGCCAGGCGCATCGGCAGCTCGCGGTAGCTCTTCAAGCCCTGGTTGAACACCTGCACGTGGCATGGGCAGTTCATCGGCTTGATGGCGTAGTCGCGGTTTTCCGACTGGGTGGTGAACATGTTGTCGGCGTAGTTGGCCCAGTGCCCGGATTTCTCCCACAGGCTGCGGTCCACCACTTGCGGCGTCTTGATTTCCAGATAGCCGTTCTCACGCTGGACCTGGCGCATGTACTGCTCAAGCACCTGGTACAGGGTCCAGCCGTTCGGGTGCCAGAACACCATGCCCGGGGACTCTTCCTGGGTATGGAACAGGCCCAGGCGCTTGCCGATCTTGCGGTGATCGCGCTTCTCGGCTTCTTCAATGCGCTGGATGTAGGCCGCCAGTTGCTTCTTGTCCGCCCAGGCAGTGCCATAGACGCGCTGCAACTGCTCGTTCTTCGCGTCGCCACGCCAGTAGGCGCCGGACAGCTTGGTCAGCTTGAAGGATTTCAGGAAGCGCGTGTTCGGCACGTGCGGACCACGGCACATGTCGACGTATTCTTCGTGGTAGTACAGGCCCATGGCCTGCTCGTCCGGCATGTCTTCCACCAGACGCAGCTTGTAGTCCTCGCCACGGGCCTTGAAGACCTCGATGACTTCGGCGCGCGGGGTGACTTTCTTGATGACGTCGTAATCTTTCTCGATCAGCTGCTGCATGCGCTGTTCGATGGCCGCCATGTCTTCCGGCGTGAAAGGACGCTCGAAGGCGATGTCGTAATAGAAGCCTTCGTCGATGACCGGGCCGATGACCATCTTCGCGCTCGGGTACAGCTGCTTGACCGCATGGCCGACCAGGTGCGCGCAAGAGTGGCGAATGATCTCCAGCCCCTCTTCATCCTTTGGCGTGATGATTTGCAGCGTGGCGTCGCTGTCGATGACGTCACTGGCGTCGACCAGCTTGCCGTTGACCTTGCCGGCCAGGGTCGCCTTGGCCAGGCCCGCACCGATGGATGCGGCGACCTCGGCTACGGAAACCGGGTGATCGAACGAACGTTGACTGCCGTCGGGAAGAGTTATAGTTGGCATGGCGCCTCCTCTCCTAGTGGTGACCCCTACCAAAGGTCACGTGGGTTGGGATGAGCCAGTACAAGATCCAGTCCAGGCCATTCAATGACGAACGCCTGCCTTACAGCGGCAGGAGCCTTGCGGCCAACCGGGGAAACCGAACCAGAGTGACTGGGATTCAAATCAGGGTTATTCGGGTTCTTTGCCGCCGGGACGAGCGAGTCATCCACAGCCTGGAAATAGCCGAGCCCGGCATGCTAGCACAGATGAACGGTCATCGCCGTGCTGGAATTGAAGCAGGCGTAAATCCAGGGTTTTTATGCCAGAGTGCTGAACTGAACCGAGCGCAACGCCTCAGATATCAAGACATCGACCCGAAAGGAGCATCTTCGCATGCGTCTCAATACCTTGTTTGCAGTAGTCGCCCCCCTCGCCCTGCTGCTTCCACTGACCGCCCATGCCGACTGGCCCAAAGGCGAGCGCGAAAAATACATGGCCCAATGCACGGAGGCGGCAACGCCCCAGATCGGCGCGGCCGCAGCCAAGTCCCATTGCGCCTGTGGCGCCGATGCGATCAAGTCCTACCCAGCCTCGGACATCCAGGCCTTGATGGACAACAAGGCCACCCCGGAACTGCAGCAAAAGGCACTGGGCCAGATCGCAAAATGCAAGGCCGACAACAAGCCGAAAAAGTGAGAAAACAGGCTTCCTGAACCGGCCCGGCAGGGTTGAAAAACACTGATTTCAGGCTTTTTTGAACGATTTATTCAGGTTTTACAGCTTTTTTTATCGTCTTCACTTTCGGCTGAAAGCCTTTAAAACCGGGCCTTTCAGCGGGTAAAGGCGGTAAAGTAAACACGACTGATTGGCAAACAGCGCGTCTGGGGGGGTCCCAAATCGAACATTTCGACTATGATACCCGGGTGTGCCCAGTTGGCCTGAGCAGCACAGTACACTGAAAATATATGTTTCTTGGAGATACACCATGTCTAATCGCCAAACCGGCACCGTTAAATGGTTCAACGATGAAAAAGGCTTCGGCTTCATCACTCCTCAAGGTGGCGGTGACGACCTGTTCGTACACTTCAAAGCTATCGAAAGCGACGGTTTCAAAAGCCTGAAAGAAGGCCAGACCGTTTCCTTCGTGGCTGAGAAAGGCCAAAAGGGTATGCAAGCTGCACAGGTTCGCCCAGAGTAATTTCTCGGCGCACTAAAAAAACCCCGTCCATGTGACGGGGTTTTTTATGGGCGATTGAAAACCGCCAATCAGCCGCAGTTCACCCGGTTGACCACCAGATTGGCATCGGTAATGAGGTTCAGGCGGTCGGAGCGGTACTCAAGCGTCACCATGTCGTTGGGCCTGAGAATCCGCGCATTCTGCGCGCCGGCACGGGTACGGGCCTGCTCCAGCAATTGCGGCGAGGCCTGCTTGCCAATGGCGAACTCGGCCGCCTGGGCTTCGCAGCGGCTATGACCGGTCTCGGTCGCCACGGGATCGGGGGTCGACTCGGAGGTGCTGCTGCAACCGCTCAAGACCACGGCGGCCAGCAGAGTACTCAGTGACGCGAGCTTCCAAGGCATGAAGCCTCCTTTTTTCGATAAATAAACAGAGAGCGTGCGACAACCCAAACGGCGCTTGGTTTCAACACCGCCGCCATCGGCCTGGCTCACCCGGAAAACCGGCAGTTTGCCTGAGCCGCCAGCGCTGTTCAGCGCTGAATCGTGACCGGATATGAACACCGCTCAATAAACATCGATGTAATCGAACGGGGGATTCGGCCAGTTATCCTTCAGCGCATTGTAGATCTGCATGACCCAGACCTCGTCGCTGGCAGCGACCCGCCCGACGTATCCCGAGCCCTTCGCCCAGGTTTCGAGCCGAAACAGCAAACCATCGATGTCAGCGCCACCGACCACACCCGAGGACAAATAGGCGATACCGCCCTTGGTCACGCGCAGCTGGGTATGTTCGTCATCACTGGCCGAGGCCAGCAATTGACGAACCGCCTCGAGGGTCAGGCCCTCCGGAGCGTTCAAATCGATCTGCACGGCGGGGCTCCTCTAAAAACAAAAAAAAAGAGTGTCGCACAGCCCTCCCCCAATGCCTAAGTCGCAGTGCCAAACCGGGGGCAAAAATGCTTAACTCCACTTACAGCCCTCCAACTCGCGAGCCCTACCATGAGCACCGTCAGCATCGAAGCCACCATCAATGCCAAATGGTCGGAGGGCCATAGCTCCTATAGCCCCGGCAGCCCCGAGGAACTGGCAATCATCGGCATAGAATTGCTGGTGAGGGAACTGGGGACGGAGGTCGCCCGCAACTTCATCCAGCAGGCATTCGAACGCTACCCAAGCACCGCCGACGCCGTGGACTGATGCTCACGCACCCGCAGGCCAGCCTGCGGGCGCACAGCCAGGCAGATTACTTGAGGCGCGCCAGGCGCTCGGTCAGCAGGTCGAAGAAGCCCTGGGCATCACCGTTTTCCACCCAGAACGCGTTCTTCGGCGCTTTCAGGCCGTCGTACCAGTCGACGATGGTCTGCCCGAACGTCGGGCCCTCGCGACTGTCCACCACGACATTGACCGAACGGCCAGTGAACAACTGCGGCTTGAGCAGGTAGGCAATCACCGTCGCGTCATGCACCGGCCCACCGGTCATGCCGTAATGCTCCATGTCGCCCTTGACGTATTCGTTGAGGATATCGCCCACCAGCTTGCTGGCATTGTTGTTCAGCGCCGCGATCTGCTTCAGGCGCGCTTCGCTGGTGAGGATCTTGTGGGTCACGTCCAGCGGCAGGTATGTCAGCTTCACGCCGCTCTTGGCCACTACCTCGGCCGCCTGCGGGTCGGCGAACAGATTGAATTCAGCCACCGGCGTGATATTGCCGCCGTTGAAATGTGCACCGCCCATGATCACCACTTCCTTGATGCCCTGGACGATGTCGGGCTCCTGCACCAGCGCCAAGGCCAGGTTGGTCTGTGGACCCAGCATGGCGATGGTGATGCTGTGGGGCTTGGCCGCCTTGAGGGTGTCGATCAGGTAGTTGACGGCATTGCCTTCGGCCAAGCCCTTTTTCGGCTCGTGCACGGTGACACCCGACAGGCCTTCCTTGCCATGGATGTTTTCCGCGTAGATCGGCGTGCGCATCAACGGTTTCGGCGCCCCGGCATACACGGGCACGTCTTCGCGCCCTGCCCATTCCCGCGCCAGGCGAGCGTTGCGCGAGGTCTTGTCCAGGCGCACATTGCCGGCAACGGTGGTCAGCGCACGGATATGCAGCTCCTCGGGCGACGCCAGGGCGAACAACAACGCCACCACGTCATCGGCCCCTGGGTCGGTGTCGATGATCAGGTCGATCTTTTCCGCCGCCTGGGCGCTCGTAGCGGTGATCAATGACAAAAGCAGCAGACTCCGGAACAGTTGATGCATTTTCTGAGCATAGCGGTGCATGGCGCACTCCTTGTGCAGGGTTGAACAGGATTAGAACGTCACTCCAGCGACCAGCACGATATTGCAGTACGGAGAGCACTCGCCTGTGCGAATGATCGCCCGCGCCTGTCGGCTGATGATCTTGAATTGTTCGTGGCTGACCAGCACCCGCTCCCCCAGCGCACCCTCGGCATGCAGCGCCTCCAGGGTCGTCAGCGCCGACGGTGGTTTTTCGAGGATCTCCTCGGCCAGGACATGGCTTTCCACCTGCATTTCGCTGAGCACCACCTTTAAGGTACTGACAAAGTCAGGAATGCCATGGGTCAGGGCCAGGTCGATCAATTCGACCTGGGGCGGCACGGGCAGGCCGGCATCACCGATGACCACCTTGTCGCCATGGCCCAGGGAAGCGATCAGTCGTGACAGTGCCACATTCAACAACGGCGTCTTTTTCATGATTTGAAAGCCTGTACTTCCAGCAACGTGGGGATCGAAGGCTGCGCGCCCGCGCGGGTGACCGACAGCGCGGCGGCGGCCTGGCCGAAACGAATCGCGTCGACCTCGCTTTTGCCGCTGGCCAGGGCTGCCGCGAAACCGCCGACAAAGGTGTCTCCGGCCGCCGTGGTGTCCACTGCCTTGACCCGCAGGGCCGGGAAGTGTTCGAAGCTGGCACCGTTGGCGAACATCAACCCCTGGGCGCCCAGGGTCACGATCACCTTGCCGGCGCCGGCGGCGATCAGATGCGCCGCGGCGGCTTCGGCGGTTTCCAGGGAATCCACCGCCAGTTCGCTCAAGACCGCTGCTTCGCTTTCATTGGGAATCAGGTAGTCGATGCAGGCGTACCAGTCGGCCGGCAATGTCCGGGAGGCTGGCGCCGGGTTGAGGATGACGATTTTGCCCAACTCACGAGCGCGCTTGAGGGCGTGGCCGACGGTGGCATCCGGCACTTCGAGCTGGCAGATAATGACATCGGCGCTTTGCAGCACTTCATCGACACTGTCCAGGACCTCGGCGGTGAGCGCACCGTTGGCACCGGCAACGATAACGATCGCATTCTGGCTGTTGTCGTCGACGACGATCAGCGCCACGCCACTGGCCCCCTCCACCACGCTGACCGCCTGGCAGTCGATGCCCTCGGCCAACAGCCCGCCACGCAACTGTTCGCCGTAGGCATCATTGCCCACGCAACCGACCATCGATACCTGCGCCCCCAGGCGCGCGGCGGCCACCGCCTGGTTGGCACCCTTGCCGCCCGGAATGGTGGAGAACGACTTGCCGATCAGTGTTTCACCACCGCGCGGCAGACGCGGCGCCCGGGTCACCAGGTCCATGTTCAGGCTGCCTATTACCACTACTTTTGCTGGCATACATCACTACTCATCAATTCGGTTCAGCGGTATTGGGCGAATGTACCGGACAGCGGTGCAGTCGACTCTCGCAGGACAATACTTGGTGTCACGATCCGCTGCTCGGTGGCAAGGCCCGGCGTCGCAATTCGTCGCAGCAGCACTTCGGCCGCCATCTCGCCGAGCTGCAGGATCGACTGCCCGACCGTGGTCAACGCCGGGTAGACATACCGGCTCATCTGGATGTCATCGAAACCGATGACCGACAGTTCGCTGGGCACGCGCACGTTGCGTTCAGCCGCGGCGCGCAGCACACCGATACCGATCATGTCGTTGGCCGCAAAAATCGCACTCGGCGGTTGCTGTTCAAGCAGTTGCGCGGCGGCGCGGTAGCCACCGGTACTGGTGAAATCGCTCTCGAGCATGCGCCCGACGGGCAGCTCGATCCCGGCCTCTTTCAGCGCACGGCAGTAACCGGCCAGACGCATCTGCGCCACGCTGGTATCGGCCGGGCCACCGATAAAGGCGATATCGCGATGACCCAGCTCCAACAGGTGCCGGGTCGCCAGGTAGGCGCCGTATTCATGATCGATGCGCACCAGGTCTGCGTCGACGCCGTCGAGCCCACGGTCGACAATCACCATGGGCGTGCGTACGTTGGACAGCCCCTCGGCCAGGCCGACATCGCCGCCGGCGGACGCGAAGATCAGGCCATCAATGCGTTTTTCCAGCAGCACCCGCAGGTAGCTGCGCTGCTTGTCCGGGTTGTCGTCGGAGTTGCACAGGATCACGCAATAGCCGTTGCGCTCACAATAATCCTCGATACCCCGGGCCAACTCGGCAAAGTAAGGGTTGAGGCTGTTGGGCACCAGCAGGCCGATGGTCGCCGTGGTCTTGGCCTTGAGCGAGCGGGCCACGGCGCTGGGCACGTAGTCCAGGCGCTCGATGGCCGCCTCGACCTTGAGCCGCACTTCCTCGCTGACCGGCCGCGTCTTGTTCACCACGTGGGACACGGTGGTGTAGGAAATTCCGGCGAGCGCTGCTACATCCTTGATAGTCGCCATGGTTCAGCCCCGCCGACTGGCGCGCTGGCTGCGATAGGTATCGAGCACGACCGCCACCACGATCACCGCACCGGTAATGATGCGCTTGGTCGGCTCAGTGGCGCCGATCTGCGCCAGGCCCGCCGCCAGCACGGAGATGATCAGCACGCCAAAGAAGGTGCTGATGACCGAACCGCGGCCACCCATCAGGCTGGTGCCGCCGATGACCACGGCAGCGATGACCTGCAGTTCAAGCCCTGAACCGGCGTTCGGATCCGCCGCCTCCAGGCGCGAAATCTGGAACAGCGCGGCCACACCGGCCAGCAAGCCCATCAGACTGAACACCAGGATCTTGTAGGGCTTTGGATTGATGCCGGCCAGGCGCACGGCTTCTTCATTGGTGCCGATGCCGATCAGGTAGCGGCCGAACACCGTACGGGTCAGCACCGCCTGGGCAATGAAGATCACCAGCAAGGCGATGATGAACGAAGGCGAGATACCAAAGGCGATGGGGTTGGACAGCCAGGCGAACGTGTCGCCGATGTAGGCAGTCCGCGAGCCGGTCATCTGGTACGCCAGGCCCCGGGCCATCTCCAGCACGCCGAGGGAGACGATGAACGATGGAATCCGCCACGCCACGGTAATCGAACCGGTGACCGTACCCGCCAGCGCCGCCACGGCCATGCCGAGCAAGGCCGATGGCCAGACGCTCCAGCCCCAGCCAAGCACGGCCACGCTGACCGTCGATGCGGCAAGTGCCAGCACCGACCCCACCGACAGGTCGATGCCACCGATGATCAGGATGAACGTCATGCCGACCGCCAGCACCATGAGATCCGGTATCTGGTTGGCCAAGGTGCTGAAGGTGTCATAGGACAAAAAATGGCTGCTCAGGGTCGAGAACAGCGCGATCATGGCCAGCAGCGCGCCAGCCAGGCCCAGGTAGGTCCCGAGGCCATAGAAATTGCCACTCGATTTGCCGACGGCAGATGCGGTTTTCATGAAAAATCCCTAGGCGCTGCTTCGTTGAGCAACGCATCACGTTTCTGGTAGCCGGCGAATGCGGCGGCAAGCAAGTCATCCTGGGTCCAACTGTCGCGCTCGAAGGTGTCGATCAGGCGTCCGGCGGACAGCACGCCGATCCGGTCACAGATCAACATCAGCTCCCGCAGGTCACTGGACACCACGACCAGCGCCTTGCCCTGGCGAGTCAGCTCGCCGAGCAGCGCATAAATGTCGAATTTGGCGCCGACGTCGATGCCACGGGTCGGCTCATCGAACAACATGACCGCGCAATCGCGTTCGAGCCAACGCCCGATCACGACTTTCTGCTGGTTGCCGCCCGACAGCTCGGACACCAACTGGGTCGGGCTGGAGCTGCGGATACGCATGGCATCGACCTGCCGCTGCGCCAAGGCCAGTTCGGCGCTGCCATTGACCAGGCCGGCGCTGGAGATCTCCGGCATGTTGCCCAGGGCAATGTTGGCGGCGATGGACTGGGTCAGCAGCAGGCCTTCGCCCTTGCGGTCTTCGGTGATCAACGCAATGCCATGGGCTACCGCATCCGAGGGGGAGCGAATGCTCACGACCTGGGCCGGCGAACCCAGCGCCACCGTGCCACTGTCAGCGGTATCGGCACCGAAGATCAGCCGCAACAGTTCAGTGCGCCCTGCCCCGATCAGACCGGAGATACCGAATATCTCGCCACTGCGCACTTCAAAGGACACGTCGCGGACCTTGTCGGAGCGTGTCAGGCCTTTAACGGTCAGCGCTGGCGCGCCCATCTGGCGTGGACCCAGGTCGATATGCTCGCCCAGCTCCCTGCCGACCATCAGGGTCACCAGTTGCTCGCTGTCGTAGTTAGCCATCGGCTCGACGCAGACCAGGTTGCCATCACGCAGTACGGCAATGCGCTGGGCGACCCGCGCCAGTTCTTCGAGGCGATGGGAAATGTAGATGATCGACACGCCGCGTGCCTGCAGGCGAGTGATCTGTTCAAAGAGCATCTCGACTTCGCGGGCCGTCAGCATGGCGGTCGGCTCATCGAGAATCAGCACATGGCAATCGCCAATCAGGTTGCGGGCGATCTCGACCATCTGCTGGTGACCGATCCCCAGCTCGCCGACCAGCGTGTCGGGATCGATGGCATCGAGCCCCACCTGGGCCATGGCCTCGATGGCCGCCTTGCGCAATTGCTTGCGACTGATCCAGCCGCCGTGGCTGGGCAGGTTGTCGAGAAACAGGTTTTCAGCCACGGAAAGGGTCGGCAGCAGGTTGAGTTCCTGCATCACCATGCGCACGCCCAGCTCTTCAGCCTGGGTCCGGCTGCCAGGGCGATAATCCTGACCTTGAAATTGCATCTGCCCGGTCGTCGGCGTCACCAGCCCGCCGATGATCTTGGACAAGGTGCTTTTGCCGGCGCCATTTTCACCGGTCAGCGCCAGCACTTCACCGCGCATCAACGTCAGGTTGATATCGGTCAGTACCGGCTGGGCATAGGTCTTGCCGATACCGCTGACGCACAGGACAGCGTTCGGGTCGCGAACGGACATAACAAACTCTCCAATGCGCTCGCCCGGATGGGCGAGCACCGTTGTGTCGCCAGGATAACTACTTGGTCACCAGCTCGACCGGAGTTTCGATAACGCCGTTGGTGCCGCTGTCGACTTTTTCGCCCTTGAGCATCTTCAAGGCCGTCTCGATGCCGAACACGGCCTGTTTGGCGGCGAACTGGTCGGCCGTCGCCAGGACACGACCATCCTTGAGCATCGGCTTGATGGCATTGATGTTGTCGTAGCCGACCACCTGCACCTTGCCCGCCTTGCCCGCCGCGCGCACGGCCGACACGGCGCCGACCGCCATGCTGTCGTTACCGGCCAGCAGTGCCTTGATGTTCGGGTATTCGCTGAGCATCGACGCGGCAACCTGGTTGCCCTTGTTGATTTCCCAGTCACCCGATTGCAGGGAAACGACCTTGACCTGCGCCGCTTCCATCGCATCCTTGAAGCCCGCGGTGCGTGCCTGGGCATTGGTGGTGGTGGACACGCCTTCGATGATGCCGACTTCGTCACCGGCCTTGAGCTGCTTGGCCAGGTACTCGCCCACCAGGCGCGCACCCTTGCGGTTGTCCGGGCCTACGAACGGCACGGTGATGTTCTTGCTCTTGACCACGGCCGGATCGAGCTGGTTATCGATGTTGATCACGGTGATGCCAGCGTCGACGGCTTTCTTGATCACCGGCACCATGGCCTTGGAATCCGCTGGTGCGATGATCAGGGCATCGACCTTGGATACGATCATCTGCTCGACGATGCGGATCTGGTTGGCGGTGTCGGTTTCATCCTTGATCCCGTTGGAGATCAGGTCGAAATCGGCGGAGTGTTCCTTCTGATACGCCTTGGCGCCGTCTTCCATGGTCAGGAAGAACTCGTTGGCCAGGGATTTCATGACCAGGGCGACCTTGGGTTTTTCTGCGGTCTGGGCGAATGCCGAGGAGATAGGCAGCGCAGCGGATGCGGCCGCGAGCATGGCAACAGCGAGAAGGCGTCCAGCGAATGGCAACTTCATGGGTTCACTCCGATCTTATGATTATTGTGAGCAAATCAATGCACGGAACGCCGCGCAAACGTTTGCGTGAAGTGAACTATGGTAAGGCTTCGGGGATTTGTCAACGTTGCGATTTCATCCGCAACGTCGCCGTTCAGACCGTCGTATTGACCACCGTACCTGAACTGGCGCCCTTTGCCAGCTCCGTGACCAAGTGGCCGGTGACCTCCAGCAACGCGCCACTGGTGTCGGCGATCTGTCCCTGGAGCGCCATGACCGCCGAGGTCTTGGCTTCCGGCGTCGGATAGTCCCGCGACTGCGCAGCGGCCAGTTGTTGTTGCTGCTCCCGCATCTGCTGCTGAAGCTCTTGCATCCGCTTGAGCAATACCTGGACGGCAATGCTCTGGGTGCTGCCGCTCTCTTGCGCCTGATCGGTCGCTTCAGCGCCCGTACCCGTACGGACCTTGCCGGGTGTTGGTGTTTCGCCCAGGGTCCCATTGGCGGCCTCGGTACCCGCCTCGTTCAAGGCCTTCAGGGTCGCTGCGGACTGACCGCCGATGGTCACGGCCGCCGCATTGGGAAAGCCGACAGAAAACGACATATCAAAACTCCATGGAGGGGATTCCTATGCAGGGCATCGCCCGCCGAGCCCATTTCTTTAGCGTTCGCGCAAATCCGTCACAGGCCAGGGCGGTTGAGCCACCCGTTTATTCCAGACAATAAAAAATTCCTTTCTCCTACACCAAAACGAAAAAAGCGCTGTCAGACGATTTTCTTGAATTTTAAGTAGTTGCGTAAACGCCTACGGTTAAATACTGTATGCACGTACAGCTTAATAAGGATAACCCTGTGGCCACGCCCTCCGCTGCAACTACCCCCTTAGATTCCTATACGCGACTCGGCCTGCGGGTCTCGAAAATCATCAACGCCCCCACTGCGCAAAAAGCCAAGGCAGCCCTGATTTTCCGCCTTCCCGACGAGCCGGTGGATGAGTGGGAGCGCCTCCTGGAAGAAATCGACGAGAACGACAACGTGACCCTCGCCTATCGCGACGATGGTGGTGTGCAGGTTTTCTGGGTTGTGCCGAAGGAAGATTGAGCCTGATGAGTGTTCGCTGTTTAGCTTTATTGCTTGTGTTTATCGCCATCGGCGCACAGGCCGGTGCACCGCGCACCTTCAACGAAGCCAAGAAAGTCGCCTGGAAACTCTACGCACCGCAATCCACCGAGTTCTACTGTGGCTGCAAATACACCGGCAATCGCGTGAACCTGGCCGCCTGCGGTTATGTACCGCGCAAGAATGCCAGCCGTGCCGCCCGTATTGAATGGGAACATATTGTCCCGGCGTGGCAGATCGGCCATCAGCGTCAATGCTGGCAACAAGGCGGTCGCAAGAACTGCACCCGCCATGATCCGGTCTATCAACGGGCCGAGGCCGACCTGCATAACCTGGTGCCGAGCATCGGGGAAGTGAATGGTGATCGGAGCAATTTCAGTTTCGGCTGGCTGCCGGAACAAAAGGGCCAATACGGCTCATGCCTGACCCAGGTGGATTTCAAGGCCAAGAAGGTCATGCCCCGCCCTTCTATCCGGGGAATGATCGCCCGGACCTATTTCTACATGAGCAAGCAATATGGCCTGCGCCTCTCGAAACAGGACCGGCGCTTGTATGAAGCCTGGGACAAGACCTACCCGGTCGAAAGCTGGGAACGTCAGCGCAACCAGAGCGTGGCGTGCGTCATGGGGCGCGGGAACGAGTTCGTGGGGCCGGTAAATTTGAAGGCCTGCGGCTGACCTCGCATTTATGAAACTGTGGGAGCGAGCTTGCTCGCGATAGGGGCATGTCAGTCAACATCAACATTGGCTGATCCACCGCTATCGCGAGCAAGCTCGCTCCCACAGGTTTTGTGGCTTGACTGACTTGTTTGTGCTGCCCGATTACTGGGCCGTCGGGTAATCCACCACCAACGTCTCGATGTTACGTTTTTTCGCCCGGACCAGGGCAGCCGTCACCTGTTCCTGCTTGGCTTCGGCCTCGGCCTTGGAACTGAAAGGACCGACCAGGACGCGCACCTTGCCGTTTTCCCGCACCACGTTCGACATGAAGCTGTGTTCGATGAGCCAACCGGTCAGGTCGCTGACTGCTTGCGGCGTCTCGCCGCGAACCTCGACGGCCCACTGCGGGGCGGCAGCGGCGGCCGGTGCGGAGGTCGCTACGGGCTTGGGTTTCGATGCTTCGACGTCACGCCCTTCACCGCATCCTGCCAGCACCAATACCGCGATAACCCAAGCCAATTTGCGCACAACGTTTCCCCCGGAAGACATGAGGCACGGATTTTAGCACCCGTGACCGTCAAGATCGCCGCAAACAATGCTCAAAACACGAGAATCCTGCCCGGCGTCTCTGTATAGTCGCACCCTGGGAATTAATGCAGCATCTGCACGTCAGAAAGAGGCACCCACATTGTGACACTTAGCACTAATCTATAAGCAGTACCGACATCTGCACTGTCTGAATCAGGTGCCCTATAAAGCAATCAAGGAGAACACCATGCTGATACTCACCCGCAAAGTCGGTGAAAGCATAAACATTGGTGACGACATCACGATCACCATTCTGGGCGTAAGCGGCCAACAGGTCCGGATCGGCATCAACGCCCCGAAAAACGTTGCGGTGCATCGCGAAGAGATTTACCAGCGTATTCAGGCGGGCCTCACTGCCCCCGATAAGCCGCAAACTCCCTGAGCCTTGCTGCAGTCCGTAGCCAGCCCGTTTGCATCGCCGCAATGGCTGGCTAAAGATTCCGGTCGACCGTGCATCACCCTGCCCGCCCCTCCTTTTTCGTCCAACCCGTTGAACCGATACTAATGACATGGCGCTTAGCATGGCTGTCAGACGTTTCGTTTTAATGATGACGAAGCAGGCGTTCGCGGTCGGTCAACCCAGGCTCACACCGCGCGCCATGCCCGTGGCGGCGACCACCATCAAGATCAGCAGCAAGGCTTCGATGTGGCTGATCCGTGCAAACCGGCCGGCTTTCGAAGGATCGATCGCAGCCCCTTTGCCCAGCGCCATCCGCCATTTGATCAGGGCGATCATTGGCGCGACCTCAAGCAACAGGATCAGCAGGAGCAAGGTCATCTTCAGGTGAAACAGCGGTTGGTGCAGGTAATAGTCCGTGCCTTTTTCGTACCCACCGAACGCACGCATCCCACCGGTCACCAACAGCACCAGCGCCGACAGGCCCCACACGTTGTCAGCGATCAAGACACCCCGAACCGCGTCCACACCGCCCGCCAGGCGCCGCAGCGCCGTGCCGCGCGCCAGCACCGCCCAGAACCCGAGGGCGAACGCCAGCAGATGAATTGCCGCAAGCGACCAATGAGCCAACATGGAAGAACCCTGTCAGAGAGAACGTCGAATCGACCTGACAGTACTAGCTCATAAAACAATGATTGCCAGGCTGGCCACAAAAAAATGTGGGAGCGAGCTTGCTCGCGATGGCGGTGTATCAGTCGACAACAATGTTGCCTGACATTCCGCTATCGCGAGCAAGCTCGCTCCCACAGGGGTACGGCGAGCTTTAGAAGATCTTAGTCCGCCAGACGCCAGGTCGTGCCGCCCTTCCCATCTTCCAGCACCACACCCATGGCGGTGAGCTGGTCGCGGATGCGGTCGGATTCGGCCCAATCCTTGTTGGCGCGCGCAGTCAGGCGCGCCTGGATCAACGCCTCGACTTCGGCGGCGTCCACGCGGCCTTCGGCACCGGCCTGCAGGAAGTCATCAGCTTCGAGCTGCAACACACCCAGTACGCTGGCCAGTTCTTTCAGGCGGGCCGCCAGACCGGCCGCCGCATTGAGATCGCTCTCACGCAGGCGGTTGATCTCACGCACCATTTCGAACAGCACCGCACACGCTTCCGGCGTGCCGAAGTCGTCGTTCATCACTTCGGTGAAACGCGCCACGAACGCTTCGCCACCGGCGGCAGGCACGCTCGGCAGGCCCTTCAACGCGTGATAGAAACGCTCCAGGGCACCCTTGGCATCCTTGAGGTTGTCTTCCGAGTAGTTGATGGCGCTGCGGTAGTGGCTCGACACCAGCAGGTAACGCACGACTTCCGGGTGGTACTTGTCGAGCACGTCGCGGATGGTGAAGAAGTTGTTCAAGGACTTGGACATCTTCTCGCCATTGATCCGGATCATGCCGCAATGCATCCACGCGTTGGCGTAGGTCTTGCCGGTGGCCGCTTCGCTCTGGGCGATTTCGTTTTCGTGGTGCGGGAACTCCAGGTCGCTGCCGCCGCCATGAATGTCGAAGGTCTCGCCCAGGCAGCAGGTGGACATCACCGAGCATTCGATGTGCCAGCCCGGACGCCCGGCGCCCCACGGCGACTCCCAGCTCGGCTCACCCGGCTTGGCGGCTTTCCACAGCACGAAGTCCAGCGGGTCCTGTTTCGACTCGTCGACTTCGATACGCGCGCCGATGCGCAGGTCTTCGATCTTCTTGCGCGACAGCTTGCCGTAGCCCATGAACTTGGCGACGCGGTAGTACACGTCGCCATTGCCCGGTGCGTAGGCGTAGCCCTTGTCGATCAAGGTCTGGATCATGCTCAGCATGCCAGGGATGTGATCCGTGGCACGGGGCTCCAGGTCCGGCTTGAGGATATTGAGGCGCGCCTCATCCTCGTGCATGGCCTTGATCATGCGCTCGGTCAGCGCATCGTAAGGCTCGCCGTTTTCGCGGGCACGGTTGATGATCTTGTCTTCGATGTCGGTGATGTTGCGCACGTAGGTCAGGTCATAACCGCTGAACCGCAGCCAGCGGGTCACCAGGTCGAAGGCGACCATGCTGCGACCATGACCAATGTGGCAGTAGTCGTACACGGTCATGCCGCAGACGTACATGCGGACCTTGTTGCCATCCAGCGGCTTGAAGACTTCTTTGCTCTTGGTGAGCGTGTTGTAGATCGTAAGCACAGGGTTTCCCTTAAGACTTGATCACTGACCCCAGGAATCGCGCAAGGTCACGGTACGGTTGAATACCGGAGCACCGGGTTTCGAGTCCTTGATATCCGCGCAGAAGTAACCTTCGCGCTCGAACTGGAAACGGTCTTCCGGCTGTGCGTTGCCCAACGAAGGCTCGGCACGACAACCAGTGAGTACTTGCAGGGAGTCAGGGTTGATGTTGTCCAGGAAGCTGGCGCTGTCTTCGGCCTTTTCCGGGTTCGGCGAACGGAACAGGCGATCGTACAGGCGCACTTCGCACTCGACGCTGGCGGCGGCCGGCACCCAGTGGATCACGCCCTTGACCTTGCGACCTTCCGGGTTCTTGCCCAGGGTGTCGGGATCGTACGAGCAACGCAGTTCGACGATGTTGCCGTCGGCGTCCTTGATGGCCTCGTCGGCGCGGATCACGTAGCTGCCACGCAGGCGCACTTCACCGGCAGGTTCCAGGCGCTTGTAGCCTTTTGGCGGCTCTTCCATGAAGTCGTCACGGTCGATGTAGATTTCCCGGGCGAACGGCAGGACGCGCACGCCCATGTCTTCTTTCGGGTGGCGCGGCAGCTCGAGGTTCTCGACCTGGCCTTCCGGGTAATTGGTGATCACGACTTTCAGCGGACGCAGCACGCACATGGCGCGCGGGGCGCTGTGGTCGAGGTCGTCACGGATGCTGAATTCCAGCATGCCGAAGTCCACCACGCCGTCGGAACGGTTGGTGCCGACCATTTCGCAGAAATTGCGGATCGACTTGGGCGTGTAGCCGCGACGACGGAAGCCCGACAGCGTCGACATGCGCGGGTCGTCCCAGCCGTTGACGTGTTTCTCGTCCACCAGTTGCTTGAGCTTGCGCTTGCTGGTGATGGTGTAGTTCAGGTTCAGGCGGCTGAATTCGTACTGGCGCGGGGTGGCCGGCACCGGCAGGTGCTCGAGGAACCACTCGTACAACGGACGATGGCTTTCGAACTCCAGGGTGCAGATCGAATGTGTGATGCCTTCGATGGCGTCCGACTGGCCGTGGGTGAAGTCATAGTTGGGGTAGATGCACCATTTGTCGCCGGTCTGGTGGTGATGGGCGTGACGGATGCGGTACATGATCGGGTCGCGCAGGTTCATGTTCGGCGAAGCCATGTCGATCTTGGCACGCAGCACCCGTGCGCCGTCCGGGAACTCACCGGCGCGCATGCGGGCGAACAGGTCCAGGTTCTCTTCCACGCTGCGGTCACGGTACGGGCTGTTCTTGCCCGGCTCGGTCAGGCTGCCACGGTATTCCTTGGCCTGCTCGGGGGTCAGGTCGCACACGTAGGCGTTGCCGGCCTTGATCAGTTCCACGGCCCAGTCGTGCAACTGGTCGAAATATTGCGAGGCGTAGCGCACCTCACCGGACCATTGGAAACCCAGCCACTTGACGTCGCTTTCGATCGCGTCGATGTATTCCTGGTCTTCCTTGGCCGGGTTGGTGTCGTCGAAACGCAGGTGCGTGACGCCGCCGAACTCCTGGGCCAGGCCGAAGTTCACGCAGATCGACTTGGCATGGCCGATGTGCAGGTAGCCGTTGGGTTCTGGTGGGAAGCGAGTGACGATCTGTGTGTGCTTACCCGAGTCCAGGTCCGCCTGGATGATCGGGCGCAGGAAGTTGACCGGCACGGCCGGGCCGGTCTTGGAATTCGAGGTAGGGTCGACAGTGGGCTTGCTCATAGGATCCTTGAACAGACAAGTGCGCGGCCGGGTGCGGCCTGATAAATCAAAGCCCGTATCATAGCCGATGCTGTCAAGCACCTGACAGGCCAGGCCGGCAAACGATTGAATTTAATCGACGGCCAGATGAAAAACAGCCTCGAAATTCGTGCCCGGCACGCTAAACTGCCCAGCCTGGCCGATTACAGCCAGACCGGTTGCGGGCAGTGAAGCCCCGAAACCCACGAATTCCTTGAAAGAGTACCGATCATGAGCAAAGTCAAACTGACCACCAACCACGGTGACATCGTTCTGCAACTGAATGCCGAGAAGGCGCCGCTGACCGTGGCCAACTTCATCGAGTACGTCAACGCCGGCCACTACGAAAACACCGTGTTCCACCGCGTCATCGGCAACTTCATGATCCAGGGCGGCGGTTTCGAGCCAGGCATGAAGGAAAAGAAAGACAAGCGCCCAAGCATCCAGAACGAAGCCGACAACGGCCTGCCGAACAAAAAGTACAGCGTTGCCATGGCCCGTACCATGGAGCCGCATTCGGCCTCCGCGCAGTTCTTCATCAACGTGGCGGACAACAGCTTCCTGAACCACAGCGCCAAGACCGTACAGGGTTGGGGCTATGCAGTGTTCGGTGAAGTGATCGAAGGCACCGACGTGGTCGACAAGATCAAAGGCGTCGCCACCACGTCCAAGGCCGGCCACCAGGACGTCCCGGCAGAAGACGTGATCATCGAGAAAGCCGAGATCGTTGAGTGATATTGCTGATTTCAGACTTGCATCTGGAAGAGGAGCGCCCGGACATCACCCGGGCGTTTCTGGATTTACTCGCCACACGCGCCCGCTCGGCGCAAGCGTTGTACATTCTGGGCGACTTTTTCGAAGCCTGGATCGGCGACGATGCCATGACGCCGTTCCAGCGTTCCATCTGCCAGGCCCTGCGCGAATTGAGCGACAGCGGCACGGCCATCTTCCTGATGCACGGCAATCGCGACTTCATGCTGGGGCAGGCCTTTTGCAAAGCGGCCGGCTGCACCCTGCTCAAGGACCCGAGTGTCGTGCAGTTCAACGGCGAGCCGGTGCTGCTGATGCACGGCGACAGCCTCTGCACCCGCGACGAAGGCTACATGAAGCTGCGGCGCTGGCTGCGCAATCCGGTGACGCTGTTCATCCTGCGGCACCTGCCGCTGGGCAGCCGCCAGAAACTGGCGCGCAAACTGCGCAGCGAAAGCCGCACGCAGACACGCATGAAAGCCAATGACATCGTCGACGTCACGCCCGAAGAGATCCCGCGGATCATGCAGCAATACGGCGTGAAGACCTTGATCCACGGCCACACCCATCGTCCCGCCATCCACAAGTTGCAACTGGGCGAACACGCCGCCCGGCGCATTGTGCTGGGGGATTGGGACAAGCAAGGCTGGGCGTTGCAGGTGGACGAACAGGGCTTTGCGTTGGCGCCGTTTGGGTTTGGTAATGCGCAGTTGGCGTTGCCAGGGACCTAAAGCCCGCAGATCTCCTTTGTGGGCGCGAGCCTGTGGGAGCAAAGCTTGCTCGCGATGAACGATGACACGGTCTTGCAGTTGAACCATGTCGCCTGCATCGCGGGCAAGCCTTGCTCCCACAGGTACGCTCCCGCAGGGTTTTGTGTGTGGATCAATGCCCCGCCGATGCAGGCCCAGCCTTCGCCGCAAACGGCGGCTTCGCCAGCCACACCAGCACGATCAACCCCATGAATGCCCACCCCAGCAGCGTGAAGTAATCCACGGTGGAGAGCATGTACGCCTGGCTGTTGAGGATCTGGTCGAGCTGGGCATAGGCCGGGGCACTCGCGCCGCCGAGCTGGTTGAGTGCCTCGCGGGTGGCCGGCTCGAAGGTGCTGATGCTTTCACTCAAGTAGGCGTGATGTTGGTCGGCCCGGCGGATCCAGATCCAGGTGGTCAGGGACGCGGCAAAGCTGCCGCCCAGGGTCCGCAGGAACGTCGCCAGCCCCGCGCCGTCGGCAATTTGGTGCGGCGGCAGGTCCGACATCAGGATGCTCAGGGTCGGCATGAAGAACAGCGCCACGCCGATGCCCATGAACAACTGCACCAGCGCAATGTGCTGGAAATCCACCTCGTTGGTGAACCCGGCGCGCATGAAGCAGCTCAGGCCGATGGCCAGGAACGCCAGCCCGGCCAACACGCGCAGGTCGAACCGGTGGGCGTACTTGCCGACGAAAGGCGACATCAGCACCGGCAGGATACCGATGGGCGCCACCGCCAGCCCGGCCCAGGTGGCGGTGTAGCCCATCTGTGTCTGCAACCACTGCGGCAGGATCAGGTTGATGCCGAAGAACCCGGCGTAGCCCCCCACCAGCACAATGGTGCCGATGCGAAAGTTGCGATAGGCGAACAGCCGAAGATTGACCACCGGATGACGGTCGGTCATTTCCCAGATCACGAACACCGCCAGGGCAATGATCGAAATCAGCGCACCGATGATGATGAAGTTCGATTCGAACCAGTCCAGGTCGTTGCCTTTGTCGAGGATCACCTGGAGCGCGCCGACCCCGATGATCAGCGTGATCAGCCCCACGTAGTCCATTGGTTGATGGCTGGTGACCACCGGCCGCGCCTTGAGCTGCTGTTTCACCACGAGCGTCGCGAAGAGGCCGATGGGCACGTTAATGAAGAAAATCCACGGCCAGCTGTAGCTGTCGGTGATCCAGCCACCGAGGATCGGCCCGGCAATCGGCGCCACCACCGTGACCATCGCCAGCAACGCCAGGGCCATGCCGCGCCTGGCCGGCGGGTACACGGCTATCAGCAAGGTCTGGGTCATCGGGTACAACGGCCCGGCCACCAGCCCCTGGAGCACGCGAAAGCCAATCAGCTCCGGCATCGAGGTGGAAATACCACACAAGAACGAAGCAAGCACGAACAGCATCGTCGCCCACAAAAACAGCTTCACCTCGCCAAACCGCCGGCTCAGCCAGCCGGTGAGCGGCAGGGCGATGGCGTTGCTCACCGCGAACGAGGTGATCACCCAAGTGCCCTGCTCCGAGCTCACGCCCAGGTTGCCGGAAATGGTCGGCAAGGCGACGTTGGCAATGGTGGTGTCGAGCACTTGCATGAACGTCGCCAGCGACAGCCCGATGGTGCTGAGCAACAGGCTGGGCGGCGTGAAAGACGCGTTATTGCTCATTGCGAAAATCCTATGAAGCGAAGATGGCGAAATCCCTTAGGACAAGACCCAAACCCTGTGGGAGCAAGATCCTTAAACCCTGTGGGAGCAAGGCTGTGTGGGAGCAAAGCTTGCTCGCGAAACAGGCGATGCGGTCTTTCAGAAATCAAGGTGACTGTTTCGCGGGCAAGCCTTGCTCCCACAGGGTCTTGCTCCCACACAGCCTTGCTCCCACAGATTTCAGAGGCTGGCCTGCAATTGCGATCAGCGCTGCGCGGTCTTGCTGGCCACCGCGCTGTTGTCATGGATCAGGCGGGCGATCATCGCGTCGGCATCGGCCAACTGCCGGTCGTAGACCTGGGTGCTGAACGACGCTTTCTGCGGTGGCTGTTGGGCCAGTACCGGGCCGCTCTGGTCGTGCAGGTCGACGTTGACCAGGGTCGACAGGCCAACCCGCAGCGGATGCTTGGCCAGCTCCTGGGCATTGATGTGGATGCGCACCGGCACCCGCTGGACGATCTTGATCCAGTTACCGGTGGCGTTCTGCGCCGGTAGCAAGGCAAACGCGCTGCCGGTCCCGGCGCCAAGGCTGTCGATGGTGCCGCTGTACTTCACATCGCTGCCGTACAGGTCGGCTTCGATGTCCACCGGCTGGCCGATGCGCATGTCGCGCAGTTGGGTTTCCTTGAAGTTGGCGTCGATCCACAGCTGATCCAGCGGGATCACCGCCATCAACGCCGTACCCGGCTGCACCCGTTGGCCCAGTTGCACGGTGCGCTTGGCGACATAACCGGTAACCGGTGCGATCAAGGTACTGCGGGCGTTGGCCAGGAAGGCCTGGCGCAACTGCGCGGCGGCGGACTGCACGTCGGGATGGGACGACACCACGGTATCGTCCACCAAGGCGCTGGTGGTCTTGAGCTGTTGCCGGGCATTGGCCAAGGCGTTCTGCGCCGAGGTCAGGTCATCCCGGGCGTGAGACAGTTCCTCCTTGGAAATCGCCCCGCCGGCCGCCAGGTTCTTGCGTCGGCTGTAGTTTTCCTGGGCCTTCTGCACTTCGGCCTCTTGCGCATTGACCTGCGCCCGCATGCCATCGACATTGCTGTACAAACCACGCACCTGGCGCACGGTCCGGGCCAGGTTGGCCTGAGCACTTTGCAGCCCGACTTCGGCGTCGTTCGGGTCGAACTGCACCAGCACCTGGCCTTCACGCACCAGGTCGCCGTCGTCGGCCCCGATGCTCACCACGGTGCCGGTGACCAGCGGCGTGATTTCCACCACGTTGCCGTTCACATAGGCATCGTCGGTGCTTTCGCTCCAGCGACCATACAGTTCGTGCCAGGCCCAGACGCCCAGGCCCGAAAGAATGACCAGCAGCGTCAGTGTCAGCAGCATGACCTTGCGCTTGCGTGGGTGGCTGTCTTGCGCATGTTCGGATTGAGTCGTTTCGGCAGTCGCCATGACAAGTACCTCGAATCAGTTATTTGGCGTGGTAGAGGCCGGGGTGGCCGCCGCCAGGGTCTGGGCCTCGAAACCACCGCCCAGGGCCTGCATCAGTTGGATCGACAAATCGATCTGCTCGGCATTCAGGTTCGCCAGTTGGCGCTGGGCCTGGAGCAATTGCTGCTCGATGCTCAGCACGTCCAGGTAATTTCCGATGCCCGAGCCGTAGCGCTGGACCACCGTGTCGTAGGAGCTCTGTGCGATATCGGTGGCATGTTGCTGGGCGCCGATCTGGCGAGCGATGTCACGCAATTGGTTAATGGTGTCGCTGACATCGCCAAGGGCCGTGACCAGGCTCTTGTTGTACTGCGCCACCGCCAGGTCGTAATCGGCGTCCCGGGCATCCAGGTCCGCCCGCAAGCGGCCGCCGTCGAAGATCGGCAGCGACACCGTTGGCCCCACATTGAAGAAGCGACTGGCCGAACCGAACATCGCATCGCCCAGCAACGAGCGGGTTCCGGCGGCTGCGCTCAAGTTGAGATTGGGGTAGAAGTTGGTCTTGCCGGCCTCGATGTCCTTGCTCGCCGCCTCGACCCGCCAACGTGCCGCGACCAGGTCCGGACGCCGCCCCAGCAACTCGGCCGGCAGGTTCGATGGCAAAGCGACCGCGCTGGCTTGCAGCACGTTGGGCCGGGCGATTTCACTGCCGCGATCCGGGCCTTTGCCCAGCAGCACCGCCAGGGCGATCTTGGCGCTTTGCAGGCGTTTCTCCGCGTCGATCAGGGTTGCATCGGCGCTGGCTTCCAGGCTTTCGGTCTGCTGGAACTGATATTCGCTGTCGATCCCGGCAGTGAGACGGCGTTTGCCCAGGTCGAGCATCTGCCGGGTGCGCTTGAGGTCCTCGGCGGCCAGGTCATAAATGATGTGGGCCTGGCCCAGGTCGCTGTAGGCCCGGGCCACGTCGGCGGCCAGGGTCAACTGCGCGGCCTGGCGATCGATCTCGGCGGCGCGGGCCTGGCCGAGGGCGGCTTCCCAGGCGGCACGCTGGCCACCCCAGAGGTCGAAGTTGTAATTGAAGTCCACACCTAACGTGCGCAGGGTGCTGTACGCCCCGCCCTGCCCTTGCGGGTCCTGGTCACGGGACAGGCGCGAACGACTGGCGCCGCCACTGGCATCCAGGGTCGGCAGGCGCGCCGCGTTGGCGGCGTAGGCGGCGGCACTGGCCTGATGCACCCGGGCACTGGCGATCTGCATGTCCGGGCTATCGCGCAGGGCTTCACGGATCAGGCCGTCGAGTTGTGGGTCGCCGAGGCTTTTCCACCAATCGCTTTTTGGCCACGCGGCCGGCGACAGCGTGACACCGTTCAGGGATTGCCCGGCCTTGAGGCTCTGGGCCTCGAGGCTGACGCCTTCGGTCTTCAGGCCGCTGTAGCTGGCACAGCCCGCCAGGCTCATGGCCAAGACCACCAGGCTTAATCGGGTACGCAAGGTTTTACGCTTCATTTTCCCCCCATTCGCGACACGACGATGGGATCACCGGCGGCGAGCAGAATTTTCTTGAGAATCTGTTCGAGGGTTTGCAGCTCCTCGGGGCTGATGGCGCAGGCCAACTGGTTCATGGCCTCGGCGCCGATAAACGGCAGGCGGTCGGCGAGGGCCTGCCCGGCTTCGGTCAGCACCAGGCGCACTTGCCGGCGGTCTTGGGCGGAGCGTTCACGGGCCAGGAAACCTTTCTGCTCCAGGCGATCGAGCATCCGAGTCATCGAGCCGCTGTCCAGGGACAGGTACCGGCACAGCTCGGCGGGCGTGTCGATGCCGTACTGGGCCATGATGATCAACACCTTGAACTGCGCGGCGGTGATGCCGACGGGTTCCATGTGGGTGTCGATGATCCGGTCCTTGAGCAGCGCGGTACGGCCGAGCAGCATGCCGAGATGGCAATTGTGAAAGTTGTCTGGGGTGAAATGCTTCATCTGACCACCGTTTGCTGCCTAGGCAGTGAATGTGTGTCGAGATATTACTGCTTAGGCAGCAAATGTCAAACAAATAGTTAGCTTGCTATCCACATAAATTGTGTGGGAGCTGGTCCTGTGGGAGCAAGCTCAGCTTTCATAGGATTGGGGGGACGGGGTTAGAAATCGCGTTTGTAGAAGATGTCCAACGAGCTGGCGACGCCGCTCGCGGCTTCGAGGTAAACCTTCTTGCTGAGCTTGTAGCGCAGGGCGATGGTGTTGGCCGGTTCGAACACACCAACGCCGTAGCGCAGGCTGAGTTTTTCCGACAGGTTGCCGCTGGCGACCACGCTGGTGGCATTGCCGCTGCCCTGGGTGTCGAGCTGGAAATCCTCGATCCCCAGGTTATTGGCCAGGCTGGTGGTCACCCCCGAGCTGCCCATCAACCCCAGGCCCAACGCCGCCTGGGCGAGCATGTTGTTGTCCTCGCCGGTGGTGCTCAGTGGCCGGCCCAGTACCAGATAGGACAATGCCTGCTCCTGGCTCATGGCCGGTTCCGAGAAGATTTGCGTGGCCGGTTGCTCGGCGCTGCCGCTCAAGCGGATGCCGGCGATCACGTCGTCGGTCTGGCGGATCGCTTCGATGTCCAGGTAGGGCTGGTCGATGGGCCCGGCAAACAGCAGCCGCGCCCGTCGCACCGTCAGCCGTTGCCCGTAGGCCCGATAACGACCGTCGTTGAGCCAGAGCTCGCCGCGGGTGTCCATGTTGTCACCGATGTGGACCTGGCCCTGCACGTTGGCGGTCAGGCCGAAACCCGAGAACGCGAGTTTGTCCTGGCCGACGATCACGTCGATGTCCATCGCCATGGCCAGCGGCGCCTTGCCCTCTTCGGTCTGGTGACCGACGATCACCGTGTCATCCGAGACCTTGACGGTGGACGGCGGCAATTCGCGGACGGTGATCTCGCCTTTGGGCACCAGGACCTTGCCGGCAATGGAAAGCCGCTCACCCTGCATTGTGATGCTCAGGTCCGGCGCCACGTCGAGCACTGCATAAGGCTCGACGGTGACTGGCAGTTGCGAGCCCTTGAGGGCCAGGTTCATGGTCAGGGCGTCGCCCCAGCCGATGTTGCCGTTCAAGCTGCCCTGCCCGCTCTTGCCACTTTTCCAATTGCCATTGAGCCGCACCGTTTCGCCGGTAATCGTTGCCCGCATCTGCAAGGCTTCGAGGCTGACCGGCAGCTCAGGGCCAGACACTTCGCCGTCGCTGAGCACCAGGTTGCCGTTGACCTGGGGCGCGAGCAAACCACCGGACAAGGTCCCGCTGCCGTTCAGGTGACCGGTGAGGGTTTCCACCATCGGCACGAATGGCCGGGCCACGGACAGGTCCAGACCGCTCAGGCGGAACGAGCCGCTGATGGGTTTGCTGGCCGGTATCGGGTTGATTTGTGCCTGGAGCATCAGTTCGCCGAGCCTGGCGCCGACAAAATTCAGGTCGGTGTCGATGCGCTTGGGGGTCAGGCGACTGTTGAGCGTGAGGGTCTGGTAGGGGAAGTCCAGCCATTGCACCTTATCGCCCTCCTTGTCCCGGATTCGTAAAGTACCGCCGCTGGCGTCTACCAGGACCCGGCCATTCGGGCCGCTGGCCAGCAGGTCCAGTTGCAGGTCCGCGTTGAGCCGCCCCTGCCAGGCAAAATCCTTGGGCATCCACTGGGCCAGGCTTTCGATGGGGAACTGCTTGAGGTGATAGCGCAGCTTCGGCTCCGGCATCAGTCGCTGGTCTTCACCGCACAGGCTGGCCTCACCGGAACGCCAGCAATGCGCGCCGACGTTGAGCGTGCCATCGGCCAGGCGCTCCAGTTTCGCCGGGGCTTGCAGGCGCCAGGCTTGGCCGCCGACCTGCACGTCGCCGCTGGCCAGGCGCCCGCGCCAATTGCCTTGGTCGAGCGCGCCATCGAGGGCCAGGGTCGTGTCGAGCTGCGGCCCTTGCAGGTCCAGGTTGAGCTTCTGCTGTTTGATATCGCCCTGGCCGCTGACCGTCAGCACGCCCAGTGACGTTTCGCCGACGCGGATGCCGCTGGCCTTGAGGTCGAGCTTGCCGCGCTGGGCGCTGTCGAGGGTCGCGTCCAGGTTCAGGCTTTGCAGGCGATTGTCCTGGAAAGCCAGTTGCGTGCCTTGCAGGCCGAGCTTGCCTTGGGGGGCCTTGAGCGTGCCGGCGACGTCGACACGGCCGACGACTTGGCCGCGCAATTGCGGCCAGAGCTGCGCCAGGCGTGCGAGCTTGATGTCGATCTGGCCGGTCAGTTTCTCTTGCAGGCTGGCACTGCCGTTGATGCGGTTATCACCCAGGCGAATATCCAGCGCGCTGAGGTTCCACTGCTCGCCGGCGCCGCTGGCCTTGGCCTGGAGCACCGCTGGCTGGCCACGCAGTTTGCCCTTGAGGTCCAGGTCCGCGTCGAGATCGAGGCGGTCGTTCCTCATCATCCCTTTGCTGCGCAACGGCCCGGCCAGGGTCCCAGGCAACTCGCCAAGCCAATACGCCGGGTTGATGGCCGACAGTTGCAGCGCCGTGTCCCAGGCGATGCCCTCGGCAAATTGCAGGCTCAGGTGCCCTTCGGCCTTGCCCTGCCCCGCCGCGAGCTTGAGCTGCGGCAAGTGGATTTGCGTCAGGTCGCCGCTGAACGGGCTGCCCAGGCTGAAGGCCCCGGCGGGTCCGTCCAGCGCAGCCTGGAAGTTGCCCAGGTATTGGCCATCGGTGTAGGAGACTTCGCCGTCGAAGCTGCGCAACGTCACCTGCGGCTCGTCGATCAGCGGATAGAGGCGATGCCAGGGAAAATCCAGCCAGGCGACTTTCGCCTCGGCGCGCAGACCTTCGCGCCAGTCCAATTGGCCGCTGAGTTTCAGGCTTTGCTGATCGCCGGCATCCAGATCCAGGCCGGCGATCTGCGCGCCATTGGCGTCCACCGTGCCTTGCAGCAACAACGCCACCGGCCCTTTTTCGGCGGGCAGCGTCGCCCTGCCGAGCAGTTGATAGCCGTTTTTCAGATCGCCTTCGCCGGTCAATTCCAGCTGATTGAGCAACAACGTGTCGGGCAGATCGGCACTGGCCTTGAAGCCATCGGCGCTGATACGCACCTTGGCGGGCAGGTTGTCCGCCAGCGGTTGCAGTTCACCGCTCAACTGGCCTTGCAGGTAACCACTGCTGTCGGCCTTGAGGTTGAGGATCTTGAGCAGGTTGCCGTCGACTTTCAGGTCCAGGGCCCAGGGCGTGGCACCCGGCGCCGGTAAGGTCAACCGGCCCTCGGCGTTCAACGGCCAGTCGCCGCCCGGCTTGAGCAGGCCGGAGAGTTTCAGGCTCAGCTCATCGCGCTGCAATTGCACCGAATCGATCTGCATGCCCTCGGCGGTCCAATGGGCAACCAATTGCAGGCCCTTGAGCTGCTCGCTACCGTTGAACGACAGGCTGCCGACCTGCACATCGCCCAGCTCGATAGCGAGCGGCAAGTCCAGGTCCGGCAAGCTGATCGGGCCGCTGCTCGGTTCATCGGCAGAGGCTGGCAATTGCAAGGCGACCTGGTCGGCCTTGAGCTGTTCGATGCACAGGGTCATGCGTGCCAGGCACAGCGGCGACCAGGCGAATATCAGCCGATCCACCTCCACCCGACTGGCATCCTGCTGCCACAGCACGTGATCGGCGCTCCACTGCCCGCCCAGCCGGCCCTGGAAATTCTCCACGGTCAGCCCCGGCACCAGGCCGAGGGCCCAGCGGCTGCCGAATGCCGTGCCCAGCACAACGCTCAAGGCCAGCACGACCGCCACCAGCACCCCGGCGAGCGCCAGCAGCGTTATCTTCAAACCACGCGTCACAGCTCAGGCCCCATGGAAAAGTGCAAGCGGATGCCGCCGTCGTCGTCCATCGCATGGGCCAGGTCGAGGCGGATCGGGCCCACCGGCGAAACCCAGCGCACGCCGACGCCCACGCCGGTCTTGAGGCTCGGCAGTTCGAGGCTGTTAAACGAGTTGCCCTGGTCGATGAACGTCGCCACCCGCCATTTTTCCGCGATGGAATATTGATATTCGAGGCTGCCGGCGACCATGTAGCGACCACCGATGCGGTCACCCTCGGCGTTTTCCGGCGACAGGCTCTGGTAGTCATAGCCCCGCACGCTCTGGTCGCCACCGGCAAAAAAGCGCAGGGACGGCGGGATGGATTTGTAGCCATTGGTGGCGCTGCCGCCGATCTGCGCCCGGGCCAGCAAGCGATGCTTGTCGAACACCGTGGTCAGGCCCTTGACCATGGCGGTGCCGTATAAAAGGTTGTTGTCCGAGGCCAGCCCTTCCTTGGCGACCTTGGTGTCGAACTGCAAACGGTAGCCGTTGTGCGGATCGATGCGGTTGTCGCTGCGCAGGTAGGAATAACTCAGGCCCGGCATCAGCAGCGTGCTCAAGCCCGCATCGTCGCCGAGGCGATACTCCTCGCGCTGCCATTTGAGCGACACCACCCGCTGCCAGCCGCTCGGCAACTTGCTGTGCCATTCCGGGCCCACGGTGAGCAGTTTACTGAGGCTGTCGGTGCCGGCCAGTTCTTCATATTGATAACCGCCGGCGTAGCGCATCTTGTCGGTCAGCGGCGGGTCCAGAGGCACGTCGTACCACAGGCCGACGTTCTGCCGGGGCGCCGACACTTCCGCTTCCCAGCCATAGCTGTGGCCCTGGGGGTTGACCCAGTGGCGCGTCCAGTTGGCTTTGGCCCTGGGCCCGACGTCGGTGGAAAACCCCAGGCCCAGGCCCATGGTGCGCGGCTTGCGCGTGTCGAGCTTGACCGCCACCGGGATCACGTTATCGGTGGCGGCGGTGGGCGCGGCATCCACCCGCACGCCTTCGAAATAGCCGCTCGATTGCAGGGCCTGGTTGAGCTCTGCAATGAGTTCGGAGTCGTACGCCGTGCCGGCCTTGAACGGCACCATGCGCTGCAACAGATCTTCGTCGAACGGCGTGTTGCCCTCAAAACTCACCGGGCCCAAGGCATAGCGCGGGCCGCTGTCGTAGATCAGCTCAATGTCGGCGATGCCCGCCTGGGGGTCCACCAAGAGTTTCTGCCGGGTGAAGCGCCCGCTGAAAAAACCATAGCGCGAGGCCTGGTTCTGGATGATCCGCTTGGCGTCTTCGTAACGGCCATGGTTGAGCACCGCACCGGGCTTGAGGGCGGCGTTGCTGGGTACGCGAAAGGCTTTGAGCGATGCCGCGGGGCCGTCGATGCGCACGGTGACGTTGCGCAAATGCACAGGCTCGCCGGGGTCGATGGTCAGCACCAGGCGTGGGTCCTTGCCACCCTTGACCTCACTGTCGATCTGCGGCTGGTAGTAGCCCAGCGCCTGGGCGGCCTTGCGCGCCTGCTCCTCGGCACCACGGCTGAAGCGCAGCAAGGCCTCCTCGTCGCGATCACCCACGCCGCCGATATAACCTTCTACGTTGGCCTTGAGTTCATCGTTGGACGGCTTGACGCGTACTTCCAATTCACTGTTTGCCAGCGCCGCGCAGCTGATGGACAGCAAGAGCGCGCCACTGGTCATTCTTCCTGGGAGGTTCATGGCGCGGATGCTATCACGAGCGTAGGTGCCTGATAGAGCCGGACATTTCGCAAAAGTTCGACCGATTATGCCGTTGCGCTTTGCAGGACCTGCGGGTTGGCGTGGAAGAACACATGCTCGCGGATCGGTCCTACCGCCACTTCGCCGATTTCCTCGTAACCCTGGCGTTTATAAAACTCAAGGTAACGCGGGTTACCGGTGTCCAGCACCACGCCCTGGGAATGCTCATCCACCGCACACCAGTTATGCACCGCTTCGAGCAACTGTTCGCCGAAATGCTTGCCCTGGAACTGTGGGTGCACCCCCAGCAGAGGCAATACATGAACCGCATCCGACGGCAGGCAGGCCAGCACCGCGGCGTGGTATTCCAGGTAGCGCCGGGTGCAACGAAAACCGGTGCTCAAGACCATGCGCAGGCGCCAGGCCCAGCTTTCGGTGATGCCCAGGCGCCGCTGCGGCGGAGCGATCAGGGCGATGCCGATCAGCCGATCGTTGACCAGCAGGCCGATGGCCGGCAGGTCCTGGAGAAAATGCTGCTTGACCAGCTCACGTACCGTGGCCCGTACCCGCTGTTCATAACCGGGACGCTCGGATTCGAACAGGTAGCTGAAGGTCGGCTCATGACGATAGGCCTGGTACAGCAACGAACGGGCTTCACGGGAATAACCGCTGTCGAGCATATGGACGTCGGCGATGGCGGTTGCAGTTTCGGGCATGGCGTTGGATCTCCTGGGGCGAGGCTCGGTGAGGCCCTGCTCTTATTGAGTACGAACCCGATAGGGTCGTGATCGTTCCTACATGCAAAGGACATTAGCAGCGCATTTGTCCTACTGCCACGCTGGCTCCCTTCCCACATGTCAGCTAGCATCGCAGTTTTGCCAGGACAGCCGACCATGAAGATCGTCTCCTTCAACATCAACGGGCTGCGCGCCCGCCCCCATCAGTTGGCGGCGCTGATCGAGAAGCACCAGCCGGACGTGATCGGGCTGCAGGAAACCAAGGTCCACGACGAACAATTTCCCCTGGCCGAAGTGCAGGCCCTGGGCTACCACGTGCATTACCACGGGCAAAAGGGCCATTACGGCGTCGCCCTGCTCTCCCGCCAGGCGCCACTGAGCCTGTACAAGGGCTTCGAGGGCGACGACGAGGACGCCCAGCGGCGCTTCATCTGGGGCACCTTCGCCGATGCCAACGGCGTGCCGGTGACCATCATGAACGGTTATTTCCCACAAGGTGAAAGCCGCGACCACCCGACCAAATTCCCGGCCAAGGAACGTTTCTACAGCGATTTGCAGCAACTGCTGGAAAGCCGCTTCAGCAACGACCAGCCGGTGGTGGTGATGGGTGACGTGAACATTTCCCCGGAAGACTGCGACATCGGCATCGGCCCGGACAACATGAAGCGCTGGCTGAAAACCGGCAAATGCAGCTTCCTGCCGGAAGAACGCGAATGGATGGCCCGCCTGAAGAACTGGGGCCTGGTGGACAGCTTCCGTCACCTGAACCCGGACGTCACCGACCGCTTCAGCTGGTTCGACTACCGCAGCCGCGGCTTCGAGGACGAGCCCAAGCGCGGCCTGCGCATCGACCTGATCCTCACCTCCCAGGGCCTGCTGCCACGGGTCAAGGACGCCGGCGTGGACTACGAACTGCGGGGCATGGAAAAACCGTCGGACCATGCGCCGATCTGGTTGCAGTTGAGCTGACTGGCGCACACAAAGCCCCTGTGGGAGCAAAGCTTGCTCGCGATGAACGATGACACGGCCTTTCAGTTGAACCGTGCCGCCTGCATCGCGAGCAAGCTTTGCTCCCACAGAAACTTCTGATGGTGCCCATTGCCCCGCCGCGCCCGACAAGTCGCAACCCTGTCACCTTTCAGTAACCTGACTGACTTAATCTTCCGGCACTTCCTCGGGTTCAACAGGTGTCGGCATGCGGCTGCGCGTTGTTTTTTTCATCGGCCTCTGGCTGCCGTTCATGGCAGCGGCCGGCAATTTGCCCCTTCCCGAACAGGGCCCGGCCCTGCGCCTCCAAGGTTCCAACACCATCGGCGCGGCGCTCGGGCCGGCGCTGGTCAGGGGTTTGATGGAAGATCAGGGGCTGCTCAGGGTCAGCAGCGAAATCACCGGTCACGACAACGAACAGCGCATCGTCGGCCAGACCGCCGATGGCCGGCGGGTGGAAGTGGACATCGCGGCCCACGGCTCCAGCACCGGATTCGCCGCCCTCAAGCAGGGCAACGCCGACCTGGCCGCCTCTTCGCGACCGATCAAGGACAGCGAGCTGAAGGAACTGTCGTCCCTGGGCGACCTGAAAAGTCCCACCGCCGAGCAAGTCATCGCCATTGATGGCCTGGCGATTATTCTTCATCCGCAGAACCCGTTGCGTCAGCTCGATACCGTTCAACTGGCGCGGATCTTCAGCGGCGAGGGGAAAACCTGGGAAGCCGTGGGCGGTGTGGGTGGGCCGATTCATCTGTATGCCCGGGATGAACAGTCCGGCACCTACGATACCTTCAAGGAACTGGTCCTCGGCCGACAGGGCAAACGGCTGGATCCTTCAGCACGGCGCTTCGAATCCAGCGAACAGTTGTCCGACGCTGTCAGCCAGGACCCGCAAGGCATCGGCTTCATCGGTTTGCCCTATGTGCGCCAGGCCAAGGCACTGGCGATTGTCGACGGGGATTCCCAACCCATGTTGCCGTTGAACAACCTGATTGCCACCGAGGACTACCCCTTGTCCCGGCGCCTGTTCTTTTATTTGCCGCCCCAGGCAACCAATTCGTGGGCCGAGGCGCTGGTGGCGTTCACCCAAAGCGACAAAGGCCAGGCCATCGTCGCCGCCAACGGGTTTATCGCTCAAACCGTCCAGGCCATGGCCGTCACGCCGAATGCACTGATGCCCGAGGGTTACCAGGCCCTGAGCCGCCACGCCCAACGCTTGACCGTGAACTTCCGCTTCGAAGAAGGCAGCGCCAGCCTGGACAACAAGGCCCATCAAGACCTGGGCCGCGTGCTCGACTATATAAAGCAGCACGGCAAAACCGATCGACGCGTGACGCTGGTGGGTTTTGGCGACGCCAAGGACGACCCGGCGCGGGCCGACCTTCTGTCCAAACTGCGGGCCATGGCGGTGCGGCGTGAACTGGTCAAATACGGTGTGGCGCTGCGAGAGGTACGGGGCTTCGGCGCATTGATGCCGGTGGCGGCCAACAGCGAGGATGAAGGGCGGGTCAGGAATCGGCGAGTTGAGGTTTGGGTTTACTGAACCTGGTCAAACGGCGCAACACAAATCCCTGTGGGAGCAAAGCTTGCTCGCGATGCAGGCACCTCGGTTCCCCAGGAGACCGCGTCATCTTCATCGCGGGCAAGCCTTGCTCCCACAGCGGGACGGTGCGACGTTTCGCTGAATTCCCTCACCACAAAAACCTGGATGTTTATCACATTAGCCCCG
The DNA here is from genome assembly GCF_014268695.2 of Pseudomonas ogarae. NCBI lineage: Bacteria > Pseudomonadati > Pseudomonadota > Gammaproteobacteria > Pseudomonadales > Pseudomonadaceae > Pseudomonas > Pseudomonas ogarae. Next base: position 4,533,721 of record NZ_CP077086.1, read on the forward strand.
GGGTAGGACCAAGCTCCGTCGTCTTGCGCCATTGCCTACAACTACGCCAGAATCCGCCGGCTTGTGCGCCTTGGGGCCAGGGCTTTATCGTTTCCGGGTCGCTGACGAATCAGCGATCGGGTTTGGTAGCCCGGGTAAAACTGAGGCGCGCAGCTCCGGCATATTCATTATGGCGGCTGTGCGCGGGGCGCCCTTGTGGCGCGCTGGGTTTGCCTTGGTACCCGGTCTACCAACCTGCGTATAGCCGCCACCGAACGATCGAAGCGGCGCAACACAAATCCCAGTGGGAGCAAAGCTTGCTCGCGATGCAGGCGCCTCGGTTCCCCAGGAGACCGCGTCATCTTCATCGCGGGCAAGCCTTGCTCCCACAGCGGGACGGTGCGATGTTTCGATCCTTTAAAAAATGGGCAGCGCGTTATCGTCCAGCCAACTCCATGATCATCCGCGACAGTAGATAGATCCTTGGCACCACACTCTCGACTTCGGCGTATTCCTCCGGCGTATGGATGTTGCCACCCACGATGCCGAAGCCATCCAACGTCGGCGTGCCAACCCCGGCCGACAGGCTGGCATCCGCCGCCCCACCGCTGCCTTCTTCAGTCAGTTTGCGCCCCAGTTCGCCATAGATGCCTTGGGCCATGGCCATCAACCGGTCCGACTCCGCCGTCTGCGGCATCGGTGGCAGGCCGCGCTTGAGGCTGGTGGTGACTTCGGTGTCGGCGATCAACTTGTCCTGTGACACCCGGGCCAGGTCTTTTTCGATGCGGTCGAACTCTTCCGGCACCGCCGCCCGCACATCCGCCTTGGCGCTCGCCTGGTCGGGAATCACATTGGTCCGGTCGCCGGCCTTGATCACCGTGAAGTTGATGGTGGTTTTCTTTTCCGCGTCGCCGAGCTTGCCCAGTTGCAGAAACTGGTGCGCGGCTTCCATCGCCGCATTGCGCCCCAGTTCCGGCGCGACACCGGCGTGGGACGCCTTGCCCTTGACCTCCACCAGCGCCGTGGCACTGCCCTTGCGCCACACCACCAAACCATCGGCCGGGCGCCCCGGTTCAAGGTTGAGGGTCACGTCATGGGCCTTGGCGGTTTTCTTGATCAGGTCGGTGGCGGCGTCCGAGCCGGTTTCTTCGCTGGCGTCGAGCAGGAAAGTAATCTGCGCGTAGTTCTTGAAGTCCTGGTTCTTGAGCACCTTCAGCGCATAGATCCCGGCAACGATGCCGCCCTTGTCGTCCATCACCCCCGGCCCATAGGCCCGGCCATCCTTGATGTGGAAGGGACGCTCGGCGGCCGAGCCTTCCTTGAATACCGTGTCCATGTGGGCCATCAGCAGGATTTTTGCCTTGCCGGTGCCCTTGAGGGTCGCCAGGATGTGCTGGGTGCCGTCCGAGTTGGGCACCTTTTCGATGGTGGCGCCCAACTTCGTCAATTCATCGATCGCAATATCACCGACCTGGGTCAGCCCCGGCACATAGCCTGAGCCGGAGTCGATGTTCACCAAGCGTTCGAGCAGTTTCAGGGCCTCGCCCTTGTACTGTTCGGCGTCGTTCAGGACTTGTTGATGGGGCTGCGCGAAAGCAACGGGGGCGAAGGCGCCGAGGGCCAGGCTCAGGCCGAGACTGACGGCCAGACGGGAGCGAAGAGCGGTCATCATGATGATTTCATCCTTGTTCCGTATCGAAAGAGTGCCATAGGCACCCTACCCGACAACGGGCCAAGGCTCTAGACCGCAGGTGGCCACTTCAAGGGGAAATGACCGATGCCTCCAACGCCTGCCGATGCCGGTAACACGTGACCCGGTTGCGCCCGCCGGTCTTGGCCTCGTAAAGCGCCTGGTCGGCATCATTGAGCCAATGGGTCGCATCGCCATAGGCCGGGTTGAAGGCCGCCAGGCCAATGCTCAGGCTCACCTTCAGCGCCGGGTTCTGTTCATAGCTGAGCGTCGCAAAGCGCTCACGCAAGCCATCCATGGCCTGCACGGCGTTGTGAAGCGTCAGGTCCGGCAGAATCACACAGAACTCGTCCCCGCCATAACGCCCGACCACATCGGCGGCGCGCAGGTTTTGCTTGAGCATCTTGCCAAGCTGGCGCAGCACGATGTCGCCGGCGACATGGCCATAAGTGTCATTGATGGCCTTGAAGTGATCGATGTCGATCAGCGCAATCGCGCCGCGCCCTGCCCCATCATTCGGGTGACGCTGGCAGCGCTGGAACTCCTCGTTGAGGCGATCTTTCCAGGCGCCATGGTTAAGCAAGCCGGTCAGGCTGTCGGTGCGACTCAGGGCCAGCAACTCGCGCTTTTGCCGGCCCAGAGTGTAGGCCTGGCGGTAGCAGAACCAACCCAGCGCCATCGGGTACAGGCACAGCAACGGCAAACAGGCATAGATCTGCGCCGGGCTGGTCATGGGCACGCTGGTCAGCGGGAAGATCAACTCACCCACGACAATGCCGGCCACTTGGGCCAAGGCCCCGATGAGCAGGAAACGCAGGCCGCCAATGGCGACGTTGTTCATCGCCATCATCGCCAGCGTGACGGCTGCGGGCAGCGGGTTGAACTGCATTGCCGCGACCCAGAAGCCGCCAAGCGCCGCATCGATCAATAAATTGAGGTGCTCGGCGTGGTACGGCCTCGAGCAGCGCCGGGCCCACCAGTAGGACAAGTGTGGCCAGAGCAGGCCGTTGAACAGCATGAAACCCCAGACCCACGGAGCAGGTTCGAGGGGAAAGATGGCAGCACTCACCAACAGCAACCCCAGCGTCAGGCCCAGAATGCGCGAAATATAGAGCCTCCTGGCCAGCGTCCGTCCCTTCTTTCCCGTTTTTAGCATAGAAGCCTCTGCACCGCGGGTTTCCCAAGTCATTGGGACGGGGGGTAGCTTGGAGTCTATCAGGGGAGCATCAAATAGCCACTACTGAATGCAGGGGCATTTATTCTCCTTCAAATATCGAGCCCTGCCGCAAATTTTGGCTATACATGAGTCATCCGGCGGCTGTCATGGTTGGTATCAAAGCAAAGCGGCCATGTCATCGCGATGTGCTCGGGTTTCAGCTTCACTTAACACTGTCTGGGTCGTCGGCTCAGACTGGCCGATCACATTCTGTCCCGACCCCTGGAGGGCAAAACATGCTGGTGTTGTGGGTAGTCCTTGCCGTGTTTATCGCCTGGAGCTGGTTGACCTATCCAGGCATCGGTCATGTGTTGTACGACATGGGCATGGCGCTGGAGGCACGTCTCTATCGGTTGCACAAGATCACCGTCCCCATCAGCGAGATGACTGTGTCGACCTGGCAAGGCGGGCCCTATGAGGCGTCCGGCAGCATCCTGATGCTGCATGGCTACAGCGCCGACAAGAATCTCTGGCTGCGCTTTGCCCGACATTTTGTCGGCGACTACCGGGTGCTGGTGCCCGATCTGGCCGGCCATGGCGAAACCGGCTTCAAGGCCGGTGGCGGCTATGACATCCCGACCCAGGCCCGGCGGGTGATCGAATTGCTCGACGCCTGTGGCCTGGACAAGGTCCATGTGATCGGCAATTCCATGGGCGGTTACCTCGCCGCATGGCTGGCGGCCACGTCGCCCGAGCGCGTGCTGACCCTGGCGCTGATCGATCCGGCCGGCGTCACTGCCCCCGAAGCCAGCGACATGGAACGCCACCTGGCCGCCGGGCATAACCCGTTCCTCGTCGACTCGCGGGACGATTTCGCGCCGTTCTACGCAATGACCATGGCCTCCCCGCCCTGGGTGCCCAGCGTGGTGCTGGCGGCAATGGCCGAACGTTACGAACAGCGTCGCGATGAACTGGCGGAGATCTTCGTCGATTTTCGCGCCAGCCCGCCGATGGAACCGCGCCTGGCCGACATCCGCGCCCCATCGCTGCTACTCTGGGGGCGCAAGGACCGGCTGATCGACGTCAGCAGCGTGTCGGTGTGGAGCAAGGGCATCGCCGATTTGCGGGTGGAAATCTGGGACGGTATCGGCCACATGCCCATGGTCGAACGACCGGGGAAAACCGCGGCGCTGTACCGGGAGTTTCTCAAGGGGTTGGGGCAGTGACGGCGAGGCAAAAATAACAAAATGAACCCTATGTGGGAGCGAGCTTGCTCGCGATAGCGGTGACACATTCAACATGAATGCAAGCTGACCCACCGCCATCGCGAGCAAGCTCGCTCCCACAGGGATTCGAGCCGACTCAGAGGTATCGACTTCATGAACATCCTCTACGACGAACACCTCGACGGCCCCTTGCCCAAGGTCGACAAACAGGCCCTGCTTCAAGCCTTGCAGGCACAGATTCCAGACCTGGACATCCTGCACCGCGAGGAAGACCTCAAGCCCTACGAATGCGATGGCCTGTCGGCCTACCGCACCACGCCCCTGCTGGTGGCATTACCCAGGCGCGTCGAGCAGGTGCAAGCGTTGCTCAAGCTCTGCCATGGACAGAATGTGCCGGTGGTCGCCAGGGGCGCCGGAACCGGTCTGTCCGGCGGCGCCCTGCCCCTGGCAAGCGGCGTGTTGCTGGTGATGGCGCGGTTCAACCAGATCCTGCACATCGACCCCGATGCCCGCACCGCACGGCTTCAGCCAGGTGTACGCAACCTGGCGATCTCCCAGGCGGCGGCACCGTTCGGGCTGTATTACGCACCGGATCCCTCATCGCAGATTGCCTGTTCCATCGGCGGCAATGTCGCGGAAAACGCCGGCGGCGTGCATTGCCTCAAGTACGGCCTGACGGTGCATAACCTGTTGAAACTGGAAATCCTCACCGTCGAAGGCGAACGCCTGACCCTGGGCAGCGAAGCCCTGGATTCGCCGGGCCTGGACCTGCTGGCACTGTTCACCGGTTCCGAAGGTTTGCTGGGGGTGATCACCGAAGTGACGGTCAAACTGTTGCCCCGGCCCCAGGTCGCCAAGGTGCTGCTGGCCAGTTTCGATTCGGTGGACAAGGCCGGGCGGGCGGTGGCCGACATCATCGCCGCAGGGATCATCCCCGGCGGCCTGGAGATGATGGACAACCTGGCGATCCGCGCCGCCGAGGACTTCATCCACGCCGGCTATCCAGTGGAAGCCGAAGCGATCCTGCTGTGTGAACTGGACGGGGTCGAGGCCGATGTCCATGACGATTGCGAACGGGTCCGTCAGGTGTTGGAGCAGGCCGGAGCCACCGAGGTGCGCCAGGCGCGGGACGAGGCCGAACGGCTACGGTTCTGGGCCGGGCGCAAGAACGCCTTCCCGGCGGTGGGTCGCCTGGCGCCGGATTATTACTGCATGGACGGCACCATCCCGCGACGCGCCTTGCCCGAGGTACTGCAGCGCATCGCCAGCCTCGGTGCCGAGCATGGCCTGCGCGTCGCCAACGTCTTTCACGCCGGTGACGGCAACATGCACCCGCTGATCCTGTTCGATGCCAACCAGCCCGGCGAACTGGAGCGCGCCGAAACCCTGGGCGGGAAAATCCTCGAACTGTGTGTCCAGGTGGGTGGCAGCATCACTGGCGAACACGGTGTGGGCCGGGAAAAAATCAATCAGATGTGCACGCAATTCAACAGCGACGAACTGAACCTGTTCCACGCGGTAAAAGCAGCGTTCGATCCCCAAGGCCTGCTCAACCCCGGCAAGAATATCCCCACCCTGCACCGCTGCGCCGAGTTCGGTGCCATGCACATCCATGGCGGGCAGTTGCCGTTTCCTGAACTGGAGCGTTTCTGATGAGCCGCGAAGCCGACCAGGACGCCAGCGACCTGCTGCTTGAACAGGTCAATCGCGCCCGGGCCAACGTTACGCCGCTGCGTATCCAGGGTTCGAACAGCAAGGTCTTCCTGGGGCGCGAAGTGGCCGGCGAAGTGCTGGACACCCGTGTGCATCGTGGCATCGTCCACTACGACCCCACCGAGTTGGTCGTCACGGCCCGGGCCGGCACCCCGCTGCGGGAACTGCTTGCCGCCCTCGACGCTGCCGGCCAGCGGCTGCCCTGCGAACCGCCAGCGTTCGGTGACGACGCCACGGTCGGCGGCATGGTCGCCGCCGGGCTGTCGGGGCCGCGTCGCCCGTGGGCCGGCTCGGTGCGAGACTTCGTCCTGGGCACGCGCCTGATCAGCGGCCACGGCACGTTGCTGCGTTTCGGCGGCGAGGTGATGAAAAACGTCGCCGGCTACGACCTCTCGCGCCTGTTGGCCGGCAGTTTCGGTTGCCTGGGGGTGATCACCGAAGTCTCCTTGAAGGTGCTGCCCAAGCCCCGTCACAGCCTGAGCATTCGCCTGGAACTGGACAGCACCGAGGCCCTGGAAAAACTCGCCGAATGGGGCCGTCAGCCCCTGCCCATCAGCGCCGCCAGCCATGACGGCGACTGCCTGCACCTGCGCCTGGAGGGTGGTGAAGGCTCGGTCAGCGCCGCTCATCAGCGTTTCGGTGGCGAGGTGATCGGCGATCAATACTGGACGGCACTCAATGAACATCAGTTGGCCTTCTTCGATGAAGGCTTGCCCCTGTGGCGTCTATCGTTGCCCAACCATACCGGGCCGCTCACCCTGCCCGGCGCGCAGTTGATCGACTGGGCCGGCGCCCAACGCTGGTTGAAAACCGAGGCCGACACGGTGCAAGCCCTGGCCCATGAAGTCGGCGGCCATGCCACCTGCTATCGTCAGGGTGCCAGCGACACAGCGTTCCAGCCACTGGCCCCGGCGCTGCTGCGCTATCACCGGCAACTCAAGGCCCAGCTCGATCCCCTGGGGCTGTTCAATCCTGGTCGGATGTACCCGGAGTTCTAGCATGCAGACCCGTTTCAGCGATGAAGCCAAGCATCTGCCCCGCGCCGAAGAAGCCGAACGGATCCTGCGCAGTTGCGTGCATTGCGGTTTCTGCAACGCCACCTGCCCCACTTACCAATTGCTCGGCGATGAACTGGACGGCCCGCGCGGCCGCATCTACCTGATCAAGCAGGTGCTCGAAGGCCAGCCGGCGACGGCCAGCACCCAGCTGCACCTGGATCGCTGCCTATCCTGTCGCAACTGCGAGACCACCTGCCCGTCCGGCGTGGATTACCACAACCTGCTGGACATCGGCCGGGCGGTGGTCGACCAAGCCGTCCCGCGTCCCGCCGGCCAACGCGCGCTGCGCCTGGGGCTGCGAAGCCTGGCCACCAGCCCCGAGCGGTTCAAGGCCCTCCTGCGCCTTGGGACAGTGTTCCGTCCGCTGCTGCCGACGAACCTGGCCACCAAGTTGCCCCACCCTTCCCCGCCTCACGGCGAGCGCCCACCTCTGCGGCATCGGCGTACGGTGTTGATGCTCGAAGGTTGCGTACAACCGGGCCTGTCGCCCAACACCAATGCCTCGGCAGCGCGGGTTCTGGATCGACTCGGCGTCAGCGTGATCCCCTGTGCGCAGGCCGGCTGCTGCGGTGCGCTGGATTATCACCTCGATGCCCAGGCCAGCGGGCTGGACCGCGCCCGACAGAACATCGACGCCTGGTGGCCGCACCTGGAAAACGGTGCTGAAGCCATCGTCCAGACAGCCAGCGGCTGCGGCGCGTTCATCAAGGACTACGGGCACCTGCTGGAACATGACCCAGGCTATGCCGCCAAGGCCAAACAAATAAGCGAACGGGCACTGGACCTGGTGCAAGTGCTCGGCAAGGAACCGCTGGAACAGATCTGCGCGGCCAGGAACCAGCGCATTGCCGTGCATTGCCCCTGCACCTTGCAGCACGCGCAGAAACTCGGCGGCAGCATCGAGGCGCTGCTGACGCGGCTGGGTTTCAACCTCACCGAGGTGCCCGACGGCCATTTGTGTTGCGGCTCGGCCGGCACCTATTCGCTGACCCAGCCGGCCCTGGCGCGGCAATTGCGGGACAACCGCCTCAATGCGCTGGAAAGCGGCCAGCCGGAGCTGATCGTCACCGCCAACGTCGGCTGCCAGAACCACCTCGACGGCGCCGGTCGCACGCCCGTGCGGCACTGGATCGAGCTAGTGGATCAGTCCCTGGCAGAATGAAGTCCTGAAGATTCTTCGTTTGCCGGGGCCGGCGAAGGCTGCGATCTTTCGTCCAACTTTCCCACAGCCCTCGCCAGGAATTCTTACGATGAGCTTCGTCAGCCCCGACCTGATCCGCCAACGCTTCTCCAGGGCGATGTCCGACATGTACCGCGACGAGGTGCCGCTGTATGGCGCCCTGATGAAGCTGGTGGAACACACCAACGCCCAAGTGCTGGCCGAAGACCCGGTCCTGGCCGCACACCTGCGCAGCACCGGCGAACTCGAGCGCCTGGACCTGGAACGCCACGGCGCGATCCGCGTCGGCACCGCCGCCGAGTTGGCGACCCTGGGGCGTCTGTTTGCGGTCATGGGCATGCAGCCGGTGGGCTACTACGACCTCACGCCTGCCGGGGTGCCGGTGCATTCCACCGCCTTCCGCGCCGTGCACGAAAGCGCGTTGCAGGTCAGCCCGTTCCGGGTGTTTACCTCGCTGCTGCGCCTGGAACTGATCGAGAACGCCGAGCTTCGGGCTTTTGCCGAATCGGTGCTGGACAAGCGGCAGATCTTCACCCCCAGCGCCCTTGAGCTCATTGACCAGGCCGAACGCCAAGGTGGCCTGAGCGAGTCCCAGGCTGAGGACTTCGTCCTACAGGCCCTGGAAACCTTCCGCTGGCACCACAGCGCCACCGTCACCGCCGAACAGTACCGGCAACTGAGCGCCCAACATCGCCTGATCGCCGATGTGGTGGCGTTCAAGGGCCCGCACATCAATCACCTGACGCCACGCACCCTGGACATCGACATCGTCCAGGCCCGGATGCCCGTGCACGGCATTACCCCCAAGGCCGTGATCGAAGGCCCACCCCGCCGCCAATGCCCGATCCTGCTGCGCCAGACCAGTTTCAAGGCACTCGACGAACCCGTCGCCTTCACCGACCAGCCCCAGACCCAAGGCAGCCACAGCGCCCGCTTCGGCGAAATCGAACAACGTGGCGCGGCCCTCACGCCCAAGGGCCGCGCGCTCTACGATCAATTGCTGAACGCCGCGCGCGATGCGCTGGGGGCGTTTCCCAACGAAGCCAACGCCGAACGCTACAACCAGCTGATGGCCGAACACTTTGTCGAATTCCCTGACAACCACGACGAACTGCGCCGACAGGCATTGGCGTACTTCCGCTATTTCGTGACGCCCGAGGGGCTCGCCGCCAAGGACACCCTTGAGCAAGCGGCCTCCGTGGAGCACTTGCTTGAACAGCAATACCTGCGCGCCGAACCCTTGGTGTACGAGGACTTCCTGCCCGTCAGCGCCGCCGGCATTTTCCAGTCGAACCTCGGCGATGCCGCCCAGAGTCATTATGCCGGCCAGTCCAATCGCCAGGCCTTCGAAGAGGCGCTGGGGCGATCGACCATCGATGAGCTGGGTCTGTACGCCCAGACGCAACAGCGCTCCATCGATGAGTGCAGGGCTGCATTGGGCGTGTAGGAATAAGCCGAAGGACAAAACGGCAAAAAACTGCCTGACAGGCGTGCGCGCGGTGCGCCTTTCTTGGCCACCCGACCCGGGTATCGCGGTGTCTGGTCGAGCCGCGAAGCGCTGCAATGGGCCGGGCAAGCCTTTGAGCGCTTTCTCGCTTGTCCGCAGGGAGGCGCTTCCCGATATAAGATCAACCTATTGATATTTATAGGTTTTTAAAAAATGGCATAGCTCTTGATAACCGTGAGGCCACCTCGGGGCGACTCCCGTCCCAGGCCCCATCGTTATCCAGGAAGGAGAGCATCCATTGGCTACCCCCGCGTACATGACCATTACAGACAACAATCAAATATTGCTGACCGAGAAGGCGTTTACCGCCGACTCGGTGGGTAACATTTATCAGGAAGGTCATAAAGACGAAATCATGGTGCAAGGTTTCCAGCATCAGGTGACCATTCCACGAGACCCCCAGTCCGGTCAGCCAACCGGTCAACGCATACACCAACCTTTGGTCATCACCAAAGTCTTTGACAGAGCCTCACCGCTGCTGCAGCAAGTCCTGTGCTGCGGCGAAGTCCTGACCAAAGTTGAAATCAAGTGGTACCGCACTTCGGCGGCCGGCACTCAAGAGCACTACTACACCACCACACTGGAGGACGCGATCATCGTCGAGATCAAGGACTACATGCTCAACTGCCAAGACCCGGCGAACACGCATTTCACCCATTTGGAAGACGTACACTTCACCTATCGCAAGATCACCTGGACCCACGAAATCAGCAATACCACGGGCTCCGATGACTGGCGTTCGCCCGCCGTCGGTTGAATCGACGGCAGCCGCTCAGGCATCGGCCAACTCTGTGGGTCGATGTGCAGTTGAAAATAATCGATAGTTTTTGATTCGGGGTGGTGTTCGCCCAGTGCGATGGCCTCGGCAATCCATGCACTGGTAAAGAGCCTGACACTGGGCGAACGGGAACAATAATAATCGAACTTTTAAAATATGTCCGTGAGACTGTTTAAATAATTATTCATCGTTACATCTATCCCGCTCAAGCGCAGCGGGTGCAAACATCCTCGTCACAGGTTCGGTGTGTGGACGTCACTCATGGGGACGGCTATACAGCAGTTATGCAAAAACATGGACAAGTACAAAAGTTATCCGCACAACAAAGTTAAACAGTCATTTAAAAACTCTTTTTAATACCAGTCAGCGTGGTGAACCTCAGCCACGCCGACCGGTTTTCTGCGCATCGGTATCCCCTGCCTCAGGGTCGCCGCGCTGTTGTTTGCGCTTGGCCGGGTCATTGGGCCGCAAGGCATCGTTATCGCGTTCCACTTCACCAGGCAATGCCGGTGCGTCGGGGTTTTGCCGGGTTTGATCGGGGCGGTGCTGCATGGCGAACTCCTTGAATCTTTCAGGCCTGAGGTCAGGCGTCAGGGTCGGCGACTTCTTCAGCGACGTTGGCATCCGGGGAGCGCTGGTGCAGTTGCTCGGCCCTGGTCTTCAAGGCCTGCCACTGCGCCAGGTCGATGGCGCCCTGACCGAACAGGTCATTGGCCACCCGCATCAGCTCGGTGAAGTGGGCATCGGGGGACTGCTGCCAGTAGGCCTTGTCGTCGAACAATCGCTGCCAATCGGCCAGCGACGCAAGTTTGAGGTCATCGCTCATGACGGGCTCCTGCGGGACATTCATAAACTATGAGGGTCGACGTTCGCGGGGAGTTCCGGCGATTCTCAGTAGCCGGTCATTTCCAGGTAACCGGTGCCGCCCTGGCTACCACGCAGTCGCACCGGTCCTTCCCAATAGGGAATGCGCAGGTTCATCCAGGCATTGGGATTGAGCGCGTGGAGGGTGATGTCGAGTTGCTTGCTGGGGATCTTGATCGTCCAGACTACCGGCATCGAGCGGCCGGCGACCTTGGCGGTGTCCTGGGGCACAAGGCTGATTTCCCCGGCGTGCAGGGTTTTCGCGTGGCCTTGGGCGTCGATCCAGGTGCCGGTGAGGTACGGCGCACCGTCCTTGTGGCGCATGCGGTAGAGCATCAGGTGCTCGCCGTTGTCCAGGTGCAGGGAAAACCAGTCCCAGCCGGTCTGGTTTGCGGTCAGGGGCTGGCTGCTCCATTCACGGTCGAGCCAGGCCGGGCCGCTGACCGTGTAACGCTGGCCATCGATTTCCAACTCACCGCTGGCCTGGAAGAACGGCTGACTGTAGTAGTACGACGCTTGCCCCTGTTCGGATTTCTGGCTGAAACCTTGCTCGCCCTGCAACACCAGCGGCCGGCTCGACGTCAGCCGCAATGCATAGCTGAAGCGTGGGTCGCGCGCCTTCAATTGCATGTCCGCCAACGGCTCGGCCGCTGAAGCCTGGGTACTGAATTGCCAGTCGTCGATCCAGGCATTGAAGGGCAGCGCCTGCACCCCGGCCTGCCCCACCCCGCCTCGTGCATAACGCTCGGCGGCATGGTGCACGGTGGCGGACGTGACCGCCGCGTGGCCGAGCCAGATCGTCTGGTTGCGCCAGCCGCCGGCCTGGGGCGCGGCATTCAAGGCACTGCGGAACAGCGTCCATTGCACGCCGAACTCATGCCCCTGGGCATCCTTGAGATTGGCGGTGACGTACCACCACTCGATGCGAAAACCTTCATGAAGGCCATGGTCGGCGGGGAAACTGAACACCCGCCCAGGCACAACCGGCGTGAACGCGACAGCCTGGTCGCCGAGGCCGGCAAAGCCCTTTTGCGCTGGCGCTGAGTCATCACAACCGCTGAGCAACGCCAGCAGCAACAACACGCCGACTCTAATTTTCATGGGCAAAGGTCCTTAGCAAATCCGCCGGCTGCGTGCGGTACAACGCGTACAGCGGCCAGGCCGATGCCAGTAGCGTGGCGAGCATCGCCAGGGCCAGCAACTGCACCAATTGCAACGGGAACACCCGCAATGGCAGGCGCCAACCGAAGGCCTGCACGTTGATCACCGTGTCCAGGCACCAGGCCAGGGCGATGCCCAGCGGCAACGCCAGGACCAAGGTCAGCAAGGCCAGCAGCCAGGTCTGGCCGAGGTTGAGCAGCATCAACTGCCGACGCGTCACCCCCAGCGCCCACAGCGGCGCCAACTGGCCGAGACGACTCTGGCTCTGGGTCAGCAGGCTGATGAACAACGCCACTGCGGCCACCGCCAGGGTCAGGCTGTTGAGGGCGGCGGTAGCGGCGAAGGTGCGTTCGAACACCTGGGTCGACCAGCCCTTGAGCCGCGCCTGGTCGACGATGCGGCTGTCATCCAGGCTGAACCGGCCTTGCAACGCTGTCAGTAGCGCCGGAATCGCGGACGGCTCGATGCGCAGGTTGAAACGGTTCGGCGTCAGGTTCGGCCAGTGCGCCAGCAAGTGGTCGGTGTTGACCAGCACATGACCCTTGGGATTGCCGTAGTCGGCGTAGATGCCGACGATGCGCAGTGCCCATGGCCCCTGAGGGGTCGGCAGGGTCAACTGATCGCCGATCCTCACTTTGAGGCGCCGGGCCAGTTGTTCGCTGAGCATGAGGGTGTCGGCGGCGGCCAGTTGCTCCCACGGCTTGTCGCCGGCCGATTCCAGCAGCGGCCAATGCTGTCGATAGTGGGGGTGATCGATGATCCCATGGATGTCCGTCGGCCAGCCCTGCAACGGGACCGACACTTGCCAGAGGGGAACGACTGCAGTGATCGCCGGTTGCTGCTTGAGCCAGGTGTACAGTTCGTTTGCCTGGGCCGGGGTTTGCGGGTTGATGTACAACTCGGCGGTCAACCGTTGTTCGAGCCAATTGCTGAACGTCTGGCGGAAACCGGCAGTCATGCTACCGGCACCGATGTTCGCCGCCAGCGCCAGCAACAAGGCCATCAGCGCCAGGCTCAATGTCGGCAATTGCTGGCGGCAATCGGCGAGAAACCATTGCCCGAGCACCGAGCGGCTGTGGCGCAACAACCGCTTCAGTGCGCTGTTGAGCAGCACCGGCAAGGCCAGCGCCGCGCCCAGCAACAAGGCGCTCATCAGGACAAAACCGCTGGCCAGGCTATCGCCCCAGATCAACGCCGATGCGGCAATCAACGCCGCCACCGTCGCCACCCAACCCTGGCGTCGCAGCCATCGCGCATGGGCCTGATGCCAGGCTTGGGGGTTGGCCAGCACCAGCAAGGGCAGGCGCGCCGCGCGCAGCAGGCTGTCAGCGCCGGCCAGCAGTGCACCGAGCAGGCTCAGGCCGACACCGCTGAACCACCACCACGGGCTGAGGTTCAAGTGCCCGGCCACTTCGGCGCCGTACAAACCCCGCAGGCTCGCCGCGACATCGGGCAACAACAGGCTCGCCAGCCAATAGCCGCTGAGCACCCCGGCTATCCCGCCCAGCAAGGCCAACGCGCCCAGTTCGATGGTCAGGCTGGTGACCAGCACCCGCGCACTGACGCCACAGGCGCGCAGGGTCCGCAACAGACTGCGGCGTTGTTCCAGGGCCAGGCCGATGGCCGCGTGGACGATGAACAGACCCACCACGAAGGATAAAAAACCCAAGGCATCGAGGTTCAGGTGAAAACTTTCGGTCAGGCGCGACAGGTTGTTTTCTTCATCGGCGTGCTTGAGTTGCAGGCGACCGTTGAACGCTTCCGGTAATTCGGCGCTGAACGTGGCAGGCAACAACAGTCGCGACAGTTGCTCCGGCAACCCGAGTACCTGTTGGGCAAAACCGATGTCCATCAACAGCACGCCCGGCGCCATGTCCTCCTGGGCATGCAGCGGTGGCAGGGATTGCCCATCGACGCTCTGGGGGCGGTCACCCTCGGTCAGCCCCAGGGCTTGCAAGGTTTGCGGGGCGATCCAGGTGCGGCCGGGGTCGGTAAAGAACGCCACTACCTCGGTCATCTCCCGCGCCTGCCCCGCCAGCGCCGCACCGGGCGGCAGCGACACCGGATCGATGCCCATCAGTTGCAGGCGCTGATCCTCGTGGTCCTTGAGCTGCACCCGAGCCTGCAACACTGGCGACACCGGCCAGCCCTGGCGCCGCAGCTCGACAAACCATTGCTGGGGGAAGGTGCCGCCACCGGGTGCACCGAGGCTGGCCTGGGGTTCGCCGCCGATCAGTTGGCTGGCCCGGGCGTAGCTGTCCCGGGCCTGACTGTTCAGCGCTTGTACGCCGGTGAGCAGGCTGGTGGCCAACCACAGGCCAGTCAGCACGCTGAAGAATTGCACCGGGTGCTGGCGCCAATGGCTGAGCAGGGCCTTGAGGGTCTGGCGAAAAATCATCACCCCTGGGCCACCTGCGCCAACTGCCCGCCATGCAACACCACGCGCTGGGCCAGGCGAGCCGCCACCCGTGGACTGTGGGTCACCATCAGCAGGCTGGTGGGGCTACCCTCCAGCAGTTCCAGCAGCAGTTGTAGCACTTCGTCGCTGGTGGCTTCGTCGAGGCTGCCGGTGGGTTCATCGGCCAGCAACAAGGGCGGTCGCGAGGCCAACGCTCGCCCCAGCGCCACCCGCTGTTGCTGGCCGCCGGACAGTTGCTCGGGATAACGCCGCAGCAGCGCTGAAAGCCCGAGCCGCTGTACCAGATGGGCTTGCCACGCTGCGTCATAACGGCCGCACAGACGCGCCTGGAACGCCAGGTTGTCCTCCACCGACAAGCTGCTGATGAGGTTGAACTGCTGGAACACCAGGCCGATTTCCGTGCGTCGCCAATTTGCCAACTGGCTTTCACTCATGCCATCGAGCCGATACTCGCCACTGCGAATGCTGCCGCGATCGACTTTGTCCAGCCCGGCGACCAGATGCAGCAAGGTGCTCTTGCCACTGCCCGACTCCCCCATCAGCGCCAGGCTGCTACCGGGCATCAGCGTCAGGTCGATGCCTTGCAGTACCGGCAATGGGCCCTGAGGCGTGGGGTAGCTTTTGAAAACATCGCGGACTTCAAGCATGAAAAGGCTCGATGGATGAACGTGGGGTCAGGATAGCGGAGTTGAGGGGCTGGCCCCATCGGCCAATACAGCTCCGCTGGTGAGCCTTGGTATTTGCTCGTCGGGTTGGGGTGTATATCCGTTGCTGCGGTAACGGCCGCTTATGGTTCCGCTTTTACAGCGGCTCACTTTTGAAAAGCGCAAAAGTAAGCAAAACGCTTTTGCCCCACCACTTGGTGCCTCGCCTAGGCTCGGCATGCCCTCACTCCGGCATTGCTCCGTGGGCCCGCCGCGAAGGGCCATCCATGGCCCAGCGCGGCTATCCCGGCATCCATGCCGGGATGCCCACTGCACAATGCCTGCGTTCGGCCAGCGTGGTTAACGGGGCATCCGAGATCAACGTCCACCGCGAGGCGGCCTTATAGCCGACCTGGTTCTTGGTGGGACCGCGTTTCTACTGTGGGAGCGGGCTTGCTCGCGAAGGCGGTAGATCAGTTTGCAGTGATGGTGGATGTGCCGACGTTATCGCGAGCAGGCTCGCTCCCACAAGGGGGCTGCGGTGTACATAAAGTTTGTGGCTTCTGAAGACCCAATGTGGGAGCGAGCCTGCTCGCGATAGCGGTGGCTCAGCCACATAGATGCCGACATGTGTCCCGCTATTGCTCTTGCTCTTGCTCTTGCTCTTGCTTTGGACGTTGATCTCGGCGCCCCGTTAACCACGCTGGCCGAACGCAGGCATTGTGCAGTGGGCATCCCGGCATGGATGCCGGGATAGCCGCGCTGGGCCATGGATGGCCCTTCGCGGCGGGCCCACGGAGCAATGCCGGAGTGAGGGCACACCGAGCCTAAGCGAGGTGCCGAGTGGTGGGGCAAGCCTTTTTTGCTTACTTTTTTTGGCGTCTGAAAAAAAGTGAGTCGCCGTAAGGGCGAAACCCTAAGTGGCCGTTACCGCAGCAATGGATATGTACTCAATCAACAAGAGCTCAGCACCAGTCAATGCCCCTCCGCCATCTCAACCTGGCCGGACTGCGGTGTAACGATGTCGCCCAAGTCGATGTGTTTCCAAGCCGGTTTCGCCCCCAACCGCGCATTAAAGCGATAGTTGAAAGTGAAATCATCATCGGTCGGTTGGCTCAGGGATTTCCCATAGGCCGATTCAACCCCGGCCGGGTCGTAACCCATCAACTGCAACAGTGTCGGGAAGATGTTGTAGTGGCTCGAACGGTCCTTGTTCCGGGCCCAGGCATCGCGCCAATCGAGGGTGTGCAATTGGCTGCCCTGGATCACCACCAACGGCACCAGGCCTTCTTCGGCCACCGGGTCACCGCCGCAATGGGTGTTGAGCCCGGGGTTGCCGCGCTCGTGCAAATCCTGGCCGTGGTCGGAGGTATAGATCAACACGGCATGGCTCAAATCGGCCTGCTGGAAGATTCGCTTGAAGAACTCGCCGACGTTCCACAGCAAGGTGTTCTGGTAAGCGTTGCGGTACAGCAACCAGTCATCTTTCTGGCCGTTGAAGCCATCGCGGCTGCCGGTGTCCGCCACTTCCTGGAACTGCCCTCGTGGCAAGGCCGGACGGTAGGTCATGAAGTCGTCGGGGTATTTGTCGTGTACCGGGAAATGCGCCCCCACTTTGTTGATCACCACCAGTTCGGCCTGGTTGTCGCCCAACAGCTCGATCAACTTCGCCGCAGCCGCCATGTCGCGGTCGCGCACGCTGGCCTGGTCGAATTGGACGAATTCGTCGATGTCCTGTATTTCCAGCTCGCTCATCAGGTTCTGCAGGGAGCCACCGGTGCGCTGGGCGTCGATGTAGACGGTACGCAAACCGGCCTTCTTGGCATACTGCCAGATCGACGGTCGGGTGCTGTTGATGCGCACGTAGTCGGTGCGCGTGCCGCCGTAGCGCAGGGTGACGTTGGTGTCGGCACTGCAATTGGCGATGGAGGCCGCATAGCCGAAATTGAAGACATCCACGCCCTCGGGCGGCGTCTTCAGGCCGGTGTGCACGCCGAACGGCGTGTTGATATCTAGGTAATTGCCGCCGATGCTTTCATCGATGATCAGCACGATATCCTGTTCGATTACAGACGATCGTCGTACCAGGGTGACCGGCTCCCGAGGGCCGACGGTGTTGTGCAAGGACTCGTAGGCAAACAGATTCAAATAGGCCAACGGCGTGTACATCACCGGCAGGCCGCGTGCGCCCTCACCCGCCCGCACGAACAACACGCCACTGAGCAACAACACGCCCAGCACGGGCGCCGCCATGGGCAGGTAACCAGGCAACCGCACCGACCGTCGAGGCTTGAGCGCGATGCCGAACAACAGCAGCAAGCCACTGATCACCGCGCTGATAATCACCTCGCGGTACTGATAGGCCGCCTCCTGGATAAATCCCCCCGAGTACACCAGCGAAACGAACTGGCTATAGGTCAGGTAACTGTCCGTGACCCGGGTGTACACCTCGAAAAACACCGCTGAAACAAACATCACCAAGGCAAACACATGCCTCACCAAGGTCTGGCGTATGTAGGCGCTCATCCACAGCGCCAGCACCAACAGCACAAACATGGCGCCGAACAGCAAGGTCGCCAAGCCCAAGCCCAACGCGTCGAGACGGTCGAGGTAATAGTCGTATCCCTTGAGCAGGTACAGAACCAGCAGCAGTTCCTTGAGGTAACGGGCCATGTTTTCCTCGACCGGATCGCAGTGTCGAAAGCGCTTCGTTCCTGCACGTTAGCAGCCGATTTTCAAAGCGCAAGAAATGCTTCATCCGAACCATGCGTCAAAAAAAAGTTACCCCAAAAATGACACGAAATGCCGTCACAAAATGTAAAAAACTATGGATTACTACCGTTTATCGCTTTGTCAAATTCCCGTAAGACCCAATAAAACAGCCACTTTACTAAGACAGTCAAGGACTTGATATCAAAAGGCCCGATTTCACTTGAATTGCCAACACTGACAACTGTCATTTTGCTGACACGCTTTTCTGAAGCTGCGCTATACCCCTCTAAACAGTTTCATCCGAGTTACATCATTCGGTCTGCGAGGCGCGCCAAAAATGGACGTGAGCGTATTTGGTACGGGGTATGTGGGATTGATCCAGGCGGCCGCAATGGCCGACGTCGGACACCGCGTTTTGTGCATCGACATCGACCCGAAAAAAATCCAGCAACTGCAACAAGCCGTACCCACCATCAGCGAGCCGGGGCTGTCCAGCTTGCTCGAAGACAACATCAAGGCCGGACGCTTGTCGTTCAGCTCCCAGGCCAGCGACGCGGTCAATCATGGCGAGCTGATTTTCATCGCCGTCGGCACCCCCGCCGATGAAGACGGCTCGGCCGACCTGAGCCATGTGCTGGCCGTCACCCGGCAGATCGCCGACTTCATGGACAGCGACCGCACCCTGGTCATCAAGTCCACGGTGCCGGTGGGCACCGCCGACAAGGTCGCCGAATGCGCTCGCCAGGCGTTGGCGCGGCGAGGCCTGAAACAGCTGAACGTGCGCGTGGTGTCCAACCCCGAGTTTCTCAAGGAAGGCAGTGCGCTGGCCGATTGCATGCGCCCGGACCGGATCATCGTCGGCACCGCCGACCCGCTGGCCCGCGACCAGATGACGGAGCTCTACGCGCCCTTTTGCCGCAACCACGAAAAACTGATGTTCATGGACAACCGCAGCGCCGAACTGACCAAGTACGCTGCCAACGCCATGCTCGCCACCCGCATCAGCTTCATGAACGAACTGGCCAACCTCACCGAACGGCTGGGCGCCGACATCGAAGCGGTGCGCAAAGGCATCGGCTCGGACCCACGCATCGGTTATCACTTCATCTACCCCGGCTGCGGTTTCGGCGGCTCGTGCTTCCCCAAGGACCTGCGGGCCCTGCTGCACACCGCCGAGCAAAGCGGCATGCCACTGCGCCTGCTGCGCAGCGTCACCGACGTCAACGACAGCCAGCGGCACATCCTCTTCGAGAAACTGACGAAACAATTCCAGGAGGGCCTGGCCGGCAAGTCGATTGCCATCTGGGGCCTGGCGTTCAAGCCCAACACCGATGACATGCGTGAAGCCCCCAGCCGCTACCTGATGGAAGCGCTGTGGCGCGAAGGCGCCCGGGTCCAGGCCTACGACCCGGAAGCCATGTCCGAATGCCGGCGCCTCTACGGCTATCGCAAGGACCTGAACCTCTGCGCCACCCGCGACGACACCCTGGAAGATGCCGACGCCCTGGTGATCTGCACCGAGTGGAAGAATTTTCGCGTGGTGGACTTCGACCTGCTGGCCAGCAAGTTGCGCGCCCGGGTGATCATCGATGGCCGCAACCTGTACAACCCCGAACACCTGGCCGCCGCCGGGTTGCTGTATCGCGGTATCGGCCTGCGGCACACCGTGCCGGGCACCCCGGCATCAGGGCCGCAAGCGTGAACATCCTGGTCACCGGCGCAGCCGGCTTCATCGGCGCCCACGTCGTGCTGCGACTGCTGCGCGACGGCCATCGGGTGTGCGGGCTGGACAATTTCAACGACTACTACGACCCGCAGCTCAAGCACGACCGCGTGGCCTGGGTGCACGAGAAGGCTGGCGAATTCCCCTTGGCGCGAATCGACCTGGCCGACGCACCGGCCATCGATGAACTGTTCCAGACTCGGCGCCCGGACGTCGTGATTCACCTCGCGGCCCAGGCCGGCGTGCGCTACTCCCTGGAAAACCCGCAGGCCTATGTCGACAGCAACATCACCGGGTTCCTGAACATCCTGGAAAACTGCCGCCGCTATCCGGTCAAGCATCTGATCTACGCCTCCTCAAGCTCGGTATACGGCGCCAACTCGCGCACGCCTTATTCGGTGCAGGACAACGTCGACCATCCGCTGTCGCTGTACGCGGCCAGCAAAAAAGCCAACGAACTGATGGCCCACAGCTACAGCCACCTGTTCGGCATTCCCTGCACCGGCCTGCGCTTCTTCACGGTGTACGGCCCTTGGGGCCGGCCGGACATGTCGCCGATCCAGTTTGCCCGCGCCATCGCCGAAGACCACGTGCTGCAGCTGTTCAACCACGGCGAACACCAACGCGACTTCACCTACATCGACGACATCGTCGAAAGCATCGCCCGCCTGATCGAACGTGCGCCCCAGGTCACGCCACTGTTGGATCACGAACAACCGGACCCGGCCACCAGCCGCGCGCCCTGGCGGATCTACAACATCGGCGGGCAGCACCCGGTGGCGCTGCGCACCTATGTCGAGCTGTTGGAAAAACACCTGGGCCGAACCGCCCGCATCGAATTGCTGCCCCTGCAAGCGGGGGATGTGCTCAACACCTGCGCCGATGCCAGCGACCTGGCACGGGCCACCGGCTTCAAGCCGTGTATCGAACTGGACGACGGCCTGGGTCGTTTCATCCAGTGGTTCCTCGATTACTACGCAGTACCCATCGCCCATACGCCGTTCGCGGCTGAAGTTCAGCGGAGGAGTCTATGACCCGACATGAGCAAGTCATCGAGATCAACGCCCCGGGACGCGACAAACGTGTCGATCCCGACCACCGCAGGCGCCTGGACGCGGCCATCCACCGCCAGGGCCGTGGTTGGTTGACCGGTCGCGACGGCGGCCGGCCCTGGACAGTCTCGCGCACCAACCGCGTAGTGGCCTGCCTCGGTGCACTGGCGATCCTGCTGCTGTTCTGCCCGCTGCTGCTGGGCCTGGCGCTGCTGGTCAAGCTCTCCAGCCCCGGTCCCGTGCTGTTCGTGCAAAAGCGCACCGGGTATCGCGGTCGGGTCTTCGGCATGTACAAGTTCCGCACCATGGTTGCCGACGCAGAGGCTCTCAAAGAGTCGCTGCGCCACCTCAACAAACACGGCGCCGATGCCATCGACTTCAAGATCGACAACGATCCGCGCATCACGCCCATCGGCCGGTTCCTGCGACGAAGCAGCCTCGATGAACTGCCGAACCTGATCAATGTAGTGACCGGCGACATGCGCCTGGTGGGCCCGCGGCCGACCTCGTTCAACGCCTATCGCTACAAGGACAACCATCTTGTGCGCCTGAGCATCTACCCCGGCATGACCGGCCTTTGGCAGATCTCCGGGCGCAGCAATATCGACTTCGACCAGCGCGTGGAATTGGACCTCAGCTATATCGCTGAACAGAGCCTGTGGCTGGATTTGAAGATCCTGATGATTACCCCCTTCAAAGTTTTCAGCGGCCACGGAGCGAGTTAAATGGACGGTTCAACCAATATCCTGACCATAGCAAGCCCGAGCGAGACCAACCTGACCTCGACCGTGCTCGACCCTTCCCTGCGGATCCTGCTCTTGACGGCCGCCAACACCGGTACCGGCACCAGCACCAGCGCGATGGCGCTGGCCGCTCAACTGGCGCAGATGAGCAACGGTCGCGTGCTGCTGGTGGATGCCAGCCAGTCACCGCGCAACCTCAGCCAGCAACTGTCGTTGCACAAGGAGCGCGGTTTCACCGACCTGTTGTTCAACAGCCTCGCCCCGCCCTTGTTGCAGGACTGCGTGGTGCAGGCGTCCAGCCTGCCCTTCGACGTGCTGCCCCACGGGCGCCTGGGCCGCAATACCGAGCACCTGAGCCCCGAGCGACTGCGCCCGCTGTTCAGGCAACTGGCGGCGCAGTACCGCTTTGTGGTGATCGACGCCGACGCAGTGTATTCGGCCAGCGACACGCTGGTGCTCAGCACCCAGGTAGACGGCGTGGTGCTGGTGGTGCGCGGTGAAGACACCCGCTGGGAAGTGGCCCAGGCCGCTCGCCAACGCCTGTCCCAGGCCGGCGCGAAGGTGGTGGGCAGCGTGTTCAACCGCCGCAAGTACTACATGCCCAAGTGGCTCTACAACAACCTGTAAGCCTGCAAAAGGATGACGAGATGAACGCCAGAATGCTTGTCCTGCTGTTGCTGCCGCTTGCCGGTTGCTCCAGTACCAGTGATACCCGCTCGATGCCGGTGCAGATCCTCACGGCTGCGCCGGCCAATGCCCAGGCCACCGACATGCCGAAGGTCGAACAGACCTTGCGGCCCCAGGATGTGCTGGATGTGATCTTCCACATCGGCACGACCTCCTCCCAGGCATATCGAGTGCAACCGGGCGACCAGGTTGCCCTGAACTTCACCGCCGCCAGCCAGCTCAATGGCACGCAACAAGTGATGCCCGACGGCACCATCGAACTGCCGGGCGCCAACACTTCGGTGAAAGTCGCCGGGTTGACCACCGACGAGGCGCGCCTGGCGGTGCAGCGTGCCTATGACCAGAAGATGCTGTTCCAACCCAATCGCAACCAATTGACCGTCCTGGTGACCAGCCCGCTCTCCGGCGAGGCGAACCTGCGCAACACCCTGACCCACCCGGCCACGGGCATGAGTCGGGAAATCATCGTGGGCCGGGATGGCTACGCCAGCTTCCCGGAAATTGGCTCGGTGCCGTTGCAAGGCATGACCGTCACCCAGCTGGAGACCTTCCTCAACGAGCGCTACGCCCAACTGCCCGGCCACATGACCGTGGATGTGCTGCTCAAGTCCACCGCCGGCAACGAGATCTATGTACTCGGTGAAGTGGCCCAACCCGGCGCCTATGCGATCCGCCGGCCGATCTCGGTTCTCGAAGCCCTGACCCTGGCCCGTGGCACGAACGTCAAGGCCCGGCTCGACTCGGTGATGATCATGCGCCGCAACGGCAACCAGGTCGAAGCCCGTCACTACGACGTGGAAAAGGCCTTGAGCGGCGACGCC
The DNA here is from genome assembly GCF_014268695.2 of Pseudomonas ogarae. Classification (NCBI taxonomy): domain Bacteria; kingdom Pseudomonadati; phylum Pseudomonadota; class Gammaproteobacteria; order Pseudomonadales; family Pseudomonadaceae; genus Pseudomonas; species Pseudomonas ogarae. Next base: position 4,556,834 of record NZ_CP077086.1, read on the forward strand.
TCGCAGATCGCCTACCTGCAGCCGGAGGACATGTTGTACGTGCCCAAGACCGGACTGGCCAAAGCCGGCGAAACGGCCAGGCAACTGGCCGACGTAGTGCTGTTCCAGGGCGTCGGGTTCGGCTTCGGCTACCGCGTCGACAACAAAGGCAGCGACAACTGAAACTCAGGTGACCGATCATGAACCCCAAGGAAAATTATCTGCACGAGTTTTTCAGGATCTTCTTCGCCAACAAGCAGTGGGTGAAGCGCGTTTTCCTGATCTTCGCCGTGATCGCCCTGGTGCTGCCGTTGATGCTCAAGCAGAGCTTCGATATCACCGCCCAGGTGATTGTCCAGTCGAAAAAACTCTCCCAGGGCGACGCCACCACGTCGCTGAACCAAGAGAACGCCACCTTCATCCCGCCATCCCTGGCGGACATGGAAACCGAGAGCAATATCCTGCGCTCGCCGGCGTTGATCCGACAGACCATCAGCACCCTGCGCGACCAGGGCGAATACACCCCAAGCCCCGGCATTTTTAACAAATGGGTGAGCGAACCGCTCAAGCGCTACATCACCCAACCACTGCGCGAGTACGTCATCAACCCGCTGCGCGACGGCCTGGGGCTAGAGGTCGATCCGGTGCGCGACACGATGCTCGACACACTGACAGACAAGGCCATCGAAAACCTGAAAATCGAGACCCTGCCCGGCTCCAACGTCATCTCCATCGTCTACAGTTTCGGCGACCCGGCCCAAGGCACCCGGTTCGTGGCGCAACTGCTGCAGAACTACCTCAGCAGCCGCCAGGACCTGCAATCGATCGAAATGCCGCAGACGTTCTATGAGCAGAAGAAAGCCCAATACCAGACCCGTCTCGACGGCCTGGAAGGCACCCGCCTGGGGCTGCTGGAAAACATCGGTTCGTCCGACCCCAAGGAAGAAATCACCTTCCGCCTGAACGCCATCAACACCGAAGAACAGGCCCTGAACCTGTACCAGGATCGCCTGCTGCAAAGCCAACGCTGGCTCGATTACCTCAAGACCAGTCTCGCCGCAGCGAACAGCTCGCGGTTCAACGACTACACCTTCCCGTTCACCTTCACCACCACCGTGGACAACATTGCCTTCGAAGACCGGGAAATCAGGCAACTGGGCGAGCAACTGACCAGCCAGGTCAGCCGCTACATGAATGACCTGGCGATCTTCCAGCCCGGCAGCGAACCGATGCTGCTGGCCCGGGAGCAGATCATCCGCACACGCCAGCAGTTCCTGAAAGTGGTGAACAACCGCATCCAGGAGCGCACCACCGACCTGGCGGTGGTCAGTTCGGTGATCAATCAGAAGATCGAGCGTATCGCCACCTTCAAGGAGCGCATCCACCAGTTGCAGGAAACCCAAAGCAAGCTGCGGCAGATGGACACCGAGATCAACGCTCTGCATGCGGCGTTCTCCACCTATGCCCAGCGTTTCGCCGAAGCCAGCACTGCGCGCTCGCTGGACACAGACCTGTCCAACGCGCGGGTCCTGAGCCCGCCGTTCGAACCGACCGCCCCGGCCTTTCCCAAGCCGATGTTGATCATTGTCTTCGGCATGTTCAGCGGCCTGCTGCTGGCGATCGCCCTGGTCTATGTGCGTGAGTTCTTCGACCATCGCTTCAAGCACCCAGCGCAAATCACCCAGCAATTGGATGTGCCGGTACTGTTGGTGATCAACGAACAGTCCCCCGACCAGGTCAACCCGCACCGCAACTGGAGCCTGCCCAGCCTTGTCCATTGGGTGCGAAATTGAACGCGCCGTTCGGCCCGACCCGCCACAGCAGCCCCCTGTCGATCATTCATCTGCTCGACAGCGGCGGCTTCTACGGGGCCGAGCGGATGCTGCTCGATCATTGCCTGGCGACGCCCGGGCAGCACCAGGTGCTGTTCCTGGCGGCGCCACCGACCTTGATCACGCGTTTTCGCCAGGCCGGGGTCGATTGCCGTCATTGCGCCAGTTGGGCCGAGCTGTTGCAGCACCTGCTCCAGCGCCGGGACGAACGACCGCTGATCAACACCCACAACTTCAAGGGGCTGCTGTTCGGCTGGTCCGCCGCCACGCTGCTGCGCCTGCCGCTGGTGATCACCCAGCATGGCTTCACGCCGCGCAGCCCCAAGCAGCGTTTCTATACCTGGCTGAGCCTGCAACTGTGCCGCACCGCCTCGGTCAAGCGGGTCGTCTGCGTGGCCGAGAGCATCGCCACCCTGCATCGCCGGGCCAGCGTGCGGGCGGAAAAACTCGACGTCATCCCCAATGGCCTGCCAGCGGCCAGTACGCCGTTGGCCCATCGCGCCGACAAGCAACGCTGGCGGGTCGGCTACGTCGGCCGCTTGAGCAGCGAGAAAGGTCCAGACCTGTTTCTCGACGCCATGATCCCACTGTGCCAGAAGCATGCATCGCTGCATGCGGTGATGCTCGGCGACGGCCCGGAACGCCAGGCGCTGCTCAAGCGCATCACCGATGCCGGACTGCCCACGCGCATCGAATTGCCCGGCTACCAGACCGACATGAACGCCTGGTGGAGTCGCCTCGACGCCCTGGTGATCAGCTCACGCACCGAAGGCACGCCGATGATTCTGCTCGAAGCCATGCAGGCCGGCGTGCCGGTGGTGGCGTTCGGCGTCGGCGGCATTCCCGACGTGTTGCAGGACCGCCATAACGGCCTGCTCGCGGCACCGGCCGACAGCGCGGAACTGGCGGCGCAGATCGAAACGCTGTTCAGCGAACCGCCCCTGGCGCGGATCCTGGCCGACAACGCGCGCCGCACCCAACGGGACCGCTACGACCTGCGCACGCTGGCCGAACGCTGGTCGCAGCTTTACATCCGCACGGCACGGGAGGCTCGCTCATGATTGTCCCGCTCTCGATCATCAGTCTGCTGGGCCTGGTGTGCCTGGCTTTACTCGCCAGCCCGTATCCGTTCCTGGCGCCGGGCGCGGTGTTCGGCCTGGTCGGCGTTGCCGTGCTGTACCGCAAGCCCATGTGGGGCCTGCTGGGCATTGCCGCCCTGGTGCCGTTCGAAGGCCTGTTCAAGGACAGCGCCTTTTCCGGCAGCAAATTCTTTGGCCTGGCGCTGATCATGATCCTGCTGTTGCAGTTGGCCCTGCACCAGATTCCCGGGACGCGCCTGCGCAGCAATATCTGGCGACCGCTGATCGGCTTCATGCTGCTGTACGGCCTGAGCCTGTTGCTGTCGGAGAACATGGGCCTGTCCACGACCCATTTTCGCGAGCTGACGGTGGGGTTGATCCTGTTCGTGATCACCTTGCTGATCGGTCGTGAATTGAACCTGGACCTGTTCTGCCGACTGATGACCTTGAGCGTCACCACCACCTGCGTGCTGGCGATGTTTTCGGCCAAGTACCAGGACCAGGGGCGTGCGTCCGGCCTGCTGGAGGACCCGAACACCTTCGCCCTGCTGATCGCCTTTACCGTGCCGCTGGCGTTGCTGCTGGTGGTGCGCGGCCCCAGCTTGCTGCACCGGTTGTTCTGGGGAGGTTGTTTCATCCTGCTGCTGGGCGGCATGACCAAGACCGAATCGCGCTCGGGGCTGGTGGTGTTGATGCTAAGCCTGATGATCGGCCTGTATCACTACCGCGCACAGTTGCCACGTATCCGCCCCCGGCACCTGGGCTTCGCCATGCTTGGGCTGGCATTGCTGATTCCCTTGGCAATCGCCGTGATGCCGGCCGGCTATGTCGCGCGCATCCAGTCATTGAGCATCCTCAGTGCCGGCGCCAGCGCCCACCAGGACGAATCCCTGGGCCGCCGTGCTTCGTACATCCTGGTCGGCAGCCAGATGATCCGAGAGAACCCGATACTCGGCTCCGGCCCCGGGACCTTTCCCCTGCACTACGCGCCCACCGGCTATGCCAAGGCGTTCTCAGCCAACCGCAAACTGAGTGACCTGTATCGCCGGGCCCATAACACCTACCTGGAAATCTTCAGCGAAATAGGCATCCCGGCCGGGCTGATGTTCGTCGCCATGATCGGCCTTGGCCTGTACAACCTGCTACACGCCCGTCGGCTCTGGCTGCAGCGGCGGGACTGGGCGCAGGCGGACCTGCTGACGCACCTGGGCATGAGTTTCCTCTCGCTGGCGTTGTTCCTGATGTTCCTCAGTGCGCCTAACCACAAGTTGCTGTGGATCATGCTCGCCCTCACCAGTGTGTTGCGCTACGACGCCGAGCAGGCCGCGCCCCAGGAGGCTCGTCCATGAGCTGCGTCAGCATTGTCATCCCGATGTACAACGAGGCCCGGCACATCGGCCGTACGCTGCAAGCGGCGCAGGAAGCCGCCCGCCAGGCAGGCCTGGCATGTGAATTGATCGTGGTGGACAACGGCTCCGACGACCACGGCCCGCGCATCGCCAACGAGTTGGGGGCACGGGTGTTGATCGTGCCAGGCGTGCACATCGGCGCCCTGCGCAACCGCGGTGCCGCCGCCGCCCAGGGTGACTGGCTGGCGTTCATCGATGCCGACATCGAAATGCCGGCCGACTGGCTCACGCTGCTGCTGGAGCTCGAAGGTCACCAGGGCGACGTACTCGGCCTGGACCTCGACACGCCCCGGCAGGCGCCGTGGTTCGCCGAAGCCTGGCAGCGCCGCAGCCAACGCCCGGGGTCACGCCTCCTGCATCGGGTGCAGTGGCTGCCCAGTGCCAACCTGTTGATGCGTCGCAGCTGGTTCGAACGGGTCGGTGGCTTCGACGAAACCCTGCGCACTGGCGAAGACAAGGACTTCTCCTGGCGCCTGCGCCAGGCCGACGCGCAATTGCTGCTGGTCAACGAAAGCGTGGCCCTGCACTGGGGCTACGAAGGCAGTTGGCGCGAGTGGATGAGCAAGGAACTGTGGCGCCAGGGCAGCCATCTGCAACTGCTCCGCAGCCATGGCCCGAGCCTGCGCCTGCTGCGCTTCCCGGCGCTGTCCGTAGGCGCCTGGGGCTTGGACCTGCTGGCCCTGCTCGCGTTGCTCCAGGGGCAGTTGCACCTGGCACTGACGCTGTTGCTGGTCACCGCCCTGCCTCCCTTGTTCCTGAGCCTGCGCCAGAGCCGGCGCGAGCCGCGCCTGACCTTGCAATTGTGGGCCTTGCATGGGGTGCGCCTGCACCTGACCGGCGCCGCACTGCTGCTCAATCTGTGTCATTGGAATGCCAGGAGACCTGCCCGTGGCTGAATTCATTTATTGGTCGTGCCTGTTGCTGCCGGTGTACGCCTACCTCGGTTACCCCTTGATGTTGAGCCTGCTGGTGCCGCTGTTTCCGCTGCGGCGCTACGGCAAGGCGTTGCCGATGGACGTGAGCATCGTCATTGCCGCCCACAACGAGGCGCGGCACATCGAAGAGAAGTTGCGCACCTTGCTGGCCCAGGACTATCGGGCCCATTCGCTGCAAATCATCCTCGCCAGCGACGGCTCCACCGACGACACGGTGGCCTGCGCACGCAAGGTGATCGACCCGCGCATCAGCGTGCTCGACCTGCCGCGCCAGGGCAAGGCCGCCGCCCTCAATACCGGTGTCGCCCACAGCAGCGGCGAGATCCTGGTGTTCACCGACGCCGATAACCAATGGGCTGGCGATACCCTCGGCCATCTGCTGGCGCCCTTGGGCGATCCGGAAGTCGGCGCCTGTGCCGGGCACATGGAAATCCCGGTGCCGGGCAAGGGCCTGAGCCTGGGCGACAGCCTGTATCGTCATTACGAAGGCTGGTTGCGTCGAGTGGAGAGCCGCACCGGTTGCATGGTCTCGGCCGACGGCGCGCTGTTGGCCCTGCGCCGGGGGCTGTTCCAACCGATACCGGCCCAGGTCAACGATGACTTTTTCCTCAGCACCTGCGCGCCGGCCGCCGGCAAGTCCATCGTCTATGCCCCCCTGGCCCGGGTGACCGACCAGGGCGTGGACGAAGCCGACAAGCAGTTTCGCCGTCGCCAGCGGGTCACCGTCGGCGGGTTGCAGAGCCTGGCCCAGCGCCGGGCGTTGCTCAACCCGCTGCGTCATGGGCTCTACGCCATCGGGCTGATCAGCCACAAGTTGATCCGCCGCCTGGCGCCGGTGTTGCTGCTGCCACTGTTGCTGAGCAACGTCTGGCTGTGGAACGACCATCCGTTCTATCGCCTGAGCCTGGTGGCGCAATTGCTCGGTTACGCCATGGCGCTGATCGGTTTGATGGACGTGCGCCACCGCTTGCCCCGGCCCTTTCGCCTGGCCGCATTCGTGCTGGTGACGCTGGCGGGCATGAGCATCGGGCTCTGGCAGTTCCTGCGGGGCCAGCGCTACAGCCAATGGAACCCCGAGCAGAACCGCTGAGGAGAAGGGCCGATGTCGATCAAACAAGTCTTCAAGCGCACCGGCGGCTGGCTCTACCTGAACACGTCCCTGGGTCGCCATCCCCTGCGTGGCGCCGGCGTGATCCTGATGCTTCATCGCGTGTTGAATAACGACCGTGCCGCCGAACTGCCCCATCGCAACGAGTTGTGCGTGGGGCCCGAAGCGTTTGAACATTTGCTGATCTGGCTGCAACGGCATTTCGAGTGCGTGCCGCTGATGAGCTTGTTGCTGGCCGACCCTGAAAGCGTTCCGAACCGCCCGCGGGTGGCCCTGACTTTCGACGACGGTTGGCGCGACAACGCCATGAATGCCTTTCCGTTGCTGCGCCAGTACCAGGTGCCGGCGAGTATTTTCCTCTCCACCGATTTCATCGGCAGCCGCCAGCACTTCTGGTGGGAAAGCATCGGCGAAACCCTCTGGGGCAGCCATGGCCAGGTGGCGCGGCGCACATTGATCGAGCACTTGCAGCTCGTCGGTCGACCGTTGCCGGTGCTGCTCGATGACATCGACGACGAGCGCCGCAGCCTGGCGCTGCTGCATTACCTGCAAAGCCTCAAGAGCCTCGATGCACACACGTTGAGCGACCTCACCGACGCCTGCCCACAGGGTTCCCAGCCCCAGGCCCTGGACTGGACCCAGGTGCGCATGCTCGAAGACTCCGGCCTGATCCGCTTTGGCCCCCATGGCGCCAGCCACGCGATCCTGACCGGGCTGGACGACCAGCGCCTGCACGAAGAACTGACGCGCAGTTGGATCGCCCTGGAAAACGGCTGCGCCCACCCCTTGCCGGTGTATTGCTACCCCAACGGCGATAACGATGAGCGCGTGCGCCAACAGGTGGCGGCCCACGGTTTTGCCTTCGCCCTCGGTACCGAGGCGGGGCTGTATCGCAACGACGGCGACCCCTTGAACGTGCCACGTTTCGGCGTCAGCCAACACAATGCCCATCACCCTGAATTACTGGCCTGGCGCATTCGCCGAGGGGCACGCCCATGAGCCGCGCTCATTACCTCAAGCATCTGGCGCTGAGCATGGGCACGCGCCTGGCGATGATCAGCCTGCGCCTGCTGCGCAATGTGCTGCTGGCGCGAATTCTCGGGCCCAGCGAACGTGGGCTGTTTGCCTTGCTCAGCACCCTGCCGGACCTGATCAGCGCCTTCACCAGCGGTGGCCTGAATTCCGCCGTGGGTTATCAGGCGGCGCAGCAGCGCTCGATGGGTCTGTTGCTCAGCCAGGTGCTGGTCTTCGGCTGCCTGCTAGCCGGGCTGCTGACCTTGGTGGTGGTGGCGCTGGTGCGCGAGTTCGGCGGCGAACTGGACATCGCCATGCAATTGGGATTGCTCGCCTGGCTGTTGTTGCTGGCCGTGCCGTTGACCGTGCTCAAGAGCGGCCTGCTGACACTGCACAACGCCTCCGGTGGCGTGGGTGCCTTCAATGCCTTGCGCCTGATGGAATCCCTGGCGCCGCTGCTGCTGTTCCTGGTGTTGTTCTGGATGTGGAAAGATGCCGCCCTGGAAGCGGCGCTGATCAGTTGGCTGGCGGGCCTGAGCCTGGTGGTGCTGGCCGGTTGGATGTGGTTGCGCCGCGATCATGTGGTCACTCTGCGCTGGGATCGCACCCATCAGAACGAACTGCTGCGCTACGGCGCCCGCAGCCATCCGGACTTGTTGTTCCAGCAAATGCTGCTGCGCTCGGACTTCCTGTTCATCGGTGCCCTGCTGGGCAGCACGGCCCTGGGTCACTACGCCATGGCCAGCGCCGCCGCCGAACTGCTGCTGATCGTGCCGGAGGCCGTCACCACGCCGCTGATGAAACGCCTGTTGCAGCAGGACCGCGACATGCAGCGCCTGACGCCATTGGCCTTGCGCCTGACCGCCACGGTGATGCTCGGCGCCTGCCTGAGCATGGCGCTGATCGGCCAATGGCTGATCGTCACCTTGTTTGGCGCCGCCTACCAGCCGGCGTATCCCGCCTTGCTGGCGCTGCTGCCGGGGCTGTTCGGGCTGTGCTACGCGAGCATCCTGCGCCTGGACCTGCTGGGCAAGGACCGACCCGGCACGGTTTCGCTGCTGATGGGCGGGGGGGCGCTGCTGAACCTGGCGCTGAACCTGATCCTGATTCCCCGCTACGGCATCGTCGGGGCCGCCGCTGCGTCGTCAATCGCCTACCTGGGCGTGACCCTGGCGCTGCTGGCCATGTACTGCCGCCTCAGCGGCGTAGCGCTGTGGCAGACACTGATCATCCTGCCCAGTGACTTGCTGCCGATGCGCAAAATGCTGCTTGGAAAATCGGCATGAGTGCAGTTGCCAGCCAAACCGCCATCGCGAGCAAGCTCGCTCCCACAGGGGGTGGTGGCGACCTTGTGAGAGCGCCGAATCAGCTTGCAGTGAAGGTGGATGTGCCGCCGTCTTCGCGAGCAGGCTCGCTCCCACAAAAGTCTTGTGCCGCGCACAATTTTCATGACCACCACAAATCCCCTGTGGGAGCGAGCCTGCTCGCGATGGGGCCTGTGCGGCGCTGGTGGAAAGTGGCTGCCGGCCTGTGCCTTTGGAGCCTGGCCTTTTTTGCCCAGGGCGCGGCGATGCAATGGACCGGCATCCGCGACGGCAGCCTGTACCTGCAGACCGACCGCCCGGATTATGTGACCGTGCACTGGGTACCAGCCTGGCAGGCCGACGCCAATGTCGAGCACCTGTACCTGCTCAACGGCCAGGGGCAACTGGTAGGTGAGCGCTTGATCAAGGCCGCCCAGGAACGTGGCGAGCAGCAGTGGCCTTTGCTGCCAGGGGCCACCAGCTATCGACTGGAAATTCCCGGCTACAGCTTCCGCCGCTACAACATCGAACACGATGCCCGGACCCGGGCGATGTTTGCCCCGGCCAAGGTGCATTTCAGCGCCGAAACCCACGACGGCGATGAGCTGTATTTCAAGGTCGCACCCGGTGAGCAGGCCGTGCTGGCGGGCAAGTTCCACGGCGGCGTGCGCAGTCTGCAAGCCCGGCGTGTTGCCGATGGCAACCAGGTGCAGTTGAACCTCAAGCCATACCCGGCCTATTGGCAGTTCGATCAAGTCGCCCTTCCCGTTGCCAACGTCGAGCAAACCTGGCGCTTGCAGTTGCAGGGCAACGGCAAGGCGGCGTTCTGGCTGGACGGCACGGCGAACCTGTTCGCCCAGACCGCTGAGCACCTGCAGCCGCTGCGCCAGGACCCGGGGCAGGCGCACCTGAAACTCTATGGCGATGTCCTGGGAACCACCCCAAAACTGGGCATCTCCCTGCCCTACGTCATGCCCCCGCCCTCGGCCTACCCGGTCATTGATGCCCTCAAGCCCCAGGCCGCCACTTATTACAGTTTTGTCGACGTCACCGCGGCCAAGCCGGACCACGAAGATGCGTTCCGGCGCCTGTACCAGGACCGCTTCGGCATCACCCGGGACATCACCCTGTTGGCCGGTAGCGCACGCAAAGCCGACCTGCGAGCCGACCGCATCAGCAACAGCGGCTTGCAGGCCTGGCTCAAGTCGACCCGCGCCTTGGGTGGCAAAGGCATCCATTACCTCAGTTTCGCCGATGAGCCAAACCTCAACTACCCGGATTTTGCCAGTTTCCAGCAGGTGTTCGAGAGCATGGCCAGCCAGGTTCGCGCCCTCCCCGCCAACGCCCGCGCCGGGGTGCGCATTGCCATACCGGCCAGCTCCCGGTTCACCAACGGTCCCCTGGCGGAAAACGCCGCCGACCGGCGCGGGATCGACTGGGCGCGGCGTTTGCTGGCCGAATCCGGTGACCAGATCGACGCCCTGGCCTGGCATGAATGGATGATCCGCGACCTGCTGGCGACCCGGGTCTATCGCAACAGCGTGCGTCAGGCCGCCGAGCTGGTGGGCCTGGACAGCAACGGCCGGCCGCGCAAAGCCTTGCTGCTGGACCAGACCAACATGTCCAGCGGCTCGAGCCTGAGCCCCTACGACCAGGAAACCCACTACGCCGCCCTGTGGTGGACGTCCGTGGCGATCAACGCCTCGGCGGACGGTTGGCTGGACATGCTCAACTGGTTCCAGTCCGCCGACGAACCGGAGTACCCAAAAGGCATGGTTCGAGTGCTGGACAGCCAGCGCTTCGAACTCAAGCCGGTGGGCCTGGCCCAACAGTTCATCCACCAGCATTGGCTGGACCAAGTGCTGCGCCTGGATAACGACGCCTTTGAAGTCGACGTGCTGGCCATGGCCACCGACGCAAGGCGCAGCCTGCTGGGCGTGAACAAAAGCACGCGCCCGCAACAGGTCAACCTGGACGGTGTGCCCTGCCCCCAGCCGCAAGCCGAGCTGGTGTACTTCGGCCCCGACAACCATAGCCGCAGCGCCCCATTCAACTGCGAGGCCGGGCAGATCCGCTTTCTCCTGCCAGGAGAAACCCTGTTTGCCCTGAGCTGGACCGCTCCCGTTTCCCCCCAACCCGCCACCCGTCAGGAGGCACCATGAACGTTCTGCAGAAATTGCGTGATCGCATTCAGAAAAAAGGCCTGCGCGCCATCCTCAAACAGCTGTTCAGACGCTACGTGTTTCTCCACTCGCAACTGGTGTGGCTGGAGCACGATGTGCGAACCCCACTGCCGCCGCATAACCTCAAGCCCTACCCACCGGTGCGCCTGGAGTTCATCACGGTCAGCAATGCCGACGCCTTTGCCCGGTATTTCGGCGACCGCGTCGAAACCATGCGCGAGCTGGCAGCCGAAGGCTTTACAGGCTTGATGTACCTGGATGATCAAGGCGACACCGTGGGGTTCGCCTGGGGCAGCACCCAAGACTATTTCGACCGCCATTTCTATCGCTGCAACTTCCCGATCAACCCCGGTGAATACTTTCAGTTCGGTGGCGAGATGACCCGTGCTTACTGGGGTTCCAGGATGTCGGCGGACATGCAACTGGATGTGTGGAAAGTCATGGCGGACAAAGGATGCGACACCATGGTCGATGTCTGCGACATAGAGAACATCCCAGCGATAAAGATGCATATACGCATGGGCTTCCAGGAACGCGGCAAGATCACCCATATGTATCGCCTGTTCGGCCGCTGGAGGTTCTTCCGCGACACGTTTTACAACGGCTCGGCACTGGACGCCTTCCGTAAACCGGCCCAGCCGGTTGCATCGACTGCAGCGGCCTGACGCCCATGGCGATCCGGTTCCAATGGTGTCGCTCCCTGGGCGCCGAGGACTTTCCCGTAACGGCCTATGACCAGCTGCGAACCCAGGTGCCCGACGCTACGCCCTTCAACACCCTGGCCTGGTTGCAAGCGGCGGAGTTCGCCCTGCTGCCGGACCAGCAGTTACAGGTGTTGCTGGGCTGGGAGGACCAGGCGCTGTGCCTGTGCCTGCCCCTGGTATCGGGGCGTGAGCGTATCGGCGGGCTGCGGTTCCGGGTGTTGCGCCACTTGGGTTATCCATTGGCCGACCGCATCGCCTTGATGGTGCGCCTGGACGCCGAAGGCATGGGACAGGCGCTGATGCAGATCCGTCAGCACTTGCCCCACGCGCTGCTGCAATTGAATGAGGTGGTCGAGCCGGTCGGTGAGCAAAGCGTCCTCAGTGCCTGGATGGCACTGAGTTCCACCGGAGAACGACGCCTGAGTTGCCGGGTGCCGGTGCATTTGATCAGCGACAGCGACCATCAGGAAATCTCTGGCGACCCACGCTACAAATTGCGCCGCGCACGCAAGCGAATCGCCGCCTGTGGCGCCGAGATCCGCCGGGTGAAACCGGACGCCATCAGCATGGGGCAGTTGTTGCGCAACCTAGCCGAGGTCGAGGCGGCCAGTTGGAAAGGCGAGGAAGGCGTCGGCATCTTCGCCGACCCCAGGCGCCGGCAATGGATGAACCACGCCTTCACCGCCCTCGCCGCCCAAGGCCTGGTGCGGGTGGTGATGCTGGAGCTGAACGGCGAATGCATCAGCTATCGCCTCGGTTTGCTGGATCAGGGACGGCTGTATGACTACAACCTGGCGTTCCTGCCGCAGCATGCCGACCTGGGCAGCGGCCGGGTATTGCTCGAAGAGTGGATTCGCTGGGGGCTGGACGAGAACTGGCACTGGATCGATGCCTCGCGCGTCAGCCTGGAGAACTCCAGCCATCAGCTACACGAACGCATGACTGGCCAACTGGAACACTGGCGCTGGAGTTTTTACTCCTGGCAGCCCGGTGGCTTGCTCCTGGGGTTTGCCTTGCGGCTATGGAAAAGCTTGAAGCCATGGTTCGGCAAACGCCGGAGCAAACCGACCGCGACGACGGCATCGTCCCCCCCAAAGAACCAGGAGAAGACGGATGCCGCGCCAAGTGATCGTCAACGCTGACGACTTCGGCCTCAGCCTCAGCGAAAACGCGCTGATCCTGCGGGCCTTCGAGACCGGCGTGATCAGTTCTGCCACAGCCATGGCCAACATGCCGGGTTTCGATCAGGCGTGTGAAATGGCCCGGCAACCGCTGCTCAACGGCCACGTTGGCCTGCATTTCAACCTCAGCTACGGCCCGCCGCTGGGCCAGGCGATCACCTCGCGACCGGTTTTTTGCGACGCCAATGGCCAGTTCGACCTGAACCTGTCGCGTTATTGCCTGCGCCTGGGTTCAAAGGATCTGGCGGCGGTGGAAGATGAACTGCAGGCGCAATGGCAACACTGCCTGGACCACGGCCTGCGACCCAGCCATCTCGATTCCCATCAACATGTGCACAACATCTGGCCCATCGGCGAACTGGTTGCCCGCTTCGCCGCCAGGCAAGGCGTGCCCATGCGCCTGGCGCGCAACCTGGGGGCGAACTTGAACCCGCCCAAGCGCCTATTCAAAACCCTGTTCAACCGGCGCATTCGCAGCCTGTGCGGTGCGACAGCGGACTACGTCTGCACCCCAGCCGACCTGGACTACGCCGCGCCACCAGCCTATGGCTCGCTTGAGGTCATCGTGCATCCGATGCAACTGGACGGGGATTTTGGCGATGCCAGCCTGGGGCCAGGCGAGTCGTTGACCCACGTACTGCACAAGCGCCTGGCGGGCGTGCCCAAGGTCGCGTACGGCCGGACCGCGCAGGTATTGACGCTGGTTGAGTACGGGGATGTGCACTGACAGACGCGCGGTGCATACCTGTGGCGGGGGCGCTTGCTCCCTCGCCACGGCCGTCCGAAATCCCTGCGCCGCTTTCGGAGAATCTGCTACAAGGCATCTTCAGTTTCGAGTAGCGAATTACGTCGATGCCTTTACCTTTATTCTCTCGCCTTCGGCGGCGCTGGCTGGCCTTCCTTGTCATGAGCGCATTGGTGGTCGGCCTGCCGGTGGGCTGTGGGGTATTGCAGCACAAGGAACGCGAGCTGGTCTTTCGCATCGAGCCGGGGACAGCGAGCTGGTTCAGCGGGCTTCCCAGCGGTGTGCAGGAGTTCGATCTCAAGCCCAAGAGCTTCAAGGCCGGGGAAAATATCCACGCCTGGTGGTGGCCGGCCGAACGCAAGAATGCACCGGCGATCCTGTACTTGCACGGTGTGCGTTGGAATTTGACCGGCCAGTTGTTTCGTATCCAGCAACTGAGGGCGCTGGGCTATTCGGTGTTGGCGATCGATTACCGTGGTTTTGGCAAAAGCCATGGGGATCTGCCGTCGGAAGCCAGCGTCTATGAAGATGCACGCATCGCTTGGGAACGCCTCAAGGTCCTGCAACCGGACCCGGCCCTGCGGCTGATCTACGGTCATTCACTGGGCGGTGCCGTCGCAGTGGACCTTGCTGCGCAGTTGGGTCAGGAGGCCGCCAGCAATGGCGATGCCCAGGTCCGAGGCTTGGTCATCGAATCCACCTTCACCTCCCTGGGCGATGTCGCCACCGCGATGGCGAATACCTCCCTGCCGGTGCGCTGGTTGCTGTCACAGAAATTCGACTCCATCGACAAAATCGGCGAGATCAACATGCCGCTGCTGGTGGTCCATGGCGCTGCCGATCGTTACGTCCCGCCCCGGTTCAGCGAGCAACTGTTCAACGCTGCCCGGGAGCCCAAGCGCCTGCTGCTGGTGCCGGGGGCAACGCACAACAACAGCATGAGCCTGGCGGGCAAAAACTACCGGCAGGCATTGGATGCCCTGATGAAAAGCCCACCATCGCCCGTGGCCGGAAACTCCCTGCCCAGCCCGGCCAAAGCGGGCTGATCACTCTCCCTTCAGATCACCCCCCCTGTGGGAGCGGGCTTGCCCGCGAAAGCGTCAGCCCAGTCAACATCGCTGCAACTGACCCACCGCTATCGCGAGCAAGCTCGCTCCCGCAGGGGATTTGTGGCGTATGCGAGGTCTGTGAACGACCCAGAAAAACTGTGGGAGCGAGCTTGCTCGCGATAGCGGTGCAAGCGCACGAAAAAAAAACGGCACCTTTCGGTGCCGTTCGTTTTCACGCTTGGGGCTTTACTTGCGTGCCGCTTCCCATGATTTCAACAGCTCGGTGTAGCTCACGGTTTCGCCTTTAGGCTTCTCGTTCGCCAGTTTCGGCTTCGGTGCGCCCGGTTGGTCGAACCAGTATTGCGCATCGCGCTCAGGGTTCATCTTAGGTGCGCAGGTGGCTTGGGCCTTGGAGCGTTCCAGACGCGTCATGATCGCGTCCTGGTCCTTGGCCAAGCCATCGAGGGCCTGCTGCGGGGTCTTCTCGCCACTGGCGGCTTCGGCGATGTGGCTCCACCACAGCTGGGCCAGGCGCGGGTAGTCCGGCACGTTGGTCCCGGTCGGGGTCCATTGCACGCGGGCCGGGCTGCGGTAGAACTCCACCAGGCCACCGAGTTTCGGCGCCAGGTCGGTCAGGGCCTGGGAGTTGATGTCCGACTCACGAATTGGCGTCAGGCCAACGATGGTCTTCTTCAGCGACACAGTCTTGGACGTCACGAACTGCGCGTAGAGCCAGGCGGCGAGTTTCTGTTTCTCCGGCGTGGACTTCATGAATGTCCAGGAACCCACGTCCTGATACCCCAGCTTCATGCCCTCTTCCCAGTACGGACCACGCGGCGACGGCGCCATGCGCCATTTCGGCGTGCCATCGGCGTTCATCACCGGCAGGCCTGGCTTGGTCATGTCGGCGGTGAAAGCGGTGTACCAGAAGATCTGCTGGGCGATGGCGCCCTGGGACGGTACCGGGCCGGATTCGGAGAAGGTCATGCCCGCCGCTTCCGGTGGCGCGTACTTCTTCATCCAGTCCACGTATTTGGTGGTGGCGAACACCGCCGCCGGCCCGTTGGTATCGCCGCCGCGGGTCACGCTGGAGCCGACCGGATGGCAGTCTTCGACGCGAATGCCCCACTCGTCCACCGGCAAACCGTTGGGCAGGCCCTTGTCGCCGCCACCAGCCATGGAGAACCAGGCATCGGTGAAACGCCAACCCAGGGAGGGGTCTTTCTTGCCGTAGTCCATGTGGCCGTAGACGCGCTTGCCGTCGATCTCCTTGACGTCTTCGGAGAAGAACTTGGCGATGTCTTCATAGGCCGACCAGTTCACCGGTACGCCCAGCTCGTAGCCGTATTTCTCCTTGAACTTGGCCTTCAGGTCCGCACGCTCGAACCAGTCGGCGCGGAACCAGTACAAGTTGGCGAATTGCTGGTCGGGCAGTTGATAGATCTTGCCGTCCGGCGCGGTGGTGAAGGAGATGCCGATGAAGTCCTTGATGTCCAGGGTCGGCGAGGTGAAATCCTTGCCTTCGTTGGCCATCAGGTCAGTGATCGATTCAGTCTTGCCGTAGCGAAAGTGCGTTCCGATCAGGTCCGAGTCGTTGACCCAGCCGTCATAGATGTTCTTGTCCGACTGCATCTGGGTCTGCAGTTTCTCCACCACGTCGCCTTCCTGGAGCAGGTCGTGGGTTAGCTGAATCCCGGTGATTTCGGTAAAGGCCTTGGCCAGCACCTTGGACTCGTATTCGTGGGTGGCGATGGTTTCCGACACCACGTTGATTTTCATCCCGCGAAACGGCTGGGCGGCCTTGATGAACCACTTGAGTTCTTCGAGCTGCTGCTCGGCTGTCAGGGTCGACGGCTTGAATTCACTGCCGATCCATTTTTTCGCGGCGTCTTCATAGGCGTCGGCCCAGGCCGCAGCACTCAGCCCGCTGAGTGCCAGCATGGCTGCCAATGAAACGCTATGTCGCAGCTTATTGTTTTTATTGAACATAGAGACCTCCTGTTTGGGTTTAAGAGCCTGATCGGCGAACCTTCGCGACTAGCCCCACCGCATCACTGCCAACAGCCACACCAAAGACAACGCGAACGCTATCCAGATGCTCCAGTCGGTAACGCCGATCACCAGCA
The DNA here is from genome assembly GCF_014268695.2 of Pseudomonas ogarae. Lineage (NCBI taxonomy): Bacteria > Pseudomonadati > Pseudomonadota > Gammaproteobacteria > Pseudomonadales > Pseudomonadaceae > Pseudomonas > Pseudomonas ogarae. The sequence continues at coordinate 4,573,482 of NZ_CP077086.1, forward strand.
TGTGCAGGTAGGCGCTACCGAGAAGACCGATAAACAACCGATCGCCACGGGTGGTGGCAATCGGCAGGAAACCCCGCCGAGGGATGCTCGGCGAACGCAGTTCCCACGTGGTCATGCCTGCCAGCAGCAAGGCGATGACCCCAAAGAATGCCGCCGTGGGGGCGGTCCAGTTCATCCATTCCATCATCGACTCCTCAGACCCGGCCCAGGGCAAAGCCCTTGGCCACGTGGTTGCGAACGAACCAGATCACCAGCATGCCCGGCAGGATGGTCAACACCCCCGCCGCCGCCAGCACGCCCCAGTCAATACCGGACGCCGACACGGTACGGGTCATGACCGCCGCGATCGGCTTGGCATTCACCGAAGTGAGCGTGCGTGCCAGCAGCAGTTCGACCCAGGAAAACATGAAGCAGAAAAATGCCGTGACACCGATGCCCGAACCGATCAACGGGATGAAGATCTTGGCGAAGAACTTGGGGAAACTGTAGCCGTCAATGTAGGCAGTCTCGTCAATTTCTTTCGGCACCCCGGACATGAACCCTTCGAGGATCCACACCGCCAGCGGCACGTTGAACAGGCAGTGGGCCAAGGCCACGGCGATGTGGGTGTCGAACAGGCCGATGGACGAATACAGCTGGAAGAACGGCAACAGGAACACCGCCGGTGGGGCCATGCGGTTGGTCAGCAGCCAGAAGAACAGGTGCTTGTCCCCCAGGAACCGATAGCGGGAAAACGCATAGGCCGCCGGCAACGCGACCCCCAGGGAAATCACCGTGTTCAGGCTCACGTAGTACAGCGAGTTGAGGTAACCGGTGTACCAGCTCGGGTCGGTGAAGATCACCTTGTAGTTGTGGAAGGTGAAATCGTGCGGCCACAGGGTCAAGCCACCAAGGATCTCGGTGTTGCTCTTGAACGACATGTTCAGCAGCCAGTAGATGGGCACCAGCAGGAACAGGATGTAGATCAGCAGCGGAATCAGCTTTCTCTTGCTCATGGTGCGGGCCTCAACGGTTGGCGTCGGAGTGCGTCATGGCGGTATAGAACAGCCACGACACCAACAGAATGATCAGGAAGTACACCAGGGAAAACGCCGCCGCCGGACCCAGGTCGAATTGGCCGATGGCCATCTGCGTCAGGGTCTGGCTGAGGAACGTGGTGGCGTTGCCCGGCCCGCCGCCGGTGAGTACGAACGGCTCGGTATAGATCATGAAGCTGTCCATGAAGCGCAGCATCACGGCGATCAGCAGCACGCTTTTCATCTTCGGCAACTGGATGTGCCGGAACACTGCCCAGTTCGACGCCCGGTCGATCCGCGCGGCCTGGTAGTACACATCGGGAATCGCCCGCAGCCCCGAATAGCACAACAGCGCCACCAACGAAGTCCAGTGCCAGACATCCATCACCAGCACGGTGACCCAGGCGTCCATGGTGTTGGCCGCATAGTTGTAGTTGATGCCCAGGCCGTTGAGTGTGGAGCCCAGCAAGCCGATGTCGGCGCGGCCGAAAATCTGCCAGATGGTGCCCACCACGTTCCAGGGAATCAGCAGCGGGATCGCGAGGATGATCAACACCAGGGACGACCATTTGCCCTTGGTCGGCATGGTCAGGGCGATGGCGATGCCCAGGGGAATTTCAATCAGCAACACGCACGCCGAGTAGATGAACTGGCGCAGCAGCGAGTCGTGCAGCCGTGGATCGAGCAGCACCTGCCTGTACCAGTCGGCGCCGACGAAGTAGCGGCTGGACTGGTCGAAGATGTCCTGCACCGAATAGTTGACCACGGTCATCATCGGGATCACGGCGCTGAAAGCCACCAGCAGGAACACCGGCAACACCAGCCACCAGGCTTTGTTGTTCTGCACCTTGTTCATGGCTGCACCTCACTCAACGGTTCCAGCAGGTATTCATCGGCATAGACCATCAGCCATTGGCCCGGAAAACTGATGTACGCGGTGCCTTCGGGCACGGGCTTGTCTTCGGCCAGGCGGACCTTCAGCGGTGCGCCATCGAGGTTGAGGGTCAGGATCTTGTAGGTGCCCAGGTCTTCGACGTGGACCACGTCAGCGCGCATCGCGTCGTCGTAAGGGCCATCCCAGACATGCACAAACTCGGGACGGATACCGACCTTCAGGCTTTTGCCTTCGGCTTCGGCGACCCGACGTTGCAAGGTTTCCGACAGCGGCAAGTGGGTCGAGCCGAAACCGACGCCACCGGGCTGCGCCGTGACCTCGATCAGGTTCATCCCCGGGCTGCCGATGAAATAGCCGACAAAGGTGTGGCTCGGGCGCTCGAACAAGTCCCGGGGCGTGCCGAACTGCACGATCTGGCCGCCGTACATCACGGCGATCTTGTCGGCGAAAGTCGAGGCTTCCAACTGGTCGTGGGTGACGTAGACCATGGTGATGTTGAACTGCTCGTGGATCTGCTTGAGCTTGCGCCGCAGTTTCCATTTCAGGTGCGGGTCGATCACCGTCAGCGGCTCGTCGAACAGGATCGCCGACACATCGTCGCGCACCAGCCCGCGGCCCATGGAGACTTTCTGTTTTTCGTCGGCGGTGAGGTTGCGGGCCTTTTTATCCAGCAGGTTCTGCAGGTCCAGGACCTCGGCGATTTCCTGCACCTTGGTGTGGATCCTCGCCTCGGCCATGCCCTGGTTGCGCAGCGGGAACGCCAGGTTGTCGAACACCGTCATGGTGTCGTACACCACCGGGAACTGGAACACCTGGGCGATGTTGCGGCGCTCCGGGGTCAGGTCATTGACGACTTTGCTGTCGAACATCACCTGTCCTTCGGAGGGGCTGAGCAAGCCGGAGATGATGTTGAGCAATGTGGACTTGCCACAACCTGACGGCCCGAGCAGCGCATAGGCGCCACCCTGCTCCCAGATGTGGTTCATCTCGCGAATCGCGTAGTCCTCGGGGCCCGCCGGGGTGCTGGTGTAGCTGTGGGCGAGGTTCTGCAAACGAATTTCGGCCATCAGGCAACCCTCGCGATACGCTGCCCTGGGGCTTGGACCAGCTTGCCCTGGGCATCGAAGACAAACAGTTTATGGGTCGGAATGTAGATGCGGATCGGCGCGTCCACGTCGTACTCATGCACCCCTGGCAAGTGCAGCACCAGCAGGAAATGTTCGTTGCGCACATGCAGGAACGTCTCCGAGCCGCTGATCTCGGCCACCTCGACAGTCACCGCCAGTTCGAGGTCGTCGTCGTTGCTCGGCACCAGGGAAATATGGCTGGGACGCACGCCGAAACGGAACTCACCCTCGCCCACCGGGCGCAGATCGACGTTCAGCGGGAAGTGCACGAAATTGGCGAAGCTCACCTCGTTACCGACGATGCGCCCTGGCATGAGGTTGATCGGAGGTTCGGAGAACAATTCGGCGGCCAGGACGGTTTGCGGCTGGTGATACACCGAGGACGATTTGCCGCTCTGGATCACCCGGCCTTCATGCAGGATCGTGGTGGTGCCACCCAGGGCCAACGCCTCGTTGGGCTCGGTGGTGGCGTAGACGGCGATGGTGTGGCGGGCCTGGAACAATTCGCGCATTTCCTGGCGAAGCTCTTCACGCAGCTTGTAGTCCAGGTTCACCAGCGGCTCGTCGAACAGAATCAGCTCCGCGTCCTTGACCAAGGCCCGGGCCATGGCGGTGCGCTGCTGCTGACCGCCGGACAATTCCAGTGGATGGCGCTTGAGAAACTTCTCGATCCGCAACATTTTTGCGGTTTCCAGGACTTTGCCCTGGATGACTTCCTCGGACACACCGGCCTGGCGCAACGGCGAGGCGATGTTTTCGAAAACGGTCATGGTCGGGTAGTTGATGAACTGCTGGTAAACCATCGACACGTTGCGCAGTCGCACCGGGCGATTGGTGACGTCGACGCCGTTCATCAGGATGCGGCCGCTGTCGGGCTTGTCCAGACCGGCCATCAGGCGCATGAGGCTGGTCTTGCCGGACAGCGTGCGGCCCAACAGGACGTTGAAGGATCCGGGTTCGAAACTCAGATTGGCATCGTCGATCCAGGTCTGGCCTTCGACGGTGCGACAGATGTGCTCAAGCTTTAATGACATGGCTCGGCCTTTTTATTATTGGAGTCAAGCGACCCGAGCTAGAAAGCGAAAGCCGTGCCAGAAATCACAAGCCTTTGATCAGATTGATATTTCCATTGATCCGCTGAAAAAATACGTTCGTTGATGAACACAAGTGAACAGCCGCGAATGAACAATTGAACAACAAGCGGGTTGACAATGAACAATTTTGAACAACACTGAACCAGTGGGAGCGAGCCTGCTCGCGAAAGCGGTGTGTCAGTTAAATCCATGTGACTGATCTACCGCTTTCGCGAGCAGGCTCGCTCCCACAAGGGCCGAGCCAATTTAAGTAGTGTTTGGATCTGCCCCAGCACAAGGAGTCTGTGCGAGACTTGCCACAACAATAAAAACAGCTCCTGCGAGAGTGCCCCATGGCCGCACCTGCCCCAGCCTTGTCCCACGAGGCCATCATCCAGGCCTCCTGGTCCCGTTGCCGCGCCTTCGGCCTGAACCATCAAAGCGTGCCGGCCTTCGACCAGTTGCCCGCCCAAGGCATCGCCCAGTTGCTGGAGAGCCAGCATTCGTTGGTGCAGACCACCCACCAGGAAGTCCTGCCGTATTACGAGAACATCCTGAGCAACTCCAACTGCCTGATCATGCTGGCCGACAACCAGGGCCAAGTGCTGACGTCCTGGGGCACCCAGCGTTTCATCGAGCCGAAACTGGCCCATGGCTTCAGCGCCGGGGCGAGCTGGATGGAGCGCTGCACCGGCACCAACGCCATCGGTACCGCGCTGGCCTGCGAACAGGCGGTGCACATTGAGCACGATGAACATTTCCTCAAGGCCAATCGCTTCATGACCGGCTCCGCCGCGCCGATCTTCGATGCCGAGCGCAAGGTCATCGCCGTGCTGGACGTCTCCAGCGACAGTTACCTGCCGCCGTCCCACACCCTGGGCATGGTCAAGATGATGAGCCAGACCGTGGAGAACCGGCTGATCCTCAACCTGTTTCGCGGTGAACACTTCCAGCTGACCTTCAACACCGGCCTGAACAACCTCGACAGCCAATGGGCCGGGCTGCTGATTTTCGATGAGAGCGGCCAGGTCCTGTCCGCCAACCGCCGGGCCGACAACTTGCTGGGCCTGAGCCTGTCGCGCGTCAGCATCGAAAGCCTGTTCAAGGTCTCGCTGCTGGAACTGCTGAACCAGCCCGACGGCCTGCCGTTCGCCCTGCAAGCGTCCGGCAGCAATCGTTTCCAGTGCTTGCTCAGGCGCCCGAGCCAGGTGTCGATCAAGGCTCGCGTATTCACCGAAACAGCACCTGCGCCAGCCTCCGCCAGCAACGCTATCAGCCTCAACACCCTGCACTTCGGTGACAGCCGCGTGGAGAAAGCCGTGCGCCAGGCCGAGCGCTTGCTGGAGAAGGACATTCCGCTGCTGATCCATGGCGAGACCGGCGTCGGCAAGGAAGTCTTCGTCAAAGTCCTGCACCAGGCCAGTTCGCGCTGCAAGCAGCCGTTCATTGCCGTCAACTGCGCAGCGATCCCCGCCGAGTTGGTGGAATCGGAATTGTTCGGTTATGAAAAAGGCGCCTTCACCGGTGCCAACCAGAAAGGCAGCATCGGCCTGATCCGCAAGGCCGACCGCGGCACGCTGTTTCTCGACGAGATCGGCGACATGCCCCTGCCGACCCAGGCCCGGCTGCTGCGGGTCTTGCAGGAACGTTGCGTGCAGCCGGTGGGCAGCGCCGAGCTGTTCCCGGTGGACATCCGCATCATCTCCGCCACCAACCGCTCGCTGCGTGAACAGGTGCAACTGGGGCGGTTTCGCGAAGACTTGTACTACCGCATCGGCGGCCTGACCCTGGAACTGCCGCCCCTGCGCGAGCGCAGCGACAAGCAGGCCCTGTTCAAACGCCTCTGGGAACACCACCGCGAACCAACCCAATGGGCCGGCCTGAGCCGCGAGGTGTTGGATCTGTTCGATCGCCACCCCTGGCCGGGCAACCTGCGGCAGGTCAGCAGCGTGCTGCAAGTGGCCCTGGCGATGGCAGAGGAACAGCCGATCCGCCCGGAACACCTGCCCGACGATTTCTTTGTCGACCTTGAAATGGAACCGGTGGAAACGCCTGAGCCGCTGACGGTGGACCTCAACGATGCCGAGGACCTGAACCGTCAGTTGCAGGCCGTGGGCGGGAATATTTCACACCTGGCGCGACGGTTGGGGGTCAGCCGCAATACCTTGTACAAACGCTTGCGACAACTGGAGAGCTGATACGAAACCTGTGGGAGTGGGCTGGCTCTTGTTGATTGAGTACATAGCCGTTGCTGCGGTACCGGCTGCTTAGGGTTCCGCTTTTACAGCGGCTCACTTTTGAAAAGCCCGGGAGCCGGCCCAGTCAAAAGTAAGCAAAACGCTTTTGCCCCACCACTTGGTGCCTCGCCTAGGCTCGGCATGCCCTCACTCCGGCATTGCTCCGTGGGCCCGCCGCGAAGGGCCATCCATGGCCCAGCGCGGCTATCCCGGCATCCATGCCGGGATGCCCACTGCGCAATGCCTGCGTTCGGCCAGCGTGGTTAACGGGGCGCCGAGATCAACGTCCACCGCGAGGCGGCCTAACAGCCGACCTGGCTCTCCCGGTCATACACCCCTCAGATCTGTTTGAGCAGGACCTGTGGGAGCAAAGCTTGCTCGCGAAGGCGGCGGCACAGCCAACATTATCGCAAGCTGACCCACCGCTTTCGCGAGCAAGCCCGCTCCCACAGGGGGATGCTGAATTGATTGGCATTACTCCGACTTAGTCGAACGCGCCATTGAGCACTTCATAGATGATGCCAGTGGCGATCGCCACCAGGATCAGGTCCGTGCCGACCTGCTGCCACTCATAACCGTCATAGTGCGGCAACCGCCCCAACAGCCGACCGTCGAGTTTTTTGGCGATGCCCGGCGGCAACGGCTTGCCCCGTGCAAGATTTTTCTGGATGCCCGGTGGCAACGCCGGGCCGGGGCTCCAGTAATCGCGATAACCACCAATCACACCCAGGATGCCGCCGCGGTCGAGGCTCGGGCCGTTATGCCAATCGCCACCGCCACCGCCTTGGTTTCCCTTGCCACCCTGGTTGCCCTTGTTACCGGGATTTCCTTGACCACCCTTGTTGCCCTGCCCGCCTTTGCCTCCCTGCCCTTGACCGGGACCTTGATCGAATTGAGCGTTACCCTTGCCGTTGCCCGGGTCCGCGACAACAATGCCAGGGCCAGCCGCCAGGGCGAAACAGGTCACTGCAGCAATCAACGAGCGCGATTTGAACATGGCAGTTCTCTCAAAAAAGGGATGACCCCTGTAAAGATATAGAGACTAACGGTGATATTAGTTCCATATCACGCTGCGCGTCGTTGCCAGGACCGGATAACACCTGAACACAGCAATCAAGGAGTTTCATGGGCAAGGATTACCTGGCTTTTTTCGTCTCGATGTTCCTTTCCCGGTTGGCCGACCAGATTTTGCTGTTCATCGTCCCGCTGATTGTTTTCCAGACCACCAACAGCGTCTCCTGGGCAGGCCTGGCCTTCTTCGTCGAATCCTTGCCACGCTATCTGGCGTTCCCCATCTGTGGCGCGCTGTGCGACAAGTTCTCGCCGATTCGCATCCTGCACATCAGCCAGGTCTATCGCGCCGTGGCCTGCGGGGTGGCGGTCGTACTTTATGGCGTCCTCGGCGGGATCTATTGGATCGTCGCGCTCTCGGCCCTGTGCGGCGTGCTGACCACCCAGGGCATCATGGCCCGCGAAGTGGTGATGCCGTACATCTTCAAGCACTACACCTACACCAAGACCTTGTCCTACTCGCAAATCGCCGACCAGACCGGCTTGGTGCTGGGCCCGCTGATCGCCGCGCTGCTGCTTGAGGTGTGGGCGTGGCACTGGGTGGTGCTGGCGATTGCCGGGCTGTTCCTGCTCGCGGACCTGGCGATGCTGTATTGGCAGCGCATCAGTTCGGTCACCCTGGAAACCTTCGAGCAACATCACGACCTCTGGCTGAACCCGCTGCGCATTGCCTTCAGCCACATTCGCAACCTGGCGGAACTGAAAAAGATCATCAGCCTGGCGGTGGGCGTCAACCTGATCATCGGCGTCACCCTCGCCACCTCAGCGGCCATGGTCATCGGCCATTACGGCGCAGGCAAGGATGACTACGCAGGCTTGCAGGCCGCCGGTGCCGTGACCACCATCCTCATCCTGTTTCTCCTGGCCCGGGTAACCTTGCCCTTGAAACTACTGGGCGCCCTCTCCTACACGCTGATTGCCGTCGGCGCCTTCATCACCGCGCTCAGCCCGAACACAGGGGGCTACGTCGTCGGTTTCTTGCTGATTGTCGGTTTCGACAAAATGTTCAACGTCTACTTCCGCACCCTCCGCCAGCAAGTCATTCCGCCTCAGGACTTCGGCAAGACCGTCGGCGTCATCACGCTGCTCAACAACCTGTCGCAACCGCTCGCGGGCTTGCTGGTCGCGGTACTGGCGGCGCCGGTTGGAACGCAGCAGGTGATTGTGCTGCTGGCGGTTGCCACCAGCCTGATCGGAGCCGGGGTGGTTGTGGTGCACAGGCATTCGACACACCGGTCAAGCGTCTACAGCGCCGAGACCGACTGACCCTGCCGGGGAGCGGTTTGTATTATCAGTGACTTATTGTTGAGGCATGGTTGCAACGTTGCCGGCGTCAATGCACGTCTGCCCCGCCATTCGTCACCTGTCGAGGGACGGGGCCAACAAGCGGCCCCGTCTGGCTCAGGGTTTGCACTGGCCTGTCTCAGCAGCCAAGAACGACGTAATTCTGACGCGGCGGCAAATTAATCAATGCTTGGTCAGCAAACGGAGATGTACCGTGTCAACTCTCAACGAAATCGCAGCGAATCACGCGAGAATGGCAAAGTTAAAGGAAGAAGAGTCGATGCGGCTGAGTGCGCTTCAGGGTCAGGTGGTGGGGAGTTTTGAAATTCCACCCATCGAGGCGCCACAGGAGATGTCGCTGCACTTTATGGCGGGGGGACAGGATCACTCGTTTGGGGAAGCGGCGGCGCTGAGTTTTTGACCTGGGTGTTGATGGGGTTTCGTCGCTCGCTTGTTCGCGGGCGACTCGACCTTTCAGAACTGCCTGGCTAAAGCCGCTGCAAGTATGCCGGCCGCAATTGCCGGCAACGGTTTTTTCAGTGTCAGCATGACGATTGCCGTGGTCAGCAAAGCCAGGCGTGCGCCGTTGTCACCTTTCACCGCCAACGGAGCCAGCACCGCCACCAGCACCGAGCCCGACATGGCCGTGATGAACTGCTGCACCCGATAGTTGATCGGCACGAACGACATCACGAAAACACCGCCCCAGCGAGTCGCCAGTGTCACGACGGCCATGATCAATATGACGATCAACGTGCCGTAACCCGCCGTTTCGATATTCATTGTTTTTTCTCCATCCACAGCGCGCCCAGGATGCCCCCCGCCAAAGCGCCGACCACGACATGACTGTTCGCCGGCAAGTACCAGTAGGCCAACAGCGATGAGCAGGCCGCCACGGTCCAGATGATGAACATGCGCAGGTTTTTCTTCCCGCCCACGACCATCGCCAACAAGAAACAGCCCATCACCATATCGAGCCCGAAACTGACCGGGTTCTTAATGGCGCTGCCAAAATGAAGCCCCAGCCAACTGCCCAGGATCCACGCGACCCAGAGCGCAATGCCGCCGCCGAATAAAAGCCCGAGCCCCGGCTTGCCCCGACTGAACGCCTGCATCGCCATGGCCCAGTTCGCGTCCGAAACAACCAGCATGACACCGTAGCGTTTGGCAACGGGTAGCTCCCGCAGCCACGGGTAAAGCGTCGCTCCCATCAACAAGTGCCGGGCGTTGATGGCGAAGACGGTGATCATCAGCGGAACGACCGGCACTTGCTGCCCCCACAGATCCAGTGCGGCAAATTGAGAAGCGCCGGCAAAAACCAGCGTGCTCATGAGCACGGCAGACGTATCACTCAAGCCCGTTTGCGCAGCCGCCAGGCCGAAAGCAACGCCGAACACAACGACGAAAAGAGAGATGGGGATCAGCTGTTTGAAACCGTCGTAGATGTGATTCAACGTCAGCGCGTGCAGGTGGGGTTCAACATTCGACAAAACTTGGCCTCTTCTGGGTATCTGCGGTGCAAAAACCGAGAGTATGGGGCGCAATCTCCGTGTAGAAAACTTTTTGCCGGGTCAAAGGGCAACTCAACCCGCCGAGATCAGGTCATAGGACAGCTTGCTGATGAGGATCACCAGCAGCACCAGGAACAGCCCGCGGACAAAGGGAACTCCCTTGCGCACCGCCAGCCAGGTGCCGGTCAGCGCGCCGAGGATATTGAACAGCGCCATCGGCAGCGCTACCAAGTAGAGCACGTTGCCGCTCGGGATAAAGAACAGCAGCGCCGCGACATTGGTGGCGATATTCACCAGCTTGGCCGACGCCGAGGCGTGCAGGAAGTCGAAGGCGAAGCAGCGAATGAACAGGAAGATCAGGAAGCTGCCGGTGCCCGGTCCGAACAAACCGTCGTAGAAACCGATGGCGCCACCGACCAGTACCGCCAGCAGCTTCTCCTTGGTGCCGATGCGCATGGGCTTGTGCAGGCTGCCGAAGTCCTTTTTCCAGAAGGTGTAGATCGCCATCAGCATGATTAGCACCAATACCGCCGGGCGCATCAGTGCCTGCGGCACGATCGATACCGTCGCCGCGCCAGCGAAGGCCATGACAAAGGCCGCGCCGGCGGCAGGAACCACCAGGCTCCAGTCGATCACCACCTTGCGCACGAACGAGCGCGCAGCAAAGGCCGTGCCGCAGGCCGCCGCGACCTTGTTGGTGCCGAGCAGTGCGGCGGGCTGGGCGCTGGGCAGCACATTGAACAGTGCCGGGATCTGAATCAGGCCGCCGCCGCCGACGGCCGCATCGATCAGGCCGGCGGCGAAGGCGAAGACACATAGCAGGATGATATCGAACATTGAATCAGGCTCTGGCGATAAAGGGGTGGGTGGTCGACAGGGGGACTTTTGGCACCAGCCATTCGTGGGTCGCTTCGCCCGCAAGGGCGGTTGCTTTTCTGAGCGTTTCATCCAGCGTCGACATATCCATCGCTCCTGTTTAGCTACGTCCTTGTGGTGAGAGCGGGAAGGCTAACGGAAGGGGCTTTTTTGTGTTGCAATGTCATATTGTGAAAAGTGCAATGAGGTGGCCGATGGCACTGGATATGTTGGCTGATCTTGAAGCCTTTTCGACGGTGGCCCGCAAGCGCAGCTTTGTCGTCGCAGCCCGGAGCCTGGGGCGCTCCCCCAGCTCGCTGACCCGCGCCATTCAAGGGCTGGAAGAACGCAGCGGGGTCAAGCTGTTCAATCGCTCGGCCAACGCCGTGACGCTGACCGAGGCTGGCGAGCGGCTACTGCCCCACGCCTACAGAATGCTAGATCTGCAACGTGAGGCGGACGAGGACCTGGCCGGGCTCAGCGGCCTGGCCACCGGCTGGATCCGCTTTTCCGCACCGCAATCCTTGGCCCACACGGTGGTCCCCGGGTTGATCGCCCAGTACAGCCAGCGTTATCCCGATGTCAGCGTGGATGTGATATTCACCGATGCGGCGGTCGATCCGGTCAAGGGCAAGCTGGACTTTTCGATTCGCGGCGCCTTTCCACAATCCAGCGACCTGATCGGCTACCCGCTGTGGAGCTATTCGCGCTACCTCTACGCCAGCCCTGGCTACCTGGAGCGATGCGGGCTGCCGGCGTCCATCGAGGCGCTGGAACAGCACGCATTGATCCTGCACACGGCGCCGCGGATTCTCAAGGAATGGAATTTTCGTGGGCCGGGCCAGGCCGGCAGCTTTCGCGTGCACCCCAAGTTTCGCTTCAGTTCCGGCGCGGCGGTGTTCCAGGCTGCGCTGGCCGGTGCCGGGATTGCCCGCCTGGCCGACTGGCTGGCCGAGCCGGAAGTGGCGGCAGGACGCCTGGCGCGAGTGTTCCCCGAGTACAAGCTGACCTCCAGCACGGGTGAAGACCCGCGCATGCATGCGGTCTATCCCGCCGGCAACCTGCCGTTGCGGGTCAAGAACCTGCTGGACATGATCCGTGTCTACGGTGACAGCGTCAGCCGCCCCTGAAGGTCGGCCGGCGCCCCCATTGAAAAAATAGAGTGAAGCGCGTCACAGACCAGGCGACCGCTCCAGCGGCCAGTGCGGAATGTTCCACACCAACGGCCATAAAGCGGCAAAATAGACACCTCAGGCGACTCATTCGAGCCCTTCGTCAAAGATCAAAGCAATCAATGCGCTAGAAACAGAGCACAGGATTTCTTGGAAGAAAGAAAAATTACTTATGGAAAGCAGGAGCGTTAAAAATGAGCACAACTGAACAAGTACAAAGTACGGGTAAATACAGCGCCAAGTGGCAGGAACGCTTTGATTTCTTTGAAACCTATGGCGCGCCAAACGACCCGCGCTACAAGGAAGCCGTCAAGACGCTGCCTGGCGCCAAGAAGAAAATCCTCATCAACGCCAACGTGATTGCGTTTTTCTTCGGCCCTATCTACCTGTTCGTCCTCGGCCTCTGGAAGAAGAACCTCGCCCTGCTGGGTATTTTCCTGGCGATCAATATCGCATTGAGCGTGATTTTCGCAATCATCGGCATGGAGTTTCCCCGGCCGTTGAGTACAGGCCTGAGCATCGCCCTGTCGATGATGTACGCACTCATGGCCAACTACGCCTACTACCTCAAGGAAGTGAAAGGCGAGCAAGGCTGGAACCCGTTCAAAGGCATGCGTCTCTGATTGCAGGCTTGGGTCATCAACAGCCCGCACCTCGTCATGAGTGTGCGGGTTTGTTGTTTCTGGGGCTGGAAAGAGCGTCAACCCTCCGATCATGCGGCTTTCATTCGCTTCAGGCAGCGTCACAACAGACGTTCAACCGCCCAGGGTTCACCAGGCTCACAAAGGTTGGGAAGCGGCACTACCATCGGCAACGACGACCTTGACGTCAGTCACAGCCCGATAGCGCCAGACCTTTATCAAGGCGCTGTCTCCAGGCGTCATGCGACCGATGATGGCCGTGACCTCGGAAGGACTGTTCACCGCCGCACCGGCGATCTCCAAAATGATATCCCCCGCCAAGAGCCCCATTTTTTCGGTATCGGTGCCTGGTTCCGGACCAAACACCAGCACCCCTTTCTCGGAAGGCAAACCGAAGCTTTTTACAACGGTAGGTGTGACCGAGCCCAGATGCGCCCCAAGATGTCCAGCCGCAACGGGTATGGGAGCGGCAATGCTTTTGGCAGGTATCGGGGCTGGCGCGACCGTCGCAGTAGGAACAGGATTGGCGGCGACGCTTGGCTGAGTTGCGCTGCTACGGGAGCAGTCTCGCTGAGCGACCACTTGATGAATCACTTGCCTGATTTTTTCCGTCCGCGGCGTCGGATACTGGTCATAGCTTTTTTGAGTAATCAATAACGTATCGCAATCCATGGCCTCGTAGGTTGCCGGAGACTCGGTAGTGCGATGATATTCCGCATACTTCGCCTTTTCTTCTTCCCCCATGGGAACAAAGATACAGCCCACAAGCAACGGGGATGCTGCCGCCATTAGCGAAACGAGTCTGAGTGACATAGCCATCCCTGATGTTGGAGTTTTTGAGTTGTGGGGGTGAACGCTACTGTTTTGCCATGCGTCTGTCCAATCCTTCATCGTGCTCTTGGGCAAGAGGATCAGACCACCGATAAATTCCGTGGCGACTTGCGCCGACACCTTCCCAAACCCAGCCAAGTGTTAAGTAGGCGGTACATATCTGTCAGCATTTTAAACACTCGCGCCAATAATTCCTTAACCCCCTTGAAAAGAATGGCAGCGTACAGAAGCCCGACTACTCTGAGCCTTAGCAACATCCAAAAAAACATGCAAGGGAGCAGCAGATGAAAACACTACCATTGATAATGGCTGCATTACTTTTAAGTGGCTGCAATGCAAACTGGAATAGCATCTATAGAACCCATGACTTCCAGCTTCCTCAAATAGCCAAAGAAAGGCAAAAGTCCGTATTTATAGATATTAACCAGAGAGCGATTATAAGCGGCAACGACACCATTTGTGCAGAACCGAGCCCTGATGCAATGCAAGCCTATGCAGCTCAACTCGCTGCCTCCGGCACTCTGAGCGATAGAGCCAAGGCAGAATTGGCAGCCGCGGTACAAACTTCGGCAGCCTACATTGGCGTCAGATCAAAGAACATTCAGCTCTTCAGAGATGAGTTTTATCGACTCTGCGAAGCTCGCATGAACGACACGCTTGATGATGCACAATATAATTTTTTCCTGGCAAGACTCCAGCGCTACTCGGTGGCATTAGCAGCCGTGGAAGAACTGAACCAGGGAGCAATTGCTCCGGCTGTGTATCTATCGTCCTCCGGCAACGCATCAGTCGCAGGGTTAGCAGTCCAGCGGCAAGAGTTGACCGCCGTTCAGAGTGAGCTGGCGGCTGCAAAAAAAGCGGCAACCGATACACCTTCTGACGCAGCCAAAGCGAAGGTAGCTGAATTAACCGGAAAAGAAGCAGAGCTCAAGAAGGCTATCGATGAGAACAGAAACAATTCAGTCAGTGGTAAAACGTCAGGGGAAATTGGAACACCAGTAAAGGGTACGTCCCAAATAACGGCAGACGCCACTCAAAAAATAATTACAGCCGTGCTGACTACCAATGATCTCCCCTACATGTGTCTGGAACGCTTGAATGAATATGCCAAACGAAACATGAACCTTGACGAAAGTGACTCATGGTCTCAACTTCCTGACGGACGTATCATTTCCAAAGGCGGACGTCCGCTGAATGAAGCCGACAGGGTCATCGTTTCATATTGCAAATCCATACTTCAAGCAGCTGGGTCTAATGCGCAATTCTGAATGCTTGAGAAAAAGGGATGGATTATGTAAGAACATCGGGGGCTCTGGTCCGCCCCCGCTGTTCCTTAGTTGCTTTTTGACTCACCTATAACGACAGATCAGTTCTGTCCAGTCATAGCCTTGGCCGCCTTCTCCAGATTAGCAGCCTGGCGCCCGACGTCTTCAAAGCACTTATCCTGCTCCGCCATCTGGAGTTTCAGGCAGCTGAATGCGTTTTGCTGCACCTGTTGGTTAGCGGAGTAGAATTTGTAGCAGAATCCTGCTACTGCGATTAAAACGATTACGTACAACAGCTTACCCATGACAGCTCCTTTTTTTGAGGGCATCAAAATACCCCATGCGCCGACCAAAATGAAGGCAAAAGAGTGGC
Organism: Pseudomonas ogarae; assembly: GCF_014268695.2. NCBI lineage: Bacteria > Pseudomonadati > Pseudomonadota > Gammaproteobacteria > Pseudomonadales > Pseudomonadaceae > Pseudomonas > Pseudomonas ogarae. Next base: position 4,588,833 of record NZ_CP077086.1, read on the forward strand.
CACCCTCAAAACGGGAAAAAGCGACAGCGAACAGTGCATCAAGATGCGCCCAAGCTTCTGAGCAACTGATTCAAGGTGTGTTGACGTTAGACACCGAGTGTCTGATCGGCCTGCGCCGAAAGCGGCACATCAAATACTCGATCAAACCCCCATTGAAAAACCAGCGCGTAAAAAAAGAAAAACACGAACAACCCCAGGTTGGTCACCAGCGCCAGCCACAGGCTGATGCCCAACCATGCGCCAATCACTGGAGTGAGGATCAACGTCAAGCCGCCTTCAAATCCCAGGGAGTGAAGCAGCCGTCGCTGCCAGTTGCGATGGCGGCTGCGCTGGCGACGTTCCCACCACTCGAACAGGCCATTGAAAAGCATGTTCCAAGCCAGCGCGACGGCAGAAATCACCAGCGAAAGCAGAGTTGAATAGCCCATCCCTTGTTCGTAGGTCAGCGCGAGCGCCGGAGCCACGAACAGCACGCCACCGGCTTCGTAAAGGATGGCCTGAAGGATTTTACGGGGCGTGCCTTGCATCGCTGGGCTCCTGGAGTGAGGTGGGAGACCACAGCCTGGCAAGTTGAGCACCCGCGCACAATTGAGCTAAATTGAGCCACGCTCAACCTGAGTAACCTACCCGCCCATGTTCGCCAAACTGCCCCTCACCGCCTTGCGCGGCTTCGAGTCCGCTGCACGGCTGGGCAGCTTCAAGGCAGCGGCCCAGGAACTGAATGTCAGCCCGGCGGCGATCTCCCATCAGGTCAAAAGCCTTGAAGCCTTCCTTGGCGTGCGCCTGTTCGAACGCTCCAGCCAAAGCGTACGCCTGAGCGCCGACGGCGAGCGCCTTCAACCTTTCATGCACCGTGCCCTGCTTGATATCCAACATGGCCTGCAGGTGCTGTCGCCGCCTTGTGCTGCCCAGTCCTTGGTGGTGAGTACGACGCCGGCATTCGCCAGCCTGTGGCTGATACCGCGGCTCGGGGATTTTCATCGGTTGTACCCGGAGATCGACGTCAGGCTGCATACCAGCAACGACGTGGTCGACCTGCAGCGTGACGCCAGCATCGACCTGGCGATACGCGCCCTGTTCAGGCCGGACCCACAGCTGTTCGAACAGCCCCTGTTGGATGAGCACTTTGGTGTTTATTGCCGCCCCGGCTGGCAACCGCCCGCAACGGGCTCGCCCGTCGAACTGATCGACGTGCCATGGCTGAGCAGCGCAAACGTTGCAGTCGACTGGCCTGTATGGTGCGCCAAGGCCGGCACCCTGGGCTGGCTGGAGAACGCGCGTTTTCGGCGTTATGACGAGGAACAACACGCCCTGCAGGCGGCGATCGCCGGGCACGGGCTGGTACTCGCCAGCAATGTGCTGGTTACTGAGGCTGTTGCGCGTGGGGAGCTGGTTGAATATCGCCCTGAAGTTCGCTTGGCGGGTGCGCGGTATACGCTGGTGTGCGTGCCGGGGCGGGAGCGGCAGGTGGCGGTGCGGGGGTTTAGTGAGTGGTTGTTGGGGCGGAGTATTGGTTGAATGAGTTCTGCCTACGTCCCGACGAATCGGGACGCTTGCAGCCTAGGGTACGTTGTTAGCTAGTGGTTTAGACTCTGCGAGTTTCTACCCACGCGTCCCAGCCCCCAAAACCCCTACGGCTGTAGAAAAAAATACTTGTAAGGTGGCACAACGATAAAACCTTTTCTTTTGCTAGCTCTCAAATTGCTCCCGATCATATCATGCATATCCACTAGCACACGCGCCGAACTACCATAGTTTGAATGCCCAAGAAGATCATCAACACCGCCCGCACGAGTTATATCAACAGAGTCAATTCCGGGAAAGAAAAATCCTTCAGAGCCACTAAAGCCAAGCATTCCTCGATCAGCAAGATAGGTGCTAGAGGAAACTTTGAGCGCCTTATCCTCCGACGACATATAGATTGTCGCGCGGCCAAACTTACTAAACGCGGTCTTATATTTTAGAATAAACGTCTCCCTGGGAAAGTCAGGTGCAGCCAGTATGATATTACCCAGTTTCTTATCAAATAGTTTTGGCTGAGTAGAATAGAGTCTAGCCAGTGCAGGAATGACTACTTTTGACCCCATGCTATGAGCCAGGACATGAACTCTCTTTCCCTGCGTAGAGGCCACCAGTTTTAACATGAATTTTTCGAAGTCATCAACGGAGTCCAACGCCCTACCAAAATCGCGATTGTACTTTAACGGATCCCCAATAGAAGGCCAACTGAACACCACCGGTTGCAAATCAGGATTAATATCATAAGACACTTGAGCTGCACGCTTCACAGCGTCTTCAAATTTCACATTAAAGCCATGTACGAAAAGCAATACATCACCGCTTTTAAAACCTTTCGCTGATTTGAACTGCTTAAAGAAGTCAGCCTCAGTCAACGTTAGCGAGCCGTCATTAAGCAAGGTGATAATTGGATCATCCTGCTCATCCACGAGCCCAAACTCCATTAACATCTTAAATGCAGGGCTATGTGAATCTTTAAAGCTTCCCACATCCCGTTTAAAAGGAATCAGAACGGTCTCCTGACCATAAGACAGGGGGTCACCGGACACATTCAACTCAGGTAACAGACTGCCATCCGGCGCTTTTCTTCTATTTGTTGCATAGCTGACCTTCACTGGCGCAAAAACTTCAGTCCTGTATTCCGGGGTGGGATAAGGTAACTGCTCAGGACTGGAAGTTGGAGCCGGATACGAAACTGAAGATGCACACCCGGCAAAAAATACGCTGAATGATAGAAGCCAGATACCACCCAACAAAGAAAACTTCATTATTTTTCCATCCTTTGATTTTATTTAACGCAAGCACCAAAACAGAAAGCAATCCACATTTTTTCTTGTAAAAAGACCGTCCACCTCAACCCTCATAAAAACAAATAGCATCAATTTGCCACTAGTCAAGGGGTTTGGCGACTAATATTTTCCAAGACTGGGGTCACGGTGCGGATGCGGTAATCGGCGGTTTCAAAAAGGAGTCTAAAGCAGAAACCGCAAGAACGATCAAATCCTGTCCCCATCCATTTGATAACGTTGCTTCAGCACTCATGGAGATTCGTCATGCTGAGTATCGAAAGGGCCCTGTGGTATATCGAGCTGGAGCTGGGATCCCAACTCGATCTGGGACGTGTCGCGCGCCATTGCAACATGTCTCCCTTTGCCTTGGCCCGCTTGTTTGCGCTGTCGACGGGCTGGTCGGTGATGCGTTACATCCGCGCACGGCGTTTGAGCCAAGCGGCATTGACCTTGCGTCGAGGTGCGCCGGATATCCTGCAAGTAGCGCTGGATGCAGGCTACGGCTCCCATGAAGCCTTTACGCGCGCCTTCTGCGATCTGTTTGGGTTCACGCCGAAGCAGGTGCGTGGGCACGAGGATGAACCTCTCTCGCTGGTGGAGCCTTTACGTATGAAAGAAAGGAAGCTCATAACACTCTCTGAACCTCGCTTTGAAACTAGGGCAGAGTTTTTCATCGCGGGCCTGGGGGATCGTTTTACCTTCGATAAGAACGAAGGCATCGTCGGCCTGTGGCAAGCGTTCTCCCCCTACCTGGGACAGGTACCCAATCAGGTCAACAACGGGAGCTATGGCCTGTGCTGTAATCCTGAACCGGATGGTAGTTTTGAGTACATTGCCGGCACCGAGGTGTCCAGCATCGACGGTCTTGCTCCGGCTTTTCGATATTTCAGGGTGCCGCAGCAAAACTATGCCGTGTTTCGACACCAAGGCCATATCTCGACGATCCATCAGACGTTCTTCACCATTTTCACTCACTGGTTGCCTGAATCCGAATACGAGCTTGCCGACGCGCCTGAGTTCGAAGAGTACAGTCCTGATTTCGAACCCTCCCGAGGGAAGGGTTACGTGGACGTGTGGATACCGCTTGCAAGACGCCAAGCCTCCCATGCCATGAATTGATAAATCAGACCACCCAGCATGGAGCCCGCCCCATGAGTTTTAATTGGCACAGTGATCCGCTCACAAGAGATACAACCGTTTGCAAGCATTACCGAAACACACAGAATGTCCGCAGATTCATGGTGGAGCACTGCGGCGCGAGCTTTAAATTTGATAGAGGCTTTATGGCCTGGATACGTAATGGTGTACCTAAAACGCTCGGAGAAGCCGTCGATGAGTGGCTGCAGCGCAATCGCGATACCCCACTGAACGCCCCACGGGCATCAGGCCCGACACTCTGGATGTTCAAATGGGCGCGCCCATGCAAGGTGACTTCGCAGGACGTTATTTTGATCAAGGTGACGAGCTCGCCGAATTTAAACCTACTATGCCCCTGAAGAATCATACCGTTTGACAAACCGGCGTTCGTCGACCACGTAACCCTGCTGCTGATAAAAAATGTGAGCCTGTATTCGATGATCACTGCTAGTCACCTCAGCTCGGACGCAAAGTTGCTCTGTAAAAAACGCGTCAGCAGCGAAAACAAGCATTGCCCCTACTCCTTGTCCTCGGAAGTTTTCATCAATGACAAGGGAGGTAATGCGTCCGAGCCGACCCGGCTGATGAAACAGTTCAAGTACGTGCAGGCTTATGACACCGATAATATTTTTACCGTCTTGTGCCAGCAGCACGGTATCGCGAGCGCTAAGCTCTAAAGCCTCAAGCTTATCTCGGATTAGCTTTGGCGAGGCTTGGTAGCCTAACTGGCTTAGGAGTTTGGACACCGATTCTGCATCGGTAAGTAAGGCTTTTCGAACGTTCATATTGTTCTCAACTGGGTATTGCATAGGCTCGCCCACCATTTGTATCCGAGCGGCGCAGGCATGGACGGGGTCTCTATCGTCGGTTTCGTTAGCCAAGCAGGCGCTTGAGTTGACCAGCCTGACAAAAGGTAACGAAGCGTTCGCGTCACACCTTGCTACCTTGGACTTAGCCGACGCTACTCACTGGGCAGAAATCGGTCGATGATCATCGAGACCGCTTGCACCGGAGAGGTCAAGGCTGTGTCTATGCAAAACGTAGTTTCATCCCACAGCTCATATTCGTGATCCAGTACCGACTGCCAGGTGGGCGGCGTCAGCTCGGGAATATCAACCCTCCTTGCTTCGACCCGGCGCCGATGCTCATCTTTATCGGAGCAAATCACTTGGATGTTTGCCAATCGGCTACTCGCCTGTGAGGCGATTTCGCTCCACGCGATTCGGCTTTCGAGGACGGGATTGACACAATCAACGATGACTGTGCGACCCAACCGAAGATTGCTCAGGGCAAGCTCATTAGCCACCATGTAACCACTGCGTCCCACATCTTGCGCAAGAGCGCCCGAGTTTCGAATCGCCTGCTCAATCGTATCGATCCGCAGGTACACGGCGCCTGTCGTAGCGGCGAGATCATTGGCGATAGTCGTTTTTCCGGTGCCGGGAAGGCCGCTGAAGACGATGAGCATTCCATGTCCTTCGATTAGAGAGCTAGCCCAGTGTAGGCCGCATGCGGTAGAGATTGCTCGATTTCAGAAACCAGAGAAACCAGGGGCAGACCACGATTTTAAAACTCGTACTGAACGCAATCTTTCACATTCCTTTCACAGCCGAGCGCCTATGGTTATCTTAGCTCCTAGTGAAACCCTTTTAGCCCGGCCTCCCCAGTCGGGCTTTTCTTTGCGCGCCAAAGGTACGCCGACGCCTAGAAATCGGCGACAATCCACAATGTTGAGTTTATCCGTAATCAGCCCGCCCCATAATCGTGGTTTGTCCCCGTTTCCCCCGTCCCGTTTCCCCCTGGGGCTAGAGCACTGCCACTTCCAGCTTTGGCCAGTTAAATTTGTAGTTGAGAGGAGGCAGCTCGAAATGCTGGGCCAAATAGAGGGCTAACATTTCACCTTCTTTTGCATAGGCGGCTGTCTTATCGAGAGTCGGACACCAGCTAACCCAAAGTGTGTCCAAAGGGAAAACGGTTTCGAAAGAGGCGTAATTAAACCGCCAGCCCGCCATATGCCCTGAGACTCCGGGATTCCTTGCGCAGCGCACAAACGCAGCAAGACGCCGCCGTAAATTGTCCGATTCGCCAATAGTCAAGATACCGTGCTCGTCGGAACCGACAGCTCGGCGAATCTCGTGGTCTGCACAGATTATGTAGGCGCCGGGTGCCGCCGGTGCATTAAGGAAATGCTCAGTCAGCCTAAGCCACTCGGGTTCCCAGCCTTGCCAATTATCGACTTTCATCGCCTGCCTCCATTGCTAAGTGGCAGAACGATATCACGACTTGCATGGGCTTGATGAAACGCCAACAGACTGGCCAGGCATCCACCAAGGACAAAAACCCAGTGGCTGGAGGGGATGGAACTGGGGACAGACTACGATTCTAGCCCCTTGCAATCGACCCGTTTCATATCGTGTCTGTCCCATTTTCCTTCGCACTTCAATGAAGAACCCTGCGGCTCTCCCCAATCCTGATCCTATCGAGCGCCCTGTTTAAAGCATCCAAGGCATCGAGCAAGGCTTTCGCCTCAGCCTCCCGACCATCGCCCCAGAGGCGTTCAGCCATCTTGTTCAGTGTCTGGATAGAGCGCTCAATGTCAGCAGCCGTCACTGCTTTGCTTTCCTGATGTTTCTTTGGCATTGATTCCCTCTTCTTCAGGGCGTGCTTCATCAGCTTCAGAGAAAACTGGGGAAAACTGAGTACAGACCACTGTGTGAGCTCAATTGTAATCGCTCCGTCTCATGATCGTAGTCTGTCCCCGTCTTTCCCCGTCTTACCTATAGAAATCATACGACAGAAGCATGAAAAGCCATCAAGCGGAGCCCATATACCTGATAAAGGTATCACCGTACCCCCAAACTAAAGCCCCCATTAATGCCACCACCATCGCAGAGGCACGCGCCTGATATATTTTTTTCAGATAAGCATCAACAGCTTCTTGTGTATGAGTACGAAAGTCTTCACTAGGCTTGGGTATCAAACGAACAGCAGTGTCGGCGAGCGCAATACAGACCAATGAAAACACAGTAGTTATGCAGCCTGTGCGTTGAAACCAGAAGACAGGGTTTTCAAAAGTAGGACGGATATCAAAAAAAGACATAAACGGAATAGATGTCGCAATGAACAGGAGGAGATAACACGTCCAAAGGCACATTCTAGCTTTCATCCAAGACGCTGGTCCCACATTAGATCGGAAACTCTTCGCAGCATTATCCATTACGTCCACTCACAAAAAGAAACCAACTACCCACAGGCAATTCATGCCCACACAAAATCTATAATCCAGGTCACGTCATATGCAGCCTTCTGGCGTGGATGGGAATTGGTGAAAACTGGGAACAGATCACAATTTTTGGTTAATTTTCAATCAGCCGTCTCATAATCGTGGCCTGTCCCGGTTGCCCCCAATTCTTTCTGCCCTCACCTCATCCGCTCACACCATAAAAGTGGTTCAGCGCCATCAGTTCAAACACCGCCACCAGCGCGCAGAACGCGATGAAACCGGGGCTGAAGACCCGCTTGCGTTTGGATGGGCCGTCGCCCAACCAGGGCGCGTCGGAGTAACAGGAAAACACTACGAGAAATACCAACACCACATAGGTCCACGCCTTACTCCAGAATCCCTGTGTTTTCCATTGAGTCATCCGCGCTCTTCCGCAACCCGCTTCATTCGTCCGTTCATGAGCTCATCCGCATAGCGACCAAACCGATCGTCGACTTCCTGAAGTTTCACACAGCGTGAATCAGATCGACGGCCCGGTCGCCGACGCTCATTAGCCAGAATCGCATTACTTGGCTTTTGCGCTCTTGATGTCACTTATGATTTTCTGAGAAATAGCCTGGACCTGCTCTTGAGTCATAGCCGACATGACACCTTCCCAGGCCGACGACGACGTGTCATAGGTGCGAGTTCCAATCAGACGACCTGATTTCAAGTCCGAGTAGTCTGCACTGGAATTGACCCACGCATTTCCCACCATGACCCCGGCTCCGTAGCGCGCGCCAGGGGTCAGGTAACGGAAATTGGTCACGTTGATCTTGATACCGACACCGTCCTTGCCCTCGAGGCTTGATGCCTGAGCCTCTGTAAGGCTGTAGCCGGCGCGAGTCGCTTCGACTTGCAGGGCGTCATTCCACTCTTGCTTCAAGCGAGGCCAGTCCTCGTTTTTTTGAACCTTGCTATTGCCTTGAAAGTTTACGATCAAGTTCTGCTTGGCTGACTCCTGAATGACGAGCGTTTCAGTCCCGCCGCTTTTCACAGAGGCAGCGCATCCGCTCAACATCAAAACAGCAACAGCGCAGGACAGCGCAATCGAAAGCTTGGGTGTGTTCATTGAATTTCCATATCCACAAAATCGGTTGAGAGAGGAGTTAAATATCCCGCCGAGCCAGATGGGCCCACATGCTGGACGCGCAGAATTTAGCACCATTACTTCGCTGCTACGAGCCAAGGACGGGCCAGCAAAGACTGGGACAGACCAGGTGCGTGCATTAATCTGGCGGCCTCAGAATCGTGGTTTGTCACTTCTTTCATTTTTGTATACCGCCCTGAAAAATAAAATCGACCGAACTGAACGCATGTTCGTCCATGTTTATGTAGTACAGCGGCTCACCCAGGAGGTTTCGAACTATTCCGTCCTGGTGAATCCGGCCCAAGGGTGCCCCATCGCTGCCCCGGCCTTTGAAGACCAAGTACCGACCGTTCGTGTAGTTGTACGGCATTAACGGTCCTCATCCCGAATAGACATCGGAACACATGGTTTGGCCATTCGCGGCCCCCACCCATGACCCGTCCACAACGCTATCAGGTCAGGACTCCCCATGCTCATTTCTTCTCATGCCTAAGCCGCCACGGTGGAAGAACCCCTTCGAAAAGTGAAAAGGCTCGATGCACGAAACGGTTGAAGCGAGCGGCATCACGCCGCAGCCCTGCCTGTTGACCCCCAATCAGGCACAGGTGGGCCACCTGCCCCATCACTTCTGCTTCGCCTGGCCTATGGGCCAAGCGACGACACGTCCGTACCGCGAAGTCCAACCGTCGTGTGTCAACACGCTGCTGAAACTCGCCTACCAACGGATCGTGCAGCGACCAGGCTCGGATGGAAACTTCCCGTCCGGGTTGTTTCTCAGCGGCAATACTCAAGTAGCGTTTCAAGATTTCGCCCGCGCTACGACCTTGCGCCGCAAAAGCGAGCATGCGCTCCGTGTAGTCTTCTTCCCAAGCGGCCAACAAGGTGCGGACAAAATCTTCGCGATTGCGGAAATGGTGATAGAACGATCCGCGGGTCACATTCAATCGGCGCGATAGACTCTCGGCTGACACGCCAATATGCCCTGTCTGGTCGAGGGCCTCAAAACCAGCCGCGATCCAATGGTGACGCGTTAGTTTTTCCATCCGTTATTTCGCTCCCTATTTGGCGCCATACAGACTGTGTATGGCGCGCAACCGATCGATATGCTGCGAACACCAGCAAAGATGGCCGTTGCGTTTTGCACCCCAGCACTTTTCATGGAGCTCGCCTTGAAGAAAATCGTTCTGGTTGCTTTCGACCAATTCACTGATATCGACCTATTCCTGATGTGGGACATCTTAGGCCGCAACACCGAGGACTGGCACGTCCGAATATTGGGTTCCAGCCCTATCGTACGATCGGCCCACGGCCTGCCTGTTTCGGTACACGGTCCGCTTTCCGAGGCCAATAGTGCCGACGCGGTATTGTTCGTCAGCGGCAAGGAAGGAGTACCCGCTGCACTGGCCGCCCCGGATTTCCTGCCGTCGTTTGAACTTGACCCCAGACGCCAGCGAATCGGCTCCCTATGCGCCGGCGCTTTCATCCTTCAACGGCTTGGGCTGCTCAGCGGCCGAGCAACGACACACCCCGATGCACGATCGGGCTTGCAAGCGCTGGGACTTGAGCCCGTGGACCAGCCTCTCGTATGCCAGGGCAACGTTGCAACTGCTGGCGGGTGCCTTTCGGCGCTCTATCTGGTGGGATGGTTGGTTGAATCCTGGTTCGATGCCGACAAGCGCCGTGCTACGTTGCTCCCTGTTCTGCCGGCTGGACAGCAAGCGCTGTATGATGTGCTGATCGGGCTCAGTATCCGACAAGGAGAAGTTGGCGCCGCCCAACAAGAAACGCGACATGGCATGTCATCTAATTGGTAGTTAGAACTCAGGAAGAGATCCCCGATGCCCCGAGAATTTGAGCTCATTAAGTCCGTGCCGGTCCCCTCGAGGTCCGGCATCACCCACCTCTACAAGTCGACGAACCTGGCGGACGCTTTTGCGATTCAGCTCCCTGCGGGCACATCCAGCGACCCAGACTTGCTTGCGCGATTCATCCTTTCCCACCAGCCATCCTGGATCGGATGGCTCATGAAAGTCCGAGACACTGTCGTTGCCTGTTTTGGTCTCAAGACAGCCAGACATCTGGCGACACTTGCTCATCGGATTCAAATCTTCAAGGTCTACAGCACGAACCAGACTGAAATCGTGTTGGGAGAGGACGACAAGCACCTCGACTTCCGGATATCGATCCTGTGTTCTGAAGAGGCTGAGCCAGAAGGCAGTCGCCAACTGGTTTTTTCAACCGTGGTCCAGTGCCACAACCGTCTGGGCCGGGCCTACATTTTCGTTATTGCCCCGTTTCACCGCTTGGTTGTTAAGGCGAGCCTGCGCCGTGCAGCGCGCATTGGTTGGCCTTTGGCTGCCTGAGCCGCGACGCCACAAACCCCGTGGCGAGGGAGCTTGCTCCCGCTGGGTGGCGAAGCCGCCCCAAAAAGGGATGGCGCCGTTTTACAGACAAACCGCATCAACCGGTTTACGACGGCTGCGCCGCCGAAAGGGAGCAAGCTCCCACTCGGCGATAAAGCCACCCTCGCTTGTTGAAGCACCGGGGACAAACCACGAACCGTCTCTTAATCGTAGTCTGTCCCCGCTCTCCTCTTATGAACGGGCGGCTTATAGGTCGCCCGTCTTCATTACTCCGCCGCCTGCGCCCGCAATCGTCTTCCAATCACATCCATGACATCACAGCCATCGCGTAACGATGTGGTCAGCAATTTACAAAAATCAGTGAGCACCACGGTGTCTGAGCTGATGTCCGAGCGAAACGCGATATTTTCCAAGACTTGGGTCACCGTGCGGATGCGGTAATCGGCGGTTTCGAACAGGACGTCTAGAGGGGCCTCAGTGTCGATGAGCAGGGTTGCGGGGATGCAGTCGATGCCGGTGATGGGCATGTATCGGGTCATGAGCAGTACCTTCATTCAATTGATTTAGGTGCAGGAGCTTCTGCGCTTCATTCAATCGAGTCGCCAAACCCGAATCGCCATCTGGACGACAGAGAGACAATAAGTTGCACATCCAGATGCGGCAATGCGCTGGTTTCCGAAGTTCGTGTAGGAATTTGCGTCAATGCCTCTCGCGGCGATCGTTTGAGCCCTCATATCAGCGCCGCGAGTTCTAAAGATAATTATCTTCTGGTGCGATGCTTCGTGTTTAGCACTTAAAAAGTACATTGCACCGGGTACACCACCCTTCAGCTGCGCTCCGGTTCATTGGAAAACGGAGGGGAGGATGACTTGTATCGGCAACCGTCAAAACCAGTGAGAATCCTATGAATCTACGCCGAATCTCGTCGGCTGGAACGCTCATGCCCGCCCCATCGACTATTTGAAGAACCCCGCCCGACACCCTGCTGTCAATCCGTTGCCACTCACACTGCCAGCCTGTTACCCACGTGAAGTCTCGAATTTGATAGTCGCCGATGGCGCTTTCGCATTGAGCGAGTTTCTTGTTGGAGAGGTCAAAGGCAAGAAACATGGGGCTTGGATAGCCGAGCAACTGAGTATCGTCAAGGCTCAGGCCTTCTTTTAGGTTGATGGATGCTACAAGTGCTTTTGCTCGTCTCTTGCGCCGTATCAAGTACCATGTGGCGAGGCAAAAAATAGAAACAGAAGCCAGGAAGAGCTGACGTCCTTCGACTGTAAGCTTACCGGACGAAAACTCTATCATGCCCCACAAGAATCCTATCGTCGCAAGCCCCGATACCCAAGCGGCGGGGATCATTACTCTGTTAGCGAGGCTAGCTCCGAGCGTCCTCAAACAGCCTGTCATAACTGTATCCAATATCATTTATAGAAGAGCTCGTAGGTTATCACTCACAGAGCGTTAACTTATAGGACTTGGCCCATAATGCGCGTGAGGGTTAACTTAGTCGACCCATTTCAGAAACTCAGTAAAGTTGCTTGCCACGATTTCTATGCTTCCATCTGGATCCACGCCATCAAACGTAACTATCGGCCAGGGCTCCGACCCACGCAGATCGAAAGCGAACAATTGTCCTCCGCCATCGCTTCCAAAAACAAATAGACTAGGCGCGACTCTATCAAGAATAGCTATCAGCTCAGCGTCCGAGGCAGTGTCCGCCGAATCAAGGCAGAAATTGAAGGGAGGGGCCGAACACGGGCACTCTCCTCCATCGCTGAACGCTAATAGCTGGTAATAATCGGCAGGCTAGTTTCGAGGTGCCGCCATACGAAGAGCTTCGAGCGCTTCCGCAGAGGCTCCCATGTTACCGACCCATTCCGAGAGAATTTTCATTAAAACGTCTCCTTGCTGCTGCCTGGACGTAACCGTCCGGCCAACACATTTTCCTGATCCCCGTAGGCTACGGGGTCTGCCTTTGTCGATGTCAGCTACGCGGATCGAGCTTCGACTCTAGATAGATCTACGGAAGCTCTGATGGCATCAATTGCATCTTGAGCGAGCGCCATAACTGTCGTTGTACTGATTTCAATCCGACTGATAATGTCTTCTCTCGGGCCTTGTTTCCAGGCAGTGCTTGCGTAAAAAGCATCTTGAGATACTTGGCGATGGCTCTCGCTTTCATAGGAACGAATCAGGTGATAGCTGTCACAATCATGTAATGAGTTGCCATAAGAAACGACATCTATGCCAGCTTCTAGGTGAAGCGGAACACTTACGGTCTGCATTATTTGATGAAAGCCCAATCCCGATCCTGGCTTTAAGGTGTACATCAAGATTTCAATAATTCGAGTCATTCCAAGTCTTCCATGTGGAGTTTCAACGTGAGTATCCGTACATCCCAGCTTACGTTATTAGGGGGGACTCCAGCTATGGCGGCGGTTGCGTAATCTCACTTGCTCGCTGCGTCGGCAGACGCGTAAGGACGTCATTCAAATAAGCAGACGGTTCATGCCCGTTGAGCCGCGCAGACTGGATTAAGTTCATGATCGCCGCGGCCCGTTGTCCGCTGCGTAGCGACCCAGCGAAGAGGCAGTTCTTGCGTTCAAGAGCCCACGGCCGGATCTGATTCTCTGCCCATTTATGGAAAAAAGGGGATTTATTTTCGAGCCGGCTGCCAGTTGATCCAAGCGAATCCATTCGATGGAAGTTCGCAGTACAGCGAAGCAAAAATAAATTTGCCCCTTTTTCCAGAAGATGCCTTCTAGTTAATACAGGTTTTTTCTGATCGCATCCTACTCACGAAACCGCAGGAACATTAAAGCCTCGCGTCAGCAATACAGTCCTCCATGTTTGAGATAAGCTATTTATTGTTTCAACTTTAACTTTATAGTAAGGATCGCCGACTCCGCCCGTCCGGGTCCACGCCACCACTCGCCGAACCCTGTTATCAATAATAATTATGCTAGCTGCACAGAATATATTTTTTATTGGAAATGTCCCCCCCGGCGTATCAGTTTTCGAGTCCCAGTATAAATTCTGAACGAAGCTGATGTCCGGCTGGTCCAAAATCACCTTATGTCCATCAACCACTTGAGATTCAGCGCTTTCATCGTAATAAGGATTAGGCTTATCTTCATCAAAAACATCGACATACCACTCTAAGGCATTCAAACCCTTTGAGAACTCTGGAATATCACTATCGAACCCCCCTTTTCCGGGACCATCAAGCCACTTTGCCAACTTTGACTTAAACTGAATCATATGTGAGTTAGCTGAAAATATAGTTATCTTAATCCCATCCGACAGATCCTCTTGACTATTTCCCTTTGCAGCACCGTTAATATCAACACCTGTTTCAACTTTAATTAGTTCGTCTTGATAGTTAAGACAATAAAATCCCATTTTCGTAACCTCCCTGTTCAACGTCGGCGTAGCTGGTTCGCCCCGCTCAGCTATCTTCAGGCACAACCCTCAGAGGGTAGCCTAACCATGGAGAAAATCCTCAGGAATCGAGGTTACGTCGCTCCGAGTTGCACCATAAATAGGGCTTAGCTCGGTCAGTAGATCAGCGGTTTTTAAATCCGCGCGTCGGGGGGCCGATTCCCTCAGTTCAGAGGCCCTGGTGAAATGCCAGGACTTCGCTTTTTTAGGACTGAAAAGGGGACGCCCATTAGCCGGTCTCAAGTCAAGGCTAAAAGCCAACTCGCCCTGCAGCTTTTAACTGTAGGGTTTCCCTTTGTCTCAACCTGCTCGGTTGAACCCGTCGTACCCGTTTTCTCATCAATGGCTACGACCGAGTCGTGCCTGACACCCATATGGATCAAGCGGTAGCAACACAACACGCACCGCCCTGGCAGTGAACTGCCCCAGAGAAACGTTGGTACCGCCAAGGTGTCCAAAACGTGCCACAGAACTGTGGCTCGTGCGCAAAGCGCACGTCCAGTCTCTACTGGCTCACTTAGCGGACGACCCGGTTACAACGCACTCAGGCGGTGATGATCGGACGCCACTCGGATTTTTGGCTCACGTCCAGTCCCCTTTCGGTTGCCCGATCATCACCTGACTCGCCCTTCAGGCGAAACAGCGTTTAGCGTCAAAAGGCTGCTTCTCCTTAAGGATGTGGTAGGTCGCTCGCGCTAGCTTGTGAGCCAGTGCTTTAGTCGCCACCACGCCATTGGTCTTGGCTTTCTTTTTCTCAAAAAATCGTTTGGCATCGTCACTGAATCGCCGCGCAGAATTGGCCGCTTCAATAAAGGCCCAGATCAGGTACGCGTTACCGTTTTTGGCGTTGCCTTCACCCTTCTTTTTGCCGTTGGAGTAGCGCGCACTTTTTACGCACCGAGCATAGGAGGCAAAGTGACCGACCTTTGCAAAACGTTCTATGTCACCGGTTTCCAACATGATGACTGTTGCCAGTACTTCACCGACGCCTGGCATCGTTTTTAGCAACAAATACTCAGGTCGTAATTTGGCCTGTTGAAGCAGTCGCGCTTCAAGCGCGGCGATCTGCGCTTCAAGCGCCCGGATGACCGCCACATTGGCATTCATTGCCAAAGCCACATCTGTTGGCAGGCCCAGCCTGTCAACGGATGCGGCAGAAAAGCCTTTGATTTCATTACAGCTAAAACCATGGCCGAACTGGCGCGCGGCAATGTTCTCGACAGCCAGGATATGCTGGGTTCTTGTGCGCACCAGTTGAATGCGTTTACGCGCCAAGTCTCTCAACGCACGCTCCTGAGGCGGATGAATATAGCCCGTCGGTAGAATCCCGAGTCGCAGCAAATGCGCGAGAAATACCGCATCATCCTTGTCGTCTGAATGCTTCAAACCGTCGTGGCGCTTCATCGCCACCGGGTTTGCCAGTTTGACGTCCATGCCCGCGGCCATAAGGCCATCGACCAGCCAATGCCAGTTGTACGTCGACTCGACCACCAGACCGACCAACTCGTCACGGTGTGGTTCGAGCAGTGAGAGGATCGGCGTGAGCTCATTGGGACAGCGTCGGCTCACCAAGACTCTGTCCGTTTCGTCGGTTACCACGACAACGCTGTTGTTCGAATGCAGGTCTATGCCACAGAATTTCATCACGGCCTCCTCAGCAAAAGTCTAAGTTCGCACCTTGAATTTTGCGCCACCTCCGTGAGGTGGGGAGGCCGGCCAGATGATTCTCAGATTTATTTTCTAGCCGCCTGCCAGTTGATCCAAACGAATCCATTCGATGAACTCAGCGCAGCGAAGCAAAAATAAATCTGCCCCCTTTTCTGCCTTTTCTGCGTGTTACGGTTTTCGCACCGCTTCAATGAGTGCAGAGATCGGATTGGGCTTGTCATTCATACGTGTATCGGAGCCTGCCTCAAATACGACCTCAGCACTTATGAGTAGCTGATCGTTGAGTGTGAGCTTGCAAAAAGTGACACGGGGCTTAGAGCTAGAGGTTTGATTTAGCGGGTCGCATTTGAGAAAGCCCACATGGCCCTTAAGAGGCACCTTCGTTCCCGCGATAGCGTCACTGAGCTGAAACTGGGGCGGCATCCGATTTCCTAGACCTGCCCATATTTGAGGTTGATCATCAAAGGAAAAGCCCGAATGGGATCTTCCGCACAGATTCACGCCGGTACGCTTACCGTCAATGATCTGCGCGTCCCAGTAGCAAACATACTGTCTGCTCACGACGACGATCTTTCCTGGGCCGTAATTGACCTTTGTCTCTTCTGGATAGCTGGCGCACCCACTCAGAGCTAATGCGGCAAAGACGGATACTGCTGTGAGACGGTTACGAACGAATTTCACTGGCCAGCTACCTTGCTATTAAATGGCGCCAGTAATACCGGCAAACCGCCACTATTTCAAGCTTGAGAAGGAAAAAGGAAAAAGGAAAAAGGTACAGATTTATTTTCTAGCCGGCTGCCATTTGATCCAAGCGAATCCATTCGATAAAAATTCTCAGCGCAGCGAAGCAAAAAAAACCCCTTTTTTCGTCCTTTTTCCCCTTCTCATTCGACTTAACCAGTACACGAGTAGTGAACACCAGCAGAGAACGGCCAGAAGTGGTCACCTGAAATGCCCCCGACCTTCATATCACCGTGGAAGAGATCGCATGTGCCAACCCAAAACGTGCTTTGAGCAAACGCGGCTAGGCGCGTTCATGTCGCTATAGTCGACTCTATTGCCGACCGTACTTCCAGGAGCCTTTTCCCAGTGTCTGACATGTCGACCAACTTCGCTTACACAAAACGCTTCAACGCCGTCCTCGCCTACATTAACGAGAATCTCGAAGGTGATCTGTCGGTGAATACGTTGAGCCATGTGGCGAACTTTTCGGCATTTCACTTCCATCGACAATTCACCGCGTTCGTAGGCGTGCCTGTTTCACGTTATGTGCAACTGATGCGATTACGACGCGCGGCGCATCGCCTTGCCGCCGTCGCTGATCACTCGGTACTGGAGGCCGCACTCGGTGCCGGCTTCGAAAGTCCGGAGGCATTTTGCAGGGCGTTCAGGCGAGCGTTCGGTATGACGCCGAGTGCGTTCAGGAAAGAACCGAATTGGCAGGTCTGGAATGCGGTGTTCGCAATCCCTCATTTTTCCAGGAAAATCATCATGCAAATACGAATCGTGCAATTCCCTGAAGTCAGGGTCGCTGCATTTGAACACTGCGGGCCCGCCGGGCTCGTCAATGAGAGCGTGCGCAAGTTCATCGAGTGGCGTAAGCAGAGCGGACAGTCGCCGGTGGCGTCGAGTCGCAGCTTTGGCATTCCCTATGGCAACCCCGATACGACACCTGCGCAAGCATTCCGCTTCGCAATCTGCGGCGAGATTCACGAAGCCGTGGCGCCGAATGAGTTCGGCGTGCGCGAAATCGTCATTCCCGGCGGTCGCTGCGTCGTGGTACGACATGTGGGGTCACCGGATCACATCGGCGAAACGATCTATCCGATTTACCGCGATTGGCTTCCTGCCAGTGGAGAGGAACTTCGTGACCAGCCGCTGTTCTTCCATTACCTGAGCATCTACCCCGAGACACCGCAGGATCGCTGGCAAACTGATGTGTACGTTCCGCTGCAATAGCGGGGCAAGCAGTTTTCGTTACTGAACTGACGTCGGATGAAAAATGGGAAAAGGGGACGCCCATTAGCCGAAGTCTCCTACGTGAGGACTGAATGGTCGGACAAAGCATGGCATCGGAGCGGTGAGCGTTGCTTTGGCTTTTATCCTTGCCTTAGCTGTCTTTATTACCTCAACTGCTTGAACATCCAGCATGGACAAAAGTCCAGTATCGAGTAAACCTAACAAGTAGTAGCGTTAAGCCTCTATTGACCCATTCGGGAAAATGGCTACGGAGCTAGGAAATGGAATTTATAGAACGCTTGAACGCAATGTCGGCGAAGGTGAATCAGTTAGCATCAACAATCCAAACTGAGGAAGCAACTAAGACCGCTTTTGTAATGCCATTCATTCACACAGTGCTTGGCTATGACGTTTTCGACCCATCCGAAGTCGTGCCCGAATATATATGTGACATTGGTACAAAAAAAGGCGAAAAAATTGATTACGCCATCCTAAAAAATGGCCAGATTCAGATTCTTATAGAGACTAAAAAAATTGGCGAGTCATTGAACATAAATCACGCGAGCCAGTTATTCAGATACTTCCATGTCACTACCGCCAGAATATCAATCTTAACTAACGGCAGATTCTACAGATTCTTCACCGATTTAGACGCCCCCAACAAAATGGATGAAAAACCATTTCTGGAGATAGACCTTTTAGATATCGACGAACACGTGATACCTGAACTGCAAAAGCTCACAAAATCAGCATTTGACGTTGAATCAATCATTAACGCAGCAGGTGAATTAAAGTACGTAGGACAGATAAAAAGGGAGATGGCCTCCCAGTTCACCCAGCCCGACGATGATTTTGTGCGCTTCTTTGCTTCTCGGATCTATGAAGGTGTGATCACTCAAAAAGTAAGAGAGCAGTTCGCTCTTCTTACCAAAAAAGCCGCATCTCAGTTCCTAAACGATCAAATTAATGATCGCTTGAAATCCGCGATCAGCGGCGTGCCGCTACCGACTCCAGCTGAACGGGTTATATCCGAGAGCCAGCCCGACACAAATGATACGCCAGAGGATAGAGTCCTTACTACGATGGAAGAATTAGAGGGCTTCCATATCATAAAGGCGATAGTGCGCACAGTAATCGACTCGAAACGAATCGCACACCGAGACACCCAGAGCTACTTTGGAATCTTATTGGACGATAACAATCGAAAGCCAATCGCAAGACTCCACTTCAATAGAACCCAAAAATATCTAGGCGTATTTGACAAAGACAAAAATGAAACTCGCCACCCTATAAACTCACTCGATGAAATCTATGAATTTTCGGACTCCTTAAAAGAGACCATCACCTTTTACCATGGGCAGGCTTGAAATACCGAATTCCAGTCCTTTGCCTAAAAACCCAAAGACTGGAATATGCGAGACTCACCGAAGATTTTTTTAGGACCAGAATAAAAAAACCGTGGTCTACCCCGCTCTCCCTTTATCCGCCGCAACGCAAAAGCCCCGATCCAAGTCGGGGCTTTCTCGTTTCCGCTAGACGCAAAACCCGCTCGACGGCGGGCTGTGCTTATCAGTTTTTGCAGACCACCTGCGGAGGCGCAGCATGCGTCAGCTTTTGGGGAATCACAATCGAAGTGCCAGGCAAAGTGGTAAGCTCGAGAACCGCCAACATGCAAATTAGCGCTGGCTCGCCATCTTTGCTTGGTCTGCCATCCACCCCTACCACCGCTTCGTAGTCTTTCCCTGGTTCCAGCTTGTAAACGAGCGCCTGGCCACCACAGGTCCGGTAAGAGCTGCCGTTGCCCGCAATGGTCGCGCCCCGGGTTGCAATTTGGAATGGCAGATCCGCCCTGACGCGATACTCGGTTACGACCTCTTTGTAAGCCCCTTCCCCCATCCGAATTGCAGGGATGTACTGGATAAGACTGGGCCAAACTCTTTTCGGTACGCCAACGCTCGCCGACTTCAGGGGGTACTGCGGATAGTTGATGCTCGCCGTCCCATCCTGCCCGAAACGTCCGGCTTCAGCCATTTTATGCCGGATAGCAGGAGCACAACTGCCGACGATGCTATCGCCATACACGTCAGCGTTCGTGATAACGCGAACACGCGCCACGCCCTCTGATTGAGCAGGCTCTTCGTATGGAACTGAAGGTATTCCAGAGCAACCAGCAAGTGCTAAAGCAAGAAAAGTTAGGGAAGTGACAACCCGCATGACCATGTCCTTATGTGTACGCCAACAAAAAAGGGCCCACCTTTCGGTGAGCCCTTCTAGACCGCCCAGCAGAGCGGATTTTGTTTGGTAGGCGCGATTGGACTCGAACCAACGACCCCCACCATGTCAAGGTGGTGCTCTAACCAACTGAGCTACGTGCCTGCTGTGAGGCGGCATTCTACGGAATTCCGGAGGGGTGTCAACACCTTTTTTTCACCTAACCCTATGAATATGCAAAATATTTAATTTCGCCAAGGCAACGAAGATTTTGCGGTGGCTGGCGGCCGATTTTTATCTCGGGTAGGATCGCTGCATTCGTAAAAAATATAAAACAGAGGTTGCAGAATGGCGAACACATCCTATCCAGCGTCCTATTACGCCGCGTCGGCCAACCCGGTTCCTCCGCGCCCCGCCCTGCAGGATGACGTCGAGACGGATGTTTGCGTGATCGGCGCTGGTTACACCGGCCTGTCCTCTGCGCTGTTTTTGCTGGAGAACGGTTTCAAGGTAACGGTGCTTGAGGCGGCGAAGGTCGGCTTTGGGGCTTCGGGTCGCAACGGCGGGCAGATCGTTAACAGTTATAGCCGCGATATTGATGTGATCGAACGCAGCGTCGGTCCTCAGCAGGCGCAATTGCTGGGCAACATGGCGTTCGAGGGCGGGCGGATCATTCGTGAGCGAGTGGCGAAGTATCAGATTCAGTGTGATTTGAAGGACGGTGGTGTATTCGCCGCCCTCACCGCTAAACAGATGGGCCACCTGGAGTCGCAGAAGCGCTTATGGGAGCGTTTCGGGCATACCCAGCTGGAGTTGCTGGATCAGCGGCGCATTCGCGAGGTGGTGGCTTGCGATGAGTATGTGGGCGGCATGCTCGATATGAGCGGCGGGCATATTCATCCGCTCAACCTGGCGCTGGGCGAAGCGGCGGCTGTGGAGTCGCTGGGCGGGGTGATTTATGAGCAATCGCCAGCGGTGCGCATCGAGCGTGGTGCCAGCCCGGTTGTGCATACGCCACAGGGCAAGGTCAGGGCCAAGTTCATTATCGTGGCGGGCAATGCTTACCTGGGCAATCTGGTGCCGGAGTTGGCGGCCAAGTCGATGCCTTGCGGTACTCAGGTAATCGCCACCGAGCCGCTGAGCGATGAACTGGCTCATAGCCTGCTGCCCCAGGATTATTGCGTCGAAGATTGCAACTACCTGCTCGATTACTACCGGCTGACGGGCGACAAGCGGCTGATCTTCGGCGGCGGCGTGGTGTATGGCGCGAGGGATCCGGCGAACATTGAGGCGATCATTCGTCCGAAGATGCTCAAAGCCTTCCCGCAGCTCAAGGATGTGAAGATCGATTACGCTTGGACCGGAAATTTCCTGCTGACGCTGTCGCGTCTTCCGCAGGTCGGGCGGCTGGGGGATAACATTTATTATTCCCAGGGCTGCAGCGGCCATGGCGTGACGTATACGCACCTGGCGGGCAAGGTCCTGGCTGAGGCGCTGCGGGGTCAGGCTGAGCGTTTTGACGCGTTTGCGGACCTGCCCCACTACCCTTTCCCTGGCGGTCAGTTGTTGCGTACGCCGTTTGCGGCGTTGGGGGCTTGGTATTACGGGTTGCGGGATAAATTGGGGTTCTGAGAACAACAACACATCACCAAAGGGCTGCTTCGCAGCCCAACGGGGCGGTGCGACGTTTCGCTAAATCCCCTCGCCACAAGCAAGCTCCCTCGCCACGGGCTTGTTCCAATCTTTCAAATCCCGAAAACAAAAAACCCCGGTCTTTCGACCAGGGTCTTTGCTATCGACTAGAAGTAGCTTTTCAGCTTGCTTCTTAGCTTCAAGGCGTTCAGTGGGCCTCGAAGCAGATATGGCGCAGCGGACGGGACTCGAACCCGCGACCCCCGGCGTGACAGGCCGGTATTCTAACCGACTGAACTACCGCTGCGTATCGCTATGGACTTGCGTCCAGTTAACTCGTCTGATCCAAACCCTTGGGCTTGAATCTCGAACCAGGCGAACCTGCTTCGGAAAATATGGCGCAGCGGACGGGACTCGAACCCGCGACCCCCGGCGTGACAGGCCGGTATTCTAACCGACTGAACTACCGCTGCGCGTCGGTGGAGGCTTTTGACAGCTTCCGTCTTGCTTTCGCAAAACTCTCGTAAAACATGGTGGGTGATGACGGGATCGAACCGCCGACATTCTGCTTGTAAGGCAGACGCTCTCCCAGCTGAGCTAATCACCCTTTGCTTCGTTGAGGCCGCGAAATTTACGCAGGTACCGAAGCTAAGTCAATAGCAGGGTTGAAGTTTTTTCAAAACAGTTTCAAACGGCACCCGCAATAGCACTTACGTATAAATCATTTTCTTGGTCATGCCGCCGTCCACCACGAACTCCTGCCCCGTGACAAAACCGGCATTGCGCGACAACAGCCACGCCACCATCGCCGCCACGTCCTCTACCGTGCCTACCCTGCCCGCTGGATGCTGGGCGTGATCGGCGTCGGTCAGAGGCTGGGCGCGACGCTGGGAGGGATCGCGCGCGTCGATCCAGCCAGGGCTGACGGCGTTGACGCGGATCTCCGGCCCAAGGCTGATGGCCAGGGCATGAGTCAGGGCCAGCAAGCCGCCCTTGCTCGCCGCATAGGCTTCGGTGTCGGGTTCCGATTGCGCGGCGCGGGTCGAGGCCAGGTTGACGATGGCGCCATTGTGGGCGCGCAGATACGGCGCGCAGTGCTTGGCCAGCAGCATCGGCCCCCCAAGGTTCACCGCCAGGACCCGATTCCAATAAGCCAGGTCCAGGCTTTCCAGGGTGATGTTGTGCGGGTCGGCGATGGCCGCGTTGCACACCAGGGCGTCGAGCCGCCCGAACTGCCCGAGCACCTCGGCGATACCGGTGGCGACCTGCGCCTCGTCCGCCACGTCCATGGCGATGAACCAGGCATTGTCGCCCAGGGTCTTCGCCACCTTGGAACCGCGCTCGCGATCCAGGTCGGTCAGCACCACCTGCCAGCCTTCACAGATCAACCAGGCAGCGATGCCCAGGCCGATGCCCCGTGCGGCGCCCGTAACCAGTGCAACCCGGCCATGAGTGCCGCTCGGCGGCGTAGCCAGCTCGATCACAAGGCCGCCAACCCGCGGGCCAGGTCGGCTTGCAGGTCGGCCACGTCTTCCAGGCCGACCGCAACGCGGATCAGGCTGTCACGAATACCCGCCGATTCACGTTCCTGGGGCGACAGGCGACCGTGGGACGTGGTGCTCGGGTGGGTGATGGTGGTCTTGCTGTCACCCAGGTTGGCAGTGATGGAAATCAACCGGGTCGCGTCGATGAAGCGCCAGGCACCCTCCTTGCCCCCCTTGACCTCAAAGCTCACCACCGCGCCGAAACCGCGTTGCTGACGCAAGGCCAGATCATGTTGTGGATGGCTCTTGAGGCCGGCGTAATGCACCTTCTCGATGCCGTCCTGCTGCTCCAGCCACTCGGCCAAGGCCTGGGCATTGGCGCAATGGGCCTTCATGCGCAGGCCGAGGGTTTCCAGGCCCTTGAGGAAGACCCAGGCGTTGAACGGGCTGAGGGTGGGGCCTGCGGTGCGCAAAAAGCCCACCACCTCCTTCATCTGCTCGCTACGACCGGCCACCACGCCCCCCATGCAACGGCCCTGGCCGTCGATGAACTTGGTCGCCGAATGCACCACCACGTCCGCACCCAGCTTCAGCGGTTGTTGCAGCGCCGGGGTACAGAAGCAGTTATCGACCACCAGCATGGCGCCCTTGGCGTGGGCGATTTCCGCCAGCGCGGCGATGTCCACCAGTTCGGCCAGGGGGTTGGAAGGCGATTCGACGAACAGCAGCTTGGTATTGGCCTTGATTGCCGTATCCCAAGCGGACAGGTCCGCCAGGGGTACGTAATCGACTTCCACGCCGAAACGCTTGAAGTACTTTTCGAACAGGCTGATGGTCGAGCCGAAGACGCTGCGCGACACCAGCACGTGGTCGCCAGCGCTGCACAGGCTCATCACCACGGCCATGATCGCGGCCATGCCGGTGGCAGTGGCCACGGCTTGCTCGGCGCCTTCCAGGGCGGCGATGCGCTCCTCGAAAGCCCGCACGGTCGGGTTGGTGTAGCGCGAGTAAACGTTGCCCGGCACCTCGCCGGCAAACCGTGCGGCTGCATCGGCAGCGGTGCGGAACACATAGCTGGAGGTGAAAAACATCGGCTCGCCATGTTCGGCTTCCGGTGTACGGTGCTGACCCGCGCGAACCGCCAGGGTATCGAACGCTACGCCTTCAAGGTCGCTGTCCAGCCGACCGGCATCCCAATCCTGACTCATGCTGTCACTCCTGAAATCGGTTAAAACGCAAACCGGCCCCTCAGGGCCGGTTGGTTAATCAATTGTTGTACAGATCGATGATCGCGCTGACCGCCTGAGTCTTGGCCTTGGACGCATCGTTACGTGCGTTCTCGATCTTGTTCAGGTAGGCCTCGTCGATGTCGCCGGTGACGTACTTGCCGTCGAATACCGCGCAATCGAAGTGCTCGATCTTGATCTTGCCGCCACCGACCGCTTCGATCAAGTCCGGCAGGTCCTGATAGATCAACCAGTCGGCGCCGATCAGGTCGGCCACATCCTGGGTGGTACGGTTATGAGCGATCAGCTCATGGGCACTCGGCATGTCGATGCCGTAGACGTTAGGGTAGCGCACGGCCGGGGCCGCAGAGCAGAAATACACGTTCTTGGCGCCGGCTTCACGGGCCATCTGGATGATCTGCTTGCACGTGGTGCCACGCACGATGGAGTCGTCCACCAGCATCACGTTCTTGCCGCGGAACTCCAGTTCGATGGCGTTGAGCTTCTGGCGTACGGATTTTTTCCGTGCAGCCTGGCCCGGCATGATGAAGGTCCGGCCAATGTAGCGGTTCTTCACGAAGCCTTCGCGGAACTTGACGCCCAGGTGGTTCGCCAGCTCCAGGGCCGCGGTGCGGCTGGTGTCCGGGATCGGGATGACCACGTCGATGTCATGGTCCGGACGCTCGCGCAGGATCTTGTCGGCCAGTTTTTCACCCATGCGCAGGCGGGCCTTGTAGACCGAGACGCCGTCGATGATCGAGTCCGGACGCGCCAGGTAGACGTGTTCGAAGATGCATGGGGTCAGGGACGGGTTGGTCGCGCACTGACGGGTGTGCAGCTTGCCGTCTTCAGTGATGTAGACCGCTTCGCCCGGGGCCAGGTCGCGAATCAGGGTGAAGCCCAGCACGTCCAGGGACACGCTTTCGGAGGCGATCATGTATTCGACGCCTTCATCAGTGTGGCGCTGGCCGAATACGATCGGGCGGATACCGTGGGGATCGCGGAAACCGACGATGCCGTAGCCGGTGATCATCGCCACCACCGCATAGCCGCCCACACAACGGTTGTGCACGTCGGTCACGGCGGCGAACACGTCTTCTTCGGTAGGCTGCAGCTTGCCGCGCTGGGCCAACTCATGGGCGAAGACGTTGAGCATCACTTCCGAGTCGGAATTGGTGTTGACGTGGCGCAAGTCAGATTCGTAGATCTCCTTGGCCAGTTGCTCGACGTTGGTCAGGTTGCCGTTGTGCGCCAAGGTGATGCCGTACGGCGAGTTGACGTAGAACGGCTGGGCTTCAGCCGACGTCGAGCTGCCCGCGGTCGGGTAGCGCACGTGGCCGATACCCATGTGACCGACCAGGCGCTGCATATGGCGCTGGTGGAACACATCACGCACCAGGCCGTTGTCCTTGCGCAGGAATAACCGGCCGTCATGGCTGGTCACGATACCGGCAGCGTCCTGGCCGCGGTGCTGGAGCACGGTTAGCGCGTCATACAGCGCCTGATTGACGTTCGACTTACCGACGATACCGACGATGCCACACATGCGACGCAACCCCTACTTAATGGATCTGAACTGAACAACACTTACTGCGGCGTTTTGGCCATCGGCAAGAGGTGTTCCTTGAACGGTATTTCAGCGGGTACGCTGATACCGCTGGCAAGCCACTGACTGCTCCAACCCAGGATCAGGTTTTTGGACCAGTCTGCGACCAATAGAAATTGTGGCACGAGCCGGGACTCCTGCCACCACGTATCCTGCTGTACCGGCCCCAGGCTCAAGAGCCCGACGGCCACGACCACCAGCAACGCGCCACGCGCCGCGCCAAAGGCCATGCCCAGGAACCGGTCCGTCCCGGAAAGCCCGGTGACGCGAATCAGTTCGCCGATCAGATAATTGATCATTGCGCCAACCAGCAAGGTGGCGATAAACAAGATGGCACAGCCCGCGATCACGCGAGCCGACGGAGTTTCGATGTATCCGGCGAGGTACTGGGACAGCGAACCACCAAACATCCAGGCTACGACTCCCGCGATGATCCAGGTCAGCAGCGAGAGGGCTTCCTTGACGAAGCCGCGGCTCAGACTGATCAATGCGGAGATGGCGACGATCGCAACGATCGCCCAGTCAACCCAGGTAAATGGCACGGTGCAGCCTACAGACGGATAAGGCGGCGCATTTTAGCAGAGCGCAGGGCTGTCGGTAAGCTGCGTGATTCAAATCAGCTAAATCGCTGTCAGCCGCGCTCTGGCTGGAAGCGCACCACGAAACCCTTGAGGTTCTGCTGGCGGCTGAGCAGGTCACGCAGGCGGTCGGCCTCGGCACGCTCGATCAGCGGACCGACAAACACTCGGTTCTTGCCATCGGCGGAACGAATGTAGGCGTTGTAGCCCTGGCTACGCAGGGTTTTCTGCAAGTTCTCGGCACTTTCGCGACTGGTCAGGCTGGCCAATTGCACCGACCAACTGACCGACAGGCCATTGGCATCCACACGACTCTGGGTCGTGTCCGGTTTGGTGGGCGCCGCAGTGATCGGCTGGCTCGGGGCCGGCTTGATAGCCGGTGTTGCTGGAACAGGCACCGGCGCGACAGTCGGTTTGCTTGGCGCGGCGGGGGCAGGCGTGGCAGGTGCAGGTGCAATCGGCGTAGAAGGCACCGCAGGCTGCTCAGCCAATTCCTCGTCGCTTGGCACAGGTTCCTGCGGCAACGCCTGGGGCTCGGGCACGACCACTGGCTCAACCTGCACAGGCGGCACCGAAGGCGCCTGGGGCGCGGCCGGCGCGTCGACCGTGACCTGACGCTGCTCGTCCTGACGGGAAAACAGCATCGGCAGGAAAATCACCGCCAGGGCCACCAACACCAGGGCCCCGACCATGCGCTGCTTGTACGCCTTATCCAGCAATGCCATCTGCAGCCTCCTCCGTGGAGCGCCGGGCCAACCATTGAAGGGCCTCGGCAACACAAAAAAATGATCCGAACAGCAGGATTTCATCATCAGCCGTTGCCAGGGCGCACTGCCCTTCCAGCGCGTCGGCCACGCTAGCGTAGGCTTGCACTGAAGCGCCGCGGCGCTGCAAGGCTTCCTGCAACTCAACCGCGGTACGCGAGCGCGGCGAGTCCAGTGGCGTCACCGCCCAATGCTGGACACTAGCACCCAACGCCTCGACAACGCCATCCAGATCCTTGTCGGACAGCAGCCCGAACACCGCCAGCCGCCGCCCTGCCACGGGCCGCCGCGCCAGGCGCTCGGCCAGGTACTGCGCCGCGTGGGGGTTATGGCCGACATCCAGCAACAGGTTCAGGCGCTTGCCTTGCCAATCGAACTGACGACGATCGAGGCGCCCGACCACACGGGTCGCCTGCAGCGCCTGGACGATTTGCCCGGCATCCCATGGCAAGCCCAGCAACAGGTAGGCCTGGAGCGCCAGGGCGGCGTTTTCCATCGGCAGGTCCAGCAAGGGCAGATCGTGCAACTCCACCGGATTGCTCTGCAGGTCGCTGCCGCGCCATTGCCAGTGCTGCTCGGTCATCGCCAGGTCGAAATCCCGCCCGCGCAGAAAGAACGGGCAGTTCAATTCGCGAACCTTGTCCAGCAACGGCTGGGGGGGATTGAGATCGCCGCAAAGCGCAGGCGTGCCCTGGCGAAAGATGCCAGCCTTCTCGAAGGCCACGGATTCGCGGGTATCGCCCAGGTAATCGGCATGGTCCACACCAATGCTGGTGACCAGTGCAATGTCCGCATCCACCAGGTTGACCGTATCCAGCCGCCCACCCAGGCCGACTTCCAGCACGACCGCATCGAGACCGGCACGGGCAAACAACCAGAACGCCGCCAGGGTGCCCATCTCGAAATAAGTGAGGGTTGTATCGCCTCGCCCGGCTTCCACCGCGGCAAAGGCTTCGCACAGCTGGGCGTCAGTGGCTTCGACGCCGTTCACTTGCACCCGCTCGTTGTAGCGCAGCAGGTGCGGCGAGCTGTAGACACCGACACTCAGCCCCTGGGCCCGCAGCAGCGAAGCCACGAAGGCACAGGTCGAACCCTTGCCGTTGGTGCCGGTGACGGTGATGACCCGGGGCGCCGGCTTGGCCAGTCCCATGCGGGACGCTACCGTTTGCGAGCGCTCCAACCCCATGTCGATGGCCGATGGATGCAACTGCTCGAGGTAGGCAAGCCAGTCGCCCAGGGTGCGTTGGGTCATAGCCCGGCAGGCACTGGCGGAACCACGATCGGCTCGATCGGTGCAGCGACGAATTTCGGCGTCGGCAGACCCATCAGTTGCGCCAGCAGGTTGCCCAGGCGCGGACGCAGCTCCTGACGATGGATGATCATGTCGATGGCGCCGTGCTCCAGCAGGAACTCACTGCGCTGGAAGCCTTCCGGCAGTTTTTCACGCACGGTCTGTTCAATTACACGCGGGCCGGCAAAGCCGATCAGGGCTTTTGGCTCGCCGACGATCACGTCGCCCAGCATCGCCAGACTGGCGGAAACACCGCCGTAGACCGGGTCGGTCAGCACCGAAATGAACGGAATGCCTTCTTCGCGCAGACGCGCCAGCACCGCGGAGGTCTTGGCCATTTGCATCAGGGAGATCAGCGCTTCCTGCATCCGCGCACCGCCGGAAGCGGCAAAGCAGATCATCGGGCAACGGTTTTCCAAAGCGTAGTTGGCGGCACGAACGAAGCGCTCACCGACGATGGCGCCCATGGAGCCACCCATGAAGGAGAATTCAAAGGCCGAGACCACCACCGGCATGCCCAGCAGGGTGCCACTCATGGAGATCAGGGCGTCTTTTTCGCCGGTCTGCTTCTGGGCAGCGGTGAGGCGATCCTTGTATTTCTTGCCGTCGCGGAATTTCAGGCGGTCCACTGGCTCCAGGTCGGCACCCAGCTCCACGCGACCTTCAGCGTCCAGGAAAATATCGATACGGGCACGCGCGCCGATGCGCATGTGGTGGTTGCACTTGGGGCAAACGTCCAGGGTCTTTTCCAGCTCGGGACGGTACAGCACCGCCTCGCAGGATGGACACTTGTGCCACAGACCTTCAGGCACCGAGCTTTTCTTCACCTCGGAACGCATGATCGAAGGGATCAGTTTGTCTACTAACCAGTTGCTCATGCTTTCTTTCTCCAGTACCGGCGGCCCGAACGCTCTGGTTCGCGGCCCCGCGTATGCCCTTGAGCTAAATTCATTGTGCGGCGAGGGTCGAAAGGCCACCACGGTCAGCGCGAAACATGACCTGCGTGCAGCCCAACCTCCTCAGCCATCCCGGCAACCGCTGCACTGCGGTTGCCCCTACGCTATCGGCCCACCCGAAGGCGATGCCTGCCTGCTTTGTACAGTGCAGGTATGGACGGCGGCAGTCTGCCAGCCGTCACATTGACTACTGGCTGTTGCGAACAGCAGCCATGAACGCACGAATCTTTGCCGGGTCCTTGATGCCCTTGCCCTGCTCCACCCCGCCGCTCACGTCCACCGCGTAAGGGCGAACCTGGCGAATGGCTGCGGCGACGTTTTCCGCCGTCAGGCCACCGGCCAGGATGATCGGCTTGCCCAGGCCTTGCGGCACCAGCGCCCAGTCGAATGCTTCGCCGGTACCGCCGGGAACCCCTTTCACATAGGTGTCCAGCAAAATGCCGCTGGCACTGGCGAAAGCTGCGCAACTGGCGGCGATATCATCCCCGGCCTTGACCCGCAACGCCTTGATGTACGGACGATGCCAGCCTTCGCAATCGACCGGGGTTTCGTCGCCATGGAACTGCAACAAGCCCAGCGGCACCGCATCGAGTATCTCGCCCAGCTCGCAACGACTGGCATTGACGAACAGGCCCACCGGAGTCACGAACGGCGGCAAAGCCTGGACGATCGCCCTCGCCTGCTGCACCGTCACCGCCCGCGGGCTCTTGGCGTAGAACACCAGCCCGATGGCATCGGCCCCGGCCTCGACCGCCGCCAACGCGTCCTCGACGCGGGTGATCCCGCAAATCTTGCTGCGAACGACCGGCATGGTGGGTAAAACCTCAGGCAAATCCGTGAAAGTCCCGGATGGTAGCAAATGCTGCGGAGGGCGTCAGCCGTCGAGTTCCGAGAAGCCCGTGAGGAAATGTGGCCCGATGTAACGCTCCGGCAGCTCGAACTCATCGCGATACTCGACCTGCACCAGGTACAAGCCGAACGGGTGCGCCGTGACGCCACCGGAGCGGCGGACACGACTGTCGAGCACTTCCTTGATCCATTCCACCGGCCGTTCGCCAGCACCAATGGTCATCAGCACGCCGGCAATGTTGCGCACCATGTGATGCAGGAACGCGCTGGCGCGGATGTCGAGCACGATCATCTTGCCGTGACGAGTCACGCGCAGGTGATGCAACTCCTTGATCGGCGACTTCGCCTGGCACTGGCCGGCACGAAAGGCGCTGAAATCATGGACGCCGACCAGGTATTGCGCGGCCTCGGCCATGCGCTCGACATCCAGTGGGCGGTGATTCCAGGTGATCTCTTCGTTCAGGTGCGCCGGACGGATCTGATCGTTGTAGATCACGTAGCGATACCGCCGGGCGATGGCCTTGAAGCGTGCATGGAAGTGCGCTGGCATCACCTTCGCCCAACTGACGCTGACGTCGTGGGGCAAGTTGATGTTGGCGCCCATCACCCAGGCCTTCATCGAACGCTCGACCTGGGTATCGAAATGCACCACCTGGCCGCAGGCATGCACGCCGGCATCGGTACGGCCGGCGCAATGCAGCGACACTGGTGAGTCGGCGACTTTGGACAGCGCGTTTTCAAGGGTTTCCTGCACCGTCAATACGCCGGACGCCTGGCGCTGCCAGCCACGGTAGCGCGAGCCTTTGTATTCAACGCCCAAGGCGATCCGGAAAAAGCCGTCGGCCGCCATTTCGGCGGCCGGGTTGTCTATGTTTGCCAAGGAATTACAGCCTGCTGAGGTACGCAAAGGCGGGCATTATAAGGCCGGCGGGGCGGGATGCCAGTGCAACCGGTGGTCCTGGGCTGGATCGAGTTGAGCTATCGCGAGCAAGCTCGCTCCCACAGGGGCTCAGGTGATTTTCAGACCAAGACAAGCCCTTGTGGCGAGGGAGCTTGCTCCCGCTCGAGTGCGCAGCGCTCGCAAAAGTAGCCGGAGCATCACAGGAAGGGCTGCTTCAGCCCAGCGGGAGCAAGCTCCCTCGCCACAAGAGCAGCGTGAATTACCTACAAAAAAAACGGCAGCCCCACCGGCTGCCGTTTTTGTTTAATCGCTGACTCACGCCAGACGCGACAACATTTCCTGCGCTTCGCTCTTCTGGGTGGCGTCGCCTTCGCTGAGGACTTCGCCGAGGATGTCGCGGGCACCGTCATTGTCGCCCATGTCGATGTAGGCCTGGGCCAGATCGAGCTTGGTCGCCACTTCGTCGGTACCGCTGAGGAAGTCGAAGTCCGGCTCGTCTTCAGCACCGACCAAGGCATCTTCGGCGGTAAACGTCGGCTGACCCAAAGTGTCGGACAGGCGATCCAGCTCGGCGTTTACATCGTCCAGCTCGGACTCGAAGGCATCCTTGGGCGCATCGTGCGCGTCCATTTCGTCAGACAGGGACAGATCGAAATCCGCCGGCAGCTCAAGATCGTCGGCCGGGGTGTCGGCCACGGCTGGCGCTTCAGTCGCAGGCAAGTCCAGGCCCTTGAGGTCGTCATCGAGGTCCAGCAGGAAGTCTTCATCGTCGAGCGCCGGGATCGGGGTCGGCGCATCGGCGCCCAGGTCCAGGTCGAATTCCGACAGGTCGTCCAGGCTTTCGTTGGCTTCAGTCTGCTGCTTGAGCACCGACTCGAAACTCAGGTCGTCGTCTTCCGGGAACGCATCCAACTCAGCGACAGGCTCTGGCGTCGGCGCGACCGGGGCCGCCTCCAGGTCATCCAGGCTCAAGTCAAAGGCGCTGTCCAGCTCCTCGTCGGTCGGCGACTTGTCTTCCAGCAGGTCCTTGACGTACTGCGCGTCCAGCTCTGCTGCCACTGTCGCGGCGGCCAAGCCTGCGGCGGTGGCGACCACCATGGCCGGGAAACGGCTTTTCAGCTGTTCGACCTGGGCGAAGTTTTCGCCATTGGCCACCAATTGGCGTTCCTGGGCGACAAAGGCGTCGCGGTCGCCCTGCTGACCGTAGACTTCCATCAGCTTCAAACGCAGGTCGCTGCGCTGGGGCTCGGCCTTGATGCCTTGCTCAAGCAGGTCGGCAGCCTGGTTCAAGCGGCCGCGGTCGATATGGGACTGGGCCTGGGGCAGCACGTCGTCGGAGCGCTCGGCGGCTGGGGCCACCAATGGCGCCGCGATAGGCGGTGTGACCACTACGGGCGCGACCACCGGAGCCGGCTTGGGTACTGGCGCAGGAGCTGGTGCAGGTTTTGGCTCGAGTTTTACACTAGGCGATGGAACATCAATGCCCTCGAAGCTGCTCGGGGGCAGATCGAGCTCCGGGGAGAAGTCAGCCTCCTCCTCGAGGGCCCGTGCCATGCGCAAGTGCTTTTCCGCTTCCTGTTGGGCCTTGCGACGACGGGCGAGCAACAACAGCAGCAACAGCAGGAGCAGCGCGCCGCCGCCAATCAATCCCAGCAGGATCGGATTGGTCAGCAGGTCGTTGTATTTTTGCGCGTTGGACGCGGCAGGCGTCGGCTCGACCGCAGTGGCAGGCGGCGTCGCCTCTGGGGTCGCTTCTGGCGCAGGTGCAGCCGTCGGGGCTTGTGCCGCTGGCGCGGGGGTCAGCTCGGCGGACATTGCAGGAGGCGCCTCGCCAGCAGGAGGAACGGCGACACCTTCAGCCTGCATCTTGGCCAGTTGATTGTTCTTCAGCTCGATCAGGCGCTGCAGTTTGTCCAGCTGGCTCTGCAGATCCGCCATGCGGCTTTTCAGTTCTTCGTTATCCCGGCGAGCCGAATCGAGGCTTTCCTGGGTGACCGCAAGCTTGTTGGAGAGCGCCTGGGCATCGCCGGCAGCCCCCTTGCCCTTGCCGCCTGCCTTCGCTGAGTCAGCCGACACCAGGCTCAAGTTATCGCGACCGGCAGCCTGTGCCGGCGCGCCTTCACCACGGCCACGCTTGGTGGCATCCAACTGCTGCTTGCCAGCACCCGCCACGCCACGACGACCCGAACGCCAGGCGGCGTTCTGGGCAGCCACTTCAGCGATGGCCTGGGGTTGTGGCAATGCAGTGCTTTGCACCGGGTCCGGCAGGCGCAACACCTGACCGGTCTTGAGCAGGTTGATGTTGCCGTTGATGAACGCGTTAGGGTTCAACGCCTGGATCGCCAGCATGGTTTGCTGGACCGACCCACCGTTGCGCGCCTTGGCGGCGATTTCCCACAGGGTATCGCGCGGCGTGGTGGTGTATTGCGAAGGCTTGGTGGCCCCGGTGACCGGCGTGGACACGACCTGAGGCGGTTTCGCCCCGGCGGCGTCGGCGGCCTGTGGCGAGAATTTGGAGGGATCGAGCAATACGCTGTAGTCGCGCAGCAGACGGCCGTTAGGCCACATCACCTGCACCAGGAACTTGACCATGGGTTCGGACAGCGGCCGGCTGGACGTTACCCGCAGGACGCTCTTGCCATTGGCGTTGATCACCGGGGTGAAGCTCAGGTCATTGAGAAAGGCCTGGCGGTCGACGCCGGCCTTGGCGAAGTCATCGGGCGAGGCCAGGCTCGGCACGACTTCGGCGGCGGTCAGTTGCTGGACGTCGAGCAACTCGATCTCGGCGACCAGAGGCTGGTTCGGCGTCGACTTCAGGGTCAATTCCCCGAGCCCGAGCGCTTGCGCCATACCGGAGGACAGCGCCGAGGCGGCCGCTATTGCTAACACCAGTTTGCGAACTTGAACCATAGCCTCTTCCTTTGTTTGAACATTCCTCGGCCAGCGAGAAGGTATTGATGCCGCTGCCGTAAGGCATTGCGCGCAGCCCCGATGCGACGGTGCGCGCGATCATTTCACTCATGCCCCGGGAAAGCCCCCAGAGGGATGTTCGCCTTCAGCACTCTGGCCAAGCATAGCGCCCAGCTAGAATCATTCGACAAATTGATGCCAAGTATCTTTTACAGCAAGTCTTTTATCAACAACTCAGCCACCTGCACGGCATTGAGGGCCGCGCCCTTGCGCACG
The DNA here is from genome assembly GCF_014268695.2 of Pseudomonas ogarae. Classification (NCBI taxonomy): domain Bacteria; kingdom Pseudomonadati; phylum Pseudomonadota; class Gammaproteobacteria; order Pseudomonadales; family Pseudomonadaceae; genus Pseudomonas; species Pseudomonas ogarae. The sequence goes on from NZ_CP077086.1 coordinate 4,623,241, forward strand.
TTATCTGACGTCAGCCACATATTTAGTTCCGCCGGATCGTCGATCCCACCGCGTACACGACCAACGTAGACCACATCCTGCCCCACCGCATCGCCCACCGCCGTCGGATAATCGCCCGCCTCCACCAGCTCGATACCGGGTGCCGCTTCCAACGCCGCGTTGACCTTGGCCAGGTCGATGGGACTCGCAGACTGCACAGTCACGCTAAAGCTATCGCCAAAAAACACCGGGGCTTGAATGCAAGTGACGGAAATCTTTAACAAAGGTTGATTCAGCACCTGGCGCAACTCGCGGACCAGGCGTTTTTCCAGCTGCGTATGGCCCTGCTCGTCCGGGGTGCCGACCTGGGCCAGCAGGTTGAACGCCATCTGCCGATCAAAGAATTTCGGTTCCAGTGGACGGGCGTTGAGCAGCTCGGCGGTCTGGCGCGCCAATTCGCTCACGGCCACGCGGCCCTGGGCCGACACCGCGAGGCTGGCGGTCAGACTGATGCGCTGCAAGTCCAGGCATTCGCGCAGCGGCGCCAGCACGACCGCCAAGGCCGTGGCCGACGCGCTGGGGCTGCTGACCTGCAACGGCTTGCTCAAACCGACGAGCACCTGGGCGTTGGCTTCCGGCACGATCTGCGGCGCCTGCTCGGGCGGCAAGGCGCCGGACAGGTCGATCAGTGCACAACCAGCCGCCGTGGCCCGTGGGGCGAAACTCAGGGTCACCGCTGGACCTGCGGCGAAGAACACCAGTTGGACTTTGCTGAAATCGAATTCGTCGACTTCGCGCACCCGCACGTTTTTGCCGCGGAACATCACCGAGCTGCCTGCCGATTCGCTGCTGGCCAACAGGTGCAGGTTACCGACCGGGAAGTCCCGCTCTTCGAGAATCTGGACGAGGGTTTCGCCGACAGTACCGGTGGCGCCGATCACGGCAATATCAAAGGACTGGCTCATGGGTCTACCTCAGGTAAAACGTGGGGAGCGGCACTTTACCGGGTGGTGGGTAAGCAGGCAATTGGCCGGAGGGTTTGCAGTGCCTGGGCTGGCCTCATCGCGAGCAGGCTCGCTCCCACATGGGATCTTCAGTGACCACAAAACCTGTGGGAGCGAGCTTGCTCGCGATGGGGCCAGCCCTGACACACAACGGCCCCCAATAAAAAACCCGCACCTCTCACAAGGCACGGGTTCTTTCACAGCAGCAATCGATCAACGCTCGAGCAGGATCCGCAGCATGCGACGCAGCGGTTCGGCCGCGCCCCACAGCAGTTGGTCGCCGACGGTGAAGGCACCGACGAATTGCGACCCCATGTTCAGTTTGCGCAAACGACCCACCGGTACGTTCAGGGTGCCGGTGACCTTGGTCGGGCTCAGCTCCTGCATGCTGATTTCGCGATTGTTCGGCACCAGCTTGACCCAAGGGTTGTGCTGGCTGATCAACCCTTCGATGTCGGCGATCGGCACGTCTTTGTTCAGCTTGATGGTCAGCGCCTGGCTGTGGCAGCGCATGGCGCCGATGCGCACGCAGATGCCGTCCACCGGAATCGGGCTCTTGAAGCGACCCAGGATCTTGTTGGTTTCGGCCTGGGCCTTCCACTCTTCGCGGCTCTGGCCGTTAGGCAGTTCCTTGTCGATCCAGGGGATCAGGCTGCCGGCCAGCGGGACGCCGAAGTTCTCGGTCGGGTAGGCATCGCTGCGCATCGCCTCGGCGACCTTGCGGTCGATGTCGAGGATGGCACTGGCCGGGTTGGCCAGGTCATCGGCGACAGCGGCGTGGGTGGCGCCCATCTGCTTGATCAGCTCACGCATGTTCTGCGCGCCGGCACCGGACGCCGCCTGGTAAGTCATGGCACTCATCCACTCCACCAGCCCGGCTTCGAACAGGCCGCCCAGGCCCATCAACATCAGGCTGACGGTGCAGTTGCCGCCGATGTAGTTCTTGGTGCCCGCGTCCAGCTGCTGGTCGATGACCTTGCGGTTCACCGGGTCGAGAACGATCACCGCGTCGTCCTGCATGCGCAGGCTGGAAGCGGCGTCGATCCAGTAACCCTGCCAGCCGGCTTCACGCAGCTTGGGGAAGACTTCGCTGGTGTAGTCGCCACCCTGGCAGGTCAGAATCACGTCGAGGGTCTTGAGCTCTTCGATGCTGTAGGCATCCTTGAGCGCACCGGTGTCCTTGCCGACGGACGGGCCCTGGCCACCGACATTGGAAGTGGTGAAAAACACCGGCTCAATGAGATCGAAATCCTGCTCTTCCAGCATTCGCTGCATGAGCACGGAACCGACCATGCCGCGCCAACCGATCAGACCTACACGTTTCATCGCAACTACACCTATACAAAAGTGGGCCACCGTCGGAGCGGTGGGCCCGAAAGATTACAGATTCCGCAGCGCGGCGACTACTGCATCGCCCATTTGCTGCGTACCGACTTTGGTACAACCTTGCGACCAGATATCACCGGTGCGCAAGCCTTGGTCCAAGACCACGCTGACGGCTTTTTCGATCGCGTCGGCGGCATCGTTCAAGTTGAAGCTGTAGCGCAGCATCATCGACACCGACAGGATGGTCGCCAACGGGTTGGCAATGCCCTGCCCGGCGATGTCCGGCGCCGAACCGTGGCACGGCTCGTACATGCCCTTGTTGTTGGCATCCAGGGAGGCCGACGGCAGCATGCCGATGGAGCCGGTGAGCATCGACGCTTCGTCGGACAGGATGTCGCCGAACATGTTGTCGGTGACGATCACGTCGAACTGCTTCGGCGCACGCACCAGTTGCATGGCGGCGTTGTCGACGTACATGTGGCTCAGCTCGATGTCCGGGTAATCCTTGGCCACCTGCTCGACCACTTCACGCCACAGTTGGCTGGAAGCCAGTACGTTGGCCTTGTCCACCGAGCACAGCTTCTTGCCACGCACGCGGGCCATGTCGAAGCCGACCCGGGCGATACGGCGGATTTCGCTTTCGCTGTACGGCAGGGTGTCGTAGGCCTGGCGTTCGCCATTATCCAGCTCACGGGTGCCACGCGGGGCGCCGAAGTAGATGCCGCCGGTCAGCTCGCGGACGATGAGGATGTCCAGGCCCGCGACGATTTCCGGCTTCAGGCTCGATGCATCGGCCAGTTGCGGGTAGAGAATCGCCGGACGCAGGTTGCCGAACAGGCCCAGTTGCGCGCGAATCTTCAGCAGGCCGCGCTCGGGGCGGATGTCGCGTTCGATCTTGTCCCATTTCGGGCCGCCCACGGCGCCCAGCAGCACGGCATCGGCTACACGGGCACGGTCCAGGGTTTCATCGGCCAGGGGCACGCCGTGCTTGTCGATGGCCGCGCCGCCGATCACGTCGTGGCTGAGTTCGAAGCCCAGGCCGTACTTGTCGTTCGCCAGCTCCAGGACCTTGACCGCTTCGGCCATGATTTCCGGGCCAATGCCATCACCTGGGAGAATCAGAATCTGCTTGCTCATGCTTTCCTCGTTTGTTCTGTCGGCACATGCCTGGGCTTCGTACCCAACGCCTGGCCGGGAAAAATGCTATCGCTCGGCCCACAGCACCAGTACATCTGTACTGAACGAACCATCGGCCTCAATCTCAAAATATTCACGCACTTCGTCACCCATCGCGCGCTGCAGCTGGAGAATCGCCGCCCGCATCACCTCGGGGGTGCGCATGCGCTCGACCCAGGAGCGGTATTCCAGGCGCAGGCGCTGGCGCGAGGTGCTGCGGGTGTGCAACCCCGCTTCGCTGACCTGGCGCAACCACTCGCCGGCAGAATAATCGCGCACGTGGCTGGTGTCGCGCAGCACTTCGATGCTTTGCAGGTAGGTGTCCAGCAACGGCGTGCCTGGCGACAGGATGTCGATGAACGCCATCACCCCGCCCGGTTTGAGCACCCGGCGCACTTCCCGCAACGCCAGGCCCAGATCACTCCAATGATGCGCCGAATAGCGGCTGAACACGAAGTCGAACTCAGCGTCGGCGAACGGCAGGTGCTCAGCGGCGCCGCATACCGTGCTGATATTGCCCAGGCCACGCTCGGCAGCCGCCGTGGCGACCACGTCGAGCATTTGCTGGGACAAATCATAAGCCACCACTTCACCGGCCAGCGGCGCCACGTGGAAACTCACATGGCCGGCGCCGCACCCCAGGTCCAGCACCCGGGCATCGCCACGGCCGGCCAATGCAGCTTGTAGCAGCGCGAATTCAGCGCCCTGGGCGTGCACGGCACTGCTCAGATAGGCCGAGGCCTGTTCACCGAATTGCTTTTGTACAACCTGACTGTGGGCGGTGCTGGTCATGGGATGTCCTTGTGGTTTTGTATTGCCTGGGCGGGCCCTATCGCGAGCAAGCTCGCTCCCACAGGGGCTTTGTGAACGCCGCAAATCCAATGTGGGAGCGAGCTTGCTCGCGATGGCGTCTTTACGCCTTACGCAAAATCAAGCATCGCGAAACAACCAAGGCTGGCTCGCCCGGTGCTTGGCCTCGAACGCGGCAATCGCCTCGCCGTCCTGCAAAGTCAGGCCGATATCGTCCAGGCCATTGAGCAGGCAATGCTTGCGGAACGCGTCGATCTCGAAACCCAGCACCTTGCCGTCAGGACGGGTCACGGTCTGGGCGGCCAGGTCGATCTGCAGTTGATAGCCTGGGTTGGCCTCGACCTGCTGGAACAGCTCATCGACGTCAGCATCGCTGAGGATGATCGGCAGCAAGCCGTTCTTGAAGCTGTTGTTGAAGAAGATGTCGGCATAGCTCGGCGCAATGATGCTGCGGAAACCGTACTCTTCCAGGGCCCATGGCGCGTGCTCGCGGCTCGAGCCGCAGCCGAAGTTCTCACGGGCCAGCAACACGCTGGCGCCTTGGTAACGCTCGGCGTTGAGCACGAAGTCCTTGTTCAACGGCCGCTTGGAGTTGTCCTGATACGGCTGGCCGACATCCAGGTAACGCCATTCGTCAAACAGGTTCGGGCCGAAACCGGTGCGCTTGATGGACTTCAAGAACTGCTTGGGAATGATCTGGTCGGTGTCGACGTTGGCACGATCCAAAGGCGCGACAAGACCGGTGTGCTGGGTAAAAGCTTTCATGCTGCGCTCCTTCAGATCAATTCGCGGACATCGACGAAACGGCCGTTGACAGCCGCCGCCGCGGCCATGGCCGGGCTCACCAGGTGCGTACGGCCACCGGCGCCCTGACGGCCTTCGAAGTTACGGTTGGAGGTGGAGGCGCAATGCTCGCCCGACTCCAAACGGTCCGGGTTCATCGCCAGGCACATCGAGCACCCCGGCTCACGCCATTCGAAACCGGCCTCGAGGAAAATCTTGTCCAGCCCTTCCGCTTCCGCCTGGGCCTTCACCAGGCCCGAGCCCGGCACCACGATGGCCTGCTTGATGGTCGAAGCAACCTTGCGACCCTTGGCGATCACTGCAGCGGCGCGCAGGTCTTCGATCCGCGAGTTGGTGCAAGAGCCGATGAACACGCGGTCGAGCTGAATGTCGGTGATCGCCTGGTTGGCGCTCAAGCCCATGTATTTCAAGGCGCGGACGATGGAGTCGCGCTTGACCAGGTCCATTTCCTTGGCCGGATCCGGTACGTTCTGGTCCACCGCCAACACCATCTCAGGCGAAGTGCCCCAGCTGACTTGCGGCTTGATCTGCGTTGCGTCGAGCTCGACCACGGTGTCGAACTTGGCATCGGCATCGGAGACCAGGTCTTTCCAGGCCTCGACCGCCATGTCCCATTCCACGCCTTTTGGCGAGAACGGACGGCCCTTGACGTATTCCACGGTTTTTTCATCGGCGGCCACCAGGCCAACGCGGGCACCGGCCTCGATGGACATGTTGCAGATGGTCATGCGGCCTTCGACGGACAAGTCGCGGATCGCGCTGCCGGCGAACTCGATGGCATGGCCGTTACCGCCGGCGGTGCCGATCTTGCCGATCACCGCCAGGACGATGTCCTTGGCGGTCACGCCGAACGGCAACTTGCCTTCGACGCGCACCAGCATGTTTTTCATTTTCTTGGCGACCAGGCACTGGGTGGCGAGCACATGCTCCACCTCGGAGGTGCCGATACCATGGGCCAGGGCCCCGAAAGCACCGTGGGTCGAAGTGTGCGAGTCGCCGCAGACCACGGTCATGCCCGGCAAGGTCGCGCCTTGCTCCGGGCCGATGACGTGGACAATGCCCTGGCGCACATCGTTCATCTTGAATTCGACGATGCCGTATTCGTCACAGTTATCGTCGAGGGTCTGGACTTGCAGGCGCGAGACCTGGTCGGCAATGGCTTCGATGCCGCCCTTGCGCTCCGGCGTGGTCGGTACGTTGTGGTCCGGGGTCGCGATGTTCGCATCGATGCGCCAAGGCTTGCGCCCGGCCAGGCGCAGGCCTTCGAAGGCTTGCGGCGAAGTCACTTCGTGGATGATGTGACGATCGATGTAGATCAGCGCCGAGCCATCGTCGCGCTGCTTGACCAAATGCGAATCCCAGAGCTTGTCGTAGAGCGTTTTGCCGGCCATCAGACGGTTCCTCATCAGCTTGTTTCTATGCCCCGGGCCTTGACCGAATCAATAACCCCTTGGCTTGTGAGGCTGATCCTATGGGGTTACATTAAATAACTCAAATTCATATTTTTCATACTTTGCATAACCAACTGGAATTCGACCGAAACCGCCATGGACCTCGCCAACCTCAATGCCTTTATAGCCATCGCCGAGACGGGCAGTTTCTCCGGCGCCGGCGAACGCCTGCACCTGACCCAGCCAGCCATCAGCAAGCGCATTGCCAGCCTCGAGCAACAGCTCAAGGTACGCCTGTTCGACCGCCTCGGCCGTGAAGTGGGCCTGACCGAGGCCGGCCGGGCCCTGTTGCCACGGGCCTATCAGATCCTCAACGTGCTGGACGACACCCGCCGCGCCCTGACCAACCTGAGCGGCGAAGTGACCGGGCGCCTGACGCTCGCCACCAGCCACCACATCGGCCTGCACCGCCTGCCACCGTTATTGCGGGAGTTCACCCGACGCTACCCCCAGGTGGCGCTGGATATCCAGTTCCTGGATTCGGAAGTGGCCTACGAAGAAATCCTCCATGGCCGGGCGGAACTGGCCGTCATCACCCTCGCCCCCGAACCCCACACGTTGGTACGGGCCACGCCGGTGTGGGACGACCCGCTGGATTTCGTGGTCGCCCCGGAGCATGCGCTGCTGGAAAACGGCGCGGTCAGTCTGGCGGACATTGCCTTGCATCCAGCGGTTTTCCCGGGGGGCAACACGTTTACCCATCACATCGTGCGACGGCTGTTCGAAGCCCAGGGCCTGACGCCGAACATCGCCATGAGCACGAATTACCTGGAAACCATAAAAATGATGGTCTCCATCGGCCTGGCCTGGAGCGTTTTGCCGCGCACCATGCTCGACGAACAGGTGGCGCGCATTCCTTTGCCGGGCATACAACTCAGTCGCCAGCTAGGCTATATCTTGCACACCGAACGGACGCTGTCGAACGCCGCACGGGCTTTCATGGCCTTACTGGACGCACAAATCGATTTGCCAGGGACAAGGGCATAGGTTGTGCCGCGCCTGTAGGGCCTGACGCCTGTGCTTTATGCCCTAACCCGCTCAAGGCTCGCTAGATAATGCCCAAACCCGCTGACCACCTCCCGCCCTTGCCACGCATCCAGGCGCTCGACCCGAAACGGTCCGAGCAGAGCTGGGACAGCGCGCCGCAGTTGCTGGCCGCCCTGAACGGTGCGCGGCTGGGGGCCTGGTCGTGGGACATCGACAGCGGGCAAATCAGTTGGTCCCGGGGCACCCAGGCGCTGTTCGGCTTCGATCCGCGCCAGCCATTGCCAGCGGATGTGGATTATCTGGACCTGTTGCTGCCCGAAGACCGGGCCAAGGCCCTGCGTGCCTTTCATGCGGCAGTGGCCGGGGCGCCACTGGAACAGGCGATGCACCACCGCATCGTCTGGCCCGATGGCAGCTTGCACTGGCTGGAGATCAGCGGCAGCGTGCTGCCCGACAAGCATGGTCGCCCGCGCATGATCGGGGTGATCCGCGAAATCACCCATCAGCGCGAGCGGGAACAGGCGCTGCGCAGCTCGGAAAAACGCTTCGCCACGCTCTTTCACCTGTGCCCGAACATGGTTTTGCTGACCCGCCAGGAGGACGGGCTGATCAGCGAGGCCAACCAGTATTTCGAAAGCCTGTTCGGCTGGCCGCTGCACGATGTGATTGGCCGCACCACCCTGGAACTGGGCTTGTGGGTTGACCCCGGGCAACGGGCAAAACTGCTGGAAGCCATCAAGGCCAAGGGCGAACTGGCGAGCATGGAGGTGGAACTGCGGGCGAGCAATGGCCAGATCCACACCGGCCTGCTCAGCGCGCAGAAAGTCGAGCTGGAGGGCCAACCCTACCTGTTGAGCGCCTTTCTCGACACCACCGAGCGCAAACTCGCCGAACAGGCCCTCAAGGACAGCCAGGAACGCCTGGACCTGGCCCTCGACTCGGCGCAACTGGGCACCTGGGACTGGCACATTCCCAGCGGCATGCTCTACGGCTCGGCCCGGGCCGCGCAGCTCCACGGCCTGGAGCCCAAGCCGTTCCACGAATCGTTCGATGCGTTTTTCGAAGGCGTCCCCACGGAAGAGCGCAACAACATGCGCAACGCCTATCGCAGCCTGCGCGAAGGCCCGGCGGGCAATTATCAGTTGACCTACCGCGTGCAACTGCCGGACGGCAGCTCGCGCTACCTGGAAAGCCGCGCCCGCCTCTACCGCAACGACGACGGCAGCCCCTTGCGCATGGCCGGCACCTTGCTGGACATCACCGACCAGGTGGAGCGCGAACAGAGCCTGGCCGCCTCGGAAGAAAAATTCGCCACGCTGTTCCAGGTAAGCCCCGACCCGATCTGCGTCACCCACCTGGACAGCGGCCGGTTCCTCGAGATCAACTCCAGTTTCACCCAGACCTTCGGCTGGACCGCCAGCGACGTGATCGGCCTCGATGCCGACGAAATCGGCCTCTGGGATGCCTCGGGCAGCAGCCTGCAACGCATCGAGCGGGTGATCCGCGAACAATCACTGAACAATGTCGCCATCGTCGTTCACCATAAGAACGGCCAGCCGCTAACCTGCGTGATTTCCAGCCGGCAAATCAACGTCGGCAACCAGCCCTGCATCGTCACCACCTTGCGGGACATCACCCAGCAACAACGCTCCGAAGCCGCCCTCAAGGCCAGCGAAGAGAAATTCGCCAAGGCGTTTCATTCCAGCCCCGACGCCATCACCATCACCGAGCTCGAAAGCGGTCGCTACCTTGAGGTCAACGACGGCTTCTGCCGGCTGACTGGCTACCGCGCCGACGAAGTGATCGGGCACACGGTCTACGAAGTGGGGATCTGGGCCGAAGAAAAACAACGCACTGCCCTGCTGGCCGAGCTGCAACTCAAGGGCCGCGTAGTCCACCAGGAGATGCTCGGGCGCAATAAACGGGGGGAAATCCTTACGGTCGAGGTGTCAGTTGAGCCCATCACCCTCAATGAAACCGCATGCCTGCTGCTGACCGCCCGGGACGTGAGCCTGCTGCGCAATGCCGAAGCCCAGATCCGTCACCTGGCCTACCACGACCCGCTGACCAACCTGCCCAACCGGGCCTTGCTGATGGACCGGCTGAGCCAGCAGATCGCCCTGCTCAAGCGCCACAACCTGCGCGGCGCCCTGCTGTTTCTCGATCTGGATCATTTCAAGCACATCAACGACTCCCTCGGCCACCCGGTGGGCGACACCGTGCTGAAGATCATCACCGCGCGCCTGGAAGCCAGCGTGCGCCTGGAAGACACCGTCGCACGACTGGGCGGCGATGAATTCGTGGTGCTGCTCAGCGGCCTGGAAGGTTCGCGCAACGAAGTCAGCAAGCAAGTGCAAACCCTGGCCGACACCCTGCGCGAACTGCTCTCGGAGCCGATGTTTCTCGATGGCCAGCGCCTGCAGGTCACGCCGAGCATCGGTATTGCGCTGATTCCCGACCACGGCTCCACACCCACCGATTTGCTCAAGCGCGCCGATATTGCGCTGTACCGCGCCAAGGACTCAGGGCGCAACACCTCGCAGATGTTTCACGCCACCATGCAAAAAGCCGCCAGCGAACGGCTGCGCATGGAGACCGACCTGCGCCTGGCCCTGGCCCGTGGTGAGTTCAGCGTGCATTTCCAGCCTCAGGTCGATGCCCGGGACAACCGCATCATCGGTGCCGAAGCCCTGGTGCGCTGGCATCACCCAGACCTGGGCGCCCAGTCGCCCAACGAATTCATCAAAGTGCTGGAGGACAGCGGCCTGATCCTCGAAGTCGGGACCTGGATCCTCGATGAAGCCTGCGACGGCTTCAAGCAACTGATCGCCAAGGGCAAGATCGACCCCCAGCAATTCAGCCTGTGCGTGAACATCAGCCCACGCCAATTCCGCCAGAGCGACTTCGTCGAACGTATCGAAAACAGCCTCATCGCTCACGACCTGCCCTTCTCCCTGCTGAAACTGGAGATCACCGAAGGCATCGTGATCCAGAACCTGGACGACACCATCGCCAAGATGCGCCGGCTCAAGAAACTGGGGGTGAGCTTTGCCATGGATGATTTCGGCACCGGTTACTCGTCGCTGACCTACCTCAAGCGCCTGCCAGTGGACACGTTGAAAATCGACCAGTCATTCGTGCGCGACGCCACCAGCGACCCCAACGACGCCGAAATCATCCGCGCCATCGTCGCCATGGCCCGCAGCCTCAACCTGATCATGATTGCCGAAGGCGTGGAGACCCTGGAGCAATTGCAATTCCTGCAAGGGCTTGGTTGTCATTTGTACCAGGGTTATTTGCATAGCCGACCGTTGCCGCTGGAGGCGTTTGAGCGGTTGTTGCCCTAATTTGGAACATGGGGCCTTTGTGGCGAGGGGGTTTTATGTGGGAGCAAAGCTTGCTCGCGACTGCAGGTGACTCGGTTTCTGAAGGACCGCATTGCTTTTATCGCGGGCAAGCCTTGCTCCCACAGCCCCCTAGCCACAATTAATCTTCCATCGATATCCAAAATGAAAAAGGGCGCCATTTGGCGCCCTTCTTCATTTGCCCTGCATCAGTTTTGCAGTGCGGGTTGCTGCTGCGCTCCGTTGATCGGGATGCGCTTGGCCTTGGCCTCTTCCGGGATCACCCGCAGCAGGTCGATACTCAACAGACCGTTGCTCAGGCCGGCGGACTTGATCTCGATATGATCGGCCAACCGGAAGGACAGCTTGAACGCACGCTGGGCGATGCCCTGGTGCAGGTAGGTGACGCTATCGTTACTGGCTTCACGTTTGCCGCCACTGATGGTCAGCACACCTTTTTCCACTTGCAGGTCCAGGTCTTCTTCCTGGAACCCGGCGGCGGCGACCACAATGCGGTACTCGTCATCACCATGTTTTTCCACGTTGTAGGGTGGATAGCTGCTGCCCGGCTCGTTGCGCAGGGCGGTTTCGAACAAGTCGTTGAAACGGTCGAAACCTACCGAGGAACGGAACAGCGGGGCCAGCGAAAATGCAGTACTCATGATTCAAATCTCCTGAAAAATTCAGCAAGTTTTTTTGTCTCCGCGACCCGAATTCGGCATCGCGTAACCCCTATCTAGGGTCCGCCAAAAACTTTTCAAGAGTTTTTTCTGAATTTTTTTCAGGCCGCTTCGCTGCGTTTCACACCCAGCAAATGCCCCACCGCGTCCAGCTCGGTTTCCCGGCGCAAAGCGGTAAACAGCGCCACCGCTTCGGGGTAATTGCGGGTCAGCATCGCCAGCCACTGCTTCAACCGGCCCGGGGCCTGGCGCGGTGTCAGTTGCTCGACCACCTGCACCCAGAAGTCGTGGAGCATCGGTTGCAGCTCGGCCCAGGACATCTCGACCACCTCCTCACCGGCCCGGGCGGCGGCGATCTGCCGGGCCAGGTCCGGGCGGGAAACGAGGCCGCGACCGAGCATGATGTCTTCGACACCGCTGATCTCGCGGCAACGACGCCAATCGTCCACGCTCCAGATATCGCCATTGGCGAACACCGGCACCTTGACCACTTCCTGTACCCGGGGGATCCACTCCCAGTGGGCCGGAGGCTTGTAGCCATCGACCTTGGTCCGCGCATGCACCACGATGTGCGCCGCGCCGCCTTCGGCCAGCGCCGTGGCACACACCAGCGCGCCATCCGGGCTATCGAAACCCAGACGCATCTTGGCCGTGACGGGGATGTGTTTCGGCACTGCGCGGCGCACGTGCTCGACGATTTCGTTGAGCAGTTCCGGCTCCTTGAGCAACACCGCCCCACCCCGGGATTTGTTCACGGTCTTGGCCGGGCAACCGAAGTTCAAGTCGATAACCTGCGAGCCCAACTCGCACGCCAACGCCGCGTTTTCCGCCAGGCACACAGGATCGGAACCGAGCAACTGCACCCGCAACGGCACACCGGCAGCCGTCTGGGCACCGGTCAGCAGCTCAGGGGCGAGCTTATGGAAATAGGCCGGCGTGAGCAGACGGTCGTTGACACGGATGAACTCGGTGACACACCAGTCGATCCCGCCAACACGGGTCAGGACATCCCGCAGGATGTTGTCGACCAACCCCTCCATGGGCGCCAGGGCAATTTGCATGAAAACACACACTCAAACGAAAAAACGTGCGGCAGTTTACCGGATTTTGCCCACGACATCGGAATTCACCACCAACCCCTGTGGGAGCGAGCTTGCTCGCGATGACGGTGGGTCAGTCGATGAGGATGCCGGATGGCTTCAGCGCGGGACCATAACCTTCGATGAATTCCGGCGGCATGCGCTTGGGCCTGCCGGTGGACAATTCGATGCAGACGAAGGTGGTCTGGGCCCGCAGCAGCGTGGTGTTGTCGCTGGGACGAATCAGCTGGAAATGCCGAGTCATCTTCAGGCGCTGGTCCCAGTCGACGATCCAGGTCGCCAATTGCAGCTCATCGCCTTCATAGGCGGCCGCCAGGTAATCGATTTCATGCCGTACCACTGCCATGGCCCGGTCGAGGCGCCGGTATTCCACCAGATCCAGGCCCAGGCGCTGGGAATGGCGCCAGGCGCAGCGCTCGAGCCAGGTAACGTACACCGCGTTGTTGGCGTGGCCCAGCCCGTCGATGTCTTCGGCATTGACCTGAAGATCAATAATGAACGGTGTTGCGCGATCCCAGCCCATGCCCCTCTCCTGGTCGAATTTGGATCGGGGCAGTGTAACGGATCCTAACTCGACCGCCATCGCGGGCAAGCCTTGCTCCCACAGATCAAGCCGATTGCCGCGCCTGCAGGCTGCGACCGGCCAGCAGTGATAACACCCCATCAATGACACGAGGATCGGCCAGCACCCGCTGGTGCCCGCCCTGTGGCAGTCGCAGCAAGCGACTGTCGAACCAGGCTTCATGGATCAACTGCGACTCCTTGACTGAAACCGACGTGTCGTCCTCGGCATGGACGATCAACCCCGGCACGTCCAGCTGGTAATGCGCTACATCCATCTTCGACGCGGGCATGCCCACATCGCTTTCCACCTGGCGAATGAACGCCGAACGCGCCTTGGGCGGCAGGCCCATCATCCGGGAGAAACCGCGCAGTACCCCCAGAATGCGAGCGGGTGCGGCGATGCTGACCAGCGTCTCGGTGCGCAAGCCCAACTGAACGGCCAACAGGGCGCTGGCACCGCCCATGGAATGCCCGATCACAGCCTGCAACGGCGGCAGTTCAGCAGCGGCTTCGAGCATGGCCCTGGCAAACAACAGGACATTCGCCTCGCGACCCGGTGAGCGACCATGGGCCGGACCGTCCAGCGCCACGACCGTGTAACCGGCGTCCACCAGGGCCATGATCAGCGCCGCAAACTGAGTCGGCCGCCCTTCCCAGCCATGCATCAGCAAGACTGCCGGGCCTTTACCCCAGCGCAAGGCCGAGAGACCGAAGCGCAAGGTGATGCGCTCGGACGAGGCCAGCAACGGCAGCTCCCAATCCCGCGGCGGCAAGCTTCGAGGGCGCATGAACAACGAACGCATCTGTTTGGCCACCAGGCGCGGAGCCACCCAACCCAACGTGCCATTGACGCTACGAATCCAGCTCAACCTGTTCATCGCTCATCTCCTGGGCTTGCGCCTCAGCTCATCGCACCGCCGACTTGGCGGCGCGCAGCAAACGATCCGATAACTCTCCAGGGCCCAGCGCCCGGGCCAGGGCCAGGCCGCCCACCATCAAGGCGATGTCGCCCAGAGCTTTGTCGGCGTCCTCCGGGCTGGCCGCCAATTGCGCGACCATCAACTCGATATGCTCATTGAGCACTTCACGAAACGCATCCGGCAGCCGGCCGAGCTCGCCGACCGACGCGGGGATCGGGCAGGCGTGTTCGGTGGAGTCACGGTGCTTGCGGGACAGATAGAACGCCGCCACCAGAGCGCGCCGCTCTTCGCCTGTCAGCTCGCCGTCCATATCGGCGATCAGGCCGCGGCGCCGATTGAGCAATTGCTTGAATGCCTCCAGCATCAAGGCATCCTTGCTTTCGAAATGGGCATAAAAACCGCCCACCGTCAGCCCGGCCGCGCCCATCACCTCGCCCACGCTCGGCTCTGCCGGCCCACGCTGGATCAGCGCATCGCTGGCGGCCTTGAGAATGCGTTCACGGGTTTGTGCCTTTTTATCGCTCATCGTCGCCTCCGAATATTACGATTGAAATATTATTCTCATAATAATTTTCTGCAAGCGGAAATTTTGACCGCTGGTCAGAAGTCTTTTTCAAGGATAAGGGAATTGGCCAAACGCCAGACAAACAAAAGGGCCATTCAAGAATTGAATGACCCTTATAAAATCCCGCAGAGCGGGTAATCGTGGCGTCCCCTAGGGGACTCGAACCCCTGTTACCGCCGTGAAAGGGCGGTGTCCTAGGCCACTAGACGAAGGGGACACAAACCTTCTAACTTGATCAGCGCTGAGAACTGATCGATTCAAAGCCGGTGTGGCCAGACCTTGAACCTGTAATTGGTGGAGCTAGACGGGATCGAACCGTCGACCTCTTGCATGCCATGCAAGCGCTCTCCCAGCTGAGCTATAGCCCCAGATTTTTCGCCTCGCGGCGGAGCGACATCTTGCAACATCGCTTCTGTAAAACTGGCGTCCCCTAGGGGACTCGAACCCCTGTTACCGCCGTGAAAGGGCGGTGTCCTAGGCCACTAGACGAAGGGGACGCAAACCCTTCTATACAACTGATCAACGCTGAGTGTTGATCGCTTCAAGGCCGGTGTGGCCAAGCCTTGAAGTGTAAATTGGTGGAGCTAGACGGGATCGAACCGTCGACCTCTTGCATGCCATGCAAGCGCTCTCCCAGCTGAGCTATAGCCCCTCATCGCTGAGGACGGGGCGAATCTTAAGGGCGTATCGGAGGGCTGTCAAATTTATTTTCAACAAATTTGAAAGTTTTTTGCCGGGATAACAATCACTTACCGACAAACCCCGGAAAACCGGGGTATGTCCTGCCTCATTGAACGCTTACGCGATCGCGCCCAGCAGTTTTTCCCACTCCTTGTTTTCCTTCTTCGACACACCACCGAGCAGATCGATGGCCTGGCGCAGGCGGAAACGGGTCAGGTCCGGCCCGAGGATTTCCATCGCATCGAGCACCGACACCGAGCTGGCCTGGCCGGTAATGGCAGCGAACATCAGCGGCATGGCATCGCGCAGTTTCAACTCCAGCGACTCGACCACGGCCTGGATGGTCGCGGTGATGCTGTCCTTCTCCCACTGACGCAGGCTTTCGAGCTTCCACAGGATCAGTTGCATCAACTGGCGCACCTGGTCGCCCGAAAGCTTCTTGGATTCGAACAACTTCGCATCCGGCGTCACGCCACCGGCGAAGAAGAAGCCGGCCAGCGGGGCGATCTGGCTGAAGGTCTCTACCCTACCCTGCACATGGGGAGCGATCTTCATCATGTACTCAGGGTTCAATGCCCACTTCTGCACACGTGCGGCGAACTCTTCCACCGGCAGGTCGCGCAGCCACTGGCCGTTGAGCCACGACAGCTTCTCGACGTCGAAGATCGGCCCACCCAGGGACACCCGCGACAGGTCGAAATGCTCGACCATTTCCTGCAGCGAGAACTTCTCGCGCTCGTCCGGCATGGACCAACCCATACGCCCCAGGTAGTTGAGCATTGCCTCTGGCATGAAGCCCATGCGCTCGTAGAAAGTCACCGAGGTCGGGTTCTTGCGCTTGGACAGCTTGCTCTTGTCCGGGTTACGCAGCAGCGGCATGTAGCACAACTGTGGTTGTTCCCAGCCGAAGTATTCGTAGAGCAGGATCAGTTTCGGCGCCGATGGCAGCCATTCTTCACCGCGCAGCACGTGAGTGATGCCCATCAGGTGATCGTCGACCACGTTCGCCAGGAAGTAGGTCGGCAGGCCGTCGGTCTTCATCAGCACTTGCATGTCCATGCGATCCCATGGGATCTCGACATCGCCACGCAGCATGTCCGGCACCACGCAGACGCCTTCGGTCGGCACCTTCATGCGGATCACATGGGGCTCGCCGGCCGCCAGGCGACGGGCGACTTCTTCCTTGGACAGCAGCAGCGCCCGGCCGTCGTAGCGCGGGGTTTCGCCGCGGGCCATTTGCTCGGCGCGCATCTGATCCAGCTCTTCGGCGGTGCAGAAACACGGGAACGCATGGCCCATGTCCACCAGTTGCTGGCAATACTGCTGGTAGATGTCACCACGCTCGCTCTGGCGGTACGGACCGTGCGGGCCGCCGACGTCCGGGCCTTCGCTCCAGTCGATCCCCAACCAGCGCAGGGCGTCGAAGATCTGCTGTTCGGACTCGCGGGTCGAACGCAACTGGTCGGTGTCCTCGATCCGCAGGATGAACTCGCCGCCATGCTGCTTGGCAAAGCAATAGTTGAACAAAGCGATGTAGGCGGTGCCGACATGGGGATCGCCAGTGGGCGAAGGCGCGATGCGGGTGCGGACGGTGGTCATGGCATGTCTCGGAAAGAATATAAAAGCGAAGATCGAACAGGGGGCGAATGGTAACAGGCGATGGCGGGCGGGCTCCAGTGAGAGGCTGATTTGAGTAGAGCCTGCCAGACCGAGTCGCGCCCATCGCGAGCAGGCTCGCTCCCACATTGGACCGCATCCAGTCCAGACGACTCGGTTTCCTGTGGGAGCGAGCTTGCTCGCGATGAGGCCCTCTACATCACCACAAAACCTCAGACAGTCAGCAACCGCTCACGCAACTTGCCAATCTCATCACGCAACTGCGCCGCTGCCTCGAATTCCAGGTCCCGGGCCAGTTGGTACATTTTCTCTTCCAACTGCCGGATGCGCTTGGTGATTTCGCTCGGCGAGCGCAGTTCGGCCTCGTAACGGGCGCTCTCTTCGGCCGCCTTGGCCATGCCCTTGCGCTTCTTGCTGCGCGAGCCGGGCACGGTGGCGCCTTCCATGATGTCGGCGACGTCCTTGAACACGCCCTTGGGGGTAATGCCGTTGGCCAGGTTGAAGGCAATCTGCTTGTCGCGACGGCGTTCGGTCTCGCCGATGGCCCGCTCCATGGAGCCGGTGATGCGGTCGGCATACAGAATCGCCCGGCCATTGAGGTTACGTGCCGCGCGGCCGATGGTCTGGATCAACGAACGCTCGGAACGCAGGAAACCTTCCTTGTCGGCGTCGAGAATCGCCACCAGCGACACTTCCGGCATGTCCAGGCCTTCGCGCAGCAGGTTGATGCCCACCAGCACGTCGAAGGTACCCAAGCGCAAGTCGCGGATGATCTCGACCCGCTCCACCGTGTCGATGTCCGAGTGCAGGTAACGCACCCGCACGCCATGGTCGGCCAGGTAGTCGGTGAGGTCTTCGGCCATGCGCTTGGTCAGCGTGGTGACCAGCACCCGCTCTTCCACCGCCACGCGCTTGGAGATTTCCGAGAGCAGGTCATCGACCTGGGTCAGCGCCGGGCGCACCTCGACTTGGGGGTCCACCAGCCCGGTGGGCCGCACCACTTGCTCGACCACCCGGCCGGCATGTTCGGCCTCGTAGTTGCCAGGCGTGGCCGAGACAAAAATCGTCTGTGGGCTCACGCTTTCCCATTCGTCGAAGCGCATCGGTCGGTTGTCCAGCGCCGAGGGCAGGCGGAAGCCGTACTCCACCAGGGTTTCCTTGCGCGAACGGTCGCCTTTGTACATGGCGCCGACCTGGGGCACGCTGACGTGGGATTCGTCGATGACCAGCAAGGCATCGGCCGGCAGGTAGTCATATAGCGTGGGCGGTGGCGCACCCGCCGGACGGCCCGACAGGTAGCGCGAGTAGTTTTCGATGCCGTTGCAGTAGCCCAGCTCCAGGATCATCTCCAGGTCGAACCGGGTCCGTTGCTCCAGACGCTGGGCTTCCACCAGTTTGTTGTTCGAACGCAGGTATTCCAGACGCTCCTGCAACTCGACCTTGATCCCTTCGATGGCGTCCAGCAGGGTTTCCCGGGGCGTCACGTAGTGGCTCTTGGGGTAGAAGGTGAAGCGTGGCAACTTGCGGATCACTTCACCGGTCAGCGGGTCGAACGCCGAGAGGCTCTCCACTTCATCGTCGAACAGCTCGATGCGGATCGCTTCCAGGTCCGATTCCGCCGGGTAGATGTCGATCACATCGCCACGCACCCGGAACGTCGCCCGGGCGAAATCCATGTCGTTGCGGGTGTACTGCAAGTCCGCCAGGCGCCGCAGCAAGGCGCGCTGGTCGAGTTTGTCGCCACGGTCCACGTGCAGCACCATCTTCAGGTAGGTTTCCGGACTGCCCAGACCGTAGATGCACGACACCGTGGTGACGATGATCGCGTCCTTGCGCTCGAGCAAGGCCTTGGTCGCCGACAGTCGCATCTGTTCGATGTGGTCGTTGATCGAGGCATCCTTCTCGATGAAGGTGTCCGACGATGGCACGTAGGCCTCGGGCTGGTAGTAGTCGTAGTAGGAAACGAAGTACTCCACGGCATTATTCGGGAAAAACGCCTTGAACTCACCGTACAGCTGCGCCGCCAGGGTCTTGTTCGGCGCCAGTACCAGGGTCGGGCGCTGAATCTGGGCAATCACGTTGGCAATGCTGAAGGTTTTGCCCGAGCCCGTCACACCGAGCAGCGTCTGGTGCGCCAGCCCGGCCTCGATGCCCTCGACCATCAGGCGGATGGCTTCCGGCTGATCGCCGGCGGGCTGGAAGCGGGTGACTAGCTGGAATTCAGACATGACATAACCTCTGGATTCACCCCTGTCGGCCAGCCGACAGGAACGAGAAAGACCGAAACGACTGATGTCGCCCGAGGAAAAAACTGGAATGCACACAATGTGGAGGTGAATGCCTTCGCTTTCAAGACGAACGTCCTACACCCCTTGAAGACTTTGACGCGGCGAGAGGACTAACGGTCGAAAAAAATCGTAAAAACTTAGCGTAAAAACCGAATCGCCTGTCGCCGTGCCCGGTGATGGCCTCTATACTAGCTCCCCGTTTGTGCACCGCTCTAGTGCATTCGGCTGGAGCGCCACACCTCCCCTCACTCTCCATTAGAGCCGCGCAATAATGAGCCTGTTTTCCGCTGTCGAATTGGCACCCCGCGACCCCATCCTGGGCCTCAACGAAGCTTTCAACGCCGACACCCGTACCAATAAGGTCAACCTGGGTGTAGGTGTTTATTGCAATGAAGAGGGGCGTATTCCACTCCTGCGCGCCGTTGTCGAGGCCGAGACGGCTCGCGTGGCTCAGCACGTTTCCCGTGGTTACCTGCCGATCGACGGCATTGCCGCCTACGACCAGGCCGTGCAGACCTTGCTGTTCGGCAAGGATTCGCCGCTGATCGCTTCCGGTCGCGTCATCACCACCCAGGCCGTGGGCGGCACCGGTGCACTGAAGATCGGTGCCGACTTCCTCAAGCAACTGCTGCCTGACGCCGTCGTCGCCATCAGCGACCCAAGCTGGGAAAACCACCGCGCCCTGTTCGAAACCGCCGGTTTCCCGGTGCAGAACTACCGCTACTACGACGCCGCCACCCACGACGTGAACCGCAGCGGCCTGCTGGAAGACCTCAACGCCCTGCCCGACCGCTCGATCGTTGTGCTGCACGCCTGCTGCCACAACCCGACCGGCGTGGACCTGAGCCCGGAAGACTGGAAAAACGTGCTGGCCGTGGTCAAGGCCAAGAACCACGTACCGTTCCTGGACATGGCCTACCAGGGCTTTGGCGCCGGTATCGACGAAGACGCGGCAGCCGTGCGCCTGTTCGCCGAGTCGGGCTTGACTTTCTTTGCCTCCAGCTCGTTCTCCAAGTCGTTCTCGCTGTACGGCGAGCGCGTCGGTGCCCTGTCGATCGTCAGCGAATCGAAAGAAGAAAGTGCCCGCGTGCTGTCCCAGGTCAAGCGCGTGATCCGCACCAACTACTCCAACCCGCCGACCCACGGCGCCAGCATCGTCGCCGCCGTACTCAACAGCCCGGAGCTGCGGGCCCAGTGGGAAGCCGAACTGGCCGAAATGCGCCTGCGCATTCGCGGCATGCGTATCCAGATGGTGGACATGCTGGCCAAGGCCGCACCGCACCACGACTTCAGCTTCGTCGCACGCCAGAGCGGGATGTTCTCCTACTCCGGCCTGACCGTTGAACAAGTGACGCGCCTGCGCAACGAGTTCGGCATCTATGCCCTGGACACCGGTCGCATCTGCGTGGCCGCGCTGAACCAGAACAATATCGATGCGGTGACCAAGGCCATCGTCCAGGTGATCTGACGCCCTCGGTGCTGGATGAAAAACGGGAAGCCATTGGGCTTCCCGTTTTTTTTGAGTATGCCTATCAGGATGGGTGAACCCACAACCTGTGGCGAGGGAGCTTGCTCCCGCTGGGGCGCGAAGCGGCCCTGAATCAGGCAACTCGGTGTGTCAGTCCGAATGGGTTGACTGTTTTGGGGCTGCTGCGCAGCCCAGCGGGAGCAAGCTCCCTCGCCACAGAAGCAGACCACAAAGACATTCTCGCTGAGGCTACAACTCCGTCGCCCGCTGGCTCGCCGCATCGTCATAAATGACATACAACGACTCGGCCACCTGGCTCTTGATCGCCTTGGTGCTTTCCAATCCCAGGACAAAACCCTCGGCCTTGCCGCCGGCACGGTTCAACGCTTCGGCGGTGCTGGCCTGGGTGATGGCGTCGTACAATTTCTCGGCATGAGGCCCCACGCCCTTGGGCAAGCTGATCTGGGCGGTGCTCACAGGGACACCTCGGCGCAACTGGCTGTGTGAAGGGGTAACAGGTGATTCATGGCGCGTACCTTAATGTCGGCGAATGGCCGGCAGCGCGTCCTGCCACTTCCGGGCGACCATGGTAGTCCTCTCCTGCCCTGGCGGTAACTGCCAATCGTTGATTGACTGTCAAAGGGCCCCAGGAATGCGCCGTCCGGCGATGGACGCTTGACTTCTCTTTTCCAATCAGTAACATACGCGCCATTCCGCGATAGCTCAGTTGGTAGAGCAAGTGACTGTTAATCACTGGGTCCCTGGTTCGAGTCCAGGTCGTGGAGCCAGACAAGGTTCCAGAGAAGGCTTTCAAAATCTCTGAAACCCCCGAAAAACCCGCCTTCTGGCGGGTTTTTTCGTTTTAGCGTTGCCGATATACAGGATGACGACGACACAGCGCCACTACCTGCTCGCGCACATGATGCGCAACCTGCTCGCTGCCGCCGGATTCCAACGCGTCCAGCACATCACACAGCCAACCTGCCAGTTGCTCGCACTCTGGCACTCCAAACCCGCGAGTGGTCACCGCCGGGGTGCCGATACGCAGCCCTGAGGTTACGAACGGCGAACGGGGATCGTTGGGCACCGAGTTTTTGTTGGCCGTGATGTAGGCATTACTCAGGGCGGCATCGGCGTCCTTGCCGGTGTAAGGCTTGTCGGACAGGTCGATCAACATCATGTGGTTATCGGTCCCCCCGGAGACAATCCTGTAACCACGCTGCTGCAGCACGGCAGCCATGGCCCGGGCATTGATGACGATCTGCTTCTGATAGGCCTTGAACCCGGGCGCCAGTGCTTCCTTGAAGGCAACGGCCTTGGCCGCGATCTGGTGCATCAAGGGACCGCCCTGGACACCAGGAAATACCGCCGAGTCGAGCTTCTTGTAAAACGTATCGTCCTGCCCCTTGGACAGAATCACCCCACCCCGTGGGCCACGCAGGGTCTTGTGGGTCGTACTGGTGACCACATGGGCGTGGGGCAACGGGTTCGGATACTCACCCGCTGCCACCAGACCGGCAACGTGGGCCATGTCGACCCAGAAAATCGCCCCGACCTTGTCGGCAATGGCCCGCATCCGTGCCCAGTCCTTGTAACGGGAGTAAGCGGAAAAACCACCGATCAGCATCTTCGGTCGGGTTTGAAGGGCGATACGCTCCATCTCGTCATAGTTGATCAATCCCGTCTGCGGGTCGAGGCCGTAGGGAACGATCTTGTAATGGCGGCCGGAGAAATTGGAGGGGTTGCCGTGGGTCAGGTGACCACCCTGGGCCAGGTTCATGCCCATCACGGTGTCGCCAGGATTGAGCAGTGCCAGGAACACGGCGGCGTTGGCCTGGGCCCCGGCATGAGGCTGGACGTTGGCGTAATCGCAATCGAACAGCGCCTTGACCCGCTCGATGGCCAGGCGCTCAGCCACGTCGACATACTCGCAACCACTGTAGTAGCGCTTGCCCGGGTAACCTTCGGCGTACTTGTTGGTGAATACCGAGTCCTGAATCGCCATCACTAATGGGCTGGCGTAGTTCTCGGAGGCGATCAGCTCGACGTGATCTTCCTGGCGGCATTCTTCGTTGTGAATCGCCTCACATAGCTCGGCGTCGAACGCTTCAAGGGTCAGGGATGAGTCGTACATGATGATAGGGTCCTGTGGATTGGGAAAATGAGACGGCCGCACTGCCTGACAATCAGCGACGGCAGCAGTCGGCCCCGAGCGGCTCCTTCGCGGGCAATAGCGACGGACAGAGTCTACGAATAAACTGGCCTGCCAAAGCAGGCCAATTTATTCATACAGAGCAGACCGCATGGCAAAAACCTTCGAGCTCGAAACGCTGAAGATGCGACTCAACGATGCCGAATTTCAGATGCTGGATCTGCATCAGCGGATTCAGCGCGCCCTGCGCGCACTGATCCTCGATGGCGCCCTTGACGCTGGCCTGAAGCTGCCGGCAACCAGGGTCCTGGCCAAGACGCTGGGCGTTGCCCGTGACACAGTGGAGAACGCCTATGTGCAATTGCACCGGGATGGCTACATCGTGCGGCGCGAGGGCTCGGGCAGCTACGTATCCGAGACGGTTGGCACCCAATTGCGCGGGGCTGCGCGCCGGCGCATGAAATCGCAAGACACCCAGCGCAGCGAGGCAACGCCAGGATCGGGCTTGAGCCAGCGCGGCCGGATGATTTTCGACAGTGGTGGCGTGACCGATCAACAGGTCATCAAGGCCTTCGCCACAGGGCTGCCGGAAACCCGTACCTTCCCCACCGATCTGTGGGAACGCCTGCAGCGCCAGGTCATGAAGGACTACCGGGGCAATATCCTGCTGCATGGCGACCCGCAAGGCGCCGAGCCTCTGCGCAAGGCGATCGCCACCTACTTGAACCTCGAACGCGGGGCCAAATGCTCCCCCGAGCAGATCCTGGTGTTGAGCAGCACTCGCCAATCCCTGTTTCTGTGTGCGCAGTTGCTCGTCGACGCCGGCAAACCGATCCTGCTGGAAAACCCGGGCTACTACGGTGCCAGGAAGGCCTTTGAAACAGCAGAGACCAAGGTCGTGCCCATTGACGTCGATGCACTGGGCATACGCACGGACCTGCTGTGGGCAGACCGCAGCGGCGCCCCTTGCGTCTATGTGACGCCTTCACATCAATACCCCACCGGGGCAACCTTACCGTTGGAACGCCGACTCGAACTGATCAACTGGGCGACCGAGCATGGCAAGTGGATCATCGAGGACGATTACGACAGCGAGTTCCACTACGACGGGCTGCCGACCGCATGCGTGCAGGGCCTGGACAAATACCAGCGCACGATTTATCTCGGCACCTTCAGCAAAACCCTCTATCCGGGGTTGCGGATGGGTTACATGGTGCTGCCTTTCGAACTGGTCAAAGCCTTCACCTACGCGCGCAGCATCATGGACGGCCACACACCACAGATCCTTCAGTTGACCCTGGCACGCTTCATGGAAGACGGTCACTACAACGCCCATGTCCGGGCCATGCGCAAACTCTACGCCGGACGCCGTACCACCCTGCTCGATGCCATTGGCAAGCACCTGGACGGAATCGTTACCGCCTTGCGTCCCCAAGGTGGGCTGCAGATTCCCTGCCTGTTGGCCGATGGTTGGTCGGAGGAAAAGACCCTCCGCCAAGCGGCCAGTGCGGGGGTGCAGCTGCCCGGCCTCAGCCGGCTGTACGCTGGCGAAGAAAAGAAACAAGGCTGGCTATTGGGGTACTCGTCCTTGACCGCTCATGAAATCGAAGCGGCCATGCGGCGGCTGACCAATGTGCTGAGCAAAAAATAGGGCAGCACCTGAAGCTCGACGCTCAAACGCATGCCTTTTTTTGTGGGCAACTAAACCGCTGGATGGCCGTATAAGCCTGCCCGAGGTCGCTGCCGGAACAATTTCCCGGCACAAAAAAGGCATTATGGTCCGGATCCTGCTTTCTTTTTTCCAACAACTCAAGCTGTCACGTGAGCGTCATGACAGGGCCGCAAACTGGCTCTGTCCGCCAACAACAGCTTCATAAAAACAAGGACGAAGGTATGCCCACGCAAAATCCCCATCGCATCGTCGGCCTGTGCACCTCCAGCAAGGTGTACAACGTGCTGACCGAACTCAAGCAACTGGAAGGCCACCGCAACGCCAAGTTCCTTTCCCTGCTGGCGGAAAACCTGGTGCGCAAGGGCCTGCTCAGTGAACAGGAAGTGGTGCACATGCTCGATCTGGTCGTCGATTGAGCGACATCGATTCCTACTATTGAGCCGGTTGATTTTTCGTTACCCCCACTGAGTCGTAAGGTAACCCCATCGATTGATGGAGGTTTCCCATGCCCAAGGTTCAAATCATGTCTGTCATTGGCAGCGCCGTCCCCGCCCCACTACGGGAGCTCGGGTTGCTGGCCTGCTGGTATCTGGTGCAAGACGGCGTGACCATCAGCGGCCCGCTGACTTCATTGCCCGCCGCCCAGGCTCTCTCGCAACGTATCGGGCCCTACCTGCTGAGAGCCTAAGGCAGTTGTACCCGCGGTGTGCTTTCGACAAACAAGGCCCAACATGACATGAACAGCGCGGCAATCAGCGGCCCGATCACGAAACCGTTCAGCCCGAACACCGCCAGCCCGCCCAGTGTCGAGACCAGCACCATGTAGTCGGGCATCTTGGTGTCCTTGCCCACCAGGATCGGCCGCAGGAAATTATCCACCAGGCCGATCACGAACACCCCGAACAGCGTCAGCACCACGCCTTGCCAGATCGCCCCCGAGAGCAGGAAATACACCGCCACCGGTGCCCAGACGAGGCCCGCCCCCACCGCCGGCAGCAACGACAGGAACGCCATCAGCACCGCCCAGGGCAACACCGTCGGAATCCCCAGGATCCAGAAGATCAGCCCACCCAGCGCCCCCTGGCTGATGGCGACCAGCAGGTTGCCTTTCACCGTGGCGCGCACCACCCGATTGAATTTCAACTGCAGGCGGCGTTTTTGATGTTCCGCCAAGGGAATGGCCGTGCGCACTTTGCGCACCAGTTCCGCACCGTCGCGCAGAAAGAAGAACAGCAGATAGATCATCACGAAGAAGCTGACCAGGAACTGGAAGGTGCCCTGGCCGAAACTGAAGGCCTGGGTGGCGAAAAACTCACTACCCTGCATCGCGCTCTTGACGATCGTGTCCCGCAATCCATTCAGGTTGCCCAGGCCAAAGCGGTCCAGCAGATTCTGGAAGTACAGTGGCAAGGCATCCTTGAAGCGGGCCAGGTAATCGGCAATGTCCAGTTCGCCGCTTTCCAGGCTCTTGTACAGCGCAGCACCTTCCTGGACCAGCAAGGTGCTGATGATGATCACCGGTAAAATCGCACTGACCACGCAGATGCTCAACGTGACCAGCGAGGTGACGTTGCGGTGCCAGCCAAACTTCAACTGCAGGCGGCGCTGCATCGGCGCAAAGACGATGCCCAGAATCACCGCCCAGAACACCGCGCCGTAGAACGGCAGCAGAATCCAGATGAAGGCGATGGTGACCAGGACCAGCAGCAACATCTGGGCTTTGTTTTGCAGCATCTTTCGATTCATCAGCTTTCCATGTCCAAAGGCGGGATAAACATTAGTCAGCCAGGACTCGCCGGAGTGCCTTCGCTTTTGCGCCGTGCATTGATTCAGATCAATGAGGCCTGTCCGACCATGGGCTACCCTCGCCGCCTTTTGCGATCCGACGCCATCATGACCCTCGCCGCCCCCGAACTGCTGGCGCCCGCCGGCACCCTGAAAAACATGCGTTATGCCTTCGCCTACGGTGCCGATGCGGTGTATGCCGGCCAGCCTCGCTACAGCCTGCGGGTGCGCAACAACGAATTCGACCACGCGAACCTGGCCTTGGGCATTGCCGAGGCCCAGGCCATGGGCAAGCGCTTCTACGTGGTGGTCAACATTGCCCCGCACAACGCCAAGCTGCGCACCTTCCTCAAAGACCTTGAACCGGTGATCGCCATGGCGCCGGACGCGCTGATCATGTCCGACCCGGGGCTGATCATGCTGGTGCGCCGGCATTTCCCCCAGATGCCGATTCACCTGTCGGTGCAGGCCAACACGGTGAACTGGGCGAGCGTCGAGTTCTGGCAGCAGCAGGGCTTGAGCCGGATCATCCTGTCCCGGGAACTGTCCCTGGAAGAAATCGCCGAAATCCGCGAGCAGGTGCCGGCCATGGAGCTGGAGGTGTTCGTCCACGGTGCGCTGTGCATGGCCTATTCCGGGCGCTGCCTGCTGTCCGGTTATTTGAACAAGCGCGACGCCAACCAGGGCAGTTGCACCAACGCCTGCCGCTGGAAATATTCGGCACAGCCAGCGGTGGAAAATGCCGTGGGCGACATTGTGCAGACCTATCAGCCCGAACCGACCCTGGGCCTCGGCGCGCCCACCGACCAGGTGTTTTTGCTCCAGGAAGCCAACCGCCCGGAAGAATCCATGCCGGCCTTCGAGGACGAGCACGGCACCTACATCATGAATGCCAAGGACCTGCGCGCCGTGCAGCACGTCGAGCGCCTGGCGCGCATGGGCGTGCACTCCTTGAAAATCGAAGGCCGGACCAAGTCGCACTTCTATTGCGCACGCACCACCCAGGTGTATCGCCAGGCCATCGATGACGCGGTGGCCGGCCGGGAATTTGATCGCAACCTCATGACCGACCTGGAATCCCTGGCCCAACGCGGCTACACCGAAGGTTTTCTAAGGCGCCACGTGCACGATGAGTATCAGAACTACCAGAACGGCAGCTCGGTATCGGAGCGCCAGCAGTTCGTCGGCGAACTGACCGGCGAACGGCGCGAACGCCTGGCCGAAGTGCGGGTGAAGAACCGCTTTGGCCTGGGGGACCATATGGAACTGATGACCCCAAAGGGCAACTTCCACTTCGACCTGCATCAGTTGCAGAACGTCAAAGGCCAGGGCATCGAGGTGGCACCGGGGGATGGACATGTGGTGTACGTGCCGATCCCGGATGCGGTGGATCTGCGGTTTGGGTTGTTGATGCGCGATGTGCGCGAGCCATAGTCGCCACCGAACAAATGTGGGAGCGGGCTTGCTCGCGAAGGCGGTGTGTCAGAAGTGAATATATTGGCTGACACGCTGCATTCGCGAGCAAGCCCGCTCCCACAGGGGACGTGTGGTGGACACAAGATACAGCATGCCAAAAATCTTTAGCTCCCGGCAGAAACTGCCGAAGGCTGCGATCCTTCTTTCTCGATAAGACCCGGTTGCCCAGGTGAAAACATCTGGATCGAGAGCGAAAGATCGCAGCCTTCGGCAGCTCCTGCCGCGACGGGATCAGATCCGGAACTGCCCCACCAGCTTGCCCAGGCGCTGGCCCAGGTCGGCCAGGCTGCGGGAGGTCTGGGCGCCGAGTTGGGTTTCGTCGGCGACGCTGTCCACGGCCACGGCGATCTGATGCACGCTGCGGTTGATTTCCTCGGCCACCGCGGTCTGTTCTTCGGCAGCGCTGGCGATCTGGGCGTTCATCGAGTTGATGGTGCCGATCAGTTGCGCCATGGTGTCCAGCGAGGCGCCCGCCTCGTTGGCCCGTTCCGAAGTACCTTCGCCGGCCTCACTGGAACGGCGCATCGCTTCCACTGCCGCGTGGGTGCCTGATTGCAGGCGGTCGATCATGCCCTGGATTTCCTGGGTGCTCTGCTGGGTCCGGCTGGCCAGGGCCCGCACTTCATCGGCCACCACCGCAAACCCACGCCCTGCCTCGCCAGCACGCGCAGCCTCGATGGCGGCGTTGAGGGCCAGCAGGTTGGTCTGCTCGGCAATCGAACGAATCACCCCGAGCACACTGACAATCGAAGCCACGTCCTGCTGCAGGCTGTCCAGGGACACGCCACTGCTGCGAATATCGTTCACCAACGCATGAATCTGCTGGATGCTGCCGGCCACCACGCGCTTGGCCGATTGGCCTTCCTCGTCGGTCTGCTGGGCTGCGACGGCGGCGCCCTGGGCGCTGCGGGCGACTTCCTGGGCCGCCGAGGACATCTCGTTGATCGCCGTGGCGACCTGATCGGTTTCGTGGCGCTGGCGTTCCATGGCCTGCTCGGAGCGCTGGGCCTGCTCGGAAACTTGCGTCACCAGGCCGGTCAGTTGCGAGGTCATGTCGGTGATCTGCCGCACCAGGCCGTGGATCTTGTCGACGAAGCGGTTGAACGAGCCGGCCAACTGGCCAAGCTCGTCCTGGCTGGTGATGGCCAGGCGACGGGTCAGGTCGCCCTCACCCGCAGCGATGTCATCCAGGTTGTCCTTCATCAGGTGCAGGGGACGCAGGATCGTGTTGGCGAGCACCAGGCCCACCACCGCAATCACCAGCAACACCACCGCGGCGATCCCGACGATGCTCAAGATCACACCTTGCAGACGTTCATGAACCTTGGCTTCCACCAGCGCCACCTGGGCTTCGATGCCGTCCAGGTTGACCGAGCTACCGACTGCCAGGTCCCACTTGGACAGGTATTCGGTGTAGCCCAGTTTGGGCACCAGGTCTTTGCTGCCGGGCAGCGGCGAGCTGTATTCGAGGTAGTGCGTCCCGTCCTTGGCGACTTTCACCAGGTCACGGTTGACATAGACCCCGTTGGGGTCGCGGTTGTCCTTGAAACTCTTGCCCACGCCATCAGGGCTGTTGGCCTTGAACAGACGAATGGTCTCGGAGTCGTAGCCGAAGAAATAGCCGTCCTTGCCGTAGCTGATATTCGACAACAGCTTGATCGCCTGGGCGCGCGCTTCGTTATCGCCAGGCGCGGCGGCATCGTAGAGCGGCTTGATGGCGGTCAGGCCCACCGCCACATAGTTCTGCAGCGTGGCCTTGGCCTCGCTGAGCAGGCGTTCGCGGGTCTGCTGGACCTCTTTACTCGCTTGCTCCTTCAAGATGAAAGCCGTGGTCAGGCTGATGATCACGGCGGACAGCAATACCGGCAGTATCGCAAGGGACAGGACTTTAGCCTTCAGGCTCAGGCGCATGCTGTTCACTCTTGTAGGTTTTATGGCGTGGTTAGCTGTATTAACGGCACCGCGCGGCAAAACTGTAGGACAAGGTGAACAGTCCGTCGGCAGGGTCGCTGGATTCAAGGGCCTCATCGCGAGCAAGCTCGCTCCCACAGGGGTTCGGTGGTGTCCACAACACTTGTGTCCACCCCAATCCACTGTGGGAGCGAGCCTGCTCGCGATTGAGGCAACTCGGTCTTGAGGCTACAACACCATCGCCGCCACCCAACCAAACGCCAGCAGCGGCAGGTTGTAGTGGATGAAGGTCGGGACCACGGTGTCCCAGATATGATGGTGCTGGCCGTCGATGTTCAGGCCGGAGGTCGGGCCCAGGGTCGAGTCCGAGGCAGGTGAACCGGCATCGCCCAAGGCGCCGGCGGTGCCGACAATGCAGACGATCGCCAGCGGGCTGAAGCCCAGTTGCAGGCACAGCGGCACGAAAATCGTCGCCAGGATCGGCACCGTGGAAAACGACGAGCCGATGCCCATGGTCACCAGCAGCCCCACCAGCAACATCATCAGCGCGCCAATGCCCTTGTTGTGGCCAATCCAGGCCGCCGAAGACTCCACCAGGCTCTGGACTTCACCGGTGGCCTTCATCACTTCGGCGAACCCTGAGGCAGCGATCATGATGAAGCCGATCATCGCCATCATCTTCATGCCTTCAGTGAACAGGTCGTCAGTCTCGCGCCAGCGCACCACCCCCGACAGCGAGAAAATCAGGAACCCGACCAGGGCGCCGATGATCATCGAGTCCACCAGCAGTTGCACCGCGAACGCCGCCGCCACCGCCAGCCCGGCCACCATCAGGCTCAGCGGGTTGTAGCGCACAGCCACTTGCTCGGCCTTGGCGATCTTCTTCAGGTCATAGACGCGCTTCTTGCGATACGTGAAAAACGACAACACCAGGCCAAACACCATGCCCAGCGCCGGGATGCCCATGGCGTGGGTGATGTTGATGCCGCTGACGTCCACACCGCTGCGAGCGACGTTGGCCAGGAGGATTTCGTTGAGGAAGATATTGCCGAAGCCCACCGGCAGGAACATATAGGGCGTGATTAGGCCGAAGGTCATGACGCAGGCGATCAACCGGCGATCCAACTGCAACTTGGTCAGCACATACAGAAGCGGTGGCACCAGCAACGGAATGAAGGCGATGTGGATCGGCAGAATGTTCTGGGAAGCGACCGCGACCGTCCCCAGCAAACCGATCAGCACCCATTTGACGCCCGAACCACCCGCGGCATCCTGGCGATCCACCAGGGCCAGGGCTTTATCCGCCAGCGCGTGGGCCATGCCAGACTTGGCAATCGCCACGGCAAAGGCACCGAGCAAGGCATAGGACAATGCCACCGTCGCACCGCCACCCAGGCCGGCATTGAACGCCTTGAGCGTCGCTTCGATCCCCAGGCCGCCCGTGAGGCCACCCACCAACGCACCGATAATCAGCGCGATCACCACATGCACGCGGGCCAGGCTGAGCACCAGCATGACGCCAACCGCGGCAACTACTGCATTTATCATCATTACCTCAAAGCACAGCGATGGAAAGCCACCGGACAAAAAGGTCGCGACTTTGCAGCAAGCGGCGGCAAGCTGCAAGGGCCGTGGGGCGGGTTTTCAAGTCTCGTAATATTTGCAGCCACCACTGCCCCCTGAGGGAGCGAGCCTGTGGGAGCAAAGCTTGCTCGCGATGACATCGTCACCTACAACATCTGTGCCGGGTTTAAAAATGCTATCGCGAGCAAGCTTTGCTCCCACAGGCCCGCCCCACCCACAGCGGCTCGCCCTACAGAGAGGGGTGCCATGAAACAGCTGTCAGCGCTTGGGCAACTCGATCACCACCTTCAACCCGCCCCACTCGCTGTCATCCAACGCCAGCAGGCCACCCCAGGTGTCGACGATGTCCCGCACGATGCCCAGGCCCAGGCCGTGTCCATCGGTCTGTTCATCCAATCGCGTGCCGCGGCTGAACACCTGGTCGCGGCGATCCTTCGGGATGCCCGGGCCGTCGTCCTCCACGGCCAGGCTGAACCCTTCGGCCGTCTCGGTCATGGTCAGGCGTACCTCGGCGTCGGCCCATTTGCAGGCGTTGTCCAGCAGGTTGCCCAACAGTTCCAGCAGGTCCTCACGGTCCCAGGGCAGGTGCAGGCCTGGCGGGGCGACGTAGCTCAGGTGCAGGTGTTCGCCATGGATCATGTTCAGCGTGGCCAGCAACCCCGGCAGCTCGGCGTCGCAGTCCAGGTGCGCGCCGGGCAAGGCATCGCCGGACAAGCGGGCGCGGTTGAGCTCGCGGTTCAGGCGCTGGCGGACCTGCTCCAGTTGATCGAGCAACAGTTTGCGCAGCTCGGGATACGGGTCGAGCTTCTCGTTCGACGCCAGGCTTTGCAGCACCGCCAGTGGGGTTTTCAAGGCATGGCCAAGGTTGCCCAGGGCGTTGCGTGAACGCTTGAGGCTGTCTTCGGTGTGGGCCAGCAGATGGTTGATTTGCGTCACCAGCGGTTCCAGCTCCCGTGGCACCTGTTCGTCGAGTTGCGAACGTTGCCCGCGCTGCAGTTGGGCAATCTGCTCCCGCGCCCGGTCCAGCGGACGCAAGGCACGGCGCACGGTGATGCGTTGCAGCAACAGAATCAGCAGCAGTCCCGCCAACCCCAGCCCGAGGCCGATCTGCTGCATCCGGCGAAAGCTGTCGCGCACCGGCGTGTAGTCCTGGGCCACGCTGATGGAAATCGCCTGGCCCAACCGCCGATAGTCGGTACGCAGCACCAGCAGCTTCTGGCCTTCCGGCCCCAGTTGCAGGTTGCTGTGCAGGCCCGGGTGGTCGAGCCGGGGCAACTCCTGGTCCCACAGGGAACGGGAGCGCCAGTGCACGTCGGCAAAATCGATGCGGAAATAATGCCCGGAAAACGGTCGCTGATAGGCCGGCGACAGGCGTCGTTCATCCAGTTGCAAGCCCTGTGGACCGCGCACCAGAGCCACCAGCAGGTTCTCGCTGTCGTTACGCAGCCCGGCTTCCAGGTAACGCTGCAAGCCCAGCTCGAACAGCCACAGACTGGTTTGCGCCAGGACCAGGCCGACCACCACCATCACACCGATCAGGCCCAGGCTCAGGCGCCGCTGGATGGATCTCACTGCGCCTGCCCGCCGAACAGGTAACCCTGGCCGCGACGGGTTTCGATCACGCTGCGTCCCAGTTTGCGCCGCAGGTGATTGACGTGGACTTCCAGCACGTTGGAATCGCGCTCGGTTTCACCGTCGTACAGGTGTTCGGCGAGATGACTTTTGGAGAGGATCTGCTCGGGATGCAGCATGAAATAGCGCAACAGGCGAAATTCAGCCGCCGTGAGCTGGATGTCAGTGCCGTCGCGAACCACGCATTGCCGCCCTTCATCCAGGTGCAACCCGGCCGATTTCAGCGTCGGCTGGTTGACCTGGCCGTGGGAGCGGCGCAGCAACGCCTGGATCCGCAACTGCAGCTCTTCAGGATGAAAAGGCTTGGTCAGGTAATCGTCGGCGCCGGCCTTGAGGCCTTCGATGCGCTCGGCCCAAGACCCGCGGGCGGTGAGGATCAGCACCGGCGTGCTCAGACCACCGGCACGCCATTGGGCCAGCACCTCGAGCCCCGGCACACCCGGCAGGCCGAGATCGAGGATGATCAGGTCGTAGGGCTCGCTGCTGCCCTGGTACACCGCATCGCGGCCATCGGCGAGCCAATCGACAGCGTAGCCCTGGCGTGCAAGCCCGGCCATCAGTTCGTCGGCCAGGGGCACGTGATCTTCCACCAGAAGCAGGCGCATCAGTCTTCCTCATCTTTGAGCAGGCGGCCGGTCGCGGCCTCCAGGTCCAATTCGCGCACGACGCCGTCGGTGTCCAGCAGCTCGACCTCATAAATATAGACGCCGTGTTTCTCCTCCAGCTCGGCCTCCAGCAGCTTGGCGCCGGGGTGCCGGTCCAGCGCCTGTTGCAGCAGTTGTTCCAGCGGCAGGATCACACCCTGCTGGCGCAGTTGCAGGGCCTCGTCCTGATCCAGGTCCCGGGCCACGGCCAGCGAACAAAACGCCAGCAGCGCCAGCGTCCATCGACTATGGGCGCGTAGATTAAGCTTCATTACGTATCCTGATGATTCTTGAGCACCTTGCCGTTGGTGGCGTCCAATTCCAGATCCCACTCAATGCCCTTCGTATCGCGCAGATCCACCTGGTAAATGTACTTGCCGTACTCTTCGTCCAGCTCGGTATCGGTCAAGGTGGCACCAGGGTGCTCGGCCAGGGCGGCGGCGTTGAGTTTTTCGAAGGACAGGATGGTACCAGCGTCTTGCAGTTTGCGGGCTTCGTCCGCGTTCAGGTCTCGTGCATGAGCCAGGCTCGTACCGAGTGCCATGAGGGTCGCGATGATAAAGGCAGTCAGGCGGTTCATGGGTTATCTCCTTTTTATAATCTTCATCGGGGGGACTGTATCGGGATGAACTTAACTGAAACTGAATGGCCATCATGGAACCCACATCAATGTGGGAGCGAGCTTGCTCGCTCCCACAGGGTTTTGTGTCGCTATAATCAGCCGCTTAGCCGTATTCGAGACCGGTATGACCGCCATCCACATCAAGTTTCCCGCCCTCACCCTCAAGGCAGGCCCGCGTGCATTCGGGCGGATTCGCCAAGCCGGCTTGAACGCCGCCGACGTCGGCATCCTGCCGGGCGCCGCCGGTGGCCCCAAGGCCTTGGGCATCCAGGGGCTGGACCTGGCGCTGTTCGGCGAGTGGCTGCCCGCCGCGCCCCGGGAACGCTCGCTGATCGGGGCCTCGGTGGGTGCCTGGCGCTTCGCCAGCGCCTGCCTGCCGGACGCCGCCGAGGGAATCCGGCGCCTGGGCAGTTTGTACAACGAACAAAGCTTCGCCAAAGGCGTGACCATGGCCGGGGTCAGCCAGAGCTCGCAACGCATGCTCGAAGACTTGCTCGACGGCCGCGACGCTTCGATCCTCGATAACCCGCGATACCGGCTCAACATCATGGTAGTCAAGAGCCACGGCCTGCTGGCCCAGGATCATCGCGGCCGGCTGGGGCTGGGGTTGTCGTCGGTGATCGCCGACAACCTGCGAGGTCGTGCGCGGCTGTCACGGCATTTCGAACGGTTGATCATCCATGACCCGCGCCTGGCCCCGCCGCTGCATCCGTTGAATGACTTTCCGTCACGCTTCGTTCCCTTGGCGGCCGGCAACCTGCGCCAGGCCCTGCTGGCCTCGGGCTCGATCCCGATGGTCATGGAAGGCGTGCGCGACCTGCCGGGCGCCGGGGCCGGCACCTACCGCGACGGCGGCTTGCTGGACTACCACCTCGACCTGCCCTACAGCGGCGAGGACATCGTGCTGTACCCGCACTTCACCGACCGGGTCATTCCCGGCTGGTTCGACAAGGGCCTGCCGTGGCGCCGGGGCAACGTCGACCGCCTGCAAGACGTGCTGCTGCTGGCGCCGTCCCGTGAATACCTCGCGCGCCTGCCCTACGGCAAACTGCCGGACCGCAACGACTTCAAGCGTTTCATGGGCGATGACCCGAGCCGCCGCCAGTATTGGCGCACGGCGATGGACGAGAGCCGCCGGCTCGGTGATGAGTTCCTGGAGTTGACGGTCAACGGCGGCTTGGGCGAGCGTTTGCTGACCCTTTAGTCAGCACGGTCGCGCAACGCCGTTATCAAACTGATAAACTGCGCCGCCTGCCTCGCGACCGATATCTAAAGAGCCCGAACCTGTGGAAATTTTCAAAGAGTTTACCTTCGAATCCGCCCACCGCCTGCCCCACGTGCCGGACGGCCACAAGTGCGGCCGTCTTCACGGTCACTCGTTCAAGGTGGCGATTCACCTGAGCGGCGATATCGATCCGCACACCGGCTGGATTCGCGACTTCTCGGAGATCAAGGCGATCTTCAAGCCGCTCTACGAGCGCCTGGACCACAACTACCTCAACGACATTCCTGGCCTGGAAAACCCCACCAGCGAAGTGTTGGCCAAATGGATCTGGAATGAATTGAAGCCGTTGCTGCCGGAACTCAGCGCCATCCGCATCCACGAGACCTGCACCAGCGGTTGCATCTACCACGGCGAATAAAACCTGTGGGATCCGCCTGTAGGGTCCCACCTGTGGGAGCAAAGCTTGCTCGCGATAAAGATTACACGGTCTCTTCGGAATCGAGGCGCCTGCATCGCGGGCAAGCCTTGCTCCCACAAAATCTAGCGCCACCATTGGGTTTCCCTACCCCGTCAGCATTGGCCTATGCTTGGTCCCCTGAGCCATTTTCAGGGAGTATCGAGCATGACCCACTGGCCGCTGGATCAAACATACGACTTCAACGGACACCCCATCCGCTACGCCGTCCACGGCGATGGCCCGCCGCTAGTGTTTGTCCACGGCACACCCTTCTCTTCCTACGTGTGGCACCGCATCGCCCCGCTGTTCTTCGCCACCCACACAGTGCATTACTTCGACCTGCTGGGGTATGGCCAGTCCGCGCAACCCGATGCCGATGTGTCCCTGGGCGTGCAAAACCAGCTACTCGCGCAACTGCTGAAGCATTGGCGCCTGGACTGCCCGGACGTGGTGGCCCATGACTTTGGCGGCGCCACGGCCCTGCGCACGCACCTGCTCAATGGCAAGGACTACCGCAGCCTGACCCTGATCGACCCCGTGGCGCTGTCGCCCTGGGGTTCACCCTTTGTGCAGCATGTACGCCAGCATGAAGCCGCCTTCAGCGGCCTGCCCGACTACATTCAGCGAGCCATCGTGCCGACCTATATCCGCGGCGCGATCAAACGGGACATCCCGGACGCCGAACTGGCGCCCTACGTGCAGCCGTGGCTTGGCGAACCGGGCCAGGCGGCGTTCTACCGGCAGATTGCGCAGATGGACGAGTGTTATACCCGCGAGGTCGAGGGCCTGTACCCGAGCGTGCGTTGCCCAACCCAGATTCTCTGGGGAGAGGATGACCAGTGGATCCCC
This sequence comes from Pseudomonas ogarae, assembly GCF_014268695.2. Taxonomy (NCBI): domain Bacteria; kingdom Pseudomonadati; phylum Pseudomonadota; class Gammaproteobacteria; order Pseudomonadales; family Pseudomonadaceae; genus Pseudomonas; species Pseudomonas ogarae. The sequence continues at coordinate 4,660,014 of NZ_CP077086.1, forward strand.
ATCGAGCGCGGGCGGGCCCTGCAACGGATGGTCCCGGGGGCGCAATTTCATCCAGTCCCGAACGCCGGGCACCTGGTCCAGGAAGATGCGCCGGAAGCCGTCGTCGCAGCGGTGTTGCGGTTCCTGGCGTTGCCCCCTTCCTCCTGAAGAAATCATATCCCCCTGTGGGAGCGGGCTTGCTCGCGAAGGCGGAGTGTCAGTTACGAATACGTCGGCTGACACACCGCCTTCGCGAGCAAGCCCGCTCCCACAAGGAAACCGCATCGGCAATGAGAGCTGTGTTCCAACTTGAATCACCGCCGCACCGCTTTCGATCCCTGCGCCCACCCAATCCCCAGGATTGTCTATAAATAACCTCGCGATCACTCGCTTGGCACGGCCGCTGCACGCTTGCGACATCCCTTATCCGCAAGGACCGCCACATGACTCAGAACGATCCGGGCAATGACTATCCCTTGAGCGAAGTCCCGATGCACGCTCGCAAAGGCCTGGCCTCCACGGCCATGGTGCTGCTGGGTTTTACCTTTTTCACCGCCACCATGTTTGCTGGCGGCAAGCTGGGGGTGGCGTTCGGTTTTGCCGAGATGCTCACGGTCATCATCATCGGTAATCTGCTGCTGGGCCTGTATGCCGCTGGCTTGGGCTACATCGCCTTCAAGAGCGGGCTCAATTCGGTGCTCATGGGCCGTTTCTGTTTCGGCGAGGTGGGCAGCAAGCTCAGTGACTTGATCCTCGGGTTCACCCAGATCGGCTGGTACGCCTGGGGCACGGCGACGGCCGCGGTGGTGCTGGGCAAGTATTTCGAATTGAGCGAAGGCACCGTGCTGGGGTTGATGGTGCTGTTCGGCCTGGGATTCTGCGCCACGGCCTACATCGGCTATCGCGGCTTGGAAATCCTCTCCTACATCGCCGTGCCGGCGATGATGTTGCTGCTGATGCTGTCGATGTGGGTCGCGACGGTGAAGGTCGGCGGTCTCGATGGCTTGCTGGCGATCGTGCCGACGGGCAGCCTCGACTGGTCCACCGCCATCACGTTGGTGTTCGGCACCTTCGTCAGCGGCGCGACCCAGGCGACCAACTGGACGCGGTTTTCCCGCTCGGCGAAGGTCGCGGTGCTGGCGAGCCTGATCGGCTTCTTCCTGGGCAACGGCCTGATGGTGCTGATCGGCGCCTACGGGGCCATCGTCTATCAACAGCCGGACGTGGTCGAAGTGCTGCTGTTGCAGGGCTTCGCCATGGCGGCGATGGCCATGTTGCTGCTCAACATCTGGAGCACCCAGGACAACACCATCTACAACTTCGCCGTGGCCGGTTGCAACCTGCTGCGCACCCGTCGGCGCAAAACCGTGACCCTGGGCGGCGCGGTGATCGGCACGCTGCTGGCGCTGCTGGGCATGTACGATCTGCTGGTGCCGTACCTGATCCTGCTGGGCACCGTGATCCCACCCATCGGCGGGGTGATCATGGCCGATTTCTTCTTCCGCTGGCGTGGTCGTTATCCGCGCCTGGCCGAAGCCCGGTTGCCGGCGTTCAACTGGCCTGGGCTGCTGGCCTATGGGGTTGGCACCGTCGCGGCGTTCAATTCGCCGTGGGTCGCGCCACTGGTAGGAATCGCTGCCGGCGCGCTAACGTATGTGCTATTGATCGGCGCAATGGGTACTCGCACCGCTGACGCGCCCCTACAAGACCTCTAAAGGATTCGCCTGATGCACATCATCAACGCCCGTCTGCGTAACCGTGAAGGCTTGCATGAACTGCACCTGGAAAACGGCCTGATCGCCAACATCGCCCGCCAGACCGAGGCACCCAGCCTGGGCCCGGAAGACCTCGATGCCGGCGGCAACCTGGTGGTCCCGCCCTTCGTCGAACCGCACATTCACCTGGACGCGACCCTCACTGCCGGCGAACCGCGCTGGAACATGAGCGGCACGCTGTTCGAAGGCATCGAGTGCTGGGGCGAACGCAAGGCCACCATCACCGAGGAAGACACCAAGACCCGCGCCAAGAAAACCATCCAGGCCCTCGCCGCCCATGGCATCCAGCATGTGCGTACCCACGTCGACGTGACCGACCCCGAGCTCACGGCGCTCAAGGCGCTACTGGAGGTACGCGAGGAAAGTCGCCACCTGATCGACATGCAAATCGTCGCGTTTCCCCAGGAAGGCATCGAGTCCTACCGCAACGGCCGCGAGCTGATGGAAGAAGCGATCCGCATGGGCGCCGATGTGGTGGGCGGCATTCCCCACTTCGAGTACACCCGCGACCAGGGCGTCAGCTCAGTGAAATTCCTCATGGACCTGGCCGAGCGCACCGGCTGCCTGGTAGATGTGCATTGCGACGAAACCGACGACCCGCACTCACGGTTCCTCGAAGTGCTCGCCGAAGAGGCCCGCAGCCGCGACATGGGCGCGCGCGTCACCGCCAGCCACACCACGGCCATGGGCTCCTACGACAACGCCTACTGCGCCAAGCTGTTCCGCCTGCTCGGGCACTCGGGCATCAGCTTCGTCTCTTGCCCGACCGAAAGCATTCACCTGCAAGGGCGCTTCGATAACTTCCCCAAACGCCGCGGTGTCACTCGGGTCAATGAACTGCTCGAGGCCGGGATGAACGTGTGCTTCGGCCAGGACTCCATCGTCGACCCGTGGTACCCGCTGGGCAACGGCAATATCCTGCGGGTCCTCGAAGCCGGGCTGCATATCTGCCACATGCTCGGCTACCGCAACCTGCAAAGCGCCCTGGACCTGGTCACCGACAACAGCGCCAAGGCCATGGCCCTGGGCGAGCGCTACGGGCTGGAACCCGGGCGCCCGGCGAACCTGCTGATCCTGTCGGCGGACAGTGACTACGAAGTGATCCGCAGCCAGGGCTTGCCGCTCTATTCGATTCGCCACGGTGAAGTGCTGATGAAGCGGCAGATGCCGGTGGTGGAGTTTGCGCAGCAGCCAGGCTGATTCCCCTGTGGGAGCGAGCTTGCTTGCGATGGCGGTCTACCCGTTGATATGGATGTGACTGACCCGTCGCTATCGCGAGCAAGCTCGCTCCCACAATGGATCTGTGTCGGATACAACATTTCTATCCACTGAAGATCCCCTGTGGGAGCGAGCTTGCTCGCGATAGCGGCATCGCCCACACCGCAAAACATCCAGAAAACGCTACGACACAAGCCGCGCAGTCCCAAACAACCTGACCCGCATCAGTTCACCCGCCTCCTCTTCCAGCAAAATCGGCGCAGTCCCCCCCGGCATCACCACACTCACCGCTCCCGCCTGCACCCAGCCCACCCGCCATGCCGCACTGGCCACGGCACTGGCGCTGGTGCCCGAGGAAGCCGTGGGCCCCTCGCCGCGCTCAAACACCCGGGCGGCGATTCGCCCTTCGGCTTCCAGGCTGGCCCATTGCAGATTCACCCCGCTAGGGCACGGCAGCCCGGCGCCACCTGGCGCAGCATAGGCGATGCGAACCAGGCTTTGCGCCAGCGCCGTAGCACGCATCTGCGAATTGCTCGGCAACCCTTCGGCACCGGCCACCAGCGTCACGCAATGAGGATTGCCGAGGCTCACGAACTGGCTGTGGCCCCACGCTGGGTTCAACCGGTAAAGCGCCGCCACACGGCTGACATCGCACTGGTTGAACAACACGCTCTCAACCTCCTGGGCGCCAACAGCCTGGGGCCCGAACAGCGGTTTGCCCAGGTCCAGCCAGAAGCCTTGAACACCGTCGAATTCAGCGGCGCGAACCGAGGTTTGCAGCGGGGAGATACCCTCAGGTTTGTCATGATGAACCTGCAGCACACACTCACCCGCCCCCGGCATCAAGCCTTGCTCTTGCAGCGCCTGGGAGAAAATCGTCAGGCCATTGCCGCTGCGTTCGGCCAGGGTGCCGTCGGTGTTGACGATCAACAGATCAAAAGGCGGTTCGCTCTGGAACGGACCGATCAACAGGCCGTCACTGCGATGGGCCTTGGCGTCCGGTGCTGCTTCGCCCGGCGCCCAACTGCAGAAAGCAAGCACGGCAGCCGAGGCCCAGGACTCGCGCCGCTGTGCAGCCAGGGCGGCTGACGGCGGCAAATCAATACCGTAGTCACGCACCTGTTGCGGCGAAACGACGCCATAAATATTTCCGCGTGCATCATAGAACTGCGTCATGGACCAGACCCGGAATCAGCCAGCTAGGGCCGGTACTTTATGCTGGCGAAGGCTGAGGGAGCAAAGCCCACGCTTTGGCCGACACCTTGGGGTCGCGGTGCGGTCAGTGGATATGCAAGCATAGGCCCCTGCCTGCATCACCGCACCGCACGAAAGCCAAGGACGTTTCATGACTGCCATTACGCCCCCGCCCACCTTTATCCCCGGACGCCTGGAACAGATGTCCACCCGCATCGCCTATCTCATCGCCGGCATCGGCATCGCCGCCTGGGCGCCGCTGGTGCCTTACGCCAAGGTGCGGGCGAACCTGGATGAAGGCACCCTCGGGTTACTGCTGTTGTGCCTGGGGGTCGGGTCGATCCTGGCGATGCCGATTTCCGGCGCGCTGGCGGCGCGGTTCGGCTGCCGTCGGGTGCTCAGCGGCGGCACGCTCCTGATTTGCCTGGCGTTGCCGTTGCTGGCAACGATGACTTCCCTGCCCTGGCTGGTGGCCGCCTTGTTCCTGTTTGGCGCCGGGCTCGGCACCGTGGACTCGACCGTGAACCTGCAAGCGGTGATCGTCGAACGGGCCAGTGGCAAGACCATGATGTCGGGTTTCCACGGCATGTTCAGTCTCGGCGGGATCATTGGCGCGGCGGGTGTGAGCGCCCTGCTTGGCCTGGGGCTTTCGCCACTGGGAGCGACGCTAGTGGTCAATGGGGTGCTGCTGGTGGCGTTGTTCAAGGCTGCGCCGCACCTGCTGCCCTACGGCAGTGAAAGCTCGGGACCGGCGTTCGCCATTCCTCACGGCGTGGTGCTGTTCATCGGCATCCTCTGCTTCATCGTGTTCCTGGCCGAAGGCGCGGTGCTGGACTGGAGCGCCGTGTTCCTGACCACCGAACGTGCGGTGGATACCGCCTATGCCGGGCTGGGTTATGCCGCCTTCGCGCTGACCATGACCGTCGGCCGACTGACCGGCGATTCAGTGGTGCATCGCTTGGGCGCCAAGCGCGTGATCATCTATGGCGGATCGATCGCGGCAGCCGGATTCCTGTTGGCGACCCTCGCACCGATGTGGCAAGCCGCGCTACTGGGCTATGCGTTGGTGGGCGCCGGGTGTTCGAACATCGTGCCGGTGCTGTACACCGCCGTCGGCAAACAGACCTTGATGCCAGAGGCCATCGCTGTTCCAGCCATCACCACCATCGGCTACGCCGGCATCCTCGCCGGCCCGGCGCTGATCGGCTTCGTCGCCCATGGCAGCAGCTTGAGCATTGCCTTTGGGTTGATTGCGATATCGCTGGTGGTGGTGGCGGCCAGTGGCAAAGTGTTGAAGGTCTGAGTTTTCTACAGACCTTGTGGGAGCAAGGCTTGCCCGCGATGAAGATGACGCGGTCCTTTTTTTGAGACCGAGGCGTCTGCATCGCGAGCAAGCTTCGCTCCCACAGCGTAAAGCTCACTCAACCCTTGACCCGATCAGAACCCCACACTCGCCTGCACAAAGAACGTGCGCGGTGCGCCGACATAAATGCCTGAGTTGTTGTCGCTGGAACGGGTGTAGTACTGGTGATCGAACAGGTTTTTCACCCCGGCACCGACTTTCAGGTTCGACAGCTGCGCGCCGAAATCGTAGCCGGCGCGTACGTTCCAGAGCACGTAGCCCGGCATGTCGCCGTACTGCCCATCGGCGGTGCCATCGGTGATGTAGTCGCCGCTGAAGCTGCCATCGGCGTTCACGCTGTTGCCCGGTGAGCGCTGCTTGGACTGGGCAAAGGCGTCGAGGTTGTAGGTCCAGCGGTTGACGTTGTAGCGCAGGCCCACGTTGGCCACCTGGCGGGAATAGAACGGCAGGTCACGGCCCTTGAAGCTCGGGATCTCGCCCTCGTAAGTCGCGCGGGTGTAGGTAAAACCGGCGTTGGCGGTGAGGCCTTCGAGGCGTGGGTCGAGGGCGGCCATGTCGTAATGCACCGAAGCCTCCAGGCCCTGGTGCTTGGTCGCGCCCATGTTGGTCCAGCCCACGTCATTGCTGATGTACTGCAACTCGTCGTCGAAGTCGATGTAGAACAGCGTCACTTCCCCGCCCCAGACGTCATCGTTGTAGCGCGTGCCGATCTCGTAGGTCTTGGCCTTTTCCGGGCTCAGGCCATTGGCGGTGTTGTTGCCGTCGCCGCCCTGGCCGAGCTGGAAATACTGCAGGCTGCCAAACGAGGTCTCGTAGTTGGCGAACAGCTTCCAGGCGTCGGACAGGTGATACATCACGCTCAGGGCCGGCAGCGGTTCGTTGCTGTCGATGCTGCGGCGTTTTTCCTGCACCGGGCGGCCGGCGGTGTCGAGCACCGGGCGGTCGTGCCATTCGGTGCTGATGCTTTCGAAGCGGATACCCGGGGTGATGGTCCACTTGCCGACATCGATCTTGTCATCGATATACACCGCGTGGGCTTCAGTGCCGCCGGTACGGTCCTGGTAGACGTGACCGTCGGCACCCGGACGCACACCCGGCTCGTTATTACGCAACGCCAGGCGGCTGGCCTCTTCGTGCATGCCTTCCTTGAGGTAGCGATAACCGACGCTGGCCTCCTGGGTGGTGGCGCCCAGGTCGAACACGTGAGACACCCGAGGCTCGATGCCAAAGGTGTAATAGGTGCGCGGGTAGGACACCAGGTTGCGCTGGTCCCGGGAAGCGATGGTGCTGCCCCGGTAACTGTCGGAGTAATAGGTCAGCACCTCGGCCTGGGTGCGCTCGTTGATCTCACGGATCCACTTGAACGACACGTCCTTGCGCCGGCCGCTGAAGTTGTCCCAGTCACGGTCGGACTGGTACGGGTCCGCATCGTATTGGGCTTGGGTCAGGCCGCCGGGCATGTCGGCCTTGGCGTCGTAGTAGTGGAAATTCAGCGAGAAGTCATCGACATCGGTCGGCGCCCAATGGGTCTTGAGAATCACGTCGTCGATGTCGTTGCCCTGGTTGCTCCGGCGATACCCGTTGCCGTTGACGCCCGAATACAGCAGCGCCACGCCCAGGCCGTTGTCGGCGGTGCCGCCAAGGAAAGCCGTGTCGATGTGCTTCCAACCGCCGCGCTGGGAGGTTTCCAGGGTAGTGCCGATCTCACCGGTGGCTTTTTCCGGGATCGCGCGGGTCACGAAGTTGATCACCCCGCCGACGTTCTGCGGCCCATAGCGTACGGACCCGGCACCGCGCACCACGTCGATGCTGTCCAGGTTGCCCGAGGAAATCGGTGCCATGGACAGTTGCGGCTGGCCGTAGGGCGCGAACGCTGCCGGCACGCCATCGATCAACACCGTTGAGCGTGGCGACAAGCGCGAGGTGAGGCCGCGCACGCCGACGTTCAGGGAAATGTCGCTGCCGCCGGTGCCGTTGGCCTCCTGCACTTGCACACCCGGCACGCGCCGCAGCACATCACCGACGTTCATCGCGCCTTGCTCCACCATGGCTTCGCGGCGGATCACCGTACGCGCACCGGGGTGGTTCTGCACCACCTCGGCGTTGGCGTCGCCGAGCCAGTCGCCAACCACCTGGATTTCAGTGGCGCCCAGCTCCAGCGGGCCGGCGTTGGAGGCCGATGGCGCCGGCAACACGGTCGCCGAACCGTCATCGATCTGGTATTGCAGGCCACTGCCCTGCAGCAGTTGGCGCAAGGCCGCTTCCGGGGACAGGTTGCCGTCCACCGCCGGCGCTTGCTTGCCCGCCACCAGCTCGGGGCTGAAGAACACCTGCAACGCGGTCTGCTGGCCGAGCTGGCTCAGGGCTTGGCCCAACGGCTGCGCCTGAATGTGAATGGCGGTGGCGGCCTGGTCGGCGAACGCCTGGGGCAGTGCGGCGCTGACAGCCAGGGTCAGGGCCAGTGGCAGCCAGCGTGCAGGGGTACGGTTGTTGTTTTTGGCGAGGGTTTTCACGTCGAACCTTGTCCTGTTGATCGCAAGAATACGCGTCTGTTAATGCAAACCAGTTGCAGTTGGACAAGAAGACGATGAACTCGGAAAAAACCTGAATTTATTTCGCAATTATTTCCTGGCTGCCGTCCTCCAGGTTGCGCACGGCCACCGGCAGGATGTTCGGCAGCGCCTTGAGCAGGGCCTCGGGATCGTCGGCGCGGAACACGCTGGTCAGGCGCAAGTTGCCCACCGCCGCGCTGCCGACCCGCAGAGGCTGGGCGCGATAACGGGAGACTTCTTCAGCCACCTCCTTGAGCGGCGCGTTGTCGAACACCAGCTTGCCGCTGCGCCAGGCGGTGAGCGCCTCGGTGTTGACCGCGTAAGGCGTGGCGACTTTGCCCTGGGCATCGATCTGGGTGCCGAGGCCGGCCGTCAGGCTGACGAACTGCGCCTGGGGCGCAGCGCGGCCCTGAACCTTGACGCTGCCCTGCGCCACCGCCACCCGGGTCTTGTCGGCATCGCGGCGCACGTCGAAGCGCGTCCCGGTCACCGTCACCTGGCCGTTACCCGCATCGACGGTGAACGGCCGGCCAGCATCATGCTCGACCGTGAACAAGGCCTCGCCTTCGGCCAGCTCCACCCGGCGTTGATGGTGTGCGAACTCAATACGCACGCGGCTGCGGCTGTTGAGGTCGATCACCGAGCCGTCCGGCAAGGCGATATGCCGACGCTCACCGAAGGCGGTGGCGTATTCGCCGCTGTAGTCAGTGGAAGAACTCAAGCCACTGAACAGCCCCAACCCCAGCGCCACCGCGAACAGCCCGGCGGCCACCGCGTAGCGCAACAGCGGTCGGTGCCTGGGACGTTCGGCAGGTGGTTCGCACAGGGCTTGCAGGCGTTCCTTGGGCAACAGGTCGGTGGCACTCCAGATACCCTGGAGCAATTGGATTTCGTCGCGGTGATTGGGATGTTCGTCCAGCCAGGCTTCGAAACCCTGGCGCTCCTCGATACTCATGGCGGGCGCTTGCAAGCGCACGAACCATTGCGCCGCCGCGTCGCGAACCTTGTCCTGCCCGCACGGGCATTCACGGCTATCCATCATGGAAGGTCCTGTGGCTCAGGTGGAAGATGGCGACGGATCATTGGCCAGGCCCGTCCAGACGATCGCGCAGATGCCGCAGGGTGCGGATCATATACTTTTCCACCATGTTTTTTGACAGGCCCAGGCGCTCGGCGATTTCCGCCTGGGTCAGGCCTTCGATCTTCTGCCAGACGAACACCGTGCGGCAGTTGGCCGGCAGCTCGGCAAGCGCTTGCTCGATGGCGTCCGCCAGTTGGATCGCGTGCATGAAGTGCTCCGGGTCGCCCGAAAACGACTGACCAGGGTCGATGACAGCCTCTTCCATGGCTCCCCGTCGATCTTCGCGCCGATAGCCATCCACTGCAATGTTGCGCGCCGTCTGATGCAGATAGGCCCGTGGCTGCTCGACCTCGCTCGAATCGGACTCAAGCACCCGCACGAAGGTGTCGTGGGCCAGGTCCTCGGCCTGCTGGCGATTGCGCAGGCGACGGGTCCAGGTGCCGATCAACTCTTCGTAATGCTCGAAAAAGCCGGGTCTGCGGGGCAGCTTGGGGGTCATCACGGCGCGCTGTGGGAACGGGGCGTGAATAGTAATTGTTATTATTAAGGCGAAGCAAACCGATTAAATCCGTGTGGCAGCAAAGCTTGCTCCCACAGGCTCACCCCACAGGTATTTTTTTCTGCTGATTACGCTTCAGGCATCTTGCGAAAGCCCACTGCCAAGCGGTTCCAGCCATTGATGGCGTTGATCGCCACGGTCAGGTCGACCATTTCCTTGGGGCTGAAATGCTCGCTCAGCAAGGCATAGTCAGCGTCTGGCGCGTGGGTGTCGCTCAGGCGGGTCAGGGCTTCGGTCCAGGCCAGTGCCGCGCGCTCACGGCCGGTGAAAAACGGTGCTTCGCGCCAAGCGGTCACGGCGTACAGCCGACGTTCGGTCTCGCCGTCCTTGCGGGCATCGGCGGTATGCATGTCGATGCAGAAAGCGCAGCCATTGATTTGCGAGGAGCGCAGCTTGACCAACTCCAGAAGGGACTTCTCCAGGCCCAGCTTCGAGACGGCGGTTTCCAGGGCCAGCATGGCTTTGAAAGCGTCAGGGGAAGCGGTGTAGAAATCGATACGCGGTTGCATGGTGAACTCCAGGACAATTGGGTGTAGCGCTACGGTAGCCGTGCAGTGGCGCGGTACAAATAGCCAATTGTTGGGAAGTTCGGGTGGCCAATGGGGTACGCGTCGGGGTTTACCTGTAAGGAGGCCTGGAGGCTCTTGTGGCGAGGGAGCTTGCTCCCGCTCGGCTGCGAAGCAGTCGTAACCCAGCCGACGCGGTCCGCCAGGGAAATGGTGTCAGGCCCATTTGGGGCGGCTGCGCCACCCAGCGGGAGCAAGCTCCCTCGCCACAGGGAGGCCTCGGGACTTCGAGAGTGCTTCAGGCCCGGCTGCGCAACCATTGCAGGAAGCGTTTCTTGGCGATGGGCTTGGGGGCTTCGCGGGTCAGGTTCTGGGCCAGGTGCATGCGTACGTCCAGCAGGTTTTTCATCGCGTCGTTGATGTCGCGACGGGCCTCGAGGCATGGCTTGAGGTAGCTGTTCTCGATGCGGTACAGGGTGCAGAAAGTCTTGGCGGTAAAATTCGCCAGCGCCGCTTGCTCGGCGACGATCCCGGCTTCGCCGATCACCTCCCCCGGCCCCATGCGCCCGCCCTCGAGTGGCTGGCCGTTGCGCATGAGGGTCACGCTGACCACCCCGGACTCGATGATGAACAGATGATCACTGACCTCCCCGGCCGCCAGGATCACATCACCCGCACGGAAGGTCTGCAGGGTCATGTTCTGGCTGAAGGTCTCTTTCTCGTCCTGGCGCAGGGTAGAGAAAATGTTCGAGCTTTCCAGCAAGGCCCGGGGCCGCGACAGCGCCTGGGGAGCCGCGCTTTCACTGGTGGACAACAGGCTCACGCCCGACGCCTGCAAATGCCGGAACGCCAGGTCGAACAGCTGGTTGCGCACAGTGCGTTTCTGCGCCATGGAGGCAACGAACCCGCTGATCTCGTACTCCGCGCCGCCACTGCCGCTGCTTTTGAGGGCGACGCTGGGTGTCGGGCTGGCGAGCAGGGAACGACAGCCAATCATCGCCCGCTCCAACGCGTCGATCACGGTTTGTGGCCGCGCGTGAGGGCTGACCTGGATGCTGATGGACAAGCCATGGACATCGCTGGGTCGACTGAAGTTGATGACCTTGGCCTTGGCCGCCAACGAGTTGGGAATCACCGCCATGCTGCCCTGAGCGGTCTGCAAGCGCGTGGCTCGCCAGTCGATGTCGGTGACCCGGCCTTCGGTGCCGTCGATGGAAATCCAGTCATCGAGCTGATAGGGCTTGGTGGTGTTGAGCACGATCCCGGAGAACACGTCGCTGAGGGTGCTCTGCAAGGCCAGGCCGACGATGATCGCCATGGCGCCGGACGTGGCCAGCACGCCCTTGACCGGCAGATCCAGCACATAGGCCAATGCCGCGATGACGGCGATCAGGAAAATCACCGCGCCGAGCAAATCCTGCAACAACCGCCCGGTGTGGCCGACGCGTTGCATCATCGCCGCCACGATCAGCACCGTCAGGGTTCGCGCGGCAAACAGCCACCAGGCGATCTGCAAACCGGTAGCCGCCAGGTGCCGCGGCACATCGTCAACCCACTGTGCCGGGACCATGGGGTTGAGGCCCTCGTTGAACAGCAGCACGCTGAACAACGAAAAAATCACCAGCCTTGCGCCGACTTTCCAATAGATCCGAGCCGAACTGACCAAATGCCACATCAACAGGTCGAGCACCAGCAGCGCCAGCGCACAGAGCAGCGGGTGCTCGGAGATCAGAGACAGCATCGGGACAGCTCCAGGAAGGCGATTGGCGAAGATTGGCACAGAATGAACGCGCTGTAGAGTTCCCCACAGTTCCCCATGCAGATCCCCATTTGTGGGAGCGAGCTTGCTCGCGATGGCGGTCTGACAGTCAACCCATCATTGAGTGTCCTACCGCTATCGCGAGCAAGCTCGCTCCCACAATGGGTTCAGAGTGGCTGCTGTTTCGCCTCAATCGTCCATCCGGCCAAAACGCCCCGAGTGGAAATCGTTGAAGGCCTGGTGGATTTCCTGCTCGCTGTTCATCACGAACGGACCATGACCGACGATGGGTTCGTCGATCGGCTCGCCACTGAGCAGCAGCACCACGGCATCGTTATTGGCTTGCAGGCTCAATTGGTCGCCAGCCCGGTCGAACAGGGCCATTTGCCCGGCCTCGACCCGTTCGCGGCCATTGGCCTGGACCGAGCCTCGCAAGACCACCAACGCGGTGTTGTGTCCTTCGTGCAGGTCAAGGATGAGGTTTTTCCCGGCATTCAAGCGAATGTCCCAGACGTCGATGGGCGTGAAGGTCCTGGCGGGGCCTTGCTGCCCTTCGAAGCGCCCGGCAATCAGGCGCAGGCTGCCGGCGTTGTCCTTCAGGGCGATGTTCGGAATGTCGCCCTTGAGGATCGTCTGGTAGCCGGCCGGGGCCATCTTGTCCTTGGCGGGCAGGTTGACCCACAACTGGACCATCTCCATGAACCCGCCCTGCCGGGCGAAGGCTTCGGAGTGGAACTCTTCGTGGATGATGCCGGAAGCGGCGGTCATCCATTGCACGTCGCCAGGGCCAATCTTGCCGCCGCTGCCGGTGGAGTCACGGTGCTCCAGTTCGCCCTGGTAGACGATGGTCACGGTTTCGAAACCGCGATGCGGGTGCTGGCCGACACCACGACGTTCGGTGGTGGGCGTGAATTCAGTCGGGGCGGCGTGGTCCAGCAGCAGGAACGGGCTGATGTGCTTGCCCAGGTTGTCATAGGAAAACAGCGTGCGAACCTGGAAGCCATCGCCGACCCAATGGGGCCGTGGACTGGTGTAGAGGCCGATGATGTTTTTCATGCTGCGTCTCCAGAAATCAGGTACTGCGATTTAATGGACACAGCTTAGAACCGACACCTTTGCAGCACTAGACTGCAAAAATCGGCTTTAGCGTTCTATCTGGAGAACAGCGATCAAAAAACTGTGGGAGCGAGCCTGCTCGCGATAGCGGTACATCTGCCGATGATGGATTGACTGCCAGGCCGCTATCGCGAGCAGGCTCGCTCCCACATTATTTGGTGTAACTCATTCAAATATGATTGCGCTTGGCAAATTCCGACAGCCCTACCAAGGATTGCAGGCCAAGTTTTTCCAACAGCCGAGTCTTGTAGGTGCTGACGGTTTTTGGGCTCAGGAACAGGCTTTCGGCAATGTCCTTGCCGCGCATGCCCATGGCCAGCATGCGCAGGATGGACAACTCACGGGTGGAGAGGCTTTCCAGCGCCTGTTGTTCGCTGCGCTGCTGAAAATCCAGCCTGACGGACATCTGCGGAAAATAGGCATAACCGGACTTCAAGGCCTGGATCGCCTTGGTCAGTTCCTTGAGGTCGCTTTTCTTGGTCACAAAGCCCCGGGCCCCGGCCGAGATGCAGCGGTTGCAGAAATGCTGCGCATCCTGGGCCGTGAACACCAGCACGCTGCACTCAGGGAACTGGGCCATGATCCAGACCAGCAGGTCCAGGCCATCGAAACCGTTCATCACCAGATCCAGGATCACCAGGTCTGGCGCACATTCCTTGATGAGGGCCCTGGCATCGGCCGCGCCGCTGGCGTCCCGGATATGGGTGAACGTCTCATTCTGGCAAATAAGCCGCAGCGCCCCCCGTATGACAGGGTGGTCATCCACGATCAACACGTCTTTCAAGGCAATTCCCCAGGTCATTACAAACGGCACCGGCGCCATGACTGCACCGGACTCTTGCACAAGTGCCAGGCCCTGCCACCTGTCAGATCCGACAGTGCAGACCAACGGTCTTTCTCAGCGTCCATGGCCCTGCCTGAGGGGGCGGGCCCACGGTTGCAGCGACTCATTGGCTTGAGGGTCGACCCGCTCCATCAGGCGCTGCAGGGAGGCAAGGTCAGGCAGTGGCGCCTGGCTCAGGTGCAGGCTCGATCGACGCGCGACGGGCACCGGCGGCCGACTGGCCGGTGACGCGTTGTAAATCATTCCGTGACGAACCTGTGGGTTATAGATAACAAAATCGTGCAAGTCCAACGCCCCGCTTGCCAGCCCGGCATTGACGAAAATCAGGTCGAACGGTTCGCTGCCGTACTCCACCAGCGTCAGCAACTCTTGCACATGGCTCACGGGGGCAATCCGGAAGTAACCCTGTTGATTGAACAGGCGCTCCAGCACGATTCGATGAGCGTGGTGTGGGTCGGCAATCAGGATACGGAGTGCTTTGTTCGGCATGGCAAGCTTTCCAATAGCAACGCGCCAGGTAGAAACCGGCTCAAGAACATTAAGGGCCGTCAGGCTAGAGGAAGCGTTTGAAAGACGATGTAGGACTATTCCTAAAATGAAGCCAGACGAAGCCCTTGTTAGGTCTTCAGTTGCTCCGCCAGGTGCTTAATGGCTTGGCGAATATCGTCCACGGCTTGGGCGAGCAGCATGGTGTCACCGCCCCGACAAGCGCTTTCCAGCGCCTCGCAGGCGGCGATCAGGCGTTGTGCCTGGATGATCCGTGCGCCACCCTTGATCCGGTGCGCCAGGTCCGCCATGCCCGGCAAGTCGTGTCGGCTGGACAGGTGCAACAGTTGCGCTAGATCGTCGGCATTGCTGCTGACCAGTTCCTCCAGCAGCGCCCTGATGGCGGTCGTGTCACCGCCGGTCAGTTGTTCCAGGCTGGTCAAATCAAAGCCATCGCTGGGCTGAGGCGCCAGCGCGTGCGGCGTGACCGAAGCCAGGCACGCATTGAGCTCCCGAAGGCCGATGGGCTTGAACAGGCAATCGTCCATCCCGGCCTCGGCGCAGCGGTCCTTTTCCTCGGGCTGGGCGTTGGCCGTGAACCCCAGGATCACGCCAGGCGACAGGTTTTGCGCACGCTCTTCGTCGCGAATGGCCCGCGTCAGTTCGTAGCCGCTCATCAAGGGCATGTTGCAGTCGGTGATGACCACATCGAAGTGTTCGCTGCGCCAGGCGTGCAGCCCCTCGACACCGTTCTGCGCCTCCCGGACCCGATGGCCCAGGTAGCCCAGTTGCTGGGACAGCAGCAAGCGGTTGGCCGGGTAGTCGTCGACCACCAGGATACTCAGCGCCCGGCCCGGCAGCAGCGCCTCGGCCTCGACAGGCGGCGCGGTCGGCAAAGCGTCGAGCACGGGCAGGTCCAGCAGGATCTCGACCTGCGTGCCCGCCCCCGCCACGCTGCGCAACGTCAGGGTGCCGCCCATCATTTCGCACAAGGTGCGGCTGATGACCAGCCCCAGCCCGGAACCGCTGCGGGCCGATTGGGTCGTGTGGTTGGCCTGGGTAAAGGGGCTGAACAGGCGGCGCTGGTCCTCAGGCGAAATACCGCTGCCGGTGTCCTCGACGCGCAGGCAAACGCCCAGGCGCCCGTGTTCAACGTCCAGTTCACCGCGCACACTCAGGCGCACCTCGCCCTGTTCGGTGAATTTGATGGCGTTGCTCAACAGGTTCGAGACGATCTGCTTGAAGCGCAACGGGTCGATCAACACGTCACGGTTGACCCCGACGTCCAGCCCCCACTGCAAGCGCAGGTGTTTCTGCCAGGCCAGCCCCTCGAAAATCCGCACCACCGACTCGGTCAACGCGTGCAGATTGGCCCGCTGCGGCGCCAGCGACAACTTGCCCGACTCGATGCGGGCGATGTCGAGGATGTCGCCGATCAAGTCCAGCATGCCATGGGCGGCCCCCGATGCGACCTCGATGGCGAAGCGGTCCACGACGCCCTCGTCAGCTTTTTTCAGGGCCAGTTCCAGCAGGCCGATCACCGCATTCATCGGCGTACGGATCTCATGGCTCATGGTCGCCACGAAGGTGGTCTTGGCCCGATTGGCGTCGTCGGCGCTTTTCTTGGCGACGCGCACTTGCTCCAGCAGGCGCCGCAGATAAATGACCCACCCCAAGGTCACCAGCAACAGCAGCGCCGCGACGGTGAACCCTTGCAAAATCATGGTGCGGTTGCGCAGCCAATAACTGTCGTCGATCACCACCTCACTGCGCCAGCGGTTGGTCAGCTCGTCCATCTCTTCGGGAGAAATGCTCAACAGCGCCTTGTCGAGAATCGAATAAAGCTCCAATGCGCCCCGGTTCGTCGCCAACGCAACGCGCGCGGGCAAGGTGCCGACGGTACTGGTGACCTGCAACGTGTCGCGGTACTGGCGGGAGATCATGTAGCGGGCGCTGATCAACGGATTGATCGCAGCGTCCGCCGTGCCGGCGGCGACCATGGCCATGGCGTCGGCGGTGTTGTGTGCCGTCACCAACTGCACGCGGGGGAACTGCTCCAGCAGGAACTCGCGCAACACGTTGCCACGCACCAGTGCCAGGCGTTTGCCGGCCATCTGGTCCAGGGTTAGCGGGCCCTTGGCTCGAGCGGGCACCACCAGCACGAACGGATTCGTCAGGTACGGTCGGGTAAAGCGCAACTCGTCTTCGAGTTCGGTGCTGGGTATGGCGGTCGCCAAGACATCGGCCTTGCCGCTCTTGATCTGCCCGATCAAATCATCAACCGAACCGCCACGCTGCACATCGAATTTCAAACCGGTGCGCAAGCCGATCCTCGCCAGCACATCGGCGCCGATGCCGCGCAACTGCCCTCGTTCATCAAAGAACGTCAGCGGCAGGAAGTTTTCGTTGACCGCTACCTTGATCCGCGGATGAGCATCCAGCCAGCGCTGCTCCTTGACGCTGAAATGCAGCGCCTGCTGACCCGGCATGCTCGCACCGCCGGCACTCCAGCGCCTCAGGATGCTCATGTGTTCGCTGGCGGGAATGGCTTGCAGCGCGGCATTGACGATGCGCAACAGGCGCGCGTTATCGCGGCTGACCGCAAAGGCGAACGGCTGCACTTCCATGCGCGAGAAATCGGCCAGTTGAATATTGTTCAGGTAATTCTTGCTGATCAGGTAGTTGGAACTGATCGAATCCCCCAGATAAACGTCGGCCTGACCAAACGCCACGGCGCCGATGGCGCTCAAGGTCGAGGGGAACAACTGCAAGGAAGCCTCGGGATAAAACGCCTCGACCGTTTCCGGTGGCAAGTAGTGATACAGCATTGCCACGCGCTTGCCCGCCAGGTCGGTGGGCAAATCCTGGCTGTCGTCGATGCGGGCCACGAGGGTGGGCAGGTCATCGGCATAGGCCTGGGACATCGCCAGATCCGGATCGGCGGCTTCGAAGCCGTTGGCGGTGCCGAGCATATCGATCTCGTCGCCGCGCAGGGCCTGGAGCGATTCGGCACGGGACGGATAGCGCTGGACCTGCACCCGGACGTGCAAGAGTTGCCCGAGCAATTGCGCGTAGTCGGCGGTCAGGCCTTCATAGTCGCGACCATTGCCGGTGATGCTGAACGGCGCATAGTCCGGCGCCGAGGCCCCCAGCAGCAACGTGCCCTTCTGGCGCAGCCAGGCCCAGTCGGCGGCGTCGAGGGACACCGAATAATCATCCACATTGGAGCGTCCGAGCACCTGCAACGTCTCAGGCGCCGCGCCCAGCGCTGGCGTCACACTCAATGAGCCCAGCAACAGCGCCACCAGGCCTGTGCGTAGAAGCAGCATCATCTGGTCAGGGTGTTTCGTTTGGCGTAGTCGGCCCGGCGCACCGTCGACTGCACGTTCAGTCAGGGTGGACCGGCTGAGGGGTTCAGACTGCCAATACGAGGGAACAGCGAACCAAGCCTTTCAAACAGCAGGAGGCTGTGAAGTGAGTGTAGGAAATTTCTGAAGAATTTCCTGCGAGTGACCAGAGACCGGCCCTATGACCTGTGGGAGCGAGCTTGCTCGCGAAGGCGTAGTGTCAGTCATTTCAATATTGGCTGAACTGACGCCATCGCGAGCAAGCTCGCTCCCACAGGGGTTGCGTTGGCTGATAGATTTCCTGCGAGTGACTCGCTCCCACAGGGCCTATACGGCGGCGAGCAACTGATCGCGCACCGGACGCGCCTGCCCGCGATGGTTCCCGTGTTCATACAGCGAGCCGGCGATTTCATCGGCACGCACCGGCAGGATCGACAGCAGGGTGTCGCTCAGGCCATGGCTGGCCTGGCAGAAGCCCTGCATGTAGATCGCCGCCTTGCAGCGCTCGTCGGTGATCAGCTTGTAGTTGCGATCCACCTCGAAATCCCCCAGGTATTGCGCCAGGGGTTCCAGCAAAGTGCGGTGCATCTGCCGCTCATAACCGGTGGCCAGCACCACGGCGTCATAACGGCGCACGGTCAGCTCTCCCGTGGCGTTGTTGCGCACTGCCAACTCCACGCCGGTGTCGCTGGCCGTGGCTTTCTCCACCGTCGTGAGGGTGCGGAACGCATGACGGGCGACGCCAGAGACTTTCTGGCGATAGAAAATCCCGTAGATGCGTTCGATCAGGTCGATGTCCACCACCGAATAGTTGGTGTTGTGGTATTCGTTGACCAGGCGCTCGCGCTCGCTGTGGGGTTGCTGGAACACCAGGTCGGTGAACTCCGGCGAGAACACTTCGTTGACGAACGGGCTGTCGTCCGCTGGCTTGAGGGCCGAGCCGCGCAGGATCATGTCGACCTGCACCGAAGGGAAGCTGTCATTGAGGTCGATGAAGGCCTCTGCCGCGCTCTGCCCGCCGCCGATGATCGCGATCTTCATCGGCTGGCCCTTCACACAGGGCTGGCCCGCCATGCGCTCCAGATACTGGGAATGGTGGAACACCCGCGCGTCATCCTTGAAGGCCATGAACGCCTCGGGGATGCGCGCCGTACCGCCGGCGCTGACCACCAGCGCACGGGTGGTGCGGACGAACTCTTCGCCCTGGGCACCGCGGGAAATCACCCGCAGCGCTTCGACCTGCTGGTTGTGCAACACCGGCTCGATGCGCAGCACTTCTTCACCGTAGCGACTCTGTTCGGCGAACTGTGCGGCCACCCAGCGCAGGTAGTCGTTGTACTCCATGCGGCACGGGTAGAAGGTGCCGAGGTTGATGAAATCCACCAGGCGGCCATGGTGCTTGAGGTAATTGACGAACGAATACGGGCTGGTGGGGTTGCGCAGGGTCACCAGGTCCTTGAGGAAGGAAATCTGCAACTCGCTCTGGGTCACCAGGGTGTTGCCGTGCCAGCGATAGTCGGCCTGCTTGTCGAGAAACAGCACATCCAGCTCGCCCTGGACCGGCCCGCGCTCCTGCAGCGCGATGGCCAGCGCCAGGTTCGAGGGGCCGAAGCCAATGCCGATCAAATCGTGAACGACGGGCGATGCAATTGCCTGAGTCATGTCCAGTGTCCTCTGGAGAAGCCCCTCAACAGGGCGCGAAAAGCCTGGGGAACCTGACCAGCGTTTGTGAGGCCGGCAAGTCGTCTGTTGAGATGAACGAGGACAATGAAAAAAAATTTACCACCGTGCGACCGGCGTCGAGCAGATCAGGGCGCGTCCCACTGTCGTACGCGAACGCGGCAGTGCTTCATGGCGTTGACGATGTGTTTTTCCACCAGTGCCCGGGAAATGCCCAGGCGCTCGGCGATTTGCGGATGGGACAGGCCTTCGAGCTTGCGCAGCAGGAAACTCTCGCGGCACAGTGGCGGCAGCTCGGCCAGGGCGCGCTGGAGCATGTCCAGGCGCTGGCCATGGTCGAGGCTGGTGTGGGGCGACGGCGTAAAGAAGCGTTCTTCGCTGTCCAGCACCTCCAGGGATTCGACCTGGCGCAGGGTATTGCGCCGATGCCCGTCGATCACCAGGTTCAGCGCCGTGCGGTAGAGAAACGCCCGCGGTTGCTCGATGGGGACGTCGCTGGCACGCTCCAGCACCCGCACATAGGCGTCATGCACCACATCCTCGGCCGCCTGGCGGTTGCCTAGCCTGGCGTTCAGGAAACACACCAGCTCGCGATAGTAGTTTTCCAACATGACTCCCGTGCGCAATGACTGCGACCGCTATCCGTGTGCCCACTCGGCATGCCTGGGACAGGCAATGGCACGATAGTGGCAGATTCAATCGCGTAATTTATAGTAATTCTCATATAGATTTAAAGCTTTGGTTTGTATCAGGGCTGATTCGTTCAGATAAATGGGGTGCCCGGGCCGCTTTTGTGGCGAGGGAGCTTGCTCCCGCTGGACTGCGCAGCAGGCCCAAGGCAGGTAACACCATTGAATCTGACATAACCGGGATTCAGGTTTTAGGGCCGCTTCGCGCCCCAGCGGGAGCAAGCTCCCTCGCCACAGGGGGCTGTGGCGCTGCAATTGATTTTTTCCAACCTGCTACCAAGTGTTTCACACCAGTAAATTCCCGCCCCGAGCGCTCGTTTACCAGAACAGCCTCCCATCCCTGCCCTTCCTCGGACGGGCCCGATATCACCGGCCGGAACCCTGCATGAAACGTCCCCGCCCTACCCGACGCGCCTGGCTTCTCACCTTCGCCCTGCTTCCGGCCGTGGCCTTCGCCGCGTGGCAAGCGGTGGCGCCAAGTCGTGCGCCCCTGGTCACCGCGCCCGTCACCCGTGGCGATATCGAAAACAGCGTCACCGCCCTGGGCACCCTGCAACCGCGGCGTTATGTCGACGTCGGCGCCCAGGCGTCCGGGCAGATCCAGAAGATTCATGTGGAAGCCGGCGACGAGGTGCGCGAAGGTCAATTGCTGGTCGAAATCGACCCGTCCACACAAAAGGCCAGGTTGGACGCCGGGCGCTTCTCGATTGAAAACCTCAAGGCCCAGCTCCAGGAACAGCGCGCCCAGCACGACCTGGCGCAGCAGAAATCCAGCCGCCAGCAGCAACTCAAGGCCGGCGGTGCCACCCGCGAGGAAGACGTGCAGACTGCCCAGGCCGAAGTGCGGGCGACCCAGGCGCGTATCGACATGTTCCAGGCCCAGATCCGCCAGGCCCAGGCCAGCCTGCGCAGTGACGAGGCCGAGTTGGGCTACACGCGCATCTATGCGCCGATGAGCGGCACCGTGGTCGCCGTCGGCGCCCGGGAAGGCCAGACCCTCAACGCCCAGCAGCAAACCCCGTTGATCCTGCGCATCGCGCGCCTGTCGCCGATGACGGTCTGGGCCGAAGTCTCGGAAGCCGACATCGGCCACGTCAAGCCGGGCATGACCGCCTATTTCACCACCCTGGCAGGCGGGAGCCGGCGCTGGAGCAGCACCGTTCGCCAGATCCTCCCGGTGCCGCCACGTCCGCTGGAAGCCAGCCAGGGTGGCAGCCCCAGCGGTGGGCGCAGTGGCAGCGAACGGGTGGTGCTCTACACCGTGTTGCTCGACGTCGACAACGCCGACCGCGCGCTGATGACCGACATGACCGCCCAGGTGTTTTTCGTCGCCGCCCAGGCCAAGAACGTGTTGACCGTGCCCATCGCCGCCTTGCAGGACGCCGGCCAGGTGCGGGTGCTGGCCGACAATGGCGATGTCCAGCCGCGCAGCGTTCGCACTGGCGTCAGTGATCGGCTGCGCACCGAGATTGTCGACGGCCTGAGCGAAGGCGACCGGGTGCTGATCGGCCCGGCCAGCGGCAGCGGAGGCTGAATGAGCACGCCCCTGATCGAACTGCGGGACATTCGCAAGGCCTACGGCGGTGGCGACAGCCCTCGGGTGGAGGTGCTGCGTGGCATCGACTTGGCCATTCACGCCGGGGAATTCCTGGCGATTGTCGGCGCGTCCGGCTCCGGCAAATCCACTTTGATGAACATCCTCGGCTGCCTCGACCGCCCCACCAGCGGCGAGTACCGTTTTGCCGGCGAAGACGTCGCCAATCTGGGCAGCGATGAACTGGCCTGGTTGCGGCGCGAAGCGTTCGGTTTTGTGTTCCAGGGCTATCACCTGATTCCTTCCGGCACCGCCCAGGAAAACGTCGAGATGCCAGCCATCTACGCCGGCACCTCGGCCGCCGAGCGCCACGCGCGGGCCAGCGCCCTGCTCGAGCGCCTGGGCCTGGCCAGCCGCACCGGCAACCGTCCTCATCAACTCTCCGGCGGCCAGCAACAACGGGTGTCGATTGCCCGCGCCTTGATGAACGGCGGCCATATCATCCTCGCCGACGAACCCACCGGCGCCCTCGACAGCCAGAGCGGCATCGAGGTCATGGCCTTGCTCGACGAACTGGCGAGCCAAGGCCACGTGGTGATCCTGATCACCCACGACCGCGAAGTGGCGGCCCGGGCCAAGCGCATCATCGAGATCCGCGACGGGTTGATCATCAGCGACAGCGCCACTTCTTTGCCAACCGACGTGCAAGCCAATCCAAAGGCACTGCAAGCCGTGGACCTGCGCCAGCGCCTGAGCGCCGGCAGCGAACACAACGGCGCCTGGAAGGGAGAGCTGGTGGACGCGGTACAGGCGGCGTGGCGAGTGATGTGGATCAACCGTTTTCGCACCGCCCTGACCTTGCTCGGCATTGTCATCGGCGTGGCCTCGGTGGTGGTCATGCTGGCCGTGGGCGAAGGCAGCAAGCGCCAGGTCATGGCCCAGATGGGCGCCTTTGGCTCGAACATCATCTACCTCAACGGCATCGCGCCCACGCCGCGCGCTACCAAGGGCATTATCAGCGAATACGACCTGGCCGCCCTCGCCGCGTTGCCCGAGGTGCAACGGATCATGCCGGTCAACGGTGCCGAAGCCAGCGTGCGTTTCGGCAACCTCGACCACACCAGCTACGTCGGTGGCAACGACACCAATTTCCCGACCATCTTCAATTGGCCAGTGGCCCAGGGCAGCTACTTCAGCGAGGCCGACGAGCGCAGCGCGGCGGCGGTGGCGGTGATCGGCCACAGGGTCCGACAGAAACTGCTCAAGGATGTCGCCGACCCCATCGGTCGCTACATCCTGATCGAGAACGTGCCGTTCCAAGTGGTCGGCGTACTGGCCGAGAAAGGCGCCAGCTCCGGGGACTCGGACGCCGACAACCGTGTCGCGGTGCCCTACTCTGCCGCCAGCGTGCGGCTGTTCGGCACGCGTCATCCCGAGTACGTGGTGATCGCCGCCAAAGACGCAGGCAAGGTCAAGCAGGCCGAGCAAGCCGTCTCGCGGACGCTGTTGCGCCTGCACGACGGCAAGCAGGATTTCGAACTGACCAACAACGCCGCGATGATCCAGGCCGAGGCCCGCACCCAGGGCACGCTGTCACTGATGCTCGGCGCCATCGCGGCGATTTCACTGCTGGTGGGCGGCATCGGCGTGATGAACATCATGCTCATGACGGTGCGTGAACGGACCCACGAGATCGGCATCCGCATGGCCACCGGCGCCCGCCAGCGCGACATCCTGCGCCAATTCCTCACCGAAGCGGTGATGCTCTCGGTGGTCGGTGGGGTCACCGGCATCGGCCTGGCCCTGCTGGTGGGCGGCGCGTTGCTGCTGGGCAAGATCGCCGTGGCCTTCGAATGGTTGGCGGTGTTCGGCGCCTTCGGTTGCGCGCTGGTCACCGGCGTTGTCTTCGG
Organism: Pseudomonas ogarae; assembly: GCF_014268695.2. Taxonomy (NCBI): domain Bacteria; kingdom Pseudomonadati; phylum Pseudomonadota; class Gammaproteobacteria; order Pseudomonadales; family Pseudomonadaceae; genus Pseudomonas; species Pseudomonas ogarae. The sequence goes on from NZ_CP077086.1 coordinate 4,683,606, forward strand.
TTTCATGCCGGCCCGCAAGGCCGCCCGCCTCGACCCGGTCGCGGCCCTTACCAGTGAATGAACCCCACGCTATGAAAGTCCACCTGACCCTCCTGGCCGCCAGTCTTTTACTGGTGGCCTGCGCCACCCCTTTGTCGGCACCGGACAGCGGCCTCCAACCGCCACCGGCCTGGCAGAACCTCGATACGCCCGACGCCCGAGCGGATAACCAGCAATGGTGGACGCACTTCGGCAGCCCGCAATTGAACCGTTTGATCGAACAGGCGCGCCTGGACAGCCACGACCTGGCCGCCGCCATGGCCCGGGTGCGCCAGGCCGAGGCCAGCGCGGTGATCGCCGGCGCGCCGTTGCTGCCAGCGGTCACAGCCGGGCTCAACGGCAATCGCCAGGAGTTGCTACGGGGCAAGGGCTACAGCCAGCTGGATGTGGATCGGAACAACCGCACCATCGATTACTACGACGCCAACCTCAGTGCCACTTATGAGCTGGATTTCTGGGGCGGCAAACGAGCGGCCCGGGACAGTGCGTTGAAGACGTTGGCGGCCAGCCAGTTCGACCGCGCGACGGTGGAGTTGACCCTGCTCAGCGGCGTCGCCAACAGCTACACCCAGGCCTTGTCCCTGCGCGAGCAACAGCGCATCGCTGAACAGAACCTGGGCAACGCCCAACGCGTGCTCGACCTGGTGCAGACCCGCTACGACGCCGGTAGCGCCACAGCCCTGGAACTGTCCCAGCAAAAAAGCCTGGTGGCAGCCCAGCAACGCCGGCTGCCCCAAGTGCAGCAACAGGCCCGCGAAGCCTTGATCACCCTGGCGACGCTGCTGGGGCAACCGGTGCAGTCGGTCAGGCTCGACGATGAAAGTTTCGACCGCCTGCACTGGCCGGCCATCGACGCTGGCGTGCCCAGCCAATTGCTGAGCCGCCGCCCGGACATCGCCGCCGCCGAAGCCCGCCTCGCCGCCGCCCAGGCCGACATCACCATCGCCCGCGCCGCCATGCTGCCCAGCGTGACCCTGGGCCTGAGCCTCGCCACCGGCGCCGACATCGCCGACCAGTTGCTGCGCAACAACGTCTACAACCTCAGCGCCGGCCTGGCCGCGCCGATCTTCAACAACGGCCGCCTGAGCGCCGAACGCGACCGAGCCACCGCGCGCCAGGAGGAACTACTCGAGCTGTACCGCGCCGCCATCATCAACGGCTTCGCCGACGTCGAAAAAGCCCTGAACGGCATCAACGGCCTGGACCGCCAACGGCAGTGGCAAAGCGAAGAACTGCACCAGGCCCAGACCGCCTTCGACATCGCCCAACGCCGCTACCAGGCCGGTGCCGAAGATTTGCTCACCGTGCTGGAAACCCAACGCACCCTGTACGCCGCCCAGGATATGAACGTGCAGCTGAGATTGGCGCGGGTGCAGGCGAGTGTGGCGCTATACAGGGCGTTGGGTGGGGGTTGGCGGGTGATGTAGGGCCTAGAACCCAACCTCAAGCCTAGTGACATCATGTGGCGAGGGGATTTATCCCCGCTGGGCTGCGAAGCGGCCCCAAAACCAGCGCACTCAAAACATCTGACAGTCCTCAGGCTTGTGCTTTATGAGCACAAGCCTGCCGCTAGCCAGCTCGCCAACCTAACTCCAAATCACTGTGGCTTCCCCGTTCCTTAATAATTGCATCGCCTCCGGCCCATTGAAGGCCTCCGGTTTCATATCAATGGTTAATGCAGCTAAATCATCAAATTTCAGCTCTATCACTTCTGAATCTTCCGTCACGCTCCGGAGCTTGTTCCCGACAAGAGAACCCAAACTAGCGCCCGCAAGAGAATAGGAGTTGTAAATATTTAAAATTTCGCCCTTCGAAAAATAAATTTGCAAATATTCACTATCGCAAACTGTGCGCAGCACGTCGCTTTCACAAAGGCATTCCAGAATACTCATACTAAAAATCCCACTATTTAATTTAAAAATGTCTTTTTCGATCGTTCCCACCCCGCGTGGGAATGCCTCTACTGACGCTCTGCGTTCGGCTCTTGGGGACGCGGAGCGTCCCTGGCTGCATTCCCACGCGAGCGTGGGAATGATCAGTAATGGTGCTCGGCTTTGGCTCTGTTTATCCGGCCATGTAGGACTCCCGAGCGAGGCTACGCTGCCTTGCGTCATTGCCTACAACTACGCCAGAATCCGCCGGCTTGTGCGCTTGGCACCCCATCGATAACTTGTTTCCCGTCACTGCCCATCAGTGATCGGGTCTGCAAGCCCGACGAAATACCAGGCGCATAGCCACAAGCCAATCGACACACCCGTGTCGCTCAATGGCAGCTGTGTGCGGGAGACCTTCGGGTCTGCCGGGTTCCTGGTTTCCCGGTCTTGCAGACCCGCGCATAGCTGCCACCCATCATCTGCAAGTGATGTCTGGCAACGCCTCGTAAATAGCCAGGAGTTGCACCATGTTCAAGATCACCCCCAATCCCCCCGAAGACGAATCCAAAAAACTCAACGAAGCCGCCGACCGCGCCCTCGCCTTTTACCTCGACCCCAAACCTGAAACACCCAATCCGCCACCGGGCCAGTTGTTCACCGTAGCGGGAGACGTGGACCTGGAATGCCTGCTAGCCAACCTCAGCGAAACCCTCGCCTCGGTCAATGCCATGGCCAACGAACTGGCCTTTGATTTGGAAGGCGCGCAACGGAGTTTTGCCCTGGGGATCCAGCAGATGGTCGAGTTGAGTGAGCTATTGGCGAACCGCGCCCTGGACATCGCTGCGCCGCGCTAGCGCTCCCCTTCCTTCAAGCCAAGTGACATTTGTGGCGAGGGGATTTATCCCCTCGCCGCAACGTCTTTGATCACCGGCCCTCACTCGCAATAGCGACATCGCTTGCAGTTTAACGTCGGCCATACCAATAGTACTGAAAGTCAGGAGCCCGCCCGGCTGGGCGGGCTCCTCATTTAGGCAGTATCAGTTGTTTATTTTTTCATCCAGCCAGACGTCATTCGTAGGACCGTGGAATCGGTAGCCGAACGGTAGCGCTAAAAACCTCACCAAGTCTGGTCGACTTACCGAGACATGCTGGGTATGAACCGTCTTCAGATTTTTTACATCCCCATCAAATCTGTCCGTGGTGAGCCACCAACCTGACATATGCTCGGGAGAGGGGTAGCGTACTCCTTCAGCAGGATCGCCTTCCAAGATGCCATCTGAGATCACAATCATCTGGTCGAAGGTCGGTGCGGCGTAGTCCGCGCCGGCCCTCTCACACACCGCATGCTGTTCGGCCCAAAGTCTCAGCGTGGTGCTGATGCCTGGTACATAAACTCCAGTCACCGGTGACTGCTCAAAAAACAACAACTCTCGTTTGTCGTTCAGATGCATCTTCGTGACCCAACATCCATATCCCAAAGTTTCGTCTGGAGCGACCCTATAGCCCGCTTCAACATAGCGAACGACGAGATCGATGAAGTCGATGGCACCTTCTTTCAGACCAGGGTCATCGACCATGACGCTGACCTCGTAGTCAAACCGCTCCGCAAGTCCCTCGGTTTTCAATGTCAGACCCGCGCCTGCTTCGATACTGCTGATTTTCATTGATTGCACTCATAGCACCATGCACTAGCCCCCTGGGCACAACTGCAGCCCAGACAGTGTGGGTAAAGTCGCTGCTCACCCCCTGTAGGGTTCCGTCCAAGTTACACCCGTGGCGGTTGCCGTCAACGACACGCTGTTGCCAGCCAGGCAACATAGCCGAGGAGCCCATTTCTTCAAGCGTCGGCGCCAGGCGCTGCGTGCTGCCAGTGACCAAGGCGCGCAGCAGCGCAGGTTTTCCCTCCTCTGCTTACCCTCTAACTGGCGGGCTCTAAGTCAGATTCATAAATCTCCAGTGAGGATCCATCTTCAAACTCAATCGAGTAGACGGTACCAGGTGGAAATTTGTCAAAGTAGCTGCCCGGCCGGTCATCAAAGACGCCGACGATCCATGCCCGCTTACCTGGCCTGAGTGCCTCCGGTGCCTGCACCACCACTTTTACAATGTCGTCGTAAGTGAACTTAGTCATATCAATGATAGATCGGTAGGTGAGGTTACCATCGGGCGTTGTAAGATCTGGCCGATGACCGTGTGGCTCCTGAGCACGAGCAGCATTTTGCTTCCCGTGTCCTCCTTTGTCCAAGCGATCACCGGTAGGCTTACCGCCCGGTCCGAGAAGGCTGCTTCGCAGCCCATCGGGGATAAATCCCCTCGCCACAACGCCTTTGATCGCTGACCCTCATCCGCAACAGCGACATCGCTTGCAGTTAAAGTCGGCCATACCAATCCTACTGATACGTCAGGAACTCGCCCGGCCGGGCGGGTTCCTTATTCAGGCAGTATCAGTTGTTTATTTTTTCATCCAACCAGACGTCGTTCGTGGTGAGCCACCAACCTGACATCTGTTCGAGAGAGGGGTAGCGTACTCCTTCAGCAGGATCGCGTTCTCGGATCCGGCTATTTCAGAGCATCCCTAAGCGCGCCACCCGCGTTGTAGTTCATGGGGTTTAGTGCGTCCCCCTATAAGGAGGAGGTGTGTTAATTGTTTTATTCAGTTCTCAAAGATTTTGTCATGTAGCTTTATCGCCTCTTCTAGAGAGGGCAGCCATTCGCAGCGAGATAAAGGACTCTCCTCTATAAAAAGCTCTATTGTGTTTTTCAGCGCATTTAACTGGTATTCCTGCGTTAAAGGCAGGCGGAAGAATTCAACATTTTGAACGCAATAATTACCACTATTTAAATCTTCAAAACAAAAATAAATGGCAAGAGTATGTGAATCTATGGCTTTCCATACCTCATGAGACTTTAACATTTTTACCTCCATTAATTTATTTGACCCCACTTACCTCTAGCAACCCGTCGATTAGTATTTTGCACGACTTTTTAGCTGCGATACAGTATTGCTTCTGCTGTCAGCAATTACCACTCTGACTTTTACTGTTCCCAGGTCGCTGATTTCAGCGATCGGGTTTGGTAGCCCGCGAGTTAGCTAGCAGCAAAGGGAGGCTACTTGGCGATCGACAACAACCCTGCCGAATAAGCCATCAGGTTCTTCGTTATCGGGTTCACAACGAATAGGATACAAATGTTGGAAAAGAGTATCCACCCATCGGATCCTCGGGATAAAAACTGGATGACCTGCATGAGTTCGGATCTCCTTTTTTGTAATACAGACCAAGTTATCGACTCATGCAGACATCTTCAATACTCTAACTTATTGATTCCCCTTACCCGTCAACCCCAATTACTCCACACCACTAAGCTTCTACTTTTTGCGTCTTATGCGGCCAACCCGTAATTGGTGGCGCTGTCAAAATGAACGCTGTGTGACAATCCATCTCTTCACGGATAAAGTCTCCCGCCACTAAGTTGTTCAGATGTGCATTGGATTCAGATATCGGCAGATCAGCACCGTCCCAGATGCAATCGAGGCGGGCTTCGAAACCTGGCGAGTGCCAAATCCCACCTTCTATGCGAGCCACAACTCGTCCGTGCGCTGCTGCTGTCATACAAACTTCAACCGCAACGGTTGGCGACAATCGCATCCAAACACTCCCTTCAAGCGAGAAGAAGTCAGTCGCACTTTCAAAAACCATATCCCTTGGAGAGTTCATCTCTTATTTCCACTTAATTCGACCATCGGTGATCCACTCTGGATTCGTGTCACTGACCTGGGTTACTTCCCCCGTAACCTCATTCACCACAATGTGACCTCCATTTGGTGAGCCAAATACAGATGCGGGTTAATATCCCCCATTGCCATCTGGTGTTTTGTTAGGCCGGAGATTATCAGTAGCTATACCGGTGGCCTGCCAATCACCACCTACTTCAGTGCGCTCAGCTTCCCACTCTGGTGGAAGATCGGCGATTTGATTCAGCGTCGGATCGACATCGAGCAAAACTCCGATGCTCACGTGGTATGGCTCTAGAGGATCATTGTGATCAACGCACCCACACAAAAATTGCCAGTCCCCTTCTTCCCTGACCACCAAAAGCGCTGAACGCTCGCGTCGGAACATGTGCCCACAGCAGTAGACGCCCAATCGTGGATCTTCAAACTTTGAACTTCCCACTCCTCATCTCCTTATCTGTAGCCAGACGGCAGCCATTGCGTACGAAGATCCTTAGAGCCCTTCGACGTATTGCATGTACGGCACGAATTTTCCGCATTCGAATCATTGGTCCTTCCCCCTTAGAGGGTGCGTCTATGTGGTCCGTTTGTGCAGAGTTCGATTGCCCAGGTTTATTGGTGGTCTTAAGCCCGCAATATTCGCACATTGGATCACCGTCTGCGCCCTTCGACCTATCTTGCGCACGGTCCCGTTCACCCGTGATGAAACAGCGTCGCGAACCTTTTTCAACGTCCTGTTTCTTTCCGTCGCTGCTCGTACTGCTGGCTTCCTCCCCACTGCTTGTCCCCCCCTGCTCGCGCCCTGGACATCGCCGCGCAGCGCTAACTCCTCTTCAAAGCCAAGCAACACCTGTGGCGAGGGAGCTTTCTCCCTCGCCACAGGTAAGTCCCACTCTTCATAAATAATGTTCGGCTTTGACGCTCTTTATCCGGCCGTGTAGGACTCCCGAGCAAGGCTACGCTGCCTTGCGTCATTGCCTACAACTACGCCAGAATCCGCCGGCTTGTGCGCTTGGCTCGTGGCTTTTACTGTTTCCGGGTCGCTGATTTCAGCGATCGGGTTTGGTAGCCCGCGAGTCAACTAGGCGCAAGCGCCACCTTCTACAGATGCTCTCTCGCGTCTGTGTCATGGTGGCCGTGCGCAGGGCGTCTTCGGGCGCGCCGGGTTCCTAGTGCTCCGGTCTACCAACCCGCGTACGGCCGCCACCCAATCGTTTGGTAGCGAGGGTGTCGGCTCCTGAAAATGAATACTAGGAGTTACGCCATGTTCAAGATCACCCCCAATCCCCCCGAAGACGATTCCAAGAAACTCGACGAAGCCGCCGACCGCGCCCTCGCCTTTTACCTCGATCCAAAACCTGAAAAACCCACTCCACCACCGGGCCAGTTGTTCACTGTCGCGCAAGACGCGGACTTGGAATGCCTGCTGGCTAACCTCAGCGAAACCCTCGCCTCGGTCAATGTCATGGCCAACGAACTGGCCTTTGATTTGGAGGGCGCGCGACGGAGTTTTGCCCTGGGGATCCAGCAGATGGTCGAGTTGAGTGAGCTGCTGGCGAACCGCGCCCTGGACATCGCTGCGCCGCGCTGACGCCCCTTCAGAGCCAAGCAACATCCGTGGCGAGGGAGCTTGCTCCCGCTGGGCTGCGCAGCAGCCCCAATGGCTAGCACCTCGGTGGGTCAGGTGTTTTTGAGGGGGCTGGTTTTGGGGCTGCTTCGCAGCCCAGCGGGAGCAAGCTCCCTCGCCACAAAAGCGATCATTCGCACAACCCAGGTTCGGTCAGTCCAAGTCGGGATTAAACCGGCTTGGATTTGAGATTACGCGCATACCACGGCCGTTGCGGCACGCGGCGGAACAGTTCGGAAAGCTTTTTGTCGTCGCTGCCGAAGGTGATGCGCAGCGCCAGTTTCATGGTTTCCGGGTCCATTTCCACCGAGCGCCCAACCTGCAGCCCCGGCGTGGTGCTGCAACCGTGGGTGTCCGGGCCCAGCCAGGGGTCGCCGATTTCGACCCAGCGGCCCGGGGCGTACCAGGGCACACCATTGACGTCGAGCCGGCTCACTTCGCCCGGGTGGAAGCGTTCGTGGGCGCGGAACCAGTCTTCGAGGCGGTCGTCGATCCAGCCGTGGAACGCCCAGAACACCGGGCTCACGTGGGAGGAAAACGGATCACCGAGGAAGTCGTTTTCCGGGGCGTACCAGCGCGCGGCGAAGTCGTCCGGGTCGCGGGCGAACGGCACCGGGTGGCCGTTGGACGGATCACGGGGCACCGAGGCCCAGCGCATGTGCAGCCAGTCGTGCAGGCCCAGTTCCACTTCCGAGCCAAACTGGCCCAAGGTCAGTTTCGACAGGTAGCGCGGGTCGCGGTAGCGCGATTCCCAGACCTGGAAATTGCTGTGGTAGGTCTCGGCGGTCTTGATGTCGCTGACCCACTGGGCGTACTGCGCGTCGCCATCGGCCAGCCAGGTCGGCGGCAAGGCCGTGCCATCGTGGTTATCGAGGTAGCGGGCGAACCCAAGGCGATCGCGTTCCAGCTCCGGTTGCGGCAAGGGAAAGCGCGGCCACGACGGCAGCGGCTGGAACGAACGGGCCGTGCCGAGCATGTGCCGGTGCATGAAAAAGAAGTCCACGCCCGAGCCATTGCGATCCTTGCGCGGCCCGCGAGCATCACGTTCCTGGTCCCGTGGGCCGGGCTGCCAGCCGATGCCGCGCAGGGCATTGCGTTTGTCCTCGTCCAGGGTGTGCCATTTGTCCCGCGTGGCATGCCAGAGCTGGTGGAACAGCCGATGCTCGGGCGACACCAGCCAGGCCAGCAGCGCCGGGCTCAGCGGCGTGCGCTCCCGGGCCTCGGGGAAACGTTGCTTGACGGCGATGAAATGGTTGTCCTGCTCAGGCAATGCCATGGGACGGTCCAGGCGCAACACGCGACCGCTGAGGGTGGCGCTGCCGGCATTGCCGAAACCAGCCCAGACTTCGTCCAGGGTCATGGTGCATTCATAGTCCGGCGCGTTGTGCTGAGCCCCTATCAGGCGCCAGCTCAGTTGCTTCGGGTCGGTGCCGGCCAGGTCGCCCAACACCCGGTAACGCGGTTCATCGGCGCCACGCAGGCGTTCGGCGATGTCGAGGTAGCCCACCAGGCCACGGCCCCTTTGGCCGATATCGAGGAAGACCTGCAGATCGTCCTGGGGCAAGCCTTCGAGACCGGCGTCGCGGCCGGTGAAACGGATCGTCCAGATGCCCCGCAACGTATCGGCCCGGCGCTGGCCCGCTGCGTCAGCCACGTCGAACGAGGCCTCGCCGGGGGTGATGCTCGGATCCGGTCGGGTCAGTTCGCGATGCCCGTAATACACCGCAGGCACGGCGGCACCGGTCAGCGCCAGGCCTGCCATGAACCATCGTCGAGAAATCGTCATTGCCTTACCTGTGTTCGGCCCTGGAGCGGGCTTTATCCAAGCTAGAACGATGGGGGGGCTGACAAATTTATAGGGGCTGTTACGGCCTCATCGCGAGCAGGCTCGCTCCCACAATGGATCTGAGTACATTCGCAAGAGATGGGTGGGTTTGAAGGCAGTCATCGCGAGCAAGCTTTGCTCCCGCAGGTGACCGCATTGCAATTCCACTGTGGGAGCAAAGCTTGCTCGCGATGACTGCCCTGAGGTGCCTAAATTTCCCCGCCGATCACTCGTTCTCCCCAGATAGCAAAGGCCCCCGCGCCTGTCCTTCCAAGGCGAACCTGACTGAGATCGGCAATGACAACACCTCGTTCGAAAAAAGCTCTTTTCATCGGCGTGCCCCTGGCACTGGCGCTGGCCGTGGGTGGCGGCCTGGCGGCCTGGGACCATTGGTGGCGGGATAACCCCGGCTACCCGGTCAAGGTGATGAAAGAAGCCAGGGAACTGCACGAACGCCTGCTGTCCTTCGACAGCCACATCACCGTGCCGCTGGATTTCGGCACCGCGGGCAATGAAGCGGACAAGGACGGCAGCGGCCAGTTCGACCTGGTGAAAGCCAACCGCGGGCAATTGTCCGGCGCGGCCCTGACGGTGTTCGGCTGGCCGGAGTTGTGGAACGGACCCAACGCCCCGCACAAGCCCACCGCCGGCTTCGTCGAGGAAGCGCGCAACCAGCAGGAGGTGCGCTACAAGATCATCACCGGCATGGTCCGGGACTTTCCCAACCAGGTCGCCATCGCCTACACCCCGGATGATTTCCGTCGCCTGCACGGCGAAGGCAAGTTCGCGATCTTCATCAGCATGCTCAACGCCTATCCCTTGGGCCACGACCTGAGCCTGCTGGACCTGTGGACCGCGCGCGGCATGCGCATGTTCGGCTTCAGCTACATCGGCAACAACGACTGGGCCGACTCCTCGCGCCCGCTGCCGTTCTTCAACGATTCGCCCGACGCCCTCGGCGGCCTGTCGGACATCGGCAAGCAAGCGGTGACGCGCCTGAACGACCTCGGCGTGATCATCGACGTGTCGCAGATGTCGACCCAAGCCCTGGAGCAAGTCGCGCAACTGAGCCGCACCCCACTGGTGGCGTCCCATTCGGCGCCACGGGCGATGGTGGACATTCCGCGTAACCTCAGCGACAAGGAAATGCAACTGATCAAGGCCAGCGGCGGCGTGGTGCAGATCGTCGGTTTCTCCCAATACCTGCGCCCACTGACGCAAAAGACCCAGGACAAACTCAACGCCTTGCGCGAGCGCTTCGACCTGCCGCCACTGCCCAACCTGGCAATGGCGCTGATGCCCGGCGACCCGATCATCGCCGCCTGGCCGGAACAGAAGTTCGGTGAATACGCCGGCCAGCTCTACGGCATCCTCGAAGAGGAACCCAAGGCCAGCCTCAAGGACCTGGGGGACGCCATCGACTATACCGTGCGCAAGATTGGCATCGACCACGTCGGCATCAGTTCGGACTTCAACGAAGGCGGCGGTGTGAAAGGCTGGGAGAACGTCGGCGACATCCGCAACGTCACCGCCGAACTGCTGACCCGCGGCTACTCCGAAGCCGACATCGCCAAGCTGTGGGGCGGCAATTTCCTGCGGGTCTGGGACCAGGTCCAGAAAGCCGCCCGCCCGCCCTCGCCTCGACCCAGAAGACCGTCCAGCCATGAATGAACGTCGCACCTTCCTGAAGCAGGCCGGGATCCTCGCCGCCGGCCTGCCCCTCGCCGCCAGCCTGCCTGCCACGGCCAGCGCCGATCCTCTGCCGCCGCTGCCGAAAAATAAATGGGCACAACTGCGCTCGCTGTTCGACCAGGACCCGGACTACCTGCACTTCTCCAATTTCCTGGTCACCACTCACCCGCGCCCGGTGCGCGAGGCCATCGAAAAGCACCGCGCCGCCCTGGATAAAAACCCGGGGCTGTTGATGGACTGGGACCTGGGCGTCACCGAAGAACGCGAGGAAAACGTCCGCACCTGGGCCGGCCGCTACCTGCAAGCGAGCCCGAAGCAGATCGCCCTCACCGGCAGCACCACCGAAGGCCTGTCGATCATCTACGGCGGAGTCCATGTGGCGGCCGATCAGGAAATCCTCAGCACCGCCCACGAACACTACGCCACCCACACCATTCTTGAGCTGCGCAGCCAACGGACTGGCACACGGGTGCGCAAGATCAAGCTGTTCGACAACGCTCGCGATGCCAGCCATGAACAGATCCTCACGGCCATCGACCGCAACATCCGCCCCGAAACCCGGGTGCTGGGCATGACCTGGGTGCATTCAGGCAGTGGCGTGAAGCTGCCGATCGACAAGATCGGCGCCCTGGTGGACAAGCACAACCAGGGCCGCAGCGATGAACAGCGGATCATTTATGTGGTGGACGGCGTGCACGGTTTCGGCGTCGAAGACCTCAGTTTCCCCGCCATGAATTGCGATTTTTTCATCGCCGGCACCCACAAGTGGATGTTCGGCCCACGCGGCACCGGCCTGGTGTGCAGCCGCAGCGAAGAGCTCAAGTACGTCACGCCAATCATCCCGACCTTCTCCGAAGCCACGGCGTTTTCCACCACCATGACCCCAGGCGGTTATCACGCTTTCGAGCATCGCTGGGCGGCGGACGAAGCGTTCAAGTTGCACCTGCAACTGGGCAAGGCCGAAGTGCAGGCGCGCATCCATGCCCTCAACAGCTATCTGAAAAAACAGCTGGTGGCACAGCCGCAGATCGAACTGGTCACCCCGCTGAACCCAGACCTGTCCGCCGGTTTCACCTTCTTCCGGGTCAAGGGCCGCGACAGCGATGAGGTCGCCGCTTACCTGATGAAGAACCGCGTGATCGCCGACGCCGTGCATCGCGACGCCGGGCCGGTAATCCGCACCGCGCCGGGGTTGCTCAACACCGAAGCCGAGATCGATCGCTTCATGGGCTTGCTGGCCAAGACACTCTGAACCTGACTTTAACGAGAGAAATGGATGAACAGTTTTCCCTTGAAGCTACTCCCGGCACTGGCCCTCGCCGCCATGCTGCCCTCCGGCGCCCAGGCGTCTCAAGCGGGCCAGGTCTTTCGCGACTGCAAGGACTGCCCGGAAATGGTCGTGCTGCCCACCGGCACCTTCCAGATGGGCACCCCGGAAGACGAAGTGGGACGCGAGCCCGACGAAGGCCCGATGCACCCGGTGACGTTCGCCAAGCCGCTGGCAATCAGTCGCTTCCAGGTGCTCAAGGGCGAATGGTTCGCCTACCTGCGCGACACCGGTTACCAGATGCCCGATGGAGACAAGCGCCCCGGCCGCGCCTGTAAGGCCGGCATCCCCGACTATCAGGGCAGCGACCCGCGCAAGCAATACACCGACCGGCACCCGGCGGTGTGCATGGATTTCGCCGAGGCCAACGCTTACGTCGCGTGGTTGTCGAAAAAAACCGGCAAGCAATACCAACTGGTCAGCGAGTCCCTGCGCGAGTACGCGGCACGCGGCGGTAGCACCGGCCCGTTCCCTTTCCCGTTCGACGAGGGCAAGGAATACAGCATCGCCCAGCACGCCAACACCTACGGCGCGGCCGACGGCTACAACTTCACCGCCCCGGCCGGCAGCTTCGCGCCCAACGCCTTCGGCGTATACGACATGCACGGCAACATCTACGAATGGACCGCCGACTGCTACAACGAAAACTATGTGGGCGCCCCAAACGACGGTAGCGCCTGGCTGACCGGCAAGTGCGAATTCAAACGCATCCGTGGCAATGATTGGGGCGAGGCACCGGTGTTCTCCCGCTCCGGCAACCGCAACGCACTGGTGCCAAGTGACCGCGGCGACTGGATCGGCTTTCGGGTGGCGCGGGATATGTAAACCAACCTGCCGGACACAGACAAGCTTTTGTGGCGAGGGAGCTTGCTCCCTCGCCACAATAATGTGTGTCAGGCGGCTCCTCGCTAAATCCCCTTCCCCTCCAATCGTTCTACAGGTGGGCGCGTCCCAACCCGGCGTGCCTGCGTCCTCCAGCCCATGCGGTGAACGCCCGCGATGGCCTTCGCCCTTTTTCATCTAGCAGGGAAACCTCCATGAGCCAACCAAAACGCGGGGTGATCACTGAATTGTTCACCCTGCTCAAACCCTTCCGGCTGATTGTCGTGGGCTCGATCCTCTTGGGCATGTTGGGCGGCCTGAGCATCACTGCCCTGCTGGCAACCATCAACGACGCCCTGAACGCCGCCACAACGCCCACGTTCCAGATGCTGGCGACGTTCGCGGGGCTTTGCGCGGCAGCGCTGCTGACCTCGATTCTTTCAGACATCGGCACCAACCATGTTGGCCAGAACATCATCGCCGAGCTGCGTAAATCCCTGGGCAAGAAAGTCCTGCTGGCCCCCATCGAACAGATTGAACGCTACCGCAGCCATCGGCTCATTCCGGTATTGACCCACGACGTCAACACCGTCAGCGATTTCGCGTTTTCTTTCGCGCCACTGGCCATCGCCTTCACGGTAACCCTCGGCTGCCTGGGTTACCTGGCCTACCTGTCGGTGCCGATGTTTTTGCTGCTGCTGGTGGCTCTAGTGATCGGCACGGTCGTGCAATACCTGGCTCGCGCCCGCGGCATCAGGGGGTTCGAAGACGCCCGGGAGGCCGAAGACGCGCTGCAGAAACACTACGGCGCTATCGCCGCCGGGGCCAAGGAACTGCGCATTCATCGCCCACGCCGCCAGCGCATGTTCAACCAGCGAATCGAAGCGACCGCCGACTACATCTGCGACACCAATATCCGCTCGGTCAACACGTTCGTGGTGGCCAAGACTTTCGGCTCGATGCTGTTTTTTGTGGTCATTGGCCTGGTCCTGGCCCTGCAATCACTGTGGCTGGGCACGGACAGGGTGGTGCTCAGCGGTTTCGTGCTGGTGCTGTTGTACATGAAGGGCCCGCTGGAATACCTGGTGATGACGTTGCCGGTGATCAGCCGGGCGAACGTTGCGTTCAAGCGCATCGCCGAACTGGCCGAGCAGTTTTCCTCACCGGAGCCGCATCTGCTGCTCAACGACAAGAAACGCCACAAACCCACGATCCAGCACCTTGAGTTGCGCGATGTGCACTACGCCTTCCCGGTGGTCGAAGGCAGCCAACCCTTCGCCCTGGGACCGGTCAACCTGTCCATCGCCCAGGGTGACATCGTGTTCATCGTCGGTGAAAACGGAGGCGGCAAGACCACGCTGATCAAACTCCTGCTGGGTCTCTACTTCCCCCAGGGCGGTGAAATCCTCCTCGATGGTGCGCCGGTAGGGGCCGCTCAACGGGACGATTATCGCCAGTTGTTCACCACGATTTTTGCCGACTACTACCTGTTCGATGAGCTGGTCCAGGGCGATCAACAGGTGCCCAAAGACGCCAATCGCTACCTGGAGCGCCTGGAAATCGCTCATAAGGTCAGCATTCAGGACGGCGCCTTCAGCACCACCGACCTGTCCACCGGCCAACGCAAACGCCTGGCCTTGCTCAACGCCTGGCTTGAGGAGCGTCCAGTGCTGGTGTTCGACGAATGGGCCGCCGACCAGGATCCGGTGTTCCGGCGCGTGTTCTATACCGAACTGCTGCCGGAACTGAAAGCACTGGGCAAAACCATCATCGTCATCTCCCACGACGACCGCTATTTCGACATCGCCGATCAACTGGTCCGCATGCAGGCCGGTCAAGTGGTCAGTGAAAAATCTGCGGCGGCCTTTGCCTGACCCCGTCCGACGCAATGCTGTTTATCGAGAACACCATGAACGAACTGCTAGATGATGATCTGCTGATGCTGCTGCTCGAGGATGTCGCTGGCGACATGCACGCCAGCGACAGCCGCCGACTGGACCGCGCGCCGTTGTCTTTCGCCCAGCAACGCTTGTGGCTGGAGCACCAGCGAGACCCGGCCCGTTCGGCCTACAACCTGCCACGGGCCCTGCGCCTGACCGGTGAACTCGATGCCGATGCCCTGGAACAGGCGCTGAATCGGGTCATCGACCGACACGACATCCTGCGCACCGCGTTCAATGACCTCGACGGTGCGGCGGTCCAGGTAGTCGAGCGCAACGCCCGTCTCACCCTGCACCGGGAGGACCTCGGCGCACTCGCCCCCCAGGCGCGTGCCATCGCACTCTCACAGCGCATCGAGCTGCACGCCCGGCAACCGTTCGATCTCAGCCACGCGCCGCTGATGCGGGCAACGCTGCTCAGGCTGGACAGTGACGAACATGTGCTGCTGCTCAACATGCATCACATCGTCTCCGATGCCTGGTCCAACACGATCCTCATGCAGGACATGACCCAGGCCTACGCTCAGGCCTTGCTCGGTGATCCGTCACCGCTGCCGCCGCTGTCCCTGCAATACGCCGACTACGCCACCCACCAGCGAGGCGAGTATTTGCAGGGCATAGCCTGCCAGCGCAGCGGTGAATACTGGAGCCACTACCTGGGCCGCGACCTGCCCACGCTGGAACTGCCCGTGGATTTCCCCCGCACCGTCGACCAGCAGCATAGGGCCGGACGTGTGCACGTAACACTTGCCCCCGCAGTGACCCGGGCCCTGGACGCGTTCTGCCAACACCAGGGCCTTTCGCCTTTCGTGGTGGCACTGGCTGCCTGGCAGCTGTTGCTGGGCCGCTACAGCAACCAGGACGACTTCACCGTCGGCGTGCCCAACGCCAACCGCAACAGCCATGAAAGCCAGGACCTGGTGGGGTTCTTTGTCAGCAGCCAGGTGTATCGGGCGCGGATCGACTCGAGCCTCGGAGCGTTGGATTTCCTGCGCAGCTTGCGCGCCCAGTCCCTCGCCGCGCTGGAACATGCCGACTACCCACTGGAGCTGATCCTCGATCAACTGCAACCCGGCGCACAGGGCTTGTTCCAGGTCTTGTTCAACTGGCGCACCGGCTCACCGCCCCTGACGATCTCGCCCAAAGGCGAACTGGCCCTGGAGTTTCTTGACACAGGCGACAGCCAGGCCAAGTTCGACTTGTCGCTGGATGTCGATTATTCACAGCAGCAGATTCTGGCGACGTTCGAATACAGCCGTGATCTCTACCGCACTGAAACCATCGAGCGCATGGCCGGCCACTGGCAGAACCTGTTGCAGGACCTGATCGAAACACCTGAACGCGCCCTCGGCGAATTGCAATTGCTGAGCGCTGAGGAAGGGCAGCACACCCTGCACGACTGGAACCGCCAGCCAACCCGGCTGCCCCGCGAACACTGCCTGCACTCGTTGATCGAAGCCCATGCCGCCGCCACGGGTGACGCCACGGCACTGACCTTTGAAGGGCAGCACATGAGCTATGCCGAGCTCAATCGACAGGCCAATCAACTGGCCCATCGGCTGATCGAGCAAGGCGTCGGGCCCGACGTGCTGGTCGGCATCGCCGCCGAGCGTACGCCGCAAATGATCATTGGCCTGCTGGCGATTCTCAAGGCCGGTGGCGCCTACGTGCCGCTGGACCCGGCCTACCCGGCCGATCGCCTGGCCTACATGATCCAGGACAGTGGCGTGACGCAGATCCTGACCCAGGCTCATCTGCGTGAATCGTTGGCGTTGCCAGCCGACATGAACTGTTTGTCGCTCGACCCCGTCGAGATCGAGGGCGACTATCCCGAGCACAATCCGGAGGTGCCGATGCACCCGGATAACCTGGCGTATGTGATTTACACCTCAGGCTCGACCGGCCAGCCCAAAGGCGCATTGCTGACGCACCACAACGTCAGCCGATTGTTCCAGGCCACGGACCACTGGTTCAGCTTCGATCAGCAGGACGTCTGGTGCCTGTTTCATTCCTATGCCTTCGACTTTTCCGTGTGGGAGATTTTCGGCGCGCTGCTGCACGGCGGCCGGCTAGTCATCGTGCCCCACGCGGTGAGTCGTTCGCCGCAAGAGTTCTACGCCCTGGTTTGCCAGGAACACATCACCGTGCTCAACCAGACGCCCTCAGCGTTCAGGTCGTTGCTGCAAGTCGCCTGCGAGCCTCATCAGCCGCTTGGCCACCGGCTGCGCCAGGTCATTTTTGGCGGCGAAGCCATTGATGTGCAGAGCTTGCGCCCCTGGTTCGAACGTTTCGGCGACCAGTCGCCGCAATTGATCAACATGTATGGCATCACGGAAACGACCGTCCATGTCACCTGGCGACCGCTGTCGATCGACGACTTGAACAGCGAGACCGCGAGCCCAATCGGCCAGCCCATCGTCGACCTGTCCTGGTATGTGCTCGACGCGCATCTGAACCCGGTCCCCAAGGGTTGCGTCGGTGAGCTGCATGTCGGTCGGGCCGGCCTGGCCCGTGGTTATCACCAGCGCGCCGACCTGACCGCCAGCCGCTTTATCCCCGACCCGTTCGATCCGCTGCCGGGTGGCCGCCTGTATCGCACCGGCGACCTGGCACGTTATGGCAGCGACGGCAGCATCGAATACATCGGGCGCCTGGATCACCAGGTCAAGATCCGCGGATTCCGCATTGAATTGGGCGAAATCCAGGCACGTTTGCAAGCGCTGCCGGCGATCCGCGATTGTGTCGTGTTGACCCATGAAGGCCCGGCCGGCCTGCAACTGGTCGCTTATGTGATTGCCACGCAAGCGTCCATGACCGGGTTACGCGAAAGTCTGTTGGCCGCCCTCAAAGCGCAGTTGCCAGACTACATGGTGCCCAGTCACCTGGTGTTCATCGATCACTTGCCGCTCAATGCCAATGGCAAGCTCGACCGCAAGGCCTTGCCGGAACCGGACGCGCGTCTTCGGCAGACCGATTACGTGGCGCCGCGTACTCAATTGGAACAGGCGCTGGCGCAGCTCTGGCAAGAATCCCTCAGGGTTGAGCGCGTGGGAATCAACGACAGTTTCTTTGAGTTGGGCGGGCATTCGATCCTGGCGATTGAGCTGATCGCCAACCTCAAGGCACGCCTGAACATCACCGTGCGCCTGCAGGCGTTGCTGGCCAACCCGAGCATCGCGGAGCTGGCGCTGTTCATTTCGCAGGAGCATCGGCAGCAGACTCAGTGCCTTGTTCCCTTGAACACCGCTCCCACCAATGCGCCGCAGTTGTTTTGCCTGCATCCCAGCGGTGGCATCGTGTTCTGTTACCAGCCACTGGCGCGCAAACTCCAACATCGGGCGCGCACTTTTGGCGTCATGCACCGCGGCTTCAGCGAACCCCACGCAGGGCCTGAAGCCTGGCACGAGATGATTGCCGATTACAGCCGGGAAATCGTCGCCGCCCAGCCCCAAGGCCCGTATTACCTGATGGGCTGGTCGTTGGGCGGGACCATTGCGCTGGACATCGCGGCGACGCTGGAAAGCCAGGGCCACACCGTCAGCTTCCTAGGCCTGGTGGACACCACGATTCCTGAACATTTGTACCCGGCAACATTGTCGCGTCATCGACATTTGCCAGGCGCTGAGCAAGCCGACCCGGCCTCCCAGGATCTGCTCGAGGCCATCGAATACTTCGATCTGCTGTTTCCAACCCTCACCGAACGCACGGCGGCTTACCGGCAAGCGCACCCCGACAGTACGGTCCAGGCATTCCATGAATGGGCCACCCGCCAGATCGAACCGGGGCGAGGCGACTTGCTGTCAATCGTGCAGAGCGTCAAGGATGAAGTCATGAACGCCCAGGCGTTCTCGGTGCATGACCGGTTGCTCGAAGCCTTTGACGGATTCACCTTCAAACCGGTACGGGTACGTCCCAGTTGCTGGTGGACCCAGGCGGAAAAAACGCCGGACGAATTGGCGTTCTGCGAGGGCTTGATCAAGGGGTACAGCCTGACCGGGGAGCTGCGATGCTCGGTGCGCTCGCCGTTGCGTCACCGCGGTATGATCTTTGATGATGGGTTGCTTGATTCGCTGGTTGAGGCTTTTCTGGGCAGCACGGCATAGGAGCAATAGCACCGACAGCCGGTTTTGTGTTCCCCGAACGTTGGTGTGTATATCCGTTTCTTCGGTAACGGCCACTGGCGGTTCCGCTCTTACAGCGGGTCACTTTTGGAAGAGCGCGAAAGTGAGCCGCCGTAAGGGCGGAACCATAAGCAGCCGTTACCGCAGCAACGGATATGCACCCAATCCAACCCAAAAGAAAACGGCGCTTTCCCATCCGGAAAAAGCGCCGTCTCCTTAAGCAAACAACCTCACGCACAAGGCGGGTCTATCTCACTCCCCCAAGAATCAGAACTCCGGAGTGTACTTCACGCTGAACATCAGGTTACGCGGATCCCCGAAGTTGTTGTTGCCATCAAGCTGGTTGTAAGCGGGGGTTATGTACGTCTTGTCGAACAGGTTGTTGGCGTTGACCGCCAAAGCGATTTCCGGCGTCAGCTGGTAACCGATACGGGCATTCCACACGGTATAACCCGGGACGTCCATCTTCTGTTCATAAACCAGTGTGTGACTTTGGGTGGTAAAGCCCAGACCGGTGCTGACACGGCTCCAATCACCGGTCAGTTGATAATTGCCCCACACCCGTAGCATGTGTTTCGGCGTCCAGCTACTGAAGACAACACCGTCTTTCCCCGGCTCCTCCAGGTACTTGGTGGTGTTGTAGGTGTAGCCCGCGAACAGCTGCAGGTTGTCCATAACTTCACCACTGATTTCGGCATCGATACCCTGGCTGCGCACTTTCCCCGAGGCTGCCGAGCAGTACCCGCCCTGACATACCATCCCTCCAGCGGTGTCTTCGATGGCACGGTTCTCGTGATCGTAACGGAAGACAGCCAGGGAGGTATTGACCCGACCGTCCATCAGCTCACCCTTGAGACCGACTTCGTAGTTGGTGCCGACGATGGGCTTGAGCACCGAACCGCTGGTATCGACCTCGGTCTGGGGCTGGAACACATCGGTGTAGCTGGCGTATACCGCCCATTCGCGGCTCAGGTCATAGATGATACCGCCGTAGGGCGTGACCACTCCGGTTTCAGTTCCGGTGCTTGCCGTGTATGGGGTAATACCGGCGGAGTCTTCGGTTCTCGACTTGTAGCTGAAGTCATACCAACTGACCCGGGAACCCAGCACCAGCGTCAGATCATCGACAGGCTTCACGCGCCAGGTGCCATACACACCCTTCTGGCGAATATCGTACTTACTGAGGACGCCCCGTCCGCCCGGGCTGTTGATCAGACTCTCATAGCTGATGTCCGGCCGGTCATTGTTCAAGTCAAAGATGCTATCGCTGGTATTGTTGAATGTACGGGCGTATTTATCATCCGTCTCCAACTGCGAGAAGTTGCCGCCGAGCATGACTTCCTGCTCCATCGACAAGGCTTCGAACTTGCCGGTCAGGTTCATGTCCAGACCAGACTTCGTGGACTGGAAATCAGTCACGAAGTCGGCATATTGCACGCCACTGCCATCAGGGTTTAGACCGCCAAGCCTTTGCACTCGCTGGTTTTTCGCCTGGTTGTCTTCGGTCATGTACACGGCACCCACCTTGAACGCCCAGTCCTCGTTGAAGCGATGCTCCAGGTCGGTGTAGTAGGTGGTGACATCGATTTCAGAACGGTTCCAACGCGCCCCCGTGTAGGTCGAACGCGACACGTCCGGCATCGAACCGTTGGCGTAGCGTGGCAGGCCACGGATGTTGCCGCGCGATTCGCCATTGGATTGGCTGACCGCGAAACCCAGGGTGGTGTCTTCGCTCAGGTCGACGTCCAACGCACCGTACAACGAGTGGGTCTTGCTCCACGCATAGTCGACGAACGAGTTGCTCTGGTCTTCATCGATGACGACGCGGCCGCGGATGTTGCCGGCCTGGTTCAGCGGGCCGCCAGCGTCCAATTGCAGACCGTAGTGATCCCAGGACCCGGCCTTGCCGGTCAAGGTCACGGTCGGTGCACTCTGGCCACGCTTGCGCACCAGGTTGACGGCACCACCGGGGCTGCCAGTGCCTTGCAGCAGGCCGGCCGCGCCGCGCATGATTTCCAGGCGGTCGAAGAAGATCAGGTCCTGGGTCGCCCAGTTGCCCAGCGAATAGTTGTTACGCAGGATCGGCACACCATCGTATTGCCAATCGTCGATCTGGAAACCGCGTGACGACAGGATCATGCCTTGGCCAACGCCCTGCAGGCCGACGATGCCGGTGGTCTGGTTGACGGCGTCCTTGAGGCTGACCAGGTTCTGGTCATCCATCTGCTTGCGCGTCATCACGGTGATCGACTGGGGAATTTCCTTGAGGGTGTGGGTGCCCTTGCCAAGGGTCACGGCCTTGCTGGTGTAGGAATTACTGCCTTCGGTTGTCGCGTCCAACGCTTGTGCACTGATGGTGGTCGCACCCAGCTCAAGGCCTCCCGTGGCAGGGCTGCGCATCAGCATCAGGGTATTGCCCTCGAGGCTGTAGCGCACGCCAGTGCCCTTGAGCAATTCGGCGATGGCCGCCTGCGGGCTCATTGTGCCGCTGACGCGGGTGCTTTTCAGCCCGGCCATGTCGCCAGCGTTGTAGATCACTTGCTGGTTGGTCTGCTGACCGAACGCTTGCAGTGCCTGCGGCAGCGGTTGCGCAGGGATGTCGATGCTGACGTCTTGCGCCATCACCTGAGCACTGAGCGGCAGTACGCAGACCAACCCCAGACCGGCCAACACCCGCCGCGAACGCAGGCCGCGGGACATGACGAGTGCCTTGAACAGAGGTTTCAACTCATGAATGGATGACATCGTGCTCTCTATTATTGGTAGAAGTAAAAGTCCATGGGGCCGAAGGGCCCGCCGCTCGCCAGCACCTGTGAACCCGCACGATCGATTGCCTCAGGGCAATGCCTCAGTGCGTGGCCGACCGGCCCCTCCCCGGGCGCGGTCATCAGGCTGGACGACGGCGAAATCTTTGCTGAACAAACCCGGTGCCTGGACGTCCTGCCCGACCCGATTTGCCCACATACCTAAGTAAGACGCAGCACCTGCCAAAAACCGGAATGAGTTTATTTATCATTCGCGAAAAAGATAAAAAAAAGGCCGTCGCTGTCGGGCGACGGCCTTTCGTTCATGCCCTGTCAGCTGCCTTGCGCAGCCCTGGCGGCTTGCAGCTGCCGCGCCTGTTCGGTCAGGAGGGCCTTTTCCTCGGGGCTCATTGCCTCCATGCGCAGGCGTACCTGGGCCATTTTCTCCAGTTGCCCCGGGCTGCTCTCCAGTGCCCGCAAGGCCACTGCCAACGACGCCACGGTGGGATGATCGAAGACCAGCCCCGGATGAATTTCGCACTGCAACAACTTGCGAATACCGGCCACCAACTTGATCACCAGCAGCGAATGACCTCCGGCGGCGAAGAAGTCGCGGTCGATGCCCAATCGCTCCAGCCCAAGCAATTGCGCCATGCGCGCGGCGAGCAATTGCTCCAGCGCGTCACGTGGTGCAGCGTCTTCGTCATCCACCGCCCTACCCGCCAACTGCTGCAGCGCCTTGCGATCGATCTTGCCGTTGGCTAGTCGCGGGAACTGTTCGATCAGGTGCAGGCGCTGTGGAACCATCACGCTGGGTAGGCGGTCACTGAGCTCAGCGCGCGCGGTGTCGAGCAAGCCCGTCGACCTTCCCTGCTGCGCCACGACAAAGGCCAACAGCCCCTGCTCGGCCGATGCCGCCGGCAGCACCAGGGCTTCGGCCACCTGCGGCATGCGCAGAAGCTCGGCCTCGATCTCCGCCAGTTCAATACGGAATCCGCGCACCTTGACCTGCTGATCGCGCCGACCATGCAACTGGATCGCCCCGTCCGGGCGATAACGCGCCAGGTCGCCGGTGCGATATAAACGCTGCGCCGGATCAAACGGACTCTGGATGAACGTCTGCTCATCGGCCTCGGCATTCAGGTAACCCCGGCACAACTGCGCACCGCCCAGGTACACCTCGCCCAGCACGCCCACCGGCGCCAACTGCAGATCGGCATCCAGCACGTAGACCTGGTTGTTGCCCAGCACCTGGGTCAGCGCCGAACAATCGTCGGCAGCGCCGTCCAGCGACACCGTATGAATCATCACTCCGACCGTGGCTTCGGTCGGCCCGTAGTGGTTGAACACCCGGCAATCGCTGCGCAACCGCGAGATGCGCTCGACCAACGTCGTCGCAATCGGCTCGCCACCCAGAATCAGCGTATGCGGCAGGGTCGCCTGCTCACTGTCGAGCAGCGCCGCAAGGTGCGACGGCACGATTTTCAGGCAGTCGATCCGTTGCTGTTGCAGGTACTGGGCAAACAACGCGCCGTCCTGCATTTGCTCGTCGCTGGCCACATGCAGGGTGGCGCCATTGAACAACGCGCCAAACAACGCCGTGTTGCCCAGGTCCGCCGCCACGGTGGAACTGAACCCGACGTTTTTGCACTGCGCCAGCCCCAGGGCCTGACTGGCCTGGGCGGTGTAGTTGAGCAATTGCCGATGCTCGATCACCACACCTTTTGGCACCCCGGTGGAACCGGACGTAAACAATACATAGGCGATGTCATTGCCTTGGGTGGCGAGCGTCGGCAATGGCGCTGCCGACTGACTGAGTTCAACCAATATCAGCGCCTTGTACGGCTGTCCCTGCCAGGCTGGCAGATGCGCCGCATCGGTCAGCAACAGTGCCGCGCCGGCCTGTTCCAGCATCAACGCCTGGCGCGCCTGGGGCCACTGCACGTCAAGTGGCAGATACGCCGCCCCGATGCGCCAGCTCGCCAGCATTGCAATCACCAGATCCGCCGAGCGCGGCAACGCCAGCGCGACAATCGAACCGCGGCCCACGCCTTGCTGCTTGAGCCCCAGCGCCACGCTGTCGACCTGGGCTTGCAACTGGCCATAGCTCAGTTGCGAAAGGGCGTCGGTCAGGGCGATGGCGTCCGGTGTAAGAATCGCCAGGTCGGCGATGCGCTGCGGCAGATAACGATTATCCGCCAAGGCCTGCATCGGCGGGTTGATCGCCAGCAAGCGCTGCGCTTGGGCGTGACCGAGCAGGCCAAGCTGCGCCAGCGCAGCGTGGGGAGCGGCAAGGATCGAGTCCAACAGCACGCCGTACTGTTCCAGCACGGCGTTGGCCGAGGCCGCTGAATAACGCGAGCAGGCGTAATACAGATCGACGGCGGCAAGCCGCTGGGCACCGTTCAATTGAACCTGCAACAGCAACTCGAACGGTTCTGCCGGCACACGCGCGGGCGCTGAGGCAACCCAGTTCAGACCGCCACTGTTCCCGGCAGGGCTCGCCTGCCCTACCGTGAAGCCGTAGGCCGGGTACGCCGCATCCGGTGACAGTTCCGGCGCCCAGTACTCCTGCCAGGTGCGATGCGCTTCGAGACGCGCCGCCAGCTCGCCCAACCACTCGCTGAACGACACGGTGGCAGGCAACGAAACGCAAAGCGGCAGGGTTTTCTCGAACACGCCCACGGCATTGGCGAAGTATTCATAGTCGTCGCGGCTGTCATGGCGCACGCCGACCAAGGCCTGTTCAAGCCCGCTCAAACGTCCCAGCAACGCCCACCACGCGCCTTGCAGCAGCGTGGCGAGCGGCTGGCCAAGCTGCTCGGCGAGGCTTTGCAAAGCCTCACTTTGCGCCGGCGCCAGGGGCAGCGAGACGCGGGTGTCGGCGGCACCGGCCTCACCGCTGGCACTGCGCGCCGCCAACCATGGCGTGGCGATATCCACCTGCGCGCCTTGCAGGTGTTGCTGCCAGTAGGTTCGTGCGCTGGCGGCGTCTTCATCCAGCACCACTTCGCTGCGCCATTCCAGGTACTGGGCAAACTCGCCCGGCGCCTCGTCTTGCGCCACCTGGCCCCCGGCGTACGCTTGCTGTACGTGTTCAAGCAGCAGATTCAGGGACTGCGCATCGGCACTGGAACGGACGATGCCCAGCACCAGTCGCCATTGCCGTGGCGCCAAGCGATAAAGCACGGCCTGGACGCTTTCGGATTCGCCGATCACAAAAGCACGGCTCATCGATTCGCTGATCTGCGCCTGGACTTCCTCGGCCTGTTGCTCCCCCGCCCGTATCGTCAGCGGGAAACGCCCGGCACTGGCGGCGGCCTGACGCAAACCGTGGAAACCGGCGACCTTGGCCAACTGCGTCAGCAGCATCGGCTGCTGCGCCAGTAGCGTATCGAAGGCGGCCTGCAATCGTTGCGGATCGAGATCGCCGTCAATGATCACGTCCAGCCAGCGCAATGCCTGGCCACCGGTCGCCGTGCTGGACAGTTGCTCAAGTGCCCGTTGTTGCTCGGGCGTCAGGGCGAAACCCGGGTTGTACGCATCCATCGTGATCTCGTTCATGCTCCAGCTTCCTCGATATTGAGTGCGTCCTGGGCGGTTTGCCCGGCGGCCGACGAACGCTCAAGGCTGCTGCGCTCGTACATGTCGCCCATGGCGACCACGATCTTGCGTGGGCCCTCGAATGGATCGCGGGCGTGGGCCACCAGCATGTTGTCCAGCAGGATCACATCGCCTTTTTGCCAGTCGAAACGCACCGCACAGGCTTCGTACAACTCACCGATACGCGCCATCACCTCATCTTCAATCGGTGTGCCGTCGCCGTAATACACGTGCCGAGGCATGCGCTCCAGGCCGAACATCGACAACAAATCCTGCCGTACGTCCGGGTCCAGCCAATAGATGTGATGCAATTGCACCTGATTGAAGAACGACTTCTCCCCGGTGATCGGGTGGGTGATGATCGCGGGCCCCGGTGTGCGGGTCTGCAATTCGTCGTTATCGAGCCAGCGCCATTGGATGCCACCCGCCCGACAACGGGCTTCCACTTCAAGGCGGTCTTCGGTCTTGAAGAAGTGCTGCCACGACACGTCGAGTTTGTCGGTGAAGGTGCGTACGTAGAGCAGGCCTTTGTCTTCGAACTTCTCGCGAAGATCCGCCGGCAACTTTTCAAACATCAAGCGGCAATCCACCACTGGGGTTGCCCCTCCCACGGGCGCAGCCTGCTCGCAATAGAACATCTGCTTGCGCGGCCAGCGGTCCTGGTGGGAGCTTTCGTTGTGGAACAGGATCATCTTGCGTTCGGGGTACGGCGTGGAACGGTAGGTGTTCTTGCCCCCTTCCTTCTTCGGCAGATCGCCGTACTGACCATAGAGGCCTGGCTGTATCGCTTCGGCGAACGCTTCAAAACCCTGGATACCGTCCAGCTCGAAACCACGGAACAGAATGCCCGCATGCTCGGCCAGCTTTTGCTCGATCAACGGCCGGTTCTGGTGGATCCACTCAATGACGTCCAGATGGGGCTCACCCGGCTCCAGCATCAAGGGGAATCGCTGGGGCGCTGCCACCAGTGATTCACGCACCCGAGCCGCACGAGGCGTGGCAAGCGGTGTCACGGAGCGCTTGAGAAACTTGCCCAGTTTGTCGGCCTTGGGCCCTGGGACGGTGGCAGGCGTGACGGCTGCCGCCACGTTGTCGACTGGCATGCTGATAGCTCCCAATTGAATGTCCTGATCAGCGACGATCTGTTCCAACAGGGCTGTCCAGGCCTGAATCAGGTGCTGAATGCGCTCATGTCCGAACAAGGTTGTGGCGAATTGCCAATTACCGCGCAATTGCCCTTCTTCTTCGTCAACGAACAACGCCATGTCGAATTTAGAATGGGTCTCGAGCGCTGGCAGGAACTCCAAGCTCAATCCCGCCATGGAGCGGGTGCGCACCGGCACGTTGTTCATCACGAACAACACCTGGAGCAACGGGTTCATGGCCTTGTGGCGCGGTACGCCCGAGGCTTCGACGATCTGGTCGAACGGCAAGTCCTGATGCTCCAACGCGCCAAGCAGGTTGTCCTGGGTTTGCGCCAGGAAGCTGGCGAACGTGGCATCGGCGTCCAAGCGCGAACGCAGCGGCAGCACGTTGACGAAGAAACCGATCAGCCGCTCAAGCTCCGGCTGTTCACGACCCGCCACGTCGGCGCCGACCACCAGGTCTTGCGCCCCGCTAATCCGATGCAATAGCACCTGGAAGGACGCCAGCAGCGTGCTGTACAGCGTAACCCCGACTTCGCTGGACAACCGGCGCAATGCCCCGCTCAGCCCGCTGGAAAGCTGGAACTGCAGCGCATCGCCGTCATAGGACGCTGTCTGGCCCCGAGGGCTGTCCAGCGGCAGGTCCAGGCGTCCCTCGTAGCCGCTGAGGCGGTGTTTCCAGTACTCGGCCTGACGCGCCAGGACGCCCTGCTCTTCCAGCGCCTGCTGCCACAGCGCAAAGTCTTGGTACTGAACCTCCAGGGGTGCCAGCGGCATCGGTTTACCGGTGAGGGACGCTTCATAGACCTGCACCAGTTCGTCGATCAACAGCCCCATCGACCAGCCATCGAAGATGATGTGATGCATGGCGTACAACAACACATGTTCGGTCGGCCCCAAGCGCAGGATCCGACCGCGCAACAGCGGTGCCTGCTCCAGGTCGATGGGGGTGCGTGCATTCTCCAGCGTCGCCTGAACCACCTGTTCCTGCTGGGCAGCGGGCGAGAGCTCGGACAAATCGATCACCGGGAAGTGCAGCTGCACCTCGTCGGCAATCAACGCCAGCGGATCGCCCTCTTCGTCCTGGACATACGCGGTGCGCAACACGTCATGACGGCGGACCACTTCGGCAAAGCTGCTCATCAGGTGCGGTACCGACAATCCACCGCACAGGCGCAGCGCCATGGGCATGCCATAAGCCGACGTGCCGCCGGACAATTGTTCGGCGATCCACAAACGCCGCTGTACCAGCGACAGCGGTGCCGAACGCAGCGGCCCATGGGCCTTGAGCCGAACCTCACGGGAATCACCGGCCCGGACCTGCCCAGCCACGTCCCCGGCAATCAGGGCCGCCAGCGCCTTGAGCTGCGGATAATTGAACAGATCACGCAGGCTCAGGGGATAGTCCGTCAGCTTGCGCAAGCGTGAGACAGCCTGGGTCGCCAGCAGCGAGTGACCGCCGCGTTCGAAGAAATGGTCGTTGCGACCGACCTGTTCCACTTCCAGCACCTCTTGCCAGATGCAGGCAATCTGTTGCTCCAGTTCGCTGACGGGAGCTTCGTAACCGCTGTGCGACAACCCGGTCTCCACGGCTGGCAGAGCCTTGCGGTCGAGCTTGCCGTTGGGCGTCAGCGGCAGTTGATCGAGGAACAACAGGTGCGCCGGGATCATGTAGTCCGGCAGATGTTCCTTGAGGCCTGCCTTGAGCTGAGCGCGCAAGTTGCTTTCGTCCAGTTGCAACGCCGCAGCCACCACGTAAGCCACCAGTTGCTGGCCACCCGGGGCGTCCTGGGCCAGGACCGCCACGTCACGCACCTGGGGTTGTTGCAGCAGCCGCGCTTCGATTTCCCCCAGTTCGATACGGAAGCCACGGATCTTCACTTGATGGTCGATGCGCCCCTGATATTCGAGCACGCCATCGACGCGGTAACGGCTCAGGTCGCCCGTGCGGTACAGGCGTTCGCCGGTGGTGGAAAACGGGTTGGGCACGTACTTCTCGGCGGTCATCGCGGCGCGGCCGAGGTAGCCACGGGTGATGCCCGCGCCGCTCAGGTACAGCTCTGCCGAAACGCCTTGGGGCACCGGCTGCAGGTCGGCATCGAGCAGGTAGCTGGCGGTGTGCTTGAGGGGCCGGCCGATGTTCGCCGTGCCGCCGGGGGTGCGGCGGGTCCAGGTGGAATAGGTGGTGTCTTCGGATGGGCCGTATAGATCGTAGACATGCTCGACGCCACCGCCCACCTGTGGGAGCGAGCCTGTGGGAGCAAAGCTTGCTCGCGATGGCGGTGGGTCAGTCTCACATGGGCCAGCCGATAGGACGCTATCGCGAGCAAGCTTTGCTCCCACAGGCACTGACTCCACAGGCTCTGCTGCCACAGCCTCTGCTGCCACAAGCTCAATCACACAGGGGGCATTCTGATAGAGCGCATCCACCAGGCTTTGCTTCAGCGGCTCACCAGCCAGGTTGATGATGCGCACACTGGCCGGGATCTCATCGCTGCGCTGCAACGCGGCGATGGCCGAGGGCACGGTGTTGATCAGGCGTACCTGATCGCGGGCCGGCAGTTGCGGCAATTCCAGGGCGTTGCGGGCAATGATCAGCGAGCCGCCGTTGGCCAAGGTCACGAACAGCTCCCACACCGACAGATCGAAGCACACCGAAGTTGAAGCGAGCACACCCTGAATGTCGTCGCGGCTGTAGACCGACTTGGACCAGTCGATCAGCGCCAGCACGTTGCGATGGGCAATCGCCACGCCCTTGGGCTTGCCGGTGGAGCCGGAGGTGTAGATGACGTAGGCGAGGTTGTCCGGCGTGACTTGGGTCTGCGGTGCGCTCAGTGGGTATTGCGTCAAATCGAGCTGATCGAGCTTCAACACAGCGGTCTCGACCGAAACGCTCAGCGTCGCCGCCACCGCGTCCTCAGTCAGCAACACCCGCGCACGGCTGTCGTCGAGCATGTAGGCCACGCGCTCGGCCGGGTAATCCGGGTCCAGCGGCACGTAGGCGCCACCGGTCTTGAGCACCGCCAGCAAGGCGATCAGCAGGTGCTCGGAACGCGGCATTGCCACGCCCACTCGCACTTCCGGGCCCACACCCAGTTCGATGAGTTTATGGGCCAGGCGATTGGCGCGGCCGTCCAGTTCGCTGTAGCTCAGTTGGGTGTTGGCAAAGGTCACCGCCAGGGCATCTGGCGTGGCCTCAACCTGACGGGCGATCATCTGGTGAATGCACAGCGCTTGCTCGAACGGTGCGTCCACCGGGTTCCAATCATGGGTCAGGCGCTGATGCTCATCGAACGCCAGCATCGACAGTTCACCCAGGCAGCGCTCGCCATGGGCGGTCATCTGGCCCAGCAACTGAGCCAGATGGGCAGCCAGCCGTCGCACCGTGTCCGTCGAGAAACTCGCCCGCTCGTAGTTCATGTGCACCGACAGTTGCCGGTCCAATCCCACCAACAGCGTCAACGGGTAGCTGGTCTGTTCCTGGGTAAGCGGCGGACCAAAGCGCAGGCCGTCCGGCGCGCCCTGTTCCAAAGCTTGGGCAATCGGATAGTTTTCGAACACCAACAGGCTGTCGAGCAACGCGTCCCCGCCCTGCCCGGCCCAGCGCTGGATGTCCAGCAACGCGGTGTGCTCGAACTCGCGCAGCGCCAGGTTTTGCGTCTGCACCGCTTGCAACCAACTGTCCAGGGATTGCTCGGCCCGTGGGCTGGCGATCACCGGCAAGGTGTTGATGAACAGGCCGATCTGCTGCTCGATACCCGGCAGATCCGCCGGGCGACCGGCCACCGTCGCGCCGAAGGCCACGGTGTCTTTGCCGGTGTAACGCTGCAACAGCAGCAGCCACGCGGCCTGCACCAGCGTGTTGACGGTAACTTTCGAGGTGCGGGCGAAGGCTTCCAGGCGTCGGGTCAGCGCCTCATCCAGGACCTGCACATGGTCGCCATGACCATCGCCGGCCTGGGCCGGTGATGCAACGGCATCGGCCAGCCGTGTCGGCGCCTCCAGGCTTTGCAGCACAGGCGTCCAGAACGCTTCGCTGGCCGCCGCATCCTGGCGTTGCAGCCAGTCGATGTAGTCGCGGTAGCGCCCGGATGTCCGGGCCGGTGCCTGGCCGCTGTAGCGTTGCAATACCTCACCAAGCAACTGCGAGTTGCTCCAACCGTCCATCAGGATGTGATGGCTGGTGTAGATCAAGTGATAGCGATCCTCTGCCACCCGCACCACCACCAAGCGCAGCAACGGCGCCGCCTCCAGCTCGAAACCCTGCTGGCGCTGCGTCAACGCCAGGGCGTCCAGGTCCTGAGGGGGATTCGCTCTGGCGTCCCAGTCATGGAACAGGAACGCAACTTCCAGATGTTTGTGTACGACCTGCAGCGCCCGCTTGAAATCACCCTCCCAGACGAAACTGCTGCGCAGCACTTCATGGGCGTCCATGGCCGCCTGCCAGGCCTGGCGGAAGCGCTCGACGTCCAGCCCTTGGACGTCAACCCGCAGTTGGTTGATGTAGTGACCGGCCTGTTGCTCATACAGCGAATGGAACAGCATGCCCTGCTGCATCGGCGATAACGGATAGATATCTTCGATTTGCCGCGGCGCCAGTGGCAATGCATCCAGCTGGGTCTGGTTCAAGCCGGCCAGCGGGAAGTCCGACGGTGTGAA
This sequence comes from Pseudomonas ogarae, assembly GCF_014268695.2. Taxonomy (NCBI): domain Bacteria; kingdom Pseudomonadati; phylum Pseudomonadota; class Gammaproteobacteria; order Pseudomonadales; family Pseudomonadaceae; genus Pseudomonas; species Pseudomonas ogarae. The sequence goes on from NZ_CP077086.1 coordinate 4,714,757, forward strand.
ACCCTGATGCTGCGCCTGGCAACAATGGTCAATCAACGCCTGCAACTCCCGACCATAATCCAAGGCCAGCGCCTGGATTGTCGACTCATCGAACATCTGCGTGCTGAATGTCCAGTCAATGCTCAACTCGCCCGCGTAGACGCTGCCGTTGAGCGTCAGCCAATTGTCCAGCGGCGCCAAAGGGCTCTGTGGCGTGCCCGCCGGTTCGCTGGCCGGAATGAACAGCCCGTCGGCGTCATCGGTAAATCCGCTGTCGAACTGTCCCAGGTAATTGAAGGTGATCTGCGGCATGGGCAGCGCCGCCAGGGTGCGACGTGTCACCTCATCCCCCAGGTAACGCAGCACACCGAAGCCGAGCCCTTTATCGGGTATCGCGCGTAATTGCTCCTTGATCGCCTTGATCGAATCCTCAAGGGTCGCCGCCGGTGTCAGCCGCACCGGGAACAGGCTGGTGAACCAGCCAACGCTGCGGCTCAGGTCCAGATCCGGTTCCAGGCCATCGAACAGCGTCTCACGGCCATGACCCTCCAGCTGAATCAAGGTCGAGGCATCGGCGGTCCAACGACCGATCACCCGGGCCAGTGCCGTCAACAGCAAATCGTTGACCTGGGTGCGGTAGGCCGTTGGCGCTTGCTGCAAGAGTCGTCGGGTCTGCTCCTTGTCCAGGCGCGTCTGCACCTGCGCCTCGTGACACCTGCGCAATTCGCCCTGAGGCCGGTCACAGGGCAGATCGTTGCGAGCGCCCTCAAGCTGCCCTTGCCAATAAGCCATCTGGGCCTGGAACGCCGCACTGCCGGCATGGGTTTTCAATCGTTGCGCCCAGGCCTGGGTGGCACTGGTCTTGGCGGGCAGTTTCGGCGCCTGGCCGGCTTGCAGTTGTTCGTAAGCCTGTTGCAGGTCTTCCAGCAGAATGCGCCAGGACACGCCGTCCACCACCAGGTGATGAATCACCAGCAACAGCCGTTGGCTGCCATCGGCGAGGCTTGCCAGTACCCCCCGCAGCAATGCGCCGCTTTCCAGTTCCAGGCTGCGCTGGGCTTGTTCGGCCAAGCGCTCGAGCGCAGGGGCATCTGCCACCTCGGCGGTCCACAACAGCGGTGAGCGACGCCAGACCGACTCTTGCTCGGCGAGGGTTTGATGGCGGGCCGTCCAGGCGTCGTTCTCGTGCGCGAAGGCCAGGCGCAAGGCATCGTGGTGGATAACCAGCGCCTGCAACGCCTGCTCCAGATGCCCGGCGTGGACAGGCCGCAACCCCTTGAGCAGCACCGACTGGTTCCAGTGATGAGGCTCGGCCATGTCCTGCTCGAAGAACAATTGCTGGAACGGCAGCAACACTGCGCTCCCCGTCACCGGGCCCTGGTCAATGCCCGGTCCGCTGTCACCCAGGGTTGCCACGCTGGCGAGCCCCTGGATGGTCTGGTGGACGAACAGGTCCTTGGGGCTGAAATGGATCCCGGCCTGGCGGGCCCGGCTGACCACCTGGATGGAAATGATCGAATCGCCCCCCAGCTCGAAGAAGTTGTCACTGACACCCACTTGCTCGCGGCCGAGCACGCTTTGCCAGATACCGGCCAGCGTCTGTTCGATGGCTGTATTCGGCGCGATGTAAGCCTTGGGGCTGGCGCCGATATCCGCTTTGGGCAGCGCCTTGCGCTCCAGTTTGCCGTTGGGACTGACGGGCATTTTTTCCAGCCACACCCACTGCTGCGGCACCATGTAGTCGGGCAACGACTGGCTCAGATGCGCCTTGAGGCGGCCTTGCAGCGCCTGGCGAACAGCGTCTTCGGCGCTCAGCAGTTCAGCGCCGGTAGGCACCAGGTAGGCCACCAGTAAAGTACCGTCCTGAGCGATGACGACGGTTTCGCGCACCTCGTCGTGCTCGGCCAGGCGCGCTTCGATTTCCCCCAGCTCAATGCGCAAGCCACGGATTTTCACCTGATGGTCCATGCGCCCGGCGTATTCGATCACGCCATCGGTGCGGTAACGCGCCAGGTCGCCGGTTCGGTACAGCCGCTGACCGTGACCGAAGGGGCCGGTCACGAACCGCTCGGCCGTCAGCGCTGCACGCCGATGGTAACCACGGGCCAAGCCCTCGCCCGCAAGGTACAACTCGCCAATCACCCCCACCGGCACCGGCGTTAATTCATCATCCAGAATGTAGGTGCCCAGGTTGGCAATCGGCTGGCCAATCGGCACGCTGTCGCGTCCCTCCTCGACACAGGTCCAGTGGGTGACGTCGATGGCGGCCTCGGTCGGGCCGTAGAGGTTGTACAGGCCGGCGTTCGGCAGTTTGGCGAACACCTGCTGCTGCGCATCCACCGGCAGGGCTTCGCCGCTGCACACGATCCGCTTCAGGCTGGTGCATTCGGCCACGTGTGGGTCTTGCACAAACACCTGCAACATCGACGGCACGAAGTGCAGCGTGGTGATGCGGTGTGCGGTGACCAGTTCGATCAGTTGCATCGGGTCGCGATGAGCGCCCGGCGCGGCCACCACCAGCGTCGCGCCGGTCAGCAGCGGCCAGAAGAACTCCCACACCGACACGTCGAAACTGAACGGGGTTTTTTGCAGCACGCTGTCCGTGGCATCGAGCTCATAGGCCTGCTGCATCCAGCACAGCCGGTTGACCAGGGCCGAGTGCCGATTGCCCGCGCCCTTGGGCTTGCCGGTGGAGCCGGAGGTGTAGATCACATATGCCAGGTTTTCACCGTCGACCTCGACGTCCGGATTCGTGTCGCGACCGGCGTACATCCCGTCGCCAGGCAGGTCCAGCACCAGGCTGCGCAGCCCGTCCGGGATCGGCAACTGCTCCAACAGATGCTGCTGGGTCAGCAGCAAACCGATGCCGCTGTCTTCGAACATATAGGCCAGGCGATCCCGTGGATATTCAGGGTCCAGCGGCACATAGGCACCGCCGGCCTTGAGAATCGCCAACAACCCCAGGACCATTTCCACAGAACGTTCCACGGCGATGCCCACCAGCACATCCGGGCCCACACCATGCTCGATCAGTGTGTGCGCCAAGCGATTGGCCCGGGCGTTGAGCTCGCCGTAGCTCAGGCGTTGCTCGCCGAACACCAGGGCCGGAGCATCCGGGGTCCTGCGCACCTGCTCTTCGATCAGCCCCTGGACACTGCGCTCGAGCGGGTATGAAACCGCCGTCGCATTCCAGTCGACGAGCATCTGCCGACGTTCGTCATCGTCCAGTAACGTCCACTGCGCAACGGGCTGTTGCAGGTCCTGCACCATGCCTTGCAACAGGTTGAGCCAATGCTGGCCCATGCGCTCGAGGGTGGCCGGCTCGAACAGGTCGGTCGCGTAGATCAGCGCGGCGTGCAGGCCTTGCGGGCTATCGGTGGTCTCCAGGCTCAGGTCGAACTGCGCGGTGCGCTGCTCCCAGCCAAGGGGGTCGACCGCCAGGCCCGGCAATGCGTCTTCGAGGGCCGAGGCAGTTTCGTTGCGATGGTTGAACATGGCCTGGAACAGCGGGCTGTGGCTCAGGTTACGCTGCGGCTGCAAGGCATCGACCAATTGCTCGAATGGCAGGTCCTGATGCATCTGCGCAGCCATAGCCGTCTGTTTGAGCTGTTGCAGCAAACCGGCGCCGGTCAGATCGCCGTGAAACTGCGCCCGCAGCACCTGGGTATTGACGAAGAACCCGATCAACCGCTCGGTTTCCAGGCGCTGGCGGTTGGCAATCGGCACCCCGACCCGGATGTCGGCCTGACCACTGTAGCGGTGCAACAACGCTTGGAAAGATCCGAGCAGCAGCACAAACAGCGTGACGTTTTCCCGTCGAGCCAACGCTTTGAGGGCATCGCTCAGCGAGCGATCCAGCACAATCGGCAAACGCGCGCCGCGCATGCTCTGCTGCGCCGGACGCGGATGGTCGGTGGGCAGCTCCAGCAGCGGCTGCTCACCCCCCAATTGCTCGGTCCAGTAGCCCAGTTGGCGATCCCGTTCACCGGCAGCCATCCATTGGCGCTGCCAGACGGCATAGTCGGCGTATTGCACCGCCAACGCTGGCAACTGCGCGGGCTGCCCCTGGGTGAAGGCCGAATACAGGCTCATCAGGTCGTCGACCATCACCTGCAACGACCAGCCGTCAGACACGATGTGATGCAGAGTCAGCACCAAAATGTGCTCCTGCTCACCCAACGCCAGCAATGCCATACGCAATAGTGCATCGTTCAAGAGATCGAACGGGGCTTGCGTCTGCTGCTCGATGAAGGCCTGGATACTGGCCTCATCATTGCCGGCCAGACGCTGCTCGACGAAATCGACCTGCCCTTGCGCACGGATCACCTGGCAGGTCACCCCATCGTCTTCCACGAACAGGGTGCGCAGGCTTTCGTGACGCGTCACCAGTGCTTCAAAACTGCGGCGCAGGGCTATTTTGTCCAACACCCCGCGCAGCCGCAGCGCTGTGGGAATGTTGTAGGCAGCGCTGTCGGGGTCCATTTTCCACAGGAACCACTGGCGTTCCTGGGCAAACGACAGCGGCAGCGGTTTGTCACGGGGCACCGGCACCATCGCCAACGGTTGTTCACCCTGGCCCAGCTCGAAGGCACTGACAAAATCGCGCAACGTGCTGTGCTCGAACAAGCTGCGCAGCGGCACCTCGATACCCAGCGTGCGCCGGACCCGCGAGACCACCTGGGTGACCAACAGCGAATGCCCGCCCAATTCGAAGAAGTTGTCCTCCAGCCCTACCCGCTCGAGCTTGAGCACCTCCTGCCAGATCGCCGCCACCTGCTGTTCACGCTGACTGCGGGGCGCCACGTAAGCCTGTTGCAAGTCACCGGCATCCGGGGCAGGCAACGCCTTGCGATCGACCTTGCCGTTGGGCGTCAACGGCAGTTGTGCCAGGAACACCAGGTGCGCCGGGACCATGTACTCGGGCAATTGCGCCTTGAGCGCGGTCTTGAGTGCGGTGCGTGCCGCAGCCTCGTTTTCCGGGATGGTCCCTTCGTTGCCGGTGAGCACCACGTAACCCACCAGTTGCGCACCGGTCGGGCCTTCATGGGCCACCACCACGGTTTCACGCACGTTCTCCTGGGCCAACAGTGCGGCTTCGATTTCACCCAGCTCGATGCGCAAGCCGCGGATTTTGACTTGATGGTCGATGCGGCCGATGTACTCGACCACGCCTTCGGCCCGATAGCGGGTCAGATCACCGGTGCGGTACAACCGTTCGCCGGTGGTGGAGAACGGGTCCGGCACAAAACGTTCGGCGGTCAGGGCCGGGCGCTGGAAGTAGCCGCGAGCCAGGCCGTCGCCACCGATCAGCAGTTCCCCCGGCGCGCCGGGCGGGTTGAGTGTCAGGTCGCTGCCGACCACGTACAGCGCGGTGTTGTCCAGAGGCTTGCCCAAATAGGGACGGTCACTTTCGAGGCTCAACGGATGCAGCGCCGACCAGATCGTGGTTTCGGTCGGGCCGTAAAGGTTCCAGACCTTCGGCGAAAGTGCCAGCAGCCGTTGCGCCAACTCCAGGGGCAACGCCTCGCCACCACACAGGAATGTGCGGCCCGCCAGCACCGAAGCCTGCTCATGATCGAGCAGCATGCGCCAGCTCGACGGCGTGGCTTGCAGCACGCTGACGTCATGTTGTTCGATCAGCGCCAGCACCGCTTGCGGGTCCTGATGCACGTTCTGGCCGGTCAGCACGATGCTGGCTCCAGCCGACAACGGCCCGTAGATCTCCAGGCCAAAAATGTCGAAGGAAAAGGTTGTCAGCGACAGCATGCGATCGCTGGCCGTAAGGCCCGGTTGGGCGATCATGCTGGTGACGAAATTGCTCAGCGCGCCATGGCGCACCATCACACCTTTGGGTCTGCCGGTGGAACCGGATGTGTAGATCACGTAGGCCAGGTGCTCGGCGGTCAACGGTACCGCCGGGCAGGTGCGCGGGGCGTCCTGCAACGCGGCGTCCGGCTGGTCGAGCACCAGGGTCCGCAGGGTCGCCGGGATCGGCAAGCGCGCCTGCAAACGGGCCTGGGTCAGCAGCAACTCAATGCCGCTGTCCTGGATCATGTAGGCCAGGCGATCCTCGGGGTACGCCGGGTCCAGCGGCACGTAGGCGCCGCCGGACTTGAGGATCGCCAGCAGGCCGACAATCATCTCGACGCTGCGCTCCACGGCGATGCCCACGCGCTGGTCCGGCGTCACGCCCAAGGCCAGCAAACGGTGGGCGAGCTGGTTGGCGCGCGCGTCCAGTTGCCCGTAGGTCAGGGTCTGTCCATCGATGGTCAGCGCCAGTGCGTCCGGGGTCAGCCGGGCCTGCTCGGCGATGCGCTGGTGCACACACGCCGCGGGGTCATGCTCAACCACGCGGCGCCAGTCTTGCTGTGTCAGACGCTGCTGGTCGGTGTCGAGCAACGGCAACTCGCCGATGCGTTGCTGCGGTGCATCGACGATGCCTTGCAGCAGGTTCTGCCAGTGATGGGCCAGACGTTCGATGGTCTGCGCCTCGAACAGGTCGGTGGCGTAGGTCAGTTCCGCGGCGACGCCCTGCTCGGTTTCATAAGTGCCCAGGGTCAAATCGAACTGGGCCGTGCGCCCTTCCCACACCAGGTCCTCGATGCCCATCTGCGGCAAGTGCATCTGCCGGGCCTGGGCATCACCCGAGGTCTGATGGTTGAACATGACCTGGAAGATCGGGCTGTGGCTCAGGCTGCGCTCCGGTTGCAGGGCTTGGATCAACTGCTCGAACGGCAAGTCCTGATGCGCCTGGGCCGCCATCGCCGATTGCTTGACCTGATCGAGCAAATGCGCGAACGGCAACTGTCCATCGACATGGGCATTGAGCACCTGGGTGTTGACGAAAAAGCCGATCAGGCCCTCGGTCTCGACCCGATTGCGGTTGGCCACCGGCACCCCGACGCGGATCTGCGGCTGGCCGCTGTAGCGGTGCAACAAGGCTTGGAACGAGGCCAGCAACACCATGAACAGGCTGGCCCCTTGACGCTGGGCCAGCTGCTTGAGCGCTGCCCCCAGTTGCGGCGGCAGGTTCAGGTCCAACCGCGCACCGCGAAAGCTTTGCACGGGCGGGCGCGGATGGTCGAACGGCAACTCCAGCACCGGCTGTTCGCCGCCCAGGGTCTGGACCCAATAGGCCAACTGGCGCTCGCGCTCACCGGCCTCGAGCCAGTGACGCTGCCAGATCGCGTAGTCGGCGTATTGCACGGTCAATTCCGGCAACACCAGCGACTCGTCGGCCGTATCGGCGGCATAGTGGCGGACCAGCTCATCCACCAGCACCTGCATCGACCAGCCATCGGCAATGATGTGGTGCTGGATCAGCACCAGCACATGATCGTCCTCGGCGATTTTCAACAGCGAAACCCGCAACAACGGCCCTTGACGCAAATCGAACGGCTGGGCGATTTCGCGCTCGACGAAAGCCTTGATGCTGTCGTCCTGGCTGGCCGGTGAACCGGCGGGCAGCGTCTGGACCGCGATACACAAGGGCATCTGCGGGTGGATGACCTGCACAGCTTGCTCACCGCGCTCGATGAAGGTGGTGCGCAAGCTTTCGTGGCGCTCGACCAGTGCGTTGAAGCTGCGCTCCAGGGCCGGCACGTCCAGTGGTCCTTTGAGGCGCAGGGCATTGGGAATGTGATAAGCCGAGCTGTGAGGGTCCATCTGCCACAGGAACCACTGACGTTCCTGGGCGTAGGACAGCGCAATGTTTTCGAACCCGGAACGGACCTCGGGAATCGGCAGGTTAGCCGGCGAGACGCCCTCTTCGAGCATCTTCTCCAGGTACAGCTTACGTTTGTCCAGCGGCAGAGTGATAAAGCGCTTGGCGATCCTCAAAGCAACACTCTTGTCCATCAGACTTCCTCCATTTCATCAAGCAGGGCTTCCAGCTTGTTCAGTTTCTGTTCATTGATTGGCCCGTCCCCAGTGTCGAGTTGCGCGACAAAATCCCCCAGGACGGGGTGCTGGAAAATCAGTTGCGGGGTCAGCGTCAGCCCCAGTTCGAGTGCTATGCGCGAGACGGCATTGACCGCCAGCAGCGAATGGCCGCCCAGCTCGAAGAAGTGATCGTTCAAGCCCACGCGATTCAACGTGAGCACTTCGGCCCAGATCGCCGCGACCTGCTGTTCCAGGTCACTGACCGGCGCGACATAACCAACTTGCAAAAGGCCGGTGTCCACGTCCGGCAGGGCCTTGCGGTCGAGCTTGCCGTTGGGGGTCAGGGGCAGTTGATCAAGGAACAACAGGTGCGCCGGGATCATGTAGTCGGGCAAATGGTCCCTGAGCCCGGCCTTGAGTTGCTCGCGCAGTGCACGTTGGGCTTCGCTGGCATCCAGGTTCAGCGCCGTGACGACCACGTAGGCCACCAGTTGCTGGCCGCCCGGGGCGTCCTGGGCCAGGACCGCCACGTCACGCACCTGGGGTTGTTGCAGCAGCCGCGCTTCGATTTCCCCCAGTTCGATACGGAAGCCGCGGATCTTCACCTGATGGTCGATGCGGCCCTGGTATTCGAGCACGCCATCGACGCGGTAACGGCTCAGGTCGCCCGTGCGGTACAGGCGTTCGCCGGTGGTGGAAAACGGGTTGGGCACGTACTTCTCGGCGGTCATCGCGGCGCGGCCGAGGTAGCCACGGGTGATGCCCGCGCCGCTCAGGTACAGCTCTGCCGAAACGCCTTGGGGCACCGGCTGCAGGTCGGCGTCGAGCAGGTAGCTGGCGGTGTGCTTGAGTGGGCGGCCGATGTTCGCCGTGCCGCCGGGGGTGCGGCGGGTCCAGGTGGAATAGGTGGTGTCCTCGGATGGGCCGTAAAGATCGTAGACATGCTCGACGCCACCGCCCACCTGTGGGAGCGAGCCTGTGGGAGCAAAGCTTGCTCGCGATGGCGGTGGGTCAGTCTCACATGGGCCAGCCGATAGGACGCTATCGCGAGCAAGCTTTGCTCCCACAGGCACTGACTCCACAGGCTCTGCTGCCACAGCCTCTGCTGCCACAAGCTCAATCACACAGGGGGCATTCTGATAGAGCGCATCGACCAGGCTTTGCTTCAGCGGCTCACCGGCCAGGTTGATGATGCGCACACTGGCCGGGATCTCACCGCTGCGCTGCAACGCGGCGATGGCCGAGGGCACGGTGTTGATCAGGCGTACCTGATCGCGGGCCGGCAGTTGCGGCAATTCCAGGGCGTTGCGGGCGATGATCAGCGAGCCGCCGTTGGCCAGGGTCACGAACAGCTCCCACACTGACAGATCGAAACACACCGACGTCGAGGCCAATACCCCCTGGATGTCGTCGCGGCTGTAGACCGACTTGGACCAGTCGATCAGCGCCAGCACGTTGCGATGGGCAATCGCCACGCCCTTGGGCTTGCCGGTGGAACCGGAGGTGTAGATGACGTAGGCGAGGTTGTCCGGCGTGACTTGGGTCTGCGGCGCGCTCAATGGGTACTGCCCCAGTTCGATACGATCCAGCATCAGCACGACGGTTTCAGCCGGCACGCTCAGCGTCGCCGCCACAGCCTCTTCGGTCAGCAACACCCGCGCACGGCTGTCGTCGAGCATGTAGGCCACGCGTTCGGCCGGGTAATCCGGGTCCAGCGGCACGTAGGCGCCACCGGCCTTGAGCACCGCCAGCAAGGCGATCAGCAGGTGCTCGGAACGTGGCATTGCCACACCCACTCGCACTTCCGGACCCACCCCCAACTCGATGAGTTTATGGGCCAGGCGATTGGCGCGGCCGTCCAGTTCGCTGTAGCTCAGTTGGGTGTTGGCAAAGGTCACCGCCAGAGCATCCGGCGAGGCTTGGGCCTGACGGGCAATCATCTGGTGAATGCACAGCGCTTGCTCGAACGGTGCGTCCACCGGGTTCCAATCATGGGTCAGGCGCTGATGCTCATCGAACGCCAGCATCGACAGTTCACCCAGGCAGCGCTCGCCATGGGCGGTCATCTGGCCCAGCAGTTGCGTCAGATGCGCCGCCAGTCGCGCCACGGTGGCGGGCGCAAAACTGGCCCGTTGGTAGCTCATGTGCACCGACAGCTGCCGATCAAGGCCCACCAACAGCGTCAATGGGTAGTTGGTCTGCTCCTGAGTGGCCACCGCGCCGAAGCGCAGACCATCCGGGGCGCCCTGCTCCAGGGCCTGGGCAATCGGGTAGTTCTCGAACACCAACAGGCTGTCGAACAGTGTTTCACCGCCCTGCCCGGCCCAGCGCTGGATGTCCAGCAACGCGGTGTGCTCGAACTCGCGCAGCGCCAGGTTTTGCGTCTGCACCGCTTGCAACCAGCTGTCCAGGGACTGCTCGGCCCGTGGGCTGGCGATCACCGGCAAGGTGTTGATGAACAGGCCGATCTGCTGCTCGATACCCGGCAGATCCGCCGGGCGACCGGCCACCGTCGCGCCGAAGGCCACGGTGTCTTTACCGGTGTAACGCTGCAACAGCAGCAGCCACGCAGCCTGCACCAGCGTGTTGACGGTGACTTTCGAGGTGCGGGCGAAGGCTTCCAGGCGTCGGGTCAGCGCTTCGTCCACCACCTGTACATGATCGCCATAACCGGACTGGGCCTGCGCTGGCTTGGCCATGACGTCGGCCAGGCGCGTCGGAGTCCCCAGGCGTTGCAGCGCAGGGGTCCAGAACGCTTCGCTGATGGCCGCGTCCTGGCGTTGCAGCCAGGCGATGTAATCGCGATAACGACCCGCCGGACGGGCCACGCTGTCGCCGCGGTAATGCTGCAACACTTCGCCGAGCAACTGCGCGCTGCTCCAGCCGTCCATCAGGATGTGATGGTTGGTGTAGATCAGGTGATGCCGATCCGTGCCGGTGCGCACCAGCACCAGGCGCATTAGCGGCGCCTGGGTCAGGTCCACGCCTTGGGCCCGTTCTTCATCGGCGAGGGTTTGCAAGGCGTCCTCAATATCAGTCCGCCCGTTCCAGTCCAGCACGCGGAACGGCACCTCGACCTGACGCTGGACGATCTGCACCGGCTGCTCCAGGTCGCCCTGCCAGAAGAAGCCGCTGCGCAGGATGTCATGGGCATCGACCACCGCTTGCCAGGCCGCGCGGAAACGCTGCGGATCGACGCCTTCGACGTCGAGGCGCATCTGGTTGATGTAGTCGCCGCTGCCCTGCCCGAGCAAGGTATGAAACAGCATGCCCTGCTGCATCGGCGACAACGGGTAGATGTCGTCGATGGCCAGAGGTGCCTGGACCAGGGTGTCCAGTTGCGCCTGGGTCAGCCGCGCCAGGGGGAAATCCGACGGCGTCACGCCACCGCTGTGACTGTCGCAGCAATGGCCGATCAGCGCAGTGAGCTCTTGCACGTAGTCATCGGCCAGGCGCTGGATGGTCGCGGTATTGAACAGGTCACCGCTGAAGGTCCAGCTCAGGTCCAGTTCGCCGCCGAACACTTGGCCGTCAAGGGCCAGCGGGCTGCCCAGCGGACCTTGCAGGTTCACTTCCTCGCCACCGCGCTCTGTGGTCGGCACGAACAAGGCATCGGCGGCCGCATCGAAACTGCCGTCGAACTGACCAAGGTAATTGAAGGTCAGTTGCGGTTTCGCCAAGGCCTGCAGGGTTTCACGCGCATGCTCATCGCCCAGGTGCGCCAAGGCCCCGAAGCCAATGCCCTTGTTGGGGATGGCGCGCAGTTGTTCCTTGATCTGCTTCAGCGAAGCACCGAGGTCGGCAGCGGGCGTCAATCGGGCCGGGAACAGGCTGGTGAACCAGCCGACGGTACGGCTCAGGTCGACATGGGCGAACAGATCCTCACGACCGTGGCCTTCGAGTTGCACCCACACACTGTCGGTGCCGGTCCAGCGCACCATCACCCGCGCCAGCGCCGTCAGCAGCAGGTCGTTGACCTGGGTGCGATAGGCCGCCGGGGCTTGCTGCAGCAATTGCCGGGTGAGGTTTTTGTCCAGTGCCGTGCGAATCGTCACGGCTTGGCCCTGTTGCTGCCCGCCCTGGGGGTTGTCCCACGGCAAGCCCGCCGGGGCGCCGTGCAACTGCTGCTGCCAAAAGCCCAGTTCGGCCTGCAAGGGTGCGCTGGCAGCATAGTCCTGCAACGCGTCGGTCCAGGCGTTGACCGCGCTGGTCTTGGCCGGCAGTTGCAGCGCCGCGCCGGCGAGGGCCTGGCGATAAGCGCTTTGCAGGTCTTCGAACAGAATCCGCCAGGACACACCGTCCACCACCAGGTGGTGGACGATCAGCAGCAGCCGCTGCGTGCCATCGGCGAGGTTCGCCAGCAGCGCGCGGATCAGCGGCCCGCCCTCCAGTTGCAGACTGCGCTGGGCCTGGTTGCCCAGCACTTGCAGTGCGGCGAGATCGGCGACGTCGGCTTGCCAGAGCAGCGTGTCGGCGGCCTGCGCGTCGACGTCACGGTAACGCGCGGTCCAGCGTTCGCCCTGCTCGATGAAGTCCAGGCGCAAGCTGTCGTGGTGCACGACCAGTGCGTCCAAGGCCTGTTCCAGCGCCTGCGCATCCAGCGCCTGGGTCGGCTTGAGCATCACTGACTGGTTCCAGTGATGGCGGTCGGGGATCGGCTGGGTGAAGAACCACTGATGAATCGGCAGCAGTGCGGTTTCGCCGGTCGCGGGTTGCTGGTCGATCATTTGCAGTGGCGCGCCCGTCTGTACCACGGCGGCCAGGGCCTCGATGGTCTGGTGTTGGAACAGGTCCTTCGGCGTGAAGTGCATACCGACCAACCGAGCACGACTGACCACCTGGATCGAGACGATGGAGTCGCCGCCCAGTTCGAAGAAGTTGTCCCGCAGGCCCACTTGCTCGAGCTTGAGCACGTCCTGCCAGATCGACACCAGTTGCTGTTCCAGCGCACTGCGTGGTGCCACGTAGGTCTGCTGCAATTGACTGACGTCGGGCTTGGGCAGGTTCTTGCGGTCGAGCTTGCCGTTGGGGGTCAACGGCAGGCGATCGAGCAGCAGCAGATAAGCCGGGACCATGTGTGCCGGCAGGGTCGCCTTGAGCTGGTCACGCAAGTGCTCGGCGAAATCCTTTTGCACGGCTTCATTGGCCACCACGTAGGCCACCAGGCGCTTGCCGCTGCCAGCAGCACCTTCCTGGGCTACGACAACTGCTTCGCGCACGCCTTCAAGGGCTTGCAGGCTGGCTTCGACTTCGCCCAGTTCGATGCGGAAGCCACGGATCTTCACTTGATTGTCGATGCGGTCCAGGTAATCGAAAGTGCCATCGGCGCGTTGGCGCACCAGGTCGCCGGAGCGGTAGAGCAAGCCGCCGCTGCTGAACGGGTCGGCAACAAACCGCTCGGCCGTCAGGCCTGGACGGTTCAGGTACCCCCGCGCCAGGCCGCTGCCGCCCAGGTACAGTTCACCGGCCATGCCTTGGGGCAGCAGGTTCAAGTCGGCGTCGAGCACGTAGGCACTGCGGTCGCCGATGCGGCTGCCGATGGGCGCATAGGCGGCGCCGCACGCCACGTCGCGGCCAGCCTTCCAGATCAACGGGGTGACCACGGTTTCGGTCGGGCCGTAGCCGTTGATGATGTAGTCCGGGTCGAGGGCACGCTTGACCCGTTCGAAGCTGGCATTGGGCACCGCATCGCCGCCGAAGCAGTAGATGCGTACCTTCGGCGGGTTGCCCTCGCGCTCGGCGTGTTCGGCCAGTTGTTGCAGGTACACCGGCGGGAACGCCACCACTGTCACGCCGTGTTCGCGCATCGCGTTGTAGGTCTGTTCCGGGGTCCACAGGCTGTCATCGCGAATCAGCAGCGAGGCGCCGTGGGTCAGGCTGGTGAGCCAGCGTTCATGGGCACCGTCGAAGGCGAACGACATGAAATGGAATTCGCAGTCGCTGTCGCGCATTTCATAGCGCTCACCGATGGCCTGGCAGTGCATCGCCAGCGGACCGTGGGCCACGCTCACGCCTTTCGGGTTACCAGTGGAACCGGAGGTGTAGATCACGTAGGCCAGGTTCTGCGGATCGATACGCACGGCTGGGGCGTTGCTCGGTTGCGAGCTCAGGTCCAGGCGATCGAGTTCCAGCACCTGGTCGACACCCTCCAGCGGCAGCTGCGCCGACACCCGGGAGTCGGTGAGCAACAGCGCCAGCCCGGAATCCTCGATCAGGTACGCCAGGCGCTCCCGTGGGTAACTGGTGTCCAGCGGCACATAGGCGGCGCCGGCCTTGAGCACCGCCAGCAGTGCGACGATCACCCCTTCGCTGCGCGGCAGGGCTACGCCAATGCGGGTTTCCGGGCCCACGCCACGGGCAATCAGGGCGTGCGCCAACTGGTTGGCCCGCCGGTCGATCTCGCCATAGCTGAAGCGCTGGCCGTCGAAGATCACCGCCGTGCTCTGCGGTTTCAGCGCCGCCAGATGGGCGATGCGCTGATGCACGGCAATGTCGGTCGGGTATGGCTGCGGGTGGTTGGCAGCCTGTTGCGCCCTGTGCTCCTCTTCACTGGCCAGGGCGATCTCGCCGAGGCGACGCTCGGCGGATTCGGCAAACCGCTCCAGCAGGAGCAGCAGTTGCCCACTCAAGCGCTCAATGGTTGCAGTGCTGAAATGCGCCTGGTCGAAACTCATGTGCAACGCCAGCGTCTCGCCCAAGGTCACGCCCAGGGTCAGCGGGTAGTGGGTCTGATCCTGGTTGGCGACTTCGCCGAACACCACGCCTTGGGCGGTGCCGTGTTGCAACGCTGCGGAAATCGGGAAGTTCTCGAACACCAGCAGGCTGTCGAACAGCGCTCCCCCGCCCTGCCCGGCCCAGCGCTGGATGCTCGCCAGCGGCGTGTGCTCGAACTCGCGCAGGCTCAGGTTCTGCGCCTGTACGGCGGCCAGCCAGGCAGCGACGGTCTGGTCCGGACGCGAGCCGGCGATCACCGGCAAGGTGTTGATGAACAGGCCGACCTGTTGTTCGATGCCAACCAGCTCTGCCGGCCGCCCGGCCACGGTGGTGCCAAATGCCACGCAGTCGCTACCGGTGTAGCGCTGCAACAGCAGCAGCCACGCCGCTTGCACCAGGGTATTGACGGTGACTTTCTGCTGGCGGGCGAACGCGTTGAGACGATCAGTGCCCGACGCATCCAGACGGAAATGCCTGAGCGCATGACCGCTTTCGCTGCGCATCTCGCCACTCGCCGCAGCGGCGTTCGCCAGTACAGTCGGCTCCTGGAGATCGGCCAGTTGCCCCCGCCAGAACGCTTCGCTGAGCGCGGCGTCCTGGCGCTGCAACCACTGGATGTAATCGGCATAGCGGCTGACCGGGCGCGGCGGCTGTTGACCGGCATAGCGTTGCAGGACTTCGCCGAGCATCTGCGCGCTGCTCCAGCCATCCATCAGGATATGGTGGTTGGTGAAGATCAGGTGATGACGCTCATCGCTCAGTTGAATCAGCGTGACCCGCAGCAGCCCGGCCTGGGTCAGGTCGAAACCCGTGGCCAGGTCAGCGGCAATGAAATCCTTGAGGGCCAGGGCGACGTCATGGCGCTCGCGCCAATCGAGCACGGTGTAGGGCAGCGTCAGACGACGGTGGATGACCTGCAACTGTTGCTGCAACTCGCCCTGCCAGATGAAGCCGCTGCGCAGGATCTCATGGGCGTCCAGGGTCGCCTGCCACGCCGCGCGGAAACGCTCGGGGTCCAGGTCATCGACATCCACGCACAATTGGTTGATGTAGGCACCGGTGCCCTGCTCGTACAGGGTATGAAACAGCATGCCTTGTTGCATCGGCGACAGTGGATAAATGTCTTCGATGGCGGCAGCGGGCACTGGGATCGCGTCCAACTGCGCCTGGGTGATGCGCGCCAGCGGGAAGTCCGACGGCGTGGTGCCCATGGAGGCGGCCGAGCAGCAATGGCCGATCAGTGCTTCCAGTTCGCGGGCATAGTCATCGGCCAGACGGGCGATGGTCGCCTCGTTGAATTGCTCAAGGCTGAACGTCCAACGCAAGTCGAGCTCGCCGTCGTAGACCTGGCCTTCGACACTGAGCCAGTTATCCAATGGCGCATCAAGGCTCTGCTCGGAGCCGGCACTTTCCCCCGCCGGGCTGAACAGCGCCCCCTCCCGGGCATCGAAACTGCCGTCGAACTGGCCGAGGTAATTGAAGGTGATGCACGGCAATGGCAAGGCCTTGAGACAGGCTTGCGCCGCATCGTCGCCGAGGTAGCGCAGCACACCGAAACCGATGCCCTTGTTCGGGATCGCCCGCAGTTGCTCCTTGATCTGCTTGATCGCGGCGCCCACGCCATCGGCCGGGGTCAGCCGCACGGGGAACAGGCTGGTGAACCAGCCGACCGTACGGGTCAGGTCGACGCCTTTGAACAACTCTTCGCGGCCATGGCCTTCGAGCTGGATCAAGGTGTCGGCATGCCCGGTCCAGCGACAGATCACCCGCGCCAGGGCGGTCAGCAGCAGGTCGTTGACCTGGGTGCGATACGCCGCGGGAGCCTGTTGCAGCAGCTGTTGAGTGAGGATTTTGTCGAGACGGCTGTGCAGCACTTTGGCGTAACGGCTTTGCCGGCTGCCTTGGGGGTTATCCCACGGCAGATCCACTCCCGCGCCTTGCAGTTGTTGCTGCCAGAACGTCAGTTCGGCCTGAACGTTTTCAGTGCTGGCATAGGCCTGCAGATGTTCGCCCCAGGCCTTGTAGGCGCTGGTCTTGGCCGGCAGCTTGATGGCGGCGCCGACGCTGGCCTGTTGATAAGCCCGTTGCAGATCTTCCAGCAGGATGCGCCACGACACACCGTCCACGGCCAGGTGGTGCACGGCCAATAACAGGCGCTGGCTGCCATCGGCCACGCTCGCCAGCACCGCACGCAGCAGCGGGCCATTGTGCAGGTCGAGGCTGCACTGGGCCTTGGCGCACAAGTCTTGCAGCTCAGCGGCGCTCAGGTTGTCCGCTGTCCACAACAACTCAGGGTCGACCGCGATCGGCGCCACCTCGGCCCGCCAGCCCGCCGGAGTTTCGACGAAGCGCGAACGCAAGGCATCGTGATGCGCCAACACTGCGTTGAGGGCCTGCAGCAGCGCCGGGGCCTGCAACGGTAGATGGCTGCGCAACAAGACGGCCTGGTTCCAGTGGTGACGCTGGGCAATGGCGTCCTCGAAAAACACCTGCTGGATGGGCAGCAACGGCTGTTCGCCGCTGACCGGCCCCTGATCGATCTGCAGCCCGCTGCCGCCCTGTTGCGCGACGCTCGCCAGGCCTTGCACGGTTTGATGCTGGAACAGGTCACGGGGGGTGAAATGGATCCCGGCCTGCCGCGAGCGGCTGACCACCTGGATCGAGATGATCGAGTCGCCACCCAGCTCGAAAAAGTTGTCGGTCAAGCCGACCTGTTCAAGCTTGAGCACGTCCCGCCAGATGGCCGCGATACCTCGCTCCAGTTCGCTGCGGGGGGCGATATAGGCCTGCTGCAACTGGCTGGCATCCGCTGACGGCAAGGCCTTGCGGTCGAGCTTACCGTTGGGGCTCAACGGCAATTGCGCAAGGAACACCAGTTGGGTCGGCACCATGTAATCCGGCAGAAGCTCCTTGAGTTGCGCCTTGAGGGTTTCCCGCGCAGCGCCCTGCTCATCAGCCGAGGCTGACACCAGCGAAGTGTCGTTGGGCACCACATAACCCACCAGTTGCAAGCTGCTGCCACCCTGCACCGCCAGTACGACGGCTTCACTGACCGCCGCAAGTTCCAACAGGCGTGCTTCGACCTCGCCCAGCTCGATGCGCAAGCCGCGGATCTTCACTTGATGGTCAACGCGGCCCACGTATTCGATTTCGCCCAAGGCATTGAAGCGCGCCAAGTCGCCGGTGCGATACAGGCGCGCACCGCTGGTGGAAAACGGATCGGGGATGAAACGTTCGGCGGTCAAGGCCGGGCGCTGAAAGTAACCACGCGCCAGCAGCTCGCCGCCAATCAGCAGCTCGCCGGTCACTCCCACCGGCGTGGGCGCCAGGTGTGCATCGAGCAGATAGGTATGCCGGCCTGGAAGCGGTTGACCAATGGGCAAGGTCAGCGGCAGCGGCCGGCGATTGAAGACGTAATCGCTGCAATCAAGGGTGGTGGCCGTGACCGTGGCTTCGGTCGGGCCGTAGGTGTTGAGCAGCTTGACCTGCTCCAGCCCGGCCCGGCGCCAGGCCTGCACGCCTTCGGGCGGCATGGCTTCACCGCCGCTGTGCACCTGGCGCAGCGCCGCATAGTCACGCGGCCCGACAGCGGCGAACTCCTTGGCAATCATGTTCCAGTAGGCAGTGGTCAAGTCCATGACCGTGATGCCCTGCTCGACGATCTGGCGGTACAGGGTTTCGCTGTCCCATACCTCGTTGCCGCGCAGCACCACCGAGGCGCCGCAGGTCAACGGGCCGAACAACTGCTCGCCAAAGGCATCGAAGTTGAACGTCGCGAATTGCAGCACGCAGTCGGCGCTGTTCAAGCCGTAATAGTGCTGCGAGGCAAACGCATGCTTGCTCAGCGCGCCGTGGCTGATACCGACGCCTTTCGGGCGCCCGGTCGAGCCGGAGGTGAACATGACGTAGGCCAGGCTGTCGGCCCACACCTTGCGTTGCAGGTTGCCTGGCTCGGCGCTTTCCCAGGACTCGGCCTGATCCAGGCACAGGCAACGCACGCCGTCAGGCACAGGCAGTCGTTCAAGCAAATGGCTTTGGCTCAGGAGCAAACGGCTGGCGCTGTCTTCGATCATGAATCGAAGGCGATCCACCGGGTACTGGGGGTCCAGCGGCACGTAGGCACCGCTGGCCTTGAGCACGGCAAGAATGGCCACCACCAGGTCCACGCTCCGGTCGACAGCGATGCCCACCAGCACGTCAGGACCGACCCCCGCCGCCACCAATGTGCGCGCCAGGCGGTTGGATCGGGCATTGAGCTGGCCATAGCTCAATCGTTGTCCATCGCAGATCAAGGCGATGGCATCCGGGCTACGTTCAGCTTGGGCCTCGAACAGTTCATGCACCGGGCGCTCACTCGGCCAGCTCGTGTCGTGGCGCGCCCACTCTGTCACCACCTGCCGATAGTCGGCCGGCGCCAACAACGCCAGCTCGCCGACGCGCTGCTGCGGGTCGTTGACGATGTTGCGCAATAGCAGCGTCCAGTGCCGAGCCATGCGCTCGATGGTGTCGGGGTTGAACAAGTCACTGGCGTAGGTGAACGCCGCATGCAAGTGCCCGCCCTTTTCGTAGGTATCCAGGCTCAAGTCGAACTGGGTGCTGCGGGTTTCCCACTCGATGACGCCCAGCTCCAGACCGCTGCCGACTTTCAGCGTGGTGACGTCGGCCACTTCCGGCTGGTGGTTGTACATCACCTGGAACAATGGGTTGTAGCTCAGGCTGCGCTCAAGCTTCAGCGCCTCGACCAACCGTTCGAAGGGCAGATCCTGGTGGGCCTGGGCGCCGAGGGCGGTTTCCTTGATGTCACGCAACAGGTCGCCGAGGCGAGTCTGGCCGTCCAGTTGCACCCGCAATACCTGGGTGTTGACGAAGAAACCGATCAGCCCTTCGATTTCCCGGCGGTTGCGGTTGGCGATCGGGACGCCGACCCGCAAGTCGTCTTGCCCGGTATAGCGGTGCAGCAGGATATTGAAAGTCCCCAGCAGCAGCATGAACAACGTGACCCCATGCTGGCGGGCAACGCCGCGCAGTTGCTCGACCAGCGCGGCGTCCACCACGTGTTCCAGGCGACGACCGCGATAGCTCGGCAACACCGGGCGCGGATAGTCGATGGGCAGCTCCAGCACCGGATGCTCATCGCCCAGCTGCGCTTGCCAGTAATCGAGTTGACGCTGCAGCTCCCCCGCTTCCAGCCAGCGCCGCTGCCACAGGGCGTAGTCGCTGTACTGGATCGGCAAGTCGGCCAACTGAGGTTCCACGCCCGCTTCATGGGCGTCATAGCAGCGGATGAATTCATCGATCAGCACGTTCATCGACCAACCGTCGGAGACGATGTGGTGCAAGGTCAGCAGCAGCACGTGCTCCTGATCATCGAGCTTGAGCAGTTCGACCCGCAGCAAGGGGCCGCTGGACAGGTCGAAGGGCCGCAGTGATTGTTCCTCGGCGGCCCGACGCACTGCCTGCTCGCGCTCGGCTGCCGGCATGGCGCTGAAATCCATGTGCTCGATCACCAGCGGCGCGTCGGTCGGCACTTGCAGGAGGCTGTCGTCGGCCTGGCACTGGAATACCGTGCGCAGGGTTTCGTGACGGGCCACCAGGCTGGCGAAGGCTTGCTCCAGCGCCGGCAGGCTCAACGTGCCCTTGAGCCGCACCGCTCCCGGCAGGTTGTAGGCGCCGCTGTCGGGCTCCAATTGCCAGAGAAACCACATGCGCTGCTGGGCATAGGACAACGCCTGGCGATCCTCGGCCTCGACGCCCCGGGGGATGGGAAAACCGCTGAACTCCACGCCCTCCTTGTCCAACGCGGCCAGGAACATCCGGCGCTTGTCCAGGGGCAACCCGATAAACCGGCGAGCAAGTTTCAAGGCGTCTTCAGCATTCATTTCTGGGGTATCCGGAATCAGTGGGCACAAGGCACAAAGGCAAGTCGTCCCTATGAAACGAATGCAAACCGGAAAAATTAGCGTTTGAGAACAAGTGTCAGAAAGGAAGAAACCCGTGGCGAGGGAGCTTGCTCCCGCTCGGCTGCGCAGCAGTCGTAAACCGGCTGATGCGGTTTACCTGGACTACTGGGCCATTTCTTTTGAGGTGTCTATGCCGTCTCTTTGGGGCGGCTTCGCCGCCCAGCGGGAGCAAGCTCCCTCGCCACAAAAACGGGTCTTGAGCAAATTATGCGCTGATGGCCAACCCATGCCGCCGATGATGCACGCTCAACTGATCCTTGATCAGCCGCAGCACCTTGGCTTCGTGCTCGTGAATGAAGAAGTGCCCGCCCGCCAGCATGTCCACCGAGAAGCTGCCCGTGGTTTCCTGGCGCCAGCCCATCAGTTGCTCCGTGGTGGCCTTGTCGGCCGTGCCGCCGAACACGTGCACCGGACAGTTGAGCAGCGGCCGCTGCCGCGGTTGGAAGCGTCCACACAGCAGAAAGTCTGCCCGCAGGACCGGCAAGGTCAAGGCCATCAGCTCTTCATTGGCCAGGATCTCCTCGCTCGTACCGTTGAGGGTGCGCAGTTGCTCGATCAGTTCAGCATCGGTTTTCGGCTCGGCGAAACCGCGATCATAGTCGGCGCGCATCGTCGGTGCCGCGGTGCCGGACGCAAACAGCGCCACCGGTTCCGGGCAGCCGAGCTCACGCAGGGCATGGCCGATCTCGCAGGCCAGCAGCGCGCCCAGGCTATGACCGAACAAGGCGTACGGGGCCTGGAGCGTCGCGGACAACTCCCGTGCCAACTGCATCGCCAATAGCCCCATGTCAGTGTGCAGCGGCTCGTCGAAGCGCGCTCCGCGTCCGGGCAGCTCCACCGGCTGCACGTGCAGCCACTGCGGCAACGTGCGCCGCCAGCGGCTGTACACCATCGCGCTGGCGCCGGAATAAGGCAGGCACAGCAGGGTCAGTTGGGTCACTGCGGTTTTCTCCGATCGGTCGTGTAGGGAAGATAACGAAATCGTAACCCATGGAATTAGTCAAAACCGTGACGTTCGCTACGTTGTGGGAGCAAGGCTTGCCCACGATGAACGATAACGCGGTTCATCTTCCCACCCGACCTTATACTGGCGATACCTCGATTACTGCACCACACAGGAGAACGCCATGGGCTGGTCCGCCAAGCAATACGTCACCTTCGAACAGGAACGCACCCGTCCGTCCCGGGACCTGCTCGCCGCCATCCCCCCCACACAGGCCCGCTCGGTGATCGACCTGGGGTGCGGCCCGGGCAATTCCACCGAGCTGTTGGTGGAACATTTCAGCGGTGCCACGGTGCGCGGCCTGGACAGCTCCAGCGACATGGTCGAGGCCGCACGCAAACGCTTGCCCGCCGTGCCGTTCGACACTGCCGACATCGGCCAATGGGATGAGCCCGGGCCGTTCGACGTGATTTTCGCCAACGCCGTGCTGCAATGGCTACCTGACCACGCCACCCTGCTGCCCTCGCTGGTGGACAAACTCGCTCCCGGTGGCAGCCTGGCAATCCAGATGCCCGACAACCTGCACCAGCCCTCCCACCGCTTGATGCGGGAAATCGCCGCCAACGGGCCTTGGGCCAGCCAACTGGCCGCGGCGGCTGATTCGCGTACCGAGATGGCGGATGCCAGCACCTATTACTCGATCCTCAAGCCACACTGCAGCCGCGTCGATGTGTGGCGCACCACTTACCATCACCCCTTGGCCGGCGGTGCCGCAGGCGTGGTGGAATGGTTCAAGGGCAGCGCCTTGCGGCCGTTTCTCGAGCCGCTGGACGAGGCGCAACGCGAACAGTACCTGGCTCGCTACCTCAAGGCGATCGAACAGGCTTATCCAGCCCAGGACGATGGGACGGTGCTGCTGCCGTTTCCCCGGGTATTCATGGTCGCGACGCGCTAGGGCGACGGTCGATGACGCAGCGATGGGGCCTAAATTTCTGATCCAGGCCCTCGTTACCTGCTAAGACCAAAAACCCGCAAGAGTGACCGCCGTGGACCTGCAAACCATCCTGGGCAAGCTGTTCGCCAATGCCGGCGC
The DNA here is from genome assembly GCF_014268695.2 of Pseudomonas ogarae. Taxonomy (NCBI): domain Bacteria; kingdom Pseudomonadati; phylum Pseudomonadota; class Gammaproteobacteria; order Pseudomonadales; family Pseudomonadaceae; genus Pseudomonas; species Pseudomonas ogarae. The sequence continues at coordinate 4,737,327 of NZ_CP077086.1, forward strand.
CGTTGGTATCGAAGGCGTCTTCCAATTCGTGTTCGGCCCGCACCAGGCGTACTGGTCCGAGGTCAAGGCCAGCAGCCGCACCGAGGCGGGCCGCCACACCAGCCCCGACGTCACCATCGAGGTGGCGGAGAAGGATTTCCTCGGGATCATGGCCGGCATGGCCAATGTCGAGGAACTGTTCGCCAGCGGGCGCCTGAAGATCGGCGGCAACATGGGCCTGGCGACGTTGCTGCCGCAGATCATCGACCATGCCCGGCATGGCGGTGGCGTGGTGGAAAAGGTCGACATGAACAAGCGCTACCCCACCCCATCGCGCTTCAGCGAAAAACTCACCGCCCGCCTGCCGACCCAACGCAGCGTCGAGCGTCGGCCTCGCAGCGAGCTGTCGGTGCAGGAGTTTCAAGCGCGCTATCTGCCCCACGGCATTCCGCTGGTCATCAGCGATGCCTTGCAGGACTGGCCGTTGTTCAAGCTCAGCCGCGAAGAATCCCTGGTGCATTTTGCCGAGCTGCAAGGCATCACCCGCCACGGCGACTACGTGAAGAAGACCTTCTCCACCGAGCGGGATTTCCGCTCCACGTCCATGGCCGACTTCATCGCCTCCCTCGACAGCCCGGCGACCAAGGGCGCCGACGGCGAACCACCGGCCTACATGGGCAACAACCTCCTGCCGGCCCAACTGATGGAGCAGATCAAGTACCCGCCCTACTTCGACCCCTCGCTGTTCATCCCGCCGCGCATCTGGATCGGCCCCAAGGGCACCCTGACGCCGCTGCACCGCGACGACACCGACAACCTGTTCGCCCAGGTCTGGGGCCAGAAAACCTTCACCCTCGCCGCGCCTCACCACCGCGAAGCCCTGGGCACCTGGTCCACCGCGCCCCAAGGCGGGCTGGACGGCTGTGATTTCAACCCGGACGCGCCGGACTACCAACGCTTCCCCCACGCCCGCGACGTGACCTTCATGCGCGTGACATTGGAGGCAGGGGATTTGCTGTTTTTGCCGGAAGGCTGGTTCCATCAGGTGGAGTCGGTGTCGACGTCGTTGTCGGTGAATTTCTGGGTGAATTCGGGGCGGGGTTGGTAACAACCGACCTGAAGCAACATTCTTTGTGGCTGGAGGATTGTGGGAGCAAGGCTTGCCCGCGATGAAGGCAATGCGGTCTTTCAGAAATCGAGTCGCCTGTTTCGCGAGCAAGCTATGCTCCCACAGTCCCCTTGCCACAGGTTTGTGTTTGGACCTGGAATATGAAGACCGCTTCACCCAAATGAACTCTGCACGCCTCACGCGAGTCAGCAGGTAAGGCCCTCCGTTCAAGGTGCTAGACCATGCAGATATCCCTCGCCCGACAGGTTGCCCTGGTCACCGGCGCCAGCTCCGGCATTGGCGCAGGCGCGGCCAGGGCGTTGGCAGACGCGGGTGCCGCGGTGGTACTCAACTACCACTCCAGCGCCGGCCCGGCCGAAGCGCTGGCCGGTGAAATCAACGCCACCGGCGGCCGCGCCATCGCTGTCGGGGCCGATGTGTCGAAGGAGCCGGACGTCGAGCGGCTGTTCGCCCAGACCCTCGAAGCGTTTGGCGCGCTGGACATCCTGGTCGCCAACTCCGGCCTGCAAAAAGACGCCGCCACCGTCGACATGCGCCTGGAAGACTGGAACACCGTGATCGGCACCAACCTCACCGGCCAGTTCCTCTGCGCTCGCGCCGCCCTGCGGATTTTCACCCGCCAGGGCATTCGCCACGGCGTGTCCCGGGCCGCGGGCAAGATCATCCACATGAGTTCGGTGCACCAGCGCATTCCCTGGGCGGGCCACGCCAATTACGCCGCATCCAAGGGCGGGGTCGACCTGCTGATGCAGAGCCTGGCCCAGGAAACCAGCCACCAACGCATCCGCATCAACAGCATCGCCCCCGGCGCCATCCGCACGGCCATCAACCAGGACGCCACCGAAGGCGAGCAAGAACAGAAACTGCTGGAGCTGATTCCTTACGGTCGCGTCGGCGCTGTGGAGGACGTCGCCAACGCGGTGGTCTGGCTGGCCTCGGACTTGTCCGATTATGTGGTGGGCACCACGCTGTTCATCGATGGCGGGATGAGCCTTTATCCGGGGTTTCGCGGCAATGGCTGATCATGACGAACCGCAAAGCCCCATCGAGAACCACGGCATCATCGGCGACATGCGCAGTGCCGCGCTGGTCAATGACCGAGGCAGTGTCGACTTTTTCTGCTGGCCGGAATTCGACAGCCCGTCGATCTTCTGTTCGCTGCTGGACACTCCGGAAGCGGGAATTTTCCAACTCGCACCAGACCTGCCGAACGCCCGCCGCCAACAAATCTACCTGCCCGACACCAACGTGCTGCAAACCCGCTGGCTGAGCGACGGCGCCGTGGTGGAAGTCACCGACCTGCTGCCCATCGGCGACAGCGAGGATGATTTACCGGTGCTGATGCGCAAAGTGCACATGACCGTCGGCAGCGCGACGTTTCGCATGCGCTGCGCGGTGCGGCATGACTACGCCCGGGCCGCCACCACTGCGCGCCAGGACGCTGCCCACATCTGTTTCGAGGCGCCGGGGCAACCGAGCCTGCGCTTATGCTCCGACCAGCCCATGACGCTGGACGGCAATGCGGCGATGGCCGAATTCACCCTGGCGCAGGGCCAGAGCGCCGAATTCCTGCTGGGTGGCATCGACGACCCGCGGCTACAGGACGATGTCAGCGCGATTTGCCTGGAACGCACCCTGGCGTTCTGGCGCGGCTGGATCGCCCAGTCCACCTACCGGGGACGCTGGCGGGAAACGGTCAACCGCTCGGCCCTGGCGCTGAAGCTGCTGACCTCGCGCAAACACGGCGCCATCCTCGCCGCCGCCACCTTCGGCCTGCCGGAAACCCGCGGCGGCGAGCGCAACTGGGATTACCGCTACACCTGGATCCGCGACGCCTCGTTCACCGTCTACGCGTTCATGCGCCTGGGCTTCGTCGAAGAAGCCAATGCCTACATGCGCTGGCTGCGCGGGCGGGTCAGCGACTGCTGCGATCAGCCGACCAAACTCAACATCCTCTACGGTCTGGACGGCAGGCTGGAACTGCCGGAAACCGAGCTGCCGCACCTGAGCGGCTTCGGCAATGCGCGACCGGTACGCATCGGCAACCTGGCCTACCAACAGGTGCAGTTGGACATTTTCGGCGAGCTGATGGACGCGGTTTACCTAGTCAACAAATACGGCGAAGCCATCTCCCATCAAGGCTGGAAACACACCGTCGATGTGGTCGACCAAGTGTGCAAGGTCTGGCAGGACAAGGATGTGGGTATCTGGGAAATGCGCGGCGACAAACAGCATTTTCTGCATTCGCGGCTGATGTGCTGGGTCGCCGTCGATCGTGCCATCCGCCTGGCCGAAAAGCGCTCCCTACCCGCCCCGTTCGCCCGCTGGGACGAGACGCGCCAGGCCATCTACCAGGACATCTGGACAAACTTCTGGAACGACGAACATCAGCACTTCATCCAGCGCCTGGGCAGCACCGCCCTGGACGGCTCGATGCTGTTGATGCCGCTGGTGCGCTTCGTCAGCGCCCGCGACCCGCGCTGGCTCTCGACACTCGATGCCATCGAAAAAAACCTGGTGCGCGACGGCATGGTCTATCGCTACCGCAACGACGACAGCCCCATCGACGGCCTCAGCGGCATCGAAGGCTCATTCGCGGCCTGCTCGTTCTGGTACGTCGAATGCCTGGCCCGCGCCGGCCGCGTGGAAAAAGCCCAGCTGGAGTTCGAACAACTGCTGCGCTACGCCAACCCGCTGGGGCTCTACGCCGAAGAATTCGACAGCCACGGCTACCACCTGGGCAACACTCCCCAAGCCCTGACCCACCTGGCGCTGATCAGCGCGGCGAGCTTCCTGGATCGCAAGTTGAGCGGGGAGAAAACTCATTGGCAGCCGTGAGCTGAGTTGCCCTTCAGACTGGGCACAGTCCCTGTGGCGAGGGAGCTTGCTCCCGCTCGACTGCGCAGCAGGCGCAAAAATCTTGGGGTCGCTTCGCAACCCAGCGGGAGCAAGCTCCCTCGCCACAGGGAAAGTGGTGTGCTGGCTATTGCGTTGAATCGGCCAATTCGAGGTCATCCAACGCACGGTTGGCCAACAATTTGGCCAGCTCGATCAACTGCTGAATCCCCAACGCAACATGCCGCCGGGAACCTTCCAGATCGAACGTCAGGTCACTGACCAGCGCATCAGCTGAGGCCAGGGTTTCGCTGAGAGTGGTCAGCACAGATTCGGTGTTGAGGCCGGGGACCACGGTGAAAACCTGGCCGTCCTGAGTGTCGGGTTTGGGTGGGGTGGGCGACAAATGGATATTCAACGCCCGATCGGCGGCTTCGCGGAGTTTTTTTGAATCGAGGGTGGTGTAGGCAGAGAGGTCTTCGGCGCGTGGAGGGTTGGGGGTGATCTTGACCATGATGTGAATCTCCATTCGAAAGTGGAGTTCGCCATTTCCGCGACCAAGCAGAGGGGTGGCGAACTGTACGCAGGTTGGTCGACCAGGGAATGGAAACCCGGCAGGGCCCGAAGCCCTCCCACGCACAGTCAGCCATAAAGCAGACAGCCGCTCGCGCGGCACCGTGCGCCATTCTAAACCCGGGCGACCAAACCCAGTCGCTGATTTTGCAGCGACGAGCAAAGCCTATCCCCGCTATTTCCTAACCGGCAACCGCCGCGACTCGTCAGAAAATTCCGGTTCGCCTATTTTTTTGTAGGAACACAACCCCGTGGCGAGGGAGCTTGCTCCCGCTCGACTGCGCAGCAGGCGCAAAATTTCCCTGACACAAGGGGGTCGCTTCGCAACCCAGCGGGAGCAAGCTCCCTCGCCACAAGAGCATTGCAGTACCCGCTTCCCATTTATCGTTACGTCCCGTTTCGAGTTGCCAGCCCCCCAAACCCCTCCTAAGATCGATGCTCTCACGGGTGCAGCGGAGCTGCCCGATAAAAACCCGACTCAAGGACCTGACATGACCCATATCAAACGCCCCATCACCACCCCACCCCGAACAGGCCTGACCCGCGAAGACCTCTGGGAGAGCCAGGACCGGGGCCTGATTAAATGCTGGGAAATCGGCCGCGACCGCGCGGTGAAGTTTCCCGAACTGGCGCAACGCTGCCTGGCCGGTGAATTGCCGGTACTGGGCTGGAAAGGTGGCGTCAGCCGCAGCCTGAAGAAAAACGAAAAATTCGGCTGTCTCAAGTATCTCGCCCAATGGCAGGGCCTGCGCGGTGAAGACCTGGACATCGACCTGACCCAGGAGCGCACCCTCACCTGTTCCAGCACGAACATGATCGTGACATTCACGCCGGATCGGGCCAAATACGTGAACCAGGAACCCGCCTGATCGCAATCGGGTAATGCCGGAGGCCAACATGAACCTCGATCCCAAGGTCAACTTCGCCGTGACGCCGCTGTTGCGCATCGCCTACGAAGAACACGGTCCCGCCAGCGGCGAACCCATCATCCTGCTGCACGGTTTTCCTTACGACCCCAGGGCTTTCGATGATGTTGCGCCCGCCTTGGCCGAGCGCGGCTACTGGGTCATCGTGCCCTACCTGCGCGGCTACGGCCCGACCCGGTTCAACAACCCGACCATCCTGCGCTCCGGCCAGCAAGCGGCGCTGGCCCAGGACCTGCTGGACCTGATGCACGCACTCTCCATCCCTCGGGCGGCGCTGTGCGGCTACGACTGGGGTGGTCGGGCGGCGTGTATCGTCGCAGCGCTGTGGCCCGAGCGCGTTCACTGCCTGGTGACCGGCGACGGCTACAACCTGCAGGATATTCCCCGCTCCACGCAGCCGCTGGACCCGGAAACCGAACATCGCCTGTGGTACCAGTACTATTTCCACACGGCGCGGGGCGTCGAGGGCTTGACCCAGAACCGACGTGAACTGTGTGAGTTGCTCTGGCGCCTGTGGTCACCGACCTGGAAACGTGGCGCCGAACTGTACCCTCTCAGCGCCGTGTCGTTCGACAACCCGGACTTCGTCGACGTGGTGATCCACTCCTACCGTCATCGCTTCATGTACGCACCGGGTGACCCGACGCTGGAGTGGATGGAGGAACGGCTGGTGGCACAACCGGCCATCAGCGTGCCGAGCATTTCCCTGTGCGGCGCCGACGACGGCGTGGGGCCCGCGCCGGAACACGACGAAGACGCCGAACATTTCACAGGTTTTTACGAGCGCCGCGTGCTGGCCGGTGTCGGCCACAACATCCCACAGGAAGCCCCCGAGGCGACGCTCAAGGCATTGCTGGATCTGCTTGAGGGCTGACGGCGAACCGCTCGCGATAGGCCTGTGGCGTCACCCCCATGGCCCGCAAAAAGCTGCGGCGCAGAGTTTCCTCACTGCCGAAGCCACATTGCACCGCCACCCGCTTGATCGACACAGCGGTGTCGGACAACAGGCGGCGAGCGGTTTCCACGCGAATCAACTCCACCGCCCGCGCCGGAGTCTGGCCGGTGTCGGCGCGGTAGTGCCGCACAAAGCTGCGTTCGCTCATGCCCATCTCGGCGGCCAGGCTCGACAGGCCCAGGTCACGGGTGAGATTTTCGGCGATCCAGGCATGCAGGTCATCAAACCGACTGCCCTGCTTTTGCAGCGACAACGTCACGCTGAACTGCGATTGCCCGCCGGGACGCTTGAGAAACACCACCAGGTGCCGGGCGACCTCCAGCGCCACCGCGCGGCCCAGGTCTTCCTCCACCAGCGCCAGGGCCAGGTCGATGCCGGCCGTGACCCCGGCCGAGGTCCAGACCGGACCGTCGTTGATGAAAATCGGGTTGGGTTCGACCCGCAACTGCGGATGCTGCTCGGCCAGTTGTTCGCAGCGGGTCCAGTGTGTCACCACGCGCCGCCCGTCCAGCCAACCGCTGGCGGCCAGCAGGAACGCCCCGGTGCACACCGACGCCACCCTTCGTGAACGCAGGCCGTGCTCCTTGACCCAGGCCACCAGCGCCGGATCCTTCGCCGCTTCGTACACGCCCCAGCCACCGGCGATCAACAGCGTGTCGCTGCCTTCGCTCGGCAGCGGCTCGGCTAACAGCGCCAACCCCGCTGAGGACATCACCGCCCCGCCACCCACAGCGATGACCTTGGGCGTGTAGGGCAACGGCAGGCCTTGCTGGCGGGCCAGGTCGTTGGCCGAGGCAAACACCTGCAAAGGCCCGGTGACATCCAGCACTTGCACGTTGGCGAAGGCCAGCACATGAACGGTTTTCGGTGGGTTGGGCATATTGGCGTGATTCGTGGGTTTATTGGCGTATACGCCAGAGCCTACGGATCTAAAGTAAAACCGTCCACCCCTCGGGCATCATCCAAAGGAGCACGCGACATGACGCTGCAGATCGGTTTGCTGTTATTCCCCCAAGTCCAGCAGTTGGACCTGACCGGCCCTTATGACGTACTGGCCTCGTTGCCAGACGTGAAGGTCCACCTGATCTGGAAGGACCTGGCGCCGGTCACTGCCAGCACCGGGCTGGTGTTGCTGCCCACCACCACGTTCGAGGACTGTCCGAAGCTCGACGTGATCTGCGTTCCCGGCGGGACCGGCGTCGGGCCCCTGATGGAAGACGAGCAGACGCTGACCTTCATCAAGCGGCAGGCCGCCGAGGCGAAATACATCACGTCCGTGTGCACCGGTTCGCTGGTGCTGGGTGCGGCGGGCCTGTTGCAAGGCAAGCGCGCCACCACCCATTGGGCCTATCACAGCCTGCTGCAAACCCTGGGCGCGACACCAGTCAAGGATCGCGTGGTCCGCGATGGCAACCTGCTCACCGGTGGCGGCATCACGGCCGGGATCGATTTTGCCTTGACCCTGGCGGCCGAACTGTTCGACCAGGACACCGCCGAACTGGTCCAACTGCAGCTCGAATACGCCCCTGCCCCGCCGTTCAACGCCGGCAGCCCGGACACCGCACCGACGCGCGTCCTGGAAGAAGCCCACCGGCGTACCGCAGAGTCGTTCCGGGTGCGCTCGCAGATCGTCCAACGTGCTGCGGCGCGGTTGGAACGGGCGTAGCGATAAGCCCCCAGCCAGGCATAGCTGGGCTGGGCTGTGGGAACTGAGCTCATCTGTGGGAGCAAAGCTTGCTCGCGAAACAGGCACCTCTATTTCTGGAAAGACCGCATCGCCTCTATCGCGGGCAAGCCTTGCTCCCACACAGCAGGGCCCGCCACAGAGCGCAGGTTTCCCTCATGGCGATACCACTCGCTCATGAGGGTTTTCCTGTCGGGTCAACTCGATTCAGAACGGGCTGGCGGTGGGGCGCACGATCAGTTCGCTGACGTCCACATCCGCCGGTTGTTCGATGGCGTAGGCGATCGCCCGGGCGATGGCTTCGGCGGGAATGGAGATCCTGCGGAACTCGCGCATTTCGGCACGGCCACCTTCATCGGAAATGCTCTCGGCCAGTTCCGATTCGGTCACGCCAGGGGAAATCACCGTCACACGCACATCTCCCCCGACTTCCTGGCGCAAGCCCTCGGAAATCGCCCGCACGGCAAACTTGGTGGCGCAATACACGGCGGCAGTCGGACTGACGGCGTAGGCACCGATGGACGCGATGTTGATGAACTGGCCGCTGCGCTGGCGCTGCATCAGCGGCAGGCCGGCGGAGATGCCGTGGAGCACGCCACGGATGTTGACGTCGATCATACGGTCCCACTCCTCGACTTTCAGCGCCTCGAGCTTGGAGAGCGGCATGACCCCGGCATTGTTGATGATCACGTCGACCCGACCGAATCGCTCGACAGCAAAGTCGATCAGTTGCTGGACATCCTCGCGGCGGGTCACGTCCACGGCTTTGCAGACCGCCTGCTGGCCGATGGTTTCGAGTTCTTGCACCAGTGTTTGCAAACGATCGATGCGCCGGGCGCCAAGCACGACACGAGCACCGCGAGCCGCGAGCAACCGCGCCGCGGCTTCACCAATCCCGCTGCTGGCGCCGGTGATGACCACTACTTTGTTTTGAATATCGGACATGATGGTTCCCTCGTCTGGATGTGTTGCCCCGGTGGGAGCGTTTTGACAGGTCCAGATTAGGGAACCGACCTTTGCCTGGGTTAGCCGGATCCTCCTGCGCACTTGCACGATCCTGTGGCGATAAAACCGACTCTGGCCGACAGCCGCGCAATCGGCTTTACTAGCGCGGTCCACTCAATTTGGCCTGGGAGATTGATCGGCATGTCGGTATCCACGTCCATCCACATTGCGCCAGACGAAGGCGTCAGCCAGCGCCGCGCCGAACTGGCGAGCCTGATGAAGCGCTTTGCGCCGGAATACGGCGTCCACCCTACGGCCATCGAGGCCTTGCACCTGATCCGTAGCGACCAGCCGACCGAAGCCCTGCACACCGTGCACAAGCCTGGTTTATGCGTGATTATCGAGGGACGCAAGGAAGTGCGCCTGGCGGACGAATGCTACGTGTATGACCCGCTCAATTACCTCGTCGTCTCAGTGACCCTGCCGCTGGCCGGACAGGTAATTGAAGCCAGCCCGGAGCGCCCCTACCTGTGCATCCGCCTCGACATCGACCCGGCACAGATCTGCCGCCTGATTGCCGACGCCAGCCCTATCGGCGTGCCGGCCGAAAGAACCGGACGCGGGTTGTTCCTGGACCGTATCGATGCGCCATTACTCGACGCGCTGTTGCGCTTGTTGCGGCTGTTGGACAGCCCGGACGATATCGCCACGCTCGCGCCGTTGGCCCAACAGGAGATTTTCTACCGGCTGCTGCGTGGCACCCAAGGCCAGCGCTTGCACGAAATCGCCATTCCCGACACCCAGACCCATCGCATCAGCCGCGCCATCGAGTGGCTCAATACCCATTACGCCGAACCGCTGAGCATCGACAGCCTGGCACAAATGATCAATCTCAGCCCTTCGGCGTTGCATCACCGCTTCAAAGCCGTGACCGCCATGAGCCCACTGCAATACCAGAAACAACTGCGCTTGCAGGAAGCCCGACGGTTGCTGTTGGCAGAGAACAGCGACGTTTCGTCAATCGGCTACAAGATGGGGTATGAAAGCCCTTCGCAGTTCAGCCGTGAATACAGCCGTCTATTTGGCGCCTCCCCGAGCAAGGACATCGCCCGTTTGCGTGCCCAGGCGCTGCAAACCAGTAGCGCCTGATCCTGCACACAAACAGGATCAGGCAAAACCAGAACAGTATCCGTCTAACGCCCGCCCCCGCCTCGCCCCTAATCTGAACCCATGCAGCAAGACAACCGTCGCCGCTGCAACGGGTTCAGCAGATCACGATATCTGAACGACCCGGCACTCAACCCTTGATATGACCGGAGTCTTTACCATGAAAACGTTCAACACCTTGATTGCCGTTACCACCTTCGCCCTGAGCGTCAGTGCGTTTGCCCTGCCGAGCCAGCAGCAAGACCGTTTCTTTACCCAGGCTGGCGATTACCAGCAGCCTGTGGCCGCTGATGGTGCGGATCGGACGCCTGGAGGGCAGACCCTGGCTGCCGATGGTGCGGACCGGACGCCTGGGGGTCAGACTCTCGCTGCCGATGGCGCGGACCGGACGCCGGGAGGCCAGACCTTGGCTGCCGATGGCTCCGACCGCACCATGACACGGCACTTGGCATGATCAGGTTACTTTTTCACAGACGAAAAAAAACCCGCCTAGGCGGGTTTTTTGAGGACCAATTTGACTCCCTGTCCGGCATTCCATGCCTGGTCCAATCATCCATGACCCCGAGCACTCCCTGTACCCAGTGGATGAACATAGATTAGGCCCAACGGTATCGTGGAAAAAGACGAGAAAGCAGCAACGATGTGTAAGCGTTTCGCTATAGGGCGCTTTTCTGACTTTTTAACGGGCGAAAAAAAACCCGCCGAAGCGGGTTTTTCCAAGACCATTACGACTCCCTGTCGATAGCCAATCCTTGCATGGTCGATCGTCCCTGATCCTGAGCACTTCCTGTGCTTCAGTGGATGAGTCCAGATTACGCCTCGGATCCAAAGTGAAATAGACGACATAGCTACCATTTCATGTAAGACATTCGCTATACCTACCCTTCCGAAAACCCTTAGCCCCATCCGCCGGCCAAGCTCAAGACTTGCTCAGGAACGCTTCAATGTTGGCCATCTGCTCGTCCCAGCCACGACTGTCCATGCGAAAAGCCTTGAGCCGGCGAGCTTCAGGAATTTTGTTGAAACCTGACTCCACGACTTTGAGTAAGGTGCCGCCGTCCATGTCTTCGAGTTCGAATTGCACCCGGGTTTCGGACTCTTGGGAATAATCCATTTGCGGCTCGACAGCGTACGGGTGCCAGCGAAACGAGAAGACCCGCTCGGGCTCAACCCGCTCCACCGCTACGTCCCAGATGAGGTGTTCGTAACCTGGGTAAGTGATTTGCCCTTGGGTACGCTCCCCTGCCACAAACCGTTTCCCCTCAAGGGCGACACCGAACCATTGGCCGAAAGCTTCGGCATTGGCCAGGGCTCGCCAGACATGAGAGCGCGGAGCCTTGAGCAGGATCTTTCTTTCAATGCGGTCGGATGAATGCATGGGTCACCTCCTGTGTTTCAACAGTAGGCTTGTAAGACCACAAGGCCAACCAGAAAGTTGTATCAGGATCGCCTTCTTTAAAACTGCATGGAGCGATGTAAACTCACCCGGCGTTTTCAACCCCCTCAAGGAGAGACCAAACATGTCCTCGCGCTTGCTTCTGGCCCTGATGCCGCTGCTTTTCGTCACTGTTGCCCAGGCCGACGACTGCGCCGACGCCACCACTCAAGGCGAAATGAACCAATGCGCAGCCAAAGAAAACAAGGCCGCCGACAACGAGCTGAACAGCTTGTACAAGCAGATCACCGCACGCCTGAAGGACAACCCGGAGGCCAAGCAGATGCTGGTCAAGGCGCAGCGTGCCTGGATAGGCTTCCGTGACGCCGAATGCAATTTCTCCGCCTCCGGGGTCGAGGGCGGTAGCGTCCACCCGCTGATCTACAGCAACTGCATCACCGCCCAGACTAAAGCCCGGGTCGAGGCATTCAAGACCTATCTCAAGTGCAAGGAAGGGGATCTGAGCTGCCCAGTACCCGAGGCTTAAGGGCCCGGATGCAAAAAAGGATGACCTCTACAGGTCATCCTTTTTTTGGCCAAAGCTTTTTATTGCAGGAAAAAACAAAACCCCTACCTGCATCAGCAGATAGGGGTTTCGGAATTTAATCTTGACGATGACCTACTCTCACATGGGGAAACCCCACACTACCATCGGCGATGCATCGTTTCACTGCTGAGTTCGGGATGGGATCAGGTGGTTCCAATGCTCTATGGTCGTCAAGAAATTCGGGTACTGAGTCGTGGCCAGTCGGCCTCGCTTCAGCAAATTGGGTATGTGATAGCTTCGGTGTTTTGTGAGATTCGAACTTTCGGTTCGTTTCGTCTTCACACACCGCAATCTGGTCTCTTTCGAGTTCACAAATTGCTTGGGTGTTATATGGTCAAGCCTCACGGGCAATTAGTACAGGTTAGCTCAACGCCTCACAGCGCTTACACACCCTGCCTATCAACGTCGTAGTCTTCGACGGCCCTTCAGGGGACTCAAGGTCCCAGTGAGATCTCATCTTGAGGCAAGTTTCCCGCTTAGATGCTTTCAGCGGTTATCTTTCCCGAACATAGCTACCCGGCAATGCCACTGGCGTGACAACCGGAACACCAGAGGTTCGTCCACTCCGGTCCTCTCGTACTAGGAGCAGCCCCTCTCAAATCTCAAACGTCCACGGCAGATAGGGACCGAACTGTCTCACGACGTTCTAAACCCAGCTCGCGTACCACTTTAAATGGCGAACAGCCATACCCTTGGGACCGGCTTCAGCCCCAGGATGTGATGAGCCGACATCGAGGTGCCAAACACCGCCGTCGATATGAACTCTTGGGCGGTATCAGCCTGTTATCCCCGGAGTACCTTTTATCCGTTGAGCGATGGCCCTTCCATACAGAACCACCGGATCACTAAGACCTACTTTCGTACCTGCTCGACGTGTCTGTCTCGCAGTCAAGCGCGCTTTTGCCTTTATACTCTACGACCGATTTCCGACCGGTCTGAGCGCACCTTCGTACTCCTCCGTTACTCTTTAGGAGGAGACCGCCCCAGTCAAACTACCCACCATACACTGTCCTCGATCCGGATAACGGACCTGAGTTAGAACCTCAAAGTTGCCAGGGTGGTATTTCAAGGATGGCTCCACGCGAACTGGCGTCCACGCTTCAAAGCCTCCCACCTATCCTACACAAGCAAATTCAAAGTCCAGTGCAAAGCTATAGTAAAGGTTCACGGGGTCTTTCCGTCTAGCCGCGGATACACTGCATCTTCACAGCGATTTCAATTTCACTGAGTCTCGGGTGGAGACAGCGCCGCCATCGTTACGCCATTCGTGCAGGTCGGAACTTACCCGACAAGGAATTTCGCTACCTTAGGACCGTTATAGTTACGGCCGCCGTTTACCGGGGCTTCGATCAAGAGCTTCGCGTTAGCTAACCCCATCAATTAACCTTCCGGCACCGGGCAGGCGTCACACCCTATACGTCCACTTTCGTGTTTGCAGAGTGCTGTGTTTTTAATAAACAGTCGCAGCGGCCTGGTATCTTCGACCGGCGTGGGCTTACGCAGCAAGTGCTTCACCCTCACCGGCGCACCTTCTCCCGAAGTTACGGTGCCATTTTGCCTAGTTCCTTCACCCGAGTTCTCTCAAGCGCCTTGGTATTCTCTACCCAACCACCTGTGTCGGTTTGGGGTACGGTTCCTGGTTACCTGAAGCTTAGAAGCTTTTCTTGGAAGCATGGCATCAACCACTTCGTCACCCAAAGGGTAACTCGTCATCAGCTCTCGGCCTTAGAATCCCGGATTTACCTAAGATTCCAGCCTACCACCTTAAACTTGGACAACCAACGCCAAGCTGGCCTAGCCTTCTCCGTCCCTCCATCGCAATAACCAGAAGTACAGGAATATTAACCTGTTTTCCATCGACTACGCTTTTCAGCCTCGCCTTAGGGACCGACTAACCCTGCGTCGATTAACGTTGCGCAGGAAACCTTGGTCTTTCGGCGTGGGTGTTTTTCACACCCATTGTCGTTACTCATGTCAGCATTCGCACTTCTGATACCTCCAGCAAGCTTCTCAACTCACCTTCACAGGCTTACAGAACGCTCCTCTACCGCATCACTTGCGTGATACCCGTAGCTTCGGTGTATGGTTTGAGCCCCGTTACATCTTCCGCGCAGGCCGACTCGACTAGTGAGCTATTACGCTTTCTTTAAAGGGTGGCTGCTTCTAAGCCAACCTCCTAGCTGTCTAAGCCTTCCCACATCGTTTCCCACTTAACCATAACTTTGGGACCTTAGCTGACGGTCTGGGTTGTTTCCCTTTTCACGACGGACGTTAGCACCCGCCGTGTGTCTCCCATGCTCGGCACTTGTAGGTATTCGGAGTTTGCATCGGTTTGGTAAGTCGGGATGACCCCCTAGCCGAAACAGTGCTCTACCCCCTACAGTGATACATGAGGCGCTACCTAAATAGCTTTCGAGGAGAACCAGCTATCTCCGAGCTTGATTAGCCTTTCACTCCGATCCACAGGTCATCCGCTAACTTTTCAACGGTAGTCGGTTCGGTCCTCCAGTTAGTGTTACCCAACCTTCAACCTGCCCATGGATAGATCGCCCGGTTTCGGGTCTATTCCCAGCGACTAGACGCCCTATTAAGACTCGCTTTCGCTACGCCTCCCCTATTCGGTTAAGCTCGCCACTGAAAATAAGTCGCTGACCCATTATACAAAAGGTACGCAGTCACCCAACAAAGTGGGCTCCCACTGCTTGTACGCATACGGTTTCAGGATCTATTTCACTCCCCTCTCCGGGGTTCTTTTCGCCTTTCCCTCACGGTACTAGTTCACTATCGGTCAGTCAGTAGTATTTAGCCTTGGAGGATGGTCCCCCCATATTCAGACAAAGTTTCTCGTGCTCCGTCCTACTCGATTTCACTTCTAAGATCCTTTCGCGTACAGGGCTATCACCCACTATGGCCGCACTTTCCAGAGCGTTCCGCTAAAATCAAAGAAGCTTAAGGGCTAGTCCCCGTTCGCTCGCCACTACTAAGGGAATCTCGGTTGATTTCTTTTCCTCAGGGTACTTAGATGTTTCAGTTCCCCTGGTTCGCCTCTTGCACCTATGTATTCAGTACAAGATAACCATCTTATGATGGCTGGGTTCCCCCATTCAGACATCTCCGGATCAAAGTCTGTTTGCCGACTCCCCGAAGCTTTTCGCAGGCTACCACGTCTTTCATCGCCTCTGACTGCCAAGGCATCCACCGTATGCGCTTCTTCACTTGACCATATAACCCCAAGCAATCTGGTTATACTGTGAAGACGACATTCGCCGAAAATTCGAATTTCTCAACTAAGAGAACTCACAAATTTTACCTTAGCCTGATCCGTTACCAGTGAAAGTAACGTCCAGTCTATCTTTCTATCACATACCCAAATTTTTAAAGAACGATCTAATCAAAAGACTAGAAATCAACATTCACCATCACCTTGATGGAATGCTCATTTCTAAGCTTTCAGAAGCAGTTTATGGTGGAGCCAAGCGGGATCGAACCGCTGACCTCCTGCGTGCAAGGCAGGCGCTCTCCCAGCTGAGCTATGGCCCCATTACAAAATTGGTGGGTCTGGGCAGATTCGAACTGCCGACCTCACCCTTATCAGGGGTGCGCTCTAACCAACTGAGCTACAGACCCAATTTCGAGCTTGTAACTGTTAGCCATGAGCTATCAGCTTGGAGCTTAAAGCTGCTTCTATCGTCTTCTTCAATGAATCAAGCAATTCGTGTGGGAGCTCATGGAGCAGCTGCGGTCGTCGATTAAGGAGGTGATCCAGCCGCAGGTTCCCCTACGGCTACCTTGTTACGACTTCACCCCAGTCATGAATCACACCGTGGTAACCGTCCCCCCGAAGGTTAGACTAGCTACTTCTGGTGCAACCCACTCCCATGGTGTGACGGGCGGTGTGTACAAGGCCCGGGAACGTATTCACCGCGACATTCTGATTCGCGATTACTAGCGATTCCGACTTCACGCAGTCGAGTTGCAGACTGCGATCCGGACTACGATCGGTTTTGTGGGATTAGCTCCACCTCGCGGCTTGGCAACCCTCTGTACCGACCATTGTAGCACGTGTGTAGCCCAGGCCGTAAGGGCCATGATGACTTGACGTCATCCCCACCTTCCTCCGGTTTGTCACCGGCAGTCTCCTTAGAGTGCCCACCATGACGTGCTGGTAACTAAGGACAAGGGTTGCGCTCGTTACGGGACTTAACCCAACATCTCACGACACGAGCTGACGACAGCCATGCAGCACCTGTCTCAATGTTCCCGAAGGCACCAATCCATCTCTGGAAAGTTCATTGGATGTCAAGGCCTGGTAAGGTTCTTCGCGTTGCTTCGAATTAAACCACATGCTCCACCGCTTGTGCGGGCCCCCGTCAATTCATTTGAGTTTTAACCTTGCGGCCGTACTCCCCAGGCGGTCAACTTAATGCGTTAGCTGCGCCACTAAGAGCTCAAGGCTCCCAACGGCTAGTTGACATCGTTTACGGCGTGGACTACCAGGGTATCTAATCCTGTTTGCTCCCCACGCTTTCGCACCTCAGTGTCAGTATCAGTCCAGGTGGTCGCCTTCGCCACTGGTGTTCCTTCCTATATCTACGCATTTCACCGCTACACAGGAAATTCCACCACCCTCTACCATACTCTAGCTTGTCAGTTTTGAATGCAGTTCCCAGGTTGAGCCCGGGGCTTTCACATCCAACTTAACAAACCACCTACGCGCGCTTTACGCCCAGTAATTCCGATTAACGCTTGCACCCTCTGTATTACCGCGGCTGCTGGCACAGAGTTAGCCGGTGCTTATTCTGTCGGTAACGTCAAAACACTAACGTATTAGGTTAATGCCCTTCCTCCCAACTTAAAGTGCTTTACAATCCGAAGACCTTCTTCACACACGCGGCATGGCTGGATCAGGCTTTCGCCCATTGTCCAATATTCCCCACTGCTGCCTCCCGTAGGAGTCTGGACCGTGTCTCAGTTCCAGTGTGACTGATCATCCTCTCAGACCAGTTACGGATCGTCGCCTTGGTGAGCCATTACCCCACCAACTAGCTAATCCGACCTAGGCTCATCTGATAGCGCAAGGCCCGAAGGTCCCCTGCTTTCTCCCGTAGGACGTATGCGGTATTAGCGTCCGTTTCCGAGCGTTATCCCCCACTACCAGGCAGATTCCTAGGCATTACTCACCCGTCCGCCGCTCTCAAGAGGTGCAAGCACCTCTCTACCGCTCGACTTGCATGTGTTAGGCCTGCCGCCAGCGTTCAATCTGAGCCATGATCAAACTCTTCAGTTCAAACATCTTTGGGTTTTGAGAAAACCCTAAACTTGGCTCAGCAATCGTTGGTTACATCTTTGATTTCTCGCGGAGTAACTTGTGATGCTGATAATCTGTTGACTAGCAGTCTGACTCCACAAGCACCCACACGAATTGCTTGATTCAGTTGTTAAAGAGCGGTTGGCTGAGTCTTTCGTCTCAACCGAGGCGCGCATTCTACAGCGCCCCGTGTATCTGTCAAGCGGTTATTTTCAGAAATTTTCAAAGTTTCGCTTCGGAAACATCAACAACTTCAACCACTTGCGCTTCCGATCTCTCGTTAGCGGGAGGCGAATTCTACAGCGTTACTCGCTGCTGTCAACACCTCTTTTTCACCGCTTTCGACCGAGAAGATCGAACCGCCGATAGAGCCAAACAACACCGCTCTACCTGCTCCTTTCGGGCTTCGATGACCTGAAGCCCAACACCTTCGAAACTTACTTAACTCATTGAATCTCAAGGAGTTTTCCGTTTCGACTGCGCCGGAAGTGGGGCGAATTATAGACTTCCAGAATCTGCCGTCAACCCTTAATTTGATTTTTCTATCTTGAGCCCGACACGACACTTAAATCTGCCCGGTATATAGACGGAATCGTCGCACATGCGCAATATACTGCTCAACGCAGCCTCCCCCGCCTTTATTCTGGACGACACTTCGTAATGACACCCCCTCCACATCGCAGCCTGGCCTCCACCTTGTACCCGGTTGCCCTGCTATTAATAGCCATGGCTTCCATTCAGGCGGGGGCCTCCCTCGCCAAAAGCATGTTCCCGGTAGTGGGCGCCCAAGGCACTACGACGCTGCGACTCATTTTTGCCAGCCTTATTATGCTGTTGATGCTACGCCCCTGGCGCGCCAAACTCACCGCCCAATCCCTGCGCACCGTGATCGTTTACGGGATGGCATTGGGCGGCATGAACTTTCTCTTCTATATGTCGGTTCGTACCGTTCCACTGGGTATTGCCGTGGCGCTGGAGTTTACCGGACCTCTGGCAGTCGCCATTTACGCCTCGCGCCGGGCAATCGACTTTCTCTGGATTGCCCTGGCAGTGGTTGGCCTGCTGCTGCTCATACCGACCGGCGCGACCAGTTCCGGTATCGATCTGGTTGGAGCCGGCTACGCACTGGGCGCAGGGGTTTGCTGGGCGTTGTATATCCTGTTTGGCCAGAAAGCCGGTGCAGACAATGGCGTACAAACCGCCGCATTAGGGGTAATGATCGCTGCCCTGTTCGTCGCACCGATTGGCATCGTCCACGCGGGCGCCGCACTGCTCACACCGAGCCTGATCCCAATCGCCATCGGCGTCGCTGTCCTGTCTACGGCCCTGCCCTACACCCTGGAAATGATCTCCCTGACACGAATGCCAGCCCGCACTTTCGGCACCCTGATGAGCATCGAACCGGCAGTCGCGGCCCTTTCGGGGCTTGTCTTTCTCCAGGAGTACCTGTCCCTGGCCCAGTGGTTAGCCATTACCTGCATCATCCTCGCGTCGGTCGGCGCAACGCTGACCATGGCCAACACCGCGCAGCCTGCCGTCGCGGCAGATTGAAGCAGGATTTAACGAAGGTCTGGTATTTGCCGCGCATTTAGGCCATGTTTAGGCCAGTAACCTAATGTCAGACATGGATTTTTTCATACAGGACGTCATGAACGCTTCACGCAAGAGCGAACACAATCGTACGTGGACACAAGATCCACGACGATCATAAGGACGGGAATGAAACGAATTTTGATACTGATCGCCGTACTTGCAGTAGCGGGCTGTGCGGCAACATCGAAAACTGAAGTCAAGCGCGGTAAAAAAGGCCTGCACATCAATTGCTCCGGCCTGTCCTCATCCTGGGACCAGTGCGCCGCCAGTGCCGCCAACTCATGCGCGCCCAAGGGTTACAAGGTCATTGCCAAGTCCGGCGACGCCGTCGAAGAACCCGGGGATTATCCCTTCGGGCTCAATCCCGCCGGCTATACCAGCCGCAGCATGATCGTCATCTGCAAATAGGCCACGTCACTCCAGCCCTTGCTCGGCCATTCGGCGCCTGATCTCCTCATGGCTGGACTTGAGGACGTCACGCTGGACCTGCGGCGTGACCAGCATCCGCGCAACGACCAATGCTCCCACACATTGAGACAGGATGGCCCAGGCCAGACTGTCGCTTCCCAATATCCGCGCCCAGCTTTCGTGCAAACGACAGATCCACGTTTGCGCCGCCTCCCTCACCTGGACATCCGATCGCGCGATCTCGGCACCCAGCACCGGCAACGCACACCCGGCTTCGGGCTGCTCAACGTGGTTCATGCTCAAGTACTGCTTGAGGCAGCGCTCCAGCTTCATTGAGTCCATGGCACCGTCGCCACTCAGACGATCCAGGCTTTGGGCCAATTCCCGCTCGACAATGGCCTTGAAAAGCTCATCCTTCGATGAGAAGTGGCTATAAAACGCACCGCCGCTCAACCCGATTGCTTTCATCAAGCCATCGACACCGACCGTGGAGAAACCCGACTTCTTGGCAGAAACGGCGCTGCTGGCGAGCAGTTTCTCGCGGGTTTCCATTTTGTGATTGGCTGAATATCGCATGGTCCTGCCCCTGATCGCTCACCTTGACGCTTGCAGGATCTTAGCATAACGTCCGTTTAGTTAACGATCGTTTACCAATGAGGCTGACCATGAATAACAAGAAGGTCGTACTGGTTGTTGGCGCGGGCGATGCCACCGGCGGAGCGATTGCCAAACGCTTTGCGCAGGAAGGTTTTGTTGCCTGTGTTACCCGCCGCAGCGCCGACAAACTCGAGCCTCTGGTGGCTGGAATCCGGGCCCAAGGCGGCGAAGCCCACGGGTTTGCCTGCGATGCACGCAAAGAAGACGACGTGATCGCACTCATCGAGCAAATCGAGAACCAGATCGGCCCAATCGAAGCCTTTGTGTTCAACATCGGCGCCAACGTCCCCTGCAGCATCCTCGAAGAAACCGCACGCAAGTATTTCAAGATCTGGGAAATGGCCTGCTTCTCAGGTTTTCTCAATGCGCGGGAAGTGGCCAAGCGCATGGTCAAGCGCCAGCGCGGGACGATCCTGTTTACCGGGGCAACGGCGGGATTGCGCGGTGCTTCGGGGTTCGCCGCATTCGCAGGCGCCAAACATGGCATCCGCGCACTGGCCCAGAGCATGGCCCGTGAGCTGGGGCCACTGAATATTCATGTGGCCCATGTGGTGGTGGACGGTGCCATCGACACCGACTTCATCCGCGATAATTTCCCAGAGAAATATGCCACCAAGGATCAGGACGGCATCCTGAACCCTGAACACATCGCCGACAGTTACTGGTACCTGCACAGCCAACCCCGCGACGCCTGGACCTTCGAGCTGGACCTGCGGCCCTGGAGCGAGCGCTGGTAAACCCTCCCCTCACAACAACAAGAGAGCAGATCCCATGAGCAAATCGGTGGAGTTTTACTTCGATTTCGGCAGCCCGACCACGTACCTGGCCTACACCCAGTTGCCGACGCTGTGCGCGCAGAGCAACAGCCAGTTGATCTATCGCCCGATGTTATTGGGCGGCGTCTTCAAGGCAACCGGCAATGCATCACCGGCGACAGTGCCGGCCAAGAACCCTTACCTGTTCAAGGATCTGAATCGCTTCGCCAAGCGCTACGGCGTTGCGTTCCAGTTCAATCGACACTTCCCCATCAACACACTGCAACTGATGCGCGCGGTGACTGGCATGCAGTTGCGCCAACCTGAACGCTTCGAGGCCTTCGTCGATTGCCTGTTCCGCGCCTTTTGGGTGGACGGCCGCAACCTCAATGACCCGACGACTGTCGCAGCGACCCTGAACGAAGGCGGTTTCGACGCCGACTACGTGCTGACCCTGACGAACGACGAGCAGGTCAAGCAAGCACTCAAGACCACCACTGAAGAAGCCATCGCACGGGGCGTGTTCGGCGCCCCGAGCATGTTTGTCGGCAACGAGTTGTTCTTCGGCCAGGATCGGTTGGACTTCGTCCGTGAAGCCCTCGCCTGATCCTCTACTTCAAATTGCCATCGTTCGCGTGTTGAGCCATTGCAATGCGTCACCATCCAACAACGGGCTCAAGCGACGCTGAACCTCGGCGTGGTAGGCGTTGAACCAATCTTTTTCGTCCTGGGTCAGCAGCGAAGGTTCCAGGCAGCGGGTGTCGATCGGGCACAGGGTCAGGGTTTCAAACTCAAGGAACTCGCCGAACTCGCTGCTTCCGGCTTCACGATTCAACACCAGGTTCTCGATGCGCACACCCCAGCGACCGGGACGATAAGTGCCCGGTTCGATGGAGGTGATCATGCCAGCCTGCATCGCCGTTTGCGGCGCGGCAGCAGCTTGATAGGCAATCACCTGCGGGCCTTCGTGGACATTGAGGAAATAGCCGACGCCATGGCCGGTGCCGTGGCCGTAATCCACCTGCTCCGCCCAGATCGGTGCACGAGCGATAGCATCCAGCAACGGCGAAAGAATGCCCCGCGGGAATTTGGCCCGGGACAGGGCAATCACGCCCTTGAGTACGCGCGTGCAATCACGTTTCTGCTCAGCGGCGGGTGTGCCGACCGGTACCATGCGAGTGATGTCGGTGGTGCCCCCCAAGTACTGGCCGCCGGAATCGATCAGCAACAGGCCATCACCTTCGATGACCGCATGGGCTTCTTCCGTGGCGTGGTAATGAGGCATCGCGCCGTTGGCGTTAAAGGCGGCGATGGTGTTGAAACTCAGGGAGACGAAGTCCGGCCGGCGCGTGCGGGCGGCGGTCAGGTGCTCGTCGATGGTCAACTCGGTGATGCGCTCGCGCCCCCAGGCCCCTTCCAGCCAGGCGAAGAACTCACAGAGCGCCGCGCCATCCTGCTCCATGGCCTGACGGATGTACTCGGCGTCGGCCAGGCTTTTGCGGGACTTGGCCAGCGTCGTTGGATTCAGACCTTCGACCAGCTTCACGCCGCTGCCCAGGTTATCCAGCAAGCCGACCGTCACCCGCGCCGGATCGATCTGCAAACTCGCGCCGTCCGGCACTTCACGCAACGCGGCGGCGGCTTCGCTGTAATCGCGCAGGGTCACGCCGTCCTGTTCAAGAACGGCACGCAGCGCTGCGTCAACCTTGTCCAGGGCCACGAACAGCGTTGCCTGTTGCTGGCTGATCAAGGCGAAGGAGACGAACACGGGGTTGAACGACACATCCGCGCCGCGCAGGTTGAACAACCAGGCGATGTCATCCAGCGTGGCGATGAAATGCCAGTCGGCACCACGCTCTTGGAGGGATTCGCGCAACTTGGCGAGTTTCTCGACCCGGCTGACGGTCGCCTGGGGAGGCAAATGGGCATAGACCGACTGATCCGGCAAGCTTGGGCGATCGCTCCAGACCTCCTTGAGCAGATCGATGTCGGTACGCAACCGCGCACCGCGCTCCGCAAGCTTGCCACCCAGGGTGCGAGCCGATGCCACGGCCATGACCGCACCGTCAACGGCGACCACCCCACCCTCAGGTGTTTGTTCGGCCAGCCAGTCCAAGGGGCCGGGCTGGCCAGGAATGAGCTTGACCAGCTCGATACCACTGCCCTCCAGCTCCTTGGTGGCCTGCTCCCAATAACGGCTATCGGCCCAGACACCAGCGAAACTGCCGGTCACGATCAAGGTACCCACCGAGCCATGAAACCCCGACAGCCATTGCCGCCCCTGCCAATAGCCCGGCAAATATTCGGACAGATGCGGGTCGGCCGATGGCACCAGCAGCGCATGAATGCCCTCTCGGCTCATCAGTTGGCGGATTTTGGCCAGGCGCTGGGGAACCAGTCCATGGGGCAAAGGCTCGGTGCTCATTGTTTCTCCTGCTCATTGATATTGTTGTTCGATGCCGAAGACGGCTTATGGGGTCGTGGCCCAGAACGCCGGCGCAGTCGCGCACGCCGCCTGGATCAACCGCACCGCCTCGTCGACATCCTGTTCAGTGGTAAAGCGGCCCAGGCTCAAGCGAATGGTCCGCCCCGCCGCACGCGCATCGTGCCCCAGGGCCAGCAGCACGTGGGACGGGGTGTTGTGCGCCGAATTGCAGGCCGAGGTCGCGGAAAATGCAATCGATGCGCCTAATGCTACCGGGTTGAACTCACCTTCGTTGAAGGTCAGGCTCAGCGTATGGGGAATCCGGCGGCTCGCACTGCCGTTTATACACACGCCGGGCAAGGCCAGCAGCGGCTCAAGCAAACGATTGCGCAACCGGGCGATTTTAGCGAGTTCTTCGTCGAATGCCTCGGCCGCGAGTTCGAATGCGGCGCCCATGGCTGCGATCTGGTGGGTCGCCAGGGTCCCGGAGCGCAAACCACCTTCATGCCCACCGCCGTGAATCTGCGCCGACAGCCGTGGCCGAGCACGGTCGCCGACGTAGAGCGCACCGATACCCTTGGGGCCGTAGATCTTATGCGCGGAAAAAGACATCAGGTCCACCGGCCAACGAGACAGGTCGATCTGCACCTTGCCGGCGCCCTGGGCTGCGTCCACATGAAACAGCGCATGATGCTCGCGAACGATCTCGCCGATGGCGATGACGTCGTTGACGGTGCCCAACTCATTATTCACCAGCATCAGCGACACCAGGAACGTGTCTTCACGCAACGCCTCGCGAACCGCTTGCGGACTGATCAGGCCCTCGGCGTCCGGCGCCAGCCAGGTCACCGCAACGCCGCTCTCTTCAAGCTGGCGCGCCGTATCGAGAATCGCCTTGTGTTCGATCAGACTGGTGATGACATGGCCGGCGGAACTACCGCGCGCCTGGGCCACCCCTTTGAGGGCCAGGTTATTGGATTCGGTGGCGCCGGACGTCCAGACGATCTGTTCGGGCTGAGCCCCGACCAATTGCGCCACCTGCTGGCGGGCGCGCTCCACCGAGCGCCGGGCCTCCTGGCCGAAGGCATGGGAACTGGAAGCCGGGTTGCCAAAGTTGCCGTCAAAGCCCAGACACTCGACCATGACCCGGATGACCCGCTCATCCACCGGGGTGGTGGCGGCGTAGTCGAAATACAAAGGACGTTTATTCATAGGAAACTCGCAGAGCCTGCTCCGGGATCAGGCGCCCTCGTTGGGTTCGAGACTAGCAATACCTGATCAAAGACCTTAAAGAAGTCGGACTTCGTTAAAAGTGCGTAGGAACGCTCCTGAACAGCGAGCTTAGCAGGCATCGCGTCGAAGCTCAGCCCTCAACTGATGCTTTCGAGCAACAACGGATACAGCGAAGCGACCAACAGCAGTGCCATACCCCAGTTGAACAGGCGCAACCAGCGACGATCACGCAACAGGTTGCGCAGCAGGCTGCCGCACACCACCCACAGGCTCACGCTTGGCAGGTTGATCAGGGCAAACACCGCCGCAATTACCAACACGTTGAAGAAATAACCCTGGAGTGGCGTGTACGTACTGATGGCACCGATGGCCATGATCCAGGCCTTGGGATTGACCCATTGGAACGCCGCGGCGCCCCAGTAGCTGATCGGCGTATTGTCCCCCGGCTGGCTTTCCGAAACCGGGCCGGAGTGGGCTATTTTCCACGCCAGATACAACAGGTACGCCGCGCCGATGTAGCGCAGTGCGGTATAGAGCAGTGGATAAGTCTGGAACACCGCGCCGAGGCCAAGGCCCACCGCCAGCACCAGGGAAAAGAAGCCGCAGGTAATACCCAGCATGTGAGGAATGGTGCGGTTGAAACCGAAGTTGACACCCGAGGCCAACAACATGGTGTTGTTAGGGCCAGGCGTGATCGAGGTCACCAGGGCAAACAGGGCGAAGCCCAGCAGCAGGTCAAGCGAAAGGGTCATGTCAGGTCAGTCCATCAGGGCAGGTCAATCAAGCCATGACCCTACCCCACGCCTTGGCGCAAACCCACGGACAGTTGGGCAAAACTTTAAGCGGTACAGTCCCTCAGCTTGACCGGCCTGGCTGTTGCACGACCCGTTCGGCACTCATTTGGCCCTGATCGTCGAAGCCCACGTTTTTCTGCGACGAACCGAGCAGCTCGGTTTTTTTCGCGTGGTACTCATCAAACGAAAGGCCACGGCGATTCAAGGCTTCAAGGGCCAGTTCACGGGTCTCGTCGGCGGTGTAGGGGCGCAGCTCCGGGGAAGAACTGGCGCAACCGCCCAGGAGGGTGGCGGTCAACAGCAGCAAAACAGCAAAGGTACGGTTCATGGCAAGTATCCGGTGTTCTGGAGTGGGGCGATGAACAAAGGCTACCCGCCAGCCCTGCGCGGCAGAAATCAACCCTCTCGATAGTGGCTATTGCCTTTGCGGATCAGCCGCTGCATTCAGCCGACCAACTGGCAATGCAGCGCGTTGTCCAGACTGCGCTCGATGTTGCGCAGCACTTGGAAGGAGCCGAACGTCACGGCTTTGGCTCGATGCGCCTGAATCAGCCGCCAGAAATCCTGCTCGCCACTTTCGAAGCTTTGAAGCGCCGCCTCGCCTGCCTCGCGGGTTTGCCACTGCAAATAGTTGAGCACCCGCCGACCATCCTCGCTGGCCTGGATACTGGCACTCAGGAACCCCTGGTGGTCCCGAGCCAAGCGCTCGGTCTGTTCCGACAAGGCGGTTACCAGCGCCAGCTGCCATTGCGGTTCGATATCGAATTCCATCAACTGGGTGAAACTGCGATTGTTCCTTGGTGATTGCATGAAAGCTCCCCTCTGCACGTAAGACGGATCTTGCGACCCGAACGCGTGCAGGGTAAAACCTCAAGTTAACTTTAGGTCAAGCAGTGAATTGAAGCGATGACACAGATCGATGTCCACAAGGAACTCACCGTCGGCCAAGTGGCCGCCCGCAGCGGCGTGGCGGTCACGGCCCTGCACTTCTATGAATCCAAGGGGCTGATCAAAAGCACGCGCAACCAGGGCAACCAACGTCGCTACTCACGGGCAGTATTGCGCCGCGTGGCGCTGATCAAGGTTGCCCAGCGCCTGGGCATTCCCTTGGCGGAAATCGGCGAGGCGTTGAAAACCCTGCCGGACAACCGTGCCCCAACGGCCGCCGACTGGCAGACCTTGTCGGCGCGGTGGAGCCGGGACCTGGACGAGCGCATCAACCAATTGGTGACGCTGCGCGATCGACTCAACGGCTGTATCGGCTGCGGATGCCTGTCGATGGAAGCTTGCCCGCTGCGTAATCAGAGCGATGTGCTGGGCAAACACGGGCCAGGGGCTCACCTGTTGGAGCAGCCGTGAAGCGTTCGTCGGGACATGAGCCCGCCCACGGCGGCTGACCTATAGTGGATGGGCGCAAAACCGACGAAGACTCTCTTCGCCTCCCGTAACAACAAGGAGAACCGTCATGGGCGTCAAAGCCATTCCCGAAGGTTTCCATAACATCACGCCCTACCTGGGCATTCAAAAAGCTGCCGAAGCCATCGACTTCTACAAAAAAGCCTTCAATGCCACCGAGGTCATGCGCCTGGCCATGCCCGACGGCGGCATCGGGCATGCCGAACTGCGGATCAACGGTTTTCCGATCATGCTCGGCACGCCTTGCGACCAAGGCCCACTGAGCAACCCGGACAAATCGCCTTCGGTCGGCCTGCATTTATATGTCGAGGACGTAGATAGCGCCTTTGCCCAGGCCATTGCTGCCGGTGGCACAGTGATTTCCGAGGTCAAGGACCAGTTTTACGGTGATCGTACCGGCACCTTGAAAGATCCCTATGGGCATCTGTGGTTCCTGGCGACGCACAAGGAAGATCTGAACCAGGAACAGATCGAGCAACGGGCCAGGGAGATGTTCCAACAGCAAGGCTGAATTGCCCAGAGGCTACCTGCCCTTGTGGCGAGGGAGCCTCGCTCCCTCGCCACAAAAGACACCGAAACTAAACGCGAAACATTTTCTTTCATCTTCCCCTTCAGGATTGCGATCGCTCGTTCGTCTTAATTAGATGCAGTAGACCGCGTCGGCAAAAGCCACGGTCTGCTTTTTGCGGTTCACGGTATTGCGAAGCCCGTAATACCGAACCTTTCATCGAATCAAGACGTTCAATCATGTCGAAGAAGTCCCGCTCCAAACTCTGGTTCCTGGTCCATAGCTGGCTGGCATTGCCCATCTGGTTTTTCGTGCTCATCGTTTGCGTCACTGGCACCCTCGCGGTGGTCAGCCAGGAGATTGTCTGGCTGGTCAACCCGGAAATGCGCGCAAGCAAGCCTTCGGACGATGCCCAACTGCTCAGCTATGACCAGGTGATCGCCACGATCAAGCAGGCCCAACCGCAAACCCAGGTGCAAAGCATTGTCCGCCCGGACGAGTCGCATTTTGCGCTGGAGGTCAACGTGACCTACCCCGACGGACGCCCCGACAAGGTCTACGTCAACCCCTACAGCGGCGTCATCCAAGGCTCGGCGCCGACGTTCAACTTCAGGGGGTTTACCCGTGCCCTGCATGGCTGGTGGCTGGTGCCGTTCACCAACGGCTACAGCTGGGGCTGGTACCTGGTGTCCTTGTTGGGGCTGCCGTTGCTGGCCTCGTTGGTGACCGGACTGGTGGTCTACAAGCGTTTCTGGAAAGGCTTTTTCCGCCCGACACTGCGGATCCGCCACGGCGCACGAATTTTCTGGGGGGATTTCCACCGACTCAGTGGTATCTGGTCGATCTGGTTCATCGCGGTGATTTCCGTTACCGGCCTCTGGTTCCTGATCGAAGCCCTGCTATCGGACAACCAGATATCCATTTCCAGCGAACCGGTCATCCCGGTGGTGGCCCGTGAAAACGTTCCGTTGTCAGTCGACGGCCTGGCACCGCCACAGTTGAACCTGGACCGGGCCATTGAAATCGCCCAGCAACGCATCCCGGGATTGGAAGCGAGCTTCATCAGCCTGCCCGGCAATGCCTACAGCCATCTGGAGGTCGGCGGCCGTGGTTGGTATCCGCTGATGTTCCAGACCGCCACCATCAATCCCTACAACGGTGACGTGGCCGCCTCGCGGCTGCTGTCCGACCGCACGACGCTGGAGTTCGTCACCGAATCCATGCGCCCCTTGCACACCGGCGACTTCGGCGGCCTCTGGATCAAGCTCATCTGGTTTTTCTTCGGTTTGGTCCTGAGCATGATGGTCCTCAGCGGGCTGTTGATCTGGACCAAACGCACGGCCCTGGCCACCGCCAATGCCTTCAAGCGTAGCCAGAAACCCAGCCGTGAAGCCCGAATCGCACCGACATTGCAGCCGTCCATTCACCGTGAATCGTCGGAGGGCAGCCTGTGAATCCGTCCAATACTGCCTCATCACCGTCACGCCTGGGCCTGTTCTGGCATAAATGGCGCTTCCACCTCAACGTGCTGTTGCTGCTGATTCCCCTGGGGTTCATGCCCAAATATTTCTCCGAAGCCGCACTGTTCCGCGGTGATGCCGGGCTTGGCGAGCGGGAAGTCGGCGAAGTCCAGGTCGGCCCCTGGAGCCTGCGCCTGGCGGAATTTCGCAACGAAGCCCCACGCGTCCAAGGGCCTGCCGGCCCCATGAAACATTTCAACGCGGCCCTGTGCGAACGCTGTATCGGCCAGGTCAAGGCTACCTACCTGCGCATCGGCAAACCCCGCAGCCTACGGGCCGCGGGGGTCATTTTCTTCGGCTCGCCCTATCGCATGGGCGCCTTGTTGCCGGTCCCGCCAAAGACCCAGCCCGATGCCGAACTGTGGATAACCCTCGAGGGTTGGGACGGTTCGATGCACCAGGCCTCCATTCCCCTGAGCCAGGCCTCCCCGGCCACCGTCGCCTGGCTGAAGAACCAAGGACCCAAACCATGACCCTCCGCGCCTTATCCAACGGCCTGGCGTTGCTGTTCTGCGCCGGTGCAAGCACCAGCGCCCTGGCTCACAACCCGATGTGCGAATGCAAGGCCATCGACGCCGAGCAGATCCAATGCACCGGCGGTTTTTCCGACGGCAGCGGCGCGCCCGGGGTGACCCTGGACGTAATCGGCTATGACGAGACCATCCTCGTCCCGGGCAAGCTCGGTGCCGACTCGAAGCTGACCTTCAAGAAGCCGGACGCTGAGTTCTACGTGCTCTTCGACGCCGGTCCCGGCCACGTGGTGGAAATCGACCAAGCCGACATCGAGGCCCCATGACCAACGCCACGACTCAAGTCATCCGCCCCGCTGGCGCGGGCCATGAAACCCTGTATGTGTTGCTGTTGTGCCTGGTCATCGTGCTGGTCGCCGGGTCTGTGGTGGCCTGGCATGGCAAAGCCGAAGACACCATGCACCTGGCCTCGAACCAACTCGACGCCCGCCGCGACCTCAGCGCCGCCGAGCAAGGCATCTACGCCGACCTGCGGGTGACCCTGGATGAAATCCGCTTGCTGCGCGAAGACCAACCCACCCTGCCCGGCCCGCAAACCCTGGCCGAAGAAGGCTTCGCGCCGTTCGCCCAGGACGCCAGCGCTGTCAGCCGGGGCGGCCACGCCTGGCAACAGCTGCAGGACCAGGCCTACTTCGGCGCCAGTGCCAATTCTTCCGTCGCAGGTTCGTTTCTGATGCGCATCGGCGAAGCGTCCGACGCCGCGCCGGACATCTGGCTCAACCGCAGCAATGGTCTCGCGACACCTACCGCGCTGGACGACGCCGCTTTGTCCGCCGCCGGCTGGCAACAGATCGTCGCGCAATTCGATGCCGGCGTAACCCGCCAGCACCGGCACTGACCCCACGCCTTCATTCGAGAGAAGACCGTTTTCCCATGCCTATTGCATCCCAACGCCGCCCCTTGCTGCGCCTGCTGCTGATCGGCCTGCTGGCCTGCCTGTTCACCTCGCAGGCGTACGCCGAAACAGCCAAGCGCCTGCGCATCGGCATCACCCTGCACCCTTATTACAGCTATGTGGCCAACATCGTCGGCGACAAAGCCGAGGTGGTGCCGCTGATCCCGGCCGGTTTCAACCCCCACGCCTATGAACCACGGGCCGAAGACATCAAGCGTATCGGCGGCCTCGACGTGATCGTGCTCAACGGCGTGGGCCACGACGACTTCGCCGACCGCATGATCGCCGCCAGCGAAACCCCGAACGTGAAGGTGATCGAGGCCAATGAAAACGTGCCCCTGCTGGCTGCCACCGGCACGGCGGCCCGTGGCGCAGGCAAGGTGGTGAACCCGCACACGTTCCTGTCCATCAGCGCCTCCATCGCCCAGGTCAATAACATCGCCCGGGAGTTGGGCAAGCTCGACCCGGACAATGCCAAGGCCTACACCCAGAACGCCCGTGCCTACGGCAAGCGCCTGCGGCAGATGCGCGCCGCCGCCCTGGCGAAGCTGACCCAGGCCCCCAATGCCGAGTTGCGGGTCGCCACGGTGCATGCCGCCTACGACTACCTGCTGCGCGAATTCGGCCTGGAAGTGACCGCCGTGGTCGAGCCGGCCCACGGCATCGAACCGAGCCCCAGCCAGTTGAAGAAAACCATCGACCAACTGCGCGAGCTGGACGTGAAGGTGATCTTCTCGGAGATGGATTTCCCGTCCACCTACGTCGACACCATCCAGCGTGAGTCAGGCGTGAAGCTGTACCCGCTCTCACACATTTCCTACGGCGACTACAGCCCCGAGAAGTACGAAAAGGAAATGGCCGGCAACCTCGACACCGTGGTCCGGGCCATCCAGGAGTCTGGCGCATGACCGTCCAGGAAACCCTTACCCTGCAGCACGTTGGCCCCTTGATTGAGTTCGCCGACGTCAGCCTGAACCTGGGCCGCACCACCATTCTCGACAGCGTGGCATTCCAGGTGGAGCCCGGCAGCATCCATGCCTTGGTGGGCCCCAATGGTGGCGGCAAGAGTTCGCTGATCAAGACGTTGCTCGGGCAGATGCCGCACCAGGGACGCTTGAGCCTGCGATGGCCAGGCGAGCCCGGTGTGATCGGCTACGTGCCCCAGGCGCTGGAGTTCGACCGGGGCCTGCCCATGACGGTGGACGATTTCATGGCGGCGATGTGTCAGCGGCGACCGGCCTTTCTCGGCTTGAGCAAGCACTACGCTGGCGCCATTGGCCAGGCCCTGGAGCGGGTCGGCATGCAGGACAAGCGCAAGCGGCGCATGGGCGCACTGTCCGGCGGCGAGCGTCAGCGGGTGTTGTTGGCCCAGGGGTTGATTCCCTCGCCGCAACTGCTGGTGCTGGATGAGCCGATGTCGGCCCTGGACGAGGCCGGTATCCAGGTGTTCGAGCAGTTGCTGCAGGACTGGCGCCAGGCCGGGATCACCGTGCTGTGGATCGAACATGACCTGGAAGCCGTCGGGCGCCTGGCCGACCGTGTCACCGGCCTGAACCGCCGGGTGCTGTTCGACGGCCCGCCTCGCCAAACCCTGACTCCAGAACGCCTGCTGACGCTGTTTTCCACCCATCCACGCACCAACGGGAGCGCTGCCTGATGAGTTACGAAGCCTTTCGTCTGATGGTCCAGGGCTGGGCTTCGGCCGGTTACCTGCCCGAAGCGCTGGCCTATGGGTTCGTGGTCAATGCGTTGCTGGCCGGGTTGTTGATCGGCCCGGTGCTGGGCGGTCTCGGCACGCTGGTGGTGGTCAAGCGTTTCGCGTTTTTCTCCGAGGCGGTGGGTCATGCGGCGCTGACCGGCGTGGCCATCGGCATCCTGCTCGGCGAACCCTACACCGGGCCATACGGCAGCCTGTTTGGCTACTGCCTGTTGTTCGGCATCCTGCTCAATTACCTGCGCAACCGCACCGGCCTGGCGCCCGACACGCTGATCGGCGTCTTCCTGTCGGTGTCCTTGGCCCTGGGCGCCAGCCTGCTGTTGATCCTGGCGGGCAAGATAAACGTGCACATCCTGGAGAACGTACTGTTTGGTTCGGTGCTGACGGTCAATGGCAATGACCTGCTGGTGCTGGCGGTGGTCGGCTCGCTGGTGATGGCCCTGGCCTTGCCGCTGTACAACCGCATCATGCTCGCCAGCTTCAACCCGCAACTGGCGGCGGTGCGCGGGGTGGCGGTCAAGACCCTGGACTACTTGTTCGTGGTGCTGGTGACGCTGATCACCGTGGCGGCGGTGAAAGTCATCGGCGCCATTCTGGTGGGTGCGCTGCTGGTAATCCCGGCTGCGGCGGCGCGCCTGCTCAGCCAATCATTGAAAGGCTTTTTCTGGTGTTCAGTGCTGATCGCCACCGTCAGCACCTTGTGCGGGATTCTCGCGCCCATTGTGTTCGACCTGCCGATCCCGTCCGGCGCTGCGATCATCCTGGTGGCGGGCATCGCCTTCGCCCTGAGCGCCATCGCCCGCGGTGTCGTCCCCAGCCTCAAAGGGAATCTTGGATAAATGGTTTTTTCATTGCGACAACTAACCCTGGCCATGGCGTTATGCGGCGTGGCCGTCACCTCATCATTTGCCAGCGAAAAGGTCCGTCTGCTGGCATCGCTGCCGGTCACCTACGGATTGGGCGAGGCCTTGCTCAAGGGCACCGACGTCAGCCTGGAGCGGGCTGCGCCCGCCAATCTGCCCGGCACCCGGCAGAGCGCCTACTTCACTGGCCGTGGCGCGCCGGCCTTGAGCAAACTGGCCAGCGATGCTGACGGAGTGATCGGGCTGCGCTCGCTATGGCCGGACGATCCGCTGTACCCCATGGCGCGACGCAGCAATATCCGCATCGTCGAAGTCGATGCCGCGCGCCCGGTGGACGGTGCCCTGCCCGGTATCGCCGTGCAGCCGGGCATGGCCGACGGCCTGGCGAGCCAGCCGTGGATGGCCAGCCATAACCTGGGACGCATGGCCGACGTGATCGCCGCCGACCTGGTGCGCCTGGCCCCGGCGGACAAACCGAAGATCGATGCCAACCTGGCGGCCCTCAAGCAGCGCCTGCTCAAACTCAGCGCCGACAGCGAAAAACGCCTCGCCAGCGCCGATAACCTGAGCGTGATCAGCCTGAGCGAGCATTTCGGCTACCTGATCAGCGGGCTCAACCTGGACGTAATCAGCACCGATACCCGGCCCGACGCAGAATGGACAGCCGAAACCCTCAAGCAGTTGAGCGCGACGTTGAAAGACAATGACGTGGCGCTGGTGCTGCATCATCGCCAGCCTTCGGATGCGCTGAAGGCAGCCATCACAGAGGGAGGTAGCCAATTGCTGGTGTTGAGCACCGATGGCGCCGATCCGGTGGCAGAGCTGGAAAGCAATGTGGGGCTGGTCGTCACAGCGCTGACAGGAGGCTGACGGCCATCCCTTGTGGGAGCGAGCTTGCTCGCGATGAGGCCGGCACATCCAACATTGATGTCGGCTGACACACCGCTTTCGCGAGCAAGCCCGCTCCCACAGGGTTCAACTCAGTTCAGGATATCCCCTGGCACCCGCACAACCCCTTCCATCAACACCCGCGCGCTACGGCTCATGATGGCTTTTTTCACGGTCCACTCGCCGTTGACCTGGCTGGCCTCG
Organism: Pseudomonas ogarae; assembly: GCF_014268695.2. Lineage (NCBI taxonomy): Bacteria > Pseudomonadati > Pseudomonadota > Gammaproteobacteria > Pseudomonadales > Pseudomonadaceae > Pseudomonas > Pseudomonas ogarae. The sequence continues at coordinate 4,771,216 of NZ_CP077086.1, forward strand.
GCGCCGACGCGCAGGGTGCCGGAGGGGTGGCCGAAACGCACGGCGTTGCGCTCGATGCCGCCGGCCGCGAGATTGACCACGGTGCCGGAAATCGCCGCGGCGGTGCCGATGGCTACCGCTGCAGTGCCCATCATGGCGTGGTGCAGCTTGCCCATGGACAGCGCCCGCACCAACAGGTCAACGTCCCCGGCCGCCACGGCTTTTCCGCTGGATGAAACGTAGTCCGCCGGCGGCGCGACGAACGCCACTTTCGGGGTGTGCTGGCGCTGGGCGGCTTCGTCCAGGTGCTTGATCAAGCCCATGCGCAAGGCGCCGTGGGCGCGGATGGTTTCGAACATGGCCAACGCCTTGGGATCGCCGTTGATGGCGCCCTGCAGTTCGGTGCCGGTGTAACCGACGTCCCGGGCATTGATGAAAATCGTCGGGATCCCAGCGTTGATCAGCGTCGCTTTGAAGGTACCCACACCGGGCACTTCCAAGTCGTCCACCAGATTGCCGGTGGGAAACATCGAACCTCCACCGCCCTCTTCCTCGGCCGCCGGGTCCATGAATTCCAATTGCACTTCGGCCGCCGGAAAGGTTACGCCGTCGAGTTCGAAGTCCCCGGTTTCCTGCACCGCGCCGTCGGTGATCGGCACATGGGCGATGATGGTCTTGCCGATGTTGGCCTGCCAGATCCGCACCACGGCCACGCCGTTTTGCGGGATACGGCCAGGCACCACCAAGCCACTGCTGATAGCGAATGAACCGACCGCCGCCGACAGGTTGCCGCAGTTGCCACTCCAGTCCACGAACGGCTTGTCGATGGACACCTGGCCGAACAGGTAATCGACATCGTGATCGGCCCGGGTGCTCTTGGACAGGATCACTGTCTTGCTGGTGCTGGACGTCGCGCCGCCCATGCCGTCGATCTGCTTCTCGTATGGGTCGGGGCTGCCGATCACCCGCAGCAGCAAGGCATCCCGAGTCGGGCCAGGGACACGGGCCGCTTCGGGCAGGTCTTGCAGGCTGAAGAACACGCCTTTGCTGGTGCCGCCACGCATATAGGTAGCGGGAATTTTGATTTGCGGTGCGTGAGCCATGATGCTCCTCAAGCGGACACGCCGGGTGTCCGCAGCTGTGATTTAGACGGCAACCGCCGATTCAAGGAAGTCCTGGGCAAAGCGTTGCAGCACGCCCCCGGCTTCATAGATCGACACTTCTTCAGCGGTATCGAGGCGGCAGGTCACTGGCACTTCGACGCGCTCGCCGTTCTTGCGAGTGATGACCAGAATCAGCGTCGCCCGCGGGGTGCGCTCGCCGATCACGTCATAGATTTCGCTGCCGTCGATGCCCAGGGTCTTGCGATCGGTGCCGGGCTTGAACTCCAGCGGCAACACGCCCATGCCCACCAGGTTGGTGCGGTGGATACGCTCGAAACCCTCGGCGGCGATCGCCTCGACACCGGCCAGGCGCACGCCCTTGGCCGCCCAGTCCCGCGACGATCCCTGGCCGTAGTCGGCGCCGGCAATGATGATCAGCGGCTGCTTGCGCTCCATGTAGGTCTCGATGGCTTCCCACATGCGCATGACCTTGCCTTCCGGTTCGACCCGGGCCAGGGAGCCCTGCTTGACCTTGCCGTTTTCCTGGACCATTTCGTTGAACAGTTTCGGGTTGGCGAAGGTGGCGCGTTGCGCGGTCAGGTGGTCGCCGCGGTGGGTCGCGTAGGAGTTGAAGTCCTCTTCCGGCAGGCCCATTTTCGCCAGGTATTCGCCGGCGGCACTGTCCAGCATGATGGCGTTGGACGGCGACAGGTGATCGGTGGTGATGTTGTCCGGCAGCACCGCCAGCGGGCGCATGCCCTTGAGCGGCCGCGCACCGGCCAGCGCGCCTTCCCAATACGGCGGACGGCGGATGTAGGTGCTTTGTGGGCGCCAGTCGTACAGCGGCGTCACTTTCGGCCCGGTGTCTTCCTGGATGGCGAACATCGGGATGTACACCTGGCGGAACTGCTCCGGTTTCACCGAGGCCTTGACCACCGCGTCGATTTCTTCGTCGCTCGGCCAGATGTCCTTGAGACGGATTTCCCGACCGTCCACCATGCCCAGTACATCCTTCTCGATGTCGAAGCGGATGGTCCCGGCGATGGCATAAGCGACCACCAGCGGTGGCGAGGCGAGGAATGCCTGCTTGGCGTACGGGTGAATGCGCCCGTCGAAGTTGCGGTTGCCCGACAACACGGCGGTGGCGTACAGGTCGCGGTCGATGATTTCCTGTTGGATCACCGGGTCCAGCGCGCCGGACATGCCGTTGCAGGTGGTGCAGGCGAACGCCACCACGCCGAAGCCCAGTTGCTCCAGCTCTTTGGTCAGGCCCGCTTCATCCAGGTACAGCGCCACGGTTTTCGAACCCGGCGCCAGGGACGACTTGACCCACGGCTTGCGGACCAGGCCCAGGCGGTTGGCGTTGCGCGCCAGCAGGCCGGCGGCGATCACGTTGCGCGGGTTGCTGGTGTTGGTGCAACTGGTGATGGCGGCGATGATCACCGCACCGTCGGGCATTTGCCCCGGCACATCGTCCCACTGCCCGGAAATGCCTTTGGCAGCCAGATCCGACACCGCGACACGGGCGTGCGGGTTGCTCGGACCTGCCATGTTGCGCACCACCGACGACAGGTCGAAGGTCAGGCCCCGCTCGTATTGCGCGCCCTTGAGCTTGTCGGCCCACAGGCCGGCCTGCTTGGCGTAGGTCTCGACCAGTCGCACCTGGTCGTCTTCGCGCCCGGTGAGTTTCAGGTAATCGATGGTTTGCTGGTCGATGTAGAACATCGCTGCCGTGGCACCGTATTCCGGGGCCATGTTGGAAATGGTCGCGCGGTCGCCCAAGGTCAGGGCACTGGCGCCTTCGCCGAAAAACTCCAGCCACGCCCCCACGACTTTTTGCTTGCGCAGGAACTCGGTCAGCGCCAGCACCATGTCGGTGGCGGTGATGCCCGGTTGCAGCTTGCCAGTCAGCTCGACGCCGATGATTTCCGGCAGGCGCATCCACGAGGCGCGGCCGAGCATGACGCTTTCGGCTTCCAGGCCACCGACGCCGATGGCGATCACGCCCAGGGCATCGACGTGGGGCGTGTGGCTGTCGGTGCCGACGCAGGTGTCGGGGAACGCCACGCCGTCACGCTGCTGGATCACCGGGGACATTTTTTCCAGGTTGATCTGGTGCATGATCCCGTTGCCCGGCGGAATCACGTCGACATTCTTGAAGGCCTTCTTGGTCCAATTGATGAAGTGGAAGCGGTCTTCATTGCGCCGGTCTTCGATGGCGCGGTTCTTGGCGAAGGCCTGAGGATCGGAACCACCGCTTTCCACCGCCAGGGAATGGTCGACGATCAGTTGGGTCGGCACCACCGGGTTGACCTGCGCCGGGTCACCGCCCTGCAAGGCGATGGCGTCGCGCAGGCCGGCCAGGTCCACCAGCGCGGTCTGGCCGAGGATGTCATGGCACACCACGCGCGCCGGGAACCACGGGAAGTCCAGGTCGCGCTTGCGCTCGATCAGTTGCAGCAGCGACGCGCCCAGCGTGGCCGGGTCGCAGCGACGTACCAGGTTCTCCGCCAGCACGCGGGAGGTGTACGGCAGGCCGTCGTAGGCGCCGGGGCGAATGGCATCCACGGCCTCGCGAACGTCGAAATAATCCAGCGAAGTGCCGGGCAGCGGTTTGCGAAATTCTGTGTTCATCGTCAGGACTCGGGTCACGGTGGTTTCAGAAGGGTTGGCGCAACCATTGAAGTCAACACATTCCCCTGTGGGAGCGGGCTTGCTCGCGAATGCGGAGTGTCAGTCGACATCAATGGTGAATGTCAGTCCGTCTTCGCGAGCAAGCCCGCTCCCACAAGGGGTTCTCGGTTCCTTCAGTTGCAGCGCCAGTGCCCTCCAGCTCAGCGTTGTTCGATTGGCACGAACTTGCGCTGTTCGACGCCGGTGTATTCGGCGCTCGGTCGGATGATGCGGTTGTTGGCGCGTTGTTCGAACACGTGGGCGGCCCAGCCGGTCAGGCGCGAGCAAACGAAGATCGGCGTGAACAGCTTGGTCGGGATGCCCATGAAGTGGTAGGCCGAGGCATGGTAGAAATCGGCGTTGGGGAACAGTTTCTTCTGCTCCCACATGGTCTTGTCGATGGCTTCGGAAACCGGGAACAGCACCGTGTCGCCCACTTCATCGGCGAGTTTTTTCGACCAGCCCTTGATCACCTCGTTGCGCGGGTCGTTGTCCTTATAGATCGCGTGACCGAAGCCCATGATCTTGTCCTTGCGCGCCAGCATGCCGAGGGTGCCTTCGATGGCTTCCTGCGGTGAGCTGAAGCGCTCGATCATTTCCATCGCCGCTTCGTTGGCGCCGCCGTGCAGCGGGCCGCGCAATGAGCCGATGGCGGCGGTGATGCAAGAGAACAGGTCCGACAGCGTGGAGGCGCAGACCCGGGCTGTGAAGGTCGAGGCGTTGAATTCGTGCTCGGCGTAGAGGATCAGCGAAACATTCATCACCTTGACGTGCAGCTCGCTCGGCTTCTTGCCGTGCAGCAGGTGCAGGAAGTGGCCGCCGATGGAGACTTCGTCGGTCACGCACTCGATGCGCTGGCCTTGGTGGCTGAAGCGATACCAGTAGCACATGATGGCCGGGAACGCGGCCAGCAGGCGGTCGGTCTTGTCGTGCTGCTCGGAAAAGTCTTCCTCGGGTTCCAGGTTGCCCAGGAACGAGCAGCCGGTGCGCATCACATCCATCGGGTGGGCGTCGGCGGGAATGCGCTCCAGCACTTCTTTCAAAGCTTGGGGCAAGTCCCGCAACTGGCGCAGTTTACCGGTGTAGGCGTCCAGCTGTGCCTGGGTCGGCAGCTCGCCGTACAGCAGCAGGTAGGCCACTTCTTCAAATTGCGCATCTGCCGCCAGGTCGCGAACGTCGTAGCCGCGATAGGTCAGGCCGGCGCCCGACTGGCCTACGGTGGACAATGCGGTTTGCCCGGCCACCTGGCCGCGGAGCCCGGCGCCACTGAGTACTTTTGCTTCGGCCATTTGCTGTCTCCATTTTCTTGAATTTGTAGGGGAGTCGCGCCTTACTTCTTCGCCGCGAACAACGCATCGAGCTTCTGCTCGAAGGTGTGGTAGTCGATGCGATCGTAAAGCTCCATGCGGGTCTGCATGGTGTCGATGACATTCTGTTGTGTGCCGTCGCGACGGATCGCGGTGTAGACGTTCTCGGCCGCCTTGTTCATGGCCCGGAAGGCCGACAACGGGTACAGCACCAGGGACACGTCGGCACCGGCCAGCTGTTCGGTGGTGTACAGCGGGGTCGCGCCGAATTCGGTGATGTTGGCCAGGATCGGCGCTTTCACGCGGCTGGCGAACAACTTGTACATCTCAAGCTCGGTGATGGCCTCCGGGAAAATCATGTCGGCACCGGCCTCGATGCACGCAGCTGCGCGGTCCAGGGCTGACTCCAAGCCTTCCACCGCCAGGGCATCGGTACGGGCCATGATCACGAAACTGTCATCGGTGCGGGCATCGACGGCGGCCTTGATGCGGTCGACCATCTCTTGCTGCGAGACGATTTCCTTGTTCGGACGATGGCCGCAACGCTTGGCACCGACCTGGTCTTCGATATGAATGGCCGCCGCGCCGAACTTGATCATCGACTTGACCGTGCGCGCCACGTTGAACGCCGAGGAACCGAACCCGGTGTCCACGTCCACCAGCAACGGCAGGTCGCAGACGTCGGTGATACGGCGCACATCGGTCAGCACGTCATCCAGGCCGGTGATGCCCAGGTCTGGCACGCCGAGGGAGCCGGCCGCCACACCGCCGCCCGACAGGTAGATCGCCTTGAAACCGGCGCGTTTGGCCAGCAGCGCGTGGTTGGCGTTGATCGTGCCCACCACTTGCAGCGGATGCTCGTTGGCGACCGCATCGCGGAAACGCTGGCCTGGCGTGCTCTTGCTGGAACTCATGATTCACCTCGTTCAGTGGCGGCGCTGTCCTGGAAATGACGCGCAATGTTGCGTTTGGACGCACCGATATGCCGGCGCATCAATAATTCAGCCAGTTCGCCGTCACGGTCGGCGATGGCGTCTAGAATCCGGTGGTGCTCGGCAAAGGCCTGGCGCGGACGGTTGGGCGTGGTGGAAAACTGGATGCGGTACATGCGCACCAGTTGGTACAGCTCGCCGCAGAGCATCTGCGTCAGGGTGCGGTTGCCGCTGCCCTGGATGATCCGGTAATGAAAGTCGAAATCGCCTTCCTGCTGGTAATAACCGACACCGGCCTGGAACGCCGCATCGCGCTCGTGGGTTTCCAGCACCCGGCGCAGTTCGTCGATTTCTTCCTGGCTCATACGTTCGGCCGCCAGGCGGCAGGCCATGCCTTCGAGGGATTCACGGATTTCGTAGAGTTCCAGCAGCTCGGCATGGCTCAGCGACACCACCCGAGCACCGACGTGAGGCACCCGCACCAGCAGGCGCTGGCCTTCCAGGCGGTGAATCGCCTCGCGCAGCGGCCCGCGACTGATGCCATAGGTGCGCGCCAGCTCAGGCTCGGAGATCTTGCTGCCGGGGGCGATCTCGCCTTTGACGATGGCGGCCTGGATACGTCGGAAAACGTTCTCGGACAGGGTCTCCGAATCGTCCTGGGCCATCACCGGGGTTTCGAGCTGATCGAGCATATTGTCGACACCTTGCAAATCAATACGGCAAAAACTAACCAATAGCAGCGTAAAGGTCAAAGCAAAAATCAACATTGTCGACAATCGTCTAATAGCCCTACCCGACATAACCGCTCGTTTGAATGCGTCGTAGCCTCCGGCCAGCGGTGGCGTCAGAAAACCACCGTGCTAGAATGCCGCGCGATTTGCCGCTCTCCTTTTATATAGGGAAGGCTGCCCAGGGAGCTTGTGCAGTAATGCCAGGGCCTGAACCGATAAACGGAACGCTGCGCACCAGGATCTATGACACTCAAGCCCTTCACCGCTGTTCTTTATTTCATGTGCCTGCCGGGGCTTGCCATGGCGGGTGAAAAAACCGTGTACGGCCTCAACGAATACGCCGCCCTGCAGGGCATCGACCTGGAGGTCGCCGCCAAGCTCGACACCGGCGCCAAGACCGCGTCCCTCAGCGCCCGGGACATCAAGCGCTTCAAGCGCAATGGCGAGTCCTGGGTGCGCTTTTACCTGGCCATTGACGCGGCCCACTCGCACCCCATCGAACGTCCGCTGGCCCGGGTCAGCAAGATCAAGCGCCGCGCCGGTGACTACGACCCGGAAGAAGGCAAGAAATACACGGCCCGGCCAGTCATCGAACTGGACATCTGCATGGGCTCGGCCCTGCGCAGCATCGAAGTGAACCTGACCGACCGTAGCGCCTTCCAATACCCGTTGCTGATCGGTTCCGAGGCGCTCAAGCGCTTCGACGCGCTGGTCGACCCCAGTCTCAAATACGCTGCCGGCAAACCCGCCTGCGCCAATGCCGCTCAAACCGCAGAGTAATTCCAATGCGCTCCCTTACCCTCCATCTGAAAATGCTGATCGCCATCCTGGTGGTGCTGGGCCTGTCGGTGACGGCCTATCAGATTTTCGTGCTCGGCATCCCGGTCACCGAAGACGCCACCGACGACTTGTGGAACATCGACGCCAAGGTCGAGTTCGTGCCCAACGCCAAGGATCCGGTGAAGATCCAGATGTTCGTGCCGCCCCTGAGCCGCGACTATGTGAGCCTCAACGAGAGTTTCATTTCCAACAATTACGGCGTGGCGGTGAACCGGGTTGACGGCAACCGCAAGGTGACGTGGTCGGCCCGTCGCGCCAAGGGCAACCAGACCCTGTATTACCGCCTGGTGCTGACCAAGCGCTACAGCGCCGAGAAAACCAAGGTCAAAGGCCCGACCTTCCGCGACAGCATCGCCGTCGAAGGCCCGGAGAAACTGGCCGCCGAAGCCCTGCTCGCGCCGATCCGCCAGCATTCGGCCGACGTCGAGACATTCATCAGCGAAGCCATCAAGCGGGTCAACAACCCCAACGACGACAACGTCAAGCTGTTGCTGGCCGGCGACCCGTCCTCGGCCAACAAGGCGCGCATCGTCGAATTGGTGCTGTCCATCGCCCACGTGCCGGTGGAAAAGGTCCACACCATCCGCCTGGTGGCCGACCAACCGCAGGCCCCTGAACTGTGGCTGCGCAGTTTCAACGGCACCGACTGGCTGTATTTCAACCCGGACTCCGGCGAACAGGGCCTGCCCACCGACCGCCTGTTGTGGTGGACCGGCGATGAAAACCTGATCACCGTCGATGGCGGCAAGAAAGCCACCGTCACCTTCAGCATGAACAACAGCGAAATGAACGCCATTCGCCTGGCCAAGCTGACGGACGAGAACACCGACGCCAACTTCCTCGAATACTCACTCTACGGCCTGCCGCTGCAGACCCAGCAAACCTTCATGATCATGGTCATGATCCCGATCGGCGTGCTGGTCATCCTTATCCTGCGCAACCTGATTGGCCTGCAGACCCTGGGCACCTTTACCCCGGTGCTGATCGCCCTGGCCTTCCGCGAAACCCAACTGGGCTTCGGCATCATCCTGTTCACGGTGATCACCACGCTGGGCCTGTCGCTGCGTTCGTACCTGGAGCACCTCAAGCTGCAAATGCTGCCGAGGCTCTCGGTGGTGCTGACGTTCGTGGTGGTACTGATCGCTGCCATCAGCCTGTTCAGCCATAAGCTGGGCCTGGAACGCGGCCTGTCGGTGGCGCTGTTCCCGATGGTGATCCTGACCATGACCATCGAACGCCTGTCCATCACCTGGGAAGAACGCGGCGCCGGCCACGCGATGAAAGTCGCCATCGGCACCTTGTTCGCCGCGTCCCTGGCGCACCTGATCATGAGCGTGCCGGAACTGGTGTACTTCGTGTTCACTTTCCCGGCGATCCTGCTGATCCTGGTGGGCTTCATGCTGGCCATGGGTCGTTATCGCGGCTACCGCCTGACCGAGCTGGTACGGTTCAAGGCCTTCCTCAAGGCAGACTCCTGATGTTCAGCTTCTGGAAGACCTGGAAGGCCCTGGAAGCCCGGGGCATCATGGGCATCAACCGGCGTAATGCCGACTACGTGCTCAAGTACAACAAGCGCAGCCTGTACCCCATCGTCGATGACAAGATCATCACCAAGGAACGGGCCATCGCCGCCGGCATTCATGTGCCGGAGCTGTACGGGGTGATCTCCACCGAGAAGGAAATCGACAAGCTCGACGAGATCATCGGCGGGCGCACCGACTTCGTGATCAAGCCGGCCCAGGGCGCTGGCGGTGACGGCATCATCGTCATCGCTGATCGCTTCGAAGGCCGCTATCGCACGGTGTCCGGCAAGATCATCAGCCATGAGGAGATCGAGCACCATGTCTCCAGCATCCTCACCGGCCTGTACTCCTTGGGTGGACACCGTGACCGGGCACTGATCGAGTACCGCGTGACGCCGGACCAGATCTTCAAGAGCATCAGCTACGAAGGCGTTCCGGACATCCGCATCATCGTGCTGATGGGCTATCCGGTGATGGCCATGCTGCGCTTGCCAACCCGCCAGTCCGGCGGCAAGGCCAACCTGCACCAGGGCGCCATCGGCGTGGGCGTCGACCTCGCCACCGGCCTGACCCTGCGCGGCACCTGGCTGAACAACATCATCACCAAACACCCCGACACCACCAACGCGGTGGACGGCGTGCAACTGCCCTACTGGGACGGTTTCATGAAACTGGCCGCCGGTTGCTATGAACTGTGCGGGCTGGGCTACATCGGTGTCGACATGGTGCTGGACCAGGAAAAAGGCCCGTTGATCCTGGAACTGAACGCCCGGCCGGGGCTGAACATCCAGATCGCCAACGACTGCGGCCTGACCCTGCGCACCCACGCAGTGGAAGCCCGCTTGGAAGACCTCAAGGCCCGGGGCGTTATCGAAACCGTGGAAGAGCGCGTGGCATTTGCCCAGGCGTTGTTTGGGCATATTCCGCCGGTTGAAGGCTGATCTCGTTCCCTGTGACCTGGAACATAGCGGCCCTTGTGGCGAGGGGATTTATCCCCGCTGGGCTGCGGAGCAGCCCCAAAGCCTGACACCTCGGTGTATCAGAGAGATTGAATTCAATTGTCCAGGGGTTGCTTCGCAACCCAGCGGGGATAAATCCCCTCGCCACAATTAAAACTTCGCCAGAAATAGCTTCGGTAGCCACAGACGTGCCCATCTCCGACATCCCTCTAGGAGCAAATCCTACAGAGGGATTACAATCGCTCCCCCGCCTGAACGGCTGACCTGCCCCGCCCATGCCAACCTGCTCCGTACACCCGCTGCCCTACCGCGCCAACCCCGCCGAGTATTTCGCGGCGATCCGTCATGCCCCTGGCAGCGTGCTGCTCGACAGCGGCCGGCCGAGTGCCGAGCGCGGGCGTTACGACCTGCTCAGCGCCTGGCCGCTGGCGCAACTGGCGGTGTTGCCGGACGAGAGCGGCAGCGATTTCCTGCAACGCCTGCGCATTCAACTGACACAACTGGGCGACGCGGTACTGCCGGCCACGGTGCAATTGCCCTTTGCCGGAGGGCTGATCGGCTACTTGAGCTACGACTTCGGCCGACACCTCGAAACCCTGCCATCCCACGCCAAGGACGACCTGCAACTGCCCGACGCGCGTTTTGGTGTGTACGACTGGGCGCTGGTCAGCGATCACCAGGCCGGCACCAGCCAACTGGTGTTCCACCCCCATTGTGGCGAAGGCGAACGCCAGCGCCTGATCGCGCTGTTCAGCCAGCCAACCCCGGCTCCCGCTCCCCCGTTCAGCCTTAACGGACCGATGGCGCCAGACCTCAGCGCCGAAGCCTATCGACAGGCCTTTGAGCGTATCCAGGCGTATATCCAGGCGGGTGACTGCTACCAGGTCAATTTTGCCCAGCGCTTTCGCGCGCCCTGCCAGGGCGATGCCTGGGCCGCGTACCAGGCGCTGCGGGAGGCGTGCCCGACGCCGTTTTCCGGCTTCCAGAGCCTGCCCGATGGCGGCGCGGTGCTGAGCCTGTCCCCCGAGCGCTTCGTCAAGGTCAGCGAAGGCCAGGTGGAAACCCGGCCGATCAAGGGCACCCGGCCCCGCGGCACAACACCCAGCGAAGACGCGGCCCACGCCGCCGAGTTGCTGGCCAGCCCCAAGGACCGGGCGGAAAACCTGATGATTGTCGACCTGCTGCGCAACGACCTGGGTCGCACGTGCCGCATCGGCTCGGTGCGGGTGCCGGAGCTGTTCAGCCTCGAAAGTTACCCGAACGTGCATCACCTGGTCAGCAGCGTGACCGGCGAGTTGGCTGTGGATAAAGACGCCCTCGACCTGATCGCTGGTAGCTTTCCCGGCGGCTCGATCACCGGCGCGCCGAAAATCCGCGCCATGCAAATCATCGACGAACTCGAACCGACCCGACGCGGCCTGTATTGCGGCTCGTTGCTGTACCTGGACGTGCGCGGGGAAATGGACAGCTCCATCGCCATCCGCAGTTTGCTGGTCAAGGATGGGCAGGTGTGCTGCTGGGGCGGCGGCGGGATTGTCGCGGACTCGGACTGGGAGGCCGAGTATCAGGAGTCGATTACCAAGGTGAAGGTGCTGCTGGAAACCTTGCAGAATCTTTAAAGCATCGCGGGCAAGCCTTGCTCCCACACCAGCCTGTGGGAGCAAGGCTTGCCCGCGATGACAGTGTGTCAGTCGACACCAATGCCGGCTGAACCACCGCTATCGCGAGCAAGCTCGCTCCCACAGGGGTTGGGTTACAGGCTCAGGCTGCGGTTCGAAGCCTTGAGGAATTCCTGCTTCAACTCGGCAAAGCTGTGCACCGCCGGGAATTGCGGGAATTCACGAATCACGTTTTCAGGCGCATGGAACAGAATCCCTGCATCGGCTTCCCCCAGCATCGTGGTGTCGTTGTAGGAATCCCCCGCCGCAATCACCCGGTAGTACAGGCTCTTGAAAGCCAAAACCGACTGACGCTTGGGATCTTTCTGACGCAACTGGTAGCCGGTCACCCGCCCGCTGTCATCGGTAATCAAGCGATGGCAGAGCAACGTCGGGAAGCCCAACTGGCGCATCAACGGCTGGGAAAACTCGTAGAAGGTGTCGGAAAGAATCACCACCTGGAAGCGCTCGCGCAGCCAGTCGACGAACTCGATGGCGCCGTCCAGCGGCTTGAGGGTGGCGATGACTTCCTGGATGTCGGAAAGCTTGAGGCCGTGTTCATCGAGGATGCGCAACCGTTGCTTCATCAGCACGTCGTAGTCGGGAATGTCCCGAGTGGTTGCCCTGAGGGAGTCAATCCCGGTTTTTTCAGCGAAGGCGATCCAGATCTCCGGGACCAGTACACCTTCCAGGTCGAGACAGGCAATTTCCACAAGACACTCCCATTTTTTCTGATGTTTATCGGTTGAGCGAACAAAAGGCTTGCCGACTCTAGCCATTCGTCGAAGCCTGTGCAACGCACAGGAACGCGCCAGCCCCGACAGCTTTTGTTACCATCAGCCCTATATAGAGCGCCCAGCGCCACCGACCTGTAGGAAACCGCCCTGATGAGCCCATCGTATGACGTCGTGGAACTCGCCACGACCTATGCCAACAAGTCCCCGCAGGACATCCTCAAACTGGCCTTCGCCGAATTCGGCGACGAGCTGTGGATATCTTTCAGCGGCGCCGAAGACGTAGTGCTGGTGGACATGGCCTGGAAACTGAACAAGAACGTCAAGGTGTTCAGCCTCGACACCGGCCGCCTGCACCCGGAAACCTATCGCTTCATCGATCAGGTGCGCGAGCACTACAAGATCGACATCGAGCTGGTTTCGCCGGACTACACGAAACTTGAACCCTTCGTGAAGGAAAAAGGCCTGTTCAGCTTCTACAAGGACGGTCACGGCGAGTGCTGCGGCATCCGCAAGATCGAGCCCCTGCGACGCAAACTGACCGATGTCCGCGCCTGGGCCACCGGCCAGCGCCGCGACCAGAGCCCCGGCACCCGCAGCCAGGTGGCGGTGTTGGAAATCGACACGGCGTTTTCCACCCCGGAACGCACCCTGTACAAGTTCAACCCCCTGTCGCAGATGACCAGCGAAGAAGTCTGGGGTTACATCCGCATGCTGGAGCTGCCTTACAACAGCCTGCATGAACGCGGTTTCATCAGCATCGGCTGCGAGCCCTGCACCCGTCCGGTGCTGCCAAACCAGCACGAACGCGAAGGGCGTTGGTGGTGGGAAGAAGCCACGCAGAAAGAATGCGGGCTCCACGCCGGGAACATCATCGCCAAATCCAAGACCGTCTAAGCGTCCTCCGCACCCTGTACACAAAAATGTCACTACAAGTGGCATTTTTGTGTGCACTTATTACGTTACTGCCCCCAAAGGTTACACACACCTTCCCGCCTCGCCTGCACTTCCAAATCCACTGACGTTCGCCAAAAAATAAATACCTGTTTAAACGGTCAGTTTTAAATCACGGCATTTCAGTCAGTTATTCAAAGATCATAACGAAACGAAATTAGCGCTTCTTCGAATAGATCCGTAAGTGGCATAGATCTGGCTTGAGACGACACATGTTTTGTATACAACTTATATAAAACATACACACACTTTAGATCCGCAAGCCTGAAGCGCCCTATCCCGTACAGGCTGCAGATGCCCCGTAATCAATGATGCTCGCCCGCCGCGACGAAGATTTGTCGAGCCCCGCGCTCATGCACAGTCATCGCTGCGCCGAGAATCAGGAGCCTGCCGGAATGCGTACAAGTCTCTCCAATAACATCGCGCTGGATCTGCCCTCCACCACCACGGCCCTCGACGACAACACTGCCGCGTCCCTGGCCCTGAGCCCGAGGCTGCACAACAAGGACCTGGCGCCGACCAAGGCCGAAGGTCGACGCTGGGGTCGCTACAGCATCTTTGCCCTGTGGACCAACGACGTGCACAACATCGCCAACTATTCCTTCGCCATCGGCCTCTATGCCCTGGGCCTGGGTGGCTGGCAGATCTTGCTGTCCCTCGGGATAGGCGCGGCGCTGGTGTATGGCTTCATGAACCTGTCCGGCTACATGGGCCAGAAAACCGGGGTGCCGTTCCCGGTAATCAGCCGGATCAGCTTCGGGATCCATGGCGCGCAGATTCCGGCCTTGATCAGGGCAGTCATCGCCATTGCCTGGTTCGGTATCCAGACCTACCTGGCGTCGGTGGTGTTCCGGGTGTTGCTGGTGGCGATCCACCCGGGCTTCGCCAACTACGACCACGACTCGATCCTCGGCCTCTCGAGCCTGGGCTGGGTGTGTTTCGTGGCGATCTGGTTCGTGCAACTGGTGATCCTGGCTTACGGCATGGAGATGGTGCGCCGTTATGAAGGCTTTGCCGGGCCGGTGATCCTGGTGACGGTCGCGGCCCTGGCCGGTTGGATGTACACCCAGGCCGACGCCACCATTGCCTGGTCGATCCGCGAACCGCTGACCGGCGGCGAGATGTGGCGCAATATCTTTGCCGGTGGCGCGCTGTGGCTGTCGATCTACGGCACCTTGATTCTCAACTTCTGCGACTTCGCCCGCTCCTCGCCATGCCGCCGGACCATCGTCGTCGGCAATTTCTGGGGCCTGCCGGTGAACATCCTGGTGTTTGCCGCAATTACCATCCTGCTCTGCGGTGCGCAGTTCCAGATCAATGGGCAAATCATTGAAAGCCCGACCCAGGTGATTGCCTCGATCCCCAACACCTTCTTCCTCGTATTGGGCTGCCTGGCCTTCCTGATCGTCACCGTGGCGGTGAACATCATGGCCAACTTCGTCGCCCCGGCATTCGTGCTCAGCAACCTGGCGCCCAAGTACCTGACCTTCCGCCGCGCCGGGTTGATCAGCGCCGCCATTGCCGTACTGATCCTGCCGTGGAACCTCTACAACAGCCCGCTGGTGATCGTGTATTTCCTGTCCGGCCTCGGCGCCCTGCTCGGGCCGCTGTACGGGGTGATCATGGTCGACTACTGGCTGCTGCGAAAAGGCCGCATCAACGTGCCGCAACTGTACAGCGAGGACCCAAACGGTGCGTATTTCTACAGCAATGGGGTCAACCTGCGCGCGGTGGCGGCGTTCATTCCGGCGGCGCTGATCGCGATTATCCTGGCGCTGGTGCCTGGTTTTGACAGCGTTTCACCATTCTCCTGGCTGATTGGCGCTTCGATTGCAGGGCTGCTGTACCTGATCATCGCCAAGCGCCAGCCGTATTACGAGGACGTCAGCGGCGAATCCATCGCTGTGGATAACGTCAATCATTGATCGCTCGAACGGCCCGCCAGGTTCGGGCCGCTTACTTTTATGTGTTAAGGAGGACAGCTCATGCGAATTCTAGTGGTCAACGTCAACACCACCGAATCCATCACCCAGGCCATCGCCCGACAGGCCCAGGCCGTCGCCGCGCCGGGCACCGAGATCGTCGGCCTCACGCCGCATTTCGGTGCCGACTCCATCGAGGGCAATTTTGAAAGCTACCTGGCGGCCATCGCGGTGATGGACCGGGTGATGTCCTACGACCAGCCGTTCGACGCGGTGATCCAGGCCGGCTATGGCGAACACGGTCGTGAAGGCTTGCAGGAACTGCTCAACGTGCCGGTGGTGGACATCACCGATGCCGGCGCCAGCACCGCCATGTTCCTCGGTCACGCTTATTCGGTGGTCACCACCCTGGACCGCACCGTGCCGCTGATCGAAGACCGGCTCAAGCTGTCCGGCCTGTTCGACCGCTGCGCCTCGGTACGGGCCAGCGGCCTGGCGGTGCTGGAACTGGAGCAGGATCCGCAACGGGCGGTTGAAGCCATCGTGCAGCAGGCCGAACTGGCAGTGAGCCAGGACAAGGCCGAAGTGATCTGCCTGGGCTGCGGCGGCATGGCCGGGCTCGACGAGCAGATCCGCCAGCGCACCGGCGTGCCGGTGGTCGATGGCGTGACGGCGGCGGTGACCATTGCCGAAGCGCTGGTGCGGCTGGGGTTGTCGACGTCGAAAGTACGCACCTACGCGACGCCTCGGCCCAAGACCATCACTGGCTGGCCGGGGCGGTTTGGGCGGTGAGTCCACGGCTTTAGACTGAGGTGCCCCCGAATCGCGAGCAAGCTCGCTCCCACAGGTTTTTGTGTCGTGTGCACATGTTGTGAACACCCGTAAACCCATGTGGGAGCGAGCTTGCTCGCGATTCGGGCCAACTCGGTCTGGAGCCCAGCTCAAACCGCACTGAACCGCCGCGCCAACCCCTGCTCGGCAAACTGCTCGATGATGAAATCCACGAACGCCCGGGTCTTGCCCGGCAACAGCTTGTGTTCGGCGTAATAGATGGAGATGTTGCCATCATCGACATACCAGTCCGGCAGCACCCGCTGCAGCGCCCCGGATTCCAGGAAGGGAACGGCGATCGGCATGCTCACCAGACCGATGCCCAGGCCTTGGGTGGCGGCCGCGCAGTCGGCTTCAGAATCGCTCATGGTCATGCGCGTCTTGAGCGTCAGCGGGCTGTGTTCCCGATTACGGCTGGTCAGTTGCCAGGAACGCACGCGCCCGGTTTGTGGTGACCGAATCAGGATGCCTTGATGCCCTGACAGATCTTCCGGCTCTGTCACCGCGGCATGGGTTTGCAGGTACTCGGTTGAGGCAACCAGCACCCGATGAGCCACCGTCAATTTGCGCGCCACCACTCCCTGGGGCAACTCGAAACCGCCGCCGATGGCGGCATCGAAGCCCTGGCCGATCAGGTCAACCTGGCGATTATCGAAATGCCAGTCCGGGTTGATCGCCGGGTAACGTCGCAGAAACTCCCCCAGCAACGGCACGACATACAATCGACCGAACGCCGTACCCATGCTCACCTTCAGCGTCCCCGCCGGTTGCCCGCCGGCGCTGGCCAGATTGGCGACGGCGTTCTGGATGGTGTTGAAGCTGCTGCCGACTTCCCCCAAGAACAACTGGCCGGCTTCGGTCAGCCTCAGGCTTCGGGTGCTACGCTGGAACAGGCGTACGCCCATTCGCGCCTCCAGCTTGGCGACGCTTTTACCCACCGCGGCCGGGGTCACGCTCAGACGTCGCGCCGCCTCGGCAAAGCTGCCGACTTCGGCACTGCGCACGAAGCATTCGATACTGTTGAAGGTCTCCATGAGCCTCACTCTAAACTTTTGGTTTAGACAGACTATAGCAATGACGGTCTACACAGCCCACCGCACCTTCTTGATACTCGCTCCATCACCGCGGCATCTCGCCCCGGCACTTTTTGGAGAACATCATGAGTAACCCAGCACTGAGCGGTAAAGTCGCCTTGATCCAGGGCGGTTCTCGCGGCATCGGCGCCGCCATCGTCAAACGCCTGGCAGCAGAAGGCGCCGCCGTGGCCTTCACCTACGTCAGCTCTGGCGCAAAATCTGAAGAACTGCAGAACAGCATCACCGCGGCAGGCGGCAAAGCCCTGGCGATCAAGGCCGACAGCGCCGACGCCGAGGCCATCCGTAACGCCGTCGCGGCCACCGTCGAGGCTTTTGGCCGGTTGGACATCCTGGTCAACAATGCTGGCGTGCTGGCGATGGGGCCGCTGGATGAATTCAAACTCGAAGATTTCGACCAGACCCTGGCCATCAACGTGCGCAGCGTGTTCATCGCCACCCAGGCGGCAGCACGGCACATGGGTGAAGGGGGTCGGGTCATCAACATCGGCAGCACCAACGCCGACCGCATGCCCTTCGCTGGCGGCGCCACGTACGCCATGAGCAAATCCGCGCTGGTGGGCCTGACCAAAGGCCTGGCCCGTGACCTCGGCCCACGCGGCATCACCGTCAACAACGTGCAGCCCGGCCCGGTGGACACCGACATGAACCCGGCCGATAGCGACTTCGCCTCCAGCCTGTTGTCACTGATGGCCATCGGGCGCTACGGCAACGTCGATGAAATCGCCAGTTTCGTCGCTTATCTGGCAGGGCCGGAAGCCGGTTACATCACCGGTGCCAGCCTCACCATCGACGGTGGTTTTGGCGCCTGATCCAGGCATGAAAAAACGCCGGTCATGGCTTCAACCATGACCGGCGCTTTGTTGTGTAGCGCGATGGGGTCAGGCCCACTCCAACTCCGGCAGACCGCAAAGGCTCGGCTGGAACATTTTCAAGGAGCGGATGATTCCGTCGGCGTGGGCGTACTTTTCATCCGCCATGGCCGAATCCGGAATGGCAATGGCGGTCATGCCGGCGGCTTTCGCGGCGGTCACGCCGAACGGCGAATCCTCGAACACCAGGCAGTCGCGCGGATCGACACCCAGGCGCCGGGCGGCGGTGAGGAAGATATCCGGCGCTGGTTTCGCCGCGCCGACCTCAGGGTCGTCCGCCGTCACGATGAAGTCGAACAGCGCGAACCAGTCCCGGTGCAAGGTGGTTTTCAGTGCGAACGTGGGGCTCGACGAACTGGTGCCCACCGCAATCGGAACGTTGTGGGCCTTCAAATGCCGCACCAACTCCTCGGCACCGGGCATCCCCAGGGCGTGAGGAAAACGCTCGCGCATCAAGGGCTCGCGGATGACCAGGAACTCTTCGGGGGTGATCGGCAATTCCAGCGCCTGGACGACGTAATTGGCCAGGTCCGTGGCCCCGCGCCCGATGATGTTCTGCTTGACGCTCCAATCGAACGTGCGCCCGTAGCGCTCGGCGATGATGGACGTGACCTCGGTGTAGATCCCCTCGGTGTCCAGCAACAGCCCATCCATGTCGAAAATCACAGCCTTGATCGGGCCAAACTCTTTCAGGGGTGCATTCATCGCATCTGATCCGTTATCAACACAACATTCCAGGGATGGCTCAGGTGCGGCCAGGGCAGCGTGTTCGCCTTAAAGGATTCAGCAGGATAACGAAGGGGGCTTGGAGCCGGCAATGGGAAATCTATGGACGGGGTCCGTGGCGAGGGAGCTTGTTCCCGCTCGGGTGCGCAGCAACCGTAGGATCGTGGGGGCTGCTTCGCAACCCAGCGGGAGCAAGCGCCCTCGCCACAGAAAGCGGATGGGTGTGAAGGGACGGTTATTGACCTGAGCTGCCGGAGCCGCCCGACCCCGAGCCGCTGCCGCCCGAGCTGCCACCGCTGTCGCGGGTACCGGTTCCTCCGTTGGTCCCACCGCCGGCATCGGCACCGCCCATCGTGCTCCCGCCACTCATCGAACCGCTGCCCGTACCGGGGCTGGTGCTGCTGCCGCTGGCATCGCCGCCATTGCCGCCGCTCACGGAGCCCGGGGGCAAAGCGTTACCACTGGTGCCGGATTTGGAACCGGCTTCCATTTCCGAAGAAGGTGGCATCCCGCCCTTGTCCACGGGGGGTGTGCCGCTCGAAGATTGTGCGAAAGCGGCCAGTGAACTGAGCGAAAGAATCCCGGCGAGTGTCAGCGCTGTCATGTTGGTCTTCATCATGGTGAGTCTCCTTTTCAAGATACTTACCTGATGTGTGGCACGCGTGGCGGGCCGATGGTGCCGCTGAATCGACAGGCGGGCCTGCGATCAGCTCGGCTTGCCGGAGGCATCCTCACCGGCGATGTCCGGGTCATCGGGGGTTGCCTCGACATCCTCATCGTCGTTGGGGGGACGCTGGTCGCGGCTCAGGGAGTTGGTGGGCGAAGGCAGCGGGTATTCCGGGGTTTCATCCTCCTCGATCAAGGGGACCTGGGCGTCATCCATCAGGGAACCGGGGTCTTCATTGCCCGGGTCATTGACGACAGGGGTGCCCGAGGAGTCGTTCTCGTCCTTGTCTTGCGTTTGCGACGTCATGGTACACCTCGCAATTGTTGATGGATGTATGAGTTCGAAGCGGGGGGGTGGCAATCGTTCCGGGGATTTTGATTTGCCGTTTTTTTGGGGGGGTCAGGTTGGAGTGTATATCCGTTTTTGTGGTAACGGCGGCTTAGGGTTCCGCCCTTACGGCGGCTCACTTTTGAGAAGCCCGGAAGCCGGCCCAGTCAAAAGTAAGCAAAACGCTTTTATGCCCCACCACTCGGCATCTCGCTTAGGCTCGGTGTGCCGAGATCAACGTCCGCCCCGAGGCGGCCTAACAGCCGATCTGGTTCTTGGTGGAGACCGCGTTTCTCCTGTGGGAGCGAGCTTGCTCGCGATAGCGGTATTTCAGTTACATAGATGTTGGATGTGCCGATGTCATCGCGAGCAAGCTCGCTCCCACAGGTTTTGTGGTGTAAGTGGATTTTGTGTCCACTGAAGATCCAATGTGGGAGCGAGCTTGCTCGCGATAGCGGTGGTGCAGTTGCATAGCGGCTGGACCTGCCTGCTGCTCTTGCCTTGGATACTTAACCTTTCAAGCAAAAGAAGCCCCAAAAAAACGGCGCTTCCCATTTCTGAAAGAAGCGCCGTTTTTACCAAGTGAACAGCATCACGGCACAAGGCCAGGTCTATTCATCCAAGCATGGGCTTAGCGATGCTTTTTCTTGTGCTTGTGCTTCTTGCCACCGGAGTGGCCGTCGTTGTCATTGGACAGGTTGCTGCCCAACGCGCCGCCCGCCGCGCCGCCGATGCCTGCGCCGATGGTGGAACCGGTGGAGCCGCCCAGGCGGTTACCGACAATCGAACCACCGGCCGAACCCAAGCCACCGCCAATGGCCGCTTCGGTGCGGCTGCCCTTGCGAGCGCCCACCGCACTGCCGGCTGCGCCGCCGACGCCCGCGCCAATCGCGGCGCCGGTGCTGCCGCCCATCTGCTGGCCGACCACGTTGCCCAACACACCGCCCAGACCACCGCCGACCGCGGCGGTACCGTCGCCGGCAGCCATCGCGCCCTGGGCAACCACCAACCCCAGTACCAAGGTGGACAAAGTCAAACGCATGATAGAAACCTCAAAAATGCCGCATCGGGGAGAAATGGCCGGTGCGCGCGGGCGCGAGTTTACGCCAGACAGCGTCAGCCATAACGGTTGGACAACGAAACGGCGGATTATTTTATGACAGGCAAAAAAAAGCCCGCTGGGGAAACGGGCAGGTACTGCTTTCTAACGGATGAGCTGAGAGTACGTACCTGCTTGTGAAAGAAACGTGAAAGAAAACGCCAGTTGAGAAAAGATGAAAAATATTTATGTAGAGGCCCCAGAAGCGGAACGCGAAGCGTCCCTGGCAACGATCAAAAAAAAAGGGCTGCTATGCAGCCCGGCGGGAGCAAGCTCCCCTACCACGATCCACGTCACTTTCTGACCGGGACCCTGGGCAAGAACTTGGCCTTCTCCCCTCGCTGCACTTTGGCCACCTTCGTCCTGATGGACTTGATCGGCTCGTCACCGAAGTCCGCATGATAGGCCGACTGGCCACACTGCAACCCTTCATTGATCGGATACGCGGCAGTGTTCTCCTCGCTGTACGGTGCTCCCATTGCCTTTCCCCTTTCATCGAGGCCCATACCGGCAACAACCGGTTGCCTGACAATATTGACCTTCACGGCAATGAGACTAGTCGGTCATCAACAGACTGTTGATTCAACAACGCCCTTGGCCGACGAATGGAACTCACTGTTTCAAAAAGGAAACACTCATTCAGTCCCCAGTATCGTCCGGTTTAGAACCCGGGAAACCTGATCCGCGGAATAGGGTTTGGACAGGAATTCAAAGCCCTCATGGCCGCTGTGGGCCAATTCTTCGCTGTAACCAGAGGTCAGCACCACCGGCAAATCCGGGCGCCGCTGGCGCAGTTCCCTGGCCAGGGCAATGCCGCTGATGCCGGGCATCACCACGTCAGAAAATATCGCATCGAATGCCATCGCATCCGGACCAACCATTTCCAGCGCTTCTTCGGCGTTGGTCGCCCAGGCGGTTTCGTAGCCCAGGTCCTGAAGGATCTGGTTGGCAAAACGCCCCACCTCCAGGTTGTCTTCCACGATCAACACCCGACACTTGCCCTTTTCCGGAAGCAGGTGCGTGAGTTCTTCCTTGACCGGCTCGTGTGTTTTCTCGGCCGCCACTTCTGGAAGGTACAAGGTGAACACCGTGCCCTCGCCCACCACGGTCGAAACATCGACGTTGCCACCGGACTGCTTGGCAAAGCCAAACACCTGGGACAAGCCCAGCCCCGTGCCCTTGCCCACTTCCTTGGTGGTGAAGAAGGGTTCGAAGATGTGCTCGAGCACTGGCGAGTCAATACCGGTACCGGTGTCCGCCAAGGCAATGGCAGCAAAGGATTGCCCGGCCCCGGCATGACCACGGATCGGCGGCATGCCACCGCCGCAGCTGAGCCGAAGCCACAACGTGCCCTGGCCATTCATGGCATCCCGGGCATTGAGGGCCATGTTGATCAGCGCGGTCTCGAACTGGCTCAGATCCGCCCGGATGTAACAGGGCCGATCGCACAACTCGACGTGGACCTGGATCCGTGCCCCGGTGACGGTTTGCAGCATGTCCCCCAGGCTCTGCACTTGCTTGCCCACATCGATGACTTGCGGCTTCAACGGCTGGCGCCGGGCAAACGCGAGCAACTGGCTGGTCAACTTGGAGGCGCGCTCAACGGTTTCGGACACCGCCGTCATGTAGCGTTGCCGACGCTCCTCGGACAGGCTGGGCATGCGCAGGAAGTCGACCGAAGAACGAATGATCGTCAGCAGGTTGTTGAAGTCATGGGCCACGCCGCCGGTAAGCTGGCCGATGGCTTCGAGCTTTTGCGATTGGCGCAGCGCCGCTTCGGTCTGTTTCAAGCGCGTGGTGCGCTCCTCGACCCGTTCTTCCAGCGTCGCGTTCAATTCGGCCAGGGCCGCCAGGCCTTCGCGCACGGCAGCGTCGGCACGGGCGCGCTCGATGTGGGCCCAGGATCGCTCGGTGACCTCCATCAGCAGCGCCAGGTCGTAGGATGACCAGACCCGCGGCGTTTTATCGTGGATCGCCATCAGCGCGGTCAATCGCCCGCCCTTGATCAACGGCACGCAAATGGTGGCCGCGATGCCAAGGGCTTGGAATGCCGCCGCTTCCTCCGGCGCCAGTTCCTTGAGGTTATCGTTGATCACCAGCGGCTTGCCGGCCCGCAGGTTAGTGACGGCCAGCCGACCGAAATCAGCCAGTCGATAATGCCCAAGGATATGCGGCGACCCCATCCTGGCCCAATCACCACGAATGGTGAAGCCGTCCTCGTCCTCATCCATGTCCGCGTAGGCACAGTTGGACAGGTTCAGGTGCGCCGCCAGGATCCGTGTGGTGGCTGCCATGATGCTCTGCGGGTCGGTGGCGTTCGCCACGGCATTGCCGATGGCATCCAGCACGGCCAGGCGCTGGGTCATGAACACCGTGGACGTGGTCTCGGTGACCGTATCCAGCATGCCCACGACCTTGCCGAACTGGTCACGGATGGGGCTGTAGCAGAAGGTGAAATAAGCCTGCTCAGGACCGCCGCCGCGCTCGATGACCAGGGGGAAGTTCTCTATAAAGGTCGCTTGCCCATCGAAGGCGCCCTGCACGATCGGCCCGATATCGCTCCAGACCTCCTGCCAAACCTCATTGAACGGCCGCCCCAGCGCCTCGGGCTTGCTGCCGAGGATCGGCAGGAACGCATCGTTGTACAACGTAATCAGGTCCGGCCCCCATACGATGGCCTGGGGAAAATGCGAGGCGAGGCTCAGCGCCACGGTGGTCTTCAATACATCAGGCCACTGCGCAGGCGGCCCGAGCGGCGTGTCCTCCCAAGGATGGCGGCGAACCCGCTCAGCCATTTCTCCATAGCTCTGGAGCCAATCTGTCATTGCGTTCGATCCTTCTGAGCCGCCAATACCAACGAGGGGGAAAAGCTTGTGACCCCAAGCAGGACCGTATTATCCCGCGCTGGATGGGAATGCGCGATTGGATTGTGGGAGGCGTCGGGGGGCAAATGGGGGGTAACGGGCAGATAAGGGCGATGAGGCTACAGAAATATCCTACATATCGCTGGGATTTGGCCTGATGTCAGTGAGGGGTTTGCTGAGGTGTAAGACATAAAGCTCGAATGCTTACGACTATGGCAATGTCCTACATATGATTGGGAATCCCCTTCCCTATCAATCCCTTGCGTATTTTTTGCGGTGGCGACTATAGTCTTGGCGTCGCCCAGATGGCGACCGGGTTTGGCGACTCGATTGACACAAGTGCAACGGTGCTTTCTGCTGTGGCAGAAGCACCCTTGTGCTCACAGAAACTGCTTTATGGCAGCTGTGCGCGGGAGACCTTCGGGTCTGCCGGCTCCTTGTGTCTCCGGTTCGCCAACCTGCGTACAGCTGTCACCCTTTGTTTGGCGACAAAGCGTGACAGTTCATTCATGACACAAGGAATAGATATGAACCGATATATGGGCCTTACCAGCAACGCCGACGACCAACCCCTCTACGTCGATACCACCGCGCCGCTACACATCCTGCTCGACTCAGCCGCCTACCGAATCCGTGCCGCTACCCAGTTCCTGGAGAATTTGGCGATGCGCGATGAACAGACCATCGACCCCGCGACCTTGCAAGATCTGGCGCAGCTTTGCTGCATCCCACTGCGTGATGGGTGTGATGTGATGGATGTGATTGCGCGACGATTGGATGCGGCACCGGCAGGCTCCACTCTATAAGCCTGCCAGCCGACAACCTGTGGCGAGGGAGCTTGCTCCCGCTTGAACTGCGTTGTAGGAGCTGTCGAGTGCAACGAGGCTGCGATCTTTTCACTGCCAATTGAGTTCGGAGCGAAAGATCAAAGGATCGCAGCCTCGTTGCACTCGACAGCTCCTACACAGCTCCTACAGAGCCCCTGACTCATCAAGGGCTGGTGGTCCCACTTTGGTTTGCATACTAGCCTTCCAAATGCTCGCACAAGGACGTCGAAAAACCATGCCTGACCGCAAACAACTCCACCAAGACGGCTACGCCCTGCTCCGTCAAGCAATCCCAACCGAGTGGCTGACCGACCTTCGTGCCGTGTTCGATGCGGGCGTGAAACCGTCGGACCAATGGCCAGTGCCCCGTGGCATGGACTGGCGCTATTCGATGCTGGATGACGATTCAACAATTCAGGCCGCGTGTCGTCTACCCCAGCTACTGTCGGTGGCAGGTGAGTTGATCGGCGAGCAATTCTTCCTCTCCCAAGTGGAAGGACGCGAGCCCCTTGCCGGTAACGGCCACCAACAACTGCACCGCGACTTGTCAGCCCAACGGCCAGGCGACATCGCCATCGCCCTGGCGTTTTTCGACGACTACGGCCCCGAGAACGGCGCGACACGGATCGTCCCCGGCAGCCATCGACCTGAGCCGGGCGCCCCACCCTTCGACTTCAATGACGAGTCACGCGCCGTACAGCTTTCAGGCTCTGCCGGTGACATCCTGGTGTTCGATGTCGACCTGGTACACGCGGGCAGCCTGAACGTGATCGGCGCACGCCGTCGTTCCATTCTGATCAGCTATTTCTCTGAGTCGCTCTACGCGTCACACCTGGAAACCGTGGCGCTGCGCAATATTCGTATGGACACCAGCGACCGATTCGCCCCCTCGGAGTTTGCTTTCGGGGGCTAGGTTTTTAGTCGATAAAAGTTATGCGCAGCGGTTCGAATTTGAGCTTTAATTCCCGAGCTTGTCGACAACCCCATTCGTCTAATCAAGGAAGAAACGACATTGAAAACAGCTTTCGGCGCCCTGTTATTGGCTTGCCTGACGACCACTGCATTTGCTGACGAAAACCCCGTCGGTTTCCAATCCTCCACCCTGCCGGATCCGCACAATGGCCGCGCACTGGAGATGGTCGTTTGGTACCCCAGCGCAACGACCGAAACCCCGCAACTGATCGCCGATAACGCGGTGTTTGTCAGCGCTGCTGCCGTGCGTAACGCACCGCCCACTGCCGGTGAACATCCATTGGTGGTGCTCTCCCACGGCTACAGGGGCAACTGGAGCAACCAGATCTGGCTGGCCAGTTCCTTGGCCCAGAAGGGTTACATCGTCGCCGCCATCAACCACCCCGGCAGCACCACCCATGACCGCAGCCCGCAAGCAGCGGCGCAGTTATGGCAGCGGCCCGTTGACCTGCGTCGAGCCATCGATGCGGTCACGACCCAACCTGAAAAATTTGGCCGGGTCGCCAATGGCCGAATTGCAGCCGTGGGCCATTCACTCGGCGGCTGGACCGCCCTGGAAATCGCCGGCGCTCGCTTCGACCCAGAGCGCTTCGCCCAAGACTGCAAAGCCCATTCGCAGTTAGCCAGCTGCACCGTTTACGAACTGATGAACCCTGCCAGCACCACTGAATCAAAGGCCGAACTGGCCGCCGATTGGCGCGATAAACGCGTCACTGCGGTGGTGACATTGGACCTGGGCCTTTCACGGGGCATGACCGATAAAAGCTTGGCCGCGCTGCCTGTCCCCGCCCTGGTGATCTCGGCTGGCGTACCGTCGCGAGAGCTTCCCGCCGAGTTGGAATCTGCCAACCTGGCCAAGCGCCTGCCCTCGGCGACAAGCCGCTATGTCGAGATCAAAGACGCAAGCCATTTCAGCTTCATGTCGATGTGCAAACCTGGTGCGGAGGGGATGCTCGAAGAGGATGTACCGGGGGATGGGATCATTTGTCGGGATGGTGATGGCGGTCGTGCTCGTGGAGTGATTCAGCAGCAGGTTGCATCGCTGATCGCGGAGTTTCTGGCGCAATTACCTGCAGACCAAAAGACAATTTGTAACGGGTGGCACTGACTTGCTGCGGCTCAACGAACGGACACAGCGGATGACTGATGAGCGTAAGTTGAGCGTGCGGTATGGCGACCTCTCGATAGGGCAGCGACCGAATGGAATGAATGCGGCTGCGGCTACAGCAACTGCCCGCCCGAGATGTCAAAAGTCGTCCCGTTAGCCCAGGCCATATCATCGGACAGGATGGCGGCAACCGCACCGCCGATGTCGTCCGGCAGACCGACCCTGCCCAGCGCGATACCCTGTGCTACATAGGCGTTCACATCTTTGTTATCGCGCACTGCACCACCGCCGAAATCCGTTGCAATGGCGCCAGGGGCAATCGCATTCACCCGAATTTGGCGCGAACCAAGCTCTACGGCCATGTAACGGGTCAGCACTTCGACTGCGGCCTTCACCGCCGCGTAAACGCTGTACCCCGGCAGAGTAAAGCGCACGAAGCCTGAGGAGACGTTCAGGATACGACCGCCGTCTTCCACGAGCGGCAACAGCTTTTGAGTCAGGAAAATCGGACCGCGAAGGTGCGTCGCGACCAGTGAGGCAAACTGGTCTTCGGTCGCGTCAATAAAGTTCGCAAAGAGGCCATTGCCAGCATTGTTGACGAGGAAGTCGAAACGCTTGCGGCCGAAGTCAGTCTTCAGCGTATCAGTCAGTGCGTTTGAAAAAGCCTGGTAGCTGGCGGTATCGGTGATGTCGAGCGGCAGCATCGCGGCCTTGCCGCCCTGCGCCTCGATCTCCTGTTTCAGCGCCTCAGCTTCTGCCGCGCCGCTGCGATAGGTGCCGATGATGGCGACGCCGCGCTTGGCAAGGTGAAGGGCCATGTTGTGGCCAAGGCCACGGCTGGCGCCAGTGATGAGTGCGATCTGATTGGTCATGGGCTGTCTCTGCTAGGTTAGGCGCGCTTTTTGGCGCTTTCTTGACCCGCTCAAGATAGGCAATGACCGATTCGTAACCCACGCCCAATAAGCTCAATTTATTGCCTAATTGTATCAATCAGCTGGTGCGGCGGCGGGGTGCAGGCATAATCAGCTCATGAACAATGATCTTGCACCGCATCTTGATATCGCCCTGCGCCATGCGCCACCGGGTTTGACTACCACACGGATCCCGCGTGTGGACCTCTGTGTCGGACAAGGCTCTACAGACAAGGCGCCATGCCTGTATCGCTCGATGATCTGCTTTATCCTACAAGGCTCGAAGCGCGTTGCGATTAACGACAATCTTCTGAGCTACGACAGTGAACAGTATCTTATCAGCGCCCTGGATCTGCCTCTGATCGGACAGATTCTTGATGCTGAAGGGGGGCAGCCCTACGTTGCGGTTTCGCTCGTGTTGGATCCCGCCATACTGGCGGAATTGGCAGCGACCATGCCGCCGGTTCGCGAGAGCGGACAAAAAGGGATTGGCATCATGATAAACCCGATGACCGCTTCGCTTCGCGACACATTGTTCCGCTTATTGTCATTGCTAGACACACCTGCCGATATCCCGGTTCTAGGCCCCATGGTCGAACGAGAATTGCTCTATCGTCTTCTACAGGGCCCCCAAGGGAGGCTGCTGCGTCAGATTGCCCAACCCGATGGCCCGCTGGGTCGCATCCGGCGAGCGGTTGCCTGGATCAGGGACAACTACAACACTAGACTTCGCATCGAAGCATTGTGCGATGCAAGCGGGATGAGCCGGGCAAGCCTGCATCGCCATTTTCTGTCGATGACAGGCCTCAGTCCCATCCAGTATCAGAAGCAGCTTAGGTTGCAGGAAGCTCGCCAGCTTTTGCTTGCTGGCGAGCATCGCGCGTCTGACGTGGCGTTCGCTGTCGGCTATGAAAGCGCATCACAGTTTAGCCGCGAGTACCTACGGCAATTTGGCGCCTCGCCTGCCCGCGACGTGCGCGAAATACGGCAGGCAATCAATGGGTGACAACGGATGCTTCAGCGAGCCCAACAACGCTCGCAGCATGACCCAGTAGAACAACGGGAGCTCGGTTTGCAGATGCCGATTACCCAGCAACCGATCCACTCGCTTGATGGTGTGTTTGGGATAGGCTTGCTCGGCAAAAAATCGACCAAGCCCCGTCAGAGTGAGCCGACGTCCGCAGAGTAATGTGCTGACACAACATATCAACGTTTTCAGACGACGAGAATGAACACCGGGAAGTGCTTGGGCGAGCGCCCTGTGTAAGAATCGGATGGCCTGCATGGGTAGGGATCTTGTTTTGTGTGGTGCAACACAAGCTGCCGACTCATGCAGGTCTCTTCAATATTCCAACATCTTGATTTTGCGTAAGAAAATTCGGGGATTCCTCAGGCTCTGAGGGATGCAGCCCATCCCAACCAGCTAGTGACTCAACAATAACCTCCAAAAAATGATTTCATCGCACCGCTCCAACCCAAGAATGATAAGACACTTGAACCCCAATTCACTGACCATTAATAGAAAGCACGTTCACTGTTTTCTTAAAAATCTTAAGGAGGAGGAAAACCCAGAGCTTTGTAAAACCCACCATCACAGAACTCATCGTTTTTTGCCAGCCCGACAAAAAGAGCGCCCCGCCAATCATTAATACCAAGTGACTTTACGTTAGCTGCAGCACTACGCATCAAAAATGCCTTAACCCCTTCAGCCCCCCCAGCCCTAAAGTTATCGTCCAGTGCAACCTGCTGTGAAGCAAGGAATATATTTACTTGACTAGGGTAACGTTCGTACAGCTTGAAATCCTTCAGATGCTGTTTTAGTCGTTGCAAAGTCTCATCGCTCATCCCCTTCTGCTTTTCTATTTTGAAAGTCGCCAAAACCGCACCACCTGAAATATCGATATCTGCGACGAAAAACTCACAAAAACTAAGATCCTCCAAGTACGCGTTAATATGCTGGTGTGTAGATTTTTTCCTGGGCTTTCTTGGTTTATGCCCGTTGCATTTAGAGCATGACGGCACAAGATTAAGTGGAAAAATACTAAAACACTTATAAATTTTTTTCTGCAAATGATGATCTAGATCTCGAACCTCACCAAAACCACAATAGGGACATACTTTGGCGAGATTTTTTAACGACGCACGTAAAACCGCTAATCTCCCGGTTTCGGAGACTTCACCATACGCCTTTAAAATGGCCTCTTGTGCATCCTCACTAAGCCCTTCAGCAATCCACTCAGGATTTGGTTTTCCCAAGCCCTGCTGATACAAAACGTACAACTCCATGAGCTTATCTTTATCTGCCGGCTTAAGAGGTGAAAGAAGATCCTCATCCGGAAAAATCAAATCCAAGTGAGCACGAAGATGCGAAAGATCGGGCATACTCAAATTCCACATACCCTACTTACCTTTCTTTAGCAGCAGACGACGACTCATAGTATATCCTCGTGCTTGGTGACTCATTTGACCATTTAAAAAAAGCGCCTCCAACTCTTCTTGCTTAGAGTATTTAGAAACAAGCTTATCAAGAACCCTATGGTAGTCAGTTGTTTCAGCATTGAGCCCAAAAACCTCAGCAGTTATTAAACCTATACTTTCTCCAAATGTTTCACTATTTAAACCTGATACAGAGGTAATTGAACCTTCACGCTTAATAACTTTAACATCCTCAGCCATCGACTCTTGAACTACAACCGGAGAGTGAGTTGCTATCACACAGAAGGATTCATCATTGTGCAAAATAGCACGAATGGCATTCATTAGTGCGGCCAAAAGCGGAGGATGCAGATGGGTTTCAGGCTCATCAAAAAGAACTAGCGAGGAAGGCACTAACTTAGCAATCAATCCCGCCACTACTAAAGCCGCAATTTTGTGACCCGTGCTACAAAGAAGAAATGCAGGCTTAATATCAAAATCCTCACAATCAGTGAGGCTCTTTTTTAGTAGCGGACCAAATGCAGAATCCGCGAGAAGGCTTGAAAAAATACTATTCAATTGACTGACCTTAGCAGGTTCCTTAATAGATCTTAAGTACCCCATGAATTCGTCAGTTAATTTTTCTACCGTTTTTAGCTTTGTTTGACCATGTCTATCTGGATCTTTAAAAAGATCCAACACCACCCCCTCTCCTTTTGCACTATATCTTGCTTCACCTCTGACATCCCTCAACCCAATAAAAGCATACCGACCAACTCCATGCTCCATCTCATCAATTATTTTTTTTCGATTCTTAGTATCAACCCCTGGCAATTTGAAACTATCAAAAGGACTAAATGAGATGGTAATGACCCTAGGAAAACCTATACCCCTTGGAGTGATGCTCCCTAAAGATGATATAGTGGTTTTTTCGCGCTCATCGATTGTTGCAAACGCTAATCTAGCAAGCCTTGCAAGTACAGTGCTTTTCCCCGCACCATTGCCACCAATCAGCACGCTTATTCGTTCTGGCAGCCTTGACTTTCTGCCCCCTTCTTTCTGTGTAAATGAAAAAGAGAGTTCACTTAGCCAATTAGCAAATGAAAGAGAGAACTCCAACTCATCACTTGGGAGCTTTGTAAAATCACCCACAAGTATGCCTTTAGCCAAGTTTAGATAATCTTCACTTTTCCCATCTCGAAACAGGGACACCGACCATCCAGCCTCAGACCTAAACGCTTTCGCGACACTAGGATACCTTACAACATCCCGTAGACCTACGAGGAGCGACTTATACTCTTCAGAGTAAACATGTCTCAAACGCTCATAATAATCTAAAGAACTACCAACAGAGCAAAAATCGTCACCAAGCTTTGTAAAATCCTCTCTTACCTGTAATGGATCAGAGTCAGACTGACCTATTCGCAAAATTCTAACTGGACCAATCAAGTCCGAAACAATCTTACCCTTCTTATCAACACTTACATAATAAAGCTGGTAAAGAGTTTTATAGCCATAATCATTCCAGTTATCTTGCTGCAATACAAATGATGGCAAGTTTTCTACTGGCCAAGGACTTCTTAACTTTCTCACTAAAATCAATGGTTTCATTTGCCATCCTACGCAATTGTCAAACCAAGTGAATTACACTAAAGACAAAATGATAGCAGTCTGCAGCGATGAAAATATAATCACTTGCAGTAAACCGTTCAAAGCTGGTCGAGGCGCATGGTGAAGCAGCCTGAGAGAGGTCATTTCCATCGAGCTCTATCCTCGCAAAAACCTTGAGCTAGAGATGATGGCGAGGTCAAACATGGCAAGCAAGCCAAATGCCACCATTCGCCTCTTAGACCTTAGTCGCACATCCAACGCCGGCGAATAGCTCCTTCAAACTTCCACCGGGCTGACTTAGCAGGAACAAGCAGCTTTGCACGAATCAGCCACACACCGATGGCATTTCGCAGCCCCTCAACCCCGATGCCCGTTTCAGAATCGTGATCTGAAACGGGCACATGCCATAGAGAGTTCGATCTCACCAAAGCAGGATGAGATGAACCGCCTGCAGAAGCATCACCCCTACCTTAAGGACGCCTTGGAAGACTTTAACTTGCGCTCCCAATTTCTCGACCCTGGTCGGTTCAGGGGCCTTTCGGAGGCGATGATAAACGCGTCGGCGAGATACGGATAAATGTACGGGGCAGCGCTTATAGCGCGCACCGCAGGTGCAGAACTTCTTGATGGGCATGGCGCCCCCTTTTCGAAATGGTTTCGACGAATTTTTTGTTCGCAAATATTCGAAAGGGCTCAGCGGAGACGATGCTTGAAACCACTCATCTCTGGCCCGTCAAGGAACAGAGGAATAGTGAGCACAGCCCGAAGAGAACGGGCCAGGAGTTTGATTATGTGAGCAAGGATGATTCGGAAAAACGCCAGAATGCGTTTCCTAAAGCTGTGCAGCGGTGAATCAGGGTCAGGCTGACCTGCCTCACTAAGAACTGTGTCCAAAGCGCGCAGCCGCTCCCTCTCCATCCAAGAAAAGCCGATGATCCCACAGAGGACAGTAACGCCATCCGGCATATCATAATGCCCCGAGCTAGCCTCGGCACGCCGTGACTTATCAATGTCAGATGCAGTAACACGAGGCATGTAAGCCAGTAAACGTTCACGAGCAAGCCTGGCAAACTCAGCCTTCAGCTGCGCGGTGACAGCGTCCAGTCTGCGTTGGCCATGTCGCCTTGGGCGTACAAATTGCGCTGATGATGAGTGATCGTCCATAAGGACTCCCGCATGATGTTACATGCCAAACCTTACTCACTAGTCCTCTATTTCACAAATCATTTTCGCCTGACTCAAACAGCCACAGCCTAACCATGGAAAAGAGCATACAGGGCACGGCTCATCGATGAGCCAAGCCGAGCAGAGAACGTCGGCCATGAATACCCGCATGCAACAGTTTTAACGAATATTGATCACAACGGCGGCTCGTAATCAGGATCCAGCAGGTAAAGGATCTCTGGCACGTGGGGCGACAATATCTTGATCAAGCTTGCCCGCAGACGGGTATCGACGTCCTTGTGCAGGCGAATCTTCCCGATCGCCAACGCCATCACGAACTCCATGGCGGATTCCCCGCGCTCTTGCCCATACCCTGCGGCGACACGCTGAATGATGTCCGCCATCGACAGGCTGTGGGTTTCCTGAGCCCGGTAGTCGAGTTCCGTCGGCAGCGCGGCGCGCAAGAATGCGGCTTGGATGACGCCATCGTCGAAGCGCGAGAACACGTCTGGCGAGAGGAGCACCTGCTGAAGCTCCCCGGACTCCAGCCGCTTGGCGTTCTGCACCTTATCGCTGTACCGGGCGTTCTGCAGAATCCACAGGATGGTGAGGTAGATGTCCGTCGACGTCGCCCCTCTCACATCTTTCTTACCGTCGACAAATGCAAAGCCTCGGCTCAGGGTCATCGGCTCACTGGTGTGGCTGCTCGGCCAGAATGGGTGCAAGCCAAGCCCACCCGTGGCAGCGTTATCAAACACCTCCATGCGCTGAATGATCGCCGGTGAGAAGGTATCTGCAAACGAGTACAAGGAGCCGAGCACTCGTTGCTCTTCGGCCCAGTGATTCGTGCAGGCAAGCTCGGCTGCTGGGATCTCCATGAACGTCTTGAAGACATAACGGCTGTGATCCTTGGCGGGTTGCGTCAGGTTGCTCTGCAAATCCTTCATCAGCACATAGCTGCGCCCGAACAGTGCCCCTGTGATGTAAAGCCGGGTACCCGCTTGCTGAGCGGTGCGCAGGCGGCGGCTTACGCTCTGCAGACGCGATCCACGCTCGGCAGCGGCAACAATGACGATGACAGACCCGTCAAAATTCACATTGGCATCGAAGTCATCGAAGGACACCTTGTTTTCGACCGTGACGCCACACGTAGCCAAGTAAGCAATAGCGCGGTCGGCCAGAGCAGAACTGGCATCATCGTCATCGTGGATGATCCAGCGAGTCGATGCTACGGCCTCTTCAAGCAACACCCTATCGAACCACTCACCGAAGTCATTTGTAGCCACCAACTTAGATTTATCGACATGCACCGTCCGAGGCCTCAGCCCTGACCGGTCATGGGTGTAGCAGCTGAACAGGTTGGCCCCCATGAAGGAGTAGAACTTGGATTGCAGCAGGGCTGGCGCATGATCAGTGCCGATGTTCAGTGCCTTGGTTTCACTGTGCTCGGCGATGAACCGTTCACCATGAATTCGAATCAGACGAATCCCGCCCGCCTCGCCCTCCCCTAGCATCTCAAAGTCCTCGGGCTGCTTCAGCGTATGCAAGACCGAGCAGGAGTCCGATGAGCGCTCAAAGGAGAGAATGGTCGCCACGCGCGTCGGCGGAGCGCTATTCACTTTGACCCATTGCTGCGCGAGGCCACACTGGGTCGACGCAGAGATCAGACACAGGGCGGAAACTGCTTTGGGCAGAGGCCCGTCCTTGATGAGACCTTCGTGCGAGTGGAACGACCGAATGTTCGCAAAGCCCGGCAGCCTGAATCGCATGAGATACATCTGCATGGACATCGCCAGGGGCAGCAAGGCAATAGTGTCCAAGTACAGGGTATCGGGCGCTGCCATGCCATCGTCCGTGGCCTTCTTGATGAAGGGCAGGCATGCAAACGCCAGGTAATACGCGTGCAAGGTCTCGGACAGCAGGTCTTCAGCTCGGATGAAATAGTTCGAGGCCCGAGAGGATGGTTTTGAGTAGAAGAAGCCTGCAGGCGCCTTCTTCAGCACGTTGGAGCGTTCGACAAGGTTTGTCAGGCCGGACTTAACGATGACATTGGAGTTGTCCTTGATGAGAGCTTCCAAACTCTCTTCAGGCCCAGAGATGTGGACATACTCGGTGATGGCGCCATTCACATCGTAGAACGCACAGGCGTAGGTGCGAGGCGAGCCTGGGCCTTTCCGGCTCAGCTCCGCCATCAGCGGTGATGTAGCGTCTGACTGCTGGGTGCGAAATTCGTCCAGAGTGTAACCCGGCATCAGAAACACAACGAGGTCAGGCATGACGTAGCCAGAAAGCTGATGCTGGAGGGCATGCGCTGCTTGCGTATCGGTGAGCAGATCCGGGCCGGTGAAGAAAACCACCGCATGAACCGGCTTGCCGGCCTGACTCAGCTCGACTTCAAAATCCATGAGATCGAACATGTCAGTTCACCGGAATGCAGATCGTAAAGACAGTGCCTTCCACGGCAGCCAGCACCCGGCCACCGTATCGAATCGACGGTTCGAACTCCATAATCTCATCACTTCCATGAAAAGCCTGATGCAGCGAAAGCCGCCCAGTCCGAACACGTACGAACGCCTTGAGCTTATTGAGTGCCTGAACGGCGTTATGCAGCCCCATACCCGAGTTCGGAGACTGCACCTTGGATGTAACGTGCTTTTTGAAGCAATCGAGCGTGGCCTCAAGCTCAGCCTCCAAGCTCAGTTCCTCCAAGGTTTCGACTGGCCGCTCCTCCTTAGCCGTCAGCCATCGCCGGGCCAGTCCAGGGCCGCTGTCGATGACTGAGATTTCCAGAAATTCCAGTACCTCAGCTTTCAGGAAACGCTTCAAAATGAATCGAGCGAGTTCAGGCTCAACGTCTGAGTACTCCAGCGCATCCTGACGACTCATCTTGTTGAGCTTGATCGAGGTACCCCGCAGTGCCTTCTTGTACTTGTTCCCGTCAACATCGGTGACAGCATGCTGGTCAGCATTAGAGATCAGTTCCCAGAGTACGCTGCCCAAAGATGGGAGACCCGACCTGAGCAACGCCCCTTGGTCACTGCGAGCATTCATCAGCTTCGACGACGTCTCCACGAGCGTCGAGAACCACGATCTCGGCTGGACTTTCGGCACGGCATGATCGAAGTAGAACGGCTTGATGAACTCACGCTTTGCGTTGTTCACACAGAACAGGTTGATGGCAGTGGGGCGGGCGCCTCGGAGGTTGGACGTGTTACGCAGATCACCTGCAAACATCGCATCGACGAGGGGCCTGATCGCCATGAGCGCTTCTCGCCGATCGATTAGTTGATGATCCTGGGCGTGCACTTCACTGCACATGATCAAGGCGAAGAACCCGGCAGCGCTCTGAGCCAACTGCGTGATTTGGGCGATTGCGTCATCACCAGCAGGTGAGTACAGGTGAAGGACTGTTTTTTCGTAAGCACGTGCCCAAGTCACGATGAACTGCGCCAAAGCTGCATCAACGCCCAATCCACCGCCGTGGCTCATGCTGATGGGAAGCCGGAGGTTGGGATCCGAACCAAGCGACTGATAAAGATCCTCGATCTCGTAAAGGTTGAGCTTTCGGCTGATTTGCATTCACGCCCCTCACATTCCATCGTTGACTTGGCGATGCTCGGAATTCCGAGCCGCCACTGTCGTGACCGACCTTAGCCACCCCAAGCGCTGTACCAAAACGGTCGGCGCAGGCGGAGCACGCGGCAGACTCTACGCGATGCAACAAATTTAGGCGATGATCTGATAGCTTGCGCGCTCAGCAGCGCGTCAACCCTCACAGCTCCTCAAGTCTGGGCCCGCACCTATCAAGGAAAAGACGAATGACCAGTATCGAGAAGGATTTGGCGGATATCAGAAAGTTGACCAGGATCTCCCTACCGGAAAGTGACCGCTACGTGTATCGCCTGGGGGTGGTGGTATATGCATTCGCGTCCGTTAGCAGCTTCATGGCTGAAGTGATCTGCTACATGAATCCTCAGCAGCCTCGTAGCGACCTGGAAGCGAAAATGGGTGGCCTACTCGCAGATGCCTTCAAGCAAGCGGTGGCGAAGATCGAACACTCGACACCAGAAGCTTTTGCCGCTGGACAGGTTGCCGGTGAGCTGTTCACAACGCTGAACGATGAGCGATCGGACATCATCCATTCCTACCCGATCACCAGCCCGACTGGTATCCAAATCCTGCACCGACGCCAGAACCCAGTTCAGCCCAAAAACAAGGGCAAAAGCAAAGGCGAAGCGATGACTACCGACAAACCACCGAAGTACTTCGAAGTTACCGATGAGTTCCTGGATAACTTCATCACCCGGTTGCACCAAGTGAACGACTGTCTGTACCGCATACGCTCGATCCTGAGACCCGACATCTGAGCCCCTGCCCTATCACATGCTGCACCAGGTGATCAGCGTTGACGCATCAGCTCTCGTACCAATCGCTCGAACTCCTCCACGGTGGAGGCGTTAGCGTACAGAGGCCGGATGCGTATCAGCTTGGTGTTGGCTGCCCGGAAGATGGCGTCCTTCAATTGATCATTGGCTTGCGCTTGGGGATCATC
Source organism: Pseudomonas ogarae (assembly GCF_014268695.2). NCBI lineage: Bacteria > Pseudomonadati > Pseudomonadota > Gammaproteobacteria > Pseudomonadales > Pseudomonadaceae > Pseudomonas > Pseudomonas ogarae. The sequence continues at coordinate 4,808,571 of NZ_CP077086.1, forward strand.
ATGGAAGCTGCTATCCAGCTCGATGAAGTACTTCGGCACGTAACCACTGCCCACATCGAATACGACGCTGTCGATGATGCCCCGAAAAAAGTACGACCTGGCTTTTTCCGATAACTGACCCTTGATGGCCTGATAATCCAATACGCAGCTCAAGGCAACATTGGGGTATGGGTGGTAGGTTGGGAAGACTCGCCGCACCGCCTCGTAGAAACTTTCTTCCTGCTTGGATTTAAACAGGCGGATGGTCTTGGGGTTTCCGAGCGTCACTTCCGTTGCGCGGACTGTCATGTTCTCCCGCAGACTTGAAGCAACCGCTTCTGGCTTAGCTTGCATGAAGGACTGAATGATTTCTTTGGCCAACGGACGATGCTGATGCATCTGGGCATAGTTGAGCAGTGCTGAGTGCTTGGTCTCTTGCATCAGCTTCAGCCGCTCATCAACGAAACGATCGACAAATCCTTGGCTGAAACCATGCTGGTTCAGCTCAATGATCAAGTTCGTGGACTCGAACTGCCTTGAGCGCTCGGCAGGTGGAAGTGGTTCGGCGAAGGAGAAGAACTCAGTCTCAAAAAAGCCGGTCATTTGTGTCAGATAGGGATCCTGCACCTTGGCCTTCTTCTTCTGGTAGATGATTTTACCAATCGCCTCCCAGTCCTTCTGCGCCAACAAAGTAAACCAATGCTCTCTGTCATCCATGGCCGCACTCCACGCTTAATGCCGAACGTTGGGCTAGGATAAGGCTGAGGCTGAAGCCGTTGCAACGTCAGGTCAGGTAGAGCACGACTCAGTCAGCCTTTATCAGCGCTCTGACATACTGGGAGGTGTTGCCTTCAAACCAAAGCCAGCATCCACCCTATTCCCGTTCGGGTGCTTTGACGGTCGAGGACTCAAGCTCCATGGCACGACTGCAAAAGTCCATTTCAGCACGCGCCCCTCCATGCTGGAAACTTGCATACAGGATATGAATCAAGCCGGCGCTGCCGACGCATGGCGCCTAGGCAGCATGGTAGCCGCTGCTCAAGATACCGCCGTGCTGTTTGCAAGTACGGCTTTCGTGATCGTTCCAGGTCTGGTCTTCGTGATTTTCATCGAGCGCATGGGCGTCAACCTGGCGCTTAGCCAATGGGTGCAGTCACTGGGGCTTGGACGCGGCGATCAAGTCGTGTTTATCGTTCTTGGACTGGCACCGTTGCTCGAAGCGATGACCGGCTTCGGCGTGTCGTTGATCGCCACGGTGCCCCTGCTGCTCAGTCTCTTCGAACGTCGGATCGCGCTACGAATAGCACTGACCGGCATGGCAATCATGCCCTGGGGAACGCTGGGCCTGGCATCGGTCATTGGTGCTTCGTTGGTTCACCTGGACGCACCCGCGCTGGCATCGACCTCGGCACTGACAAGCGCACCGGTTTTTTTGGCCCTCAGTGCAATCGCGTTATCTCTTGCTAGCGTTCGTGACTCGCGGGAATGGAGGGCGTTGGGCGCTTTCTGGCTGCTGTTTGTGGGCGTGCTTTACGGTGCCAGTCGGTGGCTGGGGCCGGAAGTGGCTGGCGTGGCCGCGGGCCTGGTGACGGCCGCAGCGGTACTCTCTGCGGGGCTGTGGCGCTTGCGCCGCAACGATAGCGAGCGCGGTGCGGTGCAATGGCCGCGGCAGGCATGGCCGTATCTGGTACTGATTGTCTGCATTGTCGCGTTGAAGATGGTGTGGGCGATCACCTCCTGGCAGGATCACTGGGTTGTACAGGGTGCCCAGGTCACCTGGAAGCCACTCGCCTCACCTGGCCTGGCACTGGTTCTGGTGCTGATCGGGCTAGGGTTTCACGCGCGCCACACACAACGCCAGACAGCACTCGACGTCAGCATGCCTGCTGCGCTGGTGGCGCGGGCGAAGCGACCACTGTTGACCATTTTCTTCTTCCTCGCGATGTCGCAAATGATGGTGAAGGCCGGCTTCCTCGCGGGTTTGATGCAAATGCTGGCGGGCCTGTCGCCCGCCGCCGCGACGTCGCTGGTGGCCCTGTTTGGCGCGCTGTCAGGCTACATGACCGGATCGAATGTTGGCGGCAACGCGATCTTCATGCCGGCCATCGCCATGTTGCCCGAATCCTCTCGCCTGTTGCTGGCTGCCGTTCAGAACAGCTCGGCTGGGCATGCAGCGCTGGGCTCGCTGTCGGTTGTCATGCTGATCCTGGGACTTGCCAAGACCCAGGCGAAAGAAGAAGGCGAACTGGTAAGGTTTGGCTTCACGCTGGTCTGTCTCAATACCGCGTTAGTCGCGTTGGGCGCGGCGTTGCTGAGTGGATGGTTTGAATAGCAGGGTATTGGCAGATGGGCGCCCCAATGAGCAACGTGCGACTTAGCGACTGTAATAACCACCATAAATCGGGTTGCGGCCCTTCTTCACTTTTTCATTTTTGAAGCGCAGGAGAAACGATGACAGGTTCGCCAGAAGAGAGTGGTCTATTCCCGGCCAGCCCACAGGGCGATCTAGACGTGGCTGATGGCACGGGTTTCGCCGCCTGGGCTCGCGTCTGGGCGGAGCTTGGCGTCGGATGCGCGTCACGAGAGACGTACGAAGAACTCATTCGACACTACTGCGAGCCGCACCGCGCCTACCACAACCTCCAGCACCTGAAGGAATGCCTTCAAGTGCGCCGATTCGTCAACGCGGCCTGCCAGGTCCCCGCCGAAATCGACCTCGCGCTGTGGTTCCATGACGCGATCTACGACCCCCTTCGCAGCGACAACGAGCTACGCAGTGCGCAATGGTTGGACGACGTGGCACGTGATAACGGCCTGGGCGATGAAACGCGACGCAGGCTTTACGATCTGGTGATGGTGACCCGACACGACGGCGCCCCGGCGTCGGCAGACGAAGCGGTGTTGGTGGACACGGATCTGGTGATCCTTGGAGCGTCGTTCGAACGGTTCGAGGAATACGACCAACAAATTCGAAGCGAGTATCAGTTTGTGCCTCTGCCTGTGTACCGCCAAAAGCGGCGCCAGGTCCTTGAAGGCTTCCTGGCGCGCGGGCGGATCTATACAACCGCAGCGTACTTCGACGCATTCGAGCAGCAGGCACGCGCAAATCTTGCACGCGCCATCGACCGTCTCGACTGAGGACTGGATTCAAGCGGCGAAGGGATAACTTACTCCCCTGACTGTACTCGCTTCATAGCTTCGAGAAGCTGGCCCTCAAAGTACTCGCTCCCATCTCGTTCCTGCTCTTTTATGCGGCGCTTTGCTTCGATAAGCATCTGCATGACAGCGATGTCCTGATTCAAAAAAGTGGCAACCATCAGGTCGTTCAAATTTGCTAAAGGGGTGTCCCAGACCTCCCTGCAACGCTGCATCAGACCTGCAGGTGAATCCCCGCACCACGGACCTAAAAGACTTGAGACTGTAAGATTTGAACTCATGAACCGACCTCTGAAAGAAATCGAAGGGTTGGTCATTTCGCATGATCAGGAGATAGCTAAAAAACGAGATCGGATGACTACTTTTGGCCGATTAGTGCCGATGGATACGGGCAGCAATCGACCCGTTGCGGACAACTCGGGCCTGAGCCCGAATACGTCCGCGCACAGCTTGGCTTCCGCCATTCAGGTCAACCGGTGTTGCGTTTCAGAAAATCCTCGATAAGGGTTGCGAAATAAGGCGGGCACTCCTGCATCGGGTAATGACCGCAGTTGGGGATGACGTGCAGCTCTGCGTTCGGATGCCACGCCAGAAAGGTGCGCGTCATAGCCGCGGAATCAAGTCCGGGATCCTTGTCGCCGACAATAATCAAATACGGTGTTTCGAGGCCTCGAACGTCATCAACGAAATTTGCTGTGACCAGCATGTCGAGGTACTTCGCCCGGCAGTCTGGTGAGACTGTGTCGCGGCTTTGTTGGACCTTGAGATCAACCCACTCATCGGAGAGACCTCCGGTCACGAATTTGAACAGGCGCCGAAGGGCCTCGTCGTCTTCTATCGTGCTGGCAAAGAACGCCAGAGCCTCTGGACTCAACCGATTGCCAGCGGCAGAAACGGGACACACCGCTATCGCGCTCGCGATGCGAGACGGGGCGTCCGCCGCGATACGTTGCGTGATCATCCCGGTCATCGAGTGGCCGACCACGTGAAAGCGCGTCCAACCGAGCTGGTCGACGAGCATGAGGCAATCGGAGGAAATCTCCTCTACTGTAAATTCGCCAGCCAATTCAATGGATTGCCCGTAGCCACGCACGTCAACGAAAACATAGGTAAACGCGTGACCGTCAAGACAGGGCATGACGGCGTCGTAGCTGGAGTGGTCGCCCAGCCAGTCATGCATGACCAGCACGTGAGTGGGGCCATTGCCGTACCGCACATACCCTAAGGTGGTGTCAGATCCGAAGCTGATTTCAACGGGGGCTTTCATTTCATGGTTCCTTTGTGGCTGGGGGAACCAAAACGAAAACGCCCTCCCGGCGAACCGGGAGGGCGTTTTGAAAGAGAGGCAACCCTATCAATCTCTTGAATCAGGGTCAACAGGCGAGGGCGCCGACGGGCGTATGGCCGAAAGCGGTCAGTCATGACCAGCTTAAAAGCGGAATTCATCCACCCAATCAGTCTTCAAATCAACCGATCCACAACCCTCGCATTCCACAATTCCCGATACCGCTCCCGCCACCCCGGACTGCCCTTATCCAACCACTCCAACGTCGCCTCAATACTCTCAGGGCTAATGATGAAGTGATTGATATGCTCCTCGATCCGCTCTTGCGATAAATGCAGCGAATCCAGATAGCCATTGAAAGAATCCGCCAGCACCACGTACTCATCGCCCTGCTGACGGCGACCGGTCCAGGCAGGCAAGCCCGCCACCATCGCCGCCACATCCTGGCGCCCTTCCCGCAAATCCAGCAGCAAGATACTCGCGCCGCCGTCGCGACCGATCGGCAGCAATCCCGTTGCGGGGAAGCCGGGCTGGGCCCGCAGTTGCTCCAGTTCAAAGGGGTTGGATTCATACTCTTTGTCCGGGTCCAGCCCGTACAGCGAAAAACTAAGCAGTTCCTCATCGCCATTGGCGAGCGTTGCAAGCACATCGTATTCCACGTAGGCGCCGTTGCAGGTTTTGAGGAACTGGCGATAGTCGCCCGGCAAGCGAGCCCCCAGGCTGGCTTCCAGTTGCGCGATGGCACCGTCGGTGGCGCCTTCACGGGTGTCTTCGAGGATGAGTCCGCGGTAGTCAGTCATTGATATCTCGAAAAGGTATTGGGTCCTGAAGGTCTTGAAACACGCCGCGCCGCACAATCAGTCCGACACGTTGATAACAAGTGCTCCGCTCACTCGTTGGCCAGATGTCTCTCGATCAGCCTCGCCGCCTCATGTGCGTGAGTAAAGCCCAGGCTATGATCGGCGCCAGGGAAAACGTGCAGTTCAGCGCGGGGCAACAGTTGGGCAAGGTACTGGCCGACGCGAACGGGGCTGATCGGATCAGCGTCGCCCCAGAGCAGCAGGACCGGCATGCGCAGCTCGACCAAGCGGGACGTGAGGTCGGTGCGGTCGTCGAGAAACCAACTCGGCAGTGTCGAGTTGGCCGCCGCAAAATCCGGGCGCCAGTCCTGTGCGCCCAGCGCCGACATGTCCACCCCGCCCGAGGTGACAGTCAGCACCAGGTGGGTGATCAGTTCAGGGCGTTCAAGTGCTGCGAGCACAGCGACGATACCGCCCATGGATTGCGCCACCAGCGCTGTGGGTCGGTCGATCTCGGCCAGCACACGCGCCACCAAGTCACTCATGCCGGCCACGCCTGGGACAGGCGGTGTGTCTCCAAAGCCGGGCCAGCCGATGTGTACTTGCTGCGCCGGGTGGGCCAAGCGTTCAGCGACCGGATGCCAGAACTGGGTGTTGCCCGAGGCGCCGGGCAGGAAGATGAGTTTGGCGGGGGATGCGGTCACGGGTTCGTCCTTGAGGGTGGATTTGAAAGGGTCAGCAGGAGGCCGCCAGGTTCGATGACCGGCTCCAGCATCACACCACACTCGCCCGATGCAGGCTGCTCATATGCCCAACGCCCGCCGCCTGCAAACGGCTCACCAGATCCTCCCGCGCCGCTCGCCCTCCCGAACGCACGTACTCCAGCTCCGCCGCCGTAATCAATACCACCGGTACCAATCTGACCGGGGACAAAGGCATGTCATCCAGTTGGGTCGGAAAATCCGGTTCCGGCGCGCCGAGCAGAACGCCAGTGGAGTCGTCATCGGTCACGAAGAGTTTGGGCAGTTGATCGCTCATGTGGTGCGATTGGCTGAGCCCGGGCAGTTCAAGGGATAGCGCCCCGTGCTGGTCAAGTTGGTGAGTGATACCGCCAGCGTCGGCCACGGTTTTGGCGACGTGCTCCAGCAGCTCGAAGGCCCAGCTGCCTTTGAAAGGATCGACCTCCCCCATGGGGCCATAGGCGTGCTCGGGGATATCCGCGGTTTCGACGAACAATTCCATCTCGAAGCCGTTGCCCATGCCTTCCGTATCATCGAATGGGTCGGACAGGCCTTCAGTGGCGAGAATGATCGTGTTGCCACGGCGAACCACACGGTAGGCCTGGCGGGTCGAAGGCCAGTACGGGCCGCCGGAAAAGGTCGGGCTGATCAGGTAGGCAAGGACATCCCGCTCGACCGTGCCGACAGCGCTCCAATGACGATCCAGGCACGCAGCGCCAGCTTCCCGGACGGCCAGATTGGCGGTTTCAGCCTCGGTCAGGTCGCCAAGCTCGTGGGGTTGCGGCGCAGGCTGGTCGTCTTGGGTTTCAGGGGCTTTCGATGAACCGAAGAGCTTCTTGAAGAAATTCATGGGCGTTCCTTGCTGGTTTTTTGCTGAGCCTCGCCCGTGTCAGCACTCGCTGATCCGATGGCCGGCGTTGGGCGCATTGTGGCGTGTTGGCGTTGATATGAAAACGCGGGCAGGCACTTGCGAGCAGTTTCGACGAAAGGCGTGACAATCAGGCTATACACCGTCAGGTAACGCTGGTGGTCCTGTTCTCCGGTGCCGAAACGCAAGTGCTCAGGCTGCGTGCTGGTGACATAGAGCGTGCCGAACATCCAGTCCCACAGCGACAGGTTGACGCCGAAATTGCGGTTGAAATGACGCGGTGCATCGCTGTGGTGGATCTGGTGCTGGGCCGGACTGTTCAGCACATGTTCCAGCAGCGGGCCAAAGGACAGCCAGACATGGGTGTGACGCAAGTTGGCCGCCAGGCTATTGAAGATGAACACCAGGTACGTCACGCCGAACAACGTGTAGCGGCTGATCTCACCACCACAGGCGTACCAGAAGCCACCCGCGAAGAGGCCCAGGCAGGCAGTAACGCCGAGCTTCTCGACGATCTTCTCCACAAAATGCACCCGACTGGCCGTAGCCGGCACCAGCACGGGCGCCGAGTGATGCACCTTGTGAAACGCCCAGAGCCAGCGCGAATGAAACGCCCGGTGCGCCCAGTAGTGGACGAAATCCTTCACCAGGAACACCCCTAGCCCGTAGAGCAAGGCGAGCGAAAGACTCTCCCCCAGACGCGGACGCGCGCCCCAGAGGTTGCTGAAAAAAGCCAGGTAATCCCCGGAGCGCAGGATGTACGGATCGACCAGATGAACAATGGGCAACACCAAGGCAATCTTGAGAATGGCCCGGACGAAGTAGTAGCGATAGTCCAGCAGTGCCGAGCGATGCAGGTACACCCCACGACCACCGATGAATTGCCAGAACGAACGAGCGTCAGTCAGGCCGCGGTGTTTTCTGAAACGGAACAGGCCATAGGCGACACCGTAGGAGGCGCAGAGAAACAGGATGCCGAGGCGGCCGTTCAGGTTGAAAATGCCGAGGAACTGCTGGGTGACGGGTGCGATTACCCATGCGCTCAGGTGTTGATAGACAAGGGAAAACGCATCCACGAAAGGCCGGTCTCTGTTGAAGGAACGGCATTGTAAATCAGTCGCGTTGGGCTGGGCTTGGGTTTCTGCTTGGTTTCAGGGATCAGGTTCGGATGCGGCTGAGTGAGGCCTCACTGCGTCAACCCCTTGCTTTAATGCCCGCAGAAAATAATGAGGCAAGCGACCAACCCATAAAAGCTCGACTATACCTTTGATTTGGGATCAGCCACGCACAACCAACAAAGGACTGAGCAATGTTTAGACATACCTACACGTGTAAAATTTGTCACACCAACGTCATCATTGACCATACAAGTGCAATGAACCCTTTGACAGGAAGGTTGGTCACCCATAGAGATATTAAACTCGGTGAACCCGAGCCGGGTATGGCTAAGATATCGGCTATTCGGCAAGGGAAGAACGAACATTGTTACGGCAGCCTGATCCATAAAAATATGGAGCCCTTGAGTCCTGCTGCCCCCGCCCAGCATCGCGTACCTACGCCTCAATCAATATGCTTGGAATTTTGCGGTGGGGAACAGTATCCTGCGACAAACACCATTAGTGCAGCTGTGGATATTACTGCTCCGGGAGTGAGAAAGAAAAAAGGGATAAACGCTCATGGCAAAACCTTAGACAGGCTTCATGACACTTTACAGAGGCTTCTTGGAAACAGTGATCGACTTGAAGGCTGGAGCATAACCAACTGCGCCGAAGTAGATGCCGTTGACAAATTATTAAGAGACGGGGTTCTACCTATAAACATCAGAGTATCTACTTGTGATAAGGGAGGAAACATAAAACCTCCCTGTGAGAATTGCCAAAGCTGGCTAACAATGGAAAACCCAGGCGTTTATAAGATTCGATAACGATAGAAAGCAGCCGTCTGTTTATCATGATGTGGCCGCAGACACCCCATCCGAGATTGTCCCCAAAAATGTCGTCTCCACCGGCCCGATAAGAAAGACCGAACCTACACCATCCCATTGCACCGTCACGCTTCCGCCATCACATTCAACCTCAACGCGCGGGTCCAACAAACCACGACGAATCCCATTAACAACCGCACCACACGAACAAGATCCCGAACCCAGCGCAATCCCTGCACCGCGCTCCCAGATGCGCAACCGAATATGCGTGCGATCAATGATCTGGACAAAATGAACGTTGGTCTTGAGCGGAAATAGCGCGCTGGTTTCGATGGCCGGCCCTATCGTCGCGATATTAACGCTAGCCAGATCATCGACAAAATAGGTGCAGTGCGGATTTCCCATGCTGCAGGCGGCTGGACTGCCGGCCAGTGGCAAGATAGCGGTGTCCAGTTCTTGCGCCAGGGGAACATCTGACCAGCCAAAAAGCGGCACACCCATATCGACGGAAATGTCGCCGGTCGGAGTACGTTCGCACGTGAGCAGACCTCGGTTAGTGCGCAGCACTACCGAAGTCACATTTGCTTCGCGCATCAGCATATCCGCCGCCCCCCGCGTCGCACTGCCACAAACGTCCAGCGCGGAGCCATCCGCGTTCCAGAACATCACGCGCGCATCGGCATCGTCGCAATCGAGCAACACCGCGAGTTGGTTGAAGCCCACGCCCAAGTTCCGATCCCCCATTCGCTGGGCCATGGCACTCGTCACCGGGTTGGCCGAATTTCGCGAATCGACAATAACGAAGTCATCGCCATTGGCATGCATCTTTTGAAAGTTCAGCGGCATGCAAACGCCCTGCTGGAGATGGAAATGGAATTACCGTCAGGGTCTTTGGCGTTGGAAAAAGAATAACCGTCCGCCCTGTGCGTAGCGCCAAACCTCAGACCTTGGGCCAGGCACTTGGCCTTGAAACCCTCGACATCCTGGAGATCAAAGACAAGCTTCACGGTGACTTGCCCTGTCTTAACGGCCTTCCCTGCCGGGTGAACCATCAGGATCGCGCCACCGTTTGCCGGGCTCAATTCGGTGACGCGGTCATCGACTTTTCTTTCACTGGTAAAACTGAAATGACGCTCATAAAAATCGCAGGTCGCTTGAACGTCCCGGACATACAGCATGATTCGATTGAGTGACGGTTGCATGTGTTCTTCCTTGATCATTATTGGCGATGAAATTCATGATGGCCAAGCTTGATTCCGTTCAATGTGCTCCGAATTTGGCCTTCCTCTCAAACCACGCCTCGCGCGTCATCTCCCAAACCTCCTTGAGCAAAACCCCACAGACAAAATCCCCTTCCTGCGTCCCGATCAGACGCATGCCTTCGCGCTCCGAAATCCTGCGCGAAGCCTGGTTGCCCACCGCCTTGGGCACTTGCATGACAGGGCGCCCCAGCGCTTCAAACCAATAGGCATTGATCACTTCACAAGCCTCGCGCATGTAGCCCTTTCCCTGCCATTGCGGCGCCAGCCAGAAACCTCGGTGGTTGCCAGGCTGATCGTAGAGGCTGATGCTGCCGATGCCCTGTGTCGGTTCTTCAGCAATGCGGATCATCCAGTGCCACTCGCGTCCGGCTGCAATAGCCGGGAGTGCATGGTCACGCACGTACGTCAGCGCGCCGTCATCCGGGTAAGGCCAGGGCACGCGGCTGTCCAGGTAACGGACCACTTCCCAATGGGGAAATAGCTGTTGAATCGCCGGTGCATCCGTCAGCTCAAGGGGTGTGAGGATGAGGCGGCGGGTTTGGAACGTGGGGCTGGGGCTCATGATGAAACTCCTTTTTCAACGTTATGGCGTCCTTGGAAAATCCTCCACGCTAGAAGTTATCCGTCACCCTGCACAGTTTGCTGTCCTTCAAGAATGAACGGGGAAGTTGCGTCGTTGCCGCGGGCAGTTGCTTGAGCCTCACCCCACACTCATAACGCCCCGCAGCGTCCAGTTGGTAATCCTCCCCTGCCTTAGGGACAAAACTGAACATGTTGTAGCATTGAGCACCGATGTAATGAAACGCGATGGGCTGCCCGGCAGGCACCAGCAACTCAGTCATCACCGTGGAGGATGAGTGTTTGTCGTCATCTGGCATGCCCAGGCTTTCGCCGTTGCGATTGGCGTAGCCATCGCGGAACGCCACCATGACGCCGGCACCCGGCAGGCGGAAGTCCACGCAATCGGACTTGGGTACAGCCCTGACCATGCCATCGCTGATCACCCGCAAGCGCGCGGTCTCGCCACCGTCAGGCGTTGAGTAAGGGGTGGAGAAAGAGCGGACATCCGACAGCGCTCCGCAGCCGGTGAGCAGGGTCAGTAAAGTGAAGTTCCAGGCATGTCGCAGGACGCGGGACGTCGTGCGCGGGTTAATGTCAGTTTGGGCGTTGAGGGGGCGTGGCGATTGGCTCACGATGATGCTCCATGCGGGTCAGATATCCAGGGCCAACGACGGTCGAGAGGAACGCGATGCCAGCGCGAGATTTTATAGAGGGTTCGGGGATTGACTGCAATGGCCGATGTATCGGGGCGCGTGTCATCCTGAACTTCCGTGAATCGACAACCAACCCTGCCCCTTGATCAGCAGATGATTGCCCTACCCCTTATCCGGTTCTTTGGCTGTTTTTCTGCGGCCGTTCGAAGTTACTACTTTGTATTCATTCGATATGAGCCGTCACCTTTGCTGAGGCCGCGGTCAAGAAAGCACTCGGCTCCATCGCAAACCGCTCCGCCAGCGCATACGCCATCTTGTGGCTGATAGGCCTATCGCCGTTGAGCACTTTGGACACCGCCGTTTTATCACCGATTTCAGGGAGGTCTGAACCGATGAGCCCGAGCGTCTCCATCAGATCCTTGATCAATTGCACAGGCGTGCAGGTCGCCTCAAAAGCGGCATGGGACTCGCGAAACTGTTCGCAGTTGCGCTGGTAGGCCAGGATTTCGTCCTCGAGCTCAACGAGAATTTCCTCCTCGGTCTTGCTCAGTTCGCGCCCGTCGGTGAGCGCATCGAGCTGGTCGGTCGCACGCTCATATGTCGGCAGGGGTCTTGATGCCATGCACAAACTCACGGCGCAGGCGATCCAGTAACGCATGTAGCTCGCCAAGCGTTGCGATCCCGGTTTGAAAGTCGTTCCGGGCTGCGCTCATCGTCTTACCCCTTTGTGTCTTGCATACTAGCCCGGTGCTTGGCCGAATCGTAAACGTTGCCACGCTCCCGTTTGCCAATCGCTACCACCAGGATGACAATCCGCTCATCCTCAACGCGGTACACCAGTCGATACCCAGCCCCGCGCAATTTGATCTTGTAGCAATCCTTCATTCCATGAAGCGCGTCGCCGGGCACTCGAGGGTTGCCCTACCGGGTCTGGAGTTTCTTCAGAAGCTGCAGACGGATAGCACCATCAACTTTTCTAAGCTCCTTGAGTGCCTTCGGATCCCATTCGACATCGTAATCAACGCCCATTGACGATATCAGCCTCAGCCTCGCCAATAAGCTCGTCAAAAGACACCCGGACAGGTGTTTCGTTGGCCTCGATGCGTGCCTTGACCACTTGCGCCAATTCCAGTTCTTCCAAGCGATCAACCATCGCCTCGTAGACACTAGCCGGGACCATGTAGCCCATGACCCGGTTATGGTTCAACACCGCCACCGGCGCGCCGTTGGCGCCGTTAAGGACGGATGATGGGTTTTTTTTGAGTTCGGATACGCTGACGGCCACATCAGCCAAAACGATTTGCATGGAGGCGGCTCCCGCTTAAATAGGTCGTTATTTTGGTCTTTATTGACTGATCGAGCAAACACAGCCATCGCACACCTGAGACCTACCTGCCGCCCCCTAGCTCAACAAAGCACATCCATCAATTTGACCGCAACGCCTCAACTCTTGCGCCTCACCCCGTCACACCACCCTGCGGCACCTTCCCAGCAAAACTATCCACCAGACTCGCCACCACCATCTCCCCCATCCGCGTGCGGGTCTGCAACGTCGCGCTCGCGCGGTGCGGTTGCAGCACCACCTGCTCATTGCCAAACAATGCCTCAGGCACATGCGGCTCATCGACAAACACATCCAGCGCCGCACCGGCGATTTCACCAGCAGTCAGCGCCGCCACCAGGTCGGCCTCGTTGACCAGTTTGCCCCGCGCCACATTGATCAGATACCCGCCCTGGCCCAATGCACGCAGCACCTCGGCGTCGATGATGGCTTCAGCCTTGTCGGCGGCGGCCGCGAGGATCAGGGCGTCGCTGTCGCGGGCCAGTTGCTTGAGGTCGGCGATGAAGGTGTGGTTCACGTCGCTCATGGGTTGCAGGTCGGTGTAGCTGATCGGGCACCCGAACGCGGCGGCGCGGGTTGCCACGGCGCGACCGACCCGGCCCATGCCGACGATGCCGATGCGCATGCCGGACACCTGACGGGCCAATGGCAGCGGGGACAATGGCGTCGGGCTGTGGGGCCATTGGCCTGAGCGCACATAGCAATCACCGATGCACAGGCCACGGCACACCGCAATCAATAAGCCGATCGCCAGGTCGGCGACATCTTCGGTCAGCGCGCCGACGGTGGCCGTGACGCGGATTCCGCGATCCCTGGCGTAGGCCAGGTCCACGGCATCGGTGCCCACGCCGTTGACCGCCACCACTTCCAGTTTGGGCAGATCTGCCATGAGCGCCTGGCTGATGCCGGTATGCCCGCCAGTGATCACGCCGCGAATATTGGCACCGTGTTCTTGCAGATAGGCTTGTTTGTCGGCCTGTTCGAAATAGCGTCGCACCGTGAACAGCTCGTTGAGCCGGGCGTTGATTTCAGGGATCAGGATCGGGCTGAGTTGCAAGACTTCTGGCTTCATGTAGACCTCGTAACAGAATAAATAAGACTGGCTCAACCACGACCGGCAAACGGCATGGCCGTGGCCATGACGGTCATGTTCAGGACGTTGGCCGACAACGGCAGGCCGGCGATGTAGCGCACCGCGTCGGCCACGTGCTTGACGTCCACCATCGGCTCCACCGCGATGCTGCCGTTGGCCTGGCGTACGCCCTTGGTCATGCGCACGGACATTTCAGTGAGGGCGTTGCCGATGTCGATCTGGCTGCAGGCGATGTTGTATTCGCGTCCGTCCAGGGCCAGGGATTTGGTCAGTCCCAGCACCGCGTGTTTGCTGGCGGTGTAGGCGCTGCTGAACGGTCGTGGGGTGTGGGCCGAGATCGATCCGTTGTTGATGATCCGTCCGCCCTGGGGCTGCTGCCGGCGCATCAGGCCGAAGGCACCGCGGGCACAAAGAAAAACGCCGTTGAGGTTGGTGTCGATCACGTTTCGCCACTGCTCGAACGTCAGCTCATCCAGTGGCACGGCGGGCGCGTTGACCCCGGCGTTGTTGAACACGACGTCCAGGCGTCCGTAGACCTCGGCGATGGTTGCAAACAGCGCATCGACACTGGCTGGGTCGCGTACATCGGTGGACACCGCCAAGGCTTCGCGGCCCTGGCTGGCCGCCAACTCGGCCAATGCCTGCAAGGGCTCTGGCCGGCGACCGGCCAACACCAGTGTGTAGCCGTCTTCCATCAGGCCCAGGGCCACCGCACGGCCAATCCCGCTGCCGGCGCCGGTCACCAAAGCCACTTTCAATGTGTTGGACATGTGGGTTCTCCTTTCTCGAACTCAGTAAGACAAACGCGGACCGACGCGCATTTCCAATTCGCCAATGCCATCGATGCCTGCCGTGATCACATCACCCGGCTGCAGCACATCGACGCCTGCCGGGCTGCCGGTCATGATCAAGTCGCCAGCCCGCAGCGCCACCGATTGGGAGATGCGGGTGATCACTTCACTGACCGACCAGATCTGGCTGTCGAGGCTGTCGCGCTGGCGCTCCTGGCCGTTCACGTTCAGCCACAACTCGCCATCGGGGTGCCCCGCCCGGGAGACCGGCACGATGGCGGTCATTGGCGCAGCGCCATCGAACACCTTGGCGCCCTCCCACGGCAAACCGTTGCGCTTGGCCATACGCTGGGTATCACGCCGGGTCAGATCCAGACCCGCCGCGTAGCCCCACACATAAGCCAACGCCTGGCTCTCAGGGATGTTGGCGCCGCCCTCACCGATGGCCACGACCAATTCGATTTCGTGGGCAAACTCCTCGGTCACCGATGGAAACGTCACCTCACCCGCCGCTTCCACCACGCAGCAGGCTGGCTTCATGAAGAAAACCGGTGGCACTCGAGATTCACCCTGGGTATCAGGCCAGGGGTAGTTGCGACCCACGCAAAAGACCCGGCCGACGGGAAAACGCTGCGGGGTGCCGACAACCGGCAAGGTCACTGGCAGGTCCGGGGTAAAGACATACTCGGGCATGTTCATCCTGATAAAAGTCCTGTTGGAAGGGTCAGCGTACGGCGGCAATCCCGGGCGAAGTTGGAGGAATGCCGCCTCGTGTTGGAGAAAAACGGTTTTTTCCGGGCTCAGCGCGCCTTCAGTTCAATGCGATACAAGCGACCGAGCAGCAACGAATACGACAAGGTGCCGATCAGCGCCACGCCACCGATGAACCAGAAGGCCAAGGCGAATGAGCCGGTCTTGTGGACGATTGCGCCAATCACGATGGGGGTGACGATGCCGCCGATGTTGGCCGCCAGGCTGGTGATCCCACCGGTCAGCCCGATCAGTTCCTTGGGCGCCACTTCCGAAACCGCCGCCCACGAGGACGAAGCAATGCCTTGGGCAAAGAAGGCAATCGTCAGCACGGCGATGCAGATCACATTCGAGTCGGTGAAATTCACCAGGACGATAGACATGCCCAGCATCGACCCGACCACCAACGGCAACTTGCGAGCAAAGGACAGCGAGTAGCCGCGACGGATCAGCAGGTCGGACACGATCCCGGCGAGCAGGATGCCCACCGTCGCGCCCACGAACGGCAGCACGGCGAAGATCCCGGCCTTGATCATGGTCAGCTGACGCTCTTCGATCAGGTACGTGGGGAACCAGGTGAGAAAGAAGTACAGCGCCGATGTGCTGGCGAATTTACCGATGCAAATCGCCCAGACCTGCCGATAGCTGAACAGCTCGGCGATCTGCCGCCAGTTGAAGCGGGTACGCTCCTGACTGCTTTTGACCAGCCCTCCCCCGGCTTCGATGTACTTGAGTTCTTCCTGGCTGACTTTCTTGCAGTTCATCGGGTCGCGATACAGGAACAGCCAGGCCACACCGAAGACGATGCCAAGTGCGCCGGTGCTGTAGAACACATGTCGCCAGTCATAGGTGGTCGCCAGCCAAAGCAGCGCACCGGTAAACAGCGCCGTGCCCAAGTACTGGCCGCACACGTAAATGCTGCTGGCCAAGCCCCGTTCACGCGCTGGAAACCACACCGTGACCGCCCGGCTGTTGGCCGGAAACGCCGGCGCCTCCATCGCGCCGACGGCCAGGCGCAGGCCGAACAGCGAAGCGAAACCCGTGGCAAAGCCCTGGCACACGGTGACGGTCGACCAACTGATCAGCGACACCCCGTAGGTGAACCGGGAACCGAAGCGATCGGCGATGAAGCCGGCGGGCACCAGCGCAATCGCGTAGGTCCAGGCAAACGCGGAAAAAATCAGGCCCATCTCGATCTTGTCCAGGCCCAGGTCCTTGGCGAGGAACGGCGCGGCAATCGATATATTCACCCGGTCGATGTAGTTGATGATCGTCGCGATCAGCAGCAACGACAGCATGAACCAACGCCGCCGTGACGGCAGACGCTCTGGCACTGCGGCGTCCCGGACGCCGGTAACCACCGGCGCTGTGGCGGTCTGGGAGGTGTGGGAATTCGACATGAGTGGACCTCGTTATTGTTAGAAGCGTCGAAATGTTTACGAGCAGCCGAAATCAATGCCCTCGATGCCGGGGCAGAACAATCGCTACTGGAATGAGGGGTGCGAACAGCCGGAGTCAGGTGTCCGAAGAGGACTTGCAACAGGATCTGTCGGGGGAGCAGATAGACGGGTCAGGGAGAACCAGGAAAAGCTTCATGATGTGCGCACCTTTTGATTGTTTTTGGATGGAGGGTCGGGTTGCGTGGCCCAACAGTGGTCGTACAACCACTCAAAATCAACTGAGCTGTTAGATCATTTTTCCGGGTTAAAACCGCGTAAAAGGAACCTGTCCAAAAAAATCAGATCGGTTAATTTTTTTAGATCCCTTTCAAAATAAACTTAACTATTTGTTTATAAGACATAAATTAACAAACTCGAACTCATCGTTTTTGGACAAGCGCCCTCCATTTTCGAGAGACAGAAAATTCAAGCCAACAGCCATGTCATCGTATGACTTCTTGAAAATCATCCAGATGCACCGTCACAATCGTCATCACCACCATGCACCGCAAAGGATTCCCTGGAGATGTCATCACCGAGCCGAGTCCCCACCTATGTCATGCAGCAACGCAGCGAATTGACGGATTTCTACATCCGCGACAAAAAGGGCCGGCGCGCCGAAACCAGCCCGCATCGCCACGAGTATTTCCAGATCCAGATCAACCTCGGCGGCGACACCGTGCAACACATTGGCAACGTCGAACGTCCGTTTCCACGCAACACCCTGGCCTTCATCCTGCCCCACCGCGTGCACGTGATTCCGCACCCGGCCGAGAGCAACTTCATGGTGATCAATTTTTCCCAGACGTTCCTGCTGCCGCATTTGCAGTGCGACCCGATGGACCTGGAAGAGGTCTCGATTCTGCTGGCGCCGGAACTGTCACCGTTCCGTTTCCAGGAACACTTGGACTTCATTCTGGGAGATGAGGATTTCGCCAAAATCTGCGCGTTGATCGAGCAGATGCGTGGCCTGGACCAGAACCGTCAGTTCGGCACCCGCGAGATGCTCAAGGGCTTGTTGCTGCAACTGATCGGCAGCGTCTGCGCCTTGTACGCCGAGCCGCTCAAGCGCCTGGCCGAAGAGAACGCCGCCGAAGTCAGCCGACGCGATGCGCTGGGCCGGATGTCCGAGTACCTGCGCAAGAACATCGCCGACCCCGACCTCAACCTGATCAAAGTGGCCGCGGCGACTTACCTGTCGCCGACGTACCTGACCCACTGGCTGCGCAAGGAAATCGGCAAGACCTTCACCGAACTGGTGCTCGAACGCCGGATGCATGCGGCGCGCAATTACTTGCTCAATGGAACACGGCCAGTGGGCGAAGTGGCGAGGTTGTGCGGTTTTGCCGACGAGGCATATTTTTCCAGGCGTTTTCGCCAGATACATGGACAGCCGCCGGGGCAGTTCAGGCGACAGCAGTTGAATCCGGACAGTCCGCAGTTGCCGTTGAATACATAAGCCGACAATCGCGGATACGGGTCACCGCAAGATCAACACCGCCGCCACCGCAATCACGGCCACCACGCCAAAGACCATCCGCGCGATCCACGGCGCGGTGAGCCAGACGCCGGTCACCCCGGCAATCTGCCCCACGTTCTTTTCGGTCAGGCGGAAACTCGGCTCCCGGAAAGGATTGCCGCAATGTGGGCAGGCGTAGGCCTTGTCGGAAATTCGGGAAGCGCATTCAGGGCAATCGATCAGACTCATTGTGCGACCTCAGGGAGAGACGAACTTGGGGTACTGACAAAGACCACGCATTTCCGGTTTTTGTTCTGAATCGAGTAAACCTTTTGAAGAGTGCGCTACGCAAAAGCGAACTGCTTCACAGCCAACAAGATAGTCCAGCCACTACTGTGGGGGTTTTACGCGCCGGATAAGATCGTTCAGCACGTAGGTGTCCAGGAAGGCTGTGACTTCAATGATCTGACCATTCTTGAAGGTCATGTGCCACAGGTAGGTGTTGTTGTAGGGTTTGTGATCAAGCGCCGTGGCTGTTCCGTTCCACAGAACAACCACGACATCATTCTGGGCAACGATGCTCTGCACCGTGGGGACAATCGGTGTTGCCAGTCGCGCAGTAATCGGCCGCACGACTTGGGCCAGCTCAGCCTTGCTGTTATAGACACCGGAAACAGGACTCGTCCCGGCCACGGTCCATTTCGCATTGGGCGCCAGCAGATCGAACACCGTGCCTTTGCCCTGCTGCCAGTGAGTGAACGCCTGGCGGACCAGAGTCGCATTCGCGTGCTGGGTGTTTTCCGAAGCCCAGACGCTGTTCGAAAAAAATACTAAAGACAGTGCAAGCGCCTGGACGCGCAAAGCCAAATTCATCCATCGGGTCATGATGTTCTCCCACAGCAATGCAGTTGATAAGACGCTCTTCCAGGAGAACCTTAACGGCATGTGCCCAGAAACCTTTGCCCGATACTGCTGTGAGGTTGCCTGATGCTATTCAGTGACGAGGCTCCACGAGCAGCCGTTCATCAAGCAATTTGCCGTGCCTTTCTGCCTTCAGTCTTAGCGACCTTCTTGCCCCAGTGCTCAATCTCCCACCCTCACCGGGAAGCTATCGCACGCCGGGGGAGAATTTTTCATTCCGAGAGAGAGGCTGGTTTCCAGAATCGCCCGGCCAGCCAGCGACTGACACTCAAGACCCAGGCAAACAGAGCGATCAATCCGACACTAAGCAGCATCCCATTCACGCCCGTGCTGCTGATGAGCTTGCCGGCGATAAAGGGAAACCCGAATACGCCAATGAAGTAGGACAGGCTGAAAAGCAGCAGTGCTTGTGCGGTCAGTCCAGGTGGCGCCTCGTTGGCAGCCAAGCCGTTAATGACCGAATAGTTGAGACCATAACCGACCCCAAGCAAGGCGGCGGTCAACCCATAACTCAGACTGTCATGGACCCACACACCGAACCCCGTCACGGCGACCAACATCAGCGTGGTCAACAGGCAAGAGGTCGCGAAAGGGTCACGGCTGACCACCCACCCGGCAATCAACAACCGACAAGCGATAGCCGCCCCCATGAAACCGACGAAAAACAGGGAGTAGTCAAGCCCCTGACTGGCTGCATAACTGGTCTGGAAACTGCCCAGGCCACCGAAGATCGCGCCCCCCAGCCCCACCATCAAAATGGACAACGCTGAACGTGAGCGCAGTACATCCGTCGCCGATCTCAGCCCCATCCGAGCCTTATCGCCAGACCGGCGCTCCACTTCAGCAAAGCCCGTTCTCAGCCACCAGAAATACAGCCCACCCAGCAATGCCGCGGCGGCGGCAAAGAAGAAAGCCGTCTGGATGGGTAACCCAACGGAGCTGGCCAACTTGCCTGAAAGAGGGCCACTACCGATCCCCGTCAACATGCTGCCCGATAAAAGCGCGAAGCAATGAGTCCGCCTGGCTGGCTCGACCATCGCTGCGACCATGATGGGCCCAACCGTGTAAAACAGTCCCCAGCCGATCCCCAGCATCAAACCGCAGGCCAACAAACCGATGCCTAGGCCCGATAGCAGCGCAAACCCCATGGACGCAATGACCAGAAATACAGCGCCAAGGGCCATGCACAGTGCAGCGCCTACGCGCTGCATCAAATGCCCCGAGGCGACCACCGCGACCAGGGTACTCGTCATGGCAACGGCAAAGACTTGCCCTGCGTCGCGCTCAGTTCCCCCCCGGGAGGACACCAGCAGCG
The DNA here is from genome assembly GCF_014268695.2 of Pseudomonas ogarae. Taxonomy (NCBI): domain Bacteria; kingdom Pseudomonadati; phylum Pseudomonadota; class Gammaproteobacteria; order Pseudomonadales; family Pseudomonadaceae; genus Pseudomonas; species Pseudomonas ogarae. The sequence goes on from NZ_CP077086.1 coordinate 4,828,909, forward strand.
AGACCAGGAAAGTGGCGCCATAAGAAATGGACAGAAGGAAACTGGCTACGCAAAACAGGCCGAATCGATTGGAGGGCCTGCCGTTGGAGAGCGATGACATCGGTGTTTTTCCACGCGTAGAACAAGCCTTTTTGTAGCACGGCTACATGCGGGGATAGTCATTTGGGTGGCGGAGTCAAGGTTAGGAAATTCGCACCTTTTGCGCTGACGGCGTATCACCTGGGTGCCATTGCCCCTATCGTCATTTTTTTAAGACGGCAGAAACCACAAAACCCCTGGTTTTCTTGGAAAACCAGGGGTTTTGTGTATATCGAATTTGGCGGTGAAGGAGAGATTCGAACTCTCGATACAGTTTCCTGTATACACACTTTCCAGGCGTGCTCCTTAAGCCACTCGGACACTTCACCGTATCTCGGCAAACTGTTCAGTCTGTCGAGGCGCGCTAATGTAGTCGAAAGCTTTTCCGATGGCAAAGGTTTTTTTCAGAATTTTCATGCGGTTAAGCTTGGTCGGGCATTTCAAACGCGCCTGGGCATGGCAAACCGGCCAATCTTCGGGGCTATGCAGGCGCTGCTCTATAGATGAAGGCGAAGCGGGATGGGCGGGCCAGGCTGTTTGCGGGGCTTGGAGCTGACCGGTGAGTCAGTCACGGCGCTTTACCTGGCCTGCGGCGGTGGGTAACGTCTGCGTCACTTCTCTTACAAGGAATAGCGTCATGAGCGACTTGATTGCCTACCACCTCGAAGACGGTATCGCGACCCTGACCTTGAACAACGGCAAGGTCAATGCCATCTCGCCGGATGTGATTGCCGCGTTCAACGCTGCGCTGGACCAGGCGACGGCGGATCGGGCGGTGGTGATCATTACCGGGCAACCGGGGATTTTGTCGGGTGGTTACGATCTGAAGGTGATGACCGCCGGTCCCAAGGAAGCGGTGAGCCTGGTCACAGCCGGCTCGACCCTGGCGCGTCGCTTGTTGTCGCACCCCTTCCCTGTCGTTGTCGCTTGCCCGGGGCATGCGGTGGCCAAGGGTGCGTTCCTGCTGCTCTCGGCGGACTATCGCATTGGTGTGGAAGGGCCTTTCAGCATCGGCCTGAACGAGGTGCAGATCGGCATGACCATGCACCACGCCGGTATCGAGCTGGCCCGTGATCGCCTGCGCAAGTCGGCGTTTCATCGCTCGGTAATCAATGCCGAGATGTTCAATCCGCAGGGCGCTGTGGATGCGGGCTTCCTCGACAAGGTGGTGTCGGCCGAAGAACTGCAGGGCGCGGCCCTGGAAGCGGCGCGTCAGTTGAAGAAGATCAACATGACAGCCCACAAGAACACCAAACTGAAAGTACGCAAGGCTCTGCTGGAAACGCTGGACAGTGCGATTCTGCTGGATCAGGAGCACTTGGGCTGACGCTTGTAGGAGCTGTCGAGCGGAGCGAGGCTGCGATCTTTTGATCCTTCGCTCCGGACTCAATTGGCAATGGAAAGATCGCAGCCTCGCTCCGCTCGTCAGCGCCTATGGGCCCAGAGAGAGCTAGCCCTCACCTGGAGTCGGGCTTTTTCCTACGCGCGTCGCTTAAAAGTCCTCAACCGCTCTAGGCCGCTTCTGTCACACCATGTGGAAACATGCGCTTAAACATCGTCCATTTCCTACCTCTATAGGGGCAATTGCCGAAAACAGTGCACATCCGTACACTGCGCCACCTTTTGTCCCGATGGGGCCTGTAGATGCTGTTTGTACTGCGTATGTTGTTGATGGGCCTGAATTTTGTATTGGCTGGCGTGCTCGGGGTGATTCTGGGCCTGTGCCGGCCGTTCAACCCGGACAACAGCCGTTTATGCGCACGGTTTTACGCATTGCCGGCGATGTGCATTTTGCGCCTGCGGGTCCGGACACAAGTCGACACGCTGGTGAATAAGCCTAACGGCTGCGTCATCATCGCCAACCACCAATCCAACTATGACCTGTTCATGTTCGGCAATGTGGTGCCGCGCCGTACCGTGTGCATCGGTAAGAAGAGCCTGAAATGGGTGCCGCTGTTCGGGCAATTGTTCTGGCTGGCGGGCAACGTGTTGATCGACCGCGGCAACGCGATCAAGGCACGACAGTCGATGCTGACCACCACCCATACCTTGCAGCACGAGGACACCTCGATCTGGGTTTTCCCGGAGGGCACGCGCAACCTGGGTGAAGACCTGCTGCCGTTCAAGAAAGGCGCCTTCCAGATGGCAATAGCCGCCGGGGTGCCGATTGTTCCGGTGTGCGTCAGCAGCTACATCAAGCATATGCGCCTCAATCGCTGGCGCAGCGGTGACATCCTCATACGCTCATTGCCGGCGATTCCTACAGCCGGGTTGAGCATGGATGACATGCCCCGGCTCATCGCCCAATGCCGTGAGCAGATGCGCGAGTGCATCGCGACAATGGACCGGCAGTTGCAAGCCGCCTGAATGGAAAACCCGCCCCCTCGGCGGGTTTTCTTTTACCGCCGAACTCCGCAGATTTTGCTGACTCTCAAGCTACAGGGCGCGCTAAGCTGAACGCTGCCTGCCACTGCCATTTTCCAATAAGAAGTGAACCACCATTATGGGTAGAGTCGTTGCTGCTGCGGTCTACAGCGCTGGTAAAAAAGTCACCAATATCACCCTCGACGAAGGCAGTGCCTGGGCTGCCAAACCTGGTCATTTTGTGTGGATCGGTCTCGAAGAGCCCAGCGCCCTGGAGCTGACCAACCTGCAGCGTCAATTCAACCTGCACGAATTGGCGATCGAAGACGCCATGGAGAAACACAGCCGGCCCAAGCTGGAGACCTTTGGCGATGCGCTGTTTATCGTCACGTATTCGCCGATACGCAAGGACGGCAAGTTGCTGTTCATCGAAACCCATATCTTTGCCGGCAAGGGCTACATCATCACGGCTCGCAACGGCCACTCCGCGTCCTACGCCCATGTCCGGCAGCGCTGTGAGGCACGTCCGCTTTTACTGAAACACGGGGAAGATTTCGTCCTCTACGCCATCCTTGATTTCGTGATTGAAAACTACCAGCCCATGGGTGAAGCCATTCACGCCGAAATTGATGAGCTGGAACACAATGTCATGTGCAGCTCCCTGAACGAACGGGACATCCAGAACCTGCACAGCTTGCGCCGCGACGTATTGCGCCTACGCCGTTACGCGGCACCAATGGTGGAGATCAGTGAAGAGTTGCAGAAACTCGACTTCCCCTTTATCGACAAGAACATGAGCCCGTATTTCCGCGACGTGCAGATTCATGTCACGCGGCAAATGGAAGACCTGGCCACCCTGGCCGACATCGCCAGCCAGACCATCGAAGTCGGCGTGCTGCTCGAAGCTTCGCGCCAGAGCGTGGTGCAGCGCAAGTTCGCGGCTTGGGCGGCGATCCTGGCGTTTCCCACGGCCGTGGCCGGGATCTATGGGATGAACTTCCAGGACATGCCGGAGTTGAGTTGGCAATACGGCTATTTCGCGGTGCTGGGGGTTATTGCGGTGGGCTGCTCATCGCTGTGGTTGAGCTTCAAGCGATCGGGGTGGTTGTAGGCGAGCGTTCTTCGCTGGGACTTGTGTGGGACTTATCGTCGGAACGCCGCCCGGAGCAAGCTCGCTCCCACAGGGGATTTGCGTCGTACACAGATCCAGTGTGGGAGCGAGCTTGCTCGCGATGACGGAGGCACATTCAATATCACTGCAAGCTGATCCACCGCGATCGCGAGCAAGCTCGCTCCCACATTAGAGAGTGGTGATCTTTAGCCTTGGGTGGCTTCAGCCTGCGGCTTGTGAGCGACGAAACGCATCATCCACTCCGCCACCGTGGTGCCGTGGTGCTCGTGGGCCAGGCTCGCCACGCCCTGGCTGTAGATCTGCTCACCAAGATGTTGCTGGCGAATCTCCAGCAAGGCCCGGGAATAATCATGGATGAATTCCGGATGGCCCTGGAAGCACAGCACTTGGTCGTTGATGTGGTAGGCGGCGAATGGGCAGAAATCGCTAGAGGCGATGACGGTCGCGCTTTCGGGCAGTTCGGTCACCTGGTCCTGATGGCTGATCAGCAAGGTCAGTTCTTCCATCACCGGGCTCATCCAAGGCGCCTTGGCGGCGAGTTTGTAGCGATGGGTGCCGACGCCCCAGCCTTGGGTGGCGCGTTCGGTCTTGCCGCCCAGCAACAACGCCAACAGCTGGTGACCAAAGCACACACCGAGCAATTTATCGCCGCGCTGATAGCGCTCCAGCAGGTAAGTCTTGAGGGTTTGAATCCAAGGGTCGGTGCCGAAGGAATCAGCCTTGCTGCCGGTCACCAGATAAGCGTCGAACTGCTCGTCATCGCTGGGGTAATGCCCCTCCATCACGTTGTATACGATGAATTCGGCCGCGATGGGCTGCTGCGAAAACAGGCGCTGGAACATCTGCCCGTAACCCTGATATTGGTCGACCAGTTCCGGACGCAGGATATCGGTTTCCAGAATGCAGATGCGTAGCGACATAAAAAATACCTGACACGATGATGGGAATATTGCACACCCCAGAGCCTGCCCTGAAACACCGTCCCAAGGCAAGCCCCTTCCCGGGTCTGTCAGAACAGTTCGTGGCGGGCGGCTTTCTCCAACAACAAGGCCGGCGGTGAGAAGCGCTCGCCATATTGCTCGGCCAGATACTGGGCGCGACCGACAAAGTCCTGCAGGCCGTATTGATTGATGAACTGCAGCGCACCACCGGTCCAGGCGGCGAAGCCAATACCGAAGATCGAGCCGACGTTGGCGTCAGCCGTCGAAGTCAGCACCCCCTCCTCCATGCAGCGTACGGTTTCCAGGGCTTGGATGAACAGCAGGCGATCACGGATATCCTGCGGGGAAATCTGCCCGTCGGCTTTCTCGAAGCGGCTTTTGAGCGACGGCCACAGGTACTTTTGCCCATTGGCGGGGTATTCATAGAAACCGGCACCAGCGGCCTTGCCCGGTCGCCTGTATTCGTTGAGCAGCAAGTCAATCACGGCGAACGCCGGGTGCTCAATCGGCGCTTTCCCTTCTGCGCGCAGGTCCTTGGCGGTTTGCGCACGGATATGGCTCATCAGGCTGAGGGAAACTTCGTCAGAGATCGCCAGAGGCCCGACCGGCATGCCGGCCTTGCGCGCTTCGGTCTCGATCATCGGCGCACTCACGCCCTCGCCGAGCATGGCAATGCCCTCATTGGTAAAGGTGCCGAACACCCGCGACGTAAAGAAGCCGCGACTGTCGTTGACCACAATCGGCGTCTTGTTGATCTGCAGGACAAAATCGAACCCCCGGGCCAGGGTCGCGTCACTGGTGCGCGCGCCCTTGATGATCTCCACCAGAGGCATTTTTTCCACCGGGCTGAAGAAGTGCAGGCCGATGAACTTCGTCGGGTCCGGCACAGCCATGGCCAGGCCGGTGATGGGCAAGGTCGAGGTGTTGGAAGCGATCACCGCATCATCGCCCACCACCGCCTGGGCGGCGGCCGACACACTGGCTTTCAGGGCGCGATCTTCAAACACCGCTTCGATGATCAGGTCGCAGCCGGCCAGGTCTGCGTTGCTGTCGGTGGGGTGAATCCGCGCCAGCGTGGCTTCGCGCTGCTCGGCGGTGAGTTGGCCGCGGGCGACCTTTTTATCCAGCAACGCCGCCGAACGGGCCTTGCCCTTCTCGGCCGCCGCCACATCGACATCCTTGAGTACCACGGCGATGCCGGCCACGGCGCTGACATAGGCGATACCCGCTCCCATCATGCCCGCGCCGAGCACACCGACTTTTTTCGTCAGATAAGGCGCAAAACCCTGTGGGCGAGAACCACCGGCCTTGATCTCGTTGAGCTGGAACCAGAAGGTGCCAATCAGGTTCTTCGCCACCTGGCCGGTGGTCAGTTCGGTGAAGTAGCGGGTTTCGATCAGGTGCGCGGTGTCGAAATCTACCTGGGCGCCCTCCACCGCTGAGCAGAGGATTTTCTCCGGCGCAGGCAGGCAACCCTGGGTCTTGTTGCGCAGGATCGAAGGGGCGATTGCCAGCATTTGCGCAACTTTCGGGTCAGACGGCGTGCCGCCCGGCAGTCGATAGCCCTTTGCATCCCAGGGTTGGATGACGCTGGGGTTGGCAAGAATCCAGGCCCGGGATTTAGCCAGCAGTTCGTCACGATCCTTCGCCAGCTCATCGATCAAACCGGCCTGCAGCGCTTGTTGCGCATTGACCTTCTTGCCCTCGAGCAGATACGGCAAGGCCTTTTCCAAACCGAGCAGGCGCACCATCCGCACCACCCCGCCGCCTCCTGGCAACAGGCCAAGCGTGACCTCCGGCAAGCCGAGCTGCACCGACGGCAGGTCCAGGGCCACGCGATGATGGCAGGCCAGGCAGACTTCCCAACCACCGCCGAGGGCCGCGCCATTGATGGCCGCCACCACGGGCTTGCCCAAGGTTTCCAAGGCACGCAGTTGGGCCTTGAGCAGCAGGACCATGTCGTAGAAAGCCTTGGCCTCGGGCTTGCCGACCTTGATCAATTCATTGAGGTCACCGCCTGCGAAGAAGGTGTGCTTGGCCGAGGTGATGATCACACCGGCAATCGAGTCCTTTTCAGCCTGCAAACGGGCGACGCAGGCAGCCATGGCCTCACGGTACACCGCGTTCATGGTGTTGGCGCTCTGGCCCGGCATGTCCAGGGTCAGGATGACGATCCGGTCCTGGCCGGTTTCGTAACGGATGGCATCGGTCATGAAAAAGTGTTCCTTGAAGTCGAGGCTCAGAGGCGTTCAATGACGGTGGCAATGCCCATGCCGCCGCCGACACAGAGGGTCGCCAAGCCATAACGCAGGCGACGCACCTCCAATTCGTCGAGCAACGTGCCAAGGATTGCGCACCCCGTAGCGCCCAAGGGGTGCCCCATGGCGATGGAGCCGCCGTTGACGTTGACCTTGGCCGGGTCGATGGCCATGTCCTTGATGAACTTGAGCACCACCGAGGCGAAGGCTTCGTTGACTTCGAACAGGTCGATGTCCTCCACCCGCAACCCGGCCTTGGCCAGGGCCTTGCGGGTAGCCGGCGCCGGGCCGGTGAGCATGATGGTCGGGTCGGTGCTGGTGACGGCGGTGGCGACAATGCGCGCCCGGGGTTGCAGGCCCATGGCGCGCCCCTTGGCTTCGGAACCGATCAACATCAGTGCAGCACCGTCGACGATGCCGGAACTGTTACCCGGCGTGTGCACGTGATGGATTCGTTCGACATGGCTGTAGACGCGCAACGCCGTGCCATCGAAGCCCATCTGGCCCATGGCCTCGAAGCTTGGCTTGAGCTTGCCCAGGCCTTCGAGCGTGGAGTCGGCGCGGATGAATTGGTCGTGGTCCAGCAGCACGATGCCATTCTGGTCCCACACGGCGACCAGGGATTTATTGAACGAACCGTCAGCCCGGGCACGCGCCGCTTTCTGCTGGGAATGCAGCGCATAACTGTCGACATCCTCACGGCTAAAGCCTTCCAGCGTGGCGATCAGGTCGGCGCCGATGCCCTGGGGAACGAAGTGGCCGTGCAGGTTGGATTGCGGGTCCAGCGCCCACGCGCCGCCATCGCTGCCCATGGGCACCCGGGACATGGATTCGACGCCGCCGGCCACCACCAGGTCTTCGAAGCCGGAACGCACTTTCATGGCCGCCAGATTCACCGCCTCCAGGCCCGAGGCGCAAAACCGATTGAGTTGCACGCCTGCCACGCTGACATCCCAGTTGGCCACCAGCGCAGCGGTCTTGGCGATATCGGCCCCCTGTTCACCCACCGGGGTCACGCAACCGAGCACGATGTCATCGACCTGGCTGGTGTCCAGATCCATGCGCTGCTGCAAGGCGCTGAGCAGACCACCCAGCAGGTTCACCGGCTTGACGCTGTGCAAGGCACCATCGGCCTTGCCCTTGCCACGGGGCGTGCGTAATGCGTCGAAAATCAAAGCTTGGGTCATGACGTCCTCGAAACCACGGGGTAATGCGATGCCTTCAACCATAAGCCCAGCGGCGCCGGATTCAATGACCACAGCGCTCAATGGCGTTGACGGCCACGCTCAGACGAACGGTAGCGAGCTATCGGGTTAACCGATTCAGGAGGACAAGCTGTCTAGCAAAAGGGCCGGCAGGAAGGTGGCAATAGGCCTCATACCTTTTTTAGAGCAGCCTGTACCAAGCTGATATGAATTGGATCTAAGCCAAGGCCGCCGCGGCCCCTAATGTAATCCTTGTACAAGAAAGTCGTCGGGTTTTGCCGAGGCGCTTGTCGGACAGGAAGTGCAACGCCAGCCGCCATGGATATGCAGGCTGGCTTTTAGGAAATAACAATAAAGGCGGGTCAGCCATGTTCAAACATTCGAAAGTTCGCCAAGCCGGACTCATTCTCTTTGCCACGACGCTGCTGTTGATTTTGCCGAATATCACCAAGGTGATTGGCTGAATCCTGCGCGAGGGCATCTGCATCATTCATTAGTTGTGTCGCCAAAAAATGTGACGGGTTCTCTGTTCGAGCCGCGATGGCTGTGCCAACCTTTGCGGCACCCCTCGACATGGAAGGCGATCGACTTGAAAGCTCTTATTGTGTTCGGGGCGTTGCTGCTCAGCACGCCCCTTTATGCCGCGCAACTGGTGCTGGAGTTGGGCGCGGGCACGCGCACCTGGCAAACCGAAGAACTGCTCAAGCACCCGGACGCTCAAACGGTCCAGATCGCTGATGACGTTTCCTACAAGAAACCCATGAGCTATCGAGCCGTGCCGCTGACGGCACTATTGACGGGCGTCCAAGCGGACGACCATCTGCAAGCCGTTGCCCTGGACGGCTTCGCTGCCGAAATGCCTGCGGCGCCGTTACTCAACAAAAGTGGGGCCCGAGCGTGGCTGGCGATTGAGGACCCGGCCAGGCCCTGGCCGCCGCTGGGGGAAGGCAAGCACAGTGCCGGGCCTTTCTACCTGGTCTGGACCGATCCGCAGGCTGGCCACATCAGCCCGGAGCAATGGCCCTACGCGGTGGCGACCATCAAGCGCCTGTCGGCCGTGGCCGAACGCTTCCCGGCCCTGCTGCCGGCGCCCAACCTGGCCAAGGACGACCCGATCAATATAGGTTTCGAACTGTTCCAGAAAAATTGCCTGGCGTGCCATCGGCTCAATGGCGCAGGCGATGCACAGTTCGGCCCTGACCTGAACATCCCTTTCAACCCGACCGAATACTTCTCCGGGGACTTCCTCAAGCGCTACATTCGCGACCCGCAAGCGCTGCGTCGCTGGCCCCAGGGCAAGATGCCCGGATTCTCGGCTGCGGTGCTGCCGGATTCGGAGCTGGATTTGCTGGTGGGTTATTTGAAGCATATGGCGGGACGCAAGCAGCCATTGGCCCCGTGAGATTGGTTTTTTTGTGGCAAGGGAGCTTGCTGCGCAGCAGCCCCTTAAAAAGCTTGCGAACGCTTCGCACTCGAGCGGGAGCAAGCGCCCTCGCCACAAAAGCTCCCTCGTTGGAGAGCTATTGTTGTTGCACCGTGATCACCGGCGCCGGTGGCACGACCAGCTTGGCATGCATCTGCTCACAACCGCCGCCACGCCGCATGCCACGCACCGGGCAGGCGTCCAGGTAATCCAGGCCTACGGCCAGCTTCAGGTGGCGCTCCGGACGGGCCAATTGGTTGGTCACGTCGAAACTGTACCAGGCGTCGTCAAGCCAGGCTTCTGCCCAGGCATGGCTTGCCAGGTGTTCGCTCTCTTCGCTGAACAGATACCCCGACACATACCGCGCCGGCACCCCCAGGCTACGGGCGCAGGCCAGGAAGGCGTGGGTGTGATCCTGGCACACCCCGCTACGACCGGCAAAAGCCTGGGCCGCACTGGTCTCCACTTCAGTGGTGCCAGGGGTGTAGATCATGTGCTGGTTCAGCCCATGCATCAGGTCGATCAGCGCCGTGCGATCGCGACGCTGCTGGCACTGCTGCGCAGCGAAGGCTCGAAGGGCCTCGTCCGCCTCGGTCAGCCGGGTGAAGCGCAGGAACGGCAGCGCTGACTGACTCTCGTGCTCGGCTTCACGCGACGGATCGATGTCCACCTGTCCGCGGGCGCCGATGATGACCGTTTCGTGGGGTTCGTCCAGGGTCAGTACGTGAAGGATGTTGCCGAACGGGTCCAACTGCGCCCGCACCGGCCGGGGCAGATCCAGTTGCCAGCTCAGCACATGCTGACGTTCGCTGTCGTGGGGCGTCAGGCGCAGGTACTGGATGCTGGCGCGCACCTGATCTTCATAGTGGTAGGCCGTTTCGTGGCTGATCGAGAGTCTCATATGACCTCCAGGTAGGAACTGTGAATGGCATTGCCCAGTTCACGGACCAGTGGGATGAATTCGGTGAGCCAGGCATGCAGGCCCCCGTCGAGGATTTCGTTGATGCCGGTGTAGCGCAGGCGTGCGTCCATTTCCGCCGCCAGCCGTTGTGCCTGCCGGCCGTTGGTGCCTGGCAGGCTCGCGAGGATCTGGTTGATTTCTTCGGTACAGGCGCGCAGCGAACGCGGTACGTCGGCGCGCAACAGCAGCAACTCAGCCACATGGCGAGCGCCCGGGGCGTCACGGTAGATCTCGGTATAGGCTTCGAAGGACGACAAGGCCCGCAACAAGGCGCTCCATTGGTAATACGCGTGGGCCGTGCCATCGCTGACCGTTTCGGCCTGGTCGCCGGCCATTTCGTAGCGGGCGTCGAGCAAGCGCAGGGTGTTGTCGGCCCTTTCGATGAAGGTCCCCAGGCGAATGAAGCGGAACGCATCGTTGCGCATGATGGTGCCGTAGGTTGCACCACGAAACAGGTGGGATCGCTCCTTGATCCACTCGCAGAAACGGCTCATGCCGTAGCGATTCAAGCCTTGCTCGGCGATCCCACGAATTTCCAGCCAGGTGGCGTTGATGTTTTCCCACATGTCGGCGGTGATACGCCCACGTACCGCATGGGCACTGGCTCGCGCGGCGCCGAGACAACTGTAGATGCTGGCCGGGTTGGCCGCTTCCAGGGCAAAGAAATGCAGCAGGCGCTCGGCGTGCAGCTCGCCGTGTCGCTCCCGGTAATCATCCAGCGTGCCGGTGATCAGCAATGGCATGGCCAACTCGTGCAGGCCATCGCCACGCCCGTCCTGGGGCATCAGCGACAGCGAATAGCTGACATCGAGCATCCGTGCGAGGTTTTCCGCACGCTCCAGGTAGCGCGACATCCAGTACAGGTCCGAGGCGGTTCTACTCAGCATGGCAGCTCCTCAATCCTCGACCACCCAAGTGTCCTTGGTCCCACCGCCCTGGGATGAATTCACCACCAGGGAGCCTTCGCGCAGCGCCACCCGTGTCAGCCCGCCAGGCACCACGCGGGTCTCGCGCCCCGACAGCACAAACGGCCGCAAATCGATGTGGCGCGGGGCGATGCCGTTTTCGACAAAGGTCGGGCAGGTCGAGAGCGACAGCGTCGGCTGGGCGATGTAGGCGTGCGGCTTGGCCTTGATCCGCTCGCGAAAGGCATCGATCTGCGCTGTCGTCGCGGCCGGCCCCACCAGCATTCCATAACCGCCGGAGCCCTGGGTTTCCTTGACCACCAGATCGGGAAGATTCGCCAGCACGTGGGAAAGCTCAGCGGGATTACGGCATTGCCATGTAGGAACGTTCTTCAGGATCGGCTCTTCGTCCAGGTAAAAACGGATCATGTCGGTGACGAACGGGTACACCGATTTGTCGTCCGCCACGCCCGTGCCGATGGCATTGGCCAGCACCACGTTGCCGGACCGGTAGGACGACAACAGGCCTGGTACGCCGAGCATCGAATCCGGGTTGAAGGCCAGTGGATCGAGGAACGCGTCGTCGAGGCGACGGTAGATCACATCCACCGATTTCGGGCCGTCGGTGGTGCGCATGAACACTTTGTCATCGCGTACGAACAGGTCGGCGCCTTCCACCAACTCCACACCCATCTCCCGGGCCAGGAACGCGTGCTCGAAGAACGCGCTGTTGAAACGCCCCGGCGTGAGCACCACGACACTGGGATCGTCCAGCGGGCTGGAGCTTTTCAGGGTGTCGAGCAGCAGGTTCGGATAATGGTCGATGGGGGCGATGCGCTGGGCGGCGAACAGTTCAGGGAACAGGCGCATCATCATCTTGCGGTCTTCGAGCATGTAGCTGACGCCGCTGGGCGTACGAAGATTGTCTTCGAGCACGTAGTACGTGCCGTCACCGTCGCGCACCAGATCGACACCACAAATGTGCGCGTAAATGTCACGGTGCAGGTCCAGCCCCTGCATCGCTAGTTGGTATTGCTCGTTGGCCAGCACCTGCTCGGCGGGAATGATGCCGGCGCGGATGATCCGTTGCTCGTGGTAGAGGTCGGCCAGGAACATGTTCAGCGCCTTGACCCGCTGGATGCAGCCACGTTCGACCACCCGCCATTCACTGGCCGGGATGCTGCGCGGGATCGTGTCGAAAGGGATCAGGCGCTCGGTCCCCTGCTCGTCGCCGTAGAGCGTGAACGTAATGCCAGCACGATGAAACAACAGGTCGGCTTCGCGCCTGCGTTGCGCCAGCAGCTCGTCAGGCGTTTCAGCCAGCCAGCGGGCAAACGCCTGGTAATGCGGACGGACCTGGCCGTTGGCATCGTACATTTCATCAAAACCGCTGCGGATCATGCCGTACTCCTTGTCACCCTGGCAGCAAGGCTTCGCAAGCCCCGTGCCATCGGCATAAACGCTTTATGATCAACGGGTTGGATTCTCCTCTGACAGGCCGTGCACTTTTCTAGTGCAGCAAATACCCCCACCCCGCTGCCCCCCGCTCCATTGCGACGCAGGGGCGTCGCTCTCCTGAGCATAGCCATGGAAAAACGACGCGGCTTGATCTGGATACAGTTAGGTACAAAACCTGGCGGTTGTGGTGTTGGCGGGGGACATGCTCACCTATTCGGCGTCCGCCACAAATCCCACAGTAATGTTCAATGCTCGGGTAGTTCACAGACATGAAAACGGCCGACACAAAGGTCAGCCGTTGCTGTGGTTGCGGTGAGTAACTGTCAGGCCTGCAGGCGCCGGATCTCTTGCTTGACGCCCCAGCCCTCGATCACACCACCCAAGGGTTCGACGACTGCCTCAAAGTCTTGCTCGAAGTCTCCTATGTCATCGTAAGTGGCGTACATCACCCGGCTCAGTTCCAATGACCAAGCCCCGTCGTCCCGTGCACTGATCTGCGCGTTCAGCGACTCTCCCCGAAAATGACCTGCCGCCCTGCGCGCCCGCTCCTCGTCCGGGAAAATGGCGTAGAACTCAATGGGATGGAATCGGGAAAAATCGAAACCGCCTTCTTTCATGCGGCGCAATACGCTGGTGCTGATGTCTTCTTGATAGGCTGTGCTCATGAAACGTCCTCCTGAAACCAATGGATAGACTTTCCGTCTTCCCGTGCGTGAAGCCCTCAGGCTGCAAGCGGTACGGCATCAAATGGCCGTCGGGACACAAGCATGTAGCTGACAAGACCGGACCTTGGCGATCCTTTCGCTGATCTCAATTGCAGAGTAGCCGTAAGTGGTGGCCACTGCCAAGCGAGACCAGGCACCGTTTCATGAAATCGGTGTAATGCTGAGAATTTCGATGCTGTTTTGCGACTTGAGATTCTTGACTGTCGGGTCTTCGGTGCGGTTTTCCAAGTCGTTGAGGTCCAGTCGCTTGAGCACTGGAAGCAATCTTTCGCGAATCAATTGGGCGGCCTGCTCCATGGTGGGCTTCTGGTCATGGTCGAACTGCTCGACGGTGGTTTCACCGTGATCGTCAATGAAAGTGATTTCCCACTTTTGCATCGGTGTCTCCTTGATCAATTCAGGGCCTGGCTTACCTTTATCTCGACATTGGGGGCCGGACAATCGTTCCACTGGGCGGCCTGGACGGCACACATGAAAAGACCGCCTCTGGGGCGGTCTCCTGGTGTACAGCCGTGGCCGATCAGTTTTCGGCGCGTTCCTTCAGGGCTTTCAAGGTGTTGAACGGCGCATCCACCACAAACTTGTTCGCCAGCCAGGACGGTACGTCACCCCCTGGCTCGGTGTGGACCTGGTAGGTCACTTCGATCTGGTCAGCGCCCTTTGGCGTGAACGTCCAGAAGCCTTCAACCTGGGTCACTCGCACGAAACCTTGCTCTTCAGGCAGGTATTTCGGCACGCCCTTGAGCTTGCGGGTCAGGCTGCCATCGGCGCCCTCCTCGGTGGTGACTTGCAGCACCGAGTCTCGGGCCGTCACCGGCCATGGCGTGTTGAACTGGGTGTAGGTCCAACTTTGATTGCCTTCGTGCTTGAGCAGTTTCTGGCTCTTGCATTCATGAATCCAGGCGCAAGCGCCGGGAACGTCTTCCTGCAGGGCCCGCAGCTTGGCCATGGTGGTTTTCATCACCGTCACGCCGCGATAGGCCTTGTACTTGGAGCCCGCCACTTCACTGAGGGAAACCTTGATACCGTCCTTCTCCTTGGCAACCTGCCAATCCTCTGCCTGAGCGGTGGCCGTTGCCAGCAATACAGTCAACCCACACAACACAGCCATACGATGCAGCGAACCCATAGTTCTTTTCCTTATTGTCCAAGTTCGTTCAGTTAGGATCCGTTCATTGACTCATTACGCTGCCGTGACTTGCTCCCACCAACCGATCAGTCGGATGGCCTCTTCACTGCTGCTGCCGCACACCTCGATGTCGGCGTCGAACGCCGAGCACACTGCCGGACGTTCCGGCTGGCCGAAGATCCGGCACAGGTTATCGACTGACAATTGCGCGCAACGTTCTCCCGCCGGTTTGCCTTGGGGCATGCCAGGGATCGATGAGCTGATGGAAGGGGCGATGCAACAGGCGCCACAGCCTTCACGGCATTTCATGACGGCGACATCCTCACGACAGTAATGGTTAGTAACAGAACACAGAGTACCGGCTAAAACACTCGTTTTAAATTACCGTCTGCGTGTTTTTTTGCCCATGGCGGGATGACCGAATGGTCAGCGACGAACTGCAGGCCTGTCGAAGGCTCATTGCTTGAATTCGAAGTCCAGCGCCGCACCTTCCACCTCATTGCGCTCCTGGTTGCGCAGTGGCAGCTGCATTTCATTGCTCAACAAACGGCCATTGAGCTGAAACGGCCCGGGTTTCTCGCCGAACATCGACGGCAAGAGCTGCTCACGCTTGGACTGCACCACCTTACCCGGTGGTTGCAGTTCCTCGACCATGTCACGAGGCAGGCTCAGATCGAGCTTGGCCGGCGGCAATGGGGTCTTGGCGACCTCGCGGGCGGATTTGCTCTTGGAAGCGATGGGCGCGCGCTTTTTCTTCGCGGGAGCTGCCTTTTTAGTGGAAGGCTTCTTGGTCACTGCCGTTTTTTTCGGCGTATCTTTCGTGGCACTGGCGGCCGGTTTTTCCTGCGCTGGAGTTGCCGCGACGACGCCTCCCATGTGGAAGGCGCTCAACAGGCCGATCAAAACCCAGGCAGCAGGAAAAATGGCTTTCATAGACACAACGGTACTGACGACAGGGACCCCCATGCTCGCCTGATAATGAGGCGCTGACAAGCACATCGAGCTAAGCCACTGACGCCTAAAGAAATCCGTTGGCCGTCTCTTGGCACAATTGAGTGGCCAGCATCCCCAGTGTCATCAAGGCCCGTTCTGCCTCACGGTTCCAGGGAGTGCCACAGTTCAAGCGAATGCAGTGGTTGAACTGCTCGGTGTTACTGAAAATCAGCCCTGGCGCGATGCTGATGCCTTGTTGCAACGCCCGCACATGCAACTCCTGGGTATTGACCCGCCCCGGCAGGCTGACCCACAGGATGAAGCCTCCAGTGGGACGGCTCATCTGCGTGCCTTCGGGGAAGTACTGCTGCACCGCCAGTTGAAAGGCGCTGAGGTTCTTGCGGTACTCCTGGCGGATATAGCGCAAGTGCCGGTCATAGCCGCCGTTTTCCAGGTACGCGGCGATGCCCATCTGCGTGACACTGCACGCGGAGTGAGTGCTGAAGGTCTGGAGCCGCTGGATTTCCTGCTGGAATTTACCCGCGATCATCCAGCCGATGCGCACGCCCGGCGACAACGTCTTGGAAAAACTCGAACAGTAGATGACCCGGTCCAGCCGGTCGTAGGCCTTGAGGGCCTTGGTGCGCCCCTGTTCGAACATCAACTCGCCATAGATATCGTCCTCGACGATCTGGATGTCGAAGTCCGACGCCAAGCGCAGCAGTTGCTTTTGCCGCTCTTCAGGCATGGTGCCGCCCAAAGGATTGCTCAGGCGCGTGGTCAGCACCAACGCCTTGATCGACCATTGGTTGGCCGCCAACTGCAAGGCCTCCAGGCTCATGCCGGTGACCGGGTCGCTGGGGATTTCGATGACCTTGAGGCCCAACAGATCCGCCAGTTGCAGCAAGCCGTAATAGGTCGGCGACTCGGCGGCGATCAAGTCCCCCGGCCGCGTCAGCACCCGCAAGGACATCTGCAGCGCATCGACGCAGCCGTGGGTGATCACCACCTCGGAAGGGTCCACCACGACGCCGGCATCGCGCATGCGAATCGCCACCTGGCGACGCAACGGCTCGAAGCCTGGGCTGAACATGTAACTGAACGCCCGCGGGCTGTGGAAACGCGTGACCTTGGCCAATTGCTGATGCAAGGCCCGAACCGGCAGATAGTCGACGCTCGGCACCGCCGCGCCCAGGGGAAATACCCCTTCGCGGCGCGACTCGACCAATACTTGCTGGATGATGCTGCTGCGCGTCACCAGCCCCGGACGCTCTACCCGGGCAATGTCCGGCGTCGGCGCCGTCAGGGCGGGCGTCTGGTGCACGTAGTAGCCAGACTGCGGCCGCGCGCGAATCAGCCCCTGGTCTTCAAGGTTGGCGTAGGCCTGCAGTACCGTGGCATGGCTCACGTTGAGCTGCGAGCTCATCTTGCGCACCGACGGCACGCGTTCACCAGGCTGATACACACCGCGCCGGATGTCTTCAGCCAGCTGTTGAGCAATACGTTGATAGAGCAGAAGGTTGGTCATGACGCAGCACTCGATTTCACGGGCATTTTATTCTTGTCGGAAACGATACCGGAACAGTTTAGAAGTGTACTGGGACAGTTGCCAGATTACTCGACAGTACAGTGGAGTGACAGCTCTAACTGTACTCATCATGCATCGATTGCAGGGCCAAAAAAAACCCGGCGCCTTTACAGGGGCCGGGTTTTCCAGTGACGCAGCCCTCAGCGGGCGGCGCCGAGCTGGCCTTTTTCGTCGGAGAACACAATTTCAACGCGACGGTTCTGTGCCCGGCCACGCTCGGAAGCGTTGACGTCCACCGGGTATCCATCACCGTAGCCTTCGACCTGGATACGCTTTTCGTCGATCCCCAGGTCCACCAGCACATCCGCTACCGCTTGCGCGCGGTCACGAGACAGCTTGAGGTTTTCCTGCTTGCCGCCGGTGCTGTCGGTGTATCCCTCGATACGCACCACGCGCTTGGGGTTGAGCTGCAGGAACTGCACGATCTTGAGCACGACCCGGTTGGCCGAGTTCTTCAGTTCCGCTTCGCCGGTGTCGAACAGCACGTCACCGAGAGTCATCACCAAGCCGCGATCGGTTTGTGTGGTCGCCATGGCCATGATCTGTTCTTCGAGCCATTTGCCCTGCTGCTGCACACTCAACAACTTGGATTCACGCAGGGCCAATTGCAGGCGCTGGCGCTCCAGTTCGAGCTTCGTCGCGCGCTCTTCGTTGAGCACCTGGTTGCTGTGCTCCCGGGCGATGGCACTGTAGCGCTGGCTCAGGTAGGCGTAATGCTGCACATCTTCGCCGCTGCCCCAGTAGCTGGATAACCGATCGGCACGGGCCAGGGACTCACCCGCGCGGATCACGTCCCGGGGTGCGGCACGCAGGACGTTGGCGTCCTCCTTGACCTTCTGAAAATCGGTGCTGGCCTGCTCGAGCGCCGCTTCGCTGCGCTGGCCGGCGCAGCCATACAAGCTGGCCAGGCCAGCGAGGACCAGACCGCCCAATACGTGGGAGTGCTTCATTGGGCATCCTCCCGCAACTGTTTGCGCAAGCGCTTGATGCGGGTGTCGAGCACGTTCAGTTGCTCCTGGCTCTTGAGGGTCAGCACCTTCGCTTCGGCCAGGCGGGCGTCGAGTTCGGCCTGTTCGGCCCGCATGCGCGCCTTCTTGTAGGATTCGTCGGCCATGTTGGATTTGGCGCGGGCAAACTTTTCTTCAGCCAGTTTCAATTCGGGCACTTCGTCGGCAGTGGCGCCAACGGCCCGGGCTTGCTTCAGTGCCTGTTCGGTCAGGCGGATCTGTTCATTCGGCGCCGGATCGGCTGCGCAGCCCGCCAGAGCCAGAACGGCCAGGGCAGCGAAAAGAGGTCGAATAGTCACTAATGTTCCCTACTGTTTTGGGGCACTGACAGGTGGCTGCAACTGTGTTCTCCAGCGCTCGAGATTGCGCTGCAACACAGCCTCCGTCAGACCGGACGCGGCCAATTCTGTCATCTTTTGCGCCAGCTGTCCGCGTAACCATGGGTCATTGCAGGCGGAGTTATGGGAGATCGCGAGAAACAACCCCGGTTTGTCCACCGGTTGCGGTGCGGCTTGCAGGTCGTTGGCCATTCCCAGTGTCTGCGCCATTGCCAGGCCCGAGTAGCGCCCCGCCAGGACATATTCCACCTCGCCCAGCAGCAATTTCTGAAAGGCCTGGGTCAGGTTGGGCGTGCGCACCAGGGACAATTGCTGCTCGGCAAAGACGCCGAATCCCTGGGTCATTGAGGCCTTTTCCGACAAGGCCCCGGGATGACCGTGAAGGTCCCCGGGCTGATTGATGACAAGCGTCGAGTCGTTGCGGGTCCAGACCAGGTAATCGTTTTCGAGCAAGGGCGGATGAACGTAGTCCAGCACTTCCAGCCCGGTGACGGTCAGCGGAGCGTCGGTGAGCAAGTCCATGCGGCCACTGCGCACTTCGTCCAACGCCTGGGCGCGCTTACCGGCATACAGCAGTTCGATCTTGATTCCCAATTCTTGCGCGACCTGCGCCAGCAGGTCGGCACCGGCGCCAATCAAGTGCTTGGGGTCCTGAGGGTCTTGCCAGAGATAGGGCGGCGCATCCGGGCTGCCGGTGGCGATCAGTCGTTCACATTTGCCGGCGGCGACAGACAGGCCTGGCACAAGCGCCAACGTCCACAGCAACGACCAGCCAGCCAAACGGCGCAGATCCATGGCAATACGCTCCTCTGATGCGGAAATAAAAAGCCCGGCCAAAGGGCCGGGCTCTTTATAAGTGAAGACGCCGGATTAGACCAGCTTCTCCAGCTCAGGGATGGCTTCGAACAAGTCCGCAACCAGGCCATAGTCGGCCACCTGGAAGATCGGCGCTTCTTCGTCCTTGTTGATCGCAACGATCACCTTGGAGTCTTTCATGCCGGCCAAGTGCTGGATCGCGCCGGAGATACCGACGGCGATGTACAGCTGTGGCGCAACGATCTTGCCGGTCTGGCCGACCTGCATGTCGTTGGGCACGAAACCGGCGTCGACCGCGGCGCGGGAAGCACCGACGGCAGCGCCGAGCTTGTCGGCCAGGGCGTACAGGTGCTTGAAGTTGTCGCCGTTCTGCATGCCACGCCCGCCGGAAACGACGATCTTGGCAGCGGTCAGTTCCGGACGATCGGACTTGGCCAGTTCTTCGCCGACGAAGCTGGAAATGCCGGCGTCGTGGGCAGCGCCTACCGCTTCAACGGCAGCCGAGCCACCTTCGGCGGCAACCGGGTCGAAACCGGTGGCGCGAACGGTGATGACCTTGACCGCAGCGTTCGATTGCACGGTGGCAATGGCGTTGCCGGCGTAGATCGGACGCTTGAAGGTGTCGGCGCTTTCTACCGAGATGATTTCGGAGATCTGGTCGACGTCCAGTGCAGCGGCCACGCGCGGCAGGATGTTTTTGCCGTTGGAAGTGGCGGCAGCCAGGATGTGGCTGTAGCCCTTGCCCAGCTCGGCGACGAGCGGAGCAACGTTTTCCGGCAACTGATGCGCGTAGGCGGCGTTGTCGGCCGACAGTACTTTTGCCACGCCAGCGATTTTCGCAGCGGCTTCGGCCACGGCGCCAGCGCCCTGCCCGGCCACCAGGACGTGGACATCGCCACCGATTTTGGCAGCGGCAGCAACGGTGTTCAGCGTGGCCGGAGCCAGCGCCTTGTTATCGTGTTCGGCGATTACGAGGATAGTCATGATCAGATCACCTTCGCTTCGTTTTTCAGTTTCTCGACCAGTTCAGCCACCGACTTGACCTTGATGCCCGCGCTGCGTGCAGCCGGCGCTTCGACCTTGAGGGTCTTGTTGGTGGAGGCGGTGGAAACGCCCAAAGCGTCAGGCGTCAGCACTTCAAGCGGCTTCTTCTTGGCTTTCATGATGTTTGGCAGCGACGCATAGCGCGGCTCGTTCAAACGCAGGTCGGTGGTGACGATGGCCGGCAGTTTCAGGGAAACCGTCTGCGCGCCGCCGTCGATCTCGCGGGTCACGGCAACGCTGTCACCGGACACTTCGACTTTGGACGCGAAGGTGCCCTGACCGTAGCCGCTCAAAGCAGCGAGCATCTGGCCGGTCTGGTTGTTGTCGCTGTCGATGGCTTGTTTGCCGAGGATCACCAGCGATGGCTGTTCCTTGTCGACAACGGCCTTGAGCAGCTTGGCCACGGCCAGCGAGGTCAGGTCTTCGGCGGATTCGACGAGGATGGCGCGATCGGCACCCAGTGCCAGCGCGGTGCGCAGTTGTTCCTGGGCGGTGGTCGGGCCGATGGAGACGACGACGATCTCAGTCGCCACGCCCTTTTCTTTCAGGCGTACGGCTTCTTCTACGGCGATTTCGCAGAAAGGGTTCATCGACATCTTGACGTTGGCGAGGTCGACGCCGGAGTTGTCCGCCTTGACGCGAACCTTGACGTTATAGTCGACCACTCGTTTGACAGCTACAAGAACCTTCATGGATTCCTCGTTACTCTCCGGTGAAAAAAAGTCGCCTAGGCGAACCTGGCGGTTGATGCTCATGGGCGCAAGGGCACCTCTAAAAACGCCGGCATGAACCACACATGACCCTGCTCACGGGAGTGAAGACCATTCGTCAGTGATGACCGATGAGTCATTCATTATCGCGGCGTGTAAACTGCGCGTCGCAACCACGCAATACGTCACTTTGTGCTGCCTTCGCCCTGTCTTTAGAGGTGCTCTTGAAACCAACAGTCAGCCTACGGCGAGCGCAAAACCGCCCGTATCTTGACCGGAACGCCTATTCCGGTCAATACGGCAAAATGGTCAGTCATAAGCCGTACGTCAGTGATTTATCTGGGCTGCGGCAATTTCAAACAAACGTTTGTATTGGACCCTGAGAGTGGTGTAGATATAATGCGCCGCTTATAGAGAGACACGCGTTTCATCCATTGTCGCTTTCGTCGCTTTTCGCGAAGGAAACAACGGATGCAACGCCAAACCTCCAATTAGAAAAAACTGTGAGCCTTGAGTAGGAGATAGCCCTGTGGAACGCGAATACATGGAATTCGACGTGGTCATCGTCGGTGCCGGCCCCGCTGGCCTGTCTGCCGCTTGCCGACTGAAACAGAAGGCCGCCGAAGCCGGTAAGGAAATCAGCGTCTGCGTGGTCGAAAAAGGCTCCGAGGTCGGTGCGCACATCCTCTCCGGTGCGGTGTTCGAACCCCGCGCCCTGAACGAATTGTTCCCGGACTGGAAAGAACTCGGCGCCCCGTTGAACACGCCCGTCGTGCGCGATGACATTTATGTCCTGAGAAGCGCCGAGGCCGCGAGCAAAATCCCTGACTTCTTTGTGCCCAAGACCATGCACAACGAAGGCAACTATATTATTTCCCTGGGCAACCTGTGCCGCTGGCTGGCCCAGCAGGCCGAGAACCTGGGCGTGGAAATCTACCCGGGTTTCGCCGCCCAGGAAGCGCTGTTCGACGAGAACGGCGTGGTGCGCGGGATCATCACCGGCGACCTGGGTGTCGACCGCGAAGGCAATCCGAAGGAAGGCCTCTACACCCCTGGCATGGAACTGCGTGGCAAATACACGCTGTTCGCCGAAGGCTGCCGTGGCCACATCGGCAAGCAACTGATCAAGCGCTTTAACCTGGACAGCGAGGCCGACGCCCAGCACTACGGCATCGGCCTGAAGGAAATCTGGGAAATCGACCCGGCCAAGCATCAACCTGGCCTGGTGGTGCACACCGCTGGCTGGCCGCTGGACATCATGGGCACCGAGAACACCGGGGGCTCCTTCCTCTATCACCTGGAAAACAACCAGGTGGTAGTCGGCCTGATCGTCGACCTGTCCTACAGCAACACTTTCCTGTCGCCGTTCGACGAGTTCCAGCGCCTCAAGCATCACCCGGTGCTCAAGCAGTACCTGGAAGGCGGCAAGCGTGTCAGCTATGGCGCCCGAGCATTGGCCAAGGGTGGTATCAATTCGCTGCCGAAAATGGTCTTCAAGGGTGGCGCATTGATCGGCTGCGATTTGGGCACCATGAACGTGGCCAAGATCAAGGGCAGCCACACCGCGATGAAATCCGGCATGCTCGCCGCCGAATCGGTGGCTGAAGCGTTGCTGTCCGGCGGCGAAGGCGGTGATGAACTGACCAGCTACGTCGACCGCTTCAAAGCCAGCTGGCTCTATGAAGAACTGTTCGCCAGCCGCAACTTCGGCCCGGCGATCCACAAATACGGCGCCATCATCGGCGGCGGCTTCAACTGGATCGACCAGAACATCTTCGGCGGCAAAATACCGCTCACCCTACACGACACCAAGCCCGACTACGCCTGCCTCAAGCTGGCGGCCGATTGCAAGAAAATCGACTACCCGAAACCGGACGGCAAAATCAGCTTCGACAAACTCAGCTCGGTGTTCATCTCCGGTACCAACCACGAAGAAGAACAGCCCTGCCACCTGAAGCTGACCGACCCGAGTATTCCGATCAGCAAGAACCTGCCGTTGTACGACGAACCGGCACAGCGCTACTGCCCAGCCGGCGTGTACGAAGTGGTGACCAAGGAAGACGGTGAGAAGCGCTTCCAGATCAACGCCCAGAACTGCGTGCACTGCAAGACCTGTGACATCAAGGACCCTGCGCAGAACATCACCTGGGTATCGCCGGAAGGCGCTGGCGGACCGACTTACCCGAACATGTAAGCCGTTGCGCTGAACATCAAGGCTCCCGTAATGGGGGCCTTTTTGTTGCCTCCGATTCAAGCAACACAACAGTCCACATGTGGGAGCGAGCTTGCTCGCGATAGCGATTTACCCTTCAACACAGATGTCGACCGACACACCGCTAACGCGAGCAAGCTCGCTCCCACAGGGCGACATCAGTGGATCAGGCGGCGCGCTCTTCCCCGGGGTTGCGTTCGAAGTAGCGCTTGTACTCCCGACTGAACTGCGACGAGCTCTGATACCCCACCTGGTGCGCGACCTGGGCCACGCCCATGCCCTCGGTGAGCAGCAGTCGCTGGGCCTTGAGCAGGCGCAAACGCTTGAGGTACTGCACTGGCGACAGCAACGTGCTGCGCTTGAAATGCTCATGGAAGGTCGAGGCGCTCATGTTCGCGCAACTGGCCAAGGTCTCGACGTTCAGCGGCTCAGTGAAGTGCGCATGCAAATGGCTCAGGGCCACGGCAATCCGGGCGAATTGGCCTTGCTGCTCCACCAGAGCCCGCAGCACATCGGCCTGGGGCCCGCGCAACGCAACGAACAGCAACTCCCGCAGCCGCGCCTGGCCCATGACCTGGCATTCCAGTGGGTCGTGCAAGCAACGCAACAAGCGTTCGACGCACCCACGCATGGCGTCATCGAGCACGGCGCAGGTCATCGATTCCGGCGTCTGCGGCGCCAGGCTCCGCCCCGGCACCAACCCCATGGCCAGCACCAGTTCCCCCAACATCGCCCGATCGATCGCAACGGAAACCCCAAGCAGCGGAGCATTGGGCATGGCGTAGGTTTCGCATTCGAACGGCACCGGCAAGGCCTGGATCAGATAATGCCCAGCGCCATATTCCAATGTCCGCGGCCCCAGGTACGCCAGTTTGCTGCCTTGGGCGATGATCACCAGGCTCGGCTCGTAAAGCTGCGGACCACGGGCGACGTCCTGGCTGGCGCGCAGCGCTTGCACGCCGGGCAGTCGCGTAGGGACGAATCCGTCGCGGGTCGCCAGGGGTTCTATCAATGAAACCAGCGTGGCGTTGGCATCGAGATGGCGGGTCAACAACATGGGCGAAAACTTCACGAAAAAAGGGATGAAACCATCATCGCAGGTCTAACGCCACAGAGGATCAAATCCTGGCCAAGACCGGAGGATTAGGCATGACAGGCGGAGGAATCGCCATCGCCGACTTTCGCCAGGACTCCCAAAATGGAACCCTCACCGTTCATAGCTTAGCGAGGTTCATCATGTACACAGCCATCGGATATGCCGCCCAATCGGCCACCACTCCCCTCGCCCCCATGACGTTCGAGCGTCGCAGCCCGCGAGCCGACGATGTGGCGATCGATATTCTCTACTGCGGCGTCTGCCATTCCGACATCCACCAGGCCCGCAATGAATGGGGCATCGCCGTTTACCCGCTGATGCCCGGCCATGAAATCATCGGCAAAGTCACCGCCGTCGGTGCGAATGTCACCCGCTATAAAGCAGGCGATTTGGTCGGTGTGGGCTGCATGGTCGACTCTTGCCGCGAGTGCGAAGCGTGCCGCGCTGACCTGGAGCAATACTGTTTCGAAGGCATGACCCAGACCTACGCCAGCCCGGACCGCGTGAGTGGCGGCCACACCATGGGCGGTTACTCCAACAGCATCGTGGTCAGCGAGCACTTTGTGCTGCGCATTCCGGCAGCACTCGACCCGGCCAGCGCCGCACCACTTCTCTGCGCAGGCATCACCACCTACTCGCCCCTCAAGCACTATGGCGTGAAGGCTGGCGACAAGGTTGGCGTGCTGGGCATGGGCGGCCTGGGTCACATGGGCATCAAGTTCGCCAAGGCCATGGGCGCAGAAGTCACGTTGTTCACCCGCTCGGCGAGCAAGGCCGAAGAAGCCCGTCGCCAGGGTGCGGACCATGTGATCGTGTCCACCGACGCCGAACAGATGGCCGCCGCAGCCGGACGATTCCACTTCCTGCTGGACACCATTCCGGTGCAGCACGACCTCAATCCCTACCTCGACACGCTGCGTTTCGACGGCGTGCACATCATCGTGGGTCTGGTCGAGCCGATCGATCCGCCGGTACACGCGGCAAAACTGATCATGGGTCGCCGCGTCCTGGCCGGCTCGCTGATCGGCGGTATCGCCGAAACCCAGGAAGTGCTGGATTTCTGCGCCGAACACCACATCAGCTGCGACATTGAAATGCTCGACATCCGTCAGATCAACGAGGCCTACAGCCGCATGATCGCCGGGGATGTGAAGTACCGCTTCGTCATCGACATGGCCACGCTCAAGGCCTGACGTTCGTCAAACCTTGGCGCCCAACTCCGCCGACAGCCGGGCTGTGACCCCTTTGACCAGGGGAATCAGCTCGGCCATTTTTTCCAGCGGCATGTACGGCACGGTGCTGGCGATGCTGATACCGGCAACAATGCGCTTGCCGGCGTCACGGATCGGCGCCGCCACACAGCGAATCGACGGTTCGTTGTCTTCCAGGTCGAAGGCATAGCCCCCTGCCACATACTCCACCATCCGTTGCTGGAACTGTTCCCAGGATTGTTCCTGATGCTGGGGCCAGAACTGATTCTTCCCGCCGGCTGGCAGGCTGATTTCATACAGCCGCTTCCATTGTTCCTGCGAATCATCGAGCATCAGCGCCTTGCCGATCCCAGTGCGCGCCAACGGCATGCGATGGCCTACGCGCGAGCGCATTTCCGGGCCGTTGCGCCCCGGGTTCTTCAGCAGGTACAAGACTTCGTCACCTTCACGAATCGCCAAGTGCACGGTGTCCCCGGTGAGCGCCGACAGCTCGTCCAGGTACGGCCCCGCCAGGCTCACCAGTGGCAACTCTTCCCGGGCCTGAAAGCCCAGCTCGATCAATTTCGGCCCCAGCAGGTAGCCCACTTGCGGCACCACGCGCAGGTAACGTTCGTCCACCAGGCAACTGGCCAGGCGATGGGTGGTGCTGCGGGTGGTGCCGATCAGCCGGGCGATTTCCTTCAAGTCACGGGCGCCGCTGGCGACCGCCTGGACCACCCCCAGGCCACGCAACAATGTCTGCGTGCCCGTAGGTGCGGCGTCCTTGGTGATTTTTGGATCGTCTTGCTGCATAGCCGGCCTTCAACAGTGAGCGGGGAACGGGCGGCATTATGGTCGCCCGCCCCGTCGGACTACAACTCGATGCGCTCGACCTTCCCGACCAGCAGGATGTAGGACAGCGCGCCAGCCAGTGCCAGGACAGAGATATAGGTGATGGCCGGGGCAAACGAATCGCCGCTGGCGAGAAAGCCAATGACGATCGGCGTGGCGATGGCCGCCAGGTTGCCGATGAAGTTGAACACCCCACCGGTCAACCCGAGCAGTCGCGCCGGCGCCAGTGTGGAGACCAGCGACCAGGTGATCGACGCCAGGCCATTGCCGAAGAACGCCAAGGCCAGGAAGGCAATCACCAGCGGCGTCGACTCGACGAAGTTGGCGCCGATGATCGAGGTCGAGATCAGCAACCCACCGATGATCGGCAGCTTGCGTGCAAACCCCACGGTGGCGCCGCGGCGAATCAGCCAGTCGGAGAAGAACCCGGAGCACAGCACGCCGACAAACGCCGCGAGAAATGGCAGGGACGCCAACAGGCCGGACTTGATGAAGTCCATGCCACGATATTTCACCAGGTAGGTCGGGAACCACGTCAGGAAAAACCACAGCGTGGAGTTGAGGCAGAACTGCCCCAGGTAAATACCCCACAACTTGCGTTGGGTCAGGACAATCCCCAGGTCGGTCCAGCTGAATTTGGCCTTGACCTTGGCGGTATCGGCCTGGATATCCACCAGCCCGCCACCTTCGCGGATCAGTTCGATTTCGGCGGCGTTGGCGCCTTTGAAATCCCGTGGTTCGCGATACACCGCGTACCAGATCGCCGCCCAGAGAATGCCCACCGCACCCGTGGCGACAAACACCATGTGCCAACCGAAAGCGTGTTGCAGCCAGGCTAATACCGGAGTCAGGAAGGCCAGCCCGACAAATTGCCCGGAGGTGTAGAAACCGATGGCCGTGGCCCGCTCGCGCTCAGGAAACCAGGTGGTGACCACGCGGCTGTTGATCGGATAAGCCGGCGCTTCCAGGGCGCCGACCGCCATGCGCAGCACGAACAGCGCGATGAAACTGGCGGCAAAACCCAGCATTACCGTGGCCACCGACCACAACAGCAACGCCACGCTATACAGAATGCGCGGCGGCACCCGGTCCACCAGCCAGCCACCGGGGATCTGCATGGCGGCATAGGTCCAGCCGAACGCCGAGAAAATCAGCCCGACGTGGATCGGATCGATGCCCAGGTCACTGGTCAATGCGGGGGCGGCGATCGAGAGGTTGCTGCGGTCCAGGTAATTGATCACCACGGTGATGAACAGCAGGACCATGATGAAAAAACGCTTGCGGCTGGGCGTCACCAACGACGCCTGCGCGCTCAGGGTGTGCGCTTGCATGTGAGGTGCCTCTTTTTATATTTGTCGAATACGGCAAGGATTGAGCAAGACCCTGTGGGAGCAAGCCTTGCTCCCACAGAACCCTTGCTCCACAGGAGTCTTTTGCTCCTGAAAGGATTCCTATCAGAGTGATCAGGCGTGACTCACCACTCGGCAAAACTGCCATCGGCATGACGCCAGATCGGGTTGCGCCAGCGGTGGCCGATGGCCGCGCGTTCGATGACGTATTCCTCGTTGATCTCAATGCCCAGGCCCGGGCCATTGGGGATTTTCACGAAGCCCTTGTCGTAGTCGAACACCTGCGGATCCTTGATGTAATCCAGCAGGTCGTTGCTCTCGTTGTAGTGGATACCCAGGCTCTGTTCCTGAATGAACGCGTTGTAGCAGACCGCGTCCAGTTGCAGGCACGCCGCCAGGGCGATGGGTCCCAGTGGGCAATGCAATGCCAGCGCCACGTCATAGGCCTCGGCCATGTTGGCGATCTTGCGGGTTTCGGTGATGCCGCCGGCGTGGGACGCATCCGGCTGGATGATGTCCACGTAGCCTTCGCTGAGTACACGCTTGAAGTCCCAGCGCGAGAACAAGCGCTCGCCCAGGGCAATCGGGGTGCTGGTCAGCGGCGCCAATTCCTTGAGGGCTTCGTAGTTTTCGCTGAGCACCGGCTCTTCGATGAACATCAGCTTGTAGGGGTCGAGTTCCTTCATCAGTACCTTGGCCATCGGCTTGTGCACCCGGCCGTGGAAGTCCACGCCAATGCCGACGTTCGGCCCCACCGCGTCCCGCACCGCCGCGACGTTGGCCAGGGCCAGGTCGACTTTTTCAAAGGTGTCGAGAAACTGCAGCTCTTCGGTGCCGTTCATCTTCACAGCGGTAAAGCCCCGCGCCACGGCTTCTTTCGCCGCGCGAGCGGTGTCCGCCGGCCGGTCGCCGCCGATCCACGAATACACACGGATCTTGTCGCGCACTTGGCCGCCCAGCAGGTCGCTGACCGACACGCCCAGGGCCTTGCCCTTGATGTCCCACAACGCTTGGTCGATGCCGGCCAGGGCGCTCATGTGAATGGCCCCGCCGCGGTAGAAGCCGCCACGATAGAGCACGGTCCAGATGTCTTCGATATTGCGTGGGTCTTTGCCGATCAGGTAGTCGGACAATTCCTCGACAGCCGCCGCCACCGTGTGGGCACGGCCTTCGACCACGGGCTCGCCCCAACCGGTCACGCCCTCGTCGGTCTCGACCTTGAGGAAGCACCAGCGTGGCGGAACGATAAACGTGGTCAGCTTGGTGATTTTCATCTTGTTGTCTCTCTTGTCAGATGCAGCGCACGGGCGCTGGAAAAGTCTTCAGTTCAAGGCGTTCCATGCGGCCACGTAGGCCTTGGCGCGCACCGCCACTTCATCCGCTGTCAGGCCCGGCTTGAACAGCCCGGAACCGAGGCCGAAACCCTTGACGCCGGCTTCGAGGAACACCGCCATGTTGTCCGGCGTAATCCCGCCCACCGGCACCAGCACGGTCCCGGCCGGCAGTACCGCAAGCCAGGCCTTGACCACCGCCGGGCCCATTTGCTCGGCGGGGAACATCTTCAGTACATGGGCGCCTTCGGCCAGTGCGGCAAAGGCTTCGGTAGGCGTGGCGACGCCTGGCGACAGGTACAAGCCCGCCGCTTTCGCCGCACGCAGCACCTTCGGATCGCTGTGGGGCATGACGATCACTTGGCCGCCAGCGGCTTTCACCTGCTCGACCTGTTCCGGCGTGAGCACGGTACCAGCACCGATCAGGCAATCGGCGGGCAAGGTACTGCGCAGGATGCGGATGCTTTCGTACGGCTCGGGGGAATTGAGCGGCACTTCGATGACGCGAAATCCGGCGCCGTACAGGACTTCGCCGATGGCTGCCGCCTCTTCGGGACGCAGACCACGCAGGATCGCGATCAACCCGTTGTGCGCCAGTGCTTGTGTGAGCATGTCAGACCTCCAGTCAGGTTCAGGGGGCGGTGGGATCGAGCAACCCGGCCGCTACGGCCAGTTGCCACAAACCGCGTTCGGTGGCCTGTTCGGCCAGGACCACCCGGGCGAAGCCGCAGGCGTCGAGGGCCCGTTGATAACGGACACAGAGTTGGGAGTTGCCGATCAGCACCACCGTCGGCAGATGCAGGCTGTCGCGTCGCCGACGCTGCACCTCGGCCAACGCTGTCAGCTCATGACCGATCAGCAGGCCCGAGAGGTAATCGGCCTGGGCGCTGGCCTCCAGTTCGCCGGTCAAGCCCAGGCTGCGGGCGCTGAACACCGTGGACAAGGGCCCGATCTGGCCGTCCACCGACAACGCCACCTGCACGCCACGATCAAAGGCCACGCCATCGAAGGTCGTACTCCGTTGCTGGGTGCGACCGAGAATGCTGTGGTCACTGAGCACGGCGAAGATCTCGCCGGTCATGAAGGTGTCGAAATGCACGATGCAGCCATCGGCCACTTCCACCCATTTCGAATGACTGCCAGGCAAGCCGATCAGCACCGCTTCGTCCGGCAGGCTGTGCAAGGCGCCAAGCACCTGGGTTTCTTCACCGCGCATGACATTGGGCAAGCGTGAACGCTGAATCACGCCGGGCACGATGTGCACATCGACACCGCGAAGGCTGCGAACGGTTTGTAGGGAATGTCCGAGATTGGCGACGTTGGCGGGTGTGTCGCAGTAAGGCGCTTCGCGCCAGCCCTGGGCACTGCCGACCATGCCGCAGGCAATCACAGGCAAGCCAGGCTGTGCATCGAGCCAGTCACCGCAGGTCTCGTCGAAAGCCAGTTCGAAACCGTCGATGCACACCTGGCCGGCCACGGTTCGCGGCCCGGAAGGCAACTGCATGATCCCCGATGACAGCGAGCGCTGCTCGAGCACCTCGCCACCGGCTGCGAGTTTGTAAGCCCGTAAGGAGGTGGTCCCCCAATCGAGCGCGATCAATTGCGCCTGCATCCGCTTCACCTGTTCTGTTTTTTGGCAGTGAGTGGAACGGACTATAAACCTGGGCGCGACAGAATCTCAATATATAAATATCACTCCCATATATTGGGATCACACATATCCAACACAAAGCCAATCGCCAACCGCCCAAGACCCTGCTACGTTTCTGAGCGGACGCTAAACAACTCAGGGAAAAAGTGATGGGACAACAGTTGAAAATCCTCGGCCGCACTTCCTCGATCAATGTCAGGAAAGTGCTGTGGACCTGCCAGGAATTGGAAATCGCCTACGAGCGCGAAGACTGGGGCATTGGCTTTTCTTCGACCCAAGATCCGGATTTCCTGGCCCTGAATCCCAATGCCCAGGTGCCGGTGATCATTGACGAGAACGGTGTGCTCTGGGAGTCCAATACCATTTGCCGTTACCTGGTGGGCAAGCATGGGCGCAGCGACCTGCTGCCTGTCGAGCCTGCCGCCCGGGCGCGCATTGAACAGTGGATGGATTGGCAAGCCACAGAGCTCAACCCGTCATGGGGCTACGCATTCCACGCCCTGGTGCGCAAGAATCCGGACTTCCAGGACCCGCAGCGCATCGCCGCCGGCATCAAAGGCTGGAACGAGAAGATGGGTTTGCTGGAACAGCAATTGAACCGCACCGGCGCCTACGTGGCCGGTACGGCGTTTTCCCTTGCGGATGTGCTCATCGGCTTGTCGGTGCACCGCTGGCGCCAGGCGCCCATGGAGCGTCCCGACTATCCGGCCGTGGCCGCCTACTGCAAACGCCTCGAACAGCGACCTGGGTTTGCCGAGTACGCGTCCACCGCGCACTCATGAAAGGCTCAGTTGCCGTTAGCGAAATCCCGTAGCACCTTGCCGTCCATTCGGTAGCGCACCCACTCTTCCTGTGGTTGCGCGCCGAGGGATTTGTAGAACTCGATGGCCGGCGTGTTCCAGTCCAGCACGCTCCATTCGAAGCGACCGCAATCGTTGTCACAGGCGACTTTCGCCAGATGGCGCAGCAAGGTTTTGCCCGCCCCGCCGCCGCGCTGTTCGGGCGTGATGTACAGGTCTTCGAGGTACAGGCAATTGCTGCCCAGCCAGGTGGAGTAACTGAAGAAAAACACCGCGAAGCCAATCGGCACGCCATCACGCAGGCAGATCAACCCATGGGCGGTTGCGCCTTCGCTGAACAGGCTGCGCTCGATGTCCGCCACACTGGCGATGACTTCGTGGCGGGCTTTTTCGTAATCGGCCAACTCGGTGATGAAGGCAAGGATTTGAGGCGCATCGCTGGGTTGCGCAGGACGGATCTCGATGGACATGAACAGGCCTTGTAGCCAATTGAAAGCGCCATACTAAGCCGCCACGGGGCGCTCGTCACATATCGATCCAACTATTTGATCGCGACGCACGCCTCCTTCAGAAGCGCCATTCGTCGCGCCCGAGGCACCAACCCGAATTCAGCGAGGCCCAAGATCAGGTAAGCATTCTGAAAAATGGAGGCGACACCCATGATCACTTCAAGGCTGACCGCATTCACCTTCGCCGCGCTGCTGTCCTCGGTGGCCTTCGCGGCTTCGACCTCCGGCACCGGGCCGACCGACCCGGTGCAGGCGCCCAACTCTCCCGCAACCGAAGGCCTGCCCAAGCTGAACACCGACGGCACCGGCGGCGGTAGCCTGAACAATGGCCAGCCACCCGCCACCGGCACCGATCCGCGTGTGCAGGGTAATGACACGGGTCGTCAGGGCGGCATGAATACACCGGACTCGACAGCACCTGATAACGCCGAGACCGGGGTGGGCTCGAAAACCACGACCGGTGGTTCGGGCTCCGAAGGTGGCGCCGTCGGCCAGTAGCCTCTGCTCAGACATTTGAGGAGGAACATTCCATGCCTCGTGGAAGCAAAGAAAAATATACCGCCGAACAAAAGCGCAAGGCCGCACACATTGAAAAAAGCTACGAGAAAAAAGGTGTGTCCGAGAACGAAGCCGAGGCACGCGCCTGGGCGACCGTGAACAAGCAGTCCGGTGGTGGCGAACGCTCCGGTGGTTCGGGCAAGGAAAAACCGGCAACGGCCAAGAAAACCGACCGCAAGGAATCGGCCCGCCGCGCTGCCAAGACCCGCGAAGGTCACCCGCGCACCAGCAAAGCCTCCCATGGAACCCAGACAGTGGACAGCTTGATGAAGGAGGCCCGGGCGAAAAACATTCCCGGGCGCTCGAAGATGCGTAAGCAGGAGTTGGTGGAGGCGTTGCGCAAGGCAGGGTGATTGTCGGCGTCTGGAAGGACGCCTTCGCGAGCAAGCTCGCTCCCACAGTGGGGTCTGCGCTGTGCCGAAGCTCTGACGCCTGGCACAAAAACCTGTGGGAGCGAGCTTGCTCGCGAAAGCGGTCGGCCCGGTTGCCGCAGGGTTCAGCGCTGTTTCAAGCGGTCGATCACCACCGCCAGCAGCAGGATCGAGCCGCGGATGACGTATTGGTAGAAGGTGTCGATATTCTTCAGGTTCATCGCGTTTTCGATGATCGCCAAAATCAGCACGCCTGCAATGACGTGGCGAATCATGCCGATACCACCGCTCAACGACACCCCACCCAGCACGCAAGCCGAGATCACGGTCAGCTCGAAGCCCTGGCCGATCATCGGTTGGCCCGAGGTCATGCGCGATGCCAGGATCACCCCGGCCAGGGCACCGATCACGCCATGCACGGCGAAGATGATGATCTTGGTGCGATCAACGTTCACCCCCGCCAACAACGCCGCTTCCTGGTTGCCACCGATGGCCATGGTGTTGCGCCCGTAGGTGGTGTAATTCAGCAGCCAGCCGAAAAACAGGAAGCAGGCGATGGTGATCAGGATCGGCACCGGCACGCCGAACAATTGGCCGTTGCCGAACACGAAGAACGATTCCTGGGACACACCCACCGCCTTGCCGTTGGCAAAGATGTAGGCCAGGCCACGGACGATCTGCATCGTCGCCAGTGTGGTGATCAACGCGTTGACCCGCAGCTTGGCGATGACGATGCCGTTGATCAGGCCGACGATCAGCCCCATCACCAGCGCCGCGCTGACGCCGAGGAACACGCTGTTGGTGTCGCGCATCACCACCGCCGCGACCACGCCGGCACAGGCGATCACCGAACCGACCGATAAGTCGAAGTGCCCGGACGCCAGGCAATACAACATGGTGCAGGCCGCGATGCCGGTGGTGGAAATCGCCAGGCCCAGGCCGCGCATGTTCAGCGGCGACAGGAAGTTGTCGATCATCAGGGTGCAGAGCACAAAGATGCCGATGGCCGCCAGCAGCATGACCCAGTCATCCAGGAAACGGCGCAGGTCCAGGGGTTTGCGTGCCGTTGGCAGTGCATTGTTTTGAATGGTCATGATTTACCTCTCAGTTCGCCGCGTCGGCAACGCGTTGGCGCGGCAGCGCCAGTTGCAGCAGGTTGGATTCGTTGGCCTGGTCACGCGGCAGCTCGCCGCGCATGGCCCCTTCGCAGAGCACCAGGATTCGGTCGGAAATGCCCATCACTTCCATCAGGTCGCTGGACACCACAATCACCGCGATACCGTCGGCCGCCAGGTTGTGGATAATCTGGTAGATCTCCGCCTTGGCGCCGATGTCGATGCCGCGAGTGGGCTCGTCCAGCAGCAGGACTTTCATCGGCATCGACAGCCAGCGACCGAGAATCGCCTTCTGCTGGTTGCCGCCGGACAGGTACATGATTTTCTGGCTGGCCGCCGGGGTCTTCACTTTCAGCGACTTGATCTGCTTGTCGGCATTGCCCCGCTCCCAGTCGCCACGCAACAGGCAGCCCAGCGCGGAATGAGCCGGGCGCGCGCTGATGTTGATGTTCTCGCCCACGCTGCCCAACGGGATGATGCCTTCCTTCTTGCGATCCTCGGGGCAGAGCAGCACGCCCGCGGCGATGGCATCCCTTGGTGAACGCAGTTTCAGTTCCTTGCCGTGCAGGACGAGACTGCCCTCGCGCTGGCGCTCCAGGCCACTGAGCAAGCGAAAAAGCTCGGTACGACCGGCGCCGACCAGCCCGAACAAGCCGAGGATCTCGCCCTTGTGCACCTGGAAACTCACCGGTTCGCGCAAGCCCGGCCCCAGCAGGCCCTTCACTTGCAGCGCCACATCGCCGCGCTCCCGAGGACGGTAATCATAGATGTCCTGGATATCACGACCGACCATGCACGTGACGAGTTGATCATGGGTCAGCTCGCTCATGTTTTCGAAGGTCCGCACATAACGACCGTCCTTGAACACCGTCACCGCGTTACAGATGCGGAACACTTCTTCCATGCGGTGACTGACGTACAGCACCACTTTGCCCTCGTCTCGCAAGCGGGTGATGATCGCCATCAAACGGTCGATTTCACGGGCCGACAGGCTACTGGTGGGTTCGTCGAAAGCAATGACGTGGGCGCCACGGGACAAGGCCTTGGCGATTTCCACCAATTGGCGCTGGCCGAGGGACAGGCGACCGACCTTTTCCTGCGGGTCGATTTCGTCGGCCAGGCCCTTGAGCAGCGTCAGCGCCTGCTGGCGCAGCACGCCACGATTGACCAGGCCGAAACGCGCCGGCAAGTGGCCAAGAAACAGGTTTTCAGCGACGGTCATTTCCGGCACCAGGTGCAGCTCCTGGTGAATCACCGCCACACCGCTGGCGATGCTGTCGGCAGTGCCCTTGAACGCCATCGTCTGCTCGCCGATCTGCAAGTCGCCGCTGCTCGGGATGTAGGCACCACCCAGGATCTTGAGCAGCGTGGACTTGCCGGCGCCGTTTTCACCCATCAAGGCATGGACCTGCCCCGGATGGGCAACGAAACTGATATTGGCCAGCGCCTGCACGCCAGGAAAGGACTTGCCGATCCCGTTGAATCGCAAGCTGCCGCCGATGTTGTGTTGCCGTGTCGCTGTTTGCGCTTGCATAACCACCTCGAACTTACAGAGATCAAGCGACCCCGCCACTCAAGTGACCAGGGCCGCTTTTGAATCAACCGGCCGTCAGTTCCACAGGCCGATCTTTTCCAGCTCTTGCTTGAAGTTCTCCCGGGTGATCAGCGTCACCTCGTCCATGGCGGTGTACTTCGGCGGCTCCTTGCCGGTGGTGATCCACTCGTACATCATTTCGGCGGTCTTGTAGCCTTCGATGTGCGGGCTTGGCAGCATCGAACCGAAGAAGCCGCTGTTGGGTTTTTTCAGCTCACCGATGGCGTCGGTGCCGTTGATGCCGATGCCGATCACATTGGCCGCCTTGAACCCGGCGGCTTCGGTGGCGCGCACGCCGCCCAGCACGGTGTTGTCATTCATGCCGCCGATGATCAGGTTCTTCGCAGCGCTTGGCAGCTTCACCAACGCCGAGTTGGTGGAATCCATGCTGCCGGGTACGTCGAGGGTCTTGAGCGCCGAATAAAGGATGTGGTCTTCCGGCATCCCGGCCTTCTTCAGGGCATCGACCGAACCGTCGGTGCGCTTCTTGCCGGTGTCCAGTTCGTTGAAGGTGTTGATCACCGCGTAGGTGTCTTTCCACTCCCAGTTGCGCTTTTTCGCTTCAGCGGCCATGGCGGCGCCCTGCTTCTGGCCCACCTCGAACGCGGCCATGCCCAGGTACGGCACGTCTTCCATGAACTTGCCGCTGGCGTCGACGAAACGGTCGTCCACGGCAATCACCTTGAGATCGTTGAGCTTGGCCTTGGCCATGATGGCCGGGCCGAGGGACACATCCGGCGGGCAGATCACGAAGCCCTTGGCCCCGTTGGCGGCCAGGCTGTCGATGGCCGAGAGGGTTTTCTCGCCGTCGGGCACGGCGATCTTGATCAATTCGAAGCCTTTGTCCTTGGCCGCCTTCTCGGCAAACGCCCATTCGGTCTGGAACCAAGGCTCCTCGGCCTGCTTGACCAGGAAACCAATTTTTACCGCATCGGCCGCCAGCAAGTGGCTGCTGAGGCTGACCGCGGTAACCGCCAGGGCGGCGCGACACAGGGAACGGATCCCACGACGATGTTTCATAGTTGACTCCTTGTTTTTTTTATTGAAAGCCAAACGTCCAGGTTTCTGCTCCACCGTCGGTGGAAATGCGCAGGCTGGGCGGTTACATCAAGTTGCTACACAGCATAGGCCTGAATAGTCATATCGTATGATGATTGGATTACAGGCGAAGTTTCCCACTGCAATCCAGGAATATTCAGTCGTGGTACATGACCGAACGTCCCCCATCGATGGTGATGCATGAGGCATTGATAAACGGTGCTTCGTCACTGGCCAGGAACACGGCCGTCATTGCCACTTCGATCGGTTGCCCGACGCGCCGTGGCGGGTGCAGATCCAGCGCACGCTGGCGTTCGACATGGGGATCGGCAAAGCCGTTCCAGTAGTCGACGTTCAGTTGGGTTTCGATGTAACCCGGGGCGATGGCGTTGACGCGTACCCCTTTGGGCGCGTATTCGATGCCCAGGGCGCGAGTCAGGCCGAGCAGGCCATGCTTGGCCACCGGGTAAGGGAAACAGCCGGGAATGATGTGGGACGAATGAACGGAGGCAATGTTGATGATGCTGCCCACGCCCTGCTCGATCATCTGTGGCAACACTGCCTTGCACCCGTACCAAGCGCCGTCCAGGTCGATGGCGAAGCAGCGACGCCAGTCCTCTTCGGTCATTTCCAGCGGGTCACGGAAGACATTGACGCCAGCGCAGTTGACCAACACATCGATGCGACCGTGCAGCTCGACGGCGCGCCGGGCCATGGCCTGCAAGTCCTGCTGCTTCGACACATCGACCTGCAGCGCTTGCACGTCGGCCCCGCGCTCACGCCAGTGGGCGGCCACCGCCTCGACCTTCTGCGCCTGGATATCACTGATCACCAACCGGGCCTGTTGCGACGCGAACGCCGCGACAATGGCCTCGCCAATGCCTTGGGCGGCACCGGTCAACAGCACGACCTTGTCTTTCAGGCGCTCGCCCTTCGGTGGCTCCGGCACGGGGGGCAAGACCAAGGGCTCAGCCATGGTTCAAGACTCCTGTGCGCGGGCACGACAAAAACCGGGCATCCACGGATGACCGGCGCAAAGGCGCTTGAAAGAACAGTGGCCGGCGCACGCCGCCGGGGCGTACGGGGAAAGATCGTTGCATCACTTCACCTGTTTTGTTTTTTTAGTGTGAGTGCGTATTGCCGATGGAGCCGACTATAAACCCGGCCGCCAAATAATCTCAATATATATATTTACATCCCATATTTTGGGATTAAGCCTGCAAACCTTGTACACGCCACGCCCGGCACGTCGACACGCATCGACAGCACGGCACCGTCAAGCGGATGACCCAATGGGCTTGCCGCGCTGGTGATGTACAGCGTCTTGAGGTCTTCACCGCCGAACACGCAACTGGTCGGGCGGCTGACGGGCAGTTCGATCACCCGATCGACCTGGCCGTCGGGGTTCAGCCGCAACAGGCAACTGCCGTCCCAACGGGCGTTCCAGATATAGCCCCGGGCATCCATCGCCGAACCATCCGGGCCGCCACGGGGATGGGGGCCGAACCAGACTTCGGCAGGCGCCAGGTTGCCCTCAGGGTAGATAAAGTGCCGATACAACGTGCCATCCAGGCTCTCGCCGAAGTACACCGTGGTGCCATCGGGGCTCCAGAGCAACGTATTCGGAATGCCCAGCCCGCGCAACAAGGGCATGACCCGGCCATCACCACCGACACGAAACAGCCCGCCGGAACGCCGCTCGATCGGTAAATCCTCGCCTTCGTCACCGATATTGTTCTGCATGGTGCCGAGCCAGAGTTGACCCAGGCCGTCGCAACGGGCCTCATTGGGACGATTGCCTGGCTGGGGATCGGCCATGCACAGCAGTGTCAGGCGCGGTTCCAGGCCCGGAGAATCGAGATCGAGGCGGTAGACCCCACTGCTCAGGGTCACCAAGGCGTCGCCACTCTGGGTCGGAATGAAAGCGGACACATGCTCGGGCATCTGCCAGATCTGTACGTTGGCGCCGATCAGCCGCAGTGCCTGCTTGCCGGCGATATCGACCCAATACAACGCCTGGGTCGGCTCGTCCCAGAAGGGCCCCTCGCCCAACTTCGCCCGGTGTTCCGTCACAGCCGTCCACTTCATTGAAACCTCCCGTTCCCGGCTTGCCCGGCAGCGTCTGTTCGACCGGCCATGACATTGGGGTAAAAGCGTTTGATGGCCAGATCAGCGTTATCGATCAGGGTCATGCAGGCCCAGACGCCACGGGCCGCGTCACGGGCGGCGATGGCGTCGGCGATGTCCTTGTGGATGGGCAAGGTGCGGCGCAGTTCATCCGGGTCGGCCGCCGATACTTCGAACGACACCGCCAGCAGCGCACCGAGGGCCGGGACCATTTGCTCGATGAACTGATTATGGCTGGCAGCGAGGATGCACTCATGGAAAAACTGGTCGGCACGGTTGTAATCGGCGCCGCTGTCCACGGCGCGCTCCAGCGCATGGTAGGCCAGGCGGATCGCCTGCACCTGATCGGCCGTGGCCCGCTCGCAGGCCCAGCGAACCGCCATCGGCTCGATGGTGCGACGCAGGTCCAGCAAGTCATCGACAAAGTTTTCCGGCAGGCCGCTGCGTGACAGCCAGCCAACCACTTGGGGGTCGAACAGGTTCCAGCGCCGCACCGGCAACACCCGCGTGCCGACTTTCGGCCCGACTTCCAGCATGCCTTTGGCCACCAGGGTCTTGATCGCCTCGCGAATCACCGTGCGACTGACGCCCAGTTGCTCGCCCAAGTCCGCTTCGACCTTGATGGTTTGCCCAGGCTTGACCTGGCCGGCGGCGATCCAGCCCCCCAGCCAATCGACGGTCGATGCATGAAAACTGCTGGACATGAAAACCCCGCGGGCCACTCTTATTGGAGGTCCACGCTAATCATCATATGATTGGGTGTCAATTTGAATTTTGCATACCCCTGTGGGAGCGGGCTCGCTCGCGAAAGCGGTGGGTCAGTTGAGGAGATGTTGGATGGGCCGGCGCCTTCGCGAGCAAGCTCGCTCCCACAGGGTTTACGGTTCCAGGCCGATGGGGAAAAACTCGCCGCCGCTCCACACGCCCAACCAGCGCTGCCCGTCGATCTCGCGGCTGACCGCCAGCTCCACCAGTTGGTAGAACACATTGCGATGGATCAGCGCTTCGAGGTTGCTGCGCACGTGCACGTAGGGCGCGGGTTCCTGGGTCTGGGGATCGATCACCACCCGCAGCGGATGCTCGGCACCGGCCTCAGTGGTTTCCTCGACATTGGTGGTGAAGCGCAACAACTGCCCTTCCCCCTGCCCTTCGACTTCGAGGGTCACGGCCACGAACGGCGCGTCATCGACCTTGATGCCGACTTTTTCCACAGGGGTAATCAGGAAGTAATCATCGCCGTCGCGGCGGATGATGGTGGAGAACAGCTTGACCATCGGCTTTCGCCCGATGGGCGTGCCCAGGTAATACCAGGTGCCGTCCCGGGCGATGCGCATGTCGATGTCGCCGCAGAAGTCGGGGTTCCACAAGTGGACCGGCGGCAGGCCTTTGGTCTTGGGGATCTGCCCCAGCAAGTCATTGGCTTTTTGCGGTCCGCTCATGGTGACTCCTTATATTTATTCGTCGCTCATCCCCAGCAGGCTGCGGGCATATTCACGCAAAGGCGTGGCGATGAGGTCTTGTGGCTGCTTGTCGTGCAACGTCAGTAAACCGCCACGACTCTTGATGCGTGCAGTATCAATCAAATACTGGGTGCTGGTCTCGATCAACATGATTTGAATCACGCTGGTATCGACGCCCAGACGATCCACGGCTTCTTCATCCTGCCATTCGTCAGTGTTGCCAATGCGGTTGTCGGCCTTGGCGAAGCGGGTGTACAGCAAATAATGGGCGCCGGCGGAACGGGCTTCGCCCATGGCCTGGTCAAGGCCTTCGGGAACACGGGCGCGACGGACCATGGGGAAATATTCAATGAAGCCATTGAAGGCTTCCTCGGCCACGACGTTGGGACGCGGATAGGCACTGCCTGGCGGAGCGAAGGCGCCCTGGGCAATGTAGATGAACGAGTCAGGCTGAATACGCAGATTGTTCACACGACGGCTGTCGCTATGGTCCAGCAGGCCAGCGTCGCTCATGTGGTAACGAACACCCTCTCCCATGTCGCTGACATTCATGCAGCCACCAAGCGCCAAAACGGCCAGCAGCAAAACCAGGCTACGCATCCTACCCTCCAAAAACCGGTGTCGGAAAACCGGCGAATGGTCGTGGGATGCAGCTTTTGCGCCAGCTTGCAGGATGGTTGGGTCTCAGCCTTGGAATACCCTGTGGCGAGGGAGCTTGCTCCCTCGCCACAAAAGCCTTATTCAGCCGCCGATGATTTTCATGATGGTCGCGCCGCCGGAGAATGCCACTTCCTGCTTGTCCCCCAACGCCTTGACCAACAAGCGCTGAAGCGCCGGCAAGGCCTGGTGACGAGGCTTGTCCAGCAGGTCACCGACGAAGTGACGGTTACTCGACGACAGGCAGCCGTGCAGCCAGCCCGTGGAAGACAACCGCAGGCGCGAACAGGTACGGCAAAAAGGCACGCTTTCGTTGGCGATCACGCCAAAGTGACCCAGCCCCGGTATCTCATAGCGCACCGCCGTGGCATCCACCGGCGCGTCGGCTTGCAGGTATTCGTACTGATCGCCGATCAGGCTGAGCAGTTGCTGGAGGCTGACGAACTGCTGCAGGAAGGCGTTGGAGTCGCTAGCCAGATGGCCCATGCGCATCAACTCGATGAAACGCAACTCATAGCCACGTTCCAGGCAGTATTCGAGCAAAGGCATTACCTGGTCCAGGTTCTGCCCGCGCAACGGCACCATGTTCACCTTGATCTTCATCCCGGTGGCCCGGGCCTGCTCCATACCATCAAGCACGGTCGCCAGGTCGCCGCCACGGGCGATACTGCGAAACGCGGCAGGGTCCAGGGTGTCGAGGGAAACATTGATACGACGGATACCGGCGTCTACCAGCAACGGCAGTTTTTTCGCCAGCAACTGGCCATTGGTGGTCAGGCTGATGTCCTCCAGGCCCATCTGTCCCACCGCCGTCATGAAACGCTCGAGCTTGGGGCTGACCAACGGTTCGCCGCCCGTGATGCGCAGCCGCTCGATGCCGGCGGCCTCGATCAAATAGGCTACGCCACGCGCCATGGCCTCGGCCGACAGTTCATCCTGCGCAGCCACCAACCGCTTGCCGTCAGGCACGCAGTAGGTACAGGCGTAATTGCAGGCGGAGGTCAGGCTTATCCGCAGATTACGGAAACGCCTGCCTTGACGGTCAACGATCATGGATCACTCCGGCACGAGAAAAATCGGACTCGCGAAAATTGACCTAGAAATCAAGATTTCGCAAGACCCAAGCCTGAGTATATTACTGGGACACTGCGCCATGTAAGCGGACATGGCGCAATAAGACAGCTGAATGTCTTGGCCTGTGCGGCCTTAGCTGCTCGGGACGTCGGTATCGCGCTTGCGCTTGTTGCCCATGCGCACGCCGATGTCCATCAGGAACTGGAAGAAACCTTCCTGGTCTTCCAGCACGTTGCTCCAGAACGGCGAGTGATACAGCGCCACCGCGCCGTGCACCAGCGCCCAAGCGGCGCAGTAATGGAAATAAGGCGGCACGTCTTCAAGCTTGCCTTCGCTGATCCGGCCCTTGATCAGCAGGGTCAGGCGTTCGAAGTTCGAGGCGCGGATCTTGTGCAGCTCCTCGACCATTTCCGGCACCTGGTTGCCCTTGACCACCTTCTCTTCCAGGCGATCGAACAAGCGGTAGCGCTGCGGGTCGCGCATGCGGAACTCGAAGTAGGCCCGGGACAGGGCCTCCTTGTCCTTGTCCACATCGGCCGAGTGCAGCAGCTCGTTCAAATCGCGCTCGTAGTCGAGCATCAGACGCAGGTAGATCTCCGCCTTGGATTTGAAATGTTTATAAATCGTGCCTTTGCCGATACCCACGGCATCCGCAATCATCTCGACGGTGACACTGTCTTCACCCTGGTCGAGGAACAACTTGAGCGCGGTGTCGAGAATTTCCTGCTCG
Organism: Pseudomonas ogarae; assembly: GCF_014268695.2. Taxonomy (NCBI): domain Bacteria; kingdom Pseudomonadati; phylum Pseudomonadota; class Gammaproteobacteria; order Pseudomonadales; family Pseudomonadaceae; genus Pseudomonas; species Pseudomonas ogarae. Next base: position 4,871,638 of record NZ_CP077086.1, read on the forward strand.
CGGCGGCGAAACTCACGGACCTTACGGGGTTCTTTGTGCATAAGAAAAAGGTCTGAAGGGTCAAAATTCGAAGCCGGGTATTATGCCTAACTTACGCAAAAATGCACGGATCATCCGTTCTCGGCCACTGTTCTTCACAAAACCGTGCGCACCCGGCTCGCCGTTCCTCACGCCAATGCGCCGCGCCTGCGAGCTTTGGCGACGGTGAGAACTTATCCGAAGCGAGCGTATTCCAAATTTGTTTAAAAACCGCCCCGGCCAGACTGGACGGGTTGGCATACTGATCAATACTTGAACTGTCGGCGCGACATCTCCCCCAAGTGACGCGCTGATGAAGGTACCAACGGACCGCGTACCTTTGTTTTACTCCTAATGGTCTTAACCCGGATTCACCCCCCAGAACCCGGGTTTTTTTTGCATGGAATTCAGGCTTGCGCCGGACGCACATGAGCCAGCGGAAACAATTGCTTAAAATTTTCCGTCGTCTGCTCGGCAAACCGCTCGTAGGACTCACCGCGCAGCATCGCCAGAAACTCTGCCACTTCCCGTACGTATTGCGGTAGGTTCGGCTTGCCACGATAGGGAATGGGCGCCAGGTAAGGCGAGTCGGTCTCCACCAACAACCGATCAGCCGGCACTTTGCTGGCAACGTCGCGCAATGCATCGGCATTGCGGAACGTGACAATCCCGGACAAGGAAATGTAATAGCCCATGTCCAGGGCGGCCTTGGCCATGTCCCAGTCTTCGGTGAAGCAATGCAGCACCCCGGCCTGGGGCAGCGCGGCGTCACGCAGCAAGGCGAGGGTGTCGGCCCGGGCGCCACGGGTGTGGATGATCACCGGCTTGCCGGTCTGCCGGGCGGCCTCCAGGTGCAGCCGGAACGACGCCTGCTGCACGTCGGCGGCTTCCGGTTCGTAGTGATAGTCCAAGCCGGTTTCGCCGATGGCGACTACCCGTGGATGGTCCAGCTCACGCAACAGCCAATCGAGCGCCGGCGCGGCGTCGGGCTGGACATCCAGTGGGTGGACACCGACCGAGCAATCGACATCGGCATAACGTTCGGCCAGGGCCTTGACGTCGGCGGCGTTGTCGACGCTGACGCCGATGCACAGAAAATGACCGACACCCCGTTCACGGGCCGCGTCCAGCGCAGCATCCAGGGAACCGCCATGTGCAGCGAGGTCGAGACGGTCAAGGTGACAATGGGAATCTACAAGCATAAAAGGCCAGGCTACATCGTATGGGTGGGACGGTCGGACTTCAGGGAGCCGGCCAAGTGGGTTTCGATCTGATTGCGGGCGGAATTGTCGCCGTCACTGAATTGCACACCGACGCCAGCGGCCCGGTTGCCCTGGGCCCCTTTGGGCGTCATCCAGATCACCTTGCCGGCAACCGGAATCTTTTCCGATTCATCCATCAGGCTCAAGAGCATGAACACTTCATCGCCCAAGCGATAATTCTTGTTGGTCGGAATGAACAGGCCACCGTTCTTGATGAAGGGCATGTAGGCGGCGTAAAGCACCGACTTGTCCTTGATAGTCAGGGACAGGATGCCATTGCGTGGCCCGGGACTGACAGGTTCGTTCATGCTGATCTCCGCTGCGATTGAGCTGAGTTTAGGCGGTACCTGTCAACTTCGACCAGGCAAACTCGCCCACTGCACCAACAGCGCCTCGAGCAACAGCACCCGATTGAGGTTCGCCTTGCCCAGCACCTTCTGACGTTGGGCTAGAATCCAGTCCTGAATGTTCAAGATTTTATCCTGGCTGCTTTTTTGCGCCAGGTACTGGATCACCTTGCGCATGTCTGCCAACCCCAGGCCAGCCTCGTCCTCGGTCAATTGGTAACGCAGGATCAGGCTCGACCAGTCGCAGAACCAGTCAAACAGCAAGAGCAACGGGATCGTGTTCCAACCCTCGGCCAGTTGCGTGGGGGATTGCTGCTGCTTGAGCAGTTTCTTGACCCCGTCCACCACCAGGGCCCGCTGCTCCCGCACGCCCTGGGCCTGAAGGCTGACAGCCGCCAGGGGCGAGCCGGCCGCCAGGGTCAGCAGCTCGACACGCTCTTCGTCGCTGCTGTCAGGCAAGGCCTGGGCCAGCCACTGCAAGCTCATCGCCTCGCTCGGCAGCGGGCAGGCCTGTTGCACGCAGCGACTCTTGATGGTCGGCAGCAAGCGACTCGGCTGGTGGCTGACCAGCAACAGCACGGTGTCGCCAGAAGGTTCTTCGAGACTTTTAAGCAAGGCGTTGGCAGCGTTGATGTTCATCGACTCGACGGGCTCGATCAGCACCACCTTGCGCCCGCCCATTTGTGAGGTCTGGACCACGAAGCTGACCAGGTCCCGAACCTGGTCGACCTTGATCGCCTTGTCCGCCTCTTCCGGCTCCAGCACATAATTGTCGGGATGGCTGCCGGCCCTGAGTAGCAGACAGGACTTGCACTCGCCACAGGCGTTCGAGACACCCGGACGCTGGCACAGCAGGCTGGCCATCAGGCGTTCGGCCAGTGCCCGCTTGCCGATGCCGGCCGGGCCATGCAACAGATAGGCATGGGCATGCTGGGCACGACCGGCCAGTTGCTGCCAGAGGCCGTCTTGCCAGGGATAGGCTTCAGCCACGGACACGCTCCAGCAAACGCGGCAGCAAGCCGTCCAGGGACTGTTGGACCTGGGCCAGCGGTTGCGCCGCATCGATCAGCAAGTAACGCGCCGGATCGGCCTTGGCGCGACTCAGGAAGGCACTGCGCACGGCATTGAAGAAAGCCTGGCCCTCAAGCTCGAAACGATCCAGCCGACCACGGGCACTGGCGCGGGCCAGGCCGATTTCCACCGGCAGGTCGAACACCAGGGTCAGGTCTGGCCGCAGGTCACCCTGGACGAAGGCTTCCAACGCGGCGATACGCTCCACGGACAAGCCCCGGCCGCCGCCCTGGTAGGCATAGGTCGAATCGGTAAAACGATCGCAGAGCACCACCGCGCCACGGGCCAGCGCCGGGCGGATCACCTCGGCCAGATGCTGTGCCCTGGCCGCGAACACCAGCAACAGCTCGGTGTCGGGGTTCATGACCTCTTCAATGGGCGCCAGCAGCACCTCGCGAATTCGCTCGGCCAGCGGCGTACCGCCCGGCTCGCGGGTCAACACCACCTCGATGCCGGCAGCCCGCAGGCGTTCGGCCAGGTATTCGCGGTTAGTGCTCTTGCCGGCGCCTTCCGGGCCTTCCAGCGTTATAAACAAGCCAGTCACAGGCGATCCTTAATCAAAGTCATTGCGGGCTCGGCGGCTCGCTGGCATCCGGTTCGGGAGCAGGCACTTGGGGCGGCACCTGGGGTACAGCGTCGGGCGCAGTGTCGGGTGATGCCGCGGGAATGGGTGCCTGTTCGTCCGATGTTGCCGGGGCCGGGCTGGAGCGGTAATCGGCACGGCGCTTGAGTTGGAATTCACGCACCGCGTTGTTGTGCGACTCCAGGTCATCGGAAAACACGTGGCTGCCGTCACCGCGCGCGACGAAGTAAAGGCTGTTGCCCGACACCGGGTTCAATGCCGCATGAATCGCTTCGCGCCCCACCATCGCAATCGGCGTCGGCGGCAAGCCCGGGATCAGGTAGGTGTTATAGGGGTTTTCTTCTTTCAGATGGGCGCGGGTGAGCTTGCCGGTGTAGCGCTCGCCCAGACCATAGATCACCGTGGGATCGGTCTGCAGCAGCATGCCCAGGCGCATACGCCGCACAAAGACGCCGGCAATCTGCCCACGTTCCTGGGGCACGCCGGTTTCCTTCTCCACCAACGACGCCATGATCAGCGCCTGATACGGCTGGGTGTAAGGCACATCGGCGGCACGTTGCGCCCACTCCTTGGCGAGCACGTCTTCCAGGCGGTCGTAGGCTTTTTGCAGCAGGTCGACATCCGAGGTGCCGCGCACGAAGCGATAGGTGTCCGGGAAGAACCGGCCTTCGGGAAATATCCCGGAGTGACCAAGACGGTCCATGACCTGGCTGTCGCTCAGGCCGGTGAGGGTCTGCTGGAGCTTTTCATCCTTGGCCAGTGCGGCGCGCACCTGGCGGAAGTTCCAGCCCTCCACCAGCGTTACGCTGTACTGCACCACTTCGCCGCGCTTCCAGACACCGATCAGGCCTTCCATGGTCATGCCCGGCACCATCCGATATTCACCGGAGTGCAACGGCTGGCCAGCGAGATTGAAGCGCCAATAGATCCGCAGCCAGAAGGCGTCCTTGATCAGGCCATCGGCTTCGAGGCGCTTGAGGGTTCCGGTCGGGGTGGTCCCGTTGGGCACGTCCAGCAATTCTTCCTGGGTGATATTCAGCGGCTGTTGCAGCGCCGAATGAATCTTCCAGGCCGAAGCGCCCAACAACAGCCCTGCCAGAACCAGTCCGGTCTCCAGCAGCAGCAAGAATTTACGTCTCACGAATCAAACATCCAATAGCGCACGGGCAAGGGTTTGCAGTTTACGGGTGAGCGGGCCAACCGACCAGCGTGCCGAACCGCATCCGCGTACCGGCCACACGCCATAAACGCTGTTGCAGACGAAGACTTCATCAGCCTGGTGCAGCTGTTCGAGACTGATATCCGTGATTTGCGTGGCGATGCCTTGGGACTTGGCTTGAAACAATAATTCTGCGCGCATCACGCCGGCCACGCCGCAACGGCTCAGGTCCGCCGTGAACAACACGCCATCGCGCACCAGGAACAGGTTGCTGAACACACCTTCGATCACCCGCCCGGACGTATCCAGCATCAGGCCTTCGGCGTACTGCCCGTCACTCCATTCGGCACGAGCCAGCACTTGTTCCAGGCGATTGAGGTGCTTGAGGCCGGCGAGCAAGGGCTGTTCGGATAACCGCACGCTGCAGGGAAACAGCAGAACGCCTTGTTCGGCATGGGCGACGAGATAAGCGGCAGGTGGGTTCCCTTGCAGGATGCGCCGGGCCGAGGTCGAGGGATCTGCGGCATAACCGCGCAGACTGTCGCCACGGGTGACGATCAGCTTCAGCACGCCGGCGCCCAGGCACCGGGCATAGGCATTCAGCTCGGTGCTCAACGCGCTCATGTCGACATTGAGAGCCAACCGCCGGCAACCGGCTTCCAGGCGTTGCAGGTGACGCTCCAGCAACACTGGTTTGCCGCCGATCACGGCGAGGGTCTCGAACAACCCATCGCCGTAAGCCAGGCCGCGATCTTTCAGCGACAGGACGTCGGCCGGCTGACCGTCGACCCAGCTTTCCATCAACCGGCGAACCGGCGGAACACCAGCGAACCGTTGGTCCCGCCAAAGCCGAAGGAGTTGGACAGCACCACATCGATGTCCATGCTGCGGGCAGTGTGCGGCACGAAGTCCAGGTCGCAGCCTTCGTCCGGCTCATCGAGGTTGATGGTCGGCGGCGCTGTCTGGCTGTTGATCGCCAGGACACTGAAGATCGCTTCCACCGCCCCTGCCGCACCCAGCAGGTGACCGGTCATGGACTTGGTCGAGCTGACCGCCAGCTTGTACGCGTGCTCGCCGAACACGGTCTTGATCGCCTGGGCTTCGGCCAGGTCGCCGGCCGGGGTCGAAGTGCCGTGGGCGTTGATGTACTGCACCTGCTCGCCGTTGAGTTTCGCATCACGCAAGGCGTTGGCGATGCAACGGGCAGCACCGGCGCCATCGGCCGGTGGCGACGTCATGTGGTACGCATCACCACTGGTGCCAAAGCCGATCAGCTCGGCATAGATGGTCGCGCCGCGCGCCTTGGCGTGCTCCAGCTCCTCGAGCACCAGCGCACCGGCACCGTCGGACAACACGAAGCCATCGCGGCCCTTGTCCCACGGCCGGCTCGCGCGGGCGGGCTCGTCGTTGCGGGTCGACAGCGCGCGGGAAGCGCCAAAGCCACCCATGCCCAGGCCGCAAGCCGCCATCTCGGCGCCACCGGCAATCATCACGTCGGCTTCGTCGTACATGATGTTGCGCGCGGCCATGCCGATGCAGTGGGTACCGGTGGTGCACGCCGTGGCAATGGCGTAGTTGGGTCCCTGGGCACCCAAGTGGATGGACAGGAAACCGGAAATCATGTTGATGATCGAGCCCGGCACGAAGAACGGAGAAATCCGTCGCGGCCCCGATTCGTGCAGCGTGCGGCTGGTTTCTTCGATATTGGTCAAGCCGCCAATACCCGAACCCATGGCCACGCCGATGCGTTCACGGTTGGCGTCGGTGACTTCCAGCCCGGCGTTGCGCACTGCCTGGAAACCGGCTGCCAGGCCGTATTGAATGAACAGGTCAAGCTTGCGAGCTTCCTTGACCGACAGGTATTCCTCGACATTGAAGCCCTTTACCGAGCCGCCAAAACGGGTGGAATAGGCAGAAAGGTCGGTGTGTTCGATCAGACCAATGCCACTGCGGCCAGCCAGAATGCCCTGCCAACTGCTCGGCACATCCGTGCCCAGTGGCGACAACATACCCATACCGGTGACTACGACGCGTCTACGCGACACAGCACTCTCCTTTTTCTAATGACGACTTTGCATCAGGCCTAAAGAAAAAACCGCACGCCGTGATGGCAGTGCGGTTTTTCCATGACAGCTAGCGACGACTAAAAACGATTACGCCTGGTGGCTGGTAACGTAGTCGATAGCAGCTTGTACAGTAGTGATCTTCTCAGCTTCTTCGTCAGGAATCTCGGTCTCGAATTCCTCTTCCAGAGCCATCACCAGCTCAACAGTGTCAAGGGAGTCGGCACCCAGGTCTTCAACGAAGGAAGCGGTGTTCACAACTTCTTCTTCTTTAACGCCCAGTTGCTCGGCAACGATTTTCTTGACGCGCTCTTCGATGGTGCTCATACCTTGTTTTCACTCCTAATGGACAAATTCAGGCAGCTGGCCGGTGGGTAAGTGTATAGAAGAACTTTTCGGTTTTTCAACCGAAAGCTTCACTCCTCAAACCCTGCGGCCCGCCGTCTATAAATTGATTGCAGCTTTATAACGGATTTTAGACAGCTCGTATGACATTTTTTTGAAGCAATCCGTCACATTTAACTCATGTACATCCCGCCGTTTACCGGGATTGTAGCCCCGGTCACGTATGCCGCACCGTCCGACGCAAGAAAAGCGACCACGGACGCGATTTCTTGAGCTTGCCCCAGACGACCCAGCGGAATCTGCGTCAACAAGGCTTCACGCTGTGCTTCTGGCAGTTCACGGGTCATGTCGGTGTCGATGAAACCCGGTGCAACCGAGTTTACCGTAATCGAGCGCGAACCCACTTCACGCGCCAGCGCACGGCTGAAACCTTCCAGACCGGCCTTCGCCGCAGCATAGTTTACTTGGCCTGCGTTGCCCATGGCACCCACAACCGAACCGATACTGATAATTCGACCCCAGCGAGCCTTGGTCATGCCACGCAAAACGCCCTTGGACAGCCGGTACAGACTGTTCAGGTTGGTGTCGATCACGTCGAACCATTCGTCATCTTTCATGCGCATCATCAGGTTATCGCGGGTGATACCGGCATTATTGACCAGGATCGCCGGCGCACCGAACTGCTCCTGAATGCTTGCCAGCACCGCCGCAACGGATTCGTCGCTGGTGACGTTCAGCTCAAGGCCGGTGCCTTGGATGCCGTTTTCCTTCAGGGTCGCGGCGATACGCTCGGCGCCCGAAGCGGAAGTCGCGGTGCCGATAACGATGGCGCCATTACGACCCAGTTCCAGGGCGATGGCCTGGCCGATGCCACGGCTTGCACCGGTCACCAGTGCAACTTTACCTTGCAGACTCATGCAAGCTTCTCCTGTTCAGGCCTGCGCTGCACGGGCGGCAGCGAAAGCGTCTGGGGTGTTGAGGTTGGAAGTCGACACGCCTTCGGCGCAGCGTTTGTTCAGGCCTGCCAGCACTTTGCCAGGGCCGCATTCGACCAGCTCGGTCGCGCCCTTGGCCGCCAGGGTCTGCACCGATTCGACCCAGCGAACCGGCTTGTAGAGTTGTTCCAGCAAATCCCGCTTGAGGGTCTCGAGATCCGGCGCCACGTTGGCGCTGACGTTCTGCACCACGGGAATCTGCGGGGCCTGCCAGTCGATGGCGGCGATGGATTCGGCAAAGCGCTCGGCAGCCGGACGCATCAGCTCACAGTGCGACGGCACGCTGACCGGCAGCGGCATGGCGCGCTTGGCGCCACGGGCCTTGCAGCCCTCGATGGCGCGCTCGACAGCGGCCTTGGCACCGGCGATGACCACTTGGCCCGGGGAGTTGAAGTTCACCGCACTGACCACATCGCCTTGCGCCGCTTCGGCACAGGCGGCCAGCACATCGGCGTCTTCCAGCCCGAGGATCGCGGCCATGCCGCCCTGCCCGGCCGGAACCGCTTCCTGCATCAACTGGCCACGACGCTCCACCAGTTTCACCGCGTCGCCCAGGCTCAGGCTGCCAGCGGCTACGAGGGCGCTGTATTCGCCCAGGCTGTGACCGGCGACGAATGCCGGGCGCGCGCCGCCTTCAGCCAGCCACAGGCGCCACAATGCGATCGAGGCGGTCAGAATGGCTGGTTGGGTTTTATCGGTTTGATTGAGGCGCTCTTCCGGCCCTTGCTGGGTCAGTGCCCAGAGGTCATAGCCGAGCGCATCGGAAGCTTCTTTGAATGTTTCGAGGATCAGCGGGTATTGCGCGCCCAGCTCGGCCAGCATGCCGAGGGACTGCGAGCCCTGTCCTGGAAAGACGAATGCGAGGGAAGCAGACATGAAAACAAAGCCCCTAATGATCTTGTCGTCAAAAATTGACGCCCCTGGGGGCGTTAGCAAACTGAAAGTTGGATGGCGGCTTGAACCGACCGGTCACATTTAAGCATTGTCGGACGAAAACGCCTAAGTTAACAAATCCTCGAGGCGACCGCGCAAGCGCTCCGGCAGGTTTTCCTGGATCTCGATCACTGCCCGGTTGATCGCGCTCTGGAAACCCTGCACGCCCGCCGAACCGTGGCTCTTGATCACGATGCCCTGCAACCCGAGGAAACTCGCACCGTTGTGCCGCGCCGGCGCCAGGTCGGCCTGCAACCGACGCATCAACGGCAGTGCCAGGGCGCCCACTACCCGCGAGGCGAAGCTCTGCTTGAACAAGGCCTCGATGCGCTGGCCGATCATGGTCGCCAGCCCCTCGCTGGACTTGAGCAGGATGTTGCCGACGAAGCCATCGCACACCACCACATCGGCCTCGCCACGGTACAAGCCATCGCCTTCGACGAAGCCGATGTAGTTGATGCCGCGCGCGCCCTGCAGCAGCGTGGCCGCCAGCTTGACCTGCTGGTTGCCCTTGATGTCTTCGGTGCCGATGTTCAGCAACGCCACACGAGGACGCACGACACCCAGGGTTTCAGCCGCAACCGAGCCCATCACCGCAAATTGCAGCAAATGTTCGGCACTGCAATCGACGTTGGCCCCCAGGTCGAGCAATTGGCAAAACCCACGCTGGGTCGGAATCGCCGCCACCATCGCAGGCCGGTCGATACCCGGCAAGGTCTTGAGTACATAGCGCGACAGCGCCATCAGCGCACCGGTATTGCCGGCACTGACACATGCCTGGACCTTGCCATCGCGCAGCAGCTCAAGGGCTACCCGCATCGAGGCGTCAGGCTTGCCACGCAGGGCCTGGGCCGGTTTTTCGTCCATGGTGATGATTTCGGACGCCGGGGCAATTGTCAGGCGCGCGCGATCGACAGCCGATTGGCCGCTGAGCATTTCTTCCAGGAGGGAGGGTTGACCGACGAGGGTCAGGTGCAGCGAGGGTGTAGCATTCAGACAAGCAAGGCTGGCCTGAACAATGCTGCGGGGACCGAAGTCCCCGCCCATTGCGTCAATCGCGATGACTTGAGCGGACAAGTGATTACTCGTCAGCGCCCTTGTCGATCACTTTACGGCCACGGTATACGCCTTCTGGCGATACGTGGTGACGCAGGTGAACTTCACCAGTGGTTTTTTCTACGGACAGGGTGCTAGCCTCGAGAGCGTCGTGCGAACGGCGCATGTCACGGGCAGAGCGGGATTTTTTGTTCTGCTGAACAGCCATAATTGATTAACTCCTAAACGTTTGGGTCACGCTTTAACTGCGCCAATACACTGAACGGGTTGGACCGCGTTACCTCGTCCTCGCTCGGTTCGGGCTCATCTGCTCCCGCCGGCTGCTGGCATTCTTCCGGATGATGAGCAGGCACAATGGGCAAGGCGAGCAGAAGCTCCTCCTCGATCAGTGACTGCAGATCCAATGGATCTTCGCCCAGTTCCAGCACGTCATAACCTTTCGGCAACGACTGGGTATTCGCACCCTCCTTCACCACGGCGTAACTGCATTCGCTGTGGATCGGCAGGGTGACCAGCTCAAGACAACGCTGGCAAACCATTTTGACTTCAGTGTCGATAAAGCTGTGGATAACCACAGATTTACGTTCATCTCGTTCAAAAACGAATTTGGCCTGGACCGTACCGACATTGTCGGAAAGCGGGTCGCAGAGTCTCTTCAAATCGGCCAGCAGCAGTTCACCTTGAAGGGTGGTGCCACGGTCAGCCAATTTGCGCGGGTCAACGTGAGGTGGAATCGGGTCATTCAACATAGGCGCAGCATTATAGGGATGCCCCCGGCCATGTCAAAGGAAATTCAGCCCTGTCCGTCACTTGCGCGCCTCGCTAGAATTCAGCCCTGCCTTTTGGAGCCGCCCATGCTGCCTTTATTACTTGCCTCAAGCTCGGTCTATCGCCGGGAATTGCTTGCCCGCCTGGGACTGCCGTTCGTCTGCAGCTCACCCGACATCGACGAAAGCCATCGCCCCGGCGAGCCCGCCCTTGAACTGGTCAAGCGCCTGGCCCGGGAAAAAGCCCTGGCACTGGCCGACAGCCACCCGGCGCACCTGATCATCGGTTCAGACCAGGTCGCCGTGCTCGGCGAACGCATCCTGGGCAAGCCTCATACCTTCGAGAAGGCTCGCGAACAACTGCTGACCGCCAGCGGCGCCAAGGTCACGTTCCTGACCGGCCTGGCACTGCTCAACAGCCAGACCGGCGCCTGCCAGGTCGATTGCGTTGCGTTTACCGTCACCATGCGAACCCTGGACCCAGAACGCGTCGAGCGCTACCTGCGGGCCGAGCAACCTTACGACTGCGCCGGCAGTTTCAAGGCCGAAGGACTTGGCGTAAGCCTGTTCCAGAGCACCGAGGGGCCGGACGCCACCAGCCTGATCGGCCTGCCGCTGATTCGTCTTGTGGATATGTTGCTGGCTGAAGGCGTGCAGGCTCCCTGACCAACATGTGGCGAAGGGATTCATTTGTGGGAGCAAGGCTTGCCCGCGATACAGGCGCCGCGGTGATGCAGGCTAGCCGGGTTATCGCTCATCGCGAGCAAGCTTTGCTCCCACAGCAATCCCCTCGCCACAGAAGATCGCGCGAAGCGAGGAGCTAGCGCAGTGCAGGCCCCTGGAAGCCCATCCACATCGCCAGATGCTCGGCAATGCTTGCCCCCAGCTTTTTCGAGAAGCGATCGAACGGTGACTCTTCGATCGTGAAGTCCACCAGATCCTTCTGACCGATCACATCCCGCGCCACCGAACTGGCACTGCCCAAGCCGTCGATCAGGCCCAGCGGCAATGCCTGCTCCCCCGACCAGACCAGCCCGGAGAACAGCTCCGGATGCTCTTTGTCCTTCAGGCGCTCGCCCCGCCCCTTCTTGACACTGGCAATGAACTGCTTGTGGGTCGTGTCGAGCACGCCCTGCCAAAAAGCAGCCTCTTCAGGCTTTTGCGGCTGGAACGGATCAAGGAAGGATTTATGCTCGCCGGAGGTATACACCCGACGCTCCACACCCAACTTCTCCATGGTCCCGACAAAGCCATAGCCGGCCGCCGTCACACCGATGGAGCCCACAAGGCTGGCCTTGTCGGCATAGATCTGGTCCGCCGCACTGGCAATGTAATAGGCACCGGAAGCACCGAGGTCGGAAATGACCGCATACACCTTGGTATTGGGGTGCAATGCGCGCAAGCGAACGATCTCGTCGTAAACGTACCCCGACTGCACCGGGCTACCGCCTGGACTGTTGATGCGCAGCACCACGCCCTTGACCTTCGAGTCCTCGAAGGCAGCCCGCAGGCTACCGACAATATTGTCGGCGCTGGCAGGCTCTTTGTCGGCAATCATGCCCTCGACATTGATCAAGGCGGTGTACGCCGAGCCGGCGACAGCGCTTTTCTCCATGTCCATCAGCGGCGTGAACAGCGCCAACGCACCAAAGAGATAAATAAAGGTCAGCAACTTGAAGAAGATACCCCAGCGACGGGAGCGGCGCTGTTCCTGCACGCTGGCGAGCAAGGTTTTTTCCAACAGCTTCCAGCTTTTGTCATCCTCGCTCTCGGCGCTCGCCTTGACGGGTGCTTTCCATTCATCGGTCATGCGTGAATCCCCAGCGAAACTTAAAGGGCCCGCCGGCTCAGCCAGGCGTGCAACTCAGGAAAATGATCAATGGCCAGTCGCGGCTCGAATGCCCGTAGCGCCTCGATCGTTTGCGCCCCGTAGCTGACCGCCACCGAACCCATGCCGGCATTGCGCGCCATCTGCAGGTCGAATGACGAATCCCCCACCATCAGCGCCTGCTCCGGCCGCACGTTGCAGTGCGCCAGTATCTGCTCGAGCATCAACGGATGCGGCTTGCTGGCGGTTTCGTCCGCTGCACGGGTGATATCGAAATAATCCTCCCAACCATAGGACTTGAGCACTCGATCCAACCCACGACGAGCCTTGCCGGTCGCGACAGCCAGGTGATAGCCCTCGGCCCGCAGAGCCTCCAGCGTACCCGCCACGCCATCGAACAATGGTGAAGGCTCGGCGTCCAGCGCGATGTAGTGATCGGCGTAATGCTGGCGAAAAACCACCAGCTCGTTGTCGTCAATTTCTGGATACAGGCTGCGAATGGCTTCCGGCAATCCGAGACCGATGATGCCTTTCACCGCTAAGTCGTCGCATCGGGCAAACGCCATGCGGTCCGAGGCGACATGCATCGCCTCCACGATCCGACCAATGGAGTTCGCCAGAGTGCCGTCCCAATCGAAGATCAGCAACTTGTAGTCAGGATGCACTCAACCGCTCCACGGTCTTGGCCCACATGTCATCCACCGGAGCCTGCAATTTCAGTTCGCCACCATCGGGCAGTGGCACGGTGAGCATATAGGCATGGAGGAACAGGCGCTTGCCGCCCAGGTCGCGGATTTCCTTGGTGAAATCGTCATCGCCGTATTTGCTGTCACCGGCGATGCAATGCCCGGCGTGCAAGGTATGGACACGAATCTGGTGGGTACGCCCGGTCACGGGCTTGGCCTCGATCAGGGTGGCGAAGTCGTCGAAGCGACGCAGCACCTTGAACACCGTCAGCGCTTCCTTGCCCTCCTCGTTGACTTCAACCATGCGCTCGCCGGAACGCAGGTTGCTCTTGAGCAACGGCGCCCGGACTTGCTTGATGGACGTTTCCCAGCGGCCACGCACCAGCGCCATGTAGCGCTTGTCGACGCCGTCGCCACGCAATTGCTCGTGCAGGTGACGCAACATGCTGCGCTTCTTGGCGATCATCAGCAGGCCGGAGGTGTCGCGGTCGAGGCGATGGACCAGTTCCAGCTCCTTGGCGTCCGGACGCAACTGACGAAAGGCTTCGATCACACCGAAATTCAGGCCGCTGCCGCCGTGAACCGCAATACCCGCAGGCTTGTTGATCACGATCAGGGCTTTGTCTTCATAGACAATCGATGCTTCAAGGCGCTGCAGAAGCCCCTGGGCCAGGGGCACCGGCTCATCGCGCTCGGGCACGCGAACCGGCGGCACGCGCACGATATCACCGGCCTGGAGCTTGTATTCGGGCTTGATCCGACCTTTGTTCACCCGCACTTCGCCTTTGCGCAAAATGCGGTAGATCAAGGTCTTGGGCACGCCTTTTAGCCGGGCCAGCAGGAAATTATCGATTCGTTGGCCGGCATATTCCGGCGAGACCTCGAGCAGTTGAACGGCTGGGGTCGAAGGGGCAGTAGTTGTCATGGCGGCGATCATAACAATTTTTTATGGAATTGAAGCACTTAATCATTGCTGCTATAGTCGCGAACGCCGCCAAAAGTGGCTGGACAGTGGACTAACGGTCAAAAACCGGCCCTGACCAACGCAATTCACGAGGACGAGAGGCCGTCCTACGGGGCTTTCGCTACGTAACGGTAGAGTTTTCAGGTGTAACGAGCGCAGGTGACATGAGGCCTGAAATACGCCGCAAAGCAGAGTTTTGACTCGCCTTGCGCGCCACATTCACGGCCAGTTCACAAAGTGCAGTCAGCTGCGAACGACCCCGAGCGAATGCTTCGGAAACAACGCCTAAATTAGCCATGATGCGTGACCTCCCCTTCCGGAGCTCACGGTAAATGCCAACCCGCTGCGGATTCTGCGCGCGGCAGCACCCGAATTATCAGGGATACGTGTAGGGTGGAGATGTACAACCGTCGGACTGTGTAGCACTAGGCTTATATTTAGACGCTTCATCTCGTCCACAGGCGCCGGTTGATTCCTCCTCCTGACTGAGTGCTTGAGTACCAGCAAGCAGGACGCGTCCGTCGCGACTTCGCCATCATTGGGTCGAACTCGCTGGACACTGGAGTGGCCTTGCCATCTCCAGGACGCACCTGACACCGACCGTGAGAAGTCGTGTGTGCCGAACGCCGTTTCCGGCAGCCCGGAAACCGACGGTACTACATGAAAAGAATGCTGATTAACGCAACTCAACCCGAAGAGTTGCGTGTTGCACTGGTAGATGGCCAGCGCCTCTACGACCTGGATATCGAATCCGGTGCACGCGAGCAGAAGAAGGCCAACATCTATAAAGGCCGGATTACTCGCATCGAACCAAGCCTTGAGGCTGCCTTTGTCGATTTCGGCTCCGAGCGCCACGGCTTCCTGCCCCTCAAAGAAATCTCCCGCGAATACTTCAAGAAGGCCCCTGAAGGCCGCGTCAACATCAAGGACGTCCTGAGCGAAGGCCAGGAAGTCATCGTTCAGGTCGAAAAAGAAGAACGTGGCAACAAGGGCGCAGCCCTGACCACCTTCATCAGCCTGGCTGGCCGCTACCTGGTCCTGATGCCGAACAACCCGCGTGCCGGCGGCATCTCCCGCCGCATCGAAGGCGAAGAGCGCAACGAACTGCGTGAAGCCCTCAATGGCCTGGTCGCACCTGCCGACATGGGCCTGATCGTGCGTACTGCCGGCCTTGGCCGCAGCAGCGAAGAAATGCAGTGGGACCTCGATTACCTGCTGCAACTGTGGACCGCCATCAAAGAAGCCTCGCTGGATCGCTCCGCGCCGTTCCTGATCTACCAGGAAAGCAACGTGATCATCCGCGCCATCCGCGATTACCTGCGCCAGGACATCGGCGAAGTGCTGATCGACAGCGTCGAAGCCCAGGACGAAGCCCTGACCTTCATTCGCCAGGTGATGCCGCAGTACGCCAGCAAGATCAAGCTCTACGAAGACAGCGTTCCGCTGTTCAACCGTTTCCAGATCGAAAGCCAGATCGAGACCGCCTTCCAGCGCGTCGTCGAACTGCCGTCCGGCGGCTCCATCGTCATCGACCCGACCGAAGCCCTGGTGTCCATCGACATCAACTCGGCGCGCGCCACCAAAGGCAGCGACATCGAAGAAACCGCCCTGCAGACCAACCTTGAAGCGGCCGAGGAAATCGCCCGTCAGTTGCGCCTGCGCGACATCGGCGGCCTGATCGTCATCGACTTCATCGACATGACCCCGGCCAAGAACCAACGCGCCGTGGAAGAAAAGGTCCGTGAATGCCTGGAAGCCGACCGCGCCCGCGTACAGGTCGGTCGTATCTCGCGCTTCGGCCTGCTGGAGATGTCCCGTCAGCGCCTGCGTCCGTCCCTGGGCGAAAGCAGCGGTATCGTGTGCCCACGTTGCAACGGCACCGGCATCATCCGTGACGTCGAGTCGCTGTCCCTGGCGATCCTGCGCCTGATCGAAGAAGAAGCCCTGAAAGACCGCACCGCAGAAGTTCGCGCCCAGGTGCCGATCCCGGTGGCCGCGTTCCTGCTCAACGAAAAACGCAACTCGATCACCAAGATCGAACTGCGCACCCGTGCCCGTATCGTCATCCTGCCGAACGATCACCTCGAGACGCCGCACTTCGAAGTGCAGCGCCTGCGCGATGACAGCCCGGAAGCCCACACCAACCAGTCCAGCTACGAAATCGCTGCTGCCGCTGCCGAAGTGGAAGAAGTCCAGCCGGCCGCCGCCGCCACTCGCACCCTGGTTCGCCAGGAAGCAGCGGTCAAGACCGCACCGGCCCGCGCCAATGCTCCGGTTCCGACCGAAGTGGCCGCTCCGGTTGCCGCCCCGGCCGCTGCACCAGAGCCAAGCCTGTTCAAAGGCCTGGTGAAGTCGCTGGTCAGCCTGTTCGCCACCAAGGAAGAACCTGCTGCCCCGGCCGTCGTCACCAAACCTGCCACGACCGAGCGTCCTGCCCGCAACGAAGAACGCCGCAACGGTCGCCAACAGACCCGCAACCGCAACGGTCGTCGTGACGAAGAACGCAAACCTCGCGAAGAACGTGCTCCGCGTGAAGAGCGTGCGCCACGTGAGCCGCGTGAAGAGCGTCAGCCGCGCGAAGCCCGTGAGGAAGCGCCAGCCGTAGCCCGCGAAGAACGCGCACCGCGCCCGCCGCGTGAAGAGCGCCAGCCGCGCGCACCGCGTGAAGATCGCAAGCCACGTGGCGAGCGTGAAGAGCGTGTTCGCGAACTGCGCGAGCCACTGGATGCCGCCCCGGCTGCCGCCGCCACCGCTGAAGAGCGTCCGGCCCGCCAGCCTCGTGAAGAACGTGCACCGCGTCCTCCACGTGAAGAGCGCCAGCCACGCGCCGAGCAGGCAGCCGCCGCTGCCAGCGAAGAAGAAGTACTGAACGCCGAAGAGCAGTTGCAGGAAGACGGCCAGGACACCGCCGAAGGCGATCGTCCACGCCGCCGCTCCCGTGGCCAGCGTCGTCGCAGCAACCGTCGTGAGCGTCAGCGCGACGCCAACGGCAACGTGATCGAAGGTTCGGAAGAGTCCGAGTCCTCCGAGAACGCCGAAGCGCCAAGCGCTGCGGACTTGGCCGCCGGCCTGGCCGTGACTGCGGCCGTAGCCAGCAGCGCGATCAGCGCCCCAGCCGAAGCCGAGGCTCACGAACAAGCCGAACGCGCTACCGCTGCCGTGGAAAGCGCGCCGGTTGAAGCGCCTGTGGTCGAAGCCACTACTCCGGTGGAAGCCACTGCTTCGCCAGAAGTGGAAGTCGCCCCGGTCCGTGAAGCCCAGGTTGCTGAAGCTGAAGTGGTCGCCGAGCCTGCACCGGTCGTCGAGCAGCCAGTGGTAGCCGCTGAGCCAGCCTTCGAAGCACCGGTCGAGGAAAAGGCACCAGAGCCTGCCCGCGAGGAGCAGACTGCGTTCAACTGGACCGCCGAGCCAGCCGCGCCAGCACCTGTTGTCGAGCCTGAGCCGACACCAGAGCCCGTGAAAGCGGTCGAGCCAGAAGTGGTCGAGCCTGCTCCAGTGGTCGAAGCGCCCGTGGTTGCCGAAGCACCTGCCCCGGTTGAAGAGCCAGCACCTGCCAGCGCCCTGACCGCCAATGGCCGCGCGCCGAACGATCCGCGTGAAGTGCGCCGTCGCAAGCGTGAAGCCGAGCGTCTGCAGAAGGAAGCCGAACAAGCCGCCGCTCAAGCGCCTGCTGCCGAGCCAGCTCCAGTCGTGGAAGAAATCGCCGAGGCAGCCCCTGCCCCGGTCGCCGAGACCCCGACTGAATCGGCTCCGGCATTCGACGAACCTCAGCAAACTGCTGAAGAAGTCGCGCCGCGTCACACTGAAGCCCTGGAAAAAGAGCACGAGCCTAAACCTCACGCCTGATCCACCGCCCAGTAAAAAGCCCCGCCTGGTCATGCCAGGCGGGGCTTTTTTATGCCTTCATACTTATCCACAAGGGCTGACACCTGGCACAAGACTCATACCAACTGAAGATCCAATGTGGGAGCGAGCCTGCTCGCGATGGCGTCGGGTCAGCTTGCATCAATGCTGAATGCCAGCTCGCTCCCACAGGGGTCTGCGTCGTCTGTTATTTGAAGGCCAGTGCCTCTGGCACATCGACATCCCACGTCACGCCTGGGTCATCCACCGGCACTTCGACCACTTGCGCCCCGGCAAACAATACCTTGGCCCCCCGATCACCGGTCAATGCCATCAGTTTCGGCCCAAACCCACGACCGAACCCCACCGGATGCCCGTACTCACCTGCAAGGACCGGCACACTGATGCCGTCCGCACGGATCCCTGCCACCACCTGTTCGATGCTCGACGGCAGGATAAAGGGCATGTCGCCCAGCACTATCAGCCAGCCATCAAGGTCCGGGCAGGCCTGGACGCCTGCGGCAATGCTGTCGCCCAGACCGGGCGAGTCCAGCCCCACGAAATCGCAGCCATAGGCTTGGGCCATGCGAATGGCTTGCGGCCGGTCCTTGCTCGTCACCAGCAGGCGTTTTTCCAGGGCGGCTGGCAGATTCACCAGCACCTGCTCGATCACCGACCGCACGGCACCGTCACGCCCGGTGCAATCAGCCAGCAATTTATCCTTGTCCGGGCCGGCAATGCGGCGGAAACGGCTGCCCGATCCGGCCGCCAGAATGATCACGCCAATCGACTCGCTCATACGCCCTCCTTGCCCACGGCTTACAGCGACTTTTTCTGCCGCAGTTCAACGCCATTCTTGATGGCCACGATTTCGGCCAGCAGCGACAAGGCGATTTCCGCCGGGGTGTGGCTGCCGATGTGCAAGCCGATGGGTCCATGCAAGCGTTCAATGGCCTCTGCTGACAAGCCTAGCTGAGCCAGGTTATCCCGGCGCTTCTGGCTGTTGACTCGCGAGCCCAGCGCACCGACATAAAAAGCCTTGGAATCCAGGGCCGTGAGCAGCGCCATGTCGTCCAGGCGTGGGTCATGGGTCAAGGCCACAATGGCCGTGCGCTCGTCGGTCTGGATGCTCAACACCGCTTCGTCGGGCATCCCCGGGACGAAGCGGCCATGCTGCTCTTCCCAACCGTAGACAAACTCCTTGCGCGGATCGCAGATCAGCACTTCGAAATCCAGCAACCGGGCCATTTCCGCCACGTAGCGTGACAGTTGCCCCGCGCCGATCAGCAGCAGCCGCCAACGTGGACCGTATATGGCCCGCAGGACCTGCCCATCGAACACCAGGACGTCGGTCTTGCTGGCCGGGGTCAGGACCACGTTGCCGCTGGCGACTGTCAGCTCACGGGCGACGATTTCATGGGCCTCGCAGCGTTCCAGCAATTGCGCGACCCAGTGTGGGTCGCCCACCCGCTCTTCGGTCAGGCGCAGGGTACCGCCGCACGGCAGGCCGAAGCGCGCCGCCTCTTCGCGGGTGACGCCATAGGTGATCAGTTGCACCGGCGGACCGTCCGCCGGAATGCGACCGTCGTGCAGCCGGGCGATCAGGTCATCCTCGACACAACCTCCCGACACCGAACCAATTACCACGCCATCTTCGCGCAGGGCCAGCATCGCACCCGGCGGCCTTGGCGCGGTGCCCCAGGTCTGGACCACTGTGAACAACACCACCCGCTGCCCGGCGCGGCGCCACTCAAGCACGCTGCGCAGGACATTCAGATCAACGCTGTCCATCAGGCCTTCGCCTGCTGCCAGCCTTGCAGCTGATAGCGCACAGGCAGGCTACGAATCCGCTTACCGGTGGCGGCAAAAATCGCGTTGCACAGCGCAGGCGCAATCGGCGGCACGCCCGGCTCGCCAACACCGCCCAACGGCACCTCACCTGGAGGTGTGACCAGATGCACAGCCACTTCCTTGGGCGCCAGGGACATGCGCGCCACTTCGTACATATGGAAATTGTCCTGTTGCACCTTGCCGTCCTTGAAGCTGATCTCACCTACCATGGCATTGCCCAGGCCCATGACGCAGGCGCCTTCGAACTGGGAGCGGATACGTTCGGGGTTGATCTGCGGACCGCAATCCACGGCGATGTCCGCCTTGTGCACGATCACCGTGCCGTCGTCCTTGACCTCCACTTCGATCACCGCCGCCACGTAAGTGACGAAGCTGTAGTGCACCGCCAACCCCAGGCCACGGCCCTTGGGCAGCTCCCGGCCCCAACCGGCGGCCTTCGCAGCGGTTTCCAGCACCGTGCGGATCCGCGCCGTATCAATCGGATAACGCTCGGGGGATTCGCCATAGTTCCATTCTTCGCTCAAGGTACGCGGATCGATCTTACGGTCCGGCCCGAGCAATTTGACCTGGTACTTCAGCGGATCCTGGCCGGCCTTGTGGGCCAATTCATCGATGAAACTCTGGATCGCGAAACCGTGGGGGATGTTCGACACCGAGCGATACCAACCCACTCGGGCATGGGCCACCGCTTCTGGGTTCTCCAGGCGCAGATTGGGGATGGCGTAGGCCATGTTGGTCACGCCCATGCCTATTTCGAACGGCGCCTCGTGGGTCATGCCCGGCGCAAACAGTGCGGTGATGCTTGGGGCTACGGTGCGGTGCAACCAGCCGGACGGCATGCCGTCCTGGTTCAGGCCGGCCTTGAGGTATTCGGCCGACACGGTGTGGAAATACGAATGATGGATGTCGTCCTCGCGGGTCCATTGCACCCGTATCGGCTGGCCTGGAAACTCCTTGGCGAGCACGGCCGCTTCGACGACAAAGTCGGGTTTTGACTTGCGTCCGAAACCGCCGCCCAGCAACGTGATGTTCACCGTGACCTTCTCGAAAGGGATGCCCAGGCGCTCAGCGACACGTTCACGGGTCACCTGCGGGGCCTGGCTCGGTGCCCAGGCCTCGCATTGGCCGTCCTTGAACCGGGCAACGGCAACCATCGGTTCCATCGGTGATTGGGACAGGTGCGGCAAGTAATACGATGCTTCCAACGTCGAATCAGCCTTGGCCAGCGCATCGTCGAGATCGCCGCTGCTGCGCACGACTTTTCCGGGCTTGAGGGCCGCCGCTTCCAGCTCCTTGCGATAGGCAATGGAGTCATAACCGGCATTCGGGCCGTCGTCCCACTGGATTTTCAACGCTTCGCGGCCCTTGATCGCCGCCCAGGTGTTCTTCGCCACCACCGCCACGCCGCCCAACGGCTGGAATTCCGAGGGCAGCGGGCGCCCTTCGATCTGCACCACCTTGACCACGCCCGGTACTTTCAGCGCCGCACTGCTGTCCACGCTCTTGACCTTGCCACCATAAACCGGCGGACGCGCGATGACGGCATAGAGCATGCCGTCGAAATGCACATCGGCACCAAACACGGCACGACCGTTGACGATGTCTGCGCCATCGATGGCCCGGCTCGCCTCCTTGCCGATGTAGCGGAACTCCGAAGGCGACTTGAGGCGCAAGCTGTCACGCCCCGGTACCGGCAAGGCACTGGCGGCAGCGGCCAATTCGCCATAGCCCAGTTCACGCCCTGAAGGCTGGTGCAGCACTTTGTGCAATTGGGCATGGCATTCACTCACTGGCACCTTCCACTGCGCAGCGGCGGCCAGTTCCAGCATGGTCCGGGCGGCAGCCCCGCAACGGCGCATCGGCTCGTACCAATGACGCATGCTGCGCGAGCCGTCGGTGTCCTGGTTGCCGAAGCGCGCCTCATCGGCCGGCGCCTGTTGCACCTTCACACGCGCCCAGTCGGCCTCCAGCTCATCGGCCACGACCATGCTCAGGCTGGTGCGCACACCCTGGCCCATTTCCGAACGGTTGCAGATCACGGTCACGCTGCCATCGGCGGCAATGCTGACGTACACCTTCGGGTCGTCGACCGCGCCATGGGGCATGCCCTCGGCGCCGAATTTCTTTTCCTCGGCAAAGGCCTCCGGCAGGCCCCAAGTGGCCGCCAGCACCAGCACACCGGTGGCACTCGCGCCCTTGAGGAAGCCACGGCGGCTGAGGTTGCTCAGCACGAAATCATCGGGCAAGCGGCTCATGCCTTGGCCTCCTTCAGGTGGGTGGAGGCCTGGCGGATCGCGGTCTTGATCCGGTTGTAGGTGCCGCAGCGGCAGAGGTTGCCGACCATGGCTTCTTCGATCTGCTCATCGCTCGGGTTGGGGTTGGTCTTGAGCAAAGCGGTGGCGGACATGATCTGCCCGCCCTGGCAGTAACCGCACTGGGCCACGGCGGTCTCGAGCCAGGCCTTCTGGACGACCTGCCCGACCGGGTCAGTGTGCAGCCCGTCGATGGTGCTGATGTTCTGCCCCTTCACCGAGCCGATGGGCGTGATGCAACTGCGCGCCGGGGCGCCGTCGATGTGGATGGTGCAGGCGCCGCACAGGCCCATGCCGCAGCCGAATTTGGTGCCGTTGTAACCGGCCACATCCCGGATAGCCCACAGCAGCGGCATGTCCTCTGTCACATCCAGTTGATGGTCTTTTCCATTGAGTTTCAGGGTAATCATGGGCACGCCCGCATAGTTATCGAGTTATGGGGTCGAGCAATCTGCCGCCGGGTTGACGGTTCGGTTGTCGCAGACTGGCTCAGGCTGATCGGGCTCTCTTATGCCGGCGCACGCAGGCGTCTGCATCGGGCCTTTAGGATGCGATGGTCGCATCGTTAGGAAGCTAAATTAACCCAGGATCACGCAAAACGCCCTGCACAATCCTGCACAAATGCTTGTGTGCAGGGTGTGCAGGGCGTTTTTCAGGCGCTTGCGTGAAAGCGGCTCAGTACCGATTGGGTTCCATTTCCAGCTCGACCTGGAAACGTTCGGCAATGTCTTTCTGGATGCGCAGGGCCAGGTCCAGAAGTTGCGGGCCCGTGGCGTTGCCGTAGTTGACCAGCACCAACGCCTGCAACTTGTGCACCCCGGCATCGCCCTCGCGAAAGCCCTTCCAGCCGGCCCGTT
Organism: Pseudomonas ogarae; assembly: GCF_014268695.2. NCBI lineage: Bacteria > Pseudomonadati > Pseudomonadota > Gammaproteobacteria > Pseudomonadales > Pseudomonadaceae > Pseudomonas > Pseudomonas ogarae. Next base: position 4,894,578 of record NZ_CP077086.1, read on the forward strand.
CGATCAGCCAGCCGGCAGCGATTTTCATCTGCCCTTCAGGCTGTGGATAAGCCACCAGGTCAGGGTATTGCAGCTTTAAGTGCGCCACATGCGTGGCCGGCACCAGCGGGTTCTTGAAGAAGCTGCCGGCATTGCCCAGCACCGCCGGATCCGGAAGTTTTTCGCTGCGGATGCTGCAAATGGCCCGGCTCACATCGGTAGGTGTTGCCTGCTCGATGCCCTGCTCAGTCAATCGCTGACGCACTGGGCCGTATTCCAGATGCAAGTGCGCGGCGCGGCTGAGGGTAAAACGCACCCGCAGGATCAACCAGCGCCCCACCTGCTGCTTGAACACGCTGTCGCGGTAGGCGAAGCGGCACTCCTCCAGGGTGAACTCGCGCAGTTCACCGGTCTGGCGATCCAGCGCGGTGAGCCCGGCGAAGACATCCTTGATCTCCACACCGTAGGCGCCGATGTTTTGCATCGGTGCCGCGCCCACGGTGCCGGGGATCAGGCTGAGGTTCTCCAATCCAGACCAGCCTTGTGCCAGCGTGTGCAGAACGAAGGGGTGCCAGGGTTCCCCGGCTTCGGCCTCGATCACCACCCGCTCGCCGTCATCGCTGAGCAAACGAATTCCCCGGCTGGCCATGCGCACCACCAAGGCGTCGATGTCGCCGGTCAGCAGCAGGTTGCTGCCGCCGCCGATCACCAGCAGCGGCACGGCATGCTCGGTGGCATAGGCCAGTGCCTGGCGAACATCGTCATCGCTGTGGGCTTCGGCGAACAACCGGGCAGTGACGTCCACACCGAAGCTGTTGAAGGGCTTGAGGCTGACGCCCGCCCGAACCTGCAAGGTCATAACCGCCCCTTCAATTCGATCACCAGGCGATCCGTGGCGCGCTCGATCAAGTCCAGCACCTGCTCGAAGCCTTGTTCGCCGTCGTAGTACGGGTCCGGCACATCGTCGAGTTCAGCTTCGTAGCGCCGCAGGAACAGGTCCAGCTCGGCCCTGCCATTGGCCGGTTGCAGGGCCTTGAGGTTGCGCAGGTTGCTGCTGTCCATCGCCAGGATCAGGTCATAGGCGGCGAAATCAGCGCGGGTCACCTGTTGCGCGCGCTGGGCCGACAGATCGTAGCCACGCTTCAAGGCCGCCGCCTGGCTGCGCTTGTCCGGCGCTTTGCCGACGTGCCAGTAACCGGTGCCGGCGGAAGCGACTTCCACCTGCCCGGCCAGCCCGACCTCACGCAACTTGTGGCGCAGGATGCCTTCGGCGGTGGGCGAGCGGCAGATATTGCCGAGGCAGACGAACAGGACCCGCATCAAGCCTCCAGCAGGCGACGAACGCGCTCGAGGTCTTCGGCGGTGTCGACACCGGTCGGCGGGGCGATCAGCGCATCGGCGACGTGGATCCGCACGCCGTGCCACAGGGCACGCAGCTGTTCCAGGGCTTCAGTGTTTTCCAGCCAGCACGGGCCCCAGGCGACGAAGTCCTGGAGGAAGCCGGCGCGGTAGGCATAGATACCGATGTGACGGCGGTATGGCACGCCTTCCGGCATCACGTCACGGCTTTGGGCAAATGCGTCCCGCGCCCAGGGCAACGTCGCGCGGCTGAAGGTCAACGCCAGGCCATTGAGGTCGCTGACCACCTTGACCACGTTGGGGTTGAACAGCGTCTGCACATCCTCGATCGGCTCGGCCAGGGTGGCCATGCGTGCCTCGGTGTGGGCCGCGAGGTTGGCGGCGACCTGATCGATCACGCTCGGCGGGATCAACGGCTCGTCACCTTGCACATTGACGACGATCGCGTCGGCAGCAAGACCGAGTTTCGCCGCGACCTCCGCCAGGCGGTCAGTGCCGGAATTATGGTCTTCACGCGTCAGGACGACTTCGGCACCAAAGCCTTTGCAGACCTCGACGATGCGCGCATCGTCGGTCGCCACCACCACACGCTGGGCGCTGCTTTTGCAAGCCTGCTCCCAGACGTGCTGGATCATCGGCTTGCCGGCAATCAACAGCAACGGCTTGCCGGGCAGACGCGTCGAAGCGAAACGCGACGGAATGACAACGGTAAAGGTTGCGGTCATTTATCCAGGCGCTCGTCGGTGGTCAGGGTGCGGGCTTCGCTTTCGAGCATCACCGGGATGCCGTCGCGAATCGGGTAAGCCAGGCCGGCACCCTTGCTGATCAGTTCGGTCTTGTCGGCGCTGAGCTTGAGCGGGCCTTTGCAGACCGGGCAGGCCAGAATGTCGAGCAGTTTGGTGTCCATGGAATTCCCCTGGATAAAAGGTTTTAAGGCAAAAGCCGATCCGGCAACAGGCGCATCAACTGCGTATCGAACCAGGCCGCGAAGGCCGGTGACGGCGCGGCGTCTACCGCCAGGTACCACCAGTCGGAGGCGGCGAAGGCACGGCATTTGACCGCGTCTTTTTCCGTCATGACCACCGGCAGCGATGGCTTGAAATTCAAGGCCTGGGCGCTGTATTCGGCGTGGTCGGCAAACCCGTGCGGTATTGGCCGCCAGTGTAGCGTTTCGAGGGTCTTGAAGAAACGCTGGGGATTGCCGATGCCGGCCACGGCATGCAGGGCCTGGCCGGGAGAAAAATGGTCGAGGGGGCGCCGTTCGCCGCTGGCCAGGTTCACCAGCTCGGTGGGGCGCAGTTGGAAGGCAAAGCCGTCTTCGCGGTCGGCACTGGCGCCGTTGTATAGCACCGCGTCGACCGATTGCAGGCGCTCGACCGGCTCGCGCAACGGCCCGGCGGGTAGGCAACGGCGGTTGCCCAGGCCGCGGGCGTTGTCGATCAGCACCAGTTCAAGGTCCCGGGCCATTCGATAATGCTGCATGCCGTCGTCGGACAGGATCAGATCCAGCGGTTCGGCCTCCAGCAGCGCCTGGACCGCGCGACTGCGATCGGGGTCGATCATCAACGGCACACCGGTGCGCTGGACGATCAACAGCGGTTCATCACCCGCGACGTCGGCGCCCTGCTCGGCCGTTACCCGCCAAGGCAGTTGCGGCGGCTTGGCGCCGTAACCCCGGCTGACCACCCCGACCCGCAGGCCACTGCGCTGGCAGTGCTGGATCATCCACAGGATCAACGGCGTCTTGCCGGTGCCGCCAACCGTAATATTGCCGACCACCAGCAACGGCACGGGGGGCTGGTAGATCTGGCCCTCACCCGCCAGGAAACGCTCGCGCTTGCCCACCACCACCCGTCGGTACAACCACTCCAGCGGCCGTAGCAGGGTCAGGGCCGGGTGGCCTTGGTACCACGCGGCAAGCAATCGATCGGACATGGCCATCAGGGTGCGGGGGCCGCCTCGACCGTGGTCATGCGCAGATGGCTGAAACCGAGCTTGCCGGCCGCGTCCATGGCGGTGATCACCGATTGATGAGGGGTCTTGCCGTCGGCGCTGATGGACAGCGGCAGGTTGGTGTCGCCGCCAGATTCTTTCTGCAGGGCCTCGATCAGGCTCGCCAGGTCGCTTTTGGGCAGCAACTGGTTGTTCACCGAGAACGCCCCTTCGGCGCTGATGGTGATTTCCAGATTCTTCAGTTGCTGGTCTTCGGCCGGCGAGCCGCTGACGGCCTGCGGCAATTCAACCTTGAGCTGGGTTTCCCGGGTGAAGGTGGTGGTCACGACGAAAAACAGCAGCAGGATGAACACCACGTCGATCAGCGACGCGAGGTTGATCTCGATGTTTTCCCGTGGCTTGCGGCGGAATTTCACTTCTTGCCCCCAGCCAGGTCCACTTCACGGTCCCCCTGCACCACCTCGACCAGCTTGATCGCTTCCTGCTCCATGCCGACCACCAATTCGTCGACGCGGCGTTGCAGGAACCGATGGAAGAACACGGCCGGAATACCCACCATCAGGCCGGCGGCGGTGGTGATCAAGGCTTTGGAAATGCCCCCCGCCAGTACCGCGGCGTTGGTGGTCATGCCGGAGCCGGTAAACGCGCTGAAGATGTCGATCATGCCCAGCACCGTACCCAGCAGGCCCAACAGTGGGGACATGGCGGCGATGGTCCCGAGGGTGCTGATATAGCGTTCCAGTTCATGGATGACCCGGGCGGCGGCTTCCTCGATGCACTCCTTCATGATCTCGCGACCATGCTTGGAGTTCGCCAGGCCGGCGGCGAGGACTTCCCCCAGCGGTGAACTGGCACGCAGCTCCTTGAGCTTGTCCTTGTTCAGCTGTTTGTCCTTGATCCAGACCCAGACCTGTCCGAGCAGATGCTCCGGGGTCACGCGGCTGGCCCGCAGGGTCCACAGGCGTTCGGCAACGATACCCAGTGCCGCGATGGAACTCAGAATGATCGGCAACATCATCCAGCCGCCGGATTTGACCAATTCCCACACAGTGACTGCCCCCTCGAAAAAGTGCGCCACTTTATCACACAGACTCGCCTTGCAGACCCGCCCCACCGATAAGCGCATCACCCGGTTGCGCGGGATCAATATTGCCCCGGTGGCCCGACGGCTGGCGGATCGCGCCAGTAGCGGCGGCGCCCGGCCTCGGTGCGCGGCCCCTCGAAAGCACCCAGTTGCAGACGAATGGCGCCCTGCTCGGCACTGTCGTAGACCGCCAGGCCCGAGCGTCGATACCGGGCCATCACCTGGGGATGAGGGTGGCCGAACGCGTTGCCCTGCCCTCGGGAGATCAATACCGAATGCGGCTGGAGACGTGACAGCAACGCCATCGACGACGAACTGCGGCTACCGTGATGCGGCGCGGCCAGCCACTGGATCGGCGCCGCCAGGGACTCGTCGAGCAAGGCCCGTTCGGCAGGGGTGTCGATATCGCCAGTCAGCAGCAGGCGTTCGCCGCCGGCCTCCACCAGCAGGACGCAGGACTTCTGGTTGCTTTCAACGGCAGAGGCCCACCGCCAAAGCTCGAACCTGACCCCGTCCCACTCCCAACGCCTACCGCTTTCACAAGGCCCGGCCAGCAGCTCGGCGGGCAGCGCGTCAGGATCGCCGCTGATGACTTCCATCGTCGGCAGCCCATTGCGTACGGCGCGGGCACCGCCAGCGTGATCGGCGTCGGCATGGCTGAGCAGCATCAGGTCCAAACCGCGCACACCCAGTTTGCGCAAGGTCGGCAATACGACCCGCTCGCCCACATCAGCTTCGCCAAAGCGCGGCCCGGCGTCGTATAGCAGGCTGTGATGCCGGGTCCGTACCAGCACCGCCAGCCCTTGTCCCACGTCCAGTTGCCAGATCTCGGCGTGCCGTTGGGGCAGGTGCTCTCGCGGTGGAAACACCATCAGCAACACCATTGGCCACCCCAGTACACGTAGCGGCACACCTTTGGGTAGCAGCAGCAAAAAAGCACCGAAGGCCGCGATAGCCAAGACCCAGGGCGGGACCGCAACAGGGACCCAGGCCGGCATTCGTCCGGCAACCAGCGTCAGCCCCTTGAACAGCAGATCAAGCAGCCCGCCAGCGATCCACAACAGGCCTTCGCCCAAGAGCGGCACCGGCAACAACGCCGTGCCGAGCAACGCTGGCGGCAACACCAACAGGCTGATCCAGGGCACCGCGAGCAGGTTCACCAGCGGTCCGCTGAGGCTGACCGGCAAGCCCACGATCAACAGCAACGGACACAGGCCGACCGCGACCAGCCACTGGGCACGGGTCCAGGTTTGCCACCAGCGCCACGGCCCCAGGCGACCGCCAAAGGTGAACATCAAGATGGCGACGGCCGCAAACGACAACCAGAACCCCGGCCGCAGGCTGGCAAGCGGGTCGAACACCAGCACCCCGACGAAGGCCAGCAACCAGGCCCACCACGGATCTGGCTGTTTGAAACGCAAGCGCCACAACAGCACCAGGCCGATCATCGCGCAGGCCCGCCGCACCGGCACCTCGAAGCCGGCGAGCAAGCCGTAGCCCAGGGCGGCGCAGAAGGCCAGTGCACAGGCCCAAGGCAACCAGGCCAGACCGACCGGCCACAGGCCATAACGCGCCGCGCCGGCCACCAACAGGTACACCAGGCCGGCGAGCAGGCCGATGTGTTGCCCGGAGATCACCAGCAAGTGGACGGTGCCGGTGTCTTGCAGCACCTGCCAATCCTCGCGACTCAGGCCGCCGCCGTCGCCCAGGACCAGCGCCGCCAGCGCACCGGAGCGGCCGTGGGCATCGACTTGTGCCAGCGCCTGGCGCACCTCGTCGCGCCAGGCGCCCCGGGCCGCTTGCAGGAGACGACCGTCCTTGATCGTACCGGTCGCGCCGATACCTCGGCTCAACAACCAGGCGGCATAGTCGAAGCCGTGTGGGTTCAGCAGCCCGGCGGGCCGCTTGAGCTTCACCGCCAATCGCCAGCGTTCGCCGCTGTTGATGGGTGGGCCACCGAACCAGGCGAGGCGCAGCGTTGTCGGTAATCGGGTACGACGTGAATGGGCATCGGCCAGTTCGAAGCGCACCACGCCATCGCCCTGTTGCGGCAAACCGACGACGCGCCCCTCGACCCAGCGGGTTTCGCCGTCGAGCGCGACGGGCAACCGCTCGTCCAGCGCAAACTGCGCCGACAGGCAGGCCCACGCCAGCCCGAACAGGAAAAAACCCAGCGGGTAGCTTCGAAACGGCAACGCCATCAGCGCCAGCACCGGCATGGCTGCAATCAGCCACAGCGGCGGCAGTGCCGGCAAAAAAATCGGTGCCAACAGCCCCAGTGCAAGCGCGACTAATCCTGTGCGCATAACCCGTCCTTGAGAGTACCCTCTTGAGGCATAGACGGTCCGCGGCACCGCTGGCGTTATCAATTGTCACAAAGTCTGAATCTGTCAGCCGTAGAATCCAGACATACTTGCGGCCTTACTGCGTTGAACCGACCGAGAAGCCTTATGCCCCGGCGCCTATTCAAACGTTACATGCCAGACCCAGAGAGCATTCGGGAACATAAATCCTTACGTTTTCTCGGCACCCTGCTGCACGACCCCAACCTTTGGCACCTCAATCGACACTCTGTGGCCCGGGCAATGGCCGTCGGTCTGTTTGCCGCGTTCTTGCCGATCCCGTTGCAGATGTTGCTGGCCGCCGCCTTGGCCGTCACGGTGCGCGGCAACATGCCGATCGCGGTGAGCCTGGTGTGGCTGACCAATCCGATCACCATGCCGGCGGTGTTCTTCTGCACTTACCAGACCGGCGCCTGGCTGATGGACGTGCCCGCCCGGACACTGCCCGAAGAACTGACCTGGGAATGGATCAGCGGCCAATTGTCCACCTTGTGGCAGCCGTTCCTGCTCGGTTCGGTTGTAACCGGCCTGGTACTCGGCGCCCTCGCCTACTTCGTCACCATGAGTTACTGGCGCTGGTGGGTGGCCCGACAGTGGAAGCGGCGCAAGAAAAGCCGGATGTGAAATGCAAAAAGGCCTCCTGGGATGGAGGCCTTTTTTGTGGCCACAAATCTGCGGCGCGAAGGAGATCAATGTGGGAGCGAGCTTGCTCGCGATAGCAGTGTGTCAGCCAGCACATTACTGGATGACCTGACGCCATCGCGAGCAAGCTCGCTCCCACAAGGGATATTTAGGTACGCATCCCGCGCCCGCTGACCAGCAACCGCGCGCAACCGAGGTAAAGCACCACGGTCGCCACCAGCATGAAGGTAATCGCGATGCTGATCTTGATGTCCGATACCCCGAGGATGCCGTAGCGAAAGGCGTTGACCATGTGCAGCACCGGGTTGGCCAGGGACACGGTCTGCCAGAACGGCGGCAGCAACGAGATTGAGTAGAACACCCCGCCCAGGTAGGTCAGCGGCGTGAGCACGAATGTCGGGATGATGGAGATGTCATCGAAGTTGCGCGCAAACACAGCATTGATGAAACCCAGCAGCGAAAAGATCGTGGCCGTGAGCACCACCACCAATACCGTCACCCCGAGGTGATGCACCTGCAAATCGGTAAAGAACAACGACAGCAGGGTCACGATCAGGCCCACCGCCAGGCCGCGCAGCACACCGCCCAGGGTGTAACCGATGAGGATCGTATGGGGCGACACCGGCGAGACCATCAGCTCTTCGATCGAGCGCTGGAATTTGCTGCCGAAGAAGCTCGACACCACATTGCCGTAGGAGTTGGTGATCACCGACATCATGATCAGCCCCGGTACGATGTAGTCCATGTACGTGAAGCCGCCCATGTCGCCGATTTGTCGGCCGATCAGGTTACCGAAGATCACGAAGTACAAGACCATGGTGATGGCCGGTGGCAGCAGCGTCTGCGGCCATATCCGCATGAAGCGCCGGACTTCACGGTAAACGATGGTATTGAGGGCGATGAGGTTGGGGCGCAGTTCGGAACTCATGCTCATACCGCCACCTTCGCCAGATTTTTCTCCACCAGGGACACAAACAACTCCTCGAGGCGATTGGTTTTGTTGCGCAGGCTCTGCACTTCAATGTTTTGCAGGGCCAGTTGGGCGAACAGCCCGGTGATACCCACGGCTTTGTCCACCTGGACTTCCAGGGTGTGGCTGTCCACCAGGCGGGCCGGATAGCCGATGAGCTGCGGGACCACTTGCAGATCATTTTTCAGATCCAGCAGGAAGGTTTCCACATGCAGTTGGCTGAGCAACTGGCGCATGCTGGTGTTCTCGACGATGGTGCCGTGGTCGATGATGCCGATGTTGCGGCACAACTGCTCAGCCTCTTCCAGGTAATGGGTGGTGAGGATGATGGTGATGCCTTTCTGGTTCAGCTCGGTCAGGAAACTCCACATCGAACGACGCAGTTCGATGTCCACGCCGGCAGTCGGCTCGTCGAGGATCAGCAGGCGCGGCTCATGCACCAGCGCGCGAGCAATCATCAGGCGCCGCTTCATGCCGCCGGACAATGAACGGGACGGCACGTCGCGCTTGTCCCACAGGCCCAGTTGGGTCAGGTACTGCTCGGCGCGTTCATTGGCGATCTTCGGCGGGATGCCGTAGTAACCGGCCTGGGTCACGACGATGTCGAAGGTCTTTTCGAACTGGTTGAAGTTGAATTCCTGGGGCACCACACCGATGCAACGCTTGAGAGCGGCGGGCTCGCGGTCCAGGTCATGACCGAAGATGTTCACCGTGCCGCTGGTCTTGTTCACCAGCGTGGAAAGAATACCAATGGTGGTGGATTTGCCGGCACCGTTAGGGCCGAGCAAGGCGAAGAAATCACCTTCGGCGACGTCCAGATCGATACCACTCAAGGCCTGGAAACCGTTGCCGTAGGTTTTGGTTAGCTGCCGGATGGACAGAGCGGAACTCATATCGGATTACGCACCAAGAAGGGAGGGAGGAAAAGAATAGATAAGGGCGGGCGGCGAGCAATACAACCACAGCGCACGAAGGCAATGGTGCTTGGCGTCGCCGCACAAGTACAGTCAAGTGTGTCGATAGTAAGTATTAAGTCAACGCGGTCATGACGGCCTTGCGGTAGGCCGCACGCTGCTGCAACCGCGCGTACCAGGCCTGCACAGCGGGCAGCTCGGCGCGCTGGATGGGCATCTCGAACCAGGCATAAATGAAACTGCCCAAGGGAATGTCGCCCATGCCGATTTCATCACCCGACAGGTAGGGCTGTTCACTCAAGGTCTGCTCGACCATCGCCAGCAAGTCGTCGCACTCCTTGATCGCTGCGTTGATGGCCGCCCAGTCCTGTTGCTCGGCCGGGGTGCGCAAGACGCCCCAGAACACCGTGCGAAACGGTGCGGCAAAACTGGACGTGGTCCAGTCCATCCACTTTTCAGCCTGGGCCCGTGCCTGTACGTCAGCGGGATACCAGGCCGAACCCGACGCATGACGAGCAGCCAGGTAACGCACGATGGCGTTGGACTCCCAGAGCACGAAGCCGTCGTCCTCGATCATCGGGACTCGGCCATTGGGGTTTTTCGCACGGTACTCGGGCGTGTCCACCACACCGAACGCCCCGCCCGCATCGATGGCCTCGTAGGCCAGCCCCAACTCTTCTGCGCACCACAACGCCTTGCGCACATTCGATGAATTTTTCCGGCCCCATATCTTCAGCATCACGGCGTCCTCGATGGATAAATGCCGCAGCAGCATACGCCGGATCAGGCACGACTCAAATCGCCCTGCATGTCGCCGAGCAAGAGTGGCACCTGCTCGCCGAACAGGTGCGGGTAGCATTTCTCCAGGTGTTCGAAGAAGAACGCCTCGGGTACATCGGCGAACGGGCCATGGTCGGTGACGTACTCCATCAGCTTCGCCCCTTGCCGATTGAACGGGTGGAAAACGCTGTCGTGGCGACCGTCGAATTCCAGCGGGGCCACGTCGAACAACTCACACAACCCCTGGTTGAATGCCGGCGTGGCCTTGACCCAGCGGTCGTTCAGGTACAGCTCGGTATAACCGTGCATGGCGAACACGTCGCTCTTGAGCAATTCCAGCAGGCGCGGCGTAGACAGGTGATTGCGCACATCCGCCAGGCCGATGCGCGCCGGGATGCCGCAATGCCGAGCGCAGCCGGCCAGCAAGGTAGCCTTGGGCACGCAGTAACTTTCGCCTGCGGCCAGCGCGTAGCTACCGCGCAGGGTCGCCGGGTCGCGACTGAAGGTATAGGGGTTGTAGCGCACCGCCTCGCGCACGGCGTAATACAGGCTGATCGCTTGCACCAGGGGGTCGCGGTCGGCACCGCGGTGGCTTTCGGTGAAGTCGATGACCGCGGGGTGATCGCTGTCGATGAACGGGCCGGGGTTCAGGTATTGCTGCATAAAAGGAAGACCTCTCGGGAAACATCACCGCTTGCCTCGAGTTTATCCACAGCCCCCGGCCAGCGATAACGGCATTCCGGCCAAACAATGGCGTTTTCTCACCTTGTTAACGAACGATTTCCCACGGCTGTTGCCAACCAGACTGGCGCAATGCACCCAGGGTTTCCCACGAAATCAATCACATCGCGCTGACTGCCGGTTTTGCAGATGCCGTCTAAGCTCTGAAGGTCGGTTTTGCCTTGGTTCACGGAGGATTACATATGCTGTTGTTGTGGATACTGGTTCTGGTCGTCGGTAAAGCCTGGCTGGCGCATCGGCGCACCGCTCCGTTGCCCGCGCTGGGCATCATCGCGGCCTACCTGCTAGCCATGAACCTGTTCAGCCCCGCTCCCGGGTGGCTGATGTTGATCTTCTGGGTAGCACTCGCCGCCGTCGCGGCCCCGCTGCTGCTACCGGACCTGCGCCGCAAATATTTCAGCGCGCCGATGTTCGACTGGTTCCAGAAAACCCTGCCGCCCATGTCCGAGACCGAGCGCGACGCCATCGACGCCGGCACGGTGTGGTGGGACGGCGAACTGTTCAGCGGTCGCCCGGATTGGGACTTGCTGCTGGCCTACCCCAAGGTGCAACTGACCGAGGAAGAGCAGGCGTTCCTCGACGGCCCCACCGAAGCCCTCTGCGCAATGGTCAGCGACTGGCAGATCGGCCAGGCCATGGACCTGCCGCCTGAAGCCTGGGCCCATATCAAGGAGCACGGGTTCTTCGCGCTGATCATTCCCAAGGAATACGGCGGCAAGGGGTTCTCCGCCTATGCCCACTCCCAGGTGGCGATGAAACTGGCCACGCGCAGCGGCGACCTGGCCTCCACCGTGATGGTCCCCAACTCCCTAGGCCCGGCGGAACTGTTGCTGCACTATGGCACCGACGAACAACGCGACCATTACCTGCCGCGACTGGCCCGTGGTGACGACATTCCCTGCTTCGCCCTGACCGGGCCGCTGGCCGGCTCCGACGCCGGGGCGATGCCCGACACCGGCATCATCTGCAAGGGTGAATGGGAAGGCCAGGAAACATTGGGCCTGCGCCTGAACTGGGAAAAACGCTACATCACCCTTGGCCCGGTGGCCACCCTCCTCGGCCTGGCCTTCAAGGCGTATGACCCCGACCACTTGCTGGGTGACGAAGAAGACCTGGGCATCAGCCTCGCCTTGATTCCCACCGACACCCCGGGCGTGCAGATCGGCCGCCGTCACCTGCCCCTCGGCGCCGCGTTCATGAACGGGCCGAACTGGGGCAAGGACGTGTTCATTCCACTGGAGTTCCTCATCGGCGGCCAGGACATGCTCGGCAAGGGCTGGATGATGCTGATGAACTGCCTGTCGGTCGGGCGCTCGATTTCCCTGCCGGCAGTGGGCACCGGTGCCGCGAAGTTCACCAGCCTGGTAACGGGCCAATACGCCCAGGTGCGCGAGCAATTCAATGTACCGTTATCGGCGTTCGAAGGTATCCAGGAAGCCATGGCGCGCATCGGTGGCAACGCCTGGATGATGGATGCTGCACGCATGCTGACCGCCAACGCGGTGGATCTGGGGGAAAAGCCTTCGGTGCTGTCGGCCATTCTCAAGTACCACCTGACCGAACGCGGCCGCGAGTGCATCAGCCACGCCATGGACGTGCATGGCGGCAAGGGCATCATCATGGGGCCGAACAATTACCTGGGGCGCAGCTGGCAAGGTGCGCCGATCTTCATCACAGTCGAAGGCGCGAACATCCTGTCGCGCAACCTGATGATCTTTGGCCAGGGCGCCATTCGCTGCCATCCGTTCGTGCTCAAGGAAATGGCCCTGGCAAGCCGTGAAGACAAGGACCAGGCGCTGGTCGAGTTCGACGCCTTGTTGCTCAAGCACATTGGTTTTGCCGTGAGTAACGCCGCCAGCACCCTGGTGCTAAACCTGGGCCTGGGGCATTTCGAGAAAGCCTCCGGCAATGCCTTGAGCCAGGGATATTTCCGCGCTCTCAACCGGCAGGCAGCAGCATTCGCCCTGCTGGCGGACCTGAGCATGATGCTGCTGGGGGGTGAACTCAAACGCCGGGAACGCTTGTCGGCCCGCCTGGGCGACGTCTTGAGCAACCTGTATCTGGCGTCTGCCGCGCTCAAGCGCTATCACGACCTGGACTCGCCGGACCACATGAAGCCCCTGTTCACCTGGGCCATGGAGGAAAGCCTGGGCCAGTCGGAGCGTGCGCTGGATGAACTACTGAGCAATTTCCCGAACCGGGTACTGGGTTGCCTGTTGCGCCTGGTGGTGTTCCCCTTCGGTCGTCGTCACAAGGGCCCGAGCGACAAACTCGACGCCGAGGTCGCTGCGGTCATTGGCCGCCCCAAGGGTGACCCGACCCTCGAAGAGCTGCTGCAGGGCTGCTATCGCCCGCAATCGACCGACGATCCGGTGGGCGCCCTGCAACACGCCGCCGACCTGCTGGCCGCCGCCCATCCGCTGCACAAGAAACTGCACGGGGCGCTCAAGCAGGGTCAGCTCAACCCGGCGCCTGGTGAGCCCCTCATCGACGCGGCCCTGGAAGCGGGTGTGCTGCAAGCCGGTGAAGCGCAGACCTTGCGCGCGGCCGAGGCGGCGCGGCGCAAGGTCATCGATGTGGATGATTTCGATAAGGACGAGCTGACGCTGGCGCAGGACAAGGTCCGTTGATCGTGACGGCCAGGTACGCTCGTCACCTATAGCTCTTCACCTATAAAAGCGGACGCAAGGGCTTTATACTCCTGCGCCCGTTTTGCTCTTGAGGACTTATCTCGTGTCCAACATCGTTGCCGATCACCTTGTCTTGCTTGACCACTTGCGCAGCATCCTGGTCGCCGTGGGTGAGGCCGAACAGGTGCCCGAAGAAAGCCACGCCTTGTTCCTGGAGCGCTTCGACGAGTTGCGCGCACAACTGCCCGTCGACCCGATTGAAAGCCAGTACCTGGGCCAGGACCTCCTCTGCCAGGTGATCGTCCGTTATCCACAGATCGCCCACCTGGTGCCTCGCGACCTGCTCTGGTACTTCGCCGGCGACTGCCTGCACTACATGCCCGACGAAGAAATCGCCCTGTACCAGGCCCTGGAGGAGCGTCGTTTCGAAGCCGAGCAAAACGACGAGCCTTTCGACTGGAACCAGGAAAAGCAATTGCTGGCGATGTCGGACCAGGACAGCAAGCACTGATTGCGATCCATCATGCAAAAGGCCCGCACGGTTAAACCGGCGGGCTTTTTTTTGCCTAGCCAAAGCGTGTTGCCTGGACGGGCCTCATCGCGAGCAAGCTCGCTCCCACAGAAGCCGCTGCTCACCATCGCCTCCCTGTGGGAGCGAGCCTGCTCGCGATGGGGCCGGTCAAAACAACCCATCACTCTCCGGCAACTCATAACCCGTCGCGACCTTGCTGGGGCCACTCCCGCCGGCCACCGTGCCCAAGGTCGGCTCCTTCTCCAGGCACGCCACCAGATAATCAATGAACACCCGCAGCTTGGGCGGCAGGTAGCGGGTTGGCGAATGCAGCAACCACAAGCCACCGTGATAGGAAGCCAGGAACGTCCAGTCGGCCAATACCTGCACGATCAAGCCTTGCTCCAAGGCATGGCGGGCGGTGAAGTACGGCAGGCTGCCAATGCCAATGTGCTGCAAGACGGCTCCCAACCGCACCCCCGTGTGATTGGCCGCGTAGCGCCCGTGCACGCCGACGGTGACGGACTTGCTGCCTTTCTTGAATTTCCAGCGCGCATCGTTCGGGGTTGCTCCCAGGTAAATGCAGCTGTGTTCCAGCAAGTCATGAGGATGCGTGGGCGTACCGTGTTCAGCCAGGTACTGCGGCGTGGCGCAGAGCAGGTGATCAATGGTCAACAGCTGACGCCCCACCAGCCCGACCGGAGGTTGATCGGTAATCCGGATGGCCAGGTCGACATGATCGTCGATCAGGTCAACCTGCCGATCCTCCAGAAACAATTCCACATCGACCTTCGGATAACGACGCAAGAATTCGGGCATGTGCGGATGAATCACGAAACGCCCCACCGCCTTGGGCACGCTGACGCGGATGCGGCCTTCAGCCTCCTGAGTGAACTGCCCACTGATTTCCATCACCGACCGAGCGGCGGCGACCATTTCCTGACAGCGTTTGAACACCTCCTCCCCACCATCGCTCAAACGCAACTTGCGGGTGGTGCGTTGCAGCAAGCGGGTCGCCAGGGCTTTCTCCAGGCGAGAAATACTGCGGCTGATGGCCGACGGGGATGAGCCTGACTGGCGGGCCGCCTCGGAGAAGCTGCCGGTCTCCACGACCTTGACGAAGATGGCCATTTCGGCCAGCAACGGCAACGGTAGATTTGTGCTCATGGCGCAACAGTCCTTTGAAATTTGAACGGATTATCACCCTTTTACGCCCTCCCTATAATCCCGTCACAATTTCTGATGTGGATATGGCACATGACGCTTCGCCTCTTTTTCCATAGCGATGACCTCAAGGCCAACGTGGAAGTCCTGGATTGCAGCCCCCGGGAACATGAATTTGCCGTGGTGCTGCACGCCACCCTGTTCCACCCCCAGGGTGGCGGGCAGCCCTGCGACACCGGATGGATCGGTGAAAGCCAAGTGCTGCGCGTGGTCCAGGATGGGCCACAAATCGTTCATTACGTCGACTGCCCGGTGGCCTTGGGCATGGCTGAGATCAGCGTGGAGGCGCAGCGCCGACAGTTGAATGCGCGCCTGCACTCGGCTGGGCACCTGATCGGCCATTTCGCCGAGACCCGTGGCTGGACGCCGATCAAGGCCCATCATTGGCCCGGCGAAAGCCGCGTGCAGTTCCAGCCAGGGGAAAATCCCCAGGAGCTGGACATCTCGATGATTCAGCAAGGCATCGACGAATGGATTGCCGATGACCTGCCGCGCCTGATCACGTTGCGCGAAGGCCTGCGCGAAGTCGGTTTCGGTGAACTGACCGCCTATGGCTGTGGCGGCACCCACGTGCAGCGCCTGCAGGAACTGGGAACAGTCACCATCGCCTCGCTTTCGCAAAAGAAAGGAACACTGTCAGTGCACTACCACGTGGCCTGATATCCGCCAGCCCCTGCGACCAGCAATGGCTCGCAGGCCCCGCCTCCCCCCAGACAAAGCTGATCCTGCGGATCCCCCTTCACAACACAAAAAGTCATATTATTGACGGCGTCTTGCGCGATTTTTCCCTTCCGTCACTTTTTAGTCATTTTTTTGATTCCGGGCGTGGCGCTTTGCCATGCTTGAACTACCGTCAAACAGAAGCAAGGACGGGGTCGGTAAAACGCTCCTGAAGCGACCTGATCGACACCGTCACTGCCTTCGAAAATCCCGGAGATCCCGGGTACCGAAACGTTGTTTGCGAGCAGCCTGTCGTTCAGTCAGGCCGGTGAAATGCGCCCGTTTGCTTATAGCGACGAGGCCTGAAACCGGCATCAATGAACGGTCAGGCGAGATGGAAAGGGGCAGCCCGGGCCTCTTAAGTGATCCGAGGCAAATAGTTAAGCCTAGGGATGGTCTCTTCATCGAGGATCACTTCATGACCCAGCGCACTGCACCCGTTTTAAAACATTTCATTCATGGCCTGTTCTGGATGGGTCTTGGCTTGGAGGCGGCCCAGGCCGCAGCGGCAAATTGTTCGCAACTGGACAATTTGCCAGCGACCTTTGAGGTCGGCCAAGGGCACCAGAGCGAACTGCGCATCCTCGCCCCCGTGACGAAGTTGGCGGTCGGCGATCCGAAAATTGCCGATGTGCAGCCCAGTGGCAGCGATGCCTTCATCCTCACAGGCCTGGCGCCCGGCGCCACCAGCCTGATGGTCTGGACCGACTGTTCGAAGATACCGCGCCAGAGCATGGTCTTTGTCAAAGGCCGGGCCACCGAGGCGCTGACCAGCGCTGCGAGCATCCCTTCCGAAGACCCGATGCTGCTCGCCCAGGTGCAGACCGACATTCGTTTCGTTGAGGTCAGCCGGACCAAACTCAAGGAAGCCTCGACGTCGATTTTCGGCAGCCGTGGCAACTTCCTGTTCGGTTCGCCGAGGACCTTGCCCACCATCGGCGGAGTTGTCCGGCCTTCGTTGCCGGCCAACAACGACATGTTCAACCTGTCTTTCGCCACCGGCCAAACCCTGTTGATGATCAACGCGTTGGAAGGCAGTGGTTTCGCCTATACCCTGGCGCGGCCAAGCCTGGTGGCCCTCAGCGGGCAGAGCGCAAGCTTCCTGGCCGGCGGCGAAGTACCGATCCCGGTGCCCAGTGCCGGCAGCGACAACGTGTCCATCGAGTACAAGGAATTCGGTATTCGCCTGACCCTGACCCCCACCGTCATCGGCAAAAACCGCATCGTGCTGAAGGTGGCACCGGAAGTCAGTGAGCTGGATTTCACCAACGCGGTGAACATCGCCGGGACACTGGTGCCAGCACTCACAGTGCGCCGTACCGATACCAGCATCGCCCTGGCCGATGGCGAAAGCTTTGTCATCAGTGGCCTGATCAGCACCCGCAACAGCTCACAGGTGAACAAGTTTCCGGGGCTGGGCGATGTGCCGATCCTTGGCGCGTTCTTTCGCGACAACGCCATCAACCGCGAAGAGCGCGAGCTGCTGATGATCGTCACCCCGCACCTGGTCCAACCGTTGGCTGCCGACGCGCAACTGCCAACATTGCCGGGTGAGCAACTGCGCAATTACGACCCGAATTTCTACCGCATGTACTTCCTCGAAAGTGGCGAGTTCGACAACCGCAGCGGGCTTTCCAAATGAGCCGGCGACTGATGTGCAAGGCATCCACTCTCCAACGGGTTGCCAAGGGGCATTCAATGAAAACAGTGATCGCATTAGCGGCAACCTTGATGCTCGCCGGTTGTGCCAGCAATGGCGTGGTGGCTTCACGCTCGGCCGATTGCGCCAAGCCAGGATCCGACCAGGAGTTGGCCCTGAACATGGCTGAAGACATGGCCAACGAGGGCCGTTTGTACGCCAGCCTGGCAAACCTCGAACGCTTGCCCGAGGACTTGGTCCAGGTCCGCCTGCGCAAGGCCCGGGTGCTGCGCCTGATGGGGCGCAACGAGGCTGCACCGTTGTACCAAAGCCTGCTCGGGACATGCCTGGCCGCTGATGGCGAACATGGCCTTGGCCAGTTGGCGGTCGCCAAAAATGACAATGCGACCGCTACGCAATACCTCGAACGCGCAGCAAAAATGGCTCCGACCGACGGCAAGATCCGCAATGACCTGGGGGTTGTCTACCTCAATCAACGACGCATTTCAGAAGCCCGCTTCGAGTTCATGACCGCCATGGAGCTCCAGCAGTCCGACACGCTGGCCGCGCTCAACATGGTGACCCTGCTGATCTACCAGGACAACTGGAAGCAGGCCGCCGAGCTCGCCAACATGGCCAAGCTGAGCCCCCAGCAAGTGGCAGATGCCCAGGCCCGTGCGGAAAAGATCAGGGGCTCGGCCCCTCAGGCAGTGACGTCACCCCCCAACCGCCTGACCGAAGTTGTCGATGCTTCAATCGGCGCGGTCAAGTAGAGCGTTACGAGGAGTCCAGAAAATGATGACCAAACAATTGATGATCGTGTGCATGGTGGGCCTGTCCAGCAGCGCCTGGGCCATTGAGCCTGGCCCCTCTTCGCCAGCACAGCAAGGCACCGAGAGCTGGATGCAACTGCAGATTCGCGGCGTGGTGGCCTCCACCAACCTGCAAACCGCCTCGTCCGCCGAACGCGAGATGGCCATGCAGCGTTGGCTCAACAGCTTCAACTACCCGATCCCGGAATTCTTTGACCAGGACTCGGCAGGAGAAATCACCAGCAGCAAATGAAGCATGCTGGAAACGAAAAGACCGCAGCCCTCGACAGCGCCTACATTTGATCCGATGTAGGAACTGCCGGGGGCTGCGGTCTTTTGGCTGACCGCCGGAAAAACCTGGGGGAGCAAGCTTGCTCGCGATGTCGGTCGCACACTCAGCACCTTCATTGACTGTCACACCGCTATCGCGAGCAGGCTCGCTCCCACAATGGTGCAGAGCAGCCGCAAAAAGCCGGGGCCGCTGCGCAGCCCAGCGGGAGCAAGCTCCCTCGTCACAGGTGCGGTGTGTTGGCTGGAGTGATCAGTCGGTGGGCGCCGGAAAAACCTGTGGGAGCGAGCCTGCTCGCGATAGTGGTCTGACAGTCCACACCTTCATTGACTGTCGAACCGCTATCGCGAGCAAGCTTTGCTCCCACAGATCTGATGGGGTGTACGACCGGAAGAGCCAGGTCGGCTACTAGGCCGCCTCGCGGTGGACGTTGATCTCGGCGCCCCGTTAACCACGATGGCCGAACGCAGGCATTGCGCAGTGGGCAACCCGGCATGGATGCCGGGTTAGCCGCGCTGGGCCATGGATGGCCCTTCGCGGCGGCCCACGGAGCAATGCCGGAGTGAGGGCATGCCGAGCCTAGGCGAGGCACCGAGTGGTGGGGCAGAAGCGTTTTGCTTACTTTTGCGCTTCTCAAAAGTGAGTCGCCGTAAGGGCGAAACCATAAGTGGCCGTTACCGCAGCAACGGATATGTACTCGATCAACAAAACCCTGGCCGGCTGTCAGGCCGCCTTCGCGAGCAAGCCCGCTCCCACAATGGGACTGTGGTGAACATAAGACCACCGATCTACATATTCCCGAAAGCCCTGAACACACCAATCATGGCCGGACCAATGGCAACCAGGAAGAAGCTCGGCCACAGGCAGAAAATCAGCGGAAAGATCAGCTTGGTGCCAATCTTGGCCCCCATTTCTTCCGCAGCCTGGGTACGCCGGTCGCGGAACTCATCGGCGTAGATCCGCAGGGTATCGGCCACGCTGGTGCCGAATCGGATACTTTGCGCCAGCAGGCTGACCAGGCCCTGGATATCCTCCAGGCCAGTACGCACGGCCAGTTGCTTGAGGGCCTCGGTGCTGGTGATGCCCGCCCGGATCTGCGCATTGACCAGCGCTAGCTCCTCGGCCAGTTCGACCTGGCTGACCGACATCTCTTCAGCCACCCGTTCAATCGTCGTAGGCAGGGCCAGGCCCGACTCGACGCAAACCACCATCAGGTCCAGCGCATCCGGGAACGCGGCGCGCAGCCGGCCTTGGCGTGCCTGCTTGCGCTTGCCGACGTAGATCGCCGGCAGCAACCAACCGATGCCCGCCACGAGGGTCACCCCCAGCAAGCCGATGGCCACGGAAACCTTGACCATCGGCAACAGCAACAACGCAACACCGACCAGCAACAGCGGCAGCATCAGGCGCACGGCCCAATACATCTGCACCGCCGAAGCAGAGCGGTAACCGGCGTGGGTGAGCAAGGTCTGGGTGGCCGACGCATGGGCCTGGTCGGTCGAGGCAAAGCGCTGGCCGACCCGCTCCAGCAAGAGCTGCAGGTTACCGGGTGCCTCCTGCCCCGCGGTGTTGCCAGCGTAACCGCGCTTGATCAGCGCCAGGCGCCGCTGCACCGGATCCTGCAGGCCCAACATCAACAGCAGGAGCGCGACGGCCGCCAACACTGCACTGAGGCCAATCGCGGCGATGAACAACACGCGTGCCAGTTCTTCGTTGCCGGTAAACCGACTCAACAATCCGAGCAAAAAGTCCATGACTGATACCTCTCGGCGCGACAGCGCTTAAACCTGGATCCGGATGATCTTTCTTATCCAGAAAATCCCGATCAACATGGCGCAGAACGCGCCGATGATCAGCTTGTGCCCTATGGGGTCATTGATCAGCACCGGCATGTAGCTGGGGCTGGTGAGCACGATGGCGATCGCCAGCACGAACGGGATCGCCACCAGCACCCAGGCCGACATGCGCCCTTCGGCCGACAGCGTCCGAATCTTGCGCTGGAAACGAAAACGCCCACGAATCAAGCGGCTCAGGCGCTCCAGCACTTCGGTCAGGTTGCCGCCAGTCTCGCGGTGGATGAGGATCGAGGTCACCAGCATCATCACCGTCATGCTCGGCATGCGCTCCAGCAGGCCGAGCATCGCCCGGCGCACATCGTTGCCATAGTTGATGTCGGAAAACGTCATGCCGAATTCCTGGGCGACCGGCCCCTTGTGCTCTTCGGCGACCAGACGCAGGGTTTCGTTGAACGGATGGCCGGCGCGCAGGGCCCGGCACATGGCGTCCAGCGCATCCGGCAAACCCTCCTCGAACGCAGCGAAACGCTTGTTGCGGTCACGCAGGATTTTCAACACCGGCACCCAGGTCACCGCGAATGCCGCCAGCAGCGCCATCCACCAGACGGGCGAGACCATCAGCACCAAGGCACCCGCCGCCACCCCCAGGGCCAGACCGAGCAGCATGACCCGATAAGCCCGGTATTCATGCCCGGCCTGCTCGATCAGTTGGGTCAGGTTGGCCATGAATGGCAGCTGTTCCAGGCGCGCTTCCAGGGGGGACAGACGCGTCAGGTATTTCTGCCGCAACACGGTCTGCATGTTGGGCAAGTGGTTGGCTTTCTCCAGTACATGCAGGCGCCCGCGAATGCGCTTGCGCATCCTGCCGGCCTCGCCGAACACCGGCACCACCACGCCCTGGGACAGCAGGAATACGGCGATGAACACCATGCCAAGGAACATCAGGATGAATTCACTGGGGATATTGCTCATGACGTCCGGCCCTCCATCCACTCAGGGCGAAACAGGGTCAGCGGCAATTCGATGCCACGCTTGGCCAGCACATCGCGGAAGGCCGGGATCATCCCGCTGGGCCGATAATCCCCAAGCACCTCGCCATGCTCGCCGATGCCCTGGCGCACGAAGGAGAAAATCTCGGTCATGGTGATGATGTCCCCTTCCATCCCGTTGATCTCTTGCATGCTCACCACGCGTCGCTTGCCGTCTTCTTGACGCTCCAGTTGGATCACCACATCGATGGCCGAGGCAATTTGTTGACGCATGGCCTTGATCGGAAAAGTCGCCCCGGTCATCGACACCATGTTCTCGACTCGCCCCAACGCATCCCGTGCGGTGTTGGCGTGAATGGTGGTCAGCGAACCGTCGTGGCCGGTGTTCATCGCCGTGAGCATGTCCATCGCCTCGGCGCCGCGCACCTCGCCAATGACAATGCGGTCCGGGCGCATCCGCAGGCTGTTGCGCACCAGTTCCCGCTGGCCCACCTCGCCGCGCCCCTCGATGTTCGAAGGCCGGGTTTCCAGGCGCACTACGTGGGGCTGTTGCAGTTGCAGCTCGGCAGAATCCTCGATGGTGACGATGCGTTCGTTGTGGGGAATGAAACTGGACAGCACATTGAGCATGGTGGTCTTGCCGCTGCCGGTGCCGCCGGAGATCAGCACGTTCAGGCGCCCGCGAACAATGGCCTTGAGCAGCAAGGCAATGGCCGGGGTCATGGTGCCGACCTGGATCAGGCTGTCGGTGTTGAGCAGGTCCACGGCGAAGCGCCGGATCGACATGCTCGGACCGTCGATGGCCAGCGGTGGAATGATCGCGTTGACCCGCGAACCGTCCTTGAGCCGGGCGTCCACCAAGGGCGAGGACTCGTCGATACGCCGCCCCAGGCTGGACACGATGCGGTCGATGATGTTCAGCAAATGCTGGTCATCGCGAAAACGCACGTCGGTGCGTTGCAACTTGCCGAAGCGTTCGACGTAGACCGAGGCAAAGCCGTTGACCAGGATGTCGGACACGCTATGGTCGGCCAACAACGGTTCCAGCGGCCCGAGGCCGAGCACTTCATCGGTGATCTGCTTGATGATCAATTGCCGGCTGGCCGTACTCACCGGTGCCGAATGTTCCTCGAGCAGGCGCTGGCAGATATCGCGTATCTGCCGAGTGGCCTCGACGTGTTCGAGGGCATCGAGCAACGACAGGTCCATGACCTTGAGCAGTTGCTGGTAGATCTTCTCCCGCCATTCGGCCTCCACCGGCGTGACCTGGCTGCGGGTTTCGTAAAGCACGTCCGGGATGGCCTGCTCCCAGGCCATCAACGCGTCTGTCGGGTCCGGCAGGCCGTCCTCGGGCTGGGTGCCCGCTGAGGCGGCGGATTTGGCGGGCTGTTTGCGCAAGCGGTTACGAAAGTCGCTGATCATGGGTCATCCCCCGAAAAAACGGTTGAAGGCACGTTTAAGCAGGCCCTTGTCTGTGGCCATCTGGTGACCGACCAGGTCTTCGGTCAAATCGCGCAGGGCGGCGGTGATTGCCGCTTTCGGCGCATGCAGCCCCAACGGCACGCCAGTGTTCTGACTCTGGCTGACCAGGTTGAAGTCATTGGGCAATTTCGACAGGTTCGGGCAACGCAGGGCCTCGCCGATGTCCTTGAGGCTGACGGCGGCGTTTTTGTCATAGCGGTTGATCACGATCTGCAACTGATCCCCGCGCACGCCCAGGTCTTCGCGAAGGATGCGCACCAGGGCGCTGGCATCGCGCAGGTGGCTGACGCTCTGTTGCACCACCACGTACACCCGGTCCACCTGTTCCAGCACAGAACCGGTGAGGTGATCGATCTGCCGCGGCAGGTCCACCACCACCCAGTCATAACTGGCGCGGGCCAGTTGCAACAGGGCGTCGAGCTGTTCGGGTTGGGCGTCCTGGGGCAGGCACAATTCGCCAGCCCGGCCTCCGAGTACATGCAGGGTCGGGCTGAAGTGGCTGCAAAAGCCCCGCAGCGCGACGCTGTCCATGTCGTCGACCTGTTGCAGTACTTCCAGATGACTGTGGGACTGCGCGACGTCCAGGTAATGGGTCACGCTGCCAAATTGCAGGTCCATGTCCAGCAGCAAGGTATTGCCTGCCCGGGCGCTGAGCTGCTGGGCCAGGTTGCACGCCACCAGGGTTCCGCCGGAGCCGCCCTTGGCGCTGATCACGGCGACCAGCTTGCCCTCGTTGCCACTGCCAAGACGCACATCCGCAACCAGGCGATTCAGGGCCGCCACCAATTCGGTATCGGCAATGGGTTCGGGCAGCACGTCCCGGGCGCCGGCCTGCATCGCCAGGCGCATGCCCTCCTGCTCACCCAAGGGACCACACACCAGCATCGGCGGACGTTCATGGGCCGGACGCTGCAGCAAGGCTGACAATTCTTCGCGCCACAGGTGGCTGACGCGTAGCAGCAACAGGTCGGGCATGCGGTCCAGGCCGTAGAGCGGGTCGACATGCCCGTTGCTGACCAGGCGCGTGCTGACCTCGAGGCCAGGCATGCGCTGGCAGACGCATTGCAGGTCGCGCAGGGACGTGGCATCGCGGCTGCTGATCAGTATCCGCAGCCCGGCTCTGCCAGTCGCGGTCGAAAGCGGAGTTTCCTTAGTGTTCAGCATGGTGTGATCTCCCCGGAATCGGAATGACGCCCAAGGCTTTCGCGTGGCAAGGTTGCCCTGAACGTGGGCAAGGTAATGGGCACGCCTAAGCCGGGAATGAACAGGTTGAAAACGAAGTTCTGCACGCTCAGCTGGACATAGCGGATGGCTCGAAAGCCGGTGGCGCCGGACGTGTCGGCGGGGTTCGCTACCACGGCACCATTGACGTCCAGGTAGGTCAGCACCAGGTTAGACGTCGCCAGGTTGCTGATCAGTTGACTGGTGCCGGCGTCCGTCGCGGCGTTGAAGATGGCCCGACGCAACACCACCGGGTCGCTGACATTGCACACCGCTGCCAGGCGCGCACCGCGCCGCGCGGCTTCATCCAGCGCATTGACCGTGAAGTACAGCCGGCCCATTTCCACCACGCCGAACAGCAGGATGAACACCAGCAAGCCCACGAACGAGAACTCCACGATGTAGGTGCCGCGCATGTGTTTGTTATTCATCACAGCGCCCTCATGACGGTGGTTGCGACCAACTGGATGCCCAGTGGAATGGCATTGCCGAAAAATCCTGGAATCGACCCCGTGCAGCTACCCGCACCAATCACCGGGCAGAAGGTGTAGGTGATGGTGACGCGCACATGATCGATGCCCTCGGCGGCGACCTGCACGTTAGCCGTGGTCAACCCTGACACCACGGCCGTGCCCGCGGTGCTGGGCACGCCATACACCGCAACGTTTTTCGTCTGGGTCAGCAGTGTGTTGTTCAACGTAATGCCACCCAGGGTGGTGTTCCACGCCTGGCTGGCGACGAAGCGCCCAGCATCGCGACTGGCCTGCAACAGCACGTTGTACTGGTAAAGCATGCGACCGAACTCGCCGAAGGCCAGCAGCAACAACAGCAGCAATGGCAGCACCAGGGTGAA
The DNA here is from genome assembly GCF_014268695.2 of Pseudomonas ogarae. Classification (NCBI taxonomy): domain Bacteria; kingdom Pseudomonadati; phylum Pseudomonadota; class Gammaproteobacteria; order Pseudomonadales; family Pseudomonadaceae; genus Pseudomonas; species Pseudomonas ogarae. Next base: position 4,919,508 of record NZ_CP077086.1, read on the forward strand.
TTCCACCAGCGCCACGCCTTGCTGGGCTTGCGCTGGCTTGAAATGAGAAAGTCCCATGACGCCTCCTACGAGTCAGTGCTCGGAGTGCCGCTGCCGTTGAGATAGGTTTTGTAGAGCTGGATGATCTGTGGGCCGGAATCGGTGGACGGCGTCGGGCCAGGTACGTTGTCGCCCTCGCACTCCTGGACGAACTGGCCAAAGATGATCGACTCCGAACCACCGCCGTTCACCGGCTGCAGCACGAAATAGCAGCCGAACCCCAAGACCGGGATCGACGTCGAGCCGCTCAGTTTCCCGGCGCAATCGCCAATCACGATCTTCAGCATCCGGCGCTCGAAAACCCCGTTGCTTTCACAACCGCTGGCGCCCCCCGCCACACAGGCGGCGACTTGGGCCCGCCAGTCGTTGTAGTCCTGTATCGCCTCGCCGCCTGCCGAGAGATCGCCGTTGCTCGAGGTGATGAGCTGGCCTTTGTATTGCGACTGGGAGAGCGAATCGTTGTAGGTGATCGCTGGGGTGCCTGAGGACGTGACCAGGTCCGGTGGATAGTCCGAAGAACTGACTGGGCCGTTATAGATACCGAAGCGCGTGTTCAAACCTTGAGAGGTTGGGCCAGCTTTATTACCTGGCGCAGTCTGGACGTTGTCGCCGACACTGCGGCAGACCGAGCCACCGCCGGCCAGATCCTCGCGGACTGCACTGCCACCTGAGCCGAAATCGAGCAATTGGAAGTTGCCCGGACCGATGGGCGAGGTGTTCCCCGCCGCCGTCTTCAAGACTTCCAGGTCACCAAATTGATACCCCCAGAAATTGCCGGCGGCCGGGTTGTATTGAGTGGGATCGCCACAGACCATCAACGGCGCCAGGTCACAAGGAGAGGTGGGGCTGGGACCGGCAGTGGCAATCGCGGCCACGCGCTTGTTGCCCAAGCCGGCGCTGCCCATCGTTTGCACGAAGCTCCAGAAAAAACCGTTAAGTTGATAACTGGCCACCGACACCCGTACGTATTTGGCATCGGCAGGCCCGGGGTAGGAGAACGGACCGTAGACGCTGCTGGACAGCTCCACCACGGCCAACGCACCCGGGTTGCCGGCGACCGCAGTGGCCAGCTCGGTGTTGCCCAAGGCATTGGCATTTCTGTTGAGCGTGTCCAGGGCCGCCGCACGGGTGGTGCTGGCCATGTTGATGCCGCCACTCACCTGGCTCAGGGTCTTGGCACCGCCCAAGGCGGCGGCATCCACCGCATTTTGCAGGCGCGTCTTGTTCAGCAGCATGTGCCCGCCGTCGAGGGCCAACGCCGCCATCATGGAGATCGCCACCAGGGCAATCACCATCAGTACACTCACCGCCCCTCCCTGGCGCCGGATATTGGCATTCATCATCGAGCCCTCATTTACAACGTTGAGGATCGGTATCGCCGCGGCCCGCAAGGGCCTGGCATGGAAGGTGTTACTCAGCGGACATTGATCACACTGCTTTCAACTCCGCGGATCAGCGTGATCGCCCCGCCTTGCGGCTTGGCACTGCGCTGCACCACAGGTTTTGGCACCGGGGCGGCAGCCATGGCGATGACTGGCGCCGGGGCCGGCGGTGCAACGGCCACGGCCTTTTTCTCCAGGTTCAACGGGTTGCGCAAGGCCAACTGCAGTTTGCCCTCGGTCTGTGCAGTGACCAGCGCTTCCGCTTCGGTGGCCGACATTTCCAGCGTCACGGCCCGCACCACCACCGGCTGGGTCTTGTCGGTGCCCGCCGTCTGGTCCACCGCCAGCACCCGCAGGTTTTCCAGGATGGTCCGGGACGTCGCGCTGTTGCTGCCGGCGCTGGTGGTCTTGGTCGCCAGCACATCGACCCGGTTGCCCGGCAAGAGGAAGCCACCCACGCCGACCACATCATCCACGCGTACCGATATGGCGCGTTTGTCCGGTGCAATCAGCGAAGCCAGGGTGCTGCCACCCAAGTGCTCGCTCAGCCGCGCGCCCCGCACGATGTCACCACGCAAGATGTCGAAGGTGGCGATCTTGCCCACGGCCTGTTCGCTGGCATCGAAGGCATCGTCGGGGATCGTGTCCATGGGCATGCGCACGGTGGTGACCTGCTGGGCCTCGACCATTTGCCCGAAGGGGATTTCCACCGTGGCGACCACCACGCTTCGCAAGTGGTCATCGGGGGTCGCGTTGAGTCGCGCGCTCAACCAGGAGTCGGCCATCCATGCGGCACCAAGGCCCATTACCAGGGAAACGCCTATCAGCGGAAGCGTACGAGAGCTCATGTCGGTATCTCCAGATCAAAGGAAGTCGAGCTGAACGAAGTAGTTGTGCCAGGCCCATTCCAGCTCTTGCGGCAACAGGGGCCCGGAACCGCCCAGGTAACGCTGGCGGTCGAGCGCCATGTTCAACAGGTCACGGGGATGGCAAGGCACCAGCGGCATGCCTTCGCCTGCATACAGCCGCTGCAGGACATAGCGCACCAGCAGCGGGTCATACGGGATGCCCAGGCGTTCGCACTCCTGGCGCCAGATTTGTTCGTATTCCTCAGGCTTGAGGTAGCCGAACTGCACTTTGTAGCCAATGCGCCGCAGGAAGGCCTCGTCGGCCAATTCGAGGGGATTGAGGTTGGTGGAAAACACCAGCACCAGGTCGAACGGCAGCTCGCAATGCCGGCCGCCGCCCAGGTTGATGAAGTCGCGCTTCTCTTCCATGGGCACGATCCAACGATTGAGCAACTCGGCCGGGGCCATGCGCTGGCGTCCCATGTCATCAATGATGAACAGGCCGTTGCTGGCCTTGAGCTGCAACGCCGCCTGGTATTGTCGGGTGAAGGGGTCGTAGCGCACGTCCAGCTGTTCCATGTTCAGCTCGCCGCCGGTGATGACGATCGGGCGTTTGCAGCACAGCAGCCGGCGGTCGATGCCTTCGTTGAGCATGAGGTTATTCGATTGGCCGCTGTCATCCAGGCGCTGGTGCACCTGCGGGTCGTAGATCTCGATCACCGACTCGTTGATGACGATGGCATGGGGCACCCAGATCGCCTCGGCGAACAGCCGGATCAATCGGCTGCTGACATAGGTTTTGCCCGTGCCCGCCGGGCCGTAGATCATGATTGCCCGCCCGGAATTCAGGGCGACGCCCAACTGGTCGAGCATGCCTTGGCTCAGTACCAGGCCGGCCAGGGCCTGGTGCATGTCCTTGGCGGTGATGCGACCATGGTGAATGGTCTGGATCTTGATCAGCGAGCGATAGGTGCTCACCGGGAATGGCGCTGCGCCGATGTAGCCACTGCGGGCCAGGGCGTCACGCGCCGAACTGCGGCCGCGCTCGGTCAGGCCATAACGCAGCGTCTGTCCGCCCGTTTGCCCCAACTGGCCCAGCACTTCGACGCGACCGTCCTTGCGCAGGAACGCCAGGACTTCTTCCAGCACCGCGCCGGTCAGGGCCAGGCGCTCTACCAGCCGCGTCATGTCCAGCACACCGGCGTCGTGCAGATGCTTGCACACCAGCTCACCGAGGAAACTGTCGCTCAGGCCGGTGTCGCGAATGGTGCAGGGCTGTGGCGCCAGGCGTTGTACCGCTTCCCGTTCGCTGGGGTAGGCATCGCTATCGTTGATGACGTGCATGACTAGACTCCCCAGCCGCCGGCAACAAGTTGCCAGTAGACGCTGTTCAAAGTGCCGATCAGGATCGCAATCGAATAAGGAAAGGGTTTGCCGGCCACTTCATCGGAAGTCGGCGCCAGATAGGACTGGGCTCGTACAATCAGCCAGTAGCGCCCCAGGGTCTGGAGCAGTTGGCCACGGGCCAGGACAATCAGGAAACCGCACACACCGCCGGCGATCAGGCTGAACAGCGCCGCCCACAGTGCGTAATGAAAAGGCAGGAAGCTGCCGACCATGGTCATCAGCTTGACGTCACCGGCGGCCATGCCACCGACCGCATACATGGGCAGGAACAACCCGAAACAGATCAGCATGCCCAACAGGCTGTCGCCCAGGCCGCCGAGCCCACCGGTATAAACCTGGCCGGCCAACCCCAGGGCAAGGCCCAACAGGACCAGCGTGTTGGGGATGCGGTGGCGACGCAGATCGCTCACCACCGCCACACCCAGCAGTCCTACCAGCAGTACCGTCGACACCAGCAATTCCATGGACATGACGCGTCTCCCTAGTGTGGTTATTGTTAGCAGGCGACGTCGCCATTGGCGGCTCGGCACAACGCCCGGATCTTGGTATCCACCACACCGCCCAGAAGGACGAATGCCGCCGCCACCAACACCGTGATCAAGCCACCCGCCACCGCGTATTCAACAATGGTCAGGCCGTCTTCATCTTTGGCGAACTTGCTGATCGAAGTTCTTATTGTCTGGAAAGTCATTTCATGAACCTCACGCTGATAAGAAGTACTGCTAAAAACCTGATGGGAGGGGACAGCGCAAAGTCCATTTGATTGATTCGTTGTACTCACTGCAAAAGAGTCGCAAGCGTTATTCCTTGAAAGTCACCGTGTCCCCACGCAAGTCATCGCTTATGTGCAGACTGCGCCGCCGTTGACCGCCTGGCACAGTGCACGGATCTTGGTATTCACGGCACCGCCCAGAAGAACGAAGGCTGCCGCCACCAATACGGTGATCAATCCACCGGCCACGGCGTATTCCACAATGGTCAGGCCGTCTTCATCTTTGGCGAACTTCAGTACCGAAGCCTTGATTGTTTGAAGAGTCATTTCGCACACCTCATCGGGATTGTTTTCTCAAGGGGCAGTGCATTGCGAACTGCCTGATGCAACCCTAGTCAGCAGGTGGTCATAGCCGTTAGGAGGATTTTGCACATCGCTAGGATTTTTTTGCGGGGATGGAAAAGGCGCCAGGGGGCGGGAAATCCATCCGTGCCCCAGCGTAAACGGGCGCTCGCCAGCATCCCGTGACGGGGGTGGCGCTAAAAGATCGAATTTTTATAAAAATTATTCGGCGAAGTGATGGCACAGTGACAATACTGCTAGCTAAAGGGCAGTAAGCACCTGTGAGTAGTCGTCCTATGACGTTCAATCCGACTGGAAAGCCAAAGCTGTTATGGTTCGATCTGAGCCATGATCGGTCCACCAAGGAACTCGCCTCCCAGTTTCAGGACACGTGCGACTGCACGCTGGCAAAAAACGCCATGCTGCCCAGCGGGGAACAGGTCGACATGATCTGCATCCACTTCGATCGCCCGGACACACCAGGCTTGCGGCGCCTGCTGGAGATCAAGCGAACCGTTCCGACCATCCCCATCACCATGTTCACCGTGCAGCACTCCGAAGAACTGGCGGTGTGGGCCATGCGCTCCAGCGTCTGGGAATACATGGTGCTGCCCCTGACTGCCGCCGAGAGAAAGCGCTACCTGACAGCGGTGGTGCAACTGTGCGAGCTGCGCCGCAATACCCATGGCCGGGGAAAGACCTCGCAGATCGACCACTCCCCGACCCTGCCGGACAGCATTCGCCTGACCTCCGGGCACCAGAAGCACCAGGCCCTCAGCCATATCATGCTGTACATCGACCAGCATTTTCGCGAAAGCATCGATCAACGCGATCTGGCCAAGCGTTGCGGCATGACGACATTTCGCTTCAGCCGGGTGTTCAAGGAAGCCAATGGGCTCGGCTTCACCGACTACGTGCTGAACAAACGCATGAGCTTTGCCAAGGAACTGCTCGACAACAGCCAGATGCCCATCACCAGCATCGGTTATGAGGCTGGCTTCAAGGACCCGTCCTACTTCGCCCGCGCCTTCAAGCAATACGCCAGTTGCACCCCCAGTGAATACCGTCTCGCGTACCAGATGCGCAGCGCAAGTCCTGCACCGGCGCCTGCGGATGAGGCAGCTCTGGAAGCGATTGAAAACCTGGTGCACAGCCTTGAGGGGTGAGCCATGTTTGTTCAGCAGAGCACGTAGTCAGTGCGCAGCACCCAGGCTCATGGGGCGAGCTTTCTTCTCTCGATAGGAATGGACAGGACAATGCTGGTGCGCGTCTCTCCGTAGGCGTTGATTTTCGCAATGATGTCCTCGATCTCAGCCATGGATCTGGCGTAGATCCGGATCAGATAGGAGTCGTTTCCGGTGATGTGCAGGCACTCGACGACTTCGGGTATGTCGGTGAGCGTTGCTATTAATTTGGACTTCGCCGGCTTGAGAGTGGTGATGCCGACGACAGCTGATATGCCGTACCCCAGTTTGGTTGGATCTAACTGAGCGTAATAGCCCTTGATCACCCCTGAGTCTTCAAGTTTACGCAACCTGTCATTGGTGGCAGGAATAGAAAGACCTGCGTGCTTGGAAAGCTCTGTGATGGAAATGCGACCACAGTCCTGTACCTTACCCAGGATTTTGACGTCTATACGATCCATGTGCGTTTTCCCCGGTTAAAAGTATAAATTTTAATGAAATGCCCGCGTTTTTCATTAAAAAAAGCATGCACCAAAATAAAGCAGAGCGCTAGTCTATTTCCAGCCTGAAAGCCTGAGGGCAATCAATAGCCCTGCTCTTTAGCGTGACGCACTCATAATAAAATATTCTCTCCAGGGATGGTGTTCGCATGGAAGATGAAAAGATAAAGTGTGGAAAAAAGTCATACTCTTTCACCCAGCACATTGGCACGCAAGTGCTAAATCTGCGGCGTTTCAAGAAGGACCAGATCCTGATGTACTTGACGGGTGTCGGTCTCTTTTCGCTGGGCGCCAAGTGCTTCATCATCAGTCAACTGGGTACCGACCCACTAGACGTCTTGATCATCTCGATCGATAAAATACTTATGCTGGGCATGGGCATTTGTTCGGCTATCGTGTCCCTCTTCTTCCTGACATGGTGGATGCTCTGGAACAAAAAACACCCGCCGATAAGTCCCTTTATTACAACAACACTGACCGGCCTGCTGATTGATCTCTGGTCATGGCTGGGGCTCGGAGAGTATTTGATCGCGAGAATGAATGAGTACACGTTATTGGCGACGGGGCTGATGTTATGTGCCTACTCCTCCGCATTGATCATCATGAGCGGTATTGGAATCAGAATCATGGACCTTGTGGTACTGACCATGGTCTCCAAGTGGGGCTGGTCATTCACCAAAGCCAAAATGATCATTGAAATCGGCATCTTTTCGAGCGGATGGCTTTTAGGCGGCCCGTTCGGCGTGGGAACGATTGCATTCCTGTTAGTGATCGGCCCGCTTATTCAACCCTTCATGAACATGAATGCCAAGCGCTTTTCCCTCAAGAACCATGGATTGATTCGCGCTTCATCCGCTTACTAATACCTATAAAGATGGCTGCCATTCATGGCGGCGGGATTGTTTCGCCTAGATTTTTTTAACCGATGATATTAATAGCAACTTCCGTGATGAGGAGTGAGAGATGGACACTACAAAAAATAAGAACTGGACCTTGGAAAGCAGCCCGGCAAAACTGGAAGAAATACTCCCCGGGGGCGCCGTCAAGTGTCATCTTTCCCCACGAAACTGTGTCATACAGGAAGGCAAGGTAGGTTTTTGCAAAGTGCGCGGAAACCGAGGCGGCAGACTCGTTACATTGAACTATGGCAAAGGCGTTCACAGCACAGAAGAAACGATAGAAACCGAAGCCGTTTTCCACTTTGCCCCTGGAGAGCGGATCCTGTCCCTGGGCAATATCGGCTGCATGCTCAACTGCGGTTATTGTCACAACTGGAAAACCTCGCAAGCCAAGTACGTCACCGACAAAGACGTTTACTACTACACCCCTGAGCAGGTTGTGGAGACCGCACTCAAGCACGGAATACGCGTCATTTCCTGGACGTATAACGATCCGGTTGTCTGGCATGAATTCATTCTCGACACGGCAAAGTTGGCCAAGGAAGCGGGCCTGATCAACCTGTATAAATCGGCGTTCTTCATCAGTGAAGAAGCCATTGATGAATTATTGCCAGTCATCGATATTTTCTCGATTTCGCTGAAATCCATTTCCCCGGAATACTACCGCAAGGTCACGACAGGCTGGGTAGAGCCAGTCCTCGCCGGCATCAAGAAAGTCTATGACGCTGGCAAATATGTTGAGGTCAGCACCTTGATGGTGACCGACATCAGCGACGACGAGGAAACCGCCAGGAAGATCAGCCAATGGGTCCTGGATGAACTGGGCCCGAATGTACCGCTGCACTTCGTCAGGTTCCACCCCGATTACAAAATGAGCAACAGCATCCGCACCCCTGTGGACCGTCTGCTGAAGGCTCGGGACGTTGCTCGGAGCATGGGCGTTGAGCATGTCTACCTGGGCAACGTGAATGACATCGAGGGAACCAATACCAGCTGCAACAACTGTAACGCCCTGCTCGTCACCCGCTATGGTTTGAACGCTGAAATCATCGGGCTGGACAGCAAAGGGTGCTGCTCTCAATGCGGGCACGACGCGCATTTCAAATTACTCGGCGAGCATCAGGCGAACGCCCCTGTCGAGCTGCGAGAGGACGCGCTGAGCGCTTACGAGAAACGCAAGTTCGAGTGGCATGGGGATATCGTATCGCTGCATGCCCAAGTGCTGAATACCGAAGATTTCGAACAGACCGTCTACCTGCGGCGCAATTATACGGACGGGCACAACAGCGATTGGAAATCACTGACGCTGCGGCCGCATGAAAGCTATCGATTCATTATTGCCAAGGCCCGCATTGATGAAACCGGTCCTGAGGTCTGGCTTCCCAACGGCGTGAACTCGAACCTTCATGAAGTATTCGACAGGGCTCACTTCCCGACGGAGTCGATTGAAGAGATTGGTATTTCGCAAAATGACATCACCCCGACCATTGGTTATGAGGGCAAGCAGAACATGTATGAACAGGTCATCAAACTGGTCAGCCAAGCATGAAAGTGTCTACTGAAATACTTCATATCAAGGTCGATGACCGAGACGCTCGCCCTTCGGTAACGCCCATTTATCAGTGCAGTGCTTTCAGCGCTGACTCAGCCTTCTTCTACTCAAGGAAGGCCAATCCCAATGTGACTGAATTGGAGCAGGTCGTCGCCTCCCTGGAGGGCAGCGAATATGCCCTGGCCTACAGCACCGGGATGAGCGCCATCTACATGGTGTTGGAACTGTTGAAACCGGGTGCTTCGCTGGTCATCAACAAATACATCTATGGCTGCTCTTATAAACTGTTCCAGCGGTATGCGGCACGCATTGGCGCAGACCTGACGATTCTGGATCTGACCACGGCAGAGGGGTTGAAGGCCTTGCCGGCGAACGTCGACATGGTCGTTTTCGAAACACCGACCAATCCGTTCCTCAAAGACATTGATATTCATGCGGTCAGCAGGGCCGTCAAACAAATCAACCCGCAGGCGCTGGTGGTCGTTGACAATACCTGGGCCACGCCGATATTCCAGAAGCCGTTGAATTTTGGCGCCGACATTTCCCTATACAGCGCAACCAAATACTTCTCTGGGCATAGCGATGTCATGGGCGGCCTGGTTCTGGTCAACAACGAGAAGATTTATAACCGTCTCCTTGAGGGCCGCTTTTATTCGGGCACGATATTAACCCCCAATAGCGCATGGCTGCTTCGCAGAAGCATGCAGACATTCAACCTGCGCATGGAGAAACACAGCCAGACGACATCCAGCATGCTCAACTATCTGCGCGAGCTGCCGTTTATTGAGCATGTCTATTACCCACGCGTGGATGGCAAACAGCTGACCGGTTATGGCGGCATTGTGTTTGTTGATATTCGGCCGGATCTGGTGCCCTTTTACAAAACGTTCACCAGCGCGCTCAAGTGGTTTGGCACAGGTACCGGAATGGCCTGCGTGACGTCAATGGTTGCCCAACCCTTCAGTGGCAGCCATGCCTCGATGACAGATCAGGAAAAAGCGGACATGGGCATCGAGAAAGGCTTGGTTCGATTGTGCTTTGGCCTGGAGGATCAGCAAGACCTCAAGGAAGACCTGCTGCAGGCATTCGAAGCCATGGAGAGCAAGGTCGATCAAGAAAGCTCACTCGATCCTGCGTAGCGGGCGTTGATCAGAGCAACGGGCCTTCAATGGCTCGTTGCTTTTTTATGGAGAAGCGAAAGTGTCCAGCGCATTCGAAAACACGATATTCGACGACCCCATCCTGAACGTCATCCACCTACTGAACTCGATTGCCCAAGAAAACCCGGAGGCCATTTCACTGGCCTCCGGTCGCCCCGATGATAAACAGTGCGACCCTTCGCTCATCGACAGGGGCCTGGCCCACTACAAAAATCACGTTGCCGGCACCGACCAGTCACTTGCAACGCTGCTTTGCCAATATGGAAAAACCTCTGGAATCATCAATGAAATAATCGCCATCTATTTGCAGGTGGATGAAGCAATCAACGTTTCCAACCCTGAAAGCATTGTGGTGTGCATGGGTTTTCAAGAAGCCTGCACCTTGACGCTCCTGTCGATTTTTGAAGGCGGTGGGGTTTTATTGGTACCTGACCCAGTGTTTTCCGGGATCACGGGGATCGCAAAACTGCTGGGTATAAAAATAGTCCCTGTGCCCATGACGGTCTTTCTTGATCCGATCGCCCTGCGCAGGCTCATTGAAGCGCTGGAATCCAGAGGTGAAAGAATCAAGGCACTCTATGCGATTCCAGATTTCAGCAATCCTACCGCCGACAGCCTTTCCCATGACGACAGGAGAGCCATGCTCTCCTTGGCCAATGAAAAGAACTTTTTCATCCTCGAAGACACGGCCTACCGTTACTTCAGGTACGAAGGCGCTGCCATTGCGTCCATGAAGTCCGTCGACAGCCGTCGGGTGTTCTTGCTGGGCTCCTTTGCCAAATCGATTTTCCCGGGCTTGCGCATGGGCTATGTGGTCGCCCCTGAGGGCACTGGGGTCATGTCCTTCAGCGGCCGATTGTGCAAGGCCAAAAGCCTGATCACGGTGAATACCCCGGCGGTGTGCCAAGCGGTTGTCGCAGGCTTGCTAATCGAGCACAACTACTCGTTGAAAGGGCTGAACCAACCCAGGGTGTTGTCTTATACAAAGAAAAGAAATCACATGCTTGAATGCCTTGAGCGCGAATTTCCACTCAAGGTCGGCGCTCAAAGAGCGGTCAGCTGGAATCATCCGGCAGGCGGCTTCTTCATCAATATGCAGCTGCCTTTCGTCTTTGGATATTCTGAGATGCGCGAATGCGCCAGGCTGTTCAAGGTGATTGTATTTCCCACCAGCATGTTTTCGCTGATGAATGAGGCGGCCACCCAGGTCAGGCTGTCGTTCAGCAATGCAACCACCTCGCAAATCACCCAAGCGATAGGCCGTTTCAGGGCATACGTCGAGTTCAGGCTGCAATAAACGTCCTGCGTGCATCGCAGGGAGACACCAAGGCTTATGCCTCGCTCAGCGAGGCGTAAGCTCCGGGTCAGGTAGCCGTGGCCAGCATGACGCCAGTGGCGACCTGGTAGGCCCCCAGGATGGTGATGGTTGCCCCTGAAAAGTAGTTGATCAGCCTTAGCTTTGATTCGGCAATCCGCGCCTTGAAAATGGAGGAGAACCCACTCAACCCCAGCCACCAGGCAGCCGAGCCCAGGAAGATACCGGTCACCATCGGCAGCAAGGCGTGCTGGCCGCCTTGGTCACCGGCCATGCCATCACTCAACGCAGCAAATATCGCGATAAACGACAAGATGGTCATGGGGTTCGACAGGGTCAGGAACAGCGTCGTGGAGTAGGCTTTGAACATATTGGCCCGCTCACCCGCCATGGCCGTCGCGCCACCCTTCGATCGTATTGTCTGATAACCAATGTAGGCGAGGAACAACCCACCAAAAATACACAACCAGGGTTTAAAGCTGATGAGCGTCGCAATGATGGCCGTGACACCCAGGGCACCGATGAATCCATAAATCGAATCGGCTGTGGCCGCGCCCAATCCCGTCGCGAAACCGGCTCTCCACCCAAGCATCAGACTTCGCTGTATGCACAGCAACCCAATGGGTCCTACAGGGGCTGCAATGCACAGCCCAATGACCATCGATTTAACGAAAATCAGCATAAATGCATCTCCAGAAGGGGTACTGGAAGGTTAGGAGAAGTGCATTTCTTTAGGAATGAACTATTAATCTTCCTAAGCGTTTTTCCTTAAGTTTTGCAGGAAGTAGCCTCACTCCCCCTTCAATATTAAGGAAAATCGCCGCCATTCCCCTCAGACAATGCAAATCGCTGGTTAAAGCCCCCTAAGCGCCGGATACATAACCTTGAGCGTTGAAATGGTTTTTTTACGCGCATAAAAAAACGCCGCTCGAATGAGCGGCGTTTTTTGAATTTGGAGCGGGAAACGAGACTCGAACTCGCGACCCCGACCTTGGCAAGGTCGTGCTCTACCAACTGAGCTATTCCCGCAAATGGCGTCCCCTAGGGGACTCGAACCCCTGTTACCGCCGTGAAAGGGCGGTGTCCTAGGCCACTAGACGAAGGGGACACGCTGCCCGGAACACATGGTGTGTGTTCCAGTGCCCAGATCCGCCTCCGAAGAGTTGGTTCTGGTTTCACTCAGCCCTGCCCGAAAGCAACGCTGTTTAAAATTGGAGCGGGAAACGAGACTCGAACTCGCGACCCCGACCTTGGCAAGGTCGTGCTCTACCAACTGAGCTATTCCCGCATTGGCGTCCCCTAGGGGACTCGAACCCCTGTTACCGCCGTGAAAGGGCGGTGTCCTAGGCCACTAGACGAAGGGGACACACGTACAACATTCACTGCTTATAGCGTTTGGCTGAGTGCTTTACGCTGTAAGTGGCGCGCATTCTATGGATGGATTGAAGGGTCGTCAACCCCCAGATATAAATTTATTTAAATCAATGACTTCGCCCGGTTTGGGGGCGATCCTGACATTTTGCCCGCCCGGTCTCTGACGCCTATATTCTGTCACCCGCCGAGACGCTATAGTCGCGCCCGGCAAATGATGGCAATGTGCACCCACCCAGTTATGCTTCCTATAAACAGCACGACGCCCGTCTAATCGCGTCGCTCGGGCCTATGCGCTTAAAAGCCAAGCCACTACACTCATGACATGCGTACCACAATAAAGAGGTCTTACCGGTGACACCACTCATGATCACCCTGCTCGTCGTAGCCGGGATCGCCCTGTTGATCGCCATTGGCTACATGAACCACGTGGTGGAAAACAACAAGCTGGAAAAGGCCCGCACCAAGGTAGAACTCAACGACCGCATGCGTCGCTGTGGCGAGCTCACCGAAACCTTCCCCGGGCAGTTGATGACCCCTGCCCTGAAGTTGTTGATGACGCGCCTAGAGATGAACGTCTGCCAGCGCTTGCTGAACCTGGATAAAACCAATTCCGCGGTCAAGGCACGCCTGGACGAGTTGAGCGCACTGGCCGCCCAGGGTGAATCGATCCCGGTGAACAATCCACCGGCACCGATCCAGACCGAAGCCAAGGCCAAGGACGTACGGTTTCTGCTCGAGGCCTTGCACGGCCAGATCACCCGCGCCGCCCAGGACGGTTTCCTGCCGCCTAACGAAGCCAAGCGCTGGATTCGCGAAGTGCGACACATCCTGGTGCTGCTGCACATCGAGTTCTTCAACAACCTCGGCCAGCATGCGCTGCAGCAAGAACAACCCGGGCAAGCCCGCCTGGCCTTCGAGCGCGGCGTGCAGTACCTGCGCAAGCAACAGGAACCCCAGGTCTACGCCGAACAACTGGCCTACCTGGAAAAACTCCTGGCCCGTGCCAATGCCCAGGTCCTGGCCAGCACCCAGCCGGTCGAAGGCGAGGTCAACCAGTTGACCGAAGGGCTGAAGGACGCGGAAGTAAACGACGAGTGGAAGAAGAAGAAGGTTTACGACTGAGATTACAGGGCCGGATCGAGTTCCCTTGTGGCGAGGGAGCTTGCTCCCGCTGGGCCGGCCGGTCGGACGTTTCGGCCGCGGCAACCCTTTAACGATGGGTGCTTCGCCCCCAAACGGGAGCAAGCTCCCTCGCCACAGGTGTCAGGTGTCGAGCCATCGCCGGCTCACAACTTGAAATGCCCCACCATCCCTTTCAGCTCAACCCCCAACTGCGCCAGCTCAATGCTGGAAGCGGCATTGCCGCGCATCGCCAGGGACGATTGATCGGCGCTGGCGCGAATGCTGGTAACACTGCGATTGATCTCCTCGGCCACCGAACTCTGCTGCTCGGCCGCCGCCGCGATCTGTTGGTTCATCTGCTGGATCAGCGATACCGCCGCCGCAATACTGCCCAAGGCGCTTTCGGTCTGCAGTGCATCGCTGACCGCCATCTTCACCAACTCGCCGCTGCTCTGGATCTGCTGCACGGAAGCCTGGGCCGCTGAACGCAAGGCGCTCACCAGTCGCTCGATTTCCTCGGTGGACTGTTGCGTACGCTTGGCCAGGGCCCGCACCTCGTCGGCCACAACCGCAAAGCCCCTGCCCTGCTCACCGGCCCGGGCTGCCTCGATAGCGGCATTGAGCGCCAACAGGTTGGTTTGCTCAGCCACGCTCTTGATCACACTCAGCACCGTGCCGATGTTCTGGATCTCGGCGCTGAGGCTTTCGATGCTGGAACTGGCCGACGTGGCCGAATCGGCCAGTTGTTCGATGCGCACCATGCTCTGACGCACCACCTGCTGGCCACTTTCGACCTTGTCGTCGGCAGTCTGGGCCGCTTGTGCGGCTTCTTCGGCGTTGCGTGCCACATCATGCACGGTGGCCGTCATCTGGTTCATCGCCGTGGCGACTTGCTCGGTTTCTTCTTTCTGGCTGCTGACTTCCAGGTTGGTCTGTTCAGTCACGGCCGACAGCGATTGGGCCGAATTGGCCAATTGCTCGATACCGGCCTGTAGGCCGCTGACGATACTGCTCAGCCCCGCGCCCATCTGTTGCATCGCCTGCATCAACTGACCAATTTCGTCCCGGCGCGTCACTTCGACCGTGGCGCTCAAGTCACCCGACGCAATCTGCTGGGCCACGCGAATGACACTGCGCAGCGGCGTCACGATCAACCGGGTTATGACCCATGCCGCGATCAATCCCACCAACAACGCCAAGGCCGACGACCCAATGATCAGCAGCGAATTCTTCTTCAGTTCGGTCTGCATGGCATGGTCTTCGGCACTGAAGGCCTGGTCAACCCGCGCCACCACTTGATCGGCCCGCTCGTGCAGTTGCTGGTAGACGACTTTTTCCTTCGCCAACAGGCCGGTGTATTCGGCCAGTTGTTCATTGAACCCGGCAATATGCCCGGCCACCTCATTCAGCACGGTCTGGTAACCCGGGTCCTTGACGGTGGTCTTGAGCACGTCGGCCTGTTTCATCGCCTGCTCGGCCTGTTCGATGTTGCCTTCTCCGGCACCTTCAACATTGCCTTTGCGGCTCTGGTCCAAGCGGACCCGGGCTTCGTTCATCGCCTGCAACATCAACCGCGATACTTCGCTGACCTGGTTGGCCTGCTCGATGAACTCGGCCCCCTCCTTGCCTTCGGTGTCTTTCAAGGTATAGGCGCCGTCATCCGCCAGCCCGGCCTGCAACACGTCCAGGTTATTGGCAACGCTGGAAACCGACCAACTGGCCATTTCCAGCGCCAGGTCCTTGCTCTGGCTCAACCCGACAAATTCGTCGAACGCCTTGCGGTACGCGGCCAGCGCCTGCTCCACATCGTTCATCACCGGCACGTTGGCAGCCGACTGCACCTTGAGTTCGTTCGCCTGGGCCACCAGAGCGTCGACACCCTGGCGCAGGGCATCGGCCGTCTTGGGATCGGAGCGCGAGGCGTACTCCTGCTCCAGCAGCCGGACCTTGAGCAACCCGCTGTTGAGGGCCGACATCTGTTTCAGGCCATCGAAGCGATAGCTGATGGTCTGCAGGGACCAGACACCGATGGCAGCGACCACGGCGGTCAGCAGCAGCACCAGGACAAATCCGATACCCAGTTTCTTTGCCATACCCAGGTTGGCAAAACGTCCTTGCACGGCCGAAATCATTGCGCTCAGTCCTCTGCCAGTGTGTGTTGATTGCAGATTCGCAACGAGACGCCCTGCAACACAAGATGCTGGCGTCGGAATAATGGCAAAAAGCTACAGCCGCGTCGTTTTCAGGACACTCGAGGTCGATCCAGAGCCGCGGCCCGGAAGAACGCCAGCGCCCTGGGGTCACGGGCATAGGCCACATTGATCCGTAGCCAGTCGCTGTCGGCGCCCGAAGGGCTGAACGCGGTACGCGAAGACAACAGCACGCCGAACCGCCTGGCCAGACGCTGCACTCCAGCGTAGTCACACAATGGCGGTCTTGCCCAGATGAAAAGCCCCCCGGCCGGTTTGCCAAAGACCTCCCAGTCGGCGTCCTCCAGTACCTGCAACAGCGCCGCCATATCGGCGCCCAGACGCTGCCGTTGGCGCTGTACCAGCTTGCGATAGGCGCCATTGGCCAGGAGGCAGGCAAGGACCGACTCACAGAACCGCGAGCCACCCATGCTGGTAATACCCTTGACCTCACTCAGGCGCGCAATGATGGACGGCCCGGCCACCACGAAACCGACGCGCAACGAACTGCTCAGGGTTTTCGAGAAACTGCCCACGTAGACCACGTCGGCATCCAGCGCCGCCAGCCGGGTCCGTGCCGAGCTCTGGAAATCGCCATAGGCATCGTCTTCGATCACCAGCACGGCATGTTCCTTCGTCAATTGCAGCAGCCGTTGAGCGACGGCCGGAGCCAGGCTGCTGCCGGTCGGGTTATGGCAGGCGCTGTTGACGAACAGCGCAGTGGGCCGGTGCCTCGCCAGCAGGTCTTGCAGCGCGTCGACGTCCGGACCGCGCGGGGTCCTGGGCAGTTCGATCATGTCGATGTTGTGCAACCTGAGCAGGTCGAACAGGCTTGAATAACCGGGACTCTCCACCACCACGCAGGAACCCGGCGGCAACAGGGTCCGTACGATCAGGTCCAGCCCATGGGTCGCCCCGGTGGTGGTCAGGATCAGGTCTTTACCGGCCTCGATATTGAATTGCTTCAGGCGCCTGGACAGTTGCTCACGCAGGGCGGGCAGCCCCAACGGCGTGCTGTAGTTGAACAATCCCGCCATGTCGGTGCGGGTGACCTGACGGATCGCATAGCCCAGGTCATCGCTTTCACGCCAGCTCTCGGGCAGCCCGCCACACCCCAGCTTCAGTTCCCATTGCGGGCTGTCGCCCCCTTCAGCGAGCGCGTCCTGCTGTCGATTCTGATCGGTGGGCTCGGGCTCGGGTGGAGGGGGTGGTGCGACAAAAAAGCTGGAACCATGGCGGGACGCCAACAGGCCTTGAGCGACCAGGCGTTCACACGCTTCATTGACGCTGGATTGGCTGAGCAGGTTCTCCCGCGCCAGTTGGCGGACGGACGGCAGCCGAGTCCCCGGTTGCACCGCATCCTGTCGGATCCAGCCGGTCAGCGCGTCGACGATTTGCTGCACGACAGGCACCAGGGCCTGTCGGTCGATTCTCAACTCCATGAGTAACCAAACTCCTAAGCGTTTGTTTTATTTCCGGAAACAGTTAAGCACAGGCCGCTAGGAGACGATGTACGCCAACGCCGCCAAAACCGCCGATTCTCACCCTTTGAAACACAATGAGGGGCCGTTCCGAGGCTTTTTCGGCCCCACACGAAAAAGCCCGCAACCAGTGCGGGCTTCGTCCTACAAGCTGAGGGGCGTGTCCTCAGAACGCTGTGACGCCGCCGTCCACCGCCAGGGAATGGCCCGTGGTGAAGGCCGCGCCATCGCTGCACAAATACAGCACAGCGCTGGCGATTTCCTCGACTTTGCCGATACGCCCCACCGGGTGCATGGCATTGGCGAACTCGCCTTTTTTCGGGTCCGCCTCATAGGCACGACGGAACATGTCAGTGTCGATCACCGCTGGACAGACCGCGTTCACGCGGATTTTCTTCTTGGCGTATTCGATGGCGGCCGATTTGGTCAGGCCGATCACAGCATGCTTGGACGCCGCATAGATGCTCATCTTCGGCGCGGCGCCCAGGCCAGCCACCGAGGCCGTGTTGACGATCGCGCCGCCGCCCTGGGCCAGTAGCAATGGCAACTGGTACTTCATGCACAACCAGACGCCCTTCACATTGACCCCCATGATCGCGTCGAACTCATCGAGGGTACCGTCGGCCAACTTGCCCTTCTCGATCTCGATCCCGGCGTTGTTGAAGGCGTAGTCAAGACGTCCGTAGGTCTTGATCACTTCGTCCATCAGGTGCTGCACATCGCTTTCCAACGTCACGTTGCAGCGCACGAACACCGCTTCGCCGCCCGAATCACGAATCGACTGCACCGTGCCCTCGCCGCCCGCCACGTCCAGGTCGGCCACCACCACTTTCAGGCCCTCTGCCGCGAACGCCTGGGCAGTGGCCCGGCCGATGCCTGCGGCGGCACCGGTTACCACGGCGACCTGTCCGGAAAACGTCATGCTCATTGTCAGTTCCTCGAAGAATGCGGGAGATGCCGCCAGTCTAGTCACAGGTTCCGAGGACGCGGCAGCACTATCCAATTGCCGTTTGTGCATTCATGGGCGCCAGTGATAAAGCCACTGGGCGAACTATCACTGTGTTGGATCGAACTGCATTCGCTATGTCAGCAAACCTTGCGGCAAGCGCTTCGAAGGTCTATCAACAAGACTTCATTCATCTTGAGTGCCCGTCATGACTGCCCAGACCAATCGCCAGTTCCTGCTCGCCAAACGCCCGGTAGGCGCGGCGACCCGCGAGACTTTCACCTATCAGCAAGTACCGGTGGGCGAGCCAGCAGCCGGCCAGATCCTGGTGAAGAACGAATACCTGTCCCTGGACCCGGCCATGCGCGGCTGGATGAACGAGGGCAAGTCCTATATCCCACCCGTCGGCATCGGCGAAGTGATGCGGGCATTGGGTGTCGGCCAAGTGATTGCCTCGAACAACCCGGGGTTCGCGGTCGGGGACTACGTCAACGGTGCATTGGGCGTGCAGGATTATTTCCTCGGCGAGCCAAGAGGTTTCTACAAGGTCGACCCGAAACTGGCGCCGTTGCCCCGTTACTTGTCCGCACTGGGCATGACGGGCATGACGGCCTATTTCGCCCTGCTGGACGTCGGCGCACCCAAGGCTGGCGAGACGGTGGTGCTCTCAGGTGCCGCCGGTGCAGTGGGCAGCATCGCCGGGCAGATCGCCAAGATCAAAGGCTGTCGCGTGGTGGGCATTGCCGGCGGGGCCGACAAATGCAAGTTCCTGATCGATGAACTGGGCTTCGACGGCGCCATCGACTACAAGAACGAAGACGTCCACGCCGGCCTCAAGCGCGAATGCCCCAAGGGCGTCGATGTGTATTTCGACAACGTCGGGGGCGACATCCTCGATGCCGTGCTCAGCCGCTTGAACCTCAAGGCCCGCGTGGTGATTTGCGGCGCCATCAGCCAGTACAACAATAAAGAAGCGGTAAAGGGTCCCGCCAACTACCTATCGCTGCTGGTCAATCGGGCGCGCATGGAAGGCTTCGTGGTCATGGACTACGCCGCGCAGTTCGCCGCCGCTGGGCAGGAAATGGCCGGCTGGATGGCCAAGGGGCAGCTCAAGAGCAAGGAAGACATTGTCGAAGGGCTGGAGACATTCCCCGAGACGCTGACCAAATTGTTCAGTGGGGAGAACTTCGGGAAACTCGTACTCAAGGTCTGATACAAAACAACTGTGGGAGCAAGCTTGCTCGCGATGGGGCCGTGTCAGTCAACATTGATATTGACTGACACACCGCTATCGCGAGCAAGCTCGCTCCCACATTAGGGATCTTCGGTGTCAGGTCAGGCCAGTTCGGCCACGACCGCCGCCAGCGCCTTGGCCGGATCGGCCGCCTGGCTGATCGGGCGACCGATCACCAGGTAATCGGAACCGGCGTCCAGCGCCTGGCGCGGGGTCAGGATGCGACGCTGGTCGTCCTGGGCGCTGCCCGCCGGACGAATCCCCGGGGTCACCAATTGCAGCGACGGGTGAGCCGCCTTCAGGGCGCTGGCCTCTAGGGCCGAACAGACCAGACCGTCCAGGCCGGCCTTCTGCGCCAGCGCCGCCAACCGCAGCACCTGCTCCTGGGGCTCGACGTCCAGGCCGATCCCGGCCAGGTCCTCGCGTTCCATGCTGGTCAGCACGGTCACGCCGATCAGCAACGGTTTCGGGCCGCTGCGCTGATCCAGCACTTCACGGCAGGCCGCCATCATGCGCAGGCCACCGGAGCAATGCACGTTGACCATCCACACGCCCATCTCCGCGGCAGCCTTGACGGCCATGGCGGTGGTGTTGGGGATATCGTGGAACTTCAGGTCCAGGAACACTTCGAAACCCTTGTCACGCAGGGTCCCGACAATTTCCGAAGCGCAACTGGTGAACAGTTCCTTGCCGACTTTGACCCGGCAAAGCTTGGGGTCCAACTGGTCGGCCAGCTTCAGGGCGGCGTCACGGGTGGGGAAATCCAGGGCGACGATAATGGGCGTCTGGCAGGCGGACATGAGCGGGCTCTCAGGCAAGTCGAAATCGGCGCGCATTGTAGCGGAACGAGCGCCCGTGCGGGACCCGATGATCGGTAAATCTCATCGTCCCCCTGCAGCATGGACGATACCGGACTTTGTGTCGAAGCGGATACACTCATGACATGCGTACAACACGTCGACACGCTACCGTCCGCCGCCGCAACCCGTCCTTTCAGCGCTTCACGCTTCGCGGCACGAAGCCTATGCTGAGGGCTCAACCTCGCCGCCTTCTTTGCGGTTGGCAGCCTACCTGGCAGATGATGCATCCATGCAGAACACCCCTGTTGCAAATTCTGACGATCAAAAAGTGCCCGACGATGACAAGCGCTGGAGCACCCGCGCGCTGATCGTCGATGACGACGTGCCGATCCGCGAGCTGCTGATCGATTACCTGGCCCGCTTCAGCATACGCGCCAGCGGCGTGACCGACGGCGCTGCCATGCGCCTGGCGATGCAGGCCGAGCACTTCGACGTGGTCGTGCTCGACCTGATGCTGCCGGGTGAAGATGGCTTGCAACTGTGCCGCTGGCTGCGCGCCGAATCGGACATCCCGATCCTGATGCTCACCGCCCGCTGCGAACCCACCGACCGCATCATCGGCCTGGAGCTGGGCGCCGATGACTACATGGCCAAGCCGTTCGAACCCAGGGAATTGGTGGCGCGCATCCAGACCATCCTGCGCAGGGTGCGCGACGACCGCACCGAGCATCGGGCCAATATCCGTTTCGACAACTGGCGGCTCAACAGCGTGCTGCGCCAACTGATCTCGGCCGACGGGCTGGTGGTGCCGCTGTCCAATGCCGAGTTCCGCCTGCTGTGGGTCTTCATCGAACGGCCGCGCCGGGTGCTCAGCCGTGAACAACTGCTGGACGCGGCTCGCGGGCGCTCCATCGAGGCGTTCGACCGCAGCATCGATCTGCTTGTATCGCGCCTGCGCCAGAAGCTGGGCGACGACCCCAAGGCCCCGCAACTGATCAAGACCGTGCGCGGTGAGGGCTACTTGTTCGACGCGCGGGACATCGGTTGATGCAACTGCGCCTCGACTCCCTGTTCGGCCGCCTGTTCGGTGTGCTGCTGCTGGCGATTGTCCTGGCGCATCTGTTGGCGTTTGCCTGGTTTTCTCAATACGACAGACCACCTTCCGGGCCTCCGCCGGAATTTTCCCGGCAAGCCGAAGGCCCCCCGCGCTTCGGCCCGCCCCCTAACCGCCCTCCACGGCCCTGGTTCGGTGGCCCAGTGGTGCCACTGACCTTTCAGTTCGTGTTCCTGATTATTGCAGCCTGGTACGGCGCCAAGCTCCTGACCCGACCCATCCAGCGCTTGAGCGATGCGGCCGAGCGCCTGAGCGAAAACCTCGACAGCCCGCCGCTGGATGAAAACGGCCCCCGTGAAGCGCGGCAGGCGGCCCATACGTTCAACCTGATGCAGAAGCGGATCCGCGAGCAGGTACAGCAGCGTTCGCGCATGCTCGGCGCGGTGTCCCATGACCTGCGCACGCCGCTTTCGCGGCTCAAGTTGCGCCTGGAGCAGATTGATGACATCAAGCTGCAAGGCCAGATGCGCCAGGACCTGGACGACATGATCGACATGCTCGATGCCACCCTCACCTACTTGCACGAACAGCGCACCAGTGAAGCGCTGCAATGGATGGACGTGCAGGCCTTGGTGGAATCGTTGAGCGAAAACGCCCAGGACCAGGGCGCCGATGTGCAGGTCAGCGGTACCTGCGCGCCGCTGCAGGTGCAACCGATGGCGCTGCGTTCGTGCCTCAACAACCTCATCGACAATGCCCTGCGCTACGCCGGCCATGCCTTGATTAGCCTGGAGGACCAACATAAGCAGGTGCTGATTCGAGTCATCGACCACGGTCCCGGTATTGCAGCGGACAAACGCGAGGCGGTGTTCGAGCCGTTCTTTCGCCTTGAAGGCTCGCGCAACCGCAACTCCGGCGGCGTCGGCCTGGGCATGACCATCGCCCGGGAAGCCAGCGAACGCCTGGGCGGGCAATTAACCCTGGAAGAGACACCGGGGGGTGGGTTGACGGCGGTGATCAGCCTGCCTCGTCTCTAAGCCCTCTTATCTCCCCTGTGGGAGCGAACGCTGTGTATTTCTCTCGGTACAAACTCCACACACCCACGACAACTGCCCCGCCGAGGCTGCATAAGCCGGTGCACCCACCGGCTATCCCAGCCCAAGGAGAGCGCCCATGATTGGTAGCGTCAGCAGTTACTCGACCTATACCAGCACCAGCAGTACCGCAACCAGCAGCGCCCGCAGCCAGCAGTTTCAAAAGGACCTGCTGAGCAAGCTCGACAGCGACGGCGACGGTTCGGTCAATCAGGAAGAGTTGAGCAGCGCCCTGTCGCAAAAAAGCGACGATGGCATCCTGGTCAGCCTGAGCGACAACTTTAGCGACCTGGACAGTGACGACAGTGGTGACCTGAGCAGCGAGGAAATGGCCGCGATGGCACCGCCGCCCCCGCCGCCACAGGACCAGGCGCCGAATACCGAACTGGCCGATGCGCTGCTCAGCGCCCTGGACGCCGACGGTGACGGCGTGGTCAGCAGCGATGAGTTGAGCAACGGCCTGGCCAGCACCGGCAGCGATGCCGACAGCCAGCAAGTGTTCTCGGCGCTGGACAAGAATGAAGACGGCACCGTCAGCCTTGACGAACTCGCCGCCAGCCTCGCACCACCGCCACCGCCGCAACAGGCCTCCAGTGAAGAGCTGTTCAGCCAGCTCGATGCCGATGGCGACGCCACCGTCACCGCCAGCGAACTGAGCAGCGCCTTGCAGGCCAGCAACGGTACGTCCACGAGCACCGACACCAGCGCGATGCTGATGGAAGCACTCGACAGCGACAGCAGTGGCGGGGTCGACAGCGACGAGTTCAACAGCGCCTTGCAGGCCGGTCGCCGCAGCGACAGCTCCACCGAGCAGGCCAATGTCAGCGAGGCGTTGAACAGAATGATCGCCAACCTCAGCCGACAATACTCGCTGGATAACGTCGCCACCGTGGGGAAACACCTGAACGTGGCGACCTGATTCATCCGTACACCTGGCCCTTCGGGAGCCAGGTTCGCGGTTGATTGATCGACGATAACCCTGTGGCGAGGGAGCTTGCTCCCGCTGGGCTGCGCAGCAGCCCTTAAAGCCAGACAACGCGGTGTGTCAGGTAGATCGAAGTGATTGGTTTGGGGTCGCTGCGCAACCCAGCGGGAGCAAGCTCCCTCGCCACAAGGCCTTGGGCTTGCCGGGGTTACCGCGCCTGGCTTTTGCTCCAGTCCGTCAACAGGCTGTACGCCACCGCCAGCAAGGTCGGGCCGATGAACAGGCCGATGAAACCGAAGGCGATCAACCCGCCGAACACCCCCAGCAGCACGATGACCAAGGGTAGGTTTCCGCCACGGCTGATCAGGTAGGGCTTGAGCACGTTGTCCACGCCGCTGATGATGAACGTGCCCCAGATGCCAAGAAACACCGCCATCCCGTACTCACCCTTCCACACCAGCCACGCCGTGGCGGGGATCCACACCAACGGTGGCCCCATGGGAATCAGGCTGAGCAGGAATGTGACGATGCCCAGCACCAGCGCTCCCGGCACCCCGGCGATCAGGAAACCGATCAGCGCCAGCACGGCCTGGGCCGCCGCGGTGCCAATCACGCCGTTGACCACTCGTTGCACGGTACCGGCCACCAGTTCGATGTAGTAACCGGCACGGTCGCCGATCAGACGCTCCAGCAACCCGTGGACGAACACCGCCAGGCGCGGGCCGTCGCGATAGAAAAAGAACACGAACACGATGCTCAGGGTCAGCTCGAGTATGCCACCACCAATCTGCGCACTGCGCGCCAACAGCCAGTTGCCGACTTGCCCCAGGTACGGCCTGATGGACACCATCATTGCCGCACCCTGCTGGTCGATGCTGTTCCAGATGCCGACCAGCCGTCCGCCCACCAGCGGCACGCCGGCCAGCCAGTCGGGGGCTTGCGGCAAGCCGTCGACCTGCACATCCTTGATGAACGCCGTGGCATCGCGTACATGGTCGGCCAGGTTGAACCCCAGCCACACCAGCGGCACCGCCACCAGCAGCATCCAGCCCATCGTCAGCAATGCCGCCGCCAGGGATTCGCGGCCATTGACCCAGCGGGTCAGCAGGCGCATCAGCGGCCAACTGGCGAAAGCCAGCACTGCCCCCCAGAACAGCGCCGACCAGAACGGCGCCATGACCCAGAGGCTTGCGCCGAACAACACCAGGAGCAGGATCTGCACCAACAGCCGATCGTTATTGAGCATGTAGGGTCTCGAAAAAATGAACAGTACCGGGGCAACGGTGTGAACCCGCTGCCCCGAGACAGCTTAGCGCAGCAGCTCCAGGTGCAATCCCGGCGCCTCGCCGCTGGCGGCCTCCATGCGCGCCGCCCGGACGCCCTGGCCCGCCAGCGCCTCAAGCCAGTCCTCGGCCCGGGGCCCGGCGATACTGACCCGCAGGCCCGTGTCCAGGTTCAGCGCCCGGGACAATAGACGCAACCAGCTGTCGTCTGGCTCGCCGGCAAGACGCGGAAAATCCAGGACCCCGGTGTCCTTGAGCTGGCGCAACAGCGTGGCCGATGTCGGCAGCAAGTCCCCCAGCGGTGCGTTCGCCTCGAACTGCTCGACATGCAGGTAGGCCTTGCGATTGCCGCGGGTGATGGCATACAGCGCAATCAGTGTGTTGTCCGCCGGTGGCGCCAGGCGCAGCAACAGGAAGGCCTGGCCGTTGTCGGCGCCATAGAGCTTGGCATTGCCGAAGACCTCGTTGGCCCACAGGCTGCTTTCGCCGCAATCGCGGGCCTGGCACCAGAACAACAGCTCGGCACCTTGTTTCTGCAGCGCTTCGCGCGCCGCGGTGAAGGCCTGGGTGGCGGAATGTTCCGGCGGCAGTTCGTAGGTGACCGACGTGACATTCCCACGGGCATCGACCTGGCCGTCGAAGCGCAGTTGGCCGCTGATCTTGCGGATCGAGCCCATGGGGTAGACGCGTTCCAGGTCGCTGGTTTGCCGGTAATCGACAATCTGCGCGTCGGGCATGCGCGGCACACGCTCCAGATCGCGACTGCCCGGTACATCGACGGCGAACGACACCGGGCTGAAGCAGGCCAGCACCAGCAGGACGAGTGAGTGAACGGATAATTTCATCGGATCGGCTTGGCCTTGGAGGCTTGGACGCAACGGGCACCGTCGATGCACCGCGAGGCTGGCAAACGGAGGTCTGTCATGGTTGTCTCCCTTTCAACCCGCCCAGCCTCGACAGTTGCCCGACACAAGTCAAGGAGCGGTGAAGAACCGATTGAAACAGTCTGCTACAAGCGCGGCGCCGACCTCGTCGTTCAGGTGTAGATGATGACCGCCGGGCAACTGCTCATGACTGAAGGGTAGACGCTCCAGCAATTCCGGGTGCTGGGCCAGCATGCCGTCGGCTGCCACCACCAGATGCGTCGGACAAGCGACCCGCGCCACGAACGCCATGGCCTGTTCATCGGTCAGGCGCAAAGGCGATGGCAGGGTCAGGCGGTTGTCGGTGCGCCAGGTATAGCCCCCGGGCACCGGCATCAGGCCGCGCTGGGCCAGCAATTCGGCGGCCTCGCGGCTGACCGCCACCAGCCCTTTCATCCGCGCTTCGATGGCCCGCTCGAGGGTTTTGTAGACCGGCTTGCGTTTTTGCTGCAGATCCAACTGGGCTTGCAGGGCCATGCCCATGCGTTCGGCCGCGTTATCGCCTTTGGCTGTAGGAGGAATCACCCCGTCGATCAAACCCAGGTGCGTCACCCGCTCCGGCAGAGAGCCGGCCAGCACCAGCGACACAATGGCGCCCATGGAATGCCCCAACAGGGCGAAACGCTTCAAGCCCAGTTGTTCGGCGACTTGCAGCACATCGTGGGCGTAGTCCCAGAGGGCATACCCGGCACCGGGCGGCCGATGCCCGGAGTGACCGTGGCCGGCCATGTCCAGGGCAATCACCCGCAGGCCCTCGAGCCTGGGCGCCAGGCGGGCGAAGCTGTTGGCGTTGTCCAGCCAACCGTGCAGGGCAATCACCGGCCGTCCGTCTTCCGGGCCGAACAGGTGGGCCGCCAGTTCGATGTGAGGCAGGCTCAGGCGGACCTCCTCGACCACACTCATGCGCTGCGCCCTTCCCAACGCTGGAACAGGTTCTTGAGCAGATTGGCGGTGTCTTGTGGACGTTCGAGGGGGAACATGTGGCCGCCGGGCATGCTCAGGGATTCGCCATGGAGCATGCGCCCCACCGAACGGGTGTGATGCCGCATCACCACGCGACTCTGCCGGCCGCGCACCACGGCCAGCGGCACCTTGAGCTTACGGGGCCGCCCTGGGCTGGTGTGCGGCACGCCACGGTAGATGCTGATTTCAGTGGCCGGATCGAAGCGCAGCCGCAGTCGGTCGCCGACTTGTTGCAGGCCATGTTGCAGGTAGGCGTCGAAGCATTCCGGGTCAAAACCGCGGAACAGGGTCTTGCCAGCAAAATACTGCCGGGCCGATTCCAGGTCAGCGAACTCTTCACGCCGCCCCAGGGTCCGGCCCGCCGGCGTCAGGCGGTCGATGAAGCCCAGGCGTTTGGCGGCCAGGATCACCCACTGGTCGGTACGGGTCAGCACCGGCGAATCGAGCATGACCACGCCACGATACAGCTCGGGGCAGCGCAACGCCGCGTGCAGGTGCAACACGCCGCCCAGGGAGTGACCGACGCCCCACACTGGCGCCGGTTGCTGTTCCAGGTGATGGATCAGTTCGTCCACCAGGTTGTGCCAGTTATCGTCCACCGGGAAACGTGGGTCATGGCCGTGCAACTCCAGGTGCGCGACCTGGTACTGCGGCGCCAGCGCGGCGAACAACTTGCCGTAGGTGGCCGAGGGAAAACCGTTGGCGTGGGCGAAGAAAATCTGTTGCGACATGACAGCCGATCCATTGGGGGAACTGGGGCAGATTGTCCGCAGAACCCGACGGCACGGCAATGACCGTAACTGACAGGAATGATGACAGTCGGGCTTGGGCTATGGGGTTGTATGAGCGATGAAAACCTGTGGCGAGGGAGCTTGCTCCCGCTGGGCTGCGAAGCGGCCCCCTAAACCCATCGACGCGGTTAGCCTGGCACACCGCGTCGCCTGGTTTTGGGCCTGCTTCGCAGGCCAGCGGGAGCAAGCTCCCTCGCCACAAGAGCTGTCCATCAGTCACAAACATGTATTCATGTCTCAACGCGCCGGCGGTTGCTCGCCCAGCGGCACCACGGCCATGGTCAGGCGCGACACGCAGTTGACCTTGCCCTCATCATTGACCAGGCGGATGTCCCAGACCTGGGTGGTACGGCCCAGGTGAACCATCCGCGCGGTGGCGGTTACCCGTCCGCTGCGCACGCCGCGCAGGTGGTTGGCGTTGATCTCCAGACCCACGCAATAGAACTTGCTGGCATCGACACAGAGATAGGCGGCCATGGACCCGACCGTTTCGGCCAGCACCACCGAAGCACCGCCATGCAGCAGGCCGAACGGCTGGTGGGTGCGATGATCGACCACCATGCTGGCGGTCAGGGATTCGTCGTCGAAAGACTCGAAACGAATGTCCAGCACTTCGCTGATGGTGTTTCTACCGGCGGCGTTCAGTTGCTCGATGTTGGGGGTGGTGCGCCACAGACTCATCGTTGCCCTTCCTGTGTGATTATTGTTTTGTCCAGTCCTGCAACCGACCGGTTCAGGGATGCCTGATCCCTTTGAGCTTCAGCGCCCCGGCCAGCGGCATGTCGCCTTCCAGCTCAGCCAGGCCGGCGGTTTGCACTTGCTCGGGGTGTTGCAGATGACCGTGCTGCAGAAAGCCCAGCAGGCTGCCCACCAACGGGTTATGGCTGACCAGCAGCACGTTGTCCTGATCCTCGAGGCGTTCCAGGACTTTTTGCGGCCGGGTTTCTGGCGTGAGCCAGTCGACCGTTCTCAACTCCGGCTCGAAACCCAGTGCTTCGCGCACCAGTTGCGCGGTCTGCTGGGCCCGCAGGTAGGGGCTGACGTAAATGGCGGTCAGGGGCTGGCCGATCAATTGCGCGGCACTGCGCAACACTTCCTCGCGACCGTGTGCCGTCAGGGCCCGCTCCGGATCGGGACGGGCACCGTACGGCTCGGCCTCACCATGACGCAACACCCACAATTTCATAGCTTCGGCTCCTCGTCCCGGACAGGATGCGCGGCCGGCGCCACGGCGTGAGGCGCTTCACCTTCCGGCGTGCGCGGGGTCGGCCAATCGGCGAACGGCCAGGGTTTCTGGTCGCTGTGGAAGGTGCCGAAACGGCCGATCTGGGCCAGGAACTGGCTCAGGCTGTCGCCGAAATTCATCAGGCTGGCACTGGGTGCGCCGTAGATCAGCCGATAGATCAATTGCACCAGCACCACGGCGCCGAGGATGAATTGCGCCACCTGCCAGACCAGCAGATAAATCACCATCCACAGCACACGCAGCAGGATGGATTCGTATTGGGGTTGCCCTTGCGGATCGTTCATGGCTCGCTCCTGCTTGCGGTCAATAGCGGTTCAGTTGAAACCGCTGGTGGAAATGAAATCGACGTCGGTCTTCGGTTCGCCACGCATCAACAACTCGATCACCTGCTCAAGCGTGCGCCCTTCGAACAGGATCGCATGCAGCCCGGCGACCAGCGGCATGTACACCCCGGCCTCCTGGGACTTGGCCTTGAGCACCTTGAGGGTATTGACCCCTTCGGCCACTTCACCCAGGCGCGACACGGCCTCGTCAAGGCTCAAGCCTTGGCCGAGGGAAAAACCGACCTGATAGTTGCGGCTCTTGGGCGAGGAACAGGTGACGATCAGGTCGCCCACACCCGCCAACCCCAGGAAGGTCATCGGATTGGCGCCCTGGCTGACGGCAAAGCGGGTCATTTCCGCCAGTGCGCGAGTGATCAACATACTCTTGGTGTTCTCGCCCATGCCCAGCGCCACCGCCATGCCGGCGATGATGGCATAGACGTTCTTCAGCGCCCCGCCCAGCTCCACACCGAAGCGGTCGGCACTGGCGTAGACCCGAAAGGTGCGGCCATGCAGCGCCGCCTGGACCCGTTGGCACAGTTCCTCATCTTCACTGGCGACCACGGTGGCGGTCAGCGCGTGCTCGGCGATTTCCCGCGCCAGGTTCGGCCCCGAAATCACCCCGATCCGAGCCTTGGGCGCGATTTCTTCGAGAATCTCGCTCATCAGCTTGAAGGTCTGGGCTTCGATGCCCTTGGTCAGGCTCACCAACAGCTTGCCGCTCAAGCGCTCGGCGTAGGGTGCCAGCACCGAACGCAAGGCGCTGGACGGCAAGGCGACGAAGAACAGGTCGCTGCCCTCCAGGGTTGCCTGCAAGTCAGTCACCGGTTCCACTTCCGGGCGGATCTTGATGCCCTTGAGGTAACGCGGGTTCTCGCGGTTGACCCGGATGGCCTCGGCCTGCTCCGGGTCACGCATCCACTGGCGCACCGGGTGACCATTCTCAGCCAGCAGGTTAGCCACGGCGGTACCGAAACTCCCGCCCCCCAGGACCGCAATCGGGCGCTGTTCAGTCATATGCAATCCGTTCTTCCATACCAAGTGGCAATGCGGGGCATTATACGGAGCGGCCAGAGCGCGACCAGCCCCGGCAACAATTACCACCAGTTGTAGGAAGCTGACCATCAATTCCTAGGAAAATGCTGTCAACGCAAATGGAAAAGTCGTTCAGCTCGGTTAACATGCCCGCCATCCACCCCTTCTCAAAGGCTGTGCCGTGTCCATTGGCCCTTCCCGTCCAGGCTCGTCCCTGCTATTGGCACTGATCATCAGTCCGCCATTGCTGGGCGACGATCTGTTCGTGGACAGCCAGTCCATGCCCCAGGTGCTGACGGCCACGCGCCTCAAGCAATCGCCAGCGGCAGTGCCAGGCAGCATGACCGTGCTCGACAGCGAGTTGATCAAGGCCAGCGGCGCCCGCGATATCAGCGAACTGCTGCGCCTGGTGCCGGGCATGATGGTCGGCAACATCAGCGGCAACCAGGCCGCTGTGAACTACCACGGCACCAACGCCAGCGAAGCCCGCCGCATGCAAGTGCTGATCGACGGCCGCTCGGTGTACCGCGCCGGCCTGGCCACGGTGGACTGGAGCGATATTCCGGTGGCCATGGAAGACATCGAGCGGATCGAAGTCTTTCGCGGCCCCAACACCGTCAGCTACGGCGCCAATGCGCTGATGGCGGTGGTCAACATCATCACCCGTGCCCCGGCCGACAGTCACGGCACCCGGCTGAAAATCACCCGTGGCCAGCGCGGCATCAGCGACTGGTACGCCAGCCAGGGCAGCGGCTGGGAAGGCGGCGACCTGCGGTTGTCGTTGTCCGGCCAGGAAGACGATGGCTTTGACGGCGACCGCAACGGCGCCGATTACCGCGACAGCCGCCGCCTGAACCGCTTCAACCTGTCCGTCAGCCAGACGTTGAACGAGCAGCAGAGCATCGACTGGCAATTGAATGCCAAGGACGGGACCAATCAGCGGCCCTACACCTACCACCCGGTGTTCGCCGGGATTACCGCCGCCGGCGACAACTCTGACGTCATCGCCAAGGACTACGCCGGTTCGCTGCGCTGGAACCTGGACCTGGACCCCAACCACAGTCTTTATGTACAGGGCTCGATCCAGCACTGGGATCGCCAGCAGACCTGGCGCGCCTGCGACGCCGAAGTGTCCTTCAGCCCGCAATTGACCGACCTGTGGCAGCTCAACCCCTACTATGCCGAGAAGCTGGCGCGCAATATCCCCAGCTACCTCAGCAGCGGCGCGCCAGCCGGCACGCCACAGGAACAGGCGCTGGCCAATCAGGTGCTCGACCAGTGGCGCAACGGCGCCTCACAAACCCTGTGCGGCGACATCGACCAGAGCGCCCGGGAATCGCGCTACGACCTGGAGATCCAGGACACCCTGAGCCTGTCCGACAGCCTGCGACTGGTCACCGGCGCCAACTATCGTTATGACCGGGCTGACTCGCAGACATACTTCAACGGCACCCTGGACGACACCACCTGGCGCCTGTTCGGCCAGCTCGAATGGCGGGCCACCGAACATTGGTTGTTGCAGGGCGGCGCGATGTTCGAAGACACCCGCCTGACCGGCAGTTCGCTCACCCCGCGGGTCGCAGTCAACTACCTGATCACCCCGCGCCACGGCCTGCGGGCGGTGTACTCCGAAGCCGTGCGTTCCCCGGACATGTTCGAGAACAACGTCAACTGGAGCTATCAGGTCACCAACCTGCAACCCGCCGCCTTCGGCCAGAGCAGTGCCCGTTACTTCGTCCGGACACGCGGCCCGGGCAATCTGGAACAAGAGCACATGCGCTCCCGGGAACTGGGCTACAACGGTTATTTCGTGGACCTGGGGCTGGCGGTCGACGTGAAACTGTTCCATGACGAAATCACCGGCATGATCAGCGAACCGTTGCGCAACAATCAGTACATCGCCAGCAACAGCAACGAATCGCAATTCTCCGGGGCCGAAACCCAGTTCGACTGGCGTGTGACCAGCGCCGACCGCC
This sequence comes from Pseudomonas ogarae, assembly GCF_014268695.2. Classification (NCBI taxonomy): domain Bacteria; kingdom Pseudomonadati; phylum Pseudomonadota; class Gammaproteobacteria; order Pseudomonadales; family Pseudomonadaceae; genus Pseudomonas; species Pseudomonas ogarae. The sequence goes on from NZ_CP077086.1 coordinate 4,951,607, forward strand.
TGCGCCTGACCTATGCCTATGTCGACGCCCAGGCCAGCAACCCCCTCGACGAACAACTGACCGCGCGCAACAGCGGTTCGGCCGGCTGGCTAAGGGACTGGGGCCAAGGCTGGAACAGTGCGTTGTTCTATTACGCCGCCGACGCCCTCAATGGCTATCGCTACGAACGGGTCGACACCCGTCTCGCCCGGCGCATTCCCCTGGGCAAGGCCAGCCTGGAACTGGCGGGGGTCCTGCAACAGCGCCTGGACAACCAGCCCACCACCTTTATCGACAACCGCTACGACTCCCGCCATGTTGTGTACTTCAGCGCGGAGTTGTCTTTCTAGATGTCCCGACGCCCACCCCGCAAGACGCCATTTCATGGCCGCCTGACGCTAGCCTTATGCCTGATGTTTGCCGGTTGGCTGGCGACCATCGAGGCTCGGGCCGCCGAGGTCCTTTTGACCGGTGCCGAGGACAGCCCCGGCGTGCAATCTTTCACCCAGGCCCTGAAAACCCTGCGCCCCGAAGACAGCGTGCGGTTTACCCCGCTGGCCAACCTGCCGGCGCCGGACAAGTTGCCAGGCAATGTCCGCCTGGTCCTGCTTGACCTGCCCAGCCTCGACTGGCGCCTGCAAGACGCCCGGGGGCCGGCCACCCTGGTGCTGCGCATCAGCCGCCAGCAAGCCCACGATCGCCTGGGCGAAGCAACGCCTGCGCACCTGAGCCTGCTATGGAGCGATCCGCCGATGGCGCGACAATTGCGGCTGATCCGCACCATCCTGCCGCAAGTGCGACGGGTCGGCGTGCTTTACGACACCCACAGTGAATTCCTGCTCAAGGACATTCAACAGGCCGCGGCACCGCTGGGCCTGGCCATCGTCAGCGAACGCTGGGACGACACCAACGACAGCCGTCCCCTGCAAAACCTGCTGGGCCAGAGCGATGTGCTGCTGGGTCTCGATGACCCCGACTTGTACAACCCCAAGACCGTGAAGAACCTGTTGCTCAGCAGCTACGCCCGGCAACGCGCCCTGATCGGGCCCAGCGCCGCATTCGTCAAGGCCGGCAGCCTGGCCAGCACCTATAGCGACCAACAAGACTGGCTGGCGATTCTTGACGAGCTGCTGGACCGCCCCGCCACGACCTGGCCGCGCACGCTGTATCCGGACCGTTTCAAGGTCCTAGGCAACCGGCAGGTCTCCCGCTCACTGGGGATCGAACCGATTGACGCCGAATCCGTCGCGGCAACGCTGGCCGAAGGAGAACACCGCCCATGACCTTGCGTCGCCGTTGGGACATCAACACCCGTACCCAGCTCATCGCCCTCGGCCCGGCGTTGCTGCTGACCGTGCTGCTGATCAGCTTCTTTACCTTCGTACGGATCCAGGACCTGCGCCAGGAACTCAATCACACCGGGCAACTGATCGCCAACCAACTGGCGCCTGCCACGGAGTACGGGGTGATTTCCGGCAACAACGAAGTGCTGGAAAGCCTGCTCACCGCCACCCTGGCCACCCCGCACGTGCGCTTCCTGGAGGTCCAGGACAGCACCGACAAGGTCCTGGTGTACGTCGAACAACCCGAGCAAACCCGCAGCCGTGCCCAGCAGATCGAAGTCTTCCAGGCCCCGGTGCGCCTGCAGCGCATTGCCCTGAACAATGACTTCCTGCAAGGCAACACCACCTCCGTCGAAGCGGCCGGCGAAGATTACCTGGGCCGCGTGATCGTCGGCATGTCCAGCGATGCCTTCAGTCAGCGGCAGCAGGAAATCCTGTTCAAGGCCGCGATCCTGGCGCTGTTCGCCCTGCTGTTCACCTTCCTGGTGGCGCGCCGGCTGGCGACCAACCTGTCCCGGCCGATCCGCGACATCGGCAACGCGGTCAAGGCCATCCAGCAAGGCGACTACAGCACCCCGCTGCCCATCGTCGATGATGCCGAACTGGGGGCCTTGTCGCGGCATATCAACAACCTGGCCGGCGGCTTGGAACAAGCCAGCCGCGAACAGCACCAGGCCATGGCGCAGTTGATCAAGACCCGCGAAGAAGCGGAAAAAGCCAACAGCGCCAAGTCCGAGTTCCTGGCGATGATGAGCCATGAACTGCGCACGCCCATGAACGGCGTGCTGGGCATGCTGCAGTTGCTGGAAACCACCCGCATGACCGACGAACAGCACGAATACACGGCGCTGGCGTCGGAATCCACCGAACACCTGCTGAAGGTAATCAACGACATCCTCGACTTCTCGCGCATCGAACGTTCGGCCCTGGAACTGGAGCACATCCCGTTCAACCTGGCCGAGCTGGTGGCCAGTTGCGCGCAGTCCTTCCAGCACAGCGCCGCGCAGCGCAAGCTGGGCCTGGACCTGCTGGTCCCGGACGACATGCAGGCCTTGCAGGTCCAGGGCGATCCGACGCGGATACGGCAAATCCTGGTGAACCTGATCGGCAACGCACTGAAGTTCACCGAGCAAGGCCGTGTCACCGTGCAATGCCAATGGCAAGCCCTGGACCACGAACTGCTGTGGTTCACCTGCACGGTGCGCGACAGTGGCATCGGAATCCCGGCCGAGAGCCTGGAGCGCATGTTCGACGCCTTCCAGCAAGCCGACAATTCGATCTCCCGGCGCTACGGCGGCACCGGCCTGGGCCTGCCGATCGCCCGTACCCTGGCCGAGCGCATGGGCGGAACACTGCGGGCCCAGAGCGAAGAAGGCCAGGGTTCTGTGTTCACCCTTGAGATCCCGCTGGCCCTGTCGCGCCAGACGCCAGCGACCCTGGCGCCGCGCCTGTCTATCGGCAGCGGCAGCGGCGATGGCGGAGGCCGCAACGTATTGCTGGTGGAAGACAATCCGGTCAACCAGACGGTGGTCGAAGCCATGCTGCGCAGCCTGGGCTTCACCGTCAGCGTCGCCACCGATGGCGCCCAGGCCGTACGCAGCGCCGAAAGCCTGATTTTCGAGGCGATCCTCATGGATTGCCGTTTGCCCATTATCGATGGCTACGAAGCCACCCGGCAGATTCGCCAGTTGCCCGGCTGCGGCGAGGTGCCGATCATCGCCCTGACGGCCAACGCGTTGCAGGGCGACCGCGAAGCCTGCCTCGCGGCGGGCATGAACGATTACCTGGCCAAGCCGTTCAAAAGGGTCGATCTGCAGCAGATTCTGCAGCGCTGGGTGAACTAGAACAGGTCACTGGACCATCTGTGACTGGCGTGAAAGGCGAAAGTGCGGCAGTCTTAGGCACCCGAACAAGCCTCGATTGGGGCTTGAATAAAAATTTCAGTGCACAGGTGTACATTCATTTCCCGTGTGCTGTGACTTTCACTACAACGCAATAGTCTATGAGTAGGCTGTCGATTCGAGGCATGAACGCTTCGGTCGGCCGGGAAGATTTGCCCCACCCTGCCGCATGGGACTATTGAGGAGCTCGCATGACCAAACAAAACGCCTTTACCCGGGAAGATCTGCTGCGCTGCAGTCGCGGTGAGCTGTTCGGCCCAGGTAACGCGCAACTGCCCGCCCCGAACATGCTGATGGTGGATCGCATCACCCATATCAGCGAAGAGGGTGGCAAGTACGGCAAAGGTGAATTGGTCGCCGAGCTGGATATCACTCCGGACCTGTGGTTCTTCGCCTGCCACTTCGAAGGTGATCCGGTCATGCCGGGCTGCCTGGGCCTGGACGCCATGTGGCAACTGGTCGGTTTCTTCCTCGGCTGGCAAGGCCTGCCGGGTCGCGGTCGCGCCCTGGGCTCGGGCGAAGTGAAGTTCTTTGGTCAGGTCCTGCCGACCGCCAAGAAAATCACCTATAACATTCATATCAAGCGTGTCCTCAAGGGCAAGCTGAACATGGCCATTGCCGATGGTTCGGTCGCCGTGGATGGTCGCGAGATCTACACCGCCGAAGGCCTCCGGGTTGGCGTTTTCACCTCCACTGACAACTTCTAAGGGTTATCCGCATGCGCCGCGTCGTTATCACTGGTCTGGGCATCGTTTCGTGCCTGGGCAATGACAAAGAGACCGTCTCCGCTAACCTGCGTGCAAGTCGCCCTGGCATCCGGTTCAATCCGGAATATGCCGAAATGGGTCTGCGTAGCCAGGTTTCCGGCTCCATTGACCTTCCCCTCGAAGAGCTGATCGATCGCAAGATCTACCGTTTCGTCGGCCACGCGGCGGCTTACGCCTACCTGGCCATGAAGGACGCCATCGCTGACTCCGGCCTGACCGAAGAGCAGGTTTCCAACCCGCGCACCGGCCTGATCGCCGGCTCCGGTGGCGCCTCCACCTTGAACCAGATGGAAGCGCTGGACATCCTGCGCGAAAAAGGCGTCAAGCGCGTTGGCCCGTACCGCGTCACGCGGACCATGGGCAGCACCGTTTCCGCCTGCCTGGCCACGCCGTTCAAGATCAAGGGTTTGAACTACTCGATCTCCTCCGCTTGCGCCACCAGTGCCCACTGCATTGGTAATGCGGTCGAGCAGATCCAGATGGGCAAACAAGACATCGTGTTCGCCGGTGGCGGCGAAGAAGAACATTGGAGCCAGTCGTTCCTGTTCGACGCGATGGGCGCCCTGTCCAGCAAGCGCAACGACACCCCGGACAAGGCTTCCCGCGCCTACGATGCAGACCGTGACGGCTTCGTCATCGCTGGCGGCGGCGGCATGGTGGTGGTCGAGGAGCTGGAACACGCCCTGGCCCGTGGCGCCAAGATCTACGCGGAAATCGTCGGCTACGGCGCCACTTCCGACGGCTACGACATGGTCGCACCAAGCGGTGAAGGCGCCGTGCGTTGCATGCAGATGGCCATGTCCACCGTTGATGCACCGATCGACTACCTGAACACCCACGGCACCTCGACTCCGGTCGGCGACGTCGCGGAAATGAAAGGTGTGCGCGAAGTGTTCGGCGACAAGGCCCCGGCCATCAGCTCCACCAAGAGCCTGTCGGGTCACTCCCTGGGCGCTGCCGGCGTTCACGAAGCGATCTACTGCATGCTGATGATGGAAGGCAATTTCATGGCCGGTTCCGCCAACATCGACGAACTGGATCCGGAAGTGGCCGACCTGCCAATCCTGACCAAGACTCGCGAAAACGCCACCATCAATACCGTGATGAGCAACAGCTTCGGCTTCGGCGGCACCAACGCCACCCTGGTCATGCAGCGCTGGCAGGGCAAGTAAGCCCCGCCGCTACGCCACACACAAAAACGCCCCGACTGGTTCGGGGCGTTTTTTTTGCCTGGCAAATATGCCCAAGTTCATTGTGGGAGCGAGCTTGCTCCCACAGTGCTCCCTCAATCAACGCACGACAAACCGCTGCTGCGTCAGCAGCCGATCGCCTTGGAACACCATGAACCGCCACTCCCCCGGCACCACTTCGTGGCTTTCGGTGAATTCGTAGGCCATGACATCCTGAGGCGCGCCGGGCACCAGCTTCTGGATGACCTCGAACTTATCGTGGCGCACGCCATCGGGGGTGCGGATGCCGGGGGTGAAGTACAACAGGGTCAACGGCTGGTCGTCCGCGACCTTGCCAGCCAACTGATAGCGCATGCCGAACTTGGTGCCCAGCTTCGCCGGCACGCTCTCGGTCTGGCGGATCTGCTCGTTGCTGCGCCGCAGGACCCGCTCTCCCGATTGCAGCTCGGCTTGCGGCCCTTCGAAGACGCCGTATTCCACCGGGCCTTCGACACGGACTTCGGCCTGTGCCAGGCCGCAGGTCAACAACAGCGCGATCAGTGCGCTTGAACGGGTGAGGTGCATAGTGCGCTCCTTGATTGAGATGAGCGCGAGGGTATGACGCGGGAGTGACAGGCTGATGACAAAGCAATGTTGGTCTGTGGGAGCAAAGCTTGCTCGCGATGCAGGCACCTCGTTTCCCCGGAAACCGGCGTTGTCTTCATCGCGGGCAAGCCTTGCTTCCACACAACACCGCCAAAAAGTTATCCCGCGCCACCTTCCGCGCCACGTCTTGCGGCAAGGCATCGAGAAACGGATCGAAACTGCGCAGCTCCTGGCCCAACTTGTCGAACCGCCCGACGACATCCGACCCCACCATGAAGCGCTCAGGAAAGCGCTCCACCAGCTTTACCCACTCATCCCGGGGCTTGCCCGCCTCGTCCAGAAAGTACGGCGTGAGCACGCTCCAGGACAGGTCTATGTACAGATTGGGGTAAGCCTCGAGCATGCGGGTCAGAGTCGGCAACAGAAAATCCAAGTGGGTCTGGTGGCGATGGATTTCCATGCTGGTACCGGCGTGGGCCCAGATGAAGCGCGTGTGCGGGTGATTGCGCAACGGCTCCTCGATTTCTGCCAGGTACAGCGGATTTTTCTCACGCTTGGAAGTGATGTTGGAATGCAGCATCACCGGCAGATCGTTCTCGGCCGCCAGGTGATAGATCCGCGTCATGGCTTCGTTGTTGGCCCGAGGGGTGTCGCCCGCGGTCAGCGCCGTCAGGTCGTCATGGCGGGTGAAGACCTCGCCGATGCCTTGCCACAACCCCGGGTAGAGATCGAGCATGCGCTGGATATGGGCGGCGGAGTTCTTGTCGTTGGGGTTGAAGCCCGACAGGAATGGATGGAAGTGCCGACGTTGTTCGTCGGTCAGCTTGCTCACCGCTGCCGCGACAATCACGTCGGTGGCGCTGTACCAATAGGCATCCGCGTCGTCACCGGCGTAATAGCGCGGACGCTTGGGCTCGTCCTCATGCCATTTCTTGGCCACCGGCACACCGGAAATCATCACATGTTCAATGCGATTGTCCGCCATTGCCTGGAGCAGCTTGGGCATGCCGGCGGTTTCCTGAAAGAAATCGACGTAATGCAGGTGCGCATCGCTGTAGGCATATTCGCGGGCCATGGCGCCGCTACTCGAAACGACCAGCAGCCAGGCGAAGATCAAACGGGTCAAGGGCACGGGCAGTCTCCAAAAGCCATGAACACCGTAGACCCCAACCGTCCCGCCTGGGTTCAAGGCGCATCTGCCGCGTCTGCCGGCGGCGGGTTATGCTTCGTGCAACCGTTGTTCAACCTGGAAGACAACATGACCACTCCCCTGACCGTTCGCCCCCGCACCGAAGATGTCGAAGGCCAGCCGATTCTTCGCCCGCTGCCGTCCGCCAAATGCCGCAGCGTCGGGCCTTTCGTGTTTTTCGATCACATGCTGCAAACCACCTACCCGGCCGGCAAAGGCATGAACATCCGCCAGCATCCGCACATCGGCCTGTCCACACTCACCTACCTGTTCGAAGGCAAACTCCAACACAAGGACAGCCTGGGTTCCGACCAGGTGGTGGACGCCGGGGATGTCAGTTGGATGACCGCTGGCAGCGCCATTGCCCACGTCGAACGCACCCCTGAGTCATTGCTGGGCAGCGCTTTTGTCATGCACGGGTTGCAAGTCTGGCTGGCCTCACCCCAGTCCCACGAACAGGGTCCCGGCCACTACAGTCATCACCCGGCACATAGCCTGCCGGTCAGCGAGAACCTGGGGGTCAGCATCCGCATGATCGCCGGGTCAGGCTTTTGCCTGGAATCGCCGGTGCCGGTACTGTCGCCGACGCTGTATGCCGAATTGAACCTGCAAACTGCAACGACCTTGCTGATTCCCACCGAGCATGCGGAGCGGGCCCTGTACGTATTGAGCGGTGAGGCGTTGCTGGACGGCGAGCCGGTGCAGGCTCACTCCTTGGTGATATTGCCGACAGGGGAAGAAATGACGCTGTTTGCCGACAGTGACTGCCATGCCGTGCTGTTCGGCGGTGCGCCCCTGGACGGGCCGCGACGGATCAACTGGAACTTCGTTTCCAGCGATCCGGCCCGGATCGATGAAGCCCGCCGGCGCTGGGCGGCTGGGGATTGGCCGACGGTGCCGGGGGAAAGCGAGCGGATCGAGTTGCCCTAGATTCAAGGTTGCCTGTCAGGCAGTCATCGCGAGCAAGCTCGCTCCCACACTGGATCGGTGTCGTTCGCAAGTGCTGCGAACCCCCCGGTCAAATGTGGGAGCGAGCTTGCTCGCGATGGCTTTGTATCAAACGCCCCAATCTCAGCCCCTGAACACTTCATCCAACAAGTTATGCATCGACCGGAACGCCCGCCCGGCAACCTTGGCGTCGTACATCATCTTGCCCGGCACATTGGCCTGCGGGTCGGTGAACGAATGCACCGCACCGCCGTAGCTCAGCAATTGCCAATCCACCCCGGCGGCGTTCATTTCAGCTTCGAAGGCCGGTAGCTGCTCTTTCGGCACCAGCGGGTCGGAGGCGCCATGCATGACCAACACCGCGCCCTTGATGTTCTGCGCATCGGCCGGGTTCGGCGTATCCAGGGTACCGTGAAAGGAAATCGCCGCCTTCAGCGGTGCACCGCTACGGGCCAGTTCCAGGGCGCAGCAGCCCCCAAAGCAAAAGCCGAACGTGGCCAGCCTGGAAGCGTCGACCTGCGCTTCGCCCTGGCTCTGCAGTTGCTCGAACGCCGCCTGCATGCGCTTGCGCAACAAGGCCCGGTCGTTCTTGAGGGGCATCATCGCCGCCCCCGCCTCATCGGCATTGCTCGGGCGGACCGTCTGCCCGTACAGGTCGGCGATCAACACCACATAACCGTTGGCCGCCACCGACTTGGCGATCTCCTCGGCCCCCGCCCCTACGCCCATCCAGTTCGGTGCCATCAGCAAGCCCGGGCGCGGGCCCTGCTGATTGACGTCGAAGGCCAGGCGGCCTTCATAACTTTGCCCTTCGATCTGATAGACCAGCGAACGAACCGTAACCTGACTCATGACTGACTCCTCTTGAACGGAACACCAGAATCGAGTAGGAGGCGGATTTACATCCGCCGTCCTCTCACACCACCGTACGTACGGTTCCGTATACGGCGGTTCAGGTTACACGGCTAAGCCGGTTTATCGTATCCAGTATCGAGACCAGCCCGAGTTGATCCCAGAGTTTCTTCGGTAACGCCTGATTCATATGTGACGCTCCCGAGCTCCACCATGGGCCACGGCCATTGGACGCTGACTTGCAGGCGCGCCCTTCGTCGAGCCCCAGACGCATCAGGTTACGCGCCCTCGTTGAAGGCTGCTTCCATTGACGCCAGACGATACAGCGCAGCTTGTGACGTATCCAGCCATCAAGCTGCTCCATTGCGCGCTTGCCCTGAGTTAACTTGAAATAACCCGCCCAACCACGCAACACGGGGTTTATCCGTTCGATGACGTTCGCCATCTTGCGACCCCGTGCACCACGCAGCAGCTCCCTGAGTCGGTCACGCAAGCGACGCAGGCTCATGGTTGCCACTCTCAGCTTCGGCTGTTGATGCCAGCTCATCCCATAACCCAGGTAATCACACATCCAAGACCCCGCTACTCGGCTCTTTTCCCGATTCAGCGTCAGTTTCAGACGCTGATTCAGGAAGCGCTCGACACCGGCCATCACTCGTGCACCAGCACGAGGAGTGCGCACATAGATGTTTGCATCGTCGGCGTAGCGCACGAAGCGATGACCTCGCCGTTCCAGTTCGCTGTCGAGTTCGTTGAGCAGGATGTTCGACAGCAACGGCGAAAGCGGGCCGCCTTGCGGCGCCCCTTCCTGCCGTCGGCTGACGAGTCCACCTGACATCGTTCCCGCTTCGAGGTAACGACGGATCAACGTGAGCACACGCTTGTCTTCGATTTGACGCGCCACGTAAGCCATCAGGACATCGTGGTTGACCCGATCAAAGAACTTCTCCAGATCGAGTTCCACGCACCAGCGGTGACCCGCTGCCACATGGCCGCGAGCGGTTTCGATGGCTTGGTGAGCGCTTCTGCCCGGACGAAAGCCGTAGCTGTAGTCCGAGAACAGAGGGTCGAAGATTGGCGTCAGCTGTTGCAGCAGGGCTTGTTGGATCAGGCGATCCACGACGCTGGGGATACCCAGTTGTCTTGTCCCGCCTTTGGGTTTGGGGATGTCGACGGCGCGTACACCTTGCGGGTGGTACTCACCGGCCAGCAACCGAACCTTGAGGATCGGCCAATACTGTTTCACGTAGCCCGCCAAGTCGTCGACCGTCATGCCATCGGCACCCGGTGCGCCCTTGTTGCTGACTACGCGTTGATACGCACGCCTGAGATTGGCCGGTGCAAGCACCCGCGCCATCAGCGTGTCCGGCTCCGCGTTCGTCCACGTCACAGACGCCGCCAATACCTGTGCGCTGTCAGCCGTCATCCTCGGATACTGTCCGGGACTCGGAGTAACAGTCTTCTCTGGGAGAAATTTCTGCATTTCGGTATTCAACGAGACTCTGACGCCTACTGGCGGCATAACCTGTTCGGCCCTTGGTGACGAGGTTAACCGCCACTTACTATGGCTTCGGCTGACTTCTGCACGCTCATCCCGTCGCCTCTCGACGCCCGGTAGCACAATGGCAAACGTACAGATCTCCCAGGGTAATTCGCGTGACCTTCCTGCTTATGCCTGTCGGATCTACGTCGCAGCGTTCCGTGCAAGTATTGGGCTTTGGTAGTCATTGCCACCTTACCCCGCTACGCCGCCTGATCCGCTTCCTATTCGTCAGGCCAGCATTTTGCCTCGGGCTTCCTTCAGATTCGCAGTCGCCCGCGACACCCTTGCCTCTGGCTAACACTTCCCCTTGCCGGGTGTGTAGAGGACTTTCACCTCCAAGTCACCAGCGAGGCCACCACAGCCAAGCTGGTTGCGCTTGCGCGCAACGCGCCATGCCTGGCGCACAATGAAAAAACCCGCCGAAGCGGGTTTTTCCTGCACTTGCTTAAGCTGACAGTTCAACCAGCAGCTTGTTCAGGCGACGCACATACGCCGCCGGGTCCTTCAGGCTGTCGCCAGCCGCCAGGGCCGCTTGGTCGAACAGGATGTGCGACAGATCGCCGAAACGCTCTTCGCTCTGCTCGTTGTCGAGCTTTTCCACCAACGGGTGGGCCGGGTTGAATTCGAAGATCGGCTTGGAGTCCGGGACTTTCTGGCCGCTGGCTTCGAGGATCTGGCGCATTTGCAGGCCCAGGTCCTGCTCACCGATGGCCAGGATCGCCGGGGAATCGGTCAGGCGGTGCGAGACACGCACTTCGCTGACTGCGTCGCCCAGGGCGGTCTTGATCCGCTCGACCAAGCCTTCCTTGCTCTTGGCGACTTCTTCGGCGGCCTTCTTGTCTTCTTCCGAATCCAGGTTGCCGAGGTCCAGGTCACCACGCGCCACGTCGACAAAGCTCTTGCCGTCGAATTCGCTGAGGTAGCTCATCAGCCACTCGTCGATGCGGTCGGTCAGCAGCAGCACTTCGATGCCTTTCTTGCGGAAGACTTCCAGGTGCGGGCTGTTCTTGACCTGTGCATAAGTTTCACCGGTCAGGTAGTAGATCTTGTCCTGGCCTTCCTTGGCGCGGGCCAGGTAATCGGCCAGGCCAACGATCTGCTCGCCATCGTCACCCTGGGTCGACGCAAAGCGCAGCAGGCCGGCGATTTTCTCTTTGTTGGCGAAGTCCTCGGCCGGGCCCTCTTTCATGACCTGGCCGAAGTTTTTCCAGAAGCCCTTGTACTGCTCGGGCTCGTTCTTCGCCAGTTTTTCCAGCATGTCCAGCACGCGCTTGGTCAGTGCAGACTTCATGGAATCGATGATCGGGTCTTTCTGCAGGATTTCCCGCGAAACGTTCAACGACAAATCGTTGGAATCCACCACACCCTTGATGAAGCGCAGGTACAACGGCAGGAACGATTCGGCCTGGTCCATCACGAACACGCGCTGCACGTACAGTTTAAGGCCGCGTGGCGCTTCGCGCTGGTACAAATCGAACGGTGCACGGGCCGGCACGTACAGCAGCGAGCTGTATTCCAGCTTGCCTTCGACCTTGTTATGGCTCCAGCTCAGTGGGTTCTCGTAGTCGTGGGCGATGTGCTTGTAGAACTCCTGGTATTCCTCGTCTTTCACCTCGGTGCGCGGACGGGTCCACAAGGCACTGGCGCGGTTGACGGTTTCCCATTCCACTTCAGGCTTTTCTTCGCCTTCGGCAGCGGTGACTTCCTTCGGCAACTCGATCGGCAGCGCGATATGGTCGGAGTACTTCTTGATGATGTTGCGCAGGCGCCAGCCATCGGCGAACTCGTCTTCGCCGGACTTGAGGTGCAGCACAATGCGGGTGCCGCGATCAGCCTTGTCGAGGGTGGCGACCTCAAACTCGCCCTCGCCCTTGGACGACCAGTGCACGCCTTCGCTCGCAGCGACGCCGGCACGGCGGCTGAACACTTCGACCTGGTCGGCAACGATGAACGCGGAATAGAAACCGACGCCGAACTGACCGATCAGGTGGGAATCTTTCTTCTGATCGCCCGACAGGTTCTTCATGAAGTCGGCGGTGCCGGACTTGGCGATGGTGCCCAGGTGCGTGATCACCTCTTCGCGGCTCATGCCGATGCCGTTGTCTTCGAGGGTGACGGTTCTGGCGTCCTTGTCGAAGCTCACACGGATTTTCAGCTCAGCGCCGCCTTCCAGCAATTCAGGCTTGGAAAGGGCTTCGAAACGTAATTTGTCGACAGCGTCAGAGGCGTTCGAAATCAACTCGCGAAGGAAAATTTCCTTATTGGAATACAGCGAGTGAATCATCAGGTGCAGCAGTTGCTTCACCTCGGTCTGGAAGCCCAGGGTTTCCTTTTGAGTTTCCACGCTCATGGTCATCAAACTCCAAGTGGATGGTGGTGTCCGCCTCGCTGAGATTGGCGGCGGGATGTCCTCAAGGTGGGGGCAACGCTGATGATTTCAAGGGCGATCCGGTTTTGAGGGCGCCTGGATCTTGAAATGCGCCCGGGCGGTGGCGATGGGTTGGGCTTCGGCGTCCTGCAAAGAAATTGTCCGAGCCGAGGGTAATCGCTGCTTTAATGCCCGACGGCGGTTTGCGAAGGAAAAAAACACCGTCCAGAAAAGAGCAGTGACAGAGTAAACAAGGAGCGTACATGCATCAGGTAAAGCTGCCAGTAGGTGGAGCGTTATGGATGGCAGCAAGCCTGCTCTCATTCATTGGCATGGCCGTCGCGGCCCGAGAGCTTTCCAAGTTCATGTCGATCTTCGAGATCCTGTTTTTCAGATCGCTTGTCGGGTTGATCATTCTTTCTCCAATTATTTACCGACAGCGCGCAAAACTCAGACGAGCACACGATCTGGGCCTGCAGGTTGCCCGGAATGTGGTGCATTTCGCCGGACAATATGCCTGGACCGTTGGCGTGGCGGCACTTCCGCTGGTCAAGGTGTTTGCCCTGGAGTTCACCACGCCGATATGGGTTTCCCTGCTAGCGTTTTTATTTCTGAAAGAAAAACTCTCCACGGCCAGGGTGCTTGCCGCCATCGGTGGTTTCATTGGCGTTTTGGTGGTGCTGAGGCCCGGCCTCGACAGTATTGAACCCGCCGCACTTATCGTGCTTCTGGCCGCCATGGGTTATGCAACATCCATTATCATGGTGAAAAAACTGACGTTGACCAGCAGCCCCGCCATCATCGTGATCTGGATGGTGCTTCTACAACTGCCCCTGGGTCTTGGCCTGTCCCTGGCACAATGGCGTACACCCACGCTCGAATGCGTCCCATGGATCCTGATGTTAGGGATAACAGGTTTAAGCGCGCACTTCGCCATGGCCAAGGCCCTGAGCGTCATGGAGGCATCCATTGCCATCCCGATTGATTTTTTCAGGGTACCGCTCATTGCCGTGGTTGGATTTTTTCTCTACAGCGAACCTCTTGAAATCTGGGTATTGGTCGGCGCGTTGATTATTTTCGCTTCAAACTATCTGAGCTTGCGGATGGAACAAAAGACCCCGCCAGCGTCAGTTCCGTCGAGCACCGGGTGATCATTTCAACGGCAGTTCGGTTTTTGCGGGCTCCTGAATTTTGAAGTGTGCCCGGGCGGTGGCAATGGGTTCGGCCTCGACGTCTTGCCAGGCGGTGATCGCGACGTTGGCCACCCGCCGGCCCTGGCGCCAGACCTGGCATTTGGCATAAGTGTCGCGAAACTGCCCGGTGCGCAGGTAATCCAGGGAAAAGTCGATGATTTTCGGTATGCCTGGCGTGCCGGTGGCGATCAACAAATGCACGGCAGCGGCCAGTTCCATGAACCCGGCGATGACGCCGCCATGGATGGCCGGCAGTAAAGGGTTACCAATGTTGTCTTTGTTGGCCGGCAGGCAAAACAACAAGTCGTCGCCCTGGCGCGTGCATTCGACACCGATGAGTTGCGCATAGGGAATCGAGGCGAGCAGCAGCGCGTAGTCGCCCTGCTCGCAGGCGCGGCGCAGATGTTCCTGAGTGATATCGGTCATGGCTGGCCCACGGCGGTCATTGGGCCGCCCTTCCCTATTCCCCGGGCATGCTGGCCCAGGCGCATGAAGGTGCCCACCACATGGGCGATGGGTTGCTCGGGATCGTCCTGATAGGCGAAACCCCGGCTGAAGATCACGTCCGGGGTCACCCGATAGCATTGCGCGAAGCCGTAGACATCTTTGTGGGGCTCGGCGGCGTGCATGTAGTCGATGCGCAGGTCGAGGGTCGGACAGACTTCGAATTGCGGCAGCACACATAGGGTCGACATGCCGCACGCAGTGTCCATCAATGAGGTCAATGCCCCGCCGTGGATGATGCCCGTCAGGGGATTGCCGACGATTTGCGGGCTGAACGGCAGGATGACCGTCAGCCCGTCACGACTGGCGCTGTGCAGCTTCAAGCCCAGCACCTGGCAATGCCTGAGTGCGGATAAAAAGCGTGTCGCACGCTCAAAAACGGGGTCTTCGGCCATTTGATTAACGCTCCAGTGAGTGACGAGACCTGGCGACAGGCGCGATCCACAAAGTTCCGTTGCAGTGCAAAGTTATATATCTGTTATGCAACAGGAACTTAATCCGAGGGGTGGCGTTCAAAAGGCCAGTAGTTATTTCCATAAGGAGAAACACCCCATGCGTAAGACTTTTGCTATTGCCTTGATGTTGGCCGCTTCCCTCGGCCTCGCTGCCTGCGATAAAAAATCCGAGGACAAAGCTCAAGATGCCCAACAACACGCTGAGCAAGCTCAGCAAGACATGAACAAAGCACAGGATAAAGTGAACGACGCGGCGAAAGAAAACGCCGAAGCCGCCAAAGCTCAGTCTGAATCGAACAGCGCCGCTCAGCAGGAAAATGCCCCTGCTCCCGAAGCGCCTAAAACCAACTGATACGGTTTTAGCGGCAAAAGAAAACCCGCCTGGTGCGGGTTTTCTTTTGCCTGCGATTTGGCGGCGTCGGCTGTCAGGCCGCTTCCTTGCCCACCTCGGGCACTGGCGCTTCCGTGGGGGTATAGACCATCACGTCCAGCACATCGGAGTGAAACTCGCGCTGGTACAACACAAACACCACGCCAGCACTCATCAACATGAATAACCAGGGGCTGACGAACCACGCCAACATGGTCATGCCGAAGTAATAGGCACGCAGGCCGAAGTTGAACTGGTTGGCGGCCATGGAGATCACTCGCGCCGCCCTTAATGCAAAGGCCTTGCGCTCTTGCTCCGACACATGGCGCTCGCCGATCATCGGTGCCGAGCCAATCAGGACTGCCGCGAAGTTGTACTGGCGCATGCACCAACTGAACGTGAAGAACGCATACACGAACACCAGTGCCAGGCACAGCAACTTGACCTCCGCCATGCCCTGGGAAGCCTGCTGCACCATGGGGATGTCCGCCAGCAACGACACCGCCCGATCGGACGCCCCGAGTACTGTCAGGATACCGGCCAGGATGATCAGTGTGCTGGAGGCGAAAAATGATGCGTTGCGCTCCAGGTTGCCGATCACGCTGGCATCGGCGATACGATTCTCACGCAGCAGCATGCGGCGCATCCAGTCTTCGCGGTACAGGTGCATCACACTGGCCAGGCAGGCCGTGTCGCGCGCCTTCCAGGTGGCATAACGGGTGTAGCCCGCCCAGCAGATGATGAACCAGGCGGCGGCAAGCAGGTGGATCAGGTTGGCTTGGATGAATGACATTCGATTTCCTGTGTGTCTAAAAACATGACGTCTAAAGCCAGACTTGCCTTGAAATGCCGACCTGTGGGAGCGAGCTTGCTCGCGATGGCGTCGGATCAGTCAGCGATGAGGTGGCTGATAGACCGCTATCGCGAGCAAGCTCGCTCCCACAGGGTTCTGTGCAGGTTTTTCAAGACACTGCTTCGACGTTAGTCCATGGAAAAAGACACTGCACTCAAAAAAAATGCCCCGTATCGATTGATACGGGGCATTTCAGTTCTTGCCGATGGATCTGCCTGTAGGCCGCTTAAGCCAACGCTTCGCTGCGTTTGCCCAGCAGGCGATCGCACACCACCGCGACCGCCAGGGTCATCACCGAAGGCACCAGCCAGGCCAGGCCTTGCTCGCTCAGCGGCAGATGGGCCAGTTGCGTCGGCATCCAGTCCGCCAGGCCGGCGCCCTTGAGCGCATCGATCAGGCCAAACAGGAATGACACCAGCATCACCGGGCCAACGATGCGCCCCTGCTCGTGCCAGAAGTCCTTGCAGAAGCTCAGGGCCACCAGGGCGATGCACGGTGGGTAGATCGCGGTGAGGACCGGAATCGAAAAGGCGATCAGCTTGGTCAGGCCCAGGTTGGACACCAGCAGCGAAAAGGCCGCCAGGATCACGACCAGGGTCTTGTAGGACAGCGGCAGGACGCGGCTGAAGTACTCGGCGCAGGCGCAGGTCAGGCCGACAGCAGTCACCAGGCACGCCAGGGAGATCAGCACCGCCAGGAAACCGCTGCCCAGGCTGCCGAAGGTATGTTGCACGTAGGCATGCAGCACAGCCGCGCCGTTGGTCGCGCCCATGGCCACTTCATGGCTGCCCGAACCCAGGCGGAACAGGCTGACGTAGACCAGCGCCAGGCCCACCCCGGCAATCAGCCCGGCGATGATCGCATAGCGGGTGATCAAGGCCGGCGACTCGACGCCCCGGGAACGGATCGCGTTGACGATGACAATGCCGAACACCAAGGCGCCCAGGGTATCCATGGTCAGGTAGCCATTGATGAACCCTTGGGAGAACGGTGCCGCGATGTACTCGGGAGTGGCCACGCCGATATCACCCGCGGGCAAGGCAAACGCCGCGATGCCGAGCACGGCCAGGGCGATGATCTTCAGTGGCGCGAGGAAGCGTCCGACGGTGTCCAGCAGGCGGCCCGGGTAGAGCGAGATGAAAAACACCAGCAGGAAATACGCTGCACTGTAGAGGAACAGCGCCAGCGGGCTTTCACCGGTCAACGGCGCCAAGCCGACTTCGAACGAAACGGTGGCGGTACGCGGCGTGGCGAACAACGGGCCGACGGCCAGGTAGCACACCGCCGCCAGCAAGCCGCCGGCGACCTTGCCGATGGGGCTGCTCAAGGCGTCCATCGCACCGCCCACCTTGGCCAGTGCAACGACCGTGATGACCGGCAGCCCGACCGCCGTGATCAAAAAGCCCAGCGCCGCCATCCAGACATGAGGTCCGGACTGCAAACCGACGATAGGCGGGAAGATGATGTTGCCGGCCCCGACGAACAGGGCAAATGTCATGAAACCAAGCGCCAGGACATCCTGGCCTTTCAACACTTTCATTAAGGAAACCACACTACTGAATCGGAATTTAGAGAGGGATTTCCCTTATGGGTGAGGGAAATGCTGCCGATCCGTATGGGACCGACCCGTTTAGCGCGGCGCTTCCTTGTGGGCAGCGGTCGCAAAAATGGCTGCTAGCCTAACGAATTCAGCGAGAAAACGCACTGTTAAGGGGCAAACTATCCGATGCGCGACGTTCGCGTGTCGCGTTTACGTATCTATTTTTCCTGCGCAGCCCCCTGTGGCAAGAGCCTTTATCTGTGGAGCAAGGCTTTGTGGGAGCAAGGCTTGCCCGCGATACAGGCGACTCAGTTCTATCAGTCAGATCAAGCTGATGCCATCGCGGGCAAGCCTTGCTCCCACAGAGTGGACTGCCCCCCAAAAACCTTGCTCCTACGGCCCCAGAATCGAGTAGGAGGCGGATTTACATCCGCCGTCCTCTCACACCACCGTACGTACGGTTCCGTATACGGCGGTTCAGGTTACACGGCTAAGCCGGTTTATCGTATCCAGTATCGAGACCAGCCCGAGTTGATCCCAGAGTTTCTTCGGTAACGCCTGATTCATATGTGACGCTCCCGAGCTCCACCATGGGCCACGGCCATTGGACGCTGACTTGCAGGCGCGCCCTTCGTCGAGCCCCAGACGCATCAGGTTACGCGCCCTCGTTGAAGGCTGCTTCCATTGACGCCAGACGATACAGCGCAGCTTGTGACGTATCCAGCCATCAAGCTGCTCCATTGCGCGCTTGCCCTGAGTTAACTTGAAATAACCCGCCCAACCACGCAACACGGGGTTTATCCGTTCGATGACGTTCGCCATCTTGCGACCCCGTGCACCACGCAGCAGCTCCCTGAGTCGGTCACGCAAGCGACGCAGGCTCATGGTTGCCACTCTCAGCTTCGGCTGTTGATGCCAGCTCATCCCATAACCCAGGTAATCACACATCCAAGACCCCGCTACTCGGCTCTTTTCCCGATTCAGCGTCAGTTTCAGACGCTGATTCAGGAAGCGCTCGACACCGGCCATCACTCGTGCACCAGCACGAGGAGTGCGCACATAGATGTTTGCATCGTCGGCGTAGCGCACGAAGCGATGACCTCGCCGTTCCAGTTCGCTGTCGAGTTCGTTGAGCAGGATGTTCGACAGCAACGGCGAAAGCGGGCCGCCTTGCGGCGCCCCTTCCTGCCGTCGGCTGACGAGTCCACCTGACATCGTTCCCGCTTCGAGGTAACGACGGATCAACGTGAGCACACGCTTGTCTTCGATTTGACGCGCCACGTAAGCCATCAGGACATCGTGGTTGACCCGATCAAAGAACTTCTCCAGATCGAGTTCCACGCACCAGCGGTGACCCGCTGCCACATGGCCGCGAGCGGTTTCGATGGCTTGGTGAGCGCTTCTGCCCGGACGAAAGCCGTAGCTGTAGTCCGAGAACAGAGGGTCGAAGATTGGCGTCAGCTGTTGCAGCAGGGCTTGTTGGATCAGGCGATCCACGACGCTGGGGATACCCAGTTGTCTTGTCCCGCCTTTGGGTTTGGGGATGTCGACGGCGCGTACACCTTGCGGGTGGTACTCACCGGCCAGCAACCGAACCTTGAGGATCGGCCAATACTGTTTCACGTAGCCCGCCAAGTCGTCGACCGTCATGCCATCGGCACCCGGTGCGCCCTTGTTGCTGACTACGCGTTGATACGCACGCCTGAGATTGGCCGGTGCAAGCACCCGCGCCATCAGCGTGTCCGGCTCCGCGTTCGTCCACGTCACAGACGCCGCCAATACCTGTGCGCTGTCAGCCGTCATCCTCGGATACTGTCCGGGACTCGGAGTAACAGTCTTCTCTGGGAGAAATTTCTGCATTTCGGTATTCAACGAGACTCTGACGCCTACTGGCGGCATAACCTGTTCGGCCCTTGGTGACGAGGTTAACCGCCACTTACTATGGCTTCGGCTGACTTCTGCACGCTCATCCCGTCGCCTCTCGACGCCCGGTAGCACAATGGCAAACGTACAGATCTCCCAGGGTAATTCGCGTGACCTTCCTGCTTATGCCTGTCGGATCTACGTCGCAGCGTTCCGTGCAAGTATTGGGCTTTGGTAGTCATTGCCACCTTACCCCGCTACGCCGCCTGATCCGCTTCCTATTCGTCAGGCCAGCATTTTGCCTCGGGCTTCCTTCAGATTCGCAGTCGCCCGCGACACCCTTGCCTCTGGCTAACACTTCCCCTTGCCGGGTGTGTAGAGGACTTTCACCTCCAAGTCACCAGCGAGGCCACCACAGCCAAGCTGGTTGCGCTTGCGCGCAACGCGCCATGCCTGGCGCACAACGACAAAGGCCACCCGAAGGTGGCCTTTGTTGCTGGAGCGAAAAGGTCAGCCGAAGCTTACTTCTTCATTTCCCAGCCAGTCAGCTCGGCCAGGGCCTTGCCGATGTCTGCCAGCGAACGCACGGTTTTCACGCCTGCGTCTTGCAGAGCAGCGAATTTCTCGTCTGCAGTGCCTTTGCCGCCAGAGATGATTGCGCCAGCATGGCCCATGCGCTTGCCCGGAGGAGCAGTCACACCAGCGATGTAGGAAACAACCGGCTTGGTCACGTTGGCCTTGATGTAGGCAGCCGCTTCTTCTTCAGCCGAACCGCCGATCTCACCGATCATGACGATCGCTTCGGTCTTCGGGTCTTCCTGGAACAGCTTCAGGATGTCGATGAAGTTCGAGCCTGGGATCGGGTCACCGCCGATGCCGACGCAAGTCGACTGACCGAAACCGGCGTCAGTGGTCTGCTTCACAGCTTCGTAGGTCAGGGTGCCGGAACGGGAAACGATACCGACCTTGCCTGGCAAGTGAATGTGACCTGGCATGATGCCGATCTTGCATTCGCCTGGGGTGATCACGCCTGGGCAGTTAGGGCCGATCAGGGTGATACCCAGCTCGTCGCACTTGACCTTGGCTTCCAGCATGTCGATGGTCGGGATGCCTTCGGTGATGCAGACGATCAGCTTGATGCCGCCGAACGCTGCTTCAAGGATGGAGTCCTTGCAGAAAGGAGCTGGAACGTAGATCACGCTGGCGGTGGCGCCAGTGGCGGCTACAGCGTCTTTCACGGTGTTGAACACTGGCAGGCCCAGGTGCTCGGTGCCGCCTTTGCCTGGCGTTACGCCGCCAACCATCTTGGTGCCGTATTCCAGGGCTTGCTGGGTGTGGAAACTACCTTGCGAACCGGTAATACCCTGGCAGATAACCTTGGTGTCTTTATTGATCAGGACGCTCATTATTTGCCCTCCGCAGCTTTGACAACTTGTTGAGCAGCGTCGGTCAGGCTGGTAGCAGCGATGATGTTCAAACCGCTTTCTGCCAGTACTTTAGCGCCCAGCTCAGCGTTGTTGCCTTCAAGGCGAACAACAACCGGGATTTTCACGCCAACTTCTTTCACGGCGCCGATGATGCCTTCGGCAATCATGTCGCAGCGAACGATGCCGCCGAAGATGTTGACCAGTACTGCAGCGACGTTGGTGTCGGACAGGATGATCTTGAACGCTTCGGTTACGCGTTCCTTGGTAGCACCACCGCCCACGTCGAGGAAGTTGGCTGGCTTGCCGCCATGCAGGTTGACGATGTCCATGGTACCCATGGCCAGGCCAGCACCGTTGACCATGCAGCCGATGTTACCTTCCAGGGCTACGTAGTTCAGTTCGAACTTGGCAGCGTGCGCTTCGCGCGGATCGTCTTGCGACGGATCGTGGAAAGTCTTCAGCTTAGGCTGACGGTACATGGCGTTGGCGTCGATGTTGATCTTGGCATCGAGGCAGTGCAGGTCGCCGTCGGCCTTGATCACCAGCGGGTTCACTTCCAGCAGTGCCAGGTCGTGGTCCTGGAACAGCTTGGCCAGACCTACGAAGATCTTGGCGAATTGAGTGACCTGCTTGCCTTCCAGGCCCAGCTGGAATGCCAGCTCGCGACCCTGGAATGGCTGTGCGCCAACCAGTGGATCGATGGTGGCCTTGAGGATTTTCTCAGGGGTATCGTGAGCGATTTTCTCGATGTCCACGCCACCTTCGGTGGAAGCCATGAACACGATGCGGCGGCTCGAACGGTCAACGACAGCGCCCAGGTACAGCTCTTTAGCGATATCAGTGCACGATTCAACCAGGATCTTGGTGACTGGCTGACCGTTGGCGTCAGTCTGGTAAGTCACCAGACGCTTGCCCAGCCACTGCTGTGCGAAGGCTTTGGCGTCTTCTTTGCTGCGAACCAGCTTGACGCCGCCCGCTTTACCGCGACCACCGGCGTGAACCTGGGCTTTGACAACCCATTCGCTGCCGCCGATTTTGTCGCAAGCTTCTGCTGCCGCTTCCGGGGTGTCTACCGCGTAACCGGTGGATACTGGCAGGCCGTACTCAGCGAACAGCTGCTTACCCTGATACTCGTGAAGATTCATGCTTATTACCGTCTTCGTTAGGTACTGCGCATTCGGTGCTGCACCGTTCTGGTGCCGCACCACCTGTGACTGCTGCTTGCGTAGCGTTCCAGTTAACCGGTTCGGCTACGCAAGGCTGCGTCCAGCGGATATTCCGCGGTGAGTCTTGCTCGCAAGGCTCACGACGGGCCATACCGCCGTGGTTTCTTATTGTCTATTAACGCTTCTTGCGGTTGGCCACGTGGATGGCGCCGCCATTTACGGCCAGGGCCGCTTCGTGCAAGGCTTCGGACAGGGTCGGATGGGAGAAGACCATCATGCCCAGATCTTCAGCGCTGGTGCCGAATTCCATGCCGATCGCGCCTTGCTGTACCAGCTCGGCAGCGCTTGGGCCAATGACGTGAACGCCCAATACGCGATCCGTCTTGGCATCGGCGATGACTTTCACGAAACCACCGGTATCGTTGGCTGCCATGGCACGGCCACTGGCTGCAAACGGGAAGGTGCCGACGTTAACTTCAACGCCTTCGGCTTTCAAGGCCTGCTCGGTCTTGCCAACCCATGCGATTTCCGGGTGGGTGTAGATAACCGATGGGATCAGGTCATAGTTCATCTGGGCTTTGTGGCCCTTGATGCGCTCGACGACCATGATGCCTTCTTCGGATGCCTTGTGTGCCAGCATCATGCCGCGAACCACGTCACCGATGGCGAAGACGCCCGGTACGGTGGTAGCGCATTGATCATCGACCTGGATGAAGCCGCGCTCATCGATTTCCACGCCGCTGTCGGCAGCCAACAGGTCGGTGGTCACCGGACGACGACCGACCGCAACGATCAGCTTGTCGAAGGTGATGGTCTGTTCGCCGTTGGTGTCGGTGTAGGTGACCACGACTTCTTCGCCGTTGACCTTCGAACCGGTGACGCGAGCGCCCAGCTTGATGTCCAGGCCCTGTTTGGTCAGGGTTTTCAGCGCTTCCTTGGAAACCGCAGTGTCAGCGGCCATCAGGAAGGTGTCGAGGGCTTCCAGTACGGTCACTTGCGCGCCCAGGCGCGACCATACCGAACCCAGCTCGAGGCCGATCACGCCGGCGCCGATCACGCCCAGTCGTTTTGGTACGCTCTGGAATTCCAGGGCGCCGGTGGAATCGACGATCACGTTCTGGTCGACCGGAGCCGGTGGAATGTCGATCGGACGCGAGCCTGGTGCCAGGATGACGTTTTCGGCTTCGATCACTTCAATCGAACCGTCTGGCTTGGTCACTTCGACTTTCTTGCCCATCAGCAGCTTGCCGTGACCCTGGATCGAGGTCACGCCGTTGGCCTTGAACAGGGTAGCAACACCGGAGGTCAGGCCTTTGACGATGTTGGCCTTGCGACCGACCATCGCCGGCACGTCCATGGTCACGCCAGCGTGGTTGATACCATGGATCTTGAAGCCATCCTGCGCTTCGTGGAACTTCCAGGAGCTGTCCAGCAGCGCCTTGGAAGGAATGCAACCGACGTTCAGGCAAGTACCGCCGAGGGCCAGCTTGCCCTCCTTGTCGGTGTATTTCTCGATGCAGGCAGTGGTAAGGCCCAGTTGCGCAGCCTTGATGGCCGCTACGTAGCCGCCAGGGCCCGCACCAATCACTACCACGTCGAATTTCTGAGTCATGAGTCATTCCTTTTCGAATCAAACCGGACGATCACTTGTGATGACCGTCGAGGGACGAAACCGGTTGTTTCAGCAAGAGGCCGGTCACAACAGACCGGCCCTCGCGGCGAAAATCAGATATCCAGCAGCAGACGAGCCGGATCTTCAAGCAGGTTCTTGATGGTGACCAGGAACGTCACGGCTTCTTTGCCGTCGATCAGGCGGTGATCGTAGGACAGTGCCAGGTACATCATCGGACGAATCACGACCTGACCATTGATCGCCATAGGACGCTGCAGAATGTTGTGCATGCCCAGGATAGCCGCTTGTGGCGGGTTGACGATCGGGGTCGACATCATCGAGCCGAATGTACCACCGTTGGTGATGGTGAACGTACCGCCGGTCATCTCTTCGATGGACAGCTTGCCGTCACGGGCTTTCTTGCCGAAGGTGGCGATGCCGCCTTCGATTTCGGCCAGGCTCATCAGTTCGGCGTTACGCAGTACCGGAACCACCAGGCCACGGTCGCTGGAAACAGCAACACCGATATCGGCATAGCCGTGGTAGACGATGTCGGAACCGTCGATCGACGCGTTGACGGCCGGGAAGCGTTTCAGCGCTTCGGTGGCAGCCTTGACGAAGAACGACATGAAGCCCAGGCGTACGCCGTTGTGGGACTTCTCGAACAGATCCTTGTACTTCGAACGCAGGGCCATGACTTCGGTCATGTCGACTTCGTTGAAAGTGGTCAGCATCGCCATGTTCGACTGGGCTTCTACCAGACGCTTGGCCACGGTAGCGCGAACGCGGGTCATCGGAACGCGTTTTTCAACGCGGTCACCGGCAGCGAACACCGGAGCGGCAGCGGCAGGTGCGGCAGGCTTGGCTGGCGCGGCGGCTGGCGCAGCTTTCTTGGCGGCAACAGCGGCAACCACGTCTTCCTTGGTCACACGACCACCCTTGCCGGTGCCGGCAACGGAAGCGATGTTGATGCCATTCTCTTCAGCCAGCTTGCGAGCAGCAGGGGCAGCGACAGGATCGTCTTCGCCACCAGCGGCTGGAGCAGCAGCCTGAGCGGCAGCCGGTGCAGCAGCGGCCGGAGCAGCGGCAGCAGCACCGCCCTCTTCGATCGAGCCCAGGACCTGGTTCGACAGAACGGTAGCGCCCTCCTCGGCAACGATTGCGCCCAGCACGCCGTCAGCTTCGGCCAATACTTCCAGCACGACCTTGTCGGTCTCGATGTCGACGATCAGGTCGTCACGCTTGACGGCCTCGCCTGGTTTCTTGTGCCAGGTGGCAACGGTGCCATCGGCAACCGATTCCGGGAATGACGGGGCTTTGATTTCGATAGCCATTATCTGTGGGTCCTTAAAATTCGGTTTCAGTCAGCGCGAAGGCGTTAAACAGTGAAGGCATCTTGCAGCAGTTTTTCCTGCTGCTCGGCGTGCATCGACGCATAACCACACGCAGGTGCAGCAGAAGCATCACGGCCGGCATATTCCAGGCCCAGGGCCTTGTTATGGTTGCCGATGCTGCGACGCAGGTGATGCTGGCTGCTGTACCACGCGCCTTGGTTCATCGGTTCTTCCTGACACCACACCACATGGGTGAGGTTGGTGTAAGGCGCGATGGCCTCCATCAGGTCTTCTTCCGGGAACGGGTAAAGCTGCTCGATACGCACGATGGCGATGTCTTCGCGGCCTTCGGCACGACGCTTTTCCAGCAGGTCGTAGTAGACCTTGCCGCTGCACAGGACCAGGCGAGTGACCTTCGCCGCATCCAGGGTGTCGATTTCCGAAATAACGGTCTGGAACGAGCCTTCGGCCAGATCCTCGAGCGTGGAGATCGCCAGTTTGTGACGCAGCAGCGACTTCGGTGTCAGCACGATCAGCGGCTTGCGCAGCGGACGGATGACTTGACGACGCAGCAGGTGGTAGATCTGCGCCGGAGTCGTCGGTACGCAGACCTGGACGTTGTGCTCGGCGCACAGCTGCAGGTAACGCTCCAGACGTGCCGAAGAGTGCTCCGGCCCCTGCCCTTCATAACCGTGTGGCAACAGCATGGTCAGACCGCAGAGACGGCCCCACTTGTGCTCGCCGCTGGTGATGAACTGGTCGACAACCACCTGGGCACCGTTGGCGAAGTCGCCGAACTGGGCTTCCCAGATCACCAGCGCATTTGGCTCGGTGGTGGAGTAGCCATATTCGAACGCCAGGACGGCTTCTTCGGACAGCAGCGAATCGTACAGGTCGAAACGTGGCTGGCCTTTGTACAGGTGCTGCAGCGGGATGTGGGTGCTGGCGTCTTTCTGGTTGTGCAGCGCCGCGTGGCGGTGCGAGAAAGTGCCGCGGCCTACGTCCTGGCCGGTGATGCGAATCGGGTGACCTTCGAACGCCAGGGTCGCGTACGCCATGGTTTCGGCGTAACCCCAGTTGATCGGCAGGCCGCCGGCTTGCATCTTCTGCCGGTCTTCGTAGATTTTCGCGACCTGGCGCTGAACCACGAAGCCTTCCGGGATTTCCAGCAGCTTGGCGGACAGTTCCTGCAGGGTCTTGAGGTCGAAACGGGTGTCGTGACGCGCGGTCCAGGCGTGGCCCAGGTATGGACGCCAGTCCACGAACAGCTCTTTGTTCGGCTCTTTGACCAGGCTTTTTACAACGTGCAGGCCGTTATCCAGGGCATTGCGATATTCATCGACTTTTTCCTGGACGCGCGCTGCATCCAGCACACCGCCCTGGGTCAGGCGCTCGGCATACAGCTCACGAGTAGTGCGCTGCTTGGCGATCTGCTGATACATCAAAGGCTGGGTGCCGCTTGGCTCGTCGGCCTCGTTGTGGCCGCGACGACGGTAGCAGACCAGATCGATCACCACGTCGCGCTTGTACTGCATGCGGTAGTCGATGGCCAACTGGGTCACGAACAGCACGGCTTCCGGGTCATCGCCATTCACATGGAGAATCGGCGCCTGGATCATCTTCGCGACGTCGGTTGCGTACTCGGTGGAGCGCGAGTCTTCCGGGTTGCTGATGGTGAAACCGACCTGGTTGTTGATCACGATGTGCACGGTACCGCCGGTCTTGAAACCGCGGGTCTGCGACATCTGGAAGGTTTCCATGACCACGCCTTGACCGGCGAATGCCGCGTCACCGTGGATGGAAATTGGCAGGACCTTTTCACCGGTCGGGTCGTTGCGGCGATCCTGGCGGGCACGGACCGAACCCTCAACCACCGGGGAAACGATTTCCAGGTGGGACGGGTTGAAGGCCATGGCCAGGTGCACTTCGCCACCTGTGGTCATCACGTTGGACGAGAAGCCCTGGTGGTATTTCACGTCACCGGAACCGAGCTCGACCTTCTTCTTGCCTTCGAACTCGTCGAACAATTCGCGCGGGTTCTTGCCGAAGGTGTTGACCAGTACGTTCAGACGACCACGGTGGGCCATGCCGATGACGATTTCCTTGGTGCCGTAGGAACCCGAACGCTGGATCAGTTCGTCCAGCATCGGAATCAGGCTTTCACCACCTTCCAGGCCAAAACGCTTGGTGCCCGGGTATTTGGTACCCAGGTACTTCTCCAGGCCTTCACCGGCGGTAACGCGCTCGAGCAAGTGGCTCTTGATATCGGCGGAGTACGTCGGACGGCCACGAACGCTTTCCAGACGCTGCTGGAACCACTGGCGCTGCTCGGAATCGGTGATGTGCGTGAATTCAGCGCCGATGGTGCGGCAATATGTCTGCTGCAACGCTTCGTGAATTTCGCGTAGGCTCGCTTCCTCTTTGCCGATGAACAGGTCGCCGGCACGGAAGGTCGTATCAAGATCGGCATTGGTCAAGCCGTAATGAGTGATCGACAGGTCTGCAGGTGCAGGACGCTGCCACAGCCCCAGCGGGTCGAGCTGGGCTGCTTGGTGGCCTCGCATCCGGTAGGCCTGGATCAGTCGCAGCACTTCAACTTGCTTCTTCTCGTGTTCACTGCTCACGCTGCCGGCAGATACCGGTTGAGCGCGGCGCTGGTTCTTTGCCAGCAACACGAAATGATCGCGAATCGTCGAGTGCGAAACATCAGTGGCAGAGTTACCGTCAGCCGGCAACTTCTGAAAGTAGGTGCGCCATTCTTCTGGCACAGCGTTAGGGTCGTGCAGGTAGAGCTCGTAGAGCTCTTCCACATAGGCAGCGTTACCACCGGAGAGGTGGGCACTGTTCCACATGCGCTGCATCACGCTTTCTTGCATGCTTGGTCACCCTCGATTAGGGGAACACCACCGGCGAAAACACCGAGCAAACTTGCAGAAGTCCGAGTGCAGCGACTAAAACAAGCCACTTAGGATCACGCTGATAGTCCGGGTACCAGCCCGGATGCCCCTGCTTGTCTCATTTCTTCAAAATAAGAACCGCCGCTTTGTAAGCGGCTGTTCTGGTTATAGCCTGAGCGCGGGTTGAAGCCCGCGCCTGGCCTTCTACGGGTAAAGCGGTCCTACGGGTACAGCAGCTGAATCACACGCCGCTCTGCAGCAGCATGTTACGTACGTGACCGATGGCCTTAGTCGGGTTCAGGCCTTTCGGGCAGACGTTGACGCAGTTCATGATTCCGCGGCAGCGGAATACGCTGAACGGGTCATCCAGTGCAGCCAGACGCTCGGACGTCTTGGTGTCACGGCTGTCTGCCAGGAAGCGGTACGCTTGCAGCAGGGCGGCCGGGCCCAGGAACTTGTCCGGGTTCCACCAGAACGATGGGCACGAGGTCGAGCAGCAAGCGCACAGGATGCACTCGTACAGACCGTCGAGCTTTTCACGCTCTTCTGGAGACTGCAGACGCTCGATGGCCGGAGCCGGCGTGTCGTTCTGCAGGTATGGCTTCACCTTCTCGTATTGCTTGTAGAAGATGCTCATATCGACGACCAGGTCACGGATAACCGGCAAACCTGGCAACGGACGAACGATCAGCTTGTTGCCCTTGACCACCGCAGACAGCGGCGTGATGCAGGCCAGGCCGTTCTTGCCGTTGATGTTCATGCCGTCGGAGCCGCAAACGCCCTCGCGGCAAGAGCGACGATAGGAGAAACCCTCGTCCTGCTCTTTGATCAGGGCCAGCACGTCCAGCACCATCAGGTCTTTACCACCGGTATCGACCTGGAATTCCTGCATGAACGGCGCAGCGTCCTGATCAGGGTTGTAGCGATAAACACTGACTTGCAACATGGCGGCCACCCTTAATAAGTCCGAATCTTAGGTTCAAAAGTCGGAACAGTCTTCGGCGAGAAGTTCACAGCACGCTTGGTCACGCGCTTGTCACCCGGGAAGTAAAGGGTGTGGCACAGCCAGTTTTCGTCGTCACGATCTTCGAAGTCTTCACGGGCGTGAGCGCCGCGGGACTCTTTACGTACTTCGGCAGCAATGGCGGTAGCTTCAGCCACTTCCAGCAGGTTCTGCAATTCCAGCGCTTCGATACGGGCAGTGTTGAACGCCTGCGACTTATCGTTGATCTTCACGTTGGCGATTCGTTCACGCAATTGCGCCAGCTGGGCAATACCCTTCTGCATGTATTCGCCGGTACGGAATACACCGAAGTAGTTCTGCATGCAGTTTTGCAATTCGCGACGCAGGGTCGCCACGTCTTCGCCTTCGGTACGCTCGTTCAGAGCGGACAGACGCGCCAGGGCGGCTTCGATGTTGGCGTCGGTGGCATCGTCGTATTCGATACCGTCGGACAGGGCTTTTTCCAGGTGCAGGCCAGCAGCGCGACCGAAGACCACCAGGTCGAGCAACGAGTTGCCGCCCAGGCGGTTTGCACCGTGGACCGATACGCACGCCACTTCACCCACTGCGAACAGGCCAGGGATGATTTCGTCCACGCCTTCGGCGTTCTGGGTGATTGCCTGGCCATGAATGTTGGTGGCAACGCCGCCCATCATATAGTGGCAGGTTGGAACCACTGGAACCGGCGCAACGACCGGGTCGACGTGAGCGAAGGTCTTGGACAGTTCGCAGATACCTGGCAGGCGGCTGTGCAGCACTTCCTCGCCCAAGTGGTCGAGCTTGAGCATCACGTGGTCGCCATTCGGGCCACAGCCGTTGCCGGCGATGATCTCTTTAACCATCGAACGGGCAACCACGTCACGACCGGCAAGGTCCTTGGCGTTCGGAGCATAACGCTCCATGAAACGCTCGCCGTGCTTGTTGATCAGGTAACCGCCTTCACCGCGGCAACCTTCGGTGACCAGTACACCGGCGCCGGCGATGCCGGTTGGGTGGAACTGCCACATTTCGATGTCTTGCACCGGTACGCCTGCACGCAGGGCCATGCCGACGCCGTCACCGGTGTTGATCAGGGCATTGGTGGTGGAGGCATAGATACGACCTGCACCGCCGGTCGCCAGTACGGTGGCCTTGGCACGGATGTAGGTGGTTTCGCCGGTTTCGATGCAGATCGCGATCACGCCGACAAAAGCGCCATCCTGGTTCTTCACCAGATCGACAGCGTAGTACTCGTTCAGGAACACGGTACCGGCTTTCAGGTTGCCCTGGTAAAGGGTGTGCAGCAGTGCGTGACCGGTACGGTCGGACGCTGCGCAAGTACGTGCAGCCTGACCGCCCTTGCCGTAGTCCTTGGACTGGCCACCGAACGGACGCTGGTAGATACGACCTTGCTCGGTACGCGAGAAAGGCATGCCCATGTGGTCCAGTTCGTAAACGGCAGCCGGGCCTTCCTGACACATGTATTCGATAGCATCCTGGTCACCGATATAGTCGGAACCCTTGACGGTATCGTACATGTGCCAGCGCCAGTCATCGTTCGGGTCGGCCGAAGCGATGGCACAGGTGATGCCGCCCTGGGCGGAAACAGTGTGCGAACGGGTCGGGAAGACCTTGGTGATCACGGCAGTCTTGTGACCGCCCTGTGCCAGTTGCAGCGCCGCGCGCATGCCGGCACCGCCACCACCAATGATGATGGCGTCGAAAGAAATCGTTGGAATGTTAGCCATGGATCAGATACCCCAGAGAATCTGCACACCCCAGACGAAGTAAGCGAACATCGCAACGCCGCATACTGCCTGGAAGAGGAAACGTACGGCAGTCGCCGACTTGCCGAACGCCATTGGCGTCAGGTAGTCGGTCGCGATGGTCCACATACCGACCCAGGCGTGAGCGCCCAGTGCGACAAGGGCCAGCAGACTGAAGATGCGCATCCAGTTGTTTGCGAACAGTTCATGCCATTGGGCGTAGCCAATGCCAGGGTTTGCCACGACATATCCGATCAGGAAAATGAAGTAAGCCGCGAGAACGACCGCAGACACACGCTGGGCCATCCAGTCGTAGAGGCCCGAACGCGAAAGGTTCGTGACGTTGGTTACCATATCCAGACTCCTGCCAGAACGATCAGCACCGCAGACACGGCGATAATGATTTTCGAGCCCAGCTTGCCGCCTTCCAGCGTCTCACCGATGCCCATGTCCATGATCAAATGGCGCACACCGGCAACCAAGTGATACAGCAAGGCGGACAGGATGCCCCAAATCACTAGCTTGGCTAGCGGACTGGTCAGACACGCTTTCACCTGACCGAAGCCTTCTTCCGAATCGAGCGACTTGTCCAATGCATAAAGCATGATGGCCAGGCTGACGAAGAGGATGACACCGGAAATACGGTGAAGAATGGACGTGTAAGCAGTGACTGGGAGTTTGATGGTCCTTAGGTCTAGGTTTACAGGTCGTTGGCTTTTCACGGCTTTTTTTTCACACTGAAGAGCCCCTAACAATCAGGGCAAAGTTGTTGGGGCGCGCACTGGTCAGGTACTCACCACCCAGGGAGTGACGACCCCCAAGAAAGCAGGCCCAAAAGCCCCTGGCGGTCGGTGGCCGAGTATAGACAGTTAGGCTACTAATGACAACGCGTTCACCTTCCCCTAATAGCGCATTGCACATACGGCGCAAAAGGCGTAAACGGCAGGTAATTTCGCGGAAAAAGTCCGGTTAAAGCCTTCTGGAGCAAGACTTTAGGCAAATTGACATTCGGATTTATCTCACTATAGTGGTGCGGGCCCTGCGTGGGGGGTCTGTCTGATGATTCCAAGCATTAATAGGAGGCCACATGGCTGACAAAAAAGCGCAGTTGATCATCGAGGGCGCAGCCCCCGTCGAGCTGCCCATTTTAACCGGCACCGTTGGTCCCGATGTAATCGACGTACGGGGCCTGACGGCCACGGGCCGTTTCACCTTTGACCCAGGTTTCATGTCGACCGCCTCGTGTGAGTCGAAGATCACCTACATCGACGGCGACAACGGCATCCTGCTGCACCGCGGCTACCCGATCGAGCAACTGGCTGAAAAATCGGACTACCTGGAAACCTGCTACCTGCTGCTCAATGGCGAGCTGCCAACCGCAGAGCAAAAGGCCCAGTTCGTCAGCACCGTGAAGAACCACACCATGGTTCACGAGCAGTTGAAGACCTTCTTCAACGGCTTCCGTCGCGATGCCCACCCGATGGCCGTCATGTGCGGCGTTGTCGGCGCCCTCTCGGCCTTCTACCACGACTCCCTGGACATCAATAACCCCCAGCATCGCGAAATCTCCGCGATTCGCCTGGTGGCGAAGATGCCGACCCTGGCAGCCATGGTCTACAAGTACTCCATGGGCCAGCCCATGATGTACCCGCGCAACGACCTGACCTATGCAGAGAACTTCCTGCATATGATGTTCAACACCCCGTGCGAGATCAAACCGATCAGCCCGGTGCTCGCCAAGGCCATGGACCGGATCTTCATCCTCCACGCCGACCACGAGCAGAACGCCTCCACGTCCACCGTGCGCCTGGCCGGCTCGTCGGGTGCCAACCCGTTCGCCTGTATCGCCGCCGGTATCGCCGCGCTCTGGGGCCCTGCCCACGGCGGCGCCAACGAAGCGGTACTGACCATGCTCGATGAAATCGGCGATGTCTCCAACATCGACAAGTTCATCGCCAAGGCCAAGGACAAGAACGATCCGTTCAAGCTGATGGGCTTCGGTCACCGGGTCTACAAGAACCGCGACCCGCGCGCCACCGTCATGAAGCAGACCTGCGACGAAGTGCTCAAGGAACTGGGGATCACGAACGATCCGCAACTCGAACTGGCCATGCGCCTGGAAGAGATCGCCCTGACCGACCCATACTTCATCGAGCGCTCGCTGTACCCGAACGTCGACTTCTACTCGGGGATCATCCTCAAGGCGATCGGCATTCCAACCAGCATGTTCACCGTGATCTTCGCCCTGGCGCGGACCGTGGGCTGGATCTCCCACTGGAAGGAAATGCTCTCCAGCCCGTACAAGATCGGCCGCCCGCGCCAGCTGTACACCGGCTACGAGTCGCGTGACATCACCCAGCTGGAAGATCGCAAGTAAGGCCTGCCTTGCCATAGGTTCCACGCTGCACTGAAACAGCCCCTGCTTCTTATATATAAGAGCAGGGGCTGTTTTGTTTATGCCCTCTTTGATATCGACGGGTCCGAAGTCTTCGCGAGCAGGCTCGCTCCCACATTGGACCCTGTGTATGACGCAAATCCCCTGGGTACATATCCGTTGCTGCGGTAACGGCGGCTTAGGGTTCCGCCCTGACGGCGGGTCACTTTCGAAAAGCGCGAAAGTAACCAAAGCGCTCATGCCCCACCACTTGGTGCCTCGCTTAGGCTCGGCATGCCCTCTCTCCGGCATTGCTCCGTGGGCCCGCCGCGAAGGGCCATCCATGGCCCAGCGCGGCTATCCCGGCATCCATGCCGGGATACCCACTCCACAATGCCTGCGTTCGGCCATCGTGGTTAACGGGGCGCCCCAGATCAAAATCAGAAGCGAGGCGGCCTGGCAGCCGACCTGTCTCTGGCGGCAGTACTTCAATCCAACTGTGGGAGCGAGCCTGCTCGCGATAGCGGTTTCATAGTCGATGGAGATGTTGGATGGGCCGGCGTTATCGCGAGCAAGCTCACTCCCACAGGAGAAACGCGATCACTCAGAACCAGGTCGGCTATCAGGCCGCCTCGCGGTGGACGTTGATCTCGGCGCCCCGTTAACCACGCTGGCCGAACGCAGGCATTGCGCAGTGGGCACCTCGGCATGGATGCCGAGGTAGCCGCGCTGGGCCATGGATGGCCCTTCGCGGCGGCCCACGGAGCAATGCCGGAGTGAGGGCACACCGAGCCTAAGCGAGGTGCCAAGTGGTGGGGCACAAGCGCTTTGGTTACTTTCGCGCTTTTCGAAAGTGACCCGCCGTCAGGGCGGAACCCTAAGCCGCCGTTACCGCAGCAACGGATATACACCCCTACCCCAACCGGTCGAAACTGAAGATCCACAGCCTTGAGTGAACAGCATTACCTGTGGGAGCGAGCTTGCTCACGAAGACGTCATCACTCAAACCACAGCTATCACACACAAAAAAAATACCCCAGCCTCTCGACCGGGGTATTTCTTCAAGCACTTATCTCTACATCAATGGCTAACCGCCCCACTCGCCCCCAGGCCAGTCTGCGAACGCACGAACTGCGGGAAGAACAGCGCCCGCTCGTTGGCACCTTCAACCGACTTGTCGGTGACGGAGAAGAACCAGATGCCGACGAAGGCAATGGCCATCGAGAACAGCGCAGGGTATTCATACGGGAAGATCGCCTTCTCATGACCCATGATCTGCACCCAGATGGTAGGACCGAGCACCATCAGGCCCACGGCACTGACCAGGCCCAGCCAGCCGCCAATCATGGCGCCACGGGTGGTCAGCTTCTTCCAGTACATCGAAAGCAGCAGTACCGGGAAGTTGCAGCTCGCCGCGATGGAGAACGCCAGGCCCACCATGAACGCGATGTTCTGCTTCTCGAACAGGATGCCCAGGCCGATCGCCAGCACCGCCAGGGCGATGGTGGTGATTTTCGAGACGCGAATCTCGTCCTTCTCGTTGGCCTTGCCTTTCTTGATCACACTGGCATACAGGTCATGGGACACCGCCGAAGCACCGGCCAGGGTCAGGCCCGCGACGACCGCCAGAATGGTGGCAAAAGCTACGGCCGAGATGAAGCCCAGGAAGATACTGCCGCCCACAGCGTTGGCCAGGTGTACCGCCGCCATGTTGTTGCCGCCGAGCAAGGCACCTGCCGCGTCCTTGAAGGCCGGGTTGGTGCTGACCAGCAGGATCGCGCCGAAGCCGATGATGAAGGTCAGGATGTAGAAGTAACCGATGAAGCCAGTGGCATACAGCACGCTCTTGCGCGCTTCCTTGGCGTCGCTCACGGTGAAGAAGCGCATCAGGATATGCGGCAGGCCTGCGGTACCGAACATCAGTGCCAGCCCCAGGGAGAAGGCCGAGATCGGATCCTTCACCAGGCCGCCAGGGCTCATGATCGCCTCACCTTTAGGGTGAACCTTGACCGCCTCGGCAAACAGCATGTTGAAGTCGAAGTTGACGTGCTTCATGACCATCAGGGCCATGAACGAAGCACCCGAGAGCAACAGCACCGCCTTGATGATCTGTACCCAGGTGGTGGCCAGCATGCCGCCGAACAACACGTAGAGGCACATCAGGATACCGACCAGGATCACCGCAACATGGTAGTCCAGGCCGAACAGCAGCTGGATCAGCTTGCCGGCACCGACCATTTGCGCGATCAGGTAGAACGCCACCACCACCAACGAGCCGCAGGCGGACAGACTGCGGATCTGGGTTTGCCCCAGGCGATAGGACGCCACGTCGGCAAAGGTATATTTACCCAGGTTACGCAGGCGCTCGGCGATCAGGAACAGGATGATCGGCCAGCCCACCAGGAAGCCGATGGAGTAGATCAAGCCATCGTAGCCCGAGGTGAACACCAGCGCGGAGATCCCCAGGAAGGACGCCGCCGACATGTAGTCGCCCGCGATTGCCAGGCCGTTCTGGAAGCCGGTGATCTTGCCGCCGGCCGCATAGTAGTCGGCCGCCGAGTTGTTTTTCTTGGACGCCCAGTAGGTGATATACAAAGTCGCGCCGACGAAGGCCACGAACATCAGGATAGCCGCGACGTTGAGGGGTTGTTTCTGCACGGCACCGGTCAGGGCTTCAGCCGCCCAGGCGCCCGGGGCGAACGCTGCGATGCTCAATAGAGCCAGTAGACGCCGGATCATTGCTGAGCCTCCTTGAGAATCGCATTGTTCAGGTCGTCGAACTCGCCGTTGGCGCGCTGTACGTAGATACCGGTCAGGATGAAGGCCGAGAGAATCAGGCCGACACCGATGGGAATGCCCCAGGTGATAGTGGACTCAGGCGAGATCTTGGCCCCGAGAATGTGTGGCCCGTAGGCGATCAGAAGAATGAAGCCGGAATACAGCCCAAGCATGATCGCCGAGAGAATCCAGGCGAACTTTTCCCTTTTTCTCACCAGCTCCTTGAAGCGGGGGCTGTTTTGAATAGAGAGGTAAATGCTGTCGTTCATTGTTTTTATCCTCGCAGCACAGATTTAATTGGAACAACCCTACTCTATGCGGCTCAAGGCCAGGTTCCAGACGACCTTAGTATTAGAACGACATGACGGTGCTGCCCGTTTCCTTCACATTTTCCGCAGTTCCCTTTGTGGGAGCGGGCTTGCTCGCCAATGCAGTGTGTCAGTCAACACATGGTTAACTGAAAAATCGCATTCGCGAGCAAGCCCGCTCCCACAGGGATTTGTGCAGGACCAAGGATCTGCGGGCACAAAAAAAAGCCGCATGACACAAGTCATGCGGCTTTTCGGAGCAGCTAAACCAGGCCGATTACTTGCCGGTCCACTCCTTCACGCGATCCGGGTGCTTGGCGACCCAGTCCTTGGCTGCGGCGTCAGGCTTGGCACCTTCCTGAATCGCCAGCATGACTTCGCCGATCTCGTCTTTCGAAGCCCACTGGAACTTCTTCAGGAACTCGACCACTTCCGGCGCCTTGGCCTCCAGGCCCTTGCTACCGATGCTATTTACGGTCTCAGCCGCGCCGTAGACGCCTTTCGGGTCTTCCAGGAAGCGCAGTTTCCACTTGGCGAACATCCAGTGCGGCACCCAACCGGTAACGGCGATGGATTCGTTTTTCTTCTCGGCACGGGTCAGCTCGGCAATCATGCCGGCGCCGGAACTGGCCTTGAGTTGATAACCGGTCAGGTCGTAATCCTTGATGGCCTGTTCGGTCTTGAGCATCACGCCTGAACCGGCGTCGATGCCAACGATACGCTTCTTGAAAGAGTCGTCGGTCTTGAGATCTTCGAGCGACTTGGCCTTGACGTACTCCGGCACGATCAGGCCGATTTTCGCGTCCTTGAAGTTGGGGCCGTAATCGACCACCTGATCCTTGTTCTTGGTCCAATAGTCGCCGTGAGTCACGGGCAGCCAGGCCGAGAGCATCGCATCGAGTTTACCGGTGGCCACGCCTTGCCACATGATCCCGGTCGCGACCGCTTGCAGCTTCACGTCATAACCGAGTTTCTGCTTGATCACTTCGGCGGCCACGTGGGTGGTCGCGACGCTGTCGGACCAGCCGTCAACGTAACCGATGCTCAGGGTTTTGGTTTCGGCGCTGGCCAAGGTGGAACTGATGGCCAGTACCAGTGCGGCACCTGCGCCCAAGAGTCGTCGCATCTTCATCGTTACTTCCCCGAAAGTGCTGCGCCCGACGGATGCCGGGCGGCGTCAACGTATAGTTATGATGCTCAGCGCCCCCATCACGCTCGCCCTCAAACCGGTCTGAACGCCAGTGGAGTACTGACTCGTTGATCATCAACCTGCGCCGATCCGGAACCTGCTCTGTCTGCGACGTCGAGGCAACGAGAAACGACATCAGAACGCCAGCTCTCAGTTCCGGGCATTTGTAGCACCGCCACACGTGAGATTTAGCCGTCAAATCCGGCAAACGCCAGATAACTAGCCGCCGCCGCGCACGACCGTGTATCGTCCCGCTACTATCGCACCCCGTCCGCGCCTGTTTTGTGCCCGTCATGGCACTTGGCTCTGCTTCGGTGGTCATAGCCTGCGAACCTCATTCGGCACCTTCCTCTAAGGGATCCAGTCATGCTCCGTTCCTTGCGCTTCGCTGCCCTTCTCGGCGGCCTTATCCTGAGTGCGTCCGCGCTGGCGGCAGATATTGACGCCGCCAGCTATGGCTACCCGTTGACCAACCCGTTCGAGGCGACCATCGCCACCACGCCGCCGGACCTGCGTCCAGAGTTGCCGCTGATCGAAGACATCAACCAGGCGGACCACAGCCTGACCCTGCGCCCGGAACGCGAGTTCATCCTGCCGGACAACTTCTGGCCGGTGAAAAGCCTCACCTACCGCATGGCCACCCAGGACAAACCCGCGCCGCTGATCTTCCTCATCGCCGGCACCGGTGCGCGCTTTGACAGTAGCATTAATGAATACCTCAAGCGCCTCTACTACAAGGCCGGTTACCACGTGGTGCAGCTGTCATCGCCCACCAGCTTCGACTTCATGAGCGCCGCTTCACGCTTCGCCACGCCAGGCATTTCCAAGGAAGACGCCGAAGACATGTACCGGGTGATGCAGGCCGTGCGCGCGCAGAACCCCAAGCTGCCGGTGACCGAGTATTACCTGACCGGTTATAGCCTAGGTGCCCTGGACGCGGCCTTCGTCGCACACCTGGACGAAACCCGGCGCAGCTTCAATTTCAAGAAGGTGCTGCTGCTGAACCCGCCGGTGAACCTCTACACCTCGATCACCAACCTGGACAAACTGGTCCAGACCGAGGTCAAGGGCATCAACAACACCACGACCTTCTATGAGCTTGTGCTGAACAAGCTGACCCGCTACTTCCAGCAAAAAGGCTACATCGACCTCAACGATGCGCTGCTCTATGACTTCCAGCAGTCCAAGCAACACCTGAGCAATGAGCAGATGGCCATGTTGATCGGCACCTCGTTCCGTTTCTCGGCGGCCGACATCGCGTTCACCTCGGACCTGATCAACCGGCGCGGCCTGATCATCCCGCCCAAGTTCCCGATTACCGAAAGCACCAGCCTGACGCCATTTCTCAAGCGTGCATTGCAATGCGATTTCGACTGTTACCTCACCGAGCAGGTGATCCCGATGTGGCGCGCGCGCACCGACGGCGGCAGCCTGCTGCAACTGGTCGACCAGGTCAGCCTGTACGCGTTGAAGGATTACCTGCACGACAGCCCGAAGATTGCCGTCATGCACAACGCCGACGACGTCATTCTCGGCCCGGGCGACCTGGGTTTCCTGCGCAAGACCTTTGGCGATCGCCTGACGGTTTATCCACTGGGCGGCCACTGCGGCAACCTTAACTACCGCGTCAACAGCGACGCCATGCTGGAGTTCTTCCGTGGCTAAATATCTGCTGCTTATCGCCGCGTTAATGAGCGCGGGCATGGTCCACGCCGACAACAGCAAGGCCAATGCGCCAGTGGTGGTGGATTCGGACGGTTTCAAGGAACCGTTGACCAAGCTCAAGTTCAACCCGGGACTGGACCAGCGCGAGTTCGAGCGCTCGACCCTCAACGCCCTCAACGTCTATGACCCGCTGGAGTCGTGGAACCGCCGGGTCTATCACTTCAACTACCGCTTCGACCAGTGGGTGTTCCTGCCCGTCGTCGATGGCTACCGCTACATCACCCCCGGCTTCCTGCGCACCGGGGTCAGCAACTTCTTCAACAACCTGGGGGACGTGCCGAACCTGATGAACAGCCTGCTGCAATTCAAGGGCAAGCGTTCGATGGAAACCACGGCGCGACTGCTGCTCAACACCACCGTCGGCATCGCCGGCCTGTGGGACCCAGCCACCGCCATGGGCCTGCCGCGCCAGAGCGAAGATTTCGGCCAGACCCTGGGCTTCTACGGCGTGCCTGGCGGTGCGTATTTCGTGCTGCCGATCTTCGGCCCTTCGAACCTGCGCGATACTTCCGGCTTGCTGGTGGACTACACAGCCGAATCGGCGATCAACTTCCTGAACGTCTCCGAAGTCAGCTCCAACCACCCGGAGTTGCTGCTCCTGCGCGGTGTGGACAAGCGCTACCAGACCAGCTTCCGCTATGGGCAACTGAACACGCCGTTCGAGTATGAGAAGGTGCGCTACGTGTACACCGAGTCGCGCAAGTTGCAGATTGCCGAATAGGCCAACATAGAACCAATGTGGGAGCGGGCTTGCTCGCGATAGCAGTCTGTCAGGCAACATTAATGTTGGATGACAGGTCCTCATCGCGAGCAAGCTCGCTCCCACAGGGGTTATGTGTTGCCAGATTCAGCCTTTGAGCGTCTTCCAGACCTTACCAACAGCCATCACCCCGACCAACACCACCGCCCCCGCGACAATCCCCGCCACCGCATTGAGCAACATCGGCACGATAAACCCGGCGCCGCCAGCACTGGCCGTCACGCTTTCGATCCAGTGATGCACCACCGGCACGCCGTGGGTGAGGATGCCACCGCCCACCAGGAACATCGCCGCGGTGCCGATCACCGACAGGCTTTTCATCATGTAGGGTGCCGCGCGCAGGATGGCGCCGCCGATGCTTTTGGCGGCTTGCCCTGGCTTCTGTGTCAACCAGAGTCCCAGGTCATCGAGCTTGACGATGCCGGCCACCAGGCCATAGACGCCAATGGTCATGACGATGGCGATGCCCGACAGGACGATCACTTGCTGGGTGAGTGGTGCGTCGGCAACGGTGCCGAGGGTGATGGCGATGATTTCCGCCGACAGAATGAAATCGGTGCGTATCGCACCCTTGATCTTGTCCTTTTCAAAGGCCACCAGATCGACCGCCGGATCGGCCACTGCCTCGACCAGTTGCGCATGTTCGGCCTGATCTTCGGCCTTGCTGTGAAGGAACTTGTGGGCCAGTTTTTCGAACCCTTCGAAACACAAGTAGGCGCCGCCCACCATCAACAACGGCGTCACCAGCCAAGGGACGAAGGCGCTGATCGCCAGCGCCGACGGCACCAGGATCAACTTGTTGATGAACGAGCCCTTGGCCACCGCCCACACCACCGGCAGTTCCCGCTCGGCCCGCACACCTGACACCTGCTGGGCATTGAGCGCCAAGTCATCGCCGAGCACACCGGCGGTTTTCTTGGCGGCCATTTTGGTCATCAGCGCAACATCGTCGAGCACGGTGGCGATATCGTCGATCAGTACCAGCAAACTGCTTCCGGCCATGGAGGGGCTCCTTGAATAATAATGCCGCGAAGCATACCGCGAGCCGTGGTGCCTTGGGGCATTCTTGAGCGCCGCGCGAGGCCGGTGCTACCATGCGCCACCGCCAGAACAGGCAAGGAACCCCTGGGTTTATGAGCACTATCCGCGAGCGCAACAAAGAATTGATCCTGCGTGCCGCCAGCGAAGAATTTGCCGACAAGGGCTTCGCCGCGACCAAGACCAGCGACATCGCGGCCAAGGCAGGCCTGCCAAAACCCAACGTCTACTACTACTTCAAATCCAAGGAAAACCTCTACCGCGAGGTCCTGGAAAGCATCATCGAGCCGATTCTCCAGGCTTCGACACCGTTCAATGCCGACGGCGTGCCCGGTGAGGTGCTAAGCCACTACATCCGCTCCAAGATCCGCATCTCCCGCGACCTGCCCTTCGCCTCGAAAGTCTTCGCCAGCGAAATCATGCACGGCGCCCCCCACCTGAGCCCCGACCTGGTGGAACAACTCAACGCCCAGGCCCGGCACAACATCGACTGCATCCAGACCTGGATCGACCGCGGCCAGATCGCCCCCATCGACCCCAACCACCTGATGTTCAGCATCTGGGCCGCCACCCAGACCTACGCCGACTTCGACTGGCAGATCAGCGCCGTGACCGGCAAGGCCAATCTTGATGAGGCGGATTACGAAGCGGCGGCGCAGACGATTATTCGGTTGGTGTTGAAGGGGTGTGAGCCCGACTGAAGACTGAGTAGCCTTCATCGCGAGCAAGCTCGCTCCCACAGGGTTTTGCGGTGAATACAGATTCTGCGAGCAACCTGAATCCCTTGTGGGAGCGAGCCTGCTCGCGAAAGCGGCAACTGGATTTCAAGTCAAACCCAAATGGCATCCCACAACGGATAGTCGCCAAGTTGCGTCACCAGACCTGCCCGCAGAGGGTTAGCGACAACATAGCGCGCCATTACTTTCAAATCTTCTTCTCGCCGCAGTGCTCGGTCATGAAATCCTTGCTGCCAAAGGCTAACTTTATTGTCCAGGCGCAGATTTACAGCCTTGGTACTCAATGATTTGGTCCTTTGCATCAACTCACTCAGAGATCCCCTGCGCAACTCGATCAACCAATGGAAATGATCCGGCATAACAACCCAGGCCAATGAGGCGGCCCGGCCTTGTTCCTGAGCTTTTCGAAATTGCTCAACGACCAGTCTACCCAGGACAACGTCCTTAAAAACTGGTGCGCGGCCAAACGTGTTGGTGGACAGTAAATAGATCCGGCTGGATTCGGCATGGCGGCCGAGGCGCAGTCTATGTGAAGCAGGTGAACCAGGCATTCCTTGCCCCTTTGATGATTGAGTCATAAAGAAGGCTAGACCCGTGAATGCCTGGATGGGAGGCAGACTTTTAGCTGGATGTGTCTGCTAGATTGCTATCGCGAGCAGGCTCGCTCCCACAGTGTGGATTTGCAGTGTTTGCAGAATGTACGCCCATCGCCGCCCTCTTGTGGGAGCGAGCCTGCTCGCGATAGCAAAGGTTCAGTCAGTACAAATCAAGCCCCTACATCCGCCCGCAACTGCACCGCCTCCACCGCCCTGACCGCCACCTGTTCATCCACATCCGAAACGTCACCACTGACACCAATCGCCCCCAGCACCTTCCCGTCCTGATCCCTGATCAATACCCCTCCCGGTGCCGGTACGACGTTGCCCTGCCCCAGCCCGTTCAATGCCGCGAAAAACGCCGGGCGTTGCTGGGCGTCCTGGGCCAGCAGGCGTGAGCCTTTGCCCAGGGCGATGGCGCCCCAGGCCTTGCCGATGGCGATCTGCGGGCGAAGCAGGCTGGCGCCGTCTTCGCGCTGCAAGGCAACCAGGTGCCCGCCGCTGTCCAGGACCGCGACGGTCAGGGGCGCAGCGCTGATTTCACGACCGGCGGCAAGGGCTTGCCCGGCCAGGTTGACGGCGATTTTCAAGGTTAGAACGCTCATGGGTGCTGTCCTTCTTTTGTTATGGGAGAGCCTTGCAGCTTCACTTTCAGCAAAACCGAACACAACAAATAGAACACAACAATTCATATTTTTGTATACAATAATTTTTCACAAAGCACCTTAATCGATGAAAGGCCGCAGCAAAA
Source organism: Pseudomonas ogarae (assembly GCF_014268695.2). Lineage (NCBI taxonomy): Bacteria > Pseudomonadati > Pseudomonadota > Gammaproteobacteria > Pseudomonadales > Pseudomonadaceae > Pseudomonas > Pseudomonas ogarae. Next base: position 4,994,490 of record NZ_CP077086.1, read on the forward strand.
CTGGCCTTCCGACGAATGAAACAGATGCTTGAGGAAATGGATTGACCTGCGCGGTTTGCCGTGAATACACTCTACGCAAAGCCACTTGTATACAATTACAAAACGTAAGAGGCACAAAATAATGAGCAAAATGAGAGCAATCGAAGCCGCCGTCCTGGTTATGCGCCGTGAGGGCGTGGACACCGCCTTCGGTATTCCGGGTGCCGCGATCAACCCGCTGTACTCCGCCCTGCAGAAGGTGGGTGGCATCGATCACGTCCTTGCTCGCCACGTTGAAGGCGCCTCGCACATGGCCGAGGGCTACACCCGGACCAAGGCCGGCAATATCGGCGTGTGCATCGGCACCTCGGGGCCGGCCGGCACCGACATGGTGACCGGGCTCTACAGCGCCTCGGCCGATTCGATCCCGATCCTGTGCATCACCGGGCAAGCCCCCCGCGCCCGTCTGCACAAGGAAGACTTCCAGGCTGTGGATATCACCAGCATCGTCAAACCGGTGACCAAGTGGGCAACCACCGTGCTGGAGCCGGGCCAGGTGCCGTATGCCTTCCAAAAGGCGTTCTTTGAGATGCGCTCCGGTCGTCCGGGCCCGGTGCTGATCGACCTGCCGTTCGACGTGCAGATGGCCGAGATCGAATTCGACATCGACGCCTACCAGCCATTGCCATTAGCCAAACCCGCGGCCAACCGCGTGCAGATCGAGAAAGCCCTGGCGATGCTCAATCAGGCTGAGCGTCCATTGCTGGTGGCCGGTGGCGGCATCATCAACGCCGATGCCAGCGAACTGCTGGTGGAGTTCGCCGAGCTGACCGGCATTCCCGTTATCCCTACCTTGATGGGCTGGGGCACCATCCCCGACGATCACCCACTGATGGTCGGCATGGTCGGCCTGCAAACCTCCCATCGCTACGGCAACGCCACCTTGCTCAAGTCGGACGTGGTGCTGGGCGTCGGCAACCGCTGGGCCAACCGTCATACCGGTTCGGTGGACGTCTACACCGAAGGCCGCACGTTCATTCACGTGGACATCGAGCCGACCCAGATCGGCCGCGTCTTCACCCCCGACCTGGGTATCGTTTCCGACGCTGGCTCGGCCCTGGCGGTGTTCATCGAAGTGGCCCGTGAATGGCAAGCCGCCGGCAAGCTGAAAAACCGCGACGCCTGGTTGCAAGACTGCCAGCAGCGCAAGGCCAGCCTGCAACGCAAGACGCACTTCGACAATGTGCCGGTCAAGCCACAGCGGGTGTACGAAGAAATGAACCAGGTGTTCGGCAAGGACACCTGCTACGTCAGCACCATTGGCCTGTCACAGATCGCCGGGGCGCAGTTCCTCCATGTCTACAAGCCGCGCCACTGGATCAACTGCGGCCAGGCCGGCCCCTTGGGCTGGACCATTCCGGCCGCGCTGGGGGTGGTCAAGGCCGATCCGAGCCGCAAGGTCGTGGCACTGTCGGGCGACTATGACTTCCAGTTCATGATCGAAGAGCTGGCGGTAGGTGCGCAGTTCAAACTGCCCTACATCCATGTCGTGGTGAACAACTCCTACCTGGGCTTGATTCGCCAGGCCCAGCGCGGGTTCGACATGGACTATTGCGTGCAGCTGTCCTTCGACAACCTCAACGCCCCGGAACTCAACGGTTATGGCGTGGATCACGTTGCCGTGGCCGAAGGCCTGGGATGCAAGGCCCTGCGGGTGTTCGAACCGAACGGCATCCAGCCGGCCCTGCGCCAGGCCCAGGCGATGATCGAGGAATTCAAGGTGCCAGTGATCGTCGAGATCATCCTGGAACGGGTGACCAACATTTCCATGGGCACTGAAATCAACGCCGTCAATGAGTTTGAAGATCTGGCGCTTGTGGGCAACGATGCACCGACTGCCATTTCGCTACTCGACTGACTGCTGACGCCCTCCTGTGGGAGCGAGCTTGCTCGCGATAGCGGTGGGTCAGTGCTGGTGATGTTGGCTGTACTGCCTTCATCGCGAGCAAGCTCGCTCCCACAGGGGTGCGTTTACATTATTTAAGGAGACCACCATGCCGCGTTTCGCCGCCAACCTGTCCATGCTGTTCACCGAGCAGGATTTTCTCGCCCGTTTCGAAGCCGCCGCCAAGGCCGGTTTCAGTGGTGTCGAATACCTGTTTCCTTATGACTACAGCTCCGCCGAACTCAAGGCTCTACTCGACGCCAACGGCCTGACCCAGGTGCTGTTCAACCTGCCGGCCGGTGACTGGGCCAAGGGCGAGCGCGGCATTGCCTGCCTGCCGGACCGGGTCGAGGAATTCCGCGCCGGTGTCGACCTGGCAATCGCCTACGCCCAAGTACTGGGCAACACCCAGGTCAACTGCCTGGCCGGGATTCGCCCGCAGAACTGCAGTGAAACCCTGGTGGAGAAAACCTTCGTCGCCAACCTGAAATACGCCGCCGAGAAGCTGCAAGCCAACGGCATCAAGCTGGTGATGGAAGCCATCAACACCCGCGACATTCCCGGCTTCTACCTGAACAACACCGCCCAGGCCCTGTCGATCCGCGAGCAGGTGGGCAGCGCCAACCTGTTCCTGCAGTACGACATCTACCACATGCAGATCATGGAAGGTGACCTGGCCCGGACCCTGTCGGCGCACCTGGGCGAGATCAACCACGTGCAACTGGCGGACAACCCGGGCCGCAATGAGCCGGGCACGGGCGAGATCAACTATCGCTTCCTGTTCGAACACCTGGACCGCATTGGCTACACGGGTTGGATCGGCTGCGAATACAAGCCGCTGACCACCACCGAAGCGGGATTGGGCTGGTTGAAAACCCATAACGCGATCTGACCCAACTCTTCCCTAATGTGGGAGCGGGCTTGCTCGCGAAGGCGGCGTGTCAGCTCACGAAGATGCGGTCTGATACACCGCCTTCGCGAGCAAGCCCGCTCCCACAGGAAAGCAATCTCTCATTTGCCTGAAGCAACGATAAAAACAAGAGGATTTCCCCATGGCTAAAATCGGATTCATCGGCACCGGCATCATGGGCCACCCCATGGCACTGAACCTGCAAAAGGCCGGTCACAACCTGCTCCTGTCCCAGCACCACGACCCGGCCCCGGCCGATCTGCTGGCTGGTGGCGCGGTGGCGTTGGCCAACCCGAAGGAAGTGGCCCAGGAAGCCGAGTTCATCATCGTCATGGTCCCGGACACCCCGCAGGTCGACGACGTGCTGTTCCGCGCCGACGGCGTGGCGGCGGGCGTGGGCGCGGGCAAGGTGGTGATCGACATGAGTTCGATCTCCCCCACCGCCACCAAGGCCTTCGCGGCGAAGATCAATGAAAGAGCTGCGCAGTACCTCGATGCACCGGTGTCCGGCGGAGAAGTCGGCGCCAAGGCCGCGACGCTGAGCATCATGGTCGGTGGCGACAGCGCCGCCTTCGAGCGGGCCCTGCCGCTGTTCCAGGCGATGGGCAAGAACATCACCCTGGTGGGCGGCAACGGCGACGGCCAGACCGCCAAAGTGGCGAACCAGATCATCGTCGCCCTGAACATCCAGGCGGTGGCCGAAGCTTTGTTGTTCGCCTCGAAAAACGGTGCCGACCCGGCCAAGGTCCGGGAAGCGCTGATGGGCGGTTTCGCTTCGTCGAAGATCCTCGAAGTGCACGGCGAACGCATGATCAAGGGCACCTTTGACCCGGGCTTCCGCATCAGCCTGCACCAGAAGGACCTGAACCTGGCCCTGCAAGGCGCCAGGGAACTGAACATCAACCTGCCCAACACCGCCAACGCCCAACAAGTGTTCAGCACCTGCGCGGCCATTGGTGGCAGCAACTGGGATCACTCGGCGTTGATCAAGGGGTTGGAGCACATGGCCAATTTCTCCATCCGCGATAACTGACACCCCCTGTGGGAGCGGGCTTGCTCGCGAAGGCGGTGTGTCAGTCAACACTTCATTGACAGGAAGATCGCCTTCGCGAGCAAGCCCGCTCCCACCAGGGTCTGCGTAGCCCTCAAATAACAAGAATCCCGGGAGCCCGCCATGTCGGTCGATCCGCAACAACTGCTGCGCGAGCTGTTTGCCACAGCCATCGACGCGGCCCATCCGCAACACGTCCTTGAACGCTACCTGCCCAGCGATCGCAGCGGCCGAGTGATCGTCATCGGTGCCGGCAAGGCCGCGGCGGCCATGGCGCAAGTGGTCGAGCGCTGCTGGCAGGGCGAAGTGTCTGGCCTGGTGGTGACCCGCTACGGCCATGGCGCGCCCTGCCAGAAAATCGAAGTAGTGGAAGCCGCCCACCCGGTGCCTGACGCCGCCGGCCTGGCCGTGGCCCAGCGGGTACTGGGCATGGTCAGCAACCTCAGCGAAAACGACCGGGTGATCTTCCTGCTGTCCGGCGGCGGTTCTGCCCTGCTGGCCTTGCCCGCCGAAGGCATCACCCTGGCCGACAAGCAATCGATCAACAAAGCCCTGCTCAAATCCGGCGCGACCATCGGCGAGATGAATTGCGTGCGCAAGCACCTCTCGGCGATCAAGGGCGGGCGCCTGGGCAAGGCTTGCTGGCCGGCGACGGTGTACACCTACGCGATTTCCGATGTGCCCGGCGATCTTGCCACCGTCATTGCCTCCGGCCCTACCGTGGCCGACCCCAGCACGTCGGCCGAAGCCCTGGCGATTCTCCAGCGCTACCAGATCGAGGTGCCGGCCTCGGTGCGCAACTGGTTGCAAAGTCCAGCATCGGAAACCGTCAAGCCCGGCGACCCGAGCCTGGCCCGCAACCACTTCCAATTGATCGCCCGCCCCCAGCAGTCATTGGAGGCCGCGGCAGTGAAGGCGCGCCAGGCCGGTTTCAGCCCGTTGATCCTCGGTGACCTGGAAGGCGAATCCCGGGAGGTGGCGAAAGTCCACGCCGGCATCGCCCGGCAAATCGCCCTGCACGGCCAGCCATTGGCGGCGCCGTGCGTGATCCTCTCCGGCGGCGAAACCACTGTCACCGTGCGCGGCGATGGCCGTGGCGGGCGCAATGCAGAATTCCTGCTGAGCCTGACTGACAGCCTCAAGGGTCATCCCGGCATCTACGCGCTGGCCGGCGACACCGACGGCATCGACGGTTCCGAAGACAACGCCGGTGCCCTCATGACCCCGGACAGTTATCGCCGCGCCGCCGAGCTGGGCCTGTGCGCCAGCGACGAGTTGGACAACAACAATGGCTACAGCTATTTCGCCGCCCTGGATGCGCTGATCGTCACCGAACCGACCCGCACCAACGTCAACGACTTTCGCGCCATCCTGATCCTCGAGAACCCCAAACATGACGCCTGATAAAAAGGTCAAGATCCTCGCGACCCTCGGCCCCGCCACCCGCGGCATCGATGATATCCGTGAACTGGTACAGGCCGGCGTGAACATCTTCCGCCTGAACTTCAGCCACGGCGAGCATGCCGACCACGCCCAGCGCTACCAATGGATTCGCGAGGTCGAGCAGCAGCTCAATTACCCGCTGGGCATCCTGATGGACCTGCAAGGCCCAAAGCTGCGGGTCGGCCGATTCGCCGACGGCAAGGTCTTGCTGCAACGAGGCCAGGCCCTGCGTCTGGACCTGGACCCGACGCCCGGCGATCAACGCCGGGTCAACCTGCCCCATCCGGAGATCATCGCGGCCCTGGAGCCCGGCATGGACCTGCTGCTGGACGACGGCAAGTTGCGCCTGCGCGTGACCGCCAGGCACAGCGACGCCATCGACACCGAGGTGCTCAACGGCGGTGAGCTGTCGGACCGCAAAGGCGTGAACGTCCCCCAGGCCGTGCTCGACTTGAGCCCGTTGACCACCAAGGACCGGCGCGACTTGAGTTTCGGCCTGGAGCTGGGCGTGGACTGGGTGGCGTTGTCGTTTGTGCAGCGGCCCGAAGACATCCGCGAGGCCCGGGCGCTGATCGGCGACAAGGCGTTCCTGATGGCGAAAATCGAGAAACCATCGGCGGTGGCCCAACTACGGGAAATCGCCGAATTGAGTGACGCGATCATGGTTGCTCGCGGTGACCTGGGTGTCGAAGTCCCGGCCGAGAGCGTGCCGCAGATTCAGAAGAACATCATCGGTACCTGCCGCGCCCTCGGCAAACCGGTGGTGGTGGCGACCCAGATGCTCGAGTCGATGCGCTTCTCCCCGGCGCCCACCCGCGCCGAAGTCACCGACGTGGCCAACGCCGTGGCCGAGGGGGCCGACGCGGTGATGCTGTCGGCGGAAACCGCTTCAGGCGACTACCCCCTCGAAGCCGTGCAGATGATGAGCAAGATCATCCGCCAGGTGGAAAACGGCCCCGACTACCAGGCGCAACTAGATGTCAGCCGGCCAAAAGCCGAGGCCACGGTGTCGGATGCGATCAGTTGCGCGATCCGTCGCATCAGCAACGTGCTGCCAGTGGCGGTGCTGGTGAACTACAGCGAATCGGGCAGTTCCAGCCTGCGGGCGGCGCGGGAACGGCCGACGGTGCCGATCCTCAACCTCACACCGAACCTGCAGGCCGCTCGCCGCCTGACGGTGGCCTGGGGCGTGCATTCGGTGGTCAACGATCGGTTGAAGCAAGTGGATGAAGTCTGTTCCACCGCCCTGGAAATCGCCCAGGCCCAAGGCATGGCCCAGCGCGGCGATACCTTGCTGATCACGGCGGGCGTGCCGTTCGGGCAACCGGGGTCGACCAATTCGCTGCGCATTGAGACGCTGATTTAGCGCCTGTACTGGCCTTATCGTCGGATCGCCGCCCGGAGCAAGCTCGCTCCCACAGGGTTTTGTGAATGCCGCAAGTCCAGTGTGGGAGCGAGCTTGCTCGCGATGAAGTCGACTCGGTCCATCAGATATATCAACCATGCCCAACACCCACTGCCCCGACTGGGCCACCGCCCTGCTCAACGGCTTCAGCCAAGTCTTTCTCCAGCGCCATCCGCTGTGCGGCCTGCTGTGCCTGCTGGCGATTCTGCTCACTGCGCCCGCCCTGTTTGGCGGCGCGTTGCTCGGTGGGGTGGCCGGGTTGCTCACGGCCCAGCGACGCGGTTACGCCAAGGCCGACCGGCAAGCCGGGCTGTTCAGCTACAACGGCATCCTGCTGGGCTTGTTGCTGAGCCTTGCGTTGCCCTGGTCCGTCCTGTTGCCACCGTTGATCATCGCCGCAGGCGGTCTCAGCGCGATGCTGACCCAGCAATGGCTCAAGCGCACCCGTGGCCCTCGGTGCCTGCCCGCCTACACCGCACCTTTTGTCGGGTTGGCTTGGCTGCTGATGAGTTTCACCCTGCCGCCGCCCCCAACCAACTCGATTGAAATGACGATACCCAACCTGCTGGCCGCGCATTTGAGCGGGCTGGGCCAGGTCATGTTTCTCGGCCACCCGGCGGCCGGCGCGCTGATCGCGGTGGGCCTGCTGCTGGCCAACCGTCGTGCCGCCGGTTGGGCATTGTTCAGTTCCGCCGCCGGCCTGGCCTTCGCCTTGTCGCAACATGAAAACGCAACCGCCCTTAGCGGCCTTGGCGGTTACAACCCGGTGTTGGTGGCCCTGGCCCTCAGCCAGCAGCGCCGCCAACCCTGGCTGCCACTGGCGGGCATTCTCCTGGCGGTCATGCTCACCCCAGGTTTTATCGCCCTCGGCCTGCCTCCCCTGACGGCACCGTTCATCCTCGCGTGCTGGCTGATCCAGGCCAGCGGCCGGGTGTGGCGCCAGGCCAGCCTCGACAGCGCGCCTTGCGCTCTGCAGGACAATCGCCCTAGGCTTCGCTGATTCCGGTTCAGGCGAAGATTATGCAAAGCAGCAACAATTGGCGTGAACGCCTCTACGTGATCATTTTCCAGACCGACACCGTCGCCGGCCGGCGCTTCGACAGCACCTTGCTGTTGATCATCCTCGCCAGCCTGGTGATCGTGATGCTCGACAGCATCGACAGCGTGCACAAGAACTACGCGGCCCTGCTGGCCGCTATCGAGTGGGGCTTCACCTTCATCTTCATCGTCGAGTACGGCCTGCGCCTGTACTGCTCGCCCAAGCCGCTGCGCTATGCCTTCAGTTTCTACGGATTGGTGGACCTGCTGGCGATCGTGCCGGGGATCCTGGCGCTGTACTACAGCGATGCCCAATACCTGTTGATCATTCGGATCATCCGCATGCTGCGGATTTTCCGTGTGCTCAAGCTCAGCCCTTACCTCAAGCAGGCCAATTACCTGATGGCGGCGCTGCGGGGAAGCAAGCAGAAAATCATTGTGTTCCTGGTCAGCGTCTCGACCCTGGTGACCGTCTTCGGCACGCTGATGTACGTCATCGAAGGCCCTGGGAATGGCTTCACCAGCATCCCCAAAGGCATCTATTGGGCTATCGTGACACTGACCACGGTGGGCTTCGGCGACATCGTGCCCAAGACGCCACTGGGCCAGGTGGTGTCATCTTTGGTGATGATCACCGGTTACTCGATCATCGCCGTGCCAACGGGTATTTTCACGGCTGAACTGGCCACGGCCATGCGCGGCGACCAGCTCCAGCACGATTGCCCGGTGTGCAGCAAAAACAACCACGAACACGGTGCCGCTTTCTGCTCCCGTTGTGGCAATGCGCTGTTTAAGAAACTGGAATAAGCACAGCACTTTTTGATGCTTGAAGGTCTATAGGCTTGCAGCTAGTGTGATGGCTAATTGCCCGGAACCCCCGTTGATAAAAAGGAATTCGCAGTGAAGAACTTCTTTGGCGCCTCTCTTCTCGCCGTCGGCCTGACCTTTGGCAGCCTGGCCCACGCCGCCCCGACCCTGCTCAACGTTTCCTACGACGTGATGCGCGATTTCTACAAGGACTACAACACCGCCTTCCAGAAACACTGGCAAGCCGAGCACAACGAAAACATCACCGTGCAGATGTCGTTCGGCGGCTCCAGCAAGCAGGCGCGTTCGGTGATCGACGGGCTGCCGGCGGATGTCATCACCATGAACATGGCCACCGACATCAACGCCCTGGCGGACAACGGCAAACTGGTGCCCGAGAACTGGGTCAGCCGCCTGCCGAACAACAGCGCGCCGTTCACCTCGGCCACGGTGTTCATCGTGCGCAAAGGCAACCCGAAAGCCTTGAAAGACTGGCCCGACCTGCTCAAGGACGGTGTGCAGGTGATCGTGCCCAACCCGAAAACCTCCGGCAACGGTCGCTACACCTACCTCTCGGCTTGGGGTTACGTGCTGAAAAATGGCGGTGACGAGAACAAGGCCAAGGCCTTCGTCGGCAAACTGTTCAAGCAGGCACCGGTACTGGACACCGGCGGTCGCGCCGCGACAACCACCTTCATGACCAACCAGATCGGCGACGTGCTGGTGACCTTTGAAAACGAAGCGGAGATGATCGCCCGCGAGTTCGGCCGCGACCAGTTCGAGGTGATCTACCCGAGCGTTTCCGCCGAAGCCGAGCCACCGGTCAGCGTGGTCGACAAGGTTGTCGAGAAAAAAGGCTCCCGCGAAGCCGCCGAGGCCTACCTCAAGTACCTGTGGTCGCCCGAAGGCCAGGAAATCGCCGCCGCCAACTACCTGCGCCCACGGGACCCGGCGGTACTGGCCAAATACACCGACCGCTTCCCGAAAGTCGACTTCCTGTCCGTGGAAAAAACCTTCGGCGACTGGCGCACGGTGCAGAAGACCCACTTCAATGACGGTGGGGTTTTCGACCAGATCTACAGCGGGCAATAACGATCAAGTGTGCCGAGCAACCTTGTGGGAGCGAGCTTGCTCGCGATAACGGTCTGTCTGCATCAACGATGTTGGAAATACAGCCGCTATCGCGAGCAAGCTCGCTCCCACAGGAATCTGATTGTCACCATCAATTGCGGGCATGACTGATATCAGCCACAAGCCCTGTTCCAGAACCCTGCAAGTCTTTAGCCTCACGCCATCCTTTCAATTGATCGACGAGATTGCCATGAGTGCTCATTCCCCCACGCCCGGCAGCACCTTGACCCGCGGCATGGTCCTGCTCTTCGCCTTCTGCTGCGGCGCCATCGTCGCCAACATCTACTACGCCCAACCCATCATCGAACTGATCGCACCCGACGTCGGCCTGAGCAGCACCATGGCCAGCCTGATCGTCTCGCTGACCCAGATCGGTTATGCCTTGGGCCTGTTTTTCCTGGTGCCACTGGGGGACTTGCTGGAAAACCGTCGGCTGATGATCATCACCACCGTGGTGGCAATCGCCAGTTTGCTAGGCGCTGCGTTCACCGATCAACCGAACGTATTCCTGCTGGTTTCGCTGTTGGTGGGGTTCAGCTCGGTGTCGGTGCAAGTGCTGATTCCACTGGCCGCACACCTGGCGCCGGAGGAAACCCGGGGTCGGGTCGTGGGTGGGATCATGGGCGGCCTGCTGCTGGGAATCCTGCTGGCGCGGCCGGTTTCGAGCCTGGTGGCTGACCACTTCGGCTGGCGGGCGATGTTCATGATCGCCGCCGCATTGATGGCCGCCATCAGCATCGTCCTGGCGCTGACCGTGCCCAAGCGCCAGCCCGATCATAGTGCCTCTTATGGCCAACTGCTGGGCTCGCTCGGCACCCTGCTGCGCCAACAACCGCTGCTGCGGCAACGGGCGTTCTACCAGGCTTGCATGTTCGCCACGTTCAGCCTGTTCTGGACCGCCGTGCCACTGGAACTGTCACGCAACCATGGCCTGTCCCAGACTGAAATCGCCTTGTTCGCCCTGGTCGGTGCCATTGGCGCCATCGCTGCGCCCATCGCCGGTCGCCTGGCGGATGCCGGCCATACCCGCAACGCCTCGCTGCTGGCGATGTTGTTCGCCAGCCTGAGTTTCCTGCCGGCGTTCATCCATCCGCTGTACAGCGTGATCGGCCTGGCAGTGACCGGCGTGGTCCTGGATTTCTGTGTGCAGATGAACATGGTCCTGGGCCAGCGCACCATCTATGCCCTCGATGCCAAGAGTCGCAGCCGGCTGAATGCGCTGTACATGACCAGCATCTTCGTCGGCGGCGCCTTCGGCTCATCGATTGCCAGTGCGGTGTACGAACACGGCGGCTGGTTGTGGGTGGTGATCGTCGGCAGCGCCTTCCCGCTGTTGGCCTTGCTGCGCTTCTTGAGCACCTCGCGCAAGCCGTCCCTGGCCACGGCCTGAACACCCCACGCATAAAAAAGCCCGGTCGCCTTCAGCGACCGGGCTTTTTGGTGGAGCGTGTCAAATCCGCACGTTGCCACGCGGCCCGGCAATCGCCCAGATGATCAGGCCCAGTACCGGCAACAGCAGGATCAGCAGCACCCAGAGGATTTTCATCCCGATTTGCGCGCCACTCTTGAGTACATTGATGATCGCCCAGATATCGAGCGCCAGGATGATCAGGCCGACCAGGCCGTTGAAAGTGGAACCCATGGTGTCGCTCCCAAATGGTGATGTGCACCCTTAGGATAGCGGGCGCCAGGCAAGGGTTCCGTTTTATTGCTTCAGACGTGGACCGCGACCTTGAGAGCTTCCAGGGAGGGCGCGGCGGCGATGCCGACTTCGGCACACAGTTCCAGCACCCGCGGCACGTCGTTGCCGTACACCAGCACCATTTGCAATTCATCGTCGAGCAATTGGCTGAAGTTCATCAGCACGTAGCCGCCGTTTTCCTTGTTCAGGCTGCTCATCTGGATCTGGATGCGGTTGAGCGCGGTCAGGGCTTCGGTTTTCGCCAGTTGCTTGGGCTTGAGGTTGAACGCCACGCCGGGGCCGAACGAGGCGACGATCTGCTCGAACAGGTCCACGTAGGTGTCGGCCTGGAACAGCACGGTGTCCGGCAGGCTGCCCACCACTACCCACTCACCCAACGGGATCGGGAAGGTGTCGTCGTAGTTGATATCGGGGTTGGCCGCCAGGAAAACCGTCGGATCGACGTAAGCCTGGGCCGCTTCGTCAGCGATTTTCGCGATGTCCGCCTCGCCGAGGCAGCCGGAGCTGATTTTACCGATGAGTTCGATGAGGGCGGCTTTCATGGGGTGAATCCTGTGGCGAAGGGTGTTTTGAGGGCGGGCAGGATAGCGCATTCGCATGCAGATTAGGATTGGAGAAGGACCTGTGGTGAACGAGCATTTTGTGGGAGCAAGGCTTGCCCGCGATGAAAACAACGCGGTCTCTCTGGAACCGAGGTGCCTGTATCGCGAGCAAGCTTTGCTCCCACAGCCTTTCAGCCCAACAACTTTTCCAACTGCGCCGTGGTGTCCACCGCGCCCATGGTCTTGGCGGCATCGAGAGCCGAGACGCCGTTGGCATCCTTGGCTTTCGGGTCGGCGCCTTTGCCGATCAGGTAGTCGACGATTTCCACACGGTTGAACATCGCTGCCATCATCAGCGCGGTACGGCCATCGAAGGAGGCGCCTTCCACTTGCGCGCCGCCATCCACCAACGCCGAAACCACTGCCAGGTCGCCCTTGAACGCCGCACCAGCAATCGGGCTCTGGCCGTTGTCATTACGGATTTCCGGATCGGCCTTGTGCTCCAGCAGCACTTTCACCGTTTCCACATGCCCGTGGTAAGCGGCCAGCATCAACAAGGTGTCGCCCTTGTGGTTACGCAGGTTGGGCGGCAGGCCCTTGCTCAGCAACGCGGCCATCATGGCCGCATCGCCCTGGCGTGCGACGTTGAACACCTGCTCGGCAAACTCCGCAGCCTCTTCCGGGGTCATCTGGCGGCTTGTATCGGACATGGGAAACTCCACTCGGGTCTTCGCAAAGCGGCTAGTTTCCCGAGGGACCCGGGCGCTGTCATCCCTTTTTTCACTGTGCCCGTCATAGCCAGAATCAATAACGCAATTGTCCGCCCTGAATCCGAACTGCCAGCTGCCGATCCACCCGCACGTAAGTATCGGTGCCCGGCAGCCAGGCGAAGATCGGCTCATCCCCGGTAACGCATGGGTCGAACGCTTCGGCCTTGAGGCGGGTCTTCTGGTACTTGAAGGTGCCGGTGGTGTCCATCTTCACCTTGATGCGCAGGAACAGCGGCACGGCATAGGCGGGCAACTTGCACTGCAAGAATTGCAGCAACTCGCTGAAATCCAGGGTCGCCAGGGATTCGGACGGGGTGATTGCCGCCATGCCGGCACGGCCATTGGTGCCATTGATCTCCACGCCATAAGCCACTGCCTCGGCCACCTGCGGATGTTGCAGCAGCACATTTTCGACTTCCGTGGTGGAGACGTTTTCGCCTTTCCAGCGATAGGTATCGCCGAGTCGATCAACGAACTGCCCATGCCCGAAGCCAATGTTGCGCAACAGGTCTCCGGTATTGAAGTAACGATCGCCCGGCGCAAAGACATCCCGGCAGATGGTTTTTTCGGTCAAGGCCTGATCGGTGTAGCCATCCAGTGGCGCCTTCTCGTCGATCCGCGCCAGCAACAGGCCCGGTTGGCCCCTGGGCACTTTTTGCATGCGACCTTGCAGGTTGCGCAACGGCAGGCCGCTGGCATGGTCGTATTGCACCAATTCCCAGCCCATCAGGGAAAACCCGACGGTGTTGTCGAAATTCAGGATGTTGGTGAAACCGATATTGCCGTCGCTGGCCGCATACAGCTCACAGATGTGGTCGATGCCAAACCGGGTCTTGAAGGTCGACCATGCCCCGGGCCGCAGACCGTTGCCGATCATTTTCTTCACACCGTGGTGGCGGTCATCGGCAGCGACAGGTTGGTCGATCAGGTAGCGGCACAACTCACCGACATACCCCAGCGTGGTCGCCCGGTAGCGGCGTACGTCGCTCCAGAACTGGCTGGCGCTGAACTTGCGCCGAATCGCGAAGCCCGATGCACCACAGATCGCCGCGCCCCAGCACACGCACAAGCCCGTGGCGTGGTACAGCGGCAACGTGCAATACACGACATCGTCGGACTGCATGTCCAAGGCGATCAGGCCGAAGCTGGTGGACGTGCGCATCCAGCGACCATGGCGAAACACCCCGGCCTTGGGCAGCCCGGTGGTGCCCGAGGTGTAGAGATAAAAACACGGGTCGTTGCAGAAAACCTGCCGACTGCTCGCCGGGTTATCGCTTGGGTAATCCTCGCTGCCAGCCATCAGGTCGATGAAACCGGACGGGGCATCGGACGGGATATCGGCCCTGTCCTGATCCGCCAGCCACCAGGTCCTGCTGCTCGATAGAGTGGTTCGCTCTCGTATGTCGTTGAAGGCCGCAACCCGTTCATCCCCGACCACCACCGCGACCGGGTTGACCAGGGCCAGGCTGTGCACCAGCGCATCGCCGGTCTGCGAGGTGTTGAGCATGGCACTGACGGCGCCAACCTTGGCCATCGCCAGCACGCTGATCAACAGCTGTGGCCGGTTCTCGATGAATATCGCTACGCAATCGCCCTTGCCGATGCCTTGGGCCAGCAGGTAATGGACGATGCGATTGGCCTGCGCGTTGACCTGTGCATAACTCAACACCGTATCGCCGCACAGCAGTGCCGGGCCCTGGGGATTGCGTTGCGTAGCCTGCTCGAAACACCAGCCCAGGCCGCAAGGCTGGGTCGGGTCCTGGACGTTGGCCAGCTTCATGCCTTTGACGATTCGGGGGACGGCTTTGGCAATGGCTGGCAGCTTGCGCAGCATCATGGCCCAGGTAATCGCGTCGCTGGGTGTACGACTCATGGTGATCTTCCCCGTTCGACCTCGTGGGTCTCGGTTCTTGTTATCAGGCAGCAGGTGATTTGGCTCGAAAGTACGCTGGCAATTGCGGCGCTGTACACGCGGTTTTTGCAATGTTTTGTATCCGCTGCCCGAGGCAGGCGAAGCGTGAGCGCCGGGAAACGATTTGGTTCCAAAAATCATTGCCCGACCACGCAAAATGCAGGATGCACGATGGCTATTCATGCAAGATGCACGAAAGCGAAAATACAACAAAAATATAACCAATTGTTTTTAAAGGATTTTATAGAAAGCCAAATGCTGGCACAGACAGTGCAACCACCTTTCCACGGTTTGCCACACCATGGAGCAGTCAACTATGAACATGATTCAAGAAAAGTTTGCGTCCCTGTTTTCCAACTACGAAGTGACCACCCAGCCCCGCCCGGATGGCGGCATTCTGCTGACCTTGCGTAATAGTGACGGCAAGCTGTTCAAACGCACGATTTCCTATGCTCAATTGCATGCGGGGGATCAGTTGTCCTGGGCGATCAGTGCGATCCGTCGTGACCTGGCTGAACAGGCTAGCGAGTTGCCACAGATCACCTTGTTGCAGAGCCAGCATCGGTTTGCGCTGCCGACTTACCATAGCGCTTGAGCCTGCTGGAAAAACGCGGTGCTGCTTGCTCTTGCTTGAAAAAACGGCGCTTCTTTCAGAAATGGGAAGCGCCGTTTTTTTTTGCGCCTTGGGAAAGCCCGCTTTGGTGTGTATATCCGTTGCTGCGGTAACGGCTACTGACGGTTCCGCTCTTACAGCGGGTCACTTTCGAAAAGCGCGAAAGTAACCAAAGCGCTTGTGCCCCACCACTTGGCACCTCGCCTAGGCTCGGTGTGCCCTCACTCCGGCATTGCTCCGTGGGCCCGCCGCGAAGGGCCATCCATGGCCCAGCGCGGCTATCCCGGCATCCATGCCGGGATGCCCACTCCACAATGCCTGCGTTCGGCCATCGTGGTTAACGGGGCGCCGAGATCAACGTCCACCGCGAGGCGGCCTAGTAGCCGACCTGGTTCTTGGTGGGACCGTGTTTCTCCTGTGGGAGCGGGCTTGCTCGCGAAGACGGTGGGCCAGTTTGCAGTGATGTTGGATGTGCCGGCCTCATCGCGAGCAAGCTCGCTCCCACAGGTGATCTTGGGTGTTCAGGAATTTTGTGTTCATCACAGCCCATTGTGGGAGCGAGCCTGCTCGCGATAGCAGTAGCTCAGCCACATAATAAATGCCGGACATGCCCGCCCCGCTCTTGCTTTGCTTTGGATCTTGATCTTGATCTGGGAGCCCCGTTAAACCACGCTGGCCGAACGCAGGCATTGCGCAGTGGGCATCCCGGCATGGATGCCGGGTTAGCCGCGCTGGGCCATGGATGGCCCTTCGCGGCGGCCCACGGAGCAATGCCGGAGCGAGGGCACACCGAGCCTAGGCGAGGTGCCAAGTGGTGGGGCAGAGCGTTTTTGGTTACTTTTGGCGCTCTTTCCAAAAGTGACCCGCCGTAAGGGCGGAACCCTAAGTAGCCGTTACCGCAGCAACGGATATACACACAAAAAAACCTCATGGCACCACCAACGCAGGTCAATCCTCCAAACGAGGAAACCGCCGAGCAATATCATCCCCCGTAACCTCAGCAACCAACCCCTGCAAATCACCAGACAAACGAATCGTAACGAAATGCGGCCGCTCCCCCCTGTCAAACCAATGCGGCGTACCGGCAGGCACCGTTATCAAGTCATTCCTTTCACACAGCACCGCATAGACATAATCGCCAAGGTGCAGGTTAAACAAGCCACGACCGGTAACGAAAAATCGCACTTCATCCTGGCTATGGCGATACTCATCGAGCTCCCCAGCCTGCTCCGGCTGATCACTGCTGACACTGACAACATCGACCCCAACATAGCCTCGCTCAGTCATCAACCCATCGATCTGAGCCTGGTAAGCCGCAATGATGTCCTCCTCACTGGCCCCCGGCTGGATTTTCACCGCCGCTTCCCAACGGGCAAAGTGAATACCTTGCTCAGCCAACGTCGCGGCAATGTCCTCAAAGTGGGTCAACACCTTGTTCGGAACATCAGGGCTCGAAACGTGATAGACGGACAGGCTGCTCATGACAATGGCTCCAGAAAATTAACGGTTCGAAGGCTCATGGCCGGTTTTCGTGCATACGTGTGGCAATGATAACGGCTGCCGCGAAAGCCGCGAGGCTGGCGAGACTGAACGTCCAACTGGCACCCAAGGCGTTCCAGCTATAGCCGGAATACAACGCGCCCAAGGCCCCGCCCGTGCCGGCCAGCGCCGCATACAGCGCCTGCCCCTGGCCCTGCTGGCGAGGCCCGAAGCTGCGTTGCACGAAATGGATGGCGGCGGCGTGAAAGCTGCCGAAGGTCGCCGCGTGCAGCACCTGGGCGAACAACAATACCCAGAGAAACTCGGCCAGCGAGCCCAACAACAACCAGCGCAACGCCGCCAGCAGGAAACTCGCCAGCAACACCCGGCGCACGGAAAACCGCGTCAGGATCCGGCTCATCAGCAGGAAGACCAAAACTTCCGCCACCACGCCAAGGGCCCAGAGCAGACCGATCAGCCCGCGGCTGTAGCCCAGGTGTTCGAGGTGCAAGGTCAGGAAGGTGTAATACGGCCCGTGGCTCACCTGCATCAGGCCCACACACGTGTAGAACGCCAGCACGCCAGGGTTGCGCAGTTGCCGCACAAACCCGTCCCCCGCCACTCGCGGCCCCTGCAATGGCTGGGCGTTGGGTACCCAGAAGCTGGCGAGGACGATGCCGGCCATGATCAGCACCAGCGCCACCGGGTAGATGTCCAGGCTCAGCCATTCGAACAAGCGGCCGAGCATCACCACGGTGATGATGAAACCGATGGAACCCCATAGACGGATCTGGCTGTAGCGCGAGGCCTGCCCACCCAGATGGGCCAGGGTAATGACTTCGAACTGCGGCAACACCGCGTGCCAGAAGAACGCATGCAGCGCCATGACCATCGCCAGCCAGGCGTAGCTTTTATCGATGAAGATCAGCGAGAAGGCCAGCAGCGTGCAGATCGCGCCAAACCGTACGATCGCGAGGCGCCGGCCGGTGTAATCCCCCAGCCAGCCCCAGATGTTCGGCGCCACGCAGCGCATCAGCATGGGAATCGCCACCAGCTCGCCGATGCGCGCCGCGTTGAATCCCAGGTGATCGAAATACAGCGCCAGGAACGGCGCCGTCGAACCGAGCAGCGCGAAATAGAACAGATAGAAACTGGAGAGCCGCCAGTACGGCAGTGCCGCCACGGCCGTCAGGCCACGGCGGTCGGCAGGCCAACCATCAAAGCTGTCCCAGCACCGGGGTGCTGACGCGAACGTCGGCGTTCTGGCCGCGATGACGCAGCAGGTGATCCATCAGCACGATCGCCATCATCGCCTCGGCGATGGGCGTGGCACGGATGCCGACGCACGGGTCATGACGGCCTTTGGTGATGACGTCCACCGGGTTGCCATGGATGTCGATGGAGCGGCCCGGCGTGGTGATGCTGGACGTCGGCTTCAAGGCCAGGTGCGCCACGATCGGCTGGCCCGAGGAAATGCCGCCGAGGATGCCACCGGCGTTGTTGCTCAGGAAACCTTGCGGGGTCAGTTCGTCACGGTGCTCGGTGCCGCGCTGGGCGACACAGGCGAAACCGGCGCCGATCTCCACGCCTTTCACCGCGTTGATGCTCATCAGCGCGTGGGCCAGCTCGGCGTCGAGGCGGTCGAAGATCGGCTCGCCAAGGCCCGGCATCACCCCTTCGGCGACCACGGTGATCTTCGCGCCGACCGAATCCTGGTCCCGACGCAATTGGTCCATGTAAGCCTCGAGTTCCAGCACCTTGTCCGGGTCGGGGCAGAAGAAGGCGTTCTGCTCCACCGACTCCCAGGTCTTGAACGGGATTTCGATGGGGCCCAACTGGCTCATGTAGCCACGAATGACGATGCCCTGGCTGGCCAGGTACTTCTTGGCAATCGCCCCGGCCGCCACGCGCATGGCGGTTTCCCGCGCCGAGCTGCGACCGCCGCCACGGTAGTCGCGCTCACCGTACTTGTGGTGGTAGGTGTAGTCGGCGTGGGCCGGGCGGAACAGGTCCTTGATGGCCGAGTAGTCCTTGGACTTCTGGTCGGTGTTGCGGATCAACAGGCCGATGGCGCAGCCGGTGGTGCGCCCTTCGAACACGCCGGACAGGATTTCGACTTCATCGGCTTCCTGGCGCTGGGTGGTGTGGCGGCTGGTGCCGGGCTTGCGCCGGTCCAGGTCACGTTGCAGGTCCTCCAGGGAAATCTCCAGGCCCGGCGGGCAGCCGTCGACAATGGCGACCAACGCCGGGCCATGGCTTTCGCCCGCGGTGGTGACAGTGAACAGCTTGCCGTAGGTATTGCCGGACATGCAGGGTGCTCCGTGAAATCGCTGAGAGACTCAACCTTGGATTCGTAATGCGCGCCAGTATACGCAGGCTCCCCGCGTAGTTCATCCTCGAACCTTATCGGCGACCACCAGTCCAACCGGCACCTTCGCAACTAATGGCGTGATGATGTTAAAGCTGCTTGCCTTAAGCCTTACCTTGTTCACCGGCCTGTTTTGCAGCCTGGCCCAGGCCACGGTGCTGCAACGCCCGATCAGCCTCGACACCGGCAGTGGTGAGCTTTTCGGCTCGTTGCTACTGCCCAAGTCCGACACACCGGTGCCGGTTGTCCTGATCATTTCCGGGTCAGGCCCCACGGATCGCGACGGCAACAACCCCGAGGGCGGGCGCAACGACAGCCTCAAGCGCCTGGCCTGGGTCCTGGCCAAACACAACATCGCCAGCGTGCGCTATGACAAACGCGGCGTGGCCGCCAGCCTCGCGGCGACACCGGACGAGCGCAACCTGAGCGTCGAGGCCTATGTGGCCGATGCCGTGGCCTGGAGCCGCAAGCTCGCCGCCGATCCGCGACTGGGCCCGTTGATCCTGCTGGGCCACAGTGAAGGCGCGTTGATCGCCAGCCTCGCCGCGCCCCAGGCCAATGCAGCGGCGGTGATTTCGCTGTCTGGCAGCGCCCGGCCGATCGACCAGGTGCTGCGCCAGCAACTGAGCAACCGCCTGCCACCGCCGCTGATGTTGCGCAGCAACGAGCTGCTCGACAGCCTCAAGGCCGGTCGACTCGACGACAACGTGCCGGCGCAACTGCAGGTCATTTTCCGCCCCAGCGTACAGCCCTACCTGATCTCGTTGTTCCGCCAGGACCCGGCCCGGGTCTTCGCGGCGTTGAAGATGCCGGCCTTGATTATCCAGGGCAGCAACGATATCCAGGTCAGCGTCGATGACGCCAGGCAGTTGAAAGCCGCCAAGCCCGACGCCGAACTGGCGCTGATCGAGGGCATGAACCACGTGATGCGCATCGTGCCCAACGACGTGAAACGGCAACTGGCCTCCTACAAGGATCCCAACCTGCCCCTGGCGGCCGAGCTCGGTGCGCGAATTCTGCGTTTTATAGGCTCGTTAGCCGCCCGTTGAGCGGTTTTAGTGGCAAGTGGCCCTCCAGTCCTGGCAAAAACGGCCGATAGCCCAGTGTCGGGCAGCGCTATGGCTGCCGACCCGCCGGCCTGGACAGGATTTTTGCCGTTATGACTGAAACTGATACTTCCCCCAACACAGCTGCCGAAGCCCCCGCCTCGCCTGCGGTGGAGCTGCCGTGGGCCGACGTGCATACCGAGCATCACAAAATGCTCCGGCTGGCGCCGCTCAAGACCGACCGCGCCACCGGTGTGCGGCCGCTGCGGTTTGTCGAGTTCAGCTATGTCGAGCGCCACAGCAAGGAACGCAGCCTGCTGCGCATGAGCATCCAGTTGCCGAACCAGCGCGTGCGCAAGGAACAGAATCACCTGGACGTCTGGGCCGACCACGTCGAGAAACGCCTGTTTTTTTCCCCGGACAACCTGCAAGTCGAGCCGTTCAACCGTGGCATCGGCCGTTTCCTCGCGGCCCAGGGCATTACCTGGGCCAAGAAACGCTGGTCGGCCTACCGGGTAGACGGCACCGACCTGGATAACAAGGACGCCCTGAACGAAGACACTCGCCTGCGCCGCGACCGTTTTCTCAAGGCTCAAGGCTTCGAGGTGGTCTACGCCGACGCCCAACACCTCAAGGGCAGCGTCAAGCCAACCCACGTTGGCGATCTGCTGGGGGACTGGAACACCGAGAAGCTGCAGTTCGTGGAAATCCTTGAAGCGGCGCAGATGCTGCAACAAGCCGAGCAGAACCTGGCGGAACAGGAAGTCAAACTCAAGCAGCAGGAAGAGAAGGTCAATAAGTTCAAGCGCGAAGACACTGGCTTGCGCTTCACCATCACCTGCCTGGTGGCCTTCGCCATGTTCCAGGCGGGGTTGCTGATCTGGATTGCGACGCGGCATTAAGCCCGACAGCGCCTGAATAACCCTGTGGGAGCGAGCTTGCTCGCGATGGCGGTGTGTCAGCCACCATTGATGCAACTGACCTGACGCCATCGCGAGCAAGCTCGCTCCCACAGTGGGTGTATCAAACCCGCGAAGCAAACAACCCCTGGTGCTGGCGGCACTGTTCGGCGCTGAGCATGAACACGCCATGGCCGCCGCGTTCGAAGTCGAGCCAGGCGAAATCGACTTCCGGGTACAGCGCCTCGACGTGCACCTGGCTGTTGCCCACCTCGACAATCAACAATCCCTTCTCGGTCAGATGATCGGCCGCCTCGGCCAGCATCCGGCGCACCAGGTTCAAGCCGTCATCGCCACAGGCCAGGCCCAGTTCCGGCTCGTGCTGGTATTCCTGTGGCATGTCGGCGAAATCTTCCGCATCAACGTAGGGCGGGTTCGACACGATCAAGTCGAAACGTTGCCCCGGCAGACCTTCGAAGCCATCGCCCTGGACAGTGAACACGCGCTCATCGACGCCGTGGCGCTCGATGTTCTGGTTGGCCACTTCCAGTGCTTCGAACGACAGGTCGGCCAGCACTACTTCGGCTTCCGGGAATTCATAGGCACAGGCAATGCCGATGCAGCCGGAACCGGTGCACAGATCGAGAATCCGTGCCGGCTCCTGGCCCAACCAAGGCTCGAAACGCTTTTCGATCAACTCGCCGATGGGCGAGCGCGGAATGAGCACGCGTTCGTCGACGATGAACGACATCCCACAGAACCAGGCCTCACCCAACAAATAGGCGGTTGGCACCCGCTCGGTGATGCGCCGACGCAGCAGACGCTGCACATGGACCAGCTCTTCGTCTTCAAGGCGGCAGTCCAGGTAGCTGTCGGCAATTTCCCATGGCAGGTGCAATGCGCCCAGCACCAGTTGCCGGGCTTCATCCCACGCATTGTCGGTGCCATGGCCGAAAAACAGATCCTCCCCATGGAAACGGCTGACGGCCCAACGGATATGGTCGCGCAGGGTACGGAGACGGGAAGTGATCACGGCGGCAAACTCCAGAAAAATCGACGGGCGAGTCTACCAGCCAAACGCGGCCCCACCCAAACACGCCCCGATGACGAACGAAAAACCCCGGACCAATCGTAGGAATTATCCGTTTTTTGATCCGCCTATTGAACAAGATGAGCATCTTGACAAGGCTGTAGGCCAGCAACGGCGGCCCTTGCGATGGAAGCGATTCACAGAACCGCTCAGCCAGAGGACAATGTCGCAAAAGCCCCACTCGAAGGAGCCCCAGAATGTCCGTTCCAAAAACGATGTTTCAACTCAGCGGCCGTGGTTATGCAGCGGCCAATCTGAGTCAAGCGACCTTGATCATCATCGATGCCCAGAAAGAATACCTCGCAGGCCCCCTGGCCCTGAGCGGCATGGATGCAGCCGTCGCGAACATCAATCAATTGCTCGGTGCGGCCCGTGCAGCCGGTCGGCCGATCGTGCATGTGCGCCACCTGGGCACCCACGGCGGGCTGTTCGATCCACAAGGCGAGCGCGGGGAATTCATTCCCGGCCTCGAACCCCAGGGCGACGAAACCGTGGTCGAAAAGCTGCTGCCCAGCGCGTTCCACGGCACCGAACTGAAAAAGCGCCTGGAAGACTTCGGCCCCCTGGACCTGATCGTGTGCGGGTTCATGAGCCACTCCAGCGTCAGCACCACCGTGCGCGCCGCCAAGAACCTGGGCTTTCGCTGTACCCTGGTGGAAGACGCCTGCGCCACGCGCGACCTGCCGTACAAGGGCGGCGTCCTCAGCGCCGAACACGTTCAGCAGACCGAAATGGCGATCATGGCGGACAACTTCGCCACCCTGGCGTTGACCCGTGACTTCATCTGATTCGCCTTGATGAGCGGCCACTTTCGCCGCTCATCCGCAAAAGCCTCTCATTTGCCGCAATTGCCATACTGTCAGGAACAACCCGAACATCTTCCGGTCGAAGGGCCGATACCCATTGAGGAAGGTCGGAATGAAGTTATCCGATGGTTTTGACGCACGTCGCTTGCGGCCTAAAGGCCCAAGCAACTGGCGGTTTCGTTTTGGCGCGGCGATCGCTGCGCTATTGGCAACACTCGGTGTACTGCTGGCCATGGCCGGTGCCGCCAGCCTGCTGGGCCGCCCACCCGCACTGGGCGAGTTGAATGCCACACCAATGGGTTCGGCAATCATCCTGGCGGTCGGGCTTTTCGTGCTGTTGCTGGGCGTCTGGCTCTGGCGCCGCTGCCGCCGCCGTGCCCGCCAATCCCTGGAGCTGGCCATGGCTCCGCACCTGATGAAAAAGCACGACTGACCCGCCATCCGACGTTTTGTCGCGCCTGATCCCGCCAGAGTTGGGTAAACTGGCCGGCTTCGCGGAGGCTGACATGCAAGACGACGACTTTTCCCTGTTCAAAAGTGCGATCCAGGGCGTAAAACCGATCAAGCACGACCGTGCCGAAACCGGCAAGCCCAAGGCCGATCGCGCGCAAATCGCCAAGCTGCGCCAGGCCGCCACCGTGCGTACCGACGCCACGACCGTGGACGGCTTGTCCGATCAGTTCGTGATCGACGTCGGGCCGGAAGACGAGTTGATGTGGGCCCGCGACGGTGTCCAGGAAAGCCAGATGCGCAAGCTGAAGGTCGGCCAGATCCCCTTCGAAGGCAGCCTCGACCTGCACGGCATGAGCGTCGAAAAGGCCCGGGAAACCCTGTGGGCATTCCTGGCCGAAGCCACCAAGTTCGAAATCCGCTGCGTGCGCGTCACCCATGGCAAAGCCGTGCGCCTGGACGGCAAGCGGCCGATGATCAAGAGCCACGTCAACACCTGGCTGCGCCAGCACCCGCAAGTGCTGGGCTTCACCTCCTGCCAGGCAAAACACGGCGGCGCCGGGGCGGTCTACGTGATGCTCAAGCGCACCATGATGGAAGGTCGCGACGAATAGCCCTCGCTTGCCGAGCTTGCAGCGCCGTGTCCGCCACCGTACCCTTGCCCTTTGCGTAAAATCCCACAGGTAGTTTCATGTCTCTGGAACAGAATTACACCGCGATTCTCGGCCAACTGGGCGAGGACGTTTCCCGCGAGGGCCTGCTCGACACGCCCAAGCGTGCTGCCAAGGCCATGCAGTACCTCTGCCGCGGTTATGAACAGACCCTGGAAGAAGTCACCAACGGTGCCTTGTTCAGCTCCGACAACAGCGAAATGGTGCTGGTCAAGGACATCGAGTTGTACTCGCTGTGCGAACATCACCTGCTGCCTTTCATCGGCAAGGCACACGTGGCCTACATCCCGAGCGGCAAGGTGTTGGGGTTGTCGAAAGTCGCGCGCATCGTCGACATGTATGCACGGCGCCTGCAGATCCAGGAAAACCTCAGCCGCCAGATCGCCGATGCGGTCCAGCAAGTGACTGGCGCCCTGGGCGTGGCGGTGGTGATCGAGGCCAAGCACATGTGCATGATGATGCGCGGCGTGGAAAAGCAGAATTCCTCGATGATCACCTCGGTGATGCTCGGCGAGTTCCGGGAAAACGCCGCCACTCGCAGCGAGTTCCTCAGCCTCATCAAGTAATCCGTCGCATGAAGAAAACCGGCATTGATCGCCGGTTTTTTTTCGCCCGTGAAAAATCAGGTAAGCTGCGCGCCCTCTTCTTCCCTGCCGCGAGGCTTAATACCGTGATCGTCAAAGCGCTTCGAGTTGGCTTGGGCCAGCTCATCATCTTCATCGACTTCATCACCCGCCCGGGCAAGAAACAGCGCCCGGCCGAGGCCCAGGCGCAGGTTGAGCAAGCCGCTCGCAGCCTGACGCTGTATCAATTCCATGCCTGCCCGTTCTGTGTGAAGACCCGCCGCACCCTGCGCCGCCTCAATGTGCCGGTGGCCCTGCGCGATGCGAAAAACAATGAGCAGGATCGCCAGACGCTGCTGGAGCAAGGCGGCCGGATCAAAGTGCCGTGCCTGCGGATTGAAGAGAATGGCGAGACCACCTGGATGTATGAGTCCAAGGTGATCATTGATTATCTGGATAAGCGGTTCTCGGCAGCCTGATAGTTTTCTGGTGTGACGACTGGCCTCATCGCGAGCAAGCTTTGCTCCCACAGGGGGCCTTGGTGAACACTGGATTTGTATTCACCACTGTCCCTGTGGGAGCAAAGCTTGCTCGCGATGGGGCCCGGACAGCCACCACAAAGCCCCCTGATATCAAGCTGCTTTTGCAGCCAACGCCTCCCGCACCACCCCCGCCAACCGCTTGAGCCCTTCATCCAACCGCGCCGGGTCGATGTGGCTGAAGTTCAAGCGCAAGTGCCCCGGATGCTGGTCCGGCTCCGGAAAGAACGGCTCCCCCGGCATGAACGCAACGTCGGCCGTCAGCGCGGCGGGGAGCAAGGTGCGGGTGTCCAGCGGCTGCCTGAGGGTCAGCCAGAAAAACAACCCGCCCTGGGGCACGTTCCAGTCCGCGATATCAGAGAAATGCTTTTGCAACGCCGCCTGGAACCGATCGCGACGGTCCCGATAGAAATCCCTCAACTCACTCAAATGGCTGCGGTATTGCTCGGTGCCGATCCATTGCAGCGCCTGCCACTGACCGATGCGATTGGTGTGCAAATCCGCCGACTGCTTGAGTCGCAGCAGGTGCGGGAACAAATCCGGGCTGGCGATCAGGTAGCCCACCCGTAGCCCCGGCAACAGGGTTTTCGACACGGTGCCGGTGTAGATCCAGCTGGCCTTCTTCAAGCGACTGACAATCGGCGTGGCACTGCCGCCATCGAACGTCAGCTCGCGGTAGGGTTCGTCCTCGATCAGGGTCACGCCAAACTCGTCCAACAGCGCCGCCACCGCATCGCGCTTGGCCTCGCTGTAGCGCACCGCCGAGGGGTTCTGGAACGTCGGAATCAGGTAGATGAACGCAGGCCGATGCCGCTCCAGCCGGGCCCGCAACTGTTTCAGGTCCGGGCCGTCGGCCTCCAGGGGCACGGTGATGCAGTCGGCGCCGAACAACTGGAAAATCTGCAACGCCGCCAGATACGTCGGCGCTTCGAGCATCACTTGTGTGCCGACGTCGATGTGCAGCTTGGCCGCCAAGTCAAGGGTTTGCTGGGAGCCGCTGACTACCAGCACCTGACTCGCCTCACAGGCCACACCCAGCGCCCGCGCCTGGGCCGCCAGGGCTTCACGCAGGGCGGGTTCGCCTTCGCTCATGCCGTACTGGCCCATGGACAACGGCATGGCCGCCCATTCCACTTTCGGCAGCATGGCTTCGGCCGGCAGGCCGCCGGCGAACGACATCACTTCAGGGCGCTGCGCCGCCGCGAGGATTTCTCGAATCAAAGAACTTTTGAGGCGCGAGACACGTTCGGAAAAAGCCATGGAGGTCACCTGTAGCGGGGCACGGGAGGAATGAGTCAAACTGGTTGACCGAAATTACGCCGACCTCTGTGGATACGTCAATATGCTTGACCTTAAAAACCCGACTTCCCAACAGATGGCCATGGAAGCGTTTTTCTTCGGTTACCAGGCGTTCACCGCCAAGGCCGATGAAATGCTCGAGCGCCGCGGGTTGAGCCGGGTGCACCAGCGCATCGTTTTTTTCATCGCCCGCTACCCGTCATTGAGCGTGAAGGAATTGCTGGCATTGCTCGGGGTGAGCAAGCAGGCGCTGAACATGCCGTTGCGGCAGCTGATGGAAATGCACCTGGTGAACAGCGTCGCGTCCGAGACCGACAAGCGCAAGCGGCTGCTGGAACTGACGGCCGAGGGCGAGCGGTTCGAACAGGCGTTGCGGCGTGAGCAGGTGAAACTGCTGGAGCGGGTGTTTGCCGAGGCCGGGGAAGCGGCGGTGGATGGGTGGTTGGCGGTGAATCTGGGGCTGGGAAAAGGTCAGGTGGCTGTCGACTGAGTTTTCTCTGCAAGCTGTGTATTGCCCGGTCTATCGCCATCGCGGGCAAGCCTTGCTCCCACAGAGGGTCTCAGCGGACACCTGCTGGAAGCAAAGCTGTTCCCACGGAGGGTCAGTGGACACCCGCTGTGGGAGCAAAGCTTGCTCGCGATAGCGCCCTCAAGGGCGATATACCCCTATCGCCAGACATTTCGTCGACAACACAGAAAACATTATTTGCTTTATTTGTATACAAAAGCATAATTCGCTTCGTGCGAGTTCCTGACCAACAGGTCAACATACTTCGCCAGCCTTACCTGCCTCAGCGCATCGCAGCCACCCCCAGGGCGTGTGCGGTGCTGGAAATAACAATAAGACTCTTGAGGAGTACTCGCTGTGGAAAGCCGCAAACCCGAAGCCCAGACGCTGGACCTCTCGCCGCCACTACGCAGTGGCTGGCTGGAACGCCTCTTCAAACTCAGCTTGCACGGCACCACGGTGAAGACCGAGCTGATTGCCGGCCTGACGACCTTCATCACCATGGCCTACATCATCTTCGTCAACCCCAACATCATGGCCGACGCCGGCATCGATCACGGTGCCGCGTTCGTCGCCACCTGCATCGCCGCCGCCCTGGGCTGCCTGTTGATGGGCCTGTACGCCAACTGGCCGGTGGGCCTGGCGCCAGGCATGGGCTTGAACGCCTTCTTCACCTACACCGTGGTCGGCACCATGGGCTACAACTGGGAAACCGCATTGGGCGCGGTGTTTATCTCCGGTGTGCTGTTCATGGTCCTGACCCTGTCACGAGTCCGTGAGTGGCTGCTCAACAGCATTCCGGTGAGCCTGCGGTTCGCCATGGGCGCGGGGGTCGGGTTGTTCCTCGGACTGATCGGCCTGAAAACCGCCGGAATCATCGTCGACAGCCCCGCCACCCTGATCAAGCTCGGCTCGTTGCGTGAGCCCGGTCCATTGCTGGCCGCGGTATGCTTCCTGATGATCGCCGTGCTCAGTTATCACCGCGTGTTCGGCGCGATCCTGATCAGTATCATCGCCGTGACCCTGGCCGGTTGGGGCCTGGGGTTGGTGCAGTACAACGGCATCCTGTCGACACCACCGAGCCTGGCCCCCACCTGGATGGCGATGGACGTAGCCGGTGTGTTCAACGTCAGCATGATCAGCGTGGTGCTGGCCTTCCTGTTCGTGCACATGTTCGACACCGCCGGCACCCTGATGGGCGTTGCCCAGCGCGCCGGCCTGGTAAAAGCCGATGGCAAGATCGAGAACCTGTCCCGCGCCTTGAAAGCCGACAGTGCCTCCAGCGTATTTGGCGCCATGGTCGGCGTGCCGCCGGTGACCAGCTACGTGGAAAGTGCCGCTGGTGTGGCGGCAGGTGGCCGGACGGGGCTTACCGCCGTGACCGTCGGTGTGCTATTTATTGCCGCCATGTTCTTCGCACCGCTGGCCGGGATGATCCCGGCCTACGCCACGGCCGGGGCCTTGATCTACGTTGCCATGCTGATGATGGGCGGCATGGCCCACATCGAATGGGACGAGGCGACCGACAGCATCCCGGCCATTGTCACGGCCATCATGATGCCCCTGACGTTCTCGGTCGCCGACGGTATCGCCCTGGGCTTCATCACCTATGTGGTGCTCAAGGCCGGCACCGGTAAACACAAGGAAATCTCCGTCAGCCTGTGGGTGCTCTGCGCGATCTTCATCGCCAAGTTCATCTTCTTGTAAGCGACAACATATCCACCCGCCTCACCCCTTGGGTGAGGCTTTTGTACATCAGGAGCAAAGCAATGAATCTGGAAACCTGGCTGTTGTTCAGTGGCGCCGCCTTGGTGGTGATCCTCATCCCCGGCCCGTTGTCGTTGTTGATGATCGGCAACAGCCTGAACTACGGCCTGCGCCGCTCGTATCCGGCGTTCCTGGGTGGGGTCATCGCGTCGATCTGCCTGCTGAGCGCCTCGGCGCTGGGGCTCGGTGCGTTGTTGATGGCGTCGGAGCAGTTGTTCAGTGCCCTGAAGATTGTCGGTGCCCTGTACCTGTTTTACCTGGCCTGGCAGAGCTGGCAGCAATCGCGCCAACCGTCCCAAGGCGCCGACGTGCCCCAGGCCGCCGCCGTCCCGCGCTTTCGCGCCCTCTTTGGCCGGGCGTTCGTGTTGGGCGCCAGCAACCCGAAAGACATCCTGTTCTTCGCCGCTTTCCTGCCGCAATTCTTGAGCGCCGAACAAGCGTTCCTGCCACAACTGCTGATCATGATCGCCACCTGGACCGTACTCGACCTGCTGTGCAAGCTGGCCTACGGCTTCGGCGCCCACGGTGCGGCGCGGTATCTGCGTACGGGTAAGGGCCAGGGCTGGTTCAACCGGGTCAGTGCCGGGTTGTTTGGCGGTGCGGGGGCGGCGTCCTTGTTGAGCCGCTAAGCGCCAAAAGCATCGCGAGCAGGCTCGCTCCCACAAAATCCAGTGTGGGAGCAACTGTCTTGGATGATTTATTTAGCCATCTTTTCCAGGGGCAGCGAGGCTCCCACAGCTCTGGGCTATGCAAGTCTGAAGGGGATTCCCATAATCACAATTCAGGCGATGCGGCCCTTCCACTCAGAACCATCCCGGATCATTGCGTTTAGACGTACCAACAAGACTCGCATACATGCGATGAGCGCAACCTTGGCGCATTTACCTTTCTCGCGCAGCGCCTTGTACCGCGCATTGAAGTCAGGCTGAAACCTGATTACAGACCAGCAGGCCATATACAGAGCGCGCCTGGCGGCGAACCTACCGCCACTGATGTAGCGTTTGCCTTTGTGCGTACCGCTGTCGTCGTTGTAGGGGGCGATACCTGCTAATGCAGCGATCTGATGCCGGCCAACCTCGCCGAGCTCTGGAAGATAGGCCATTACACTAGCCGCCGTAACGAGACCGATCCCCTTGACCGAGCGCAGACGAGTAACTTTTTCACGGTCCAGGCTTTCAGCGCTTTGATGGATCAATTTTTCTATCAGCTTAACGGCTTCACATAGATAGTCGATATGACTCTGCAACGCGGGCTTGACTGCCTCAGACGAGGCCGTTTTAAGTCTGCGCTTGTCGTCATCTCTCTGCTGAACAAAGTTTTCCCGTTGCTGGACCAGTGCGCGTAAGTCGTCCTGTTCGGCACTTGTGACCCGGCTGTTAGCAGATTTAATAACCGCTGCAAATTGTGCCAGGAGGCGCGCATCTATCGGGTCGGTTTTAGCTTGTTGTCCCATTGCTTTGGCAAAGTTCTTGGCACGGCAAGGGTTGATCCGAATGACCTCAAAGCCTGCAGCCTGAAGCGCTTTCATGACGTTTCGTTCGTAACCGCCTGTGGCTTCAAGCAACACGCGACCGACCTGATGGAGCAGTAGCCAACCAATTAATCCAGGAAAATCACCCTCGGCGTTAGGGCAACTCACCCCGACATCTAACAGATCAACCTGAACCTGAAGACTGTCTTTGGAAACATCAATACCTGCTGGATAGGAAAACATAGCCAAACCCTCTTACACTCAAGGTGAGAGCGCTCTGGCTTGGCCCACGCTTGTAACTGTTCGAGGTGGGCTCGTTCAACTGTTCGGGCTCAATGACCAGAGCGGAGAGGTGAGTGGCAGCATGGGCTCCCACACGTGCTTTAAGCACTTCGGGCGTTCAGCTTGCCGCCCACCGCTCTCACCTTCAGTCTAATCGCAGCGCAAGACACAAGCGGGCTTGCTCGCGAAGGCGCCCTCCCAGACACCCTATTTTCATGGACGAAAAAAAGCCCGCAGTGTGAGCGGGCGAAAAACCAAAGAAGCGCCATGCGCAGTCGCTTCCAAGACAAGGCAGCCGCTTGGGGTCAGCTGCCTCGATAGGTGGAATAGGCGTAAGGTGAAATCAGCAGCGGCACGTGGTAATGATCCTGCTCGGCCGAAATGCCGAAGCGCAGCACCACCACATCCAGGAACGCCGGCTCGGACAACTGGACACCACGGGCGCGGTAGTAGTCACCGGCATGGAATTGAATCTGATAGACGCCCGAACGGTAGTCATCCCCTTGCAGCAGCGGTGCGTCGCAGCGACCGTCGCTGTTGGTCAGCGCGCTGGCGAGCAGCTGCAGTTGCGAACCTTCCACACGGTACAACTCGACCTTGATCGAGCTGCCCGGGCAGCCGTGTGCAGCATCCAAAACGTGAGTAGTCAAACGTCCCATTGATTGTGCGCGCCTCGCTGCTGTGCAGTCCGGCCCGACGCCTCCTGAATCAGTTGAAAGACAGGCCGCACCATTTCGGAGCACGAAACGCCACGGCGATGAGCGAATTAAGACACTTTAAAAGAAAATTGTACACAATAAAAAACAGATATTTAGTCCGCATGCGTTCCGACAAAGGCTCCTGCCCAATCTTAAGCCACACCAACGGATGCGCCACTCTTCCAGCCATTAATTGACCAGATGGGCAGGTTTCTTGCAGTGTAGACAAACCGGGGACAGCGGTGAAAAATGCAAAAAATCAGGCTTACAAATCGCACATAAAGTTGTATACAATCACTCCATCGTCGTGACGCCAGCCTATGATCCATCGCCAGGGCGCCACCCACATGGTTCGAACAAGAAGGAAAACTGCAGTGAGCGCTGACTACCCACGCGACCTGATCGGTTACGGCAGTAACCCTCCCCATCCCCAGTGGCCGGGCAATGCCCGCATCGCCCTGTCCTTCGTGCTCAATTACGAAGAAGGCGGCGAGCGCAACATCCTGCATGGCGACAAGGAATCCGAGGCGTTCCTCTCGGAGATGGTCGCGGCGCAACCGCTGCAGGGCGAGCGCAACATGAGCATGGAATCGCTGTACGAGTATGGCAGCCGTGCCGGGGTCTGGCGGGTCCTCAAGCTGTTCAAGGAATTCGATATCCCGCTGACCATTTTCGCCGTGGCCATGGCCGCCCAGCGCCATCCGGACGTGATCCGCGCCATGGTCGCCGCCGGTCACGAAATCTGCAGCCACGGCTATCGCTGGATCGACTACCAATACATGGACGAGGCCCAGGAGCGCGAGCACATGCTTGAAGCGATCCGCATCCTCACCGAAATCACTGGCGAGCGTCCGCTGGGTTGGTACACCGGTCGCACCGGCCCCAATACCCGCCGACTGGTCATGGAGGAAGGCGGTTTTCTCTATGACAGCGACACCTACGACGACGACCTGCCCTACTGGGAACCGAACACGCCCAACGGCAAGCCGCACCTGGTGATCCCCTACACCCTCGACACCAACGACATGCGCTTCACCCAGGTGCAGGGTTTCAACAAGGGCGACGATTTCTTCCAATACCTCAAGGACGCCTTCGACGTGCTGTATGCCGAAGGCGCCGAAGCCCCCAAGATGCTCTCCATCGGCCTGCACTGCCGCCTGATCGGCCGCCCTGCCCGCCTCGCGTCCCTCAAGCGCTTCCTTGAATATGCCAAGGGTCATGAACAGGTCTGGTTCAGCCGCCGCGTCGACATCGCCCGCCACTGGCAACAGACGCACCCGTATCCGGAGGCTTCGAAATGACTGCCTTCCAGACCCTCAGACCTTCTACCTTGAACCGCGAAGCGTTCGTCAAAGCCTTCGCTGACATTTACGAACATTCGCCATGGGTCGCCGAAAAGGCTTTCGACCTGGGCCAGGACCCGTCGATCGACCAGATCGAAACCCTGCACCAGCGCATGAGCGACATCCTGTTGAGCGCCGATCACGCCAGCCAACTGGCCCTGATCAACGCTCACCCGGACCTGGCCGGCAAAGCCGCCGTCCAGGGCCAACTGACCGAAGCCAGCACGAACGAACAGGCCGGCGCCGGTATTCACCAATGCACGGCCGAAGAGTTTCAGCGCTTCACCGAGCTGAACGACGCCTACAAGGCCAAGTTCAAGTTTCCCTTCATCATGGCGGTAAAAGGCAGCAACCGGCATCAGATCCTCGCGGCGTTCGAAACGCGCATCCATCACTCGGTAGACACCGAATTCAAATGCGCGCTGGCAGAGATCAACAAGATCGCGTTGTTCCGATTACTGACCCTTTAGCGAGCAGCTTGGCCTTCGGGCTCCTGCAAGCATTCCCAGCCAACTTATTTAAAGGCAGACAAGAAGAATGAAAGCTTACGCCGTACCTTTCGAGAAGTTCGTCAACCTGGCCGATGCCCGCCTCGGCACCAAGATCATCTCGGTCACCGATGACTGGTTCGCCGACGCCAACCGTTTGTTCCAACCGACCCCGGCCGTATGGAAGGAGGG
The DNA here is from genome assembly GCF_014268695.2 of Pseudomonas ogarae. Classification (NCBI taxonomy): domain Bacteria; kingdom Pseudomonadati; phylum Pseudomonadota; class Gammaproteobacteria; order Pseudomonadales; family Pseudomonadaceae; genus Pseudomonas; species Pseudomonas ogarae. The sequence goes on from NZ_CP077086.1 coordinate 5,027,697, forward strand.
CGTGTTCGATGACAACGGCAAGTGGATGGACGGCTGGGAATCGCGGCGCAAGCGCTTCGAAGGCTACGACAGCGCGGTGATCCGCCTGGGTGTGGCCGGCTCGATCAAAGGCGTGGACATCGACACCTCATTCTTCACCGGTAACTACCCACCGTCGGCCTCCCTGGAAGCCTGCTTCCTGACCGAAGGCGAGCCAGACGAAAACACCCAATGGACTGAAGTGCTGTCGGCCGTCGAGCTGCAAGGCAACAGCCACCACTACCACGAAATCAGCAACGACCAGGCCTTCAGCCACCTGCGCTTCAATATCTACCCCGATGGCGGCGTGGCTCGGTTGCGGGTCTACGGCATTCCGTTCCGCGACTGGTCGGCCGTGGGCGACAATGAACAGATCGACCTGGCTGCCGCCCTCAATGGTGGCCGTGCCCTGGCCTGCTCCGACGAACACTTCGGCCGCATGAGCAACATCCTCAACCCGGGTCGTGGCGTCAACATGGGCGACGGCTGGGAAACTGCCCGTCGTCGTACCCCGGGCAATGACTGGGTGATCGTCGCCCTGGGCCATGCCGGCGAAGTCGAGAAAGTCATCGTCGACACCCTGCACTTCAAGGGCAACTACCCCGACAGCTGCTCGATCCAGGGCGCGTTCGTCAAGGGCGGCACCGACAGCCAGATCGAAACCCAATCGCTGTTCTGGCGCGAGCTGCTGCCGAGCCAGAAACTGGAAATGCATGCCGAACACACCTTCGCCGAGCAGATCAAAGCCCTGGGACCGATCACCCATATCCGCCTGAACGTGTTTCCGGATGGCGGCGTGAGTCGCCTGCGGGTGCTCGGTAAGGTGTCGAAATAAGGGTGAACCCGAATCGCGAGCAAGCTCGCTCCCACATTTGAAATGCATTCCCCTGTGGGAGCGAGCTTGCTCGCGATGGCAGCACAACAAACAACACAAAATTCAAGGTAAGAAAACCAGCATGCGCACACTCAAGATCGAACCGTTGACCAAAGAAGCCTTCGCCCCGTTCGGTGACGTGATCGAAACCGACGGCAGCGATCACTTCATGATCAACAACGGTTCGACCATGCGCTTCCATCGCCTGGCGACAGTGGAAACCGCCACGCCGGACGACAAGGCGATCATCAGCATTTTCCGCGCCGACGCGCTGGACATGCCGCTGACCGTACGCATGCTGGAGCGCCATCCGCTGGGCAGCCAAGCCTTCATTCCGCTGCTCGGCAACCCCTTTCTGATCGTGGTCGCGCCACTTGGCGATGCACCTGTATCAGGCTTGGTCCGCGCCTTCGTCACCAACGGCAGGCAGGGCATTAATTACCATCGCGGCGTCTGGCACCACCCGGTGCTGACGATCGAAAAGCGGGATGACTTCCTGGTGGTTGATCGCAGTGGCACAGGCAATAACTGCGATGAGCATTTTTTCAAAGAGGATGAGTGTTTGATCCTCGCCCCCCACCAATAAGAGAAGGTCCGATCACGCGAAAACAAGCGTGACGGGCGAGAGGTAAAGACTGTGGAAGCACATATGCTGGAATGGCTGAACCTGAGCGTACGCTGGGTTCACATGATCACTGGCGTGGCCTGGATCGGCGCGTCGTTCTACTTCGTCTGGCTGGAAAACAACCTCAATCGCGTCAACCCCAGGAGCGGCCTGGCTGGCGACCTGTGGGCCATCCACGGCGGCGGCATCTACCACCTGGAAAAATACAAACTCGCGCCACCCTCCATGCCGGACAACCTGCACTGGTTCAAGTGGGAAGCCTACTTCACCTGGATGTCGGGCATCGCGCTGTTGTGCGTGGTGTTCTATTGGAACCCGACCGTCTACCTGCTGGCTCCCGGCAGCAGCCTGAGTGGTCCCGAAGGCGTCGCCCTGGGCCTCGGTTCGTTGCTCGTCGGCTGGTTCGTCTATTCCTTTCTTTGCGACTCAGCCCTGGGCAAGCGCCCTGCCCTGCTCGGCGTGATCCTGTTCGTACTGTTGATCGCTGCGGCCTACGGGTTCAGCAAGGTGTTCAGCGGTCGCGGCGCCTACCTGCACGTCGGGGCGGTCATCGGGACGATCATGGTTGGCAACGTGTTCCGCATCATCATGCCGGCCCAGCGTGCACTGGTGGCGGCCATCACCGAGAACCGCACGCCCGATCCTGCACTGCCGGCCAAGGGTTTGTTGCGTTCGCGCCACAACAACTACTTCACCCTACCGGTGCTGTTCATCATGATCAGCAACCATTTCCCGAGCACCTACGGCAGCCAGTACAACTGGCTGATCCTGGCCGGGATCGCCGTGGCGGCGGTGCTGGTGCGCCACTACTTCAACACGCGCCATGACAGCAACCGGTTTGCCTGGACGCTGCCGGTCGGTGCCCTGGCGATGATCTGCCTGGCGTATGTCACAGGTCCCAAGCCCATGCCCACCGCACCGGAGGTGGCCAAGGCGCCCGGCGTGATCGAGTACCAACCGTTGCCGGAAACGGCAGTGGGGGGTGGCGCAAAACCGGCGACGGCCCCCGCCGCACCGACAGCGGCGCCCACTCAGGCCGCCAACGCCCAGGGCCCTTCGTTCGAGAAGGTCCACAGCGTGATCCAGGAACGCTGCTCGGTCTGCCACTCGGCCAAGCCCACCAGCCCGTTGTTCAGCGCCGCGCCGGGCGGGGTGATGTTCGACACCCCGCAGCAGATCCAGCAACAGGCCGCGCGCATCCAGGCCCAGGCCGTCACCAGCCAGATCATGCCATTGGGCAACATCACCCAGATGACCCAGCAGGAACGCGATCTGATCGGCGCGTGGATCAACCAGGGCGCGCGGACCAACTGAACCTCGCGCGCCAATAGCGTCACATGTCATACCGCTGACAGGCCGACCGGCTCACCACCGGCCGCCCGTCAGCGACTGCCTGCGCCTCAACAATAAAAACAAGAGGAAAGCACCCGATGACCCAGCCCCTCCATCACGCCCCAAATTCGCCGCGCATGCGCCGTTGCAGGGCACTTGAGCCCTGCGGTGCAAGCCCGTACCCTGCGCGGCCGTTCGAAACCGGCCGACACAAAACCCCTCTCCGATCCTGACCGGCCCGCCAACTTATCCCGGCACCGGCGGATAGAATAAGCGCCCTTCTGAACACACCTTTTTCGACTGTTCCAAACAGCTGGATGAGCCTTTTCCCGGGTTTCCCCCGGCCTTGGCTCAGCTCTTGCTATCAGCATTCGCCACGCTCAAAAAGCTGACCGAACGGATGTTTTTTAGTCCATGGAAAAAGGCGCCACACCAGAGCGCTGACCTGAAAAAAAGCGGTACCACTTACCTTTGGGAGCAAACCGAATGAAACGTACGTGCACCAGCCTGATACTCGCAGGATCCTTGTTGGCCGGGGGCCAAGCGATGGCCGACGACCTGTTCCAGTGGCAGAACAACAGCCTGACCTACCTGTATGGCAAGGATTTCCAGGTCAACCCGCGCATCCAGCAGACCGTGACCTTCGAACACGCCGACGCCTGGAAATACGGGGACAACTTCTTCTTTCTCGATCGGATCTTCTATAACGGCCAGGACGACAGCCAGTCCGGCCCGAACACCTACTACGGCGAGTTCAGCCCACGCCTGTCGTTCGGCAAGATCTTCGACCAGAAGCTGGAACTTGGCCCGATCAAGGATGTGCTGCTGGCCATGACGTATGAGTTCGGCGAAGGCGACAACGAGTCCTACCTGATCGGCCCGGGCTTCGACCTGGCGATCCCCGGCTTCGACTACTTCCAGCTGAACTTCTACAACCGCCAGACCGAAGGCCCGCGCGCCGGCGACAACGTCTGGCAGATCACCCCGACCTGGGCCTACACCCTCCCGGTGGGCTCATCCGACATCCTGATCGACGGTTTCATCGACTGGGTGGTGGACAACGACACCAACTCCAAGGGCACCTACCACGCCAACCTGCACATCAACCCGCAGATCAAATATGACCTGGGCAAGGCGTTGAAGCTCGGCGCCAAGCAGTTGTATGTGGGTGTGGAGTATGACTACTGGAAAAACAAGTACGGGATCGAAGACAGCGACGGGTTCAAGACCAACCAGAGCAATACCAGCTTCTTGCTGAAGTACCATTTCTGACCTGACTGAGCCTCAGGTTTAGAGCTCACCGCAAATCCCTTGTGGGAGCGGGCTTGCTCGCGAAAGCGGACCATCAGCCAACATCAATGTTGAATGTTCAGTCTCCTTCGCGAGCAAGCCCGCTCCCACATTGGTTGTGTGCCAACCACAAGTTCAGCGCCCACCACAAATCCCCTTGTGGGAGCGAGCCCGCTCGCGATTGCGGTGGATCAGTTACCCCTGCGCCAACCCCAAAAACCGACTCAACGCCTCACGCTGCGCCAACGCATCCTGGCGTCCCAGCTCGATCAGTTCGCTGCAATACCCCGCCTCGAACAACAGATAACTCAGCACCCCCGCACCGCTGGTCTTGGTCGCGCCCGGCCCGCGCAAGAATAACCGCAACGCACGGGGCAGCTCCTGGCGATGACGGGCGGCGATTTCGTCGATCGGCTGGCTGGGTGAGATCACCAGCACATCTACTGGCGCCGCGCCGAGGGCATGGGCCGGTACGTCATCAGGCAGCAGGTGACTGAACCCGTTCAGGCGCTCAAGCAACTCGATGTCGCTTTCCAGGCTGTCAATGAACGTGCTGTTGAGCATATGTCCGCCGATCTGCGCCAGGGTCGGTTGCAGGCCGGTGTAGCTGCGCTCGGAGGGATCCTGCCCGCCTGCGCCACGGGGGTTGCCGCTGACGCCGATCACCAGCACACGATTGGCTCCCAGGTGCAATGCCGGGCTGATGGGCGCCGATTGCCGCACCGCGCCGTCACCGAAATATTGCGGGCCGATCCTGACCGGCGCGAACAATAACGGAATCGCCGAGCTGGCCAACAGATGCTCCACCGACAACTGCGTCGGCACACCAATACGCCGGTGGCGCAGCCAGGCATCAATGGTCCCGCGCCCCTGGTAGAAGGTGACGGCCTGGCCGGACTCATAACCGAACGCCGTCACCGCCACCGCTCGCAATTGCTGCTCGGCGATGGCCTGCTCGATGCCCGAGGCATGGAATTGGGCCTGGAGCAGTTCGCGCAACGGCGAACTGTCGATCAGCGCCACCGGCAGCTTGGCCCCCAGGCCTAGTAGGCTATGAATGATGAAACGCCTGGCCTGGGCAATAACGCCCCGCCAGTCGCTGCGCATGACCTGATGGCTGCGCACCGTTTGCCAGAACGCCGTCAGCCGTTCGATGGCGGTCTTGAAGTCCATCGCCCCGCTCGCCAGGCTGACCGCGTTGATCGCCCCCGCCGACGTGCCGACGATCACCGGAAACGGATTTCGTGCCCCGTCCGGCAACAATTCGGCGATGGCCGCCAGTACGCCTACCTGATACGCCGCTCGAGCCCCGCCGCCGGAAAGAATCAATCCTGTAACCGGTTCAGCTGGGGTCATCGCAATGCTCCGTGCTCAAGGTGCTGCTGAAAAATGGCGGACTGCTGGCTCAACCGCGCTTGTCGTACAGCTTGGGCTCGCCCGGCGGACGGCTCTTGAAGCGCCGATGCGCCCAAAGGTATTGCTCGGGGCAAGCGCTCACCGACTGCTCGACCCACTGGTTGATGCGGATGCAATCGGCTTCCTCGGTCTCGCCTGGGAAATCCGTCAGCGGGGCCTGGATCACCAGGCGATAACCCCTACCGTCGGCCAGGCGTTCCTGAATGAAAGGCACCACCAGCGCCTTGCCCAGGCGGGCGAACTTGCTGGTAGCGGTGACCGTCGCGGCCTGGACGCCGAACAGCGGTACAAACACGCTTTGCTTGGCGCCGTAATCCTGGTCCGGCGCATACCAGATCGCCCGCCCGGCCCGCAGCAGCTTGAGCATGCCGCGCACGTCGTCACGCTCCACCGCCAGGGAGTCGAGGTTATGCCGCTCGCGGCCCCGGCGCTGGATGTAGTCAAACAGCGGGTTCTTGTGCTCGCGGTACATCCCGTCGATGGTGTGCTGCTGGCCGAGCAAGGCCGCGCCGATTTCCAGCGTGGTGAAATGCAGCGCCATCAGGATCACGCCCCTGCCCTCGCGCTGGGCCTGCTTGAGGTGCTCCAGCCCTTCGACATGGGCCAGTTTCGCCAGCCGCGAACGCGACCACCACCAACTCATCGCCATTTCGAAAAAGGCGATGCCGGTGGAGGCAAAGTTATCCTTGAGCAGCCGCTTGCGCTCGGCAGCGGACTTTTGCGGGAAACACAGTTCCAGGTTGCGACGGGCGATGCGCCGTCGGTCGCCGGCCACCCGGTACATCAGCGCACCCAATGCACGACCGACCCGCAGCAGTAACGGATAAGGCAACTGGACGATCAGCCACAACAGCCCCAGGCCGCACCACAGCAGCCAGAAACGCGGATGAAAAAATGCAGTTCGAAAACGCGGGCGATCCATTACAGCTTCCATTAAGACATGGGCCGCGCATTCTACATTGTTCGACCCGGGTTGCGGCTGGCGGACGATCTCGTTATAAGTCTCGGCACTTTTAGTGACAAGCCGTTGTACGCCGACCATGAGCCAAACCGAACCGCTAGACCAAGATCCCGTGTTCCAGCTGAAGGGCAGCATGCTCGCCATTACGGTGCTGGAGCTGGCCCGCAACGACCTGGAAAGCCTTGACCGGCAACTGGCGGCGAAAGTCGCCCAGGCGCCGAACTTCTTCAGCAACGCCCCGCTGGTGCTGGCCTTGGACAAGCTGCCGGCCGGCGAAGGCGCGGTGGATCTGCCCGGCCTGATGCGCGTTTGCCGCCAGCACGGCTTGCGTACCCTGGCGATCCGCGCCAGCCGCATCGAAGACATCGCCGCCGCCATCGCCGTGGACATTCCCGTGCTGCCGCCGTCCGGCGCCCGGGAGCGCGTGCTTGAGCTGAGCCCGGTCGAAGCAAAGAAAGCCCCGGAAAAACCACCGGAGCCCACCATCAAGCCGACGCGCGTCATCACTTCGCCAGTGCGCGGCGGGCAGCAGATCTATGCCCAGGGTGGCGATCTGGTCATCGTGTCCTCGGTCAGTCCGGGGGCGGAACTTCTGGCCGATGGCAACATCCATGTATACGGCCCGATGCGCGGTCGCGCGCTGGCCGGCGTCAAGGGGGATACGAAAGCCAGGATCTTCTGTCAGCAATTGAGCGCTGAACTGGTCTCCATCGCCGGGCAGTACAAGGTCTCCGAGGATTTGCGCCGCGATCCGCTGTGGGGGGCCGGCGTTCAGATCAGCCTGTCGGGCGACGTGTTGAACATCATTCGGCTTTAACGGATACTGCCGCATTTTCCAAGCATCTCTAAAACGAGCGAAAACGGCTTAAACGACGTAGGAAAAAGGATCAGGCAGTGTTTACCGGAGGTAGACCCCGCCCGACATCCGATTCCAGCCAAGCCTGTCCAATTGCAGCAGTTTTCCAGAGATGTTTTTCAGGGACTGACAAAGTCCTTTTTCCTTAGGGGTGAAACACCTTGGCCAAGATTCTCGTGGTTACATCCGGCAAGGGTGGTGTGGGTAAGACCACCACCAGCGCCGCTATCGGTACCGGCCTCGCTCTGCGCGGCCACAAGACAGTCATCGTCGACTTCGACGTCGGCCTGCGTAACCTGGACCTGATCATGGGGTGCGAGCGTCGCGTGGTCTACGACTTCGTCAACGTAGTCAATGGCGAAGCGAACCTGCAACAAGCCCTGATCAAGGACAAGCGCCTTGAGAACCTCTACGTGCTGGCCGCCAGTCAGACCCGCGACAAAGACGCGCTGACCCAGGAAGGCGTGGAAAAAGTGCTGATGCAACTCAAGGAAGACTTCGAGTTCGTGGTGTGCGACTCCCCGGCCGGTATCGAGAAAGGTGCCCACCTGGCCATGTACTTCGCTGACGAAGCGATTGTCGTGACCAACCCGGAAGTGTCGTCGGTCCGTGACTCCGACCGCATGCTGGGCCTGCTGGCGAGCAAATCCCGTCGTGCAGAGAAGGGCGAAGAGCCGATCAAGGAACACCTGCTGCTGACCCGCTACAACCCGCAACGGGTCAGCGATGGCGAAATGCTCGGCGTCGAAGACGTCAAGGAAATCCTCGCCGTCACCCTGCTGGGTGTCATTCCGGAATCCCAAGCGGTACTCAAGGCTTCCAACTCCGGCGTGCCGGTGATTCTCGACGACCAGAGCGATGCCGGCCAGGCATACAGCGATGCCGTTGATCGCCTGCTGGGCAAAACCGTGGAACATCGTTTCCTCGATGTAACGAAGAAGGGTTTCTTCGAGCGCCTGTTTGGAGGTAGGTAATGAACCTTTTTGACTTCTTTCGTGCCAACAAAAAGCCCAGTACCGCCTCGGTCGCGAAAGAGCGTCTACAGATCATCGTGGCGCACGAACGCGGCCAACGCAGCACCCCTGACTACCTGCCGGCCTTGCAGAAGGAACTGGTGGAAGTGATCCGCAAGTACGTCAACATCGGTAGCGATGACGTGCATGTGGCACTGGAAAGCCAGGGCAGTTGCTCGATCCTGGAACTCAACATCACCCTGCCGGATCGCTGATAGCTCCGGCTGGAGCCACGGCGGCTCGGGCCCCAAAGTTCTTCACCCTGTGCTCCCACAGGGTTAGGAAAAAAGGGCCCGAGCCGCCGTTGGCGTTTGTAACGAGACTGTTTTCAATGCCCCTGTCCAACATCCGCATCATTCATCAGGACGCCGCTGTCCTGGTGGTCGACAAGCCGACCCTGTTGCTCTCCGTGCCCGGCCGGGCCGACGACAACAAGGACTGCCTGATCACCCGCCTGCAGGAAAACGGCTATCCGGAAGCGCGAATCGTGCACCGACTGGACTGGGAAACCTCCGGCATCATCCTGTTGGCCCGCGACCCGGACACTCATCGCGAACTGTCCCGGCAATTTCATGATCGCGAAACCGAAAAGGCCTACACGGCTCTGTGCTGGGGCCAACCGGAACTGGACAGCGGCAGCATCGACCTGCCCTTGCGCTATGACCCGCCGACCAAACCTCGGCATGTGGTGGACCATGAGCACGGCAAACACGCCCTGACCTTCTGGCGCGTGCTGGAACGTTGCGGCGATTGGTGCCGGGTCGAACTCACACCGATTACCGGGCGCTCGCATCAATTGCGCGTGCACATGCTGTCCATCGGTCATCCATTGCTGGGCGACGGGCTCTACGCCCACCCGCAGGCCCTTGCTGCCTGGCCGCGCCTGTGCCTGCACGCCAGCATGCTGAGCTTCACCCATCCGCAAAGCGGCGAGCGCCTGCGCTTCGAGTGCCCGGCGCCGTTCTGAAGATTCGCATGACCGCCTGTGGGAGCGAGCTTGCTCGCGATGCGGTGTGTCAGTCGATCACCCTGCTGGCTGATCTGACGCTATCGCGAGCAAGCTCGCTCCCACAGGTTGAACAACCAACAGGATGCCTCCCCATCCATCAGCAATACGGTAAACTCCCGCCCATTGCTGTCTGGAGTTTCTTATGCGCGCAGAGTTGAACCAGGGCCTGATCGACTTTCTCAAGGCCTCCCCTACCCCGTTCCACGCCACCGCCAGCCTTGCCAAGCGCCTGGAGGCGGCAGGCTATCAGCGTCTTGACGAACGCGAGACCTGGGCCACCGAGGCCAACGGTCGCTATTACGTCACGCGCAACGACTCCTCGATCATCGCCTTCAAGCTCGGCCGCAACTCCCCGTTGCACGACGGCATCCGCCTGGTCGGCGCCCACACCGACAGCCCCTGCCTGCGGGTCAAGCCGCAGCCGGAACTGCAACGCCACGGGTTCTGGCAACTGGGCGTGGAAGTCTACGGCGGCGCGTTGCTGGCGCCGTGGTTCGACCGCGACCTGTCCCTGGCCGGGCGCGTGACTTTCCGCCGCGACGGCAAGGTCGAAAGCCAGTTGATCGATTTCAAGGCGCCGATCGCCACGATCCCGAACCTGGCCATCCACCTCAATCGCGAAGCCAACCAGGGCTGGGCCATCAACCCGCAGAATGAACTGCCGCCGATCCTTGCCCAGTTCGCCGGTGACGAGCGCGTCGATTTCCGTGCCGTGCTCACCGATCAACTGGCCCGCGAACACGGCCTGAATGCCGACGTGGTGCTCGATTACGAGTTGAGCTTCTATGACACGCAAAGCGCTGCGGTCATTGGCCTGCACGGCGATTTCATTGCCGGCGCGCGCCTGGACAACCTGCTGTCGTGCTACGCCGGCCTGCAAGCCTTGCTGAACGCCGACACCGAAGAAACCTGCGTGCTGGTGTGCAACGATCACGAAGAGGTCGGCTCATGCTCGGCCTGTGGCGCCGACGGTCCGATGCTGGAACAGACCCTGCGTCGCCTGCTGCCTGAAGGTGAAGAGTTCGTCCGCACCATTCAGAAGTCCCTGCTGGTTTCGGCGGACAACGCCCACGGCGTGCATCCCAACTATGCCGACAAGCACGACGCCAACCACGGCCCCAAGCTCAACGCCGGCCCGGTGATCAAGGTCAACAGCAACCAGCGCTACGCCACCAACAGCGAAACCGCCGGGTTCTTCCGCCACCTGTGCATGGCTGAAGAAGTGCCGGTGCAGAGCTTCGTGGTGCGCAGTGACATGGGCTGCGGTTCGACCATCGGCCCGATCACCGCCAGCCAACTGGGCGTGCGTACCGTGGACATCGGCCTGCCGACCTTCGCCATGCATTCGATCCGCGAACTGTGCGGCAGCCATGACCTGGCGCATCTGGTGAAGGTGCTGAGCGCGTTCTACGCCTCTCGCGAATTGCCATAGCCGCCCCGAAGGCATGATGAACCCTGTGGGAGCAAGGCTTGCCCGCGATGAAGGCGACTCGATTTCTGGAAAGACCGAGTCGCCTTCATCGCGAGCAAGCTTTGCTCCCACACAGCTTTGCTCCCATACAGTTTTCTTCCCACACAGTGTTTGCCTCGGGAATGAGGGCGATGTGACATACATCAGCACACCCCGACAAAACCCCAACTAGACTGACCTTATCCCTCCCGACAAGGCTGTCGCCATGATCTCGATGTCTTCGTTCAACGCCATGCTGGTGCCCATCATTGCCGGCATGATCCTGCTGGCCATCGGCTTCAACTTCCGTGACAAGAACGTCGGGGTCTTTGCCATGTGGATCGGCATGTTGTTGATTCTCGCCACAGTGGTGATCAAGATCCTGAGCAAGCTCAACGAGTCGCTCTGACCCTGTCTCAGGCTGTCGGCGATTGTTCCGGCTCAGGTTGCTCCGGCACATCCACGCCGACATGGATCGCATCGTGTCGCCAGAACTCCAGGTCGCAATCGATCAGCCGCTGATGCTGGTCATAGTTGACCCGTGCAATTCGAAGCCCGGGGCTGCCCACCGAAACCTTCAACGCCGCTGCCGCTTCCGGCTGTAGAGAGGTGGGCACAATTTCAAACTTCACCCGGCCGTAGTGCAGGTCGTAATGGCGGGCGTACAGCTCGGTGATGGACTGGTTGAGGTCGAACCCCAAGATGTCCGGAAAATACTGCGGGTTCAGGTAGTGCTCGACGTACAGCACCAGCCGCTCGTCGATACGCCGCACCCGGCAGATCTGGATCACGCTGGACAACGCCGGCAACTGCAACCAGGCGCACACCGCCGCCGAAGCGGGTTGCAGGCGCGCCGAGATCACTTGGGTAGAAGGCACACGCCCCTGGGCTGCGACCATGGCGTGGAAATGGCTGCGCTGCATCAGGTTGTAGGCCAGACGCGGCGGCGAGACGAACCAACCCCGGCGCTCCTCCCGATAAATCTGCCCCTGGGCTTCGAGCTGCAACAACGCCTCACGCACGGTAATGCGCGTGGTCCCGAACAATTCACTGAGCTTGCGCTCGGCCGGCAATTTGCTGCCGGGCGCCAGCAACCCGTGGTCGAGCTGCTCTTGCAGGACCTGTCCGATGGCTGTCACCGCTTTGGTTGCATCGATGCGCATCAACGTTACCTATCTGGACTAGACCAGCACTGTTTCGGGGCAGGATCGACGGTGCATCGATCCGCTTCTGGGTCCAGCAAGCCTAGGCACTGCACATGACTGGCAGATGACAGAGCCGCCGAACGGTCGTTTTGCAAGCGTGCAAATTAACGGCCAAGTCCTTGCAGATCAGCTGTTTAACCATGGTCTACGCTTAATTCGCAGCCAACCCCCACGAGCCTGGCATTTCCCGGGAGATCCGGCACCGACATCAAAATGTCACAGGGCTCGCCTACATTGGCTCAGGTATTGCTGACCTAGACCAACACAACCGCAATCGCAGCGTTGAAAACGCCCATAGGAGCTTCGGATGAAACAGCTTTTCCTGGCATCACTGTTAGGCTCGACCATTGCCATGTGCACCGCCGCCATGGCCGCTGACACCGATCTGAAAACGTTGGAAGCCGCTGCGAAAGCGGAAGGCGCCGTGAACAGCGTCGGCATGCCCGATGACTGGGCAAACTGGAAAGGCACCTGGGACGACCTGGCCAAGCTCTACGGCCTGAAACACATCGACACCGACATGAGCTCGGCCCAGGAAATCGCCAAGTTCGCCGCCGAGAAAGACAACGCCAGCGCCGACATCGGCGACGTTGGTGCGGCGTTCGGCCCGATCGCGGTCAAGCAGGGCGTGGTCCAACCCTACAAGCCAAGTACCTGGGAACAAGTCCCTGCCTGGGCCAAGGACAAGGACGGCAACTGGGCATTGGCCTACACCGGCACCATCGCGTTCATCGTCAACAAGAAGCTGCTGCACGGCTCCGAAGTACCGACCAAGTGGGCGGACCTGAAGACCGGCAAATACAAAGTTTCCATCGGTGACGTGAGCACCGCTGCCCAAGCCGCCAACGGCGTGCTGGCCGCCGCCCTGGCCAACGGCGGCGACGAGAAGAACGTCCAGCCGGCATTGTTGATGTTCGCCGAGATCGCCAAGCAAGGGCGCCTGTCCATGGCCAACCCGACCATCGCCACGATGGAAAAAGGTGAAGTCGAAGTCGGCGTGGTCTGGGATTTCAACGGCCTGAGCTACAAGGCCAAGATGGCTAACCCGGATGACTATGTCGTGCTGATTCCGTCCGACGGCTCGGTCATCTCCGGCTACACCACCATCATCAACAAATACGCCAAGCACCCGAACGCCGCCAAGCTGGCCCGCGAGTACATCTTCAGCGACGCCGGCCAGATCAACCTGGCCAAGGGCAACGCCCGTCCGATCCGCGCCGAGCACCTGACCCTGCCGGCAGAGGTCAAGGCCAAGCTGCTGCCGAACGAGCAGTACAAAGGCGTGACCCCGATCAAGGATGCGGACGCGTGGGAGAAGACTTCCAAGGCACTGCCGCAGAAGTGGCAGGAAGAAGTGATCATCAACATGCAATAAAGGGGTAATCCCCCATTCGGATATCTGGAGAAGATTCAACTGTGGGAGCGAGCCTGCTCGCGATAGCGGCATGTCAGTCAACATCATTGTTGAAGGTCAGCCGCCATCGCGAGCAGGCTCGCTCCCACAGTGAAACCAGGTGAATCCGAGACCTCATTGACCCCTGCCCGGAGTCCCGGTACCCATGAAGCACAACGTCATCCTGGTGGTGCTCGACGGTCTCAACCATGAGGTCGCCCGGCATGCCATGGGGCATTTGCAGGCTTACGTCAGCGCAGGACGCGCGGCCCTCTACAAACTGGAATGTGAGTTGCCCGCCCTGTCCCGTCCGCTCTATGAATGCATCCTCACCGGCGTCGTGCCCATCGACAGCGGGATCGTGCACAACAGCGTCTCGCGCCTGTCGCACCAGCGCAGCATTTTCCACTACGCCACCCAGGCCGGCTTGAGTACGGCGGCCGCGGCGTATCACTGGGTCAGCGAGCTCTACAACGTTTCGCCCTTCGTGGCCGGTCGTGATCGTCACACCGACAACCCCGATTTGCCAATCCAGTACGGGCATTTCTATTGGAATGACCACTACCCCGATTCCCATCTGTTCGCCGACGCCGAACACCTGCGCTTGCGCTACCTGCCGAACTTTTTGCTGGTGCACCCGATGAATATCGACGACGCCGGCCACAAGCACGGCCTCGACACCCCGCAATACCGCAACAGCGCCCGCTCGGCCGACATCAACCTGGCGGTCTACCTGCAAGCCTGGCTCGACGCCGGTTACCAGGTACTGGTGACGTCCGACCACGGCATGAACAACGACCGCTCCCATAACGGTCTGCTGGCCGAAGAACGGGAAGTGCCGCTGTTTGTCCTGGGCAGCGGCTTCAGTTTCGATCCCGCCGCCACGCCCCGGCAGACCGAACTGTGCGGCACCATTTGCCAATTGCTCGGCGTCGACCACGACAAACCCTACTGCCAGGAGTTACTCAAGTGAACGCCATGACGCGCGGCAAATGGCTGGCAGCGTTGTGCCTGGTGCCCTTCGCGATTTTCTTCATCGTGTTCCAGATCGCCCCGCTGCTCTGGGTGCTGGTCAACAGCCTGGAATCGGAAGAGTTCGGCTGGGGCCTGGCCAACTTCAGCAAGATCTTCAGTTCCAAGTTCTACCTGCAAGCGATCCAGCACAGCCTGGAGATCAGCTTCTGGTCCAGTGTGTTCGGCATCGTCATCGCCGTGCTGGGCAGCTATTCCCTGCGCCGCGTGGATTCGCGGTTGCGCAACTTCGTCAACGCCTTTGCCAACATGACCAGCAACTTTGCCGGCGTGCCCCTGGCCTTCGCCTTCATCATTTTGCTCGGGTTCAACGGCAGCATCACGATCATGCTCAAACAGGCGGGGATCATCGAGGATTTCAACCTGTACTCGAAAACCGGCCTGATCATCCTCTACACCTACTTCCAGATCCCCCTGGGCGTGCTGCTGCTCTATCCGGCCTTCGACGCCCTGCGCGAAGACTGGCGCGAGTCCGCCGAGCTGCTGGGCGCCAACGGCTGGCAGTTCTGGCGACACATTGGTTTGCCGGTGCTGACCCCGGCGCTGCTGGGCACCTTCGTGATCCTGCTGGCCAACGCCCTCGGTGCCTACGCCACGGTCTATGCGCTGACCACCGGCAACTTCAACGTGCTGCCGATTCGCATCGCCGCCATGGTCTCTGGCGACATTTCCCTCGACCCGAACATGGCCAGTGCCCTGGCCGTGATACTGGTGGCGTTGATGACCGTGGTCACCATCGTCCATCAGTTGCTGCTCAAGAGGAGCTACCATGTCTCGCGCTGAACCGGGCTCCGTCGGGCTCTACCATCGGGTGGTGGTGTACCTGCTGTTCGCCATCCTGCTGCTGCCCCTGGCCGGCACGCTCGTCTACTCCATCGCCAGCAGTTGGTCGGCCACCGTGCTGCCCAGCGGCTTCACGTTCAAATGGTATGTGCAGTTGTGGAGCGACCCGCGTTTCCTCCACGCCTTCGGTCAATCGCTGCTGGTCTGCGTCGGTGCGCTGGTGCTCTCGGTGGTGTTGATCCTGCCGTTGCTGTTCGTGGTGCATTACCACTTCCCCAAACTCGACGCACTGATGAACATCCTCATCCTGCTGCCCTTCGCGGTGCCGCCGGTGGTGTCATCGGTGGGGCTGTTGCAACTCTACGGCTCCGGGCCGCTGGCGATGGTCGGTACGCCTTGGATCCTGATCGGCTGCTACTTCACCGTCGCCCTGCCGTTCATGTACCGGGCGATCACCAACAACCTGCAAGCCATCAACCTGCGCGACCTGATGGACGCCGCCCAACTGCTCGGCGCCAGCACCTTCCAGGCCGCGTTCCTGGTGGTGCTGCCGAACCTGCGCAAGGGCCTGATGGTGGCGCTGCTGCTGTCCTTCTCGTTCCTGTTCGGCGAATTCGTGTTTGCCAACATCCTCGTTGGCACCCGCTATGAAACCCTGCAGGTGTACCTGAACAACATGCGCAACAGCAGCGGTCACTTCACCAGTGCGCTGGTGATTTCCTACTTCCTCTTCGTACTGGTCCTGACCTGGGCGGCCAACATCTTGAGCAAGGACAAAAGCCAATGAGCTACGTCAGCGTCCAACACCTGCAAAAAAGCTACGCCGGCACGCCGGTGTTCAGCGACATCAATTGCGAGATCCGCAAGGGCGAATTCGTCACCCTCCTCGGCCCTTCCGGTTGTGGCAAGTCCACGCTGTTGCGTTGCATTGCCGGCCTGACCGCAGTGGATGCCGGCCAGATCATCCTCGACGGGCAAGACATCGTCCCGTTGAGCCCGCAGAAACGCGGCATCGGCATGGTCTTCCAGAGCTACGCCTTGTTCCCCAACATGACCGTGGAGCAGAACGTCGCCTTCGGCCTGCGCATGCAAAAAGTCGACGCCTCGGACAGCCGCCAGCGTGTGCTGGAGATTCTGCGCCTGGTGGAGCTGTATGATTTTGCCGCTCGCTACCCCCATCAACTGTCCGGCGGCCAATGCCAGCGCGTCGCCCTGGCACGCTCCCTGGTGACCCGGCCGCGCCTGTTGCTGCTGGACGAGCCGCTGTCGGCCCTGGATGCACGGATTCGCAAGCACTTGCGCGAACAGATCCGACAGATCCAGCGTGAGTTGGGCCTGACCACGATCTTCGTCACACACGACCAGGAAGAAGCCCTGACCATGTCTGACCGGATTTTCCTGATGAACCAGGGAAAGATCGTACAAAGCGGCGATGCCGAAACCCTTTACACAGCCCCCGTCGACGTCTTTGCCGCCGGTTTCATCGGCAACTACAACCTGCTGGACGCCGACAGCGCGAGCAAACTGCTGCAACGGCCGGTGAGCGGCCGTATCGCCATCCGTCCGGAAGCCATCGAGCTGAGCCGCAACGGCGAAGCCGATGCGCTGATCCGCAGCCACAGCTTGCTCGGCAACGTGATTCGCTATCGGGTCGAGGCCCGTGGCGTGGAATTGGTGGTGGATGTGCTCAATCGTTCCGCCGCCGACCTGCACCCCGATGGCGCACGGTTGTCACTTTCCATCGATCCGTCGGCGCTGTGTGAGGTAGCCTGACGGCTTTGTTGATTTTGAAACTGATTTTGAAAAGGAAAACGCGCTGATGGCCCTGGCAATTTTTGATCTGGACGAAACCCTGATCCACGGCGACTGCGCCACCCTCTGGAGCGAACAGATGGGACGCCTGGGCTGGGTTGATCCCGAGTCCTTCATGCGGCGCAACAACGAGCTGATGGACGCCTACAGCCACGGCAAGCTGCGCATGGAAGCGTACATGGACTTCAGCCTGGAGCCGATGATCGGTCGCACCCCCGAGGAGATCGAGCACCTGGTGGCGCCGTGGGTGGAAGACTTCATCGAACCGATCATCTTCAGCGACGCCACCAGGACCATCGCCGAACACCGCAAGGCCGGTGACCGGATCCTGGTGATCTCGGCCTCGGGCACGCACCTGGTCAAGCCGATTGCCGAACGCCTGGGCATCGACGAGATCCTGGCCATCGAACTTGAAGTGACCCATGGGGTATACAGCGGCCAGACCGTGGGCACCCTGACCTACCGCGAAGGCAAGATCACCCGCCTGCTGGACTGGCTGGATGCCGAGGAAGAGAACCTGGAAGGTGCAAGTTTCTATTCCGACTCGCGCAATGACCTGCCGCTGCTGCTCAAGGTCGATTACCCGCATGTGGTGAACCCGGACCCGGTATTGAAGGCCCATGCCGAATCGGCCGGGTGGCCAATCCACACCTGGAAATAAACCCCCACAGGTTTTGCCCTAGCCCAGCAGCAGCCACAGGCTCCAGCCGAGCAACAACCCACCGCAGAGACGACTGAGCCAGAGTCCCTGCGGCAGGTTTTTCTCCAGCAGGATGAAGGCACCGATCACGGCCACCCAGAGCAGGTTCATCACACCGACCACGAACAGCAGGCCCATCAGGGCCCAACAGCAGCCCACGCAGTAAGCGCCATGGGCCAGCCCCATGCGCCAGCCACCGAGCACGTCGGGGCGCCAATAGCTGAGCAGAAAATGCAGCGGCCCGCGACAATGCTCAAGGCAGACCGCCTTGCTTGGCAGCCACTGATAAACACCTGCGACCAGCAGCAGGCCGGCGCCCAGGGCGGTGCTGGTACTGCGCATCCCCGGACTGAGCAGGGCGAGCTGCTCGAGCGCCCATTGCAACGCCGTGGCGCCCAGGGCGAAACCGGCCCAGACCAGAACATAGGCGCTGCAGAACAGCAGCAGGGCCAGGTGTCGCTGTGGCGCCGGCATGCGCTTGCGCAGCATCTGCTGGTAGATCAGCAGCATGGGCAGGGCGCTGGGCAGCATCATGCCGACCATCATCACCACCCACATGGCGAACATCAGCAGCGCATCGGCCAGGCTCCAGGGCATGAGCATGCCACCCATTGCCGCATCAGCCATGCCGCCCGGCGCACTCATGTCGCTGGCCATGCGCAACAGCAGCAGCCAGGCCAGAGCGGTCAGCGCGAGCAGGCAGAGCAGGAGCAGCCACTGCTCGCCTGTCAGTCGCTTGCTCGGCGTCACCGCCTGAGGTTCTGCCATTACGGCTCTATGCCATGGCCGGTGAAGTGCACGTGGGCGAGGTGGCTATGACTGCCCTGGGATTGTAGTTTGAGGGCTGAATGCGTCTGGTAGCTGCCGCTGGCCACTTCGGCCTCAAGGAACTCGAAGCCGTTGGGCAGGGACAGCCGGACTCGATGAGGTGAGCCGTCGATCGGGCTGCGGATCGGCTCGCCACTGGCCTGCAACACGCCTGGAATGTCCAGGTGCGCCAAGCGCTGGTCGACATCGATGGAGAGGGTGATGGGCACGAACAGCGGTTCGAACGCTTCACTCATGGTGCTGCTGAACACTTGAAACACATTGGCCCCGGGGTCGCTCTCCAGTCCAGAGAGGATGGTCAGCAAGGACTGGCGTTGCGCCTCGTCGGCGCGCTCGTCGATGAACACCTGACAACTGCCGTTGCCCTCATGGATGGCGCCCGGCCAAGCGAAGGTGGCGGCCCAGCACAAACCGTCCAGCGCTACCTGATTGAAATACCCGTGTTCCACTCGCATCGACGCCACCGCCTGGCAGTGACCATGGGTCGGTGGCGCATTGAATTGACAGGGGCAGCCCCAATTGCAGTTGCAGGCAATGAATTCGACGCCCTGCATGCGCCATTCGGCGATGGCCATGATCAACCTCTTCACCTGGCGGGTGAAATGAAAGTTGCGGTTGCCCCATCCCCCATTAGTTAACGCTAGCAGGGCGCGCGCATCGGATACGGGCTGCCGACCGAAGGTCAGCTTGCCCGTGGTCGCTGGTGAGAGTTGCAAGCCACCGTCGATAGGAGGCCTTGGCTCAGCTCCCACAAGGAGTTTGGGGTGAACACCGGCTCTATGAGCCCCCGAAGTCTCATGTGGGAGCAAGGCTTGCCCGCGATGGCGGCCGTACATTCAGCATCAATGCAAACTGATCCATCGCTTTCGCGAGCAAGCTTTGCTCCCACAAGTCCGCACCCTGCTCCGGGAATCAGCTCAGGCTCTCATCGATCACCAACACCAGCTTCCCGGACACCTGGTTGGTCGCCAGCTCCGCGAACGCTGCTTCGGCGTCCTTGATGGCGAAGGTCCGGGCCAGTTGCGGGCTCAGGCGTTTGTCAGCAAACAGCGGCCACACCTGTTGGCCCAGCTCGCTGATCAGGTCGGCCTTGAATTGCTCGTCACGGCTGCGCAAGGTCGAGCCGAGCAATTGGATGCGTTTGCCCAGCACCTGGGCCAGATCGAGTTCGGTCGAGCGCCCGCCCATCAGACCGATCAACACCCAGCGGCCGTCAACTGACAAAAGTTTCACGTTGAGTTTGGCGTAGTTGCCGCCCACCGGATCGAGGATCACATCGAAGGGACCGAGGTCGTTCAGACTCTCCAGGCCGTCGGTGCGCACCACGCCGCCCTGGGCGCCCAGGGCCTCGCAATAGGCCAGCCGCTCGGTCGAACCGACACTGACCCAGCACGGGTTGCCGAAGGCCTTGCACAGCTGGATCGCGGCCGAACCGACGCCACTGGCCCCGGCGTGCAGCAGCACTTTTTCACCCGGCTTGAGCGCAGCCAGTTGGAACAGGTTCAGCCACGCCGTGCTGTAGACCTCCGGCAGCGCGGCCGCTTCGGCCAATGACAAGCCCTCCGGGACCGGCAGCACATGCCGCCCATCGACCACCGCCTCCTCAGCCATCCCACCGCCGGCCAGCAAGGCGCAAACGCGGTCGCCGACCTGCCAGGACGAGCCTGGCCCGACCTCGCTGATCACCCCGGAACACTCCAGCCCCAACACCTGGCTGGCACCGGGTGGCGGCGGGTAAAGCCCGGCTTTTTGCAGCAAATCGGCCCGATTCAGGCCGGCGGCTGCCACACGAATACGAACTTGCCCCACATCACATGCCGGGCTCGGCTCATCTGCCCATACCACTTGGCCTTCAACGCCTTGCAATGCTTTCACGGTGCCTCCATAGTGAGTCTCGACTGGGCCCGCAGCTTCAACGCCGGGCTTTCTTGCATTATGCGCCCGGGCCACATGGAACCGGCGACTTCAAAGACGGCCTAATATGCGTTATCAATTGTCCCTGCGTCGAATCAGCATGAAGCACCTGTTCCCCAGCACCGCCCTCGCGCTAGTCATTGGCCTCGGCCTGTTACCGCTGTCGAACGATACGTTCGCAGCCAACAGCTGGGACAAGCTTCAGCCCGATCGTGACGAGGTGATTGCCAGCCTTAACGTCGTCGAGTTGCTCAAGCGCCATCACTACAGCAAGCCGCCGCTCGATGATGCGCGCTCGGTCATCATCTACGACAGCTACCTGAAGCTGCTTGATCCGTCGCGCAGCTATTTCCTGGCCAGCGACATCGCTGAATTCGACAAGTGGAAAACCCAGTTCGACGACTTCCTCAAGAGCGGCGACCTCAACGCCGGGTTCACCATCTACAAGCGCTACCTGGACCGCGTGAAGGCGCGCCTGGACTACGCCCTTGCCGAGCTGAACAAAGGCGTCGACAAAATCGACTTCAACGCCAAGGAAACCTTGCTGGTCGACCGCAAGGACGCCCCTTGGCTCAAAAGCACAGCCGAACTCGATGACCTGTGGCGCAAGCGCGTCAAGGACGAAGTGCTGCGCATGAAGATCGCCGGCAAGGATCCCAAGCAGATCCAGGAAACCCTGACCAAGCGCTACAAGAACCAATTGGCTCGCCTGGACCAGACCCGTGCCGAAGACATTTTCCAGGCGTACATCAACACCTTCGCCATGTCCTACGACCCGCACACCAATTATCTGTCGCCGGATAACGCGGAAAACTTCGACATCAACATGAGCCTGTCCCTGGAAGGCATCGGTGCGGTACTGCAGAGCGACAACGACCAGGTGAAAATCGTGCGCCTGGTCCCGGCGGGCCCGGCGGACAAGACCAAACAGGTCAGCCCGGCGGACAAGATCATCGGCGTCGCCCAAGGCAACAAGGAAATGGTCGACGTGGTCGGCTGGCGCCTGGACGAAGTGGTCAAGCTGATCCGTGGTCCGAAAGGCTCGGTCGTGCGCCTGGAAGTCATCCCGGCCAGCAATGCGCCGAACGACCAGACCAGCAAGGTCGTGTCCATCACCCGTGAAGCGGTGAAGCTGGAAGAACAGGCGGCGAAGAAATCGGTCCTCAACCTCAAGCAGGATGGCAAGGACTACAAGCTCGGCATCATTGAGATCCCGGCCTTCTACCTGGATTTCAAGGCCTTCCGTGCCGGGGATCCGAACTACAAGAGCACTACCCGCGACGTCAAGAAGCTGCTGACCGAACTGCAGAAGGAAAAGGTCGACGGCGTTGTCATCGACTTGCGCAACAACGGCGGCGGCTCCCTGCAGGAGGCCACCGAGCTGACCAGCCTGTTCATCGACAAGGGCCCGACCGTGCTCGTGCGTAACGCCGATGGCCGTGTGGATGTGCTGGAAGACGAAAACCCGGGCGCGTTCTACAAGGGACCGATGGCCTTGCTGGTCAATCGCCTGTCCGCGTCGGCCTCGGAGATTTTCGCCGGTGCCATGCAGGACTACCACCGTGCGCTGATCATCGGCGGCCAGACCTTCGGCAAAGGCACCGTGCAGACCATCCAGCCGCTCAACCACGGCGAGCTGAAGCTGACCCTGGCGAAGTTCTACCGGGTTTCCGGCCAGAGCACCCAGCACCAGGGCGTGCTGCCTGACATCGATTACCCGTCGATCATCGACACCAAGGAAATCGGTGAAAGCGCCCTGCCCGAAGCCATGCCATGGGACACCATCCGGCCTGCGATCAAACCGGCCGTGGACCCGTTCAAACCGTTCCTGGCCCAACTCAAGTCCGACCACGATGCGCGCTCGTCCCAGGACGCGGAATTCGTGTTCATCCGCGACAAGCTGGCCCTGGCGCAGAAGTTGATGATGGAGAAAACCGTCACCCTCAACGAAGCCGAGCGTCGTGCGCAGCATGCCGACATCGAGACCAAGCAACTGGTCATGGAAAACCTGCGTCGCAAGGCCAAGGGCGAAGAACCGCTCAAAGAGCTGAAGAAAGAGGACGAAGACCTGATCACCGAGCCGGAGAAAACCAAGCCGGAAGACGATGCCTACCTGAGCGAGACCGGGCGGATCCTGCTGGATTACCTGAAACTCAACACGGCGATCGCCAAGCACTAAAATGATGGCCATTTAATGGTGATGCTCGTCGGAGCGTCATCAAACTGACATCAGTCTGTCGTGAAATACAGGACTGGGTGCCGCGCACCCGGTCCTTTTTTTATCGCCAGAGATTGCCATGACCACGACAGAGCAGCTGAGTGCCTTGAGTTCGATCCTGGCTCAAAGCGGTTTGCACAGCCTGTTCCAACCGATCATCTGCCTTTCCGAACGGCGCATCGTGGGTTATGAAGCCTTGACCCGCGGCCCCTCCAACAGCCCGTTGCACTCCCCCATTGCGCTGCTTTCCGTGGCCCGTCAGGCCGGCCGCCTCAGCGAATTGGAACTGGCCTGCCGCCGCAGCGCCTGCCAACGCTTCAATGAGCAAAAGTTACCGGGCAAGCTGTTTCTCAACGTCTCACCCGAATCCCTGCTCGAATCCGCGCACCAGACGGGGCGCACGCTGCAACTGCTGCAGGACCTGGGCATCGCGCCCAGCCAGGTCGTGATCGAACTGACCGAACAAACCCCCATCGATGACTTCCAGCTCCTGCAAACCGCCCTGCATCACTACCGGGCCATGGGTTTCTCGATTGCCCTGGACGACTTGGGCGCCGGTTATTCGAGCCTGCGTCTGTGGTCTGAATTGCGGCCCGATTACGTGAAGATCGACCGGCATTTCATCGACGGCATCCATCAGGACGCCCTCAAGCGCGAGTTCGTCGGCTCGATCCTGAAAATCGCCCGGGCCTCCCGCGCCCAGGTGATTGCCGAGGGAATCGAACTGCCGGAAGAACTGGCGGTGCTGATCGAAATGGGCGTCGACTTGGTCCAGGGCTATCTACTGGCCCGACCTCAAGAACAACCGTCGCGCGATGCCAAGGCGCTGATGCCCAAGCAGGACAGCGGCGTGGCGTCGCTGAACGATGAGATCAACGACCTCAGTGCGCTGCTCAACGAACAGCCGGCAGTGGCCCACAACACACCGACAGCCACCGTGCTGGAAGCGTTTCGTCGCCAGGCCAACCTCAACTCCCTGGCGGTGCTGGACAATCAGAACCAGCCTTGTGGCATCGTCCACCGCCATTCGCTCTCGGACGCCTTGCTCAAGCCCTTCGCCACCGACCTGTTCGCCCGCAAACCCATCAGCCGCTTGATGAGCGATGACTTTCTCGCGGTGGAGTTGAACCAGTCGCTGCAACAAGTCAGCCGCCTGATCACCAGCCGCGCCCGACAACGCATCGAAGAAGACTTCATCATCACCCTCAACGGCGGCTACCTGGGCCTGGGCCGGGTAATCGACGTGCTCAAGCTCATCACCGAACTGAAAATCCAGCAGGCCCGCTACGCCAACCCCCTGACTCTGCTGCCGGGCAACGTCCCGATCCAGCAATGCCTCACGCGCCTGCTGCAACAACGGCAGGAATCGGTGATCTGCTACGTGGACATCGACAGTTTCAAACCCTTCAACGACATCTACGGCTACGGCCGCGGCGACGAGGTCCTGCTGTGCCTGGCCCAATGCCTGAACGAACGCATCGACCCCAGCCGCGACTTCGTCGGCCACATCGGCGGTGACGACTTCCTGCTGGTCCTCGGCCCGGAAGACTGGCGCAGACGCCTGGACCAGCTACTCAGCGACTTCCAGACCCACTGCCGCCGCTTCTACCGCCCCGAACACCTGGAGGCGGGATGCTTTACAGCGTTGAACCGACAGGGCGTTCGGCAAGAGTTCGCGTTGTTGTCATTGTCGATTGGCGTGGTGCATCTGCGCGCCGAGGCCTGTGAGGAATTGGATGCCAGCCAGTTGGCTGAGCTGGCTTCGCAGGCCAAGCACCATGCCAAGGACATTCTGGGGGGGAGTGTGTATTTGGTGGATGGTTTGGCGGAGCGGGCGCCTGTGGTGGGGTTGGGTTTGACGGTGTAAGCGGATTCTCCATTCACCACAGCCCGAACGCCTGGCGCAAACCCTGTGGCGAGGGAGCTTGCTCCCGCTGAGCTGCGTGTTGATAGTTCCCACGCTCCTGCGTGGGAACGCCGCCAGGGACGCTCCGCGTTCTGCTTCTGAATGTGACGGATAGCGTTACGGGATGCATTCCCACGCAGAGCGTGATCAAATCCTCTAACTAGCATGTGAGGCAACAGCGCCTTAAAAATTACCAGCTGGATGGATCTTCAAGAGCAGCTTTTTGGAGATCCTCCTTCCATTTTTCTTTTGCTAACACGTAAATATCTCTAAAAAAATCTTTTGGATTTTTCAAGTTGTACCACTCTCCACGAGGCCAGCTACCAGCGCAGTCTTCTTCTATATCAAACAAGCTTTGAAAATCAAAAGCCGGATCATTGAGTTTTTCCTTAAGAAATGACAGCAGCACATATCTATGCCTATAAGACAAGCACTCCAGATCCAGCCCATACTTACGAATAAGTTCTAGCCTATCGTGCTCATCATCAGGATTGTAAACTCCCAGAATCGCACCACGAGTCTCTTCGCGATCATATACATCAAACTGCCCAACAAACCACATAAGATCAGGAACAAACTCTTTATTCACAAAAGGGTGTTTCAGCATTACTTTCTCTCCGACGGAAATCCGGTGTACGGCACGCCATCTGAATTAAATTTAACTTCAAACCAGTTTAAATTTTCGTTGAGCGTTGGATTCTGCCTATCTCTTCTATTTGGTTTATAGCCACGCCCCGCATCCGGCAACTCCTGCCTAACAACTCTATCGTTTCTGTGGTCCACACCCGTAAATTGATCCAGACCAAGCCTGTCTCTTGTCATAGTTTTATTTAGCGCGCTTAAATGAATTCGCCAATTGCTGAACTGAGAACTTAAGCTTCCATTAGCTCCTCTGGGAATTTCACCGGTATGCGGATTCGCCCCGTTAATGGCCCGCTGTTTGAGCGCAACGTCTGATATTTCTGAACTGTGCTTCTCAACGGTGTGCATACCGTATCTTTCTTCCATAGCAACAACCCGTCTCTTAGCATTTGCTTCCGCCAACACATCAATCCGCGCCCGCCGCTGCTCCGCCGTCATCGGCAGCCGCGGCTCCCCCTCATCCACCCCAACCTTCGCCGCCGGATCCTGCTCCCCAACCGCCGGCCTACACCCACCCTTCCCCGGACAATCCACCAACCCCAACGGATCCACCCACCCCGTCGGGTTCAGGGTGTACCGATACCCATTGAGCCCCCCCGCCAGCTTGCTCGGGTCAGGCGTCAAATAGCGGCCGGTCTCGGGATTGTAGTAGCGGTGCCGGTTGTAGTGCAGGCCGCTTTCCGGGTCGAAGTATTGGCCCTGGAAGCGCAGCGGTTGTTCCAGCTGTTCGCCGCCGCCGTGCTGCAGTTCAGTGAGTTGGCCGTAACCGTTGTAGCGAGCCGACCAGACGACCTGGCCGCTGTGGCTGGTCAGTTCCTGGGGCGTGCCCAGGTGGTCGAGGTGGTAGTAGAACGGGCAGGCCTTGAGGCCTTCGCCGTCGAGCATCGCCAGCGGGCGGAAGGTGCCGGGTTCGCAGACGTAGCTGCGGTGGTGGCGCGGGCTGTTTTCGGCGACGACCTGGTCGCCCTGCCAGAAAAACTCCGTGGTCAGGCCATCCACGGTCTTGCTGATGCGTCGGCCGAAGGCGTCGTAGCGGTAGGACGTTTCGCGCCCGTCAGCCGTGGTGATGCCGATCAGGCGGTGCTGGCTGTCGTAGCGGTAGGCGCTGACCAGGGCCTGGCCGCGGCGTTCGCGGATCAGGTTGCCGAAGGCGTCGTAGTCGTAGTGGCGGTCGCCCTCCTTCAGCAGGCGGTTGCCCTTGAGGGTGGTCGGGCCGGGGCGGTCCTGCATCAGCAGGTTGCCGGCCGGGTCGTGGCAGAAGTGCTCCGGCGGTTCGCTGTGGGAAAAATCGATGCGGGTCAGGCGATCCAGCGGGTCGTACTGGTAGCTGCGGCGGCTTCGGTTGTCGGAAAGGGTCTGCAGGTTGCCCTTGGCGCTGTAGGCATAATCGCGCCAGAACAGTTGCTGCTGTTGGCTCTGCCACACGGTCTGGGCCTTGAGGCGGCCCTGTTCGTCGTACGTGTAGTCACTGAGCAGCCGGCCTTGCTGGCGTTGCCGTTCGCGTCCGCCGACAAAGCGGTGTTCGGTCAGGCGCGAGCCGTTGAGGTCGATGGCGGTCAGTGCGCCACCCGGGGCATGGTGGTAGTCGAGTTGGCTGTCGTCCGGCAGGCGCAGGTGATTGAGGCGTCCGCAAGCGTCGTAGCGATAACGCAGGGTGCCCCAGCCCTGGTGCTCGCAGACCAGCCGATCCTGGGCGTCGTATTCGAAGGCCAGCGGATGATTGCTGCCGTCGTTGACGTGGACCAGCCGGCCCAGTTCGTCGTAGCGGTACTCGACGGCCTGGCCGTCGGGCAAGGTCTTGACCCGCAGCCGCCCAGCCGCGTCGCGCTGGTACTGGGTGAGCCGTTGCGAACCGTCCTCGCCGTGCTCGGTTTTTTCCAGCAGGTGGCCATTGAGATCATAGGCGTAGGCGGTGCGTTGGCCGTCGAAGCCGACTTGCTGTCGGATCAAGCCGTTGGGCGTGTAGTCCAGCTGATACTTTTCGCCGGATTCGTTTTCGATTTCGGTCAGCAACAGCCGCGCCGAGTCGTAGCGGTATTTCAGCTCGCTGCCGTCGGGGTTCAGGCGGCGGCTGACCAGGTGCAGGTCGTCGGCGTATTCGTAGCGGGTCAGACGGCCCTGTTCATCGCGCTCGGCGGTGACCTTGCCGTAGGCGTTGTAGCGCCAGGTTCGGCTGGCACCGTTGGGCAAGGTCACCTGCAGCAGGCGGCCGACGGCGTCCCATTGGTAGTGCGTGAGCGCGCCGTGTTCGTCCTGGCGGCTGAGTAAACGCCCCAGGGCGTCGTAGGAAAAACACCGGCGACTGCCGTCGGGCAGGATCTCTTCGGTCAGTTGGCCCAGGCGACTCCAGGTGAAGCGATGTTCGCCGCCGTCCGGGTCATACGTCGCCAGCAGTTGCCCGTGGGCGTCGTAGGCATACTCCGTACGCTGGCCGTCCGGGTCGATGAGGACGATCACGTCCCCCCGGGCATTGCGCCGGTAGCTCCACACGGCCTTGCCGCGCGCACGGGTGTGCAGGAAACCGTTGCGGTATTCGTAGGACGTCGGCGTCTCGTCCGAGGGAAGCAGCGCCACCAGCCGTCCGACGTCGTCGTAGCGGTATTCGGTCAGAGCGCCCAGCGGGTCCTGCTCGGCGATCAAGCGACCTTGTTCGTCGTAAGCCTTGAGGTGCTCACCGCCGTCGGGCTCGACCTTGCGCACCAGCCGCGCCCGGTCGTCGTGGACATACACCTCCTGGCTGCCATCCAGGTGCCGGACCGTGACGCTGCCGTCTTCGCCCCAGGTGTAGCGGGTGTCCATCTGCGCAAACGAGGCCCAGTGCCGTACGCAGCGGGACGCCGGTCCGCCCCCTTGCCATTCCCAATAAAAACTCGCCCCACCGGCCAGTTGTCGCTGGAGGATGACGTGTTGGTCGTCGTAGTCGTAGCGTTCGCTTTCACCGGCGGCATTGGTCGCTTCGATCAGTCGGAAACGTCCGTCGTAGCGGTAGGACACCAGCGTCTGTTCGGTCCGCCAGGCTTCGTCGAGGGTGATAGCGGGATGGAAGCTCTGGTAATCGACGGCGATCAGGTGCCGCTGCTCGTAACGCAGGCGCAGGGCGCGCCCGGCGCCGTTGTCCAGGCGGCAGATGTCGCCATGGATGTTGCGCTGGAGGGTCAGGCGATTGTCGTAGCGGTCGCTGAGGGCGCTCAGGTGGCCGTCGCGAAAGTGCAGGAACGCTGCGTTTTCGCCGGGTTGGGCGACGATCAGTTCGTCCGGCTCAGTGCCCAGGTAGATCGCGGCGCGGGCCAGGCTGTTGTGGATCGCCGGACGCTGGGCGCTGGGCAACGGAAAGGTCGTGCGGCGGTTTTCCTGGTCGACCCAGCTGACCTGCTCGCCGTCGAGCTCCAAGCGATGGGCCAGGGCATGGCTCCAACCGCGCCCGAGGCCGACGTCCAGGTCGGCGGCGCTGGTGCGGTACAAACGGGTGAAGACGAACGGCAAGCGGCCATCGAGGGTGCCATCGTCGAGGGTCAGCAGTTCTTCGCCGGTGACCATCGACACCGGGCAGCCGCTGGTCTGGGTCTGGGACGCGGTGTCGGCGGGGTCGCCGTTGGGGTTTTTCGACTGGGCGGGGGCGTCGTCGGGGGGTTCGTGCCTTTTCAGCGTGGTGTTGCGCTGCGCATCCCAGCGCAGTTGCATCCGACCTTTCTTTATCCCCGCCGCGATGCCGCGTGCCGCCACGGTTTTGTAGCGGTCCACGTAGGTCATGAAGCCGTTGACCACCGCGAAGATCGCACGGATGAAACGCTGCATGGCGTTCAGCAGGGTTGCGCTGTGCCTGGCCAACCGCATCGACAGGTAGGCAATCCCGGCCCCTGCCCCGGCAAAGGTCAAGACCACGCCGATCAGCAAGTCGATCACCAGTTGCACCGCCACGGTCGAGAGCCCTCTGGCCGTTTCGCCAGCAACTTCACTGGGCGGCAACATCTCCAGCCAGAGGCTGGCGGTACGCACAAGCATGCACAGTGCCGCTTCGTCGCTGGCCAGCAGTTGCAGCTTCGCCATCACCAGCGGTGCGTCTCGCGCCAGTGTTTTCAACTGATCAGCGCTGTCACCCAACCGCTCAACAAACTGACCGGGGTCCTTGAGGATGTCCGAGAGCAAGCTGATGCTGTCCCAGACACTTTCAATCGCCGCCCAACTACCGGCGAGCAACCCGTTCCCCACTGCTGCTGCCGAAGTCGACAGCGATTGTTGTGCCCATCGAGGCTTGAAACCCTACCACTCACCGCGCAACCAGTCCGTCAGATCGGTGGTCAGGCCATCGTAGGAGGAAAACAGACTGGCGATTTGCTTGGCGGACACCCCGCCCTGAACGTGAACCCGATAGGACTTGCCCGCCTCCCCCGTGAAGGTCCCCAGGCCTTGGGCATCCAGGGTGACTGGCGTGACCTCGCCGCTGGCCACATCCACCACATCCACCACGATGTCGCCCAGCGGGATGTCGTACACCGACTCGAACTTGCTTTCGATCGTCATCGGCCCGCCCTTGGGGCACTGGACAACCGTGGAGAGGAAGTCATCGTCACCGGTGCTGACAGCGGTGGTGCTGTCGCCAAAGCGGATCAGCCGCTCCATGCCCATCAGTGACGGCAGGTCAGCGGCATGGCTGGCACGGTCCGCCGCTCGGCTGTACCAGCGCTCGAGCTGCTCGCGGTAGAGCGACAAGGTGCCTTTGAAGCTGTCGAGTTCCTGCTCGATTCGGCTCACCTGATCCATCAGGACAGGGCTCGCTCAAGGGCCGGCAGGAAAAAACGGTCGAACATGGGCAGACGTCTCGCAGCACTCAGGGAGCGCGAGACTTTGCCGGGGATGACAGGGGAATTAAGTCAGGGGAAGGAGACAGAGCGCGTAGGGCGATTCGCTAAATTCGTCTGACCTGCATAACGAATCGCCTGTGGATAACCCTAGATATCGCGAGTTTCAAGTGATTTGAGCTTGATTTCGGCCAGCGGGTGCCCGGCTTTCGCCGCCAAGGTCCACCAACGTGCCGCTTCCACCGGGTCCGGCGCCTTGCTGGTTGTACCGGCCAGGCTGATCACGCCGACTTGGTAGGCGGCCTTGCCATCACCGGCCAGTGCCGCCAACCGCAACAGGCGAACCCCTTCTTCACGGGCGCCCAGCCCTTGACCTCGGAAGGTGAGGATGTGCCCGTAGAAACTCTGCGCACCGACATCGCCCAGGTTCGCCATGCGCGAGAACTGCCCCTCGAGCCAGGTCCAGCCACGCGGCTGGCGGACGAACCAGGACCAATGAAACAACCGACGCGCCAGCCAGTAACCGGCGCGCGCCTTGAGTCGCCAGAGCACTCAGGCCTCCGCCGATTCGGGGTACTCGTATTCAAATACCCGAACCACTTCCGAAGCGTGCCAGGAGGCGGCGGCCACGCCATCGGAAGGCCCGGAAAAGCGGCCCAGGCGTTCAACGCACTCGAAGAACCCCGTGCGCGGTAACCGACTGGCGCCCTGACTGATCACCAATGAACTGCGTAGCGGCTGTTCCGCCCGGGCGTCCAGCGCCGCCAGGTGTTCAAGGGCCGCGGTCAAGGTTTGCATGGCCGGGGTGGGCAGTTGCAAACGCTCGAGCAAGGCGCGGTAGGTCAATAAATGGCGCTGGCGACGCGCCTGGTCCAACTCACCCAACAACCCATCCCAATGCTGCCGACTGATGCGTACGCTCACGATTCTTCCCTCCAACCCGGCACCGTCAACTCCCAGGCCAGACTGCGCCGAATCGCGGCATCGGGCTGACGCTCGCCGCTCTCGATCAAAGCCAGATAAGACGGGCTGATACCTACCGTGCGGGCCAGCGCCTCGATGGCGATGCCCTTCCCTTCGCGTAAACTGCGTAACTGATCCAGGCCAGGGAGAACCTGGCCCGGTGCCGCCGCGTGACGGACTGTCGCTTCGCGCGGCGGAGCTTGATCGATGCCTGCTGCCTTCAACAACGACTGGTACTGATCCCACGGCAAAACCGCGTACTCGGGCTCTCCGTCACGTGTGATTATTTGAATATCCATGTCTACCCCGTAGGACAACAACACTTAGCGAGTCAGCCTTTTTTCTTGGAAGTGTAATCCTAATACCGGCTAAGGTCGCGGGGCGATGAATTCTCTGGGGTAAGTGCTACCGAATCAGGTTTTTTTCTGACCTTGGAGTTGGAGTTGTTCCGGGGTATCGGGAAGCCTTTCGACCTGGGCGAGCTTCTCGGGCGATTGCCGATAACGCCAGGCGCGGAATGCCTCGAGTTCAACGTCGAGGGTTTTCATGATCCATGCCAGCACCGCAATGTCGTCGAACATGCCAAACATCGGCAAGATGTCTGGAATCGCATCCAGGGGACTGAGGAAATACATCAGCCCTGCCACCACCGACAGCATCGACTTGGCGCTGACAGCACGGTATTCGCCTCGCCAGTAGGCCAGGCACAAGGCCTGCAACAGACGCAGGTCCTCCTTGAGCTTGCCCAGCCGTCCACCCTCCCGGGCACCTTTGCTGGCGACGGCGAACAGCAACGTCGGCAATCGACCGCGGGCCAGCAAGCGGCCTGCCAAGGGCAGAAATCGCGCAAAATTCCACGGGGCCTTCATTTTTTCTCCCACTGAAATGTTATCCACACAAATTGTGGATAACCTTGTGAACAGAGCTGCATTTCACCGCTGAAGCCCCCGTTTCATAAGGGCCCGGCTTAGATCGGGCGTTTTTTACTCACATAAAAAAACCCAATATTTCATTGACTTGACCGGCTGACTGCGTCTAGCACAGCGCCTGTATTGCCTATGACTATACCCTGCATCGTGCGTTCGGTTTTTTTGCCATTTTGCCGAAGTCCAGATGCGACAACGCCCCGCATAAGCGAGGCGTTGTCGTTATAGCAGACGCGATTACTTGGCTGCGTCGTCTTTTGCCGGATCCTTGATCGCCAGCAGTTCCAGGTCGAACACCAGGACCGAGTTGGCCGGGATGGCCGGGCTTGGACTCTGGGCGCCGTAGGCCAGGTCGCTCGGGATGTACAGCTTGTACTTCTCGCCGACGTGCATCAGTTGCAGGCCTTCTACCCAACCCGGAATCACACCGCTGACCGGCAGGTCGATCGGGCTGCCACGCTCAACGGAGCTGTCGAACACGGTGCCGTTGGTCAGCTTGCCGGTGTAGTGAACAGTCACTACGTCGGTCGGCTTAGGCTGTGGACCGTCGGCTTTCTTGACCACTTCGTACTGCAGGCCGGAAGCGGTGGTGGTGACACCAGCTTTCTTGCCGTTTTCTTCGAGGAATTTCTTGCCGGCGGCTGCCGACTCTTCGCTCATCTTGGCCATGCGCTCTTCGGCACGCTTTTGCAGCGCGGCGAAGGCTTCGACCAGTTCTTCGTCTTTCAGCTTCTGTTCTTTCTTGCCGACGGCATCTTCGATGCCCTGGGCGACCGCTTTGGAGTCCAGATCATCCATGCCTTCCTGAGCCAGGCTCTTGCCCATGTTCAGGCCAATACCGTAGGAAGCTTTCTGCGCCGGGGTCTTCAGCTCTACGCTGGTCTGCGAGTCGCAACCCGCGAGTACCAGGCCAACCAGGGCCACCGCCGCCGCCAACCGATGCTGTTTCATGCTATTTCCTTGTTCATGCGCCTAAAGGGCAATCGAATAAAGCCGCGAGCTTATCAGGCGGCCACGACCAATGGCTACCGGCATGTGAGCCACAAAGTAATGATAAGTTCAGGTCCGCAAACGCTTTTTAAGCCTGGACGAATGAAGCATCTGTCATCTGTTACGTACAGGGACAAATTGCCGCTCCTCCACAGGCCAGGGTAATGGCCACTTGCCGGCCGCGCAGCACTGAGGCATAAGGACATATCAAAAAAAACAAGGACGTTACCGTGCGCCTTCTCTCCCGCATTCTCTTGCTGCTCCTCGCGCTGCTGATCGTTGTCGTGGCCGTGGTGCTTTATTACGTCGCCAATCCTCGCTTGCCGTTCTATACGCCCGTCGAACAGGTGCACTACCTGGATCAATGGAGCGCCGCCGAGCGCCAGACGTATTACTTCACCCCCCAGGGCACCCAGGTCAAAGGCCTGCGCTACGACTGGTTCACCGCCCTCGAACTGCCATTTTCGCAACAACGTTTCGCATCGCCCGATTACCTGGCCCGCTTTGGCTTCCTGGTCGATCCGGCGCAGAAAGCCTCGCCGGACAATCCCGGCAACTTGCCGGTAGGGTTTGCGCGGCACCAGAACCCGGGCAGCACCGACCAGTTCCTGGATATCACCTGCGCGGCGTGTCATACCGGCGAATTGCGCTTCAAGGGCCAGGCGATACGAATCGATGGTGGCTCGGCTCAACACGTGCTGCCTTCCAGTGTTCCTACATTACGCGGTGGCAGTTTCGGGCAGGCATTGGTCGCCAGTCTGGCGTCCACCTACTACAACCCTTGGAAATTCGAGCGCTTTGCCCGCCAAGTACTGGGCAAGGACTACGACGCTCGCCACGAGGAATTGCGCAAGGCGTTCAAGGTTTCCCTGGACACGTTCCTGCGGGTGGCCTGGAACGACACCCATCGCGGCCTCTACCCCACCGAAGAAGGCCCTGGCCGCACCGACGCCTTCGGTCGCATCGCCAATGCCAGCTTCGGCGACGCCATTTCGCCGCAAAACTACCGGGTGGCCAACGCACCGGTGGATTACCCGCAGTTGTGGGAAATGTGGACATTCGACTGGGTGCAATGGAACGGATCGGCCCAGCAACCGATGGCCCGCAACGTCGGTGAGGCACTGGGGGTCGGGGCCACGCTGAATTTCTTCGACGCCCAAGGCAAACCGCTGCAAGGCGATGCGCGCTACCCCTCCAGCGTGCGTGTGCGCGACTTGAACAAGATCGAAGAGACCCTGCAACTGCTCAAGCCGCCCGTGTGGCCGGAGGCACTGCTGGGCTCGATCGATAAACCACTGGCGGCCAAGGGCCGTGCCCTGTTCACCGAAAACTGCGCCGGCTGCCATGTGCCCAAAGTGGTTCAGGGGCCTGACAGGCCGGTCCAGCAATTGCACATGCTGCCCGTGCAGGTGATCGGCACCGACCCGGGCACCGCCAATAACATCGCCGACCACCGCTACGACCTGACCAGCCTGCAATGGGATCCGGCCGAGCTGGCGAAGCTGGAAGTGCAACTGCACCCGACCCCGACGGAGCCGCTGGACTTGAGCCAGCTCTCGGTCGCCAAAGGCCTGGCCTATGTCACGGCATTCGTCGAGAACCGCGCTTACCGCGACGCCGGTGTCACCCCCGCCGAACGCCCGGCCCTGGACGGTTTTGGCCTGCCCATTGGCGTGCGCGAATTGCGCGCCTACAAGGCCCGGCCGCTGGCGGGCGTCTGGGCCACGCCACCGTTCCTGCACAACGGCTCGGTGCCGACAATCTATCAACTGCTGTCCCCCCAGGACGAGCGCGCGACCACGTTCTATAAAGGCAATTTCGAATACGACCCGCGTCACCTGGGCTATCGCACCGAAGCCTTCACCAACGCATTTCTCTTCGATACCCGGATCACTGGCAACCACAACAGCGGCCATGAATTCCGCGCCGGCGAGCGCGGCAACGGCGTCATTGGGCGTCTGCTGCAACCGCAGGAACGCTGGGCGTTGCTCGAGTATTTAAAAGTGCTGGGCGGGCCACTGGAGTCGCAACTGTAATGATGAACCTCACCGGTAAAAGGAAGTTTCAATGTTGATCACGCTCTGGCTGCGCCTCGGTGCCTTTTTGGGCAAGACGCTCCTGTGGCTACTGGGCATCGGGCTGCTCGGCTGGGCACTGTCCACGGCCTGGTTTGCCTGGCAACACAACGGACCGGTCCCGGACAAGGAACAGGTTGCGCCCGGCGAAGCGGCCATGACTCAGGACATCATCCAGACCGCTATTCGCATCGTCGACCAGCACCGCGAAAGCACGCGCTACCTGCGCGATGCCCATGCCAAGGCGCACGGGTGCGTCATGGCCGAAGTCCAGGTGCCGAGCGACCTGCCGGCAGCGTTGCGCCAAGGCGTATTTGCCGAACCGGGCAAGACTTGGGAGGCAACGATCCGCCTGTCCAACGGCAACGCTTATCCGCAATTCGATAGCCTGCGCGATGCACGAGGGATGGCGATCAAGCTGATGAACGTACCGGGCAAGCAACTGCTCGCTGACCGGCAATCACAGGGTGAGCAGGATTTCGTGATGTTCAATCATCCGAACTTCTTCGTCAGTGATGTCGCCGAGTACCGTCAGAATGTGGCCGCTCAGGCTGACGGGAAGAAGGCCATGGCTTTCTTTCCAAGCCTGGACCCGCGCAGTTGGCAGATTCGGCATTTATTCATCGCCCTGGCGACCCTCTCGCCGGCTCCGGCCAGCCCGACCCAGACCACTTATTTTTCGGTATCGCCTTACAAATTCGGCGAAGCCAATGCCAAGTTTCGCGTCGCACCGGACCCGGACAGTTGCCCAAGCTACACCTTGCCTCCGCAGAACCAGGACCTGCCGAATTTCTTGCGTAGCGCATTGAATCAGCAGTTATCCACAGACCGGGTGCCGGCGTGTTTTGTCTTGCAGATCCAGCGTCAGGATCCGAGCAAGTACATGCCGATCGAAGACACCAGTATTGAATGGCAGGAAAGTGATGCGCCGTTCGAGACCGTGGCACGGATCAAGGTTCCGGCTCAGGATTTTGATACGCCCAAGCTGAATCTGGCTTGTGATAATCAGTCGTTCAATCCTTGGTTCGGCATTGAGGCGCATCGGCCTATTGGTGGGATCAATCGCTTGCGTAAGGCGGTGTATGAGGCGGTCAGCGATTATCGTCATCGGCGGAATGCTGAGCTGTAGAGGTTGGATTGGGGTGTATATCCGTTTTTTTGGTAACGGCTGCTGACGGTTCCGCTCTTACAGCGGCTCACTTTTGAAAAGCCCGGAAGCCGGCCCAGTCAAAAGTAAGCAAAACGCTCTTGCCCCACCACTCGGTGCCTCGCCTAGGCTCGGCATGCCCTCACTCCGGCATTGCTCCGTGGGCCGCCGCGAAGGGCCATCCATGGCCCAGCGCGGCTAACCCGGCATCCATGCCGGGTTGCCCACTGCGCAATGCCTGCGTTCGGCCAGCGTGGTTTAACGGGGCGTCCAGATCAAGATCAAGATCCAAAGCAAGAGCAAGAGCAAGAGCAAGAGCAAGAGCGGGCAAATGCCGGCATCTATGTGGCTGAGCCACTGCTATCGCGAGCAAGCTCGCTCCCACAGGTTTTGCGGTGCACATGGATTTTGTGCCCGCCAAAGATCCAATGTGGGAGATTCTATGGTGCAGGGCTACCCCTTAAATGCCCTTCGGTAAGTATTCGCTCTGGTTCTTCAGCAGGGCGAATACTACTCGGGCAAGCTTGCGGGCCAGTGCCACTAATGCTTCGGTTGTGCTGAGTCCCCGGGCCCTCAATGCCTCATAAAAACCCTTCCATGCCGCTGTGCGCCTCGCCGACATCGCGGCGTTATGCATCAATCGACGGGCCTCTGGGTCACCTCGCTTAGACAGGCAGCGGCGTCCCTTCTTTTTCCCTGAGTCCGATATACGCAGGTCTAGGCCCAGAAAAGCGATGAAGGCATCGGCATTTCTGAAATCCCCACGCTGAAACGACGTGAGCAAACGGGCACCGTTCAACAGGCCAATGCCTTCGACTTTCATACAACGCTTGAGCTGAGCGCCCAAGCCAGCGGCTTCCAACTGCGTCTGGATTGTTTTCTCGAGCAAGATCTCCAGTCGTTGCATGGCCTTTATCTGGTTCTCAAAGGCCTTTTTGAGCAACGGTTCGTTTGACCAGCTTTGCTTGAGGCTGACGCGCGCCTGAACCAAAGCTGCCCGGCGCCGGAAAAGGCTTATAAGCCGGCAATACAGTGGCGATGGCGGGGTCCACGGGTGCAACTGGTGGCCTTCGTTGTTCAAGTAGCGAGCCAACAACCGAGCATCCAGCGCATCGGTTTTAGCGCGAACTTTCACACCTTTGCGGTAATGACTGAGCTCGTAGCCGCCGATCATGTAGATCACACAGCCTTGCGCATAAGCCAGGTCGGCGAATTCCTGATGATAGATATTGGTGGCTTCGATGGCGACATCCACTGGCGCGGGCAATTCCTTGAGCCACTTCTTGATCGCTGCTTTGGTGTTGGGGATCGCTTCCAGTCGATCTGTTTCTGCGTGATAAATCACCAACTCATCTTTGGCGACATCAACACCCACGATCGGCTTTGCGACAGAAACCGGCATTGCCATTGAAAATCCTCCGGGCTAAGGTTTGAACACTTGAAGGGTTCACCCAGAGGCGCAGGCTTGTTCCTATCGTCGGTCTAGGCCAGATGCATTCTTTATCGGCGCTTGGGTGAAAGGAGGAGGGGTGAAATCTCCCACGGTCTGTACTGCGGCTAACAGTCAGAATCGAGCTTTGTCCCTCCTCCTCCCTTCAAGTCCTACCATACAAGCGAGCTTGCTCGCGATGAGGCCCGCACATCCAACATCACCGCAAACTGACCCACCGCCTTCGCGAGCAGGCTCGCTCCCACAGGAGAAACGCGATCACCCAGAACCAGGTCGGCTATCAGGCCGCCTCGCGGTGGACGTTGATCTCGGCGCCCCGTTAACCACGATGGCTGAACGCAGGCATTGTGGAGTGGGCATCCCGGCATGGATGCCGGGATAGCCGCGCTGGGCCATGGATGGCCCTTCGCGGCGGCCCACGGAGCAATGCCGGAGTGAGGGCACACCGAGCCTAAGCGAGGTGCCAAGTGGTGGGGCAAGAGCGTTTTGCTTACTTTTGCGCTCTTCAAAAGTGAGCCGCTGTAAGAGCGGAACCATAAGCCGCCGTTACCAAAGAAACGGATATACACCCAAAACCCAAGCAAAAAAAAACGGCGCCTCTCCTCTCTCAAGGAAAAGCACCGCTTCTTAGTAGCCACCTGGCGTTCAGCATTCCAGATAACCGAATATGGCGCAGCGGACGGGACTCGAACCCGCGACCCCCGGCGTGACAGGCCGGTATTCTAACCGACTGAACTACCGCTGCGCGTAACACTGAAAGTTTGGTGGGTGATGACGGGATCGAACCGCCGACATTCTGCTTGTAAGGCAGACGCTCTCCCAGCTGAGCTAATCACCCTTCACTTTCGATGCGGGGCGCATTCTCTCACAGTTTTTTGTAACGTGCTGATTTAATTAGCAAATTCAGCAAAAAAACATGAGCAACGCACACCACAGGAACTGCAAACAGCAAAAAGCCCGCGTTAGCGGGCTTTCCGTGGTGACCTGGCGTTCAGTGTTCCAGGTTACCGAATATGGCGCAGCGGACGGGACTCGAACCCGCGACCCCCGGCGTGACAGGCCGGTATTCTAACCGACTGAACTACCGCTGCGCGTAACACGTTGAACGAATGGTGGGTGATGACGGGATCGAACCGCCGACATTCTGCTTGTAAGGCAGACGCTCTCCCAGCTGAGCTAATCACCCTTCGCTTTCGGTGTGGCGCGCATTCTACGGAGCACTCTTTAAGCTGGCAAGCACTTTTTAAATTAATTTTTTCAGGCCTTCCAAAGGCTTAGCGAAGGGTTGGCCTATGGCGCCGCGAAGAGAATAATGCCCCCCTTTGTATAAAGGAGAGACTCACCCCATGTGGTTCAAAAACCTGCTTATCTATCGCCTGACCCAAGATCTGCCTTTTGATGCCGAGGCGTTGGAAACTGCACTGGCCAGCAAACTGGCGCGTCCATGTGCAAGCCAGGAGTTGACCACTTACGGTTTCGTCGCGCCGTTTGGCAAAGGCGAAGACGCACCGCTGGTGCACGTCAGCCAGGACTTCCTGCTGATCGCCGCGCGCAAGGAAGAACGCATCTTGCCGGGCAGCGTCGTGCGCGATGCCCTGAAGGAAAAGGTCGAAGAGATCGAAGCCGAGCAAATGCGCAAGGTCTATAAAAAGGAACGGGACCAGCTCAAGGATGAAATCATCCAGGCGTTCCTGCCACGTGCGTTCATCCGTCGTTCGTCCACCTTCGCCGCCATTGCACCGAAACAGGGCCTGATCCTGGTGAACTCGGCCAGCCCGAAACGCGCCGAAGACCTGCTGTCCACCCTGCGCGAAGTCATCGGCTCGCTGCCGGTACGCCCGCTGACGGTCAAGATGGCCCCGACCGCCACCATGACCGACTGGGTCAAGACCCAGAAAGCCGCGGACGATTTCTTCGTGCTGGATGAATGCGAACTGCGCGACACCCACGAAGACGGCGGTATCGTGCGCTGCAAGCGCCAGGACCTGACCAGCGACGAAATCCAGCTGCACCTGAACACCGGCAAGGTGGTGACGCAACTGTCCCTGGCCTGGCAGGACAAGCTGTCCTTCGTGCTCGATGACAAGATGGTGGTCAAGCGCCTGAAGTTCGAAGACTTGCTGCAAGACCAGGCTGAACAGGACGGTGGCGACGAAGCCCTCGGCCAACTGGACGCCAGCTTCACGCTGATGATGTTGACGTTCGGCGAGTTCCTGCCGGCGCTGGTTGAAGCGTTGGGCGGGGAAGAGATTCCGCAGGGGATCTAAACCCCGCCTCCCCTGTGGGAGCGAGCTTGCTCGCTCCCACATTAGTATTCGGTGTTCTTAATAATAAGGATCAGGTCATGCGCGCATTGGCTGCATTGAGCCGCTTTGTCGGCAACACCTTCGCTTACTGGGTACTGTTTTTCGCGGTACTGGCATTCCTGCAACCGCAGTGGTTCGTCGGCCTGAAAATCGCCATCGTGCCGCTGCTGGGCCTGGTGATGTTCGGCATGGGCCTGGCACTCAAGCTGGAAGACTTCGCCGAAGTGGCCCGTCATCCGGGACGCGTAGCCTTGGGAGTGGTTGCCCAATTCGTGATCATGCCCGGTACGGCGTGGCTGCTTTGCCAAGTGTTCAGCCTGCCGCCGGAGATCGCCGTCGGCGTGATCCTGGTGGGTTGCTGCCCGAGCGGCACATCGTCCAATGTCATGACCTGGCTGGCTCGCGGTGACCTGGCCCTGGCCGTGGCGATTTCCGCCATCACGACCCTGCTTGCCCCTCTGCTGACCCCGGCACTGATCTGGCTGTTGGCCTCGGCCTGGTTGCCGGTGTCGTTCTCGGCGCTGTTCTGGTCGATCCTGCAGATCGTACTGGTGCCGATTGCATTGGGCATCGTTGCCCAACGCCTGTTGGGCCCCAGGGTTCGCCATGCCATAGACGTGCTGCCGCTGATATCGGTGGTGAGCATCGTGATCATTGTGGCGGCGGTGGTCGCGGCCAGTCAGGCGAAAATCGCCGAATCCGGCCTGCTGATCATGGCCATTGTGATGCTGCACAACAGCTTCGGTTATCTGCTGGGGTACTTCACCGGACGCTTGTTCGGCTTGCCGCTGGCCCAGCGCAAAACCCTGTCATTGGAAGTGGGCATGCAGAACTCCGGCCTGGGCGCGGCATTGGCGAGCGCGCACTTTTCGCCACTGGCGGCGGTGCCCAGCGCGCTGTTCAGCGTCTGGCACAACATTTCCGGGGCCCTGCTCTCGACGTACTTCCGGCGCATGAGCGAAAAACAGGACCGTGAGCTACTGGCCCGTCAAGCGGCAGATTGAAGGACAATCTTGACCGAATCGTCAGCATTGGGCACTCTTGCGCCCAATGCGGGGACGACCTCGCAACGCCATAGCGTTCATTATCCGGGGACGACCCCACCCATCGATGAGGTGCGTGATGTCCTGGATCATTCTGTTTTTTGCCGGCCTGTTCGAAGTCGGCTGGGCTGTCGGCCTGAAATACACCGACGGCTTCAGCCGCCCCCTCCCCACCACGCTGACCATCGCCGCCATGGCGATCAGCCTCGGCCTGCTCGGCCTTGCAATGAAAGAATTGCCGCTGGGTACGGCCTATGCCATCTGGACCGGGGTCGGTGCAGTGGGCACGGTGATCGCCGGGATCATTTTGTTTGGTGAGTCGATGGCGCTGGTTCGCCTGGCCAGCGTGGCGTTGATCGTTGCGGGGTTGATCGGGCTCAAGGTCAGCACCTGAGCCCTCCTGCAAGAGCCAAACCTATGGGAGCAAGGTCTGTGGGAGCAAGGCTTGCCCGCGATAGCGATCGCAAGGACGCCATCGCGAGCAAGCTTTGCTCCCACAAGTTTAATCCCACAGAACTTGCTCCCCACAGGTTTTAATCCCACAGGGCTTGCTCCCACAAGCTTTTTGCTCCCACAGTTTTTCGTTCTAGCGGACAGTCCCACGCAATTCTCCCACCAACGCCTGCAACTTCGCCGGCTCAGCCACTTCCACTGCGACCGCCGAACCCGCCACCAGCGTCACCCGCGACCAGAACCGGCGAAACAGCCCTTTGGCCGGATCGCGACTGAAAAAACTGCCCCACAAGCCCTGCAGCGCCAGGGGAATCACCGGCACCGGGGTTTCCTGGAGGATGCGGGTCAGTCCGCTCTTGAACTCATTGATCTCACCGTCACCGGTCAATTTTCCTTCAGGGAAGATGCACACCAACTCACCGTCCTTCAGGTATTGGGCGATTCGCTTGAAGGCTTTTTCGTAGATGTGAATGTCTTCCTGGCGCCCGGCAATCGGGATCGTCCCGGCGGTGCGGAAGATGAAATTCAGCACCGGCAAGTTGTAGATCTTGTAGTACATCACGAAGCGAATCGGACGACGCACCGCACCGCCAATCAGCAAGGCATCGACGAAAGAGACGTGGTTGCAGACCAACAGCGCAGCGCCTTCATCCGGAATAGCCTCCAGGTTGCGGTGCTCCACGCGGTACATGGAATGGCTCAGCAGCCAGATCATGAAACGCATGCTGAACTCAGGGACGATCTTGAAGATGTAGGCATTGACACCGATGTTGAGCAACGACACCACCAGGAACAGTTGTGGAATCGACAGTTTTGCCAGGCTCAGCAACACGATGGAGACGATGGCCGAGACCACCATGAACAACGCGTTGAGAATGTTGTTGGCGGCAATCACCCTCGCCCGCTCGTTCTCCACCGTGCGCGACTGGATCAACGCGTACAGTGGCACGATGTAGAAACCACCAAAGATGCCCAGCCCAAGGATGTCGATCAACACCAGCCAGGCGTGACCGAAACCGAGCACTTCAAGCCAACCGTGGCCTTCGACGCTGTCGGGGATTCCACCGGAATGCCACCACAACAGTAGGCCGAACACCGTCAGCCCGAACGAGCCGAACGGCACCAGGCCGATCTCGACTTTGCGTCCGGAAAGCTTTTCGCAGAGCATCGAACCCAGGGCGATCCCCACCGAGAACACCGTCAGGATCAAGGTCACCACGGTTTCGTCACCGTGCATCCACTCCTTGGCATAGGCCGGGATCTGCGTCAGGTAGATCGCACCGACGAACCAGAACCAGGAGTTGCCGACAATCGACCGGGACACTGCCGGCGTTTGCCCCAACCCCAGTTTCAGGGTGACCCAGGATTGGCTGAAGATGTTCCAGTTCAAACGCATTTGCGGCGAGGCCGCCGCCGCGCGTGGAATGCTGCGGCTGGCCAGGTAACCGAGCACGGCAACGCCGATGATCGCGGTGGACACCACGGGTGCGTATTGCGCCGAGGACATCATGATCCCGGCGCCGATGGTGCCGGCCAGGATCGCCAGGAAGGTGCCCATCTCCACCAGGCCGTTGCCGCCGACCAACTCTTCCTCACGCAAGGCCTGGGGCAGGATCGAATACTTCACCGGACCGAACAGTGCCGAATGCGTGCCCATGGCGAACAGCGCCACCAGCATCAGCGATAAATGATCGAATAGAAATCCTACTGCGCCGACTGCCATGATGGCGATTTCACCGAGCTTGATCAGACGAATCAACGCGTCCTTGGCGAATTTTTCCCCGAACTGCCCAGCCAACGCCGAGAACAGAAAGAACGGCAGGATAAACAGCAGCGCGCAGAGGTTGACCCAGATCGAACGATCGCCCTCGATGGTCAATTTGTAGAGTATGGCGAGGATCAGCGACTGCTTGAAAATGTTGTCGTTGAACGCGCCCAAGGACTGCGTGATGAAGAACGGCAGGAAACGCCGCGTGCGAAGCAAGGTGAACTGCGAAGGGTGACTCATCTTCCATGTTCCTGAGTGGCGTGGACGCTTATTGGAATGAACGTTTTTCGATCCAGGCCACACATTACCTGTCTTTAGCGATTATTTCGCCAGCCCTGCAATACAGGGCGACACAAACAACTCACCGTGCCAGGCGCCCTGCACCGTACGCCGCCCGACGATCAGCCACATCACCACCAGCATCGCCACCAGCACAGCCCCGAACACGCTGAAAAAACCCAGGCCCAGCAGGTCCGCAAGCTTCAGCGTGGTCAGCGCGTACACGCCCAGGGGAAAGGTAAAGCCCCACCAACCGAGGTTGAAGGGAATGCCTGCACGCAGGTAGCGCGCGGTAATCAACAGCGCCATCAACATCCACCACAAACCCAACCCCCACAGCGTGATTCCGGCCACCAGGCCCAACCCGGCGGCGATTTCGCCCACGCCGGGCAGGCCATTGGCGGCAAAAATCAGCGGGGCATCGTTGCCCAGCAGCAACATGCCCAGGGCGCCGGTGCCGATAGGGCCGAGGGCCAGCCAGCTCGAGGCGGCCATGTTTTCGTGAGGCAGTTTGTGCAGGGCCATGCGCAACAGCAAAATCGTCAGGATGCTGAACGCCACCGGCAGGGAAAAGGCCC
Organism: Pseudomonas ogarae; assembly: GCF_014268695.2. Taxonomy (NCBI): domain Bacteria; kingdom Pseudomonadati; phylum Pseudomonadota; class Gammaproteobacteria; order Pseudomonadales; family Pseudomonadaceae; genus Pseudomonas; species Pseudomonas ogarae. Next base: position 5,071,751 of record NZ_CP077086.1, read on the forward strand.
AGAGTACGTAGCTGGTCACCAGCATGACCCATTGCCCATGAGCGTCGGCCAGATGCGGCGCCAACAGCCCGCCACTGGCCGCCGCGACTTCGGCGGCCACCACCGGCAAGAGCCAAACGGCGGTCATCTGGTCGATGCGGTGTTCCTGGCGGGTGAACATCAAGAATGGGATCAGCACACCACAGGCCAACGACATGGCCACGTCGATCCACCATAACGCCTCAGCCACCGCCACCACACCGTTCCCCCAGCGCGGCAGCCCAAACAGCAAAAAGCCGTTGATGATGGTCGCCAGCCCCATGGGAATGGTGCCAAAGAACATCGAGACCGTTGAATGACCGAAAATCCGTCGCGCCTCATCGAAGAACAGCACCCAACGGGCCGTGTACATGAGGGCGAACACCCCGAACAACAGCGTGCTGAACAACCACAATCCTTCGCCCAGGGCGCGCAGGCCGGGCATAGTCGCCGGCCACTGCGCCAAGGCCAGCGCCAGCACACCGGTGCCCATGACGATGGCAAACCAGTTAGGCGTGAATTGGCGAATGGCCTCCAGCGGCCTGGGCAAATGGCTTAAGGGACGCAAGCGGTTTTTTGCAGCGCAGCATGTCATGGCGAACTCCTGTCCTCGGATGAGGTGGAGCCATGCTAGAGCCGGATCGAATATCTATATAACGGGTAATTTCTCTATATGTTATCGGTTTTTCAGATAACCATCAGACGCTGCCTTCGGTCTCGATCACCAGGATTCTCGCTTCGCCCAAGGGCTTGGCCACATGCTCGGTGCCCACCGATGCGTAGAAAATGTCCCCGGCCTCCAGCAAGGTCTCCTTTTCGACACCCTCTTCCCGATAGCACATCCGCACTTGCCCATCGAGCACCACGAAGACCTCCTCACCATCATTGATGTGCCATTTGTACGGCTGATCGGTCCAGTGCAGGCGCGTGGTGATGCCGTTCATATTGGCGATATCCAGCGCCGCCCAGGCGCGGTCCCCGGTGAAGGATTTGCTGCGAATGATTTTCAAGGGATCGTCCGGAAAAAGGCTGAGTCGCCAAGACTAACCCACTGCCAGCAGCGCCTGCATGCTTGGTTTCAAGACCGCGCGCCATCGCTGACCGGTCTCATGGATTGACGTAACCCCAACAACGCGACGACACACAGCACAATCAACACCGCGCCATAGCCATCGGTGGTCGGGATCAGTCCGAACACCCGTGTCAGGTTCCCGGCCAGCAGCGACGGCAGGCTGAAGGCTAGGTAACTGAGGACATAGAACGCCGACATCAGGCCGGCTCGTTCGTGGGGCAAGGCCAGCGGCATGATGCTGCGCAGCGCGCCCAGGAACCCGGCGCCAAAGCCGCCGCCGGTGACCAGCGTGCCGACGAAGAACAACGGCAAGCTGGCGCCATGCACCGCCGCCAGCACCAGCGCCAGGCCAATCACCAGCAAACTCGCGGACAGGCGCAACATCGTGTCTGCACCTTGGTTGCGCAACAGGTAGATGGACGACGCTCCGCTGAGGGTCAGTACCGCCACCAGCGCGCCGCCGATAAGATTGGAAGTCGATCCGGTTGCCGCCCGCACCAGGGACGGTGCCAGTGACAGGTAGAAACCGCCCACCGCCCAGGCCGCCAGGTCCAGTGGCAGGACCCGCCACAAGGCTTGCCGCGCCTGGGGCGGCACATGCAGGGTTGGCCGCAGGGACCGCCAGGCACCGGGTTGCGGGCTGACGCTTTCCGCCAGGCGCCAGAGGTAAACGGCCTGAGCCAGGAACAAGCCCAACAGCAGCCAGTACGTCAGTTGCAAGGGCAACGGCGCGAACTCAGCCAGCAGGCCACAGCCCAGCGCCCCGCATGCCATGCCCAACAGCGGCGCGACACTGGTAATCAGCGGGCCTTGGCGACGGTCGAAATCCAGCAAGGCCGCCCCCAGCACGCTGGTGGCCATGCCAGTGGCAAATCCCTGGATCAACCGGGCACTGATCAACCAGGCAATGCTGTCGGCACTGATAAACAGCAGCATCGCCAGCATATTAAGCAACAATGCCGCGAAGATCACCGGTTTGCGGCCCAGGTAATCCGACAGCGATCCCACGCTCAGCAAGGCCGCCAACAGACTGAACGCGTACACACCGAAAATCAGCGTCAGGACGGCCGGGGAAAATTGCAATTGTTCCTGGTAGAGGTGATACAACGGCGTCGGCGCGCTGGACGCGGCGAGAAAGCCGAGCAAGGTGAGCGCCAGGAATATCAGGCTGGCGCGGGTCGAAGCTGGACGGGACATGGGCACGCTCCACAGGAATATTCGCAAAAGCTAATTTTTTGCTTTTGCGAAGTGTGCTACCGGTGTGCGCTTAAAGCAAATTCTTTGTGTTAAGGTCTGACGCATGGCAATTAAAGAAGGTTTACGCCCCGGCGGTCGAAGCGCCCGGGTCCAAGAGTCGATTCATTCGGCGGTCCGCGACCTGCTGCAAGAGCAGGACCGCGCGACCCTGACCGTGCCGCAAATCGCTGCGCGCGCCGGAGTGACGCCGTCCACCATCTACCGGCGCTGGGGCGATCTGCCCGCGCTACTGGCCGACGTCGCCATCGCGCGCATGCGCCCTGACGGCGAACCAGCCGACACCGGCAGTTTGCGCGGCGACCTGCGCGCCTGGGCTGAGCAATACCTGGACGAAATGAGCTCCGAGCCCGGTCGCAACATGATGCGCGACATCCAGGCCTGCGCCACGCCGGGGTATTGCGTGGGGATCCTCAGTCGTCAGTTGCAGATCATCCTGGATCGCTACCCCGATGAACCCAATCCTGGCGTCGAGCGGCTGATCAATGTGGTGGTGGCGCCGACGGTGTTTCGCATCCTCTTTGCCACCGCGCCACTTGAGGTTGGGGAGTTGTATCAGTTGGTGGATATTGCGTTGCTTCAGTAAGGCCTCCATCGCGAGCAAGCTCGCTCCCACATTGGGTCCTGGGCGAACATAGATTTTGCGTTCGCAGCAGATCAAATGTGGGAGCGAGCTTGCTCGCGATGAGGCCAGCAACCCCCCTGCATAACCCAAGAATCCCCCCACCTGCGACACCCCACCACGCCTCGACCTTGGTCGACACTGACGAACCCGTGCGGGCATGCGAGACTGTCCTGCCGGGCTCAAGTCCCGGTGTCTTCGTCCGGGAGTTTCCATGTCGTTGTCCAGCGGGCTGATCGCCGTTGTCGCCCTGGCCTATATGGCCATCATGTTCGCCATCGCCTTCTACGGCGACCGGCGCAGCACACCGCTGCCGCCGCGGGTGCGGGCCTGGGTCTACAGCCTGTCGCTGGCGGTGTATTGCACCAGTTGGACGTTCTTTGGTGCCGTCGGCCAGGCGGCCGAACAGCTCTGGTCATTCCTGCCGATCTACCTCGGGCCAATCCTGCTGCTGGTGCTGGCGCCGTGGGTCCTGCAGAAAATGGTGATGATCAGCAAACAGGAGAACATCACCTCCATCGCCGACTTCATCGCCGCCCGCTATGGCAAGTCCCAATCCCTGGCGGTGGTGGTCGCGCTGATCTGCCTGGTCGGCGTGTTGCCGTATATCGCCTTGCAACTCAAGGGCATCGTGCTCGGGGTGAACCTGTTGATCGGTGCTGGCGCCGATGCCATGGGCACCCGCGCCCAAGACACCGCGCTGATCGTCTCGCTGATCCTAGCGCTGTTCACCATCGTATTCGGTACCCGCAACCTGGACGCCACCGAACACCACCGTGGCATGGTGCTGGCAATTGCCTTTGAATCCCTGGTCAAGCTGTTCGCCTTCCTGGCGGTCGGTGCGTTCGTGACGTACGGCCTGTACGACGGCTTCGACGACCTGTTCAACCAGGCCATGCTCGCCCCACGCCTGGAGCAGTACTGGAAAGAAACCATCAACTGGCCGTCCATGGTGGTGCAGACCGGGGTGGCGATGATGGCGATCATCTGCTTGCCGCGGCAGTTCCATGTGACCGTGGTGGAAAACATCGATCCCCAGGACCTGCGCCTGGCCAAGTGGGTATTCCCCGCCTACCTGGCCCTGGCCGCGCTGTTCGTGGTGCCCATCGCCCTCGCCGGGCAAATGATGCTGCCCAGCTCGGTACTGCCGGACTCGTTCGTTATCAGCCTGCCGCTAGCCCAGGCCCATCCGGCCCTGGCCGTGCTGGCGTTCATTGGCGGCGCCTCGGCGGCCACCGGCATGGTGATCGTCGCAAGTGTCGCGCTGTCCACCATGGTTTCCAACGACATGCTGTTGCCGTGGCTGTTGCGCCGCAATAACGCCGAACGGCCCTTCGAAGTGTTCCGCCAGTGGATGCTCTCGGTGCGACGGGTGAGCATCGTCGTGATCCTGTTGCTGGCCTACGTCAGCTACCGCCTGCTGGGTTCGACGGCGAGCCTGGCGACCATCGGCCAGATCGCCTTCGCCGCGGTGACACAACTGGCCCCGGCCATGCTCGGCGCGCTGTACTGGAAACAGGCCAACCGTCGCGGTGTGTTCGCCGGCCTCGCCATGGGCATCTTCCTGTGGTTCTACACCCTGGTGTTGCCGATCGCCGCCCACAGCCTGGGCTGGTCGCTCAGTAGTTTCCCGGGCCTGGCCTGGTTGCATGGCAATCCCTTGAACCTGCCGATTACCCCGCTGACCCAGGGGGTGGTGCTGTCCCTGGCCGGCAACTTCACGCTGTTTGCCTGGATCTCCGTGCTGTCGCGCACACGCGTTTCGGAACACTGGCAGGCCGGACGCTTCATCGGCCAGGAAATCAGCGCCCGCCCCAACCCGCGCTCAATGCTGGCGGTGCACATCGAAGACCTGCTGCAACTGGCCGCCCGCTTCGTCGGCGAGGAGCGGGCGCGGCAGAGCTTCATCCGTTTTGCCTACCGCCAGGGCAAAGGCTTCAACCCGACCCAGAACGCCGACAGCGAATGGATCGCCCACACCGAGCGCCTGCTGGCCGGTGTACTCGGGGCGTCTTCGACAAGGGCTGTGGTAAAAGCCGCCATTGAAGGTCGGGAGATGCAGCTCGAAGACGTCGTCCGGATCGCAGACGAAGCGTCGGAAGTGCTGCAGTTCAACCGCGCGCTGCTGCAAGGCGCCATCGAGAACATCAGCCAGGGCATCAGCGTGGTCGACCAGTCCCTCAGGCTGGTGGCCTGGAACCGTCGCTACCTGGAGCTGTTCAAGTATCCGGACGGCTTGATCAGTGTCGGCCGGCCCATTGCCGATATCATTCGCTACAACGCCGAACGTGGCCTCTGCGGGCCGGGCGAAGCGGAAGTCCACGTCGCCCGACGCCTGCACTGGATGCGCCAGGGCCGCGCCCATACCTCTGAACGACTGTTCCCCAACGGCCGGGTGATCGAGCTGATCGGCAACCCGATGCCCGGTGGCGGTTTCGTCATGAGTTTCACCGACATCACCGCGTTCCGCGAGGCCGCACAAGCGCTGACCGAAGCCAACGAGGGGCTGGAGCAACGGGTGGCCGAACGCACTCGGGAATTGTCACAGCTGAACCTGGCCTTGACCGAAGCCAAGAGCACCGCCGAAGCGGCCTATCAATCCAAGACCCGGTTCCTGGCGGCAGTCAGCCACGACCTGATGCAACCGCTCAACGCCGCGCGGCTGTTCTCCGCCGCACTGTCCCACCAGCACGAGGGTTTGCCGAGCGAGGCCCGGCAACTGGTGCAGCATCTGGACAGTTCGCTGCGTTCCGCTGAAGACCTGATCACCGACCTGCTGGACATCTCCCGCCTGGAAAACGGCAAGATCAACCCCGACCGCAAGCCGTTCGTCCTCAACGAGTTGTTCGACACCTTGGGCGCCGAGTTCACGGCGCTGGCCCAGGAACAAGGCCTGAAATTCCGAATGCGGGGCTCACGGCTGCGGGTGGACAGCGACATCAAGTTGTTGCGGCGGGTTTTGCAGAACTTCCTGACCAACGCTTTCCGCTACGCCAAGGGCCCGGTGCTGTTGGGGGTACGTCGGCGCAACGGCGAGTTGTGCCTGGAAGTATGGGATCGTGGGCCGGGCATCGCCGAGGATAAGCTGCAGGTCATCTTCGAAGAGTTCAAGCGTCTGGACAGCCACCAGACCCGCGCCGAAAAAGGCCTGGGCCTGGGCCTGGCCATCGCCGACGGGCTGTGCCGTGTGCTGGGCCATACCTTGCGCGTGCGTTCCTGGCCGGGGCGCGGCAGCGTATTCAGCGTCAGCGTTCCCTTGGCCCATACACAAGCCGTCGTACCGAGCCCCGTGGTCGAACCCAACGGTCATTTGCCAAGCGGCGCGCTGGTGCTGTGCGTCGATAACGAAGACAGCATCCTGATCGGCATGAACAGCCTGCTGACACGCTGGGGTTGCCAGGTGTGGACAGCACGCAACCGGGAAGAATGCGAGCGCTGGCTGGCCCAGGGCGGTCGACCGCAACTGGCCCTGGTGGATTTTCATCTGGACGACGGCGAGACCGGCACCGAGCTGATGGCCTGGTTGCGCAAGCGCATGGGGGAACCGGTGCCGGGGGTGGTGATCAGCGCCGACGGCCGACCTGAGATGATAGCCCAGGTGCATGCCGCAGGCCTGGATTACCTGGCCAAGCCGGTGAAGCCGGCGGCGTTGCGGGCGTTGTTGAGTCGGCATTTGCCGTTGTAGGAAAATCGAGTTCCGACTGCCAGCATCAAACTTGTGGCGAGGGGATTTATCCCCGCTGGGTTGCGCAGCAACCCCAAGATCAGACACTTCGGTTCAGCAGATGAACCGTGCTAGCCGATTTGCGACTGCTGCGCAGCCGAGCGGGGATAAATCCCCTCGCCACAGTTTTTTTGTTTCAACTTAGGGTTTGTATCAACCTTCAAGAGGATCCGGCTTCTTCCGGCAACTCAGGCAGCCCATCCGCATCGGTCATCGCCCGTTCGAGCAATTCGCTGGGCAGGCTCTTGCTGGCCCGGGCGCCGAGCAGTTTGAGTTGTTCGCTGCGGCTGATCAGGTTGCCGCGCCCTTCCGTCAGCTTGTTGCGCGCCGCGCTGTAGGCTTTGTCCAACTGCTGCAAGCGACTGCCAATCTCGTCCAGGTCCTGGATGAACAAGACGAATTTGTCATACAACCACCCGGCCCGCTCGGCGATTTCCCGGGCGTTCTGGCTCTGGCGTTCCTGTTTCCACAAGCTGTCGATCACCCGTAGCGTCGCCAGCAATGTGGTCGGGCTGACGATCACGATGTTGCGGTCGAAGGCTTCCTGGAACAGGTTCGGCTCGGCTTGCAGGGCTGCGGAAAACGCCGCTTCGATAGGCACGAACAACAGCACGAAATCCAGGCTGTGCAGGCCATCCAGGCGTTTGTAATCCTTGCCGGCCAGGCCTTTGACATGAGCGCGCAACGACGCCACATGTTGCTTGAGGGCGTGTTGACCTATGGCGTCGTCTTCGGCGGCCACGTACTGCTGATAAGCCGTGAGGCTGACCTTGGAGTCGACCACCACTTGTTTGTCGCCAGGCAGATAAATCAGCACGTCCGGCTGGAAACGCTCGCCGTCCGGGCCCTTGAGGCTGACCTGGGTCTGATACTCGCGGCCTTTCTCCAGGCCGGCATGTTCGAGCACCCGCTCCAGAATCAACTCACCCCAGTTGCCCTGGGTCTTCTGCCCCTTGAGCGCGCGGGTGAGGTTGGTCGCCTCGTCGCTCAGACGCAGGTTCAATTGCTGCAAGCGCTCCAGCTCCTTGCCCAGGGAGAAACGTTCCCGGGCCTCAGCCTGATAACTTTCTTCAACGCGCTTTTCGAAGGACTGGATGCGCTCCTTCAGCGGATCGAGCAACTGGCCCAGGCGTTGCTGACTGGTTTCGGCGAAGCGCTGCTCACGTTCGTCGAAGATCTTCCCGGCAAGTTCGGCGAACTGTGCCCGCAGCTCGTCTCGCGAACCTTGCAGGTCATCCAGGCGTTGCTGATGGCTTTCCTGCTGTTCGCGCAGTTCGGCATGCAGCGACGCCGCCTGGGCGTCGAGCCGCCGCAGTTCCGCTTCCTTGTTGGCGCGCTCCAGGTTCCAGGCGTGGGCCGCATCCCGGGCATTGTCGCGCTCGATCTGCAACAACTCGACTTCACGACAGGCTGCGGCGAGCTCGGCTTGCTTGGCGGCGTTAGCCTGGCTCAGGTCGCTGATCTCGTCGCGGCAGGCATCGAGCTGGGCGTTGAGGCCATCGTGGGCCATGTGGGCTGTGGCCAGGCGCTCTTCCAGCAGGGCCTGCTCGTTCTGCGCGGCACCGGCCTGGCGTTGCAGGTGCCAGGCCAGTGCCAGCAACGGCACCGCAGCGCCTGCCAGGCCAAGCAACAGGCTGGTCAAATCCATAGCCATGACAATTCCTGCCGATCAAATAAAGCCCGAAGGTTAACCAAGCGGCTGGGGGTTGCCCAGCGCGGTCTTCGTTTTCAGCCTTCGATTTCACCCAGGGCCCGGCGGGCTCGATCATCGCCGGCCCGCGCGGCTTGGCGCAGCAGGTCATGGCCGATGCGTCGATCCCGGGCGTTGCCGCATTCACGGCACATCAACTGCCCGAGGCGACTTTGCGCGGCCACCACACCTTCACGGGCCGGTTGCTTGAGTAAACGGCCGGCCAAGTGCTTGACGCTGGGGCTGTCCCCCAGTCGCGGGCTGTCGAGCAACCACTCAGCCACCCGCATCGAAATACGCTTGGGTGGGGTAACACCAGGGGGTGTGGAGGTAACAGGATTTGATACTGAGCGAAACTTCATAAAACACTGTGGGACAGATCGGAAGGCGCGCCACTCTACTCCTTTTTTCGCACGGGTAAAGCCGAAAAAAACCAGCACGCCCGTGCTAGAGCAAGCGCTTGGGACAATCCACAGAAGCTGTGGATAACTCAGTGGACAACCCACCCTGAACTCGCGCAAAGCCCTGTGGAACGGGGCCTGCGCTTAAACTGACGATTTTTTCACCAGTAAAAAAAAGCGATGTTTTTCATTGACTTAAATTTTGGATACAGGCACCCACCCCGGATTGTTTCGACATGACAGTACGGTGACAAGTGGTGTAGCGAGTGTGCACAAGTAACAGCCGAACTGGTTATAACGCTGCATTTTTTTGGCGCATCTGGCGGTAAACCTGGGGATAAACCTCAGGCCTTGCGGGCGACGTCGGTGGCAAGGGCGTACCTGCATGCGCTTGAATCCTGTGCTATGCACCCGCTCCCCCACAGCGGCTTATCAGTCTTCTGAATATTTTTTAACCAACGCCCTTCCTTTCATGGGTTCGATCCGTTACTATCCGCGGCGTTAGTACCAAGCTGAAAGTCAATTCCGGGTCGAACACATCTCCACGGTCAGCCATCCTTCAAAGGACGCCTCACCGAAAAAAGGAGACCGGCCCCCTCGATGGTTTCCAGGTAAACCTTGCGCCAACACAGCCTTTGATCGAATGCAAAGGGTGTTGCCAGGCTCATTACTCTGACCGAACCAACCTGCAAATTGATCAGGATCTTCACCCCGGGCCCAGAACCTTTGCCCTTGATGTGTTGCCTGCCCTCCTAAGTACCTACCTGCCAGCCCAAGCGCGCACTTCATATAGCGCTCAAACTGGCTGCTTTGTTCCAGTCGGGTTCTTCGTTCGACCAATGGTGGTCGACGTTACTGGAACGTTTTAACGTTGCACGGTTCTTATCCGTGTCATTTGTAGGAACACCCATAACATGTCTACTCAAATCCACGCACAGGATGCTATCCGCACCCTCACCAACGCTTTTGCCCCGATGAACTGCCTGATCATGGCCGCTCGCAAAGGCTGCTTCAGCTTCACCCTGGTCAACGAACACGGCATCGCCCGCCACAGCGAACGCCTGTACCCCGATCAGTACTCCAGCGCCGAACCGCTGCAGGCCGTGATCGAGCGTACCCGCCAGGCACTGGTTGCCTGAGACGCCAGAAAGGCTGAAAACCCAAAAGCCCCGCCCAGAAAGCGGGGTTTTTTATTGCCTGGAATTTCTCGATCAAGCGAAACGGCGTAAGCACCAAGGGATATAACAGTTATAACCGTTCGTTGAAGATGTTTTAAAAACAGTCCTTTACAGCGCAAATATGACACTACACTTCAAGTCAAGCGGCATGATCCGCTTCCGGCGGGGCCTGGACCGATCCACCGCTGCCAAGCCCACACTCTTCAGGCCCCGCCCATTCACACTTCGAGGGTTTTATGGGTATCGCTGCCAGCGAACTGTGTCGATATGTGATCCGCCCGACGCTGCTCTACCTTGAGCGTCATAGCGCAACCGCGGAATCGTTGTTGCTGGGCATCGCCGCCAGCCAGTCCGCCCTCGGTTCAGCCCTGCATGATCGCCGCGGGCACGGCCTGTATCGCATTACCGAACCCCGACACCAGGCACTCTGGGATCATTACCTGGCGCTGGACCCGGAGCGTGCCAGCCTGGTACGCGGCCTGGCCAGCCAGCACGCCTTTCTCAGCGGCCCGCACCTGGAGTTGACCGTCAACCTGCGCTACGCCACCGCCATTGCCTGGCTGCTGGTGGAGGAACAGAACACCCCGCTTCCCGAAGCCGATGACCTGCTAGGCATGGCCCGCATCTGGCGACAGACCTTTCACCCTCAAGGACGCCTGCGAGATTTCACCTGTGCCTGGCGAAGCTACGTCTCGCCACTGAACCAAGTCGCTTGCTGACGGGAAATTTGGAAACTTCCTACAACGGTCGCGAATTTGGTCTGATTGTCCTACAAAATCACTCTAAATCAAGCGATACAGGCTATAGCGCTTGACCGAAAATGTTGGTAATTTTCGCCCCGGTGATCACCAGGAGTTCTAACAATGAAAAAAATGATGCTCAAAACCACCCTTGGCCTTGCCGTTACCTTGGCATCCACTCAACTTTTCGCCAGTGGCTTTGCCTTGAACGAACAAAGCATCAGTGGCATGGGCACTGGTTTCGCAGGTCGTTCTTCCGCTGCCGATGACGCCAGCACCGTGTTTGGCAACCCTGCCGGCATGTCGCGCCTCAAGCGCCAGCAAGTCACCGGGGGCTTCGCCGCCATTGATGCCTCCACCGATATCGACGATGCCAGCGGCACCCAGTCCGGCACCAACAAGGGCGACATGGTCCCGCTTACCGGCGTTCCGATGGGTTATTACGTCAAGCCTATCGATGATCAATGGGCCTTCGGCCTGGGTGTCTACGCACCGTTCGGCTTGATCACCGATTACGAAAACGGCTTCCAGGGCCGGAGTTTCGGCAGCAAGAGCGAAGTGAAAGTCGTCACGTTCCAGCCAACCGTCAGCTATGCCTTCAACGACAAGGTATCGATCGGTTTCGGCCCAACCATCAACCGTATTTCCGGCTCCCTGGAATCGAAACTGGGCGTACCAGGCCTGCCCGAGGCGGGCGTGGAGATCAAGGGTGACGACATTGGCTACGGCTACAACATTGGCGTGCTGGTCCAGGCAACCGACACCACTCGTGTCGGCCTGACCTACCACTCCAAGGTCAAGTACAAGCTTGAAGGCCACACTGAAGTAAGCCCGGGCGCCGGTACCCCTGCCTTCCTGCTCACCGACGGTCGCTACGACGCTTCGCTGGACATCACCACGCCTGAGTCGGTGGACTTTTCGGTCACCCAACAAATCAATGATGCCTGGACCGTCTACGCCGGCAGCACCTGGACGCGTTGGAGCCGCCTGAAAGAAATCACCGTAAACAACGACGTAACGAGTGGTGGTGCCCTGAACCCGCCCCTCTTCGGCACCATCACCGAAGAGCAAAACTGGCACGACACCTGGGCTTACGCCATCGGCACCTCCTACCAGTTGAACAAGCAGTGGGTACTGCGTACCGGCCTGACCTTCGACCAGTCGCCGACCAACAACCAGGACCGCTCGCCACGCATTCCGACCGGTGACCGGACCATCTTCAGCCTCGGTGCCGGCTGGAGCCCGACAGAAGACCTGACCATCGACGTGGCTTATTCCTACCTCAAGGAAGAAAAAGTCAAAGTCGGCGGCAGCAATGCGCTCGGCCAATCCTACAACGCTGAATACGAAAACAGCGCCAACGGTTTCGGCGTCGGTGCAACCTACCGCTTCTGATGTTTCACGGCGAACCTGAACCACTCGCCACCTGAAGCGAAAAAAGCCCCGCACTCTGCAAAGAGGCGGGGCTTTTTCGTGGCCTGCGATCAGGGCTTGGAAGCAATGGCCGCTTCGACGGCCTTGATGAAATCGGGATCATCAGGCTTGATCCGGCTGGAAAAGCTACCAACGACCTTGCCCTGGCGGTCCACCACGTACTTGTAGAAATTCCATTTCGGCGCGCCGGATTGTTCAGCCAGGTGCTTGAACAACGGTATCGCATCCGCGCCGCGCACCGGTTGTGGTTCGGTCATGGTGAAGGTCACACCGTAATTGACGTAGCAGACCTTGGCGGTTTCAGCACCGTCCTTGGACTCCTGCTTGAAGTCATTGGACGGCACACCCAGCACTTGCAGCCCTTGGTCCTTGTAGTGCTGGTTGAGCGCCTCGAGGCCTTTGAATTGCGGGGCGAACCCACAGAAGCTGGCAGTGTTGACCACCACCAGCGGCTTGCCGGCGAAGCGCTGGCACAGATCAATGGTTTCCTTGGCCCGCAGCTTGGGCAAAGAACCCTCCAGCAACGGTGGGCAACCGGCGGCCCAGACTTGCCCGGTCACAGCCAGCAACAGGGCGGGAACAGCAAACCAGCGCATCAACATGTCGATTTTCCTTAAAAGCACGTCAGACCACGACGTTACTCGCAGCGTCCGATGCCGTCCATTATTCAGCAGTTGCCCATGCCCAGCTGCATCAAGGCCAGTCCGCCCTGATGCCAGCCCCACCAGGCGAACGCCAGCAGCAGGCCGGCGCCGGCAGCGATCAACCACGGGCCGATGCGGCTCATGCTGCACTGGCCTGGACTTGCAGGCGCGCCACCGGACGCTCACGTACGGGCCAGTTCAACGCCGCCGCCAACAGGCTGAGCAGGATCGACACCTGCCAGATCAAGTCGTAGCTGCCGGTGCGGTCGTACACCACTCCGCCCAACCAACCACCGAGGAAAGAGCCCAACTGGTGGAACAGGAACACGATCCCACCCAACATCGAGAGATTTCGTACACCAAACAGGGTCGCCACCGTGCCGTTGGTCAACGGCACGGTCGACAGCCACAGCAAGCCCATCGCCATGCCGAACAAGTACGCCGTCGCGGTCGTCACCGGTAGCCACAGGAACAAACCGATCACCACTGCCCGCAACAGGTACAACCCGGTCAACAGGCGTGGCTTGGACATGCGCCCACCCAGCCAACCGGCGGTATAGGTGCCGAAGATATTGAACAATCCGACCAGGGCCAGCACGGTGGTGCCGACGCTGGCGGGCAGGTGCTGGTCCACTAGGTACGCCGGCAAATGCACGCCAATGAACACCACCTGGAATCCGCAAACGAAAAAGCCCACCGCCAGCAGCCAGAACCCGGAATGACTGCACGCCTCACGCAAGGCTTCGCCCAGGGTTTGCTCATGGCCGGCAACCGGCAACGGCGCGTCCTTGAGCATGCTCACCAGCGGCACGATCAACGCCACCAGCAGCCCCAGCGCCAACAACGCCGCCGACCAACCGAGCCAGCCGATCAGCCCCAGCGTACCGGGCAGCATGGCGAACTGGCCGAAGGAACCGGCGGCACTGGCGATACCCATGCCCATGCTGCGTTTTTCCGGCGGCACGGCACGTCCGACCACACCCAGAATCACCGAGAACGAAGTGCCCGACAGGCCGATGCCAATCAAAAGTCCCGCGCTCAACGACAAGGACCATGGCGAGTCGGCCATGCCCATAAACACCAGGCCCAGTGCGTACAGCACACCGCCGATCAGCACCACTTTCGCCGCACCGAAGCGGTCGGCCAGCGCGCCGGTGAAAGGCTGCGCCAGGCCCCAGATCAGGTTCTGCAAGGCAATGGCAAAGGCGAACACCTCACGGCCCCAGCCGAACTCGCTACTCATGGGCGCCAGGAACAGGCCGAAGCCATGCCGCACGCCCAGGGACAACGCCAGGATCAGCGCGCTGCCCACCAGGACCCAACCACAGGTACGCCACATCGATGTCATTCTTGTTCTCCGCTCGCGGGTATATACCCACTTATCATCGAACGAACCGGCTTCACGCCAGTTCATCCAGCAAGGCCAGCAAGGTCGCACGCTTTTCGGCGCCCAGCTTATCGATCAGTTTCTGCTGCGCCGCTTCCCACGCCGGCAACGCCGCCGCCAGCCGGGCCTGCCCCGTTTCAGTGAGCACGACAATGCGGTTACGCAGGTCGTCACCCTCGGCCAGCGCCACCAGCCCCTCGCCTTCCAGCACCCGCAGGTTACGTCCCAGGGTACTGCGGTCCAGGCCCATGGCCTCGGCCAGGGAAGAAATGCTCGGCTGGTCCAGGCGCGCCAGGTTGCTCAGCAAAGAATACTGGGCAACGTTGATCCCGAAGCCGTCGAGGGCGCCGTCGTAATACCTGCTGATGCCACGTGCGGCACGACGCAGGTTGATGCACAAACATTGGGAAGGAAGCATGGTGCGTGTATATACCCGTGATTGCCTGAATGCAAATTTAAATGGAGAAACACAAAATCCTGGGGCGAGGGGATTTAGCGAAACGTCGCCCCGCTGGGCTGCGCAGCAGCCCCAAATGGGCTGGACGCAGTCGACCTGATACACCTAGGTGACTGGTTTGAGGGCTGCTGCGCATCCCGCGGCGATAAATTCCCTCGCCACGACGAATCAAAAAAAACATTAAAATTCAATAAATATCAATTAGTTAGACAGAAAATCCTTTGCACCATTCGTCATCCCGCATCCACCACCTGTAATGTCTGACAGGTTTCAGGTGGCTTGAATCGGGATATAACAACCCCGTGCCTCCAGACCTTGCTCAGGGCCTGAAGAAGGGCCATGCGAACCACGCCATCAAGCCGTAGGAAGATTTCGCCGCGCCCACGCCATCTTTGATCGCTAAATGGGAGTGTTTGTCATGTATCGCACCTACCCCATCATCAACCGTTCCTCATCCGCCCGAAGCAATTTCCAGTCAGAAAATTCGCAACCACCGGAAGTGGTAAAACTCACGCGCAAGGAAACAGAAGTCCTACAGTGGAGCGCCGCTGGCAAGTCCTCCTGGGAGATCAGCCAAATCATCAATTGCAGCGAAGCCGGGGTGAATTATCACTTTTGCAATATTCGACGAAAATTCGGAGTGAACTCTCGCTGGACGGCAGTGTTCAAGGCGCTGGAACTGGGTTTGATTAATAAACCGTACATCAAGTAGTCCTCCCTTCGCCCCCTCAAGCTTGAAGGTTCTTGAGACCACCATCATCGACGACCATGGCGGTCATACCAAGCTCTTCAGCGCTCTATGCCACAGACTGTTGTAAAGCAACGCCCCTAGTCACCGCCCCGCGTACCAGGGGCATCGCTGACTGTAATCACTCTTCCCAAGGCGTCATAATCCAGCATGCGCCCCCATTCATCGTGCGTCATGTTGCCATCGGCGTCGTATTGAAGTGAAATCTCCTCGGGATAATCAGCATGCGTGTTGGTCACCTTGCTCAACTGCACCGGATCTTTGTTCTCGAAAAAATAATAGGCGTCGTTGCGATCATAGGTGTCACTGCCCTCATTCGGGAAGTCAGTAAGAACACGGGTCAGGTTATCCAATTTATCGAACCTGAACGTCTGCTGCTCGATCGTCTTGCCGTAGGGATCAACGGGTGGCTGGGTGCCTGTGCAACGATACTTCGTTAATCGGCCCCGCAGATCGTATTCATAATTTTCATCCCGTAGGATCTCACTGCCTTCGCTCAAACACCGATGCTCCAGGGCATCCACCGCGTTGTATTCCTGCTGCAATTCCTGGTGCCAGCCTGCACCATCAAACTTGCGCAGGATCTCGCGTCCGAACACGTCATACGTCAAGCTAACGCGCAACCACAACCTCTGTGCTTTGTCCCGTGTTTCAATAATCTCGGTCTGCCCAAGATCATCGTAAGTAAATTGCGATAGGGTCGTGCCGAGCCAGGTCGACGTCAGGCGGCCCGCACTGTCATAGTCATAACTCTGGGTTTGACCTAGCACGTCGGTATAACGCAACAGCCGCCCCCGAAAACTGTAGACATAACCCATCTCATATTGCTGGTCGCTTTCGCGGCGTGTTTCGCTCCTCAATTCCCCGTTGCTGAAGTACTCCCTTATCAGCTGCTGCTCCCCTTCCTGGCAACTGAGCAGACGAGCGTTATGCCGATCATAGGTATAACTGGAATCGCTGCCCGGCAAACGCCGCCGCTTGGGCTCCAAGCCCAATTGCAACACATACTCATAGAGAATTTCCTGGCCCGACGCGGTGGTTACCGAAGCAGGTCTGGTCTGGCCTGGCTCGTACATCGAGTGACGAGTACGACCACCCGTATCGGACAGGATCATGCGGTCGAGCCCATCAAAATGTTGCTCACCCAATACCACACCATCGACACTGATCTTCGTTGGCAGATCCGCGCTGCTGTGTTCAGCATAGGCGCGTACAATTTGCGCGTTATCGGGGAGAACAGTCACGGTCATCCGATCATAGGCATCGTAGCAGTACTCGGTGACGGCATTGCGCGCATCAGTCTCTCGTACCGTACGACCCAGCCCGTCATAGTCGTAGCGGTGCACACTGATCACTTGCTCTGACAGATCGAGATGCTCGATGCGTTCAGGTTTTTCGAACTTACCCAGCCAAGTCTTCTCCACCCCGGTACGCAAGGGGTCATTACCGGAGCCTTGACGCCAGGCACGCATAATCGGGACCACTTTGTCACCAATCGGATCGATTACCTCGAACATTTTGACCCCGTCCGGGCCTGTCACACAGACCTGCTCCCCCCAGTCATCAAATTCGTAGGAGCTGGTCAGCGGTAGCGATTGTGCTTCCAGCCAGTCAAATTCGGTTTCTTCGACCAGGTTCTCAAGTGCATCATGCAGGGCCGAATAAATGGGTCGCCATACCTTACCCACTGGGTCGCTATCAACATCTTGGCGATCCTCCAGAATCACTCGGTTAAGCCCGTCAAAGAAGCTTCGGGTCTGCACACCTTTGACGTCGATGACCTGTTGCATGGCTTGCTGGCCGTCCAATGAGGTCAGGGCATAGGTGTAGTGACGTGTGGCTTCAAACTCTGTTTTCGGCGCCACGGTTTCACTGGTCACTCGCTGGAGCGCATCGTAAGTGGCGCGAATCACGACATCGTTGTCGTCCCGGCTGAGCAACACCTGACCATGAAGCAAGGAATGTTGCATGGTGACGATTTTTTGTACATGCCGGGCTTTACCATTTCGATCCTGCTCACCGTGATCGAAGCCTGTCAGGGTTTCCAGCGTCTGCAACACGGTCTCGGCCCCTTCGGCCCCGTCGACCTTATCGTAAGAAAAATCCGTGGTCGTAGTGTTGCCATTCTTCAGCTCAGACTGTTGCAGCGTTCGACCGTGGAAAAAAGCACTGCTGGGGTTGTCGATGTAATCGAAGAGCGTCTTATGCTGCTCTGTCTCCACATTACCCTGAACGTCCAATAGCGCTTCACTGGCCATGAGCAGACAGCCCTCATCCAGGCTTTTCTCCAGCGGCGGCAGTTCTACATAGCGATATCGGGTACGATGGATCGGCGCCTGGCCTTCATGGCCCTCGGCCGGGTACACCGTTTGGCTGCGCAGGTTGCGTACAAAGTCCTGCGGATCGGCGGGGCAATGAACGTCACCCTCATCGTCCACGTAACCGCCGACCGGATAGTATTCATACGCAGTGCGGATGCCATTGTGCTGCCGCTCCTCCAGCAGGTTACCGAAGTTGTCGTAAGTGGTGGCCAACGTTTCGCTGCGAGCCTGAGTGACGTCACTGAGGAGTTCCCAGCGCTTCTCCACGGTCTTGGGCAACTGGAAATACGCCGGCTGCTGTTCGAAGTCCCCCTCGATGGTGTGGTAAGTGGTGAGCACCCGCTGCACGCAATCGCCCTGGGTAGTGGTTTCTTCGGTGAGCAGGTGAAAACTGTTGAAGGTACGCTGCACCGTGCGCACCACTGCCCCAGCCACTTTATGCTTGGCGGTGGAGCCGTAGGTGTAGGTGCGGGCGACCTTGTACAGTTGGTCCAGGCCGTTGCTCTCCCAATTGATGTTGGTGCCGTTACCGATGAAGTTTTCCAGGGTGTACTCGTAGCACACTTCCATCGGTGGTTGCTCGAAGCCGGGAAAGAGCTGATGACGGGTGACCCTTGGCAGGTTCCCCCGCCCACTGTTGCCCGGGTAGGGATGACCCGAGTCGAGGTACTCGATGGCTTCACGCCCGCCGACCGGTGTCTTGACCTCCTTGATGCAGTTCAGGCCGCGCACCTCCTGGTAATCGAAGCGCCAACTGGCACGCTCCTCGGTGGGCAGGATAATCTCGGCCACTTGACGCTTGGGATTGAGCCTGAGCTCGAAGCGCGCCAGCGGCGTGCCACTTGGGCCAGCCTCGGGGTGCAGGAGAACCTCGACCTGTGTGTGGTCGTCGGAGCGGTTGATCTGCAGCAGTTTGCCCAAATCATCGCTGATCGATGCCAGGCGTTGGCCGCCGTTGAAGCCAACGTAAGCCAGATCGACCTTGTGCCCGGAGGGGGCATGGATCTGCACGGGCAAGGCCACCTCCTTATCGCCGCTGCCGCCGACCCTCAGGGTTTCGATCAAACCGGCTTTGTGCACGACCCGATAGACATCGTTGCCATCGTTGAAGAAGTGGAAGCTGTCGAGTTTCTTTTCCTGGATCCTGGGCGTGGTGCCGCTGCCGGTGACCTTGAAGGTTTCGCCGGTGGACAGGGCAAGGATGCTGTCGTGGGGCGTGAACTGGGACAGGTTGAAATTCCAACCGACGCCGAATCCTGAATCCAGGGTGTTGAGTGGGTTGAACACCAGCTTCAGCGGTACAGCGGGGCCGCAGAGGGCGTTGGACTTGAGTTCCGGCAAGTCGATGGCAATGGTGTACTGACCGGTGCGCGGGTCGACACTGGCGGAGAGGAAACTCATGAAGTTGAAAGCGTTGGAATGAACAACTGTCGAAGAGGTCATGTTTTCACTTCCTGAACAGAATGCAGAAACAAGCAAGCGAATACTCCGAGTCGCTTTTGTCCTTATTGAAAGTTGAGCAGCAGCCTATTGCGGCTATCTTCGCGACTTGGAATATCAAAACTCACATCAAACCGGTGACGATTACCCTCTTCGTCCCTCAGTAAAAACCGTACTGGCGAATTCAGCCGCTCGCGATAACGCATGAGCGGATCCGTTGCCATGCTGTCATGCCAATAGGGCATATCCGCGACCCGATGCAGGCTGACAATAAGCTGGCCCGGCGAGGGACGATGCTGCTCTACAAAAG
The DNA here is from genome assembly GCF_014268695.2 of Pseudomonas ogarae. Classification (NCBI taxonomy): domain Bacteria; kingdom Pseudomonadati; phylum Pseudomonadota; class Gammaproteobacteria; order Pseudomonadales; family Pseudomonadaceae; genus Pseudomonas; species Pseudomonas ogarae. The sequence continues at coordinate 5,091,191 of NZ_CP077086.1, forward strand.
CAGACGAGGGCCCTTCATAGTTCAGGGTGTTGCATAGGGCTCTGAAATAAGCATCGAACACCAACCCGGTAGGTGGGCTGTCTTCTCGGCCGAAGGGTTGAGGATAAAAACCATAGCCGGTATAACTGGCGAATGTTTCATCCAGCTGTTCCGATTCGTATTGCAAGGTCGAAGCATTACCCAAGACCTTAAGCGTTGCCATGCCAACGGGGTATATGCCCTGCCGTCGATAATCAAACTTCCAATAATCGATCGAATCCAACAAATAAGAGAATGGGTCATCAGGTGTTTCATGGCCCTGCCCCGTGTGAGCTCGCACCCGGGTGAAATCATAGTGACTATTGGGCCCTTCATCCGTTACCGGCCTTGGGAGTGGGGCTCCTCGCAATTGAATAGTATTGTTAACCCACTCTTGCTTGGTGGAACGCCACACTTGATTATCATCCGCTTGGAAAGCGGCATAAAACTCAAGTGTCCCTTCGAAGGTCGACTGGACATACAGGTACCGATAGCGTGTCCGGCCATTACGTGATTCCAAGGGGCGAGCAGGATCGGTTTCCTTGACAGCGCCCGGGGAATGGAGTCTGAAGCGATTGCGCTGGACGTTCACCGCCCAATCCCTCTCGTTTTCCTCAATACCCTCTCGATGCGCCTCAATGAAAGGTACTTCCGCATGAGAGTCCAGAACCACAAGCTTCAAGGTCGACAGCTCGACATCATTCAAGGGAATATCAATCGAAACCCCATCAAAAGTCACCGACTCGGTTTCGATTTTGATCCTTAGCGGAATTTGCTGTAAGCCGTTGATGTAGCACTGCGTAGTGTCCAGGGCTTCGATTGCGAACCCCGTCAAATTTTTCCATCGCGGCGCTTCCCGCTGGCGCTCGACCAACTGCACGATGGCGTAACCCCAGGCATCATCACTGGTTTCACCGAGCACGACACTCACCGGCGTCTCGCTCGAGGAAGGCGGCGTAAATACCCCACTAGGGGAAATAGTGCCTTCGCCATAAACCTCCCAACCCGCACGACTTGGGTCAGCCAGATTCGCCACATTGAGCTGGATCAAACTTGATGCCGTAACGGCGGGCACATGATAGGGCAGGATCCTGAGACTCTGCGGCGCCACAATGATGATGACTGCTGCTCGAGTAAACTCTCCCGTCCTGGTGTCTTTCACTTCGATGGTTTGAATCCATACCGGTTGGCCTAATTCAGCTCGAGGGGTAAAAACCGCGTTATAACTGTCGAGGACCGTCAACTCCCCCTTCTCATCGCCTACCAGTATCCATGCCAATGGATTGTTTCCCAGACTTGAAGCCTTCAGGTGGACAGGCCCCATCCCCTCACCCCAGGTGCAAATACGTGGAGAAACCACAATACTCTGGTAGGACTCCACCACCAGCCCCGAATAGCTTCGCTCCCCCTGACTATCGGAATAATGGGCCGTTACCACCGATACTTGCTGGTTGAACCCCATCGATATCGGGGCCAGCGGTGTATAGGTATTCCCCACCATGTCACCGACCGCCAATGGGCTATCAAGGCTACTGACACTCCAACGGGCCGGCGTGGGCGCGCCACCGGTACCGCTGAAAACGTTGAAACGAGTCGGCACACCACCTTTCACTGCGACCCGTGCAGGCTCGACAACCCTTGCATCCGCCGTCATCGAAATATTACCGAACACCACCAGGTCATGGGGTGTATAGGGAGGTTCGCTGTCAGTAAAGACATAGCTGTTGGGAAACAGCAGATGCTTGAGCAAATCCAGTTCCCCCTCACCGACAAACGGGATGAGCCGCTTCTCCACCACCACGGAGCCCGAATACTTGGGTTGCCCATTCTCCAGGTCATTGGGGATCAAATAAGGAAAGCCACGATCATTGAGAGGCAGATCTCCTTCCTCGGGATTGGAGGTGAGTTGTATGAACATCACCAAGGCGCCTTCCCCATAGTTCACAGAGCGGATATCCGCCCCGCCCGGAGCCGCCTGTGTACGCAAGTAGAATGCACGTGGGGCCAATGGGCTGTAATCGTTGTAATCGACGATGCCCAGCACGAAAATCTTGCGATAGGTAGGATGCTCCTCTAGGTAAACCTTGACGGCATCACCGATACGACGCTGGGAATATTCACTGGACCCCAGGTTACACATGACGTCGAGTCCCCTGGACAAGTCGAGTAGGACCCGGCCTCGCTCATCCACCGTCCCATGCACCACGGCCAGATCGACGGTCATTCGCACCTGATAGCCCATGTCTTCGAGGAAGTTGAAACTCTCTCGGACCAAGGGTGGTCGCGCCGGCACATGGCTGGTCGAGGTATAACTACCACTGATGATGTTCATCGTCAGGGTAACCTGGGAGTCTCCCAAGGTCGCAGACTCGAAAGACAGGCGGGGCTCACCCAGTACCAGGCGCTCCAGCTGAATTTCCTCGATTTCATCCGCATCAGTAAAGAAACGACGGTTGAAAGGCACCAGAAAACTTAAATCATTCATGTGGGCCAGGTACTGCTTTTGCAGTATCTGATTGATATGGGCACGGTCAAAGGCCACGATTGCTCCCCAACCCAAAGTAATGTTGCCTTGCTCAAGTCGCTCAAGCAGTTCGGCTTTGGAATGTCCGCCCATTGGCGTATCTGCGGAACTATTCAAAGGCATGATGATTCTCCTCACAGTTCAGCTGGTTCGATGAATGACTGCACATCCACAATGGGATTGGGCACGATCAGAAAATCATACTTCCATGATTCGTCGTCCTCTCTTACGGCCATAAGCACGGCGAACTTACTGCTTGGGACGGCCGGCAACTCATACTCACCAGTGTCTGAAAACGTGCCATCGCCGTAGAGTTTCGTGAACTCGACTTCGTCGATCGGGGCCTCTTTTTCAACCCCGTTCTTGTCCGTGTAGCACAACGTTACCGTCAACCTTCGCTTATCAGCACTGGCTGCGGTTCTGATGTAATAAGTGGAGGCGTGATGTACCACGACCGCGATCGCCTTTTGTACCGGCCCACCAGATTCACGAGTCACCATGATTTCTTCGATGGTAATGGGTGTGCCTGCGGTACCTTGGAAAAGAGGCGGTATGAAGCGTTTTTGATTTTCAAGCCCCGGTGTTGGCTCAGGCTCTTCCTGGATATCGGCGGTCGATCCGCTAGCCAGCGACCAGACAAGTTTCGCGCCATCCAACGCCGCAGCAGACATTTTGTGGCCCGATACCTGCTCGCCCTCGGACCTTGCCGTCGCCACGAACACCAGCGGATCGACGCCAATGTCTCGCTTGACAATGCTCACCAACGCCCTGCTGCTATTACCATTGCCTGCCCGCGCCGTAACCAGCACACGCTTCTGATAACCGGTGATGTTGGTGTCGTTGGGGGCATCGTAAGCGCCGGTACTGCCATTGATCGTGCCTGGGTCGCCGGTTTCGCCAGGTAAATTCGTGACACTCCAGACCAACCCGATCGCCGCGGGCTGGGTACCAAACAAAATACTCCCTCCAGGCCCGATGACCGGTTCAAGCGGATCAATGACAAAATTGGTCAGACTCGGTGCAACCTTGCCAAGCAACGCCAGATCACCCGTAAAGTACCCGGAAGTTGGCAGCACCGCGTTCTGCGTACGGAATAGCAGGCCATTGAGCCGAAAGGCATCGATTTCGGGAACCGTAGAGGTGAAAAGGCTGTAGCTATTGTCCAACTGCTCCCTGAGTACCGACTCGAGGCGGTCAAGAATCGGCCCCAAGTGCGGTTCGACCTGCGGCTTACCGATGAAGTCATCGGGCGATACTTTGCAAATTTTCAGATTCTCCGCCGCCGTCTCCGGCTTCAACGACAATTGGCCATCCGCCGCTGTGGAGAACTTGAAGCTTTGCTGCCAACGCCACTTTACCGTGACGGTCCCAGGAATCGTTTGATTAGCCACGGTCACTACGTTAACTGGGGTCGGTTGTTTCCCTTCCCAACGTAATACCAGGATGTCCCTGTTTATTCTTGCGAAGAACTCACAGACCACCTCAGCCCCGTCTTTTTGAGAAAACGGCAACGTGAGCCCGGATGGCAAAGCAAAGTTCTTGATATCAGGAATGCCGGCCTGGTCAGCCACGGTCGCCCTGCGGGCCCCTCCCGCGGGGGTCAATGACTGGATATGTTCTCCTTCCACACCATCTGAAACCACCTCGACAGGTGCCTCACTAATGCGTTTGAACCCATCGGCAACGATGTTCTTGAGCAAGAAATGGTTGCCCAACAGGATCGTCGCCGACAGTGGCTCGCTCCCCTCACCCTCGGGAATCAAATAGTGCATCCCGGCATTCGAGGGCGGAATGGCGACGGCGTCATCAGGCGCTCCCCCCTTCATCTGGATAAAGACCAACACCTCGCCCTCGCCAAAATTGGGCGCATTAAGAACATCGCCGCCTGGCGCCGGATGGGTTCGAATGTAAAATTTTTCGGGCTGGAGCAGATCGGAGGGATCACGCGTCAAAGTATTCAATTCGAATACTTTCTGATCATCCTCCCAGGCGTCGAATTTCTTCTGGAATTTTTCACCTGCGATCTGATCCTGCTCCATGCTGTCGCCGACAGTGACATACAATTTCGTCCCTTTTGATAGGTCCAACGTTACACGACCGAGGGTATCAACCGTGCCCGGTTTGTCTCGCAATTGAATGGTCATGCGCAGCAAAGGACCATTCACCGCATCCGCTAATCGCACCCGTGAAACCCACCTGACCTTTTCCCCCACTCCCTTATTCACGGAAAGTTGCGTCCCCCCGACAATACGCATGGTCAGGGTTGCGTCAGAAGCCGTTATATCCGATGTTTCAAACGACAGTCGCGGCGCATCGAGAATGTAGTCATAGATATATTCCCAGTTGGTACCTGAGCTAAACTCGGCATCGAAACTAATAGGATCAAAGTAGTGATCACTGCTAAATTTCTGGATATATTCCTGCATCAACAGCAAATTGGTCTTATTTTGATCATAGGCCAGAATCGCATCAAAACCGTGCGTCTGCGGTTTCCGCTCCAGCCAAGCGACAAATTCCTCTACCGTTTCTCGTGCCATGATTGTTGCCTCATAACTAATGAGTTCATGAATATTATTCATACGATCCGGCCACCTGGCCCGACAACTCTTTTGAAGTCCAGATTTACCCTTTCACTCGACCAACTCGATATTATCCAGCGTAGGGAAGCCGAAGGTGGTTTTCCCTCCATCAAAACTAACTGTTGCCGTCAGACTTAAATTTGACCTCATCTTCAACTGGCGCAAAAAAGCCTTCGACAATTTTTGATTATTTATTCCGTTGATGGCCTCTTGAGCTGTGACCGGCACGGCAGGAGTACGCACATCAGAAAAGATCAAGCTGCTTGAAGCGTTGAGACCATGGGCACGGATAGTTAACAATTGTCCCTGTGCAATAAAAATCCACTTCGCCAGCGTAAGATTCGCCCCCTCTTCAGGTACAAGTCTCAACGAAAGGCTATTGCCCACCAAGTCGGTGCATTGAACATTTGGGTAGTCATCCCTCGCTAAAGGCAAAATACGCAGCTGTAACCAATCGGAATCCTGATAGTCCTCGCCGGAAGGGGTAAACCGGTAAAACACTGGAAAACGCTTGGTGTCATCGTCACTACTCTGTTCCATATTCGCGGCGATAGCACTGACCGGCACCTGGAAGCGCCGAGGATTTTCATGATCGTAGGGTAAGGTAGCGATATGCTCCCCCCTCACTGGATCGCCCTGCCAATGCACCTCGACCCGATCACCCACACCAATCACAAGCGACGTCGGCAGGGTGACGAACGCACCGCTCTGCGTTGTGGAGGCCGCGGTTAAATAGGCTTGATTGTCGCCGGGCATTCCTTCAGAAGTGGCGCCTTCAACGGATGGCGCCCTCAAGTCCAGCTGTGCACGCACCTTCAGATTCAGCACTTGCGAAGTCTGGGCCGCCCCTGCCCGGGCGTACTGATAGAACACCTGAACCGCCTCCCCGACACTTGCTTGCAAGACCTGCGCAGGTAGTCGAAACAGCAGGGCATCGCTCTGAATATTGGACTGATCTAGCAATAACGCCTGGAAAACACGTTTTTCAAGGTTGGAGGTCCACCAATACAGCAATACATAATCACCGATACTGGCATCTACATAAGGAGTTACTCGCAGCGTGACACCATCAGAAAACTGTGTAGGATCAAGAGTGTCGCCATGCAGGTTTTCTATATGAATGAGCGGTGCCAGCGATGTGGACGGTGCAATAATTCGCATCGACTGCACCGCAGAGGGCCCTGGGAGATCAGTATCGGCATACGTCACGGTATAGCTGATTAATGAATGGCCGCCGCCGATAAAATCAATTTGACTGCGGGGAATATTAATGACCAACGGGTATTCAATATCATTGACACCCAAGGTTTTCCTTTCTTCCCAAACCTCGTCTAAACCGCCCCTGTCATCGTACCCTTCAAACCTGAATGTGATTACATCGCCTTCATGCATGGCCTGATACGGTGCAATCACTGCTGTCATGGTTGATCCACCCATGCGCGGGTCCAAGTGTAGATCATGGGACTCCTTGATCTGCACAACAGGTAACAGCGTTTCCAAGGACTCCATTTTTATTGACTCCCTTAAACCGTAGCTATTTTTTACTCCTTATCCGAAACACTGCCTACTAGCAGAACTGATAGGATTTCCAGGTGACGCGCTCATCAAGACGCGCTACCAATACCTATCACTTTGCTATGGTCTGATATCCTGTACATTGACAAGCGGTAACGGCACAATCAAGTAGGCAAACTTCCACTCTTCGTCATCCTCTCTTTCCGCCATCAAGACCGCAAATTTAGTGGTTGGGCTGGTAGGTGGGTCATAACGACCATCATGTGAAAGCAAACCTTCGCCATACAGTTTCGTGAAGGTAGTTTCATGAAGTGGCACCCGAACTTCGTCTCCCTCCTTGTTCAGGTAAAAAAACTTCAACAACAAAGAATTAGTGACTTTTTCTGTTCTAAAAAAATAAGTAGAGGGTTGATGTATTACCACGGCGATAGTCTTTTGTACCGGACCGCCAGACAGGCAGGATACCTCAATACTTTCAAGCGTAACGGCGACATTCCCCTGACGAACAGGCGGAATGAAGCGCTTCTGATTGACAAGCCCTGGTGTCGGCTCAGGCTCTTCCTGGATATCGGCAGTCGACCCGCTAGCCAGCCTCCAGCCCAGTTCGGCGCTATCCAACGCAGCAGCAGACATTTTGTGGCCCGATACCTCCTCGCCCTCGGACCTTGCCGTCGCCACGAACACCAGCGGATCGATGCTTATGTCTCGTTTGACAATACTCACCAACGCCCTGCTGCTATTGCCATTGCCTGCCCGGGCCATAACAAGTACGCGTTTCTGGTAACCGGTGATGTTGGTGTCACGAGGGGCGACGTAAACGCCAGTACTGCTATCGATCGTGCCGGGGTCACCCGTTTCATCTGGCAAATTCATGACATTCCAGACCAATCCAGTCGCCGCAGGCTTGGCGCTAAATGAAACAGTCCCTTGAGGCCCGATGACCGGTTCGGGCGGATCAATGACAAAATTGGTCAGACTCGGTGCAACCTTGCCAAGCAACGCCAGATCACCCGTAAAGTACCCGGAAGTCGGCAGCACCGCGTTCTGCGTACGGAATAGCAGGCCATTGAGCCGAAAGGCATTGATCTCGAGGACCGTAGAGGTGAAAAGCCTGTAGCTATTGTCCAACTGCTCCCTGAGTAACGACTCGATACGGTCAAGAATCGGCCCCAAGTGCGGTTCGACCTGCGGCTTACCGATGAAGTCATCGGGCGATACTTTGCAAATTTTCAGATTCTGCGCCGCCGTCTCCGGCTTCAACGACAATTGGCCATCCGCCGCCGTGGAGAACTTGAAGCTTTGCTGCCAGCGCCACTTTACCGTGACGGTCCCAGGAATCGTTTGATTAGCCACGGTCACTACGTTAACTGGGGTCGGTTGTTTTCCTTCCCAACGTAATACCAGGATGTCCCTGTTTATTCTTGCGAAGAACTCACAGACCACCTCAGCCCCGTCTTTTTGAGAAAACGGCAACGTGAGCCCGGATGGCAAAGCAAAGTTCTTGATATCAGGAATGCCGGCCTGGTCAGCCACGGTCGCCCTGCGGGCCCCTCCCGCGGGGGTCAATGACTGGATATGTTCTCCTTCCACACCATCTGAAACCACCTCGACAGGTGCCTCACTAATGCGTTTGAACCCATCGGCAACGATGTTCTTGAGCAAGAAATGGTTGCCCAACAGGATCGTCGCCGACAGTGGCTCGCTCCCCTCACCCTCGGGAATCAAATAGTGCATCCCGGCATTCGAGGGCGGAATGGCGACGTCGTCATCAGGCGCTCCCCCCTTCATCTGGATAAAGACCAACACCTCGCCCTCGCCAAAATTGGGCGCATTAAGAACATCGCCGCCTGGCGCCGGATGGGTTCGAATGTAAAATTTTTCGGGCTGGAGCAGATCGGAGGGATCACGCGTCAAAGTATTCAATTCGAATACTTTCTGATCATCCTCCCAGGCGTCGAATTTCTTCTGGAATTTTTCACCTGCGATCTGATCCTGCTCCATGCTGTCGCCGACAGTGACATACAATTTCGTCCCTTTTGAAAGGTCCAATGTTACGCGACCGAGGGTATCAATCGTGCCTGGTTTATCTCGCAATTGAATGGTCATACGCAGCAAAGGACCATTCAGCGCGTCCGCCAAACTTATCAGGGAGACCGCTTTGACTCGCTCGCCTACCCCTTGATTGAGGGTCAGTTGCGTCCCCCCGACAATACGCATGGTCAGGGTCGCTTCAGAAGCCGTTATGTCCGATGTTTCGAACGACAACCGGGGCGCATCGAGAATATAGTCGTATAAATAGTCCCAATGGGCCGATGAATACTCTACAAGAAACGTGAGTGGTTCAAAGTAATGACCACTGTCAAATCGTTGAAAGTACTCCTGAAGTAACAGTGTATTGGTTTTACTTTGGTCGTACGCCAGAATGGCATCCCACCCCATGGTTCGAGGCTTCTTTTCCAGCCAGGCAACGAATGCGGCAACTGATTCTCCAGACATGACGCCCCCTCACAAGACATTGATAATATCGAAGCGACCGTAAGCCACCGAAACAATTTGCCCCAAAAACCAGATAAGCCTGTTATAGCCCTCATCGCACAACAATGCCCACTAACAGAACTGCTAGGTTTCGATAACTTGGCAAGTCGGCTAGGCTAGAAGGATTTGTCTTTCCTGCATGCGTCTACCTAGCAGTTCTGCTAGGTAGGCAACATGAGTATTTATGTTTACCGTTGGCTTTACTGCGATATTCACTTGAGGGTAAACATCATGAGCCGTTTATCAGCACGGATAAAATCAACAGTCGACGACCATCATTTTTTCATGGTGGCATTGGTTATGATGCTCTTGTTCAGCCGCGCACATGCGAGCGCTGCTGAAACTAAAGCATCGACCATCGTAACACCCGACAGCAGTTGGTCATCGTCAATATCGGAGAGCAAGACATACGAAGGCGGAGATGGGCTAGGGTACATCAAGTGTGCCCCAAACAAAGTCATGGTGGGACGTGAACACGACGAGGATGAAAACGGCAATACCCGACATAAGTGCGCCAGCCTTAATCAAAATGATACACCGCTGAGCGTCAATACAAAACCCGAACACACAGCAAAATATGATGATGAATTCGTAGAATATAAGTTTGCCTGCCCTACTAATGAGGTTATGACCGGTCGTGGCCACTATTATGATGAACATGGACCGACGTGGTATTTCTGCGGGACCGTCACTGATGCCTGGGGCGACCCAATGCAAGTTGGCAACCGCTCTTGGACAGACGATATAAAAGAATCGGACAGTAGTTATACCTGCCCCTCGGGTACTGTCATGACCGGTCGTGGCCACAGGGACGATGAAAACGGATGGACCCAATACCAATGTGCGACACTCTATTAGGCAAGCGTGCAGAACTCGACAGCCTACCGCTGCGTCTTTCCATCTGACCTCGAGCATATAAAATGATGCACACTCATTTCTCCGCTTACGCCCTCACTTTATTTTTTAGTCTAATTTCAACCCATGCAGTGATGGCCGGTTCACCACCTCCTAACGACGGCGCCCAGATCATTCTTCGCGATAAGGAGCAAGACACTTGCACGTTGGATGTGCCTGCAGCGGGCAGCGGTTTAACTTATCGGTACGAACTAATGGTGCCCGGCACAAAATGTAGAAGCTTCTTGACACGTTCCATTGAGTTCATTCAACTCCCTTCTGCACTTAGAATTTTCATGAGTGATGATGGCTGGTGCTCCGAAAACACCACCGAGTTAGACCAGAGATTTTGGATAAAACTCAAAACCACCAAGAAAGCAACGACTGTCGGTATTAATGAGATCACTTATTTACTGACGTACAAGCCAAATACCATTATTGGTCCCGGCCTTATGATGGAGGACAGCTACGAAAAAGTGGGGGGTGAGGTTCGCGACAATCTGTCCTGTATCAAACTGGTGGCCTCAAGAGCATTCGATACTCCCTGGCCACCGGCAGCGACTGACCGTGATCGTTCATGGTCCCCTTTCGCTTCAGAAGACCTCCATGCGTTCAGTTGCCCTACCGACACCATCATGACCGGACGCCAACACAATCGGGATGAAAGTGGCAACACGCGTTATGAATGTGCCACGGCCGTTCAGTCCGGGGCGAGTGTTGCTGTACAGGACAAAGTGTGGGCTGCTCCCTTGACAGAATCCGACGGAATTTATTTCGTCTGTCCAAATAACAGAATCATGACCGGTCGCGGGCATTACAAGGACGAAAACGGCAACACCCGTTATGAATGCGCAACGGCCTCCCATGCCGGCAGAAACCTGACGGTCACGCCCCACGAGTGGGGCGGTTCGATGAGTGAAAGCAATTCCGAGTTCCACTGCCCTGCAGACCAGTTTCTCATCGGCAGGAGGCACACTGGCGACGAAAACGGTTATACCCGCTATCGCTGCGCCACCTTGCAATGAGCATTCGACGGCCGACTGTGTGGCAGACGGCCTTTTTTGACTCGACCTGGGTAAGCCGCCATGACAACGTCTTATGTGGTCCAATCCAACGCTTTCAACTTCATGAGTTTCCTCTCCGCCAGTGTCGACCCGCGCACCGGTCAGTACACCATTGCCATCGACTTGCCGGAACTCAAGTCCAACGCCCTCTGCGGCCCCGCTGTACCGCTGAAGCTGGTGTTCAACCCACTCAACACCCTGGATTCAGGATTCGGCGTCGGTTGGAATTTCAACCTGTCCCAGTTCACGCCCCACGACAGCATCCTTGCCCTGTCCACCGGCGAAACCTTCAAGGTCACCGGCAGCGGCACCACGCCCAGGATCCAGGAAAAGAAACTCGACAGCTTCCACTTCTTCAACGATGGCAACGATGTCTATCGGGTCGTGCACAAAGCCGGTTTGATCGAAACCCTGAGGGTCGGCGGCAGCGGCGATAAGGAGGTGGCCTTGCCCGTGCAGATCCATGCCCCCTCCGGGCACAAGGTCGATCTGGCTTACGTTGGCTTCAACGGCGGCCAACGCCTGGCATCGATCAGCGATGATTTGGGCAAACTGCTGCAGATCAACCGCTCCGACGACCACACACAGGTCGAGGTTCTCCTGCACCCCGAGGCTGGCCCAAGTGGCACGCCGCTGGCGCGCTTCGAGCTCAGGCTCAATCCCAAGCGTCAAGTGGCCGAGATTATCCTGCCCACCGAGGAGCGTGCCAGTTGGCGCTTCGATTACCAGGAGGTGCGCGGCCTGAACTGCATCAAGGAGGTCAAGACACCGGTCGGCGGGCGTGAAGCCATCGAGTACCTCGACTCGGGTCATCCCTACCCGGGCAACAGTGGGCGGGGGAACCTGCCAAGGGTCACCCGTCATCAGCTCTTTCCCGGCTTCGAGCAACCACCGATGGAAGTGTGCTACGAGTACACCCTGGAAAACTTCATCGGTAACGGCACCAACATCAATTGGGAGAGCAACGGCCTGGACCAACTGTACAAGGTCGCCCGCACCTACACCTACGGCTCCACCGCCAAGCATAAAGTGGCTGGGGCAGTGGTGCGCACGGTGCAGCGTACCTTCAACAGTTTTCACCTGCTCACCGAAGAAACCACCACCCAGGGCGATTGCGTGCAGCGGGTGCTCACCACTTACCACACCATCGAGGGGGACTTCGAACAGCAGCCGGCGTATTTCCAGTTGCCCAAGACCGTGGAGAAGCGCTGGGAACTCCTCAGTGACGTCACTCAGGCTCGCAGCGAAACGTTGGCCACCACTTACGACAACTTCGGTAACCTGCTGGAGGAGCGGCAGCACAATGGCATCCGCACTGCGTATGAATACTATCCGGTCGGCGGTTACGTGGACGATGAGGGTGACGTTCATTGTCCCGCCGATCCGCAGGACTTTGTACGCAACCTGCGCAGCCAAACGGTGTACCCGGCCGAGGGCCATGAAGGCCAGGCGCCGATCCATCGTACCCGATATCGCTATGTAGAACTGCCGCCGCTGGAGAAAAGCCTGGATGAGGGCTTCCTGGCAGTGGGCAACGAAGATCTGACGCAAATTGTAAACTCCACCGAAATAACATTGCAGAGCACTAGCCGCCAATATCTCGAGATGCCCGGCAAACCTTTCCTGCATGGTCGCCCGGATCGCCAGGAAGAGACCCTCTATGACAAGGATGGCAAGGGGAAAACCTCCGCCGTCAGTTGGTGCTATAGCCTGGTCGATGGGGAGCTGGGGGCCAGAACATTGCACCAGACCGTACAGACTCTGACCGGGTACAACGGCAGCCAACAGATCACCACATCACAGGTCTCCCGCTTCAACGGCGAAACCGTGCTGCAAGAGGATATCGATGGCGTCAAAACCACCTACCGGTATGACGCCTTGGGCCGGTTGCTGGAAGAGCGCGTGGCGGTGGGCACACCGGTCGAGGCCTCTCAGCATTTCAGCTACAGCCTGACGTCAGCGGACGGTCAGCAAGCCGAGCAAGTGCTAACCGACATCAAAGGTGTCAAGACCCGAACGTTGTTCGATGGTGCCAACCGGATCATCGAAGAACAACGCCAACGGTTGGACAGAAACGGCAACCCTGTCTGGCGCCAGACCTACACCGCCCTGCACGACGCCTTGGGGCGCCAGGTCAGTGAAACGACCTGCGACTGGCTTGACGACACACCCTTGCCCTTGACCAGCCAATTGGCCTATGACGATTGGGGCGAGGTCTGCCGAGCCACCGATCCCGACGGCGTAGCCCAGGTCAGCGAGCGCCGGTTCGACAACAACCGACAGGTCATTTGCACCTGGCAAGCGCACACCGAACGGCCCGATGTTCGTACCCAAAGAAGCGAAACCCATTACAACCTGTTTGATAAACCCGATACGGTCCGACGTCTGGATGCCCTGGACGATACGGCAGGCAGCTTGGGATACGTCTACGACGGCTATGGGAATTGCATTCAAGAGATCGAAACACTGAGGGATCCGCAAAGCGAAGAGTTGGAATATCTGCAGCGAACCACCAAATACGTGTACGACGTCTGGGGCCGCATATTGCGTACCGTGTTACCGAACGGCGACAGTATCGAGCGCGCCTTTGCCGACTACAGCATCAGCGAATTACCCACGCTCTTGCAGGTCACTCCCGGTAACGCTGCGCAACCTGTTGTCGTGTCCGGCACACAGCAGTTTGATGATCTTGAACGCCTGACCGAACGCAAGGTGGGTCAACGTAGCGAGCGCTATCGCTACCAGGATGGGCATGTACAGATTCACCAACGAATCACGCCCGCAAACCAGACACTGACCTACAGCTACAATCTGCCGCTGACCCAGCAACCCTCGGCCATCAAGGTGGCCGAAGGCCCCGAGTCCACCTATGAATATGACCCGTTGAGCGCCGCCATCACCCAGGCCATCAACGATCAGGGTCGATGCGACTACGAGTACACGCTGGAAGGTTATCTGGCCTCGGAGCGGTGGCGAGACAGCAACAGCGTCGATCAAACGACGCGTCACTACACCTCATTGCAAGGCAGACAACTGCGTCGCGAAGACGATGGCGCCGTGCCGACGCAGTACCAGTACGATGCTGCGGGCAGACTGGAGCATATCATCCAGGGTAACCCTGACGACCCGCATGGCCTCAAAGCAGACTTCGTCTACAACCACGACGGCCTTCTCGAACGCAGCACCAGCACGGACCTGGCCAGCGGTCAGCGCCTGGTCACCGAACTGGAATACGACGAACATGGTCGCGAAATCAAGCGCACCCTGAAGGTTGACGGTGAAGCCGACAGGGTATTGTCCCTGGTCTGGCAGGACGACGATCAATTGCGCAGCCGTTGCCTGGAAAAAGCCGGCCAGACGCTGCTGGAGGAACACTTCAAATACGATGCACGTAACCGCCTGACCCAACACAGCTGTTTCGGCGAAGCATTACCGACCGACCAGTACGGCAATGCCATTACCAAGCAGGTGTTTCGCTTTGACGCCCTAGACAACATTGAACGTTGCACCAGCTTTTTTGCCGATACAGATAACAGCAGCAACGATGCTCGCTTCACCTATGACGAAGATGACAAATGCCAGTTGAGAGAAGTCAGCCATAGTCACGATACGTACCCCAGGCTGCAAACTTTTGACTATGACGCCGATGGCCATCAGCTCAACGACGGACAAGGCCGGCGGCTGCGCTATGACAATCTGGGGCGTCTGGTGGAAGTGCGCAGTGCTGACAATGCAACATCGCTGATCAACTACCGCTATGACGGCCATGACCAGTTGGTTGGGGTGCGTCACGGCAGCGAACCGGAGGCCCTGCGCTTCTATCAGGGTTACCAACTCTGCTACACCCTGCAAAACGACGTGCTGACCCAGTTTTTGTACGACGGTGATCGCGCATTGGGCCAGCAAATACCAGGAGCCACCGATCAAGCGATGCTGTTGCTGACCGATGCAGCCAACAGCGTCATAGGTGAAAACCGCGTCGACGGGCTGTACGACACCGCATACAGCGCCTATGGCGAGCGCCGTGAGGACAATGGCCTGAAGGGGTTGCTGGCATTTGCCGGGGAGGTGCGCGAGGCCGTCATCGGCTGGTATTTACTGGGACGCGGCTACCGCGCCTATGACCCGGGGCTGATGCGTTTCCATAGCCCCGACTCCCTCAGTCCTTTCGGGGTCGGGGGTCTGAACCCCTACGGTTATTGCCAGGGTAACCCGATCGCCTGGCGCGACCCCAGCGGCCATCGGGCCCAGGGTGTTACGCCGTATCGAGACCCAGACCCAGGTTACAACGATCCGGTCGAACAACCCAAGGCCCCCGGCATAGGCATCGCTCAATGGATTGGTTTGGGCCTGGCAGCATTGTTCCTGGTTGTCTCGGTAGTGGCGATGCCTTGGAGCGCCCCGGCTACCATTGGTGTGACCGCCAGCTATGTAGTCGGTATTGTCGGGATAGGTGTGCAGTTTGCAGGGGTGGGGTTACAGGCTTATGGCACGATCAAGCAGGACGAAACCTGGTCTGCCATTGGTGGTGGAGTGGGCGTAGTCGGCGGACTGCTTGCAGGGACTGGGATATATGCGACAACTGCCGCTGTGAATGCAGCCAAAGCAGCCAAAGCAGCCGCCGAATTATCTAAGGCCACCGCTTTAGGTACGTCGAAGATAGCATCGGGAGTGTTACAAGTGGCTACTGGAGCTACTGGAACCACCGTAGCCATCGGAGCTACTGGACGTCGTGGACCTTCTGGAGCTACTGGACGTCGTGGACCTTCTGGACCTCGTGGACGTCCTGGACGTCCTGGAAGGGTAACCATTATCCATCACTTCGCTCCAAGCGCTCAAAACACCTCATCGCTCGGAACATCTACCAAGTCGGCTGCACCTGGAAGTGTAGGGACCGCCCCTGACCCTACATTGCTGGGGGGAAACAACGTCCCAGCACCTCCTTCGTCGCCGCAGACTACAACGAACGTTAAGGGTGGTTGGAGCACAACGCCTGCCGGCGGAATAGTACCAAACGCTGACTACAACAAGCAGGCAGAGCTAGCCACGCAATCCAGAATACGGCGATAGCTCTTGCTCCCTGACTCCCACAGCTCACGCTGTGGGAGTTTTTTCATCCGCGATTTCCTCGCCCCAAATCGCCCCCCACGATGAATCTCCCGGGAAAAAGCCAAAGGGGGCTGAACTTCACCGTCATCTATCAATGGGATTTTTACACGACCTAGCCAGGGATTGATGCCAACAAGGGATCGACCCTGATGCGCAAACAGCCTCGGTTCTTGCAACGAAAAGATGGCGTTTTTCCATGCCGCTTTTCAGTCAACCAGTCTCAGATTCAGTGACGGAAAATTGGGGGAAACCAGCGGTGGCCATGTTAGGCCGCCGTCGAAACTGACGTAGACTTTTCCCGTCAAAGACCCGGGGCGTCGTAGCGAACTCAGAAACGTTTTCGATACCGTCACATCTCTCCTTTGACCAACCCCAAAACTGACTTCCTGCTGGGTCACCGGGCGCTTGCGGATCGCGGTAAATTCAACCTCCCCCGACGCACCGACTCCCGTCATATTGACCATGATCCACTGGTCCGTCGTCATCATTACCCATCGAGCCAGGGTCAATTCCGCGCCTGTTTCCGGAACACTGCGCAGACTCAGATCCCCACCGGAGAGTCCTTGGCATTGAACCGTAGGGAAGTCGGAGCTGGCGATCGTTTGTATATTCAGTCTTCGCGGTACTGAAGGTAATTCATTTTCCTTATTGTCAATGACGCTATAAGACAGCGGTAGGGTCTTACCGATATACGCGGCAATCGAACTCATGGGAATCTCATAACGACGCGAACCTGCGGATATTTCCCGATCTGTTCGGTATTGCCCCACGCTGTCAGGTTCACTCCACTGTACCCAGACTTTTTCTTGAGGATAAATGACGGCTGTATCGGGTATGACCACCACCGCTCCGGACAAAAAGTTCAATGGCGCCAATGTCTGCTGCTCCCCGGTTCCCGAAGCGTTCTCGACGCGGGGCCACGGCAAATCACGCGGAATAGGCGTGGCATCCACCCTCAGAGGATAAGCGGTGGAATAAGGGCTGAAGTTGCCTGCACGATCCTGCAGACGGTAAAACGCATAAAAATCCCCGTCCCCCCTGACCAGGATCATATCGCCGGGAAAATCCAAGGGCAGCGGTTGACCGCTATCACTGCGATAAAGCGTCCTCGAGGCGACTTCATCGGCCGCCACCACGTTGAATGGATCCTTGCTCCAGTACCAGGTGATGATATCGCCAGGCGCATTGCGGGTATAAGCAGGGACCCCGGCCTGTACCTTATCGCCGTTGTCGATCAGGTATTGTTCGGTTATATGATCGGTGTCGATAAGCAGTTGGGAATCGCTGTCTAACGATGGCGGTACTTCGTCGATGGTGATCGTCAGTATCTGAGAAGGATCACTATTACCATTGAATAGCGTCACCTCATATTTCAATTCATGTACGCCATGTGTGACATGCTGCGCCTCGATATCGAAAAACAAATCGGCGGGAGGCGGACTGTTGCCACTGCCCCATTCGCTCGCGGTCCAGTCCTTTTCATAAACCAGAATGCTGTTATCCCAATAGACGCGCAAATAGGAACTTCGCCCGGGAAACGCAGTATCGACCCAGGCCAGAATTTCAACGCTCAGAGGTTTATTCGCCAAATCCGCCGGCAACAAACCGCTTTCATCCCAATCGGGGCTATCAGACAGCAGTACTGATACGATCGGCTTGTCTGGGAGCCGACGGGAAGCATTGTTATCAGGCATTTGCTGTTCTCCTTCAAGCAGGAAAGATCATGCCGATGGAGGGGCAACTTGCTCCATGAGCCATGGCACAATAAAGAACATTTAACACCGCCCTCTGTAACTTGAGTACTAACAGAACTACTAGGTTGACAAAGAAAATCAACCAGAAAAAAACAACAAAGGGCTGGAAAAGTCCAACCCTTTGTTATTAGCAACCTATATTACCAAGCGTAAGTCGCGCCAATGTTGACGCCCCAAGGCTGCTTGATCTTGTCGCCGTGGCTATAGTCGAGATCGGCATGCAATTGCACCTTGTCCGAAACCTTCATCGCCACCCCGCCGCCCAGGGCCAGGCGCGAGCCCGACAGGTCGTTGTCAAAGGTGGTGGTGTTGACCTTGACCTCATTGCTCTTGGCAAATTCATGCACCAGCGCCGCCTTCAGGTACGGCTGTAGAATCTGCCCGCCCCCCAGGTTGATATCCCGGCCCACCGTAGCGCCTGCCGTACCCAGCAGCGAGTGGCTACGACTGCCATCGGCACTCATGCCGTTGTCCAGTGAATAGTCCTTGCCCTGCACCACCAGCGCGGCGGCCTGGACGAAGGGTTCGACAAAGTAGCCGTCGTCGAGCTTGATGTGCCGGCCAAACTCCAGGGTAGTGCCCAGGCCATGGGTGTCGTAGCGACCCTTGGCCTTGGCGCCATCGCTGAGGGCGACATCGGATTTGTTCTGGAAGCGGTTGAGCTTGAGCACGCCGTCGAAGTAGTAACCCGTGTCGGCGTCCAGCCAGGTGGCGTAGGAGCCAACATAGTAGCTATCGACCTCACCCGAGGTGCCGTGCTTCATTTGCAGGTCGGAGCGGCTATAACCAGCCAACAGGCCGATCACCCACTGGCCATCACCCAACGCCGGCACCGGGGTATCGACCCCCAGGGACAGGCCTTGCTGGGTCTGCTTGTAAGCCATGCCGGAATCGGCGGAAACATCGAAGCGGTTGCCATAGGCGCGCATCCAGCCACCGGTCTGGCGGCCATTGTTCATGCGCACTTCACCCATGCGGCTGCGCAGCGTAGTCAGCTCACCGTACCAAGCCGAGCGCGAGGCATCGAACAGCGCCAATACCGAGGCAGTACCCGGGCTGATCACCTTGCTGGCGGCGTCCAGGTACCAGTCATTGGCGCCGACCTGAAGCAAGTCGTAGGAATAGGTGCCGAGGTCGACCCGGCCATTGAGCAGCGAAAACGAGGCGTCGCCGCTGGCGGCATGCACCACATGGATCTGCTTGTCGGACAGCGGGTCGGCGCCGCTGCTGGTTACATCCAGGGTATGGCTGCCGGTGGCCGTGCCGGTCACGTCAAGAAAGTCGGTCTGACCGGTGGCAAAGTTGGTGTGCATGATGAAATTGCCATTGCCGCTGAGGTTTTCCACCGATAGACGGTAATGCTCCCCGGGTTGGCCGAACTGCACCGAGCCGCCGGCCATGCTCAGGTTTTGCAACTGGCCGTCCTCGACCATGATCCACTTGCCCTGGCTGTTAAGGGCCAGGGTCTCGACATTCTGCAAACGCCCGGTCAGGGTGGCGAAATTCTGCAGCGTGATATTGCCGGTGCTACCGGCTTCGACAATCACATCGCCAACCAGGTCGCTGTTATCTACGGTTGCATTGGCCGTAGCACCGCCCGCTACATTGAGCAATACGCCATTGCCGCCGACCAGGGTCGAGCCATTCCCGATCAGGATATTCGCCGCTTCCGCAGTCTGGCCAAAGTCATTGATATCGATCGCCGCGCCGCTCAAACCTTCGACGCGGGTGCCATCCAGCTCCAGGGTACGTGGCGCGACTTCGGCGCCGCTGGCAATGATCCGGACACCGTTAATGCCGCCACTGATATTGCTGTCTCGTGCTACGACGGAGGCTTCGCTCATCTGCAAGCCGACGCCGCTGGCATTGGCGGCGGTGACAGCGGTTCGCGACAACTCGAGCACGCCCAGGCTGCTGACGCTGACGCCCATGTTGCCACCGGTGATTGCACTGTCGGCAACCACGGCCCGGGAGCCCACGCCTGAGCCCGCGGTGTAACCCACAGACAGACCGGTATTTCCACTGGTGATGCTGCTGCCGTTGATGGTCGCGCTGCTCGCCATCAGTTGCACACCATCATTGAGACCTGTGGCGGTGACCGCCGAGCCATTGAGTACAAGCTGGGAACCGCTCTGAACCAGGATCTGATTGGTCGTGGCCCCATTGGCCGTGAGCTGGGCATTATTGCGCAAGGTGTAGCTGTCCGGTGCATAGGTGCCGTCGATCACCACCGGGCTGCCGCCATCGATAATCAATGCAAAAGTGTGTTGGCTGAACACCAGGAAGGGCGTGATGGAGAGAAGCTTCAAGGCCTGTGACAGCGGTCGCAACGCAAAGGGTTTTACACAAGTCATGGCAAGCACCGTTGAGAAATTCCGGTTTAACACCAGCGTCGTAGGCAACTTCCAATAACTACGTACGACACAAATGAACAGGTGCCGCAGACTACAGATTGAATCTGACGATCTATGTAGGAATAATCCTATTGTCATTTGGGATTATTCCTTAAACCTACTTTCATTCACCTGCCCACTGCCCGTCCATTGCCCCGGGGACTATTTTTTGTCTCGGAGCAATGGCTCTCTCAAGGTGTTGGGATATTCGTCAGATCGCATGTGGCCCCGGGTGACCCCAAGGCAATGGACATGATTTGTTTAGTAATTCCCGAGTCCTTCGGCGCTCCATTGACCGGTGTGGTGTAGTCGATTTGCGCATAGGTAATCGGGTCCGACGATACTGCATCGCTGGGCAGGACATATCGGTCATATTCAATGAACCACTGGATGCCCGCTGTTTGCGCATCAATCGGAATAGTTGGGTCGTCGTCCTTGCTCACAGAAGGAATAAGGGTCGTACCGTCCGATTGATAAACCCGCCAGCGCAAATGGATCGTTTCACCCGGCTCAAGATAGGTTGACGGCGGAATAGTCACGCGATAACCGATCACCCCATTGACGGTGCGCAACTTCCCGCAATTGAGAAAGTCGTCCCCACCCAAGTCGGTGAAGAGCGGTGCATTGGGAATCACCCGAATAGCGTCGACCCTGACGTGGGTAATCTCGGACTCCCAATCATTGTTCGGAAAGTTGGCATGGCTCATCACATAGTAAACCGGCAACTGCGGATCGGCGCCTCCGGCAAGAATTTCGTCCCAGGTGATATTGATGCTGATTTCATCGCCAGGTGTGTCCGAGCCATCGGACACATACGTATCAGCCACTGCGATCCCCTTCCAGTACAAGGTAAAGGTATCGCCATCGACAATCGGATCCGGTGCCTCGAACTTGGCCGTTGCTGGCCTATTGAACTCCGACTCGGGCAATTCATTTTCGTCGTCTGAGGCGCTGTAGACGGTCACCAGATCCAGCAGAGGATTGACCGGACTGGGATCAGGATCGGTAGGATCGATCGGGCCGGTCGTGGAAAAATCGACATTGATATCGATCGTCCGAGGATTCGGCCTGAAGTCTACCTGCGGCGCACGCTCGACCCGGTACCCGACCGGGACGACTTGCACGCCTCCGGCGGCAGAATTGTACTCGGCCTTTAAACGGGCCCAGATCACTGGAATAGAAATGACCGGCGGCGGCTGCTCCCCCACTGTACGAGGCAGTAACAGCGAATTGCCCCACTCGACAAAGATCTGGTCCCCGGGCTCGGGATTGTCATAGATGGGAATATCCACCGTGACACCGGCATTGGCATCGGCGCGATTGATGAGTGAATCAGCGTGCAAAGGCACCGTAGGCGGCTTCAGATTGACTGGCAGCCTACCCAAGGCCACCGGCACATTCTGTACCCGCGATAACTTGCTTACATTACCTGCAGGGTCCACCAGGACGTAGGTCACATAATGGGTACCCGACCCGAAACGCTCAACTTTGTCCCGGGTAACGGTTATTTTTCGAGAGCCTGGCAACTGTCCAGAGTAGGCGGGGAGAATAGTTTCACCAGGGTCTGGAGGCGCGTTGCCCCAACCTATCGCAACGATGATACGGGATTTATCAGGATCACTGAAATCCGGAATTTCGCATTCAACTCCGTTTTCAGCCGTCAGGGTAGCATCTGTAATGGGGTTCGAAGTGAGCCTTATAAACGGCGGGGTATCATACGGATCGACAAACTCACCGTAAGGTCGAGTTCTATCCAAGCGAATGGGTACTTCTTCTGAATAGTCGTTGTTGCCGTAATACAACCTGACGTAATAACGAAAAAAGAACTTTCCTTCTTGCCCCTCAAATCTTTCCAAGGCAATTTCACGCCGTAGAGGAAAAGTGACACCCGTCATGTTCGAGATCACTTCCATGTCGCTGACGTTCTGAAACTCCACCTCATTTTCACGTCGCCACTGCAACGTCAGCTCAGTGAAATACTCCCTGTCTGGAATTGCGGGCTCCAATGGAAACGCTGGAATTTCCACGCGTATCGGGGCATCGAGCTTGATTCTCGGAAGCAGCCCATCTGGATCGCGGGGGATCGCATCGGTAATGGTGGGCTCGGTCATGTTCCCGGCACGTTGCCGCTCTGCCAATACCCGGCCATAAGCGTGCCTAGCCTCTGCACCTTGACGTGTTCTGTATACCTGGGTCATCGCCTGTTCTCACTCTTGACTCGAATCAGGTTCAGCCATGGGCAGGCCACGGCCGGGAATAGATTCAGCCACATGATCGAGACAACAATCTGCAGACACTTCGATAGCTGAGGCCTTGAGCGAATTAAGCACGCGTTTTCAATGACGCGATACTGTCAGAGTTGACAGGTCGCCGGGACAAGATCAGGGCAAAATCAGCGCAACACCACCCCCACCAACACCGCCATCTCAAGCAATTCCAGCAACGCCCCGGCGGTATCCCCGGTGCAGCCCCTAAGCCTGCGCAGCATCATCTGGCGCAAGCCGATAAAGACCGCCGAGGCGACCAGCAGGGCAACGACGCCCACCCAACCCGTCACCAGCACGGCCCCCAGCGCACACACCCACAACACCTGCCAACCGGCACGGCGGGGCAGATGATCGGCGAGGGCCTGGCCCAAGCCGCCGGCCCGCACGTACGGCGTGGTCAGGAACAGGCCGAGCAACGCGGCACGCCCCAGCACCGGCACGACGATCAAGGCCAACGTTTGTCCCTGCTCGATCAACGCCAGCAGCGCGGTGAATTTGAGCAGCAGCACCAATACCAGGGTGATCACTGCGATCGGCCCACTGCGCGGGTCTTTCATGATCAGCAGCGTGCGCTCGCGATCGCCAAAACCGCCCAGCCAGGCATCGGCGCTGTCGGCCAGGCCATCGAGGTGCAGGCCACCGCTGAGCAACACCCACGCGCTCAGCAACAGCGCGGCGTGCAGTAGCAATGGCGTGCCCAGCAGCAGTGCATTGAGCAGCCACAGCAAAACACCGAACAACAGCCCCACCACCGGATAGAACAACAGCGAACGCCCCAGCTGTTCAGGCTCGGGCATGCCGGGCAGGCGCACCGGCAGGCTGCTGAGAAATTGCAAGGCGATCCAGAAGGGCAGCATCGTCAATCCGCCTCTTTGAGCACAAGCCCTGCCGACACCGTCAGGGAAAACAGCGCGCCATGGCCGACTTCGACATTGAGCAATTGCTCCCGAGGCAAGCCTCGGGCCTGGGCCAGAAGCAGGCGCATCACGCCGCCATGGCTGACCAGCAAGACCCGCTGTCCGGCATAGGCCGCGTGCAAGCGTTCAACCGCTGCCAGCACACGACTGGAAAACGCCAGTACCGGTTCGCCTTCGGGGGGCGTGAAGGCATAGGGATCGGCCCAGAACTGGCCCAGTGCCTCGGCGTCGGTGTCCATCAGCGCTGCTGCGCTACGGCCTTCCCAGGCGCCGAAATGCAGCTCTTGCAGGTCTTTGTCCAGCTGCACCGGCACGCCGAGTCGGGCACCCAGTTGCTCGGCAAAGCGGGCGCAACGCTGCAACGGCGAACTCACCAGGCGATCCCAGGGCCCGCCTTGCTCGACAGCCGTGTGCATCTGCTCCCAGCCCCTGGCGGTCAAGGCATCGTCGAGGCTGCCGCGCAAGCCGCCGCCCAGCTCGGTTTCACCGTGACGCAGCAGGTCCAGGCGCAAAGTCATGCCGGGCGATCCGCCACGGCCGCTTCGGCAAACGTCGCCATTTGCCCATGAAGGTCACAAGCCAGGCGCAACAGCGGCACCGCCAACGCCGCACCACTGCCCTCGCCCAGGCGCAGGCCGAGGTCCAGCAGCGGTTCGGCGCCGAGGCTTTCCAGTACGTGGCGATGGCCCGGCTCGGCGCCGCGATGGCCGAACAGCAACCACGGCCGGCACGCGGGATTGAGCCGCACCGCCACCAGGGCCGCGACGCTGCAGATAAAGCCATCCACCAACACCGCGACACCCTGCTGGGCACAGGCCAGGTACGCACCGACCAACGCGGCGATTTCAAAACCGCCGAGGTTGAACAGGGTCTGCAACGGGTCGTTGCCTTGGGCGCTGTGCAGCGCCAGGGCACGTTCGATCACCTGGGCCTTGCGGCCGACACCCGCCGCGTCCAACCCGGTACCCGGCCCGACCAGATGCGCCACCGGGCATTCGAGCAAGGCGCAGGCCAGGGCGCTGGCGGCCGTGGTGTTGCCGATGCCCATCTCGCCGCCGATGAACAAGTGCGTCCCGGCCGCAACCGCACGCGCCACACTGTCGCGGCCGGCGTGCAAAGCCTGCTCGCCCTGGCTAACGGTCATCGCCGGGCCCTGGGCGAAATTCGCCGTGCCCGGCCCGACATTCAGGTGCCGTACGCCGGGCAGGTCCAGCGCAGGCGTGACGGTGCCCAGGTCCACCACTTCCAGGGACGCGCCCAGTTGCCGCGCCAGGACGCTGATGGCCGCGCCGCCGCTGACGAAGTTGAGCAGCATCTGCCCGGTGACTTCCTGGGGATAGGCCGATACGCCTTCGGCGACCACACCATGGTCACCGGCAAAAATCGCGATCCATAGCCGGTCGAGGCTCGGTTTGACCTGCCCTTGCAGGCCCGCCAGTTGCACCGCCACCGACTCCAACCGGCCCAGGGAACCCGCCGGTTTGGTCAGTTGTTGCTGACGGGCCGTGGCCTGCTCCAGGGCCTGGCTATCGACGGGCTTGCACGGGTCCAGCCACCAGCAGTGATTCATAACGCAGTACCTTTGAGAGTCAGGGGCAGGCCGGCGACGGTCAGCACGACGCGCTGACAACGTTCGGCCAAGGCTTGATGCAGCCAACCGGCTTCATCGACGTAACGGCGAGTCAGCTCGCCCAGCGGCACGACACCCATGCCGGTCTCGTTGCTGACAAAAATGATCTCCCCGGGCAACGCGGCCAGGCATTCCAGCAGTGCTTCGCGTTCGGCGTTCAGTGGCTCGGGGTCGTCGAGCATCAGCAGGTTGGTCAGCCAGAGGGTCAGGCAATCCACCAGCAGGCATTGCCCGGGGGCGGCGTTTTCCCGCAGCACCCGCGCCAGGGCCAGGGGTTCTTCCAACAGCGCCCATTCGGTCGGGCGCCGCGCGCGGTGTTGCGCGACTCGCGCGTTCATCTCGCCATCCAGGGGTTGGCTGGTGGCGATGTAGGTCACTGGCAATCGGGTGTCTGTGGCGAGTTTTTCCGCCAGGCGACTCTTGCCGGAGCGGGCGCCGCCGAGGATCAGTTGCAGCATGGGTCATTACCTTTTATTTGGCGGTGTGGCGACTGGCCTCTTCGCGAGCAAGCCCGCTCCCACAGTTGATCCGGGGTGTACATGAATTCGGTGATCATCAGAGATCCAATGTGGGAGCGAGCTTGCTCGCGAAAGGGTCGGTACAGCCACCTCAAATCCCACAGAGTTCACGCAACAACCGAGTATCCAAATGCTGTTCCACCAGATCCGCCAGCCGCTCGATGTCCCGCTCGCGCAACCCGTGGTAATCCACCGCCTGCACATCCTGCAACCCGGCCCAGCGCAACAACGCGCTACTGGCCGCCGGTGATTCGAAGAGCCCATGCAGGTAGGTGCCGAACACCTGCCCGTCGAGACTCCTGGCACCGTCGCAACGGCCGTCCTCCAGATGCACCGCCGCGTTTTCCAGGGCTGGGCCGGTGGTCACGCCCGCGTGGATCTCATAGCCGCTGACCTCAGCCTCTTCCAAGGCCAATCGCCCGCGCACATTGCGCAATTGCTTCTCGTGCTCCAGGGTCGTTTCAAAATCCAACAAGCCCAGCCCGGCACTGGAACCGGCCGCGCCTTCGAGCCCCAACGGATCGTGGACCTGCTGGCCGAGCATCTGCAAACCGCCGCAGATGCCCAGCAACTTGCCGCCGTAGCGCAGGTGGCGATTGATCGCCGTTGCCCAACCGTTGGTGCGCAGGTAGGCCAGGTCGCTGCGCACGCTTTTCGATCCGGGCAGGATGATCAGGTCGGCCGGCGGGATGGGCTGGCCGGGGCCGATGAATTGCAAGTCGACCTGCGGGTGTAGGCGCAGTGGATCGAAATCGGTGTGATTGCTGATGCGCGGCAACACCGGCACCACCACCTTCAGCACTTGCTCGGCTTTTTCGGCCTGGCGCTGGTCGAGGCCGTCCTCGGCTTCCAGGTGCAGGTCCATCACGTATGGCAACACGCCGATCACCGGTTTGCCGGTGCGCGCTTCCAGCCAGTCCAGGCCCGGTTGCAGCAAGGCGATGTCGCCGCGAAAACGGTTGATGATGAAGCCCTTGACCCGCGCCTGTTCGCTGGGCGACAGCAGCTCCAGAGTACCGACCAGATGAGCGAACACCCCGCCACGATTGATATCGGCGATCAGCAGCACCGGGCAATCCACCGCCTCGGCAAAACCCATGTTGGCAATGTCGCCGGCACGCAGGTTGATCTCGGCCGGCGAGCCGGCGCCCTCCACCATCACCATCGGATAGGCCGCGCTCAAGCGCGCGTGGGAGGCCAGCACGGCTTGCATCGCGATGGCTTTGTAATCGTGATAGGCCACGGCATTCATGGTGGTCACGGCTCGGCCATGGATAATCACCTGGGCGCCAGTGTCGCTGTTGGGCTTGAGCAGCACCGGGTTCATGTCGGTGTGCGGTTCCAGTCCCGCCGCCTGGGCCTGCACCGCCTGGGCGCGGCCGATTTCGCCGCCGTCGGCCGTCACGGCGCTGTTGAGGGCCATGTTCTGCGGCTTGAACGGCACCACGCTTACACCCTGGCGTCGGACCCAGCGGCATAAAGCCGTGACCAAGGTACTTTTACCGGCATCGGACGTGGTGCCCTGCACCATCACTGTGGTCATCGGGTGTCCTTGGCGTAGGCCTCTAAGGCCTGTTCGAGGCACAGGAATTCGCTGTCATCGGCCGGCAGTCCGAAGCGCAGGCTGCTGGTGCTGGTAAACAAGCGCAGGAGAATGCCGCGATGGGCCATGAAATCATGAAGCCCCAGGGCGTGTTCGGTGACCAGCCATTGGAACAACCCGCAGCCGCCCTGCGGCTTGAAGCCGTGGCGTTCGAGCATCAGCGCCAGGCGTTGGCTGGTGGCTTCGCAGCGTTGGCGCTGGTATGCGTGGGCATCAGTGTCCAGCAGGCACGCCTGGCCCAGTACCCGGGTCGGCCCGCTGACGACCCACGGCCCGACCTGTTCGGCGAGCAACTTGAGCAAGCGGCGCTCGGCCAATACAAACCCCAGGCGAACCCCGGCCAGGCCAAAGAATTTGCCGAACGAGCGCAGCACGATCAACCCGACCAGATGGGTGTGCGCCGCCAGGCTCAGCGCCGGCGTGACGTCCATGAAGGCTTCATCCACCACCAGCCAGCCACCGCGCTGGGCCAGGCGCGCATGCCAGTCCAGCAAGCGCTCGGGCGTCAGGCTCAGGCCCGTGGGATTGTTCGGATTGACCACCACCAGCACGTCGAGGCTGTCGAGAAAGAAATCCACCTCCGACTCCAGCACTTCGCGCACGATGTAGCCGCTGCGGCGCCAGGCTTCGGCGTGCTCGGCATAACACGGCGACAAGACGCCGACCTTGCCGGCCCGACGCAGGCGCGGCAACAGCTGGATAGCCATCTGCGAACCGGCCACCGGTAGCACATTCAGCGCGCCGTAATAATCGCAGGCGGCCTGTTCCAAGCCGTCATCGGTTTCCGGCAGGCGCGCCCAGGCCCGCAGGGGAATCGCCGGGACCTCGAACGGCCAAGGCGCGAGGCCGCTGGACAAGTCGAGCCAATCCGCTTCGGCAATGCCGTATTGCCGGGCTGCGTTGCGCAAGCGACCACCGTGCTCAAGCATAAAACTCAGCTCCCAGGCAGAGAATCAGCAGCCATAACCATACGCCGCGCTGGACCAATTGCCAGCCGCGATCAATGGCGTCGGCACTCGCCGGCACGCCTTCGCCCAACACTGGACGTTGATGCAGTTCGCCGTGATAAACCGCCGCCCCGCCCAGCTCGACACCCAGCGCTCCGGCACCGGCGGCCATCACTGGTCCGGCGTTGGGGCTGTCCCAGGTCGGACCCTGGGTGCGCCAGCACTTGAGCGCCAGGCGGGTTTTACCGAGCAGCGCGTAGGTCAATGCCACCAGGCGCGCCGGAATGTAGTTGAGCACATCGTCGATTTTTGCCGCCGCCCAACCGAAGCGCTCGAAACGTTCGTTGCGATAGCCCCACATGGCGTCGAGGGTATTGCTCAGGCGGTACAACACCACCCCGGGCGCACCGGCCACGGCGAACCAGAACAACGCGGCGAACACCGCGTCGCTGCCATTTTCCAACACCGATTCGGTGGCGGCGCGGGCCACGGCGGTTTCATCCAGTTCAGCCGTTTCGCGGCTGACCAGATAGCCGACACGCTTGCGCGCCTCGTCCAGATCACCACTGCGCAACGCCCGCGCCACCGGCTCGACATGTTCACCGAGGCTGCGCAGGCCGAGGGCACAGTACAGAGCCAGGATCTCCACCAACCAGCCCACCATCGGCGCCCACGAAAGGGCCGTGGCGAGCAAGGTCAACGGCACCACGGCGATGATCCATGCCGTCACCCCATGGCTGCGCCAACCGCGTCCGCCGGAATTGAAGCGTTGTTCGATGCGATCGGCAAAATCGCCGAACGCCACCAGCGGATGCCAGCGCCGGGGCTCGCCCAGCAGCGCATCCAGCGCCACTGCGGCAGCACTGAGCAAGGCCACACTCATGGGCTCACTCCCCAATGGTTTTCATACAGCAGTTCATTGAGCGGACGCGGTTGCGCCCACCCTTCCAGGGCGAGCATCGGCGCCGGGTAAAAACCCTCGACCGGGCCCAGGCAGAGGATCGCCAGCGGCTTGGCCCCCGCGGGCAGGCCCAGCAGGTCGGCCAGGGCCAGGGGCTCGAACAACGACACCCAGCCCATCCCCAACCCTTCGGCACGGGAGGCCAGCCACAGGTTCTGGATTGCGCAGGACAGCGAGGCCAGGTCCATTTCCGGCAAGGTCCGCCGACCGAAGATGTGCCGCTCGCGATCCTCCATCAACGCCGCCACCAGCACTTCGGCGCAGTCGTCTATGCCTTCAACCTTGAGCTTCATGAATTCATCGCTGCGCTCGCCCAGGGCCTCGGCGGTGCGAATGCGCTCTTGCTCCACCAATTCGCGGATCTGCCCACGCAAAGCGCGGTCACTGATGCGGATGAATCGCCACGGTTGCATCAGGCCGACGCTGGGGGCCTGGTGCGCGGCTTCCAGCAGGCGGCGCAGCAAGGCCGGCTCGACCGTGCCATCGGTGAAGTGACGCATGTCGCGGCGCTCGGCGATGGCGCGGTAGATGGCGTCGCGTTCGGCCTGGGAGAAAGCGGTGTCGGTCATGGCCTCTTCGCGAGCAAGCTCGCTCCCACATTGGCTAGCGTTGCACTTGAGATCACCGGGTCCCCTGTGGGAGCGAGCGTGCTCGCGATAGCGGCCTCAAGGTCAGGCGCAAACAACGCGGCAATTGCTCCGGGATTGGACGGAAAATAGAAGTGCACATAGGACGCCGTCATCCGCCCCTGCCGGAACACCGCTTCCGCCCCACGCCCGCCGTTGGGGCTATGGCCACGGGCAATCGGTTCAAGTTCGGTGCTGGTCAGCGAATGATGATAGGTATGCCCACGCAAGGTGCCTTCCGGCAAGTCCACCGATTGCAGCGCCAGGGCCGCCAGGCGCTTTTGCATCTGCGCATCGCCGGCCAGCAAACCCAGCAGTTCGGCGCGCACGCCTTCGACATCGGTCAATGAGTCCAGCAGATACAACATGCCGCCGCATTCGGCGAGCAACGGTTTGTCGGCGGCCTGGTGAGCACGGATCGCGGCGAGCATCGGCGCGTTCCGAGCCAGTGCAACGTGGTGCAGCTCCGGATAACCGCCAGGCAAATAAAGGCTGTCCGCCTCGGGCAGTTCGCTGTCATGAATCGGCGAAAAGAAACACAACTGCGCGCCCATGGCCCGCAGCAGATCAAGGCTGGCGCCATAGGTGAAGGCAAACGCTTCGTCACGGGCCACAGCGATGCGCACCCCGGCGAGCCACGGCTCAACAGCGATCACCTCAGGCGCGGCGAATGCCACCGCTGGCGGCAACGCCACTTCGCAACTGCCGGCCAGGGCCTCGGCGGCAGCGTCGAGGCGCGCGTCCAAGTCGTTCAACTCGCTGGCCTGGACCAACCCGAGATGACGGCTGGGCAATTCGATGCCGGTTTCCCGGGACAGCGCGCCGTACCAGCGCAGGCCTTCGGTCAGGCTGCCTTCGAGCAATTGCGCGTGGCGCAAGGTGCCGACCCGGTTGGCCAAGACCCCGGCGAACGGCAGGTCGGGTTGATAACGGGCCAGGCCCAGGGCCAGGGCGCCGAAAGTCTGGGCCATGGCCGTGCCGTCGATCACCGCCAGCACCGGCACGCCAAAATGCCGTGCCAGGTCGGCGCTCGACGGGGTGCCGTCGAACAGCCCCATCACCCCTTCGATCAGGATCAGGTCCGCTTCAGCGGCGGCTTCCCACAACAGCCGGCGACTTTCCTGCTCACCGACCATCCACATGTCCAATTGATAGACCGGCGCGCCGCTGGCCCGCTCGAGGATCATCGGATCGAGAAAGTCCGGGCCGCATTTGAATACGCGCACCTTGCGTCCCTGGTTGCGATGCAACCGGGCCAGCGCCGCAGTGACGGTGGTCTTGCCCTGGCCCGAGGCCGGCGCGGCGATCAGCACCGCCGGACAATGGCGGCTGGTCATGGCGGGATCGCTCACAGTTCGACGCCTTTCTGCGCCTTGATACCCGCCTGGAACGCATGCTTGATCATGCCCATTTCAGTCACGGTGTCGGCCAGTTCGATCATCTCGGGCTTGGCACCGCGACCAGTCACGACCACGTGCTGCATCGGTGGACGTGCCTGCAGATCGCTCAGCACCTGATCGAGGTCGAGGTAACCGTGCTTGAGGGCAATGTTCAACTCGTCGAGCACCACCAGGCCGATGGACGGATCGCTGAGCAACTGGCGCGAGACCGCCCAGGCGGCTTCGGCGGCGGCGATGTCACGCTGGCGATCCTGGGTTTCCCAGGTGAAGCCTTCGCCCATGACGTGAAAGCGCACCTGCTCCGGGAAGCGGCGGAAGAACAGTTCTTCACCGGTGCTGTTACGCCCCTTGATGAACTGCACCACGCCGCATTGCATGCCGTGGCCCATGGACCGCGCAAGCATGCCGAACGCCGAGCTGCTCTTGCCCTTGCCGTTGCCCGTCAGCACCAGCAGCAAGCCGCATTCATTCGGCGAGTTGGCGATGCGCTCGTCGATCACGGCTTTCTTGCGCAGCATGCGCGCCAGGTGGCGTTCGTCGCGATCAGACGTGTCGGTGATGAGGGAGTCGGTCATGGGAAGCCTCCGTTTGGGATTGGATAACGGCGGGCGGGCACAAAAAAAGACGGCAACAAGCCTGGCATCGCCCACCGTGATGCCGTTGGATGAATCAGGCCGGTCTCCGGGCTCATGAGCGGCGTGGTGCCTGGCTGCGCGCCTTCCCATGTCATGCGACACAGTGGTGAGTGGCCTGTGTGGCCACAAAGCGCAGCGTTGACTCATTTACCGTTGCGGGGGCAGCGCCGGGTTCGTATGCACTCACCGGCTTCCCTGTTTCACTCTGTCGACCGCAGCCACAGAGCACCTGAAACAAGCGGCGAAGGTTAGAGGGTTGGGGGTGGAGCGTCAATTAAAGCCGCCTGTCGGGGCAATCATTGGCGCCGATCAATAAAATGACGCCAATCTTGTGTGATTCTGCGGCAAGTGATATCAAAGCGACATTACGACCCGATATCACAAGAACAAGAGGGCAAAGCATGCAAGGCATGATCATCAGCAATCCAAAATTGGAATTCCTGCGCCCGATGCTGGAACGCTGGTTTGACTGTATCGACCGCTACAATGCGGTGCGTGGCGATAACGACACGCCTTATTGGTTCGACGAAAAAGCCAACCTCGGCTTGCTGTCGGCTGCCGCCTGGATGGCCGAGATGGTCACGCTGCAGAACGCGCCGACCCGCAAGCAGAATGAAGAAGGCGAACGCAACGTCAGCGCCGACCTGTTGATCGCCAGCACCGAGGAGCGCGCCTTCATCCAGGCCACCCAGCGCTGGCCCAAGGTCAACAATCTGAATCTGACCCAGCCGCTACTGGAAGCCACCAGCGATGCCAAGCGCATCAGCTATGCCAGCGACCTGAAGCTGGGCTGCCTGTTCGTCTCGCCGCAAAAAGCCCAGCAAAGCGCCACGCCCGAAGAATTGCAGGACATGATCGACGACCTGCAGAAGGAAAACACCTGCGCCGTGGCCTGGTACTTCCCTTACGCCTACCGCAAGTTGCGCAACGAAGCCGGTCACTACCACCCGGGCATCGCCGTGCTGTTCAAACAGGCCCATGGTTGATTCTGCGCAAGGAACTGTGAGAGCCAAGCTTGGCTCTCACAGGAAGTTTGTTTGGCTAGCTGACAGGCCTACCCGCGGTTGAACCATCGCGCGTCTACGCTCCTCTATGAATAACTACATGCATTCATAGGGAAGCCAGCATGCTCAAGCCCGCCCATCTTTTGATCGTCACCCTTGCCGCAGGACTTGTCGCTTGTGGCGAGTCTTCCACCTTGCAAGTGTCCGACGGCACCGGCCCAGCGCCGAAACTGCCTGAACCGAACAAGACCCTGATCCCTACCGTCAACATCGCCGAGGCCATCGGCTGGCCGCAAGGCGCCAAGCCAACCCCGGCCCCGGGCCTGCAAGTGGGCGCGTTCGCTGAAGGACTGGACCATCCACGCTGGCTCTATGTGCTGCCCAATGGCGATGTGCTGGTGGCCGAAACCAACGCCCCGCCCAAGCCGGACGACGCCAAGGGCATCCGTGGCTGGGTGATGAAAAAAGTCATGGGCCGCGCCGGTGCCGGTGTGCCCAGCCCGAATCGCATCACCCTGTTGCGCGACGCCAATCACGACGGCATCGCCGAAACCCGTACGGTGTTCCTGGAAAACCTCAACTCGCCATTCGGCATGACCCTGGTCGGCAATGACCTGTACGTGGCCGATACCGATCGACTGATCCGCTTCCCCTACCAGGAGGGTGATACGCAAATCCAGGCGCAGCCGACCAAGGTCGTTGATCTGCCCGGGGGCACACTCAACCACCACTGGACCAAAAACGTGATTGCCAGCCGCGACGGCAGCAAGCTGTACGTCACCACCGGTTCGAACAGCAACGTCGCGGAAAACGGCATGGAGGCCGAAGAAGGTCGCGCCGCCATCTGGGAAGTGGACCGTGCCAGCGGCAATCACCGCATTTTCGCCTCAGGCCTGCGCAACCCCAACGGCTTGGCCTGGGAACCCCGCAGCGGCGCGCTCTGGACAGCGGTGAACGAGCGGGATGAGATCGGCAGCGACCTGGTGCCGGACTACATCACCTCGGTCAAGGACGGTGCCTTTTATGGCTGGCCCTACAGCTACTATGGGCAGAACGTCGATGTCCGGGTCGAACCACAAAACCCGGCCCTGGTGGCCAAGGCCATCGCCCCGGACTACGCCGTCGGCCCCCACACCGCCTCATTGGGCCTGACCTTCGCCGAGGGCAGCAGCTTGCCCGCACCGTTTACCGAAGGGGCTTTCATCGGCCAGCACGGCTCCTGGAACCGCAAGCCCCACAGTGGTTATAAAGTAATTTTCGTACCGTTCAACGGCGGCAAGCCGGTGGGGCAACCCGTGGATGTGCTGACCGGCTTCCTCAACGCCGACGAAAAAGCCCAGGGGCGGCCAGTGGGCGTAGTGATCGACAAGCAGGGTGGGTTGTTGGTGGCCGATGATGTGGGGAACAAGATCTGGCGTGTGTCAGGTAAATAAGGCCGACACACCTTTGTGGCGAGGGGATTTACTTCTGACCTGTGGGAGCAAGACTTGCCCGCGATGAAGGCGATGCGGTCTCTCAGAGATCGAGGCGCCTGTTTCGCGAGCAAGCTTTGCTCCCACAGATCAGGAAAACAACAACTCAGGGGTTACGCGCCAGATGCTCCGGCTGCAGCACACGCTTGGCGCCCAGGTAAGCCCTCTGCCAATAGGCCTTGGACAGGCTATCGAGCTTGACCGTGCCACCCGTGGCCGGCGCGTGGACGAAACGGCCCTCACCGACATAGATCCCGGCATGGCTGACCTGGGAGCCACCGTTGGTGGCGAAGAAAACCAGGTCACCGGTCTGCAACGCGTCCTTACCCACTTCTGGCGCCCGCATGCTGATCATTTCACGCGTGGAACGTGGCAGGGCAATACCGGCGGCGTCTCGGTACACATAACCAATCAAGCCACTGCAATCGAAGCCTGAATCCGGCGTGTTGCCGCCCCAACGATAAGGCGTACCCACCAAACCCAGCGCCCGGAAGAGCACATCTTCGGCGACCGGGGAAAAGGGTTGCGAGGGGGCAAAGACCACCGGAGCCCGCACTGGAACAGGTGGCGGAGTGCGGCTGGCGCACGCACTGAGCAGCGCGGCGAGGAACATGAGTGCGAGGCGGGCCGACGTCGACATATGCAGAACAATCCTGATCTGGATGCGGCTTTTCTGCCGTGGGCATGAAAACAAATCCGCCTGCGGAGTACGCAGGCGGATTGCCATCAAACAATGATCAGGATTCTAGCGGCTATACGGCAAACTTCAAGTAAGACTTTAAGTTTGCCTTACAAACTGTGTGCTTACTTGCGAGCGGTGACCACAGTCGGTGCCATGGCGAGGGCGCGCTTGGCTTCGATGAAGGTCTTGCTCCAGTAGCTGTCGCCCAGGCTGTCGATCCGCACGCCACCGCTGCGGCGGCTGCTGGAATGGATGAACTGGTTGTCGCCCAGGTAGATACCGGCGTGGCTGACGCGACCGCGACGACCGTTGGTGCTGAAGAACAGCAGGTCACCGGGCTCCAACTGGTTACGTGCGACCAGAGGGGCGTTCACGTTGATCATTTCGCGAGTGGAGCGCGGCAGGTTCATGCCGGCCTCTTCGCGGAACAGATAACCAATGAAACCGCTGCAATCGAAGCCGGCCTCAGAGGTACCGCCAAAACGGTAGCGGGTACCGATCAACGACATGCCGCGTTCCAGGATGCTGTCAGCCAGCACTGGAAGCTGGTAAGGCTTGCTGCCGGCGAAGGCAGCGAGTTCTTTGTCGGAGGCCATTTCTTCCTGGAACGCAACGGAGGAAGACTGGGCGGTAACGGTATTCTTGACCTGAGGCTGTTGCTCTTGCTGGGTCACTGGAGAGTGGGCAGCGCAACCAAACAACAGGGTAACGAGTGCGAGAGGCACGAGGGGTGCGAAGCGATTTAGCATGGGCACGACCGTGGCTGAAGTAGTAAAGATGGCGAGACTATGCCTTCTATCAACCTCATTTGCAAATTCAATCGATGCAAATGTGACTTCTCGGTTTTACGTTTACATCTAAGCGCTTAAGCCCATTTTGAACGTCACGTGGCCTGCCGCCCAGCAGGACCGCGGGTTTCGCCGCGCCCAGAGCAGGCCAAGAGCCACTACCCGCAACGGTTCTACCAACCCAAAGTTTCTTTCAAAAAAGGAATAGTCAGCTTGCGCTGGGCCTGGAGTGAGGCCTGGTCAAGGCGTTCGAGCAGTTCAAACAACGCGCTCATGCTGCGGGTACCACGGGTGAGGATGAAATGCCCGACTTCGTCGGTCAGGTGCAGGCCACGCCGAGAAGCGCGCAACTGCAAGGCACGGAGTTTGTCTTCGTCGGACAGCGGGCGCATCTGAAAAATCAGCGCCAGGGTGAGACGGGACTTGAGGTCCGCCAGCTTCACCGGCAACTCCCGTGGCGACGTCGAGGCGGCGATCAGCAAGCGCCGACCACTGTCGCGCAACCGATTGAACAGGTGAAACAGCGCTTCTTCCCAGTCAGCCTTGCCGGCCACGGCCTGGAGATCGTCCAGGCAGACCAGTTCGTACTGTTCGAGGTTATCGAGGATTTCAACACCACGATCGAGCAACTCGGCCAACGGCAGGTACACCGCCGGTTCGCCCAATTGCTCGAACCGCAGGCATGCGGCCTGCAACAGATGCGTGCGCCCTACCCCGTCCTTGCCCCACAGATAGATCAGGCTTTCGGTCCAGCCGGCGTCGGCTTCGCAAAGCCGCTCGACATAGCCGAGTGCAGCGGCATTGGCGCCTGGGTAGTAGTTGATAAAGGTGGCGTCATCACGCAGACGCACACCTAGGGGCAGCTGAATCGGTTTCATGCGGACTGAACAGTTCCCAAGGAACCGTTAGTGGCCTCTGTGTGAAGTGCGCAAAGTTTATACCCGTGGCGCGGACCGCACAATGCGCCGGACCACGAGCAAAATCAAAGGTTTGCAGCGGCAAGGGCACGGAGCGTCAGTTTCCCTGACACCCCGCCTGTTATTTGCCCTATAGGTCGGGGTCTTCGACGCCGCTGTAGATGTCCGAATCCTTGTACAGATCGTGCATATGCCGCACCAGCACCATGATCACCGCCGCCACCGGCAGCGCCAGCAGGATCCCGGTGAAGCCGAACAATTCGCCCCCTGCCAGGATCGCAAAGATCACCGCCACCGGATGCAGGCCAATGCGGTCGCCCACCAGCAGCGGCGTCAGCACCATGCCTTCCAGGGCCTGGCCGACCATGAACACCGCGACGATGCCCACCATCGGATACAGGTCGCCGCCGAACTGGAACAACCCGGCGACCAATGCCGCGCCAATCCCAATCACAAAGCCCATGTATGGCACGATGGCCGCCAGCCCGGCGATCAAGCCGATCAACAGCCCCAGCTCCAGCCCGACCAACATCAGCCCTGCCGCATAGATGAAACCCAGGGCCACCATCACCAGCAGTTGCCCGCGCACGAACGCCCCCAGCACTTCATGGCATTCGCCGGTCAGGGTCATGATGCGTTCTTCGCGATGACGCGGCAGCAGGCTGCGGATCTTGGCCATCATCAGGTCCCAGTCCCGCAGCAGATAGAAGGCCACCACCGGAATCAGCACCAGGTTTGCCAACCAACCGATCAACGCCAGGCCCGAGGCCGTGGCCTGGCTCAACACCACGCCAACGATGTCAGTGGTCTGGCCCATGTGCTCGCTGATGGCCGCCTTGACCTTGTCGAACTTCCAGAAACCGTCCGCCAACCCCAGCTTCGACTGCACCCACGGCACCGCGCTGTGCTGCAACCAATCGAGCATCTGCGGCGCCAATTCGTACAGGCGCACCAGTTGCTTGGCGAGCATCGGGATCAGCACCAACAGCAGCGCGCTCACAATCAGCGTGACCAGCGCAAACACCGCCACCACGCCCCAGGTTCGCGACAGGCCGAGTTTTTCCAGGCGATCCACCACCGGATCGAACAGGTAGGCCAGCAGCAAGGCAACCAGGAACGGCGTAAGGATCGGATGCAGCAAATAGATAAGCGCAATCAGCAGGGCAACCCCGCCCAACCAGAACCAACGCCGCGTATCGCCCATGAACCACTCCTAGCTATATAAAGAAAGAAAACCTACCAACGGAACCGCAGATTGGCTGCCGGCGCCGGCACAGGTGCTGCAACCGGGGCCGAACCATCGGCGGCGGGCGGCGCCACAGGCTCCGGCGCGACGGCCTCACCGGGCGGAATTTCCTGCAGTTTCGCCAGGGCCAGTTGCGCCTTCAACTGCTCGGCGCTGCCGTTGACTCGATAGACGATCCGATCACCCTCAACCCGCTGCAACTGCCCACCAAACGGTTCGAGCAGACGCCCAAGCGCCGCATACCGCTCCAGGTTCATGCCCTGCACCTCCAGCAACTGTTCAGTGGCCACGCCCGGCTTGGCGACGAAGCGCGGCGCCAGGCGCTGGTTCACCGCCAACATCACCGCGTCAGCCAGTGCGGCCGGATCGGCACCCTGGGCAGTGCCCTGCTCGCGTTGATCGCCCAGCCACAGGCGCCAGGTGCCGTGCCACTGCCCGCCCTCTTCCTTGGCGTGGACTGCCAGCAAGGCGTCTGTCGCGTAGCGCTCCGAGGCATCGCGCAAAGGCGCCGGGTCGCTGCCTTCCAGGTTCGGTGCGGTGGCAACGATCTGCTCGCTCAAGTCCGCCAGCGGCAGGTGCAGGGCCAGGCCCCGATGCTGCGCGGCACGCCGCAGTGGCGTGGCGCTGGCCTGGCCATCGCCCACCAGGCTGGAGCCTTCGGCCGAGTCGTTCAGCCACCAGCCGAGGATCGATGGCCGGTTCGCGCTCCACAGCGACAAGCCTGCCGAACGCAATGCCCGGTCGGTGCTCGCCGGGTCGAAGTCCACCTTGAGGCTTTCCGGTGGACCGGCGTCGTAGCCATATTGAAGAATGATCTGTTGCGGGTCCTGGCGGATCGCTGCCAGACCAGGATTCTGGGCCGCCTTGGCGTCGCCGGTCAGGCGCAGCACCAGCGTATCCAGGGCACGCAGCGTCGCCTGGTTGCGCTCCTCCGGGGTCTGGCTGGCGACCGGTTCGAGCACTTGGTAGAGGCCATTGACGGTTTCGGCATGACTCGCCAGGCTGATCAGCGAAAAGCAGCCCACAGACAAGAATTTGAACAAACGCATGGAAGATTCCCGGACATAACGGCTGGAACAGGCCGTGTGAAGAAGATTGAGCATGGCTGTGACCACAGCACCCGGCAAAACATTCACACGCCCGGTGGAAGTTTCGCACTGTCATCACCATAACCGGTTACCGCTACACCTTATACAGACGCGCTACGCAGTACCAATATAAG
Organism: Pseudomonas ogarae; assembly: GCF_014268695.2. Classification (NCBI taxonomy): domain Bacteria; kingdom Pseudomonadati; phylum Pseudomonadota; class Gammaproteobacteria; order Pseudomonadales; family Pseudomonadaceae; genus Pseudomonas; species Pseudomonas ogarae. Next base: position 5,130,411 of record NZ_CP077086.1, read on the forward strand.
AAATATCGGTTTTTTTCCGTGGATATGTCCCTGCCCGTCGGCGCGAGGATGGCCGCTGCCCCTCAAGCCTGATAAAATCGCGCGCCTTCGCAGACCGGCAATGGCTGGGCTCCCGGAATAATTCGTACAACGGTTATTCAATGGCCCCAGCGTCGGTCGTTACCCAGAAATCCCCCCTAAAGGCCTGGATCATGAGCAAGCAACCCTCCCTGAGCTACAAGGACGCCGGTGTAGACATCGACGCCGGTGAAGCATTGGTCGAACGCATCAAGAGCGTCGCCAAGCGCACTGCGCGTCCGGAAGTCATGGGCGGCCTGGGCGGTTTCGGCGCCCTCTGCGAGATCCCGGCCGGCTACAAGCAACCGGTCCTGGTCTCGGGCACCGACGGCGTCGGCACCAAGCTGCGCCTGGCCCTGAACCTGAACAAGCACGACAGCATCGGCATCGACCTGGTAGCCATGTGCGTGAACGACCTGGTGGTCTGCGGCGCCGAGCCACTGTTCTTCCTCGACTACTACGCCACCGGCAAGCTCAACGTCGACACCGCCGCCCAGGTCGTGACCGGCATCGGCGCCGGCTGTGAGCTGTCCGGCTGCTCCCTGGTCGGCGGCGAAACCGCTGAAATGCCTGGCATGTACGAAGGCGAAGACTACGACCTGGCCGGCTTCTGCGTCGGCGTCGTGGAAAAGGCCGAGATCATCGACGGCTCGAAAGTCGCCGCTGGTGATGCCCTGCTCGCCCTGCCGTCCTCCGGCCCGCACTCCAATGGCTACTCGCTGATCCGCAAGATCATCGAAGTCTCGGGTGCCGACATCGAAAACACCCAGCTCGACGGCAAGCCACTGGCCGACCTGCTGATGGCCCCGACCCGCATCTACGTCAAGCCGCTGCTCAAGCTGATCAAGGACACCGGTGCCGTCAAGGCCATGGCCCACATCACCGGTGGTGGCCTGCTGGACAACATTCCGCGCGTACTGCCAAAAGGCGCCCAGGCCGTGGTCGACGTGGCGAGCTGGACCCGCCCGGCGGTGTTCGACTGGCTGCAAGAGAAAGGCAACGTCGATGAAACCGAAATGCACCGCGTGCTGAACTGCGGCGTGGGCATGGTCATCTGCGTGGCCCAGGAGCACGTCGAGACGGCCCTGAACGTACTGCGTGAAGCCGGCGAGCAGCCTTGGGTCATCGGTCAGATCGCCACCGCGGCCGAAGGCGCTGCACAGGTCGAGCTGAAAAACCTTAAGGCGCACTGATGTCCGCAACCTGTGACGTGGTGGTGCTGCTGTCCGGCACCGGCAGTAACTTGCAGGCCTTGATCGACAGCACGCGGACCGGCGACAGCCCGGTCCGTATCCGCGCGGTGATTTCCAACCGCGCCGATGCCTACGGCCTGCAACGCGCCAAGGAGGCGGGTATCGACACCCGCGTCCTGGATCACAAGGCGTTCGAGGGCCGCGAAGCCTTCGACGCCGCGCTGATCGAACAGATCGACACCTTCAATCCGCAACTGGTGGTACTCGCTGGCTTCATGCGCATCCTCAGCGCTGGCTTCGTGCGTCACTACCAGGGCCGCCTGTTCAATATCCATCCCTCGCTGCTGCCCAAATACAAAGGGTTACACACTCACCAGCGCGCGCTGGAGGCCGGAGACACGGAGCACGGCTGCTCTGTGCACTTTGTCACCGAGGAACTCGATGGCGGACCACTGGTCGTACAGGCAGTAATACCGGTAGAGTTGCACGACACGCCGCAAAGCCTGGCGCAACGGGTTCACGCCCGCGAGCACCAGATCTACCCGATGGCCGTGCGTTGGTTTGCCGAAGGAAGGCTGACCCTCGACGATCGCGGTGCCTCACTGGACGGCCAGTTGCTCGCCGCCAGCGGCCATTTGATTCGATACTAGGAGATTTTATGCGTCGCGCCCTGCTCTTCGCTTGCGCTCTGCTCGCCTTGTCCCTGGCACAGGCCGCAGAACTACAACCGTTCTCCGCCAGCTACACCGCCGACTGGAAACAGTTGCCCATGAGCGGCACTGCCGAGCGCAGCCTGACCAAGGAAGCCAACGGCACCTGGAAGCTGAGCTTCAAGGCTTCGATGATGATCGCCAGCCTGACCGAAGAAAGCACCCTGACCCTGGACAAGGACACGCTGCTGCCACAGTCCTACCACTTCGAACGCGGTGGCCTGGGCAAAGCCAAGAAGGCCGACCTGGACTTCGACTGGAACACCAAGATGGTCACCGGCACCGATCGCGGTGACGCGGTCAAGCTGCCGCTCAACCGTGGCATGGTCGATAAATCCACCTACCAGTTGGCCCTGCAGCACGACGTGGCGGCCGGCAAGAAAAGCATGAGCTATCAGGTCGTCGATGATGGCGAAATCGATACCTATGACTTCCGCGTCCTGGGCTCGGAAAAGGTCGACACCAAGGCCGGCCAGATCGACGCGATCAAGGTCGAGCGCGTGCGCGATCCGACACAAAGCAAGCGCATCACCGTGCTCTGGTTCGCCAAGGACTGGGACTACCTGCTGGTGCGCCTGCAACAGGTCGAGACCGACGGCAAGGAGTACAACATCATGCTCCTGGACGGTACGGTCAATGGCAAGGCTGTGAAAGGCAGCTGATCGACGCCGATAACAAGAAGCCCCGCACATGCGGGGCTTTTTATTGCCCGAGCTTCAAGCCCACAGGGGTTTTGCTTTCGCTCAAGGCTTGCCGCTGCAACATGAAACCTTTTTCACAAACAACACCTGCGACCGAATGCCGCGCACCGCCTGGCCTGCAGGACTGCTGCGATTTTCATGAAAACTTCTTAACGCGCCGAAGCATTTACTTAGCACGCTACCAAAATCTATAACAAAGCCCTGCACACGCCTTGCTGCAGATAACAGAGATTGGAGCTTGCAAGATGACTGTGAAAGTAACTGAACGCGACGACGCCCACATGTCCCACGAAGGCATTGCCGCCGGTATCCGGATCTGGGATGTGCATCAACAAGATCTGCTGGTGGGGATGTTCCACTCCGAAACGGACGCCCACAGCTACAAGGCTGAGCTGGAGCGTGAGGAACGGCAGCGCTCGCGTGAGACCGCAGAGTCCTGAACAACACAAACCCCTATGGGACTTGTGCCTGTGGGAGCAAAGCTTGCTCCCACAGATCTCATAGATCCCTACAGATATTCCCTCAGGCCTTCCACAGGCTTTGTGTTCAGCTCAAAGGCTGCGCCCCGCTTACCACATCAAATCATCAGGAATCTGATACGCCGCATACGGATCATCAGCATCCACTTCTTCGGTCTGAGTGTTGAGCTGAACGATGCGCTGGGGGTCGCGTTCCTGGATCTTCAGGGCCGCCTCGCGCGGGATCACTTCGTAGCCGCCAGCATGGTGGACAATCGCCAGCGAGCCACTGCTCAGCTTGTTGCGCATCAGAGTGTTGACCGAGATGCGCTTGACCTTCTTGTCGTCGACGAAGTTGTAATAGTCCTCAGTGGTCAGCTTCGGCAGGCGCGAGACTTCGATCAATTGCTTGATCTGCGCGGCCCGAGCCTTCTGCTCGACCTTTTCCTGCTGCTGACGGTTGAGTTCCTGGTCGCGCTTGACCTTCTCGGCCATGGCCTCCTGGGCGGCACGCTGCTGGGAGTCATCCAGTTCGATCTGGCCTTTATGGGCCAGGCGTTGCTGCTTCTGTTTCTCTTTGCCGACCTGCTTGGCCTGCTTTTGGTTGACCAGCCCTGCTTTGAGCAACTGGTCGCGAAGGGAAAGGCTCATGGTGCTTACTCACTTAGGCAACGGCCTCAGCCACAGCTGGGCAAATTCTTTTCCTGACGTTTGGCTTCGCCCCACAAGGCGTCCAACTCTTCGAGGGTGCAATCTTCCATGGGACGGTGGGTGTCGCGCAATGCCTGTTCGATAAATCGGAACCGTCGCTCGAATTTTCCGTTGGCGTCGCGCAGGGAGGTTTCCGGGTCGACCTTGAGGTGGCGAGCCAGGTTCACCACGCTGAACAGCAGGTCGCCGATCTCGTCGCTGATGGCCACCGGATCGTTGTCGGCCATGGCTTCGAGCACTTCGTCCAATTCCTCCCGGACTTTGTCGAGCACCGGCAACGGGCCTGGCCAGTCGAAACCAACCTGAGCCGCACGCTTTTGCAGCTTCGCCGAACGGGACAACGCCGGCAGCGCCCCCGGCACATCGTCGAGCAACGATAATTGCTCGGGCACCGCGGCTTTCTCGGCCCGTTCCTCTGCCTTGATTTCCTCCCAGCGCTGCTTGACCTGTTCTTCGCTCAGGCGCGGGATATCCACGGGCGCATACAGGTCACCGGTAGGAAACACATGGGGATGTCGGCGGATCAACTTGCGGGTGATGCTGTCGACCACGCCAGCGAATTCAAAGCGGTTTTCTTCCCGGGCCAACTGGCTGTAATACACCACTTGAAACAACAGGTCGCCCAACTCGCCCTGCAAGTGATCGAAATCGCCGCGCTCGATGGCATCGGCCACTTCGTAGGCTTCTTCCAGGGTATGGGGGACGATGGTCGCGTAGGTTTGCTGGATGTCCCACGGGCAGCCGTACTGCGGGTCCCGCAGGCGGTTCATCAGGTGGAGCAGGTCTTCGAGGCTGTACATTAAATTCGTCTCATCACACAAAGCCCAGCGGGAAATAATCCATAGGAACAGCCTGTGGTGAGAGCGCCTGTGGGAGCAAAGCTTGCTCGCGATAACGGTGGGTCAGTCCCCATATAGGTTGGGTCCACCACCGCAATCGCGAGCAAGCTTTGCTCCCACAGACACCCACATTTTCGGACTGCGCTTAACCCGGCGTCCGGTTACGCCGGGTCTCGATGATGTTTGGCAACTGGGAAATCCGCCCCAGCAACCGCCCCAGCGCATCCAGCCCCGGAATCTCGATGGTCAGGGACATCAGCGCGGTGTTGTCTTCCTTGTTCGAACGGGTGTTGACCGCCAGCACGTTGATCCGCTCGTTCAGCAACACCTGGGAAACGTCACGCAGCAGACCGGATCTATCGTAGGCGCGGATGACGATGTCCACCGGGTAGGTGAGCACCGGCACCGGCCCCCAACTGACCTGGATGATCCGCTCCGGCTCGCGACCGGCCAGTTGCAGCACCGAGGCACAGTCCTGGCGGTGAATGCTCACACCACGACCCTGGGTGATGTAGCCGACGATCGCATCCCCCGGCAATGGCTGGCAGCAGCCGGCCATCTGGGTCATCAGGTTGCCCACGCCCTGGATCTGGATATCGCCGCGCTTGCCTGGCTTGTAGCCGGTGGCCTTGCGCGGGATCAGCTCCAGTTGCTCGTTGCCCCGCTCCGGCTCCACCAGTTGCTGGGCCAGGTTGACCAACTGCGCCAGGCGCAGATCGCCGGCCCCGAGGGCGGCGAACATGTCCTCGGCGGTTTTCATGTTGGCTTTTTCGGCCAGCTTGTCGAAATCCACCTGCGGCAGGCCCAGGCGCCCGAGTTCACGCTCGAGCAAGGTCTTGCCGGCGGCGACGTTCTGGTCGCGAGCCTGCAACTTGAACCAGTGGACGATTTTCGCCCGCGCCCGCGAGGTGGTGATGTAGCCCAGGTTCGGGTTCAGCCAGTCACGGCTCGGCGTACCGTGCTTGCTGGTGATGATCTCGACCTGTTCACCGGTCTGCAGGCTGTAGTTGAGCGGCACGATCCGCCCATTGATCTTGGCGCCACGGCAGTTGTGGCCGATCTCGGTGTGGACCCGGTAGGCGAAATCCAGCGGCGTCGCGCCCTTGGGCAGGTCGATGGCGTGGCCGTCGGGGGTGAAGATATAGACCCGGTCCGGTTCGATGTCGACGCGTAGCTGTTCGGCCAGGCCGCCGATGTCACCCAGTTCCTCATGCCACTCGAGCACCTGGCGCAGCCAGGAGATTTTCTCTTCGTAATGGTTGGACCCGGACTTGACGTCGGTGCCCTTGTACTTCCAGTGGGCGCAGACGCCCAGCTCGGCCTCCTCGTGCATGGCATGGGTGCGGATCTGCACTTCCAGTACCTTGCCCTCGGGGCCGATCACGGCGGTGTGCAACGAGCGATAGCCGTTTTCCTTGGGGTTGGCGATGTAGTCGTCGAACTCCTTCGGAATGTGCCGCCACAAGGTATGGACGATCCCCAGCGCGGTGTAGCAGTCGCGCATTTCCGGGACCAGTACACGAACGGCGCGAACGTCGTAGATCTGGCTGAATTCCAGGCCCTTGCGCTGCATTTTTCGCCAGATCGAGTAGATGTGCTTGGCCCGGCCACTGATGTCGGCTACCACGCCGGTGGCCTGCAACTCTTCGCGCAACTGGGTCATCACGTCGGTGATGAAGCGCTCGCGATCCAGCCGCCGCTCATGCAACAGCTTGGCGATCTGCTTGTATTGGTCGGGCTCCAGGTAGCGGAAGGACAAGTCCTCCAGCTCCCACTTGATATGACCGATGCCGAGACGGTGGGCCAGGGGTGCATAAATGTCGAACACCTCCCGGGCGACGCGATTGCGTTTTTCGTCATCGGCAGACTTCACGGCGCGGATGGCGCAGGTGCGTTCGGCCAGCTTGATCAGCGCGACACGCACGTCGTCGACCATCGCCACCAGCATCTTGCGCAGGTTTTCCACCTGGCCCTGAGTACCCAGCACCATGGACTGGCGCGGGCTGAGGCTCGCGCTGATGGCGGCCATGCGCAGCACGCCGTCGATCAGCTTGGCCACCACCGTGCCAAAGCGCTGGCTGACCACCGGTAGCTGGATCTGCCCTTCGCGCACGCCGCGGTACAGCACCGCCGCCACCAGGGAGTCCTGGTCGAGCTTGAGGTCAGCGAGAATTTCAGCGATCTCCAGGCCCGTCTGGAAACTCGAGGTGCCTTCGGACCACAGGTTCTTCGCCGCATTGTGCTGCTGCTCCGCCTCGCGAGCGAACTCGCAGGCGGCTTTCAAGGCTTCGCGATCCAGTGCCATGTCGACGCTGACCGCATGATCGAGCCAAGCCTCGAGATTGATACTGCCGTCGGTGTTGATCGGCTGGTGTGCTCTCACCTGTACCATCTTTACTTACCTTCCCTACGACGCAGATTCAATGCGTCAACTTCGCTGACCTTCATGCCCGTGTTTGCGCCCAGGACTGTGGCGGGTTGGCACGAACGGGTCAGTCGGACAAGCCATCCTGGCTCGCTTCAAATAACGCCATGGCCTCGACATGCGCCGTTTGAGGAAACATATCGAGAATCCCGGCACGTTTTAACCGGTAGCCCTGCTTGATCAGTTCGACCGCATCCCTGGCCAAAGTTGCCGGGTTGCACGATACATAGACCAACCGCTTGGCACCCAGGGACGACAGCTTGCGCACCACCTCGAAAGCACCGTCACGGGGTGGGTCCAAGAGTACCGCAGAAAAGCCTTCGCCGATCCATTCGGCATCGGCCAGAGGCTGGGATAAATCAGCCTGAAAAAAGGCAGTGTTATTCAAATTGTTGCTGACGGCATTGACCGCCGCACGATCCACCATGGTTTGCACGCCTTCGACGGCCACTACCTGGCGCACGCTTTGGGCCAGCGGCAAGGCAAAATTGCCCAGGCCGCAGAACAGATCCAGCACCCGTTCCTCGGGTCGCGGCGCCAGCCATTGCAAGGCTTGGGCGATCATCGCTTCATTGACCCCGGCGTTCACCTGGATGAAATCCCCGGGCCGGTACGCCAGCTCAAGGTCCCAGGCGTCCAGGCGAAACCCCAGGGCCTGCCCAGGCTCGACCGGTTGCGGCTCACCTTCACCGTGCAACCACAACTGGGCTTCATGGAACGCGCAGAAGTCCTTGAGGATCGTCAGGTCGGCCTCCGACAGCGGCGCCATGTGACGCAGCAATACCGCGAGGGACGAACCGGCGAACAATTCCACATGCCCCAGCGCCTGGGGTTTGCTCAAGCGACGCAGCATCTCCGGCAGGCGGCTCATGATCGGCTGCAAGGGCTGTACCAGCACCGGGCAATCACCGATGGCAACGATGTCCTGGCTGCCGACGGCACGGAAACCGACTTCGAGTTTTTTCGCCTTCTGGTCCCAGCGCACCGCCACCCGGGCGCGACGCCGATAACCGAACTCCGGCCCGCTCAGGGGAGCGGCCCATTCCTCTGGCACCACCCCGGCCACCCGCGACAACTGCTCGGCGAGCATGCGCTGTTTCAGGGCGAGTTGTTCGTCATGGGGCAAATGTTGGACGCTGCAACCGCCGCAACGACCGGCATGGATGCACGGCGCCGCGCGACGCAGTTCACTGGGCAGGAACACCCGCTCGGTGCGCGCCTCGACCACTTTGCCATGGGCACCGAGCACCCGCGCCTCGACTTCTTCGCCGGCCAGGGCGCCGATTACAAACCAGGTGCGCCCGTCAACAAAGGCAATGCCCCGGCCATCGTTGGCCAGGCGCTCAATGGTCAAGCGCTGCTTTTTACCGGTGGGCACTTGCGGGGCCCGGCTTCCGCCGCTGGGCTGGAAGCGCAAGCCTCTTTCTTGCTTGGCCATCAGTTGGGCGCGTCGAAAATGCCGGTCGACAGGTAACGGTCGCCACGGTCGCAGATGATCGCGACGATCACCGCATTCTCAACTTCCTTGGACAGGCGCAGCATCCCCGCCACGGCACCGCCCGAAGACACGCCGCAGAAGATGCCTTCTTCGCGAGCCAGGCGACGGGTCACGTCCTCGGCTTCGCTCTGGGCCATGTCGATGATGCGATCCACGCGCTCGGCCTGGTAGATCTTCGGCAGATACTCCTCGGGCCAGCGACGAATGCCGGGGATGGCCGAGCCTTCCATCGGTTGCAGGCCGATGATCTGCACGTTCGGGTTCTGTTCTTTCAGGTAGCGCGAGGTGCCCATGATGGTACCGGTGGTGCCCATCGAGCTGACGAAATGGGTGATGGTGCCGTCGGTCTGGCGCCAGATCTCAGGGCCGGTGGTGGTGTAGTGAGCTTCTGGATTGTCGCCGTTGGCGAACTGATCCAGCACCTTGCCACGCCCTTCGGCCTGCATGCGCTCGGCCAGGTCCCGGGCGCCCTCCATGCCCTCCTCCTGAGTCACCAGGATCAACTCGGCACCGTAGGCCGTCATCGCCGCCTTGCGCTCGGCGCTGGAGTTGTCGGGCATGATCAGGATCATCTTGTAGCCCTTGATCGCCGCCGCCATCGCCAAGGCTATACCGGTGTTGCCGGAAGTTGCCTCAATCAACGTATCGCCGGGCTGGATCTGCCCGCGCAGTTCGCCACGGGTGATCATCGACAGCGCCGGCCGGTCCTTGACCGAACCCGCCGGGTTATTCCCTTCGAGCTTGAGCAAAAGCGTATTGGTGGTCACGCCGGGCAAGCGTTGCAAACGGACCAGCGGAGTGTTGCCGACGCAATCGGCGATGGTTGGGTACTGCAGAGTCATGGCGTATTCGCAATCCGGACTGCGGGGGCACCTATCATACCGGCAAACCCGGCGAGGCCATATCACGCAAAGTAAGGGGTTTATGGCTTATGGGAATAAGCGAGGCGAAAGCCGAGCGCGCGCCTGTGGCGAGGGAGTGAATTTTACAAAGATCACCCGCCCGCAAATCGCTACACTGCGCAGGTAATGCGTGCCGGATGCGCGCACCGCTCAATCAGACGCTGGATGCAGGAGACAAGTGTGCTCAAGAAACTGGGAATCAAAGGCCGCGTGCTGTTGCTGACCCTGTTGCCAACCAGCCTGATGGCGCTGGTCCTGGGCGGCTATTTCACCTGGATGCAGCAATCGGACCTGCACGCCCAGTTGTTGCAACGTGGCGAGATGATCGCCGAACAACTTGCGCCGCTGGTCGCCCCGGCCATGAGCCGCCAGGACACCGATCTGCTGGAGCGCATCGCCACCCAGTCCCTGGAGCAGACGGACGTACGCGCCGTGACCTTCCTTGCTCCCGACCGCGCGCCGCTGGCCCACGCCGGCCCGACCATGCTCAACCGGGCGCCGGAGGGCAACAGCACGCAGCTACTGCAACGCACCGGCAACGACGCCACGCGCTACCTGCTGCCGGTATTCGGCAAGCACCGCAACCTGGCGGGCGAACTGATTCCCGAAGAAGCCGACCGCCTGTTGGGCTGGGTCGAACTGGAGTTGTCCCACAGCGGCATGTTGCTGCGCGGCTATCGCAGCCTGTTCGCCAGCCTGCTGCTGATCGCCGCCGGCCTGGGCCTGACCGCGTTGCTGGCCCTGCGCATGGGCCGCACGATCAACCGTCCACTGAGCCAGATCAAGCAGGCCGTGGCGCAACTCAAGGACGGCCATCTGGAAACCCGCCTGCCGCCGCTGGGTAGCCAGGAGCTGGATGAACTGGCCTCGGGCATCAACCGCATGGCCAGTACCTTGCAGAACGCCCAGGAAGAATTGCAGCACAGCATCGACCAGGCCACCGAAGACGTGCGCCAGAATCTGGAAACCATCGAGATCCAGAACATCGAGCTGGACCTGGCCCGCAAGGAAGCCCTGGAAGCGAGCCGGATCAAATCCGAATTCCTGGCGAACATGAGCCATGAAATCCGCACGCCGCTCAACGGTATCCTCGGTTTTACCCACCTGTTGCAGAAAAGCGAACTGACCCCGCGCCAGCTCGACTACCTGGGCACCATCGAAAAATCCGCCGACAGTCTGCTGGGGATCATCAACGAGATCCTCGACTTTTCGAAGATCGAGGCCGGCAAGCTGGTGCTCGACAGCATTCCGTTCAACCTGCGCGACCTGCTGCAGGACACCCTGACCATCCTCGCCCCCGCCGCCCACGCCAAGCAGCTGGAACTGGTGAGCCTGGTCTACCGTGACACGCCGTTGTCGCTGGTGGGCGATCCGCTGCGCCTCAAGCAGATCCTCACCAACCTGGTGAGCAACGCCATCAAGTTCACCCGCGAGGGCACCATCGTCGCCCGGGCCATGCTCGAAGACGAGCACGAAGACAGCGTGCAGTTGCGCATCAGCATCCAGGACACGGGTATCGGCCTGTCCAACCAGGATGTGCGAGCGCTGTTCCAGGCGTTCAGCCAGGCTGACAACTCGCTGTCGCGGCAACCGGGTGGCACCGGACTGGGACTGGTGATATCCAAGCGCCTGGTGGAACAGATGGGCGGTGAGATCGGCGTCGACAGCACACCGGGCGAGGGTTCGGAGTTCTGGATCAGCCTGCGCCTGCCCAAGACCCGTGACGATGCCGAGGACCTGCCTGGCCCGCCTTTGCTGGGCCGGCGCGTGGCGGTGCTGGAGAATCACGAACTGGCCCGCCAGGCCTTGCAGCACCAGCTCGAGGACTGCGGCCTGCAAGTGACGCCGTTCAACACCCTGGAGAGCCTGACCAACGGCATCACGGTAGCTCATCAGACTGATAAGGCCATCGATCTGGCCGTACTGGGCATCACCAGCAACGACATGCCGCCGGAGCGCCTCAACCAGCACATCTGGGACCTTGAGCACCTGGGCTGCAAAGTACTCGTGCTGTGCCCCACCACCGAACAGACCCTGTACCACCTCTCGGTGCCCAACCCTCACAGCCAGCTCCAGGCCAAGCCGGCCTGCACCCGCAAGTTGCGCCGCTCGCTGTCCGACCTGGTCAACCCACGCCCGACCCGCAGCGAACCCCACGAGCCGGTTTCCAGCCGCGCCCCGAAAGTGCTGTGCGTGGACGACAACCCGGCCAACCTGTTGCTGGTGCAGACCCTGCTCGAAGACATGGGCGCCAAGGTGCTGGCGGTGGAAAGCGGCTACGCGGCGGTGAAGGCCGTGCAGAAGGAAACCTTCGACCTGGTCTTGATGGACGTGCAGATGCCCGGCATGGACGGTCGCCAGAGCACCGAGGCGATCCGCCAGTGGGAAAGCGAGCGGCACTGCACGCCGCTGCCGATCGTCGCCCTCACCGCCCACGCCATGGCCAACGAAAAGCGCGCCCTGCTGCAAAGCGGCATGGACGACTACCTGACCAAACCCATCAGTGAACGGCAACTGGCCCAGGTGGTGCTCAAATGGACCGGCCTGGCCCTGCGCAACCAATCGCCGGAGCGCAGCGGCGACGCTCAGGGCGGCAGCGAACTGCTGGTGCTCGATCACGAAGAAGGCCTGCGCCTGGCCGCCGGCAAGGCCGATCTGGCGGCGGACATGCTGGCGATGCTGCTGGCCTCCCTGGAAGCCGACCGCGAAGCGATCCGCCAGGCCAGCGAGGCCAACGATCACAACGCGCTGATTGAACGGGTCCATCGCCTGCACGGCGCCACCCGTTACTGCGGCGTACCGCAATTGCGGGCGGCCTGTCAGCGCAGCGAAACCCTGCTCAAGCAACAGGATCCCAAGGCCGCCGCCGCCCTGGAAGAATTGGAGCGGGCCATCAACCGCCTGGCGAGCGAGGCGCGTATCAGCGCCTGATCCAGGGCAATGGCGACCGGAGCGATGGCGGTTAAGCTGGATCTATACCAATGCCAGGAGGCCGCCATGCGCGTGATTTTTTTCAGCAGCCAGACCTACGACCGCGACAGCTTCACCCAGGCCCCGACGCCCGCGGGCCTTCAATTGCAATTCCAGCCCGCCCGCCTGAACCTCGACACCGTGGCCCTGGCCGAACGGCATGAAGTGGTGTGCGCCTTCATCAATGATGACCTCAGCGCCCCGGTGCTGGAGCGGCTGGCCGAAGGCGGCACACGGCTGATCGCCCTGCGCTCGGCCGGCTACAACCATGTCGATCTGCTCGCCGCCAAGCGCCTGGGCTTGAGTATCGTCCGGGTTCCGGCCTACTCGCCCCATGCCGTGGCCGAACATGCCGTGGCATTGATCATGGCCCTCAATCGCTGCCTGCACCGCGCCTACAACCGCACCCGGGACGGCAATTTCAGCCTCCATGGGCTAACCGGGTTCGACCTGGTGGGCAAGACCGTCGGAGTGATCGGCACCGGGCAGATTGGCGCTACGTTCGCGCGGATCATGGCCGGCTTCGGTTGCCAACTGCTGGCCTACGACCCCTACCCCAACCCGCAGGTCGAAGCCTTGGGCGCCCGCTACCTGCCCTTGGCCGATCTGCTCGCGCAAGCGCAGATCATCAGCCTGCATTGCCCGCTGAACGAACAGAGCCGGCATCTGATCAACGCTCAATCGCTTGCCGCGATGCAACGCGGCGCCATGCTGATCAACACCGGACGCGGCGGCCTGGTGGACACACCGGCCTTGATCGAGGCCTTGAAAAGCGGCCAGTTGGGCTACCTGGGCCTGGATGTGTACGAGGAAGAGGCCCAGTTGTTTTTCAAGGACCGCTCCGACCTGCCCTTGCAGGATGACGTGCTGGCCCGGCTATTGACCTTTCCCAACGTGATCGTTACCGCCCACCAGGCGTTCCTGACCCATGAAGCGTTGGCAGCGATTGCCATGACCACCCTGGACAACATCGCGGCCTGGGCGGCCGGCACGCCGCAGAACCTGGTAGACAGCTAACCCTTGAGCCGGCACAAACCCTGTGGGAGCGAGCTTGCTCGCGATGGCGGTGCATCAGCCGGCCTCGATGTTGACTGACACACTGCCATCGCGAGCAAGCTCGCTCCCACAGGGGATGGAGTTTCGTCGGCCTGATCTCCAGATGCCCGCCATCGAGACCATCCAAAGCCATGCCCCGTGCTAGCATGTCGCGCCTATTTGGAGGACCCATGGCCGAACATGATTTCCGCTACACCCTGATGAACCCCCAGCACACCTTGACCGAAGTCCGCGCGCTGGCGCCGGGCCGCTACCAAGTCACCGGCAATGGCGGTTCGATCCAGGCCAATGATGTGTTGCTCGTCACGCTCAAGGGCAGCAAGGACTTGTCCATGCGCCTGACCGTGGACACCGTGCGGCACCTGCTCAAGCCCATGGGCCAATGGACCGCCATGACCACCGGCCCGGTGTTCGGCGAACTGGCGATCCACACTTGGCAGGTCAACTGCGACAGCTGCGCCAAAGAACTGAGCTTCGAATTCGCCGTCGATGCCAAGCTCGGCGTCAAGGCCCAGAAACCGGCCGCCACCGCACGGATCGCCGAACTGGGCTGGACCACCGTGGGTGAAAAACACCTATGCCCGAAATGCCAGGAAGCCGCCTGATGAAACGTTTGGCCCTGTCCGCGTCGATCGGCATGAGCCTGATGGGGTGTGCCGCTGAACCTGTGCAGTTGCAACATAACCGCAGCTACATCCTGGAGTGGATCGGTGAACGGCCATTGATGGACTACAGCCACCTGACCATCACCCTTGGGGATGACGGTCGCGCCTATGGCAATGGCGGCTGCAACCACTGGTTCGCGCCCTATACCCTGGAAGGCCACCGCTTGAGCTTCGGCAAGATCGGCAGCACGCGCAAACTCTGCGCCCCGGCGGTGATGGAGCAAGAAACGCGCTTCTTGCAGGCCCTGGAAAAGGTCGAGCGCTGGGATATCTCGCCCATCGAGCAAATGCGCTTCTGGCCGGCCCAGGGCAAGCCACTGCGTTGGTGGCTGGAAGAGGGCTGAGGCCTGAGCGTCCAGGCACACCTGCTTGGACCAGGAACATGTTAATCCTGTGGCGAGGGAGCTTGCTCCCGCTGGGCTGCGAAGCGGCCCCTGGATGCATCAGTCACTTTGATGCATCAGGCAGAATGCAGGGGCCTGCTGCGCAGTCCAGCGGGAGCAAGCTCCCTCGCCACAAAAGCTCCCATGTCCACATAGGGATCACTTGAGCGCCTGCAACGCCTCAAGCCTGGCCATCACCCCCGCCGCCGTCTGCTCTCCCAGCAACTGCTCGCGCACCTTGCCCTGGTTATCGATGATGTACGTCACTGGTAGCCCTTCGCTGCGAGGCAGGTCGAAGATCTCGGCCGGATCCCGGGCCAGCACCGTGAAGCGAATCCCCAGCTTGTCGCTGGCACTCTTGAGTTCTTCGCCCTGCACCTGGTCGAAGTTGACCCCGAACACACCGACGTTGCGGCCCTTGAGCTGTTCGGCCAAGGCATTGAACTCCGGGATTTCGGTACGGCACGGCGCACACCATTCGGCCCAGTAGTTGAGCACCACCCATTGTTTGTCCAGCCGCTGCGAGGCAATGGCCTGGCCGTTCTGGTCCACGCCGTAGTCGTTCCCGCAACCGGCGAGCAACAAAATGCCGATGAATGTCAGTGCTGCCGTCAATCGCCTTGCCATGTACCAATCCTTGTCTGAATGTGAACGCTGCTGCGACCCGCCGCCTCTCTAAGGTGCTAGGGGCTTCGCGGCACAGTAGAATAGCCGCCACCTTACGCAAGATGCGACCCGCTCATGACCGATCTGACGCTTTATCACAACCCGCGCTGCTCGAAATCCCGCGGTGCGCTGGAACTGTTGGAGGCCCGTGGCCTGACGCCCACCGTGGTCCGCTACCTGGAAACCCCGCTCGACGCCGCGCACCTGGAACGCCTGCTGGCCAAGCTCGGCATCACCGCCCGGCAACTGCTGCGCACCGGCGAGGACGAATACAAAGACTTGAACCTGGCCGACGAAAGCCTGAGCCAGGCCCAGTTGATCGCGGCCATCGCCGCCCACCCGAAGCTCATGGAACGGCCGATTCTGGAAGCCGGGGAAAAGGCTATGATCGGCCGTCCGCCGGAGAAAATCCTGGAGATCCTGCCGTGACCACGCCGTACATCCTGGTGCTGTATTACAGCCGCAGCGGCTCCACCAACGAAATGGCCCGGCAGATCGCCCGTGGTGTCGAGCAGGCCGGGCTGGAAGCCAGGTTGCGTACGGTCCCGGCGATTTCTGCCGAGTGCGAAGTGGTTTCCCCGGACATCCCGGAACAAGGCCCGCTCTACGCCAGCCTCGATGACCTGAAAAACTGTGCCGGCCTGGCCTTGGGCAGCCCGACCCGGTTCGGCAACATGGCCGCGCCGCTCAAGTACTTTCTCGACGGCACCAGCAACCTGTGGCTGACCGGCGCCCTGGTGGGCAAACCGGCCGGGGTATTCACCTCCACCGCGAGCCTGCACGGCGGCCAGGAAACCACCCTGCTGTCGATGATGCTGCCGCTGTTGCATCACGGCATGCTGATCACCGGCCTGCCCTACAGCGAATCAGCCCTGATCGACACCCAGGGCGGCGGTACGCCCTATGGCCCGAGCCATCACGCCGGGGCCGACGGCAAAAGCGGCTTGAACGAACATGAGGTCGCCCTGTGCCGCGCCTTGGGTTTGCGCCTGGCGAAAACCGCCCTGTTGCTGGAGAACGGCCGTGGCTAAGAAGCCGAAGATACTGCCTTCGATCCAATGGCTGGAACCGCGCGTACGCCTCGCCCGCGTCATCAGCCTGCTGTGCTTTTTCGGCCTGGTGGGGTTGCTCTGCGCGTACTACCTGCTGATCGCCGACCTGCACGGCGCGCGCCCCTGGGTCATTCTGCTGATCGAACTGGTGCCGCTGCTGATACTCGCCCCCGGCATGCTCACCGGCAGCGCCCGCGGACACTCGTGGATGTGCTTCGTGGTGAATTTGTATTTCATCAAGGGTGCGCTGGCGGCCTATGACCCGAACCGGCAACTGTTCGGCGTGCTGGAAATGGCGGCGAGCGTGGCGGTGTTCTGCTCGGCGTTGTTGTATGTGCGTTGGCGGTTTCAGTTGAATCGGCGGTTGGCTGGCGAAGGTGAACCCTCCGTTGCCTGATAGGCCGCCATCGCGAGCAAGCTCGCTCCCGCACTGGGTCTTTGGCGTTCACAAAACCCTGTGGGAGCGAGCTTGCTCGCGATGGGTGCAACTCGGTCTCAATGATTGACGGTGTAAGCCAGCATCATCGAAATCTGCGACATCGGCCGTCCCCCACTCTCTTCATGCCACTGGTTGAAGGCATTTTGCACCGTCGCCAGGTCCCGCAGGCTGGTGGGGACCTTGTCGATGATCTCCTGGGCATTGAGCGCGGCCACGACGTCATAGCTGGGCACAAACGTATCCTTGCCCATCATCCGCAAGAAGCGCGGCGCCGACAGGCCGCCCAGTTGATGGCCGTGCTTTTTCAGGTAGGTCCACAGGCCGACGATGTCGGTCACCGGCCAGTCGGCGACCAGCGCGCCGAAGCTGCCCTTTTCATGGGCCACGTCCAATATCAGTTGCGCGTTGCGCGGCACGCTCTTGAGCTTGCCTAGATGGCGGATGATCCGCGCGTCCTGCATCAACCGCTCCAGGTGCTCGGCGCTCATCAGCACGACTTTTTCCGGGTCGAACTTGAAGAACACCTCTTCAAAGGCCGGCCACTTGGCGTCCACCAGGCTGTGCTTGAGCCCGGCGCGAAATACCCGCAGCGCCATGGTCGAAAGGTAGCGGTCGTCGCTGATCTTGCGCAATTGCGCCGGGGTCTTGGGAACCGGCAGGTGGGCTTCCAGTTCAGCCGCCGAACCGAAGCGGTTCAGACAGTACTCGTGCAGCCACTTGTAATCGCGCATGCCCTCTCCTGGGGGTTAAAATCGAGTAGGAGGCGGATTTACATCCGCCGTCCTCTCACACCACCGTACGTACGGTTCCGTATACGGCGGTTCAGGTTACACGGCTAAGCCGGTTTATCGTATCCAGTATCGAGACCAGCCCGAGTTGATCCCAGAGTTTCTTCGGTAACGCCTGATTCATATGTGACGCTCCCGAGCTCCACCATGGGCCACGGCCATTGGACGCTGACTTGCAGGCGCGCCCTTCGTCGAGCCCCAGACGCATCAGGTTACGCGCCCTCGTTGAAGGCTGCTTCCATTGACGCCAGACGATACAGCGCAGCTTGTGACGTATCCAGCCATCAAGCTGCTCCATTGCGCGCTTGCCCTGAGTTAACTTGAAATAACCCGCCCAACCACGCAACACGGGGTTTATCCGTTCGATGACGTTCGCCATCTTGCGACCCCGTGCACCACGCAGCAGCTCCCTGAGTCGGTCACGCAAGCGACGCAGGCTCATGGTTGCCACTCTCAGCTTCGGCTGTTGATGCCAGCTCATCCCATAACCCAGGTAATCACACATCCAAGACCCCGCTACTCGGCTCTTTTCCCGATTCAGCGTCAGTTTCAGACGCTGATTCAGGAAGCGCTCGACACCGGCCATCACTCGTGCACCAGCACGAGGAGTGCGCACATAGATGTTTGCATCGTCGGCGTAGCGCACGAAGCGATGACCTCGCCGTTCCAGTTCGCTGTCGAGTTCGTTGAGCAGGATGTTCGACAGCAACGGCGAAAGCGGGCCGCCTTGCGGCGCCCCTTCCTGCCGTCGGCTGACGAGTCCACCTGACATCGTTCCCGCTTCGAGGTAACGACGGATCAACGTGAGCACACGCTTGTCTTCGATTTGACGCGCCACGTAAGCCATCAGGACATCGTGGTTGACCCGATCAAAGAACTTCTCCAGATCGAGTTCCACGCACCAGCGGTGACCCGCTGCCACATGGCCGCGAGCGGTTTCGATGGCTTGGTGAGCGCTTCTGCCCGGACGAAAGCCGTAGCTGTAGTCCGAGAACAGAGGGTCGAAGATTGGCGTCAGCTGTTGCAGCAGGGCTTGTTGGATCAGGCGATCCACGACGCTGGGGATACCCAGTTGTCTTGTCCCGCCTTTGGGTTTGGGGATGTCGACGGCGCGTACACCTTGCGGGTGGTACTCACCGGCCAGCAACCGAACCTTGAGGATCGGCCAATACTGTTTCACGTAGCCCGCCAAGTCGTCGACCGTCATGCCATCGGCACCCGGTGCGCCCTTGTTGCTGACTACGCGTTGATACGCACGCCTGAGATTGGCCGGTGCAAGCACCCGCGCCATCAGCGTGTCCGGCTCCGCGTTCGTCCACGTCACAGACGCCGCCAATACCTGTGCGCTGTCAGCCGTCATCCTCGGATACTGTCCGGGACTCGGAGTAACAGTCTTCTCTGGGAGAAATTTCTGCATTTCGGTATTCAACGAGACTCTGACGCCTACTGGCGGCATAACCTGTTCGGCCCTTGGTGACGAGGTTAACCGCCACTTACTATGGCTTCGGCTGACTTCTGCACGCTCATCCCGTCGCCTCTCGACGCCCGGTAGCACAATGGCAAACGTACAGATCTCCCAGGGTAATTCGCGTGACCTTCCTGCTTATGCCTGTCGGATCTACGTCGCAGCGTTCCGTGCAAGTATTGGGCTTTGGTAGTCATTGCCACCTTACCCCGCTACGCCGCCTGATCCGCTTCCTATTCGTCAGGCCAGCATTTTGCCTCGGGCTTCCTTCAGATTCGCAGTCGCCCGCGACACCCTTGCCTCTGGCTAACACTTCCCCTTGCCGGGTGTGTAGAGGACTTTCACCTCCAAGTCACCAGCGAGGCCACCACAGCCAAGCTGGTTGCGCTTGCGCGCAACGCGCCATGCCTGGCGCACAATGAAAACGGCGCTTGAAAGCGCCGTAATAACTATCGGTAAAGTCAGAGGTTCACCACATTGACGAACCGCGGCGTGGCGTTTTCGTCGATGCGCAGGTTGGTGAAGTCGAACAGGTTGCGGTCCGCCAGTTGCGACGGAATGACATTCTGCAAGCCGCGGAAAATGCTCTCGGTACGGCCCGGGGTCTTGCGCTCCCATTCCTGGAGCATTTCCTTGACCACCTGGCGTTGCAGGTTTTCCTGGGAGCCGCACAGGTTGCAGGGGATGATCGGGAACTGCTTGAAATCCGAATAGGCCTGGATGTCTTTCTCGTTGCAATAGGCCAGCGGGCGGATCACCACATTGCGCCCGTCATCGGCGCGCAGCTTGGGCGGCATGGCCTTGAGCGAGCCGTTGTAGAACATGTTAAGGAAGAAGGTCTCGACGATGTCGTCGCGGTGGTGCCCCAGGGCCATCTTGGTTGCGCCGATCTCGTCGGCGAAGGTGTAGAGCGTTCCGCGCCGCAGGCGTGAGCACAGCGAACAGGTGGTCTTGCCTTCGGGAATCAGTTCCTTGACCACCGAATAGGTGTCTTTCTCGACGATGTGATATTCCACGCCCAGCGACTCGAGGTAGGCCGGCAGCACATGCTCGGGGAACCCGGGCTGCTTCTGGTCCATGTTCACCGCGACGATGTCGAACTTGATCGGCGCAACCTTCTGCAGATGCATCAGCACATCGAGCAAGGTGTAGCTGTCCTTGCCGCCGGACAGGCAGACCATGACCTTGTCGCCGTCCTCGATCATGTTGAAATCGGCGACCGCCTCACCGGCCTGGCGGCGCAGGCGCTTTTGCAGTTTGTTCTGGTTGACCGTAAGAGTGCCCATGACGCGAAATCCGTGAGGTGTGACGAAAGGCCGGCATTTTACGCAAAAAATCCCGGATGTGGCACCGCCCCTGCCAGCAAGGTGGCGCCCACAGATCAAGCCGCGATTAGCCTTTTCCTTTACAGCGCGATTTGCTCTAAGCCCCCCATCCCCCTCGGAGTGACTCCTTTCTATACTGCGACATAAGGTCGCACACACTTACAGACCTTTACTTACCCGGCCATTTGGCCCGTAGGCGCTCCGTTGGGGGGCGATGGCAATAACAAAGGAGTGACTGACTATGATCCATCATGTCGTGGGGCTCTTTACCCACCCTGATCAAGAATGGAAAGAAATCCGTGGCGATCAGGAGGAAAGCATCAGCCACATGTACCTCACCCACACGCTGATCCTGGCGGCCATTCCCGCGGTATCGGCATTCATCGGCACCACGCAGGTGGGATGGGTCATCGGCAATCGTCCACCGGTCATGCTCACCCAGGAAAGTGCGCTGTGGATGACCGTCATGTCGTACCTGGCCATGTTGGGCGGTGTGGCAGTGATGGGCGCCTTCATCCACTGGATGGCCCGTACCTACGATGCCAATCCGAGCCTGGCCCGTTGCGTTGCGTTCGCCACCTACACCGCGACACCTTTGTTCATCGGCGGCCTGGCGGCGCTCTACCCGCACATGTGGCTGGGGATGATCGTCGGCACGGCGGCGATCTGCTACACGGTCTACCTGCTGTATGTGGGCTTGCCGACGTTCATGAACATTCCCCAGGACGAAGGTTTTCTGTTTTCCAGTTCGGTACTCGCCGTCGGCCTGGTGGTGCTGGTGGCCATCATGGCGTTCACGGTCATCGTCTGGGGGCTGGGCGTCGGCCCGGTCTATACCAATTGAAGGATTGAAACGGTCCCGATAGTACCCTCCAATAAAAAAGCAGGATCTGCCGACACAGGCCGCCGCAAGGCGGCCTTCCTGTGTTTGGAGCTGTCGAAACGACCACTGGGCACCTGAGCGATTCGCAACGGCCGACGCTTGCGGCATACTCGGGCTTCTGGAGACCCGTAAAGCATGCTCGAGCAACTCAATACCCGCGTCGAAGAGTGTTACCAACAAGCCGAATCCTTTTTCAAACGTCCTTTCAAACGCCCGGTGGTCAGCTTCAAATTGCGTGGCCAGAAGGCTGGTGTCGCGCACCTGCATGAAAATCTGCTGCGCTTCAATCCACAGTTGTACCGGGAAAACGCCGAAGACTTCCTCAAGCAGACCGTCGCCCATGAAGTCGCGCACCTGATCGCCCACCAACTGTTTGGCGAACGCATCCAGCCCCATGGCGAGGAATGGCAACTGATCATGCGCGGGGTCTACGAACTGCCGCCCAACCGCTGTCACACCTACGCAATCAAACGCCGCAGCGTGACCCGCTACATCTACAAATGCCCCTGCGACGGCAGCGACTTCCCGTTCTCGGCCCAGCGCCACAGCCTGGTGCGCCAGGGGCGGCGGTATTTGTGCCGTAGCTGCCGCAATACCTTGGTGTTCAGTGGGGAGACGCGGGTCGAATAATCAGGCTTTGTGGTGTCTGGGCGGGCCATTTCGCGAGCAGGCTCGCTCCCACACTGGATCCATGTACAACGCAAATCCCCTGTGGGAGCGAGCTTGCTCGCGAAATGGCCCCAAAGGGCACTACAAAATCACCTTGGCATCCCGCAATTGAGCAATTCGCTGCGCACTAAACCCCAACTCCCCCAACACCTGATCCGTATGCGCCCCCACCCCCGCGCCAATATGCCGAGGCTCGGGCAACCCTTCGGAAAATCTCAACGGGCAAGCCATCTGCGCCTGGCTCGAACCATCGCCCCGGGGCACCTGAGTCACCAGCTCCCGAGCCTGTAACTGCGGATGCCGGACAGCTTCCTCCAGGCTCAGTACCGGCTCGACGCAGGCATCGATTTCTGCAAACAGGCTGCACAGCTCGGCAAAGTCATGCTTCTCGAACTCGGCCTGCAGTGCCTGCTTGAGCGCGTATTGTTGTTCAGGCTTGGGCGACAACCCCTGGGCCGCGAGCTCCGGCCGCCCCAAGGCCTCGCACAGCGCCTGCATGAAGGCCGGTTCCAGGCTGCCCACCGACATCCAGCGACCATCGCGGGTGCGGTAATAGTCATAGAAGCTGCCGCCGTTGAGCATCTGCTTTTCCCAACCCGGCTCGACACCGCAGGCCAGGTAACCGGCACCGGCCATGGCGTTGAGGCTGAACACACAGTCAGTCATGCTCACGTCCAGGTGCTGACCCTGCCCGGTTTGCTGACGGGCGATGACCGCCGCCAACAGCCCGATCACCCCGTGCAACGAACCACCGGCGATGTCTGCCGCCTGGATCCCCAGCGGCAACGGACCGCAGTCGGCACGACCGGTGTGGCTGGCCAGTCCCGCCAGGGCCAGGTAATTGATGTCGTGACCGGCGCGGTCTTTGTAGGGCCCGGTCTGGCCGTAGCCGGTGATCGACACATAGATCAGCCGCGGATTGATCGCCTTCAAGGCCTCGTACCCCAGGCCCAGTCGCTCCATCACGCCGGGGCGGAACTGTTCCAGCAGGATGTCGTAGTCCGCCAACAACTGCGTGACCACCGCCAACGCTTCCGGTTGCTTGAGGTCCAGGGCCAGGCTGCGCTTGTTGCGGTTGAGGTAGGCGTGGCTGGCCGATACCCCCTGGTCATGGGGCGGCAGTACCCGCAGCAGGTCCTGGCGGGTCGGCGACTCGATGCGCAACACCTCGGCCCCCATGTCCGCCAGCAACAGCGAGGCGAACGGGCCGGGCAGCAGGGTCGAGAAGTCCAGAACCTTGAGCGATGCCAGTGGGCCTTGCATGGGCGATCTCCGAGAGGGTGATGGTGAAAGACTAGGCAGGGGTTGAGTGCGGGGCAATTACCACAGGTGTCACTTCGAATGACGATTGCGCTCATGGCTGGCACGGAATCTTTGTGGCGACGCTGGGCTGTGGGAGCAAAGCTTGCTCGCGAAACAGGCGCCTCGACTCCTGAAAGACCGCATCGCCTGCATCGCGGGCAAGCCTTGCTCCCACAGAATGCGGGATAAATCCCTCGCCACAAAAAGCATGTCCGTCTTGAAATTGAGTGCAAAAAAAACCCGCCGAAGCGGGTTTTTCATTACAGCCTGAAGATTACTTCGCTGGCGAGGTTTCAGCCGTTGCCACCAGATCGTCTTCTTCACGGACGTCGGAGATACCACGACCACCGGAAGCCAGCTCGGTCTGCAACTGGTCTTCGTCCAGCTCCTTGACCCACTTGGCAACCACGATCGTGGCGACGGCGTTGCCCACCAGGTTGGTCAGGGCGCGGGCTTCGGACATGAAGCGGTCGATACCCAGGATCAGCGCCAGGCCGGCCACCGGCAAGGTGCCCACGGCCGACAGGGTGGCCGCCAGTACGATGAAGCCGCTACCGGTCACGCCTGCAGCACCTTTGGACGACAACAGCAGCACCAGCAACAGGGTGATCTGGTGAGTCAGGTCCATTGGAGTGTCGGTGGCCTGGGCGATGAACACCGCAGCCATGGTCAGGTAGATCGAAGTACCGTCGAGGTTGAACGAGTAGCCAGTCGGGATGACCAGGCCTACGACCGACTTCTTGGCACCCAGGCGTTCCATCTTGATCAGCATGCGAGGCAGGGCCGATTCCGACGAGGAAGTGCCCAGCACGATCAGCAGTTCTTCACGGATGTAGCGGATCAGCTTGACGACGCTGAAGCCGTGGGCGCGGCAGATGGCGCCCAGCACCACCAGGACGAACACCACGCAGGTGATGTAGAAGCAGATCATCAGCTGGCCCAGTTGCACCAGCGAACCGACACCGTAGGCGCCGATGGTGAACGCCATGGCACCGAACGCACCGATTGGCGCCAGCTTCATGATCATGTTGATGATGATGAACATCACGTGGGCGAAGCGATCGATGAAGTCCAGCACCGGCTTGCCGTAGGCGCCCAGGCGATGCAAGGCGAAACCGAAGAGCACCGAGAACATCAGCACCTGCAGGATGTCGCCGTTGGCGAACGCACCGACGATGGTGTTCGGGATCACGTTGAGGATGAAGGCGATGATGCTCTGGTCTTTACTGGCATTGATGAAACCGGCGATCTTGCTGGTGTCCAGGGTCGTCACGTCGATGTGCATGCCGGCGCCCGGTTGCACGACGTTGACCACGACCAGGCCGATCAGCAGGGCGATGGTGGAAACGATTTCAAAGTACAGCAGCGCATAGCCGCCAGTCTTGCCGACCGACTTCATGTTCTGCATGCCGCCGATGCCGCTGACGACGGTACAGAAGATGATGGGGGCGATGACCATTTTGATCAGTTTGATGAACCCGTCGCCGAATGGCTTGAGGGCAACACCGGTCTGCGGGTAGAAGTGGCCGAGCAAAATACCGATGGCAATGGCTACGATCACCTGGAAATACAGGGATTTGTACAGTGGCTGACGAGTCGTCATGGCAAACCTTCCTCAAGAGTCCCGTTTGACGACTTCCACCTGTCGTCCACGGCACCTCAATTGCGAACCCTCCTGCACTGGAGGGATTTGTTTTTTGTCGGCTGCACGCGGCAGACCTGTGTGCTCTATCGCAAGGCTCGTGCCATTTTTTGGAAAAACCCTACAACCCTTATTGCACAAGGGCTTATGGATTCCTCAAGGGCTAAACACGACTGAGGAAGGTGGCGGATTTCCGCCCACGCAGAGTTTCTCACTCCGGGATTTGGCGGATATCCGCCTTGTCGGGTCCCAGTGCCCTGCTACCATCGCCCGCTTAACGAACGGACTTCTGCCATGCGCCAACGCACGATCGCCAGCCACTTCGCTCGCGCAGCCCTGGGCGGCGCACGTCGGCAAGGCTTCGACTATTTTCCTGTGCTGCAACAACTGGGCATCAGCCCAGAGCTGTTGGATGAGCCGCGCGCGCGGATTGCGCCAGAGCAGTTCGCACGCCTGTTGCAGGCGCTGTGGCTGGCATTGGGGGACGAATACCTGGGGTTCGGCAGGGCTGCGAGCAAACCCGGGACGTTTGCCATGATGTGTCACGCGTTGATCCACTGTCGGACCCTGGGCAAGGCCCTTCAGCGCGGCTTGCTGTTCTACAGTTTGCTCCCCGACGCCCCGCGCCTGACGCTGGAAGCCGAAGGCGAGCGAGTGCGGCTGGTGCTGGACGATTCGACGCTGTGGGACCCGGATCACTTCCTGACTGAAAGCCTGCTGGTGGTCTGGCATCGCCTCGCCAGTTGGCTGATCGGCCAGCGGATCGGTCTGGAACAGGCGACCTTCGGCTACGCCAAACCTGCCCACGGTGCCGAATACGACCTACTTTTTCCCTGTCCGCTGATGTTCGAAGCGCGCAGCAGCAGCCTGCTGTTCCACAGCCGCTACCTGGACATGCCGCTGCTGCAGGACGAACGCACCCTCAAGCATTTCCTCGAACGCTCCCCCGCCGACCTGCTGTCGCGCCCGGACGATGGCCACAGCCTGAGCAGCCAGCTACGCCGCTTGCTCAGCCGCGACACCGCGCGCTGGCCCGACCTGGACACCGTCGCTGCCCATTTGCACATCAGCCCGCAGACCTTGCGCCGGCATTTGCGGGAGGAAGGCACCAGCTTCCAGGAACTCAAGGATCAGCTGCGGCGGGATATCGCCATCTACCACTTGGGGCGTGCGGACTTGTCGTTGCAGCAGATTGCCGAGCAGTTGGGGTTCTCAGAGCCGTCGGCGTTTCACCGGGCGTTCAAGAAGTGGACGGGGCTGACGCCGGGGGCTTATCGGGCGTTGGAAAACTGAGTGGTGGCATCCACTTTCTGTGGTGTATCTACCGTCTCCTGTGGCGAGGGAGCTTGCTCCCGCTGGGCTGCGAAGCGGCCCCAAAAATTTGCGAGCGCTGCGCACTCGAGCGGGAGCAAGCTCCCTCGCCACAAAGGCCGGCAACCCCGCCGAAAATATTCCAGTCAGACCACCGGAAAATGAATCCGGAACGCCGCCCCGCCCAGCTCTGAATCCCCCAGGGTCAGCTTGGCGCCGTAGCTCTCGATGATGTCCTTGACCACCGCCAGGCCGATACCCTGCCCCGGGTGCTGGCGATCCAGCCGCTCACCCCGCTGGAGAATCCGCGCACGTTGATCCGGTGGCACGCCCGGCCCGTCGTCCTCGACACTCAACTCCGTGCCGCCGAGGGTCTGGTGCATGCTGATGCGCACCTCGCCCAGGCACAGCCGATAGGCGTTCTCCAGCAGATTGCCGAGCATCTCCAGCAAGGCACCCTGTTCGATCGGCACCTGGCAGTGCTCCGGCAAATCGAAACTGACATTGACCCGTTTGTCGCGATAGACCTTGTCCAAGGTGTCGCACAGGCTTTGCAGCACCGGGCGCAAGGGCACCTGATGGCGTACCAGCCCGCTTTTGCGCAGGCTGGCGCGCTGCAACTGGTAACCGATCTGCTGGCTCATGCGCTCGATCTGGGATTGCAGCACCCAGGCCTGGCCACGATCCTCGGGGCGCCGGGCCATGTCCTCGCTGACGCCCTGCAACACCGCCAGCGGGGTCTTCAAGCTGTGGGCCAGGTCATCGAGGGAGTCGCGATAACGGCTGCGCTGCTCCCGCTCGCTGTACAGCAAGCGGTTGAGGGAACCGGTCAGGCGCAGCAGTTCCCGGGGATGTTCGGTACTGAGACTTTCCCGGGCTCCGCTTTCGATTTCGTCGAGCTCCTGGCTCAGGCGCCGCAGCGCCCGAAGCCCCCAGGTCAGGCCGATCCACAACAGCGCCAGCAACACCAAAAGGGCTGCGCCAAAGCCCAGGTAGAGATTGTCCCGCAGCCCTTGCAGGGTCACTTCGTAGTCGCGCACCGGTTGCAGGGTGACGATGCTGAACGCCGCACTCTGGCCGCCGAGCAACTTGATTTCGACGTCATAGACAAAAAACTCCTGGCCGTCGTTCTCGCGAATGCGCGCGAACTGATTGCCCTGGCCGTCATAGCGCGGCGTGTAGTTGATGTTTTCTTCCTGGGTGGCCTTCGACCGCCAGACCAACCGCCCCTCGCGATCATAGATGTAGCCCAGCAAGCGGGCATCGGCGAGGTTGAAACGCTCATCGGGCAACTGCGCCGGCATCTTCAAGCGGTTGTTCTCCACCCGGGCGGCGGAAATCAGCGTGGTCACGTCCGAGGCCAGGCGTTGCTCGATGGATTCCTGCAACGCCAGGCTGAACGCGCCTTGCATGGCCGGCAACAAGGCCAGCATGAACAGCACCGCCAGGGTCATGGCGGCCAGCATCAGCCGCAGGCGAAGCGAACGAATCACTGGCAGCGCTCGTTGAACAGGTAGCCCAAGCCACGCACGGTGTCGATGGGCTTGAAGCCGGCGGGGGCTTCCAGCTTACGGCGCAGGCGTCCGACCAGCACCTCGATGACATTGGGATCACGCTCGTCGTCATCGGGATAAAGCTGCTCCATCAAGCGGTCCTTGGCCACCACTTGCTGGTGATGGCGCATGAGGTATTCGAGGATGCGGTATTCGTAGGCCGTCAACGCCAACGGCTCCTCACCGAGGGACGCCTGCTTGCGGTTGAGGTCGAGCAGCAACGGGCCGGCCACGATGGTCGATTGGGTAAAACCACTGGAGCGGCGCAACAGGGCGTTCAACCGGGCCTCCAGCTCTTCGAACTGGAACGGCTTGACCACGTAGTCATCGGCACCGGCGGCCAAGCCTTCGACCTTGTCCTGCCAGTTGCCGCGGGCAGTCAGGATCAGGATCGGAAACGTCTTGTCCTGTGAGCGCAGCCGGCGGATCAGCTCCAGCCCGCTGATCCCCGGCAGGCCCAGGTCGATCACCGCCAGGTCATGATTGAATTCCCGGACCTGGTACAAGGCCTCTTCGGCATTGGCCACGGCCTGCACCACATGGCCGCTGTCGGTGAGACGGGTTTGCAGGTGGTGACGCAACAGCGCTTCGTCTTCGACGACCAGTAATTTCATGGAGCCTCTCCCCAGGCAAATCAAACAATCCAGTGCGGCGCACCTCAACGAAAGGCGCCGGATCGTCTTCGACCGATCCGGCTGGATACGCTCACCATCGACCGCTTAGAACGTGTAGTTGGCGGACAGGTACGTCTGGGCGCTGCTGGTCAGGTCCAGCGAGCCGACCTTGTCGCCACCGTGCGGGCTCATCTCGGTGCTGGCGTTGCTGCGCAGGTAACGGTAACCCAGTTCAACCGAGGTGTTTTGCGAAATTTGTTGCAGCACGCCCCCTTGCAAGCCCACGGCGTAGCCGATGTCGCTGTCGCGGCTGAAGCCAGGAGAATCCTGGGTCAGCTTGGTCAGGCCCGCCGTACCGCCACCGAACAGTTTGGTGCTGCTGGTGACCGGATAGAACACATCGTAGCTGCCCAGCAGGTTCTCCTGGCGCAGCTTGATGCCGTTATGGGTGCCCGAAACATTGTCGTAGGTGGCGTAGTAGCGGCCCTGGTCGTTTTGCTTGCCCAGTCGCAGGCCATACGTGGTGTCCTTGCCGATGACGCCGTCGGCGTTCGGGTTGTTCAGGGCGCTGTCCAAGGCGTCGGACTTCTTCACCTTGTCGCTGGTCTGGCCAAGGGTCAGGCTGGCGAAATTGTCATCGGCGTGGGCCATGGCAGTGGCGCCCAGCACGGTGAAAGCCAACAGCAGTTTTTTCATAGCAGTCATGGTCAAGTTCCTTTGCAGCGTGGATGTTTTGTGAAGTCGTGGTCACCTTAACCAGCGGTTCCTGAACACCCCTTGAACGTTCTCTGAACCTGCGCTGAATGAATCGGCTAATCTGTGCGGACCACTTTTATAAGGAGATCCGTCATGCGCAGGCTGCTTGCTGTTGTACTTCTGGCCATGAGCGGCGTGAGCCACGCCGCCATCCAGACCCAGGAACTCCCCTACACCAGTGCCGACGGCACCAAGCTGATCGGCTATTACGCGTATGACGACGCCGTCAAAGGCCCGCGCCCGGGCGTGGTGGTGGTGCATGAATGGTGGGGGCTGAACGACTACGCCAAGCGCCGTGCCCGTGACCTCGCCGGCCTGGGCTATAGCGCCCTGGCCATCGACATGTACGGCGACGGCAAGAACACCGAGCACCCCAAGGACGCCATGGCCTTCATGCAGGCGGCGCTCAAGGACGGCAAGGCGGCCAGTGCCCGCTTCCAGGCCGGTCTCGACCTGCTGAAGAAACAGCCTCAGACCGATCCGGACAAACTCGCTGCCATCGGCTATTGCTTCGGCGGCAAGGTGGTGCTCGATGCGGCGCGCCAGGGTGTGCCGCTGGCCGGCGTGGTGAGTTTCCACGGTGCATTGGTGACCAACACCCCGGCAACGCCGGGCAGCGTCAAGGCCAAGGTGCTGGTCGAGCATGGCGCCCTGGACAGCATGGTCACCCAGGACAACGTCACCGCGTTCAAGAGTGAGATGGACAAGGCCGGCGCCGACTACAAATTCGTCAGCCTCGAAGGTGCCAAGCATGGCTTCAGCAACCCCGACGCCGACCGTTTGAGCCACGGCGAACATGGCGGCCCGGACATTGGCTACAACAAGGAAGCCGATGAGAAGTCGTGGGCGGATATGCAGAAGTTCTTCAAGAAAATCTTTGGCTGAGAGCAGTTCTTTCAGCTGGAAAAATGATGTTTTTGTGGCGAGGGAGCTTGCTCCCTCGCCACAAAAGCGTGTCCCTGCGCCATACGCACGCCCCACTACCCAGCCTCCCGCCAACCCGGCAAAATGCCTGGCATGAATACACTCCCCACCCTGCCCGCCTGCTGCTCGCCTTTGGATGAACATTGGCTCTTGCCCGATGCCCTGCCCGATACGGTGCTGCTGAGCACCCGCTTCGACCCGTTGCTGCTGGTGAGCACCGACTTCCCCAACAGCGCCATCGAACCACCGGCGAGCATCCAGCGCTCGGTCGCCAAGCGCCAGGCAGAATTCCTGGCCGGTCGGATCTGCGCCCGGGCGGCGTTGCAGCGGCTCGACGGCCTGGCCTGCGTGCCGGCCATCGGCGAAGACCGCGCCCCGGTGTGGCCGGCCCATGTCAGCGGTTCGATCACCCACAGCACGGGCCGTGCAGCGGCCATCGTCGCGAAAAAAGATCACTGGCAAGGGCTGGGCATGGACGTGGAAAACCTGCTCGACCCCGAGCGCGCCGAACGCCTGGCCGGCGAAATCCTCACCTCGCCAGAGTTGCAGCGCATGACCAGTCTCGCCAGCGATGACCGGGCCTTGCTGGTGACCCTGACCTTTTCAGTGAAGGAAAGCCTGTTCAAGGCGCTGTATCCGATCGTCAGGCAACGCTTTTATTTCGAGCATGCCGAGGTGCTGGACTGGACACCCGAAGGGCAGGTGCGCCTGCGTTTGCTGACGGACCTGTCTGCCGAGTGGTGCCATGGCAGTGAACTGCAGGCGCAGTTTGGGGTGAAGGATGGGCAGCTATTGAGCCTGGTAGGGATCAAGGCCTGAGAGCTGTGCTGCTTTTCAGGGCCTCATCGCGGGCAAGCCTTGCTCCCACAGCAAACCACACTTAAATCAGGGAGCACTGATCTGTGGGAGCAAGGCTTGCCCGCGATGGCGGTCGATCAGGCACCCCACCTATCAAGACCTGTCCTGATGCCTCGGCCAACTCAAGCTGAAACAAGCCCCACCCAGGCTCTTGCTCTTGCCGATCAGCGCCCGGCCGTCGTGCCAGTGGATGATCCGTCGCACGATCGACAGCCCCAGCCCATGGCCGCCCGAAGCCCGGGCACGGCTGTCGTCCAGGCGCAGGAAGGGCTTGAAAATCCGCTCCCACGCCGCTTCCGGGACGCCGGGCCCGTCGTCTTCCACATCCACCCGGCAGCGCAACTGGCCTACCTGGTAGCTGACGGTGACCCGGGAACTGGCGTGGCGCATGGCGTTACCCACCAGGTTCTGCAGGGCGCGATGCAGAAAGCGTGGCTCGGCCTCGACCCAGGCGCCGTCGCAATCGGCGGCCGACAGGCATAGACCGCGCTCGACCGTGATCCCGGCCCGCAACGGCCCCAGCTCATCGATCACTTGATTGACCAGCGCATCCAGGTCCACCCGCTGGAAATTCAGGGCCGGTGAACCCTGTTCCAGCCGCGCGTAGGTGAGCATTTCGTCCACCAGCCGATCCAGGTCTTCGATGTCGTGGTCCATGCCCGCCAGGTATTTGTCCCGGGCCTGGGGCGTGGTGGCGCTGCCGAGCATTTCCAGGCCGAAGCGCAGGCGCGCCACCGGGGTGCGCAATTCGTGGGACACCGCTCGCACCAGCTCGCGCTGGATCGCCAACAGCTGCTGCAGGTGTTCGGCCATGCCGTTGAACGCCGCAGCCAGTCGCCCGACCGAGTCGGCGCCTCGGGCCGGCACCCGGGTTTCCAGGCTGCCCTGGGCGATCTGGGTGGCGGCCGACTCCAGGCCACGCAAGCGCCGCTCCAATTGGCGTACCAACAGGTAGACGATCAAGCCGATCAGGCTCAACCCCAGCGCCGCGATCAGCACCAGCCATTGCGGCGGATAAGGGTTCATCTGGTACAGCGGGCCGATCTCCAGCACCCATGGCGTGCCAACCATCCCGGCGAAGACCCGGATGGAGTCGCCGCCCTTGCCCAGCGCCATCACCGTATCGCCCTCGGACACACGACGGCGCTGGTCTTCGTCCATGTCGGCCTCCTCGGCGGTCATGAGTCGCAGATCGAAACCAAAACCCTTTTCCTGCGCCAGTTGCGCCAGCCGTTTGGGTTGTTCGGCCACCGGATAACGCACCAGCTCGTCGGCCAACAGGTAGATGGTCGCGCGGGCCAGTTGTTCGCTGATCTGCTGGACTTCCCCCACCAACATCAATTGCTCGGCATCATTGATCAGCCGATAGACTTTTGCCGCGTGCGGCCCGGTCTGCTCCACCAATGCCTGGCCGCGCATTACCCGGGTGCGCTGGCCGAGGTCGAGGTCGGTCTGGGGAAAAGTCTGCAACGCCAGGGGAATGCCCAGCAGGCGCTCCCACACCAGCAACGCCCGCCGCCGTTCGGTGTCGTTCATCGGCCGCAGGTTGTCGGCCATCAGCGAAAACGTGCCGTGGGCCAGGCGCTCGCGGTATTGCTCACTGCGGGTCTGGTTGAGCAGGTGCAAGGCCAGCACACCGAGGACCGCCACCAGCACCAGCGCCGCACACATGCCGCCATAAATGCGCAGGAAGATCGAATTCACGGCGCCAGGTCTACGCAAGCTTCAGGAACGAACAGGTAGCCTTTGCTGCGGATGGTCTTGATCAGCCGTGGATGGTCCGGGTCGTCGCCGATCTTGGGGCGGATGCGCGAAATACGCACGTCGATGGAGCGGTCCTGGCCGTCATAACCAATACCGCGCAGGGCGGTGAAGATTTCTTCCCGGGACAGGATGCGCCCGGCATTGGACACCAGCAGCCACAGCAGGTCGAATTCGGCGCTGGTCAGCTCGATACCGTTGCCCTGCAACCAGGCTTCACGCAGGGCGTCGTCGACCACCAGCGGGCCGAACTGCAGGCGTCGCGGTTTCTGCGCGACGTTCGGCTCCGGTTCGCTGCGCCGCAGCAGGGCCTGGATGCGCGCCAACAGCAAACGCGGGCGAACCGGCTTGCAGACGTAATCATCGGCGCCCAGGTCCAGGCCCTGGATCTGATCGGTGTCGTCGGTGCGGGCGGTGAGCATCAGGATCGGCCCGTCATAGTGCTCGCGCACCTTGCGACAGATGCTCAGGCCGTCTTCGCCGGGCAGCATCAGGTCGAGAACCACCAGATCCGGCTGCTCGGCAATGATCCGCGCCGCCGCCACCGCGCCGTCACCTTCGATGGCGACACGCAATCCGTTGCTTTCGAGGTATTCCCGGGTCAGCTCGGCCAGACGCTGGTCATCCTCGACGATCAATACCTGCCAGGCTTCTTGTTCCACTAGGGCCTCGTCTTGCTGCGAATATAAAAGGAAGGATCAGCACTCACCTGTGGCGAGGGAGCTTGCTCCCGCTGGGGTGCGAAGCGGCCCTAGGATTTTTGCGGTCGCTGCGCAACCGAGCGGGAGCAAGCTCCCTCGCCACAAAAGGTGCCCACTTCAGGTATTCGAAAACAGCTCCCCCCATCTTTTTGTCATGTTAAAGGAGGATAAACACACCCACGCATGGGCCGATTGTATAAACGTCGCCTGCGCAGAAAACAAGCGGACAAATGCGTTTCGATCGAGTGGGTTTTATGTGGTAATGTCCGCGCCCGCAAAAACCACCAGGCTGTTTTCGGATCGTCGAAACCGATGAAAAAAGGTCCACTCCAGCTAGGTCGCGGCCTACAGAGCAGTTCCACGTTTCGCACACAAATTACGCACAGGCTTATCCACAGGTAGTACGTTGCATACCCCCCAAAAACGCATTATCTTGTAGCCCGCCGCGCAAAAAACCCTACATGTAGGGTTTCAGGCCAAAAACCAAACACAAGTCGGGCAGAGAATTCAAGCGCTTTTCTTGCTTCTGTCCAGCTGAAACACCGCATTTCCCCAAGCCCAGACCGCCCCTGCGGATGGCAACTGTTTCCAGGTCGAAAACGACCGAAACGGTACGGGTGTTGCAGTCAATTGCTGCCACCCCGACAACCCGGTTTCGAGCCTCGCTCGCAACCTGAGAACTTCGGATGGAAGCGGCATTAAACGCCTGCTTCCTACTGTCCCGAAGTTGTTATGCCCGGCGCCAGTCGGTTGTAGTGCTTCAGGACGGAACGGTGGGCACCGTGATGGTGCCCAAACAAACATAGAGAACGTGGAGACACCCATGCACACCGACACAACTCGCGAGAACCCGCAGGGCACCGCGCCGCTGGCCGCCGATTCGAACCCGGATCTGTCCGCCACCGCGCCGGGCCAACTGCGTGTGATCAAGCGTAACGGCACTGTCGTTCCTTACACCGATGACAAGATTACCGTCGCCATCACCAAAGCGTTTCTCGCAGTTGAAGGTGGCACCGCTGCCGCTTCGTCGCGAATCCACGACACCGTGGCCCGCCTGACCGAACAGGTCACCGCGACCTTCAAGCGTCGCATGCCCTCGGGCGGCACCATCCATATCGAAGAAATCCAGGACCAGGTCGAACTGGCCCTGATGCGTGCCGGCGAGCAGAAAGTGGCCCGCGACTACGTGATCTACCGTGACTCCCGCGCCAAGGAACGTGCTATCCGCACCCCGGCCGACGCACCGGTCCAAGCCCACCCATCGATCCGCATCGCCCGCGCCGACGGCAGCCTGGCGCCGCTGGACATGGGCCGCCTGAACACCATCGTCACCGAGGCCTGCGAAGGCCTGGAAGAAGTCGATGGCGACCTGATCCAGCGCGAAACCCTGAAGAACCTCTATGACGGCGTCGCCCTCAAGGACGTCAACACCGCGCTGGTGATGACCGCGCGGACCCTGGTGGAACGCGAGCCGAACTACTCCTTCGTGACCGCCCGCCTGCTGATGGACACCCTGCGTGCCGAAGGCCTGAGCTTCCTGGAAGTCGCCGAGAGCGCGACCCACCACGAAATGGTCGACCTGTACGCCAAGGCGTTGCCGGCCTACGTTGCCAAGGGTATCGAGTTCGAATTGCTGAACCCGGTCCTGGCCGAATTCGACCTGGAAAAACTCGGCAAGGCGATCAACCACGAGCGTGACCAGCAGTTCACCTACCTGGGCCTGCAAACCCTGTACGACCGTTACTTCATCCACAAGGATGGCGTGCGTTTCGAACTGCCGCAGATCTTCTTCATGCGCGTGGCCATGGGCCTGGCGATCGAAGAGAAGCAGCGCGAAGACCGTGCGATCGAGTTCTACAACCTGTTGTCGTCCTTCGACTACATGGCCTCGACCCCGACCCTGTTCAACGCCGGTACCCTGCGTCCACAGCTGTCGAGCTGCTACCTGACCACCGTTCCGGATGACCTGTCGGGCATCTACGGCGCGATCCACGACAACGCCATGCTGTCGAAATTCGCCGGTGGCCTGGGCAACGACTGGACCCCGGTTCGCGCATTGGGCTCGTACATCAAGGGCACCAACGGCAAATCCCAGGGCGTCGTGCCGTTCCTCAAAGTGGTCAACGACACCGCAGTCGCGGTCAACCAGGGCGGCAAGCGCAAGGGCGCGGTCTGTGCCTACCTGGAAACCTGGCACATGGACATCGAAGAGTTCATCGAGCTGCGCAAGAACACCGGTGATGACCGTCGTCGTACCCACGACATGAACACCGCCAACTGGATCCCCGACCTGTTCATGAAGCGCGTCTTCGATGACGGCAAGTGGACCCTGTTCTCGCCATCCGAAGTGCCGGACCTGCACGACCTGACCGGCAAGGCTTTCGAAGAGCGCTACGAGTACTACGAAGCCCTGACCGAGTACAACAAGATCAAGCTGTTCAAAGTCGTCCAGGCCAAAGACCTGTGGCGCAAGATGCTGTCGATGCTGTTCGAAACCGGCCACCCATGGCTGACCTTCAAGGACCCGTGCAACCTGCGCAGCCCGCAGCAGCACGTCGGCGTGGTCCACAGCTCGAACCTGTGCACCGAGATCACCCTGAACACCAACAAGGATGAGATCGCGGTCTGCAACCTGGGCTCGATCAACCTGCCGAACCACATCGTCGACGGCAAGCTGGACACCGCCAAGCTGCAACGCACCGTGAACACCGCTGTGCGCATGCTCGACAACGTGATCGACATCAACTACTACTCGGTGCCACAGGCGAAGAACTCCAACTTCAAGCACCGTCCGGTCGGCCTGGGCATCATGGGCTTCCAGGACGCCTTGTACCTGCAGCACATTCCGTACGGTTCCGATGCCGCGGTCGAGTTCGCCGACAAGTCCATGGAAGCGGTCAGCTACTACGCGATCCAGGCTTCCTGCGACCTGGCCGACGAGCGTGGCGCCTACGAGACGTTCCAGGGCTCGCTGTGGTCCCAGGGCATCCTGCCGCTGGACTCGCAACAGATCCTGATCGCCCAGCGCGGCCAGAAGTACATCGACGTTGACCTGAACGAATCCCTGGACTGGGCACCGGTTCGCGCCCGTGTGCAGAAAGGCATCCGTAACTCCAACATCATGGCCATCGCACCGACCGCCACCATCGCCAACATCACTGGCGTGTCGCAGTCGATCGAACCGACCTACCAGAACCTGTATGTGAAATCGAACCTGTCGGGCGAATTCACCGTGATCAACCCGTACCTGGTTCGCGACCTCAAGGCCCGCGGCCTGTGGGACTCGGTCATGATCAACGACCTGAAGTACTACGACGGCTCGGTGCAGCAGATCGAACGCATCCCGCAAGAGCTCAAAGAGCTCTACGCAACGGCCTTCGAAGTGGACACCAAATGGATCGTCGACGCCGCCAGCCGTCGCCAGAAGTGGATCGACCAGGCTCAGTCGCTGAACCTGTACATCGCCGGCGCTTCGGGCAAGAAGCTGGACGTGACCTACCGCATGGCCTGGTACCGTGGCCTGAAAACCACCTACTACCTCCGTGCCCTGGCCGCGACCAGCACCGAGAAATCGACCATCAACACCGGCAAGCTGAACGCTGTTTCCAGCGGCGGCAACCACGGTGACGATTCGGTCCTGGCTGCTCCAGCCGGCCCTGCGCCAGTGCCAAAGGCCTGCGCGATCGACGAGCCGGATTGCGAAGCTTGCCAATAAGCTGAGCGGGTGGGCGCGTAAAGGCGCCTGCTGAAAGAAGCCCCCGATAGACCGCTGGTTTATCGGGGGTTTTCTTTTGCCTGGAGAAAAGTCGGTGCCTGGACTGGCCCCATCGCGAGCAAGCTCGCTCCCACAGGGGTAAGCATTCCAATGTGGGAGCGAGCTTGCTCGCGATGGGGTCAGGCCAGGCACCACAAAAATCACCGCCCATGAAAAAGCCCCTCTTGCGAGGGGCTCCTTGTGCAGCCTTCAAACAACCATCGACATCAAGCCA
Source organism: Pseudomonas ogarae (assembly GCF_014268695.2). Classification (NCBI taxonomy): domain Bacteria; kingdom Pseudomonadati; phylum Pseudomonadota; class Gammaproteobacteria; order Pseudomonadales; family Pseudomonadaceae; genus Pseudomonas; species Pseudomonas ogarae. Next base: position 5,167,677 of record NZ_CP077086.1, read on the forward strand.
TCTGAATGATGGTCTGCATGATGGTGCTTTGGGTGGAGATGGTCTTGGCGTTCGCCTGGTAGTTGCTTTGCGCCTTGATCAGCTCGACCAGTTCGTTGGTCAGGTTGACGTTGGACTCTTCCAGGGAGTTGGAGACGATCGAACCCAGGGTCCCGGTTTCCGGGGCATCGTAGCCCGGGATGCCCGAGGCGAAGGTTTCTTTCCAGCTGGTGCCGCCTACCGGCTGCAAACCTTGCTCGTTGGTGAAACTGGCGAGGGCGAGCTGGCCGATCGGCTTGGTCTGGTTGTTGCTGAAGTTGGCCAGCAATACACCGCTGCCGTCGATGGTCAGGTTGGTGATCTGGCCGGTGGCGTAACCGTTCTGGGCCGGGATCGACCGGGCGGTGTCGGCGTTGAATTGGGTGGTGTTGGCCATGGAGATGGTAATTGTATCGGCGCCGTCGGCGCCATTGGCAGTCCACACACCGTTGGTCACGGTGCCAGGGATCCAATCATCCAGTTCCAAGTCGCTACTGGTGGTCGCGGGTGGAGTGGTGACCGTGGTCAACCTGCCGTTCGCGTCAAAGTTCATGGTCGAAGGCACCGCCAGGGTAGCGGCAGCGGTCGGCGAGCTACCGTCCAGGTTACGACCGTCGATCAGCGTGTAGACATCCCATTCATTCTCGCCAGTCTTGACCATGTATTGGTCCATGGAATGCTGGTTACCCTGGGTATCGTAGACCGGCGTGGTGAATTGCTTGGTGAAGGTGGATGTATCGGCCGGGTTGAACTGGTAAGGGGCCACTTGGCTGATCGCCGTCGCCGTCGAATTCAGGTTAATCGTCGACGAAACCAGGCTGGTCGCTTGAGGCGGCAGGTTCGAGGTGTCGATGCGCAGGTCGGTCAGGATGCCGTTGAGGATGTTGCCATTGGCATCCACGCCATAGCCCTGCAAACGCGCAGTGCCGTCGCTGTTGGTGATGAAGCCTTCCTTGTCGGTCTTGAAGGTACCGGCACGGGTGTAGCTCAGGGAACCGTCGTTGCTCAGGACAAAGAAGCCCGAACCCTGGATACCCATGTCCAGCACGTTGCCGGTGTTGTTGACGTCACCCTGGCTGAACTGCTGGGAGACGTTGGCCAGGCGCACGCCGTTGCCGACGGTCTTGGTGCCGGAACCCAGCTTGGTGGCCGAGTAGACGTCTTCGAATTCCGCACGGGACGATTTGAAACCGGTGGTCGCCACGTTGGCGATGTTGTTGCCGGTCACATCCAGATGCTTGTTGGCTGCATAGAGACCGCTAAGGCCGATGTTGAAAGACATGTTGACTCCTTTTGCCGGTTAGTCGGCTCTACATACCAATAGTTTGTACTTTGGACAGGGCAATGCTGCCCAGCCCGGCCAAGTTGAGCATCAGCTCACCACCCGTCTGGCTGATCGTCACGCTGCTGACAGTCGCCGGCAGGTTGGTAATCAGCGACACGGCCTTGCTGTCGATAGTGGTCGAAGCGGTGAAGGAGTAGGTGCCCGACTCGACCGTCGTGCCCGCGTCGTTCTTGCCATCCCAGATGAAGGCGGAGTTGCCGGCGTTCTGGCTGCCCAGGTCAATGGTGCGAACGGTCTTGCCGTCCTTGTCCACGATCTTGACGGCGACGGAAGACACCGATGTCGGTACCACCACGGTCCCGTTGAGGCTCTTGGAGGTATCGACCACCGCCTTGTCGCCCGGGGCGATGACCGAGCGGCCCACCAGTGACGAGGCTTGCAGGGCCTGGGACGAGTTGTAGTTGCTGGCGAGACCGCTCACGGTGTCGTTAAGAGTGGTGATGCCTTCCAGGCTGCTGAACTGCGCCAGCTGGGCAACGAACTCGCCGTTATCCTGCGGCTCCAGCGGGTTCTGGTTTTTCAGCTGGGTGACCAGCAATTGCAGGAACGCATCCTTGCCCAGCGACTGCGACCCAGTGGCCGAGCTCGTCGCCGAGGACAGGCCATCGGTGGTGGTGTTGGTCTTGACCGAGGAGTTGGCCAGAATCTCGTTGAGGCTCAAACCACTGGTTGTACTGGTAACGCTCATGTGACTCGCCCCTTATCACTGACCGAGGGTCAGGACCTTCTGCATCATGGTTTTGGCGGTGTTCATCATTTCGACGTTGGTCTGGAACGAACGGCTGGCGGAAATCATGTCGGCCATTTCTTCGACGACGTTGACGTTCGGGTAGTAGACATAACCCTTGGCGTCGGCAGCCGGATGGTTTGGCTCATAACGGGCATCGAGGTTGCTCTGGTCTTCGACCACGCCAAGCACCTGTACACCCTGCCCGGCCGCGTCCTGCTCCTGGAACAGCGAGTCGCTGCCGCCGGACTGGCCGCCCTGGAACATGGTGGCGAATACCGGGTGGCGAGCGCGGTAGGTCTGGTCGATGCTTGAGGAAACGGTCTCGGCGTTGGCGATGTTACTGGCGACGGTGTTCAGGCGAGTGGTCTGGGCACTCATGGCACTGCCGGCAATGTTGAATACGCTAGCAATCGACATGGCTTACTCTCCGCGCAGGGCCGATACCAGCCCTTTGAACTTGCTGTTGAGCAGGGTGAAGCTGGCCTGGAAGTTCACGGAGTTTTCCGTGTAGTTGGACTGTTCCAGTTGAGCGTCCACGGTGTTCTGATCGATCGAAGGTTGCATCGGCGTGCGATACATCAGCGATTCATCGCCATTGCCCAAGCCTTCGGCTTCGATATGACGGCTGTTGGTCATGTTCAAGGCGAAGTGGCCGTTCTTGGCCTTCTCGTTCTGCTCGGCGAGCACTTTGGAGAAGTCCAGGTCCCGAGCCTTGAAGTTCGGGGTGTCGGCGTTGGCGATGTTGTTGGCCAGGACTTCGGCGCGCTGGGCGCGGAAGCTCAGGGCCTGTTCGTGGATACCGAGCGCTTTATCGAAGCTGATGCTCATGTCGGAAACCTTTGGGTGACCAGAATGTACGTACGACGGCTAAAGCAAGCGCCGTGCCATTTTAAGAACCCCCATAAACCGGGGCTTTGCGGGCACCGGCAAAGCGGCAATGCCAGAAAAGCGGCAACGGGTTTCCGCAGGCTGCCGCTTTTCTGCCGCTTCTGCAGGACAAATGCGTTTCATTGTGGGAGCGAGCCTGCTCGCGATAGCGGTGTGTCAGTCCACATTGATGTCGCCAGGAGTACCGCATCGCGAGCAGGCTCGCTCCCACAGGAAGCAGTGGTGGACTGGAAGAAACCGGCAGGCAAAAAAAACGGGAGCCCCGTGAGGACTCCCGTTTTTTGACAGCTCAAGCCAATCACTTCGCCTGGTAGATGATCCCCGGGCTGCATTGGACCATCTGGTAATGATCCGGCAAACCGTTCAACGCCTCGGAAGCGCCGAGGAACAGGTAACCGCCCGGCTTGAGCGTGCTGTGGATGCGCAGCAGAATGTCTTTCTTCACTTCGGCAGAGAAGTAGATCAGCACGTTGCGGCAGAACACGATGTCGAACTTGCCCAGGCTGGCATAGCTGTCCAGCAAGTTGAACGAACGGAACTCCACGCGGCTCTTGATCGGCGCCTTGACCACCCATTTACCCGGCCCCTTGGGGTCGAAGTAACGTTGCAGGCGATCCGGCGACAGGCCCCGGCCGATGGCCAGGCTGTCGTACTCGCCGGTCTTGCAATTATTGAGCATGGTCCCGGACAGGTCGGTGGCGACAATCTGCACGCCGCCTTTCAACTGGCCGAGGTTGGACCGCTCGAACTCATCGATGGACATCGACAGCGAATAGGGTTCCTGCCCCGACGAGCAGGCCGCCGACCAGATCCGCAGGCGTTGGCCCGGGCTGGCCTTGATGGCCGCCGGCAGCACTTTGTTCTTCAACACCTCGAACGGATAGGTGTCACGAAACCACAGGGTTTCGTTGGTGGTCATCGCATCCACCACCATCTCGCGCAAACCACTGCGCGGCTGGGTCTGGATACGCTGCACCAGTTCGCCCAATGACTTGAGGCCCTGTTGCTCCATCAATTTATTGAGACGGCTCGACACCAGGTATTGCTTGTTTTCACCAAGCAAGATGCCACAGGCTTTTTCCAGGAAGACCCGGAACTGTTCGAAATCCAAATTACCCGTAGACAAGATACCGCCTCTTTCATCGTGTTGACTTGCCGGGCGCACAACGCGCCCGACCTTTGCTTTATTCTGCTGCCTTGATCCTATCGACGACCCTGGAAGCCAGGTCGTCAGGGCGGAATTTCGCCAGGAAATCGTCGGCACCGACCTTCTTGACCATCGCCTGGTTGAAAACCCCGGACAGCGAAGTATGCAAGATGATGTGCAGCTTTTGCATGCGCGGGTCGCTGCGGATTTCCGACGTCAGGGTGTACCCGTCCATCTCCGGCATTTCAATGTCGGAGATCATCATCAGGAATTCTTCCTCGGGCTTCTTGCCCTCGTCGACCAACTTGCGCAGGTAATCCAGCGCCTGCCGCCCGTCGTTCAACGCCACCACCTCGACACCGACCGTTTGCAGGCAACGGGTCACCTGCTTGCGGGCCACAGAAGAGTCATCGACGGTCAACACCCGCAACGAAATCGCCTTGTGCTGGGTTTCGGCATCCACCACCCCCGCGGAGATCGCTTCCGGCGTGGGCGCTACTTCGGCGAGGATTTTCTCCACGTCGATGATTTCCACCAACTGGTTATCGACCCGGGTCACTGCCGTGAGGTAGTGATCGCGGCCGGTGCCCTTGGGCGGTGGATGGATCTCTTCCCAGTTCATGTTGACGATGCGCTCCACCGAGCGCACCAGGAACCCCTGGGTCTTGGTGTTGTACTCGGTGATGATCACAAACGGATTGCTCTGGTCCAGCAACCGACCGGAACCGGTCGCCATCGCCAGATCGAGAATCGGGATGGTCGCTCCCCGGATATTGGCCACACCGCACACAACGGGGCTGGACTTGGGCATCAGGGTCAGCTTGGGGCATTGCAGCACCTCGCGGACCTTGAATACGTTGATCCCATACATCTGTTGGCCGTCGAGACGGAACAACAACAGCTCCAGGCGATTCTGACCGACCAGCTGAGTGCGCTGGTTTACCGAATCCATTACTCCCGCCATGCCCTGACTCCTACGTAACGCTAATGTGTCCGACGCGCATTCATCACTAAACGGCACGGGGCTTGCTATTGAACCGGCATGAACGCACAAACGACATTTTCTCGACGCCTGACCACTCACTGCCGCCACTGGCTCGGTGCACTGTTGGCTGTCTGCCTGTTCACTTCGGGCGGTCCTGCCCTTGCTGCTGTTCCGGTTACCTTGCCTGATCTCCTTATCGGCGTCACTCAGGGCTTTCTTGAATTCACCGTAGAAGACTATCTGGCTACCAGTCAAACCGAAGGTCGCTACGAAATCGAAGTCAACCAGCTCGACCCGCGCCTGCGCATGCCGATGTGCGACAAGGAATTGACTGCCTCGCTGGAGAGCCCGGCCAGGCCCCTGGGCCGCGTCACGGTGAAGGTTCGTTGCGACAGCGCCACGCCCTGGACGGTGTTCGTGCCCGCTCAAGTGCGCCTGTTCCGGGACATTGTCACCACCACGCGTCCGCTCAAGCGGGCCGGGATCGTCGAGCCCCAGGACGTGATGTTGCGCGAACGGGACATCAGCCAGATCAACCAGGGCTTCCTGACCTCCGTCGACCAGGCCATCGGGCAGAAACTTGTCCGACCAATGGTCGCCGATCAGATCGTGACGCTGGTGCACTTGGAGCAGGCCGAGGTGGTCCGCAAGGGCGACCAGGTGGTCATCACCGCCCGCAGCGGCTCCATGGCCGTGCGGATGCCCGGCGAAGCCCTGTCCAATGGCGGCATGCGCGAACAGATACGGGTTAAAAACCTTAATTCCCAGCGCGTCATCAAGGCACAAGTGGTGGCCCCAGGCCAAGTGGAAGTGGCGATGTAATGACCTGGTAGAGGAGGTAGAAAGCTGGCGCTTGATCCCGGTGTTCCCTAGACTGTGCCTTACGCAAAGGCAAGCGCAGACGTGCGCACGTTCATTGAATAAATGAGCCTAAAGTTTTTTTGGGGATGGCCGAAAACATGGCAAGCGTCCAAATACCCAGAGGTTTTTTACCATGGTCATCGATTTCAATCGTTTAAACAGCTCTTCACCGCTGACAGGCACTACGCGTACCAGCGCCACCAAGGAAACCGTCGAAGCCGACAAATCCGCGCCGCTGCCTACACCCGCCGAACAAGTCAGCAACGGGGAGTCGGTACACCTCAGCAATGAGGCTCAGCAGTTGCAGAAGGTCACTGACAAGCTGCGCGATCAACCTGTCGTCGACAACGCCCGCGTGGCCGAGTTGAAAGCAGCAATCGCCGATGGCAGCTACAAAGTCGACAGCAACCGCGTAGCCAGCAAACTGCTCAACTTCGAAGCCCAGCGCTAGGCCACCGCCTGCGCCAGGCTTTTGGACGCTTAAGACCCAAGGCCAGCCATGCACGACACTAATTTATTGCAACTGATCATCGACGACTTTGCTCCAGCGCAACAATTGCTGGAATTGTTGCAGGCCGAATCCGTGGCACTGCACGGTCGCGACATGCCTCTGCTGGAGAATATCCTGGCGCAGAAACAGGCATTGATCATCTTGCTTGACCAGCATGGCCGCAAACGCAGCGAGATCCTCGCCAGCCTCAACCTGCCCGCCAGCCATGACGGCCTTGAGCAACTGGCCAGCCAGTCGACGATTGGTGATCAACTGCTGTCCCAGAGCAAAGCCCTCAACGACCTGCTCGCCCAGTGCCAGACAACCAACGCTCGCAACGGCCAGTCGATCCTGATGCAGCAGGCCGCCACCGCCAACCAGTTGCGCATTCTCAACGGTGGCGAGATCCCGACGCTGTATGACGCTCGCGGCTCGACCGCCAAGATGGTCAAGCACCGCCCGCTCAGCCAGGCATGAAACGAACAATGCCTTCGCTCTATCAACGCGCGATACATGCTGGCAAAATGCCGGCCATTCGTAGTCGTATTTTGCCTGGAGACTGACTCACCGTGTTCAATGCCTCAAACGCGGATGATGCTCCGCAGCCGCCCAAGGTCCTCACCACGCCCCTGGAAATCTCCGGCAACCTGCGGATGCTGCAAGAGAGCCACGACCCGCTGATCATTACCTTCCATGAACGTAGCCAGCGCTTCCAGAGCTATCTGGTCAACGTCGACCGCGAGACCAACTCCATTGCCCTGGATGAAATGATCCCCCGGGACGGCGAGCGTTTCCTGCTGGCCGGCGAGCCGTTTCGTGTCGAGGGTTTCCATGACGGCGTGCGCATCGCATGGGATGGCAAGGGTCCACTGACCATTGATGAATCCAGCGACGGTCGCTGTTATCGCGGCGCCCTGCCCGACGAAGTGGTCTACCACCAACGTCGCAACGCCTTCCGCGCCGCCCTGAAACTGGCACAACTGGTGAGCGTTGAACTGGGCGGCGACAAGCTCAAGTCACCGGTGGATGGCAAGCTGCTGGACATCTCCGCCACCGGTTGCAAGTTGCGTTTCGACGGCGACATCACGCAGCGACTGCAATTGGGCCAGGTGTATGAGCGCTTCATCGCAGCCCTGCCGTTTGGCAACATGACCGCGCCAGTCGAGCTGCGCTACCTGCATTTCGAAGAAAGGATCAACACCACGTTCGCCGGTGTACGCTTTCACAACATCAGCGGCCTGGTGCAACGGCAGGTCGAGCGGTTCGTCTACCAGCTCCAGCGAGAAGCCCGGCGCTTCGATAAAGACGACCTCTGATCGTCGAACCATAAAAAACGGGCAGTCCCTTGCGGTGACCGCCCGTTTTTTTATGTCTGCTTCAAGGCCTGGCCTGGGTAAAACTCGGTGTCTCAGGCGCCTCGGTTTCAGTTTCAGCCTCGGCCGCAGTCTCAGTTGCCGGCTCAGGCTCCACGTCCGGATTGGCTGGCGACTGCATCTGCTCCTGCACCACCTGCTCATCCACCCGTGGATCAAGGCACGCCACCAAAGGCGAACTCGACATGCTGTCCGGCATCGCCACGTGATGCAGCGGTGCATCATCGACCTGATGCAGGTTGGTCACCGCTTTCGGCCGGATCCGCCACACCAGCACCAAAGCGAAGAAGGCGAAAAAGCCGTAGAGCATCTGGCTGCCGAACATCTTCATCAGCACACCGGCCACCAGCGGCCCGATACTGGCGCCAACGCCATAGGTCACCAGCAGCATTGCGGTCAGGGACACCCTTCGATCAGCTTCGACGTGGTCATTGGAAAATGCCACCGCCAGCGGATACAGGCAGAACTGCACCAGCGAACAGAAGAATCCCGCGACGAACAGCACCTCCAGCGGCACCGTCGGAAGAATCGCCAACGGCAGCGCACAGATCGTCAGGACCAGCGCAAAGCAGCGGATCAGCAGCGCCCGGTCATAACGGTCGGACAGCCACCCCAGCGGCCACTGCACCAGCAATCCGGCGAAGATGCAGCTACCCATGAACAGACCGACCTGCTCGGTCGACAGGCCCTGCTGAGAGGCATACAGGGGCGCCAGGCCATAGAACGAGCCGACGATCAACCCGGAACCCAGCACCGTACTCAATGACTGCGGCACACGCTTGATGAAGAAGCGCGGCTCCATGGGTGCCGGATGCAGCGCCGCCGGGTGAATTCGCCGGGTCAGTGTCACCGGCACCAGGCACAAGGCGAAGCACAGCGCCACCAGCATCAACAGCTCAGGCCCCAGGGCCGGGTGCATGACCAGGATCAACTGGCCCAGCACCAGCCCCAGATAGGAGGCAATCATGTAGCCGCTGAACACCACGCCACGCTGCTTGGCGTCGGCTTGCTCGTTGAGCCAGCTCTCGATGACCATGTACTGGCACATCATCCCGAGGCCGACAATCATCCGCAGCACGATCCAGGCCGGCAGCCAGTCCACCAGGCCATGGCCCAGTACTGCCGCCCCGACAATCCCGGCGCAGGCCGAATAGGCGCGGATGTGCCCGACGCGGGCGATCAGCCGGTGGCCGATCTTGCCACCCAGCACCAGGCCGAAATAGTTGGCGGCCATCAGCGCACCAACCCAGAGGCTGTCCACGTGGTCGGCGGCCAGGCGCAAGGCCAGGTAAGTACTCAAGAGGCCCGAGCCGATCAACATCATCAGCGAGGCGAAATAAAGCGCTCGAAAAGGTTTCCAGATTTGGCGCATCGGCGTTCCGAGCGGCTCCTTGAGGTGAGTAAGGGCTACCTGTTGAAGATAGCCCGAATGCGACGGTTCGTTATGCCTGGGCCGCGAGGACACGCCTTTCCCAGGGCGTGATTTCATCGAAGAAGCTGGTCAGTTCCAGGGTCTTGGAGGCGATGTAGCCTTCGATGAACTCCGTACCGAACAGTTCCTTCGCCAGATGACTACGCTTCAGACGCTCCAGGGCAGCATGCAAGGTACATGGCAGCGACAGATTATCCGGCACTTCGAATTCGCCCTGGATCGCCGCGCTCGGCTCCAGGCGATGTTCGATCCCATACAGCCCGGCGGCCAGGCTGGCGGCAATCGCCAGGTAGGGGTTGGCATCGGCCCCCGGCAAGCGGTTCTCGACCCGCCGGGCCACCGGCGAACTGGCGGGAATCCGCAACCCGGCCGAACGGTTGTCATGGGACCAACAGGCATTGTTCGGTGAGGCGAACGGGTGGCACAGGCGCTGGTAGGAATTCACGTTCGGTGCGAACAAGGCGGTGAAATCCGCCAGGCATGCCTGTTGCCCGCCGATGAAGTGCCGGAAAGTGGCCGTCGGTTCGCCTGCCTCGTCGCTGAAGACGTTGCGACCGCTGTCCGCCTCGACGACGCTCTGATGGATGTGCATCGAACTGCCCGGCGTGTGGGCCAGGGGCTTGGCCATGCAGACCACGGTCAGGCCGTGCTTGAGCGCCACTTCCTTGAGCAGGTGCTTGAACAGGAAGGTCTGGTCGGCCAACAACAAAGGGTCGCCGTGCAGCAGATTGATCTCGAACTGGCTCACACCCATTTCATGCATGAAGGTGTCACGAGGCAGGCCCAGCGCCGCCATGCATGCATAGACTTCACTGAAGAACGGGCGCAGGCCGTTGTTGGAGCTGACGCTGAACGCCGAATGGCCATCTTCGCGACGCCCGTCCAGGCCCATCGGCGGCTGGAACGGCTGGGTCGGGTCCGGGTTGGGGGCGAACACGAAGAATTCCAGTTCGGTCGCCACTACCGGCGCCAGGCCAAGGGCTGCATAGCGAGCGACAACGGCCTTGAGCTGGCCGCGCGTCGAGAGCCGGGAGCTTTCACCGGTCAACTCGTCGGCATCGCAGATCGCCAGGGCACGGGGCTGCTGGCTCCAAGGCAGGCGATGAATCTGTTTCGGATCGGCCACCAGCGCCAGGTCGCCGTCATCGCTGCCGTAGAAACGCGACGGCGGATAACCGCCCATGATGCATTGCAGCAGCACGCCCCGCGCCAACTGCAACCGCCGGCCTTCGAGGAAACCCTCAGCGGTCATTACCTTGCCCCGCGGCACACCATTCAAATCCGGCGTGACACATTCAATCTCATCAATGCCCGTCAGTCGCTGCGCGAGTGAACGCTGGCCATCGGTCGTCATGACGCAATCCTTGTTATGTGCGAGCCGCGAACGGCAACCCGTACAAAATAGGCTTCGGCTGTTCGGAATATCAAGCACCCACAAAAATAAACTACAAGCCTTGGAATACATTGTGGGAGCGAGCCTGCTCGCGATGGCGATGTATCAGTCAACTCAATATTGGCTGAGCCGACGCCATCGCGAGCAGGCTCGCTCCCACAAGGAATTTGTGGTGCCAGGGATCTTTATGAAGGGCACGCTCAGGGCAGATAAAGCCGGAACACTCCGCCACCCAACACACCGCCATTGGCAATCTCGGTACGCCCGCTCACGCCGCCGCGCTGGTGCAGCCCGGCGATCCGCGCGGCGAAGTACAGGCCCAGCCCGGTGCTGCCAGTGCTGTGGTTGATGCCCTGCACATACTCGGCCTGACGCTCGATCATCTCTTGCGGGTAACCTTCGCCGTCGTCGTTGATGGTCAGCACCAGTTGCCCGGCTTCATCGCTGACACTGATCAACAGCGCCTGGCGCGCATGGCGAATGGCGTTGTTGATGCAATTGTCGAGCACCGACGCCACCAGCTCACGGTCGAAAAAGCCCAAGGGGCTGAGCGGATCGACGTCATAGGTGACCATGATCCCGCGACTGCGGAACACGTCCTGATGGCCGGCCAGTTGCGCCTCGATGAAGTCATCCAGCTCATGGTAGGCCGGGTGCAGCGGCAACTGGTTGACGCCGAGCTTGTACAGCCCCAGCAATTGCACCATGAGACCATTGAGATGGGCGAACTCGAACTCGATGACGCCCTGCTCCGAGGTTTGCCGCTCGGATTCGGGCAAGCGTTCGAGCCATTGCCCATGCGCCTGCATGAGCAAGGTCAGGGAGTTTTTCATGTCGTGCACGGTCGACGCGATCACCGTAGAAAAATCGAGGGCCTGTTCACTGTCATTCATCGCCAAATGCCTTGCTTCGCAGTTTTTGATAACGCGCAAAACGCGCATCGGTGTCGGGCATCATGCCCACCAGTTTCAGGCAGGCGCGGCACTCCTGCAGCAGTTCCGACTCCACGCTGGTGTCGGTGCCATGCAGCAGCGATTGCGCCATGTTCAGGGCAATACTGATGTTCTTCGGTTGCATCTTCAGGGCTCGGCGGAACAGCTCCCGCGCCTGCGGCAACGCGCCGGTCTTGTAGACCCGCACGCCTTCGCGGTTCAACTCGGCGGCGGCATTACCTTGATTGAGGATGTTCGGGTCGTCGGTCAGCTTGGCGATGCCTTGCATCACCGTCGGGTCATCACCGTAGATTTCCGCGCAGTTCTTGAGCATCGACTCGCCGGCGCTGGTCTGGCCAAGCATTTGCAACTGCTTGGCCACCAGCAACGCGGCCTCGGCGCTCATGAATTGCTCCATGCCATCGAGGCGCTGCAAGGCCTGTTCGGTGAGCTTCTCGGCGGTTTCGGCATCGTTGAGCAACAGGCTGGTGGCCTTCATCAGCCGCGCCCGAACCTGCAACCCCGGGTCGTTGAGGTTCTCCTTCGCCACGGCGCTGAGCGTGGTGTTGATCTCCAGCCGGGTGCGGGTGTCGAGGCCTTTTTCGCTGCCCTTGCTGATCAACGCATGGGCCAGGCCGAGGTTGCTTTCCGGGTCCTTGAAGCGCGACTGCGCGCCCTGCCCGACCGCCTGGCGATAGGCCCGGGAAGCCGTGTCATAGTCTTCGTTGGTCATCGCCAGCTTGCCCAACAACGATTGGCGGCGCACCGCCAGCGGCGACAGGCGCACCGCCTCTTCCAGCACGTGCTGCGCCTGTTTGGTGTCACCTTCGGCCACCAGCACGTCGGCCATGCCGTCGTACAACGCCGGCATCATTGGAAAGACTTTCAGGGCCTTTTCATAAACGGCCTTGGCCTGCCCCACCTGGCCGCGCTTGAACATCAACTTGCCCAGCCCCGCGTAAGCCCACGGTAACGGGCGATCCGCGATGATGGAGTTATACAGTCGTTCAAGGGCCTCGTTCTGATTCAAGTCGCGCAACGCATCGGCCCGATAACGCAGGCACAACGGCCCGTAGCGCGGGTCCTGCTTGCACAGGGCGATGCAGGCATTGAGCACTTCCATCGGCTTGCCACGATCGAGGGCCTGCAGGATCGGCTTGAGCAGGGTCTTGCGCTGCTCGAGCCGCTCCAGCCGCTGGGCCAGGCCGGAGCGGTTGAACGGTTTGGTCAGGTACGCATCAGGCTCATGCTCCAGGGCACTGAGCACCATCGCCTGGCTGGTCTCGGCGGTCACCATGAGGAAAACACTTTCATGGCTGATCAACTTTTCGACCATCAGGTCTTCAAGCACCTGCTGGCCATTCTTGCGCCCATCGCCCAGGTGATAATCCTGCAGGATGAAGTCATAGCGTTTCTGCGAACACATGCGCAGCGCCACTTCACCGGTGTCAGCGGTGTCCACGTCCTTGACGCCCAGCTCACGCAGCATGGAGCGGATCGAACTGCGGAAATCCGAGAAATCATCGACGATCAGAAAACTTTTTTGGTGGTACGCCAGCATCGAGGATGTCCAGGCAAGTAAGAAAATAACCCAATGGCATAACAACGAAACGCCCTGTCACAGCCCCGAGGCGCGCAGATGATAGCCACCAGCCAGCAACGTTCAAGGGATTTCAGCAACCACCTGGCCTGGCTGTGTCGTGACGCACATTGCGAGCCGAAACGCTGGAGACAACCGGGCTCATCGGGTTATCGGCAGGAGATGGCGTTCCGTTAAGGGGAAACGCGTGGGAGAAACCGAGTGCGAGGGATCAGCTAAACACAGAACCCGTGGCGAGGCTGTTGATCGCTCGGGAAATGGGGATGCGAGAAGAAAAAGTCAGCGGCAATTTCGCTAACCCATTGTTTATAATGGTGTCCCAGGGCAGGTTCGAACTGCCAACCTTCCCCTTAGGAGGGGGATGCTCTATCCAATTGAGCTACTGAGACACGAGTCGACCACGAGAGACGCGGTGCGCAGGACGGCGTGCATGTTAACGACCCGCCCTGCGTTTGTCATGTCGCCCATGGCTTTTTAAGTGTAGGCAAATAGTACTCCCTGTAAGGCTGACAGATCCTGGACGCCGAGCTTGGGCCGCCATTCATCTGTCCTGGCTCGCTTATCCTAGTAAATCGGCCATTTGCCACTATCCTGTACAAGACAGGGACGGCACAGGTTTTTGTCCATTTCCGTTATCCGCCAGACGGTATGGCACATAGACACAATCCGACGGTCACAGATGCGAACCTGTTGTTTTTTTACCAACCAGTCCGCATTTTTTGATGAAGGGTACTGGCATAACGCCTTTACCCGGATCAGAATTTGTCACAGAATTGGCGCCAATGATCTGGCAATTTTGAGGCATGATGCGGGCCTCTTAACAATTCAGGTTGAACATTTGGCAATGGAGCTTGTCCTATCGACATCCTGCGGCCAATCCCGAGAACCGCTTCCCTGAACTAACCGGTTAAATATATGCGCCCATTGAAACAGGCAATTTATTCCAGCCGTACGGCTGACAAGTTCGTCGTGCGTCTGCCAGACGGAATGCGGGAACGCATTGCCGAAGTGGCTCGCAATCATCACCGCAGCATGAACTCTGAAATCATCGCGCGCCTTGAGCAAAGCCTTATTCAGGAAGGCGCGTTGGGTGAAGAGTTGAGCATGCGCCTGGACAGCCCGGAGCTGTCATTGCATGAGCGCGAACTGCTTCAACGCTTCCGACAACTCTCCCATCGCCAGCAGAACGCCCTCGTTTCGCTGATTGCCCATGACGCAGAAATGGCCGCAGACGCGACCTGATAGCCCCCAAATACTCAAGCCAGCCTCGTGCTGGCTTTTTTTTGCCTGGCGTTTGGCCCAAGCCTGCATTTCAAGCGTTCATCAGAGCCATCGAATCAGCACCACTACTGATCCATGGCAGTGATGCTAAATTGATCCGCTAAAAGCATGGACCCGGAGTCCTGCATGAAAGGTCACGCATTCAAGATCCAAAGAATCCCAGGGCTGGGCGTGGAAATCGTCGAGGCCGATTCAGATCGAACGTTTGCCCGGCATATGCACGAACATTTTGGTATTGGCTTGCTTGTGCGTGGGGCGCAACGTTCAGCCAGTGGCCGAGGCCAGGTAGAAGCGACGGCTGGCGACCTTATATCGGTCAATCCGGCCGAAGTGCATGACGGCGCGCCCATCGGAGACGGAACGCGTCGTTGGCAGATGCTGTATTTCGACCCGCCACTGATTGCACAGGTATTAAAGGATATGGCGAACGATGGGGGCGTCTGCGCCCAGGAATTTGCTTATCCGGTGCTGCAAAGCCCGCGCGCGGCCGAATTGTTCCGCACTTTGTACCAAGCCGTCGCTGAAGCCGAGGAGTTTGGCGATCACCTGAAGATCGAAGAAACGCTCGTGCTTTTGCTCGGACATTTGCTGGATCGCTCCATACCGGTATCGTCTTTGCCGGAGGTCGCGGCAAACCGTGCAAAAGCCTTGATCGACGACGATCCACAGTCGTCCATGTCGCTTGCCCAGCTCGCCAGGGAGGCCGATTTAAGCCGCTTTCAACTGGTGCGCGCCTTCACCCGCCTGACTGGTTTGACACCCCACGCCTATCTGCTGCAACGACGTATCCACCGAACACGACAACTGATCGCTGCTGGCATGCCGCTGGCCGATGCGTCCCTGGCCAGCGGTTTCGCCGATCAGAGCCATATGACCCGATGCTTCGTGCGCAGCTTTGGATTCTCACCCGGCATGTACGCCCGGAAAGGACACCCGTAGCGACCTGCAATTTCGTTCAAGACGCCCCTCCTCACCGCAGGCAGGCTGGAGACTTCATAACTGCCAAGGTCGGCGTCGCATGAACCTCGAATTTTTTGTCACTTCCCTGATCGTCGCAGCTTCGCCGGGCACTGGCGTGGTCTATACGGTTGCAGCTGGCCTGGCCCGGGGCTGGCGCGCGAGTGTGGTAGCCGCATTGAGTTGCACCCTGGGGGTCGTGCCACACATGCTGGCAGCCATCACGGGCCTCGCTGCACTGCTGCACACCAGCCCACTGGCCTTTGAGATCATCAAGTACCTTGGCGTCGCTTACCTGCTGTGGATGGCATGGAGCACGCTCCAGAGCCATGGGGCATTGCATATTGATCCGCACAAGACTCCGCGTTCGAATGGCGCGGTGATTTTTTCGGGCATCTTGCTCAACCTGCTGAATCCAAAGCTGTCGATTTTCTTCCTGGCCTTTCTACCGCAATTTCTCACGCCAGAAGAAACGGATGCCATGTGGCGCATGCTGCAACTGAGCTTCATTTTCATGGCGATCACCTTTGCCATCTTCGTCATCTATGGCGTGTTCTGCGCATCGATGCGTCGCCATGTTCTGGAGCGTCCATCCGTGTTGCAGTGGTTGCGCCGGCTATTCTCGGCAGCTTTTGTGTTACTGGCGGCACGATTGGCGTTGATGCAGTGATGCGCGGGGGATTTTGCGGGGGGCAGGGTTGGTGTGTATATCCATTGCTGCGGTAACGGCGGCTTAGGGTTCCGCCCTGACGGCGGGTCACTTTCGAAAAGCGCGAAAGTAACCAAAGCGCTCATGCCCCACCACTCGGCACCTCGCCTAGGCTCGGTGTGCCCTCACTCCGGCATTGCTCCGTGGGCCCGCCGCGAAGGGCCATCCATGGCCCAGCGCGGCTACCTCGGCATCCATGCCGAGGTGCCCACTGCGCAATGCCTGCGTTCGGCCATCGTGGTTAACGGGGCGCCGAGATCAACGTCCACCACGAGGCGGCCTTATAGCCGACCTGGTTCTTCCGGTCGTACTCCGATCCAATTGTGGGAGCGAGCTTGCTCGCGATAGCGGTGGTGCAGTTGCATAGAGGCTGGACCTGCCAGCTGCTCTTGTCTTTAGTCTTGACGCCCCGCAATCCAAAAGAAGCGCAAAAAAAAACGGCGCTTCCCATTTCTGGAAGCGCCGTTTTTTCTAAGTGGACAGTATTACGCCAAACAGACGGGTTTCTTGATGAGTGACTCAGAGCAGGAAAATCGTCGCCAATCCCAGGAAGATGAAGAACCCGCCACTGTCAGTCACTGCGGTAATCATGACACTGGCGCCCATGGCAGGGTCACGGCCCATGCGGGCCAGGGTCATGGGGATCAAGACCCCCATCAATGCCGCCAACAACAGATTGAGCGTCATCGCGGCCGTCATGACCACCCCCAACGACCAACTGCCATAGAGCAGATAAGCCACCACGCCAATCACACCACCCCAAATCACGCCGTTGATCAGGGACACAGCCAGCTCCTTGCGCATCAATCGCGATGTGTTGCCAGTGCTGACCTGGTCCAGCGCCATGGCACGGACGATCATGGTGATGGTCTGGTTGCCAGAGTTGCCACCGATGCCGGCGACGATGGGCATCAGCGCCGCAAGCGCCACCAGTTTTTCGATGGAGCCTTCGAACAGACCGATGACCCGGGAGGCAACAAACGCTGTGATCAGATTGATCGCCAACCAGGCCCAGCGGTTACGCAGGGACTTCCAGACCGAGGCGAAGATGTCTTCTTCTTCGCGCAGACCGGCCATGTTGAGGACTTCGCTTTCGCTTTCCTCACGAATCAAGTCGACCATTTCATCGATGGTCAGACGGCCGATCAGTTTGCCGTTCTTGTCGACCACCGGCGCCGAAATCAAGTCATAACGTTCGAACGCCTGGGCCGCATCATAGGCATCTTCGTCCGGGTGAAAGCTCACCGGATCGCTGGCCATCACCTCGGCCACCTGTTTTTCCGGGTCGTTGACGAGCAGGCGCTTGATGGGCAGCACGCCCTTGAGCACGCCGTCGTAGTCGACCACAAACAGTTTGTCAGTATGCCCCGGCAGCTCCTTGAGGCGACGCAGGTAGCGCAAGACCACTTCAAGGCTGACGTCCTCGCGGATCGTCACCATCTCGAAGTCCATCAGCGCACCGACCTGCTCCTCGTCGTAGGACAACGCCGAACGCACACGCTCACGCTGCTGGCCGTCGAGGGCTTCCATCAGTTCATGGACAACGTCCCGCGGCAGTTCGGGCGCAAGGTCGGCGAGTTCGTCGGCGTCCATTTCCTTGGCCGCCGCCAGCAACTCGTGATCATCCATGTCGGCGATCAGGGTTTCGCGAACCGAGTCCGACACTTCGAGCAGGATGTCACCGTCGCGATCAGCCTTGACCAACTGCCAGACCGTCAGACGCTCTTCCAGTGGCAGGGCTTCAAGAATGTAGGCAACGTCGGCGGAGTGCAGATCATCGAGCTTGCGTTGCAGCTCGACGAGATTCTGCCGGTGGACCAGGTTCTCGACCCGGTCATGATGCGGACCTTCCTGGCGATGCGTCAGGTCTTCGACGACCCGCTGGCGATGCAGCAGCTCAATAACTTGAGCGAGGCGATCCTGAAGGCTTTCCTGCGTTTTTTTTACTTCTACTTGGGTCATAGGCGAACTCCACTCCCAGCAGTGGAGCACGCCGGAAGGATCAATCAGTCAATTCATGATTGGCAAAACTAAATATTGAGTAACTACTGGGTAAGTCCATGGAGATATTCCAAAGCCCCGGCGGGGCTGACGGGCGCAATCATACACCGCTTGACGCTTTAAAACGCTAAAAAATCATGGCAAGAACAAGCGCTTGCGAGACAAACCTGAACACAGGCTGAACCTGTTCCTTTACGACGACTTATCCAGAAAAGAAAACACACGCCGCGGCAGAAATGCGGCGACTACCCTTCTCTTCTGCACCGTCAAGGAGGACGACCGGATGCACCTCAACCACTGCCTGTTCCTGCTCGCCTGCTTGCCCTGCCTGCCTTTATCGGCTGCCGGGCAGACCGTGCATCGCTGCGAAAACATCACAGGGCACGTGACATTCACGACCCTGAGCTGCGGCCCGGGAGAAGCCCTGTCGCTACAACAGATCCACCCCTACCGCCCAGGTTCGACCGAACCGACGAGCGAGGCGATGCTGCCCGAAGCGGAGCGCCGGCAAACATCCAGCAACAAAACCACACGCAAGGAACCGACCGTGGTTGGTCAGTTCCAGGACCGTTGCGGGAACCTCATCGATGCCAGGCAACGTCGCGACGCCATCCTGGACCGACGCATCATCGCGGGCATGAGCCAACAGGACGTAGAGAGCGCCCTGGGCAAGCCAGACTCGATCAAAGTTCGGAATTCGAGCACACGGTATAGCTACAAGGCGAAGAAAGGTCGCAGTGCAGAGGTCGTATTCGATGAGAGAGGATGCGTGAAAGGCAAATCGTAGACAGCAAAAAGCCCGCGTAAACGCGGGCTTTTTGGTGTTTGGTGCACTCGACAGGATTCGAACCTGTGACCGCTCGGTTCGTAGCCGAGTACTCTATCCAGCTGAGCTACGAGTGCAAGTTGTGGTTTTATACCAGATCACAACTGGTTGAAGCCAAGTTATTTGCATTGCTGCAAACAACTCTTAAATGGTGCACTCGACAGGATTCGAACCTGTGACCGCTCGGTTCGTAGCCGAGTACTCTATCCAGCTGAGCTACGAGTGCATTTGTTGCCGCGCATTATAGGTCGTCAATTCCTTTTGTAAAGCGCTTTTTTCAGTAACTTCAAGCACTTACTGATCAAGCCAGGTTTTGACGCACTAAAAAATAATGGCGGAGAACGGGGGATTCGAACCCCCGACACCCTTTTGAGGTGTACTCCCTTAGCAGGGGAGCGCCTTCGGCCACTCGGCCAGCTCTCCGCAACACGGGGCGTATATTAACCACCTTCATCCCCGTTTGCAAACATAAAAATCGATAAAAATTAATGGCTTGGTTCGTCGTCCTTCTCTTTCTTGATACGCAGGTAAATTTCCTCGCGGTGTACAGCAACCTCTTTCGGGGCGTTGACGCCGATACGCACTTGGTTTCCTTTGACGCCGAGCACGGTCACGGTGATTTCGCCATCGCCAATAATCAGGCTTTCTGCACACCGACGGGTCAGAATCAGCATACCTTTCTCCTCACGCAATTCACTTAAGGGACAACAGTCTGCAAAAAAAAGGCATTGGACCTACAACCGAAACGGTCGAAGCCTACAGGCCTAGTATTGACCAGCGCGGGCAAAAGAACAGTTTTGGGACGCGCCATTCAGAAAAACAAAGGGCGCGGTCCAGCCGCGCCCTCCAGACAACGCTTTACTCGCCCGGTTGGGCAGCAGCGTCGAGTTCGAAAGCCGTGTGCAGGGCGCGCACGGCCAGTTCCAGGTATTTCTCTTCGATCACCACGGAAACCTTGATTTCCGAGGTAGAGATCATCTGGATATTGATGCTTTCCTTGGCCAGGGATTCGAACATGCGGCTGGCCACGCCTGCGTGGGAGCGCATGCCGACACCGACGATCGAGACCTTGGCAATCTTGGTATCGCCCACCACTTCCCGAGCACCGATCTCGCTAGCGGTTTTTTTCAGTATCGCTTCAGCAGACTGGTAGTCGTTACGGTGCACGGTGAAGGTGAAGTCAGTGGTGTTATCGTGCGAGACGTTCTGCACGATCATGTCGACTTCGATGTTCGCGGCACTGATCGGGCCGAGAATCTTGAACGCCACGCCGGGGGTGTCTGGCACGCCACGGATGGTCAGCTTGGCTTCATCGCGGTTGAAAGCGATGCCGGAAATGATCGGCTGTTCCATGGATTCCTCTTCATCAATAGTAATGAGGGTGCCCGGACCCTCTTTGAAGCTGTGCAGAACGCGCAGCGGAACGTTGTACTTGCCGGCGAATTCGACCGCCCGGATCTGCAACACCTTCGAACCGAGGCTGGCCATTTCCAGCATCTCTTCGAACGTGATCTTGTCCAGGCGCTGGGCTACAGGCACGACCCGTGGGTCAGTGGTGTAGACACCGTCCACATCGGTGTAGATCTGGCATTCGTCAGCCTTGAGGGCCGCTGCCAGCGCTACGCCCGTGGTGTCGGAACCGCCACGACCGAGGGTGGTGATGTTGCCCTGCTCGTCCACGCCCTGGAAACCGGCGACGACCACGACACGGCCAGCCTTCAGGTCGCCGCGAATCTTCTGGTCGTCGATCTGCAGAATACGCGCTTTATTGTGCGCGCTGTCCGTCAGGATACGCACCTGGTTGCCGGTGTAGGACACCGCCGGCACACCACGCTTGATCAGCGCCATTGCCAGCAAGGCGATGGTCACCTGCTCGCCGGTGGAAACGATCACGTCCAGCTCACGGGGAACCGGTTGCTGGTCGCCGCTGATTTGCTTGGCCAGATCGATCAGACGGTTGGTCTCGCCGCTCATTGCCGACAGCACAACCACCAGGTCATCGCCCGCCTCGCGGAATTTCTTAACCTTGTCGGCGACTTGTTCGATTCTCTCGACAGTGCCGACCGAGGTGCCTCCAAATTTCTGTACGATCAAAGCCATTTCAAAGCCGCCTCTGCCCATGAAGGGCGCCCAATAAATCACTCAAACAGCGGCTGGGCTCGTCACTAGACCACGAGCCCAGCGGCGCTGCCTTAAATACCCTGCTCTACAAATGCAACGGTCTGGGCCAGTGCCGCGTCCAGTGCGCCGACGTCGGTACCACCGCCTTGCGCCATGTCCGGACGACCACCGCCCTTGCCGCCCACTGCCGCAGCGGCTTGCTTCATCAAATCACCGGCTTTGAGTTGGCCAGTCAGGTCTTTGGTCACGCCTGCGACGAGAACGACCTTTTCCTCATGGACACTGCCGAGCAGGATCACTGCGCGGCCGAGTTTGTTTTTCAGTTGATCGACCAGCGCCAGCAGCGCCTTGCCATCCTGGCCATCCAGACGCACAGCCAGCACGTTCACGCCCTTGACGTCCACGGCCTGGGCCGACAGATCGTCGCCCGCGGCGCTGGCGGCCTTGGCCTGCAACTGCTCGAGTTGCTTTTCCAGCAGGCGGTTGCGCTCCAGCACAGCCGACAGCTTGTCGATCAGGTTGTCACGGCTGCCCTTGATCAGGGTTGCCGCTTCCTTGAGTTGTTCTTCGGCCGCGTTGAGGTACGCCAGGGCCGCCGCGCCGGTGACCGCTTCGATCCGGCGCACGCCGGATGCCACGCCACCTTCGCTGATGATTTTCATCAGGCCGATGTCACCGGTGCGGTTGGCGTGGATGCCACCGCACAGCTCAACGGAGAAGTCGCCCATGCTCAGCACGCGCACGCTGTCGCCGTACTTCTCGCCGAACAACGCCATCGCGCCCTTGCGCTTGGCGGTCTCGATGTCGGTTTCTTCGGTTTCCACCGGGGAGTTCTTGCGAATCTCGGCGTTGACGATTTCTTCCAACGCCTTGAGCTGCTCAGGCTTGATGGCTTCGAAATGACTGAAGTCGAAGCGCAGGCGCTGACTGTCCACCAACGAACCCTTCTGCTGGACATGCTCGCCCAGCACCTGGCGCAACGCAGCGTGCAGCAAGTGCGTGGCGGAGTGGTTCAGCGACGTGGCATGTCGAACGTCGGCGTCGACATGGGCGGCCACCGGGGCTGCGATCATCAGGCTGCCCGAAGCCAGCACGCCATGGTGCAGGAAGGCGCCGCCGGTCTTGGTGGTGTCACGTACGTCGAAACGCGAGCTGCCCGCCTGCAGGTAACCGCTGTCGCCGATCTGGCCGCCGGATTCGGCGTAGAACGGGGTCTTGTCCAGCACGATCACGCCTTCCTGGCCTTCGCTCAGGATGTCGACCGACTGCCCATCCTTATAGATGGCAACGATCTTGGCCGAGCCGGTGGTGCCCGCATAACCGGTGAACTCGGTGGCCACATCAACCTTGACCAGGCTGTTGTAGTCCATGCCAAAGGAGCTGGCGGAACGCGCACGCACCCGCTGGGCGTCCATCTCGCGCTCGAAACCTTCCTCGTCGAGGGTCAGATTGCGTTCGCGGGCGATGTCGCCGGTCAGGTCCATCGGGAAACCGTAGGTGTCGTACAGCTTGAACACCACATCGCCCGGAACCACGTTGCCCTTGAGCTCGGCCAGGTCCTGCTCGAGGATCTTCAGGCCTTGCTCCAGGGTCTTGGCGAATTGTTCTTCTTCAGCCTTGAGCACGCGCTCGATGTGCGCCTGCTGGGACTTGAGCTCCGGGAAGGCTTCGCCCATCTCGGCCGCCAATGCCGCGACGATCTGATAGAAGAAGCTGCCCTTGGCGCCCAGCTTGTTGCCGTGACGGCAGGCGCGGCGGATGATCCGGCGCAGCACATAACCGCGGCCTTCGTTGGAAGGCAGAACACCGTCGGCAATCAGGAAACCGCAGGAACGGATGTGGTCGGCCACCACTTTGAGCGACGCCTGGTTGTCGTTGGTGCAACCGATGGCCTGGGCCGACGCGCTCAGCAGGCTCTGGAACAGGTCGATTTCGTAGTTGGAGTGAACGTGCTGCAGCACCGCACTGATCCGCTCCAGGCCCATGCCGGTGTCGACCGACGGCGCTGGCAGCGGATGCAACACGCCATCGGCGGTGCGGTTGAACTGCATGAACACGTTGTTCCAGATCTCGATGTAGCGGTCGCCGTCCTCTTCCGGCGAGCCGGGTGGGCCGCCCCAGATGTCGGCGCCGTGATCGTAGAAAATCTCGGTGCACGGGCCGCACGGGCCGGTGTCGCCCATGGTCCAGAAGTTATCGGAGGCGTAAGGCGCGCCCTTGTTGTCGCCAATGCGCACCATGCGCTCAGCCGGGACACCGACCTCTTTGGTCCAGATGTCATAGGCTTCGTCGTCGGTAGCGTAGACCGTTACCCAGAGCTTCTCCTTGGGCAGGTTCAGCCACTTGTCGGAGGTCAGGAAGGTCCAGGCGAAGGTGATGGCGTCGCGCTTGAAATAGTCACCGAAGCTGAAGTTACCCAGCATTTCGAAGAAGGTGTGGTGACGTGCGGTATAGCCGACGTTTTCCAGGTCGTTGTGCTTACCGCCGGCACGCACGCACTTCTGGCTGCTCACCGCACGGGTGTAGGCACGTTTTTCCTGGCCCAGGAAGCAGTCCTTGAACTGGTTCATCCCCGCGTTGGTGAACAGCAGGGTCGGGTCGTTGCCCGGAATCAAAGAGCTGGAGGCTACTCGGGTGTGGCCTTGCTCTTCGAAGAAGCGAAGGAAGGCTTCACGGATTTCTGCGCTTTTCATTAGGTTCTTCCACGGAGGCTGCGGCCAAAGGCCTGTGCAAAACGTCAACAGACGAAGCAACGGCAAAGGGCCGCATTATATCGGCCCTGCGCGTGGGGTACAGCGTGTTTATGCGATAGAAACTGTCAATTGGCCCGGTTGACGGGTCAGTGGCGGGAAAATTCGACGAAAGCGCTGATCACCTGGTCGATTTGCGCCGCGCTCACGTCCATGTGCGTCACCATTCGCAGGCGTGGAGCAGCGCTGAGCTTGACGCCCCGCTCATCGGCAAATGCCTTGATCGCCTCGGCCCGCTCGCCCATTTGCACGTAGACCATGTTGGTCTGCACCGGCTCGACCTCGTAACCCGCCGCACGCAAGCCCTCGGCGAGCCGCTGGGCATTGGCGTGGTCATCGGCCAGGCGCTGGACCTGATGTTCCAGGGCATACAGCCCAGCTGCCGCGAGAATCCCCGCCTGGCGCATGCCGCCGCCGACCATCTTGCGCAGCCGGCGGGCCTTGCCGATCAGCTCGACGCTGCCGCACAGGACCGAGCCCACCGGCGCGCCGAGCCCCTTGGACAGGCACACCGACACCGAATCGAAATATTGCGTGATCTGTCGGGCATCGACATTCAGCTTGACCGCCGCGTTGTACAACCGCGCCCCGTCCAAATGCAGAGCCAGGCCATGTTCCTGGGTGAAACGCCGGGCCCGGGCCAGGTATTCCAGTGGCAGCACCTTGCCCTGCATGGTGTTTTCCAGGGCCAGCAGGCGGGTGCGGGCAAAGTGGAAATCATCGGGCTTGATCGCCGCAGCGACGTGCGCCAGGTCCAGGGAACCGTCCGCCTGCACCTCAAGGGGCTGGGGCTGGATCGAACCGAGCACGGCCGCACCGCCGCCTTCGTATTTGTAGGTGTGAGCTTGCTGGCCGACGATGTATTCGTCGCCGCGCTCGCAGTGGGCCATCAACCCCAACAGGTTGCTCATGGTCCCCGTGGGCACGAATAGCGCTGCGGCAAAGCCCAGGCGAGCGGCCAGTTCAGCCTCGAGGCGATTGACGGTCGGGTCTTCCCCATACACGTCATCGCCGGTAGGCGCGCTGGCCATGGCATCGAGCATGCCGGCGGTAGGTTGGGTGACCGTGTCGCTGCGAAGATCGATAACGCTCATGAATCTGGCCTCGGGTGCTGGAGGGGGAATTCCCTTTCGAAGGGCAATTACTGCGGGCATGGCGGGAAATAATCAAGGCTGGTCGACGGAAAGGGCAACAAACCCCTTGCTCCCACGGCTCGCTCCCACAAGGGGTTATGTGTTAAAAAACCTCCGCGGCCACAAACCATGGCGGCAAAAACGTTCTCAGGGCGGGGTGTAATTCCCCACCGGCGGTAATTGCACGCAACGTGCATAGCCCGCGAGCGCTTGGTGGTACACCACTTTTTGGGGTGTAGCGACAAGGTCAGCAGACCCGGTGTGATTCCGGGGCCGACGGTCATAGTCCGGATGAAGAGAGAACGGGATTGGCACCCAAGGGCCGACTGCGACTGTCCGTGCGCGGCGTACCCTCGAATCCCCTTCGATTCATGACGCCCTGTTTTTCACACAAACAGGAACCAGAACATGCAACCCACTGCAATCGACAGCAAAAGCAAAAGTCATCCGGGCGAGCGCGTCGCGTTCATCCAGGCCTGCTGGCACAAGGAAATCGTCGACCAGAGCCGTAAAGGCTTCGTCGCCGAAATGATCACCCAGGGTTATCAGGAAAGTGATATCGACTTCTTCGAAGTCGGTGGCGCCTTCGAGATTCCGCTGCACGCCAAGCTGCTGGCCAAATCAGGCCGCTACGCCGGCATCGTCGCCGCCGGCCTGGTGGTGGACGGTGGCATCTACCGTCACGAGTTCGTCGCCCAATCGGTCATCAGCGGCCTGATGCAGGTCCAGCTGGAAACCGAAGTGCCGGTATTCTCGGTCGTGCTCACGCCGCATCACTTCCATGCTGGGGAGGAACATCAGAAATTCTTCTTCGAACATTTCGTGCACAAGGGCCAGGAAGCAGCGAAAACCTGTGCCGATACATTGCACAAGACCCGGGCGTTGCGTCGTAGTGAGCAGCGGGCGGTGGCGGTCTAAGCCTGGACACAGTTTCCCCTGTGGGAGCGAGCCTGCTCGCGATGACGGAGTATCAGTCGCCATCAATGTCGACCGATAGACCGCTATCGCGAGCAGGCTCGCTCCCACAGGGGGGCATGTATTGAGTCCAAGATTCGGTTTAGATCAGGTTTTCGTCGGTCGCCGGCACGATCAGGATGCCGGCCCGCAAGCCATTCTTGACCTTGGGGTTCGGAAAGATGATTCGGGCCCCCTCCTCTTCGATCACCCAGCGGGTCTGGGCGATGTCTTCGGCCAGCACGTAGCCTTTGCCCAATTCCGAGAAGTTCTCGATGTCCGCCGGCAGGTTCAGGCGGAAGCTGTCGCTGTGCTTGATGATTTCCCGGGCGACGCTGAACAGTTGCAGGCCATCGAGCCCTTCATCCAGCTCCGGCTCGTTGCCTTCGATGATCTGTTGCAGGCGGGTTTCCAGCAGGCTGACGTTGACGCCGTCGTTCTGCCCGAATGGCCGGGCCTTGCCCAGTTCCAGGGTAAAGGACTCGGCACCCAGTTGGTCGTAGGTGTAGGCGCTGAACACAATGGACGGCTTGTTCTGCAGCAACACCGCCTCCATGCCCCCGGCACGCAGGCGTGCCAGTTCACGGCGTGAATGCTGGCGACCTTCTTTCCACGGGTAGAGGGCGAACTGCTCGATCTTCGAGCCGCGGATGGCGGTGTGCAGGTCGTAATGCAAGCGACTGCGTTCTGGCCGGCTGAAAAAACTGGCGGCCAAGCGCTCCAGCTCGCAGGCCCGTAGCGCCTCAGGACCGCCGCTCAGCTCATGGCGGCCATTGAACAGGCGGTTGACGTCCTGTTCGACGAAACGCTCACCGCGCCGGATGGCCTCGGGATTGCCGAACAGGAACAGAATGCGTGCCCGCGGCTTCAAATGGCCACGGGCGATGTCATGCAGCAGGCGGTCGAGCAACTCGATCGGCGCGGTTTCATTGCCGTGGATACCGGCCGACAGCAACAGGTCCAGGCCATTATCCCGGGCTTCGGGCGGCTTGACCTCCAGCGCGCCCTCGCTCAACCAGCGCATCCGTACGCCTTCGACAGTCAGTTGAGTCTTCTCCGCCGGTTCACGGCCGGCGAGGGTCAGTTCAAGCAGTTTGCCGAGGGCGAGCATAGCGCGGTTTCCTTAATGGTCGTGGCCGCAATCCGGGCCATGGACATGGTCATCGTCGCCGACGTCCGCCGGTTCCATTTCCAGTTGCAGGCTGACCAGGTTGGTCGCCAATGGACGCAACAACAGGTTGGCGTATTCCTCGTCCCCTTCCTCGACATCGACGCCGATCAGCAACTGACCGCGGCCATCCTGCTGGATCCACAACTCCTTGCCTTGCCACATCACCGCGACGCGGGTGCAGGAAGTTTCCAGTTGGGTGCCGTCGGTGTCTTCAAGGATCAGCTGCAGGGTATCGCTCATGTCTTTACATTCTCGTCTGGGGATAAGGCAACGCGCCCTGCTTTGACTGTAGTCAGGTCGCGCGCGCTTTCAATTGATCTGGAAAGGATAAACCGCGCCAAGTTTAAGGATTTGTGTCAGTTCATCCAGTGCCGCACGGCATTCGAGCAGCAACTGCGGGTCTGCCAGATCGTTTTCGGTCATGCGGTCGCGGTAGTGCCGCTCGACCCATTGGGTCAGCGAATCGTACAGCGGCGCGGTCATGATAACCCCTGGGTTGACGGCCGCCAGCTCGGTTTCATTGAGGGCCACGCGCAACCTCAGGCAAGCCGGGCCGCCACCGTTCTGCATGCTTTGCTTGAGGTCGAAGACCTTCACTTCGCGAATCACCCCGCCAGCGCCCGTCAGGCCCTGCAGGTATTGCCAGACACGTTCGTTGCTACGGCATTCTTCCGGCACGATCAAGAGCATTGAACCGTCGGGACGCGACAGCAACTGGCTATTGAACAGGTAGGAACGTACCGCGTCATCGACGGTGACCGCCGAACGCGGTACGCACACCGATTGAAATTTCCCACCGACCTTGGCGAGTTTGCTGCTCAATTCGGCCAGCATCTTGTCGGTCTCGAGAAACGCGTCCTCGTGATAGAACAGCACTTCGCCATTGCCCACCGCGATCACGTCGTTGTGGAACACACCCTGGTCGATCACCGATGGGTTCTGTTGGGCGTACACCACGCCCTCCTCCCTCAGCCCGTGCAGGCGGGCAACGGCCTGGGAAGCTTCCAAGGTCTGGCGCGCCGGGTATTTCTGCGGCGCGGGATAGCGGGTATCAAAGGCACTGCGACCGAACACGAAGAACTCGACACCAGCCTCGCCGTAGGCGCGGCAAAAACGGGTGTGGTTGGCCGCGCCTTCGTCGCCGAACTGCGCCACCGCCGGCAAGGCGGCGTGGTGGGCGAAGTGGTGCTGGTTGGCGAACATCGCCCCCAGCACACGACTGGTGGTCGGATGCTCGATGCTGCGGTGATATTTGCAGTTCAGGTTGGCGGCGGTGAAATGCACACGACCATCGGCCGTGTCGGCGCTCGGGCTGACCGTGGCGGCGTTGGCCACCCACATGCTGGAGGCCGAGCAACTGGCAACCAGCAGCGGCATCGCTTCTTTCGCGGCCTGCTGGATGACTTGGGCATCGCTGCCGGCAAAACCCAACCGGCGCAGGGCCGCCACGTCCGGGCGCTCCTGCGGCGCCAGCACACCTTGCTGGAACCCCATGTCCATCAGCGCTTTCATTTTCGCAAGGCCCTGCAACGCCGCTTCCTTGGGGTTGGAGGACTGCTGGCTGTTGCTCTGGGACGCGACGTTGCCGTACGAGAGCCCGCCGTAGTTATGGGTCGGCCCCACTAGACCGTCAAAATTGACTTCATAGGATTTCATCAGCGAGGCTCCACGAGAATCTGTTTTTTTATAGGCATCAATAACAACCGAGTCGCGGCTATCGCGGGCAAGCCTTGCCCGCGATAGCGGTCTCAAGACATGCGCACGCCGGGGGTCATGGCAGCCGGCATCACAAGGCTTGGTGTCTCCAGGGAAGCCACCGGATACGCGCAATAATCGGCCGCGTAATAAGCGCTGGCGCGATGGTTGCCCGAGGCGCCGACACCGCCGAACGGCGCGCTGCTGGCGGCACCGGTCAGCTGTTTGTTCCAGTTGACGATACCGGCGCGGCTTTGCAACCAGAACTGCTGGTAACGCGCCTGGGAATCGGACAGCAACCCGGCGGCCAGGCCATATTGCGTATTGTTGGCCTCGGTGATTGCCGCTGCGAAATCTTTGTAGCGGATCACTTGCAGCAACGGCCCGAACAGCTCTTCATCAGGACGCTCGGCCACTGCCGTCACGTCCAGGATACCCGGCGTCAGCAATGCGGCCTGGGCCTGCGGTTGGGTCATGCTCAACAGCGGCACGGCGCCTTTGCCCAGCAAATGGTTTTGCGCATCCATCAGCGCCTTCGCCGCGGCCAGGGAAATCACCGAACCCATGAACGGTGCCGGTTGCTGGTCGAAGGCACCGACTTCAATGGTCGAGCTGACCGCCACCAGGCGCGCCAGCAAGGCATCGCCCCAGGCGCCTTCCGGCACCAGCAGGCGGCGCGCACAGGTGCAGCGCTGCCCGGCGGAAATGAAAGCGGACTGAATAATGGTGTAGACCGCCGCATCGACGTCCGCCACCTCATCCACCACCAGCGGGTTGTTACCGCCCATTTCCAGCGCGAGGATCTTGTCCGGACGCCCGGAAAATTGTTGGTGCAGCAGATTGCCGGTGCGGCTGGAGCCGGTGAAAAACAGCCCATCGATGCCTGGGTTCGCCGCCAGGGCGATGCCGGTTTCCCGCGCGCCTTGCAGCAGGTTCAGTACGCCCGCCGGCAGACCGGCCTCGACCCAGCACTTGACCGTCAGTTCGGCAACTTTCGGCGTCAGCTCGCTCGGCTTGAACAACACGCTGTTTCCGGCCAGCAGCGCCGGCACGATGTGGCCGTTGGGCAAATGACCAGGGAAGTTGTAGGGACCGAACACCGCCACCACACCGTGGGGCTTGTGGCGCAATACAGCGGTGGCGTCGCCCAGGGGGCCGCTCTTCTCGCCGGTCCGCTCGCGGTAACTCTGCACCGAAATGGCGACTTTGTTGACCATGCTGGTCACTTCGGTCGCTGCTTCCCACAACGGCTTGCCGGTTTCTTCACCGATGCAATGGGCCAGTTCGTCCGCGTGATTTTTCAGGGCAGCGGCAAAGGCTTCCAGCACCTGGATGCGTTCATCCAGCGAGCGCCGAGCCCAGTCCGGGAAAGCCTGGCGCGCGGCCTGCACCGCCGACTCCACTTGCGCCGCCGTGGCACCGTTACCCGACCACACCACCTCTTGGCTCACTGGGTTCAACGACTCAAAGAGGTCACCCTGGCCTTCCAGCCAGCTTCCTGCGATGTACAGCGAGTTCATTATTTCGACTCCCGGGCAGCAGACAACGCGACGGCACGTACCTGATCGCCGGCGTTAAGTTGAAGACGCTTGGCGGTCAGCGGATCGACCACCAGCGTGCCGGCGGCAAAGCGCGCCGGTGCAGCGGTGATGCGGCAGTCTTCGCGCTTGCGGTTATGGATGAGGAACGGCGTGGCATCATCGCCCGGCGTACCGATGGCCAGCACCAGCGCCTGACTGTCGCGAATCGCACGGATCTTGCCGGTTTCGCATTCCACCGCCGGGCCGGCGTCGAAGATGTCGACGTAACCCTGGTAGCTGAAGCCTTCGCTCTTGAGCATCGACAGCGCCGGCTCGGTGTCGGGATGAACCTGGCCGATCACGGCCCGGGCATCTTCGGACAAGAAACAGGTGTACAGCGGGAACTTGGGCATCAGCTCGGCGATGAACGCCTTGTTGCCCACCCCGGTGAGGTAATCGGCCTGGCTGAATTCCATCTTGAAGAAGTGCCGGCCCAGGCTTTCCCAGAACGGCGAACGCCCATTGTCGTCGGACATGCCGCGCATCTCGGCGATGATCTTGTTACCGAACAACTGTGGGAATTCGGCAATGAACAACAGCCGCGCCTTGGCCAGCATCCGGCCGTTGAGACCACTGCGGAAATCGGCATGCAGAAACAGCGAGCACAGCTCGGAATTGCCGGTCAGGTCGTTGGCCAGGAACAAGGTCGGGATTTCCCGATAGATGTTCAATTCCTGGGAAGCGCTGACCGTCAGGCCGACCCGGAAGTTGTACCAAGGCTCACGCAATCCCACGGCGCCGGCGATGGCGGAAATGCCCACCACGCGACCGTCATCGTCTTCGAGCACGAACAGGTAGTCCGCGTCACCGCGCCCGGCTTCGCCGCGAAAGGTCTTCTCGGCCCAGCCGACCCGATGGGCCAGGCGCTCTTCGTTGGCCGGCAGGGTGGTCAGGCCGGTGCCCGTGCTGCGGGCCAGGGCGATCAGAGCGGGTAAATCGCTGCTGCGTACGGGACGAACGATCATGCTATCTCCTCAAACGGGTCGCTCACGCCACCCGCGAAACTCAGCGGTAAAGCGTTAAACGGCTACCAGACGCACGCTGGCGCCTTCGCCGACGCCCAAGGCTTCGGCCGCTTCCATGTCCAGCGTCACAGGTTTGCCCGGCGCGTAATCGAGATCGAGCAGCACGGCGCGGTAATCCTGCAATTGGGCATTGGCCACCAGGTATTGGCGGCCGGCACCCTTGACCGGTTCGCCGATCTTGACCGGCACCACGCGGCTCTGGGCAATCGAGCGGATACCCGAGACACGAGCATGCAGGGTCGGGCCACCGTCGAAGATGTCGATGTAGTGATCGGTCTCGAAACCCTCGCGCATCAGGATGTCGAAGGTGATCTGCGCCCGCGGATGGACCTGGCCCATGGCTTCCTGGGCGGCGTCCGGCAACAGCGGCACGTAGATCGGGTAATGGGGCATCAGCTCGGCGAGGAAAGTACGGCTTTTCAGCCCGCACAGGCGCTCGGCAGCGGCGTAGTTGAGGTCGAAGAAGTTGCGACCGATGGCGTCCCAGAACGGCGAGTCACCATTCTCATCGCTGTAGCCGACGATCTCGGTCACCACCGAATCGGCAAACCGTTCCGGGTGGCTGGCGACGAACAGCAGACGCCCGCGGGAATTGAGTTCCGACCATGGCGAACCCACCAGCTCCGGCACCACGTAGAAACTGGTCAGCAGGCTGTTGCCAGTCAGGTCGTGGCACTGGGAGAGCACGTGGATCTTGTTGTGGATCTTCAGCTCACGGGAGGCGTGAACGAAGGTCTCGTTGCGAAAGCTGTAGAACGGTTCGGAATAACCGGCCGAAGCGACGATGGCCGAACAACCCGCCAACTTGCCGGTCGCGGTGTCTTCGAGGACGAAGAAATAGCTCTCTTCACCGTTGAAACTGACTTCGGCGGCGAACGAGGCTTCGCTTGCGGCGATCTTGTCGCTCAGGCGTTCCACGTCATCCGGCAAGGAAGTGACACCGATCGGACTGTCCGCAGCCAGACGCTGTACCTCGCCCAGATCAGCCATTTGCGCGGGGCGCATCACCAGCATGGTGTCACTCCTTAACTTGAAATAAAGGTTCGACCGTCAGGTCGATACACAGAGAATAAAAACCGGACCTGCTCCCCACTGACTCAATATGGGACCAGGTTTGTAGGAGCAAAGCTTGTGGGAGCAAGGCTTGCCCGCGATGCAGGCGACGCGGTCCTTGGCGAACTGAGGCACCCGCATCGCGAGCAAGCTTTGCTCCCACAAACCTGCACCCACATAAGTCCGGCTCCCACAATGGAGCCGGTCAAGTCTGAAATCAGGCTTGGCTCAACTTCGCCGCAGCCCGCTCGAAGCGGTCCAGGCCTTCGTCGATATCGGCGTCTTCCACCACCAGGCTCGGAGCGAAGCGAATCACGTCCGGGCCGGCTTGCAGGATCATCAGGCCTTCCTGTTCGGCGGCGTTGAAGATGTCCTTGGCCTTGCCTTTCCAGGCGTCGTTCAGCACGCAACCGATCAGCAAGCCCAGGCCGCGCACTTGGGTGAACAGGCCGTACTTCTCGCCGATCTGCTCCAGGCGTGCCTTGAACTTGGCGTGCTTGGCTTTGACACCCGCCAGCACCTCAGGGGTATTGACCACGTCGATCACCGCTTCGGCCACCGCGCAGGCCAGCGGGTTACCGCCATAGGTGGTGCCGTGGGTGCCGACGACCAGGTGCTTGGCCAGCGCTTCGGTGGTGAGCATCGCCGCGATCGGGAAACCACCGCCCAGGCTCTTGGCGCTGGTGAGGATGTCCGGGACCACGCCGTAATGCATGTAGGCGAACAGGTGGCCGCTGCGGCCCATGCCGGTCTGCACTTCGTCGAACACCAGCAATGCGTCGTGGGCATCGCACAGGTCGCGGGCGCCTTGCAGGTAGGCCTGCTCGGCTGGCAGCACACCGCCCTCGCCCTGGATCGGTTCCAGCACCACGGCGCAGGTCTTGTCCGAAATGGCGGCTTTCAAAGCGGCCAGGTCGTTGTAAGGAACGTGGGTGATGCCAGTAATTTTAGGCCCGAAACCGTCGGAGTACTTCGACTGCCCGCCGACGTTGACGGTGAACAGGGTACGACCGTGGAAGCTATTGAGCGCGGCGATGATTTCGTACTTCTCACTGCCGAAACGATCGAACGCGACGCGACGGGCCAGCTTGAAGGCGGCCTCGTTGGCTTCGGCGCCGGAGTTGCAGAAGAAAGCGCGCTCGGCAAAAGTCGCGTTGACCAACTTATGGGCCAGGCGCAGGGCCGGCTCGTTGGTGAATACGTTGGACACGTGCCACAGCTTGTTGGCCTGTTCGGTCAGTGCGCCGACCAGTGCCGGGTGGGCATGGCCCAGTACGTTGACTGCAATACCGCCAGCAAAGTCGATCAACTCGCGACCGGATTGGTCCCATACGCGGGAACCGGCGCCACGCACAGGTATGAAGGCAGCAGGTGCATAGTTGGGAACCATAACCTGGTCGAAATCGGCGCGTTGTACCGCGGCTTGCTCAACGGACATCGGAGTCTCCTGATGAGGAACACCCGCCTGGAACTGGCGGGCTTGGTAAGGATTGTAAGGACAGTTTTCAGCCCGGCCTTGCCGCCAAGCGACAACTTCTTATAGCGCCAACCCACGTTTTTCGCGGGTTTACGGCAATGCGACAAATAGCGTCGCAAAGGCGCAGTTTAAACGTTGCCGGTGTATTTGAGGGGCTGGCTTCCACATTTCCCTCGGCCATGCAAAACACTTGTGGCGAGGGGACTTATCTGTGGGAGCAAAGCTTGCTCGCGATACAGGCGCCTCGGTTCACCAAGGACCGCATCGCCTGCATCGCGGGCAAGCCTTGCTCCCACAGAAGTGTGTTTTGCCACTTAGCCCCGTTCGGACGGCACCGAGGACAATTCGAACGGGCTGCTGCTGCGTCGCTGGTTGCGGTCTTCCCGCGGTGTGGCGCCGAAGAAGTTGCGGTAGGCGCTGGAGAAGTGTGGCCCTGAGGAGAAGCCGCAGGACAGGCCGATCTGGATGATGGATTTGCTGGTCTGCATCAACATCTGCCGGGCCTTGTTCAGACGCAGCTCCAGGTAATACTGGCTGGGCACGCGATTGAGGTATTGCTTGAAGATCCGCTCCAGTTGTCGACGGGATACACAGACATGCTGGGCGATCTCGTCGGTGGTCAGCGGTTCTTCGATGTTGGCCTCCATCAGCAGCACCGCCTGGGTGAGCTTTGGATGGCTGGAGCCAAGGCGGTTCTGCAACGGGATGCGCTGACGCTCGCCGCCCTCACGAATGCGCTCTACCACCAATTCTTCCGACACCGCGCCGGCCAGTTCCGCGCCGTGATCGCGAGCCAGCACCGCCAGCAACAGGTCGAGTACCGACATGCCGCCGCAAGCGCTCAGGCGATCGCGGTCCCAGTCAAATAGATGGCTGGTGGCGATGACCTTGGGGAAGCGCTCGGAGAAATCGTCCTGCCAGCGCCAATGCACGGCGGCCCGGTAACCGTCGAGCAAACCCAATTGGGCCAGGGGATAGACACCGGCAGACAAACCGCCAATCACACAACCGGCCCGCACCAGTTGCTTGAGGGCGCTGCTCAGGGGTGAGGCCAGCGCGGCCGGCGGCTCATCGGCCAGCAGGAACAGCTTCTGGAAACCTTCGAGCTTGCCGGCCCAAGGCTCGCCCGGCAGTTGCCAGGCGCCGTCGGCCGACGGTTCGGCCTGCAAGAACGACAGTTCGTAGACCACATCCGGATGCACCCGCTGAGCAACACGCAAGGCCTCCTCGGCCAGCGCCAGCGTCAAGGCTTTAGTGCTGGGCCAAATCAGGAAACCTATTCGATGGGCAGTCATGGCGGGCAATCCGAAGCGAAAACAGTGTTAAAGCCAAAAGCGGCTGCAACCAAATTAGACCATCTGGCGCGCGGTGCGCAGCATGACCCAAATCAGGTGCGTAACGGGAGCGATTACTTGAGGCTGCCCGAAAGAAATTGTTGCAGGCGCTCGGATTGCGGATTGACCAGCACTTCGCGCGGGTTGCCGCTTTCTTCGACGATGCCTTTGTGCAAGAACACCAGTTGGTTCGACACTTCACGGGCAAAGCCCATTTCGTGGGTCACCACCACCATGGTCCGGCCTTCCAGGGCCAGGGCCTGCATCACCTTGAGCACGTCGCCTACCAGTTCCGGATCAAGGGCCGAGGTCGGCTCGTCGAACAGCATCACCTCCGGCTCCATCGCCAGCGCACGGGCAATCGCCACACGCTGCTGCTCGCCGCCGGACATATGGCCCGGGTAGGCATCCTTGCGATGGGCCACGCCGACCTTGTTCAGGTAGTGCTCGGCCTTCTCTCGCGCTTCAGCCTTGGACACACCCAGTACATGCACCGGTGCTTCCATGATGTTTTCCAGCGCAGTCATGTGGGACCACAGGTTGAAATGCTGGAACACCATCGACAGCCGCGAACGCATGCGCTGCAGTTGCTTGGGGTCTGCGGCCTTCAACGCGCCGTCCTTGCCGGCCACCAGCTTCAACTCTTCGTTGTTGAGCAGGATCTTGCCGGCGTGGGGTTGCTCAAGCAGGTTGATGCAACGCAGGAAAGTACTCTTGCCGGAGCCACTGGAGCCGATGATGCTGATCACATCGCCAGCGGCGGCTTTCAGGGACACGCCCTTGAGCACTTCGTGACTGCCATAGCGTTTATGCAGGTCTTGGACTTCAAGCTTGTACATGCGGTCGGTTCTCACAAAACGTCAGTCGTTGAGCAGTCGATCGGATCGATGCGTTATCAGTGCTTGCGCGGGGCCAGGTAACCCAGCCAGCGGCGCTCGGCCAGTTTGAACAGGCGCACCAGGATGAAGGTCAGGCACAGGTAGAAAACGCCGGCCGTGATGTAGGCCTCGAACGGCAAGTAGTACTGCGCGTTCACCGTGCGCGCGGCACCGGTGATGTCGATCAGGGTCACGATGGATGCCAGGCTGGTGGTCTGCAACATCATGATCACTTCGTTGCTGTATTGCGGCAGCGCCCGACGCAAGGCCGATGGCAACAGGATCCGGCGATACAGCTTGTAGCGCGACATGCCCATGGCCTTGGCCGCTTCGATCTCACCGTTGGGCGTGGCCCGCAGGCTGCCGGCGATGATTTCGGCGGTGTAGGCGCTGGTGTTGATAGCGAACGCCAGGCAGGCGCAGAAGGTCGCACTGGACAGCCACGGCCAGAGAAAGCTTTCACGCACGATCGCGAATTGCGCCAACCCGTAGTAGATCAGGAACAGCTGGACCAGCATCGGCGTGCCGCGGATCACGTAGGTGTAGAGCCAGGCCGTCATGTTGACGACCGGCTGCTTGGACACCCGCATCAGCCCCAGGGGCAACGCCGCCAACAGACCGAAGAACAGCGACAGGGCCAACAGCTTCAGGGTGGTCAACAAGCCACTGAAATACAGCGGCAAGGCTTCATAGATGACGTTGTAGTCGAAGATCATAGATCAGCCGCCCTTACGCCTACCGAGTAGCGCTTCTCAAGGTGACGCAATGCCAGCAACGAGACGCTGGTGATCACCAGGTACATCGCCGCCACTGCGAGGAAGAAGGTGAAAGGCTCGCGCGTGGCATCTGCCGCCTGCTTGGCCTTGAACATCATGTCTTGCAGGCCCACCACCGAAATCAGCGCGGTCGCCTTGGTCAGCACCAGCCAGTTGTTGGTGAAGCCCGGGATCGCCAGGCGAATCATCTGCGGCACCAGCACTCGGAAAAACACCTGGAAGCCGTTCATGCCGTACGCCATGCCCGCCTCGGCCTGCCCCTTGGGGATCGCCATGAAGGCACCGCGGAAGGTTTCCGACAGGTAGGCACCGAAGATGAAGCCCAGGGTACCGATACCGGCCGCCAGCGGGTTCAGGTCGATGTAGTCGTCGTAACCGAGCATCGGCGCCACGCGGTTGAGCAGGTCCTGGCCGCCGTAGAAAATCAGCAGGATCAGCACCAGGTCGGGAATGCCGCGAATGACCGTGGAATACAGGTCGCCCAGCCACGCCAACCAGCGCACCGGAGAGAGGCGCAACGCAACGCCGATCAACCCCAGGACGATGGCCAGGGCCATGGACGACAAGGCGAGCTCAAGCGTCAACCATGCGCCATCGAGGATGACAGCCCCGTAGCCTTTCAACATGATTCAGGTCCTCGAAAGTGGGATGAAAAAATGGCGCAAACCGCAGAGATCCTGGTGCTTGCGCCATTTCGCACGAGTGGCGGGACGTCGTTACTTGCCGTAGATGTCGAAAGCGAAGTATTTGTCCTGGATTTGCTTGTACTTGCCGTTCTCGCGAATGGCGGTGATCGCGCCATTGATCTTGTCTTTCAGGGCATCGCCCTTGCGAACCGCGATACCGATACCGTCGCCGAAGTATTTCTCGTCGGTAAAGGCCGGGCCGACGAACGCGAAGCCCTTGCCGGCATCGGTCTTGAGGAAGCCGTCATCCAACAGCGTAGCGTCTGCCACGGTGCCGTCGAGACGACCAGCGGACACGTCCAGGTAGATCTCGTTCTGCGAACCGTACGGCTTGATCTCGGCACCCAGCGGAGCCAGCACTTCACGGGCGAAACGCTCGTGGATCGAACCACGCTGCACGCCGATGTTCTTGCCCTTGAGCTCAGCCAGGCCGTCGCTGACCTGGGTACCGGCCTTCATCACCAGACGGGCCGGGGTGTTGTAGTACTTGTTGGTGAAATCAACCGATTTCTTGCGATCTTCGGTGATCGACATGGACGACAGGATCGCGTCGATCTTGCGGACCTTGAGCGCCGGGATCAGGCCGTCGAACTCTTGCTCGACCCACACGCACTTGACCTTCATCTCTTCGCACAGCGCATTGCCGATGTCGTAGTCGAAACCGACGATGCTGCCATCCGGGGCTTTCGAGGCGAACGGAGGGTAAGCCGCCTCGATACCAATCTTCAGGGGCTTCTCATCAGCGAAGGTCGGCAGGGACAGCACAGACAGTGCCAGGGCGCCAAGCAGCACAAGTTTCTTCATCTTGGGACTCCATCGGTAAAGGGCAAAAACGGCAGAGTGAGCAACAGCCCAATATGCGAATGGGTGAAACGAACTTTGGTGCTGCGTCCTAGGAAGCTCACGTTTTATTCAACACGAGCCACGACGAGCGAGTGATCGGCATTCTAACGACAGGCCCGAAGCCGATATTTCTTCAATGCGACAACAAATTACAGAAGCACCGAGAAAGCTGTTCGAGCGCATTGACAGCCCCGCAAATTCATGCAAGAGCAAAAGAAGGGAAACCGATCTATGCTGCAAATAGCGGGCCCATTATTCGCAAACCCTTCTAATCCGGCAAGCACAGCGTGTCGGCTTATTTGGGCAGACGCCTGGAAGCGCCCTGTAATGAGGCTTGGCGTTTCACATCGCCCCGCTGTGGCGCCTTTGGTTACACATTTCGAAACACCGGTAACGTTCAGACACCTCCTACTTTGAACGCCGATATTTATTCGAACACCAAGCCAGCTACACACAAACCCGTGGCGAGGTGCATGCCACTCAGCATGAAAAAAAGCCCCGCTCGGCACTGCCGGGCGGGGCTTTTTGGTGTTACACGCTACCGTCAGGCAACGTTCATGGTCTTGTGCGTCTCGATCAGATGCGCCACCACACTCGGATCAGCCAGGGTGGAGATATCACCCAACCCGTCGTACTCCGCCGTGGCGATCTTGCGCAGGATGCGGCGCATGATCTTGCCGGAGCGGGTTTTCGGCAGCCCCGGCGCCCACTGGATCACATCCGGCGAAGCAATCGGACCGATCTCCTTGCGCACCCAGTTCTTCAGTTCCAGGCGCAGGGCCTCGCTGGTTTCTTCGCCGGCATTGAGGGTGACATAGACATAGATGCCCTGCCCCTTGATGTCGTGCGGCACACCGACCACCGCCGCTTCGGCGACTTTCGGGTGGGCGACCATGGCGCTCTCGATCTCGGCCGTGCCCATGCGGTGACCGGACACGTTGAGCACGTCATCCACCCGACCGGTGATCCAGTAGTAGCCATCCTCGTCACGACGCGCGCCGTCACCGGTGAAGTACATGCCACTGAAAGTCTTGAAGTAGGTGTCGACAAAACGGTCATGGTCGCCGTACAGCGTACGCGCCTGGCCTGGCCACGAATCGAGGATCACCAGGTTGCCTTCGGCGGCACCTTCGATCAGGTTGCCGAGGTTGTCCACCAATGCCGGCACCACACCGAAGAACGGACGCGTGGCCGAACCTGGCTTCAATGCCGTGGCGCCTGGCAGTGGGCTGATCAGCACACCACCGGTTTCGGTCTGCCACCAGGTGTCGACGATCGGGCAACGTTCCTTGCCGACATTCTTGTAGTACCAGTCCCAGGCTTCCGGGTTGATCGGCTCGCCCACCGAACCCAACAGGCGCAGGCTGCTGCCGTCAGCACCTTCGACGGCGGCGGTGCCCGAGGCCATCATCGCGCGGATAGCGGTTGGCGCGGTGTAGAGGATGCTGACCTTATGCTTGTCGACAACCTTGGCCACCCGGGTGATGTCCGGGTAGTTCGGCACGCCTTCGAACAGCAACGTGGTCGCGCCATTGGCCAGCGGGCCGTAGACGATATAGCTGTGGCCGGTGACCCAACCCACGTCGGCGGTGCACCAGTACACCTCGCCTGGCTTGTAGTCGAACACCCGCTCATGGGTCAGCGCCGCGTACAGCAAGTAGCCGGCCGTGGTGTGCTGCACACCCTTGGGCTTGCCGGTGGAGCCGGAGGTGTAGAGGATGAACAGCGCTTCCTCGGCACCCATTTCCTTCGGCGCGCAAACGGTGCCGGCCACTTTCATCAGGTCTTCGTACCAGATGTCGCGGTGCTGGTTCCACTTGATGCCGCCACCGGTGCGTTTGCAGACGATGACCTTCTGGATGCTGCTGGTTTCCGGGTTGGTCAACGCGTCATCGACGTTGGCCTTGAGCGGGATCTTCTTGCCAGCGCGAACGCCTTCGTCGGCGGTGATCACCACTTTGGATTTGCAATCGATGATCCGACCGGCCAGTGCTTCCGGCGAGAAACCGCCGAACACCACCGAGTGAATCGCACCGATCCGGGCACAGGCCAGCATCGCGACCACGGCTTCAGGGATCATCGGCATGTAGATGGTCACCACGTCGCCGCGATGCACGTCCTGGCCGCGCAGGGCGTTGGCGAACTTGCAGACTTCTTCATGCAGCTCGCGATAGGTGATGTTACGGCTCTCGGCAGGGTCATCGCCCTCCCAGATAATCGCAATTTGATCGCCGCGCTCGGCCAAGTGACGGTCGAGGCAGTTGTAGGAAACGTTCAGGGTGCCGTCGGCGAACCACTTGATGTCGACATGGTGATCGTCGAAGGACGTCTGCTTCACCGTGGTGAAAGGCTTGATCCAATCGAGGCGCTTGGCCTGCTCGCGCCAGAAGCCGTCCGGGTTGACGACCGACTGCTGGTACATGGCCTTGTAGGTCGCCTCGTCAGTCAGCGTATTGGCCGCAACCTCGGGACGAACGGGATACACAGAAGCCGCACTCATCTTTCTTACCTCGGTGAATAGTTGTTTTTGTATGATCCCGTTGTAGCCCGGGGCGGGCCTATAGAACCATTCGACGATGGTAGTAACAAGTCCCTACAAAATGTCGGTACTAACCTGCGCACCCAGCAAATCCCCTGTGGGAGCGGGCTTGCTCGCGAAGGCGGCGGTAGATCCAATACAGATGTAACAGACAGCCACCGCTTCCTACGACGATTATTACCAGATCAACCAACAGTGTTTATCAAAACCGAGTCTGTTTACCCCCACCCTCACCTTCTAAAATCCACCTCGCCAACCGGCAAACACGATTAGCGCAACACAGCCCCCACGAAGGCCGTTAATCAAACTTCCAATATCAGCTCCACACGCAACCCTAAAAAGGTTGCGTGACCCCACTCGACCTCAAGAAAGGTGAATTAGATGAAAGCTTTATGGGTTCTGGTCCTCGGCAGCCTTTGCGCCACCGCGATGGCAGACGAGGTCCCGACCGATGTTGCACAGCAAAAACCGGCCATTGAGGAGTACACCTACTCCACCCACCTGGACATCGCCAAAGTCATCTCCATGAGCGAGATCCCGAACGTCTGCGAAGTGGTCCCGGCGAAGATGGAATACGACGATTCCAAGGGCCAACGCCACATCCTGCGCTACAGCGTCATGGGCAACGGCTGCTCCAACGGCTGACTGACTTGATAAAGGAATTTGGAGCAACCACCATGAAAACCAAACTGATCCTGGCCCTGACCCTGTCCGTACTGGCCGCCAATACCTTCGCCGCCGACGGGTTTGATCGCACCGGTAGCGCAGTCGCAGAAGACGGCTACGACCACACCGGCTCCGCCACCGTCGCGCAAGACGGCTACGACCGCACCGGCTCTGCTACCGTTGCCGCCGATGGCTATGATCGCACCCGTTCAGCCCGCATCGGTTGATCATTACTGACATTTTCCACGGCCCGGTTTCGACCGGGCCTGGTTGTGTCTAGAACCGCCGAAAACCCTCCGCAAACACAACATGTAGTGCAAACCCGCAAAAAACGCTCGTTTTTTGATCAAAAAAAACCGCGATACGATCCATGCAAAAAAAATCTTCAGCGGCCAAAGCCTTGTAAACCCTCGCTCCCACGCGGATATGCCACCCGCTACCCCTTCTGTGAGCCATTTCGCCGCAGCACGTAGGCAAAAAAGTCCTTATAATGCCGCCTTAAACGGGCCTGCAATATTCCCTTACAGGGGATCACGCCAGCCTGGAGCCCACGCAGAGGCCAATCGCCTCCTCGCGTTCACAGCCGCTCCGGAATGACCCGTACATTTTTCTGTTTATTGCCTGCGTCAGCTGCTGCAACAAACGATTTTTCCAAGATCCACCGCGGCCAGTAGGCCTTCATCGGGCATCTGGCCCTCACGCAGGAGACGACACGTCATGCTGAGCTGGGACGAATTCGACAAAGAAGACGGCGAAGTTGCTGTAAAAGGCGCAAACGCCGGCCACGCTTCTGAAGCCAACATGGACCGCCTCGACAGCGCCGGCGGTGCCGCCGCCCTGGAAGCGCGGGCCGTGACAGCCAGCGACTCGGCCGCGATCATTCGCGCCAAGGCTGCCCTCGACAAACTCGACGTCGCCGAAGGCCTCGCCGAACTCGAAGGCGCCTCTGCCCGTGTCGCCGTCGATGAAAAGCGCATGATCAACTGCCGCGCCGACCTCAACCAGCTCGTGCCGTTCAAATACGATTGGGCCTGGCAGAAGTACCTGGACGGCTGCGCAAACCACTGGATGCCGCAAGAAGTCAACATGACCGCCGACATCGCCCTCTGGAAAACCCCGGAAGGCCTGACCGACGACGAGCGCCGCATCGTGATGCGCAACCTGGGTTTCT
Source organism: Pseudomonas ogarae (assembly GCF_014268695.2). Lineage (NCBI taxonomy): Bacteria > Pseudomonadati > Pseudomonadota > Gammaproteobacteria > Pseudomonadales > Pseudomonadaceae > Pseudomonas > Pseudomonas ogarae. Next base: position 5,210,497 of record NZ_CP077086.1, read on the forward strand.
TCTCCACCGCCGACTCCCTGGTTGCCAACAACCTGGTCCTGGCCGTGTACCGCCTGATCACCAACCCGGAATGCCGCCAGTACATCCTGCGCCAGGCGTTCGAAGAGGCGATCCACACCCACGCCTACCAGTACTGCATCGAATCGCTGGCCATGGATGAAGGCGAGATCTTCAACATGTACCACGAGATCCCATCGGTCGCAAAAAAAGCCGCCTGGGGCCTGAAATACACCCGTTCGATCTCCGATCCGAAGTTCGAAACCGGCACCCCGGACACCGACAAAGAGCTGCTGCGCAACCTGATCGCTTACTACTGCGTCCTGGAAGGCATCTTCTTCTACTGCGGCTTCACCCAGATCCTCTCCATGGGCCGCCGCAACAAAATGACCGGCGTCGCCGAGCAGTTCCAGTACATCCTGCGCGACGAATCCATGCACCTGAACTTCGGCATCGACGTGATCAACCAGATCAAAATCGAAAACCCACACCTGTGGGATGCCGAGATGAAGGAAGAAGCGACCCAGATGATCCTGCAAGGGACCCAGCTGGAGATCGAATACGCCCGCGACACCATGCCTCGCGGCGTGCTGGGCATGAACGCGGCAATGATGGAGGATTACCTCAAGTTCATCGCTAACCGTCGTTTGTCGCAGATTGGTCTTAAAGAAGAGTACCCAGGGACGACTAACCCGTTCCCTTGGATGAGCGAGATCATGGACTTGAAGAAAGAGAAGAACTTCTTTGAGACTCGGGTGATTGAGTATCAGACGGGTGGGGCTTTGAGCTGGGATTGATTTGAAAGAAAAATCCTAGGCTCCACGCGTAACTAAAAACCCCGTGAAAACGGGGTTTTTGTATTTCTACAGGACCAAAACTGCGTTTAACTCTGGGACCTGCACGCTACCTTTACCCTACGAAAAACTCAGAACCTTTCCGCATTGACGCCGTATCGTCTCGCTACCCATCTTAGTCGCAGGTACCTAAGAAACGCCCAACGTAGTAGCTAATCGCCGAACATAGAACCGCGTACTGTCTAAGAACATTTGCAACTCTGTGTGGAGAGAATAGCTAGTTGGGATTTTTCTTACATCCTCTACGTCGGGCTCGCGCCGGTGACAGAGAGGCCTTCACTTTGTCGCTGTATCAGAAGGTTGGTCGGCTGGTCATTGAGTGACAAACACTCCGTTGGGGTGGGGCTGCTTCGAAGCCCAGCGGATAAACCCCCTCGCCACGGGTTGGTGTCAGGGCACAAGTAGAGGGCAGGTTTGATGGTCGGGTTGGTTTTGGAAATCGCGAGCAAGCTTGCTCCCACAGGGGGTTTGTGGTGTGTTGAAACTTTGGGTGCAGCCCGCCGCGTCCTTCGGTATTAATACACTTCCTCTCATGGACCCGAGCCCCGATGAAATTCGATACCGCCTACTGCCTCAGCCTCGATGCCAAGCTTTCGATCTATGACGTTCGGGATCTGAATTTCGACGAGACCATGGCCTTCGATTCGGCCAAGGAGCGCTTTCAGTGCCCCAACGATGCCTGTCGGGTGGCGTTTGATGAGGACAATCGGCTGACGACGTTCAACGCCAAGAACGTCAATTACATCCGCACGCCACATTTCAAGAACCAGCCAACGACCCAGCATATCGAGGGCTGCCCTTACGTCAGTCCGAAAACGCCGGGGTTGGGTGTAGAGAGTGGCGAGGCGGAAACGGATGACGACCGCGAGGAGCATTTTCCGTCGGAGTTGTTGCTGACTCGGCGTCAGTACGTGCGCAAGCCGTCCGATCCGTCGAAGGACGTTGAAGCAGCGACTCGGCCTACGTCGCCCACCCTATCGTCCCACGGTGATGACGTTCATTGCGCCCATGATTCGACACCCGACAAGACCAGCGTCTTCGCCCACCCGGTGGAGTGTTTTGTGTCGAACTTCGCGGACAAGGACCTGCTCAAGCGCAAGCTGTTGAAGGTTGGCGAGCACACGGCGCCCTATGGATCGTTCTTCAAGAAGATCGAATACTTGCAGGACAATAAGGGCTTGATTTACTGGGGCAAGATCAAGGAAATAAAGGATTACACGCAAAGCTTTCGCATCGATTTCGAACCCAAGGTCTGGTTCAAGCAACCGGACGAGGCGAAGAAGAAGCCTTACTCAGTCAACGTTTACCTGAGCAAGAAGCTGATCGATAACTACCGCAAGCGCAGAGCGTTCCTGGAAGAGATCAAGCATGCCGTCGACAGTGACGCGCCGTTGTATTGCTTCTTTTATGGCGTGACGCCGGAGTTGAAACAGGTGCCGAGCAAGAAGAACCCCGAAGAAACGTTCGGGGTGTTCAGTGCCAATATCGAGAACCTGGATCACTTCATTATTCGGGAAGCACCGGGGTTGGCTGGCGAGTGAACTGGCTCGATGCCCGCACAAAACCTGCGGGTCAGCTTGTATGACTCTCTCTTTTCGCATACGGGTCCCGTGGACCTATCTCTTCGCCCCACTTCAGTTCATAAGGCTGACGAACCACGTAGCTAATTCCGTTCAGCGTTTCTTCGCTCAACGCGGACAACTCAGCCTCGGTCAACAAGTCGTGCATGACCATAAGCGCCAGGCACATTCGCGCACTTGACCGACTGAAACGGTTAAACGCGTCGGCAAGATCATTGTCGCGGTCTTGTATCAACCCATAAAGCTTTAGGTATCGGGCGTGTGCCGATAGAGCACCGCGTTCGCTTATCGTCGTTGCGTCGGTCAGTACGCCTTGGCAAAAACGCTCCAGCGCCAACTCACGCAGTCCTTTGAATACTTTCCAGTCCTTCTCTGGGATAGGCATATGCATATGCGACTCCTCTCGATCATGTGGAGTGAACCTCCACCCAGCTGCTTGTTTATCAATACTAACCGCTGAACATCCCGATCATCACCAACATCAACAACCCCACATACACCCGCGCATGCAGTCGATCCGGTATCCGCCCGATCCATGGCGTTGCCAAGCGAATGCCCAGTAACGCGCCGAGTGTGAGCACAACAAAGGCCAGTAGGTCGACATAACCGATAAACCATGTGCCGAAGTCTGTGCCGGTGAAGTTGGACATGACCATGTAGGTAACGGTGCCGGCCAGGGCGACGGGCAAGCTTAGCGGATTTGCCATCGACGTAGCCTGGGACATGCTCAGGCCACAGCGACGCAGCAGCGGCACGGTCATGACGCTGCCGCCCACCCCTAGGAACGTGGCGATGATTCCGATGGTTGCCCCGCCCAATACAGTCTCCGTTTTTGCCAACCGTCGTGGGACGGAATCGCTGCCGCGTGTCAGAAAACCTCGCCGGAGCAGGCAATCCAGGATAGTCAGGCCCAGATAGGAGATAAAGGCGTAACGGATTATCTCGCCATTCATTGCGGTGGCAGCCGCCGCACCGAGGATCGCGCCCAAGCCGATGAAACCACCGAACGGCCACAGATAATGGCGAATCATCTGACCGGCGCGGTGATGTTTTCGGGTGGCGACCAGGGCGTTGACGATCATGACGCAGGTGGAGGTGGCGACGGCGATGTGCATGGCCGATTCACCCATGGCGTCCCCCGAGTGACGAGCCATCAGCAGGCGGTACATCAGTGGCACGACGACAAAACCGCCACCAAACCCGAACAGCACCGCCGTCACGCCACTCAGGCAGCCGAAGCACGCGAGCAATACATAGAACATCAAGGCGAATCCGTGGAATGAGGAGGCATCCACGATAGATACACCAAGCTTGGCCTGCTGTAGCAAACAGGCCAATAATGTTCGCGTTTACGCCAATCACGAGTGGCCCAGGGATGCGCAACATTTCGATCGATTTATTGGATTCGACGCCCAGGGACGTCGTCGCCATTGGCACCGATTACCCCCACGGACATTTACTGCCGTTGCACCACCATCGCCGGGCGCAGTTACTGTATGGCGCCACTGGCGTGATGCAGGTCAGCACCGCGGATGGCAATTGGGTGGTGCCGCCGCAACGGGCAGTGTGGATCCCGCCCGGGGTTGCCCATGAGGTGCTGATGCTGGGCGTCAGCACTCGAAGTTTGTATATCGAACCGGCCACCGTAACGGCCATGGACGCCCGCTGCCAGGTCATCAATGTGTCGCCCCTGATGCGCCAGCTGCTGTTGGAAGCAGTGGAGCTTGCGCCTGATTACGACGAGGCTGGACGGGACGGTGCGCTGATCAGTCTGTTGCTGCACGAACTGTTGCGCAGCGCCCATCTGCCACTGCACCTTCCACTGCCCCAAGACCCGCGCCTGCTGGGCTTGTGCCAGGCGTTCCTGAAATACCCGCACGCCCACGCCTCGCCCGTACAGTGGGCGGCGCAGTTACCTGTCAGCTTGCGCTCATTCAATCGCCTGTTCAGTCGGCAAACCGGGTTGAGTTTCAGCCAATGGCGGCAACAGGCGTGTGTGATGTCGGCATTGTCCCGGTTGGTCGTAGGAGATTCGGTAACCCGTATCGCCCTGGACCTGGGCTACGACAGCCCTGCGGCATTCTCCACGATGTTTCGTCGCGTACTGGGTCACGCCCCGAGCGCGTGGTTGGAGAAGACCGCCGGTCATTGATCAAAAAAATGAGATTGATCGGGATTCAAAACAACTGTACAAAAACACAGTATTTTTTAATCCCACAGCTTTGGAGCCCCCCATGGCCTCTCTCGCAATCAAAACCACCCTGGAACGCATCGCTGTCTATCAATTCACCCCTGCCCACAGTGCACAGGCGCGAGCCATGCTGGGTTGGAGTGTCGAGGAGCTGTCCCGCCAATCCGGCGTCTCGGTCCAGGCCATCCGCCGCTTCGAGGCTGGCGGCGAGTTGCTCGATGTCACTCGCCTGGCCCTGGCCTTTCGCCTGGAGGCCGAGGGCCTGGTGTTCTTCCCCGGCTTCGCACCGGGGCGCGGCATGAACATCAAGGGTGCGACGCCGGACCCGATGGGGCGCTCCGATTACGCCATGATTGAATAACGCCAAGCCTGTGAGTGCTATGCGATACCGGCCTGGTCCTGGTACGCCGAGGGCTCCACGTCCAGCCACCAGGCGCGGCCACGTTGCGGCTGCGTCAGGGTGAATGCTTCGCCCATTTGCGGCGTGGCGATGTAAACATTGCGCTCCCAGGCCAGGGCCAGGATGCGATCGAAGGGTTCATACCAGGCATGCATCGCCAGGTCGAACGTGCCGTTGTGGATCGGCAGCAGCCAACGGCCCTTGAGATCGATATGAGCCTGCAGGGTCTGCTCCGGCTGCATGTGGACGTGAGGCCAATCGACGTTATAGGCACCGGTTTCCATCAGCGTCAGGTCAAAGGGACCATATCGCTCGCCGATGCGTTTGAAACCCTCGAAGTAGCCGGTGTCGCCGCTGAAGAAAATTCGCGTGGCGCCGTCGATCATCACCCACGAGGCCCACAAAGTGCTGTTGCTGTCGAACAGGCCGCGCCCGGAAAAGTGCTGGGAGGGCGTGGCAACGAACTCGATACCGTCCACCTCGGTACTTTGCCACCAATCCAGTTGACGCACCTTGCTGGCGTCGACGCCCCATTTGATCAGGGTGTCGCCCACGCCAAGGGGCGCCAGGAAGTGGCGAGTCTTGGCCGCCAGCTTGAGGATGGCCTGATGATCGAGGTGGTCGTAATGATCGTGGGAAAGGATCACCGCTTCGATCGGCGGCAATTCTTCCAGGCTGATGGGCGGCTGATGAAAACGCTTCGGGCCGGCCCATTGCACGGGTGAGGCGCGCTCGGCGAACACCGGGTCCGTCAGCCAGAATTTATCCCGCAGCTTGAGCAATACGGTGGAATGGCCGAGGCGGAATACACTGTTGTTCGGCGCCGCCAGCAGCGCGGCGCGCGTCAGCGCCTGAACCTCGATGGCGCCCGCAGGCCGGGTGGTGCGCGGCTTGTGGAAGATCATGTTCCAGATGATGCGCAGGGTGGTGCCAAAGCCTTCCCGAGGGGTGAAGGCATGATTGCGAAACTTGCCCTGTTCATGCCGAGATGCGTCATGGCTGGACGGATTGTCGCTCGAAAGAGAGGGAATGGTCATGGTGCGATAACTCCAAGGACGTCGTCGCCATTGCGCTTCGTCGTTGTGGGACGCTGGATGGCCGTTGCATGCACGTTCAGCCGCTCGACTCAAAAACTACACCACTCGGTGTAGTTTCTAGATTGCATGAATCCCCGGAGCAAGTAAACTGCTTAGTGTAAGTTCTCTCACTTCAACCGACGAATTGCCCATGACCGTACCGCAGCGCCTTACCGAACGAAAACGCGAAGCCATCCTCCAGGCCGCGATTGCTGAATTCCGTAGCAGCGGTTTCGAGATCACCAGCATGGACAAGATCGCGGCGACCGCCGGCGTATCGAAACGCACGGTGTATAACCATTTCCCGAGCAAGGAAGCGTTGTTTGCCGAAATTCTGAATCGGTTATGGAACAGCATTACCGCAGAACAGGACATGCCCTACAGCCCGCAAAAGCCGCTACGGGAGCAGCTTCAAACATTGCTGCAAGCCAAACTGCAGCTGCTGGCGGATGAGAATTTCCTCGACCTGGCGCGCATCGCCATCGCCGCCACCATTCATTCCCCCGAGCGGGCCCAGGACATGGTGTCGCGCATGGGCCAGCGTGAGGAAGGCCTGACGGCCTGGATTCGCCAAGCCCAGGCCGATGGCCGGTTGAAACCCGTGGAGCCGGCACTTGCCGCCCAGCAAATGCATGGGCTGCTCAAGACGTTTGCCTTCTGGCCGCAGATTTCGATGGGGCAACCCAGCCTGACCCAGGATGAGCAGACCCGGGTGATCGAGTCGGCCCTCGACATGTTCCTGAGCCGTTACCAGGCCTGATCAAGAAGTCCTGTAATGAAGGGTTATTGCATCGATGGGTTGTGCACGACCTTCTGGTGCATTTCAGTGGTCAAGTTGTCGATACGCTCGGTCAATGCCTTGGTCATTTCCGTCAGGCGGGTGTTCTGCTCCAACAATTCGAGCAACTGCGCCGTATTCTGCGCGGCCTGGGCCTGGCGCTCGCTGTTGGCGACGGCCAAGGCTTCGCGATGCTGGGCGTCGGCTTCCGCCTGGGCTTTGTCCCGAGCGGCCTGGCGGGTTTGCGCCAGCAAAATCAGCGGCGCGGCATAGGCCGACTGCAGGCTGAACGCCAGATTCAGCAAAATGAACGGGTAGGCATCGAAATGAAAGACCCCCACCAGGTTCAGACTAATCCATAGCAGCACGATCAGGGTTTGCGCACCGAGGAACATCGGCGTCCCGAAAAAACGCGCGAACGCCTCCGCTCTCAGCGCAAAGCGGTCATTGCCAAAGGTCGGCGCCAGATGCGCGTGAGGGCGATGAAAGCGCAAGTGGTCAACGGGTGCGGCGGGAGTGGGTTGGGAAGACTTCGTCATCGTGATGTTCTCTGCCAAGGGCTGGTGCTCAAGGCACTATAACCGTTGGGGGAACGTCATCCATTGAGCCATGCACACCTTGCCCGTTAAAAGTCAGCGCCAGCGCAGATTGCGTCCCAGCTCATCGAACAAGCTCACCACCGAGCGCAAGGCCCGGCAGTCGGGGCGGGTCAGGAGCCACAGGGCTGTGTCATACCCCTCCAGCGGTTTGCCAAGGGGCATCAGGCCTTGGTGTTCATCGATCAGAAAGTCCGGCAGCGCCGCCACACCCAAGCCGGCTCGCACCAGTTCGGTGACCGAGAGCATGCTGTTGCAGCGATAGGCGGGCACCACGCCGGGGAGATGCTGGCGGCGCCAGGCTACGGTGGGGTGATCCGGGAGGAAATCGTCCGGCGCGATCCAGATCATGGAAGCCAGGTCATCCGTATTCGCCGAGCGCAGGTAGGTGGCGCTGGCACATACCCGGTAAGCCACGTTGCCCAGCTTTCGACCGACCAGGTGTTCCGGCGGCGTACGGGTCAGGCGCAACGCAATGTCGGCATCGCGGCGGCTCAGGTTGGCGAAGTCGTTCGAGGTGCTCAGCTCAAGGGTCAACGCCGGATAAGCGGGCATGAAGCGCGCCAGCGCAGGCAGCAGCAACGCTTGCAGGACCGAGTCGCTGCACGTCAGGCGTACCGTCCCGCTGATGACCTCGCCGCCCTGCTCCACCCCCACCCGCGCCGCCTCCAAGGCCTGTTCGGCGCGCTCGGCTTGTTCGGCCAGCGCCTGGGCCAGGCTCGTGGGCAAGTACCCGGAACGGCTTTTTTCGAACAAGGGTAGGCCCAGGGCCGCCTCCAGCCGACGTACCGAACGAAACACCGTGGACACGTCCACCTGCAGCAGCCGTGCGGCCCGGGCCAGTGTGCCGCCACGGACCAGTGCGAGGATCAGGGACAGGTCGGGATAGTCCAGACGATAGTGCGCTGTTGCATTGATCACTTGGATAAACGCCAATATTGATTGCGTGAGCGCCAATCTATAGTGGCGACCAGGAATCAACAAGCGGCGAGTCTCTCATGGAAAAACAGCGTCCTTTACACATCGCCCTGGTCGGCGACCACGACCCACACATCACCGCTCACCGCGCGATCCCCATCGCACTGGAGCTGGCCGGCGGGCAAACCGGCCATGACATTCGCGTCCAATGGCTGGCAACGCCGCTCATCGCCGACAACGCAGTGCTGGAGGATTTCGACGGTATCTGGTGCGTGCCGGGCAGCCCCTACCGAAACGAAAACGGCGCCCTGCAGGCGATTCGGTTTGCCCGCGAACAGCGTCGCCCTTTCCTGGGCACCTGCGGTGGTTTTCAACATGCCGTGCTGGAATACGCCCGCAACGTGATGGGTTGGGCCGACGCCGCCCATGGCGAAACCGATCCCGAGGCTGAACGGGCGCTGCTGACGCCGCTGAGCTGTGCATTGATCGAAACCATCGACAGCCTGCAGCTCGATGCGGACTCGTTGATTGCCAAGTCTTATGGTCGCCAGAGGGTATTCGAGGGCTACCATTGCCGCTTCGGGGTCAACCCGGATTTTGAAAAGGACTTGCTCAATCAGCGCCTGCACGCCGTGGCCCGGGACTCGGCCGGCGGCCTGCGCGCAGTGGAGCTGCAGGACCATCCGTTCTTTGTCGCCACGCTGTTCCAGCCTGAACGTGCCGCATTGGAAGGGCGCGTGCCGCCGCTGGTCAGTGCGTTTGTCGAAGCCTGCGCCAGGACAACGCCATGAGTGCCCATTACTACGCCGTGATTTTCACCTCCCTGCGTACCGAGGGGGACCAAGGCTACGCCGAAGCCGCCGAGCGGATGCTGGCCTTGGTTCAAGAGCAGCCGGGGTTTCTCGGTGTCGAATCGGCGCGTGGCGACGATGGCCTGGGGATTACCGTGTCCTATTGGAGCGATGAAGCTGCGATCCTGGCCTGGAAGCAGCATCCCGAACACAGCGCGATCCGTGAACGCGGCCGCTCCACCTGGTATACCCATTGCCATACGAGGGTGTGCAAGGTCGAACGCGACTATGCCTTCCAACGCCCAATCTGATGCCAGGAAAAAATCCCTGTGGGAGCGAGCTTGCTCGCGATGGCGGTATGTCAGTCACGATAATGTTGGCTGAGCCACCGCTATCGCGAGCAAGCTCGCTCCCACATTTTGTCCAGGTGTCACCGATTCATTGTTCAGCTCGCTCCCACAGGATATCTATTCAATTCAAGATTGCGGCTCAGCCTTCCACCAACTGCCGCACCGCGACGATTTCCGGCAGGTCGCTGCGGGCCATGTACACCCGCAAAGGTTCGGACAGGTTGATCCGATCGTCGATGTTCTGGTCCAGCAGCAACTGGATGCGCTCGCGACTCAAGGCCATGGTGCCGTCTGCCACAGGGGCCCAGACAAATTCGCAGGTGGGGATGATGCCGTCGTCGGCCACGTCCATGCCGAAAGCGTCTTCGCTGAACCGTACGATGTATTGGCCAGTCTTGCGGTTCAGGCCGACAAAACCTTTGAGCTGGTCGGCGGCCTGGCAGATGAATGTCGAAGTGGTGCGCATGGTAAACCTCATGGATACGTCCCTCGGGACGTCTGATCGATGGTTTACACACAAGGCAAGTGAACGATGGTTTCAGGTTTCCCTCTGCCGGGGAAACTGGTGCGGCCAAGGGTACTGCAAAGCGGCCTGGAAATGCGTGGGAAAAATCTGCTTTGCACAAGTTTATGTCGGTATGGCGATAGCGCCGACAGCGTTCAATTGTTAAAAGATAGGTTTTTGCACACACCTACGAAAGGATTTCGAGCATGCCTGTCACCTTCACCCGCAGCGCATTGGTGCTGAGCCTGTTGCTCGGCTTCGGCCAGGCCCAAGCCTCCGAGGCCCCGAGCCCCAAGGCCCTGGCAGCCCTCCAGGGCATTCCGCACCCAGCGGTCATCGCCCATCGAGGCGCCTCGTTCGACGCGCCGGAATCCACCGCTGCCGCCTACAAGCTGGCCCGCGACCTGGGCGCCGACTACCTGGAACTGGACCTGCAACGCAGCAAGGACGGCGTGTTGTTCATCCTGCATGATGACAGCCTGCTGCGCACCACGGATGTCGCGGTCAAATTCCCCGAGCGCAAGGACAGCACCGCCAACGAATTCACCATGGCGGAACTCAAAACCCTCGATGCCGGCAGTTGGTTCAACACCGCCTACCCGGACCGCGCGCGCCCTTCGTTCGTGGGCCTGAAAATCCTGACCCTCGATGAAGTGATCAATATTGCCGAGGCCAACCCGCAGCAAAAACCCGGGCTGTACATCGAAACCAAGGAGCCGAAGCTGTTCCCCGGTATCGAACGCGACCTGAAGGACAAACTGCAGGACCGCGGTTGGCTGAGCCCCGCCGGGTCGAAACTGGCCAAGCGTGCCACCGGTGTCGGCCAGGGCAAGGGCAAAGTGGTCTTGCAGACCTTTGAAAAGAGCAGCCTCGAACTGCTGCACAAAGAGATGCCGAAGGTGCCAAAGATCCTGCTGTTGTGGGTGGGCGAAGGCAACATCGAGCCCAAGTCCAAGGTGACGTTTGCCGAGTCCGGCGAAACGGACAAGGCCGCCTATTACGCCAAGCAGGAACCCAAGGACAAGGCCGAATTCGAGCAGTGGGTCCAGTATGCCAAGGCCCACGGCGCCATCGGCACCGGTCCTTCGGCGGCGTTGACCCGTGGCGGCAGCCAGAGTTATTCGGACCTGGTGCAGCCATGGATGAACCAGTACACCCATGACCAGGGTCTGCTGGTGCATGTCTACACCGTGGATGAAGCGGTGGACTTCAAGAAAGTGATGGAGGCCGGCGTCGATGGCATCTTCACCAACCGTGCCAGTGAGTTGCTCAAGTACTTCCAGCGTTCCGAGACAGGCAGCGTGGTGCAACTATTGGAAAAGAACGGCTACTGAGTCGCAGACGGTTGCCAGGCAACTTGCTTCAGGTTTTTTCGAATTAAGGGTGAATTAAGTTGCCACAGTTAATCTGAGCCCACTTAAACGACTCACCCTTAACAACACCAAGGAAAGAACTCATGAAAACGTTGACTGCCCTGTTTACCGCTACTGCCCTGACCCTGACTGCTGGCCTGGCCCAGGCGGATGTTCGCGTCGATCAGATTCCTCAGCTGGTCAAGGAAGGCAAGATCAAGTCCCTTGAATCGATGAACGAAGAAGCCCTGAAGTTGCACCCGGGCGCCACCATCACCGACACCGACCTGGATAACCACTTCAACGGTTATGAATATGAAGTCGAATTGAAAACCGCCGACGGCAAAGAGTTTGATGTTGATTTCGATGCCACGACCGGCAAAGTCTTGAGCAACAAGCAAGACACTTGATCCATCAGCAAAAAAAGAGCCGCGCAACCTTAGGGTTGCGCGGCTCTTTTGCGTTTATCAATACCTGTCGCGAACGACCGTCAGGCACTCAACCGCGCCGTCACTTCATTCAACTGTCCCGACAAGCCGTGCAAATCCCGACTGGCCGCTTCGGTGCGCTGCACATTGTCCAGGTTAGTGCTGGCAATGCAGGTGATTTCCGTCAGGTTGCGGGAAATGTCTTCGGCCACGGAAGTCTGCTCTTCGGCTGCAGTGGCGATCTGGCGGTTCATGTCGCGAATCGCTTCGACAGCCTGGGTGATGCGTTCGAGCATCACACCGGCCTGGGTCACTTGCTCCACACTCTCTTCACTGCGCGACTGCCCGCTCTCAATGGCGTGCGCCGCGTCCACCGCACCCGTTTGTACAGTCTGGATAATCTGGTTGATCTCGATGATCGACGAAGCCGTGCGTTGGGCCAGGCTGCGGACCTCATCGGCGACCACCGCGAAACCGCGCCCCGCCTCACCAGCCCGCGCGGCTTCGATGGCAGCATTGAGGGCCAGCAGGTTGGTCTGTTCGGCGATCCCGCGAATCACCTCCAACACCTTGCCGATACGCCCGCTGTCGGTTTCCAACTGACGGATGACCGTGGCCGTGTTGGCGATCTCGCCGCGCATCCGGGTGATGGTGTGGATGGTCCCCTGCATGACCTTCCCGCCCTGTTGCGCCGATTGATCGGCGTCATCGGCCGCCTGCGCCGCGTCGGCGGCATGACGGGCCACTTCCTGGGCCGTGGCGGACATTTCGTTCATCGCCGTCGCCACCTGATCGGTGCGTTCGAATTGCTCGCTGGTGCCCTGGCTCATCAGGCTGGCGATGGCGTTGAGTTCACCGCTGGCACTGTCCAGTTCCGTGGCACTGCGTTGCAGGCGAGTAAAGGTTTCGGCAAGGAAATCACGTAATGTGTTGGCCGCGACTGCCAGATTGCCCAGCTCGTCCTGACGGCTGCTCGTCACACGCTCGGCGAAACGCCCCTGACTGAGTCGGGTCACGTAGTCGATCAGGTTACGGATCGGCTGAACCAGGTTGCGATTGACCAGCCACAGGCTGAACAACCCGATCAGCACGCCCGACACCAGCATGATCACGGTGCCCAGCATAATCGTGCGATCGGCACCGGCACTGATCAGCGTCGATTGCTCGGTGCCCAGCTTGCGCAGCTCCACCACCAGCGCGCTCATTTGCTCACTGGCCGCACGGTCCACGCCCTTGACCGCCGCATCGCCCGCCGCCGCATCGCCACCGGAGGCGACAAATGCGTCACGGCCCTTTTGGTAGGCGACGCCCAACTGACGATGTTCATCGCGCAGGGCCTCGATACGCGTCTTGATCGGCGCCGGCACACCTTCACGCCCGCTCAATTGGCCAAGGATGCCTTGGACATCACGCTGACGTTCCTCGAACTGTTTCCAGTATTTCTCCAGGTCCGCCGGCTGCTTGCCGCGCAGCAGGACGTTTTTCCATTCCTGCACCTGCACCTTGAACTGCAGGTTGGCCTCGTCGATCAATTGCGAGGCACGCAACGGTCCATCGATCAGGTTGCGATAGTTCTGGACACCATTGGAAAGGAAATGAAAGGACGCCAGGGCGATCAGCAACATCGCCAGCAGGCTGCCGCTCAACAGGGCGAGAATCTGGGCTCGAAGGGATTTTTGTAGAATCATGGGGAGCAATCTCTAAGCAAGGAGAACAGGAACGACGTCCCGACCTCCATGTCCGCAACACACCGCGTCGCAACCCCAATACGGGGGGGATATGCACATACCATCGGCCTGCCAGGGGCATTCTTGAACCTTGGCGACTGCCGGTAGCGCCCGGATTGACGGCGCGAATAGAGCGGTCACAAAACCATCAAGAAAGCTTGCGAAGATGGCGTTCAAGTGAACCTGTAGCCGCCACAGGCACTTCCCGCCAGCGAGACTTCATGAACCACAGCATCGATCAAAGCCACCGCGATCCGGACCTGTTCGGCCTGCTTTACGGGTTTCGTTTCCGCCCCGGCGAACGCGGGCAGGAGATCGATTCGGCCCAGGCCTTACGGAGCCTGCAACACCCGCAAGACTCGGATGAATTCCTCTGGCTGCACTTGAACCTGGCCCACGCTGCGTGCGAGCGCTGGATGAAAGGTCACCTGGCCCTGCCCCAGGAGTTTTTCGAAGCCTTGCACGAAGGCTCGCGCTCGACCCGCATCGAGCATGTCGACTCGGCGTTACTGGCCGTGGTGAACGATGTCGTGTTCAACCTCAGCAACATGGTGTCCTCGGATGTCTCCACACTGTGGGTTTGCGTTCACAGTCGATTGATCGTCAGCGCGCGGCTGCAACCCCTGCACTCGGTCGACAAGCTGCGCTCGTCGGTGAAGGCCGGCGAGTGCTTTCGCTCGCCAGTGGAACTACTCGTGCACTTGCTGCGCGACCAGGGCGAAGTGCTGACCCAGATCGTGCGCAAGACCAGCCTGAGCGTCGACCAGGTCGAAGATCAGTTGCTGTCCTCGCGCCTGTCCACCAACCGCGCCGAGCTGGGCAGCAACCGCCGGGTGCTGGTGCGCTTGCAGCGCTTGCTGGCCCTGGAGCCGGGCTCATTGCTACGTCTGCTCAACCGCCCGCCGCAATGGTTGCAGAAAGAAGACGTCAAGGAGCTGCGCAAATCCACCGAGGAATTCGCCCTGATCATCAACGACCTCACCGCGTTGAGTGAACGGATCAAGCTGCTCCAGGAAGAAATCGCCGCCAACCTCAACGAACAAAGCAACCGCACCCTGTTCACCCTGACGGTGGTCACGGTATTGGCGTTGCCCATCAACATCATTGCCGGTTTCTTTGGCATGAACGTCGGTGGCGTGCCGCTTGCCAGCGATCCCGAAGGCTTCTGGATCCTGGTGGCGCTGGTCGCAACCTTCACGCTGATTGCCGGCCGCTGGGCATTTCGCAAGCGAGGTGACTATTGAACATGACGTGTCTAGACAATCCCTTTTGTCGGCCCGACGGGATTTAAAAGTCTTTTTGTCATTTCTCCTGCTGTATCCTGCCCAGGCTTTGTAAAAGCGCGGATCTACCAGATCTATCCACAGACTTTGCGAGGAGCGCGATATGCACGAGATCCCTAATCTCCCCTTCCCAAGCCTGCACGACACTGAGCAGACGACCACGCTACAAGCCGGGGGGCAAGCAGACGCCCAGCAACCCGAGCCCAAAGAAGCCACTGAACGCCGCCAGGCCGACAGCGAAGACTGATTGACCCGCACCACCAGACCGTGTGGAAAGCGCTAAGATGCGCTTTCCACACTGCCTGAATCCCGAGCCCTCCATGACCGATGACACCCCTCCATTCAGCGAAGCCCAAGCCAGCGTGCTGATCGGCACTGCCGAAAAAATGGTCGATATCTGGACCCGTCTTCCTGCCGAGAAACAAGCGGCCCTGCTGGCGCGCTTTGGCAGCGAAGAAAACGCCATCGCCGCACTGGTCACCACACGCCTGGTCAGTGGTGAAAGCAACAGCTGAGCCACCACTCGGCAAATAGTTTTACTTTTCCCCGCCCTGAGCCCACGGTCGCCGTTATCATAAGCAGCCTATCTATCCAGCTGCTCCGTGGACCTCTTCCCCATGTCAGATTCCCAGCGCCCCCTGGCGGTCACGCTGCAAGTCGTTTCCATCGTCCTGTTCACATTCATCGGCTACCTGAATATCGGCATTCCGCTTGCCGTGCTGCCCGGGTTCGTCCACGGCGAACTGGGCTTCGGCGCGGTAATCGCCGGGTTGGTGATCAGCGTGCAATACCTGGCCACCCTGCTCAGTCGTCCTTACGCCGGGCGAATCATCGATAACCTGGGGAGCAAGCGCGCGGTGACGTTCGGCCTCGCCGGCTGCGGGCTGAGCGGTGTGTTCATGCTGGTGTCTGCCTGGACGCCCCACCTGCCCACGTTCAGCCTGATCAGCCTGCTGATCGGTCGCCTGGTGCTCGGCAGCGCGGAAAGCCTGGTGGGCTCCGGTTCGATTGGCTGGGGCATCGGCCGGGTCGGTGCGGCGAATACCGCCAAGGTGATCTCCTGGAACGGTATCGCCAGTTACGGCGCGCTGGCGATCGGTGCACCGCTGGGGGTGTGGCTGGTCAATGCGCTGGGACTGTGGAGCATGGGCGTGAGCATTATCTTGCTCGGTTTGCTGGGATTGGCATTGGCCTGGCGCAAAACCGCCGCGCCCATCGTCACTGGCGAACGCCTGCCGTTCATGCACGTGCTGGGACGTGTGCTGCCACACGGCTGCGGCCTGGCCCTGGGTTCCATCGGGTTTGGCACCATCGCGACCTTCATCACCCTGTACTACGCCACCCAGCACTGGGACAACGCCGTGCTGTGCCTGAGCCTGTTCGGCGCCAGCTTCATCGGCGCGCGCCTGCTGTTCGGCAACCTGATCAACCGTCTGGGCGGCTTTCGCGTGGCGATTGCCTGCCTGTCGGTGGAAACCCTCGGCCTGTTGCTGTTGTGGCTCGCACCGGATGCCCACTGGGCCCTGGCGGGCGCGGCGTTGAGCGGTTTCGGCTTTTCCCTGGTGTTTCCGGCGCTGGGCGTGGAAGCGGTCAACCTGGTGCCGGCCTCCAGCCGCGGGGCGGCGGTGGGCGCTTATTCACTGTTCATTGATTTGTCGCTGGGGATCACCGGACCGCTGGCCGGTGCAATTGCCGCCGGCTTCGGCTTTGCCTCGATCTTTCTGTTCGCCGCACTGGCGGCCCTGGGCGGCTTGGCATTGAGCGTCTACCTGTACCGACAGGCGCCAAGGCATCGCCAGGAACGGGAGAAAAGCTAGAAGTCCACCTTGCCGCGCCCGGCCTTGATCGAGCCGCGCTTGGTCTTGGATTCCAGGCGACGCTTTTTCGAACCCAGGGTCGGCTTGGTCGGACGGCGCTTCTTTTCGACCTTGGTGGCGCTGAGGATCAGTTCGGTCAGGCGCTCCAGGGCATCGGCGCGGTTCTGTTCCTGCGTGCGGTATTGCTGGGCCTTGATGATCAATACACCGTCGCTGGTAATGCGACTGTCGCGCAGGGCCAGCAGCCGCTCCTTGTAGAACTCGGGCAGCGACGAGGCCGGAATGTCGAAGCGCAAATGCACGGCGCTGGAGACCTTGTTGACGTTCTGCCCCCCTGCCCCCTGGGCGCGGATGGCCGTCAGCTCGATCTCGGCGTCCGGGATGTGCACGGTGTTGGAAATGACCAGCATGGAAAGTGTCCGGTATCAGGACCCACAGGATACCCGAAACAGCCGGAATGAAGATTGCGAGAGCCTGACCTGTGGAATTGGTCTGTGGAGCAAGGCTTGCCCGCGATGGCATCGCCTCGGTCCATCAGCTGCACCGAGGTGACTGCATCGCGGGCAAGCCTTGCTCCCACAGACCTTGTTCCCAGAGTTCTTGCTTCCACAGGATTTGTGTCTTGCCTGAAACGACAAACCCGGCACTTGGCCGGGTTTGTCATATCTCAGGATTACCTACTTGGCAGCAGCCGCCACAGCCACTTCATGCCGGGCACTACGCTTGTTCTTGATCACGTAGCACACCCACATGAACACCACCCATACCGGAATCGCATAGACCGATACCTGGATGCCGGGGATCAGCAGCATCACGCCCAGGATGAACACCACGAACGCCAGGCAGATGTAGTTGCCGTACGGGTACCACAGCGCCTTGAACAGCGGCGTCTGGCGGGTCTGGTTCATGTGCTGGCGGAACTTGAAGTGCGAGTAGCTGATCATCGCCCAGTTGATCACCAGGGTCGCGACCACCAGCGACATCAGCAACTCCAACGCATGCTGCGGGACCAGGTAGTTCAACAGCACCGCCACCAGCGTGACCGCCGCCGACGCGAGGATCGAACGCACCGGCACGCCGCGCTTGTCGATCTTGGACAAGGCCTTGGGCGCATCGCCCTGCTCGGCCATGCCCAGCAACATGCGGCTGTTGCAATAGGTGCCGCTGTTGTACACCGACAGCGCGGCGGTCAGCACCACGAAGTTGAGGATATGCGCTGCGGTGTTGCTACCCAGCATCGAGAACACCTGCACGAACGGGCTGCCGCTGTAGGCGTCGCCGGAAGCGTTGAGTGTGGTCAGCAGACTGTCCCAAGGGGTCAGGGACAACAGCACCACGAGCGCACCGATGTAGAAAATCAGGATCCGGTAGATCACCTGGTTGATGGCCTTGGGGATCACGGTTTTCGGTTTGTCGGCCTCGGCTGCGGTGAAACCGAGCATTTCCAGGCCACCGAAGGAGAACATGATGATCGCCATGGCCATCACCAGCCCGCTGACGCCGTTGGGGAAAAAACCGCCGTGGGACCACAGGTTGGTCACCGAGGCCTGCGGCCCGCCATGGCCGCTGACCAGCAAATAGCTACCCAGGGCAATCATGCCGACAATCGCCACGACCTTGATGATCGCGAACCAGAACTCGGCCTCGCCGAAGACTTTGACGTTGGCCAGGTTGATGACGTTGATCAGGATGAAAAACGCTGCCGCCGACACCCAGGTCGGAATGTCCGGGGCCCAGTAATGGATGTACTTGCCGACTGCAGTCAGCTCGGACATGCCCACCAGGATGTAGAGAATCCAGCAGTTCCAACCCGACAGGAAGCCGGCGAAACCGCCCCAGTACTTATGGGCAAAGTGGCTGAAGGAACCGGCCACCGGCTCTTCGACGATCATTTCGCCCAACTGGCGCATGATCATGAAGGCGATGAAGCCGCAGATGGCGTAGCCCAGGATCATCGACGGGCCGGCTGATTTCAGCACCCCCGCCGAGCCGAGGAACAGGCCGGTGCCGATCGCGCCACCAAGAGCGATCAGTTGAATGTGGCGATTTTTCAGGCCGCGTTTCAGCTCGCCCGAATGCGTATTTTCTACAACGGTCATGCGTCACCTATTTGTTTTTATCTGTGACGAAATCGAACCCGACACGTTTGTGGCGTGGCGGAGTGAACAAGGCGGATAACCTTGAAAATGCGTGGGTACGCGAAGGGTCACAGTAAAACGCCGCGCATTGTACACTGCGGCCCTCCTGCTGCCAGACACCACCGGATCAGCGTCTCACCCCGCACTTCAGGTATGGCGCGCATCTGACCCTTCCCGTTGGCCTGAAACAAGCGCTGCGAAGTATCAGAAAACTCGTCAAACCGGTGCCCTCGGCAGCTTTTTCTTACAGCCCTCCTAAACGCCGACAGAGGCCCGTTCACAAGGCAAAAATCGTCAGCTTTCCTTTACGGTGCGTAACGCAAACTTTCCAGAGAGGAAATTTCCGTAGGCTGACTGCAAATTGACGGTAGGTAGCTACCTATTTAAAAAAGCACCCAGGCGGCTGTTTTTGAATGACTAATGTCGTCGTAAAAAATGGAACAAAAAGTTCAAACAAAAAAAATAAAATTATTTTTTTGCAATCCAAAAATCCCTCGACTAGGTTTTCAGCGACTTGCCAAGGCATCGTGCCGACAAGTTCTGCGGTGCCGTTGCCGGCCTGTTCCATTCGCCGAATCGAGCCGCAAATTTCCGTAAAAGTCATCTAGGAGATTCACTATGCAAGCACTGGACAAAGACTTGGAAACCGAACTGCAACTGGACGAATGGTTTGAAGCCCCAACCCATGAAGCCGCCGTTGAAATGATGCAGGCCGACGCCGTCGTTCCGTTCGGCACGGCGATGTGGCCTCTGTAGGCACCGCCCGGCGGAGGCGATCCGGCCGGTCGACTCCGCCACTAGTTGCCGGCTGTCAGGGACGTTAAATGAACTTGTCAGGGAAGAATAAGCATGGACACACAACGAGCCATCTCACATTTCCTTTACTACCTCGAACACCATCCCGCCCTGGTCGGCATCCAGCCCGCCAAGGTGTTGCTCGGCCATACCGCTGACTACGAAGCGCTGACCGGCGCCATTGCCGAGCAGGCTGGCAGCGGCTCGCCCTTCCGGTTCAGTGCCATGCGCCTGGACCTTGAACCCACGGAACGCCTGTCCAAGGCCATTGCCGACAGTGATCTGTATATTTTCTTCTACGACTCTTCCACCCTGCCCAACCCTCGCCCCGACGGCCCGGACTTTGTCCGCGCGCTGCAAGGCGTGATGGCCGACAACTGGAAGAAATCACTGCTGTTCAAGGACTACGGCGACTACTTCTACGACACCTTCAGCGTGATTCCCCAGCGTATCGCCGGGCTCAACAGTCATCTGATCCGGCGCATGTCCCAGGCGACGACCTTGAGTTTCCAGGATGACCACGGTTCGTATTTCGACACCGCCCTGGGCAGCGTGAAAAAATGGACCGACATCAACGGCCTCGGCAACTACGACCTGGCCCCCGGCGAAATCGCCACCCACAGCGACACCATCAATGGCCGAGTGAATTTCGTCGGCACCTTCCTGAGCACCATCCCGTTCGCGCGCAAATACGGCGTGCTGCAATCGCCGCTGGAGCTGTGGATCGAAGACTCCACCATCCAGAAAATCGCCACCGACGTACCGGGCCTGGAGCACGACTTCAACAAATACCTGGACGCCAACCCGTCCAACCGTCGCATCGAGGAACTGGGGATCGGCACCAACGAAGGGGTCAAGAACCTGTACGCCCGCAATGCCGGTTTCGAAGAACGGCATTGCGGCCTGCACCTGGGGCTCGGCGGCGGGGCCAAGGGCAGCCATCACCTGGATCTGATTTTCGAGAAGGGGATGTTGGCGCTGGATAACGAGCCGATGTTTGATGGGCGGTTTGTGCTTTAGAGGTGGCTGCGAGGCTACTGGCCTCTTCGCGAGCAGGCTCGCTCCCACACTGGATCGCCGGTGATCACAAATGCTATGTCCACTGAAGATCAAATGTGGGAGCGGGCTTGCTCGCGAAGGCGGACTCACCTGCGCCCCATCACTAAAGCCTGCTCAAAAAAAAAGCCAACTCGAAAGTTGGCTTTTTTTTCATGGACGCTCGCCGATCACTCCGGCTTACGACGCCCAAACCCCGGACGCTGTCCCGAACCTGCCGGTGCACCACGGCGTTTACCCGATGGCGCATCGCGGTCGGCCAGGATGATACCCGGGCGTTTTTTCGGCGCGGGCTTGGCCGGGCGCTTGGTGTCGGCCGGGCGATCGGCGACTGGCGTACCGCGACCAGCCGGAGCACCGCGACCTTCGCCGCGCTCAGTGCGACCATTGGCCGGACGCGGCGTGCGTGGACCACGCTCGCCGTCCTGACGTGGTGCAGGCTTGCGGGCCGGGCGTTCACCTTCGATCTGCGGCTCGCGCGAAGGACGCGGACCGGTCGGCGCGCCTTCGGCAGCCGGACGCAGCGTACGCACACGCTCGGTCTTGCCCATCGGGCGCGAGGATTTACGCTGCATCCGCTCCAGCTTGTCCTTGCTCTTGGCGGTCATCTGCGGCATTGCTACCGGCTTGAGGCCCACTTCGGCGGCCAGGATGTCGACTTCGTACTGGCTCATTTCGCGCCAGCGGCCCATCGGCAGGTCGGAATTGAGGAACACCGGACCGAAACGCACGCGCTTGAGGCGGCTGACCACCAATCCCTGGGATTCCCACAGACGCCGCACTTCACGGTTGCGGCCTTCCATCACCACGCAGTGGTACCAGTGGTTGAAGCCTTCGCCGCCGGGCGCCTGCTTGATATCGGTGAAACGCGCCGGGCCGTCTTCCAGCACAACGCCGGCCTTGAGGCGCTCGATCATCTCGTCGTCGACTTCGCCACGCACACGCACGGCGTATTCGCGGTCCATCTCGTAGGACGGGTGCATCAAACGGTTGGCCAGTTCACCGTCGGTGGTGAACATCAGCAAACCGGTGGTGTTGATGTCCAGGCGACCGATGTTGATCCAGCGGCCTTCTTTCGGACGCGGCATCTTGTCGAACACGGTCGGACGGCCTTCCGGGTCGTCACGGGTGCAGATTTCGCCGTCGGGCTTGTTGTACATGATCACGCGGCGCACCGTTTCGGCGGCCTCTTCGCGCTTGATCACCTTGCCATCGATGGTGATGGCGTCGTGCATGTCGACACGCAGGCCCAAGGTGGCATCTTTGCCGTTGACCTTGATCCGGCCCTGGGTGATCCAGGCTTCCACGTCGCGGCGCGAGCCGACGCCGATACGGGCGAGGACTTTTTGCAGCTTCTCGCCTGCTGGGCCGATTTCCTGGCTGTCGTTCTGGTCTTGGTCTTTCATTCTGGGCACCTCCCGGTGTGGTCGGGTCAGGCTTGGCCTGACGCTTTGAAAACGGGTCTTCGACGAAGGGATCGCCAAAGGGTCGCGAATCATACGCTCGTTGAGGCGATTGCGCATCAGAGACTAGCTGATCGACGAACGCCCGGCGCTTTTTCCGCCGACCGGTGGCTCCCGGTTGGCGCTCATGATACATCGCATCATCCATGTGGGAGCGGGCTTGCTCGCGAAGAGGGCGTGTCAGGTTAATCAATGCTAGCTGACCCACCGCCTTCGCGAGCAAGCCCGCTCCCACACAGGAGTTGTGGTGTGTCAGCAATACCGGCGACACAAGTCGGATCAGTCGTCGAACTGGCGCCGTTCGTTTTCAATCGCTTCAGCCAAGGCCCGGGCTTCGGCTTCTTCGTCGCTCAGTTCCGGCTCGGGTTCGCGTGGTTCAAGGGCGGCGACGGCGGCCAGCAGTTTTTCCCGGGCTTCGGCAACGCCGAGGATGTCTTCTTCCGGCTCGGGCTCTGGCTCGGGCTCTGGCTCTGGCTCTGGCTCTGGTTCCGACTCGCTGTCAGGCTCCGGCAACTCATCCGACTCACCCTCAGGCCCCGGCCCCTCACGCAGCAGGTCATCGAAATCGGTCTTCAAGCCCTCCTCCATGGTGTCCAGCTCCAGCAACAACGAGTGGAAACTGGTCTCTTCCTTCGGTTCCTCTGGCTCGGCACTGGCATCGGCCAATTCCTGCAGGCCCTGGGGCACCGGGGCGTCGTCGAACTCCAGCATCGGTTCGGGTTCCAGCTCCCGAAGCTCGGCCAGCGGCGGCAGGTCATCCAGGTTCTTCAGGTTGAAGTGATCGAGAAAGGCCTTGGTGGTGGCGAACATCGCCGGTTTGCCCGGCACATCGCGATAGCCGACGACGCGGATCCACTCGCGCTCCAGCAGCGTCTTGACGATATGACTGTTGACCGCCACGCCGCGCACATCTTCGATTTCGCCGCGGGTGATCGGTTGGCGGTAGGCAATCAACGCCATGGTTTCGAGCATGGCGCGAGAGTAACGCTGCGGCCGCTCCTCCCACAGGCGCCCGACCCATGGCGCAAACTTCTCGCGGATCTGCAGGCGATAGCCGGACGCCACTTCCTTGAGCTCGAAGGCCCGCCCCTCGCAGGACTTGCCCAACAGCGTCAGGGCTTTCTTGAATACGGCCGGCTCGGGTCGCTCGCCTTCTTCGAAGAGTTCGAACAGGCGCTCCATCGATTGCGGCTTTCCCGAGGCCAACAGGAAAGCTTCAAGCAAGGGGGCCAGCTCGCGGGGTTCAGTCAGATTCATTGATTTGCTCGTTATTCGGCTCGTGCCCGCACGTGGATCGCTGCGAACGGCTCATTCTGCAC
This sequence comes from Pseudomonas ogarae, assembly GCF_014268695.2. Classification (NCBI taxonomy): domain Bacteria; kingdom Pseudomonadati; phylum Pseudomonadota; class Gammaproteobacteria; order Pseudomonadales; family Pseudomonadaceae; genus Pseudomonas; species Pseudomonas ogarae. The sequence goes on from NZ_CP077086.1 coordinate 5,233,911, forward strand.
CAGCTCGACCAAGGATTCCTTGACCAATTCCAGGACCGCCATAAACGTCACCACCACCCCCAGGCGTCCTTCCTCGGCGGTGAACAGCTCGACGAACGGCACGAAACCGCCGCCCTTGAGCCGCTCCAGCACATCGCTCATGCGCTCGCGGGTGGACAGCGCTTCGCGGCTGACCTGGTGACTTTCAAACATATCGCCCCGGCGCAGGACTTCGGCCATGGACATCAGCAACTCTTCCAGGCTTACATCCGGCAGCAACTTGCGCGCCCGCGCTTCGGGTGCGTCAAGCTTGGGCACCACCACATCGCGCCCGACCCGGCTCAAGCCGTCGATGCCTTCGGCCGCGACCTTGAAGCGTTCGTACTCCTGCAAGCGCCGGATCAACTCGGCCCGCGGGTCGTCTTCTTCCTCTTCGATCGCTGCCGAGCGCGGCAGCAGCATCCGCGACTTGATCTCGGCGAGCATGGCCGCCATCACCAGGTACTCGGCCGCCAGTTCCAGGCGCACCGACTGCATCAACTCGACGTAGCCCATGTACTGGCGGGTGATTTCCGCCACGGGGATGTCGAGGATGTTGATGTTCTGTTTGCGGATCAGGTAGAGCAGCAGGTCAAGTGGACCCTCGAAGGCTTCAAGGAACACTTCCAGCGCATCTGGCGGAATGTACAGGTCCAGAGGCATTTCCATGACCGCCTGGCCATAGACCATGGCGAACGGCAACTCCTGCTGCGCACCGGCCTGGCTGTCGGCACTGTCCACGGCGGTTTCCACGGCGGACATTCAGGCCTCGACCATGAACGGCGTCGGATCGCCACAACCGACGCGCACCACCTGGGGCTCGCCGTCGGCCAGGTTGATCACCGTAGACGCCGACATACCGCCGAAACCGCCGTCGATGATCAGGTCCACCTGATGTTCGAGTATCTGGCGCATCTCATAGGGATCGGTCAACGGCTCGGTCTCGCCGGGCATGATCAGCGTCACGCTCATCAGCGGCTCACCCAGTTCCGCCAGCAACGCCAGGGCGATGGGATGGCTCGGCACCCGCAGGCCGATGGTGCGTTTTTTCGGGTGCAGCAACAGCCGCGGGACTTCCCGCGTGGCATTGAGAATAAAGGTGTACGGCCCCGGTAAATGCGCCTTGAGCAGGCGGAAGGTGCCGGTGTCGATCTTGGCGAACAGGCCCAACTGCGACAGGTCGCTGCAGATGAGCGCGAAGTTGTGCTTGTCGTCCAGTTGACGCAGGCGTCTTACCCGCTCCACGGCATTCTTGTCGCCGATCTGGCAACCGATGGCGTAGGAGGAGTCGGTGGGATAGACCACCACGCCACCGCCACGAATGATCTCCACGGCCTGTTTGATCAGGCGCGCTTGCGGGTTTTCCGGATGAATCTGGAAAAATTGACTCACGTGTTCTACCTGTTCAGACGGCGGCGGTAACGGGATCATGTTTGAATCTACACCAGAGTGGTGGCAGATCTTCCGGCAACGGGCGGTATTCGCCGATCTCGGACCAGCCCCCAGGGCCATGGAAATCACTGCCGGCGGTGACCAGCAGGCCGAACTCACGGGCCAGGATCGCCAGGCTGCCAACCTGCTCGGCAGGCTGATGGCCGTTGACCACCTCAATGGCATGGCCCCCCGCTTGAATATAGTCGGCGACCAGACGGCGGCGCTTGCTGCGAGTGAAGTCATAGTGCCATGGATGTGCCAGGCTGACCCAGGCGCCAGCAGCCCGCAGGGTCCCGACGGTTTCTTCCAGCGTCGGCCAGTGCTGCTTGACGTCCCCCAGCTTACCGGCCCCCAACCACTTGCGAAACGCTTCGGCGCGGTCCTTGACGAACCCTTCGCGCACCATCCAGTCGGCAAAGTGTGGCCGGGCCGGTGCGTTGCCACTGTCGCCCAGTTCCTGCTGGATCTGCCTCGCGCCGTCCAGCGCACCGGGCATGCCCTTGAGGGCCAGCTTGCGGCTGATCTCTTCGGAACGCAGCCAGCGCCCGTCGCGCAGTTGTGCAATGGCCTGGACCAACGCCGGCGCATTCACATCAAAGCCGTAGCCCAGCACATGGATGGTCGCCCCGCCCCAGGTACAGGACAGCTCGACCCCATTGACCAGCTGCATGCCCAGCGCCGTGGCGGCGCTGCGGGCCTCGTCGAGGCCTTCGAGGGTGTCGTGATCGGTCAGGGCCAGGACTCGCACGCCGTGCTCGAACGCCCGCGCCACCAGAACCGCAGGCGCCAGGGCGCCATCGGAGGCCGTGCTATGGCAGTGCAAATCAACATTCACGAGAGTTTGTTACCTCAAATCAGCTGGCCCTATCGCGGCCAAGGATGTTTGTTATTATGCCGCCACATCCTGCTTCTGGCTGCCACTGTGAAACAATTCATCGACTTCATCCCGCTCCTGCTGTTTTTCATCGTCTACAAACTTGATCCCCGGGCCGTCGACTTCGCCGGTCATTCCTTGACTGTAGGCGGTATTTACAGCGCCACGGCAGTGCTGATCATCAGCTCCCTGGTGGTCTACGGCGCGCTGTTCGTGTCCCAGCGCAAGCTGGAGAAGAGCCAGTGGCTGACCCTGATCGCCTGCCTTGTGTTCGGCAGCCTGACCCTGGCCTTCCACAGCGAAACCTTCCTCAAATGGAAGGCCCCGGTGGTCAACTGGCTGTTCGCCCTCGCTTTCATCGGCAGCCACTTCATCGGTGACCGCCTGCTGATCAAACGCATCATGGGCCATGCCATCAACCTGCCGGAACTGATCTGGACCCGGTTGAACATCGCCTGGATCGCGTTTTTCCTGTTCTGCGGCGCCGCCAACCTGTTCGTTGCGTTCACGTTCCAGGACTACTGGGTCGACTTCAAGGTCTTCGGCAGCCTGGGCATGACGCTGTTGTTCCTGATTGGCCAGGGTATCTACCTGTCCCGTCATCTGCATGATGCCGACCCCACCACGCCAAAAACCGAGGACTGACATGCTCTACGCAATCATTGCTACCGACGTCGCCGACTCCCTGGAAAAACGCCTGGCCGTACGCCCGGCCCACCTGGAACGCCTGCAACAGCTCAAGGCCGAAGGTCGTGTCGTGCTGGCCGGCCCGCACCCGGCGGTGGACAGCAATGACCCGGGCGCCGCGGGTTTCACCGGCAGCCTGATCGTGGCCGAATTCGATTCCCTGGCCGCCGCGCAGGCCTGGGCCAAGGCCGATCCGTTCGTGGCGGCCGGCGTCTATGCCGATGTCGTGGTCAAGCCGTTCAAGCAAGTCCTGCCGTAAATCCCCCTTGGCGCGATGAGCCTTCGCGGCTCATTGCCCCGTTGCTCATCTTTCTCATTCGCCTGCCGACAACCTGTCTAATCTCGATTGGAATTCAGGAGTTGCAATGCGCAAAGGTCCGTTGTGCCTGTTGTTGGTCTCGTTGGCGATCGGGGCACCCGCCCATGGCGAGGAAAGCACCGAGGGCAGTCATTCGGCGCCCTTGTCCCTGAGCGCCGGCGGCCAGATCGCCGAACTGCAGCAACGCTTGAAAGACAGCGAACGCCAGCGTGAAGAACTGAGCAAGCAATTGCAAAGCGCTGACAGTGCACGCGAGAGCGCACTGCTGGCCAGGCTGCGCCAGGAAAACCAGCGACTGAAGCTGCAACTCAAGGAAGCCCTGGCAAGCCCGCTGCCACGCCTGTTGACCGATCAACAGCAATGGTTTGTCATTGGTGCCGGGGTAGCGCTATTGGCCCTGCTGTGCGGTATCTTTGCCAGCGGTGGACGTAGACAACGTCGGCAATGGCTAAATTGAGTGAGTCATGAGCGAGCTGTTACTGATAGACGATGACCAGGAGCTGTGTGAGCTCCTCGTAAGCTGGTTGAGCCAGGAAGGTTTTCAGGTCCGGGCCTGTCACGATGGCCAAAGTGCCCGCAAGGCCCTGGCCGAAACCTCCCCGGCAGCCGTGGTACTGGACGTGATGCTGCCCGACGGCAGTGGCCTGGAACTGCTCAAGCAATTGCGCACCGATCACCCGGAGCTGCCGGTGCTGATGCTGTCGGCCCGGGGAGAACCGCTGGACCGTATCCTCGGCCTGGAACTGGGCGCCGATGACTACCTGGCCAAGCCCTGCGACCCCCGCGAACTGACCGCCCGCCTGCGCGCCGTGCTACGCCGCAGCCACCCGACGGCGGTGTCCAGCCAGATCGAACTGGGTGACCTGACTTTCAGCCCGGTGCGTGGCGTGGTCAGCATCGATGAGCAGGAACAGGCCCTCACCGTTTCCGAAAGCCGCCTGCTCGAAGCGCTGCTCAAGCAGCCGGGCGAGCCGCTGGACAAGCAGGAACTGGCGCAGATCGCCCTGGGCCGCAAGCTGACCCTGTACGACCGCAGCCTCGATATGCACGTGAGCAACCTGCGCAAGAAAATCGGCCCCCACCCCGACGGCCGTCCGCGCATCGTGGCGCTGCGTAGCCGGGGCTATTACTACAGCCTCTGAACACTGCGCCGCTGGGCTGTGGGAGCAAAGCTTGCTCGCGATGCAGGCACCTCGATTCCTCAGAGACCGCGTTATCTTCATCACGGGCAAGCCTTGCTCCCACAGGGTTTAGTGTCCGGCCCTGCAGATTTGTCAGGTCCGCACCAAACCGTCTTTACCCAAGCTTTACCCACCCCTGACCGCCGCTGACCTTGATCTCCGTAATCTGTACTCATCCGGAACTGACCGGGAATGAGACAAGGAGACACACCATGCGCAAGACCCTTATCGCTCTGATGTTCGCTGCCGCCCTGCCGACCGTCGCCATGGCCATGCCCGAAGGCGCCGGCCCGATGGGCCCCATGGACGGCCCACGCCACGGCGGCCAGATGCACGACAAAGGCCCGTACAGTCAACTGGACCTGAGCCGCGAACAGCGCCAGCAGATTCGCCGGATCATGGGCGAACAGCGCCACGAACAACGCGAGCTGGTAGACAAGTACCTGGCCAAGCTGTCGCCAGCCGACCAGAAAGCCATGCAGGACGAAATGCAAGCCCGGCATCAGAAGATCGATGCCCAGATCCGCGGGCTGTTGAAGCCTGAACAGCAGAAAGAGTTTGACGCGATCCAGAAGAAACAGGCCGAGCGTCGCGCCGAGTGGGCTGAGTTCAAGGCCTGGAAAGCGCAACAGCCGCAAAAAGCGCAATAATGCACTGAAGCCCCCAGCCCAACGGCAAGTCGCCGTTGGGCTTTCTTTGTTTTCGAGGATTTACCGTGCGTTCATTGTTCTGGCGCATCCTGGCCAGTTTCTGGCTGGCCATCGCTCTGGTTGCAGGGCTTTCACTCTTGATGGGCCACATGCTCAACCAGGACGCCTGGATCCTCAGCCGCCACCCGGGCCTCAACACCTTGCCCGAAGAGTGGACGCAAACCTACGAAAGCCAAGGCGAGGACGCCGCCCAGGACATCCTGCAACAGCGCAAGCGTCAGTACCACGTCGACGTCCAGGTGTTCAATGAAAGCGGCGACCCGGTGGTGCGCGGCACCTTTCCCCATCGCGCCGCGGCCTTCGAGGCGCGACAGAACAACAACGATCGACGCCTGCCCTGGCGACGCCTGACCGACGAATTCACTAGCGCCAAAACCGGCGACACCTACCTGTTCATCTATCGCATCCCCCATCCCGAACTGGACGCCTGGCACCGCGACAGCCTGCTCTGGCCCCTCAGTGCGCTGGGGATCGCGCTGGTGGTGCTGACGTTGTTCAGCCTGTTGGTGACGCTGTCCATCACCCGCCCGCTGAGTCGCCTGCGCGGTGCGGTGCATGACCTGGGCCAGGCTGCCTATCAGCAGAACAGCCTCGCCAAGCTGGCCAACCGGCGGGATGAGTTCGGCGTACTGGCCACTGACTTCAACCGCATGGGCGCGCGCCTGCAAAGCTTGATCACCAGCCAGCGACAACTGCTGCGGGACGTGTCCCACGAACTGCGCTCGCCCCTGGCCCGGCTGCGCATTGCCCTGGCATTGGCTGAACGGGCCAGTCCTGAAGAGCGTGAGAAGCTCTGGCCGCGCCTGACCCGCGAATGCGATCGCCTGGAAGCACTGATCAGCGAAATCCTGGTGTTGGCCCGGGTCGATGCCGACAACGCCAGCGCCGAAGAGGTGGAACTCAACGGCTTGCTGGTCACCCTGCAAAAAGATGCGCAACTGGCCTCACCGGAACAAACCGTGCAGCTCGAAACCGAGGCGGACCTGACCCTCAAGGGCTGGCCAACCATGATCGAGCGAGCGGTGGACAACCTGCTGCGCAACGCCCAGCGCTTCAATCCGGCTGGGCAATCGATCGAGATGCGCGCGGCGCGCCAGGGCGAACGGATCCTGATCAGCGTGCGCGACCACGGGCCAGGCGTGGAGGCCGAACACCTGGGGCAATTGGCCGAGCCGTTCTACCGCGCACCCGGCCAGACCGCCGCCGGTCACGGCCTGGGCCTGGCCATCGCACGCCGTGCCGCCGAACGCCATGGCGGCACACTGGTGCTGGGTAATCATCCTGACGGCGGGTTCATCGCGACGCTGGAGTTGCCGTTGGTGCCGGGGGCTGTCGTCCAACCGTAAGCGTTGCAAATACCCCCTGTGGCGAGGGGATTTATCCCCGCTGGGCTGCGCAGCAGCCCCCTGGTTTTATCTGATACACCGCGGTGGCAGACACATTTGGGGGCGCTCCGCACCCCAGCGGGGATAAATCCCCTCGCCACAATGGGTCAGACCACCCTTGAGTGGCCCTCTGATCAAAGCAGCTCTCATCAAACCAAACGATAATTCCTCTTATTCAAACTGCCCCGCCCTGTTAGACTTTGCGCCCTCGTTTTCACTCATCTCCCAGGACGCCCGATGCCGTCGTTGCCTCTTCGTTTATGTGCGCTGTTCATGGCCCTGGGCCTGAGCGCCTGCGATGATGCCCCGCGTTTTACCCAGGCCGAACCCGGTGAAGCCCGTTCCGGTGGCGCTGCGACGGTACGCAAGACGGATCAGAACGCCTTTTCCCTGCCCTCGGCCAACCTGCCGCCCTCGCGGCGCGTGGACTTCAGCGTCGGTAACAGTTTCTTTCGCAGCCCCTGGGTGATCGCTCCCTCGACCACCACCGCCCGCGACGGCCTCGGGCCTTTGTTCAACACCAACGCCTGCCAGAACTGCCACATCAAGGACGGTCGCGGCCACCCGCCCGCGCCGGACGCGATCACCGCGGTATCGATGCTGGTACGCCTGTCGATCCCCGACGCGCCGCCTTACGCCAAGGTCATCGAGCAAATGGGAGTCGTGCCGGAACCGGTTTACGGCGGGCAGTTGCAGGACATGTCCGTGCCCGGCGTCGCCCCCGAAGGCAAGGTGCGGGTTGATTACACATCGGTCCCGGTGCGTTTCAAGGACGGTACTGTCGTGGAACTGCGCAAGCCGAACCTGCAGATCACCCAACTGGCCTATGGGCCGATGAGCCCGGACACGCGCTTTTCCGCCCGTGTCGCCCCGCCGATGATCGGCCTGGGGCTGCTCGAGGCCATCCCCGACGAAGCCATCCTGGCAAACGCCGAGGCCCAGGCCCGGGAGAAAAATGGCATCGCCGGGCGTCCCAACCAGGTCTGGGACGATGCCCAGCAAAAAACCGTCCTGGGACGCTTCGGCTGGAAGGCCGGGCAGCCCAACCTCAACCAACAGAATGTCCACGCGTTCTCCGGTGACATGGGCCTGACAACAAGCCTGCGGCCCTTTGACGACTGCACCCAGACCCAGCTCGATTGCCAGCGCGCGCCCAGCGGTAATGGCCCGGACGGCGAACCGGAAGTCAGCGACAACATCCTGCGACTGGTACTGTTCTATAGCCGCAACCTCGCCGTACCGGCCCGGCGCGAGGTGAATTCGCCCCAAGTGCTGGCCGGCAAGAATCTGTTTTTCCAGGCCGGTTGCCAGTCCTGCCACACACCGAAATACACCACCTCCGCCAACGCCGCCGAACCGGAACTGGCGAACCAGGTCATCCGCCCTTACACCGACCTGCTGTTGCACGACATGGGCGAAGGCCTGGCGGACAACCGCAGCGAATTCAAGGCCAGCGGCCGTGACTGGCGAACCCCGCCGCTGTGGGGCATAGGCCTGACCGAAACCGTCAGCGGCCACACCCAGTTCCTGCATGACGGTCGTGCCCGCAACCTGCTCGAAGCCGTGCTGTGGCATGGCGGCGAAGCACAAGCGGCGCAGCGACAGGTCTTATCGTTCAATGTCGAACAGCGCGCTGCGTTGCTGGCCTTCCTGAATTCCCTTTAAACACCTTTTCCAGAAGTGGGAGCACAACATGTTCCGTCCCAAGCTGTTGTTCACCAGCCTCGCCGCCATCGCCCTTGGCGCCTGTTCGCCCCAGGATCCGCAAGCCGTTACCTCGGCCGCCATCGCCAAGCAAGTGATCCTGCCGACCTACAGCCGCTGGGTTGATGCCGACCGGCAACTGGCGACCAGCGCCCTGGCGTTCTGCCAAGGCAAGGAAAACCTGGAAACCGCCCGCGCCGACTTTCTCAAGGCGCAAAAAGCCTGGGCCGAGCTGCAACCGCTGCTGATCGGCCCACTGGCAGAGGGCAACCGCGCCTGGCAGGTGCAGTTCTGGCCGGACAAGAAAAACCTGGTGGGCCGTCAGGTCGAGCAATTGGTCAATAGCCAGCCACAGATCGACGCCGCCGGCCTGGCCAAGTCCAGCGTCGTGGTCCAGGGCCTCTCGGCCTATGAATACCTGCTGTTCGACGCCAGGATCGACATGGCCGACAGTACGCAAAAAGCCAAGTACTGCCCGCTGCTCACCGCCATCGGCGAACGCCAGAAGCAACTGGCCGAAGAGATCCTGTCGGGCTGGAACACCAACGACGGCATGCTCGCCCAGATGAGCAAATTCCCCAACCAGCGCTACGCCGATTCCCACGAGGCCATCGCTGACCTGCTGCGCGTCCAGGTCACCGCCCTGGACACGCTGAAGAAAAAGCTCGGCACACCGATGGGCCGCCAGAGCAAAGGCGTGCCCCAACCGTTCCAGGCCGATGCCTGGCGCAGCCAGTCGTCGTTGCAAGGCCTGGAGGCCAGCCTGAGCGCGGCCAGGACCGTCTGGGCGGGCGTGGACAACAAGGGCCTGCGCGGCTTGCTGCCTAGCGACCAGAAGCCACTGGCCGACAAGATCGATGCCGCCTACGATGCCTCGTTGAAATTGTTCGCCAGCAGCCAGCGTTCGCTGACCGAAATGCTCAACGACGATGCCGGGCGCCAGCAACTCAACGATTTGTATGACAGCCTCAACGTCGTCCATCGCCTGCACGAAGGCGAACTGGCCAAGGCGCTGGGCATTCAACTGGGCTTCAATGCCAACGACGGTGACTGATCATGTTTCGACGTCAGGTTCTGGCACTGGGCAGCTTGCTGCTCGGCGCCGTCACCCTGGGCGGCTGGACGCTGTTCAAGCAAAAGGACAAGCACCCACTCCTGCTTTCGGCACGGGACGATGGCGACGGCAAGCATTACGCCGTCGGCTATCGACTGGACGGCACCCGGGTGTTCGCCACCCAGGTCGGCCAGCGTTGCCATGACATCGTCAATCATCCGACACAGCCGATTGCGCTGTTCGTCGCCCGTCGTCCAGGGACCGAAAGCTACCTGATCGACCTGCGCGACGGGACGCTGCTGCAAACCATCACTTCGTTGCCGAACCGGCATTTCTACGGCCACGCGGTGATCCACAAAAGCGGCGAATGGCTGTACGCCACCGAGAATGACACCACCGACCCGGGACGCGGCCTGTTGGGCGTGTACCGTTTCGAAGGCGAACGACTGGTGCACAGCGGCGAGATGTCCACCCATGGCATCGGCCCTCACCAGGTGTCATGGATGCCCGATGGCGAAACGCTGGTGGTCGCCAACGGCGGCATTCGCACCGAGGCCGAAAGCCGGGTCGAAATGAACCTCGACGCCATGGAGCCGAGCCTGGTGCTGATGCAACGCGATGGCACCCTGCTGAGCAAGGAAACCCTCGCCCAGTCGATGAACAGCGTGCGCCACCTGGGCATCGCCAGCGACGGCACCATCGTCTCCGGCCAGCAGTTCATGGGCGCTGCCCACGAGTCGTCGCCACTGCTGGCGATCAAGCGGCCGGGCCAGCCGTTCCAGGCGTTCCCAGTGCCTGAAGAGCAACTGCAGGCCATGGGGCACTACACCGCCAGCGTCGCCGTGCACAGCGACCTGCGCCTGGTGGCCCTGACCGCCCCCCGTGGCAACCGCTTCTTCATCTGGGACCTGGACAGTGGCGAAGTACGCCTGGATGCGCCGCTGCCGGACTGTGCCGGCGTGGGCGCGGTGGCCGACGGTTTTGTGGTGACGTCGGGACAAGGGCGTTGCCGCTATTACGATTGCCAGCAGACACAACTGGTTGCAAAGCCTCTGGATCTGCCGGCAGGGCTCTGGGACAACCATTTGCATCTGGCCTGAGCCAGGGAGCGAAGCCCCTCGGGGCCGAGCTCCCTGATTTTTCGGAAAAATCCCACGCACCTCCAGCCCGCCAGCATCTGGAATAGCCCGCACACTCAGGGTAATGTGCCCGCCTATCTGTATTTTCTCTCAGCTCTTTTCCAAGGAAGTGGAACATGCTGCGACGCCGCATGCTGATCATGTTGGGTGTTGTCCTGCTGGTGGTGCTGTTGCTCGCCGGCTACAAGGCCTTCTCTGTCTACCAGCAGATCCAGATGTTTTCTGCCCCCAAACCACCGGTCAACGTCGCCGTGGCCACGGCCGCCCGGCAACCCTGGCAGGCTCGCCTGCCCACCGTTGGCAGCCTCAAGGCGCTGCAAGGCGTGGACCTGAGCCTGGAAATTGCCGGGACCGTGCAGAAGCTGCAGTTCCAGTCCGGACAGAAGGTCAAGGCCGGCCAGCCACTCCTGCAACTGGACAGTGAAGTCGAAAGCGCCCTGCTGGCAACCGCCGAGGCCGACCTTGGGCTGTCGCAACTGGATTTCGGTCGCGGCCGACAACTGGTGGGCAGCCAGGCGATCTCCAAGGGCGAATTCGACCGGCTCTCGGCGCAACTGAAAAAGAACCAGGCCACGGTCAATCAGCTCAAGGCTTCGCTGGCCAAGAAGCACATCCTGGCACCGTTCAGCGGCACCATCGGCATTCGCCAGGTGGACGTCGGCGACTACCTGGCAAGCGGCACGGTGATCGCCACCCTGCAGGACCTCAGCAGCCTTTACGTGGACTTCTACGTCCCTGAACAAACCGTGCCCAGGCTCGCCGTTGCCCAGCCGGTCAACGTCAGCGTCTCGGCCTACCCCGGGCAGAACTTCGTCGCCACCATCAGCGCGATCAACCCCAAGGTCGAAGACAGCACCCGCAACGTATTGGTACGCGCCACCCTGGCCAACCCCGACGGCAAGCTGCTGCCTGGCATGTTCGCCAACCTGGAGGTGATCCTGCCAGATGTGGCCGCCGGAATCGTCGTGCCGGAAAGCGCCGTGACCTACACGCTCTACGGCAACTCCATGTACGTGGTGACCCAAAAGAAAGGCGCCGACGGCAATGTCGAGAAAGACGACAAGGGCCAGCCGGTCCTGATCGCCGAACGGCGTTTCGTAGAAACCGGCGAGCGCCGCGACGGGCAGGTATTGGTTACCAAAGGCGTGCAGAGCGGCGAACAAGTCGTGACCGCCGGCCAGCTCAAGCTCGATAACGGTACGCCGATCGCCATCAGCGACGACAAGACCCTGACCGAACAGAACAGCTCGCCGCGCGCGGACTGATCAAGGAACCCCCATGGCCTTTACCGATCCATTCATCCGCCGTCCGGTGCTCGCCACCGTGGTCAGCCTGTTGATCGTGCTGCTGGGCTTCCAGGCCTGGAGCAAGTTGCCCCTGCGCCAGTATCCGCAAATGGAGAACGCCCTGATCACGGTGACCACCGCCTACCCCGGGGCCAACGCCGAGACCATCCAGGGCTACATCACCCAGCCGATGCAGCAGAGCCTGGCCAGTGCCGAGGGCATCGACTACATGACCTCGGTCAGCCGCCAGAATTTCTCGGTGATTTCGGTCTATGCCCGCATCGGTTCCAACAGCGACCGGCTCTTTACCGAACTGCTGGCCAAGGCCAACGAGGTCAAGAACCAACTGCCCCAGGACGCCGAGGACCCGGTACTCAGCCGCGAAGCCGCCGATGCCTCGGCACTGATGTACATCAGCTTCTTCAGCAAGGAACTGAACAACCCGCAGATAACCGACTACCTGTCACGGGTGATCCAGCCCAAACTGGCGACCCTGCCAGGCATGGCCGAGGCGGAGATCCTCGGCAACCAGGTCTTCGCCATGCGCCTGTGGCTGGACCCGGTCAAGCTCGCCGGCTTCGGCCTGACTGCCGCCGACGTGACCAATGCCGTGCGCCAGCACAACTTCCTCTCCGCTGCCGGTGAAGTGAAAGGCGAATACGTCGTCACCAGCATCAACGCCAATACCGAACTCAAGTCCGCCGAGGCCTTCGGCGCGATCCCGCTCAAGACCGACGGCGACAGCCGCGTGTTGCTGCGGGACGTGGCTCGCGTGGAAATGGGCGCCGAGAACTACGACACCATCAGCTCCTTTGGTGGCACGCCCTCGGTGTACATCGGGATCAAGGCCACGCCCGGTGCGAACCCGCTGGATGTGATCAAGGAAGTGCGCAAGATCATGCCGGACATGGAGGCCCAGCTCCCGACCAACCTCAAGGCCGAGATCGCCTACGACGCCACCCTGTTCATCCAGGCCTCCATCGACGAAGTGGTGAAAACCCTGTTCGAGGCGGTGCTGATCGTCATCGTCGTGGTGTTCCTGTTCCTCGGTGCCCTGCGTTCGGTGGTCATCCCGGTGGTGACCATCCCGCTGTCGATGATCGGCGTGATGTTCTTCATGCAGTTGATGGGCTACTCGATGAACCTCCTGACCCTGCTGGCCATGGTGCTCGCCATCGGTCTGGTGGTGGACGACGCCATTGTGGTGGTGGAGAACATTCACCGGCACATCGAGGAAGGCAAGACCCCGTTCGATGCCGCAATAGAAGGGGCCCGGGAAATCGCCATGCCGGTGGTCTCGATGACCATCACCCTGGCGGCGGTGTACGCGCCGATCGGCCTGCTCGAGGGCCTGACGGGCGCTTTGTTCAAGGAGTTCGCATTGACCCTGGCCGGGGCGGTGGTGATCTCCGGGATCGTCGCCCTGACCTTGTCACCGATGATGTGCGCCATGCTCCTGCGTCACGACGAGAACCCCTCGGGGCTGGCCCACCGACTGGACGTGATATTCGAACGCTTGAAGAGCCGTTACCAGCGCATGCTTCACGGCACGCTCAACACCCGGCCGGTGGTCCTGGTGTTCGCCGTGATCGTCCTGCTGCTGATCCCGGTGCTGATCATGTTCACCAAGTCCGAACTGGCTCCCGACGAAGACCAGGGCATCATCTTCATGATGGCCACCGCTCCGCAACCCACCAACCTCGACTACCTGAACACGTACACCGATCACTTCATTACCATCTTCAAGGAGTTCCCGGAGTACTACTCCTCGTTCCAGATCAACGGCTACAACGGCGTGCAGTCGGGCATCGGTGGCTTCCTGCTCAAGCCCTGGAACGAACGCAGCCGCACCCAGATGGAAATCCTGCCAGAGGTCCAGGCCAAGCTGGAAAGCGTGCCTGGCTTGCAGATCTTCGGTTTCAACCTGCCCTCACTGCCGGGCACCGGCGAAGGCTTGCCATTTGCGTTCGTCATCAACTCGCCGAAGGATTATGCGACGCTGCTGGAGGTTGCCGACCGGGTCAAAAAGCGCGCATTGGAATCCGGCAAGTTCGCCTTCATGGACATTGACCTGGCGTTCGACAAGCCCGAAGTCGTGGTGGATATCGATCGCGCCAAGGCCGCCCAGATGGGCGTTTCGATGCAGGACCTGGGCGGCACCCTGGCGACACTGCTGGGTGAAGCCGAGATCAACCGGTTCACCCTCGAGGGACGCAGCTACAAGGTCATTGCCCAGGTCGAACGGCCCTTCCGGGACAACCCGGACTGGTTGAACAACTACTACGTGAAAAATGCCAAGGGTGAATCGCTACCGCTGTCGACCCTGATCAAGGTGAGCGACCGGGCGCGACCACGACAACTGAACCAGTTCCAGCAGCTCAATGCGGTAACCATTTCAGGCTTTCCCGTCGTGAGCATGGGCGAGGCCATCGAGACCGTCCGCCAGATCGCCCGGGAGGAAGCGCCAGTGGGGTTCGCCTTCGATTACGCCGGGGCTTCGCGCCAGTTCGTACAGGAAGGCAGCGCGTTGTGGGTGACCTTTGCCCTGGCTCTGGCAATCATCTTCCTGGTGTTGGCCGCACAGTTCGAAAGCTTCCGGGACCCGCTGGTGATCCTGGTGACCGTGCCGCTGTCCATTTGCGGAGCCTTGATCCCGCTGTTCCTCGGCTGGTCGAGCATGAACATCTATACCCAGGTGGGCCTGGTGACGCTGATTGGCCTGATCAGCAAGCACGGGATCCTGATTGTCGAGTTCGCCAACCAGTTGCGCAGGGAACAGAACCTGACACCGCGCGAAGCGGTGGAACAAGCCGCATCGATTCGTCTGCGGCCAGTGCTGATGACCACTGCTGCGATGGTGTTCGGCATGGTGCCACTCATCTTCGCCACAGGCGCCGGGGCGGTGAGCCGCTTCGACATCGGCATGGTGATCGCAACCGGGATGTCGATTGGCACCTTGTTCACGTTGTTCGTGCTGCCTTGCGTCTACACGCTGCTGGCCAAGCCGGACAAATCCTGAAGTGGACACCTGTGGCGAGGGGTACTGTGGGAGCAAGGCTTGCCCGCGATGAAGGCGATGCGGTCTTCCAGGAATCGAGGCGGCTGTTTCGCGAGCAAGCTTTGCTCCCACAATCCAACGAAGATAAATCCCCTCGCCACAATGGTTTTCTACAGTCAAAAAAATAAAGGCCTCATACAGGAGGCCTTTATTTTGGCTTCATGTCTCTCAACTTTGCGGCCTCATCCCCTGGGACAGGCTGAACATGAACAGCAACAGATCATCGTTCGGCTGGATAGCCTCGCTGGCCTTTGCCACGCGCGGTAAAGGACAATGCGCATCAGCATTCGAAGCACTGAGGATCTGCGAGCGCGGCTGTTCCCACACAGCCACCGCCATCGATGCAACTGCCAGGGCTCCTACTAAAAACAAACCTCTAGCAATTTCTAGTTTCATCGCTATAAACCTTTGATAGCGCTGCCAAACGCCGCCCCATAAAAGTAGACGAGTTTTTCCCAATCAACATCGCTGAACGACGAATGGCGCCGCAGCTGTTTCATGTCATGGGAGGCCGCACGCCGGGCAGTCAGGCGTTGACGACACTTTTCCAGGTCCAGCAGGGCCACTTCGACCTTGGCCGCTTCGCCCTCCCCCATCACACGTACAAAGACATGCTTGATGTAGAGGCAGCCATGCTGCCAACGACCTGTGTGCATGCGGGCCAGGTTCTGCGCCAATGCCTGGAGGATTCGATCATGCACCGCTTCGCCATGGCGCTCACGTCCGCCTTCGGCATACCAGTGCTCGATCTCCTCAAAGCCTTCCAGCGCATGGGTCACCAACAGTGCACGCCATTTGTGGACCGGGTCCCACTGAGCGCCACAAAAAAAGAGCTGGGGAACGCGGACACCCAGTCGGGTCAACGCCAACAGTGCGTCTTGTTCACGCAACACGGTCGGTCGACCGAATGGATGCAGCCAACTGCGATAAATGTGGCCGGTCTGACGCTTGGCATAAAGCAGCTCGCCGTCGGTGTTGTTGATCCGCTGCACACCGCTTTCACCGCCACGCCGCACGTTGGGTGCTTCTACCCACTCACCTTGCTGGTTCCAGAAATGTTCGAAGCTGCTATGGGAAATGCCAGCTGTCTCTAATGCCTGCACAGCCATGCCGTTACCTCTTGCGTAACACATAAACTCGCCACATGGCATAGAACGGTAGGAAATCCAGTCGTTCTTGAATGCGAAACCCAGCCTGTCGAAACTCCTCCTCTACTGTATCTGTCGGTAACACAAATCGATTCTGGTAGTCTTTCTGCCCACGGGCGCGTTCCAGACGCTTGCGTTTCCAGGCCTTGAAATTGCCATCGACCCACAACGAAACGATCACGCTATCGCGGCTGACACGCTCGAATTCCTTCAGAATCGCCAGTCGATACGCGGGTTCGCCGATGTGGTGCAGCAAGCGCATGCAGAAAATGCTGTCGACGGCGTTATCAGGCAAGGCGATGTCGAACGCAGAGGTGTGCAAGGGTCGTACCCGTTTTACGACCTCACTCGGCTGGGCCTCCAATGCGGTCTTGAGCATGGCCTCGGAGTTGTCCGCGCCGATGATGACCCTGTTCGGTTTTTCGGCCAACAAGGGCCAGAAGCGTCCGGCACCGCACGGTAGGTCCAACACCAGGCCAGGGTCACCGACTAGCGTCAATGCACGCCGGGCCAGTTGTCGGTCTCGCTGGTTGGAAAGACGGCGACTCAAGCCACTGCGATGCTTAAGAAAATATTGCTTGGCGTGCTGCTCGTCGTATTTTTCGGAAAAATCCAGCTTGATGGGCTTGGACATAAAGGGGGGCTCCATGACTGATCGGCCCCACCTTATGGAACGGAATGTCATGTCTTTGTGAAAATAAAGTCACGTAAATGCCCTATTGTTTACAAGACTTTTCCAAACATTCGCTTAGCCCTTTGGGTTCAATTCAACTTCGAAATGGCAACCGTTAGGCTCCATCGTACTGAGGCTCACCGTCCAGCCCTGGTTCTCGCAAATGCGCTGCACCAGGGACAACCCCAACCCCAATCCCTCGCCGCGTTTTTCGTTACCGCGCACGAACGGCTCGAACATCGCCTCGCGCTTCTCCTCGGGAATGCCTACGCCACTGTCCTCGACCACAAAGCCGGTGGCGGTCAGCGAAAGGCGGATGAACCCCTGATCGGTGTAGTGCAGGGCGTTGCGTAGCAAATTGCCCATCACGGCAGTCAGGAACGTGGCGTTATACAGGGTGTCGACGGTTTGCCCGGGTTCGAAGATCAGCGTCAGGCCTTTGGATTCGATGGGCACGCGCCACACGCCGAGGAGGTTCTCGGCCACCAGCCCCAGGGTCAGCCGAGGCGACATGCCGTTGTCTTCGCGTTCGGCCCTGGCGAGCATCAGGAAGGTCTGCACCAACTCGCGCATCTCTTCACTGGCTCGATTGATGCGCTCGACCTGGGTACGTCCGCGCGGGTCCAGTGCCGGATTTTCCAGCAACAACTCACAGGAGGTCGCCAGGACCATCAACGGTGTGCGCAACTCGTGGCTCACGTCGCTGGTAAACAAACGCTCGCGGGTCAAGGCCTGGCGCAAGCGCCCCAATGTGGCGTCGAATGCCACGGCCAGTTCACCCACTTCATCGGCCGCATAATCCGGGGCCAGCGGAGGAGCCAGACCCAGAAGCTGGTCGCGATGGCGCACTTGCCGGGCCAGGCGGACCACTGGCGCCATCACCCGGCGTGCCAGGACCCAGCCCAAAAATACCGCCAGTGCCAGGCTGAGCACAAAGCCCACCAACACTACGGCGAACAGTACCCGCTCACGCTCCTCGAAGTCACTCTGGTCCTGCAGCAACACGTAGTGCCGGCCATCAACGATCTCGACCATGGCGTGATAGGACAACTGCCCGCGAAACACCTCGTGGAAACCACGCTCCAGATGGCGCAGGTCCTTGGGCAACTCGAAGTCACCTGGGCCGCCGCTGAAATAAAACAATTGGTCGGGTTCCGGCCGGTGGTTCCAGTCCGAGACACTGTCCATCAACAGCAAGCGTTGCAGATCGCCGCCAAGCCCGGCGGAAATCAGTTTCTCTTCCACCAGATGGACCGTCGCCACGATGCCCATGGCGAATGCGCCAGCCACCAATGCGCTCATCAGCGCAAAGGCGATGATGATCCGTTGGGCAAGGCTTTGCTTAAACTCCATCACGGCCCTCGGCCAGGCGATAGCCGACGCCGTGTACGGTGTGCAGCAACGGTTTGTCGAACGGTTTGTCGATCACCTGGCGCAATTGATGGACGTGACTGCGCAGGCTGTCGCTGTCCGGGCAATCATCGCCCCACAACGCTTCTTCGAGGATTTCGCGGCGCAACACGTGAGGGCTTTTCTGCATCAATACCGCCAGCAGCTTGAGGCCTACGGGGTTGAGCTTGAGCAGTTTGCCTTCACGCGTCACTTCCAGGGTATCGAGGTCGTAGCTCAGATCGCCGACCTGCAAGGCTCGGCGGCCACCGCCCTGGGCCCGACGCATCACGGCTTCGATCCGCGCTGCCAGTTCTGACAGGGCAAACGGTTTGATCAGGTAGTCATCGGCCCCGGACTTGAAGCCCTGCAGACGATCGTCCAACTGATCCCGGGCGGTGAGCATGATCACCGGCGTATCGCGCCGGGCGTCTTCGCGCAGGCGCTGGCACAAGGTATAGCCGTCGATGCCCGGCAGCATGATGTCGAGTACGATCAGGTCGTAGTGTTCGGTCGCGGCCAGGTGCAATCCTGACAAACCGTCCTGGGCACAATCGACGGTATAGCCCTTGAGCTCCAGGTAATCGGCCAGGTTGGCCAGGATGTCGCGGTTGTCTTCGACCAATAGAATTCGCATGGGCACCTCTGCGTACACAGTTAACGGCCATCTTGGCCCGCGCAGCTTACGGCCAAGTTTGGCTGACGGCTAGGATTGTATCGGCTGTGGGAGCGGGCTTGCTCGCGATAGCGGTGGATCAGCCGCCATCAATGTTAGGTCTGCCGACGCTATCGCGAGCAAGCTCGCTCCCACAAAACTCCAATGAGCTCAGGAACAGGACTGTGTAGGCATTGACGAGTTTTTCACCCAACCTTCACACCGCCCCGACGCAGCGCAGACCAGACTGTGCGACACCGCTTCATGCCCTCCCCCCATCAAAGGTAATGCCATGGTCCCCGCCGCCATCCGCGCCGTTTCCAGGCCCCTGAATTTCTGGGTTGCCCTGGGCCTACCTGCCGTTGTCGCAGCCATTTTGGTGTTGCTGGAATTGACCACGCTGGACATGGACGTGGCCAAGCTGTTTTACGACCCGATGGCGGGTGAATTCATCGGCCGGCACAGCTTTTTCCTGGAAGACATCCTGCACGATCGAGCCAAAGAGGTGGTTATCGTGTTCTCCGTGCTGGCGGTCCTGGGATTCATCAGCTCGTTCTTCATCACCCGGCTCAAACCGTTCAAACGGGAATTGGGTTGCCTGGTGCTGTCCCTGGCACTGGCGACGTCCTTCGTCACACCGATGAAAGCGGTGACAGCGGTGCAATGCCCCTGGAGCGTGAAGGAGTTCGGCGGCAAGGAAACCTACAGTGAACTGCTCAGCCCGCGCCCGGCCACGGACAAACCCGGTCGATGCTGGCCCGGCGGTCACGCCGCCACCGGGTTCACGTTGTTTGCGCTGTTCTTCGTCCTGCGCG
The DNA here is from genome assembly GCF_014268695.2 of Pseudomonas ogarae. Classification (NCBI taxonomy): domain Bacteria; kingdom Pseudomonadati; phylum Pseudomonadota; class Gammaproteobacteria; order Pseudomonadales; family Pseudomonadaceae; genus Pseudomonas; species Pseudomonas ogarae. The sequence continues at coordinate 5,253,440 of NZ_CP077086.1, forward strand.
ACCGCCGCCCGCGCCTGGCCCGCCAGGCCTTGGCACTCGCCTTCACGCTGGGCACGGTGTTTTCCCTGGGGCGGATGATGCAAGGGGCGCACTTTTTTTCCCACAATGTGTGGACAGCAGTGTTCTGTTGGCTGATTTGTCTGGGATGTTACTACTACATTCTGTACCGACCGGCCGCCATGACTGAGGGTATCGCTGTAACCAGTCCCGCCAATGCCTGAACTGCACCACATCCCAATGTGGGAGCAAGCTCGCTCCCACAGGGGGATTGGCGTCGTTCATAAATACAAGGCAATAAAAAACCCCGCTTGCTTTCGCAGGCGGGGTTTTTCGCTACAGGGGTAAGGCTGGCTTACATCATGCCGCCCATGCCACCCATGCCGCCCATGTCTGGCATACCGCCGCCAGCTGGAGCGTCTTCCTTGATTTCAGCGATCATCGCCTCGGTGGTGATCATCAGGCTGGCAATCGACGAAGCCGCTTGCAGAGCCGAACGAGTCACTTTGGCCGGGTCCAGGATACCCATTTCGATCATGTCGCCGTATTCGCCGGTAGCAGCGTTGTAACCGTAGTTACCCGAACCCTGCTTGACCTTATCGACCACAACGCTTGGCTCGTCGCCGGAGTTGGCAACGATCTGGCGCAGCGGTGCTTCTACAGCGCGACGCAGCAACTGGATGCCCACGTTCTGGTCATCGTTGTCGCCTTTGAGCTCGGAGATAGCCTGCAGAGCGCGAACCAGTGCCACGCCGCCGCCAGGTACCACGCCTTCTTCGACGGCTGCGCGGGTCGCGTGCAGGGCGTCTTCAACGCGGGCTTTCTTCTCTTTCATTTCAACTTCGGAACCGGCACCAACCTTGATCACTGCAACGCCGCCGGACAGCTTGGCCAGGCGCTCTTGCAGTTTTTCACGGTCGTAGTCGGACGAAGTGTCGGCCACTTGCTGACGGATCTGCAGAACGCGAGCCTGGATGTCAGTCTCAACGCCGGCACCGTCGATCACGGTGGTGTTTTCCTTGGACAGGATCACGCGCTTGGCGTTACCCAGGTGCTCCAGGGTGGTGCTTTCCAGGCTCAGGCCGATCTCTTCGGAGATAACGGTACCGCCGGTCAGTACGGCGATGTCCTGCAGCATGGCCTTGCGACGGTCGCCAAAGCCTGGAGCCTTGACGGCTGCGACTTTAACGATGCCACGCATGTTGTTCACGACCAGGGTCGCCAGGGCTTCGCCTTCAACGTCCTCAGCCACGATCAGCAGTGGGCGGCCGGCTTTGGCAACGGCTTCCAGCACTGGCAGCATTTCGCGGATGTTCGAGATCTTCTTGTCGACCAGCAGGATCAGCGGACCATCCAGCTCGGCAGTCATGGTCTCTGGCTTGTTGACGAAGTACGGGGACAGGTAGCCACGGTCGAACTGCATGCCTTCTACAACCGACAGTTCGTTTTCCAGGCCCGAGCCTTCTTCAACGGTGATCACGCCTTCTTTACCGACTTTTTCCATGGCTTCGGCAATGATGTCGCCGATGGAGTTGTCGGAGTTGGCGGAGATGGTGCCGACCTGAGCGATTGCCTTGGTGTCAGCGCATGGCTTGGACAGGGCTTTGAGCTCTTTGACAATGGCGATGGTCGCCTTGTCGATGCCGCGCTTGAGGTCCATCGGGTTCATGCCGGCAGCGACGGCTTTCAGGCCTTCGTTGACGATCGATTGAGCCAGGACGGTAGCGGTGGTGGTGCCATCGCCGGCGTCATCGTTGGCACGGGAGGCAACGTCTTTGACCAGTTGCGCGCCCATGTTTTCGAAGCGGTCTTTCAGCTCGATTTCTTTGGCTACGGAAACGCCGTCCTTGGTGATGGTCGGAGCGCCGAAGCTCTTCTCGATGATCACGTTACGGCCTTTCGGGCCCAGGGTCGCTTTTACTGCGTCAGCCAGGACGTTGACACCGGCGAGCATTTTCTTGCGGGCGGAATCGCCGAATTTAACTTCTTTAGCAGCCATGATCGATATTCCTTAAATACTTTGTAGTAACGGGAAAATGGGCGGGGGAATCAGCCTTCGAGAACAGCGAGGATTTCGTTCTCGCTCATTACCAGCAGGTCTTCGCCGTCGACTTTCACTGTGTTGCTGCCGGAGTAAGGGCCGAACACAACCTTGTCACCCACTTTCACGGCCAGCGCACGTACTTCACCGTTTTCCAGTGCCTTGCCTGGGCCTACAGCGAGAACTTCACCGTGGTTGGCTTTTTCAGCAGCCGAACCTGGCAGGACGATACCGCCAGCGGTTTTCTTCTCTTCTTCGCTGCGACGGATGACGACGCGGTCATGCAGAGGACGAAGCTTCATTGTCGATCTCTCCTAATTTTTGGTTTTCATCGGCCGGTGTAGTCCCGGCGGGTTTAACAAAGCCGGCGGAGCCGGGTGCGGTTCGTCAGTCGAACCGCGGAAGTCTGTCCGGTGTCACCACCGGAAACCTTGCGGTGACCGTTACATAAGGGCGCACAAGTGGATTACAAGGGTGGGAGCAGAATTTTTTTTACTTTGCGCAGCCAAAACGAACACGGCGCCCGAAGGCGCCGTGGAGCGGGTTTTACTTGGAATCCCGGTGTTCGAATTCACCTTCGATCACGTTGGGCTCGCGGCCCACAGGCTCGCGTGGCACCGGACCGCCACGGGGCTGGAGGTCATCGGCGAAGGCGCGCTGACGCATCGCCTGCTCTTCGGCGCGCTGGCGCATTTTATTGGCCAGCAACCGACGGGTGAACGGCAACAGCATGACCAGGCCCAGCACGTCGCTGATAAAGCCGGGCAGGATCAACAGGCCGCCACCCAGGGCCAGCATCAGGCCCTCGAGCATGGTCTGGGCGGGCAGTTCGCCACGGTTCAGGCTTTCACGGGCCCGCAACGCCGTGGCGAGGCCGGCAATGCGCAGCACGAACACGCCGAGCATCGAGCCGAGAATGACCAGCAGCAGCGCCGGGAAAAACCCGATCGCACCGCTGACCTTGACGAATACGAACAGCTCCAACACCGGGAACAGCAGAAAGAGCAACAAAAAAGGGCGCATCAAATGGTTCCTCAACGCAAGAATGCCTTGCTATGAAAACCTAAATGACGTCGCCCTTTCGTGAATTCAAGCGTCGACTTCCGCATTTTTTGGCCATTGCTCGGCGTGAGCCAGATAAACCAAGGCTTCGCGCACTTGTGTCGGCGTGTTGCAAGGCGTCGGAAACGCCAGCCAGTGCAGGCCCTGGCCAATGCGCAAGTGCATGCCCTCGCTGTCGATGCCCGCCAGTTGTGCCGGTTCGCTTTTCGGCAGGCCGGTCAATTCCACGTAATGGGCGATGGCCTTGGCGTGATCGGCATTCATGTGCTCGACCATGCTGGCTTCGGCTTTGCCGGCGAAGGGATTGGCCAGGGTGAGCTGGTCGATCCAGTGGATGGCGCCAAAGCCGCCGATGTAGCGATGGCGTACCGGCTCGAGCACCCAGAAATCGAAATCATGGGCCTTGTGGTAGTTCTGCGAGTCAGGGAAATAGCGGTAGTAACGCTCGGCGGCAGCCTCGATGGCGCCACTGTCTTCGAGTTTGCGGGCCTCGGCCAGGTAGGTCAGGCGCCCCACGGCCTGCACATCCTCGGCACCGCGCTCGCCCACCAGCATCGAACACTTGGGGTCTTTTTGCAGATTATGAGTGTGCTGGGCGATACGGCTGATCAGGATCAGTGGCCGGCCTTGTTCGTCCAGGCAATAAGGCACCACGGAGCCGAACGGAAAGCCGGGCATGGATTTGGAATGAGTGGCGAGCACTCCACGGTATTCCTTGAGCAGCAGTTCCCGGGCATGCTTGGCAGCTTCAACGCTCAATTTATGACTCCTTTTATGAAAACCGTCTAGAAAACGGTCAGGTGACTGGAGTAATGTTCCGGTACGCCTATAGGGCAGTTCTCGTGTGCAGCCGGGCTACACCGTCGCAAATCGAGAGACCTCCCAAAAGGTCCCCTCCACCGCTGCGCCATCTGGACATGAGCATGCAACTCACTGACAAAGTAATCATTATCACCGGCGGTTGCCAGGGCCTGGGCCGCTCCATGGCCGAGTATCTCGCGGGCAAAGGCGCGAAGCTCGCCCTGGTGGACCTCAACCAGGAAAAACTCGACCAGGCGGTTGCCGCGTGTGTAGCCAAGGGCGTCGAAGCCCGGGCGTACCTGTGCAACGTTGCCAATGAGGAGCAGGTCAGCGACATGGTCGCCCGGGTGGCCGAGGACTTCGGCGCGATCCACGGCCTGATCAACAACGCCGGGATCCTGCGTGACGGCCTGCTGCTCAAGGTCAAGGACGGCGAAATGACCAAGATGAGCCTGGCCCAGTGGCAGGCCGTGATCGACGTCAACCTCACCGGTGTATTCCTGTGCACCCGTGAAGTGGCAGCGAAAATGGTCGAGCTGAAGAACAGCGGCGCCATCATCAATATCTCGTCGATCTCCCGCGCCGGCAACGTCGGCCAGACCAACTACTCGGCCGCCAAGGCCGGTGTGGCTGCCGCCACTGTGACCTGGGCCAAGGAACTGGCGCGCTACGGCATACGTGTCGCCGGCATCGCACCGGGTTTCATCGAAACCGAGATGACCCTGGGCATGAAGCCCGAGGCCCTGGAAAAAATGACCTCGGGGATCCCGCTCAAGCGCATGGGCAAGCCTGAGGAGATTGCGCATTCGGCGGCGTATATCTTCGAGAACGACTATTACACCGGTCGGATCCTGGAGATGGATGGCGGGTTGCGGATCTAAACCCACCGCCTAACAAAATGTGGGAGCAAGCTATGCTCCTACAGGCTATGCTCCTACAGGCTATGCTCCTACAGGCTTGCTCCCCACATTAGATTGCATTTCAGCTGATCAATCGTCGCTGACAGTGATGTTCGGCATCGCCGGCATGGCCGCTTCCTGCAACACGATCCGCGCGCCCACATGGCGGGCCAGTTCCTGATAGACCATGGCGATCTGGCTGTCCGGTTCGGCGATGACCGTCGGCTTGCCGCCGTCGGCCTGTTCGCGGATCACCATCGACAGCGGCAGCGAAGCCAGCAATTCGACGCCGTACTGGGTCGCCAGTTTTTCCCCGCCACCTTCGCCGAACAGGTGCTCGGCATGTCCGCAATTGGAGCAGATGTGCACGGCCATGTTCTCCACCACACCCAGCACCGGGATGTTCACCTTGCGGAACATTTCCACACCCTTGCGTGCATCCAGCAGGGCCAGGTCTTGAGGCGTGGTGACGATCACCGCACCGGCCACCGGGACTTTCTGCGCCAGGGTCAGCTGGATATCGCCAGTGCCCGGTGGCATGTCGATCACCAGATAATCCAGGTCGCCCCAGGCGGTTTGCGTGACCAGTTGCAGCAAGGCACCGGAAACCATCGGCCCGCGCCAGACCATCGGTGTGTTGTCATCGGTCAGGAAGGCCATGGACATGACTTCCACGCCATGGGACTGGATCGGCACGAACCACTTCTGGTCCTTGACCTGCGGTCGGGTGCCCTCGGCAACACCGAACATGATGCCCTGGCTCGGACCGTAGATGTCTGCATCGAGGATCCCGACCTTCGCCCCTTCACGGGCCAGGGCCAGGGCCAGGTTGGCCGCGGTGGTGGACTTGCCCACGCCGCCCTTGCCCGAGGCCACGGCGATCACATTCTTGACGTTCGCCAGCCCCGGGACCTGCGCCTGGGCCTTGTGGGCGGCGATCACGCTGGTGATGTCGACTTTGGCGGCGCTCACCCCGTCCAGGGCCTCGATCGCCATTTGCAGCATCTGCGCCCAACCGTTTTTGAACAGGTCGGCGGCGTAGCCGATTTCCAGCTGGACGCTGACGCGATCGCCCTGGATGTCGATGGCGCGCACGCATCCGGCGCTGACCGGGTCCTGGTTCAGGTAGGGGTCGGTGTACTGGCGAAGGACGGCTTCCACCGCTGCGCGATTGACGGCGCTCATGGGCAACTCCGATAGCAAGACTTGAAAACAGGCCGCTATCCTACGCCGCGCATGCTTTTGTGGCGACCCGATTAAGGGCGACGAATGCTCTTGTGGCTAGGGAGCTTGCTCCCGCTGTGTGGGAGCAAGGCTTGCCCGCGATGCAGGCGATGCGGTCTTTCAGAAATCGAGGCGCCGGTTTCGCGAGCAAGCTTTGCTCCCACAATCCCCTCGCCGCAAGTTGTGCCAGGCTTAATCCTTGCGTCGCTCCCGGCAATGCATCCCGAAACAGCCCCGAAGGGTGAAAAAAAGCCGCTGGCGCTTTATAGTGGCCGACCTCCGTTTCATCAAGTAGCCGAGCCCCATGTCCGAGCCACGCAAGATCCTCGTCACCAGCGCCCTGCCCTATGCCAATGGTTCGATTCACCTCGGCCATATGCTGGAGTACATCCAGACCGATATGTGGGTGCGCTTCCAGAAGCATCGCGGCAACCAATGCATTTATGTCTGCGCCGACGACGCCCACGGTTCGGCCATCATGCTGCGCGCGGAAAAGGAAGGCATCACCCCGGAACAACTGATCGCCAACGTCCAGGCCGAACACAGCGCCGACTTTGCCGAGTTCCTGGTGGACTTCGACAACTTCCACTCCACTCACGCCGAAGAAAACCGTGAGCTGTCGAGCCAGATCTACCTGAAGCTGCGTGACGCCGGGCACATCGCCACCCGTTCGATCACCCAGTATTTCGACCCGGAAAAGAAAATGTTCCTGGCCGACCGCTTCATCAAGGGCACCTGCCCGAAATGTGGCACTGAAGACCAGTACGGCGATAACTGCGAAAAATGCGGCGCCACCTACGCACCGACCGACCTGAAAGACCCGAAATCGGCGATTTCCGGGGCGACGCCGGTGCTCAAGGACTCCCAGCATTTCTTCTTCAAGCTGCCGGACTTCCAGCAGATGCTGCAAGCCTGGACCCGCAGCGGCACCCTGCAGGACGCCGTCGCCAACAAGATCGCCGAATGGCTCGATGCCGGCCTGCAGCAGTGGGACATTTCCCGCGATGCGCCGTACTTCGGCTTCGAGATCCCCGACGAGCCCGGCAAGTATTTCTACGTGTGGCTGGACGCACCGATCGGCTACATGGCGAGTTTCAAGAACCTCTGCAACCGCACGCCGGAGCTGGACTTCGACGCGTTCTGGGGCAAGGACTCCACCGCCGAGCTGTATCACTTCATCGGCAAGGACATCGTCAACTTCCACGCGCTGTTCTGGCCGGCAATGCTTGAAGGCGCCGGTTTCCGCAAGCCGACGGGCATCAATGTCCACGGCTACCTGACCGTCAACGGCCAGAAAATGTCCAAGTCCCGCGGCACCTTCATCAAGGCCCGGACCTACCTGGACCACCTGTCCCCGGAATACCTGCGTTACTACTACGCGGCCAAGCTCGGCCGCGGCGTCGACGATCTGGACCTGAACCTCGAAGACTTCGTGCAGAAGGTCAACTCCGACCTGGTGGGCAAGGTCGTCAACATTGCCAGCCGTTGCGCCGGGTTCATCCACAAGGGCAACGCCGGGGTCCTGGTCGCCGGCAATGCCGCGCCGGAACTGACCGACGCCTTCCTGGCGGCCGCGCCAAGCATCGCCGAAGCCTACGAGTCCCGCGATTTTGCCCGTGCCATGCGCGAAATCATGGCCCTGGCCGACCGCGCCAATGCCTGGATCGCCGACAAGGCGCCCTGGTCGCTGGCCAAGCAGGAGGGCAAACAGGACGAAGTCCAGGCGATCTGCGCCCTGGGCATCAACCTGTTCCGCCAACTGGTGATTTTCCTCAAGCCGGTATTGCCGCTGCTGGCCGCCGATGCCGAGGCATTCCTCAACGTCGCGCCACTGACCTGGAACGATCACCAGACGCTACTGAGCAACCATCAGTTGAACGCGTTCAAGCCATTGATGACTCGTATCGACGCGACCAAGGTGCAAGCCATGACCGACGCCTCCAAGGAAGACCTGGCCGCCAGCCAGACCGACACCGGTGCGCCTGCCGGGAACGGCGAACTGGCCAAGGACCCACTGTCGCCGGAAATCGAATTCGACGCCTTTGCCGCCGTTGACCTGCGCGTGGCGCTGATCGTCAAGGCCGAGGCCGTCGAAGGCGCCGACAAGCTGCTGCGCCTGACCCTGGACATCGGCGACGAGCAACGCAACGTGTTCTCCGGCATCAAGAGTGCCTACCCGGACCCGGCCAAGCTTGAAGGCCGCTTGACGATGATGATCGCCAACCTCAAGCCGCGCAAAATGCGCTTTGGCATCTCCGAGGGCATGGTGATGGCGGCAGGCCCTGGCGGCGAGGAAATCTACCTGTTGAGCCCTGACAGCGGCGCCAAGCCGGGCCAGCGGATCAAGTAACGCGACCGCTTGCTGCACCGATCCCACAGTCGCCTTGCAGGTGGCTGTGGGATTTTCATATCTGGCCCACGCCCCCGGCGTGCCGGATAATGCCTAATCTTGTAACAGGCCCTTTGTCGCCAATACACCCATGACCGAAATCGTCCTCACGCTGTTCAGCGCTGCCCTGATCAACAACCTGGTGTTGCACTGGCCGCTGGGCGTCGATCCACTGCTGGCGGCCAACGGTAGAAGACAGGTACACGCCTTGGGCCTGGCGACGGCATGCCTGATGCTGATCGTCGGCACCCTGGGCCATCTGATCGATCATGGCCTGCTGTTGCCGACGAATCTGGTCTCGCTGCGCCTGTTGGTCTGGTTGTCCTTGAGCGTATTGCTGATCAAGCCCTTGCTGCGCCTGCTGGCACGCTGGCTGCCGGCAATGCCGTTCGAAGGGTTGTGGCCGCTGTTGCTGGGTAATGCCGGCATACTCGGGGTCACGCTGCTCAACGGCCAGGATGACCGAGGCCTGGGCCACGCCATCGCCCTGAGCATGGGTGCCGGGCTGGGGTTCTGGCTGGTGCTGAGCCTGTTCGATGATCTGCGCCAGCGCACCTTCAATAATGATATTCCCCTGCCCTTTCGGGGCCTGCCGATTCAGTTGATCAGCGCCGGACTGATGGCGGTGGCCTTTCTCGGATTGCGTGGGCTGGTCAAAACATGAGCCTGATTCAACGTATCGACGCCCTGCTGCCGCAGACCCAATGCGGCAAGTGCGGCCATCCCGGGTGCAAGCCCTACGCCGAAGGCATCGCCCAGGGCGAGCCGATCAACAAATGCCCGCCCGGGGGGCGCGAAACCATCGCTGCCCTGGCCGAGCTGATGAAAATACCGGTGCTGGAATTGGACACCAGCCGCGGCGTGGCCCCGGCACAAATCGCCTTTATCCGTGAAGCCGAATGCATCGGTTGCACCAAGTGCATCCAGGCCTGTCCGGTGGACGCGATTGTCGGCGCCGCCAAGCTGATGCACACCGTCCTCATCGACGAATGCACAGGCTGTGATCTGTGCGTGGCGCCCTGCCCGGTCGATTGCATCGAAATGCGTCCTCTGCCGACGGCGACCGTGCTGCCGATCGTCGGCGGCCTGGCCTTCAGCACCGAAGAACAACAGGCGCGAACCGCCAAGCGCAATCATGCCCGACGCCGCTTCGAACAACGCAATGCGCGCCTACGCCGCGAAGAAGAGCAGCGCCAGGCCGAACGCCTGGCTCGCACCCAACGGGCGGCCCAGGCTAAGACCCAGGAGCAGAGCCAGGACCCGGCACTCGATCCCGTACAAGCCGCACTGGAGCGCGTACGCGCGCAAAAAGCCGCCACCGCCGATGCCGCCTTGAAAAAAGCCAAGGTCGACCTGGCCATGAGCCGGGCGCAGTTGAACAAATCCTTGAAGGCGTTCGGCCACCCGCCAACCTTCGAGCAACAGTCGCAACTGATCGTGCTGCAACGTCAGTTCGAAGCGGCCGAACAGGCCCTGGCGCAACTGGAAAACACTGCACCACCGACCGCCCCAGCCCCGGCACCGGCACCGGCACAAAGCGCCGAGCTGAAGCGAGCCAAGATCCAATTGGCGATGCGCCGCGCCGAACTCAGCAAAGCCCGGGCAGCTAAGGCATCGGATGAACAACTGCAGGCATTGGAACAAGCCGTGAAGGATGCCGAACGCCAGGTGGACGCCCATGCCGCTTCCTGAGCCAGTGGACGAACGGCTGCGCCAAGCAATGACGCGGGTGTTGCTGGCGACACTGCCCGGCATGCTGGCGCTGCTGTGGTTCCAGGGCTGGGGCGTGGCGCTCAACCTGCTGTTGTCCGGCCTCGCTGCGCTGGCAGTCGAAGCGTTGGTGTTGCGTTTACGGCGCCGGCCACTCAAGCCCGAGCTCAACGATGGCAGCGCGCTGGTCAGCGCCACGCTGCTGGCCCTGGCCTTGCCAGCCTATTGCCCCTGGTGGCTGACCGTCACGGCGGTCGCCTGCGCCTTGCTGTTGGGCAAGCACCTGTGGGGCGGCGTCGGCAGCAACCCGTTCAACCCGGCGATGCTCGGATACGCCTTGGTACTGGTGGCGTTTCCGTCCCAGATGAGTCAATGGCCGGCGCTCCACGGCGTGGGGTTGTCCGAAGGCTTGCAACAGGTGTTCGGCACTCATCCGGCACCCGATGCCTGGGCCGGGGCGACCGCACTGGACAGCCTGCGAATCAACACGAGCCTGACCGTCGATGAACTGTTCGCCAACGATCCGGCGTTCGGGCGTTTCGGTGGCCGGGGTGCCGAATGGGTCAACCTGGCCTTCCTCGCGGGCGGTCTGTTTCTGCTGCAGCAACGGGTGTTCAGTTGGCATGCACCGGTGGGGATGCTGGTGAGCCTGTCCATCGTCAGCCTGCTGTGCTGGAACGGTTCGGGGTCCGACTCCCATGGCTCGCCGCTGTTTCATCTGTTCAGCGGCGCAACCATGCTCGGCGCGTTTTTTATCGCGACCGAACCGGTCTCGGGTGCCAAGGCGCCTCTCGCCCGTCTGCTGTTTGGCGCGGGCATGGGATTGCTGGTCTATCTGATACGCACCTGGGGTGGCTACCCGGACGGCGTGGCGTTCGCGGTGTTACTGATGAACCTCGGCGTGCCGGCACTGGACCGGTTTGCCGAAGCGCGACAACGGCGGCCACTGACATGAACAATCCCCTCGGCGTGGCAATCCTGACCTTGTTGATCGGCCTGGGTATCGGTGCCACTTACCTCACGCACCTCGGCACCGCCGGGCGTATCGAGGCCCAGCAGCAAGCGCTGGCGAACAGGGCCTTGCTCGAGGTACTGCCCACCGACCACTATGATAACCAGCCGTTGGCGCACCCCGTTGTCACAGCCTCAGCGCCCCTGCCCCATAGCACGCTGCTGGGTGGCTACCTGGCGACTCGCAGCGGCCAGCCCAGCGCCGTGCTGCTGCGTAGCCAGGCGCTGGGCTATGAAGGCAGCATCGAATTGCTGGTTGCCATCGATCCACAAGGCCGGTTGCTGGGCGTCAAAACCCTGCGCCAATCCGAGACACCCGGGTTGGGCGCGGCGATTGCCGACTGGCCGAACGCCTGGTTGCAGACCTTCACGGGTAAATCACGCCAGGCACCTGATGACAGCGGCTGGGCCTTGAAAAAGGACCAGGGCCAGTTCGATCAACTGGCAGGCGCGACAGTGACGTCCCGAGCGGTGCTCCAGGCTGTTCACGATGCGCTGCGTTACTTCGACGAGCACAAGGCTCAGTTGATGGGGGTGGCCGCGAATGAATAAACCATGGGGACTGACACACGGCCTGCTGCTCGTCCCGTTGATCGGCGCGAGCGATTCGCTGGTTGGCGCGCTGGGGTTATGGCTGGCCTGGGCCCTGGTTCTTTTCAGCCATGGCTTGGCAATGGGGCTTGTCCGGCAACGCCTGACAGCCTGTCAACGACTGCTCGCCTCCATCGTGCTGGCCGCGACCCTGGCCACCTGCACGGGCCTTGTCGTCCAGGCCTGGGCGCTGGAACTGTATCGACCGTTGAGCCTTTACGTTGGCTGGATCGCCCTGAGTTGCGTAGCGCTGGAGCAGGAAGGCTTCTTCGTTGAATCTCGCTGGCCCGAACGCCTCAGACTGGCCGGGCTGTTTGGCCTCTTGATGATCAGCCTGGGCGCCGTGCGTGGGCTGATCGGCAGCGGCCTGCCCCTGGCCCTGCTCGCCCCCGGCGGGTTCATTCTGCTCGGGCTGCTGCTGGCGGCCCGACAAGCCGGGATGGCCGCCAGACCCCATTCATCCGCTGAGGAAACGCCGCGCCCATGAACGCCGCAAAACGCCTGGAAATATTTCGTCGCTTTCACGAAGACAACCCGGAACCGAAAACCGAACTGGCCTATTCCTCGCCGTTCGAGCTGCTGATCTCGGTCATCTTGTCGGCTCAATCCACCGACGTCGGCGTCAACAAAGCCACGGCCAGACTGTACCCGGTGGCCAATACGCCGGAGGCGATCCATGCCCTGGGCGTCGAGGGGCTGTCCGAATACATCAAGACCATCGGGCTGTTCAACAGCAAGGCCAAAAACGTGATCGAGACCTGCCGCCTGCTGATCGAGCGCCACGGCAGTGAGGTCCCGCAGACTCGCGAAGCGCTGGAAGCCCTTCCGGGCGTCGGCCGCAAAACCGCCAACGTCGTGCTCAATACCGCGTTTCGGCAGTTGACCATGGCGGTCGACACCCACATTTTCCGGGTCAGCAACCGCACCGGACTGGCCCCCGGCAAAAACGTGGTGGAGGTCGAGAAGAAATTGATGAAGTTCGTCCCCAAGGAATTCCTGCTGGACTCCCATCACTGGCTCATCCTTCACGGACGCTACGTCTGCCTGGCGCGCAAGCCCCGCTGCGGCAGCTGCCGAATCGAAGATTTATGCGAATACAAGCACAAGACCTCCGACGATTGAGGCGCTATTGCTTTTATCGATCCATCGATTGAAAAAATCTTTTTTACCCGCCCGTGGTTTATCGATATAAGGAGCGCCAATGGCAGTCTTAGCCTGGAGTCGAACCCATGAGTGCTGGCAAAGAACAACTGGATGTGGAAGACGAATTCATCGCCGTTGAGTCCGACGACGTCGAACCTGTGGTCGTGGAAGTGGCGAAAACCAACCTGAGCAAGCGCCGCACCATTGATAACCTGCTGGAAGAGCGCCGTCTGCAGAAGCAATTGGCCGATTATGACTTTGACCTCTGACACGTAAAAGCCTCCCTTATGGAGGCTTTTTACTGAGTACGCGCAACCCGAAAACTCACACCAACCCATTGCGCTGCGCCAGTTCGATCAGGTCGACCAGCGAACGGGCATTGAGCTTCAATAACAGGCGCGTCTTGTAGGTACTGACGGTCTTGTTGCTCAAGAACATTCCATCGGCAATCTCCTTGTTGGTCTTTCCGCGTGCCAGTTGTTGCAAGACCATCATTTCCCGCCCCGACAATCGATCAACCATATCGGACTCACTGGCATTGCCCAGACTCGAACGCACCGTATGCAATGCCTGATTGGGAAAGTAACTGTAACCTGACAGTACTGCCTTGATTGCACTCAGTAATTCGGTAAGGTCCTGTTGCTTGCATACATACCCGGCCGCCCCCGTCTGCATGCAGCGCATTGAAAAATGTCCCGGTGCCTGGGAAGTCAGCACCAATACCTTCATCGGTGAAGGAATGGCCGTCAGGCGGGCAATGACTTCCAACCCGTCCAGCTTCGGAATACCGATATCGAGAATGACGATATCGGGCATAAGTTCGCGAGCAAGTTGTAACGCATCGACGCCATTATCGGTTTCGGCAAGGACTTCATAACCATGACGCTCCATCAGTAAACGTACAGCAAGACGAATGACGGGATGATCATCCACGATCAGCACTTTATTCATGGGCAAATCCAACTTCGCTGTTCGAATTTTTAGAGCACGCACAATAGCCTAGTCATTTCTACCTTGGCATGCTGCCCCCCCCTGAACGCTCGCACCGAGAGACAGAACCTACAAGCTATACAGAAAATTCCTACGAATCACCCAAGAAAAAATGTGTCATGAATTTTTTTACAGAGAAGGAATGACCTTTCTTAACAATCAGGTAACCCTATGAACAATGCGTTCTTTCACCGTCACGCCCATCCGTGGACAGCCCCTTGAAAAGCTCTTCACTCATAGAAAGTAACTGAATTATTTACTGTTAAAACTGCCTTTCACTCACTTAAGGCAGGAGAATTCATATATAAAACGCACTCAGGCGCCCGACATCCAACATGGGCAGCCATTGCGACTGTGCCTATATTTTATTCGGCATGGAACAAGCACTTTTCAAACCACTTACCGAGCACAAGTATTCCATGAGCATTAACCATGAACAAACCTTTGAAGACTATAACCAACCCCATGACCCTCATCGCCATATTTGCAACTTTGTCCGAAACTTCCGCAGCGATTTCGCTGCCATTTCTGGATGACCAGGACCGTGAATATTATCTGTGGTTCCTGATCAGCTTTCCTTTTTATCTATTGCTGCTTTTTTTCATAACGCTCAACTTCAATTATCGTTCCTTGTATTCACCTTCGGATTTTCGCAAGAACAAACACTTCATAAAAACCATGGATGATTCGCCCTGTCGACGCAAGCGACAGCTACGTCGGGCGGACGACGTCAAGGAGCTGCTGGTGATACGTCTTCATCGACGCAGGCGCGAACCAGACACCCTTTGTATCGTATGCAGCCAATCGAAACGCCCGATCGAAACCTGTCGATCAAGACATTTGAAGCAAGCCAGCATCGTCGTGTACGTCATCTACAGCAACGCAGGCCTGGCAACGCATGGGCAGGATGAATGAGCGACCGAGGGCAGCGCCGCAGCAAAGGCCACAAAAAAGAGGAGCAAAAAAAACGGCCTGCTCATGGCAGGCCGTTTTCATATCGCCAGGGTCAGAACAGCTTGCGACCCTTGTTCGCCGCGATGCGCATGCGCAGGGCGTTAAGCTTGATGAAGCCTGCCGCGTCAGCCTGGTTGTAGGCACCGCCGTCTTCTTCGAAGGTCGCGATGTTGGCATCGAACAACGACTCGTCGGACTTGCGCCCGGTGACGATCACGTTGCCCTTGTACAGCTTCAGGCGTACCACGCCATTCACGTGAGCCTGGGAGGCGTCGATCATCTGTTGCAGCATCAGACGCTCTGGGCTCCACCAGTAGCCGGTGTAGATCAGGCTGGCGTACTTGGGCATCAACTCGTCTTTGAGGTGAGCCACTTCGCGGTCCAGGGTGATCGACTCGATCGCCCGGTGGGCGCGCAGCATGATGGTGCCGCCCGGGGTTTCGTAGCAACCACGGGACTTCATGCCGACATAGCGGTTCTCGACGATGTCCAGACGACCGATGCCGTGTTCGCCACCGATGCGGTTCAGGGTCGCCAGCACGGTGGCCGGGCTCATCTCAACGCCGTCCAGTGCGACGATATCGCCGTTGCGATAGGTCAGTTCCAGGTATTGCGGGGTATCGGGAGCCTTCTCCGGGGAGACGGTCCAGCGCCACATGTCTTCTTCGTGCTCGGTCCAGGTGTCTTCCAGCACGCCGCCTTCATAGGAGATGTGCAGCAGGTTGGCATCCATCGAGTACGGGGATTTCTTCTTGCCGTGGCGCTCGATCGGAATCGCGTGCTTCTCGGCGTAGTCCATCAGTTTTTCACGGGACAGCAAGTCCCATTCGCGCCACGGGGCAATGACTTTCACGCCTGGCTTGAGAGCATAGGCACCCAGCTCGAAGCGCACCTGGTCGTTGCCTTTGCCGGTGGCGCCATGGGAAATGGCGTCGGCGCCGGTTTCGTTGGCGATTTCGATCAGGCGCTTGGCGATCAACGGACGGGCGATGGAGGTACCCAGCAGGTACTCGCCTTCGTAAACGGTGTTGGCGCGGAACATCGGGAACACGAAGTCGCGGACGAACTCTTCGCGCAGGTCATCGATGTAGATCTCTTTGACGCCCATGGCCTGAGCCTTGGCGCGTGCAGGCTCGACTTCTTCGCCCTGTCCCAGGTCAGCGGTGAAGGTCACCACTTCGCAGTTATAAGTGTCCTGCAGCCACTTGAGGATCACCGAAGTGTCCAGGCCGCCGGAATACGCCAGAACGACCTTGTTTACGTCCGCCATGCCATCACTCCACGGGTTGTACGGAAAGCCGTGAAGTCTAACGTCCAGCGCGGATAATTTACAGGGGCGCGACAGCTTATGACGACGAAGCGACAGATTATGTCGATTGCGCGACGATCCGGCGGGATCAGGAAGTGCGCGCAGCCGCCGTAGCAGGCACCGCCGCCTTGGCCGGGGCAACCGGCGCCGCCGTCTTGCCCGGCGCAGCAGCGGGCGCCACGGCAGGCGGCGCTGGTGTTGCCGCTGGTGTTGCCGCTGGTGTTGGCGGCTGTGGAGCCGGGGCCTGGGTGGCCGCGACCCGATCCAGTTTTACGACGACACGACGGTTCTTGGCCCGATTGGCTGCGTTGGTATTGGCGACCAGCGGATAACGCTCGCCGTGGAAGCGCACGGTGAACTGGGACTCCTGGAAACCGTTGGCCTTGAAGAAGTCCATGACGGCCAGCGCACGGCGGCGAGAAAGCTCACGGTTGGTCAGGCGGTTGCCACTGTTGTCGGAATGGCCATCAAGTTCGATATGATTGACGCTCGGGTCTGCCTTGATGAAGTCGAGCATGACCTGCAACTGGGCCTTGGCCCGAGCGTCCAGCTCAATCCCCTCGCCGGGGAAGCCGATCTGGGTTTGCTTGATCTGTTCGAAGTTCTTGGGCAACAGTTTCGCCACGCAGCCCTGGTAATCGTTGAACGCCTTGTTGAAGCGCACGGGCAGCAGCCGGACTTCAGAAACGCGCCCATCCTCGGTGTTGCGTCGAACCACGGGGCTGCGACCTTCCATCAATCCGCTGATCAGTCGGCCTGCCTGTACTTGGGAACTGTCGAACAGCACATCGCCGCTGCCGATCCTGACCGAGCCCAGGTTGATATCGCCCCGCCCCGGTTGCCACGGTGCAGCCGCCGCCAGCAAGGTGGCCGAACCGCCGCCCAGCATCGGGTTATAGCTCTTGAGGCGGAACGTGGCCTGCTCGCCCGCCCGGCGCACGAATTCACCGCTGCCGAAATCGGTGATCGGCTGGCTCAGCCGGCACTCGAACTTGTCGCCTTCGACCGTCCACTCAATGCTCTCCAGACGGGTCTGGAAAGTGAGCGCCATGGCGGGGAGGCTGGCAAACACACTGAGCAAGGCTAGATAACGCTGGCGCACGGGAGGCTCCACTGACTTTTATACAAAGATCGACGCATACCAGGGGTATGACGCCTGTCCGGGGCACTGCACGGATTCGTGGCACACCTGTAGGAGCTATCGGTAAGTTGCGGCAGAACTTGATAGCGGGTGCCTGAATCGGTCTTTTCCGGTAGCATTCCCACAGTTTGACCCGCCTGGAAGCCCCCCAATGTCCGACCGCCTGACCCTGCTGCGTCCCGACGACTGGCATATTCATCTTCGCGATGGTGCTGTGTTGACCCATACCGTCGCCGATGTCGCGCGCACCTTCGGGCGCGCAATCATCATGCCTAACCTGGTTCCGCCAGTGCGCAACGCCGCTGAGGCCGATGGCTATCGCCAGCGCATCCTCGCCGCACGCCCGGCTGGCAGCCGCTTCGAACCGCTGATGGTGCTGTACCTCACCGACCGCACCCAGCCCGAAGAGATCCGCGAGGCCAAGGCCAGCGGCTTCGTCCACGCCGCCAAGCTGTACCCGGCCGGCGCGACCACCAATTCCGATTCCGGCGTCACCAGCATCGACAAGATCTTCCCGGCGCTGGAGGCCATGGCCGAAGTCGGCATGCCGTTGTTGATCCATGGTGAAGTCACCCGGGGCGACGTCGACGTGTTCGACCGCGAGAAAATCTTCATCGACGAGCACATGCGCCGCGTCGTGGAGCGCTTCCCGACCCTCAAGGTGGTGTTCGAACACATCACCACCGGCGATGCCGTGCAGTTCGTCAACGAGGCCCCGGCCAACGTTGGCGCGACCATTACCGCCCATCACCTGCTGTACAACCGCAACCACATGCTGGTGGGCGGGATCCGGCCGCACTTCTATTGCCTGCCGATCCTCAAGCGCAATACCCACCAGGAAGCCTTGCTGGACGCCGCCACCAGCGGCAGCGCCAAGTTTTTCCTCGGCACCGACTCGGCCCCTCACGCCCAGCACGCCAAGGAAGCGGCCTGCGGTTGCGCCGGTTGCTACACCGCCTATGCCGCCATCGAGATGTACGCCGAGGCATTCGAACAGCGCAACGCGCTGGACAAACTCGAAGGCTTCGCCAGCCTGCATGGCCCACGTTTCTATGGCCTGCCGGTGAACACCGATCGTATTACCCTGGTCCGTGACGAATGGACCGCCCCCGCCAGCCTGCCTTTCGGCGACCTGGCTGTCATCCCGCTGCGCGCCGGTGAAAAACTGCGCTGGCGCCTGCTGGAGGAAAACGCGTGAGTGAAGATCATTTCGACGACGAACTGGACGGCAACGGTGGTTCGGGCGGCGCCCGTCACCCCATGGCTGCTCGGTTCCGTGGCTACCTGCCGGTCGTCGTCGACGTAGAAACCGGCGGTTTCAACTCCGCCACCGACGCCTTGCTGGAAATCGCCGCGACCACCATCGGCATGGACGAAAAAGGCTTTGTGTTCCCTGACCACACCTACTTCTTCCGTGTCGAACCGTTTGAAGGCGCCAACGTCGAAGCCGCAGCCCTGGAATTCACCGGGATCAAGCTCGATCACCCGTTGCGCATGGCAGTCAGCGAAGAAACGGCCCTGACCGACATCTTCCGTGGCGTGCGCAAGGCGCTCAAGGCCAACGGTTGCAAGCGAGCGATCCTGGTTGGCCACAACAGCAGCTTCGACCTGGGCTTCCTCAACGCCGCCGTCGCGCGCCTGGACATGAAGCGCAACCCGTTCCACCCGTTCTCCAGCTTCGACACCGCGACCCTGGCTGGCCTGGCGTACGGCCAGACCGTCCTGGCCAAAGCCTGCCAGGCGGCCGATATCGATTTCGATGGCCGTGAAGCCCACTCGGCCCGCTACGACACCGAAAAGACCGCCGAGCTGTTCTGCGGCATCGTCAACCGGTGGAAAGAGATGGGTGGCTGGCAGGACTTCAACGACTAAAGAGCAGAGCCATTGTGGCGGCGCCACTCTGTGGGAGCAAAGCTTGCTCGCGTCACAGGCGACTCGGTTTCTGGAAGACCGCATCGCCGCCATCGCGGGCAAGCCTTGCTCCCACAGATAAATCCCCTCGCCACAGGGCTTTGTGTTTCAGCCGACAAGTTTGAAACACCCATAAAAAAACCGGCCCATGATGGGCCGGTTTTTTTATGCCTGTGTGCGCTTACAGCTTGTCGCTGTGCTCGCCCAGGTAAGCAGCAACGCCTTCAGGCGAAGCGGTCATGCCCTTGTCGCCTTTTTTCCAGTTGGCCGGGCAGACTTCGCCGTGCTCTTCGTGGAACTGCAGCGCGTCGACCAGGCGGATCAGTTCTTCCATGTTACGGCCCAGCGGCAGGTCGTTGATGATCTGCGAACGGACAACGCCTTTGTCGTCGATCAGGAACGCGCCACGGAAGGCCACGCCGCCTTCGGACTCAACGTCATAGGCCTTGGCGATTTCGTGCTTCATGTCGGCAGCCATGGTGTATTTCACCTGACCGATACCGCCATTGTTGATCGGGGTGTTGCGCCAGGCGTTGTGGGTGAAGTGCGAGTCGATCGAAACAGCGACCACTTCAACGTTGCGCGCCTTGAAATCATCCATGCGGTGATCCAGTGCGATCAGCTCGGACGGGCAGACGAAGGTGAAGTCCAGTGGATAGAAGAACACCAGGCCGTATTTGCCTTTGATGGCCGAGGACAGGGTGAAGCTGTCGACGATTTCGCCGTTGCCGAGGACGGCTGGAACGGTGAAGTCTGGGGCTTGTTTGCCTACGAGTACGCTCATTGGATATCTCCTGATGTAATAGCGTGAAAACAAGGTCCGGGCCAGCCTGTCACCCTCAGGCGACAGCCCTGTGACACGAACCCGCTTGCAAGGGCCGATCATCATACACCGCGCATTTGGACTGTCTTCAACGGTTTTTCGGTGGCATCGAAAAATCGCCGTCCGGTTTCATGCCGCATCAGTCGTTCTGGATAAACCGTTCGTCAGCCCGGCAACGCTCTGGCGAAAGACCTTGTGAAACCACTTTGACAATCATTCTCGTTAACATTAAGATCCGTCCCAATTGAGTCACAACCAGCGACGGTTCTCACTTATGTATGTATGCCTCTGCACTGGCGTCACCGACGGGCAAATCCGCGAAGCGATCTACGAAGGTTGCTGCAGCTATCGCGAAGTCCGCCAGGCCACCGGCGTAGCCAGCCAATGCGGCAAATGTGCCTGCCTGGCCAAGGAAGTGGTTCGTGAAACCCTCGCCAAAGTGCAAACGGCACAGGCCTCGATTTCCTACCCGGTAGAATTTACCGCGGCGTAATAGACAGTTTTCAAGGAACCGGACTCAATGTCCGGTTTTTTTATGCCTGTAAATCAAATGCTTAGCGTCCAGACGCGGAACACAAACATTCTTATTCCGATTAATTTTCATTTATTATTCAATAACTTAGGTTTGACACTCGTAAATGCGCGGCTCAAACTCTGCCTTATACACAGCTATTACAGGGCAGGCCTCATCATGAAAGGCGACATTACAGTCATCCAGCATCTCAACAAGATCCTTGCCAATGAGCTGGTCGCGATCAACCAATACTTCCTGCATGCGCGCATGTACGAGGATTGGGGCCTGAACAAGCTGGGCAAGCACGAGTACCACGAATCCATCGACGAGATGAAGCACGCGGACAAGCTGATCAAGCGCATCCTGTTCCTCGAAGGCCTGCCGAACGTCCAGGACCTGGGCAAGCTGCACATTGGCGAACACACTCGCGAGATGCTTGAGTGCGACCTGCGTATCGAGCGCACCGGCCACACCGACCTGAAGGCCGCCATCGCCCATTGCGAAAGCGTTGGCGACTTCGGTAGCCGTGAACTGCTGGAAGATATTCTCGAATCCGAGGAAGAGCACATCGACTGGCTGGAAACCCAACTGGGCCTGATCGACAAAGTCGGTCTTGAGAACTACCTGCAATCGCAGATGGGTGAAGAGTAAGCTTCCCCGAAGCAAGCCACTAAAAAGCCCCGCCCTCTTTCGAGAGGCGGGGCTTTTATTGCCTGGGTTTCCAGGCCCACCTAAATCCACTGTGGGAGCGAGCTTGCTCGCGATAGCGGTAGGTCAGTCAGTATTTCTCACCTGATCCACCGCTATCGCGAGCAAGCTCGCTCCCACATGGTTTCATACATCC
Organism: Pseudomonas ogarae; assembly: GCF_014268695.2. Lineage (NCBI taxonomy): Bacteria > Pseudomonadati > Pseudomonadota > Gammaproteobacteria > Pseudomonadales > Pseudomonadaceae > Pseudomonas > Pseudomonas ogarae. The sequence continues at coordinate 5,274,794 of NZ_CP077086.1, forward strand.
ATGGATCAGGCTTCGGTCTTGTTCGCCGCCGCTTTTTCTACCGCTTCCTTGATCGTGGCCTGCAGAGAGCCGTCGGCGGCCATCTCGGTCATGATGTCGCTACCGCCGATCAGTTCACCACCTACCCATAGCTGTGGGAAGGTTGGCCAGTTGGCGTACTTGGGCAGGTTGGCGCGGATTTCCGGGTTCTGCAGGATGTCCACGTAGGCAAACTTCTCGCCACACGCCATCACCGCCTGAGCAGCCTTGGCCGAGAAACCGCACTGTGGCGCGTTCGGCGAGCCTTTCATGTAAAGCAGGATGGTGTTGTTGGCAATCTGGTCTTTAATCGTTTCGATGATATCCATGGAGCACCTCGGCTTAAAACTTTTGCGACTTAAGTTGTCGACACGGTGACGCATTGTAACGGAAAGCCGAACCTGCTCCAGAGACAATTTTACGCAGCCGCCACCTTCACCGGAACGCCGTTAAGCGCCGCGTTGCCGGACAACTCATCGAGCTGACAATCATCGGTCAGGTCGTTGGCGCTGGAGCCCGGCTGTTCGCTGGCAATGGTCATCTGCACGCCCGGCCGGGCATGGCCCCAGCCGTGGGGCAGGCTGACCACGCCTTTCATCATGTCCAGGCTGCCCAGCACCTCGACTTCGATGACGCCCACCCGCGAACTGACCGTCACGCGCTGCCCGTCCTCAAGGCCGCGACTGGCGAGGTCATCCGGGTGCATCAGCAACTGATGACGCGGCTTGCCCTTCACCAGTCGATGGAAGTTATGCATCCAGGAGTTGTTGCTGCGCACATGGCGGCGGCCAATCATCAGCAACTCGTCCGGTTTTGGCGCCTGCAACGCGGCAAAGCGCACAAGGTCGGCAAGAATCACCGCTGGTGCGGCCTGCACCCGTTGGTTTTCGGTTTTCAGGCGCGCAGCCAGGTTGGGCTTGAGTGCGCCGAGGTCGATGCCATGGGGATGGTCGAACAGGGTCGCCAGGGACAACTTGTGCGGCGAGGCGTCGCCATACGCCCCGCTGCGCAGGCCAAAATCGATCATTTGCGCGGGGGGCATGGTCGGCTTGAGCTCCTTGCCGGTCCGGGCAGCGAAGGCCTTGGCCAGGCCGACAAAGATTTCCCAATCATGCAGCGCCCCGTCGGGCTTGGGCAGGATCGCCCGGTTGAAACGGGTCACGTTGCGCACCGCGAACAGGTTGAACGTGGTGTCGTAATGATCGTTTTCCAGGGCCGAGGTCGAGGGCAGGATCAGGTCGGCATAACGCGTGGTTTCGTTGATGTACAAGTCGACGCTGACCATGAACTCCAGCCCGTCCAGGGCCTGCTCCAGTTGCCGCCCGTTGGGTGTGGACAGCACCGGGTTGCCGGCCACGGTGACCAGCGCACGAATCTGGCCTTCGCCCTCGGTGAGCATCTCCTCGGCCAGGGCCGACACCGGCAACTCCCCCGCATATTCGGGACGCCCGGACACCCGGCTCTGCCAACGGTTGAAATGCCCGCCCGAGGTAGTGGCCACCAGGTCCACTGCCGGCTCGGTGCACAGCGCCCCGCCCACGCGATCAAGATTGCCAGTGACCAGATTGATCACCTGGATCAGCCAATGGCACAGCGTGCCAAACGCCTGGGTCGACACCCCCATCCGCCCGTAACACACCGCTGACGGGGCGGCGGCGAAGTCCCGGGCCAACTGCCGGATCTGCGCTGCCGGCACCGCACAGAGCGGGCTCATGGCTTCAGCCGTGAAAGTGGCGACGGCCTCGCGCACCTCGTCCAGGCCGTCCACTGGCAGGTGGCTGTCACGGGTCAAACCTTCGCTGAACAATGTATTGAGCAAACCAAACAGCAGCGCGGCATCGCCGCCAGGGCGTACGAAGACATGCTGATTGGCAATGGCCGCCGTTTCGCTGCGGCGCGGATCGACCACCACCACTTTGCCGCCACGGGCCTGGATCGCCTTGAGGCGCTTTTCCACGTCCGGCACGGTCATGATGCTGCCGTTGGACGCCAGCGGGTTGCCGCCCAGGATCAGCATGAAGTCGGTGTGGTCGATGTCTGGAATCGGCAGCAGCAGGCCGTGACCGTACATCAGGTAGCTGGTCAGGTGATGGGGCAGTTGGTCCACCGAGGTCGCCGAGAAACGGCTGCGGGTTTTCAGCAGGCCCAGGAAATAGTTGCTATGGGTCATCAGCCCATAGTTATGCACGCTGGGGTTGCCCTGGTAGACCGCCACCGCGTTCTGGCCGTGGCGCGCCTGGATATCCGCCAGGCGCTCGGCCACCAACGCAAAGGCGTCGTCCCAGGCAATGGGTTGCCATTCGTTGCCAACACGCTGCATGGGCTGGCGCAGGCGATCCGGATCGTTCTGGATATCTTGCAGGGCCACCGCCTTGGGGCAGATGTGACCGCGGCTGAAGGTGTCCAGCGCATCGCCCTTGATAGAAGTGATCGCCAGGCCCTGGCCGTCGGTTTCGGTGGTTTCGAGGGTCAAGCCGCAGATGGCTTCACACAGATGGCACGCACGGTGGTGGAGAGTCTTGGTCATGGCCAGTCTCTGTTTTATTCGTGGCGGGCGTTTTCGGCCGCGGGAACAAAACTATGGCGCGTGATTCCCGGCAGCGCCAGCGACGTTCGTCCTGTGAATTGCCGGGCATCAGGCCCACCGATGACAGGGCGTCAAGGCTGGTCGGGAGGCGGCGCCAGCAGCTGGATTTCTTCGACGGTTTCCACCTGTTCCTGAGCGATGGGCACCCCCGTCAGCTCGCCGATCAGCCGCCAATGCTCATCGAGCCCGTTACTGATGGTGGCCATGCGATCGATCATCCGGCGGCCGGCGGCCTTGGTCACCTCGTCGTCGCTGCGCAGCAGCTCGAATGACATGGATGTCACCGAAGCCGTCAGGTGCGTCAGCGAGCGTGCAGTCAGCCCCAGCAGTTCCATCAATTGTTGCTCTTTCGAATCCATTTCGGGCTCCTGTGCCGCTGTGGCTCATTTATAACCCAGGCCTTTGCATTAGGAAATGTTTCACAACCACCAACAGACCGGCGCAAGGGCGGGATGCACGGCGTAAACCGACCATTCTCCATGGCACACCCGCCGCACTTGATTGCCAAGCCCAGCAACGCCAGTGTACAAATGGGTCGCTGCTGTCAGGAAACCGGCCACAAATATGCCATCGCAGTCTGGCGATGGTCTCGCTGAAATCCCCAAAAACCGTAGCCCTATTGGTAAGACGCGACATTTAATTATAAGATCGCGCCTTCCCCTATTTCGTCGCCCCGTGCGGCTTTTGCCGCAGGTCTCGCCCGTTTTTTGAATAAACAAGGCTTTGAGCATCTGCGGTCAGTTACAAAAAGGTAGTCAATCATGAGCGCAAGGCACTTTCTCTCCCTGATGGATCTCACGCCCGAAGAGTTGCTCGGCGTGATCCGTCGAGGCGTGGAGCTCAAGGACCTGCGTAACCGCGGCGTACTGTTCGAGCCCTTGAAAAACCGCGTGCTGGGAATGATCTTCGAGAAGTCATCGACCCGCACCCGCATCTCTTTCGAAGCCGGCATGATCCAACTGGGCGGCCAGGCGATCTTCCTGTCGCCCCGTGACACCCAACTGGGCCGTGGCGAACCGGTCAGCGACTGCGCCATCGTCATGTCGAGCATGCTCGACGCGATGATGATCCGTACCTTTGCCCACAGCACCCTGACCGAGTTCGCGGCCCATTCCCGCGTCCCCGTCATCAATGGCCTGTCCGATGACCTGCACCCCTGCCAGTTGCTGGCCGACATGCAGACGTTCCTCGAGCACCGTGGCTCGATCCAGGGCAAGACCGTGGCCTGGATCGGCGACGGCAACAACATGTGCAACAGCTATATAGAAGCGGCGATGCAATTCGACTTCCAACTGCGCATTGCCTGCCCCGAAGGTTTTGACCCCAATGCCGAGTTGCTGGCCAAGGCCGGGGAGCGGGTGACCATCGTCCGTGATCCGAAACAGGCCGTGGCCGGTGCACACCTGGTGAGCACCGACGTCTGGACCTCCATGGGCCAGGAAGAAGAAACCGCCAGGCGCCTCAAGCTGTTCGCGCCGCTTCAGGTCAACCGGGCCTTGCTCGACCTGGCGGATGCCGACGTGCTGTTCATGCACTGCCTGCCGGCCCACCGTGGCGAGGAGATCAGCTTCGATTTGCTCGATGACCCCCGTTCGGTGGCCTGGGACCAGGCAGAGAATCGACTTCACGCGCAAAAGGCCCTGCTCGAGTTCCTTGTCGAGCCGGCGTATCACCACGCATGAGCCACTCGCTGCTGCTGAATTTGCACAACCTGGCCTGCGGCTACCAAAACCAGCGGGTCGTGCAAAACCTCAACCTGCACCTCAATGCCGGCGATATCGGTTGCCTGCTCGGTTCGTCCGGGTGCGGCAAGACCACCACGTTGCGCGCCATCGCCGGCTTCGAACCGGTGCACGAGGGTGAAATCCAACTGGCAGGGGAAACCATTTCCCGCGCCGGTTTCACCCTCGCCCCGGAAAAACGCCGTATCGGTATGGTGTTCCAGGACTACGCCCTGTTCCCCCACCTGAGCGTGGCCGAGAACATTGCCTTTGGCATTCGCAAGCATCCGGACAAGGATCGCGTCGTCGAAGAGTTGCTGGAACTCGTCAACCTCAAGCACTTGGGCAAGCGTTTTCCCCATGAATTGTCCGGCGGCCAGCAACAGCGCGTGGCCCTGGCCCGAGCGCTGGCACCGGAACCACAACTGCTGTTGCTCGATGAGCCGTTCTCCAACCTCGATGGCGAGTTGCGACGCAAGCTCAGCCATGAAGTGCGGGATATTCTCAAGGCCCGCGGCACCAGCGCGATCCTGGTCACCCACGATCAGGAAGAAGCCTTCGCCGTAAGTGACCATGTCGGGGTATTCAAGGAAGGTCGACTGGAACAGTGGGACACGCCCTACAACCTGTACCACGAACCGCTGACGCCATTCGTCGCCAGCTTCATTGGCCAGGGCTATTTCATTCGCGGCCGGCTCGACAGCCCGGAATCGGTGCAGACCGAGTTGGGCACCTTGCGCGGCAACCGCGCCTACACCTGGCCCATCGGCGGAGCGGTGGATGTGTTGCTGCGCCCGGACGATATCGTCTACGCACCGGACAGCCCGCTCACCGCCAGCATTGTCGGCAAGACGTTCCTGGGCGCTTCAACCTTGTATCGCCTGCAATTGCCCACAGGCGCGCAACTGGAATCGATCTTCCCCAGCCACGCCGACCATCAGCTTGGGGACAGTGTCGGCATCCGCGTGGCGGCTGAACACCTGGTGCTGTTCCAGGCCTCGGGCAGCACCGCGGCGCACATCCCTCCGATGGACAGCGGTGTGCGGCGCTATAGCACCGCCAGCTAAGACCTGAAGAATGAAAACCTCTGTGGGAGCGAGCTTGCTCGCGATGGCATAGGCACATTCAGCATCGATGCAAGCTGAACCGCCGCTATCGCGAGCAAGCTCGCTCCCACAGTTGATCTCATTGGCTTGAGTGCAGAGTCAACCCAGCATCAACGTCCCACTGGCCACCAACGTCGCATTCCCGCCGATCTTCACCCGCTCCCCCTCCAACCGACAGAACAACGCGCCGCCCCGGGCCGAGCATTGGTAAGCCGTCAGGCCGTGCTTGCCCAAGCGCTTGGACCAATAGGGAATCAGGCTGCAGTGGGTCGATCCGGTCACCGGGTCTTCGTTGATGCCGATCGCCGGGGCAAAATAGCGTGAGACAAAATCATGCTTGCTCCCCGGCGCGGTGACGATAGCGCCGGGCCAAGGCAGTTTTGCCAGTGCCGCCATGTCCGGCTTGCAATCGAGCACCGCTTGCTCCGACTCCAGCACCACGAACAGCTCGTTGGAACTCAGCACATCCACCGCTTCGACGCCCAAGGCATTCTGGACGGCCAAGGACGCGCCCAACTCGGCAGGCACGACGGCCGGAAAATCCAGCCACAGCCGATCACCCTCGCGCGTAACGCTCAACGAACCGGATTTGCAGATGAAATCCAGTCGTTCGACGGTTTCGTGGTAGACCTCGAACAGTACATAAGCGCTGGCCAACGTGGCGTGCCCGCACAGCGGCACTTCGGTGGTGGGCGTAAACCAGCGGATATGCCAATGCTGACCTTCACGCACTAGAAACGCGGTTTCAGCCAGGTTATGTTCGGCGGCGATCTTCTGCATCAACTCATCGGCAAGCCAGCCGTCGAGCCGATAGACCATCGCCGGGTTACCGCCGAACGGCCGATCACTGAACGCATCGACCTGATGAAACGCAAGCTGCATGGCATTTCTCCTTTTTTATTGATGCGCCAGCATGCGGTGCAGCGGCACGGCTTATCCAGTGACAGATCAGCAGAATTTTCACCCTACAGCGTCGGATAAAAACACCGACCAGGCCTTACGCCCCTGTGGCGAGGGAGCTTGCTCCCGCTTGGCTGCGCAGCAGCCACCCAGCTATCAAGCCCGCCCAATATCGGCAAACGCCGCCCCGGTATGCTCCTTCAAAACCGAAGGCGCCAACTCGACCTCCAAGCCACGGCGTCCCGCACTGACAAACATACTGGCGAGCGGCTGTGCGGAATTGTCGATGAAAGTGCGCAAACGCTTCTTCTGCCCCAGCGGGCTGATCCCGCCAAGTAAATAACCGGTCGAACGCTGAGCGGCCGCCGGGTCGGCCATCTCGACCTTTTTCACCCCGGCGGCATGGGCCAGGCCCTTCAAGTCCAGGCTTCCGGCCACGGGCACCACCGCCACCAACAGTTCACCCTTTTCGCTGGCCGCCAACAACGTCTTGAACACCTGCGCCGGATCCAGCCCGAGCTTTTCCGCCGCTTCCAGGCCGTAGGACGCGGCCTTGGGATCGTGTTCATAACTGTGGATGCGATGTTCGGCGTGCACTTTCTTAAGCAGATCCAACGCGGGTGTCATGACTGCTCCTGACAAGGAAATGAAAAAAAGAGTGGCCGGATTCTAAGCCATCGCCAGCGAAAAGGCTTGGGAGGGCGTCGCGTGTTCCGGTGATCCGCCGCCAATGGAAGAGTCATTCACGCCACGAATAGTTGAAATGTGACCGACGGTTCACTTTCGACCTTTGACACCAGCGTTTCTTGTCTATATTTTTTCGAAACTGAAAGTCATATCGCAGGTCTCAAACAGCAACCCGAGATCAGGATGGGGATCCTGCCTCGGTGGAGATCGCGCAATCGAGCTTTATCGAAGGCGCAGCAAAACAACAAAAAACCGAGGTTTGAATGACAACTGCTTTACAACAGCCGTCCCTGTCCAGCCAATGCCTGGCTGAATTCCTGGGCACTGCCCTGCTGATTTTTTTTGGCACCGGGTGTGTCGCGGCGCTCAAGGTTGCGGGTGCCAGCTTCGGCTTGTGGGAAATCAGCATCATCTGGGGCGTCGGCGTCAGCATGGCGATCTATCTGAGCGCAGGCATTTCCGGCGCCCATCTCAACCCCGCCGTCAGCATTGCCCTGTGCATTTTCACTGACTTCGAAAAGCGCAAACTGCCTCTCTACATGCTTTCCCAGTTGGCCGGTGCTTTCTGCGGCGCCCTCCTGGTCTATACGCTGTACAGCAACCTATTCTTCGATTTCGAACAGTCCCGGCACATGATTCGCGGCACCGAAGCGAGCCTCGAATTGGCCTCGGTGTTTTCCACCTACCCGCACTCAGCGCTGTCCACCAGCCAGGCCTTCCTTGTGGAGGTGATCATCACGGCCATCCTGATGGGTGTGATCATGTCCCTGACCGATGACAACAATGGCTTGCCTCGCGGCCCACTGGCGCCACTGCTGATCGGCCTGCTGATTGCCGTGATCGGCAGTTCCATGGGGCCCCTGACAGGCTTTGCGATGAACCCGGCGCGGGACTTCGGTCCTAAGCTGATGACTTTCTTCGCCGGCTGGGGTGAAATTTCCCTCACGGGTGGACGCGACATCCCGTACTTCCTGGTTCCGATTTTTGCACCTATCGTGGGTGCCTGCCTCGGTGCTGCGGCCTATCGCGGGCTGATTGCCCGCCACCTGCCCAGCGCCATAACTGCTACAAAGGATGCAAAAACGGCCATTGACGGCAAGCCCAGAACATCCTGAAACAGTCGGCGCAGGCTCTTGCCCATCGAACCTGCGCCGTGGCTTCTTCCTTTTACGTCCCAAGGCAATCGACATGACCGATATCCAGAACAAGAACTACATCATTGCCCTCGACCAGGGTACGACCAGCTCGCGCGCGATCATCTTCGACCGTGACGCCAACGTGGTCTGCACCGCCCAGCGCGAATTCGCCCAGCATTACCCGCAGGCCGGCTGGGTCGAACATGACCCGATGGAAATCTTCGCCACCCAGAGCGCGGTCATGGTCGAAGCCCTCGCCCAGGCCGGCCTGCACCATGACCAGGTGGCCGCCATCGGCATCACCAACCAGCGTGAAACCACCGTGGTCTGGGACAAGACCACCGGCCGCCCGATCTACAACGCCATCGTCTGGCAATGCCGCCGCAGTACCGAAATCTGCCAGCAGCTCAAGCGCGATGGCCACGAGCAGTACATCAGCCAGACCACCGGTCTGGTCACCGACCCGTACTTTTCCGGCACCAAGCTCAAGTGGATCCTGGACAACGTCGAAGGCAGCCGCGAGCGTGCGCGCAACGGTGAGTTGCTGTTCGGCACCGTCGACAGCTGGCTGATCTGGAAATTCACCGGCGGCAAAGTCCACGTCACCGACTACACCAACGCCTCGCGCACCATGCTCTTCAACATTCACTCGCTGGAATGGGACGCGAAGATGCTCGACATCCTCGACATCCCCCGCGAAATGCTCCCGCAAGTGAAATCGTCCTCGGAAATCTATGGCCGCACCAAGAGCGGCATCGCCATCGGAGGCATCGCCGGCGACCAGCAGGCGGCCCTGTTCGGCCAGATGTGCGTGGAGCCGGGCCAGGCGAAAAACACCTACGGCACCGGCTGCTTCCTGCTGATGAACACCGGTAAAAAGGCCGTGAAATCCAATCACGGCATGCTCACCACCATCGCCTGCGGCCCGCGCGGCGAAGTCGCCTACGCCTTGGAAGGCGCGGTGTTCAATGGTGGTTCCACGGTCCAGTGGCTGCGCGATGAACTGAAGATCATCAACGACGCGCTGGATACCGAATACTTTGCCAACAAGGTCAAGGACAGCAACGGCGTGTACCTGGTGCCCGCCTTCACCGGCCTGGGCGCACCATACTGGGACCCCTATGCCCGCGGCGCGCTGTTTGGCCTGACCCGCGGTGTACGCGTCGATCACATCATTCGCGCAGCGCTGGAGTCGATTGCCTACCAGACCCGCGACGTACTCGACGCCATGCAGCAGGATTCGGGTGAACGCCTCAAGGCCCTGCGCGTCGACGGTGGCGCGGTGGCGAACAACTTCCTGATGCAGTTCCAGGCCGACATCCTGGGTACCCAGGTCGAGCGCCCGAAAATGCGTGAAACCACAGCCTTGGGCGCGGCGTACCTGGCCGGCCTGGCGTGCGGCTTCTGGGGCAGCCTGGAAGAACTGCGCGGCAAAGCAGTGATCGAGCGCGAATTCGAACCGCAACTGGAGGAGCAGGCGAAGGAAAAACTCTACGCCGGCTGGCAGAAGGCGGTCAGCCGCACCCGTGACTGGGAACCCCATGAAGACGCTGAATAAAGCCTGATAAGGTTCTGAAACTGGTCGGGAGTGGATTCCTGCGGCATCATGGGCAAATTTTGTACGGCAGCCCAAAGGAAGCCCCATGAATCTGCCTCCCCGCCAGCAGCAAATCCTCGAACTGGTCCGCGAACGCGGCTATGTCAGCATCGAGGAAATGGCGCAGCTATTCGTCGTCACCCCGCAAACCATTCGCCGCGATATCAACCAACTGGCGGAAGTGAACCTGCTGCGTCGCTACCACGGCGGCGCCGCCTACGACTCAAGCGTGGAAAACACCGCCTACGCCATGCGCGCCGATCAGATGCGCGACGAGAAGCAACGCATCGCCGAAGCCATCGCTGCTCAGATCCCCGATCATGCCTCGCTGTTCATCAACATCGGCACCACCACCGAATCCATCGCCCGGGCGCTGCTCAATCACAACCATCTGAAGGTCATCACCAATAACCTGCACGTGGCTTCGATCCTCAGCGCCAAGGACGACTTCGAAGTCCTGATCGCCGGCGGCAACGTACGGCGTGACGGCGGCGTGGTGGGTCAGGCCAGCGTCGATTTCATCAACCAGTTCAAGGTCGACTTCGCCCTGGTGGGTATCAGCGGGATCGATGAAGACGGCAGCCTGCTGGACTTCGACTACCAGGAAGTGCGGGTCTCCCAAGCCATCATCGCCAACGCCCGACAAGTGCTGCTGGCGGCGGACTCCAGCAAATTCGGGCGCAACGCCATGGTCCGCCTGGGGCCCATCAGCCTGATCGACTGCCTGGTGACCGACCAGCAACCGGTGCCGGCCCTGGCGCAATTGCTGAGCCAGCACAAGATTCGGCTGGAAGTGGTTTAAGGCCTTTCACAATACCCTGTTGGCAAGACTGCTGTGGGAGCAAGGCTTGCCCGCGATGAAGACGGCACGGTTTCTACAAAGAACGAGGCGCCTGCTTCGCGAGCAAGCTTTGCTCCCACAAATCCCTCTCGCCACAAAAGCGTGCCCCGGCACCTTCTCTCCTTCCTTCCATGTTCGAAAATTTTCCTTTCAGCTTCCCTTGATCAGTATTTTCAATCGAAGTTGACTGGCTGTTGCCGTCTTTATGGGCTAGTATTTTCGCAAATGAACATTTATGTTCGAATTCAAATATTTCGAAAAAGAGCCCGAGGCCAGCCGATGCCCACTTCTACCTTGCCTACGCCCCCTCTCGCCGAGGTTTACGACGTCGCCGTCATTGGTGGCGGTATCAACGGCGCGGGGATTGCCGCGGACGCTGCCGGTCGCGGTCTTTCGGTGTTCCTTTGCGAAAAGGACGACCTGGCCAGCCACACATCGTCGGCCAGCAGCAAGCTGATCCACGGTGGCTTGCGCTACCTCGAACATTATGAGTTTCGCCTGGTGCGCGAAGCGCTGGCCGAGCGCGAAGTGCTGCTGACCAAGGCCCCGCACATCGTCAAGCAAATGCGCTTCGTGCTGCCTCACCGCCCGCATCTGCGCCCGGCCTGGATGATCCGCGCCGGTCTATTCCTCTACGATCACCTGGGCAAACGTGAGCAGCTCGCCGGCTCGAAAAGCTTGAAATTCGGTGCCGACAGCGCATTGAAAAGCGAGATCACCAAAGGTTTCGAATATTCCGACTGCTGGGTCGACGATGCGCGGCTGGTGGTGCTCAACGCCATGGCCGCCCGAGAAAAAGGCGCGCATATCCACACCCGCACCCGTTGTGTGAACGCCCGCCGCAGCAAAGGCCTGTGGCACTTGCACCTGGAACGTGCCGACGGCAGCCTGTTTTCGATCCGTGCCAAGGCATTGGTCAACGCCGCCGGCCCGTGGGTGGCCAAGTTCATTCGCGATGACCTGAAGCTGGAATCGCCCTATGGCATTCGCCTGATCCAGGGCAGTCACCTGATCGTGCCGAAACTCTACGAAGGCGAGCATGCACACATTCTTCAAAACGAAGACCAGCGCATCGTGTTCACCATTCCGTACCTGAACCAGTTCACCCTGATCGGTACCACTGACCGCGAATACACCGGTGACCCGGCCAAAGTGGCGATCACCGAGGGCGAAACCGATTACCTGTTGAAGGTGGTCAATGCCCACTTCAAGAGGCAGATCAGCCGCGACGATATCCTGCACAGCTATTCCGGCGTGCGTCCGCTGTGCAATGACGAGTCCGACAACCCGTCGGCCGTGACTCGGGACTACACCCTGGCGTTGTCGGGCGGCGGTGAAGAAGCCCCCTTGCTGTCGGTGTTCGGCGGCAAGCTGACCACCTACCGCAAACTGGCCGAATCGGCGATGGCGCAACTGGCCCCGTACTTCACCCAGATGCGTCCGAGCTGGACCGCCGTAGAGGCCCTCCCCGGCGGCGAAAACATGACCACCCCGCAGGCACTGTGCTCGGCGATCCGCGACAAGTTCGACTGGCTGCCAACCGACATCGCCCGCCGCTGGGCCACCACCTACGGCAGCCGTACCTGGCGCATGCTCGAAGGCGTGCACAACCTGAGCGACCTGGGCGAGCACATCGGTGCGGGCCTCTATACCCGTGAAGTCGATTATCTGTGCAGCGACGAGTGGGCCGTCGATGCCCAGGACATCCTGTGGCGCCGCAGCAAGCTGGGTTTGTTTACCACCCCAGTCGAGCAGGAGAAACTGCAGCAGTACCTGGACAAGGTCGAGCACAACCGTCGCAAGATCGAAGCGGCCTGAACGATCACCCGCTGAACCCAAGGCCCCTGAATCCTGCGATTCAGGGGCTTTTTGCTATCTGGACTCCACCGACGCCCCCCTTGTGGGAGCGAGCTTGCTCGCGATGAGGCCAGCACATTCAACCTCTATGGGACTGACCCACCGCTATCGCGAGCAAGCTCGCTCCCGCAATGGATCGAGGCAGGCTCAAGGTATTCGGTTTTCCGAACAAGACCCACCAGTCAGTTCGGCTAACCGGATAAATCAGGTCGCATAAAACCCGAAACAAAACATTAACTTCTTTCAAAAACAATGACTTACCAATACTCGACTGGCCTGGCACGACTCATGCTCTACACTTCTCGAGACGAATGCCTGTACGCCAACACAACAGGAGCTGCCAGGCACTTCGAAGTACTCAGGGCCGACAAACCGGCCGAAATAAAAAAAACAATGTCGAGGAAACATCGATGCGTATCGTTCCCCATCTCCTGGGCGCAGCCATTGCTGCCGCTCTGATCAGCACTCCGGTTTTCGCAGCCGAACTGACCGGCACACTGAAAAAGATCAAAGAGTCCGGCGTTGTCACGCTGGGACATCGCGACGCTTCCATTCCGTTTTCCTACATCGCGGACGCTTCCGGCAAGCCGGTCGGCTACTCCCACGATATCCAGCTGAAAGTCGTCGAAGCGCTGAAAAAAGACCTGGACCTGCCCAACCTGCAGGTCAAGTACAACCTGGTCACCTCGCAAACCCGTATCCCACTGGTGCAAAACGGCACCGTGGACCTGGAGTGCGGCTCCACCACCAACAACGTCGAGCGTCAGCAGCAGGTTGACTTCTCCGTTGGCATCTTCGAGATCGGCACCAAGCTGCTGTCCAAGAAAGATTCCAAGTACAAGGATTTCGACGACCTCAAGGGCAAGAACGTCGTGACCACCGCCGGCACCACGTCCGAGCGCCTGCTCAAGTCGATGAACGCCGACAAGCAGATGGGCATGAACGTCATCTCCGCCAAAGACCACGGCGAATCCTTCCAGATGCTGGAATCGGGTCGCGCCGTTGCGTTCATGATGGACGACGCCCTGCTGGCTGGCGAAGCCGCCAAGGCCAAGAAAGCCGATGACTGGGCCGTGACCGGTACCCCACAGTCCTACGAAATCTACGGCTGCATGATGCGCAAGGGCGACGAGCCGTTCAAAAAGGCTGTCGATGACGCCATCAAGGCCACCTACGCTTCGGGCGAGATCAACAAGATCTACGAAAAATGGTTCATGCAGCCTATCCCGCCAAAAGGCCTGAACCTGAACTTCCCGATGAGCGAAGAGCTCAAGAAGTTGATCGCCACCCCGACCGACAAAGCGGCTGACGAAAAGAAATCCTGATTTCTGACTAACCTTATCCCCTGAAGGGGCCCGGCCCTTTCAGGGGATGGTCACTCCCTGCTGGCAAATCTGGAAACACTCGAACCGGTGGCTGTCGAGCCGATCGCGTGTGCCTGGCCTCCAAGCCGGGCGGGAACGGAGTTTCCCCAGGCGGGCATTTGTACATCGAACGATCTGAGGGGAGACCCTAATGAATTACAACTGGGACTGGGGCGTGTTCTTCAAGTCCACCGGCGTGGGCAGCGAGACTTATCTCGACTGGTACGTGGCCGGCCTGGGCTGGACTATCGCCATCGCCGTCGTAGCCTGGATCATCGCCCTGCTGCTGGGCTCGGTACTAGGCGTCATGCGTACCGTGCCGAACCGGCTGGTGTCGGGTATCGCCACGTGCTACGTGGAGCTTTTCCGTAACGTGCCGCTGCTGGTGCAGCTGTTCATCTGGTACTTCCTGGTGCCGGACCTGCTGCCCGCCGATATGCAGGAGTGGTACAAGCAGGACCTGAACCCGACCACCTCGGCCTACCTGAGCGTCGTCGTGTGCCTGGGCCTGTTCACCGCCGCCCGGGTCTGCGAACAGGTGCGTACCGGTATCCAGGCGCTGCCGCGCGGCCAGGAATCCGCCGCCCGTGCCATGGGCTTCAAGCTGCCGCAGATCTACTGGAACGTGCTGCTGCCCCAGGCCTACCGGATCATCATTCCGCCGCTTACCTCGGAATTCCTCAACGTCTTCAAGAACTCCTCCGTGGCGTCGCTGATCGGCCTGATGGAACTGCTCGCGCAGACCAAGCAGACCGCCGAGTTCTCCGCCAACCTGTTCGAAGCCTTTACCCTGGCGACGCTGATCTATTTCACCTTGAACATGAGCCTGATGCTGCTCATGCGCATGGTCGAGAAGAAAGTCGCGGTGCCCGGCCTGATCTCCGTGGGGGGTAAATAATGGAATTCGACTTCACTGGCATCATCCCGGCCATTCCCGGCTTGTGGAACGGCATGGTGATGACCCTCAAGCTGATGGCCCTGGGTGTCGTCGGCGGGATCATCCTGGGGACCATCCTGGCGCTGATGCGCCTGTCCCACAACAAGCTGGTGTCCAATATCGCTGGCGCCTACGTCAACTATTTCCGCTCGATTCCGCTGCTGCTGGTCATCACCTGGTTCTACCTGGCGGTGCCGTTCGTGCTGCGCTGGATCACCGGCGAAGACACGCCGATCGGCGCGTTCGGCTCCTGCGTCGTGGCGTTCATGATGTTCGAGGCGGCGTACTTCTGCGAAATCGTGCGGGCCGGCGTGCAGTCGATCCCCAAGGGCCAGATGGGCGCCGCCCAGGCACTGGGGATGAATTATGGCCAGGTCATGCGCCTGATCATCCTGCCCCAGGCGTTTCGCAAGATGACCCCGCTGCTGCTGCAACAAAGCATCATCCTGTTTCAGGACACCTCGCTGGTCTACACGGTCGGCCTGGTGGACTTCCTCAATGCTTCGCGGGCCAATGGCGACATCATCGGCCGCTCCAATGAGTTCCTGATCATCGCAGGTCTCGTGTACTTCACAATCAGCTTTGCCGCCTCGCTGCTGGTCAAGCGTCTGCAAAAAAGGTTCGCCGTATGATCTCTATCAAGAACATCAACAAGTGGTATGGGGACTTCCAGGTACTGACCAATTGCAGCACCGAGGTCAGCAAGGGGGAGGTTGTGGTGGTGTGCGGGCCGTCCGGTTCGGGCAAATCCACGCTGATCAAGTGCGTGAACGCCCTGGAACCGTTCCAGAAAGGCGACATCGTGGTCGATGGCACGTCCATCGCCGACCCGAAGACCAACCTGCCGAAGCTGCGTTCGCGCGTGGGCATGGTGTTCCAGCATTTCGAACTGTTCCCGCACCTGACCATCACCGAGAACCTGACCATCGCGCAGATCAAGGTGCTGGGCCGCAGCAAGGAAGAAGCCACCAAGAAAGGCCTGCAACTGCTTGAGCGGGTCGGTCTCTCGGCCCACGCCCACAAGCACCCGGGCCAGCTCTCCGGCGGCCAGCAGCAGCGCGTGGCGATTGCCCGTGCACTGGCGATGGACCCGGTGGTGATGCTGTTCGACGAACCAACCTCGGCCCTTGACCCGGAAATGGTCAACGAAGTGCTCGACGTGATGGTGCAACTGGCCCACGAAGGCATGACCATGATGTGCGTGACCCACGAAATGGGCTTCGCCCGCAAAGTGGCGAACCGGGTGATCTTCATGGACCAGGGCCAGATCATCGAAGACTGCGAGAAAGAAGAGTTCTTCGGCGACATCAGCGCCCGCTCCGAACGCGCGCAGCATTTCCTTGAGAAAATCCTGCAGCACTAAACAACACCGCTCCCCACTGTGGGAGCGAGCTTGCTCGCGATAGCGGACTGCCAGTCACCTGATTGTCGACTGATCAGCAGTCATCGCGAGCAAACTCGCTCCCACAAGGGAGATGTGTTGGCTTGTCGATTTGTGTTGTGGTTGACCCAAGGCTTCTGTGATGAAATGCGACCCCACCCTTTATCGCGCCGCGCCGCCATCACTCGCCGTGAAACCCCGCCTGATCCGCCATCTGTTCCTGCCGCCACTGGTCATCGCCCTGATGATCGGCCTGGGTTACCTCGGCTTCTGGATCAGCGAGCACTATGGCGTACGTGGCCTCGCCGAGAATGGCGAACGCCAGTTGGAGCTGCACGCCCGTGCGGTCGAAAGCGAGATCAGCAAGTACACCTACCTGCCCAGCCTGCTGGAACTTGAATCGAGTGTCTCGCAACTGCTCGACGACCCGACGCCCGAGCACCGCAGGACCGTCAACGAATACCTCGAAGGCCTGAACCGCCGCAGCCGCAGCCGGGCCATCTACGTGATGGACACAACCGGCCGGGTGATGGCCACCAGCAACTGGCGCGATGTCGACAGTTACCTGGGCGAAGACCTGTCCTTTCGCGCCTATTTCCAGAACGCCGTGCGCGGCCAGCCGGGGCGTTTCTACGGCATCGGCAGCACCAACGGCGAACCTGGCTACTACCTGGCCCATGGCCTGGAGCAACAAGGCAAGATCATTGGCGTCGCCGTGGTCAAGGTGCGCCTCGAAGCCCTGGAGGAACGCTGGCAGCGAGCGCGGTTGGAGGCGTTTGTCAGTGATGAGAACGGCATCATCATCCTGTCCAGCGACCCGGCGCGGCGGCTCAAGTCCGTTCGCCCCCTGAGCGACGACACCAAGGAACGCCTGGCCCGCAGCCTGCAGTACTACTGGTTCCCGCTCAATGAGCTGGTGCCCCTGGCCCGGGAACGCCTGGCCGAAGGCATGGAGAAACTGACGTTCCCGGCCAACAGCGAACTGGTGTCCGACGAGCGCGCCATCAGCTACTTGTCGCAGACCCGGCCCTTGAGCGATACACCGTGGAATTTCACCCTGCTGACCCCGCTTGAAGACCTGCGTCGCCAGGCGATCAACCAAGGCATCCTGGTGGCCGTGGCGTTCGCCCTGGTGGCGTTCCTGCTGATTGCCTGGAACGAACGGCGCAAGGTCATCGCCACCCGTCTCGCGGCCCGGGAAGCCTTGCAGCAAGCCAACAACCAGCTTGAGCGTCGGATTACCGAACGCACCACCGACCTGCGCGCCAGCAACGAACGACTCAAGGGCCAGATCCGCGAGCGGCGACAGGCCGAAGAGACCTTGCGCCGGGCCCAGGACGAATTGGTCCAGGCCGGTAAACTGGCGGCCATCGGCCAGATGTCCACCAGCATCGCCCACGAACTCAACCAACCGCTGGCGGCGCTGCGCACCTTGTCCGGCAACACCGTGCGCTTCCTGGAACGCGGCCAACTGGACATCGCCAGCACCAACCTCAAGACCATCAACGAATTGATCGACCGCATGGGCCGGATCACCGCCAGCCTGCGCTCCTTTGCCCGGCGCGGGGACGACCAGGGCCAGGCCAGCCTCGGCAAAGGCGTCGAGGCCGCGCTGCAACTGCTGGGCGCTCGTCTTGAAAGCTTGAACATCCAGATTCATTCCGGTTTCGACGACGTCCAGGTGCAAATTGACCAGACGCGCCTGGAGCAGATCCTGGTGAACCTGATCGGCAATGCCCTGGACGCCATGCAGACGCAACCCGAACCGCAGCTGTGGCTCGAAGGCCAGGCCGGCGATGGCAAATATCGCCTGCGTGTGCGAGATAACGGCCACGGTATTGACCCAGAAGCACGCAAGCATCTGTTCGAACCCTTCTTCACCACCAAACCCGGCGAGCAAGGCCTGGGCCTGGGCCTGACGCTTTCCGCCAGCCTGGCCGCCGCCACGGGCGGATACCTGGGCGTCGAACACCCGGTTGAGGGCAGTGGAACTACATTTGTCCTCAGTTTACCGCTGGTAAGCCTTTCACCTGTCGAGCCGCTATGAACCACGACCTGAGCGTACTGATCGTCGAAGACGACCCCCACGTCCTGCTGGGTTGCCAGCAGGCCTTGAGCCTGGAAGACATTCCCTGCATCGGCGTGGGCAGCGCCGAAGAGGCGCTGGAGCGTGTCGACGATAACTTTGCCGGCATCGTCATCAGTGACATTCGCCTGCCGGGCATCGACGGCCTGGAACTGCTGACCCGCCTCAAGGCACGGGACCGCAGCCTGCCGGTGGTGCTGATCACCGGCCACGGCGACATCTCCATGGCCGTCGGTGCCATGCAAAAAGGCGCCTATGACTTCATGGAGAAACCCTTCTCCCCTGAACGCCTGGTAGACGTCGCCCGCCGCGCCCTGGAGCAGCGCAGCCTCGCCCGGGAAGTGTCATCGCTGCGTCGGCAATTGGCCGAACGCGATTCCCTGGAAGGCCGGATCATTGGCCGCTCGCCCGCCATGCAGCACCTGCGCGCGCTGATCGCCAACGTCGCCGACACCTCGGCCAACGTGCTGATCGAAGGCGAAACCGGCACCGGCAAGGAACTGGTCGCCCGTTGCCTGCATGACTTCAGCCGACGCCACGACAAGCAGTTCGTCGCACTGAACTGCGGCGGCCTGCCGGAGAACCTGTTCGAAAGCGAGATTTTCGGCCACGAAGCCAATGCCTTTACCGGCGCCGGCAAACGCCGGATCGGCAAGATCGAACACGCCGACGGTGGCACGCTGTTTCTCGACGAAGTGGAAAGCATGCCCCTGCCCTTGCAGATCAAGTTGCTGCGCGTGCTGCAGGAACGCACCCTCGAACGCCTGGGTTCGAACCAGAGCGTGGCCGTGGATTGCCGGGTAATCGCCGCCACCAAGTCCGACCTGGACGAAATGGGCCGGGTCGGGCAGTTCCGCAGCGACCTGTATTACCGCCTCAACGTGGTAACCCTGGAACTGCCGCCACTGCGCGAGCGGCGCGAAGACATCCTGCAACTGTTCAAGCACTTTCTCCAGCAGTCGTCCCTGCGCTTTGACCGCACGGTGCCGGAGCTGGACAACCAGACCCTGTCGAACCTGATGAGCCACGACTGGCCGGGCAACGTGCGCGAACTGCGCAACGTCGCCGAGCGTTACGCCCTGGGCCTGCCGGCGTTCAAGCGCGCCGGTGCCAGCGGTGGTAGCCAGGGCCTGGCCTTTGCCGAAGCCGTGGAAGCCTTCGAGCGCAACCTGCTGGTGGACGCCCTGCAACGCAGCGGTGGCAACCTGACCCAGGCCAGCCTGGAACTGGGCATGGCCAAGACCACACTGTTCGACAAAGTCAAAAAATATGGCCTGAGCCATTAACTGGGCGGGAAACCTGTGGATCTGATTTTCAAGGCGGCGCTCGGTGCAGCCGTGGTGGTCATACTGGCGATGCTGGCCAAGACCAAGAACTATTACATCGCCGGGCTGGTGCCGCTGTTCCCGACCTTCGCCCTGATCGCCCATTACATCGTCGGCAAGGGCCGCTCGGTGGACGACCTGAAGACCACCATCGTGTTTGGGATGTGGTCGATCATTCCGTACTTCGTCTATCTGGCAACGCTGTACGTGATGGTCGACCGCATGCGCCTCGAAGCCTCATTGGCCGTGGCAGCCGTCGCCTGGCTGATGGCTGCCACGGTGCTGGTCAGCACTTGGGTACGGCTTCACGGCTGATCTCTGTGATCAATAACCGACGGTAAATCGCGTGCGCGAAAACTGCGGCGTTTCCACTTCATCGATCATCGCGATGGCGTAGTCGGCAAAGCTGATCCAGCTACGCCCGGCATCGTCGAACAGCAGGTGATTCTTGCCGAGGCGAAACTGCTCCGTGCGCTCGGTTTCGACGAATTCTGCCGAAGGCGAAAGGAAGGTCCAGTCCAGGTCTTGCTCCTGGCGCAGCACATCGAGGAACAATGCTCCGGCACTGGCTTCGGCCAGGTATTCCTCCGGGAAGCCCTCGCTGTCGATCACACGAGAGCCGTCCGGGAGCAGCAACGAGCCGGCCCCACCGACCACCAGCAAACGCTTGACCCCAGCGGCTTTCACCGGTGCGATGAGCTTGTCGGCCGGCACGCTGGCGAAATGAGCGGCACTGATCACCACGTCATGCCCGGCGATGGCCGCGGTCAACGCCTCGCTGTCCAATACATCCAATTGCTTGCTGAGCACCCCGGCCCTTTCACCAATTTTCGCGGTGTTGCGGGCAATGGCCGTCACGCTGTGACCACGGCGCAGGGCTTCTTCCAGCAATTGGCTGCCGGCGCGACCGGTGGCTCCGATGATTGCGATTTTGCTCATGGTGTTCTCCAGTGATTACACAAGATGCTATTGAAGCGGTTGCTTGAATATTTCCAAGTGACAGAGCCTTCGTGGCTTGAAATGAAGCCCTTGTGGCGAGGGAGCTTGCTCCCGCTCGGCTGCGCAGCAGTCGCAAAAATGCTCATGCGGTGTGCCAGATACAACTCATTGGCTGGTATTGGGGCCGCTGCGCAGCCCAGCGGGAGCAAGCTCCCTCGCCACAAAAAGCGCATCCGCTACCTTGGAATCAGGGTGGTCACCACTTCATCTCGCCCTTCGCCACCTTGGCACTCAGTTCCAGGGAACTGTCTTCACCCAGGTTCGGGTAGCGTTGCTTCATGGCGGCGATCAGCGCGGCGGAATCCTTGGCCTTGGCGGTTTCTTCATCGAAGGCCTTGATATAGCCGGCGGTGAATGTCACCGGGGCCAGGGACCGGGCGCTTTCACCCAGATAGTGGCCCGGGATCACGGTGTTCGGCTGCAGCTTTTCAATACCGGCAAGGGTCGCCAGCCAGTCCTTGTGGGACTGCGGCGTCTGGGTGTCGGCCATCCAGACATGAATGTTCTCGGCCACCACCACACCGCCAACCACGGCCTTGATCGATGGAATCCACACGAAGCTGCGGTCCGGTTGCGGGCCATCAAGGCCAACGATCTGCAAGCGCTGGCCTTCCAGGGTCAGGCTGTCGCCCTTGAGTACCTGGGGCACGATGGCTTTGGCCGGTGCATCGGTCTTCAGAATCGGCCCCCAATATTTCAGCTTGCCATCCATGGTGTGCTTGATGTGCTCGACAGTCGGTGCGGACGCCAGCACCTTGGCCTCAGGGAACGCGGCGGTGAGGGTTTCCAAACCAAAATAGTAGTCTGGATCGCCATGACTGATGTAGATCGTGGTCAATCGCTTGCCGCTGGCGCGGATTTTTTCCACCACCTGGGCGGCCTGGGCCTTGCCGAACTGGGCGTCTACCAGGATCGCCTCTTTTTCACCGCTGACTAAAACCGAAGTCACCGGAAAAACCGCCGCCGCACCGGGGTTGTAGACGTCCAGCGTCAGGTCGGTGGCCCAGGCCTGGGCGGTGAAGGCCAAGGCGGCGGTCGCCAGCAGCAGGCGCTTGAGTGGGATAAGTCCGGTCATGGTGTGCTCCGTTGTCCAAAAACCCGTCAGGGGAATGGGGACTGAGCTTAGTTACCTGACTCGTTACAAAAAATGCGATGCTGGAACATAGTTTGTTTCTGAAATCGGGCAAATCATGGATCGTCTACAAGCAATGCGGGTGTTCGTCACGGTGGTGGACCTGGGCAGCCAGTCGGCGGCGGCCGAGCATCTGGACCTGTCGCGGCCGGTGGTGTCGCGCTATTTGGCGGAGCTGGAGGACTGGGTCGGTGCCCGGCTGATGCACCGCACCACTCGCAAGCTGAGCCTGACGGCCGCAGGCACGGAGATCCTGCCGCGCTGCCGGCAGATGCTCGAGCTGTCCGGCGACATGCAAGCCGCCGTCAGCACCCCGGACGACGCGCCAAGGGGCATGCTGCGCATCAGCGCCAGCACCTCGTTCGGCCAGGCCCAACTGGCGAGCGCCATGGCCGAATACGTCAAGCGCTACCCAGGGGTGAGCGTCGACCTGCAAATGCTCGACCGCACCGTGAACCTGGTGGATGAGCGCATCGACCTGGCGATCCGCATGAGCAACGACCTGGACCCGAACCTGATTGCCCGTCGCCTCACGGTCTGCCGCTCGGTGATCTGCGCTTCGCCACAGTATCTGCGCGAGCACTCGACACCGCTGCGCGTGGAGGACCTGAGCCGGCACAACTGCCTGACCCACTCCTACGTCGGCAAGAGCCTGTGGCATTTCGAGCAGGACGGCGAGCAGGTCTCGGTGCCGGTGCAAGGTAATATCAGCGCCAACGAAGCCAGCACATTGCTTCAGGCCACGATAGCTGGCGCGGGCGTGGCCATGCTGCCCAGCTACCAGGCCGGCGCCCACCTCAAGAACGGCGAACTGATTCGCCTGCTGCCCCACGCCGAACCCCGCCGGATGAACATGTACGCGGTGTATGCCTCACGCAAACACATGCCGTCGGCACTGCGCAGCCTGCTGGATTTTTTGGTGCTGAGGTTTCCCGAGATGCCTGAGTGGGATGTGGGGCTCTAAACAGTAGTAGCCCCACCGAATTCCCCTTGTGGGAGCGAGCTTGCTCGCGAAGACGGTGTGTCAGCCAAATTAATGTCGACTGATACATCGCTATCGCGAGCAAGCTCGCTCCCACAATGGATCTCTGTACGGCCTCAAGCTTTGCGCCAGGATTTCACCAACAGCCCGCCCCAAGGCATACTGGCCACCCTCCGCACTCCAGAACCCAAAACCGCCCCATGCGTATCCACGTCAGTTTCATCGACCGCGTCGGCATCACCCAGGAAGTCCTGGCCTTGCTCGGTGGGCGCAATCTCAATCTGGATGCGGTGGAAATGGTGCCGCCCAACGTCTACATCGACGCCCCGACCCTCAGCCCGCAAGTGCTCGACGAGTTGCGCGAGGCGCTGTTCAACGTGCGCGGCGTGCAGGCAGTCACCGTGGTGGACATCCTGCCGGGCCAGCGTCGGCACTTGCAGCTCGACGCCTTGCTCGCCGCCATGACCGACCCGGTGCTGGCCCTGGACAGCGCCGGCAAGGTGTTGCTGGCCAACCCGGCGCTGATTGCCCTGTACGGGCGTGAACCGGCCGGGGAAAGCGTGGCCGAGCTGTTCGGTGACGAGGCCTTGCTGGACGCCTTGCTGGAGAACGGTTTCCGCTTGCCGCTGCGGGAAATCACCCTCAACGGCCAGACGTTGCTGCTGGACGCCACGCCCATCACCGACGCCGGCGCGCTGCTGACGCTGTATCAGCCGAACCGCATCGGCGAGCGCCTGTCGGCCCTGCATCACGATCACGCCGAAGGTTTCGACGCGCTGCTGGGCGAATCCCCGGCGATCCGCACCCTCAAGGCCCGGGCCCAGCGGGTCGCGGCGCTGGATGCGCCGCTGCTGATCCAGGGCGAAACCGGCACCGGCAAGGAACTGGTGGCCCGGGCGTGCCATGCCATCAGCGCCCGCCATGGCGCACCGTTCCTGGCCCTGAACTGTGCGGCATTGCCGGAGAACCTGGCAGAAAGCGAACTGTTCGGCTACGCCCCCGGCGCCTTCACCGGGGCGCAGCGGGGTGGCAAGCCAGGGCTGATGGAGCTGGCGAACCAGGGCACGGTATTCCTCGATGAAATCGGCGAGATGTCGCCGTACCTGCAAGCCAAGCTGCTGCGCTTCCTGAACGATGGCAGCTTCCGCCGAGTGGGCGGCGACCGGGAGATCAAGGTCAACGTGCGGATCCTCAGCGCCACCCACCGCAACCTGGAGAAAATGGTCAGCGAGGGCTCGTTCCGCGAAGACCTGTTCTATCGCCTGAACGTGCTCAATGTCGAAGTCCCGCCGCTGCGCGAACGCGGCCAGGACATCCTGCTGCTGGCGCGTTATTTCATGCAGCAGGCCTGCGCGCAGATCCAGCGCCCGGTCTGCCGCCTGGCCCCCGGCACTTACCCGGCCCTGCTGGGCAACCGCTGGCCCGGCAACGTGCGGCAATTGCAGAACGTGATCTTCCGCGCCGCGGCCATCTGCGAAAGCAGCCTGGTGGACATCGGCGACCTGGACATCGCCGGCACCTCCGTGGCGCGCCAGGGCGATGTGGAAGTCGAAAGCCTGGAACAGGCCGTGGAAAGCTTCGAGAAGCACCTGCTCGAAAGCCTCTACGTCAACTACCCCTCCACCCGCCAGCTCGCCAGCCGCCTGCAGACTTCCCACACCGCGATTGCCCATCGGTTGCGCAAGTACGGGATTTCCAACAAGCCATAAGCCCACCACATCCCCCTGTGGGAGCGAGCTTGCTCGCGATAGCGATGTATCAGTCAACCTATGGCTGACTGGGCTACCGTCATCGCGAGCAAGCTCGCTCCCACAAGGGTTCTGTGTTGTGGTCGAAATCGCGTTAAAAACGACCTCCACCTGTACTGAAAGCGCTACAGTGGAACGATATCGCTACAATCATCGCCAGCCTGCGCTGCGCAAGGCTTTGATCCCACAACGATTTTTTCCAGCCTACCCGCTGTAGCGATTTCGCTACAGCGCAGTCGATCCCAGTCTCGACAAAACCAGTCAAATCATTGATATATAAGCAATTATTAATATTGGCCGCATTCTTGCTATGGGTATTAGCATTCGGCCGGGCCAAGCCCCGCGCCTTTCTTCGCGTCCACCAGACGAATCTGGCCCCAGGAGTTTCCATGAGCGAGTTGCGTTTCACTGAAGATCACGAATGGCTGCGCACCGAAGCCGACGGCAGCGTTACTGTCGGTATTACTGCGTTTGCCCAGAACGCCTTGGGCGATGTGGTCTATGTTCAGTTACCGGAACTGCAAAGCTACGACAAGGGTGCCGAAGCCTCCACCGTGGAATCGGTGAAAGCCGCCAGCGGTGTCTACATGCCACTGGACGGTGAAGTGCTCGAAGTGAACCCGGCCCTGGAAAGCAATCCGGAACTGGTCAACGAAGATCCGTTGGGCGAAGGCTGGTTTTTCCGTTTCAACCCGGCCAACGCCGCCGAAGTGGACCAACTGCTGGACCAGGACGCCTACGACCGCCTGATCAAAGCCAACGCCGAAGCCTGAGGAGCGCCACATGACCGTTAATCTCGGCACCGCCAACGAATTCATCGCCCGCCACATCGGCCCGCGCTCCAGCGACGAGCAAGCCATGCTCGAGCGCCTGGGCTACAACTCCCTGGAAGCCCTGAGCGCCAGCGTCATCCCGGAAAGCATCAAGGGCACCAGCGTGCTGGACATGGGCGACGGCCAGAGCGAAGCCGACGCACTGGCCTCGATCAAGGCCATCGCCGCCAAGAACCAACTGTTCAAGACCTACATCGGCCAGGGCTACTACAACTGCCATACGCCGGCACCGATCCTGCGCAACCTGCTGGAAAACCCGGCCTGGTACACCGCCTACACCCCGTACCAGCCAGAAATTTCCCAGGGCCGTCTCGAAGCGCTGTTGAACTTCCAGACCTTGATCAGCGACCTTACCGGCCTGCCGATCGCCAACGCATCCTTGCTCGACGAAGCCACCGCCGCCGCCGAAGCCATGACCTTCTGCAAGCGCCTGAGCAAGAACAAGGGCAGCAACGCGTTCTTCGCCTCCGTCCACAGCCACCCGCAAACCCTCGACGTACTGCGCACCCGTGCCGAGCCCCTGGGCATCGATGTGGTGGTGGGCGATGAGCGCGAACTGAGCGACGTCAGCGGCTTCTTCGGCGCGCTGCTGCAATACCCGGCCAGCAACGGTGACCTGTTCGACTACCGCGAACTGACCGAACGCTTCCACGCCGCCAACGCCCTGGTGGCGGTAGCCGCGGACTTGCTGGCCCTGACCCTGTTGACCCCGCCAGGTGAATTCGGCGCCGACGTGGCCATCGGCAGCGCCCAGCGCTTCGGTGTGCCGCTGGGCTTCGGTGGCCCGCACGCGGCGTATTTCTCCACCAAGGACGCCTTCAAGCGCGACATGCCGGGCCGCCTGGTCGGCGTTTCCGTGGACCGTTTCGGCAAGCCGGCCCTGCGCCTGGCGATGCAGACCCGCGAGCAACACATCCGCCGCGAGAAAGCCACGAGCAACATCTGCACCGCCCAAGTGCTGCTGGCCAACATCGCCAGCATGTACGCCGTGTACCACGGTCCCAAGGGCCTGGTACAAATTGCCAATCGCATCCATCACCTGACCGCGATCCTCGCCAAGGGCCTGGGCGCGCTGGGCCTGAGCGTCGAGCAAGAGAGCTTCTTCGACACCCTGACCCTGCGCACCGGCGCGCAAACCGCGGCCCTGCACGACAAGGCCCGCGCACAGCGCATCAACCTGCGTGTGGTGGACGCGCAACGCCTGGGCCTGTCCCTGGACGAGACCACCAGCCAGACTGACGTCGAAGCCCTGTGGAACGTGTTGGCCGACGGCAAGGCACTGCCGGACTTCGCGGCACTGGCCGCCAGCGTGCAAAGCCGCATTCCGGCCGAGCTGGTGCGCCAATCGGCGATCCTCAGCCACCCAGTGTTCAACCGCTACCACTCCGAAACCGAGCTGATGCGCTACCTGCGCAAGCTCGCCGACAAGGACCTGGCCCTGGATCGCACCATGATCCCGCTGGGTTCCTGCACCATGAAGCTCAACGCCGCCAGCGAAATGATTCCGGTGACCTGGGCCGAGTTCGGCGCCCTGCACCCGTTCGCCCCGGCCGAACAGAGCGCTGGCTACCAGCAACTGACCGACGAGCTGGAGGCCATGCTCTGCGCCGCCACCGGCTATGACGCTGTGTCGCTGCAACCCAACGCCGGTTCCCAGGGCGAATACGCCGGCCTGCTGGCGATCCGTGCCTATCACCAGAGCCGTGGCGAAGACCGTCGCGACATCTGCCTGATCCCGTCCTCGGCCCACGGTACCAACCCGGCCACCGCCAACATGGCCGGCATGCGCGTGGTCGTGACTGCCTGCGATGCCCGCGGCAACGTCGACATCGAAGACCTGCGGGCCAAGGCCATCGAGCACCGCGAACACCTCGCCGCGCTGATGATCACCTACCCGTCCACCCACGGTGTGTTCGAAGAAGGCATCCGCGAAATCTGCGGCATCATTCATGACAACGGCGGCCAGGTGTACATCGACGGCGCCAACATGAACGCCATGGTCGGCCTCTGCGCCCCAGGCAAGTTCGGCGGCGACGTGTCGCACCTGAACCTGCACAAGACCTTCTGCATTCCCCACGGCGGTGGCGGCCCGGGCGTCGGCCCGATTGGCGTCAAGTCCCACCTGGCACCGTTCCTGCCGGGCCACGCCAACATGGAACGCAAGGAAGGCGCGGTGTGCGCGGCGCCGTTCGGCAGCGCGAGCATCTTGCCGATCACCTGGATGTACATCCGCATGATGGGCGGCGCCGGCCTCAAGCGCGCCTCGCAACTGGCGATCCTCAACGCCAACTACATCGCCCGTCGCCTGGAAGAGCACTATCCAGTGCTCTACTCCGGCAGCAACGGCCTGGTGGCCCACGAATGCATCCTCGACCTGCGTCCACTCAAGGACAGCAGCGGCATCAGCGTCGATGACGTGGCCAAGCGCCTGATCGACTTCGGTTTCCACGCGCCGACCATGTCGTTCCCGGTGGCCGGCACGCTGATGATCGAGCCGACCGAAAGCGAATCCAAGGAAGAACTGGACCGTTTCTGCGACGCCATGATCTGCATCCGCGAAGAAATTCGCGCGGTGGAAAACGGCAGTCTGGACAAGGACGACAACCCGCTGAAGAACGCCCCGCACACTGCGGCGGAAATCGTCGGCGAGTGGACCCACCCTTACAGCCGCGAACAGGCGGTGTACCCGGTGGCATCGTTGATCGAAGGCAAGTACTGGCCGCCCGTGGGCCGGGTCGACAACGTGTTCGGCGACCGCAACCTGGTCTGCGCCTGCCCGTCGATCGAAAGCTACGCTTGACCTGAACGGAGGGTGATCTTCCAGCCCTCCGAATCCCCTGTGGGAGCGAGCCTGCTCGCGATAGCGGCGTAACAGCCAATAGAGATGTTGCCTGACACTCCGCTATCGCGAGCAGGCTCGCTCCCACAAGGATCTATGCCAGACCTTAAATCGTCGATCTCATAAAAAGAAAACTGGAGAAACACCATGTCGTTAAGCGTGTTCGACCTGTTCAAGATCGGTATCGGTCCTTCCAGCTCCCATACCGTCGGCCCGATGCGTGCCGCTGCCCGTTTCGCCGAAGGGCTGCGTCGTGACGATCTGCTTGAAAGCATTACCAGCGTCAAGGTCGAGCTCTACGGCTCGCTCGGCGCCACCGGCAAGGGCCATGGCAGTGACAAGGCCGTGCTGCTGGGCCTGGAAGGCGAACACCCCGACACCGTGGACACCGAAACGGTGAACGCCCGGCTCCAGGAGATCCGCAGCAACGGTCGCCTGAACCTGCTCGGCGAACACGCCATCGAATTCAATGAAAAGCTGCACTTGGCGATGATCCGCAAGCCGTTGGCCTTTCACCCCAACGGCATGATCTTCCGCGCCTTCGATGCCGCCGGACTGCAAGTGCGCAGCCGCGAGTACTACTCGGTCGGTGGCGGCTTTGTCGTCGATGAAGACGCGGCTGGCGCCGACCGCATCGTCGAAGATGCCACACCCCTGACCTTCCCGTTCAAGAGTGCCAAGGACCTGCTGGGCCATTGCAGCACCTACGGCCTGTCCATCAGCCAGGTGATGCTGACCAACGAAAGCGCCTGGCGCCCCGAAGCCGAGACCCGCGCCGGCCTGCTGAAAATCTGGCAGGTGATGCAGGATTGCGTGGCGGCCGGCTGTCGCAACGAAGGGATTCTGCCAGGCGGGCTGAAGGTCAAGCGCCGGGCCGCGGCGTTGCACCGCCAGCTGTGCAAGAACCCCGAAGCCGCACTGCGCGACCCGCTGTCGGTGCTGGACTGGGTCAACCTGTACGCCTTGGCGGTCAACGAAGAAAACGCCTATGGCGGCCGCGTCGTCACCGCGCCTACCAACGGGGCGGCGGGCATCATCCCGGCCGTGCTGCATTACTACATGCGCTTTATCCCCGGGGCCAGCGAGGATGGCGTGGTGCGGTTCCTGCTGACCGCCGCCGCCATCGGCATCCTGTACAAGGAAAACGCCTCTATCTCCGGCGCCGAAGTCGGTTGCCAGGGTGAAGTGGGCGTGGCCTGTTCCATGGCCGCCGGCGCCCTCTGCGAAGTGCTCGGTGGCAGCGTGCAGCAAGTGGAAAACGCCGCCGAGATCGGCATGGAACACAACCTTGGCCTGACCTGCGACCCGATTGGCGGCCTGGTGCAGGTGCCATGCATCGAACGCAACGCCATGGGTTCGGTGAAGGCCATCAACGCGGTACGCATGGCCATGCGTGGCGACGGGCATCACTTCGTCTCCCTCGACAAAGTCATCCGCACCATGCGCCAGACCGGCGCCGACATGAAAAGCAAATACAAGGAGACCGCCCGCGGCGGTCTGGCGGTCAACATCATCGAATGCTGATGCGCTTGCCTCACTTCTACATTTTTTCCAGGAGCTGATATGTCCACCGAACAACTGCTGAAGACCCCGCTGCACGCGCTGCACCTCGAACTCGGCGCTCGCATGGTGCCGTTCGCCGGCTACGACATGCCAGTGCAGTACCCACTGGGGGTGATGAAGGAACACCAGCACACCCGTGATCAGGCCGGGCTGTTCGACGTGTCCCACATGGGCCAGATCCGCCTGACCGGCGCAGGCGCCGCCAAGGCCCTGGAAGCCCTGGTGCCGGTGGACATCATCGACCTGCCGGTGGGCATGCAGCGCTACGCCATGTTCACCAACGAGAACGGCGGCATCCTCGACGACCTGATGGTCGCCAACCTGGGCAATGACGAACTGTTCCTGGTGGTCAACGCGGCCTGCAAGGACCAGGACCTGGCCCACCTGCAGGCCCACATTGGCGCGCAGTGCAGCATTGAGCCACTGTTCGAAGCCCGCGCCCTGCTTGCCCTGCAAGGCCCGGCCGCGGTCACTGTGCTTGCACGCCTGGCGCCGGAGGTGGCGAAGATGACCTTCATGCAGTTCCAGCGCGTCACGCTGTTGGGCCTGGACTGTTTTGTCAGCCGTTCGGGCTACACCGGTGAAGACGGTTTCGAAATTTCGGTACCCGCCGCCGATGCGGAAAAACTGGCCCGCGCCCTGCTGGCTGAGCCGGAAGTCGCGGCTATCGGCCTCGGTGCCCGTGACTCCCTGCGCCTGGAAGCCGGCCTGTGCCTCTACGGCCACGACATGAACACCGAGACCACGCCGATCGAAGCCAGCCTGTTGTGGGCGATTTCCAAAGTACGTCGTGCCGACGGCGCTCGCGCTGGCGGTTTCCCCGGTGCTGAAACCGTGTTCGCCCAACAACAGGGCGGCGTGAAGCGCAAACGCGTCGGCCTGCTGCCCCAGGAACGCACACCGGTGCGCGAAGGCGCAGAGATCGTCAACGAAGCGGGCGAGATTATCGGGACGGTGTGCAGCGGCGGTTTCGGCCCGACCCTGGGCGGTCCGTTGGCGATGGGTTACCTGGACAGCGCCTATGTCGCACTGGATACGCCAGTCTGGGCCATCGTGCGTGGGAAAAAGGTGCCTTTACTTGTAAGCAAAATGCCATTCGTCCCACAGCGCTACTACCGCGGTTGATTGACTGTTTCTATAAGTAACGCGATTGCGTTATACGTGCACTAATGTGTAACGCAACCGCCATAAAAAGGTGCATATCTTTAGACTTATAACGGTCGCAAACAATTGAACTAGCCTATCGAATAAGCTCCGCCCGGTGGTGTATGTAAATGCTTGCAAGCTGAGCAATTACGGGCTTCCCCGGGGGGTTGTTTTTTCGTTCGTAGTTGGCGTAGAGTTTGGTCACTGTGTTTGCATGGGTCGCTTGGAATCGTGACCTGGGCAGTAGCTTATGAAGTTCGCTACATCCCGTTCGACGTCTCTTACTTTCCTGCAACCCAGCCCCAGTACTCTTTCATGCGAAAGAGGCTGTCATCAATTTTAGCGTCAAAGGAAATAAGAAAATGTCTCAACGTCAGAGCGGTACCGTCAAGTGGTTCAACGACGAGAAGGGTTTTGGTTTTATCACGCCTGAAAGCGGTCCGGACCTGTTCGTGCATTTCCGCGCCATCCAGGGCAACGGCTTCAAGAGCCTGAAAGAAGGCCAGAAAGTCACTTTCGTTGCTGTGCAAGGCCAGAAAGGCATGCAGGCTGACGAGGTTCAAGCCGAAGCCTAAGGCTTTCGCATACTAAAAAGCCCCTGATTGATATCAGGGGCTTTTTTATGGGCGTAAACCCGTAAAATGGCTTCTTTTTTCAGCCGAGGCCGTCATGCCGAAACACCTGCTCACCCCCCAGGGCGACTTTCCTCCCGCCGGCCTGGGCCGTCGCCTGGCAGCGATGTTTTATGACTTCTTGCTGTGCACGGCGCTGCTGATCGTCACCAGCGGCGCCTACAAGATGATCCAGATGGCGATCATCGGCGAAGAAAGAATGCGCGCCCTGACCGAAGCCGGCGCGCTGGACGGTGACCCGTTGCTGTCCACCGTGCTGCTGTTCGTGCTGTTCGGCTTCTTCGCCAAGTTCTGGACCCACAACGGCCAGACCCTGGGCATGCAGGTGTGGTGCATCCGTGTACAGAACGCCGATGGCACGGCCATCAGCCTGTGGCAGGCGCTGTTGCGGTTCGTGGTATCGATTGCGTCACTGCTGCTGGTGGGGCTGGGCTTCATCTGGGCGCTGTTCGACAAGCGCAAGCGCAGTTGGCATGACATCTACTCGGATACGCAGTTGGTGCGGATTCCCAAGAAGACCAAATAACGGTCATCGAACAAGACAGATTGAAATGCACTTGTGGCGAGGGGATTTATCCCCGCTGGGCCGCGAAGCGGCCCCATTTACTCATCCTGACACTCCGAGGTGTCAGGTTTTAGGGCTGCTGCGCAGCCAGCGGGGATAAATCCCCTCGCCACAGAAAAGCCCTGCGAACCTGAAGATCTTCTTCAGCTTCAGGCATTGCCCGCCAGCTTCATCCGCGCCGCCTGGGTAAAGTCCAGCATGCGCTTGAGCGGGCGAATCGCCTGGGGGATCAGCGCCGGGTCGACGAAGATCTCGTTGGCACCCTCCTGCAAGCTCTTGAGCGTGCGCTCCAGGGTATTCATCGCCATCCATGGGCAGTGTGCGCAACTGCGGCACGCCGCGCCGTTACCGGCGGTAGGGGCTTCGATGAAGACCTTGTCCGGGCACAGCTGCTGCATCTTGTAGAAAATGCCCCGGTCGGTGGCGACGATCAGCGTCTTGTTCGGCAGGGTCTGGGCGGCGGCGATCAATTGGCTGGTGGAGCCCACGGCATCCGCCAGTTCGATCACCGACGTCGGCGACTCCGGGTGCACCAGGATCGCGGCGTCCGGGTACAGTGCCTTCATGTCCTCCAACTGCTTGGATTTGAACTCTTCGTGGACGATACAGGCGCCGTCCCAGAGCAGCATGTCGGCGCCAGTCTTGCGCTGGATGTAAGTGCCCAGGTGCTTGTCCGGGCCCCAGATGATCGTCTCGCCGTTGTCCATCAGGCTCTCGACGATTTCCAGCGCACAACTGGACGTCACCACCCAGTCGGCCCGGGCCTTCACTGCCGCCGAGGTGTTGGCATACACCACCACGGTGCGCTCCGGATGCTGGTCGCAGAACGCCGAGAACTCGTCCACCGGGCAGCCCAGATCGAGGGAGCAGGTGGCTTCCAGGGTGGGCATCAGCACACGTTTTTCGGGGTTGAGGATCTTGGCGGTCTCGCCCATGAACTTGACCCCCGCCACCACCACGGTCTTGGCCGGGTGGGCATTGCCGAAGCGGGCCATTTCCAGGGAGTCGGACACGCAACCACCGGTCTCTTCGGCCAGGGCCTGGATGATCGGGTCGCAGTAGAAGTGCGCGACCAGCACCGCGTCCTGAGCCTTGAGCTCGGCGGCGATGGCGGCGCGGTACCAGGCCTCTTGCTCGGCGGTCAGCGGCTTGGGCTGCTTGGCGTCGAGGTGGGCCTGGACCAGAAGGCGTTCGGAAATTTGCGTCATGTTCGCAAGACCTGCAAGCGCGTTTAGCGCGAAAGTCGAGTATACACCCGGCTCCGGACCACTCGGGTACCGCCGGGAAAGTGGGTATCTATCAGGCACGGGACAGCGTGAAGCCGGCAAGGCTACAGAATATCCCGTCGATGCAAAAGATCATTCTGACCTGTGCCCGCCCCTGGAACCGGACGCGCGCCCCAGCGGGAGCAAGCTGACCGAAATGTAATCACCTGCCCGGCCGGCTTATGTCATCTTCTTTTCAAAGCGACGCCGGGGGATTGCCCCGTGTTCGCGGCGAATCGACTGACGGACTTCCATCGTATGCAAACAAAAACTTCCCGGCGAACCTTCGTAAAGGGCCTGACTGCCGGCGGCATCCTCGGCGGCCTGGGCTTGTGGCGCGCGCCTGTCTGGGCGGTCACCGGCCCGGGCCAGCCCAACGTCCTGAGCGGCACCGAGTTCGACCTGTTCATCGGCGAAAGCCCGGTCAACTTCACCGGCAACCCACGTACCGCCCAGACCATCAACGGCGGCATTCCCGGCCCGCTGCTGCGCTGGCGTGAAGGCGACACCGTGACCCTGCGGGTGCGCAATCGCTTGAAGGACACCACGTCCATCCACTGGCACGGCCTCCTGCTGCCGGCCAACATGGACGGTGTTCCGGGACTGAGCTTCAAGGGCATCGAACCCGACGGCATGTATGTCTATCAGTTCAAGGTCCGGCAAAACGGCACCTACTGGTACCACAGCCATTCCGGCTTCCAGGAACAATCCGGGGTCTACGGCCCTCTGGTGATCGACGCCAGGGAGCCGGAGCCCTTCCAGTACGAACGGGACTACGTGGTGATGCTCACCGACTGGACCGATGAAGACCCCGCCGACATCCTTCGCAAGCTCAAGAAACAGTCGGACTACTACAACTACAACAAACGCACCGTCGGCGACTTCATTGACGACGTGGGCAAGAACGGCTGGGCCAGCACCGTGGCCGATCGCAAGATGTGGGCCGAGATGAAGATGAATCCCACTGACCTGGCCGACGTCAGTGGCGCCACCTACACCTACCTCATGAACGGCCAGGCGCCGGACATGAACTGGACCGGCCTGTTCAAGCCTGGCGAACGTCTTCGCCTGCGCTTTATCAACGGCTCGGCCATGAGCTATTTCGACGTGCGTATTCCCGGCTTGAAGATGACGGTGGTGGCGTCCGACGGCCAACACGTCAAACCGGTGAGCGTCGACGAGTTCCGGATCGCCGTGGCCGAAACCTATGACGTCATCGTCGAACCGACCCAAGAGGTCTACACCCTGTTCGCCCAGTCCATGGACCGCACCGGCTACGCCCGCGGCACCCTCGCGGCCAGGGCCGGGCTGTCGGCACCAGTGCCGGCCCTGGACCCGCGGCCATTGGTGACCATGGACGACATGGGCATGGGCGGCATGGACCACGGCTCGATGCAGGGCATGGCGGGAATGGACGACAGTTCGATGCAAGGTATGGATCACAGCCAGATGCAGGGCATGGATCACAGCCAGATGCAGGGCATGGATCACAGCCAGATGCAGGGCATGGGCGACATGGCCGGTATGGATCACGGAGCCATGCAAGGCATGGACGGCATGCTCTCGCATCCCGACACCGAGAAAGACAACCCATTGGTGGACATGCAGGCCATGAGCGTCAAACCCAAGCTCGACGACCCGGGCATGGGGCTGCGCAACAACGGCCGCAAAGTGCTTACATACTCGGACCTGCGCAGCACCTTTCCCGACCCCGACGGCCGCGAGCCGGGCCGTACGATCGAGCTGCACCTGACCGGGCACATGGAGAAGTTCGCCTGGTCGTTCAACGGCGTGAAATTTTCCGACGCCGCGCCGCTGCTGCTCAAGTACGGCGAGCGACTGCGCATCGTGCTGATCAACGACACCATGATGACCCACCCCATCCACCTGCACGGCATGTGGAGCGACCTGGAGGACGAGAACGGCCAGTTCATGGTGCGCAAGCACACCATCGACGTGCCACCGGGCTCCAAGCGCAGCTACCGGGTCACCGCCGATGCCCTCGGGCGCTGGGCGTACCACTGTCATCTGCTGTTTCACATGGAGATGGGGATGTTCCGTGAAGTTCGGGTGCAGGAATGAGGAGCCGACCATGACCACTGTTTTTCAATACCCCATGGCACTCATTGCCAGCCTGACCCTCGGCGCCAGCACCTCGGCCTGGGCGGCGGGCAACGACATGCAAGGCATGGATCACAGCCAGATGCCCGGGATGGACCATAGCCAGATGCAAGGCATGGACTCGATGCAGAGCATGGAACCCATGCAATCAGCGCCGACCACCAGCCGCACACCGATCCCGGAACTGACCGCCGCCGACCGCGCCGCCGTCTACGAGGATCATGGCGGACACGCGGTGCATGACAGCGCCATCAATTCGTTTTTCCTCATCGACCAACTGGAATGGCAAGACGCCGATGATGGCAGCGCCCTGAGCTGGGACGCCTCCGGCTGGATCGGTGGCGACATCGACCGTTTGTGGCTGCGCTCCGAAGGCGAACGCCTCAACGGCAAGACCGAAGAGGCGGAACTTCAGGCCCTGTGGGGCCACGCCATCAGTCCTTGGTGGGACGTGGTGGCCGGCGTACGCCAGGACTTCAAGCCGGGCGATCCACAAACCTGGGCCGCTTTCGGCGTGCAAGGCATGGCGCTGTACAACTTCGAAGCCGAGGCCACCGCGTTCATCGGTGAAGGTGGCCAGAGCGCGGCGCGGCTGGAAGGTGACTACGACATCTTGCTGACCAATCGGTTGATCCTGCAGCCCACCGCCGAGGTCAACTTCTATGGCAAGAACGATCCCGCCCGTGGTGTTGGCTCAGGGCTGTCGGACACCGAACTCGGCGTGCGGCTGCGTTATGAAATACGCCGCGAATTCGCGCCCTACATTGGCTTCACCTGGAATCGGGTCTACGGCAACACCGCCGATTACACCCGGGAAGAAGGCGAAGACCGCAGCGAAGCGCGTCTGGTGCTGGGCGTGCGCATGTGGTTCTGAGCTGCTTACCTGCTTCACTAAAAACTAAAAACTAAAAACCAAGCTGTAGGAGTCCTTGCATGTCATTCATCAAAACCGCTGTTGTCGCCGTTGCCTTGTCCGCCGGCCTGCTGGTCAGTGGCCTGGCCCAGGCCCACCCGAAACTGCTGTCCTCTACACCCGCCGAAGGCGCCGAAGGTGCGGCACCGGCAAAGATCGAGCTGCACTTCTCCGAAAACCTGCTGACCAAGTTTTCCGGCGCCAAGCTGATGATGACCGCTATGCCCGGCATGGCGGCGCATTCACCCATGCCCATGCCAGCCAAGGTTTCCGGCAGCGAAGACC
Source organism: Pseudomonas ogarae (assembly GCF_014268695.2). Classification (NCBI taxonomy): domain Bacteria; kingdom Pseudomonadati; phylum Pseudomonadota; class Gammaproteobacteria; order Pseudomonadales; family Pseudomonadaceae; genus Pseudomonas; species Pseudomonas ogarae. Next base: position 5,311,360 of record NZ_CP077086.1, read on the forward strand.
CGAAAACCATGGTTATCACGCCGAATGCGCCCCTCACCGCCGGCACCTATCAGGTCCAGTGGCGCGCGGTGTCGTCCGACACTCACCCAATCACCGGTAACGTCACGTTCAAGGTGAAGTGAGTTGATGAGCGACTCGATCAACATTGTGCTGCGCTTTGCCCTGTACCTGGATTTGATGCTGTTGTTCGGCCTGGCCGCGTTCGGCCTCTATAGCCTGCGAGGCCAGGAGCGGGTGTCGGGCGCGCAGTTGCCTTTCACGCCGCTGCTGCTGACCACGGCGGTGCTGGGCGGGTTGCTCTCCCTGGCCGCCATGGCGTGCATGGCCTGGGCCATGAGCGGCGTGGCGGACTGGGCCGAGCTGTGGCCGCATATTGAAATGATGGTACTGGAGACCGATGTCGGTATGACGTGGACGCTGCGCATGGCGGCGCTGCTGCTGGCCGGCTTCGCCGTGACGTTCAATACACGTTGGCCGACCGCCAGCCTGAGCCTGGCGATGCTGGGCGCGGCGGTGGCCTTGGCGACGCTGGCCTGGGCAGGGCACGGCGCCATGGACGAAGGCGCACGCCGGAACTGGCACTTCATCACCGACTTCCTGCACCTGTGGGCGGCGGGAGGCTGGGTCGGCGCCTTGGCCGCGTTCGCCCTGCTGCTTCGCCAGACCGCCCCCCAGTTGGCGGTACTGGCCCGGACGTTGACCGGGTTTGAAAGCGCCGGGGCGGTGATCGTGGTGGTCATCAGCGTGACGGGGGTGGTGAATTATCTGTTTATCGTCGGCCCAAACGTCGCAGGCTTGTTCGACAGTACCTATGGACAGTTGCTGGCGCTCAAACTCATCTTGTTCGCGGCCATGCTGGTGTTCGCCGCGCTGAACCGCTTTCACCTGAGCCCACTGCTGGAGCAGGCCCGACAGACCGGTGAGCACGGGGTCGCTGTGAATGCCCTGCGGCGCAGCATGGTCCTGGAGTTCACTGTAGCGGTGATCATCCTGGGATTGGTGGCGTGGCTGGGGACGCTGAGCCCGATGCCGGATTAAACCGTCCCTCTGTGGGAGCGAGCTTGCTCGCGATAGCGGTGGGTCAGCTTGTATTGATGTGAAGATATTGCTGCCATCGCGAGCAAGCTCGCTCCCACAAGGAATGGGCATTGAGCTCTCGGACAAGCGCCTGTAGCGCCATCGGATTTTTAAATACCTCTTTCCAATTTTCAATTTGCCCACAACGACTGGAGCCAGCCTAAATGCCCCTTTGTCCAGCAAAGGCGGCTCCATGGAAAACATTCGAACCTCAAGCACCCACGCCGTCTGGCTGATGGTCAGCATCGTCTTGGTCGCGCTGAACCTGCGGCCCTCAATGGCGGCAGTCGGGCCGTTGTTGTCGGCTATTCGCGGCGAGGTGCCCTTGAGTTTCAGTACCGCCTCGCTGTTGACCATGTTGCCCGTCATGGCGATGGGCCTGGCGATGTTCCTGGGCATGCGCATCGCCCTGCGCATCGGTGAACACCGCACCATCGTGCTGTCGCTGTTGATCATTGGTCTCGCCACGGCCTCGCGCTTGTACCTGGACAGCGCCGCCGGATTGATCGCCAGTGCGGTCGTGGCCGGGCTCGGGATTGCCTTGATCCAGGCGGTAATGCCGGCACTGATCAAATCGCGCTTCGCCGACAACGTCTCGCTGTTCATGGGCTTGTACGTCACCTCCATCATGGGCGGGGCGGCGCTTGCCGCATCGTTTTCACCCTTTGTCCTGACGCAGACCGGCAGTTGGCGCATCGGGATGGCGATCTGGGCACTGTTGGCGCTGGTCGCCCTGGGCTGCTGGTACGCCCAGCGCTCGAACGTCACGCCCTTGCCCGAAGCGGCGTCCCGACGTCACGAAGCGTTTTCCAGCAACGCCCGGGCCTGGCTCCTGGCGATTTTCTTTGGCCTGGGCACCGCCTCCTACACCTGCGTGCTGGCCTGGCTGGCGCCGTACTACGTGGAAAAGGGCTGGAGCGAACAGCACGCAGGCCTGCTGCTGGGGTTCCTCACCGCAATGGAAGTGCTATCTGGGCTGGTCACCCCGGCGATTGCCAACCGCAGCCGGGATAAACGCCTGGTTCTCACCGTCCTGCTGGCCCTGATCATCGGCGGCTTCTGCGGCCTGATCCTCAGCCCGGAACGCTTCAGCCTGCTATGGGCCTGCCTGCTGGGGCTGGGTATCGGCGGCCTGTTCCCCATGAGCCTGATCGTATCCCTCGACCACCTGGACAACCCACGCCGGGCCGGCGGCCTTACCGCGTTCGTGCAGGGTGTCGGCTATCTCATCGCCGGGCTCTCGCCATTGATTGCCGGGATGATCCGCGACCAATTGGGGAGTTTTCAGTGGGCCTGGTGGTCGCTCACGGCGGTCATGGCGTTGATGATGGTGATGGTATTGCGCCTGGACCCGAAACATTACGGACAGCACATCCGCTGAATTTCCAGTAGGAGGACTTGCCAGGTTGAAGATTTAGCGGGTGCGACTTGGCGTTACTATACCTGCCAGGATTTTTACCTCGTAAGGGAGCTACGCCTTGTCCGTCATACCTGACAGAACCTTCGCTGAAGTGCTCAAGCACACCGTCAAACGCATTCTTTCCTATTGGACCCAGATCACCGTCACGTTAGGCCTGCTCGCGACAGGGCTTGGGTTCATCACGCTGTATCTCTATACCCGCACGATTGGACGTATCGATCTGTTCATGCCGTCCATCGATGTGAAGTCTGCACTGCTGGTCTGGGTCGTGCTGGTCCTGCTGCTGATGCTGTCGTACTTGTTCATCCTGGGGGCAACAACGTGGATGTTCGGCTGCTCGGTTTCGCTTTTTTCAAACATGAAGGACCACCAACCGAAGATTGTTTTCTATCTGGTGTTCCCCACGGTTGTGGGATTTAGCGCGTTCATCTGGGCCACCTTCTTCCTGTCCACATTGAACGCCTGGACGATATTCGCGGCATTGCTCCTGATCGTCTTCGTTGCGTGCTTTCTCATGTACGCATTCACGCCGTTCAAAAGAATCATCAGGAAAAGCACACTTGTCCAAGCCAGGCTGGAGCGAGCCCGCTTGAAACGCCTGGCAGCCCATCAACAAATAAAGCGAAAAAAGCTGCAGCCGCATAAGCCTGCCCGCCCCCGGAAGGCCTGCCTGCAAAAATGGCTTACCCGTCTGCAGGCACTCAAGAACAAGACGACGCCAGCGTGGCTCTGGCTAAAAGAAAAATGGCAGCAGCTGCAGTCGTGGGTATGGGCCCGCAAAGAATTCTGGCTCGTCACCCTGCTCTCGATCTCCATATTCGTCACCGTGATCTTCGCCGCTTTTCCAATCCTGCTGACGATACGTTCATATATGGAGAGGGAAACGCCTGACACCGTCCCCTACGTGGCGGGCCTGTCCTGGCTGACACTCATCTTCACCCTGCTACCGGTCGTCATATTTTATTGTTTCAAGGGGGACATCTACAGACGGACCTTCAATGGCCTGATCGCAATGATCCTCGCCTTCTGCGCCTTCACATTGCTCTCGCCGGGCAGTTTGAGCCAGATCACCTACATCGCAGCAGGCGGCTTATCGGTTCGCCAACAAACGGCGGAGCGATACACCTTGCCCGAGGATATAAAGCTGCAAGACCTGAGCGCCACCCTGTGGAAAACACGTCAGGTTGCTGCGCAAAAAATAGAAGTCGAGGCGTTCCAGTTGTATTCCTTTGGGGACGTACTGTTGCTGTGCCCGAAAGACATGCTGTCGCTTGAACTCAAAGAACTGAAAAACTACTCGAAGTTCTGTGTGAGCACGCTCAATAGCAAGGTTGTGCGCAAGCCTCGGCTGCCGGTATTCGCCAGGAAACCACAGGACGAATGGTCCTGTCGGGTGCCCTCATGGCAGATCCACGCAGGACGTTGGCTCGCGTGGGAAGCGCTGGTTCCGGGAATTCATCGCTCCACGCTGGGCGAGAAAAAGAGCTGATGGCCCTGGCAGTCGTGAGCATGGCGACGGCTCCACGACAGGACTGCTGACTCCCTGCCCTTGGGCGGGGGGACACTTAATTTCAGGCAAAAAAAAATCCGGAAATCCTCACTTTCGTGGGCCTTCCAGACTTTTAAAACTGCAAAAAATGGTGGGTCGTGTGGGATTCGAACCTACGACCAATTGGTTAAAAGCCAACTGCTCTACCAACTGAGCTAACGACCCGCTGTGTGGTGGCGCGTATAATACTGATTTCTAAGGACTATTCAACACCTAATTTGAAATAAATCAAAAATAACGGGTTGGATCGCTCACACCTGCCGCCGCAAAGCCTTCTGCACGCAGGCGGCAGCTGTCGCACTTGCCACACGCGCGGCCCTGATCGTCGGCCTGATAGCAGGAAACAGTGAGCCCGTAGTCCACGCCAAGCTTCACGCCCGCCTTGACGATGTCGGCCTTGCTGAGATTCTGCAGCGGCGCCTGGATGCGGAAACCTTGACCCTCTACGCCGGCCTTGGTCGCCAGGTTCGCCATGCGCTCGAAGGCTTCGACGAACTCCGGGCGACAATCCGGATAACCGGAATAATCCACGGCATTGACGCCGATGAAAATGTCACGGGCGCCCAGCACTTCGGCCCAGCCCAATGCCAAGGACAAAAATACGGTGTTCCGCGCCGGCACATACGTCACCGGGATGCCTTCGCCAGGCGTCTCGGGTACATCGATGGAACTGTCGGTCAAGGCCGAGCCGCCGATGCCGTTGAGGTTCAGGCCGATCACTTTGTGTTCCACCACGCCCTGGTCCCGGGCAACTCGCTCGGCGGCGTGCAGTTCAGCGCGGTGGCGCTGGCCATAATCGAAACTCATGGTATAGCAGCGGTAACCCTCGGCACGGGCCATGGCCACGACGGTGGCTGAATCCAGGCCGCCGGACAACAGGATGACCGCACGTTTTTCTGCAATGTTCGAATGTTCAGTCATATCAGCGCCCCGGCTCGTCGTTCCAAAGATATTTATGCAGCTGCAGTTGCAGGCGCACCGGCAGATTATCCGCCACCACCCAGTCCGCCAGGTCCCGGGCGCTCAAATCGTGATGGCTCGGCGACAACAGTACTTCACCAGCCCGCTGGTCGAGTCCGTACTGGATCAGCTTGGACACGGCCCAGTCATAATCCTCCCGCGAACAGATCACGAACTTGACCTGATCGTTGGGCGTCAGCAGTTCGATATTCTCGTAACGGTTGCGGTGCGCTTCCTTGGAACCTGGAGTCTTCAGGTCCACGACGCGACTGACGCGCGGGTCGACGGCCGAGATGTCCAAGGCGCCGCTGGTTTCCAGCGAAACCTCGTAACCGGCATCACACAACTGCTTGAGCAAGGGGATGGCGTTGGGTTGTGCCAATGGCTCGCCGCCCGTGACGCAGACATAACGCGGACGATAACTGGCCACTTGCTCCAGGATATCGTCGAGGGTTCGTAAGGTGCCGCCGCTGAACGCGTAGGCACTGTCGCAGTATTGGCAACGCAACGGGCAACCGGTGAGGCGCACAAATACTGTGGGCAGCCCAGCCGTCCGCGTTTCACCCTGCAACGAGTAAAAAACTTCGGTGATTCTCAATGTGTCTTGCATAGTCGCCACGGGCGTAACAGCTAAACAGGCTGTCCGCCTCCGTCAGGCACTTCAAGGAACCCCGCCAACGCGCAGATCCCAAAAAGCGTGTTTCATAAAAAGGGCGTGAATTCTAACGAAAAAACCCGCGACAGGCGCGGGTTTCTTCAAGACAGGGTCAAACCGGCTTACATGCGTTGCAGATCACGTTGGGCCAACTGGGCCGCAGATGTGCCCGGGTACTGGGCCACCACCTGTTGCAGAATGCCTTTTACCTTGTCGGTGTGACCGAGGCGGCGCTCTACGTCAGCCAGTTTGTACAGCGAATCCGGCACTTTGGCATGCTTGGGATACAGCTGCGAAACCTTGGCGAACGCCTGGCCAGCGCCTTGCAGGTCGCCCTTGGCCAGGTTCACTTCGCCCAGCCAGTATTGGGCATTGCCCGAGTACTGGCTGTTTGGGTATTTGCGCAGGAAAGCGCCAAAGGCCTGGCTGGCCTTGTCGAAATCCTTGGCCTTGATCAGGTCGAAGGCAGCATCGTAATAGAGCTTTTCCTTCGCCGGATCAGCCGGCTCGCCACCGGCGGCAGGTGCTGCGGGAGCGGCTGCCCCCGCGCCTGCGGCTGCACCGGGGGCGTTCAAGTCGCCACCGGCTGGAGAATTCTCGGGAGTCGCGGCAGGTGCAACGCCGGATCCTATGCGCCGATCAAGATCCTGGTATCGCTCCAGGTTTTCCTGCTTCATGCGCGAAATATCATTCTGCAGAACTTCGATCACGCCTTGCTGGCGCGACAACTGATCCTGCATTTGCTGGAGCTGGTTGAACAGCTCGCCCTGTGCCGAGACAGGGGCCGAAACCCCTCCCCCGGCATAGGCGCCGTTCGTACCGTAACCTGCAGGCGGATAGCTGCTCCCGCTATTGTTATAGCCGGCATCGTTATCGACCACAGGAACCGCAGCCCACGCCGCAAGCGGCGCGAGGCTGAGAGCCAGAACAGTTACAGCACGACGGCACGTTCGCATGACGAATTACTTACGCAGTTCGACGCGACGGTTTTGAGCCCAGGACTGCTCGTCGTTGCCGGTAGCAACTGGACGCTCTTCGCCGTAGGAAACCAGTTCCAGCTGAGCTGGGGAAACACCTTGCAGTACCAGGTAGCGTTGAACGGCTTTCGCACGACGCTCGCCCAGTGCCATGTTGTACTCACGAGTACCACGTTCGTCGGTGTTGCCTTCCAGAACAACGCGAGCGCCGTTCGACTTCAGGTCTTTGGCGTGAACGTCCAGAGCGCGCATGGCTTCTGGCTTCAGGTCCGAGCTGTCGTATTCGAAGTAGAAGGTGGTGATTGCGCGCAGAGCAGCTTCTTCGCTCAGGGAGCCGTCAACTGCACCGGTGTTAGCGCCGTAACCAGCGTTTGGATCAACAGCGCCTTCACCGGCATTGTCGCCGCCTTTGGACGAGCAACCTACAGCTACAGCCATGGCCAGAGCCAGCGCAGCAAATTTACCAAACTTCAGCATTTCCATCGTGAAACTCCTAATGAACCCCAGTGTGTTAAGTAAAACGTATAGCGCCGCGTCAGTTCAGGTAAGGGGACCAGGACGGTTCTCTGACTTCGCCTTGAGCGGTAGGAAGCGGGAGCCTCACGCGTCCGTTAATGGACACGAGCATCAAGACTCCCCGGCCCTGCTGGCGGGTGGCGTAGATTACCATGGTGCCGTTGGGCGCAACAGTAGGTGACTCGTCCAGAGTGCTATCAGTGAGGATTTTTACGCTACCGCGCTGCAAATCCTGGGCCGCCACCTTGAAATTGGTGAAACCATCCTGGCGATGGATCATCACCAGGGTCTTTTCGTCCGCCGACAGTTTAGGGTTGGCGTTGTAGTTACCGACGAACGTCACGCGTTCGGCACCGCCACCACCGGCACTGGTCTTGTAGATCTGTGGCTTGCCGCCGCGGTCGGAGGTGAAGTAGATGGTCGAGCCATCCTTGCCCCAGAACGGTTCGGTGTTGATGCCCGGGCCGTTGGTGACGCGGGAGATCGAACGCGAAGCCAGGTTCATCACGTAGATGTCCGGGTTACCGTCCTTGGACAGCACGAACGCCAGGCGCGAACCGTCCGGCGACCAGGCTGGCGCGCCGTTCAGGCCTTCGAAGTTGGTGATCTGCTCACGACGACCGGTGTCGATGTGCTGCACGAAAATGCGCGGACGCTTCTGCTCGAACGAGACATAAGCGATGCGCTTGCCATCGGGAGCGAAGCGCGGCGACAGGATCGGCTCGCGCGATTGCAGCAGGGTCACGGCACGTGCGCCGTCATAGTCGGAACGCTGCAGGGTGTAGCGGGTGTTGTTCTCGGAGAAACGCTCAGCCGTCACGTAGAGCATGCGGGTAGAGAACGCGCCCTTGATGCCGGTGAGTTTTTCGAACGACTGGTCGGCGATGTAGTGCGCCATGTCACGCAGCTGATCGACGCTGCCCGACACGCTGCCGGTCAGCACTTGCTGCTCGGTGGCAACGTTGAACAGGGCGTACTGGACCTGCAGGCGACCGCCGGCCGGAACGATGCTGCCGACCATGATGTACTGGGCGCCCAGGGCCTTCCAGTCACGGTAGATGACTTCGCTGGCCTGGGTCGGCAGGCTGATCATGTTCTGCTTCGGAATCGGCGCGTAGTAACCCGAGTTGCGCAGGTCGTTACCGATGATTTCCGCCATGTCGTCCGGCAGGACGCTACCGCCCTGCCAGCCGAACGGTACGACGGCGATCGGGGTCGCCCGGTCGCTGCCGCTGGTGACCAGAATGTTCTTTTCCTCTGCTACCGCTATCCCTGCCAGGCAGCAGATAACGACCAGCATTGATCGAAGAAGGTTTCTCACAAGGCTAGATCCTCAGGTGTGAATGTCATCTTGAATGAACGATAGGGAGCAAAGTCGCTCGGTTTCATTCCTTGCATTTCCGTCAATCGCCCAATGTTCTTGACCGCTGCGACCGCCGAAGCGTCGAACGGACCGTCACCACTGGACTTGGCGACGCTGACCGAGGTAACCGTACCGTCGGGCAACATGCCGATTTGCAATACTACCGTCATGCCTTTGCGCGCCGAAGGTGGACGAGCCCAGCCTTCTGCCGCTCGGGCACGAATCAGATCATCGTAGCTGCCGGCGACTTCATCGCCCTGCTCATCGGCCAAGGCCTGCTGGCGCTCCGGCGTATCGGAAAGCAAATCTGCCAAGGCCTGGGCCTTTTTGTCTTCGGCGGATTTACGCGCTGCGTCCTGGGCCTTTTTCTTGGCGGCGTCGGCGGCGGCTTTCTTCTTCGCGTCTTCGGCGACTTTCTTTTTCGCCTCTTCAGCTTCAGCTTTCTTCTTGGCGTCCTCGGCCGCTTTTTTCTTCGCGTCCTCGACGATCTTTTTCTTCGCTTCTTCAGCGGCCGCTTTCTTGGCCTCTTCTTCAGCGGCTTTCTTGGCTTCTTCTTCGGCTTTCTTCTTGGCTATATCAGCCAATTGTTTCTCTTCTGCCTTTTTCGCCTCGGCGGTTTTCTTCGCTTCGTCGGCTTTCTTGGCTTCATCAGCCTTTTTTGCCTCGTCCGCTTTCTTCGCCTCATCGGCTTTCTTGGCTTCTTCGGCCTTTTGAGCCGCTTCCTCTTTCTTTTGTTCCGCGGCCTTTATCGCTTCCTGCTCGACCTTCTTCTGTTCCATCTGCTCGACTTCAGTCTGGCGCGCGGCGGATTTCTTCGCCTCACCGGCAAGCTTCTGGTTGGTCTGCGTGGTGGCCTGGCTTTTCGACTTGAGCTGGTACAAGGTCGCCTGCACGATCGGCTTGGCCGGCGGCAGCTCCGGGGTCATGGCAAAACTGACGAACAGCATGCCGAACACCAGCACATGCAGGCCGATGGCCAGGACACTGGGCCAGAAATAGCTTTCCGAGGCGGACGGCTCTCGCTGTTGCTGCATCAGGGGGCCTCGGTGATCAAGCCAACATTACCGACCCCGGCTTTCTGCAGGCCGCCCATGGCGCCCATCACGGCACCGTAGTCGACGGTCTTGTCACCGCGAATGAAGACCTGCGTGCGCTTGCCGGCATCGTTGCCGACACGAATGATCTTGGTCACTGCATCGGTCATCTGCGGCAAGGTCATGGCCCGGTCCTGCTGCTTCTCGGTGTCGACTTCACTGCCAAGGTTCCAGTAGTAGGTCTTGTCAGCCTTGATCGAAATAGTCAGTACCTGGGTGTTGTTGTCCTGCGGCAAGGCTTCGCTGGAAACCTTGGGCAGATCGACCTTCACGCCCTGATTGAGCATCGGCGCGGTCACCATGAAGATGACCAGCAGCACCAACATCACGTCGATGTAGGGCACCACGTTCATCTCGGCAACCGGCTTGCGCTTTTTTCGGGCTCGAGCGATTAAAGCCATTGGGAAATACCTGCTTATTCTTCGCTGGTGTGCACTTTGCGGTGCAGGATCGCCTGGAATTCATCGGCGAAGGTGTAGTAACGGCCGGTCAGCATTTCGCTGCGGGCGGCGAAGCGGTTGTAGGCGATAACGGCCGGGATGGCCGCGAACAGACCGATGGCGGTGGCGATCAGCGCCTCGGCAATGCCCGGGGCCACGGTGGCCAGGGTTGCTTGCTGGGCAGAAGCCAGGCCACGGAAGGAGTTCATGATCCCCCACACGGTACCGAACAGACCGATGTAAGGGCTGACCGAACCGACGGTGGCCAGGAACGACAGGCCTTGTTCGAGCTTTTCTTCCTCGCGGGAAATGGCCACGCGCATGGCACGGGCCACACCTTCCATCACCGCTTCAGGGTCGACGCCCGGTTGCTGGCGCAGGCGAGAGAACTCCTTGAAACCGGCACGGAAGATCTGCTCGACGCCTGAATCCGGGTCAGGGTTGCTGCCAGCCTGGCGATAGAGCTTGGACAGGTCGATACCGGACCAGAAGCGCTCCTCGAAGCTCTCCAGGGCACGACGACCGGCGCGCAGCATGTTGCTGCGCTGAAAGATCATGATCCATGAGGTCACCGATGCGGCTACCAGGGTCAGCATTACCAGTTGCACCACGACGCTGGCATTGCTGACCAGGCTCCACATGGAGGAATGGTCGACGACGTTAGCTTCCACGCTTTATCTCCTGCTCTGAGTGTGTACCCGCGCCGCTCACGCCGGCAAAGGCCGCACGTAGAGCTTCGGGAATGGCCCGGGGTTTCAAACTATGGGTGCGCACACAGGCCACCAAAAACTGCCCTTCACAGAGCAGCACGTTATCCGTAGCCCGCCTGACCTGCTGCTTGAAGCGCAGGCTGACACGGTTCAATTCGATGACATCGGCACTTACCACCAGTTCGTCGTCCAGTCGCGCCGGCGCGTGGTAGCGCGCTTCGCTGGAATGCACGACGAATAACAGGTCCTCCCCTGCCAGCGCGGATTGGGCAAAACCCAGTTCCCGCAGCCGTTCGGTTCGAGCCCGTTCCATAAACTTGAGGTAATTGACGTAGTAGACGATGCCGCCAGCATCGGTGTCCTCGTAATAAACGCGACAGCGATGTGCGAACGACTCCAGCCCGTTTTGCGCGCGCATACTCTAGTGCTTACTCCTCAGGTTGCCAATCGGCCAGGCAACTGTTTTTTCATTCTCGAACGCATTGACGCTCCAGGCGTCGTCTGGGACAGCACGAACTGGAAAAAAGTCGGCGTACCGAGTTCGGTCAATCGTCCACGGCATCGAGGAATTCGTCTACCACTGGCATCTCACCCATTCGTGTCGGGATGTTTAAGCCAAAATGCAGATAAGCATGGCGGGTCACCACGCGCCCGCGAGGGGTACGCATGATGTAGCCCTGCTGGATCAGGTACGGTTCCAGCACATCTTCAATGGTGTGGCGCTCTTCGCTGATGGCCGCGGCCAGGCTGTCCACGCCCACCGGGCCACCGTCGAACTTCTCGATCATGGTCAGCAGCAGGCGCCGGTCCTGGTGGTCGAAGCCACGCTCGTCGATGTCCAGCAGGTTCAACGCCAGGTCGGCAATCGGTTTGGTGATGTGGCCCTTGGCCCGGACTTCGGCAAAATCCCGGACCCGGCGCAGCAGGCGGTTGGCGATCCGCGGCGTGCCCCGGGCACGCCGGGCGATCTCATACGCACCGTCCGGGTCCAGCGGCAACCCGAGGATGCCCGCCGAGCGGCTGACAATCGTCGCCAGGTCGGCGTTGTTGTAGAACTCCAGGCGCTGGACGATACCGAAACGGTCCCGCAACGGGTTGGTCAGCATACCAGCGCGAGTGGTGGCGCCCACCAGTGTGAAGGGCGGCAGATCGAGCTTGATGGAGCGTGCCGCCGGGCCTTCGCCGATCATGATGTCGAGCTGGAAATCTTCCATGGCCGGGTACAGCACTTCCTCGACGATCGGCGACAGCCGATGGATTTCGTCGATGAACAGCACGTCATGGGGCTCAAGGTTGGTCAGCAGCGCCGCCAGGTCGCCCGGCCGCTCGAGGACCGGCCCCGACGTGCTCTTGATCGAGACGCCCATTTCCTGGGCAATGATGTTGGCCAGGGTGGTCTTGCCCAGGCCCGGCGGGCCGAAGATCAAGGTGTGGTCCAGCGACTCGCTGCGCCCACGAGCCGCCTGGATGAACAGCTCCATCTGCTCGCGCACAGTCGGTTGACCGATGTAGTCAGCCAGGCTGACAGGACGAATCGCGCGGTCCTGGATTTCCTCGCGGTCACGGGGCGCGCCCGTGGCGGCGATCAGACGGTCAGCTTCAATCACTTAAATCATTCCCTTCAGGGCACGACGAATCATATCTTCAGTGCTCAGGCCTTTTTCCTTGATAGCGGAAATCGCCTTGCTGGCTTCCTGCGGCTTGTAGCCCAGGGAGATCAGTGCGGTGACCGCATCGTTTTCGGCGCTGACCGCAGGCACCGGCGCGTCCGGCTGGTTCGGCACCAGGGCGAACATCGCCGGCACCGTCTCCCAGGCCTTGAAGCGGTCCTTGAGTTCGACCAGCAGGCGCTCGGCGGTTTTCTTGCCCACCCCCGGCACCTTGGTCAGGGCCGAGGTGTCCTGGGACTGCACGCAACGCACCAACTCATCGACTTCCAGGCTCGACATCAAGGCCAGGGCCAGTTTCGGGCCGACGCCATTGAGACGGATCAGTTCGCGGAAGAAGTCCCGCTCGCGCTTGCCGACGAAGCCATAGAGTAACTGCGCATCCTCGCGCACGACCAAATGGGTGTGCAGGGTCAGCGGCTCGCCGACCGACGGCAAGCGATACAGCGTGGTCATGGGCACTTCCAGCTCATAGCCCAGGCCGTTTACATCCAGAATCAGGTGCGGCGGCTGTTTTTCAGCCAGGGTGCCGCGCAAGCGTCCAATCACGGTTCAGATCCTTGGGTGTTGGCCAGCGCGCTGGCTGGCGAATATCAACACGAGCATAAAGGCCGGCAACACAGGCGCAACTGACTCGAGTTCATGAATGAAGCGCTGATGCTATCAGAGACGCAGGCGCCCGCCACGACTGCGTGCGGTCCCCAGGCCATGAGGCAACAGGCTGGAACGGGTGTGGGCATGGCAAATGGCGATGGCCAGGGCGTCGGAGGCATCGATCTGCGGCTTGCTGACCAGTTTCAACAGGTGCATCACCATCATTTGCACCTGCTCCTTGTTCGCCGCCCCTGTTCCGACGACCGCCTGCTTGACTTGCGTCGCGGTGTATTCGGCGATCTCCAGGTTTTCCTCGGCACCCGCCACGATTGCCGCGCCCCGGGCCTGCCCCAGCTTCAGGGCCGAATCGGCGTTGCGCGCCATGAAGACCCTTTCGATGCCCATGGTCACCGGGCCATAGGTCTGGATGACCTCGCGCACGCCGCGATAAACGATCTGCAAGCGCTCGTGCAGCTCACCCGCCCCGGTGCGGATGCAACCAGACGCGACGTACACGCAGCCGCGCCCGGTATCGCGAACCACACCGTAGCCGGTGATGCGCGAACCAGGGTCGATACCAAGGATTAAAGTCATAGCGCCTGCGGTTTGAAGGGGAGTTATCCAGACCTGTGGGAGCGAGCTTGCTCGCGATGGCGTTGGATCAGCAAGCACAGTGTTGACTGAAGTACCGCTATCGCGAGCAAGCTCGCTCCCACAGGTTGATCATTGGCAATCGTCAATAGTTGAACAGGCCTTCTCAGCCCAGCTGTTCAGCCACCGACTCCGGAATGTCGGCGTTAGAGTAGACGTTCTGCACGTCATCCAGGTCCTCAAGCATGTCGATCAGCTTGAGCACCTTCTCGGCGCCTTCCAGGTCCAGTTCGGCACTGGTGGTCGGTTGCATGACGATTTCCGCGTCGGCGGGCTTGAAACCGGCCGCCTCCAGGGCGTTGCGCACGGCATAGAAGCTGGCGAACGAAGTGAACACGTCGAACGAGCCGTCTTCGTGGCTGACCACGTCATCGGCGTCGGCCTCCAGGGCGGCTTCCGTCAGGGCATCTTCATCGAGGCCCGGCGCGAAGCTGATCTGGCCCTTGCGCTCGAACAGATAGGCCACGGAGCCGTCGGTACCCAGGTTGCCACCGCATTTGCTGAACGCGTGACGCACGGCTGCCGCAGTGCGGTTGCGGTTGTCGGTCATGCATTCGACCATCACCGCCACACCGCCCGGGCCATAACCTTCGTAGGTCAGCTCTTCAACGTTGTCGGCCTCGGTCGCACCGGCGCCACGGGCGATGGCCCGGTCGATGATGTCGCGACTCATGTTGGCACCCAGCGCCTTGTCCAGGGCCAGGCGCAAGCGCGGGTTGGAACCCGGATCGCCGCCGCCCTGGCGGGCCGCGACCGTCAGCTCACGGATCCACTTGGTGAAGATCTTGCCTCTCTTGGCATCCTGACGTTCTTTGCGGTGCTTGATGTTCGCCCACTTGGAATGACCTGCCATAACTCGCTCCGTTTCTCTTTGGAACATTGCCCGCCCTGCGCGTACGCAGTGGCCGGCAATCAGAAATATCGACCCCAATGAAAAGGCGCATCCGAAGATGCGCCCTCTCAGGTGCCAGCCTTACTCAGCCTTTGGCTGTTCACGCAGACGAATGTGCAACTCGCGCAATGCCTTGGCATCCACCACACCCGGCGCCTGGGTCATGACATCGGCCGCGCTCTGGGTTTTCGGGAATGCGATCACTTCACGGATCGACTGGGCGCCGGTCATCAGCATCACCAGGCGGTCCAGGCCGAAGGCCAGGCCACCGTGGGGCGGCGCACCGTACTTCAGGGCGTCGAGCAGGAAGCCGAACTTCTCTTCCTGCTCGGCTTCGTTGATGCCCAGCAGGCGGAACACGGCCTGTTGCATTTCCTTGCGATGGATACGGATCGAACCGCCACCCAGCTCGGTACCGTTCAGGACCATGTCGTAAGCGCGCGACAGAGCGGTGGCCGGGTTGGCCTCCAACTCTTGCGGCGAGCACTTCGGCGCGGTGAACGGGTGGTGCAGCGCGGAGAAGCTGCCGTCGTCGTTTTCTTCGAACATCGGGAAGTCAACGACCCACATTGGCGCCCATTCGCAAGTCAGCAGCTTCAGGTCGTGACCCAGCTTGATGCGCAGCGCTCCCAGGGCTTCGCTGACGATCTTGGCCTTGTCGGCACCGAAGAACACGATGTCGCCGTCAACCGCGCCCACGCGATCGAGGATCACATTGAGGTTGGCTTCAGGGATGTTTTTCACGATCGGCGATTGCAGGCCATCAACACCTGCAGCGCGCTCGTTGACCTTGATGTAGGCCAGGCCCTTGGCACCGTAGATACCGACGAACTTGGTGTAGTCGTCGATCTGCTTGCGCGGCATGCTGGCTCCGCCAGGAACGCGCAGGGCCGCGATACGGCATTTCGGGTCGTTGGCCGGGCCGCTGAACACCTTGAAATCCACTTCCTTGAGCTGGTCGGCCACGTCCACCAGCTCCAGCGGGTTACGCAGGTCTGGCTTGTCGGAACCGTAGCGGCGCATGGCCTCTTCGAAGGTCATGTGCGGGAACTCGCCGAATTCCAGGCCCAGCACTTCCTTGAACAGGTTGCGGATCATGCCTTCGGTCAGGCCCATGATGTCTTTTTCGTCGAGGAAACTGGTCTCGATGTCGATCTGAGTGAACTCAGGCTGACGGTCGGCACGCAGGTCTTCGTCACGGAAGCACTTGGCGATCTGGTAGTAGCGATCGAACCCGGCGACCATCAGCAGTTGCTTGAACAGCTGTGGCGATTGCGGCAAGGCGAAGAAGCTGCCGGGGTGGGTACGGCTCGGCACCAGGTAGTCGCGAGCGCCTTCCGGCGTGGCGCGGGTCAGGATCGGCGTCTCGACGTCGAGGAAGCCGTTCTCGTCCAGGTAACGACGGATGCTGGTGGTCATGCGCGAACGCAGGCGCAGCTTCTCGGCCATTTCCGGGCGACGCAGGTCGATGAAGCGGTAGCGCAGGCGGGTTTCTTCGCCCACGTCGGAGTATTCGTTGAGTGGGAACGGCGGGGTTTCCGATTCGTTGAGCACTTCCAGCTCGTAGCCCAGCACTTCGATCATGCCAGACGCCATGTTGGCGTTGCCGGCGCCAGCCGGGCGCAGGCGCACCTTGCCGGTGACCTTGACCACATATTCGCTGCGCACGCGGTCGGCGGCGGCGAAGGTTTCAGCGCGGTCCGGATCGAACACCACCTGGGCCAGGCCTTCACGATCACGGATATCGAGGAAAATCACCCCGCCATGGTCACGGCGACGATGGACCCATCCGCAAAGAGTAACTTCCTGACCTTCCAGGCTTTCGTTCAGTTGGCCGCAATAATGGCTGCGCATCATGGTAGTGGTTTCACTTCTCGTAATTCGAAATTCGGTTGGAGGACCTGCCCGTGCAAGCACTCGCGCGTGTTCAACTCAATCAGCTTTGTCGCCACCGGCCAAATTCTTCTTGGCGCCGGTCTT
Source organism: Pseudomonas ogarae (assembly GCF_014268695.2). Classification (NCBI taxonomy): domain Bacteria; kingdom Pseudomonadati; phylum Pseudomonadota; class Gammaproteobacteria; order Pseudomonadales; family Pseudomonadaceae; genus Pseudomonas; species Pseudomonas ogarae. Next base: position 5,327,905 of record NZ_CP077086.1, read on the forward strand.
GAAGTCGGTTTCATACCAGCCTGTGCCGCCGAGGCGGAAACCAGGCATGGACAGCATCTTTTTCAGTTCCGGCGCCTGGCAGGCAGGGCAGTCGACCAGCGGTGCCGCGCTGATCTTTTGAATGGCTTCCATCTGATGACCACAGGAAGCACATTGATAGTCGTACATCGGCATGGGGTTGTCTCGGCGATCAGGTTACTCGCGCAAAGGCTGGGCTTTGCGGCAAAGAGCGGGATTATATCCATTAAATGCGGCCTGTGCAGCCGTAAGACCGCACAGTCATTGCCGACCATGTTGCTCATTCAAGGCTTGCGTGACTCATTGTGGCTAGGGAGCTTGCTCCCGCTTGAGTGCGAAGCGCTCACAAAGAGGGCTGCTGCGCAGCCCAGCGGGAGCAAGCTCCCTCGCCACGGATTGGGGGATGCACCGCATTGGCAGTCATTGACGGACTAGACCCCACAATGATCCATCCCGGCTTCCTTCAAACTGTGCACCACACAAACCACACGCACCAGTGCGCTGAAATTGCGCACCCCGCCATGGCGCAGGTGCACCTCCCTGTCCACATGGGACAGCAACGTACTGATGGAGCAGCTGTTGAGCTGGGCCATGTCGCCAAGGATATCCCAATAGACCTGCTCCAGCCGCAGGCAGGTGGCGAACCCGTTCAGACGAATGGATCGGGCCAGGGGACGCACCAACTGCATGTCGAACCCCCTGACGAACGGATCGACGCTGATGGACTGAAAGCGCCCATGCACACCCTCCCCCGGTTCTTTTCCTTGAATCATACCGTTGACACTCCTTTGCCATACGAACCTCTCAGTTGGAACACTCCATCTGTGGCTCTATGGAAGCTCAACGGCATCGCCAGTTCCAGACGACTTTATGACCGTGGACGTAGGACAAGCCAACAGCAGGCAGGCGACGAATTACGCCGTCCTACACGCCGCGCGCTGGGAATGCTGCCCACGCCATCACCTGCCCGGGGTTACTGGCCCTCCAGCAGCGCGCGCAGCATCCACGCGGTCTTTTCGTGAACTTGCATGCGCTGGGTCAGCAGGTCGGCGGTGGGCTCATCGCTGACCTTGTCCAATAAAGGAAAGATGCCACGGGCCGTACGCGTCACCGCTTCCTGGCCCTCGACCAGTTGCCGGATCATGTCCTCGGCACCCGGCACACCTTCCTCTTCCTTAATAGAAGACAGGCGCGCATACACCGAGTAAGCACCCGGGGCAGGGAAACCCAAGGCGCGGATTCGCTCGGCAATCAGGTCCACCGCCAGGGCCAGCTCGTTGTATTGCTCCTCGAACATCAGGTGCAGGGTCCGAAACATCGGCCCCGTGACGTTCCAGTGAAAATTGTGGGTCTTGAGATACAGCACATAGGTGTCCGACAGCAGGCGCGAAAGCCCGTCGACGATGGATTTGCGGTCTTCTTCACTGATACCGATATCAATTGCCATGTTGGTTGATCTCCTGACGGTGATGAATTCGACAACGCCCCCAACTCTAGTGGTTTTGGCGGCCTATGGCCTGCGACAGATCGCCAGCCCTCCTGAACCGACAAGCCGGGACAGCGGGCAGTTCCGCCCACCAGGGGAATTCAACGCCGCTTGCCCGGCGCCTTCAAGCACCGGCGGGGCTTTTCTGGCCGACGAACAGCGCGGTACGCGCCCGTAACGCGTTTGAGAAGGCCGGGGCTTTGCTGTTAAATAGGCAGTGTGTCGCTACGCCTATTTTTCCGGGCGTAACGCATAGGCTGATTCGGGTACGTGTCCAACGCCTCTCATTGTTTCGAAGCGAACCGTCCCCGACCCGCTCTTCCTTGTGATCTGTCTTAACCGTGAGCCAATCAAAATGTTGAAAATCGTCCACTTGCTAATGGGCGCAGCTGCCCTGCTGCTGTCCTTCATCCCTAGCCTGGGTTCCGAAGCCACACCTTACCTGCAACACCCCGATGCACTGTACCTGGCCTTTTTCGGCCTGCTCAACCTGACCCTTGCACCCGTCATCCCTTACTGGAACAAAGGTCCACGTCACCAACTGCAGAACCTGGTCAGTGCCCTGCTGGTGCTGGCCGTTGCCCTGCAAACCCTGGCCCTGCTGGCGCCTATGCCGGAAATCGGCGGTCAACCGGCCATTCTGTTCAGCCTGGGCGCAGCACTGCTCGCCGTGGCACTGCACCTGGCCGTCAGCTTCTACAAGAAGTCGTCGCCGGCCGCCGCTGCGCAGAACTACGACATGTCCAACCGCGATACCGGCACGGTGAAGTGGTTCAACACGTCCAAAGGGTTCGGCTTCATCTCCCGCGACTCCGGCGATGATATTTTCGTGCATTTCCGGGCCATTCGTGGCGAAGGCCATCGCGTCCTGGTGGAAGGCCAGCGTGTGGAGTTCTCCGTGATGAACCGCGATAAGGGCCTGCAGGCCGAAGATGTGATCGCCGCGCTGCCGCGCCGCTGATCCACGCGTAAAAAAACCGCGATGCAGCCTGGCTGCTCGCGGTTTTTTATTGCCCATCAATCGGGAATCGGGCAAGTCAGTAGTGAGGCGGCGGCGCCTCTTCTTCGAACGACTCGAACTGCCCGACCATCTCTTCCTGGCGCTTGAGCAACGCCGCCATCTGCAGCTGCAGACGCTCGACGACCCGCTGCTGCGCCACCAGCACATCGTTCAACGCCTGGATGGTGTCATCCTGAAACGCCAAGCGGCTTTCCAGATCGGTTACACGGTCTTCAAGGTTCATGGTTCAGCCCTCCAGAAACTTGAAATCATCGGTCAAGGCCACTCGCAACCGTTCACGAATAGCCGTGACCTGCCCTGCATTATAAGGCTGGGCCGGGTGCTTGCCCCAGACCGGCGCAGGCCAGGCGGCGTCATCCCGTTTGCGCACGATGACGTGCATGTGCAGTTGACTGACAACGTTACCCAAGGTTGCAACATTCATCTTGTCGGCTTCGAACGAATCCTTGAGGGTTTCGGCCAGCACCGTGGTTTCTTTCCACAGTTGCTGTTGATCAGCGTCATCCAACTGAAACAATTCGCTGATATCTTCCCGCCGCGGCACGAGGATGAACCACGGGTAATTGGCGTCGTTGGACAAGAGCAAACGGCACAACGGGAAATCGCCGATGGGCAATGTGTCTTGTTGCAGTCGTGGATCTAAGGCAAACACCGCGCGTACTCCTCGTTATCGATTCTGCCCGGCTCGGCGACCCGCAGGCCTGCGTCGGACACAGATGTGCAGCATACCCGCGAACGCCGGATCGATCACTGCGTAGCGCCCCGACGCCGCGTTTCTTCGATTTTTTTTCAACACACGGCATCAACCTGTGCCAGCTGACGCACCAACACGGCGCAAGCGGTGCGGCAAAGTCCTGAGAGGACCGCGCCAGGGCCCAGGCAAAGCTGCGAAGCTGTAAGATTTTCGTACAGACGGAAAATTTTTTGCACCAAAACAGCACAGTGCGTCTACGCTCAGTGCACAAAGCATCCGTGATTTACTCACTGATGGGGTGAACCGGTAACGCTTTTGATGGTCTCGCCACTTTTACGGGCGTCAATCACGAGAGCCGCACACGAGTCAACCCTATTTAAAACAAGGCCTTTGGAGCCCGGTTTCATGAGGTTTCACCGCGTCAACCGATGAAATGTGAAAAAAATGTAAACGAAATTCGGGTTTGAGCATGCTTGTTGCATTCATCCCCGCACTGTCCAAAGGACTCGCCGGAAGCGGGAATCTGCCGACATACAAATTAAAGTGGCAAGGCTGCCCACAGGAGCTTCAAGCGCGGTAATGACGGACTCTTTACACCGATGCCGGAAAAGAAAAAACAACATTAAGTTGTGGATACGGTTGCGTCGGATCAGCTGAAATGCGACATGGATCGAGCCATTGGCGACATGGTCGTAAAGAAGCTGAAAGGTTGAATGGGCAAGTATCGCCAAAGAATGTCGACGTGATATAAGTTTGCGCCGACACAAAAAGAAAGAGCCGCCCAGATAAAAAAACAGGTGGGACGGCAGTACTCTTCTAAAAACCAAAGGAGCAAATCACGATGCGCGTGATGAAGTGGAGCATGATCGCACTGGCTGTATCGGCCAGTACCTCGCAGTTCGCAATGGCCTCTTCCCAGGAAGAATCCAAGGGTTTTATTGAAGATCAGAGCTTGACTGTTCTGACCCGTGCGCTGTACATGAACCGTGATTTCAAGAACGAACTAAACACTCGTCAAAGTTATCGTGAAGAAGCCGGCGTTGGCGTCCGCGCCATCTACGAGTCGGGCTTCACCCAAGGTACCGTTGGTGTAGGCGCTGACGCCTTCGCATTCGGCTCCGCTCGTTTCGACGGTGGCACTGGTCGCGCTGGTAACGGCCTGTTCGCTCAGGACAGTGATGGCAACCTGGAAGAAACACAATCGAAGATTGGCGGCGCGGTTAAGTTCCGTCTGTCCGACACCGTTCTGAAATATGGCAACCAGTTCACTACCAGCCCGGTTTTCTCTACTGACGACAGCCGTCTGCTGCCAGAAGTTGCTACCGGTACGCTGATCACCAGTAAAGAAATCAAAGGCTTGGAGCTGAGCGCTGGTCATTTCAACGCCATCAGTTCGCAAACTGGCATGGGCGATGACGGCCTTGGCCTGAAATCCGCTGACATTGCCGGTGCAACCTACCAGTTCACCGACAATTTCGTAGCCGGCGTAGCGGCTTCCGACGTCGAAGATCACTACAAAAAGAAATACCTGAACCTGAACTACACGTTGCCGATCAACGAAGATCAGTCGCTGAACTTCGACTTCAACGGTTATGACAGCAAGGACCAAGGCCAGAAGCTCAGCGGCGACGTTGACAACCGTATCTGGTCCCTCGCAGCAGCCTATGCCATCGGCGCCCACAAGTTCACCCTGGCTCACCAGCGCTCCACCGGTGATACCGGCTATGCGTACGGTGTTGACGGCGGCGGTACCATTTTCCTCGCCAACTCCATCCAGTACTCCGACTTCAACGGTCAGGACGAGCGTTCCTGGCAGGCGCGCTACGACCTGAACATGAAAACTTACGGCGTTCCTGGCCTGAGCTTCATGACCCGTTATGTCACCGGTGATAACATTTCCACCGCTGATGGCGAAGCAAAAGAGCACGAATGGGACTTCGAAACCAAGTACGTTCTGCAAAGCGGTCCAGCCAAAGACCTGTCGTTCCGTGTTCGTAGCGCTTTCTACCGCACCAACACCTCTTACACCACCGCCAGTGGCAACCGAGACAACAATGACTTCCGCTTCATCGTCGAATACCCACTGAGCATCTTGTAATTCAGTGCTAGTTCGATAGCTGCACCCGCAATAAACAAAAACCGCTCACCTGATCCAGGTGAGCGGTTTTTTTATGTCCATCGCATGTCAGCTTTAACACAACTTGTTAAATAGCAAGCTAACTAAATATACGCCAAGTCATAGTCGAGTCGTTATTGCAAGGCCCCTTCCTGAACCACCCGAATCACTCGTTGCGGAAACGGAATATCAATGCCCTCCTCCTTCAAACGATCCCGCGCCTGTTCATTAAGCATGAACATGACATCCCAATAATCAGCCGTCTTGACCCATATCCGCAGTGACACCGTAATGGAGCTGTCGCCCAAGGTAGAGATCACTGCTTGCGGGGCCGGATCAGCCAGAACACGCTCATCCTTGGCCAGCGCCAGCAACACTTCCCGGGCCTTTTGCAGGTCGGCCTGGTAATCCACGCCGACATCAAACACCACCTTGCGAGTCGGCTGGCGGTTGGTGTTGGTGATGATGCCGTTCGACAGATTGCCGTTTGGCACGATCACGGTCTTGTTGTCACCGGTGCGAATCACGGTGTGGAAGATCTGGATGCTGTCGACCGTACCGGCCACACCCTGGGCTTCGATCCAGTCACCAATGCGGAATGGGCGGAACAGCAGGATCAGCACGCCACCGGCGAAGTTCGCCAGGCTGCCTTGCAAGGCCAGGCCAATGGCCAGGCCGGCGGCACCGATGGCGGCGACGAACGAAGTGGTTTCCACACCGATCATCGAAGCGACGCTGACGATCAGCAAAATCTTCAGGATGATGTTGGCCAGGGTACTGATAAACCCTTGCAGTGCCAGGTCGGCGTTACGCAAGGCCAGCAACGCACCCAGTTTCTGCGTCACTTTGTTGATCAACCACCAGCCGATGGCCAGGGTGATGACCGCCAGCAGCACGCGGCTGCCGTATTCCATGATCATGGGGATCCAGGTCTGGGAAGCCTTGACCAGGTTGTCCACTTCAGCATTTAAATCCATCTTTCTCTCCTATTCCTGTTGCACGCGGCATTGTGGCGAGGGAGCTTGCTCCCGCTGGGCTGCGTAGCGGCCCCTTCGATGGGTGCTGCGCCCCCAAGCGGGAGCAAGCTCCCTCGCCACAGTGTTTCCCTATAGCCGAAGGGATCAGTCGCGGAAATTGTTGAATTGCAGGGGCATGCCGAATTCCTTGCCGCGCAGTGCCGCAATGGCTTCCTGCAAGTCGTCACGCTTCTTGCCGGTGACCCGCACTTGCTCGCCCTGGATGGCGGCTTGCACCTTGAGCTTGGCGTCCTTGATATGAGCGACGATCTTCTTCGCCAGTTCCTTGTCGATGCCTTCCTTGAGCACGGCTTCCTGCTTCATCAGCTTGCCCGAGGCATAGGCGTCCTTGACCTCAAGGCACTGCACATCGATCTTGCGCTTGACCAGCGCCAGCTTGAGGATCTCGATCATCGCCTCGAGCTGGAAGTCGGCCTCGGCGGTCAGGTTCACGGTCAGGTCTTTTTCCTTGAACTCGAAACTGCCCTTGCCCTTGAGGTCATAACGACGGTCGAGTTCCTTGACGGCGTTTTCAACCGCGTTGGTGACTTCGTGCTTGTCCAGTTCGGATACCACGTCGAATGACGGCATGTAGTGTTCTCCAAATAAAAAGGCGCGCCAGTATCAACGGCGCGCGCTTGGCTTGTGGTTAAAATCGGGCTCATTATAACGGCTCTTTTCCTGTCGACACTGCGAGCCCTCAGATGCCTGCGCCAATCCGAGTAAAAAACTGATGTCCACTACCTGGCATGTCCTCGGGGCCGGCAGTCTCGGCACGTTGTGGGCCACGCGCCTGGCCCGGGCCGGGTTGCCGGTGCGGCTGGTGCTGCGCAACGAAGCCCGCTTGCAGGCCTACCGCAGCGCCGGCGGCCTGACGCTGGTGGAACAGGGCCAGGCGCAGTGTTACCCGATATCTGGCGAAACGGCGGACAGCCCGGAACCGATCAGGCGCCTGCTATTGGCCTGCAAAGCCTACGACGCGGAAGCGGCCGTGGCCTCGGTGGCCCATCGCCTGGACGCCGAATCGGAACTGATCCTGTTGCAGAACGGCCTCGGCAGCCAGGACGCAGTGGCCAATTGTGTGCCCCAGGCCCGCTGCATCAGCGCCTCCAGCACCGAAGGCGCGTTCCGCGACGGTGACTGGCGCGTGGTGTTCGCCGGCCACGGCTACACCTGGTTGGGCGACCCCGCGCACCCAGTGGCACCGTTCTGGCTGGACGACCTGAGCGCCGCCGGCATTCCCCACGAATGGAGCGCCGACATCCTCACCCGGCTCTGGCGCAAACTGGCGCTCAACTGTGCAATCAATCCGCTGACCGTACTGCACCACTGCAAGAATGGCGGCTTGCAGGAACACCGTTGCGAAGTGGCGACCCTGTGCGTGGAACTCACCGACCTGCTCGAGCGTTGCGGCCAGCCTGCGGCTGCCGAAGGCTTGCAGCCGGAAGTCGAACGGGTGATCCAGGCCACGGCCGCCAATTACTCCTCGATGTACCAGGATGTCGCCAATCGGCGCCGCACCGAAATCAGCTACTTGCTCGGTTACGCCTGCAAGGTCGCCCAACGCCACGAGCTGACCGTGCCGCACCTGGAGCAACTGCGCCAGCGACTGATTGCCCACTTGCACAACCTCGCATTGCCCAGCGACTGAGCAGCGGCTACGCTGGCCCTCGTGTTCCTTTTTAGCGACGAGTCTGATGCCATTGCGCCAGCGCCTTGAAAACCTCCCGGTCGGCCAGAAACTGCTGGCTGCCCTGTTGGTGTTGTTGACCACTGTCCTGCTGGTGGCCAACCTGACCTTTATCAGCGCCGCCTACTACATCTCCCAGGAAAGCATGGCGCCCCAGGCCCTGCAGACCATTGGCCGACTGGTGGCCAATCCGAGCCTGATCTCCGACGCCCTGCAATCGCCACAAAGTGCCCAGCGCTTGCTCGATGAGCTCAACAGCTACGCACCGCTGCGGGCGGCGGCGCTGTATGACGGCCAGGGCGAACGCCTGGCACAACTGCAACAGGGCGAAAAGCTCAAGCTGCCGGACCATTACCGCAACATGCAGGCCTGGCAGGCCGGTGAGTTTCGCAGCAACCAGGTCATTACCCTGCCCCGTCCCGGTACGGCGCCTGGCCATCTGTTGCTGGTGGCCAGCAGTGAATTGCCGACCGCGTTCTACACCGGCACCCTGACCGCCAGCCTCGGCATCCTGATTTTCAGCGTGTTGCTGTGGTTGATCATTGCCCAGCAGATCAAGCGCCTGATCACCCAGCCGATTCATCAGCTTGAAGAACTGTCACGCCAGGTCACCCGCGAAGAGAACTATGCCCTGCGTGCCGCACGCGGCAACCACGATGAGATCGGCAGCCTGGCCGAGGCGTTCAACACCATGCTGTCGCGGATCGAAGCCCGGGAACAACAACTCAAGCGCGCGCGGGACGACTCCCAGGCCGCCTACGACCAGGCCCAGGGCCTGGCGGAAGAAACCCGCCATACCAATCGCAAGCTGGAGCTGGAAGTCCAGGTGCGCAGCAAGATCGAGAAAAAGCTCACCGGCTTTCAGAATTACCTCAACAGCATCATCGACTCCATGCCCTCGGCGCTGATCGCCCTCGACGAGCAACTCTACGTCACCCAATGGAACCAGGAAGCCAGCGCCCTCTCCGGCACACGGCTGGACGAGGCGCTGAACCAGCCGATCTTCCTCGCTTTCGAACCACTCAAGCCGTACCTGCCCCAGCTCAAGCAGACCGTCGAGCAACATACGGTCGCCAAGATCGAACGCGTCACCTGGACCAAGGACGACGAAGCCCGCCACTACGCCCTCACGTTCTACCCACTGATGGGCGGTGCCGGGCGTGGCGTGGTCATCCGGATCGATGACATCACCCAGCGCCTGTCGCTGGAAGAAATGATGGTGCAATCGGAGAAAATGCTCTCGGTCGGCGGCCTCGCGGCGGGCATGGCCCATGAAATCAACAACCCCCTGGGCGCCATCCTGCACAACGTGCAGAACATCCGCCGACGCCTGTCGCCGGAATTGCCGAAGAACCTCGAACAGGCCGAACAATTGGGTATCCCGTTGGAGGAGGTCAATCGCTACCTCCAGGGTCGGGAGATCCCGCAGTTGCTCGACGGCATCCAGCAAGCCGGCGCCCGAGCGGCAAAAATCGTCACCCATATGCTCAGCTTCAGCCGGCTCAGCACGCGGCAGATGGCACCCTGCGACCTACCGGCGCTGATCGACCAGGCGGTAGAAATCGCCGGTAACGACTTCGACCTGGCGATCGGTTTCGACTTCAAGGGCCAAGCGATCATCCGCCAGTTCGACCCGAACCTGGGCCCGGTGCCCGGCACGGCCAACGAACTGGAACAGGTGCTGCTCAACCTGCTGAAAAACGCCGCCCAGGCGATCCATCAACGCCAGGACGACAGCGAACCGGGACGCATCATCCTGCGCACGCGGTTGAACCCGCCATGGGCGGAAATCCAGGTCGAGGACAACGGCATCGGCATGAGCGAGAACGTGCGCAAACGCACCTTCGAGCCATTTTTTACCACCAAGGAGATCGGCCAAGGCACAGGCCTTGGACTGTCGGTCTCGTACTTCATCATCACCAATAACCACAAGGGCCAGATGGAAGTGCAGTCGGCGCCGGGCCAAGGCACTTGCTTCACCTTGCGCCTGCCGCTGGCCGGCACGTCGATGGTGCCGCAGGAACACAAACAATTGGAGCGCTGAGCATGGGTTTTCGCCTGTCGAAGATTTACACCCGCACCGGCGACAAGGGTGAAACCGGGTTGGGCGATGGTCGCCGCGTGGCAAAGGACCACCCACGGGTCGAGGCCATCGGCGAAGTGGATACGCTGAACAGCCAGCTGGGCTTATTGCTGGCCGGGCTCGTCACTGAAACGGCCCAATACCCGGCACTGAAAGAGGTCAGCGCAGTACTGGGGCCTTGTCAGCATCGCTTGTTCGACCTCGGTGGTGAACTGGCGATGCCGGCCTACCAGGCCTTGAACGTGGCGGAAATCGAGCGGCTGGAAGCGGCGATCGACGTGTGGAACGAGGAATTGGGGCCCCTGGAAAACTTCATCCTGCCCGGTGGTTCGACGCTGATCGCCCAGGCCCATGTCTGCCGCAGCCTGGCCCGCAGCGCCGAGCGCCGTTGTCAGCAACTGAACGCGGTGGAACCGCTGGCCGGGCCGGGGCTGGCCTATATCAATCGGTTGTCGGATCTGCTGTTCGTGGCCGCGCGGGTCATTGCCCGGCGGCAAGGGGTGGCAGAGGTGCTTTGGGTGGCGGCGGCCAAGCCTGGGAATTGATCAGAGAGGTGTATTGCCTGTCAGGCCGCCTTCGCGAGCAAGCCCGCTCCCACAGGGGATCTGCGGCAGGCACACATTCTGTGCCTGGCAGAAATCTACTGTGGGAGCGGGCTTGCTCGCGAAGAGGCCAGCAGTCACACCACACCATCAAGCCTCAGGCCAAAACGCCCGAATCCCCGCCACACCCTGCGCCCCGGTCTCCCAGGCTTTTTGCCGCTCGCCGGGCCCGACCCCACCCAACAGATAGACCGGCCTGTTGAAGCCCTCGATCAACCGCGCCGCCTCTGCCCACCCCAACGGCTGTGCGTCAGGATGGGTCTGGGTCGGTTGCACCGGCGAAAGCGTGACGAAGTCCACATCCATTTGCTGCGCCAGGGAGAGTTCTTCGGCGTTATGGCAGGAGGCCGCCAGCCAGCGGTCCTTGCCGAACGGGCGACCGGCCGTGGCATGCTTGCGCAGTTGCGCGGCGGTAATGTGCCAACCGGCGGAGGGAAAATCCCCCAGCCATTCGAACGGCCCCTTGAGCATCAGTTGGGCCTTGCCGGCACACAACCCCACCGCATCCACCGCCAGATCGCGGTATTTCGGGTCGTAGCCACCGGGGGCACGCAGTTGGAGCAACTTGATCCCGCCGGCAATCGCCTTCTGCATACCGCGCAGCAAGGCCGGCGTCTCAAGGCCCTCCGGGGTAATCAGGTACTCACCCGGCAAACGGGCCGCCGCGACGATCGGCTGATTGGCCGCCGGAAACGCATAGTTCGTCAGGTCGCGGGCCGTCACCCAGGCCAACGGCTGCCCTTCGGCACCGTGGGGCTCGCCAGTGAAGACCGAGACTTCCCAGACATCCAGCAACACCTGTTTGTCCGGGTAGTCGTGACGCACCTTGATCAACGGCCGGGCGGCACCGACAACGATCCCCAGCTCCTCATGAAGTTCGCGGGCCAGGGCGGTTTCGACGGACTCATCGGCCTCGACCTTGCCACCGGGGAATTCCCACAGGCCACCCTGGTGCTGGGTGTCGGCCCGTCGGGCGATCAGGATTTTACCGGCGGCATCGCGAATGACCGCCGCCGCCACATGGACTCGTTTCACCGCGCAGTGTCCTCCAGGCCAGCCTGTTGCCACGCCTTGAACGCCGGCCATTGATAAAGGGTTTCGACGTAGGCCTCATCGACCTCCGACAGTTTCACCTGATAAGTGCGCAAGCGCACGGCAACAGGGGCAAAAAACACATCGACCAGGCTCACGCGGCCAAACAGGTAGGGACCGGTTTCGGTCGCCGCGGCACGGCATTCGGCCCACAGCGCCAGCATCCGCTGGATTTCCGCCTGCACGTCAGATGGCATCGGCGACAACGGCGCATCGTGCAGCAGGTCCATGGGCATGTGGCTGCGCAGGGCGAAAAAACCGCTGTGCATCTGTGCACAGGCCGAGCGTGCCTGGGCCCGGGCGGCCACATCCTTGGGCCAGAGATTGGCCTCGGGAAACTGTTCAGCCAGGTATTCGGCAATCGCCAGGGAATCGGCGATCACGCCGAACTCGGTCTTGAGCAACGGGACCTTGGCTGTGGCCGAATACTTGAGCAGCTTCTCGCGGGTATCGGGCTGGTCAAGCCTGACCAGCTCTTCGGTGTATTTCGCGCCGGTCAGCGCCAGGGCCAGCGCGCCGCGCAGGGACCAGGAGGAAATGCGTTGGTCGCCGATGATCAGGTGCAGGCTCATGTGGATTCCTTTCTTATGGTTCTGAGGTGTCTGTTCTGGCGCCATCACGAGCAAGCTCGCTCCCACAGTGGATTTGTGTTGAGACCACTATCGATGCCACTCAACAAATCCCTGTGGGAGCGAGCTTGCTCGCGATTGGAGCAACTCGGTCCCGAGCCTGTTAAGTCCGGTACTCAGCGTTGATCTTGACGTACTCGTGGGACAGGTCGGTGGTCCAGATGGTTTCGCTGCAATCACCCCGTCCCAGCTCGATACGGATGGTGATTTCTTCCTGTTGCATGACCGCCGCCCCCTGGGCTTCGGTGTAGGTCGCAGCACGAGCACCTTGGCTGGCGATGCAGACTTCACCGAGGAACACGTCGATCTTGCTCACGTCCAGCTCAGGTACACCGGCACGGCCCACAGCGGCAAGGATGCGACCCCAGTTCGGGTCGGAGGCGAACAGCGCGGTCTTGATCAGCGGCGAGTGGGCCACGGTGTAGCCGACATCCAGGCATTCCTGGTGATTGCCACCGCCGTTGACCAGCACGGTCACGAACTTGGTTGCGCCTTCGCCGTCACGCACGATGGCCTGGGCCACTTCCATGCACACCTCGAACACCGCCTGCTTGAGGGCGGCGAACAGCGCGCCGCTGGCCTCGGTAATCTCCGGCAGGTTGGCCTTGCCGGTGGCGATCAGCATGCAGCAGTCATTGGTGGACGTGTCGCCGTCGATGGTGATGCGGTTGAACGACTTGTTGGCACCGTCGAGCATCAGGTCTTGCAGCACCTGGCGCGAGACTTTGGCATCGGTGGCGATGTAGCCGAGCATGGTCGCCATGTTCGGACGGATCATGCCGGCGCCTTTGCTGATACCGGTGACGGTGATGGTCACGCCATCGTGCTCGAACTGGCGACTCGCGCCCTTGGGCAAAGTGTCAGTGGTCATGATGCCGGTGGCGGCCGCAGCCCAGTTGTTCTCCGACAGGTCATCAAGGGCGGCTTGCAGCGCGCCTTCGATCTTCTCGACCGGCAGCGGTTCGCCGATCACGCCGGTGGAATACGGCAGCACCTGGCTGGCGTCAACGCCGGTCAGTTCCGCCAGCTTGGCGCAGGTGCGCTCGGCGGCGGCCAAACCTGGCGTACCGGTGCCGGCGTTGGCGTTACCGGTGTTGGTCAGCAGGTAACGCACCGGCCCCTGCACGCGTTGCTTGGCCAGGATGACTGGAGCGGCACAGAAGGCGTTGAGGGTGAACACGCCAGCCACCGTCGAGCCTTCGGCGCAACGCATGACCACGACGTCCTTGCGCCCGGGGCGCTTGATGCCCGCCGAGGCAATACCGAGTTCAAAACCGGCAACCGGGTGCAACGTTGGCAACGGACCAAGACCAACAGCCATGAATGCGCTCCTAAATTAGATGTATATCGACGCCGGCTTCATCGAGACGGCGAATCAAATGGCAAAACGCCGCGACAGGGGCTGGCCTGTCGCGGCGCGGGTCGTTCAGCGTTGAAACGGGTTTATTGGATCTGCCCGTGGCAATGCTTGTATTTCTTGCCCGAACCGCAATAGCACAGTTCGTTACGGCCCAGCTTCTGCTCGTTGCGCACCGGTGCGGTCGCCAGGGCGACATCCACATCGACGCCCTCTTCGGCGACCACTTCCAGGCCTGGGGCTTGGGCGTGTTCGAACTGCATGCGTGCAGCCAGGGCTTCGGCTTCCTGACGCAGGCGAGCTTCTTCTTCGGCCGGGTCTTCGCGGCGAACCTGAACGTGGGACAGCACACGGATCGAGTCGCGCTTGATCGAATCGAGCAATTCGGAGAACAGCGTGAAGGACTCGCGCTTGTACTCCTGCTTCGGGTTCTTCTGGGCGTAACCACGCAAATGGATACCGTGACGCAGGTGGTCCATGGTCGACAGGTGGTCTTTCCACAGGTCGTCCAGTACTCGCAACACAATCTGCTTCTCGAAGGAGCGCAGCGCCTCGGCGCCCGCCTGGTCTTCCTTCTCGTTGTAGGCAGCGATCAGTTCGGCCAGCAGTTTCTCGCGCAGGGTTTCTTCGTACAGGTGATCGTCTTCGTCGAGCCATTGCTGGATCGGCAATGCCACGCCGAAGTCGCTCTGCAGCGCGGCTTCCAGACCGGCGACGTCCCACTGTTCCGGCAGCGACTGCGGCGGGATATGGGCGCTGACAGTGGCGTTGAGCACGTCCTGGCGGAAATCGGCGATGGTTTCGCCAATGTTGTCGGCGGCCAACAAACTGTTACGCATGTGATAGATCACTTTACGCTGTTCGTTGTTGACGTCGTCGAACTCCAGCAGTTGCTTGCGGATATCGAAGTTGCGGCCTTCGACCTTGCGCTGGGCTTTCTCGATGGCGTTGGTCACCATGCGGTGCTCGATCGCCTCGCCTGGCTGCATGCCCAGGGCCTTCATGAAGTTCTTCACCCGGTCAGAGGCGAAGATGCGCATCAGGCTGTCTTCCAGGGACAGGTAGAAACGGCTGGAACCGGCGTCGCCCTGGCGACCGGCACGGCCACGCAACTGGTTGTCGATACGACGCGATTCGTGACGCTCGGAAGCGATCACCTGCAGACCGCCGGACTCGAGTACCTGCTGGTGACGCTTCTGCCAGTCGGCCTTGATCTGCGCGATCTGCTCAGGCGTAGGGTTTTCCAGGCTGGCGACTTCCACTTCCCAGTTGCCGCCCAACAGGATGTCGGTACCACGACCGGCCATGTTGGTGGCGATGGTCAGCGCACCCGGGCGACCGGCCTGGGCGATGATCTCGGCTTCCTTCTCGTGGAACTTGGCGTTGAGGACCTTGTGCTCGATGCCTTCCTTGTTGAGCAGGGCGGACATGTGCTCGGAGGTCTCGATGGTGGCGGTACCCACCAGGATCGGACGGCCCTGGGCCATGCATTCCTTGATGTCGTTGATGATCGCCGCGTATTTCTCATCGGCGGTCAGGAACACCAGGTCGTTATAGTCTTTACGGGCCAGCGGCTTGTTCGGTGGAATCACCATCACTTGCAGGCCGTAGATCTGGTGGAATTCGAACGCTTCGGTGTCAGCGGTACCGGTCATGCCGGACAGCTTGTTGTACAGGCGGAAGTAGTTCTGGAAGGTGGTCGAGGCCAGGGTCTGGCTCTCGGCCTGGATGTTCAGGCCTTCCTTGGCTTCGATGGCCTGGTGCAGGCCTTCGGACAGGCGACGGCCCGGCATGGTACGACCGGTGTGTTCGTCCACCAGTACGACCTGGCCGTCCTGCACGATGTATTCAACGTTGCGATGGAACAGCTTGTGGGCACGCAGGCCGGCATAGACGTGGGTCAAAAGGCCCAGGTTATGGGCCGAGTACAGGCTCTCGCCTTCGGCCAACAAACCAATACGGGTGAGCATTTCCTCGACAAACTGGTGACCGGCTTCGTTGAGCTCGACCTGGCGGGTCTTTTCGTCAACGGTGTAGTGCCCGGCCTGGGTCACTTCGCCTTCGACTTCCTCGACATGCAACTTGAGCTGCGGGATCAGCTTGTTGATCTCGATGTACAGCTTGGAGCTGTCCTCGGCCTGACCGGAAATGATCAGCGGGGTACGGGCTTCGTCGATGAGGATGGAGTCGACTTCGTCGATCACGGCAAAGTTGAGTTCACGCTGGAATTTTTCTTCCATGCTGAACGCCATGTTGTCGCGCAGGTAGTCGAAACCGAATTCGTTGTTGGTGCCGTAGGTGATGTCGGCGGCGTAGGCGGCGCGCTTCTCTTCCGGCGGCTGGAACGGCGTGACGACGCCGACGCTCAGGCCGAGGAATTCGTAGAGCGGGCGCATCCAGTTGGCGTCGCGGCGCGCCAGGTAGTCGTTGACCGTCACCACGTGCACGCCCTTGCCGGACAGTGCGTTGAGGTAGACGCCCAGGGTCGCCACGAGGGTCTTGCCCTCACCGGTACGCATTTCGGCGATCTTGCCTTCGTGCAAGGTCATGCCGCCGATCAACTGGACGTCGAAGTGGCGCATGCCCATGACCCGCTTGCCTGCTTCACGGGCGACCGCAAAGGCTTCGGGCAGGAGTTGGTCAAGGGTTTCCCCCTTGGCGATGCGGTCCTTGAATTCGGCAGTCTTGGCGCGTAACTGATCGTCCGAAAGGGCCACCATTTGCTCTTCGAAGGCATTGACAGTCTGTACCGTCTTGAGCATGCGTTTGACTTCACGCTCGTTCTTGCTTCCAAAAAGTTTCTTTAACAAAGGCGCAAACATATCGGCAGGATCTTCCACACTAAAGGGATGGAGGGCGGCCCCGTGAGTCGCCCGTGCAGCCCTCATGGCCGCATGCGAACGAGCATTCTACCCGGAAACGATGGAGAGGAAAGTGGCGTTATTCCACGATGCTGGCACAGCGCTGTGACGGGGCTCGCTTAAAATAAGGGCTTTTGCGCGAACTTCAACCCACAAAACGCAGAAGTTACTCATTGATTGTGCAGCCAAAAGCCGCTGGGCGAGAGGGTCGAGGCGCATCCGGCGCTTTCTGCTACCATGGCGCCTCTGTCACTTGCGGTATTCATTCATGGCCTTTCGCCCTCTTCCAGCCAAGGCTCCCGCCGTTCTGCTGCGCGAAGCCAAGCCGCTGAAAGCCATCTTCGGCCACGCCAAACGCCTGGGTCACTTGCAACGCCTGCTGGACAGCCAGTTGCAACCGGCGGCGCGCGAGCATTGCCACGTGGCGTCCTGGCGCGAAGGCAGCCTGCTGCTGATCGTCACCGACGGCCACTGGGCCACACGCCTGCGCTACCAGCAAAAACGCCTGCTGCGCCAACTCCAGGCGTTCGAAGAATTCGCCAACCTGACGCGGATCCTGTTCAAGGTACAACCGCCCACCGTCCAGGTCGGCGTCAAGGGGCACACGCTGGATTTGTCCACCGACGCCGCCGCGACCATCCAGGCCACCGCCGATGGCATCAGCGATCCCAACCTGCGGGCGGCGCTGGAGCGGTTGGCGGCGCATGCGCGGCCCAAGGATTGAGATTTTCGGCGCCGGTTGGATAGCTATCGCGAGCAAGCTCGCTCCCACAGGGAATCTGCGGCGGGCACCTGTTTCGTGTACGACGCCAACCCAACCCCTTGTGGGAGCGAGCCTGCTCGCGATGGCGGCAGATCAGCCAGCCTATTCTTCGCCTGCTAAACCGTCTTCGCGAGCAAGCCCGCTCCCACAGTGGATCTGCGGCGGGCACACATTCTGTGTCTGGCAAAAATCTACTGTGGGAGCGGGCTTGCTCACGAAAGGGACGACTCGGTCCTGACTACCGGCGCTTGCTGCCCCCCAGCAACGACCCCATCAACCCACGCACCAATTGCCGGCCCAACTGATTGGCCGCCTGGCGCATCGCCGATTTAAGCGCCTGGCCGGCCGCGGTGCCGAGGAATTCCCCGGCTTTTTCGGTGAAGCTCGGTTCTTCCGTCGTCGGCTTGCCCGGCGCCTCTTCGGCCTGCGGTTCCAGCCCTTTGCGGCCCATCAGCACTTCATAGGCTGATTCACGATCAATGGGTTTGTCATAGCGTCCTTGCAACGGCGAACTAGCGATCAACCCGGCGCGTTCGGCCTCGCTCAGCGGCCCGATGCGCGATTGCGGTGGCGCCACCAGCACGCGCTGGACCACTTCCGGTGTGCCTTTTTCCTGCAAGGTGCCCACCAGGGCTTCACCGATGCCCAGTTCGGTCAGCACCGCCAGGGCATCGAATTGCGGGTTGGGCCGGAAACCGTCAGCCACCGCCCGCAAGGACTTCTGCTCCTTGGCAGTAAAGGCCCGCAACCCGTGCTGGATGCGCAAGCCCAACTGCGCCAGCACGTCATCCGGCAAGTCGCCCGGCGACTGGGTCACGAAATACACCCCGACGCCCTTGGAACGGATCAGCCGCACCACTTGCTCCAGGCGCTCCTGCAAAGCCTTGGGCGTATCGGCAAAGAGCAAGTGCGCCTCGTCGAAGAACAGCGCCAGCAGCGGTTTGTCCGCATCACCGCGCTCAGGCAACTGCTCGAACAGCTCGGCCAGCAGCCACAACAGGAACGTCGCGTAGACCTTCGGCGCTTCATGGACCAGGCGGCTGGCGTCGAGCAAGTGGATGCGGCCACGGCCATCGCTGGCCGGTTGCAGGATGTCTTCGAGCTGCAAGGCCGGCTCGCCGAACAACGCATCCGCACCCTGCTGTTCCAAGGTGGACAAGCGTCGCAGCAACGCCTGGCTGGAGCCAGTGGTCATCAGCGCCGCGTCGTCCCCCAGCAACTCGGGATTGTCCTTGAGATGGTTGAGCAGCGCTTTCAGGTCCTTGAGGTCCAGCAGTAACAAGCCTTCGCGGTCGGCCACCTTGAACGCGGCGTAGAGCGCCGACTGCTGGCTGTCCGTCAGTTCCAGCAGGCTGCCGATCAACAACGGACCCATTTCACTCAAGGTGGTGCGCAGTGGATGACCGGACTGGCCGTGGATATCCCACAAGGTCACCGGATAAGCCTGGGGCTTGTGGTTGAGCCAAGGCATGCCGGCGATACGCTCGGCGATCTTGCCCTGGGGGTTGCCGGCCGCGCCGAGGCCGCACAGGTCACCCTTGATGTCCGCCGCGAACACCGCCACCCCGGCATCGCTGAACATTTCGGCCAGGCGCTGCAAGGTGACGGTCTTGCCGGTACCGGTGGCGCCCGCCACCAGACCATGACGATTCGCCAGGCGCATGGCCTGGGCAATGGGCTGGCCGCCAAGGTCGGCGCCGATAATGAGTTGCGATGAGTCAGGCATGTGGTCACCCGTGGTGTTTGCGATATGACGCCATTTTGCACGCTTATATAAAAGCATGCCTGGCGCATTAAGCCCCTGGCGCCAGGAAATAATAGTCTGCAAACCCGGACCGCCCCTATCGCGAGCAAGCTCGCTCCTCATGGGATCTGTGCCCCCCCTGTGGGAGCGAGCTTGCTCGCGATGAGGCCCTGTCAAACCCAGCAATACTCCACTGACACCCCACCCCCACAACCCCAACCGAACATCTATTCTTACTAAAGGTCAACACAGGAGAACACTGACCGGAGGGATGCTCATCGTGCATATAGCGGACATCACCATGTTCTACGCCCCAGCCAGCGGAGGCGTGCGCACTTATCTGGATGCCAAGCACCGACGCCTGGGTGACCGGCCCGGAATTCGCCACAGCCTGCTGATTCCCGGCGCGCATTTGAGCGTGCATGACGGAATCTACAAGGTTCCAGCCCCAGCACTGCCATTCGGCAAGGGCTATCGCTTTCCCCTTCGCCTGGCCCCCTGGCGCAATGTCCTGCGCGATCTACAGCCCGATCTGATCGAAGTCGGCGACCCTTACCTCACGGCCTGGGCCGCATTGGATGCCCGTCGCCAGCTCGACGTGCCCGTCATCGGTTTCTATCACTCCGACCTGCCGCTGCTGGTCAGCAACCGCATGGGCAACTGGTTCACCCCCAACATCGAAGCTTATGTCAGCAAGTTGTACGGCAATTTCGACCGGGTCCTGGCGCCGAGCCAGGTCATGGCCGACAAACTGACCGGGTTGGGGGTCAAGAACGTCTTCGTGCAACCGTTGGGCGTCGACCTGCAAACCTTCAACCCGGCCGCCCGCGACCCGGAGTTGCGGGCCGAGCTGGGCATCGCCGAAGACGCGCGCCTGCTGATTTTCGCCGGGCGCGGCTCCAAGGAAAAAAACCTGCCGGTGCTGCTCAAGTGCATGAAACGCCTGGGCGAGCGCTACCACTTATTGTTGGTGGGCTCGTCGATGCCCGCCGTGGTGCCGGACAACGTCACGGTGGTCGATGAATTCTGCCCGGCGCCACAAGTCGCCCGGCTCATGGCCAGCGCCGATGCCCTGCTGCACGCTGGCGACCAGGAGACCTTCGGCCTGGTGATTCTCGAAGCCATGGCCAGCGGTATTCCGGTAGTAGCGGTGGCGGCCGGGGCCTTCACTGAAATCGTCGATGAAGACTGCGGCCTGCTGTGCACACCCAACAATCCACAGGCCATGGCCAATGCCGTGCGACAACTGTTTGCCGAAGGCTGCCAGCGCCGTGGCGTGCTGGCGCGCCAGCATGTGGAGCGGCATTACGCCTGGGATACCGTGGTCAACAGCTTGCTGGGGCACTACTACGCCGTGCTCGGCGAGCAGATGCCCCTGCTGGCCAATGGTTGAGACAAGGTCCGTGTCGATGAACCGCTCGTCCAGCGTGCTCCTGGTGCTGCATGACGTGGCACCGCAAACCTGGCCCGACTACCAGCCCTTCGTCGAAGCCGTTGACGCCCTCGGCCAGGTGCCGATGACCTGGTTGGTGGTGCCGGACTTTCATCGCAACAATGCCCTGGAGGCTCATCCCGGCTTTCGGCGCCTGCTCGACAGCCGGGTCGAGCGCGGCGACGAACTGGTGTTGCATGGCTACTACCATTGCGACGACGGCCCTGCCGCCCGTCACCCCAAGGATTGGTTCATGCGCCGGGTCTATACCCATGAGGGGGAGTTCTACAACCTGTCCGAGGCCACCGCCCTCGCCCGCCTGCGCGCCGGTATCGAAACCTTTGAACGCTACCACTGGCCACTGGAGGGTTTCGTCGCCCCGGCCTGGCTGATGAGCGAAGGCACGCGCCAGGCCTTGCGCCAGTTGCCGCTGAGCTACACCAGCGATACTCAACACCTTTATCGCTTGCCCGACTTCACCGCCATCGATGCGCCTGGGCTGGTCTGGAGTGCTCGCAGCGCCTGGCGCCGTGGCCTGTCGAAAGTCATCAGCGACCAACGCGAACAGCGCTGGCGCCAGGCCCCGGTGATTCGCCTGGGCCTGCACCCGGTGGACATGCGCCATACCTTTTCCCGGGACTATTGGCTGCGCACCCTCGAACGCCTGCTCAACGACGGTCGTGTGCCAATGACCAAAGTCGACTGGCTGGCGACCCAGGGGCTGCGGGTCAGCAGCGCCGCATGAAACGGCTGATCTGGCTGGGTGTCGCCCTGCTCACGGCGCTACTGGTGCCGCTGCTGGTCGGCGGCGGGGAAATGTGGTCGCGGGTGCAGCGCTTTCCGTTGTCGCTACTGCTGGCCATGCTCGGCATGATCGTGCTGTGCTGGTGCTTGAACTCCGTGCGCTTGCGCCTGCTGCTGGGGGAACACCGTGGGCGCATCGGCGGGCTGAAAAGCATCGGCGTGGTGATGTCCACCGAGTTCGCCATGTGCGCGACGCCCGGTGGCAGTGGCGGCCCGCTGACGCTGATGGCCCTGCTGGCGCGCAACGGCGTGCGCCCGGCCCATGGCAGCGCGGTGTTTGCCATGGATCAGTTGAGCGACTTGCTGTTCTTCCTCTGCGCCTTGGTGGGCATTCTGTTTTATGCGCTGTTCCAGAACCTCAGCCAGCGCATGGAGTGGATGCTGGCGTTAAGCGCGATTTCATTGTTTGGCGGGCTGTTCGGCTGCGTGCTGGTGGCCCGGTATCACCGCAGATTGATTCTGCTGGGCGCTCGACTACTGTGCCACCTGCGCGTAAAAGCCGTCACCCGTCGACGCTGGGGCCGCAAGATCCTGAGCTTTCTGGCGGCATTCACCGACACCTTGAAGTTGCCGCGACAGACACTGTTCCAGGTCTTCGGCCTGACCTGCCTGCATTGGGCACTGCGCTACAGCGTGTTGTACCTGGCGTTGAGGGGACTGGGGGCGGATCTGCAGTGGGCCTGGAGTTTCCTGATCCAGATGCTGTCCCTGAGTGCGGGACAGTTCAGCCTGCTGCCGGGCGGCGCCGGGGCGGCCGAATTGACGTCGGCGGCGCTGCTGGCACCCATGGTGGGCAAGTCCACCGCAGCGGCGGCGATCCTGATCTGGCGGGCGGTGACCTATTACTTTTATCTGGTGGCCGGCGGGCCGGTGTTCTTCCTGATGGTCGGGCGGCCGTTGCTCAAGAAACTGATCAGGCTCAGGCAGGCCTGACATATCACGGCTTCTGTTCGGGCTCGTCCTGGGGATGCAGTTGCTCCCACAATTGCGCGGCATCGGGAAACTCAGTGCCGTCCTCCGGGCCCAACGCATCTGGGTCATAGCGGCTGAGGCAGCCCTCACCCAGGGTCACCGGCGCCTTGGAGGTGGCTTTGTCCAATGGATCGGTCATGGCGAACCTCATGAAAAAAGGGCCTGGCGATCGCTCGTCCAGGCCCTTTGCAGTGTAGTCAGAACACCACGGTCTTGTTGCCGTGCACCAGCACGCGGTCTTCCAGGTGATAACGCAGGCCCCTGGCCAACACCATCTTCTCTACGTCACGGCCGAAACGCACCATGTCTTCGATGCTGTCGCTGTGGCTGACGCGCACCACGTCCTGCTCGATGATCGGGCCGGCATCCAGCTCTTCGGTCACGTAGTGACAGGTGGCGCCAATCAGCTTCACACCGCGCATCGACGCCTGGTGGTACGGCTTGGCACCGACGAACGATGGCAGGAAACTGTGGTGGATGTTGATGACCTTATGGGCGTATTCGCGGCACAAGGCCGGCGGCAGGATCTGCATGTAGCGGGCCAGCACCACCACCTCGGCATCGTGCTGCTTGACCAGCCGCGAGACTTCGGCGAACGCCGGCTGCTTGTCTTGCGCGTTGACGGGTACGTGGTAGTACGGGATGCCGTGCCATTCCACCATGCTGCGCAAGTCGTCATGGTTGGAAATCACACAGGCGATGTCGCAATCGAGCTCATCGCTGTGCCAACGGTGCAACAGGTCGGCCAGGCAGTGGGACTCACGACTGGCCATCAGCACCACGCGTTTTTTCTGCGCGGTGTCGGTGATACGCCAGTCCATCGAGAACTCTTCGGCAATGGGGGCGAACGCTTCACGAAAGGCTTCGATACCAAAGGGCAGCGAGTCGGCACGAATCTCGTGACGCATGAAAAACCAACCACTTTGATTGTCCGAGTGATGGCTTGCTTCGGTGATCCAGCCGTTATGGGACGCCAGAAAGTTACTGACTTTAGCAACGATGCCGACGCGGTCCGGGCAAGCAATCACCAGACGAAAAGTGCGCATTAGGGAAACTCCAGAACTTCGCAAAGGCGGCCATTCTAGCCATTGCGCGGCAAAACTGCAGTATCGATGACACGCCAAACCCTCGACGACGGCCTATCGCCGCGATCTGCGTGGTCTGGGGAAGCAGGCTATATGTGTGAAAAGATGTGAAGACACTGTCGCGGCATTTAACTGCAACAGGCGTTTTTGTGGCACAGCACTAATTAATTAAATAAAACACCGGTTAAATGTTTACTTGATGAAACTGTCTGATTACTATTGCCGCACTGTGTCCTTGTCACCCGCGTCCTACATAAGGTAGTCCACATGTCCTTGATCAATGAATACCGCGCCACAGAAGAAGCCATCAAAGAACTGCAAGCTCGCCTGAAAAACCTGTCCCAAGACGACAAACTGCAAACCGAGCTTGAATTCGAAGGCAAACTGCGCACTCTGATGGGCGAATACTCCAAGTCGCTGCGCGACATCATTGCCCTGCTGGATCCAGAAGCCAAGTCGAGCAAAGCACCACGTGGCGCCGTGAAAACTACCGGTACCAAACGCGCTCGCAAAGTTAAGCAATACAAGAACCCGCACAACGGCGAAGTCATCGAAACCAAAGGTGGCAACCACAAGACTCTGAAAGAGTGGAAAGCCAAGTGGGGCGGTGACGTGGTTGAAGGCTGGGCAACCCTGCTGGGCTAAGCCTCACCGGTTCGCACCGTTCTTAGCGAACAAAAAAACGCCAGCGATTGCTGGCGTTTTTTATGCCTGTCATCTTTTTACTTCATCACGGCTCAAGGCTTAAACGTTTACGCAATTGCTGGCTGTAGCTCTGCCACTCCCGGAGTACTTCTTGCTGCACTGGTGTAGACAGGTCCATCCACTCCCTCATCGCCGCATCAAAACTTTCCAAGGTATTAGGCGCCCCCCACTCCGGGGATGACAGCCGTTGTTGACAGAAAAGTCTCCAACGCGCCTGCTCTTCAGGATTCAACGTGTCTGGAAAGTTGCGCGCGCGATATCGGAACAATAGTTCCGGCAAACGCTCATCATCGAAAGGCCAGCGTTCTTGAGCCAATTGCGAGGGGTCAGCCAGGCGGACTTGTTCACATAAACGTCGATCGCGATCCCCCAGGAAGCCCGCGTATAACTGTTGCTCGGGATCCTCGCTGGCGGTGAAATCCTCGCGCCCATAAATGGCCTGAAGTTTATCTTGCCAAACTTTCTGTGCGTCAGTTAGCCGCAATGCCCGTTGCTGATAGCCCTCCATATCCAGTTCCAGTCGCTGCTGGTCCTCGGCACGCAGCACCGACAATGGCGCGATCACCGGGCATTTGTTGATATGGATAAGCTTGAGCGGCACCGGCAACTCACCTTCGAGCAATTCTTCACGGCGGGTATACAAACGCTGGCGCAGGCTTTCGGCATCGTCATCCAGCAGGCCCTGGGGGTCCAGGTGCAGGTCGCAGACGATCAGGGCGTTGCGGTTTTTCGGGTGCCAGGCCAGCGGCAAGACCACACCGATGTAGTTGCGCGCCGCCGAGAAGCGACCGGAAATATGCACCATAGGCTGCAACAGGCGGATCTGGTCCATCACCTTCTGTTTGCTGCGCAACTGGAACAGCCAGTCGTAGAGCCGGGGCTGCTGCTGACGGATCAGGCGGGCCAGGGCGATGGTCGCGCGCACGTCCGACAACGCATCGTGGGCCTGGCCATGGTCGATGCCATTGGCAGCGGTCAGGCGCTCGAGCTTGAGGGTCACCCGACCGTCCTCTTGCGGCCAGGTGATGCCTTGCGGGCGCAACGCATAGGCCGCGCGCACCAGATCGATGAGGTCCCAGCGACTGTTGCCGCCCTGCCATTCCCGCGCGTACGGGTCGAAGAAATTCCGATAGAGGCTGTAGCGGGTCATTTCATCGTCGAAGCGCAGGGTGTTGTAGCCGGCGCCACAGGTACCGGGCGCGGCCAGTTGCCCGTGGACACGGGTCATGAAATCGGCTTCGCTCAAGCCTTTTTCGGCCAGGCACGCCGGGGTGATGCCGGTAATCGCGCAGGCCGCCGGATGCGGCAGGATGTCATCGCTGGGCCGGCAATACAGGTTCACCGGTTCATCGATTTCATTGAGTTCGAAATCGGTACGGATACCCGCCACCTGCAAGGGCCGGTCGCAACGCGGGTTGATGCCGGTGGTTTCGTAGTCGTACCAGAAAATGGAAGTCACGGGCTGTTCCTGAACTGAAGACTGGCGAAGTCTAGGCGCTCGAACCCGCCTGCGACCAGCAGTCCTGTAACTTTTGAAGACCAATGCGCCGCTCCACCACCCACCCCATGTGGGAGCGAGCTCCCTCGCGATAGCGGTGCCTCAGCTTGCATTCATGTTGAATGGACTGCCGTCATCGCGAGCAGGCTCGCTCCCACAATTGATCTGCGGTGCCCACGAATCCTGTTGCAAACCATGAAATGACCTGCACAGTTGTATCGTTTGCCCGCACGAAGACTGCTAGCATCTGGGCCGAGATTGAACATTCGGTCTGGCCCATCACAGGTTGCCCATGCTCGAGACACCAGCACTGCAAAGGAACGCGACGCTGCCCGCGCCCCTGGACACGCGCTATCAGGTTGAAACGCCCGAAGGCATCGACCTGCCGCTGCGCCCGGCGGGATTGATGCCGCGTGCAATCGCCTTCGCCATCGACCTGGGCATACGCGGGCTGGTCCTGGGTTTTTTCTTCCTGGTCCTGGCGTTTTTCGGCGAACTGGGGATGGGCCTTGGGTCCATCCTGCTGTTTGTCGTCAGTTGGTGGTACATGGTGCTGTTCGAGGTGCTCAACCAGGGGCGCTCTCCCGGCAAGCAGATCATGGGGCTGCGCGTGGTGCAGGACGATGGCCGGCCCATCGGCTGGTCGGCGTCGTTGATCCGCAACCTGCTGCGTTTCGTCGACATGCTGCCCTTCGGCTACACCTTCGGGGCCATCAGTTGCCTGCAGCATCCGGCGTTCAAGCGCTTGGGCGATCTCGCGGCCGGCACGCTGGTGGTGTATCGCGAACAGCCGGTCAAACGCCCCGCCTTGCCGATGGCCCCGCCGATACGCACGCCTTTCACCCTGAGCCTGAATGAGCAACGCGCCGTGCTGGGCTTCGCCGAACGCCAGGCAGAACTGTCCCAGGCGCGGGTCAACGAACTGGCTGCCATCCTGGCCGCGCCACTGAACGTCCAGGTGCCAAACGCCGCGGCCGAACTCAATGGCGTCGCCCGCGGCCTGCTGGGGCCAACATGAAGCAAAGCCTGTTCGAAAGCCGTCACCAGGGGGAATGGGAGCACCTGACCCGGCAACTCGACCAACTGGAGCGCAGCCGCAGCGTACCCCAGAGCAGCGACTTCCCTGCCACCTACCGACGGCTTTGCCATCACCTGGCACTGGCCCAGGCCCGGGGCTACAGCAGCTTGCTGGTCGACACCCTGCAACAACTGGCACTGCGCGGTCACCAGCAACTCTACCGGGACCGCAGCCGGCCATCGGCCAATCTCTCGGCCTTCATCCTGGTCGGATTCCCCCGCCTGGTGCGTGAGCAATGGCGCTTCGTGCTGGCCGCCAGCCTGATGTTCCTGGGCAGCCTGGTGGGCATCGGCTTGCTGGTCTATCTGTTCCCGGAACTGGTCTACAGCGTGCTCGGCGCTGACGAAATCAGCCAGATCCGCAGCATGTATGACCCGGCATCCGGGCACCTGGGGCGCTCGGTCGAGCGGGCCGCCAGCGAGGACTGGGTCATGTTCGGTTACTACATCATGCACAACATCGGCATTGCCTTTCAGACCTTTGCCAGTGGCTTGATGTTTGGGCTTGGGAGCGCGTTTTTCCTGTTTTTCAATGGCCTGACCATTGGCGCGGTAGCCGGGCACCTGACCCAGATCGGCTCTGGGGGAACATTCTGGTCGTTCGTGATCGGCCACGGTGCCTTCGAACTCACCGCCATCGCCCTGGCCGGGGCCGCAGGCCTGCAACTGGGTTGGGCCTTGATCGCGCCGGGACGCCTGACCCGGGGCGAGGCCTTGCGGCTCGCGGCGGGCAAAAGCGTGCTGATGATCGGCGGCGTGATGCTGTTCCTGCTCATTGCCGCGTTCATCGAGGCCTACTGGTCTTCCAGCGCCGTGACGCCCGCCACCAAATACACCGTGGGCGCCTTGTTGTGGCTGTTGGTGATCAGCTATCTATCGCTTGCCGGACGGGTCCGCCATGCGCCTGAGTGACGCCACCGTCGTCATCCGCCCACGCACCACCTGGGAAGCCATGGATCTTGGCGTGTTGATGAGCCAGCAGCATCGACGCCTGCTGATGACCAGTTGGGCGATCATCACGTTGCCGGTGTACCTGTTGCTGACCCTGCTGCTGTGGGACTCACCGTCGCTGGTGGTGATGCTGTTCTGGTGGTTGAAGCCGGCCTTCGACCGTCTGCCGCTGTACATTCTGTCCAAGGCGCTGTTTGGCGAAACCCCCACCTTGCGGCAGGCGTTGCGCCAGTGGCCTGCGCTGCTCAAGCCGCAGTTGCTGGCCAGCCTGACCTGGCGTCGGCTGAGCCTGAGCCGCAGTTTCCTGATGCCGGTGGTGCAACTCGAGGGGCTTAGCGGTGAGGCCCGGGCGCAGCGCTTGCGGGTATTGCAGCAACGCAACCGCGGCGCGGCGCAATGGTTGACCATCATCGGCATGCACCTGGAAACCGCCTTGTGGTTCGGCCTGATGGCCCTGTTCTATCTGTTCGTGCCGCAACAAGTCGAACTGCAATGGGATTGGGAGATGCTGGTGTCAGCGGCCGAGCACGACTGGTTGTGGTTCGAACACCTGGTCAACTTCCTGTACCCGCTGCTGCTGATCTTATGGGAGCCGGTGTATGTCGCCTGTGGCTTCAGCCTCTACCTGAACCGGCGCACGATCCTCGAGGCGTGGGACATCGAGCTGGTGTTCCGACGCCTGCGCCAACGCCTGAGCGGCGTCGCCCCGGTGCTGATGCTGCTGGTGTTCATGCTGCTGCCGCTGGCGCCCCCGGCGTTTGCCGCCGAGGACAGCAGCGGCCCCGACAGTCCGCGACTGCTCAACCAGCCCCTCACCAGCGAAGCCTCCCGGGACAGCATCAAGGCAGTCCTCGACGCCCCGCCGTTCAAGAATCCCGAGACCGTCATCCGTT
The DNA here is from genome assembly GCF_014268695.2 of Pseudomonas ogarae. Taxonomy (NCBI): domain Bacteria; kingdom Pseudomonadati; phylum Pseudomonadota; class Gammaproteobacteria; order Pseudomonadales; family Pseudomonadaceae; genus Pseudomonas; species Pseudomonas ogarae. Next base: position 5,356,494 of record NZ_CP077086.1, read on the forward strand.
ATCGTTTCGGCGAAGAAACGGCCGAATCCCCCGAGACCGAGACCGAGGCGAAATCGAACTGGCTCAAGACCCTGTTCAAATGGCTCGGCAGCCAACGCTTCGACATCGCCGCCGCACTGATCCAGGTGGTGCTGTGGGCCTGCCTGGTGGCGGCGATCGTCTGGCTGGCCTGGCGCTACCGCGAAAGACTCAAGGCCCTGGCCAATCGCCGACCGACGCAGCGCCTGCCGGTGGAACGCGCCGTACCTGCGCGCATGTTCGGCCTGGATATTCGCGAAGAAAGCCTGCCCGCCGACGTGGCGACCAGCGTCGAACAACTGTGGGCCACGCAACCCCGTGAAGCCCTGGGCCTGCTGTACCGGGCGCTGCTCAGCCGGTTGCATCATGACTTCAAGATCCCCTTGAAACCGGCCGACACCGAAGGCCAGGTGCTGGAACGCGTCGAACAGCTCAAGCAGGACAACCTGCTGGGCTTCAGCAAAAACCTCACCCTGCATTGGCAGAACATTGCCTATGGGCATCGCTCCCCACCGACACACCTGCAACAGGAACTGTGTGACGGCTGGCGCGAGCTGTTCGGTCCGGGGGCGTCTCGATGAGCCGGCACGCGGGGTGGCTGATCGGCGCCGTGCTGGCCGCCGTGGTGTGCGCATTCGGTCTCTACCTCTACACCAAGGCCGTGCCCTATGAGGAGGTCGTCGAGCACGGACCCTCCCCTGAAGCCCAGGCCAATCCTTACCTGGCCGCCGAGCTTTTCCTGCGCCAGAAGGGTATCAACGTCGAGCACGCCAACAGCCTGGATGTGCTGCCCACCCTGGAGCCTCGCCAGCACAGCCTGCTGTTGCTGGGCGAACGAACCCACATGACGCCACGGGACGTCGAGCAGTTGATGAACTGGACCCGGGCCGGCGGGCGCTTGCTTTTCGTCGCCGAAGCCTTGTGGGATGACAGCACCGGCAACAGCGGCGACCTGCTGCTCGACCGCGTGCGCCTGCGCCAATCCTTGAGCAAGGACCTCAAGGAGCCGGCGCCCAAACTGATCAAGGACCGTTACCCGGAACTGACCAAACTCTATCTGGAAGACGAAGAGGCGCCGGCGTATGTCGGCTTCGACACCGACTTCCACCTCGAGGACCCGCATGACCTGGCCCAGGCCTGGGCCAACAGCGCGCTGGCGACCCACATGATGCAATTGAACCTCGGCCTCGGCTCGATCACCGTGATCACCGACGCCGAGCTGTGGAAGAACGAGAACATCGACCAGTACGACAACGCCTGGCTGCTCTGGTACTTGAGCGTCGACACGGACGTCACGCTGCTGTTCAACACCGACCACGACAACCTGCTGACCCTGCTGCTGCGCTATTTTCCCCAGGCATTGGTGGCGCTGCTGGCCTTGATCGCCTTGTGGTTCTGGCGTTCGGCGGTGCGTCATGGCCCACTGCAACAACCCGCCTCCCGGGCGCGGCGCCAGTTGGAAGAGCATGTGCAGGCCGGCGCCGGTTTCCACCTGCGGCACAACGGCCAGGAGTACCTGTTGCATGCCCTGCAACAAGACGTGCTGCGCCGGGCACGTCATCTTCACCCAGGCTTCGAACAACTGGCCGTCGCCGAACAATGGCAGGTACTCGCCCGCCTGACCCGACAACCGACGCGGGCCATCAGCCAGGCCTTGAGCCCACGGCCGAAACAGCGCCTGTCCCGCGCCGAGTTCTGCCGCCAGGTCGCCCATTTGCAAACCCTTAGGAATGCCTTATGACTGAACAGAACGAACCTGTCGACGGCCAGGCCCACGCCGCCCAACAGCGCCAGCGCGCCAGTCAGTTGGCCCAGGCCATCCGCACCGAACTGCGTAAAGCGGTGGTCGGCCAGAGCGCGGTGATCGACGATGTGCTCACCGCGCTGATCGCCGGCGGGCACGTGCTGCTCGAAGGCGTTCCCGGGCTGGGCAAGACCTTGCTGGTGCGGGCCCTGGCCCGGTGTTTCAACGGCGAGTTCGCGCGCATCCAGTTCACCCCCGACCTGATGCCCAGCGACGTCACCGGGCACGCGGTGTACGACTTGCAGACCGAGCAGTTCAAGCTGCGCAAGGGCCCGGTATTCACCAACCTGCTGCTGGCCGACGAGATCAACCGCGCACCGGCCAAGACCCAGGCCGCGCTGCTTGAAGCCATGCAGGAACGCCAGGTCACCCTCGAAGGCCGCGCCCTGCCCATCAGCCAGCCGTTCATGGTCCTCGCCACCCAGAACCCTATCGAACAGGAAGGCACCTACCCGTTGCCGGAAGCCGAGCTCGACCGCTTCATGCTCAAGGTGCGCATGGACTACCCGGACGCCGACCAGGAGCTGGACATGGTGCGCCAGGTCAGCCGCTCGACCCGCGCCGACATGCTCGACGTGCAACCGCTGCGCATGGTGTTGCAGGCCAAGGACGTGCAAGCGCTGCAACGCATTGCCAGCGACCTGCCGATGGACGACCAGGTACTCGACTACGCCGTACGCCTGGCCCGTACCACCCGCAGCTGGCCGGGCTTGACCCTCGGCGCCGGCCCGCGCGCGTCGCTTGCGCTGGTACGTTGCGCCCGGGCCCGAGCGTTGTTGCGTGGCGGCGAGTTCGTCGTGCCGGATGACATCAAGGGCTGCGCCCTGGCCGTGCTGCGCCATCGCGTACGCCTGGCGCCGGAACTGGACATCGAAGGGCTGTCGGTGGACCAGGTGCTGGGGCAACTGCTCGATCAAGTGCCGGCGCCGCGGTTGTGATGAGGGCGTCTGTGCCAAGCGTGCTTTTTGTGCCAGGAGTATTCTTTGTGGCAGGCATGCTTTTTGTGGCGAGGGAGCTTGCTCCCGCTGGGCTGCGAAGCAGCCCCCAAGTTCTATCTGACACACCGCCAGGGGACGCTGCGCGTCCAGCGGGAGCAAGCTCCCTCGCCACAGGAAACCTCACCGCAGTAAATTTCTTTGCCAAGGCAAACATCCCCTGCAAGAGCACGCACCCATGAAACCCTCCCGCCTGCTGCTGACCTGGCTCGCCGTGCTGCTGGCCGTGAGTATCGTGCTCGGCGCGCTACGGGCCTTGGGCATGGCGGTGCCATCGGCGCTGCTGTCGATCAACTGGGGGTTGCTGTTGGCCTTGCTGGCCCTGGCGCTGCTCGACGCAGTGCGCGCCAGGCGCCTGCCCTCGCCGCGGGTACAACGGCAGATGCCGGGCAGCCTGGCCCTGGGTCGCTGGGGTGAAATCCGCTTGGACATCAGCCATGACTTTGCCCAACCGCTGCACGTGCAGCTCTTCGACCATGTACCCGATGGCCTGGACTTCGAAAACCTGCCGCTGTCGGTCGAGCTGCAACCCGGCCAGCGCAGCCAGGTCGGCTACCGCCTGCGCCCGCTCAAGCGCGGTCACTTCACCTTCGCCCGGTGCGAAACCAGCCTGCCAAGCCCGCTGGGCCTGTGGACCGACAGACGGCTGCTGGACGCGGTCGACCACACCCGCGTCTACCCGGATTTCGCCAGGCTCTACGACGGTCAACTGTTGGCGGTGGACAACTGGCTGAGCCAGCTCGGCATCCGCCAGCGACAACGGCGCGGCCAGGGCCAGGAATTCCATCAACTGCGCGAATTTCGCGAGGGCGACAGCCTGCGCCAGATCGACTGGAAGGCCACGGCCCGCCATCGCACGCCGATTGCCCGGGAATACGAAGACGAGCGCGACCAACAGATCATCTTCATGCTCGACTGCGGCCGGCGCATGCGCAGCCAGGACGGCGAGCTGTCGCACTTCGACCACGCCCTCAACGCCTGCCTGCTGCTCAGCTACACCGCGCTGCGCCAGGGCGATGCCGTGGGCCTGAACACCTTCGCCAGCGATCAGACCCGCTACCTCGCCCCGGTCAAAGGCACCGGCCAGCTCAACGTGTTGCTCAACACCGTGTACGACCTCGACAGCAGCCAACGCCCCGCCGACTACCAGGCGGCCGTCACCCAACTGCTCAGCCGACAAAAACGCCGGGCCCTGGTGGTGCTGGTGACCAACTTGCGGGATGAGGACGACGCGGATCTGCTCGCGGCCGTCAAACGGTTGGGCCAACAGCATCGGGTGCTGGTGGCCAGCCTGCGGGAAGATGCCCTCGACCGGTTGCGCCAGGCACCGGTGCAAACCTTGCCCGAGGCCTTGGCCTACTGCGGGACGGTGGACTATTTGAATGCCCGGGCCGAACTGCACAAGCAGTTGGCCGCCCACGGCGTCCCGGCCCTGGATTCGCGTCCTAGTGAATTAGGTGCGGACCTGGTGACCCAATACCTGGCCTGGAAAAAGGCCGGGACCGTCTAGGTCCTACAGCGAGCCAGCAAAGCTCCGGCTGACTACAGCGCCTTGCGCAACGGACTACAGATCCGCCAGAATCCGCCGGCTTGTGCGCTTTGGCCTTGCCCCGTAACTTGATTCGCGTCGCTGATATCCAGCGATCGGGTTTAGTCGCCCGGCGGTAAAAGTGATGTGCACAAGTTTCATCCAGTCGGGTTCCCAATCCCCGTACTTGATGGTGGCTGTGCGCAGGGCGCCCTCGGGCGCGCCGGGCTTCGCTTTTCCACCGGTCGACTAACCTGCGTCCAGCCGCCACCCTTCGTTTAGTCGCGAACCGGGTGGCAGCCCCATCATGGAAAAGTGAATATGATCAAGCCAACTCCAAATCCACCCCACGAAACCCTCGACCCCGAAAAGCTCGACGAAGCCGCTCAAAGAGCCCTCGACTACTACCTCAAGCCCAACCACGGCCAGCCCGACAAAAAGCCTTACAAACAACCGGACTACTTCATCGTCGCCCCCGACGCCGACCCCGAAGGCATGCTCGCGCACACCTACGAAACCTTCTGTTCGGTGAGCACGCTGATCCTGGATTTATCGGAAGACCTGGAAGGCGCCCCGCGCAACCTGGCCCTGGCGATTCACCAGATGGGCGAGATGGGGGTGTTGTTGCTGGAGAAGATGCTGGATAACGAGGCGAAGGTTCAGCGCTGAAGCTTTGGACTGTTTCTGAGTAACCTGTGGGAGCAAAGCTTGCTCCCACAGAGGTATCAACCAGGCTGGTTATTCCATAGCCCGATCTCAGGCCGATGCCGGCAACGAATGAAAACTGAAATACTGCTGCAACGCGCTGACCAGTTGCCCGTACTCCGGCGGCGCCCACTGCAGGCTGAAACCGGCGTCGAAATGCTGCGGCGTCACGTCTTCGCGGCACCACAGGCAATTGGCTCTGAGCACAATGTTCTGCTGCGGTCCCTCATCGGAAGGGATTTTCAGGTGCAGGTCAAAGTCCGCGCCGACCATCAACGGTAAATGGCTGATCAGCATCAGGCCATCTGCAGAAACGTTGCCCAGGAAACCGATGGGCTTGCCGTTGACGCCATTAAACACTCTCAGGAAACACGGCAGTTGCTGCCGTTCGATTCGCCGTTTTTTGTACATGTCCTGTATCGCTTTTTGAACGACCCCGAATCGGGGCAACCTAACACTTCGGAACGAGCATACGTCGGCTCGCTCTCCCCGATCCCGGTGCCAGACGCTCACAAACGTCTTGGCCTTACTGCTGCCGGTCACAGGTGCCGCTTGAAGTTAGAGATTTAGCTCTAGTGACGATTTGTACAAATATAGCTCATGGTCGTGTAGCAGCCAGTCCTTGCGCACACCTTTCATAAACAAAAACACGCCAGGCGCTTGTGGCCGGGGATCGTCCCGGCCAATGGCTTGGTGAGCCTGTCAGGACGCCGTCGGGCGGATCGCCGACGCGCTGCGGGTCGGGTAATGGCCCAAGCTCTGCAGGGTCTCGAGCCGGGCGCGGGCGCGGAAGGCGTATTCGCTGTTAGGGTATTGGGTGATGATGAACTGGTAGGTCTGCGCCGCATCGATAAACAGCTTCTGCCGTTCCAGGCACTGGCCGCGCAGCATCGAGACTTCCGGCTGCATATAGCGACGGGCACGGCTGGCGCGGTCGACCTGGGACAGCTCGAGCATGACCTGCTCGCAATTGCCGCGGTCATAGGCCTTGTAGGCCAGGTTCATGTGATGGTTCATCGACCAACGGGTGCAGCCCGTGACGCTCAGGGCCAGGGCAACAAAAAGCACGAATCGCATGGGAGGTTCTCCTGTCTTGAGCTCTGTATCGACCTGGGCCAGAAAATCTTCAGCCCGAAAACGCTCGCCATGGTGAACACCTGTGGCGAGGGAGCTTGCTCCCGCTCGGTTGCGTAGCGACCGCAAAATCCTGGGGCCGCTGCGCAGCCCAGCGGGAGCAAGCTCCCTCGCCACAAGAGCGATGTTCGGCTTTAGTAGTTAAAGGCGCAAAAATTTTCAGGAATGTTCATTTCGAAAAACAAACGAAAAAGTAGTGCATATGAACAATGACTACACCCAAAGAGCATAGTAGCCTTCGCTGGCGCTTGAACTTGAGGAGTCTTGCATGTCCGTCCGTCGCACCAAAATCGTCGCTACCCTTGGCCCGGCCAGTAATTCGCCGGAAGTTCTCGAACAGCTGATTCTGGCTGGCCTGGACGTTGCCCGCCTGAATTTCTCCCACGGCACCCCCGACGAGCACAAGGCTCGTGCCAAGCTGGTGCGCGACCTCGCCGCCAAGCACGGCCGCTTCGTTGCCCTGCTGGGTGACCTGCAAGGCCCGAAGATCCGTATCGCCAAATTCGCCAACAAGCGCATCGAGCTGAAGATCGGTGACGCCTTCACCTTCTCCACCAGCCATCCACTGACCGAAGGCAACCAGCAAGTGGTCGGTATCGACTACCCGGACCTGGTCAAGGACTGCGGCGTGGGCGACGAGCTGCTGCTCGACGACGGTCGCGTGGTAATGCGCGTCGAGACCGCCACCGCCACTGAACTGCACTGCGTCGTGACCATCGGCGGCCCGCTGTCGGACCACAAAGGCATCAACCGTCGCGGCGGTGGCCTGACCGCACCGGCCCTGACCGAAAAAGACAAGGCCGACATCAAGCTGGCCGCGGAAATGGAAGTCGACTACCTGGCCGTGTCCTTCCCGCGTGACGCTGCTGATATGGAATACGCCCGTCAACTGCGCGACGAAGCCGGCGGTACTGCCTGGCTGGTGGCCAAGATCGAACGCGCCGAAGCCGTGGCCGACGACGAAACCCTCGATGGCCTGATCAAGGCGTCTGACGCCGTGATGGTGGCCCGTGGCGACCTCGGCGTGGAAATCGGCGATGCCGAGCTGGTGGGCATCCAGAAGAAGATCATTCTGCACGCACGCCGCCACAACAAAGCGGTGATCGTCGCGACCCAGATGATGGAGTCGATGATCCAGAACCCGATGCCGACCCGCGCCGAAGTGTCCGACGTAGCCAACGCCGTACTGGACTACACCGACGCCGTGATGCTCTCGGCCGAAAGCGCCGCCGGCCTCTACCCGCTCGAAGCGGTGCAGGCCATGGCACGCATCTGCATCGGCGCTGAAAAGCACCCGACCAGCAAGACTTCCAGCCACCGCATCGGCAAGACCTTCGAGCGTTGCGACGAGAGCATCGCCCTGGCGACGATGTACACCGCCAACCACTTCCCGGGCGTGAAGGCGATCATCGCCCTGACCGAAAGTGGCTACACGCCGCTGATCATGTCGCGCATCCGCTCCTCGGTGCCGATCTACGCGTTCTCCCCGCACCGCGAAACCCAGGCGCGCGCGTCCATGTTCCGTGGCGTCTACACCGTGCCGTTCGACCCGGCCGCCCTGCAACCGGGCGAAGTCAGCCAGGCGGCGGTGGATGAACTGGTCAAGCGCGGCGTGGTGCAGACCGGTGACTGGGTCATCCTGACCAAGGGCGACAGCTACCACACCATCGGCGGCACCAACGGGATGAAAATCCTGCATGTTGGCGACCCGATGGTCTGAGTGACCGAGCGCTAAAAAACAAAAGCCCTGCCATGTGAATGGCGGGGCTTTTTGGTTTTTGCCTGCAAGAAATGTGGCACTTGGACTGGCCCCATCGCGAGCAAGCTTTGCTCCCACAGTTCGGCCGGCGTACACATCTCACCTGTGGGAGCGGGCTTGCTCGCGAAGGCGTCGGCCCATTCAAAATGGATGCAAGCTGACCCACCGCTTTCGCGAGCAAGCCCGCTCCCACAGGGGTTTTGTGTTGAACACATTATTCGTGAACACCACAGACCTACTGTGGGAGCAAAGCTGAACTGGCCTAATAATTCCGGACACCTCTTAAGGGCGATATGATTTCGCCAATTTGGAGGTTCCATGAAAGAAAGAAGAGTCTTTTCCCGCGAGTTCAAACATCGTGCGGCCAGCATGGTGATTGATGACAACTGTTCAGTACAGGAAGTCTGCGCGTCGCTGGACATCAGTGCCACCGCATTACGACGGTGGGTGGACCAGGTTCGCAAGGAGCAAAAAGGTCAGCCAGTTCAAGGCACCAAGGCCATTACTGAGGATCAACGGCAGATTCAGGATCTGAAAGCCAAGATCAAACGCATGGAAATGGAAGCCGAAATCTTAAAAAAGGCTACCGCTCTCTTGATGTCGGATCCCGATCGTTTTCGATGATCGCGGAGCTAAGAGAGTCATTCCCGACCGCCATTCTGTGTCGCGTTTTCGATGTGAAGCGCAGCAGCTTTTACGAGTGGCTACAGCGTCTCTCGCGGCCTAAGATCGAGCGCGAAGAACTCAAGGGGAAGGTGGTTGAACTGCACAGCGAAAGCCGGGAAGCCATGGGGTCCAGAACGATCAGCAAGCATCTGAAGGCCCAAAACATAGCGGTCGGCAGAAGCCTTGTTAGAACACTGATGAGGGAAGCCAACATTGTCAGTAAACAACGCCAGCCTCACCCATTCAGGTCCAAAGGAGTTGAAGCATTTGTCGCACCCAATCTGCTCAAGCGTAATTTCAAGCCGACCGTGGTCAATCAGGTCTGGTGTGGCGACGTTACAAGCTTGATGGTGGGTAAACGCTGGGTTCATCTGGCCATTGTGATCGACTTGTTTGCTCGCCGGGTCATTGGCTGGGCATTTTCGCTGGTCAATGACGCCAACCTGGTCAGCAAGGCGTTACGCATGGCGATAGAGCTTCGAACATGCCCACCTGGATTGATGTTTCATTCGGACCAGGGCTGTCAGTACACCAGCCGCAAGTTTCAAGAAGAGTTGATGCGTCATGGCATTTTGCAAAGCATGAGTCATCGCGGGCAGTGCTGGGACAATGCTCCAACAGAACGTTTTTTCGGCACCCTGAAGTCAGAATGGGTCCCTCGCAACGGTTACAGCACGAGCGAGGAAGCACAAACCGATATGGTGCGCTTCTTCATGTACTACAACCGCACCAGGCTCCACAGCTACAACGACTACCTATCGCCAATAGCCATGGAGCAAAAAGCAGCATAAACACCGTAACTGGTGTCCGGATTTACTTGACCAGTTCAAGCTTGCTCGCGATGACGCCGGGCCAGGCGCTGCAAAACCCAATGCCTGTTGATAAACCCCGACAACGCGGCTACCTGCGCCCTCTTCCTCAATCACCTTGCGCAACTGTTCCCGGTCTGGAAATCAGCGCTCAACCACGAGGCAGGAAGACGTCGGCCAGCACTTGATTGCGCGGCAAGCCCGCCAGGTACAAGCGCTTGGCAAAGGCCTCGACCCGGTCGGGATGGCCGCAGAGCAAGGCCTGGGTTTGCCGGGAAACAAGCCGCAGTTGCGCCAAGGCAGACGGCGCCTCGGCCGCGGTCAGCAGCTCCACGCTGAGGTTTTGATGCTTGGCCGCCAGCGCCGCCAGGGGTTTGGCCAGGTAATGCCCGGCGGCATCATGGGCAACGTGAATAAGGCGAATCGCACCTTGGTGATGCTGGCGCAACGCTTCGCGCAGCAAGCCAAACAACGGCGCCAGGCCAGTGCCGGCAGCGAGCAGCCACAGCGGCCTGTCGTGCCAGTCGGGGTCGTAATGCAGGGCGCCGCCGCGCAATTCACCCAGGCGGATCGGGTCACCGGCCTTCATCTGCCGAGCCGCATCAATGAATTGGCCGGGCTCTCGACAATCGAGGTGGAACTCCAGAAATCGGTCTTCCTCGGGCAGGCTCGCCAGGGAATACGGCCGGGCTACGTCGCCGGCCCACAGCACCAGATGCTGCCCGGCCCGATACCGCAGCGGCCGCTCGGGGGTGACGCGCAGGCGCAGCACCTCGCCACCGAGCCAGTCCACCGCTGCCACGTGAGCGGCCTGGCCGTCGCGTTGCGGGTCGAAGGTGTGGATCTGCACATCCTCGACTACCTGGCATTGGCAGGCCAGCCGCCAGCCCTGGTCGCGTTGCACCGGGTTCAAGGCATCGGGACGACTGTCGCGTACATCGCCGCCCACGCACTGCACCAGGCAGGCGTGGCAACTGCCGGCACGACAACTGTAGGGCACGGCCACGCCGGCACCGTTCAACGCGTCCAGCAGGTTACTGCCCGCCGCCACCGTCCATTGCCGACCGGCGACTGTCAGTTCAGGCATCGACGTTCTCCCAAGCGGCGGCGCACCGATTGCGGCCGTCTCGCTTGGCACGGTACAGGGCCTGGTCGGCACGCTGCAACGCGTTGTCCAGGTCATCGCCCATGTCCAGCATTGTCATGCCCGCCGACAAGCTGAGGGCGCCGACCTGCAGGCCGATCAGCTCGACTTCGGTGAACGCCAGCCGCAACCGCTCGCAACAGGCCGTCAGGCGCGACGGATCGCAGGCAGGCAGCAGCATGACGAACTCTTCACCGCCATAGCGGGCCAGCACATCGCCTTCGCGCAGGCACGCCGTGGCGACCGCGGCAAATGCCTGCAACACCTGGTCGCCGGCAGCGTGGCCGTGCAGGTCGTTGATGCGCTTGAAATGGTCGAGGTCGATCAGCGCCAGGCCATGGGCGATGCCGGGCCTGAGGGTGTTGAGTTCGCGCGAAGCAAGGCGCAGGAAGTGCCGGCGATTGAACAGCCCGGTCAGCTCATCGGTGGCCACCAGGTCTTCGAGCTGGCGCATCATCCCGCGCAAGGTGTCCTGGTGCGCCTGCAGGGCAAACCGCCGCTGGCGCATGCGCTGGCGTGATATCTGGACGTAGCGGGCGTAAAACACCAGCCACACCAGCACGAGAAACAGCACGGCCACCTGCAACCCGGCCAAGGTGGGGTCGGGAAGCCTGAAGAAATAACCGTCCCAAAGGGTAATCGCGGCGAAGCTGATGAACACCAGCGTCGCGCAACGCACAAAGGCCCGGCGTGACAGGTGGAACAGCCCGAACAACAGGATCAATACATAAAACACCAGGAACACGCCCCGGGCCTGGTCCAGGTGCGCCATCATCCAGGTCTGCCAGCCCAGGCCGATCAGCACCTGAGCTTCGGTGAGGCTGGGGTCGGCGAAGCGCAGGTTACGGTCGGTGATAAACAGCGCGAACAGTCCGGCCTGGCACAGCACCACCAACACGCTGCCGATGATGACACCGCGCAACGAATCGAGGTAATGACCACTGAAAAATGCCAGCCACAACAAAACCAGTGCCAGCGCGTACGTCGCGGCCGCCAAAGCGAAGCGTTTCAGCAAAAGACGTTGAATGGCGTTATGGGTCAATCGTTGACTCACCATGGGAAAGGAAACTGACAGGAGGCGTCCTACGCTACAGGCCAGACGCCACTTTAGTGGCGTGTAGGACAAATGACCATTCAATTCTGGAGCAGAAAAATGGCGTCAAAGCAATGGCCTAGATTGACGCAGTGGTTCGAGGCCTGACACATAGCCTGCACATCGCCCTGTTGGGCTGTGGGGGCAAGGCTTCTGTGGGAGCAAAGCTTGCTCGCGATGAAAATGACGCGGTCTCCCGGGGAGTCGAGGCGCCTGCATCGCGAGCAAGCTTTGCTCCCACAGCCTTGCTCTCACAGCTCGCTCCCACAGGGGGCCGGCCTGCGATATACTGCCGCGCCTTTTTAGCGTCGCGCCAGCATGCCCGGCGTGCCTTATAGAGGTGCCGCCCGTCGACCGATGCACCCAAGCGGCCGGCACCTTATTGAATGTTCCCGTCTTTAGAGAGGAGCGCGACTCATGACCGTGATCAAGCAAGATGACCTGATACAGAGCGTTGCCGACGCTTTGCAGTTCATTTCCTACTACCACCCCGTGGATTTCATCCAGGCGATGCACGAGGCCTACCTGCGCGAAGAATCGCCGGCAGCCCGTGACTCCATGGCGCAGATCCTGATCAACTCGCGCATGTGCGCCACCGGCCATCGGCCGATCTGCCAGGACACCGGCATCGTGACCGTGTTCGTGCGCGTGGGCATGGACGTGCGCTGGGATGGCGCGACCATGAGCCTGGACGACATGATCAACGAGGGCGTGCGTCGCGCCTACAACCTGCCGGAAAACGTCCTGCGTGCCTCCATCCTCGCCGACCCGGCAGGCGCACGCAAAAACACCAAGGACAACACCCCGGCGGTCATCCACTACTCCATCGTCCCGGGCAACACCGTGGAAGTGGACGTGGCGGCCAAGGGCGGCGGCTCCGAGAACAAGTCGAAGATGGCCATGCTCAACCCGTCCGACTCCATCGTTGACTGGGTACTGAAAACCGTTCCGACCATGGGCGCCGGCTGGTGCCCACCGGGCATGCTCGGCATCGGCATCGGCGGCACCGCCGAGAAAGCCGCGGTCATGGCCAAGGAAGTGTTGATGGAGTCCATCGACATCCACGAGCTCAAGGCGCGCGGCCCGCAGAACCGTATCGAAGAGATGCGCCTGGAGCTGTTCGAGAAGGTCAACCAACTGGGCATCGGCGCCCAGGGCCTGGGTGGCCTGACCACCGTGCTCGACGTGAAGATCATGGACTACCCGACCCACGCCGCCTCCCTGCCGGTGTGCATGATCCCCAACTGCGCCGCCACCCGTCACGCCCACTTCGTGCTCGACGGCAGCGGCCCGGCATCGCTGGAAGCGCCACCGTTGGACGCCTACCCGGAAATCGTCTGGGAAGCCGGCCCGTCGGCCCGTCGCGTCAACCTCGACACCCTGACCCCGGAAGACGTGCAGAGCTGGAAACCGGGCGAAACCGTGCTGCTCAACGGCAAGATGCTCACCGGCCGCGATGCCGCGCACAAGCGCATGGTCGAGATGCTGAACAAGGGTGAAACCTTGCCAGTGGACCTCAAGGGCCGCTTCATCTACTACGTCGGTCCGGTCGACCCGGTAGGCGACGAAGTCGTCGGCCCAGCCGGTCCGACCACCGCCACGCGGATGGACAAGTTCACCCGCCAGATCCTCGAGCAGACCGGCCTGTTGGGCATGATCGGCAAATCCGAGCGCGGCCCGACCGCCATCGAAGCGATCAAGGACAACAAGGCCGTCTACCTGATGGCCGTCGGCGGTGCCGCTTACCTGGTGGCCCAGGCGATCAAGAAATCCAAGGTCCTGGCGTTCGCCGAACTGGGGATGGAAGCGATCTACGAGTTCGAGGTCAAGGACATGCCGGTGACCGTTGCGGTCGATAGCAAAGGCGAGTCGGTACACATCACCGGTCCCGCCATCTGGCAGAAGAAGATCAGTGACAGCCTGGCGGTCGAAGTGCAGTAACAGGCATTTTGGCGCGGTGAAAAAGGCCGGTGGGCAACAAGCTCACTGGCCTTTTTTTATGCAGTGATGCCACAGCCAAACCCTGTGGGAGGCTCGAAGTACATGATCGCTTGACGCAACCGCCATGCTATCGTGCCCGCCCGACTTTCCACTGGTTTACGCCAGCATGCTGCCGACTCCCCGTACCTTGCGTCTGTCGTTGTATACCTTGCTGATCCTCACCGGCGCGGCCGTTGCCGCCACCCTCGCCGTGCGCCATGCCGAACGTGCGGCCCTGGAGGAAGACGCCAGTCGTGCCAACCAGCAACTGGCACTGTACGCCACTTCGCTGCACACCCTGATCGAACGCTACCGCGCCCTGCCCGTCGTGCTGGCGCTGGACCCGGAGTTGCGCTCAGCCCTCAAGGGGCCGGTCAGCGCGGCGCAGCAGGACGCGTTGAACCGCAAGCTGGAACAGATCAACGGCGCCGCCCAGTCATCCACCCTGGAACTGCTCGACCACACCGGCCTGGCCGTCGCGGCCAGCAACTGGCGCCTGCCCAGCAGCTATGTCGGGCACAACTATGGCTTTCGTCCGTATTTCCTCCAGACCCGCACCCAGGGCACCGGGCGTTTTTATGCGGTGGGCGTGACCAGCGGCATCCCGGGGTACTTTCTCTCCAGCGCCGTGACGGGCGACAACGGCGAGTTCCTTGGCGCGATGGTGGTAAAGCTGGAATTTCCAGAGTTGGAGCGCGAATGGCGCCAGGGCAACGACACTCTGTTGGTCAGCGACGCCCGGGGCATCATCTTCATCGCCAACCGCCCGGGCTGGCGTTATCGACACTTGCAGCCGCTGAGCGACAGCGACCGCGCCGAGCTCAAGGCCACCCGTCAGTACGACAAACAACCGTTGCAACCGCTGGCCTATGAACCCGTGCGGCGCTTTGACGACAATAGCCATCTGGCCCGGGTCGAGACGCCCGACGGCTCGGCGGACTACCTGTGGGAATCCTTGCCGCTGACCGCCGAAGGCTGGACGCTGCACTTGCTGCGCCGTCCGCAGATCGCCTTCGAAGACCGTCGCAATGCCGGGCTCGCCGCCGCTGGGTTATGGCTGACGCTGGTGTTCCTGCTGCTGTTTCTCAACCAGCGCTGGCGCCTGGCAAGGTTGCGCCAGCGCAGTCGCGAAGAACTTGAACGGTTGGTCGAAGAACGTACCCGGGATCTGCGCACGGCCCAGGACGGCCTGGTGCAATCAGCCAAGCTGGCGGCCCTGGGGCAGATGTCGGCAGCCCTGGCCCATGAAATCAACCAGCCCTTGACCGCCCAACGCATGCAATTGGCGACCCTGCGCTTGCTGCTCGATCACGGTCGGGTCGATGACGCCTACAAGGCCCTCAAGCCGGTGGACGACATGCTGACGCGCATGGCCGCCCTCACCGGCCACCTGAAGACGTTCGCGCGCAAAAGCCCCAGCGGCCTGCGCGAACGCCTCGACCTCGCGGCGGTGGTCGACCAGGCGCTGCAATTGCTGGACACGCGCCTGCGCGACGAACAGGTCAGTACCGTGCTGCACCTGACTCGACCGGCCTGGGTACGCGGCGATGCGATCCGCCTCGAACAGGTGTTGATCAACCTGCTGCGCAACGCCCTCGACGCCATGGTCGACCAACCCATCAAGCGCCTGGAAGTGCGCCTGGAGGCCGATGAGCAATTGTGGCGCCTGACCGTCAGTGACAGCGGCACCGGCATCGCCGAGGAACACCTGGCCCAGGTGTTCGATCCATTCTTCACCACCAAGGCAGTGGGCGATGGCCTGGGCCTGGGGTTGGCGGTTTCGTTCGCAATCATCCATGAATCCGGTGGACGGCTGACGGCGGACAACCACGAGCACGGCGCGGTATTCTGCGTGACCTTGCCCATTGATCAGGAGGCGCAACTGCATGCTTGATTCAGTCATGGTCGTGGATGACGAAGGCAGCATTCGCAGTGCCGTCGAGCAGTGGTTGAGCCTGTCGGGGTTCCAGGTGCAGCTGTTCAGCCGCGCCGACGAATGCCTGGCCCGGTTGCCGGAGCATTTCCCCGGGGTGATCCTCAGCGACGTACGCATGCCTGGCCTCAGCGGCCTGGAACTGTTGGCCGAAGTGCGCCGCCGCGATCCCGACCTGCCGGTGATTCTGTTGACCGGCCACGGCGACGTGCCGATGGCCGTGGAGGCCATGCGCGACGGTGCCTACGACTTCCTGGAAAAACCCTTCAGCCCCGAAGCCCTGCTCGGCAGCCTGCGCCGGGCCCTGGACAAGCGCACCCTGGTCCTGGAAAACCGTCGCCTGCATGAACAGGCCGACGCCCGGGCTCGCCTCGATGGCACGCTGCTGGGGGTTTCCCGTGCGTTGCAAAACCTGCGGCGCCAGGTGCTGGACCTGGCGGCACTGCCAGTCAACGTGTTGATCCGCGGCGAAACCGGCAGCGGCAAGGAACTGGTCGCCCGTTGCCTGCACGACTTCGGCCCGCGGGCGAGCAAGCCTTTCGTCGCGTTGAACTGCGCGGCCATTCCCGAACCGCTGTTCGAGGCGGAGCTGTTCGGCCATGAAAGCGGCGCCTTCACCGGCGCCCAAGGCAAGCGCATCGGCAAGCTCGAATACGCCGATGGCGGCACGCTGTTTCTCGACGAAATCGAGAGCATGCCCCTGGCCCAGCAGGTCAAGTTGTTGCGGGTGTTACAGGAGCAGAAGCTCGAACGCCTGGGCTCCAACCAGAGCATCCGGGTGGACCTGCGCATCATCGCCGCCACCAAGCCCGACCTGCTGGACGAAGCCCGGGCCGGGCGTTTTCGCGAAGACCTGGCCTATCGCCTGAACATCGCCGAGCTGCGCCTGCCGCCGCTGCGAGAACGGCGCGAGGACATTCCCCTGCTGTTCGAACACTTCACCCACAGCGCGGCCGAACGCCTGGGCCGCTCCGCTGCGCCCCTGAGCGGCCCGCAATTGAGCCATCTGCTCAGCCACGACTGGCCGGGTAACGTGCGGGAACTGGCCAATGTCGCCGAACGCCAGGTGTTGGGGCTCGATCAACTGCCCGTCCTTGAGACGGAGCCGGGCCAGTCCCTCGCGGCCCAACAGGAAGCCTTCGAAGCCCAATGCCTGCGCGCCGCCCTGACTCGGCACAAAGGTGATGTGAAAGCCGTGCTCGAAGAACTGCAACTGCCGCGCCGCACCTTCAATGAAAAGATGCAGCGGCATGGGTTGAGTCGGGAGATGTTTTTGTAGGGCCCACCATTTTGTGGTGACTGTACTGGCGCCATCGCGAGCAGGCTCGCTCCCACATTTTGTCCGGCGTGCACATGAACCTGTGGGAGCGAGCCTGCTCGCGAAGAGGCAAGCCCGCACACCACGGCATAAGCGGATTCCCGCCCAAGCCCCCAGCCACAATGAGCGGATTCCCGCTCACGCAACACCATAAACCCCTCTAAACCGGCCTTCTGCCACCTGGCACAGCTCCTGCTATAGCCCTGTCAGGCTGCGTCCACACGCGCTCCACAAAAACAATTAAACGAAGGATCCTTCAATGGACAACTCCAACGCCCTGCCCATTGGGTCGGCTGCCGTGCCCGCCCGTGAAAGAACCACCGCCAGCCGGATCAAATCGATCTTCAGCGGCTCGGTCGGCAACATGGTCGAGTGGTATGACTGGTACGTCTACGCCGCGTTCTCGTTGTACTTCGCCAAAGTCTTCTTCCCCAAGGGCGACACCACCGCCCAATTGCTCAACACCGCCGCGATCTTCGCCGTAGGCTTCCTGATGCGCCCGATCGGCGGGTGGTTGATGGGCCTGTACGCCGACCGTGCCGGTCGCAAACGTGCGTTGATGGCTTCGGTGTACCTGATGTGCTTCGGCTCGCTGATCATCGCCCTGAGCCCGAGCTACGAAACCATCGGCGTCGGCGCACCGATCCTGCTGGTGTTTGCCCGCCTGCTCCAAGGCCTGTCGGTGGGTGGCGAGTACGGCACCTCGGCGACCTACCTGAGCGAGATGGCGACCAAGGAACGTCGCGGCTTCTTCTCCAGCTTCCAGTACGTGACCCTGATCTCCGGCCAGCTCATCGCCCTGGGCGTGTTGATCGTGCTGCAACAGACCCTCACCACCGAAGAACTGTATGCCTGGGGCTGGCGCATCCCGTTCGCCATCGGCGCGCTGTGTGCGGTCGTGGCGCTGTACCTGCGACGCGGCATGGAAGAAACCGAGTCGTTCACCAAGAAGGAAAAGGCCAAGGAAAGCGCGATGCGCACCTTGATGCGCCATCCAAAAGAGCTGATGACTGTGGTCGGCCTGACCATGGGCGGCACCCTGGCGTTCTACACCTACACCACCTACATGCAGAAATACCTGGTGAACACCGTCGGCATGAGCATCTCCGACTCCACCACCATTTCCGCCGCTACGCTGTTCCTGTTCATGTGCCTGCAACCGGTGATCGGCGGGCTGTCGGACAAGATTGGCCGCAGGCCGATCCTGATTGCCTTCGGCATCCTCGGCACCCTGTTCACCGTGCCGATCCTCACCACCTTGCACACCATCCAGACCTGGTGGGGCGCGTTCTTCCTGATCATGGCCGCGCTGATCATCGTCAGCGGCTACACCTCGATCAACGCCGTGGTGAAAGCCGAGCTGTTCCCCACCGAAATCCGCGCCCTGGGCGTCGGCCTGCCCTACGCGCTGACCGTGTCGATCTTCGGCGGCACCGCTGAATACATCGCCCTGTGGTTCAAGAGCATCGGCATGGAAACCGGCTACTACTGGTACGTGACGGCGTGCATCGCCGTGTCGCTGCTGGTGTACATCACCATGAAAGATACCCGCAAGCATTCGCGGATCGTCACCGACTGACATTCCAGTCGGACAAACAAAAGGGGCGAACCTGAACAGGTTCGCCCCTTTTTTTCGCTCCCTGCCTAAAGATTTATCCGAGATTAATCTCTGGTTAATGCCCGTCTTCCATCCTCACGCTCAACAGAACGCCATTTGATACGCCGGTAATGGGCCTCATTGACCGTTCTGTGGCAACCGATAACTAATCGATTTAATAGATATTTTTAAGCATTTTTTTGCGCTTTTTAATCAAATTAACGAGCGTAATATGAATTCCACACCCAGGCACTCACGCCAAAACATTCTGGAGCACGACCATGAAAACCAAACTGATCATCGCCCTGACCCTGTCCGTACTGGCCGCCAACACCTTCGCTGCCGACGGTTTCGACCGCACCAGCTCTGCCATCGCCGCCGACGGTTATGACCGTACTAGCGCTGCCACTGTTGCGGCTGATGGCTTCGACCGCACTAACGGCGCCACCGTCGCTGAAGATGGCTTCGATCGCACTGGCGGCGCCACCGTCGCTGAAGATGGCTTCGATCGCACTGGCGGCGCCACCGTCGCTGAAGATGGCTTTGACCGCACTAACGGCGCCACCGTCGCTGAAGATGGCTTCGACCGCACTGGCGGCGCTACCGTCGCTGAAGATGGCTTCGACCGCACTGGCGGCGCTACTGTCGCTGAAGATGGCTTCGATCGCACTAACACTGCTGCCATCAGCTAATCCGATAACGACACCCTCACAGCCCGGCTTCGGCCGGGCTTAGTTATTTATGGGTTACAGGAAAACGGGCAGCCTTAGTCGAGCACAAAGTGAAAATCACTGAAGAACTAATGTGGGAGCGAGCCTGCTCGCGATGACATCATCCGACGCGGCAACGGTTGCGGGTCGTAAACAGCTATCGCGAGCAGGCTCGCTCCCACAAAGGTATCGGGCGCTCAGGTTTTGCTTGCTCGGCTGGAAATAACTCACCAACCCTTGCACTATCCCTTCGTTTTCAAACCATTCAGGACCCGGCCCGATGCCCGACGATATCCATTTCTACGAACCCGCCAACGGCCACGGCCTGCCCCATGACCCGTTCAACGCCATTGTTGGCCCGCGCCCCATCGGCTGGATTTCGTCCCAGGATGCCGAAGGTCGCCTGAACCTGGCGCCCTACAGTTTCTTCAATGCGTTCAACTACATCCCGCCGATCATTGGGTTCTCCAGCGTCGGGCGCAAAGACAGCCTGAACAACATCGAACAGACCGGCGAATTCGCCTGGAACCTGGCCACGCGCCCGCTGGCCGAGCAGATGAACCAGAGCTGCGCGATGGTCGCGCCAGAGGTCGATGAGTTCGAACTGGCGGGTTTGACGACCGCCCCGTCACGCGTGATCCAAGTGCCGCGCGTCGCCGAAAGCCCAGTGTCCTTCGAATGCAAGGTCACGCAGATCATTCAATTGCAACGGGCGGACAAAGGACTGGTGCCGAGCTGGCTGATCCTCGGCGAAGTGGTCGCCGTGCATATCGCCCAGTGGCTGTTGAAGGATGGGGTATACGACACCGCCGCCGCCGAGCCGATCTTGCGCGGTGGCGGGCCGGCGGATTATTTCCAGTTGGGGCCTGAGGCGTTGTTCAAGATGCATCGTCCAAAGTAGGAGCAGCGCGATCCCCTGTGGCGAGGGAGCTTGCTCCCGCTTGGGTGCGAAGCACCCACAAAAAAAAGGGGCCGCTTCGCAGCCCAGCGGGAGCAAGCTCCCTCGCCACAAAAGCACTCACATCAATGCTGATTACCAGACCAACCCGCCCTCGTCGTCGACACCCTTGAGGTGGGTCAGCTGCAGGGCTGCCGCTTCATCGGCTTTGACAGCAGTGTCGAAGGTCTGCTCTTCAAGGATCTTGTTGAAGCGCGGCGCACCTGAGCCGCCGATGGCCTTGGTGGCAATGGCGGCATGGTAGCCGCCGCCTTCCTTGGGAACGACTGCGGAAACAGCTTCAAAGGTTTCAAAGGCTTTACGTGCCATGTCTTGTGCATCCTGGCGGTGGAAAATGACGCTCATTAAACCTTCAACCAACCAGTTTGTGTACCTGCGCCCGGCACCCTTCGGTCGCCTGGGCGGCGGAAACTTCCCGGAAGGTGTGGAAATCCAGACTGCTCACCACCAGGTCCTGCACCAGCTCGGAGAAAATCGCCATGGCCGGTGAATTGAAGTAGGCGTCCATCGACGGCTGATTGACCCACAGCCCGGACACCAGCCACAAATCAGCGTCGCATTGCGATTGCTGCAAGGCAAAGTGCAAGCAACCGGGAGCCTGGCGCGAGGGCGCGATCAGCGTACTCAGGCGCGCCCCCAGTTGCCTGGAGCAACCGGCACGGGCCCGGACGAAAGCCATGTGGCTGACGGGGATCTGTGTAGTCATGTTCAACCCTCCCAGGTAATCCGTTGTGCAGCCGGGGACAGGCTGCGACAGGATCAAAGGTTAAGCGCCACGACGCCAGCTTCGTTAGTCGGATCCTGCCGACCCATTGCACAATCCTGCGCATCGACGTAACAAAAATCGACACGAATAGGGCTGAAACCGGGGAAGTTGAAACAAAAGGTTTCAAGCAAGTTTCCACAGCGTTGCACCGTCATGGCCCCTTGCGCCGTGCAGGATCAGGCAAGCTTTCAACAGGATGTTGCTACCGCTGCGCCTTGCACAAACATAAGCTTTTGTTCATCGCTCCCTACCGCCTGAGGATCCCGGCATGTCGCCACTCGACCACGCCCACGTCCCGCTGGACACGTATCTGGAACAACAGCGCGCCGAACTGGCGTCGATCATCGACCGCAACACCAGCGAAGACGGCAGCTACGCCACGGCCATCGGCTCGCTGAACCTGTCGCGCCACAGCAAGCCCCAGAATTTCGCCCCGGTGCTGGCCCAACCGGCGCTGTGCATCATGGCCCAGGGCAGCAAACAGGTGCGCCTGGCGGATGAGTTCTTCAACTATGACCCGCTCCACTACCTGGTGGTCTCGGTGTCGATGCCGTTGAGTGGCTGCATCGCTGACGTTTCGCCGCAAGAGCCAATCCTCGCCTTGCGCCTGGACATCGACCCGGCGGAAATCACCGCGTTGATCGCCGACGCCGGCCCCCTGGGAGTGCCGACCCGCCCCGCCGGGCGCGGGCTGTATGTCGAACGCCTGGACACGCCGACGCTCGACGCCGTGCTGCGCCTGGCGCGGCTGCTCGATACACCGAAAGACATCGCCATGCTCGCCCCGCTGGTGCGCCGGGAAATCCTCTATCGCCTGTTGCGCAGTCCCCAGGGCTATCGGCTGTACGAAATCGCCATCGCCAACAGCCAGAGCCATCGCATCAGCCAGGCGATCAAATGGCTCAACGGCCATTTCGAGCAGCCGCTGCGCATCGATGACCTGGCCCGGGAAGTGAACCTCAGCGTCTCGACCCTGCATCACCGCTTCAAGGCCATGACCGCCATGAGCCCGCTGCAATACCAGAAACAACTGCGCTTGCAGGAAGCCCGCCGGCTGATGCTCGCCGAAGGGCTGGAAGCCTCGGCGGCGGGGTATCGGGTGGGTTATGAAAGCCCTTCGCAGTTCAGCCGCGAGTACAGCCGGTTGTTCGGCGCGCCGCCGTTGCGGGATCTGGCGCGGTTGCGAATGACCGTTTGACCTGGGGTTTGTGGTGACTGGGCCGGCCCCATCGCGAGCAAGCTCGCTCCCACAGGGGTTCGCTGTTCACAACAATCTATTGTGGGAGCGAGCTTGCTCGCGATGAGGCCCGCAAAGACACCTCATTTCTTGAACTCAGGCACCGAGCAACCGACACGCCTGCGCCGGTATGGTCACCGACACCGCATGCCCAATCCCCAGGTCCATGCCCTGGCAAGGCGTGCTCAGCGCGGTGAACGAGATCCCGGAACATTCCACCGTGGTCTCGACGGTCGCGCCAATGTCGCGCACGAACGTCACCTTGCCCAGCAACCGGTTACCCGCCGAGGCCTGGGGCGAGGACAGTTGCAGGTCTTCGGGACGCACCAGCAACTTGATCTTCTCGCCAGCGATGACGCTATGGCTGGCCGGCACGTCCAGCGTGTCCCCGCCCGGCAGCCCGACCCGTCCGTTGCCCAGCGTCGTCGCCGGGAAGATGTTGCCTGAGCCGATGAAGTCGGCGACGAATTCATTGGCCGGGTGCCGGTAGATCTCGATCGGCGTACCGACCTGTTGCACCCGATGTTCCCCCAGCACCACGACGATGTCGGCCATGGTCATGGCTTCGCGTTGATCGTGGGTCACCAAAATGGTGGTGATGTTCAACCGCTGTTGCAGTTGGCGGATTTCCACTTGCATCGACTCGCGCAGCTTGGCGTCCAGGGCCGACAGCGGTTCGTCCAGCAAGAGGATCTTCGGCCGGGCAGCAATGGCCCGGGCAATCGCCACGCGCTGGCGCTGGCCGCCGGACAGTTTCGCCACGGGCCGATCGATCATTGCCTGGAGCTGGATCAGTTCCAGCAACTCCACCACCCGCGCCTGTTGCTCGGCCTTGCCCACGCCCCGCAGCTTCAGCGGATAGGCGATGTTCTCGCCGACGGTCATGTGGGGAAACAGGGCCAGCGATTGAAACACCATGCCGAAGTTGCGCAGGTGCGCCGGGGTGTGGCCGATGTCTTGGCCATCCAGGCGGATTTCGCCGCCGCTGAGGCTTTCCAGGCCGGCGATCATGCGCAGCAAGGTGGTCTTGCCACAGCCCGAAGGCCCGAGGAAACACACCAGTTTGCCCTCGGGCAAATGCAGGTTCACGTCCGTGACCGCACAGGCCGAGCCGTAATGTTTCTCGACGTTTTCCAGTATCAGTCCAGTCATGTCTTCACCTCGAAATCAAAAGGAAACGCCGCCTTAGCCCACCAGCTTCTCCAACGCCCAGATCAGCACGAAGTCGATCAGCACGATGAGCACGGCAAACGAGAAAACGGTGGGGTCCAGCGACGACACGGTGCGGCTGTACATCCAGATCGGCACGGTCATGACATCGATGGTGTAGAGGAAATAGGTCACGGTGAATTCGTTGAACGAGACAATGAACGCCAGCAACATCCCGGCAAGGATCCCCGACTTCATCAACGGCACCACCACATCGACGATGGCCCGCCGTGGTGTCGCCCCGAGCATTCGCGCAGCTTCTTCGACTTCACTGCCGATGCCCAGCATGGCGGCGGTGCAGTTCTTCACCACGAACGGCAACGCGAGGATGACGTGGGCAATGACCAGCCGCGAGGTGGTCATCTGGAACGGCAGGCTGTCGAACACCAGCAGCAGCGCCAACCCCAACACCACCATGGGAAACACCAGCGGCAGCGACATCAGTTGCAACGCCACGGCCTTGCCACGGAACTCGCAACGGGTCAGCGCGTAGGCCGCTGGCACGGCGATCAGCGTGGCGAATATCATCGTCAGGCTGGCCACCCACAAACTGGTGCCCATGGCCTGGCCCAGGCTCAGCACATCGCTGGCATCCGGCGATACGAAGGTGTGCCAGGCCGCCCGATACCATTGCAGGCTGTAGCTGCTCGGCGGAAAGTCCAGGTTCGCCGCGCCGCTGAAGGACATGACGATCATGGTCAGGATCGGCATTACCGCCAGCAACAGAATGAAGCCCGACAGCAGCCCCACTGCGCGCCCGGTTTCACCGGGCAACAGCGACTGGCGTTTTTTGCTAAACACGCTCATTGAGAAGCCTCCAGCATCCGCCGACGACGGCCGGTGAAATATTCGGACAGGGTCATGATCATCAGCGTGGTGACAATCAGTACCACCCCGGCGGCGGACGCGGCGGGCCAGTTCATCAACGGGGCAATCTGATCGTGGACCATCACCGCCAGCATCGGCACCCGCCGCCCGCCCAACAGCAGCGGCACGACAAAGCTGCTGGCGTTGTAGGCAAACACCAACGTCGCGCCAGTGATGATGCCCGGCAGGCTCATGGGCAGCACCACTTGGCGGAACACCTGGAAGCGGCTCGCGCCGAGGGTGGCGGCAGCCTCTTCATAACTGCGGGCAACGCCACGCATGGCGCTGGCGATGGGCAGCACGGCCAGCGGGAAGGCCGTCTGGACCAGGCCCATCAACACACCATTCTGGTTGTACAGCAGCATGATCGGCCGCTTGATCAGGCCCAGGCCCATGAGTGCCTGATTGAGCATGCCGGCAGGGCCGAGGATCACTAGCCAGCCGTAGCTTTGCAGCAGCAGGTTGACCAACAGCGGCAACAGCACCGCCGCCAGGAACATCCGCCGCAACAACGGCGAGGCCAGGCGCGACATGGTATAGGCCACAGGGATCGCCAGCAGCACGGCGATCACCGCGCTGATCAACGCAAGGCGCAAGGTCAGCAGCAGGGACTTGAGGTAATAAGGCTCCAGCAACTGCCCGTAGCTGGCGAGGCTGAACCCACTCCACTCCGCGCCCTTGGTGCCGACGCTCATGCGCAGCACCAACAGGCTGGCAGCGATCAGCACACCGAGAAACAACATCGACGGCGACAGGAACAGCCAGGCTCGGCGGGTAGGGGAAATCTCCCGGGGTGGACGCATGGGCGCGACACTCTGGTGATGGGTTAACGGTAGGTGTTCCATGGCAGGATCTCGTCAGTGGAGAACGACAGAACAAACACAATCTCAAAACAACCCAATCCCCTGTGGGAGCGAGCTTGCTCGCGAAGGCGGCGGCACAGCCAACATCTCCATCAACTGACCCACCGCTATCGCGAGCAAGCTCGCTCCCACACTGGATCCCGGGTGGTCACAGAGGTCGCGCACCCCCAATTCCCTATGCTGGGTAGGCGGTGTCTGGCATTCGTTTCAGGAAGAGAAGATTTCCGTGTACCGGCGAATCCATTGGTCATGCACCGTCGCCAGGAAGGCGTTGTCGTGCATGATCGCTTTGTCGGCGATTTGCTCCGGGGTGAGGATGTAGGGGCTCTTGCGCGCTTCGCTGGAGATGATGGCCTTGGCGTTGACCGGGCCGTTGAAGATGTCTTCGGCCATCTTGCCCTGCACCAGCGGGTCGAGAGAGTGGTCGATGAAGGCGTAGGCCAGGTCGGTGTCGCCCGGGCGGTTTTTCGGCATGACCGAGAGCATCAGGTCGGTGTAGAAACCTTCTTTCATGCCGAACGTCGCCCCCAGGCTGTAGGCCGGGTCGCGGATCTGCTTGGGGAAAAACGCCGGCGCGTACAAGCCGCCCATATCCAGGGAACCGGTGCGAAACAACTCGGCGATCTGGTTCGGGTTTTCCCCCAGGGTCACCACCCGCTCCTTGAGCTCGGCGAGTTTCTTGAAGCCGGGTTCGATGTTGTGTTCGTCACCACCGGCCAGCTTGGCGGCGATGATGATCAGGTCCATGGCCTCGGTCCAGTTCGGCGGCGGCAGGAAAATGTTCGGCGCCAGGTCCGCATCCCAAAGTGCGGCGTAACTGTCCGGCGCCTGACTCAAGGTCCGGGTGCTGTAGACCAGGCTGTTGCACCACAGCAGGTAACCAATGCCATGGCCGCCGGCACCCGTGCGGTATTGCGCCGGCACGTCGGCCAGGTTGGGAATGCGGTTGAGGTCGGGCTTTTCCAGCAGCCCGGCGGCGGCCAGGCCCTCGGCGCCGACGCCGGCCAGGGTGATGATGTCGTACTGCGGTCGGTCGCCACCGGCCTTGAGCTTGGCGACCATTTCCGAGGTGCTGCCGGTGCGGTCGGCAATGACCTTGGCCCCGGTCTTGGCCTCGAAGGTGGCCGCGATGTTGCGCAACGCCGCCAGCCCGGTGTCATCGGACCAGGTGAGCAGGCGCAGGGTCTTGCCGACGAACCGCGTATCGCTGGCCCGGGCGCTGATGAAGGGCACGCTCATGGCGGCCGCCGCTACCGAAACCACACTTGCAGTCTTGATGAATTGACGCCTGTTCAGATCATGCTCGCCCATGGAGGACTCCCTTTATTCTTTTAAGTATGAGGTGGGTAAAAACCGTAGCGCCCGCACCGTTCGACGTCGAGCAAAGCCCCGTACTGCAAGGGCTTCACCGCCGCCTGCGGCCATCCTGAGGTTGTGCAAAATCCCTGACTATCGAAAAAAACTCATTGGAGCCATGTTCCTGGCGCATGCCTTTTTTCGAGGCATGCGTGACCTGATAACGTGCTGTCAGACCGCCCGGATCACATGCTTGATTTCCTGAAACGCGGCCAATCCCCAAGGCCCCAATTCGCGACCCAGACTGCTCTGTTTGTAACCACCCCACGCCGCCTGGGGAAAAATCACCTGGGGCGCGTTGATCCACACCAGCCCTGCCTGTAGAGCATTGGCCACCTGTTCGGCAGCCGTCGTATCACGGCTGACCACACTGGCCACCAAGCCGAAACGGCTGTCGTTAGCCAAGGCGATCGCCTGCGCCTGGGAGCTGAAACGGCGTACGCACAACACGGGCCCGAAGATCTCCTCGCACCACAACGCACTGTCCAGGGGCACGTCGGTGAAGATTGTCGGCTGTAAAAAAAAGCCGCGCGGCAGATGCGCGGGCCGCTGCCCACCGCACACCAGCGTCGCTCCGGCGCTCAAGCCTCGGTCGATGTGCCCCAGCACCCGCTGGTATTGCGCCTGGTTCACCAGCGCGCCCATCTCCACGTCCGGGTCGAACGGGTCGGCCACGCGGATCGCCTCGGCGCGGGTCTTGAGCCGTTGCAGGAACTCATCGGCCAGTTCATCGGCGACCAACACACGACTGGTGGCCGAGCACATTTGCCCGGCATTGAAGAAACCACCACCGCAGGCCAGCTCCACCGCCAGGTCCAGGTCAGCATCGGCCAGCACCAGCAGGGACGATTTGCCGCCCAGTTCCAGGCTCACGCCCTTCACCGTTTCCGCCGCCCGCTGCATCACTTGCACGCCCACCGCATTGCTGCCGGTGAAGGAAATCTTTGCCACGCGCGGGTCCGCCGCCAATGGCGCCCCAACGGCCAGGCCCGTGCCGCAGACCAGGTTGAACACGCCGTCGGGCAACCCGCATCCGGCGATGATCAAGGCCAGTTCCAGCTCCGGCAACGGCGTGACCTCCGAGGGCTTGAGTACCACGCAGCAGCCGGCAGCCAATGCCGGGGCGAGTTTCCAGGCCGTGGTAACCATCGGGAAATTCCACGGCACGATCAGGCCGACCACGCCGCAGGGTTCGCGGCGCAGGCGTGCGCTGAAATCAGCACTGGGCAACGCCAGCGAGCTGTCTTGCCGGGCGTCCAGGCCTTCGGCCAACTCGGCGTAATAGTCGAAGGTGGCGACCACATCGTCGACATCGATGGCCGCTTCGAACAGCGGTTTGCCATTGTTGCTCGATTGCAGGTGCATCAACCGTTCACGAGCGTCCCGCACGCCAGCGGCAATCCGGCGCAGGATCACGCCACGCTCGGTGCCGGTGGTGCTCGACCAGTGCGTGAAAGCCTGGGTCGCCGCGTTCAACGCCTGATCGACGGCGCGCTCATTGCCGCCATGAACGGTGGTCAGCAGCGCTTCGGTCGCCGGGTTGATCACCCGCAGCGGTTGATCGCCGGCCAACCACTCACCGTTGATGTACAGCCCGTCTTGCGTCGTAGGGAAATTCATTTCGACACCTGCGCCATCCAGGTTGCCTGGTCGATTTCGATCAGCGTCGGGCCCTGCCGGTCGCAAGCGGCGAGCAACGCGGCGTGCAGTTGCGCCACGCCGTCGATGGCTTCGGCAGCGCAGCCCAAGGCCTTGGCGACGCCGATGAAATCCGGGGTGTAGATGTCCACGCCCACCGGTTCGATGGCGCGGTTGACCATGTATTTCTTGATCTCTTCGTAGCCCTGGTTATTCCACAGCAGCACAATCACCGGCGTGCGCGCTTCCACGGCGCTGGCCAGTTCCGGCAGGGTGAACTGCAAACCGCCGTCGCCAATCAAACACACCACCGCCGGACGTCCATGGCCCAGATCCTTGCCACCAAGCCAGGCGCCAATGGCCGCCGGCAAGGCGTAGCCAAGGGTGCCGTAGCCGGTGGATGAATTGAACCAGCGGCGTGGCTGCTCCGGGTTGAAGGTCAGGTTGCCGGTGTACACCGGTTGAGTCGAATCGCCGACGAACACCGCATCCGGTAGTGCCTGCAAGACGGTGTCGAGAAACAAGGTCTGGGCGCGAGTCGCCGCGTCCCAACTGCCTTGAAGATCCGCGCGCAACCGGGCGGCACGCGTCGCGCCCCAATCGTCACGGCGCTCGGCCAAGGGCTGCTGGCTCAAGGCGTCGAGCACGGCCCGGGCGGCGACACAGGCGTCGGCCACCAACGCCAGGTGCGGCGGGTAGTTGCGCACGGTCTGGTCCGGGTCGATGTCGATGCGCAGCAGCGCACCGGGAATCTCGAAGCCGCCGGCGAAGGTTATGTCGTAGTCGGTCTCGGCCAGTTCGGTGCCGATGGCCAGCACCACATCCGCTTCGGCCACCAACGCGCGAGTGGCGACCAGGCTCTGGGTGGAGCCGATCAGCAACGGATGCCGGGACGGCAACAGGCCCTTGGCATTGATGGTCAACGCCACTGGTGCGCCGAGACGTTCGGCCAGTTCAGTCAATTCGGCCGCCGCGTCGAGGGCGCCGCCGCCGGCCAGGATCAATGGCCGCTTGGCCGATGCCAGCTTTGCCGCCATTTGCGCCACGGCACTCGGCGCAGCACCGGCGCGGTTGATGTTCACCGGCACGCTGGCGAGCAAGGCATCGGCGTCTTCGACCAGCACGTCCAGCGGGATTTCAATGTGCACCGGCCGCGGGCGCCCAGCCTGGAATACGGCGAACGCCCGGGCCAGCACGCTGGGCAATTCAGCGGCGGACATCAGCGTGTGGGAAAACGCCGCCACCCCGCCCACCAGCGCGCTCTGGTTCGGCAGTTCATGCAGCTTGCCGCGTCCGCCACCCAACTGGCTGCGCGACTGCACGCTGGAGATCACCAGCATCGGGATCGAATCGGCGTAGGCCTGGCCCATGGCGGTGGTGATGTTGGTCATGCCAGGGCCGGTGATGATGAAACACACGCCGGGCTTACCGCTGACCCGGGCGTAACCATCGGCCATGAAGCCTGCCCCTTGTTCATGACGCGGGGTCACATGGCGGATGCTGGAACGGGCCAGCCCGCGGTACAACTCGACGGTGTGCACGCCAGGAATGCCGAACACCTGCTCCACGCCATACGCTTGGAGTAACTTGACCAATACTTCGCCGCACGTCGCCATTGCCATTGCCTTTTTCTTGTCGTGTAAAGGGCCTCGCACAGCCTGCGGCGGGACCCTTTTTTGTCTTGGGAATGGCGTTATTGGAACGGGCAGGCCATAGCGGCAACAATGGATAAAAAGTCATACTAGCCATGTCCTCACGTCATGGCTTGGATCCGAAATGAAACGACTTCCCCCGCTGCCGGCGCTGCACACGTTTCTGATCACGGCCCAATGCTGCAACTTCACCCGGGCCGCCGAACAACTGCACATCACCCAAGGCGCGGTGAGCCGGCAGATCGCCGGGCTGGAAGATCATTTGGGTTATGCGCTGTTCCAGCGCCAGGCACGCGGCCTGAGCCTGACCGCCGAAGGCCAGGCGTGGCTACCCCGGGTGCAGCAGGTGTTCAGGCTGATCGGGGACGCGGTCGAGCAGGTCGGCGAAAAACGCCAGACCCTGCAACTCAAGGCCCCGACCTGTGTCATGCGCTGGCTGCTGCCGCGCCTGTTGCAATGGCAGAAGGAACGGCCGGACGTGCCGGTGGAGTTGACCACCACGGTCAGGCACGGCGTGGATTTCCAGCGCGAAGCCTTCGACGCCGCGGTGGTCTATGGCCCACCACCCGACGCCTCGCTGGCGTGCGTGCATCTGTTCGATGAACAACTGACGCCCGTCTGCTCCCGCCCGATCCTGGAAGGGCCGGTGCCGCTGCGTGAACCCGCCGACCTGCAACAACACTTGCTGTTGCACCCCACCCGTGACGAGCGCGACTGGAACGCCTGGCTGAAGGCAGCCGATGTGCACTTGAGCAATGTCAGCAAGGGCCAGCATTTCGAAACCCTGGACCTGGCGATGTCCATGGCTTCCCAAGGCACGGGCGTGGCGATCGGCGACTGGTCGCTGATCGGCGACGACTTGAGCGCCGGTCGGCTGGTGATGCCGTTCGAACTGAAGGTCAAGACCGGGCTGGGTTATCACCTGGTGCACCCGCACAAACCCCAGGTGTCAGGGCCGTTGCAGGAATTGATGGGGTGGTTGGTGGAGCAGGCACGGGCGCGGTAGGTGCTAACCCCCCTGATCCTTCAAGGGTGAATGAAACTGTGGCGAGGGAGCTTGCTCCCGCTTGGGTGCGAAGCGCCCACAAAAGGGGTCTGCTGCGCAGCCCAGCGGGAGCAAGCTCCCTCGCCACAATGGATCAAACACGCCTCACGTCATCAGCGTTACAACAAGGCATGGTTAGAGCAGATTCGGCGCCTGCACCGGTTCGATCTGCGCCCAGTGCGACGTGTCTTCACGGTGCTGCTGCAGATACGGCAACACGGCCCCCAGCAACGGCGCCTTGAACGCCTCCTGGAAACGATGGGCCAGGCCCGGGATCAGCTTCAACTGGCTGCCCTGGATGTGCGCCGCCAGATGCACGCCGTGCATCACCGGCAGCAAAGGGTCGGCGGTGCCGTGGACCACCAGGGTCGGCACCCGCAGTTGATTGAGCAGTGCCACCCGGCTCGGCTCGGCCATGATCGCCATGATCTGACGCTTCACGCCTTCGGGGTTGAAGGCCCGGTCATAGGCCACGGCGGCCTGATGCAGCAGTGCCTGGCGATCATCCACCACCATCGGGCTGCCCAACGCGGCCAGCAGATCGGCCTGCTGCTGCAGGGCCGCTTCACGATTCGGCGCACTGCGCCGCGACAGCAACTGCACCAGTGCGGCGCTGGGTGCGGGCAAGCCTTCGGCACCGGAACTGCTCATGATCAGGGTCAGGCTTTCGACTCGCTGCGGCGCCATGGCGGCCATGTGCTGGGCGATCATCCCGCCCATGCTCACGCCCAATACGTGGAAGCTTTGCACCTGCAAGGCATCCATCAACCCCAGCCCGTCGTCGGCCATGTCGGTCAAGGTATAAGGCGCAGCCACGGGCAAACCGAGTTTATAGCGCAGGGCTTCGAAGGTCAGGTTGGCACTGCCGGGGGCCTGGCGCCACGTGGACAGGCCGACGTCGCGGTTGTCGTAGCGAATCACCCGGAAACCCTGCTCGCACAGGGCGACCACCACTTCGTCCGGCCAATGGATCAACTGCCCACCCAGGCCCATCACCAGCAACAGCGCCGGATCCGAGGCACGGCCAACGCTCTGGTAGGCCAGGCTCACCTGATCCAGATCGACCCGTTGGGTCGCAACATTGATGTCACACCGAGAAGCCGCCATCGACGGCAGGCCGAAAAACAACGCGGCCAGGAAAATGAATACACGCATGAAGAAACACCGAAACGCAGAACCCCAGTAGAGCGCGAGTCTGATGAAGTTTGTTCAAGCGCGCTGCCACAGTTGCGTGACAGTTTGATGAAGATTGCCGAGTGGTCTCCTGCGCGAAGGATGTATCTGTGGGAAAGGATGTATCTGTGGGAGCAAAGCTTGCTCGCGATACAGGCACCTCGATTCCAGAGAAATCGCGTTGGCTTCATCGCGAGCAAGCTTTGCTCCCACAGATCCCCGCTCAAGGCGTCAGCTTCAGGCCAGTTGGCTACGCAACTGCCGCGCCGCCGCCACCATGTTCACCAGTGCCGCTTCCGTTTCCGGCCAGCCACGGGTTTTCAGCCCGCAGTCGGGGTTGATCCACAGCCGCTCGGCGGCGATCCGCTTCACCGCCTTGCTCATCAGCGCAACCATCTCGGCCGTGTCCGGCACCCGGGGCGAGTGGATGTCGTAGACGCCCGGGCCGATGTCGTTCGGGTAGTCGAACGCCTCGAAAGCCTCCAGCAACTCCATGTCCGAACGCGAAGTCTCGATGGTGATGACATCGGCGTCCATGTCGGCGATGGCCTTGATCACATCATTGAATTCGCTGTAGCACATGTGGGTATGGATCTGGGTTTCGTCGCCCACCCCCGACGCGCACAAGCGGAACGCGTCAACCGCCCAGTCCAGGTACTCCTGCCATTGTCCGCGACGCAACGGCAACCCTTCGCGGAACGCCGCCTCGTCGATCTGCACAATCTTGATCCCGGCTTTTTCCAGGTCCAGCACTTCGTCGCGCAGGGCCAGGGCCAGTTGTTGCGCCTGGACCTGGCGCGACACGTCTTCGCGGGGGAACGACCACATCAGCATGGTCACGGGGCCGGTGAGCATGCCTTTCATGACTTTGTCGGTCAGGCTTTGGGCGTAGCGGATCCAGTCGACGGTCATGGCGTTCGGCCGACTGATGTCGCCATAGATGATCGCCGGTTTCACGCAGCGCGAACCGTAGCTCTGCACCCAACCGAAACGGGTGAAGACATAGCCGTCCAGTTGCTCGGCAAAGTATTCCACCATGTCGTTGCGCTCGGCTTCACCGTGCACCAACACGTCCAGGCCCAGGCGCTCCTGGATCTGCACGGCATGGCGGATCTCGGTGTGCATGGCGTCCTGATAGTCGTTGGCCGACAACTTGCTTTGCTTGTAGGCCTGGCGTGCCAGGCGAATGGCCGGGGTCTGCGGGAAGGAGCCGATGGTGGTGGTGGGAAAGGCCGGCAGTTTCAGACGGGCGCGCTGGCGTTCGATGCGTTTGGCAAACGGCGAACGCCGCTGGCTGTCCTGTGGTCCGATTGCCGCCAGGCGCGACTGGACCGCAGTTTTGTGAATGCGCGCCGAGCTGGCGCGACTGGCCTGCACCTCGCGGCTGTCGGCCAAGGCCTGCTGCACAGCGGGGGCCTGTGGATCGTTCAGGGCATCGCGCAGCACCGCAACTTCACCACACTTCTGCACGGCAAAGGCGAGCCAGCTCTTGAGTTCCGGATCGAGCCGGTCTTCGCGCTCCAGGTCCACCGGGCTGTGCAGCAGCGAGCACGAGGTGCTGACCCAGAGGTTGTCGCCAAAGCGTTCCTGGGCCGGTTGCAATTGCGCCACCGCCTGTTCCAGTTCGCAGCGCCAGACGTTGCGACCGTTGACCAGGCCCACCGAGAGAATTTTGTAGGTCGGCAGGCGGTCCAGCACCTGGCCCAGTTGTTCCGGGTCACGTACCGCGTCGATGTGCAAGCCGTCCACCGGCAGGCTCACCGCCAGGCCGAGGTTGTCTTGCAGGCCACTGAAATAGGTGGCCACGAGTTTTTTCAACGGCGAGTACTGGAGGATGTGATAAGCCCGCTCGAAAGCGCTCTTCCAGGCCAGGGGCAGGTCGAGTGTGAGGATCGGTTCGTCGATCTGCACCCATTCCACGCCCTGGGCCTTGAGGCGGTTGAGGATTTCCCCGTAGACCGGCAACAGGCGCTCCAGCAGGTCGAGCTTGTCGAACGCCTCGCCCTTGACCTTGCCCAGCCATAAGTAGGTCAACGGGCCGATGATCACCGGTTTGACCTGATGACCCAAGGCATGGGCCTCGTCCACTTCATCGAACAGCTGTTCCCAGCTCAGGGCAAAGGTCTGGTCGGCGGAAAACTCCGGGACCAGGTAGTGGTAGTTGGTGTCGAACCACTTGGTCAGTTCCTGGGCGTATTGCGCCTGGCCATGGTCGGCACCGCAGCAACTGGCCGTGGCGCCACGGGCCATGGCGAACAGGGTGTCGAGGGTCGGCCGGCCCTGGGCATTCAAGGTGCTGTGGAAACGCTGTGGAACGGCGCCCAGGGTCAAGGAGTGACTGAGCACCTGGTCGTACCAGGCAAAGTCGCCGACGGGCAGCAGGTCGATGCCGGCGTCTTTCTGCAGTTGCCAGTGCCGGGCCCGCAGTTCGCGCCCCACCGCTTGCAGCGCGGCCGGGGCCAGGTCGCCCTTCCAGTAGGCTTCGAGGGCTTTCTTCAGTTCGCGGTCGGCGCCGATGCGGGGAAAACCGAGGGTGTGGGCCAGGGCCATGGTGTGCGTCCTCCTATAAAAGATGGCGCCATTGTCGACAGCTGACCCTACATGAGACAAACTCAACCTTTTCGTGTTGATCACAAGTTTTACTCATGGAGCAACTCCGGTGCTTGAACTCCGTCACCTCAAGACCCTGCACGCCCTGCGCGAAGCCGACAGCCTGGTCGAAGCCGCCGAACGCCTGCACCTGACCCAGTCCGCCCTCTCCCACCAGTTCAAGGAACTGGAAGAGCGCCTGGGCATGCAGTTGTTCGTGCGCAAGACCAAGCCGGTACGGTTCACCAGCGCCGGCCTGCGCCTGTTGCAACTGGCCGATGCCGCCCTGCCCTTGCTGCGCGGCGCCGAACGGGACATCGCCCGGCTGGCGGGCGGCACCGCCGGACGGCTGCACATGGCCATCGAGTGCCATAGCTGCTTCCAATGGTTGATGCCGACCATCGACCAGTTCCGCGATGCCTGGCCGGAAGTCGAACTGGACCTGGCCTCGGGCTTCGCCTTCGCGCCGTTGCCAGCCCTGGCCCGGGGCGACCTCGACCTGGTGGTGACCTCCGACCCGCTGGAGCTGGCCGGCATCACCTACGTGCCGCTGTTCACCTACGAAGCGATGCTCGCCGTGGCCAACCAGCATCGACTGGCGGGCAAGGCGTACATCGTCCCCGAGGACCTGATCAGCGAAACCCTGATCACCTACCCGGTGGAACGCGACCGGCTGGACATCTTCACCCGCTTCCTGGAACCGGCCGACATCGAACCGGCCCAGGTGCGCACCTCTGAACTGACGGTGATGATGATGCAACTGGTGGCCAGCGGCCGCGGCGTGTGCGGCATGCCGCACTGGGCCCTGCATGAATACAGCTCGCGGGGCTATGTGAAGGCCAAGCGGCTGGGAGAGAAAGGCTTGTTTGCCACGCTGTACGCGGCGGTGCGCACCGACATGCTCGACGCGCCGTACATGCGCGATTTTTTGCTGACAGCCAAGGACACGTCGTTCTCCACACTCGATGGCGTCAGTGCCGTGCGCTGATAGCTTCTGTGGGAGCAAGGCTTGCCCGCGATGGCGATTGCGAAAAAGCATCGCGGGCAAGCCTTGCTCCCACAGAAGCCCATACACAGGGGATCTGCGGTGAGGTTAAAGTTCGAGCCACATATGGATTTTGTCGTGGTATTCGTCACCCACGCGGATCGCCATCGGCTCAAGGCCATACAGGACGAAGCCGCAGCGCTGGTAGAGCTTGATCGCCGGGTCGTTGCCGGCGGTGACGGTCAGTTGCACCAGACGCAGGAAGGCATGGCGCCGGGCTTCGTCGAGGGCGGCTTGGACCAGTTGGTAGCCAAGCCCGCGATGGCGCTGTTCATCGGCGACGTACATGCCGAACAGCAGCGCCTTGTGCCGGGCTTTTTCCCGGGGCTCCAGGGCCAGGCCGACGATACCGACCAACTCCTGCTCGACAAACGCTCCCAGCAGCACATCGAGCCGGCTGCCCAGGCGTGACTCCCACCAGTTGATAGGCAGCTTGGCCCGCTCGGTGACGCTGGAGGTGAAGGCCTGCGGATGCAGTGCGTACGCCTGGAGCATCAGCTGGCGATACGCCTGGGCATCGCCGGCCCTCAACCGTCGGATGCTCACGCCGAACGCCGTTGCTCAAACATCAGGCGCAACGCCAGCGCACCGAGGACAAACCCCATGAAGTAGCGCTGCGCCGCCAGCCAGGTGGGGTTGTGGACGAACCACGAGGCAATGCCGGCGGCGAACAGGGCGA
Organism: Pseudomonas ogarae; assembly: GCF_014268695.2. Lineage (NCBI taxonomy): Bacteria > Pseudomonadati > Pseudomonadota > Gammaproteobacteria > Pseudomonadales > Pseudomonadaceae > Pseudomonas > Pseudomonas ogarae. The sequence continues at coordinate 5,392,764 of NZ_CP077086.1, forward strand.
TCAACAGGTTGACGCTGAAACTGACGCTGATTTGGGTCAGCCCGAGGATGATGCTCTGGGTGAACAGCGAACCGTGTTCCGGGCTGATGAACTGCGGGAACACCGACAGGTAGAACACCGCGATCTTGGGGTTCAGCGCGCTGGTGAGAAAGCCCATGGTGATCAGCTTGCGCGTCGAGTCCGCCGGCAGTTGCTGGGCCTCGAAGGGCGAACGCGCGCCCGGCTTCACGGCCTGCCAGGCCAGCCACAACAGGTACAGCGCACCGGCCCATTTCAATACTTCATAGGCCACCGGCACCGCCAGGAACACCGCCGTCAACCCGGCGGCCGCGGCGAACATGTGCACGAAGAACCCCGCCACCACCCCCAGCAGGGAGGTGACGCCGGCCTTGCGGCCCTGGCAGATCGAACGGGAAATCAGGTAGATCATGTTCGGCCCGGGCGTCAGTACCATCAGCAACGCGGCGGCAGCGAAAATCAACAGGTCCGGCAATGGAATCATGAGCATCAGTCCTTGAGGCGTGAATCAGCAGGTAGCGAGAAGTGTCGCTCGATAAAACGGCAGGATCACCTCGCCTGTCAACGGTGCCAGCAAAAGATCGCTGTCGCCGGCCGGGTCGATCCAGCACACCTCTTCAATTTCGGCTGCCGGCGAAACCGGGGCATCGATGCTCAGCAAAAACACCTCGGCCTGCACGGTAAACCCCGGCTCGTTGGCCGCCGGCGCGCTGAACACGCCCAGGTAATGGGCCTGTGCCGGGGCGATCTGCAACCCCAGTTCCTCTTCCAGCTCACGGGCCAGCGCCTGCACCGGTTGTTCATGGGCCTCGATCTTGCCGCCCGGCTGCATGAAGGCCCGAGTGCCGCGCTTGCGCACCAGCAGGGTTCGACCGTCGGGCCCGAGCAACAGGGCTGCGGCGATGCGGATGAGGGAAGTGGTCATGGGTGATCAAAGCCTTGGCCGGGGAAGTGACGGGGAGATTACAGCGCGTAGAGGTGGGAGCAAAGTCTGGTGCGACCGATTGGATTGAGTACATATCCGTTGCTGCGGTAACGGCCACTTAGGGTTTCGCCCTTACGGCGAGTCACTTTCGAAAAGCGCGAAAGTAACCAAAGCGCTCATGCCCCACCACTCGGCACCTCGCCTAGGCTCGGTGTACCCTCACTCCGGCATTGCTCCGTGGGCCCGCCGCGAGGCGGCCTGACAGCCGGCCTGGCTCTCCTGGTCGTACACCTGTCAGATTTGTGGGAGCAAAGCTTGCTCGCGATGGCGGTTTCACAGTCGATGAAAATGTTGAATTTTCCGGCCTCTTCGCGAGCAAGCTCGCTCCCACAGTTGGATTGATGTATAGCCGCCAGAGACAGGTTGGCTGTCAGGCCGCCTTCGCGAGCAGGCTCGCTCCCACAGTTGGATTGATGTACAGCCGCCAGAGACAGGTCGGCTGTCAGGCCGCCTTCGCGAGCAAGCTTTGCTCCCACAGATCTGACAGGTGTACGACCAGGAGAGCCAGGCCGGCTGTCAGGCCGCCTCGCTTTTGATCTTGATCTTGATCTCGGGCGCCCCGTTAACCACGATGGCCGAACGCAGGTATTGCGCAGTGGGCACCTCGGCATGGATGCCGAGGTAGCCGCGCTGGGCCATGGATGGCCCTTCGCGGCGGCCCACGGAGCAATGCCGGAGAGAGGGCACACCGAGCCTAGGCGAGGTGCCGAGAGGTGGGGCAAAGCGCTTTTGGTTACTTTTGGCGCTCTTCCAAAAGTGACCCGCCGTAAGGGCGGAACCCTAAGCCGCCGTTACCGCAGCAACGGATATGTCCCCAATCCAATCCAACCCCCAGTCACCCCAAAATCGGCTTCGGCGCCGTAGGGTCGGCCTCCTCCTCGGGGATCTTGACGAACACGCTGTAACGGGCCCCCTCCATCGATTCGAAGGCAATGAGTTTTTCGATCAACGGCCCACTCAGGATTTTGCCAGCGTTGAGCAGCAACATGCCGTTGTCGGCATTGAGGTTGCGCGCCAGGATCATCCCCGCGGTCAACTCGCGCGTGGTGGAGACTTGCACCGTCGGGTCCGACAGGGTCACGTCTTCCAGGTATTCGGCACACGCCTTGATGAAGTCCTCGATCATGTCCGGGTCGTACAGCTTGCCGGCGTACTTGCGGATGTAGACCAGCGCCTCGTCGCTGTTCATCTGTCGCTCCAGGATCAACCCGCGCTGCAGCTCGATGAAGTCCACCGCCAGTTTCAACAGCCGCGAACCGAACGGAATGGCCTCGCCCCTGAGGTGCTCGGGGAAGCCACTGCCATCCCACCGCTCCTGGTGATGGCGAATGATCCGCGCCGCGTCCTTCATCGGGTCCAGGGTCATCAGCAGCGATTCGCTCTGCTTCGGATAGGCCCGATAGAGCTCAAGCTCAGTGTGGTGCAGCATGTCGGCGGGCGTGACCATCATGTTGTCGGTCCAGCTCAGCTTGCCGATGTTGTAGAGCGCCGCCGCCATGGTCAGGTCGCGATCGGTGGACTCATCGAGGAAATGCAGCCGGCTGTAAACCCTGATCAACTCGATGATCTGCCGGTTGGTCTGCTTGGACTTGGGCAGGCGCAGGTTGGCGATCAGCGAAAACACTTCAGTGCTGGTCACATAACTGCGCTTGAGCTCGTCATAAGCCAAATCGAGCATGTCGGCGGTCTGCTGCAGCTCGGAGGTGCGCGACGCCACGCGTTTTTCCAGGGTGGCGTTAAGGGTCTTGAGTTGCTGGTTCTGTTCGCGGTTCAGCGCTTCGAGGCGCTGGCGCTCGCTTTCGGAATGCTGGTGGGACAGGGCCTGGCGCAAAGCCTGCACCAATTCCTCATCGTTCCAGGGCTTGCTGAGGTAGCGATAGAGCTGCCCCTCGTTGATGGCCTTGGTCATCATGTCCACATCGGCATAACCGGTGAGCAGGATGCGCAAGGTCGATGGGTACAGCTTGCGGATCTCGGCCAGCAGCGTGGCGCCATCCATGTTCGGCATGCGCGCGTCGGTCATTACCAGGTCGACCGGCCGCTCCTTGAGAATTTCCAGGGCCTTGGCGCCACTGTCGGCCAGCAGGATCTCGTACGGCTGGCTGCGCAATAGCCGACGCAGGCTATTGAGAATCGACTCTTCGTCATCAACCAGCAGCACTGCCGGTTTCTTTACCGGAACGTCCGGCAATTGATCTTCCATTTGAAACCCCCTCCTAGTCACGACAACCGTTCTACCTTACCCCCGAAATACAGGCTAGTAGATTGCGAACATTTAGACACATTTGCCATCACTGGCCGAGCGCATCCCGATCAGACGACTATGCTCTACCCCATGAAGGGCCAAGTACAGGCCGAATACTCATGCCAGCGAAAGGGATATTCAGATGTTTCAAGGGTTCTATCGTCAGCATCAAAACGGTGCACGGCCATGAGCCTGCCCTTGGATAAAACCAACCGGCGGATCCTGATCGTCGACGACACGCCAACCATCCATGAGGATTTCCGCAAGATCCTCAGCCCCCAGGCGAGCGCCAATGACAGCCTGAGCAGCGCCGAAGAAGCCCTGTTCGGCTCGCCTGTGGCGGTCTCCGGTACGAGTTTCGTGCTCGATTCGGCGTTCCAGGGCATGGAAGCCTTGAACAAGGTCGAAACGGCACTGGCCCAGGGGCAACCCTTCGCCATGGCGTTCATCGACATGCGCATGCCACCGGGCTGGGACGGCCTGGAAACCATCGAACGGCTGTGGCGCGCCGACCCCAAGCTGCAAGTAGCCCTGTGCACCGCTTATTCGGACTATTCCTGGGAAGACATCGCCGATCGTCTTGAACTGGGCGACCGCCTGCTCATCCTGAAAAAACCTTTCGATGCCATCGAAATCCGCCAGATGGCCAGCACCTTGACCGTCAAATGGCAGATGACCGAGGACGCGGCGCTGAAAATGGACATGCTCGAGCGCGCGGTCGAGGAACGCACCCGGGAACTGGCCGACGCCAACATCATCGTGCAGAACAGCCCGACCATCCTCTATCGCCTGCGGGGCGAGCCGCCGTTCGCATTGATGTACATCTCCCACAACATCACCAAGTTCGGCCATTCCGCGGCGCAACTGACCAGTTCGCCGGACTGGGCGCAAACCCTGATCCACCCCGACGACCAGCAGAAGGTCGACGAGGCCATGGTCCGCGTCCTCGACCGCGACTCCGCAGGGGCCTCCATCGAGTTCCGCATGCGTACCGGCGACGACACGTTCCGCTGGGTGGAGAACCGCTACATCCCGGTGCGCAATGAGCAGGGCCTGTTGCTGGAGATAGAAGGCATCATCCTCGACATCACGGAACGCAAGCTGGCCGAAGAAAAAATCGCCCTGCTGGCCCGCACCGACGGCCTGACCGGGCTGGCCAACCGCGCCACCATGATCGAGCGCCTGCACCAGGCCTTCGCCGCCGCTCGTCGGGGTGCGGCGCCGTTTGCGATGTTTTATCTGGACCTGGACCACTTCAAACGGATCAATGACACCTTGGGCCACCCCATCGGCGACCTGTTGTTGCAGGAGGTTGCCACGCGGATCAAGGCCTGTACCCGGGAAAACGACGTGGTGGCGCGCCTGGGCGGCGATGAGTTCGCCCTCCTGCAACTGGACGTCCATGAAGCGACCCATTGCGCCGCGCTGGCGGCCAAGATCCGCGATGCCCTCGTGGCGCCGTATGCCCTGGACGGCAACGACGTACGGATCTCGGTGAGCATCGGCATCGCCCTGTACACCCCGCAGAGCCTGAGTGCCGATAGCCTGATGGCGCAGTCCGACATGGCCCTGTACCGCTCCAAGGAAAAGGGCCGCAACCAGTACCATTTCCACAATGAAGAAATTAACCAGGAAGTCACCGACCGGGTCGCCCTCGCCAACGACCTGCGCCAGGCCATCGAGAACAACGAGCTGCACCTGCACTACCTGCCGGAAGTCGACCTTGGCACCGGCAAGATCCTCGGCATGGGCGTGCAAGTGCGCTGGAACCACCCTCAACGTGGCTGGCTGGAACCGGCGGCCTTCATGCCGGCTGCCGAGAAAACCGGGATCATCATTGGCCTGGGGCATTGGGTACTGGACCAGGCCTGCCAGCAAATGCGCCAATGGCGTGACCAGGGCATGGCGCCCCCGGTGATCGCCATCGACCTGTCCCTGACCCAGCTCAAGACCGGCCCGGAACTGATCTACGACGTGCTGCGCACCACCGCGCGCTGGGAACTGGCGCCCTGGGACCTGCGCTTCGACGTCACCGAAGCCACCCTGGCCCAGACCAAGTGGACCCACAACGACGTGCTGCCGCGCCTCTGCGAATTGGGCGTGCAGATCGCCATCGATGACTTCGGCACCGAGTACTCCTCGTTCGATTACCTCAAGACCTACCGGGTCAATCACCTCAAGCTCGCCCAGCGTTTCCTCGACAGCGCCAACGCCGACCCCGAAAACGCCACGACGTTGCGGGCGATCATCAACTTCGCCCGGGACGTGGGCATCGGGATCATTGCCGAGGGTGTCGAGACCCAGGAGCAACGCACCACGCTGATGTCCAGCGGCGGGGACATGCAGGCCCAGGGGCATTACTTCAGCACCGTGGTCGACAGCGGCCAGGCCGCCGAACTGCTCAAGGCCGGCACCATCGTCCCGGCGACAGACCACTGGACCCGACCAGCGAGCCAGCTATCGGAGAGCAATCCATGAATCCAATGGCGGTACCTGCCAACCGGCGAATCCTGGTGGTGGACGATACACCGGCGATCCACCAGGACTTTCGCAAGATCCTCAGCCCCAGCGCCGGCAGCGATGACTCGCTGGACGACACCGAGAGCCTGCTGTTCGGCACCCCGCAGGTCAACCGACTGCAATTCCAGATCGACTCGGCCTACCAGGGCGAGGAGGCGCTGGAACTGGTCAAGCGCGCCCAGGCCGAAGGCCAGCCCTATGCGCTGGTGTTCGCCGACATGCGCATGCCACCGGGCTGGGACGGCCTGCAAACCATCGAGGCGCTGTGGGAGGCCGACCCGCGCCTGCAAATCGCCCTGTGCACGGCGTTCTCGGACTACTCCTGGGAAACCATGTCCGAACGGATCGAGTTCGACGATCAGTTGCTGATCCTCAAGAAACCCTTCGACACCCTGGAAATCCGCCAGATGGCCAGCGCCATGACCTGGAAATGGCAACTGGCCCAGGATGCGGCGAGGAAAATGCGCAGCCTGGAACGCACGATCGAAGAGCGCGTCCAGGAATTGCTCAAGGTCTCCCACCTGCTGCAATACGACGTGCTCACCGAATTGCCCAACAGCATGTTGCTCGGCGATCGGCTGACCCAGGCCATGGCCCAGTGCCGCCGGCATGACCGGCAACTGGCGGTGATGTTCATCGGCCTGGACCGCTTCAAGCGCATCAATAACGCGCTGGGTCACCCCGTGGGCGATGAAATGCTCAAGCGCGTGGCCCGGGCCCTGGCCACCGTGGTGCGTGAATCCGATTCGGTGTTTCGCTACGGTTCCGATGAGTTCGTGGTGGTACTGGGGGACGTCGTCGATCCGCAGCAGACCAAAGGCGTGGCCGACAAACTGCTGGCGGCCATCAGCTCTCCACAACCGATCGACGGTCATGACCTGAGCGTCACCGCGAGCCTGGGCATCAGCGTGTACCCCAACGACGGTTTCGACGCCGTGGCGCTGATCAAGAAAGCCGAGACGGCGATGCGCAACGTCAAGGAAATCGGCCCCAACGACTACCGCTTCTTCACCGAAGACATGAACCGCCGGGCCCGGCAGCAGCAGACCATCGAATCCGGCCTGCGCCTGGGCCTGCTACGCAAGGAGTTCGTGCTGCATTACCAACCCAAGCTCGACCTCAAGAGCGGCAAGGTGGTCGGCGTCGAGGCGCTGGTGCGCTGGGACAGGCCGGATCATGGCCTGGTCTATCCCTCGGATTTCATTCCGGTCGCCGAGGACAGCGGCCTGATCGTCCCGCTGAGCCAATGGGTGCTTCAGGAAGCCTGTCAGCAAGCCTGCCGCTGGCAAGCCCAGGGCATGCGCCCGCTGTACCTGTCGGTGAACGTCTCGGCCATCGACTTTCGCCAGCGCGGCTTCGTCGAAGGCATTGCCCGTACCCTCAAGGAAACCGGCCTGGACCCGACACAGTTAGAACTGGAGATCACCGAAAGCGTCCTGATGCAGAACGTCGATACCACCATCGCCATCCTCAAGGCCATCAAGCAATTGGGGATACGCCTGGCCATCGACGACTTCGGTACCGGCTATTCAAGCCTGAGCTACCTGCAGAAATTTCCGGTGGATGTGTTGAAGATCGACCAGTCGTTCGTCGGTGACCTGAGCATCGACAGCAACGACGCCAAGCTGGTGAGCACCATCATCAGCCTGGGCAAGAGCCTGAACCTGCACATCATTGCCGAAGGTGTGGAAACCCTCGAGCAGTTGGAATTTCTCAAGAAGCACCAATGCGAGGAGGTCCAGGGTTATTACTTCAGCAAGGCCGTCGAACCGCAGGCCTTCGCCGACTGGATGACCGAGTGGGAAAAACGCCAGAACCCGTTTTCGTGAACACCTGAGTGTCATCAACCAAAGTTTCAAGGAAAACATCCCATGGCGTCACATGGACTGATTCTGGCTCTCGGCCTGCTCGTGGGATCAAGCGTGACCGCTCACGCCGAACCACTGGATGAACCCCTCAAACCCCTGCCCCCGATTCCGACCCTGGACCCCAAGCGCGTCCAACTGGGGCTGCGGCTGTTCAATGACCCTCGCCTGTCGGTCAACAACACCCTGTCCTGCGCCAGTTGCCATCGCCTGGACAAGGGCGGCGCCGACGACAAGCCCTTTTCCTTAGGCTTCGATGGCAAGCCGGTGGAGGTCAACACCCCTACCGTGTTCAATGCCAGCCTGAACTTTCACCAGTTCTGGGATGGCCGTGTCGACACCTTGGAAGAACAGGTCCACGAGGTCGTGACCAGCCCAGTGGAAATGGGCAGTACCTGGGAATCGGTGGTCAAGCGCATTGCCGATGACCCGGGCTATGCCAAGGACTTCAAGGACGCTTACCCTGACGGCGTGACCAAGCCCAATATCCAGGGCGCACTGGCCGACTACGAACGCACCTTGCAGACGCCCAATTCGCGCTTCGACCAGTACCTGCTGGGCAATACCGACATCCTCACGCCCCGGGAGAAGTTCGGTTACCAGCGCTTCAAGGAATACGGCTGCATCGCCTGCCACCAAGGCGTGAACATCGGCGGCAACATGTTCCAGAAATTCGGTGTCTTGGGTGACTACTTCGACGACCGGGGCAACCCCACCCGCGCCGACGAAGGGCGCTTCAACATCACCGGCGATGAAGACGATCGCCAGGTTTTCAAGGTACCGAGCCTACGTAACGTGGCCGTTACCGCGCCCTATTTTCATGATGGCTCCGCACCGACCCTGGAACGCGCGGTGGAGGTGATGTTCAAGTACCAGTTGGGTCGCGAGCCCCTGAAGAACGACACCGAGCTGATCGTCGAATTCCTCAAGACCCTCACCGGCGAGTGGGAGGGCAAACCCCTATGACAGTCCTCCGTCGCCTCGGCCTGGCCTTCATCGGCGTTTTGCTGGCGGGCATCCTGTTGTTCATGTACGTCAACTCAGGCGCCCAACAGGCCGCCTCGTACATTGAATCCCGGGACCTGATCCGCCTGCTCAAGCAACAGGACGCCATCTGGGACAACGAAGTCCTCAAGTCGCGGATCGCCCTGACCCACAACTACGACCCGTTGGTCTCGCCCCTGCACGAGATGGCACGCCTGTGGCAGCGTCTGGACACCATTGAGTCGGAACCGGGACGCCACGGACCATCGCTCTGGGAGGCACAGCGTGACGAATACCTCAAGCTGATCAAGGAAAAGACCCGCCTGGTAGAACAGTTCAAATCCCATAACGCAGTGTTGCGCAATTCCCTGGCCTTCCTGCCCACCGGCGAGGACGACATCCAGGGCCAATTCGCCCGGCTGCCCGACACGTATCGCCTGGAGTTGCAGAACGTTGCCATCGATACCTACGACCTGTTGCTCAGCAGCATGGAGTTCGCCCACCTCAGCTCCCCTGAGCGGGCAGCCGAAATACTGTTGGGTTTGAACCAGTTGGAGGTCAACAAGGAGCGTCTGCCTGAGGGATTGCAAAACTCCGTCGAAGTCCTGCGCAGACACATCGGGGTGATCCTGCGCGAACAGCCACGGGTCAATGAATTGTTACTGGGAATCGAAGCGATCCCCGTGGCCGATCGCCTGGACACCATCACCCAACTGCTCGAGAAGGACCAGGCAAAAGCTGCCGCGAAGTACGAGCGCAACCACGTTTACCTGCTGGTGTTCGCCACGCTGCTGGTGCTGATCCTGATCTGGCTGGCGATCCGGCTGGTACGCAGCTTCGCCGAGATCAAAAGGGTCAACAACGCCCTGCAAACCGCCAACGATGAACTGGAACAGCGGGTTGAAGAGCGGACCCGCCAGCTCAAGGACACCCAGAGCGAGTTGATGGACACAGCCCGCCAGGCCGGCATGGCGGAAATCGCGACCAACGTGCTGCACAACGTCGGCAACGTCCTCAACAGCGTGAACATCTCCGCCGACCTGGTCAGCCGCAAACTGCGCAGCAGCAAGGCCCAGGGGCTGGGCAAGGCCATGCAACTGATCAACGAACACACCGACGACCTCGGGCACTTTCTCACCGAAGACGCGAAAGGCAAACTGTTGCCTGGCTACCTCAACCAACTGGTCGAAGCCATCGCCGTTGAGCAGCAGGGTCTTACCGACGAGTTGGCCCAACTGAGCAAAAGCGTGGACCACATCAAGGATATTGTCTCCACCCAGCAATCCTATGCCGGGGCCAACAGCCTGCTGGAGCCGTTGGTGGTCAGCGAACTGCTTGAAGATGCCCTGCGCATGAACTCAGGCGCACTGACCCGCCATCATGTTACGGTGATCAAGGAATACGGCGAGGTGCCGCGGATCATGGGCGACAAGCACCGCTTGCTGTTGATCCTGATCAACCTGATCAGCAATGCCAAATACGCCATGGCGGGTGTTTCCAATCATGCGCGGAACATGACCCTGAAGGCGGCCGTCATCAATGGCGAAACCTTGCAAATCAGCGTCAAGGACGAAGGCGAAGGGATTCCGGAGGAAAACATGACGCGTATCTTCGCCCACGGTTTTACCACGCGTAAGGAAGGCCACGGCTTTGGCCTGCACAGCTGCGCATTGGCGGCCATTGAAATGGACGGCCACCTCACCGCTCACAGTGAGGGGCCAGGCACGGGGGCAACGTTCGAACTGCAGCTGCCCCTGAAACTTGCAGAAGGTGAGCCATGAATAGCATGAGTAACCGCCGCATCCTCTTGATCGACGATACACCCGCCATTCATGAAGATTTCCGCAAGATCCTCACCCCGGAGGATGACAGCAACGCTGACTTGCTGGACATGGAAAGCGCGCTGTTCGGCGATGCGCCAAAACCTGCCACCACCGTGTTCGAACTCGACTCGGCCTATGGCGGGCAGGAAGGCCTGAACAAGTTGCTGGAGGCATCGGCAAAAGGGCGTCCTTATGCCCTGGCCTTTGTCGACATGCGCATGCCCGAAGGCTGGGATGGCGCCAAGACCATCGAAGAACTCTGGAAGCGCGACCCGTTGCTGCAAGTGGTGGTCTGCACGGCGTATTCGGATTATTCCTGGGATGAACTGCTGGACCGCCTGAACGGCCACGATCGCTTGCTGATCCTGAAAAAGCCGTTCGACAACATCGAAGTCCAGCAGATGGCCAACACCCTGACCACAAAATGGGAAATGACCTCCCGTGCGCAACTGAAAATGAACAAGCTCGAAGACCTGGTGGAACAACGCACCCAGGCGTTCAAACAGGCCAGCGAGCTGCTGCAAATGGAGATCGACGAACGCAAGATGCTGGAAACCCAACTGGTGCAATCGGAAAAGCTCGCCTCGCTGGGCCAGTTGGCGGCCGGGGTGGCCCACGAAATCAACAACCCGATCGGCTTCATTTCTTCCAACCTGGGGGCGTTGGACGGTTACTTTGGCAAACTCCAGGAAATGCTCAGCGCCTACGGCAGCGCCGAGGGGGCCATCGCCTCGCCGGAACTGGTGGTGCACTTGCGCAAGCTGCGCGAACAGGTGGAACTGGACTTTCTTGTCGAGGACATCCCCTTGCTGATCAAGGAGTCCAAGGATGGCATCGGCCGGGTCGGGCAGATCGTCAAGGACCTGAAGGACTTCTCCCGTGTCGACTCCAGCCAGGAATGGCAGATGGCCAATTTGCAGCAGGGCATGGATTCGACGTTGAACATCGTCGCCAATGAAATCAAATACAAGGCCGACGTGGTCAAGGAGTACACGCCGTTGCCGGAAGTGGAATGCCTGCCGTCGCAGATCAACCAGGTGATCATGAACCTGATCGTCAACGCCGCCCAGGCCATCGGCCCCGAGCGCGGCACCATCACCCTGCGCAACGGCGTCGGAGACGAATCCGTATGGATCGAAGTCGCCGACAACGGCTCGGGCATCCCCCCCGAAACCCTGCAGAAAATCTTCGACCCGTTCTTCACCACCAAGCCCATCGGCCAAGGCACGGGGCTCGGGCTGTCGTTGTCCTACGGCATCGTGAAAAAACACAACGGCGAGATCACGGTACGCAGCGAAGTCGGCGTCGGCACCACCTTCCGCGTGGAATTGCCGGTGCGGCAGATGAAGCAGGCGAGCTGAGCCACACCTGGGGTGAGAACACTGTAGAAGCTGTGGGAGCTGTGGGAGCAAGGCTTGCCCGCGATGGGGACGACTCGGTACTTCAGAAACCGAGGCGTCTGTATCGCGAGCAAGCTTTGCTCCCACAATTTTGCTCCCAGACAGTTTTGCTCCCACACACCCTTGTTCCCATGACAATCCCCTCGCCACAGGGTTGCCCGCCGTTTCGCCGCCGGCGCAGAATGCCTGCGCTACCCTCCCCCCAAGGAAACCGTATGAGCCTGTCTCTGCTGAGTCGTTACGCCTTCTTTGCTGGCTGTGTCATCTTCACCCTCGCCAGCCTGCCGTTCCTGCACTACGACTGGCTCTGGCCGATCACACTGGTGACCGGGTTGTTGAGCCTGCTGGGGCTGTTCGACCTGCTGCAGAGCCGCCACGCGGTACGGCGCAATTACCCGATCCTGGGCAATATCCGTTACCTGGTCGAAGGTATCCGCCCGGAGATCCGCCAGTACCTGCTCGAATCCGACAGCGATGCCCTGCCCTTCTCTCGCGCCCAGCGCTCGCTGGTGTATTCCCGGGCCAAGAACGAAAGCGCCGATAAACCGTTCGGTACCTTGATCGACGTGTACCAGACCGGCTTCGAATTCATCGGCCACTCCATGCGCCCGGCCCCGCTGAGCGATCCCAGCGGTTTTCGCGTGACCGTCGGCGGCCCGCAATGCACCCAGCCCTACTCAGCCTCGGTGTTCAACATCTCGGCCATGAGTTTCGGCTCCCTGAGCGCCAACGCCATCCGGGCGTTGAACCAGGGAGCGAAGCTGGGCAACTTCGCCCATGACACCGGTGAAGGCAGCATCAGCCCCTACCATCGCGAACACGGCGGCGACCTGACCTGGGAACTGGGCAGCGGTTATTTCGGCTGCCGCACGCCTGAAGGTCGCTTCGACCCGGAGCGTTTCGCCGCCCAGGCGCAGAACCCGCAGGTGCGGATGATTGAAATCAAGATGAGCCAGGGCGCCAAACCCGGCCACGGCGGGATCCTGCCCAAGCATAAGGTCACCCGGGAAATCGCCGAGACCCGAGGCATCCTCATGGGCGAGGATTGTGTTTCGCCTTCTTGCCACAGCGCGTTTTCCACGCCGATCGAACTGATGCAGTTCGTCCAGCAACTGCGTGAGCTGTCCGGAGGCAAACCGGTGGGTTTCAAGTTCTGCCTGGGGCATCCGTGGGAGTTCATGGGCATCGCCAAGGCCATGCTGGAAACCGGGATCCTGCCCGACTTCATCGTGGTCGACGGCAAGGAAGGCGGTACGGGCGCGGCGCCAGTGGAATTCACCGACCACATCGGCGTGCCGTTGCGCGAAGGCCTGCTGTTCGTGCACAACACCCTGGTGGGCCTGAACCTGCGGGACAAGATCAAGCTCGGCGCCAGCGGCAAGATCGTCAGCGCCTTCGACATCGCCAGTGTCCTGGCCATCGGCGCCGACTGGGCCAACGCCGCGCGCGGCTTCATGTTCGCCATCGGCTGCATCCAGTCGCAAAGCTGCCACACCAACAAATGCCCCACCGGCGTCGCCACCCAGGACACCCTGCGCCAGCGCGCCCTGGTCGTCCCGGACAAGGCCCAGCGGGTCTACAACTTCCACCGCAACACCCTCAAGGCCCTGGCCGAAATGCTCGCCGCCGCCGGGCTCGAGCATCCGTCGCAATTGCAGCCCAAGCATCTGGTACGGCGCATGTCGGCCACCGAGGTGAAGTTGTTCTCTCAGTTGCATGTGTTTTTGAAGCCGGGGGAATTGCTGACGGGTGAGGTCAATGGGGCGTTTTATTCGCGGATGTGGCAGATGGCGCGGGCGGACAGTTTTGAGCCGCTGGAGGTGGTGGCGGCGTAACGGTCACTGGATTGCCAGCCTCATCTGGGGCTGGTGTCGTTTTAAGGGTCAACAGGAAAGCCCCGATCACCTGACCGGGGCTCTCTTTATGTATTGCTGTCAACCTAAGAAGCGGAACGCACCGTACCTTGTACATCACCGGTCGGCTGCAACTTGAAGGTATAAAACAGCACCGTCAGCAACACCAGGAACGCCGGGCCGACATACAACGCCACGCGGGTATCCGGGAAGTACGCCATCAGCCCCACCACCAGCACCAGGAATGCCAGCGCCAGGTACGAGCTGACTGGGTAAAGCCACATGCGGTATTTCAGCGCCGCACGCTCTGAAGCGCTGAGGCTTTTGCGGAACTTGAGCTGGGCCAGCAGGATCATCACCCAGGTCCAGATCGCGCCGAAGGTGGCAATGGACGTCACCCAGACGAAGACTTTCTCCGGCACCAGGTAATTGAGCAGCACGCCCAGCAGCAATGCGGCGATGGACAGCAGCAACGCGCGGCGCGGCACGCCGTTGGCCGAGGTGGTGGCGAAACCGGCCGGGGCCTGGCCGTTCTGCGCCAGGCTGTAGAGCATCCGCCCGGTGCTGAAGATCCCGCCGTTGCAGGACGACAGCGCGGCGGTGATCACTACGAAATTGATGATGCCGGCGGCGGTCTTGATGCCCAGGCGCTCGAAGGTCATCACGAACGGGCTGCCCTGGGTGCCGATTTCGTTCCACGGGTAGATCGACAGGATCACGAACAGCGCGCCGACGTAGAACAGCAGGATCCGCCAGAACACCGAACCGATGGCGTTGGGGATGGTTTTCTGCGGGTTCTTCGCCTCACCGGCAGTCAGGCCGATCATCTCCACGCCCAAGTAGGCGAACATCACCATTTGCAGGGACATCAAGACGCCGGACACGCCGTTGGGCATGAAACCGCCGTGGGCCCAGAGGTTGGAAAGACCCAGGGCCACGCCGTCGTTACCAAAACCGAAGGCGATGATGCCGACACCGCCGATGACCATGGCGATGATGGTCACGATCTTGATCAGGGCGAACCAGAACTCGAACTCACCGAAGGCCTTGACCGCGATCAGGTTGATCGAGCCCATGCTGACCAGCGCCGCCAAGGCCCAGATCCAGCGGGGTACATCGGGGAACCAGATGCCCATGTACACCGCCACCGCGGTGATTTCCGCCACGCAGGTCACCAGCCACAGGAACCAGTAGTTCCAGCCGGTCAGGAAACCGGCCAGCGGGCCGAGGTAGTCTTGGGCATAGCGGCTGAACGAGCCGGCCACCGGGTTGTGCACGGCCATTTCACCGAGGGCGCGCATGATCACCAGGATCGCCAGGCCGCCAATGATGTAGGACAGCATGATCGCCGGACCGGCCATTTCAATGGCCTTGGCCGAGCCGAGGAACAGCCCGACACCGATGCAGGCACCGAGCGCCATCAGGCGGATATGCCGCTCACCGAGTTCACGTTTGAGCGGACCGCCCTGAGCGGTCTCGCCATGGGGCAGATGATTGCCGACAGGCATAGGGATACAACCTCGTCTTGTTATTGGATTAGCCACCGAGTGTCCAAAGCCACAAGCCGATAGGCCTGTCACCTTGCCGAAACCGGGTCTGTCTTGTGGGCAGACCGTCCTGTGGAACCACAACCTCAGGATCAGCGGGCCATGCAGTATAAAAAGCCAGGGATAGAGAGTTTCACTGTAAAACCCGGGAAATTCAGGGATAAGCCTGCGCCACAAGTGGCTTTTGGAGAGGCGTTGTCTGGGATTGCAGGTCATACGGAAACGGCGCCGAGTATTGCACAGCAATGGTGCAGCGTCATGTACGGGCGCAGACCGATGGCTCTAGTACAAGGCTTTCAGGTACCACTTCACCTTGTAGCGAGGGAGCTTGCTCCCGCTCGGCTGCGCAGCAGTCGCCCGCTTTAGAAGCCGAAAAAGCGAGGGCGGCTTCGCCCCCCAGCGGGAGCAAGCTCCCTCGCCACAAGAGCAGCTAGAGCCATACCGTGTCCCAGAGCGGGTAATCGCCAATGCGATCCACCAGCCCTGCCCGAAGCGGATTGGCAATGATGTAGCGGGCGGAAGGCCGAAGATCCTCGTTGTCGCGGATCGCGCGGTCATGGAAGCCGCTTTGCCAGAAGGCGCCTTTTCTGTTCATTGCTCGATTGATTGTGAGGGTGCTGCGGGATTTGACTACCTGCATCACATGCGTGAGCTGAGCTTGCTCTAGCTGCACCAGCCAATGCAGGTGGTCCGGCATCACAACCCAGGCCAGCGAATTGACCTGACCTCGCTCATGAGCCAGGCGCATTTCTGCCACCAATAAGCGGCCCAGCTGCAAGTCCTTGAAAATCGGTGTGCGTTGGTGAACGACTGCAGTGACGAGGTAGCCTCGCCCCGGCTCCGAAGAGCGTCCGTGACGCAAGCGATGAGAGTTTGGACGTGAAGGATGCATTCCTTGGCTTCCTATGGTTGGGGGATCTACTTACGGTAGCTTCGCCTGCGACGATCCGATGCGATGATGGTTGAGCGACTTTTCCGAAAACGACGTAGTACCCGTGGCGAGGGAGCTTGCTCCCGCTGGGGGGCGAAGCCGCCCTCGCTTTTCAACCGCCGTATGTTCTCCAGCCATGCCACCGTTGCGTCTGCTGCGCAGCCGAGCGGGAGCAAGCTCCCTCGCCACAGAAGCTCTGTTGATCAATTGCATCTGACAAGTGCTCGCGTATGGGCTTACCCACAATTTCCCCGCCCCCCACGCCAACCACCGTCTAAGCTTCAAGCAAGTCCGATCAATCTGCGTGAATGGATCAGTCGACTATGGGCGCTTTGTGGCAAACCGATTCGAATGAACCTGTGGTCCCGACTGAACGTATGGAAGAAGCGCCTTTACCTCAAAAAAAACGCCGCGCACGGCATGGCTGGCGGGCATTCTGGTTGTTGCTGCTGATTATCGTGGTGGTGGTCGGCCTGGCGGTGGCCAAGGAAATGCGCACGTCGCGGTTCCAGGCCCGGGAGCTCAGCAAATACGCTGAGTCCTTGAGCTATGCGGTGCAGCCGGGGCCCAGCGATGCCATCGTCTACCCGGGTGCAGGCCCGTTCGACCGGCGCTTGGGCTACAGCGCGCTGGGGGAATTCCTGCCGCGCCTGCTCAAGCGCGACTACGTGATCCAGGCCCAGGCGCGGTTCTCGCCAGCCTTGATGGGCTACGTCGAGAAAGGCCTGTTCGTACCCTATTCGGAAAAGATCCAGGCCGGGCTGACCATCACCGATTGCCGCGCGGCACCGGTCTATCAATTCAAATATCCGCAGCAACTGTATGCGAACTTCGAAGCGATTCCGCCCGTGGTGGTGCAAAGCCTGTTGTTTATCGAGAACCGCTTTTTGCTCGACCCCAAGCAACCGCTGGCAAACCCGGCAGTGGACTGGCCGCGCTTCGGCATGGCGGCCTGGTCGCAAGTCGCCAAGCTGTTGAGCTTGCCGGGACAATCCGCTGGGGGCAGCACACTGGCGACGCAACTGGAAAAATACCGGCACTCCCCCGAGGGCCTCACCGTGTCGGGCGGGGAAAAAATCCGCCAGATGATTTCCGCCAGCGTGCGGGCTTATCAGGCCGGCCCGCAAACCCTCGAGGCGCGGCAGCGGATCATCCGCGACTACCTCAACAGCGTGCCGCTCTCCGCCGTGCCGGGGCATGGTGAAGTCCATGGCATGGCTGAAGGCTTGCGAGTCTGGTACGGCGCCGATTTCAAGCAGGCCAATGAACGCCTGTCCAGTACCGCCAACGACCCCAAGAGCCTGGCAGAAAAAGGCCTGGCCCTGCGGGAAATGCTGTCGTTGATGATCGCCCAGCGCCGGCCGTCCCATTTCCTCTCCAAGGGCCACGATGAGCTGGCGCGCCTGACCGACAGCCACATCCGGCTGTTGGCGCAGAACGGCGTGATCGATGCGCCGCTGGCCGCGGCGGCCCTGGCGAGCAAGGTCAGTTATCGCGACTGGGTCAAGGACCCGACCGTCCAGCCCAACGAAACCAATAAAGGCATCAGCGCCGCCCGCAGTCGCCTCGCCGCCCTGCTCAATCGCCCGCTGTACGACCTCGATCGCCTGGACCTGTCCGCCACCAGCACCTTGCAAAGCGACTTGCAGGCCCAGGCCACCGATTACCTCAAGCGCTTGGCCGACCCGGCCTTCGCGACCGAGATCGGCCTGATGGGCGAACGCCTGCTGACCCCCACCAGCACCACCCAGGTGCGCTACAGCTTCACCCTGCTGGAACTGACCCCCGACGGCTCGCGCGTGCGAGTGCAGACCGACAGCACCGACCAGCCCTTCGACATCAACGAAGGCAGCAAACTGGAACTGGGCTCCACCGCCAAGTTGCGGGTGCTCACCACCTATCTGCAGATCATCGCCGAACTGCACGAGCGCTACGCCCAGCAAACCCCGGCGGCGTTGAAGAAAGTCGATATCGCCGAACAGGACCGCCTCTCCCGCTGGGCGGTCGACTACCTGATCCAGGACACCGACCGCAGCCTGCCGAAAATGCTCGAGGCCGCGCTGGAGCGTACGTATTCAGCCAGCCCCGGCGAGGCGTTCTTCACGGGCGGCGGGCTGCATACCTTCAACAACTTCCGTAAAGAAGACAACGGCCGCATCCCCACGCTGCGTGACTCCCTGCGGGAATCGATCAACCTGCCGTTCATCCGCCTGATGCGCGACCTGGTGCGCTACGCCACTTATGCCGGCCCCAATAACAGTTCCGAGTTGCTCAAGGACGACAAGGACCCGCGCCGCCAGGAATACCTGGCCCAGTTCGCCGACCGCGAAGGCACCGCGTTCCTGCTCAGGTTCTGGAAGAAGTATCAGAAAAAGGACACCGGCCAGCGCCTGGAAACCTTCCTCGATGGCATGCGCCCTACGGCAATCCGCCTGGCCGCCGTTCACCGTTATTTCTTTCCCAACGACAGCCAGGAGAACTTCAACCGCTTCGTGCGCGCACATTTGAAGTCGGCCAAGAGCGCGGAAAAACTCACCGACGAACGCCTGGAGCGGCTCTACCAGAGCTACGGTCCCGGCGCCTATGACTTGCCAGACCAAGGCTTCATCGCCAAGGTCCACCCGCTGGACCTGTGGTTGATGGGTTACCTGCTCAACAACCCCGACGCCAAGTTCAGCCAGATCGTCAAGGCCAGTGAGTTCGAGCGTCAGGAAGTCTACAGCTGGCTGTTCAAGAGCCGGCACAAGAGCGCCCGCGACAGTCGCATCCGCACCATGCTGGAGGTCGAAGCTTTCCTGGATATCCACCAGCGCTGGCAGCAAGTCGGCTACCCCTTCGACCACCTGGTGCCGTCGCTGGCCACCGCCATCGGCAGCTCCGGCGACCGCCCCGCCGCGCTGGCGGAACTGGTGGGCACCATCCTCAACGATGGCATCCGGCAGCCGGCACTGCGTGTCGACAGCCTGGACTTTGCCGTCAATACGCCCTACGAGACACGCCTGGTCAGCGACCCGGATAACGGCAAGCGCGTAATGCCCGTAGAGGTAGCCCGGGCCTTGCGCGGTGCGTTGTCACAAGTGGTGGATGCCGGCACCGCCAAACGCGTGGCCGGCAGTTTCAAGCTGGCCGACGGTACACCGCTGGCCATGGGCGGCAAGACCGGCACCGGTGACAACCGCATCGAAGCCGTCGGTTCCGGTGGGCGGGTGATCAGCTCCAAATCGATCAACCGCACCGCCACTTTCGTGTTCTACATCGGCGACAGCCATTTCGGCACACTGACCGCCTTCGTGCCCGGTGCGTCGGCGCAAAACTTCAAGTTCACCTCGGCGTTGCCGGTGCAGGTGCTCAAGGGCATGGCGCCGTTCCTCTCGCCCTACTTGCAACCGGGCAGTCACACCCAGTGCAAACCACTGGTGGCGCTGCGACAGGACTAAGGGGTTACGCGAGGCACCGCGTCGAAGATCACGGTCAAGTCGGCGGTGTACAGGCCGTGCTGACCGTCGTAGACCTTGTCCGAGGCCATGATGTGCATGTCCGCCTGGGTACCAGGCGTGGACGTTGCGTCATCCACCACTTCCTGGGACACATCGGTCAGGCGGATATTGTTGAACCTGACGAGCAAGGGAATGGCGTCGCTGCCGTTGGTCAACGACGCCTGGCCGCCCTCGAGATAGGCATGGACCGAACCATCGGTGTGCTTCACATCGAAGGTCTGGCGCAGCGGGCTCAGTTGGCTGTTCACCGGGTCGAAGTGCATGACCTCATCCTTGCCGAAGTCCGGATTGCGCGGCTGCACATGGAACTGCTTGTTGGGAATGTTCGCGGTGATGTGGATGGCAGTGCGTGCATCATCAGCCGCCAGTACCAGTGAAGGACTCAGGGCCGCAAGGGTCGTCATGAACATCACTTTTCTAAACATGCTTGATACCTTTTCAGAGTAATGAAACGAAGTGGAGACCACCTTGTATCGAGGGCGCTTGCTCCCGCTTCCCTGCATGGGAAAACCAAGTAACCCACCAATAAATTGCGTCTGCTGCGCAGCCGAGCGGGAGCAAGCTCCCTCGCCACAGGACCTCGTAGCCCTTAGTCCACCGGGGTAACCTGCCCCACACCTTTGCGCCTCACGGCGCAATGGCATCGAACACCATGTGCACCGTGCCGTAGTAATCGCCGGGCTTGTAGTCGTCGGCGGGCTTGATCGCGGCGATTTCCAACGGCACCTGGCGCCCGGGGCGGGCCTCGATGGCTGACACCACGTGGTTCGAATCCAGGGTCAATTCGACGTTGTTGAACCGCACCCGCAGGTCGATGCGCTCACGGCCGTTGGACAAGTACGCCTCTTCGCCCAGGCGCGCGCCGATGGCACCGTTGCTGTTCTTCACCTCGTAGGTCGCCCGCAACGGGCTGAGCTCGTTGGTGATGGTGCTGAACGGCAAGCGTTGTTCACGCTGGACCAACTGCGGGTCGAGGGGCAACACATAGAAATCCAGCGTCGGGATGGTCACGTAGAGTTCGAAGTCTTCCCGTACGACCGCGCCCCAGGCCGGGCTCCAGGGCAACATCAGAGCGGTCAATGCGAGGGGGCGTAGCAGTGTCTTGAACATATTGATTACCTGTGGCGTCAACGACGGTTCGGCGACGGCAACCGTCAACCCTTGATCTCGACGGTTTTGCTCTGGCCGCCCTCGATCAGCGTGAAGCGATATTCACGCCCCGCCTCCTTGTCGAACGAAAACGCGCGACCGGCCATGACGTGGTGTTTGGTGGTCGGCCGGCAGTCGTTTTCTTTCTTCACGGCACAGTCCTTGAACTCGTCGAGCACCAGGACGCTGTTGCCGTTGTTGCGCATCACGTAACGACTGGCGCTGTCATCGATCACCGTCTCGAAACGGGTGTCCTTGGGTCGCACGAAAAACACCGTGCCGTAGCCCGCCAGGACCTTGACCCCCGCCGCCACGCGTTCTTTCTTGTACTCTTCGCGCTCCTGCGCACTGACGGCAAATTCGTCCTCCGCTTCCGGCACCACCGGCACGAAACGCACCCGGAAGTAACGCTCCTTGTCGCGGTTGCCCATGAACAGCAAGCGCGTGCCCTGCATGCCGTTGGCCGGTACGATCAGCCGTGCCGGGCTGGCCATCAGGCCATCCTTGGCCATGGCGCTGGCCTGGTTCTGCAGCGGCACCTCCTGGTAGGTGCCGTCCTCGTTGTAGATGATTTCCAGGATGTTGACCTTGACGAATGCCGTCGACGTGCCGCCGTTGAACACCCGTTTCATGTAGGTGCTTTTGTCGCCATCAAGGTAGTCGTAGACCACCCCGACACCAATCTGCGGCCCGGCCTGGGCCATGCCGCAAAACAGATAAAACCCAACCCATGCCCATAGATGTTTCATCACTTCTTTAACCTCATGCATTAAACGTAATTCACTGAATATGGCTGGCCCTAAGGGCACTCAGACTTCCGAATCCCAGATCACCGTGACGTTGCCGGTATAGGCCTTGGCGCCGCTGTCGAGCATTGCTTCAACGCTGGTGCGGGCGACTTCGAAGTGCAGGGTGCCGGGCCGGCGATCGATGTAAAACCCCGGCTGGAACAGCTCGGTGCCACTGCCGTCACGCAACAATCGACGGTGGTTGACAGGCTGATCAGCCGCGTCCGTCAAACCGTCGGGCAGGCTCACGCGGATATCTACTGGCACGGCATGGCCGGAACCGGCCTCCGATACGGCACAGGTATTGCCGCTGACGTGCTGGCACTCGAGCATCATCTTGAAACGTGAGGACGTAGAAATATGGAAGCGCTGGTCACGAAACAGGCGGGTCGGCTTGCGCCCGCTGTTCAACCAGGATTGCCAGCCTTCCTGGGGTACGAGCTCTACTCGATTGCCGCCTGGGGGCACGTCGATCTTGAGCGTGTGTTCGACATCCAGTTTGAAGTTGAGGGTTATCACCGAATCACTGGCAACCATGACATCGCCCATGTCGACGTCTCGACCCGGCCCGACACCGTAGGTAATCGACCCTGTGTATTGGCCGGACGACATCCTCAGTGGGTTGGGTGTGCGCAGTTCGTAAGCAAAATCCAGATAGTTGTATCTCAGGGAAGGAACCAAATAATTGGCCCTTTTTGCACACGTCCCCTCTGTCGGGGTTTTCCAGAAGAACTTATAGGTTCTCTCGGTGTACCAACCAAGGCCGCTGTACCGACAGGGCGAGGGAGCATAGACCCAGGCAAGACCATTCCATAACAACTCATGGGCTCTCCAAACGCTCACGCCTCCGCCTACCAGATCGACCGCACTGCTCGGGAGCTCATGCAGTGCCCCCAAACCGGACCAACGTACTTCAACGAGTGCCGTTTCACCTGTACCGGTATGAGTCACTTGCGTGATGCGCCAGTCGGCGGGCACATTGAACATGGCACCTTGCCGGGGATCCCCATGATTCGCCTGGATGGGACCGCTCGAATTGAAGTTGATTGGCAAGCGGATGCTGAAGGTCGAACTCCCACATTGCGATGGATACTCTTGGCAATAACCGCTACTAGGCGTGGTATTGACGAATGTATTCTGCTGAGGCTTCGAAGGGTCGGGCCTGAACAATGCGGTGATGTTCTGGTTCAATGCATCGGCCGTCGATGCACAGGTCAACACCATCACCGATACCAAGCCTTGCACTGCCATTGGTAACTGCTTCATCTCTACCTCATCCTCAAATCGGCCCGGACTGCCCAAGCCACTCCTTTTTAAACTTCCGAATCCCAGATCACCGTGACGTTGCCGGTGTAGGCCTTGGCGCCGCTGTCGAGCATCTCTTCGACGCTGGTGCGGGCCACTTCAAAGTGCAGCGTGCCCGGCCGGCGATCGACATAGAAACCGGGCTGGAACAGTTCGGTGCCGCTGCCGTCACGCAGCAACCGGCGACGGTTGACCGGCTGCCCGGCGGCGTCGGTCAAGCCATCGGGCAGGCTGACGCTGACATCCACCGGCACGGCATGACCGGTGGCGGCTTCGGAGATCGCGCAGGTATTGCCGCTGATGATTTGGCATTCGAGCGCCATCTTGAAACGGGAAGAAGCGGAGATATGGAAGCGCTGGTCACGAAACAACCGCGTTGGTTTGCGGCCGCTGTTCAGCCAGGATTGCCAGCCTTCCTGGGGGACCAGTTCGACCCGGTTGCCGCCGGGGGGGACTTCCACCTGGAGGGTGTGTTGGACTTCAAGATTGAAATTGAGCGTGAGCGCCGAATCGTTGGGGAGCATGACATCGCCCATGTCAATGTCCTGCCCGGGCCCGACGCTATAAGTCAGCGACCCAGTGTATTGGCCGGAGGACATTTTCAGTGGGTTGGGGGTGCGCAGTTCGTAGGCAAAGTCCAGATAGCGGTAAGAAAAGCCAGGGATCAAATAATTGGCCCCTTTTGCACATACGCCCTCTACCGGGGTTTTCCAGAAGAAGGTGTAGTCGGTATTGGTATACAACCCTATACCGCTGTATCTACAAGGCGATGGGGCATATACCCAACTAAGGCCGTTCCATAACCGTTGATGGGCGATCAAGAGCGACACGCCGCCACCTACCAAGTCGATGACGTCACCAGAGAGTCGGTATGTCGAGCCTATACCGGACCAGCGCACTTCAACGACTTCAGTTTCACCCGTCACTGAATGGGTCACCTGTGTCGTGCGCCAAGTGGTAGGGAGCTTAAACATCGCGCCCTGTCGAGCATCCCCATGGTTGGCTTGAATAGGGCCGGCTGAATTGAAGACAAAGGGCAACCGAATGCTGAACATTTTTGTCGCCCTGCATTCCGACGGATATGTTGCGCAGTAACCACTGACCGGAGTGGTATTGAGAAAGGTATTCTCATTGGGTTTCGATGAGTCAGGCCTGAACAACGCGCTGATGTCCTGGGTCAAGGCATTGGCCGCAGGCACGCACGAAAACAACAACACCGAGACCACGCTGCGCACTGCAACCGATAAGGGTTTCATTTATACAACCTCATACATCAAGACAGATCACTGCGAATAAGTGGTGAAAAATGCACCTGTGGGAGCAAGGCTTGCCCGCGATGCAGGCGCCCGGGTCTTCAGGTGAATGGCGTTATCGTTCATCGCGAGCAAGCTTTGCTCCCACGGCGTCATGAGCGCTGCTTCGCACTACCAGCCTCGGCCAGCGTCGTATCGGCCAGCGTGTCTGGCGTACAGCGCAAATCACCGATCATCAACACATCGCCTTCGCGGCCGGCGTTGTCCGGGTCGAGGCGGAACCGGCAGAACAACTCATTGCCGTAGCGCACTTCCAGGGTGGGCGAGCCGGCGTTCATTTCCATGGAGAAAAACCCGTCCGCCTCGCTGACGCCGCGGCTGGCGTGGTTGATCACGTGGTGGCCACGAAGCGGCTGGCCCTGGTCGTCCAGCAGGCGCCCGAGCACCGTCACGGTTTTCATCACGTGGATCTTGCGGTAGTCCACCCCACCCTTGTTCAGGTGATAACGGGTGCGTGAAGGCTCGATGCTCGCCGCTGGCGGATGCACGCCGTCGAAGTCGAAGGTCACCATGCTGTTTTTGTAGGCGGTGATGGGGACGAAGTTACGGCCCGGACGCAACGCGGTGCTGCCGCCGGTCAAGTCATCCGCGCGCAGGACGACATTGTCCAGATCGGTTTCCACGTCGACGATCATGCCGGCGCCGCGCCCCTGGGGCACGCCGGTGAAAGCGGCTTTCTGGCCGCCCACGGCCACGGTGCTGCTCAGGTTCAGGCCGCCGGTAAGGTTGTCGTTATAGGACGAGCGCTGGACGAAACCGTCGCCGTAGAGCGAGTCGGTCATGAAACTGGCGATGCCGGACAGGCCCACGCCATAGGTGTCGGCCAGCGCCGTGGCGGAGACGCTTTGCAGTACATGATCTTCCAGGTTGCGGCGATAGGTCAGCGAGCCATTGTGGTCCCGATCGCCGTCTCGCGAGGTGCGGGTGCCGATGCTGCCCGACCAGTACTCGCCCGGCCCGCCCAGGGCGACGCTGACGCTCAGGTCGACCCCGCGATTGCGGCGGTCGGCGGTACTCGAGGTGCCGGGGCGGTCGAACACCGACAGCCGCCAGTTGGCATCGCTGCCGCGCAGCTTGCCGCGCTGGGTCCAGCCCAGGTCCAGGCCGGTGCCCTGGACATTGCCTTCGCTGTAGGCCAGCCGTCCGTTGACGGAGGTCTTGTTGCTCAAGCGATGATTGACCGACAGCGACGAGTTGCTGGTATGGCCGACGAACACGTTGCGCTGGCGGATACGGGTGCCATCCGCCAGGGTTTCGTAGGTGTTGCGGGTGTCCAGCCAACTGCGGTTGTGGCTGGCCACCACGCTGCCATGGCCATAGCTATATAGGCCTTGCAAGTCCATGCCGGTGCCGTACTGCTGGGTTTGATAAACGTTGGCGAACAGGCTGGTATTGCTCGCCAGCGTCCAGTCCACCGAGGTGCCCACTTGCAACTTGTCCTGCACCTGGCGTGTGGAAGCGCCCAGGATCACCCGCGGATGCAGCAGGTAGTTGAGGCCGACGCCCGCCGTCGTGAAACCCGAGGGCTGGTCTTCCCAGTTGCTCCAAAGCCTGGTCTCACGCCCGGCGAACAGGTTGTAGCGCCAGCGATCTTCGACGTTGCTCCAATTGTTGGGTTTGTAGACCAACTCCTGGCTGGTGGCGGTGGTTTGCCCGTCCTCGATCAGCCGCACTTCCACTTCATAGATGCCGCCGGGCAAGGGCCGGGTGTCCAGGCTCTGCAGGCCGGCGGCAACCGCCTGGGTGTTGATCAGCAGACCACTGCGGTAAATCTCCACCGACGCCTGGCGGCTGGCGGTGACATAAATGGGGTAGACGCTGGGCTTGGGATTTTCGATCGCCAGGCTGTCGGAGCTGCCGTACATCACCCCCAACGCGGTGTCCGGGTTGGCGCCGAACGAACGGATCTGCCGATTCAGGCCGTCGGAGCTGGGCGTGAAATAACCCAGGCGAAAAAAAGTCCCTTCCATCTCCCGTTGGGTGTAGAGCTCATGGACGGCGTGGTACAGCTTGTCGTCCGGCCCGCCAAGACGTGAGAGCTGAAGGTCCAGCGACTGGCTCCAGTTGCCCACGCTGGAACTGGCGTTGAGGCCATAACGCCCACCGGTGTCCTGCTCCTGGCCACCGTTGATATTCAGTTGGTTGTTGAAGATCAGGCCGAGGCTGCCGCCTTCCGGTTGATCGTAATAACGCTTGGTTTCGGTGGTGCGCTCCACGTCCCGGGTCAGGATCGACACCAATGAATTTTCAAGGCTGTAGTGCACGGCCAGCAGCCCGGACGGACAGCTGCCTTCACAGGCGCCCAGTACTTGTCCCTGCTTGAGATGCTGCGTCCATTGCTCGCGTTCGACAGCTTTTATGGTGCTGTCCTGCGTGTCGGTGAATTCGATCAGGGTGATACGATCATCCCGCGACAAGACCACCATGGCTTCGCCGAGGTACTGTTGATTGAGTTCAATACGAACCGCCAGAGGCACATCGAAGAAGTGCGATTCAAATTCCGCCGGCAGGCCCTTGGCCTGGGACAACAGGCTTCTCGGCGTGGTACCGGGGGCAGTCGGCGCGGCCAATGCATTCGCGCACAACAATAGCGCGAGCGCACCCGCGATGGGTGTCATCGGAAACATCAACGGATTCTCATAATCTGCGAGCGATCAGGGCGTTTCAGGTGCTGGCCGCCCGGCTGGGGAGCGCCGGACGGCCTGCGGCGATGCCCGTGGAATGAGTTGGAGCTCACCGGGCATCGAGCGGTATCACGGGCGCGGCACGGCGTCGAAGATCACGGTCATGTCGGCGGTGTACAGACCGTTCTGGGTAGCCAGGGGTGTGGCCGCGGCGATGGTCATGTCAGCCTGGGTGCCTGGCGTGGACGTCGCATCATCGACCACTTCCTGAGCGATGGCACTCAGGGTGACACCATTGAACTTGGTGGTCAGGGCGATGGAATCGCTGCCGTTGTACAGCGACGCCGGGCCACCTTCGATATAGGCATGGACCGAACCCTCGGTGTTCTTCACGTCGAAGGTCTGGCGCAGCGAAGTCAAGGTGCCGCTGACCGTGTTGTAGCTCATGATTTCATCCTTACCGAAGTTCGGGTCACGTGGCTGCACGTGGAACTGCTGGGTCGGAATGTTCGCGGTGATGTGGATAGCGGAGCGTGCATCATCGAGCGCGAATACTGGCGCAGCGCCCAAGGCAGCGGCAGTCAGGGAAGCAGCGGTTACGAATTGTTTGAGCATGTTGTTAACACCTGTTCTTGGCATAAAGAGAAAGGTTGAAGTTGCAGTTCAATAACAACTTGATCTGCTCCTTCAACGCCGGGGCATGATCGGCTCTTTGCAACTAAAAAAAAGCAGGCAGATTCCCACAAGCGTGTAGTAAATCCGGTACACGAATGCGCGAAAAAGCACCCCTCTTCTGATAAAACTCAAGTTTGGATGTCAGAAACTACCCACACGCCCAGAGGCGCTACGGCATTGGTCAAAGTCAAGAAAAACCGCTGCAAAATCTCATCATCCGCCGCCATGCCACATTCAGGTAAGGTCTTGTTCCACACAAGTAACGGGTGACAGAGTTAGATATATCTTAGTTCCAAGATACATCTAATCCAAAAGATATATCGCATGGCAAAAGTTATATCTCAGCCCGATCCTATGCAGAACGGAGAACCGCATATGGCAGGCCCTTATTCCCATCCCAAACGCGAACACGACGGCTTCGAACGACAGCCGGCAAGCCGTGAACGTAATAGCCGAGGCCCACGGGTCTTTGCCGCCGGTGACCTGAAGTTGCTGTCACTGGCGCTGATTGCCGAACAGCCTTGCCACGGTTACGACCTGATCCGCCGGATCGAGCACATGTTCGACGGCGCCTACAGCCCCAGCCCCGGCGTGATCTACCCGACCCTGTCCTTCCTGGAAATGAGTGCACTGGTCACCTGCGGCGTCGAAGACGGAAAAAAAAGCTACAGCGTGACCGATGCCGGACGTCTATCACTTGAGGACCAGGCCGAGGCGCTGGATGAGGTGCGCGCGCGCATTGAAATCAGCAAGCGCACGTTGCGCGGCCATGATCGGCCCCCGGAAATCCATGAAGCGGTGTATAACCTGCGGCATGCGCTGCAAAAGCACCCTGGCCACTGGAGCCCGGAAGAAATCCGGCGGGTGCGCGACCTGCTCAACGACACCGCCCAAGCCATCATCGACGGCCCCGACCGTCCAACTGTCTCGGAGTCAAACCAATGACCGAAGTCGATCCAAATACCATTCACCGCGTCACCCACGAGATCAAACGCCGTCGCCTGCAAGTGTTGCGGGTAGAAGACCTGACCCCTCGCATGCGCCGCATCACCGTCGGCGGGCCGGAACTGGCCGGGTTCGTCAGCCTGGGCACGGACGATCACGTGAAGCTGCTGTTCCCGCAGAACGCCGAGGAACATGCCGCCCTGGAAAATTTCAACCCCAGCGCCGGCAAGGCTCAGGGGCCGATGCCCGAGATGCGCGACTACACCCCGCGCCGCTATGACCTGGACACCCTGGAGATGGACATCGATTTCGTGCTTCACGGCGACGGCCCGGCATCTACCTGGGCGGCCCAGGCGGCGCCAGGGCAATACCTCAACATTGCCGGGCCCCGGGGCTCGATGATCGTGCCGGACATCTTCGACAGCTACCTGCTGATCGGCGATGAAACCGCCCTGCCCGCCATCGCCCGCCGCCTCGAAGGCCTGGCGCCCAACCGGCGAGCCCTGGTGGTGGTGGAAGTGGAAAACGGCGCCGAACAGCAGATTCTCCAGAGCCCGGCACAGGTACACGTGATCTGGGTGCTGCGCGAAGGCCGTCAGGACAACCTGCTGCGCACCGTGCAACAGCTGGAAATACCCGGCGGCAAGCTGTACGCCTGGGTCGCGACCGAAAGCAAGGTGTCGCGGCAGATTCGCAAGGTGTTGCTGGAGGAGAAAGGGTTGGACCAGGATTTTGTGAAGGCGGTGGGGTATTGGAAACTGGATGGCAGTGAGGAAGATTGAGGGACTGACGACGGCTGAAGTACCCTTCACCCACTGACTGAGCACAGCCTTTGTGGCGAGGGAGCTTGCTCCCGCTGGGCTGCGCAGCAGCCCCCCAAAAAACAGTCACCTCGATCTATCTGATCCACCGAGTTGTCAGGTTTTGGGTCTGCTTCGCAGCCCAGCGGGAGCAAGCTCCCTCGCCACAAGGGGCTTCGTTGCCCTTGAGGGTTTCACCGACATTCCATCCCCACCAGGTACCCCGCCCCATGCTTTTCCTGCTCGCCTACATCAGCAGCGTCGTGCTGATCAATTTCGCGTTTTCCGCCGCGCCGCACCTGGACATCATCTGGTCGGCCTGGGGCGGCCTGGTGTTTATCCTGCGGGACATGGTGCAGACCCGTTTCGGCCACGGCGCCATCGCGGCGATGCTGGTGGCGCTGGTGTTGTCCTATGTCACCTCCGACCCGACCATCGCCCTGGCGAGCGCCACGGCGTTCGCCGTGTCCGAGTGCATCGACTGGCTGGTGTTCACCATCACCAAGCGCCCGCTCCATGACCGGTTGTGGATCAGTTCGGCCCTGAGCATTCCCCTGGACACGTTCATCTTCTTCGGCTTGATCGACGCCCTGACGCCTGCCGTGGTGATCACCGCCCTGCTCTCGAAATTCGCCGGGGTCACCGCCGTCTGGCTGATCATGGCCTGGCGTTTACGTAAACAGGCCATCGCCGGGCGGTTCATGTAAAATGCCGCGCTTTCTCCCATGGGAAGCTCGCCCGGCGCGCAACCCGCGATGATCCGCTCCTGTTTGAGGACCTTCAGATGACCCGTATCGGAACCCCATTGTCGCCCACCGCGACCCGCGTTTTGTTGTGTGGCAGCGGTGAGCTGGGCAAGGAAGTGGTAATCGAACTGCAGCGCCTGGGCGTCGAGGTGATTGCCGTGGACCGCTACGCCAACGCGCCGGCCATGCAAGTGGCCCACCGCAGCCATGTGATCAATATGCTCGACGGTGCTGCCCTGCGTGCGGTCATCGAGGCCGAGAAGCCGCATTTCATCGTGCCGGAAATCGAAGCCATCGCCACCGCCACCCTGGTGGAACTGGAAGCCGAAGGCTTCACCGTGATCCCCACCGCCCGTGCCGCGCAACTGACCATGAACCGTGAAGGTATCCGTCGCCTGGCCGCCGAAGAACTGGGCCTGCCGACCTCGCCGTACTTCTTCGCCGACACCGTGGAAGACTACCGCAAGGCCGTGGAAACCCTGGGTTTCCCGTGCGTGGTCAAGCCGGTGATGAGTTCCTCGGGCAAGGGCCAGAGCCTGCTGCGCGGTACCGATGACGTGCAAAAAGCCTGGGACTACGCCCAGGAAGGCGGCCGTGCAGGCAAGGGCCGGGTGATCATCGAAGGTTTCATCGATTTCGACTACGAAATCACCCTGCTCACCGTGCGTCACGTCGGCGGCACCACCTTCTGCGCGCCGGTCGGCCACCGTCAGGAAAAGGGCGACTATCAGGAATCCTGGCAGCCACAAGCCATGAGCCCGGTGGCCCTGGCCGAATCCGAGCGCGTCGCCAAGGCAGTGACCGAGGCGCTGGGTGGTCGCGGCCTGTTTGGCGTCGAGCTGTTCATCAAGGGTGACCAGGTGTGGTTCAGCGAAGTCTCGCCGCGCCCACACGACACCGGTCTGGTGACGCTGATCTCCCAGGACCTGTCGCAGTTCGCCCTGCATGCCCGCGCCATTCTCGGCCTGCCGATCCCGCTGATCCGTCAGTTCGGCCCTTCGGCCTCGGCGGTGATCCTGGTGGAAGGCCAATCGACCCAGACCGCTTTCGCCAACCTGGGCGCGGCCCTGAGCGAACCGGACACCGCCCTGCGCCTGTTCGGCAAACCGGAGGTCAATGGCCAGCGCCGCCTGGGCGTGGCCCTGGCCCGCGATGAGTCCATCGAAGCCGCCCGCGCCAAGGCGACCCGCGCTTCGCAGGCCGTCAAGATCGAGTTGTAAAAGTCCAAGGCTGAACACAGTCCCCTGTGGCGAGGGAGCTTGCTCCCGCTGGATGCGTCAGCATCCCCTGCGGTGTGATGGCTGGCAAAGCAGGGGGCCGCTTCGCAGCCCAGCGGGAGCAAGCTCCCTCGCCACAAAAGCTCAAAAGCTCAAAGGCCTGCGTTCACAGAGACTCAGCGCTACAAAAAAAGGCGACACCCGCAAGGGTGTCGCCTTTTTCATGAGCGCCGGTTGGGCTTAATCCGGCAGTTTGTAGGCGATCACATAGTCGCCCTGCTTGGTGCCCAGGGAACCGTGGCCGCCGGCAACAACCAGCACGTATTGCTTGCCGTCCTTGCCGGTGTAGGTCATCGGCGTGGTCTGGGCGCCGGCGGGCAGGCGACCTTCCCACAGTTGCTTGCCGTTCTTCACGTCATAGGCACGCAAGTACTGGTCGAGGGTGCCGCTCAGGAACGCCAGGCCGCTGGCGGTGATGAAGGGGCCACCCAGGCTCGGGACGCCCATGCTCAGCGGGATCGGTACCGGCGAGCTGTCGCGTACGGTGCCGTTCTTGTGCTTCCACAGGGTCTTGTTGGTGGTCAGGTCCACGGCCGCGACATAACCCCACGCAGGCGCCTGGCAAGGCAGGCCCATTGGCGAGAGCAGCGCTTCGAGGATCACACCATAGGGCGCGCCTTTGTTCGGCTGCACGCCTTCGGTTTCGCTCTTGCGCCCCGGGCCACCCGCCACTTCGGCGGCCGGCACCAGCTTCGACTTGAACGCCATGTAGCTCGGGTTGACGAAGGCGATCTGGCGCACCGGGTCCACCGATATGCCACCCCAGTCAAACACGCCGAAGTTGCCTGGGTAGACGATCGAGCCTTGCAGAGACGGCGGCGTGAACATGCCGTCATAGCGCAGCGACTTGAAGTCGATCCGGCAGAGCATCTGGTCGAACGGAGTCACGCCCCACATGTCGCTTTCCTTGAGGACCGGCGGCACGAAGTTCAGGTCGGACATCGGTTGGGTCGGCGAGGTGTGGTCGCCTTCCACCGCGCCTTGCGGCACCGGGATTTCCTTGATCGGCACGATCGGCTGGCCATTGCTGCGGTCCAGCACGTAGATGCTGCCCTGCTTGGTCGACGCCAATACAGCGGGTTTCACGCCATCGGCGGTCTTCAGGTCCATCAGGGTCGGTTGACCGCCGACGTCCATGTCCCACAGGTCGTGATGAGTGAACTGGAAGTACCAGCGCACCTTGCCGGTGGCGATGTCCAGGGCGGTCAGGCCAGCGGCGTATTTCTCCGATTCCGGTGTGCGGAATCCGCCGAACTGGTCAGGGGTCTGGTTGCCCATCGGCAGGTAGAGCATGCCGAGTTTTTCATCGACGCTGAACATGGACCACATGTTCGGGGAGTTGCGGGTGTAGGTCTTGCCCTCGGCAATCGGCGTGGTGTCGTCCGGGTTGCCACTGTCCCAGTTCCACACAAGCTGGCCGGTGTGCACGTCGTAGGCACGGATGACGCCGCTTGGCTCGTCGGTGGAGACGTTATCGGTGACGTGGCCGCCGATCACCACCAGGTTCTGGGTGACCGCCGGTGGCGACGTGGAGTAGTAACCGCCGGCGGTGAAACCGCCGATGTTGGCGGTCAGGTCGACCTGGCCCTTGTCGCCGAAGTCTTCGCACATCTTGCCGGTGTCGGCGTTAAGGGCGATCAGACGGGTGTCGGCGGTCGGCAGGAAGATCCGTCGCGGGCATACGCTGCTCGCTGGGGTGGTGCTGGCAGTGCCGGTCGGGCTCTGCTCGGCAGAGGCGTACGCGGCGTCATCGTGATAGGTCACGCCACGGCAGGTCATGTGGGCCCAACCCTTGAAGTTTTCCGCTTTTTGCGTGGAAAGCTTCGGATCGAAACGCCAGATTTCCTTGCCGGTTTCAGGCTCCAGGGCAATCACCTGGCTGTGAGGCGTGCACACGTAGAGCATGCCGTTGGCCTTCAGCGGGGTATTTTCGGCCGTGGTTTCACCCGGGTCGTTCGGCCCTGGCAGGTCGCCGGTGCGATAGGTCCAGGCCGGCACCAGTTTGCTGACGTTCTCGGGGGTGATCTGTGCCAGCGGCGAATAGCGGTCGCCATGGGCACTGCGTCCGTAGGAGTTCCAATCGCCGTCCGGCATGGCCGGTGCGGTGTTGGTCATGCCCGGCACGCTGTCGCGGTCCAGTTGGCCCTTGATCTCACCCGGGTTGGTGAACTGGCTGGCGAGCGCGGCAACACCGGCGATGACCACGGCGGCGCCCAATGCGCGGGTACCCATGGACGAGGCATCGGCGGTCAACAGCGGGCGACGGAACCACGGCAGCAGCATGACGATGCCCAAGGCAAACAGCATCGCCAGGCGCGGCACCAATTGCCACCAATCCAGGCCCACTTCCCACAACGCCCACACGGTACTGGCGAACAGCACCAGCGCGTACAGGCCCAGGGCCGCGCGACGGGCCATGATCAGCAATACGCCGGTCAGCGCCAGGCCGATACCGGCCAGCAGGTAATACAGCGAGCCGCCAAGCGTGCTCAGCTTGACTCCGCCGGCCAGCAGGGCCAGGCCCATCAATAGAAGCAGAATGCCAAGCAGACTCGGTAGCAGACGGCTTCGACTCAAAGCACCCTCAGTGCTCATAGTGTGTTTCTCCGTGACGTTTTAAGGAGTCCCGCGCAAGTAGTCACTGTAGATGACGATCTTGCGGGGGCATGGTTCAGTTGAAAAAAGGCAAATTCGGTTGCCGCGATCGCTTGTGGGAGCGAGCTTGCTCGCGATGGCGGCGTGTCAGTTGGCTTCGATGTTGAATGTGCAATGGCTATCGCGAGCAAGCTCGCTCCCACAGGAAGTCAACGAGACAGCGCTGTCTTTCAGGGTCAGGACATTGGGCATTCATCAGATCGTTTAATGGGAATAAGCTGGACGCAGAGGCTTCGGCACAACAGAAGAAGCGTTTCAGCAGGCGGCGCAAGGATAATGTCCTGCTCTCAATAGAGAAAGAGCTTTTGCTGACATGAATCATCTCGGATTCGGTAACAGTGCGCCTGGCGCTGGCGACCACGATGAAGGCTATGCTTCCACCAAAGGGGCACCTCGGCTAAGGTGCGCGGCTTTACACCTTTAGCGCGAAGGCCTCCCATGACCGAACCCAACAACAACCCGCTGCACGGCGTGACGCTGGAGCAGATCCTCAACGCCCTCGTGCAGCACTACGAATGGTCGGGCCTGGCAGAACACATCGATATCCGTTGCTTCAAGAGCGACCCGAGCATCAAGTCGAGCCTGACCTTCCTGCGCAAGACGCCCTGGGCGCGGGAAAAAGTCGAGCGCCTGTACATCAAGTTGATGCGCACTAAACGGCCGGTCTGAGTCATGGGGATTGATAAGGGTCGTCAGCGCTTCGTATCGGTGACGGCACTGCTGGGCTGGGTGGGATTGAGCATCCAGCTGTATCTGATCCTACTGGGTCGCTGGAAACTGGACGCGAGCCTGCTGGGCGGGCTGGTGAGTTTCTTCAGTTTCTTCACGGTACTGACCAACCTGTTGGTGGCGGTCGTCCTGACCTGGGAATTGACCCACCGCCAATCTCCGGCCCGACGCTGGTTCCTGCTACCTAGCGTGCGCAGCGGCGTCGCCGTGAGCATCGCCCTGGTCGGCCTGGCCTACACCCTGCTGCTGCGCCACCTCTGGCAGCCCGAAGGCTGGCAGTTCGTGGCCGACGAGTTGCTGCACGACGTGGTGCCCTTGCTGTACATCGCCTATTGGTGGCTCTACGTGCCCAAAGGCGGCTTGCGCCTGGGCCACATCGGACTTTGGGTGATCTACCCCTTGGTGTATTTCGCCTATGTCCTGCTGCGCGGGGAATTATTGGCGGCCTACCCCTACCCTTTCATCGACGTAGCGAGCCTGGGTTATCCACAGGTGTTCATCAATGCCGGGGGGATATTGCTGGGGTTTATCGCGATTGCGCTGGGGGTGGTGGGGGTGGATCGGTGGGCATCGTTGAAATAGAGGCCTGCAGAGCACATAGCTGTGTGAGCCAAACCTGTGGGAGCAAGGCTTGCCCGCGATGAAGATCACGCGGTTTACCTGAAGACCACGGCGCCTGCATCGCGAGCAAGCTTTGTTCCCACAGATAGGTGTCCCACAGGAGGTTTGTGTTCACAGGTGGAGATCACCGCCTTGCCGGCAACATCCACACCAACCCACTGGCCTTGGCCCGTTCATGACACAAAGCCAGAACCCCGCGTCGCTCATCGTTGTCCATCCGGCTCCAACGGGTGATCTCCGCCACGGTGCGCTGGCAACCGGTGCAGATGTCATCATCGTCCAGCGCACAGATGTTCACGCAGGGCGAAGGCACCGGGCGTTCAGGGGCGCTCATTGTTCCTGCTCGACCAGGTCGCGGGCGTAGCGCTGGGAATTGTGCACATAGTGCGCCGCGCTGGCCTCGAGCATTTTCTTCTGGGCCTCGGTCAGTTCACGCACCACCTTGCCGGGCGAGCCCATCACCAGCGAGCCGTCGGGAATCTCCTTGCCTTCACCGATCAGCGAGTTGGCGCCGATGATGCAGTTCTTGCCGATCTTCGCACCGTTGAGAATCACTGCGTTGATGCCGATGAGGCTGTAGTCGCCCACCGTACAACCATGGAGCATGGCATTGTGGCCGATGGTCACGCCGGTGCCGATGGTCAGCGGATAGCCCATGTCGGTGTGCATCACCGTGCCGTCCTGCACGTTGCTGTTCTTGCCGATCAGGATCAGTTCGTTGTCGCCGCGCAATACGGCGTTGAACCAGACATTGGCGCCCTCTTCGAGGCGGACCTTGCCCACCAGCGTGGCGTTGGGCGCGACCCAGCTCTGTGGGTGGGTTTCGACACGGGCATCGCCCAGGCGGTATTTCATGAAGATCCTCGGGGCATCAGGTATTGATGTAGCTTTTGGGTGGCGTGTGCAGGTCGATGTCGGCGTCGTACAGCAGGTTGACCAATTCGACGATCATGATCGCCGTCAGGCCCCAGATCTTGTATTCACCAAACCGATAGCTGGGCACGTACCAACTGCGGCCCTGGTAATCGATACGGTGCGTGTGTTCGCGCGGATCCATGCGGAAAAACTCCAGCGGCACGCTGAACACCGCCGCGATCTCGGCATCGTTGGCCAGGTATTCGACGTAGTCCGGAATCACGCCGACATACGGCGTGACCTTGATACCGTGCAGCGAGATCAACGGGCTGAGAGGGCCGATCACTTCCACCAGGCCGGGCGGCAGGCCGATTTCTTCCTCGGCTTCGCGCAAGGCGGTGAAAATCAGGTCCGGGTCTTCCGGGTCGCGGCGCCCGCCGGGGAACGCCACTTCGCCGCCATGGGTCGACAGCCCGCTGGCGCGCAGGGTCAGTACCAGCTCCGGTTCATCACTGCGGGTAATCGGCACCAGCACCGCGGCTTCAGGGAAACGTCGGTCAGCCTGCAGATCGTGCGGGGTATGGTTGCTTACTCGATGCAGTAGCTCGTCCAGCATGAGACTTCTCGATTTGTTCGCTACCTTGCATCATGCACCAATCGTTCAAGCGGCCCAACCCCCGCACCACGTCGTGTCGCGAAACGACAACTTGCCGCACCGGCCTACGCACGCCAAGATAGGCGCAGCATTCAGGAACCCAAGCATGAAATTCTGCAGCCAGTGCGGTAACCCGGTGACCCAGCGCATACCCGAAGGCGACTCGCGCCTGCGCTTCGTTTGCGACACCTGCCATACCATCCATTACCAGAACCCCAACATCGTGGCCGGCTGCGTACCGACCTGGGGCAGTAAAGTCCTGTTGTGCCGGCGCGCCATCGAGCCGCGGCGCGGTTACTGGACGCTGCCAGCAGGCTTCATGGAAAACGGCGAAACCATCGAACAGGCCGCCGTGCGCGAAACCGCCGAAGAAGCCTGCGCCCGGGTGCGAAACTTGAGCATCTATACGCTGATTGACGTACCGCATATCAGCCAGGTACATGTATTCTTCCGCGCCGAGCTGATGGATGAGGATTTCGCCGCAGGGCCCGAGAGCCTGGAAGTGAAATTGTTCGAAGAAGCGGACATTCCCTGGGACGAACTGGCTTTTCGTACGGTGGGCCGCACCCTGGAATATTTCTATGCCGACCGCCGCGCCGAGGATTACCCGGTGCGATCCGAATCGATTCCACCGCTGGCTCAGCCTGCCAATACTTAAAAAACCAATATAGCCACAACACCTCTAGGGATATCGTTTCAATGCGCTGGTTGCTTGTCCTGTTCTGCTTGTCGTTCACTGCGATGTCTCAGGCCGCTGCGGTGGGAACCTACAACGGCAAGGTCATCGAAAAAGTGCTGGTGCTCAAGTCCGCCCATCAATTGCAATTGATCAACGACGGCAAGCCGCTCAAGACCTATCGCATCTCCCTGGGCAAGGGCGCCAAGAAAGGTCCCAAGCTGATCGAGGGCGACAAGCGCACCCCCGAAGGTTTCTATTGGCTGGATTGGCGCAAGACCAGCGACCGGTTCTATCTGTCGATGCACATTTCCTACCCCAACATCAGCGACGCCGCCCGCGCCCGCCGCGAAGGCGTTGAGCCGGGGGGCATGATCATGATCCACGGCACGCCGGATTCGGAAGAGAACCCTGAGCAGTTGTTCCATACGCTGGACTGGACCGATGGCTGCATCGCCATGCGCAATGTGGACATGCGCGAGGTGTGGAACCTGGTGCCGGACGGGACGATGATCGAGATTCGGCCGTAGCCCCATTCCCTCGCCACAGGGTTTGGTGTCGATTGGCATATTTGTCAACGACACGAAACCACTGTGGGAGCGAGCTTGCTCGTGATGAGGCCGGCACTTATGGCATCAAGTCCGAAGCTCTACCCGGTCCAAGGCCTTGTTTGCCAACAGCGTTCCCAGCTCGATCATCTGCGCCACGCCCAACGCCACATGCCGCCGCGAACCGTCCAAGTCAAACAGGAGGTCGCTAAGCACCGCATTGGCCGAGGCCAGGGTTTCGCTGAGGTTGGCCAGCAAGGTTTCGGTGTCAACGTTGTCCGATACGCTGAACAACTGCACCGAGGGTTGGGGTTCTGGTTCGCTGTTGTCGGGCTTGAGGTAATGGTCCATCGCGCGGTCGGCGGCTTCTTTCAGCTTTTCGGGGGCGTAGTCGCCGTAGGGGAAGGTGGAGGCGGGTTTTGGCATGTCAGAATTATTTTTCAATTGAAGCTCCTTTAAATTAATGGAGCCCAGGACAAAACGTCCGGGCTTGTTGCCCTTTGATTTTTTTCGGACGGTCAAACCCGGTCGCTGAGTTGGCAGCGACACCCAGAGGCTAGAGCCCTACCTTCCGAGGGACAACCTTAAAAACATGTCGGAAACTTCGGTGCGTCTGACAGACCAAGCGGTGATCATTCACACAACAAAAAACCGGCCGAAGCCGGTTTTCGAGGATGGCGTTTGGGCTTACACAAACGCCGCGCGCTGCTCAGCCTCATAATGCCGGGTCTGGAAAGGCAAGAGGGTTTGCACCTTCAAGCCAAGACCTTCATTCAATCCCCAAGAGAGAGCGAGTTCATCACGGCGTCTGCGAAGCGCAACAGCGGTTTGTGAGGTTATGGCTTGCTTGGGTGTCGAGCGTAAAAATAGCTCGAGGGCTTTGAAGACTTCCAATGCACGACTGTCCGTGACACACGAAAATCGGGTGAGTCGTTCGAGCAGATAGCCTGCACGACGCAGCTCGATCTCATCAGTGTGCTGACTCAGAAAAGCTTGAGCTGCGCTTATCAAGTCCGAGTTGGAATACCAGACAGCCTTGGCCGCGCTCACGAGTGCGGCATCATCTGCGTGATCCAACGGGCTTTTGACCAATGTGTCCAGAGCGGCTGAGAGGACGTGGCCGTTAGCAGGCTTCGCCATCTGTATTCTCCAAATAATCTTGCAAAATTTGAGTAAGAACAGAAATTGGAGGCTCTTTGTTGCCAACATATACATCAATTGCCTGCAATGCCAGTCGACGCAGCTCAGTGGTCAATATGAAGCCGGCCCTTAGGAGCGCCATGATGTCGCCAATATCCTGATCCGTTGCTCTGCCCAACTTTGAAATCGCAATATCTACAGGGGCAGCAACGTGAACGTGTAGAGGAGACTCTACCGGGAACTCTTCAAGAGGGAGGCTTCGAGCCCAATAGTCCTCGTGAATCGGACCAAAGCTAGTGTTGTATTGGAGGTCGTAGTTGAGCTCCATCAATCGGCCGGACTTTTCGTCGACAAATTGCTCAGGCACTTCCGCAAGTAACGTTCGAAGATGAAAGCCTTCTGGAAGGCTAGCCTCATAAATTTCGGCGTCAACGTCCGTGGAGACACGATGGTTTGTATAAAGGTGCACTGCACACCCACCAAAAACGATGACTTTGACCACCCCAGGCACTGCATTCTCAGAAGTCAGCTCCGCTTCGACGGACTTGAACATTGAAACCAAAGCCTGTCCCAGCGCGGTACTTGTATTGAGGCGGGGGGCGATCGTATCCGGCATTTCCATGTTTGAACCTCAGAGGCTGATGTTGCTCCTTGAAACTGGGATCTGCCACTTGGCCTTGCCAAAGAGCAGTGAGCGATCCCTGCGTTTGGAGATGTAGGCCCCGAAAACTAGAGCCCCCGTTTCTGAGGGACAACCTTAAAAACATGTCGGAAACTTCGGTGCGTCTGACAGACCAGCCATCTGATCAGGGATGTTTCGCACAAATTCAGATAGGCTTTTTTTGGATTGAATTGGGTACAT
Organism: Pseudomonas ogarae; assembly: GCF_014268695.2. Lineage (NCBI taxonomy): Bacteria > Pseudomonadati > Pseudomonadota > Gammaproteobacteria > Pseudomonadales > Pseudomonadaceae > Pseudomonas > Pseudomonas ogarae. The sequence continues at coordinate 5,432,795 of NZ_CP077086.1, forward strand.
ATCCGTTGCTGCGGTAACGGCCACTTAGGGTTCCGCCCTGACGGCGGGTCACTTTTGGAAAGAGCGCCAAAAGTAACCAAAAACGCTCTGCCCCACCACTCGGTGCCTCGCCTAGGCTCGGCATGCCCTCACTCCGGCATTGTTCCGTGGGCCCGCCGCGAAGGGCCATCCATGGCCCAGCGCGGCTATCCCGGCATCCATGCCGGGATGCCCACTCCACAATGCCTGCGTTCGGCCATCGTGGTTAACGGGGCGCCGAGATCAACATCCACCGCGAGGCGGCCTGGTAGCCGACCTGGTTCTTGGTGGGACCGCGTTTCTCCTGTGGGAGCGAGCCTGCTCGCGATGAGGCTTGCAGACCAACATCCATGTGACTGAACCACCGCCATCGCGAGCAGGCTCGCTCCCACATTGGATCTTCAGCAGACACAATATTCGTGTGCACCCGGAGTTCCTTGTGGGAGAGAGCTTGCTCGCGATGAGGCCTGCAGCCCAACATCCATGTGACTGAACCACCGCCATCGCGCGCAAGCTCGCTCCCACATTAGATCTTCAGCAGACACGATATTCGTGTGCACCCGGAGTTCCTTTGTGGGAGCGAGCCTGCTCGCGATGAGGCCTGCAGCCCAACATCCATGTGACTGAACCACCGCCATCGCGAGCAAGCTTTGCTCCCACATATCTGATGGGTGTACGACCAGAAGAGCCAGGTCGGCTCTAAGGCCGCCTCGCGGTGGACGTTGATCTCGGGCGCCCCGTTAACCACGATGGCCGAACGCAGGCATTGCGCAGTGGGCAACCCGGCATGGATGCCGGGTTAGCCGCGCTGGGCCATGGATGGCCCTTCGCGGCGGGCCCACGGAGCAATGCCGGAGTGAGGGCACACCGAGCCTAAGCGAGGTGCCGAGTGGTGGGGCATGAGCGCTTTGGTTACTTTCGCGCTTTTCGAAAGTGACCCGCCGTCAGGGCGGAACCCTAAGCAGCCGTTACCACAACAACGGATATACACACAAAACCCACACCCAATAAAAAACCCGCTGATCCAATCAGCGGGTTTTTCATTTAGCGATTCAAGCGATTCAAGCGCAGGAAGATCAAAAATCCTCCAACCGCCACACCTCATACGCCGGCGTCTCATAGGGATGGCTGAGCTTCAAAGCCACCACCACCGCACGAATCAACTCATCAGCAACGACAAGCTCCACCTTCCACTCCTCGACCTGTTCAACCTGCCCCGCCTCGCCAATGAACGGCTGGCTGCCGTCCAAAGGGCGAAACTGGCCCAGGCCCAACACTTGCCAGGCGCAGTGCTCATAGTCGCCGATTCGCCCGCCACCGGCAGCGAATACGGCGCTTTTGACCACGTCCAGATGGCTGGCCGGGACGAAGAAGCAGAGCTTGTACACCGCCTTAGTTCACCCAGACGCGCGCGTTGCGGAACATGCGCATCCAAGGTGCGTCCTCGTTCCAGTCGTCCGAACGCCACGAGTTCTGCACCGCGCGGAACATACGCTCCGGGTGCGGCATCATGATCGTGACGCGGCCGTCGCGGCTGGTCAGGCCGGTGATCCCGCGCGGCGAGCCGTTCGGGTTGGCCGGGTAGGTTTCGGTGACCTTGCCGTGGTTGTCGACAAAACGCAGCGACACGCAACCGGACAGGTCAGCTTCGAGCAGCGCTTCTTCGCTTTCGAATTCCGCGTAGCCTTCGCCGTGGGCGATGGCGATCGGCATGCGCGAACCGGCCATGCCCTGCAGGAAGATCGAGTTCGACTCCTGCACCTGGACCATCGCCACGCGCGCTTCGAACTGCTCGGAACGGTTACGCACGAAGTGCGGCCAGAACTCGCTGCCCGGGATCAGCTCGTGCAGGTTGGACATCATCTGGCAACCGTTGCACACGCCGAGGGTGAAGCTGTCGGTGCGCTCGAAGAAGCCCTGGAACGCGTCGCGGGCGCGGCTGTTGAACAGCGCCGACTTGGCCCAGCCTTCACCGGCACCCAACACGTCACCGTAGGAGAAACCGCCGCAAGCGACCATGCCCTTGAAGTCGTTCAGGTCGACACGACCAGCGAGGATGTCGCTCATGTGCACGTCGATCGCGTTGAAACCGGCGCGGTCGAATGCCGCCGCCATTTCCACCTGACCGTTGACGCCCTGCTCGCGCAGGACCGCCACTTGTGGGCGAATACCCTTCTTGATGTAAGGCGCGGCCACGTCGTGGTTGACGTCGTAGCTGAGCTTGGCGCTCAAGCCCGGGTTGTCTTCTTCCAGCAGGGCGTCGAATTCCTGTTCGGCGCAGTCGGCGTTGTCGCGCAGGCGCTGGATCTGGTAGCTGGTTTCCGCCCACTGACGCTGCAACAGGCTGCGCTGGCCTTCGAAGACGGTGTCGCCGTTGAAGGTGATGTTGATGTGGGCGTTGTTGATCGGCTGGCCGATCACCGAGACGCAGTCGGCCAGGCCGGCTGCGCTGAACTGGGCGAGGATGTCCGGGGTGGCGTCCTGGCGAACCTGGATCACCGCGCCCAACTCTTCGTTGAACAGGATGGCCGGGATTTCGGCCTTGGACTCGGCAACGCTGTCGAGGGTCAGGCTCAGGCCGCAATGGCCGGCAAAGGCCATTTCCACCACAGTGGTCAGCAAACCACCGTCGGAACGGTCGTGGTAGGCCAGCAGGTGACCGTCGGCGTTGAGACCCTGGATCACAGCAAAAAACGCTTTCAGGTCTTCGGCATCGTCGACGTCCGGCGCTTGCGAGCCGAGCTTGCCATGCACCTGGGCCAGGATCGAGGCGCCCATGCGGTTCTGGCCACGGCCCAGGTCGATCAGGATCAGGTCGGTGGTGCCCTTGTCCATGCGCAGTTGCGGGGTCAGGGTCTGGCGGATGTCGGTGACCGGGGCGAAACCAGTCACGATCAGCGACAGCGGCGAGGTCACGCTCTTGTCCACGCCTTCATCGTTCCAGCGCGTGGCCATGGACATCGAGTCCTTGCCCACCGGAATGGTGATGCCCAGCTCAGGGCACAGCTCCATGCCGACAGCCTTGACGGTGTCGTACAGGCGCGCATCTTCACCTGGGTGTCCGGCGGCGGACATCCAGTTGGCCGACAGCTTGATGTCGGAAATCTTGCCGATACGCGAAGCCGCGATGTTGGTCAGGGTCTCGCCGATCGCCATGCGGCCCGACGCCGGAGCGTCCAGCAGTGCCAGCGGCGTGCGCTCGCCCATCGCCATGGCTTCACCGGTGTAGACGTCGAAGCTGGTAGCGGTCACGGCCACGTCAGCCACCGGTACCTGCCACGGACCGACCATCTGGTCACGGGCCACAAGGCCGGTGATGGTGCGGTCGCCGATGGTGATCAGGAAACTTTTGCTCGCCACGGCCGGGTGATGCAGCACGCGCTCGATGGACTCGGCGATATCGAGTGTCGACGGATCGAAATCGTCGCCCAGCTCTGCTTCGCGAACGGCCGAACGGTGCATGCGCGGGGCCTTGCCCAGCAGCACTTCCAGCGGCATGTCCACCGGGCTGTTGCCGAAATGGCTGTCGGTCACGGTCAGTTGCGGCTCGGCGGTAGCCTCGCCCACCACGGCGAACGGGCAGCGCTCGCGCTCGCAAATGGCCTGGAAACGTTCGAAGTCGGCCGGACCGACCGCCAGGACGTAACGCTCCTGGGATTCGTTGCTCCAGACTTCGTGCGGGGCCATGCCCGGCTCGTCGTTCGGAATGTTGCGCAGTTCGAAGCGGCCACCACGGCCACCGTCATTGACCAGCTCCGGGAAGGCGTTGGACAGGCCGCCCGCGCCGACGTCGTGAATGAAGCTGATGGGGTTGTGTTCACCCAACTGCCAGCAACGGTCGATGACTTCCTGGCAACGGCGTTCCATTTCCGGGTTTTCCCGCTGGACCGAAGCGAAGTCCAGGTCCGCCGAGCTGGTGCCGGTGGCCATGGAGGAAGCGGCACCGCCACCCAGGCCGATGAGCATGGCCGGGCCACCGAGGACGATCAGCTTGGAGCCGACCAGGATCTCGCCTTTCTGTACGTGTTCGGCGCGGATGTTGCCCATGCCGCCAGCGAGCATGATCGGCTTGTGGTAGCCACGGACTTCTTCACCACGCGGGGTGGTGATGGACTGTTCGAAGGTACGGAAGTAGCCGGTCAGGGCCGGACGGCCGAATTCGTTGTTGAACGCCGCGCCCCCCAGGGGACCTTCGATCATGATGTCCAGGGCAGTGACGATGCGCTCAGGCTTGCCATACGGCTTTTCCCACGGCTGTTCAAAGCCAGGGATCTGCAGGTTCGACACGGTGAAGCCGGTCAGGCCGGCCTTGGGCTTGGCGCCGCGCCCGGTGGCGCCTTCGTCACGGATCTCGCCACCGGAACCGGTGGACGCGCCCGGGAACGGGGCAATCGCGGTCGGGTGGTTGTGGGTCTCGACCTTCATGAGAATGTGCACCGGCTCCTGGACCGCACCGTACTGGCGGGTCTCAGGGTTCGGGTAGAAACGACCGGCAACGTTGCCGACGATGACCGCCGCGTTGTCCTTATAGGCCGACAGCACACCTTCGTTGTGCATCTGGTAGGTGTTCTTGATCATGCCGAACAGGCTTTTTTCCTGGTCCTGGCCGTCAATGTCCCAACTGGCGTTGAAGATCTTGTGGCGGCAGTGCTCGGAGTTGGCCTGGGCGAACATCATCAGTTCGATGTCGTGGGGGTTGCGCTTCAAGCCCTGGAAGGCGTTGACCAGGTAATCGATCTCGTCTTCGGCCAGGGCCAGGCCCAGCTCGACGTTGGCTTTTTCCAGCGCGGCACGGCCGCCGCCCAGTACATCGATGGCGGTCAGTGGCTTGGGTTCGGCGTGGCTGAAGAGGCCGGCGGCCTGCTCCAGGTTGCCCAGGACGACCTGGGTCATGCGGTCATGCAGGCCTTCGGCGATCAGTTGGGCCTCGGCCTCGCTGAACTCACCGGCGACATAAAAGGCAATACCGCGCTCCAGGCGCTGGATTTTCGCCAGGCCGCAGTTGCGGGCGATGTCGCTGGCCTTGCTCGACCACGGCGAAATGGTGCCGAAACGCGGCAGTACCAGGAACAGGCGACCGGCCGGCTCCTGGACAGGAACACTGGGACCGTACTTCAGAAGGCGCGCGAGCACCTGCTGTTCGTCGCCGGTCAAACCGCCGGTGACTTCGGCGAAGTGAGCGAATTCAGCATACAAGCCACTGACAGCCGGAACCTTCTGGCTCAGTTGCTCAAGGAGTTTGCTGTGGCGAAAGGCAGAAAGGGCAGGAGCGCCGCGCAGGATCAACATCTTCGGGACAGCCTCGGGAAGGGGTGTGCTTTGAGGCCGTGCATTCTAGCCTAAACCGTCGGCAACGGCACCCGAAACGGCACGCGCGATGCTGGCCGAATGTCGGTCTTTGCGCACATGGCGGTATTGGACACCCGCACCAAGGTTTTCGCAGAGTTATTTTTCAGCGACGCAAAGCCCTGCGCGCCCCGGCCGGCTGGTGCTGCGGACATGTTTTGCAATGGCTAGCAGACTGGCCTTTTGCTGTCGAGATATGGCGGTAGGGGCCGTTTGCGTATACTGCGCAGATGTTTTCCCCAACGGCTTTGCGTCCGCGATATGCCAGATGGCTGATCGCAACCGGACTCTTCCTGGTGCTCGGTGGTTGTGTTGAGAAACCCAACACACTGGAGCGCGTAAAGGAGGATGGCGTGCTGCGGGTGGTTACCCGAAACAGCCCTGCCACCTACTTCCAGGATCGCAATGGTGAAACCGGCTTCGAATACGAGCTGGTGAAGCGCTTCGCCGACGATTTGGGCGTGGAGCTGAAGATCGAGACCGCCGACAACCTCGACGATCTGTTCAATCAGATCGGCAAGCCCAACGGTCCGGTACTCGCGGCGGCTGGCCTTGTCAGCAGCGAGCAGCGCAAGAAGCAGGTGCGGTTTTCCCGCTCCTACCTGGAAGTCACCCCGCAAATCATCTACCGCAACGGCCAATCACGCCCCACCGACGCGGCGGCCCTGGCGGGCAAGAAGATCATGGTGCTCAAGGGCAGCACCCACGCTGAACAACTGGCCCAACTGAAACAGCAGTATCCAGGCATCGAATACGAAGAGTCCGACGCAGTCGAGGTTGTCGACCTGCTGCGCATGGTGGATGAGGGGCAGATCGACCTGACGCTGGTGGATTCCAACGAAGTGGCGATGAACCAGGTGTACTTCCCCAACGTGCGCGTAGCGTTCGACCTGGGCGATGCCCGCAGCCAGAGTTGGGCGGTTGCCCCTGGCGAGGACAACAGCCTGCTCAACGAGATCAACAGCTACCTGGACAAGGTGCAGAAGAACGGCACCCTGCAGCGCCTCAAAGACCGTTATTACGGGCACGTTGACGTCCTTGGCTACATGGGCGCCACCACGTTCGCCCAACACTTGCAGCAACGACTGCCCAAATACGAACAACATTTCAAGGCCTACGCCAAGAAAGAGAAAGTCGACTGGCGCCTGCTGGCCGCGATCGGCTACCAGGAATCGCTGTGGCAACCGACGGTCACCTCCAAGACCGGCGTGCGCGGCCTGATGATGCTGACCCAGAACACCGCCCAGGCCATGGGCGTATCCAACCGCCTGGATCCGAAGCAAAGCATCATGGGCGGCGCCAAGTACCTGGCCTACATGAAGGAGCAGTTGGACGAAAGCATCGAGGAGCCCGACCGCACCTGGTTCGCCCTCGCCGCCTATAACGTGGGCAGCGGTCACCTGGACGACGCCCGCAAACTGGCGGCCAAGGAAGGGCTGAACCCGAACAAGTGGCTGGATGTGAAGAAGATCCTGCCGCGCCTGTCCCAGAAACAGTGGTACAGCAAGACTCGCTACGGCTACGCCCGGGGCGGCGAGCCAGTGCATTTCGTGGCGAACATCCGTCGCTACTACGACATCCTGACCTGGGTCACGCAGCCGCAGCTCGAAGGCAACCAGGTGGCCGAGGGCAACCTGCATGTGCCGGGTGTCGACAAGAGCAAGCCGAGCCAGGAATCCCCGCAGCTATAACAGCTGTACACAACTTCTGATGCTGTGATGAACCCGTGGCGAGGGAGCTTGCTCCCGCTCGGTTGCGTAGCGACCGCAAAATCTTGGGGCCGCTTCGCAGCCCAGCGGGAGCAAGCTCCCTCGCCACAATGGATCAGGCAAGCCTTAATTAAGCTGTATGGGATGGGGTCAGGATCTGGCGGCAGCCAGGATCAGCGCTTTCATTTCCGACACAGCCGACTTGAACCCGACGAACAACGCATGGGCCACCAGCGCGTGGCCGATGTTCAGCTCGTTGATGCCCTTGATGGCCGCGACGGCTTCGACGTTGTGATAGTGCAGGCCATGGCCGGCGTTGACGATCAGGCCCTGGGCCAGGCCGAAGGCGACGCCATCAGCTACTCGCTGCAGCTCATCGGCCACATCCGTGGGCGTCTCGGCATCGGCGTAACGGCCGGTGTGCAGCTCGATGGCCGGCGCGCCAACACGCTTGGACGCCTCGATCTGCCGTTCGTCGGCATCAATGAACAACGACACCTCGGCGCCGATCTTCGACAGGCGTTCCACCGCCAGGCTGATCCGCGCCTCCTGCCCCGCTACGTCGAGGCCGCCTTCGGTGGTCAGCTCCTGACGCGTCTCCGGCACCAGGCAGATGTGCGCCGGGCGAATGAGCTCGGCGAACGCCATCATTTCTTCGGTCACGCCCATTTCGAAGTTCATGCGGGTTTGCAGCACATCCTTGAGCAGCAGCACGTCACGCTCCTGGATATGGCGACGGTCTTCACGCAGGTGCACGGTGATGCCGTCGGCGCCCGCCTCTTCCGCGTCCAGTGCGGCCTTGACCGGGTCCGGGTAACGGGTACCGCGGGCCTGGCGCAGGGTGGCGACATGGTCGATGTTCACGCCGAGAAGAATGCGATTGCTGGTGCTCACGAAAAGGCTCCTGAATGGACGAATAGTCGGCCCACAGCATACGGGTTGATCAGGGCTTGCGAAACAGCTCGCGACTGACCAGTGGCCGCCCGCCCAGATGCACGGCCAGCGCCTGGCGCATCAGCCGCTTGGCCGCCGACAAGGCGCCCGGCGCACTCCAGTCGGCCTCGGCCATGGCCAGCAGCTCGGCCCCGTTGAACAGCCCCGGTTGCAACAGGTAGACCTGCTCCAGGCCGGCATCCACCTGCAAGCGGTACAAGCCATCGGCGGCGATGGGCTCGCCGTGCAGGTCGGTGTTCAGGGCGAAGCCATAGCCCAGGTCATCCAGCAGCCGCCATTCGAAGGAGCGCAGCAGCGGCTCCAACGGCCGGCCTTCGGCCAGGGCCAGCAGGGTGGCGGCGTAGTGGTCGAAGACCGCCGGGTGGGGGTCTTCGGCGGGCAGCAGGCGGATCAGCAGTTCATTGAGGTACAAGCCGCTGAACAGCGCCTCGCCGTTGAGCCAGGCGGCGACGCCATTGCTTTCCATGCGCCCGACATTTTTCAACTCGCCCCGGCCACGGAACTCGACTTCCAGCGGCACGAACGGCCGCGCCAACGTCCCGGCCTTGCCCCGCGCCCCACGCAATACCGCCCGCAACCGCCCTTGCGGCGTGAGGAAGTCCACCAGGGCGCTGCTTTCGCGGTAGGCACGGCTGTGGAGGACGTAGGCGGGTTGGCCGGTGGGTTGGGTTGGGGGCATGGGAATCAGAATTCTCAATGGACGAGCAGAGTTTTTAAACAGCCCCAAACCAATGTGGGAGCGAGCTTGCTCGCGATAGCGGTCTGTCAGTCAACATCCATGTTGAACAGCAGGCCCTCATCGCGAGCAAGCTCGCTCCCACAATGGTTCTCGGTACATCCAGTCAGCTGATCAGAGGTCGCCGTAACCCAACGAACGCAACGCTCGTTCGTCGTCGGACCAGCCGCCCTTCACCTTGACCCACAGGTTGAGCATGATCTTGGAGTCGAACAGCAGCTCCATGTCCTTGCGCGCCTCGGTGCCGATGCGCTTGATGCGCTCGCCCTTGTCGCCAATGATGATTTTCTTCTGGCCGTCACGTTCGACGAGGATCAGCGCATGGATATGCAGGGTCTTGCCCTGTTGCTTGAACTCTTCGATCTCGACCGTGATCTGGTACGGCAGCTCGGCACCCATCTGGCGCATGATCTTCTCGCGCACCAGCTCGGCGGCGAGGAAACGGCTGCTGCGGTCGGTAATCTGGTCTTCGGGGAAGAAATGATCGTTTTCCGGCAGGTGTTCGGCAATCACCCGCTCCAACGCGTCGAGGTTATGGCCGTGCTGGGCAGAGATCGGGATGATCTGGGCGTTCGGCAACTGTTCCTGCAACCAGGCCAGGTGCGGCATCAGTTCAGCCTTGTCTTCGATGCGATCAGTCTTGTTCAGCGCCACGATCAAGGGACCGGTCACGTACTGGACGCGCTCGAGGACCATCTGGTCTTCTTCGGTCCACTTGGTGCGGTCAACCACGAAGATCACCACGTCGACGTCTTTCAACGCCGCCGAGGCGGTCTTGTTCATGTAGCGGTTCAGGGCCTTTTCGCCCCCCTTGTGCATCCCCGGGGTGTCGACGTAGATCGCCTGCACGGCGCCTTCGGTCTTGATGCCCAGCATGTTGTGGCGGGTGGTCTGGGGCTTGCGCGAGGTGATCGCCAGCTTCTGGCCCAGGATGTGGTTCAGCAACGTGGATTTGCCTACGTTCGGCCGACCGACAATGGCGACGTAGCCGCAGCGGGTGACGGTTGTATCAGTCATTGCCATTCTCCACACCCAGGGCAATCAGTGCTGCGGCGGCCGCTACCTGTTCGGCAATACGACGACTCACACCCTGACCCCGGCTTTTTTCATTCAATAGGACAACTTCGCATTCGACGAAGAAGGTTCGGCAATGCGGCTCACCCTGGATATCCACGACTTCGTAGCGCGGTAACTCGCAACTGCGCGATTGCAGGAATTCCTGCAAACGGGTCTTGGGGTCCTTGTTGGTGTCCACCAGCGTCAGGCTGTCGATCTCGGAGGTCAGCCAGGCCAGCACGCGTTCGCGCGCCATTTCCATGCCCGCATCCAGGTAGATCGCGCCAATCAACGCTTCCAGGGCATCGGCCAGGATCGACTCGCGACGGAAACCGCCGCTTTTCAACTCACCGGAGCCCAGGCGCAGATAGTCGCCCAGGTCGAAACCACGGGCCAATACGGCCAGGGTCTCACCTTTTACCAATCGTGCGCGCAAACGCGACAACTGGCCTTCGCGGGCCAGCGGGAAACGCTCGAACAGCGCCTCGCCGGCCACGAAGTTGAGGATGGCATCACCGAGGAATTCCAGGCGTTCGTTGTTGCGCCCGGCAAAACTGCGGTGAGTGAGGGCCAGGAGCATCAGGTCCTGGTCCTTGAAGGTGTAACCGAGCTGACGCTCGAGACGGCTTAGAGAAACGCTCACGGTTTACCCACGCTGAGTTCGTGGCTGGATTCCACCGCCACGGCGGCAAGGCGCCGTTGGCTTGGGACAATTAACGCTGTGTTCAAAAATACGTCCTGACTATCGTTGGCTTCATGCCTTCGGGCAACCTTGCGCAGGCTCCAGAAAAGCATTCGGCGCTGTGTTCAACAGCGCCGTGTGTGATTACTTGATCAGGCCAACCCGCGAGAAATTCGGCAGGTGACTGAGTTTGGGTTCCGGCCAGCTCATCCAGACCGCAAAGGCCTTGCCGACGATGTTCCGGTCCGGGACCATGCCCAGCAGGTTCTTGGGAATGTTCGGATCATCCCAGTAACGGCTGTCGTTGGAGTTGTCGCGATTGTCGCCCATCATGAAATAGTGCCCTGCCGGCACGGTCCATGAACGGTCCGGCGTTGCGCGGTAGCGACTCATTTCCTTGCGGATCAGGTGTTCGGCCTCGCCGAGTTTTTCCCGGTAGAGCTCGGCACTGCCCAGCGTACCCGGCTCGGAGCCAAGCAACTGTTCGGCCACCGATTCGCCATTGACGAACAGGCGCTTGTCGGCGGTGTAGCGGACCGTGTCGCCCGGCAGGCCGACAACACGCTTGATGTAGTTGACGTTCGGGTCGCTCGGGAAGCGGAACACCATGACATCGCCGCGTTGCGGATCACCGACTTCGATGACTTTCTTGTCGATCACTGGCAGGCGAATCCCGTAGGAGAACTTGTTCACCAGGATGAAATCACCCACGTCCAGGGTCGGCTTCATCGAGCCGGACGGGATCTGGAACGGCTCCACCAGGAACGAGCGCAACACCAGCACGATGAACAGCACCGGAAAGAACGATTTTCCGTATTCGACCAGCAGCGGTTCCTTGTTGAGCTTTTCGACCACCACACCATCAGGCTGGCTGACGCTGCCCTGATAAGAGGCGATGGCCGCCCGGCGCCGAGGCGCCAGGAACAACAGATCAAGCAACGCCAACAGGCCGCAGACAAACACGGCGATAACCAGCAACAGCGGGAAATTTAGCGACATAGGACCTAACTATCCAACCTGAGCACCGCAAGGAAGGCTTCCTGTGGAATTTCCACGTTACCGACCTGCTTCATGCGTTTTTTACCGGCCTTCTGCTTTTCCAACAGCTTGCGCTTACGGCTGACGTCGCCACCGTAGCATTTGGCCAATACGTTCTTTCTGAGCGCCTTGACGGTTGTACGCGCCACAATCTGCCCGCCAATGGCGGCCTGGATTGCCACATCGAACATCTGCCGCGGAATCAGTTCCTTCATCTTCTCGGTCAATGCACGACCTTTGTAGTGCGCGTTGTCACGGTGCACGATCAATGCCAGGGCATCGACTTTCTCACCGTTGATCAGCACATCCAGCTTCACCAGATTAGCCGATTGGTAACGATCGAAATGATAGTCCAGCGAAGCATAGCCGCGACTGGTGGATTTGAGGCGGTCGAAGAAGTCCAGCACCACTTCGTTCATCGGCAGGTCGTAGGTCACCTGGACCTGCGTGCCGAGGAACAGCATGTCGTGCTGCACGCCACGCTTCTCGATGCACAGGGTAATGACGTTACCCAGGTGCTCCTGAGGCACAAGGATGTTGGCCCGCACGATCGGCTCGCGCATGTCCTCGATGGCCGACAGGTCCGGCAGCTTGGACGGGTTGTCGACGTAGATGGTTTCGCCGTTCTTGAGCAGCAGCTCGAAAATAACCGTCGGTGCCGTGGTGATCAGGTCCAGGTCGTACTCGCGCTCCAGGCGCTCCTGGATGATTTCCATGTGCAACATACCCAGGAACCCGCAACGGAAGCCGAAGCCCAGGGCGTCGGAGCTTTCCGGGGTGTATTGCAGGGACGAGTCGTTCAGGGTCAGCTTTTGCAGGGCTTCGCGGAAATCCTCGAAGTCGTCGGAGCTGACCGGGAACAGGCCGGCATAGACCTGCGGCTGGATGCGTTTGAAACCTGGCAGCACATCGACGTCGGGGGTGGAGCTCAAGGTCAGGGTGTCGCCGACCGGCGCCCCGTGGATGTCCTTGATGCCGGCGATGATGAAGCCCACTTCACCGGCCTTCAGGTCTACGGTGGCAGTGTGTTTGGGGTTGAATACACCGACGCTGTCCACCAGGTGGATCTTGCCGGTGGACTTGACCAGGATCTTGTCGCCCTTCTTCACGCGGCCATGGCGCACGCGAACCAGGGAGACCACGCCCAGGTAGTTGTCGAACCAGGAGTCGATGATCAACGCCTGCAGCGGATCTTCGATGTTGCCGGTCGGCGCGGGAATGGTATGCACCAGGCGCTCGAGCACTTCGTCCACGCCCAGGCCGGTCTTGGCGCTGCAGGTGACCGCGTCGGTGGCATCGATGCCGATGATTTTCTCGATTTCTTCCTTCACGCGGTCCGGATCGGCCTGGGGCAGGTCGATCTTGTTCAGTACCGGCATGACTTCCAGGCCCTGCTCGATGGCCGTGTAGCAGTTGGCAACCGACTGGGCTTCGACGCCCTGGCCAGCATCAACCACCAGCAATGCGCCCTCACAGGCCGCCAACGACCGGCTGACTTCATAGGTGAAGTCGACGTGGCCCGGGGTATCGATGAAGTTCAGCTGATAGGTGATGCCGTCGCGGGCCTTGTAGTAAAGGGTAACGCTGTGGGCCTTGATGGTGATCCCGCGTTCACGCTCCAGGTCCATGGAGTCCAGGACCTGGGCTTCCATTTCGCGCTCGGCCAGGCCGCCGCACATCTGGATGAAGCGATCGGCCAGCGTCGACTTGCCATGGTCAATGTGGGCGATGATGGAGAAATTGCGGATATGACTCAAATCACTCACGGATCAACACTCAAAAAGGCTGCAGGCATAGCCCGCCGAAAAATAGCCGGGAATTGTACCTGATACACCGCGCAAGTGGGAGCAAAGCTTGCTCGCGAAACAGCCACCCCGATCTATGAAAGACCACAGGGCCTTCATCGCGGGCAAGCCTTGCTCCCACAGCTTGCTCCCACAGCCCTCTCGCTACACGAGCAATCAACCGGCCCGACGCAACAGCCAGAACCCGGCCAACGTGCAGACACCGGCCGGCACCAGCACCGCAAACAGCGGCGAGAAGCCGAACACCAGGCTCGACGGCCCCAGCAGGTCCTGGGCGATACGGAAAGTGAAGCCCACCAGCACGCCGGTAAACACCCGCTGGCCGAGGGTCACCGAACGCAGCGGGCCAAAGATGAAGGAGATCGCCATCAGTACCAGAGCGGCAGTGACCAACGGTTGCAACACCTTGACCCAAAAAGCCAGCCAGTAGCGGCCGTTATTCAAGCCCTGGTCCGCCAGGTAGTGGATATAACCCCACAAGCCGGTAATCGACAGGGATTCAGGTGCCATCACCACGGTACTGAGCAATTGCGGGCTGATCGACACATCCCAACGTTCCTGTGGGGCGGCGACCACCTCGGTGCGCTTGTCATGGAACAAGGTGGTGGTGACATCATTCAGTTGCCAGTGATCCTCGGCGAACTTGGCGCGCTTGGCGAAGCTCGACGACAGCATGTGCCGCTGCTCGTCGAAGCGATAGCGGGTCACGCCATACAGAATGCCGTTGGGCTGGACCGAGTTGATGTGGATGAACTCGTCGCCCTGGCGGTGCCACAGGCCGTGCTTGGCGCTTTGCGCATCGCCGCCACCCTGGGCCAGGGAACGGTTGGCCTGGGCAGTATTCTCGGTGGCCGGGGCGATGTACTCGCCGATCAACACACCCACCAGCATCAACACCAACATCGGCTTCATCACCGCCCAGACGATCCGACCAATGGACACGCCAGCGGCGCGCATGATGGTCAGTTCACTGTTGCTGGCCAGGCTGCCCAAGCCGATCAGGCAGCCGATCAGCGCGGCCATCGGCAGCATGTCATACAAGCGCCGTGGCGCCGTCAGCAGCACGTAGCTCGCCACGTCCAGCAAGGTATAGGTGTCGCTGACGTCGCCCATTTCATCGATGAAGGCGAACAGGGTCGCCAGGCCAAGAATGATCCCCAGCACCGCAAGGATCGCCATGAACACACTGCTGCCGATGTAGCGATCGAGCTTAACCACGGGCCACCTCCAGCGCGCTGCGGCGACTGGCCAGCTTCAGGCGTAGCGGCTCCCAGTAGAGCAACCCCAGGCCGATGGCCAGGAAGATCGAGTGCACCCACCACAAGCCCAGGGCTGGCGGGATCTTGCCTTTCTCCAACGCACCGCGGGCGGAAATCAGGATGGTCAGGTAAGCCATATAGAGAAGAATCGCCGGCAGCAGTTTGAGGAAACGCCCCTGGCGCGGATTGACCCGCGCCAGCGGGACCGCCATGAGGGTCACGATGAACACCAGCAGCGGCAAGGACAGGCGCCATTGCAGCTCGGTACGGGCACGGATGTCTTTGTTACCCAGCAGGCTGGCGGTGGACATCGCGTCGCGGTCGGTGACTTCGTCGCTGACCTCGGGCTTGGGCAACAGCACGCCATAGGTGTCGTACTTGATGGCCCGGTAATCGGCCTGCCCCGGTTTGCCGTCATAGCGATAGCCGTTTTCCAGGATCAGGTAGCGGTTGCCGTCGGGGCTGATTTCCTGCCGGCCCTTCTCGGCCATCAGCACGGAAATGCCACGGTCTTTCTTGGTATCCGAAGACAGGTTCTTTTGTGTAATGAAGACACCGCCCAGGTCGATCCGGTCCTCCGAGAGCTGTTCGGTGTAGGTCACGCGCGTACCGTCGCGCAGGGCCTGGAAACGCCCTGGCACCAGGGTGTCGAACTCGGTCATGGCGTCCTGCTGGTTGATCAGCAGTTGAAACTGGTTGGCGCCCTGGGGGGCCAGGCTCAGGCTCAGCCAGGCCACCACCAACGCCACCACCGTGGCCGGGAACAGCGTCATGCGCAACAGGCGCTGCTGGCTCATCCCGGTGGCCGACAGCACGGTCATTTCGCTGTCCAGGTACAAGCGCCCGTAAGCCAGCAGGATGCCGAGGAACAACCCCAGCGGCAGGATCAATTGCAAGAAGCCCGGCAGGCGGAACCCCATGATCAGGAACAGCGAGCCCGGGTCCAGGGCACCGGAGGCTGCCTGGGCAAGGTATTTGATGAAGCGCCCGCTCATGATGATGACCAGCAGCACGGCGCTGACCGCGCTCAGGGTCAGCAGGACTTCGCGGGATAAATAACGGAAGACGATCAAACCAGACACTCCAGGATTGTCAGGCTAAGGCGGCCAAACAAGAAACGTATCGAGCCAGCTCATGCAGCGAGCCGCCAAAAAAAGAGCCGCATTATCCTGTGATTGGAGGCGCCTGTCACTGCGCACGCTTTAAGCAGACGCTTCACAGTCAAAAAGTTAACGGCTCCCAGGGTTGTCAGGCTCGGCCGCCGGGGTTCAAACTGCGGCCCTTGTCGCCGGCAAGTCCCGGCGCTTCTCTTATATAGAAGACAGCTGCTCAGCGCGCCACTGTCTCGGCGCCTGGCCTCTTGACCATTGACTCAGGGATCCGGACATGGAACTGGTTGTAAAAAGCGTCAGCCCAGAAACGTTGAAAACCGCCACACTGGTAGTCGCCGTCGGTGAAAACCGCAAGCTCGGCGTGGTCGCCACCCAGCTCGACACCCTGAGCGGTGGCGCCATCAGCGCCGTGCTCAAGCGCGGCGATCTGGCCGGCAAGGTCGGCCAGAGCCTGTTGCTGCACAACCTGCCCAACCTCAAGGCCGAGCGCGTATTGCTGGTGGGCGTGGGCAAGGACGCTGAACTGGGCGACCGTCCGTTCCGTAAAATCATTGCCGGCGTGCTGGGCACCCTCAAGGGCCTTGGCGGCGCTGATGCCACCCTGGCGCTGGACGATCTGGTGGTCAAGGGCCGCGACAGCTACGGCAAGAACCGCCTGCTGGCCGAAACCCTGGTGGACGGCGAATACCAGTTCGACCAGTTCAAGAGCCAGAAAGCCGAACCCCGCGCCCTGAAAAAAATCACCCTGCTGACCATCAAGGCCGCCCAGGCTGAAGTCCAGCGCGCCGTGACCCACGCCACAGCGATTGCCAACGGCATGGCGTTCACCCGCGACCTGGGCAACCTGCCGCCGAACATCTGCCACCCGACGTTCCTCGGCGAACAGGCCAAGGCACTGGGCAAGGAATTCAAGGGCCTGAAGGTCGAAGTTTTCGACGAGAAGAAGATCAAGGACCTGGGCATGGGTTCGTTCTACTCCGTCGGCCAGGGCAGCGCCCAGCCACCACGCCTGATCGTGATGCAATACAACGGCGGCAAGAAATCCGAGAAGCCGTACGCACTGGTCGGCAAAGGCATCACCTTCGACACCGGCGGCATCAGCCTCAAGCCCGGTGCCGGCATGGATGAGATGAAGTACGACATGGGCGGCGCCGCGAGCGTGTTCGGCACCCTGCGCGCCGTGCTCGAACTGCAACTGCCGATCAACCTGGTGTGCATCCTGGCCTGCGCCGAGAACATGCCCAGCGGCACGGCCTCGCGCCCGGGTGACATCGTCACCACCATGAGCGGCCAGACCGTGGAAATCCTCAACACCGACGCCGAAGGCCGCCTGGTGCTGTGTGACGCCCTCACCTACTCCGAGCGCTTCAAGCCGCAAGCGGTGATCGACATCGCGACCCTGACCGGCGCCTGCATCGTCGCCCTCGGCTCCCACACCTCGGGCCTGCTGGGCAACAACGATGAGCTGATCGGCCAACTGCTCAGCGCCGGCCAACAGGCCGACGACCGCGCCTGGCAGTTGCCACTGTTCGACGAGTACCAGGAGCAACTGGACAGCCCGTTCGCCGACATCGCCAACATCGGCGGCCCGAAAGCAGGGACCATCACCGCGGCCTGCTTCCTGTCGCGCTTTACCAAGAACCTGAACTGGGCGCACCTGGACATCGCCGGCACGGCGTGGACCAGCGGCGGCAAGGACAAGGGCGCCACCGGTCGTCCGGTGCCCCTGCTGACCCAGTACCTGCTGGACCGCGCCAAGGCCTGACACCAATGACCGTCGCTGGCGTCGCCCTCGGGCGGCGTCATCGGCGGCTCAGGAACCGCAATGACCAAAGTCGATTTCTATATCCTGCCCAGCGCCGATCCGTCGGCGCGGCTGGATTTCGCCTGCAAGCTCGTTGAAAAGGCCTGGCGCATGGGGCACCGCATCTACCTGCATTGCAGCGATGCCGCCCAGCGCGAGGACCTGGACGCACGCCTGTGGGCTTTCAAGGGCGAGAGCTTCGTGCCCCACGGTCCAGCCGAAAACGAACCCGAGGGGTTGATCGTGCTGGGGCTAGGGGATGACTGCGGCCAGCACCAGGACTTGCTGGTCAACCTCGACCTGAAAGTACCGGCCTTTGCCCAGCGCTTCGCCCGTGTGGCGGAAGTGGTGGTCGAAGACCCGGCCATCCGACAAGCCGCGCGGGAGAGTTTCCGTTTCTACCGCGAACAGGGCTATCCTCTGCAAGACCACCGTTTACAGCGACTCTGAGCCCTACGATGGACACTCCAAAACCGCCACAAAAGCCCGCGCACCTGCTGGATGACCTCGAGTCGATCCGCCAACTGCTCGGCGACGACAACCTGCAACCGCCGCTGCTGACCGACACGGTCGTGCACGAGCCGGTGCATGACGAACAGATCCCCCTGCTGTTCGACCCGATCAACGGCCAGCCCGAACCCAAGCCGGCTGCCAAGACCGAAACCAAGGGCCCCGACGCCCTGCTGCACCTGGACCGCGAATTGCGCGCTGCCGCGCAGTTGATCATGCAAGACGTCATCGACGACTTCGCCCCGCACATCGAGACCGAGATCAAGCGTCGGCTGGATGCACGGATGGAGCGGTTGCTGAGCCAGTACGAATAGCGTCCCCTCCCTCATTGTGAACATCCTGTGGGAGCGAGCCTGCTCGCGATAGCGGTCTGTCAATCAACATGGATGTTGAATGTGATGGCCTCATCGCGAGCAGGCTCGCTCCCACAGGGTTCAACTGTACCCGCATTCAGCTTGCTGCATGTGGCTTGCACCAGCCCCGCCCGCTATACTTCCCGGCTTTTCCTGAATAAATGCCAATAGGGTCCCGCCGCGCATGGATAAGACCTACCAGCCGCACGCCATTGAAACTTCCTGGTACAACACCTGGGAGTCCGAGAATTATTTCGCTCCGCAAGGCGCGGGCGATTCCTACACCATCATGATCCCGCCGCCGAACGTCACCGGCAGCCTGCACATGGGCCACGGCTTCAACAACGCGATCATGGACGCGCTGATCCGTTTCCGGCGCATGCAAGGTCGCAACACCTTGTGGCAGCCGGGCACCGACCACGCCGGTATCGCCACGCAGATGCTGGTGGAGCGCCGCCTCGAAGCCCAGGGCCAGAGTCGCCATGACCTGGGTCGCGAAAAATTCCTCGAGAAAGTCTGGGAATGGAAAGACGAGTCCGGTGGCAACATCAGCCGCCAGATCCGTCGCCTCGGCTCGTCCGTGGACTGGAGCCGCGAGCGCTTCACCATGGACGACGGTCTCTCGGAAGCGGTGAAGGAAGCCTTCGTGCGCCTGCATGAAGACGGGCTGATCTATCGCGGCAAGCGCCTGGTCAACTGGGACACCAAGTTGCACACGGCCATTTCCGACCTCGAAGTGGAGAACCACGACGAGAAAGGTTTCCTGTGGAACCTGAAGTACCCACTGGCCGACGGCGCCAAGACCGCCGAAGGCAAGGATTACCTGATTGTCGCCACCACGCGTCCGGAAACCATGCTGGGCGACTCCGCCGTGGCGGTGAACCCGAACGATGAACGCTACCAGGCGCTGATCGGCAAGTTCGTCGAACTGCCCCTGGTTGGCCGTCGCATCCCGATCATCGGCGACGACTACTGCGACCCTGAATTCGGCACCGGCTGCGTGAAAATCACCCCGGCCCACGATTTCAACGACTACGAAGTCGGCAAGCGCCACAACCTGCCGCTGCTGAACATCTTCGACAAGAACGCCAACATATTGCCGGCGGCCCAGGCATTCAACCTCGACGGCACGCTGAACGAAAGCGTCGACGGCCAGATCCCGGCCGAATACGCCGGCCTGGACCGCTTCGAAGCACGCAAGCAGATCGTCGCGGCGTTCGATGCCGCCGGCCTGCTGGTCAGCGTCGACGATCACGCCCTGAAAGTCCCGAAAGGCGACCGCTCCGGCACCATCATCGAGCCATGGCTGACCGACCAGTGGTACGTATCTACCAAGCCGTTGGCCGAACCTGCGATTGCCGCCGTTGAAGACGGTCGCATCCAGTTCGTACCCAAGCAATACGAAAACATGTACTTCTCGTGGATGCGCGACATCCAGGATTGGTGCATCAGCCGCCAGCTGTGGTGGGGCCATCGCATCCCGGCCTGGTACGACGAATCGGGCAAGGTCTATG
This sequence comes from Pseudomonas ogarae, assembly GCF_014268695.2. Classification (NCBI taxonomy): domain Bacteria; kingdom Pseudomonadati; phylum Pseudomonadota; class Gammaproteobacteria; order Pseudomonadales; family Pseudomonadaceae; genus Pseudomonas; species Pseudomonas ogarae. Next base: position 5,452,691 of record NZ_CP077086.1, read on the forward strand.
TCGGCCGCGATGAAGCCGAAGTCCGCGCCAAGCACAATCTCGGCCCGGACGTGGCGCTGCAACAGGACAACGACGTCCTCGACACCTGGTTCAGTTCCGGCCTGTGGACCTTCTCCACCCTGGGCTGGCCGCAGCAGACCGAATTCCTGAAGAAATTCCACTCCACCGACGTCCTGGTCACGGGCTTCGACATCATTTTCTTCTGGGTCGCCCGGATGATCATGTTGACCATGCACCTGGTGAAGAACGAGGACGGCACGCCGCAAGTGCCGTTCAAGACCGTCTATGTCCACGGCCTGGTGCGCGACGGCCAGGGCCAGAAGATGTCCAAGTCCAAGGGCAACGTCCTCGACCCGCTGGACATCATCGACGGCATCGACCTGGAAACCCTGGTGCAGAAACGCACCTCCGGCCTGATGCAGCCGAAACTGGCGAAGAAAATCGAGAAAGCCACCCGCGAAGAATTCGCCGAGGGCATCGCCAGCTACGGCACCGACGCCCTGCGTTTCACCTTCTGCTCGCTGGCGTCCACCGGTCGCGACATCAAGTTCGACATGGGCCGCGTCGAAGGCTATCGCAATTTCTGCAACAAGATCTGGAACGCCGCGCGCTACGTGCTGGATAAAGGCGAAGACTGCGGCCAGAACGGCGAAGCCTTTGAACTGACCCTGGCCGATCGCTGGATCATTTCGCAGTTGCAGCGCACCGAAGCCGAAGTGACCCGCCAACTGGACCAGTTCCGTTTCGACCTGGCCGCACAAGCCCTGTACGAATTCATCTGGAACCAGTATTGCGACTGGTACCTGGAGCTGTCCAAGCCTGTGCTGTGGGACGAAAACGCACCGGTCGAACGCCAGCGCGGCACCCGTCGCACCCTGGTGCGCGTACTGGAAGTGGCCCTGCGCCTGGCGCATCCGTTCATGCCGTTCATCACCGAGGAAATCTGGCAGCGCATCGCACCGCTGGCAGGCGCCCAAGGCAAGACGATCATGCTGCAACCGTGGCCGGTGGCCAACGAAAGCCGCATCGATCCGGCGGCCGAAGACGACATCGAGTGGCTCAAGACCTTCATGCTGGGCCTGCGTAACATCCGCGCCGAAATGAACATCGGCCCGGGCAAGCCACTGGCCCTGTTCCTGAAGAACGCCAGCGCCGAAGACCTGCGTCGCCTCAACGAAAACGAGGCACTGCTCAAGAAACTGGCGAAGCTTGAATCGGTGACGGTCCTGGCAGCCGGCGAAGAAGCGCCACTGTCAGCCACCGCCCTGGTCGGCGAGATGGAAGTGCTGGTGCCAATGGCGGGCCTGATCGACAAGGCCGCCGAACTGGCGCGCCTGGACAAGGAAATCCTGCGTCTCAAAGGCGAAGTACAGCGGGTCGGCGGCAAGCTGTCCAACGCCGGCTTCGTTGACAAGGCGCCGGCCGAAGTCATCGAGAAGGAACGGGCCAAACTGGCCGAGGCGGAACAGGCCTTGGGCAAGCTGGCCGAGCAGCATGCGCGGATTGCCAGCCTGTAACGGCGGTTCGCAATGAAAAGGGAGGTCCTATTGGACCTCCTTTTTCATGCCTGTCACTTTCTCCCAGACAATAAACATCCCTTGTGGGAGCGGGCTTGCTCGCGAAAGCGGTGGGTCAGCTTGCCTCTGCTTTGAATGTACCGACACCTTCGCGAGCAAGCCCGCTCCCACAATTTGGTCCGCGCTACCATCAAGACCGGGCCGGATGTGGGACAATGCCCGCCTCTTTTTGAACCCTCCCCGAATCGACCCGCCCATGACCGCCCCCCGCACACCCAAACCAGCCCGCCAGAAGCCCAAGTCCACCCCGGAGGCCAAAGCCGTGGCGCCGCGCGAGAAGGCCAGCCTGCATCCGCGCAACCGCCACCAGGGCCGCTACGACTTCCCGGCGTTGATCAAGAGCACGCCGGAACTGGCCAAGTTCGTGATCATCAACCCCTACGGCAAGGAAAGCATCGACTTTGCCAGCCCCGAAGCCGTGCGGGTTTTCAACCGGGCGCTGCTCAAAGCTTTCTATGGCATCGCCCACTGGGATATCCCGGCCGACTACCTGTGCCCGCCGGTGCCAGGTCGGGCGGACTATGTGCACTTCCTCGCCGATTTGCTCGCCAGCCACAACGAAGGTGAAATCCCCCGCGGGGCGGCAGTCAAGGTGCTGGACATCGGCACCGGCGCCAATTGCGTCTATCCGTTGATCGGCCACAGCGACTACCGCTGGCACTTCCTCGGTTCGGAGATCGACCCAACGGCCATCGCCTCGGCCAAGGCCATCGTCCAGTCCAATGGCTTGAACAAAGCCATCCAGTTGCGCCAGCAAGCCAACCGCAAGCAGATTCTCCTGGGCTTGCTGGAAGACACCGAACGGTTCGACCTGACGATGTGCAACCCGCCATTCCATGCGTCCCTGGAAGAAGCCACCAAAGGCAGCCAGCGCAAGTGGCGGGCACTGGGCAAGGCCGATCCAAAGCGCAAGCTGCCGGTGCTGAATTTTGGCGGTCAGGCCGCCGAGCTGTGGTGCGAGGGTGGGGAAGCCCGGTTCGTGACGCAACTGATCGGCGAAAGCGCGCAGTTGGCCGGGCAAGTGCTGTGGTTCAGCACACTGGTGTCGAAGGCGTCGAACCTGCCGGCGATTCAAACCGCGCTGAAAAAGGCCGGTGCGCTGCACAGCCAGGTGGTGGAGATGTCCCAGGGCCAGAAGCAGAGTCGTTTCGTGGCCTGGACCTTCCAGACCGAGGCCCAGCAGCAGGCGTGGCGTCAGTCGCATTGGGTTCGCAAGGATTAGAAAGACACCTACGGGTGATTTTCAAGGCAATAAAAAACCGTGCCCGGATCGCTCCGAGGCACGGTTTTTTTACTGCGGTCTTACTTGTTGACCGCGTCGGTCAGGCCTTTGGCCACAACCAGCTTGATCACTTTCTTGGCAGCGATTTCGATGGCAGCGCCAGTCGAAGGGTTGCGGCCGGTACGGGCAGGACGCTCGGTGACTTTCAGCTTGCCAACGCCTGGCAGAGTGATTTCGCCGCCATTTTCCAGCTGATCGGCAACCACTTGGCCCAGTTGGTCCAGCAGCGAACGCACGGTAGCTTTTGGTGCGTCTACAGATTCAGCCAAATCAGCGATCAGTTGGTCTTTAGTAAGAGCCATGTAGTGTTCCTTCCCTATCAAATTCATATGGATTGCAGAGTGCAGTGTCAGCCATCGAGCCCGATCTCTCTTGATCAGGCACCCTCGGCAATCACCGCGACGGATCGGGGTAATAGATGCCGAAAACCGGGTTTGGTTCGACCTGACAGATGCTGAATGCACGCTTAACGCAGTGACTTCGCGTAAGACCGGGCAAAACTAGCACAACGCCTCTGAAATATCCGCCTCTAGCTACCCATTTGGTCAGCTTTCTTGCGCTAAAACGTTAAAAAAATGCATATAGGGTGTCGGACGGGTCTGAAAGGGCCTTTGCCGGGTTCCAAAACCAGTGATTGCGGTACACTGGGCCCTTTTTCGGGGAGCACGCCCTCCTCTCTTTCAACAGCCGAGAAATCCATGCCGATCCGTCATTGCATCGTCCACCTGATCGACAAAAAACCCGACGGCACCCCTGCTGTGCTCCATGCCCGCGACTCCGAACTGGCAGAGTCCACGGCCATCGAGAACATGCTCGCCGACCTCAACGAGAGCTATAACGCCAAGCAAGGCAAGGCCTGGGGCTTTTTCCATGCCGAGTCCGGGGCGCATCCGTTCAGCGGCTGGCTGAAGGAGTACCTGGACGGCGGCAAGGATTTCACCGCTTTCAGTCGCGTGGCGGTGGAACACCTGCAAAAGCTGATGGAGGAGTCCAACCTGTCGGTGGGCGGCCACGTGCTGTTCGCGCATTACCAGCAAGGCATGACCGACTACCTGGCCATCGCCCTGCTGCACCACAGCGAAGGCGTGGCAGTGACCGATGAGCTGGACGTGACCCCGTCCCGCCACCTGGACCTGGGCCAGTTGCACCTGGCGGCGCGGATCAACGTGTCGGAATGGCAGAACAACAAGCAATCGAAGCAGTACATCTCGTTCATCAAGGGCAAGAACGGCAAGAAGGTCTCGGAATACTTCCGTGACTTCATCGGCTGCCAGGAAGGTGTCGACGGCCCCGGCGAGACCCGCACCCTGCTCAAGGCCTTCAGTGACTTCGTCGAAAGCGAAGACTTGCCGGAAGAGGATGCCCGGGAAAAGACCAAGACCCTGGTCGATTACGCCAGCAGCCAGGCCAAGCTCGGCGAGCCGATGGGCCTGGAGGAGTTGTCCGAGCTGATCGACGAGGATCGCCCGAAAGCCTTCTACGATCACATCCGCAACAAGGACTACGGGTTGTCGCCGGAAATCCCTGCGGATAAACGCACCCTCAACCAGTTCCGCCGTTTCACCGGCCGTGCCGAAGGCTTGTCCATCAGCTTCGAAGCGCACTTGCTGGGCTCCAAGATCGAGTACGACGAAGAGGCCGGCACGCTGATCATCAAGGGCCTGCCCACGTCGCTGACCGACCAGCTCAAGCGCCGCAACTGATGCTCGGCAGGGTGCGAGTTCGGTAGGGCGCTGTCCGCGATATAGATTTGAGGGACTCATCGCGAGCTTTGTGGGAACAAAGCTTGCTCGCGATCCAGGCGCTGCGGTACTCAGGAGACCGCGGCGCGTTCATCGCGGGCAAGCCTTGCTCCCACCAAGCTCGCTCCCACAAGGTCATTCGTTGTTCATCGAGCCTCGATCCGGAAGCCAAACCGCGGAAAGTGCACATGCACCACCCCGCCCCGCTCGTCTTCGCGACGCAGGATCAGTTCTTCGCTCCCGGCAAACACCAACTCCCCAGCCACCGGATCGACGCCATAGTCGGTCGCGGCGATGGTCACCTGCTGCCCTGCCGTGAACCCGTTCGGCTCATCGAATGCCTCATCCGGCAGCGCTGCCGGTGTAGCGTTGCGGGCAACCTCCAAGGCCTCTTCGGAACTCATCCCGTTCGGCGCACCATGGCCGAAACCCAACACCCGCGCCAACCAGGCCGAGACAGCCGGATACGCATCCACCAGCGGCGAGGTCACCGGAGTGCCTTTGAGGAACCACAGCGGATGGGCCATGGCGAAGTCGGCAATCGACGGATCACCCAACAGGAAATCACCCTCCTCGCGCTGCAACTGTTGCTCCAACCGGGCCATGATCGTTGGCCATTGGTGCTTGGCCTGCTCGGCAGCCAAGCGCGTAGTCGTGCCGCCACTGAACAACCCGGCGCGGTCGCTGACGAACGCCTTGATCGCTTCGGGCGATAGCTTGGCGAACCGCACCGCCACCGACTCCGGCTGGAACACCAGGCTCACCGTATGCTGGAACACCACCGAATCGGCCCAGGCCGCAAAGGACGCGGCAAGCATTTCCCGGCCTTCGGGGAACAGTGCCGGCGAGGCTTTTTCCTGCTCCAACCGGCGGGCCATCAGCGACGTATCGCAATAGATATCCGCACCGACCTGCAATACCGGCGTCTTGCGATAGCCGCCTGTCAGTGCCGTCAGGTCAGGCTTGGGCATCATCGGCGGGATGCTCACCGAACGCCAGGACAGCCCCTTGAAACCCAGCAGCAGCCGGGCTTTTTCCGCGAAAGGAGACGTTGGGTAATGATGAAGGATCAGCTCTGACATGAGATTAGCCACTGCAGGAATGAAGTCTTGCAGCTTAGCGCGCCTGAGCGGGTCAGCCTACCGGCCTGATAAAGGCCTATCAGCCCGGCTGATTGAGCGACAGCGCACTGGCCACCAGGCATTCCTTGGCGCTTTTCTTGAGCTTTTTGATCAGCCGCTCCTGGCGCAGGGCCTCGCCCTTGTCGCGACAAGCCTCGGTATACACCAGGGCCACTGCCGGGCTGGAAAGGAAGAAGCGCGCGCCCTTGCCGCTTTGATGCTTGGCGAAGCGCCGCACCGGGTCATCACTGATGCCGCAGTACAGCGAGCCGTTGGCGGCCCGCACCAGGTAGACGAACCAGGGTTTGTCCGGTTCGGCGGGGCCTTGTGCAGGCAAATCGGGAGAGGGGGCAGCAGTCGTCACAAGATGTTCAACAGATCGGCAAAGACAAGCCGCGATCTTATCAGCGACTGGCCTGGAACGCCCGCAGCCCCTTGAGGGCCTGGGCCCTGACGGCGTTGCGCACCAGCGGTGTCCAGCCCAGCAACAGGCCCTTGGTGCCCAATGCCTGGCGAGACCAGCGCCACAGATCGAAGCTGTCGTGGTGCTCGCAGATCTTGCCGTCGCGAAAAACGAAGCGCGCCTGAATGTCATTGATCACGATGTTGCCGGTCTGGCTGAACAGGTACGTCGCCACCCAATGAGCACCACCGGTACGCTCATCGCTGCGCACGTTATCGAAGGTCAGGGAAAAGTCCTTGGCCCGGGTCGTGAGCATGCGCCACATGTCACCGGCATCGCGCCCGCGCAGTTCGCCGAACGCCGGGTCGCTGAACAGCACGTCGTCGGTGTAGCAGGTGCTCATGGCTTCGGCGTCCAGGCGCTGGAAGGCCTGATAGAAACGGGTGATCAAGGCGTTGTGGGCATCACTCATGGACAGGCTCCGAAAAACGTTTCAGTAGGCCAGCACGATAATCTGCCGCCGCCGGGAAAACTATCGTCATTCGCCATGAAAATGATATCAACGAAGGTCAGTGACCCTTTCGCTGCTGACCCCGACGTACAACGCCCGGCCTGCACCGATTCCGGCGATGATCGCCCCCAGGCCAACCAGGCCGAAGATCCAGCCCAGGGCATTCCAGTCGCCGGTCAAGTCGTGGACCACCCCCACCGCGAACGGCCCCAGCGACGCCAACGTATATCCAAAGCCCTGGGCCATGCTGGACAGGTTGGCGGCCACGTGGGCGTCCCGCGAACGCAATACGATCAGCGTGAGCGCCAGGCTGAACGTCGCACCCTGCCCCAAGCCCAGCAGGATCGCCCAGCCCCACAAGCCATCGATGGGTGCGTAGAGGCAACTGAACAGCCCGCCCAGGGTCATGAGCATGGCGATCACGATGGCCAGGCGCTGGTCCTTGCCACGTGTTGCCAACCAGGGCGCCGCGAGAGAACTGATCAGCTGCACGATGACCGAGCCGGACAGCACGAGCCCGGCCTGTGTCGGCGTCAGGCCACGTCCAATCAGGATCGACGGCAGCCAGCCAAAGACGATGTAGGCCAGGGACGATTGCAGCCCCATGTACAAGGTCACTTGCCAGGCCAGTGGATCACGCAGCAAGCCGCGAACCCGGTACGCCACTTGGTGGGCTCCGTGTTTCTCGCCCACCTGCGGTAACCAGAACACCGCCGCCAGCAGCGCCGGGACCACCCAGAAGCCCAGGCCCAAGGCCCAACTGTGGCCAAGGTGCTCGCTCAGCGGCACCGTCGCCCCGGCCGCCATCGCCGCGCCCAGGCACAGCGCCATGGTGTAGACGCCGGTCATGGCGCCAGCCTGTTTGGCGAAGTCACGCTTGACGATGCCCGGCAGCAGCACGCCGATCACACCGATACTCGCGCCGGCCAGGATGCTGCCGACAAACAGCCCGACCTGACCGAACGCACTGCGCAAGACAATCCCGCCCGCCAGCGCCAACAAGATCCCCAGCACCACGCGCTCAGCACCGAAACGCCGCGCCAGCACCGGCGCCAGCGGCGCGAACAGGCCCAGGCAAAGCACAGGCAATGTGGTCAGCAAACCGGCCTGGGCAGCCGACAGGCCTAGGCTTCTTGATACTTCACTGAGCAGCGGCGCCATGCTCGCCAACGCCGGACGCAGGTTCAGCGCCACCAGGATCAAACCCAGCAGCAACAGCCAGGGGCGACGCACCAACAGAGGGCGCTGCTGGGTCTGCACGTCGTCGGCCTCGGCGTCGATCAACAGTTCTTCAAGTTCGGCGGCGCGTTTGGGCGCCGTCGAAGTGGCAAGGTCAAGCAAATCGCGGGACATGGGAAACTCGGGTTCGGGGTTCAGGGTTTCAAGCGCTCAGGGTTCATTGATCAACTGGCGGCACAGGGACTTGGCCCGTTGCGAGTCCTGTTGCTCGACGGCGTCCAGGATTTCGACGTGCAGGTCGAAGACATGTTGATGACGCGGGGCGATGTTGAGGCTCTGGCGCAACTGTGCGCCGATGACGCTGGAGAAGTAGCGATAGAGTTCACTGAGCGCAGGGTTGTGCGCGGCATCTACCAGGAGGCGGTGGAACACCAGGTCGCAGGCAATGTACTGCTCCAGGTCGCCGTGATAATGCTCGCCGCTGTCTTGCAGCGCCCGGCGCAAGGCAAGCAAATCCTCATCGGTGCGCCGCAGCGCCGCCAGGCCAATGGCCTCCACCTCCAGGATATGCCGGGTTTCCCGGGCCTGTTCCAGCGAACAGCGCGACAGCACCTTGAGCGTATCCAGCGGATCAACCACCGCCCGCACGTAGCTGCCATCGCCCTGGCGGATCTCGATCAACCCGGAAAACGCCAGCACGCGCATGGCTTCACGCACGGTGTTGCGGCTGATACCCAGCTCCGCCACCAACTCCGGCTCGGTGGGCAAGCGCTGGCCGACGGCCCACACACCATCGCTGATACGCCGACGCAATTGTTCCAAGGCCTGGTCGACCAGGGAGCGTTTCATCAATGGAGAAATAGCTGACATAGAATTCGCCCTTTCATCCAATCATAGGATGAATTTTCTGACATGTTAGTCAGCTTCGCGTAGGACGGCAATCGCCTAGGGTCAATGGGAGGGAAAAGAAACTAAATTATTGATTGGTCAAAATTACCCTGTGAGGGTAATTTTGGAACAGGACCTTATGAACAAGAGCACACCCCATTACGACCTGGGCGTGATCAAGGCGGATATCAAGCGGCTGGGAGGAAAGGCATTCACCGCCACCGCGACAAAAACCGCCGGGACGCTGGGCTTGACAGCTTCGGACATGTTGGAGGTTGCGTGTGGACTTCAGCGCCAGCAGTTCTACAAGTCCGTAACGACCTACGACGACCATCGGGTCTGGCACGACGTCTACCACACCCACTCACAGGGTCTGGAAATTTACATCAAGGTGACCTACCGCCCAAGCGGAGGCCCACCGGTGATCTCATTCAAGGAGAAAACCCCATGAAAGCTCAACAGTGCTTCAGCTGTGGCGCTCCGCAGGGCATGTCGCATTTCGAAGGCCGCGCAGAAACCCTGCGCGTCAAGGGACTGGAACGCCGGATCGATGACTTGTCTGGCTGGGAATGCCAAATGTGCGGCGAGGTCGAACTCGACCCCGGTTGTTCGGACCGTCACACGAACGCGGGGGATGAACTGGTCATCGCCGCCAGGAAGATGATTGGCGAAGAAATGAAACGCATCCGTCGCAAACTGCATCTCTCCCAAAAAGAAGCGGTGGCGCTGTTGTCAGGTGGCGGGCACAACGCGTTTTCCCGCTATGAGCGCGGTGAGGTATTGCCACCAAAAGCGTTGATGCTGCTGATGCGCCTGCTTGATCGCCACCCGCATTTGCTTGCAGATGCACGAACCCTGGCTGAAGGCGCGGACTTGAGAGGATTCAAGACGACGGTGCACAAGGAGCACGAAATCCTCACGACTTCCTGAGCAGACGAAGCAGAAAAAAACAAACCCGGACAAGTCCGGGTTTATTTCACTGCCTAAGGCCGGATCAATGCAGGATCTGGCTCAGGAACAGCTTGGTGCGGTCGTTCTGCGGGTTGTCGAAGAAGTCGTTCGGCGCGGCCTGTTCGACGATTTCACCCTTGTCCATGAAGATCACGCGGTTGGCCACGGTGCGGGCGAAACCCATTTCGTGGGTCACGCACAACATGGTCATGCCGTCTTCGGCCAGGCCGATCATGGTGTCCAGCACTTCTTTCACCATTTCCGGGTCGAGGGCCGAGGTTGGCTCGTCGAACAGCATGATTTTCGGCTTCATGCACAGGGCACGGGCGATAGCCACACGCTGTTGCTGACCGCCGGAGAGCTGGCCCGGGTACTTGTGCGCCTGCTCTGGAATGCGTACGCGCTCCAGGTAATGCATGGCGATTTCCTCGGCCTTGCGCTTGGGCATCTTGCGTACCCACATCGGCGCCAGGGTGCAGTTCTGCAGGATGGTCAGGTGCGGGAACAGGTTGAAGTGCTGGAACACCATGCCGACTTCACGGCGGATCGCTTCGATCTGCTTGAGGTCGTTGGTCAGTTCCACGCCGTCGACCACGATGCGACCCTGCTGGTGCTCTTCCAGGCGGTTGAGGCAGCGGATGGTGGTGGACTTGCCGGAGCCCGACGGGCCACACAGCACGATACGCTCGCCCTGCTTGACGTTCAGGTTGATGTCTTTCAACACGTGGAACTGGCCGTACCACTTGTTGACGCCCTGCATCTGAATAATGCCTTCAGGGCTCACAGGCTGTTTGATCGCTTCACTCATAAACTACGCTCCTAACGCTTGTGGCCAGTGTCCAGCTTGCGTTCCAAATGCATGGAATAGCGGGACATACCAAAACAGAAAATCCAGAACACCAGGGCGGCGAACACATAGCCTTCAGTGGCCATGCCCAGCCATTTCGGGTCGGCGGCAGCTTGTTTCACGCTGTTGAGCAGGTCGAACAGGCCGATGATGATCACCAGGCTCGTGTCCTTGAACAACGCAATGAAGGTGTTGACGATACCCGGGATGACCATCTTCAAGGCTTGCGGCAGAATCACCAGGCCCATGCTGCGCCAGTAACCCAGGCCCATCGCCGCGGCCGCTTCGTACTGCCCCTTGGGAATGGCTTGCAGGCCGCCACGCACCACTTCGGCCACGTAGGCCGACTGGAACAGGATCACCCCGATCAGTGCTCGCAGCAGCTTGTCGAAGTTCATGCCTTCGGGCAGGAACAGCGGCAGCATCACCGACGACATGAACAGCACCGTGATCAACGGCACACCGCGCCAGAACTCGATGAAGGTCACGCAGACCACACGGATCGCCGGCATGTTCGAACGCCGGCCCAGGGCCAGGACGATACCCAGCGGCAGCGCGCCAGCGATACCGACGGTGGCGATCACCAGGGTCAGCATCAGGCCGCCCCATTGGCTGGTTGCCACGGCGTCCAGGCCGAATACACCACCGTGCAGCAGGCACCAGGCGATGATCGGGTACAGCACCAGGAAGCTCAGGCCGTAGATCGCCTTGCGCGGGAAGCGCGAGATGAACAGCGGCGCAACACCGAGCACGGCCAGCCACACGGTCAGATCTACGCGCCAGCGCAGGCCCGTCGGGTAATAGCCGTACATGAACTGGCCGAAACGCTGCTGGATGAACACCCAGCAGGCGCCTTCCTTGGTGCAGTCGGCCTGGGTGGTGCCGACCCAGTTGGCATCGAGGATCGCCCAGCTGAGGATCGGCGGGACCACGAGGTAAATCAGGTAGAACGCGAACAGCGTCAGCAGCGTATTGAGCCAGCTGGAGAACATGTTCGCGCGCATCCATGCCATCGGCCCGAACACTTTGCTCGGCGGCGGCATATCAGGTTTGAAAGTATGGGATGTCATGCGCTTTTCCTCACCGCTCGATCAGCGCAATGCGCTTGTTGTACCAGTTCATCAGCAGGGAAATGCTGATACTGATCGCCAGGTACACGCTCATGGTGATCGCGATCACCTCGATGGCCTGGCCGGTCTGGTTCAACACCGTGCCGGCAAATAGCGAAACCATTTCCGGGTAACCGATACCGGCCGCCAGCGAAGAGTTCTTCGCCAGGTTCAGGTATTGGCTGGTCAGCGGCGGGATGATCACACGCAGGGCTTGCGGGATGATTACCTTGCGCAAGGTCGGACCGTTGCGCAGGCCCAACGAGTGAGCTGCCTCGGTCTGGCCATGGCTCACCGACTTGATGCCCGAACGCACGATTTCTGCGATGAACGCCGCGGTATACACCGTCAGCGCCAGGGTCAAGGCCAGCAATTCCGGAATCAGCACCCAGCCACCAACGAAGTTGAAGCCCTTGAGTTCCGGCATCTCCCAATGCACGGGAGCACCGAAGATCAGCGCGCACAACGCCGGGATAACCAGGAACAGCGCCAGGCCGACCCAGAACTTATGGAAGGGCTCACCAGTGGCTTCGAAGCGCTTGTTGGCCCAGCGGGTCATCAGCACGATGGCGACAATCGCCAGCACGACACTGGCCACGAACGGCCAGAATCCTTCCGACATCAGCGCCGCCGGCATGTTGAGGCCACGGCTGCTGACAAAGAAGGTGTCGCCGAAGTTATGACTGTTGCGCGGCCCAGGCATGGTCAGGAACACCGCGAAATACCAGAACAGGATCTGCAGCAGCGGCGGTATGTTGCGGAAAACCTCCACATACACCGTGGCTACTTTGGCGATGATCCAGTTTTTCGACAGTCGGGCCACGCCGACAATGAAACCGAGGATCGTTGCCAGGATCACGCCGATGAAAGTCACCAGCAGTGTGTTGAGCAACCCGATGACAAAAACACGGGCATAGCTGTCCGCTTCGGTGTAGTCGATCAGGGTTTGAGCGATGCCAAAACCGGCACTGCGCTCCAGGAAGCTGAAACCGGAAGTGATTCCCCGGTGCTCGAGGTTGGTCTGCGTGTTATCGAACAGAAACCAGCCCAGCGAGATAACCGCCACGATGGTGACGATCTGAAATACCCACGCACGCACTCGTGGATCGCTGAGGCTGAGCCTCTGCTTAGGTGCGCCGATTGAATTTTGCATGAAGTGCCCCGCAAAGAATGGAACAGAACATCACCCGGTGGTTGGCCCACCGGGTGATAGAACCATCAGCGCACTGGTGGTGCGTATTGAATGCCGCCAGCGTTCCACAGAGCGTTCAGGCCGCGATCGATTTCCAGCGGAGTGCCCTTGCCGAGGTTACGCTCGAACATTTCGCCGTAGTTACCGACTTGCTTGATGATCTGCACGACCCAGTCCTTCGGCAGCTTCAGGTCCTTGCCGTACTCGCCGTCGGCACCGAGCATACGAGCAACGTCTGGGTTCTTGGTGGCCTTGGCTTCAGCCTCGACGTTTTTCGAAGTGATGCCGGCTTCTTCAGCATTGAGCATGGCGTAGCCAGTCCAACGCACAACGGCCAGCCACTCGTCGTCGCCATTACGCACGACCGGACCCAGCGGCTCCTTGGAAATGGTTTCCGGCAGAACCACATAGTCCTTCGGCGAAGCCAGCTTGCTGCGCTGGGCGAACAGTTGGGACTTGTCGGAAGTCAGCACGTCGCAACGACCGGACTCCAGCGACTTGGCGCTTTCATCGGAGGTGTCGAAGGTGATCGGGGTGTATTTCAGGCCGTTGCCGCGGAAGTAGTCGGAAACGTTCAGCTCGGTGGTGGTACCGGCCTGGATGCAGATGGTTGCACCGTCCAGTTCCTTGGCACTCTTGACGCCCAGCTTGTTGTTAACCAGGAAGCCGATGCCATCGTAATAGGTGATGAAGCCTGGGAATTTCAGGCCCATACCCGCGTCACGGGAGCTGGTCATGGTGGTGTTGCGCGACAGGATGTCAATTTCACCAGACTGCAGTGCGGTGAAACGCTCCTTGGCGTTCAGTTGGCTGAATTTCACTTTGTTCGCGTCGCCAAATACGGCGGCGGCCACGGCACGACAGAAGTCGGCGTCGATACCCAGGATCTTGCCAGTGGAATCAGGCACCGAGAAACCCGGCAGGCCATCACTCACACCACATTGCACAAAACCTTTCTTCTGCACGGCATCCAGGGTTGCACCCGCCTGAGCGAACCCGCTGACACCAAGGACTGCTGCTGCAGTCACGACTGCCAGGGTGGATTTCAGTAACTTCATTCAAACCTCCAGTTTTGCTCTTGTTGTGTCGGAGCTCGAGCCCTGTCGCACCCTTTTGGGGCATTGCCGACCCTTGTTGGCTTTTTTTAGGGTCAACCGACGTCTGGACCTTCGCTATGAGTCTAATAATGAGGATGTCCGTAAACAGTGGTCATGCCCATCTCTCACCAATCGGCCGAACGGGCTGTAGCCCTTCACGTTCGCGAAGCCCGTAACGGCTGTTGGCGAACATTCATCACCGGATTTCTGATATCCCATGCGGCGCGGCGAACTGATAGTGTTACCGCACAGCGTAAGAATCATCACTCAGGTACACCCATAGCAAAGCCCGTACCAGACCGCTGCGCTTAGGCCATGTAAAACTCGTCAAGACAAAAACTTTCAACTTTGCGACATCTAATTAACTGAGACACCGGGAACGCACTGTAATCACGCACTGATTGAGCGCGCCCGCACAGATTTGGAGCACAGCCATGACCGACCCCCTGATTCTCGAGCCCAGCAGCACTGCCGACGCGTGCGTTATCTGGCTCCACGGCCTGGGCGCCGATCGTTTTGATTTCCTGCCGGTCGCCGAAATGTTGCAGCAAAGCCTGCTCACCACACGTTTCGTTCTACCCCAGGCACCGACCCAGCCGGTAACGATCAACGGCGGCTACGCCATGCCCAGTTGGTACGACATCCGTGCCTTGAGCCCGGCGCGGGCCATTGACGAACAGCAACTCGAAGCCTCGGCACAACGGGTCATCGACCTGGTCGAAACCCAGCGAGCCAGCGGAATAGACGCCTCGCGGATTTTCCTGGCGGGTTTCTCCCAAGGCGGCGCGGTGGTCTATCACACGGCATTCGTGAAATGGCAGGGCCCGCTGGGCGGCGTGGTCGCGTTGTCTACTTATGCACCGACTTTCAGCGATGAGCTGCAATTGTCGGCCAGCCAGCAACGCATTCCGGTGCTGGCGCTGCACGGGCAATACGACGAAGTGGTTCTCAACCCCATGGGCCGGACCGCGAAAGAGTATTTAAAGCAGCATGGTGTCACCGTGACATGGCAAGAATACCCAATGGGCCACGAAGTGTTACCCGAGGAGATTCGCGACATCGGCACCTGGCTGGCCGAGCGGTTGCGCTAAGAGGCTGATCGCCACGCCGGTCCTTTGACGATCACACTACGCCGCGCCCGTTTCTTGCATTACACTGGCCGGCGTACATTCCTTAACCAATCGATGAGATGACCGTGCTCAAAGCACTCAAGAAGATGTTCGGTAAAAGCGAGGCCGAGCAACTCGCGCCTGGCTCCCCAGCGCCGACCCACGGCCCGAGCCATACCGATGCGCAACAACCGCGCCGGGCGGCACCTGTTGAACAGGCAACAAAAGAACCCGTCGCCCAGCCTGTTACGGCCCCCGCGCCCGAGAAACCACGCAACGAAGCCCCCAAGCCACGCCGCGAGCGCGCACCGAAACCGCCGGTCGTCGCCTGGAAGCTCGAGGACTTCGTCGTAGCCCCCCAGGAAGGCAAGACCCGCTTCCACGACTTCAAGCTCGCCCCGGAACTGATGCATGCCATCCAGGACCTGGGTTTCCCGTATTGCACGCCGATCCAGGCGCAGGTGCTGGGCTTCACCCTCGCGGGCAAAGACGCCATCGGTCGCGCCCAGACCGGCACCGGCAAGACCGCCGCGTTTCTGATCTCCATCATCACCCAGTTGCTCCAGACCCCGCCGCCCAAGGAACGCTACATGGGCGAGCCACGGGCGCTGATCATCGCGCCGACCCGCGAGCTGGTGGTACAGATCGCCAAGGATGCCGCCGACCTGACCAAGTACACCGGCCTGAACGTCATGACGTTCGTGGGCGGCATGGACTTCGACAAGCAGCTCAAGCACCTCGAAGCCCGCCACTGCGACATCCTGGTCGCCACCCCGGGCCGCCTGCTGGACTTCAACCAGCGCGGCGACGTGCACCTGGACATGGTCGAAGTGATGGTGCTGGACGAAGCCGACCGCATGCTCGATATGGGCTTCATCCCGCAAGTGCGCCAGATCATTCGCCAGACCCCACCGAAAAGCGAACGCCAGACCCTGCTGTTCTCCGCCACCTTCACCGAAGACGTGATGAACCTGGCCAAGCAATGGACCACCGATCCGTCCATCGTCGAGATCGAAGCCGAGAACGTCGCCAGCGAAAACGTCGAGCAGCACATCTATGCCGTGGCCGGTGCCGACAAGTACAAGCTGCTCTACAACCTGGTCAACGACAACGGTTGGGAACGGGTGATGGTGTTCGCCAACCGCAAGGATGAAGTGCGGCGTATCGAAGAACGCCTGGTGCGCGATGGCGTCAACGCGGCCCAGCTCTCGGGCGACGTGCCGCAGCACAAGCGCATCAAGACCCTCGAGGGTTTCCGTGAAGGCAAGATCCGCGTACTGGTCGCCACCGACGTGGCCGGTCGCGGCATCCACATCGACGGCATCAGCCACGTGATCAACTTCACCCTGCCGGAAGTGCCGGACGACTATGTGCACCGCATCGGCCGTACCGGTCGTGCCGGCGCCGCGGGGGTTTCCATCAGCTTCGCCGGGGAGGACGACTCCTACCAGTTGCCGTCCATCGAGGCCTTGCTGGGGAAAAAGATCAATTGCGAAACTCCGCCGACGCATCTGTTGCGGCCGGTTGAGCGCAAGCGTCCTTAACCGTCTCCACAGCACCAAAAAAGCGCAGCCAAGACAGGCTGCGCTTTTTTTTGCCTTGGATATTGCTCGATTAAACTAAAAGTCCATAATGGACAAATTAGTTTAGAAGCAGCTTCCCGGAGCCCCCATGTCCAGCACGCCCTATGTGATGACCCAAGCCCAGGCCCGAGAACTGCTCGGGCAAATCGACGTACCGCAAATCCTGCGCAAGCTGTTCCGCGACCTCGCCGCGGGACAAGCGGTGCAGCCGCCCCAGCAACTGGTGGTGTTTCCCCAGGGCGCCGGGGACTTCATCAACTATCTGGGCGTGCTGGCTGAAGACCAGGTCTACGGGGTCAAGACCTCGCCCTATATCGTGCGCGAGCAAGGCCCGCTGGTGACCGCCTGGACCTTGCTGATGTCGATGCAGACCGGCCAGCCGCTGCTGTTGTGCGATTCCGCCGAATTGACCACCGCCCGCACCGCTGCCACCACGGCTGTTGCCGTCGATGCCCTCGCCCCGCACAACGCCCGGCGCCTGGCGGTCATCGGCAGCGGTGCGGTGGCCCAGGCGCACGTGCAGTACGTCAAGGGTCTGCGGGACTGGCAAGGTATCAGCCTCTATTCGCCAGGTCTGAAGACCAAGTCGGTGCAAGCACTTGCCTCCATCACCGGCCTGGACCCACGCCTGCACATCGCCGACTCCCTTGAAGCCGCGCTGCATGACGCCGACGTGGTGATGCTCTGCACCTCGTCCGCCAAAGCGGTACTCGACCCGCAGACCCTGGGCAAACCGGCGCTGATCACCTCCATCAGCACCAACGCCCCACGCGCCCATGAAGTGCCCCCTCAAAGCCTCAACGACATGGACGTGTTCTGCGACTATCGTCAGACCACTCCGGGCTCGGCTGGAGAAATGCTGATCGCCGGCGAACAGCATGGCTGGGAGGCGTCGAGCATCGTCGGCGATTTGCCTGAATTGCTCAGCGAGCACGTGGCGCGTCCCGACTACCAACGCCATGTGTTCTTCCGCTCCATCGGTTTGGGCCTGGAAGATGTTGCGCTGGCGAATGCCCTGTATCGATTTCACAACTGACACCCCCCATTCCCTTGTGGGAGCGAGCTTGCTCGCGATGGCGGTGGGTCAGTCACCTTCAATATCGACTGTCAGACCGCCTTCGCGAGCAAGCTCGCTCCCACAGGGGTCTTCGAGTTCCCGGGCACATTCTTCGCAGGAGAATTCATGAAACAAGCAGATTTCATCATCATCGGCGGCGGCATCGGCGGTGCGTCCACCGGTTACTGGCTGGCACCCCACGGCCGGGTCATTGTGCTCGAACGCGAATCCCATCCGGCCTACCACTCCACCGGACGCTCGGCGGCGTTATATACCGCCGCCTACGGCACCCCACAGGTGCGGGCGCTGACCCAGGCCAGCCGGGACTTTTTCGACACCCCGCCGGCCGGTTTCTGCGAACATCCCTTGCTGACCCCACGGGGCGAAATGACCGTGGACTTCACCGGTGACCCGGCCGAGCTGAACAACCAGTACCTCAGCGCCAAGGCCACGGTGCCGCAGATGCAACTGCTCAGCGCTGACGAAGCCTGTGTGCGACTGCCGATCCTGCGACGGGACAAGGTCCACGGGGCGATCTACGACCCCACGGCCTGCGACATTGACACCGATGCACTGCACCAAGGCTACTTGCGCGGTATTCGTCGCAGTGGCGGTGAAGTGCACACCGACAGCGAAGTGCAGCAATTGAGCCGCGATGATCAGGGGCTGTGGCAGGTGAAAACCGCCAACCAGACGTTCACGGCACCGGTTCTGATCAACGCAGCCGGCGCATGGGCCGATCACATTGCCGAAATGGCCGGCGCCCGGAAGCTGGGGTTGCAGCCCAAGCGGCGCGCAGCGTTCATCTTTGCCGGACCCGAAGGCGTGGATATCCATGACTGGCCGATGCTGGTGAGCCTGGACGAATCCTTCTACATGAAGCCCGATGCCGGCATGTTCCTCGGCTCCCCGGCCAACGCCGATCCGGTGGAACCCCACGACGTGCAGCCTGAAGAGCTGGACATTGCCATGGGCATCTACCAGATCGAAGAAGCCACCACCCTGACCATCCGCCGCCCGACCCGCACCTGGGCTGGCTTGCGCAGTTTCGTGCCCGACGGTGATTTGCTGTCCGGCTTCGATCCACAGGTGCCCGGGCTGTTCTGGGTCGCGGCCCAGGGCGGCTATGGCATCCAGACCTCGCCGGCCATGGGCCAGGCCAGCGCGGCGCTGGTGCGTGGCCAACCGCTGCCCGAGGCCCTGGCCCGCTTCGGCCTGAACAGCGCCATGCTGTCCCCCAAGCGCCTGGGGTGAACCACCTTGAGGTGACGCATCGCCACGATTGCGGCACACTCCCCCGCGCCCCTGTTTCACGGGGCGCTGACGCTGCCTGGAGCCCTGTCATGACTGCCTCGCCACCCGATCCGGTGCTGGAAAACTTCCGCACCATCGCCGACGCTATCGCCACGCTGTTCTACCCTCACGCCGAAGTGGTGCTGCACGACCTGCGCACCCAGAAAGTCGATTACATCGCCAATAACCTGTCCAAGCGCGAGATTGGCGATGACTCGTCCCTGGAGGACATGCTCAGCGAGGACGTCAGCGAACGTAACATCGGGCCCTATGAAAAATTGAACTGGGACGGACAGAAGATTCGCAGCCTCAGCAGCGTACTGCGCGACGCCAACGGGCATCCGCTGGCGGTGCTATGCATCAACCTGAATATTTCGCTGTTCGAGAATGCCAAGGCCGCATTGGATCTGTTCCTGTCGCCCGGCAAGTTGATTCCTCAGCCGGATTCACTGTTTCGCGATGACTGGCAGGAGCGAATCAACACCTTCCTGCATGCCTGGATGCGCGAGCGTCAGCTGAGCCTGAACCTGCTGACCCGCGACCACAAACGCGAGCTGGTGCTGGCGCTGCATGCCGAAGGCGCATTCAAGGGCAAAAGCGCGTCCAACTATGTGGCCAATGTGCTGAACATGGGACGGGCGACGGTGTACAAGCATTTGAAGGAATTGAAGGGCTGAGGCTTTGTATTGCCTGGCCTGGCCTCATCGCGAGCAAGCTCGCTCCCACACTGGATCTTTGTAACCAGGTCCCCTGTGGGAGCGAGCTTGCTCGCGATAGCGGTTGATCAGTCGCCGTAGATATCCGACTTGAAATACTTGGCCTGGATCTCCTGGTACTTCCCATTGGCCCGAATCCCATCGATGGCCTTGTTCAAGTCCGCCACCAGTTGGGTATTGCCCTTGCGCACCGCGATACCGGCGCCTTCGCCGACGTATTTCGGGTCCTTGAGCTCGGGGCCGACAAAAGCGTAGCCCTTGCCACGGGGCATCGACAGGAAGTCTTCCAGCGGGATGGTGTCGGCGAAAATCGCGTCGAGGCGACCGGACGCCAGGTCCATGTAGATTTCTTCGTTGTTGCTGTAGCGCTTGACGATCACACCTTTGGGTTCGAGGACTTCAGTGGCGTAGCGGTCAGTGGTGGTGGCCCGTTGCACACCGACGGTCTTGCCCTTGAGGCTGGCATACTGGTCATCGACCACCGCCCCTTCCTTCATGACCAGGCGCGACGAGGTGAAGTAGTACTTGTGGGTGAAATCCACCGATTTCTTGCGCTCTTCGGTGATGGTCATCGACGACAGCGCCAGATCGATCTTCTTCACCTTGAGCGACGGAATCAGCCCGTCGAACTCGCCTTCGATCCACTCGCACTTGACTTGCATCTGCGCGCACAGGGCGTTGCCGATGTCGTAGTCGAACCCCTCGATCTTCCCTTCCGAGGTCTTGGAAGCAAACGGCGGATAAGCCGCCTCGATGCCGATGCGCAAGGTTTTCTCAGCGGCGAACAGACTGCTGGAGGCCAACAGGCTCAAGGCCAGGCCGGTGATAAGGGGGAGTTTCTTCATGATCGATCTCTCGCGGGTTGTTGTTGGTTTGGCAGAGAAAGGTGGGGCAATGACTTTATGTGTACTTATAAATCCATACTGGACTTTAATGTACATATCGTCAATCGGCAGGCAGGGGAATGTGATGGGAGGTTGATGGCCTCATCGCGAGCAAGCTCGCTCCCACAGGGGCCCTGGGTACAACAAAGATCCAGTGTGGGAGCGAGCTTGCTCGCGATGGCGGACTAACAACCAATGAAGATCTGCAGGGTATTTACTGCTTCCAGCGATCCGCCGCCGCATGATCACTGTCCCGCCCTTCGACCCAGCGCGGGCCGTCGACGGTGTTTTCCTTCTTCCAGAACGGCGCTCGGGTCTTGAGGTAGTCCATGACAAAGGCGCAGGCGTCGAATGCCGCCTGGCGATGGGCACTGGCGGCACCGACGAAGACGATCGGCTCGCCCGGCTCCAGGGCACCGATGCGGTGCAGCACCTCCAGCTTGAGCAGCGGCCAGCGCTGCTCGGCCTCGGTGGCGATCTTGCCCAGGGCTCTTTCGGTCATGCCCGGATAGTGCTCCAGGAACATCCCGGACACATCGAGGCCGTCATTGAAGTCACGCACGTAGCCGACAAAACTCACCACCGCCCCCACGCCGACATTGGCCGCGTGCATCGCGTTGACTTCGTCCCCTGCGTCGAACGGTTCGACCTGCACACGAATCGCCATGGCTCAGCCTCCGGTCACGGTGGGGAAAAACGCCACTTCGTCACCGTCCGCCAGGGGTTCGTCGAGCTGGCACAGGTCTTCATTGCGCGCGCACATCAGGTTTTGTTCCTTCAGCACCTCGGCACCGTCACGCTGGGCAAGCAGCACGCGCACATCGTCGACCGTGGCGAAATCACCTTCCACTTTTACCGAATCCACACCAAGCGCTTCACGGTAACGGGCAAAGAACTTCACGTTGATTTTCATGACGCATCCGCCTGGAAATGGCCGCTCTTGCCGCCGAGTTTTTCCAACACCCGCACGCCTTCGATGGTCATGCCTCGGTCGACGGCCTTGCACATGTCGTAGATGGTCAGTGCGGCGACGCTGGCGGCGGTAAGCGCCTCCATTTCCACGCCGGTCTGCCCTGACAGTTTGCAACGGGCGACGATGCGTACCCGGTCCTCGCCTTCGGCATTGAGCTCGACCTTGACGCTAGTGAGCAGCAGCGGGTGGCAGAGCGGAATCAGGTCACTGGTTTTCTTGGCCGCCTGGATGCCGGCAATGCGTGCGACGGCGAACACATCGCCCTTGGGGTGACCGCCGCTGACGATCATCTGCAGCGTGTCGGGCAGCATGCGCACAAAGGCCTCGGCCGTGGCTTCACGGAACGTCACGGCCTTGTCGGTCACGTCGACCATATTGGCGCGACCTTGGGAATCGAGATGAGTCAGCACAGGGTTACTCCTGATCGGGAGTGTCGATTGTAAACCCGTGGGTCAAATTCCGGCAGGCTTGATTGTCGCACCTGCAATTTGCAAAACACCGCATTTACCTGTGGGAGCGGGCTTGCTCGCGAAGGGGGCGTGTCAGGCAGCATATATGTCAACTGATACACCGCCTTCGCGAGCAAGCCCGCTCCCACAGGGGTTATGTGTCAGACAGAAAAAACCGGGCGACCATAGGGTCGCCCGGTTCGGCTGGGGTTACAGGTGGGATTCGGCGTATTCGGCCAGGATCGAGCGCGGTACGCCCTGCAGGGTGATGTGGACCCCGTTGGGGAAGTCCTTGAAGCGTTCAGTCAGGTAGGTCAGCCCGGAGCTGGTCGCGGACAGGTAAGGGGTGTCGATCTGCGCCAGGTTACCCAGGCACACCACTTTGGAACCGGCACCGGCACGGGTGATGATGGTTTTCATCTGGTGCGGGGTCAGGTTCTGGCATTCGTCGATCAGGATCAGGCTCTGCTGGAAGCTGCGCCCGCGAATGTAGTTGAGGGATTTGAACTGCAACGGCACTTTGCTGAGGATGTAGTCGACGCTGCCATGGGTGCTTTCGTCATCCATGTGCAAGGCTTCGAGGTTGTCTGTGATCGCCCCCAGCCAAGGCTCCATTTTCTCCGCTTCGGTGCCGGGCAGGAAACCGATTTCCTGGTCCAGGCCCTGCACGCTGCGGGTGGCAATGATGCGCCGGTAGCGTTTGCTGACCATGGTCTGCTCGATGGCAGCGGCCAGGGCCAGGATGGTCTTGCCGGAACCGGCGGCGCCGGACAGGTTGACCAGGTGGATATCCGGGTCGAGCAAGGCGAACAGCGCCAGGCTCTGGTAGATGTCACGAGGCTTGAGGCCCCAGGCTTCCTGATGCAGCAAAGGTTCCTGGTGCAAGTCGAGGATCAGCAGCTTGTCGACCTGGATTTCCTTGATCCAGCCGACGAAGCCTTGTTCGTCGATAATGAACTCGTTGATGTGCACGGCCGGCAGGTTATCGATCAGTTGCACCTGGTGCCAGGTGCGGCCGTGGTCCTGGCGGGTCTCGACCTTGCTCACACGGTCCCAGAAGGAGCCGGTCATGTTGTGGTAGCCATTGGGCAACAGCGAGACGTCGTCGACCAGTTGGTCGGTGCTGTAGTCCTCCGCCGCGATCCCGCAGGCGCGGGCCTTGAGGCGCATGTTGATGTCTTTGGTCACCAGCACCACGGCCTGGTCCTTGTTGCGCGCGTGCAGGTCGATCAATTGGTTGATGATGATGTTGTCGTTCAGGTGTTCAGGCAGCACCAGGTTGGGTTCGGTGCGTTTGCTCATCAGGATCGAGAGCAGGCCCTTTGGACCACTTTTGCCGCGCTGGATCGACACGCCGAGTTCAACGTCTTCCGGGGAGGCATCACCCAGGGTCTTGTCGATCAGGCGGATCGCCTGCCGGCATTCGGCCGCAACGCTGTGGTGTCCGCCCTTGAGCTTGTCCAGCTCCTCAAGCACGGTCATCGGGATGGCAACGTGGTGTTCTTCGAAGTTCAGGAGCGCGTTTGGATCGTGGATCAATACGTTGGTATCGAGTACATAGAGGATTGGCTGGTTGGAGGAAGGGCTACGTCCGTGGTCATCCATACTCGGTCACCTATGTGGGGGCCATTCGACGCAATACCGTGACAGTGCTGCGCCTCGAGGTAGCCACCGAATTCACCCGCGAGGATTCAGGTGAACTGCACACAATCTGGGTCTTGGAAGACGCCACCTGTGTTGCAGGTTTCGGCGGTCTGTCTTCTTGATACTCCAAAAACGATGACAGGAAAAAGCACTTTGACGTTTTTTTGAAGTTTATTTTTCAGAGTGACGAATAACCCTTGGCGTACCGCCGTTGCGCCGTTAAAGTCGGAAGTCCGGTTGTCATGAATGTGTCCCGGGTTTTCCGCCTTCCCCAATGTTTCCGGGCCTTTACAGGTTTCAGCGAAACGCCTCCTGACAGTCTGCCCAACCGATCCCGCTTTGCGCCGTCTGCGTCATGAGCCAGGGCATCGCCGTTTTCACCCCATCCTGCTTGGCATTGAAATTGATCACCCCGTGGCGCCACAGCAGCATCAGGGTCAGCACTCGCTGGGCGCTTTGCTCGGGCTTGAGCCGATTGTTACTGTCCTGAGGATCGATGTCCCACAGCGCCACTTGCAAGCCCTGTTGCCGGAAAAACCCTTCGGCATCACCACGACGCTGGCCTTGGGGCGGACGAAACAGCGGCACGTAATTCTCGGGCAGCTTGCCCTTGACCAGCTCGACACTGCGCCGGACCGAGTCTTGCCAGTCCTGCCAATGGCTGTGGGAACGAAACTCCCAGCCCTGTACACCCACGCACTGTTGCGAATACAACGCCTGCAGATTATTGACCGAACGGTCTTCCAGCCGCGCCTGGATGTCCTTGCCCAGCACGAAGAAGGTGCCGCTCATGTTCGCCTTGCGCAGGTATTCGGTCAGCCACGGGGTATTGTCCGGCGCAACGTTGGCGGCACTGTCGAAGGTCAGCAGGAACAGCCGGTCGTTCATCTCCTCGCCGTTGCGCTCGTAATCGCCGAAACGTGCGATTTCGCTACTGGTTTGCGGAAAAAGCGCAGCTTTACGCAGCAGTTCATCGCGGTATTGGGTATGAAATATCTGGCTCGGCGCGGCCCATTTGATGTAGTAGGAGTTGTCATCCAGATGAAACCTGCGCGCCTCTTCGCGCAGGGTCGCCATGTCCTCGACCAGGTAACAGAAGGATGCGTCCTGGTCGCAGCTGCGCTGGGCAAAGTTGTAGTTGTCCAGCAACCGCTGCCACAGCCGGGCGCGAAGCGCTTCGATGGCAGCCATATTGACCGTGCGCAGCCCCAAGTACTGCTTGAGCGCGATTTCGTCCATGGCATCGACGTCCAGCAGGACCCGGGCGAACATCAGGATCTCGGCCCGCGAGGCTACGTCGAACAGCGTCGGGCTGGTGAGTTGTTCCGGCCAGGTGCTGCGGTCCAGGGTGGCAACGTCGTTGGGCGCAGCAATGGCGCCCAGGCTCAACAGCCAGGCCGATAACAGAAGGGCGATACGCAAAAGGGATGTCTCCATAACGAAACCCGCGCGGCATCATAGCCGATCCTGGCCCAATACCTTCTGGCAAACAGGCGAATGAGCCCTTGTGGCGAGGGAGCTTGCTCCCGCTGGGCTGCGAAGCGGCCCCAGGATTTTTGCGGTCGCTGCGCAACCGAGCGGGAGCAAGCTCCCTCGCCACAAAAGCACCACCACCGATCACCTATCACCCCAATAGCTGGAGTCCACCCGGCCAACCCCCTAGAATCGCCGCACCTTAAAGGAGACGACTTCATGCTGATGGTGATTTCCCCCGCCAAGACCCTCGATTACGAAACACCGCCGGCCACCGAGCGTTTTACCCAACCGCAGTACCTGGATCACTCCCAGGAGCTAATCGAACAGTTGCGTGAACTCTCGCCGGCACAGATCAGCGAGCTGATGCACGTCTCCGACAAGATCGGCGGCCTCAATGCCGCACGATTCGGCAGTTGGACGCCGGCGTTCACTCCGGCCAATGCCAAGCAGGCGCTGCTGGCCTTCAAGGGCGACGTGTACACGGGCCTCGATGCCCAGAGCTTTGGTGATGCCGATTTCGACTACGCCCAACAGCACCTGCGCATGCTCTCTGGCCTCTATGGCCTGCTGCGTCCATTGGACCTGATGCAACCCTATCGCTTGGAAATGGGCACTAAGCTGGCCAATGCCCGGGGCAAGGACCTTTATGCTTTCTGGGGCACGCGCATCAGCGAATGGCTGAACGAAGCCCTCGCCGACCAGGGCGACGATGTGCTGCTGAACCTGGCCTCCAATGAGTACTTCTCGGCAGTCAAGCGCAGCGCACTGAAAGCGCGCGTCATCGATACCGAATTCCGCGACCTGAAAAATGGCCAGTACAAAATCATCAGCTTCTACGCCAAGAAAGCCCGGGGCCTGATGAGTCGTTTCGTGATTCAGGAACGGATCAACGACCCTGCTGCACTCAGCCAATTCGATGTACAGGGCTACCGCTTCAACGCCCAACAGTCGAGCCGGGACAAACTGGTTTTCCTGCGCGATCATGCGCCCGAATAAAGCATGACCTTATACCGCCCCCCTGATCGGGGGCTTCGATCATATCCCTATTTGTCATCTTGCTTCCTCGCCCACTTCGCCAGTTTCATGGCGTCAATAAACTGCACCACTTCCCCGCTAACTTTTCTTTCACTCGACACTCGTCAGTTTTTTGCGTAGTGGCACCGTTTTTTTTCATCAGTAGTGGCACAAAACCATCTAACCCTGCTAACGCCCCATTAATAAAGGGCAAAACGGTAAGTGCCATCATATTGAGGCCAGTGCCATCTTCGATAATATTTCGAAAAATTTCGAAAATCGCGATGAGCGGATCGGAACTATGTGAAATTGCATGGCTCATACCATCCGTAACGATTCTCGGCGAGCGTGTACGAGATAACTTACAAAGGACATCGAACGGATTAACCAAGTTGTCACGTCAACTTAGCGAAACGGTCGTCTAATTGGATCCACCCTTAAAGGATGGGAGATAACGCACCATTACTATCCCCTACAAGGCCAAGGCTGCGCCCCTATAACGTGCTCACCCGAGCACACAAGCTTCTGATTTTGTGGGCTTTTTGCCAGGGATCGGAAGTGAAGGACCTTTGCACGAGCGTTCCCGATAACGAGGACTGGCTGCATAACAGGGCAGGTCATAACAACTAGGCCACATTGCGCACAACTTGAGTGCATTTATTTAGACACTCGGAACTTAGTATGCCTGCACACGGCATTGTGGCGCCTGCATTCCACACTTCCGAGTGCACTATGACCGCTGAACACTATTAACTCCGGCCATTTAATGGCGTGAAAAACAGAGGGAAATGCGATGCGCATTAGCATATTTGGTTTGGGTTACGTCGGTGCAGTATGTGCCGGTTGCCTGTCTGCACGGGGCCATGACGTAGTTGGCGTAGATGTCGCCAAAGACAAAATCGACATGATCAACGCTGGCAAATCGCCAATCGTTGAACCGGGTCTTGGCGAGCTATTGGCGCAAGGCATTCAAACAGGTCGGCTGCGCGGCACCACCAACTTCGCCGAAGCCATTCGCGATACTGACCTGTCGATGATTTGTGTCGGTACACCGAGCAAAAAGAACGGCGACCTGGAACTGAACTACATCGAAGCCGTGTGCCGCGAGATCGGTTTTGTCCTGCGTGACAAGACCACCCGCCACACCATCGTGGTTCGCAGCACCGTATTGCCGGGCACGGTGGCAAACGTTGTCATCCCGATCCTGGAAGACTGCTCCGGCAAGAAAGCCGGTGTCGATTTCGGTGTCGCGGTCAACCCTGAGTTCCTGCGCGAAAGCACCGCGATCAAGGACTACGACCAGCCGCCGATGACCGTCATCGGTGAGTTCGACACAGCCTCTGGCGACGTTCTGCAGTCGCTGTACGAAGAGCTCGATGCGCCGATCATCCGCAAGGACATCGCCGTCGCCGAGATGATCAAGTACACCTGCAACGTGTGGCACGCCACCAAGGTGACCTTCGCCAACGAGATCGGCAACATCGCCAAGGCCGTCGGCGTCGATGGCCGTGAAGTGATGGACGTGGTCTGCCAGGACAAGACCCTGAACCTGTCCCAGTACTACATGCGCCCAGGCTTTGCCTTCGGCGGCTCGTGCCTGCCCAAGGACGTTCGCGCCCTGACCTACCGTGCCGGTTCCCTGGACGTGGAAGCGCCGCTGCTCAACTCGCTGATGCGCAGCAACGAATCCCAGGTGCAGAACGCCTTCGACATCGTTTCCAGCCACGACAAGCGCAAAGTCGCCCTGCTGGGCCTGAGCTTCAAGGCCGGTACCGACGACCTGCGTGAAAGCCCGCTGGTAGAGCTGGCGGAAATGCTGATCGGCAAGGGCTTCGACCTGAAGATCTACGACAGCAACGTCGAATACGCCCGTGTCCACGGTGCGAACAAGGACTACATCGAGTCGAAGATTCCTCACGTCTCGTCCTTGCTCAACGCCGACTTCGACTCGGTGATCGACAGCTCCGACATCATCATCCTGGGCAACCGCGACGAGAAGTTCCGCGCGCTGACCGAGAACGTACCGGAAGGCAAGCAGGTCATCGACCTGGTCGGCTTCATGTCCAAGGCCACCTCCGCGAGTGGCCGGACCGAAGGCATCTGCTGGTAAGTCTGTTTGCCGGCCGGGGCACGCCCCGGCCGGCCTTTCGCCTGCCTTAACCCATCGGGCCGCCCACAAGGCCCGCCCGAGATAGAGACGGATGCAGATTATGCACAGGCTAAAGCACGGCCTGCTTCAGGCCGCCGGTTGGCTGTTTTACTTGAGTTTATTGATGGGCATCGCCATGGCGCTGCCCACGTCCACGTTCGACTCCGATTCCAAGGACTTCATCTTCCTGATCGGCGCCGTGGGCATCTGGCGTTACTCCATGGGAGCAACGCATTTCGTGCGCGGCATGATCTTCCTGTACATCGTCTACCCGCACCTGCGCCGCAAGGTACGCAAGCTGGGCAAGGCGGCGGATCCGTCCCACGTGTACCTGATGGTCACCAGCTTCAGGATCGATGCGCTGACCACCGCCCAGGTGTATGGCTCGGTGATTCGCGAGGCCATCGAATGCGGGCTGCCCACCACCGTGGTCTGCTCCATCGTGGAAATGTCCGACGAACTGCTGGTCAAGAGCCTCTGGGCTCGCATGAACCCACCAGCGCGGGTCAAGCTGGACTTCGTGCGCATCCCTGGCACAGGCAAGCGTGACGGCCTGGCCTTCGGTTTCCGCGCCATCTCCCGCCACTTGCCGGACGACCGCGCCGTGGTGGCGGTGATCGACGGCGACACCGTGCTCGCCGAAGGCGTCGTGCGCAAGACCGTGCCGTGGTTCCAGCTGTTCGGCAACGTCGGCGGCCTGACCACCAACGAGTTCTGCGAAGTGCGCGGCGGCTACATCATGAGCGAATGGCACAAGCTGCGCTTCGCCCAGCGGCACATCAACATGTGCTCCATGGCCTTGTCCAAGCGCGTGCTGACCATGACCGGCCGCATGTCGGTGTTCCGCGCCACCGTGGTCACCAACCCGGACTTCATCGCCGACGTGGAAAGCGACTCGCTGCAACACTGGCGCCTGGGCCGCTTCAAGTTCCTGACCGGTGATGACAAATCGAGCTGGTTCAGCCTGATGCGCCTGGGCTACGACACCTTCTACGTGCCCGATGCGGCGATCAACACCGTCGAGCATCCGCCGGAGAAGAGCTTCATCAAGGCCAGTCGCAAGCTGATGTTCCGCTGGTACGGCAACAACCTGCGGCAGAACTCCCGGGCACTAGGCCTGGGCATGAAGCGTCTGGGCCTGTTCACCTCGGTGGTGCTGTTCGACCAGCGCGTGTCGATGTGGACCTCGCTGCTGGGCCTGACCGTGGCACTGATCGCCAGCTTCAAGTACGGCACCGCGTTCATCCTGGTGTACCTGCTGTGGATCGGCATCACGCGGTTGCTGCTGACCCTGTTGCTG
Source organism: Pseudomonas ogarae (assembly GCF_014268695.2). Taxonomy (NCBI): domain Bacteria; kingdom Pseudomonadati; phylum Pseudomonadota; class Gammaproteobacteria; order Pseudomonadales; family Pseudomonadaceae; genus Pseudomonas; species Pseudomonas ogarae. Next base: position 5,482,237 of record NZ_CP077086.1, read on the forward strand.
TCGTGCTCCGGACACCGGATCGGCCCAGCCTACCCGGCGATTCTCTATTACAACCAGATCGTCGGTGCCCTGGTGAAGATCTACGTGTTCTTCCGCCTCGATCAACAGTCCTGGACCCGCCAGCCCACCCACCTGACCCGTGATCTCGCCAGCTTTCAACGTTGGTTCAACACTTGGTCGTCTCGGACCATGACCTTCTCCGCCGGCAGCATTTTTGTCGCCGTGCTGCTGACGATGGTCTGACCGGACTTGAATGAATTAACTAGGAAATCGCCCCTATGAACACCGCCGTGAATGTCAACGTAGTGCATGAATCCGAAGCCCAGCGCCAACACGCCAGGGTCAAAATCCCGGCCAAGCTGCGCTTCTTCGGCCCTGACCGTACGCCGATGGAAGTCAAGGTCCTGGACCTGTCCGCCGGCGGCCTGAGCTTCAATGCCGGCCAGATGCCCCTCAAGACCGGGGAGTCCTACAAGGGTCGCCTGCAATTCGTCATCGACAACCTTGGCCTGGCCATGGACGTGGAATTGCAGATCCGTTCCTACGACCGCCAGACCGGCCGCACCGGTTGCCAGTTCCAGAACCTGGAGCCTCGGGACATCTCGACACTGCGTCACATCATCACCTCGCACCTGGCCGGCGACATCGTCGGTGTCGGCGATGTGCTGGCGACCCTGCAGCGCGATAACTTCACCAAGGCCCGCAAGCAGAAAGACGAAAACGGTGGCATGAGCGCCTTGGGTCGCCTGCGCGCCGTGACCTTCAGCCTGGGGATCTTCATCGTTGGCCTGGCGGCGTTCGGTTTCATCTTCAAGTCGGTGTACGGCATGTACTTCGTCAGCCACGCCCAGGCAGGGCTGGTGAACGTACCGGGCATGGCCATCACCATGCCTCGTGACGGCACCGTGCAGAGCCTGGTCAAGGCCGACGGCGTGGCCGCCAAGGGCGCCCCGCTGGCGACCTTCAGCACCAGCATGCTCGACGTGCTCAAGGGCCACCTGGACGACAACCAGTTGCAGCCGGCCAAGGTCGAGGAACTGTTCGGCAAGCAAATGACCGGCACCCTGACGTCTCCGTGCGACTGCATCGTGACCCAGCAGTTGGTGTCCGATGGTCAGTACGCCAGCAAGGGCGACGTGATCTTCCAACTGGTCCCACGGGGCACCGAGGCCAACGTCGAAGCGCGTTTCTCCTATCGCCAGTTCGGCGACGTGCGCCCAGGTACGCCAGTCAGCTTCCAGGTCGCCGGCGAAGACACCACCCGTACCGGCAAGATCGTCAGCAGCACCAGCCTGAAAAGTGCCGATCTGTCCTCCGATATCCGTGTCCTGATCCAGCCTGACGAACCCCTGGACAGCTCGCTGGCCGGCCGTCCGGTAGAAGTCACCAGCGACCGTGGCCCGAACCTGAACTGGCTGATCGACAAAGCCATGGCCGTCGGTATTTAAGTCGAGGATATGCCCGTGACCATTATAAAAATCCTGAACACCCCACAGACCCTGTGGGAGCGAGCTTGCTCGCGAAAGGATCCACGCGGTCAGGATGCTATGCCGCAAACTCGTTCCCACATGGGAACACTGTGTGCCCTGGCACTGGCCGTCAGCCTGGCCGGTTGCGCCGGCCTGCCCGATCAACGCCTGGCCAACGAAGCCCTCAAGCGCGGCGACACGGCGCTGGCGCAGCAGAACTATCAGCAACTGGCAGACCTGGGCTACAGCGAGGCCCAGGTCGGCCTGGCCGACATCCAGGTGGACAGCCACGACCCCGAGCAGATGAAAAAAGCCGAGGCGACTTACCGCGCCGCGGCCGATATCTCGCCACGGGCCCAGGCTCGCCTGGGTCGCCTGCTGGTGGCCAAGCCCGGTTCCACTGAAGCGGAAAAACACGAAGCAGAAGGCCTGTTGAAGAAAGCCTTCGCCAATGGTGAAGGCAGCACCCTGATCCCGCTGGCGATGCTGTACCTGCAATATCCCCACAGCTTCCCGAACGTCAACGCCCAGCAGCAGATCAGCCAATGGCGCAGCGCCGGCTACCCGGAAGCGGGTCTGGCGCAGATTCTGCTCTACCGCACCCAGGGCACCTACGACCAGCACTTGGACGAAGTCGAGAAAGTCTGCAAGGCCGCGCTGGCCACTACCGACATCTGCTACGTCGAACTGGCCACGGTCTATCAGAAACGCGGCCAGCCGGAACAGCAGGCCGCGTTGCTCAAGCAGATGCAGGACGGCCATGCCCGTGGCGTCGTGTCCGCCCAGCGCGTGGACAGCGTCGCCCGTGTCCTGGCCGATGCCAGCCTGGGCAAGACCGATGAAAAGACCGCCCAGTCGTTGCTCGAAGGCATCGCCCCTGGCTACCCCGCTGCCTGGGTCAGCCTGGCGCAACTGCTCTACGACTTCCCGGAACTGGGTGACGTCGACAAGATGATGCAGTACCTGGAAAACGGCCGCGCCGCCGACCAGTCGCGCGCCGAACTGTTGCTGGGCAAGCTTTACTACGAAGGCAAGTGGGTCCCGGCCGATGCCAAGGTCGCCGAGGCGCATTTCCAGAAAGCCGTTGGCCGCGAAGTGGCCGCCGATTACTACCTCGGCCAGATCTATCGCCGCGGTTACCTGGGCCAGGTCTACTCGCAAAAAGCCCTGGACCACCTGCTCAAGGCCGCTCGCAACGGCCAGAACAGCGCCGACTACGCCATTGCCCAGTTGTTCTCCCAGGGCAAGGGCACCAAGCCCAACCCGGTCAACGCCTATGTGTTCAGCCAGTTGGCCAAGGCGCAGAACACCCCGCAAGCCACCGAGCTTGCCCAGACCCTCGAAGCACAATTACCGCCGCAGCAACTTGCACAAGCGCAACGCCTGCTACAACAAGAGCAGGCCATTCGCGGCTCGATGAGCCCCGATACGCTGGAACTGCAAGCCCTAAAAGAAGATGACGGCGAGGAACCTCTATGAAGCCTTTGAAGCTCAATCCTTTTGTGCAGGCCGGAATTGGCCTGACGTGCGCCCTGCTGTGGTCCTGCCCGACCCTGGCGGCCCTGACTGACACCAAGAACTTCGGCCTGGAAGTGAAAATCACCGGCCAGTCCGAAGACGACCGCGACCTCGGCACCCAGAGCGGTGGCGACGTCAACGGTGTCGGCCTGGACCTGCGTCCCTGGGTCTACGGTGAAAGCGAAAGCGGCGCCTGGAGCGCCTACGCCATGGCCCAGGCCGTGACGTCCAGCGACATCATCGAGACTGACACCCTGCAACAGTCCGATGACAGCACCCAGCAAACCGACAGCGGCGATCGCGAAGCCAAGAAAAGCTACCTGGCCATGCGCGAGTTCTGGATCGGCTACCGTGGCCTGACTCCCTACCCGGGCGAGCAATTGAAGTTCGGTCGCCAGCGCCTGCGCAATGACGACGGCCAATGGCGCGACACCAACATCGAAGCCCTGAACTGGACCTTCGACACCACCTTGCTGCGGGCCAACCTCGGTGTGGCCGAACGCTTCAGCGAATACCGCACCGACCTCAAGGAATTGTCCCCCAAGGACAAGGACCGCCTGCACGTCTTTGGCGACGTGGGCTACCAGTGGATGCCAGGCCAGTGGGCCGGGATCCGTGCCCACCACTCCCATGACAGCGGCAGCCTCGACTACCCGACCCCGGGCGAAGCCACCGACACCCTGGACAAGACCGAGAACGGTGACTTGACCTGGCTGGGCCTGGAAGCCAACAGCGACGCCTACAACTGGCGCAACACCAACACGGTCAACTACTGGGCCAGCCTCACCGGCATGACCGGCGACCGTGACACCGTCAACCCGCTCAACGCCGACGGCACCCGACCTGCACAGCTCAAGCGCAGCGATGATGTGGACGGCTGGGCCACTGACCTGGGTATCCGCCTGCGCCTGGACCCGCAATGGCAAGTTGGTGCGGCCTATGCCCGCGCCAGCGAGGACTACGAACAGAACGGCCTGCAAAGCAACCGCTCGAACTTCACCGGCACGCGCTCGCGGGTTCACCGTTTCGGCGAAGCGTTCCGTGGCGAAATGGCCAACACCCAGAGCGCCAGCCTGTTCGGTTCCTGGCAGTTGCGTGACGAATACGACGCCAGCCTTGTGTACCACAAGTTCTGGCGCGTGGACGGCAACAAACCGGTGGGCAGCAACGGCATCAACGCCGTGGAAAACAACACCGACGACGTGACCGGCGCGATCCTGTCCACCTCGTCCCTGCCACTGCGCGACGGGAACAAGGACCTGGGCCAGGAAGTCGACCTGGTGGTCACCAAGTACTTCAAGCAAGGCCTGCTGCCGGCCGCGCTGAGTCAGTCCATTGATGAGCCGTCGGCGCTGGTGCGCTTTCGTGGCGGCGTGTTCAAGCCAGGCGACGCTTACGGCAAAGAGGTCGATTCGTACATGCATCGCGCCTTTGTCGACGTGATCTGGCGCTTCTGATGCAAATGGCCATGGGAGTGCCCGATATGAACCGCTACCTCAGGAACAGCCAGGCGATGAAAGGTTCGATCAGCCTGTTGGTCGCAGCGATGCTGCTGGCCGGCTCGCCGGCGTTCGCCAACGTTGAGCCGGTGGTCAAGCCGGGCAACGTGGTCAAGGGACTGCAACAGGCCAAGACCTACACCGTCAGCAGCGCGCCGACCGCACCACTGGAGCTGGCCACGCCGACCCTCCCCGATCTCTCCGGCTACACCGCCGAAGCGGTCGCGGCAAAAATCGTGCGGACCAAGCCCGGCAAGGTCAGCGTGCGCCGGATGATGCAGGAAAACGCCTTGAAGGACTTCATCGGCGGCGACAACAAGATGGCCGAGTGGGTCGTGCGCCAGCACGGCATCCCACAGGCCGTCTTCCTTGACGACGGCTACATGAACCTCAAGGACCTGGCCAAGAAGGTGCCCAAGTACGTCATCGAAACTTCGCCAGGTGTCTACCTGGCGAAGATTCCGATCGTGGTCGGCCAGAAAGGCATCCTGGAAATCGACAAGCAGACCCAGGAGTTGCGCCTGTCCCAGGAGGGCGGCTCATTCCTGGTCAACGATGGCCGGATGTTCATCCGCGACACCAAGGTCACCGGCTGGCGGGAAAAGGAAAACGGCCCTGCCACGTTCCGCTCGCCCAAGGAATTCCGTCCGTTCCTGCTGTCCTGGGGCGGCACCGAGACCTACATCGTCAACACCAAGATGGCGAGCTTCGGCTACGCCAACAGTAAGTCGTACGGGGTCAGTATTTCCCAGTACACGCCGAACATGGCCAAGGTCCTCAAGCGCCCGGAACCGACCGGCTGGATCATCGGTTCCGAGTTCTCGGACATGTGGTACGGCTTCTACTGCTATGAAACCAACGACTTCGTGGTCAAGAGCAACACCTACAAAGACAACATCGTCTACGGCATCGACCCCCATGACCGCTCCCATCGGCTGATCATTGCCGACAACACGGTCTACGGGACCAAGAAGAAGCACGGGATCATTATTTCCCGTGAGGTCAACGACAGCTTCATTTTCAACAACCGCAGCTATGACAACAAACTCTCGGGCCTGGTGATCGACCGTAACAGCGTGAACAACCTGATCGCCTACAACGAGATCTACAAGAACCACACCGACGGCATCACGCTCTACGAGAGTGGTGACAACCTGCTGTGGGGCAACAAAGTGATCAGCAATCGCCGCCACGGCATCCGCATTCGTAACAGCGTGAACATCCGCCTCTACGAAAACGTGTCCATGGCCAACGGCCTGACCGGTCTCTACGGCCACATCAAAGACCTGTCCGACACCGACCGGGACATCAAGCTCGACCCGTTCGACGCCCAGGTCTCGCTGATCGTGGTCGGCGGCGAACTGGCTGCCAACGGCAGTGGCCCGCTGTCCATCGATTCGCCGTTGAGCGTCGAGCTGTACCGCGTGTCCATGCTCGCACCGACCAAATCCAGCGGCATCAGCTTCTCGGGAATCCTCGGTGAGCGCCAGGATGAAATTCTCGACCTGCTGGTGCGCCAGCAGAAAGCCGTGCTGATCGACCCTGTCGAACGCCAGACCGAATTGCGGGAATGAGGATGACCTTTATGAACCCACAGATGATCAAATTCCTGGGCCTGTCCGCCCTGACTGCCGGCATTCTCGCCGCTGCAAGCGGCGCGCGCGCCGATGAAATCAAGGCACCAAGCTTCACCGCCGAACCGTGCTGCAACCTGTGCCCTGCGGCCCATGATGCGAAGAACTACACCACGCGCTACCAGCAGAACTTCACCACGCTGGTGCAGGCCCAGGGCGACTGGCTGTTCCGGACCCAGGAAGACCTGCGTACCGAATTCAACACCACCCCGGCCGGCTACAAGCGCATGCAGCAGTTGCACGATGCGTTCAAGGCAAAAGGCGTCGAGCTGGTGCTCGTCTACCAGCCGACCCGGGGCCTGGTGAACCGCAACAAGCTCAATCCGCAGGAAAAGGCCAGCTTCAACTTTGACAAGGCCCTGACCAACTACAAATCCATGCTCGGCCGTTTCGCCCAGATGGGTTACGTGGTGCCGGACCTGTCGCCGCTGACCAACGAAAACCTGCCCGAAACCCTGCCGGCCCACGATTTCTATTTCCGTGGCGACCAGCACTGGACGCCATACGGCGCCCAGCGCACGGCCAAGATCGTCGCCGAGAAGGTCAAGCAGATCCCGGCCTTCGCCGACATTCCCAAGCGTGAGTTCGAGACCAAGAAGTCCGGCCGCATGGGCAAGACCGGCACCCTGCACAACATGGCCGGGCAACTGTGCGGCACCAGCTATGCGATCCAGTACATGGACCAGTTCACCACCGAGCCCAAAGGCGAAGCCGGCGACGGCGACCTGTTCAGCGATTCCGGCAACCCGCAGATCACCCTCGTGGGCACCAGTCACAGTGGCAAGAACTACAACTTTGCAGGGTTCCTGGAAGAGTCCATCGGCGCCGACATCCTCAACGTCGCCTTCCCTGGCGGTGGTCTGGAAGGCGCGATGATCCAGTACCTGGGCAGCGAAGAGTTCCAGAAGAGCCCGCCGAAAATCCTCATCTGGGAATTCTCGCCGCTGTATCGCCTGGACCAGGAAACCACCTACCGCCAGATGATGGCGCTGCTGGACAACAACGGTTGCGAAGGCAAGCCGGCGCTCATGAGCAGCAAGACCGCGCTCAAGCCGGGCAAGAACGAATTGATGGTCAATAGCAAGAACATGGATCTGCGTAACGGCAGCCACCAGGTCGACATCCGCTTCGCCGATACCTCGGTGAAAACCTTGCAAGCCACCCTCTGGTACATGAATGGGCGCCACGAGGATATCAAGATCGAAAAACCGGATACCTCCGAAACCGACGGGCGTTTCGCCTTCCAATTGCGTACCGATGAGGACTGGGCTTCGCAGAACCTGCTAGCCGTTGAAGTCCAGGGCCCTGAAGCCGGTAAAGAACCACAGCAAATCGAAGCGAAAGTCTGCAAACGCAACGCATCTCCGCAAGCCGGGCAACAAACGGCTCAAATCGGACAATGAGGTCTCGTCTCATGACCAGAACCATGCGCACCCGAACGTTGAAAACGCTGCTGGCGCCCTCCCTGCTGACCCTGGCGATGTTCGCCGGGGCCACGCAGGCGGCGGCCCCGCTGCGCCCGCCACAGGGTTACTTCGCACCGATCGAGAAGGTCAAGGCCGGCGAAGCCGCCAAAGGTTGCGATGCCACACCGACGCCCTACACCGGCTCCCTGCAATTTCGCAGCAAGTACGAGGGCTCCGACAAAGCCCGCGCGACGTTGAACGTGCAATCGGAAAAAGCCTTCCGCGACAGCACCGCCGACATCACCAAGATCGAGCGTGGCGTCAGCAAGCAAGTGATGCAATTCATGCGTGACGGCCGTCCCGAACAATTGGAATGCACCCTCAACTGGCTGACCGCGTGGGCCCAGGCCAATGCGCTGATGTCCAAGGACTTCAACCACACCGGCAAGTCCATGCGCAAATGGGCGCTGGGCAGCATGGCGTCGGCCTATGTGCGCCTGAAGTTTTCCGAGTCCCGCCCACTGGCCAATCACCCGGAGCAGGCGCAACTGATCGAAGGCTGGTTCAGCCGGATGGCCGATCAGGTGGTCAGCGACTGGGACAACCTGCCGCTGGACAAGACCAACAACCATTCCTACTGGGCCGCCTGGTCGGTGATGGCCACGTCCGTGGCAACCAACCGCCGCGACCTGTTCGACTGGGCCGTCAAGGAATACAAGGTCGGCGTCAACCAGGTCGATGCCGACGGTTTCCTGCCCAACGAACTCAAGCGCAAGCAACGCGCCCTGTCCTATCACAACTACGCCCTGCCGCCACTGGCGATGATCGCCAGTTTCGCCCAGGTCAACGGTGTGGACCTGCGCCAGGAAAACAACGGTGCCCTCAAGCGACTGGGTGACCGGGTGCTGGCCGGGGTGAAAGACCCGGACATCTTCGAAGAAAAGAACGGCGATGAGCAGGACATGAAGGACCTGAAGGTCGACTCGAAATTCGCCTGGCTCGAACCGTTCTGCAGCCTCTACACCTGCAGCGAGGATGTGCTGGAGCGCAAGCACGAAATGCAACCGTTCAAGACCTTCCGCCTCGGCGGTGATTTGACCCGGGTGTATGACCCTTCGCGGGAGAAAGGCGAAAAAGGAAGCTGATGTCATATCCCTTGCCTGGCAAGGGACCAGTGGGGGCACTGAATGGACCGCGTCATCGTTCATCGCGGGCAAGCCTTGCTCCCACAGTAATCACGGCGACTGAAATGCAATAAAACCTCCCGGTTTTCATGGGGGGGTTTGGGGGGGCTCTGGCCCTTGACTGTTGATTCAACATGGAGAGATCGGGATGGTATTTTCATCCAACGTGTTCCTGTTCCTGTTCCTGCCGATCTTTCTCGGCTTGTACTACTTGAGCGGGCAACGCTATCGCAACCTGCTGCTGCTGATCGCCAGCTATGTGTTTTATGCCTGGTGGCGGGTGGACTTCCTGGCGCTGTTCGCCGGCGTCACCCTGTGGAACTACTGGATCGGCCTGAAAGTCGGCGCCGCCGGTGTGCGTACCAAACCGGCCCAACGCTGGCTGTTGCTCGGCGTGGGCGTGGATTTGGCCATCCTGGGCTATTTCAAGTACGCCAACTTCGGCGTGGACAGCCTCAACGCCATCATCACCGGCTTCGGTCTCAACCCGTTCATCCTGACCCACGTGCTGTTGCCGATCGGGATCTCGTTCTACATTTTCGAGTCCATCAGCTACATCATCGACGTCTATCGCGGTGACACGCCGGCAACCCGCAACCTGATCGACTTCGCGGCGTTCGTGGCCATTTTCCCGCACCTGATCGCAGGCCCCGTGTTGCGCTTCCGCGACCTGGCCGACCAGTTCAACAACCGCACCCACACGCTGGACAAGTTCTCCGAAGGCTGCACCCGCTTCATGCAGGGCTTCATCAAGAAAGTGTTCATCGCCGACACCCTGGCGGTGGTGGCCGACCATTGCTTCGCCTTGCAGAACCCGACCACGGGCGATGCCTGGCTCGGCGCCCTGGCCTACACCGCGCAGTTGTACTTCGACTTCTCCGGCTATAGCGACATGGCCATCGGCCTGGGCCTGATGATGGGTTTCCGTTTCATGGAAAACTTCAAGCAGCCTTACATCAGCCAGTCGATCACCGAGTTCTGGCGCCGCTGGCACATCAGCTTGTCCACCTGGCTGCGCGACTACCTCTACATCACCCTGGGCGGTAACCGCAAAGGCACGCTGATGACCTATCGCAACCTGTTCCTGACCATGCTCCTCGGTGGTCTGTGGCACGGTGCGAACATCACCTACGTGATCTGGGGTGCCTGGCACGGCATGTGGCTGGCCATCGAAAAAGCGGTGGGCATCAACACCACGCCACGCAGCATCAACCCGATCCGCTGGGCGCTGACCTTCCTGCTGGTGGTGATGGGCTGGGTGATTTTCCGTGCCGAGAACCTGCACGTGGCCGGTCGCATGTACGGCGCCATGTTCAGCTTCGGCGACTGGTCGCTGTCGGAACTGACCCGTGCCAACCTCACCGGCCTGCAGATCGCCACGCTGGCGGTGGCCTACGCGACCCTCGCCTTCTTCGGCCTGCGGGACTTCTACACCAACCGTCCGCCAGTCAAGACAAAACCTGAAGTGACCACCGAGGCCGATGGTCCGGCCACTGCACAACCGGGTCTGATCAAAGCCGCGCCGGGCGAAAATCCGACGAATATCCATGAACCTGGCTACACCGTTGGCGTCGAAGCCCAGGTGCAACCGGCCTACTGGACCGTGGACTGGTCACGCTACGTGATGCGCACCCTGGTGCTGCTGCTGTTCATCGCCTCGATTCTCAAACTCTCGGCGCAAAGCTTCTCGCCGTTCCTTTACTTCCAGTTCTGAGGGATCTGAACATGACCCGCTCATTACGCATCTTTTACATCGCACTGTTCATGCTGATCCTGACAGCACTGGGCATGTGGTCGATGCGCAGTTTCTTCGGCTTCAGCACCAACCCCGACGCGACCGTGCTCAACGGGCGCTGGGCCAAGGCCGTGGAAACGCACTACGACGAAGAGTTCCCGATCAAGCGCCTGGGCACCAACATCTGGGCGGCGCTGGACTACAAGCTGTTCAACGAAGGCCGCAAAGGCGTGGTCCTGGGCCGCGACCAGTGGCTGTACAGCGACGAAGAGTTCAACCCGATCGTCAACGAAGAGCTGAACCTGCAAGGCAACTACGCGCTGGTCGAAGGCGTGCGCCAGAAGCTCAAGGAACAAGGCATCACCCTGGTGATGGCGATCCTGCCGGCCAAGGCGCGCTTGTATCCAGAACACATGGGTGAAGTGAAGCCGTCCAGCATTCACGCCAACCTCTACCAGGATTTCCACGCTCGCGTGGCGGCGGACAAGATCATCGCCCCTGACCTGCTGGGCCCGCTGCAACAGGCCAAGCAAGACGGCCAGCAAGTGTTCCTGCGCACCGACACCCACTGGACCCCGGAAGGTGCCCAGGTCGCGGCCGAGAACCTGGCCAAGGCGATTGCCGAACGCGCGCCGCTCAACGGTGAGCCACAACGCTTCGTCACTGAGCCTGCAGAAAAAATCACCCACAAGGGTGACCTGCGCCAGTTCCTGCCCCTGGACCCACTGTTCGAAAACCTGATGCCGGCCCAGGAGCCTCTGGTCAAGCGCAACACCCGCGAAGCCGATGACCAGCCGGCCGGCGACGACGCGCTGTTCGCCGACGCCCAGGTGCCCGTGGCCCTGATCGGCACCAGCTACAGCGCCAACCCCAACTGGAACTTCGTCGGTGCACTCAAGCAAGCCCTGCACAGCGACGTCGTCAACTACGCCGAGGACGGCCATGGCCCGATTCTGCCGATGCTCAGCTACCTCAAGAGCGACGCCTTCAAGAACAGCCCGCCACAGGTGCTGATCTGGGAGTTCCCTGAACGCTATCTGCCCGTGAACAACGAAATCGGCGACGCCGACCCTCAGTGGGTCGCAGAGCTCAAGCAAGCCGGCGCGCGCCAACAGAACGTAGCCGCCAACACCCCATCCGAGACGCCCGACCGGGCGCAAAACTGAAAGAGAGGTCCACCATGACTTTCAACACTACTCCTCGCCGTCTCGCTGCTCGCTCCTTCAAGGCCGTTGCCCTCGTCGCCAGCATGAGCGCCCTCTCACTGTCGGCCTTTGCCGGTGACGCGGCCCTGTATGGCCCGGTCGCGCCAAAAGGCTCGAGCTTCGTGCGGGTGTACAATGCCGCCAACGCCGAAGTCAGCGCCACCGTCGGCAGCACCAACATCAGCGACGTAGCCCCGTTGGCCAGCAGCGACTTCAGCTTCATGCCCGGTGGCGACTACAGCGCCAAGGTCGGCAGCCAGACCGTACCGGTGAAACTGGCTTCCGATCACTATTACACCCTGGTCAACAACGCCAGCGGCCAACCTCAACTGATCGAAGAACCGCCGTTCAAGAACAAGCAGAAGTCCCTGGTTCGCGTACAGAACCTCAGCGACAAGGCACTGACCCTCAAGACCGCCGACGGCAAGACCGAAGTGGTGCCGAACGTGGCCGCTAAGGGCCGTGGCGAACGTGAAATCAACCCGGTGAAAGTGTCCCTGGCGCTGTTCGAAGGCGACAAGAAAGTCGGCGACCTCAAGCCCGTGGCCCTGGAGCGCGGCGAAGCGGCTGTGCTGTACGTCACCGGCTCAGGCAGCAGCCTGTCGCCAGTGTGGGTAAAACGCCCGGCGTCGACCCGCTGATGAATTCACCTGATTGACGCTGTACCTGTGGGAGCGAGCTTGCTCGCGATTGCGATCTGACATTCAAGAGGGATGTCGACTGATACACCGCCATCGCGAGCTCGCTCCCACACTGGACACAGGTGTCATTCGGGTACGGAACAAGAACAAGAGAGTGAAACGACAGAACGCAGTAGCTCTAACAACCATTTCGCTTCAAGGAGTAACAAACATGATTCCGGTGATCTTGTCAGGTGGTAGTGGCTCACGTCTTTGGCCGCTTTCGCGCAAGCAATTCCCTAAACAGTTCCTGGCCCTGACCGGTGAACACACCCTGTTCCAACAGACCCTCGAGCGCCTGGTGTTCGAAGGCATGGACACACCGATCGTGGTCTGCAACAAAGACCACCGTTTCATCGTCAACGAGCAGTTGAGCAACCGTAAGCTCGAAGCCCAGCGCATCCTGATGGAACCGTTCGGGCGCAACACCGCACCGGCCGTGGCGCTGACCGCGATGATGCTGGTCAACGAAGGCCGCGACGAGCTGATGCTGGTGCTGCCGGCCGACCACGTGCTGGAAGACCAGAAAGCCCTGCAACGCGCCCTGGCCCTGGCCACCGTGGCCGCCGAGCGTGGCGAAATGGTGCTGTTCGGTGTACCGGCGACCAAACCGGAAACCGGCTACGGCTACATCAAATCGACCAACGACGCGCTGCTGCCTGAAGGCGTGAGCCGTGTTTCGCACTTCGTCGAAAAACCCGACGTCAAGCGTGCCACCGAGTTTGTCGAGGCCGGTGGCTACTTCTGGAACAGCGGCATGTTCCTGTTCCGCGCCAGCCGCTTCCTCGAAGAGCTGAAAAAGCACGATCCGGACATCTACGACACTTGCCTGCTGACCCTGGAGCGCAGTGAGCAGACCCCGGACACCATCACGTTCGACGAAGCTACCTTCGCCTGCTGCCCGGACAACTCCATCGACTACGCCGTGATGGAAAAAACCCAGCGCGCCTGCGTGGTGCCACTGTCGGCGGGTTGGAGCGATGTCGGCTGCTGGTCGTCGCTGTGGGAAGTCAACCCCAAGGATGCCAACGGCAACGTCACCAAAGGCGACGTGGTTGTCCAGGACAGCCGCAACTGCATGATCCACGGCAACGGCAAGCTGGTGTCGGTGATCGGCCTGGACAACATCGTAGTGGTCGAAACCAAGGACGCCATGATGATCGCCCACAAGGACAAGGTCCAAGGCGTCAAGCAGATGGTCAACACCCTCAACGCCCAGGGCCGCACCGAGACCCAGAACCACTGCGAGGTCTATCGTCCGTGGGGTTCCTATGACTCGGTGGACATGGGCGGTCGTTTCCAGGTCAAGCACATCTCGGTCAAGCCGGGCGCGTGCCTGTCGCTGCAGATGCACCACCACCGCGCCGAACACTGGATCGTGGTCAGCGGCACCGCCGAAGTGACCTGCGACGAGAACGTGTTCCTGCTCTGCGAAAACCAGTCGACCTACATCCCGATCGCGTCGGTCCACCGCCTGCGCAACCCGGGCAAGATCCCACTGGAAATCATCGAAGTGCAGTCCGGCAGCTACCTGGGCGAAGACGACATCGAGCGTTTCGAAGACATCTACGGTCGCTCCACTCCGATCGAACGCGGCGTCTCGGTGAAGACCATCGCGCAGTAACAACTAGCAACGATCAGCCGTTCAAGAAGCCCCCATCCAGTCCACTGCGTCCCCTATCCGCAGTGGGTTGGGTGGGGGCTTTTTTTGGGTGTGTGCGATGGGCCGACATCATCGCTTCAACAATACCCGTCGCCTTCGGTAGGATGTGCCTACGGTAACGGAGGCTTTAACCATGCTTATCGGCGTCTTGCTGGTCATCACCTGGCTCATCCTGCTGCTGCGCTACCCGGCCAAGGCCTTGCCAGTCTCCCTGGCAGCGTTCATCGGGTTGGGACTGGTCGCCGCGTGGGTGCTCTGGCAGGAAAGCCGCGAGACCCGGCAATTGGAGCGCCTGGAATTGCGCATCAGCTATGCCCCCGGACAATGCCCCGCCGACCGGCCGCTGTCGCTGACCCTAAAAAACACCAATGACGTGCCACTGATCGAACTGCAGTGGCGGGTCGCGGCTTATGCGCCTGGGGACACCATCAACCTGGCCGACAGCCCCTACAACGCACCGCGCTATCGTGGCCCCGGCGAATTGCAGGCCGACGCCGAGTGGCAAGACTGCCTGCCCCTGCCGCCCCTACGCCCGGGTTATCGCCCGCAAACCCTGGAGTTTCGCGCCGAGCGATTGCACGGTAGCTTTTCCAACTGACTGCCCTCCACCACTTTTTGCACAAGGAATGCGCCATGCCTGTCGCGTTGATTACCGGATGTTCCAGCGGCATCGGCCGCGCCCTCGCCGACGCCTTCAAGGCGGCGGGTTATCAGGTCTGGGCCACGGCGCGCAAGGCTGAGGACGTGGCGACGCTCAGCGCTGCCGGATTCACCGCTGTGCAACTGGACGTCAACGATGGCCAGGCCCTGGAACAACTGAATGAGCGGATCAACCAGCAGCAGCAGGGTGGCCTGGATGTGCTGATAAACAACGCCGGCTATGGCGCCATGGGGCCGCTGCTGGACGGCGGCGTGCCGGCCATGCAACGTCAATTCGAAACCAACGTGTTCGCCATCGTCGGGGTCACCCGCGCGCTGTTCCCGGTATTGCGTCGGGCCAAGGGGCTAGTGGTGAACATCGGCAGCGTGTCCGGGGTGCTGGTCACGCCGTTTGCCGGCGCCTACTGCGCCTCGAAAGCGGCGGTGCATGCCTTGAGCGATGCCTTGCGCATGGAACTGGCGCCGTTCGGCATCCGCGTGATGGAGGTCCAGCCCGGCGCCATTGCCTCCAGCTTCGCCAAGAATGCCGGTCATGAAGCCGAACAATTGATCAGCGAACAGTCGCCCTGGTGGCCCCTGCGCGATGGTATCCGCGCCCGGGCCAAGGCCTCCCAGGACAACCCGACCCCGGCCCACGAATTCGCCGCCGGCCTGCTCAAGGCCGCACAACAACCCAAGCCATCCCGCTTGCTGCGCCTGGGCAATGGCAGCCGATCACTGCCCTTGATGGCCGGCTGGCTGCCCAAGGGGTTGCTGGAAAAAGGGTTAATGAAGCGGTTTGGGTTGGGTGGGTCGCTTTGATAAATAGCGGCCACCCCGAAAACTGTGGGAGCGAGCCTGCTCGCGATGGCGGCGGCACAGTCAACATCTTCGCAAACTGACCCACCGCTATCGCGAGCAAGCTCGCTCCCACAGGGGGTCAGCGCTTGTCATGGGGTTCTACCACCACCGTGCAAGTCATCCCCGCCGCCAGCAGCACCCCGTCGGGCACTTCGTCCAGATGAATGCGCACCGGCACCCGCTGGGCCAGGCGAACCCAGTTGAAGGTCGGGTTCACGTCGGCGATCAGTTCGCGGCTTTGCGGGTTATCCCGGTCGTAGATGCCACGGGAGATGCTTTCCACATGCCCCTTGAGCCTCTCGCCGCTCATCAACTGCAACTGCGCTGAATCGCCGACCCGCACCTTGGGCAATTTGGTCTCTTCGAAGAAGCCATAGACCCAGAACGAATTCATGTCCACCACGGCCATCTTCGCCTCGCCGATGCGGGCGTAGTCGCCACGGTGCACGTTGAGGTTGGTGACGTAGCCATCCACCGCCGCGCGAACTTCGGTGCGCGACAGGTTCAGCTCGGCGGCTTCCAATTGCGCCTGGGCCTGCTGGTAATCGGCCAGGGCCGAGTCGGCGATGTTGCTGGCGTCGTCGCGGTTTTCCCGGGAGATCACCAGGCTGTCCAGGTCGGCACGTCGATGGGCGTTGACCTTGCGCATCTCCCAAGTGGCCTTGCGTGACGCCACCAGGGAGCGAGCCTGCTTCACGGCGATGCGGTAATGCTCAGGATCGATGCGCATCAACAGGTCACCCTTTTTCACCGATTGGTTGTCGCGCACCGGCACTTCGACCACCTCGCCACTGACATCGGCGGCCACATTGATGATGTCGGCCCGCACCCGGCCATCGCGGGTCCAGGGCGTGTTCATGTAATGGACCCACAGCGTACGGCCGATCCACAGCGCCAGGGCCAGAACCAACAGCGTCGCCAGCAGGCTGAAAAACTTTTTCATCGCATCGATCTCAACGGTAGACCGTCAGCGCCAGCGCGCCGAACAGACAGGTAAACAGACTCAGGCGCAACAACGCCGGGTGCCAGAAGAAGCGGTACAGGTCCAGCCCCGACAGGAAGCGGTCCAACGCCCAGGCCAGGCCGGCGGCGATGAAAAACATCAAGGTCATGGTGGGCATGTACACACCATGGAAGGCGATCTCACGGGGCATGTTCAGGTTCCTGGAGCAGCGGTGTGGCATGCGGCATGGCATGCGGTATGACATAGCCGGCCAACGGCGATTGCGGGTCCAGCAACGAGGTGCGGATGAAATGCAGGTAGCTTTTCACCCGGCGCAGCGCCGAGGTGTCGAAATGCGGGGCGAAGGGTTCGTCGGTGGCCTGTACGCGGCCGATAGCGTGGTCGACCGCCACCAGGGCACGCTCCAGATTGCTCTGGCTCGGTTGGCGGAACAGCCGCACCAGCGCCCGCCCCATCACACGAATCGCCTGGCGCCACGGCTGGCTTTCGGCATAAGCCGGATGCACCGGCAAAATCGCCTGTTCCTTGCGCAACTCGATAATCGCGTGACCGACCTCCAGCACCACGAACATCCAGCGCAGCAAGTCCCGTTGCACCCGAGGCTGCCCCGCCGCCAGCCCGTAGGCCTGATGCAGCAAGTCGCGGGTAGCACTTTCGAAGCTCGACGCCAGGCCCTTGAGCTTGCCGCTGATGGCAAACACCACTTGCTCGCGCAAATCCTGTTCGAGCCGGCGCCACAACCAGCGACTGTTGGGCGGCAGAATGATTGCCCCGGCCGCGGCACACACCAGCATGCCGAGGATCATCGCGATGTAATCGTTGATGAAGGCGTAGGGGTTGTAGACCGTCAGGTTGTCCGGCACCGAACCGCTGCTGAAAAAGATCAGCAGCCCCAGCCCGACCCCGGCGTATTTCGGTCGCGAGCTGAGGAACGAGCCGAGCATGATCACCGGCGCCAGCATCACACAAAGCAAAGGGAAGCCGTCGATCAACGGGAAGATGAAGAACATCTCGACAAAGCCGATCACCGCCCCGAACAACGTGCCGCAGGCCATCTGGAAAGCCATGCGCTTGGGGTTCGGCGTCGCGGCCGACAATCCCACGGTGGCGGCGGCGATCATCGTCATGGTCGCGCCGCTCGGCCAGGCCGTGGCGACCCAATAACTCCCCAGCAGCAACAGGATGAAGGCGGCGCGAACACCCGATGCCGTGGCGGCCAGCCAGTTGGTCTGCGGCACGAACGGTTCGTCCCAGCGTTCACGTTCGTGGCGATGATCCGCCAGGGAGGCGTGGGTCAGGGCATAGCCGTGCAAGTCATCGACGAAGCGATAAAGCAGCTCGTAGGCAGTATGAAAATCCAGTTGCTGCCCATCACTGGGCGCCGTTTCCTGGAACAAAGCCCGCAGCCGTCGCACCTGGGCCGGCAGCTCGGCCTTGTACTCGGCCAGCGCCGCCGCCAGACGGGCCGCATCGGCGTCGGTCAGGGCGCGGCCACTGAAACCGTCGAGCAGTTCGGCCAACGTTTGCAAACCTGGCTTGATGGCGTTGACCACGTGATCCGCCGCACTGCTGCGCAAGCGCTCCAGCAATTGGTGCAAAGCGTTGAAGCGGGTGGTGATGCCCATGAACTCGCTGTTCAAGCGATTGAGCCGGCCGTTGCGCCGACGCATGTGCGGGTCTTCGAACACGGTCACACTGCGCAGGCTTTCCAGGCCCACCGCCTCGGCAATGAAGCCCACGTTGCGCGCTTCGAAGGTCTCCCGCTTGCTGCGCCCACGCAGGCCATCGGTGACAAACAGGGCAAACACTCCAAAGCGCTGGTACAAGGCATTGCGCATGGCGGCACTGGCGGTTTGCGGCAGGATCGCGGCGCTGACCAGGGTGGCGCAGAGGATCCCCAGGGAAATCTCCAGCACCCGCCAGACCGCCGCCATGAACGCGTCTTCCGGATGGGCCAGGGCCGGCAGGCCGATCATCGCCGCGGTGTAGCCGGCCAGCACGAAACCATAGGCCCGGAAGTTGCGATAACGCGCCGCCCCTGCCGAACAGAGGCCAACCCAGACCGCCAGGCAAGCGAGGAACGGCTCGGTGTTCTGGGCAAACAAGGCGATCAGCGCCACCATCACCGCCGAACCGGCCAGGGTGCCGAGCAAGCGATAGAAACTCTTGGCGAACACCTGCCCGCTCTGGGGCTGCATGACGATGAACACGGTGATCATGGCCGTGCGCGGTTGCGGCAACTCCAGGCGCATCGCCAACCACAAGGTCAGGAACGCGGCAAACAGGACCTTGAAGATATAGACCCAGGTCACCCCGTCGCTGCGGACCCAGTCGAAGAAACCCCGACGCCACTCAAGACGGTACAGCCAGCGTGCGGGGGCAAGTAAAGACGTCACAGGGGAAATATTGCTCACCGTACGTGGCCCAAGTCAGGGCTGTCGCTGCCGGCCTCAAGCCCACCACCCAACGCCGTCACCAGGTCGGCATGGGCACTCAAGCGCGCCGCCTGCACCTGCTGTTGCACCTGTTGCTGCTTGAACAACAGGCTTTGGGCGTTGAGCACGTTGAGGTAATCGGTGAGCCCGCGCTGGAACGCCACCATTGCGATGTCGTAGGTGCGCTGGGCAGCGGCCACCGATTCGGCGGCGAAGGCCTGCTGCTTGTCCATGGACTGGCGGCGGATCAACTGATCGGAAATGCCCTTGAGGGCGTTCACCAGTGTCTGGTTGTAGTGCGCCACGGCGATGTCATAACCGGCCGCCGCCTCGCCCAACTGTGAACGCAAGCGCCCGCCGTCAAAGATCGGCAACGTGATTGCCGGTCCGACGTTGTAGGTGAGCTTCTTGCCCGTCAAGAACTCCAACGCCCCACCGCCGGTGGCCATGTAGCCGAGGCTACCCACCAGGTCGACGTTGGGATAGAAACCGGCCCGGGCCACATCGATGCCCCGGGCCTGGGCCGCCACTTGCCAACGCCCGGCCACCACATCCGGACGCTGGCCAAGCAGTTCGGCGGGTAAGGCCGACGGCAACTTCAGGGGCGCGCCGAGGGCCAGGGTCGGGCGTTGCAATTGCGCGCCCTCTCCCGGTCCCTTGCCCGCCAGCGCCGCCAATTGATTGCGGCTCAAGGCGATGGCTTCGTCCAGGGCGTCGAGTTGGCGGTGGGTCTCGGGCAGTGGTGCCTGGGCCTGGCTGACTTCGAAATGGGTGCCGATGCCGCCGTCCAAGCGCTTCTGCGCAAGGTCGAGAATCTGCTCTTGTTGGTGGAGGGTCGCGGCGACGATATCGTGCTGGGCGTAGTGCAGTGAAAACTGGATGTAGGCGCGCACGATGTTGCTCTGCAGTTCCAGTTGCGCCTGGCGCGCCTGCGCGACACTGGCATGGGCCAGGTCAACCGCCCGTTCACTGGCATTGCGCTCGCGGCCCCACAGGTCCAGGGCGTAGCTCAAGCCCAGGGCGGCATTGTTGTCCCAGGTCGTGGTATCGGCCAGTTCGCCCGGGCCATAGAACTGATCGGTGGGCCAGCCATGGCGCTTGAGGGTCGCCTGGCCATTGATCTGCAGCGACTCGGCGGCTTCGGCAACACCGGCCATGGCCTTGGCCTGCCGCACCCGCGCGGCGGCCATGGCCAGGCTCGGGCTGTCCCGCACGGCCAGGTCGACCCAGCGATCCAGTTGCCGATCGCCATAGGCTTGCCACCATCGGCGGGTGGGCCAGTGAGCGTCGCGAGCGGCCTCGCGGATGGCGGCATCGGTCGCCAGTTGGTTGGCCGGCATTACCTGGCTTTGCGGCCCTATCCCGCCTGTCCCGATGCAACCGCTGATGGTTAATGTCAGAACCCAAACACTGAGAGTCTTCAGCTCTCTGCTGATGCGACGCGGCACTTGCGCAAAATTCCTGAGATGGAGCATGACGACGAGGATGGCTGCCTGTTAACGCAAAACTTGTGGGAGCGAGCCTTTGCGGGAGCCGAGCTTGCTCGCGATGGGGACGACACGGTTTAACGGCAGGACCGCGTCATCGTTCATCGCGAGCAAGCTCGGCTCCCACAAGGGCTCCCACAGGAAT
This sequence comes from Pseudomonas ogarae, assembly GCF_014268695.2. Taxonomy (NCBI): domain Bacteria; kingdom Pseudomonadati; phylum Pseudomonadota; class Gammaproteobacteria; order Pseudomonadales; family Pseudomonadaceae; genus Pseudomonas; species Pseudomonas ogarae. Next base: position 5,502,761 of record NZ_CP077086.1, read on the forward strand.
CAGTGACCCAGGATTGGCGGCAATTCTAGGCATCGCCCTCCCCGGCGATAAGCCGACCTTTCTGTGAATCTTTGTTACCGTTAACGCGATAATCCATTAGTCGGGTCCCGCTGCTCTGTAACTTCGTGTCACAATTTGCCACCTCCCAAGAGAGCCCTCCATGGACACCTTGCAAAACATGCGCGCGTTCAGTTGTGTTGCCGAAGCTGGCAGCTTCACCGCCGCCGCCGCGCAACTGGACACCACGACGGCCAACATCTCGCGCGCAGTTTCCAACCTGGAAGCCCATCTGCAAACCCGCCTGCTCAACCGCACCACTCGCCGCATCGCCCTGACCGAGGCGGGTAAACGCTACTTGCTGCGTTGCGAGCAGATCCTGGCTTATGTCGAAGAAGCCGAAGCCGAGGCCAGCGACGCCCACGCGCGACCGGCCGGGCAGTTGAAGGTCCATACGATGACCGGTATCGGCCAGCATTTCGTGATCGACGCCATCGCCCGTTACCGCAAGACCCATCCGGATGTGACCTTCGACCTGACCCTGGCCAACCGCGTGCCGGACATCCTCGACGAGGGCTACGACGTCTCCATCGTGCTCGCCAGCGAGCTGCCGGATTCGGGCTTCGTCTCCCAGCGCCTGGGGATCACCTACAGCATCGTCTGCGCATCGCCCGCCTACGTGAAAGCCAGCGGCTGCCCGCAAAAACCCGGCGACCTGCTCAACCACGCCTGCCTGCGCCTGGTCAGCCCGGTCATTCCGCTGGAAAAATGGGTGTTCGACGGCCCGGAAGGCCAGGAGATGGTCACCATCAACAGCTCACCGTTCCTGGTGAATTCCGCCGACGCGATGAAAACCGCAATCACCAGCGGCATGGGCGTGGGGGTATTACCGGTGTACGCGGCCATCGAAGGCTTGCGCAACGGCACGCTGGTGCGGGTGATGCCCAACTACCGCTCCCAGGAACTGAACCTCTATGCCATCTACCCGTCGCGCCAATACCTGGATGCGAAGATCAAGACCTGGGTCGAGTACCTGCGAGGCTCGTTGCCGGAAATCCTTGCGGCGCACCAGTCTGAGCTGGCGGCTTACGAATTGAGTGGAAGCCTGGCAGGCGCACGGGTCGCGAACTGAAGTCGCCCCCGTGCGTGAAGGATGATGTCAGCGCTTGCCCATCGAACGACGCGTACCGGGAGGCGCGGCGCCCGGGGTCTTGGTATGGCCATTCTTCGCGCCGTTCTTGTACCACGGCTGCTGGCCGGCGCCCTTGGCCGCAGCCAGTTCACCGGGTTTGAACGGGAACTTGAAGGCAGGGATCGCCGCTTTGGCGTCCTCGGCGCTGGAAACATCGCTGTCGGACAAATCGGCCTGTTCGCCGCCGGGGAGTTCATCCGCAGGCGAAGGTGTCGGGGAAGTCATGTAAGGCTCCGGGTCATGCATGCAAGTCGGGCCCGAAGGGCGAGCCGCGAAAGGCGCCAGTATACCTGCCCGATATCACAGCGCGCAGGGCAGTTTCATCAGGTACAACCATTCATCTGACAGCAAGCCGGGACAAAACTGACAAGCCTGTCAGTTAGCCGTCACCTTCCTGACCGGCTCGTAACGCTATATAAGAAAGCTCAAACTCCTGTGTCCCGAACCGGCCCTTCATATCCATGCACACCCAGAAGAAAACCGTCCTGCTCGTCGTGTTGTTGGTCGCCTTGGTGGCCCTCGTCCTCTGGTTTGTGCTCAAGCCCGTGACCGCCAAGCCCAGCGCTCCGACTGCCGTTCCGGTACGGGCCATCAGCGTGGTGCAAAAGGATGTACCGCGCTTCGCCAGCGGCATCGGCACGGTCCTGTCGCTGCACAGCGTGGTCATCCGGCCGCAGATCGACGGCATCCTCACCCGGTTGCTGGTCAAGGAAGGGCAACGGGTCAAGAAGGGTGACCTGTTGGCGACCATCGACGATCGTTCGATCCGCGCCAGCCTCGACCAGGCCCGGGCCCAGCTCGGCGAGAGCCAGGCGCAGTTGGCGGTGGCCCAGGTCAATCTCAAGCGCTACAAATTGCTGAGCGTCGATGACGGCGTATCGAAGCAGACCTATGACCAGCAACAGGCGCTGGTCAACCAGCTCAAGGCCACCGCCCAGGGCAACCAGGCGGCCATCGACTCGGCGCAGGTGCAACTGTCCTACACACAGATCCGCTCCCCGGTGAGCGGTCGCGTCGGCATTCGCAATGTGGATGAAGGCAACTTCCTGCGCACCAGCGACACCGAAGGCCTGTTCACGGTGACCCAGATCGACCCGATCGCCGTGGAGTTCTCCCTGCCCCAGCAAATGCTGCCCACCTTGCAACGGTTGATCGCCGCGCCCGAGCAAGCCTTGGTCAAGGCTTATATCGGCGCCGATGGTGCCACCGGGGAGCTGCTCGGCGAGGGACGCCTGAGCCTCATCGACAACCAGATCAACGCCAACACCGGAACCCTGCGGGCCAAGGCTGAATTCAACAATGCCGCGCAACGGCTGTGGCCCGGGCAACTGGTGACGTTGAAGATCCAGACCGCCCTCGACAAGGACGCCCTGGTGGTGCCTCCCACTGTGGTCCAGCGCGGGCTGGAGCAACACTTCGTGTACCGGATCAAGGGCGACAAGGTCGAGAGCGTGCCGGTGGTGATGGTGTACCAGGACAGCGACTTGCACATCATCAAAGGGGTGAACGCTGGCGATCAACTGGTGAGCGATGGTCAGTCACGGCTCAAGCCAGGCAGCCACATCCAGGTGCTCAGTGATCCGCCCGCCCTGGCCAAGACCACGGAGCCGCAACCATGAAGGGTCGCGGCTCGGTTTCGGCGTGGTGCATCGACCACCCCATTGCCACGGTGCTGCTGACGTTTGCCCTGGTACTGCTGGGGGTGATCGCGTTTCCTCGCCTGCCCGTCGCACCGTTGCCGGAGGCCGAATTCCCGACCATCCAGGTCAACGCGCAGTTGCCTGGGGCCAGTCCCGAAACCATGGCCTCGTCGGTGGCGACGCCCCTGGAAGTGCAATTCAGCGCCATTCCCGGCATCACCCAGATGACTTCCAGCAGTGCCCTGGGCTCGACCAACCTGATCCTGCAATTCAGCCTCGATAAAAGCATCGACACCGCCGCCCAGGAAGTACAGGCGGCGATCAACACCGCCGCCGGCAAACTGCCCAACGACATGCCGAACCTGCCGACCTGGCGCAAGGTCAACCCCGCCGACAGCCCGGTGCTGATCCTCAGCGTCAGTTCCTCCCTGATGCCCGGCACCGAGCTGAGCGACTACGTCGAAACCCTGCTCTCGCGTCAGATCAGCCAGATCGATGGCGTAGGACAAATCTACATCACCGGCCAACAGCGTCCGGCGATCCGGGTCCAGGCCTCGGCTGACCGGCTCGCCGCCATCGGCCTGACCCTGGCGGACATCCGTCTGGCGCTCCAGCAGGCCAGCCTCAACCTGGCCAAGGGCGCCCTGTACGGCGATTCGAGCATTTCCACCCTGTCCACCAACGACCAGTTGTTCAAGCCTGCGGAGTACGGTGAGCTGATCGTGTCCTACCGGGACGGGGCACCGGTACAGCTCAAGGACATCGCCAAGGTCGTCAACGGCTCGGAAAACGCCTACGTCCAGGCCTGGTCCGACAACGAGCCGGGGGTCAACCTGGTGATCTTCCGGCAACCGGGGGCAAACATCGTCGAGACCGTCGACCGCATCCAGGCGGCCCTGCCCACCCTGCAAGCCATGTTGCCCGCCGCCGTTCAGGTCAAGGTCCTGATCGACCGCACCCAGACCATCCGCGCCTCGTTGCATGAAGTGGAAATCACCCTTCTGATTGCGGTGCTGCTGGTGGTCGCGGTGATGGCGCTGTTCCTGCGCCAGCTCTCGGCGACCCTGATCGTCTCGGCGGTGCTGGGGGTGTCGCTGACCGCCAGTTTCGCGCTGATGTATGTGATGGGCTTCAGCCTGAACAACCTGACCCTGGTGGCGATTGTCATCTCGGTGGGGTTCGTGGTGGACGATGCGATTGTGGTGGTGGAGAACATCCACCGGCACCTGGAGGCCGGCGAAAGCATGCGCGAGGCGGCGATCAAGGGCGCTGGCGAAATCGGCTTTACCGTGGTCTCCATCAGCCTCTCGCTGGTGGCGGCGTTCATTCCGCTGCTGTTCATGGGCGGCGTGGTCGGGCGCCTGTTCAAGGAGTTTGCCCTGACCGCCACCTCGACCATCCTGATTTCGGTGGTAGTGTCGCTCACCTTGGCGCCGACCCTGGCCGCGCTGTTCATGCGCGCCCCGGTGCATCATGCCCACAGCACGCCAGGGTTCGGCGAGCGTTTGCTGAGCCGGTACGAGCACGGCCTGCGTCGGGCCCTGGCCCATCAAAAGCTGATGATCGGCGTGTTCGGCCTGACCCTGGCACTGGCGGTGGTGGGCTACGTGTTCATTCCCAAGGGGTTCTTCCCGGTACAGGACACCGGCCTGGTGCTGGGTACCAGCGAAGCCGCCGCCGATGTGTCGTTCCCCGACATGGTGGCCAAGCACAAGGCCCTGGCCGAAATCGTCGCCGCCGACCCGGCGGTGCAGACCTTCTCCCACTCCGTCGGTGTCTCGGGCAACAACCAGACCATCGCCAACGGCCGCTTCTGGATCGCCCTCAAGCCCCGTGGCGAGCGTGACGTGTCGGCCAGCGTCTTCATCGACCGGATCCGCCCGCAATTGCTGAAAATCCCCGGCGTGGTGCTGTACCTCAGGGCCGGGCAAGACATCAACCTCAGTTCTGGCCCCAGTCGCGCCCAATATCAATACGTGCTCAAGAGCAACGACGGACCGAGCCTCAACGCCTGGACGCAAAAACTCACCGACAAGCTGCGTGGCAACCCGGCGTTCCGTGACATCTCCAACGACCTGCAACTGGGCGGCAGCATCACCCACATCAACATCGACCGCAGCGCGGCGGCTCGCTTCGGCCTCACCGCCACCGATGTCGACCAGGCCCTGTACGACGCCTTCGGCCAGCGGCAGATCAATGAATTCCAGACCGAGACCAACCAGTACAACGTGATCCTGGAGCTCGACACCGCGCAACGAGGCAAGGCCGAAAGCCTGGCGTATTTCTACCTGCGTTCGCCCCTGAGTGGGGAAATGGTGCCGCTCTCGGCCCTGGCCCGTTTCGATGCGCCGAGCAACGGCCCGCTGTCAATTGCCCACGACGGCATGTTCCCGGCCGCCAACCTGTCATTCAACCTGGCGCCCGGCGTGGCCCTGGGGGACGCGGTGCGCCTGCTCGACCAGGCGAAGAACGAAATCGGCATGCCCGCCGCCATTACCGGCAGCTTCCAGGGCGCGGCCCAGGCCTTCCAGAGTTCCCTGGCGAGCCAGCCATGGCTGATCCTCGCCGCACTGGTGGCCGTGTACATCATCCTCGGCGTGCTCTACGAGAGTTTCGTGCACCCGTTGACGATCATCTCCACCCTGCCCTCGGCCGGCCTCGGCGCGCTGATCATGCTCTGGCTGCTGGGCCAGGACTTTTCGATCATGGCGCTGATCGGCCTGGTGCTGCTGATCGGGATCGTCAAGAAGAACGGCATCCTGATGATCGACTTCGCCCTCGACGCCCAGCGCAACAAAGGCCTGGCGCCCCAGGAGGCGATTTTCCAGGCGTGCCTGACACGTTTCCGGCCGATCATGATGACCACCCTGGCCGCCCTGCTCGGCGCCTTGCCGCTAATGCTCGGCTATGGCCCCGGCTCGGAGCTGCGCCAGCCCCTGGGCATCGCGGTGGTGGGCGGCCTGCTGGTGAGCCAGGCGCTGACGCTGTTCACCACACCGGTCATATACTTGTGGCTGGAGCGACTGTTCCATCGGCCCGCCCATCAGCCAGGGTCGGCGCCGACGGCGGCGCTGGCGAGCACAGACCACTGAGGCAGGGCCATGCGCGTTCTGATTATCGAAGACGAAGAAAAAACCGCGGACTACCTGCACCGCGGCCTGACCGAACAGGGCTACACCGTGGACGTGGCGCCGGACGGCATCGAGGGACTGCACCTGGCCCTGGAAACCGACTATGCGGTGATCGTGCTCGACGTGATGCTGCCAGGCCTGGACGGCTTCGGCGTACTGCGGGCCCTGCGCGCCCGAAAGCAGACCCCGGTGATCATGCTCACCGCCCGGGAACGGGTCGAGGACCGTATCAGAGGCTTGCGCGACGGCGCCGATGACTACCTGGGCAAGCCCTTCTCCTTCCTCGAACTGGTGGCCCGCCTGCAAGCCCTGACCCGTCGCAGCGGCGGCCATGAACCGGTGCAGGTGAGCATCGCCGACCTGTGGATCGACCTGATCAGCCGCAAGGCCACACGTGCTGGCCAGCGCCTGGACCTGACGGCCAAGGAGTTCTCCCTGCTCAGCGTCCTGGCCCGCCGCCAGGGTGAAATCCTCTCGAAAACCGCCATTGCCGAAATGGTCTGGGACATCAACTTCGACAGTGACGCCAACGTGGTGGAAGTGGCGATCAAACGCTTGCGAGCCAAGCTCGACGGGCCGTTCGAACAGAAGTTGCTACACACCATTCGCGGCATGGGTTATGTGCTGGAGAATCGCAGTGATGACGCTCCCTAACAGCATCGCCCTGCGCCTGAGCGGCCTGTTTACGCTGGTGGCGGCGCTGGTGTTCCTGTTGATCGGGGGCGCCTTGTACCAACAGGTCGCCAAGGGCCTGGGCCTGTTGCCCGAAGCCGAGCTCGATGCCCGCTACAGTGTTCTGGAGTCTACCGTTGGCCGCTACGGCACGCCTGAACACTGGGTGAAGATCAACAACAAGCTGCGGTTGCTCGGTGAAGAAGACAAGCGCATCCATTTCTGGATCGTCAGCGACGATCCACGCTTTGAATACGGCGATCCCGATGCGCAGATCCGCACCTTTGCCCAAGGCCCCCTGGGTAAGCGCGACCTGACCTTGCCCCATCGGCACTACCCGGTGAAAGTGCTGGTGAGCCAGTTCCCGGCCAAGGACCAGCGTCCGCCGCTGCGCTTCATGATCGGCATCGACACCCAGACCTTCTACCAGACCCAGCATCGCCTGTTGGTGGCGCTGGTGAGCCTGGCGATTGTCGGTGTGCTCCTGGCTTCGTTGCTGGGCTACTGGGTTGCGCGCATCGGCCTCAAGCCGCTGATCAAGCTGTCCGATGAAGCCCGGCGCCTGGCCCCGCCCCGCCTGTCCGGGCGCTTGCAGCTATCGCCCTTGCCGCCGGAGCTGAGCCAGTTCGTCAGTTCCTTCAACGCCACCCTCGACCGGGTCGAACAGGCTTATTCGCGGCTGGAATCGTTCAATGCCGACGTCGCCCATGAATTACGCTCGCCCCTGACCAACCTGATCGGCCAGACCCAAGTGGCACTGACCCGGGGACGCTCGGCCGAACACTACTTCGAAGTACTGCAATCGAATCTCGAGGAGTTGGAGCGGCTGCGCTCGATCATCAACGACATGCTGTTCCTGGCCAGCGCAGACCAGGGCAGCAAGGCCACCAAGCTGACCAGCACCTCCCTGGCCGGCGAGGTGGCGACCACCCTCGACTACCTGGACTTCATTCTGGAAGATGCCCAGGTCCAGGTCCGGGTCAGCGGTGACGCCCAGGCAAGCATCGAGATCGCCCACCTGCGTCGGGCGCTGATCAACCTGCTGAGCAACGCCGTGCAGCACACCGCGCCAGGGCAAGTGATCGACGTGCGCATCGAAGCCCTTGGCGACCAGATCAGCCTCGCCGTCACCAATCCCGGCGAGCCGATTGCCGGCGAGCATCTGCCACGCCTGTTCGAACGCTTCTATCGCGTCGATGCCTCGCGCAGCAACAGTGGCGCCAACCATGGGCTGGGGCTGGCCATCGTCAAGGCCATTGCTCTGATGCATGGTGGCGATGTGTTTGTGCACAGCGACCAAGGCGCCAACACGTTCGGGATCCGCTTGCCAGCCTGAGACAGCCACAAGGCTCGATCTTTTCCTGCGTTGAATGCTGGGCGAAAGCCAACTCGATCAAAATCGACAGATCGCAGCCTTCGGCAGCTCCTACCCATTTATTGCGCAAACACTGATTGCCCGCCCTCACCGATCCAAGCACAATCAGCAAAAGGCCAGCATCTGGTTCATTGCCGGTTTGCAATCCTTTGGGACGGATCCCAGCCACATGACAATGCAGACATCGGACCCATGAGCGCGCGCAGTGCGACACCTGGCAACACCCCGCCTTCGATACGTTCCGAACGGGTACTCGTACTGGCCAGTTCGCTGGTTGTCGTTGCTATCCTGAGCATCGTGACTTTTCTGCTGATCCGCGAACATGCCGCCGCACAACAGGCAGCGACACGTGCGGCGACCAATATCGTGCAACTGATTGACGCCGATGTGTTGCGTAACGTGGAGCTCTACGACCTGTCGTTGCAAGGTCTGGTCGCTGCCGCCAAACGTGACGATCTGGAAGACGTTTCACCAGCGATTCGCCATCTGGCACTGTTCGACCGCGCCACCGCCGCCCCCTACAAAGGCGATATCCTGCTGCTGGACAAACGCGGCGATGTGATCGCTGACTCCGCCTCGATCACACCGCGCAAAGGCAACTATGCCGATCGGGAGTATTTCCAGTCCCATGTCCAAGATCCAAGCCCGGACATGATGATCAGCCGCCCGTTCCGCTCCAGAAGTCATGCGCAGGACTGGCGCATCAGTTTCAGCTATCGACTTAGCGACGAACGAGGCGAGTTCATGGGCGTGGCCGAGGCCGCGATGCGCCTCAATTACTTCAACCAATTGTTCAAGAGTCTGAACATCGGTCATGGCGGTACGGTCAACCTGGTCAGCCGCGACGGTATCCTCCTGGCACAAGAGCCCCCCTTGGCCGAAGACCTGACAGGCAAGGACTTCAGTCACCGACCGAATTTCATGCGGATCCTGCGCGAAGGCAATGGCAGTTTCACCAGCGTTTCCGGCCAGGATCAGAAGCCGCGCCTGTATACCTTTTCCCAGGTGGGCAACTTGCCCTTGATTGTCGTGGTGGCGCTCTCCTCTCAAGAGGTGTTCGCGTCATGGCAACGCACGGCATTGTTGGTCAGTGGCGCTACCGGCGCGCTGTGCATCGGTTTGCTCTGGCTCACCTGGCTGCTGCGCCGCGAATTGCGACGCCGCTACAGAGCTGAACGGGAATTGGCTCAACTGGCATCCGTCGACTCCCTTACAGGACTGGCCAACAGACGAACACTGGACGAGACGTTGCAACAGGAATGGCTGCGTGCCCAACGTTCGGGTCAACCGTTGTCTGTCTTGATGATCGATGCGGATCACTTCAAGGCATTTAATGATCGCCATGGCCATCAACGGGGTGATGAGGCCTTGCGAGCTTTGGCGCAATTGATCGGCAAGCATGTTCGCCGCCCCGCCGACCTGGCGGCGCGCTACGGTGGTGAAGAGTTCTCGGTGGTGCTGCCGGAAACCACCACCGCCGGTGCATTCACCATGGCCCAGAACATTCGCGACGCGGTTGAACAGTTGCCACCTGTGATCGAGGGGGGAGCGCCGATGACGGTGAGTATCGGCATCGCCACTTGGGTAAACGGGCCGTATGGCGAGCTCCAGCAACTTTTGTTCGCCGCGGACAAGGCGCTGTACCAGGCTAAGGCCAGTGGGCGAAATCGTGTGGTTTGTGCGATGTGACGCTTTCCCTGTGGCTGTTCACTTAGTGTGTATATCCGTTGCTGCGGTAACGGCCACTGGCGGTTCCGCTCTTACAGCGGGTCACTTTTGAAGAGCCCGGGAGCCGGCCCAGTCAAAAGTAACCAAAACGCTCTTGCCCCACCACTCGGTGCCTCGCCTAGGCTCGGCATGCCTGAACGAAGGCATTGCTCCGTGGGCCGCCGCGAAGGGCCATCCATGGCCCAGCGCGGCTATCCCGGCATCCATGCCGGGTTGCCCACTCCACAACACCTCCGTTCAGCCAGCGTGGTTAACGGGGCGCCGAAATCAACGTCCGCCACGAGGCGGCCTGATAGCCGACCTGGTTCTTGATGGGGACCGTATTTCTCCTGTGGGAGCGGGCTTGAACTGGTCAAGTAAATCCGGACACCAGTTACGGTGTTTATGCTGCTTTTTGCTCCATGGCTATTGGCGATAGGTAGTCGTTGTAGCTGTGGAGCCTGGTGCGGTTGTAGTACATGAAGAAGCGCACCATATCGGTTTGTGCTTCCTCGCTCGTGCTGTAACCGTTGCGAGGGACCCATTCTGACTTCAGGGTGCCGAAAAAACGTTCTGTTGGAGCATTGTCCCAGCACTGCCCGCGATGACTCATGCTTTGCAAAATGCCATGACGCATCAACTCTTCTTGAAACTTGCGGCTGGTGTACTGACAGCCCTGGTCCGAATGAAACATCAATCCAGGTGGGCATGTTCGAAGCTCTATCGCCATGCGTAACGCCTTGCTGACCAGGTTGGCGTCATTGACCAGCGAAAATGCCCAGCCAATGACCCGGCGAGCAAACAAGTCGATCACAATGGCCAGATGAACCCAGCGTTTACCCACCATCAAGCTTGTAACGTCGCCACACCAGACCTGATTGACCACGGTCGGCTTGAAATTACGCTTGAGCAGATTGGGTGCGACAAATGCTTCAACTCCTTTGGACCTGAATGGGTGAGGCTGGCGTTGTTTACTGACAATGTTGGCTTCCCTCATCAGTGTTCTAACAAGGCTTCTGCCGACCGCTATGTTTTGGGCCTTCAGATGCTTGCTGATCGTTCTGGACCCCATGGCTTCCCGGCTTTCGCTGTGCAGTTCAACCACCTTCCCCTTGAGTTCTTCGCGCTCGATCTTAGGCCGCGAGAGACGCTGTAGCCACTCGTAAAAGCTGCTGCGCTTCACATCGAAAACGCGACACAGAATGGCGGTCGGGAATGACTCTCTTAGCTCCGCGATCATCGAAAACGATCGGGATCCGACATCAAGAGAGCGGTAGCCTTTTTTAAGATTTCGGCTTCCATTTCCATGCGTTTGATCTTGGCTTTCAGATCCTGAATCTGCCGTTGATCCTCAGTAATGGCCTTGGTGCCTTGAACTGGCTGACCTTTTTGCTCCTTGCGAACCTGGTCCACCCACCGTCGTAATGCGGTGGCACTGATGTCCAGCGACGCGCAGACTTCCTGTACTGAACAGTTGTCATCAATCACCATGCTGGCCGCACGATGTTTGAACTCGCGGGAAAAGACTCTTCTTTCTTTCATGGAACCTCCAAATTGGCGAAATCATATCGCCCTTAAGAGGTGTCCGGAATTATTAGGCCAGTTCAGCTTGCTCGCGAAAGCAGTATCACAGTCGATGAAGATGTTGGATGTGCTGACCCCTTCGCGAGCAAGCCCGCTCCCACAGGGGGGCTGTGTTGGATATGAATTTTGTGTCCGCTGAAGATTGACTGTGGGAGCGAGCCTGCTCGCGATGGCGGTGGTTCAGTCACAGGGATGTTGGGCTTACTGGCCTCATCGCGAGCAGCCTCGCTCCCACAGGGGGGCTGTGTTGGATATGAATTTTGTGTCCACTGAAGATTGAATGTGGCAGCGAGCCTGCTCGCGATGGCGGTGGTTCAGTCACAGGGATGTTGGGCTTACTGGCCTCATCGCGAGCAGGCTCGCTCCCACAGGGGGGCTGTGTTGGGCATAAGTTTTGTGTTCACTGAAGATTGAATGTGGGAGCGGGCTTGCTCGCGAAGGCGGTGTATCAGCTTGCGGTGATGTTGGATGTGCTGGCCCCATCGCGAGCAAGCTTTGCTCCCACAGATCTGACAGGTGTATGACCAGGAGAGCCAGGCCGGCTGTTAGGCCGCCTCGCGGTGGACGTTGATCTCGGGCGCCCCGTTAACCACGCTGGCCGAACGCAGGCATTGTGGAGTGGGCATCCCGGCATGGATGCCGGGATAGCCGCGCTGGGCCATGGATGGCCCTTCGCGGCGGGCCCACGGAGCAATGCCTTCGTTCGGGCATGCCGAGCCTAGGCGAGGCACCGAGTGGTGGGGCAAGAGCGTTTTGGTTACTTTTGCGCTCTTCAAAAGTGACCCGCTGTAAGAGCGGAACCATAAGCCGCCGTTACCGAAATAACGGATATAAACACCAAAAAAGCGCCCATAAAAAAGGCCACCCAAAGGCAGCCTTCAAAAACTAGAGAGGTTTTTTGCTTACACGGCCGCAACAGGACGCATGTAAGAGATTGGCGCGGTGCTGGCGTCTTCGAACGTCACGACTTCCCAAGCATCTTTCTGCTCAATCAACTTGCGCAGCAGCTGGTTGTTCAGTGCATGGCCGGACTTGAAGCCCTTGAACTCACCAATCAGGCTATTGCCCAGCAGGTAGAGGTCGCCGATTGCATCGAGGATCTTGTGTTTGACGAATTCGTCTTCATAGCGAAGGCCGTCTTCGTTCAAGACACCATCGGAATCGACCACGATCGCGTTTTCAACACTGCCGCCGAGTGCGAGGTTGTGCTTGCGCAGGTACTCGATGTCACTCATGAAACCAAAGGTACGGGCGCGGCTGACTTCTTTTACGAACGAAGTGCTGGAAAAATCCACGCTTGCACTCTGGGTGCGGTCACGGAAAACCGGGTGATCGAAATCGATCTCGAAGCTCACCTTGAAACCTTCGAAAGGGACGAAAGTGGCGCGCTTGTCGCCATCTTCCACTGTCACTTCCCGCAGGATGCGGATGAACTTCTTGGCCGCGTCCTGTTCTTCCAGGCCAGCCGATTGAATCAGGAATACGAAGGGTCCGGCACTGCCATCCATGATCGGGACTTCGGACGCGGAGAGCTCGACGTAGGCGTTATCGATGCCCAGGCCAGCCATGGCCGAGAGCAAATGCTCCACCGTGTCCACTTTGGTGTCACCGTTGACCAGTGTGGTCGACATAGTGGTTTCACCAACGTTTTCCGCGCGAGCAGGAATCTGCACCACAGGGTCGAGGTCGGCACGACAAAACACAATGCCGGTATCGATAGGCGCGGGCTTGAGGGTCAGGTAGACCTTCTCGCCGGAGTGCAAGCCGACACCTGTGGCACGGATAATATTCTTCAGGGTGCGTTGTTTAATCATGGCATGGGCCGCTTCAGCGCAAATTGCGAACTGGTATCAACAAAGGCTGGCGATGATAGCAGACCAGACCTTTGCTGAACACCAATCACCCGTATCCCCCTGATACATTTCATCAATCGGCCTGACGACGCAGGAAAGCCGGGATGTCCAGGTAATCCAGATCGTCTTGCGGATTCATCTTCGCGGCAGTCGCAGCACCGGCCTGGGCCTGGTTGCGCATGACGGTCGGACGGTCCAGATCACGGTAGTTCACCGCAGGTGCTTCCTGACGCGAAGCCACTTGTTGTTGCGGTTGCGAAGCCATGGAAGTGTGAACGGTGTTGTCGATGACCTTCACAGGCTTCTCGATTTTCGCGCCCAGACCCGTGGCAACCACGGTAACGTGCAACTCGTCGCGCATGTCCGGATCGATAACGGTACCGACCTTGACCATCGCGTGCTCGGAAGCGAAGGCTTCGATGATGCTACCCACGTCGGAGTACTCACCCAGGGACAGGTCAGGACCGGCGGTGATGTTCACCAGGATGCCGCGTGCACCTTGCAGGTTCACGTCTTCGAGCAACGGGTTGCGGATGGCCGCTTCGGTGGCCTCGCGTGCACGGTTCGGACCGCTGGCGCAGCCAGTGCCCATCATTGCCATGCCCATTTCGCTCATGACAGTCCGTACGTCGGCAAAGTCGACGTTGATCATACCCGGACGCTTGATGATGTCGGAGATACCGCGAACAGCACCGGCCAGTACATCGTCAGCCTTGGCGAAAGCCGACAGCAGGCTTGCGTCTTTACCGAGGATGGTCAGCAGCTTCTCGTTGGGAATGGTGATCAACGAGTCGACGCTTTCAGACAGCAGACGGATACCTTCGTCGGCGATCTGCATACGCTTGCGGCCTTCGAAAGGGAACGGACGAGTCACCACCGCAACGGTGAGGATCCCCATTTCCTTGGCCACTTCGGCAATGATTGGCGCCGCACCAGTACCGGTGCCGCCGCCCATGCCCGTGGTAATGAACACCATGTTGGTGCCTTGCAGGACTTCTGCGATGCGCTCACGGTCTTCGAGAGCGGCCTGACGACCGACCTCAGGGTTGGCGCCGGCGCCCAGGCCTTTGGTTACGCCAGTGCCCAATTGCAGGATGGTCCGCGCGCCGATGGATTTCAGCGCCTGGGCATCAGTGTTGGCGCAGATGAATTCAACGCCTTCAATGTTGCTCTTGACCATGTGGTTGACAGCGTTGCCGCCGCCACCGCCGACACCGATTACTTTGATAACCGGGCTAGCGGGGATGTTGTCTACGAGTTCGAACATTTTCCCTCTCCTTTCATTCTCTAGTTTTTTCGCCTACTGCGTTTGCTGCGTCTTCCCGCGCCAAGCCTGAAACTTGCCGCTTGAAGCTTTGAAACTGTTTAAAAATTGCCTTTGACCCAAGCCTGGAGCCGCTCGAACAGCGGAGCCTTCGGCTCGTCGCTGCTGTAGCTGTCGCGGCTGCCAATGCCCGAAAACGAAATCCCGTCGGACTGTTTCTGCAAGCCGTACATCAACAGGCCCACGCCAGTGGAATAGATCGGGTTGCGGACCACGTCATCCAGGCCCTTGACGCCATGGGGCACGCCCAGGCGCACCGGCATGTGGAAAATCTCTTCGGCCAGCTCGACCGCGCCTTCCATCTTCGACGTACCGCCGGTCAGCACGATGCCGGCCGGGATCAGGTCTTCGTAGCCACTGCGACGCAGTTCGGCCTGGATCAGCGTGAACAGCTCGTCGTAACGCGGCTCGACCACTTCGGCCAGGGCCTGGCGCGACAGTTCGCGCGGTGGACGGTCGCCGACGCTTGGCACCTTGATGGTTTCGCCGGCACCGGCCAGCTTCGCCAGGGCGCAGGCGTAACGGATCTTGATTTCTTCGGCGTACTGGGTCGGGGTGCGCAACGCCATGGCGATGTCGTTGGTCACCTGGTCACCGGCAATCGGGATCACCGCCGTGTGGCGGATCGCGCCTTCGGTGAAGATCGCGATGTCGGTGGTGCCGCCGCCGATGTCCACCAGGCACACGCCCAGCTCTTTCTCGTCGTCGGTCAGCACCGAGTAGGCCGAGGCCAGTTGCTCGAGGATGATGTCGTCGATTTCCAGGCCGCAGCGGCGCACGCATTTCTCGATGTTCTGCGCAGCGTTCACCGCACAGGTCACCACGTGGACCTTGGCTTCCAGGCGCACGCCGGACATGCCCAGGGGCTCACGCACGCCTTCCTGGTTATCGATCACGTAATCCTGCGGCAGGGTGTGCAGCACACGCTGGTCGGCCGGGATCGCCACGGCCTGGGCCGCATCGAGCACGCGCTCAAGGTCGGCGGAGCTGACTTCACGATCACGAATCGCCACGATGCCATGGGAGTTCAGGCTGCGGATGTGATTGCCCGCCACGCCGACGAACGCCGAGTGGATCCGGCAACCGGCCATCAGCTGCGCCTCTTCGATGGCGCGCTGGATCGATTGCACGGTGGACTCGATGTTCACCACCACGCCTTTTTTCAAGCCGCGGGACGGGTGTGTACCGATCCCGACGATGACCAGCGTGCCGTCGTCCGCGACTTCGCCTACCAGCGCCACCACCTTGGAAGTGCCGATATCAAGACCGACGATCATTTTCCCGCTTTGCACGTTTGCCATGGGTCCTGCCTCTTCTTAATTCTTCGCGACGGCGGGTTCGGCCGTCGTGGGCGCTACAGGTTCCCGCCAGCCAACAGCCAGGCCGTTGGCGTAGCGCAGATCGATGCGCGCAATGTTCGTAATCTGTTCTTTGAGCGTCTTGTCATAGATGGCGATGAAGCGGCGCATCTTTTCCACCAGGTTGCCGCGACCGAGCAACAGCTCGATGCCCGGCCCCGAGCTGCCCGCGCCAGTGGTCAGGAACCAACTGCCGCGCTCACGCAATTCCAGGCGCGCGATGGAGAAGCCCAACGGCCGCAACATCTGGCTCAACACCTGGTACTGCTGCATCACTTTCTGCTGGGCCCGCTGTGGGCCGAACAGTTGTGGCAAATGTTCATAGTTGGCCAGTTCCCGCGGCGTAAACGCCTGGCCCTGGTTGTTCAACAACGACTCGTCGCCCCAACGGGCCACCGGCAATTGTTCTTCCAGGCGGATCGACACCTGGTCAGGCCACACCCGCCGGACTTCGGCGTGGGCGATCCAAGGCATCTGTTCCAGCTCCGTGCGCATGCCCGCCAGGTCGATGGTGAAGAAACTCGACGCGACGAACGGGGCAATCCGCTGCTGCACCGCCTGCTGGCTGATGTAGCTCAGGTCACCCTGGACGTTGATCCGGGCGATCGGTCGGTCGGCATAAGGCAGCAACCGTTGCGCGCCTTCATACGTACCGAACCCCAGCGCCACCAGCAGCACCGGCCAGAACAAGCTCTTGAGAAAACCAAAATTGGCTTTCGGCAAGCGCGCCGACATCGGCTCTTTGGCCACCATTCGGCTGGCACCCCGCGGCACCGGCTTGCGACCGGGTGCGGATGGCTGATGACGAAGCGATGCGCCTTGCATGGCTTAACCTCTTGGCTCTTGATGGCCGACGCTGGCGGCCAGGATCGACAGCACCAGTTGCTGGAAATCCAGACCGGCGGCACGGGCCGCCATCGGCACCAGGCTGTGGTCGGTCATGCCCGGCGCGGTGTTGACTTCCAGGAACCAGAACTGCCCATCGGCGTCCTGCATCACGTCTGCCCGGCCCCAACCGGCGATACCCAGCGCCTCACAGGCCTTGGCCGTGAGGTCCATCAGTTGTTTTTCCTTGGCGGCGTCCAGCCCGCAGGGAATGCGGTACTGGGTATCGTTGGCGACGTACTTGGCGTCGTAGTCGTAGAACGTGTGGGGCGTGCCCAGCGCAATCGGGGGCAACACCTGGTCGCGCAGGGTGGCGATGGTGAACTCGGGACCGGAGATCCATTGCTCGACCAACACTTGCGAATCGTAGGAACTGGCGTCTTTCCATGCCGCGGTCAACTCAGGCAGCGAATTCACTTTCGCCATGCCGATACTTGAACCTTCATGGGCCGGTTTGACGATCAAAGGGAAGCCCAGTTCCGTGGCCGCCGAAATACAATCGGCCTCGGACGCCAGCACGGCGTGGCGTGGCGTCGGAATGCCGAGGCTGTGCCAGACCTGCTTGGTGCGCAGCTTGTCCATCGCCAGGGCGGAGGCCAGGATGCCGCTGCCGGTGTAGGGAATGCCCAGGCATTCGAGCAGGCCTTGCATGCTGCCGTCTTCGCCACCGCGACCGTGCAGGATGATGAACGCGCGGTCGATCTTTTCGCTCAGCAGGCGCTGCAGGAAATCATCGCCCACGTCGATGCCGAATGCGTCGACACCGGCGCCTTGCAGGGCTTGCAGCACGGCGTTGCCGGACTTGAGGGACACCTCGCGCTCGGCGCTCTTGCCACCGAACAGCACGGCAACGCGGCCGAAGGCTTTCGGATCAAGGGTCGAGACCAGGTTGGCGTAGGCAGCAGTCATTTCAGTTTCCCCTCGCTGGCGGCCACGATTGCCCCGGCGAATAACGGACTGTTCAACAGTTTCGGGGCCAGGCCTCCGATGTCACCGGCACCCTGGCACAGCAGGATGTCGCCGGCGCGCAGCAGCGGCTTGACCAGCGGCGCGAGGTCCACGCCGCGTTCGATGTAGATCGGGTCCAACTGGCCGCGCTGGCGAATGCTGTGGCACAGCTGGCGGCTGTCGGCTCCCGGGATCGGCTCTTCACCGGCCGGATAGACTTCCATCAACAGCAGCACGTTGGCGTCGGCCAGCACCTGGACGAAATCGTCATACAGGTCGCGGGTGCGGCTGTAGCGGTGCGGCTGGTAGACCATCACCAGGCGGCGTTCCGGCCAGCCACCGCGCACGGCCTTGATCACCGCGGCGACTTCAGTCGGGTGGTGGCCGTAGTCGTCCACCAGCATCACGTTGCCGCCGTCCACCGGCAGTTCGCCGTAGACCTGGAAGCGTCGGCCCACACCCTGGAAGCCGGACAGGCCCTGGACGATGGCTTCATCGCTGACGCCTTCGTCGGTGGCGATGCAGATGGTCGCCAAGGCGTTCAGCACGTTGTGGTTGCCGGGCATGTTCACCGACACGTCCAACGGCTCGCGATCAGGTCGCAGTACGGTGAAGAACGTCTGCATGCCCTGCTGGCGCACGTTGATGGCGCGTACGTCGGCGTCTTCGCCAAAGCCGTAGGTCACGGTCGGACGCTTGATCAGTGGCAGGATTTCGCGCACCACCGGATCGTCCAGGCACACCACCGCCAAACCGTAGAACGGCAGGTTGTGCAGGAACTCGACGAAGGTTTTCTTCAGTTTGTTGAAGTCACCGTCGTAGGTCGCCATGTGGTCGGCGTCGATGTTGGTGACCACGGCCACCAGCGGTTGCAGATGCAGGAAGCTCGCATCGCTCTCGTCGGCTTCGGCGATCAGGTAGCGGCTGGTGCCCAACTGGGCATTGGTGCCCGCGGCATTCAGACGACCGCCGATCACGAACGTCGGGTCCAGGCCACCGGCCGCGAACACCGAGGCGATCAGGCTGGTGGTGGTGGTCTTGCCGTGGGTACCGGCGACGGCGATGCCGTGGCGATAGCGCATCAGCTCAGCCAGCATCTCGGCCCGTGGTACCACGGGGATACGGCGCTCCAGGGCGGTGGCGACTTCCGGGTTGGAAGTGTTCACGGCGCTGGAAACCACCAGCACGTCGGCATTGGCGGCGTTCTCGGCACGGTGGCCGATAGAGATCTGCGCGCCGAAGGACTCCAGGCGCTCGGTGACCGGGGAGGCCTTCAGGTCGGAACCCGAGACCTGGTAACCCAGGTTCAGCAGCACCTCGGCGATCCCGCACATGCCCACGCCGCCGATACCGACGAAGTGGATGCGGCGGATACGGCGCATTTCCGGTTGCGGCATGGCTTTGCGATTTTCAACCATGGGCCACCTCCAGGCAGGTATCGACCACTTGGGCCGTGGCATCGGGTTTGGCCAGCCGGCGTGCGGCGCGGGCCATGTCTTCAAGTCGTTGCGGCTGCATCAAAACCTCTGTCAGGCGGGCGGCAAGATCCGCGGCGCCAGTCGTTCTCTGCGGCATCAGGAAGGCAGCGCCTTCACGGGCCAAATAATCGGCGTTACGGGTCTGGTGATCGTCAATGGCGTGAGGCAAAGGCACGAGCATCGAGGGCAGACCGGCGGCAGCCAGTTCACTGACGGTCAGCGCGCCTGCGCGGCAGACCACCAGGTCGGCCCAGCCATAGGCTTGGGCCATGTCGTTGATGAAGGGCTGCACTTGCGCCTCGACGCCGGCGGCGCGGTAGCGCTCGGCAGTCACTTCATCGTGTTGTTTGCCGGCCTGGTGAAACACTTCCGGGCGCAGTTCAGGGGCGACCTGCGACAGGGCTTCGGGCAGCAATTTGTTCAACGGTTCTGCCCCCAGGCTTCCGCCCAGGACCAGCAAACGCGCCTTGCGTCCAGCCAGGGCTGGGCGCGGTGTATCGAAAAACAGCTCGGCACGCACCGGATTACCGGTGGTGCGGCGGCTGCCCGACAGGGTAAAGGTGTCGGGAAAGGCTTCACAGACCCGGGCGGCCAACGGCACCAGTAACCGATTGGTGGTACCGGCCACGGCGTTCTGTTCGTGGACGATCACCGGCACACCGGCCAGTTTTGCCGCAACGCCGCCAGGACCGGTCACATAACCACCAAAGCCCACCACGCACACCGGACGCAAGCGACGGATGATCGCCCGTGCCTGCCAGATCGACTTGAGCAGCATCAGCGGCGCCTTGAGCAACGACAGCTTGCCCTTGCCCCGCAGGCCGCTGGCGTTGATCCGGTGCAGTTCGAGGCCGGCGCCAGGGACCAGTTCGTTCTCGATCCCCCGCGGCGTGCCCAGCCAGTGCACGGTGTAGCCGCGCGCCTGGAACTCCCGGGCACAGGCCAGCGCCGGGAAGACATGCCCGCCGGTGCCGCCGGCCATGATCAGCACGTTAGCGCCCATGAGTCGGCTCCTCGGCGAAGTCGCTCTCCTGGAATTCCATCTCTTCGCTGCCCAAGTGGGTTCGACTCTCCCATTCGATGCGCAGCAACAGCCCGAGGCAGGCACAGCAGATCACCAGGGAACTGCCGCCATAACTGAGGAACGGCAGCGTCAGGCCCTTGGTCGGCAACAGGCCGACGTTCACGCCGATGTTGATCAGGAACTGGCCGATCCACAGGAACGACAGGCCATACGCCACGTAGGCGGCAAAGAACTGCTTGGCCTTCTCGGCCCACAAGCCGATGTACATTCCGCGCACGCAGACGAACACGAACAAGGCAACGGTGCACAAGGAGCCCACCACCCCCAGCTCTTCGGCCAGGACCGAGAACACGAAGTCGGTGTGGGCTTCCGGCAGGTAGAACTGCTTCTGCACGCTGTTGCCCAGGCCCACGCCCAGCCATTCGCCGCGACCGAAGGCAATCAGTGCCTGGGTCAATTGATAGCCGGAACCAAACTGGTCGGCCCACGGATCGGTAAAGGTGATCAGGCGCGCCATCCGATACGGTTGTGCCTGTACCAGCACCGTCACGGCCCCCACCGCCAGCGCGACCATCAGGGTAAAACGGAACAGCCCGACGCCACCCAGGAACAACATGGCCGCCGCCGCGCCCATCATCACCACCGTGGCGCCGAAGTCCGGCTCCATCAGCAGCAGGCCCGCCATCGGCAGCAACACGATGAACGGCTTGAAGAAACCCATCCAGCTCTCGCGCACTTCCTTCTGGCGACGCACCAGATAGCCGGCGAGGTAGATCACCACGAAGACCTTGGCGATCTCCGACGGCTGGACGTTGAAGAAGCTGAAGCCGATCCAGCGCATGGAGCCGTTGACCTCGCGGCCAATACCCGGCACCAGTACCATCACCAACAGGCCGAAGGCACCGAGCAGCATCAGCCAGCCGAGGCGTTGCCAGGTGGCGATCGGCACCATCATGGTGACGATGCAAGCGCCCAGGCCGATCACCAGGTAAATCAGGTGGCGGATCATGTGGTAAAGGGTGTTGCCCGACTGCACGGCGGCCACTTCCGACGACGCGGAGGTGATCATCACCAGGCCCAGGCCCAGCAAGGCCAGGCAACCGGCGAGCATCGGGAAATCCAGGTCGATGCCACGCCCGGTGATCAACGGCGACGGGTACGGCTTGATGATATTCAGCAGGCTCATGCCAAGTCCTCCGCGGCCCGGGCGAACAACTGCCCGCGCTCTTCGTAGTTCTTGAACATGTCGAAACTGGCGCAGGCCGGTGACAGCAGCACCGCATCGCCCGGGTGCGCGAGGGCGCGGCATTGCTGCACCGCCTCGTCCAGCGAACCAACGCGAACCAGCGGCACCGCATCGCCGAGGGCCTGGGCGATCAATTCACGGTCGCGGCCCATCAGCACCACGGCACGGCAGTTGGCCGCCACCGGGTCGCGCAGGTCCTTGAAGTCGGCACCCTTGCCGTCGCCGCCGGCGATCAGCACGAGCTTGCCTTCGATGTCCGCGCCCAGCCCTTCGATGGCCGCCAGTGCGGCACCGACGTTGGTGGCCTTGGAGTCGTTGTACCAGGCCACGCCGTCCAGGTCGCGCACCCACTGGCAGCGGTGTTCGAGACCGGCGAAGGTGCGCAGGGCCGAGAGCATGGCGTCGAACGGCAGGCCGACCGCATGCCCCAGGGCCAACGCGGCCAGGGCATTGGCCTGGTTGTGGGCGCCACGAATCTTCAGTTCGCGCACCGGCATCAGGTTCTGGAATTCGAAGGCCAGGTATTTCTCGCCATTCTCTTCACGCAGCCCGAAGCCTTTGAAGTCGGGCACGCCCAGGCCGAAGGACCAGCACGGCGTGCCCTCGCCCAACAACGGACGGGTCAGGGCATCCTGGCGATTGAACACCACTTGCCGGGCACCACGGAAGATCCGGTGCTTGGCCAGGTGATACGCCGGCAGGCCGCTGTAGCGGTCCATGTGGTCTTCACTGACGTTGAGCACGGTGGCCACTTCGGCGCCCAGGTGGTCGGTGGTCTCGAGCTGGAAGCTCGACAGTTCCATCACGTACAGCTCGACCTCGTCGCTGAGCAGGTCCAGCGCCGGGGTACCCAGGTTGCCGCCTACGGCGACGCGCTTGCCGGCCGCCGCGGCCATCTCGCCGACCAGGGTGGTGACGGTGCTCTTGGCATTGGAACCGCTGATGGCAACGATCGGCGCCTTGGCGTTACGCGCGAACAACTCGATGTCGCCGGACAATTTCACGCCACGGGCAGCGGCAGCCTGCAGGGCCGGAGTCGCCAGGGCCAGGCCGGGGCTCACGTAGAGCTCATCGGCGCGGCACAGGAACTCGACGTCCAGCTCGCCACAACGCACGTCCACCTGCGGATAGTCACGGCGCAGCGTGGCCAGCTCAGGCGGATTTTCCCGCGTATCGGCCACGGCAAACGACACGCCCCGGCTCGCCAGGAAGCGAACCAGGGACATGCCGCTCTTGCCGAGGCCGACAACGATGCGGAAGTGGTCAGAAGCGATCAGGGACACTCGTTCTACCTCAGCTTCAGGGTGGCAAGGCCGACCAGGACCAGAATCACGGTGATGATCCAGAAACGGACGATCACACGCGGCTCGGGCCAGCCCTTGAGTTCAAAGTGGTGGTGGATCGGCGCCATGCGGAATACGCGGCGGCCGGTCAATTTAAAGGACGCAACCTGAATGACGACTGACAGGGTCTCCATCACGAACACGCCGCCCATGATGAACAGGACGATTTCCTGGCGAACGATCACAGCGATGGTGCCCAGGGCCGCGCCCAGCGCCAGCGCGCCGACGTCGCCCATGAAGACTTGCGCCGGATAGGTGTTGAACCACAGGAAGCCCAGGCCGGCACCGATCAGCGCTCCGCAGAACACGATCAGCTCGCCCGCCCCCGGCACATAAGGGATCAGCAGGTATTCAGCGAATTTCACGTTACCCGACAGGTAGCAGAAGATCCCCAGCGCACCGCCGACCATCACCGTCGGCATGATCGCCAGGCCGTCGAGGCCGTCGGTGAGGTTGACCGCGTTGCTCGAACCGACGATCACCAGGTAGGTCAGCACGATGAAGCCTGCGCCCAATGGAATGCTGTAGTCCTTGAGCATCGGCAGGATCAGGGTGGTCTCCACCGGCGAGGCGGCGGTCATATAAAGGAAGATCGCCGCGCCGAGGCCGAATACCGACTGCCAGAAATACTTCCAGCGACTTGGCAGCCCACGGGAGTTTTTCTCGATGACCTTGCGATAGTCGTCGACCCAGCCGATGGCGCCAAAGAGCAAGGTCACCAGCAGCACGACCCAGACATACCGGTTCGCCAGGTCGGCCCAGAGCAAGGTGCTGATGCCGATGGACGAGAGGATCAGCGCGCCACCCATGGTCGGGGTGCCGGATTTGGACAGGTGCGATTGCGGACCGTCGTTACGAACCGACTGGCCGATTTGCAGGTTCTGCAGGGTGCGGATCATCCACGGGCCCAGGAACAGCGACAACGACAACGCGGTCAGCACACCCAGGATCCCGCGCAGGGTCAGGTACTGGAAGACCGCGAAGCCTTTGTGAAACTGTTGCAGGTACTCCGCTAGCAGCAGCAGCATTAATGTTTCTCCGTGGAGGCGCCGCACAGCGCCGCGACGATGTTTTCCATCGCTGCGCTGCGTGAGCCCTTGATCAATAAGGTGGTGTTCGGGTCCTGCTCGGCGCCCAGGGCCTGGATCAGTTCGGCCTGAGTGGTGAAATGCCGTGCGTGCTCGCCAAACGCGGCGACTGCATGGGCCATCATCGGACCGACCGCATACAGCGCGTCGACCTTGCCGCGCGCATAGGCACCGACATCGTGATGCCCCTGTTGCGCCCACTCGCCCAGTTCACCGATATCCCCCAGCACCAATACGGTACGGCCGGAGAAACCGGCGAGGATATCCACAGCCGCGCACATGGACGACGGGTTGGCGTTATAGGTGTCGTCGATCACGCGCATGCCATTGCTGGCCAGTTGCGCGACGGAGCGCCCCTTGACGGGCTGCACGGCGTTCAACCCGGCGACGATGCCCGGCAGCGACACACCCAGCGCATGGGCAGCAGCCGCCGCGGCCAGGGCGTTGGCAACGTTATGGGTGCCGAGCAGGTTCAATTGCACCCGCTCGGCGCCATCCGGGCTGTGCAGGTTAAAGGCCGGGCAACCGCGAGCGTCACGGTCCAGGTCACTGGCGTAGAAATTCGCGGCGAGGTTGCTCAGGGCAAAGGTCAGCACCTTGCGCTCGCCTGCTCGGGTTTTCCAGATTTCGAAAGCCTTGTCGTCGAGATTCAGCACGGCGACGCCATCGGCATCCAGCCCCTCGATGATCTCGCCCTTGGCCTCGACAATTTTTTCCGGGCCGCCGAACTCACCGACGTGGGCGGTCCCGGCATTGTTGAGTACCGCCACGTGGGGCTTGGTCATGCCCACGGTATAAGCGATCTCGCCGAGCCGCGAAGCCCCCAGCTCGATGACGGCGGCGCTGTGTTCCGGCGCCAACTCCAGCAGGGTCAGCGGCACGCCGAGGTCATTGTTCAGGTTGCCACGGGTCGCCAGCACCGGACCGCGGGTGCGCAGGATACTGGCAAGCATTTCCTTGACCGTGGTCTTGCCGCTGGAGCCGGTGATGGCCGCGACCGGGTTGCCATACGCCGCGCGGTTCAGCGCACCGAGCTGACCCAGGGCCTGGCGAGTGTCGTTGACAAGCAATTGCGGCAGCGTGCTGTTGCTCACTTCGCGCTCGACCAGGGCCGCGACCGCACCTTTGCCCGCGACTTCGTTCAAGTAATCGTGACCATCGAAACGCGGCCCAGCCAGGGCGACAAACAATTGCCCCGGCGTGATCGCCCGACTGTCGATGCTGACGCCGTTGAAGGTGGCGTCCGCGGCGATGAGGCGCGCATTCAGGGCGTTGGTCAGTTCGCTGAGTTTCAGGGCTTTAAGCATGGGCCACCTCCCACGCGGTCAGGGCGTGATCGGCTTCCACCAGATCGGAAAAAGCATGGCGTTCGCCGTTGATTTCCTGATAGTCCTCGTGGCCCTTGCCGGCCAGGACGATGACATCGTCCGCCGAGGCGCTGGCGATCAACTGGGCAATGGCCTGGCCGCGACCGGCAACGAAGGTGACGTTGTCCACAGCGGTAAAACCGGCGCGGATGTCGTCGAAAATCCGCTGTGGGTCTTCGGTACGAGGGTTGTCGTCGGTGACCAGCACGCCGTCTGCCAGCCGCTCCACGACTTCGGCCATCAATGGGCGTTTGCCGCGATCACGATCGCCACCGCAGCCGAACAGGCACAGCAACTTGCCCTTGGCGTGAGGACGCAGGGCCGTGAGAACTTTTTCCAACGCGTCTGGGGTATGGGCGTAATCGACCACCACCAGTGGTTGAATCCCACCGCCCAAACGCTGCATGCGACCGGCCGGGCCCTCGAGCTTCGGCAAGACCTTGAGAATTTCGTCCAGTGCGTAGTCCAGGCCGAGCAAGGCGCCGATGGCCGCCAATACGTTGCTCAGGTTGAAACGGCCGAGCAAGGTGCTGCGCAAATGGTGTTCGCCCTGAGGCGTGACCAGTGTGGCGCGCACGCCTTCGTCATTGAATTGCGCCTGGCGTACATAAAGGTAGGCGCTGGCATCTTCCAGGCTGTAGGTGATCAACCGCGACTCACGCTTTTCGGCAGCCAGTTGCCGACCAAATTCGTCATCAAGATTGATGACCCGGCACTTCAGGTCATTCCAGGCAAACAGCCTGGCCTTGGCTTCGCCGTAGGCCTGCATGGTGCCGTGGTAATCCAGATGATCCCGGGACAGGTTGGTCAACACCGCAACATCGAACGCCAGGGCGGTCACACGGCCCTGATCCAAACCGTGGGAAGAGACTTCCATCGCAACGGCCTTGGCACCGGCCTTTTTCAGGTCCGCCAAGGTCGCTTGCACGGCAATCGGGTTCGGCGTGGTGTGCAGGCCACTTTCCAGTGCGCCATGGAAGCCGTTGCCCAAGGTGCCGACAATGCCGCAATGCTGGCCGAGCAGGTCCAGGGCCTGGGCCACCAGTTGGGTCACGCTGGTCTTGCCGTTGGTGCCGGTCACGCCCACCAGGTTCAGGTGGCGGCTCGGGTCGCCATAAAAACGCCCGGCGATGTCCGACAGCTGCGCCGCCAGGCCCTTGACCGGAATCAGCGGAACGTCGGTGATCGGCAGCACGGTCGCGCCGTGCACTTCATACGCCACGGCAGCCGCGCCACGCTTCAGGGCGTCGGCGATATGGTCGCGACCATCGAAACGCGCACCCGGCACCGCCAGGAACAAGTCCCCGGCACGTACATTGCGGCTGTCCAGGGCCAGTTCGCGGATCAACAGATCGTGACCGGCGTGGGCAAAAATCTTGTTCAGGCTCAGGGACATCAGCCACGCCCTCCTTCGGCTTTCAGGGGAACGACCGGTGCGGTATTGGCCTGCTGGGTCGGTGGCAGGTTGTCCGGGGTAATGTTCATCAGGCGCAGGGTGCCGGACATCACTTTGCTGAACACCGGCGCCGAGACCAGGCCACCGAAGTAGCCCGCCTTGCTCGGTTCGTCGATGACCACGACGATGGCGTAGCGCGGGTCGCTCATTGGGCCGAAGCCGGCAAACAGCGAACGGTAGGAATTCTCGGCATAACCTTTGGTGCCCACCGAGGTTTTACGGGCCGTACCCGATTTGCCTGCCACGTGATAGGCCGGGACCTGGGCGCGATAGACACCGCGCGGCGCTTCGATCACTTGTTGCAGCATGCCCTGCATGGTCTTGGCGACATTCTCCGGGATCACCTGGGTGGTCTGCGCCGCCTTGTCGGTCTTGATCAGGGTCAGCGGTGCCATCCGCCCGTTGTTCGCCAGCGCGGAAAACGCGTGGACCAACTGGATCGCGGTCACGGAAACACCGTAGCCGTAGGACAACGTGGCGGTTTCAGCCTTGCGCCAGTCGCGGTAGTTCGGCAGGTTACCGACACGCTCGCCCGGGAAGCCCAGGCCGGTGTCCTGGCCGAGGCCGATTTTCTGGGCCAGGCGATAGATCGTCTCGCCGCCGATATCGAAGGCAATCTTGCTCATGCCAACGTTACTGGAATTGATCAGGATGCCGGTCAGGTCGAGCACCGGGCCTTCGGTCTTGGACACGTCACGAATGGTGTACTTGCCGATCTGCAGGGTGCCCGGATACACCTCGACGGTGTCGCTCGGCTTCCAGCGCCCGGTTTCCAGGGCCGCGGCCATGGACACGGCTTTCATGGTCGAACCGGGCTCGAACACGTCGATCATCGCGCGGTTGCGCATCATCGCAGGTTGCAGGTTGCGACGGTTGTTCGGGTTGTAGGTCGGCTGGTTGACCATCGCCAGGATCTCGCCGGTCTTCACGTCCATGATCACCAGGCTGCCGGCCTTGGCACCGTTCTCGACGATGGCATTGCGCAGTTCACGGTTGGCCAGGTATTGCAGGCGCAGGTCAATGGACAACGCCAAGGGCTTTCCGGCCTTGGCGTTTTTGGTGACTTGGACATCCTTGATCAGCCTGCCGCGCCGATCCTTGATGACCTGGCGCTTGCCGGCGACCCCGGCGAGCCATTCGTCATAGGCCAGTTCGACACCTTCGCGCCCTCGGTCATCGATGTCGGTAAACCCGACCATATGGGCCGTGACTTCACCGGCCGGGTAGAAACGCCGGAACTCTTCAATGCCGTAGACACCAGGCACTTTCAGATCGAGCACGCTCTGGCCTTGCTCGGGCGTCAACCCGCGCACCAGATAAATGAATTCCTTGTTGGCCTGGGCTTCGAGGCGCTCGGCCAGGGCCTTGGGATCCTGCCCGAGGGCAGCGGCCAGTGCTGGCCATTTTTCCTTGGCCTGCTGCATTTCCTTGGCGTTGGCCCACAAGGTGGTCACCGGGGTGCTCACGGCCAGGGGTTCGCCATTGCGGTCGGTGATCAAGCCACGGTGAGCCGGGATCGGAATGTGCCGCACACTGCGGGCATCGCCCTGCCCCTTGAGGAAATCACGGTCGACGACCTGCAGGTCGATGATGCGCCATGAAATCGCCGCCACCATGATCCCGAGCAAGCCCAGGACCAGACGGAACCGCCACGGGAACAGCGCCCCTTCGAGTTTCATCATGGCGCCACCATCTGCACTTCGGCGGCGCCGGGAATGCGCATTTTCAGCTGCTCGGTGGCCAAGACTTCGATACGGCTATGGGCGGTCCAGGTGCTCTGCTCCAGGATCAACCGGCCCCACTCGGCCTGCGCCTTGTCGCGCACGCTCAGTTCGTTGTAGAGGGTATTGAGAAGCTGCCGATTCCAGTGCGCGCTATAGGACACGGCGATGGCCGACACGAGCACGCCGATAAACAGCAACAGCATGAAAAAGCTGCCGCCGGGCAGTGGCTTGGCGAAGAGCTTGCTCACCGCAACTTCTCCGCGACACGCATGACGGCGCTACGGGCACGTGGGTTGGCCTTGAGTTCAGCCTCGGAGGCGAACTGCGCTTTGCCATGGATCTTGATTTTTGGCACGAAGGCTTCGAAACGCACCGGCAGGTTGCGCGGCAGGTTATCGGCTTCGCCCTTGGTGAGTTTGCGCATGAACAGCTTGACGATGCGGTCTTCCAGGGAATGGAAGCTGATCACCACCAGCCGACCGCCGATCTCCAGCGCTTCAAGCGCCGCTTCGAGACCGACCTCCAGATCGCCCAGCTCGTTATTGACGTGGATGCGCAAACCCTGGAAAGCACGGGTCGCCGGGTTCTTGCCCTTTTCCCAGGCCGGATTGGCAACCTTCAGCACCTCGGCCAGGTCGCCGGTACGCTCGAATGGCTTGATATCGCGGCGTTCGACCACGGCACGGGCCATGCGGCCGGAGAAACGCTCTTCGCCGTACTCCTTGAAGACACGGGCGATTTCTTCCACCGGCGCGGTGTTGACGAATTCGGCGGCGCTGATGCCACGGGACGGGTCCATGCGCATGTCCAGCGGGCCGTCATTGAGGAAACTGAAGCCGCGCTCCGGATCGTCCAGTTGCGGCGAAGACACGCCCAGGTCGAGCAGCACGCCACCGACCTTGCCGGCCAGGCCACGCTCGGCGACTTCCGAACCCAGCTCGGCAAAGCTGCGCTGCACAACGACAAAGCGGCCGTCTTCGGCCGCCAGCGCTTGCCCGGTGGCAATCGCTTGAGGATCCTTGTCGAACCCCAGCAACCGGCCGCCCGGACCGAGCTTGCTGAGAATCAACCGGCTATGTCCGCCACGCCCGAACGTGCCGTCCAGATAGCAGCCATCAGGACGTACGGCGAGAGCCTCGACGGCTTCGTCAAGCAGTACGGTGATGTGGTTAAAGCCGCTATCAATAGTCACAGGATCAAATCACGCAGTTCATCAGGCATGGCGCCCGGTTGTTGAATAGCAGCGAGGTCAGCGGCGGAAACCGCATTCCAGGCATCTTCGTCCCACAGCTGGAACTTGTTCAGTTGGCCCACCAGCATCGCGCGCTTGTCCAGCTTGGCGTATTCGCGCAGGCGCGGCGGCACCAGGAAACGACCGCTGCCATCGAGCTCGAGGTCGACGGCATTACCGATCAGCAAGCGTTGCAAACGGCGGTTTTCTTCACGCAGCGAAGGCAGTGCGCGCAGTTTGGTTTCGATGATTTCCCACTCATCAAGAGGGTAAACACACAAACATGGGTCAACGGCGTCGATCGTGACGATTAACTGCCCCGAACTTCGCGAAACGAGCTCGTCACGATACCGGCTCGGCATGGCGAGACGGCCTTTTGCATCGAGACTGATAGCGTTAGCTCCGCGAAACACGTCTGCGTTTCTCCACTTTTTGGCGTTTTACCTTCAAAAAAACCCACTTCATGCCACTTTCCGCCACTTGCGCACACTATAGGAATGCGCCTACCGCACCGTCAAGGCGCGGATTGAAGGAAAAGCCTTATAGATCGGAGATTTAGGAGCGTTTCAGGAGGGGTAACAAGAATCTGACGTAGGAAAATTCACCTCAACCCGAGGAAGCACAGGAGGCTGCGCGCACAAGTTAAAGTGATTTGTTAAGAGTAAGATTTTTTTGGTATTAGGAACTGCGTCTGCCAGTGATTCCGGCAGGGAGGGAAAAAGGTGGAGAGTCGATCTGTAAGCCGGGTTCTGTCTTGAACAGTCATTCGTCTACGATGGCCATCACTGGACATCTTTAGCAACCTACCCGGTCCCAGCGCGGGCCACGCCTTGGGACCCTATTTGGTCTTGCTCCAAGTGGGGTTTACCTAGCCACGAACTGTTGCCAGACGTGCGGTGCGCTCTTACCGCACCTTTTCACCCTTACCGGCGCCGAAGCGCTTAGGCGGTTATTTTCTGTGGCACTTTCCGTAGGCTCACGCCTCCCAGGCATTACCTGGCACTTCGCCCTATGGAGCCCGGACTTTCCTCCCCCCCCTAATTTTCATAGAGGGCAGCGACTGTCCGATCGACTCTCCGCCGCGAAGGTTAACGGTAGAGCGCCTGAAGAACAAGCGCTAAAAGCCTTGGGCCAGCCCTGCGCTCTGCTTTCACTGACCCTTCTGTTTTTCCAGTGCGACCTGGTACAGCACGTTCTTGCGCTCACCGGTGATTTGCGCCGCAAGGGCCGCGGCGCGCTTGAGGGGCATTTCCTCGAGTAGCAGGTTCAGGATGCGCATCGCTTCGCTGCTGACAGCGTCTTCACTTTCCGGGGCTGTCCACCCGGCCACCAGGACGACACACTCGCCGCGCTGCTGGTTGCTGTCACCTTCGACGAAGGCTCGCAACTCGGCCAACGGCAAGCCCTTGAGGGTTTCGAAGGTCTTGGTCAACTCACGAGCCAACAGCGCCGGGCGCTCAGGACCGAACACCAGCTCCATGTCCTGCAGGCATTCCAGGATGCGGTGCGGCGCCTCATAGAAGATCAGCGTGCGCGGCTCTTCCTTTATGGCCTCCAAGCGCGCCCGTCGCCCCACCGCCTTGGCCGGCAGGAAACCTTCGAAGATGAAACGGTCCGACGGCAGGCCTGCCGCCGACAGCGCTGCGATCAATGCACAAGCCCCCGGCACCGGCACCACGCTGATGCCCGCCGCACGGGCCTGACGCACCAAATGATAGCCAGGGTCGGAAATCAGCGGCGTACCGGCATCGGAAATCAGCGCGACGTTATCGCCCGCCAGCAGCCGGGTAATGAAACGACTGCCTTCGTCCCGCTCATTGTGTTCATGACAGGCCGCCAACGGCGTCGAAATGCCGAAATGCTGCAGCAGGCGCTGGGAGTGGCGCGTGTCTTCAGCTGCGATCAAAGCAACCTCCCGCAGGATTTTCAGCGCCCGGGCACTGATATCGTCCAGGTTGCCGATGGGCGTCGCCACCACATAAAGCGAGCCGGCAGCGGAATTCAAAGCACCTGGAGCAGTCAAGACACATACCTCATGATCGGTAAAAACCGCCATTGTAGCGTGTAGCGGCCGTCTCGGCTGTTCGCGGTAACGGGTAAACCGAGGCAATGCCGCTCACTGGAAGGTTAGACAAGCCCTTGTGGCGAGGGAGCTTGCTCCCTCGCCACGGAGGTCAATATCCCCGTCTTTTGTGGTGTATCGCACTCTTTGAAATACCTAAATTGATCGATTCACACCACTAACATCGCGCCCCGGCCAGTGCTTGGGTACAATTCGACGCTTATTTGATCTCGTATCAGGAACACTTACATGATCGCTTGCCTGCGGCTGCTCTCCGCCCTCTGCCTCGCTGCCCTCCTGGCGGCCTGCGCCAGCTCGCCCTCGTCCAGCCTTGGCGAACTCCCACGCACCCCGGATGCCAGTATCGAGCAGTTGCTCGAACAGGCCACCCAAAGCAAAAATCCGGAAAAAGCCGCCCTGCTGCGCCTGAGCGCTGCTGACCTGGCCTACCGCCAGGGCAATGCCGGCCAGTCCGCACAGATCCTGCAACAAGTGCCGATGGAGCAACTCAAGCCCGGCCAGCAGATTTTCGCCAGCACGCTGTCGGCTGAACTGGCGATGACCCGCAATCAGCCCAAGGCGGCACTGACCGCCCTGAGCCACCCAAGCCTGCAACACCTGAGCGAAATGCCGGTGGAGCAGCAGGTCCGTACCGGTACCGTCCGCGCCCGCGCCCTGGAGGCCGATGGCCAGACCCTGGCCGCCGCCAAGGAGCGCATTTTCATCGCGCCCCTGCTGGAAAACGACGCCGCGGCAAAAAACCACGAAGCCATCTGGTCGCTGATCGCCTCGCTGCCCACCGACCAGTTGCAGCCAAGCTCCAACGACGACCTAGGCGGTTGGCTGAGCCTGGCCCAGGCCGTCAAGACCGCCGGCACCCTGGAACAACAGCAGGCGGCCATCGACCACTGGCGCGAACAGAACCCGAAGCACCCCGCCGCCCTGCAGCTGCCAACCCCCCTGGTCAAGCTCAAGGAACTGGCGAGCCAGCCACTGAGCAAGATCGCCCTGCTGCTGCCACAGAATGGCCCGCTGGCTGCGGTTGCCAAGGCCTTGCGCGAGGGCTTCATGGCCGCGCACTACCAGGCCCAGCAGGCCGGGCAGAAGCCGCCAAGCATCCAGTTCTACGACAGCTCCAGCCTGACCTCCATGGACGAGTTCTATCGCAAGGCCCAGGCCGATGGCGTGCAACTGGTAGTCGGACCGCTGGAAAAACCACTGGTCAAGCAGATCAGTACTCGCCCGCAACTGCCGATCACTACCCTGGCGCTGAACTACAGCGAAGGCGAGCAAGGGCCACCGCAACTGTTCCAGTTCGGCCTGGCACCGGAGGATGAAGCTCGCGAAGTCTCCCGCCGCGCCCGCGCCGATGGCCTGCATCGCGCCGCCGTCATGGTACCGAAGGGTGAATGGGGCGATCGCGTACTCAAAGCCTTCAGCCAGGACTGGCAGGCCAATGGCGGCACCATCATCGCAATCGAACGGGTCGACCAACCGGTCCAACTGGCCCAGCAGATCGCCGACATGTTCCAACTGCGCCAGAGCGAAGGTCGCGCCAAGAGCCTGCAAAGCACCGTTGGCACCACGGTCGCGGCCCAGCCGTCCCGTCGCCAGGACATCGAGTTCATCTTCCTGGCATCGACGCCGCAACAGGCCCAGCAGATCAAGCCGACCCTGAACTTCCAGTACGCTGGCGACGTGCCGGTCTACGCGACGTCTTCAGTGTTCAGCGCCAGCGGCGACCAGAATCAATATAACGACATGAGCGGTATCCGCTTCTGCGAAACCCCGTGGCTGCTCGACGCCAATGACCCGCTGCGCAAGCAGGTCACCGCCCAGTGGCCCCAGGCGGGCGGCAGCCTGGGTCGGTTGTACGCGATGGGTGCAGACGCCTATCGCCTGGCGCCGCGCCTGGGTCAGCTCAAGACGTTGCCGGACAGCCGAATCGAAGGCCTGTCGGGCAGCCTGGCAGTGTCTCCAACCCAGCGCGTACAGCGTCAACTGCCATGGGCCGAGTTCGTCAACGGCCAGGTGCAGCGGCTGCCGGATACCCAGCGCTGATGCCTGACCGATCACGCCAGCAAAGCGGACGGGATGCCGAGGGCCAGGCCCTCGCGCATCTCCAGCAACAAGGCCTGCGGCTGGTGGCGCAGAACTGGTTGTGTAAACGCGGCGAGCTTGATCTGGTCATGCTTGACGGCGATACAGTAGTATTCGTCGAAGTCCGCTACAGAAAAAATACTCAATGGGGTGGGGCGCTCGACAGCATTGACGAGCGCAAGCGCCAGAAGCTGATTTTCGCCGCGCAGTATTTTCTGCAACGCGAGTCTCGCTGGGCCGATCATCCCTGCCGCTTCGACGTGGTTGCCATCGACAGCAACGCCGCTCAGTTGAACTGGCTGCAGAACGCTTTCGACAGTTAAGCGCCCATGCCGAGCCGGACACCTTCACCTAACTTTTTTGCTCTTTGCTTTGCGCGCCGCACATGTTTGTGCCGATAAGCCGCGCTACTTAAGGTCACACAGATGGACATGCAATCGCGAATTCGCCAGCTTTTTCAGGCCAGTATCGACACCAAGCAACAGGCGATGGACGTACTTGCACCGCACATCGAGCAAGCCAGCCAAGTGATGGTCAACGCCTTGCTCAACGAGGGCAAGATGCTTTCGTGCGGCAATGGCGGTTCGGCCGGCGACGCACAGCACTTCTCCTCGGAACTGCTCAACCGCTTCGAGCGCGAGCGCCCGAGCCTGCCAGCGATCGCCCTGACCACCGACAGCTCGACGATCACCTCGATCGCCAACGACTACAGCTACAACGAAATCTTCTCCAAACAGATCCGTGCCCTGGGCCAACCCGGCGATGTACTGCTGGCGATTTCCACCAGCGGCAATTCGGCCAATATTATTCAAGCGATCCAGGCCGCACATGATCGCGAAATGATTGTCGTAGCATTGACCGGTCGTGACGGCGGCGGCATGGCGTCCCTGCTCTTGCCAGAAGACGTCGAGATCCGCGTACCGGCCAATATCACCGCACGTATCCAGGAAGTCCACCTGCTGGCGATCCACTGCCTTTGCGACTTGATCGACAGCCAACTGTTCGGGAGTGAAGAATGACCCCTAATCGCCTAGGCCTACTGGCCCTGACCCTGTGCCTCGGCATCAGCGGCTGCACATCGGTGGTTAACGCCAGCCGGGAAAAGCCGATTGAAGATGACCGCGGCACCCGCACCTTCGGCAGCAAGATCGACGACTCCCTGATTGAAACCAAGGTAGGCGTGAACATCGCCAAGGCCGACCCGGACCTGGACAACAACTCGCACATCGTCGTCACCAGCTTCAACGGCGTCGTATTGCTGGCCGGCCAGACCCCACGTGCCGACCTCAAGGCCAAGGCCGAACAGGAAGCCAGCGCCGTGCAACGGGTCAAGACCGTGCATAACGAACTGCAGGTCCTGCAACCCTCCTCGCTGCTGGCGCGACAGAACGACGCCTGGCTGACCACCAAGATCAAGACCCAGATGCTCACTGACGCCAGCATTCCCGGCTCGCGCATCAAGGTTGTGACTGAGAATGGCATTGTCTATTTGCTGGGGTTGTTGACCAAGAAAGAGGCTGCGCAGGCGACCAACTTGGTGCAGGGTGTGTCTGGGGTGCAGAAAATCGTCAAGTTGTTTGAGTACATTGACTGATTTTTGAACTTCAGTTGCTCAAGAAAAACGGCGCTTCTTCTGAGACCGGGGGCGCCGTTTTTTTTGCTTCTTTTTTGGTGGGATCGATGTGTATATCCGTTGCTGCGGTAACGGCAGCTTAGGGTTCCGCTCTTACAGCGGGTCACTTTTGGAAGAGCGCCAAAAGTAACCAAAAGCGCTTTGCCCCACCACTCGGCACCTCGCCTAGGCTCGGTGTGCCCTCACTCCGGCATTGCTCCGTGGGCCGCCGCGAAGGGCCATCCATGGCCCAGCGCGGCTAACCCGGCATCCATGCCGGGATGCCCACTCCACAACACCTCCGTTCAGCCATCGTGGTTAACGGGGCGCCAAGATCAACGTCCACCGCGAGGCGGCCTAGTAGCCGACCTGGTTCTTGATGAGACCGCGTGCCTCCTGTGGGAGCGAGCTTGCTCGCGATGGCGATAGCTCAGTCACATGGATGCTGGGCGTGCCGGCCTCATCGCGAGCAAGCTCGCTCCCACAGGGGGGCTGTGCTGGGTATAAATTTTGTGTCCGCTGGAGATTGAATGTGGGAGCGGGCTTGCTCGCGAAGGCGATGTGTCAGCTTGCGGTGATGTTGGATGTGCCGGCCTCTTCGCGAGCAAGCTTTGCTCCCACAGATCTAACGGGTGTACGACCGGGAGAGTCAGGTCGGCTGTTAGGCCGCCTCGCGGTGGACGTTGATCTCGGCGCCCCGTTAACCACGCTGACCGAACGCAGGCATTGTGGAGTGGGCAACCCGGCATGGATGCCGGGTTAGCCGCGCTGGGCCATGGATGGCCCTTCGCGGCGGGCCCACGGAGCAATGCCGGAGCGAGGGCACACCGAGCCTAGGCGAGGTGCCGAGTGGTGGGGCATAAAGCGTTTTGCTTACTTTTGCGCTTCTCAAAAGTGAGCCGCCGTAAGGGCGGAACCCTAAGCCGCCGTTACCGCAGCAACGGATACACACACCAACCATGCCACAAAAAAAATGCCCACATCTCACGATACGGGCATTTTCTTAACCAAGTCACCAAGCTTTCAAACAGCCTGTATCTGGCACATATCTACCTACTTCACCACTTTCAAACTCGGCCGCCCGCTAGGACGCGGCGGCTCGTCATCCGGTGGCGGCAAGTCATCATCCGGCTCGAACTCTTCCTCGCCATCGAGCGGCGCTTCCAGCTCAAACACCATGCCCTGGCCATTCTCCCGGGCATAAATCCCCAGGATCGCAGCAATAGGCACGTACAAAGTGTGCGGCACACCACCGAAGCGCCCTTCGAAGCTGACGGCGTCGTTATCCATGTGCAAGTGACGCACAGCGGCCGGCGACACGTTCAAGACAATTTGCCCGTCATTGGCAAAACCCTGCGGCACCTGCACCGACGGAAACTCGGCGTTGACCAGCATGTGCGGGGTGCAATCGTTGTCCACAATCCACTCGTAGAGCGCGCGGACCAGATAAGGTCGACTGGAGTTCATA
Source organism: Pseudomonas ogarae (assembly GCF_014268695.2). NCBI lineage: Bacteria > Pseudomonadati > Pseudomonadota > Gammaproteobacteria > Pseudomonadales > Pseudomonadaceae > Pseudomonas > Pseudomonas ogarae. The sequence continues at coordinate 5,539,626 of NZ_CP077086.1, forward strand.
GCGGCTCCCTAAGCCTTAGCGCATGTCACGTTCGACGCCAGACAGACTCGCCTGGAAAGCCTCACGCGCGAATTGGCGCTCCATATAATCAAGCAGCGGCTTGGCAGGCCGCGGCAGTTCGATACCCAGAATCGGCAAACGCCAGAGTATGGGCAATAGGCAGCAATCCACCAGACTTTGTTCCTCACTGAGGAAAAACGGCTTATCGACGAACAGTGGCGATACGCCAGTCAGGCTTTCACGCAATTCCTTGCGCGCGACGACCCGCGCCGGCTCCTTGGTCCGAGAATCCAGGATCAGATCCACCAACCCGCACCAGTCACGCTGGATGCGATGGATCAGCAAACGGCTGTTGGCACGCGCGACAGGGTACACCGGCAGTAAAGGTGGATGCGGATAACGCTCATCCAGATATTCCATCACCACGGTCGACTCCCACAACGCCAGGTCACGATCGACCAGTGTGGGCAGGCTGCCGTAAGGGTTCACCTCGATCAGCTTCGGCGGCTGACGGCCCGCTTCAACGTAAATGATCTCGGCGCTGACACCCTTCTCTGCCAGTACGATGCGTACCCGGTGGGAATAGTGGTCGGCGGGGTCGGAGTAACAGGCCAACCGATTGGTCACGCCCATGGCGATCCTCCTCGCTTGTTGAAATTATCGAAAAACGGAAAAACGAGCGCGCCCAGAGGGCGTCTCCTGTAACACCTGGCGGGCCAGGCTCGTTACATTTCTAGAGACGCCCTTGGGCGCGCACGATTAACAGCAACGGCTTACAGCTTTATCAATGCACGTCTTTCCAGTATTCACGCTTGAGCAGGTAAGCGAATACGAAGAAGAACGCCAGGTACAGCAATACATAGGTACCGATGCGCTGATGCTCCAGCTTCACCGGGTTGGCCGAGTAGGCCAGGAAGGTCACCAGGTTCTTGACCTTCTCGTCGAACTGCTCCGGGGTCAGGCTACCGGTATTCGGCAATACAGTCAGCTGGTCGCAGGCTTCATGCGTCAAAGCGGTGCCGGTCAGCGGATCGAATTGCTTTTTACCGTCCTCAACGATCTGAACCTGTTTGCAGCCTACCACCTGGCGACCCTGGAGGCCGACCAGAACGTTAGGCATGCCGACGTTCGGGAAGACCTTGTTGTTCACGCCCCATGGACGCGCAGGATCTTCGTAGAACGAACGCAGGTAACCATAAAGCCAGTCAGTCCCACGCACACGGGCGACCAGGGTCAGGTCCGGCGGCGCGGCGCCGAACCAGGTCTTGGCGTCCGCAGGCTGCATGCCGATGGTCATGTGATCGCCCAGCTTGGCACCGGTGAACACTACCTTCTCGAGCATCAGCTCATGAGGAATGCCCAGGTCATCGGCAACGCGCTCGTAGCGCTGGAACTTGGCACTGTGGCAACCCATGCAGTAGTTGGCGAACGTACGTGCGCCGTCCTGCATGGCAGCTTTGTCGGAAACGTCGATGTCGACTTTTTCCAGCTCCGGACCAGCAGAGGTAGAAGCAAAGGACAGTGCAGGCATAGCCGCGAGAATCAGTACAGCAAATAGCTTTTTCATCAGCCAGTCACCCTTTCCGGAACCGGTTTGGTCTTCTCGAGCCTGGTGTAGAACGGCATCAGAATGAAGTAGGCGAAGTACAGGAAGGTGCAAACCTGCGACAGCAACGTGCGTCCCGGCGTCGGCGCCAGTACGCCCAGCACGCCGAGGATCACGAACGAGATGCAGAACACCACGAGCCAGATCTTGCTCAGCCAGCCTTTGTAGCGCATCGACTTGACGGGGCTGCGATCCAGCCACGGCAGGACGAACAGCACAGCGATGGCCGCGCCCATGGCGATAACGCCCAGCAGCTTGTCCGGGATCGCCCGCAGGATCGCGTAGAACGGTGTGAAGTACCAGACCGGGGCAATGTGCTCAGGGGTCTTGAAGGCGTTCGCCTGCTCAAAGTTCGGCTTCTCGAGGAAATAACCACCCATTTCCGGGAAGAAGAACACGATGGAGCAGAAGATGAACAGGAAGACCACCACGCCGACGATATCTTTCACGGTGTAGTACGGGTGGAAGGCGATGCCATCCAGCGGTACGCCGTTCTCGTCCTTGTGCTTCTTGATGTCCACGCCATCCGGGTTGTTCGAGCCGACTTCGTGCAAGGCCAGGATGTGCAACACCACCAGGCCAAGGATCACGATCGGCAGCGCGACCACGTGCAGGGCGAAGAAGCGGTTCAGGGTAATGCCCGAGATCAGGTAGTCACCACGAATCCACTGGGTCAGGTCGTCACCGATGACCGGGATCGCACCGAACAGCGAGATGATCACCTGGGCACCCCAGTAGGACATCTGGCCCCACGGCAGCAGGTAGCCCATGAAGGCCTCGGCCATCAGCGCCAGGTAAATCAGCATGCCGAAGACCCACACCAGCTCACGAGGCTTCTGGTACGAACCGTAGAGCAGGCCACGGAACATGTGCAGATAGACCACGATGAAGAACGCCGAAGCGCCAGTGGAGTGCAGCAGACGCAGGATCGAGCCGTACTCGACGTCGCGCATGATGTATTCGACGGAAGCAAAGGCTTCTTCCGCCGACGGGGTGTAGCTCATGGTCAGCCAGACACCGGTAACGATCTGGTTGACCAGAACGAGCAGCGCCAGGGAGCCAAAGAAGTAGAAGAAGTTGAAGTTCTTCGGAGCGTAATACTTGCTGAGATGGTCTTCCCACATTTTGGTCGCGGGAAAGCGCGCATCAACCCAATCCATGAATTTGCTCATCACGCTTTCTCCGTATCGACGCCGATGACAATGATGTCGTCGGTCTCATAGGAATGCGGGGGAACTGGCAGGTTCAGAGGTGCAGGCTGCGACTTGTAGACGCGACCAGCCAGGTCGTAGTGGGAGCCGTGGCAAGGGCAGAAATAACCACCGACCCAGTCCTTGCCCAGATCGGCAGGAGCCACTTCAGGACGGAACGTTGGCGAGCAACCCAGGTGCGTACAAATTCCGATCAGCAGCAAAACCTCTGGCTTGATCGAACGCGTTTCAGGATTGACGTATTCCGGTTGGACCGAGTTCTTGGAGGACGGGTCGGACAACTGACCCTCGATCTTTTTCAGATTCCCCAGGATTTCCTCTGTACGGCGGACGATGAACACCGGCTGGCCGCGCCATTCAGCAATCATCTGCTGGCCTGGCTCGATCTTGCTGACATTCACTTTCACCGGTGCACCTGCGGCTTTCGCCTTGGCACTGGGAAACCATGACCCCACGAACGGGACCGCAGCCCCCACCGCTCCTGCAGCACCCACCACGGATGTGGCTGCTACCAGGAAGCGACGCCGGCCTGCATTCACGCCGTCATTGCTCATTCAGTCCTCTCCCATCAGCTTTGTGGCCTGTTAGATCAGGCGTCTACTAAGTAAAAATCTGAACTTATAAAAATTTTGCCGAATGGTAATGAAAAGCCCCAATTCTGACAAGGTAATTACCATGCGGCCAAACCGCCAAGCCTTGTAGTATAGGGGCTCTACGAATGTGGCAAGTTGTCACAGAGCAATTCTTTTGCCCATAAAAAAACGCCCAGCTCCGTGAGGAACTGGGCGCCTTTTGAAAGCGGAAGCGAAATTAACGCTTCGAGTACTGCGGACGCTTACGCGCTTTACGCAGACCGACTTTCTTACGTTCAACTTCGCGAGCATCGCGAGTTACGAAGCCGGCTTTGCGCAGAGCACCACGCAGAGTCTCGTCGTAATCCATCAGGGCGCGAGTGATGCCGTGGCGGATTGCGCCAGCTTGACCACTTACACCACCACCGATAACAGTGACGTAGATGTCGAATTTTTCGACGGTCTCGGTCAGTTCCAGCGGCTGACGAACTACCATGCGGGCAGTTTCGCGGCCGAAGAAGTTATCCAGGGAGCGGTTGTTGATGGAGATGTTACCAGTGCCCGGACGCAGGAAAACGCGTGCGGTTGCAGTCTTGCGACGGCCAGTGCCGTAATTTTGAGTCGCCGACATAATGAACTATTCCGTTAAAACTTCAGTTCTTGGGGCTGCTGAGCAGTATGAGGGTGAGCAGCGCCCGCATAAACCTTCAGCTTACGATACATGTCGCGACCCAGTGGGTTCTTAGGCAGCATGCCTTTAACCGCGGTCTCGATCACGCGCTCAGGGGCTTTGGCGATCAGCTTTTCAAAGTTGATCGACTTGATGCCGCCAGGAAAACCGGAGTGGGAGTAGTACATTTTGTCAGTGGTTTTAGCGCCAGTAACACGTACTTGCTCAGCGTTGATCACGACGATGTAGTCACCGGTGTCAACGTGAGGGGTGTACTCAGGCTTGTGCTTGCCACGCAGACGGCTCGCGATTTCGGTGGCCAGACGACCCAGGGTCTGACCAGCAGCGTCGACGACAAACCAGTCGCGCTTTACTGTTTCCGGTTTAGCAGTAAAAGTTTTCATTCTTTATAGCCTCAGGGGCCGCCCTGTAAATTAGACGGCGGATCTTACTGAATAGTGCGTACTTTGACAAGTCAAAGGCAGCCGGATACAGACGCTTTCGGGGGCTCGGGTCGGCGCGTCCGTTCAACGGCAAGATTCTTCGGCGGCGGCGCATCACTTCCACTGCAGAAAGAGGTGCGCAATTATGCAGATTGCGAAAAATATTTCAACCTGCTTTTATGATTGTTTTGCCCAAGGAGCTCCCGATGGACTATCGCCCGCTAGGCCGTACCGATCTGAACGTGAGTGCCCTGTGCCTCGGAACCATGACCTGGGGTGAGCAGAACAGCGAGGCCGAGGCCTTCGCCCAGATCGAACGCGCCAAGGCTGCCGGCATCAATTTCATCGACACCGCCGAGATGTACCCGGTGCCACCCAAGGCCGAAACCTACGCCACCACCGAGCGCTACATCGGCAATTACTTCAAGAGTCGCGGCGACCGTGCCGACTGGATCCTGGCGAGCAAGATCGCCGGCCCCGGCAATACCATCGACTACATCCGCGACAAGAACCTCAAGCACAACCGCCGCCACATCGTCGAAGCCGTGGACGCCAGCCTCAAGCGCCTGCAGACCGACTGGATCGATCTTTACCAGTTGCATTGGCCGGAGCGCAGCACCAACTTCTTTGGGCAACTGGGCTACCAGCACAAGGCCGACGAAACGTTCACCCCCCTGGAGGAAACCCTCGAAGCCCTTGACGAACAGGTTCGCGCCGGCAAGATCCGCCACATCGGCCTGTCCAACGAAACGCCGTGGGGCACCATGAAATTCCTCGCCCTGGCCGAGGCCCGTGGCTGGCCGCGGGCGGTGTCGATCCAGAACCCGTACAACCTGCTCAACCGCAGCTTCGAGATCGGCCTGTCGGAAATCGCCATTCGCGAGCAATGCGGCTTGTTGGCTTATTCGCCCCTGGCGTTCGGCTTTCTGTCGGGAAAATACGAAAACGGCGCACGGCCAGCCAAGGGCCGCCTGACGCTGTACAGCCGCTTCATGCGCTACTTCAACCCACAATCGGAAGCAGCGTGCAGCCGGTATGTGGCCCTGGCCCGCGAACATGGCCTGGACCCGGCGCAGATGGCCCTGGCGTTCGTCACCCGGCAGCCGTTCGTGACCAGCAACATCATTGGCGCCACCACGCTGGAGCAACTGGACAGCAACATCGCCAGTTTCGAGCTGAAACTGTCGGATGAAGTGCTGGCGGGGATCGAGGCGATTCACAAGGATCAGCCGAACCCGGCGCCTTGATTGATTCATAGCCCCCATCGCGAGCAGGCTCGCTCCCACATTGGATTTATGTCTGACCACTCATTTGTGATCGACATACAACCCCTGTGGGAGCGAGCCTGCTCGCGATAGCGGCCTAACAGTCACTACGACATCAAAGCGACCGCGCAATGATCTCCTTCATGATCTCATTGGTCCCGGCATAGATCCGCTGCACCCGCGCATCCGCCCAAGCCCGGGCAATCGGGTATTCCCACATGAAGCCGTAGCCGCCATGCAACTGCACGCATTCGTCGAGCACCTTGCATTGCAGGTCAGTGCCCCAGTACTTGGCCATCGCCGCCGTCGGCACGTCCAGCTTGCCTTGCAGGTGCAATTCCAGGCAACGGTCGACGAAGACCCGGCCAATCTGGATTTCGGTGGCCATTTCCGCAAGCTTGAAGCGGGTGTTCTGGAAGTCCGCGATGGATTTGCCGAACGCCTTGCGCTCGCGGGTGTAGTCCAGGGTCCATTGCAGCGCCGCTTCGGCCGAAGCCAGGCCGCCGATGGCGACGGTCAGACGCTCCTGGGGCAGCTCCTGCATCAAGTAGGCGAAGCCCATGCCGGCCTGCCCCAACAGGTTCTCCTTCGGCACGCGGACATCCTGGAAGAACAATTCCGACGTGTCCTGGGCCTTCATTCCGACTTTTTCCAGGCGCTTGCCCTTTTCAAAGCCCGGCGTGCCCGCCTCCACCAGGAACAGGCTGGTGCCCTTGGCGCCGGCCTTCGGATCGGTCTTGGCGACCACGATCACCAGGTCTGCCAGGAAACCATTGGTGATGAAGGTCTTCGAGCCGTTGATGACATATTCATCACCGTCCAGCACCGCCGTGGTCTTCACCCCTTGCAGGTCGGAACCAGCGCCCGGCTCGGTCATGGCGATGGCCGTGACCATTTCGCCGGACACCAGTTTCGGCAGGTACTTGTGTTTCAGCGCTTCACTGCCGTAATGCAGGATATACGGCGCAACAATGTCGGAATGCAGCGAGAAGCCGATCCCCGTCAGCCCCAGGCGCCCGATCTCCTCGATCACCACCGTGCTGTAGAGAAAATCTGCGTCCAGCCCCCCATAGGCTTCTGGAAGGTGCGAGCACAACATGCCCGCCTCCCCCGCTTTGTTCCAGAGTTGGCGATCGACATGCCCCTGTTTTTCCCACTGGCTGTGGTACGGCACGGCTTCTTTTTCGAGGAAGGTTCGTACGCTGTCGCGAAACAATTCGTGCTCGGGACTGAACAGTGTTCTTGGGATCATGGCGCACCTTTGGTTATTGTTGGGCGTGGTTATCCGACAGAGCCTAAGCCTGCGGGGTACGACAGGACACTGGACACATCCGACAAAAAATAAGACGATCCAGCCGTCTGTTGACCACTTTCCCCTATAAAAATAAAGATGAATTATGTCTATGCACGCCTCCACGCCCTTGCGGCGCGTCAGCATCCTGGCAGTCGACCGGGTCTTCGCCTCCACCCTCATGCAAGCCAAGGATTTTTTCCACCTGGCCAGCCTGCGCTATGGCAAACAACTGGGCCACGGCCTGACCCCGGCGTTTGAAACCCGGCTGGTCAGCCCCGACGGCAAACCGGTGAACAGCTTCAGCGACGTGATCATGCCGGTGGACGGTGGCCTGGAAAATACCGACGTCATCATCCTGCCGGCCTTCTGGGATGATTTCACCACCCTCTGCCAACGTTATCCCCAGGTCCTGCCCTGGCTGCGCGAACAACACGCGCGCGGCGCAGTACTCTGCGGCGAAGCCACCGGGGTATTCTGGCTGGCCGAGGCCGGGCTGCTCGATGGCAAGGAAGCCACCACCTACTGGCGTTTCTTCAACGCCTTCAAGGAACGCTTCCCCCAGGTATACCTGAACCAGGACAAGCACCTGACCGACGCCGACAACCTGTTCTGCGCTGGCGGCACGACCTCAGCCTGCGACCTCTACATTTACCTCATTGAACGCTTCTGCGGCGCCAACGTGGCCCAGGCCGTGGCGCGGGATATCCTGTATGAAGTGCAACGCAGCTATTCGCCTGGGCGGATCGGCTTCGGCGGACAGAAACTGCACCAGGACGTGATCATCCTGCAGATCCAGCAATGGCTCGAAGAGCACTTCGCCGATAAATTCCGCTTCGAGGACGTTGCCCGGGAACATGGCATGAGCATCCGCAATTTCATGCGCCGCTTCCAGACCGCCACAGGTGACAAACCGCTGCATTACCTGCAACGGCTGCGGATCGAAACCGCCAAGGGCCTGCTCTCCGGCAGCCGCAAGAGCATCAAGACCATCAGCTATGAAGTCGGCTACGACGACGCGAGCTTTTTCGCCCGGCTGTTCCGGCAACATACCGACCTGTCGCCGAACCAGTATCGACAGCAGTTTCAGCAGGCGGCGTAGCCCGAGGGCTTGGCAACGACCCACTGTGGGAGCGAGCCAGTTCGCTCCCACTTTCGAGCATGTGCGGCGCACGGCCAGCCTTTCTTGCATATTCCTACATAAGAAACGGAATGCAGAGCGTCCGAGGGCGGGATTTTGCTCACATACATCACCATATGAGTATCGCAACATCGCTCCCTGAAGAATCTTTCAGGGAAGAGCATTAATGACCATCGGATCAAGTTACAACTATCCCTCCGCCGCCGCCAAGGAGGTCGCCCGAACCAAACGTTCGGCTAAGAACAAGTGGTCGGCTCGCTTTCCTAACCCACCCGATTTGTGCTTCGACTACCGAATGCTGGTCGAGCAAAAAAATGGCATCGCCAAGGCCACTGACCCACGACACAGAATTTGTATCATAGGCGCCGGCATCACCGGATTGACTGCCGCCAGAGAGCTTTATCGTTGCGGATTCACCCACATAACCTTAATGGAGCAATCCAGGCGCATAGGCGGCAGGCACCTGACCGTACCCGGAAGCAAACATTCCACCGCGAGCCATACACCCTTTGAGATGGGTGCGATGCGCATGCCCTTCTTTAACCGGGCGGATGAGCCGCCGACAGAAGGGCGGTCGATGATGGCTTATTACACAAAGGCATTTGACTTATCGACTTCAGATTTCGCCAATCCAGGAAGCCAATGGGTCCACTCGACAGGCATTTTTCTGCGCGAGGGCAGCATTGGCGGTGAACCGACTCCGCAAATGCAAATCTGGAAGAATGAAGACGGCCACACACCGCCTCCCGGCAGGGAACTGCAGCAGGTCTATTCCAAGTGGAAAGCCTTTGCCGACCGCATGACTCGACACGTCGCAGAGGTTTACGCCAGCGAGGGATGGGAAACCATGTGGGCCGCCATTGTTGCAAAGTACGAGAGCGTTTCGTTTCGCGACTTGGTGACTATGCCGGCCTTGCAAACCTGGGATGAGCGCTCATCGGGGGACTTTGGCGGCATGGGAATGTCCCTGGAAGAGTCGGCGATTTTTTATGCGATTGGCATAGGCGATGGCAGCTGGGGGGCCTTCTATGACGTCTGCTCGCTTTATCCCCTGCGTACCGCCATCTTTGGATTCAGCAGTCACCTGCAACTGATTCATGGTCGGGTGGACTCGACGGGTGACCCGCTCGCCTCGCCCTACCTGCATAGCGAAGCGGTTCTTGACTCCAAAGGCCTGATTTTCGACAGTCCCCGCTACATCGGGCTCGCCGCATTGGACGAGTGCCTGCTATTCATGAAAACCGATGAAACTCGAAAGTCTGTCTACGAACACTGCCGCGAAAGAATCGATGGTTTGCTCACGGATTCATCCGTAACAAAACTGGTAAAACTGGCCAACCAAAAGACGCGCGTCCACTACAGCTGGAAATACAGCCAACCCGAACAGACCCAACACCGTTTTGAGGATTTCGACTCCGTCATCATGACGCTACCTTCCTGGCTGATCGAAACTCGGATCGAGCTTGAAAACTTCACGCCGCAAATGCTGCCCTTCGAGACAATCAATGCCTATAAAACAGCCCATTGGGAGACCAGTTGCAAGGTCTTTGCGCCATTGAAAAAATCATTCCTTTCGAAAAACAGCAAAATTCCGCAGGCCATCGTCACCGACAGCTTCATTCACGACGTCTACACCTACCGCTACAACGATAACTACAGTTATGACTGCATTCTCCTGAGCTACACGTGGGAAGACGACGCAACCAAGCTCGCCTCCTTCACCGACAAGGAGCTGGTAACCAAGTGCGCCAAAGAGCTGGATCGAATACTCATGAAATGCACCAATGTCCGCGAGAGAATCTCTCCCTACATCGGGCTCGATCGAGCCGTGGTCCAACGGTGGATGACCGATAAAAATGCGTTGGGTTGTGCAAAGCTATACCGACCTGGCACCTACTACGATGCCGTGGGCCTGATGAAGTACAACAGGGATTTCGGACATCATTCAGGCCTGTACTTTTCTGGCGAGTCATTTTCAGTGGATGCGGGCTGGACAGAGCCTTGCTTTCGAGGCGCCGTCGACGCAGTCATTCATATCTGCAACAAAACCGCCGCGATATTCAATGGTGGTTTTTCCATGAGCGACTATCCGCACTACAGAACCGCACCCTGACGCCACTCTGCCCTTGGAGCCATGCACGACGAGCACTGGCTCCGCCTTCATTTCCTCCTGCCAAGGGCTCCTCACATTCATCTTGGGAGATGCCCTACAGCCTAAAAGGAAACGGCTGACTTACGCTCCGCGCCCGTTTCACCTCTTATGAACACGCCATTAAACAGCGTGAATAACAATAAAAAGAGGTTTACGAAAATGAACGAGCCAACCAGCCCTGTTCGTGTAGCGGTTGTGCAATTCGCCCCCCAGGTCGGTATAAAAAATCGCGAAGAGAATCTGCACCGAAGCCTTGCGCTGGCCCAGGATGCGGTAAACGGTGGAGCGAACCTCATCGTTCTGCCCGAGCTATCAAACACCGGCTATTTCTTCAGCAACCGGCAGGATGCGTTCGAACACTCAGAATCAATCCCCGGCGGGCAGAGTGTGCAGGCCTGGATGGACTTCGCCCGTCAACACAAGGTTTACCTGGTGGCCGGCTTGACGGAACGCGAGGGCATGCGCCTCTTCAACACTGGCGTTCTGGTAGGGCCTGACGGTTTTATCGGCAAGTATCGAAAAGCACACTTATGGAACCTGGAAAAACTCTGGTTCACGCCAGGCGATCTGGGTTTTCCAGTATTCGAAACGCCAATAGGCCGCATTGGGTTGTTGATCTGCTGGGACATCTGGTTCCCGGAAGTACCGAGAATTCTCAGCCAGCAAGGCGCGGACATCATTTGCAGCCTGAACAATTGGGTCTGGACACCACCGCCTCTATTCGATGACGCCGGCAAATGCATGGCGTCGTACCTGACGATGACAGCCGCGCACGTGAACAACGTATTTATCGCAGCGGCAAGCCGCATAGGGGAAGAGAGAGGTGCTCGTTATCTGGGCTGTTCGTTGATCGCAGGCACCAACGGCTGGCCGATCAGCGCGGTAGCCTCCGCTGACCAACAAGAAGTTCTTTTTGCCGATATTGACCTGACCAGTTCCCGTAGCGCTGCCATCTGGAACAATTTGAATGACCTGCACCGAGATCGTCGAGCCGATCTTTACGATCAAATGCTCGGTTATACCCAGCACCCTTGTCTGCCGCGCTGATAAGGGAGCGAATCAATGGAAACTACAAGCGAAAAGCTCGACCAACGCCAGCATACCGCCAGATCACCGCTGGATATCGCCATCATCCTGTTAATGCTCGGCGCGATAGCGCTGGTGATCTGGCTTTCGTTCACGAACCGCGCCTCCTGGCCCGCCCACTGGCCAGACTACAGCCACATGGTATCCAACCTGCCGCAGCCAAGTGCTTGGTTACGCTGGGTGTTGGGGGATATCAGCGAGGTCGCGTTCTACAAACATGAGTTTGCCTCTATCGGACTGCTCGCCGGAGCATATCTCGCGTACCGGGCCAATCGGACAGGAAAAGCCTGGCAAGGCTTTTCCATCTGCTATGGCAGCGGCCTGTGGCCCTGGCTCGTCACCAGTTCGTTGCTTGGGCTCTTGCTGAGTAACCTTCTGTGGGGTTGGACCGTGACAGCCACAGCTTGGCAGCCCACGTTTGCAGCTTTCGTTTCATTACCCGCGGCGATGGTGCTGATGTTTGGCGGCGGCTGGAAGGTAGCGGTCAATGGCGCAATCATGGGTGCCTTGCTGGTCACCCCTGCGTGTTTGTTGATCGTCAACTACGTCTGCAATCCACTGGGATTGCCGGTCGTTATCGGCAATGTCTCCGGAATGGCGGTGGCCAGCGTCATTGCGTTTCTGCTGTGTCGCCACTTGCCGAGCCTGATGCAGTCGCAAGCGAGCGGAAAAGCATCCGAACCGCAATCGCTGCCCACTACAGCCAAGGCGCCAGACTACGGTGTCGTCTGGAGTTTGCGCCGGGTCTTGGCAGACTTTTCCGAAGCGCCGTTCTTCGGTAATGAATGGGCCAGCCTCGGACTGATACTGGGCGCGTTGCTGGCTTACACCTTAAGCCCGATGAGCCCGGTCTACGGCTCGGGCTTGCTGCCCCAATTGATCGGCGCACAAGCACTGACCTCGGCACTGGGCGTGATGATCTGGCGTCGCCAGTGGATGCTGCGCGGATGGTATCCCACCTACATTCCGTTGGTATCTGTCGTACCTGCGGCGATTTTGACCTACGGCGGCAGTTGGCTGGTGATTGGGTCAAGTGCTTTGCTGGGTGCATTGATTGCGCCGCCGCTGGCGTGCGCAATTGCCAAACGGTTACCCGCCGACATGCACGCTTTCATCGCCAATGTCCTGTCCATGGCTATCAGTACCCTTCTTATCATTCCGTTTATCGGATTTCTGATAACCCACTGACCCCATCATCCTATGGCTGTATTGCGACCTTGAGGCGGGTACAGCCATTTCTCATTACAAAAGTGAGGTATTACATGGACCTACCCAAGCTGGCCATCGCGTCACTCGGCGGTACCGTGAGCATGCAGGCCCGGGCCGCCGGAGAAGGAATAGTCCCGACCATCAGTGGCGCAACCCTGCTGGCTTCGGTACCGGAGTTGACGACGCAGGCACATGTCACCGTCGAAACACTGGGAATGTTGCCGAGCGCATCATTGGATTTCGAGTTTTTATTGAGCGTTCTCTGCTGGGCGAATTATCAAATCGAGCAAGGTGCCGTGGGGATTGTCATCACTCAAGGCACGGATACGCTGGAAGAAACTGCGACATTTTTCGATCTGCTATGGGACCACGACGAACCATTGGTCCTGACCGGCGCAATGCGCTCGGCAACCCAGGCAGGCGCCGACGGGCCGGGAAATCTTTTGGATGCCTGCCGGGTTGGCTTGGCCAAGAGCAGCCGGCAGCGTGGTGTTCAAGTGGTCATGAATGGGCAGATTCATTCGGCGCAGGCTGTTCGCAAAACCGATTCGATGGCATTACAGGCTTTTTCTTCACCCATCGTGGGCCCGACCGGTCTGTTATTGGAAGGCAGCGTTCACTACCTGCGTCCCACACTGCAACGCAACGTCTTGCCGTTGCCGAAGCAAACGACACAAAAAGTTGCCTTGCTACAAGCATCCCTGTCGGCCGACACCCTGTTGTTGAAAAACATTCTCACGCTGGGCTACGACGGGTTAGTCATCGCCGGTTTCGGTGCAGGACATCTTTCTGAAACCTGGACTGCGTCGGTTGATGCCATTGCCAAAAAAATCCCGGTCATTATTGCAACTCGCTGCGGCTCAGGATCCACGGCTCGTTCGACTTACGGATTCAAGGGGGGCGAGATGGATTTGATTCGCAGAGGCGCATCGATGGCCGGCTTTGTCTGCCCACGCAAAGCCAGGATTCTCTTGTGGCTACTGATTGGTTGCCAGCGACAGGACGATTTGGCTCGTTATCTGAAAGAGGACATCCGGTTTCAGTAGCCTTGAGACTTACCCGAATCGTTGTGGCGAGAGGGGCTGCTACCTAACCCAGCGGGAGCCAGGCCCCCGCCACAGGTTCTTTACGTCCCTTGATTGAACAGCATTGCTGCAATTGCTGGGCCTTTATTTGGTATCCCCTACGGCTTATGCGCACGCGCCAGGAATTCGTGGGACTGCATTTCCAGCAAACGACTCAAGGTCCGTTGGAATTCGAAGGTCAAGCGACCGCCGGTGTAGAGGTCCTTGAGTTCGACTTCGGCCGAGATGATCAGCTTCACGTTACGGTCATAGAACTCGTCGACCATGTTGATGAAGCGACGGGCGATGTCGTCGGTGGTGACGCTCATCTGCTCGACGTTGCTCAGCAGCACGGCGTGGAAGATCTTGCCCAGTTCGATGTAGTCGTTCTGGCTGCGTGGGCCGTCGCACAGTTCGCGGAAGTCGAACCAGGCCACGTCATCGCACGTACGCACGGCGCGGATTTCGCGATTTTCGATGACCAATACATCATTTTCCACGGCCTGGGTGCATTCCGGCGTCAGGGCGCGAAAGCTCTTGCGCAGGCTCTCTTGGGCAGCGGCATCCAGTGGAAAGTGGAACAGCTCCGCTTGTTCGAGGTGACGCAGGCGGTAGTCGACGCCGCTGTCGACGTTGACGATTTCAGTGTGCTCTTTGATCAGCGCGATGGCCGGCAGGAAACGCGCCCGCTGCAGGCCGTCCTTGTACAGGCCGTCCGGCACGATGTTCGAGGTCGCGACCAGGGTCACGCCGTTCTTGAACAGCTCTTCCATCAAGGTGCCGAGGATCATGGCGTCGGTGATGTCGGAAACGAAGAACTCATCGAAGCAGATCACCCGGGTCTCGTCGGAGAACCGCTTGGCGATGATGGTCAGCGGGTTCTTCTCGCCGCCCAGGGTCTTCATTTCCTCGTGCACGCGCTTCATGAAGCGGTGGAAGTGCGTCCGTGTCTTCTCCTTGAATGGCAACGCTTCGAAGAAGGTGTCCACCAGGTAGGTCTTGCCACGGCCCACGCCGCCCCAGAAATACAGGCCCTTGACCGGAGCCTGGTCTTTTTTGCCGAACAGTTTGCCCAACAGGCCGGGCTTGTTGTTCGCCGCCGCGACCAGGTCGTCGTACAGGCGCTGCAAATGCCGCACCGCCGTTTCCTGGGCTGCGTCGTGGAAGAACTCCGGGCGTTTCAGATCAGCTTGATATCGTTCTAGGGGCGTCATATTCGTTAGCAAGGCAACAAAAACGGGCCGTCACTGTAGCGACGGCCCAGAGGAATGGCAATCGGCCCTTATTCGGGCCGATGGTCGGGTGACGTGCCGGGATCAGTCCTGGGCAGGGGTCAAGGCAACGCGCAACGCATCGACGGCGGCATCCCGCGCGGCGCTGTCGGCGAAAGCCGGGCTGTTCGCCACGCACTCGCCGTCGAGCCAAACGCTGAACCCCAGGTCGTCGCTTCGTACATCCAGCGGCTGGCCGGCTTGCAATTGCTTGGTAACCTGGCCGGCAGCCTTGCCATCGGCAAAGTTGCGCGACAGCAACAATTGCTCGCCGTCGGCGGACAGCAGTCGGAAGCGGAAACTGCCGTCGTCTTCGCGGAAGCTGACAAAGCGTGCAGCCTTGGCGGCTTTCTTCTTGGTGCTGGCGGCCACCTGGACCTGGCTGACAAACGAACGCAGGCCAACAGCCTCGCGCAGTTCGTTGAGGAACGGCGTTGCCACGGCCCGGGCTTTTTTCGCGCCCAGTTGCAGGATGTCTTCAAGGTCCGACGGACGCTCGATGAACTGGTGATAACGCTCACGCGCTTCACCCAGGTCGCTGTCGAGCAACTGGAACAGACGGTTCTTGGCTTCGCCCCAACCCAGGCCTTGCAGCAGTTCGCTGCGGAACTCCGCGGACTGTTCGGCAGTGGCGAAGGCCTGGAACAGGGTGAACAGGTGCGAATTGTCCGGATCCTTGGCTTCGCCCGGGGCACGGGAGTCGGTGACGATTCGCGAAATCGCGTCCTTCATGTCCTTGGCGCTGCTGAACAACGGGATGGTGTTGTCGTAGCTCTTGGACATCTTGCGGCCATCGAGGCCCGGCAGCGTGGCGACGCTTTCCTCGATCAGCGCCTCGGGCATGGTGAAGAACTCCTTGCCCTGGCCGAACAGATGGTTGAAGCGCTGGCCGATGTCGCGGGCCATTTCCACGTGCTGGATCTGGTCGCGACCGACCGGCACCTTGTGGGCGTTGAACATCAGGATGTCGGCGGCCATCAACACCGGGTAGCTGTACAGTCCCATGGTGATGCCGGCGTCCGGGTCTTCACCGGCCTCGACGTTCTTGTCCACCGACGCCTTGTAGGCGTGGGCACGGTTGAGCAGGCCCTTGGCGGCGACGCAGGTCAGCAGCCAGGTCAGCTCCGGGATCTCGGGAATATCGGACTGGCGATAGAACGTCACGCGGTCCACATCCAGGCCGCCGGCCAGCCACGTGGCGGCGATTTCCAGGCGCGAACGCTGGATACGCAGCGGGTCATCGCACTTGATCAGAGCGTGGTAGTCGGCCAGGAAGTAGAACGAATCGGCGTTGCTGTCGCGGCTGGCGAGGATCGCCGGACGGATGGCGCCGGCATAGTTGCCCAGGTGCGGGGTGCCGGTGGTGGTGATGCCGGTCAGGATACGGGTACGCGTCGTCATGGGTTATCGCTTGTCAGACTGCTGTCAATTCGAGAGGCGCGGCAGGATCAGATCCTTGAGATCGGTCAGCTTGCCATGAAAAAAGTGTCCGCATTCTGCCACTTTCAGCAGCTCATGGGGGCGTTGGAGCGTGTCGGACCATTCGTAAACCAGTTGCGGATCGACCACTTCGTCGGTTTCCGGCTGGATCACGGTCAACTCGCCGCTCATCGGCAAGGGCGACTGCTCGTCCAGGCGCATCACCGCCGGGGCCACCATGAACAGGTGCTTGACCGGCTGGCCCTGTGCTTCCAGGCGCCCGCCCAGGCTGGCGGCGACAAAACCCCCGAAGGAAAAACCGAACAGGGTCAGGGGCAATTGCGGGTATTTTTCCCGCAGCCATTGGGCGACAGCCTGGGAGTCATCCACTTCGCCGGTGCCCATGTCATGAGTACCGGCGCTGGCACCCACGCCACGATAATTGAAACGCAACGTAACAAGGCCAGCATCACGGGCAGTGCGTTGCAGGGTCGAGACCACTTTGTTGAGCATGGTGCCGCCCTGCACCGGGTTCGGGTGGCAGATCAGCGCCAGGCCACGGGGAGCCTCGCTGTCCAGGTACAAGGCTTCCAGTTGGCCCACCGGGCCATCGATGACTACAGGGGTTTCGCGCATAAGCAAGGGAAAGAACTCCGTGACCTCGAATTGGGTCGACTCGTCTAGCTAAAGTCTGTGCCTGGCATGATTGCGATGTTCTTCGCGGTATACAGCGCAGGTCCGAGCCGTTAACGTAAAGCAAAGCCGTTTATAGAGGAAGGACTCGTGGAACACTCGCTCTTAGTTTGGTTGTTGCCGACTCTTGCCCTGGTTGCCGGTGTCGCCATTGGATTCCTGCTTGCCCGACTGCTGCCCAACGCGGTGCCCAACAGCACGCAACGTCAGCTGGACGACATTCAGGAACGTTTCGACAGTTATCAGAATGAAGTGGTCACCCATTTCAACAGCACCGCGTCCCTGGTGAAAAAACTCACCCAGAGCTACCAGGAAGTCCAGGATCATTTGTCCGAGGGCGCCAATCGCCTGGCCCTGGACGAGCAGACTCGCCAACGCCTGCTGGCTGCCCTGCACGCCGATTCGGCGCAGGCTCCACGGGAACGCCTGACCCCGCCAAAGGATCAGGAACCGCCCCGGGACTACGCCCCCAAGGCCCCGAATTCGCCCGGCATGCTCGATGAGCATTACGGTTTGAAGAAGTAATCTCCAGGCCACACCCAAAAAGCCCGCCCGATCACATGATCGGGCGGGCTTTTTTATTGCCTCAAATTCCACTCACTTCAATGTCTGATCCATTGTGGCGAGGGAGATTGGTGTCCTGAAGAATTATTTACTCAGTTCAAGCCAACACCTCGCCCGCCACCTGATCGATAGCCCCTTTGGTGATGTCGACGATCAGGTCCGCATCCTCGCGGGTCAGGATCAATGGTGGGGCGAAGCCCAGGATGTCGCCGTGTGGCATGGCGCGGGCGATCATGCCGCGTTCCAGGCAGGCGGCCGAGACCTTCGGGCCGACTTTGAGTGCCGGATCGAACGCCGTGCGCTGTTCACGGTCGGCCATGAATTCCACCGCCGCCAACATGCCGTCACCACGCACCTCGCCCACCAACGGATGACCTTCAAGGGTTTCACGCAGGCGACGATTCAGGTAGCCACCCACATCCTCGGCGTTGGCCGTGAGGTTTTCCCGTTCAAGAATGTCGAGGTTCGCCAGTGCCGCCGCCGCGCAAATCGGGTGTCCGGAATAGGTCCAGCCATGGCCCATGGCGCCTTCGGCCTGGGAGGCTTTTTCAATCACGCTCCAGACCTTTTCCCCGATGATCACTGCCGACAAAGGTGCATAGGCACTGGTCAGGCCTTTGGCGGTGGTGATCAGGTCCGGCTTCATACCGTAACGCTGGCTGCCCATCTTCGAACCCAGGCGGCCGAACGCGCAGACCACTTCATCGGCAATCAGCAGCACGTCGTATTTTTTCAGCACGGCCTGGATCGCATCCCAATAACCGGCGGGAGGAACGATGATGCCCCCGGTGCCCATCAACGGCTCGCCAATGAACGCCGCCACGGTGTCCGGGCCTTCGGCGAGGATCATTTTTTCCAGCTCGTCGGCGCAATAGCGCACGAAGGCTGCTTCGTCCATGCCTGTCGGAGCCTTGCGATACCAGTGTGGGCACACGGTGTGCTTGACCCCTTCCACCGGCAGGTCGAAATGTTGGTGGAAGGTCGCCAGCCCCGTGAGGCTACCGGTCATGATGCCCGAGCCATGGTAGCCACGGTCCCGTGAAATGATTTTCTTTTTCAGCGGCCGGCCCAGTACGTTGTTGTAGTAGCGCACCAGCTTGACCTGGGTTTCGTTGGCATCGGAGCCGGACAAACCGTAATAGACCTTCTTCATCCCTTCCGGCGCCCAGTCCATGATGCGGCTGGACAGCTCGATGATCGCCTCGCTCGAATGACCGACGTAGGTGTGGTAGTAGGCCAGTTCCTTGGCCTGTTTATAGATGGCGTCGGCCACCTCGGTGCGCCCATAACCGATGTTCACGCAGTAGAGGCCGGCAAAGGCATCGATGAACTCACGGCCTTCATGGTCGCGAATGCGAATGCCTGACGCACTCTTGATGATCCGGCCCTTGAGCGCGCCACTGGCGTGGTCGTGGGCGTGGGTCGAGGGGTGCATGAAATGCGCACGGTCTTGTTCGAACAGCGTGTTGAATTCCTGGCTCATGCGGACTCTCCTGGGAACTGGCCTTGATGATGCAGGCAAAAATATTTGGTTTCGACAAAGGGCTCGAAGCCCTCGCTGCCACCCTCGCGACCGAGGCCCGAGGCTTTCATGCCACCGAAGGGAATCGGGTGGCCGGTGAACTTGACGCCGTTGACCGCGACCATGGCGTGGTCGAGACGGCGGATCAGCGGATAAATGAGGTCCAGGCGGTTGGAACAAATATAGGCCGCCAGCCCATATTCAGTGTCGTTGGCCATTTCGATGGCTTCGTCCAGGGTGTCGAACGGCATCACCCCGGCAA
The DNA here is from genome assembly GCF_014268695.2 of Pseudomonas ogarae. Taxonomy (NCBI): domain Bacteria; kingdom Pseudomonadati; phylum Pseudomonadota; class Gammaproteobacteria; order Pseudomonadales; family Pseudomonadaceae; genus Pseudomonas; species Pseudomonas ogarae. Next base: position 5,559,067 of record NZ_CP077086.1, read on the forward strand.
TGGGCGCGAAGTTTTCTTCACGGTAGATGCGCATCTGCGGTGTGACGTCGGCCAGCACCGTGGGCTGATAAAACAACCCGCCCAAGGCATGGGCCTCACCGCCCACCAGGCGTTGAGCGCCAAGGGCCAGCGCATCGGCGACGCGGTCAGCGGTTGCATCGAACGCCGCCTGATGCATCAACGGCCCGACCTCCACGTCCTGTTCCTGCTGATCGACCATGGCCGGCCCGACGCGCAAGGCGCGCACCGCGGCGGCGAAACGACTGAGGAACGCCTGGTAAACAGGGCGCTGCACCATGATCCGGTTGGCCGCGCAGCAATCCTGGCCTGAGGTCTGGAATTTCGCCTCCACGGCGACTTTCACCGCCAAGGCCAGGTCGGCATCGGCGCAGACAATGAACGGCGCGTTGCCGCCCAATTCCAGCGCGACTTTCTTCACGTCATGGGCCGCCGCTTGCAGCACCAATTTGCCGACCCGGGTCGAGCCGGTGAAGCTCACCGAGCGTACGCGACGATCCTTGACCAGGGTTTCCATGGCCATTTGCGGCTCGCCCAATACCACGTTGAACACCCCGGCAGGAAAGCCTGCCTCCTCGGCCAGTTGCGCCAGGGCCAAGGCCGAGTAAGGCGTTTCGTGGGCCGGTTTGATCACCACGGTGCAACCGGCGGCCAGGGCAGCGGCGGCCTTGCGGGTGATCATCGCCGAAGGAAAATTCCATGGCGTGAGCAGCGCACAGACGCCCACCGGCTCCTTGAGCGTGCCCAGGTGCGCATTCGGGATATGGCTGGGGATGTTCTGGCCATACAGGCGCCGGGCCTCTTCGGCGAACCATGGGATGAAGCTGGCGGCATAGGCGATTTCGCCACGGGACTCGGCCAACGGCTTGCCCTGTTCCAGACTGAGAATGCGCGCGAGGTCCTCGCTGTGTTCGGTAATCAACGCCGCCCAGCGCCGCAGGATCGCGCCGCGAGTCTCCAGGCTCTGCTCGCGCCACGCCGGGAAGGCGCGATGCGCAGCGTCCACCGCCGCGACGATCTGAGGTTGGTCGAGCATCGGCACATGGCCGATGACGGTGCGGTTGGCAGGGTTGTGCACGGCCACACTGTGGCCGCTGTCGCTGTGGACCCAATGGCCGTCGATGTAGCAAAGCGCTTTGAACAGCAGCGGATGTTGGTAAGACATGACGTTCACTCCAGAGCGTGTGCGTGAATCCATGCTAGGGCAGCGGCGCGTGGGGAATTGGGGGTTTACGGTGGGTCAAACCCTGGTTTTTTTCTGAATCGAGGGCGGCAAACCGGGTTTTCTGCGGTGCTCAGGACGGCTCGGCCAGCTCCGCCGGCAAGGCACCGGCAGTCTTGATGGTCTTGGTAACGATGTAGGTGAAGTAGCGTTCGATGCCGAGGTCTTCGAGCAGCAGTTGGTCGACGAAACGCTGATAGGCATCAACGTCCGGCGCCTGGATCATCGCCAGGTAATCCACACCGCCGCCCGTGGCGTAACAGAACGCCACTTCTGGCGCGGCGATCATGCGTTGCTCGAAACGGCGCATGTCCTGGGCGGTGTGCCGGGCCAGGGTGATTTCCACCAGCACCTGCTGACGCTTGAACACCGCCCCCCAATCGATCTGCGCCCGGTAGCCGATGATCAGGCCTGCTGCTTCGAGCTTGCGCACCCGCTCCCAGGCCGGGGTCACCGACAGGTTGATGGCCTCGGCCAGGCTCGACTTGGTGATCCGCCCATCCTCGGCGAGGATTTGCAGGATCTTGAGATCGTAGCGATCGAGCTTGTGCATGGGCCGGGGCTCTCCAGGCAATTCAGATATCACACCGCTTCCTGTGGCGAGGGAGCTTGCTCCCGCTGGGCCGCGCAACGGCCCCAATCTCGGTTCCGTATTGGCGCAAGCCAAAAGCGACGACTGCTTCGCAGCCGAGCGGGAGCAAGCTCCCTCGCCACAGGGTGGTGTGTCAGTTGAGGGGCGGTATCAAGCCAACACATCCGCAATCACCGCCAAGGTATCGCCACACTGCACCAACCCGGGAAAGTGCCGGGCCGCCAGCAGGCCGCTGCGTGCGGCGCGGTATTCGACCGGGGCGACGCCGCTGCGAGTGGCGTCGTAGATGCGCGCCACCACTTCGCCCCGGGTCACGTGTTCCCCCAGGTCGCGGCACATTTCCAGCAAGCCGTCGTGTTCGCTGGCGATGAAACAACTGGCGTCCGGCATGTCGAGCACCAGCGAGGGCTGCAACTCGATCGTGCCCCGCAGGATGCCGGCGTGGATCAACAGGTTGCGCACCCCACGCTCGGCAATCGCCACGCTGCGGGCGGTCGACGAACCGCCGCCGCCCAGTTCGGTGGTGACGAATACCTTGCCTTGGGATTCGGCCGCCGTGTCGTACATCGCCCCGGCGTCCAGCTCCAGCATGCGCATGCAATACGGCGCGTTGAACGCCAGCATCCCGGCCTCGCAGCGCGCTTGCTGCTGTTTGTCCGGCAATACATGGCAGGCGGCAAACGGCAGGAAATCCAGGGTCCGCCCACCGGAATGAATGTCCAGGACAATGTCAGCCAAGGGCAGCAGCGTGCGATTGAAATAGTCGGCGATTTTCTCGGTAACGGTGCCGTCCGGCCTGCCGGGAAAACTGCGGTTCAGGTTGCCCTTGTCGATGGGCGAAGTCCGGCGTCCGGCGTGGAAGGCCGGGGTGTTCATGAACGGCACGATGATCACCCGCCCGCTCACGTCTTCAGCCGTCAGTTGCTGCGCCAGTTTGCTCAGGGCTACCGGGCCTTCGTATTCATCGCCGTGATTGCCACCGCTGAGCAGCGCCGTCGGACCGCTGCCGCGCTGGATGACCGTGATGGGAATCATCACCGCGCCCCAGGCCGAATCGTCCCGCGAATACGGCAGTTTGAGAAAGCCGTGCTGCACGCCCTCACGGGTGAAGTCGACCGTGGCGCTGATGGGATTGTTGGGCACGTCAGGCATGGGTCATTCCTTCACGAACAATTGACGAGGCACGTTGCACAGCGTCTCGACGCCGGTCTCGGTGATCAGGATGCTCTCGGTGATTTCCAGGCCCCAATCGTCCATCCACAGCCCCGGCATGAAGTGGAAGGTCATGCCCGGCTGCAACACGCTGTTGTCGCCAGGACGCAGGCTCATGGTGCGCTCGCCCCAATCCGGCGGATAACTGATCCCGATGGGGTAGCCGCAACGGCTGTCCTTGTGAATGCCGAATTTCTCCAGCACCTTGAAAAACGCCACGGCGATGTCGCCGGTGGTGTTGCCCGGCTTGGCTGCGTCCAGGCCGGCGGCGATGCCCTCGACCACGGCTTTTTCGCCATCGAGGAAATGTTGCGGCGGCTTGCCCAGGTAAATGGTGCGCGACAACGGGCAGTGGTAACGCTTGTAGCAACCGGCGATTTCAAAGAAGGTGCCGGCGCCCTTTTCGAAGGGTGAATCGTCCCAGGTCAGGTGCGGCGCACTGGCGTCGGCCCCGGTGGGCAACAGCGGCACGATGGCCGGGTAGTCGCCGCCATGGCCGTCGGCACCGAGGATGCCGCTGCTGTAGATCTCGGCCACCAGTTCGTTCTTGCGCATGCCCGGTTCGATGCGTTCCAGGATCCGGCTGTGCATGTTCTCGACAATGCGCGCGGCGATGCGCATGTAGGCGATTTCCTGGGGCGACTTGACGGCCCGCTGCCAGTTCACCAGGCCCACCGCATCCACCAGTTTTGCCTGGGGCAATTGCTTTTGCAGCGACAGGTACGCGGCGGCGCTGAAGTAATAGTTGTCCATCTCCACGCCGATGGTCAGCGCGCCCCAGCCACGGGCAATGATCACCTCCCGGGACAGGTAGTCCATGGGGTGGCGCTCGCGGGACTGCACGTAGATGTCCGGGTAACCGACGATATTATCGGCCTGCATGAACACCGTGCGTTTGGCACCGTTGGCGTCCTGGCCGCGACCGAACCACACGGGCTCGCCCTCAAGCGCCAGCAGCACGCACTGGTGCACGTAGAACGACCACCCGTCATAGCCGGTGAGCCAGGCCATGTTAGACGGATCGGTGACCAGCAGCAGCTCCAGGCCCTGGGCCTGCATGGCCGCGCGAACCTTCGCCAGGCGTTGGGTGTATTCCTCCCGCTGAAACGGAAGATTGACGACGATCTCAGACATCCACCTGCCCTCTGTTCAATGACTTATGCGAAAAATGATCTAGCGGCCGAACGCAAACCCCTTGCCCGCCGCCCGTGCCCGCTCGAACGCCAGGTTGGCGATGGCGGTGTCCTGGGCGCCGGTGCCGGTCAGGTCGCAAAGCGTCACTTGCGTCGCATCGGAACGCCCCAGCCGCTGCCCCGACAACACCTGACCCAACTCCGTCAACGCCAGTTCATCGCGAACGGTGCCGGCCACCAGGGCGTGGTGCAGCTCGCCGAGCACGCGGGTCTGGCTCAGGCGATCGGCGACATAGCAGTCGACGGCCGCCAGGGCTTGCGGGGAAATTTCATTCTTGTGTTCCGCATCCGAGCCCATCGCCGTGATGTGCAGGCCAGGATGCAAATGGCGGGCTTGGATCAACGGCTCGCGACTGGGTGTGCAGGTGATGGCGATATCCACGCCTTCCAGGGCATCGTCAAGGGAGGCGCATGGCGTGACGGCAAGCCCGGTGTCACGCGCCAGCTCCTGACTGAACGCCTTGGCCTTTTGCGCATCGCGCGCCCAGACCCGCACCTCGTCGATGGGCCGCACCAGGCGCAGTGCCTGAAGTTGCAACGCCGCCTGCTCGCCGGCACCAATCAGCGCGACGCTGCGGCTCTCCTCGCGAGACAGGCAACGCGCTGCCACCGCCCCCGCCGCAGCGGTGCGCACGGCGGTGAGGTAACCGTTGTCCAGCAGCAGGGCTTCCAGCAGGCCGGTGCGTGCCGAGAGCAGCATCATCATGCCGTTGAGGCTGGGCAGGCCAAGCTTGGGGTTATCGAAAAAACCCGGGCTGACCTTGATGGCGAAGCGCTCCAGGCCCGGCAGGTAAGCGGTCTTCACATCCACTTCACCGTTGTACTCGGGAATGTCCAACCGCAGGATCGGCGGCATCGCCACGGCGGCGGTGGCCAGCAGTACGAAGGCCTGTTCAATGGCGTCGATACTGGCCAGATCGAGGGCCACGCAACTGCGCAGGTCGGCTTCGCTCAATAGGGTGACTTCACTCATGACAGGCTCCGTTAGGGATTATCAGGCGTTGGCGCCAGCGATCACGCGGGCATGGTGTGCGGTGTCGACGTTGCGCCCGCTGACCACCAGGACAATGGGGTCGCGCGGCTTGACCAGGCCGTCGAGCAGCGCCGCGATGCCCACCACCGCAGCACCTTCGAGCACCAGGCGTTCGTGGTGATAGGCGTGGCGGATGGCATTGGCGATAGAGGCTTCCGAGAGCAGGTGTACGTCATCGCTCAGTTGCCGGGTCATGGCGAAGGTGTAGCGGTTGTCCAGGCCGATGCCGCCGCCGAGGGAATCGGCCAGCGTCGGCAGTTCTTCGATGTCCACGGGCTGCCCGGCGGCGAGGCTGGCGTGCATCGCGGCACCGCGGGCCATGCTGATGCCGTGGACTTGAATCGCTGGGTTGGCACTTTTGAGGGCCAGGGCAACTCCGGCGAACAGGCCGCCACCGGACAACGGCACCAGGACCTGGGCCACCTCCGGTTGCTGCTCGAGAATCTCCAGGCCGAGGGTGCCCTGCCCGGCGATGATCGCCGGGTGATCGAAGGGCGGCAAAAAGGTCGCGCCCTGCTCCCGGGCGATGCGCTCGGCCTCGCGCTGGGCATCGTCCTGGGACTGGCCGACGATGCACACCTCAGCGCCGAGGTCGCGAATCGCCTGCACCTTGTTGGCCGGCACCAGATGCGACAGGCAGACAATCGCCCTGACGCCCTGCTGTGACGCGGCATGGGCCAGCGCTCGGCCATGATTACCGGTCGACGCGGTGACCACGCCCCGTGCCTTTTGCTCGGAACTGAGTTGCGCGACGGCATTGCTCGCCCCGCGCAGCTTGAAGCTGCCGGTGATTTGCAGGGCCTCAAGCTTGAGGTACACCGCCACGCCCATCAACCGCGACAAACTCGGGGAATGCTCCATGGGCGTACGCCGCACCTGCGACTCGATGCGCTGGCGAGCGAGGTAAATGTCCTGAAGCTGCAACCCTGTCATGACTGCGTCCCGAGCGGATGTGTTGGGCGCAGTCTAAGAGGGCTGGATTGTGGCGATGAATGTACTAGGGCAATTTAGTGATGGATTGCTTGAACCCAACTCCCGCTCCCACAGGGGAACCGCAGTGAGGGCATCAAAAATCATGAATCTGCGGGTACTGATTGAAAATCTGCCGCATGCCGATCAGCGCATGGCGCATTTCCTCGTCGCTGCATTCGGCGCCGACGCAGACCCGCACCGCGCGGGGCCTGGGGGTGCCGCGGACGGTGAACGGATCGGGCGAGGTCACGGCGATGTGCTTGTGCCGCAGCGCCCGCACCAGGCTGTCCACTTCCCAATGGGATGGAATCCCGATCCAGGCATTCAAGGCATGAGGGTGCTGGCCCAGCAGATGCTCGCCCATGTACTCGGTGACCATCGCCTGGCGCCCGGCCAGCAGTTGACGTTGCAATCGCACCAGCGACTCGGCGCGTCCATCACGAATCCAGCGGGTGGCGATCTCCGAGACCATGGGTGTGGCCATCCAACTGTTGACCCGCAGGATGCTCTCGGTGCGCAAGGCCAGGCGCTTGGGCATCACCAGATAACCGGTGCGCAAGCCTGTGAGTACCGACTTGGTCATGCTCGTGCAGTAGAACGACAGCTCCGGCAGGTAATGGCTGATGGGCGGCGCCCGGCGTTCGTCCAGCAGCGGGCCGTACACATCGTCTTCGATAATGTGCACGCCAAAGCGCCGGGCAATCTCGGCGATTTCCCGGCGGCGGGCGTCGGGCATCAGGCTGGTGGTGGGGTTGTTCAGGTTCGGCGTACACACCAGCGCCGTGATGCGCTCGTTGCTGCACATGTCTTCGAAATGTTCGGGGTCGATGCCATAGCGGTCCATCTCCAGGCCCTTGAGGGTGAAGCCCAGCACCTGGGAATTGCCGATCACGCCGTGGTCGGTCAAGCCTTCGCAGAGCACCACGTCGTCGGGGCCCGCCAGCGAAGCGAGGGCCAGGAAAATCCCGTGGGCCGCGCCGTTGGTGATCAGCACATCGTTACGGTCGACTTTCAGCCCTTGCCGGCCGATCCACTGCGCCGCCGCTTCGCGATGGGATTCGAAACCGGCGATAGGGCGAAAAGCGTGAATCCACGGCTGATCCTCTTCAGTACTCAGCGCCGCGCAGGTATCACGCCAGGCCTGATCATGCTCGCGGGTGTGCAGGATGCGGGTGATGGAAAAATCCACCAGCGCTCGCTCGGGGCTGTCGAGGATGTACGTCGCCACCCGGTCGCTCATGCGCCGCGAGACGAAACTGCCACGCCCGACCTCACAGCGCACCAGTCCCTGGCGTTCCAACTCCTTATAGGCGTTGGTGACGGTCTGCACGCTGATGCCCATGGCGTCGGCCACCTGCCGTTGCGGCGGCAGGCGCTGGTCATTGGCCAGGCTGCCCTGCTCGATATCGTCGGCGATGGCCTGCACCAGAATCTTGTATTTGGATTCACCGCTGCGGGCGAGGTCCAAGGCTGACTTCCACTTATCCATAACAGCTGCAACCGGCGTGTGTAGGGGTGCGCACAGCATTGCGCGGCCATCGCGGCAAAGCAATTGTCCTAGTGCAATACAATCGATGCCGGGGCTTTTGTATGCTCGGTCCAAGGTCGTCACCCAGGCGGGCTCATCGCCCTGACAAAAAGCCGGATCGACCTGTACCGGCACCGTTCCCGATTCCAGGCCACGCCCGGATCCGCCGCCGTACGCTTTGCTCTTGTAACACTGCCTCCTACCACAGAGCCGTCAAACGACGGATCCACAAGAAACAGGAGATTTTATCGATGAGCAATTTTCTTCCCAGCACCGGTGCGCCCCTACGTCGGCTCTTGCTGACCTGTGCCGTACTGGGCCTGGCCGGCAGCGTTCAAGCGGCCACCCTGGATACGGTCAAAAGCAACAGCAGCATCCGGATCGGCTACGCCAACGAAACCCCGTTTGCCTTCACCGAAACCGACGGCACCGTCACCGGTGAGTCGCCGGAGATCGCCAAGATCATCTTCGCCAAGATGGGCATCAAGCAGGTCAATGGCGTGCTCACCGAATGGGGCTCGTTGATTCCAGGCCTGCGCGCAGGTCGTTTCGACGTGATCGCCGCCGGCATGTACATCACCCCGGCGCGCTGCAAGCAAGTGTTGTTCACCGATCCGCAGTACCAGTTGCCCGATGCCTTGCTCGTGGCCAAGGGCAACCCGAAAAAACTCCATAGCTATGAAGACATCGCCAAGCAACCAGATGTGAAACTGGCAATCATGGCCGGCACGGTGAACCTGGCTTATGCCCGCGATTCCGGGGTCAAGGACGACCAGATCCTCCAGGTCCCCGACACCACCGCGCAATTGCAAGCCGTGCGTGCCGGACGCGCGGACGCTGCCGTCGGCACCCAACTGACCATGAAAGGCCTGGCCAGCAAGGGTGGCGACAAGGTGGAGGCAATGACCGAATTCAAGGACGACCCGTCCCACATCGGCTATGGCGCCCTAGCCTTCCGCCCCGAAGACAAAGACTTGCGCGATGCGGTCAATGCCGAGTTGAAAAAGTGGCTGGGCTCCGAAGAGCATCTCAAGACGGTTGCACCCTTCGGGTTCGACAAATCCAACGTAACCAGCAAGACCGCAGCCGAGCTCTGCGCTCAGTAGTCGCCAACAACTGGCGTGCCGAAACGGGCATGACGCGCGGTGCGTGATGCCTGTTCCCTGCTTCACCGGACATTGGGTTGAACCATGGGCGAATTACTTCCGTTATTGATACAAGGGGCCTGGGTCACGCTCCAGGTGACCTTCTTCGGCTCGCTGCTGGCCATCGTTGCGGCGGTGCTGGCAGCCCTCGGGCGACTCTCGCCGTGGCGAGCGTTGCGCTGGTTTTCCATCACCTACATCGAAGTGTTCCGTGGCACCTCGCTGCTGGTGCAATTGTTCTGGCTGTTCTTCGTGCTGCCACTGCCACCCTTCAACATTGAGCTGAGCCCTTACGCCGTGGCGATTGTCGGCCTGGGCCTGCACATCGGCGCTTACGGGGCCGAGGTGATGCGCGGCGCCATCAGTTCAGTCGCCAAGGGCCAATACGAAGCCTGCACGGCGTTGAATTTCAGCGGCTTCACCCGCTTCAAGCGGATCATCCTGCCGCAGGCGTTGCTGGCGGCGATCCCACCGGGCACCAACCTGTTGATCGAGCTGCTGAAGAACACCTCGCTGGTGTCGCTGATCACCTTGTCGGACCTGAGCTTCCGGGCGCGGCAGTTGGATCAGGCGACCTTCCAGACCCTGGAGATCTTCAGCCTGGCCCTGGTGATGTATTTCATCCTCGCCCAGGCCATCAACTTCGGCATGCGCCACGTCGAACGACGACTGAGCCGGGGCCGGATGCGTGGAGGTCTGTCATGACGCTATTCGACTGGTCCTACGCCGCACAAATCCTGCCGGACCTGCTGCGGGCATCGCTCAACACCGTGGGCATTACCCTGATCGGCTTCCTGATCGCGATTGTCCTGGGGCTGTTCCTGGCGATTGGCCGGCGCAGTCGCAAATTCTGGCTGTCGTGGCCGGCCACGGCGGTGATCGAGTTCATCCGCAGCACCCCCCTGCTGATCCAGGTGTATTTCCTCTACTACGTACTGCCCAACTACGGCTTGAGCCTGACGGCCATGCAAGTCGGCATCCTCGGCATCGGCCTGCACTACGCCTGCTACATCGCCGAGGTCTATCGCAGTGGTCTCGACGCGGTGCCGCGGGCGCAGTGGGAAGCGGTGACGGCGTTGAACATCGCGCCGTACGACGCCTATCGCAACATCATCCTGCCCCAGGCGCTGCGTCCGATCGTGCCGCCCCTGGGCAACTACCTGGTGGCAATGCTCAAGGACACGCCGGTGCTGTCGGCGATCACCGTGGTGGAAATCATGCAGCAGGCCAAGAACATCGGTTCCGAGAACTTTCGTTATCTGGAACCGATCACCATGGTCGGCCTGTTCTTCCTCGCCCTGAGCCTTGCCCTGGCTTATCTGGTACGGCGCCTTGAAACGCGCATGGAGCTACGCTAATGACTTTACCCCTGTCCACGCCCACCGATTTGTCCCGGCGCAGCACGCTGGCGTCGCAGCAGGAGGCCCCGGCCATGCAGATTCCGACACCGTCCCGGCCGATTGTGAGTTTCCAGGACGTGACCAAAAGCTATGGCAGTTTCACGGTGCTCGACCATCTGAACCTGGATGTCGCCCCCGGTGAAAAGGTCGCGATCATCGGCCCCAGCGGCTCGGGCAAGTCCACGCTGCTGCGGGTGTTGATGACCCTGGAAGGCATCGACCAGGGCCAGATTCGCGTCGAGGACGATTCCCTGACCCACATGCCCAACCGCAACGGCGTGCTGGTGCCGGCCAACGACCGACACATCCGCCGGGTGCGCGGCAAGATCGGCATGGTGTTCCAGAGTTTCAACCTGTTCCCCCACATGACCGCGCTGCAGAACGTGATCGAAGCGCCGGTGCAGGTGCTGGGCATGAACCCGAAAGAAGCCCGGGAGCGCGCCGCCGACCTGCTGGAACTGGTGGGGCTGGGCAACAAGCTCGACCATTACCCGTCGCAGTTGTCCGGCGGCCAGCAACAGCGGGTGGCGATAGCCCGGGCCCTGGCGATGCGGCCCAAGGTGATGCTGTTTGACGAAGTGACCTCGGCGCTCGACCCGGAGCTGTGCGGCGAAGTGCTGAATGTGATCCGCAAACTGGGGGCCGAACACAACCTGACGATGCTGATGGTGACCCACCAGATGGGCTTCGCCCGGGAATTCGCCGACCGGGTGTGCTTCTTCTACAAAGGGCAGATCCACGAACAGGGCACCCCGGCGCAGATCTTCGAAAACCCGCAGCAGGAGCGTACGTGTGCGTTCTTGAGTGCGGTGAAAGAGGCGAATTGATCCCCATGTGAACACCTTTGTGGCGAGGGACTTGTGGGAGCAAGGCTTGCCCGCGATGAAGGCGATGCGGTCTTTCAGAAAATCGAGGCGCCTGTTTCGCGAGCAAGCTTTGCTCCCACAAATCCCGTCGCCACAAAGGGCGGCATCAGGCGGATAGAAACTGACAGCTACAAAAAAACGGGGGCCCTGTTTCCAGAGCCCCCGTTTCGTTTGCCGCCCAGCCGTTATGGGTACTGCTGGTAAGTCTGGCCCTGCTGCTGCGGCGCCTGGTACTGCTGACCGGGAATGGCCTTGAGGTTGACCTCGACACGACGGTTTTGCGCACGACCATTGACGTCGGCGTTGCTGGCCACCGGGTTGTCCGGGCCGGCGCCACGGGCCGACAGGTTGGCACCGCTCACGCCCTGGGACGTCAGGTAGGTCGCCACGCTCTGGGCGCGTCGCTGGGACAGGTCCATGTTGTGCTGGCGGCTGCCGGTGCTGTCGGTGTAGCCGACGATTTCGATCTGGTTCTGGTTGAACTCCTTGAGGGAGTTGGCCAGGTTGTTCAGCGGCTGGTAGAAGCTGGAGGCGATGTTCGCCGAGTCGGTGGCGAAGGTGATGTTGCCCGGCATGATCAGCTTGATCTGGTCGCCCTGGCGCTGCACTTCAACGCCGGTATTGGCCATGCTCGCACGCAGCTTCTTTTCCTGCTGGTCGGCGTAGTAGCCGTAACCGGCCGCGGAAGCCCCCACCACCGCGGCACCAATCAACGCACCCTTGCCACGGTTATCGTGACCGATGGCCGCACCGGCCAACGCCCCCGCCAGTGCACCGAGGCCGCCATACTTGGCGGTTTTGCTCATGCCCGAAGATTCGGTAGAGGCCTGGCCCTGGTTGTCGTAGGGGTTAGGCGACGCACAGCCGGACAACAGGGCCACAGCAGTTGCGACAACGATCAAGCGACGCGAGGTGAACATGAAGATGCTCCTGGGTTTTCAGTCTGAATGCCAAAGTGTAGGCAATCGACTCTGGCAGGCGTTGGAACGCGGCAATCGTTAAAAATTCCGTCGCGCTGCGTTGCGCTTCGCCCGGCTGACCGATAATAAACCGGCGTCCGGGCGAACGCCCCTCACCCCTGCGCCAGACAGCGGCTCACGCCCCGGACAATCATCTCCACTTCCCGTCCATCGATCGTCAACGGCGGCAGCAGCCGGATGGTCTGGCCCCGAGTGATATTGATCAACAGGCCGTGGTCCCGAGCGGCGCGAAGGGCCAAGTCGCGGACCGGTTGCTTGAGTTCGATGCCGATCATCAACCCCTGGCCGCGAATCGCCAAGACATTCGGATTGTCCGCCAACTCGGCCCGCAGCCGGCTCAGCAACTGTTCACCCTGATGCCTGGCGTTGTCCACCAGCGCTTGTTGCTCAATGATCTCCAGCACCGTGCAGCCGACCCGACAGGCCAGCGGATTACCGCCGAACGTACTGCCATGGCTGCCAGGGGTAAACAGCTCGGCTGCCTTGCCCCGTGCCAGGCAGGCCCCAATGGGCACGCCGTTGCCCAGGCCTTTGGCGAGGGTCATGACGTCCGGCACGATGCCCTCGTGCTGGAACGCGAACCATTGGCCGGTACGACCGATACCGGTCTGGATCTCGTCGAGCATCAACAGCCAGGCGCGCCGGCTGCACAACTGCCGCAAGGCCTTGAGGTAACCCGGCGGGGCGATTTGCACACCGCTCTCGCCCTGGATCGGCTCCACCAGTACCGCGACGATGCGCTCGGCATGGGCCTGCGGGATCGCTTCCAACGCCGCGAGATCGCCGAACGGCACCTTGATGAAATCCCCCGGCAAGCGGTTGTAGCCCAGCCGCACCGACGGGCCGTCACTGGCGCACATCGTACCCAATGTGCGCCCGTGGAACGCATTGTCCATGACCACCACCAATGGCTGCTCGATGCCCTTGTGCCAACCATAGAGGCGCGCCAGTTTCAGTGCGGTTTCGTTGGCCTCGGCGCCTGAGTTGTTGAAAAACGCCCGCTCCAGCCCCGACAGCTGAGTGAGCTTTTGCGCCAGGCGTTGCTGCCAATCGATGCTGTATAGGTTGGACGTGTGCAACAGCAGGCCGGCCTGCTCGCTGATGGCGGCCACCAGCCGCGGGTGGGAGTGGCCGACATTGGTCACTGCCACGCCCGCCACCGCATCGAGGTATTCGCGGCCGTCCTGGTCCCACAGGCGCGTCCCCAAGCCATGGGTGAAACTCAGCGCCAGGGGTTGGTAAGTGGTCATCAGGCAGGCAGCGGTCATGGCATCAAGCTCCATTTGGTTGGTTTTTTCCAGTATGGTTAGCCACCAAGGCTGGATAAACGCTGCTTTACTTCAATCATTTAAAAGCTGAGCTTGATAATGGATTTGTTCCAGGCGATGACCGTTTACGTGAAGGTGGTAGAAACCGGAAGCCTGACGGCGGCGGCCCAGGCGTGCGAAATGTCCACCACCATGGTGGGCAATCATCTTCGGGCGCTGGAGCAACGTCTCGGCGTACGCCTGATCAACCGTACGACGCGGCGCCAGCGCCTGACCGAGTTCGGCTCGGCCTACTACCAACGCTGCCTGGAAGTACTGGGGCTGGTGGCCGACTCCGAACGCCTGGCCGAACAGACCCAGGGCGAGCCCACCGGCACCCTGCGCATCACCGCGCCGCTGACCTTCGGCTCCGAACGCCTCGCGCCGGCCCTGGCTGAATTCAGCCAGCGCTTCGCCCAGGTCAAGCTCGACGTGGTACTGACCAACCAGCGGCTGGACCTGCTCGAACATGGATTCGACGTCGCTATCCGCCTCGGCCATCCCGACCCGAAACTGATTGCCCGCCCGTTGGTGGACTACACCCTGACCATCTGCGCCTCCCCTGCCTACCTGGCTCGGCGCGGCACACCGGAAAAACCTGCGGACCTGCGGCAGCACGACTGCCTGTCGTTCGCCTATTCGGCAGCAGACGAATGGCGCTTCGCCCAGGATCATTGGCCGATCAACGGCCCGGAAGGCGAGATCAAGGTCCCGGTGAACGGGCCGATGCTGATCAACAGCTCCTCGGGCCTGCATCGCGCCGCCCTGGCCGGGATGGGCGTAGTCATGCTGCCTGATGCGCTGGTGGCCCAGGACCTGAAGGATGGACACCTGGTGACGTTGTTGCAGGGCTACCAGTTGCCCCATCGCCCAATGAGCCTGATGTACGCGCAGGATCGCTACCGTTTGCCGAAACTGCGCAGTTTTGTCGAGTTCGCGCTGGAGAAATGGGGCAAACACCCAACCCCAGCCGAATGATGTTGTGGACAAGCCCTTGTGGCGAGGGGATTTATCCCCTCGCCACAAAAGCGTGCCCTGGCTTGGCTGGACGTCGCTACCCCGCTAGTGACCCCGCCCCCCATCAGCTACTCTTCCTCCTTGGACGAGCATTTTGATATCAAGGCTGATTGAGGAAACGACGATGGGAGATGCCTCGAACATCGACATGCTGCGGTTCGACCTGTCCGATCTGGACGAAGGCGTACTGCACACCATCCTGGAACTGGTCAGCGATGGCATCTGGGACTGGAATGCCAACACCGGCTTCGTCTACCGCAACCCCGGCTGGTACACGATGCTTGGCTACCTGCCCCACTCACTGGACAACACCGTGCTGACCTGGGAGAACGTGATCCACCCGGATGACTATCCACGGGTCATGGCGTTGTTCGACGATTACCTGGAACACCGATCCCACGCCTACCAAGCCGAATACCGCTGCCGCACCCACGACGGTTCCTACATCTGGATCGAGGATCGCGGCTACGTGATCGCTCGCAACCCGGACGGCACGGTGGCGCGCATGATCGGCGCCCATCGCAGCATCGATGACAAGAAGCGCCTGTTCGAGCAGCTGGAGCGGCGCAACAAATCCCTGGAAGCCGTGATCGAAGAACGCACCCGCGAACTGTCCCGGGTCAACCATCAGTTGCAGATCCAGCTCGACGAGAACCGCAGGCTTGCCGAAACCGACGCCCTGACCCGGGTCGCCAACCGTTATCGCCTGGACCAGGCGCTGCCGCTGGCCTGTGAACGCACGCAACGTTTCCGCGAACCGTTGTCGCTGATCGCCATGGACGTGGATGATTTCAAGGACATCAACGATCGCTACGGCCACGCCTTTGGCGACGCAGCGTTGATACAAGTGGTGCAGAGCGTCAAGCGCTGCGAGCGCGACGGCGATTTGCTGGTGCGCTGGGGCGGTGACGAATTCATCATGATCTTGCCCAACACCACCCTGGCCGATGCCCGCCTGCTGGCGGAAAGCATTCGCCGGGGCTTGTCCGACCTGCTGCCGGTGGGCGACTTCCAGATCACCATGAGTTTTGGTGTGGTGCAGCGATTCGAGGATGAACAGCAGGCGGCATTGCTGCACCGGGCGGACCAGGCGCTGTATCGCTCCAAGATGTCGGGTAAGAATGTGATTTGTGAATGAGCTCCGACCGTGACAACACCGCCCGCGTCCAATAGATTAGGCGACCGGAAAAAAGCTCAATGCCTTTCTCGCCTCATCCCGCTAACAGAAGTAGTGAAATTTCAATGTCCGATTCCAACACCGCTGAATCCGTAGTCACCCTGTCGTCCAAAGCGGAATACGAAAACTCCATCAATCTTTCACAGCATCTGCCCCAGGCCAAAACCATCAGCGAAATGGTCCTCGATGCGTTCCAGTCGAACCGCGAAAGCGACCAGATCCGCGAACTGCGCAACGCCATCCGCCAGGCTCACGATGCCTTCGACGACGACAAGGCCTACGAACTGATGGGCCAGCTCAAACAACTCAAGGACGCCGAAGCCGCCGATTTCGCGGCCCTGGAAGACCTGAGCAGCCGCTTCCCGATCAGCCGCATCCTCTCCAGCTACAAGGACGACCCGTCGTTCCAGGAGCTGGTCTACGGCCTGGCCCTGAAAGTGCTGAACCAGACCCACCAGGCCATCAGCAACCCGAGCGGCAGCAAGGGCAAGGCCTCGCGGGCCAAGAAGGAAGCCGAAGTGTTTGTCATCAGCAAGGACGGCATCAGCGTCACCCTGCCCCTGCGCACACCACGCTCCAAGCCGAACGTCGACCGCGAGGCCTTCGAGTTCCTGGGCTTCAACTTCGTAGGCGAAGGCGACGAAGCCGAGCTGGAAAGCGAAATCTTCCTGGACAATGACGGCACCGAACAGCCGGCCACCCGCAAAGGCATCGTCACCGCCCTGCAACAGCAAAAGGCATTCGACGGCTACAGCATCGCCCAGCAATAAGCCCATGTGGGAGCGAGCTTGCTCACACAGAAGTCCAAAGTAATACCCATTAAAAAGCCCCGCGCTTCTCTCGAAGGCGGGGCTTTTTTTGCAGCGTCTGAAGCTTAAGGAGCGTAGGTCAGCAGCAACTCACTTGGCACCTTGAAGTCCAGGGACATCATGACGCTCAGGGCGGTGATGGTGAAGATCGAGAACACGAACAGCTTGCGTGCCCAGACCGTGTCATCCACCGCCTTGTAGCCGGTCCAGGCCATGTACAGCCAGTACATGCCCATGGCAGCGGCGACGGCGAGGTAGCTCATGCCGGCGTAGCCGCTGAAGGTCAGCATCAAGGTCGCCACCAGGAACGCCAGGATGTAGAGCAGGATGTGCTTCTTGGCCACGCGGATGCCGCGCTTGACCGGCAACACCGGAATCGAGGCCGCCAGGTAGTCGTTGAAGCGGAAGATCGCGATGGCGTAGGAATGCGGCATCTGCCACAGGCTGAACATCACCAGCAGCGTTAGCGCCGCCATGTCGAAGCTGTTGCTCACCGCTACGTAGCCGATCACTGGCGGCATCGCCCCCGACAGGCTGCCCACCAGCGTGCCGTGGACCGACTTGCGCTTGAGGTACAGACTGTAGAGGCCGACGTAGATGACAAAACCGATCACCGCGAACAGCGCCGCCAACGGGTTGGCCACCCAGTACAGCAGCGCCACGCCGGCCACGCCCAGCACCGTGGCGAATGCCAGGGCCAGTTGCACCGGAATCAGGCCCTGGACCAGCGCCCGATTCTTGGTGCGTTCCATCTTGATATCGATGTCGCGGTCGATGCAGTTGTTGAACACGCAACCGGACGCCACCACCAGGGAAGTGCCGATCATCGCCGCCAGGAAGATGGCCAGATCGACATGCCCTTTCGAGGCCAGGAAAAACCCGCCTGCCACAGAAAGCACGTTACCGAAAATGATCCCCGGCTTGGTGATTTGGATAAAGTGCTTCAGGGACATCCGGACTTTCCTCAGTGCGCCATCATGTTGGTGTGGATGCTGAACATGATCCACAACGACAGGCCGACCAGCAGGACAATCACGATCGCGGCAAAGACAAACGCGACCACGTTGTTACGTTGGGCGGCGGAGCGATCCAGGTGCAGGAAGTACACCAGGTGCACCAGTACCTGGACCACGGCGAAGATCAGGATGATCCACAGGGTCAGGCTCTTGGGCAGCGACGGGTACATCACCAGGCCGAACGGGATGACGGTCAGGATCACCGACAGGATGAAGCCGATGGCGTAGGACTTGACGCTGCCGTGGCCGGCGTCATGGCCATCATGGGAATGTGCGTTAGCCATTTACAGGGTCCCCATCAGATAAACAACGGTGAATACGCAGATCCACACCACGTCCAGGAAGTGCCAGAACAGGCTCAGGCAGCTCAGGCGCGTCTTGTTGGTGGCAGTCAGGCCGTTTTTATGGACCTGGTACATCATGATCGCCATCCAGATCAGGCCGCTGGTCACGTGCAGGCCGTGGGTGCCGACCAGGGTGAAGAACCCGGACAGGAAGCCGCTGCGGCTTGGACCGTAGCCTTCGGCGATCAGGATATGGAACTCGTTGATCTCCATGGCGATAAAGCCGGCGCCCAGCAGGAAGGTCATGGCCAACCAGCCCAGCACCTGGGTTTTCTTGCCCTTGAACAACGCCAGCATGGCGAAGCCGTAGGTGATCGAGCTGAACAGCAGCAGCGCGGTTTCGCCCAGTACGTACGGCAGTTCAAAGATGTCGTGGCCCGACGGGCCACCGGCAACGTTGTTTACCAGCACCGCGTACACCGCAAAGATCGACGCAAACAGAATGCAGTCGGTCATCAGGTAGAGCCAGAAACCGAATACGGTCATCTCGCCCGAGTCGTGGTGATGGTCATCGTGCCCATGGTCATGACCATGGGCGTGTCCAACAGTGGTCACTAAATTCGACATGGTTTAAGCCTGTTCCAACGAGGTTTCAACACGGGTGGCGGTGGCGGGGACTTTCCCGGCCGCTACCAGGCGCTTGTGCTGCTCGGCTTCGATGCGCTCGATGACATCCACCGGCACCATGTAGCCCTGATCGTCACGGGCGGCATGGATAGTGAAGTACACGACAGTGCCAACCAGGCTGGCGATGGCCAGCCACCAGATGTGCCAGATCATTGCGAAACCGAACACGGTCAGCAGCGCGCCCATGACCACACCGGTAGCGGTGTTGTTGGGCATGTGGATCGGCTCGTACTTGGCCGGAGCCTGGTACGCAGTGCCGGCTTCCTTGGCTTCGGTGAACGGGTCGATGACGTCTGCCTTGGGCAGCACGGCGAAGTTGTAGAACGGCGGTGGCGAAGAGGTCGACCATTCCAGGGTGTGGGCATTCCACGGGTCGCCGTGTTCGCACATGTTCTCTGGCTTCTTGCGGTCACGCACACTGACGTACAACTGGATCAGCTGGCAGGCGATACCGACAGCGATCATCACCGCACCGAACATGGCGACGTACAGGTACGGCACCCACTCAGGGTTGGTGGTGGCGTTCAAGCGACGGGTCATGCCCATGAAGCCCAGTGCATAGAGCGGCATGAACGCGACGAAGAAGCCCGAGATCCAGAACCAGAACGCTGCCTTGCCCCAACCTTCGTGCAGCTTGAAGCCGAACGCTTTCGGGAAGTAGAAGGCGAAGCCGGCGATATAGCCAAACACCGCACCGCCGATGATCACGTTGTGGAAGTGCGCGATCACGAACAGGCTGTTGTGCAGGACGAAGTCAGCACCTGGAATGGCCAGCAGTACGCCGGTCATGCCGCCGATGGCGAAGGTCACCATGAAGCCCAGGGTCCACAGCACGTGGCTGGTGAAACGCAGGCGGCCCTGGTAGATGGTGAACAGCCAGTTGAACAGCTTCACACCCGTCGGGATCGAGATCAGCATGGTCGCCAGGCCGAAGAAGGCGTTGACGCTGGCCCCCGAGCCCATGGTGAAGAAGTGGTGCAGCCAGACCATGAAGCCCAGCACCGAGATCGCGCCGCTGGCGTAGATCATCGAGTGGTGGCCGAACAGTTTCTTGCCGGAGAAGGTCGAGATGACTTCGGAGAAAATCCCGAACGCCGGCAGGATCAGGATGTACACCTCAGGGTGACCCCAGGCCCAGAACAGGTTCACGTACATCATTGGATTGCCACCAAGTTCATTGGTGAAAATGTGGAAATCCATGTAACGGTCAAGCGTCAGCAGGGCCAGGGTAGCGGTCAGGATCGGGAACGAAGCGACGATCAGGACGTTGGCCCAGGTGCAGGTCCAGGTGAAGATCGGCATGTCCATCAGCTTCATGCCCGGGGTACGCATTTTCAGCACGGTGGCGAGGAAGTTGACCCCCGTCAGCGTTGTCCCCAATCCAGATAGCTGTAGCGCCCAGATGTAGTAGTCCATGCCCACGCCCGGACTGTATTGCAGGCCCGACAGCGGTGGATAGGCAACCCAGCCGGTCTTGGCGAATTCGCCAACGCCCAGGGACAGGTTGATCAGCACCACGCCGGACACCAGCAGCCAGAAGCTCAGGGAGTTCAGGAACGGATAGGCAACGTCACGGGCGCCGATCTGCAGCGGCACTGCAAGGTTCATCAGGCCGGTGAAGAATGGCATCGCCATGAAGATGATCATGATCACACCGTGGGCGGTGAATATCTGGTCATAGTGTTCAGGCGGCAGGTAGCCAGGCGAACCCTCGGTGGCCATGGCCAGCTGGGTACGCATCATGATGGCGTCGGCAAAACCGCGCAGCAGCATGACCATGGCGACGATGATGTACATCACGCCGATTTTCTTGTGGTCGACCGACGTCAGCCACTCGGTCCACAGGTAGGTCCACTTCTTGAAGTAAGTGATCCCCGCGAACAGCGCCAGGCCGCCGAGCGCGATGATGGCGAGGGTCACCATGACAATCGGCTCGTGGAACGGGATCGCTTCCCAACTTAATTTACCAAACATCGTTTACTCCTCTGCCCCGGCAGCTGAATGCGAGCTCATGTCCATCCCTTCCATGTTGTGAGCCACTTCCTTCTCTTTCTTCTCGTGGTGCATCGGCTTGCCCGGATTCATCCCTTCATACTTGTCGATGATGGTCTGGAACAGGTTCGGCGTAACCGACGAGTAGAGTTCGACTGGGTTGTTCTGGCTCGGCTTGGAAAGGGCTTCGTATTCAGCTTTTTCAAGCTGTTTAGGTGCCTTCTTCACATCGTTGACCCAGGCGTCGAAATCTTCCTGGGTCGTGGCGATTGCTTTGAACTTCATGCCGGTAAAGCCCGCGCCGCTGTAGTTGGCGGAGATACCGTCGAGTTCGGCGTTCTGGTTGGCGATCAGGTGCAGCTTGGTCTGCATGCCCGCCATCGCGTAGATCTGGCCACCCAGGCCCGGGATGAAGAACGAGTTCATCACGGTGTCGGAAGTGACCTTGAAGTTGATCGGCGTATGAGCCGGGAACACGATCTTGTTGACCGTCGCAATGCCTTGCTCTGGATAGATGAACAACCACTTCCAGTCCATGGAGACCACTTCAATGGTGATCGGCTTGACGTCGGAATCCAGCGGACGATACGGGTCCAGGGCGTGGGTCGACTTGTAGGTGATGTAACCCAGGGCAATGATGATCAGCACCGGAATGGTCCACACCGCCACTTCGATCTTGGTCGAATGCGACCACTTCGGCGTGTAGGTGGCCTGGGTATTGGTTGCGCGGTACTTCCAGGCGAACAGGAAGGTCATGACGATGACCGGCACAACGACCAGCAACATCAGCAGCGTGGCGGTGATGATCAGGTTTCGTTCATCCAGGCCGACCTGGCCCTTGGGATCGAGCAAGGTCATGTTGCAGCCTCCCAGCAGCAACGTGCCGAGCAGCGGCAACAAGCCTAGTAATCGGGGGTACCTGTTTTTACTCATCTCACGACCTCTAAAGCAGCTTGCGCAATGCAGTTGGGTTTTGATCGCCAACACTTCACCCTGCCAAGGGTTGGCATTTTCTTGGATTGAATAAGGGCTGCCCGTCGAACGTCAGAGGCTGTTCGACACATCCTGGGCCAGCAGTGAGTTCTTATTCGTTGGTCAAAGGCCTAGTTCAAGCCCAATTCCATTTGGTGCGGGTAGTTGGAGGCACCGACACCTTGGGGTCGCATGGGGCGCTGGCGCCCTTCGACCACTCTCGTGCTCAAGCTTGAGCCGGGTCGGAAAATCGGTGCGGGCGATTGTAGTGAGCTGAGGCGCTGTAGACCATGTCTCATCCCGAAATAATTTTTATCCGATCCGGCAACAATCTTTCGCCGATATTGCAACAAGCCAGCATGTTATCGAAATTAATTCTCAACAAGAACCCCAAAAAACGTAGGGCTACTACGCCCGATTTAGACAGCTCGGGAGTATCGCGAGGAGGTTATTTACCCGGCAAGCGCCCATTTTTCGGGGCCTCTGGCACCTGACGCTTCGCTGTTAAAAATGCCTGCTGCAGGCAATAGGCAGGTTGCGAAACCAGACGGTTTTTTATTACAGGAAGCAGCGCCTGATCGCCCTTGAAAAGGCTGAGCGCCTCAAGATATGTGACAACATGTCGCACATTGTCGCAGCCTATTCTTGCTTCGGATCAAGGACGATCCGGTTCGAGAGTGAAACGTAAAACGCCCCGGTTCTCCAGGAGAGAAACCGGGGCGTTTCATCAAGGCGTTTCAGCGAAGCTGTTTGCGGTTACGTGACACCAGCAATGGCACCAGCACCACGGTCAAGACGAAAGCCACCAGTGCCCATTGCGCCAGGGACAGTCCCAGGATCGGTGGGTAGGGTGTGGAGCAAAAGCCATCGACCTGGAACCCCAGCGGGAAAATCTTCGCCAGCGGCAGGTCATCGACAATCGGTTGCAACACGTCGATGCCACAACTGACCGCGGGGAAGAACTGGGTGTACACATGATGCCCGGCCACACCGGCCCCGGCCAAGGCGCTGAGCACCACCAGGCTTTCGAAGATCGTCAGGCTGCGGCGGGTGCGCATGGCGGCCCCGATGAAGGCGAAGATCGCGATCAGCAACAGTGCATAGCGTTGCAGGATACACAGTGGGCACGGTGCCTCACCGAGGGCCACCTGCATATACAGCGCACCGCCGATCAGCGCCAGGCAGATCAGCCCCAGTAGCACCAGATAGCGCCGCTCACGGCCTAAGCGCATCATTTCCTCACTCATTGCGTTTCCCTTTGTCTGCATGGATCGACGCGCGGCACGGCGACAATCGCGCGCGGTCGGATGCCCGAAGTCTACACGCAGACCATGACAGTGAACGAGCAGCGGGCGTCGACATTGAAAGGGAATAGACCGCTAGAAGGTTAAGTGCGGATTAATTCTGGTCAGTTGGACCCGGGATGGACCTGCCGCCGCCATCGCGAGCAGGCTCGCTCCCACAGTTTTTTTGCGGTGTTCACAGGAATCGTGTCCAAAGCAAACCCCTTGTGGGAGCGAGCCTGCTCGCGATGAGGCCAACCCGGTTTCCCAAGTTGGCCGCGACCTTATTCCAGTGCCGCCGCCGGGCCGAAGAATTCGTAGCGGCTCTGCTGGTCCGGCACGCCCAAGGCCTTGAGGTGGCGCTTGACCGCGCCCATGAAGCCCTTCGGTCCCAGGAAATAGGCGTCCAGGTCACGTTGCTGTGGCAGCCATTGCGCCAGTTGCTCCTGGCTCAACAGCCCTACCTTGTCGGCCGCCGGGCTCAAGCCGTCGTCTTCGTCGTAGCAGTAGAAGCGCTTGAGCTGCGGATGCCGCTTGGCCAGGTCGTCGATCCAGTCGCGGAAGGCATGGGCACGGCCGTTGCGCGCGCAATGAATGAAATGCACCGGTCGCTCGGTTTGCAGCGCCGCCTGCAACATGGCCAGGGTCGGGGTGATACCGACGCCGCCACTGATCAGCACCAGCGGTTTGTCGCTGGCAGTCAGGTAGAAATCCCCGGACGGCGGGAACAACTGGATGCGGCTGCCGACTTCGAAATGATGATGCAGGTGATTGGACACCCGCCCGCCCGGCTCGCGCTTGACGCTGATACGGTATTGACCATTGTCCGCCAGGGCTGACAGTGAATAGTTGCGGCGCACTTCCTCGCCATCGAGCATGAGTTTCATGCCAATGTACTGGCCCGGCTCGGCCAACAGGATCGGGCCCTTGTCCGCCGGTTCAAAGTAAAACGAAGTGATCTCCGAGCTTTCCTGCACCTTGGCCGTCAGGATGAATTCACGCTCGCCACGCCAGCCGCCCGGGGCCTCGGCCTTTTTGTCGTACATGCCGGCTTCGGCACCGATCAGGATATCGGCCAACTGGTTGTAGGCTGCGCCCCACGCCGCAATCACTTCGGGCGTGGCGATTTCTGTGCCCAGCACTTCGGCGATTGCCCGCAGCAGGCACGAACCGACAATCGGGTAATGTTCCGGCAGGATTTGCAGGGCAACGTGCTTGTTGACGATCTTCGCCACCAGGTCGCCCAATTGATCGAGCTGGTCAATGTGCCGCGCATACATCAACACACCGTTGGCCAAGGCACGCGGTTGATCGCCACTGGCCTGGTGCGCCTGGTTGAATAGCGGGCGCACCTGCGGGTATTCGGACAGCATCATGCGATAGAAGTGAGTGATCAGCGCCTCACCACCGCTTTCAAGCAACGGAACGGTGGAGCGAATGATGGCGCGTTCTTCTCGACTGAGCATAGGGTGACTCCTGGCGTATGAACGATAACAGTTAGGTAAGCCTTATCAGTTTCCATGCCATAAATTTTTGTCTTAAATATCATCTAGTTAAGAATAATGTAGTCATATCGACACAGCCCACCTTATAGTCGTTACGACTACATGGAGTCATTATGACCGCAACCGCCCTGCTGACCTCCCTGCTGCCACTGGTGGCCGATCTGTCCCGCGAACTGCCTGAAGGCGAACGTTATCGGCGCCTGCTCGGCACCTTGCGAGCCCTGCTGCCGTGCGATGCGGCGGCGTTGTTGCGCCTGGACGGCGACTGCCTGGTGCCGCTCGCCGTGGATGGCCTGAGCACCGATACACTGGGCCGGCGATTCCGGGTCAGCGAACACCCGCGCTTCGAAGCGCTGCTGGCCAACCCACAACCCACCCGTTTCGCCGCCGACAGCGGCCTGCCCGATCCGTACGACGGACTGGTCGAGGGGCTCGCCGAGCATCTGGAGGTTCACGACTGCATGGGCTGCCCGCTGTTCGTCGACGAACGGCCCTGGGGCCTGCTGACCCTGGATTCGCTGGATCCGGAGCGCTTCGAGCCCATCGACCTGAGTGCCCTGCAAGCCTTCGCCAGCCTCGCCGCCGCCACGGTCAGCGCCGCCGAACGCATCGAACGCCTGGCCTTGAAGGCCGAGGACGAGCACCGCCGCGCCGAGGTCTATCGCCAGGCCAGCGGCCAGCAACCTCGCGACATGGTCGGCCAGAGCAAGGCCCACAAGCGCTTGGTGGAAGAGATCGCACTGGTGGGCGGCAGCGACCTGACGGTACTGATCACCGGCGAAACCGGCGTGGGCAAGGAACTGGTCGCCCAGGCCATCCATGCCGCGTCGAAACGTGCCGAGCAGCCACTCATCAGCCTCAATTGCGCCGCCCTGCCCGATACGCTGGTGGAAAGTGAACTCTTCGGCCATGTACGCGGCGCCTTCACCGGGGCCACGAACGACCGGCACGGCAAGTTCGAACTGGCCGACGGTGGCACCTTGTTCCTCGACGAAGTGGGTGAATTATCCCTGACCGTCCAGGCCAAGTTGCTGCGCGTGCTGCAGAGCGGCCAACTGCAACGCCTGGGCTCGGACAAGGAACACCGGGTCGATGTGCGCCTGATCGCGGCCACCAATCGCGACCTGGCCGAAGAAGTGCGCAACGGCCGTTATCGGGCCGACTTCTACCACCGCTTGAGTGTGTACCCGCTGCAGGTGCCGGCACTGCGTGATCGCGGGCGGGACGTGCTGCTGCTCAGTGGGTTCTTCCTGGAACACAATCGTTCGCGCATGGGCCTGGGCAGCCTGCGCCTGACCAGCGACGCCCAGGCCGCGCTGCAGGCCTACGACTGGCCGGGCAATGTGCGCGAACTGGAACACCTGATCGGCCGCAGCGCCTTGAAGGCCTTGGGCCGGTGCGCGACGCGCCCGAAAATCCTCAGCCTCAGCGCCCAGGACCTGGATTTGCCCCAGGCCCCTTTGGACAGCCCCGCACCTTCGTCCATCAACCCGACACCGACCGCGCAGGGCGTAACGGGGGACTTGCGCGAAGCGGTGGACGAGTTCCAGCGCACGCTGATCGCTGCCTGCCTGGAGCGTCACCAACACAACTGGGCCAGCGCCGCCCGGGAGCTGGGGCTGGACCGGGCGAACCTGGGGCGGATGGCCCGGCGGTTGGGGCTTAAATAGAAACCTGTGGGTTGGCACACTCAAAGGAAATTTGAGCAAGTGAATTGGGTTACCGACGGCTTTCGCCCTAAAGCCTGTCCCCAACGAGTCGATAACCCAATATCACAAGCTGTTCTGGCGATCGGTATGCTCGCCCCACCTTTTTCCACAGAAGGTTTTTATGTCTTCCAACAAAGCCCGCGCAGATTCACTTTCGCTTCTGCTGTTTACCTTGCGCAGCGGCAAGCTGATGGCAATCAACCTGCTCAAGGTCAGTGAAATCATTCCCTGCCCACCGTTGACCAAGCTGCCGGAGTCGCATCCGCACGTCAAAGGCATCGCCACCCTGCGCGGGACATCGTTGTCGGTGATCGACCTGAGCCGCGCCATTGGCGAGCGGCCGCTGGAAGACCCGGATGGCGGCTGCCTGATCGTCACCGACGTCAGCCGCTCCAAACAGGGCCTGCATGTGCAGGCGGTAAGCAAGATCGTGCATTGCCTGACCACCGACATCAAACCGCCGCCCTACGGCTCCGGCGGTGTGCGTTCGTACATCACCGGCGTGACCTCGGTGGACGGCACGCTGGTGCAGGTACTGGACATCGAAAAGGTCATCCACGGCATCGCACCGGCACAGATCGAAACCGCGCCGACCGAACTGAGCATGGAAGACGCCGAGGTACTGGGCAACGCACGGATCCTGGTGGTCGATGACAGCCAGGTCGCGCTGCAGCAATCGGTGCACACCCTGCGCAACCTCGGCCTGCAATGCCACACCGCCCGCAGTGCCAAGGAAGCCATCGAGTGCCTGCTGGACCTGCAAGGCACCGCCGAACAAATCAACCTGATCGTATCCGACATCGAGATGTCGGAGATGGACGGGTACGCCCTCACCCGGACCCTGCGCGAAACACCGGACTTCGCCCACCTCTACGTGTTGTTGCACACCTCGCTGGACAGCGCCATGAACAGCGAAAAAGCCCGACTGGCCGGCGCCAACGGCGTGCTCACCAAGTTCTCCTCTCCGGAACTGACCAAGTGCCTGATCACAGCGGCCAAGGCCGTTGCCGAGCAAGGTCACTGAGCCATATCGGTTGCTCGCTTCTGCGTTCCAACGCGGGAGCGATCACCGTCCGACAACCTCAGGCATACTCTTGTCCTGGCTTCCCGGAACAAGGCGCCCTGATGAAAAACCGTCTATTGATTCTCCTTGGCCTCACTGTCCTGGCCTCCCAGGCTCATGCCTCCAGCCCGGACGCCTGGGCCACCCACGACAAAGCCGTGCTGGCCAGTTGCATCCAGGCCAGCGGTTTGAAGAGTGCCGAGCCGGTGGGTAGCGCCGCTCAATTCGACGACCGGGTCGGCTACACCGCGCTGTTGCTGCAAGGCCAATATCCGCAGAAACACATGAAAAGGGCGATCGGCACCGAGTTGTGCCTCTACCGCAAAAAAACCAAAACCGCCTACGTGACCGAGTGGGACTCGATCCGCCCTGCCGCTACCGACCGGTGAGTGGCGCATAACTTGCTTCGCACGGTCCATCACGGCGTTTTTCTGTCGCCGTCCCCAGCTTTCTGCGACCGGGCGCTCAATGAACACAACGTTTTCCTGTGTAGGGTGCGGCAAATGCTGCACCGATCACCATGTACCCCTGACCCTCGACGAGGCCCGGATGTGGGCTGGCGACGGCGGCCAGGTGATTGTCCTGGTGGAAGCCTTCCTGCCCAACGGCCTCGGCCTGCCGGCAGGGCAACGCGAGCATGCCGAGCGCCGCTCGGCGGTGGTCCACAGCGGCAGCACCGAGGCCCTGGTGGCGATCACCTTTGCCGCCTACAACGTCGGCCGTTGTCGCAATCTTGACGAAGAAAACCTGTGCCGCATCTATGAGCGCCGCCCCTTGGTGTGCCGCATCTATCCGATGGAAATCAACCCGCACATCCCCCTCAATATCGCCGTCAAGGAATGCCCGCCTGAGTCGTGGGAAACCGGACCACAACTGATACTCGGCGGTGAACTGGTCGACCAGGAGCTGGTCCGGTTGATCGAGCGTTCACGCCAGGCCGACCGTGAAGAAATCGCCATCAAGGACCGCATCTGCGCCGCCCTGGGCATCCGCACCACCGCGCTCAAGGGCGACGGCTTCACCGCGTATCTGCCGGACATGAGCGCATTCGTGGCCGCCCTCGATCAGGCGCGCCTGCAACCTGCGCAACAACACATCAGTGAGTGGCAGTTCCATCTGTCTGGCGATGATATAGCCAGCCAGGTATCGGCCAGCGGCGCGCGGGTGGTCACTGAAGCGCCGGTCAATTACGCCTTTATTTCACTGCGGGCGGCATAAGAATTTTTAGTGTTTACAAAATCTGAGCCCACCACAAATCAAATGTGGGAGCGGGCTTGCTCGCGAAAGCGGTCTGGCATTCAAAATCAATGCAAGCTGACCCGACGCCTTCGCGAGCAAGCCCGCTCCCACAGGTGGCGTTTGCGATATCCCAATCAAACTCTCTCTCGCCTAACCCTCGCCAGGAATGTTAGCGTGCTTGGTATCTTCTCCCCGACGAGCCTTGCACGATGAAAAAAACCGTACTTGCCTTCAGCCGTATCACGCCCCAGTTGGTCGAGCGCCTGCAACAGGATTTCGACGTGATCGTGCCGAGCCCGTCCAAGGGCGATATCAACGCACAGTTCAACGAAGCCCTACCCCACGCCCACGGGCTGATCGGGGTCGGTCGCAAGCTGGGGCGCGAGCAGCTGCAAGGCGCGACGAACCTGCAAGTGGTGTCCAGTGTGTCGGTGGGCTACGACAACTATGACCTGGCCTACTTCAATGAGCGCGGGATCATGCTCACCAACACCCCCGACGTGCTCACCGAAAGCACCGCCGACCTGGCCTTCGCCCTACTGATGAGCAGCGCCCGGCGCGTGGCCGAACTGGACGCCTGGACCAAGGCCGGGCAATGGCAGGCGACGGTTGGCCCGCAATTGTTCGGCAGTGATGTACATGGCAAGACCCTGGGTATCGTCGGCATGGGTAACATCGGTGCGGCCATTGCCCGGCGTGGCCGGCTGGGGTTCAACATGCCGATCCTCTATAGCGGCAACAGCCGCAAGACCGATCTGGAAAACCAATTGGGCGCACAATTTCGCTCGTTGGATCAACTGCTGGCCGAAGCCGACTTCGTCTGCCTCGTGGTGCCGCTGAGCGAGAAAACCCGCCATCTGATCGGTCAGCGTGAACTGGGCCTGATGAAATCGAGTGCCATCCTGGTCAACATTTCCCGTGGCCCGGTGGTGGATGAGCCGGCGCTGATCGAAGCCCTGCAGAACAATCGCATCCGCGGCGCCGGGCTGGATGTCTACGAGAAAGAGCCGTTGGCCGAATCGCCGCTGTTCCAGCTGAAAAACGCCGTTACCCTGCCCCATATCGGCTCGGCCACCCACGAAACCCGTGAGGCCATGGCCAATCTTGCCGTGGATAACTTGCGCAGCGCTTTGCTGGGCGAGCGACCGAAGAACCTGGTCAACCCGCAAGTCTGGAAATAGAACACACCGTGGCGAGGGAGCTTGCTCCCGCTGGGCTGCGCAGCAGCCCCTTTCGGAATATCTGAAGCAGCGCGGTGACAGATACACCTTGGGGTTGCTTCGCAACCCAGCGGGAGCAAGCTCCCTCGCCACGGAATTATCACTAGACGTTATGTCAGCGCGACTTTCGCGACCACTGGTCGGGGCTTGCGAAACACCAGCACGTTCCCCAGCATCACCAGCACCAACCCCACCAATGCCGGTGCCGTCCACTGGTAGCCCTCGGCAAACGCCGAGACGTTCAACGCCACCACCGGGAACAGGACCGTGCAATACGCCGCCCGCTCTGGCCCCATGCGCCCCACCAGCGTCAGGTAGGCGGTAAAGCCGATCACCGAGCCTGGAATCACCAGGTACAACAGCGAGCCGATGTAGCGCGTGTTCCATTCCATGTCGAACGGGATGCCTTTAAACGCACACCACACCGCCAACATCGCCGCGCCATAGGCCATGCCCCAGGCGTTGGTGGTCAACGGCTTGAGGCCGGCTTTCTGTTGCAGGCTCGAGAGCATGTTGCCCGCCGAGAAACACAAGGTGCCCAGCAACGCCAGCGCCAAGCCAAGCAAGGTTTGCGGGCTGGCGCTGTGGCCGGCCAGTTCCGGCCAGAACAGCAGCGCCAGCCCCGAAAGCCCCAGGGCGCCACCCAAAAGCACGTTGCGCGCGATCCGCTGACCGAAAAATACACGGGCATTGAGAGCGTTCCAGAGCGTGGCGGTGGAAAACACCACGGCGACCAACCCACTGGGAATCCATTGGCTGGCGGTCAGGAAGCACATGAAGTTGATGCAGAACAGGCACAGGCCCTGGGCAACGCAAATCAAATGGCCGCGCCGGTTCATCGCCTGCAAGCGCCGGCTGAGCAGGAGCATCGCGAACAGGATCAACGCCGCGAGGCCAAAGCGATAAACGATCGAAACCGGGATGGCGACCACACCCAATTGCAATTTCAGAGCAATCCAGGTGGTGCCCCAGATGAGCACGGTAAGCAGGTACAACGAGAGGTTCATGACGGCGACTCCTGGCAATGGCCCCCAGTGTCACGCCGCCATTGGACCGGCGCTTGCGTAAACTTGCGGTTTTGTCGGCAGACAGGCTGGCATGGATCGGCCGACGGAGTAGGATGCAAGCGTTGGAGAACCGATCATGTCCACACTGCAAACCCTGCAAGTCTTTCAAGCCCTCAACAGTTCGCCCAATGCTCGCCTTGAGCACAGCGCCGAGCTCGGGGACGGCTTGGCGGCCGCTTTGTGGAGCAATCACCACGACGCCCAGGACTACGAGGCGCCGACCCACCATACGCTGTCATGCTACATCGCTGGCGGCACCGGTACGTTTCGCCGCGAGCGACCCGATACCACGGGCGCGCCGGGCAAACTGTGCGTACTGCCCGCCGGACATCAATCGGCCTGGGTCATCAACGGCGACATTCGCCTTGCCCACCTGTATTTCAGCGCTGAACAATTCGCCCTGGGGTGCGTCACGCTGCTGGACCGCGAACCACGGCAGGTGCAACTGCACGAGGAGACGTTCCTCGACGACCCGCGACAGGCACAGCGTTTTCGCCAGTTGATCAACCTGAACTGGAATGAGCCCGCCGAGCGCCTGCTCTGCACCAGCCTGGCCCATGACCTGCTCGGGCATCTGCTGCTCAGCCAGGTCAGCCCGCGACAAGGACTTCGCTTGAAGGGCGGACTGGCCCCTCATCAGCGGCGAATGCTGAGGGATTACATAGAAAGTCATCTGGCGGAAGCCATCAGCCTTGGGCAACTGGCGGCGCTGTGTGCATTGTCCGAATACCACTTCGCCCGGATGTTCCGCGAAAGTTTCGGGTTGCCACCGCATCAGTACGTGCTGGCACGACGGCTTGCCCTGGCGCGACATTTGTTGCGCAGCACTTCACAACCGTTGGGCGACGTGGCACTGGCCTGCGGATTTGCCAGCGCCAGTCATTTCACCAACCGTTTTCGCCAGGCCTTGGGCGCGAGTCCCGGGGAGTATCGACAGGCGTTCTTGCGCTAGACATCATCCTGCACCGGTCAAATGAAACAACCAGGCACTCATCCCGATTGCCGTAGCCACCGTCGCACCCCTACAATGCGAACAATTCTTGTTCTCTAGCACAGCTCATCGCTGTCGGGATGCTCCTCGTTGCCGCCTGCACACACCGTCGAAGTGCTCTACAACGCCCATCACAGCTGGCTCAACGGCTGGTTGCGACGCAGGCTCGGCTGCCCCGAAAGCGCTGCGGACCTGGCACAGGACACGTTTATACGGGTACTGACCGCGCACGACCCACAACCGATCCTCGAACCTCGGGCTTTCCTCACCACCATCGCCAAGCGCGTGTTATTCAACCACTACCGTCGCCAGGACCTGGAGCGTGCCTACCTCGATGCACTTGCCCAACTGCCCGAGCAAGTGGCTCCGTCGGAAGAGGAACGGGCGATCATCCTGCAAACCCTGCTGGAGCTCGATCAATTGCTCAATGGCCTGCCGCGTGTGGTCAAGCGGGCGTTTTTGCTGGCTCAGGTCGACGGCCTGACCTACAACGAGATCGCCCGCGAATTGGGTATTTCATTGGCGACGGTCAAGCGTCATCTGAACAAGGCAGCGATGCGCTGCTACTTCGCCTTGTGAACCCGCCGATGCACAGCGCGCCGAATGTCAGCGCGCAAGTCGCCGAACAAGCCGTGCACTGGTTTCTGGAGATGCAGCAAGGCCCTCTCGATACGCGCCAGCAGCAAGCCTGGGAGCAGTGGCTCAATGCTCATAGCGAACATCGCCGGGCCTGGGAGCATATCCAGCGGGTCAATCAGCGGCTGCGCAATGTGTCCTCTCCGTTAGCCCATGCGACCCTCAATGCACCAAAGTCCGCTGCGCGGCGTCGGGCACTCAAGATGTTACTGGTGCTTGGCGCTGGCTCAGCGTTGACCTGGGGCCTGCGTGAACGCCAGTTGATGCCACCCTTGATGGCCGACTTTCGCAGCCCGGTGGGCGAACGGCGGCGCCTGACGCTGGATGACGGCAGCCAGTTGCAGCTCAACAGTGGCAGCGCGGTAGACATTCGCTTCGACGCTCAGCGTCGCTTGATCCACCTGCTGGAGGGGGAATTGTTGTTGACGACTGCCCGGGACCCTCGGCCCCTGCAAGTGCTGACCGCCCATGGTCTGCTGGAAAGCCGCAACGCCCGGTTCAACGTACGCGAGTATCCGCACCATACCCAGGTGGCGGTGCTTGAAGGCGAGGTAGACATTCGTGGCCGACACGGCCCGGCGTTGTTGCTGGCGACATCACGGCAATTGAGCGTTGGCATCAACGGCGCCGGGCCCGCCACGGCGCTGGATGCCAATAGCGGCGCCTGGACGGAAGGCATGCTGATAGCCGCGCACATGCGCCTGGCGGACTTTCTCGACGAACTCGGTCGCTACCGACGCGGCCAATTGCGCTGCGACGAAGCGGTTGCCAACCTTCTGATCTCTGGCACTTATCCGTTGGACAACAGCGAACGAATCCTCGATCTGCTGGAAGTCAGCCTGCCAGTAACAGTGCGCCGCTTTACCCGCTATTGGGTCTCGGTCGAGGCTCGCACTTGAACCTTGGCCGCACACCTGAAAAAAGTGACGCGCCAGTGAGCCGTTTTCCACACCTCGGGTGACAGAGAAGGAAAGCACTTCGATACAACCTTCTCGGGATTCTCATCCATGTCGCAGCAACCCACCCGTCTCACCCCGCTCGCCCGTACCGCGCGTCAATTGCTCCTTGGGGCCAGCTTGAGTTTCGTCGCACTGCCTCCCGCACAGGCGGCAGATGCCAAGGCCTATCACATCGCGCCGTCGTCACTGGAGAATGCCCTCAATCAGTTCGGACGCGAGGCCGGGGTGTTGATTTCCTTCGGCTCGCAGACGACCGCAGGCCTGCAAAGTCGCGGTCTGGAAGGCAACTACAGCCCGGAGCAAGGGCTGAGCGCGCTGCTCGAAGGCACAGGCCTGCAAGCCCGGCCCGAGGGAGACAACGCCTTCAGCCTGCAACCGGCCGCCAGCACCGCGCTGGACATCGGCACCACCACCGTGGTCGGTGACTGGCTCGGCGATGCCGCGCAAGCCAACGTATTCGAACACCCCGGAGCCCGTGACGTCATCCGTCGTGAGATGTTCGAACGCCAGGGCGCAACCCAGGCGCGAGATGTGCTCAATCGCATTCCCGGCGTCAACGCACCGGAAAACAACGGCACTGGCAGCCATGACATGGCGCTGAACTTTGGTATCCGCGGGCTCAATCCACGCCTGGCCTCACGCTCCACGGTGCTGATGGACGGCATCCCGGTGCCTTTCGCACCGTACGGCCAACCGCAGCTATCGTTCGCGCCGGTCAGCATGGGCAACATGGACGCGGTGGATGTCGTGCGCGGCGGCGGCGCGGTGCGCTACGGTCCGCAGAACGTCGGCGGCGTGGTCAACTTCGTGACGCGGGCGATTCCCGATGCGCCGACGGTAAAGGGCGGTTTCCAGACCGAGACCAGCCCGTCCTCCAGCCATGACGGCTTCAAGACGTCCTCCAACCTGCTGGCCGGCGGCACCGCCGACAACGGCCTTGGCGGCGCCCTGTTGTACTCCGGCACCCGCGGCGGCGACTGGCGCGAACACAGCGACACGCAAATTGACGACCTGATCCTCAAGGGCAATTACCAGTTGGACGAGGCCAACAGTTTCAACGCCATGGCCCAGTACTACGAAGGTGAAGCCGACATGCCCGGCGGTCTGAATGTGGCCGACTACGACGCCAACCCGTATCAATCCACGCGTCCGAACGACCGCTTCTGGGGGCGTCGCACCCTGGTCAATTTCGGCTACCGCTACCAACAGGACCGTCGAGAATTCACCGCCAGCACCTTCTTCACCAAGACCTTGCGCAGCGGCTACCTGGACCAGGGCACCTTCCTGTCCCTGTCGCCGCGCGAATATTGGGTCCGCGGCCTGGAAACCCGTTTCGCCCAGGGCTTCGACCTTGGTCCGACCAGCCATGAGGTTGGCGTCGGCTATCGCTACATCAACGAGGCCGGCCACGAACTGCGTTACCGCACGCCGATCGCCAGCAACGAATTGCCGACAACCTCCAGCCGCAACGATCGTGATACGCGTGGCGGCACTGAGGCCAACGCATTTTTCATCGATGACCGGATCGACATCGGCAAATGGACCATCACGCCGGGTGTTCGCTACGAAATGATCGAATCGCAGCAGACAAACAATTTGACGAACGTGAAGTACAAGGGCGACTACAACACTGCCCTGCCAGCACTGAACGTGCTGTATCACCTGACCGACGAGTGGAATCTGTATGCCAATACCGAAGGTTCGTTCGGCAGTGTGCAGTACAGCCAGATGCCCAACCGTGTCAGCAGCGGCGAAGTGAAGCCGGAAAAGGCCCGCACCTGGGAACTGGGTACCCGCTATGACAATGGCAACCTGCGGGCGGAGATCGGCGCGTTTCTGATCAACTTCGACAACCAGTACGAAAGCAACCAGACCAACGACTCGGTGATCGCCCGAGGCGAGACCCGCCACCAGGGCATCGAAACCAGCATCAATTACGCCCTCGACGACCTGAGCCCGGCGCTGGCCGGTTTTGACGTGTATGCCACCTATGCCTTCGTCGATGCCACCATTCGTGAAGATGGACCGAACAAAGGCAACCGAGTGCCATTCTCATCGAAGCACAAAGGCACACTGGGCGTGGGTTACACGGACGGGCCATGGAAGCTGAACCTGGACAGCACCTATCAGAGCGCGCAGTTTGCCGACAACGCTAACACCCGCGCCGAAAGCGCCGACGGCAGTACCGGCAATATCCCAGGCTATATGCTGTTCAGCAGCCGCGCCGCGTATGATTTCGGCCCGAAACTGTCGGACCTGAACGTGGCTGTGGGCGTGAAGAACATCTTCAATACCCAGTACTTCACCCGTTCGTTCGATGACAACAACCGGGGCAAATATGTCGGTGAGCCGCGCACGTTGTATGTGCAGACATCCGTGGCCTTCTGATTCAGGATCGCTAAACAAGACGGGCCTGCGATTGCAGGCCCGTCTGTTCGGTGAGTAAGTTTAAGTGATCGCGCTTAGCCGTTGAGTGCGGCCCGTTCGTTCTCCAGGAATTCTTCTTCCAGCATGGCATCAGCCAGGGCAATCGACTCGGTCGGACCGTTGACGGCGGCGCGCTTGACGCGCAGTTTGCCAAACAAATGCTCCAGGGCATTTTCAAGTTTGCTCGCCGCGCCTTCGATCGCCAGTTCCAGCGATTCGGCCTTGTGCGTCACGGAAATCGGCTGATGGCCCTTCGGCCGTGCTTCAAGCTGGCAACGCAGATCATGGGGACCGGGCTTGTCGCCGTTCTCGTCCCGCAAATGAACCTCGACCCGTGTCAGGTCCTCTTCATAACGTTCGAGCGTGCTTTCGATGGTAGTACGTACCCACTCCTCCAGTCGGATGCTGCTTTGAATATGGTTATCGCTGTTGACTTGGATTTGCATAGTTCATCCCTTATTTCAGCTAGCTCGCCGGGGGCCGTCGACGTTGATGCAACGGCCCCTTGAATACAGAGTCGGGCTGGCGGAAGAACAATTCAACCCCTGGAAAAAGATAAATATTCATACGCAAATAAAGCCAGACAACGGGCAAAAGCGCTGTTAATGTCGGGAGTTGCCCCGCCCTGCTACCCCTACGCAAATCGCCCCCCTTCCTGCACCGTCAACGAACATCCGCACGTCATTGCCCCGAAACGGGCAGGCGCATTCCAGAGCGTTCCGCGCTTGGACGCCGGAATCATTGTCCGACATTTTTTCCGGCATGCCCCTTGCTAACTCCCTGTAGGAGCTGCCGCAGGCTGCGATCTTTTGATTTTTGAAGCCTGCCTGGTCCCAGGAATCTTGAGATGAACACGATCATGGAATGGCCGATGGTCTGGTGTTGCGAACTAATCCCGATCACGGCCGGTCAACAACTGCACGTTCAATCAGGCGGTGACGCATCATGGACAACCCTTTTCAGATCATTACCGACGCTTTTGCGCCGCATTATCAAATCAACCTGAGTATCCAGGGCCTGGATGGCAGCATCATGCTGACCCTGTCCAAGAGCGGGCGCGTCGTCGCCAAACGCATGATCAGCGCCCAGCAGCGCAACGACCCGGAACGGCTCAAGCGCCTGGTGCAAAGTATTCAGTTCGGGATCGCCATCGAGCAGGGCCACAGTGCCGTGGCCATCCTCGAAGCCATGACTGGCGGTGACAACATCAAGCTGCCACCACCGCACGCCCAGGGGCCGGCGTCCTCGGCCGTCGGGATCTAGATTTCTCCTTTCTCCACTTCGGCATGCTCGCTGGTACCCGCACCGACCTTGCGGTGCGGATGCTCGATCTTCACCGAAGGGAACTGCGACGAAGCGTAGCGCACCACCAGGATCGAAAACGCCAGCAGCAGGATGCCACCGCACAGGTAAATGATCCCCAGGTCGGGCGGGCTGTGGTGGGAGACGTTGGAAATCAGCAGCCGCGTCAGCGCCGTGATCGCCACATAGATCAGAAACCGTACCGGCATGTGGTTGGTCTTGAAGTAGATCCCGACCATGGCCCCCAGTTCCAGGTAGATGAACAGCAGCAGGATGTCATCGATCTTGATGTGTCCTGCCTCGATCATCTGCAAGAACTCCATCACCGCCGCCCACGCGGTCACCGCACCGATGGCGAACAGCGCCAGGTAGTGGAAGGTCTCGACGAACAGGTTTCCCAGGGACTCGGCCAGTTGATGGACGTTCTGGCGCAGGTTCTCGGCCCAGTTGATTTTCACGATGTAGTTTCCTTAGGTCGACTCGACCGGATGATGCGGGTTGGACGTGACGGTTGTTCTGCATGCAGAAAAAAGGCCAGCGACTGAGGGTGAGATGGCGATAGGCTGGCATCCGGCACTTTGGAGAGTTTCATGCGGCCTGATCGCGAGCAAGCTTTGCTCCCACACAAGCTTTGCTCCCGCAAACTTTTCACCCACAAGCTTTGCCCTCACATGCCGAAATCGGTCTACATTAAAAAGCCACTATCCAAAGCAACAGGATTCGCTTATCCTTTTGCCTGTATATAAATACAGTAGTCACAAAGACAACCAATGTGAAGGCATGTGAGGTGGTGAATGGCCGTCGAAGTGGTATACCGCAGCAGCCGAGATCTGGAGCGCTTGTTCATGGATAAAGCCGAAGCTGACCGTCATGACAAAATGCTGGAACTCGCCGAATTGCTGGCCGAGGTGTTGCAAAAAGCCGTTCCATCGCTGAGCGAGAAACAGGTCGAGGAGGCCGGGATCTACATGGCGAAGAATCGTGATGTGTTCGCCAAGGCATTCAAGAGCCAACCGGACGCCTTATCCGAACTGCTCAATCCGTCGGACGAATAACTAAAAAAGATCGCAGCCTTCGGCAGCGCCTACACCACGTAGGCGCTGCCGAAGGCTGCGATCTTTTTCAGTAATAACGACGTGGGTCTGAATCGATCAGGCTGGCCAGCTTGGTCAGGGCGAACCGCAGTTCGTCCTGGCTGGTGGGGGACATCAACACCAGCCGCACGCACCGAGTGGTACCTGAACGCTCAGCCTGGAACTGGGTGCCGCTGAGCACCAGTACGCCGTTGGCCCGGGCGAGCATGGTGAACTCGTCGCTGGTCCATGGCTCCGGCAGCGTCAACCAGACGTGATAGGAATATGGCTGGGTCTTGAGCTCGAAATTGGCAAAGATTTCCCGGGCAATGGCTTGCCGCCCCGCCGCCTCGTTGCGCTGGATGCGGATCAGTTTCTTGTCCAGGCCTTCGGTAATCACATTGCTGGCCAACTGCGCGGTCAACGGCGACGGCATCCAGACACTGCTGCGCACCATCGAGGTCAGGCGCGACAGCAGTTTCGGCGGGCTGTAGATGTAACCGACGCGAAGCGCAGGCATGACCGATTTCGACAGGCTGGTCAGGTACACCGAACGGTCCGGCGCAAAAGCCGACAGCGGCTTGATCGACGGATCGGTGGCGAGGAAGCCATAGATGTCATCGTCCAGGATGATGAAGTCGAACTCCTCGGCCAGCGCGGCGATCTGGGCCCGACGCTTCTGCGACATGATCGCCGCCGTCGGGTTCTGGCAGGTCGCCACGCAAACCAGCATCGCCGGCTTCTCGCGCAGGCACAGTTCGCGCAAGGCTTCGGGAATGATGCCTTCGTCATCCATCGGCACGCCACGCAGGCGGCGCTCCAGGCCATGGGCCAGGGAAATGATGCCGGGGTAGCAAAGCGCTTCGCAGAGCACCAGGTCACCCGCGTTGGTCAGGGCGCTCATCGCGACCATCAAGCCATGCTGGGCCCCTGCGGTGATCACCACTTGCTGCCATTGCGCGTCGGGCAATGAATGACGCAACCATTGCGCCCCCGCCTCGCGATGCGCCGGGTGCCCGCCATCTGGCGCGTAATCCAGTGCGCGAGCGAAATCGGTGCTTTTTGCCATGCCCACCAGTGCGCCGCGCAGCCAGTACTCCAGGGTTTCGCTGTAGGGCTTGATGATCGAAAGATCGAGCAGTTCGGATTGCCCCAGGTTCAGCGGCGCGGAGGCGCTGTTGCTGGCCGGCAGTTCCAGTTGCTTCTGGTTGAGCACGTACGTGCCACGCCCCACTTCCCCCTGCACCAACCGACGCCGATGAGCCTCGCTATAGGCCCGGCTGATGGTGCCCGGCGTGACATTCAAGGTGGTGGCCAGCTCCCGCAAGGTCGGCAGGCGATCGCCCTCGTTCAGCACGCCGTTGTTGATATCGCGCGCCAACGCATCGGCAATCGACAAATACATCGGCTGGCTGAACTCGCTTAGCTGGGGAACCCACATGAATGATCACTGCCCATCGTAGAAATGATGAATATCCGAGCATATCACATGGAGGTTAGGCAACTAATAATTCGACACAATCAACCCATTGAATCGATTGATACGATTATTGAATCGTTTCTCGATGCGACATGGAGAATTTTTTGCAATAAGTAATATCCATTTAAATCAAATAGTTAATTCTTTGAAGGAGCGAAAATAGCCCGTCAGAGCAGAAAAATATCTCGTAACAATCCCGCCCCCTATTGAATCAACTCAATCCATTCAAATACACTGATCTCGAATCGAAGCAATCGACTCAATCATTCACTGCGCGCTCCTGTCGCGCCAAGTCGAGACATCATGGACACATTCAGAAAGGATCTATCCCTGTCGGCGATCATCGCGGGCTTCATCGCCGTGATCATTTCCTACGCCGGCCCGCTCATCATCGTGTTCCAGGCAGCCAAGGAAGCGCACCTGCCCAACGACGTGGTGTCTTCATGGATCTGGGCCATTTCCATTGGCAGCGGGATTACCGGCCTGTTCCTGAGCTGGCGCCTGCGTGTTCCGGTCATCACCGCGTGGTCGACACCGGGGGCGGCGTTGCTGGTGTCGATGCTGCCTACCGTGACCCTGCCCCAGGCCATCGGTGCCTATGTGGTGGCGTCGGTGATCATCGCGCTGGTCGGCCTGTCCGGTGCGTTCGACAAATTGATGAGCCGCCTGCCCAAGGCCATTGCCGCCGCCATGCTCGCTGGCATCCTGTTCCGCTTCGGCGCCGAGCTGTTCACCTCGATCAAGCTGCAGCCGGCGCTGGTGTTGGCGATGATCGCGGCGTACCTGATCTTCAAGCGCTTTTCGCCACGCTACGCGATCCTGTCGGTGCTGATCGTCGGTTGCGCGGTGGCCGCCTCGTTCGGTGAACTCAACAGCACCTCGATCACCATCGCCGTGGCCCAGCCGGTCTTCATCGCCCCTGAATGGAACTGGCACGCAATCATCAACATCGGCCTGCCACTGGCGCTGGTGACCTTGACCGGCCAGTACGTGCCAGGCATGGCCGTGTTGCGCACCTCGGGCTACAACACGCCAGCACGCTCGATTATTTCGGTCACCGCGATTGGCTCGATCCTGATGGCCCCGTTCGGTTCCCACGGTTTGAACCTAGCGGCCATTACCGCAGCGATCTGCACTGGCCGCGAAGCCCACGAAGACCGCGATAAACGCTACATGGCCGGGATCGCCTGCGGGGTGTTCTACATTCTGATGGGTACCTTTGGCGCCACCCTGGCCTCGGTGTTCTCCGCACTGCCGAAAGAATTGATCGCCTCCCTCGCCGGCCTCGCCTTGTTTGGCGCGATCAGTGCCGGGCTGACCGGTGCCATGGCTGACGAGAAACAACGCGAAGCTGCCCTGATCACTTTCCTGGTGACGGCTTCGGGCATGAGTTACCTCGGCCTGGCCGCCGCGTTCTGGGGCTTGATCTTCGGCCTCGTGGCGCACTTCGTGCTGACCTACACCCGCGAACGCAAAGCCGCCGTTATCGCCGAGGGCAGCCGACCATGACCGCTCGTTACGACTTCATTGTGGTCGGCGGCGGCATCGCCGGCGTCTCAGCCGCTTATGAATTGGCAGCCCATGGCAGTGTCTGCCTGCTCGAACAGGAACAGCAACTGGCCTACCACACCACGGGGCGTTCAGCCGCGATCTCGATGGAAAGCTACGGCAACCAACAGATCCGCTCACTGACCTGCGCGTCCCGGCGCTTTTTCGAGAACCCGCCCGAGGGCCTGGCCGAGCATCCGCTATGGTCGCCCCGCGGCGCGCTGATCGTGGCCCAGGCGGCACGGGTGGACAAACTCAAAGCGCGTTTCAGCGCGGTCTTGGGGCAAGTGCCCACGGCCGAGCTGCTCGACGACAAGCAAGTGCAGGAGCTGGTGCCCTACCTCGCCGAAGGCGCCTGGAGCGCCGGGATCTACGAGCCCAGCGCCTTCGATCTGGATGTGCATGGCATCCACGGCGCCTACCTCGGTGGGCTGCGTGCCCGAGGTGGTGTGATCAAGCGCGAGACCGAAGTGCTGCGTGGCGAATATCGCGACGGGCACTGGCGCTTGCACACCCAGGACGGCCAGCAACTGCAAACAGCCATAGTGGTCAACGCCGCCGGTGCCTGGGCCGATGAATTGGCCGAGCGTTGCGGCGTGCCCAAGGTCGGTGTCCGACCGTTGCGGCGTACCGTGCTGGCGGTCGATCCACAGTGCGACGTGCACCACACGCCCTACCTGGGCACGGTCGACGAGGACATTTTCATCAAGCCTGAAGCCGGGCGGCTGATCGTCTCCCCCTGCGATGAAAGCCCTTCGTTGCCCTGCGACGCACTGCCGGAAGAACTTGACCTGGCCATCACCATGGATCGCCTGCAAAACACCACGCGCCTGCGCCCGCGCTCGATCATCAACAAATGGGCGGGCCTGCGAACCTTCGTCGCCGATCGCTCGCCGGTGCTCGGCCAGGACCCACAGCAAGAAAGTTTTATCTGGCTCGCCGCCCTCGGTGGCTACGGCATCCAGGCCGCGCCCGCCATTGCACGCCTGTGCAGCCATGCGGCGCTGGGCATCGCCATGCCGGACGACCTGGCGGCGCTGCAACTCAACTACCAGCATTTTTCCCCGGCCCGTTGCCGCGACGAGGAATTTTCCAGCCTGGCCGTCAAGCAGGTTGCCGATTTGCACTAACCCCCATCCACTTAACAAGGAACGTCACTATGCAAACCACCGCTCAAATCCAGCCCGCCGCCAAACCTTTCCTGGGCGAAGAGAACGTCATTTTCACCGACAAGGCGCCACTGCCGCTGGGCACCTATTCCCAGGGCATCAAGGTCAGCCACGGGCAGACCATCTACCTGTCGGCGCAGACCCCGGTCTCGGCGCTGAACAACGAAGTGCTGGCCAAGGATTTCGAAGGCCAACTGCGCCAGACCCTCGACAACCTGGTGCAAATGGCCGAAGCGGCAGGTGGCACCCTGGCGAACGTGGTCAAGGTCACAGCGTTCATCACTGACTTGAGTGAGTTCCCGACCCTCAATCGCGTCATGGAAGAGTACTTCACCAAGCCCTACCCGGCCCGCACCACCGCCGGCGCCAGTGCACTGGCACGCAACACGCTGGTTGCCATTGACGCAATCATGGTGATCTGAAACACCTTCTGTCAGCGGAGTGCCCGTCGGTCCGGTGAGCTGGACCGACGTTGGCAAGGAAAGCACCAGCACAGCGTACTTTCAGAGGGTGACCATGAAAAATTCGTACAGAGAGTATGTATTGCAGTGCCTGGTTTGCGATCGAAGCTACCAGCCCCATGAGGTCAGCTACTACTGCCCTCATTGCAAAGTCGATGGTGCACTGGACGCGCTTTATGATTACCCGACACTCAAGCGCGAATGGTCCCGGGACAGCCTGGCCCATGACCACGCCCGTGGCATGTGGCGCTATGACCGCTTGATGCCGTTGAGCTCGACGCGGTTCATTCCACCGTTACTGGTGGGCAACACGCCGCTGTACTCGCGCCCGGAATTGCTCGGCAAAGGTGCCCGGATCAAAGTCTTCGTAAAAGACGAATCGCGGCAACCGACCGGGTCGTTGAAGGATCGCGCCAGCGCCCTGGCGGTGGCCCACGCCATGCAATCCGGCGCACGCACCGTGGCGGTGGCCAGCACCGGCAATGCCGCTTCGGCATTGGCTGGGATGAGCGCCAGCCTGGGCTTGCACA
Source organism: Pseudomonas ogarae (assembly GCF_014268695.2). Classification (NCBI taxonomy): domain Bacteria; kingdom Pseudomonadati; phylum Pseudomonadota; class Gammaproteobacteria; order Pseudomonadales; family Pseudomonadaceae; genus Pseudomonas; species Pseudomonas ogarae. The sequence goes on from NZ_CP077086.1 coordinate 5,602,151, forward strand.
ACGTCATTTACCTGCCCAGGAGCGCGCCTCGCGAAAAGCTCGCGCAGATGCAGGGCTACGGCGCCGAGATCGTGCTGGTCGACGGGCAATATGACGAAGCCTTCGAACAATGCCTCAAGGCCTGCGAAGAGCACGGCTGGTACAACCGCACCACCGGGATCAACTCCTACATGAGCGAAGGCAAGAAAACCGTCGCCTTCGAGATGTGCGAACAACTCAACTGGCAAGTGCCGGACCTGGTGTTCGTGCCCGTTGGCAACGGCTGCATCCTGGGCTCGGTCTACAAAGGCTTTTTCGACTTGCTGCAGTTGGGCTGGATCGAACGCATCCCACGCCTGATCGGCGTGCAGGCCGAGCACAGCAACTTCATGTACCGCGCCTGGTGCAACGACCGCTCGATGCAGAAAACCGAACGCCGCCCCCCCACCAGCCTGGCCAGCAGCATCAATGTGGCGCTGCCGCGTGATCGCCTCAAGGCCATGCGTGCGGTCACCGCCAGCGACGGTGAGTTCATCTGTGTCAGCGACCCGAGCATTGTCGCCGCCGCCTCGAGATTGGCCGCCAGCACCGGCGTGTTTCCAGAAGCCGGCGCTGCCAGTGCCTTCGCCGGTCTGCTCAAGTACGCCGAAACCCACCCCGACACACCGCAAACCGCCGTGATCCTTATCACCGGCAGCGGTTTGAAAGACACCTCCATTTTTCTATCCGACTCGACCAAAAACCAGCCGCGGGTGTTGCCACATCATGTGACTGCGCCGCTGGCCGAAGCGCTTACCTAAGGAATCACACCATGAGCCTGCAAAATTTCGACCCCGCCATTGCCCGCCTGATCGACCGCGAGCGCAACCGCCAGGAAACCCACCTGGAGCTGATCGCTTCGGAAAACTATGTCAGCGAGGAAGTGCTCCAGGCCCAGGGTTCCGTGCTCACCAACAAATACGCCGAAGGCTATCCGGGCAAGCGTTACTACGGCGGCTGCAAGGTCGTCGATGAAATCGAGAACCTGGCCATCGAACGCGCTCGCAAGTTGTTCAACTGCGAATACGTCAACGTGCAGCCGCACTCCGGCTCCCAGGCCAACCAGGCGGTTTTCCTGGCGGTACTTGAACCCGGCGACACCATCCTGGGCATGTCCCTGGCCCATGGCGGCCACCTGACCCACGGCGCCTCGGTGAATTTTTCCGGCAAGATCTACCGGGCATTTTCCTATGGCCTGGACACGGAAACCGAAACCCTCGACTACGAAGAAATGGAAGCCCTGGCCAGGGAACACCGGCCGAAGATGATCATCGCCGGGGCCTCGGCCTATTCGCGGACCATCGACTTCCAGCGCTTTCGCAAGATCTGCGATGAAATCGGCGCCTACCTGATGGTGGACATGGCGCACTACGCCGGGTTGATCGCTGCCGGCGTGTACCCGTCGCCGGTTGGCATCGCCGACTTCATCACCTCTACCACCCACAAGACCTTGCGCGGCCCGCGCGGCGGTCTGATCCTGGCCAAGGCGCAATATGCCGCCCTGCTCGACAAGACGATTTTCCCGGTGTACCAGGGCGGCCCGCTGATGCACGTCATCGCCGCCAAGGCCGTGGCATTCAACGAAGCCTTGGGCGACGGGTTCAAGCATTACCAGCAGCGGGTGATCGACAACGCCCGCGTCATGGCCGACGTCCTGACCCGACGCGGCTTGCGGGTGGTGTCCGGCGGTACCGACTGCCACATGTTCCTGCTCGATCTGCGCTCGATGAACATCACCGGCAAAGACGCCGAGGCGCTGCTGGAAAGTGCCCACATCACCCTGAACAAAAACGCGATCCCCAACGATCCGCAGAAACCAGCCATCACCAGCGGCATTCGCATCGGCACGCCGGCACTGACCACGCGCGGCTTTGGCGAAGCGGAATGTGCCGAAGTGGCGAACTTGATCGCCGACCTGCTGGAACAGCCGGACAACGCGGCGCGTCTGGAAAACACCCGACGCCGAGTGATGCATCTGTGCGAGTGCTTTCCGGTGTATCTGTTGAGGTAATTGCATCTGTGGGAGCAAAGCTTGCTCGCGATGAACGATGACTCGGTTAGCCTGAACAGTCGCGGCGCCTGCATCGCGGGCAAGCCTTGCTCCCACAGATAGGCTGCTTCACTGCTACCCATTACTTCCTTTTGATTTTCAGCGGTACAACAAACGCTCCGCCAGCTCATCGGCCACCCGGGCCGGTGAGCGCTTCTCCGCCTGGGCATGGGCAAAGACTTCCGTGAGCCGGGCACCGATCTTCGACAAATGCGCAGTGATCGTCGACAGTTCTTCGCCGCGATGCTTCAGCGCGACGTAGATCAGCCCGCCGGAGTTGATCACGTAATCCGGCGCATAGAGAATTCCACGTCTTTCCAACTGGTCGGCCACTTGCAGGTTGCTCAACTGATTATGGGCCGAGCCGGCAACGGCCGAGCAGCGCAGTTGCGCCACGCTTTGGCTGTTGAGCACCCCACCCAGCCCGCAGGGGGCAAGGATGTCGCAGGGCGTGCTGAGCAACGCGTCGTTGGCGATCGGATGGGCGCCCAGTTGCTCCATCGCCAATTGCACCTTGCCGGGGTCGATGTCACTGACCAGCAGTTCGGCACCCGCCGCGTGCAGTTGTTCGGCCAGGGCATAACCGACATTGCCCAGGCCTTGGATCGCTACCCGCAGGCTTTCGAGGTTATCGCTGCCCAGACGGGCCATGGCGGTGGCACGGATACCGGCAAAAACCCCCATTGCCGCATGGGGCGCGGGGTCTCCCGAGGCCGTGGTACTGGTGACATGACGAGTCTGCTGGGCGATGCAATCCATGTCGGCCACCGACGTGCCGCTGTCGATGGCCGTGATGTAGCGTCCGTCCAATTGCTCGATACAACGGCCGAAGGCTTCGAACAGCGCCGCCCGACTCTCGACATGGGCCGGACGCATGATCACCGCCACCCCGCCGCCCACGGGCAAGCCGGCCAGCGCCGCCTTGTAGCTCATGCCCTGGGCCAGGCGCACGGCATCGACCACGGCACTTTCGTCGTCGGGGTAGGCAAGGTAACGACAGCCCCCCAGGGCGGGCCCCGGACGACTGCAATGAATGGCAATCACCGCCTTCAACCCGGTTGCCGGGTCTACGCTTAGGTGCAGCGATTCAAGGCGGGAGCTTTGCATGAGAGCAAACATCGAAAGGCTCCCGAATCACTTTTGTTTGTTTCGCCAGTATAGGCGTGCGGTCGAAATTTGCTGGAGCACGCCGGAATAAGTATCCAGGGTGGTCAGTCTTTTTCGGCATAACCTGTTACAGCCTCTTTCCGAGACTGGACGAAAATCCATGGCAGGGCTAAAACGGGAACATAGCCCGGAGAGTTTGATGAAACCGCGCCAAGCCTTTTTTGATTGTCTGCACCGCTCGCCACCGGCGCTGTTCGAAGCGGCGCTGTGGATCGCTGCCGAACATGATCGCGAGGTCGACGTACCGGCCTTGCTGAAGGATTTCAAGGAGCTGCAACAGCGGGTCAGCCATGACCTGCCGATGCTGCCTGTCAGCGAACTGGGCCAACCCTTGCTGCGACGACTCAATGACTTGGGCTTCGCCCAGGACGACTTCACGCCTCTGCGACCACGAGCGGCGTTGCTGGACAAAGTCCTGGCACGCAAACGCGGGCAACCCCTGGCCCTCGGCCTGATTGCCCTGGAACTGGCCCGAGGCCTGGAAATTCCGATGGTCGGTGTCAATTTCCCCGGGCATTTCCTGTTGAAGGTACCCGGTGCCGATCACCTGCTCGATCCGTGCGGTGGCCGCCGGTTGTACCCCAATGACTGCCGGGAACTGCTACAGCGCCAATACGGCGCGAACATGCCGCTCAAGGCTGAACACCTGGTCAACGCCGAGCCGATGCAGATGCTGCAACGCCTGTCGCGCAACCTGCGTCAATTGCATCTGGCGAACGACGATTACATCGCGGCCCTGATCGACGCCGAACGAGTGCTGGAACTGGGCAACGCCAGCGCCGCCGACTACCTGGCCCGCGCCAGCCTGTATCAGCGACTCGATTGCCCCAACGCCGAACGCTTCGACCTGGAGCATGCCCTGATGCTCAGCGACGATCCGATCCAGCGGATCCGGCTGACGGAGCGGCTGGGGCATTTGCCGCCGAATTCGGTTGTGCATTGAGCGGTTGCAGGTGGTTAAATCGCTATCGCGAGCAAGCTCGCTCCCACAGTTGATCGCATTGAACTCAGGTTTTGTGCTTGTCACAGTCCAATGTGGGAGCGAGCTTGCTCGCGATAGCGGTGCAACGGCCTACATCAATGTCAGGCCGGGGTATCCGGCTGCTTCGCCGGGTGCGCCTGTTGGAACGCCACATGCCCGGTCGCCAAGGCCGCGACGCGACGGATCCGCGGATACGCCAGCAACGAAACATTGAACCGCTCGGCGGCGTACAACTGCGGGATCAGGTACACATCCGCCAGCCCCGGCACTGCACCGAAGCAATAGCCGTCGTCGCCAATCAACTGCTCCACCGCCGCCAATCCCTGGCTGATCCACTGCCCGATCCACTCCGTCACCTGCGTTTCATCGTGGCCCCACTGCCGCAGTTTGTTGAGCACGCTGACGTTGTGCAGGGGGTGTATATCGCAACCGATCAGCGCGGCGACGCCACGCTCATGGGCGCGCACCGCCAGGTCGGCGCTGAGCAGCGGCACATGTGGATAACGTTCCTCCAGGTACTCGATGATGGCGGGCGATTGCACCAGCAGCACGCCCTCATCGGTACGCAACGCCGGCACCCGGCCCTGGGGGTTGATCGCCAGGTAGGCCGGCTGGCGATGCTCGCCCCCAGGCGCAGCGATCAGGTTGACGGGCAAGGCTTGGTAATCCAGACCCTTGAGCGCCAACGCAATGCGTACCCGGTAGGACGAGGTGGAGCGGTAGTAGGTATAGAGTTCCATGCGCTGCCCCTCAACGCGCCGGCAGGATCTTGCCCCGGCACTCGCCGAAGCCGATGGACGCGAAACCCTCGCGGCGGCAGCGGGCTCGCAAGATAATTTCGTCACCGTCCTCGAGGAATCGGCGCACTTCGCCAGACGCCAGTTCGATCGGTTTTTTTCCGCCTTCGGTGATTTCCAGCAGGCTGCCGAATTGATGGTTTTCAGGGCCCGACAAGGTGCCCGAGCCAAACAGGTCGCCGGCCTGCAACTGGCAACCGTTGACGCTGTGGTGCGCAACCATTTGAGCCACGGTCCAGTACATGTACTGGGTGTTGCTCAGGGTCAGACGCTGGGCCGGCAGGTTTTGCTCGCCCATGGCCTCGGTCAGCAACAGGACTTCCAGTTCGATGTCGAAGGCACCGCCGGCCTGGTCACGCTTGTCCAGCAGATACGGCAGCGGTTGCGGATCGCCTTCCGGGCGTGCCGGTTGCGGGCGACGGAACGGCTCCAGGGCCTCAGCCGTCACCACCCATGGCGAAATACTGGTCAGGAAACTCTTCGACAGAAATGGTCCCAAGGGCTGGTATTCCCACGCCTGGATATCCCGGGCCGACCAGTCGTTGAGCAGGCAGAACCCGCCGATGTGCTCGGCGGCATCGCCGATGGGGATCGGTTCGCCCAGGGCATTGCCCTTGCCGATCCAGATGCCCAGCTCCAGCTCATAGTCCAGTCGCGCACACGGGCCGAAGGTCGGCTCGGTCTGGCCCGCTGGCAGGGTCTGGCCCTTGGGACGGCGCACGTCGGTGCCGGACGGGCGAATGGTCGAGGCGCGACCGTGGTAACCGATGGGGACGTATTTGTAGTTGGGCAGCAACGGATTGTCGGGGCGGAACAGCTTGCCGACATTCTGCGCGTGCTCGATACCGACGTAGAAGTCGGTGTAGTCGTTGATCCTGGCCGGCAAGTGCATTTGGCAGTCGGCTGCGAGGAGCAGCAATTTCGCGCCCTGGGCTTCGACCTTGCCCCTCAGGGGACTGTCCTCGCGCAGCAGTTCCAGCAGTCGTTCACGCAGGGCAACCCGGGCGCCTCGGCCCAGGTCGAAAAACCCATTCAACTGGCCGTCGGCCATGGCCTCGACAGCTTGGCGCGCCGCGCCGTCAAACAAGCCCGCGTGCAGCGCCGCCTGCAGATCGAAAATCCGCTCGCCAATCGCCACGCCGTTGCGCAGGGCACCGCCATCGACACTGAAGATACCCAATGGCAGGTTCTGCAACGGGAAGTCCGCATGGCCGTTGGCACAGGCGACCCAGCTACGGGCAGGGGAAAGTTGAGTCATGGGTTATCTCCGGGTCGGGTCGAACGTGACAGGCAGCGAGGCCCAACATGCATCGTAGTCGGTTTGCAATTGCGGGCAGTCCAGGGCGAAACGGCTTGGACGCAGCACTTGGCTGGTCTCGAACATGAACGCCATGGTGTTGTCGATTTTCACTGGCTGCAGTTCAGCGTTGATCGCCTTGGTACAGGTCTCGCCGTCCGGGCCATGGGCACTCATGCAGCTGTGCAAGGACGCACCGCCCGGCAGGAAACCTTCGGCCTTGGCATCGTAGGCGCCCTGGATCAGGCCCATGAATTCGTTCATCAGGTTGCGGTGGAACCACGGTGGACGGAAGGTTTTTTCCGCCACCATCCAGCGTGGCGGGAAGATCACGAAATCGAGGTTGGCCAGGCCGTGGACGCTGGTGGGCGAGGTCAACACGGTGAAAATCGACGGGTCCGGGTGATCGAAGCTGACCGTGCCAATGGTGTTGAAGCGGCGCAGATCATATTTATACGGCACGTTGTTGCCGTGCCAGGCCACCACGTCGAGGGGCGAATGATCCAGCTCGCAACCCCACAACTCACCGAGGAATTTCTGCACCAGCGGGGTCGGTTGCGCGAGGTTTTCGTAATGGGCGACCGGCGTCAGGAAGTCCCGCGGGTTCGCCAGGCCATTGCTGCCGATTGGCCCCAGGTCCGGCAAGCGTAGCGGCGCGCCATGGTTTTCGGCGAGGTAACCCCGGGCCTGCGGGTCGAGCAGTTCAATGCGGAATTTCAGGCCCCGGGGCAGCACGACGATTTCCAGCGGTGCCAATTCCAGCACGCCCAACTCGGTGGCGATCCGCAGCCGTCCCAGTTGCGGCACGATCAGCAACTCACCGTCGGCATTGAAAAATACTCGCTCCATGGAGCGGTTGGCCCGGTACTGATAAAGGCTGATGCCGGCCGGTTTGTCCGCACCGGCATTGGCCGCCATGCACACCAGCCCGTCGATGAAATCGGTGGGCTCGGCGGGGATCTCCAGCGGGCTCCAACGCAGGCGATTGGGCGTGACGTCGCCCAACGGCCCGCCCGCCAGTTGCCGTTCGAGCTTGGTGAAGGCCGGATGATTGGCCGACGGCCGGATGCGATACATCCAGGTACGCCGCGCTTCACTGCGGGCCATGGTGAACGCCGTGCCAGAGAACAACTCGGCATAGAGACCGTACGGGGCTTTCTGTGGCGAGTTCTGGCCGACGGGCAGTGCGCCAGGCAATGCCTCGCTGGCAAATTCGTTGCCCAAGCCTGATTGGTAAGCCAGGTCCGACGCTGGGGAATCGAGGTTCATGGAGCCTCCTGGAATGCGGCCCGTCACTCAACGGAGTGGTTGAGGCGCACCGGGTTATTTTTATCGTAATTCGATTACGCATAACGTAATTTGCTCGACAGCGACCGTCAAGCTATAAAGACGCCCATTCGCCTCTGGACCCTGCGCCTCCATGGAAACCCCGCTCAGCAACGGTAAACAGAAAGTCCGCTCGGCCGAAGTCGGCACCGACATCCTCAAGGCCCTGGCCGAACTGTCGCCCTCCACGTCGCTCTCGCGGCTGGCCGAACACGTGCAAATGCCGGCGAGCAAGGTTCATCGGTATCTGCAGGCCTTGATCGCCAGCGGGTTTGCCGAGCAGAACGCCGCCACCAACCACTATGGCCTGGGCCGCGAGGCCCTGCGCGTAGGCCTGGCTGCGCTCAACGGCATGGACGTGCTGCAAGTGGCCGCCCTGCCCCTGGCCGAACTGCGCGACGACTTGAACGAAACCTGCTTCCTGGCGGTGTGGGGCAACCATGGTGCGACCGTGGTGCGCATCGAACCCGCCGTGCGGGCCGTGACCGTGGTAACGCAACTGGGCTCGGTATTGCCACTGCTCAGCTCGTCCACCGGGCTGGTGTTCAGCGCTTATCTGCCGGAGCGCGAGACCATCGGCTTGCGCGAGCAGGAAGTACAAGGCACCGAGCGCCACGCCCTCGCCGACGACCGCGTCTATGCCGCCCTGTGCGAGCAGATCCGCAGTCGCGGCCTGCACCATGTGCATGGCCTGCTGATGCCGGGGGTGGATGCCTTGTCCGCTCCGGTATTCAATGCCGTCGGCGAGGTGAAGGCCGTGATGACGATCGTTGGTCCGACCTCGCTGTTCCACGCCGACGAAAACGGCCCGGCGGCGCAACGGCTGTTGGCGGCGACCCGGGCCGTGAGTTGGCGGATGGGGTATGAAGCGAGTCCAGGATCAGCCCAGTAAATCCGGGACAATCCTGATCACTAGATCATTGAGATGAGGGTGATCAGTTGCCGATGGGGACATTAGCCCATCACCCCCATGACCTTGGCTTTTGCCACCGCCTGCGTACGCCGCTGTACGCCCAACTTGCTGTGGATTCGCCGCGAATGGGTTTTCACCGTGTGCAGCGATATGAACAGCTTTTCGGCAATCTGTTGGTTTGAATGACCTTGCGCAATCAGCTCCAGGACCTCCAGTTCGCGATGACTGAGCAAGGTGTCCTCGGCGCTGGCAGGCAGCTCGACCGGCTCTGCCGATTGTGCCCAGCGCACCAGCTCGGGCTGGCGCAAGCGCAGCTCGCACAAGGCTTGCTGGGCCCGCCAGCAAGTGACTCGCTGGAGCCCCTCTTGCAGGAGTGTCCGGGCCTGGGAACGATCGCCGGACAACCAGACAACCTCCGTCAACACCAGGTGCAGTTCGGTTTCCAGGCTGTGCATTTCACTCTGCTGTGCCCGGTCGATCATGGCTTGCAGGCGCGCCTGCGGATCCTGTGCCCGTTGCAGGTAGACCTCGGCCAGCACCAGCAGGTATTCAAGCCGCGCGATCAACTCCAGGGTCGCGGGAGGCGCGTGCTTGGCCTGCGGTCCGTGAAAATGGCGCAAGACGCGGGTCAAGGCCTCATGGGCCAGCTCCGCCCGCCCCTGTTGCAACCAGAACTGGCAACTGGTTTGCAACAACACGCCACGGTAAACGGTGTCGGGGATGTGTCTCTGCTGCATGATCCGCTCGGCATCGCGCAATTGCATGAAAGCCTCGCCATAGTCGCCCTGGTTGGCCGCCAGGCCGGCCTTTCCGAGAAAGCCATAGAGCACCTGTTTGTCCTGGCTGTGCAGGCCCGTTTCCAGGCCCGTTTGAAACTGCTCGGCGGCCCGTTCCTCGAAGCCCATGCGCAATGCCAGGCGCCCGCGCCGCAGAGCAATACGTCCCAACAACGGGGAAAAATCCTGGCCCGGTTTATCCAGCAGCGCCTGAACGGCGGCCAGCAGATGATCTGCTCGGTGAGGCGCGCCACGTTGCTCCAGGACTTGGGCGTGGTCCAGTTCCAGCAATCCTTCGAATACCAGCGAGCCTTGCGCACGCGCCAGGCACAGTGCCTGGCGGTTGATCCATTGCGCAGAGGCCAGTTCGCCTGCAAGCAGCGCCTGCTGCGTCAGCCCTCCCAGGCACAGCACCCGCTGGGTCCAGGCGTCGGGGTCCAGACTGGCCTGGGCCTGGAGGAAATGCTCGCGCGCCGGTTCACCATTGCCCGAGAGGTGCAACAACCAGCCCTGCAAGACCAGCCACCTGGCCAGCACCTGCCGCTGCCGACAGGCCGAAGGCTGCGGCAGGAACCGGGCCATCTGCTCAATGCATATCGATGCCTCGTCGAAGCGTCCGGCGAACAACAGCGCAGCGGTGACCAACCCCACCGATTGCGGCGTACCGAGGGTCAGCGCTTCGCCTTGTTGATCGTGCAAGCCCAGCAACAGCACCACGTTGCGGCGCTGCAAGACGTGCTCGAAGCTCAGATGCTGCAAGAAACTCACGGCAGTCTCGAACTCCTCGGCCAACATGGCTTGCTCGAACGCCATTTGCCAGTCCTGCTCGGCAGCAAACCACTGACAGGCCCGTCGATGCCAGGAACGTCCCTGGGACCAGGGCTCTTCGCGTACCAGCCGGGCCAGGGCCGGGAAGATCTGCAACCAGTCCGAGGTCTGTTCCCACGGTTCGATGAAACACCCCAGCTCCAGCAACAGCGGCAGGCATTGCGCACCCACGGTGTCGCCGAACAGGTGCTCACACAACCGGGCATTGAAGCGCGGCAGATGCGCCAGCACACGCCAGGCCTGCGCCAGATCCGGGGTCAGGGTGCTGAACAGTTCGTACTCCAAGTAGTCGAGCAAGGTCCCCGGCCGTCCTGGCGTCGCCTGACTGCGCGCCCATTCGCAGCGCGAAAGCAAGGTGATGCGCACCCCGGCACACCAGCCACCGTTGCGCTGAATCACCTCGCGGGCGGTGCGGGCAGCCTGGGGGCCGGGCAGATGACGAAGCAGTGGCTGGATATCGTCAGGGGTGAAGAACAACGCCTGCGCATCAAACTCGTGCAGCTCGTCATCAAGCAACAGCCGCGGCCAGTTGCAGTGGGGACGGCGGCGGCCATTCAACCACAGGTGCAACGCCGGACTGCTGGTGTTCAACAGACGGTCGAGCAACTGGTCCAGTTCGGGATTCGGCGCCCGGCAGTAATCATCCAGGAACAACCATGTGGGGGTTTGCAAACGCGCCAGGTGGGCCAGCAGTCCCGCTTCGTCCAGCAGGGGCAGCCCGAGGGCCTGCGCCAGGTGCTCGCACATTTGCGCCGCGCTCAACGCCGCGCCCCCCAGTGGCAACCAATGCAGCCGACAGTCGGTGGGGGCCTGCAGGAAGCACTCGGCGAACAACGCACTCTTGCCACTGCCCGCTGGCGCGCAGAGCAGTTTTACCCGCGCTTCGGACGTCAGCAGCGGCTCACTCAGGGACCGCCGCGGCAGATGCGTCGAGGACAGGCGCGGCAGCAATCCTGGACGGTCTGGACACGGGGTCATGGCGGTCATGGGGGAAAATCCTGTTTATTGTTATCTCACCACCCTAGTCCTGTGTCGCCGAGCTTTGGAGAAGTATTCAGCGCGCTGATTGGCGCCCATAAAAAAACGACCGGCAGGAGCGCTGCCGGTCGATCACGATTATCAAGTCAGGCACAAGCTTGCGGGGAAAGGATTCTCTGTGGGAGCAAGGCTTGCCCGCGATGAACGATAACGCGGGCAAGCTTTCAGACCGCGGTGCAGCCATCGCGGGCAAGCCTTGCTCCCACAGATAAATCCCCTCGCCACAGTTATCTTTCCAACAGCCAGACTTATCGAACCCCCTCCGAACGCAGCGCCGCCGGCGTGTAGTCGGCTGCCTTGGCTTCGAAACCGTATTGGTAGCTGTGTTTCTCTTCGTTCTTCATCCCCAACGCAATGTAGCGACCGGCGATGATGTCGTAGAGCGCCTCGAGGGTGTAGCCCGGGTTCTGATGGTCATAGTAGAACTGGGCATGACCTTCGGCCACCCGCCACAGTTGGCCGCGACCGTCGTAGTGATCCACCAGCGCCGCCTGCCAGCTGTCCTCGTCGAAGTACATGTGGCGCTTGGCATAGATGTGCCGCTCGCTGGGCTTGACCGTACCTTCCACTTCCCAGACCCGGTGCAATTCATAACGGGTCAGGTCCTGGTTGATGTGGCCGGCCTTGATCACATCGTCGTACTTGAGGCTTGGCGAATCGAGCTTGTAGCTGTTGTACGGGATGTACATTTCCTTCTTGCCGATCAGCTTCCAGTCGTAACGGTCCGGCGCGCCGGAAAACAGGTCGAAGTTGTCGGAGGTGCGCAACCCGTCGGCGGCGGTGCCCGGGCCGTCGTAGGCCACTTGCGGGGCGCGACGCACACGGCGTTGGCCGGCGTTGTAGATCCAGGCCAGGCGCGGTTCCTTCACTTGGTCGAGGGTCTCATGCACCAGCAGCACGTTACCGGCCAGTCGTGCCGGAGCGGTGACCGACTGCTTGAAATAGGTCAGCACGTTGCTGGCCTTTTCCGGGTCGGCGTCCTTGATCAGGAACGGCACGGCGATTTCTTCTTCGAAGCGGATCGGCGTGAAGCTGCCATTGGTTTGCGGCGTGACCTGGGTGATGACCCGGCGCAGGTTGCCACCGTGATAACGGGTGACGTGGTTCCACAGCACTTCCACGCCGTTCTTCGGAATCGGAAAGGCGTAGTAGCGGTTGCCGGTGAAATTGGACAGGCCGTTACCGTCGTTGATGGACGTGACGTTGAGGGCGCTACGCTTGGCCGACTCGTAGATTTCCGGCGGCAGGCCCACGCTTCGATGGGTCGGGTAGACCGGGATCTTGTAGGTTTGCGGGTAGCGCTTGAACATCGCGACCTGACCTTCGGACAGCTTGTCCTTGTACTTGTCCACGGTCGCGGCGGTGATGGTGAACAGCGGTTTTTCATTGGCGAACGGGTCAGCCAAAAAACCCTTGCTGTCCACGGCCCCGGCGTTTTTCGCAATGCCGCCGGTCCAGGCCGGAATCGAGCCATCGGCATTGCCGGCTTTTTCCGCGCCCAACGGCGTCAGGCTGGTGCCCAGTTTGTTCGCTTCATCCGGCGAGACCGCCGCCATCACGTTCACGGCCAGCAGGCTCAAGGCCAGGGCACCGCATTGCAGGATCATCTTGCGCATTGGGTTTTCCTTGTCAGCCAGATCAGAAGTTCACGCCGAAGCTCAGCGCGAGGAAATCGCGGTCTTCGAGAACGTTGTAATCGCCGCCAAAAAAGTCGGTGTAGCTGAGGCTGGCGGTGTAGGTGTTGCGGTAGTCGGCATCGACACCGAGGCTGACGGCCTTGGCGCCTTCGTTGAACAAGCCGTTGGGACCGTAGCCAGCCACGTCATGGGACCAGGACACGTTGGGCTTGAAGTTCACCCCGCCGATCACGTTGGAGTAGTCGAGAATCGCCCGGGCGCGATAGCCCCAGGAGGTGGAAGTGACGAAGCCATCGGTGTCGCCGTTGAAGCCGTACTGGCCGTAGACCGAATCGCGGCCATAACGCAGCTTGTCCTTGGACTCCAGGCCACCGACATGCACCACCGCCGCCTCGCCCACCAGGGTCAGGCGATCGGCGCCCAGTACCTGATCGAAGAAGTGCGTCAGGGTGCTCTGGACCTGGGTGATTTCCTTGCGACGGTAGCCGGTGTTATCCGCCCCGGCCGAGGTCGCGATAGGTGAAGCCGCGCCACCGGCAATCGGGTTAAGCAGCGCCAGGGTCAGGTCGTTGGTATTGACCTGCACCGGTGCGTTGGGGCGGTAGCTGACTTCGCCGGTCCACGCGGTACCAGTGGGCAACGTCGTGGAGAAACTGGCGCCGTACAGGCGGATATCTTCCGGGTATTCAAGGTAATACTGACCGCGCCCCAGCATCACGCTTTGCGCCAGGCCCGCACCGCTGCCGGGGGCCAGGCCCTCGGCAATCGCGACCATTCCCGGCAACGCCGCCAGCGTCGAGAGCCCCGCCGTGGTGGTCCCGACGGTAGGTGTACGGCTGTGGTAGTTCATGAAGTACAGGCCATATTCGGTGTCATCGCCGAGCCAGCGCAACGCGGTGCCCCACTGGCCGGAATCACGGGCGTCACGGTCGCCGCTGCGAGCAATGACAACGCCTTCGTCATTCACCTCGATGCCCTGGCCAAAGGCCTGAGTCAATGGCACGAACGGCGCGATCGCCGGGCTGCCCACGGTGTAGCCACTGGTGCAACCATCGGCCACGACATCGTTGCCAAAGAACGTACCGCAGTTATCCACCACGGTCTGGTCCCACTCCAACTGGTAGAACCCTTCGATTGTCAGCTTGTCAGTCAAACCCTGGGAGGCGAACAGCATGTTCACCGGGATCAGGCCTTCCTTGATCTCCGCACCGGGGCGACGGAACGCGGACACGTCCACCGGGTTGATGCTGTTGATGGAGTTGCCGATGAAGGTACTTTCCCCCCAACTGACCACCTGCTTACCGGCGCGCACAGTGCCCGGCAAATCGGCGATGGAATAGTTGTGGTAGACGAAGGCATCGAGAATCTGCGCCCCCGAGGACTTGGCGCCTTCCTTGCGATTGCTGTCGCTGATGTCCTTGAACGGACGGCTCTCGTCCTTGAGTTCGAAGTCATACCAGTACTTGCCGCGCACGAACACGCCGGTATCGCCGTACTTGAGTTCGAGGTCGTGCAGGCCTTTGAAGATTTTGGAAAAAGTCTCGCCTTTCTTGAAGTTCTGCCGCCCATCGTCACCGGTGGAGGACTGGCCCGTACCGCCGTTGACCGTGCCGATCAGGTCCTTGTCGGCGTCGCGCATGCCCCAGCTCGCGCCCACGGACAGCGACGAATCGAACTGACCCTCGATCTCGCCAATGTTGAATGAGACGGCCTGCGCCTGGGCACAGCAACCCAAGGCCACCGCAACGGCCAGCGCCTGCGGCTTGAAGATGGCGCGCATTGTTATTGTTGTCATGCGTCTTCCCCGGTGAGTGACAGAGGCTTCACCCTACTGCCGCACGCCATGGGCGATAAGCGCACCAAGGAGGTATTCGCGTTGTACCTAAAAAGGATTACAGCCCATGCGGCGTGGGCCTTTGCGCCGTGCATGGATGGACTGGATGATGGGTCATCAGCGCCGCGCATACTCATGCCCGGACTTCGACTGTTACGCGCCCTGCAACGGTGCATGTCCGGATCCGGGCTGTTTCCCGCAAGGCTCGATGCCTATGCTGGCCGGGCTTTCAGGGCGCGGGCCTGCAAGCACAAGCCTCATGGCATCCCTCATGCCTGGCACACCGTCTTCGGATGGATTGGTGTATCGGTCCATCATCCCGTGTTTACCGACGTTGGTTTGTAGCTCCTTTGCAACGTCACGCTTAGGCCGCTGCTTTTTGCAGCGGCCTTTTTTATGTGGTTTATTTTCCCCGGATGAGTTTTTCAGGCTGTTGTTTAGTTATCCAAGAATCGCTTCTACCTTCTTACTTCTATGACCAGTTAATTCCTAGACATCCAAATGCCTGCTCCTACAACAAAGCAGGAAACTCACTACAAGCCCATGAAAAATCCACTGATAGGCTGAAAGTCAGGCCCAGCATTCTGCTTCGACTTTAACTCAGTGAACTTTCCATGATGCCAATCAACTACAACAGCTATCGATCAAAAAAAGCCCACAACAGCCGAATTCGTTTCCTGGTTTTCCATTACACCGCGGCTAACTTCTCATCCTCCGCCAACGCGCTGACCGGCGCCTCCGTCAGCGCCCATTACCTGATTCCGGACATCACCGATCCCAGTTATCTGGACGCCGGTTTCAACGACCAGCAGATTTTCAACCTGGTGGACGAAAACCAGCGTGCCTGGCACGCCGGGGTGAGCAGTTGGGGTGGTCGAACCAATCTGAACGACACTTCGATTGGCATTGAAATCGTCAATCACGCCACCGATAACCAAGGGCAGTTCAGCTTCCCGCCGTATCAATCCCGGCAGATCGAGGCGATCGAAGTGCTGGCGCTGGACATCCTCAAGCGTTATCCCGATATCGGCCCCGTCAATGTGCTGGGCCACTCGGACATTGCCGCCGGCAGAAAAAGCGACCCAGGCCCGATGTTTCCCTGGCAGGCGTTGTACGCCAAAGGCATCGGCGCCTGGTTTGATGAGTCCACGCAGAAGGCGTACAGGGAGGTGTACCAAGGCAACGGATTGCCGACTCGTGAACAACAAATTGGGCTGTTCAAGAAGTATGGCTATGACACGTCGGCCGCCACGACAGACACAGGTTTTCAGCGCCTGGTGCGCGCCTTCCAGCTGCACTTCCGTCCGGCCAGATATGACGGAGTGATGGATATCGAAACCGCCGCGAACCTGGCGGCCCTGGTGCAAAAATATTTTCCATGAGCACGGTTACCGCAGCGGGCGACAACCGGCCCAGGTAATGAGGCTTAAATGGCGTGGCGTTGCAGGTTCTCCATCATTTCTTTCAAGGCTTCCAGATTGTCGTTCGGGTGTACCGCGTTCTCGAAGTCGCAGATCTGCTGCCAATGAGCGGCGACGTCTTCGGGCGAAAAACCTTGGCGCGGATCAAAGCCCGCCCCCAGGCTGCGCTCCCAGCGCACCTTGCCCATCCAGCCGCCGCCCACTTCGAACAAGCCGGAGGTTTCCTGGCAATTCTCACTGGCCAGGTACACCACCAACGGGCTGACGAGTTCGGGCTTGAGTTGTTCGAACACCTGCGGCGGGATCAGGCCTTCGGTCATGCGGGTGCCACCGGTAGGGGCGATGGCATTGACCAGGATGTTGTTCTTGCGGCCTTCGATGGCCAGGGTCCGAGTCAAACCATAGAGGCCGAGCTTGGCCATGCCGTAGTTGGATTGGCCGAAGTTGCCGTAGATGCCCGAGGTGGAAGCGGTGAAGATCACCCGCCCGTAGTTTTGCTCACGCAGGTGCGGCCACGCGGCCCGGGTGACCTTGTAGGCGCCCTCGACGTGGACGCGGTAGACCAGGTCCCAATCGGCGTCGTCCATTTTGTGGAACGTCTTGTCCCGCAGGATCCCGGCGTTGTTGACCACCACATCGACGCGACCGAACGCGTCGAGGGCATTTTGTACCAGCTTATCGCCGTCGGTCACCGAGTCGTGGTTGGCCTCGGCGATGCCGCCCGCCTCGCGGATTTCGGCGACCACCCGGTCTGCTGCCGAGGCGTTGGCCCCTTCCCCTTGGGCCGAGCCGCCAAGGTCGTTGACCAGCACTTTCGCGCCTTGCTTGGCGAACAGCAGCGCATGGGCGCGTCCCAGGCCACCGCCGGCTCCCGTGACGATCACGACTTTATCTTCGAAGCGCACAGACTCACTCATGGCAGAACTCCAGCAGGCGATAGGACGATGGGCACGAGTGTCCGGCACAAGTCTGCCGGTCACAATCAACACGGTTGCAAGTGAATGGTGACCGATAAGGTGAGGGGATGATGCAGGCCCAAGCCACAGCGGCATATTCGATTTTCCTGCTGGCATAGGCACCGCTATCGCGAGCAGGCTCGCTCCCACAGGGGGATTTTTGTCGCCCACAAACTCTGTATTCACAATCGATCTACTGTGGGAGCGAGCGATAGCGGTCTTTCAGTCAGGATAGATGCTGGATGTGCTGACGCCTTCGCGAGCAAGCTCGCTCCCACAAGGTATCGTCATGAACAGGCCATTTGTCTGTGCGGCGCGGCGATGGCTTCGCGAAACGCCAGGTAATGCTTGAGCACCTGCACGGGTGCCTCGATGTGCGGGTAATGACCGATGTCGGGCAACAACACCGTGTCAGGGTTTGGGATCAGGGCCTCGTAGCGCGCCACCATGTGTTCACCGGAAATCGGGTCGAGCGCGCCGTCGATCACCCGCAACGGCACGTCGCCGCGCTGCATCGCCTGCAACCAGCGATCACGCTGCACACGGCGTTCGGGAATATAGGCGATGAGCTTGTGCATGATCCTCGGACCGTGATGGGCTTGCACCAGGCTCCAGAAATCATCCAACTCGCTTTCAGTGGGGGTGGTCCTGGGGCCGAAAATCTGCCGAAAGCTGCTGACCAGGCTTTCCCGGGAGAACGCCCGCCCCAACAGCCACCCCAGAGGGCTGAGCAAGAGTTTCTGGGCCCAGACCGGGCGGTGAGTTTCCGGGAACAGGCCGCCATTGAGAAAGACGCAACTGGCGAGGTGGATGCGCGCTTCGTAATGCCGCGCCAGCAGTTCCTGGGCCACGCTGTCGCCGTAATCGTGGGCCAGCACATGCAGCGCGCCCCGCACATTCAGGTGCGCCAACAAGGCCTGCTGCAAATCGGCCTGCTCCAGCAGGCTGTAGACGTGATCCGTCGGTTTCGCGGAGTCGCCAAAACCGAGCATGTCACACGCGATCACCCGGTAGCGTTGCGCCAACGGTTGCCACAGGTAATGCCAATCCCAACTGGCAGTGGGGAAACCGTGGATCAGCAGCAGCGGCTCGCCCTGCCCGGCCACCCAGTAACGAATGGCATGACCACGGAACATGAAGATCTGGCTGCGCTGGCGCCAGATACGCAGGGGAATCTGGGCCAGGGCCATCAACTTCTATACCCGGTATCTTGTTGATCGAGCTTGCGCAATAACGCCGGCCAGGCCAACGCGCCGCCCATGCCCTGGGCGCTTTTGGTCACCCCGGCGATCATCGCCCGGGCGCCAGCCAGGATCTGCGGCTCGATGGCAATCAGTTCGGCCCCGCCACTCTGCGCCAGGACCTGGATATCACAGGCCCGTTGAAAGGTGAACATCATCAGGAAGGTATCGGCGATCGTCCCGCCGCAGGTCAGCAAGCCATGGTTATGCAGCATCAGGAAGTTGCTCTCGCCCAGGTCCGCCTGCAAGCGAGCCTTTTCTTCGTGATTCAAGGCCACCCCTTCGTAGGCGTGATAGGCCAGGCTCGACAGCACGAACAGCGATTGCTGGCTGATCGGCAGCACCCCCTGCTTCTGGGCCGATACCGCCACGCCAGCGGCGGTGTGGGTGTGCAGCACACAGGCCACATCATGGCGCACCTCATGCACCGCGCTGTGGATGGTGTAGCCGGCCGGGTTGATCTCGTAGGGACTGTCCATCAACTTGTTGCCGGCCTGATCGACCTTGACCAGACTCGAGGCGGTGATTTCATGGAACATCATCCCGAATGGGTTGATCAGAAAATCCTCGGTACCGGGAACCTTCGCGGAAATATGGGTGAAGATCAGGTCATCCCAGCCATGCAGTGCGACAAGCCGATAACAGGCGGCAAGGTCCACGCGGGTTTGCCATTCGGCCGCACTGACCTGATCCTTGATGCTGAGTGTCGTTTGGATGGGCGCTACGCTCACGGCTCTGACCTCCTGGTTTCTTGTTATAGGTTTCGATCGAAACTTCGTACGCAAGAAAATCAGTCTAGTCAGCTCTTTCAGGGGCGGTAGTTGCATTGGCAGCCAGCTTACTGGCCGAACGAGTCAGCGCATCCGCTTCAAGGGCGCAACGTGTCGATCAACTCAGCGAGCCATGGCTCGGCGTCGGTTTCCGGTGTGACACTCTCGCTGGCATCCAGGCGCAGCATCGGCAGCACCTCGCGCACGCCCAATTCGGCGAACAGCTCGCACATCTGCTCGCCGCCGGCGCAGAAGGTATCCCCATAGCTGGCGTCGCCCAGGCCGATCACCGCGCCAGGCAAACCGCGAAAGAACCCTGGCAACTGGTCGCGGATGACCGAATACAACGGCATCAAATTGTCCGGCAACTCGCCCATGCCGGTGGTGGAAGTCACTGCCAGCACGGCCTCTGGTGCGAATGCCTGCACATCCGCCAGGGTCGCACGCGGGTCGTGCCAAGTTTCAAAGCCTGCCTCGCGAAGCAGTTTGGCGGCGTGCCGGGCGACTTCTTCGGCGGTGCCATACACCGAGCCGGAAAGGATGGCGACTTTCATCAATCTGATCCTGAACCTGAAAAAAGAGCCAGGATAGTAACAGTTGCACCTGCCAGGCTGCGAATGGCTCTCGACAACCCTAATGGCCAGTGGACAGCCTATCGATTTCTTTTAGAATGCTGCTCCAACAAGGACGTTTCAAAGGGCTCTCTCCATGATCAACGCTCAACTGATGCAACTGGTCATCAATGCTTCGAACGACGGGATTGTCATCGCCGAAAAAGAAGGTGAAGACAATATCCTGATCTACGTGAACCCGGCCTTCGAACGATTGACCGGTTATCACCGCGACGAAATCCTTTATCAGGATTGCCGGTTCCTGCAATCGGGTGATCGGGACCAGGCCTCGCTGGAGCCCATCCGCCAGGCCTTGAAAGAGGGCGGCGCCTGTCGTGAGGTGCTGCGCAACTACCGCAAGGACGGCACGCCGTTCTGGAATGAGTTGTCCTTGTCCACGGTAAAAAACCAGGCTGACGGGCATACCTATTTCGTGGGTGTGCAAAAAGACGTCACGACCCAGGTCAAGGCTCAACAACGCGTCGCCCAGCTGGAAAAGGAGCTGGCCGAAGCGCGGGAGACAATTGCCCGGCTCGAAGCGACGAACGGTTCAAACAAAACCACGAATTAATGGTCAGTCACTACAATCACCAGTGAACACGTAAATTATCATTTCGAGCAGATCATGCAGCGCGATGCCCTCCTGACGCAGGATGAACTGGATTTCATCCGGACCATGCAACACAACCCGCAGTTGAACGAGCGGGATGTCACGTCGAGCTTGCTGGTAAACGGTGGGTCGCAGATCCGTGACTTGCTGACACGTCTGGCGGCAAATGAGCAGGTTACGCTGCAAGCCAATTTCGAAAACCAGCAAATGACCTTTCCGCTGCATCTGGTGGAAGACGAATTCCATGCGATGCACCTGCGCCTGGGTGTGCCAAGCATCTACGAGGACGGACCGAAGATACGCCCATGGCGCCTGACACTCGAAGAGCCGGTGGCGCTGGAAAATATCAAGGGTCAACCGGGACCGCTGTGGGTCCACGAAGTCTCCTGCAAAGGCGTATTGCTGGAGAACCGCAGTCGGACCAAACCGCCAAAGCAGTTTGCCTTGTGGTTCAGCCCATCAGGCTACGAGAGAATTTCGTTGCGAGGCACCTTCGAACGGGAAACCGATCGCGGCCTGTTTGCCTACCACCTGAGCCAGAATGACCAGGACGAGACGGAGCGCCTGCGCCAGTACATCCTTCAGCAACATCGCCTGACCCATCCGACCATGCACCTCTGATTTAGGTATCCAGGTTGCCTGCCAGAAATTGACGCAGGCGCTGGCGCATCACTGTCCCCTCACTCCCCAGACAACCGATCGACGATCCAACCAGGCTCTCCTGTGCCAGATCGGATGCTTCACCGGCCAGCATCAACGGGCAATCCAGGCTCATTGCCAACTTCCCCAAGCGTTTAGGTAGATCGGCCGCTGGCGCATGATTGGAAACCAGCACCAATGCCACCGGCTGGATCTTCTGGCACACCAGGGTCAGTTCCTCGAACGGCAGGCCGATCGACAACAGCCTGACGCCCACTTCCGCCTTTGACAGGAACAGCCCTGTAACCAGCAACTCCAGTTCATGGCAATGATCGGCAATCGCACAGACCAGGACACGCGGCGACGCATCTTCGCGCTTGAGCAAAAGCCGCTGGATGATGCGCGAACGCAGGAAACCATCGAGAAACACCCATTCGCTGGCTTGCCCAAACGCTTGCTGGCGTTGCAGTAGCTGTCGCCAAAGCGGCATCAGGATGTCCTGGAAGACGATTGGCACGGTATAGGTGGAAAAGACCTGCCCGTATACGCGATCCAGCTCCACATCGTCAAAACTGCTAACCGCGTCCGCCACCTGTTGTTGCCAGCGGGCATGATCAGCCCTGATCAGATCGGATGAAATCAGCGTGGAGACCGGTTGCACCGACTCGGTCTTCGCCAGGATCTTTCCCACTTTGCTGACGGCCACCCCGCGTTCTATCCACGCCAGGATGCTGCGCACCTTTTCAATATCGCCCAACGAATACAGACGATGCCCGCTTTCGGTGCGGGTGGGCTGGATCAAACCGTAGCGCCGCTCCCAGGCGCACAGGGTCACGGGGTTAACGCCGGTCATGCGCGCGACTTCGCGAATAGGAAACAGGTCTTCCCGCTTCAAGGCACCTGATGCCTGGAAAACGAAGCCATCCTCTGTGATTACACTCATTTTGGCAGACAATTCCGGCTGGCAAATTGGATCCTAGTTTACCCCTCCCAGGACATGTCATGACAAGGATAAACGTACTCGGTGTGCGGTTTTGTTGTTTTACGCACAATCAGGAATAATCCTTGCCTGTTTTTTGGCGACCAGACGCTACCCACCACCCCGGGGCGTCCCCAGCGAACCTCCTACCCGGAGTGCCGCGCCTGTCTTACGGAGATACATGATGTCTACCTCACCCGTCACCCTGATGGTTGCCCGCCGCGTCGCCAATGGACGCTATCAGGATCTGATCGCCTGGTTGCGCGAAGGCGAAGAACTGGCGACCGACTTTCCCGGCTACCTGGGTTCGGGCGTGCTCGCACCACCGCCCGAGGACGATGAATTCCAGATCATCTTCCGTTTTGCCGACGAGCAGACGCTGCACGCCTGGGAACACTCGGCCTCCCGCACGGCCTGGCTGGGACGGGGCAGCGATCTGTTTGCCCATCCCTCCGAACACCGGGTGCGTGGCATCGATGGCTGGTTCGGCGCAGTCGGTCAGCGTCCGCCACGTTGGAAACAGGCCGTGGCCATCTGGCTGGCGTTTTTTCCCGTCTCGCTGTTGTTCAATTTCCTCTTGGGGCCGCTGCTGAGCGAACTGGGCCTGTTGAGCCGGGTGTTCATCAGCACGCTGATCCTGACGCCACTGATGGTCTACCTGTTTATCCCGATGTCGACCCATCTGCTGGCGAACTGGCTCAACGGCGCGCCACAGCGAACGTTGCCGGCTACGCAGAATCATTGATGTCGCCAGCTTCAACATTGATCCCCGTGGGAGCCTCAAACCTGTGGGAGCGAGCTTGCTCGCGATGAGGCAGGTACATCCACACCAGGTATTGCCTGTCAGTCCGCTATCGCGAGCAAGCTCGCTCCCACAGGGAAGCTCTGGATTCACCTTTGGACATAGGAGGCGCCCCGCGTCGCTGTTATAGTTTTGCTCTTGCCGTGAACCGAGCCGTCCTATGTCCAGCGCCACCGCTCCGATCCTGATCACTGGCGCAGCCCAGCGCGTCGGCCTGCA
This sequence comes from Pseudomonas ogarae, assembly GCF_014268695.2. Lineage (NCBI taxonomy): Bacteria > Pseudomonadati > Pseudomonadota > Gammaproteobacteria > Pseudomonadales > Pseudomonadaceae > Pseudomonas > Pseudomonas ogarae. The sequence goes on from NZ_CP077086.1 coordinate 5,625,062, forward strand.
TTGCGCCCGGCGATTGCTGGAAGACGGGCAACCGGTGATCGCGACCTATCGCACCGAACGCCCAGGCGTGCAAACGTTGCGGGACCTGGGCGCGGTCATGCTGTTTGCCGACTTCTCCGGCGAAGCGGGGATCCTGGCCTTTATCGAACAACTCAAGCAGCACACCGACCGGCTGCGGGCCATCGTGCACAACGCCTCGGCCTGGCTGGCCGAGGGCCCGGGCAGCGAAGCCGCGGCCTTCAACGCCATGTTCGGCGTGCACATGCTTGCGCCCTACCTGATCAACCTGCACGGCGCCGAGCTGCTGCAGCGTTCAACCCCGGCGGATATCGTGCACATCAGCGATGATGTGACTCGCAAGGGCAGCGCCCGGCATATCGCCTATTGCGCCACCAAGGCTGGCCTGGAAAGCCTGACCCTGTCGTTCGCGGCGAAGTTCGCCCCGGCAATCAAGGTCAACGGCATCGCCCCGGCCCTGCTACTGTTCAACCCCGAAGACGACGCGGCTTACCGCGCCAAGGCCCTGGCCAAGTCCGCGCTGGGCATCGAACCCGGCAGCGAAGTGATCTACCAGAGTCTGCGTTATCTGCTGGACAACCCTTATGTCACCGGCACGACCCTGACCGTCAATGGCGGGCGGCACGTCAAATAGCCTTGTTTCGAGGATGCACCATGACGCTATCCCTGCCCCAGAACTACCGCGAGATCCTTATAGGCCTGGGGGAAAACCCCGAGCGCGAGGGTCTGCTCGATACCCCGGTCCGTGCCGCCAAGGCCATGCAGTACCTCTGCCATGGCTATGAACAAAGCGTCGAACAGATCGTCAATGGCGCGCTGTTCGCCTCTGACAGCGATGAAATGGTGATCGTCGCCGACATCGAACTCTATTCACTCTGCGAACATCACCTGTTGCCCTTCATCGGCAAGGCCCATGTGGCTTATATTCCTACGGGCAAGGTCCTGGGGCTGTCGAAGATCGCCCGGCTGGTGGACATGTTCGCCCGCCGCCTGCAAATCCAGGAGAACCTGACCCGGCAAATCGCCGACGCGGTGCAGCAGGTCACCCAGGCCGCCGGCGTGGCGGTGGTGATCGAGGCCCAGCACATGTGCATGATGATGCGCGGTGTCGAAAAACAGAACTCGACCATGAACACCTCGGTGATGCTCGGCGCTTTTCGCGACTCCAGCACCACGCGCCAGGAGTTCCTGCAATTGATTCGACGGAGCAAGTAAATGCCACAACTTCAGCCAGCCATGGCACGCATCAAGGTCAAGGACCTGCGCCTGCGCACCTTCATCGGCATCAACGAAGATGAAATCCTCAACAAGCAGGATGTGTTGATCAACCTGACCATCCTCTACGCCGCCCAGGAAGCAGTACGCGACAACGACATCGACCACGCGCTGAACTACCGCACCATCACCAAGGCGATCATCGCCCACGTGGAAGGCAACCGCTTCGCCCTGCTCGAACGCCTGACCCAGGAATTGCTCGACCTGGTCATGGCCAACGAATCGGTGCTGTACGCCGAAGTCGAAGTCGACAAGCCCCACGCCTTGCGATTTGCCGAGTCAGTGTCGATTACCCTTGCGGCAAGCCGGGCGGCTTCGTAGCCGCTACACGCGTCAAGCGGTAAACTTCAAGCCTGATCAACGCCATCCAATTTGCAGCTCGAAGCCCGCCGCTTGTCGCTGCCCGTCAGGGAACACCATGAACGACCAACAACGCCTCGAACTCGAAGCCGCCGCTTTCCGTCAGCTGGTTGCCCACCTGGACAGCCGCAAGGATGTGCAGAACATCGACCTGATGAACCTCTCCGGTTTCTGCCGCAACTGCCTGTCCAAGTGGTACAAGGCCGCCGCCGATGAACGCCAGATCGAGGTCAGCCTCGACGACGCCCGCGAAGTGGTCTACGGCATGCCGTACGCCGAGTGGAAAGCCCAATACCAGAAAGAAGCCAGCGCCGAACAACAGGCGGCGTTCGCCAAAGGAAAACCCGATGCCTGATCTCAATACCCTGCGTACCCGCCTCAAGAGTGGCGAACATGCCTTCGCCGACACCCTGGCCTTCATCGCCGCCGGTTACGACTACCAGCCCCAGGCCTTCAACAACGGTGGCGTGCAAAACGCCGCCGGGCAGAACGAAGGCTCGTGCAAGACCCTGGGCCTGGCGCTGCTCGAAGGCTTGAGCGATGAAGAAGCACTGCTGGCGTTCGGCGAACATTACCGTTCGGTGCTGACCACGCCAGAAGGCAGCGATCACGGCAATATCCGCGCGCTGATGGCCCATGGGCTGGCCGGCGTGACGTTCGAGGCACAACCGCTGCAGCGGCGCTGATAGACCCCGCTTCTGTGGCGAGGGGATTTATCCCCTCGCCACAGGGACTCAAAAAAGCCAGACATTTACCCACATCCCGACTTTTAAGATTGACCCGGCAACTTTATTTCGTTTGCCGGGCCCCTCTGCTCGCGGCTTAGATAACGGAAATTTCTCCATCGTCCGAGCCGTCATCCATGAGCAGCGAAACCATCAGCCAATCGATCTCCATCGTGCATCCCGTCAGCCTCAGCCACGGCAAGAATGCCGAGGTTTGGGACACCGACGGTAAACGCTACATCGATTTCGTCGGCGGCATCGGTGTGTTGAACCTCGGCCATTGCCATCCGCGCATTGTCGAGGCAATCCGTGAACAGGCCACCCGGCTGACGCACTACGCATTCAATGCCGCGCCCCACGCCCCCTACATTGAATTGATGGAACGCCTGGCGGCGTTTGTCCCGGTGGATTATCCGGTCAGCGGCATGCTCACCAACAGTGGCGCCGAAGCGGCGGAGAACGCCTTGAAGATCGTACGCGGCGCCACGGGCCGTACCGCCGTGATCGCGTTTGATGGCGCCTTTCACGGCCGCACCCTGGCGACCCTCAACCTCAACGGCAAGGTCGCGCCTTACAAACAGAAGGTTGGCGTACTGCCCGGACCGGTGTATCACCTGCCGTACCCCAGCAAGGACAACGGCGTCACCGGCGAAGAAGCCTTGAAGGCCATGGAGCGGCTGTTCAGCGTCGAGATCGACGTGAATGACGTGGCCTGTTTCATTGTCGAGCCGGTGCAGGGCGAGGCCGGCTTCCTGGCGATGGACGCGCCCTTCGCCCGGGCCCTGCGACAGTTCTGCGACGACAAGGGCATTGTGCTGATCGCCGATGAGATCCAGTCCGGCTTCGGCCGCACCGGCCAGCGCTTTGCCTTCTCGCGACTGGGCATCGAGCCCGACCTGATTTTGCTGGGTAAAAGCATTGCCGGCGGCGTGCCCTTGGGTGCGGTGGTGGGACGCAAGGCGCTAATGGACAATCTGCCCAAGGGCGGCCTCGGTGGCACCTACTCGGGCAATCCCATCGCCTGCGCCGCCGCCCTGGCGACCCTGGATGAAATGACCGACGCCAACCTGCACGCCTGGGGCTCACAGCAGGAGGAGGCGATCGTCAGTCGCTACCAGTCCTGGCGCAACCGCGGGCTGACGCCCTATCTGGGCCGCCTGACCGGTATCGGCGCGATGCGCGGCATCGAGCTGACCCACGCCGACGGCACCCCAGCCTCGGCACAACTGACGCAACTGCTGGCCCTGGCGCGGGAATCGGGTTTGCTGCTGATGCCCAGCGGAAAATCGCGGCACATCGTTCGGCTACTGGCGCCGTTGACGACCGAGCCGGCCGTGTTGGAGGAAGGCTTGGATATCCTGGAGGCGTGCTTGGCGAAGCTGGCCTGAAATGCCCTGTTTCTGATCCCACAAGGTCCAGCATCCATCCGTTGATCTTGTGACAGGCACAAAAAAACCGGCCGAAGCCGGTTTTTTTGTGCCCGAGGAATCAGAACGAAGCGTTCTGCAGGCCATCCAGGTAGCGCTCGGTGTCCAGGGCTGCCATGCAACCGGCACCGGCCGAGGTGATCGCCTGGCGGTAGACGTGGTCGGCCACGTCGCCGGCCGCGAAAATACCTTCGACGCTGGTGGCAGTGGCGTTGCCGTCGCGGCCGCCCTTCACCACCAGGTAGCCGTCCTTGAGTTCCAGTTGGCCTTCGAACAGCGAGGTGTTCGGGGTGTGGCCGATGGCGATGAAGACGCCGTCAACCTTGATCTCGTCGAAGCTGCCGTCGTTGTTCTTCAGGCGGGCACCGGTCACGCCCATGTTGTCGCCCAGCACTTCGTCCAGGGTCGCGTTGAGCTTGAGGATGATCTTGCCTTCAGCGACGCGGGCATTGAGCTTGTCGATCAGGATCTTCTCGGCGCGGAAAGTCTCGCGACGGTGGATCAGGGTGACCGTGCTGGCGATGTTGGCCAGGTACAGCGCTTCCTCGACCGCGGTGTTGCCGCCGCCGACCACCGCCACTGGCTTGTTGCGGTAGAAGAAACCGTCGCAGGTGGCGCAGGCGGAAACACCTTTGCCCATGAAGGCTTCTTCCGACGGCAGGCCCAGGTAACGAGCGCTGGCGCCGGTAGCGATGATCAAGGCATCGCAGGTGTAGGTCGCGCTGTCGCCGGTCAGGGTGTAGGGCTTGGCGGCGAAATCCACGGCATTGATGTGGTCGAAAACGATCTCGGTCTCGAAGCGCTCGGCGTGTTCCTTCATGCGCTCCATCAAGGCCGGGCCGGTCAGGCCGTGGACGTCGCCCGGCCAGTTGTCGACTTCGGTGGTGGTGGTCAATTGGCCGCCGGCCTGCATGCCGGTGATCAGCAGTGGCTTGAGGTTGGCACGGGCCGCATAAACCGCAGCGCTGTAACCGGCAGGGCCGGAACCGAGAATAATCACTCGCGAATGACGCACTTCAGACATGACCTGCTCCTGTTGACCGGACCTTGCGGGCCGGAACGCCGGGTGAGCGGCGCGAATAAAAAAGGACCGTTGACGCACTTGGGGAAGGCTTGGGTTCGACAGTCCTGGAAAAGAATGGGTGCAGCGTATCGAGGGAGCGAAGATTAAGGAAATACGGTTTAACAATCCAGCTCATAGGTGAGCTCTATCCCCAGCGGTCCTTTCAATAGGCGTCTTCGCCTCAAGAAACGTTGTTACACGCCATGTCGCCGCTTTCCCGGGCAGGGCAAAGCCGGTAAGGTCGGCGCGTTCACCTTCGCTCGGAGTCACCTATGCCCGCCCCCGTCCTGTCCGGCCCGCAATATTTGCGAGAAGGCCTCAAGCTGGTCTTGAGCCCGGGCCTGCGCCTCTTCGTACTCTTGCCCCTGGCGATCAACCTGGTGCTGTTCGTCGGATTGATTTACCTGGCCGGCCATCAGTTCAGCCTGTGGGTCGATACGCTGATGCCGTCGCTGCCAGACTGGCTCAGTTTCCTCAGCTATGTGCTCTGGCCACTGTTCGTGGTGCTCGTCGTGCTGATGGTGTTTTTCACCTTCACCATGCTCGCCAACGTCATCGCCGCACCGTTCAACGGCTTTCTCGCGGAAAAAGTCGAAGTGGTCATCCGTGGCACCGACGACTTCCCGGCCTTCAGTTGGGCCGAATTGATCGCCATGATCCCGCGGACTCTCAGCCGGGAAGCGCGCAAGCTCGGCTATTTCCTGCCCCGTGCCCTGGGGCTGTTCGTGCTGTCGTTCATCCCCGTGGTCAATCTGGTGGCGGCACCGCTGTGGCTGCTGTTCGGCGTGTGGATGATGGCAATCCAGTACATCGACTACCCGGCGGACAACCACAAGCTGGGCTGGAACGAGATGCTCGCCTGGCTGCGGGAAAAACGCTGGCAGAGCCTGGGCTTTGGCGGCAGCGTGTACCTGGTGCTGCTGATCCCGGTGGTCAACATCCTGATGATGCCGGCAGCAGTGGCCGGCGCGACGTTGTTCTGGGTCCGTGAGCAAGGCGCCGAGACCGCGTTGGCCCGTCAGGGCTGAGCCGGTCACAAATCCATCATCTTGTCGTCACAATGACGAAATGGCCCCGGTCGACACTGGGGTCATGACCACACCTCTGCACATTACCCTGATCACCGAAACCTTCCCGCCGGAAATCAATGGCGTGGCCAATACCCTGGGCCGCCTGTACGAAGGCCTGCGCGCCCGCGGGCATCAGGTCGAGCTGATACGGCCGCGCCAGGTCGACGACCAACGCCAGGCCGGTGACGAGCAGTTGCTGCTGTGCCGGGGCTGGCCGCTACCGGGCTATCCGGGTTTGCAGTGGGGCCAGGCGTCCATGCATAAACTGCTCAGGCGCTGGAAACGCCAGCGTCCGGACGTGCTGTACATCGCCACAGAAGGACCGCTGGGTCTGTCGGCACTGCGCGCGGCCCGACGCCTGGGCATCTCGGTAGTCAGCGGCTTCCACACCAATTTCCAGCAATACACCCAACAGTACGGCCTCGGGCTGTTGAGTCGCGTGCTCACCCATTACCTGCGCTGGTTTCACAACCGCTCCAACCTGACCCTGGTGCCCAGCGTCAGCCAGCGCCTGGAACTGGAGCGACGACATTTCGAGCGCGTGGCGCTGCTGTCGCGCGGCGTGGACAGCCAACTGTTTCATCCGATCAAGCGCTCGGCGAGCCTGCGTGAGGCGTGGGGCCTGGGCGACGATGACATCGCCGTGATCCACGTCGGACGCCTGGCTCCGGAGAAAAACCTCGGGCTGCTCAAGCGCAGTTTCGCCACGCTGTGCAGCGCTTTCCCGGGGCGACGGATGAAACTGGTGGTGATCGGCGACGGCCCGCAGCGCTCCGCCCTGGAGCAGGAACTGCCCGAAGCGATTTTTTGTGGCTCGCAACGCGGCGAGGCTCTGGCCAGCCATTATGCGTCCGGGGATGTGTTTGTCTTTCCGAGCCTGACCGAAACCTTCGGCAATGTGGTGTTGGAAGCGTTGGCGTCCGGGCTGGGCGTGGTGGCCTACGATCAGGCCGCTGCGGCGCAACATATTCGCCACGGCTACAACGGCGTGCTGGCAATGCCAGGGGACGAGGACGCGTTCTGCGATGCCGCCCGTTGGCTACTGGAAGAGCGCGAGACCTTGCGCTGCGTGCGGCTCAATGCGCGCCAGCATGCCAGTCGCCAGGGCTGGGCGTCGGTGATCGAGCAGTTCGAGGCGCAGTTGCGGGGGGTTTGCCAGATCGAATCGTCGCTGCCCCAGGCCGTGTCGCAACGCTGAAAAACATCGCGGGCAAGCCTTGCTCCCACATTGACCTTCAGCGAACACATTATGCGTGAGCGACTGACAACTCTGTGGGAGCAAGGCTTGCCCGCGATGAGACCCTACAAGCCGCCGCTTAAACCAGGGTCATCAACGCCTCGCGACTGAACGGCAAGATCTCCTGCTCCCGCCCTTCGCGAACTTTCTGCGCCCAGTCCGGATCCACCAGCAGCGCACGCCCCACCGCCACCAGGTCGAACTCGTCGTTGTTCAAGCGCTCCAGCAGTTTCTCCAGACTGGCCGGCTGCGCGACTTTATCGGTGTTGACCATGAACTGCAGGAACTCGCCATCCAGGCCAACGCTGCCGACGGTAATGGTGGGCTTGCCGGTGAGCTTGCGAGTCCAGCCAGCCAGGTTCAGCTCGGAGCCTTCGAACTCCGGCTCCCAAAAGCGCCGTGTCGAGCAGTGGAAAATATCCACGCCGGCGTCAGACAATGGCTTGAGGAATTCTCCCAGGGCTTCAGGGGTCTGCACCAGACGCGCGGTGTAGTCCTGCTGTTTCCATTGGGAGAAGCGGAAAATGATCGGGAAACCTTCGCCCACCGCCGCGCGCACGGCACGGATCAATTCGATCGCAAAGCGCGAGCGGTTGGCCAGGCTGCCGCCGTAACCGTCGGTGCGCTGGTTGCTGCCTTCCCAGAAGAACTGGTCCACCAGGTAGCCGTGGGCACCGTGGATTTCCACTCCGTCCATGCCGATGCTTTTTGCGTCTTTTGCCGCCTGGGCGAACGCGGCGATGACGTCGTCAATGTCCGCCTGGGTCATGCCGTGGACCACCACCTGGCCGTCCTTGAGTTTTTCGCTCGGGCCATAGCCCGGCACGCTGGCGTCCGGCTCGGTGCCGATGCGCCGCACACTGCCCACATGCCAAAGCTGTGGAACGATCTTGCCGCCTTCGGCGTGTACCGCATCAACCACGTTCTTCCAGCCGGCCAGCGCGGCGTCGCCATAGAAATGCGGCACGTTCGGGTAGCCGTTGGAGGCCTTGTGCCCAACCGTCGTGCCCTCGGTGATGATCAGGCCGACCCCGGCCGCCGCGCGGCGACGGTAATACTCGATGACTTTGGCATTGGGCACACCGCCCGGCGAAAAGGAACGGGTCATTGGCGCCATCACCACCCGGGTCGGTAACTCGAGCGCGCCGAGGTGGAAAGGTTTGAACAGGGCTTTTGCAGGCATGAGGCACTCCACGGGACGAAGTCACAGGTCGGATATGACGACGATAATATGGAGCATGGTAAGCGCTGGGTAGCACTATTGATTTGAATGATTAAGGATCAAAAGGGAGTGATGCGTACCGTAGCCTCAAGCACGTCCCCTGTGGCGAGGGAGCTTCCCGCTCGGTTGCGCAGCAACCGCAAAAAAGCCAGGGCCGCTTCGCAGCCCAGCGGAGCAAGCTCCCTCGCCACAAAGGGATCGCTACAAATTCTTGGGATCAAGCCAGCGCTTTTTCGATCGCCTGGATCACGGCAGGATCATCCGGCGCCGTACGCGGTGAGAAACGCGCCAGTACCCGACCGTCCTTGCCGAGCAGGAATTTTTCGAAGTTCCAGGTAATGTCCCCGGGAAACTCGGCCCCCTCGCCCGCCAGCAGGCGGTACAACTGGTGACGCTCATGACCGTTCACGTCCAGCTTGCTGGACAGCGGGAAGGTCACGCCATAGTTGAGGCTGCAAAAATCCTGGATTTCCTGCTCGGTCCCCGGCTCTTGCCCGGCGAACTGATTGCAAGGCAGGCCCAGCACGCTGAAACCCTTGGCCTTGTATTGCTGATAGAGGTTTTCCAGCGCCGCGTATTGAGGCGTCAGGCCACATTTGGAGGCGACGTTGACCACCAGCACGACTTGCCCCTTGAACGGCGCCAGAGCAAGCTCCTGACCATCCAGGGCTTTGAGTTTAAGGTCGTGGAAAGCACTCATGACGAACTCCAGGTTTGCGGATCTTTTCGAAACAGCCATGCTTGATGCTAACAGCAACCGACTAAAAAGGCGCCGTATGGCGCCTTTCCAGTTCACTGGTCATTTGAGCGTAGCGCACAAATCAGTGGTGATGGCCGCCTTCGCCATGGACGTGACCATGGGCAATTTCTTCTTGGCTGGCGTCACGGATGTCGACGATCTTGACCTTGAAGTTCAAGCGCTGGCCGGCCAACGGGTGGTTGCCGTCAACGGTGACGTCGTCGCCTTCCAGGTCGCGGATGGTGACGATCTGCATCTGGCCATCGGGGGCAGAAGCGTGGAACTGCATGCCCACTTCCAGCTCATCGACGCCTTCGAACATGCTGCGGCTCAGGGTGCTGACCAGTTCGGCGGAGTATTCACCGTAAGCGTCTTCCGGCTCGACGGTAACGTTCAGGTCGTCACCGACCGTTTTGCCTTCCAGGGCTTTTTCCAAGCCCTGGATGATGTTGCCTGCGCCATGCAGGTAGACCAGCGGAGCGCCGCCGGCAGAGCTGTCGATGACCTCACCAGCGTCGTTGGTCAGGGTATAGTCGATGGAGACAGCCTTATTGGCGGCGATCAGCATGGGGCGAGACCTTTTGCATAAGAATGAAGAACGGACAAGTCTAAACAAGGATTTGCCCGAAAGCGAACGGAACCCGGACAAACGGGCTAGCTCGAACAGACCGACGGTCACCGGTTTCCATCAGGACGAGGACGGGCACTGGGTGGCCGAGCTGTCCTGTGGCCATACCCAGCATCTGCGCCACCAGCCGCCATGGCAGTCCCGCGCCTGGGTGCTGGACCCGGCGCAACGTATTGAAAAAATAGGCCAGCCCTTTGATTGCGGCTGGTGCGCTCAAGGCCCGGTTAGCGATAACCTTGGCAACTGAATTGTGGGTAGATGACCAGTCATAGGTCACGCCATCGGCCCCCCTAGAGAATCCGCATGCAAACTTTTTTTATCGCGCCCACCGATTTTGGTGTGGGCCTGACCTCCATCAGCCTCGGGCTGGTGCGTACCCTTGAACGGGCCGGGCTGAAAGTCGGCTTTTTCAAACCCATTGCCCAACCTCACCCCGGCGACACCGGGCCGGAACGTTCCACCGAGCTGGTGGCCCGCACCCATGGCCTCAAGCCACCGCAGCCCCTGGGCCTGGCGCATGTCGAGCGCATGCTCGGCGACGGCCAGCTCGATGAGCTGCTGGAAGAAATCATCACCCTTTACCAGCAAGCGGCCATCGGCAAGGACGTGCTGGTCGTCGAAGGCATGGTCCCGACCCGCAACGCCAGCTACGCCGCCCGGGTCAACCTGCACCTGGCCAAGAGCCTGGACGCCGAGGTCATCCTGGTGTCGGCGCCGGAAAACGAAGTACTGACCGAACTGTCTGGCCGGGTAGAGTTGCAGGCGCAGTTGTTTGGTGGGCCGAAGGACCCGAAAGTTCTCGGGGTAATCCTGAACAAGGTCCGCACCGACGAAAGCATGGAGGCGTTTTCCGCACGGCTCAAGGAGCACTCGCCCTTGCTGCGCAGCGGCGATTTCCGCCTGCTCGGTTGCATCCCGTTTCGCCCCGAACTCAACGCCCCGCGCACCCGCGACGTGGCCGACCTGATGGGCGCGCAGGTGCTCAATGCCGGCGACTACGAAACCCGGCGCATGAGCAACATCATCATTTGCGCCCGCACCATGCGCAACACCGTGGAACTGCTCAAACCCGGCGTGCTGGTGGTGACCCCCGGCGATCGTGACGACATCATCCTAGCCGTGAGCCTGGCGGCGATCAACGGCGTGCCACTGGCCGGCCTGCTGTTGACCAGTGACACCCTGCCCGACCCGCGCATCATGGATTTGTGTCGCGGCGCCTTGCAGGCGGGGTTGCCGGTGCTGTCGGTGAGCACCGGCTCCTATGACACTGCCAACCTGCTCAACGGTTTGAACAAGGAAATCCCCATTGATGACCGCGAACGTGCGGAGATCATCACCGATTTTGTCGCCAGTCACCTGGACGCCAGATGGCTGCACCAGCGCTGCGGCACGCCACGGGAAATGCGCCTGTCGCCAGCGGTGTTCCGCTATCAGTTGATCCAACGCGCCCAGGCCGCCAACAAACGCATCGTGCTGCCCGAAGGCAGCGAACCGTTGACCGTCCAGGCCGCCGCCATTTGCCAGGCCCGGGGCATTGCCCGCTGCGTGTTGCTGGCAAAACCGGCCGACGTCGAGGCAGTGGCCCGCGCCCAAGGTATCGAACTGCCACCGGGGCTGGAGATTCTCGATCCGGATTCGATTCGCGAGCGTTATGTCGAACCGATGGTGAGGTTGCGCAAGAGCAAGAGCCTGAACGCGCCGATGGCCGAGCAGCAATTGGAAGACACCGTGGTCATCGGCACCATGATGCTGGCCCTGGATGAAGTGGACGGGCTGGTATCCGGCGTCATCCATTCCACCGCCAACACCATCCGCCCGGCCCTGCAACTGATCAAGACCGCGCCAGGATGCTCGCTGGTGTCCTCGGTGTTTTTCATGCTGTTTCCCGAAGAAGTGCTGGTCTACGGCGACTGCGTGATGAACCCGCACCCCAGCGCTGCGGAGCTGGCGGAAATAGCCCTGCAAAGTGCCGACTCGGCCGCCGCGTTCGGCATCACGCCGCGAGTGGCGATGCTCAGCTACTCCAGCGGTGAATCGGCCAGTGGCGAAGAGGTGGAAAAAGTTCGCGAAGCCACCCTGCTGGCCCACGAGGCCCAGCACGGCCTGTTGATCGATGGTCCGTTGCAATACGACGCCGCCGCCAACGAAACCGTGGCACGGCAATTGGCGCCCAACAGCCAGGTGGCCGGCCGGGCGACGGTGTTCATCTTCCCGGACCTCAACACCGGCAACACCACCCACAAGGCCGTGCAGCGCAGCGCCGATTGCGTCAGCCTCGGGCCGATGCTGCAAGGCTTGCGCAAACCGGTGAATGACTTGCCCCGCGGCGCCCAGGTCGACGACATCGTGTACACCATCGCCCTGACCGCGATCCAAGCCGCCAACCGACCTTTGGACATTTAAATGCTGGACTTCTTGCCTGCCTCCTTGCGCGGCGTCATTGCCTCGCTGCTGTTGGCGCTGAACACCATCGCCTGCTGCACGCCGCTGTTCATCGTGGCGATCTTCAAGCTGTTGCTGCCCTTCCCCACCGCCCAGCGCTTCACCGACTGGCTGATGGGGCACATCCACGAGGCCTGGATCAGCAACAACAAGGCCTGGATGAACCTGCTGCGTCGTACCCGCTGGCACCTCAGCGGCCTGGAGGGCCTGGACTACCAGCATTCGTACCTGATCACCAGCAACCATCAGAGCTGGGTCGACATCATGGTGTTGCAGTACGTGCTGAACCGACGCATCCGGCCGCTGAAGTTCTTTCTCAAGCAGGAACTGATCTGGGTGCCGGTGATCGGCCTGGCCTGGTGGGCGCTGGGGTTCCCGTTCATGAAACGCTACTCCAAGGCTTACCTGGAAAAACACCCGGAAAAGAAAGGCAAGGACTTGGAAACCACCCGCAAGACCTGCGCGAAGTTTCGCGACAACCCTGTGGGCATTTTCAACTTCGTCGAAGGCACGCGCTTCACCGACAGCAAGCATGCCCAGCAGCAGTCACCGTTTCGCTACCTGCTCAAGCCCAAGGCCGGCGGCATCGCGTTTGTACTGGATGCCATGGGTGAGCAACTGGAATCGATCATCAACGTGACCATTCATTATCCGGGCGGTCGTCCGGGGTATTGGGATTTGCTCTGCGGCAACGTTGGAGAGGTGGTGGTGCATTTCCAGGAACTGAAGATCCCAGCGCAGTTCATTGGCAAGAACTACGACCAGGACGGCGTGTATCGCCTGGAGTTCCAGGGCTGGATCAACCAGTTGTGGCAGGACAAGGATGCGTTGCTTGAGCAGATGCATCGGGAGTATCCCAGCCAGCACTGATCCCCTTGTGGGAGCGCCTGGATCGCGAGCAAGCTTTGCTCCCACACAGCCCGCTTGTGTCTTGCGCTGCGATTAGACTGAAGGTGAGAGCGGTGGGCGGCAAGCTGAACGCCCGAAGTGCTTAAAGCACGTGTGGGAGCCCATGCTGCCACTCACCTCTCCGCTCTGGTCATTGAGCCCGAACAGTTGAACGAGCCCACCTCGAACAGTTACAAGCGTGGGCCAAGCCAGAGCGCTCTCACCTTGAGTGTAAGAGGGTTTGGCTATGTTTTCCTATCCAGCAGGTATTGATGTTTCCAAAGACAGTCTTCAGGTTCAGGTTGATCTGTTAGATGTCGGGGTGAGTTGCCCTAACGCCGAGGGTGATTTTCCTGGATTAATTGGTTGGCTACTGCTCCATCAGGTCGGTCGCGTGTTGCTTGAAGCCACAGGCGGTTACGAACGAAACGTCATGAAAGCGCTTCAGGCTGCAGGCTTTGAGGTCATTCGGATCAACCCTTGCCGTGCCAAGAACTTTGCCAAAGCAATGGGACAACAAGCTAAAACCGACCCGATAGATGCGCGCCTCCTGGCACAATTTGCAGCGGTTATTAAATCTGCTAACAGCCGGGTCACAAGTGCCGAACAGGACGACTTACGCGCACTGGTCCAGCAACGGGAAAACTTTGTTCAGCAGAGAGATGACGACAAGCGCAGACTTAAAACGGCCTCGTCTGAGGCAGTCAAGCCCGCGTTGCAGAGTCATATCGACTATCTATGTGAAGCCGTTAAGCTGATAGAAAAATTGATCCATCAAAGCGCTGAAAGCCTGGACCGTGAAAAAGTTACTCGTCTGCGCTCGGTCAAGGGGATCGGTCTCGTTACGGCGGCTAGTGTAATGGCCTATCTTCCAGAGCTCGGCGAGGTTGGCCGGCATCAGATCGCTGCATTAGCAGGTATCGCCCCCTACAACGACGACAGCGGTACGCACAAAGGCAAACGCTACATCAGTGGCGGTAGGTTCGCCGCCAGGCGCGCTCTGTATATGGCCTGCTGGTCTGTAATCAGGTTTCAGCCTGACTTCAATGCGCGGTACAAGGCGCTGCGCGAGAAAGGTAAATGCGCCAAGGTTGCGCTCATCGCATGTATGCGAGTCTTGTTGGTACGTCTAAACGCAATGATCCGGGATGGTTCTGAGTGGAAGGGCCGCATCGCCTGAATTGTGATTATGGGAATCCCCTTCAGACTTGCATAGCCCAGAGCTGTGGGAGCCTCGCTGCCCCTGGAAAAGATGGCTAAATAAATCATCCAAGACAGTTGCTCCCACAGTTGACCGAGTTGTTCTGGAAATGAAAAAGCCCGCGGATGATCACTCATCCGCGGGCTTTTTTATTTACAGCAGCGAGACTTAGATCGCCCCACGCTTGCGCAGCAGATCCAGCACCTGCTTGACGCTCTCTTCCAGGGTCAGCGACTGGGTGTCGATCACCAGGTCGGCATCCAGTGGTACGTCATACGGGAAGGACTCACCCGGGATGTTGTCGCCAGCGGCGGCATACAGCCCTTGCGGATCACGCTGGGCACACACCGTTGGCGAGGCCTGGACGTAGACCGTCAGCAGACGCTCCTTGCCGATCAGCGCCTTGGCCTGTTCGCGGCCTTCGGCATCCGGGGCGACAAACGCGGCGAGGGTCAGCAGGCCGGCTTCGTTGAACTGACGGGCGACATGAGCCGCCCGGCGCCAGTTCTCGGTACGCCCGGCGCGATCCTGCGGCAAGCCCTTGTTCAGGTCATGGCGCAGGTTCTGGCCATCGAGGACAAAGACCGCACGGCCCGAGTCGAACAACTTGCGCTCGACCGCATAGGCCAGCGTGCTTTTGCCAGCGCCCGACAGGCCACTGAACAGGACCGTGGCCGGTTGTTGGCCGAAGCGCTGGGCGCGTTCTTCCACCGACACATGGGCCAGTTTGCCGTGGTGCGTGCTGCTGCCGTGAGCCAGCGGCTGGGCGACGATCATGCCGGCACCGACCGTGCCGTTGGTCAGGCGATCGATGACGATGAACGCACCAGTGGTGCGGTTGCTCTCGTAACCGTCCAGGGCGATCGGCGCATCCAGGGCGATCTTCACCTGGCCGATTTCGTTGAGCTGCAACGCGCTGGCCGGACCTTCTTCAAGGGTGTTCACATCCACCTTGTTGACGATGCTGGCAATCGAGCCCGGCACGTAGCTGGTGGCACGCTTGATGTCGTATTTCTTGCCCGGCAGCATCGGCTCTTCGGCCATCCACACCAGCATCGCTTCGAAGCTGTCGGTGACCGGCGGCACGTTGTCGGCATGCACCAGCAAGTCGCCACGGGAGATGTCGATTTCGTCTTCCATGGTCAGCGTTACAGCCTGGCCAGGACCTGCATGCTCCAACTCGCCTTCGAAGGTGACGATGGATTTCACGCGGCTGCTCTTGCCCGACGGCAGCACCACCACTTCGTCGCCCTTGTGCACGATGCCACTGGCGAGGGTGCCGGCGAAACCGCGGAAGTTCAGGTTCGGACGGTTGACGTACTGCACCGGGAAACGCAGGTCGGTGAAGTTACGGTCGCCCGCCACTTCCACCGTCTCGAGGATTTCCATCAGCGACTGGCCGGTGTACCACGGCGAACGCTCGGACTTGTTCACCACGTTGTCGCCCTTGAGGGCAGACATCGGCACGAAGTGCATGGTGGTGGGCTTCATCTTCAAGCCTTCGGCGAACTTCAGGTAGTCGGCCTTGATCGACTCGAACACGCCCTGGTCGAAGTCCTTGAGGTCCATCTTGTTGATGGCCACGACGATGTGCTTGATGCCCAGCAACGAGGCAATGAAGCTGTGGCGACGGGTCTGGGTCTGCACGCCGTAGCGGGCGTCCACCAGGATGATCGCCAGGTCACAGGTGGAGGCACCGGTGGCCATGTTGCGGGTGTACTGCTCATGGCCTGGGGTATCGGCGATGATGAATTTACGCTTGGCGGTGGAGAAATAGCGGTAGGCGACATCGATGGTGATGCCTTGCTCGCGCTCGGCCTGCAGGCCGTCGACCAGCAACGCCAGGTCGATATCGTCGCCGGTGGTGCCGACTTTCTTCGAATCGCGGGTGATGGCTTCCAGGTGATCTTCGTAGATCATCTTGGAGTCGTGCAGCAGGCGCCCGATCAGGGTGCTCTTGCCGTCGTCGACGTTACCGCAGGTCAAAAAGCGCAGCAGCTCTTTACGCTCGTGCTGGCCCAGGTAGGCGAGGATGTCCTCGCTGATCAAATCAGATTGATGCGACATGACAGCCCCTTAGAAATAACCTTGACGTTTTTTATCTTCCATCGAGCCTGCGCCATCGTGGTCGATGACCCGGCCCTGGCGCTCGGAAGTTCGCGTCAGGAGCATTTCCTGGATGATGTCCGTCAGGCTTTCGGCCTCGGACTCCACCGCGCCCGTCAACGGGTAGCAGCCAAGGGTACGGAAACGCACTTTCTTCTTGACGATACGGGCTTTGTCTTCGTCGGACAGGTGCTCGAGGATGCGCTCGTCGTCGATCATGATCAGCGTGCCGTTCTTCTCGATCACTTCACGCTCGGCGGCAAAGTACAGCGGCACGATCGGGATGCCTTCAAGGTAGATGTACTGCCAGATGTCCAGCTCGGTCCAGTTCGACAGCGGGAATACCCGGATCGACTCGCCTTTGTTGACCTTGCCGTTATAGACGTTCCACAACTCCGGGCGCTGGTTCTTCGGGTCCCAGCGGTGCTTGCTGTCGCGGAACGAGTACACGCGCTCCTTGGCGCGGGATTTCTCTTCATCGCGACGGGCACCGCCGAACGCGGCGTCGAAACCATATTTGTCCAAGGCCTGCTTGAGGCCTTCGGTCTTCATGATGTCGGTGTGCTTGGCACTGCCGTGGGTGAATGGGTTGATGCCCTGCGCCACGCCGTCCGGGTTCACATGGGTGATCAAATCCAGGCCCAGTTCCTCGACCATGCGGTCGCGGAACTTGTACATTTCCTGGAATTTCCAGCGGGTGTCGACGTGCATCACCGGAAACGGCAGCTTGCCGGGGAAGAACGCCTTGCGTGCCAGGTGAAGCATCACGGCGGAGTCTTTACCGATGGAGTACAGCATCACCGGGTTATCGAACTCGGCGGCCACCTCGCGGATGATGTGGATGCTTTCCGCCTCCAGCTGTTTCAGATGCGTCAGTTTGTCGACCATGGCTACTCACGAAAACTTTCTTATGAACGGCCAGCGGGCCGTGTTCGAGCGGGGAATCCTAGCACAGCGACCTATTCTAATCAGGGCGCCAACTAGATCGAAACAGCATATGGATATGCCCAGTGGTTCGGGCATTGCGGTGAGTTCTGGGGGAGCCAGTGAACTCTGTGGGAGCAAAGCTTGCTCGCGATAGCGGCGTTGCATGTGCCGACGTCATCGCGAGCAAGCTTTGCTCCCACAGGCCCACTTCCACATTTGGTTCAGCGTTAGTCAGATGGGATTCGGGCAATCGATGAAGATGTGCTCCAGGGCGAAGCGTCGCGCCAGGTAGTCGCCCAGCGCCTGGACGCCATAGCGCTCGGTGGCATGATGCCCGGCGGCGATGAAGCTGATGCCATTTTCCCGCGCGCTGTGGAACGTCTGCTCCGACGCCTCGCCGCTGAGGTACAGGTCGACGCCGGCCAGCACCGCCTGATCGATATAGCCCTGGCCACCACCGGTGCACCAACCGACCCGGCGGATCATCTGCTCGCCTTCGATCAACAACGGCTCTCGCCCCATGACTTCCTGGACCTTGCGCGCAAAATCCCGCGCCGTCATCGCTTCGGACAGGGAGCCGACCAGGCCGACGATCTTGGGGTTGTCCGGATCCAGCGGTCCCTCGACGGTGATGTCCAACTGGCGGGCCAACTGCACGTTATTGCCCACCTCAGGGTGCAAGTCCAAAGGCAAGTGATAGGCCAACAGGCTGATGTCATGCTTGAGCAACGTCTTGAGGCGACGCTGTTTCATGCCGGTGATGCAAGGGTTTTCGCCCTTCCAGAAATAACCGTGATGCACCAGCACCAGGTCGGCCTCGGCCTCGACGGCAGCGTCAAGCAACGCCTGGCTGGCAGTGACGCCACTGACAATGCGCATCACCTGGGGCGCACCTTCGACCTGCAGGCCGTTGGGGCAGTAATCGGCAATCCGGCTGCTGGCCAGGTAACGGTCCGCTTCTTCAACCAGGGTGTTCAGGGCTACGGCCATGAAAAGACTCCTAAATATCCCGTTCAGAGGCGCGCGCGGCCTCGTATAATGCGCGACATTATGGGCGGTCTCATACCGCCTGCAACCTTTGTAGGACGTGCTTAATGCTCAAGGCGCTGCGTTTTTCCGGCTGGCCGCTGTTGGCCGGCGTGCTTGTCGCTCTACTGATTATCCAGCGCTACCCGGAATGGGTTGGCCTGCCGAGCCTCGACGTCAACTTGCAGCAGGCGCCGCAAACCAAGGCGGTGCAACAGGGGCCGGTGTCCTATGCCGACGCCGTGACCACCGCCGCACCAGCCGTGGTGAACCTGTACACCACCAAGGTCATCAACAAACCCAGCCATCCGTTGTTCGAAGACCCGCAATTCCGGCGCTTCTTCGGCGACAACTCGCCCAAGCAGAAGCGCATGGAGTCGAGCCTGGGATCGGGCGTGATCATGAGCCCGGAAGGTTATATTTTGACCAACAACCACGTCACCAGCGGTGCCGACCAGATCGTGGTGGCCCTCAAGGACGGTCGTGAAACCCTGGCCCGAGTGATCGGCAGCGACCCGGAAACCGACCTTGCGGTACTGAAGATCGACCTCAAGAACCTGCCGGCCATCACCATCGGCCGCTCCGACAGCATCCGCATCGGCGACGTGACCCTGGCCATCGGCAACCCGTTCGGCGTTGGCCAGACCGTGACCATGGGCATCATCAGCGCCACCGGGCGCAATCAGTTGGGCCTGAACAACTACGAGGATTTCATCCAGACCGACGCCGCGATCAACCCCGGCAACTCCGGCGGCGCGCTGGTGGATGCCAACGGCAACCTGACCGGGATCAACACGGCGATCTTCTCCAAGTCCGGCGGCAGCCAGGGCATCGGTTTCGCCATTCCGGTGAAGCTGGCGATGGAGGTGATGAAGTCGATCATCGAACACGGCCAGGTGATTCGCGGCTGGCTGGGCATTGAAGTCCAGCCGCTGACCCAGGAGCTGGCGGAGTCGTTCGGCTTGTCCGGGCGGCCCGGCATCGTGGTGGCGGGGATTTTCCGCGACGGCCCGGCGCAGAAGGCCGGCCTGCAACTGGGCGATGTGATCCTGAGCATCGATGGCGAGCCAGCCGGCGATGGCCGCCGCTCGATGAACCAGGTGGCGCGGATCAAGCCCACCGACAAGGTGACGATCCAGGTCATGCGCAACGGCAAGGAGCTCAAGCTCACCGCTGAAATCGGCCTGCGCCCACCGCCGGCGCCGGTGGTGCTCAAGGAAGAACAATAAGCGCACCATACCATCGAGGGCCTTGCAATTCGGCAAGCCCTCCTCGCCACAAAAACAATGCTTGATTGGCGAATCAGGAATAGCATAAATTCTCATTAGTAGTGTTATATTGTTTCAATACTAAAAATTGGAACAACATAACATGTCATCCCTGAAACGGATTTCCGTTGCCAGTCTCGCCCTGGGCTTGCTCGCCGATCCCGCCTACGCCGAAGAAGTCCAGCCTCTGGAACTGGACGCCATCACCGTGACGTCCGACTACGAATCCGCCACCGGGCCTGTCACAGGCTATCGCGCCACGCGCTCTGCCAGTGCTACCAAAACCGACACGGCCCTGCGCGACATCCCGCAATCGATCAGCGTGATTCCCGCCAGCGTGCTCAAGGACCTGGGCAGCACCAACGTCGAACGGGCATTGGAATACGCCGGCGGTGTATCGAAGCAGAACAATTTCGGTGGCCTGACGCTCTACGAATACAGCGTGCGCGGCTTCACCACATCAGAGTTCTACAAGGACGGCTTCAGCGCCAACCGCGGTTATCCGAGTACCCCGGACGCGGCGAACATCGAACGCATCGAAGTGCTCAAGGGGCCGGCAGCCAGCCTGTATGGCCGGGGCGATCCCGGCGGTACGGTGAACATAGTCACCAAGAAACCCCAGCCCGAAGCCTTCACCACCTTGCAAACCAGCGCCGGCAGCTGGGATCGCTACCGCACCGCGCTGGACGTCAACACGCCACTGGACACCGAAGGCAACCTGTTGTCGCGGGTCAACCTGGCGGTCGAGGATAATCACAGCTTTCGCGATCACGTCGACAGTAAGCGCGTCTTCGTCGCGCCTTCTATCAGTTGGCAATTGAACCCTGACACCCGGTTACTGGTGGAAAGCGAAATCGTGCGCCACAGCTCGACGTTCGACCGAGGCATCGTCGCCCCGAACAATCGCTGGAGCGGCGTTTCCCGCTCGACCTTTTTGGGCGAGCCCAACGACGGCGACATCGACAATCACAACAACATGCTCCAGGCCGCCCTCGAACATCAGCTCAACGACACCTGGCAGCTGCGCCTGGCCAGCCATTACAAGCAGGGTGAACTCTGGGGCTTCGCCTCCGAAGCACGACCACTGAATGCCGACGGCCACACGGTGAACCGCCGCTATCGCGAGCGCGACAACAATTGGCACGACAGCATCACCCAGTTGGAATTGCGTGGTCTGTTCGACCTCGGCCCGTGGCAGCACGAACTGCTGATCGGCAGCGAATACGAGGATTACCGCAAGAACGAGCGCGTGACCAACATCGCCGGCGCTTACCCCATCGACATCTATCAGCCGGTCTACGGCCAGCCGAAACCCAATGGCGATCGTACCGGCACGGATTTTTTCGAGCGTGTGCAAAGCCGCGCATTGAACCTGCAGGACCAGATCGTCTTCACCGACAAGCTGCGGGGCATGCTCGGGGTGCGCTATGAGCATTTCGAGCAGAGCATCGACGATCACACCACCGGGGTCTCCAGCGACCAGCGTCATGACGCGTTCACGCAACGGGCTGGCCTGTTGTATCAGTTGACGCCCGAGGTCGGCCTGTTCGCCAACGCCTCTACATCGTTCAAACCCAACAACGGCCTGGATGCCGACAGCAAAACCTTCGAGCCCGAGGAAGGGGTCGGCTATGAGGTGGGGATCAAGAGCGAGTTGTTCGATGACCGCCTGAGTACCACCCTGGCGGCGTTCCATATAGAAAAGGAAAACGTCCTGGCCCAGATCGCCGGGACTGATTTCTACAGTGCCATGGGTAAGGCCCGCAGCCAGGGCATCGACCTGCAATTCACCGGGCAGGTGACCGACGCGGTGCGGGTAATCGGCGCCTATGCCTACATCGATGCAGAAGTGACCAAGGGTGACGAGCAAATTCCCACCGGCAGCCGGATCCTCGGCGTCGCCAAACACAGCGCCAGCCTGCTGGGGGTCTACGAATTCCAGGATGGCCACCTGCGCGGTTCGGATGTCGGCGCGGCGTTCACGTACGTCGGCGATCGCTCGGGCGAAGCCGGCAAGGATTTCGAACTCCCGGCTTATCACACCGTGGACCTGCTGGCCCATTACAAGGCCAGCGATGACGTCACCGTGGGCCTGAACCTGAACAACGTCTTCGACGAAAAATACTACGAGCGCTCCTACAGCAACTACTGGGTCACCCCCGGCGAGCCGCGCAACTTCACCGTCAGTCTTACCCTTGCTCTGTAAAAGGAAAATCGGCATGAAACACCCCAAGACCTTCGCCCTGCTCGGCCTGCTTTTGGCCACACAAGCCTCGGCCCATGGCCTGTGGACCGAACAGCGTCGCGGCAACATCGAAGTGATCTACGGCCACGGCGCCGAAGACAATGCCTTCAAGGCGCAGAAAGTCAGCGGCGCCTGGGCCTATGACCTGGGCGGCAAGATGATCCCGGTCACGGTAGAGCGCCTGCCGGACCACGCCCGCCTGCAACCGCTCAAGCCGCCAGCGGTGCTGGCCGTGGCGCTGGACAACGGCATGTGGTCCCAAACGGCCGACAAGAAGTGGATCAACGAAGGCCGCAGCAAAGTGTCCGGGGCGATCGAGTCGACCCACACGTTCAAGTACAGCCTGGCAATCTATGAGCCGGGGGCGAAACTGCCGACACTGGCACCGATCAAGTTCGTGATCCTGCCGGAAGTCGACCCGATGACCGTTGGCCCGGGCCAGTCATTGCCGGTACGGGTGCTGCTGGATGGCAAACCGGTGGCCGGTGTGAAACTGGTGGGCGACTACCGCAGCGCACCGAACACCGTATCGACTGAAACCGACGCAGAAGGCCGGGCCAAGGTGCTGGTGCGCAACGAAGGCTTGAATGTGATCGCGGCGCAAATGGAAATTGCCCTCAAGGACAACAAGGACGTGGCCACCCGCGGCGTGTTCACCTCGTTGACCTTCCTGGGCGAACCGCATCACGAGTAACGCCCAAAATCTATTGTGGGAGCGAGCTTGCTCGCGATGACGGCAGATCAGCCAGCATCGAGGTTGACTGACATGACGCCATCGCGAGCAAGCTCGC
The DNA here is from genome assembly GCF_014268695.2 of Pseudomonas ogarae. Taxonomy (NCBI): domain Bacteria; kingdom Pseudomonadati; phylum Pseudomonadota; class Gammaproteobacteria; order Pseudomonadales; family Pseudomonadaceae; genus Pseudomonas; species Pseudomonas ogarae. Next base: position 5,647,720 of record NZ_CP077086.1, read on the forward strand.
TCCCACAGGGGATAGGCGGTGAACACATTTTTTGTGAACACCCGCAGCCTATTGCGGGAGCGAGCCTGCTCGCGATGAGGCTGGTACAAGCGCCGCAAAACTCAAGCCGGGGTCAAGCACTCCGGCCCATTGAGTTTCGGATCATTGACCATGTTGGCCAACACCCGCTCGCGCAATGGCGCCGGCTCGCTTGCCAGCAGCCCTTGCAAGGCATGCAGCGGTGTCTCGGGGTCGAGCCACAGGCGCTGGCCTTCTTCGTCCAGGATCAACGGCCGGCGCTGGCCCGCTGCCGGCTGGGTGATGACCGCCGTGCTCAGCCACACCTGTTCCTGTACCGGATACGCCTCCCAGATCGCGGCAAAAAACAGCGATGAACCCTCTCCCGGCGTCAGCCAGTACGGACGCTTGCGCGTACCGCCGCGCCACTCATAGAAACCATTGGCCGGCAGCAGGCAGCGGCGCAGGCGCAAGGCCTCGCGGAACATCGGCTGCTCGGCGACGGTTTCGGCCCGGGCGTGTGCTGGCGTGCGGGACAGGTCGGTCAGCCACGGCGGCGTCAGGCCCCAGCGCGCCCGGGCCAGTTCGCGCTGGCCCTCGGCACCGGCCCGCAGGATCAACACCGAATCGTTGGGCGAAATATTCCATTGAGCCTTCTGGTCGGCGGGAAAGCCGGGCAAGGCCGCGAAGGTGGGGTTCCAGCGAAACAGGGCATAACGTCCACACATGGGGCAACACGACTCTTGATCGAACAAACGGCCGCCAGCCTAACAGACCAGCGTGCCGGGATAGCTGTCCGGTTCATCGCCGGGCAACGGCAGTGCGACATTGTACGCGGCGATCAACTCTCGGGCGTATTGCGCCTGGTCGTCTTCCACCGCCAGCCCGAGCAATCCATACATCGGCAATTCCCCCGCGCCACCGACCAGATCGCGCCCCACCAGGTGCGCCGTGATGCCCTCACTGGCGAGCATCCCTTGCAGCAACTCGCCTTCCATCAGGTTTTCCAGCTCGTAGATTCGCTGCATCGGTGTCGCCCCCGTCAGTCGTTTTCGCTGAAGACCTCGAGATGCCATTCCTCACCATGGACCTGCAGTACAAAGGTGATTGGCCGGCAACACACCTGACAGTCCTCGATGTAGGTCTGGTCGCCGCCGGACAAGTCCACGGATGTCTCAACTTCCTCCCCGCAATAGGGACATTCATAACGAGCGCTTTCCAGCATCGCGGTCTCCCAGGTGACTTGTGCGTATAATCGCCGGTCTATTTGCAGGGCTATTTTTGTCTGGCTTATCTTCCAGGCCGTGCCCTGTCGGTTTTTCGATCGAACCTTTACTTACCCTAGCCGTTTCCTACAAGAGAGCATGATGGGCGAATTCGATGCCATCCGACCTTACGACGACAGCGAAGTCCCAGCGGTGCTGGCACGACTGCTTGGCGACAAGGCGTTTCTAGATATCCTCACCCACTTCCGCTTCCCACGCCTGGCCGGCGCCTTCGGCTGGATGCTCAAACCCCTTATAGCGCAAAGATTGCGCCGTGAGTTCGCCGGAGTGACGTCGGTCGCCACGTTACAGGACAAGGTGGAGTTCTACGTCGACCACACCATCGAGCGCGCCACCGATGGCGTGACCTATACCGGGGTGGAGCAATTCAAGTCCGGCAGTGCGTACCTGTTCATCGCCAACCACCGCGATATCGTGATGGACCCGGCCTTCGTCAACTATGCCGTGTACCACGCCGGCCTGCCGACCCCGCGCATCGCCATTGGCGACAACCTGCTGCAAAAGCCTTTTGTCAGCGACCTGATGCGCCTGAACAAGAGCTTCATCGTGCACCGCTCCATCACCGGCCGGCGGGAAAAAATGGCGGCGTACCAGTTGTTGTCGGCGTACATCAACCATTCGATCCGCCACGACTGCGCCTCGATCTGGATCGCCCAGGCCGAAGGGCGGGCCAAGGACGGTGACGACCGGACCGAATCGGCGATCCTCAAGATGTTCCACATGAGCCGCAAGGACGAGCCGTTCGGCGAGGTGATCCAGTCACTGAATCTCACACCGGTGTCGATCAGCTACGAATACGACCCGTGCGACCAGGCCAAGGCCCGCGAGTTGTACATCCGCGCCACCACCGGCACCTACACCAAGGCACCGGGCGAGGACGACGTGAGCATCGCCAAGGGCATCACCGGCTACAAGGGCCGGGTCCACGTGAACTTCGCCGCGCCCATCACCGAGCTGTTCGAGGACACCAAGCAATTGGCCCAGGAAATGGATCGGCAGATTCTCGGCGGCTACCGCCTGTTCCCAGTGCACTACCTGGCTTATGCCCAATGGGCCGATGCCGACCCGCAGTTGCAGGTGCCCACGGCGGCCGAGGTGTTTGGCGCCGAAGAGCTGGCCAAGGCCCAGGAAGAATGGCAACGCCGGCTGGACGCTTGCCCGCCGGAACACCGGCCGTTCCTGGTGCTGCAATACGCAACGCCGGTGCGAAATCAGTATCGGGTCAAGGCGGGGTTGGCGCTTTAAAGCCAGGTTGGCCAGGGCCTGAAGTGGCCTCTGTGGCGAGGGAGCTTGCTCCCGCTCGATTGCGCAGCAATCGCAACACAGGCTTGGCGTTAGGGTTGAGCGTTCGAGAGGGGCTGCTTTGCAGCCCAGCGGGAGCAAGCTCCCTCGCCACAAAAGCGTCTTTGCCTGACAAACCTCACTTGCCCTGCCACGGCTACTGCTTCAGAACTGCGTACTGATCCACGACACCAGCAACGCCAGCGCCAGGCAACCAAAGCCAAACCGGTAGAAAAACCGGTTCATCCGCTGAGTGGCCAGATCCAGCAGCGCTTCAAATCGTTCGTTGCCATCGCGATTGCGTGCTTCAAGGCAGGCCCGCGCCCGTTGTTCACGGCGGCGCGTCGCATGCAGCACCCAGCCACCCGGGCAGGCAAACAGCAACGCGAGCAGGTTGATCAGTTTGGCGGGGTGGGCGGCGAACAACGAAAGCAGATGCGACGACATTACGAACCTCAAACGAAAAACGGACAGGGCACGTCCGTGGCCTACGAACAGGGCGCGGATTCTACCGAAAGCCTGCCGCCCTGCGCCGCTTTTTCCGACCAGTAACGATCCCGCCGCAACGCTGGGTTCTTTTGTGGCGAGGGAGCAAGTCCAGGGTTAATTTCACCCGTCACGGTTTCGTCATCTGATTAGGCCACTCTGTCGCCCTTCAAACCTGCACGGAACCCGTCATGCTGCACGCCGAAAACCAGGACCGCCTCTATCTCATCAGCCCAAGCGACGAACAACAGAACCTCGTCGGCAGCCTGTCCTTCAACGTGCAGGACCGACATTGGCTGGTGTATTGCGCCCTCGGCGGCCATCAACATGCCGACCTGCCAGAGACAGACCTGCTGACCGGGATCAGTGTGCTGGAGTTCTATTCCCAGGCAGCCTGAGAATCTCGCCCATAAAAAACCCTGTGGGAGCAAGCTTCCACAGGGTTTATGAGGCCTTGTTACTTACTCAGCCAGCACCTGGCCAATGGTCGGGTCCTTGAACAGCCGGGTCAGGGCATCGCTCAAGACGTCGCTGACCAGCTTGGTGTTGGTGTCCTGGTTAGGCGCCATGCCGAAGCGCTGGTCCAAAGAAGCACCGTAACGACCACTGTAGCGGCGGTTGGCGTTCTGCACGTCGGAGCGGAAGGTCGCGCCGATGGTGGCTTCGGTCACGTACATGCCTTCCTTGGGCGACTGGTACTTGAGCTCGGCCAGGGTCACGGTCAGTTGCGGTGCATTCAAGGCATTGGCGGTCGGCGTGAAGCCCAGCAAACGCACGGCGGCTTCAGCCTGGGCCTGCAGCTTGGGCAGGATCTGCGCGCCCTGCACCGTGATCACACTGGTTTCCGGATACAGCCCGCCACGGGTGCCGAGCGTCGGCGACGGACGACCGTCCACCACCCGCACCACCACCGGCTGGCCACGACCCACAGGCGCCAGCTGGGCATTGAGCTTGGGCTCCGGGTTAAGTTGTTGCGGGCTGTGGGCGCAGCCGACGAGGGTCAGACTGGTCACAGCGATCAAACCGAACAACAGGCGTTGCAACATGCTCTTCTCTCCAGAATCGGGCACAAACAGGCCGGCAGTATAGCGGTGCGCCATCGCGGTGAACTAGAGACTTGCGATGAATACTGGAATGTCTGACACGGGCCGTGGTTGCCGGTTCCTGTCACCCCACTGTCACGGTCCTTACACCGGCATGTCATGGGCCGCTGTCAAGCTTATCCCAAGCTCCCTGACCCGGTATTCGATCATGCGCTTCCTTATTTCCCTGTTCACCCCTCGTCCCCATCACCGCAGCTTCGCCTTGCTCGATCGCAACGGCCGTTGCCAGGCGTTCAAGCAGTGCAGTCTGCAACCCATGGGCGAAGGCTGGGTGGAAATCGAAGAGATCCGTCTCAACTGGCTGCACCAGCCATTGCCCGCCAGCGCCCGCGTGCAACCGCTTCCTGCCCGCGCACGTAACCGGCAGCTGTTGACCATCTGACCGGACGGCTAATAAAAGTCATTAAACACGACCATTTCCCTGCGTTTCTTCGATACAATCTCCCCCCGATTATAAGGACGTCTCCTGATCGGGCCTCGCAACGCCGCTGATGCGCTGGTATTGGCACCCCGCAACGCCCACAGAGAGCCGCCCACACAGATCGAGTGAAGCTGGCGCGCTTGCTGTTCCTCCAGGCAAATCACCACTTTTCGCGAATCTGCAGAGCTGTCATTACGCTCGGTCACTGAGCTGTCTGCCCGTTTTGCCTGTCATGTACTACATGGGGGCAACCAAACCGGGCGCAGTGCCAGGCTGGGACAGCCCTTTTTTGAGGTTCACGTCTTCAAAAGAGCGTGAAAAAACGGGTTTTCACAACTTCACGAGAGTGTGGCGAGCAAATGAATAGTTTTGCGTCTGAACAAGCACCATTAGCGTCTGAAACAGCCCAACGACACAGGACCGGATATCGCTCAAGAACCGGCGCCTGAAGCCTGTCCGCTACGGATTTGGTTGCACGAACGGATGTCTCGGCCATAAGTCGAATTGCCTGCCCGGCGCTTAAATGAGTTCATGTGACTCTTGAGGCCAGGCTGCATGCATCCGCAGTAGGTGCGAAAAATTGCGAAGATTCGGACATGGCGATCCTGGCCATGGATAACTGGGGCGCAACTGACCTGCCCCGCCTCTCTTGGCCGCTATGCCGACAATTTGGTGCTGCAGATTTTGGAGACGCGTTAAATGGCGCATAACGAAGCAGTCGATGTAGTTCTGGTAGGGGCCGGTATCATGAGTGCCACCCTGGCCGTACTGCTCAAGGAGCTCGACCCCGCGATCTCGCTGGAAGTCGTCGAGCTGATGGATTCCGGTGCCGCGGAGAGTTCCAACCCTTGGAACAACGCCGGTACCGGCCACGCCGGGCTGTGTGAGCTCAATTACACGCCCCAGGCGGCCGACGGCAATGTCGACATCAAGAAAGCCGTGCACATCAACACCCAGTTCGAGGTGTCGAAGCAGTTCTGGACGTACCTGACCAAAAAAAGCACGTTCGGCTCCTCCAAGTCCTTCATCGCCCCGGTGCCACACCTGAGCTTCGTGCAAGGCGAGAAAGGCGTGTCGTTCCTGAAGAAGCGCTTCGAGCTGATGCACCAGCATCACGCCTTTGCCGACATGGAATACACCGAGGACAAGGCCCGGATGGCCGAGTGGATGCCGCTGATGATGCCTGGCCGGCCTGACGACGAAGTCATCGCCGCCACCCGGGTCATGAACGGTACCGACGTCAACTTCGGCGCCCTGACCAACCAGTTGCTCAAGCACCTGACCAGCGCCCCGGACACCCAGGTCAAATACTGCAAGCGCGTCACCGGCCTCAAGCGCAACGGCAGTGGCTGGACCGTGAGCATCAAGGACGTCAATTCCGGCAGCAGCCGCGATGTCGACGCCAAGTTCGTGTTCCTCGGTGCCGGCGGTGCGGCGTTGCCGCTGCTGCAAGCCTCGGGCATCGAGGAAAGCAAGGGCTTCGGCGGCTTCCCGGTCAGCGGCCAGTGGCTGCGTTGCGACAACCCGGAAGTGGTCAAGCACCACCAGGCCAAGGTATACAGCCAGGCCGCCGTGGGCTCGCCGCCGATGTCGGTGCCGCACCTGGACACCCGTGTGGTCGATGGCAAGAAATCCCTGCTGTTCGGGCCGTACGCCGGTTTCACCACCAAGTTCCTCAAGCACGGCTCGATCATGGATCTGCCGCTGTCGGTACGCGCCGGCAACATCGGCCCGATGCTGGCCGTGGCCCGGGACAACATGGACCTGACCAAGTACCTGATCAGCGAAGTGATGCAGTCCATGGAACAGCGCCTGGAATCCCTGCGTCGCTTCTACCCCGAGGCGAAAGCCGAGGACTGGCGCCTGGAAGTGGCCGGCCAACGGGTGCAGATCATCAAGAAAGACCCGAAGAAAGGTGGCGTCCTGCAGTTCGGCACCGAACTGGTGGCGGCCAAGGACGGCAGCCTCGCCGCCCTGCTCGGCGCATCGCCAGGTGCTTCGGTGACCGTGTCGATCATGCTGGAACTGATCGAGCGCTGCTTCCCGGACAAAGCCAAGGGCGAGTGGGCTGCCAAGCTCGCAGAAATCTTCCCGGCCCGGGAAAAAGTGCTGGAAACCGACGCGGCGCTGTATCGCAAGATCAATGCGCAGAACAACATCGCGCTGGAGCTGGTTGAAGAAAGCAGCGAGACCCAAAGCTACGCTTGATTTGATCGCATAAAAAAACGCCCCGTTCTCCATGAGAGCGGGGCGTTTTTTATGGGTGACGCTTTCGTGGCGAGGGAGCTTGCTCCCACTGGCCTGCGAAGCAGGCCCAGGATCAATCAGCCACGCGCCTTCTCGATCAATTCGATGTAATCCTCAGCATTACGCTGGTCGCGAACCAGCGCGACGAAATCGTTGCCGTGCTCGTCCTTGCCATTGAGGTCATGGCCGGCCTCGACGAAGAACGTCAGGAAACGCTCGAAATCGTCGACCCGCAGGCCACGGTAGGCCTTGATCAGTTTGTGCAGCGACGGCGAAGTGGCATCGACCGGTTCGAAATTGAGGAACAGCTTGATCTGTTCATCGCCAATCTCGTCGCCAATCACTTGTTTCTTGTCTTTACGCATTGCCGGCTCCAGCTCGCACAGTTCACGGGGCGGGCAGTTTACCCCCGGCAGGCCCCGGGGCTCAACGCGGGCGTTCGGCACCGGTGTGCAGGTCGGCCCAGATATGGCCGTTGGCGTAGGTGAGAAACTGCACATAGACCGTGTTGTTGCGCAGCAGATCGATGACCACCCGGTACTGGGCCTGTGGATAAGACAGCGTCAGGGTCTTGCTCGCCTCGTCGAAGACCGGTTTCTTCAGGCTTTTGCTTTCGCCGTCGAAGTTGAGGATCACCTGGTTGATGGTCGCCCCTTTGTTCATCGGCTTGCCCTTGAGACGGACCAGCAAGGGTGAAGTGACCGGAATCGGTTGCTGGTTGGACTGACGCTGGTTACCCAGTACCACCGAATACTCGGTCACTTGCAGCAACTGCTGCTGTTCAGGCTGTTCCTGGCGCACCACCAGGTCATCAGGCGGCAGGAACTGACTGTGCATCGGCGCAGCCACGACCGCCAAGGGCAGGCTGGAGATCAACAGCAAAGTGGCGCAGCGGCGGATCGATACACGCATGACAAGCTCCAGGGTCTTGGCCGGGCACTCTAGCATGAGCCTGAGCGGTAAAAATAACGATCCAGATCAATACATCCGCGCAACGAGCACGGCATACTCAAAGAGCCATCAGCCCTGACACCCGCCACAGAATGCTTTTTGTGGCGAGGGGATTTATCCCCGCTGGGCTGCGAAGCAGCCCCAAACCGGATACTCGGTGAGTCAGATAGATCACCCCAACCCGATGGGGGCCGCTACGCAGCCCAGCGGGGATAAATCCCCTCGCCACAGGTTGGGTGTTTGCCGGGAGTTCGGTGTTTGCCCCGTTCACTTAGTGGAGTGCCCATGTCTTTCTCCGCCCCACCGTTGTTTGCCGCCTGGCGCCAAACCTGGCGCGCCGGTTACACCCTTGAGCGCCTGCGTGGCGACCTGGTGGCCGGGCTGACCGTCGGCATCATCGCCATCCCACTGGCCATGGCCCTGGCGATTGCCGTTGGTGTCCCGCCGCAACATGGCTTGTACACGGTATTGGTGGCCGCACCCTTGATCGCCCTCACCGGCGGCTCGCGCTTCAACGTCAGCGGGCCGACAGCGGCGTTCGTGGTGATCCTGCTGCCCATCACCCAACAATACGGCCTCGGCGGCCTGTTGTTGTGCACCATGCTCGCTGGCCTGATTCTCATCACCCTGGGGTTGATGCGCGCCGGACGGCTGATCCAATACATCCCCTACCCGGTGATCCTCGGCTTTACCGCCGGGATCGGCGTGGTCATCGCCACCTTGCAACTCAAGGATCTGCTGGGGCTGACCACCGTCGGGCAAGCCAAGCACTACATCGAACAGTTGGGCGAACTGATCGTGGCACTGCCCAGTGCCCGACTCGGCGATGGCATCATCGGCGTCACGTGCCTGGCGGTGTTGATTGCCTGGCCTCGTTGGGTACCGCGAGTTCCCGGGCATTTGGTTGCCTTGCTGGTCGGGGCCCTACTGGGACTGGCGCTGGAGCACGGCGGTTGGCCGGTGGCGACATTGGGTGAGCGTTTCAGCTACGTGGTCGATGGCATCAGCCATCCCGGCATCCCGCCGTTTTTACCGAGCTTCGAGTGGCCATGGAACCTGCCAGATGGCCAAGGCCATCCCCTGACGCTTTCCTATGACCTGATCCGCCAACTGCTGGGCCCGGCCTTCGCCATTGCCATGCTTGGCGCCATCGAATCGCTGCTGTGCGCCGTGGTGGCCGATGGCATGACCGGCAGCAAGCACGACCCCAATGCCGAGCTGATCGGCCAAGGCCTGGGCAACGTCGTGGCGCCGCTGTTTGGCGGTATCACCGCCACGGCGGCCATTGCCCGCAGTGCGACCAATGTGCGCAGCGGCGCCTCTTCACCGCTGGCCGCGATCATTCACAGCCTTGTGGTGCTGCTGGCGATGGTGCTGCTGGCGCCACTGTTCAGCTACCTGCCCATGGCTGCCCTGGCGGCGCTACTGGTGATAGTGGCCTGGAACATGAGCGAAGCCGGACACGTGCTGCATACCTTGCGCATCGCCCCGCGCAGCGACGTACTGGTGCTGCTGACCTGCCTTAGCCTGACCGTCCTGTTCGACATGGTCATGGCCGTCGCCGTCGGCCTGCTGCTGGCCGCCGGGCTGTTCATCAAGCGTATGAGCGAACTGACCGACAGCGCCGAATTGCCCCGTCACTTCCACCAGGCCCTGTTGGACATGCCCGAGCATGTGCGTTGCTACGGGATTCGCGGACCGCTGTTCTTCGGCGCGGCGGAAAAAGCCCTGGATGTGCTGCGCAAGTTCGATCCGGGGGTCCGGGTGGTGGTCGTGGAAATGAGCGCCGTGCCCATGCTGGACATGACCGCGCTGGCCGCGTTCGAAAACATCCTGAAGGATTACCGCAAGCAGGGCATCGGCCTGATCCTGGTCGCGACGGCGCCAAGGGTACGCCTGAAACTGCGCCGCGCCGGCATTCATCGCGAGCAGCGGCAATTGGCGTATGTGCAGACCCTGGAGCAGGCACGGGTCAAGAGCGAGCAATGGCTGGCTGCTGGCAGCACCGCTCATTCAAGGCTGGCTTGATCTGTAGTGAGGGTGCATCTGAATTCATGTGGCGAACTGGGCGCGCATCCAGGCATGGTATTGCGCCACGCCGGCCTCGCCTTCACGGGGCGCCCAGTGGGCCAGTTCGCCCTCGCCCACGGGCCGGTAGGGGCCGGCCTTGCATTCGAACATCAGGCTGTCGGCTTCCAGCACCACCAATCCGTGATACACACCGGCCGGCAGGTCAACGCCGAGGCAATCGCCACCGGCCTGCAGGATGCGCTTGTCTACCACCGCGCCGGTTTCATCGAAGATCAATATCCCCAACCGGCCCTTGAGCACCAGCAAGGTTTCCGCCTTGTCGGCGCTCAGGTGGCGGTGCGGCGGGATGTAGGTCGAAGGCTGCAGCCCCACCGCCATGCGGTGGCACGGCTCATCCATCTCATGGAAGTTATGATGCTGCCGCCCACGAGGACTGGCCGCAGATTTTTCGGCCAAGTCATCGAACAGTGCATGATCCAGAAAGCTTGGCCGAGTCATCGATTACATGCCCTTGACGGCGAAAATGCCATTGGCGTTGCGCCAGTAACCTTTGTAGTCCATGCCGTAACCGAAGATGTAGCGGTCGATGCACGGAAGGCCGACGAAATCGGCTTTCAAGTCCGGACGGGCCTTGCGGTCGTGGTCCTTGTCGATCAGCACGGCGGTGTGCACGGCGCGGGCACCGGCGTGTTTGCAGAAGTCGATGATCGCGCCCAGGGTGTGACCTTCGTCGAGGATGTCGTCGATGATCAGCACGTCGCGGTCGATGAACGAGACTTCCGGCTTGGCTTTCCAGAACAGGTCGCCGCCGCTGGTTTCGTTGCGATAACGCGTCGCGTGCAAGTAGGACGCTTCCAGGGGGAAGTTCAGGTAGGTCAGCAGCTTGCCGGAGAAAATCAACCCGCCGTTCATGACGCAGAACACCACCGGGTTGGCCTCGGCCAATTGATCGTTGATTTGCGCACCGACACGGGCGATGGCCGCTTCGACTTCGGCTTCGGTGTACAGGCAGTCAGCCTCTCGCATGATTTGACGGATATGCTCGAGATCAGCGGACATGTCGCTCTCCAGGGGTAGCGGATCGGAAAAACCGGCAAAGGTACGCACCCCGCCCGGCCAGATCAAGCGTTTGTGGACTAACGTTCTGTATTGTCTATAGGACAACACCCTCGGATAGATTAATCTAGGCCGGTTTTTTTGCCCGCCGCCGGAGCCTTCCCCATGCCCATCCTCGAGATCCGCCATCCGCTGATCAGACACAAACTCGGCCTGATGCGCCGCGCCGACATTAGCACGAAGAACTTCCGTGAACTCGCCCAGGAAGTCGGTGCCCTGCTCACCTACGAGGCCACCAAGGACCTGCCGCTGGAGTCCTATGAAATCGACGGCTGGGCCGGTACGGTCCAGGTCGAGAAAATCGCCGGCAAGAAGATCACCGTGGTGCCGATCCTGCGCGCCGGCATCGGCATGCTCGAGGGCGTGCTGAGCCTGATCCCGGGGGCCAAGGTCAGCGCTGTGGGCGTGGCTCGCAACGAGCAGACCCTGCAGGCGCACACCTACCTGGAAAAACTGGTGCCGGAAATCGACGAGCGCCTGGCGATGATCATCGACCCGATGCTCGCCACCGGCAGTTCCATGGTCGCCACCATCGACCTGTTGAAAAAGGCCGGTTGCCGGGACATCCGCGCCATGGTGCTGGTCGCGGCCCCCGAAGGCATCAAGGCCGTGCACGATGCCCACCCGGATGTGACCATCTACACCGCGTCCATCGATCAGAAACTCAACGAACACGGCTACATCATCCCGGGCCTGGGCGATGCCGGCGACAAGATCTTCGGCACCAAGCAGAAGGACGCTTGAGCATGCAGGATGAGTTCAACGATCCGCTCTGGCGCCAGGTGCTGTCCGGCGCGCAGATGCTGTTCGTCGCCTTCGGCGCGCTGGTACTGATGCCGCTGATCACTGGGCTGGACCCTAACGTGGCGCTGTTCACGGCCGGCCTGGGAACGATCCTGTTCCAAATCGTCACCGGGCGCCAGGTGCCGGTGTTCCTGGCCTCGAGCTTTGCCTTCATCACCCCGATCATCCTCGCCAAGGGCCAGTTCGGCCTGGCTGCGACCATGGGCGGCGTGATGGCGGCAGGTTTCGTCTACACCTTTCTTGGCCTGGCGGTGAAGATCAAGGGCACCGGGTTCATCGACCGGCTGCTGCCGCCGGTGGTGATTGGTCCGGTGATCATTTCCATCGGCCTGGCCATGGCGCCGATTGCCGCCAACATGGCGATGGGCAAGGCCGGCGACGGCAGCGAGCTGATTCATTATCAAACCGCGATGCTGATTTCGATGCCGGCCCTGCTCACCACCCTCATCGTGGCGGTGTTCGGCAAAGGCATTTTCCGCCTGGTGCCGATCATTTCCGGCGTGCTGGTGGGCTTTGCCATGGCGTTTTTCTTCGGGGTCGTGGACACCGCGAAAATCGCCGCTGCACCCTGGTTCGCCCTGCCGGCCTTCACCGCGCCGGAATTCAACTGGCAGGCAATCCTGTTCATCGTGCCGGTGGCGCTGGCACCGGCCATCGAGCACATCGGCGGCGTGATTGCCGTGGGCAGCGTGACCGGTCGTGACTACCTGAAAAAACCCGGTCTGCACCGCACACTGCTCGGTGACGGCATTGCCACCACCGCCGCCGGCCTGTTCGGCGGCCCGCCCAACACCACCTACGCCGAGGTGACCGGCGCGGTGATGCTGACCAAGAACTACAACCCGAAGATCATGACCTGGGCGGCGATCTTTGCCATCAGCCTTGCATTCATCGGCAAGTTCGGCGCGCTGCTGCAAAGCATCCCGGTGCCGGTGATGGGCGGGATCCTGTGCCTGTTGTTCGGTTCGATTGCGGCGGTGGGCATGAACACCTTGATCCGCCACAAGATCGACCTGGGCGAGGCGCGCAACCTGGTGATCGTTTCAGTGACGCTGGTGTTCGGCATCGGCGGCGTGCTGGTGGGCACCGGCACTGGCCCGGACGACTTCGGCCTCAAAGGCATCGCGCTGTGCGCGGTGGTGGCGATCGCGCTGAACCTGCTGCTGCCAGGCAATGATGGCTGGAAGCAGAAGAAGGCGGATGAACCGCTGCTGTAGATTCACCGCCTGCACTATTGTCATCGCGGGCAAGCCTTGCTCCCACAGGTTTTGAGTGGACCATGCTTGAGTGGTCAAGACAAAATCTGTGGGAGCAAGGCTTGCCCGCGATGCTTTTCGAGGTTTACAGAGCTATCGGTGCCCGTTCGCAGAGGGTACTCAACGCCTGCGCCCACTGCGGCTCATCATTAAGGCAAGGCACCAGCACCAACTCCTCCCCCCCTGCCGCGCGGAACTGCTCACGGCCGCGATCGCCGATTTCCTCCAGGGTTTCAATGCAGTCGGCCACGAACGCCGGGCACATCACCAAGATTTTCTTCACGCCGCTTTTGGCCAGTTCCTCCAGGCGTGCTTCGGTATAGGGTTCGATCCATTTGGCCCGGCCCAATCGCGACTGGAACGACACCGACCACTGGCCAGCCTTGAGCCCCATGCGTTGGGCGAACAGCTCGGCAGTGCGAATGCATTGCGCGCGGTAACAGGTCGCCATGACCTCCGGCGGCGCGTTCCTGCAGCAGTCGGCATCCTTGAAGCAATGAAACCCCGTGGGGTCGAGCTTGGTCAGGTGCCGCTCCGGCAAGCCGTGGAAACTCAACAACAGATGATCGTGCTCCTGCATAAGGTACGGCTTGGCGCTGGCCACCAGGGCGTCGAGGTATTCGGGCTGATCGTAGAACGGTTGGAGAATCGAGAACTGCACATCGAGTTTCTTTTCCCGCGCGACCCGCTTGGCCTCCTCGATCACCGTGGTCACGGTGCTGTCGGCGAACTGCGGGTACAACGGCGCCAACGTGATTTTTTTATGACCCTGACTCGCCAGCCGCACCAGCGCAGATTCAATGGACGGCTCGCCATAACGCATCGCCAGTTCCACTGGGCCCTGGGTCCACTGCGCGGTCATGGCCTGTTGCAACCGACGACTGAGCACCACCAGCGGCGAACCCTCCTCCCACCAGATCGAGGCATAGGCATGGGCCGACTGCTCGGGACGCTTGATCAGGATCAGCGACACCAGCAAGCGCCGCACCGGCCATGGCAGGTCGATGACATACGGGTCCATCAGGAATTGATTGAGGTAGAGGCGCACATCGGCCACCGAAGTGGAGGCAGGCGAACCCAGATTCACCAGAAGCAACGCGTGATCGGTCATGCAACGTCCTATTTCAAAGGCGGCTGGACAAGTCTTCCAGGGCCGCAGGCAAATCAGTGAAGCGGAATGTGAAACCCGCCGCCTGCAATCGGGCCGGCGTGGCGCGCTGGCCGCCAAGCAACAACAAGGACAATTCCCCCAGCGCGACTTTCAACGCAAGTTCCGGCATCGGCACCACGGCTGGCCGATGTAATACATGCCCCAGGGCCTTGGCAAAATCGCGGTTGCGTACCGGGTTCGGAGCGCACGCATTATAAGGACCGCTGGCCTCAAAGCGGTGTAGAAGAAAATCAATCAGGGCGATTTGATCGTCAATATGAATCCACGGCATCCACTGCCGACCATTGCCGATACGCCCGCCCAGCGCCAGTTTGAATGGCAACAGCAGGCGCGACAAAAAGCCGCCCTCGGCAGACAGGACCAGGCCGGTACGAACCAGCACCACGCGTATCCCCAACGCCTCGGCCCGTTGCGCGGTTTCTTCCCAGGCAATGCACAACTGGCTGGCGAAATCTTCGCTCACCGGCCCCGACTCCTCGGTCAACTCACGCTCGCCACCGTCGCCATACCAGCCCACCGCGGAACCGGAAATCAATACCTGCGGTTTCTGCTCGCAACGCTCCAGCCACGCCAGCAGAACTTCCGTCAACGTGATGCGACTGCTCCACAACAACATCTTGCGTTTGTGGCTCCAGGGCCGATCGGCAATCGGCGCTCCTGCGAGGTTGAGCACCGCGTCCACCGGCTCGACAATTTCATCAAGCTTGGCAACGCCTCGCACATCTGCCCCACAGATTTTCGCCACTTCTTCGGGTCGACGACTCCATACCGTCAAGCGATGTCCCTGCCCCAACCAGAGGCGGCAGAGCTGACGTCCGATCAAACCAGTACCGCCGGTCAGCAATATGTGCATGAGATGTTCCTCGCATCGCGTTTTACCCGGCCCATTAGTCTATTTTTATAAGCAGGGATTTTTCGTATCGGACAGGGTCTGTGTTTAACAATAGGACAACCTGTCCAAACGCGAACGGTAAAACTTATACCAAAAACCCGAATTGTACAGGTTTAAACGACGGCGTAGTCTGTACAGAAAGGTAAACGAGGCCCTCATGACTGTACCTATCGCAATCATCGGCACCGGCATCGCCGGACTTTCAGCCGCCCAGGCCCTGACGGAGGCCGGGCACATCGTTCAACTCTTCGATAAAAGCCACGGCAGCGGCGGACGCATGTCGAGCAAGCGCAGCGATGCCGGCGCGCTGGACATGGGCGCGCAGTATTTCACTGCCCGCGATCGCCGCTTTGTCACGGAGGTCCAGCGCTGGCAAGCCAATGGCTGGGCCGCGGAATGGAACCCACAACTCTACAACTTCCAGAATGGACAACTGAGCCCATCGCCGGACGAACAGACCCGCTGGGTCGGCACGCCGCGCATGAGCGCCATCACCCGCGCCTTGCTCGACAAGTTGCAGGTGCAGTTTGCCTGCCGGATCACAGAGGTCTACCGCGGCCAGGAGCATTGGCATTTGCAGGACGCGGAAGGTTTCACCCACGGCCCCTTCGGCCAAGTGGTGATCGCCACACCCGCGCCCCAGGCCACCGCATTGCTGGCGGCCGTACCGAAGCTGGCCGCAGTGGCCGCCGGCGTGAAGATGGACCCGACCTGGGCCGTGGCGCTGGCCTTCGAAGCACCGCTGGATACGCCCATGGAAGGCTGCTTCGTACAGGACAGCCCCTTGGACTGGCTGGCGCGCAACCGCAGCAAACCGGGACGCGACAGCAAGCTCGACACCTGGGTCCTGCACGCCACCAGCGACTGGAGCCGGCAGCACATCGACCTGTCCAAGGAAGCAGTGATCGAACACCTGCATGGCGCCTTCGCCGAACTGCTGCACAGTGCGATGCCTGCACCGAGCTTCAGCGTGGCCCATCGCTGGCTCTACGCCCGCCCCGCCGGCAGCCACGAATGGGGCGCGCTGGCCGATGCCGACCTGGGCCTGTATGTGTGCGGCGACTGGTGCCTGTCCGGCCGGGTCGAAGGCGCATGGCTCAGCGGCCAGGAAGCTGCCCGCCGCCTGCATGCAAGCCTGCAGTAGATCGCATCACCCATCGCCCTTCGCTGCTGTCGAAAGAGACAGCAGCCTGCTTGCGACACAGATTGACGTCGCCTCGCCCCACAAATCCGGTTGACTTGTGCACGTTCGGACCTATGATGAAAATATTGTACAGAAATACAAGCCTGTACAAGATTTAGTAATCAGAGGTCGCCCATGCCCAGCACAGCCATCGCCAAACCCAGAATCGCCATTAGCGCCTGCCTGATGGGTGCTGAAGTTCGCTTTAACGGCGGGCACAAGCAATCGCAGTTGTGCAGCCACACCCTCGTCGACTATTTCGATTTCGTGCCGGTGTGCCCCGAAGTTGCCATCGGCCTGGGTATCCCCCGGGAGCCGATTCGCCTGGTGGGCAACCCCGAACACCCCGAGGCGCTCGGCACGGTGAATCGCGACCTCAACGTGACCCGGGCACTGGCCGACTACGGGCAGCAAATGGCTGGGGAACTGGATGACATCTGCGGCTACATCTTCATGCAGAAATCGCCGTCCTGCGGACTGGAGCGGGTCAAGGTCTACGACCACAACGGCGTGACCCAGGACGGCGGTGGCCGCGGCATCTATGCCCAGGCCTTCTGCGAACGCCACCCCGACCTGCCGGTGGAGGAAGACGGCCGTCTCAACGATCCGGTTCTGCGCGAGAACTTCCTGACCCGGGTATTTGCCTATGCCGCCTGGCAATCCTTGCGTCGCCAAGGCTTGACCCGTCGCGACCTGATCGAATTCCACTCGCGCTACAAATACCTGCTGATGGCCCACAACCCGGTGCAGTACAAGGCCCTGGGCAACTTGCTGGGCAACATGGGCAAGGCCGACCCCAATGAGCTGGGCCCACGTTATTTCAGTGCATTGATGGCGGCCTTGAAGAAATGCGCCACCCGCCGCACCCACACCAATGTGCTGCAACACCTGAGCGGTTACCTCAAGCGCGCCATCGACGCCGAGGACAAACAGGAGGTGCAGCATCTGATCGGGCAATATCGCCTCGGCATCGTGCCCTTGGTGGTGCCACTGACGTTGCTCAAGCATCACTTGCGCCAGCACCCCGATCCTTACCTGGCGCAGCAGGTCTACCTGCAACCGCACCCGGAAAACCTCAGTTTGCGAAACGCTATTTGATGAGGAACGAACCCGATTCCAGTGCCAGCGAAGACCTGGGGGCCGATTTTGCCAAGGCCTTGGCGCAAGGCTGGCTGCCCATACGCGAGGTCGCCCGGCAAACCGGTGTCAACGCCGTCACGCTGCGAGCCTGGGAGCGCCGCTATGGCCTGATCGTGCCGCACCGCACACCCAAGGGCCACCGACTGTTCAATGCCGAGCATGTGCAACGGATCCTGAGCATCCTCACCTGGATCGACCGTGGCGTTGCGGTGAGCAAGATCAAGCCGTTGCTGGACACGCCGCAGCCACCGAGCGAACCCACCCAGGTGCCGGAGAATGACTGGCAGCGTCAGCGCCATGCCCTGGTGCTGGCGGTGACGCAACTGGCCGAGCGCCAGATCGATGACCAGGTCAACCAGGCGATGGCGCTGTACCCGCCCTGGACCGTGTGCGAGCAGTTGCTCTTGCCGTTGCTGGCCGAGCTTCACCTGCGCTGGCAAGGCCAGTTCGGCGCGCAACTGGAACGGGTTTTCCTGTACTCGTGGCTGCGCAGCAAGTTCGGCAGCCGGATCTACCACAACAACCGCCAGTTGCGCGGCGCACCACTGTTACTGGTCAATCATTCGGACTCGCCCCAGGAGCCGTACCTCTGGCTCACTGCCTGGCTGGCCAGCAGCGCCGACTGCCCGGTGGAAGTGTTCGACAGCCCGCTACCGGCGGGTGAACTGGCCCTGGCGGTCGAACGCCTCAAGGCCCGCGGCGTCCTGCTGTATTCCAGTCACGCCCTCAACCTGTCCCAACTGCCCAGGCTGCTGGGCGCAATTAATTGCCCAATCATCATCGCCGGCCCCGCAGCGTCGATCCACCAGGCCAGGTTATCCACAGGCGTTGCGATGATTGACGTCTCCTGGGCCGAAGACCCGTTATCGGCTCAACGCGAACTGAGCCGCCGAGAACTCCTTTAGATGGAAGACAGCATGCAACTGATCTGGCTGCGCAGCGACTTGCGCCTGCACGACAACACCGCTCTTGCAGCAGCCGCAGCCCAAGGACCCTGCGTGGCGGTGTACCTGACCAGCCCGGAACAATGGCGCGCCCATGATGACGCACCGTGCAAGATCGATTTCTGGTTGCGCAACCTAGGCGCGTTGAGCGCGGCCCTGGACGAATTGAACATCCCACTGCTGATCCGCGCCGCAGCGCATTGGCACCAGGCCCCACACGTGCTGCTCAAGCTGTGTCGAGAACTGAATGTCGGCGCCGTGCATGTCAACGAAGAGTACGGCCTGAATGAAACGCGACGCGACGCCGAGGCCGCCCGCGCATTGAATGACCAGGGCATTGAGTTTCACAGTCACCTCGACCAATTGCTGTTCAAGCCCGGCAGCGTGCTGACCAAGACCGGCAACTATTTCCAAGTGTTCAGCCAGTTCCGCAAGGTCTGCTACGCCCGTCTGCATTTCTCATTGCCGAGCCTGGTCGCCACACCGGTCCGGCAGGCTCCCACCGGCATTACCCGCGACCCGGTGCCGACGCAAGTCGATGGGTTCGCACCGCCCAGCGAAGCGCTACGAGCGCTCTGGCCTGCCGGGGAAACCGAAGCCCGGCGGCGCCTGGACACCTTTGTCGACCAGCACATCGACGATTACCAAGGCGAGCGGGACTTTCCCGCCAAGCCCGGCACCAGCCAGCTATCGGCCTATCTGGTGGCTGGGGTGGTGTCACCGCGTCAGTGCCTGCACGCCGCGCTGCAAGCCAACCAAGGTGAATTCGAAAGCGGAAGTGCCGGTGTTGTGACCTGGGTCAATGAATTGCTCTGGCGTGAGTTCTATAAACACATTCTCGTGGGCTATCCACGCGTGTCGCGCCATCGCGCGTTCCGCCCCGAAACCGAGGCGCTGGCCTGGCGCAAAGCCCCCGCAGAACTGGAGGCCTGGAAACAAGCGCGCACCGGCCTGCCGATTATCGATGCGGCCATGCGTCAGTTGCTGGAGACCGGCTGGATGCACAACCGCTTGCGGATGGTCGTCGCCATGTTCCTGACCAAGAACCTGTTGATCGATTGGCGCGAAGGTGAGCGCTTTTTCATGCAGCACCTGATCGACGGCGACCTGGCCGCCAACAATGGCGGCTGGCAGTGGAGCGCCTCCACCGGCACCGATTCGGCCCCCTGGTTCCGCATCTTCAACCCGTTGAGCCAGTCGGAAAAATTTGACCGCGAAGGCCTGTTCATCAAACGCTGGCTACCTGAACTGAACGATCTGGACAGGCAACAGGTCCATAGCCCAAATACCCAGGGCGGCTTGTTTGGTGCCGTGAATTATCCGGCACCGATTGTCGACTTGAGCCAATCCAGGGCGCGTGCGCTGGCAGCATTCAGAAACCTGCCGGCGCGACAGGACGCAGCCTTTGAAGGCATGGGCGATTAGCGAACATGAAATTGCCAGCCTGCGGGATGCATTGTTTACCCGATAACATATAGTCTTACTAGTCGTACGGACTCTACTGAAAAAGCTACGAATCAGTGCGCAGTCCAATCGAAAGGAGTAGGGAATGGGTCTAAGACTGCCACGGCGCTATTGGCTCACCGGGGCTGGCAACGGAATCGGCGCTTCGTTGGCTGAAGCGATACTGCAGACGGGTGCATACCTGGCCGTCAGTTCGTGCTCGGCTCGATCGTGCGAAACCCTTTCGGTACGTTATCCAGGACAAGTGCTGAGCGTGCCCGGCAATTTGACCGACAGCCAGGCCGTGCGCGCAGTCGGCGAACAGATCGCCCGGCAATGGGGCGCCCTGGATCAGGTGATCGTCAATGCCGGGACCGCTGAGTACATTGACGGGCAGCCCGCTGATCACACATTGATCGAGCATATCGTGCGCAGCAATCTGCTGGCCGCCAGCTTCTGCATCGAAATGGCCTTGCCTTTGTTGCGCGCCGGGACCGAACCTCATCTGGTGGGTATTGCCAGCCCGGCGACCTATCTACCGCCTTCGCAAATCGAAGCGGGTGGCCGTGGGATGCGTCATCTGTTCGACTCGGCCCGGGCAGAACTGGCGTGCGCGGGTGTTGATGTGACGTTGATACACCCGGGGTACGACGGCCCATCGCTGGGGCCTGACGGTTGTTTTCCAACGCCGACCCACTGGTCGGCGGACGAAGCGGCACGGCATGTGCTCGATCACCTGGTCGAACGCCCCAGGGAAGTCGCGCTCCCCATCGCGTCCATGACCGCACTCTGGCCTTTACCTTCGTCGACCGAAACCATGCAGCCCGATATCGACGCATGCCAGGCAAAAAATGGCTATCCGATCAAGGGCCAACCCTGAGCCGCCGATTGCCTTACACTGCGCGCCATGAAAACCATCCCCCTCCATGAAATCCCGGCACCGGCTGTCACGTGTTCGACGTGCGCGGCATGCTGCTGCCAGTTGGAAGTGATGCTGATCACCGACACCGGGGTCCCGGAGCGCTTTATCGACACCGACGATTGGGGTGGAGAGGTGATGCTGCGGCTTGATGACGGTTGGTGCGCGGCTCTGGATCGCAACAGCATGATGTGCACCATCTACGAAAAGCGTCCGCTGATCTGCCGCGAGTTCGAGATGGGCGCGCCGGAATGCCTGGAAGAACGCCAAGGGATTGCGACGGCGTATCGATAAAGGCCTGGTCTGATCTACTGTGGGAGCGAGCTTGCTCGCGATAGCGGTGGCTCAGACAACTTTATCTTGGCTGATCTATTGCCATCGCGAGCAAGCTCGCTCCCACAGTTCTCAAACTGTTTTGTTACAGCGGCATCGTGTAGTGCAGCGCGTAGCTTTCCACACCGTCGTTAGTCGACTTGATGCCGGCGTTGGAGTAATGAGTGGCGCGAATGCCCACTTCATGTCCACCGTTGAAGCGCAGGCCGAAGCCAATGCGATCTTCGAACTGGAAGGCCGTACCGAGCTTGTTGTCTTCGACTTCGGTATTGGCAAATAACGCCACGCCGATACCTGCCTCGATGTAAGGCTTCACGTTCTGACCGGAAAATTCATACACAAACACAGGCGAGAACGACAGGCTGTGATTGCTGGATGTCTCGTCCCCTTCCCAATAGGTATAGGCGCCACTCCAGTAGCCGGTCAGGCGACCGACATCACTTTGCAGCCAACTCTTGTCCCAGTCGAACTGCATGCCCAGGCGATAGGTCATGGTCGAATCGCTGGTCTGGCCAACCCCGAACTCCACACCCGCTGCTTGCGCAGTGTAAGTATGCCCCAGCAATGCAGCCGCAAACGCGGCAAAGCAGAATAAGCGCTTCATTAGAAACATCCTTTTCCGAACAGACTTAGTTGATTTTGTTACAAACAGACAAAGCTATAGAAATCCGCGCTAAAACAGAAGTTCAGAACGTTTAATGCAATTTTCACGTTTTTTTTACAGATCGAAGCTTCGCACAACGCCGGACGAATGCCATAGCATCGGTAGGATTTTTCTTAAATGTATCGGGTCTGCACTCGTCCAGAAGTGCGTTTCGCTGGCAGGTCCTTCAGCCAACAACCCTCGCTCCGCCAGGAGGCGCTGAAGTTGCCGGGCCACGGCGGCACCGGTATCGATCAGGCTGATGTGCTCCGGAATCATCTGCGCGAGCAATGGCTTGAGGAACGGATAGTGCGTGCAACCCAGGATCAGCGTATCGCAGCCGGCGGCCAGCAAGGGGTCGACGTAATGTTGCAGCAGTTGGTACAAGGTCGGGCTGTGCAGGTCACCCGCTTCGATCAGTTCCACCAACCCCGGACATGGTTGCGTAATGACCCGCACATCCGTGGCGAAACGGTCGAGCAAAGCGGCGAACTTGGCGCTCTGCAAGGTGCCGGTGGTGGCGAGCACACCGACGATACCGCTGCGGGTCGCGGCGGCCGCCGGCTTGACCGCCGGCTCCATGCCGACGATGGGCCAATGGGGAAAATCACGGCGTAGATCGGCAACTGCGGCGACCGTTGCGGTGTTGCAGGCCACGACCAGTGCCTTGGCCCCCTGGCCCAGGAGAAAGTCGGCAATGATCGCGCAGCGTTGGCGGATGTATTCCGGGGTCTTCTCGCCGTAGGGAATATGCCCACAGTCAGCCACATACAACAGCGACTCATTGGGCAGCAGCTGACGAATTTCCCCCAGCACCGACAACCCGCCGACACCCGAGTCGAGCACACCGACCGGCGCTTCACTCATGTTGACCACCACAGACGCTGCAACCTGGATCACGCTTGACCCGCAGTTCACGGAATCGCGTACCCAAGGCATCGATCAACAGCAGGCGCCCCACCAACGGCTCACCGAAACCGGCGAGCAACTTCAAGGCTTCAAGGGCTTGCAGGCTGCCCACCAACCCCACCAGCGGCCCGATCACACCGGCTTCGCTGCAGGTCAGTTCGGCTTCGCTGCCGTGGCCGTAGAGGCAGTGGTAGCAAGGGCTTTCGGGGCGGCGTGGGTCGAACACCGACAACTGCCCTTCCAGGCGAATCGCCGCGCCACTGACCAGCGGTTTACCCGCCGCGACACAGGCTGCGTTCACCGCTTCGCGGGTCGAAAAATTGTCGGAGCAGTCAAGCACCACATCCACCGCCGCGACTGCCGCGGCCAGGCTGTCTTCGTCCATGGCCGCCCGGTGAGGCACCAGTCGAACCTCAGGGTTGATCGCCCCCAGGCGTCGCATCGCCGAATCGACCTTGCTCAGGCCGACGCTGTCGGTGTCGTGAATAATCTGGCGTTGCAGGTTGGTCAGGTCGACGGTGTCGAAATCCGCCAGGTGCATCTCGCCTACCCCAGCGGCGGCCAGGTACAACGCCACCGGGGCACCGAGACCACCAAGGCCGATGATCAGCACGCGGCTTTGCTTGAGCCGCAATTGGCCGTCGATGTCGACGTGCTGCAAGAGAATCTGCCGGCTGTAGCGCAACAGTTCCTGATCGTTCAGCACGGCCGGCACCCCAGGCTGATGCGCTCATGGCCGCCCAGGTCCTTGCGGCTGTGGACGTCAGCAAAACCTTGGAGGCGCAGCAAATCGCGCACCGCCTCGGCCTGATCGTAACCGTGTTCGAGCATCAGCCAGCCGCCCGGCTCGAGGTGAGCCGGGGCCTGGGCAACGATCTGGCGCAGATCATCAAGCCCGTCCGGCCCGGCAACCAGGGCACTGGCCGGCTCGAAACGCACGTCGCCCTCGATCAGGTGCGGATCGCTGGCCGCGATGTACGGCGGGTTGCTGATGATCAACTCGAAACGCTCGTCTTCCAGCGCACTGAACCAGTGGCTGCTCAACACCGTGACGTTGCGCAGGTCCAGACGCTGACGATTGCGTTCGGCCAGGGCCACGGCCTCCAGCACCCGGTCGACCGCCGTGACTTTCCAGGCCGGGCGCTCACTGGCCAATGCCAGGGCAATCGCGCCGCTGCCAGTGCCCAGGTCCAGGACCCGGGCCGGTGTCGCCGGCAACAACGCCAGCGCGGTCTCCACCAGCAGCTCGGTGTCGGGACGCGGGATCAGGGTATGGGGTGCGACTTCCAGATCGAGTTTCCAGAAACCCTGCTGCCCGAGGATGTACGCCACCGGCTCGCCGGAACGACGTCGCCGCAGGTATTCGGAGAACAGCAACGCTGCCTCGCTGGGCACGATCCGCTCGGGCCAGGTGTGCAGGAAGCTGCGGGACTTGCCCAGCGCAGCGGCCAGCAACAATTCGGCGTCCAGCCGTGAGGTGGGCGAATCCGGCAACTCGGCAGCGCGTAACAGACTGGCGATGATGGTCATTTGTTCACCTGTGCTTACTCGCCAATCGCCGCCAACTGGTCGGCCTGGTATTCGGCCAGCAACGGCTCGATCACCGCATCGACACCACCGGCAAGGATCTCGTCCAGGGAATACAGGGTCAGGTTGACGCGATGGTCGGTGACCCGGCCCTGGGCGAAGTTGTAGGTACGGATCCGCTCGGAACGATCGCCCGAGCCCACCAGCAACTTGCGTTCGCTGGCGATGGCATTGGCGGCGGCGCTGGTCTGCTGGTCGTTGAGCTTGGCCGACAACCAGGCCATCGCCCGCGCGCGGTTCTTGTGCTGGGAACGTTCTTCCTGGCACTCGACCACGATGCCCGAGGGCAAGTGCGTGATACGGATCGCCGAGTCCGTCTTGTTGACGTGCTGGCCGCCGGCGCCGGAGGAACGGTAAGTGTCGACCCGCAGGTCCGCCGGGTTGATCTCGATGGCTTCCTGCTCGTCCGGCTCGGGCAATACCGCCACGGTGCAGGCCGAGGTGTGGATGCGTCCCTGGGACTCGGTGGCCGGCACGCGTTGCACGCGGTGGGCGCCGGATTCGAATTTCAGCTTGCCGTAGACATTATCGCCTTCGACCCGGGCGATGACTTCTTTATAGCCGCCGTGTTCGCCTTCGTTCTCCGAGAGAATCTCCACTCGCCAACCACGACGTTCGGCGTAACGCGAATACATGCGAAACAGATCGCCGGAAAAAATCGCCGCCTCATCGCCGCCGGTACCGGCACGGATCTCAAGAAACACATTGCGCCCGTCATTCGGGTCCTTGGGCAGCAGCATGCGTTGCAGGCTGCTTTCCAGTTCAACCAGTTGATCCTTGGCTTCGCGGACTTCCTCCACGGCCATTTCGCGCATGTCCGGGTCGCTGTCCTTGAGCAGCGCCTGGGCGCCTTCGAGATCGCCCTGCACTTTGAGCAACTGTTTATAGGTGGCGACAATCGGCTCGACTTCCGCGTATTCCTTGGAGTAGGTGCGGAATTTGTTCTGGTCGGAAATGACTTCGCCGTCGCCCAGCAAGGCGGTCAATTCTTCGAAACGGTCCTGGAGGATGTCCAGTTTGTTGAGCAGTGACGCTTTCATTGCGGTTTTTTATCCGAAAAGCTATCCGGTGAACCCTCACCGAGGGCAAAGAGTTCCTGGGCCATGGCCAGCGCATCGAGGCGGCCTTCGGCGGTCAGCTTCTTGAGCTGGACACTGGGGGCGTGGAGCAATTTGTTGGTCAGGCCGCGGGCCAGTTGCACCAGCACCTCTTCGGCACTGCCGCCGTTGGCCAGCAGGCGCTGGGCCTTTTGCAGTTCCTCGTCGCGCAGGCGTTCGCTCTGCTGACGATAGGCCTTGAGCACATCCACCGCGGCCAGCTCGCGCAAGCGCACCATGAAGTCGTCGGCGCCGACGGTAATCATCTCTTCGGCCGCCTGGGCCGCGCCCTGCCGGCTCTTGAGGTTCTCGGCGACCACCTCGTGCAGGTCGTCGACGCTGTAGAGATAAACGTCGTCCAGCTCGCCGACTTCCGGCTCGATGTCCCGGGGAACGGCAATGTCCACCATGAAAATCGGCTTGTGCTTGCGCAGCTTCAGGGCACTTTCCACGGCGCCCTTGCCCAGGATCGGCAACTGGCTGGCGGTGGAACTGATGACGATGTCGCTGTGCACCAGTTCCGCGGGAATGTCCGACAGCAGCACCGCATGGGCGCCGAACTGCTCGGCCAGGGTACTGGCCCGTTCCAGGGTCCGGTTGGCGACAACAATGCGCTTGACCCCAAGGTCGTGGAGATGGCGGGCGACCAGGGTAATGGTCTCGCCAGCGCCGATCAGCAGCGCCTGGCTGCGTTGCAAATCACTGAAAATCTGTTTCGCCAGGCTGACCGCGGCAAACGCCACGGACACCGGGTTCTCGCCGATGGCGGTGTCGGTGCGTACCTGCTTGGCGGCGTTGAACGTCGCCTGGAACAGGCGCCCCAGCAGCGGGCCGACGGTGCCGGCCTCGCGGGCCACGGCGTAGGCCGACTTCATCTGGCCGAGAATCTGCGGCTCGCCCAACACCAGCGAGTCGAGCCCCGAGGCGACGCGCATCATGTGACGAACGGCCGCATCGTCTTCGTGCACATAAGCACTGGCGCGCAGTTCTTCAAAGCTCAGGTTGTGGTATTCGGCCAGCCAGCGCAGGACTGAATCGGCCGAAACGTGATCCTGTTCTATATATAGCTCGCTGCGATTGCAGGTGGAGAGGATCGCAGCTTCGCGACTGTCGGTGAGTCGGCAGAGCTGCTGCAAGGCCTCAACCAGCTGCTCAGGCGTAAAGGCCACGCGCTCGCGGACGTCTACTGAAGCAGTCTTGTGGTTAATACCGAGTGCAAGGAAGGCCATTCAAGGTCGCTGATGGTGACGTGAAGCCGGCAATTGTCCTACTTCGTCAGATTCAGAACAACCACTCGATCTCTATCGCCCTGCCCAGGGTTGTAAATCGACGGGGCGGTTATGTTTGACCGAAGGCTTGTGTCATGATGATCCGACCGCAGGTTAGTCGTCCTCTTCCTATATGAATAGATCTTCCGCGTTGCTCCTCGCCCTTGCCTTGCTCAGCGGCTGCCAGTCCATGGCCCCCGTTTCGACAGACGGTACGCCGCCCGTCGAAGACAGTGTGCAGGTACCTGAAAAACCCAAGGTCTACGGCTCGTTCAGCGAAGAAACCATCTTCAGCCTGTTGAGCGCCGAACTGGCAGGCCAGCGCAATCGCTTCGACATTGCCCTGGACAACTACGTGACCCAGGCCATCAACACCCAGGACCCGGGGATCTCCGAGCGGGCATTTCGCATTGCCGAATACCTGGGCGCCGACCAGCCCGCGCTGGATACCGCGTTGATCTGGGCGAGGAACGCCCCGGACGACCTCGAAGCGCAGCGCGCCGCCGCCGTGCAACTGGCCCGGGCCGGGCGCTACGACGACTCCATGATGTATATGGAGAAAGTCCTGCTGGGCAAGGGCGACACTCATTTCGATTTCCTGGCGCTGTCCGCCGCCGATACCGACCAGGAAACTCGCAACGGCCTGATGAAAAGCTTCGATCGCCTGTTGCAGCGCCACCCGAACAACGGCCAGCTGATTTTCGGCAAGGCCCTGCTGCTGCAACAGGACGGTGACACCCAGGGCGCCCTCACCCTGCTGGAAGACAACCCACCGGAAGCCGGCGAAGTGGCGCCGATCCTCCTGCGTGCTCGCCTGCTGCAAGGCTTGAACCGTGGCGACGAAGCGCTGCCGCTGCTGGAAAAAAGCATCAAGAAGTACCCGGACGACAAACGCCTGCGCCTCACCTACGCCCGCATGCTGGTGGAAAACAACCGCATGGACGACGCCAAGGTGGAGTTCTCCAGCCTGGTCCAGCAATACCCGGAAGACGACGACTTGCGCTACTCCCTGGCGCTGGTCTGCCTGGAAGCCAAGGCCTGGGAAGAGGCCAAGGGTTACCTGGAAGACCTGATCGCCCGGGAAAGCCACGTCGACTCGGCCCACCTGAACCTGGGTCGCATCGCCGAGGAACGCAACGACCCCGAGAGCGCGCTGATCGAGTACGCCCAGGTTGGCCCGGGCAACGACTACCTGCCGGCACAGTTGCGCCAGGCCGATATCCTGATCAGCAATGGCAAGACCGCCGATGCCCAGAGCCGCCTCGCCGTACAGCGCGACTCCCAACCGGACTACGGCATCCAGCTGTACCTGATCGAAGCCGAAACCCTGTCGGCCAACAACCAGGGCGACAAGGCCTGGAACGTGCTGCAACAAGCCTTGAAGCAGTACCCGGACGATCTGAACCTGCTGTATACCCGCGCCATGCTGGCAGAGAAGCGCAACGACCTGGCCCAGATGGAAAAGGACCTGCGCCTGATCATCCAGCGTGACCCGGACAACGCCATGGCCCTCAACGCCCTGGGCTATACGCTGTCGGATCGCACCACCCGCTATGACGAAGCCAAGCTGCTGATCGAACAGGCCCACCAGATCAATCCGGAAGACCCGGCGGTGCTCGACAGCCTTGGCTGGGTGAATTACCGCCTGGGCAATCTCGACGAAGCCGAACGCCTGTTGCGCCAGGCCCTGGAGCGCTTTCCCGACCAGGAAGTCGCCGCCCACCTGGGTGAGGTCCTGTGGGCCAACGGCAAACAACGCGAAGCCCGGCAGATCTGGAGCCGATTCCTCAAGGATCAGCCTGACAGCCCTATCTTGCGCAGCACCATCAAACGCCTGACCGGATCCGAGACTCTTTAAGATTATGTTTTTGCGCCATCTCATCGTTTTCAGCTTCATTGCCCTGCTCGCCGGTTGCGCGGGCTTCGGCGCCCGTGAATCCGTCCAGGGCCAGGGCAACCAGGCCCAATGGCGCGAGCACAAGCAACAACTGAGCAGCCTCGACGGCTGGCAGATCGACGGCAAGATCGGCATCCGCGCCCCGAAAGACTCCGGCAGCGGCACGCTGTTCTGGCTGCAGCGCCAGGACTACTACGACATTCGCCTGTCGGGCCCACTGGGTCGCGGTGCGGCCCGCCTGACCGGTCGGCCGGGCCAGGTATCGCTGGAAGTCGCCAACCAGGGACGCTACGAGGCGCCCACGCCCGAAGCACTGCTGGAAGAACAAATGGGCTGGAAGCTGCCGGTTTCCCACCTGACCTGGTGGGTTCGCGGGCTGCCGGCACCGGACAGTAAAAGTCGCCTGACCCTCGATGCCGACAGCCGCCTGTCCAACCTCGAACAGGATGACTGGCAGATCGAATACCTCAGCTATGCCCAGCAGAACGGCTATTGGCTGCCCGAACGCATCAAGCTGCACGGTAGCAACCTCGACGTCACGCTGGTGATCAAGCAATGGCAGCCGCGCAAGCTGGGGCAATGACATGAGCGCTGCACGCCTGACCCTGCCCTCCCCGGCCAAGCTCAACCTGATGCTGCACATCCTCGGCCGTCGCCCGGACGGATACCACGAACTGCAGACGATTTTTCAGTTCCTGGACTATGGCGACGAAATCACCTTTGCCGTGCGCGACGACGGCGTGATTCGCCTGCACACCGAATTCGAAGGCGTTCCCCACGACAGCAACCTGATCGTCAAGGCCGCGAAAAAACTCCAGGCGCAATCCGGTTGTCCGTTGGGCATCGATATCTGGATCGAAAAAATCCTGCCCATGGGCGGCGGCATCGGTGGCGGCAGCTCGAATGCGGCAACGACTTTATTGGGCCTCAACCATTTGTGGCAGCTGGGCTGGGACGTGGATCGCCTGGCGGCCCTGGGCCTGACACTGGGCGCCGACGTGCCGGTTTTCGTGCGTGGCCACGCCGCTTTCGCCGAGGGCGTAGGGGAAAAACTCACCCCGGTGGAACCCGAAGAACCCTGGTACTTGGTGCTGGTGCCGCAAGTATCTGTAAGTACAGCAGAAATTTTTTCAGATCCACTGTTGACACGTAACTCTCCTCCCATTAAAGTGCGCCCCGTTCCCAAGGGAAACAGTCGAAATGACTGCTTACCGGTGGTAGCAAGGCGTTATCCAGATGTTCGTAACGCTTTGAATTTGTTAGGTAAATTTACCGAAGCAAAACTCACCGGAACTGGAAGTTGTGTGTTTGGGGGCTTCCCAAGCAAAGCTGAAGCTGATAAAGTCTCGGCCCTTCTGACAGAGACCCTTACAGGATTTGTAGCAAAAGGAAGCAACGTTTCGATGTTGCATCGCAAGCTGCAAGACCTGCTCTAAAAGGAATCGAGTGCTGGGCACTCGCAGCAACAGATACAGGGGCGTCGCCAAGCGGTAAGGCAGCAGGTTTTGATCCTGCCATGCGTTGGTTCGAATCCAGCCGCCCCTGCCATTTTCCTATACTCATCCAGGTATACCCTCAGCCTTCAGGTACTGCGCGTGTCCAAGATGATGGTCTTTACGGGGAACGCTAACCCCGATCTGGCTCGGCGTGTCGTACGTCAGCTGCATATCCCTCTCGGTGACATTTCTGTCGGTAAGTTCTCCGACGGCGAAATCACTGCCGAGATCAATGAAAACGTTCGCGGTAAAGACGTTTTCATTATTCAGCCGACTTGCGCTCCGACCAACGATAACCTGATGGAACTCGTCGTGATGGCTGATGCCTTCCGCCGCTCCTCGGCTACTCGTATCACTGCTGTTATTCCTTACTTTGGTTATGCCCGTCAGGATCGCCGTCCGCGTTCCGCACGTGTGGCGATCAGCGCGAAAGTCGTGGCTGATATGCTGACCGTAGTCGGCATCGACCGTGTCCTCACGGTTGATTTGCATGCTGACCAGATTCAGGGTTTCTTCGATATTCCCGTGGATAACATCTACGGTTCCCCGGTCCTGGTGGATGATATTGAAGATCAGCGCTTCGAAAACCTCATGATCGTGTCCCCGGACATTGGCGGCGTCGTGCGTGCACGGGCGGTTGCCAAATCCCTGGGCGTTGATCTGGGTATCATCGACAAACGCCGTGAGAAAGCCAATCACTCCGAAGTGATGCATATCATCGGCGACGTCGAAGGGCGTACCTGTATTCTGGTCGATGACATGGTCGATACCGCCGGCACCCTGTGCCATGCGGCCAAGGCCCTGAAAGAGCATGGCGCTGCCAAGGTCTTTGCCTACTGCACACACCCTGTGCTGTCGGGTCGAGCGATCGAGAACATTGAAAATTCCGTGCTGGACGAGCTGGTGGTTACCAATACCATCCCGCTGTCCGCTGCAGCACAAGCCTGTGCGCGTATCCGCCAACTGGATATCGCACCGGTTGTTGCCGAAGCGGTTCGCCGCATCAGCAACGAAGAATCGATCAGTGCGATGTTCCGCTAAGGGCCCTGCCCTTCCCAGGACATCTCGTTGACGAAAAGCGCCCCGCCCCGGCATCACCTGTCGGGGCGGGGCTTTTTTGCCCATATCGCCTTAAGCGCTGGTCGCAAGCGCTGGGGTGAATGTGGTTACTTTGGAGATACAACATGAACGATTTTACTCTGAATGCTGAAGTGCGTTCCGACCTGGGGAAAGGTGCGAGCCGCCGCCTGCGTCGTCTCGCAAGCCTGGTTCCAGCTGTAGTCTACGGTGGCGAAAAAGCCCCTGAGTCCATCAGCATGCTGGCCAAAGAAGTTGCCAAACTGCTCGAAAACGAAGCGGCCTACAGCCACATCATCGAGCTGAACATTGGTGGCACCAAGCAAAACGTCGTGATCAAAGCCCTGCAGCGTCACCCGGCCAAAGGCCACGTGATGCACGCCGACTTCGTACGCGTAGTAGCTGGCCAGAAACTGACCGCTATCGTGCCTGTACACTTCGTTGGCGAAGCTGCTCCGATCAAGAAAGGCGGCGAAATTTCGCACGTTGTTTCGGAAATCGAAGTGACCTGCCTGCCGAAAGACCTGCCTGAATTCATCGAAGTCGACCTGGCTGACGCCGAAGTCGGCACGATCATTCACCTGTCCGACCTCAAGGCTCCTAAAGGCGTTGAGTTTGTTGCTCTGGCACACGGCGATGACAAGGCTGTTGCCAACGTCCACGCTCCACGTGTTGCTCCAGAAGCCACTGAAGAAGGCGCTGCAGAGTAATTTCACTCTGTCGCCGGAGTGACCGGAAACATCGCGGACTGGAACGTAGCGAGACAGCGGGCGAGAACGCGAAGTTTACTTAACGGTAAATCCGCCATTTTTGTCCACTGTCGCAACACCGCCTGATTGCGACATTGTTACCCACACTCCAGGAAGGGCCCCTATCGTGACTGCCATTAAACTGATCGTTGGCCTGGGAAATCCAGGCGCTGAATACGAACAGACCCGGCATAACGCAGGGGCCCTTTTTGTTGAGCGCATCGCGCACGCACAAGGCGTCAGCCTGGCAGCCGATCGCAAGTATTTCGGCCTGACCGGTCGCTTCTCGCACCAGGGTCAGGATGTTCGCCTGTTGATTCCCACCACCTACATGAACCGCAGCGGCCAGGCCGTGGCGGCATTGGCCGGTTTCTTTCGCATCAAGCCTGAAGAAATCCTGGTGGCCCACGACGAACTCGACCTGCCTCCAGGCGTTGCCAAGCTCAAGCAAGGCGGCGGCCATGGCGGTCACAACGGGTTGCGCGACATCATCGCGCAACTGGGTAATCAGAATACCTTTCACCGCCTGCGGCTCGGCATCGGCCACCCGGGCGTTGCCAGTATGGTTTCAAACTTTGTCCTGGGTCGTGCGCCTCGCGCCGAACAGGAAAAACTCGATGCCAGCATCGACTTTGCCCTCGGCGTGCTGCCGGATATCCTCGCCGGTGAATGGAACCGCGCGATGAAAAACCTGCACAGCCAGAAGGCCTGACACTTATCCGAGGGGAAACACCATGGGATTCAATTGCGGCATCGTCGGCCTGCCTAACGTCGGCAAGTCCACCCTGTTCAACGCCCTGACCAAATCCGGTATCGCGGCTGAGAACTTCCCCTTCTGCACCATCGAGCCGAACACCGGCATCGTGCCGATGCCCGACCCACGCCTGGACGCCCTGGCGGCCATCGTGATCCCGGAGCGCGTGCTGCCGACCACCATGGAGTTCGTCGACATCGCCGGCCTGGTGGCCGGGGCTTCGAAAGGTGAAGGCCTGGGCAACAAGTTCCTGGCCAACATCCGCGAAACCGATGCCATCGCCCACGTGGTCCGCTGCTTCGAAGACGAGAACGTGATTCACGTCTCCAACAGCGTCGACCCGAAACGCGATATCGAAATCATCGACCTGGAACTGATCTTCGCCGACCTCGACAGCTGCGAGAAGCAACTGCAGAAAGTCGCTCGCAATGCCAAGGGCGGCGACAAAGACGCCGTCGCCCAGAAAGCCCTGCTCGAGCAGTTGATCGCCCACTTCACCTTGGGCAAGCCGGCACGCAGCCTGATCAAGAACATGGGTGCCGATGAGAAGCAGATCGTTCGTGGCTTCCACCTCCTGACCACCAAGCCGGTCATGTACATTGCCAACGTTGCCGAAGACGGCTTCGAGAACAACCCGCTGCTGGACGTGGTAAAGGCTATCGCCGAAGAAGAAGGCGCGATCGTGGTACCGGTCTGCAACAAGATCGAAGCGGAAATCGCCGAGCTTGAAGACGGCGAAGAAAAGGACATGTTCCTGGAGGCCCTGGGCCTGGAAGAGCCTGGCCTGAATCGCGTGATCCGCGCGGGTTATGAAATGCTCAACCTGCAGACGTACTTCACCGCTGGCGTAAAAGAAGTCCGCGCCTGGACCGTTCGCGTCGGGGCTACCGCGCCACAAGCCGCGGCCGTGATCCATACCGACTTCGAAAAAGGCTTCATCCGCGCCGAAGTCATCGCCTATGACGATTTCATCCAGTACAAGGGCGAAGCGGGTGCCAAGGAGGCTGGTAAATGGCGTCTGGAAGGCAAGGAGTACATCGTCAAGGACGGTGATGTAATGCACTTCCGCTTTAACGTCTAAGTTGCGCGTGGTGTTGCGGGTGATGGTGTGTATATCCGTTATTTAGGTAACGGCTGCTTAGGGTTCCGCCCTGACGGCGGCTCACTTTTGAGAAGCGCAAAAGTAAGCAAAACGCTCTTGCCCCACCACTTGGTGCCTCGCCTAGGCTCGGCATGCCTGAACGAAGGCATTGCTCCGTGGGCCGCCGCGAAGGGCCATCCATGGCCCAGCGCGGCTAACCCGGCATCCATGCCGGGTTGCCCACTGCGCAATACCTTCGTTCAGCCAGCGTGGTTTAACGGGGCGCCCCAGATCAAAATCAAAATCAAAATCGAGGCGGCCTGACAGCCGACCTGGCTTTTTTGCGAACGCGTTTTTCCTGTGGGAGCGAGCTTGCTCGCGATAGCGGTGGTGCAGCTACATAAATGCTGGATGTGCCGCGCTTTTGCTTTGCTTTGGCTTTTGATCTCGGGTGCCCCGTTAAACCACGCTGGCCGAACGCAGGTATTGCGCAGTGGGCATCCCGGCATGGATGCCGGGATAGCCGCGCTGGGCCATGGATGGCCCTTCGCGGCGGGCCCACGGAGCTATGCCTTCGTTCGGGCACACCGAGCCTAGGCGAGGTGCCGAGTGGTGGGGCAGAAGCGTTTTGCTTACTTTTGCGCTTCTCAAAAGTGAGCCGCTGTAAGAGCGGAACCATAAGCCGCCGTAACCGCAGAAACGGATATACACACCACCCCAAACCGTTTCTATCGCACTCAAGAGATCAACAGCAGCCCAAAAATCATCGGCTCTTTGAAATCACACCACCCATATACTGATTCAAATCGCGAAAATCCTTAACACTCCAAGAATGCGGCGATAGCTTCACACCATTCTCTCGCAAGGTCCTCGGAATCAAATCCCCATTGGGTCGAAGTATGATCGACGACACAATGACACCCGGATAATCACTCAGTCGCTTCTTGAAAGCGGCAGTTGTAAGGTCAGGCGTAGGAGGATTGCTTTTATGAGCCAACGGCCCCGTCCCCTTGATATCTGCTCCGTGACACATGGCACATCTCTGTAAATAGAGATTTTTCCCATTGGCACTATCCGCAACGGATAGTGATGTTTGAATGAGCGATAAAAACCCGAGCGAAGCGATGACTAATATTTTCATTATGCTTTCGGCACATGCCAATTTTTATGGGCGCAACGCCCTGTGGGAGCGAACTCATTCCCACAGGTTTTAGATGCCGGGATTGTTGTCCGCTCGCACAATCTGACTAGAACAGGTAGCCCATGTAGATCGCCGCGCCACCACCGGCCTGCACACCCGCGTTCACACCCGCCATGACCACCGCGCCCTTGGCCGAGCGCGCCAGTTGCCGGTTGACCGTGGTCGAAGCGATGAGCGAGGTTGCCGGGTTGGAGCTCAGGGCCACCGACAGCGCCAGCAACTTGGGATCGAGCCCGAACAGCAGGGCCGTGGCCGAACCGCCGATCCCCAGGCCCACACCCACTTCGGTATACATGCAAGGGCCGGTGATGTCGTCACTGGTCAGGTCGCGATCGACCAGGGCGTCGCTGACAAACACCTTCCCGGTGCTGGGAAAGGCCTCCGCCGCCCCCGCTCCGGCCACGCTCTTGCCCTTGATCTGGATATTGATCTTGCCAAAGCGCGGCAGTCTGGCGCCAAACCCGACACCCACGCCGACCCCACCATAGCGGTAGCTGACGTCTTCGCCTTGGGGCGAGCGCAGGGTAATCGAGCCGCCACTGCCCGCCACCATGACCACGGTCAGGCCACCGCCGCTGGCGGTCTGGTACTGCCAGCGACTTTCATTGACCGGCAGAGGGATGTTGTAGCTCATACGTTCAAAGTCCTTTATGTGAATGAACCGCATCGCGACCGCGTTGACGGGTGGCTTTCAGCAGGCCGACCAGGGTGAACACCAGACCGATAAAACCCAGTACCCCGGAAGTGCCCCACAGTGCCGTCGGGGCATCAACGATGGCGCTGGTCGTCGGCTGCTCGGGCAGGTAATGCACCCGCACCGGCTGGTCCTTCTGATAGCCGAAGATAAAGCCGCCTTGAGGGTAGGAAATTTTTTCACCGCTGACGGTGGTGAAGGCGATCTCAGGATGCGAACCACCGGCATTCAAGTGGCTGACGATGCCATCGGCGGTCTGTGCCCGGGCGAGGAAGTCGCGGCGGTCGAGTGTGAGATTGACGGCAATGCCCAGCAAAACAATGCCAATCAGGGCAAAAAGCAGGCCCAGCAGTATCGTCCCGATGCGTGACGGGGTGTCGTTAGCCATAGCTTGTCCCGGTATTCATCCATGAAAGAAGGTGGCGAGGATAACAAAAAGCCTGCTATGCCGTAATGCTGTTCATTCGAGGTTTGTGACCGCCGTGGCAAGGGAACTTGCTCCCTCGCCACGGACGCCCATTAGCCTCTTTTGACTTTGAAGCGTCCCAACACCCGCTGCATCAGGGACGCTCGCTCCGAAAGGTCCTTGGCCGCCACTGCACACTCTTGCGAGTTCGACTGGTTTTTCTGCGTCACTTCGTCGATCTGCTCAAGCCCGATGCTGGCCTGCTGCAAGCCTGAAGCCTGCTCGCTGGAGGCCTGGTAGATCAGCGAAACCAGGCTCGACACCGCGCCGGTTCCACTGACGATGTTCTTCAGTGATTCGGCGGTCCGGCCGGCGATGATCATGCCGCGCTGGGTCTTGCTCGAGGAATCGGCGATCAACGCGGCAGTCTGCTGGGCGGCCTCGGCACTGCGGGCGGCCAGGCTACGTACTTCGTCGGCCACCACGGCAAAACCGCGCCCAAGCTCACCAGCCCGGGCAGCTTCGATCGCCGCGTTCAAGGCCAGCAGGTTGGTTTGTGCGGCAATGTTGTCGATGGTGGTGATGATCGCCGTGATGTCCTTGCCCGAGTTGTCGATTTCGGCCATGGCGGCAATCAGTTCGCTCATCAATTTGTCGCTTTCCCCGGCATCGGCCCGCGAGGCCTGGGATTGCTCGTCGGCTTTCTTGGCGTTGGCGGCATTGTCCCGGGTCTGGGCGGCCATCTGCGTCATCACCGCGCTGATTTCGGTGATGGACGAGGCGGAATTGGAGGCCCCGTCGGAGAGTGACTGACTCAAGTCGGTGACCTGCGCCGAGCTGCCAGTGATCTGGGTGGCGCTGATTTGAACCTCGGAAATCAGCTGGTTCAGGTTGCTGACCATCTTCTCCAATGACTTGCCAAGGGTGTCATGGGGCGAAGACAAGCGAACCTCCAGGTCCAGATCACCTTCGGAAATGCGCTCGGCTACCCGAACTTGCCGTTGCAGGCTTTCAGACATGTCGTTGAGGGCGGCAGACAACTGCCCGACCTCATCCTCGGATTTCTGCACCAGGCGACGAGAGAAATCGCCCAGGCTGATAGTGGCGGCCAAGGCGGCGGCTTCGCGAATCGGCCCAACGATTTTTGCCGCGGCATACCACAGGGCGGCCAGGGCCAACAACGAAATGACCAACCCTACCGACACCTGCCAGATGCTGTTGCTGAGGCTGCGCGCCTGCAGCTCCTGCTCCAGGGCGATGGCCTGGCTCATGACCACAGCCTTGGGCAGGCGAATCAACACCGCCCAGGGCTTGCCCGTGCGACCGAGCGCAATGGGCATCAGCACTTCGATGTTCTGTGTTTGCGCATTGAGCAGGCCATCACTCCGACCGCCCTGGATATCACTGAGCACTTTTTCCCAGGATTCAGGCAGCAAGGCCTTGATCGGCTGGCCAATCAGGTCGGTCCGCTGGCTATCCGCGACCACCAAGCCCTGGTTACTCAAGATCGAAACCGTGCCTTTGCCGCCGTAGAGATCGGCAGACATTTGTTCGCTGAGTTTCTGGATAAATGCGATATCGAAGTCAGCCCCGACCACACCGTAGAACTTGCCGTTGGACACGATGGGCACCGACAAGGTGGTCAGCCAGACGTTTTTCCCCTGGACCACATAAGGAATGGGGTCGAGCACGCTTTCCTTCAGGGTGTCGCGCGGGCCGCTATACCAACCGCCCTTGGGCACACCGTTGGGATGACGGTCCGGGGAGTCATACTCGACCAATGGCTGCACCGCGACGTGGCCATCGGCGCTGCGCGTCCAGTAAGGCGTGAAGCGCCCGGTCAGCGGGTTATTGCCATCCTCTGCATTGCGGAACGCCGGATCCTGCCCATCCAACGCATTCGGTTCCCAGCAGGAATAGGTGCCGTTGAAGTCCGGGTTATCCTTGAGGACGCTGAGCAGTACGCTGTTGATCTGTTCCCGGCCCAATGCCAGGGGGCTTTGCGAAACCTTGCTGGCGGCAAAGGCATTGGCCATGGTGCGAGCCGCATCCAGCGCGTTCTGCAACTTGGCCTGGATGGCGTTGGCCCGGGACTCGGCCAGGTTCTGGATTTCCCGGATGGTTGATTTTTCAACCAGTGCGCTGACCTCGGTCGAGACATATTGCTCGTTGGCCCGGGCGCTGAAGAGCCCGTAGACAATCAGGCTGATGGATGAAACAAACAGGCATACGCCTGCCGTGACACAAATGCGTGCCTGCAATGACTTGAACTTCATATCATTTCCCGCCTGATTCTATTTATGGCCAACGTCAAAAGACGGCAGCATCTAACGTGTGCACGACACGGCATAACAATCGATCACGGCCGCTACGCCGCCCCCAAGGCAAACACCTTGGAAGAACTTGGCGATACAGCTCTCTATAAGAATTTCAATATGGCAGGTGGGGGGCGCAACCCCTGTCCGCCCGCAGCGCAGAAGAGGTCATCAAACCAAGAACCGAAGGCCTTATGTCCGGGACAATAAGGGCGATAGGTGGAAAGAATGTGAAAGCCTGCTTTTCCAGTCACCACAGGGGTCACCCTTGAATAATGCTGCAGATTCCCTTCTAACCATTAACCACAACAGCAAATTAACACGACCAACCTTTATACAAATACCCACTTAAGGCTTATACAAACCAGTACTTTAGTCGCAACAGCGACGTACTCATCAAGTACAAAATTCACAGCGTTTCAAGTTGGGACTGACTCTTTGCCCGGCACGGGTCACCCCCCCGCAAAAGGGGGAGCTCAGGCAAGATATGAGCGCCGGACTACACTTCATGCGCGCCCTGCAAGGCACAACGCTCAAACGCCTTCTTCCGCATGGATAGGGAGATTCTCATGCACAGTCTCGCAAACTACGGATATACGAAGAGACCCGCCCCCGCCCCCGCCATTCGTGCAGTGCTGCCAGCCACTGGCGACATTGAACGGCACCCTCCTGGCTGAGTATTCCCTCGGCCACCTCAAGTCCGGGAGCGGTTGATTCGCTCCGGGACCTGTTCGCGACCCAACACTTGAAAAGACTTCCCGATCAATTGCATCGGCGTAGCAGGCACAGGCGCGCCAGATTCGTGGGAGCGCAACCGTGCCCATGCACTGCGCGCCCTCACGTCCGAAAACAACCGCAAGGCGTCCAACCAATGTCGTGAAAAGGAGATCAACATGAACAACCTGAGCGATATAACGCTGGCAACATCCACCAACCCCAGCATCTTCCTCACGGTCCCGCTCGGCGAGCCGGTCCAGGCTGACAACGGCAACATTCCACCCGGCACGCGGATGCTTCCCGGCCAATGGGCGGCAGCGGCCGGCAACGGCTATGTGTTGCTGCTGCAGCCTGATGGCAACCTGGTGCTGTACCAGGTCGTCACAGGTCCCGTGGCGGCCAACAGCTCGTTCACCGGTAGCGCGATCTGGGCCACAGGCACCAACAACGGTGCCTACTTCGATGTCCAGACCGATGGCAACCTGGTCCTGGGTACCAGTGACGGCAACGTGGCATGGTCGCCCTACACCAACGGCATCGAGCCTCAGGAACTGCTCGTACAGACCGACGGCAACCTCGTGCTGTACAACACCCTCAACCAAGCCAGCTGGGCCTCGAGCAGCAATCACTATCAGGTTTGGCCACCGACTCGCTGGGTCAATGTGCAAAGCAGCCTCGTCGCGCCCGTGAAAGGCGTGCCCCATGTACTCACCGCCAGTTCCGACGGCATGACGTTGAGCCCCTTCGTGGCCGGTTCGCCCAACCAGATCTGGCAAGTCACCGCCGATGGACGGCTGCTCAGTGGCCTGCTCGACGGTTTGGTGTTGACTCAGGATGACGGCAGCAATACGGCTATCAACACCACACAGAGCGTACCCGTCCCGGTCGAGCAGACCTGGCTCTGGGGAACGGGACTCGGCCCCACGGCCATCCAGAACAGCGCTTCGAACCAGTATCTGAGTGTCGATATCGCGGGGGGCTCGGTACAGATGCAAGACACCGACACCTCGAGCCAATGGTACTTCATGCCTACCACGCCCCTGGACAGCATCATGGCCTTGCCGGCGTCCGACCCGGCCTTCCCGGCCTTTACGCCTGACCAACAGGCTGTCTATGACTGGATCAACAACAAACTGGCGGCCATGAACAATCAGCCCCATTTGATCCTGCGCGAGCAGTACACCAATGGCGCCAGCACCCTGGACACTTACCGGCAAGACATGCTCGGCCTGGACTACAACGCGTTCCCAGCGCAAGTCTGGCACCCCGTAGTGGACCAGTTGAAGTTGGAGCTCAGCGCAGCGAGCGCCGTCAACAGCCTGTTCGCCTGCTATACCAGCTTCCACTCCCTGTTGTTCGAGGACCAGGGAGCGCTGCTCTCCGAACTGGGCCTGGATGCCGGCTTCGAGGACGGTGACTCGACCAATATCGGCGGCATCATCCTGGCGGTGCTCTCGGGGGTCATCTACACCGTGCTCTCGGCTGAAACGATGGAAGGCGAGATCAATTATTTCGCCGTCGCGGCCAACGTTCTCCAGAGCGGCATCAATGTGGCGGTCGCGGCCCAGAGTTCGAGTGTTTCTCCCAGCCTGTTCCAGGTGGCCTATGCCGACCTGTGGGGGCAATTGAGCTCCACCTTCGAAGGGCTGTTGGACACGTTCGGCACCATGGAAACCACGATCCTGACCGACTGGGCCAAGCTGAAAATCACCTATACGCTGATCGCTTCCACTGCGCCCGACGGATTGTTCTGGAACTCCGGTGAAACCGGAAATATGGTGAAAGCCGCCAAGCAGGGTTACGTGCTGTCGGTGATGCAGATGCTGCTGCCGGCCAAATACCAGATCTACCAATACCTGGACGTCAACAACAACCCCATCGACGGTGTGCCCGCCTACGCGCAGTACATCGCACCCGCGATCGACGGGACCTACTTCAAATACTGGATCGCCGATTCGACGGACTGGTCAATCTATCCGGAAGAAATCGCGCTCACCCAGGTCTGGGACAACGGCGGCTCGAAGGACGACTTCTTTAACAGCAGTAACGGTTGGGCGTTCGCCACGACGCGGCCCTACACCTACGGCGGCAATGACGCCAATTACCTGGTCATCGCGCTTACCAACCTGAGCCCGAACACGCTGGTGGCCACGGTGTTCAATCCGTCCCCCACTTCCGCCGGGCCGTCCCCACAGACCCTGTATCCCTACGAGACCGTGTTGATCGAGGCCGAAGCAGCATTTCCTGGTGGCGTAGCAATCACTCTCTCGATCTTCGACCCTTCCCGTGGCAACTACTTCGACGAGCCAATCGCCTCGTTCGATGCCTTTCAGGATTACTCTGGGTTCGCGGCCGGTAATGTACGCACCGCCAACGCCACGACAGCGGGTGACTACCAACTGTCGACACCGCTGTGCAACACGGGCGGGTTCAGGCAATACCCCGGCGCGATCCAGGCCAGTATCTACCGTCCTTGAGGGGTGAATCGCCGGCATGAGGAGCGGGCGTTCCGCTCGAAGAAAAAACCGTGTTGATCGGCGGGCTTGCTCCGAAGGCGTTGGGTCGGTTTGCATTGATACAGGATGTGCCGACGCCTTCGCGAGCAAGCTCGCTCCCACAGGTTTTTGTGTCGTGTGCAGATGGCCGAGAACACCCACCACCCCATGTGGGAGCGGGCTTGCTCGCGAAGGCGTCGGCTCAGCTACATGGATCTTCTCGCCTCAAGCCTTTCGAGTCCTCGGCAAGAAAATCGCCAACACCCCGAACAGCGGCAGGAACGAGCACAACCAGTACACATACTCGATGCCACGGATGTCCGCCAGGTGCCCCAATAGCGCGGCGCCAATCCCGCCAAAACCGAACATCAGCCCGAAGAACACGCCGGCGATCATCCCGACATTGCCCGGTACCAGTTCCTGGGCATACACCACGATGGCCGAGAACGCCGAGGCCAGGATGAAGCCGATGACCACGCTGAGGATGCTGGTCCACAACAGGTCGACATGAGGCAGGATCAGGGTGAACGGTGCCACGCCGAGGATCGAGAACCAGATCACCGCCTTGCGCCCGATCCTGTCGCCAATCGGTCCGCCAAAGAAGGTCCCCGCCGCCACCGCCCCGAGAAACAGGAACAGGTGCAATTGCGAAGAGGCCACCGACAGGTCGAACTTCTCGATCAGATAGAAGGTGAAGTAGCTGGTGAAACTGGCCATGTAGAAATACTTGGAAAACACCAGCAGCCCCAGCACCACCAGCGCACTCAAGACTCGGCCCTTGGATAGACCATGCGTAGCCGCCTGGCCTTGCTTGAGCTTGAACAAGTTCAGGTGGTTGGCGTACCAACGGCTGATGCGGTACAGCACGAACAGCGCAAACAGGGCGAACAACCCGAACCAGGCGACATTGCCTTGCCCATAGGGAATGATGATCGCCGCCGCCAGCAGCGGGCCGAAGGCTGAGCCGGCGTTACCGCCCACCTGGAACGTCGATTGCGCCAGCCCGTAGCGACCGCCCGAGGCCAATCGCGCCACCCGCGACGCTTCCGGGTGAAAGGTCGACGAGCCGATGCCGATCAATGCCGCCGCCAACAGGATCAAGGCAAAACTGCCGACCATGGACATCATCACAATGCCGATCAACGTGCACACCGTCCCGGCCGGCAGCAGCCAGGGCTTGGGGTGCCGGTCCGTGTGATAACCGACCCAAGGCTGCAACAATGAGGCGGTCAACTGGAACGTCAAGGTGATCAGGCCAACCTGAGTGAACGTCAGGCCATAGCTGTCCTTGAGCATTGGATAAATCGAGGGCAGCACGGCCTGGATCAAGTCGTTGATCAGATGCGCCAGCGCCACGGCGCCGATAATCCGCATGACCAACGGACTGCTTTGCGCAGTGGCGGCAACGGCTGGGATCTCGGCCTGGGTATTGCTGATAGCCATGGGAGTTTCCATACGAAAGAGGGTGCACACGGGCAGGTGCGTCAATGTGCCATTTTTCGGTGCAGCAAGGCTATCCCCTTAGCTAGCTATCGACCTCGAAAAATTGTCGAAATCCAAGGTGATAGCTCAACGCCATGGTCTGAATCTTGCCTTGTTAATGGCCTACAACGCGGCTCCTTACAAAGGGGACCGAGAATGGGAAGTTTCGCTACAGAGCTGGCCTACCGAGCCGATTTGGACAAACTTTCGAGGCCTTTTAAAAGGGCACCTGTTTCGGCACTTGTGTAGAAAACGCACAAAAATAGTGCAAGGGTGTTCAGGGGAGTATGGGCATGCAGGCTTTTTTATCACCAGGCATCAGGTTGTTGGGGCATTTCGGCTTCGCCCGCAAATTCCAATTGCTGTTCCTGCTTTTTATCCTGCCGCTCATGGGCAGCCTGTGGCTCATCGGCCAGGACTATCGCGACAAACTCAGCCTGATTTCCGGGGAACGCGCCGGGGTGCGCCAATTGCTGGCCCTGGATAACCTGGACAACCTGCTCACCGCCCAGCGCAACCGCGCAGCCCGCTGGCGCGCTACCGAGACCAATCGGCAGCCGACACCGGCGACTCTGGCCGCCATGGCGGCGTACGATGCCGTGCAACCGGCCCTCAACCAAGCCGCCAGCGACCTGGCCAACACGCTGCAAACCGAAGGGGCCGAAGCCGATACCCTCGCCCGCTATCAAACCCTGCAGACCAGCCTCAACGGCCTGGATTCGAAAAGCCTGGGCAGCGTGGGCTGGTGGCCAGATGGTTACGACCGCTTCACCGCCGCCCTCAGCGCCCTGCAAGCCTTGCGCGAGCAGA
Organism: Pseudomonas ogarae; assembly: GCF_014268695.2. Classification (NCBI taxonomy): domain Bacteria; kingdom Pseudomonadati; phylum Pseudomonadota; class Gammaproteobacteria; order Pseudomonadales; family Pseudomonadaceae; genus Pseudomonas; species Pseudomonas ogarae. The sequence continues at coordinate 5,691,402 of NZ_CP077086.1, forward strand.
TGGTCATGGACAACCGCCTGACCCTCGCTTCCTGGCTGGAGACGTACCTGCTGACCCAGATCTCCACCCAACAGACGCCAGACCTGATCGAACGGGTCGGCCGCCTTGCAAGCGTCGGCCAGGCCTCCGTGGTATCAGGCCAATTCACCTTGCAGAGTCGACTGCAACTGCGAGACCTGCGCAGCCGTATCGGCGACGCCCGGGACCAATTGGTCAAGACCGGAGCACTGCTGGAAACCCGCCTGCCCAGCGCATTGCAAACCTGGGCCGGACAATTCCAAGGCAGCCTCAAGCACTTGGATGCTGGCCTGAAAGTGCTGGATGACGGCGTGTTCGGCGGTTCCATCAATCTCAAGCCCGAAGACTTCGAGAAACACATGGATGCCCTTCTCGTCGATCTGGCGACCCTGCGGCAACAGTCACTGGTGGCACTGGATACGCGGCTGGACCACTACCACGGTTCGGCGATTCGCCAGTTCACCCTAGTAGCGACGGTACTGGGCTGCCTGCTGCTGGCGGCGCTGTATCTTTTTGTTTGTCTGCAAGCGTCGATCCGGCGCAGCGCCAGCGGCATCACCCTGCTGGCCGAAGCCCTGCGCGACGGCAATCTCAGCCTGCAAGTGCCAGTGCAAGGGCGCGATGAACTGGCGGCCATCAGCACCGCCCTCAACGTCGCCGTGGTGCAGTTGCGCAATAGCTTGCTGGGGGTGGACCACGAAACGTTGCAGTTGAGCAACGCTGTACGCACCCTCAATACCCACTCCAGCGGCGCCCTGGGCGAAGTCGAAGCCCAGCAGATGCAGATCAGCCAGATCGCCGCCGCCGCGACACAACTGGCCGCCACCTCCCAGGGCGTGGCAAAGAGTTGTGAACAGGCCTCCGATAGCGCCCAGCAGACCCGGCGTATCGCCACCGACAGCAGCCGTGACAGCCAACGCACCACGGCCAGCATCCAGCAGCTCAACCAGCGCCTCAACGAAACCGCCGCTGCACTGGGACGGGTCAGCGAACAGGGGCAACAGATCCAACTGGTGGTCGATACCATTCGTGGCGTGGCCGAGCAGACCAATCTTTTGGCCCTCAATGCCGCCATCGAAGCCGCTCGCGCCGGGGAACAGGGCCGTGGTTTCGCGGTGGTGGCCGACGAGGTGCGCAGCCTGTCGCAACGCACCCAATCCTCCACGCAGCAGATTGCCGCCACCGTCGACAGCCTGCGCGCCACGGTCAACGAGGCCGTCAGCCTGATGGAAGCCGCCTGCGGCCAGGCCCAGACCGACGCCCAAGCGGTCACCGGCCTTGGCGAACGGCTGGGGGAAATTGCCAGTGCGGTGCAAAGCGTCACCGACACCCTGGCGCAAATCGCCACCGCCGTGGATGAGCAAGCCAGCACCGCCGACGAGGTCAGCGGCAATATCCAGCAGGTCGACCAGGCAGCGATGCGTTTGCTTGAAGGCGCAAGGGCCGTGAACCTGGCGGCGGATACCCTGAGCCAGGGAAGCCAGGCCTTGAGTGCCAACACAGGGAGATTTCAGCTCGGTTGATAGCGATTTGCAGCGAGGATTGTTAAGCGGTTGAAAGCGCAGAGAAATATTTCAGATTTACGCTTGACACATCTTCGTTACCGGCGAATAATGCGCGCCACTTGGCTACATAGCTCAGTTGGTTAGAGCATAGCATTCATAATGCTGGGGTCCGGGGTTCAAGTCCCTGTGTAGCCACCAAGTACTAAAAACGGCCTATCGAAAGATAGGCCGTTTTTTTATGCCCGGAGAAAAGTGCCTGTCCTCTCAGGATTTGGTTGCCCCCCTGTGGCGAGAGGGCTTGCTGATTTGCGCCACACGCCTCGCGTCGCTACAGTCAATCTCCATACCCCAGGCCCACGGATGGAGCGACACGTGCTTATAGACCTGAAACCCAACCTTCATCGCCTGTCAGCCGTTTCGTTGCTGGCTGTCGCGCTAACGCTTAGCGCCTGTAAGGCCCCGCCCTCCTCCACAGCCACACCAGCATTACCTTCCCCGCCTGAAATCACGTCCGGCTACCGCACCGATGTACAGACCCGTTACGCCGACAAGCACATGGCGGCCGCGGCCAACCCGTTGGCGGCCGAGGCCGGGCGGGAGATGTTGCGACGTGGCGGCTCGGCCATCGACGCGGCAATTGCGATGCAAGCGGTGCTGACGCTGGTGGAACCGCAATCTTCAGGCATCGGCGGCGGCGCGTTCATTGTGCTGTGGGATGGCAAGGCCGTGCGCACCTATGACGGACGCGAAACAGCACCGGCCGGCGCCACCGAAAGACTTTTCCTGCAAGCCGACGGCAAACCCATGCCGTTTACCGCCGCCCAGATCGGCGGCCGTTCCGTTGGCACCCCGGGGGTGTTGCGCGGACTGGAACTGGCCCATCGCAAACATGGCCGTCTTGAATGGGCGAGGCTGTTCGAGCCGGCCATCGCGCTGGCGGAGCAGGGCTTCGCAGTCTCCCCCAGGCTGCACGCCTTGATCGCGTCCGACCCGTCGTTGCCGGGCTCGCCCGACATGGCGGCGTACTTTCTCAATGCCGATGGCAGCCCGAAGGCAGTCGGCACCGTGCTGAAAAACCCGGCATTGGCAGGCGTGCTCAAGCGCATCGCCAACGAAGGTCCCGATGTTTTGTACAAAGGGCCGGTTGCCGAGGAGATCGTCGCCAAGGTGCAGGGTCACGCCAACCCCGGCAGTCTTTCGCTGAACGACCTCCAGGGCTACACCGCACGGGAGCGGCCCGCGTTATGCACCGACTACAAGCGCTGGCAAATCTGCGGCATGCCACCACCGTCTTCGGGCGGGGTTGCCGTGGCGCAGATCCTCGGGACGTTGCAGGCCTTGGAACAGCGCGACAGCAACGCGGCCCTCGCCCCCTTGAAACCCCTCAAGACCGCCAAACCCGCCGGCATTGAACCCTCCCCCGAAGCGGTGCACCTGATCGCCGAAGCCGAGCGCCTGGCCTACGCCGACCGCGCCCAATACATTGCCGACCCGAATTTTGTTGCCGTGCCGCTCAAAGGGCTGGTCGATCAAGGTTACCTTGCCAGCCGAGCCAGCCTGATCGGCCCTCGTAGCATGGGCGTCGCCAAGCCCGGGACACCGCCGGGCATTCAGGTGGCCTATGCGCCGGACCGTTCGCCGCTACGCATTTCCACCTCGCAAGTGGTGGCGGTGGATGACCAGGGTGGTGCGGTGTCCATGACCACCACGGTGGAATCGGCGTTCGGCTCGCACTTGATGGTCCAGGGTTTCATGCTCAACAACCAGATGACCGACTTCTCGTTCATCCCTGAAGAAAACGGGCAAAAAGTCGCCAACCGCGTCGAACCCGGCAAACGCCCGCGCTCGTCCATGGCGCCGACGCTGATCTTCGATCATCAGGGTAGGCTGCTGGCCGCTGTCGGCTCCCCCGGCGGCTCGCAAATCATCGAATACGTCACCAAGTCAGTGATCGGCCTGCTCGACTGGAACCTGGACCCGCAAACCGCCATCAATCTCCCCAACTTCGGCAGCCGCAACGGCCCCACCGAACTGGAAAAAGGGCAGTTCAGTCCGATGCTGATCCAGGCGTTGAAAGACAAAGGCCATGCGGTGAGCGAGATCGACATGAACAGCGGCACCCAGGCGATCGTCCGGATGCGTGATGCGCAAGGGAAAACGTCTCTGGCCGGCGGCGCGGACCCGCGGCGCGAAGGTGCCGCGCTGGGGGATTGAGCGCTCGTCGATCAGGTTGAGTCAGCGTGCCAGGATGTTGAATGTGTGGCCGCCATCGCGAGCAAGCTCGCTCCCACAGGGGGTGGCGGCGAACACAATATCAAGGCTATTCAGGGAGAACTGTAGGAGCGAGCCTGCTCGCGATGGCAGCTCGCTCAGCAGTTTTCCTCAGGTCGATAGCTGGTTGGCAAACTGACTCACCGCATCGACCACCTTCTTCGCCCCGTCCTGGATCTCGACAATCACCGTCCCCGCCTCGGCGGCCAGGGCCAGGCCGTGTTCGGCCTGGTGCTGGCCGTCGGTCATCAGTGCCACGGCGTTGCGGGCCATGTCCTGGTTCTGGCGGACCACGCCAACGATTTCATCGGTCGCCTGGCTGGTACGCGACGCCAGTTGTCGCACTTCATCGGCCACCACCGCAAAGCCACGGCCTTGCTCACCGGCACGGGCCGCTTCGATCGCGGCGTTGAGCGCCAGCAGGTTGGTTTGTTCGGCGATGCCGCTGATGGTCTTGACGATGGTACCGATCACCAGGGATTGTTCATTCAGCGCCTCGATGCCTTCGCCAGCGGTTTGCATGTGCCGGGCCAGGTCGCGCATCACGTCCACGGCCTGCGTCACCACCGTCGTGCCGCGCTGGGCACTGCTGTCGGTCTGCAACGAGGTGCTATAGGCGATGCTGGCCGCCTCGGCGACGGCTTTTTCCTGGTTGACCTGGTCGGTGATGTTGGTGGCGAACTTGACCACTTTATACAGCCGCTCGTTGGCATCGAGCACCGGGTTGTAGGAAGCTTCCAACCAGACCTCACGACCACTGCTATCGAGACGCTTGAAGCGGCCAGCCACAAATTCACCACTGTTCAAGCGCTTCCAGAACTGCTCGTAGGCCGCGCTGTTGTATTCCTCAGGTTCACAAAACGTGCGGTGGTGCTTGCCCTTGACCTGCGCAAGGCTGTAACCCATGGCGTTGAGGAAGCGATCATTGGCCGTCAGTACGTGACCGCCCAAATCGAATTCGATCACCGCCGTTGAACGCACCAACGCGCCGATGAGGTTTTCATGCTCGCGGGAAGCCTCGATGGTGCGGGTCAGGTCATTGGAATACATCGAAAAATAGCGGATCCGCCCATCGGCACTCCGCACGGGCTGGAGGATCGAACGCAGCCAGGCTTCCTGGCCATTGCCTCGCAGCAGGCGCACGGCACCGGAAAAGTGTTCGCCACGGGTCAGTGCCGACTTGAAACGGACCTGGAACTCATTGGTTTTCAAATACCCGGGAACCAGCTCATCCACAGGCCGGCCAATCAAGTCCTGGCTCTTGTAGCGCATCTCGTCGAGGAAGTTCTGATTGACCGATTGAATCCGTCCATCGGCATCCAGGGTGAGGCCAAGCATTTCGCGATCCAGGCTTTCCTTGACTTGCACAAGGCTGGACAGTTCTTGGCGAAGAGCCAGTAGCTCCTGCTTCAGGCGGTTGTTGAACATGGGCAGCTCCGACAGCAGAAGAATTAAATGGCTGTTCCCTTGCCATCGGCCCGGCGATTTTTTTCTAAAGAGCGCCCCGAGCCCCTATCGAAAATATTCCAGGGCGCCCGCGAACCCGATGAGCCTCCCATGGTCACTGGATTGTTCTACTGTTGCGCCTGACCTTTGAAGCCTTGCCGCCATCAATACCCATAACCATAAAAACGAGGTAATTGCCGTGACCACTGACATCGAAGACAGCCGTTCCGCCCGCTTCGCCTTGCGCTGTTCCAGTTTCGCCGAGCGCTGGTTCCCCGATTCCTGGGTCTTTGCCGCGCTGGCAGTGCTGGTGGTCGCCGTGGCGACGCAATTCATCGGCGCCACACCCACGGCGGCGGCCATGGCGTTCGGCGACGGCTTCTGGAGCCTGATCCCGTTCACCATGCAAATGGCCTTCGTGGTGATCGGCGGATACGTGGTCGCCAGCTCGCCACCGGCCGTCAAATTGATTGACCGTCTGGCACGTATTCCGACCAACGGCCGCTTCGCCGTGGCGTGGGTGGCACTGATTTCCATGGTCGCGTCGCTGCTCAACTGGGGCCTGTCGTTGGTGTTTGGCGGTTTGCTGGTGCGCGCCCTCGCCCGACGCACCGACCTGAAGATGGATTACCGCGCCGCCGGCGCCGCCGCGTACTTGGGCCTGGGCGCAGTGTGGGCCCTGGGGTTGTCTTCGTCGGCGGCGCAATTGCAGGCCAACCCGGCCAGCCTGCCGCCCTCGATCCTGTCGATTACTGGCGTCATTCCTTTCACCCAGACGATTTTCCTCTGGCAGTCTGGCGTGATGCTGCTGGCGCTGATCGTGATCTCGTTGATTGTCGCCTACGCCACCGCTCCCGGGCCGAACAGTGCCCGTGACGCCGCCGCTTGTGGTATCGACCCCAGTTTCAGCATGCCGGCGTTGCAGCCCCGTACCCGCCCAGGGGAATGGCTGGAGCACAGTCCGCTGCTGACCATTGCGCTGGTGCTGCTGGCGGCCGGCTGGCTGTTCCATGAGTTTTCGACCAAGCCTGCGATCAGTGCCATTTCCGGGCTCAACACGTATAACTTCCTGTTCATCATGCTGGGCGCCTTGCTGCACTGGCGACCGCGCAGTTTTCTCGACGCCGTGGCCCGCGCGGTGCCGACCACCACGGGCGTGTTGATCCAGTTTCCGCTTTACGGCTCGATCGCCGCGCTGCTGACCACGGTCAAAGGCAGCGATGCCCAGACCCTGGCCCACCACATCTCGACCTTTTTCGTACAAATCGCCTCCCATGACACCTACGCCCTGTTGATGGGCGTCTATTCGGCGGTACTGGGCTTTTTCATTCCTTCTGGCGGCGGCAAGTGGATCATTGAAGCGCCCTACGTCATGCAGGTGGCCAATGACCTGAACTATCACCTGGGCTGGGCGGTGCAGATCTATAACGCCGCCGAAGCGCTGCCGAACCTTATCAACCCGTTCTACATGCTGCCGCTGCTGGGGGTCTTGGGGCTGAAGGCCAGGGACCTGATCGGCTTTTCCTTCGTGCAGCTGCTGGTGCATACGCCGTTGGTGCTGGCGCTGCTATGGGCGCTGGGGACAACATTGAGTTATTTGCCGCCCGTGATGCCATAAAGCCATAAAAAAGGGCCGATATTTCCATCGGCCCACTTCTTCTTCGGCTCGGTCTGTTTCAGTATGGATGCGCCCTGCTTTTGAGGGTCCCTCACGCTGAAAAGGATCTGAGCATGTTCAAACTCGCCGTACTTCCTCTTGCCGTCCTCACCCTGAGCGCCACCGTCCAAGCCGCCGACACGACCAATATCGACGTACAACTGGGCAGCACCGAGCGCGTCACCCGCCTCTTTGCCTACCCCAACAACTGCAACGTCATTTGTTTTCGCGACTGGACCCTGGAACAAACCGTCGAGCATTACCTGACCCAAAGCGTGCAGCGTGACGGCTACACCACGGCCAAGGTCGAGGTCAAAATCGACAACGACAAGGTCTATGCCAGCATCAATGGGGTACCGAAGAGCTACGGCCAACCGCTCAAGGCCCTGCTCGACGCCGGTGACCTGGCGTACAACGGCGCCTCCAAACTCAACAGCGACAAGAAATGGTCCTACAACTGGTACCTGTTCCTGCCGCTGGGCATGGCCCTGGAAAACCGCAAGAGTGTCGAGTTGCTGCACTTCCCGCCGGATTACTCCCTGACCCAGGCCCAGGACTATCTGGAGTCGGCGACCACCGATCGTTGGGCCACGCTGCTGACCGTCAACGGCATTGCGGTTGAACAGACACCGGCCTACCAGACCATCATCGACATCGCGCCCATCGCAGCGCCGTCCAATGCTGGCAGCACATTGGAGGGACTCTATAGCTACTTCAACGATTACCAAACCACCATGGTCACACAGGTCACCCAAACCGCCAGCGGCGCCGCGTTGCCGATGGTGGCCTTCGGAGCGCCCGTTCGGAACTGGATCAAGACCCAGTACGGCCAGACCGTGAATGTGCTCAGCTTGGCGACCATCACAACCGGCAGCGGGGTCAAGGTTCCGGTCCTGGGCTCCAACCATCCGAGCTACATCTGGTACGCCGCCGACAAGGACAGCTACGACGGTGACGAAGCCAAGGCGGATGCCGCGGGCCTGAAAGTCATGGGCCAGGACCTGAGTGCTTCATGCTGGCAGGCCGGCATGGGCAGCAAGCCGGGCACCGACCCGAGCACTCTGCTGAACCAGTGCACGCAGACCTGGCAAGTCACGCAAAAAGAAAAGACCTGCGAGTTGTTCTACACCTCCATTCGCAACTTGACGCCGGCTGATGCAGCGAAAAAATGCGAAACGCCGGCGATCAAGTCGCAACTTCCGCAACTGAAGGTGCCCATGCCGCTGCCTGCCGAGGCGGTCTAAACCTTGAGACGCCTTCCCGCGTAGGCTGGCGCTGACGCGGGAAAGCGCCTTTGGCACCTGTCAGAGTCGACAGTAGATGCCGCTCCCGACTTGGGCGAAGCTATCAAGGTTTTTTCAACGACCGCCGGCAGGATCGCCAGCGCCAGCAAGTCGAGTGTTTAGCACCGACAAGGACTGTCATGACCACGTTCATTACAGATCGCGCCTGTTCTCAGCATCGGGGCTGCATCTACCCGGAAAAACAACTCAGCACCCGCCTGGGCTACCCCTCGGTGCACGACTTCGAAGTGCATCACACGACCGACGGCCGCGGCAACGGCATCATCGCCCGTAAACCATTCGCTCCCATGACGAGGATGTGCAGGGTTTCGGGGCTGCTGGTCAGCCGACGGCGCCTGCACACGCTGCAGATCCTGCCGGACGTGCACATGTATGACCCGCGCTTCGCCGGATTGCTGCTGCATTCCTGCAACCCGAATGTCTTCCTCGACATGAGCGAACTGTGGCTGTGGTCACTGGCCTGTATCGATGAAGGTGACTGCCTGACGATGGACTACGCCAGTACCGAACAGAAACTGTATCGACAGTTCGCCTGCCGGTGCGGTTCATACAACTGTCATGGCTGGATTACCGGCTATGACGAACCGCCCAATGAGCAGGGAATGAAGTTTCTACGGCACTGGCGCCGTCAATGTCACCGCGACTGACGAACCGGGCTCAAGGCGCGTCGACCGGACGCAGCCGATACTGCGGCGGCAATTGCTCGAAACCGCTGATCGTGGTGTCCAGGCTCTTCCAGCGTCCGTCCTTGATGCCGTAGATGCAGCCATGGATCGACAGTTTCTGCCCGCGGTGCCAGGCGTTCTGCACGATGCTGGTATGGCCGACGTTGGCCACCTGCTGGATCACGTTCAGCTCGCACAGGCGGTCGACACGCTCCTCCTCGGTCGGCAATTGGCCCAACGCCTCGCGATGCTCGTAGTACAGGTCGCGAATCGAGCGCAGCCAGCCGTCGATCAGGCCCAGTTGCCGGTCCTGCATCGAGGCACGCACACCGCCACAGCCGTAATGGCCGGTGACCAGGATGTGTTTGACCTTGAGCACGTCCACCGCGTACTGGATCACCGACAGGCAGTTGAGGTCCGTGTGCAGCACTACGTTGGCCACGTTGCGGTGTACGAACAGATCGCCCGGCAGCATGCCGACGATCTCGTTGGCCGGCACCCGCGCATCGGAACAGCCGATCCACAGGTATTCCGGGGTTTGCTGACGAGCCAGCTTGGAGAAGAAGTCAGGATCTTCCTGCTTGATCGCATCGGCCCAACGCGCGTTGTTATCAATCAGATCTTGTAATTCGTTCATGCTGTCTAGCCTCGATTGAGAGTGCGCAACTGTGACAGACGACCGCCGGTCGAGGTCACGTCGGCGATGCATTGGAATTCCTGGATGCGCTGCCGGTCGACACCAGTAAGGCCCACAGTATGAGGAATTGCCATGAATGATTCACGACGCCCCTTCGATGCGACGCAACCGGAACCCATCGACGACAACGAAGATCGCATGGGCTCGATGCATGAGTTGGAATTCGACGACGAGCAGCCCAGCGCGAAAATCGGCGACGAATTGCCGCAAGGCGAACGCGAACAGCTGATGCCTCGTGAACGCGTCCGTGAAGCGGGCATGACCGGCGCCTCGACGGATGATCACCAGCCGACCGATGACGACATGAGCCCGGAAACCCTCATTCGCGAAGACGGCGCCCGAGATGCCCGTGAGGCCGGCGGCGACGAGCAGGCTGACTGGGACCTGAGTGTGGTGGATGAAAACGATATTGGCGGAGGCGATGGGCTGGACGAAGCGGAAATGGCGGATATCGATCCGCTGGATGGCAAGCGTTGACCCTACAATCGCCATCGCGAGCAAGCTCGCTCCCACAGGGGGGCGCGGCGCTTCAGTCCACCAAGGTACACGCCATGACCACCGCATCCTCACGCCCGCCCACTGCCGGGTAGTAATCCCGGCGCCGGCCAATTTCATTGAAACCATAGCGCTCATACAGCCGGAACGCCGTGCGGTTGCTGTCGCGCACTTCCAGGAAGCATTCCCGGGCCTCGGCCTTGTAGGCAATCGACATCAAGTGTTCCAACAGGCGCAAGCCCAGACCACGACCCTGGTTTTCCGGTTTGACGGTGATGTTGAGCAGGTGCGCCTCATCCAGGATGATCTGCACCACGCCATGACCCACTTGCTGCTGGCCTTCGAACATCAGCCAGATCTGGTATTTACCCAGCCCGTCGAGAAATATCCCCCGGGTCCAGGGGTGGCTGTAGGCGGCGTATTCGATTTTCAGTACAGCGTCGAGGTCCGCCTCGGTCATCGGGCGGAACGATACAGCGTCACTCATTCGATTCTTTCCAGCGCGCCATCAGCCGGCGCATGGCTTGCCAGACATCAGCCTTGCGCTGTGGCGTTTCCATTAACAGTTCCAACCCGGGCAACGCCCAGGCCGAGCCCAGGCCTTCGACCTGCAGTTCACGATTGAACGCCTCGGCATCCGCCTCGCCGGCAAACTTCACCGCCGGCAGGCCGATCAGCCACAGGCACACGCAGGGCTCGTCTTCGAGGCGCGCCGAAACGAAGCCCTGGACGAAATCCCGCGCCGCTTCGGGCCCCTGGTCCATGGTGCCGCGCGACAACAGCGGCCAGCGCACCGGTTCGCCAATGATCTGCGGGCTATCCGGTAGACCGGCGGCGCGCAGCATGTCCTTGAGCAGCAAGTAGGCCGGATCGCGACTTTGAAACGGCTCGCCCGTGGGCAACTCCACCAACAGCAGGCAACGCCCGGCCCGCAGCAGTTGCAGGGCGAAACGCGGCGGGGCGACGTAGGGAGCCTTGGGCGGCGCCTCGACAACCTCCTCCACCGGTTTGGCGTTGGTACGGGTCGAGGCCAGGCTTGGACGCGGCACTTCGATTTTCGGCCGCTCGGCCACGGGCGCCACCGGCTCGGCGACCGTCTTGGCCACAGGCGCGGTCACGACCGGCGCGATGTACTCGGGCTCGGGCGTTTCCAGCAGCTCGGGCCGCGACGGGGCGGCGAACGGCAATTCGGTACGCGGCAGCCAGTTGACCACCTGCATGGCGGTCAGATAGGCGCGGCGACGGGACTCGATAAGCAAGGGTCGGCCACTTGTGGATAACTGAAAGTGGGAGGGATTCTACCGCCCTTCGGCGCGGATCGCTTCCCTGTTGAGCCAATAGTTGATCGATAGCAAACGACAGTCCGTCCAAGGGGTGAATCGCAAGCGGCTCGATGCAGTACAATCGCCGCTTTTAATTGCCAACCCGACGGCCATTGCGATGATCGAACCCAAGCGCGTCTTGCGCGCCCTCGCTGAACACTGGGCATTGCTGGAACCTTTGTGCGAGCACTTCGACCAGGGCACCCTGAGCCTCAACGAATTGCGTTCACAGCTGGCCGCCCAACAGCTGGACAGCACGCCCCAGGACATCACCAGCCTGCTGGATGTGTGGATCCGCCTGGACATTCTCGTACCGGTGGCGAAAAGCCCGAACCGCTTCGAGCTCAACGCCCAGATCCATGACTTCCTCGCCTACCTGCGCCGCGAACACCGCCTGGGCCTGTGCCTGGAGATCGAAGCCTACCTGCGCCACCTCGAGCGCCTGGCCGGCTACATCCAGGACGCCTTCGACATTCGCGACGGCAACGACCTGGCTCGCCAGCTGCGCCTGCTGGACATGCGCGTGCGCGATGTGCTCAAGAAACTCGCCAACGACGAACAGGCCCTGGTGGCCGTGGCCGAACGGGCCAAGACCAGTGATCGGCAGATCCCGCTGCGCCAGCGCTATGCCGAGGTGCTGGCGACCTGGGACGAATACGTTGAGCCGATGATCCAACTGGTGAATGCCGACGGCGCCTTCGAGCAAGGCGTGCGCAAGGTCGAGAACGTGCTGTTGCGCATGCTCACCGAACAGCAGCGCCTCGGCCACCTGGTGGACGACGACATGCTGCTGCGCACCCACGCGCGCATCCTCGAGATGCAGACCAGCGCCCAACTGACCCTGCGGCATGCCCGTGAACTGCTCCTGCCGCTGCGCGAAGAGGCTCGCCGCCACAACGCCGTGACCCGTGGCGCCGCCCTGGCCCTGGCCGCCATTCGCCGCAAAGGCATCGATGCCGTGCCGCAGGCCGCCATGCCGATGTTCACCCGGCCGCAAAGCACCTTCCTGGGCAGCGCCAGCCAGGTCGAAGCCTACGTCTATGCCCTGGCCCGTTTCGAACCGAAACCGGCGCGCTTCCCCAAGTCCCACAAGACCCACAAGGGCGGCGAAGCACCGCGCGCGCCACGCACCGTGCGCGAGATGGTCGAGCGTTGCGAAGACGCCCTGCCGATGCCGGACCTGATGACCTGGCTGCTGGAACAGGAACCGGACGGCGCCACCGACGAATTGCTGTACTGGTTCTCGCGCCTGTCGCGGGAAAAACGCTTCAAGCGCGAGCGTCTGGAACGCCGCGACTATCACACTCACGAGCATCAGGTCAGCCTGCGCTCCTTCGCCCTGCTCTCGGCCGGCGACACCGCCGCCGAGGATTCTGCGAGCATCCCCCATGCATCTTGATCTATCCGAACTGTCCCAACTGGCGCCGATCTTCCGCGAGTTGTTCAAGGGCTACCACGTCAGCCGCCGCGACCCGGAGCTGTACGCGCAACTGTCGAACTTCCAGGACCAGTACCGCACACTGTTCAAGGCCCTGGGCTTCGAACTGGTGTGCGACACCCGTGGCTTCTATTACTTCGTGCCGGACCTGGCCGCCGCGGCAGTCAACAAGACCGCCCAGCGCCTGGCCCTGTTCACCTTCATTCTGGTGGAGCACCTGGCCGACCAGGGCCGCGATCCGATTGCCGTGCTCGACGGCGGCAGCCTGGGCCGCGATGAGCTGCCTTCGCTGCTGGAAAAGTACCGCGACCTGTTCATCCAGGCCGAAGTACAGACCCAGGAAGAACTGGAAGAAAAAATCATGCGGCGCATGACCCAACTGGGTTTTGCCAGCGAAGAAAACGGCGTGTATCGCTTCCTGCCGCCGATGCATCGGTTCCTCGACGTGTGCCTGTCGGTCCAGCAGGACCGCGACCTGGCCGCCAGCCTGCACAGCGTGCTGCCGTTGCCGGTGCCCGTGCTGATCGACGAAGACAGCGACAAAAAACTGCTGCAGACCGATGATCCGCTGGACCTCAGCGAATTTGAAGGTAAGAGCGAAGAAGACGCACTGGCCCGCGCCATTGCCGAAGAACAGGAGACCGACGCATGAGCAAGGAACGCTACGGCATCCGCCGTTTTGCCCTTTTGAACACCGCCGGCTACAGCCTCGGTCTGTTCCCGCTGGAAGAACCGCTGTCGGTGTACGGCGCGAACAACCTCGGTAAATCCGCCTCGATCAACGCCTTGCAGTTCCCGATCCTGGCGCGCATGTCGGACATGAGCTTCGGCAAGTACAGCCTGGAGCAATCCCGGCGCTTCTACTTTGCCTCGGACACCAGCTACATTCTGGTGGAAGTCGCCCTGCCCCACGGCCCGCACGTAATTGGCGTGGTCGGTCGCGGCCCTGGCGGCGGTTTCGGTCACCAGTTCTTTGCCTACGCTGGCAAACTGGACCTGGCCCACTATCAGAAAAATGACACCTGCCTGCGTCAGAAAGAGCTGTTCACCAACCTGGAGCGCGAAGGCCTGAAAGCCTACGAACTCAAGCCGGATGAACTGCGACGCCTGCTGGTGGGTGGCCACACCTCGATCCCGCTGGACCTGACGCTGATCCCGCTGCGCTCCACCAGCGAACAAAGCCTCAAGACCTTCCGCGCACTGTTCATCAACCTGCTGCACATGCGCGAAATCACCGCAGCCAAGCTCAAGCAATTGTTCCTCGACGCGTTCGAACACAGCCTGCGCTCCGGTAGCGTGGACTACATCGCCGCGTGCGAAGAAGCCTTCCGCGATGTACGCCGCATGGAGCAGGACTACAACTCCCTGGTGGCGGCCGGCCCGCTGGTGGAAGCCCTGGCCAATGGCGTGAAGCAGCGCGATATCCTGCGCGGCAAATTGCATCGTCTCTCGCCGTTGCTCGATTCGCTGCTGGGTACCTGGTCGGACTACGCCAGTGCGCGCAAGGAAGAGCTGACCATCCAGGCCGAGCACTACCGCAACGAACAGGATTCGCTGCAGAACGACCAGCGCGGCGGCACTCAGGAGCTGATGCGCCTGGAGCGGGAAATCAGCGGCATCCAGCGTTGGCTCGGCGAACTGTCGGTGCTCAAGCATCGCTTTGCCCTGGTGGATGACGTCAAGGTCCTGGAGCAGCAACTGCTCGCCGCCAAGGACGCCCACGACGAACTGGCCGGCGCCCTGGCCCAGTCCCGGCAGTTCAGCGCCGAGGACCTGGAAGAGCGCCTGCGCGACCTGGAAAAACGCCTGAAGTCGGTCAAGCAGCAACTCGATCACGCCGACAACAACAGCTACGCCCGTCTGCGGGAAGAGTTCTCGCAGCAGGACGTCGAACGCCTGATGCGCCTGTTCAACAGCGCCCTGTTCAGCCTGCCACTGGGCGAACACGGCATCGCGCTGGACGAGAACGGCGAGTGGGTCAAATCCATGGAGCTGATCCTCGACGGCTTCAAGGGCGAGCGTTTCGAAGTGCCGGGCCTGTCCATCGACCTGTCCCACATCGAGCCACCTGCCCTGCAAGCCCTGGCCGACCGAGCCGCGCTGCGCGACCAGAAAGAGCGCCTGGAAAAAGAACTCAAGCAGCTCAAGACCCAGCAAGCCGTGGCCGCCGACCGCGCCGCGAGCAAGACCCGGACCGAGGCGCTGTACCAGCAGGTCCTGGATGCGCAGAAAGCCCTGGAAGACTTCCGTCGCAGCCAGACCCTGAGTGCAGAGGAAGGCGAGAAGCTCGAGCAACTGGCGCAGATGGAAGCCGCTCAGGACGAACTCAAGCGCTCCAGCGATGCCTTCACCGAGCGCGTCCAGCAGCTGTCCGCCAAGTTGCAGTTGGTGGGCCGGCAGATCGCCGACATGGAAGCCAAGCAGCGCACCCTCGACGACGCCCTGCGCCGTCGTCAATTGCTGCCGGCAGACCTGCCGTTCGGCACGCCGTTCATGGACCCTGTCGACGACTCCATGGACAACCTGCTGCCGCTGCTCAATGACTACCAGGACAGCTGGCAAGGGCTGCTGCGGGTCGACGGCCAGATCGAAGCGCTGTATGCCCAGGTGCGCCTCAAGGGCGTGGCCAAGTTCGACAGCGAAGACGACATGGAGCGACGCCTGCAACTGCTGATCAACGCCTATGCCCACCGCACCGACGAAGCGCTGACCCTGGGCAAGGCGCGCCGTGCGGCGGTGACCGACATCGCCCGGACCCTGCGCAATATCCGCAGCGACTACGACAGCCTCGAGCACCAACTGGCGCTGTTCAACCGCGAGATCAACAAGCGCCAGGTGTCCAACCTGCAGAGCTTCCGGATCGTCCTGGCGCCGAACAAGGAAGCGCTCAAGCACATCGACCAGATCATCCACAGTGCCGGCCAGTACGAGGAAGGCGAGACGCTGTCGGTGTTCGACCTCAGCCAGAGCGCCGAGCAGGACAACAAGAACGAAGAAGCCAAGGAATACCTGGCGCGGCTGGTGGCGGCGAACCACAACCAGCTCGGCCTCAAGGACCTGTTCGAGCTGGCGTTCGAGATCACCAAGGTCAACGGTCAGCCCGTGATCCACACCGACATCGACGGCGCGGCGTCCAACGGCACCACCATGACCATCAAGGCGCTGACCAACATGTACTTGTTGCTGCACCTGATGGACCGCGAACAGGCCGGCCGCGTGCGCCTGCCGTACTACCTGGACGAAGCCGCGGACATCGACGAGAAAAACCAGGCCGCCCTGCTGGAAACCAGCCTGCAACTGGGCTTCGTGCCGATCCTGGCCAGTGTGAAGCCGCAAGTCTGCGCCAGTGTCGCCATCGACCTGGAAGGAGGCAGCGGTCCGAACGGCATCTACATCGACGAAGCGGACTGGAAATACATCCGTCGTCACGATGCGGTGAAGGCCACGGTGAATGTCCAGGCCGACGAGCCGGAGCTGGATTCGGTGTGAGTGAATAACCGGGCATGAAAAAGGCCGCAGTCCAAATGGATCGCGGCCTTTTTTTATTGCGCTAGTTCTTGAGTTTTCAGGGCACCTGATGGCCTCATCGCGAGCAAGCTCGCTCCCACAGGGGATGCAGGATCGCCCATCCAAAGCATTCCAAGGTGGGAGCGAGCCTGCTCACGATGGCGTCAGAATAGACTAACGTTACACCAATCACTTACCCAGACTGATCTTCGGCGCCCAGGTCAGCCATTCATCTTCAAACTTATCGAACAGCGGGAAAGTCTGCTCCGGTCGAGCCGGATTGCCCATTCGTTCGCCATCCGGCGTTGCGAACGCAATGCCGCCCTGGATAAGCGTTTCAAGGGACTCGGTTCTCACCGTCGCGCCCTTGAACAGACCGAAGTCCAGACCGAAGCCACTGCTATTCCAGAAGCGTGTGCCGCTGCGCACCAGTGGCGCATATTTGGGCTCGATCAAGATATGGATCAGCACTCGGTCTGCGGTCTGGCCCAATTCATAACCAGTAACCTTGCCCACCGTAATCTCGCGATAGGTCACCGGCACACCGGTCTTCAACGAACCACGGCGGGCCGCGCTCAGCACCAGGCTCAATCCCGCTTCGGGCACCGCACTTTCCGGTGGGTTGGCCAGGGCCACGAAGCTTTTCTGCGGCCCGAGGTTTTTCGCCGAAGGCTGCACTTCAACGTACTGGCCGGTTACCAGGGTTTCCAGGTTGGAGGTCTTCATCAACCCCAACTCCGGCTTGACCACCCAGAACTGGGACCCGACCCGGGCGATGCGCTCGGGCACTTCGGTGATACGCGCAGTGAGCAGCACCGATTGCATATCGGCGCTGAGATCGACATCCTCGATCTGGCCCACATCCAGCCCTTTGAAACGGATCGGCGTACCGCTGCGCAAACCATCGGCGCGGTCGACCTTGATCGTCACCACGGTGCCGCGCTGTTGTGCCGCTTCATGATCGGCAAACAGGCGGAAACGCGGGATGCGTCTTTTCAGCGGCACATTGGGTTCCGGAGTTTCGAAGGCAATCCCGCCGGCCATCAGGCTTTGCAGGGACTCGCTCTTGACCTGGATCCCGCCCGTCAAACCTCCCGTAAGGGTGATGCCACTGGCGTTCCAGAAACGTGTCGAGCCGTTGACCAGCCCTTCGTATTCTTTCTCGATGTGCACACCAATGATCAGTTGCTTCTTCTTGCGGGAAAACTGGTAGCTCTGCACCGACCCGACCTTGACCTGCTTGTAGAGGATCGGACTGCCGACTTCCAGGGAACCGAGGTTTTCGGTCAGCAGGACCAAGTGCAAGCCCGGTGAACGCAAGTCCAGCGGCGGCGCCTTTGCCCTGGCTTCGTACTCGCGCTGCGGCGCGCCGCCCTTGTCACCCGGTCGCACAGCAATGTAGTTGCCCTTGACCAACGCTTCCAGACCGGTGATCCCCGCCAGGGAAATCGACGGCTTGACGACCCAGAACTGCGTGCCGGTTACCAGGTAATCTTCGGCCAAGGGATCCAGGGTCAATTCAGCCGTGGCGCTGGACAGGTCCGGATCGACCTTGAGGGTCTTCAGGCTGCCGACCTGGATGCCTTTGTACATGACCGGTGTACGACCGGCCTGCAAGCCCTCGAAATCACTGAGCTTGACCTTCACCCGGATGCCCGCCGCAGCGGCGTCAAAGTCTTCGTAAAGACGGAACGGCAGGCTTGGGTCCGTCGGCGGGCTGTCCTTGCGGCTTTCCGGCGTGGCGAAAGCAATCCCTCCGGCCACGATGCTGGCCAGGGACTCGCTGCGCACTTTGACGCCCGAGAGGTTGGCATCGATGCTGATGCCACTGGCGTTCCAGAAACGCGTGTGTTTGCGCACCAGGCTGGCATAGGTCGGTTCGATGAAGATTTTGATCTCGACCTTGCTCTGATCCTCGGACAACAGGTAGCTCTTCACCTGACCGACCTGGATCTGTTTGTAGAACACCGGGCTGCCGCGGTTCAGCGAACCCAATCGATCAGCCTTGAGGGTCAGGTGCAAACCCGGTTTGGCGTCCGACAGTGGAGGCTCTTCGACCAGTGCCTTGAATTTACGGGTCGATTCGCCTTCACCCGGGCTGATAGCTACGTAGTTACCCGATACCAGGGTTTCCAGGCCGGTGATACCGGCCAGGCTCACGCTCGGCTTGACCAGCCAGAAACGTGTTCCGGTCTTGAGGTATTGCTCGACGTCCTTGTTCATCTCGACCGTCGCGACCACTCCCTTGGAGCTGCCTTCGTCATCGAGTGTAAGGGCCGTCACTTTGCCGACCGGCATCCCTTTGTAGACGACTTCGGTTTTGTTGACCTGGATGCCTTCACCACTCTCAAAGCGCACATTGATCTCGATTCCGGTCTCGTTATAAGCCCGCCAGCCGAGCCAGCCGCCGATGATCAAGGCGATCAGCGGCAGGACCCAGATGGCCGACCAGTTCGAAGCCGGTCGGGTTTTAGCGGTAGGCAAATCAGTCATGGTCGTCATCCGACTCCGTGTTATCCCAAATCAGTCGGGGATCGAAGGTTACTGCGGCAATCATTGTCAAAATCACTACGCTGGCGAAAGCAATCGCGCCAAGACCGGCTTCGACACTGGCGAGCCGCCCAAAATTCACCACCGCCACCAGAATGGCGATCACGAAAATATCGAGCATCGACCAACGACCAATGAACTCGATGAAACGGTACATAAGGATGCGTTGCCGCGCCGACATGGGCTGGTGCCGCTGCACGGAAAACAGTAATAAGGCGATACCCACCAGCTTGAAAGTGGGCACCAGGATACTGGCGATGAACACCACGGCGGCAATAGGAATCATGCCGTGTTGTACCAACTCGATGACGCCGGACATGATAGTACTCGGAGCGCCTTGGCCCAGCGAGTTGATGGTCATGATCGGCAACATGTTGGCCGGAATATAAAGAACCGCGGCGGTGATCAACAACGCCCAGGTCCGCATCAAGCTGTTCGGGCGACGGGGGTGAACCAGCGCGCCGCAGCGAGTACAGGTTTGGTTGTCGGCTTCAGCATCCTGCCGATTCAACTCATGGCATTCCGCACAGATCAGAATGCCTGCATCAATCGCCCGCATGGGCATCTTCTCCTGATAACGCCTGCCAGATCTGATGCGGTGACATCACCACCTCCAACCAGACCTGGACCAGCAACAAACTGATGAAGCACACCAGGCCAAGGCCTATGGTCATGGCCGCCATATCTGCCAACTTGACGATGGCCACCAGCACGCCCATGAGGTAGACCTCAAGCATCCCCCAGTCTCGTAAATGGTGATAAATGCGGTAGAGCAACAAACCGTAGCTACGGCCAACGTCCAAGCGAATGGTCAGCAGCACAGCCAACTGGCAAAGCAACTTGAGTAGCGGAATACCCATGCTGCACAGGAACACCACCGCCGATACACCTTGCATACCGGTATCGAACAGACCGACCACGCCACTCCAAACGGTGTCCTGGGAGGACTGCCCGAGCAGATTGAGTTGCATGATGGGTAAGAAGTTGGCCGGCACATATAACAGCAGGGCGGCGATAACCAAGGCAAGACTGCGTTCGACTACATTGTGCCGGTGAGCATAGAGCTCATAGCCACAGCGGGGGCACTCGGCTTTTTCACCATGGGCCAGCTGAGGCTTGCGCATCAACAGGTCGCACTCATGACACGCCACCAGACCGCTCAGGGGCAGATCTGACAACCTATCAATGTCTGACGGATCGGGCATAAACAGCTCTGGCTCAGCTAAAGTGGGGCTATTCTAGTGCTCCAGCTCGGAAATAACTGTGCAAATTTATCACGAGCTTTCGCAGACTTTCCTAGGGACAAAAACAAAACCCCTACCTGCATCAGCAGATAGGGGTTTCGGAATTTAATCTTGACGATGACCTACTCTCACATGGGGAAACCCCACACTACCATCGGCGATGCATCGTTTCACTGCTGAGTTCGGGATGGGATCAGGTGGTTCCAATGCTCTATGGTCGTCAAGAAATTCGGGTACTGAGTCGTGGCCAGTCGGCCTCGCTTCAGCAAATTGGGTATGTGATAGCTTCGGTGTTTTGTGAGATTCGAACTTTCGGTTCGTTTCGTCTTCACACACCGCAATCTGGTCTCTTTCGCTTTTGGGCTTGGAGTTCACAAATTGCTTGGGTGTTATATGGTCAAGCCTCACGGGCAATTAGTACAGGTTAGCTCAACGCCTCACAGCGCTTACACACCCTGCCTATCAACGTCGTAGTCTTCGACGGCCCTTCAGGGGACTCAAGGTCCCAGTGAGATCTCATCTTGAGGCAAGTTTCCCGCTTAGATGCTTTCAGCGGTTATCTTTCCCGAACATAGCTACCCGGCAATGCCACTGGCGTGACAACCGGAACACCAGAGGTTCGTCCACTCCGGTCCTCTCGTACTAGGAGCAGCCCCTCTCAAATCTCAAACGTCCACGGCAGATAGGGACCGAACTGTCTCACGACGTTCTAAACCCAGCTCGCGTACCACTTTAAATGGCGAACAGCCATACCCTTGGGACCGGCTTCAGCCCCAGGATGTGATGAGCCGACATCGAGGTGCCAAACACCGCCGTCGATATGAACTCTTGGGCGGTATCAGCCTGTTATCCCCGGAGTACCTTTTATCCGTTGAGCGATGGCCCTTCCATACAGAACCACCGGATCACTAAGACCTACTTTCGTACCTGCTCGACGTGTCTGTCTCGCAGTCAAGCGCGCTTTTGCCTTTATACTCTACGACCGATTTCCGACCGGTCTGAGCGCACCTTCGTACTCCTCCGTTACTCTTTAGGAGGAGACCGCCCCAGTCAAACTACCCACCATACACTGTCCTCGATCCGGATAACGGACCTGAGTTAGAACCTCAAAGTTGCCAGGGTGGTATTTCAAGGATGGCTCCACGCGAACTGGCGTCCACGCTTCAAAGCCTCCCACCTATCCTACACAAGCAAATTCAAAGTCCAGTGCAAAGCTATAGTAAAGGTTCACGGGGTCTTTCCGTCTAGCCGCGGATACACTGCATCTTCACAGCGATTTCAATTTCACTGAGTCTCGGGTGGAGACAGCGCCGCCATCGTTACGCCATTCGTGCAGGTCGGAACTTACCCGACAAGGAATTTCGCTACCTTAGGACCGTTATAGTTACGGCCGCCGTTTACCGGGGCTTCGATCAAGAGCTTCGCGTTAGCTAACCCCATCAATTAACCTTCCGGCACCGGGCAGGCGTCACACCCTATACGTCCACTTTCGTGTTTGCAGAGTGCTGTGTTTTTAATAAACAGTCGCAGCGGCCTGGTATCTTCGACCGGCGTGGGCTTACGCAGCAAGTGCTTCACCCTCACCGGCGCACCTTCTCCCGAAGTTACGGTGCCATTTTGCCTAGTTCCTTCACCCGAGTTCTCTCAAGCGCCTTGGTATTCTCTACCCAACCACCTGTGTCGGTTTGGGGTACGGTTCCTGGTTACCTGAAGCTTAGAAGCTTTTCTTGGAAGCATGGCATCAACCACTTCGTCACCCAAAGGGTAACTCGTCATCAGCTCTCGGCCTTAGAATCCCGGATTTACCTAAGATTCCAGCCTACCACCTTAAACTTGGACAACCAACGCCAAGCTGGCCTAGCCTTCTCCGTCCCTCCATCGCAATAACCAGAAGTACAGGAATATTAACCTGTTTTCCATCGACTACGCTTTTCAGCCTCGCCTTAGGGACCGACTAACCCTGCGTCGATTAACGTTGCGCAGGAAACCTTGGTCTTTCGGCGTGGGTGTTTTTCACACCCATTGTCGTTACTCATGTCAGCATTCGCACTTCTGATACCTCCAGCAAGCTTCTCAACTCACCTTCACAGGCTTACAGAACGCTCCTCTACCGCATCACTTGCGTGATACCCGTAGCTTCGGTGTATGGTTTGAGCCCCGTTACATCTTCCGCGCAGGCCGACTCGACTAGTGAGCTATTACGCTTTCTTTAAAGGGTGGCTGCTTCTAAGCCAACCTCCTAGCTGTCTAAGCCTTCCCACATCGTTTCCCACTTAACCATAACTTTGGGACCTTAGCTGACGGTCTGGGTTGTTTCCCTTTTCACGACGGACGTTAGCACCCGCCGTGTGTCTCCCATGCTCGGCACTTGTAGGTATTCGGAGTTTGCATCGGTTTGGTAAGTCGGGATGACCCCCTAGCCGAAACAGTGCTCTACCCCCTACAGTGATACATGAGGCGCTACCTAAATAGCTTTCGAGGAGAACCAGCTATCTCCGAGCTTGATTAGCCTTTCACTCCGATCCACAGGTCATCCGCTAACTTTTCAACGGTAGTCGGTTCGGTCCTCCAGTTAGTGTTACCCAACCTTCAACCTGCCCATGGATAGATCGCCCGGTTTCGGGTCTATTCCCAGCGACTAGACGCCCTATTAAGACTCGCTTTCGCTACGCCTCCCCTATTCGGTTAAGCTCGCCACTGAAAATAAGTCGCTGACCCATTATACAAAAGGTACGCAGTCACCCAACAAAGTGGGCTCCCACTGCTTGTACGCATACGGTTTCAGGATCTATTTCACTCCCCTCTCCGGGGTTCTTTTCGCCTTTCCCTCACGGTACTAGTTCACTATCGGTCAGTCAGTAGTATTTAGCCTTGGAGGATGGTCCCCCCATATTCAGACAAAGTTTCTCGTGCTCCGTCCTACTCGATTTCACTTCTAAGATCCTTTCGCGTACAGGGCTATCACCCACTATGGCCGCACTTTCCAGAGCGTTCCGCTAAAATCAAAGAAGCTTAAGGGCTAGTCCCCGTTCGCTCGCCACTACTAAGGGAATCTCGGTTGATTTCTTTTCCTCAGGGTACTTAGATGTTTCAGTTCCCCTGGTTCGCCTCTTGCACCTATGTATTCAGTACAAGATAACCATCTTATGATGGCTGGGTTC
Source organism: Pseudomonas ogarae (assembly GCF_014268695.2). Lineage (NCBI taxonomy): Bacteria > Pseudomonadati > Pseudomonadota > Gammaproteobacteria > Pseudomonadales > Pseudomonadaceae > Pseudomonas > Pseudomonas ogarae. The sequence goes on from NZ_CP077086.1 coordinate 5,714,682, forward strand.
CCCCATTCAGACATCTCCGGATCAAAGTCTGTTTGCCGACTCCCCGAAGCTTTTCGCAGGCTACCACGTCTTTCATCGCCTCTGACTGCCAAGGCATCCACCGTATGCGCTTCTTCACTTGACCATATAACCCCAAGCAATCTGGTTATACTGTGAAGACGACATTCGCCGAAAATTCGAATTTCTCAACTAAGAGAACTCACAAATTTTACCTTAGCCTGATCCGTTACCAGTGAAAGTAACGTCCAGTCTATCTTTCTATCACATACCCAAATTTTTAAAGAACGATCTAATCAAAAGACTAGAAATCAACATTCACCATCACCTTGATGGAATGCTCATTTCTAAGCTTTCAGAAGCAGTTTATGGTGGAGCCAAGCGGGATCGAACCGCTGACCTCCTGCGTGCAAGGCAGGCGCTCTCCCAGCTGAGCTATGGCCCCATTACAAAATTGGTGGGTCTGGGCAGATTCGAACTGCCGACCTCACCCTTATCAGGGGTGCGCTCTAACCAACTGAGCTACAGACCCAATTTCGAGCTTGTAACTGTTAGCCATGAGCTATCAGCTTGGAGCTTAAAGCTGCTTCTATCGTCTTCTTCAATGAATCAAGCAATTCGTGTGGGAGCTCATGAAGCAGCTGCGGTCGTCGATTAAGGAGGTGATCCAGCCGCAGGTTCCCCTACGGCTACCTTGTTACGACTTCACCCCAGTCATGAATCACACCGTGGTAACCGTCCCCCCGAAGGTTAGACTAGCTACTTCTGGTGCAACCCACTCCCATGGTGTGACGGGCGGTGTGTACAAGGCCCGGGAACGTATTCACCGCGACATTCTGATTCGCGATTACTAGCGATTCCGACTTCACGCAGTCGAGTTGCAGACTGCGATCCGGACTACGATCGGTTTTGTGGGATTAGCTCCACCTCGCGGCTTGGCAACCCTCTGTACCGACCATTGTAGCACGTGTGTAGCCCAGGCCGTAAGGGCCATGATGACTTGACGTCATCCCCACCTTCCTCCGGTTTGTCACCGGCAGTCTCCTTAGAGTGCCCACCATGACGTGCTGGTAACTAAGGACAAGGGTTGCGCTCGTTACGGGACTTAACCCAACATCTCACGACACGAGCTGACGACAGCCATGCAGCACCTGTCTCAATGTTCCCGAAGGCACCAATCCATCTCTGGAAAGTTCATTGGATGTCAAGGCCTGGTAAGGTTCTTCGCGTTGCTTCGAATTAAACCACATGCTCCACCGCTTGTGCGGGCCCCCGTCAATTCATTTGAGTTTTAACCTTGCGGCCGTACTCCCCAGGCGGTCAACTTAATGCGTTAGCTGCGCCACTAAGAGCTCAAGGCTCCCAACGGCTAGTTGACATCGTTTACGGCGTGGACTACCAGGGTATCTAATCCTGTTTGCTCCCCACGCTTTCGCACCTCAGTGTCAGTATCAGTCCAGGTGGTCGCCTTCGCCACTGGTGTTCCTTCCTATATCTACGCATTTCACCGCTACACAGGAAATTCCACCACCCTCTACCATACTCTAGCTTGTCAGTTTTGAATGCAGTTCCCAGGTTGAGCCCGGGGCTTTCACATCCAACTTAACAAACCACCTACGCGCGCTTTACGCCCAGTAATTCCGATTAACGCTTGCACCCTCTGTATTACCGCGGCTGCTGGCACAGAGTTAGCCGGTGCTTATTCTGTCGGTAACGTCAAAACACTAACGTATTAGGTTAATGCCCTTCCTCCCAACTTAAAGTGCTTTACAATCCGAAGACCTTCTTCACACACGCGGCATGGCTGGATCAGGCTTTCGCCCATTGTCCAATATTCCCCACTGCTGCCTCCCGTAGGAGTCTGGACCGTGTCTCAGTTCCAGTGTGACTGATCATCCTCTCAGACCAGTTACGGATCGTCGCCTTGGTGAGCCATTACCCCACCAACTAGCTAATCCGACCTAGGCTCATCTGATAGCGCAAGGCCCGAAGGTCCCCTGCTTTCTCCCGTAGGACGTATGCGGTATTAGCGTCCGTTTCCGAGCGTTATCCCCCACTACCAGGCAGATTCCTAGGCATTACTCACCCGTCCGCCGCTCTCAAGAGGTGCAAGCACCTCTCTACCGCTCGACTTGCATGTGTTAGGCCTGCCGCCAGCGTTCAATCTGAGCCATGATCAAACTCTTCAGTTCAAACATCTTTGGGTTTTGAGAAAACCCTAAACTTGGCTCAGCAATCGTTGGTTACATCTTTGATTTCTCGCGGAGTAACTTGTGATGCTGATAATCTGTTGACTAGCAGTCTGACTCCACAAGCACCCACACGAATTGCTTGATTCAGTTGTTAAAGAGCGGTTGGCTGAGTCTTTCGTCTCAACCGAGGCGCGCATTCTACAGCGCCCCGTGCATCTGTCAAGCGGTTATTTTCAGAAGTTTTCAAAGTTTCCTTTGCAACTTCAACCACTTGCGCTTCCGATCTCTCGTTAGCGGGAGGCGAATTCTACAGCGTTACTCGCTGCTGTCAACACCTCTTTTTCACCGCTTTCGACCGAGAAGATCGAACCGCCGATAGAGCCAAACAACACCGCTCTACCTGCTCCTTCCGGGCTTCGATTACCTGAAGCCCAACACCTTCGAAACTTACTTAACTCATTGAATTTCAAGGAGTTTTCCGTTTCGACTGCGCCGGAAGTGGGGCGAATTATAGACTTCCAGAATCTGCCGTCAACCCCTAATTACGCTTTTGTTGCAGAAGCGACTTTCCTACCCAGCAAACGCGGGATCCGGCGCATAACCGGCGGAACCCTCAGTACCAACAGTACGGCACCTATAAAGGCGTATATCGACCACTCTTTCAGATCTGCCCGCACGATCCACAGCATATGCAGCAGCCCAAGCCCCAGGATCAGATAAACCAGGCGATGCAGTTTCTTCCAGCGCACGCCAAGCCGCCGCTGACTGTAGCGATTGGAGGTGACCGCCAGCGCCAGCAGGCCGAGAAACCCAAGCGCCCCAACAATAATGTAAGGCCGCTTGCTCAACTCGACACCCAGCTGCGACCAGTCAAACCCCAATATGAACGCCGCATACCCACTCAAATGCAGCACCACATAAGCAAAGCACCACAATCCCAATTGGCGTCTGACCGCAATCCACCCCGCCCATCCCGTCAGCTTTTGCAGCGGCGTCATGCTCAAGGTAATCAACAACAGGATCAACGTGCCCAACCCGAGCCGATCCACCAGCACCTTGCCTGGGTCAGGACCCAGCGAGTTCATCAAGGCCTCGTAAAGCCACAACAAGGGCCAGACCGCCGCCGCGATGAAGACGCCGACTCGCCAGACTGGAAAACGCATCAGTAGTCCTTCCTCAGGTCCATCCCTGCATATAAAGAAGCGACTTCATCCTGATAGCCGTTGAACATCAACGTATCGCGAACATTGGGACTGAACAGCCCGCTTGGTAAACGACGTTCACGCGCCTGGGTCCAGCGCGGGTGATCGACCGTTGGATTGACGTTGGCATAAAAGCCGTATTCGTCAGACGCAATGCTTTGCCAAGTCGTCTTCGGCTGCTCGCTCACCAAACTGATACGTACGATGGACTTCACACTTTTGAAACCGTACTTCCATGGGACCACCAACCGCAGCGGCGCCCCGTTCTGGTTCGGCAACTCCCGTCCGTACATCCCAACCGCCAGGATGGCCAACGGATTCATGGCCTCGTCCAATCGCAAGCCTTCGACATATGGCCAATCGATCAAGGCGAAACCAGAACGCTGCCCCGGCATGACCTTGGGATCCTGCAGGGTTTCGAAGCGGATGTACTTGGCCTTGGAGGTCGGCTCGACCTGCTTGAGCAGCGCGGAAATGGGGAAGCCGATCCAAGGAATGACCATCGACCAGGCCTCGACACAGCGCAATCGATAAATACGCTCTTCCAGTTGATAAGGCTTCATGAAGTCTTCCAACCCGTAGCGTCCCGGCTTGCCCACCTCCCCGTCCACGACCACACTCCAGGGCTCGGTCTTCAACGATCCAGCATTGGCTGCCGGGTCTCCCTTGTCGGTTCCGAACTCATAGAAGTTGTTGTAATGGGTCGCGTCCTTGAACGGTGTAATGGACTCATTCTTGACCGTGACTGCGCCCCATTGGACTGAAGGCAGTTTCTCGGCGAACCAGGACGGTGCCTTGCCGGGCTCGACATCGGCATAACGCGCCGCATCGGCAGCACTGGCCCATCGTGGCAAGCTGCTCACGGCCAGACCCGCCATGGTTGCACCGAGCATCTGACGACGGGATAGATAAAGGGATTCTGGCGTGACGTCCGATTCATGGCAGTCGGACGACTTGGGGATCTTGATCAGCATGACAACTCCGCAGCATTGGAGGGCAGGTACACCAATAGACTGCGGAGTATGGGTGAAATTACATTAAGGCAACGTTTAGCGTCGGCGAAGACGCAACAAGTATTGCACCGGCCCAGAGGCGGCATAGCCCAGGAACACCAACAACAGGATACGTGGAGGATCACTGAACACCACGGCAAACACCAGCACCACTGCCAGAATTGCCACGAACGGCACGCGCCCCTTCAGATCCAGCTCCTTGAAGCTGTTGTACTTGATGTTGCTGACCATCAGCATCCCGGCCGCCGCAACCAGCAGCGCCACCAGAAACGACATTTTTGAACCCTGGATGCCGTAATCGCTGAATGCCCAGACAACACCTGCCACGACACCCGCCGCGGCCGGACTGGCCAGGCCGATGAAGTAACGCTTGTCAGCCTTGCCGACCTGAGTGTTGAAACGAGCCAGGCGCAACGCCGCACCCGCCACATAGACAAAGGCAACCATCCAGCCGACCTTGCCCATATCCCCCAGCGCCCAACCGAACGCCAGCAAGGCAGGCGCTACGCCGAAGGCGACCATGTCGGACAGCGAATCGTATTCGGCGCCGAACGCGCTCTGGGTATTGGTCATGCGGGCCACGCGCCCGTCCAGGCCATCGAGCACCATGGCGACGAAGATCGCAATGGCGGCGAACGCGAAGTAACGGCTCGCCCCTGCGCTATCGCCAGCGCTCAAGGCAGCCTGGGCACTCATGGAGCTGATGATGGAATAGAAACCGGCGAACAGGTTCGCGGTGGTGAACAGATTCGGCAGCAGATAGATGCCACGATGCCGGACCTTACGGCCTTCTGCGTCATGGCCTTCTTCGACGTGCTCATCGATGGGCAACAGGCTTTCGGCGTCAGGAGCCTGGTTTGGCTCGTCGGGACGTTCGCTCATGGACAATACCTTGCAACGGTGTGAAAAAATTCGACAGATGTCTGGGACGACGGTTCTACCGCAAACGATGCAGCTTTATACCAGAAGCCACCGCCCAAACGAAAAAACGCGGCCAAGGCCGCGTTTTTCGATCAAGTTCGCGACTTAGTTCTTGGCTTTGTCGACGATCTTGTTGGCACCGATCCACGGCATCATCGAGCGCAGTTGCTCGCCGATGATTTCGATACCGTGGGCGGCGTTGTTGCGACGCTTGGCGGTCATCGAAGGATAGCCGGTAGCGCCTTCGCTGATGAACATCTTGGCGTATTCGCCGTCCTGGATACGTTTCAGGGCGTTGCGCATGGCCTGGCGGGATTCGGCGTTGATGACTTCCGGACCGGTCACGTACTCGCCGTACTCGGCGTTGTTGGAGATCGAGTAGTTCATGTTGGCGATACCGCCTTCGTACATGAGGTCAACGATCAGCTTCAGTTCGTGCAGGCACTCGAAGTAGGCCATTTCTGGCGCGTAGCCAGCTTCAACCAGGGTTTCGAAACCGGCCTTGACCAGCTCGACGGTACCGCCGCACAGAACGGCTTGCTCGCCGAACAGGTCGGTTTCGGTCTCGTCCTTGAAGGTGGTTTCGATGATGCCGGTACGACCGCCACCCACGCCAGCAGCGTAGGACAAGGCCACGTTCTTGGCGTTGCCGGACGCATCCTGGTAGATCGCAATCAGGTCAGGGATACCGCCGCCTTTCACGAACTCGGAACGCACGGTGTGACCCGGAGCCTTCGGCGCGATCATGATCACGTCGAGGTCGGCACGTGGCACAACCTGGTTGTAGTGGATCGCGAAGCCGTGGGAGAAGGCCAGGGTGGCGCCTTTCTTGATGTTTGGTTCGATTTCGTTCTTGTACAGCGCCGATTGGAACTCGTCCGGGGTCAGGATCATGACCAGGTCGGCGGCAGCAACGGCAGAAGCCACGTCGGTCACTTTCAGGCCATGGGCCTCGGCCTTGGCAACGGTGGCCGAGCCTTTACGCAGGCCGACAGTCACGTCAACGCCGGAATCTTTCAGGTTGCACGCTTGGGCGTGACCTTGGGAGCCGTAGCCGATGATGGCGACTTTCTTGCCCTGGATGATCGACAGGTCGCAGTCTTTATCGTAGAAAACTTTCATGAATTTCCCCTATATCCGGCCGTTCAGGCCATTCGCTAATTTGGTTAGATGCTCAGTACTTTGTCGCCACGGGCAATCCCGGTGACGCCACTGCGTACGGTTTCCAGAATCGAGGCAGTGCCGATCGATTGAATGAAGCTGTCGAGCTTGTCGCTGGTACCGGTCAACTGAACGGTATAGACGCTGGCGCTGACATCGACGATCTGCCCACGATAAATATCGGTAGTGCGTTTGATCTCGGCGCGCTGGGCGCCGGTGGCCTTGACCTTGACCAGCATCAGTTCACGCTCGATGTGAGCGCTTTCCGACAGGTCCACCAGCTTGACCACCTCGATCAGCTTGTTCAGGTTCTTGGTGATCTGCTCGATGATTTCATCGTGCCCCACGGTGGTCAGCGTCAGACGCGACAGGGTCGGGTCTTCGGTTGGCGCCACGGTCAGGCTTTCGATGTTGTAGTTGCGCTGCGAGAACAGGCCCACAACACGAGACAGCGCACCCGGTTCGTTTTCCAGAAGCAGGGAAATAATATGTCGCATGATTAGGTACGCTCCGTCTTGCTCAGCCACATATCGCGCATGGAGCCGTCTTTGATCTGCATCGGGTAGACGTGCTCGCTGGTGTCGACCGCAATATCGATCACCACCAGGCGATCCTTCATGGCGAACGCTTCCTCCATCTTCGACTTCAAATCCTTCGATTCGGTGATGCGCACGCCAACGTGACCGTAGGCCTCTGCCAGCTTGACGAAATCAGGCAACGATTCCATGTACGAGTGCGAGTGACGGCTGCCGTAGCTCATGTCCTGCCACTGGCGAACCATCCCCAACACGCCGTTGTTCAGGATCACGATCTTCACCGGCAAACCGTATTGCAGGCAGGTGGACAGTTCCTGGATGTTCATCTGGATGCTGCCTTCGCCCGTGACGCAGGCGACATCAGCCTCTGGGAAGCTCAACTTGATGCCCATGGCCGCCGGGAAACCGAAGCCCATGGTGCCCAGGCCGCCGGAGTTGATCCAGCGATTGGGTTTGTCGAACTTGTAGTACTGCGCAGCGAACATCTGGTGCTGACCCACGTCGGAGGTCACAAAGGCGTCGCCCTTGGTCACTTCGCACAGGGTTTCGATCACGGTCTGCGGCTTGATCACACTGCCGTCACCCTTGTCATAAGGGAACAGGCCACGATCGCCGCGCCATTCATCAACCTGCTTCCACCAACTGGCCACGGACTCCTTGTTTGGAACCTCGCCGATTTCCTTGAGAATGGCGACCATTTCGGTCAGCACGCTCTCTACAGGACCGACAATCGGCACGTCTGCCTTGATGGTCTTGGAAATGGACGCCGGGTCGATGTCGATGTGGATGATCTTGGCGTTCGGGCAGAATTTCGCCGGACCATTGATGACGCGGTCGTCGAAACGTGCGCCGACCGCCAGGATCACATCGGCGTGGTGCATCGCCAGGTTGGCGGTGTAGCTGCCGTGCATGCCGAGCATACCGATGAACTGACGATCGGTGCCCGGGAACGCGCCCAGGCCCATCAGCGTATTGGTGACCGGCAGGTTGAGCATTTTCGCCAGTTCGGTCAGCGGCGCGGAGCCACCGCCGAGGATCACGCCACCACCGGAGTACAGCACCGGGCGCTTGGCCGCCAGGAGCATCTCGGCTGCCTTGCGGATTTGCCCGGAGTGGCCGCGTACGGCCGGGCTGTAGGAGCGCAGCTTGGCTTTTTTCGGGAAGATGTATTCGAACTTCTCGGCCGGGTTGGTCATGTCTTTCGGGACATCGACCACGACCGGGCCCGGACGACCGGATTCAGCCAGGTAGAAGGCCTTCTTCATGACTTCTGGGATTTCCGACGCGTGCTTGATCATGAAGCTGTGCTTCACGATCGGCCGGGAGATACCGATCATGTCGGTTTCCTGGAATGCGTCGGTACCCACCATGGTGCTGGGCACCTGACCGGAAATGATCACCATCGGGATGGAGTCCATGTACGCGGTGGCGATACCGGTGATGGCGTTCGTGGCGCCTGGACCGGAAGTCACCAGTACCACGCCGGCCTTGCCGGTGGCACGGGCATAGCCGTCAGCCATATGGGTGGCCGCCTGCTCGTGACGAACCAGGATGTGGGTCACTTCCGGTTCTTTGAACAGGGCATCATAGACATGAAGAAGAGCACCACCGGGGTACCCGTAGATATATTTGACGCCTTCGTCACGCAAAAAGCGGACGAGCATCTCACCGCCAGATAAAAGCTCCACGTTGTTCACCTCTAAAACGCCAGAATACCGACCCACAAGAAAGGGACGGGTCTTAATAGGTTTACTTCTCGGCAGAGCATGAGCGACGGTGGTCGCCGACTACGTCAGCACTGACTGAGCAAGTATTGGGATCGTCCCAAGTGTTGCGGGCCTTTCCCACCCAGCGCGAGGTAACGCGTTGCGGGTGTAACAGGTCGGCGCGGATGTGCGCCTCATGATCTGCCGAGTGGGTCTGCTTCTGGCAGTCCCTCTACAGCGGACTTTGGATTCTTCTGTTTCGCCTCCTTCAAGTCAAGTCGTCTATGTGCTTTATTCGAAGTAAGCGCATGAGAACGCAAGAAAAAACCTTTAAACGGCAACTGTGTTAGCTTCAATTGCGCAACCCATGACAAGGAAACAGCATGCGAATGATCTTCTTGACGGCCAGCCTGCTGGTTGGCCTGAGCCCGATATGCATGGCCGGTCAGGTCTACAAATGGGTAGACGCCCAGGGCGTTACCCACTTCGGCGCCCAGCCGCCCGAAGGCACGGAAGCCACGACCGTGATCAAGTCCGCCCCGCCGCCCGCCAAACCGGCGGCACCGCCGTCTGGCGGAGTCATTGGCGACCAAAAGGCCATCGACCAACAGGTCAAGAAACAGGTTGCCGAGCAGGAAGCCCAGCTCAAGGCGTTCTGCGAACAGGCCCGGACCAACCTGGCGCAATTGCAGAACAACCCCAGGGTGCGCGAAGACGTGGAGGGGGAAATGCGCCGCCTCACCGAAGAAGAGCGGCGCCAGCGGATCGAGGAGACACGCCAGCAAATCGAGGAGAACTGTCAGTAACGTCGGTCAGCCGGCGTTGCTGATCAACTGATCGAACTGCGCCAGCAGCCGCTGCAACTCGATGCCCTGCCCTGGCCGCTGGGCATAGACCATCTCGGCCATGGCAAGGATGCCCGAGGCGTTGGGCAGCGGCAGGTCATTTTCCAGGATGGCTTTCATCCTGGGCAGGAAGATCCATTGCAGCCATTGCTCGAAGTCCAGGGTGTCGACCGCGAACGGCTCGACACTGGCCAGCGCCTGCGCCGAAGGCGAAACATCGCTCCACCAGCCCTGGACCCGCAACTCCCGCTCGATCAACAGCAACTGATCGGCGATCTGAGGAAAACGCGTATCCATCAAAGCGAAACCTTGGCCTTCTGACGGGCCAATGCCGCGCCAGCGGAATCGCCCTGTTTCTCACGGGCCTGGGCGATCAATTCCCACAGGCTGGCCTGAAGTGCCGGGCGACCACTGGAGAATGTCAGGCCACGACGAGCCAGTTGTTCGGCTTGCGGCGCATCGCCCTGGGCCATGCGTACCTGGGCCAGGCGATAAAGCACCTGGGGTTCGCGCGGCGCCACACGCTGGGCGCGCTCCAGGCTGGAGGACGCACCGTTGAGATCACCGCCAGCCTGTTGCTGTTGCGCCGTGGTCAACAGGGCCAGCACCGGGCCGTCCAGCTGTTCATCGGCGGACAACCCACCGGCACCTGCCGACGGGACGCTGCTCGGCGTCGAAGGCATGCTGTAGCTGCCCTGGTTGATCGGTGAGGTTTCGATTGGCCCAGGGGTGATCGGACCCGGCGTGATCGGCGTGCTGCTGATCGGCGCCGAGGCCGTCGCGCCACCACCAGGCACCATCACGACGACACCGGTGTCGCCCTGCGGGATTGCCTGGACCTGGCCCTGCACCGGCCGCTTCACCGTCGTCTGACGGAAACCGCCGTTGGCCGAGACCCGCTCACTGTTGGAAACAGCAGTGCCGGAATCAACGACCGGAATCGAACCGCGCTGTACGGTAGAGCAACCACTGAGCAAAGCCACGGCCGTTACCGCTGGAATCAACCACTTGTTCACTTGAAACCCTCTTTGCTTAATTCATCCAGTCCTTGACCCAATCCATCACCGACTCGGCGGGATTCGTGCCGCCACAGGCTGCACCGGGTGGTGGTTCGCTGCCGCGAATATACGGCATCTGCACAGCGCCCGGGCAATTGGCATCGGAGCCTTGGCCCGTGCGCGAATCAACCCACGCCTGGACGATGTTGTCCGGTTGCGGCATGTCCAGCGGCAACGGGTCGGCCTTGCGCATGAAACTGGTCCAGACCTGCAGTGCACCGGTGGCACCGGTGAACGGGGTCTTGCCGTTGTCATCCCGTCCGAGCCAGACCACCGCCAGCAGGTCCTGGCTGAAGCCGGCGAACCAGCTGTCGCGCGAGTCGTTACTGGTGCCGGTCTTGCCCGCCAGGGTCAGGGTCCGGGGCAGCACGTTATAGACCGAACTGCCGGTGCCTTCACGCATGACCCGCTGCATCGCGCTCTGGATCAGGTAAATGGAGGCCGGATCGAAACGCTGCTGGATCTGGAACGGATAACGCTTGAGCGGTTCGCCATCGGCGGTCAGCACGCTGCGAATGCCGCGCATCGGCGTATTGAAACCGCCATTGGCCAGCGTCTGGTACATGGCCGCCACTTCGATCGGCGCAAGGCCACCGGCCCCCAACAGCATCGATGGGAACGCCGGGAATTCACGACTCACCCCCAGGCGCGCCAAGGTCTTGAGGACGTTCGGCACGCCGACTTCAAGCCCTAGGCGAGCCGTCGACAGGTTGTAGGAATGCGCCAGCCCCTGGTAGAGGAACACCGTGCCGTGGGACCGACGATCATAGTTCTGCGGTTTCCAGACCTGGCCATCGGCGCCCTTGACCGAGAACGTCTCGTCCGACAGCCAACTGGTCAGTGTGTACTGGCTCGGCTTTTCCAGGGCGGTGAGGTACACCGCCGGCTTGATCAGCGAGCCAATCGGGCGCACCGCATCCAGGGCCCGGTTGAAACCGGCGAAACTGGCCTGGCGGCTGCCGATCATGGCCTGGACTTCGCCGGTTTCCGGGTTGGTCACCACCATGGCCGCTTCGACTTCGTCAGCGCCCTTGCGCCCGCCCAGTCGCTTGAAGGTGTCCTCGACCGAGGCTTCGGCCTTCATCTGCAGGATTGGGTCGAAGCTGGTGAAGATGCGCAGGCCTTCTTCGGTCAAGTCTTCGTCGCGGTAGTCTTCGCGCAGCTGACGCTTGACCAGGTCCATGAAACCTGGGAAGGAACTGTCCGCCAGGCTGCCACGCTTGGTCACGCCCAATGGCATCTTTTTCGCTGCCTCGACTTGCTCGGCCGTCGCTACACCCTGTTCCTGCAGCAGGTCGAGCACCAGGTTGCGCCGTTCGAGGGCGCGTTCCGGATTACGACGCGGGTTGTAGGAAGACGGTCCCTTGACCATGCCCACCAGCAACGCCACCTGATGCAGCTTGAGCTCGGACAACGGCTGGCTGAAGAAGAACTGGCTGGCAAGGCCGAAACCGTGCACCGCCCGCTGACCGTCCTGGCCGACGAATACCTCGTTGAGGTAGGCCTCCAGAATCTCCTGTTTGTCGTAGTGCAGCTCCAGCAACAACGCCATCATGGCTTCGGTGAGCTTGCGGGTCAGGCTGCGCTCGTTGGTCAGGTAGAAGTTCTTGACCAACTGTTGGGTCAGGGTACTGCCGCCCTGGCGCATACGGCCTGAGGAGGTGTTGACCCAGATGGCCCGGGCGATCGACTTGGGCGAGACGCCGAAGTGATGGTAGAAGTCGCGGTCTTCGACGGCGATCAGCGTATCGAGCAGGAACGGCGGCACCTGGTCGATCTTGATCAGGATCCGGTCTTCGAGGTTCTTGGGGTACAGGCCACCAATGAGCAGCGGCTCAAGGCGCACCACCGACAGGCTCGCGTTTTTTGCGCCGGTCAGCGCAGCGACATAATCACCGGAAAACCGCACCCGCACCGGTTGCGCCTGTTCCATGCCTTCATAGAACTGGAAACCACGGGTATTGAGGTCGATGGTATTGCCATTGACCGAGGCCGCACCCGGACCGTTGGCCACGCTTTCACGGCGATAACCCAAGGCATCGAGTTCGGTCAGGAAATCATCCTTGCTCAGCTTTTGTCCGACGAACAGCTCCAGCGGCCGGGCATAGACCTTGGCCGGAATGGTCCAGCGCTTGCCGGAGAATTTCTCCTGGACCACGGCATCGAGATAGACCGCAAAACCGGCGAGCACGACGAGGCCCACCAGGCTGAGTTTAAGGGCCCAGCCCAGCCAGGGCCGCAGGCGGCTGGCGGGTGGTTTCTTGGGGGTACGGGGGGATCGGGTACGAGTCATGGCGGCGGATTATACGCACTTTGTCGCGGTTCAACATGAGCCCAGCACACAGGCCATCCGGTTTGCGTTCGCGTCGCTTGCCGCCATAATGACGGCCTTGAATTTTTCCCGTCTATGAAGGACCGCCCGTGAGCCAATCCCTGATCGCTGCCCTGCAAAACCCGGCCCTCTACCCGCATCCCGTCGAAGGGTTCCAGGTCATCGAGACCCACATTTCCTGGGTATTGCTCACCGGGCCTTACGCCTACAAGTTCAAAAAGCCGGTCAACTTCGGTTTCCTCGATTTCACCAGCCTCGAGGCGCGCAAGCACTTCTGTGGCGAGGAGTTGCGCCTCAACCAGCGCCTGACCCAGGACCTGTACCTGGAAGTCCTGCCGATTACCGGCAGCGCCGAAGCGCCACAGCTGGGTGGCGACGGCCCGGCCATCGAGTACGCCCTGAAGATGCGTCAGTTCCCGCAGAGCGAACTGCTCAGCACGCTGCAAGCCAACGGTGAGCTGACCACCGCGCACATCGACGAGATGGCCGCGCAGATCGCCCAGTTCCACCTCTCCACGCCCAAGGTGCCCGCCGAGAACGACGCCGGCACCCCGCAAAGCGTGATGGCACCGGTGCTGCAGAACTTCGAACAGATCCGCCCGTTCCTCAACGACAAGGCCGACCTGTTGCAACTCGAGGCCCTGCAAGCCTGGGCCGAGAGCAGTTTCGAACGCCTCAAGCCGCTGTTCACCCAGCGCAAGGCCGAAGGTTTCATCCGCGAATGCCACGGTGATATCCACCTGGGCAACGCCACCGTGATCGACGGCAAGGTGGTGATTTTCGACTGCATCGAGTTCAACGAACCGTTCCGTTTCACCGACGTCTACGCCGACACCGCGTTCCTGGCGATGGACCTGGAGGACCGCGGCCTGAAGTCGCTGGCACGGCGCTTCGTCAGCCAGTACCTGGAACTGACCGGCGACTACCAGGGCCTGGAGCTGCTGAACTTCTATAAAGCCTATCGCGCCCTCGTCCGGGCAAAAGTCGCACTGTTCAGCATGCCGGCCGAAGCCGATCCGGTGCAGCGCGCCACCACCCTGCGCCAGTACCGCAACTACGCCAACCTGGCCGAAAGCTACAGCACCATTCCTTCGCGCTTCCTGGCCATCACCCACGGCGTCTCGGCTGTCGGCAAAAGCCATGTCGCGATGCGCCTGGTAGAGGCACTGGGCGCCATCCGCCTGCGTTCGGACGTGGAGCGCAAGCGCCTGTTCGGCCAGCAACAGGTACCCAACGATCCACAGGCCGGCATTTATAGCAGCGACGCCAGCAGCGCTACCTACGCCCGCCTGCATGAAATCGCCGCGGTGATCCTGCACGCCGGCTTCCCGGTGGTGATCGATGCCACTTACCTCAAGCGTGATCAGCGCGACGCAGCGGCGAAAATCGCCGAGGCCACCGGTGCTCCGTTCCTGATCCTCGACTGCAACGCGCCGCAAGCGGTCATCGAAAGCCGCCTGGCACAGCGTCAGGCCGACCAGAAAGACCCCTCCGATGCGAATCTGGCGGTCATTGCCGCACAACAATCCAGCCGTGAAGCCCTGACCCCGGCGGAAATTCTCTGCAGCAAACGGGTCCAAACCAACGAAAGCGGCACACTCGACATCGTGGTGGCGCAGATCCGTCAGCGCCTGCCAGGCCTGTAACTATTTTCGGCCGTGAAGCGATGCCCGGCTTCACGGCCGCCAAATAGTGGCACTATACTGGCGTCATAAAACCAACAGGTGATATGAAATGAGCCTCCCCAAGCTTCTCAATACCCCGCTTTATGCCTTGCTGCGCAAAGACGATATCGCCGGGTTCAACAGCGAACGCCCACAAGGTCCGGTCGACATGCGCGGCGGCGACTTTCGAGGCCTTGATCTGCGGGAACTGAACGCGGACGACGTTGACTTCAGCGACGCCTACTTCCGCTCCGCCGATCTGCGTGGCATCGATTTTCGCAAGTCGTCACTGGAAGGCGCGAGCCTGGCCCATGCGCAAATATCCGGCGCCTACTTCCCGCCCGAGTTGTCTGCGGACGAGATCCTGATGTCGATGAACTTCGGCACCCGCCTGCGCTATCGCAGCCGCTGACAGGTAAACCAGGTCGGCCAACGCGCGGACCTGCCACCACCGAACGGATCTCCAGCGCCCCCGCTTGCGCTGGAGAATGCAGCCTTTTCCCACCGCATCGTGCGTAATGCATTAGAAGCTTTTGCGTCGAATCCGACCAAAGAATCACGCTTTTCCTACTGACCGCTACACTGCTCAGAAGCTTGCCCACTGCACCAGTCGGCCGTCGCAAGGAGGCTCGATGAATGATGAACTGCAACACCTGAAGAATCTGGGCAAGACATCAGCCCAGTGGCTGCACGCTGTGGGCATCCACAGCGCTTCCGATCTACGCCGGCTCGGCGCGGTGGACGCCTATCGCGCCGTGCGCACGCGCGGCTTCCGAGCGTCCAAGGTGTTGCTGTACGCCATCGAGGGCGCATTGATGGATGTGCATTGGAATGACATCCCCGCCGAGCGCAAAGAAGCCCTGAACAAACAGCTGGACGCCATTTCAACTCGCCACAAAGCCTGACGCCTCCTTCGCTTCCAGCGCGAACCCTGGCCGCGAGGTTATTTCGGCGAATCGCAAAACAATGTTTGACATGGTAATGAGAATCGCTATGATTACCACATCCGGTCGCGAGACTGGTCGATATTTGAACAGCCCTTGGTTCGGACTCTCAGATATCTCCTCATCAGGCTAATCACGGTTATTTGACCCGGCTTTTGCCGGGTCTTTTTTTGCCTGTAGAAAATCACTTCCCGACGTGTTCGCGCATCTGCGCACAGTAATCCTGTGGCGGCATGGCCGGGGTGTACCACACGTAATCCGCCATGGCCGATGTCACCTCACTGCCCTCCTCGGCCAGCATCAGGACGATAGGCGCCTCGCTGGCACCGAGATCCAACGCATGCAGCGGCACACCGACATCTTTTCGCGCATGCCAGGCACCGGCGAACAACAATGCCGGTGTCGGCGCTTGCAACAGGCGCTCGGCCATGCGCCGGTCACGCTGTTGCTGCACGGCCAGCATCGCCGGCATTTGCGACTCTGGCAGCAAACCGCAGTGGGATTCACGGATTTGCCCCAACAACGCGTCCTTCACCGTGGCTGCATTGGAGCGAGTGCCCATCAAGTCCGGAGCTTGTCGATAGAAACGCTGGATTTCGGCGGCGTCCAGATTGGCGGCCAGCAACGGATAGCGCTGCGCCAGGACAAACTCGACGACGGGGCCATACAGGCTCCAATCCCAGCCCGGCGACCAGTCCAGCGCGTCGGGCAGGTCCTTCGGCAAGGCGGGTAGCTGGCGGACTGAATCAACGCGTGGCTGCTGGGCGGGGGTGAGCATTTCCAGCAACAGGCTGCCCTGGGCCCGCTGCCCGGCCAGGGCCTGGAGCAGCCATACCTGCAGTGCGTGGTGATCGCGATTGTCGTGCCGCTCCCCCACCACCACCCGAGGCGCCGTTGCCAAGCGTTCGACCAATGCCTGGGGCATCACGGCCTGGCCATTGTGCAAATCACGGATTCGTCCGCCGAGTGGGGGCGGAGCGATGCTCTGACACGCCGTCAGTACACTCAATGCCAGAATCAGGAGCAGGCGCACGTCCATATCCTCCAGGGCGCCCTCAGCGGGCAATGATCAATGGATGCCCGCGCTCCGGATGGTCTTGCACCAGCACGTCCAGGCCAAACACCGCCTTGAGCGGTTCCGGGCGCAGCACGTGCCGGGGCGTGTCCAGGGCCACAGGTCGACCGGACGCGAGCAGCAACAGGCGATCACAGTAACGCGCCGCCAGGTTCAGGTCATGCAGGATCACCAGCACGGCAGCGCCGCGACTGGCGAATTCACGCACCGCCTGGAGAATGGTGTGCTGGTGCAGAGGATCGAGCATCGAGGTCGGCTCGTCCAGCAACAGGGTTTGCCCCGCTTCACCCGGCCACAATTGCGCCAACACTCGCGCCAGATGCACCCGCTGGCGTTCGCCGCCGGACAACGCCAGGTAACTGCGACCGTGCAGATGCGCGGCGTCAGCCGCTTGCAGCGCCGCGGCGACGATTTGCTCGTCGCGCAGCCGACCACTCTGGTGCGGCAGGCGCCCCATGCCGACGACTTCCTCGACACGGAAGGCAAAATCCAGGGTCGAGGACTGCGGCAAGACCGCCAGGCGCCGGGCACGCTCGGCACCCTGCCACTGGGCCAGTGGCCGATCATCCAGCCAGACCTGCCCCTGGGCCGGGCGCAACTCGCCGCACAGCCCCGCCAAAAGGGTACTTTTGCCCGCACCGTTGGGCCCGAGCACGCCGAGCACTTCGCCAGGGTTGAGCTCGAGATCGACGTCCGCCAGTACCGTCTTGCGGCCACGGTGGATGTGCAGGTTCTGCGCTCGCAGCATCAGGCGCGCCCTCGCACCAATAGATAAAGGAAGAACGGCGCGCCGATGAAGGCCGTGACAATGCCGATCGGCAATTCCGCAGGGGCCAGTGCCAGGCGCGCCACCAGGTCGGCGAACAACAGCAGGCTGGCACCCGCCAACACCGAAGCAGGTAGCAACACCCGGTGGTCGGGGCCGGCCACCAGCCGCACCAGATGCGGCACCACCAGCCCGACGAAGCCGATCATGCCCGCCGCCGCCACCGCCGCACCAACCCCCAAGGCCGTACAGAACACCAGCTCACGCTTGAGCCTTTCGACGTTAACGCCCAGGTGGGCAGCCTCGGATTCCCCCAGCAACAGCGCATTGAGTGCCCTGGCCCGGCGTGGCAGCCAGAGCGCCACTCCGGCACTGACCAGCAACAGCGGCCACAACCGCGCATAGCTGGCGCCGTTGAGACTGCCCAGGTTCCAGAAGGTCAGGGTGCGCAGGGTCGCATCATCCGCCAGGTAGGTGAACAGGCCGACAGCCGAACCTGACAGGGCGGTCAGGGCAATACCGGCCAGGAGCATGGTCGCGACATGGGTCTGACCGTTGCGTCGTCCAAGACGATAGACCAGCGCCGTAACACCGAGCCCGCCCAGGAATGCACATAACGACAACACGTAGGGGCCAAAGGCTTCGGGCAACCCACCCAGCGCCGAGCCGCCGACAATGGCGAACGCGGCGCCCAGTGCCGCACCGCTGGACACGCCCACCAGCCCCGGGTCCGCCAGTGGGTTGCGAAACAGTCCCTGCATCGCCACACCGGACAACGCCAACACCCCGCCCACCGCCAACCCCAGCAAGGTACGCGGCAAACGGATCTGGCCGAGGATCAGTTCGGCCTGCTCCAGACCATCGGCGGCCACCGGTAAACCTGACAGACGCAAGGCGGCGTGCAAGGTGTCGAGCAGCGGCAGGCTCACCGGCCCCAGGGCCAGGGATAGCCAGGTCGCCAGCAGACACAGCAGGCTCAGGCCAATGAACAAGGTGCGAGGCTTGACCAACGAGGTCATGGCGCCGTGGCCGACTCAGCCGGATAGAAGCCCGCCGTCAGTGTCGCCAGGCTTTGTGGCAACCGCGGGCCCAACCCGCCCACCAGCAGCGTCGGGTCGAGTTCCATGACACGTCCATCCCTGGCGGCCCGGGTCGAGGCAAGAATCGGGTTTTCCCGGAACAGTGCGGCACGCGCTTCCTCACCGCTCAGGGCACGGTCGGCAAAAACCAGCACTTCGGGATTCAGGCTGGCCAGGCTTTCCACGGAAAAAGATTTATAGCCGCTGTGGGTCGCAAGGTTGTGACCGCCGGCCTGCTGTAACAGCCAATCAGCAGAAGTGCCCTTACCTGCGACCAGTGGCTTGCCGCCGGAACTGCCCACCAACAGCAATACGCCGGGGGCCTTTTGTTTGCGCTGGGCCTCAGCCACCCGGGCCTGTTGCTGGGTGAGTTGTTTTTGATAACGGTCGAACAACCGCGCCGCCTCGGCCTCGGCCCCCAGCAACTGTCCCAGGTGCCGCAGATTGCCCTGCAGGGCCGGCAGGTCTGGTGTGGCCGAGAACAGTTCGACCTGCACACCGGCGCTGCGAATTTGCGCCAGCACGGGCGGTGGCCCCATTTCCTCGGTGCCCACCAGGATCTGCGGACGCAGGCTCAGCACGCCCTCCGCCGACAGCTGTCGCTGATAGCCGATACTGGGCAAGGCCCGCAAGGATTCAGGATGCTGGCTGGTGGAGTCCACGCCCACCAGCTTCGACTCGCCCCCCAGCGAACTGACCCACTCCGACACGGCGCCACCGGCGCTGACCCAGCGTTGCGGCAAGTCAGCAGCGCTGGCCCCCTGGTTGAGCAACAGTGCGACACAGAGCGCAACAACGCGGATGTTCAGGCGCATCGGGCAGCTTCCTCAAAGAAGTTTTTCACAGGACCGGTCCCGGCCAAGTATCCTCAGCCACCTGCGAAGGAGGCGCCATTTGATAATTGTTTTCATTTGACCGTCAAGCATAGATCTTTTGCCACACGAAACCTTGTGGGAGCGAGCTTGCTCGCGATAGCGGCGTGTCAGTCACTGAGATGTTGAATGTGCCGCCGTCATCGCGAGCAAGCTCGCTCCCACAGTGGATTCACACCGACAAATATAGAGATACACATGAAGTTTCTTTGTACCGCCGCCCAATTGCCCGACAACGGCAGTCGCGGTTTCGACCTCGATGGGCGCAAGGTCCTGGCCGTACGGCGCGCCGGCCAGGTGTATGCCTATCTCAACCGCTGCCCGCACCGTGGCGTGCCGCTGGAATGGCAACCCGACCAGTTCCTCGACCCCAGCGCCAGCCTGATCCAGTGCGCCACCCACGGCGCACTGTTTCTGATCGAGAGCGGTGAATGCGTGGCCGGCCCCTGCGCCGGTCAGTTCCTCACTGCCCTAGACAGCCGGGAGGACGAGCAAGGCATCTGGGTCGAGCTCTAGCAACACTGGCAACGCGCGGTCCACCCACATCTGCTCGGACGTCAGCGTGACCCCGTAGGCCAGCACCTCCACGCCCGCCGCCACCGCATCACGCAGGGCAGCGGCGTACACCGGGTCGATTTCCTGTGCCGGGCGCACCGCTTCGATGCCGCTCAGGTTCACACAATACAGCTGCACCGCCCGCACACCGTCCCGGGCCAGGCAGGCGAGTTCCCTCAGGTGCTTGGCCCCGCGCTGGGTCACCGCATCGGGAAACGCCGCCACATTCGTGCCATCGAACCCCAGCGTGACGCTTTTGACTTCGACCCAGGCCGAGCCTTGTTCATAGTCCAGGCGAAAATCGATACGGCTGTTTTCCACACCATAAGCCACTTCACGCTTGAGCCCGGTAAACCCGTTCAATTCGCTGATGACCCCAGCGCGCAAGGCCTCTTCGATCAACGCGTTGGCCCGCGCGGTATTGATGCAGGCGAGCCGTCCCTGGGGGGTTTCGCCGATTTCCCAGGTGCCGGGCAACTTGCGCTTGGGGTCGCTGGAGCGACTGAACCAGACACGCGCGCCTTCAGCCATGCAATTGAGCATCGAGCCAGTGTTGGGGCAATGAATGGTGAGAAACTCGCCGTGAACGGTCTCGATATCGGCTAGAAAACGCTTGTAACGTCGAATCAAGCGAGCTTCTTCCAACGCAGGGGAAAAACGCATCAGCCTTGCCAGCTCCGTAGTCCACGTTCGATTCGTGCCACCGCTTCCTGTAGCCGCGGCAGGCTCTGGGTGTAGGCGAAGCGCACATGATGGCCGGCCTGATGACGGCCGAAATCCAGGCCTGGCGTGAAGGCCACGTGCTCGGTTTCCAGGAAGTGCTGGCAAAACGCAAAGGCATCGCCGCCGAACGCGCTGATATCGGCATAGAGGTAAAACGCCCCTTCCGGTTCCACCGCAATACCGAAGCCCAACTCACGCAAGGCCGGCAGTAGAAAGTCACGGCGCCGTGCGAACTCGGCCCGCCGCTGCTCGAAGATCTCGATGGTCGCGGGCTCGAAACAAGCCAGGGCGGCGTATTGGGCCATGCTCGGCGCACTGATGTAGAGGTTTTGCGCGAGCTTTTCCAGCTCGCCGACGGCCGCCGAAGGGGCCACCAGCCAGCCAAGTCGCCACCCGGTCATGCCGAAATACTTGGAGAAACTATTAAGGACAAAGGCGTCGTCGTCGACTTCCAGCACACTGGCGGCGTCGGTGCCGTAGGTCAGGCCGTGATAGATCTCGTCCACCACCAGATGGCCGTTGTGGCCCTTGATGGCCTTGGACAATCCCGCCAGTTCGTCCCGGGTGAGAATCGTCCCGGTCGGGTTGGCCGGCGAGGCCACCAACGCACCGACGCTGTCCTGGTCCCAATGGCGGCTCACCAAGTCTGGCGTCAATTGGTAACGCACCTCGGGCCCAACGGGCACCAATTGCGCCGCACCTTCGACCAGGCGCAGGAAATGACGGTTGCACGGATAACCGGGGTCGGCCAGCAGCCAATGCTTGCCTGGGTCCACCAGCAAGGCGCTGGCCAGCAGCAACGCGCCGGACCCGCCCGGGGTCACGAGGATGCGTCGGGGGTCAATCTCCACCCCATAGCGTTGGCCGTAGAAACCGGCGATGGCCTCGCGCAGCTCGGGAATGCCACGGGCCGCGGTGTAACGGGTCTTGCCCGCCGCCAGCGCGGCCTGGCCGGCCTGGATGATCGGCTCGGCGGTGGTGAAGTCCGGTTCGCCGATCTCCAGGTGGATGACATCATGCCCGGCGGCCTGCAGCTCGTTGGCACGGGCCAGCAGCGCCATCACATGGAAAGGTTCGATGGCGCGGCTGCGCGCACTATAGGGCTGAGCCATTGGCCTTCCTTCAGGGGAAAAAGAACCGATTCTACCCAAGTCCGGAACAACTGCGGGAACGAGCTCTAACCCAAAGCGGTCTGAGCCCTCGGATTGCAGGAAATGACTCCCGCGATTGGCCCAGGCTTGACTAGAATCAAGCATTGAGCAGGTTTACATCCCCACCGAAGCGAACCCGGTCACGTTTTACAGGCCCCGGCGGCCGCAGGCTCGACAACCGGGAGTAGCGCGGCCCGATTTGATCTGGTAAGTTCGCCCGCTTGCAGCCGCAGGGCCGGCAGGTGTCGGTGATGGAGCAATCCTGCGTAGTGGATTACAAGAGTAGAGGCGGTCCATTCATGCCCACCCAAGCAAAGCAAAATCAAAATCAGTCGCTCAGCGGGTTTGAGCCTTACGTCCCGCAAGCTGGCGAAGAGTACATGGGCGCCCCCATGCGCGCGCACTTCACCAAGATCCTGAACAAGTGGAAACAGGACTTGATGCAGGAAGTCGACCGCACCGTGGATCACATGAAAGACGACGCGGCCAACTTCCCCGACCCGGCCGACCGTGCGAGTCAGGAAGAAGAGTTCAGCCTCGAGCTGCGCGCCCGTGATCGCGAGCGCAAGCTCATCAAGAAAATCGACAAGACCCTGCAACTGATCGAAGACGAAGAATACGGTTGGTGCGAGTCCTGCGGCGTCGAGATCGGCGTCAAGCGACTGGAAGCCCGTCCGACCGCCGACATGTGTGTCGACTGCAAGACCCTGGCGGAAATCAAGGAAAAACAGGTCGGCAAATAATCGCCTGGGCTGTCACCGAAACGGAGCGTACATACGCTCCGTTTTTTGTTTCCGATACTTTCAATATCCCTGTGGGAGCGAGCTTGCTCGCGATAGCAGTGGGTCAGCCAGCCTCGATGTGACAGATACACCGCTATCGCGAGCAAGCTCGCTCCCACAGGGGATATGCTTGGGCATCAAGATTTGTATTCCTACCGCTCAGACTCAATAACATTCGCCCTATGACTGCCACCGCCCCCTACATCGGACGCTTCGCCCCCACCCCCAGCGGCCATTTGCATTTCGGTTCGCTGGTCGCCGCCCTGGCGTCGTACCTCGATGCCCGGGCCGTGGGCGGACGCTGGTTGCTGCGCATGGAAGACCTTGACCCTCCGCGGGAAGAACCGGGCGCGCAAGCGGCGATTCTCAAGGCACTGGAAAGCTACGGGTTCGAATGGGACGGCGAAATGATTCGCCAAAGCGAGCGCCATGACGCCTACGACCAGGTGATCAACCGGCTGTTCAGCCAGGGCCTGGTCTATGCCTGCACCTGTTCGCGCAAACAATTGGAGGCGTACCAGGGCATTTATCCGGGACTGTGCCGCAACGCCGGGCACGGCACCGAGGACGCCGCCATCCGCCTGCGCGTCCCCGAACTTGAGTACCACTTCACCGACCGGGTCCAGGGCGAGTTCCGCCAGCACCTGGGCCGCGAGGTCGGCGACTTCGTGATCCGCCGCCGCGACGGGCTCTACGCCTATCAACTGGCCGTGGTCCTGGACGACGCCTGGCAAGGGGTGACCGATATCGTGCGCGGCGCCGACCTGCTGGACTCCACGCCGCGCCAGCTCTACCTGCAAGAACTGCTTGGGTTGCCGCAACCGCGTTACCTGCACGTGCCGCTGATCACCCAACCCGACGGGCACAAGCTCGGTAAATCCTACCGCTCACCGCCCCTGGCAGCCGATCAGGCCACGCCACTGCTGTTACGGGCGTTGCGCGCGCTGGGCCAGCAACCGGGCCTCGAACTGGTCGATGCCAGCCCACGGGAACTGCTGGCCTGGGGCATTCGCCACTGGGACGCGGGCAAGATCCCGCGCACACTGAGCCTGCCCGAAGCGCAAATACGTTGACGGCCCTTGCAGCTTGGCGCCCATCCGTTACCATCGCCGCACGATTTTTGGGCACGCGCATAAATTAGAGAGGCCGGGATGTATATCTATCGCTTGGTCCTGCTCCTGGTAGTGGGGATTTATCTGTTCTCCCCGGCCATCATGGATTGGTGGATCGATGCCACGGGTGCCTGGTATCGGCCGTATCTGCTCTGGCTGATCCTGATTGTCGTGACCTTCATCCTGCAGAGCCAAAAAGATGCCGATGAGCTTTAGCCTGACCCAGATGATCCTGATCAGCGCCGCCTACCTGGCCGTGCTGTTCGGCGTAGCCTGGATCAGCGAACGAGGCATGATCCCCCGGGCGATCATCCGCCACCCGCTGACCTACACCCTGTCGCTGGGTGTCTATGCCAGCGCATGGGCGTTCTATGGCACGGTCGGGCTGGCCTACCAGTACGGCTATGGCTTCCTCTCCAGTTACCTCGGCGTATCGGGCGCGTTCCTGCTGGCGCCGGTGTTGCTCTACCCGATCCTGAAAATCACCCGCACCTACCAACTGTCGTCGCTGGCCGACCTGTTCGCCTTTCGTTTTCGCAGCACCTGGGCCGGCGCACTGACCACGATCTTCATGCTGGTCGGGGTGTTGCCGCTGCTGGCCCTGCAGATCCAGGCCGTGGCCGACTCCATCAGCATCCTGACCCGCGAACCGGTGCAGCACCGGGTGGCGTTGAGCTTCTGCGTACTGATCATCCTGTTCACGATTTTCTTCGGCTCCCGGCACATTGCCACGCGGGAAAAACACGAAGGCCTGGTGTTCGCCATCGCTTTCGAATCGGTGATCAAGCTGATCGCCATCGGCGGCGTCGGCCTCTATGCCTTGTACGGCGTGTTCGATGGCCCGCAGCAGCTTGAGCTTTGGTTGTTGCAGAACCAGACCGCCCTCGCCGCCCTGCACACGCCCTTGCAGGAAGGCCCGTGGCGTACGCTGTTGCTGGTGTTCTTCGCGTCGGCCATCGTGATGCCGCACATGTACCACATGACCTTTACCGAAAACCTCAACCCGCGCTCGCTGGTGAGCGCCAGTTGGGGCCTGCCACTGTTCCTGCTGCTGATGAGCCTGGCGGTACCGTTGATCCTCTGGGCCGGCCTGAAGCTGGGCGCCAGTACCAATCCGGAATACTTCACACTGGGCATCGGCATCGCCGCCAACAGCAAGGCCCTGGCGTTGCTGGCATATGTCGGCGGCCTGTCGGCGGCCAGCGGCTTGATCATCGTCACCACGCTGGCATTGTCGGGCATGGCCCTCAACCACCTGGTGCTGCCGCTTTACCAGCCACCGGCCGAAGGCAATATCTACCGCTGGCTGAAATGGACACGGCGGGCGCTGATCGTCGCGATCATCATGGCCGGCTACGGTTTCTACCTGATGCTGGGTGAGGGACAGGACCTGGCCAACCTGGGCATCGTCGCCTTCGTCGCCACCCTGCAGTTCCTGCCCGGCGTGTTGTCGGTGCTGTATTGGCCGACCGCCAATCGCCGCGGCTTCATCGCCGGTCTGCTGGCTGGGATCCTGGTATGGCTGGTCGCGATGCTGTTGCCGCTGATGGGCAACCTGCAGGGCTTCTATATTCCGCTGCTGAACATGATCTATGTGCTCGACGACACCAGTTGGCATATGGCGGCCATCGCCTCCCTGGCGGCGAACGTGCTGATGTTCACCCTGATCTCGCTGTTCACCAATGCCAGCAGCGAAGAGGCCAGCGCCGCCGAAGCCTGTGCCGTGGACAACGTCCGCCGCCCGCAGCGCCGCGAACTGCACGCCGCCTCGCCCCAGGAGTTCGCCACGCAACTGGCCAAGCCCTTGGGCGCCAAGGCCGCGCAAAAGGAAGTCGAACAGGCCCTGCGCGACCTTTACCTGCCCTTCGATGAACGCCGTCCGTATGCCTTGCGACGCCTGCGGGACCGGATCGAGGCCAACCTGTCCGGCCTGATGGGCCCCAGCGTGGCCCAGGACATGGTCGAAACCTTTCTGCCCTACAAGGCCGGCGGCGAGAACTATGTCACCGAGGACATTCACTTCATCGAAAGCCGCCTTGAGGATTACCACTCGCGCCTCACCGGTCTTGCCGCCGAACTGGACGCCTTGCGCCGTTACCACCGCCAGACCCTGCAGGAACTGCCGATGGGCGTGTGTTCCCTAGCCAAGGACCAGGAAATCCTGATGTGGAACAAGGCCATGGAAGAACTCACCGGGATCGCTGCCCAGCGCGTGGTCGGTTCACGCCTGAGCACCCTGGGCGAGCCGTGGAAAGGCTTGTTGCAAGGTTTCATCGACCTGCCGGACGAGCACTTGCACAAACAGCACCTGGCCCTCGACGGCCAGACCCGTTGGCTGAACCTGCACAAGGCAGCGATCGACGAGCCGTTGGCACCCGGTAACAGCGGCCTGGTGCTGCTGGTCGAAGACCTGACCGATACCCAGATGCTCGAAGACAAGCTGGTCCACTCCGAACGACTGGCAAGCATCGGCCGCTTGGCCGCCGGGGTGGCCCACGAAATCGGCAACCCGATTACCGGCATCGCCTGCCTGGCGCAGAACCTGCGCGAGGAACGCGAGGACGACGGCGAGCTGACGGAAATCAGCGGCCAGATCCTCGAACAGACCAAGCGCGTGTCGCGCATCGTCCAGTCGCTGATGAGCTTCGCCCATGCCGGCGGTCACCAGCACAATGACGAGCCCGTCTGTCTGGCCGAAGTGGCTCAGGATGCCATTGGTCTGCTGGCGCTCAACCGGCGCAATTTCGAAGTGCAATTCTTCAACCTGTGCGATCCGGACCATTGGGTCGATGGGGACCCCCAGCGGCTCGCCCAGGTGTTGATCAACCTGCTATCCAACGCGCGGGACGCCTCACCGGCCGGCAGCGCGGTGCGGGTCAAGAGTGAAGCCTTCGAACACACGGTCGACCTGATCGTCGAAGACGAAGGCAGCGGTATCCCACAGAACATCATGGACCGATTGTTCGAACCCTTCTTCACCACCAAGGATCCTGGCGAAGGCACCGGTCTGGGCCTCGCACTGGTCTATTCCATCGTTGAAGAGCATTATGGACAAATCACCATCGACAGCCCGGCCGATGTACAAAGCCAACGCGGCACCCGTATCCGGGTGACCTTGCCGCGTCATGTCGAAGCGACGTCCGCTGTGAACTGAGACCGTCGAGAGAATCGAATCAATGCCGCACATTTTGATCGTCGAAGACGAAACAATTATCCGCTCCGCCTTGCGCCGCCTGCTGGAACGCAACCAGTACCAGGTCAGCGAAGCCGGTTCAGTGCAGGAAGCACAAGAACGTTTCAGCATTCCCACGTTTGACCTGATCGTCAGCGACCTGCGCCTGCCCGGCGCCCCGGGCACCGAGCTGATCAAGCTCGGCCAGGGCACCCCCGTGCTGATCATGACCAGTTACGCCAGCCTGCGCTCGGCGGTCGACTCCATGAAAATGGGCGCGGTGGACTACATCGCCAAACCGTTCGACCACGACGAGATGCTCCAGGCCGTGGCCCGCATCCTGCGCGACCGACAGGCGGCGACCAGCAACCCGGTGGAGCCCGCCGGCAAGGCCAGCGCCTCGGCGAAAGCCGGCGCCAGCAACAATAATGGCGAAATTGGCATCATCGGTTCCTGCCCGCCCATGCAGGACCTGTACAGCAAGATCCGCAAAGTGGCGCCAACCGACTCCAATGTCCTGATCCAGGGCGAGTCCGGTACCGGCAAGGAGCTGGTGGCCCGAGCCCTGCACAACCTGTCACGCCGGGCCAAGGCGCCGATGATCTCGGTGAACTGCGCGGCGATTCCGGAAAGCCTGATCGAGTCCGAACTGTTCGGTCACGAGAAAGGTGCGTTCACCGGCGCCAGCGCCGGGCGGGCCGGGCTGGTGGAAGCCGCGGACGGCGGCACGTTGTTCCTCGATGAAATCGGCGAGCTGCCACTGGAAGCCCAGGCGCGGTTGCTGCGGGTGCTTCAGGAAGGCGAAATCCGCCGGGTCGGCTCGGTGCAGTCACAGAAGGTCGATGTCCGTCTGATCGCGGCCACCCACCGCGACCTCAAGAGCCTGGCGAAAATCGGCCAGTTCCGCGAAGACTTGTATTACCGCTTGCACGTGATCGCCTTGAAGCTCCCTGCCCTGCGCGAGCGCGGCGCGGACGTCAATGAAATTGCCCAGGCGTTTTTGGCCCGCCAGAGCGCGCGGGTCAACCGCACCGACCTCAAGTTCGCCCCGGACGCCGAACAGGCCATTCGTCATTACGCCTGGCCGGGTAACGTTCGCGAGCTGGAAAACGCGGTCGAACGGGCGGTGATCCTGTGCGAGAGCCCGGAAATCTCCGCCGACCTGCTGGGCATCGACATCGAACTGAGTGACCTGGACGACGAAGAATTCATCGGCCTGGCCCCGCAACAGGGCGGCGCTGCCAACAACACCAGCCACGAACCCACCGAAGACCTGTCCCTGGAAGACTACTTCCAGCACTTCGTACTGGAGCACCAGGACCACATGACCGAGACCGAACTGGCACGCAAGCTGGGCGTCAGCCGCAAGTGCCTGTGGGAACGTCGCCAGCGCCTGGGGATTCCACGGCGCAAGACCGGAGCGACCAGCGAAAGCTGAGGTGTGGGGGTAACACCGCTGAATGTGAAAAAACTGTTACCTCAGCTTTTTCACGTAACAGAAGCCGGGGTTTACGGTAACGAAACCCCGGCTTTTTTTCGCCCCGAAAAAATGGTTATAACCCTAGAACCCCCGGTTTCGCTGGGCCTCGCAAAAGTTGGCACGCACCCTGCTATAGCTTTGGTACAAGAACAATAACAAGCAATGCAAAAGACAATAAAAATAAGACGAATCGACTCACGCACAATAAAAACAAGACGGCGAGAGGCGCAGCTAACTGATTCTTTTGGAGAGGCGTTGTATTTGGGGCTTGCCCCACAACCAGGCCGAGAACAATAAAAACTGTCTCAAGACAGGTGCCTGAACTGGTTGGATCGATAGATCACTGCAACACAGCGATCAAAGCAATCCGTTTGCTCTTGGCTCCCGATTGGGAGGGTCACGAAGGGAAAACCTCGTGACGCGGGCACTCAACAAAAACAAGAAGCCCGAAACCAATAATAAAAACAGAGCACGCAACTAATTCTGGGGGAGCTTCGGCTCCCCTTGTGGTTTCTGTCGTTCCGCCTCCCCGCAGCCTACAAGGCTTGTCGCTGAAGCTTGCAGCTCTAAACTGCTCCGTCCTACACCATCCCTCGACTAAATGCTAGAATCTCGGCCCATCATGCGGTCATTCTTCGTTTTTGGCCGAATATTCCTTCAAACAGTGCATCCCATGCTGAAGAAGCTGTTCCAGTCATTCCGTTCTCCCTTGCGTCGTACGCAACACATTCGCAGCACGCCTGAAGTGCTCAACAGCGGCCAGCATTCACTGCAAAAGGCCCAGTTCAGCCGTTATGCGGTGAACATCGTCGAACGTTTGCAGAACGCCGGCTACCAGGCTTATCTGGTCGGCGGCTGCGTGCGCGACATGCTGCTCAACATCACCCCCAAGGATTTCGACGTTGCCACCAGCGCCACGCCGGAACAGATACGGGCCGAATTTCGCAATGCGCGGATCATTGGCCGGCGCTTCAAGCTGGTCCACATCCACTTCGGTCGCGAAATCATCGAAGTGGCGACCTTCCGCGCCAATCACCCGCAAAACGATGAAGAGGAAGACAGCAACCAGTCTTCCCGCAACGAGAGCGGGCGCATCCTGCGCGATAACGTCTACGGCACGCTGGAAGAAGACGCGCAACGCCGCGACTTCACCATCAACGCCCTGTATTACGATCCGGTCAGCGAACGCATCCTCGATTACGCCAACGGCGTACACGATATTCGCAATCGCCTGATCCGCCTGATTGGCGACCCCAAGCAGCGCTACCAGGAAGACCCGGTGCGAATGCTGCGGGCCGTGCGTTTCGCCGCCAAGCTGGATTTCGGCATCGAAAAACACAGCGCCATGCCAATTCGCGAACTGGCGCCGATGCTGCGGGAAATCCCTTCGGCGCGCCTGTTCGAGGAAGTGCTCAAGCTGTTCCTCTCGGGCAACGCCGCAGACACCTTCGAGATGCTGGTGGACCTGCAGCTGTTCGATCCGCTGTTCCCCGCCAGTGCCGAAGCCCTGGAGCACAACCCGACCTACACCCACACCTTGATCAGCGAAGCCCTGATCAACACCGACCTGCGCATCAAGCAGAACAAGCCGGTGACGCCGGCGTTCCTGTTCGCCGCGCTGCTCTGGCCTGCCCTGCCGGCCCGGGTGCTGCGCCTGCAAGAGCGTGGCATGCCGCCGATCCCGGCGATGCAGGAAGCTGCCCACGAGCTGATCGCCGAACAGTGCCAGCGCATCGCCATTCCAAAACGCTTCACGATGCCGATCCGCGAGATCTGGGACATGCAGGAACGCCTGCCACGGCGCAGCGGCAAACGTGCCGACCTGCTGCTGGACAACCCGCGCTTCCGTGCCGGCTACGACTTCCTGCTGCTGCGTGAAAGCGCGGGCGAGCAAACCGATGGCCTTGGCGAATGGTGGACCGATTACCAGGACGCCAACGACAGCGAGCGCCGCGACATGATTCGTGAGCTCAGCGGCAAGGATGACGGCGCCAGCGGCCCGCGCAAGCGCCGTCGCAGCAGCGGAGCCAAGCGCAAGCGTGCCGGTGTACCGAGCGCATCAGGCGAGTAATCGATGGAACGCATCTACATCGGCATGGGCAGCAACCTGGCCGAACCCGCCGAACAATTGCGCAGTGCCGTCCAGGCGCTGGCGCAATTGCCCGACACCCAACTGGTGGGGGTCTCGGCGTTTTATCAAAGTGATTCCCTGCTGCCCGGCCAACCGCGCTACACCAACGCGGTGGCGGCGCTGGACAGCCACCTGGCACCGCTGGACCTGCTCGATGCGCTGCAAGGCATCGAAACCGGACAGGGTCGCGAACGCCTGGAACGCTGGGGCCCGCGCACCCTGGATCTGGACATCCTGCTGTTCGGCGATCGCCTGATCGACGAGCCTCGCCTCAAGGTCCCCCACTACCACATGCAAGCCCGGGCCTTTGTGCTGTACCCACTGGCCGAGTTGGCGCCCGCCGACCTGCGCCTGGCCGATGGGCGCTCACTCAAGGATCTGCTCGCGGCGTGCCCATTCGTTGGCCTGGAACGCTTGCCTCCAAACTGAAGCAGTTCCTCTTGTGGGAGCAAGGCTTGCTCCCACAGGATGCGGTACTGGACCGTCATTCCGGGGACACGCCTCTACGCTGAAACGCATCAGTAACCCCGGTAACACCCGGCGGTAACACATCCAATTGACTTCCCGAGTACTCCTCACGACTATAGGCGTCCCGTTGCCGCCAATACGGCGCTGAAGGGCGCAATCCAGGCCTTACAAGCACCACGCACAAGAGGGTGCGCCTGTATAGATAACGAATCATGCGCGTTACTCGCAGTAATTCACGAGCGCCTAATGAGGACTTTTTCATGCCAGCTATTACCCTGACCACGCTGCAAGGTCTCAAGCAAAAAGGTGAGAAAATCGCCATGCTGACCTGCTATGACGCAACTTTCGCCCACGCCTGCAATGAGGCCGGTGTCGAAGTGTTGCTGGTGGGCGATTCCCTCGGCATGGTGCTGCAAGGTCACGACAGCACGCTGCCGGTGACCACCGCCGAGATGGCCTACCATGTGGCCGCCGTCAAACGCGGTAACACCGATGCGCTGATCCTCGCCGACCTGCCGTTCATGGCCTACGCCACCCTCGAACAAACCATGACCAACAGCGCCATGCTGATGCAGGCCGGTGCCCACATGGTCAAGGTCGAAGGCGCGTTGTGGCTGGCCGATTCGATTCGGCTGCTGGCCGAGCGGGGTATCCCAGTGTGCGCGCACCTGGGCCTGACCCCCCAAGCGGTCAATATCCTCGGTGGCTACAAAGTCCAGGGCCGCAATGAGAACCAGGCGCGGCAGATGCGCGCCGACGCGATTGCGCTGGAGCAGGCTGGGGCGGCGATGTTGCTGCTCGAATGCGTGCCTAGCGAACTGGCTGAAGAAATCACCCAGGCGGTGAAAATCCCGGTCATCGGGATCGGCGCCGGCAACGCCACCGACGGCCAGGTGCTGGTGCTGCACGACATGCTCGGGCTGTCGATCACCGGTCGCGTGCCCAAGTTCGTGAAGAACTTCATGGCTGGGCAAACGTCCATCCAGGGCGCCCTGAGCGCCTACGTCGCTGACGTCAAGGCCACAACCTTTCCTGGCGCCGAACACGGGTTTTCTGCATGAACACCGTCAAAACCGTACGCGAACTGCGAGCCGCCGTGGCCCGTGCCCGCGGCGAAGGCAAACGCATCGCCTTCGTGCCGACCATGGGCAACCTGCACAGCGGTCATGTGGCGCTGGTCACCAAGGCCACGCAACGGGCCGACTTCGTGGTGGCGAGCATTTTCGTCAATCCACTGCAATTCGGCGCTGGCGAAGACCTGGACAAATACCCCCGCACCCTGGCGGCCGACCAGGAGAAACTGCTCCAGGCCGGCTGCCATCTGCTGTTCGCGCCCAGCGTCGAAGAGATGTACCCCGACGGCATGGCCGGGCAGACCCGGGTCAGCGTCCCGCAATTGTCCGAAGGCTTGTGCGGCGCCAGCCGTCCAGGGCATTTCGAGGGTGTGGCGACGGTGGTCAGCAAACTGTTCAACATGGTCCAGCCTGACCTGGCGGTGTTTGGCCAGAAAGACTTCCAGCAACTGGCGGTGATCCGCGCACTGGTCCATGACCTGAACATGCCGATCCAGATCATCGGCGAGCCGACCGTTCGCGCCGAGGACGGCCTGGCATTGTCCTCGCGCAACGGCTTCCTCAGCCCGGATCAACGTGCAGTCGCGCCCGTGGTCTATCGCGTCCTGAGCCAGATCGCCGACGCCATCAAACAGGGTCGGCGAGACTTCCCGGCGCTGATCGATGAGCAGCTCAAGCAACTTGAAGCCGCCGGCCTGCGTCCCGATTACCTGGAAATCCGTCACGCCAAGACCCTGCGCCCGGCATTGAGCGAGGACCGTGACCTGGTGATTCTGGTGGCGGCCGTCCTCGGTACCACGCGCCTGATCGACAACCTGCACCTGGACCTCGACAGCCCCGCCTGAACCCACACCCGTCCCAATCTGGGATGGGCCTTGTGGGAGCAAAGCTTGCTCCCACATACAGACTGCACTTGCAAATCCCTCGCGTATTGCCGCCCCACAAGCCTTCAGGCAGACTGCCCGCCGTTCGGACCCGACCAGAGGAAACATTCATGCATGCCATCATGCTCAAGGCCAAGCTGCACCGCGCCGAAGTCACCCACGCCGTGCTCGATTACGAAGGCTCCTGCGCCATTGATGGTGAGTGGCTGGACCTGTCGGGGATCCGCGAATACGAACAGATCCAGATATACAACGTCGACAACGGCGAACGCTTCACCACCTACGCCATCCGTGGCGAGGACGGTTCGCGGATGATCTCGGTGAACGGCGCCGCAGCGCACAAGGCCAAGGTCGGTGACCGCGTCATCATCTGCGCCTACGCCCACTACAGCGAAGCCGAACTGGTCAACTTCAAGCCCCGCATGCTGTACATGGCGCCGGGCAATGAACTGAGCCACACCAGCAATGCGATTCCGGTACAGCTCGCCTGATCGAACCCGAACGATATCTGCTCCCACAGCGAACCATTCCCGCCCCCTGCTGTATAAAAAAGTACCGGGAATCGGTCAGACAAAGCCAAGACAGATCGCAACACGAGGTTTACTGTATTCGCCCTGCGTCCGGCGATCGTGTCGATGCAGTGTCCGGACGCCCGCCTCGAGCCGCACCGGAATTTTTAGTGTACAAAAGGCCGTTCAAGTAAAAAGGAAACCCGCAGCGATGGCGTATTACCGAACCCCTCATGACGTGACCGCTCTGCCAGCCTGGCAAGCGCTGAATGACCACCGCAAAGCCATGCAGGATTTCAGCATGCGCGAAGCGTTCAATGCCGATCCGCAGCGTTTCACTCAATTCACCCTGTCGAGCTGCGGCCTGTTTCTCGACTACTCGAAAAACCTGATCAACGCCCAGACCCGCGACCTGCTGGTGGGCCTGGCCAACGAAGTCGACCTCAAGGGCGCGATCAAGTCGCTGTTCGAAGGCGAAATCGTCAACGCCTCGGAAAACCGCCCTGCCCTGCACACCGCCCTGCGTCGGCCGGTGGGCGACAAGTTGCTGGTCAACGGCGTCAACGTGATGCCGGACGTGCACAAAGTGCTGAACCAGATCACCGACCTGGTGGGCCGCATTCACGACGGCCTATGGCGCGGCTACACCGAAAAGCCCATCACCGACGTGGTGAACATCGGCATCGGTGGTTCTTTCCTCGGCCCGGAGCTGGTGTCCGAAGCGCTGTTGTCCTACGCGCAAAAAGGCGTTCGCTGCCACTACCTGGCGAACATCGACGGCAGCGAGTTCCATGAGCTGACCATGAAGCTGCGCGCCGAGACCACGCTGTTCATCGTCTCGTCGAAATCCTTCAATACCCTCGAAACCCTGAAGAACGCCCAGGCCGCCCGCGCCTGGTACCTGGCCCAGGGTGGCTCCGAAGCAGAGCTGTATCGCCACTTCATCGCCGTGTCGAGCAACAACGCTGCCGCCGTGGCCTTCGGCATCCGTGAAGAAAACATCTTCCCGATGTGGGACTGGGTCGGCGGGCGTTACTCGCTGTGGTCGGCTATCGGCCTGCCGATCGCCCTGGCCATCGGCATGTCGAACTTCAAGGAATTGCTCTCCGGGGCCTATTCCATGGACCAGCATTTCCAGAGCGCCCCGTTCGAGCAGAACATGCCGGTGCTGCTGGCGCTGTTGGGCGTGTGGTACGGCAACTTCTGGGGCGCGCAGAGCCATGCGATCCTGCCGTACGACCACTACCTGCGTAACATCACCAAGCATTTGCAGCAGTTGGACATGGAATCCAACGGCAAGAGCGTGCGCCTGGACGGTACGCCGGTGTCGACCGACACGGGCCCGGTGATCTGGGGCGGCGTTGGCTGCAACGGTCAGCACGCCTACCACCAGTTGCTGCACCAGGGCACTCAACTGATCCCGGCCGACTTCATCGTGCCGATCGTCAGCTTCAACCCGGTTTCCGATCATCACCAGTGGCTGTATGCCAACTGCCTGTCCCAGAGCCAGGCGCTGATGCTCGGCAAGACCCGCGCCGAAGCCGAAGCCGAGCTGCGGGACAAAGGTGCCAGCGAAGAAGAGGTGCAGAAACTGGCCTCCCACAAAGTGATCCCGGGCAACCGTCCGAGCAACACCCTGGTGGTCGAACGCATCAGCCCTCGTCGCCTCGGCGCGCTGGTGGCGCTGTATGAACACAAGGTGTTCGTGCAGAGCGTCGTCTGGGGCATCAACGCCTTCGACCAATGGGGCGTGGAGCTGGGCAAGGAACTGGGCAAGGGCGTCTACAACCGCCTGGTGGGCAGTGAAGAAAACCCGGCCGAAGATGCCTCGACCCAGGGCTTGATCAACTACTTCCGCGGGCGTCACCGCGGCTGATCCCTGGGTTTGCATCACCCTTGTGGGAGCGGGTCTTGTGGGAGCAAAGCTTGCTCGCGATAGCGGCCTGATATCAACCTACGTGTTGAATGTGACGGCGTCATCGCGAGCAAGCTTTGCTCCCACGAGGCTCGCTCCCACAGTTGCTTTGTGCATGACTTGAACCCTCAGGCTACTGGGCGCATCTTTATATCTTGTCGCAAAACAAGAATAAGGAACCGTCATGTTCGATATCAGCCAGTACCCCCAAGCCGATGCCGTCCGCCGGGCTGCGCAACTGAGTCAGGACGAGTACAAGCGGCTCTACAAAGAATCCATCGAACACCCCAGCGCCTTCTGGGCCGAGCAGGCCACGCGCTTTCTCGACTGGATGACGCCCTGGCAAACCGTCCAGCGCTATGACCTCAAGAACGGCGACGCGACCTGGTTCGCCGGTGGCAAGCTGAACGTCAGCGCCAATTGCATCGACCGTCACCTGCAAACACGTGGCGACCAGACGGCAATCATCTGGGAAGGCGACGACCCCGCCGAATCGGCAGAAATCACCTACAAAAAACTTCACAACCATGTGTGCCGCCTGGCCAACGTGCTGAAAAGCCGTGGCGTGAAGAAAGGCGACCGGGTCTGCATCTACATGCCGATGATCCCCGAGGCCGCCTACGCCATGCTCGCCTGTACCCGCATCGGCGCGGTGCATTCAGTGGTGTTCGGTGGCTTCTCACCGGACTCCCTGCGCGACCGGATCCTCGACGCCGATTGCCGCACCGTGATCACCGCTGACGAAGGTGTACGCGGCGGGCGCTTCGTACCGCTCAAGCGTAACGTCGACAAGGCCCTGGAAAGCTGTCCGAACGTCAGCACCGTGCTGGTGGTCGAGCGCACCCAGGGCGAGGTGGACTGGGCTGAAGGTCGTGACCTCTGGTACCACCAGGCCATGCATGACATCAGCGACGATTGCCCACCCGAACCGATGGACGCCGAAGACCCGCTGTTCATCCTCTACACCTCCGGCAGCACTGGCAAACCCAAGGGTGTGCTGCACACCACGGGCGGCTATCTGCTGCAAGCGGCGATGACGTTCAAGTACGTGCTCGACTACCGCGACAACGAAGTGTTCTGGTGCACCGCCGATGTCGGCTGGGTCACTGGCCATAGCTACATCGTCTATGGCCCGCTGGCCAATGGCGCCACCACGCTGATCTTCGAGGGCGTGCCGAGCCACCCGAGCAGTTCGCGCTTCTGGCAGGTGATCGACAAGCATCAGGTCAACATCTTCTACACCGCGCCGACTGCCCTGCGCGCGCTGATGCGCGAAGGTGCCGGACCGTTGCAGGAAACGTCCCGCAAAAGCCTGCGATTGCTCGGCACCGTCGGTGAGCCGATCAACCCGGAAGCGTGGGAATGGTATTTCAACACGGTAGGCGAACAGCGCTGCCCGATTGTCGATACCTGGTGGCAGACCGAAACCGGCGGCATCATGCTCAGCCCGTTGGTGAGTGCCCCACGGCTCAAGCCAGGCTGCGCCACCCGGCCGATGTTCGGCGTGCAACCGGTCTTGCTGGATGAAGTGGGCAAGGAAATCAATGGCCCCGGCAGCGGCGTACTGGCGATCAAATCCAGTTGGCCCGGGCAGATTCGCAGCGTCTACGGCGATCATCAACGCATGGTCGACACCTACTTCAAACCCTACCCCGGCTATTACTTCACTGGCGACGGCGCGCGCCGCGACGAAGACGGCGACTACTGGATCACCGGGCGCATCGACGATGTGATCAACGTCTCCGGGCATCGCATCGGCACCGCCGAAATCGAAAGCGCCCTGGTGCTGCACGACAACATTGCCGAAGCGGCCGTCGTCGGCTATCCCCACGACCTCAAGGGCCAGGGCATCTATGCCTTTGTCACGCCGATGAACGGTGTGGAGGCCAATGACGAGCTGAAGAAGGAACTGCTGGCCCACGTCAGCAAGGAAATCGGCAGCTTCGCCAAACCGGAACTGATCCAGTGGGCGCCGGCGTTGCCCAAGACCCGTTCGGGCAAGATCATGCGGCGCATCCTGCGCAAGATCGCCTGCAACGAACTCGACAGCCTCGGCGACACCTCGACCCTGGCCGATCCAAGTGTGGTGGAGGGGTTGATCGACAAACGCCTCAATCGCTGAGGATTCCTGTGGGAGCGAGCTTGCTCGCGATGGGGCCTTGTCAGTCCAGACCGCCATCGCGAGCAAGCTCGCTCCCACAGGGACCACGCCAGCCATAACTGCTAAACTCCCGCGCCTCATTTCTCTAAGGCGCGCCCGGCATGTCTTCCTTGAATCAGGCGCTGCGCGCCGCCCTCGACCAGCGCCAGGAGCTGCTCGGCCAACTGCACCAGCAAGGCACCGACTGCTATCGCCTGTTCCATGGCAGCCAGGAAGGCGCACCCGGCCTGACCATCGACCGCTACGGCCCGCAACTGCTGGTACAGAGCTTCCATCAGTCGCTGGAGCGCGACGACCTGCTGCAACTGCACGGTATCGTCAACGAACGACTGGGCCTGGACACGCTCTTGGTCTACAACGATCGCGCCCGGGGCAATTCGCGCATCGACCGCCAGGACACTGTCTATCAGGCGGACGAGGCCGCCCTGCAAGACCTGGTCGGACATGAATGGGGCTTGAATTATCGCGTCCGCGGTCGCCATGCCGGGCAGGATCCACTGCTGTTTCTCGACCTGCGCAACGCCCGGGGCTGGGTCAAGGCACACAGCCGCGATAAAAGCGTGCTGAACCTGTTCGCCTACACCTGCGGCGTCGGCCTGAGCGCTGCGGCCGGTGGTGCGCGGGAGGTGTGCAACCTGGACTTCGCCGAAGGCAACCTGGCGGTGGGCCGTGAAAACGGCTTGCTCAACCCCGACTTGCCGCCGATGGAGTTCGTGCAGTCGGATTACTTCCCGGCGATCCGCCAACTGGCCGGCCTGCCTATCAGCCAGCGGCGTGGGCAGAAACTGCCCAGCTACGTGCGCCTGGAGCAACGCCAGTATGATTTGGTGCTGCTCGACCCGCCTGCCTGGGCGAAAAGTGCGTTCGGCACCGTCGACCTGTTGCGCGACTACCAAAGCCTGCTGAAACCGGCGCTACTCACCACCGCCGACAATGGCGTGCTGATCTGCTGCAACAACCTGGCAAAAGTGCCCATGGACGACTGGCGCGAGCAGGTGTTGCGTTGTGCGGAAAAAGCCGGCCGCCCGGTCCGCGAGTGGAGCGTACTGACGCCCGGCAGTGATTTCCCTTCCCGGGACCAGCAGCCGCCGCTCAAGACGTTGATCCTCCAGCTCTAGGCCCGCACCGGAATCCTCACCGAGAAAACCAGACAAATCTCATAAATCACAGTGGCTTCGGAACCGTAAACGCATGCCATACTCCAAGGCATTCCGAATTCACACCAAGATGAAGCCACAAATGCCCAAAGGATTGATTCGCGCCATCGGCGCTCTGTTGACCGCACTGGCCCTCTACAGCCTGTTGGGCTTTCTGATTTTGCCGGGCATCGCCTTGCGCGTCGCCAACCAGCAATTGGCCACCCTTGCGACAGTGCCGGCCCAGATCCAGCGCATCGAACTCAATCCCTTCAGCCTTGAAGTCACCCTCTGGGGCCTGAATATCGGCGAACCGGGCAAGGAACAGGTCGGCTTCGAACGGCTGTACGCCAATTTGCAACTCGACAGCTTGTGGTCCGGCGCCCTGCACCTGGTCGACATCGAGCTGGACAAGCCCAAGACCGAAGTGATGTTCGCCAAGGACGGTCAGTTGAACCTGCTGGGCCTGTTCAAGCTGCCGGCCAGCGAACCGACGCCCGCCGACCCCGAGGCCAAGCCCTTTCCCCTGCGGGTCGATCGAATCAAGTTGGCCAGCGGTTATGTGCATTTCCAGGACCTGCGCCCCAGCGAGCCCATTGAGTTTCTCTACGACACCCTCGATTTCGAGCTGAAGAACCTCAGCACCCTGCCCGACGACAATGCCGACATGACCCTGGTGGCGGTAGGTCCCAACGGCGGACAGATCGATTGGACCGGTAATTTCAGCCTCACCCCGATTGCCTCCCAAGGCACGCTCAAAGTCACCGACGGCCAGATGAAAGCCTTTTGGCCCTACGTGCGCGACGCCGTACCGCTGGTGTTGGAAAACGGTGTCCTGAACCTCAGCACCGACTACAAGCTCAACCTGGCCAAGGGCACCGAACTGCTGCTCAACAACGTCGCGGTCAGCGTCGCGCCCTTCGCCATCAAGGCCCCCGATGGCCGTCCACTGGTGAAACTCGAACGCCTGGACGTGAGTGAAACCTCGGTGGACCTGGCCAAGCAGCAAGTTATCGTGGGCAAGATCCGCAGCCAGAAGCTGGAAACCTGGGCCGCTCGCGAGGCGGACGGGCAACTGGACTGGCAGAAACTCTTCGCCAGCCAGCCGGCCAAACCCCAGGTCAAGGCTGAACCGGCATCCGCCCCGGCCGCGGCGGACTCGCCAAAAGCTGAACCGGCACCGCCGAGCAAACCGTGGCAGGTGATATTGAAGGACGTGCAACTGCGCGACTACCAGGTGCACCTGGCCGACCGCCAGGCCCAACCCGCCGTGGCCCTGGAGGTCGGCCCGCTGAACCTCGACCTGCAGAACTACGACACCCTCAACGGCTCGCCCTT
This sequence comes from Pseudomonas ogarae, assembly GCF_014268695.2. Lineage (NCBI taxonomy): Bacteria > Pseudomonadati > Pseudomonadota > Gammaproteobacteria > Pseudomonadales > Pseudomonadaceae > Pseudomonas > Pseudomonas ogarae. The sequence continues at coordinate 5,754,635 of NZ_CP077086.1, forward strand.
TACCCTCAAGCTGGACACCGGGATAGGCAAGCAGGGCAAGATCCTCGCCGACGGCGAGGTCAACCTGAACCCGATCACCGCCAAGCTCAAGGTCAAGACCCAGGACGTCGACCTGCGCGTCGCCCAGTCGTACATCAACCCGTTCATTCGCCTGGAGCTGCGTTCCGGGATGCTCGGCAGCGACCTGGCAGTCGACCTCAAAAGCACCGAGCCACTGGCATTTGCCGTCACCGGCCGCGCCCAGGTCGATCAGTTGCACACCCTCGACACGCTCAAGACCCGCGACTTCCTCAAGTGGCAGCGCCTGGTCCTCGAAGGCCTGAGTTATCAGCACGGTGACAGCCTGTCCATCGACAAGGTCAACCTGCTCCAGCCTTATGCGCGCTTCATGATCAACGACGACCGCACCACCAACGTCGATGACCTGCTGATTCCGCAACCGGCCGACAGCGGCACCAAGAAAACCGCGGCAAAACCGGCGTCCCAGGAAAAGCCGCTGGGCATCCACATCGGCGGCATCGCCATCAATGACGGTTCGGCCAACTTCGCCGACTTCAGCCTGACGCCCAATTTCGCTACCGCCATCCAGCAGCTCAACGGCCAGATCGGCACCATCGACAGCCGCCAGGCCAAACCGGCCAGCGTCGACATCAAGGGCAAGGTCGACCGTTACGCGCCTGTCACCATCAAAGGGGCGGTCAACCCCTTCGACCCGATGGCCAGCCTCGACATCGCCACCAGTTTCAAACGGGTCGAGCTGACCACCCTGACACCCTACTCCGGCAAGTTCGCCGGCTATCGCATCCGCAAGGGTCGGCTCAATCTCGACCTGCATTACCGAATCACCCAGGGCAAGCTCCAGGCGGAGAACAAAGTGGTGGTCGAGCAACTGCAACTGGGGGAGAAAGTCGACAGCCCGGACGCCGTGAGCCTGCCGCTGAAACTGGCCGTCGCTTTGCTCAAGGATTCCGAGGGCAGGATTTCCATCGAACTACCCGTGTCCGGCGATCTCAACGACCCGCAATTCAGTGTCATGCCAATCGTCTGGCAGACCCTGCGCAACCTGGTGGTCCGAGCGGCCCAGGCGCCGTTCAAGCTTATCGGTGGGCTGGTGGCCGGTGGCGGCTCGGAAGATCTGGGCAGCGTCGCGTTTGCGCCGGGATCCAGCGGCCTGAGCAAAGACAACGAAGGCACGCTGCTCAAACTGTCCGAGGCCCTTGGCAAACGTCCGGAGCTGCGTCTGGAGATCGAAGGCACCGCCGCCGAAAGCAGCGACGGCCCACTGCTCGCCGCCCAGCGCCTGGAGCGCGAATACCAGTACAACTACTACAAGATGCTCCAGCGTCGGGGCGACAAAGTCCCGGCCCAGGCCTCGCTGATACAGGTGCCCGAGGACGAAAAGGCGCCGCTGCTCGAAGGCATCTACCGCACCCGCCTCAAGACCCAACCGCCGGCCGAATGGACGCAACTGGATAAAAAGGCACGCATCGAGAAACTGCGTGAAGGCGTGATCAAGTTCTGGAGCGGCAGCGACGTGCTGTTGCGTCAACTGGGACAGGAACGGGCCAGCAGCATCAAGGACTTCCTGGTAGACAAAGGCCAGTTGGCCGACGACCGCGTGTATTTCATCGACGCCAGCCTCGGCCAGGCCGAGAGCGATGGCCGGGTGATTACCCCGATGCATCTGGATGCCGAATAAGATGAAACCCTGGTTCGGGCTCTGTCTATTGCTAGCCGCCGGCCAGGCCCCGGCTGCCGACACGCTGCGTTGCGGCAGCCAGTTGATCAGCGTCGGCGACCGCTCGAGCGAAGTGTTGCAAAAGTGCGGGCAGCCAGCGGCGCGGGATGACCTGGGCTACAAGCGCAGTGTCAATCGCCGGGAGGAATACCCGGTGGAGGAATGGACCTACGGCCCCAACAGCGGCATGTATCAGTACCTGCGCTTCGAGGGGAATCGGCTGGTGCAGATCACCAGCAAGCGGGGGCCGTGAGCTGATAGGTCTCTGCACTCAGTTGGCATGATGTTGAAAATATCACCGCCATCGCGAGCAGGCTCGCTCCCACAGGGGGCCGGGTTTCTTCAGGCAGAATGCATTTTAAATGTGGGAGCGAGCCTGCTCGCGAAAAGGGCAACTCGGTCCCCCCGGCTGCCCCACATACTTTTTTCCACTGGAATAGAACAGGCCCCCGGCACGAATGCCGGGGGCCTGTAATGGCCACGTCCATGTGGCCTTTCGCATGAACTCCAAAGCGACGGAAAACGTATATCCTGGCCCGCTTGCCGCGCCTTCTCCCAGTCCAGGCGAGAAGTCTTAGCCTTACTCGGCTTTCAGGCCGTCAGCCGATACGGCCTTGACGCCTTTGATTTTCTTGGCGATCGCCACAGCGGTGTCTTTTTGTGCATCAGTGACTTTGGTCATCGAAGACAGGGACACAACACCTTTATTGGTTTCGACTTTGATATCTGTGCCTGGAATGCCTTTTTCAGTGACCAGATCAGCTTTGACCTTGGTGGTGATCCAGGTATCGGAAACGTCTTCCTTGGCCTCTGTCACTTCGCCCGCAGCCAGCATCATTGGCGCCTGAGTTGCTTGAGTGGTCTCGGCGAATGCGCTAGCCATGGTCAGGGTCAGAGCGGTAGCAGCGGCGGCAGTGATAGCGAACTTCTTCATACGAGTAACTCCTGTTTTTCTCAAAAACTGCCGGAGGTGCATCCCGGCAGGGTTATCAGGAGTAGTGCGAAGGCTGTGCCAGCTTTTAAACATTTACTAATTTCTTATAAATCAGCAAGTTAAGCGAAACGGTGATTTCCGTGATCATGCAAAATGCATGAAGCGCTGATTCTGGACATGCAACTTGCGGGTTTTGGCCTATTTCTAAGCTTATGAATTGCGAAGGATTTCTGTAAGGCCTGAGATTGTTCCCGCCTGACTACCCAACATCCATAAAAAGGGCCGCTAAGCAGCCCAGGACAAGTTAAGTTCGAATTCATTAACCTCCGGCAGGAGCCGCAGCGCCACCGGTGCAGCCGGCCGGCAAAAACTCCTGAGCAGCCGTCGAACCGCAACTCCAAACACCTTCAGCAGAACGGGTAAGAGTGATCGTCTTGCCAAGAACCGGAGCGGGCGCATTCAACAAGGTACATGCGATGGTACCTGTTCCAGCCGAAGCAGAACCTGAAGCATCCAACGTGCAATTGCTGGTGGGCGTTGTCCCACCGATGTTGGCCAACGATGGATCGGTACCTTGATTCATGACGTCCTCAAACGGCACTTTCAAGGCAGACACTTCTGCCAACCCCGCCGTGGCCTTGGCCCGCGCCTGGTACTTGGAATACTGCGGCAACGCAAAGGTCGCCAGGATGCCGATGATCGCCACGACGATCAGCAGCTCGATCAAGGTAAAGCCACTCTGCTTATTCATAGACATCTCCCATGCATGAGTCGAAATCTCATGACCTGAAACGGCCATTGCAGGGCACATGCCAACCCTCAAGCCTCATCAATAAAGGGGATTGAACCCGCACAACGGCGACGTCCTACCTCAACAACCGCACTATCTGACGTTTTTTGTCACCCTGCCCTGCTGGTTTGGCGTCGAGGCTTGACTAGGCTATAAGTCATGAATTGTTCGCCGCCGGGATTCCCATGACTGACATCGCCCTCAGCGGCCTGACCAAGCAATTGGTGCTGGCCGAACTGCTCACCGAGCAAAGTGCGCAACAGGCGTATCAACAGGCCCAACGCAGTCGCATTCCCCTGGTCAGTTATCTGGTGCAGAACAAACTGGTCCAGAGCCGCCAGGTCGCGGAGATCGCCTCGGAGCATTTCGGCGTCGCCCTGCTGGACCTCAACAGCCTGGACAAAGAAACCCAACCCACCGGCCTGGTCAGCGAAAAACTGGTGCGCCAGCACCACGCCCTGCCGCTGTGGCGGCGTGGCAACAAATTGTACGTAGGCATCTCCGACCCCACCAATCACCAGGCCATCAACGATATCCAGTTCAGCACCGGCCTGACTACCGAAGCCATCCTGGTGGAGGACGACAAGCTCAGCGACGCCATCGAAAAGTTTTTCGAGTCCAGCAGCACCGGCCTGGAAGGCATGGGCGATGTCGACCTCGACGGCCTGGACATCGAATCGATCGACGACACCAGGCAGGACTCCATCGCCGGCCAGGATACCGACGACGCGCCCGTGGTGCGCTTCGTCAACAAGATGCTGCTGGACGCAATCAAGGGTGGCTCTTCCGACTTGCACTTCGAGCCCTATGAAAAGATCTATCGGGTGCGGGTGCGCACCGACGGCATGCTGCGAGAAGTGGCCAGGCCGCCGATCCAACTGGCCAACCGTATCGCCGCACGCCTGAAAGTCATGGCCAGCCTGGATATCTCCGAGCGGCGCAAACCCCAGGACGGGCGCCTGAAAATGCGCCTGTCGAAAACCAAGTCCATCGATTTCCGGGTCAACACCCTGCCCACGCTCTGGGGCGAAAAAGTGGTGATCCGGATCCTCGACCCGTCCAGCGCGCAAATGGGCATCGATGCCCTGGGCTACGAACCGGACCAGAAAGACCTGTACATGGCCGCCCTCAAGCAACCGCAAGGGCTGATCCTGGTGACCGGCCCAACCGGCTCGGGCAAGACCGTGTCGCTGTACACCGGGCTGAATATCCTCAACACCGTGGACATCAACATTTCCACCGCCGAAGACCCGGTGGAGATCAACATGGAAGGCATCAACCAGGTCAATGTGAACCCGCGCCAGGGGCTGGATTTCGCCCAGGCCCTGCGCTCGTTCCTGCGCCAGGACCCGGACGTGATCATGGTCGGCGAGATCCGCGACCTGGAAACCGCCGAAATCGCCATCAAGGCCGCCCAGACCGGGCACCTGGTGCTCTCCACACTGCATACCAACAGCGCCGCCGAAACCCTGATCCGCCTGCAAAACATGGGCATTCCGGGGTTCAACATCGCCACCGCCGTGCACCTGATCATTGCCCAACGGCTGGCGCGCAAGCTGTGCAACCACTGCAAGAGAGCCATCGAGATTCCCGAAGAAACCCTGCTCAAGGAAGGTTTCAGCCGGGAACGCATCGGCACATTCACGATCTATGAGCCGGTCGGTTGCGAACAGTGCAACCAGGGTTACAAAGGGCGCGTGGGGGTTTACGAAGTGGTCAAGAACACGCCCGAGCTGCAACGGTTGATCATGGCCGAGGGCAACTCGCTGGAAATCGATCTGCAGATGCGCAAGGACGGCTTCAATGACCTGCGCGCATCGGGGCTGCTCAAAGTGATGCAGGGCGTCACCAGCCTCGAAGAAATCAACCGGGTCACCAAGGATTGAGCATGGCGGTCAAGGCAGTAAAAACCGACGTCTATACGTGGGAAGGCAAAGACCGCAAAGGCGCGAAAATGACCGGCGAGCTGACGGGGCAGAGCCCGGCCCTGGTCAAGGCACAGCTGCGCAAACAAGGCATCAACCCGCAGAAGGTGCGCAAGAAATCCACCTCGATATTCAGCAAGGGCAAGCGCATCAAGCCGCTGGATATCGCCCTCTTCACCCGCCAGATGGCCACGATGCTCAAGGCTGGTGTACCCCTGCTGCAAGCGTTCGACATCATCGGCGAAGGCTTCGACAACGCCAACATGCGCAAGCTGGTGGACCAGGTGAAGCAGGAAGTTGCCGCTGGCAACAGCTTCGCCGCCTCGCTGCGCAAGTGCCCGCAATATTTCGACGAGCTGTACTGCAATCTGGTGGACGCCGGTGAGCAGGCTGGCGCCCTGGACACGCTGCTGGACCGGGTCGCGACCTACAAGGAAAAGAGCGAAGCCCTCAAGGCCAAGATCAAGAAAGCCATGACCTACCCGACGGCGGTGATACTAGTCGCAGCGGTGGTCACCGGCATCCTGCTGGTCAAGGTGGTGCCGCAGTTCGAATCGGTATTCTCCGGGTTCGGTGCGCAACTGCCGGCCTTCACGGTGATGGTCATCGGCCTGTCGGAATTCATGCAGGAGTGGTGGTGGATGCTGCTTGGCGGCTTGGCGGGGGCTTTTTTCGGGGTGAAATATGCCCTCAAGCGTTCCCAGGCGTTTCGTGACTGGCGAGACAAATGGCTGCTCAAGCTCCCCTTGATAGGTACCTTGATGTACAAGTCTGCGGTGGCTCGCTATGCCCGCACGCTCTCGACGACATTCGCCGCTGGCGTGCCGCTGGTCGAAGCCCTCGACTCGGTATCGGGCGCCACCGGCAACGTGGTGTTCAAGCGTGCCGTGCAGCGCATCCGCCAGGATGTCTCGACCGGCATGCAGTTGAATTTTTCCATGCGTGCCTCAGGGATCTTTCCGAACCTGGCGATCCAGATGACCGCCATCGGCGAGGAGTCCGGCGCGCTGGACGACATGCTCGACAAAGTGGCGAGCTTTTATGAGGCCGAGGTGGACAATCTGGTGGACAACCTCACCAGCCTGATGGAACCCTTCATCATGGTGGTCCTGGGGGTCGTCGTCGGTGGCCTGGTGGTTGCCATGTACCTGCCCATCTTTCAACTCGGCTCTGCGATCTGACATGCCCCTGAGCGAATTCTTCGTGCTGTATCCCCTGGCCTTCGTGCTCGTTGCGGCATTGCTCGGCCTGATCATCGGCAGCTTCCTCAACGTGCTGGTGTGGCGCCTGCCGAAAATGCTCAATCGCGAATGGCGCCTGCAAGCCCACGACCTGCTGGGCCTGCCGGCCGAAACCCCGGGCCCGGTCTACAACCTGATGCTGCCCCACTCCCAGTGCCCGCACTGCGGCCATCGCATCCGCGCCTGGGAAAACATTCCGCTGCTCAGCTACCTGATGCTGCGCGGCCGCTGTTCGAGCTGCGCCGCGCCCATTGGCAGGCGCTACCCCCTGACCGAATTGACCTGCGGTGCGTTATCGGCGTTCGTCGCCTGGCATTTCGGCTTTGGCTGGCACGCCGCGATGGTGATGGTGTTGACCTGGGGTCTGCTGGGCATGAGCCTGATCGACGCCGAGCATCAATTGCTGCCCGATACCCTGGTGCTGCCGTTGTTGTGGCTGGGCTTGATCATCAACAGCTTCGGGCTCTTCGTGCCCTTGAACCAGGCGATGTGGGGCGCGGTGGCCGGCTATCTGGCGCTGTGGTCGGTGTTCTGGGTATTCAAGCTGATCACCGGCAAGGAAGGCATGGGCTACGGGGATTTCAAGCTGCTGGCGATGCTCGGCGCCTGGGGTGGCTGGCAGATCCTGCCGCTGACGCTGCTGCTGTCGTCGCTGGTGGGCGCCGTTATCGGGGTCATCGTGCTGCGCTTGCGTGATGCTCCCGGGTCGACGCAGATCCCTTTTGGACCTTATCTGGCCATTGCCGGCTGGATTGCCTTGCTCTGGGGTGGTCAAATAACCGACTTCTATTGGCAGTCTGTCGGTTTTTAATGAATACCTCAGTGAAAAAACCCTGGATTCTCGGCCTGACCGGTGGCATCGGCAGCGGCAAGAGCGCAGCGGCCCAGCATTTCATCGACCTGGGCGTGCACGTCATCGACGCCGATCATGCGGCGCGCTGGGTGGTCGAGCCCGGGCGCCCGGCGCTGGCGAAAATCGCCGAGCACTTCGGCCCCGGTGTATTGCAGGCCAACGGCGCCCTGGACCGGGCGGCGCTGCGCAAGCTGATCTTCGAGAATGCCGATGAACGTCGCTGGCTCGAGGCGCTGCTGCATCCCCTGATCGCTGAGGAAATCACCCATCATCTGGCCCAGGCAAAATCGTCCTACGCGATTCTGGTATCGCCACTGCTGATCGAGTCCGGGCAGTACACCATGACCCAGCGGATCCTGGTGATCGATGCGCCGGAACAACTGCAGATCGAACGTACGTTGCAGCGCGACCAGACCAGCGAACAGCAGGTCCAGGCGATTCTCAAGGCCCAGTCCAGCCGCCAGGATCGACTGAGCCGTGCCGACGACGTGGTGGTCAATGATCGCGACCTCGCCTGGCTGCACAGCGAGGTCGAGCGCCTGCATCACTTTTACCTTACTTTGCGTGGAGGCCAATCATGAGCCAAACCCCAACCGTTGATTGTCCAACCTGTGGCGCCCCTGTGGAATGGAGCCCGGAGAGCACATTCCGGCCGTTCTGTTCTGATCGCTGCAAACTGATCGACCTCGGCGCCTGGGCGTCGGAAGAACACAAGATTCCGGTCAGCCCCGACGCCGAGGACGAGCTGTTCAGCGAAGACTTCGAGCCTCGCCACTAAGGCCGCATGAAACCGTAGTCCTGTTCATCGTCGAGGTTTTCCGCCAGGAAACTCAACTCATCGGCCAGGTCTTCAGGGCTGCGCACTGTCTTGCTCTGTTGCACGATCGCACTGAGCAAGGCACGCAGGCTCAAGCCCGGGTCAAAACCGATCTCCATCGCGGCATCGTGACTACGCCTGATCTCTTGTCTCGCCCACTCATAAACACTCATGGTTGTGCTCCTGGAAATTTTCCAAAGCATGAAGGGCGTGTGGTGGTGCAGCCTTGACGTGAATCAAGGCTTGTCATCATCGTTCCACGGGGCCGACAGGTAGCGCGTGCGGTTGAAGGTCTCCAGCCATTCGGGACTGAACACCACCAACGCACTGATCACCATGCCGTTGATGAAGGCCTCGGGGAAGATGATCAGCCAGAGGTAGCCGACAAAGTCTTCCAGCCAGTAAGGCATGGCGAATATACCGTCGTACCACAGCAGGCCAAGTCCCAGCAGCAGGCACGCCAACGCCGAAAGCGCGGCGGCGAGAAACCCCGAGCAGAAGATATACACGAACAGATTGCGCGGCTGGGCGCGCTCCACCAGGATCGCGCAACACTCGGTGACCAACACCGGCAACAGGATCAGCAGCGCACCGTTGACCCCGACCGCGGCCATGTCCTGACGGCCCAGCAGCACCAGCGCGAGCTGCGCGCACAGGCCACCGAGGATCGCCAACGGCCAGTCCAGCAACAGCGTCACGGCAGTCATGCCGATGAAGTGATACGAAACGCCGGTATCGAAATCCCGTCGCACCAGCCACAGCATGAACAACGCCAGCACTGTGCCGAACAACAGGTGCTGGCGACGGCTGTCGGTGAACAGCTCGACCCACGGCGCCCGCACCACGGCCCAGACCAACACCGGCACATACATCAGCCAACCGGCCGCCAGGGTCTGCGGTGAAAGCAGTTCGGCACCGATCATGGGCTACTCCTGCGAGAACTTGAACGCCGTCCGCGCGCTACTTAAGTAGCGACACTTCCTGGTTGTTGTACCAAGGCCATTGCAAACTTGCCAAAGCCTACCGACCAATCCGAATAGTCATTCTCGTGCATGAAGATGAAAACGTCTTGCGGACGAACCTGGGCTTGAACTCCGAGATTGTCCGCGATTTTTTTGTAGAGCTCGCGCTTCATCGCATCACTGCGGCCCCTGCGCATCGTAATCTCAATCACGATCAAATGGTCTGAACGAGCCACACCGTTAAACGTGCGGCTGTAGAAAAACTGTTCAGGATCATAGTCCGTGACCAGGTTGAACAATTCATCCTCGGGCATACCAATGCTCTCGACCAGCGCTTGGTGTATGCCATCGACGATGCGCTGACGTTGCTGCTGGCTGGTGCCCTTGATGACGGCGGTACGAACGAATGGCATGTGAGCTGCTCTCAATTTGATAGGGAATGCCCCTCAATCCTGGCGACCCGGAACTGTCGGCAGGCACTGCAGGAACAGGGGAATTCTGCAAAATCCGCCCGATACCTGATATCGATTTATACGGTCGATGTAATTGAGCTAAAGTCACTTTATGAAACGTCGCCTCCCCCCATTGAATGCACTGCATACCTTCGAGGCCGCTGCCCGACTGGGCAAAATGATCGCGGCCGCCGAGGAGCTGTCTGTCACACCTGGCGCTGTGAGTCGCCAGGTACGCCAGCTGGAGCTGAGCCTTGGCGTGGACCTGTTCGAAGGCCCAAAAAACAAACCTCAGCTCACCGTTGCCGGTAGAGAACTGCTGCCGGAGCTGACCGCCGCACTGGATCAGATCGAGGCTGCGGTGAGCAGGGTCCGAGACACGGCGACAGGCACCTTGGACGTGTCCTGCTTCAGCACCTTTACGGTCAAGTGGCTGATACCGCGTCTTTTCGACTTCAATACGACTTACCCAGAGATCAAGATTCGCCTGAGCTCACCGGTTCACGGGACCGATCCGGGCCGGGATCGCTATGACGTGATGATCACGGCTGAACAGGGCATCGTGGGCGAACAAAAAAACACGGTCCGGCTGTTTCCTGAACGATTGGGCGTTGTGTTGTCGCCCACCTTGTCCGCGCGAATTCAATTAACCGACTTGGGCTCGATTTTCCGCCATCCCCTCCTGCATACCAAAACCCGTCCGGATGCCTGGGCAAACTGGGGGGATGCGATTGGGCACCAGGTCACTGCGCCCGCCGGGCTGGAATACGAGCACTATTACTTTACGTTGGAGGCGGCGATTGCCGGGCTGGGGATTTGTGTCGCCCCGTGGCACTTGGTGGCTGACGACATTCGCCTGGGTCGTCTGGTGGCGCCGTTCGGGTTTCGCCCGAGCCGCTACGTCTATGTCGCTAAGCGCAGCGCGCAGCAGAGCAAGAAACTGGATCTGTTTTGCGCTTGGTTGGCGTGTCAGGCTGAACAGGATGGCCTGCTGGGACCTGCCTGGGGGTAATGCTGTTCACTGGAGCGGTTATCGGAGATTGGGCCTTCCATTCCTCGATCTGTTTCAGGGGTGGTGTGTATATCCGTTTTCGCGGTAACGGCTGCTTATGGTTCCGCTCTTACAGCGGCTCACTTTTGAGAAGCGCAAAAGTAAGCAAAACGCTTCTGCCCCACCACTCGGCACCTCGCCTAGGCTCGGTGTGCCCTCACTCCGGCATTGCTCCGTGGGCCGCCGCGAAGGGCCATCCATGGCCCAGCGCGGCTAACCCGGCATCCATGCCGGGTTGCCCACTGCGCAATACCTTCGTTCAGCCAGCGTGGTTAACGGGGCGCCGAGATCAACGTCCACCGCGAGGCGGCCTGGTAGCCGACCTGGTTCTGGGTCGGACCGCGTTTCTCCTGTGGGAGCGAGCTTGCTCGCGATAGCGGTGGTTCAGTTTACGGTGAGTTGGATGTGCCGACGTCTTCGCGAGCAAGCTCGCGATAGCGGTGGTGCAGAGGCATAGAGGCTCGACCCCTTGCTTTAGGCTCTAAGTGAACAGCATTACCCGGCCCGGGCGGAAATTTGCTCCCATTACAGCAGCTTTATTTTTTTTGATCACATTTGAACGCTAAGCTTGGGCTCATGGATGACTCCGATTACTTACGCCTGCTGACCATCGCGGCCGAGCAAGCCAACGCCTTTCTCTCCAATGCCCGCAAATGGGAGCGTGAGCGTTGGGTCTGCCAGCGCCTGCTGCAGGGGCTGAACGTGCCTTACCGCGCCGACGAGTTCGCGCCGGCCGGCGAGCCGCCGGACGTGTTGTTTCGCGATGCCAATTTCGAGGTGTTTTTCGTGCTCGACGAAGGTCGACGCCTCAATGACGAATGGCGCGATGAACTGCAACGCCGTCGCAGCGCCTTTTCCCTGAGCCAACTGGTGCGTCGCGAGGCCAAGCCGCGGCGGATCCCGGCCAATGAGTTCCTGATGCGGCTGGCCCCGACCTTGCGCAAGAAAGCCCATAACTACACCGAACGCGGCATGGACCTGGGCGACCTGGACATCATCGCCTTCGCCAGCCTCAAGCGCGAAGTGCTGGACCTCAACAGTCACTTCCCGCCGCCGACCGAATACCTGCGCCAGGGCTGGCGCTCACTGTCACTGGTAGGGCCGACGTTCGCCCGGGTGCTGTTCGCCCACCCTGACGCGCCGGACTTCCTGCGAAGCAACCTGGGTCGCAGCATTGTTTTCGATGTCGGGATCAGCCTGTGAGCCCACTGCAGGAACTGATTGCCGCTGTGCCCCAGCATGGCCGCGTACGCTGGATCGGCGTGCGCCCCCAGGGTCATGCGCCCATGATCGAACTGGACGCCGTGGAGGCCCGCCTGGAGGCTGGGCTGACCGGCGATCATGCCCGCCCCGGTGCGCGCAATGCACGGCAAGTAACGCTGATCCAATGGGAACACCTGGCCGTGATCGGCTCGCTGATGGGCCGTCCCGAGGACCGGCCCGTGCTGCCACAGGAGCTGCGACGCAATATTGTGGTCAGCGGCATCAATTTGTTCAGCCTCAAGGGCCGGCGCTTTCGCATTGGACAAGCCATTTTTGAAACCACCGGCTGGTGCCAGCCGTGTGCTCGATTGGAGCGAAACCTCGGCGAAGGTACATTCCAGGCCGTACGCGGCCATGGCGGAATCACCGCCCGGGTGTTAAAAAGTGGAATCATTCGCCTGGACGACAGCCTGATCGTCGAACCCGTTCCGGCGAGCGGCTACGCTGCTTTCAATGCCGGCTAGCCGGACGCTGTAACGTCTTCACATTCCGCAACGTCTACCTGACGAGGCCTTTATGACCAGTCGCCTGAACCCAGATGACCAGAAGCATGTCGAAGAGTACCTGCAACTGTCCCAGCACCGAGTCGAGCGCCGGCCTTTCCGGCCATGGATGCTCCTGGTGGTGGTACTGGCCGTGACCATCGGCCTGGGCCTGTTGAGCCGACTGATCAGTTACCTGACGCTATGAGCCGCTTGATGCTCGCGCAGGTAACGGCACTGATTTCCTTTAGCCTTGCGAGATATCCCCATGACTCATCGTATTGTCATCGTTGGCGGCGGCGCCGGCGGTCTGGAGTTGGCTACCCGTCTGGGTAAGACTCTGGGCAAGCGTGGCACGGCCAGTGTGATGCTGGTCGACGCGAACCTGACCCACATCTGGAAACCGCTGCTGCACGAAGTGGCTGCCGGTTCCCTGAACTCCTCCGAAGACGAACTCAACTATGTCGCCCAGGCAAAATGGAACCACTTCGAGTTCCAGCTGGGGCGCATGAGCGGCCTGGATCGCGAGCGCAAGAGAATCCAACTGGCCGCCACCTATGACGAGGCCGGCGTCGAGCTGTTGCCGGCCCGGGAACTGGGCTACGACACCCTGGTGATTGCCGTCGGCAGCACCACCAATGACTTCGGCACCGAAGGCGCAGCGCAGCATTGCCTGTTCCTCGACACCCGCAAACAGGCCGAGCGCTTCCATCAGCAGTTGCTGCACCACTATCTGCGCGCCCACGCCGGGCAGACTGATATCGTCGAGCGCATCAGCGTCGCCATCGTCGGAGCCGGTGCGACCGGGGTCGAACTGGCCGCCGAGCTGCACAATGCCGCCCACGAACTGCACGCCTACGGCCTGGACCGGATCAAACCGGAGAACATGCACATCACCCTGATCGAGGCGGGCCCCCGGGTCTTGCCAGCCCTGCCGGAGCGTATCGGCGGGCCGGTGCACAAGACCCTGGAAAAACTCGGCGTCAACGTCATGACCAACGCCGCCGTCAGCCAAGTGACCGCCGACAGCCTCATTACCGCGGACGGCAAAGTGATCGACGCGAGCCTGAAAGTCTGGGCCGCCGGGATTCGCGCCCCGGACTACCTCAAGGACATCGACGGACTGGAGACCAACCGGATCAACCAGTTGCAGGTGCTGCCGACGCTACAGACCACCCGCGACGAGAACATCTTCGCCTTCGGCGATTGCGCCGCCTGCCCGCAACCCGGCAGCGATCGCAACGTCCCGCCCCGCGCCCAGGCCGCGCACCAGCAAGCCTCGCTGCTGGCCAAGTCCTTGAAGCTGCGGATAGAAGGCAAGGCCCTGCCAGAATACAAATACACCGACTACGGCTCGCTGATCTCGCTGTCGCGGTTCTCGGCGGTGGGCAACCTGATGGGCAACCTGACCGGCAGCGTGATGCTCGAAGGCTGGCTGGCGCGGATGTTCTATGTGTCGTTGTATCGCATGCACCAGATGGCGCTGTACGGCATGTTCCGCACGGCCATGCTGATGCTGGGCAGCAAGATCGGGCGTGGGACCGAGCCTCGGCTGAAGCTGCACTGAGTCAGCAGCACTGACATTGAATGATCCACCGTCATCGCGAGCAAGCTCGCTCCCACAGTTGATCGCGGTCATCCTGTGGGAGCGAGCTTGCTCGCGATGAGGTCGGTACAGCCAGTACTTAATCCTCAATCAAACCTGAAACCGCTGCACCATCGTGCGCAACGAATTCGCCAGTTGCGACAACTCATGGCTGGACGCGCTGGTCTGGTCCGCGCCGGAGGCCGAGCGCACCGACAGATCACGAATGTTCACCAGATTGCGATCCACCTCGCGGGCCACTTGTGCCTGTTCTTCGGCGGCGCTGGCGATCACCAGGTTACGTTCGTGGATTTCATTGACCGACGCCGTGATGGTCTGCAACGCGTCCCCTGCCCGCTCCGCCATGGCCAGGGTACTGGCGGCGCGACTGGAGCTGGCCTGCATGGAGTCGAGTGCCTGGGTGGCACCGCTGCGCATGCCCTGGACCATTTGCTCGATTTCCTGGGTCGATTGCTGCGTGCGATAAGCCAGCGCCCGCACTTCATCGGCCACCACCGCAAACCCACGTCCGCTCTCACCCGCCCGGGCCGCTTCGATAGCCGCGTTAAGGGCCAGCAGGTTGGTCTGCTCGGCGATGGCGCGGATCACGTCCAGCACTTTGCCGATATCCTGCGATTGGTTGGCCAGGGATTGCACCAGGCCACCGGTCACTTGCACATCGCTGGCGAGGGCGCCGATGGCGTCGACCGTATCGCTGACCCGCTGCTGCCCAAGGGACGCCGACTCACTGGACTGACGCGTGGCATCGGAGGTGGAGACCGCATTGCGCGCAACCTCCTCCACGGCAGTGGTCATTTCGGTGACGGCCGTGGCGGCCTGTTCAATTTCGTTGTTCTGCTGTTGCAGGCTGTGGGTGCTGTCGAGCGTAACGGCGTTCAGCTCATCGGCTGCGGTGGCCAGTTGCGCAGCCGAACCGCTGATGCCCTGCAACGTCTCACGCAGATTCTGCTGCATGGCCGCCAACGCCTTGAGCAAGCGGCTCACTTCGTCGTTGCCATGGGTCTCGATGGGCCGGGTCAGGTCACCCCGGGCGACGTTCTCCGCAGCATTGAGCGCCTCACCCAAGGGCTTGACGATACTGCGCGTGAGCAGCATGGCCAGGGCCACCGTGGCCAGCGCGGCGAGCACAACGAACAGGCTGACGATCATGCGGGAATTGGCGTAGTGCTCCTGGGACTTCTGGCTCTCGATGGACACCTGCTTGGAAAACAGCTCCGCCAAGTCGTTGAGCTGTTTGCCGGAACCGTCCACCACGGTCTTCATGTCCACCAGCAGCAGCTTGATCAATTCGTCCCGACGCCCTTGTTCGGCCAGGGTGAAGGATTGGGCGATACCCGTACGGTAAGCGGCGAAGGTTTGCTTGAACTGGTCATAGAGGGCCTTGCCTTCAGGCGTCACGACGAGTTTTTCGTAGGCCGCGATTTTTTCGCTCAACTCCTTGTCGCGCGTGTCCATCTGCCCGCGATACACCGCAATGTTCTTCGGGTCCTGGTCCAGGGCCATGCGCAGGGAAATGGTGCGGATCCGCAGCATCCACTCGCGGATCTCATCACCGCCGCGAATGCTCGGCAGCCATTGGGTTTCCACCGCGACTTCACTGTCACGAATACTCGACATCTGTCCCAGCGCAAACACCCCGAGCAACGCCACCAGCACGGCGATCAAGGCAAAACCCAACGCGGCACGAGGGGCAATATTCAGCTGACGAAGAACCATAGGGAATGCCTTTTTTTATTGTTGGCCTGAAGTGGGGCCAGGCCCCTGTCGGCGGGTTATCGGCAGGTTGTACGATGTCTTAAGTCCCACCCACTTTATCGCAGGCAAAAAAAATCCCCGTATCTTTCGATACGAGGATTTTTAATATGGTCGGGGTAAGGGGATTCGAACTCCTGACATCCTGCTCCCAAAGCAGGCGCGCTACCGGACTGCGCTATACCCCGGTAAAAAAAAGGCGACCTTTACAAGTCGCCTTCCTCGATCAGGGCTTTTGGCCTCTGATCTTAAGATTCGATTCCAGCGAACTGGTTTCAAAAATGGTGGGTCGTGTGGGATTCGAACCTACGACCAATTGGTTAAAAGCCAACTGCTCTACCAACTGAGCTAACGACCCAAAGATGGTCGGGGTAAGGGGATTCGAACTCCTGACATCCTGCTCCCAAAGCAGGCGCGCTACCGGACTGCGCTATACCCCGATTGAAATGGCTCCGTGACCAGGACTCGAACCTGGGACCCAATGATTAACAGTCATTTGCTCTACCGACTGAGCTATCACGGAACTGATATTTCAAGTTACTGCAATTTTGAAGCTACAACGTTGAAGCTAGCTTCAACCTCTTCTACCCTTACGCATCGCTGCGTTCGTGTGTCTGAGGCGCGCTATTCTACAATCTTCAAAACCTCTGTCAACCCCTTAAATTGCTTTCAAGACAATGATTTGCAACTTATTTTGGATTCCTTCTCAGCGAGAAGTAACCCTTGGGGTGACTGACTGCGGGGCGCACTTTACAAGCCTTTTCCTTTGAGTTCAACGGCCTGATGAAAAAAATGGCCTCGCAAAGCGAGGCCATCTCAATTGCAGGCAGTGCGGGCCTTTCAGTTGAAGACGATTTCGTCGTTCTCCACCGTACCGGTCACGGTTTCGCCCGGCATGAACCGACCCGACAGGATCAACTGCGCCAGCGGGTTTTCGATCCAGCGCTGGATCGCCCGCTTCAGCGGCCGCGCGCCATAGACCGGGTCGTAACCCACCGCAATCAGCTTATCCAACGCCTCGTCGCTCAACTGCAGTTTCAGCTCACGTTCGGTGAGGCGACTGCGCAGGCGACCCAACTGGATCTCGGTAATGCCGGCAATCTGATCACGGGCCAACGGCTCGAAGATCACCACTTCGTCGACCCGGTTGATGAACTCCGGCCGGAAGTGCGTAGAGATCGCGTCCATCACCGCCGCGCGCTGCGCCTCGCGGTCGCCCACCAGTTCCTGGATCTGCGTCGAGCCCAGGTTGGAGGTCATCACGATCACCGTGTTGCGGAAGTCCACTGTGCGCCCGTGGCTATCCGTCAGGCGACCATCCTCCAGCACTTGCAGCAGGATGTTGAACACATCCGGGTGCGCCTTCTCGACTTCATCGAGCAGGATCACCGAGTACGGCTTGCGACGCACGGCCTCGGTGAGGTAACCGCCCTCTTCATAACCGACATAACCTGGTGGCGCACCGATGAGCCGTGCCACGGAATGTTTCTCCATGAACTCGGACATGTCGATGCGCACCATGGCCTCTTCGGTGTCGAAGAGGAACTCGGCCAGCGCCTTGCACAGCTCGGTTTTACCGACACCGGTCGGGCCGAGGAACATGAACGAGCCGCTCGGCCGGTTCGGGTCCGACAGTCCGGCACGGGAACGACGCACGGCGTTGGACACCGCCACCACTGCCTCTTCCTGACCGATCACACGCTGGTGCAGCAGACTTTCCATCTTCAGCAGCTTGTCGCGCTCGCCTTCGAGCATTTTCGAGACCGGAATGCCAGTCCACTTGGAGACCACTTCGGCAATCTCTTCCTCCGTGACCTTGCTGCGCAGCAACTGGTTTTCGCTCTTGCCATGCTGGTCGACCATTTGCAGGCTGCGCTCCAGGTCCGGGATCACCCCGTACTGCAGCTCGGCCATGCGGTTGAGGTCGCCTTTACGACGGGCTGCTTCCAGTTCCTGACGGGACTGTTCGATCTTCTGCTGGATCTGCGCAGAACCCTGGACTTCGGCTTTCTCCGAGTTCCAGATTTCCTCGAGGTCGGAATACTCACGCTCGTGACGAACGATTTCTTCCTGCAACCTTTCCAGACGCTTCTTCGCCGCTTCGTCGCTTTCTTTCTTCAGGGCCTGGGACTCGACCTTGAGTTGAATCAGGCGCCGCTCCAAGCGATCCAGTACTTCAGGCTTGGAGTCGATCTCCATGCGAATGCGGCTGGCCGCCTCGTCGATCAGGTCGATGGCCTTGTCCGGCAACTGGCGGTCGGTGATGTAGCGGTGGCTGAGCTTGGCCGCCGCGATAATCGCGCCATCGGTGATCGCCACCTTGTGGTGAACTTCGTAGCGTTCTTTAAGGCCGCGCAGGATCGCGATGGTGTCTTCCTCGCTTGGCTCCTCCACCAGCACTTTCTGGAAGCGCCGCTCGAGGGCTGCATCCTTCTCTATATATTGGCGGTACTCGTTGAGCGTGGTCGCGCCGACGCAGTGCAACTCGCCACGGGCCAACGCAGGCTTGAGCATGTTGCCGGCGTCCATCGAGCCTTCGCCCTTGCCCGCACCGACCATGGTATGCAGTTCGTCGATGAACAGGATGATCTGCCCTTCCTGCTTGGACAGCTCATTGAGCAACGCCTTGAGCCGCTCTTCGAACTCGCCACGGTATTTGGCACCGGCGATCAAGGCGCCCATGTCCAGGGACAACAGGCGTTTACCCCTGAGGCCGTCCGGCACTTCGCCGTTGATGATGCGCTGGGCCAGGCCCTCGGCGATGGCGGTTTTACCCACGCCAGGTTCACCGATCAATACCGGGTTGTTCTTGGTGCGGCGTTGCAGCACCTGGATCGTGCGGCGGATTTCATCGTCGCGACCGATCACCGGGTCGAGCTTGCCTTCCTCGGCGCGCTTGGTCAGGTCGACGGTGTATTTATCCAGCGCCTGGCGCGACTCTTCGTGGTTGGCGTCGTTGACCGCTTCGCCGCCACGCAGGTTGTTGATGGCATTTTCCAGGGCTTTCTTGCTCACGCCCTGGCCGAGCAACAATTTGCCGAGCTTGCTGTTCTCGTCCATGGCGGCGAGCAGCACCAGCTCGCTGGAAATGAACTGGTCGCCCTTCTGCTGAGCCAGACGGTCGGCCTGGTTGAGCAGCCGCGCCAGGTCCTGGGACATGTTCACGTCACCGGTGGGATTCTGGATCTTGGGTAACTGGTCGAGCTCCTTGGCCAGTTCTTTGCGCAGGCTGTTGACGTCAAAGCCGACCTGCATCAGCAGGGGCTTAATGGAGCCGCCCTGCTGTTCGAGCATGGCCTGCATCAAATGCGCCGGTTCAATACCGGGGTGGTCCAGGCCGACGGCCAGGGACTGGGCATCGGACAGGGCCAACTGTAATTTGCTGGTTAAACGATCAATACGCATGGGTCACCTTCCTAATGAGCAGGCCGGACCGTGGAAACATCCTGAATGAAGAAACCTGCCAGATACCGTTATAGATGTGGTCGATTCTGGAAGATTCAAGCCGGGCGCCCTTGATACAGATCAGAGAAGTCTAGCGTTCGATCCAGATCAGCGAAGCGAAGCGACCGGTGCGCGGGTTGCGGCGGTAGGAAAAGAAACGAGGGTCGGTCACGGTGCAGAGACCGCCACCGTAGACGGCCATGACACCGCGTGCGGCCAGGCGCAGCCGTGCCAACGCGTAGATATCGGCCAGGAACTTGCCGGCGTTGGGGCTCGCGGCAAAGGCTTGTGCCGCCTGGGGCAGTTGCGCGACGAAGGCTTCACGCACTTCCGGCCCGACTTCAAACGCTTGCGGGCCGATGGCCGGGCCAAGCCAGGCGAGGATTTCATCCGCGGGCACGGCAAGGCTGTCGAGGGTGGCTTCCAGAACGCCGTTCGCCAGCCCGCGCCAACCGGCATGGGCCGCCGCGACGCGGGTGCCGGCACGATTGCAGAACAGTACGGGCAGGCAGTCCGCCGTCATCGCCGTGCAGGCGATGCCCGGTGTGTCGGTCCAACTGGCATCGGCGGTCGCCACCTGGGCCGGATCAGCCTCGACCACGGCAATACCGTGGACCTGCTGTAGCCAGGCCGGGGTGATGGCGAATTGATCGGTGAGGCGACGACGGTTTTCGGCGACGGCCGCAGGATCGTCGCCCACATGATCGCCCAGGTTGAGGCTGTCGAACGGCGCCAGGCTGACGCCGCCCGCACGGGTCGTGACGCAGGCCTTGACCCGGGCCGGCGCGGGCCAGTCGGGTGTCAGCCAGCCACTCATCCGATGAACGCCTCGCGGTCCTGCTTGAGCAACGTCAGCAACCAGACGAAGTCATCCGGCAACGGCGATTCCCAGCTCATGCGCTTGCCGGTCGTCGGATGATCCAGCTCCAGGAAACGTGCATGCAGCGCCTGGCGCGGGAAATTCTTCAGCGATTCGACCATGGTCTGGCTGGCAGCCGGCGGAATGCGGAAACGACCGCCGTAGGCCGGGTCGCCCACCAACGGGAAGTTGATGTGGGCCATGTGTACACGGATCTGGTGGGTCCGACCGGTTTCCAGCTTGACCCGCACATGGGTGTGGGACCGGAAACGCTCGAGCACGCGGTAATGGCTGACCGCCTGCTTGCCGCCCTCCATCACCGCCATGCGCTGGCGCTGCTGGCCGTGACGACCGATGGGGGCATTGATCTTGCCACCGGCGGTGACGACCCCGATCACGATGCATTCATAGATGCGGCTGACGCTGCGGCTTTGCAGCTGTGTGACCAGCTGTGTCTGCGCCTGGATGGTCTTGGCCACCACCATCAGACCGGTGGTGTCCTTGTCCAGGCGATGGACGATGCCGGCACGGGGCACATTGATAATGTCCGGTACGTGGTGCAGCAAGGCATTGAGCAAGGTGCCATCAGCATGGCCAGCGGCCGGGTGCACCACCAGGCCCGCAGGCTTGTTGATCACCAGGATGTCATCGTCTTCATAGACGATGTCCAGGGCGATGTCCTGGGCGACCCATTCTCCCTGGGCCTCCTGTTCGGCAGTCAGTTCAAGAATGGCACCGCCGTGGACGATGTCGCGCGGACGAATCACCGCCCCATCCACAGTCAGGCGGCCGTCCTTGATCCAGGCGGAAAGGCGCGAGCGAGAGTGCTCGGCAAAGAGTTGTGCGGCGACTTGATCGAGGCGTTGGCCGCCCAATTCGGACGGCACCTCTGCGCGAAGTTCTATTTTATCGGACATGCTCGGACTGGGCGTCGGCACAGCCTTTGGTTTCGGCTGCGCGCTTGTGGTTAAATACGGCGTCTTTTGCCCCGAGGCTTTCAACGGGGCGCTCATCATAACAGGACGGCCCCGCCCAAGACAGCGGCCGTCATAGGGACGCAAGCCGCCATGCAAGTGAAACACCTGCTGCTGATCGCCATCCTCGCATTGACTGCTGCTTGCTCGTCGAAGGAAGTCGTAGACGAAAACCTGAGCGAAGTCGAACTGTACCAACAGGCGCAGAACGACCTGGATAACAACAGCTATACCAGCGCCACCGCCAAGCTGAAGGCGCTGGAGTCGCGGTATCCGTTCGGTCGCTACGCCGATCAGGCCCAATTGGAGCTGATCTACGCCAACTATAAGAACGCCGAGCCGGAAGCTGCCAAATCCGCCGCCGAGCGCTTCATTCGCCTGCACCCGCAGCACCCGAATGTCGATTACGCCTATTACCTCAAGGGCCTGACCTCCTTCGACCAGGACGTCGGCCTGCTGGCGCGCTTCCTGCCGCTGGACATGACCAAGCGTGACCCGGGCGCCGCGCGCGACTCCTACAATGAGTTCGCCCAGCTGACCAGCCGCTTCCCCAACAGCCGCTACTCGCCGGACGCCAAGCAGCGCATGATCTACCTGCGCAACCTGCTGGCGTCCTACGAAATCCACGTGGCCGACTACTACCTGACCCGTCAGGCCTACGTCGCCGCCGCCAACCGTGGTCGCTATGTTGTGGAAAACTTCCAGGAAACCCCTTCGGTGGGTGATGGCCTGGCCGTGATGACCGAAGCCTACCAGCGCCTGCACCTGGACGATCTGGCGGCCACCAGCCTGGAAACCCTCAAGCTGAACTACCCGGATCACCCATCCCTGGTCGATGGCCAGTTCACCCCACGGGTCGCCGAAGCGGACAACCGTTCGTGGCTGAGCAAGGCGACCCTGGGCCTGATCGAGTCCCGTCCACCGCTGCCGCCGGGCGAAACCCGCGCCAACCAGGACGTACAGCGCCAGTTCCAGGATGCCAAGGAAGCCATCCCGAACGAACTCAAGCCCAAGGACGAGAATGGCGACGTGATCGAGGAAGAAGAGCCTGAGAGCGAGTCCAGCGACCGCTCCTGGTTCAGCTACATGACCTTAGGTCTGTTCGACTGAGGCTAAGGCCCGCAAAAAAGGGAGACCCGACGGTCTCCCTTTTTTGTGCCTGGGTTTTATTGCGCTGTGCGCCGTTCCTGTCCTTGGCTAAACTGCCTGATCTCTAGCCAAAAAGCCGCCCATCATGCTTCGTTTACTGTTCTGGATCGCCCTGATTGCCGCCGCGGTATGGTTCTGGCGCAAGTTCAAGAGCACCTCCTCCGCGTCGCACGCTCCCCGCGAGCAGGACGCACCGCCCATGGTTCGTTGCGCTCATTGCGGCGTACACCTGCCCCGCGACCGGGCGCTGGCTCTCGAACAACAATGGTATTGCAGCCAGGCTCACCTCGAGCAAGGCCCGGGCACTCGTGAGCGCTGAGGCCTCAAGCCCGCGCGAAAAACAGGCGCAGCGCCTGCTGCGTCTTTATCACCTGTACCGCCTGAGCATCGGCATCACCCTGGTGCTGCTGATCTCCAGCAACATGGACAACCGTCTGCTGGAATTCGCCAACGACGACCTGCTGCGCAGTGGCAGTTGGCTGTACCTGGTGCTGAATATCCTGCTGGTGGTGTTCCTTGAAAACACCCGCCGCCCTGCCCGGCTGTTTGGCCTGGCACTGACTGACGTGCTGCTGCTCTCGTGGCTGTTCTTCGCCGCGGGCGGCGTGCCCAGTGCCATCGGCAACCTGCTCATCGTCTCGGTGGCCATCGGCAATACGCTGCTGCGAGGCCGGATCGGCCTGTTGATCGCTGCGGTCGCCACCCTCGGCATCGTCGGTTCGAGCTTTTTCCTCGGCCTGAGCGACTCGAACCGTCCCAGCAGTTATTTACAGGCCGGCACCCTGGGGGCGCTGTGTTTTGCCGCCGCGCTGCTGGTGCAAGGCCTGACCCGACGACTGGAAGCCAGCGAAACCCTGGCCGAGCAGCGCGCCAGCGAAGTGATCGGCCTCGAAGCGCTCAACGCACTGATCCTGCAACGCATGCGCACCGGCATCCTGGTGCTCGACCGCGAACGGCGCGTGCAATTGGCCAACGAAAGCGCCTTGAACCTGCTGGGCATGCACGACCTGGTCGGCCAGCAGATCGACGACTGCTCCACGGCCTTGGTCGAGCGCCTGCAACTGTGGCTGAACAACCCCAGCCTGCGCGCGCAAAGCCTGACCATCAGCGGCACGGGCCTGACACTGCAACCGAGTTTCATTGCCCTGGGCCACAACGACCAGCATCAGATCCTGGTTTTCCTCGAAGACCTGGCCCAGGTTGCCCAGCACGCTCAACAGCTCAAGCTCGCTTCCCTCGGGCGCCTGACCGCCGGCATCGCCCATGAAATCCGCAACCCCCTGGGCGCCATCAGCCACGCAGCGCAATTACTGCGCGAATCCGAGGAACTGAACGACGCGGATCGGCGTCTGACGCAGATTATTCAAGATCACTCCCAACGAATGAATCGCGTCATTGAAAATGTCCTGCAGCTGTCTCGCCGCCAGCAAACCACCCCCCAACGCCTCGATCTGCGGACCTGGCTCGACCAGTTCGTCCGCCAGGCCCGCGAAAGCATGGCCGAGCACCAGCACTTGCACCTGAGCATCGACCCAGGGGACTACATCACGCTGATGGACCCCGACCAGTTGACCCAGGTACTCGACAACCTGCTGCGCAACGCCTGGCGCCACAGCGCCATGGCCCACGAACAGGCCGAGGCCTGGCTGAAACTGTTCATCGACCCCCACAGCCAGCTGTCCACGCTGGACATCATCGACAACGGCCCCGGTGTCACGCCCGAGCAGCAGGCGCATTTGTTCGAACCTTTCTTTACCACCAGCAGCCAGGGCACCGGCCTTGGGCTCTATCTGTCCCGTGAGCTGTGCGAAAGCAACCAGGCCCGCCTAGACTTCAAACCACGCCAAGGCGGCGGCTGCTTTCGCATCACCTTTGCTCACGGACGGAAACAGATTTGAATAATCGCTCACGGCAACGAATCCTGATCGTCGATGACGAGCCGGACATCCGCGAACTCCTGGACATCACCCTGGGCCGGATGAAACTCGACACCCGCAGCGCCAAGAACCTTGCCGAGGCCCAGGCCCTGCTGGCCGGGGATGCCTTCGACCTGTGCCTGACCGACATGCGCCTGCCCGATGGCACCGGCCTGGAACTGGTGCAGCACATCCAGCAACGTTACCCCCAACTGCCCGTGGCGATGATCACCGCCTATGGCAGCCTGGAAACCGCCATCGACGCCCTCAAGGCCGGCGCCTTCGACTTCCTGACCAAGCCGGTCGACCTGGGTCGGCTGCGGGAGCTGGTCACCAGTGCCCTGCGCCTGCCGCCGGTCGCCACGCCGGGCACCACCCTCGAGCGCAGCCTGCTGGGCAACTCGCCGCCGATGCTCAGCGTGCGCAAGCAGATCGAAAAACTCGCCCGCAGCCAGGCACCGGTGTACATCAGCGGCGAATCGGGCTGCGGCAAGGAACTGGTCGCCCGGCTGATCCACGAACAAGGTCCCCGTGCCAACCTGGGCTTTGTGCCGGTCAACTGTGGGGCGATTCCCACGGAGCTGATGGAAAGCGAGTTTTTCGGCCATCGAAAAGGCAGCTTCAGCGGCGCCATCGAGGACAAGCCCGGGCTGTTCCAGGCCGCCCATGGCGGGACCTTGTTCCTCGATGAAGTGGCCGACCTGCCCTTGGCGATGCAGGTCAAGCTGCTGCGAGCAATCCAGGAAAAAGCCGTACGCGCTGTTGGCGGCCAGCAGGAAGAAGTGGTGGACGTACGCATCCTCTGTGCGACTCACAAGGACCTGGACGGCGAAGTCGCCGCCGGGCGCTTTCGCCAGGATTTGTATTACCGGCTGAACGTCATCGAACTGCGCGTCCCACCGTTGCGCGAACGCCGTGAAGACATCGAGCTGCTGGCCAACCATATGCTCCAGCGTCTGGCGGCCAACACCGGCAGCCCACCGGTCAGATTGCATCCCCAGGCGTTGGACGCTCTCAAGAATTACCGCTTCCCGGGCAATGTGCGGGAGCTGGAGAACATGCTCGAACGTGCCTACACCCTTTGCGAACAGCAACAGATCGAAGCGGATGACCTGCGCTTGGCCGAGGGCAATAGTACTACTGAGGCAGGCAATCCCGATTTGATGCAGGTCGACAACCTGGAGGATTACCTGGAAGACGTCGAGCGCAAGCTCATCCTCCAGGCATTGGAGGAAACCCGCTGGAATCGCACGGCGGCGGCGCAACGGTTGAAGTTGTCGTTTCGGTCGATGCGGTATCGGTTGAAGAAGCTTGGGCTGGATTGAGCCACGGTTTTGAAACTCACGCTTACCCCCTGTGGCGAGGGAGCTTGCTCCCTTGCCACGGGTTTCATGTTTGCCGCCGCGACTATCTTCCGTCCGCAGGCGCCTGCTCGTCCAGAACACGATTGGCCAGTAATTCACTCAGCTCAATCAACTGCAGTACCCCCAAGGCAATATGCCATCTCGAACCGTCAAGCTCGAAAGCCAGATCGCTGATTGTTGCGTTGGCGGAGGCCAGGGTTTCGCTGAGGTTGGTGAGGAGGCATTCGGTGTCGATGCCGGCCACGACAGTGAATAACTGGTTTGAGGCGGGTTTCTTTTTGGTTTCGGGCTTTGGGCCGAGGTAATAGTCGAGGGCGCGTTTGGCGGCTTCATCGAGCTTTTGGTGATCAGGATCGACGTGGGTTGACGAGGAACCTGTTTCTGGGGGGTTGGGTCTATCTTTAATCATTGTGCATCTCCAAGTTTTTGGAGCTGTCACCGATCGCCGCGACGCGATTGGAGGTGGCAGCTGTACGCAGGTTCGCGGACCGAACTTGGAGCTTCGGCATACCCGAAGGTATCCCACGCACAGCCAACCATGACACAACGACAAATACCGAAGCACCGTCGTCGGCTGGAATTATGCACCAAGTTAACGGGCCGCGACGCCCGGACGCTGAATTGGCAGCGACGGGAAAAGGTTAGCCAGAGTTCTTCCCACCCGGCAACCGCCAGAACTCGTCGGAAAATTCGGCTCGAATCAGAATCTTGTCCGACCATTCCCACAAAGCTTGGTCGGCTGTGAGGGCGGTGTGTATATCCGTTTCTGCGGTAACGGCTACTTAGGGTTCCGCCCTGACGGCGGGTCACTTTCGAAAAGCGCGAAAGTAACCAAAGCGCTTTTGCCCCACCACTTGGCACCTCGCCTAGGCTCGGTGTGCCCTCACTCCGGCATTGCTCCGTGGGCCGCCGCGAAGGGCCATCCATGGCCCAGCGCGGCTATCCCGGCATCCATGCCGGGATGCCCACGGATCAATGCCTGCGTTCGGCCATCGTGGTTAACGGGGCGCCCGAGATCAACGTCCACCGCGAGGCGGCCTAACAGCCGACCTGATTTAGGGTGATCGCGTTTCTCCTGTGGGAGCGGGCTTGCTCGCGAAGGGGCCGGAGCATTCAACATATTCATCGCCTGTGCCGCCGTCTTCGCGAGCGAGCTCGCTCCCACACTGGATCGGGGACGATCTACAGATTTTCGGCCACTGCAAATTCCTGTGGGAGCGAGCTTGCTCGCGATGGCAGTGGATCAGCTTGCATCAGCCTTGGATGTACCGCCGTCTTCGCGAGCAGGCTCGCTCCCACAATGGGATCGGAGTACGACCGGGAGAACCAGGCCGGCTGTCAGGCCGCCTCGCGAGCAAGCTTTGCTCCCACAGGTCCTGCTCAAACAGATTTGACGGGTGTACGACCAGGAGAACCAGGTCGGCTACTAGGCCGCCTCGGGGCGGACGCTGATCTCGGGCGCCCCGTTAACCACGATGGCCGAACGCAGGCATTGATCCGTGGGCATCCCGGCATGGATGCCGGGATAGCCGCGCTGGGCCATGGATGGCCCTTCGCGGCGGCCCACGGAGCAATGCCGGAGTGAGGGCATGCCGAGCCTAGGCGAGGCACCGAGTGGTGGGGCAAAGCGTTTTTGGTTACTTTTGGCGCTCTTCCAAAAGTGACCCGCTGTAAGAGCGGAACCCTAAGCAGCCGTTACCGCAGCAATGGATATGTACTCGATCAACACACCGCCATCGCAAGCAAACTCGCTCCCACAGGAAAAACCGAACCTTACAACCGCCCCGCCGGCGCATACGGCGCAGGATCGATCACCGGCTCACGCCCTAACATCAAATCCGTAAACAACTGACACGAAGCCGGAGCCAACACCAGCCCATTGCGATAATGCCCACAGTTCAGCCAAAGCCCAGCAACCCCCGGCACCTCGCCGATATAGGGAATACCTTCAGGCGACCCAGGCCGCAACCCCGCCCAATGCCCAACCACCTCGGCATCCGCCAGTGCCGGAATCAGCTGTTGTGCCGAAGCCTTCAAGCTCTCCAGCGCCGTATCGGTCGGGGTCTTGTCGAAGCCTTCACGCTCCAGAGTACTGCCAACCAGAATATGCCCATCACGACGCGGAATCGCATAACGCCCCTTGGCCAGGACCATGCTCGACAGAAAATCCGACGCGCACTTGTACAGAATCATCTGGCCCTTGACCGGCTCAACCGGCAACTTCAAGCCCAAGGTCTTGAGCAACTCACCACTCCAGGCACCGGCGGCCAGCACCACCTCATCGCCACGAATTTCTCCGGCAGAACTGTGCACGCCAACCACACGCCCACCGTCGCGAATGAACCCGCCGACTTCGCACTGCTCATGAATCGTGACGTTCGGCATCGCCAGCAACGCAGCCTTGAGGGACTTCACCAATCGGGGATTGCGCACGTTGGCCACGTCGGCCATGTAGATCGCCCGGGAAAAACCCGCGCCCAGCACCGGCACGGCGTCGTGGACAGCCGAGATATCCACAGCCCGCATCGGGCGCCCTTCCCGCTCGGCCCAGGCCAGCGCTTCGTCCTGATCGTCCAGGTCCAGCCAATACAGACCGGTGACATGCACTTGCGGATCGATCCCCGTAGTGGCGAACAAGCGCTCGCCCAGCTGTGGATAAAAATCCTGCGACCAATGGGCCAGCGCCGTGACCGCCGGGCTGTAGCGCCAGGGGTACAACGGCGACACGATACCGCCGCCGGCCCAGGACGATTCCTGACCGACACTGGAACGGTCCAGCAGCACCACACGCTGCCCTTCGGACGCCAGATTGAACGCCGTCAGCAGGCCGATGACTCCGCCACCGACAATCACCACTTGCTGTTGCCTGGTCATGTTCTGATTCGACTCACTAAAACAAAGGGCGCAAAAAACGCGCCCGGATAAGAGAAATTCAGCGACCCCAACAATCCTTGGTGGTCAGCCCCGCAGTGGCGTTGAGCATACTGCGTAAGCCGGTATTGTTGATGGTGAAATCACCGCATTTGTCCGTCGCCATGGACGAGCCACTCTTGCGCACAGCCGTCAGGGTGAAGCTCTGGTCCGTTAGTGTCTGGGTGATGGTGTAGAAATCGTTGCCGCTGCTCAGGCCGGTCGCATTGGTGTAGACGTTGTTCTTCGAGTAGTAGCGCTCGAGAATCTGCGCCTGCTCCGATAACAGCCCGGCGATTTCGGTGCGCCGGCCCTTCTTCATGTATTCGGTCAGGCTCGGATAGCCGATGGTGATCACGATACCGATGATCGCAATCACGATCATGATTTCGATCAAGGTGAAACCCCGGTTGGATCTGCGCATACCTTGCCTCTTCATTGTATTTGACGCCACATGATACGGCGGCTGCCGCCCACGGATTTTTCCAGCAGCTCGGTGATGTTGCCGCTGGAGTCGTTGACGATCATGTTGGTGGCCCCGCTGGCGCTGACCACAGCGCTCAAGGTCGGGATCCCCCCCGTGAAGACCACCCCGCTGGAAATCGTATCGGAGCTGTTGATCGTGCCGTCACCGTTGGTATCGAGCACCGCATAATTGAGCATCTTACCGTTGAACGCATCCAGCTCGATCAGTTTGCCGGTACCGAAACTGGCGCACGGGTCGGTAGTATCCACGGCGGCCGTGGTAAAGACCACGCGCCCGCTCACCAGATTGGCCGGGTTGATCACCCGCTCCCCGGTCAATACGTTGTTGTATACCAACGGCAGATACCAGCCCTTTTGCGACGGATAAGCCACGTCGGTCTGGCTGGTGGTCACAAACTGCCCTGTGCTGCCTGAAAACACCCCCGTGATCGACTGGGCCTGCAGGCTCGACACGGTGATTTGCCCGGCACCGCCAGTAGCATCCCAGATTGAGTAGAACCCCTGCAGATCCTTGTTGAGTTTATCCGCTGCCTCGTTGAATTTGCCGGTGCCGAAAAAGACTTGGGTGCCGCCCTGGGGGTTGTTCGCCAGCAGCGGTTGAACGGTGATCGGCTGAGTCGCACCACCGGGCGCGGTAAACAATGGCTGACCGGAAAACGCCACGCCCCAGGCGGTTGGAGAAGTACCGCTGAGGTCAAACTTCCACATCCGCCCTTTCAAGTCGCCACCGTATGCCGCCTGCACCACATTCTGGGAGTTGACCCGCAACTTGACCGACGACAGGCCATTATCGGTCTCGTTGCTGTTAACAACGATTTTCCTGATCAACGAGCCGTCGCGGATATCCACCACGTACAACGCCGCGACACCACTGTTGCTGCCGTAGCCGTTGGAGATGAATGCCGCCCAGCGCCCATCCGCCAGGCGCGCGACTTCGGGACGGGCGTAGGCGTAGCCCAGGTCATTGAAGGCGTTGGCGGTGTTGGCAACAGTCGGCGCGCTGATTTCCCACAACGCTCGCAACACATTGCCCGCCGTCGCATCGAACAGCTGAACCGCATAGAACGTCTTGCCCCCGGCACCCGTGCCGCCCAGGGCCACTGTCTTCCAGGCACTCCCCGATTGCGTATCGAATACGCCGACCTGTCCATCCACCAAAAACTTGTGGCTCACACCGTTGACGTAGTTGGTGTCGGCAATGTCCTGCAACGAGGGCAGCACGCTCGACGGCATATAGGCATAACGCCGCGTACCGTTTGCACCGTTGATGACGCTGAAGAAACCGTCGTTGGCGTTCACCACCAGGCTGGTATTCATGTTCGCCGCCTTGGTCGCCAGGTACGTGCTGTAGCTCGTGTCATTGAGCAAATCCGCAGCGGTCTGCTCATTGGGCGACGCCAGCACCAGCGGCGAATTGATGATGTCCCCCAACAATACACTGCGCACCTTCAAGCCGGTCTTATTGACGCCCTTGCTCCACTCCACCAGGTCGTTACCGGTGATCCCCGTGGGCAGGTTCTGGCTGAGGCTGGTTTGCTGGGCCGGCGAAAAATTGCCGTAGGCCAGGGTCACCGGCACGTTGGTCGCCGTGTTCCAGGATTGGTAAATCGGTGCTGTGGCGCCGGGCACGATGGCGGTGTCGGTGGTCCACTGCACCGCAGCCCTGTTGACCGTACCTGTCGCGGTGAAGCCGAACGCACGGATGGTGCCGCGCCAGTCCTTGGGGTCATAGGTGGTCTGGTAGTAACTGGAGGTGCTGGACACCGTGGCGGCGTTGGTGGTGCCACCGCCCCCGGAGCCGGCCTTGGAGGTGATGTCGCTCAAGGCAGATGACAGGGCATCGTTCAGGCCTGCGCTGTCGCTCGCCGGATAATACTTGCCTGCGCCGTAGCGGGCAGCATCGGACAGCATCGTATTGGTGACGGCAAACCCCACCGTGTAGGTGTTGAGGTACTGGCGGGGAAAATCCGCAGCGTTCCAGCTTTGGCCGGTGGCGTCGGTACCGGTGGAGCGCATGTCGATGTCGAAGGCGAACTTGGCGATGTCGTCCAGGTAAAGCGTGTCGCCCTCCGCGTCACCGTTGCGATCAGCGCCATCATTGGTGCTCAGGCCGTCCCAGTTCGGCAGCCGGGCCGAGCCCAGCGGGTCGTTGGTAGGGAACGTCCGATCAAAGGTGGGCAGACCGTCAGTGATCACCACGCCGAAATTTTTCTGGCAACGGTACTGGATCGGGCTGGTGTAAGTGCTCGGTGTGCCGTTGTAGTAAGGCGCCATGCCCCTGAAGTAACGAGTAACCTCGTAATAGCTCTCGGCCAGCGGCGTATTCGCCACGGCCCCCAAACTGTTGATCGCATTGATCAGGGCGCTGTAGTTGCTGTTGGCCTGGGTCTGAGTCACGCTGCCGCTGACGGGCGACAGGTCGCTGACGGCGCGGGCAATGTAGCCCCCAGGGCCGTTGTTGCTGAAGCTGGGTGGGTTGAAGGTGGCGAGACCGATGCGTAGTGCACGGTTGTTGGCGACCAGGTCGTTGGAGACATCCCGTGCCACGTTGATTCGGTAGTCATTGGGGATCGTGCCGGTGGTGAAATCCCGATTCGAACCGTTGGCCAGGGTTACCAGATACGCCAGGTACTTACCGGTATAACGGGTATTGCCGCTCCCGACAGGGTCCGGCAGCCGCAGACAGATCCGGCCAAGGCTGGGTCGATAGAAACCGTACCAGCCCGACGAGCAGCCGCCACGGAACAGTCCCAATAACAGGATATTCGAGTCAGCCTGATCCAACTCAGTATCCCTGTCGTTGCAGTTGTTATTGGCGCCGCATACATAAGTACGCGTTTGCGCCGCCGCCGGATCAAACCCCGCCGCCCAGATGATGTTGTTCATGCTCCCCGAATCATCGATCAGCAGCATCACGTTAGGCGTAACGGCACCGGCACTTAGCAGCGGCGAGTCCGAAGGCGTGAAGGCATAGGCCGGGGCCATCAGGTAAAGGCTGAGCAAGCCCCCCCATAACATCACAATCCAGCCACGGCGCACCTCAGTATTTCGCATAGATGCTCTCCACCACGCTGCGCTGGTTATTCCCCACCACAGCCACTGCCGTGATCCGGTACAGCGTTACGGACTGACCGCTTAGGTCAAGATTGGCGGCATCCTGCGTAATACCGATGTTCTGCACGCCATAAAACCCGCCGGCAGCGGCAACCCAGAGCACCCCCGACCTTGGGTCACGCCCCGCTCCCGGTAGTGTTACCGCCTCGGCCGGCGGCGCACATTGGATCGTGGTGGTACAGACTGGCAAGGAATAGGTCTCGACCTGCACCGCACTCTCACCCACCCTCAACGCAGCCTCGGCCAACTGGAACGATTGGTTGCGCTGCATGACGCTGCTGGTCATTTTTTCCTGGAGGGTGGCGCTCTGCATCGACGACAGGCCGATCAGCGTCAGCAGCAACAGGAAAACCAGGCTGACCAGCAGTGCCATGCCACGCTGGCGATGCTTGAGATCCATCGAACTCATCAATCGCCCCCTCATAGAAGCCGGTTGCGCAAGGCGGCAACCACATTGAAAGTCTGCTCGCGCACCGTGTTCCGCGGATCAAATAGCGTCAGGCTCAGGCGCACGCTGCGGATCAGGGCCGGGTCTGCCGGGTTGCCGGTGTAGCTCGACGCTGCGATGTCCGTGGCGCTGCCGGCCACGCCAAACGTCACGTCGAACGCCCGTACGTTGTCCACCAGCACCGACAGGGTCGGCGGATTGCCGGTGCCGCTGCCCAGCAGCAATTGGTTGTTGTTGAAGCTGTAGACCAGTCGACGGATCGGGAAGGCCAACTGCCCCGTCGCTGGCGCCCGGGCGTTCGAGTAGGCCGTCGCCGAGGTACGGCAATCGGAGACGACGGTCCAGGTCGGCACGCCACCGCCACTCCCAATGTCCGCTGTTACCAGGGTCAATCTCCGGTTGGCGTTATCCCAACGGATTGGAGTGGTCTGGCTGGCCGCAAAACTGTTATCCGTTGAGGCATCGATGACAGTCGCCAGGCAGCCGAACATGCCCACCATGCGAATTTCCTGGACCATTTTGCTCAAGGCAAATCGCGCGTCCTCCTGCATCACCGCGGCGGCATTCTGGCTGACGTAGGTATTTTTGGCGGCAATGAAAATCTGCACGACACCCAGGATGACGATCAGGCTGAGCACCAGCGCGATCATCAACTCGATCAAGCCAAAACCACGACTGTGCCGGTTCATGGCGGCGTCCCCACCGGGTCGACGGCAACGCGGCTGGTCAGCACAAAGCTGCGCCACGCCTCGGCCTCATTGGTGGTATTGGCAGCCCGGGCGTCGTCCCAGGAAATGGTGATGGTGTAGACGCGCTGGTTCAGCGCAATGGTGCCAGTGGCCGTGGCGCCGCCGAAGGCAATGATATTGGTCTTGAAATCGTAGAGGTCCTGGTCGCGGGCCACGTTGAGGTTCGGCGAGCTGGGCGGTGTGATGGTGTAGTCGGCGCCGGAGTTGGCGCGAATGCGGTCCAGCAGGTCATAGGCAATGAAGCTGGCCTGGCTGGTCATGCGCGAACTGTCGGTGTACTTGAGCGCATTGAGCTGGATCATCGCCGCCCCCAGCAAACCGACGCCGAGAATCAGCACCGCCACCAGCACCTCGATCAACGTCATGCCGGCCTGCGCCCTTTTACTGCAACCCTTCATCCGCAACTTCCACCCAATACGATTCGTCCATTGAGGCAAACACTCAGCGTCCTGCTCTGCGCTCCTCTTACGTAATTGAAGCTCACTGGCGTGGCCGGTGCCGATAACCCGCCGAGGTTGTTGAAATCGATGCTAGTCACGTCTGAGGGTAGCGTCAGAGTCACGCCACTGCCCATCGCTGGAACAACCCGCAATATATTGGGCGACGAGCCAGTACTGTCATACACCGTCAGTTCGCCGCTCCAGACACTGCCCTGGGCCGTGGGACGAATTCGCGTGGTGATGCCACGGTCGATCGCCTCCATCCGGGTAAAGTTCAGCGCCCGGCGCAAGTCGTCGATCTCGGTGTCGGCCTTGGTGCTCTGCAGCGCGCCGGTGAATGAGGGCACCGCCATGGTAATCAGGATCAGCAGCACGCCAAGGGCCACCAGCACCTCGATCAGCGTGAAACCTTTTGTACGAAGATCCATTGATGCCCTCCGTTGCCGTCGGCTATACCTGCCTCTACACGCTAGAACAAACCACCGCCGTGTGTGCGGTTGTTTCGGTTCACGGCGCTCGTCGTTTTCGTACTCCAGGGAGGAGACGTCATGTATCAACAGGGCTTCAGCCTGATCGAACTGCTCATGGGACTGGCAATTGCCGCAATTGTTCTGCCGTGGGCAGGCGCAAGCTACAAAGAGCTGATCGAATCCATCGAACGCGAGGACACCGCGCAGTTGCTGATCAGCGGGTTGCGCATTGCCCGCGGCGAAGCCATCACGCGCAACCGCAGGGTATTGATACAAGGAATAGACAATGACTGGGGCAAGGGCTGGCGGATCATGCTGGACAACAAGGAGAAAACCTTGCTGATGGAACGCACCGCAAGCGCTCGTGTGATCGGCAACCAGCCGATGAGGCGCAGGGTGATGTTCGGCAACCAGGGGGAAGCCCTGCACCCCAGCGGCGCCTTTAAGGCCGGCAGGCTGCACGTCTGCGCCAAACGCGGGCCGGTCAGCCATCATCAAGTGATACTGGCGCCCTCCGGCCGCGTCCGCCTGGAAAGTGTCAAAGCCGAGCAGGCCCTGTGCGAGAAAGGACTTAAAGCAAGGAGCGCACGCGCAACTCTTTCGGCATCGAGAACGTGATGTTCTCCTCGCGACCGGACAGCTCATCGGCACCCGTTGCGCCCCAGGCCTGCAACTGCTGGATCACGCCACGCACCAGGACTTCCGGCGCGGAAGCGCCGGCGGTGATGCCGATGCGCTCGACGCCATCGAACCAGCTGCGCTGCATGTCCTCGGCACCGTCGATCAGGTAGGCCGGCGTGGCCATACGCTCGGCCAGCTCACGCAAGCGGTTGGAGTTGGAGCTGTTCGGACTGCCGACGACCAAAACCACATCGCATTCGTTGGCCAGTTGCTTGACCGCGTCCTGACGGTTCTGGGTGGCGTAGCAGATGTCATCCTTGCGCGGGCCGCCGATGGACGGAAAGCGCGAGCGCAGGGCGTCGATCACACGGCTGGTGTCGTCCATGGACAAGGTCGTCTGGGTAACAAAAGCCAGGCTCTCAGGGTTGCGAACCTGCAAGGCCGCCACGTCCTCCTCGTCTTCGACCAGGTAGATCGCGCCGCCGTTGCTGGCATCGTATTGGCCCATGGTGCCTTCGACTTCCGGATGGCCTTCATGGCCGATCAGGATGCATTCACGACCGTCACGGCTGTAGCGCGCCACTTCGATGTGCACCTTGGTCACCAATGGGCACGTCGCGTCGAAAACCTTCAGGCCACGGCCGGCGGCTTCGGTGCGTACGGCCTGGGAAACCCCGTGGGCGCTGAAGATCACGATGACGTCGTCCGGCACCTGGTCCAGTTCCTCGACGAAAATGGCCCCGCGGCTACGCAGGTCTTCGACGACGAATTTGTTGTGGACCACTTCGTGGCGCACGTAGATCGGTGGCCCGAAAACTTCCAGGGCGCGGTTGACGATTTCGATCGCCCGGTCCACACCGGCGCAGAAGCCACGGGGGTTGGCGAGTTTGATTTGCATGCTGTGCCTCGTGTCTTGCGCGCAAGAAATTGAATCAGTGCAATCCAGTGTGGGAGCGAGCTTGCTCGCGATGGCGGTGGGGCAGTCACCCCTGGACTGAAAGTGTCTCCGCAATCGCGAGCAAGCTCGCTCCCACAGTGAATCGAGTGGCAGCAGAAGCTGCCTGTCAAATGTTAAACCGCCTTCACTTCGATGATTTCCACCTCGAAGTTCAAGGTCTTGCCCGCCAGCGGATGGTTGAAGTCCACGGTCACCTGGGCGTCGTCGAAAGCCTTCACCACACCCGGCAGCTCGGTATTGGCCGCGTCGTTGAAGATCACCAGCAGGCCCTGGGACAGCTCCATGTCCTGGAACTGGGAGCGTGGCATGGTCTGCACGTTTTGCGGGTTGGGCTGACCAAAGGCGTTTTCCGGTGGTACGACCACGGTGCGCTTGTCGCCGGCCTTGAAGCCGAAGATCGCCGCTTCGAAGCCTGGCAGCAGGTTGCCATCACCGACCTTGAACACCGCCGGGGCCTTGTCGAAGGTGCTGTCGACGGTGTCACCGTTTTCCAGGTGCAGGGCGAAGTGAAGCTTCACTTCAGTGTTTTGAGCGATACGCTGCTCAGTCATGGACGGCCTCTCCGGTTTTCTTGCTCTTGAACATGTCCAGGGCGAGCATCACCGCGCCCACGCTGATGGCGCTGTCGGCAAAGTTGAACGCCGGGAAATACCAGCGGTTCTGCCAATGCACCAGGATGAAATCGATGACGTGGCCCAGGGCGATGCGGTCATAGAGGTTGCCCAAGGCACCACCGAGCACCAGGGCCAGCGCCACGGCCAGCCAGGTCTCATTGCGCCCCAGGCGCTTGAGCCAGACCACCAGCACGGCGCTGACCACGATGGCGATCAGGGCGAACAGCCAGCGCTGCCAGCCCGAACTGTCGGCCAGGAAGCTGAACGCCGCTCCGGTGTTGTAGGCCAGGGTCCAGCTGAAGTAGTCGGGAATGATCACGATCTGCTGGTACATCGTCAGCGAGTTCTCGAAGTAGTACTTGCTGGCCTGGTCGATGACCAGGACCAGCACACTCAACCAGAGCCAGCCCAGCCGCCCGAAGCGGCCCGCCGCGTTAGGCATAATGACGAACCTCGCCAGTACCACTGATGTTGTCCACGCAACGACCGCAGATTTCCGGATGCTCCGGGTTCACGCCGACGTCTTCACGGCAGTGCCAGCAGCGGGCGCACTTGGTGTGGTTCGACTTGACGATCTTCAGCTTCAGGCCGCTGACTTCAGTGGTCACCGCATCGGCCGGCGCCTGCACGAAAGGTGCAACGCTGGCGGTGGAGGTGATCAGCACGAAGCGCAGCTCGTTGCTCAGCTTGGCCAGATCGGCACTCAGGGCGTCTTCGGCGTAGAGGGTGACTTCGGCCTGCAGGTTGCCACCGACGGCCTTGGCCGCGCGCTGGATCTCCATCTCCTTGTTGACCGCCGCCTTGACCGCCATCACGCGATCCCAATACGCACGGTCCAGCTCGAAACCTTCCGGCAGTTCGGTCAGGCCTTCGTACCAGGTGTTGAGCATCACCGATTCGTTGCGCTCGCCCGGCAGGTACTGCCACAGCTCGTCGGCGGTGAACGCCAGGATCGGTGCGATCCAGCGCACCAGCGCCTCGCTGATGTGGAACAGCGCGGTCTGGCACGAACGACGGGCCTTGCTGTTGGCGCCGGTGGTGTACTGGCGGTCCTTGATGATGTCGAGGTAGAAACCACCGAGCTCCTGCACGCAGAAGTTGTGGATCTTGGAGTAGACGTTCCAGAAGCGGTATTCGCCGTAGTGCTCCTGCAATTCGCGTTGCAGCAGCAGGGTGCGATCCACGGCCCAACGGTCCAGCGCGAGCATTTCTTCGGCTGGCAGCAGGTCGGTGGCCGGGTTGAAGCCGGTCAGGTTGGAAAGCAGGAAGCGCGCGGTGTTACGGATCCGCCGGTAGGCGTCCGCGCTGCGCTGCAGGATCTGCTCGGAAACGGCCATCTCGCCGGAATAGTCGGTGGACGCCACCCACAGGCGCATGATGTCGGCGCCCAAGGTGTCGTTGACCTTCTGCGGCGCGATCACGTTGCCCAGGGACTTGGACATCTTGCGACCGGACTCGTCGACCGTGAAGCCGTGGGTCAGCAACTCGCGATACGGCGCGTGATTGTCGATGGCGCAACCGGTCAGCAGCGACGAGTGGAACCAGCCGCGGTGCTGGTCCGAGCCTTCCAGGTACAGGTCGGCACGCGGGCCGCTCTCGTGGCCCATCGGGTGCGAACCGCGCAGCACGTGCCAATGGGTGGTGCCGGAGTCGAACCAGACGTCCAGGGTGTCGCTGATCTTGTCGTACAGCGGCGCTTCGTCACCCAGCAGCTCGGCGGCATCCATCTTGAACCAGGCTTCGATGCCTTCGGCTTCGACGCGCTTGGCAACGTCTTCCATCAGTTCGACGGTGCGCGGGTGCAACTCGCCGCTTTCCTTGTTCAGGAAGAACGGGATCGGCACGCCCCAGTTGCGTTGACGGGAGATGCACCAGTCAGGACGGTTGGCGATCATCGAGTGCAGGCGCGCCTGGCCCCAGGCCGGCACGAACTGGGTTTCTTCGATAGCCTTGAGCGAACGCTGGCGCAGGGTGTCGCCGCTGGTTGGCTGCTTGTCCATGCCGATGAACCACTGCGCGGTAGCGCGGTAGATCAGCGGGGTTTTGTGCCGCCAGCAGTGCATGTAGCTGTGTTCGATGACGGTGGTGTGCAGCAGCGCACCCACTTCGGTCAGTTTGTCGACGATGGCCGGGTTGGCTTTCCAGATGAACTGGCCGCCAAAGAACTCCAGCGACGGCGCGTACACGCCATTGCTCTGCACCGGGTTGAGGATGTCGTCGTTGACCATGCCGTATTTCTTGCAGGTCACGAAGTCGTCGACGCCATAGGCCGGCGCGGAGTGAACCACGCCAGTGCCCGCGCCCAGTTCCACGTAGTCGGCCAGGTACACCGGCGACAGGCGGTCATAGAACGGATGACGGAAGTTGATCAGTTCCAGCGCCGAACCTGGCGCGGTGGCGATCACCGAACCTTCGAGGTTGTAGCGGGCCAGGCAGGATTCGACCAACTCTTCGGCCAGCACCAACAGCTTGTCGCCGACATCGACCAGGGCGTAGTTGAATTCCGGGTGGACGTTCAGCGCCTGGTTGGCCGGGATGGTCCACGGGGTGGTGGTCCAGATCACGATCGACGCCGGCTTGGCCAGCTTGCCCAAGCCGAAAGCAGCGGCGAGCTTGTCTTCATCGGCGATCGGGAACGCAACGTCGATGGTCGAGGACTTCTTGTTCTCATACTCGACTTCCGCCTCGGCCAGGGCCGAACCGCAATCGAAGCACCAGTTCACCGGCTTGAGGCCCTTGAACACGAAGCCACCCTCGACGATTTTCGCCAGGGCACGGATTTCGCCGGCTTCGTTCTTGAAGTCCATGGTCTTGTACGGGTTGGCGAAGTCGCCCAGCACGCCGAGGCGGATGAATTCGGACTTCTGCCCTTCGATCTGCTCGGTGGCGTAGGCACGGCATAGTTCGCGGGTCTTGTCCGCGCCCAGGTTCTTGCCGTGGGTCACTTCAACCTTGTGCTCGATCGGCAGGCCGTGGCAGTCCCAGCCCGGGACATACGGCGCATCAAAACCCGACAGGGTCTTGGAGCGGATGATCATGTCCTTGAGAATCTTGTTCAGCGCGTGACCGATGTGGATAGTGCCGTTGGCGTACGGAGGGCCGTCGTGCAGGACGAACTTCGGACGATCCTTGCCAATTTCGCGCAACTTTCCGTACAGGCCAATGCTGTCCCAACGCTGCAGAATCTGTGGTTCGCGCTGAGGCAGGCCGGCCTTCATTGGGAAGGCGGTGTCCGGAAGGTTTAGCGTGGCTTTATAGTCGGTCATTTAAGGCTCTTCATTAGCG
Source organism: Pseudomonas ogarae (assembly GCF_014268695.2). Classification (NCBI taxonomy): domain Bacteria; kingdom Pseudomonadati; phylum Pseudomonadota; class Gammaproteobacteria; order Pseudomonadales; family Pseudomonadaceae; genus Pseudomonas; species Pseudomonas ogarae. The sequence goes on from NZ_CP077086.1 coordinate 5,794,302, forward strand.
ATTGGCGCTGGTTGCGACAAGGGCACGGGCGGCGGCGATATCTGCATGGATCGCCGTCTTGAGCGCCTCCAGAGAGGCAAAACGCTGCTCTTCACGCAGCTTATGGTGGAAAACCACCGTCAAACGCCGGTCATACAGATCGCCGGCAAAATCCAGAACATGTACTTCAAGGTGGGCCTTGCCATCGCCTTGGACCGTGGGCCGCACGCCGATGTTGGCAACGCCGGGCCAGGTCTTGCCGTCGATCTCGACACTCACCAGGAACACCCCGGTCAGCGGCACACGACGACGCTTGAGCTGCACGTTGGCCGTTGGCGTGCCCAATTGGCGTGCCAGCTTCTGCCCGTGCAGGATCCGCCCGGCAATCCGGTACGGCCGGCCGAGCAAGCGCTCGGCCAATTCGAAGTCAGCAGCCGCCAGGGCATTGCGGACGTGGGTGCTGCTGACGCGCAAGCCATCGATCTCGACAGTCTGCGCCGCTTCGACGGTGAAACCCTGGGCGATACCGGCCTGTTGCAGGTAGTTGAAATCGCCTACCCGGTCGCAACCGAAGCGAAAATCGTCGCCCACTTCCAGATGCTTCACGCCCAGACCATCCACCAGGATGGTCTCGACAAAGGCGGCGGCGCTGAGCTTGCTCAGGCGCCGGTTGAAGGCTAGGCACAGGACCCGGTCGATGCCTTCGGCGGCCAGCAATTGCAGCTTGTCGCGCAATCGGGCCAGACGGGCCGGGGCGGTGGCCGGGTCGAAACATTCCCGCGGCTGCGGCTCGAAAATCACTACGCAGCTCGGCACGCCCAATTCCAGCGCGCGCTCGCGCAGCCGCGCCAGGATAGCCTGGTGGCCACGGTGAACACCGTCAAAGTTGCCAATAGTGGCGACACAGCCCCGATGTTGGGGGCGCAGGTTGTGGAGGCCTCGAACCAGCTGCATAACGCGCTTCTTGCTCATAAAGTGGCCGATTATAACCACACCCGGCGGCCGACGACAGGCAACACCGCACCCCAAAGTGATCGAACCGACAAAACCACTGCCCACCCCAGGATTATCGAGGGCTTGCGCTCAGCTCAAGGCCTTGCGGTTGAAGTCACGCAGCCGGAACCCCATCAGCAGCAACATGCCGAAATACGCCACCACGCCGGCAGCCACCAGCGCCCCCAGGCGCAGGAAACGCTCGAGCATCTGCCCTTCACCCCAAGCCGGCATGAAATGCATCGCCCCCAGCAAAACCGCCGACATCACCGCTACCGCCACCAGCAGCTTGAGACCGAACTTGCCCCAGCCCGGCAGCGGCTGATACATCTTCTGCTTGCGCAACTGGTAAAACAGCAACCCGGCGTTGAGGCACGCGCCGGCGCTGATCGCCAAGGCCAGGCCGGCGTGGGCCAACGGGCCGATGAGCAACAGGTTGAACAACTGCGTCATCACCAGGGTGAAAATGGCGATCTTCACCGGCGTGCGAATGTTCTGCTGGGCATAGAACCCCGGCGCCAGCACCTTGATCACGATGATCCCGAGCAGGCCCACCGAGTAGGCGATCAGTGCCCGCTGGGTCATCAATGCATCGAAGGCATTGAATTGACCGTATTGGAACAACGAGACGGTCAACGGCTCGGCCAGGATTCCCAGTGCCAGGGAACAGGGCAAGACCAGCACGAAACACAGGCGCAGGCCCCAGTCGAGGATGCGCGAGTACTCCTGGCGGTCCTGGCTGGCGTAGGTCTTGGCCAGGGTTGGTAGCAGGATCGTGCCCAGGGCCACACCCAGCACGCCGGACGGCAATTCCATCAGGCGGTCGGCGTAATACATCCACGACACCGAGCCGGCCACCAGGAACGAGGCAAAGATAGTGTTGATGATCAGGGAAATCTGGCTCACCGACACCCCGAGGATCGCCGGCAACATCTGCTTCATCACCCGCCACACGCCGCTGTCGCGCAGGTTCAACCGCGGCAGGACCAACATGCCGATCTTTTTCAGGTGCGGCAGTTGATAAAGCAATTGCGCCAGCCCCCCCACCAGCACCGCCCAGCCCAGGGCCATCACCGGGGGATCGAAATACGGCGTCAGGAACACCGCGAACACGATCATGCTGACGTTGAGCAGGGTCGGCACAAAGGCCGGTACGGAAAAGCGGTTCCACGTATTGAGGATCGCCCCGGCCAGGGACGACAGGGAAATCAGCAATATATAAGGAAAGGTCACCCGCAGCAGGTCCGAGGTGAGCTGGAATTTTTCTGGCGTATCGGTGAAACCCGGGGCCGTGGCCCAGATCACCCATGGCGCGGCGAGCATGCCGGCCGCCGTGACCAGCGCCAGCACCAACGTCAGCAGGCCGGTGACGTAGGCAATGAACGTGCGGGTCGCTTCGTCGCCCTTCTGGCTTTTATATTCCGCCAGGATCGGCACGAAGGCCTGGGAGAACGCCCCTTCGGCGAAGATCCGCCGCAACAGGTTGGGCAACTTGAAGGCGATGAAGAAGGCGTCGGTGGCCATCCCGGCGCCGAATATCCGTGCGATCAACGTATCGCGAACGAACCCCAGGACGCGGGAAAGCATCGTGATAGAGCTGACGGCGGCCAACGATTTGAGCAGATTCATGAAAAGAGTTTTTGCCTGTCGATAAACAGCAGGCGAACAACGCGCCCACTTGTGCGATACTCCGCGCCGCTAAACAGTGCAGAGCCAAAGCCCGCGAGTTTACAGGTCGCACGCCGGAAAGAAATCCTTCGGTGCGCAGCACCTGCCATTCAGCGGAACGTGTCACCCGCCCTTGACAAGACTTCAACTCATCGGCATGATTCGCGGCCTATTTTGTTTGCTATTTCCCAAAAAGTCTTTCGAGGAGCTCGACGGTGGCCAACACACCTTCCGCCAAAAAACGTGCAAAACAGGCTGAGAAGCGTCGCAGCCACAACGCCAGCCTGCGTTCCATGGTCCGTACCTACATCAAGAACGTAGTTAAGGCCATCGACGCAAAAGACGCTGAAAAAGCTCAAGCTGCTTACGTTCTGGCTGTGCCAGTTATCGACCGCATGGCCGATAAAGGCATCATCCACAAGAACAAGGCTGCTCGCCATAAGAGCCGTTTGAATGGCCACGTAAAGGCCCTGAACGTTGCCGCTGCTGCCTAAGCGACGCGCTCGTTAAAAAACCGACCTCAGGGTCGGTTTTTTATTGCCTGCGATTTAACCCTAACCAGCCCCCTCCCACACTGAATCTTCAGCAGGCATAAATTTAGTGCCCAACACAAACCCCCTGTGGGAGCGAGCTTGCTCGCGATGGCGGTGGGCCAGATGACGGCGATGGTGACTGTGCCGCCATCATCGCGAGCAAGCTCGCTCCCACACTTGGATCTGCGGCGATTTCCAGTTTAATGAACCCGCAATCCCCAGCAGAAGCCTTACTCCCCAAAATTGAAAACCACCGGCTTCGGCGGAGGACAGCCTCCCGGCGGCGGGAAATTCTGCACGCCCGCCTCGTCGTAGCCGGTGTAGCAACCCACTATCTTGTCGCCCTTGAAGGTCATGCGGCGCTCAACCACACCTGTCGGATAATAGTAGACCGCCTCCCCTTCGCGCTTGGCGTACGAGTAGTCCTTGTATTCGCGCCCCTCGACCGTTATCAGGCGAAAGCCCTGCTTGGCCTCGGAGAACTTCAACTGGCCATTGGGGTAGTACTCGTTACGAGTCACGCGATCATCAGGCCCCAACAGCACCTCCCGGACCTTGCGCCCATCCCGGGTGTGACGGGCACTTTGCTCATTGCCGAACAGGTAATCACTCTCCGAGTCGAAATGCCCGTTGTTGAAAGCCCCACGCTGCTTGCCGCAAAGCTTGATACGGGTGTATTTCCCATCAGGCACGTGGCAATAGTTCCTGTCCGCGATCAGCACCCCAGTCGCATCAAATGACTGCACGTTGCCAATCGGCTCATCCCCCTCGTACGTTGCCACCGTATCGGGCTGGCCATTGGGGTGATAGAGACGAAAGGCACCCTCTCGCGAACCATGGCGCCACGAGATATCCGAAAGCAGCACAGCACCGTCATCGGTGTAGGTCAGCGCCCGCCCCTCGATCTGACCGTTGGCATAGTTGGCCGAATAGGTGAGCTTGCCATTGGCCGCGTAGATTTCTTTCAAGCCATCCAGGACACCCGCGCGGTAATGCTCGACGAGCCGCAACACACCTGCGGCATCCACTTCGCGCAATTCGCCTTGCATCTTGTCGGCAACAAAATCCACAGTCCGGACACCACCGCCGTCCACTCTCAAGGTCCAACGGCCTTCCCGGACGCCCTGCACATAACGCCCCTCACCCCAGGGCATTATCCAGTCCCCGTGCTGCTGCCCCGCCACGAAATCGCCGCGCTGGACAACCTCCCCATGACGCACGCGCTCGGAAGGCCCGTCGAAATCACCATGCTTGTAAGTATCGAAGCCGGACATCTGCCCCTCATCGTCGCGCACCTCGATCGTCCAGCGCCCCTCATAGAAGTCATCGACGATCATGCCCTTGGAAACCGTGCCCTCGTCACTGACGACCCACGGCCCCTGGCGCAGCCCATTCACATAGGCGCCGGTGGACGCGTAGCCCGACTCATCAAATTCCGCCCACTTGCCCGACCTCCTGCCTTGGACATAGACACCCAGCGCCCAGAGCCGCCCATTGCCCAAGGCCGCCCAAGCCCCATCCTCGGAGCCCTGGTACACCGCCGGATCGGCTTCCCAGGCCATCCTACTGACACGATAGGCAGCGCCCACATCCTCGTCCTGAGGCGGCACGCGCTCATAAGTCAGCGTGAGCCAGCGCCCTTCGCGCTGCTGGAAAGTCTTTTTGTAGGTGTCGCGATGAGGATCCTCTGGCGGCTGCCCCACTGACGCCGGGACACCATCAACGCCGAAGTACCCCACCAGCGTGCCACTCGCAGGCTCCAGCGTGTCGAACTCGGCAATACCGGTCTTGGGCAACACAGCGCTGTAATCGTAGGGCGGCAACTTGCCCAGCTCTTTCTGGACCAGCGCGGCAGTGAGGACCTTGCGATCAGCGGCGATACGATCCAATACCGGCTGAAGCGTCTCAAGCCGGCGATACATACCGGTGGACGGTACGAAGCGATAACCATGAAGGGCGTACCGCCCCTTTGCCCGTGACAGCACGACCAACGTCTGGAGATCACTGTCGAGGCTGGCGTAGAACACCGACTCGACACTGGCATCGCCATACCGGTCGAGCACGTGCGGGACGCCATCCGGCGAATCGCACAGGCACGAATAGCCCACGACACCTTCCGCCTCGCGGATAAACGCCAGCGTCGCCCCACTCTCCTGGGAGCTTTTTATCAGCGGATGGACCAGGGGTTTTTCGCTATAAAACGGCTCGGCCAAGACCCCAGCCGACACCGAACAACCCAATACAAACAGCAGCAAAAACGCACGCATACGAATCCCTTCGCGCCAAAAGCACAACACATCCATGGAAATTAAAAAAGCGAGCCGATCGGCTCGCTCGTCATCCGATACTTAACGCCAAGGCAAGATCGGAATAGCCGTCACCGCGTTCTGCGGACTGCCCTCGATCACGCGATCGCTGTAGACCAGGTACACCAGCGTATTGCGCTTCTTGTCGAGGAATCGCACCACCTGCATGGTCTTGAACACCAGCGAAGTGCGCTCGCGGAACACCTCTTCGCCATCCTTGAGCTCACCCTTGAAGCTGATAGGCCCGACCTGGCGACAGGCGATGGACGCTTCGGCACGATCCTCGGCCAGGCCCAGGCCGCCTTTGACGCCGCCGGTCTTGGCCCGGGACAGGTAACAGGTCACGCCATCCACCTTGGGATCGTCGAACGCCTCGACCACAATCCGGTCATTGGGCCCGACAAACTTGAACACCGTCGACACTTGGCCAATTTCTTCAGCCGAAGCCAGCAGCGGCACCGCCAGCAGCAAGCCGATCAATCCTTTTGCCAAACCCATGATTTTTCCTTAGACGAGGATCAGGTTGTCACGGTGAACCAGCTCAGGCTCCGCCATGTAACCCAACAGACCGACAATCGCATCAGACGACTGACCGATGATTTTCTGCGCTTCCAGCGCGCTGTAGTTGGCCAGGCCACGGGCGATCTCACGACCGTCCGGGGCCACGCACACCACCATTTCGCCCCGACGGAAGCTGCCCTGGACCAGCTTCACACCCACTGGCAGCAGGCTTTTGTTGCCTTGGGACAAGGCCGCCACCGCGCCAGCGTCCAGCACCAAGGTGCCACGGGTCTGCAGATGCCCAGCCAGCCACTGCTTGCGCGCCGCCAACATGCCGCGCTCCGGGGAGAGCAAGGTGCCGATGCGTTCGCCAGCTTTAAGACGGTCCAGCACCCGCTCCAGGCGACCACCGACAATGATGGTGTGAGCCCCCGAGCGCGCCGCCAGACGCGCAGCACGCAGCTTGGTCTGCATGCCGCCACGACCCAGCGCACCGCCGGTACCACCGGCCACTGCGTCCAGCGCCGGATCGTCGGCGCGGGCTTCGTAGATCAGCTTGGCGTCGGGATTGTTGCGTGGATCGGCATCGAACATGCCGTCGCGATCCGTGAGAATCACCAGCAGATCCGCCTCCACCAGGTTCGCCACCAGCGCGGCCAGGGTGTCGTTATCGCCGAAACGGATCTCGTCGGTGACCACCGTGTCGTTCTCGTTGATCACCGGGATGACTTTCAGCTCCACCAACGCGCGCAAAGTACTGCGGGCATTGAGGTAGCGCTTGCGGTCGGACAGGTCATCGTGGGTCAGCAGAATCTGCGCCGTGTGGCGACCGTGCTCGGCGAAGCTCGACTCCCAAGCCTGCACCAAGCCCATCTGGCCGATGGCGGCGGCAGCCTGCAGCTCATGCATCGCGCTGGGTCGCGACGTCCAGCCCAGGCGGCTCATACCGGCTGCCACAGCCCCGGAAGAGACCAATACCAGCTCGACGCCAGCCTCATGCAAGGCCACCATCTGCTCGACCCACACCGCCATTGCCTGGCGATCCAGGCCCTTGCCATCCGCCGTCAGCAGTGCGCTGCCGATCTTCACGACCCAGCGCTGCGCACCCGTCACCTTGCTCCGCATCATCTTCAACCTTTGCCAGCGAACGACGCGACCCAGCGCCGCCCATGGGATTATTCGTATTTGCGTTTTACAGATACCAAAACGCCGCTCGAATGAGCGGCGCCTTGGAAACCGGCTGGCTGCGATGATAACACCGCACTGGACCAGTTAAACCTGCCCCATGCCAGCCACCTGAGAATCCCTGTGGGGGGCGAGCTTGTGGGAGCAAAGCTTGCTCGCGATTACGCCGTCACATCCAACACCTTTGCTGGCTGTAAAATCGCTATCGCGAGTAAGCTTTGCTCCCACAGATTCGCTCACATAGGAGGCCTTAGCCTCAACTGAGTGGCATCAGCACAAGATCAGTCGCGGACGTAGATGATTTCCGGACCGTCCTCGTCATCCACATCTTCTTCGTCCCAATCGTCGTCACCGATGTCATGGACCGACTTGACGCCACTGCGACGCAGGGCACGCTGATCGTCCAGCGCCTGCAACTGGGCACGGGCCTCGTCTTCGATGCGCTGGTCGAGCTCGGCCAGCTCTTCCTTGTAGGCCGGATCGTTGGCCAGGCGGTCGGCGCGATCTTCCAGGTAACGCATGATGTCGTGGCACAGGCGCTCGGTGCCTTCTTTGGCGATGGCCGAGATCACGTAGACCGGACCTTCCCACTCCAGGCGATCGACGATTTCCTTGACCCGCTCCTCATGCTCTTCTTCAAGGATCTGGTCGCACTTGTTCAGTACCAGCCAACGGTCGCGCTCGGCCAGGGCCGGACTGAACTTGGTCAGTTCGCTGACGATGACCTCAGCAGCATCGGCGGCATCGGTCTCATCCAGCGGCGCCATGTCCACGAGGTGCAACAACAGGCGGGTACGGGACAAGTGCTTGAGGAAACGAATCCCCAGGCCGGCGCCATCGGAAGCGCCTTCGATCAGCCCCGGGATGTCCGCGACCACGAAGCTCTTCCAGCGGTCGACACTGACAACGCCCAGGTTCGGCACCAGGGTGGTGAACGGGTAATCGGCCACTTTCGGCTTGGCCGCCGACACCGAGCGAATGAAAGTACTTTTACCGGCGTTCGGCAGGCCCAGCAGGCCCACGTCGGCCAGCACCTTCATTTCCAGCTTCAGGTCACGCTGCTCGCCTGGCTTGCCTGGCGTGGTCTGGCGCGGCGCACGGTTGGTACTGGATTTGAAACGGGTGTTGCCCAGACCGTGCCAACCGCCATGGGCGACCAGCAGACGCTGGCCAGCCTTGGTCAGGTCGCCAATCACTTCCTGGGTAGCCGAATCGATCACCGTGGTGCCGACTGGCACGCGCAGGATCAGGTCTTCGCCCTTCTTGCCGGTGCAGTCGGTACTGCCGCCGTTGGAGCCACGCTCGGCATCGAAGTGCCGGGTGTAACGGTAGTCCACCAGGGTGTTGAGGTTTTCGTCGGCGAGCATGTAGATCGAGCCGCCGTCGCCCCCGTCACCGCCGTTCGGGCCACCGTTTTCAATGAACTTTTCCCGACGGAAACTCATGCAACCATTGCCGCCGTCGCCGGCCTTTACTCGAATCGATACTTCATCAACAAACTTCATGACACACGCCTCTCGCCATACGGACGAGCCAAAAAAACAAGACATAAGACTCTTGCAAAAATGAGCGCAGCGACCTGATGACACGCCCCAACCGCAGCGCCGACAGCCCATACAAACAGTTTTGCAAGAGACTCACCCCACAAACGAAAAAGCCCCGTCGCAAGACAGGGCTTTTCCAGCGATCTCGCAATTAAGCTGCGACAACGCTCACGTAACGGCGGTTGAACGCGCCCTTTACTTCAAACTTGATCACGCCTTCGATTTTCGCGAAGAGGGTGTGATCTTTACCCATGCCAACACCGTAACCGGCGTGGAATTGGGTGCCGCGCTGACGCACGATGATGTTGCCCGGAATGATTTTCTGGCCGCCATACATCTTCACGCCAAGGCGTTTGGCTTCTGAGTCGCGACCGTTACGGGTACTACCACCAGCTTTTTTGTGTGCCATGAGTTCAATTCTCCTAGTGAGGAATTAGGCTGAAATTAAGCCTGAATACCGGTGATTTTGATCTCGGTGTACCACTGGCGGTGGCCCATACGCTTCATGTGGTGCTTACGGCGACGGAACTTGATGATGCGGACTTTATCGTGACGACCTTGGGAGATCACTTCAGCCACAACGGTAGCGCCAGCAACAACTGGAGCACCGATATTCACGTCGTCGCCATTGGCGACCAACAGAACGCGATCAAAAGTCACGGATTCGCCGGTAGCGATTTCCAGTTTTTCGATCTTCAGGTATTCACCTGGGGCGACCTTGTATTGCTTGCCACCAGTAACAATTACTGCGTACGACATGGTATTTCTCCGATAATCCTGCTCACCCAGCGCTTTATAAGAAGAGGTATTGGCTGGCATGGCTGCATGGGCTGGAAGGCCCTGATGCAATTGCGTAAGGCAGGTGCTGCCCAGGAAGTTCAGGGTGCGCGATTGTACGCAAGGCGCAACAGCCTTGCAAGTAGCCGTCCATCGCGCCTTGACAGGCCTGGGTGGGGGTCCTAGCATGCCGCGCAACCCTTCTGGAGCACCTGTCGCTGATGCAACCCCAAGCTTTCTACCGCGCGGTGGCGGACGATTTTAGCGCCGTCGACGGCATCATCAAGAAGCAGCTGACTTCCCGAGTGCCGCTGGTATCGAAAATCGGCGACTACATCACATCGGCTGGCGGTAAACGCCTGCGTCCTTTATTGGTGCTGTTGTGCGGCAAGGCCCTGGGTCGCGAAGGCGACGACATGCGCCTGCTGGCCGCCACCATCGAGTTCCTGCACACCGCGACCCTGCTGCACGACGACGTGGTCGACATGTCCGGCATGCGGCGTGGCCGTTCGACCGCCAACGCCATGTGGGGCAATGCTCCCAGCGTGCTGGTGGGCGACTTCCTGTATTCGCGCTCGTTCGAAATGATGGTCGAGCTGGGCTCGATGCCGGTGATGAAAATCCTGTCCCAGGCCACGCGCATCATCGCCGAAGGCGAAGTGCTGCAGTTGTCCAAGGTGCGCGATGCCAGCACCACCGAAGAAACCTACATGGAAGTCATCCGCGGCAAGACCGCGATGCTCTTCGAAGCCTCGACCCACAGCGCCGCGGCCCTGGCCGGTGCCAGCGCCGAGCAGAGCGAAGCGTTGCGCACCTTCGGCGACCACCTGGGCGTGGCTTTCCAGCTGGTGGACGACCTGCTCGACTACAAGGGCGACGCCGAGACCCTGGGCAAGAACGTCGGTGACGACCTGGCCGAAGGCAAGCCGACCCTGCCGCTGATCTACACCATGCGCGAGGGCACGCCTGAACAGGCGGCGCTGGTACGCCAGGCGATCCAGAAAGGCGGGATCGAAGACCTGGAAAGCATCCGTGTCGCGGTCGAAGCATCCGGCTCGCTGGACTACACCGCGAACCTGGCCCGGGACTACGTTGCCCGCGCGATCAAATGCCTCGACGCCCTGCCACCCAGCGAATACCGCGATGCGCTGGTGGAGCTAAGCGAGTTTGCGGTCGCTCGTACCCACTGATCCACAAGGGGCTTTTTGTGGGAGCAAGGCTTGCCCGCGATACCGGCGACTCGGTTTCTGAAGGATCGCATAGTCGCCATCGCGGGCAAGCTTTACTCCCACAAATCCCCTCGCCACAGAATCTCCGAACGCAGCACCGCCCCTCTTTCGCAACAAAACCCTATATAATGTGCGCCCTTTTACCCTCCTGATACCCAAGGAACCTTAGTGAGCACGTTGCCTCCCTGCCCGAAATGCAATTCCGAATACACCTACGAAGACGGTACTCAACTGGTCTGCCCGGAGTGTGCCCACGAATGGTCCGCCAGCGGCGAAGCTGAAACAGTTTCCGACGATACCGTGAAGAAAGATTCGGTCGGCAACGTCCTGCAGGACGGCGACACCATCACCGTGATCAAGGACCTCAAGGTCAAGGGCACGTCGCTGGTGGTCAAGGTCGGCACTAAGGTCAAGAACATCCGCCTGTGCGATGGCGACCACGACATCGACTGCAAGATCGACGGCATCGGCCCGATGAAACTCAAATCCGAGTTCGTCAGAAAAGTCTGATTCTGCTGTATCCCATCCCACGCCCCGCGTGTGGGATGGGGCTTCGTCCTCTGCGCTTCGCCCCCATTTCCCGGACATTAGCCAAGTGCCAGCCGTCCTGAGCTGCCATAACCCATCGTCAGAAAAACAATCGCAACGCCAATAGAGACTTGCTATTTAGCGAATAAGAATTATTCTCATCGAACCCCATCAAGGAGATGAGAACCATGACTTATTTGATCGATGCCTGGCTGGACCGCCCACATCCCTACCTCAGGATCCTGCATCGGGAAACCGGGGAAGTCTGTGCGGTGCTTGAAGAAGAAGCCTTGAACGAGCTGCAGGACCAGGGGGATCTGGACCTCAACAGCCTCAATTCCAGCGAACCGTTGGTGCTCAAGGAACTGGTGCGCAATCTGTTCCTGTTCTGCTACGCCCGGGCGTTGCGCCCTACGGGTGATTTCAGCGGCAGGTTCCACGGATGAGCGTAGAAATCATGTGGGAGCGAGCTTGCTCGCGATGGCGGTGTATCAGTCACGAAAGTGTCGACTGACTCTCCGCTTTCGCGAGCAAGCTCGCTCCCGCAGTTTTTTGTCCGGCAGTAAAACCGGACAGGGTCTTACAGTACGTCCAACAACTCGACGTCAAACACCAGCACGCTGTGCGGCGGAATGCTGCCAACGCCTTGAGCGCCGTAAGCCAGTTCGCTCGGCACGTACAGGCGCCATTTGCTGCCGGCGTTCATCAGTTGCAGGGCTTCGGTCCAGCCTGGGATCACGCCGCCTACCGGGAATTCGGCTGGCTGGCCACGATCGTAGGAGCTGTCGAACACGGTGCCGTCGATCAGGGTGCCGTGGTAATGGGTACGCACCTGGTCTTCACGGGTCGGCTTGGCGCCTTCACCTTGGGTCAGTACTTCGAATTGCAGGCCGGACGCCAGGGTGGTGATGCCTTCACGCTTGGCGTTTTCGGCCAGGAACGCACGGCCTTCGCCAGCGGCGGCTTCAGCCTTGGCAGCGGCTTCGGCTTGCATGATTTCACGAATGACCTTGAAGCTGGCGGACATCTCGTCCTGGCCCACGCGGCTTGGCTTGCCGGCGAACGCGTCGGTCAGGCCGGCCAGGATGGCGTCCAGGCTCACGCCCGGTGGCGGGTTGTCGCGCAGTTGGTCGCCCAACTGACGGCCAATGCCGTAGCTGACGCGGGTTTCGTCGGTGGACAGGTTAACTTCGGACATGATGCTGCTCCGCTGTGCGGACGGCTCGAGAATTGCCGTGTGTGCCACAGCGCCTCCCGGAGCGCCCGGAACCAAAAGGGCGAGCAGACTAGCACAGATGCCACGACGGGTGACGAGCCCCCTGTGCCAAAGCCATCCGCCGAAAACGACAACGCCCGCCTGCAACTCGACAGGCGGGCGTTGCGCCAGCGCGGTGAACGGACCTCAGTGCTTGGTCAGTTTGTCCAGGTAGCCCATGGCAAATGCCGAGACCACGAAGGTCATGTGGATGATCACGTACCACATCAGGTGCTCGGGATCGACGTTCTTGGCGTCCATGAAGATGCGCAGCAGGTGGATGGAGGAAATGGCCACGATCGAGGCAGCGACTTTCATCTTCAACGACGAAGAGTCCATGGTGCCCAGCCAGTTGAGCTTTTCCTTGTCGTCGGCGATATCCAGCTGCGAAACGAAGTTCTCGTAGCCGGAAATCATCACCATCACCAGCAGGCCGCCCACCAGCGCCATGTCGATCAACGACAGCAGCACCAGGATCAGATCGGACTCGGCCATGGAAAACACGTTGGGGATGACGTGAAAGACTTCCTGGAAGAATTTCAGCGCCAGGGCCAGCAAGCCCAGGGACAGCCCGAAGTAGATCGGCGCCAGCAGCCAACGGGAGGCGTACATTGCGTTTTCGATAAAGCGTTCCATTGAATCTCACACCAGGGCTGAAAAATCGCGGCGAGTATATCAGCCATGACCAGCCCCACAAATGCCGGGACCCTCCCTGGTCCCTGCCCTTGTGTCAAAACTTTACTGCCGGTGCCCGTGCGGTGATGACCTTCAATGCAGCGGACGAAATTCGAAACCGCCGACATTGCGACAACGGCCTCCATTGATTTCACGCAGTTGGGCTTGCATGTGCAGGGACCAGATCTGCGGGTCGTCGGCCAGCTCATAGCCGTGCAAGGTCAGGCTTTGCACAATGGTATCGAGGATGGATTCGGCGGCAGTCGGGCCGGGAAATGGCCCCTGGGCCTTGATGGCGGAGGGTTGCTCGCCAGCCATTCCGGCGGCGAAGAGCAAGGTCCACATACCGGTATCTCCCGCCAGGGGGCGGATGGCGCATTCGATACGGGTGACAAGGCCCAGGCATTGACGAGTGAGGCAAAGGTTGCGCGACATGGCGGCGCCCCTCGGTAGATCCGGTATTTCAGTCTCGGGAAGAGGCTGTTTCGATCCGATGATGGCTCTCGTTATCCTTGAGCTGAGGATAGAAGAAAAGTTCCGGCCCAACGGGTTTTCGAGACCAGATTACGCCGAGCGGTCATAGTGTGAATATTGACGCCAAAGTGGTGGCACTTTTTAGCAGTAATCCCAAAAAGTGTGGGAGCGAGCTTGCTCGCGATAGCGGTGTGACAGTCAAGAAAACCGTGACTGAAACTCCGCTATCGCGAGCAAGCTCGCTCCCACAGAGGGCTTAAGCCGGCTTGGCCTCCGCCAAGGCCTGCTGCGCCAGTTCCTTTTCCGCTTCCTTGATGTCGTCTTCGCTGATCATCTCCGCGATCACCCGCAGCCGCTCCACCACCCGGGCGTTGACGCTGCCCTCCGGGAACTCGCCGTTTTCATCCGGCTCGCCGGCAGGCTCGCCCACCAGCAGGCTCAGGGCTTCGTCGGCCTGGCGCACGGCATAGACGTGGAACTGCCCGGCGCGCACGGCGGCCAGCACTTTCTCGTCGAGCATCAGGGTCGCGACGTTGGCCTGGGGAATGATCGCCCCTTGCTCACCGGTCAGCCCACGGGCTTCGCAGAGGCGGAAGAAGCCTTCGATCTTCTCGTTGACCCCGCCCACCGCCTGCACTTCGCCGAACTGGTTGATCGAGCCGGTGATGGCGAAGCACTGCTTGAGCGGCGTCTTCGACAGGGCCGAGATCAGCGTACACGCCTCGCCCAGGGACGCGCTGTCGCCGTCCACGTAACCGTAGGACTGCTCCAGCGCGATACTGGCCGAGATCGCCAGCGGGAACTCCTGGGCATAACGGCTACCCAGGTAACCGGTCAGAATCATCACGCCCTTGGAGTGGATCGGCTGGCCGAGGTTGACCTCCCGCTCGATGTCGACGATACCGCTGCCGCCCGGGTACACCGTGGCGGAAATCCGCGCGGGTACACCAAACGCAGAGTCGCCGACCTCGAGTACCGTCAGCCCGTTGCATTTGCCCACGGCCGCACCAGCGGTGTCGATCAGGATGATCCCGGCGAGCATGTCGTCGAGGATTCGCGCCGAGACACGCCCGGTACGGGTGGCCTTGGCCTTGAGGGCGCGTTCGATGTGGCCGGCGTCGGTCATCTCGTCACCGGCCAGTTGGCGAATGAAATCCGCCTCGCTGACCAGTTGGAACAGGTCACCGATGCGCGCCGACAAGCGCCCCTGGTGTTCGGCCAGCCGCGCACTGTAGGTCGCCAGGCGCGCCACCGCGTCGGCGGTCAGCGGCGCCATGCCCTCTTCCGAAGTGCGGGTCTTGAGCAACTGGGCGAACTGCTCCAGGCTCTCATCGCCCATTGGGATGTCTTCGTCGAAATCCACCAGCACGCGAAACATTTCCTGGAAGTCCGGATCCAGGTCCTGCAAGGCGTAGTAGAGCTGGCGGGCGCCAATGATCACGACCTTGACCTGCAACGGGATGTGCTGCGGCGTCAGGGTCACCGTGGCCAGCCGACCCAGCTCACCCAACGGCGATTCCATTTTCAGCTTGCGCGATTGCAGGGCACGCTTGAGCGCATCCCACACGAACGGCTCACCGAGCATTTTTTCCGCTTCCAGAATCAGGAAACCGCCGTTGGCCCGGTGCAAGGCGCCCGGACGCAACTGCCGGTAGGTGGTGTAGAGCGCGCCCTGGTCGGTGCTGTATTCGATGCGACCAAACAGGTTGTCGTAGGTCGGGTGCGGCTCGAACACCACTGGCGCGCCGCCACTGAACGGATGCCCGACCACCAGGCTCGGGGCGTACTGCTCCTCCAGCAGCTTGCGGGCGATGGCGTCGGTCTTGCTGTCGTCCACCAATTGCTCGACCACGGTCTTGAGCAGATAGACCTGCATGGCCTGCAGGTAGCCGCAGACCGCAGCGTTCTCTGCGTATTTCTCCGACAGTGGAGCCAGCAACGGTTGCAGGGCCAGGGTGATGGTTTCTTCGTTGAGGTGGCGCAACTGGTTGCTGGACTCACGCTTCCATTGCGGCAGGCTGGCGAGCTCTTCGTTCAAGCGCTCTTCCAGGCCCGAGATGTCCTCATGGAAACGCTCGCGCTCGGCTTCCGGCAACTGGGCGAATTCCGCTTCATCCAGGGCCTTGCCTTCGCTCATTGGCGTGAAGGCGATGTTGCTGCTGTCACGGTACAGCGCGACATCCTTCTCCAGCGCCAGGCGCTCGATCACATCCAGGGCGCGGTCGTAGCGCTGGTTGAAGGCGCGGTCGATGGCGCTTTTCTTCTGCTGGTAGGACGGGTGCTCGAACACCGCCGGGAAGGTCGCCAGCAGGTTGTCGATCAGGCCGTTGATGTCGGTGATGAAAGCACCGGCCGTGCCTGACGGCAGTTCCAGGGCACGGGGTTCGCGGGGCTCATCGAAGTTGTTGACGTAGACCCAGTCCGCCGGGGTCTGCAGGCGCTTGCCTTCGGCCTTGAGGTAGCGTTTGACGAACGAAAACCGGCCAGTACCGGGCTCGCCCATGACGAATACGTTGTAACCGGGGCGCGGCATGGCCACGCCGAACTGCAAGGCTTCGACCGCACGTTCCTGGCCAAGCACACCGCGGAAGGGCTCCAGATCATTGGTGGTAGAGAAGCTGAACTGTTCAGCGGAAAACGGACGGGTCAGCGCTTCGGGCGCTAGACGCAAGCTGGCAGCAACAGGATCAGGCATCGGGCTTCCTTACATCAGGCGGGGCAGATAGCGGCATTCTGGCGCTGCCTGTACCTGACTGGCAAGGAGCGCCTCTGTCCAAAGCATAGTCAACGGGAAAACCTCGGGCGGGGCCCAGCAGACAGGCGATCCCCAGTAATGTTTTTGCAAAATGTCACGGAACCCCAGGATCGTGCCTAAACTCCAAACTGCGCGGCTGGAACAATAACCGGCCCACTGGCGCCTAGCTCAACAGGAACGAGGTGCCAGACCCTGTCCATCGGTATGCACATAAAGAGAACATAGCTATGAAACGGATTCTTCTCGGTACTCTCTTCACCGCTGTATCCATCAACGCCATGGCTCAGGCGCCGGGCGGCCCGGATTGCGGCTGGGGCAACATGCTGTTCGAAGGTCAGCGTGGCACTCCAGCACACTTCCTGGCATCCACTACCAACGGCACTTCCGGTAACGCTACCTTCGGCATGACATCCGGCACCAACGGTTGCTCGACCAACGCGGCACTGACCTACGGTGGCAAGTCCTGGCTGGCCATGAATGGCATGATGAACGAGCTGTCCGAAGACATGGCCAAGGGTCAGGGCGAAGCGCTGACCACCTACGCCGTGGTACTGGGCGTGGCACCGGAAGACCGCGCACACTTCTCCGCTGTGACCCACGAGCACTTCCAGCAGATCTTCAGCAAGGCTGACGTGACCGCCGAAGACGTGCATACCAACACCCTGGCCGTGCTGAAAAGCGATCCTCGCCTGGCCAAGTACGCCACTCAAGCTTAAGCTCGACACCACTCGCTCCTCTCGGGGAGCGGGTTTTCTTTTTGGGGCCCCTTCGGTCTTTATTTTTCGCCTTTCCAAGTAGCCGACTATGCTCAAACGCCTTGCCTGGCTGGCGCTCTGTGTGTGCGCCCCGCTGTCCGCCGCGCCTCATGTCGATCCTCACCGTTTGCAGCAACTGGCCAATGACCGCTTCTGGATTTCCCTGGGCCACTACGAAACCGCCAAGCTCGGCGGTTGGCGCAGCTATATCAGCGACAAGAAATTCTTCCTCGCGCCCGATGGCAACGAACATCCCGAGCGTGAACTGAGCGCCACGCTAAAAGCCCTGTACGGCCCGGCCAGCGCCGGCCAGCAGCATGCCCAGTGCGTGTACCCGGCGCGAACGCGCTGGCTCAAGGCCCAGCTCAACCTGACGGATCTGCCGGCCGTTGACTGCAGCGAATTCAACCAATGGTTCAAGGACGTCTCGCCCCACAGCGCGGTGATGATCTTCCCCGCTGCGTACCTGAACAGTCCCTCCTCGATGTTCGGCCACACCCTGCTGCGCATCGACCAGGCCGATGTGCAAAGCGACAAGACCGCCCTGCTCAGCTATGCGATCAATTTCGGCGCCTACATCGAAGGCTCGGACAACAGCATTCTCTATGCCTGGAAGGGCCTGATGGGCGGCTATCCCGGCCTGTTCGCCCTGGTGCCGTACCAGGAAAAACTCTCCGAGTACCGTAGCCTGGAGAACCGCGACCTGTGGGAATATCGCCTGAACCTGAGCCAGGCGGAAACCGAGCGCATGATCGAGCACGTCTGGGAACTCAAGCAGATTCAGTTCGACTATTTTTTCTTCGACGAAAACTGCTCCTATCGCCTGCTCGAATTGCTGCAAGTGGCTCGCCCCAGCCTGCGCCTGACTGAACAATTCCCGCTGACCGCGATTCCCACCGACACCGTCAAGGCAGTAAAAGAAGCTGGCCTGGTGGAAAGCATCCAGTATCGACCGTCCCGTGAACGGGAACTGCTCAGCCGCGCCGAACCGCTCAGCGATGATGAACAGCAATGGGTACTGAAAGTCAGCGCCGACCAGCAGCAACTGCAAGCCCCCGGCTTCAAGGCGCTGCCGCGCGAACGCCAGGCGCTGATCATCGATGCGGCCTATCGCCTGGAGCGCTATCGCGCCAACGGCCAGGAGCGCGATCCGCAACGCGCCCAGCGCAGTTTCGAACTGTTGCGGGCGATCAACCAGAACCCCGCACCGGAACTCGATATCCCACAACCGGGCCTGCCCGAAGACGGTCACCAATCGCGCACCTGGCAAGCCGGCCTCGGCACGCGGGGCGACCGGGCGTTCGGCGAGTATGGCTTGCGCATGGCTTATCACGATCTCAACGACAACGCCGAGAGCTTCCCCTTGGGCGCACAGATCGAAATCCTGCAATTGAAACTGCGCCAGTACGAAGGCAATGACTGGCAAGTGCAACAACTGGACCTGGCGACCATTCGCTCCCTGACCCCACGCAACGAGCTGCTGCAACCGCTGTCCTGGCAGGTCACTGGCGGCCTGGAGCGGGTGCCAGGCAAACACGACGACGAAACCCTGGTCAGCCACGTCAACGGCGGCGCCGGTGGCACCTGGGCGCTGGGCGAAGAGGTGCTGGGGTTCGCCCTGGGCACGGTGCGGGTCGAGCACAACAACGACTTCGCCCAATTCATCGCCCCGGCTGCCGGTTTCAACAGCGGTGTGCTGTGGAAAAACCCGCTGGGCAACTTGAGCCTGGAAGCCAAGGGTGATTATTTCGTCAACGGCGAAGTGCGTCGCAGCCTGAGCCTCAATCAGCAATGGGAATTGTCCCGTAACCTGGGCCTGCGCCTGAGCGCACAGCGGGAGTTCAGCCAATTGGCCTCGCCGGAGAACGAGGTGATGCTCGAGGTGAAGTGGTACCACTACTGACAAAGGCAGGCGCAACGAACGGATTAATCACCGCGCTTTCACGCCTTACTGACGAATCCACTCCTAGACTTCTTGTATGAGCGGGATTCGGCAGGAAAGCAGAAATGAAGCGTGCGGCAGTGGTCCTGAGTGTGTTGATGTTGCTCGGTGGCTGTGAAACCACCCACGAAGACCTGATCGCCCGGGGTTATCCACCAGCGTTCGCCGACGGCTACGACGACGGTTGCAGCAGTGGCCGGCAAGCGGCCGGGGTGATCACCGGCCAATTCAGGAAAGACGTGCCGCGTTACCTCAAGGATCCGCGCTATGCCGAAGGCTGGAACGATGGTTTCCGCCAGTGCCAGGCCATGCGCGAGAGCGAAGAGCGTAATGCCTATCGCGAACGCCATTGGGACGAACGTGAACGGGCCTGGCAGCAACAGAAAGACCAGGACGCCGCCCGGGCTTATCGCTCGCCGTAAGTCGCGTACAGACATCCGTCGAAACCAAAACCCTGCGACCATGGCCCAAACTCCAATGGAGAGGAGCAAATGCCATGAGCCGCGCCTTCGTCAACGAAGATAACGCCGCTGCCCAGGCCGACCAGCCGGTCGAACGCCAGGTCAGTGCGCAACCCAACTACGTCACACCCACTGGACTGGCCCAGCTACAGGCCCGGGTCGCCGAGTTGCAGGCGCTGCACGGCCAGCAGGCGAGCCGAGGGGAGCTGGCGGACAAACAGCGGATCGCCGACCTTGAACGGGATCTGCGCTATTTCACGCAGCGCCTGCAAAGCGCCCAGGTCGTTGCGCCGACTTCATCCGATCAAGTGCGAATCGGACATTGGGTGACCTTTGTCGATGAGCATGATCATGAGCAGCGGGTGCAATTGGTGGGTGAAGACCAGGCCGATGCGGCCAATGGGCTGATCAACTGGGGCTCGCCGCTGGGGCGGGCGTTGCTGGGGGCCAAGCCAGGGGATGAGGTGACTTGGGAGCGGCCAGCCGGGAATCTCATCATTGAAGTCATTGCTACCGGCCTTGAGTGATCCTGGTCGACAGACTTTTGTCGGTGCGGTGACAAGAACGCGCATCAGCTCCGTCGAACTGCAACTAGAGAACACTGACTTACACACCTGCAGCAACATGTAACCGCAACATAAAGTTATAACGACAAATTTGTGTTAAACCAACAGCGTGCTACTGTTTTCCCGCACTTCAACCCGTGCACAACAAAAAAGGGAAATACATAATGAGCGAACGAATATCGGCAATGCCTGGTGACTTCGACAGCGACCTAAAGTCCTACCAACAGGTGAACAACCTCGGTATCGAATCAGCGGCGCTGACCATTATCAAGTGCGGCACCATAGAGTGCACCGCGAGTTCTTGTTAAACCCTGCAATAAACCTGCAGCGCAGGTATTTGATACATCCTAATCCCCCTAAACAACTTCATTACATCCTACAGCCCGGGTGCTTTCCGGTACCCGATTGACCGCTGGTCACTGTATTAAATTGTATAACCTGATGAGGAACTACCTATGAGCGAAAAAATCCTGAACATGTCCGGTGACTTCGACTTCGAATTCAACGCCTATCAAGCGCCCGCCAACACGGGCGAGATCCTGGCAACGACGATGGAATGCAACACCTTCGGAACCTGCACCAACATTGGCTGTTCGACAATCGGGTGTTAATAGCGCCTGACTGACCATCGAAACTTGCAACAAACGTTAACATAGAGCAGGCACCGCCTGCTCTATCCATGTCAGGAGCCAAGGCATGCTTGTCAATGCTTTAAAGTTGGATCAGCGAGGGAAGTACGGATTCTCTTCCGAAGGTTGCGTTGCCCTTTTTGAAAACAACCTGAGCCGTCTACATACTGATGATCAGGCCTTGCTGGATCACTTTGGAGTGGGCAGGGAACAACTGGTTTCCCATATCAATTCACCCCTCGACAACGAGCCCCTGCCTATCGACGGTGATACCGTCCTGAACGCCCTGAAGAAAAAGCTTGCTCGACTTGACAGCATTAATATGGAAACGAACACAAGCTCGAGCGACAAAGACAATTTTTATTGGTTTGGCTATCGTTTTTTTCTTTATTCCATCGAGATTTTCCAAGCGGATGGGCGCTATTCCCATGCGTCAACATACATTAATGAACCCGCTTTTTTTACAAGCCTGGAACCCTATGTCCTGGCCCGGGTTGGCCGCACGTCAGAACAAAGTCTGGTCCATTATTTGAACACGAAAATCGCCCACGGCGATGACATTGACTTGAGCACGTTCAACGAACAGCTGCGCACATTGCCGCTGCTGGAGTTTTTCGAAGCCTACCCGGTGCTGGCGACATTGTTGTTTGATCTGCTGGAAGACACCCTCAATTATCTTTATGCGGTCATTCTCGACTTCGCTGCCGATATCGAGTCGCTGGAAGCTGAATTTTCTGTTCCGTCTCGACAAATCGACGCTATTGAGCTCGGCCTGGGGGACCCCCACGGCCGTGGTGAAACGGTCTGTCAGGTTAAAATCTGCGCGATTTCATTGGTCTACAAACCGAGGGCAAGCCGAGAGGCGCTTTTTTTCAACCGCCTTCTCGGCCAACTGCATGAATGGACAAAAGCGGATTGTTTCTCCATCCGCGCCCCCAGGATTCTCAGCCGCGAGCGGCGTAGCTGGGTGGAAAAAATCGACAACGAGCCCTGCGACAACGCAGCGGACGTTGAACTGTTCTATAAGAAAATGGGCGCGCAGATAGCGGTCATTCATGCATTGAACGGCATCGACTTTCACTACGAGAATATTATTGCGTGCGGCAACAGTCCGGTCATGATCGACCTTGAGTGTTTATTCACCGCTTCCACCAGCGACCTGCTGAGCGACCTGCCCGCTGGCTGTGCATTGTCCAACAGCTTTAAATCGGTCCAGCAGTCAGTATGCTCCAGCGGCTTTCTACCCTTTTCACAACACCCCAATAACGACCAGAGCGGGCTGAGTCGGCAAGAGCTATTCATCGCCACCCGCCATTCGCTGGTTTTCGAGGATGGCTTTTATCATTTGCGTAAAATCTCATTCGAACATCAGCTGATACAAAAACACCTGCCGCTTTTGCAGGGTGAGCGCAAGGGACTGGAAGCCTATAAAACCGAACTGTTCCAAGGCTTTGAATATGCCTATAAGGAATTGATGGTTCATCGATACAAGATCATGCGGATGCTGGAACAATCCGCCGGTGAACTGACCACCCGCGTATTGCTCAAAAATTCTCAGCGCTATGCCGATTTTATCGGGCTGATCCGTCATCCACGCTTTACACAAAACATGCTCGACAGAGAACTTCTGCTCGCAACCCTGTGGAAAGACCTGAAAGAACCCTATCGGAAGATGGGCATTCCTCGCTATGAAATAGCCGACCTGCAGAGGTCCAGCATTCCGTGTTTCACCATGCCTCTGAGCGCCAACCATTTTATGAGCGCACAGGGTGAAACAATAGAGATGGCAGCCGTGGAGCCACCGATAAAAAGCTGTCTTCAAAAGATAGCCAACCTGTCCCGAAGGGACTGGGCTTTACAACGCACACTGCTCGAAATCTGTTTGTTTCCAGAGCCAATTGGACATCCGCCACCCCGTGTCGGGCAGGTGCCTGGGGACCTTAAAAAGACGCTCCAGGCGGACCGACTCGACGCCATATCGAGCATCAGTTCCCGCCTTGAGGAGCTCGCGATAGCGGGAACAACAACGGACGTAAGCTGGTTGTATTTTCATACGCATCCCACGACACGCAGAAAATACCCGTCACCCATGGATCACGGGCTTTACTCCGGTATCGCCGGGATTGGGTTGTTTTACTTGAGCCTGTTTAAAGTGAGTGGTCAACCCGTCTTTCTGTCGCGCATGGATCAAGTCCTGTACTCACTGGAACAACGCTTCGGCTTCTTCAAAACCGATTTGACGGTCAGCGCCTATCACGGGCTCGGGGCTTTCATCTATTTGCTCGTCAATCGTCGCCAGATCACTGGCGACGCCAGCCATGATGAAAGAATTGCCGGCCTGTTGGCCCAGCTGATTGAAGTGCCTCCTGAAAATTATGAGTTCGACTTCCTGGGAGGTTGTTGTGGAACGGTGACGCTGCTGGCCAATATCCATGCGTTGTCTGCGCAAAAGGATGTGCTGCCGGCCATCCGACACATGGTCGAGTACATCAAGGATCAAATCCTGATTGAAGACGGCCAACTGCTACGACGCAGCGATCGCTCCGTCATTTTGACGGGCCTGTCCCATGGCCTCTCGGGCGTCATCCATGCATTGTGCAAAGCCTATGACGTGACCGGCGATTCGGCTCTGGTGCCCCTGGCCATCCAGGTGCTGGAGGGTGAAAACCGCTTGAGTCGGGATGGTTTCTGGCTGGACCTGCGCAACCTCGGGCCGGCGGACCATACGTCCAAGTGGTGCCACGGTGATGGAGGTATCCTCATCGCCAGGCGACAGCTCATGGAATCGATGGGAGATGCCCTGGACGAAGCGACCCGGCAGACAGTGCACGACGATATACGACGATGCGAGAGCAATCTCTGGGCCCATGGGTTTGGCGAGGGCTATAACCTTTGTCATGGTGATTTCGGCAATCTGATCTGTCTGTATGACTTGTATCGGCATTCGGATAATCCTGAAGGCATGGGCAGAGTCAGAGAGGCGCTTGACGAAGTCTCCCGGCAGTTTTTCGAAGGGCCTTATCTGGATAGCGACCGGGTGCCCGACGTCAGTCTGCTGACGGGAATTACGGGCGCAGGCTACGCGTTGCTGTATGAGATCGACCCGACGATCCCCAACGTTCTCTCGCTCGATTTCGCGGTGCTCGCTCCCACAATGGATTTGCTTCCATAAAAAAACGGAGCCTTCGAAGGCTCCGTTTTTTATGCAACCGACCGTATCAGGCCAATTTCTTGTGCCGTACGCGATGCGGCTGGGCAGCGGCTTCGCCGAGGCGTTTCTTGCGATCGGCTTCGTACTCGGTGTAGTTGCCTTCGAAGAACACCGCTTGCGAGTCGTCTTCGTACGCCAGGATGTGGGTCGCCACGCGGTCGAGGAACCACCGATCGTGGGAGATCACAATGGCGGCGCCCGGGAAGTCCAGCAAGGCTTCTTCCAGGGAACGCAGGGTTTCGACGTCGAGGTCGTTGGACGGTTCGTCGAGCAGCAGGACGTTGCCGCCCTCCTTCAAGGTCAACGCCAGGTGCAAGCGACCGCGCTCACCACCGGACAAGTCCTTGACGAACTTCTGCTGGTCGCCGCCCTTGAAGTTGAAGCGCCCCACATAAGTGCGCGACGGGATTTCATAGTTGCCGATGCGGATCTGGTCGGAACCGTCGGAGATCTGCTGGAACACGGTCTTGCTGCCGTCCAGGTCTTCGCGGCTCTGGTCGACGCAGGCCAGTTGCACGGTCTCACCGATTTCGATGCTGCCCGAATCCGGGGTTTCCTTGCCCATCAGCATGCGGAACAGCGTGGACTTACCCGCGCCGTTACCGCCGATCACACCGACGATGGCGCCTTTTGGCATGGAGAACGACAGGTTGTCGATCAGCACGCGGTCGCCATAACCCTTGGAGACGTTCTTGAACTCGATGACCTTGTCACCCAGGCGCGGACCGGCCGGGATGTAGATCTCGTTGGTTTCGCTGCGCTTCTGGAATTCCTGGGATTGCATTTCCTCGAAGCGTTGCAGACGTGCCTTGGATTTGGACTGGCGGGCCTTGGCGCCTTTGCGCACCCACTCCAGTTCTTCCTTCATGGCTTTTTCATGGGCCGACTGCTGCTTGGATTCCTGGGCCAGACGATCGGACTTGGCTTCCAGCCAGCCCGAATAGTTGCCCTCGTACGGAATGCCTGCGCCGCGGTCGAGTTCCAGGATCCAGCCGGCGACGTTGTCCAGGAAGTAACGGTCGTGCGTGATCGCAACCACGGTGCCTGGGAAGTCGTGCAGGAAGTGTTCGAGCCAGGCGACGGAATCGGCGTCCAGGTGGTTGGTCGGTTCGTCGAGCAGCAGCATGTCCGGGGCCGACAGCAGCAGGCGGCACAGGGCCACGCGACGCTTTTCACCACCGGACAGGTGTTCGACCTTCGCGTCCCAGGCCGGCAGGCGCAGCGCATCGGCGGCGACTTCCAGCTGGCGGTCCAGGTTGTGGCCGTCGCTGGCCTGCAGGATCGCTTCGAGCTTGGCCTGTTCGGCGGCCAGCTTGTCGAAGTCGGCATCCGGATCGGCGTAGGCGGCATAGACCTCGTCGAGGCGCGCCTGGGCGTCCTTGATCACGCTGACCGCTTCCTCGACCACTTCACGGACGGTCTTGCTCGGGTCCAGCTGAGGTTCCTGGGGCAGGTAGCCGATGTTCAGGTCCGGCATCGGGCGCGCTTCGCCGTCGAATTCGTTATCGACGCCGGCCATGATTTTCAGCAGCGTGGATTTACCCGAACCGTTGAGACCCAGTACGCCGATCTTGGCGCCAGGGAAGAAGGACAGTGAAATATTTTTCAGGATTTCCCGCTTCGGCGGAACTACTTTGCTCAGCCGATGCATGGTGAAGACGTATTGAGCCATGGTGAACCTAGCGTCAGTGACAGGTGAAAAGAACGAGCCAGGCCATGCGCGGCGCCGGCTCTTGACGGTCATCAATGCCTGCGGGCGGATAGAGCCTGGGAATCTGGAGCTGGAACGCTCTTGTTTGACCGGCAAAGCTACCTCAACCGTCGGTCAAGGTCCAGCCGCCAAGGGCTGGCACTTTGCCACAAGTCAAGGCATGCTAGCCGCCCTTCGGGCGTCCGGCTTATAGTGCACGTCGCGCCAGTCCAGCAAACCGCAGGATTACAGCTTGTCCAACGTCACTCCGCCCCTGTCCCCTCGCGCACCCGCTGTCGTGCCCGGCTCGCCCCTGCGCGGGACATTGAAGGGCGGCCTGGCCACGCTGGTGCTGCTGTTGCTCGGCTTGCTGTTCTGGCAACTGCTCGATCAACTGCGCGAAACCCAACAGCAACAGCGCCAATACACCATCGACTACACCGCCGATCTTGCCGCACAGGTCAGCCTGAACATGGCCCTGAACGCGCAAATCGCCCTCAACCTGCTACCGATTGTCGAACAACCACAAACGACCGACGAACAGCAGGCACTGGTTCGCAAACTCCAGCAATCGCTGCCTGAACTGCGCAGTCTGGCCCTGCTGAGCCCCTCCGGTCGAGTGCTCAGTGACAGCGACGCCGACAGCCACGACGCCGATTACCTGGGTGAACTGGTGCGGCGCAGTCGGGCCCAGGCGCATTATTTCAGCAATGCCGAAGACGGCTCCGTGGTGCATCTATTGTTGCACCAGGCCAGCGGTAGCAGCCGTGGCTACTGGGCCCTGCGCCTGACCCCGAACTTTTTCTCCACCCTGACCAAGCAGGCCGATACGGGGCTGCGCCCATTGTGGCTGGTGGAGAACCGTCTCAACCAGCAGATCATCAGCCGCGACGAAAGCCTGCCCTCGAGCAGCCCTACCCATCTATCCCCGGATGACCTGAAAAACACCGTACTGACAGTGCCCCTGAGCAGCAGCGACTGGCAACTGCGGGGGCTGTTCGACCGTCGCCAGGTGATCGAGCAACTGCTACCGGCGTTCATCGGCAAATGCCTGCTGGGCCTCGCGTTTTCGTTATTGCCAGTGATCGCACTCTTGAACATGCGTCGGCGCCAGCGACAGTTGCATGAAGGACGACGGCGCTACCAGGACATTTTCGAAGGCACCGGCGTGGCCCTGTGCGTGCTCGACCTGTCGGGGCTCAAAGCCTTTTTTGAGCGGGCCGGCCTGCACAACGGCGATCAATTGCGCGCCTGGACGAAAACCGCTCATCAACTCGAGCAATTGCGCCAGGAAGTTCACGTCACCGAAGTCAACCAGATGGCGTTGAAACTGCTCAACGTCGACTCTTGCGATCAGGCCTGGCAACTGCTGGTCGGCAAGGGCGCGCAGGACAACAACCCCGTTGGCTCGAAGCTGCTCGAAGCGCTGCTCGACCAACACAAGCAACTGGAACTGGAAATCAAGCTCCAGGACGCCCATGGCCGCGACCAGCACCTGTGGCTGGTGCTGCGCCTGCCGGAAAAACAGCATGACTATAATGCGGTCATCCTGAGCATCAGCGACATCACCAGCCGCAAGCTGATCGAGCTTTCGCTGCTCGAACGCGAAGGTTTCTGGTCCGACGTGGTGCGCACCGTGCCGGATCATCTCTATGTGCAGGACGTCATCAGCCAGCGGATGATCTTCAGCAACCATCACCTGGGCCAGACCCTGGGCTACGACCGCACCGAACTGCACCAGATGGGCGAGTACTTCTGGGAAATCCTGTTGCACAGCGACGACGCCGACCACTACCACAACCTGCGCCAGGAACAACGCCGGGGCGGGTACACGCAACTGTTGCAATGCCAATTGCGCTTTCGCCATCGCAATGGCAAATGGCGCTGCTTCGACATTCGCGAACAGGCCCTGGCCCGAGACCGGCATAACCAGGTGACACGAATCATCGGCGTGGCCAAGGACGTTACCGAGCAGATCGAGGCCAGCGAATCGCTGCGTGACAGCGAACAGCGCTACCGGATGCTCGCCGAAAGCATCAGCGACGTGATTTTCTCCACCGACAACAAGCTTTCGCTCAACTATGTCAGCCCGTCGGTGCAAGCGGTACTGGGCTACACCTCCGACTGGATTTTCCAGAACGGCTGGCAATCGATCATCGCCAATCCGCAACAACTGACGGGCATCTACAGCCTGATGGACCGGGTCAGCAAGGCCCTCGACAAGCCCGACCAACTGGCCGAGCTGCGCAACCAGATGCAGACGCAGTTGTTCCTGTTCGACTGCCTGCGTGCCGACGGGCGCAAGATTCCCATCGAGCTGCGGCTGGTGCTGGTGTGGGATGAACACGGCGCGTTCGAAGGCGTGCTCGGCGTCGGCCGCGACATCAGCCAGCAGCGTCGCGCCGAAAAAGACCTGCGCATGGCCGCCACGGTCTTCGAGCACTCGACCTCGGCGATCCTGATCACCGACCCGGCTGGCTACATTGTCCAGGCCAACGAAGCCTTCAGTCGCGTCAGCGGTTATGCCGTGGCGCAAGTGCTGGACCAGTTGCCCAACATGCTGACCGTGGATGAGCAGCAGGAGGCACACCTGCGCTACGTGCTCAAGCAGTTGCAACAACACAGCACCTGGGAAGGCGAAGTCTGGCTCAAGCGTCGCAATGGCGAGCACTACCCGGCCTGGGTCGGCATCACCGCCGTGCTGGATGACGAAGGCGACCTGGCCAGTTATGTGTGCTTCTTCAGCGACATCAGCGAACGCAAGGCCAGCGAGCAGCGCATTCATCGCCTGGCCTACTACGACGCCCTGACTCACCTGCCCAACCGCACGCTGTTCCAGGATCGCCTGCACACCGCGCTGCAATCGGCCGAGCGACAGAAGACCTGGGTCGTGCTGATGTTCCTCGACCTGGACCGTTTCAAACCGATCAACGACTCCCTGGGCCATGCCGCCGGCGACCGGATGCTCAAGGAAATGGCCACGCGCCTGCTCGGCTGCGTCGCCGACGACGACACCGTGGCACGCATGGGTGGCGACGAATTCACCCTGCTGCTGCAACCACGCGCCAGCCGCGAGATGGCGTTGAACCGGGCCATTACCGTGGCCGAGCAGATCCTCGCCAGCCTGGTCCGGCCATTCGTGCTCGAAGGCCGGGAGTTCTTCGTCACCGCCAGTATCGGTATCGCCCTGAGTCCCCAGGACGGCAACGAACTGAGCCAGTTGATGAAGAACGCCGACACGGCCATGTATCACGCCAAGGAGCGCGGCAAGAACAACTTCCAGTTCTACCAGGCCGACATGAACGCCAGCGCCCTGGAGCGCCTGGAGCTGGAAAGCGACCTGCGCCACGCCCTGGAGCAGAACGAGTTCGTGCTGTATTACCAGCCGCAGTTCAGCGGCGATGGCAAACGTTTGACCGGCGCCGAGGCCCTGCTGCGCTGGCGCCATCCGCGACGCGGGTTGGTGCCGCCGGGGGACTTCATTCCGGTACTCGAAGAACTCGGTTTAGTGGTGGACGTGGGCGACTGGGTCATCACCGAAGCCTGTCGGCAGCTCAGGACGTGGCACCAGGCCAAGGTCCGGGTGCCGAAGGTCTCGGTCAACATTTCCGCCCGGCAGTTCTCCGATGGCCAGTTGGGCACGCGCATCGCCAACATCCTGCGCAGCACCGGCCTGCCGCCAGCCTGCCTGGAGCTGGAACTGACGGAAAGTATCCTGATGCGCGAAGTCAGCGAGGCGATGCAGATCCTGGCCGGGCTGAAAAACCTGGGCCTGAGCATCGCCGTCGATGACTTCGGCACCGGTTATTCGTCGCTCAACTACCTCAAGCAATTCCCCATCGACGTGCTGAAGATCGATCGCACCTTCGTCGACGGCCTGCCGTCCGGCGAGCAGGATGCGCAGATCGCCCGGGCGATCATCGCCATGGCCCACAGCCTCAACCTGGCGGTGATCGCCGAGGGTGTCGAGACCCACGAGCAACTGGACTTCTTGCGCGAACACGGTTGCGACGAAGTCCAGGGCTACCTGTTCGGCCGACCGATGCCGGCCAACCGGTTTGAAGCGCAGTTCAGCAATGATGCGTTGTTCATGCTCGACTGAAGCCTTGTACTATCTGGGCCGGCCTCTCGCGGGCAAGCCTTGCTCCCACAGGGGAACGAGGGCTTCTGTGGGAAAGCCTTGCTCCCACAAGGGAACGAGGGCTTCTGTGGGAGCAAGGCTTGCCCGCGATGAGGCCAGTACAGGCAACGCCCCTCTTGCGTGAAACCCATTCGTCCGCGACATGACGCCCTTTCATATGCCTTCCAAAACCGGTTGAGGTAGAATGCCCCCCTTTTCTGCCCCCGATCCTTGAGGACCGCCATGTTCAGCCGTGATTTGACTATTGCCAAGTACGACGCCGATCTCTTTGCCGCCATGGAGCAAGAAGCTCAGCGCCAGGAAGAGCACATTGAGCTGATCGCTTCGGAAAACTACACCAGCCCCGCGGTGATGGAAGCTCAAGGCTCGGTACTGACCAACAAGTACGCCGAAGGCTACCCGGGCAAGCGTTACTACGGTGGTTGCGAGTACGTCGACGTGGTCGAGCAACTGGCCATCGACCGCGCCAAGCAACTGTTCGGTGCCGACTATGCCAACGTCCAGCCGCACGCAGGCTCCCAAGCCAACTCCGCCGTGTACCTGGCGCTGCTGTCGGCCGGTGACACCATCCTGGGCATGAGCCTGGCCCACGGCGGTCACCTGACCCACGGCGCCAGCGTTTCCTCCTCCGGCAAGCTGTACAACGCCGTCCAGTACGGCATCGACGGCAACGGCCTGATCGACTACGACGAAGTCGAGCGCCTGGCCCTCGAGCACAAGCCGAAAATGATCGTGGCCGGTTTCTCCGCCTACTCCCAGATCCTCGACTTCCCGCGTTTCCGCGAGATCGCCGACAAGGTCGGTGCCTACCTGTTCGTCGACATGGCCCACGTGGCCGGTCTGGTCGCCGCTGGCGTCTACCCGAACCCGGTGCCATTCGCCGACGTGGTCACCACCACCACCCACAAGACCCTGCGCGGTCCACGTGGCGGCCTGATCCTGGCGCGCGCCAATGCCGACATCGAGAAGAAGCTGAACTCCGCCGTCTTCCCGGGCGCCCAGGGTGGCCCGCTGGAGCACGTGATCGCAGCCAAGGCGATCTGCTTCAAGGAAGCCCTGCAACCTGAGTTCAAGGCTTACCAGCAACAAGTGGTGAAGAATGCCAAGGCCATGGCCGGCGTGTTCATCGAGCGCGGCTTCGACGTGGTGTCCGGCGGTACTGAAAACCACCTGTTCCTGTTGTCGCTGATCAAGCAAGAGATCTCCGGCAAAGACGCCGACGCGGCGCTGGGCAAGGCATTCATCACCGTCAACAAGAACTCGGTGCCAAACGACCCACGCTCTCCGTTCGTCACCTCGGGCCTGCGTTTCGGTACCCCAGCCGTGACCACTCGCGGTTTCAAGGAAGCCGAGTGCAAGGAACTGGCTGGCTGGATCTGCGACATCCTGGCGGACCTGAACAACGAAGCGGTCATCGACGCCGTGCGTGAGAAGGTCAAGGCGATCTGCAAGAAGCTGCCGGTCTACGGCGCTTAATTAGCCCGCCAGAGCCTAGCCAAGAAGGCCCGCATCGAAAGATGCGGGCCTTTTTTATTGCCCCTGGAAAACAGGGCAAAACAACTAACACCATTCGACACTTAATTTTCTGCAATACAGAAAACTCCACACGTAATTAATAAAGCCATACGATCCTCCTGCCCCCTGAACTTAACTACTCAAAACAGGACGCTTATTCACATGGACAGTGAACAATCCTTTAATGCAATACTCAGCATGTTAAATACTCGCGTAAATCTACTGGGAAGGCTGCATGGCAAACCCGCGATGGCGACCATCAGTGCATTCAGCGGTGGATTCTTTACCGGCAAACCCCAAACCCAGGATCACTCACACCTGCTTGGCATGCGCGCCGAAGACCAGGGCGCGCGCAGCGAGCCATTGCGGCTGCATTTCCGGCATACGGCGGGTGGCTATCTCCTGACCATAAAAAACACCGGCGAGCACTACAACAAACTGCTCAGTAAAAGCTGGTTTGAAGTGTTTGGGGCAAGTGATCCAAACACTCGCAACCCGACTCTTTTCAGACTACTCGATCATCAGCACAACATCATCACACGCAAGAACATCAAGACCCGCCATGTCCCTATCTCGCTCATGACAGGCAATAAGAAATATGTCGGGGGATTACGGGTACGCGGCTCGTCTTATCTTTATCTTGCCGAGACAGAAGAACAGTCAAAAGCGACATTTATTCTGAGCATCCTTTGAGACGAATACCCGTAGAACATATGTAAGACAGGGACAACCCTCGCCACAGTCTTGGGTTCTCACTTAACTGACTCGCTTAGGCAACTGGCAATATTTTTTCTGGCCAAGAAAACGCTCAAGCACAGGGCTTTCGCCCCAACTGGTAAGACCGGTCAAGCCAAATCGTCACAATCCGGCTTGCATACCCGCGAAAACAGCGCCTAGACTGCGCCTGCACTGGACAAACCGGTAAGACCACAATAATGAAGTCCCGACGCCAGCCTCCCTGGCGAACAAGGACACCGAACCAGGAATCCCTCCCATGCTCAAATGGTGCTCGCGGTCGATCTTCCTTCAAGTTGTCCTCGGACTGGTGCTCGGCATCGTCTGCGGGCTTACCCTTCCCGAATATTCTGCACAGCTCAAACCCCTCGGCGACGGCTTTATCAAGCTGATCAAGATGCTCATCGGCCTGATCGTGTTCTGCGTGGTGGTCAGTGGTATCTCCGGTGCCGGCGATCTCAAGAAGGTCGGGCGCATCGGCCTCAAGTCGGTCATCTACTTCGAAATACTCACCACCATCGCCCTGGTCATCGGTCTGGTCCTTGCTTTCAGCACAGGCATTGGCAGCGGCGCGAACATCCACCTGGAGCAGCTCTCCAGCGCGGACGTGAACGATATCGCCCAGCGCGGCCAGCACATGGTCACCACCACCCAGTTCCTGATGAACCTGATCCCAACATCGGTGATCGGCGCGTTCGCGGAAAACAACATCCTCCAGGTGCTGCTGTTTGCCGTGCTGTTCGGCAGTGCGTTGAATCTCGTCGGTGACGCCGCTTCCGGCATTTCGCGCCTGATCAACGAACTCAGCCACGTGATCTTCCGCATCATGGGCATGATCGTGCGCCTGGCCCCGATCGGCGTCTTCGGAGCCATTGCCTTCACCACCAGCAAATATGGCCTGGAGTCGCTCCAGCACCTGGGCAGCCTCGTCGGCCTGTTCTACCTGACCTGCATCGCGTTTGTCGCGGTGATCCTGGGCGTGGTGATGCGCGTGTCGGGCCTGCCGATGCTGCCATTCCTCAAATACCTGCGCGAAGAGTTGTTGATCGTACTCGGCACCGCGTCGTCCGACGCCGTGCTGCCACAGATCATGCGCAAGCTCGAACACCTGGGAATCGGCAGCTCCACCGTGGGCCTGGTCATTCCCACCGGCTACTCGTTCAACCTGGATGGTTTTTCGATCTACCTGACCCTGGCCATTGTCTTCATTGCCAACGCGACCGGCACACCGCTGGCCATGAGCGACCTGTTGACCATTCTGCTGGTCTCGCTGATCACCTCCAAGGGCGCCCATGGGATTCCCGGCTCGGCGCTGGTGATCCTGGCAGCGACGCTGACCGCGATCCCGGCAATACCGGTGGTCGGCCTGGTGCTGGTGCTGGCCGTGGACTGGTTCATGGGCATCGGTCGCGCCCTGACCAACCTGATTGGCAACTGCGTGGCCACCGTGGCGATTGCCCGCTGGGAAAAAGACATCGACATCCCTCGGGCGCGCAAGGTGCTGTCCGGCCAACAAGGCTATACCTTCCAACCCAGGAAACCGGTGGGCAGTGCCCATCACCAGCAATTCTGAAAGACGGCGATGCCGGCCCGCGAACCGGCATCGCCTGATCGATTTTCAAGGAGTCACATGTGATCAGTTCATCGACCGTCGTCAATTCCGTGGTGGAGAAACTCCGCGCCGCCCTCGCCCGGGGCCAATGGCGCTCGGGTGACATGCTGCCCGGCCAGCGCGAGCTGGCCGAGCAACTGGGCATCAGCCGACCCAGCCTGCGTGAAGCGGTGATTGTCCTGGAGACCCTGGGACTGGTGCGCTCGATGCCCGGCAAAGGCGTCGTGGTGCTGGAGGCCCATCTCAACGATGCTGCCGGTGAAGGCAGCGCCATGGCCGGCGCGAGCCTGGAAGACCTGCTGCAACTGCGCTACACCCTGGAGCCGTTCATCGTTGGCCTTGTGGCCCAGTCCATCAGCAGCAAGGAGGTCGGCCAGTTGCGCCTGACCCTCATGGACATGCGCGAAGCCCTGGAAGCCAACGACAGCGATGCCTGCGCCAACGCCTATATCGCCTTCCATGAAGAATTGTTTGCCCTGACGTCCAACCCGATCTTCCAGAACGTGGTCCAGCAGACCAGTAACGCCCTCAAGCAAAGCGCCGATGTGTTGCGCAACTCCCCCGAGCACCTGGCCGAACGCCTGGAAGAGAACGAAGCCGTGGTCCGTGCCATCCGGGGCAAGAACAGCGCCCAGGCCAGCGCCGAGATGCGCCGGCACATTCTCCGGGAAGGCCAGCGCATGGGCATCGAATTGAATATTCCGGACGACAACCTCGGCACCTGAGCCCTTGCCTGCGGAGACCGCCATGAACAACCTCATGCCCCATCAACCCCAGCACAACCACAACGTGCTGGCCACACTGCCCCTACCCGGCCGGGTCGGCAAGCCGTCGGTGGACGATATCTATCCGCGGATCTTCGACGCCATACTCGAACAACGCATTGCCCCGGCCAGCCGCTTCACCGAGGAAAGCCTGGGGGATGTGTTCGGCGTCAGCCGCAGCATCATTCGCCGCGTCCTGGCGCGCCTGTCCCATCAGCAAGTGGTGATCCTGCGGCCCAACCACCGGCCACAAGTCGCCGCGCCAGACCTGGAGCAGACCCGGCAGATCCTCCACGCTCGCCGGCTGGCCGAGCAGACCCTGGTGCGCCTGGCCTGCAAGGCGCCGCAGCCCAAGGACTTGCAACAGCTGCGCGATCTGGTGGAGCACGAACGCCAGTGCCTGGATCGTGGTGAGCGTGGCCCGGCGATACGCCTGTCCGGCGAGTTTCACCTGCAACTGGCGGCCATGGCCGGCAACGCGCCGTTGATGCAATTTCTCGGCAGCCTGGTGCCGTTGACCTCGTTGGCCCTGGCGCGACACGAGATCAAGTCCCGCCGGCACTGCGCCTGGCAGGAACACCTGGCAATCGTCGACGCCGTGGAAGGCCGCAACGTCAACGAAGCGGTGCGGCTGATGGACGAGCACCTGGACCATCTGGAGCAAAAACTGTTGGTCGCATAGCGGTTGTGGCGAGGGGATTTATCCCCGCTGGGCTGCGCAGCGGCCCTAAAGCAGTTAACTCAATCTTCCTGGCACACCGAGTTGCCTGGTTTGGGGCCGCTGCGCAGCCCAACGGGGATAAATCCCCTCGCCACACTGTCAAAGTAGCGCGGCTTCGAAGCCGGCGCGGATCTTCTCTTCGGGCAGCTCATCGGCGATGAACACGATAACGCTTTCCCGGGCTTCGCCGGGGGCCCATTCGGTGTCCCAATCGAAACCGTACAACTTGAGCACGCCCTGGAACACCAGCCGACGGGGTTCGCCGGCGATGTTCAGCACGCCCTTGTAGCGCAGCAATTGCTTGCCGTGCTCTTCCAGCAACTGATTCATGAACTCGCTGAGCTTGTCGATATCCAGCGCCTTGTCGGTACGCAGAACCAAACTGCTGATGCGATCACCCGGGGTGGCCTTGCCGACCGGTCGCAGGCTGAACCCTGCGCCCAAGTCCGCATTGAGATTGAAGCCACGAATATCGAGCAGCTCGGCCAGATCGATCTTGCCATGTTCGACCACCCTGATCGGCGCCCGCCGGTTGATGCGCGTCAGGCGCTCGCCAAGGGCCTGGACCTGGGCCGCGTCCACCAGGTCGGTCTTGCTCAAGAGCAGGCGATCGGCAAACCCGACCTGGGCCTGGGCGATGGCCTGGGTCAGGTGGATCTCGGCGTGAGCGGCATCCACCAGCGTAAGAATGCCGTCGAGGATATAGCGCTCGCGCAGGTCCTCGTCGATGAAGAACGTCTGCGCCACCGGGGCCGGGTCGGCCAGGCCGGTGCATTCGATCACCAGGCGGTCGAAGGCGATCTCGCCGCTGTCCAGCCGCTCGAGCAACAGGTACAGGGCCTTGGTCAGGTCGGTGTGAATGGTGCAGCACACGCAACCGTTGGCCAGGGTCATGACCTGCACCGGCTCGTCGCCCAGCAGTTGGGTGTCGATGCCGGCATCGCTGAATTCGTTCTCGATCACGGCGATTTTCAGGCCGTGCTCGGCCTTGAGCAGATGGCGCAACAGCGTGGTCTTGCCGGCGCCGAGGAAGCCGCTGAGGATGGTGACCGGGATGGGAGAGGACAACATGATTCTCCTGTTTCGAAATTAAAGAAAAGCACAAACCAATGTGGGAGCGAGCCTGCTCGCGATAGCGCTGAGTCAGTCAACATCAATACTGCTGATCCGACGCTATCGCGAGCAGGCTCGCTCCCACAAGGGATTTGTGGCGTATGCAAATCTTGAGAACACCCCAAAACAACTGTGGGAGCGGGCTTGCCCGCTCCCACAAGGGGTTTAGCTCAACTCAACAGCACTTGGGCCCACCCTTGCCGCCGTAACGGGCCTCCTGGCGTTCACGAAAGAACGCTTCGTAGTCCATCATCGGCTTGTCCGGGTGCTTGGTTTGCATGTGCTCGACGTAGTTGTCGTAGTCGGGCATGCCGACCATCAGGCGGGCGGCCTGACCGAGGTATTTACCCAGGCGACTCAAGTCATTGAACATCGTTGCAATCCTCTATCAAGCGTCTGGCAGGGCCTGGAATGGCGCTTCTTTGTCCGTGCGTTCCTTGGTGCCCCAGGCGGCGATGCCGACCTTGAGCGCGTAGAACAGGATGCTGAAGACCACGAACAGGAACAACACCGTCAGCGTCGCGTTGGTGTAGGCGTTGAACACCACGTGCTGCATCTGCTCGATGCTCTTGGCCGGGGCCAGGATCTGGCCGGCGGCCAGGGCATCGTTGTATTTGCGTGCCAGGGCCAAAAAGCCGATCGCCGGGTTGGCGTCGAACAGCTTGATCAGGCCCGCGGTGGTGGTGCAGATCAGCAGCCAGCTCGCCGGCAGCAGCGTGACCCAGACGTAGCGCTGGCGCTTCATCTTGATCAGGACCACGGTGGCGAGCATCAGGGCGATACCGGCCAGCATCTGGTTGGAGATGCCGAACAGCGGCCACAAGGTGTTGATGCCACCCAGCGGATCGATCACGCCCTGGTACAGCAAGTAACCCCACAACGCGACGCAGCCGGCGGTGGCGATCAGGTTGGCTGGCCAGGATTCGGTGCGCTTGAGCGAAGGCACGAACGAGCCGAGCAAGTCCTGCAGCATGAACCGCCCGGCACGGGTGCCGGCGTCCACTGCTGTGAGGATGAACAGCGCTTCGAACAGGATCGCGAAGTGGTACCAGAACGCCATGGTGTTCTCACCCGGCAGCACCGAGTGCAGGATCTGCGCGATGCCGACCGCCAGGGTCGGAGCACCGCCGGCACGGGCCAGGATGGTGGTTTCGCCGATGTCCTTGGCCACCGCTTGCAGCGCCTCGGGGGTGATTGCAAAGCCCCAGCTGCTGACGGTCTGCGCCACGGACACCACGTCACTGCCGACGATCGCCGCCGGGCTGTTCATGGCGAAGTACACGCCTGGCTCGATCACCGAGGCGGCGACCATGGCCATGATCGCCACGAAGGACTCCATCAGCATGCCGCCGTAACCGATGTAGCGGGCGTTGGTTTCGTTATCCAGCAGCTTGGGCGTGGTGCCCGAGGAGATCAGTGCGTGGAAACCCGAGACCGCGCCACAGGCGATGGTGATGAACAGGAACGGGAACAGACCGCCCTTCCACACCGGTCCCGTGCCGTCGGTGAACTGGGTCAGCGCCGGCATTTTCAGCTCGGGCATGGTGACCAGGATGCCGATCGCCAGGGCGACGATGGTGCCGATCTTGAGGAATGTGGACAGGTAGTCCCGCGGCGCCAGGATCAGCCACACCGGCAGTACCGCCGCGACAAAGCCGTAGCCGATCAGCATCCAGGTGATCTGGATCCCGGTGAAGGTGAAGGCCTTGGCCCAGACCGGATCGGCAGCAATTTGCCCGCCCAGCCAGATCGAACCCAGCAGCAACAGTACGCCGATGATCGAGATTTCACCGATGCGGCCCGGGCGGATGTAGCGCATGTAGATGCCCATGAACATCGCGATCGGGATGGTCGCCATCACCGTGAAGATCCCCCACGGGCTCTCGGCCAGGGCCTTGACCACGATCAGCGCCAGCACCGCGAGGATGATGATCATGATCAGGAAGCAGCCGAACAGCGCGATGGTGCCAGGGATGCGGCCCATTTCCTCGCGCACCATGTCACCCAGGGAACGCCCGTTGCGGCGGGTGGACAGGAACAGGACCATGAAGTCCTGCACCGCACCGGCCAGCACCACGCCGGCGATCAGCCAGAGCGTGCCGGGCAGGTAGCCCATCTGCGCCGCCAGCACCGGCCCGACCAGCGGCCCCGCGCCGGCAATGGCCGCGAAGTGGTGGCCGAACAGAATGTGTTTGTTGGTCGGGACATAGTCCAGGCCATCGTTGTTGAGCACGGCGGGGGTGGCCCGGCGCGCATCGAGTTGCATCACGTTGTTGGCGATGAAGAGGCTGTAGTAGCGGTAGGCGACCAGGTAGATGGCCACGGCTGCGACGACGATCCATAAGGCGTTGATCGCCTCGCCTCGACGCAATGCCACGACGCCCAGGGCGCACGCTCCTACGACGGCCAGCAGTAGCCAGGGTAGATGGCGCAGCAGGCTATTATTATTTTTCATTTTTATATTCCAGCCAGGGTGGACAAGAAAGATAGCCACAGGAGTTTAGCGCTAACCCGGGCAAAGGCCATACCTGACATTCGTCTGTCTGCGGCCGAACGGTGACGATGCCCCGTCAGTTGGGTCTATAGTCAGTGAATCTTCAGAGGGAATGCGTAATGAGCGAACGTCGCCGCTTCGTACGAGTTGACTTCCATGCCAGGACCGAGC
Source organism: Pseudomonas ogarae (assembly GCF_014268695.2). Classification (NCBI taxonomy): domain Bacteria; kingdom Pseudomonadati; phylum Pseudomonadota; class Gammaproteobacteria; order Pseudomonadales; family Pseudomonadaceae; genus Pseudomonas; species Pseudomonas ogarae. The sequence goes on from NZ_CP077086.1 coordinate 5,833,224, forward strand.
TGAGCCAGGGTCCGTTCATCTGGCCGGTAGAGTTGCTGGATCTGTCCCTCAAGGGGTTGTTGATCAAGAAACCCGAACCCTGGCTTGGCGATATCGACCGCCCCTTCATGGCCGATATTCATTTGAGCCCTGATGCTGAGATCAAAATGGAAGTTCGGTTGGCCCATGATGACCATGGTCACCTGGGCTTCGCCTGCGAGCATATCGACCTGGACTCCATCGCACACCTACGCCGGCTGGTAGAGCTGAATGTGGGCGACCATGACGAGTTGGAGCGGGAGTTGGCGGCGTTGATCCAGATTTGAACTGCCCGGTCCCTTGCGGCGAGGGGATTCTGTGGGAGCAAGGCTTGCCCGCGATGGCGGCGATGCGGTCCTTCAAAATCGAGTCGCCTGCATCGCGAGCAAGCTTTGCTCCCACATGCCTTCCTTGTGCAACTGCCAGTGCTATTCGAACAACGCATCCAACGCCTGTTCCAGGCGCGTCACCGCTATGATCTGCAACCCCGCCGGCGCTTCCTTCGGCGCGTTACCCTTGGGCACGATGGCGCGTTTGAAACCGTGCTTGGCCGCTTCCTTGAGCCGCTCCTGCCCACTGGGCACCGGCCGCACTTCGCCCGACAACCCCACTTCGCCGAACACCAACAGGTCGTGGGGCAGCGGCCGGTTGCGCAGGCTGGACATGACCGCCGCCATCAACGCCAGGTCGGACGCGGTTTCCAGCACCTTGACCCCGCCCACGACGTTGAGGAACACGTCCTGGTCGTGAGTCGGAATCCCACCGTGTCGATGCAGCACCGCCAGCAACATGGCGAGCCGATTCTGATCCAGGCCCAGGGTGACCCGGCGCGGATTCGCCAGATGGCTGTCGTCCACCAGCGCTTGCACCTCGACCAACATCGGCCGGGTCCCTTCCCACGTCGCCATGACCACACTGCCGGGGACTTCTTCCTGGGCACGCGTCAGAAAGATCGCCGAAGGGTTTGAGACTTCTTTCAAGCCTCTGTCGGTCATGCCGAACACACCCAGTTCGTTCACGGCACCAAAGCGGTTCTTCACCGCCCGCAGCAAACGCAGGCGACCATCGGATTCGCCTTCGAAATACAACACGGTATCGACCATGTGCTCCAACACGCGCGGCCCCGCCAGTGCGCCTTCCTTGGTGACGTGGCCCACCAGGAAAATCGCCGTGCCGCTCTGCTTGGCGTAGCGCACCAGCAGCGCCGCGCTTTCGCGCACCTGGGACACGCCGCCCGGGGCCGATTGCAGCTGTTCAGTGAAAATGGTCTGGATCGAGTCGATCACCATCACCTTGGGTTTTTCCAGGCGCGCCGTGGCGATGATGGTTTCGATGCAGGTTTCAGTCATGACCCGCAACTGGTCCTGGGGCAAGCCCAGGCGCCGGGCGCGCATGGCGACCTGCTGTTGGGATTCTTCACCTGTGACATACAGCGCCGGCATGCGGGTGGCGAGGCTGCACAAGGTTTGCAGCAGGATGGTGGATTTGCCGATGCCCGGATCGCCGCCGATCAGCACCACCGAACCGTCCACCAGGCCACCGCCCAGCACGCGGTCCAGTTCACCGGATGCGGTGGAAAAACGCGGGACTTCTTCGACGCTGACTTCGGCCAGGGTCTTGATCTGCGTCTGCTGACCGGCCCAACCCGTACGACCGGTGGGCGCCGCTGCACCGCCGCTTTCCACCATGGTTTCGGTCAGGGTGTTCCAGGCCCCGCATTCGCTGCACTGGCCGGCCCATTTGGGAAAGGTCGAGCCGCACTCGGTGCAGCCGTACATGCGCTTTGCCTTGGCCATCTGAACTCCGGGGTAAAAACCGCGATGATAGCCCAGTCGGTGGCCTGTACGGCCAGTTCGTTAGCTCAAATTCGGATGCCAGAAGTTCATAGCCAAGGCGCTGTGACGAGTCATAGCCCGCTATGGCGAGGAACAGCAACGCAGGATATGGGCTTCTGGCGCCGAAGTTGGGCTGACAGAACTGGCCACACAGGCCACTAGCGCGGGGCCGGCATTCTGATTTCACCCTTCGCCAGATCCACCGCAGTATTGCCCAACGGGTCCTGGGCCTGCAGATCGGCGCCCTTGGCCTTCAAGGCATCGAGCAACTCGCCACGCTTGAACAGGCCGGCATACATCGCCGCGGTCTGCCCGGCACCGTTGCGTTGGTCCGGGCTGCAATCGGTGGATAACAAACGCCGCGCAATCTGCACTTCGCCCTTGAAAATGGCGCCCATCAACGCCGTGTTGCCACGTTTATCCTGGGCACAGGCATCGGCACCTGCAGCCAGCAGCCGTTCCACCGCTGGGCCGTGGCCGTGATAGGCCGCCAGAATCAGCGCGGTGTAGCCCTTCTCATCCCGGGTATCCAGGGAATAACCGGCCTCGATAAAGGTCTCGAGCATCGGCACGTCGCCGCGGCGAGCGGCGTCGAAATAATAGTTTTGCAACTGTTCCTGGACCGCAGCCGGTTCGATGGGTATCGGCTGATCGGCCAGTACACTCAGTGACCAGGTCGCAAGCATCGATAAAAGTAATCTGCGCATCATGACGTCTCCTCTGGCAGATGGCTGTGGGGGCATGTTGTGGGAGCAAGGCTTGCCCGCGATGCAGGCAACTCGGTCTGGTTTCAGACCCCAGCGCCTGTATCGCGAGCAAGCTTTGCTCCCACAGGTCATGCACCTGCCTGGCTGTGGATCAGTCAGTCAGTTTTTCCGCCAGGGCCTTGACCCGGGCCAGATCGCCTTTGGCGACACGAGCCACGCCAGTGCCGTACTCAGGGTCAGCCTTGTAGAGGAACGACAGGATGATGTGCTTGCTCTCGTCATCGGTGGTCGCCAGGGAGCCGCCGAAGCTGTCGATCAGGTCATCACGCTCTTTCTTGCTGAACGAACGATACAAATCACCGGCCTGCTTGAAGTTCTGCTCGCGCTGGATCTTCGCCTGCTGGGTACTGCCGGTCAGCGCAGTCTGGCTGTAGCGTGCCGCTTGCGGTTCTTCACGCGGCGTCAGGCGGCTCGGCTGATAATTCACCCCGGTGCTGGTGCTGCCTGGGTTCATCGCACCGTCCTGGTTACCGTTGTTCACCGCCACCTTGGGGGCGTTGATCGGCAATTGCAGGGCATTGGCGCCTATCCGGTACATCTGCGTGTCGGCGTAGGAAAATACTCGCCCCTGGAGCAAACGATCCTCGGAAGGTTCGATACCCGGTACAAGATTGGCCGGCGCCATGGCCACCTGCTCGGTTTCCTGGAAGACATTCGCCGGATTGCGATTCAAGACCATTTGCCCGACTTTGCGCTCAGGCACGCCCGGCCAGATCTTGGTCGCGTCCAGTGGGTCGAAGTCAAACTTGGCAAGGTCCTGTGGGTTCAGTACCTGGACGTACAAGTCCCACTTCGGGAAGTCGCCCTTATTAATATGAGTCACCAGATCATTTGTCATATGGCTGTAATCTTGACCCTGAACTTTCACAACTTCTTTCGGATCGAGATTTTTCAAGCCCTGCAAACTTTTCCAATGAAACTTCACGTAGTGAAATTCACCCTTGGCATTAACCAGTTTGTAGGCATGTACACCATTGCCGTCCATTTCGCGGTAACTGGCCGGTGTCCCGGAGTTGGAATACAACTCGGTCAGGGTGCGGGTCGATTCTGGTACATGGGAGAAGAAATCGAAGCGGCGTGAATCATCGTCCAGGTTGGTCCGCGGGTCGGGTTTGAAGGCGTGGACCATGTCCGGAAACTTGATGGCATCGCGGATGAAGAAGGTCGGGAAGTTGTTACCTACCAAGTCCCAATTGCCGTCGGCGGTGTAGAACTTCGTGGCGAAACCACGGGGATCGCGCAGGGTTTCCGGCGAATGATTGCCGTGCACCACGGCAGAAAAACGCACGAACACCGGCGTGACCTGGCCTGCGGCAAAGACCTTGGCCTTGGTCAGGTCGCTGAGGTCGTCGGAAACGGTGAATGTGCCATGGGCGCCGGTACCACGGGCATGCACCACGCGCTCGGGGATACGTTCACGGTCAAAACGCTGGAGCTTCTGGATCAACTGCACGTCTTGCAGCAGGGTCGGGCCGTTGGGGCCAGCCGTTTGCGAGTTCTGGTTGTCGCCGACAGCCGCACCGTTGTCCCGGGTCAGGGTGGCCGCGTTGACAGACAAGGACAAAAGGCTCGCGGTCAGCACAAAAAAAACGCGGCGATGGGAATAAGCCCCGTGGCCAAGGGAAGTGTTCATAGGCGTGTTCCTCTGATGTTATAGAGCGCATCCATGTGCGCCATCCAGAGGCTAGTGCTCGGAAAAGGAAAACCTAAATAGAAATGCCGTACCGTGTCGATAGAAAAAACGTTGTGGGGCGCCAGGCTGAAACCGCGTATCACGCGCGATTGATGGCACTTTGAAAACTTTTCACCCGGGACCGGGTCGATAACTGAAGCTTTGTAAGTCGGTGTTTCGAGCAAGACTCGTTACGCTGACTTACACTGCCACTCATCTTTAATCTGTCACAAGGAATAACTCATGGGCGTGCTAAGCGAGTTCAAGGCCTTCGCGGTCAAAGGCAATGTCGTCGACATGGCCGTCGGGATCATCATCGGTGCCGCTTTCGGCAAAATCGTTTCGTCATTCGTTGGCGACGTGGTCATGCCTCCGATCGGCCTGCTGATTGGTGGAGTGGACTTCAGTGACCTGGCCATCACCCTCAAGGCCGCCCAGGGTGAGGCGCCTGCCGTTATGCTGGCCTACGGTAAATTCATCCAGAGCACCATCGACTTCATCATTGTGGCGTTCGCCATTTTCATGGGCGTCAAAGCCATCAACCGCCTCAAGCGCGAAGAAGCCGTAGCCCCCAGCGCGCCTCCGGTTCCGACCAAGGAAGAACTGCTGCTGGGTGAGATTCGCGACCTGCTCAAGGCTCAGAACGAGCGGCCCTGAGGCGGGCAGTCACTGACAGCCCCGGTGGCGAGGGGATTTATCCCCTCGCCACAACCTACCAGTAGTTTTCCACCGCCACCTGGCCCGGCCGACGAGTCAGGCTCAGTTGCAGCCCCCTGGCCTTGAGCAACTTGCGCGTGTCATCGATCATTTGCGGGTTGCCGCATAGCATCACTCGCGAATGCTCCGGCGTAAGCGCTATACCGGCGGCCCGCTCCAGTTCGCCATTTTCCATCAACGTGGTGATCCGCCCATAGAGCGCCCCCGGATGCTGTTCACGGGTGACGGTCGCAATGAAACGAAATTTATGAGCGTACTCGGCCAGGTAGTCGCGCTGGGGCAGTTCCTTGATCAGGTCCTGATACGCCAGCTCCCGCGCCTCGCGCACGCTGTAGACCAGGGTGATCCGCTCGAATTTTTCCCAGACCTCAAAATCCTGGAGGATCGAAAGAAACGGCGCCACACCCGTCCCCGTCGACAGCAGCCACAAATCCCGTCCATCGACAAAGCGATCCAGCGTCAGATAGCCGACCGCCTGGCGTTCCACCAACAGTTCGTCACCCGGCTGCAGGCGGCTGAGCTCACTGGTGAACTCGCCATCGGGAACCACGATGGAAAAGAATTCGAGGAACTCGTCGAACGGCGAAGACACCATGGAATACGCCCGCCAGACGGTGGTCCCGTCCGCCTTGAAGACCCCCAGCCGGGCAAACTGCCCCGCCCGGAAGCGAAAGCCGCGATCCCGGGTCGTGCGCAAAGTAAACAAATGAGGCGTCAACGGCTGGACATCGAGCAGGGTCTGGCGGGTGAACTTCTCTGCGCTGTCGGTCATGAGCCACTCCAATAGGACAAGACTTGCAGTGTCCCGCAAAGCGGGCGTCTTCACCACCGATGATGAACGATGGCACTTTAGCCACAAGCTGCGTCTGACCAACAAAATCTTTTACTTAACTTATACAAACCTAAAATCGATGTAAAAATAACCAACTAAAAAGTTTATCTTCTTAAACATTTCCAAATGTAAGTAAACTAAAAAAAACTCACTACAAATTAAGAATAGTCCTACACTCAAATTCCGCATCATGGATTGGATCCGCATGGACGAATCAAACCCAGGAGAGAGCGATGGACAAGTGGAAGGACTTGTTATTGAGGAAGTTATCCTGCGAAAAGGACCTGCAGACGGCCTATCGTCTGGTCCTGAATTTCTTTAACAATCAGGGATTTGAATATTGCGCATTTGCAGCCTATCTCGGAAGCCCCGACAAGCACACCAGTAAGGTGAACCTGAATAACTACCCTTATGGATGGGACAGACTTTATGAACAAAATGGTTATGCGTCGAACGATCCGTTAGTAGCACATTGCAATCAATCACCACTCCCCATCTTGTGGGATGAGACTGTTTTTGCTCAAGCCCCCAAGTTATGGCGAGAACTTAATCGGCAGGGACTCAAGTACGGCTGGACCCAGGCCGTTCATGATGAGCGTGGGGCACAGTGCAGCCTGTTCAGCCTGGCACGGAGCCATTGCCCCATCGATATCGAGGAGCACTATGCAAATCTCGGCTACGCCATCTTCGCCAGTCAAAGGCTGCACGCACTCGCCAGCAAAAAACTGTCTGACGCCCTCGCAGTCCAGCCCAAATGCCACCTCTCACCCAGAGAGATCGAAGTGTTGAGGTGGTCTGCCGAAGGCAAGACGGCGTCGGAAGTGGGCAGGATTCTCTGTCTTTCCGAACGGACCGTGAATTTCCACGTGTGCAGTTGCATGCGAAAACTGAACGTCAGCAATAAGATTTCAGCGGTGGCAAAAGCCGCCCAGATCCATGTGATCTGAACAGTGGAGTAGCAGCGCCGGGCTGAAAAACCCGCGAGTAATGTGCAACAAAAAAACGTACCATTTACGGTCCCACTTGGATGATGCCGCTTCTTGCACGCGACGCAGTTCATTCAGGCGGTCCCGCACAGACACCTACCTCCAGGCAGCGGGACATTCGTTGATCTCCAGAGTCCCCAGCCATGCCCCTGCTCGACAGCCCCTTCGCCCAACTCGACCTGATCCGCCAACCCGAACAGCAGAACGAACCATTGCAAGCCTTCGATGCGGCCGACGAGTACCTGCTCGCGTACCTGGCCGAACAACAGCCGAGCGCGCAGACTCGGGTCCTGGTGCTCAATGACGGCTTCGGCGCGCTGGCGGCCAGCCTGGCCGGCAAAGTCGAGGTGACCAGCAGCGGTGATTCCTTCCTGGCACTGCAGGCGCTGGAGAAAAACCTGGTGCGCAACGGCCGGCCCTTCGATGCGGTGCCGACGCTGCCTGCCAGCGAGCCGTTGACCGGCCCGTTTGATCGCGTCCTGATCAAAGTACCGAAAACCCTGGCCTTGCTGGAGGAACAGCTGATTCGCCTGCAAGGCCAACTGGCGCCAGGTGCCCAGGTGATTGCCGGGGCCATGATCAAGCACCTGCCCCGGGCCGCCGGTGATTTGTTGGAACGGTATGTCGGCCCGGTGCAGGCCTCCCTGGCGGTAAAAAAAGCGCGGCTGTTGATTGCCACTCCACAACCCGGCTCTCCACAAGACAGTGCGCCGATTGTATCGCCCTACCCCACGCGTTACTGGCTGGACGAGCCAAAGATCGAGCTGCTCAACCATGCCAATGTGTTCTGCCGCGAGGGTCTGGACATCGGCACCCGCGCGTTCCTGCCTCATCTGCCGAAAAACCTCGGGACGGCCCGGGTCGCGGACCTGGGGTGCGGCAACGGCGTGCTGGCCATCGCCAGCGCCCTGCAAAACCCCGAGGCCCACTACACCCTGGTGGACGAGTCGTATATGGCCGTGCAATCGGCAGCCGAGAATTGGCGTGCGGCCCTGGGCGAACGCGAAGTGACCCTGCGGGCCGGTGATGGCCTGGCCGGACAAGAGGCGCAGTCACTGGACGTGGTGCTGTGCAATCCGCCCTTCCACCAGCAGCAAGTGGTGGGCGATTTCCTCGCCTGGCGGATGTTTCAGCAGGCTCGCGAAGCGTTGGTGGTGGGCGGCGCGCTGTACATCGTCGGCAACCGGCACCTGGGTTACCACAGCAAACTGGCGCGGTTGTTCCGCGGTGTCGAGCAAGTGGCCGCCACGCCGAAATTCGTGATCCTCAAAGCCCGCAAATAAATCGTCTGTGGGAGCAAAAGCTTGCTCCCACAGAGACATCAGTGAGTGGTCAGGCCTGCGGCATTCATGAACATCCGCATCAGGCTGGCGACGATGAACAGCGCCAGCACACTGCCGGCCCAGATCAGCGCCAGCCAGCCGAGCCGCTGCCAGAGTGGCTTGCGTTCGGCGGCCTTGATGTCTTTCAAGTCAGGTTTGGCCATGCTCGACACCCTCAATGGTAACCATCGTCGTGGGTCACCTTGCCGCGGAACACGTAGTAGCTCCAGAAGGTGTAGACCAGGATCAACGGAATGATGAACAGCGTGCCGACCAGCATGAAGCCCTGGCTCTGGGGCGGTGACGAGGCGTCCCAGATCGAGATGGACGGCGGCACGATGTTCGGCCACAGGCTGATGCCCAAGCCGCTGTAGCCGAGGAAGATCAGCACCAGGGTCAGGATGAAGGGCGTGTAGTTGGCATTGCGCGCCACCGCGCGGAACAATCCATACATGGTCACCAGCACCAGGATCGGCACCGGCAGGAACCAGAACAGGTTCGGCAGGGTGAACCAGCGGGCGGCGATGTCCGCGTGGGCCAGCGGCGTCCAGATGCTGACAATACCGATCACCGCCAGCACCACGAACGCCAGCGGCCGGGCCAGGTCATGCATCTGCTCTTGCAACTTGCCCTCGGTCTTCATGATCAGCCAGGTGCAGCCGAGCAACGCGTAGGCCGCGATCAACGCCAGGCCACAGAACATCGTGAATGGCGTGAACCAGTCCAGGGAGCCGCCGGCGAACTGGCGATTGACCACCTCGAAGCCATCGATGAATGCCCCCAGCGCCACGCCCTGGAAGAAGGTGGCCGTCAGCGAACCGCCAATGAATGCCTTGTCCCAGAGGTGGCGCTTCTCAGCCTTGGCCTTGAAACGGAACTCGAAGGCCACGCCGCGGAAGATCAAGCCGATGAGCATCAGGATCAACGGCAGGTACAGCGCCGAAAGCACCACTGAATAAGCCAGCGGAAATGCCCCGAACAACCCGGCACCGCCCAGCACCAGCCAGGTTTCGTTACCGTCCCAGACCGGCGCCACGGTGTTCATCATCACGTCGCGGTCGCGCTCGCCCTTGACGAAGGGGAAGAGAATGCCGATCCCCAGATCGAAGCCGTCCATGATCACGTACATCATGATGCCGAAGATGATGACCACGGCCCAGATCAGCGGAAGATCAATACCCATGATTCAATTCCCCTTGTTCGAGCGGTCGTTGTGGTCGATGTCGTCGCCGTCATCGGCGGCCGACAATGGCCGGGCCGGCGTACGTTTCTGGCCCGGGCCACCGTCGCTCGGCTCGGCTTCGTGGGCCTCCGGCCCCTTGCGCACCAGACGCATCATGTAGCTCAGGCCAGCACCGAACAGTGCGAAATACACCACGACGAACAGCACCAGGGTAATGCTCATCTGGGCGAAGCTATGGCCGGAGGACGCATCGGCCGTGCGCATCAAGCCATAGACCACCCAGGGCTGGCGGCCGATCTCCGTGGTAAACCAGCCAGCCAGGATCGCGATCAGCCCGGACGGCCCCATCCACAGCACCATGTAGAGGAACGGCCGGGACTGATAGATCCGATCGTTGCGGCGCAGCCACAGGCTGCAAAGCCCGGTGAAAATCATCAGCAAGCCGAGGCCGACCATGATCCGGAACGACCAGAACACGATGGTCGAGTTCGGTCGGTCCTCAGGCGGGAACTCCTTGAGGGCCGGCACCTGCTTGTCCAGGCTGTGGGTCAGGATCAGGCTGCCCAGATAAGGAATTTCCACGGCGTATTTGGTTTTTTCCGCCTTCATGTCGGGCCAGCCGAACAGGATCAACGGGGTCGGTTCATTGCCGACGTTTTCCCAGTGGCCCTCGATGGCGGCGATTTTCGCCGGTTGATGCTTGAGGGTGTTCAGGCCATGGAAGTCGCCGATGACCGCCTGTATCGGCGCCACCAGCAAGGCCATCCACATCGCCATCGACAGCATCCGGCGGATGGCTGGGTTGTCACGGCCGCGCAGCAAATGCCAGGCCGCCGACGAACCGACGAAAAACGCCGTGGCGACAAACGCTGCGGTGGACATGTGCAGCAATCGATAAGGGAACGAGGGGTTGAACACCACCGCCAGCCAGTCCACCGGGATCACCCGGCCGTCGATGATTTCGTAACCCTGGGGGGTCTGCATCCAGCTGTTGGAGGACAGGATCCAGAAGGTCGAGATCAGGGTGCCGATCGCCACCATCACCGTGGAAAAGAAATGCAGGCCGCGGCCGACGCGATTCCAGCCGAATAGCATCACGCCCAGGAAACCCGCCTCGAGGAAAAACGCCGTGAGCACCTCGTAGGTCAGCAACGGCCCGGTCACCGCACCGGCGAAGTCCGAAAAGCGACTCCAGTTGGTCCCGAACTGATAGGCCATGACCAACCCGGACACCACCCCCATGCCGAAGTTGACGGCAAATATCTTCGACCAGAAGTGGTACAGGTCGCGGTAGGTGTCATCGCGGGTCTTGAGCCACAAGCCTTCGAGTACCGCCAGGTAACTCGCCAGGCCAATGGTGATGGCCGGGAACAGGATGTGGAACGAGATGGTGAACGCGAACTGGATTCGGGCGAGATCGAGCGCCTCCAAACCGAACATAAGTCTTCCTCTGTCAGGTAAAACCGGCTGCGGGCGGGGCTTGCACCAGCCTCCAGGGATATGGAGTGCGATGCTTTTCAAATCGTTCTTTTTATAACCGTCACAACGCAGGACTCTGGCCGGATGGCCGCCAGTCCAACGCCCCGAAAGGTATTGACCTGGATCAAGCAATGCTCAAAGAGTAGCCGCATTCTCGTCGATGAACGGCGTGGTCGTTTGTCGCGTGACAGGTTGTCTCAGTGCTGACTGAGGCGAGGGGATATGTGGGAGCAAGGCTTGCCCGCGATGAAGGCGATGCGGTCTTTCAGAAATCGAGTCGCGTCCATCGCGGGCAAGCCTTGCTCCCACAGATAAATCCCCTCGCCACAAAAAACGGTGCGATGTGGAAGATCGATGCTTGGCTAACTATTTTTTCCGCCACCGCAACTTCCAGTTACAGCTCGGTGATAATCTCGATGCCTTCATCACCGGACCCGTCATAGATGCCCAGCCAAGCGCCGCTGCTGCTCCGTCACCACCGTCCCTTCATCGCCTTCTGGCTGGCCCGGATATTCACCGCCAGCGGTTTCCAGATGCTCACCGTGGCCATCGGCTGGAACCTCTATCAACTGACCGGCAACGTCCTGGACCTGGGCCTGGTGGGGTTGGTGGAATTTGCCCCGCGCGTGCTGTTCATGCTCCACACCGGACATGTGGCCGACCGCTATGACCGGCGCAAGGTGGCGGCCATCTGCCAGTCATTGCAGGCGATGATTGCCCTGGCGCTGGTGATCGGCAGCGCCACTGACAACGTCACGCGGGAGATGATCTTCATCCTCGCCTTCCTGCTGGGCGCCGCCCGCTCCTTCGAAATGCCGACCACCCAGGCGCTGCTGCCGAGCATCGTGCCGGCTGCGCTGTTTCCCCGTGCCGTGGCCGCCGCGCAATCGGCCCAGCAGTCGGCCACCATCGTCGCCCCGGCGCTCGGCGGCTTGCTCTACGCCTTTGGCAGTGTCTGGGTCTACGGGCCGACGGTGCTGCTTTACCTCATCGCCTGCGGCCTGATGCTCAACCTGCCCGCCCGGCAGACGCCGCTGAACAAAGGCAAGGCGACCCTGGATTCGTTGCTCGCCGGGATTCGCTTCATTCGCAGTCGCCCGGACATTCTCGGGGCGATCTCCCTGGATCTGTTCGCGGTGTTGCTCGGCGGCGCGACGGCGCTGCTGCCGGTGTTCGCCAAGGACATCCTGCTCACCGGGCCCTGGGGCCTGGGCCTGTTGCGCTCGGCACCGGCGGTCGGGGCCTTGCTGATGTCGCTGTGGCTGGCGCGGTTTGCCGTGGAACGCAAAGTCGGCCGGGTGATGTTCACGGCGGTGGGCGTATTCGGCGTCGCCACCATTGCATTCGGCCTCTCCACCTCGTTCTGGTTTTCCCTGGCGGTGCTGGTGGTGCTGGGCGCGGCGGACATGATCAGCATGGTGATCCGTGCCTCCTTCGTACAACTGGAAACACCGGATGAAATGCGCGGCCGGGTCAGCGCGGTGAACGGGCTGTTCATCGGCGCCTCGAACCAGTTGGGCGAGTTCGAGTCCGGCCTCACCGCCCACTGGTTCGGCACCGTGCCGGCGGTGGTCATGGGCGGCGTCGGCACGCTGCTGGTCACCGGAACCTGGATCAAACTGTTCCCGACCCTGGCCAACCGTGACCGGATGCACGAACCGGTGGATGAAGCAAAAGCCTAGAGCAGCTTGTCGAGGGTGATGGGGAAATCCCGCACCCGCTTGCCGGTGGCATGGTAAATCGCATTGGCCACCGCCGCTGCCACCCCGACGATACCGATTTCACCCACGCCCTTGGACCCGAGCGCATTGACGATCTCGTCCTGTTCCTCAACGAAAATCACCTCAATGTCGCTGATGTCGGCGTTAACCGGCAGGTGATACTCGGCCAGGTTGTGGTTCATGTGGCGACCCAGGGCGTGGTCCGTCAGGGTTTCTTCGTGCAAGGCCATGCCGACGCCCCACACCACGCCACCGAGAATCTGGCTGCGGGCGGTTTTCGGGTTGACGACCCGGCCGGCGGCGATGGCGCTGACCACGCGATTGACCTTCACCGTCCCCAGGTCTTCGTCCACCCGAACTTCGACGAACACCGCCGAGTGAGTGGCCGTGGCGTAGGCCTGGCGTTTTGCATCCGGCTCGGCAGTGACCTGGGCCTGCAATGGCGTCTCACCGCTTTTCTGCGCCAGCTCCGCGAGTGCAACGCTCGCTTCGCCCAGTCGCAGCTGACCATCGACAAACGTCACTTGCTCAAGGGTCGCGCCACTGAAGGCCGGACACGCCTGACGGGCCACGGCCAGGAGTTTTTCCTTCAGTGCTTCACAGGCCTGCTGTACGGCGGTGCCTACCGACGATACGGTGAACGAGCCGCCCTGCAGCGGCGCGGTGGGCAGCGATGAATCCCCCAGGACAAACGTGACGTTCTCAAGGCAAACGCCTGACGCCTCGGCGGCGATCTGGGTCATGACCGTGTAGGTCCCGGTGCCGATGTCAGTGGTGGCGCTGCTGACGGTCAGCTTGCCATTGGTGTCCAGCGACGCCCGGGCGCTGGCCTTCTGCTGCATGGCCTCCCACACGCCGCCGGCCATGCCCCAACCCACCAGTTGCCGGCCTTCACGCATGCTGCGCGGTTCCGGGTTGCGCTTGTCCCAGCCGAAACGACGGGCACCTTGGGCATAGCACTCACGCAGTTCCTTGCTGGAGTACGGCTTGCCTTCGTTCTCGTTGCTTTCGGCGTAGTTGATCAACCGCAATTGGACCGGATCGATCGCCAGGGCACAGGCCAGTTCATCCATGGCGCATTCCAGGCCAATCAAGCCGAGGGCGGCACCGGGAGCGCGCATGTCCAGGGGCGTGTAGACGTCCAGCGGCACCAGTTTGTACGTCAACTCGACGTTGTCGCAGTGATAGAGCATGCCGCTCCACTCCACCACGTGCTCGGTGAAGTCCTCGAAGCGCGAGGTCTGGCCGACGGCGCTGTGCGCCACGGCCAGCAAGCGACCGTTGGCCGCTGCCCCCAACTGCACGCGCTGGAGGGTTCGCGGCCGATAGCCAAAGGTAAACATCTGCTGGCGCGTCAGGCTGACCCGCACGGAACGCTTGAGGGCCAGTGCCGCCATCACGGCCAACGGCAATTGATATTGCGGGCGCAGCCCGGAACCGAAGGCGCCGCCGACAAACGCGGCAAACACTCGCACTTGCTCTTTCTCGAGCCCGAAGACTTTTTGCACATAGGCCTGGCCGTTTTGCGTGCCTTGGGTCTTGTCGTGGATGTGCAGGCTGCCATCAGGCTGATACAGCACGGTGGAGGCATGTGGCTCCATGGGGTTGTGGTGCTCAATCGGCGTGCTGTAGGACACATCCACACTGAGCGCGGCGCTGGCGTACTCGCCCTGAAAATTCCCACGGGGCTTGGGTAATTCGGTCGGTGCTGGATGGGCATCGTTTTGCAGGGTTATCAGATCGGTCTGATGCTCCTCGACCGCGTATTCGATGTCTATCAGCGAGCCGGCATACCGGGCCAACTCAAGATTTTCCGCCACCACCAGAGCCAGGGGCTGGCCGCTGTAGAGCACCTGGTCATTGTACAGCGGCCGGAACGGCGAGCCGTCCGCCGCATCGGCATCCTGGTAGGGTTCGTCGTAGCTGGCGATCCTCGGCCGGTTGGTGTGGTCGATGACCGCGACCACGCCGGGCAGTGCCAGGGCTCGGGACGCATCGATGCGCAATACGCGACCACGGGCGACCGTACCGGAGACGACGCTGCCGTGCAGCAAGCCGTCCTCGGGGTATTCGCCGGCATAACGGGCCTGGCCCGTCACCTTGAGCAGGCCATCGACCCGGTCGAGTGGCTGCCCTATGGATTTGCTCGGAGCGTTCATCAAGCGTGTCCTCCCTGCGCTGCGCCACCCAACGCGGCATCGCTCAAGGCGCGGACAATTGCCCGGCGCGCCAAGCGGATCTTGAAGCCGTTGTGCACCAACGGCTCGGCGTGCTGCAGCAGTGCATCGGCGGCGGCGGTGAAGGTTTCGCGGCTGACGGTCTGTCCGACCAGCCAGCTCTCCACGGCCCGGTCGCGCCACGGTTTATGCGCCACGCCACCGAGGGCCAGGCGCGCCTGGCGAATCACCGGCCCATCCAGTTCCAGCGCCGCCGCCACCGAGACCAGCGCAAACGCGTAGGAGGCGCGGTCACGGATCTTCAGGTAGTGGCTATGCTCGGCAAAACCGGCGGCAGGCAACTCGATGGCGGTGATCAGCTCATCATCGGCCAGTTGATTATCGCGCTCCGGGGCGTCGCCGGGCAGGCGATGGAAATCGGCGAACTCGATGGTCCGCGCCCCGCCCCGACCCAGGACATGGACCACCGCCTCCAGAGCGGCCAAGGCCACGCACATGTCGGAGGGATGGGTGGCGACACATTGATCGCTGGCACCGAAAATCGCGTGGATCCGGTTCAAACCGTCCCGGGCCGGGCAACCGCTGCCGGGCTTGCGTTTGTTGCACGGTACGCTCGCGTCATAGAAGTAATAGCAGCGGGTGCGTTGCAGCAGGTTGCCACCGGTGCTGGCCATGTTGCGCAGTTGCGGCGAGGCGCCCGCCAGGATGGCCTGGGCCAGCAGCGGATAGCGGCGCTCGATCCACGGGTGCCAGGCCAGGTCGGCATTGCTCACCAAGGCCCCGATCATCACCCCGCCGGACGGCGTTTCACTGAGGTCCGCCAGAGGCAGGCCGGTAATGTCGATCAGATGCTCGGGGCGGGTCAGGTTCTCTTTCATCAGGTCCAGCAGGTTGGTGCCACCGGCGATGAAGCGGGAAACCGGGCTCGACAAATCGACGGCCGCCTGCACGGTGTCGGGCTTGCTGTACTGGAAGGGATTCATTGATCACCTCCCGGTTGCCGGCAGAGCGGCAACGCCTCTTCGATGGCATCGCAAATGTGGGTATAGGCCCCGCAACGGCACAGGTTGCCGCTCATCAGTTCACTGATTTGCGCGCGGGTCTGCGCCCTGCCCTCATTGGCCAGCCCCACCGCTGAACAGATCTGCCCCGGCGTGCAGTAACCGCACTGGAACGCGTCATGGGTGATGAATGCCTGCTGCATGGGATGCAATGCCTCATCACCGGCCAGGCCTTCGATGGTGGTCAATTCGGCGCCGTCGCACATCACCGCCAAGGTCAGGCAGGCATTGATCCGCTTGCCATCGCGCAGCACCGTACAGGCGCCGCACTGGCCGTGGTCGCAGCCTTTCTTGCTGCCCACCAGGTCCAGTTGCTCACGCAGCAGGTCCAGCAACGTGGTCCAGGCCAGCACTTGCAACTCACGCACCTGACCATTGAGTGTCAGGCGGATCGGATGACGGACGAAGGACGCCGACGTCGCTTCGGACTGGGTCGCGCTCATGGAACACCTCACGGTTGGTCGTACTCGCGGCGTTTTGGGAAACCGCCGTCATAAGGGGTACGACTTCAGGGTGAGGCGAAGCGTTCAAGGCAATTTGCGATGCTGTGGCGATGCAAGAAGCACGGTTTTAAAGAGGCTGTGCGGTATATATGTACCGCAGTGAGTGTAATGTATCGCCTTACACTCCATTCCATGATTAAATCTTTCCAGCACAAAGGCCTCAGGCTCTTTTATGAGACGGGGTCGACCCGTGGTATCCGGGCGGACCACGGAAAACGCCTGGCCCGTATGCTCCAGTTCATGGACAGGGCGCAGGTCGCCAACGACTTGGATATTCCCGGATGGCGATTGCATCCGCTCAAAGGTGAGCTGGATGGATACTGGTCGCTGGGAGTTTCGGGAAACTGGCGGGTTATTTTTCGTTTCATCGGGTCCGATATCGAACTGGTCGATTATCTGGACTATCACTGATCAGGAGGCTGGAACATGCCCATGCACAATCCGCCACACCCTGGCGAAACCTTGCGGTTGGACGTGCTGCCCGAACTGGGCATCACCGTCACCGAACTGGCGCGACACCTGGGTTTCGCCCGGCCTCATCTTTCCCGGGTCTTGCATGGTCATGCGCCCATCAGCCCCGACCTGGCCGTGCGCCTGGAGCGTGCCGGGATCGGCAAGGCCAGGGTCTGGCTGGGCGTCCAGACCGACTACGATTTGTGGCAAGCCGAGCGGCGCGTGCAGCCTGTGATTGAACCTTTCCCACAACACGCTTGATGTCTGTCAGGCCAGCAACTCCGCCGCCACCACGCTCCTCACGCCCTTGCCACTGAGTTGTTCCACCAGCGTCAAGGCAAACGCCAGGGCGGCGGCCGACCCCTGGGCCGTGATGCAGTTGCCATCCACCACCACGGGTTGATCGACAAAACTGCACCCGGACAACTGCTGGCTGACGGCGGGCAGGCAGGTCATGCGCCGCTGGCGCAGGACGCCGAATGCCTGTAGCGCCAGGGCCGGGGCTTCGGCGATGGCGGCGAAAAACCGTCCGGTGGCGGCCTGGCCCTTGATCAGTTGTTGCAGCGGCTGATGGGCCGCCAGGTGTTGGGCGCCGATGATGCCGCCCGGCAGGACGACCAGGTCGAAGTCCTGCACGAGCATGTCCACCAGCATGCCATCGGCCGTCAGGCGCGTGCCGCGGGCGCAGGTGAGCATCCGCCGCCCTTCGATGCTCGCCACCACGGTTTCGATCTGCGCTCGACGCAGCACATCGATCAGGGTGACCGCCTGCAAGTCGTCGACACCCTCGGCGACGACTATCAGGGCTCGGGGGATCTTGGTTCCTGGAATCATGGGCGCTCTCTCCACTGGCTGATACCTGTAGTGTAGGAGCTGCCGAAGGCTGCGATCTTTTGATAGGCGCTTGAGATTCAAGCGTCAGAGGGGAAGATCGCAGCCTCGCTTCGCTCGACAGCTCCTACAGGGGACAGCGGTTATTTGATGTACAACTGGGTCGACATCCGGTTGCCCGGTGCATTGATCGACTGGTTGCTGAAGCTGAAGGTGCCCTCTTGCTTGCCCTTCAGGTCGAAGATGTACAGATAGCCGACGACCTTGGTCCGCACGGAGCAGTCATTGAGATTGCCATTACTGTACGCACACACGGGCGAGCGGGTGCCGTCGACTTCAAAGCCGTCCAGGGCGGCACGGGGCTGGCGGCCATAACCGACCTCCAGCACGTAGACCTTGATATTCGGGCCGCTGTGGTCGCAACGCGTCTGCGCCTGCCCCGGGACGACATCCTCGAAGCCACAGGCCGGCGACTCGACCTTGAGCACCTTGACCTCGCTCAAGGGCGGTGCCGACGCGGCATTGGCGGCCTGGCCGGACAACCACCAGCCCAGCATGCAACCCACCGTCGCCAGCAGCTTTTTATTCATGCAATACATAGAGACCTCCCGAAACCGCGCGCAGTATGGCCCACTTGGCGCGTTGGCAAAACATCGACGACGATCGCAGCCACAACGCTACGCTGCTGGTATGATGCGCGGCTTTTTCCGACCCACAGAAAATTCCCGGGCGCCGCTGGCGACCTGTGCTTTGCTGTTGAGGTCGATACATTCACGGCGCCGGGCGCGCCACGGGGAGCAGACATGCTGGAAAGGCTGTTTCAACTCAAGGCACACAACACCAACGTGCGGACCGAGATCCTGGCGGGCGTCACAACGTTCCTGGCCATGGCCTACATCCTGTTCGTCAACCCGAGCATCCTCGGCGAAACCGGCATGGACAAGGGCGCGGTGTTCGTCGCCACCTGCCTGGCAGCGGCCATTGGCTCCACGGTCATGGGCCTGATCGCCAACTACCCGATCGCCCTCGCACCGGGCATGGGCCTGAATGCCTTCTTTACCTACACCGTGGTCCTGCACATGGGCCACACCTGGCAAGTGGCGCTGGGCGCAGTGTTCATCTCCGCCGTACTGTTCTTCATGTTGTCGATCTTTCGTATCCGCGAATGGATCATCAACAGCATCCCGCTGCCGCTGCGCTCGGCGATTGCCGCCGGTATCGGCCTGTTCCTGGCGCTGATCGCCCTGAATAACGCCGGCATCGTGGTGAAAAACCCGGCGACCATGGTCGGCCTCGGCGACTTGAAACAACCGGCGCCGATCCTCGCGACCCTTGGCTTTGTCCTGATCGTTGCCCTCGAAGCCTTGAAAGTACGCGGCGCGGTGCTGATCGGCATCCTGGCGGTCACCCTCGTCTCGATCCTGATGGGCTTCACGCCGTTCGGCGGCGTGATGTCCATGCCGCCGTCCCTGGCCCCGACCTTCCTGCAACTGGACATCAAGGGCGCCCTGGACATCGGCCTGGTGAGCGTGATCTTCGCCTTCCTGTTCGTCGACCTGTTCGACAACTCCGGCACCCTGATCGGCGTCGCCAAGCGCGCCGGGCTGATGGGCAAGGACGGCCACATGCCAAAGATGGGCCGTGCGCTGATCGCCGACAGCACCGCCGCCATGGCCGGTTCGCTGCTGGGCACCTCCACCACCACCAGCTACATCGAATCGGCAGCGGGCGTCAGCGCCGGCGGCCGCACCGGCCTGACCGCCATCGTGGTGGCGTTCCTGTTCCTGCTGGCGCTGTTCTTCTCGCCATTGGCCGCCAGCGTCCCGCCTTTCGCCACCGCCCCAGCCCTGCTGTTCGTCGCTGTGCTGATGACCTCCGGCCTGGCAGAGATCGACTGGGACGACATCACCGTCGCCGCGCCAGTGGTGGTGACCGCCCTGGCAATGCCGTTCACCTATTCCATCGCCAACGGCATCGCTTTCGGTTTCATCGCCTGGACCGCCATCAAACTGGTGTCTGGCCGTGGCCGTGAGCTGAACCCGGCGCTGGTCATTCTGTCGATCCTGTTCGTGATCAAGTTGGGTTGGTTCAACGCATGACTTTTGATTCCCAAGCCTACGCCGCTCAGCTCCAGGACAAGGTCACCCGCTTGCGTGACCTGTTGGCGCCGTTCGATGCACCAGAACCTGCGGTGTTCGACTCGCCCCTGGAGCACTTCCGCCTGCGCGCCGAGTTCCGTCTCTGGCGCGAGGCCGGCGAACGGCACTACGCAATGTTCTCCCAGGACGACAAGCGCACCCCGATCCTCATTGAGGAGTTTCCCATTGCCAGCCTGCGCATCAACCAGTTGATGCCGCAACTCAAGGCCGCCTGGCAAGCCAGCGCGCCCCTGAGCCACAAGCTGTTCCAGGTGGAGTTCCTGACCACCCTGGCGGGCGATGCAATGATCACCCTGTGTTATCACCGCCCGCTGGACGAACACTGGCACGCTGCCGCCTCGAAACTGGCGGCTGACCTGGGCGTGAGCATCATTGGCCGCTCCAAGGGCAAACGCGAAGTGATCGGCCATGACTACGTGGTGGAGAAGCTCGAAGTGGGCGCTCGCACCTTCAGCTATCGCCAGCCTGAAGGCGCCTTCACCCAGCCCAACGGCACGGTGAACCAGAAGATGCTCAACTGGGCTTATGACGCGCTGGGCGATCGCAGCGACGATCTGCTGGAGTTGTACTGCGGCAACGGCAACTTCACCCTGCCCCTGGCCACCCGCGTGCGCAAAGTGCTGGCCACCGAAATCAGCAAGACCTCGGTGAACGCCGCGCTGAGCAACCTCAGCGAAAACGCGGTGGATAACGTCACGCTGGTGCGCCTGTCCGCCGAAGAGCTGACCGAAGCCCTGAACGAAGTCCGGCCGTTCCGTCGCTTGCATGGCATCGACCTGAAAAGCTACGAATTCGGCAGCGTCTTCGTCGACCCGCCTCGCGCCGGCATGGACCCGGACACCTGCGAGCTGACCCGACGTTTTGACAACATCCTGTACATCTCCTGCAACCCTGACACCCTCGCCGCGAATATCGCACAACTGAACGACACCCACCGCATCACGCGCTGTGCGTTGTTCGATCAATTTCCCTGGACCCATCACATGGAGTCCGGGGTGTTGTTGACTCGGCGTTAAGCAGAGCCCTCTGTGGCTAGGGAACAAGCTCCCTAGCCATAATTCCCTCCTGCAAATCTCACCATAGCTAAAAGGTCATGTTCGATCATCGAACACTTATTGCCCGATGACCGCTGCTTTATTTGACCAAATTAACCATCTAGTACAATTTATCTCCACCGGCTGAAACCCCGCCGACACCAACAATAAAAATGTGGAGAAATTGCGATGCCTCCGATCGTTCTGGTGCTCAACGGCCCGAACCTGAACCTGCTCGGCACCCGCGAGCCGGCGACCTATGGCCATGAAACCCTGGCTGACATCTCGGCACTGTGCGGCCGCGCCGCTGAAGAACTCGGCCTGGCGGTGGAGTTTCGCCAGACCAACCAGGAAGGCGAATTGCTGGACTGGGTTCACGGCGCCCGTGGCCGCTGCGCCGGTATCGTCATCAACCCGGCAGCCTGGACCCACACCTCCGTGGCGATCCGCGATGCCTTGGTGGCCAGCGAAGTACCGGTCATCGAAGTCCACCTGTCCAACGTCCACGCCCGTGAAACCTTCCGTCATCACTCCTTCGTCTCATCCGTCGCCATTGGCGTGATGTGCGGGTTTGGCAGCCATGGTTATCGCCTGGCCCTTGAACATTTCAGTCAGCGGTTGAAGGGTTGATGAGCATGTCGAATATCACTGTGCTGGCCGGCCTGATCGGCGCGGGCATCCAGGCCTCTCGCACACCGGCGATGCATGAGCGTGAAGGCGATGCCCAAGGCATGCGTTACCTCTATCGGCTGATCGACCTTGACGCGCTGAAGCTCGACAGCGGCGCCCTGGCCGATCTACTGGTGGCCGCCGAACGCATGGACTTCACCGGCCTGAACATCACCTTCCCCTGCAAGCAGGCGATCATCCCGCTGCTCGATGAGTTGTCACCCGAGGCCCGCGGTATCGGCGCGGTCAATACCGTGGTGCTCAAGGACGGCAAGCGCATCGGCCACAACACCGACTGCCTGGGGTTCGCCGAAGGTTTTCGTCGCGGCCTGGGGGATGTGGCGC
Source organism: Pseudomonas ogarae (assembly GCF_014268695.2). Classification (NCBI taxonomy): domain Bacteria; kingdom Pseudomonadati; phylum Pseudomonadota; class Gammaproteobacteria; order Pseudomonadales; family Pseudomonadaceae; genus Pseudomonas; species Pseudomonas ogarae. Next base: position 5,854,988 of record NZ_CP077086.1, read on the forward strand.
GCAAGCGTGTGGTCCAGATGGGCGCCGGTGGCGCCGGCGCGGCGGTGGCCCATGCGCTGTTGATGGAGGGCGTAGAAACCCTGAGCATTTTTGACGTCGAGGCCAGCCGTGCCGAGGCGCTGGCCAACAACTTGAATCAACACTTCGGCGCTGTCCGCGCCCGCGCCGGGCATGACCTGCCCACCGCCATGGCCGAGGCCGATGGCCTGGTGAACACCACACCCATGGGCATGGCAAAACTACCGGGCATGCCGGTGCCGGTCGAGCTGTTGCGCGGCACGTTGTGGGTCGCGGAAATCGTCTACTTCCCACTGGAAACCGAACTGCTGCGCAACGCCCGCGCGGTCGGCTGCCGCACCCTGGATGGCGGCAACATGGCCGTATTCCAGGCGGTGAAGGCGTTCGAACTGTTCAGCGGCGTGGCACCGGATGCGCAGCGGATGCTGGCGCATTTCCAAAGCATGAACCACTAAAGCCTGACTACATCCCCTGTGGGAGCGGGCTTGCTCGCTCCCACACTGGATTCGGTGTCAGGCCCGTAGATACCGCAACACCGACTCACACACCATCTGCCGATGCCGCTGCTTGACCGCTTCATCCGACAGGTCGATCTGAAAGATCTCACCGAATGTCTGGCGATTGGACACCCGGTAAAAACAGAACGAACTGATCAGCAGATGCACATCCAGCGGCTCGAGGCCAGCACGGAACACGCCCTCTTCAGCGCCGCGCCGCAGGATCACGCCCAGGGAATCGAGGATGGTATTGGTCATCGCCTTGATCGCGCCTGACTGCTTCACGTACTCGGCGTTGTGGATGTTCTCGATGCAGACGATGCGCACGAAATCCACGTTGCGATCGTGGTGGTCGAAGGTGAACTCCACCAGGCGCCGGATCGCATCGACCGGGGTCAGTTCCGCCAGGTGCAGGCGGCTCTCGGTGGTGCGGATATCCCCATAGAGTTTTTCCAGCACCTCGACGTACAACTGCTCCTTGCTGCCGAAGTAGTAGTAGATCATGCGCTTGGAGGTGTGGATGCGCTCGGCGATGGCATCGACCCGGGCGCCAGCCAGGCCTTGCTGGACGAACTCGACGATGGCTTCCTGAAGAATGTTTTCCCGGGTCTTCTCCGGGTTGTTCTTGCGACTCTTGCGCGGCGCGACGACGGGTTCGTCGAGCGCTGCGGGAAGCTCTGGATTCATAGTCATTGCGGGGCTCACGGCCATCACTGCACAGGCTGGCGATTATGGGCCGCACCGTGCACTGAAGGAAGCCACGACACGGCCCATTACCGCCACGTTTACGATTTCCCTACAACTTGGCGTGTCGCAAACCACCGCTGCGGGACTTGGCCATGGCCGCCAGGCGCACCGCGACATTGGCGGCGCCATAACCGGCGTAACCGTTCTTGCGCTGGATGATCTCGAAGAAAAACCGCCCTTCGAACGGCTCGGTGTAGACGTGGAACAGCTCGCCACCCTGGGCGTCACGGTCGTACAACACGTTGAAGTAGGCCAGTTCGCTGAGGAACTCGTCGTCGAAATCGAAACGCGCCGCCAGGTCGTCGTAGTAATTGAGCGGGATGTCCAGCAACGGTACGCCCGCCTCCTTGGCACGACTGACCTGGGCGAAGATGTCGTCGCAGTCGAAGGCGATGTGATGCACGCCGGAGCCGCGATAACTCGACAGCGCGTGTGAGATCGCGGTGTTGCGATTCTCGGAAATGTTCAGCGGCAAGCGGATCGAACTGCAGCGGCTGCGCAGCGCACGGCTTTTTACCAAGCCATAAGGGTCGGGCAAGACCACTTCGTCGTCGGCCTCGAAATCCAGCAGGCTCTTGTAGAACAGCACCCAACTGTCGAGGCTGTCGGCCGGCAGCGCCATCGCCATGTGGTCGATGCGCTTGAGCCCGGCCCCAATGACCGCACCCGGCTGCAGGTTGAAATCAGTGCCATAGACATCGGCCTGCTGGTCCACCAGGTAAATCAGGCTACCGTCCGGTGCGCGCACCGCCGCCAGCTCCAGTTCATTGGGCCCCACCAACCCACGATAGGGCTGGCCTTTGTAGGCAACGGCCCGCTCCAGGGCGCTGGCACTGTTTTTCACGCGCACGGCGGTGGCGCACAACGACGGTCCGTGGGCTTCGAAAAAACTGTGGGCGAACGAGTACGGTTCGCTGTTGAGGATCAGGTTGATATCGCCCTGGCGCAGCAGGCTCACATTCTTCGAGCGATGCTGGCCGGCCTTGACGAACCCCAGCCGTTCCAGCCAATGGGACAGCTTGGCGCCGAGGTTATCGTCCACGGCGAACTCGAGGAATTCGATGCCATCGTATTCGCTGGCCGGCGGCGTGGCGAACAGGATATCGGCGTTGCCAACGGCGCTCGCTTCTTCGGCCAGGCGCTGGCGGGTCTTTTCTTCCAGGTACAGCAGCGAGCGCAGGCCGTCGGCGGCATTGGCCCGTGGCGGCGCGGCGCGGAAACCGTCGTTGAAGATTTCCAGCGACAGCGGCCCGGTATAGCCACTCTTGATGATCGGCGCCAGGAAACCCGGCAAGTCGAACTCACCCTGCCCCGGGAAACAACGGAAATGCCGGCTCCATTCCAGGACATCCATGGCCAGGATCGGCGCGTCGGCCATTTGCACGAAGAAGATCTTGTCGCCGGGAATCTCGGCGATCGCGCTCGGGTCGCCCTTGAGGGACAAGGTATGAAAGCTGTCGAGCAACACCCCGAGGCTGGGGTGATCGGCCTGGCGCACGATATTCCAGACCTGTTGATAAGTATTCACGTGGCGGCCCCAGGCCAGCGCTTCATAACCGATACGCAAGCCCCGCGCACCGGCCCGTTCGGCCAGCAGGCGCAGGTCATCGATGAGAATCTGTTCATCGCCGACGCTGTCGGCCGAGGCGTTGCTGCACACCAGCACCAGGTCGGTGCCCAGTTCCTGCATCAGGTCGAACTTGCGCTCGGCCCGCTCCAGGTTGCGCGACAGGCGATCGCGGCGGCAGCCTTCGAAGTCGCGAAACGGTTGGAATAACGTGATGGCGATGCCCAGGTCGGCGCACATCTGCCTGATTTCCCGAGGGCTGCCATCGTAATAGAGAAGGTCGTTCTCGAAAATTTCCACCCCGTCAAAACCGGCGGCGGCAATGGCTTCGAGTTTTTCTGGCAAGGTACCGCTCAAGGACACGGTGGCAATGGAACGCTGCATGACTTCGGCTCCCGGGACAGACATCGGCTACAAAGGTGCGCCGCTTTTAAAAGAGTGAGCCGATTATTGAGCTGCCAGTTTCTTTCAGCAATTTAATATGTACCATCCGGTTAGTTTTTTGGGCGATTATCGAACAAAATGCCCATAGCTGAATTGACGATTTTTTGCTCACTGCGCACCATCGCTCCCACATTGACGCCGGCCCTGCCGACCTCGATGGACAGACCCAGACCAACCATAAGAATTTCAAAAACGGGTACACGTTATGATTCCTTCCCAAAGTTCCCGCCTGGCCCCCGCCCTGGGAGTCTCCACCGGCAGCATCGGTGACAAGATCCGCGGCGCCATGGCCGTGGGCAAGACCCGTTGGGGCATGCTCGCCCTGGTGTTTTTCGCCACGACCCTGAACTACATCGACCGCGCCGCCCTGGGCGTCATGCAGCCGATCCTGGCCAAGGAAATGAACTGGACGGCGATGGACTACGCCAACATCAACTTCTGGTTCCAGGTCGGTTATGCCGTCGGCTTCGTGTTGCAAGGGCGACTGATCGACCGGATCGGCGTCAAGCGCGTATTCTTCTGCGCCGTGCTGCTCTGGAGCCTGGCGACCGGCGCCCACGGCCTGGCCACCTCGGCGGTGGGCTTCATGGTCTGCCGTTTCATCCTCGGCCTCACCGAAGCCGCCAACTACCCGGCCTGCGTGAAGACCACACGGCTGTGGTTCCCGGCGGGCGAACGGGCCGTGGCCACCGGTATCTTCAACGCCGGGACCAACGTCGGCGCAATGTTCACCCCCATGCTGCTGCCGCTGGTCCTGCACGTGTGGGGCTGGCAGGCCGCGTTCCTGTGCATGGCCGCCCTCGGCGGGATCTGGCTGCTGTTCTGGGGCCTGAAATACTTCAACCCCGAAGACCATCCCACCGTCAAACAGTCGGAACTGGACTACATCCAGGCCCAGGACGAACCGGACCAGGTCCGCGTGCCGTTCTCACGCATCCTGCGCATGCGCGGCACCTGGGCGTTCGCCCTGGCCTACTCGATCACCGCCCCGGTGTTCTGGTTCTACCTCTATTGGTTGCCGCCGTTCCTGAACCAGCAGTACAACCTGGGCATCAACGTGACCCAGATGGGCATCCCGCTGATCATCATCTACCTCACCGCCGACTTCGGCAGCGTGGGTGGCGGCATCCTGTCTTCGTTCCTGATCGGCCGTGGCCTCAATCCGATCAAGGCGCGACTGGTGTCCATGCTGCTGTTCGCCTGCTGCATCATCGGTGTGATCATGGCAGCAGGTTCCAGCAGCCTGTGGATGGCGGTGTTCGCCATTTCCCTGGCCATCGGCGCGCACCAGGCCTGGACCGCCAACATCTGGAGCCTGGTCATGGACTACACGCCCAAGCACATGATGAGTACGGTGTTCGGCTTCGGCGGCATGTGCGCGGCCATCGGCGGGATGTTCATGACTCAACTGGTGGGCCACATCCTCACGATCACCAACAACAACTACACCGTGCTGTTCACCCTGATCCCGGCGATGTACTTCATTGCCCTGACCTGGCTGTACTTCATGGCACCGCGCAAGGTGCCTACGCTGGAAAACTGATTCCAGTGAGCCCGGGATTATTTATCCCACTGTGGGAGCAAGGCTTGCCCGCGATGAAGACGATGCGGTCCCAAGTGAACCGAGGCGCCTTCATCGCGGGCAAGCCTTGCTCCCACAATTGATCCCTCCACAATCCGCGTTACACCCGCCGCTGTTGCCACGCCGCCGCCAACCCACTCAAGCAGATCAAGGTGATGCCCACCACGGTGGTCAGCGTCGGCGTGTGGTTGAACAACAACCAGCCCAGCAGCCCGGCAAACACGATCTGGCAGTACCCGAACGGCGCGAGCAGCGCCGGGGCGGCAAAGCGGAAGGCCTGGGTCAGCATCAGGTGCGCCGTCATCCCGCAGGCGCCCAGCGCCAGCATCATCGCACCGTGCAACAGGCTCGGCACTTGCCAGAAGAACGGCACCAGCGCGCTCATCACCAAGGTGTTGCACAGGCCGGCGAAGAAGTTGCTGGTGGTCGGGCTGTCGATCTCGCTGAGCTTGCGCGTGAGCAATTGATAGAAACAGAAGAACAGCGCCGAACAGAACGGCAATATCACCGCCGGGGTGAACAGATCGCCGCCGGGATGGACGATGATCAAAACCCCGATAAAGCCGAAGATCACCGCGATCCATTGGCCGCGTGTCACGTGTTCGCCCAGCAATGGCACCGACAAGGCGGTGACCAGCACGGGCGCGAGGAAGTTGACCGCCGTCGCCTCCGCCAGCGGGATATACAACAGCGCCGTGGTGAAGAACAGGCTGGTGCCCAGCAGGCACAGCGCCCGGGCCAGTTGCCACAAAGGACGCTTGGTCCGCAGGACCCGCAGCCCCGAGCGGGGCAGGAAAATACCGGCCATCAACAACGTGTGCACCACGTAACGTGCCCAGACCACCATGATGATCGGGTAGAAACCCGAGAGATATTTCGACAAGGCGTCATGACTGGAGAACAGAAACGTCGCCACCAGAATAAGCAGGATGCCCTTGAAAGCCTGATTGACGCCGGAAAGCGGAGTGCTGACGGTCATGTAGGAATCCTGCGTTGCGTGATGTAGGGAGCACGGCTTGCCTGTGACGGATGAGACCGCATTCAGCTGAACAACTCCGAGGCCTGACTGGCTTGCGACAACTCCTCGGCAAACGCCAGCAAGGTCGGTGCCAGCTCATGCAACCGTGCCCGCGTCATCCGTGCGCTGGGGCCGGCAACACTCAACACACCGATGACCCGGCCATCCAGTGGATGACGGACCACGGCGGCAATGGCCGACGTGCCGATCGCCGAGCTTTCCTCGACACAGGCATAGCCTTGTTCGCGGGCCTGGTGCAGATACTGGAGCAGTTCAGCCGGGCTGCGTGGTGCGTTTGGCCCGGCGTCCGCCGGCACTTGCACGGCCTGGCGCGCCACCAGCGCCAACGCCTCGGCGTCACTCATGCAAGCCAGCCAGGCATGGCCCGATGCGGTATAGGACAACGGCGTCTCACGCCCCATGTCCGGGTCGTAGCGCAAGCCGGAACGGGCCCCCTGAGACTTGGCGATCCAGGTCTGGCACGCCCCTTCGATGACACCCAGGCGCACCAGTTCACCCGTTTCCTGTGCCAGGCGATCGAGCACTGGCTGGACGATGTCGGCACCGCTTCGCGACAGATAACGAAAGCCCATGGCGACCAGGCGCGTCGACAAGTGATAACGCAGATTCTCGGGATTCTGGCGCACATAGCCCAGGCGCATCAGTTCGGCGAGCAAACGGTGGGTGGCGCTCTTGGGAATCTGCAACTGTTCGGCCAAGCCTAGTAGCGGCCAGCCGCGAGGGTCGCTGGCGAGGCTTTCCAGCACATTGAAAACCCGTTCGATTTGACTGCCGGCCATGAGCGATCCAAAGATAAATTCGTCGATTCCAGAATATGCAAAGTGTAATGCAAATTCTGGAACCGGTGCGCCATTCATGCATGCCCTGATGAACCAAACCCCGCGCCGGTTGCCTGAAAGCTCAGGCATCACGCGCATCCTGACGCCCCAAAAGCTAGACTCACCGCAACGGCAGTACAGTGACACCCCGGCCAATCAGAGGAACGCCCACATGTTATGGAAAAAAGGTCGCCGCAGTGACAACGTGGTGGACGCTCGCGGTGACGGTGGGGGCGGCGGCGGAATGCGTTTCGGCGGCGGCAAGGGGTTGAGCCTGACGGCCGTCCTCCTGATCGTCGGCATCGGCTGGATCACCGGTCAGGACCCGATGCAGATTCTCGGGCAACTGGCCGGGCAGATGGACCAGTCCGCCCCCGCCACTTCACAAACCCGCCAGGCACCGCCGGCAAACGATGAACAGGCCGAGTTCGTGCGCTCGATCCTCGGCGATACCGAAGACACCTGGGGCCAGGTGTTCCAGCAGGCCGGACGCCAATACCAGCAACCCAAACTGGTGTTGTTCAGCGGTCGGGTCAACTCGGCCTGCGGCCTTGCCTCGTCGGCGACCGGTCCGTTCTATTGCCCGGCAGACCGGCAAGTCTATTTGGACATGAGCTTCTTCAAGGAAATGTCCCAACGCTTCGCTGCCGCCGGGGACTTCGCCCAGGCCTACGTCATTGCCCATGAAGTCGGACACCATGTGCAGACGCTGCTCGGCGTGTCGGCGAAAATCCAGGAAGCGCGCCAGCAAGGCCGTCAGATGGAGGGCGATGGCGGCTTGTTGGTACGCCAGGAGTTGCAGGCCGATTGCCTGGCGGGTGTGTGGGCCAACCATGCGCAAAAACGCCTGAACTGGCTGGAGCCGGGAGACATCGAGGAGGCCTTGAACGCCGCCAATGCCATCGGCGATGACCGCTTGCAGCAACAAGGCCAGGGCCGCGTGGTGCCGGACTCCTTCACCCACGGTACTTCGGCACAGCGCGTGCGCTGGTTCAAGACCGGGTTCGCCCAGGGCCAGGTCAGCCAGTGCGACACGTTCGCGGCGAAAACCCTGTAGATGAAGTGGGGGGCGTTGATCGGGCTGGTGCTGTGCTGCGCCGTTGCCCGGGCCGAGGAACACGGCGTCAACGTGGTCACCCAAGGGCGACTGCAGTTCAAGGGCGGCGCCATGGCCGTCGCCGTAAGCCCACCGCCGACATCCATCCAGCGCGTGCTGATCATCCTCCACGGTCGGCTGCGCAATGCCGACACCTACCTGCACAGCGCGGAAAAGGCTGCCGGGCAGGCCGGGCAACTGGGCTCCACCCTGATCATCGCCCCGCAGTTTCTCAACGAACAGGACGTGGCGCGCCATCAATTGCCCAATGACCTCCTGCGCTGGCAAGGCAACGACTGGATGGCCGGTGGCTTATCCACAGGGCCCAATCCAGTCAGTTCCTTCCAGGTACTCGACGACATCGTTGCGCGAGTCAGTGACCGGCAGCAGTTTCCCGAAGTGAAAGAGATCGTCATCGCCGGCCATTCCGGCGGCGCCCAGGTCGTGCAGCGCTATGCCCTGCTCGCCCACGGCCAATACCGGATCCGCCCACGCTTTGTCATCGCCAACCCGTCGTCCTATGCCTACTTCGATGCGCAACGGCCCATGGCGTTCGATCCTGCCAGTTGCCCTGGCTTCAACCGCTGGAAATACGGCCTGCAGAACTTGCCAGCCTACGCGGCGGGGCAAACACCCGCGCAACTGGAAGATAACTACGTCAAACGCGACATCGTCTATCTGCTCGGACAACAAGACACCGACCCGGAACATCCTGCGCTGGATAAAGGCTGCGAAGCACAAACCCAGGGGCCGTATCGGTTACTGCGCGGGCATTTCTTTTTCGACTACCTGACCCGGCGTCATCCCGAGGGGTTGAACCAGCGGCTGATCGAAGTGCCGGGGGTGGGGCATAACGGGGATGGGATGTTGACTTCGCCTGAGGGGCTGAAGGTGTTGTTTGATCAGTGAGTCTTGTAGCGGTCGAAAGGGCCTCTTCGCGAGCAGGCTCGCTCCCACAGGAGACCTCTGTTGATCGCAGTTTTTTTGCCCATACCAGAGCCCCTGTGGGAGCGAGCCTGCTCGCGAAGGCGGCGGGTCAGTCACCACCTATCTCAAGCCGAAAGCATCCGCCGCAACTCCCCACAATCGCGCGCATGCCAATCCGCCAGCTCCGGCCACGGATTGTCCGGCAGATTCACCAACACCGTTCGCGCGCCCGCCGCCCGACCGCAGTCCAGGTCAAAGCGGTAGTCACCGACCATCACCATCGCTTCAGGCGCCACGCCCCAGGCCTCGGCCAACTTCAACAGGCCACCGGGGTGGGGCTTGGGCGGTGCTTCGTCGCGGCCCAGCACATCCTCCACCGCGAAACAGTCCGCCAGGCCGATGGCCTCCAGGGTGACGTGGGCCAGCTCGCGGGCGTTGCGGGTGAGGATGCCCAGGCGATAACCGCGCCCGGCCAGCTCGCGCACCAGTTCAACCGCCCCTGGCGCGGGCTTGGAGCCCAATGCCAGGTCCCGTTCGTGCTCCAGCAGCCAGGCATGCTTGGCCGCGGCCTCCTCCGCCGGCAACGCGGCCAGGTGGGTCAGGATGTCGTCTTCGGCCGGAATCGCCAGGGCCACGCGGATCGCCGCGAAGTCATGCACGGCGATCGTCAGCGTGCCATCCATGTCGAACACCCAGTGACGGACCTCGGCCAAGCTCATGCCCAGTCCTTGCGATGGCGAATCAGGCCTTCCTGGGTGACAGACGCCACCAGTTGCCCGGCGCGGTTGAACACGCTGCCACGGGAGAACCCACGGGAATTGCCGGCCCACGGGCTGTCCATGGCGTAGAGCAACCAGTCGTCGGCGCGCAGGTCAGCATGGAACCACAAGGCGTGATCGAGGCTGGCGACCTGCATATCCTTGTGCCACACCGATTTACCGTGGGGCAGCAGCGAAGTGGTCAACAGGCCGAAGTCCGACGCGTAGGCCAGCAGGTATTTGTGCAAGGCCGGCGAATCCGCCAGGGCGCCATCGGCACGGAACCACACGTATTTGACCGGGTCGGCCGGTTGCGGGTTGTAAGGGTCTTTTTCGGTGACCGGGCGCACCTCGATCGGCTTGGGGCACAGCAGTTTTTCGCGCATGTGCTCGGGCAGCAGGTGCGCGCGCTGCTGGGTCAGCTCCAGCTCGGACGGCAGGTTCTCCGGCCCGACGACTTGCGGCATGCTGCTCTGGTGCTCAAAGCCTTCTTCGTCATACTGGAACGACGCGCTGCAGGTAAAGATCGGGTTGCCCTTCTGGATCGCCGTCACCCGGCGGGTGCTGAAGCTGCCACCGTCGCGCACCCGGTCCACCTGGTAGACCACCGGCAGCGCAGCGTCGCCTGGACGCAGGAAATAACCGTGCATCGAATGCACATGGCGCGCCGCTTCCACGGTCTGGCTGGCCGCCGACAACGACTGGCCCAGTACCTGGCCGCCGAACAACTGGCGAAACCCCAGGTCCTGGCTACGTCCGCGAAACAGGTTCTCTTCGATCGGTTCCAGGGTCAGCAGGTCGACCAGATCTTCCAACACGTGGCTCATTCAGACTTTCCTCACACAGCGCAAAAACCGCGCAGTCTATGCTGCTGCGGCGGATCGATAGTGGCCCGGGCCATTTTGGCGGGCATTGTAAACGTCCGTGTCGGCTAACCGTGCAGGGTCTGCAACCACTGCTCACGATTGATGCGATAGAGCACATGGTGACGCAACGGGTGACCGACGGCGAGTGTCGGGTGTTCGAAGTCGTCAGCCGGGTCATGCTGCATGCCAATGGCCTGCATGACCTTTTGCGATGGCAGGTTGTCGACGGCGGCGAACGCCACCACTTCGTCCAGCGTCAATTGGTCGAAGGCACAACGCAGGGCGGTCCACGCCGCTTCGCTGGCATACCCCAGGCCCCAGTGCTCCCGGGCCAGGCGCCAACCGATCTCGATGGCCGGTGTGAAAGGCGCATCGAACCCGACCACACCCAGCCCGGTGAAGCCAATGAAGGCGCCAGTGTCCTTGCGTTCCAGGGCCCACAAACCAAAACCATGCTCGGCGAAATGTCCCCGCACGCGACCGATCAGGGCAGCGCTTTCCAGGCGGCTCAGGCGCGCCGGGAAATAACGCATCACCTGCGGGTCTGCGCACATGGCGGCAAATTCCGGCAAGTCATCATCGCGCCACTGCCGCAACAGCAGCCGCGCGCTTTCCAGTTCCAGTATCGGCTCCATCTTCACTCTCCTCCGTGCCCCCTGAGTCTACATCGCAGGCAAGATCCGTCACTCAATCAGCGCTGAAAACCTGGCCCACGACCGCGCGCATATCGAACGTTACATGGGCGCTGAGTTGGCTCGCGAAGACCAACGGCGACTTGGCCTGCCCAGAGCCACGCGGCCGCCCCGGGAAATCACCCATCGATACCCGGAACTATAAGGTGGGTGTGAGGGCCTGAGCGGAAAAAACGATAGGTGTGGCTTTGCTTGCGAAGCGCTCGCCTGGCGCTATCGGTTCATGCAGCGTTCGTAGGCTGCCAGAACAGTGCGCTCCGATTGCACCAGATAGGCTTCGAGCATCTGGGTGGCTTCCTCGGGTCGCCTTTCTTCGATACAGCGCAGGATTGAAACGTTCATGTCGACATAGGGCATATGCAGGAATTCGGGATCATTGAGCAGGCCGAAGGCCAACCGCAGCTCGGCCGATATCTGCCCGTAGAACACCACCAGACGCGGGCTGTCGGCGAGTTCGACGATCGCCTTGTGGAACATCATGTTCGCGGTGCCGACTGCGATCCAATCCTTGGCCTCACGCGCTCGCATGCCCGCTTCCACGGCTTCGCGCATATGCAGTGTTCCCGGGTGCAGCGGATAACCCTGCGCGATGGCCTTGCATTCGATAAAACGGCGCACACGATAGATGTCAATGATCGAGGCCATATCCGGCTCCGCCACGGTCACCCCTCGATTGGGTTCATGCTTGAGCAACCCCTCCCGCGTCAGGACCCTGAACGCTTCCCTCAAGGTGTTGCGTGAAATCTGCAGGTTGTCGGCCAGGGCCGCTTCGGACAGCCGCTGGCCCGGAACCAACTCACCTTCGACCAGCATTCTGCGGATCTCCTGGGTAATGGACTCTCCCAGCGAGCGAGGAAGGGAAGGTGAAACGTCGTTCATGTGCAATCCAGAATATGAGGAAGTCACTTTGATGTTCCATGAGAGCCCAGCCCATGGCAAGGAGCAAGGGGGCTGCCTGCATCATTAAGTAACACCCACGAGTGACAAGGTTACAATTTGGTGCAAATTGTAGCCTCACATCAAATTGATTGTTGAACAATCCAGGCGCTATAGATCAACACTTCTAGACGGATATTTGAGTCCTGGCACGCTCGTTGCTCAATAAAAAAACATCTCCCACCGTAGGAATTGATGCCGTGACACAGACAGCCGTGACACAGACCGCTCAAGATTTTACAAAGACGCGACGCGCTTCCCTGATCGCCGCAATTTTCATGATGGCGACGTCCGCCATCGGCCCTGGCTTCATCACCCAGACCGCCACGTTCACGGCCAAGATGGGTGCGGCATTTGCGTTCGGTATCCTGGCCTCGATTCTGATCGACTTCGTGGTTCAACTTAACGTCTGGCGTATCGTCACCCTGACCCGAATGCGTGCCGCAGACGTGGCCAACAAAGCGATTCCAGGCAGTGGCTACCTGCTGGCGGTTCTGGTGATCTTCGGCGGGCTGGTGTTCAACGTCGGCAACATCGCCGGTGCCGGGCTGGGCCTGAACGCGCTGCTGGGGCTTGATGCAAAATGGGGCGGCGGTCTCAGCGCCCTGCTGGCCATCGGCATCTTCCTCTCCCACCGCGCCGGATTGGCCGTCGACCGGCTGATCGTCGTGCTGGGCCTGGTGATGATTGCCCTGACGCTGTTCGTGGCCTTTGCCTCTAACCCGCCACTGGGTGAAGCCCTCTACCAGACCGTACTTCCGGACCAGATCAATTTCGCCACCATTACGACCATTGTCGGCGGCACGGTCGGTGGTTACATCACCTATGCAGGGGCTCACAAACTGCTGGATCGCGGGACTACCGGGGTAGAAAATCTCCAGGCAGTGACCAAGGCAGCCCTGGGCGGCATCCTGGTCACCGGCCTCATGCGCTATATCCTGTTTCTCGCCATCCTCGGTGTTGTTGCCAGCGGCGTCGTCATCGACACCTCGGGCCAGGGCGCCAATCCGGCCGCACAAGCCTTCCAGGCGGCAGCCGGGCAGTTCGGCCTGCGCGTCTTCGGTCTCATCCTCTGGGCCGCCAGTATCACCAGCGTGATCGGCGCCGCTTACACCTCCATTTCCTTTATCACCGTGTTCAAACCGGACATCACTGAGCAGGCTCGCAACCGCGCCACCACCGTATTCATCACCCTGTCGCTGCTGATCTTTGTCCTGATGGGGACTGCTCCTGCCGCACTGCTGCTCTTCGCGGGCGGTTTCAACGGCCTGATACTGCCAATCGGCCTGAGCATCTTTATCTACGTCGGCTGGCGCCGGTCCGACCTCATGGGCGGTTACCATTACCCACGCTGGCTGCTGGTACTGGGCGCCCTGACCTGCCTGCTGACCTGGTACATGGCAATCAAATCCGTTGGGCCGATCTTCGCCTTCCTCAACGTCGCCTGAGCCCGATAACGAACAAGGAGTCACGTCAATGCCAACGATAGATATCAACAGCGACCTGGGTGAAAGCTTTGGCGCCTGGCACATGGGCGACGATGCCGCGATGCTCGATGTCGTGACCAGCGCCAATGTCGCCTGCGGTTTTCACGCCGGAGACCCTGCCGGCATCCTGCGGACACTGAAAGCGGCGGCGGCCAAAAATGTCACCATTGGTGCCCATGTCGCTTACCCGGACAAAGTGGGCTTTGGCCGACGAAACATGGACGTGGCCAGCGATGAACTGACTGCCGACGTGATCTACCAGATCGGCGCGCTGCAAGGCCTGGCCAAGGCCGCCGGCACCTGCGTGCGCTATGTGAAGCCCCATGGCGCCTTGTACAACACCATTGCTCACGATCGCCGCCAGGCGCTGGCCGTGATCGAAGCCATCCGCACGATCGACTCCAACCTCATATTGGTTGCCCTGGCAGGTTCAAGCCTGATTGAACTGGCCCGTAACGAGGGGTTGCAGTGTATCGCCGAAGCGTTCGCTGACCGTGCCTATACGCCACAGGGCACCCTCGTCTCTCGCCGCGAACCAGGCGCCGTGCTGCACGATCCCAAGCTCGTCGCCCAACGTATGCTGCGCCTCGTTGAAGACGGCACCATCGAAGCGATCGATGGCAGCCTGACCAGAATCCAGGCCGACTCGATCTGTGTCCATGGCGACAGCCCGGCAGCGGTGGAAATGGCCCGCGAGCTGCGCCGCGTACTGGAACAGGCCAACATGTCCTTGCTGCCCTTTGCCGGAGGACGCCCATGAACGCTCTTGATCTCGCCCGCCAGGCGGCCATCGCCGCTGCCCGCCAAGCACGCACCGCCTACCGTGGCGGCCTGGTCACCCCCACGGCAGGTATCGCGCCGGGCATGACCCAGGCCAACCTGATCGCCTTGCCGCGCGCCTGGGCATACGATTTTCTACTGTATGCCCAGCGCAATCCAAAAGCCTGCCCGATCCTTGACGTCAGCGACGCCGGCAGCCCAGGTACGCTGCTGGCTGAAGGGGCCGACCTGCGCACCGATATCCCCCTGTACCGCATCTGGCGTGATGGGAAACTGGTGGAGGAAGTCAGCGACGCCACTCAGGCCTGGGCCGAACACGACGACATGGTGGCCTTCTTGATCGGCTGCAGCTTTACCTTTGAAACGGCCCTGCAAGAGGCCGGCATCGAAGTGCGGCATATCACTGATGGTTGCAACGTACCGATGTACCGGACCAACCGTGCCTGCCGTCCGGCGGGACGTCTGCAGGGTGAAATGGTGGTATCGATGCGACCGATTCCAGCCGATCGCGTGGCCGAGGCGAGCGGTATCTCCGGGCGCTATCCCTCAGTCCATGGCGCCCCGGTGCACATCGGCGAACCGGCGCTGCTCGGGATCCAGGACCTGAATCGACCCGACTTCGGCGACGCCGTACGCATCGAACCCGGTGAGATCCCGGTGTTCTGGGCCTGCGGTGTAACGCCCCAGGCAGCGGTCGTGGCCTCGGGCGTGCCCTTCGCCATTACCCATGCGCCCGGCCATATGTTCATCACCGATGTGCCTGACAGCACCTATCACGTCTAGGAGTTTCCTGTGCGTTTTCTACCCGTCAACCTGGACGCCCTGCTCGTCGAATTGAAAGACCTGGACGAGACCCTGGCGTTGTTCGACGCCCTGATGGCCGAACCTATTGCTGGCGTGGAGGAGATCATTCCTGCCGCACGAACGCTGCTGATCCAATTTCGCCCCAGCGCCATTGCCCAGCAGGCGCTCGTCAATCGTATCGCTGGCCAGGACCTGAGCCAGCGCCGCGAGATCGAGCATCGCCGGGTGGAAATTCCCGTCCATTACAATGGTGAAGACCTTGACGAGGTCGCCACACTGCTAGGGATCAGCCGCGCCGAAGTGGTCCAACGCCACACCGCCCATGACTACAGCGTGGCCTTCTGCGGATTTGCGCCGGGCTTCGCCTACCTCACTGGCGGTGCCGGTTTCCAGGTGCCTCGCCGACAAACTCCACGCACCCGCATACCCGCAGGTGCGGTTGCCCTGGCGGGGGAATTCAGCGGTGTTTATCCACAAGCCAGCCCCGGTGGGTGGCAGATCATCGGCGTCACGCCTTTGCAGATGTGGGACCTGAACCGCGCTGAATCGGCCTTGCTGCGTCCAGGCTATAAAGTGCGGTTCACCGATGCAGGCCCGCTCCCGGCGGGCGGCCTGCCGGCCCCCACGGTACCGGCAAGCGCCGCCGCGCCCAGCGGTGCCTATCTGGAAATCATCACCCCCGGTTTGCACAGCGTACTGCAGGATATGGGCCGTCCCGGCCAGACCGGCCAAGGCGTATCCTGTTCCGGCGCGCTGGACCAGGGCGCGCTGCGGGCAGCCAACCGCGCGGTCGGCAACCGCTCGGACATGGCCTGTGTGGAATCGGTACTCGGCGGCCTGAGCTTCGTTTGCCATGGCCGTGCCGTGATCGCTGTCACTGGTGCGAAAACCCCAGTCACAATCACCAACGCCAGTGGCCTGCAATGGCAGGCAAGTCACTACCAGCCCATCGAGCTGGACGCGGGTGACCGCGTCAGCCTGGGGGCCCCCCTCGCGGGGCTGCGCAGCTACCTGGCGATTCGCGGCGGCTTTGATATCGCTCCGGTATTAGGCAGCCTGTCCACAGACACCCTGGCCCAGGTCGGCCCGCCGGCGCTCGCCGTCGGCGACCTATTGGGTTTTACGACACTGACAACGGGAACCAGCGTATCGCTGAACGAAGCCCCGGCCTTTGAATTGCCTACCACTGCCAACATCATCACCCTTGACGTGGTCATGGGACCGCGTACCGACTGGTTTACCGAAGACGCTATCCAGCGTCTGAGCAGCCAGCTCTGGCGCGTCACCCCACAGTCCAACCGCGTCGGTATTCGTCTGGCCGGTGAAATGCCGCTTGCGCGCAGCAACCACCATGAGTTGCCCAGCGAAGGCACCTGCGTCGGCGCCATTCAGGTTCCGGCCAGTGGCCAACCGGTTCTGTTTCTCGCCGATCACCCGTTGACCGGTGGCTATCCGGTGATCGGCGCAGTTGCCCACTACCATCTCGACCTGGCTGGCCAGATCCCTATCAATGCGCAGATTCGCTTCAACCCTGTGGACGGCTTCAAAGAGATTCAACCCGTTACGCAAGCTTCTTCAACTGCCGATGTGAAAAAACTTCCATGAAAAAATTACTGATTGCCAACCGTGGTGAAATTGCCGTCCGCATCGCCCGCGCCTGCCGCGACTACGGCGTGCAGTCTGTCGCGGTCTATGCCGACGCGGACATCGACGCCCTGCACGTGCGCCAGGCCGACGAAGCCTACTCACTCAATGGCCAGCGCCCGGCCGAGACCTACCTGGATATCGGCAAACTGCTCGCCGTCGCCAAACGCAGCGGCGCCGATGCCGTGCACCCCGGCTATGGTTTTCTGTCTGAACGGGCCGACTTCGCCCGGGCGGTGATCGACGCAGGGTTGATCTGGATCGGTCCCAACCCGCAGACCATCGACGTGCTCGGCGACAAAGTCGAGGCGCGAAAAATTGCCCAACTGGTCGGGGCGCCTCTGGTAGCCGGTACGCCTGGCCCGGTCGAAAGCGCCGCCGAAGTATTGGCCTTTGCCGAACAGCACGGCCTGCCGATTGCCATCAAGGCTGCCTTTGGCGGCGGTGGACGCGGCATGAAAGTCGCCTGGCGCATGGATGAAGTGGCTGAATTGTTCGCCTCCGCCGTGCGCGAAGCGCAAGCGGCCTTTGGTCGTGGCGAATGCTACGTCGAACAGTTCCTCGACCGTCCTCGGCACATCGAAGCGCAGATCCTCGCCGACAAACACGGCAAGGTCGTCGTCGTCGGCACGCGTGACTGCTCCTTGCAGCGGCGCAATCAGAAGCTGGTGGAGGAAGCGCCAGCGCCCTTTATCAGCGACGAACAGCGCCAGCGTATTCATCAATCCGCTCAGGATATCTGCGCCAAAGCCGGCTACGTCGGTGCCGGCACGGTGGAGTTCCTGCTCAGCCAGGATGGCACCCTGTCGTTCCTCGAGGTCAATACCCGCTTGCAGGTCGAGCACCCGGTGACCGAAGAGACCACTGGGGTGGATCTGGTGATCGAACAACTGCGGATCGCCGACGGTTTCCCATTGTCCTTCAGTGAGACGCCGCCCCCGCGTGGCCACAGCTTCGAATTTCGCATCAACGCGGAAGACCCGGGCAAGGGCTTCCTGCCCACCCCCGGTCAGATCACCGATTTCCTGCCGCCATCTGGCCCGGGCGTTCGCCTGGACAGCGGCGTGATAAGCGGCTCGCGAGTGCCCAGCACCTTCGACTCGATGATGGCCAAGCTGATCGTCACCGGTGCCACCCGCGAACAGGCCATCGTCCGCGCCCGGCGCGCCTTGGCTGAATTCAACATTGAAGGCATTGCCTCGGTGCTGCCGTTCCACCGGGCCGTGATGGACCATGACGACTTCACCGGTGCCGATAAATTCGCCGTGCACACACGCTGGATCGAGACCGATTTCGCCGAACAGATCACGCTCGCCCCACGTACCGCTGTATCGGCCGACCCTGGCATCCTGCGCACGTTTGTCGAGATCGACGGCAAGCGCCATGAGCTGGGCCTTCCGGCTGCGCTGCTGCGAGGCGTCAGCTTGAACGCAGCGGGTACCGCCAGCGAAAGCACGGCCCCATCCGAGGCCACTGATCCGCAGGCGGTACTGACGCCCGTGGCGGGTAATCTGCATACCTGGGTCGTCAAAGACGGCGAGTCGGTGAGCGCTGGGCAAGTGATCGCGGTGGTAGAGGCCATGAAAATGGAAACCTCGGTCCTCGCACCGTGTGAAGGCCAGGTGCAGATCGCCAAACAGGCAGGCGACTACTTTGAAGCCGGCTCCGTCATTGGCCGCATCAAAACAGCTAACTGATTTAAAACTTTTTCTTTTCGCAGTCAGTACGCGCAACGGGGTAATAACCCGGTTGCCGCGTGCTGCCCGCAGAAAACTGTAGATGTAACTTTGCAATCAAAATAACGATAAAACCCAACAAATAAATCTGCCGTTATCTGGAGCATAAAGAGCATGTCAATCAATAAGGCTTTCGCTATTGCGGGTACTTGCGCGTTGATTTTCCCATTCACGGCATCTGCTGATTTTATTGCCGACAGTAAGGCCAGTATTGAACTGCGTAACTTCTACTTCAATCGTGACTTTCGCAACGGCCCTCCGACGGCCCAGCGGGACGCGGCAAAAGAATGGGCCCAGGGAGCCATGTTGCGGTTCGAGTCAGGCTATACCGCCGGCACCGTGGGCCTGGGCATCGACGCCGTTGGCATGCTCGGTCTCAAGCTTGACGGCGGTGATGGTTCCGGTGGCACGGGTCTGTTGCCGGCTGATCTCAGTTCGAAAAACGGTCGCGGCTCACAGGACGAATATTCCAAACTTGAGCTGACGGCCAAGGCGAAGGTGTCGGAAACGGTTCTAAAGGCTGGCTCACTCGCCTTCCGTACGCCCGTGGTATCGAGCAATGACACACGCCTGCTGCCCTCCACTTTCGAAGGCGCGCTACTGACCTCCAAAGACATTGATAAGTTGGTCCTGCAAGGTGGCAAGCTGGAGCAAATCAAGTTCAACAGTTCCTCGGACTATCAGGACTTCACGGGCAACCGCATCGGCGGTGTCAGTGATGACTTCCGCTTTGCCGGTGGTACCTACAGTTTCAACAAAGCCCTTAGCACAAGTCTGTTCTACGGCAATCTGGAAAATGTCTACCGGCAGTTCTTTGGCGGTGTCGTCTATGAAATTCCCCTTGCCGCGCAGCAGTCGCTGAAGTTCGATCTACGTTATTCGAAAAGTACCGATGACGGTAACTTCCGCCCGCTCGATAACCGTGCTGCGAACGGACTGGTCTCCTACACCCTGGGCGCCAACGTGTTCACCGCCGCCTATCAACACATGAGCGGTGACGATCCCTTCCCGTACATTGCCAATAGCGACCCGTACCTGGTCAACTTTGTCCAGATCAATGACTTTGCCAACACTCAGGAACGCTCCTGGCAGCTGCGTTATGACTACAACTTCGCGGCAATGGGTATTCCCGGACTGACGTTCATGAGTCGCTATGTCCAGGGTGACAACGCGTTGGTCGGGGGCAGTAACACGGGCAAAGAGTGGGAGCGCGATACGGATATCGGTTACGTGATCCAAAGCGGTTCGCTAAAAAACCTCGGGGTCAAACTCAGAAACGCTACGGTTCGTTCGAACTTCGGCAATGACCTGGACGAAACCCGTCTGATCGTAAGTTACACATTGGCACTTTGGTAATCCGCTGACGGCGACCTTTGTCCCTGCGCAACCGATCCTTATTCAGAGAAAGTGCAATGAAAAGTCTCAGGTTTAACCAGAAGATACTACTGATTGCTTCGTTGCTTATCATGACGGTGTTTTGCACATTCACCGTATTGAATGATGTTCGGTTGCGTGACGACAACGTAAAAAAAATCGAGGAACACACCCGCGCCCTCTCGGCAGCGATGGCACATGATATCCAGAGCTGGCTGGACGGACGAATGATTCTGCTAAGGGGATTTGCCGAACTCATCGGCAACGATCCTTCGCCGCAAAACATACTCGACAAGTTGCAGAGCCAAGTGCTCATGAGCCAATTTATCGCAGGTTATGCGGGTACCCGTGACGGTGGGTTCCAGATCCATCCCCCGCGGCAGATGCCAGCCGATTACGACAGCAGGAAACGGCAATGGTACATAGACGCCGCAGACCATGGCGTGGCGATGACCGAACCCTACGTAGGGGCCGGGATCGACTACCCGATTATCACCCAGGCGGTCGCCATCCACGCCGGGCAGCAAACGCTCGGTGTCCTGGGCGCCAGTCTGAACATCGAGACGATTTCCCAGACGCTCAACGCGCAAGCCTTCGAGGGCAATGGATACGCCTTTCTGGTGAGTAAGGAAGGTAAAATACTGGTTCACCCCGACAAGGCGCTCATCGGCAAGACACTGTCCGATCTGTTTCCGGGCAATACCCCGACGCTCAATGATCGATTGGTGGAAGCCACTACGGTCGATGGCGTGAAATTCACACTGTTCTCTGCGATCAAGGGCCTGCCGATGAAAGACTGGTACATCGGCATCGTCCTGGACAAACAGGCAGCGATGGCCAGTCTTGCTGCGTTCCGCAGTTCGGCGATCATCACGACAATCGTTGCCGGCATGGCCACCCTGCTGCTGCTCGGGCTGCTTATTCGCGTGTTGATGAAACCCCTGCGCCTTATCAGTCACGCGATGGAAGATATCGCCCAGGGCGACGGTGACCTGACCCGACGCTTGTCGATCCTGTCCAATGATGAATTCGGCCAATTGGCCGTGAGTTTCAATCGCTTCGGCGACCGGATCCATGCCTCCATCACCGAAGTCTCATCGACGACGAACTCCCTGAAAGAGGCCACCAGCAAGGTCCTGACGGCCTCCAACTCTTCGGTTGGGAAGTCGGAACACCAATCCGGCTTTACCAGCAACGTGGCGGCGGCCATTGAGGAGCTTGGGGCGTCGGCGCAAGAAATCGCCTCGAGTGCCTCGGCGGCGTCCAGAGGCGCCTCGAGCGCCAGGGCGCAGATCGATTCGAGCTGCATGCTCGTCGAGAACACGGTCAATGCCATGAGTTGCCTGCAAGAAAACATCGAAGAAACCCGCGCACAGATCGAAGAGCTCAACGCCAAAAGCGCCAATATCGGCAAGGTGCTGGAGGTCATCTCGACGATCTCCGGAAAAACCAACCTGCTGGCCTTGAACGCGGCCATCGAGGCAGCCCGGGCCGGAGCGGCCGGGCGCGGGTTTGCCGTGGTGGCGGACGAAGTCAGAAGCCTTGCCCACCACACCCAGGCAGCGACCGAAGAAATCCGCGCGGTGATCGAAGCACTGCAGGAGGGGGCTACCCAGGCGGCCAAGACCATGCTGCGCAGCCATGAAATCGGCAGCCAAAGTGTACGGGTGGCGACCGAGGCCGGGGACAGCCTGCTGACCGTGGTGTCACGCATCATCGAGATCGATGAGATGTGCCTGACGGTCGCCGCTGCAACCGAGGAGCAAACCAGTGCTGTTGACCAGCTTACTCGGGATGTTCATGAGATCAGCCAGTTGAATCGCCATGCCACCGACAATTTGTGCTCGACCCTCAAGGCGTGTGGAGAACTGGATTTTGAAGTCGGACGACTCAGGAGTGTGGTCGACACTTTCAAGTTGTAGACACACACGCCATGCCCCTCGGCCAGTGGACCGAGCTGATAGAATGCCCGCCCTGATCCGCCAGACATCGCTCGCCATGACTCAAGCTTCCAAGCCTTCCACTCCAAACGTCGCCATCATCGGCGGCGGCCCCGCCGGCCTGATGGCGGCCGAGGTGTTGAGCCAGGCGGGCCTTCAGGTCGACCTGTACGACGGCATGCCCTCGGTGGGCCGCAAATTCCTGCTGGCCGGCGTGGGCGGCATGAACATCACCCACTCCGAAGCCTTCCCGGCCTTCCTGTCCCGCTACGGCGAACGCGCGGCGAATATCGCCCCGCTGCTGCGGGCATTTGGCGCAAACGAACTGTGCGAATGGATTCATGGCCTGGGTATCGACACCTTTGTCGGCAGTTCCGGGCGGGTATTTCCCACCGACATGAAAGCCGCCCCGCTGCTGCGCGCCTGGCTCAAGCGCCTGCGCGATGCCGGCGTGGCGATCCACACGCGCCACCGCTGGCTCGGCTGGAACCCTGATGGCAGCTTGCGCATAGCGAGCCCGGAAGGTGAGAAAACGCTACGCCCCGACGCGACCCTGCTGGCGCTGGGCGGCGGCAGTTGGTCGCGCCTGGGCTCGGACGGCGCCTGGATGCTGGCGCTGGAACAACGCGGCGTGACCCTGGCGCCATTGCAACCGAGCAACTGCGGGTTCGAGGTAGAGGCCTGGAGCGACCTGATGATCAGCAAATTCTCTGGCGCCCCGCTGAAAAATATCGCCATTGGCTTGAACGACGATGTACCGCGCCTCGGCGAATGCGTGGTCACCGCCACTGGCCTCGAAGGCAGCCTGGTCTACGCCCTGTCGGCGCCGGTTCGCGAAGCCATCAACCAACACGGCAGTGCGACGATCCATCTGGACCTGCTGCCGGGCCGGCCTGTGGATAAGGTCCAGCAAGCCCTGAGCAAGCCACGCGGCTCTCGCTCGATGGCCAAGCACTTGCACAGCCAGCTGGGGATCGACGGCGTCAAGGCTGCGCTGTTGCGCGAGCTCACGCCGGCCGAATGTTTCACTGACCCGGCGCGGCTGGCCCAGGCGATCAAGGGCCTGCCAGTCACCCTGGTGAAGACCCGCCCTTTGGACGAAGCTATCAGCAGCGCTGGTGGCGTGAGCTTCGAGGCCCTGGATGAACGCCTGATGCTCAAGCAATTGCCCGGCGTTTTCTGCGCAGGAGAAATGCTCGACTGGGAAGCACCGACCGGCGGCTACCTGCTCACGGCGTGCTTTGCCAGCGGTCGCGCGGCGGGTTTGGGAATTCTGGAGTGGTTACAAGCTTGAGGCGCCCCCATCGCGAGCAAGCTCGCTCCCACAGTGGTTTTCAGGTGTTCACAGATCCGGTGTCCACCACAGATCTCCTGTGGGAGCGAGCTTGCTCGCGATAGCGGTGTATCAGGCGCAGCAGATCATCAAGGCTTACGCTTACGCGGCCCAGTATTGAACACCGGCACTTTGCGCACAGGCTTGACCGAAGGTTCCACAGGCGAGGCATCGCCGCTGTCCACCCACTTGCCCAGGTTGCGCTTGCCGCCACCACCGGAGGTTTTCGGTTTCTTCGGCTTTTTCGGTTTCTTGATCACCTGGCCGCTGGCATCGGTGTCCGGTACCCGATGCTCAGGCTCGAAATCCTGTTCCATCTGGCGAGTCAGCGTCTGGCGCGTCAGCATCTCGATGGCCGACAGCAGGTTCACTTCGTCGGCGCAGACCAGTGAAATCGCTTCCCCAGTCGAACCCGCCCGACCGGTACGGCCGATGCGGTGGATGTAGTCCTCGGCGACGATCGGCAGGTCGAAGTTCACCACCAACGGCAAATCCTCGATATCCAAGCCTCGGGCGGCAACATCGGTCGCCACCAGGATCTGCACTTCGCTGGCCTTGAAGCGGTCCAGTGCGCGCTGGCGGGTGGCCTGGGGCTTGTCACCGTGGATGCCGTCGGCGTTGATGCCCAGGCCCTGGAGTTTTTCCACCAGCGCATCGACGCCGTTGCGGGTCTTGGCAAAGACCAGCACCTGCTTCCACTTGTTCTTGCGCATCAGGTGCACGAACAATTCCGGCTTGCGCTTCTTGTCCACCGTCACCACCCATTGCTTGACGGTGTTGGCGGCGACGTTGCGCGGGCTCACTTCAATGCTCAGCGGATCGTTGAGCATCTGCCCGGCCAGCAGGCGGATCGCGTCGGAGAAGGTCGCCGAGAACAGCAGCGTCTGGCGCTTCTTCGGCAGGGCCTTGTAGATGTTCGCCAGCTCCTCGGAGAAGCCCAGGTCGAGCATGCGATCGGCTTCGTCCAGCACCAGGGTCTGCAACTGGTTGAACTTCAGCGCGTTCTGGCGAAACAGGTCGAGCAGACGCCCCGGCGTGGCGACCAACAGGTCGACGCCTTTGCGCAACTTCATCATCTGCGGGTTGATGCTGACACCGCCGTACACGGCGTAGGTGCTCAGCGGCAGGTTTTGCGCGTACTGACGCACGCTTTCATGGACCTGCTCAGCCAACTCACGGGTCGGCACCAGGATCAGCGCCCGCACCGAGTTGGCCGCAACCTTCGGCCCTTCGGTGGTCAGCAACTGCAACAGCGGCACCGCGAAACCGGCGGTCTTGCCGGTACCGGTCTGGGCGGCGGCCATCAGGTCGCGACCGGCGAGCACCGCCGGCATGGCTTGGGCCTGAACCGGGGTCGGGGTCTGGTAGCCGAGCGTCTCGAGGGCGCGCAGCAAGGGTTCGATCAGGCCAAGGGTGGCGAAAGTCATGGAAGTACCGTAGGAAAAATCAGCGCAAGGTGTGCAATGCGCGGCAGTTTACCCTAAATCAGGCGGCGGCCGGCGCAGGCTTGGGTTTGCGCCACTGCGGCAATCCGATCAACACCACGGCACTGATGATCACCAGCATCGCCACACTTTCTTCAGCGCCAATGGTTTCACCCGCGAACACGATCCCCAGCAACACTGCCACGGCTGGGTTGACATAGGCATAACTGGTGGCCGCCGCCGGGCGCACATGCTTGAGCAGGTACATGTAGGCATTGAAGGCAACGATCGAACCGAAGCAGGTCAGGTAAGCCAAGGCAAGCCAACCTTCCAGCGGCGGCATGCTGTCCAGGTGTTCGCCGCTGGCCACGCTGCCGATCAACAGCACCACACCGCCCACCAGCATTTCCACGGCACTGGCCATCGCCCCGGCCGGCAAAGGCAGGTGTTTACTCAGCACCGAACCGAAGGCCCAAGAGGCCGCCGCGAATACCAGCAAGGTCGCCCCCAACGGGCTGGACTGCAGGTTGGAACCGAGGTTGAGCATGGCGATGCCGATCAACCCCAGCACAATCCCCGCCCATTCCAGACGGGTATTACGCGCGCCCCAGAAATATCCACAGAGCAAGGTAAACAAAGGCACTGTCGCCACGGCCAAGGCCGCCACCCCGGACGCCACGCCCGTGTGCTCGGCCACACTGACCGCGCCGTTACCAAAACTGAGCAACAGCACGCCAATGATGGCCCCGGCCTTCCATTGCGCCCAGGTCGGCGCCGGTGCCCCGCGCCAGCGCAGGAAGCCGTACATCAGCGAACCGGCCAGCACAAAACGAATCCCGGCCAGCAACAGCGGCGGCCAATGCTCCACACCGATACGAATCACCAGGTAGGTCGAACCCCAGATGACGTACAAGGCAAAAAAAGCAGCGATCAATGGCAGAGGGAAACGGCGTAGGCCAGGCATGTTCAGCTCGAAGTCAGGACAATGAGAGGCTTTATTCTAGAAAGGCGATAGACGGAAAATAAGTTACAAAACCTGTTTATCAAGGCCATACACTTTTCAAAACACGGAGATCAGCGCTATAAATCGCGTTTTCGAAAGTCACGCCAACAGGAAGCCAAACCGTGGATAAATACGACCGCATGCTGCTCAGCGCTTTGTTGGACAACGGTCGGGCGTCCTACGCTGAACTGGCCCGCAAAGTGAACCTGTCAGCCCCCGCCGTGGCCGAACGGGTCAGCAAACTGGAAGCCAGCGGCGTCATCACCGGTTATCAAGCCAAAGTCGACATGGCAAAGATCGGTCTGCCGGTGCAGTGCGTCATCGAACTGCGAATGAACCAGCACGGCAACCAGAAGACCTACGACGAACTGTGCAAGATCCCACAACTGACCGAGTGCCATCGGGTCACCGGCGACCCGTGCGTGATCATGCAAGCGGCGGTCGGTTCGATGCCCGAGCTGGAAGAGCTGATCAACCGCATCGCCAAATTTGGTTTCAGCAAGACCTCGATCGTGCTGTCCAGCGCCATTGAAAAGCGCGTGCCGCTGGGGCAGTTGGAAGGGAACGGGAAATAAGGATCAAACACTGAACAACCTGTGTGGGAGCGGGCTTGCTCGCGAATGCGGTGTGTCAGTCGCACATTTACTTACTGACACACCGCATTCGCGAGCAAGCCCGCTCCCACAAGGGTTTTGTGGTGTGTTTAGAACCCGCGATGCCGCTTGAGGTGCTCATTGATCTTCGCCGCCGGCACCTTCTGCAAACTGCACAGCAAATCATGGGACAACTCCCGCAGCCCATGCTTTTGCCGCAGTTGCGAAGCCAGGTGCGCGGTGAGATTGGCGGCCATTTCGGCGTCGGCCATGGCCCGGTGAGCCTGGCCTGTGTGGGGCAAGCCGGCGAACGTGTTGAGCGTGCCGAGCTTGTGGTTCGGTGCAGCCGGCATCAGGCGCCGGGCCAGCAACAGTGAACAGGCAAAATTCTGCAAGCGAGTACGCTTGATTCGCCCCAGTTCAAAGTCCCAGAACTTCTGGTCGAACGCGGCGTTGTGCGCCAGCAGGGGCGTGATGCCGACAAACTCGTTGACCTCGTTCATCACTTTTTCCGCCGACGGGGCGCTGCGCAGCATGGCGTTGCTGATGCCGGTCAGTTGTTCGATGAAGGCCGGCACCCGTACACCGGCATTCATCAGGCTCTGGTAGCGGTCGACGATCCGGCCTTGCTCGAGCATCACCACCGCGATTTCCGTGGCCCGGCAACTGCTGCTCGGGGTGATTCCGGTGGTTTCAAAGTCGATGACTGCGATGCGTTCCAAACCTTTTGAACTCCGTGAAAATCAATTCTTGAGCAACAACGCGCCTTCGATAGGCACGTAGCGGCTGGCGGCGCGGATCAGCGAGTTGGCAGTCAACCCCGGCACGCCATAGGCCACGGCTTGCACGCCGTGCTTTTGGATGATGCGCTCGAGCAACATGTCGAAATCGCCATCGCCGGAGGCCAGCACCACTTCATCGACGTGGTCGGCAGCGTCCATGATATCCAGCGTGATGCCCACGTCCCAGTCACCCTTGGCCGAGCCGTCGCTGCGCTGGATGTAGGGCTTGAGCTTCACGATGAAGCCCAGGTTGCGCAGGATCTGCTGGAATTGCTGCTGCTTGCTGTCACCGCGATCGATCGCGTAGGCGTAGGCCTCGACGATCTGCCCCTGTTTGCTGACATCGGCCCACAGCGCGGCGTAGTTGAAATGGCAACCGTAGGCCTGGCGCACGGTGTAGTAGAGGTTCTGCACATCGGCGAACACTGCAATTTTTTTCACCGCGTTTCCTCTTGGATGCACATGCACGCAGACCACCAGGGCCGAAAAGTCGCCCAGTATGCCAGCCCGAAGGATTGTTCCGCGAATAATCGGCCCGAGGCGCCAGAGCGCCCCGGACGAATGGCAGGTCAGACGAAGGAGTCGTCGTCGCCGAAGGACGATGAATCGTCGCTGTAGTCCGCGTCGCTGAAGCCGCCCTGGTCGTTGCCGTAGGCGTCGTTATCGGCCACGCGCTGGTCATCGCCCCAGCCGTTGTCGCCGTTGTTGGCGGTGTCGTTGACCGGTTGGGCCGGCTCTTCCTTGATGACCTCGACGACTTCCTGCGGTTGCTGGTTGCTGTGGAACAGGCTGCTGATGCCTTGGGCCAGCATCACGCCGCCGGCCACGCCCGCCGCGGTTTTCAGGGCGCCCCCCAGGAAGCTGCCCGCTGCCGGGGCCTGCTGCTGCGGTGCGCCATAATTGCCGGGCGGTGCGCCAAAGCCCTGTTGGGCCGGGGCATTGAAGGACGGCTGTGCCGGTTCGCGCCAGCCACCACCGCTTGCGGCAGGCGCGCTCGCCGGGCGTGAATCCCGCGGGCTGCCACCGAAAATACTCGAGAGGAAACCTCCGCCGCCGCTTGGCGCCGACGTCTGTTTGCGGGCCTGTTGCAGCTCGGCCTGCAATTGCTCGACTTGCTGGGTGAGTTGCTTGTTCTGCTCATCGAGGCGCTTGATCGCGGCCTCCTGCACCAAAATCGCCTGGGCCATGAAATAGCCCGCCGCTGGCTGGCTCGCCAGGTGTTCCTTGATCCGCGCCTCGGCCTGGGCGTCGCGCGGGGCTGAATCCTTTTCGGCCTGTTGCAGCCGTGAAAACAGTCCATCGATCAGGGTTTGTTCTTCGCTGTTCATGGCGACCTCATTAGATTGCCGGGTAGAAACCATTCCGATCCCGAAGACCGGTGCCCATCAGTAATGGGGCTCGTCGAAAAGCTTTCAATGGTCTTTACCTGATGTTTACGTTTGTTTCTGCGGTCACCTGATGGGTAAAGTGTCGGACCGCTTTTTCGAACTGCGATACCGACCCATGAATCCGTTAGAAGTACTGCGTGACTCTTTGTATTTTTTCAAGCGCCATCTGGGCCGGATCGCCCAGTTGTGCTTGCCGCTGGTGATACTCGAAGCGGTGCTGCAGCAGGGGGTGGACAGCGCCGTCGGGGCCGACGGCTTTTCCGGCTACAGCGTGATCGTCGGGCTATTGGTGTACCCGCTGTACACCGCGGCTTTGATTCTGTTTCTCGATGCCCGCAGTCGTGGCGAAGCCCCCCGCGCCCGCGATTTGCTCGCCGCCGCCCTCCTCCAGTGGCCACGCTTCGCCTTGCTGACCGCGCTCAATACTCTGCTGATCCTGATCGGCATCTCGTTGTATTTCCTGCCAGGGCTATGGCTGATGGTCGTCCTGGCTTTCGGTGAGTACCTGCTGGTATTGAAGGGCTTGGCGCCACTGGCCGCGATGAAGGAAAGCCTGCGCATGAGTCGAGGTCATTTCTGGCGAATCCTGCTGTGCATCCTGTCCGTGATGGTCCCGCTTTGGCTGCTCAAGGGCGCCAGCGTCTCGGTGTATCCGCCGCCGCAAAATCCTTTGGTCAGCTTGCTGATCGACAGCATCCACAGTTTTCTGCAATTGTTCACCACTGTCGTGCTGTTCCGAATGTTCATGTTGATTGCAGAAAAGCCTGAGCCATGACCCGTCTACTGCGCCACACCTTGCTGGGCCTGCTGTTGATCCTCAGCCTGGCCGCCCTGTCGGTCTACGCCCTGACCTGGCGGCCACAGCCCCGGGAAAGCATGCCGGTCAGTTGCACCGCCAACGCAGCCCCCCTGGTGCCTGGCCAGGCCTTGAAGGTGATGACCTGGAACGTGCAGTTCCTCGCCGGCAAGCGCTACGTGTTCTGGAACGACCTGGCCCAGGGCGACGATGAAAGCCCGACCCTGGAAGACATGGCCTTCAGCCTCGACGAAGTGGCCCGGGTCATCCGCGACGAACAACCGGACATCGTGTTGCTCCAGGAACTGGACAAGGGCGCCAAGGCCAGCGATTACCAGGACCAGCTCAAGCTGTTGCAGGAACGGCTGGCCGACCTCTATCCGTGCGGCACCAGCGCCTTCGACTGGAAGGCCGACTTCATCCCCGACCCGCACATCTTCGGCAGCGTCGGCCGGCAACTGGCGACCCTGAGTCGCTACCGCATCGACCGTGCCGAACGGGTACAACTGCCGGTGGCCGACGCCAACGTTATCAGCCGTCAGTTCCAGCCGAAGAATGCCTTATTGGTCAGCTACCTGCCGCTGAGCGATGGCGGTCAGTTGGCGGTGCTCAACACGCATCTGGAACGGGCCACAGAGCCGGACGAAACCCTACCCAGACAAATCACCGCCGTAGCCAAGGCACTGGATAAATTCGAATCCGCAGGCACGCCCTGGCTGATCGGCGGCGACTTCAACCTGCTGCCCCTGGGCCAGTACCGGCGCCTGCCGTCCGAGCAACGCACGCCCTACGCCGCCGACAGCCCCCTGCATCTGCTGTGGGACAAATACCCGATGATCCCCACCAACAACGAGGCCAGCGGCATCGACCGCGGACACTGGCTGACCCACTACCCGAACGACCCTGGCCTCAACGGCCCCGACCGCACCGTCGACTACCTGTTCTACAGCCCACGAATCAAACGGGTCCAGGCCCAGGTAAGGCAGGACGACACCTTGCGCATCTCCGATCATTTGCCGGTGATTGCGCGGTTTTTGTTGCCGGCTACGCCTTAGCGGGCTCACCACCGAACACATGTGGGAGCGAGCTTGCTCGCGATAGCGGCGGATCAGCAACATGACTATCAGCTGACACATCGCCATCGCGAGCAAGCTCGCTCCTACAGGGGTTTGGGGGTGGATCGGAATCAGCTCACTTACGCGGCTTGACCCGCGCCGTCGCTTCCGCCACCAGCGGGTCGTCCGGCCAGTAATGTTTGGGATAGCGCCCCTTGAGGTCCTTCTTCACCTCGGCATAGGTGCTGCGCCAGAAGTTCGCCAGGTCCTGGGTGACCTGCACCGGTCGGCGCGCCGGGGACAGCAGGTGCAGCTTGACCACCTGCCGCCCACCAGCGATGCGCGGGGTGTCGGCCAGGCCGAAGAGTTCCTGCAAGCGCACTGCCAGGATCGGCGGATGCTCGCTGTAGTCCAGGCGAATCGACGAGCCCGAGGGCACGCTCAAATGGTGCGGCGCCAGTTCATCCAAGCGTTGCGGCAGGGGCCAGGGCAACAGGTTGTGAACGATGCTCGACAAATCCAGGTTGGCAAAATGGCTGAGGCGCGAGACTCGGCCCAGATACGGCATCAACCAATGCTCTAGGTTGTCCAGCAAGGCGCCATCGCTGACGTCCGGCCATTCGCTCTCGCCCTTGGCGTCCAGATCCAGGCGCCGCAGCAGCGCCACCCGCGCCTGCCATTGCCGCAGTTCCGGGGTCCAGGGCAATAATTCCAAGCCCTTGCGCCGCACCAGGTTCACCAGGGCCTGGCTACGGGCCGACTCATCCAGGCCGGTCAGCGGTTCGCGGCTGAGCACCAGTTCGCCGACCTTGCGCTGGCGCTCGGCGCGCAGCACGCCTTCACGCTCGTCCCAATCCAGTTGATCCACAACGCGTACTTGTTCGGCCAATACCGAATCGAACAGCGCCGGGTCGAAATCCGTCGCCAGGTAGATCCGCTCTTCCCGCTGGCCCTGGCGGCTGCCCAGGTCGGCGATCACCAGCCACGTTTGTTTCATCAGGCTGTCAGCCTCGGCAAACAGCGCCGCACGCCCATTCGCCAGGCGATACTCCGCACCGCCAGGCCTTCGCTGCTGGGCAACGCGGTCCGGGTAAGCCAAGGCTAGCAACGCGCCGAGCCAGCGCGAATGATCGGGATCGGCCACGATCTCTTCGGCCTTGCCCCGCAGGTAGCCGCGATATTGCCGGGCCAGTTGCCGCGCCCGCTGCACCCCACCCTGGGCGCCGCGCGCTGCTCGCTCTTCGCCGGACAGCAAGGCCAGGCGAGTGTGCAGGTCCGCGCCGGCGCCACGCAGAATGTCGCGCTCGCCCAACAGTGCGGCGACGTTGCAGGCCATGTCCGCCAGCCCCAGCGCCTGGCCGCGCAACAGCAGATGGGCGATACGCGGGTGGGCCGGCAGTTCAGCCATGGCCTGCCCGTGGCGGGTCAGTTGCTCGCCCTCCAACGCACCCAGGCGTTGCAGCAGGTCCTGGGCCTGGGCATACGCAGCGGCGGGCGGAACATCGAGCCAGACCAGTTGCGACGGCGTCACGCCCCAGCGCCCCAATTGCAGGGCCAACCCGGCCAGGTCCGCCGACAGAATCTCCGCGCTGCCGTACGCGGCCAATTGTTCATGCTGGTCTTCGGACCACAACCGGTAGCACACCCCTGGTTCCAGACGCCCGGCCCGACCGGCCCGCTGGGTGGCACTGGCCCGGGAAATGCGCTGGGTGTCGAGCCGGGTCATGCCGCTGCCCGGGTCGAAACGCGGCACCCGGGCCAGTCCGGCGTCGATCACCACTCGTACGCCGTTGATGGTCAGGCTGGTTTCGGCAATGTTGGTGGCCAGCACCACTTTGCGCTGGCCGGGCGGTGCGGGGTCGATGGCGGCGCGCTGGGCGGCGAGGTCCAGTTCACCGTGCAGCGGACAGAGCAACACATTGCCGCCCTCGCCCAAGGCCTCGGCCAGTTGCTGATGGACCCGGCGGATCTCGGCCTGCCCGGGCAAGAACACCAAGACGCTGCCGGTTTCATCGTGCAGTGCATCCAGCACGGTCTGCACCAGCCGCGGCTCGATGAACTCGCCGGGCTGGAACGGCCGGCCCCAGCGTACCGTCACCGGGAACATGCGGCCTTCGCTGCGCAGGATCGGCGCGTTGTCCAGCAACCCGGCCAGGCGCTCACCTTCCAAGGTGGCGGACATCAGCAGGATCTTCAGTGGCTGGTCTTCGCGAAACAGCTCCCGACCGTTGAGGCTCAAGGCCAGGGCCAGGTCGGCGTCGAGGCTGCGTTCATGGAATTCATCGAAAATCAGCAGCCCCACGCCTTCCAGCGCCGGGTCGTCCTGCAAACGCCGGGTGAGGATGCCTTCAGTGACCACTTCAATGCGAGTCTTGGGGCCGACCTTGCTGTCGAGGCGAATCCGGTAGCCGACGGTTTCACCGACCTTTTCCCCCAGTTCGCTGGCCAGTCGCTCGGCCGCCGCCCGTGCCGCCAGGCGCCGGGGTTCGAGCATCAGGATGGTCTGCCCGGCCAGCCACGGCTCGTGCAACAGGGCCAAGGGAACGCGGGTGGTTTTACCGGCGCCGGGCGGCGCTTCGAGCACCGCTTCGT
The DNA here is from genome assembly GCF_014268695.2 of Pseudomonas ogarae. NCBI lineage: Bacteria > Pseudomonadati > Pseudomonadota > Gammaproteobacteria > Pseudomonadales > Pseudomonadaceae > Pseudomonas > Pseudomonas ogarae. Next base: position 5,887,706 of record NZ_CP077086.1, read on the forward strand.
GGCGCGACGCCAGGGCTTGGCGCAGGTCGGGTAAAACTTCATCAATCGGCAAAGAAATCATGCTGGCTCCAAAACAGAGGGCCGAGTATAACGGCGAACTGTTTAGCGTGGTCTGGACTCCAACCAGCAACGCCCTTATCTGCTCAGGAGATTGTTATGCGTATTCCCTTTCGCGTGATCGGTGGCGTCCTGGTCGCCGCCCTACTGACTCAAATCAGCGCCTGCGGCTCGATCTTCTACCCGGACCGCCGCGGCCAGATCGATGGCAAGATCGACCCGGCGATTGCCGCGCTCGATGCTGTCGGCCTGCTGTTCTACATCATCCCTGGCCTGATCGCGTTCGCCGTGGACTTCGCCACCGGCGCCATTTACTTCGAGCCGGGCAAAAGCGTCCAGATCGAGCCTGAGAAACTCAAGCCGGCCATCAACCCCGACGGTACGGTGAACAACCAGAAGCTGCAGGCAATCCTGGAAAGCGAATTGGGCCGCCGCTTCCCGCTGGACGATCCACGGCTGATCCAGCACAAGGGCAACGCACAACAACTGGCCGCCCTCGGTCTCAAACCTGCCGCATAACAGGCGCCACGCAAGGAACGACCGCGCCATGACCACCAGCACCGAACACGCCCGTCTGCTGCGCCTGGCCACCCGGGCGTCGGTGGCCGTGGCGCTTATCCTGGTCGTCGCCAAGGCCGTGGCCTGGTGGCTCAGCGGCTCGGTGAGCATGCTCGCCGGCCTGACCGACTCGGCACTGGACGGTGTCACCTCGCTGCTCAATCTGCTGGCGGTGCATTACGCCCTGCGCCCCGCCGACGATGACCATCGCTACGGTCATGGCAAGGCCGAATCCCTGGCCGGCATGGCCCAGGCGCTGTTTATCGGTGGCAGTGCGGTATTGATTGCCTTGCAGGCCTTCGAGCGCCTGAAAAACCCGCTGCCGGTGGACGCGCCCTGGCTCAGTGTCGGTGTGATCGTGTTTTCCCTCGGGCTGACCCTGGCGCTGCTGGCGTTGCAGCATCGGGTCATCCGCGCCACCGGCTCCAACGCCGTGCGCGCCGACTCGCTGCACTATCGCTCTGACTTGTTGCTCAACGGCAGCATCCTGGTGGCACTGGTGCTGGCCGGATTCGGCTGGTATCAGCTCGACGCCTGGTTCGGCCTGGGGATCGCCATTTACATTCTGTGGAGCGCCGTCCAGATCGCCCGGGAAAGCTTCGCGGTGCTGATGGACCAGGAACTGCCGCCCGACGTCAGCCAGCACATGCTGGAACTGGCCTGCGCCGTGCCCGGCGTGCTCGGTGCCCATGACCTGCGCACGCGGATCTCCGGCAACCACTGGTTCGTGCAACTGCACCTGGAGTTGCCGGGGGAATTGACCCTGTCAGTGGCCCACGGCATCAGCGACCAGGCCGCCGATGCGATCCATCATGCCTATCCGAAGGCCGAAGTGCTGGTGCATGCCGATCCGTCGGAAGTGGTAAAAGCCGTCAGCGCATGACCTGTGGCGAGGGAGCTTGCTCCCGCTCGGTTGCGCAGCGACCGTAAAAATCCTGGGCCTGCTGCGCAGTCCAGCGGGAGCAAGCTCCCTCGCCACAAAAGCGGCACCCTGCCTCCCGCCAGTGATCAGTATGTCACTTGATACCCACGACTGCTCAAGCAACTGCCCTGGGCCTGGCGATAGGTCTGCACCACTTCCGGTGCCGGAGGGTAGGTGTAGTTGCGCGGGTCGAAACCACTCTGCTGCACGGCCCAGCGATAGCAGTCGTAGCCATCCTGGTTGACCTGCTCGGGCGACTGGCCGTTGGCCGGATAGGCCACCACGTCAAAGCTGTTGCCCTGGGGTTGAGGTTGCGGGTTGGCCACGGGCGGCTCGACCACAACGTAATCCTGAGTATTGGCTTCGTAGATGTAATAGGCGCCGGCGGCGAGAAAGAACAGTGAACTGCCGATCCACACTTCCCTGGCGTAATCGGGCAGGTAACGGGTACGGATGCCCCGCGGCGGCGCGACCACGACATAACGCGGCCCTTGCGGGCGATACCAGTAGCCACCCGAATAGAAGTAGTCCTGGCCGCGATAGGGCACGCGATAGTTGCGATCCGGGAAACGGTCGATCACATAACCCGGGCGGTATTGCGGCCCCGGGCCCCAGCCGTTGCCATGGCCGTCCGGCCGACCGGGCCAATGCTGTTCGGGACGGTTGTCATGACTTGGGCGTGGCCCGCCGCTCGGATAACCATCGCTGCGACGAGGAATGTCGCGGTAGTACCCCGGTTGCGGTTCCCGAGTCTGGCTCACGCTGTCGGGCCGGCCCTGGATCGGCAGGTTGCTACCGGGTTGCGGCTGCGGCGGGCGACCGTGGGCGTTAGGGTCCTGCGCAGGACGATCGTAATGCTGTGCGCCTGGATTCTGCGGCTTGACCTCGAACTGACGACTGTTGTCGCCGCGAATGATTTCGTTGCTCTGCGGCCGCGGCTGGCCCGAATAACCCTGGCCGTTGCCGCCGCGCCCATCCTGCCCACGACCGCCGTCCGGACCGCCACGGTTTTGCTGATCGTCGGCCATTCCCTGCGCACTGACACTTGCCCACAACAGACCAACACCTGCCAAACGCCAGATGCGCGACTTCATGAAATTCCTCACAACGGTTCAGGGCCTGATGATAAGACTGGAAAAGCCCAGGCCGGTTCTGCGACAGGTTATCAGCCACGGGGTTTATTTCGCAGGCATTAAAAAAGGGAGACCCGTCGGCCTCCCCTTGAGAATTTCGTCCGTGCTCGACGCTTATGACGTCGGCTCACCTCACGCCGTCTTCTGGACAGTGTGCAGCTCGGGGGTCTGCCAGTACCGGTGGGTACTGCGACCGCAGCCGGCCTGATCGGGCGGGCTGCACTGGACTGTTTGTCCGAGCAGTGATCTTGGTGGTAAGCATAAGCCTGGGGCGCCGACAGATGATTGCGAAGATTGCGGAAATAAACATCACTTGCGCAATTTTTAACCCTAGATAGATAATCTGCCGCAATTATCAAGATAAAGGCCCGACCGATGAGCAAACTTGACCGTTACGACCTGAGTATTCTGGCGGAATTGCAGCGCGACGCGCGCATCTCCAACCAGGAACTGGCCGAACGCATCGGCCTGTCGCCCTCCCCCTGCTCGCGACGGGTCAAGCAGCTGGAAGATGACGGCTACATCACCCGCCAGGTCGCCCTGCTCGACCGCAAGCTGCTGGGCCTGAGCCTGACGGCCTACGTGCTGATCGGCATGGACCGCCACACCCCCGAGCGTTTCGAGAACTTCGAAGCTGCCATCCGCAACCTGCCGCAAGTGCTGGAGTGCAGCCTGGTCACCGGCATGGACGCGGACTACCAGCTCAAGGTCGTGGTGCCGGACATGGACCATTACCAGAAACTGCTGCTGGGGCACCTGACTCGTATTGATGGCGTTACCAGCGTGCGTTCGAGTTTTGTGCTGAACCAGGTGCTTAACAGCACCGAACTGCCGTTGACTCATCTGCGTAACTGAAACCGCCATCGCGAGCAAGCTCGCTCCCACAAGGAATTGCGCCCTGACACAGATCCACTGTGGGAGCGAGCTTGCTCGCGATGGCGTCAGCCCAACCGATGAATAGCTGCGACACACCGCCGCAGGCCAATCCACCGCCCGCCCCCCATGCCTTATACTCGCCGCGCCTTTTCAACCCCGTCCATGCCGGAGTGTCCTGATGGATCCTGCTGTTTTCGAAGAGTGGATGATGACCGGCCTGGTCAGCATCCTGATCATTTTCATGGGTTTCATCGTCTGGGACCTGGCGAAGAAGTCCAAGGCCGGGCGTTTCGGCTCGTTCATCCTGTTTTTCGTGCTGGGCCTCGGCGTGGCGGCGTTCGTTATCAAGAGCGTGGTGATCGGCCTGATCGAATCCGGGACGTTATAAGCGCGCCGGCACTTCTTTCCACTGGCCCTGATCGAGCCCCTCGATCGTCCAGTCGCCGATCCTGACCCGCACCAGGCGCAAGGTCGGCAAGCCCACGGCGGCGGTCATGCGTCGCACCTGGCGGTTGCGCCCTTCGCGTATCACCAATTCCAGCCAGCTCGTGGGCACGCTTTTACGAAAACGCACCGGCGGGTTGCGCGGCCACAATTGCGGTTCTTCCAATTGGCGCGCCTCGGCCGGCAACGTCATGCCGTCGTTCAACTCCACGCCGTCGCGCAAACGTTGCAACTGTTCGGCACTCGGCTCGCCCTCCACCTGCACCCAATAAGTCTTGGCCAGCTTGTGCTTGGGGTCGGCAATCCGCGCCTGCAACTGCCCATCGTTGGTCAGCAACAGCAAGCCTTCGCTGTCGCGATCCAGCCGTCCGGCCGGGTAGATGCCCGGTACGTCGATAAAATCCTTGAGCGTCGCCCGCCCTTCACCGTCACTGAATTGCGTCAGCACATCGAAAGGTTTGTTGAACAGAATCAGCTTCGACTCGGCCGGCGGGGCCTTGGCCACGCGGCGCGGGGCAGAGGCTGGAAGCTTCGCGCCAGGGCGACGGGAAGCAGGGCGTGGAGGACGGGGCATGGCGAATACAACATCTAACGGTCAGGGCCGACCATGCTAGTGGCCCGACCGTTAAATAACCACCATCCCCTTCAACGGGGTATCAGCGGAACGGCGGCTCATCGAAGCTGCGCAGCTTGCGCGAATGCAACGAGTTGAGTTCGGTGCGCAACAGGTCCAACGCCTCGATGCCGATCTTCAGGTGCTGGTTGACCGCTCGCTCATAGAAGGCGTTGGCCGAACCCGGCAGCTTGATCTCGCTGTGCAGCGGTTTGTCCGAAACGCAAAGCAACGTGCCATAAGGCACCCGCAGGCGATAACCCTGGGCGGCGATGGTGCCGCTTTCCATGTCCACCGCCACCGCGCGGGACAGGTTGATCAGCGGACGCTCCTGGGCCCAGCGCAGCTCCCAGTTGCGATCGTCGTAAGTCAATACGGTGCCGGTGCGCAGGCGTTTTTTCAGCTCATCGCCCTTTTCGCCAGTGATGTTCGCCGCGGCCTGTTGAAGCGCCATCTGCACTTCGGCCAGGGCCGGAATCGGAATGTTCGGCGGCACCACCCGGTCGAGGATCCCGTCGCGACGCATGTAGGCGTGGGCCAGCACGTAGTCACCGATGGTCTGGGACTGCCGCAGCCCGCCGCAGTGGCCGATCATCAGCCAGCAATGCGGGCGCAGTACGGCCAGGTGGTCAGTGATGTTCTTGGCGTTGGAGGGACCGACACCGATGTTCACCAGGGTCACGCCATGGCCATCATTGGTCTGCAGGTGGTAGGCCGGCATCTGGTAGCGATGCCAGACTACGCCGGCGGCGATGGCCGACGCTTCGCTGTGCTCCATGTTCTTGTCGATGATCACGTTGCCCGGCAGGACCATGCGCACAAAGCGCGGGTCGCTGCGCAGTTGCTCCAGGCCGTGGACGATGAACTGGTCGACATAGCGGTGGTAGTTGGTCAGCAGGATCCACGGCTGCACATGGCGCCAGTCGCTGCCGGTGTAATGCACCAGCCGGCGCAGGGAAAAATCCACCCGCGCCGCGTCGAACAGCGCCAAGGGCAGCGGGTCGGTGTTTTCCCAGTCATAGAGGCCATCGGCGATGCCATCGGTGGCGGCCGACAGGTCGGTGCTGGGGAAGACCCGCGCCAGCACGGCAGCCGTCACGCCGGAGCCGGCCAGTTCGTCGCCCTGCTCCACCACGTACGGGTACGGAATGTTCTGCTCACTGACGCCCACTTCCACGGTGACGGTAAAGTCGTGCATCAGCGGGACCAGCTGTTCCAGCAGGTATTTACGGAAGGCCGCGGGATGGGTGACGGTGACGCTATAGGTGCCGGGCAACTGGACCTTGGCATAGGCACGCGTGGTTTGCGGGACTTCGCCGTGGCATTGATAGGTCAGGCGCAAGGCGGGATAGCGAAACAACGCACGCTGCTCGGCATCCGGCTCGACGCGGTCCTTGAGATAACGCATCAGCGCCTGGTTCAGCGCGGTGGTCGCACGCTCGTGCAGGGCCGCCAGACGATCCACGGCTTGTTCGGCGGTTTGAACGACAATAAACGCTTCGGTCACGATCAGCTTCCTGTGTTCTGACTTGCAGGCCTTCATCTTGCCTGCATCGCCGCCCGACGGGAACAGTGGCGTAGTGACCGAGACTCCATAAAGCCCCTGTGGGAGCGAGCTTGCTCGCGATGGCAGTGTGTCAGCCACCACAAATGTTGGATGTTCCGACGCCTTCGCGAGCAAGCTCGCTCCCACAGGGGTATGTGTTGTTTCTAAAAGCCGTGCGGGGTGGAGCGGGCGACGATCGCCTCGACATTCAAGCCCCGAGGCAAGGCACCGTACACTCGGCCGGCCGAACCCAGGCGACTGGCGATGAAGGCATCGCTGACATCACTGTTGCCCGCCTCGAGCAACAGCTTGGCTTGCAGGCCGACGGCGATGTCTTCGGTCAATTGCCGGGCGCGGTACTGGATGTCGTCGGTGTCCTTGAACGCGGCGTGCAATTGCTGGATGTGGCCAGCCAGGCGCTTGTCGCCGTGGCCGTCGCCCAATTCGCTGAACAAGACCTCCAACACACCGGGTTCCTTGGACAAGGCGCGCAGTACATCCAGGCATTGCACGTTGCCGGAGCCTTCCCACGTCGAGTTGACCGGTGCTTCGCGGTACAGCCGCGGCAGGATGCTGTCTTCGACGTAGCCGGCACCGCCCATGCATTCGGCGGCTTCGTTGATCATCGCGGGGGCGCGCTTGCAGATCCAGTACTTGCCCACCGCCGTCACCAGCCGGGCGAACTTGGCCTCCTGCTCGTCATTCAAGTGATCCAGCGCCCGGCCCATGCGCAAGCTCAAGGCCAGCGCAGCCTCGCTTTCCAGCGCCAGGTCAGCCAGGACGTTTTGCATCAGCGGCTGTTCGCTCAACAACTTGCCACCGACCTTGCGGTGCGCGCAGTGATGACTGGCCTGGGTCAGCGCCTGGCGCATCAGGGCACTGGAGCCGACCATGCAATCGAAACGGGTCATGGCGACCATCTCGATAATCGTCGGTACGCCCCTCCCTTCTTCACCGACCATCCAGGCCAGTGCGCCACGGAACTCGACTTCGCTGGAGGCGTTGGAACAGTTGCCCAGCTTGTTCTTCAGCCGTTGGATGTAGAACTGATTGCGGGTGTCGTCGGGGCGATGGCGCGGCAGCAGGAAACAGGTCAGGCCCTTGTCGGTCTGGGCCAAGGTGAGGAAGGCGTCGCACATCGGCGCCGAACAGAACCATTTGTGGCCCACCAGCTCATAGGCCTGGCCCGGGCCGCTGGCGCCCACCGGATAGGCCTTGGTGGTGTTGGCTCGCACATCGGTGCCGCCCTGTTTTTCGGTCATCGCCATGCCCAGGGTCACCCCGGCCTTGTGGGCCATGCCGACGTTGCGCGGGTCGTATTCGGTGGCCAGCACCTTGGGCAGCCAGCGCTCGGCCAGGTCCGGCTGCAAGCGCAGCGCCGGTACGCTGGCGAAGGTCATGGTCAGCGGGCAGCCGGTGCCGGCTTCGGCCTGGCTGTGCAGATAGGTCATCGAGGCACGGGCGACATGCGCGCCGGGCTGCGGATGCGCCCAGGGCAAACTGGGCAGGCCGTGCTCGACGGCGGTGCGCATCAACTGGTGATAAGCCGGATGGAATTCCACCAGGTCGATGCGATGGCCGTAACGGTCATGGCTGGAGAACACCGGCTTGTTCTGGTTGGCCAGGAAGCCCGCTTCCATCAACGGCCCGCCGGCCAGCGCCCCATACGCATCGATCCGCGCCTGTGCCCAGCCCGCCCCAAAGCGCTGCGACCACTGCTGCAGCGGCAGGTCGATGCGGTACAGGTTGGCGCCATCCAGGGACGGCGGTTGGTTGGTGACGTCGTGGGTTTCAGCGAACTGGTGCAGGTTCATGACAGGGCTCCTCAATCGGCCAGGGATTCAGTTAAGCACCGCCTCCAGGCCGAACAAAGTGTCATATGCGCCTAAATATCGGCGCTTTCACCCTGCCTCGGGCACAGCACCCGGCGCTGAAGCATCGTTTGCAATGCCTCGAATTTCACCGGTTTGCTCAGGTAATCGATCAATGCGCCCGAGGGGCAGCACTCCTGGCCCGCGTTCGGGCTGACCACCAGCACCGGCAATTCCTCGCAACCGGACAAAGTACGGATCTGGCAGCAGACCGACACTCCGTCCAGCGGCGGCGACTGGCAATCGAGCAGCACCGCATCAAAGCGCTCGCCGTGCAGCAGATCCAGCGCAGCGCGGCCACTGTCGGCGGTGCGGACCCGATAACCGAGCTTGAGCAACATGCCGCGCATGACCAACTGATCGATGCTGTTGTCATCCGCCAACAGCACCGTGCAATCCTGCGGCAGGCGCGCGCCTTGGTGGCCACCGAAGGAAAACGGCGTCGGGACCGCCGCTGGCAAGGCCACGTCAAACTCCACGTCCAACTGAAAACGGCTGCCACGACCGGGCTCGGACGTATGGGTCAGGCGACCGCCCAGCAGTTCCACCAGTTGCCGGCAGATGGCCAGGCCCACGCCGAGGCCGCCGTATTCGCGGGTCATCGAGCCGTCGAGTTGGAAGAAGCGCTGGTACAAGGTCGCCTCCCCCAAGTCGGTGAAACCGATGCCGGTGTCGATCACGGCAAAGGACAGCACCACCCGGCCAAGCTCCGTCGGCCTGCCGCTGACGCGCAACGCCAGGCCGCCAACCCGGGTGAACTTGATGGCGTTATCCAGCAGGCATTCCAGGCACTGGGCCAGTTTGCCGCTGTCGCCGAACAACCGGTCCGCCAGGCCCGGGGCCACGTCGACCTTGAAGTCCAAGCCCTTGGCCGCGGCATTGGCACCGAACTGCACCTGCAGTGCATCGACCACCCCGCGCAGGCTGAACGGCGCCGGATAGACCTTGAGCTTGCCGGCCTGCAACTCGGTCAGGGTGAGAATGCCGTTGACCATGCGCATCATGTCCCGCGCCGAACCGGCGGCGGTCTGTTGATACTGGGTCATCTCCTCGTCCATCTCGACGGTTTCCATCAACTCCAGAGAACCGATCACACCATTCATCGGCGTGCGCAGCTCATGGGTCAGGGTAGCGAGGAATTCATCCTTGAGCTTGTTGCTGTGGGCCAGTTGCTGGTTGAGCACTTCGAGTTTCTGCCCGGCATCCAACAGGGTCTGGGCCTGCTGTTCGCGCATGGCATTGATGCGGTCGGCCAGGGCCAGGGACAACAGCGCCACTTCGATGGCCGAGCCGATCTGGCTGGCGTACATGGTCAGGAAGACGTTCGGCAGGTAACCCAGCACCATCAAGGTATTGATGATGCCCCCCAGCAGAAACGCCGACCAGGCAATGATGAAGTAACGCGCCACCCGCAGGCCACGCCACCAGGCAAACAGCCCGGCGGCAAAGATCGCCACCGTGAACACCAGTGCCAACGCCGTCGCCAGGCGCAGCGCCAAGGCATAGCTGGTCATCAGTGACAGGCCGACCACCACCGCGCTGTAGGCGATCAGCGCCAGCAGCATCCGGTCCAGCCAACGGCCCTGCCGGGCAGTTTGCAGGAAGCTGCGGGCGAACTGGCTGCCAAACAGGCCCGCGCAGCCGATGAAGAACGGCGTCGCGGCGTTGGCCCACCAGGGGTTGTCCGGCCAGAAATACTCCACGGCGGCGCCGTTGACCGACAACTGATACAGGCCGAACGAAGCAATGTAGAAGATGTAATAGAGGTAGCTGGTATCGCGCACGCTCAGATAGATGAACAGGTTGTAGATCAGCATCCCCAGCAGCACGCCGTAGATGATCCCCAGCACATACAAACGCACTGGCTGTTGTTCGAGGTAGGCGGTGCTCGACCACAGTGTCAGCGGCGCCTGGATCGAACCCTGGCTTTGCAGGCGCAGGTAGAGGGTCTGCTGTTGTTCGGGCTTGAAAGCCAGGCTGAACAGGTAGTTGTTCTGGCGGATCTCGCGGCTGGCGAAAGGCAACGCATCACCGGTCTGGCGAACCAGGCGATAGGCCCCCGCCGCGTCGGGCAGGTACAAGTCGAGGTGATCCAGCGGCGGGTACGCCAGTTCCAGCAGCCAGGTGCGCTGGGCGTCCGGATTGCCGGGGCGATAGTGCAGATCGATTTTCAACCAGAACGCTGATCGCGAGTAACCGGCGTTCAGCGTGGCTTTGTCGTGGGGTTTGAAAGCACCGGCAGCAGCCTGGGCCTGGACCTCATCAATGGTGGCCGTGCCGTCCGCATCTTCGAACACCAGCAGGGCATGGCCCAAGGGCAGGCTTTGAGTGAATTCATCGAATTCCAGGGCACTTGCCAGAGGGGACAAGCACAGCAGCAACATCAGCAAATAGCGCATTTAAGCCCCAGAGTGGACTGTCCGGTTGAGTCAGGAAGCCCCCCATTCCCTGAGTAGACGTAAAACCGGCATTACCTGTTATGAGTTGGATCCATGTCTAGCATAGCCGCTGATGGCCAATTTGCACCATTGAAATTTTTCCTACAGAAGGCTCTAGAACGGGCGTTTCAGAGCAAAGCCTTGAGATAGAGCTGTTGCCTTGGTCAGGTCGGTAACTGGCGGAGCAATGTGGCGAGGGAGCTTGCTCCCACTGGGCTGCGAAGCGGCCCCGTTTTTTGGGAGCGCTGCGCACTCCAGCGGGAGCAAGCTCCCTCGCCACAAAAGCATTCACCAGCAAACAACTCAGCGTCCGAGCACCGATAAAACAGGTTTGGTGGTAAGCTCGCGCACCATGAATATCTACAGCTCCCGCCCCGTTGTCCTCTGTCTCTCCGGCCACGACCCCAGTGGTGGCGCCGGTTTGCAGGCAGATATCGAAGCCCTGCTTGCCCAGGGTTGTCATGCCGCCCCTGCCGTTACCGCATTGACCGTGCAAGACACCGTCAACGTCAGCGACTTCCGAGTGCTCGACCGAGAGTGGGTGCTGGCGCAAGCCAATGCCGTGCTCAACGACGCCCAGGTGGCAGCGGTCAAGCTGGGGATGCTTGGCTCACTGGAAATGGTCGACACTGTGGTCGAACTGCTCCAGGCGCACCCGCACCTGCCCATGGTCTGCGACCCGGTGCTGCGCGCCGGCGGTGGCGGGCGCCTGGGCAAGGATGAGGTCGGCTACGCCATGCGCGAGCGCCTGCTGCCCCTGGCAATCATCGCCACCCCCAACCTGCCTGAAGCACGCATCCTCGCCGAACTGCCCGAGGGCAGCGCCGACGAGTGCGCGGAAAAACTGCTGCCCTTCGTCAAACACCTGTTGATCACCGGTGGTCACGGCGACGAACATGAAGTCCATAATCGCCTGTACAGCCGCGATGGCCGGCGCGAAACCTTTACCTGCCAGCGCCTGCCCGGCAGTTACCACGGTTCCGGCTGCACCCTGGCCAGCGCCCTGGCCGGCCGGCTGGCCCAGGGCGAACAGCTCGCCAGCGCCGTCAAGACGGCGCTGGATTACACCTGGCGCACCCTGCGCGATGCCGAACAACTGGGCAAAGGCCAGTTCGTGCCGCGTCGCCTGCCGCTGGATTTCTGCTCGTAGCACTGGAGGCCTGTGGAATGAAATTACGTGGCCTTTACGCCATCACCGATAGCCAATTGCTGGCCGGCAAGTTCCTCGCTTATGTCGAAGCGGCGCTGGAAGGTGGCGTCACCCTGCTGCAATACCGCGACAAAAGCAGCGACGAGGCCCGCCGCCTGCGGGAAGCCGAAGCCCTGCGCAACCTGTGCGAGCGCTACAAGACCCAGCTGATCATCAACGACGACGCCGAACTGGCCGCACGTCTGGGCGTTGGTGTGCACCTGGGCCAGACCGATGGCCCGTTGGCGCCAGTGAGGGCACTGCTCGGGCACAAGGCGATCGTCGGCGCCACCTGCCACGCCAGCCTGGCGCTGGCCGAACAAGCCGCCAGCGAAGGTGCCACTTATGTCGCGTTCGGGCGTTTCTTCAATTCCAACACCAAGCCCGGCGCCCCCAGTGCAAACCTTGAACTGCTCGAACAGGCGCACCTCAAACTGCATATCCCGGTGTGCGCCATTGGCGGCATCACCCTGGACAACGCCGCCCCGCTGATGGCCCATGGGGTCGACCTGCTGGCGGTGGTCCACGGCTTGTTCGGCGCCGACAGCACCAATGAAGTGACGCGCCGCGCCCGCGCCTTCAATGAGCTGCTGCAGATCAAATAGTCCATTTTTCCGTCTTCGAGAGCCCAACCATGTCCCGTTCCGAAACCCTGTTTGCCAATGCCCAGAAACACATCCCCGGCGGCGTGAACTCGCCTGTTCGTGCGTTCAAGAGCGTTGGCGGAACCCCGCTGTTCTTCAAGCACGCCGAAGGCGCGTACGTCACCGATGAAGACGACAAGCGCTATGTGGATTACGTCGGCTCCTGGGGCCCGATGATCCTCGGCCACAGCCATCCGGACGTGCTGGATGCGGTGCGCAAGCAACTGGTACACGGCCTGTCCTACGGCGCTCCGACCGCGATGGAAACCGAGATGGCAGACCTGGTCTGCTCGATCGTGCCGTCGATGGAGATGGTGCGCATGGTCAGCTCCGGCACCGAAGCGACCATGAGCGCGATTCGCCTGGCGCGGGGTTTTACCGGCCGCGACAGCATCATCAAGTTCGAAGGCTGCTACCACGGCCATTCCGACAGCCTGCTGGTCAAGGCCGGTTCCGGCGCACTGACCCAGGGCGTGCCGAGCTCGGCCGGCGTACCGGCAGCGTTCGCCAAACACACCCTGACCCTGCCGTTCAACGACCTCGAAGCCGTCGAGAAGATGCTCGGCGAAGTCGGCCAGGAAGTGGCGTGCATCATCGTCGAGCCGGTGGCCGGCAACATGAACTGCGTACCACCGGCACCGGGTTTCCTCGAAGGCCTGCGCAGCCTGTGCGACCAGCACGGCGTGGTGTTGATTTTCGACGAAGTGATGACCGGTTTTCGCGTGGCCCTCGGTGGCGCCCAGGCCCATTACGGCGTCACGCCGGACCTGAGCACCTTCGGCAAGATCATCGGCGGCGGCATGCCGGTGGGCTGCTTCGGCGGCAAGCGCAAGATCATGGAATGCATCGCGCCGCTGGGCCCGGTCTACCAGGCCGGCACGCTGTCGGGCAACCCACTGGCCATGGCCGCCGGCCTGACCACCCTGCGCCTGATCAGCCGCCCGGGCTTTCACGCCGAACTGACCGACTACACCACCCGCCTGCTCGACGGCCTGCAGGTTCGTGCCGACGCGGCTGGCATCCCTTTCGTGACCACCCAGGCCGGCGGCATGTTCGGCCTGTATTTCAGTGGTGCCGATGACATCGTCACCTTCGAAGACGTGATGGCCAGCGACGCCGACCGCTTCAAGCGCTTCTTCCACCTGATGCTCGACGGCGGCGTGTACCTGGCGCCGAGCGCATTCGAAGCCGGCTTCACGTCCATCGCCCATGGCGAGACCGAGCTGAAGATCACCCTCGATGCGGCCGAACGGGCCTTTGCTGCGCTGAAGTAAGCCTGTGGATAACTGACGCCGGCTGAAGCTGGCGTCAGTGATTGCCGACAACCTACCCGCCCTTTTCCTACGTATTTATGCCCGAAGCAGCTATTAGCATTCCCTCGCAGCAGAAAAACGAGTAAAGACTTTGTAAGGATGGCCCTGCTTATTTCATAATGCGCGCTTATTGGATCCCCCGGAGGGTCCGCGCGCCCCTCAGAGGTAAGTCGATTCCCATGAACCGCACCGGCCGCACCCTTGCCTTGGGCTGCCTGTTGCTCCTTCAGCCCCTGCTGGCGAATGCACAGGCAGGCGGCAACTCGTTGTTGATCCCGGCGCTGGGCCGTTGCACGCTCAACACCCAGCCACAAGATCTCGCACCGGCACTCGACGCCTGTCAAAAAGCGGCGGACGCAGGTGATGCACAAGCGCAATACGAGTTGGGCGAGTTCTACTACGAAGGCAAGGCTGCGCCGCGCGACCTCAAGCTGGCCCTCAACTACTTCGAAAAAGCCTCTCTGCAAGGCCATGCCCAGGCGCAATTCAAGCTCGGTGGCATGTTCTTCCATGGCGAAGGCGTACCAGCCAACAACGTCCAGGCCTACATCGTCCTGAAGATGGCCGCGGTCAATGGCGCCGAAGAAGCCCTGGACACCGCCGATGAAGTCGCCGAGCAAATGCCCCGTGACGAGCTGGAAGTGGCGACCCAGGTGCTGGGCCAGATATTTCGCAAATACCTGATGGAATTGCAGAACGCCGATGGGCGTACGCCCTTCTCACCGTTGCCTTGATTATTGCGCAGGCTTTAATGGCCTCATCGCGAGCAAGCTCGCTCCCACACTGGATCGCTGGTGTACACAAATCTTGTGTTCACAGAGAACCCACTGTGGGAGCGAGCTTGCTCGCGATTGGGGCAACTCGGTCCTGAGCCTTACTTCTCAGGCATCGGCATCGGAAACGGCATCACATTGCCGACCGCGCCGCGGGCTTCGCTGATTTTCGGGGTGCCCAGGCGTTCGACTTCGTCGATGCGCACGATCGAATGCATCGGCACGAAGCTGCGCACCACGCCTTCGAACTGCGCCTTGAGCTTTTCCTCGCTCGGGTCGACGACCACTTGCGTGCGCTCGCCAAAGACGAATTCTTCCACTTCCAGGAAACCCCACAGATCACTTTGATAGATCTGCTTGGCGTACATTTCGAACACCTGGCCCTGGTTGAGGAAAATCACCTTGTAGATTGGAGCTTCACGTTTGGTCATGGCTGGCGAAACACATCGGCGGGTAAAAATGAGGGCGCGAACTATAGCATAGCCACTGCTCGCACAGCGGTGGGAACCCAAGGACTTGTTCTCTATAATGCGCGGTTCTTTGAATCACGTGATGATCCCGTCCATGGCCAAGAAGCTTTACATCGAAACCCACGGTTGCCAGATGAACGAGTACGACAGCTCGCGCATGGTCGATCTGCTGGGTGAACACCAGGCCCTGGAAGTCACCGCCCGCGCTGAAGACGCGGACGTGATCCTGCTCAACACCTGCTCGATTCGCGAACGCGCCCAGGACCGGGTGTATTCCCAGCTCGGCCGCTGGCGCGAACTGAAGCTGGCCAACCCGGAGATGGTCATCGCCGTGGGCGGTTGCGTGGCCAGCCAGGAAGGCGCGGCCATTCGTGATCGCGCGCCCTACGTGGACGTGGTCTTCGGCCCGCAGACCTTGCACCGCCTGCCAGAGATGATCGATGCCGCGCGCAGCACCAAGCTGCCGCAAGTGGACGTCTCGTTCCCGGAAATCGAAAAATTCGACCACCTGCCCGAACCGCGCATCGACGGCCCAAGTGCCTACGTGTCGGTGATGGAAGGTTGCAGCAAGTACTGCACGTTCTGCGTGGTCCCTTACACCCGCGGCGAAGAAGTCAGCCGACCGTTCGACGACGTGATCGCCGAAATCATCCACCTGGCGGAACACGGCGTGCGCGAAGTGACCCTGCTGGGGCAGAACGTCAACGGCTATCGTGGCCTGACCCATGACGGGCGCCTGGCGGACCTCGCCGAACTGATCCGCGTCGTGGCGGCAGTCGATGGCATCGACCGCATCCGCTACACCACGTCTCATCCGCTGGAGTTCTCCGACAGCCTGATCCAGGCCCACGCCGAAGTCCCCGAACTGGTCAAGCACCTGCACCTGCCGGTGCAATCGGGCTCCGACCGGATCCTTGCGGCCATGAAACGCAACCACACGGCGCTGGAATACAAATCCAAGCTGCGCAAGTTGCGTGCGGCAGTGCCGGGGATCTGTATCAGTTCGGACTTTATCGTCGGTTTCCCAGGCGAAACCGAGAAAGACTTCCAGCAGACCATGAAGCTGATCGAAGACGTGGGCTTCGACTTCTCCTATTCCTTCGTCTATAGCCAGCGTCCTGGCACCCCAGCGGCTGATCTCGCGGACGACACCCCCGAAGAACTGAAAAAAGAACGGCTCAACGCCTTGCAACATCGTCTCAACCAGCAAGGTTTCGAGATCAGCCGACAAATGGTCGGCTCCGTCCAGCGGATTCTGGTGACCGATTACTCGAAAAAGGACCCGGGCGAGTTGCAAGGGCGGACCGAAAACAACCGCATCGTCAACTTCCGCTGCGACACCCCGGCCCTGATCGGCCAGTTCGCCGACGTGCACATCGACGCCGCGCAACCGCACTCCCTGCGCGGTTCGCTGATCCAGTAACCTGCTCAAAAACCCTATTGTCTGTGCAAGCAAGACCTGTGGGAGCAAGGCTTGCCCGCGATAGAAGCACCGCAATCTCACTGAAGACCGCGGCGCCTTGATCGCAGGCAAGCCTTGCTCCCACAGTGGGTGTGCCAAGCCCTGTGATCAGATTCGCCTGTTTAAGAGCTTTCGCACCCAGCCTACTGGCGTTATCCTTGATTTCACCTTAATTGCCCCCGGGCGGCTAAAAACGACCTTGAACGCACCCATCGAACCACATCGCTTTATTCTCGAGCCCTTTGAGGCTCGCCGCTTCGCCAATCTGTGCGGGCAATTCGACGAGCACCTGCGCTTGATCGAACAGCGCCTGGCCATCGAGATCCGCAACCGCGGAAACCAGTTCGAACTGATCGGCGAACCCAAGCACACCACCTCCGCGGAAAACCTGCTGCGCCGTCTCTACCGGGAAACCAAGGGGAGCGAGCTGTCGCCGGATACGGTCCACCTGTTCCTGCAGGAGTCGGCTGTCGAAGAACTCGACAACCCCGCCCCGTCGGAACCTGCCGTGGCCCTGCGCACGAAAAAAGGCATGATTCGCCCTCGCGGCTTGAATCAGCAGCGCTACGTGAAGGAAATCCTGGGCAACGACATCAACTTCGGCATCGGCCCGGCCGGTACCGGCAAGACCTACCTGGCCGTGGCCTGCGCCGTCGATGCGCTGGAACGTGAACAGGTACGGCGCATCCTGCTGGTGCGACCGGCGGTCGAAGCGGGTGAAAAACTCGGCTTCCTGCCCGGCGACCTGGCCCAGAAGATCGACCCGTACCTGCGCCCGCTCTATGACGCGCTGTATGAAATGCTCGGCTTCGAATACGTCGCCAAGCTGATCGAGCGCCAGGTCATCGAGGTCGCGCCGCTGGCCTACATGCGTGGTCGGACCCTGAACAACAGCTTCATCATCCTCGACGAAAGCCAGAACACCACGGTCGAGCAGATGAAAATGTTCCTGACCCGGATCGGCTTCGGCTCCACCGCCGTCATCACCGGGGACATCACCCAGGTCGACTTGCCCAAGGGCACCAAGTCCGGGCTGAACCATGTGATCCAGGTCCTCAAGGACGTGCCGGGCATCAGCTTCACGCACTTCATGCCCAAGGACGTCGTGCGCCATCCGTTGGTGCAGCGCATTGTCGAAGCCTACGAGCGTTTCGAGAATCGCGCCGATGAAGACGCGGCCGAAAGCAAAGGCCATCGCCACAATGCTTGAACTCGACCTACAAGTGGCCTGCGAACACGCCGCCCCCAGCGAAGCCCAGTTCCGTCAATGGTGCGAACTGGCCCTGCGCCAGCGCAGCGCCGACTCGGAGCTGACGATCCGCCTGGTGGACGAACCCGAAGGCCGTGAACTGAACCACACCTGGCGGCAGAAAGACTACGCCACCAACGTGCTGTCGTTCCCTGCCGATGTTCCCGACGAACTGCTCGACATCCCGTTGCTGGGCGACCTGGTGATCTGCGTCCCGGTGGTGGAGCGTGAAGCGGCGGAACAAGACAAGCTCCCCGAGGCCCACTGGGCCCATCTGGTGATTCACGGCTGCTTGCATCTACTGGGTTACGACCATATAGAAGATGACGAAGCCGAAGAAATGGAAGCCCTGGAACGAACGTTGCTTGCAGAGCTGGGTCATCCCGACCCCTACGCCGGCGACGAACACTGATACATCAACCTGTAACGACAAAGGATTCAGAGTAATCGCTATGAGCGAAGATCGATCGAGCAACGGGCAGAAGTCATGGCTGGGCAAGCTCACCCAGGCTTTTGCCCATGAGCCGAAGAACCGCCAGGAGCTCCTGGAGCTGCTGCGCGATGCACACCAGAACAAACTGCTGGACAGCGAAGCGCTGGCCATCGTCGAAGGCGCCATCCAGGTCGCTGACCTGCAAGTCCGGGACATCATGGTCCCGCGCTCGCAGATGGTCAGCATCAAGGCGACCCAGACCCCTCGCGAATTTTTGCCCGCCGTGGTCGACTCCGCTCACTCGCGCTATCCGGTCGTCGGCGAGAGCCATGACGACGTCATGGGCGTGCTGCTGGCCAAGGACCTGCTGCCGCTGATCCTTCAGGAAAACGGCGACAGCTTCAACATCAAGGACCTCTTGCGCCCGGCCACCTTCGTGCCCGAGTCCAAGCGCCTGAACGTGCTGCTGCGTGAGTTCCGCGCCAACCACAACCACATGGCCATCGTCATCGACGAATACGGCGGCGTGGCCGGCCTGGTCACCATCGAAGACGTGCTCGAGCAGATCGTCGGCGACATCGAGGACGAGCACGACGTCGAGGAAGACAGCTACATCAAGCCCCTGCCCAGCGGCGATTTCCTGATCAAGGCCCTGACGCCGATCGAGAACTTCAACGAGTTCTTCGACAGCCAATTCTCCGACGATGAATTCGACACCGTTGGCGGCCTGGTGATGAGTGCTTTCGGGCACCTGCCCAAGCGCAACGAAACCACGGAAATCGGCTCCTGGCGCTTCCGCATCCTGAATGCCGACAGCCGTCGGATTCACTTGCTGCGCCTGTCCCCCATTGGCCGATAACCCCTGCGAGACCCGCTAAGGACAAAAATGCGCTGGATAACCCGCCCCGGCTGGCCCGGTAACCTGCTGGCCATGGCGGCCGGCGCGATCACCACCCTGGCCCTGGCGCCGTTCGACCTCTGGCCGCTGGCATTGCTGGCGGTCGGCTTGTTCTATGCCGGGCTGCGCGAACTCTCGCCGCGCCAGGCCCTGGGCCGTGGTTGGTGTTTCGGTTTTGGCCTGTTTGGCGCCGGTACCAGCTGGATCTACGTCAGCATCCATAACTTCGGCGGTGCCTCGGTGCTGCTCGCCGGGTTGTTGATGCTGCTGTTCATCGCCGCCATCGCCTGGTTCTTCGCCCTGCCCGCCTGGCTGTGGGCGCGCTGGTTGCGCCGCAACGAGGCGCCGCTGGCCGATGCCCTGGCGTTCGCCGCGCTGTGGTTGGGCCAGGAAGCGTTTCGCGGCTGGTTCCTCACCGGTTTCCCGTGGCTGTATTCCGGCTACAGCCAACTCGACGGCCCGCTGTCCGGCCTCGCGCCGCTGGGCGGGATGTGGCTGATCTCCTTCACCCTGGCCCTGACCGCCGCACTGCTGTACAACGCGCCCCGCTTGATCCGCACCGGACGCAAAGGCTTCATTGCGGCGGGCGTGGTGCTGTTGATCGGCCCGTGGGTGGCCGGCCTGGCACTCAAGGGCCACGCTTGGACCAGCCCTTCGGGCGACCCGCTGAGCGTTGCGGCGATCCAGGGCAACATCGAACAAAGCATGAAGTGGGACCCCGATCAGCTCAACGCGCAGTTGGCGCTGTACCGCGACATGAGCTTTGCGTCCAAGCGCGTCGACCTGCTGATCTGGCCGGAAACCGCGGTGCCGGTACTCAAGGAGTCTGCCCAAGGCTACCTGGACATGATGGGCAGCTTCGCCGCCGAGCGGCAGTCGGCGCTGATCACTGGCGTGCCGATTCGCCAACTGGTGCGCCAAGAGAAGCGTTACTACAACGGCATCACCGTGACCGGCGAAGGTGACGGCACTTACTTGAAGCAAAAACTCGTGCCGTTCGGCGAGTACGTACCGCTGCAGGACATCCTGCGCGGCCTGATCGCCTTCTTCGACCTGCCCATGTCGGACTTCGCCCGGGGTCCGGCCGACCAGCCGCTGCTGCAAGCCAAGGGTTACCAGATCGCGCCGTTCATCTGCTATGAAGTGGTCTACCCGGAATTTGCCGCCAGCCTGTCAGCGCGCAGCGACCTGTTGCTGACCATCAGCAACGACACTTGGTTCGGCACCTCGATCGGCCCGCTGCAACACCTGCAAATGGCCCAGATGCGCGCCCTGGAAGCCGGCCGCTGGATGATCCGCGCCACCAACAACGGCGTGACCGGCCTGATCAACCCCTTCGGCCAGATCACCGCACAGATCCCGCAATTCGAGCGCGGCATTCTGTACGGCGAAGTGGTGCCGATGCACGACCTGACGCCGTACCTGCAATGGCGCTCGTGGCCGCTGATCATCTTGTGCGTGTTGCTGCTGGGCTGGGCGCTGATGGCGGGACGGATGGCCAGGACGGTTTAACTCGTTCCCCCCATGTGAATGAAAAACCCTGTGGCGAGGGAGCTTGCTCCCGCTGGCCTGCGCAGCAGGCCCTTTTTTTGGGGCCGCTTCGCGACCCAGCGGGAGCAAGCTCCCTCGCCACAATAGCGTTCATTTCAATTATTCAGCGATAAAACAACCAATAACCCACCAGCCCCACCGCCTCGTTCATCAGTTGCCCCGACTGCCAGATCGCCTTGAACTCCGGCATCCAGCCGCCCAGTGGCCGGGCGTTGTCCTGGCCCAGGAAGCCGACAGGCGCCGGCACCACTTCAAACCCCGCGCGCTCGAAACTCCAGACCGACCGTTGCATGTGCCAGGCCTGGGTCACCACTACGACCCGCTTGATGCCTTCCGGCAGCAGGATTTCGGCGCTCATCTGAGCGTTTTCCCAGGTGGTGCGGCTACGCCCCTCCTGCCAACGCACAGTGACATCGAAATCTTCCAGCATCGAGTCGGCCATCAGCTTGGCCTCGCTGGGCGGGGTGCCGTAATGCAAGCCGCCGGTTGTCAACACAGGCAAGCCTGAAGCCTTGGCCAGTCGCGCTGCATAACGCTGGCGCTCCAGGCCGACACCGGTGGGCTGGTCCGAGCCCCAGGCCGGGTCACCGCGCTCACGACCGGAACCCAGTACCACGATGGCGTCGGCACGCTGGGCCAGGGTCGCCCATTCGCTACGAAGCAGCGGCGGCTCACGTTCCAATGCCTTGGCGCTCCACTGCACCGCCACCGGCAGGCTCATCAGCCAGAAACCGCCCAAGCCCACGGCGAAACACAGCCGGGCCAGGCGCGGCCGAGAATGGCGCCACCACCAGGCGAGCGCCAACAGCAGCAAAAGAATGCCGGGCGGCAATAGAAGTTGTTTGATGAAATAGCGAAACGGCATCGGGCATCTCCATAGATGCCCGAAGCCTAAGTGGGTTGACGCAAAGCGACAACAGATTCGAAAGAGCCTTGAACCAAAAAAAGCGATACGCGTGAATCCGGCTTTACTTGAACTGCAGCGACCGGACCTTTACAGCATCCTTATCAGGCGTCCGGTCCTTGAGCCACACAACCTTGGCCGAACGGGGCGCATCGAGACGCTTGAGTACCTGGGCCCCACTGGTGGGGGGTTGATGTCCGGCCTGTTCAAGGTAAGCCTTGACCAGTTCGAACTCCGCGGGGCTCAAGCCTCGCAGTTCCAGCTCTGCCGGGCGTTCATCACGCAAGCGACCGGCGGTTCTTGCAGCGTCCAGGGCCACCCCGAGACGATCGATCAGTTTTTCGTACAACTCAGGTGTAGCGACTTTTCGTTGTGATTCAACCATCCCTCACCTCATTGAAGATAAGACTCACTCCCCATTGAGAAGCTTAGCTTCGCTGGGCAAACCGGCAGGGCGCCGCGACCAACGGCCCTGAACACCGGTCATCGCCGATGCTCGGCAACAGTTCGGCAGCAATCAGGGTTTCCCTCGGCAGAGCGCGGTCATGTATGCTACGGCGCTTCCTGTAACTCCACTTCCAGCTTGGCTGGGCATCGAAAACGCCGCATTCGGCGTCGTCTGCGTCCAGCATGGCAACGAAGAGGATTGGGCCACCCCATTCAGTACAAAAGTAGCCATGCACGAACACTACCAGCCCCGTGAAATCGAAGCCGCCGCCCAGTCGTTCTGGGACGAGCAAAAGTCCTTTGAAGTTAGCGAACAGCCAGGCAAGGAGACTTTCTACTGCCTGTCGATGTTCCCTTACCCCAGCGGCAAGCTACACATGGGGCACGTGCGCAACTACACCATCGGCGACGTGATCTCCCGCTACCAGCGCATGCAAGGCAAGAACGTCCTGCAACCCATGGGTTGGGACGCCTTCGGCATGCCGGCGGAAAACGCCGCGATGAAGAACAACGTGGCCCCCGCCAAGTGGACCTACGAAAACATCGCCTACATGAAGACCCAGCTGCGCAGCCTGGGCCTGGCGGTGGACTGGTCCCGCGAGGTCACCACCTGCAAGCCCGACTACTACCGCTGGGAACAATGGCTGTTCACCCGCCTGTTCGAAAAAGGCGTGATCTACCGCAAGAACGGCACCGTGAACTGGGACCCGGTGGACCAGACCGTACTGGCCAACGAGCAAGTGATCGACGGTCGCGGCTGGCGCTCCGGCGCGCTGATCGAAAAGCGCGAGATCCCGATGTACTACTTCAAGATCACCGCCTACGCGGATGAACTCCTGGAGAGTCTCGACGAGTTGACCGGCTGGCCCGAGCAGGTCAAGACCATGCAGCGCAACTGGATCGGCAAGTCCCGGGGCATGGAAGTGCAGTTCCCGTACGACGTCGCCTCCATTGGCGAAGCCGGCACCCTGAAAGTCTTCACCACCCGCCCGGACACGCTGATGGGCGCCACCTATGTCGCCGTGGCCGCCGAGCACCCGCTGGCCACCCTGGCGGCACAGAACAACCCTGAGCTGCAGGCGTTCATCGCCGAATGCAAGGGCGGTAGCGTCGCCGAAGCCGATGTCGCCACCCAAGAGAAGAAAGGCCTGGCGACTTCGTTGTTCGTCGAGCACCCGCTCACCGGCGAGAAACTGCCGGTATGGGTCGCCAACTACGTGCTGATGCACTACGGCGACGGCGCGGTCATGGCCGTGCCGGCCCACGACGAGCGCGATTTCGAATTCGCCCACAAGTACAACCTGCCGGTCAAAGCCGTGGTGCGTACCAGCGCTGGCGACCAGACCCCGGAACCTTGGCAGGACGCCTATGGCGAACATGGCGAGCTGATCAACTCCGGTGAGTTCAACGGCCTGGATTTCCCTGGCGCGTTCGATGCCATCGAAGTCGCCCTGATCAAGAAGAACCTCGGTGCCTCGCGCACCCAGTTCCGCCTGCGGGACTGGGGCATCAGCCGCCAGCGCTACTGGGGCTGCCCGATCCCGATCGTGCATTGCGATACCTGCGGTGACGTACCGGTGCCGGAAGATCAACTGCCCGTGGTCCTGCCGGAAGACGTCGTACCCGATGGCGCCGGTTCGCCCCTGGCGCGCATGCCCGAGTTCTACGAGTGCAGCTGCCCGAAATGCGGCGCACCGGCCAAGCGTGAAACCGACACCATGGACACCTTCGTCGAGTCCTCCTGGTACTACGCGCGCTACGCCTCGCCGCACTACCAAGGCGGCCTGGTGGAAAAATCCGCGGCCGACCACTGGCTGCCCGTGGACCAGTACATCGGTGGCATCGAACACGCCATTCTTCACCTGCTCTATGCGCGCTTCTTCCACAAGCTGATGCGTGACGAAGGCCTGGTGAGCTCCAACGAGCCGTTCAAGAACCTGCTGACCCAAGGCATGGTGATCGCCGAGACTTACTATCGTCGCGAAGCCAACGGTGCCTACACCTGGTTCAACCCGAGCGACGTCGAACTCGAACGCGACAGCAAAGCCAAGGTCATCAGCGCCAAGCTGATCGCCGACGGCCTGCCGGTGGAAATCGGCGGCACCGAGAAAATGGCCAAGTCGAAGAACAACGGCGTCGACCCTCAGTCGATGATCGACCAGTTCGGCGCAGACACCTGCCGCCTGTTCATGATGTTCGCCTCGCCACCTGACATGAGCGCAGAGTGGTCCGATTCGGGCGTCGAAGGCTCGCACCGTTTCCTCAAGCGCGTCTGGCGCCTGGCGCAAGCCCACGTCAGCCAGGGCCTGCCGGGCAAACTGAGCGTCGCCAGCCTGAACGACGAGCAGAAAGCCATTCGTCGCTCGATCCACCTGGCCATCAAGCAGGCCAGCCATGACGTCGGCCAGAACCACAAATTCAATACCGCCATCGCCCAGGTGATGACGCTGATGAACGTGCTGGAAAAAGCCGCGCAAGGCACCGAACAGGATCGCGCACTGGTTCACGAAGGCCTGGAAGCCGTGACGCTGTTGCTGGCGCCAATCACGCCGCACATCAGCCACGAGCTGTGGAAGCAATTGGGTCACGCCGACCCGGTGATTGACGCTCGCTGGCCGGTGGTGGACGAAACCGCGCTGGTGCAGGACAGCCTGACCCTGGTCATCCAGGTCAACGGCAAGCTGCGCGGCCAGATCGAAATGCCGGCCGCCGCCACGCGCGAAGAAGTCGAAGCCGCTGCGCGGGCCAATGAAAACGTGCTGCGCTTCGTCGATGGCCTGACGATTCGCAAAGTGATCGTCGTGCCCGGCAAGCTGGTCAACATCGTCGCAAGCTAATTGGATCGGGCGCAAGGCTTGAGCCTGGCGCCGAATACAACCTGCGGGGTCGCATGGTCGACCCCCATAAGGTTCAAGGGGAGCAACAAGATGATCAAACGTAATCTGCTGGTAGTGGGCCTGGCGGTCCTGTTGAGCGCCTGCGGCTTCCAACTGCGCGGCACCGGCACCACCGAGCTGGCCATCACGGAACTGGACCTCAGCGCACGGGACGCCTTTGGCGACACCGTCAAGATGCTGCGCGACAACCTGGAAAACAGCGGTGTGAAAGTCTATACCGGCGCCCCGTACAAGCTGGTATTGACCCGTGAACAGCAAAACCAGCGCAGCTTGAGCTATGCCGGTGCCGGTCGTTCCGCCGAGTACGAACTCAACAACGTACTGAGCTATGAGATCCGTGGCCAGAACAACCTGGTACTGCTGGATGACAAGCTGCAGGTGCAAAAGGTCTACCTGCACGATGGCAACAACATCACCGGCTCCGACCAGGAGTCGAGCGAAGTGCGCGACGAAATGCGTCGTGACCTCGTACAGCGCATGATGCTGCGCCTGCAACAGCTGAGCCCGGCCCAGCTGGATCAGCTGCAACAGACCGCCGACGCCAAGGCCAAAGCCGAAGCCGAAGCGCTGGAAGCGGCACGCAAGGCTGAAGCGGAAACCCCGCAGCAGTCGCCAATGCAGATCCCGGCTGAATAAGCCTTGCGGGGCGCTTCGGCGCCCCGCACGCCCTCTCCTATGAAACTGGCCCCCGCTCAACTCGGCAAACACCTGCAAGGCGCCCTCGCGCCGGTCTACATCATCAGTGGCGATGACCCGCTGTTGTGCCAGGAAGCCGCCGACGCCATCCGCTCTGCTGCACGCCAGCAGGGCTTCGACGAGCGCCAGGTATTCGCCGCCGACGCCAGTTTCGACTGGGGCACGCTGCTGCAGGCCGGGGCGAGCATGTCGTTGTTCGCCGAAAAACGCCTGCTGGAGCTGCGCTTGCCGTCGGGCAAACCCGGTGACAAGGGCGCCGCTGCGTTGATCGAATATTGCTCACGGCCCGCCGAGGACACCGTGCTGCTCATCAGCTTGCCGAAACTCGATGGCAGCGCGCAAAAGACCAAATGGGGCAAGGCCCTGGTCGAAGGCCAGCAGACCCAGTTCGTGCAGATCTGGCCGGTGGATGTCAGCCAGTTGCCCAGCTGGATCCGCCAGCGCCTGTCCCAGGCCGGTCTCTCGGCCAGCCAGGACGCCGTGGAGCTGATTGCCGCCCGGGTCGAAGGCAACCTGTTGGCCGCCGCCCAGGAAATCGAAAAGCTCAAACTAATGGCCGAAGGCGGGCAGATCACCGTGGAAACGGTGCAGGCTGCCGTGGCCGACAGCGCGCGCTTCGATGTCTTCGGGCTGACCGATGCGATCCTCAACGGTGAGGCCGCCCATGCGCTGCGCATGCTCGAAGGCCTGCGGGGCGAAGGCGTCGAGCCGCCGGTGATCCTCTGGGCCCTGGCCCGGGAATTGCGCCTGCTGGCCAACCTGTCCCTGCAATATAGCCAGGGCGTACCGCTGGACAAAGCCTTCGGCCAGGCCCGTCCACCCGTCTGGGACAAGCGCAAACCGCTGATGAGCAAGGCCCTGCAACGCTATTCCGCATCGCGCTGGGCGCAATTGCTGCTCGAGGCCCAGCGCATCGATGCGCAGATCAAGGGCCAGGCCGCTGGCTCGCCATGGATGAGCCTCAGTCGCTTGTCGCTGTTGATGGCTGGGCAGCGGTTGACGTTGCCTGCCGAATAAGCAATTTCTTCCGCCCGCAGAGCTTTTTGTGGCGAGGGAGCTTGCTCCCGCTGGGGCGCGTAGCGGCCCTGTTTTTTGGGGGGCTGCTGCGCAGCCCAGCGGGAGCAAGCTCCCTCGCCACAAAAGCGCTTCACCTCAGATGACATTTCCTACGCAATGCAGGGACTGGACAGCCCCCCAACTCTGCCCCATCATTTATCCCGCAAAACCCACCCTACGAGAGTACCCACCATGAGCAAAAAGCCATCCAAGCATGGCCCCAACAAGGCCAAGTCCATCGTCGCCCAGCCCCTGTTCCGCAGCCGCCAGGAACGACCCGCCAAGGGCAAAGGCAGCTACCGCCGCGAAGCCTTCCAGTCTGACAACTGGGAGGCTTCTTGCTTTCTGGCCGCTTGAAACACCCGGACAAGCCCTACGCCCCTTTCGCATGTTAAGGTCAGCACCTGATTTGTATTTCTGGACCCGTGCATGCCCTTCTGTCTTTCCCATCGTTGGCCACTGCGCCAAATGATTGTTGCCGCAAGCGTTGTCCTGCTTGTCGCCTGCGCCGAAAAACCTACTGCCGCCGACGCCCAACCGCTCCAGACAGCCCCCGTCGTGACCGCGCCGGCCATCGTGCCGCCCTTGGTGCCGACCGGTGACGACCTGGCCATTGCGCCCACCCAGACCTTCGCGCAATGGCAGGCCGGGTTTCGCAAGGAGGCACTGGCCGCCGGGATCCGTGACGACCTGTTCGACCGTGCGTTCATCGGCGTCAGCCCGGACATGAGCGTGATCAAGGCCGATCGCAGCCAGCCGGAATTCACCCGTCCCGTGTGGGAATACCTCGATGGCGCGCTGTCGCCACTGCGGGTCAACAAAGGCAAGAGCCTGATCCAGCAGAACGCCCAGGTCCTGCAAAGTATCGAACAGCGTTATGGCGTCGATCGCGAGGCGCTGGTGGCGGTGTGGGGCATGGAGAGCAACTTCGGCCAGTTCCAGGGCAGCAAGTCGGTGATCAACTCCCTGGCGACCCTGGCCTACGAAGGACGGCGCCCGGGTTTTGCCCATGCGCAACTGATCGCCGCGCTGCAGATCCTGCAACAGGGCGATATCACACCGGAAAAAATGCTCGGTTCCTGGGCCGGCGCCATGGGCCAGACCCAGTTCATTCCCACCACGTACAACACCCATGCGGTGGATTTCGACGGCGACGGCCGCCGCGACATCTGGGGCAGTTCCACCGACGCCCTGGCCTCGACCGCGCACTACCTGCAAAGCTCCGGCTGGCAACGTGGCCAGCCGTGGGGGGTCGAGGTCTCGCTCAACCAGGGCTTCGACTACACGCTGGCCGATGGCACGATCCGCAAGCCCGTCTCCGAATGGATGCGGCTGGGTGTTTCAGAATATGGCGGCTTGCCGATCGCCGCCGATGACAGACAACTGTCGGCGTCCCTGCTCCTGCCGGCCGGTCATCGCGGCCCGGCGTTCCTGATCTTCGATAACTTCCGCGCCATCCTCAAGTACAACAACTCATCGTCCT
Organism: Pseudomonas ogarae; assembly: GCF_014268695.2. NCBI lineage: Bacteria > Pseudomonadati > Pseudomonadota > Gammaproteobacteria > Pseudomonadales > Pseudomonadaceae > Pseudomonas > Pseudomonas ogarae. The sequence continues at coordinate 5,915,629 of NZ_CP077086.1, forward strand.
ATGCCCTGGCGGTCGGGCTGTTGTCCAAGCGCTTTACCGACGCCGGGCTGGTCTACGGCCAGTGGCCAAAAGAGGACCTGCCCCTGAGCCGCAGCGAACGCATCGAACTGCAGACCCTGCTGGGCAAACACAACTACGACGCGGGCAACCCCGATGGCATCATCGGCGCCAACACCCGCAAAGCGATCCGCAGTGCCCAGCAGTCGTTCGGCTGGCCGGCGGATGGGTATCCGACGCAGCAGTTGCTGGAGGCGTTGCGTAGCCGCTGAGTCAGCCGTATGGCGGCTACCGCTATCGCGAGCGAGCTCGCTCCCACAGGTATCCCCGATCAACCTGTGGGAGCGAGCTCGCTCGCGATGACTGAGTGACAGACGCTACATGACTAGCGGCTGACCACCACATCCTGCTCCAGCACCAACCTCTTCTCCCCCGCATCCAGCGTCACCAATGCGCCCATGGGCAAGGTCAGGTTCGGATCGCAGTGCCCGCTGCGCCAGCCGGACAACACCGGGATGCGCAATGGTTCGAAGGTCTGCTTGAGTAAGCGGTTCAACGCCTCGACGTCGACCCCGGCTACATCCCCCACCAACACGCCGCGTAGCTGGTGCAACGTGCCGGCCAACCGTAGCTGCGTCAGCAGTCGGTCGATGCGGTACAGCGGCTCGTTGACGTCTTCGATGAACAGGATCACCCCTTCGGCGTCGATCTGATAAGGCGTGCCCATTGTCGCGGCAATCATCGACAGGTTGCCGCCCAGCAGACGTCCGTGGGCGATGCCCGGCTCAACGGTGGTCAACGGGTAGGCTACGGGATGGTTCAGCGTGCTGCCGGCCTTCATCTGTCCACGCAGCAGGCTGAAAAACGAGGTGACGGTTGGGGGTTCCTTGTCGCCCAGCAGATCGGCGTTGAGCAGCGGGCCGTGGAAAGTCACGAAGCCGGCGTAACGGCTGATGGCCAGGTGCAGGGCGGTGATGTCGCTGTAGCCTACGAATGGCTTTGGGTTGCGGCGTATGAGGTCGAAGTCGATGCGATCGAGGAGACGTGGGGTGCCGTAGCCGCCGCGCAGGCAGATGATCGCTTTGACTTCTGGGTCGGCGAAGGCGGTGTGCAGGTCGTTGAGCCTTGTCTCGTCGCTGCCGGCCAGGTAGTTGTCCTTTTCGTAGACGCCGGGGAATATTCGCAGCTCATGGCCCCTTGCGCGCATCCATTGGATGGCTTTTTCCGTGTCCAGGGGGGCGGGACCGGCGGGGGCGATCACGGCGATCAGGCCTTCTTGAGGGAGGGCTGGGACGGGGTGGTGTGGGGTTAGGGCCATGGGGTTCCCGGTTTTCTTGATCGTGTGTATATCCGTTTTTTTTGTAACGGCCACTTATGGTTCCGCTCTTACAGCGGGTTACTTTTGAAAAGCGCAAAAGTAACCAAAACGCTCTTGCCCCACCACTCGGTGCCTCGCCTGGGCTCGGCATGCCCTCACTCCGGCATTGCTCCGTGGGCCGCCGCGAAGGGCCATCCATGGCCCAGCGCGGCTATCCCGGCATCCATGCCGGGATGCCCACTGCGCAATGCCTGCGTTCGGCCAGCGTGGTTTAACGGGGCGCCCAAGATCAAAAGCCAAAACAAAGCAAAGCAAAGCCAAAGCGCGGCACATCCAGCATTTATGTAGCTGCACCACCGCTATCGCGAGCAAGCTCGCTCCCACATTGGATCTTCAGCAGCCACAAAACTCATGTACACCGCAGAACCTTGTGGGAGCGAGCTTGCTCGCGATGAGGCAGGCACATCCAACATTAGCGCAAACTGACACACCGCTTTCGCGAGCAAGCCCGCTCCCACAGGAGTAACGCGGTCTCACCAAGAACCAGGTCGGCTCTAAGGCCGCCTCGCTTTGGCTTTTGATCTTGATCTGGGGCGCCCCGTTAACCACGATGGCTGAACGAAGGTATTGCGTAGTGGGCAACCCGGCATGGATGCCGGGTTAGCCGCGCTGGGCCATGGATGGCCCTTCGCGGCGGCCCACGGAGCGATGCCTTCGTTCAGGCATGCCGAGCCTAGGCGAGGCACCGAGTGGTGGGGCAAAGCGCTTTTGGTTACTTTTGGCGCTCTTCCAAAAGTGACCCGCTGTAAGAGCGGAACCATAAGCCGCCGTTACGCAAAAACGGATATACACACCACCCCAAAAACCAACGCTAAAAAATCAGGACCCGAGCAGCTCAGCCTTGACCAACTTAGCCTGCTCATCCGCATGATACGAAGACCGCACCAACGGCCCCGAAGCCACGTTCTTGAAGCCCATCTTGTACCCTTCCTCAGCAAACCAGGCAAAGGTATCCGGGTGCACAAAACGCTGCACCGGCAGGTGACTACGCGAAGGCTGCAGGTACTGGCCCAAGGTCAGCATATCGATGTCATGCTCACGCATGCGCTTCATGACCTCGATAACTTCCTCGTCAGTCTCACCCAGGCCCAGCATCAAGCCAGACTTGGTCGGAATGTGCGGCATCATCTGCTTGAAGCGTTGCAGCAAGGTCAACGACCACTGGTAGTCCGAACCCGGACGCGCGGCCTTGTACAGGCGCGGCACGGTTTCCAGGTTGTGGTTGAACACATCCGGCGGCTCGGCGGCGGTGATTTCCAGGGCGATGTCCATGCGGCCACGGTAATCGGGCACCAGGGTTTCCAGCTGGACGTTCGGCGACAGCTTGCGGATCTCGCGGATGCAGTCGGCAAAGTGCTGGGCACCGCCGTCACGCAGGTCGTCGCGGTCCACCGAGGTGATGACCACGTACTTGAGCTTCAGGTCGGCGATGGCGATGGCCAGGCTTTCCGGCTCGTTGGTGTCCAATGGCTTCGGACGGCCGTGGCCGACGTCACAGAATGGGCAGCGACGGGTGCAGATGTCGCCCATGATCATGAACGTGGCAGTGCCGCCGGAGAAGCACTCGCCCAGGTTCGGGCAGGAGGCCTCTTCGCAGACGCTGTGCAGCTTGTGCTTGCGCAGCAGGGCCTTGATCCGGTCGACTTCCGGGGACACCGGGATGCGCACGCGGATCCAGTCAGGCTTCTTCGGCAATTCGGTGGTCGGGATGATCTTGACCGGGATGCGTGCAACCTTCTCGGCGCCGCGCAGCTTGACGCCGGCCTCTACCTTGGCACGCGGGGCCGGACGCTCGGTGACGTCCAGCGTCGGGATCATGGTTTGCACTGCATCAGTAGTCATATCAGTCGATTCCGCCCGTAAGGGTCGTCTGCTCAGCATAGTCGAGGTGTTTGACGAGCTGCGCGCGCAGCCGGGCACTTACCTCGGCAAATTCAATCGATCCTGCATGCTCGCTCAACTGGGTCATCGCCAGTCCCGCGTAGCCACAGGGATTAATCCGTCGAAATGGCGCAAGGTCCATGTCCACGTTCAGCGCCAGGCCATGAAACGAACAGCCGTGGCGGATCCGCAAACCCAGGGAAGCGATTTTCGCCCCTTCGACGTAGACACCCGGCGCATCCGGCTTGGCCGCTGCCGTCACACCGTAGCTGGCCAGCAGCTCGATCAGGCATGTCTCCATGCGGGTGACCAGCTCGCGCACGCCAAACCCCAGCTTGCGCACATCCAGCAACAGGTAGGCGACCAATTGGCCAGGGCCATGGTAGGTCACCTGCCCGCCCCGGTCGACCTTCACCACCGGGATATCCCCCGGCAGCAACAGGTGCTCGGCCTTGCCGGCCTGGCCCTGGGTGAACACCGGTGGGTGTTCCACCAGCCAGACTTCATCGTCGGCGGTGTTGCCGCGTTCGTTCGTGAAGCGTTGCATGGCATGCCAGACCGGCTCGTAAGCCATCGTGCCCAACTCGCGAAAGCCCAGCGTGCCCGGCATCACAACACCATGTGCACGAAACCGGTCGCGCGCAGCTCGCTGTTGATGTCGTAGAGCTGTTCCTGGCCGGTGGCAATGATGTGCAACTGGATCGTCGTGTACTTGCCGTTGGTACTCTGGCGCTCGGCCAGGGTCTTGTGGTCAACGGTGGCATGTTTTTCAAGGATCGCGATGATCCTGTCCTTGAAACCGACACCGGTGTCGCCGATGACCTTGATCGGATAATCCGCGCAGGGGAATTCGATCTTTGGCGCTTTTACTTCAGAGTCTGTCATGGGGTAACGGCCTCGTAAGCCGTGGTAACGCACATGGCCCCGCTCCGGATGGGAACGGGGCCATGCAGGTCAACACTTCAATCAGTTGAACAAGCCGTAGAAGAATAGACGGATGCTATCCCAGATGCGGCGGAAGATACCACCTTCCTCGACCGCGTCCAGAGCGATCAGGTCAGCGCTGTGCACCACTTTTTCGTCCAGTTTGACTTCGACTTTACCGATCACGTCGCCCTTGGCGATGGGAGCGGTCAATTGCGGGTTCATGGTCATGCTGGCAGCGAGCTTCTTGAGCTGGCCTTTAGGCAAGGTCATGGTCAGGTCCTGGGCCAGGCCGGCCTTGACCTGATTGGTCGAGCCTTTCCAGACCTGGGCCTGGGCCAGTTCGGTGCCCTTCTGGTAGAAGGTCTGGGTTTCGAAGAAACGGAAACCGTAGGTCAACAGCTTCTGGGTCTCGGCGGCACGGGCCACTTCGCTGTTGGTGCCGAAGACGACGGCGATCAGGCGCATGCCGTCACGCACAGCCGAAGACACCATGCAGTAACCGGCCTCGTCGGTGTGGCCGGTCTTCAGGCCATCGACGGTCTTGTCGCGCCACAGCAGCAGGTTGCGGTTGGGCTGCTTGATGCCGTTCCAGAAGAATTCCTTCTGGGAGTAGATGGCGTAGTGCGCCGGGTCTTCATGAATGATTGCCCGGGCCAGGATCGCCATGTCGTGAGCCGACGAATAGTGCTCCGGGTTCGGCAGGCCGGTGGGGTTCATGAAGTGGCTGTTGGTCATGCCCAGGTCGGCCACGGTTTTGTTCATCATGTCGGCGAACGCATCTTCGCTGCCGGCGATGTGCTCGGCCAGGGCGACGCTGGCGTCGTTGCCGGACTGAATGATGATGCCGTGCAACAGGTCGCTGACGGTCACTTGCGAACCGACCTTGATGAACATCCGCGAACCGCCGGTGCGCCAGGCGTTTTCGCTGACGGTCACCGGATCGTTTTCACCGATCTGGCCGCGACGGATTTCCAGGGTGGCGATGTAGGCGGTCATCAGCTTGGTCAGGCTGGCCGGTGGCAGGCGCTGGTCACCGTTGTTCTCTACCAGGACCTCGCCGCTGCTGGCATCCATGAGCACAAAGGATTTGGCGGCCAATTGAGGAGGCGCCGGCATCATCTCGACCGCGAACGCGGCGGGGGAGAGAAGCAGCGGGACTAGCAGGCAAAGGCGTTTGGCAAAGGTGGTGATGTTCATCCGTCTCTCGAAATCGCTAATGGAACTGCCCGAAGGCAAAACTAAACAGGCAGCCTCTTAACGGGCCACCGCGTATTTAAGTTGCTCACTCACTACCCTTGCCGGGCTTTTGTTATGCATGGAGCCAACAACCTGACCCGCCCCAACCGCAAGCGGGCCTCAATCAATTACTCGGCGGTGACCAGGCTCGGCGAACCGAGATTGGCCAGGCGCACACTGTTCTGCACTTGCTGGACTTCACCCGGAGAACCGATCGGCCCCAGGCGCACCCGATGCAGTGTCTGCTGGTTGCGCACGATCGAGCTGATGAACACCGGAGCGCTCACCATCGAGCTGAGCTTCGACCTCAGCAGCTCGGCAGCGTCCGGGTTGGCGAACGCGCCCACTTGCAGAAACTGGCCAGACGCTGTTGCAGAAGCGTTTTTTTTTGCATCGATCTGTACCGGCAGCACGGCCGCGGCGTGTTGCTGCGGCGGTGGTGTCCACTGCTCGACCGTGCCGGTGGACGCCGTCACGGTTGGCGCGGCATTTTGCGCCACTTTCGGCTCGTTGAGCATCAAAGGCGCCGGACGGCCGCGTTGGGCCCACCATTCTTGCGGGTCGATGCCTTCGACCTTGACCCGGGCGGTACCGGTTTCAGCGTAACCGAGCTTTTTCGCCGCCGCATACGACAAGTCGATGATGCGATCGGAATAGAACGGCCCACGGTCATTGACCCGCAGGATCACGGTCTTGTTGTTGTCCAGGTTGGTCACCCGCACATAGCTGGGCAGCGGCAAGGTCTTGTGCGCCGCGCTCATGCCATACAGGTCATACACCTCGCCATTGGCGGTGTTCTGGCCGTGGAACTTGGTGCCGTACCAGGACGCCGTGCCCGAGGCCACGTAGCGCTTGGACTCGGCCATCGGGAAATAGGTCTTGCCCAGCACCGTGTACGGGTTGGCCTTGTACGGGCCGGTGTGCAGGGTCGGCGTGGCGTCGGGAATGCGCGAGACGTCCACGTCCCACCACGGTGCGCCGTCCTTGTGGGCCCGGTTGATGTCCAGGCCCGGCGTCGCGCGCACAGCGGTGGAGCTTTTCTGGGCCGGCGCGCGGCTGGTCGAACAACTGACGACCAACAGCGACAGCGCGGCCAACGCCACGAGCTTGAGGGGCTTGGCTTTCAGGGGTAGATAGGTAGGCAATGCCCGCATTATTTGACGCCCCGTGCTTTGACCAGCTCTTCAGACAGTTGATATACGGCCATGGCGTACATCACGCTGCGGTTATAACGCGTAATCGCGTAGAAATTCTTCAGGCCCATCCAGTATTCGGGGCCTTGTTCGCCTTCCAGGCGCATCGCGGTGACCGGCATGTCGTCACGCAGCGCATCATGACTCGACCAGCCCAACGCCCGCAACTCCCCGACGGTTTTCGTCGGTTCGATACCCTCGGTCAGGCCTTCGTCCACTTGCTCGCCACGCACGTCGGCACGGCTGACCACCGGCTGGCCGGCTTCCCAGCCATGACGCTTGAAATAGCTGGCGACACTGCCGATGGCATCGGTCGGGTTGGTCCAGATATTGATGTGACCATCGCCGTCGAAGTCCACCGCATAGGCGCGGAAACTGCTGGGCATGAATTGCGGCAGGCCCATGGCCCCAGCGTAGGAGCCCTTGAGGGTCAGCGGATCGACCTGCTCTTCGCGGGCCAGCAGCAGGAACTCGCGCAGCTCCTTGCGGAAGAACTCGGCACGCGGCGGGTAATCGAAGCCCAGGGTCGACAGCGCGTCGATCACCCGGAAATTCCCGGTATTGCGGCCAAAGAAGGTCTCGACGCCAATGATCGACACAATGAACTGGGCCGGCACGCCGTATTCCTGCTCGGCACGGGCCAGGGCCGCCTCATGCTGGCGCCAGAAGTCCACGCCCCGGGCGATACGCGCCTCGGTGATGAACATCGGCCGGTACTCGCGCCACTGCTTGACCCGCTCGGCGGGCCGGGAGATGGCGTCAAGGATCGACTGCTTGCGCTCGGCCTCGCGAAACACCCCCATCAGCTGCTCACCGGCAAAACCGTAGTCGCGGGTCATCTCACCGACGAACTCAGCCACCTGTGGCGAGCCTTCGTATTCGCCAGCCAGGGCATGCGGCGCACCGCCCAGGAAGCCGACCAGGCCGATCCACGGCGCATATCGCGTCGACCAGCCACGCATTGCTTGCATTGAACTCTTCACCTTATTCAAACCTGCGCGATCCACTTGCGATGCGTATGAATCGACATCAAAACCCCAAACGCTGACAGTAGTGTCACCAGCGAAGTTCCTCCGTAGCTAATGAATGGCAACGGCACCCCCACGACCGGCAACAGGCCACTGACCATACCGATGTTGACGAAAACATAAACAAAAAACGTCATGGTCAAGCTGCCCGCGAGCAATTTACCGAACAACGTCTGGGCCTGGGCGGTAATCACCAGCCCCCGGCCAATCAGCAGCAAATAGATCAGCAGCAGTACGCAAATGCCCACCAGGCCGAACTCCTCGCCCATCACGGCGATGATGAAGTCGGTGTGGCTTTCCGGCAAAAAGTCCAGGTGCGACTGGGTGCCCATCAGCCAGCCCTTGCCGAACACCCCGCCAGAACCGATGGCGGCCTTGGACTGGATGATGTTCCAGCCAGTGCCCAGAGGATCGCTCTCCGGGTCGAGGAAGGTCAGTACCCGCTGCTTCTGGTAGTCGTGCATCACGAAGTACCACATGGCCACCGATACCGGCACGGCGGCGGCGATCACGCTGAGGATCCAGCGCCAGCGCAGTCCGCCCATGAACAGCACGAAGGCACCGCCGGCCAGGATCAGCAGCGAGGTGCCAAGGTCGGGCTGGCGGACGATCAGGATGAACGGGATGCCGATCAGCAACAGGCTGATGCACACATGCTTGAGCTGCGGCGGCAGGGAACGCTTGGCCAGGTACCAGGCGATGGTCGCCGGCATGATGATCTTGAGGAACTCCGATGGCTGGAAGCGGATCACCCCGGGAATGTTGATCCAGCGGGTGGCGCCCATGGCGTTGTGGCCCATCACGTCCACCACCACCAGCAAGCAGACCCCCACCACATAGGCCAGTGGCACCCAGCGCGCCATGAATCGCGGCTCGAGCTGGGCGATGACGATCATCGACACCAGGCCGATGCCGAACGAGGTGGCCTGCTTGGCCAGCAGGTCCCAGTTCTTGCCGCTGGCCGAATACAGCACGAACAGGCTGCCCGCGGCCAGGGTCAGCAGCAGAATCAGCAACGGGCCATCGATGTGCATGCGCTGCAACAAGGTGGCACGGCGGCGCATCACGTCTTCGCTGGAGAGGATCCGGTCGAAATTATTCTTCACGGGCCGTAGCCTCCGCAGTGATGGGGCTTGCGTATTCAGGCTTGAGCTGGCCGTGCTCATCCAGCAGCCAGGCATCCATGATCTGGCGCACCACCGGCGCGGCGACGCCGGAACCGGACTCACCGTTCTCGACCATCACCGCCACGACAATCTTCGGGTTTTCGGCCGGCGCGAAGCCAACGAACAAGGCGTGGTCGCGGTGGCGCTCCTGGACCTTGGAGCGGTCATACTTCTCGCCCTGCTTGATGGCGACGACCTGGGCCGTACCGCTCTTGCCGGCAATGCGGTACTGCGCGCCGATGGCCGCCTTGCGAGCGGTGCCTCGGGCGCCGTGCATCACCGCCTGCATACCGTTGTTGACCTTCTGCCAGTCCGACGGATTGCGCAGGATGATGTCCGGCATCGGGTCCGGGTCCACCGGCTTCTGACCCTCGATGGTCTTGGCCAGGTGCGGGCGATACCACTTGCCCTTGCTGGCCACCAGCGCCGTGGCCTGGGCCAGCTGCAAGGGCGTGGCCTGCATGTAGCCCTGGCCGATCCCCAGGATCAGGGTTTCGCCGGGGAACCACGCCTGGCGCCGGGTCGCGCGCTTCCATTCCCGGGATGGCATCAGGCCGGGCGATTCTTCGAACATGTCCAGGGAGACTTTCTGGCCCAGACCAAACTTGTTCATGTAGGACGACAACCGATCGATCCCCAGCTTGTGGGCCAGGTCGTAGAAGTAGGTGTCGTTGGAACGCATGATGGCCGTTTCCAGGTCCACATAACCGTCGCCGGTGCGGTTCCAGTTGCGGTACTTGTGGTCGTAGTTCGGCAGTTGGTAATAACCCGGGTCATAGACCCGGCTCCCAGCGGTCACCACGCCGGCGTCCAGCCCGGCAATCGCCACGGCTGGCTTGATGGTCGAACCTGGCGGATAGAGGCCGCGCAGCACGCGGTTGAACAGCGGCCGGTCGATGGAGTCGCGCAACTCGGCGTAGGCCTTGAAGCTGATGCCGGTGACGAACAGGTTCGGGTCGAAACTCGGCTGGCTGACCATCGCCAGCACCTCGCCGGTGTTCGGGTCCAGCGCCACCACTGCGCCGCGCCGCCCGCCCAGCGCCGCTTCGGCGGCCTCTTGCAGCTTGATGTCCAGGCTCAGGACGATGTCCTTGCCGGGGATCGGGTCGGTGCGCTTGAGCACCCGCAACACGCGGCCGCGGGCGTTGGTCTCGACTTCCTCGTAACCCACCTGGCCATGCAGCTCGGGCTCGTAGAAGCGCTCGATACCGGTCTTGCCGATATGGTGGGTGCCGCTGTAATTGACCGGATCGAGGGTCTTGAGCTCTTTCTCGTTGATCCGCCCCATGTAGCCAACCGAGTGGGCAAAGTGCGGCCCCTGGGGGTAATGCCGCACCAACTGCGCCACCACCTCGACGCCTGGCAGGCGGAACTGGTTCACGGCGATCAGGGCGATCTGCTCTTCGGTCAGCTCGAACAGGATCGGCACCGGCTCGAACGGCCGTCGGCCCTGGCGCATGCGCTTCTCGAAGATCGCCCGGTCCTCGGGCGTCAGCTGCAGCACTTCGACAATCACGTCGAGCACTTGCTGCCAGTCGCCGGAGCGCTCGCGGGTCATGCTCAGGCTGAAGCTGGGCCGGTTATCCGCTACCACCACGCCATTGCGGTCGAAGATCAAGCCGCGGGTCGGCGGAATCGGCTGCACGTGCACCCGGTTGTTTTCCGACAGGGTCGAGTGGTACTCGTACTGGATCACCTGGAGGAAATACAAGCGCGCAATCAGCACGCCGATCAGCGCCACCACCGCAATAGCACCGAACACGACGCGGCCCCGCACCAGGCGGGCGTCTTTTTCGTGGTCCTTGATGCGGATCGGCTGGGGCATGGGGCAGGATTACTTGTGGTAAGGGTGCCCGGACAGGACTGTCCAGGCACGATACAGCTGTTCGCCGATCAGGATCCGCACCAGCGGGTGCGGCAGTGTCAACGGCGACAATGACCAACGCTGATCGGCCCGGGCACAGACTTCCGGCGCCAGCCCTTCCGGGCCACCGACCATGAAATTGACCGTGCGCGAGTCCAGCCGCCAGCGATCGAGCTCCACCGCCAGTTGCTCGGTACTCCAGGGCTTGCCGTGGACTTCGAGGGTGACAATGCGCTCGTTCGGCCCGACCTTGGCCAGCATGGCTTCGCCTTCCTGGCGGATGAAGCGCGCCACGTCGGCGTTCTTGCCACGGGTATTGAGCGGAATTTCCACCAGTTCCAGGGCCAGCTCGGACGGAAGACGCTTGGCATATTCATGCCAGCCTTCTTCCACCCACTTGGGCATGCGAGAACCGACGGCGATCAGGCGCAGTCGCACAGCGGTCCCTTATTGCTGGTCTTTGTTGAGCTTGGTGAAGTGCTCATGGGGGTTTTCCGGGCTGTGGTGCGCAGCGCTGGCCGAACGGCTCTGCTCGGCACCGGCCCACAGGCGCTCCAGGTCGTAGAACTGGCGCGCCGAGGCAGTCATCATGTGCACGATGACGTCGTCCATATCCAGCAGTACCCAGTCGCTGTCACCCTTGCCTTCTTCACCCAGCGGCTTGACGCCCTGGGCCTTGACCGCTTCGCGAACCTTGTCCAGCATCGCGCCGATCTGGCGGTTGGAGGTACCGGTGGCGATGATCATGTAGTCCGTGATGCTCTGCTTTTCACGAACGTCGATCACCTGGATGTCCTGGGCCTTGACGTCTTCCAGGGCCGCCACGGCCACCTTGACCAGTTCTTCACCGGCCAGTACGACGCCGGTGTGGGCCTCTACCGGCAGCGGGGCGCTTTTGAACGTGCCTTTGCGCTTTACTTTGTTTACGTCTTTGTCAGTCATATAAAACTCGTTTTGCTCGTATGTTCGGGCGCTTCGCTACACGCATTCACGTGCCTTGAAGCACACCTTTTTCAGTTCGACGCACGGTAAAGCCCGTGCGCATCGATGTAGGCCAGGACCGCGTCGGGCACCAGGAAACGTACCGACTTACCGCTGGCCAGCAGTTGACGGATCTGGGTGGCGGATACCGCGAGCGGCGTCTGCCAGACGAATGCAATCTGTCCGCTCGGCCCTTTCAGGGCCAGCGGGTCGCTCACCGAGCGGGCCGCCAGCAGGTTGCGCAAGGCATCCGGCGGCTCGCTGTCGGCATCCGGGCGTTGCAACACCAGGATGTGGCAATGCTGGAGCAACTCTTCCCAGCGATGCCAAGTGGGCAGGCCGCAAAATGCGTCCCAGCCCAGAAGCAGAAAAACCTGGGCATCAGCGGCCAGTTCGGCGCGCATCAGCTCCAGGGTATCAATGGTGTAGGACGGTTTGTCCCGCTGCAATTCGCGGGCGTCCACCACCAGCGGCGCCACACCGGCCACCGCGCACTCGACCATCGCCAGGCGGTCCTGCGCCGACACCTGCGGCGTATCCCGGTGAGGTGGCCGGGCGCTGGGCGTCAGGCGTAGCTCATCGAGGGCCAGGGCGTCGGCGACTTCCAGCGCACCGCGCAAATGGCCGATGTGCACCGGGTCGAACGTGCCGCCCAGGATACCGATGCGCCGGGGCGGGGTTGTCGTCACAGCAGCTGGCGGGTCAAGATCGCCCAAGTCAGACCGGCTCCTGTCCGCGCAACTGGCCGTCACCGACCACGATGTACTTCTCGCAGGTCAGGCCTTCGAGGCCCACCGGGCCGCGGGCGTGCAGCTTATCAGTAGAAATGCCGATCTCGGCACCCAATCCGTATTCAAAGCCATCGGCGAAGCAGGTCGGGGTGTTGATCATCACCGACGCCGAATCCACTTCGGCCACGAAGCGCCGGGTTTCCCCCAGGTTTTCACTGACAATGGAGTCGGTGTGGTGCGAGCCGTGGCGATTGATGTGCTCGATGGCCTCCTCCAGCCCGTCGACCACGCGGATCGACAGGATCGGCGCCAGGTATTCGGTGTCCCAGTCTTCTTGCGTGGCCGCAACGGCCTCGATGATCGCCCGGGTGCGCTCGCAACCACGCAGCTCGACGCCTTTTTCGCGGAACTGGGCGGCCATCGACGGCAGGAAGTCCTTGGCCACGGCCTGGTCCACCAGCAGGGTTTCCATCGCGCCGCAGATACCGTAGCGGTAGGTCTTGGCGTTGAAGGCGATGCGCTGGGCCTTCGGCAATTCGGCGTGGGCGCTGACGTAGACGTGGCAGATGCCGTCCAGGTGCTTGATCACCGGCACGCGGGCGTCACGGCTGACCCGTTCGATCAGGCCCTTGCCGCCACGCGGCACGATGACATCGACGAACTCGGGCATGGTGATCAGCGCGCCGACTGCGGCGCGGTCAGTGGTTTCCACCACTTGCACCACGGCCGCCGGCAGATCGGCTTCGGCCAGGCCGCGCTGGATGCAGGCGGCAATGGCGCGGTTGGAATGGATGGCCTCGGAGCCACCCCGCAGGATGGTCGCGTTACCCGACTTCAGGCACAGGCTCGCGGCGTCGATGGTCACGTTCGGCCGCGACTCGTAGATGATCCCGACCACGCCCAGGGGCACGCGCATCTTGCCGACCTGGATGCCCGACGGGCGGTAGCTCATGTCGCGGATCGCCCCGACCGGGTCCGGCAGGGCCGCGACCTGGCGCAAGCCGACGATCATGCCGTCGATGCGTGCCGGGGTCAGCGCCAGGCGCTCGAGCATGGCCGGTTCCAGACCATTGGCCCGGCCGGCGGCCAGGTCCAGTTCGTTGGCTGCGGACAACTCGGCACGCGCAGCATCCAGCGCATTGGCGGCGGCCTGCAGGGCGCGGTTTTTCTGCGCGGTGCTGGCCCGGCCGATGATGCGCGACGCTGCACGAGCGGCGCGACCCAGGCGGGTCATGTAGTCAAGAACGGACTCAGTCATGGTCTGTGTGGTCTTGGCGATGAGGAAAGCGGCAGATTATAGCTGTCGTAACCCTCGACTAACAGCATGGACTCACAGTGGTGACCGGCGGAGGAGCAAAACAGGCGTAAACAGCCGGTTGAAGCGACTGTTCAGCGGTGATTAAGCTTTCCATTGCTATCATCGCGCTTCCTTTGGCCTCATTTCGTTTAACGCCATGACCGATCTGCCATCGCCCAACGCCCTGCCCCACGCCTTTTTCGATCGCGACGCCCAGGTGCTTGCCAAGGACCTGCTGGGCAAAGTCATCCGTCACAAGGTGGGTGAGCTGTGGCTCAGCGCGCGGATCATCGAGACCGAGGCGTATTACTTCGCTGAAAAGGGCAGCCACGCCTCGCTGGGCTACACAGAAAAACGTAAGGCTTTGTTTCTGGATGGCGGGCACATCTATATGTACTACGCCCGGGGCGGCGATTCGTTGAACTTCAGCGCCCAGGGCCCCGGCAATGCGGTGCTGATCAAATCGGCGTACCCGTGGGTCGACGCCCTTTGCGGGCCGGCGAGCCTGGCGCAGATGCTGCTCAACAACCCCGACGCCCAAGGCCGGCCGCGCACACCGCAAAAACTCTGTGCCGGCCAGACCTTGCTGTGCAAAGCCCTGGGGCTGAAAGTGCCGGACTGGGACGCCAAACGCTTCGACCCTGAGCGCTTGCTGGTGGAAGATGTCGGCGTGCCGACGGTCAATGCGATCCAGACCACCCGCCTGGGCATTCCCCAGGGCCGGGACGAGCACCTGCCCTACCGTTTCGTCGACGCCGCCTACGCCCCGTGGTGTACCCGCAACCCTTTGCGGCGCGGACAGGTCGAAGGGCGTGATTATTTTTTGTTGCCCTGATGAAATACCGCATCCCGCTGTGGGAGCGGGCCTGTGGGAGCAAGGCTTGCCCGCGAAGCAGGCGACACGGATCAACAGTAAGGTCGCGTCATCGTTTGTCGCGAGCAAGCTTTGCTCCCACAAGTTCTCCCCACAGTAAAAAATGCATGCCCATCACTATTCAATGGAGTTGTATTTATGGGCCCATGGCTCGATAGCATCACTGGCTGGTTGACCGTCAACCCGCAATGGCTGGCGGTGGCGGTGTTCATCGTTGCCTGCGTGGAGTGCCTGGCCATTGCCGGCCTGATCGTGCCGGGTACGGTGCTGTTGTTTGCGATTGCCGTGCTGGCCGGCAGCGGCGCGTTGTCCTTGGGCGAGACGTTGCTGCTGGGCCTGCTTGGCGGGCTGCTCGGGGACCTGGTGTCGTATTTCCTGGGCCGGCATTTCCACCAGAACATCCGGCGCCTGCCGGGGCTGCGGCACCACCCGGAATGGATGAGCGCGGCGGAAAGTTATTTCCAGCGCTACGGCATCGCCAGCCTGTTGGTGGGCCGTTTTATCGGCCCGCTACGGCCGATGTTGCCGATGGTGGCCGGGATGTGCGACATGCCGTTCCCGCGCTTCGCCGCCGTCAGCGTGTTGGCCGCAGCGGGCTGGACCGTGGCGTACCTGTTGCCGGGCTGGGCCACCGGGGCGGCGTTTCGCCTGCCACTGCCCGAAGGTTTCTGGCCTCAGGCCGGCGTGGTCATCGGCAGCATCGCGGTGATGATCGGGCTGAGCGTCAACAGCAGTATGCGCCGCCATCGCCATGCCACGGCACTGATCGCAGGCCTTGGCCTGGTGATCCTGATCGGTCTGTTCATCGGCTTTCGTTACCTGACGGCGTTCGACCAGGGCTTGATGGCCCTGGTCCAGGAGCACCGCAGCGCGACGCTGGATGAAATCGCCGTGACCTTCACGCTGATCGGCGAATTCCGCTACATGTTGATTGTCTGCAGCCTGGTGACCGGGTTACTGCTGTTGGCACGGCAATGGCGCCAGGCAATTTTTGCCGGGGGCACGATGCTGATCACCGCCCTGGCCAATACCGGCTTCAAACACTTCTTTGCCCGTGTGCGCCCGGAAATCCTCAGCGACCCGCTGACCAGCTACAGCATGCCCAGCGGCCACTCCTCCGGGGCATTCGCGCTGTTCCTGACCCTCGCCGTCCTGGCCGGCCGCGGCCAACCGCCACGCCTGCGCCTGACCTGGCTGTTGCTGGGCTGCTTGCCGGCGCTGGCCATCGCCCTGTCGCGGGTCTACCTGGGCGCGCATTGGCCGAGCGACATCGCCGCCGGGGCGATGCTCGCCGCCAGCGTCTGTGCCGCCGCCCTGTGGTTGAGCCAGCGCCAGAGCCCGCTGCCGGCCATGCCGCCGAAAGTCTGGTGGCTGGTCCTGCCGGCGCTGGTGGCGGTGTTCAGTTTCTTCGCCCTGCGGCACTTGCCGCATGCGATGTTGCGGTATGCCTATTGAACACACTATCTGTGGGCACTGGAGATCCACTGTGGGAGCGGGCTTGCTCGCGAAAGCGGAGTGTCATCCAACACATGTGTTAACTGATCCACCGCCTTCGCGAGCAAGCCCGCTCCCACAGGGGTCGGTGTTGTTCGGTGGATATGAGTGGTGTCAGGCGAAGAGCTCGCCCTGCAACTCATCGAGCAACGCCTGGATCGCATCCAGGCGCTGTTGCGGGTCGTCGAGTTGCAGCAGGTCGATCTTGTCCAGCTCATTGAACGGCAGCAGGTAGGCCAGTTGATTGGCCAGCGATTGCTGGCCGGTCGCTTCGGTGCCCATGTTCAGCGCCTCGACCATCGGGTGCTCGGCCAGGGCCTTGAGCAGCGCCACCAGGTCGGCGTCTTCCTCTTGCAGCGGTTGCTCCGGCTCTTCCTCCAGCCACTCGACCTCAGCGACCGTCAGTTGATCCGCCTGGACGCTGCTGCCATGGACGATAAAGCGCCGCCCGCCCTGCACGCGAATGCCCAGCAGACCATTGTCCTGCTGGGAGAAATCGGTGATGCGCGCCTCACAACCGACCCGCGCGTAGCCCTCAGGCGCGATGCCGACTTCCTCGCCATCGAGGATGCACACCACGCCGAAGCCTTCGCCCTTTTTCATGCAGCGCCCGATCATGTCGAGGTAGCGCGCCTCGAAAATCTGCAAGTCGAGGATGCAACCGGGGAACAGCACGGTGTTCAACGGGAAAAGCGGCAAGCTCATAACCAATTCCTTAAACCGTCATCGACACCACCAACGGCAGCAACACCGCCGTGGCCACGCCCATCAGACTCATCGCCAGCGCCGCAAAGGCGCCGGTTTCCTCGCTTTCCTGCAACGCCACCGACGTGCCCACGGCATGGGCCGCCAGCCCCAGGGCCATGCCCCGGGCTTCAGGGCTATGGACACCCAACCGGGTCAAAATGCTCGGGCCGAGAATGGCCCCAAGCACACCGGTGATCAACACGAACACCGCCGCCATGGCCGCCACGCCGCCGATCTGCTCGGCCACCAGCATGGCGATCGGCGAAGTCACGGACTTGGGCGCCATGGTCATCAGAATCATGTGCTCGGCACCGAAGGCCCAGCCCAACACCACCGCAGAGCCCGTGGCAAACACCCCAGCTATCACCAGCGTAGTAAAAATCGGCCAGAACAACTGCCGGATCCGTCGCAGGTTCAAATACAGCGGCACCGCCAGGGCGACCGTGGCCGGGCCCAGCAGGATGCTGAGGATCTCGGTGCTCTTGCGGTATTCGGCATAGTCGATGCCGCAACCGACCAGCACGACGATCAACAGCACCATCGACATCAGCACCGGTTGCAGGAACACCCAGCGGGTCTTTTCGAACGCCGCCAGTACCAGTTGATAGGCGCCCAGGGTAATGCCGATGCCAAACAGCGGATGGTGAATCACCGAGGTCCAGGCGCCTTGCCAGTCGAGCATCATTGGCTGTCCTCCGGGGCGGCGATGTGACGACGGGCCAGGCGCTGCATCAGCACGCCCGTCAACGCCACGGACAGCACCAGGGACAAGGTCAATGCGCCGACGATGGCCCAGAAATCGGCGGCAATGGCCCCGGCGTAGACCATCACCCCCACGGCGGGCGGCACCAGCAGCAATGGCAGGTAACGCAGCAGGCTGCCGGCCGCCAGGTTCAACGGTTCGCTGACTTCGCCGCGCACCACCAGATAGCCCAGCAGCAACAGCAGGCCAATGATCGGCCCCGGCAGCACCGGCAAGAACAAATGATTGATCGCAGTGCCCAGTAATTGAAACAGCACCAGCCAGGTCAGGCCCCGTAGCAACATCCGCTCTCTCCCCTGCAACAGACTCAATGAACGCGCCAATTCGGTTCACGGCGTGATTGTGTGGCGAGGGAGCTTGCTCCCGCTTGAGTGCGAAGCGCTCATAAAATGGGGCCGCTGCGCAGCCCAGCGGGAGCAAGCTCCCTCGCCACGAAATCAAACGCACACGTCAAGTGAACGGAATTGCAAAGAATGCGCCGGCATTATAAGCATGCCCGCGCTATGGGTCGGCATTCGTAAAAAGCATGTTCGGTGACCTTACTTGCGCGCCATGTTGATCTACAGTGGTTCTCCGGGGATGCCGATCCCCGTTCCAGAAAAAGTAAAACAGATGAACCCAAGGAGAGTCTCAATGCCCTACGTCCCCGTTGCAGCGCTCAAAGATTATGTCGGCAAGGAACTTGGACGTTCCGATTGGCTCACCATCGATCAGGAACGCATCAACCTGTTCGCCGAAGCCACTGGCGACTTTCAGTTCATCCACGTCGATCCGGTCAAGGCCGCGCAGACCCCGTTTGGCAGCACCATCGCCCACGGTTTCCTGTCGCTGTCGCTGATGCCCAAGCTGATGGAAGACATCCTGATCCTGCCCGAGGGCGTGAAAATGGTGGTCAACTACGGGCTGGACAGCGTGCGCTTCATCCAACCGGTGAAGGTCGATTCCAAGGTCCGGCTCAAGGTCGACCTGGTGGAAGTTACCGAGAAAAAACCTGGCCAATGGCTGCTCAAGGCCACCGCCACGCTGGAAATCGAAGGTTCGGAAAAACCGGCCTACATCGCCGAGCCGCTGTCGCTCTGCTTCGTGTAAACCTGCGCGGTCGCGAAACCGCTCAGGCAGTTTCGCATCGCTTCTCTGTATCCAAGGGGCATAGCTGCGGCATACTCGTGGCCTGATGACCTGGATCCCGTTATGCGCTTATTCGTCCCACTGACCCTGACCCTGCTGCTCACCGCCTGTGGCGATGGCGAATCGCCGCTGCCTCCTGACGCGCGTTTGCCCGACGGTGGCCGCTATCGCGGCGACCTGGTGGACGGGCTGCTGCAAGGCCAGGGGCGCATCGATTACCCCAATGGCAGCTGGTACGCCGGGCAGTTCGACAAAGGCCAGTGGCACGGCAAAGGGGAATGGCATGGCAGCAATGGCGAGGTCTATCGCGGCCAGTTCCAGCAGGGCCTGTTCCACGGCCAGGGCAGCCTGACCACACCGAGCAGCAGCTACACCGGCGGCTTCAAGCTGGGGCGGCGGGACGGTGAAGGGACGCTCAAGGAAAACGGCATGACCTACCGGGGGGAGTTCAAGGCCGACCGCTATTCCGGCCTCGGACGCCTGGAACTCGACGACGGCAGCCAGTACCAGGGCCCGTTCGTCAACGGCAAGCCCAACGGCGAAGGCCAGCGCTTCGATGCCAGCGGCAACCAGTTCACCGGCCATTTTGTCGACGGGCAACTGCAAGGCAAGGGCACCTTCAACAGTGCCGATGGCGATGTCTACATCGGCGGCTTCAAGAACAACCAGCTCAACGGTCGCGGTCGCTACGAAAATGCCGACGGCGATGTCTGGATCGGCCAGTTCAAGGATGGCGCACTGACCGGCAAGGGCGAACTGATCGGTGCCGACGGCAGTCACTATCTCGGTCAATTCAATGATTGGCGCTTTACCGGCGAGGGCCGCCTGAACCTGCCCGACGGCAGTTTTTACGTCGGCCAGTTCGAAAGCGACAGTTACCACGGGCGCGGCACCCTGGCGCTGACCGATGGCACCGTGCAAAGCGGCACCTGGGCCAACGGCCAGCGGGTGCGCAATGCTGACGGCAGGCTGCTGCCGGATGTCCTCGAACTCGGCCTGCTGGCCCAGGGCCGCCTGCTGGAGGACGCCCTGGCCAACATCCCGGCTTCGACCCCGGCGGTGGAGCTGTACAGCCTGACCCTGGGCGGCGACGGCAAGCAAAGCGTGTTCCTGCGCGAATCCGACTATGTCGCCAACATGCTCACCAGCCGTTTCGGCGCGTTCGGGCAGATCCGCCTGGTGAACCACCGCGATCACCTCGGCGACCGGCCCATGGCCAGCCGCGAAAGCCTGCGCCGCGCCGCCGCCACCCTGGCCGAACGCAGCGGCCCGGAAGACCTGATTTTCATCTACCTGACCAGCCACGGCACCAGCGAGCATGAACTGGTGCTCGACCAGCCGCGCATGGAACTGGCCGACCTGCCCGCCGATGAACTGGCCGTGGTCCTGGCGCCGCTGAAGAACCGCGACAAGATCGTGGTGATCTCGGCCTGTTATTCCGGCGGCTTCATCCCGGCACTCAAGGATGAACGCACCTTGATCATGACCGCTTCCCGGGCCGACCGAGTGTCCTTCGGCTGCTCCGAGGAAGCCAATTTCACCTATTTCGGCGATGCGCTGTTCGCCCAGGCATTGAACCAGACTGACGACCTGGAGCAGGCCTTCAAGCGGGCCAAGGCCACCGTGGCCGAACGCGAACAGGCGGACAACTTCGAAGCCTCCGAACCCCAGATGTGGGCGCCGAGGACGGTCCTTTCCCACTGGCAACTGCTGCGCAAACAGCAGGCACGTAAAGCATTGCAAAGTGCTGCATTGAACGACGAGGCGACAAAGAGCAACTAAGCTGAACCGTATCAAGGGGGAAACACTATGTACTTGACGCCTCAGCATGTTTTGCTCGCCGGTGCGACCGGGCTGACCGGGGAACACCTACTGGACCGGCTGCTCAATGAGCCGACCATCACTCGCGTATTGGCGCCTTCACGCCGGCCACTGGCTGAACATCCGCACTTGGAAAACCCGGTTGGGGAGCCGGCCCAGGTACTGCCACAACTCAGCGGCCAAGTGGACATCGCCTTCTGCTGCCTCGGCACAACCATCAAGAAAGCCGGCTCCGAAGCAGCCTTTCGCGCGGTGGACCTGGACCTGGTGGTGACGTTTGCCAAGCGCGCCCGGGAACTGGGCGCGCGGCACCTGGTGGTGATCAGCGCGCTGGGGGCCGACGCCAAGTCATCGATCTTCTACAACCGGGTCAAAGGTGAAATGGAAGCGGCACTCAAGACCCAGGGCTGGCCGCAACTGACCATTTGCCGGCCTTCCCTGCTGCTGGGCGACCGCGTCGAACCGCGCCTGGCCGAGCAACTGGCCGGGCCCTTGTCCAAGCTGATCCCGGGCAAGTACCACGGCATCGAAGCCTGCCAACTGGCCCGGGCCATGTGGCGCCTGGCGCTGGAAGAACAGGATGGGGTGCGGGTGGTGGAGTCGGATGAGTTGCGTAAGCTCGGCAAATGATTGCGGCGTCTGAGCGGGCGCCATCGCGAGCCCCCCCAATCCAAGACCAGGCCCCCATTGTGGCGAGGGAGCTTGCTCCCGCTCGACTGCGCAGCAGTCGCCTTGGGTTTCAGAGGAAAAACTTGGGGCCGCTTCGCAGCCCAGCGGGAGCAAGCTCCCTCGCCACAGGTTCCGGGCAGACCAAGGCACCGTGATGTTCGTTACAGCCCGCCCGTAGCCTGAAACCCCACACCTATCGCCGTAAACAACGACAACGGCAACAACAAGGTATCGAGCAGCGCACTGCCCGGCAGATCGAGCCCCGGGTAACGCGGTGCCTCGGCACCAAAGCGGTCCTTGGCGCAGCAGCCACCGTTGAGGGCGTACAGATCCAGGCGTGTCCCGGCGTACACCACCGGCGCGCCAGGCTTGGCGGCGTCGAGGGTGCGGGCGGTGGCGCAGCCGGTCAGCTGCAGCGCCAGCAGCACGATCAGCAGCTTATTCATCGCTGCTCAAATGATGCTCGCCCCAGCGCGGCAACATGTCCTGGGGGATGTTCAGCAGATTGAGGATCCGCGCGACCACAAAATCGATCAGGTCATCAATGGTCTGCGGCTGGTGATAGAAACCCGGCGAGGCCGGCAGGATCGTCACGCCCATGTTCGACAGCTTGAGCATGTGCTCCAGGTGAATGCTCGAATACGGCGCTTCCCGCGGCACCAGGATCAACTGGCGGCGTTCCTTGAGCGTGACGTCCGCCGCCCGCTCGATCAGGTTGTTGCAGGCCCCGGTGGCAATCGCCGACAGCGTCCCGGTGGAACACGGCACCACCACCATGGCGGCCGGCGCGCCGGAGCCCGAGGCCACTGGCGACATCCAGTCTTCCTTGCCATACACGCGAATCTGCCCCGCCGCCGCACCGGTGTATTCGGTGAGGAAGGCTTGCATCATCTGGGTCTTGGACGGCAGGGTCACGTCGGTCTCGGTGGCCATCACCAGTTGCGCGGCCTTGGAGATGAGGAAGTGTACCTCGCGGTCTTCACGCACCAGGCAATCGAGCAGGCGCAAGCCGTACTGGGCGCCGGACGCACCGGTCATCGCCAGCGTGATGCGTTCGGGGCCATTGCTCATTTCAGGGCCTCGGCCAGTTTGCCGTGCAGGCCGCCGAAACCGCCGTTGCTCATGATCACCACGTGAGTACCGGGCTGGGCCTGGCTCTTCACGCGCTCGATGATGCCTTCCAGGGAATCGCTGACAATCGACGGCACCGTGCACAGCGCCGCAGTGGCGCCGAGGTCCCAGCCCAGGTTGGCCGGGGCGTACCAGATCACCTGGTCGGCATCGACCACGCTTTCCGGCAGGCCATCACGGTGCGCGCCGAGCTTCATGGAGTTGGAACGCGGCTCGATGATCGCAATCAGCGGCGCATCGCCGATGCGCTTGCGCAAACCGTCGAGGGTGGTGGCGATGGCGGTCGGGTGGTGGGCGAAGTCGTCATAGATGGTGATGCCGCGCACTTCGGCGACCTTCTCCATCCGTCGCTTCACGCTCTTGAACGCGCTCAACGCGGCAATGCCCATGGACGGCACCACGCCGACATGCCGGGCCGCCGCCAAGGTCGCCAGGGCATTGGCGACGTTGTGCTGGCCGGTCATGTCCCACTCGACCACGCCTTGGGACACGCCTTCGAACATGACTTCGAACTGCGAACCGTCATCCTTGAGCAACTTCACCTGCCACTGCCCACCCGCACCAGTGGTTTGCACCGGGGTCCAGCAGCCCATCTCGATCACGCGCTGCAAGGCCGGCTCGGTGGTCGGGTGAATGACCAGGCCTTCACTCGGGATGGTGCGCACCAAATGGTGGAACTGCCGCTCGATGGCCGGCAGATCGGGGAAGATGTCCGCATGATCGAACTCAAGGTTGTTGAGGATCGCGGTGCGGGGACGGTAGTGGACGAATTTCGAGCGCTTGTCGAAAAACGCGCTGTCGTATTCGTCGGCCTCGATCACGAAGAACGGCGTGCCACCCAGCCGCGCCGACACCGAGAAATTCTGCGGCACGCCACCGATCAGGAAACCCGGGCTCATGCCGGCGTGTTCCAACACCCAGGCGAGCATGCTGCTGGTGGTGGTCTTGCCGTGGGTACCAGCCACGGCCAGGACCCAACGGCCCTGCAGCACGTGATCGGCAAGCCACTGCGGCCCGGACACATACGGCAGGCCTTTGTTGAGCACGTACTCGACCGCCGGGTTGCCACGGGACATGGCGTTGCCGATGACCACCAGGTCCGGCGCCGGGTCCAGTTGCGCCGGGTCATAGCCTTGGGTCAGTTCGATGCCCTGGGCTTCCAGCTGAGTGCTCATCGGCGGGTAGACGTTGGCGTCGGAGCCGGTCACGTGATGGCCCAGCTCCTTGGCCAGGACCGCCATCGAACCCATGAAAGTGCCGCAAATACCGAGAATATGGATGTGCATAGTCGACCTCGTAAAACATGGCCGCAGGTTAGCCTAGGGAGGGGGAAATCGCACCTTGTGTTTGAACCTCGGCGCACAGGCGGCCTTCTGTGGGAGCAAGGCTTGCCCGCGATAGCGGTGGATCAGCTTGCAGCGATATTGAATGTGCCGACGTCATCGCGAGCAAGCTCGCTCCCACAGTTGACCGCACAACCCCGGCTCGCTACTGGCTGCTTTTGTGGCGAGGGAGCTTGCTCCCGCTCGACTGCGCAGCAGTCGCCTTCGGTTTCAGGGTGGAAAGAAAGCTTGGGGCTGCTGCGCAGCCCAGCGGGAGCAAGCTCCCTCGCCACAACAGCAGTCAGCAGTCAGCAGTCAGCAGTCAGCAGTCAGCAGATTAATTATCAGTGGTTCAGCGGGCAATCGCGTGCTTACGCAGCTTGCGGTAGAGGGTATTGCGGCTGATCCCCAGTTGTTCCGCCGTGTGGGTCATGTGCCAGCGCTGGCGCTCCAGTGCGTCGAGCAGTGCCAGGCGCTCGGCATCCGCCAGCGGCCGCTCCGCCACCGTTTCAACCAGCGCCATCGACGGACGCTGGCGGATCATGGCCGGCAAGTCTTCCAGCCCGATCCGCCCGCCATCGCACAGCGCGGCAAGGGTCCGCAGCACGTTGCGCAGTTGCCGCACGTTGCCCGGCCAGTCGAACCCCAGCAACGCCTGGCGCGCCGGTTCGTCGATGGACACCGTCTCGGCCCCGCTCTCTTCAGCCAGCAGAAAATCCAGCAACTGCGACTTGTCGCTGCGTTCGCGCAACGCCGGCAGCGGGATTTCCAAACCGTTGAGGCGGTAGTACAAATCCTCGCGGAAACTGCCATCGCGCACCCGGTCGAGCAACTGCCGGTGGGTGGCGCTGATGATGCGCACGTTCACCGCCTCGGGCTCGCCGCCGAGGGGCACCACTTGGCGGTCTTCCAGCACCCGCAGCAAACGGGTCTGCAAGGCCAGGGGCATGTCGCCGATTTCATCGAGGAACAGCGTGCCGCCGTCGGCCTGTTGCAGCTTGCCACGCATGCCTTCCTTGCGCGCGCCGGTGAAGCTGCCGCCGCGATAACCGAACAGCTCGCTCTCGATCAGGCTTTCCGGGATGGCCGCGCAGTTGAGGGCGACAAAATGCTTGCCGGCGCGCTGGCTGGCGTGGTGCACGGCCTTGGCGAACGCCTCCTTGCCGGAGCCGGTTTCGCCCTGAATCAGCAGCGGTACATCGCGCTCGAACACCCGCAGCGCCTTACGAAAATGTTCCTGCAATGCCGCGTCCCCCAGGCAGATGCCTGGCAGGCGGGCGGGCTCGATGGCCTTGAGCAGCGGCGCAACCGGCACCGGCACGCTGCGCGGCTGCCCCCGCAACACGGCGAACAAATGCCGACCGTCACGGGTGCGCAGCGGCCAGCTCGCACTGGCATTTACACTCGCGCGGCCGAGTAATTCGTCCAACGAACAGTCGAAAAAGTCCTCCACCCGCTGACCGAGCAAACTGCCGCGAATATGCCCCAAGAGGTTCAGCGCGCTCTGGTTGACGGCGCTGATCCGCCCTTCACCGTCAAACGCCATCAAGCCTTCGCTGAACAGTCCCACGGACTCGGCCTGCAAGTGAAAGCGCAGCAACCATTGATTGTCGAAGCAACGCAGGAAATAGCAGCTCTCGATCATCTTCGCCGAGAGATTGACCAGGGCCATGGTGTGGAACTGGCTCTGGCGCGAGACGTCCGGGCGGGCCGAAGACACGTCGAGCACCGCCAGCAGTTCGCCCTGGGGATCGAAGACCGGGCTGGCCGAGCAGGTCAGGCCGGTGTGGCGGCCGCGAAAATGTTCTTCCTGGTGGATGGTCAGGGCCTGGCGCTCCACCAGGCAGGTGCCGATGCCGTTGGTGCCTTCGCAGGCTTCGCTCCAGTCGGCACCGAGCCAGAGGCCGGCCCGTTCGAAAATCTTCCGTTCGCTGGGGGCGGTGACGCAGTTGAGGATCACGCCTCGGGCGTCGGTCAGCAGCACCGCGTGGCCGGCGCCGGAGAGTTGCTGGTGCAGGCTGGTCATTTCATTGCCGGCGATGTGCAGCACTTGCTGCAAGCGCTCGCGGCTTTCCAGCACCCGGCCATGTTCGAGCACCGTCGGCGCCAGGTTCTGGGCCGGGTCGAGGTGATAGTCCTCGAGGCAGCGCAGCCAGGAACGGGCAATCGACGGATCGCTGCCAGGGCCCTGCAAATGGGCCTTGCCCTGGGTGACCGTCAGGACTTGCTGGGCATGGCGACTCAAATGGTTGCTGTGCATGTTCTTATTATTCTCCCCTGAAGGACCTTTTGGACCTGCCGACACATTACCCCGTGGCGAGGGAGCTTGCTCCCGCTGGGCTGCGCAGCAGCCCCAAAACCTGAGTTTGCGGTGTATCAGGCTGACCGAGTTGGCTGCCTTGGGACCGCTTCGCGCTCCAGCGGGAGCAAGCTCCCTCGCCACAAAAGCGGTCCGTCCATGGCCTCGCCGTCGAGGTCCAGCATCCTCCAGCCCAACCACCTTTGCAATGCTGGCGCGACCTGTCAGTCACAGACTGTCTCGTATCTGGCACAAACTGTCACACCCGCTGTATCGCAATCGTCACGCAGGGCATCCGTTTGTCCGACCAACTCCTCCTAAAGTCTTGATTTACGGGCCCCGCAAGGCAATGGCCCAACCTTTGCTCTAGGCTTAATTACCAGCGCTCAATTTTGCGCGGCCCTCCCGTATAAGCACAAAAGCCAAGGAGAACTCATCATGCGTTACGCTCACCCCGGTACTGAAGGCGCTATCGTTTCGTTCAAGAGCAAATACGGTAACTACATCGGCGGCGAGTTCGTCGCGCCTGTCAAAGGTCAGTACTTCACCAACACTTCCCCGGTCAATGGCCAGCCCATTGCCGAATTCCCGCGCTCCACGGCCGAAGACATCGAAAAAGCCCTGGACGCCGCCCACGCTGCCGCGGATGCCTGGGGTGCCACCTCGGCCCAAGCCCGCTCGCTAGTCCTACTGAAAATCGCCGACCGCATCGAAGCCAACCTCGAAGTCCTGGCGATCACCGAATCCTGGGACAACGGCAAGGCCGTGCGTGAAACCCTCAACGCCGACATCCCCCTGGCCGCCGACCACTTCCGCTACTTCGCCGGTTGCCTGCGGGCCCAGGAAGGCAGCGCCGCCGAGATCGACGGCAACACCGTGGCCTACCACATCCATGAACCGCTGGGCGTGGTCGGGCAGATCATCCCGTGGAACTTCCCGCTGCTGATGGCCGCCTGGAAACTCGCCCCGGCCCTGGCTGCTGGTAACTGCATCGTGCTCAAGCCGGCCGAGCAAACCCCACTGGGCATCTGCGTGCTCATGGAGCTGATCGGCGACCTGCTGCCGCCTGGCGTACTGAACGTGGTGCAAGGTTTCGGCAAAGAAGCCGGCGAAGCCCTCGCCACCAGCAAGCGCATCGCCAAAATCGCCTTTACCGGCTCCACCCCAGTCGGCTCGCACATCATGAAATGCGCCGCCGAAAACATCATCCCGTCTACCGTGGAACTGGGCGGCAAGTCGCCGAACATCTTCTTCGAAGACATCATGCAAGCCGAACCGAGCTTCATTGAAAAAGCCGCCGAAGGCCTGGTGCTGGCGTTCTTCAACCAGGGCGAAGTCTGCACCTGCCCGTCCCGCGCCCTGGTGCAGGAGTCGATCTACGACGAATTCATGCAAGTGGTGATGAAGAAAGTCCTGCAGATCAAACGCGGCGACCCGCTGGACACCGAGACCATGGTCGGCGCCCAGGCGTCCGAGCAGCAATTCGACAAGATTCTTTCGTACCTGGAAATCGCCAAGGGCGAAGGCGCCGAGCTGCTGACCGGTGGCAAGGTGGAAAAACTCGAGGGCAACCTGGCGACCGGGTATTACATCCAGCCAACCCTGCTCAAGGGCACCAACAAAATGCGCGTGTTCCAGGAAGAAATCTTCGGCCCAGTGGTGAGCATCACCACCTTCAAGGACGAAGCCGAAGCCCTGGCGATCGCCAACGACACCGAGTTCGGCCTCGGCGCCGGCCTCTGGACCCGCGACATCAACCGCGCCTACCGCATGGGCCGGGCGATCAAGGCCGGTCGCGTCTGGACCAACTGCTACCACCTGTACCCGGCGCACGCCGCGTTCGGTGGCTACAAGAAGTCCGGCGTGGGTCGTGAGACGCACAAGATGATGCTCGATCACTATCAGCAGACCAAGAACCTGCTGGTGAGCTACGACATCAATCCGTTGGGGTTCTTCTAAGCCCTTGGGCCAGGCAGGTCATCTTGCCTGGCCCTTTAGATAGCTATCGCGAGCAGGCTCGCTCCCACAGGGATCTGTGGATAACTCGTTTCCAGGGTTGAAACAGATCCATTGTGGGAGCGAGCCTGCTCGCGATGGCGGCAGTACATCCAGCAAAGCCACAACTGAATCACCGCTTCATGAGCAAGCCCGCTTTCACAGGGCCAAAAAACAATAAAAACAGGTAAACCCTTATGCCAAGCGATCATGCAAACCCGCAACCGGCAACGTCCTCGGTCGACTTCGAAAAAGTCGGCTCCGAATATTTCCAACAACGCGAACTGAAAAAAGGCGCGGCGGGCTGGGTCCTGCTGGTCGGCCTGGGCGTGGCCTATGTCATTTCCGGCGACTACGCCGGCTGGAACTTCGGCCTGGCCCAGGGTGGCTGGGGCGGGATGTTCCTCGCCACGCTGCTGATGGCCGCGATGTACCTATGCATGTGCTTTTCCCTCGCGGAACTGTCCTCGATGATCCCCACCGCGGGTGGCGGCTACGGCTTTGCCCGCAGCGCATTCGGGCCCTGGGGCGGTTTTCTCACGGGCACGGCGATTTTGATCGAGTACGCCATCGCCCCGGCGGCGATCGCCGTGTTCATCGGTTCCTATTGCCAATCGTTGTTCGGCATTGGCGGCTGGATGATCTACCTGGCGTTCTACATCATCTTCATCGCCATCCACATATTTGGTGTCGGCGAAGCCCTCAAGCTGATGTTCATCATCACCGCTGTCGCGGCCCTGGCACTGGGGGTTTTCCTGGTGGCGATGGTGCCGCACTTCAATGTCGCCAACCTGCTGGACATCCCCGTCACTGCGGCCGCGGGCGCCAGCCCATTCCTGCCCTTCGGCTACGTTGGTGTGTGGGCGGCCATCCCTTATGCGATCTGGTTTTTCCTCGCCGTCGAAGGCGTGCCGCTGGCCGCCGAAGAAACCAAGAACCCCAAGCGCGACCTGCCGCGCGGCCTGATCGGCGCCATGCTGGTGCTGGTGGCCTTCGCCCTGCTGATCCTGGTAATCGGCCCGGGCGGCGCCGGCTCTAACGCGTTGATGGCCTCGGGCAACCCGCTGGTGGAAGCCCTGGCCAAGGCCTACGGCGGTTCGACCTGGATGGGCAGCTTCGTCAACCTCGTCGGCCTGGCCGGTTTGATCGCCAGCTTCTTCTCGATCATCTACGCCTACTCGCGGCAGATCTTTGCCTTGTCCCGTGCCGGCTACCTGCCGCGCAAACTCTCCGAAACCAATAAAAGCAAAGCGCCGGTCTTGGCGTTGGTCATTCCCGGCATCATCGGTTTCGGCCTGTCCTTGACCGGCCAGGGCGACCTGTTGATTCTGGTGGCGGTGTTCGGCGCGACCATTTCCTACGTGCTGATGATGGCCGCGCACATCACCCTGCGCATCCGCCGCCCCAAAATGGACCGGCCATACCGCACCCCAGGCGGCATCTTCACCTCGGGCGTGGCCCTGGTGCTGGCGTGCATCGCCGTGGTGGCGGGCTTTTTGGTGGACCCACGGGTGGTGATCGGCGCCGCGATCATCTATGGAGTGTTAATTGCTTACTTTGCTTTCTACAGTCGGCATCACTTGGTCGCAGGCACGCCCGAAGAGGAATTCGCGGCCATTCAAAAAGCCGAAGAAGCCTTGCACTAAGCCGTAACGTGCCGAAAACCACGGCGCCGCCCAGCGGCGCCGTCACGGAGAACCTGTATGGCCAGTTTTGCACACACGGTCGGCGCCCAGACCTACCGCTTCGACAGCCTCAAAGACCTGATGGCCAAGGCCAGCCCGGCGCGTTCCGGGGATTTTCTGGCCGAGGTCGCGGCGCTCAACGATGGTGAGCGCGTGGCCGCGCAAATGGCGCTGGCCGACCTGCCCCTCAGCCATTTCCTGCAGGAAATGCTGATTCCTTACGAGGTCGACGAAGTCACCCGGCTGATCGTCGACACTCACGACAAACAAGCCTTCGCCACCGTCAGCCATCTCACCGTCGGCGGTTTTCGCGACTGGCTGCTCAGCGACGCCGCCGATGAACAGAGCCTGCGGGCACTGGCCCCCGGCCTGACGCCGGAAATGGTCGCCGCCGTGTCGAAGATCATGCGCGTGCAAGACCTGGTGCTGGTGGCGCAAAAGATCCGCGTGGTGACCAAGTTCCGCGGCACCCTCGGCCTGCGCGGGCGCCTGTCCACCCGCCTGCAACCCAACCACCCCACCGATGAACCCGCCGGCATCGCCGCGAGCATCCTCGACGGCCTGCTCTACGGTAACGGCGACGCCATGATCGGCATCAACCCGGCCACCGACAGCACCGCCTCGATCTGCGCGATGCTGGAAATGCTCGACGCCATCATCCAGCGCTACGACATCCCCACCCAGGGCTGCGTGCTGACCCACGTCACCACCTCCATCGAAGCGGCAAACCGCGGTGTGCCCCTGGACCTGGTGTTCCAGTCCATCGCCGGCACCGAAGCGGCCAACGCCAGTTTCGGCATCAGCCTGAGCGTCTTGAAAGAAGGCTACGACGCCGGGCTCAGCCTGAATCGCGGCACCTTGGGCAACAACCTGATGTATTTCGAAACCGGCCAAGGCAGCGCGCTGTCAGCCAACGCCCACCACGGCGTCGATCAACAGACCTGCGAGACCCGGGCCTACGCCGTGGCGCGACATTTCAACCCGTTCCTGGTGAATACGGTTGTAGGATTCATCGGCCCCGAGTACCTGTACAACGGCAAACAGATCATCCGCGCCGGCCTCGAAGACCACTTCTGCGGCAAGCTTCTGGGCGTGCCGATGGGCTGCGACATCTGCTACACCAACCACGCCGAAGCCGACCAGGACGACATGGACACCCTGCTGACCCTGCTGGGCGTGGCCGGGATCAACTTCATCATGGGCATCCCCGGCTCCGACGACATCATGCTCAACTACCAGACCACCTCGTTCCACGACGCCCTCTACGCCCGCCAGACCCTGGGCCTGAAGCCGGCGCCGGAATTCGAAACATGGCTGGCGAACATGGGCATCTTCACCCAGGCCGATGGCCGGGTGCGGTTCGGCGACAACCTGCCACCGGCGTTCCGTCACGCCCTCGCGCATTTGGGATGAGAGAACTGCCCATGGATAAAAAACCTGTCGACCCACAAAACCCTTGGCTGAACCTGCGCAACCTGACCCCGGCGCGCATCGCCCTGGGGCGCACTGGCACCAGCCTGCCGACCTCGGCGCAACTGGATTTCCAGTTCGCCCACGCCCAGGCCCGCGATGCGGTGCACCTGGCGTTCGATCATCAGGGCATTCGTGCGCAGTTAACCGAACGCGGCCGTGAAAGCCTGTTGCTCCACAGCGCGGCCAGCGACCGCAACAGTTATCTACAGCGCCCGGACCTGGGCCGACGGCTCGACGACGCCTCAGCGCAGGTCCTGCAGGATTACGCGGCGGCCCACCCTGGCGGCGTGGATCTGGCCATCGTCGTGGCTGACGGCCTGTCGGCGCTGGCGGTGCATCGCCATACCTTGCCGTTCCTGGCGCGGCTGGAAGAGCAGATCGCTGCTGACGGTTGGTCTGTGTCGCCAATAGTTTTGGTGGAGCAAGGCCGCGTTGCCGTGGCCGATGAAGTGGCACAGCGGCTCGGCGCGAAAATGTCGGTGATCCTGATCGGCGAACGCCCCGGCCTCAGCTCCCCCGACAGCCTGGGGCTGTATTTCACCTACGCCCCCAAGGTCGGCCTGACCGATGCCTATCGCAACTGCATCTCCAATGTCCGCCTCGAAGGTTTGAGCTACGGCATGGCGGCCCATCGCCTGATCTACCTGATGCGCGAGGCCTGCCGCCGCCAGCTCTCGGGGGTCAATCTGAAGGACGAAGCCCAGGTTCACACTCTGGATTCGGAAAGCGCTGCCGATATGAAAGGTAATTTCCTACTGGCGCCGCCCCGAAACTGATCCGTTTATCCGATTGCGTTTTTGATCCGCTTTCAGGCAGCATCAAAAGCACGGCAGCGCGACATTGTTGTCTGAATATCTGTCGACCTTTGCAGACGAGACCTACCATGCGGATTATCCAAGCGACCCTGGAACACCTGGACCTGCTGACCCCATTGTTCGTCAAATACCGGGAATTCTATGGCTCACTGCCCTACCCGGATTCGTCCCGAGCCTTCCTCGAAAAACGCCTGCGCCGCAAGGAGTCGGTGATCTACCTGGCCTTGCCGGATGATGACGACAACAAGCTGCTGGGCTTCTGCCAGCTCTACCCAAGCTTCTCGTCGCTGTCGCTCAAGCGCGTGTGGATCCTCAACGACATCTACGTCGCCGAAGACGCCCGCCGCCAACTGGTGGCCGACAACCTGATCCGCACCGCGAAAAAAATGGCCAAGGAAACCAACGCCGTGCGCATGCGTGTTTCCACCAGCAGCAACAACGAAGTGGCGCAGAAGACCTACGAGTCGATTGGGTTCAAGGAAGACACCGAGTTCAAGAACTACGTGTTGCCGATCAGCGAAGGGATCTGAGCCGTTCGGAGCAATGTTGAAGGTCGGGGACATATCCGTTGCTGCGGTGATGGCGGCTTAGGGTTCCGCCCTGACGGCGGCTCACTTTTGAGAAGCGCAAAAGTAAGCAAAACGCTCCTGCCCCACCACTTGGTGCCTCGCTTAGGCTCGGCATGCCCTCACTCCGGCATTGCTCCGTGGGCACGCCGCGAAGGGCCATCCATGGCCCAGCGCGGCTATCCCGGCATCCATGCCGGGATGCCCACTCCACAATGCCTGCGTTCGGCCAGCGTGGTTAACGGGGCGTCCGAGATCAACGTCCACCGCGAGGCGGCCTAACGGCCGACCTGGCTCTCCCGCTCATACACCCACAGATCTGTTTGAGCAGGACCTGTGGGAGCAAAGCTTGCTCGCGATAGCGATCCACCAGGCAACATCACTACTGACTGCTCCACCGCCATCGCAAGCAAGCCCCCCACAAGGTGCTCCACCGCCCACAGAACCACCGAAATCCCCCGCTACAAACTCAACACGCGCTTCACAATCCTCGCCGTATAATGCCGCTCTTCCCAGCTTGTAAGAAAAAGCTACACACTCTGTAGCCATACTCAAAGCCAGTCCCACCCGCCTGCCGAGTCGGGCCGCCACCACAGGTGTTTTGCATGGATTTCAACCCCCTCGACCTCATTCTGCATCTCGACGTCTACCTCGACATGCTGGTGACCAACTACGGGACCTGGATCTACGCCATCCTGTTCCTGGTGATCTTCTGTGAAACCGGCCTGGTGGTCACACCCTTCCTGCCGGGCGACTCGCTGCTGTTCATCGCCGGCGCCGTAGCCGCCGGTGGCGCCATGGACCCAGTCCTGCTGGGCGGCCTGCTGATGCTCGCGGCGATCCTCGGCGACAGCACCAACTACCTCATCGGCCGCACCGCTGGCGAAAAACTGTTCAGCAACCCCGACTCGAAAATCTTCCGCCGCGACTACCTGCAGCAAACCCACGACTTCTACGACAAACACGGCGGCAAAACCGTGACCCTGGCGCGCTTCCTGCCGATCATCCGCACCTTCGCGCCCTTCGTCGCCGGCGTCGGCAAAATGCCTTACCCACGCTTCTTCGGCTTCAGCGTGCTCGGCACCATCCTGTGGGTCGGCGGCCTGGTGACCCTCGGCTACTTCTTCGGCAACGTGCCGTTCATCAAGCAGAACCTGTCGCTGCTGGTCGTCGGCATCATCCTGCTGTCGCTGCTGCCGATGATCATCAGCCTGGTGCGCAGCAAACTGAGCCAGCGCGCCTCGAAAGCCCACCCGCGCTGATCGCCATGTGGTCCCTGAGCAACTGGCGCCGCCGCCGCACCCTCGCCAAACACCCCGTGGCCGAGGACACCTGGCAGCGGGTGCGCCAGCAATTGAGCTTCCTCGACGGCATCAGCGCCGCCGAGGACCAATGGCTGCGGGAAGCCTGCGTACTGTTCCTGCACGACAAACACCTCACCGCCCTGCCCGGCGTCGAACTGCACCAGGAACAACGCCTGCTGCTCGCCGCCCAGGCCCAATTGCCACTGATGCACCTGGGCGAGCTGAACTGGTACCAGGGCTTCCACGAAATCGTCCTCTACCCCGACGACTTCCTCAGCCCCCAGCGCTACCGCGACGCCAGCGGCATCGAGCACGAGTGGGACGGCGAACACAGCGGCGAAGCCTGGCCCCAAGGCCCGATCATCCTGGCCTGGGACGGCGTGATGGCCAGCGGCGGCTGGGACGGCTACAACCTGGTGATCCACGAACTGGCGCACAAACTCGACATGCTCAACGGCGACGCCAACGGCCTGCCACCGCTGCACGCCGACATGCGCGTCAGCGACTGGGCCGACGCCATGCAACAAGCCTTCGACGACCTCGACCGCCAACTCGACCACAACCCCGACACACAAACCGTCATCGACCCCTACGCCGCCGAGAACCCAGCGGAGTTCTTTGCCGTCACCAGCGAATACTTCTTCAGCGCCCCAGACCTGCTGCACCAGGCCTATCCAAAGGTCTACGAACAGCTCAAGGCGTTCTACCGCCAGGATCCGTTGGCCCGGTTGCGGCAACTTCAGGCCGAAGATCCGGTCTATCAGGCGTCATACTAAGGTCTCTACGACCCTGGTAACGTGGCAACAGCGGCTGAATATGCCTATAATCGCCGCCACTTTTTGGTCAATCCGACCAGTCATTTGGTCAACTAACGGGGGCACCGCCCAATGAGCTACAGCAAGATTCCGGCTGGCAAAGACCTGCCGAACGACATCTACGTCGCGATCGAAATCCCGGCCAACCACGCCCCGATCAAATACGAAATCGACAAAGACAGCGACTGCCTGTTCGTTGACCGTTTCATGGCCACCCCCATGTTCTACCCGGCCAACTACGGCTACATCCCCAACACCCTGGCCGACGACGGCGACCCCCTCGACGTGCTGGTCGTGACCCCTTACCCAGTGGCCCCAGGCTCGGTCATCCGCGCCCGTCCAGTTGGCATCCTGAACATGACCGACGACGGCGGCGGCGATGCCAAAGTCATCGCAGTGCCACACGACAAACTGTCGCAACTGTACGTCGACGTGAAGGAATACACCGACCTGCCACCGCTGCTGATCCAGCAGATCGAGCACTTCTTCGCGAACTACAAAGATCTCGAAAAAGGCAAGTGGGTCAAGATCGAAGGCTGGGCCGGTGCAGACGCCGCCCGCGAAGCGATCACCAAGTCGGTTGCCGCCTACAAAGGCTGAAACAAACTTGATAAAGAACCCCGGTTTGCCCCGGGGTTTTTTTATGCCTTAATGCTTCCTAATACGAAACTGTATTAACACCGTTTAAGCACGTTTAGCCCGCACCTTTCAGATCCTGCAAACGGAAAGATCGTCTTATATATTTGAACGACTTGTTTATTGCCGAAAACACCGTCGCCCCTAAACTTTCCGTTTATGAAAATACTTTCCAGTGGCGACCGCTTCCGAGCCCTTCTAAAAGAAGCGAACATCCGTTCCGCCGACTTCGCGAAGTTATACGGCGTGAAATCCCAGCACGTGAACAACTGGTTCAACCGTGGCATCCCACCCGGGCGCATCCACAGCATCGCCAGCCTGCTGACCGTCAGCCCGGAGTGGCTCGCCCACGGCGAAGGCCCGCAGACCCCATTGGGCCTCGGCCCCGGCACCACCTATGAGGCGGCCGAAAACGATGGCGTCTACAGCGTGGCGGAACCCATGGACATTGAACTGCCCTTCTACAAGGAAGTCCCCATCGCCCCCGGCGAAACCAAAACCCACATCACCGAAATCCCCGACCAATCCATCCGACTGCCCCGCAGCCACCTCGAATCCCTGGAAATAAACCCCAGCGACGCCATCTGCATCACCATGGTCGGCGACAGCATGGCCGAACGCATCGCCGACGGTTCCACCCTCGCCATCGACCGCGGCCTGACGCAAATCGTCGACGGCCAAATCTATGCCCTCGAACACGACGGCATGCTCCGCATCAAATACCTCCACCGCATCCCCGGCAACCGACTGCGCCTGCGCAGCCACAACAGTGCTGCGTATCCCGACGAGGTCTTCAGCGCCGAACAAATCGACGCGCAACACATCCACGTGATCGGCTGGGTGTTCTGGTGGTCAACCCTCAACAAACAGAGACCGCCAGTGTTCGACTAACCCACCCGAACGGACAGACAGCCAAAGCTCCTTGCGCTGAGGAGCTTTTGTGACAGGAAGCTTTTGTAGCAGAGAGCTTGTGGCAGAGAGCTTTTGTGGCGAGGGAGCTTGCTCCCGCTGGGCTGCGCAGCAGCCCCCTGCTTTCCCCCTGAATAACCCTAACCCAATGATTCCACACCACTTACCACTGGGCTTCCGAAGCAAACCCGCGTATCCTCCGCCCCACATTTGCGAGCCCACGCCTCGCACCGACAAGGCAGATCACTTTCTGACCAAGTCCCACAGCCGGCCGCAAGAGCCGGATGTACGTTTTGAAGGCTGGTAAGGTTTGTCAAAAACGAGCTGAATCAGTCAACGAGAAGCCGGCCATAAGCCGGCTTTTTTAATGTGGATGCTATTTCCATTTTATATACCCAGAGCAGGCTTGATAGGTAGAGGACTCAGCCTATTTTGTTTCCTCCCAAACTCACCTTAGCCTCTTAGCCCTATGAGCGCTTTCTTAGGTCAACCGCCACCGCGATAGCTGCCACTCGTGATAGGCATCAATCTGCTCAAGCTAAGTAAAAACGCAGACGCCGTTTCGAAGCCTCATCTCATGTCAAATCTGCAAGCGCTCGATTAGTCAGTGACGTAGATTTTTGCGCCGACCTTTACTGCATCCAGCACGATTTTTACAGCCTCAGCCAAAATTTGCCGTTTGTTAGGTTCGACAGAACTAGCAACGACTCACGAGGTTTCCGAGGGCCTTCGCTTTTCTGAGGCAGGAGCTCGCGAGAAAACGTCGAACAACGTCTAGTGTGAAATAGTTACAACTAGGTACACTTGCCCGATGGGTAGGGACTAGCTGCATGTGTGCACATAAATGCTGCTAATCGCAGCGAGGACGCAATGATTAGCAAAGAAAAGAAAGAGCTCAGCGAGGCCGACATTAAGGCTAAATTCATCACTCCGGCCCTAGTGAAAGCCGGCTGGGATGAAATGACACAGATTCGCCGTGAAGTCACGCTCACCCCCGGTCCGGTTGTGGTGCGCGGCAACCTGTCGTCTCGTAACAAGAAGAAGAAAAAGTTCGCCGACTACGTCCTGCAAAAGGAGAAGGGCGTACCGGTGGCGGTGGTTGAAGCCAAGGAAAACAACTACACCATTAGCCATGGTCTTCAGCAAGCCCTGGGCTACGCCGACATTCTTGAGGTGCCCTGCGCTTTCAGCTCGAATGGTGACGGCTTTGCCAGCCACGATAAAGCCGCCCTCCCGGGCGAAGACATTGAAACCGAGATTGCGTTGGGGGCATTTCCCAGCCCGGATGAGCTCTGGCAGCGCTACAAGCGCTTCCGAGGCATCCTGGACGAACAGGAAGTGCTTGTTACCGAACCCTATTACGACGATGGCCCCAACAAGGAGCCCCGCTATTATCAAGCCGAGGCCATCAATCGTGTTGTTGAAAAGGTAGCCCAAGGGAAGAAGCGTCTACTGCTCGTCATGGCTACCGGCACCGGCAAAACCTACACTACTTTCCAAATTATCTGGCGTCTGTGGAAAGCTAAAAAAGTCCGGCGCATCCTTTTTCTGGTAGACCGCAACATCCTTGTCGATCAAACCTTGGTCAATGACTTCAAGCCTTTCGGCTCAGTGATGACCAAAATTAAGAACCGCAAAATAGACCCGTCCTATGAGGTTTACCTAGGCTTGTATCAGGCGCTTACAGGTCCGGATGAAGAAGACAAGATTTTCAAAACTGTCTCGCGCGACTTCTTTGACCTAATCGTGATTGACGAGTGTCATCGTGGTAGCGCCAACGATGACTCTGCGTGGAAGGAGATCCTTGAATATTTTGATAGCGCCATTCAACTGGGCCTCACCGCCACACCAAAGGAAACCAAGTACGCCTCCAACATCACCTACTTTGGCGACCCCATTTACACCTATTCGCTGAAGCAGGGTATTCAGGATGGATTTCTGGCCCCCTATAAAGTGGTTCGAATCGATATCGACAAGGACATTCACGGATGGACACCGCCACCCGGAATGAAAGATGACCTGGGCAACGATATCGAGCATCGCGAATACAGCCAAGTGGATATGGATCGCATATTAGTACTCAACAAACGCACTAAGCTGGTGGCCGAGCGAGTGATGAAGCTATTGAATGCGACCGATCCCTACCAGAAAACCATCATTTTCTGCGAAGACATTGACCACGCCGAGCGCATGCGCAAGGCCATCGTAAATGCGGCTGGCACGCTAGCGAAAGAAAACAGTAAATACGTAATGCGCATTACCGGTGACAGTGTGGAAGGCAAGGCCGAACTGGACAACTTTATTGATCCAGAAAGCAGATATCCGGTGATTGCCACTACCTCGGAATTGCTCACCACTGGCGTGGACACCAAGACATGCAAACTGATTGTGCTGGACAAATCAGTTAACTCCATGACCACCTTCAAACAGATTGTAGGTCGAGGTACGCGCATCGAAGAATCACAGAACAAGTATTTTTTCACCATCATGGATTTTAAACGGGCTACCGAGCTATTCAAGGACCCAGAGTTTGATGGCGAACCCGTGGTGATCTACGAACCCGACGATGCTGACGATCCTGTGCCACCGGACCCCGAACCTGAAAATGATGGCGACGGAGATGATATTGATGACGGTGACGAAGGGATAAAAAAGGTCCACGTCAGTGGTGTGGAAGTACGCATCCTCTCCGAACGTGTGGAATACCTCGGCGAAGACGGCAAAATGATCATGGAAAGCTACCGCGATTATAGCCGCAAAAACATTCGCAAAGAATTCGCATCACTGGATGACTTTTTACAGAAGTGGAGCAGCGCAAAAAAGAAAACAGCCATCATCGAAGCGCTGGCCGAATACGGTATTGAGCTGCCCAAGCTGGCGCAGGACGTGGGTAAGGATTATGGCGATTTCGACTTGATTTGCCATATTGCCTTTGATCAGCCGCCTCTCACCCGCTATGAGAGGGTCAATAATGTCAAAAAACGCAATTACTTCACGCAGTACGGCGAGCAGGTGCGCGCAGTACTGGAAGCCTTATTGGACAAGTACGCCGACGAAGGCATAACCAGCATTGAGAATAACAGCGTGCTCAAGCTAGCTCCATTCAACAGGATGGGAACGCCTGTGGAAATCATCAACGGAATGTTTGGCGGCAAAGCCAATTACGAACAAGCCGTGCAGGCGCTGGAAACCGAACTCTTTGCGCAAACCAACTGATTTAGACAGTCCTTCTAATAGGTCTCAGGAAATTTAATGAGTAACGTCAGCAGCATCATCAAATCCATCCAGGACATCATGCGTAAGGATGTGGGCGTCGATGGCGATGCCCAGCGCATAAGCCAACTGGTGTGGATGTTCTTCTTGAAAATCTATGATGACCGGGAAGGTGAGATAGAACTGCTGGAAGACCACTACCAATCCCCGATACCCGAATATTTACGCTGGCGTAATTGGGCCGCTGATCCGGAAGGTATCACGGGCGATGAGCTTAACGATTTTGTGAATCAGAAACTCTTCCCAACTTTGAAGAGCAAGCTAAAACTCAGTGGCGAAACCGGCGCCCGAGCGTTGGTGATACGCAATGTGTTCGAGGACGCCTACAACTACATGAAGTCTGGCACTCTGATGAGGCAGGTAATCAATAAAATCTGCGAAATCAACTTCAACAATACCCAGGACCGTCACACCTTCGGTAGTATTTATGAACAGATCCTCAAGGATCTACAAAACGCGGGCAATGCAGGGGAATTTTATACTCCCCGTGCTGTAACTAAGTTTATTGTGGATCGAGTGGACCCACAACTGAATGAAAGTGTGTTGGACCCTGCCTGTGGCACCGGCGGCTTTCTGGCGTGCACCATTGACCACAAACGTATCAATTATGTAAGAAACAGCAAGGACGAAGTTGTATTGGTAAACAGCATTCACGGCGTAGAGAAGAAAGCCCTACCGCACATGCTCTGTACCACCAATATGATCCTGCACGGTATCGACACGCCCACACAGATTGAGCACGACAACATGCTGAGCCGGCGCGCCTACAAAGATTATGGCGAAGCGGATAGGGTAAACATCATTGTCACTAACCCACCATTTGGCGGAATGGAAGAAGACGGCGTGGAAAACCAGTTCCCCGCCACGCTGCGCACGCGCGAAACCGCAGATTTATTCATGGCGTTAGTGGTCAAGCTATTGAAAAATAACGGACGTGCGGCAGTGGTATTGCCCGACGGCTTTTTATTTGGCGAAGGGATGAAAACCCGTCTAAAACAAATGTTACTGGAGCAGTGTCACCTTCATACTATCGTGCGTTTACCCAATGGTGTGTTTAACCCCTATACCAGCATAAAAACCAACATTTTGTTCTTTACAAAAAAAACGGAAAGTGAATGGCCGGCCACTAGAGAGGTTTGGTTTTATGATCACCCCTACCCGGAGGGCGTTAGTAGCTACAATAAAACCCGCCCCATGCAATTTGAAGAATTTGATACCGAGCGCACTTGGTGGGGCAATGAAGCTGACGGCTTCAGCGCCCGCATTGAAACCCCCCAGGCGTGGAAGGTGAGCATTGATTACATCGCTGGCCGAAACTTCAACTTAGACATTAAAAATCCTCATGTGAGCGAACAAATCAGTCACGACCCAGAAGAACTGCTTGAGCAATATCAAGCACAACAAAAAGAAATTCAGAGTCTACGAGACCAGCTAAAACTCATCCTTGCTAATGCACTCATTGGAGCTAAACAAGTATGAGTGCGCTCGAACAACTGCTGATGAATAATCTGGATATTTGGATATCCGCAATCAGACGCAAGTCTACGGCCGGACGTGGCTCTTCAAAAAAAATTGAACTGTATGGTATTAGGAAGCTGCGTGAGTTAATTTTTGAGCTGGCCGTGCGCGGCCTACTAGTCCCCCAAGATCCGGGCGACGAACCTGCAAGCGAGCTCCTTAGGAGCATTGCAGCGGAGAAGGCCCAGTTGGAGAAAGACGGGAGGATAAAAAAAGGAAGGACGTTGCCAACAGTTAGCAATGAGGAAGAGCCTTTCGTGCTGCCAAAGGGATGGGAGTGGTCCCGTCTGGGTACAATAGGACACATATTCAATGGCAATAGCGTAAACGCCACTATTAAAGAAACCAAATATACAAATGTTGACGGACTGCCATTTATAGCAACCAAGGATGTTGGCTATGGATTCGAAGAATTAGACTATCAGAATGGCATTTGCATCCCAGCAGATGAAGCCGGCTTTAAAATTGCCAAAAAAAATACTCTACTCATATGCGCGGAAGGTGGTAGCGCTGGTAAAAAATGCGGCATTACAAACAGAAGCATTTGTTTTGGAAACAAATTGTTTGCCGTCGAACCATTCGGAGATATTAATTCAAAATTCTTACTATCTACCTATTTAACTCCAACTTTCTTTTATCAATTCTCTTCTGCTATGAGCGGAATCATTGGAGGAATTTCATCTGCAAAGTTTTCTGAGCTGGTAGTGCCTATTGCCCCAGCACAGGAACAACACCGCATCGCTGCGAAAGTTGAAGAAATGATTGCACTATGTGATCAACTAGAGCAAAAGACCTATGCGACCCTTAGCTCTCACCAATCGCTCGCAAAAATACTGCCAAATATCCTAAACAGCGCAGTCGATCACGGGCAACTTACTAGCATCTGGGAACACATCACTAGCAATTTTGATACGATTTTTACGACTGAAGAAAGCATAGACCAGCTCCGAGAAATTATTTTATTTATGGCTGTTAATGGGCTATTTATTAAATTCCCGGAAAACTCAAAAAAAGGACCGCTCAAAAAATTTCTTTCATTTGGCCCTAAGAATGGATATTCACCCAACGAATCCCAAAACAAATCCGGGCAAAAAGTGCTAAAGCTAGGCGCTACCAGCTATGGAGCTCTAGATCTCTCTCAAACAAAGTTTTTTGATGATGAGATCCCTAAGGAATCTCATCTCTGGTTAAGAGCTGACGACATTCTTGTTCAGCGGGGGAACTCACATGCCTTTGTCGGTTCAAGCATACTAATTGAGCACTCTATTGATAACGTCATCTACCCAGACTTAATGATGAAACTTCGGGCTGCAGATGGTGTTTCTCCAGAATTTTTATCCATTTGGCTTTGTTCCCCCCAGGCAAGACAGCACATGTGGGACAGAATGACAGGAACATCTGGAACAATGCCAAAAATCAGCAAAAGTGTTGTTGAGACTATTCCAATAGTCGTGCCACCGAAAGATGTTCAAAAGCAAATTGTTTCTGAAGTCAAGAAGCTGATGGCGCTGTGCGGCCAACTCAAGGCCCGTCTTTACGAAGTCCAGACCACTCAACTGCATCTAGCGGACGCAGTTACCGAGCAGGCACTGAAGAGGTAGCCATGATTGTCCCCAAGGAAAGCTGGTGTCAACAGGATGGGCATACTGTCTTTGATCTATTCAGGGAGTTCAACGACTGGATCAATCAGGGCGAACTTGACCTTGATTTGCCATTACTTGAGAAACTTACGACGATAGGGCTATCCAGTCCCAGTAAAGCCTTCTACGCCGGAGACAAGGCGGCTTATGAGCAAGCGCTGAGGGCATATCGCCTCGCCAGACGTCAGGAGGCCCTGGGCTTAGAATACTTGATTGAGGCTTTTGGTCCCGATGATGGCCAGCATTGGTATGATCGCAATGAGCAACGTTTTAACCAGTTGATTGATCGTATTGTAGACGAAATGGTGGTGCCGTTTATCGGCGCTGGAATTTCAGTTGGGGGTGGCTTTCCTACTTGGGCTGATCATCTACGCCAGCAGGGACGAACGGCGGGTATTGCTGGGCAGCAAATTGAAACATGGTTAGCACAAGGTGAGTTTGAGCAGGTCATTGCACATATCGAGCAGGTGCATGGACGAGATGTATTCTCGCAGGAAATTCGCGACGTATTTGGGAAGCGCGGAAGCATTCAAAATATCACGCTAACGATATCTGAAATATTCAAAGACACGCTCATAACGACAAATTACGACCAACTACTTGAACAAGTTTTTGAGACCGGAGCACTTCCAGAAACTCAGATCATCAATGGGGTTACTGCAATGACAGCTCCTGACCCAAACAAAACAACCATCATAAAAATGCATGGCGATATCAAGCACCCAGCTCAGTGCATCCTCGGAAAAGCTCAATATGATCAGGCTTATGGCGAGGTAGAACTGGACTTGGATCGTGCCATACCAAAAATGCTGCGATATTACTTTACCAACAACAGCCTGCTTTTTATTGGATGCAGCTTAAACAACGACCGAACCATCCAGGTATTCCGTGAAATTAAAGCGCGAGCTGGCGATTATTCATTCCCACAACACTTTTCAATTGAGCAAACACCTGACTGCACCAAAAATCTGGTGGCGCGCAATGTCGAACTGGCCAGACTTGGAATTACTGCCATTTGGTATCCCCAAAAAAAGCACGAATACGTTGAGACAATTCTTCGCTGCATAAGAAATGAGCTAAATTACAAAAAAGCTGCTTTATAGCTTTCAGCACATAGCATATACAAAGTAGCTGGACTCTCTTCCGCGCGTATTGGGTGCACCTGTTTTAATCTCACAAGACTCTTACTCACGCGTCATTCTTATCCAGCACAACCTGCGCCAAAGGAGCCTTTATGTCTCTGCCCACCTACGATCAATTCATTGAGCCACTGCTTCGTTTTCTGGCTACTCAGCCTGAAGGCGCCCTTGCCCGAGACGCTCAGGAAGCAACTGCAAAAACTCTCCAACTGACCGAAGAACAACGACAGGAATTAATCGCCAGTGGTCAAGCCACCTATAAAAACCGCGCGGGCTGGGCTCATGACCGACTCAAACGTGCTGGTCTGTCCAGCAGTGCGAAGCGTGGCTATTGGAAGCTGACCGATGCAGGGATGACTTATGCCCAAACCAACGCAGCACCGCTGTCTCAGGATGAAGTGGAGCACTTAGCCATTGGTTACAAGGACGTGACACTGAAAGTCGCAGCTGATGCCGTTTTACTTGATGAGCCGGCTACTGGGGAGCCGGACGTCACTTCCGCCACCGCCAGCCCCGACGACCGCCTAGAACAAGCATTGCAAGAATTACGCGAAGCTACCGCCGCCGACCTGCTGGATAATCTCCTGCAAGTCTCCCCTAACCGTTTTGAAGTGATTGTGCTGGATGTGCTGCACCGTCTGGGCTACGGCGCGAGCCGCAATGACCTTCAGCGAGTAGGTGGCTCCGGCGATGCAGGCATCGACGGGATCATCTCGCTCGATAAGCTGGGGCTTGAAAAGGTTTATGTCCAGGCCAAACGTTGGCAGAACACTGTTGGCCGCCCTGAGCTGCAAGCTTTCTATGGAGCCCTCGCTGGGCAGAAAGCAAAGCGTGGAGTTTTCATTACCACTTCAGGTTTTACAGCCCATGCGATTGATTTCGCCAGATCGGTTGAAGGCATCGTGTTGGTGGACGGAAACCGTCTGGTAAATCTGATGATGGACCATGAGGTAGGAGTTACTTCGCGCTTGCTGAAGCTGCCAACATTGGACCGTGATTATTTTGACGATGAATGATGACGGATATCGAAAGCACGTAATTAGCTAGCTGAGCCAGGCTCAAAACTCATGCGCATCGAAGACGGCATTTCCAATGATCCAATTTACCCAAGGCAACCTCCTCGAGGCTGAAACCGA
Source organism: Pseudomonas ogarae (assembly GCF_014268695.2). NCBI lineage: Bacteria > Pseudomonadati > Pseudomonadota > Gammaproteobacteria > Pseudomonadales > Pseudomonadaceae > Pseudomonas > Pseudomonas ogarae. The sequence goes on from NZ_CP077086.1 coordinate 5,960,460, forward strand.
AGCTCTGGTCAACGCAGTGAACACCGTTGGCGTGATGGGTAAAGGTATCGCGCTGATGTTCAAAGAGCGCTTCACGGAGAATTACCGCCTGTACTTGGCTGCCTGCAAGGCTGGCGAAGTGGAGACGGGCAAGGTTCACGTGACGGCGGTCAGTGAGCTGGAGGGGCCGCGCTGGATCGTCAACTTCCCGACCAAACGGCACTGGCGCTCACCGTCGCAGATGGCGTGGATAACCGAAGGTTTGCACGACCTACGTCGCTTTCTGATCGAAAACGATGTGAAGTCCGTAGCGGTTCCACCGCTAGGCGCTGGCAACGGTGGTTTGAAATGGCCCGAGATTCGCGAGCAGATTGTTGAAGTCTTGAGTGATCTGGATGTCGACGTGCTGGTGTTCGAGCCTTCCAACCAGTATCTGAACGTCGCCAAGCGTAGCGGTGTGGAGAAGCTCACGCCTGCTGGTGCACTGATTGCCGAACTGGTTCGTCGCTATTGGGTTCTGGGTATGGAATGCAGCCTGCTTGAGATTCAGAAGCTGGCCTGGTTCCTCGAGCGCGCCATCGAAAAGCTGCCAAATACCGAAAACCCTCTGGATCTTCAGTTTGTTGCTCATAAGTACGGGCCGTATGCCAACCGGTTGGAGCATCTGCTCAATAACCTGGATGGCAGCTATCTGCATTGCGACAAACGCATCAGTGATGCGGGGATCAGTGATGTGATCTGGTTTGACGAGGGGCGCAAAGCCTTTCTGCAGACCTATCTCCAAACAGAGACCAAGGAGTACGTGCAAGCCTTGGAGCGCACTGCTGAGTTGATCGATGGCTTTGAGTCGCCCTTCGGTATGGAGTTGTTGGCGACGGTTGATTGGATGCTGAGTCAGGAAGGGGTTGCCCCGACCGTACCTGCCGTGCGAGAGGCGTTGAAGCACTGGGATGGTGGAGCGGGTGCTGCGACTCGTAAAAGCAAGCTGTTCGATGATCAAGCGCTTGAGATTGCGCTCAAACGGCTTACTTCCAGTAGTTTCAGGTTTGAAGTGTTGACCTGCTAGAGGACCAGCCTTTGCGGACTGGTAACGGCCCGCCCTATCGACGAGCAATTTGGTAGACAGTGCAAGAGATGCTTGCACTGGAAACGCTACCGAGCCCTGAAACCTACCACAACAATATCCAAGTTCAACTCGAGCGGCTCCTCAATGTCCGGAAAGTTGTGGCAACTCTTATTCATCAAGCACTGAAAAATCAAGACCAATGATGATCTCAGCTATATCAATCTCTTCCGCCTCACAGAAACACTTCAGATCGTTCCATATAGACCACGAGGACTCCAGCTGTGAAACCCCCACCATGGGGACTCCAAAGTCGTTTGTACCATTTTCAAAAGTGAATCCATGACTATCCAACACCGAAATAAGCTCTCTGATTGTTTGAGCGGACTGCCCCGTTGCAAGCTTAACCTCCACTACTGAAATTTCAATTGTCAATGGCACCCGACACTCTTCACCGCGCTTTACAATTACCAAAAAAAGCTCTCTGGCTGAGAGTGGGATTTTTTTGATCCTTTTTGCTATCCCCTCTACGTCCTTAAGTACGTATTCTAATTCTGCCTTCGAATGCTGCCAGCCCAAAGTCCGGTTGAGTTTTTTAAGATTTGCGGCTAGAACCATGTCAGCTAGATTTGTTTGATCGGAGATCTGCTCCAACATTAAACCCACAACATCGGAAAACCTTTTTTCATGTTCCGCTTTAAATCGTTTCATTTTGGCAGTTGGGAATTGATCTACGTCATTTGTTTCAATGTGATGATCGTAGCACATCAATGTCAAATTAGAGGCGTGCCTGCGTTGCTCGTTGGTCTGATCAGCATTGAAACGCTCACCTCCAGGCTCTGCCGCTTCGATATGGCAAATTTGAGCGACAAAAATACCTTTCGCATTGAAAAGCACTTTATTACAGCCGCTAAAGGAACAACGATTCCCCGACTTAAGATACAGTTCACGCAACGTGTTACGTGTTGGAGGAAGTCGCTTCGGTATTTCTTTCATTTTTTATACCAGTAACTTTATTAAAATCAAAGCCACCAAACTTGTAGGCGGCACTCATAAAACCTTTGACTTTCAAATTAAGACCAACCACCCCAACTACCGCCATCTCCGTTAGCAAATTGCTCAACACCACTATGCGTGCCCAATATCTGCCAGCACCGCATCGATTAACACTATCAGCTCAAACGTAATGATTTTTCAAAGCAAACGTAACGGTCGCCAAAACCGAGCTTTCGGTTGATGCGCCTTGAGCCTGTGTCAAAAACGATACCGGCGGGTAACTGCAAGCTGTCGCCGACATTGTATTCCTGCACTGCGCGCCCAGCCGTGACCTTTATACCGAGCTTCTGCAGAACCAGAGGCGCCAGGACTTCGAGTGGGCGAGCTGGGATCGGCTTACCCGTTAGAATACTAGGCTTTGCCTTCGCGAAAACACCCACGCCGAGCTTGACCAACACACCTTTGGCAATCAGATAACGCAATGCCCGGGATACCTGTGCGGGACTGCCGAAGCCGGAAAACTCGGAGCGCAGAAACACACCCTCCTTTCGCCGGGAGATCGACCTTTTAAGCCGCTGTTGGATAACCATGGCCCACCTCAAGAATCTAACAGCTCATCGCTCCGAGGTTTCGACTACAAAAAAGGCCTTGCTGAGCAAGACCTTTCTTCATACCTGGGGTAAGCGCGGCCCCCTGTTACCTCACCTCAATAATATCCAAAGCCCGATTCGCCAGCAGTTCACTCACCTCAATAACCTGCAAAATACCCAACGCAAAATGTCGTCGTGATCCCTCAAGACCAAACGCCAAATCACTGATCATGGCATTCGCCGAAGCCAGGTTCTCACTGAGATTGGCCAGCAGACATTCCGAATCAACATCAGGTGCGATACGGAAAATGGTGTTGGGCTTGTCAGACGTTTCCTCCTTCGGCGTAGGCTTCAGGTAGTAATCCAACGCCCGGTTGGCAGCGTCATCAAGCTTATTGTTACGAGAAGACTGAGCGCGAGACACATGCTCATCTGCAGTCGGAGGGTTCGGTGTAATTTTGACCATAGCCTTAACTCTCTTTGGTGAGGCCACGACCCTCTCGCTGCTAAACGAGTGGGTGGCAGCTGTGCGCGGGTTAGCAGACCGACGAGTTAAGAAATCGGCGCGCCCGGGGGCGCCCCACGCACAGCCACCATCAAGTACAGGGATGGGAATACCTGGCTGATGAAGCTTGATGCGACTCAACTCGACGGGCTGCTAAACCCGATCACTGATGGGCAGTGACAGGATCAAAACTACCGACGCCCTCCAAGACGCACAAGCCGGCGGATTCTGGCGTAGTTGTAGGCAATGGCGCAAGGCAACGTCAGCCGCCCCCAAGATTCAATCGCAAGAATAAACAACGCGCCTCCAACGCATCCAAACAAGCCACCACCCGTTGAGAGGATCAGCCGTAAGTCTTGAACTCATTATGATCGCGAGAAGCAACTGCATCAGTTTGGGCGGATAAAGAGCTGTTCGTTGCCGACCTGCGCTTCTTGCAAAGCACACTGCGGCAAGCGCCATCGACAATAGCGATTTAATAAACCAGTCCGCATAGTTACCGGCCTAGGGCGCTGCCGTGGTCATGATCTACATTAGCGATTAAATGAAATTCACAGCCAAAATTGAGCGACGAACCCTCGGTACTCCCATACCTGACGCCCACTGCCGCAAGCTCTCATAAAAAAAGGCCTTGCTGAGCAAGACCTTTTTTCCTCTCAAAGCGCGAATGCCTCGCCCTTCTACCTCACCTCAACAATATCCAAAGCCCGATTAGCCAACAGTTCACTCACCTCAATCACCTGCAAAATCCCCATCGCAACACGCCGTCGCGAACCCTCAAGGTCAAACGCCAGATCATTGATCATGGCATTCGCCGAAGCCAGGTTTTCACTGAGATTGGCAAGCAGACATTCCGAATCAACATCCGGTGCGATACGGAGGATGGTGTTGGGTTTGTCAGACGTTTCGTCCTTCGGCGTAGGCTTCAGGTAGTAATCCAACGCCCGGTTGGCAGCGTCATCAAGCTTATTGTTACGAGCAGACTGAGCGCGAGACACATGCTCATCTGCAGACGGAGGGTTCGGTGTAATTTTTGCCATCGACTTAGGTTCCTTAAGTGAGGCTGCAACCTCCTCGCGACTAAACGAGAGGGCGGCAGCTGTGCACAGGTTAGTCGACCGGTGAACCTAAGAATCCCGGCGCGCCCGGGGGCGCCCTGCGCACAGCCACCATCAATACAGGAACAGCACAGCCTGTCCGACGGGACTTGGTACGCCTTAGGTTGAGACGGGCGACTAAACCCGATCACTGATACTCAGTGACAGACTCAAACTACCGACGGGCCCCAAAACGCACAAGCCGGCGGATTCTGGCGTAGTTGTAGGCAATGGCGCAAGGCGATGTCGGTCGTGGCTGGTCTCGTGGAGTCACGATAAACAACTGGCCGAAATGTTGGCTGACACACCGCTATCGCGAGCAAGCTCGCTCCCACAGAGGGGCTTGTGCACATACGTCGCAGGGAAATGCATTCGCGACCGGCTGCATCCTTGCAGCCAGTCGCGAAGAGGGTTACGACGCGTTGTTCAATGGGGCTTGCGAGCGACGTCGCAATGAATCAGGCGGGATATCTCGATCATATCCACAACGGTTTTGTCATCGACCGCAAACCCGCTGCCTGAAACCCCGGTGTTGCTGTTACTTGAGGGTGACGTCGAGCATCGGCGGGATGTAACCGTAGTCGTACTCGGCCACCACGAACGTCTGCAGCCCTTTTATTTTCATGCCCACCGTGGGTGCCTCGGTGCCACCGACACGAATCTGCGTGCCAGTTTCGTCGGTCGGTACGCTGTCGATGAAGGAGGTCACCAGGCCGTTTGGCATTACATAGTGCGAGTAGGTCTGGAATGGCTGCGAGGACGGGTTACCCAGTACCAGGCCGGAACCGTTCAGCGGCACGTAAGGGCCGAACAGCGAGTCCGCGACGAAACCGTACACGCCGTCCGGCCCGGTCACACCGTCGGCATAGGTGAAGGTATGGCTGATCGTGAACAGGTAGTACTTGCCATCCTGGAACACGAAGTGCGGACGCTCGGTCTGGTCGTTTACCCCGACGGCGGTCAGCAGTGGCGGCAGCATTTCCCAGTCGTCACCGTCGGCGTCGCGGGCCACGGCGATGCCGACGCAGGCGGTCTGGAAGCGCGAGTTGCCGACATCTTCATAACCCGGCGGCACGTCGCCGATTTCTGCCTCGCCTACTTTGTGCGAGCCGCGCTCACCGGCCACGTTACCCTCGAACAGCATGTACAGCTTGCCATCTTTCGGGTCGCGGAAAGGCCATGGGTCGCGGAAACCCCAGAACGCGTTTTGTGCTTCGGTCTGATACATCTTGCCGTCTGCCTCGAACAGCGGCTTGACCTTCTCGAAGCCGACCATGCTGACACCGTGTTCAGTGGTCACTACCCGACCGCGCACCTTGACGATGGTCGCGCCCGGGGTGACGGCGGTGTAATACAGGTCCACTTCACCTCGGTCGTTCAACAGGATCGGCGTACCGGCCCATTCGCGAGCGGTCGGCGAAACGCCTTCGGCCATCACACGGCCACCGAATTCCCAGTTCTTGCCGGTGCGAGAAAACCAGTAGTACATCTTTGCCCGACCGTGACGATCGTTCCAATCGCGGAGGATGTCGTAGTTGCCGTCCTCGTCGAGGTACTGCGGGTCGTTTGGATGACGATCGGCCGTCAGGGTGAAGATCACCGACCAGCCATCGACGGACGTCACGTTACCGTCCAGGTCGCGCAGGGGCATGGTGTCCCAGATGAACACGTCGTTGTTCAGTACGGGGAAATCCGCGCTGACCAGTGGCTGCGTGGTGGTGGGGTCATCGGCCCGGACTTTCAACGCGTCGGCGCGGGTCCAGAGGCTGGGTTGATGGGGGGTTGCACCGAATTTTTCAGTGGTGGTTTTCATAAGGTAATACCTCGTCCATGAATGGATTCAAATAAATGATGCTTTAGAAATACTGTATGTGCATACAGTTAATCCACCTTATAGGGGGTTATGCATGCGGGTCAAGCATAAAAATGCATTTGTGCATAATTTGGTTTTTTCTTTCAGCTGATACGTTTCAGCCGTGAACGTTTGCAGAAGTTAGTTCTTGGGTAGATCGACGACGTTGCCTGCACGGTCGGTGCTCTTAACGCTACTCGGTGGAAAGCGCGCGTAACTGGGCAATGGGTGGAGGCAGTGCATAGGGGGATGGGGCAACTGAGCCTGCGCGTTTTGCGCAAAGACCAATGCAGGGTGGGGAGCCACACGGGGTTTAGATTTGTCGCCGTCGGCGGCATGAAGGGAAGCGGGTCGTGGTGAGCTGCTTGCGAGGTGGTGAGTCAGCGGTTTTGATGTTGACTGGTAAAGCGCTATCGCGAGCAGGCTCGCTCCCACAGTGGGGGGTGTGAAATGCCTGTTATGGCGGTGGGTCACGAATGCTCAGCCACTCAATACCCGGGGTAAGCGCGGCTCTGGATTTCACACATCGAGGTCAGGCTCGGTCTAGGCAATCGCGCAAACAAAACTCCTGACGCGGCCGGCTTCAACACCCAACAAGCCTATTTCGGTTTCATCAATGGCTTGGAGTTGAACCAGGTTCATGGCTTCGCGCCGGTAAACTGCACTGCCCTCTGAATCTGCATGAACCACATACCCCCCAGGCTTTACGCCTACACGAGCCTTGTCGAGAGCAATACTGGCCGAGACCAGGATATGGAAATCCAGGACGTTGTTCTTATGCAGAACCGTCGCGCCAATGAAATGTTCTGCGCATATTTCCAAAGCCATTTGCAGCCCATGGACCGCTGGGGTTTCCCGATAACTGCCCGGCATGAATATCTTATCTTCCCAGAACTGCGCGTTATTCAGTTCTTCCAGCCCATCGTTTCCTATGTTGGGGTAACGTTTATGCTGGTAAAAAACGTTTCCATTCCAAATGATGAAGCCTGTATTTCTAACGATTCCGTTGCCGGCTTCTGAACCATCTGTTTCGATTTTTGCGATCCGCTCCTTCGTAGCCCTTGCATAATCGCCATAAACCCCTTTGTTCATGCGGTCCCGCCCCGGGATTTCATTCACAACCGCATCTATTTCCGCACCATATTTTGCCTTGTTGATATTTCTGGTCTGCCCCCATGATTTCAACTGCTGGGTTCCCCTTTTCAGCTTCCTGGAATCTGGGCGCAACATTGACTTAAACCAAAGCGTCGTGCCTGGGACCAGTATCAGCCATGGATTTATCTTTGAAATATCTATCAATGTTGCCCGGATGATTTCTTTTTCTTCCTCCGAAATAAACGAGACAGGCATTTCCTTGGAGAAAAGATACTCGGGGGCAACGACAAGACAATAATCCAGTTGATGTCGATCGATATGTTTGGCGAAGGCCGTTCTCGCCATGTACAGCAAAGCCCCGATTCTAAGCTGTATGCAGAGAAGACTATTCTCGACGGGGACTCTTAATCTGCGTGTATCGAAGTCCCAGACCACCACCAGCACGTTCGGCATCCTTTCCTCCCGCCTGGCTGCTGAGCGGTGCCGCAAGCCGGGTTGGCCGCATTCGTGTGAGAAGGCACTTGGCGCATATTCCAGGAAAATTCAGCTTAGATGAGCCAGGACGATTTGGCCGACAGCCCCTGAAAAATATTTGTGAAACGCAAGAATCGAGGCTTTTTTGGATGCCGCAAAAAAAACGGGCAGGTGACCAACCTGCCCGATGCCAACGACCTGACCCATCAACCCAACGTATTCAAGCAAACCACCTTCGGCTGGGTCATTTCCTCATACGCAAACCGCACCCCTTCCCTGCCCAAACTGCCGTACTTGGAACCGCCAAATGGCATCGCATCAAACCGGAAATCCGACGAGTCATTGATCATCACGCCCCCCGCCTCGATCCGTCGCGCAGCGCTCATCGCGGTGCTGAGGTCGTTGGTGAAGATCCCAGCGTGAAGCGCGTATTCAGGTTCATTCGCCAACGCGATGGCTTCATCGAACGTGTCGAACGGCTGCAACACCACCACAGGCGCGAAGGCTTCGTTGCGCCAGAGTCGGCTGGTGTGGTCGACGTTTTCCAGGACGGTGGCGGCGTAGCAGGTGCCTTGGCGGCGGTGGCCGCAGAGTAAGGTGGCGCCTTGTTGCAGGGCTTCGTTGACGACCTGTTCGGCGTTCTGCGCGGCTTGTTGGGTGATCATCGGGCCGATGTCGGTGTTGGCGAGCAGTGGGTTGCCGACGACGAGGGCTTGGGCCTGGTTGACGAAGCGTTCGCGGAAGGCGGAGTAGATCGGTGCGTGGATGAGCAGGCGTTGGGTGCCGATGCAGTTTTGCCCGGCGGCCCAGAAGGCGCCGGAGACGCAGCTGTCGACGGCGGCGTCGAGGTTGCAGTCGCCCATGACGATGACGGGGGCGTTGCCGCCGAGGTCCATGGCGAGTTTTTTCAGGCCGGCGGTGCGGGCGATTTGTTCGCCGGTGACGAAGCCGCCGGTGAAGGAGATCATTCGCACGTCGCGGGCGGCGACCAGGGCTTTGCCCAGTTCGGCGCCGCCGGTGGCGACGGTGACCACGGTTTCAGGCAGGCCGGCGGCGACCAGATACGACACCAGTTTGAGCGCCGACAACGGCGCCAGCTCGGACGGTTTGAGGATCACCGCGTTGCCGCCAGCGATGGCCGGGCCGAGTTTGTGGGCGACCAGGTTCAGCGGGTCGTTGTAGGGGGTGATGGCGACGATCAGGCCCAGGGGTTCTCGGGTGAACCAGCCCTGGCGCGATTCGGCGCCTTCGTAGGCGTCGAACGGTACGATTTCGCCGGCGTTGCGCTTGGCTTCTTCGGCGGAGAGCTTGAGGGTGTTGACGCAGCGTTTGACTTCTTTTTCGGCCTGTTTGAGGGTCTTGCCGGCTTCGTCGACGATCAGGCGGGCGAAGGCTTTGGCGTCGCGTTCGATGTTCAGGGCGGCGTGTTCAAGGATGCTGGCGCGGCGATGACGTGGGAGTGCGGCACAGGCGCGTGCGCCACTGCGTCCGGTCTCGAGCAGGTGTGGGACTTCTGAGGCGCACACGTCGGCGACGGTGCCGACGATGCTGCCGTCAAATGGGTTGAGGACTTCGATGTGCGGTTCGACGACCGCCAGGGCCAGGCGCGATACGTTCACAGGTTGTGCTCCTGTTTGCGGGTTGCCGATTGGTGGATGTGAATGATGTCCGACAGCAGTGCGAAGGCGGTTTCGGTTCGGCCTGCGCCCGGACCGGAGACGGTGACGGCGCCGAGCAGTTCGCTGGTGAACGACACGGCGTTGGTAGCGCCGCTGATGCTCGCCAGTGGGTGGTCGTTGCTCAGCAGGCGTGGTTCGACGCTGGCGCTGATGGAGCCGTCGGCCTGGCGCGTGGCGGCGCCGATGAGTTTCCAGCGGGCGCCGTCGTGGCGGGCTTTTTCGATGTCGGCGAGGCTGAGGACGGAGATGCCGCGGCAGGTGACGTCGTTGACGGTGAGTTTGGCGTCCAGCAGTTCGTTGGCGAGGATCACCACTTTGAGGCGCACGTCATGGCCTTCGACGTCTGCCTTTGGGTCGGCTTCGGCGTAGCCCAGGGCTTGGGCCTGACTGACGGCTTCGGCGAACCCGAGGCCGCCTTCCATGCAGGTGAGGACGAAGTTGGAGGTGCCGTTGAGGATGCCTTCGAAACCGCTGATCGAGCTGCCGGCCAGGGACTGTTTGGCGAGGCGAATGACCGGGGTGCCGCTCATGACCGAACCTTCGTATTCGAAGGCGACATTGTTGCGCTGGGCCAGGGCTTTGAGCTCGGCGCCGTGCAGGGCGATGGGGCCTTTGTTGGTGGTGACCACGTGCTTGCCACGCTCCAGGGCCCAGCGGCAGAACGAGGTGGCGGGCTCGCCGTCCACCGGATTGGTGAAGGTGGCTTCGGCGATGATGTCAGCGCCGCAGTCTTTGATCACCGCTTCGTTGAGGGCATCGACGGTGCCGCCGGGCAGTTGGGCCATGGCGCCTTTGGTGGTGGGCAGTTTGGCCAGCAATGCGGCGTCGAGGCCGTGACGGTCCATCACCGAACCGAGAAACAGGTCGGTCACGCCGACGATTTTCAGGGTGAAGCCGAGTTCGGTTTTCCACTGCTGGTTGCGCTCGGCAATCAGTTGAGCCAATGCCCGGTTCACACCGCCGAAGCCGACTAGAGCTAGTTTGTATTCAGTCATTTTTGTTATGTCCTTGATCCGGGTGATGAGGTTGTTGGGATCTAGGTTAGGGGGGTGGGGGGTGGCAGTGAAATATGGCAATTTGCTCTATTTCTTGGGCGTTTTGACCAGGGGGTGGGCAAAGCGGTAGGGATGGAAAAAAGCCAACAGAATCGACTGGCTGAACACAGACCACTGTGGGAGCGAGCCTGCTCGCGATGGGGGCAGGTCAGGCAACATTGATGGTGGCTGGTGTACCGCTATTGCGAGCAGGCTCGCTCCCACAGTTTTTTTCAGGGTTTGGGCTATTGGTGTCAGGGCATGCATCTGCGCCGGCTTTTGTGGCGAGGGAGCTTGCTCCCGCTGGGCTGCGAAGCGGCCCCAAAATCATGCGGCGCGGTGGGTCAGGTTGATTGGGGTCAACCTGGTTGGGGCTGCTTCGCAGCCCAGCGGGAGCAAGCTCCCTCGCCACGGGTTTGGGGTGGCTGGTTTATTTGTGAACACCATCAGCGGCGGCGAGCAGGCGGGGCCTGGCCGAACACATTTCCCTATGGGAGCGAGCTTGCTCGCGATGGCGGTGGATCAGTCAGCAATAGGTTGACTGACATTCCGCTATCGCGAGCAGGCTCGCTCCCACAGGTACTTTGGTGCCAGCCATTATGGTGGTGAGGCTTCAGACCACCGACGACAACACAAACGACGTCACGGTGTTCTCCACCCCTGGCAACGCCGAGATCTCTTTCCACACCTTGTGCACCCGCTCCGGGTTCGCCGCGCCGACTCGCAGCATCAAATCAAACTCGCCGCTCATCACATCGCACTGCAGCACTTCCGGCATGGCTTGCAGGGCCTGCAACACCTCGGCGCCGCGCATGCGGTCGTAGCGGTAGACGAAGATCACGGCGTTGATGTTCGACGACGCGTGCGCGCCTTCCCCGGTGCGCACCGTGTAGCCCTGGATCGCGCCGTCGCGTTCGAGGCGTTCGATGCGTTGGCGTACGGCGTTGCGCGAGAGGTTGACCTTGGCCGCCAGTTCGGCGTGGGCGGCGCGGGCGTTGAGGCGCAGTTCGGCGATGATGCGTTCGTCGAGGGGGTCGAGAATTCGCTTCATGGGGCCTCCTGTTATAGGGCGCCGAGCAGTTGATGGAGGGCACCGAGGTCGTCCGGCTGGATGCGATGAATCTGCGCCGGGCCATGCTCGGAAACCGGGCGTTGTGGCGCCGCGATGTGGATCCCCAACTCGCCGAGCAACACCGCCGATTTGACCGGCGATATCTCGCCCAAGGTCACCATCGGCGCCACCAGGCTGCGCCGGTACAAGCGCGCCGCGAGCACGCCGGTGGCGGTGTGTGGGTCGATGACGTAGCCGGTGTCGCGATGCAGCGACGTGATCTCCTCCAGCGTCTGCTCATCGCTGACCGCGTACGAGTCGATGATCATCCGCGCCTGCAACCAAAACTCGTTGGCGATGGTCATTTCACCCTGGGTTTCGAAGGTGTGCATCAGTGCGCTCACGGCCTGGTCGTCGTGCCCATAGAGCTCCCAGAGAAACCGTTCCAGGTTGGAAAAAATCGACAAATCCATGGCCGGCGACAGGGTCTTGCTGGCGCGCAATCGCGAGTAGTGGTTCTTCAAAAAGAACTGATGCAGCGCGTCATTCTGATTGGTGGCGACGATCATCTGCGTGATCGGCAAGCCCATCTTCTGCGCGATGTAGCCGGCATAGACTTCGGCAAAACTCGCCGCCGGCACGCTGAAGCCAATGGGCCGCTGACCGCCGCCCAGTTGCAGCACGGCGTGGAAATAAAACACCAACTGCGCCATGACGCTGACCCAGTTGCTGGAATTGAAACTGATCGCCTCATGCTGTCGGAACAGTTGGGTGACCAGGGTCTGGCATTCATCGAAACTGCCATCGACGGCCACTTGATGAACCCGCGGATGGGCCGTCGCTTGCAGGTCTTGAAGCTGGTCTTGGGGTACGCCGGCCTCGGGATAAATCACCACCACGTCGGTCTCGTCGCAGTGCTTGAAGGCCTCGATGGCGGCCAGGCCGGTGTCGCCATTGGTGACGCCAATCACCACGGCGCGACGCCCGCGTTTACGCAGGAAGTACTGCACCAGCCGCGCCTGCAATTGCGCGGCAAAATCTTTCGAGGAACGGGTCGGCCCGTGGAACAACTCCAAGACCCATTCGTTGCGATCCACCTGATGCAACGGCGCCAGGGAGCGATGACTGAACTGGCTGCCGGCCTCCTTGAGCACCCGCTTGAAGTCGGCCTCGGGGATCGCCTCGCCCACGAACGGACGCATTACTCGATAGGCCAGTTCGTCGTAGGACAAGGTCGACCAGTTGGCGATGTCCTGGGGTTCGAAGTGCGGCAATGTGACGGGGACAAACAGGCCGCCATCCTCGGCGATGGCCGACAGCACGACTTTTTCGAAATCGACCTGCACGGCGGAATTTCGGGTACTCACATAGCGCATGGTCAACTCCGTAAAACAGTTCATTTAAAGCGATGCGCCTGCTCCACCAGCCAGGTGGAAAACCGCGCCGCGTCCGGGTGCTGCTCGGCCCCGGAACTGCGTACAAGGTAAAACGATTCGCTGGCTTCGATGCGCTGGGCGAAGGGTTCGACCAGGCGTCCGTCGCCGAGCATGTCACTCACCATCGACGACCGCGCCAGGGCGATGCCCTGCCCCAGTTCAGCCATGCGCAAGGTGCAGACCAGCGTGTCGAACTGCATGCCGGTCGAGGAATCGACGCTGTCGGCACCGACCATTTTCAGCCAGTAGCCCCAGCCCTCTTCGTAGCCCAGCACGTGCAGCAATGGATGCTTGGCCACGTCCGCCGGCACTTTCAGCGTCGCCATCAAGGCGGGCGAGCACACCGGGAACAAGGTGTCCCAGGTCAGGCGTTGCGACACCAGGCCGGGCCATTGGCCGTGGCCCCAGCGAATTTCCATGTCGTCTTCGCCATCGAGTTCCTTGACCCAGATGTTGCTGATGTAGCGAATGTCGACGTGCGGGTGCGCCTGGCGAAAATCCACCAGTTTCGGTGCCAGCCAGTGCACAAAAAACGCCAGGCTGCCGCGCACCTTGATTGGCCGGCGTTTGTGCTGGCCGAAGATTTCGTTGGTGCCCACCGCCAGTCGCGTGATTGCGTCCTGCACCACCGGCAGGTACGCCTGGCCTTCCTCGGTCAGGCCCAGGCCACGGGGCAAGCGCTTGAACAGCGCCACCCCCAGATGGCTTTCCAATTGGCGGATCTGCTGGCTGACCGCGCCCTGGGTCAAAAACAGTTCGTCGGCGGCATGGGTGAAGTTCAGGCAGCGGGCGGACACTTCAAACGCCCGCAGCCAGTTCAACGGGGGCAACGTTTTTTGCTTCATGGTCTTACCTCGTTAACCCCCACGCACCGGGCACGTTTGCCCGCCCCGTCGACGCGCCTTAGAACGCGTCGGACGGTTGTGCCACGAGGGCAACCGACAAGCGTCGCTCGCGGCTTTTGCGGGTAATGTAATACACGAAGTAACACCAGGCGATGAACGGCAAACCGAAGTACAGCGCCACCCGCTGCTCAGGGTCGAAAGCGATCCCGATACACGCCAGGCTGCAGCACACCAGCGCCCCCAGCGGCACCCACGGATAACCGCGAACGCGGAACTTGAGGTGGCGAATGTCGCCGCCGTTGGCCACATAGTGACGGCGGAAAGCGATCTGGCTTGCGGCGATGCTCATCCACACCACCACCACAGCCAGGCCGGAAATCGACACCAGCGCCAGGTAGATGGTGTCGGCGGCAAACACGCTGCTGAGCAACGACGCCGCGCCGCCGGCCATGCTGACGATGATCGCGTTGAGCGGCGTGCCCATGCGGGTCAGGGCCGAGAACTGCTTGGGCAGGTGGCCTTGGTCGCTGAGGGTCCAGAGCATCCGCGAGGCGGCGTACAACCCGGAGTTGGCCGCCGACAACAGGGCGGTGATGATCACGAAGTTCATGATGTCGGCGGAGTACGGAATGCCGATGTAGGTGAACACGGTGACGAATGGGCTCTCGACCAGACCGGCTTGCTCGCGGGGCAGCAAGGTCGCCAGGACAAAAATGGTCCCGACGAAAAACACCGCCAGGCGCAGTACCGTGGTGCGGATGGCGCGTGGCACATTGCGTTGCGGGTCCTTGGTTTCACCGGCGGCGATGCCGATCAGCTCGGTGCCGGAGAATGCGAAGGACACCGCCAGCAGCGTCATCGCGATGGGCATGAAGCCGGTAGGAAACAGTCCCTCTCGGGTGAAGTTGCTCAAGCCGATGCTGTGGGCCTGATCAATGTTCAACAGGCCGAGAATCGCGCCACCGCCGATCAGCAGGAACATCACCACGGTCAGCACTTTGATCAACGACAGCCAGAACTCGGTCTCGGCGAACAAACGCACCGACACCACGTTGGTGAGGAACACCACGCCGGCAAACAGCGCGCTCCAGATCCACACCGGCGTGTCGGGGAACCATCGGGTCATGAGGATGCCGGCGGCGGTGAATTCGGAACCGATGGCCACCGTCCACGTCAGCCAATACAACCAGGCCACGGTGTAACCGGTGCCCGGCCCGAGAAAGCGCGTGGCGTAGGTGCTGAACGAACCGGTTTCCGGCATCTGCACCGCCAGCTCACCGAGGCACATCATCACCATGTAGACCATGAGCGCGCCAATGATGTAGGCGATCACCGCGCCCATGGGGCCGGCCTGGTTAACGGTGTAGCCGGAGGTCAGGAACAGGCCGGTACCGATCACGCCGCCCAAGGCCAGCATGACGATATGGCGCGTCTGCATTTCCTGCTTGAAGCCGGCCCGCGTACTCGTTTGTTGTTCTGTTATGGACATGGTTGTTCTCATGAAATGTCAGGGCGCGCATCTACGTCTGCGCGAGTAAGACAAGCGCCGCTGAGCTTTTATTATTATTCCTATTCATGAACGCCCCATTCACAGCCTTGTTATGGGGTACCAACTTTCAAACTTCAGTTTGCGGTCTCGATGTGGACTTCATTGAGTTGCGGATTGAGGGTCTTTTTGACGAAGGCGAAGGCCTGTTTCAGATCGTCCAATAGATCGTCCGTGTCTTCGATGCCGACCGAAACCCGCACCAGGCCTTCGGAGATGCCCAGGGCCAGGCGCTCTTCCAAGGTGTTCTCGACATGGCTGGTGGTGCGGGCCGGGCCGTAGATGGTTTCCACTGCGCCCAGGTTGCCGGCGCAATGGGCGAAGCGCAGGCGTGGCAGCAGCAGCTTGACCGTGTCCATGCCGCCGACCAGGACAAAACTGACGATGGCGCCGAAGCCGGACATCTGCGCGCAGGCCACAGCGTGGTTCGGGTGGCTGGGCAAGCCTGGGTAATTGACCGCCTCCACCAGCGGTTCGGTGCAGAGGAATTCGGCCAGGGCCCGGGCGCTGTGTTGTTGCTGACGCATGCGCAGTGCCAGGGTCTTCATGCCACGGATGATCAGGTAGGCCGAGAACGGGTCGAGGCTCGCGCCATTGATTTCCCGGTAATGCCGCACCTGGGCCATCAAGGCTTCGCTGCCACACACCAGGCCACCGAGCACATCGCCATGGCCGCTGAGGAACTTGGTCGCGCTATGAATCACCACGTCCACCCCCAAGGCCAGCGGGCTCTGGTTCAGCGGTGTGGCGAAAGTGTTATCCGCCACGACCACGGCGCCAACACGCTTGGCCGCCGCCACCAGGCGCGGGATGTCGAGGATTTTCAGGGTGGGGTTGGTGGGGGTTTCCAGGTACAGCACCTGGCAACCTTTGGCGATTTCACGCTCCAGATCGTCGTGATCGAAGGTCTCGCACAAGGTCACCGCCACGCCGGTGCGCGGCAGGAACTCTTCGAAGATCTTGTTGGTGCCGCCGTAACTGTCCTTGGTCGACACCACACGATCGCCGTGGGCCAGGAAGGTGTAGAGCACGCTGCTGATCGCCGCCATGCCGCTGCTGAAGGCCACGGCGGACTCGGCCATTTCCAGCTCGCGAATCTTGGCTTCGAGGGTCTCGACGGTCGGGTTGCTCATGCGGCTGTAGATAAAACCGGGGGCCTTGCCCAAGGCGACGTCGTACCAGACGTCGATGTCGTCGTAACCGTACGCGGCGCTGGCCACGATAGGGGTTTGCGTGGCGTTGTAGGGGTGCCTGACTTGCTCCCCACCCCAAACCGCCCGGGTTCCCGCGCCGGCATTATCAAGCCCTGTGCTGTCAGGTTTATTGTTCATTGAGGCTACTCACACTGAGGGGGTGGACGTTGAGCCATCCACCGGATCTGAGGGCCAATATAGGGAAAAGCCGCGCGCCCGAGAAACGATGTTATCGGTGCCAAAGGGGTGGTTTTTTTAATGGCTGAGTGCGAAGCAGCAACCTGCAAGTCACTGATAAACCTGTGGGAGCGAGCTTGCTCGCGAAAGCGGTGGGTCAGTCACTGAGGGGTTGAATGTGCAATCGCTTTCGCGAGCAAGCCCGCTCCCACACTGGAATCGTGGTGGCGTCGAGAATGCGTAAGCGCCTGCTCTACAGGCGACCGTTGACTTAAAGGCTGTGTGAATCATCGTGGCGAGGGAGCTTGCTCCCGCTCGGCTGCGCAGCAGTCGTAAACCTACCCGGCCACCGCGTTGAATGGCTTTGGGGCTGCTGCGCAGCCCAGCGGGAGCAAGCTCCCTCGCCACAGGTTCAGCATTTTTTCAGACGTCCAGGGGCTTTCGATCAACACCCAAGACACTGATGAACCTGTGGGAGCAAATCACGAACCAGCGCCCAAAGACTGCAACCAGCGCTGATGGTAGTCAGCCTGCTCTGTAATATCGTTGGTTAAGTCTTTATCTTCATAATCAAAAATATTGACTATGTTATTTTTACCTGCCGATTCTCCCCAATGAACTTCGTAAGCAACTACGCCTCCAGCCATTTGCGAAGACATTCGCGAAGGGTACACATTAACTTTGGCTCCCTTGCATAAAAACTTTACATTCGGAAAGTCTCTCCTAACCATTCCTAAGCACAAATACAAATCCGACGCCGTGTAATTTTTCACTAATCCATCTGGCATCGTTACGGTCATAGCCATAGTTTTTCGATCACACTCAAAAATTGCGCTTTTAACGGCGCCGTCAATTTCAATCGCAACTTCTCTAGAAGTCATATCCTCACCTGTCAAAATTGGGCATTGAGTAGCCTACATAGGATCCATCTTCATTCACTGGCGTTGCCCCTACTATGTCTTTCCTATCAACTCCTCCAGGCACAGCTATTTCCACTTCCTTTCGATGCGGCGACATCAAACCCAGTTTTTTATTCACATCAATACCCGGCACATTTTTTAACACGTATACATATCCTGACTCAAATCCATAACCAGTCGCGAATTTTATTGCCTCTGCCTTTGAAGTGGTTGTACTTACATAAATACTAGGTGGACTTCGATTATCTTTAGCATGCAAAAATAGATCGGTACTAAATCCTAACGGTTCGAATCCTGCCTCAAATATTTCCCAAGGCTCTCGTGAGTCACCTCGATAGGTATAGATATCTTTTGGCTTGGCTTGAGGGAGCTTCGACTCCCCCTCATCCACCCCAACCTTAACCGCCGGATCCTGCTCCCCAACCGCCGACCTACACCCACCCTTCCCCGGACAATCCACCAACCCCAACGGATCCACCCACCCCGTCGGGTTCAGGGTGTACCGGTACCCATTGAACCCACCCGCCAACTTGCTCGGATCAGGCGTCAAATAGCGGCCAGTCTCGGGATTGTAGTAGCGGTGCCGGTTGTAGTGCAGGCCGCTTTCCGGGTCGAAGTATTGGCCCTGGAAGCGCAGCGGTTGTTCCAGCTGTTCGCCGCCGCCGTGCTGGAGTTCGGTGAGTTGGCCGTAACCGTTGTAGCGAGCCGACCAGACGACCTGGCCGCTGTGGCTGGTCAGTTCCTGGGGCGTGCCCAGGTGGTCGAGGTGGTAGTAGAACGGGCAGGCCTTGAGGCCTTCGCCATCGAGCATCGCCAGTGGGCGGAAGGTGCCGGGTTCGTAGACGTAGCTGCGGTGGTGGCGCGGGCTGTTTTCGGCGACGACCTGGTCGCCCTGCCAGAAAAACTCCGTGGTCAGGCCATCCACGGTCTTGCTGATGCGTCGGCCGAAGACGTCGTAGCGGTAGGAGGTTTCGCGGCCATCGGCCGTGGTGACGCCGATCAGGCGGTGCTGGCTGTCGTAGCGATAGGCGCTGACCAGGGCCTGGCCGCGGCGTTCGCGGATCAGGTTGCCGAAGGCGTCGTAGTCGTAGTGGCGGTCGCCCTCCTTCAGCAGGCGGTTGCCCTTGAGGGTGGTCGGGCCGGGGCGGTCCTGCATCAGCAGGTTGCCGGCCGGGTCGTGGCAGAAGTGCTCCGGCGGTTCGCTGTGGGAAAAATCGATGCGGGTCAGGCGATCCAGCGGGTCGTACTGGTAGCTGCGGCGGCTTCGGTTGTCGGAAAGGGTCTGCAGGTTGCCCTTGGCGCTGTAGGCATAATCGCGCCAGAACAGTTGCTGCTGTTGGCTCTGCCACACGGTCTGGGCCTTGAGGCGGCCCTGTTCGTCGTAGTCGTAGTCACTGAGCAGCCGGCCTTGCTGGCGTTGCCGTTCGCGTCCGCCGACAAAGCGGTGTTCGGTCAGGCGTGAGCCGTTGAGGTCGATGGCGGTCAGTGCGCCACCCGGGGCATGGTGGTAGTCGAGTTGGCTGTCGTCCGGCAGGCGCAGGTGATTGAGGCGTCCGCAAGCGTCGTAGCGATAACGCAGGGTGCCCCAGCCCTGGTGCTCGCAGACCAGCCGATCCTGGGCGTCGTACTCGAAGGCCAGCGGATGATTGCTGCCGTCGTTGACGTGGACCAGCCGGCCCAGTTCGTCGTAGCGGTATTCGACGGCCTGGCCGTCGGGCAAGGTCTTGACCCGCAGCCGCCCGGCCGCGTCGCGCTGGTACTGGGTGAGCCGTTGCGAACCGTCCTCGCCGTGCTCGGTTTTTTCCAGCAGGTGGCCATTGAGATCATAGGCGTAGGCGGTGCGTTGGCCGTCGAAGCCGACTTGCTGTCGGATCAAGCCGTTGGGCGTGTAGTCCAGCTGATATTTTTCGCCGGATTCGTTTTCGATTTCGGTCAGCAACAGCCGCGCCGAGTCGTAGCGGTATTTCAGCTCGCTGCCGTCGGGGTTCAGGCGGCGGCTGACCAGGTGCAGGTCGTCGGCGTATTCGTAGCGGGTCAGACGGCCCTGTTCATCGCGTTCGGCGGTGACCTTGCCGTAGGCGTTGTAGCGCCAGGTCCGGGTGGCACCGTTGGGCAAGGTCACCTGCAGCAGGCGGCCGACGGCGTCCCATTGGTAGTGCGTGAGCGCGCCGTGTTCGTCCTGGCGGCTGAGTAAACGCCCCAGGGCGTCGTAGGAAAAACACCGGCGACTGCCGTCGGGCAGGATCTCTTCGGTCAGTTGGCCCAGGCGACTCCAGGTGAAGCGATGTTCGCCGCCGTCCGGGTCATACGTCGCCAGCAGTTGCCCATGGGTGTCGTAGGCATATTCCGTGCGCCGGCCGTCCGGGTCGATGAGGACGATCACGTCCCCCCGGGCATTGCGCCGGTAGCTCCACACGGCCTTGCCGCGCGCGCAGGTGTGCAGGAAACCGTTGCGGTATTCGTAGGACGTCGGCGTCTCGTCCGAGGGAAGCAGCGCCACCAGCCGTCCGACGTCGTCGTAGCGGTATTCGGTCACGGCGCCCAGCGGGTCCTGCTCGGCGATCAAGCGACCTTGCTCGTCGTAGGCCTTGAGGTGCTCGCCGCCGTCGGGCTCGACCTTGCGCACCAGCCGCGCCCGGTCGTCGTGGACATACACCTCCTGGCTGCCATCCAAGTGCCGGACCGTGACGCTGCCGTCTTCGCCCCAGGTGTAGCGGCTGTCCATCTGTGCAAACGAGGCCCAATGCCGTACGCAGCGAGACGCCGGCCCGAGGCCTTGCCACTCCCAGTAGAAGCTCGCCCCGCCGGCCAGTTGCCGCTGGAGGATGACGTGCTGGTCGTCGTAGTCGTAGCGTTCGCTTTCACCGGCGGCATTGGTCGCTTCGATCAGTCGCAAACGTCCGTCGTAGCGGTAGGACACCAGCGTCTGTTCGGTCCGCCAGGCTTCGTCGAGGGTGATAGCGGGATGGAAGCTCTGGTAATCGACGGCGATCAGGTACCGCTGCTCGTAACGCAGGCGCAGGGCGCGCCCGGCGCCGTTGTCCAGGCGGCAGATGTCGCCGTGGATGTTGCGCTGGACGGTCAGGCGGTTGTCGTAGCGGTCGCTGAGGGCGCTCAGGTGGCCGTCGCGAAAGTGCAGGAATGCTGCGCCGTCACCGGGTTGCGCAACGATCAGTTCATCCGCCTCGGTGCCCAGGTAGATCGCCGCGCGGGCCAGGCTGTTGTGGATCGCCGGACGCTGGGCGCTGGGCAGCGGAAAGGTCGTGCGGCGGTTTTCCTGGTCGACCCAGGTGACCTGCTCGCCCTTGAGCTCCAAGCGATGGGCCAGGGCATGGCTCCAACCGCGCCCGAGGCCGACATCCAGGTCGGCGGCGCTGGTGCGGTACAAACGGGTGAAGACGAACGGCAAGCGGCCATCGAGGGTGCCATCGTCGAGGGTCAGCAGTTCTTCGCCGGTGACCATCGACACCGGGCAGCCGCTGGTCTGGGTCTGGGACGCGGTGTCGGCGGGGTCGCCGTTGGGGTTTTTCGATTGGGTGGGGGCGTCGTCGTGGGGTTCGTATTTACTCAGTCGCGTAGATGCCTGGGATTTTTCCCGCACGATCGGAGCCGGGTTGCTGACCGATAGCGGCGCGGAATCCCCAGTGGCGATCTGTAACGGTCTGACAGGCGCCGGCCCCACCGACGGTCCTTGGCCGGCGATTACTACTGGCTTCAGTACATCGGCATGTTTGTTGAGGCTGTCGCCGCCAAGTTGGCCCAAACGCTGGCTCGATGCCTGCAACCACTCGCGGGCGCGTTCCGAGCGGACATGGCGCAACACTTTGCCGCTCATACGAAGCCCAACGCCCAGCCCACCGGTCACACGCGCCAAGAGGAAGTTGATCAAAATCGAGGCGCGCATTTCCCCCAGGAGTTCGGCCAGGTACTGCGGCGGCAGCATCCGCAGCCAACCGATGAACGCCGCGGTGTAGACGAAGAGCAAGGGCTCGTCGCTGAGGATCATCAGGCCTTTGGCAATTGCCTCCGATGAGGCTTTCAGCAGTTGCTCAAGCTCAGTCTCGGTGAGGTATTCCAGCAGTTTTTCACTGTTGGCCTGTAGATCCGCCAACAGATCGAAGACCTGTTTTACGTCGTCCCATAGCCCAAACAGGGCGTTTTCAAAGCCACGTAGCTGGGCGTCCTGCAATGCGTTGAAGCGCTTTACAAAACCGCTCTCGGAAGACGCCTTCCACAACGGTTGAAACTCGCTCCATTCCGCTTTCAGCCAACCTTCGAGCTCGACGATCTCGCGCTGGTAGGACGCGTATAGCGCCTCGACATGATCGCTCGTGATATTTGGAAAGAAACTGATGCGGTAACGCTGGCCGCGGTCGCATTCGGATATTTCCAAAATGCCGCTGGGGCCAATGACATGAGGGATCGGATCGCCAAAGATTTCCTTCCCCCACTCGTCTTTAGTGATCGGTTCCAACACCACTGGTGTGTCGCCGATCGGCACGAAACGCGAGGCTTGGAACATGTGCACCAGCGTCAGCGGGCCTTGTGCCGGACACCTCGCCACCACGGCGCTGACCTGCTTGCCATCGTCCTTCGCGGGTGCGAGCGACACCTCCTGGCCAACTTTAAACACCTGCTTAATGTCCAGCGTCCGATTGGTCCAGAATCTTTCCGCCCAACTGTCGTAGTCGCCCAGGCAGCGGCGAAAGTCCTGCAGTACTTCCTCGACATCGGGCGAGTTCATGGCGGCCAAGACCAGCGAACCGATGGCGCCGGTTAATGACGGGATCTTGTCAGGGAACTTCATGCAGGCAGCTCGCGGCGCAGGAGTGGGCGCGAGACTCTGCCTGCGATGGCGAGAGAAATAAGTCAGGAAAAGAGGGAATGGATGTAGGGCGATTCGCTAAATTTAGACGCTTGGCGTGGAAAACCCGCCGATGACTATAAACACCGCGCCATCAGCCATTGCTCTTCCCCCCAAGCCTCAAAGCGTTCCAACACGTCCCAACCCAGCTTGGCGTAATAATCACGTTGGCTGTGGGTGTGCAGGAACAAGGTGATGATTCCAGCCTCTCGCGCATGACTGCAGATGCCTTCGATCAACTGCGCCGCAAGCCCTCTGCGTCGAGCCTCTGGGGTGATGAATACACACGCCAGCCACGGGCCCAGCTCTGGCTGGTCAGGCAGGTCGTGGCTGGCCAGTGAAGCGCCGCCGAGCAACTGGTCGTGTTCCATGGCGATCAGGCACTTCCAACGGCCATCGTGCTGCCCCGCGGCGAATTCCTGCTGCCAACTGGCGAGGGATTGCTGGGCGAATTCATAACTGAACTCCCGATGGAGCCACTCGGCCATCTGGTCGCTTTTATCCATGTGGTTAGTGAGCCAATCCATTTTCAGCATTTGAAACACTCCTTGTTTATTTGTCTGGGTGGTAAAGCTGAAGATCTATTTGTTTGCCGTATCGCCATCGCGAGCAAGCTCGCTCCCACAGGGGAATTTTGGTGAGGTCGGTATTGTGGCGAGGGAGCTTGCTCCCGCTCGGCTGCGCAGCAGTCGTAAACCTACCCGGTCACCGCGTTGAATGGCTTTGGGGCTGCTGCGCAGCCCAGCGGGAGCAAGCTCCCTCGCCACAGGGTCAGCTTTTTTTCAGTTTCCTAGGCGTCTTGCGCAGATAAATACGCGAATAGATGCCTATCCGCCCTCATTCTCGAGAAATACCCGCCTGCAACCCCTCAACCTATCGTAATCTCGCACCTGTATAAGCCCAGCCCCGCAACCGGCCGAGATCTCACCCCGATGCCCTCCATCTACCAACTCAAGCCCGCCTTTCAAAACCTGCTGCGCCCCATGGTTCAACGCCTCTACAACAACGGTGTCACCGCCAACCAGGTCACGGTGCTCGCCGGCATCGTTTCGGTATTGGTCGGCGCGGTCATCGCCTGGTTTGCCAACCATCCGTGGATCTTCGTCCTGGTGCCGATCTGGATGTTCCTGCGCATGGCGTTGAATGCCGTGGACGGCATGTTGGCGCGTGAGTTTGGCCAGCAATCGCATCTGGGCGCCTACCTCAATGAGCTATGCGATATCATCGCCGACGCTGCCCTGATCCTGCCTTTTGCCCTGTTTGCCGATACCAGTCTGTTGCTCGTGTTGTTGGTCACGCTGTTGGCGTTGTTCAGCGAATACGCCGGCGTGCTGGGGGCGATGGTGGGGGCTTCGCGGCGGTATGACGGGCCGATGGGCAAGAGTGATCGCGCCTTTGTGTTGGGCGTGCTGGCGACCGGCATTGCCCTGGGTTGGCTCGGGGCGCTCTGGGTAGATGGTGTGATGGCGGTGGTTGCCGCCCTGCTGGTTTATACCTTGGTCAATCGGGTCCGTCATGGCCTGGGCCAAGTGAAGGAAAACGCTCCCTCAGCATAAAGGAACTTGCAATGCGCGAAGCCCAGGAACTGACGTTCACTACCCACGATGGCGTGGAGTTGTTCTACCGGCACTGGCCGGCTGTCGACGCGGCGGCGGGTGAACCCCGCCAGGCTGTGTTGTTGTTTCATCGTGGTCATGAACACTCCGGGCGCATTGCGCACCTGGTGGATGAGTTGGACCTGCCCGGGTTCGATTTCTTTGCCTGGGACTCGCGCGGTCATGGCCAGTCGCCTGGCGAACGGGGCGACAGCCCGAGCTTTGCCACCAGTGCGCGGGATGTGCAGACCTTCTGCGATCACATCGGCGCGGCGCATCAGATCGACGAAGCGAACATCGCCGTGGTCGCACAAAGCGTCGGCGCGGTGATCGCGTCCACCTGGGTCCACGACTACGCGCCGCGCATTCGCTCGCTGGTGCTGGCGTCGCCGGCGTTCAAGGTCAAGCTCTACGTACCCTTCGCCCGTCCGGGCCTGGCGCTGATGCGCAAGTTGCGTGGCAATTTCTTCGTCAACAGCTACGTCAAGGCGAAATTCCTCAGCCATGACCCGGAGCGCGTGGCGTCCTACGACAGCGATCCGTTGATCACCAAGGCCATTTCGGTGAACGTGCTGCTGGGCCTCTACGAAGCCGCCGACCGCGTGGTGGCCGACGCCCAGGCGATCCAGGTGCCGACGCAACTGTTGATCTCCGGCTCGGACTTTGTCGTGCACCGCAAACCCCAGGAGCAGTTCTTCGAGCGCCTGGGCAGCCTGCACAAAGAGAAGCACATCCTGCCGGGTTTCTTCCACGACACCCTCGGCGAGAAGAATCGAGCGCCGGCCGTGGCCAGTGCCCGCCGCTTCATCCTGCAGAACTTTGCCCGCCCGCTGGACCGCCCTTCCCTGCTCGACGCCGATCGCCTGGGCGCGACCTGCGCCGAAGCCGAAACCCTGGCCACGCCGCTGCCGCACAATTCGCTGCGCGACCTCTACTGGCGCATGACCCGCGCCAGCATGCGCTTTGGCAGCAAGTTGTCGGCTGGGGTGAAGTTGGGCTTCGACACCGGGTTCGACTCCGGCAGCACCCTGGACTACGTCTACCGCAACCGCCCCACCGGCACCTCGGCGCTGGGCAAGATGATTGACCAGAATTACCTGAACTCCATCGGCTGGCGCGGCATTCGCCAACGCAAGCTGAACGTCGAGGAATTGCTGCGCCTGGCGATGGCCGAATTGCGCGCCCAAGACCGCGAGGTGCGCATCGTCGACATCGCCGCCGGCCATGGCCGTTACATTCTCGAAGCGCTGCAAGGCGTCAGCCCGTTGCCCGAGTCGATTCTGCTGCGCGACTACAGCGACATCAACGTGCGCGACGGCAGTGCGCTGATCGTGGAAAAAGGCTTGGGCGACATCGCCCGATTCGTCAAAGGCGATGCCTTCGACCGCCAGGATCTGGCGGCGCTGGAACCGAAACCCACCCTCGCCGTGGTGTCGGGCCTGTACGAGCTGTTTGCCGACAACCAACTGGTCGGTGGCTCCCTCGCCGGCCTGGCCGAAGCCGTGGAGCCTGGCGGTTTCCTGGTCTACACCGGCCAGCCGTGGCACCCGCAACTGGAACTGATCGCCCGCGCCCTCACCAGCCACCGCGCAGGGCAAGCCTGGGTGATGCGACGACGCACCCAAGCGGAGATGGATCAATTGGTTGAGGCGGCGGGCTTCCGCAAGATCACCCTGCGTGTCGATGAATGGGGCATTTTCAGCGTTTCGCTGGCGCAGCGAGTGCAGTAATGAGCGCCGTCATCGCTCCAGCCCGCGAACCCGCACTGCTGAAACCGGCGGTGCTGTGGCTGCTGTTGCTGGCGCCGCTGTTCTTCACCACTTACGGCTTCGCCACCTGGGTCACCTCCCAGCGTGACGACGTCGGCACGCTCGTGTTCGCCTGGGAAAACCACATGCCGTTCATGGCCTGGACCATCGTGCCTTACTGGTCGATCGATCTGCTGTACGGCCTGTCCTTGCTGTTACCCACCAGCCGTGACGAACTCAAGCGCCACGCCTTGCGCCTGCTCACGGCCCAGGCGATTGCGGTCAGTTGCTTTTTGCTCTGGCCGTTGCGCTTTACCTTCCCCCGCCCGGAAATGGACGGGGTGTTCGGTTGGTTGTTCGAAGTGCTGGCGGGTTTCGACAAGCCGTTCAACCAGGCGCCGTCGCTGCACATCGCGTTGCTGGTGGTGCTGTGGGTCTGCTATCAGCGGCATCTGCAGGGCTTCTGGCGCTGGGTGATGCACGGTTGGTTCGCGTTGATCGGCGTGTCGGTGCTGACCACGTATCAACATCACTTCATTGACCTGCCCACGGGCGCGCTGGCCGGTTGGCTGTGTGTCTGGCTGTGGCCGCTGGACCGTCCGAGTCCGCTGCTGAGTGCGCGTCTGGCGACGGATCCTGCCCGCCGACGCTTGGCCTTGCGTTATGGCTTGGGCGCGGCGGCGCTGTTCATCCCGGCGTTTGCCTTCGGCGGCGCGTGGCTCTGGCTGATCTGGCCGGCGGTCGCGGTGCTAATGGTGGCGTTGAATTACCTGCTGTTCGGTGCCGACGGTTTCCAGAAGCGTGCCGACGGCCGCTTGAGTCCGGCGGCGCGTTGGTTGCTGGCACCTTATCTGGCGGCGGCGTGGATCAATTCGCGTTGGTGGACGCGCCAGCATCCGCAGCCGGATCAGGTGGCGGATGGCGTCTGGCTCGGGCGAATCCCCACGCCGATGGAGCTGAAGGACAGCGCGTTTACCGGGGTGCTCGACCTCTGCGCCGAACTGTCCCTGGACAGCACGGGGGTCGCCTATCGCTCATTGCCGGTGCTCGACCTGACCGCACCGACCGCCGAGCAATGCCTGAAAGCGGCAGAGGCCATCGAAAACCTGCGCCAGCACGGGCCGGTGCTGGTCTGCTGCGCCCTGGGTTATTCACGCAGCGCCACCGCGGTGGTTGCCTGGTTGTTGCACAGTGGGCGGGCAGCGAACGTTGATGCGGCAATCGTGCAAATCCAGCGCGCTCGACCGCGTATCGTCTTGCACGCGGCGCACCGTCGAGCGCTGGAACAGTTATCCACAACGCCGGGAAATGACCATGATCACTGATATGGAACTCCACACCGTGGCAAGTCTGTTGCGCCGAGGGCACTCGCTGGACCAGTTTTCCACCGGGCTGACGCTGCTGGCAGCGCTGGTAGGACTGGGCCAATGGCTGGTGGGCGTCATCGATCCGTGGTTGCTGCTGCTGAGTGCCACACTGATCGTCTTCGGCGTGCTGGAAAAATACTGGGCGCTGCGCGTGGCATTCGATGCCGATCTGTTTCAGCGCATGGCTGACAGCACCCAATCCCTGGCCGAACGCACCTACACCTTGGACCAGGCCCTCACCTCGCTGGGCCTGCAACCGGCCGAACGCGCCGGCCGTCTCTGGACCGAACGCCGGCACGGTGCGTTGTTGCTGCTGCGTCGGCAGTCGCGGTTGCTGGCCATACAAGTTGTCTTGGTGCTGGGCTTCATCCTGGCCAGTCCCTGGTTAGCCTTTTCAGGATAAGGAATCCTCATGTTCGAACCCGTGGTCGCCAACCTCATCACCTCCGCCGCTCGCATGGTCACGGGCGCTCGCAGCCTGTGGCTCGGCTGCGCGCCGACGCCGGTGCAGCGGATCTACTTCGCCAACCACAGCAGCCACGGTGACTTCGTGTTGCTCTGGGCCTCGCTGCCGCCGGCGCTGCGCAAGCTCACCCGTCCGGTGGCGGGGGCCGATTATTGGCAAACCAGCCCGATGCGTCGCTACATCATCAACCGGGTGTTCAACGGCGTGCTGGTGGACCGTGAGCGCAAGGATCCTTCCTACAGCCCATTGCAGCCGATGCTCGATGCGCTGGAAAACGGCGACTCGCTGATCATCTTTCCGGAAGGCACGCGCAATCCGGAGGAAGGCCTGTTGCCCTTCAAGAGCGGGATCTATCACTTGATGAAAAACCACCCCGAGGTCGAGGTGATCCCGGTGTGGATCGCCAACCTCAACCGCGTCATGCCCAAGGGCCGTGTCCTGCCGCTGCCGCTGTTATGCACCACCAGTTTCGGCGCGCCGCTGTGCATCGAAGAAGGTGAAAGCAAAGAGCAATTTCTTGAACGCAGCCGCGCCGCGCTGCTGGCACTGGCCCCGGAGCACGTCTGACATGGATCGATATACCCTGATGTTGTTTGGCGGGATCGGCGCCATTCTGGTGCTGGCTTCGTTGATCGGTTTCATTCTCAGGCTGCGGACCAAAGGCGCGCCGAACTCGGTTATCGACAACCTCAATGCCCGGATCAATGCCTGGTGGATCATGGTGCTGGTGATCGGCATCGCGTTCTGGCTCGGCAATGCGGCGGTGATCCTGTTGTTCTACGCGGTGTCGTTCTATGCCCTGCGGGAATTCCTCACCCTGACCCCGACCCGGCGCAGTGATTATCCAGCCCTGGTTGCGGCGTTCTACTTGGCGCTACCGCTGCAATACCTGTTGATCTACTACGACTGGTACGGGCTGTTTTCGATCTTTATCCCGGTGTATGTGTTCCTGCTGCTGCCGATCCTGGCGTCCCTGGGCGGCGACAGCACGCACTTCCTGGAGCGCGCTTCCAAGGTCCAATGGGGCTTGATGATTGCGGTGTTCTGCATCTCCTTCGTCCCGGCTCTGCTGACGCTGGACATCGCCGGTTTCGAAGGGCGCAACCTGTTGCTGATCGCGTACCTGGTGATCGTGGTGCAGCTCTCGGATGTGTTGCAGTACGTCTGCGGCAAGCTGTTCGGCAAACACAAGATCGCGCCGAACCTGTCGCCCTCAAAAACCGTGGAAGGGTTTGTCGGCGGCATTTTCCTGGCCTCGCTGATCGGTGGCGCGCTGTGGTGGATCACGCCGTTCAATCCCTGGCAGTCGTTCCTCATCGCCTTGCTGATCAACCTGCTGGGGTTTGCCGGCGGCATCGTCATGTCAGCGATCAAACGCGACCGCGGCGTCAAGGACTGGGGCCACATGATCGAAGGCCACGGCGGCATGCTCGACCGGTTGGATTCGGTGTGCTTCGCGGCGCCGATCTTCTTTCATCTGGTGCGGTACTGGTGGACCTGAGGAAAGTCTTCGGTGAAACCTAAACCTGTGGGAGCGGGCTTGCTCGCGAAGGCGGTGCATCAAGCGACATCAATATTGACTGTGCTGCCGTCTTCGCGAGCAAGCCCGCTCCCACAGGGGTTCAGTGCTTAACCCAGAGAATCAGTCAAGGATCAGGTGCGGCAGGAACCGGCTTGAATCCTTGGTGATCAGGCTGTTGTCTTCCCGCACGCCAATGCCGGCGGCCTGGTCGCCGATGACCCAGGAGCCGATCAGCGTGTAGCTGTCGTCAAAGCGTGGCAGCGGCGCGAATTCCTGGAGGATGAACGGCGCGTCGGTGTAGGGGCCGTCTTCTTTTACGATCAGGCCATCAGCGGTCTGCAGCTCGATGTTGGCGCCTTCCCGGGAAAAGAACGGCTTGCGCACCCAGCCCTTGGGCACCGCTTTGCTGGTGTCGGTATCCAGGTGGGCCGCGAGCAGGTTCGGGTGGCCTTTGTTGAATTCCCACAGCAACGGCAGGATGCCTTTGTTCGAGATGATGGACTTCCAGGCCGGCTCGAAAAACTGCGTATCACACTGGGCAATCGCTTCACCAAACGGCTCGTGGAAGATGAACTCCCAGGCATGCAGCTTGAACAGGTGCGGAATCCAGCGCTCTTCCAGATCAACAAAACGCCCGTCACTGTTGAGGCCGATGTCTTCGATATCGATGTGCCGCGATTCAATGCCGACTTTTTCCGCGATCAGGCGCAAGTAGTCCGTGGTGCCCTTGTCTTCCACCGAGCCTTTCATCGACGCGAAATAAAACGGCTCCTTGAGCTGCAACTGGGCAAAGGCCTGGTGCAGCTTGGTGTCGATGCTGTTGAACTGGTCGGCATGGGCCGGCAGCAAACCGCGCTCGATGCATTGCTCCAGCCAACCCCACTGGAACGCCGCCGCCTCGTAGAGGCTGGTCGGTGTGTCGTAGTTGAGCTCCAACAGCTTGGCCGGGCCCGTGCCGTTGTAGGAGAAATCCATGCGCCCATACAGGTGCGGGTGGCCTTCCAGCCATGAAGTGCGCACCAGGTCGAAGAACGGCGCGGGAATGCTCAGGCGCTCCAGCAGTTCTTCGCTCTGGACCACGCGGGCCACGAGGTCCATGCACATCTCATGGATCTCGGTGGTCGGGTCTTCCAGGTCGTCCTCGATCTGCTTGAGGGTGAACTGGTAGTACGCGCTTTCGTCCCAATAGGGTTCGTCGTCGATGGTGTGGAACAGAAAGCCGAGCTGCTCGGCCGTCTGCTTCCAGTCATGACGTTCTGCGCAATGGATCTTCTTCATGGCGCTGGTTCCTCAACCGCCGGAGCTGCTCGAACCGCCCCAACCGCTGCGGGCGCTGGACTTGCTGCCAAAGCCACCGCGAGACGTGGACGAAGCGACGGACATCGCCTTGCTGCTCTTGATGGAGTCGGTATAGCTGCCGTACCGCGCCTGGTTGGACCGGGTAAAGGTCGAACCGCTGGAAACCCGCTGGCTGAGCGTCGAAGACCCGAAGTTGCCGCGATCATCGCGGTAGCGGTAGACCGGCTCGGAGTAGTAGCTGTTGCGGTTGCCGCTCAACATGTTGCCGATCAGCATGCCAGTCAGCAGGTTGCCGAAGCCTGAACCACCGACGTTCGCTTCCGAAGCCGGCAACTGGGCGCGGGCGGCGTCGACCTGGGATTGCGTGACTTCGCCATCGGCGCTCAGTTCGAAACCACCCAGCTTGGGGATGAACTGGCCGGCCGAATCCTGCTGGCACCAATCCGGAACAAAGTCGGCATCGCAATCGGCCTGGCTGGCGTACGTCGGCGCGATGCGACGATGCTCGCTCATGGCGCTCATGTAGGCGTCGGCGCAAATGTCCACCGGGAGCTTTTCATCGACACATTGCTGGACGGACTGGAAGTTGTACTTCTTCTGCAACTTGTAGGTTTTTTCCGTTGGCCCGCAGCCGGATATCGCCAGGGCGACCGACGCGGCCAGCGAAAGCTGGACGTACTTGCTTCGTTTCATCGGGATCTCCGTGGCGCAATCAGTTGGTGGAAGGCGTCATGCACGCGGCGTTCAACATGCCGACGCTGATGGCCACGGCAGCGATGTAGATACCGGCGGCGATTTCACCGTTCTTGATGCGCGCCGAAGCACCCTTGAGCACCAGGCTGGTCACCAGGAACGCCAGCAACTGAACGACAGCGGCGATCACCGCCCAGACGACGAAGTCCAGCATGCTGATCGAGTAGGCGATCACGTTGCTGGCCGGGATGGCGAAACCGATGACGGCGCCGCCCAGGGCGATGGCCGCGGCCACGTTGCCCGAGCGGATCAGTTCGAATTCCTTGTGCGGCGTGACGCGGGTGTAGATGAACTGGAACAACGCGAACAGCACGGCGGCGCCGAGGATGTACATGACAAAGCCAAGCACGGCGGCTTTGTTCAGGGAAATGGAGAGCGCTTCAAGCATGGACTTCTTCCTTATTCAAAGAGTGTTCAGGTCAGTGGTGTACAGCGAAATACCCAGCGAAGTGCTCAGGCTGACGGTGCCTTCGGCGTCCTCTTCGACGGAGAACAGCAGGAACTCCCGGCGATCCGTCAGGCCGGTGTCGCGGGCGTACAGCATCGAACGGTGCTCGACGCTGTAGGACTCATCCGGGTTGCTCACGCGCTCGCTCATCCCTACCAACTCTGTCTGGCCCGCCTCGGTGCCCCATTCGCGGGTGTACTCGACGCCGTCGTGGGTGTAGGTCGGCAGGCCGATCAGGCTTTCAGGGCCGGCCAGGCGCCGCAATTCCGCTTCGCTGTTGATCGTGACGTAGCTGAGGTAGTTGAACAGGATCACCGACTCGACCTGCCCGGCGATGTCGCCGCTGGTGTGCACTTGCAGCCAGTAGTCTTCGTCGTTCATGTAGCAACGCGACAGCCAGTTCGACTGCCCGAGGTCGACGATGCCCAGGCTCCAGATCTGTTGGGAGCCCGGGATGACCACGGCGCTGTTGCCGTCGAGCAGCAACTTGAGCGTGGAGTCGAACATGACCTGCTTGCCGGAGGCCAGGCCCAGCGGCCCGGTGACGGGCGCGTTATGGCTGGCTGTCGTGTTCGCGTTCGGGGCCTCAAGCCCCATCAACTGTTTAAACCACCCCATGGGAAATTTCCTTGAGACGCGTGGAGGCGATGTAGAAGAGTTCTCCGCCCACGACGCGGGTGGCGCCGGGCGGGTTGATCGACGGCTGGCGGGCGCCCTGGGCGCGGTAGCCGATCAGCGTAGCGTTGTGCTGCTCTTTCATCCGGGTATAGAGGTCGCCGAACGTCGCTTCAAACGCCTCGGGGAGCTTCATCAGGTACTGGGTGGCGCCTTGGCCGACGCAGAGCAATTCATTGATGACCACGGACGAGCCCGGGTCCTGGGAGGCACGCACCAGCATTTCGATGGCCATGCTGGAGGTGCATTCCAGGCTCGGCGCATAGGCACTGGCGAGGGCGGCGATTTCGCTGTCATTGAAGTGTGCGACCACGTGCCCGGCAGGCCCCAATTGATTGACCGCCAGCACGGTGGCCAGGGTCAGGTCGTCGGAATGGGTTCGTACCAGCACGCGTTCGGCACCCGGCACGCCGGCACGCTGCAACAGCGCGACGGAGGACAGGCTGTCGCCCTTGATGAACGAGGTCTTGCCAGGCATGGGGTTTTCTTCGAGATCGCAATCGCAGATGACGATCAGGTTGTCATTGGACGTTTCGTCCTGCAGCAGCAATTCGATGACCCGCTCGCTGGAGGCGCCCTCCCAACCGATGAGAACCGTGTGGCCGACTTTACCGGTGAAATCGCCTTTGCCCTTCATGCCTTTTCTCCATACATCGATGACGCTGCTGGTGGTTTTGCCGATGACCGTCGTCAACAGGGCAATGCCCCCGAGCATGATCCAGGTCGCCACGAAAATTCGCCCGGCGGATGTCTGTGGCAACAGATCGCCATAGCCGACGGTGAGCGTGGTGGTGAGATAGAAGTAGATAAACGTGGCGGCGGCGATGAGGTGTTGCTCGCCCAACAGCACCAGGCCGATCCAGGCCGTGGACAGGTGCACGCCCAACGCAATGGCCAGGCCCGCCCAGCCGAACCGATGGAAGAAGGACGACGCGTACGTGCGCAACAAAAGGAAAATCGACATTTCGTCCCTGACTCCGTGGGGCTTCGTTCCTGGCGGGATAATCGCTCTGGCGCCTGAGTGCTCGAGCGTAGTGGCCGGACAGCATTAAACCTGTTGCGGGGCTTGGATAAAAGTACCTGCCTCACAATTAAATCCATGACGTGCCGGAGACTATTGTGGCGAGGGAGCTTGCTCCCGCTGGGCTGCGCAGCAGGCCCCGTTTTTGGAGCCGCTTCGCGCCTCAGCGGGAGCAAGCTCCCTCGCCACGGGTTCACTCAGGACAACGTGTACCGATCACTCAGCCGATTTTTTCTTCAAGCGTTCCAGGATCGCATTGGCGCTGCCTTCGTTCGGCGTGATGCCGGCGTCGCGCAGCTTGCGCTCCAGGTCGGAGCCGGTCGAAGCCTCGGCCAGTTCGTCCTGGGCTTGCAGCTCAGCGGCACGTTGCTGTTGCTTGGCCTGCAGGCGGTTGAGCGTACCGACAGCGGTTTCCAGCTTGCCATTGGCGCCGCCGCTGGCGATCGAAGCACTGACCTGGGCCTTCTGCACGCTTTCGCGGGCCTTGGCCATGTCCACTTGCTGACGCAGGCTTTTGATCCGGCTTTCGGCCTTGGTGATGTCTTTGCGCATGTTGTCCGCGTAACCACCGAATTCGGTCGCGTGCTTCTGCTCGGCGTCCAGTTCGTTGGTCAGGGTCGAAATGGCTTCGGCCACTTCCAGCGCCAGGTCTTCGCGGTTGGCCTGGATCGCGGCCAGGGCCTTGGCTTCCAGGTCCTTGATCTTGGCGTTGTATTCGCCGACGCGATCGGTCGCCAGCTTGTGCTTGGCCATGATGGTGACCAGCTCACGCTTGGCGTTGGCCAGCGCGCTGTCGGCATCGCGGATTTCCTGGTCGAGGATGCGCAGGGCCTGTTGGTCGACGATCGATTCGCCGACTTCGTTGGCACCGCCACGCAGTGCGGTGAACAACTTGCTCCAGATGGACTGAGTCATTGGATGGTTCCTATTCGGCGAATTAAATGAAGAAGCGTTCGAAGGCTTCGCTGGCGCGCTGGACGTTGTCGACGAGGGTTTTGACCTCGGTGACGACGTTGGTCAGGCTGGAGTCGGAGCTCAACGCGCCGAACATGTTGTAGACGACCTGTCCGTTGGGCATGGTCTCGATGCCGATGGACGACAGCGGGAACATCTCCCGGCTGCGCAGCACGGCGTCATTGAATGCCGCGACGTCGTTGATCGACTCGACGTCCACCAGGACGGTATCGACGATGATCTGGTCGCCCACCACTGCGATGTAGATCGGCAAGCCACCGAAGTCATTCATTTCCAGCTTGATGCTGGACTCGGAGCCTTGGACGAGAGAGAGAGTGATGTCGTTCGCGACCACGTCGTCCAGGGCCTGAAGGGCGCTGTAGAGGCGATCGATGTTCCAGTTGTTACCTGCGCTCATGTAATCCTCCGACATGAATGAGCCAGCCAGAATCGGTTGGCGTAGCTGTTTCTCCATTTGCTTGAGCAGGCTTCGGTTTTCGGGAAGCACCCAAGTCTCGTGTTTCACATACCCGGCGGCACTCAGGCCCGCGCGCATCTGCTTCATGTAGAAGCTCGACGGTTTTTTCGCGGAGGGTTTGGCGCGCTCTCCCGTGCGGCTCGTTGAATCGGTTACAGACCCGTCTGGCGGATCTGATGGAGAGCTGGTTGGCATGGTACTGACCCCACTGTGAAAAACTCACGCGTGAGAAACACTACAGGTACTTTCGAAACCTCACAATAGCTCACGCGTGAGTTTTTTTAGCGACTCATCCTCCCTGTGGGACCTCCACAGGCTGCAACATCAGTTGTGACTGATGATGGCGACTTACGGATAGCTGAAGCTTTTGACCAACGTCAGCTCACCCACCGCCCGCATCGGCACGACGAAGGTTTCCATCTTCTCGTTCGGCGTGCCTTCTTCGGTGATCACGGTGACTTGTGCGGTGGTCAGGGCTTGCTGCGCTTGTTCTCCACCGTCCTCGCCGTCTTCCTGATAGCGATAACCGCCACCGTAGTAGTTCACATACACCAGGTACTGGCCTTTGATCGGCGCGGGCATGGCGAAGATTTCCGGGCCGTAGCCGGTGGTGACGTCGACGTCGAGGGCGCCGCCGTTGGCGACGGCACGGTCGCCGTACCAGATGTGGGCGCCGTCGGGCGTAACCAGGTGCAGGTCCAGGTCGGTGCCGTCGCTGTCCCAGGTCAGCAACACCCGCAGCTTGGCCGGTGTCGCGCCGCCGCTGGTGTTGAGAAATTGCGTGCGGTGGCGCTGCTGGCCATCGGCGCTGCGCACTTCGACGCTGTTGCTGCCGTTGGGGAACGAGAACGGCCGGTCAAAGCGACCGTCCCCATCCAGTTTCAGCGGCAGGCTCACACCGTTGACGATCAGTTGGCCCGGCGCGTTGCTGTCCTTGGGGGCGCCTTTGATCTGCCCAGTAATGCGCGCGGTGTTGGCCTGGCCTGGGGGCGTGTTGACCGACGAGGCCGGGTAGTTGACGGTCTGGCTGAAACTTTCGCCTTCACCGCCGGGCGCACCGCTGCGCCAGCCGCCAATCGGAGTGTCGAGCTTGATGGAGTCGGCGGCCATGGCCGAGGGCAACGCGGTCAGGGCGCAGAGCAACAGCAAGACCTGTGGATAACGGAGTGTCATGGTCTATTCCAGCAAGAGGTGACGGGCGAGCCCTTCGATATAGGTTTCATCCTGGCCGTTGGGATGAGCTTCGAAGGCCAGGTGCAGATATTCATGCGTCAGGTCGAGACGATCCTGCAGCGACAGCACGCCGCGCACGTAGATGCGCTGGCGCTCGCGGTCGACATAAGGCCGGCCGAAGGCGACGCGGCAGACGGCGAAAGCGCTGATTTCGTTGTAGCCCACTTCACTTTCCAGCCGCTCACGCCAACCTCGGCGCTGTTTCAGCAGCCAGTCCTGGGCGGCGGGCAGCGCTTCGCAGGATGCCACCGGGTTGTCCCAGCGGCTGAGGCTGGCGCGCGGGTAGGCGTGCAGCAGGATGGCGTCGTAGCGTTGGCCGGCGTTGGCTTGTTCCACCGCTTGCGCCCAGGACAGTTTGTCCGGGCCCGGCTGGTCGGAGTGGTAGGTGACATCAGTACCGGCCAGGACCAGGTCGCTGGTCCAGGCGGCAATGGCGCGGGTTTCCGGCGCCGCCGGGCGTGGCGCGACGCGCTGGCGATGGCTGCTGTCGTCGATGCTCAGGCAATCACCGTTGCGTTGGGCGTTCTGCAGCAGGTAGGTGCGAATCGCCACGGCCAGGGCCTTGGCAGCTTCGGCAGGCTCGGCCTTGGCTTCGCGCTGCAAGACCCGGGCGACGTATTCCTCGCGGTCCAGGCGCGCCACCAGCTTGCCGGGCATCAGGAACAGCTCGCCATCGCTGTGGATGTCCAGTTGATTGCCGTTGCTGAATTCGACGCGGTAGTCGCCGCGCAGTTGACCTGGCGAGGCCGGACGGTCACCGGCCATCACCCGTTGCAAGGGATAGCGGGCAAACAGGCCGACTTCCACGCAACGCCCGGTTTCCGCCGGCCAGCGTGACGGCAATGCTGCAGCCAACCCTTCGCCGTAGACCTTCAGGACCTGCTGGCTGGTGCCGCGGCCACCGGCCCATACCGGGGTGCCATCGGCCAGCCAACCGGCGAAACCGCCCTGTCGCGATGAAGGCCCCTGATCACCTAGCCAGCTCCAGGTCTTGACCCGCAGGCGACTGCCCAATTCGCCGACCAGTCGCCCGTCGGCCGCGCTGAGTGCCACATCCAGCAGCACCCGTCGGGCCTGCTCCTGGGCCGGCAGCGTGGCCAGGGCCTTGAGCAATTGCGCAACGGGCACTTGCGTCTGGGGTTGCAAGGTCGGCAGATCCAACAACCAGGTCGGCGCCTGACGGGCCTGCCAGTAATCACGCCAGTTCGAGGCCGACAGCCCGAGCCGCTGTGGCTCGAAATACAAGCCGCAGGACTTCACCAGTGCCTGGTCACGACCGATGCTCTGCCCGGCATTGCAGCAATAGACTTCTTCCTTCGACTCGCCGCGGCACTCATAGACCGGTTCGCGAGCGTCGGTGTCCACCAGCCAGGCGTAGACAAACAGCTTCCACAGGCTGCCCAGTGGCGCCTGCAAAGTGTCGGGCAATGGTTGGCGAGCCAGCACCTGGGTCTGGCTCACTTGCAGCAACTGACCGTCGAAGGCCAGGCGCAACGGCTCGTCCTGCGCTGTTGCCAGCGCAGGGATCAAGCACAGCAGCCACCCAACCAGCAGCCAACGCATATCAGTTGACCGTGACCTGACCGAGCGCCGGTTTCTGTTCCCGCGCCTGGTGTTGCGGCGCGTAGACCTGGGTGAAGCGCACTGGCGGCAAAGTGAACTGGCCTTTCTGGGAGAAGCGCACCAAGTGCCGCAGGCGCAGCTCGCCACTGAGGGCATCCACCGGCACTGCATACGCCATCTGGCCGGGCTCGAAGCGGGCCCTTTCCAGGGACGTCGGTTCGCTGTCGGCCTTGCCCATCAACTGGATACCCCAGGTGGTGCGCTCCACGTCGGCGCCCGGCGGCAGCGGCACTTCGAGCATGCCGTAGCGCAGTGGCGTCGGCGCCTTGCTGTTGATGATCACTTCATCCAGGTAGAGGCTGTCGCTGGACAACGGTTTGTTGCCCACGGCTTCGAGCTTGAAGGTGAAGGCCTCGTCGCCCGGCACCAGACGCGACAGGCGACGGGTGATGGACACGGCCATCGGCGCCACTGGCGGTTGCTGGCTCTGGAAGCTCAGCGCCGCTTGCAATGGGCGCTCCTGGGCGCCGGTCAGGGTCAGCATCGTTGGAAGCTGCGCACCCTGCCACTGCCAGTAGGTTTCACCGGTCACACCCTGCTTGGCTGCCCAACCTTCGCCCGGCGCCAAGGCCACGGCCGGTGCCGCCTGTTCGATGCTGCCCTGCAACCAGGTCAGGGCCAGGGCCCGTTCCAGGGTGGACTGCTGCGGCAACACGCGCTCCAGCAATGCAGTGGCGCGGGCCTGATCGAAGCTCTGCAACGACAGCACCAGGGCCTCGACGAACGGCTGCGAGCTGAGTTCCAGTTGCTGCTGGGCCGCATCGGCTTGACGGCTGAAGGCCGCCGGCAACGGCACCTTCGCCTGTTTCGCCAGGGACGCGGTCAGGACACGGGCACTGGCCAAGCCAAGGGCCGAGTCCGGCGCGTACATGACCAGGCTGTCTTCGCCACTGTCCAGCACGCTCTCGGTACTGTCTTCACTGGCCTTGGCCAGGTCGTCCATCAGGCCGCTGAGCAAGGTGTTCACCGGCAGTTGCATCTGCTTGGCGAACGACAGGATCAGCGCACGCTGCAGCAGCGGCGTATCGCCGGCCTGCTTGGCGTAGACCTCCAGCACCCGCTGCCAGTGTTCCGGCGGCAGGCTCAGGTCCAGGGCCTTGCTGGCGTGCCAGTCGGCGTAATAGGCATAGGCGGTGAGGAATGCATCCGGCTCACCGTCCTGGCCCCACCAGGTGAAGCTCGCCGACGGTCCGGCCATCTGCACCAGGCGCAAGCGGCTGTTCTGCATGATCAACCGCAAGCGGTCGCGGATCTGCGGGTTCGACGCCAGGGTCGGATAGGCAATGCTCAACGGCAACAGACGGCTGGCGGTCTGCTCGACGCCACCGTACGGATAGCTCAGCAGGTCATCCAGGGCCGAACGGAACAACGCTTGCGGGCTGTCGTCCAGGCGCAGGCGAATATCGCTGGCGTCGGCCGGCAGGGCCAGCGGGGTGTCGCCGCTTACCACATCCAGGCGTTGGCTCTGGGTGACTTGCCAACCGTTGCCGCTGGCGTTCAAGTGCATGGCCAGGGCGTCCTGGGTTTCGCCATTCAATTGCAACTGCACGGTCAAGTCGCCACTGCTCAGTTCCAGGACCGGCAGCGCCACATAGTTGATGCCGTTTTTCAGCTCCGCCACCACGCGCTGTTCAGCGCCGGCGTAACGGATCAGCAGCTCGGCCTTCAGTGGTTTTTCCGATTGGCTGAAGGCGAACAGGCCCAGTTGCGGCTTGTCGCCCATACGGAAACGGGTCGGGCCGCTCCACTTCAGGTACAGCGGCTTTTCCGAGACGATGAACTGCTTCTTCTGGCCCACCTGGCCGTCGTCGGCAATGGCCTTGGCGGTGATGCGCCAGCGTGTCAGCGAGTCCGGCATCTTGAACGTGAAGCGGGCCTTGCCGTTGGCGTCGGTGACCAGCTCCGGTTGCCAGGCAGCGGTGTCGACGTCTTCACGACGCGGCCGCTCCAGCACCTTGACCCCGCGTTCGCTGCGGTTGGCCTTGCCCGGCGCGCCAGGGCTGCCTGGCAGCGCCACGTCGTAGCTGATGAACGACAGGCTGGCACTGGTGCGCACGTTGTTGCGACGCGGGTGATAGAAGAACTGATCGATGGTCGGCGCCACTTCCGGTTGCAGGGCATAGACCATTTCGTCCACCACGCTGACCGTCAGGTGCGCGGGGATCGCCTTGCCGGCGAACTGGGTACTCAGGTCCACGGTCACCGTGTCGCCCGGGCGGTAGGTGGCTTTATCCGTGACGACGGCAACGTCGATCTGCGGCGTGACCACCTTGATGCCGGCGTTCTGGAAGCTGTACTGGCCGCCCTTGGTGTACAGCACCGAGAAGGTCAGGTTGGGCGCAAAGCTATCCTTCA
This sequence comes from Pseudomonas ogarae, assembly GCF_014268695.2. Lineage (NCBI taxonomy): Bacteria > Pseudomonadati > Pseudomonadota > Gammaproteobacteria > Pseudomonadales > Pseudomonadaceae > Pseudomonas > Pseudomonas ogarae. Next base: position 6,000,393 of record NZ_CP077086.1, read on the forward strand.
CGGCAATGCGCGCGCGGTATTGGGTGTCGCTGAGTTTTTCCATCTTCAGCCAGTCGCCGCCCTTGGACAGCAGCGCCGTGGCCTCGACTTTGTCCCGCTCAAGCGACAGCAGCGCATCGCTGACCGGTTCCGGGAAGGTGATCAGCGCCAGCGCTTCGTCACCGGTCTTGTATTCAGGCTTGTCGAAGACGATCTCGACAGTGCCCGGCACGGCCTTGATGCCTTCACCGGTTACCGCGTGGGCGGCGGCGCCAACGACTCGGCCATGGTCGTCCTTGAGCGTCAGGTTGTAGGTGCCAGGGCGCTCGAAGGTCAGGCTGAAGCCCTTGTCCTTGGCCGCCAGCTTGCCTTCGCCGGTGCTCTGGTCTTCCAGGCGCACCCAGGCATAGCTGCCCGGCGTCACAGCCTTGGCTTGTTCGTTGCCGCCTTCGTTGGCGTAGCTGAACGAGACTTTCTGGCCGGCGGCGCTGAACCGCTGGGGAGCGCTCAGGCGGAAATTCGCCGCGCCACGGTCGATGAGGATTTCCTTGGTGGTCTTGACCCGATACGCCGCGCCATCGCTGGCGAACACGGTGAGCGTGTAGCGGCTCGGCTTGTCGGCGGCCGGCAAGTCGAGGGTCGCGTTGCCCTTGGCATCGGTGGTCACTTCGCTGCTGGTCAGCTCGACCGGGAATTGCCCCAGGTATTGCAGCTCGTTATCGACCATCGACAATTGCTGGGCGCGCAGGCTCAGGCTCACCGTGGCATTCACCACTGGCTTGCCGTCCGGGTACAGCAGCACGAGATTGCCCTTGACCGGTTCGCCGGTGCGGTAATCCTGCTTGGCCAGGTTCAGGGCGATCTCGAAGTGCGGCTTGATGTATTCGGCAACACGAAAGGCGCTGCTGTAGAGCTGGTCCTTGTAGCGCAAGCGCAGTTCATAGCCGCCGGCCACGGCGTTTTCCGGCAGTTGGAAACGGCCTTGGGTGCCGGCCTTGGAATCGAGCTTCAGGGCCAGGGTTTGCAGCTCGGTGCCGGTGGCGTCCAGCACGCTGACATTGACGTCGGCGGCAGTCGGTTGCACCGAATCACGGGCGTTCTTGAACTCACGACCAACGATTTTCAGCGATACCCAATCCCCTGGCCGGTACAGCGGCCGGTCGGTGAAGGCATAGAGCTTGGTGTCGTAGATTTCGCTGTCGTAGTAGAAGTTTTCCGAGACGAATACCCCGCCCTCCTCGTCTTCACCAATGACGAACGAACGCTCCGGGCTGACGTGCTTGAGGCGCAGCAGGCCGTCTTCATCGGTGGCCCCGCTGCTCATCACGCCCAGGCCGTCGGTCCACAGTACGTTGACCTTGGGCACCGAACGCCCTTCATGCTTGCGTGCGGCCCAGACCAGCAGTTCATCGCCGGCAATCTTGCTCACCGCCACAGTGTTGGAGACGAAGACCATGGTGGTTGCGCGGTATTTGCCGATCAGCGCTTCCACCAGATACAGGCCGGGCTTCAACTGGCCCAGCGGCACATAGACGTTGCCCGGCGCGACGTTGACAAACTGGCTGGACGAGCCGGCCAGGTTGACGCCCGCAGGCGGCTGGATCGGCTTGGCCTGCCACAGCGGATAACGGAACTGACTGACCACCGGCAAGCCCGGGATCAAGGCGAATTGCGCCGGAGCGTCGTACGGTGTCGGTGCGACCAGGGCGTTGCCGATCTTCAGTTCCGGCACTTCTTCAGTGACTTGCTGGCGCGACTCGTAGGAGAACGCCCGCTGCATCACTCGACGGGACTTGCGGTACCAGTTGTCCCACAGGTACGCGAGGGTGTTCGACAGGCCTTCACCTTTGAACTGGCCATCGCTGACCACGCGGTGCAGGTTCTTCTGGCGCTTGAGGAAATCCAGCGGTTTGTCGATGCGATAGACGCGGATATCGGCGCCGCCGTAGGGCTCCATGCGAAACCGGCGGTAGTCGCGGCCCGGCGCTTCGAGGCGGACCATGGCCTGCTCGTCGCTGGCAAAGCTGCTGTCGGCCAGCAGGAAGAAGCTTTCACCGGACACCGGCGTGTAGCCGCTGGGCTCCACCGTGTCTTCGGCATTCACGACAGGTGCCAGCAACAGGGCAAACAGCAGGGGCAATTTTGAACACAAGCGCAGCATGCGGGCACCGGTCATTGGGAGAGAAAGTTGAGTCGATAGACGCCGATGAAGTTGGGGTTGGCTGCGTCGGGTATCCATCGGGTGTCCTTCCAGTTCATGAGTTGTTGCAGGCTTGCGGAGCGCATGCCGTTGTCGGTTGGGGTGGTAGTGCCGGTGTGATAGGCGATGTAGCGGCCCATCCAGATCATCAGGTGCTGGTCGTCGCCCTGATCGAAGAACATCAGGTCGCCGGGGCGGGCCTGGGTGACATCCCGGCCCACCAGGCGGCTGTTGAACTGGATCAACTTGATCGCATTGACGTAGGGCCCGACCTTGCCGCCGCCCTGTTGCCACTGCTGGGCGAGACGCCGTTGCCCATCGCTGAGCGGCAATTCCGGCGGCAGGTAGCGATTGGACAGGCCATTGCTGCGCAGCCATTTTTCATCGTGGACCTTGAGCGCTTCGTTGGCGGCGAAGCGCACCAGCCCGGCGCAATCCTGCTGATACCAGCGCGGGCTAGGGCCTTTGGTCAGCTGTTCCTGGGCGATGCGCACGAACCAGGCGCGGAAGACCTGGGATTGCTGCGCATCCAGCGAAGGCGCCTCGACGGCAAGCGCAGGCCCGCCGAGGAGCAACGCCAGCAGCAGCGTCAACGCGGAGTTGCGGATCAGTGCTGTCACAGCGCTTTCCATTCCAGCGGCAGCCACTGCCAGTGGCCGTCCGGCTCGCTGCCTTCAGGCAAGGTCAGGGCGTATTTGCCATAGCCGCCGAGGGTGCGCAGTTTCGGGATCAGGTAGGTTTGCGCAGCGTTGTAGAACACCGGTTCCATGTCCTGGGGCAAGCTGTCGAGGGTTTCGCGCTGCATCAGTTGCGCCATGGAGTCCGGGCCGAAGTAGACCGGCATCAGCAGGTCCTTGGGCACCACGTCGGCCATGGGTGGGAAGCGTTTGTCGAGGGTGCCGAGGGCTTTGTCCACCAACTTGTCATCAAGGGAGAACAGCAAGGTCGAACCGTGGCGTGCCAGGCTGACCCGCAGGAACGCCTTGCCGGTAATCGCCTCAGGCTGCTCCGCTTCCTTGGCCAGGTAAGGGCCGAAATTGGAGCTGACCTGACGCAGCCACTGGTGCGTCGAGCCTTGCTGCTTCTCGACCACCGGGAATGCATGCTCGGCAACGTTGTTTTCATAGGCGCCGACCATCGAACCGAACAGGTTGCCCAGGTCGGCGTCGAGCTTGCCGTCGTCTTCATTCAGGCTCGCCACCAACAGCGGCGTGTACAGGCGCGAATCGGCGTACCAGCACAGGCCCGCCGCGCCGGCCACATGGTCGACCATGGCCTGGGCGGTTTTTTCGTCGGCGCCGAGTTTTACCAGCAAAGGTTTCTGTTGCTCGGCGGCCAGGGGCAAGGCCACGCAGGCACTGGCACCCATGGGCATGGCTTGCCAGATCGGCTTGAAGTCGAAGTCCGGCTGGTTTTCCAGCTCGTCCATCGCCAGGAAGCTGTGCCAGCCCTTGTCGTCCATGTCGAAACGCAAGCCGGCGAAGTTCGGGATGAAACGCTGATAGCCCATGGCGAGCACGCTGGCGTTGACCGAGATGCGTTGCTTGACCTCCGGCGCCTTGGGCGGCAGGCCGAAGGCTTCCGGGAACAGCTTTTCACCGGCCAGCAGAGCTTCGAGAGCCTGGGTCGAGACCATGCCGGGTTCATCGGTAGGACCATTGCCTTTGTCGTAGAGCTTGGTCGGGTTGGACAGCACCACCAGCTTGTCGCCATGGGAGGCGAAGACCAGGGATTTGCTGGCGTTGTAGCTGAGCTGGTAGAGCGCAACGTCGTCACCGCCGACCTTCAGGTCGCCGAGTTTGCTCAATTGGGTGTCATCCAGTGCGACCTTCGCCAACGGTTCCAGCACCTTCGCCAGGCCACCGCGATCCATCACCAACAGGAAGTCCTTGAGGCGACCGTCCGCACCACGCCACAACGCGACATCGGCCGGCTGGTCGAAAAGCTCTTCGATCAGGCTGTCCTGCAGCTTGAGGTCATGCTCGTAGATGATCCGGCGCAGGCTGCCGATCAGCCCGAGACGGTCGGCATGGGCCTCGTAATAGAAGACGAAGTCCTCGGTGAGCGTGGCCTTGAGGAACGGCACCGCCAACAGGTCCTTGGGCAACTGGCTCAGGGAATGGGCCTCGAGCAAGCCGTCGGGACGGCTCACGCCGAGCTTTTCCAACGCCAACTCCATGGGCGGCGCCTTGGGCTTGTTGATGAACCAGCCCAGCCCGACGGCCACACCGGCGACCAGGCACAGCCCGATCAGTATCGCCGGCCAGCGGCGCACAGGTTTGGCGACAGGTGTCGGCGTGGTCGGGGAAGCAGTGTTGTCGCTCATATTCACAAGGGCCTGTTCATCCGTGGAGCGGATACTTAGTAGTTGAAAGTCTTGACCAGCAACAGATCGCCAATGGCGCGCAGGGGCACGACAAAGGTCTCGCGTTTTTCATCGACGGTGTTTTCGTTGAGCACCAGGTTGATCTGCGAGGTGATCACCTCGTTCTGGTTGCTGGTCTCATCGAAGTTGTAGCCGCCGCTGCCGTAGTTGCCCCAATAGTTCACGTAGACCAGGTAGGTGCCGTGCATCGGCGCGGTCATGGTGAACATTTCAGGGCCGGGGCCATCGACGCCATCAGGGTCGAGGCCGCCGCCGTTGCTCAGCGCCGGCTGGCCGAAGAACGCATGTTGGCCGTCGGGTGTGACGATATGCAGATCGAGTTCGGCCTTGGGGTCGTCCCAGCCCAGCACCACGCGGATCTGCGCCGGGGTGCGCAGGTTGTTGGCTTCGTAGAATTGCACGCGCTTGAGGGACTGGCCTTCGGAGCTGCGCACCTCGACGCTGTTGGAGCCGGCGCCGAACGCATACGGCCGGGCGAAACGCCCCTCGTCGTCGGTATAGAGGTTCAGTGGATTGCCGTTGACCGCCAGGCTGTGGGGCTGGCGAGCCGTGCCCATGGCCTTGAGCCGGCCCTCGATCATCGTACGGTTGCGCTGCACGCCCCGGTCGATGGGCGGTGTGGGATAGGCGACTTGCGGGTTTTCGGTGCGATCGAGCAAGCCGCTGTAGCGCCAACCGCCCACCGGCTCCGACATCTCGGCAGAAGGCTGCGCCCACGCCAGTGGCGCGCCCATCAGCACGATCAATAAAGAAAGAAAACGCACGTATGCCTCCTGCCATGCACGACGCAACCCGGCGCTAATCCTCAGCGCGCTTGTCATTATTCAGGTTTCGTCTGAAGGCCCCGTCGCAAGGGGGCCGTAGATGGCGCGAAGAGTATCGATTTGACGGTTTTTTCACAATCGGGGAACGCGCGATTCTGTGTGGGAAATCACGTACTGGGGGGGGCGTGAGCCGAATAGAGGGTTTATTCGGCTCACAAAATGAGCCGAATAGCGCTATTATTCGGCTCATTCATCTCTGGACAGGCTCATGGCACCTCATTGGATCTGGCAACAGCCCGACTGGCCCGACTTCCGCTGGCAAGCTGAAGCATTGGCCCCCCTGCTACGCGAATGCGTGCAGACACAAGGTCAATTGCTCGGCATGACGGGCACGGTCACGGCTTCCCTCAGTGCCCAGAACGAACTGGATGCCTTGCTGCAAAACATCGTGACCTCTTCGGCTATCGAAGGAGAACAATTGAATGTCGGCTCGGTGCGCTCGTCGCTGGCTCGCCGCCTCGGCCTGGAACAAGGCGACGAAACGCCGGTCAGCCAACGCAGCGAAGGCTTGGCGAACCTGTTGCTGGACGCGACCCGACATTTCAACCAGCCCCTGACGGTCGAACGCCTGCTGGAATGGCATGAGTGGTTGTTTCCTGATCAAACCAGCGACTTTGCCCACCGACAGATCCGCGTCGGTACGCTGCGCGGTGACGAACCGATGCAAGTGGTCTCAGGCAGGCTGGACCGACCTATCGTTCACTTCGAGGCGCCGCCTCGCCAGGGCTTTGAACAGCAATTGCAAACGTTCGTCGACTGGTTCGAAGCCAGTCGCCATCAGGTCAGCCTCGATCCGCTACTGCGTGCCGGCATTGCTCATTTCTGGTTTGTTACCCTGCACCCATTCGACGATGGCAATGGTCGCCTGACCCGCACCCTGACCGATTTGGCATTGGCCCAGGGTGAGGCTCAGGCGATCCGTTTCTACGCCATGTCCGTGAGCATCCTCGACGACCGCGCCGGTTATTACCGGATCCTGGAGAACAGTCAGAAGGCGACTCTGGATATCACTGCCTGGCTGACCTGGTTTCTGCAGACGCTGTTGCGCAGCCTGCACAAAGCGATGACGCAGATCGAAAGCGTCCTGGGCAAGACGCGGTTCTGGCAGGCCCATCGTGCTTCGGCACTCACCGCTGAACAGAGCAAAGTGCTGAACCGGCTGCTCGACGGCGGTGAAAAGGGTTTCGAGCAGGGGATCAACGCCGCTCAATATCAAGCCGTGGCCAAGGTCTCCAAGGCGACGGCCACGCGACACCTGGCGGAACTGCTGGAAAAAGGCTGCCTGGAGCGGATGCCCGGTGGCGGGCGCAGCACCCGTTACCGAATAAACTATCCAGCCGACTGAACACCCTGTGGCGAGGGAGCTTGCTCCCGCTGGCCTGCGAAGCAGGCCCCAAGCATTTGCGACCGCTGCGCGCTCGAGCGGGAGCAAGCTCCCTCGCCACAAAAGCAATGGATCATGGCAGACGTTTACCCCGCCCTGATTTGCCCGAACCCCCCATGTCTGCTAGTGTCGCGCCGGTTTAACAGTCAACCGGAATAGCCGCCATGGCCCGCAAAAAAGCTGCACTGGATTTCGAACAATCTCTGGCCGACCTGCAAACGCTGGTCGAACGGCTGGAGAACGGCGAATTGTCGCTGGAAGACTCGCTGACCGCCTTCGAGCAGGGTATCGGCTTGACTCGCGACTGCCAGGCGGCGCTGGCCCAGGCCGAGCAGAAGGTGCAATTGCTGCTCGAGCGTGACGGTGAGCTGACCGAAGAGCCTTTCGACGCGGAACAGCCTGAATGATCGGCGCCTATCAGGCCAGCAGCCAGGCCCGGGTCAATGCTGCATTGGATAGCTTGTTCAGCGCCCCGAGCCCGGAACTGGCGCGCCTGTACGAAGCCATGCGCTACAGCGTGATGAACGGCGGCAAGCGTGTCCGGCCGCTGTTGGCCTACGCCGCGTGCGAAGCCTTGGGCGGCCAGGCCGAACAGGCCAACGGTGCCGCCTGTGCGGTGGAGTTGATCCACGCGTATTCGCTGGTGCACGACGATTTGCCGGCCATGGACGACGACGACCTGCGTCGCGGCCAGCCCACCACCCACAAGCAATTCGACGAAGCCTGCGCGATCCTGGCCGGCGACGGTTTGCAGAGCCTGGCCTTCAGCGCCCTGCTGGACCCGGCCCTGAGCGATTGCCCGGCGCAGGTTCGCCTGGACATGGTCAGTGCCCTGGCGCTGGCGGCAGGCCCTGCCGGAATGGTCGGCGGCCAGGCCATCGATTTGGGCTCAGTGGGCCTGAAGCTGGACCAGAGCGCCCTGGAATACATGCATCGGCACAAGACTGGCGCCTTGATCGAAGCCAGCGTCAAACTCGGTGCCCTGGCCAGCGGCCGGGCCACGCCCGCCCAGTTGCAAGCCTTGCAGACCTACGCCCGAGCCATCGGCCTGGCATTCCAGGTGCAGGACGACATCCTCGACGTCGAAAGCGATACCCAGACCCTGGGCAAACGCCAGGGCGCCGACATCGCCCGCGACAAGCCGACCTACCCGGCCCTGCTCGGCCTCGACGCTGCCAAGGCCTACGCCCTGGAGTTGCGCGACCAGGCCCTGGCCGCGCTGCGACCCTTTGACGCGGCGGCCGAGCCGTTGCGCGACTTGGCGCGTTATATCGTCGAACGACGCAGCTGATACAGGGTCAACCCATTCATAAGTGCGTATCGGCCAAGTTCCGGCCTACGCGTGGGCAGCTTGCGATGCATAAGGTAAACTGCCGCCTCTTTCTATACCTATAACGATTCGCCTGATGCCCACGACGTTTCAAGAGATTCCCCGCAAGCGCCCGACCACGCCCCTGCTGGACCGCGCCAACACGCCGGACGGCCTGCGTCGCCTGGGTGAAGCCGAGCTGGAAACCCTGGCCGATGAGTTGCGCCTGGAGCTGCTCTACACGGTCGGCCAGACCGGTGGGCACTTCGGCGCGGGCCTGGGCGTCATCGAGCTGACGATCGCGTTGCATTACGTGTTCGACACCCCGGACGACCGGCTGGTGTGGGACGTCGGGCACCAGGCCTACCCGCACAAGATCCTCACCGGTCGTCGCGAGCGCATGGGCACGCTGCGTCAGAAGGACGGTATCGCCGCCTTCCCGCGCCGCTCCGAGAGCGAATACGACACCTTTGGCGTCGGCCACTCCAGCACCTCCATCAGCGCCGCCCTGGGCATGGCGATTGCCGCCCGCCTGCAAAACAGCGAGCGCAAGGCCATTGCCGTGATCGGCGACGGCGCACTGACTGCGGGCATGGCCTTCGAGGCGCTGAACCACGCGCCGGAAGTCGACGCCAACATGCTGGTGATCCTCAACGACAACGACATGTCGATCTCGCGCAACGTTGGCGGTTTGTCCAACTACCTGGCGAAGATCCTCTCCAGCCGCACCTACGCGAGCATGCGCGAAGGCAGCAAGAAAGTGCTGTCGCGCCTGCCCGGCGCCTGGGAAATCGCCCGCCGTACCGAAGAATACGCCAAGGGCATGCTGGTCCCCGGCACGCTGTTCGAAGAACTGGGCTGGAACTACATCGGCCCCATCGACGGCCATGACCTGCCCACGCTGATCGCCACCCTGCGCAACATGCGCGACCTCAAGGGCCCGCAGTTCCTGCACGTGGTCACCAAGAAAGGTAAAGGCTTCGCCCCGGCGGAAGTCGACCCGATCGGCTACCACGCCATCACCAAGCTCGAACCCCTGGACGCTCCGGCGGCCACGCCGAAAAAGGCCGGCGGACCGAAGTACTCCGGCGTCTTCGGCCAATGGCTGTGCGACATGGCCGCCGCCGACCCGCGCCTGGTGGGCATCACCCCGGCGATGAAGGAAGGCTCGGACCTGGTGGCCTTCAGCGAACGTTACCCGCAACGCTATTTCGACGTGGCGATTGCCGAGCAGCACGCCGTGACCCTCGCTGCCGGCATGGCCTGTGAAGGCGCCAAGCCGGTGGTGGCGATCTATTCGACGTTCCTGCAACGGGCCTACGACCAACTGATTCATGACGTCGCGGTACAGAACCTCGACGTGCTGTTCGCCATCGACCGCGCCGGCCTGGTGGGCGAAGACGGCCCGACCCACGCTGGCAGCTTCGACCTGTCGTTCCTGCGCTGCATCCCTGGCATGCTGGTGATGACCCCGAGCGATGAAAACGAGCTGCGCAAGATGCTCACCACCGGCCACCTGTTCAATGGCCCGGCGGCAGTGCGCTACCCGCGTGGCACCGGCCCGAACGCGACGATCTCGACCGACCTCGAGCCAATCGAGATCGGCAAGGGTGTGATCCGCCGCCAGGGCAAGCAAACCGCCCTGCTGGTGTTCGGCGTACAACTGGCCGAAGCCCTGAAAGTTGCGCAAACCCTGGACGCCACCGTGGTGGATATGCGCTTCGTCAAACCCCTGGACGAAGCCCTGGTGCGCGAGATGGCCGGCAGCCATGACCTGCTGGTCACCCTCGAGGAAAACGCCATCATGGGCGGTGCCGGCGCGGCGGTCAGCGAATTCCTGGCCAGGGAAAACATCCTCAAGTCCGTGCTGCACCTGGGCTTGCCGGACACCTACGTCGAACATGCCAAGCCGGCGCAGATGCTGGCTGAATGTGGATTGGACGAGGCAGGGATCGAAGCGGCGGTGCGTCAGCGGTTGCAGTTGTTGGGCCTGTAATTTTCAGCCCACACAGATCCCCTGTGGGAGCGAGCTTGCTCGCGATAGCGGTGTGTCAGCCAATGGATCAATTGACTGATCTACCGCCATCGCGAGCAAGCTCGCTCCCACAAGGGTTTTGTGCAGACCAGAAATGTCCGGAACCCCATGAAACTCCGCCTAGCCCTCACCCTCTCCCTGCTCCCCACCCCCAACCTGCTGGCCGACACCTTCGAGCGCGACCAGGCCCTGAAGCTGCCCGACATCGTGATCAGCGCCAACCGCCAGGTCGAAGCCCGCAACGACAGCAGTGCCGCCAATACCGTATTCACCCGCGACGACATCGATCGCTTGCAACCGGCCAGTGTCACTGACTTGCTCAGCCGTGTGCCAGGCGTGCAGGTGGCACCGCTGGGTGGGCGCGGCAGCCTGCCGGGGATTTACATTCGCGGCACCAAATCGGCCCAGAGCCTGGTGCTGGTGGACGGTCAGCGCATCGGTAATGCCACCTCCGGCGACAGCAACCTGCAACGCCTGAACATCAACCAGATCGAGCGTGTGGAAGTGCTGCGCGGTTCGCGTTCGGTGATCTACGGTGCCGATGCGGTGGGTGGCGTCATTCAGATTTTCACCCGCCGCGGCAACGAGCAAGGCCTGCAACCGCGCTTGCATATGGGTGTCGGCAGCCACCAGACCTGGGAACGCAGCCTGGGCCTGTCCGGCGGCGACGAGCAGACCCGCTTCAACCTCGGCGCCAGCCTCGACGACAGCGCCGGAAGCAATCGGACCCGCGAGTCCTATGCCAGCGACCGCGACGACGATGCCAACCGCAATCAGTCTTTCAGCCTGAGCCTGAGCCATGCGGCCAGCGATGACCTGGAAGTCGGCCTGAACCTGCTGGATAACCGCGGCAAAAGCGAATACGACAACCCGTTCGGCCGCTTCGACCCGACCACTTTCGAATCCCTGCCCCAGCAACCCTACAGCGAGTTTGCGGTGAGCAGCTTCAGCACCTATGTGGACGGGCGAATCAACGACGTCTGGAAATCACGCCTGGAACTGGGCCACAGCGAGAACCGTGAAAAGACCTTCGACAAGCTCAGCAACGTCCGCGAAGTCTTTAACACCTACCGCGATTCCGTGACCTGGCAGAACGACGTGACGCTGGACGAGCGCAATAGCCTGATCGTCGGCGGCGACTGGTATCAGGACCGGGTCAACAGCAGCACGCCGTTCGACGAAGACAGCCGCTGGAACCGTGCCGCGTTCATCCAGCATCGCTTCCAGGCCGAAACCTTCTCCACCGAACTGGGCCTGCGTCGCGACCAGAATCAGCAGTTTGGCGGCCAGAACAGTTGGAGCGGCACCCTCACCCTGCCAATCGACCCGGACAACGACGTATTGCTGACCTACAGCGAAAGCTTCCGCGCGCCGACCTTCAACGACCTGTACTACCCGGACTTCAGCAACCCTGACCTGAAACCCGAAACGGCGAAAAGCTACGAACTGCAATGGCGCAGCCAACTGAGCGACAGCGCCCGCCTGGAGACCTCGCTGTACCGTACGGACCTGGAAGACGCGATCATCTTTGGCAGCAACTCACGCCCACAGAACGTCGCCTCGGCGCGGATCAACGGCTTCGAGATGGCCTACCTGCAGGATGTGTTCGGCTGGCAGGGCAACCTGGGCCTGGCCATCATCGACCCACGGGACCGCAACAGCGACCACACCCTGGCCCGCCGCGCCCGACGGACCTTGAGCCTGGACCTGGACCGGCAATTCGACCGCCTCGGCCTGGGCGCCACCTGGCAAGCGGTGAGCAGCAGCTACGACGACGAAAACAACCGCAATGCCCTGGGCGGCTATGCCCTGCTCGGGTTGCGCGGAAGTTGGACCCTGACCCGGGAGGTTAAGCTGGAGATGAAGGTGGATAACCTGCTGGACAAGGGGTACAGCCGGGCGCTGTATAGCCATGATGGGGGTCAGCATGGGTATCGGGAGGAAGGTCGGGCATGGTTGTTTGGGGTGACTTGGACTCCCACCCTCTGATCCAGAACCTGTGGTGCCTGGGCTGACCTCATCGCGAGCAGGCTCGCTCCCACAGTGGATTGATGTTGCCTTTGTGGGAGCGAGCTTGCTCGCGATTGCAGGCGCCGCGGGCTATCTGTCTGGCGCAATCAACTCACACAACCGCGCCGTCGCCTCGATCATCTGCCCACTGGGCCGCTCCAGCCCCTTGTCATTGACCAGCAACAGCCGCCCCTGCGCCACCGGCCAGGTTTTCCAGGCGTCGAGTTGTGCCTGCTCCGTGGCCAGGATGATCTGCGGATTGCGCTGCAGCACCGCTTCCACACTCACCTGCGGGGCCGGCAGGCTCAGGTCGGCGAAGACGTTGCGCGCCCCGCATACCGCCAGTGCATCACTGATGATCTGCCCGCCACCGACGGTGTACAGCGGTCGGTCCCAGACCTGGTAGAACACTGACAACGGTGGGTCCCGTCGATAGCGCTGGCGTAATGCTTCAAGACGCACACGCAATTGCACCGCTCGCTGCACGCCCCGCTTCGGGCGGCCGAGTTGCAGGGCAATGTCTTCAATTTGCGCGATGAGTTGGTCGAGGCTGCGGGGTTCGGCGACGTAGAGGGGGATGCCCAGGCCCTTGAGCTGTGCGCGCTGGGCCGGGCCGACACTGCCGGGCCAGAGCAGAAGCAGGTCGGGCTTGAGGCTGAGCAAGCGCTCCATGTCCAGTTGGCCATAACGCCCTACGGAAGGCAGGTCTTTAAGGATTGGCGGACGGTCACCGCCATCCAGTACGCCCACCAAGAGGTCGGCGGAGCCCAGCTCAACGACGATTTCCGACAGCGACGGCGCGAGGCTGACGACCCGCGTAGCCGCCATCGTCGAGGCGCTGACGGCCAGCAGCAAGACCGCCAGCCAGCGGCTCATCAGCCGAGTTGACGCGGGATGCGATACAGGTAGAACAACACGGTGGTCGACAAGGCCAGCAGCATCAACGGCACCGCTTCCAGGCCCACGAACACGGCGAGGGCGCCGACCCAGGCCGGCAGCCCGGCCACCAGGAAGGCTGCGCGGCGACGGGCCGCCAGGTCAATCCGGGCTTGGGGTTCTTCGGGCGTGTCGAGGGCTTTCTGGGTAGCGATCAAGGCTTGTTTATAAGGCCCGAAGAATCGCAGGCTGACAAACATCGAGGCCACGCCGGCAATGAACAACGGCATCGCCAGCACTGGAAGAATCGCTTCGCCCTCACCGAACACCGCGTTGATCACAAACAGTGGCAACAAGGCCAGCGCCAGGTATTTCCACCAACTGACGGACAGTCGCCGCCGGACCTGACCGCGCGTCACGCCCGGTCAACCTCGCCTTGGTGCTCGTTGCCCATCATGTGGTCGAGCTTGCTGGCCTTGGTCGCCAGGTAGAGTTTGTTGTGGGGGTTGTGGCCAGTGTGCAGCGGCACACGCTCAGCCACCACGATGCCCATGTCGGTCAACGCCTTGACCTTGCGCGGATTGTTGGTCATCAAGCGCAACGACTTCACGCCCAGATGCTCCAGCATCGGCAGGCAGATGCTGTAGTCACGCAGGTCGGCGGCAAAGCCGAGGCGTTCGTTGGCTTCCACGGTATCGGCGCCGCCGTCTTGCAGCTCATAGGCGCGGATCTTGTTCAACAGGCCAATGCCACGGCCTTCCTGGCGCAGGTACAGCAGCACGCCACGGCCTTCGCGGGCGATGGCCTGCAGCGCGGCCTCGAGTTGCGAACCGCAATCGCAGCGCTGGCTGAACAGCGCGTCGCCGGTCAGGCATTCGGAATGCAGGCGGCCCAGCACCGGAGAACCGTCGGCGAAATCACCCAGGCTCAGCACGACGTGCTCGCGGCCGGTGGCTTCATCGAGAAAACCATGCATGGTGAATTGCGCAAAGGGCGTTGGCAGCTTGGAAGCGGCAACAAAAACGACAGGCACCGGTGTGCTCCTGATCTAGTACTGGAGATTCGCAGAGGCGGGCATTGTAACAGCACGCTCCTGTAGACGCTTAGGCTGAATTGTCGGCCATAACCATCGAAAAGTTTGATCAAGGCTTCGGCGGCTTGCCGTGCTCGTCGAAAGGATAGGGTTGCTTCCAGCGTTCGAAAATCGGCTTCAACTCGCCGCTCTTCGCCAGCACTTCCATGCGTCGGTCGAACAGCGCACGCAACACACGGCCGTTTTCGTTGTTGGCGAAGCCCAGGTACAGCGGCAAATTGATCAGCGGCGAGAGCTTGAATTGCTTGGGGTCGTCGGCCTTGGCGAGCACTTCTTCGATTTCCATCGATGCATCGATGTAAAAGTCCGCTCGCTCATGAATCAGCATAGGCAAGATACCCACCGACCGGTGGATCTCATTGAAACGCCGGATGTTGGGCAGGTAGTTGTTGTATTCGTAGCCGCGCATCCAGACCAGTCGATAGTTGCCAATCGTCGCCAGGGTAGGCGTCGGCTTGGACGCCAGCCCCAGGGCATAGATGTGATCGACGTCATAGTGCCACTTCGGGTAAAGCACGCCTTCGGACTCATCCCGATAGGCACCGACCTGCACATCGACCTCGCCGCGCTGCACCAACCCGATCGAGCGGGTGTAGGGCACACTGCGGATCTCCAGCTTGACGCCTTCAGGCTCGAACACTGCACGCAAGATGTCCCAGCCCATTCCCTGGCCATCGGCCTGGGTGTAATCGGCCCACTCCTCGCTGGCCGCGCGGACCTTGTCAGGCAGCGGCGTAGACTCGGCCACCCTCGCCCCTATACAGGTTCCCAAACACAGCAACAGCAGTAGTGCGCGGCTTACGCCCATGCCTGACTCCCTCAGGTGAAACACCACACCAATCCTTGCATTGCCAGCCAGGCGAAAACCCCGGCCAATACATCATCGAGCATGATACCGACGCCTCCGTGCACATGCCGGTCGATCCAGCGGATTGGCCACGGCTTGAGGATATCGAAGAAACGGAACACCAGGAAACCCGCCAGCAACCAATACCAGCCTTCCGGTACCAACCACAAGGTGATCCACATACCGACCATTTCGTCCCAGACGATGCCTTCATGATCGTGCACCCGCAGGTCGTCCGCCACTTTGCCACACAGCCAGAAGCCAAACAGCATGGTGATGCCCAGCATCAGCCAATAACCCCAGTCCGGCAACATCTGCCACAACGGTATGAAGGGTAGCGCAACCAGAGAGCCCCAGGTGCCTGGGGCTTTGGGCAAAGTGCCCGAACCGAAGCCAAATGCCAGGAAATGCCAGGGATTGCGCCAGACCGAAGGCGGAACGAACTCTGCCGGGACCTGGTTGGGATGATCTGTCACGGTGTCTCCCGAAAATGTTGATAGCCCCGCACTCGCGGAGTGATGTCGTGCCCGTCGCTGTCGACCAGCGTGACCCCCTGCCCGGCCAGCACGCTGCCGATCACGCGGATCGGCCAGCCTTCGGCCTGCAACGCCGACAATCGGCTCGGTGGCACGGCGAACAGCAGCACGTAATCGTCACCGCCGCTCAGGGCGACCTGCTCGGCGTCCGCCCGGCCAAGAAACGCTAATAGAGCGTTGGACAGCGGCAATCGGTCCCGTTCAACCTGTAAAGCCACCCCGGACGCCACGGCGATATGCCCGCAATCGGCCAGCAGGCCATCGGAAATATCCATCGCCGCGCTGGCCTTGCCTCGCAGCGCCAGGCCCAGGTCGATCTGCGGACGCGGCGACCAGTAATGGGCCAGCAGCGGCTCGGCAATCGCAGGTTCGGCGCTGCGCTGGCCGAGCACCAGCGGCAACGCGCCGGCGGCATTGCCCAGCTCGCCGCCCACACACAGCAGATCGCCGGGCTGCGCGCCGCTACGGGTCAGGGCCTGGCCGGACGGCACGTGGCCGAACACGGTCATGGTCAGGCTCAGGGGCCCACGCGTGGTATCGCCTCCCACCAGTGCCACGCCACAGGCCTGGGCCATCTGGTTCAAACCGTGGGCATAGGCTTGCAGCCAATCGGTGGTCACCGTCGGCAAGGTCAGGGCAAGGGTAAAGGCGAAAGGCTTGGCGCCCATGGCAGCCAGATCGCTGACCGCCACGGCCAGCGAGCGCTGGCCGAGCAGGAGCGGGTCGCACGGGTCTGGAAAATGCACACCGGCCACGAGCGTGTCGGTGGACACCGCCAACTGTTCCCCGGAAGGAACGGCCAGCAAGGCGCAGTCGTCGCCGATCCCCAGCGCAACGCCCTCGCCGCCTTGCGCGCAAGGCGCGGCGGCGAAGTAGTTACGGATCAGCTCAAACTCACCCATGGGATTTCAAGCGCCAATCAGCGCTTGAACGCCTTCACTTCAGCTTCACGCAGACGCGGGGCGAGTTTGTCGAGCACACCGTTGACGAACTTGTGGCCATCGGTGGAACCGAAGACTTTCGCCAGCTCGATCCCTTCGTTGATCACTACGCGATACGGTACGTCGACGCGCTTGAGCAGTTCCCAGGTGGACAGGCGCAGCACCGCCAGTTCAACCGGGTCCAGCTCTTCGATGGTCAGGTCCAGGCAAGGCGTGAGCGCGGTGTCGATTTCGGTCTTGAACTGCGGGACCCCGTGCAGGATCTCGCGGAAGTAGGCACCGTCGACATCACTGAAATCGTTGTCGACCCGAAACTGCGCTTCGATCTCGTTCAGCGATTGCTTGGCCATGTGCCATTGATACAGCGCCTGGGTCGCAAGCTGACGGGCTTCGCGACGCTTGACGCTTTTCGACGGCTTGCCGGCATCCGCAGGCTTTGGATCGCGCGGGTTGAAACGATCGCTTTCGTCGCTAATCACTTGGCCTCCAACTGCGCCAGCAGGCTGACCATTTCCAGGGCGGACAGGGCAGCTTCGGCACCTTTGTTACCGGCCTTGGTGCCGGAACGCTCGATGGCTTGCTCGATGGAATCAACGGTCAGTACGCCGAAAGCGACTGGCACGCCGAATTCCATGGACACCTGGGCCAGGCCCTTGGTGCATTCGCCGGCCACGTATTCGAAGTGCGGAGTACCGCCACGAATGACCGCACCCAGGGCGATGATCGCCGCATATTCGCCCTTTTGAGCGACTTTCTGCGCAACCAGCGGAATTTCGAAGGCGCCAGGGGCACGGATGATGGTGATGTCGCTTTCGCTCACGCCATGGCGAACCAGGGCATCGACCGCACCGCCAACCAGGCTCTCGACCACGAAACTGTTGAAACGGCCCACTACCAGAGCGTAGCGGCCTTTGGGGGCGATGAAGGTACCTTCGATGGTCTTCAGGGTCATTCGTCAGATCTCTTAAAGAGCCGGAGCGCGTTCTATAACGCGCTCCTCAGTGATATTAGCCACGAATACAGGGCCGGAAAATCCCGGGCTATTATTCGGAGGGCACGTATTCTACAACTTCCAGATCGAAACCGGATATCGCATTAAATTTCATTGGTGCGCTCATCAGGCGCATTTTACGCACGCCCAGGTCACGAAGGATCTGCGAACCGGCACCGACGATGCTGTAGGTGGTCGGTTTTTTCACTGGCGCCTGGTCTCCGGTTTCACGGATGTGCGCCAACAGCACGTCGCCATCGAGCGGGTGCCCGAGCAGCAGCACCACGCCGCTGCCGGCCTCGGCCACCGCAGCCATGGCGGCCCGCAGGCTCCAGCGGCCGGGTTGTTTGACCATCAGCAGGTCGCGCAGCGGGTCCATGTTGTGCACACGCACCAGGGTCGGTTCTTCGGCGCACACGGTGCCCAGGGTCAGCGCCATGTGCACGTCGCCCTCCACCGAATCGCGGTAGGTCACCAGGTTGAACTGGCCCAATTCGCTGTCCAGCGGCTGCTCGGCAATCCGCTGAACGGTACGTTCGTGGATCATCCGGTAGTGGATCAGGTCGGCGATGGTGCCGATCTTGATGTTGTGTTCGGCGGCGAAGGTTTCCAGTTCCGCGCGACGGGACATGGTGCCGTCGTCGTTCATCACTTCGCAGATCACGCCGCTGGGTTCAAAGCCCGCCATGCGCGCCAGGTCGCATGCCGCTTCGGTGTGGCCGGCGCGAGCCAGGGTGCCGCCAGCCTGGGCCATCAGCGGGAAGATGTGGCCGGGGCTGACGATGTCTTCGGCCTTGGCGTCCCGGGCGGCAGCGGCCTGCACGGTACGCGCGCGGTCAGCGGCGGAGATACCGGTGGTCACGCCCTCGGCGGCCTCGATGGACACGGTGAACTTGGTGCCGAAGCCCGAGCCGTTGCGCGGCGCCATCAGCGGCAGCTTCAGCAGCTCGCAGCGCTCGCGGGTCATCGGCATGCAGATCAGCCCACGGGCATGCTTGGCCATGAAGTTGATGTGCTCGGCCTTGCAGCATTCGGCGGCCATGATCAGGTCGCCTTCGTTCTCGCGGTCTTCGTCATCCATGAGGATGACCATCTTGCCTTGGCGGATGTCTTCAACCAGTTCTTCGATGCTATTGAGCGCCACGCGGCACCCCCTTGGGTCAGGATTTGAGGTAGCCGTTGGCGGCCAGAAAACTTTCGGTGATGTTACCCGGCTTTTGTGGGGAGCCCGGCTCTGCGGCCTTGTCGCCCAGCAACAGGCGCTCCAGGTAACGGGCCAGCAAGTCGACTTCCAGGTTGACCCGGCGACCTGGCCGGTACGAGGCCATGATGGTTTCGCTCAGGGTGTGGGGAATGATTGTCAGCAGGAATTCGGCGCCATCCACCGCGTTGACCGTCAGGCTGGTGCCGTCGACGGTGATCGAGCCTTTGTGGGCGATGTACTTGGCCAGTTCCTTCGGCGCGCGGATGCGAAATTCCACGGCCCGGGCGTTATCCGTGCGCGAGACCACTTCACCGACGCCGTCCACGTGACCGCTGACCAGGTGCCCGCCCAGGCGAGTGGTGGGGGTCAGGGCTTTTTCCAGGTTGACCGGGCTGCCGCTCTTGAGGTCGTTCATGGCCGTGCAGTCGAGGGTTTCGCGGCTGACGTCCGCCAGGAAGCCGTTGCCCGGCAATTCGACGGCTGTCAGGCACACGCCGTTGACCGCGATGCTGTCGCCCAACTTGACGTCGCTCAGGTCGAGCTTGCCGGTTTCGACGTAGACCCGCACATCGCCGCCCTTGGGGGTGAGTGCGCGGATGCTGCCGATGGATTCGATGATGCCGGTAAACATGGAGTCCTCCTCGAGAACGGGCCGCCGCTTGCGCGAAAGCCGGGAATTATACGCTCGCCTGCGCAACGGGAACGGCGATGACTCGCCAGTCATCGCCCACGGCGCGGATTTCGGTGATTTTCAGCTGCGGGGCGTCCTTCATCTGCGCCAGCGGCCAGTCCAACAGCGGCCGCGCCGAAGAACCGAGGAACTTGCCGGCGATGAAAATCTGGAACTCATCGACCAACCCTTGCTGGGCGAAAGCCCCCGCCAGGCGCGGACCGGCTTCCACCAGCACCTCGTTGACGCCACGGCCCGCCAGTTCCACCAGCAGGCGATGCAGGTCGACCTGGCCGTCATCGCCCGCCACGATCATGCATTCGGGACCGTTGGCGTATTGTTCTTCCACCGCCATGCAGGTCGCGACCAACGCCGGACCAGCCTTGAAAAACGCGGCATCCAGCGGCACCCGCAGGCGCCCGTCCACCAGCACCCGCAGCGGCGGACGGCTCATGACCAACGCCGTCTGCTCGGCATCGAGCCCCAGTTCATCGGCGCGCACGGTCAGCCGGGCGTTGTCCGCCAGCACCGTATCGGCGCCGGTCAATACCACGCTGGCCTGGGCGCGCAGGCGTTGGACCGCCGAGCGTGCGGCGGCGCCGGTGATCCACTGGCTTTCGCCGCTTTCCATGGCGGTACGGCCATCGAGGCTCATGGCGAGCTTGACCCGCACGAACGGCAGGCCGTGCTCCATGCGTTTGAGGAAACCTTCATTGAGCTTGCGCGCTTCGCCTTCCAGCACGCCGCTTTCGGTGGCGATGCCGGCCTGGGCCAGCCGTTGCAGGCCACGCCCGGCAACTTCCGGGTTGGGGTCCTGCATCGCCGCCACCACCCGCGCCACGCCGGCATTGACCAGCGCATCGGCACACGGCGGCGTACGCCCGTGATGGCTGCACGGCTCGAGGGTCACGTAGGCTGTGGCGCCGCGGGCCTGTTCGCCAGCGGCGCGCAGGGCATGGACTTCGGCATGGGGCTCGCCAGCGCGGATGTGCCAGCCTTCGCCGACAATCTGCCCGTCACGCACGATCACGCAACCGACCCGGGGATTGGGGTGGGTGGTGTAGTGACCGCGCCGCGCCAACTCCAGGGCACGGGCCATGTAGTGGGCGTCGAGGATGGCTTGCTGCGCCGAGGTGGTCATTCTTTCACCGGTTCGCGGGCCAGGCGGTCGATTTCTTCGCGGAACTCGTTCAGGTCCTGGAAGCGCCGGTACACCGAGGCGAAACGGATGTAGGCGACTTCATCGAGCTTCTGCAGCTCGGCCATCACCAACTCACCGACCACCAGGGATTTGACCTCGCGCTCGCCGGTCGCCCGCAGTTTGTGCTTGATGTGCACCAGCGCCGCTTCCAGGCGCTCGACGCTCACCGGGCGTTTTTCCAGGGCGCGCTGCATGCCGGCGCGCAGTTTTTCTTCATCGAACGGCTGGCGGCTGCCGTCGGTTTTGATCAGGCGCGGCAACACCAGTTCAGCGGTCTCGAACGTCGTGAAACGTTCGCCGCAAGCCAGGCATTCGCGGCGGCGGCGGACTTGTTCGCCCTCGGCGACCAGTCGCGAGTCGATGACTTTGGTGTCGTTGGCACCGCAGAAGGGACAGTGCATGGTGGCAGGCAACAAAAAAAGGGAGGGCCATGGTAGCGCATCCCACTGGCAAGACAAGCCATAGGGTTTACGGTATACAGACGGGCTTACCGTCAGATCCATGGAATTCACCTTGCTGGAGCCACACATGCCGCTACGATCGCTCGTTTTGCTCAGTTTTTTCAGCCTGCTGATGGCGTGCAGCAGCGATGCCCCCAAGCCCGCCGCTCCCGCCCCGGCCCCCGCGCCGAAACAGGCCCAGGAAAAAGCCCGGCAGGCCACCGAACTGGGGCCGCTGCCAGCGCATCAGCGCGAGTTGAGTGGCACCTTGCAAGGCGTGCCGGCCGGCGCCGAAGTGGAACTGGCGTTGCTGGTGATCGATGACAAGGACCGTCCGCAACAACTGCTTGCCAGTTCCAGCCTGATCGGCACCAACCAGGCCCTGCCCTTCCGCTTGCGCTTCAACCCGCAAGCCTTCCCGGTAGGCGCCCGCGTGGAACTGCGTGGCCGCGCCAGCCAGTCCGGCCAGTTGATCCTGCACTTGCCCGAGCAACGCATCAGCCAACCGACCACCCAGGCGTTGGGCGCCCTGCAATTCGTCAAAGCACCATGAGTGCACCGCAGGACCTGCAACGGGCATTGAGCGAGTTGCTTGGAGACGCGCGCCTGGTCGCTTGTCCGCTACCCGGCACCGACTTGAAGTTGTGGCTGATCGACGGCGACAACATGGACCGCGCCTTCAGCCCGGAGGAAACCCGGCGCATTCTCCACGAGCCGCCCTACTGGAGCTTCTGCTGGGCCAGCGGCCTGGCGATGGCCCGCTACCTGGCCGAACAGCCGCAGTGGGTCGAGGGCAAGCGCATATTGGATTTTGGCGCCGGTTCCGGCGTGGCGGGCATCGCAGCGGTCAAGGCCGGGGCGCTGGAGGTGGTGGCCTGCGATCTGGACCCATTGGCGATTGCCGCGTGCCGGGCAAATGCCGCACTCAATGGCGTGGAGCTGGGTTATTCGACGGATTTTTTTGCCGAAGTTGATCGTTTCGACCTGATCCTGGTCGCCGACGTGCTCTATGACCGGGCCAACCTGCCGCTGCTCGACCAGTTCCTCAGCCGTGGCCGTGAGGCGTTGGTGGCCGACTCCCGGGTACGGGATTTCCAGCATCCGCTGTACCGACGCATCGACATGCTCCAGGCCATGACCTTGCCTGACCTGGCCGAGCCTGAAGAGTTTCGGCATGTGAGCCTGTACCACGCGCGGCGCTAGCCTTAAAAGCATCGCGAGCAAGCTCGCTCCCACAGTCGATCTCCTGTGGATACAAAATTCGTGTACACCGCGAATCCAATGTGGGAGCGGGCTTGCTCGCGAAGGCGTCCTGCCAGACACCACAAGACGAAAGACCTCCCCGCTTTCAGCCACCCCCACCAAGCCGTATAGTTGCCCCATTCAAGCGCTCTACGAGATTGCCCATGACTCAGGAAACGCCCTACATCTTCGACGCCACCACCGCCGATTTCGACCAGTCGGTGATCGCGAACTCTTTCCACAAACCGGTACTGGTGGAC
The DNA here is from genome assembly GCF_014268695.2 of Pseudomonas ogarae. Classification (NCBI taxonomy): domain Bacteria; kingdom Pseudomonadati; phylum Pseudomonadota; class Gammaproteobacteria; order Pseudomonadales; family Pseudomonadaceae; genus Pseudomonas; species Pseudomonas ogarae. The sequence goes on from NZ_CP077086.1 coordinate 6,022,821, forward strand.
TTCTGGGCCGAGTGGTGTGCGCCGTGCAAAGCCCTGATGCCGATGCTGCAAACCATTGCCGAGAGCTATCAAGGCGAACTGCTGCTGGCCAAGGTCAACTGCGACATCGAGCAGGACATTGTCGCCCGCTTCGGCATTCGCAGCCTGCCAACGGTGGTGCTGTTCAAGGACGGCCAACCGGTTGACGGTTTTGCCGGTGCCCAGCCGGAATCGGCCGTGCGAACCCTGCTCGAACCCCATGTGCAGATGCCGCCTCCGGCTGCGGCTGACCCATTCGAACAGGCCCAGGCGCTGTTCGACGACGGTCGTTTCGCCGACGCTGAAGCCGTGCTCACGGTGTTGCTGGGTGAAGACAACACCAACGCCAAGGCGCTGATCCTGTATGCCCGCTGCCTGACCGAGCGCGGTGAGTTGGACGAAGCGCAGACCGTGCTCGACGCGGTGAAAAGCGACGAGCACAAGGCCGCTCTTGCCGGTGCCAAGGCGCAGATCCAGTTCCTCGGCCTGGCCAAGCACCTGCCGGACGCCGCCGACCTCAAGGCGCGCCTGGCGAAAGACCCGCAGGACGATGAAGCGCTGTACCAACTGGCGATCCAGCAACTGGCGCGCCAGCAGTACGAAGCGGCCCTCGATGCACTGCTCAAGCTGTTCATGCGTAACCGCAGCTACAGCGAAGGCCTGCCCCACAAGACCTTGCTGCAGGTGTTCGAACTGCTGGGCAACGATCATCCGCTGGTGACGACTTATCGTCGCAAGCTGTTCGCGGCGTTGTATTAAGCCTCAGCCCCAGCCCAGCTATAGAGCGGCGTATCGGCGCCGCTCAATACCTTGACCTCGGCACAGTGGCGCAAGCGCACCAACAGGCGCTTGCCCGCCGAGGCGCTGCCGGTCAAGCCTTCGAGCTGTTCCAGCAGGTCCGGGCCGCTCAACTGCCCGGCCTTGCGCAGCAGTTCCTTGGCGATCTGCCACTGGGCATCATCCTGATTCGCCGGTTTGGCCGCTGGTGCCGCGATGCCCTCGGACTTGGCCACTTGCAACTGCGCGCCGAGCTGCGCCCAGTCGCCCTCATCCATTTCGATCGACAAGTCCACCGGCCAATCGCCGACGGTTCCGCGTATCCGCAACATCACCGTACTCCTGAATATTTCATGTACGCATGCTCCCATGGCCCTTGCGCGACGCCAAGCAGACGGTCAAACTCTCCGAACTTTCGTTATAAGATTACATAACCTTTTCGGAGACTCGTCATGCGTCGTCTGCTTCTCGCTTTGCCGTTCGCCCTGCTGCCATTGGCTGTCGCTCACGCGGCGGTCGAGCATGATCATGACCACGAGCATGGCAGCCTCAGCGCCCATGAACACGGCGTCGGCCGATTGAACGCTGCCCTGGACGGCCAGACCCTGGAGCTGGAACTGGAAAGCCCGGCGATGAACCTGGTGGGCTTCGAACACACCGCCACCAGCGATGCCGACAAGGCCAAGGTCGCCGCCGTACGCGCGCAGTTGGACAAGCCACTGGCATTATTCAACCTGCCGGCCGCCGCCAAGTGCACCGTGGCCCAGCAGGAACTGGAAAGCCCGTTGTTTGGTGATGAACCGGACCACGATCACGACCATGACGAAGACGCAGATGGCGACGAGCACCACGGCGAGCACAGTGAGATCCATGCCCATTACCAGTTCACCTGCGCCGCTCCGGGTGCACTGAAGAACCTGGACCTTGCAACCCTGTTCAAAACCTTCCCGGCCACCCAGAAAATTCAGGTACAACTGATCAGCCCGAGCGGCCAGCAAGGTGTGGAAGTGACGGCCAAGGCGCCAGCCCTGAAATTCTGATTCATCGCAACCCCAATGTGGAAACAAGCCTGGTGGGAGCAAAGCTTGCTCGCGATAGCGGTCCAACGATCAACATCCAAGTTGAATGTGGTGCCCTCATCGCGAGCAAGCTCAGCGCCCACAGGTCTCCACAGGTTCCACTTTGAAGCGGCAAATATGACCCAAGCACTCATCGAACTCTCCGACCTGGGCTTCAGTTGGCCCGGGCATCCGCCGTTGCTGGATATCCCGGCGTTCCGCCTGGAGGCCGGTGAGACGTTGTTTCTCAAGGGCCCGAGCGGCAGCGGCAAGACCACCTTGCTGGGGCTGCTGGGCGGGGTGCAGACACCGGATCGCGGCAGCATCCGCCTGCTCGGTCAGGAACTCACCGAACTGGGCGCCGGCAGCCGCGATCGCTTTCGCGTCGACCACACCGGCTACATCTTCCAGCAATTCAACCTGCTGCCGTTTCTCTCGGTACGCGAGAACGTCGAACTGCCCTGCCACTTCTCGAAATTGCGCGCACAACGGGCGATCCAGCGCCATGGCAGCGTCGATCAGGCCGCCGCCACGCTGCTGGCCCACCTGGGCTTGACCGATCCGAACCTGTTGGAGCGGCGTGCCGACTCGTTGTCCATCGGCCAGCAACAACGGGTCGCCGCCGCCCGAGCGCTGATCGGCCAACCGGAGCTGGTGATCGCCGACGAACCGACTTCGGCCCTGGACTACGACGCCCGGGAAAGCTTCCTGCGGCTGTTGTTCGCCGAATGCCGCGAGGCCGGGTCGAGCCTGTTGTTCGTCAGCCACGACCAGAGCCTGGCGCCGCTGTTCGACCGCAACCTGTCGCTGGCCGATCTCAATCGCGCCGCCACGCCACTCGAGGTTTGAGATGTATTTGTTCCGTCTAGCCATGGCCAGCCTGGCGAACCGCCGCTTCACCGCGATCCTCACCGCGTTTGCCATCGCCCTTTCCGTTTGTTTGTTGCTGGCCGTGGAGCGGGTACGTACCGAGGCGCGGGCCAGTTTCGCCAGCACCATCAGCGGCACCGACCTGATCGTCGGCGCCCGCTCTGGCTCTGTGAACCTGCTGTTGTATTCGGTATTTCGCATCGGCAACGCCACCAACAACATCCGCTGGGACAGCTTCGAACACTTCGCCAGCAACCCGAAAGTGAAGTGGGCGATCCCCATGTCCCTTGGCGATTCCCACCGCGGTTATCGGGTGATGGGCACCACCGAGGCCTACTTCGAGCATTACCAGTACGGCCGCCAGCAGCACCTGGCGCTGGCCGATGGTCGGGCGTTCGCAACCGATCCGTTCGAAGTGGTGCTAGGTGCCGAAGTGGCCGAGGCGCTGCACTACAAACTCGGCGACAAACTGGTGCTGGCCCACGGCGTGGCGGTGGTCAGCCTGGTCAAGCATGACGACAAGCCCTTCACCGTGGTCGGGATTCTCAAGCGCACCGGCACCCCGGTGGACCGCACGCTGCACATCAGCCTCGGCGGCATGGAGGCGATCCACATTGACTGGAAGAACGGCGTTCCGGCCCAGGGCAATGGGCGCATCAGCGCCGACCAGGCCCGCAACATGGACCTCACGCCCCAAGCAATTACCGCCTTCATGCTCGGCCTCAACAGCAAGATTTCAACCTTTGCCTTGCAGCGCGAGATCAACGAGTTCCGTGGCGAACCGCTGCTGGCGATCCTGCCCGGCGTGGCGTTGCAGGAACTGTGGAGCCTGATGGGCACGGCGGAAAAAGCCTTGTTCGTGATTTCGTTGTTCGTGGTCCTGACCGGGTTGATCGGCATGCTCACAGCGATTCTCACCAGCCTCAACGAGCGCCGCCGGGAAATGGCGATCCTGCGTTCAGTGGGCGCGCGGCCGTGGCACATCGCAACGCTGCTGGTGCTCGAAGCCTTTGCCCTGGCGCTGGCCGGGGTCACCGCCGGGCTGGCGCTGCTGTACATTGGCATCGCCGCCGCCCAGGGTTACGTGCAGTCGGCCTACGGCTTGTACCTGCCGCTGAGCTGGCCGAGCGAATATGAATGGACGCTGCTGGCTGGCATCCTGGTTGCCGCCCTGCTGATGGGCAGCGTGCCGGCCTGGCGCGCCTATCGCCAATCGTTGGCCGACGGCCTGTCGATTCGTCTATGAGGACCTTGAAGATGCCCCGCGCCCTGCTTGCGCTGTTGATGATGGTCGCCCTGCCGCTGTGGGCGGCCGAGCCGAGGGACCTGGCCTGGTCGGAAATGATCCCGCCGGACGCGCCGCCGGAAGTGCCGAACATGACGCCGCTGCACGACCTGTCGAAGATGAGCGATGCCCTGGCGGCCGAATCCGCTCCAGCGGCCAAGCAGGACCTGCCCAACGCCCCGGTGGTCAAGGCCCTCGATGGCCAGCAGATTCGCCTGCCGGGCTACATCGTGCCGCTGGAAGTCAGCGAGGAAGGTCGCACCACGGACTTCTTGCTGGTGCCGTATTTCGGCGCCTGCATCCACGTACCGCCACCGCCATCGAACCAGATCGTGCATGTGAAAAGTGAAGTCGGGGTCAAGCTCGACGAGTTGTACCAACCGTACTGGGTCGAAGGGCCGATGCAGGTCAAGCCGTCCACCAGTGAACTGGCCGATGCCGGGTATCAGATGGAGGCCGAGAAGATTTATGTGTATGAGCTGCCGGAGTGAACCCGGTGGTGATGTGTTGTTGATGAGATAGCTATCGCGAGCAGGCTCGCTCCCACAGTTGATCGTGTTTCTTCAGAACGAATGCGGTCGAATAATGTGGGAGAGAGCTTGCTCGCGATGGTTCCCTCGAATTTTCCCATCAGCGTTTTTATTGAGCTGAGTCAATTAAACACCCCCTGACTCATTGAGCTGTGTCAAAAGACCGGAGCAGACGGCTTCGTACCATGGGACATCAAATTTCGATGCCCTTTGGAGCCCTCATGAACAAGTCCTTGCTCAGCGCTTCCCTCGTTGCCCTCGCGCTCGCTGCCCCACTCGCCCAAGCCCATACAGCCGGCGACATCATCGTTCGCGCCGGTGCTATCACCGTCAACCCGGAAGCCGATAGCTCCAGCGTCAAGGTCGACCGTGGCCCGCTGGCCGGTGCCGACCTGGGCGGCAAGGCGACCATGAGCAGCGACACGCAGTTGGGCTTGAACTTCGCCTACATGATCACCAACAACCTGGGGATCGAACTGCTGGCGGCCTCGCCGTTCGAGCACGACGTGAAACTCAAAGGCACCGCCCTGGGCGCGGCCAACAACAAGCTCGGCACCCTCAAGCACCTGCCGCCGACCCTGAGCCTGGTCTACTACCCACTCGACGCCAAGTCGACGTTCCAACCTTATGTCGGCGCCGGCATCAACTACACCTGGATCTACGACGAACACGTCGGCAGCGAAGCCAGCGCCAACGGCTTCAGCAACTTTCGCGCAAGCAACAGCTGGGGCATGGCGTGGCAAGTGGGCGCTGACTACATGTTGACCGACAACGTCATGATCAACGGCCAGATCCGCTACATCGACATCGACACCACCGCGTATGTGGACAACAACGCCGTGGCCAGCGGCACCCGGGCCAAAGTGAATGTCGATGTGGACCCATGGATCTACATGGTGGGGTTGGGCTACAAGTTCTAAACCGAACCTGAAGATACAAAAATCCCTGTGGGAGCGAGCTTGCTCGCGATGACGGTGGATCAGCCAGCGATGATGTTGGCTGACCTACCGCTATCGCGAGCAAGCTCGCTCCCACAGGTTTGTGGCGGCTGAAAATCAGCGTCCCAGCAACCGCGCCAGCCCCACGCTCATCGGTGTTTGCTGGGGAAAACTGAAGCGCTGCAACAGCCGATGGTTGTCGGCCCGGGAATGGCGGATATCGCCGGAGCGCGCCGGACCGTAGCTGATCGGCGGCAGATCGCCCACCACGGCGGCCAGGGCCTGGAGCATCTGCTTGAGAGTCGTGGCCTGGTTCCAGCCGACGTTCACCGCGCCCACTTCCACCACGGGCTTCTCGATCGCCTGCACCAGCACGCTGACCAAGTCTTCGACATAGACAAAATCCCGGGTCTGCTCGCCGTCGCCGAACACGGTGATCGGCAGGCCTTTCTGCGCCCGTTCGCTGAAAATGCTGATGACCCCGGAATACGGCGAGGATGGATCCTGGCGCGGGCCATAGATGTTGAAGAAGCGGAACACCACCGGTTCCAGGTCGTGCTGGCGACGATAGAAGTCGAAGTAGAACTCGCTGGCCAGTTTGTCCGAGGCATACGGCGTGAGCGGGGCCTTGGGGGTTTCTTCGTCGATGGACTCGCCTTCGCCGTTATTGCCGTAGACCGCTGCACTGGAGGCGAACAGCACCCGTTTCACACCGCTCTGGCGCATGGCTTCGCAGACATTCAGAGTGCCGATGAAGTTGCTCTGGTGAGTGCGTACGGGGTCGTCCACCGAGGCTTGCACCGAGGCCACCGCCGCCAGGTGCGCCACGGCGCTGCAACCGGTCATGGCCCGGGCCACCAGGGCGGCATCGGCGACGTCGCCTTCGATCAGTTCGACCGCCGGGTTGTCCAGCGGCAGGTTGCTGCGCTTGCCGGTGGAGAGATCATCGAGGATGCGCACCGAATGTCCCTTGGCGAGCAAGGCGTCGGTCAGGTGCGAACCAATGAAACCCGCGCCGCCGGTAATTAAAACAGGGCCTTCAGCCATGGCGATAAAACCTATCCAGTAAGCCCGGGAGTGCCGCGCGCCAGGCGCGGGGCTTGATCCCGAAAGTGTGTAGAATTTTCTTGCAGGCCAGCACCGCGTGCTGCGGTTCTTCCGCGGCGTCCGGCCGTGCGGCGTGGGCCTGGGGGGTGGGCGACTCGATGGCCAGCGGATGCAGGGCGCGGGCTTCGGTGAGGATCGCCTGGCCCAGCGCCAGCGGCGTAGTCGCCTCGTGTCCGGCGTAATGGTAGGTGCCCCACAGCGGCGCCGCGCAATCGAGTTGTTTGAGCACCGAGATGATCACGCGCGCGGCATCGTCCACCGGCGTCGGATTACCGCGGCGGTCATCGGCCAGCAACAGCTCGTCGGGCTGTTCGGCCCGGGCCAGGAAACGCCCGAGGATGCCATCGGCGCTGTCGTCCAGCAGCCAGCCAAATCGCAGCAGCACGTGTTGCGGACAGGTGGCGCGCACGCTTTGTTCGATCCGCCACAGCGCCTGGCCACGCACGCCCAGGGGCACGGGCTCGTCTTTCTCGCTGTAGGCCGTGGCACGGGAACCGTCGAACACCCGATAGCTCGACGGTTGCAGCAAGACGATGTTGTGATGCTGGCACAGCTCGGCCAGGCGCTCGACAGCGCGCTCCTGGCTGGCCAGGCGCTGCTCGCTGACAGCCTCGGCCTGGAACCAGTCGAAGTAGTACGCCAGGTTGATCAAGGCGTCCGGGCGGGTGTCGTCGAGCAGTTGCGTCAGGCTCGCGGCATCCCAACCGTCTTCGGGCGGGCGGGGGGCAAGAAAACCGATGTCTTCTTCTGCACCGAGGCGAATCAGCGCCTGCCCAAGGGCATTTCCGCCGCCCAGTAACATAAGGCGCATTCGCATAAAGTCAGCAGGCCCAGTCTATTGGCACAAGAATTTGGTCGATAACGCCCGCGGGCGTTGTCGGAATCGTTGCATTTTGCGGGTTTAGTGCGCAACCGTCATCCGCAATGTGCAGATCGCCGGGTTTGTGCAGGTCTTGAGGCCGCTATCGCGAGCAAGCTCGCTCCCACAGGGATCGCATGCACACTGGAGATCCCCTGTGGGAGCGAGCTTGCTCGCGAAGGGGCCGGAACAGGCAATAAGAGGTCCCGGACGGTACTTGCATCCTCCCCACCCCACCCGCCTAAACTGCCCCCATGAATCTGCCCCTTGCAGCCAACCACGCCATGGCCGGCTTTCACCCCGCCGTTCGCGCCTGGTTCAGCCAGACATTCCCGGCGGTCACAGCCGCCCAGGCCCGGGCGTGGCCGTTGATCGGCCAGCGTCGTTCGACCCTGGTGGCGGCGCCTACCGGCTCGGGCAAGACCCTGACGGCGTTTCTCGCCGTGCTCGATGACCTGGTGCACCGCGGCCTGGAACAGGGCGGCCTGCCGGACCAGACGCTGGTGGTCTACGTTTCGCCGCTCAAGGCCTTGAGCAACGATATCCAGATCAACCTGCAAAATCCCCTGGCCGGCATCACCGAGCAGTTGCAACAAATGGGCTTGCCGCCCTTGCCCATCACCACCGCCGTGCGTACCGGCGACACGCCGCAAAAAGACCGCTCGGCGATGCGCAAGACCGCGCCGCACATACTGGTCACCACGCCTGAATCGCTCTACGTGCTGCTCGGTTCCGACTCCGGCCGACAGATGCTCGCCAGCACCCGCACGGTCATCGTCGACGAAATCCACGCCATTGCCGCCAGCAAGCGCGGCAGCCACCTGGCCTTGAGCCTGGAACGCCTGCAAACCCTGTGCGCCGAACCGCTGATGCGCATCGGCCTGTCCGCCACGCAAAAGCCCATCGAAGCGGTGTCACGTTTTCTCGTCGGTGAGGGACGCACCTGTGAAATCGTCGACATCGGCCACGCCCGCCCCCGGGACCTGGACATCGAGGTGCCGCCGGTGCCGCTGTCAGCGGTGATGGCCAACGACGTGTGGGAACTGGTCTACAACCGCCTCGCCGAGCTGGCCCGGGAACACCGCACCACCCTGGTGTTCGTCAATACCCGGCGTTTGGCCGAACGCCTGAGCCGTCATCTGAGCGAGCGCCTGGGCAAGGACGCCGTGGCCGCCCACCATGGCAGCCTGGCGAAAGAATTTCGTCTCGACGCTGAACAACGCCTCAAACGCGGCGAGCTGAAGGTGCTGATCGCCACCGCGTCCCTGGAGTTGGGCATTGATATCGGCGATGTCGACCTGGTGTGCCAGATCGCCTCGCCCCGTTCGATCTCGGCCTTCCTGCAACGGGTCGGTCGCTCCGGCCACCAGGTCGGCGGCACACCCAAGGGGCGCCTGTTCGCCACCACCCGTGACGACTTGATCGAATGCGCCGCCCTGCTCGACTGCGTACGCCGTGGCGAACTAGACATCCTGCACATCCCCAAGGCGCCGTTGGATGTGCTGGCCCAGCAGATCGTCGCCGAGGTCAGTTGCCAGGAATGGCAGGAGCAGGCGCTGCTGGAGAGTTTCCGCCGCGCGGCGCCCTACACGGACCTGGACGACCACCACTATCAGGCTTTGCTGCAGATGCTCGCCGAAGGCTTCAATGGCCGCCAAGGCGTGCGCAGTGCCTACCTGCACCGGGACGCTGTTGCCCGGACCTTGCGCGGGCGCCGGGGCAGCAAGCTCACGGCCGTGACTAGCGGCGGCACCATTCCGGACAATGCCGACTACAGCGTCCTACTCGAGCCCCAAGGGCTGAACATCGGCAGCGTCAACGAAGACTTCGCGGTGGAGAGCATTGCCGGCGATGTGTTCCAGTTGGGCAATACGTCGTATCGCATCATTCGCGTCGAGACCGGCCGCGTGCGGGTCGAGGATGCCCAGGGCCAACCGCCGACCATTCCGTTCTGGCTCGGCGAAGCCCCAGGGCGCAGCGCCGAATTGTCTTTCGCCGTGGCGCGCCTGCAAGCCCAGCTCGACCAACTGCTGGCCGCCACGCCGGGCCACCTGCAACCGGCCCTCGATTGGCTCACCGGCACCTTGCAACTGAACCTGGCCAGCGCCGAGCAACTGGTGGATTACCTGGCCCCGGCGCGCATGGCCTTCGGCGCCCTGCCGTCCCAGGACACGCTGCTGATGGAGCGGTTTTTCGACGAGTCCGGCGGCACGCAACTGATCATCCACACGCCCTTCGGCAGCCGTATCAACCGCGCCTGGGGCCTGGCCTTGCGCAAGCGCTTCTGCCGCACCTTCAACTTCGAATTGCAGGCCGCCGCCAGTGAAGACGCCATCGTGCTCTCGCTGTCCACTAGCCACAGCTTCGAACTGGACGAGGTGTGGCGCTACCTCAATAGCCACAGCGCCGAGCAGATCCTGGTCCAGGCGGTACTGGATGCGCCGCTGTTCGGCGTGCGCTGGCGCTGGAACGCTGGCGTGGCCCTGGCTTTGCCGCGCTACATCGGCGGACGCAAAGTCGCCCCGCAGATCCAGCGGATGAAAAGCGAAGACCTGATCGCCAGCGTGTTTCCGGACCAGATCGCCTGCCTGGAAAACCTGGCCGGCGAGCGTGAGATCCCCGACCACCCGCTGGTGGAACAGACCCTCGACGATTGCCTGCACGAAGCCATGGACAGCGAGGGCTGGCTGACGCTGTTGCGGCGCATGGAGGCGGGGGAGATTCGCCTGATCAGCCGCGACCTGCCAGCGCCCTCGCCGCTGGCGGCAGAAATCCTCAGCGCCCGCCCCTACACCTTTCTCGACGACGCGCCGCTGGAAGAACGGCGCACCCAAGCGGTGATCAACCGGCGCTGGAGCGATCCACAGGCCACCGACGACCTGGGCGCGCTGGACGCCGAGGCCATCCAGTCGGTCCGCGATGAAGCCTGGCCGGCGCCGGCCAATCTCGATGAGATGCATGAAGCCTTGATGAGCTTGGCCTGCATCGCCGACAGCGAAGCCGACGCCCATGCGCCGTGGCTGGATTGGTTGCCGGCATTGGCCGCCAGTGGTCGCGCCAGTCACCTGCAGATCAGTGCCGAGCGTGGTCTGTGGGTGCCGCTGGAGCGCCTGACCTGCCTGCAAGCCCTTTATCCACAGGCCCGCTGGCAACCGGAGCTGACGCCCCTGGCTGGTTTCGATGAAGCCTGGGACCGCGACGAAGCCCTGGTGGAAGTGCTCCGCGCCCGGCTCAGTGCCTTTGGCCCGCTGCCGTTGAAGGCCATCGCCTACCCGCTGGGGCTGTCGACCTCGCAGGTCACCCAGGCCCTGGCGCAGCTTGAGCAACAAGGCTATGTGCTGCGCGGACGGTTCACGCCGGGCACCGGCCAGGAGGAATGGTGCGAGCGACATTTGCTGGCGCGAATCCATCGTTACACGGTCAAGCGCCTGCGGCGGGAAATCGAGCCGGTGATGTTGCAGGACTTCATGCGCTTCCTGTTCGACTGGCAGCACCTGTCATCGTCCAGCCAAGGTCGAGGCAATGCCGTGCTGCCGTCGATCCTGGGCCAGTTCGAAGGCTTCCCGGCCGCGGCGTCAGCCTGGGACAGCGACCTGCTGTCGGCGCGGATCAAGGACTATTCGCCCAGTTGGCTCGATGAGTTGTGCCGCAGTGGCAAGTGGGTATGGACGCGCCTGAGTGCGCACCAGAAGCCTTCCGCCAGCGCCCTGCGCAGCACGCCGGTGGTGTTGCTGCCGCGCAGTCAGGTGGCGTTGTGGAGCAGCCTGGCCGGGCAAACGGCGCTGGATGAGTTGTCGCCCAAGACGCAAAAAGTCCATCAGGCCCTCAGCGAACACGGCGCGCTGTTTTTCGACGAACTGGCCCACGAAGCCCACCTGCTGCGCAGCGAACTGGAAATCGCCTTGCAGGAACTGGTGGGCGCCGGGCTGGTGAATGCCGACAGCTTCGCCGGCCTGCGCGCGCTGATCACCCCGGCCAGCAAACGCCAGGCCCGCAGCAGCCGGCGCGGGCGCGGAGCGTTTGTCGGCGGCATGGACGACGCCGGTCGCTGGGCCTTGTTGCGCCGCAGCCAGCCCGCGCCTGCGGAAGGCCATCGTCCCGCGCCCACACCGCCCGACACCCTGGAACACATCGCCATGACCCTGCTGCGCCGTTACGGCGTGGTGTTCTGGCGCTTGCTGGAGCGGGAGGCGGATTGGCTGCCGAGTTGGCGCGAGCTGCTGCGCACCTTTCATCGCTTGGAGGCGCGGGGCGAGATTCGTGGCGGGCGTTTTGTCAGCGGGCTGGCGGGCGAACAATTCGCCCTGCCCGAAGCCATCCCGCTGCTGCGCGAAACCCGCCGCCGCCCCACCGATGGCAGCCTGGTGGCGGTGTGCGGCGTCGACCCGCTGAACCTGGCAGGCACCTTGCTGCCGGGGGCGAAAGTGCCGGCACTGGCGAGCAATCGGCTGGTGTATCGCGATGGGTTGCCGGTGGCGGCGCAGATTGCCGGCAAGCAGCATCTTTGGGTGGAATTGGATGCTCAAGGGATGGCTGAGGTCAGGAACAAGTTGATTCAGAAAGGTTGAGGGCGTCTGGGCCGGCCCTATCGCGAGCAAGCTCGCTCCCACAGGGATTGTTCATTCACCACAAACCTACTGTGGGAGCGAGCTTGCTCGCGATGAGGCCATAGGCCCCACCACAGCCCCAGGCAATCATTGAGCTTGATCGGGCAGCTCATCCCCCGCTTTTTGCTCCTCGACCAACCGCTTGGGCAACACCACCTGCTGTGGATAAGTCTGCGCGAAGTGCACCGCCGGGTGGTTATCCACAAGCTTCTTCAACTGCTGGTTGAATGCCCGGCTCACCGCATACTGCCCGCCGGATACGGTGCGGAACTGCGCCGTGAGCACCACGCCGTTGAGGTCCATCTTGTCCACGCCAAACACATCCAGCGGCCCTTGCAGGTTGAATTTCAGGAACGGATCTTCGGCAATCGACCGCCCGGCTTCGCGGATCAGTTCGATGGCCTGGTCCACGTCGGTGTCATAGGTGAACTGCACAGAGAAGAACGCAAAGGCAAATTGCCGGGACTGGTTGGTCACGGCCTTGATCTGGCCGAACGGCACCGAATGCACGAAGCCCTTGCCGTCACGCAGGCGCAGGGTGCGGATGGTCAGGCCTTCGACGGTGCCGGCGTGGCCGGAGCTGAGCACCACCCAGTCGCCAATGGACAGCGTGTCTTCGATGATAATGAACAGCCCGGTGATCACGTCCTGCACCAGTTGCTGCGAACCGAAACCGATCGCCAGCCCCACCACCCCGGCACCGGCCAGCAACGGCGCGACGTTGATGCCCAGGTTGGCCATGGTGGTGATTGCGCAAATCACCACCAGGATGATTTTCGCCGCGTTGCGCAACAGCGGCAGGATGGTCTTGACCCGGGTGCTGGGCTGGCGGGCCCCGCGCTTGTTCAGCGGCGGTTTCAGGGCTTCCTGGATCGCCGTGTCGAGCACCACCCATGTGAGCCAGGTCATCAGGAAGATCAGGCCGATGCGGCTCAAGGAATCACTGATCGCCCGGCCTATGGCATTGCGCGAGGCGAACTCGAACAGGGAAAACCCCCAGATCCGCCCGAGGGCCTCAATGAATACCACCGCCATGACGATGCGCAGCAACGCGTGCAGCAGGCTCAACAGGCGCCCCTTGTAGGCGCTGTTGCGCTGGATGGCCTCGGCCTTGGGCGACTTGAAGACGTGTTGGAACACGGTGCTGAGGAACACCGTGGCGATCAGCAGGATGGTGGTGAACAACGCACAGCGCAGGGCTTTCTGGTTGTCCTCGCCGACACCGATCAGGCTCACCGCCGACACCAGCACCATCAACAGGATCGGCCAATACCAGAGCCCGGAGAAAATCCGCAGCGACTCCTGCAAGGCCGGTTGCTTCAAGCGCTGGGCCAGCGGGCGGTTGCGGATCAGGTGCGCCACGGGCCGACGCATGCGAATCACCAGCCAGCCAAAGATCACCGAGGCGAACAGGCCGGTGAACACCGCGATGCTGCTGGTGATGTTGCCACCCAGTTGCCGGGCGATCTGCGGGCTGGTCAGGGCATCGCTGAGGGCGGCGAGAAAGCCGATCATGAACAATGGCCGGGGGCTGAAGCGCCGGATCATCGCCACCGCCCGGCGTTTGTGGCCAGCGTTGAACATCACGATCACGCACAGCAACACCGAAGTGGAGAAAATGCCACTGCTGGTGGCGTAGGCGAAACACAGCGCCAGGGCGCGACCGACCGAGACCTGCAGGAAGTGGCTGACGTACAGGGTCAGCGGCAGGCAGATCAACGCCGCAGCGGTGTACGGCAGCAGATAACCGAGCAGGTCGCGCAGGCGCTGGCGGGTGCGCAACCAGCGGCGCCGGCCCAGATGGCGCAGCAGCAGCCGCGCACCCGACCAGATCAGTGCGAAAGCGCCGATCCAGACGCTCGACAACAACAGGAAATCCCCCGCCACGCGCCAGGACGAACGGGACGTCTGGTCCACCAGCCGGTCCACCTCATCCGCCGCCCGGTCCGCCCGCAAGCGCCAGGCATCCACCAGGCTCTGGTTGAGGTCGAGCTTGTCCTGGACGTCGTCGATGCTCGAACTGATGGCCCCCAATAAACCGCCCTGCACCAGCGGCGCGGGTTCCGCGGGCGGTTCATCGGCCTTGGCGGTGCCAGGGACGGTGGCGGTCCCGTAGGCGCTGGTGCCGGTCATTGCCAGCAAGAACAGCAGCAATACAGTGCTCAATCGAGACAAAACGCGAGGCTCCTTCACACGGGATCGGTAAGGAACTGATCAATAACGGGCGAGCAAGTTCGCTCGGAAGATCAATACATCCCCTGTGGCAAGAGGATTATGTGGGAGCAAGGCTTGCCCGCGATGGAGGCACTGCGGTCTTTCAGAAATCGAGGCGCCTCCTTTCGCGGGCAAGCCTTGCTCCCACACAGCGGGCCACGCCCTCCACCGCTGGGCAGCCCATCGAAACTTTCCGGGCCGCGCAACAGTCATCACAAGACACAGGCAGTACGAGGTCATTGGCACGGGAGGGATACATGACGGCGATCCACATTGGTATTTCCGGCTGGCGCTACACGCCTTGGCGGGGGGATTTCTACCCCAAGGGCCTGACCCAGAAACGGGAATTGCAATTCGCCTCGCGAGCGGTCAATAGCATCGAAATCAATGGATCGTTCTACGCCCTGCAACGCCCCGAACGGTATGCCCAGTGGTATGCCGAGACACCGCCCGGCTTCGTGTTCAGCGTCAAGGCGCCGCGTTTCATCACCCACATCAAGCGCCTGCGGGACATCCGCAAGCCCCTGGCGAATTTCTTCGCCTCCGGCGTGCTGGAGCTCAAGGAGAAGTTGGGCGCGATCCTCTGGCAGTTTCCGCCCAGTTTCAAATTCGACCCTGAGCTGTTCGAAGACTTCCTCAAGCAACTGCCCCACGACACCGAAGACGCCGCCGCCCTGGCCCGCGAGCACGAGCCGCGCCTGGACGGCCGCGCCAGCACCACCACGGATAAAAAGCGCCCTTTGCGCCACGCCGTGGAAATCCGCCATGACAGTTTTTTAGACCCGCACTTCGTCACGCTGCTCAAGCGCTACGACGTGGCCCTGGTGATCGCCGATACCGCCGGTAAATGGCCCTATCGCGAAGACGTCACCAGCGATTTCGTCTACCTGCGCCTGCACGGTGCCGAGCAGCTGTACGCCAGCGGCTATACCGACGAGGCGTTGAAGCGCTGGGGCGAGCGGATCGAGGCCTGGCGCCACGGCAAGCAACCCGCCGACGCCCACCTGATCGACCCCGACAAGAAACCCCGGGCCCGCAAAAGCCGGGAAGTGTTCTGCTATTTCGATAACGACATCAAAGTCCGCGCGCCCTATGACGCACGCCACTTGCTGGAACACTTCCATCTGGACAAGGACCTCGCCACCGCACCCGGCGAACGCCCGGCCGAAGGGGTGTTGCCATGAACCGCCCGGAAACCAGCGAAGCGACCCACGAGCCGACCCAGCAACAGGCCCAGGATCTCGATCGGGTCAGCCACTTCACCGTGCTGACGGTCAACACCCATAAGGGCTTCACCGCCTTGAACCGGCGCTTCATCCTGCCGGAATTGCGCGAAGCGGTGCGCAGCGTGTCCGCCGACGTGGTGTTCTTGCAGGAAGTCCACGGCACCCACGAACACCACCCCCAGCGCTACAGCAACTGGCCGAGCATGCCGCAATACGAGTTCCTGGCCGACAGCCTCTGGCCACAGTTCGCCTACGGGCGCAACGCGGTGTACCCGGCGGGCGACCACGGCAACGCGCTGTTGTCGAAATTCCAGATAATCCGCCACGACAATCTGGACGTGTCCATCAGCGGCCATGAGAACCGCGGCATGCTCCACAGCGTGCTGCGCCTGCCGGGCGATGGACCGCAAGTGCATGCCATTTGCGTGCATTTGGGGCTGCGCGAAGGTCATCGTGTCGAGCAACTCAAGCTGCTTTGCCAGCGCTTGAGCGAACTGCCGCCCGACGCGCCCGTGATCGTCGCAGGCGACTTCAACGACTGGCGCGGCAAAGCCAGTGAACTGCTCGAACCCTGCGGCCTGCGGGAAGTGTTCGCCGAACAGTGGGGCAAACCGGCCCGCAGCTTTCCGGCACGCCTGCCGATCCTGCGCCTGGACCGCATCTATGTGCGCAACCTCAAGGCCCGTCATCCCAAGGTGTTGAGCGTACGACCCTGGTCGCACCTCTCCGACCACGCACCGCTGTCGGTGGAGATCGAATTATGAGCGCGACGATGAACAAGGCGACGGTTGAGCAGGTCGAGACGCCACCCACCGAGCGCAACCCGGCGCTGACGGATATCGAATACGGCTGGCACGGCAACAATCGCGTCAAGCTGCTGGAGAACGGCGAGGAGTTTTTCCCCAGGGTCTTCGAGGCCGTTCGCCGGGCCGAGACAGAAATCCTTATTGAGACCTTCATCCTGTTCGAGGACAAGGTCGGCTATGAACTGCGGGACCTGTTGGTCGAAGCCGCCGCGCGTGGCGTGCGCATCACCGTCAGCCTCGATGGTTTCGGCTGCGGTGAGTTGACCACCGATTTCCTGGCCTCATTGAGCAACGCCGGGGTGCGCTTGCAGATGTTCGACCCCGCGCCCCGGCGTCTGGGGATCCGCACCAACTGGTTCCGCCGCCTGCACCGCAAGATCGTGGTGGTGGACGGGGTGATTGCGTTTATCGGCGGGATCAACTTTTCCGCCGACCATCTGGGTGATTTCGGCGCCGAGGCCAAGCAGGACTATTCCGTGGAGGTCAAAGGCCCGGCGGTGGTGGATATCCACCACTTCGCGCTGTTGCAGAGTGGCCGGCCGGCCCGGGCCAAATACTGGTGGCAACGCCGCCGCAGCCGCCGCAACGCTCTGGCGTTCAACGACCATGACGGCCAGGTGCGCCTGGTCTACCGGGATAATCACGAACACCAGACCGACATCGAAGAGGTCTACCTGCAAGTGCTGCGCAGTGCCCAGCGGCGGGTGGTGATCGCCAATGCCTATTTCTTCCCTGGCTACCGGTTGCTGCGCGAGATCCGCAACGCGGCACGGCGCGGCGTGGAGGTGCGGCTGATCCTGCAGGGCCAGCCGGACATGATGATCGCCAAGCTCGCCGCACGCATGCTCTACAGCTACCTGCTCAAGGCCGGCGTGGTGATCTACGAATACTGCGAGCGACCGCTGCACGGCAAGGTCGCCCTGGTGGATGAGGACTGGAGCACGGTGGGTTCGAGCAACCTCGACCCGCTGAGCCTGTCCCTGAACCTGGAAGCCAATGTGCTGATCCGCGACCGGGCGTTCAACCGCGAGCTATTCGAGCGCCTCGACTTTCTGAGCCGCAACCATTGCACCGCCATGCCCGAGGACCACGCCCCCCGGGGCCTGTTGTGGCGCATGACCATCGGTTTCATGGTGTTCCACTGTTTGCGCCATTTCCCGGCCTGGGCCGGCTGGCTGCCGGCCCATAAACCGCGTCTGAAACCATTTTCGCCGCCGACGGCGGTCCGGAGCGAACCCCATGAACCACTCTGAAGCGCATGCCGCGCCGAGAGATGCCCATGCGCCGGAACAGTCCAAGCCCAAATCCCGCTGGAGCCGCTGGAAAAGACCGCTGACCCTGGCGTTCTTCCTGCTGCTGATCGTGCTGTTCACCGCCCTGGCCCGGCGTATCGATTGGTCCGAGGTGTTAGCCACCTTGGCCGACTTCAAGGTGCGCACCTTGATCATTGCCGCCGCACTGACTGTCACCAGCTTCATTACCTATGCCTGCTTCGATCTGATCGGTCGCACCTACATCCGCCAGAAACTGGGTTGGCGGCAGATCTTGCCGGTGGGGGTGATCAGTTACGCGTTCAACCTCAACCTCAGCGCCTGGGTCGGTGGCATCGCCATGCGTTATCGGCTGTATTCGCGACTGGGGGTCAGCACCGGGAACATTGCCAAGATCCTCGGCCTGAGCCTGGCCACCAACTGGTTCGGCTACATGACCCTGGCCGGCGTGGTGTTCAGCAGCGGCCTGGTGACCATGCCACCGGGCTGGAAGCTCAGCAGCGATGCACTGCAAGGCGTCGGCGCGCTGTTGCTGCTGGTGAGCGCGGGTTACCTGGTGGCCTGCCGATTTTCCAAGCGTCGGGCGTGGACGATTCGCGGCATGGAAATCAACCTGCCGTCGTTGCGCATGGCGGTGCTGCAACTGGCGTTGGGCGCGCTGAACTGGTCGTTGATGGCGGCGGTGATCTTCACGCTGCTGCCCGGCAAACTGGATTATCCGGTGGTGCTCGGGGTGTTGCTGATCAGCAGCATCGCCGGGGTCATTACCCACATTCCGGCGGGGCTCGGAGTGTTGGAGGCGGTGTTCGTTGCGCTGCTGCAACATGAAGTGTCGCGGGGCAGCCTGTTGGCGGGACTGATCGCCTACCGGGCGATCTACTTCATCCTGCCGTTGCTGATTACCGTGGTGATGTACCTGGTGATCGAGGCGAAGGCCAAGGCGTTGCGGGTCAAGCCTGGGCCCAAGTGATGGATTGCCTGGTTTGGCCCCATCGCGAGCAAGCTCGCTCCCACAGGGGATTTGTAGCGTTCGAAAGATTGGGTTCACACAGGTCCATTGTGGGAGCGAGCTTGCTCGCGATGAGGCCCGCCTGAACACCAAACATCTACCGCTCCTGGATAATGCTCAACCGCTCTCCCACCACCATTTCCGTGATCCAGCCCACCAGGATCGAGGTGTAGGCCTGCTGTGACACGGGGTCGCTCAGGGCATGGTCGGCGCCGTCGATGATCCGGTGCGTCAGCGAATGGGTCTGCTGGCACGCCGCCCGGTAGCTCATGATGGTGGCATGGGGCACGTAGGCATCGGTCTCGGATTCCACCAGCAACACATCGCCGGTGAACTGCGCGCATGCGTGCAAGGCGCGATTGGTTCCGGCGTGTACCAGCGTGCTGCGGTAATCCAGCAGGTCGGTCTTGTCCAGGTCGCGCTTGGGCGTGTGCCATTGCTCGTCGCGGTACAGCGCCGGCACCCGCAGGGCCAGCCAGCGCACCGGGCGCAGCGAAGTAAGGATCGAAGCCAGGTAGCCGCCATAACTGGTGCCCACCACGGCAATCGCCGAGGTATCCAAGGCCGGGTGCGCGAGCAGTCGGTCGTATGCCGCCAACAGGTCGCGCAGGTTGTCCTCGCGGGTGACCCGCGCCAAGGGGATCCCCGCCCCACCGGTGTGCCCACGCAAGTCGAAGGTCAAACACACGCAACCCAGGCCGGCGATGCCTTTGGCCCGTTCCAGGTCCCGCTCCTGGCTGCCACCCCAACCGTGCACGAACAGCACGCCAGGGACCTTCGACTTGGGACTCAGGAACGTCCCGTTCATGCGTTCATCGTCAATCTCGATCTGAATGGTTTCACTTCTAGCCGTCATAGGATTGAACCGTTACGTATTTGAGAAGGAAGTCGCCGTTGTGCGCCGCGCCGCGATAGACCTCCCTCGCGCCGGGCGGCAGCGATTGCTCGGCGTAGGTCTCCACCGAGGACACCCGCACCGCGCTGGTTTGCGGCGCGTCGACGAACACCTGCAACGCCGCCAGCTCGGCACTGCTGGCGCCGCCCATGCGCCACGACTGTTCCAACACGCCGCCACGGGGCTGGCCGGCGGTATCCAGGCCCTGGGCAATGTCGTAATTGCGCCGCGATGCAAAAAAGCTCGGGTAGGCCTGGCTGGCGGCGTCATCGAACACTTGCGCCAGGCGCACCGCCTCGCGCACATCATCGGGCAGTTCGAGCCTGAGCAACTCGATGTAGCCGCCCTGCACCACCAACAGGTCCGACCCGCCGTACACCTCCAACCCTTCGCTGTCGTGGGTCAGGTGTTGCACACCGCAATAGCTCAGGACCTTGCCGTTGATGAAGCTCTGGCCGACGCTCTGGGTCTTGACCTCGTTGAGGTGCTGTTCCAGCACTACCCCTTCGCGAAACAGCGCCTGGGCGTCAGGCGCGGCGACGATTTCATCGAACTGCGCCAGGCTCTTGATCAGCCGTTGGCCACGTCCGGCACAGGCATGGATCGGCTTGAGGCGGATCGGGCCGGTGTACAGCAAGTGCTCGGCGGCCGGGCGCGCATCCTTGAGCGAAAAGACCGTCACCCCATCGAGTACCGCGCCTCGCGTGAGCTTGGCAAACAGCGGCGACCAACCTTTGGGCGCCACGGCGTCCTTATTCAACAGACCGTGGGTAATCGCCTTGGTGCAAATAAAATCGTGCTCGACATACCCGCCCCACACGTCCTCCGGCCCTTTGACACCCAGGCGCATCAAGGTTTCGGTGCCGATCAGGGTTTGCGTGGGCAACAGATAAAGATCATGACCGGCCTGGGGGTCATGACTGTCGCCGTACTCCCATCCCAGGATCTGTGCCAGCCACTGGGCCAGCGCACGATTGGTCTCGACTTCATGGCGCGGTGCTTGTGGATTGACCGAATAGGCCACTACCCGCTTGTTGCGATTGACTGATGTCATGCCTTGCCCTTTTTCCTGCGCTCGATGGCTTTAGACAAGGGAAGGTGCAGAGATCAGGCCAACGAGGTGATGGGCGATGATGGTCAGCCAAGCGGGCGCATCGGGAGCAGTTGATAGCACCGGGCCTGTTTCATTCTGCACGACCCATGGCAGGCATCCCGCAAATTGCACGATGGCCAGTAGCAGACACAGCCCCCTCGCCACAAAGGAGTCACTGCTGTTTTGAAGGAACCGGCGGATTTACTCCAAACCGCGCCCGGTAATCGCTCGGCGCCAACCCGGTGATTTTCTTGAACGTCGTGCGAAAGGCGCTCGGGTCCTGGTAACCGACGGTCCAGGCAATGTGGTCGATGGTGCCATTGGTGAATTCCAGCATTTCCCGGGCCTTGCCGACGCGCAGGTGCTGGCAGTATTCGGTGGGCTTGAGCCCGGTGGCGGCGCGAAACCTGCGCAGGAAAGTACGTTCTTCCAGACCGGCGCGTTCGGCCATCGCACCGAGGGAAACCTCCACCGCGCCGCTGCTTTGCAACCAATGCTGGACCTTGAGAATCGCTGCATCGCCATGGCCAAGGATGGGCGCGAAGTTACTGCCACACTGGCTCGCGCTGTCGCTGTGCTCGATCACCAGAAATTGCGCGGTGCGCGTGGCGATGCTGGGCCCGAGCAGGCGGTCCACCAGGCGCAGCCCCAGTTCCGACCAGGCCATCAGCCCGGCGGTGGTGATCAGGTCGCCGTCGTCGACAATGGGTTTGTCGGCGTTGAGCTTGATCTTCGGGTAACGGGTGGCGAAATCCTTGGCCGAGGTCCAATGGGTGGTGGCGCTGCGCCCATCGAGCAGGCCGCTTTCGGCCAGCAGGATCGAGCCCACGCAAACTCCCCCCAACACCGTGCCGTCGGCATGTCGCGCCCGCAACCAATCCATCAGCGGCTGAGAGACCAAGCCGTCACTGAAACCGGCAAGGGACGGCGGAATCAACAACGCAACCAGCTTGCCCGCCGGGCCGGTTTCACTGTCGAAGACCCGCAGCGGAGCCTCGCCCTCCTCCGCCCGCCAGTGACTCACCCGCAGCGTTGGCAACTGCACGCTGGCATGCTCGGCCGCGATCCGCTGGGCCACGGTGAACAGATCGGTCAAGCCATGCACCGCCGCCAGTTGCGCGCCGGGGTAGATGAGCACCCCAATCTCGGCGACTGCCCTTTGCTGCGCCATTGTCAGTTTTCCCTCGCTTATTGTCGTTGCGGCCAATCCTCGAACCGGCGGTAAACACCAATACTGGCGCCCTACCCCACCTGATCAAGGAAGCCCCATGTCCAAGCAAGCGCTCATCGTAGTCGATATCCAGAACGACTACTTCCCCCAGGGCAAATGGCCGTTGGTCGGTGCCCAAGCCGCCGCCGATAACGCCGCACGCTTGATCGAAGCCTTTCGCCAGGCCGGCGACAGCGTGGTGCACATCCGCCACGAATTCACCTCCGACGACGCGCCCTTCTTCACCCCAGGCTCCGAAGGCGCCCAATTGCACCCCAAGGTGCTCAACCGCGCCGATGAACCGGTAGTGCTCAAGCACTTCGTCAATTCGTTTCGCGAAACCGAACTGCAAGCCATTCTCGACCAGCACGGCATCGAACAACTGGTGGTGGTCGGCAGCATGAGCCACATGTGCGTCGACGGTGTGGTGCGGGCGGCGGCGGACCTGGGCTACGGCGTCACGGTGATCCATGATGCCTGCGCCACCCTCGACCTGGAATTCAACGGCGTCGTCGTCCCGGCTGCCCAGGTGCATGCGGCGTTCATGGCCGCGCTGGGGTTTGCCTACGCGAGTGTGGTGAGTACCGAGCAATTTCTGGCGGCCAATCGCTAACTACACGACACCTCTAAAAAAACCGCGCTTCGTCGGCGAAGTGCGGTTTTATCTCAAGCCGCAAAGGTGTGCCGGAAGCGATCACGCATCCAGTACTTGCAGCAACCTCGGCATCGTCGCCACGAATCCCATCTGCGGTGCTTCGCGCACCATCCCTTTGAGCTTCTCGCCGCTGGCTTGGTCGGCGCTGCGCAGCCACTGCCCCGCCACGTCGATCAACCGCACATGATGGGTGATCCAGGCGCACGACGCCGACTCGGGCAATGCTGCCATCTGTTGTCCATGCCAGATCGCCTGTTCGGTATTGCCCGCCAACAGGCAGGTTTCAGCGGCGGCCACGCGAAAGCGCAAAGCGTTGTGGGCCAGGCAGGCCAGGGTGAGCTGGGCTTCGCCCTTCGCCAAGGCCTGCTGGCTGAGCGGCCCATCGTCGCTGATCATCGCCAGGCTGCCGTAGACCCACGGCCCGATGTAGCGCTGCAGCTCGAAGCGCTCCACCAGGCTCGCCGCCTCCATGATCAAGCTCTGCGCCAGCCCGCGCTCGCCCTGGCGCAACGCCACCCGCGCCAACCCTTCCAGCAGGATCGCTTCGAAACGGCTGGCGCCGAGATTGCGCGCCAAGGCCAGGGCACAGGTCAGTTCTTGCTCCGCCAAGGCATCCTGGCCACCCGCCACCAACACCCAGGCCGCCGTGAGCCGCGAGAAAACCTGTGCTCGATGATTGCCCAGCCGGGCGCTGCATTCGATGGCTTCCATGGCGTCACGCAAGGCTTGCTCCGGCTGGCCCAGGTACAGTTGCGCCGACCCTCGGGCGCTGCGATTGCCCGCCTCCACGTGCGCCAGCCCATTGCGCTCGCACAGGCGTACGCATTGATCGAACACCTCGTAGGCGGTCTGCATGCGCCCTTGTGCGTAATAAGAGTCGCCAATGCCACTCAGGGCCTTGGCCTCGGTTTCCAGATCCCGACCGATGCGGGCAAAGGACAAGGCCTCTTCATGGAGCCGGCGACACTCGGCGTAATCGCCCCGTGGAAAATAGATGTTCCCGTGCAAGTGATTCAACCGGGCCAGCGCCGTATGGGCCTGCATGGCCCGGGCGATGGGCAGCACGCCCTCGATCAGGCGCTCCTCCTCGTCCAGGCAATCGAGGGTATTGAGGACTGCTGCCAGCCCCAGCGCGGCCTCGATCTGATCCTGTGGCTGCTCGGCCAAAGCCAAGGCCCGCTGCAAATGCGCCCGAGCCTCCACGGTCTGGCCCAGGCCCGAGCACGCCTGACCACACAACAATGCGAAAGGAAAACTGCCCTGCGTACGCTCGGCAAACACCGCGCACTGCCGCGCCAGCGCAAGGATACTGTCGTACTGGCAGGCCAGGCGTTTTTCGGCCATGGCGACCAACAACGCGTCGAACGCCGCCGGATCGTTGGCCCGCAGCAAATGCTGGGCATAGACCACCCGGTCGCGGTCGCGGTAGAGACTCGCCACCTCACCGTGCAACTGCTCGCGAAGCAACGTAGGTATCGCGTCGTAGAGACAATGCATGACCAAGTCATGGACAAACAGATAGCTGCCAGGCTCGACTTCCCGCAGCAGCCCCTGGCGCATGTCCGCCGTCGGCAGATAACCGGGCAGCCCCAGCGCTTGGCGCCACAGCGTCAGCTCGAAACGATTACCCAGCACCGCGGCGTAATGCAGGGCTCGACGTTGCTCGGGGGCCAGCTTGTCAAAGCGGGTCTGGACCAGATGCCGCAGACTGTCGGGGAAAACACCTTGCTGGCTCGACAGCAGTTGCGTCAGGTACAGCGGATTGCCCTGGGCGCGGGCAACACATTCAGCCCGGTAGCGCGGATCAACATCGATGAATTGCTCCGCCAGGACCGTGGCCTCCCGCGCCCGGATCGGCGCGATGTCGAGCAGGCTCATGGGGCTGGAGGAATACGAACGGATTTCGCCGCCCAGCGGGTCATCTTCGGGACGGGACGTCAGCAGCCAGACCACCGGCGCTTCGTCAGTGGCATCGAGCAGCTTGCCCAACAGCGTAAACAGCGTGGTGTCGCCCCAGTGCAGGTCTTCGAGGCAGATCAACAAAGGCTGTTGCACCGCAACGCGCAGCAACACATCGAGCAAAGCCTGGAACAGCCCCTGGGTACGGGCCTGGTTGCCCATCGCGCCATACAGGAGGGGCGGCTCGGCAGACGACACGCCGGTCAGCACTTGCAGGAACATGCGATGTTCGGCGGCCACTTTCAGGCGGGACAAGGCCGCGTCCAACAACGACGCGCTGATGGGCGACGCCCCACCGAGGTTGAGCAGGCTGGCCACCAATTGCCCCAGGGGCCACAGACTGTTGCCCATGCCGAAATCCAGCACATCGCCGCGATGGCAGGCGAAGCCTCGCTGCCGAGCCATTTCGAAAAATTCGCTGACTAATCGGGTCTTGCCAATGCCCGCCATACCGCGCACATAGACGATGTGCCCGTCCTGGCATTCCTGGGTGGCCTCGATCACTGCCTTGAACTGCAATAGCTCGATGGCTCGCCCCACCAATGGACGCGGTGCGTTTTCGTCGAGGCTGCGCGGGCGCAGGCATTTGCGATAGGCCTGGAACTCATCGTCGGAGGCGGAAAACTCAAACCGGGCAGCGAGTTGTTCCAGCAGGTTCTGCGCAACATACACCGGCGCATTCCCATGACGATCCAGCAACGGCTTTTGCGCGAGCAAAGCAGGCTCAGCATGGGGATCTACCGCTTCGGCACTCAGGCGCACAAGCCGCAGCACCAAGGCATGCCCTGGCGTGACGAATTGCTCGCGGCTCAGCGCCAACGCGCAAAGCAGGCCCCGTTCGCTATCGCTGCGATACGCCTGCGGAGAGCCGAATTGGGTGATCACCACATCCTGCGTCATCCCCAGTGGAACGCCACCGAACTGACGCACCAGGCGCTCGACTTCATCCATGAACGTCGCCCCTGGCGACCCATCGATCCGAAAGGACAGTTCAAGTACGTAGCGAATGACGCTGTCATCGACCTGTTTCTGCGCCTGTTGCGCAAAGGCCACCTGGTGCAGTTCGGTCAGCGTCTGTTGGATGTGCACCAAAGCCGCCGAGGCGGGATCGCCCAGCAGCGCACTCACATCGACCCCGAAGGCCGTCGCCAGGTGCCGAGCGGTGCGATAAAGCACCGGCTTGCCGGTTTCGGCGCGCTTGATGGAGGCGATCGAGACGCACAAATGCCGGTTCAGGCAGGCTTCGGCCAGGGTTTCCTGACTCAGGCCATGCTGTTTGCGCAGCCCTTTCAACGACACCGCGTCCAGCAGGACACGACCGTCGGATATCGAGGTATCACGCTTGGGCAGGGCAGCAAAGGTATTGTGTCGGGAGTCCATGTCGATAACCCTTCTACCCTGGGACAACGGCAGCCGATCGAGTGTACTCCAGCGCCTCTCTCCGGGTTAATGAAAAGATGGCATTTGGCCTGATACCAAACTGATACCGGACTGACACTGCTCTGGACTGTCCGGTTATCACGGCCCTCTCGATACTCACTCCCATCAATTGGCACCCAGTTGATACAACCTGAGCGATGGGAGAAAGGCGATGAACGATGGACTGAAGGGCACCGCAGGCGACGACTTGCGCGATATCGGTGGTTCGCAACTGCTGGGGCGTGGACTGAACCGGCTCGATTGGGCCGGCGACAGCAAGGAGTGTCAGAAGGTCGGTGATACCGAGTCGGGCAAACGTGCCGTGCCGTACCGGAAAACAGCCTACAACGTAGGAAAAAACGTCACCATGTCCACCGTCGTGGCCACCGAAAATTTCTCAACCGAAACGTTTTCCTCCCGCGACGAGTTCGAAAGACATACCCAGACGAGTGTCGAAGCCTCCGGTAAATACGGCGCCTTTTCCGCCGGTTTCAAAGTCACCTTTGGCAGTGACATCAAGACGCTCGAAGAACGCGAAGCCGCGCTCTACAGTCACACGGTGCGGTTATGGAAACTGACCTTCGAAGTCAATCCCGCCAATGCGACTGAAGCGTTCAAGAAGCGTGTCGATGACCTGCCCAAGGCGTTCGATCCGGGCAATCCGACGGCGTTTTTCAACTTTCTCGTCGATTTTGGCGCCGATATCGTCAGCGAAGTGACCGTCGGCGGCTCGCTGAATTATGCGATGACCGCGCTCAAGAGCTTCCTCAGCCAGACCAACACCCTCGATGCGATGGTCAAGGCCGAATACGGCGCCTTTGTCAGCGGTAGCGCGACCACCTCGATCTCGGAAACGGTCAAGAAAAACATCGCCCACCGCAACGCCAACCTGACCACCCAGGGCGGTACGCACGCTATCGCGTTCAATGCAGTGGACCCCAGCAACTGCAACGCGGAGTTCGGCAAATGGCGTGAATCGCTGTCGGACGACCCTACGGTCGTGGAGTTGAAAATCTCGCCGGTCTATCGTTTCGTCAAGGAAGGCGAGACCCGTACGGCACTGGAGCAGGCCTACCAGTGGTACACCAGCTACAAGGCGGAAATCGAAGCCAATTGGCAGGAGTCGGTGGTGGTCCTCGGTCGCTCCGGGCGGCAAACCACACCCAAGACCGCGGCAACCGGCCCGGCCTTGCGAATGGTGTTCGTCGACAACAAAAGCAAGGAAACCAGCGAGAGCTTCCACTACCCCCCCGCCGCGAATGCATCGACCACGGAATTTGAACAGTTCTGGGATGGGCTGGCCCTGCTGCTGAGACAGAAAAGCGGGCAGAAACTGCTGATGGCCACTGAACGCTGGCCGCGCGACTCACGCTACTACCCGGGGTACGCCATGCGCGAGGCCCTGCTGGCCAACGGCGCCAGCGAAGTGTCGCTCAAACGCTGGGAAACGCTGACCAAGCACATGCAACCCAACCCGTTGTCCGGCCTGACCTATGTGCTGGCGGGAAATGACTTCGAGGTGCCCGGTGTCGATGGCCTCATTGCCGGTTTTGGCCAGGCAGGCAAGGACCTCAACCCAACGGTGAAGGTCAAGGCTCGGCTTTCCCACGACTCGTTCGGCAAGGTCAAGTTGGTAAAAACCGCAACGACCGAAGAAGACCCTCGCACCGCGCTGTACATCGTGCGCAACAATACCGACGCCAAACCGGCCCTGGCGGTCGATCCGCAAAACCGGACCCGTATCGCCATGCAGACGCCGGACCGGCACAACCCTGGACAATTCTGGTACATGCCCGAGCTGGAAAAACCCTACCCGGAAATCAACCACCCGGTACTGCTGATCAACTACGAGACCGGAACCTGCCTGCAGGGCATGCATGACCAGGGCGACTGCCGGCTCAAGCCCATCGAACCGGGTCGCCAGCAGGACGACGTCATTTGGGACCGGCGCGGCGATGAGGTGTTTCACCTGTTGATGGTCTACTACTGGATGGACGCCTTGTGCCTGACCCAGGTTGAAAAGCGCGCCGCCGTCCGGGCTTGGCGCCAACCTCACGGCATGGATTGGTTGCGCGAGCAGCATCGTCCGTATAGTTGATACCCGATAATTACCCCTGTGGGAGCGAGCTTGCTCGCGATGGCGGCGGCACATTCAACATTGATGCAAGCTGACCCACCGCTATCGCGAGCAAGCTCGCTCCCACAGGTTTTGTGGCTTGATTGACTGCCATTCCCTCTAGCCCTCTTGCGTGCGTGGTCCCCATACGATGCAAGTCTTCAACAGTGTTCCCTTTATCGGCGACGGCGTGGAAACAGCCCTCGATCCCCGCCGCTTTCCCTATCTGTTCAACGACCATGGGTTGGCGCAGCCGAGTGTCCAGGTGCGCGGCAACCTGATCCCGCTCAGCCCCGAGAATCCATCCCTGTCCTTGGGCACTCGCTACTCCGGCATCAGTTGGAGGGACCGTGAGGTTCCAACGAACACCGGCTCCTACTGGATCAAGACGTTCGACTTCCACGCCAGCGAAGTGCACTACGCCCCCATCTGGGCAACCAGGGAAACGGCGCAAGCCTTCGGCATGACCCTGCTCGGCAACGGCGAATGCCTGCGTTTCGAGTACGACCAACTGATCCTGGGCCAATACACCTACGGTAAATGGGCCGGCCACCAATCGCCCTACCTGGGCCCGGCGCGCCAGCGCGAGCTGCTGACCTACAACCCGACCGACCTCGAATACCACAACTTCCCCCACGCGTTCTTTTCCCGCTACGGACGCTTGCCGCTGGTGATCAGCGTCGCCCGCTGGCGTCCTGCGGCCAGGGAAATCCATCTGGCTGACCTGTGGCTGCGGCCCGGTGATGCACTGGTCCTGCCGCCCAAGCATTACCCCGACATTGCCCCAAGTGACGCCCACGGCATCGAAAACTGGCCGGCCGTCGTGGACATGCACGGCAACCGAAACTCGGCGCTGGCCTGCTGGTTCGGGGAAGGCGAGGACTGTTTGCTGACGGAGACGATCCTGGCCAATTCGACCTTGATGAACTCCCCCCAGGGTAAACCGCACTATCACGAAGAGAAGACGCCGACACGGCATGAGTTACCGGCAAATTACCGACCGTGAAAGTGACGGCACGGCAGGTGAACATGACCGCGATTGCCCGGTGTACCCAGCGCCCAACAAAAAGCCCCAAGAGCAGAGCACTTGGGGCTTTTCAGGAACTACCTGCGTTATGAGTTCAGGCAGGATCAGAACGGAATATCGTCATCAAAGCTGTCGAAATCCGGAGCCGGTTGCGGCGCGGCCTGTTGTGGGGCCGGGCGTTCGCGTTGTGGCTGTGGAGCGGACTGCGGACGAGGCGCCTGCTGACGCGGGGCCGGAGCCGACTGCTGGTAGTTGTTGCCACCTTGCTGCTGGTCGCCTTGTGGACGGCCACCCAGCAATTGCATGGTGCCTTGCATGTCGACCACGATTTCGGTGGTGTAACGCTTGATACCGTCCTTTTCCCACTCGCGAGTCTGCAGCTTGCCCTCGATGTACACCTGCGAACCCTTGCGCAGGTATTCGCCGGCGATCTCAGCCACCTTGCCGAACATCGACACGCGGTGCCATTCGGTCTTCTCGACCTTCTGGCCGGTCTGCTTGTCGGTCCACTGTTCGCTGGTCGCCAGACTCAGGTTGGTCACGGCGTTGCCGTTCGGCAAGTAGCGAACTTCGGGATCCTGGCCGCAAGTACCGACCAATATGACTTTGTTAACCCCACGGGCCATAACGTTCTCCTAGGCTTCGCACGTAGTCGGGGCCGGGTTGTTCACCAGGCGCTCGAGCGTCGCACGATCCAATAATTCGGTGTCCAGTTTGATGTAAACGGCCGCTTCGTCGGCGACCACCACTGCATCGGTTACTCCAACGACGGCCTTCAGACGCTCGGTCAGGCCAGCCTCACGAATCGCCTCGGGCGATAAGGGCAAGCGCAGGCTCGTCACATAGGGAGGTTCGCGCATGGTAACAGCAAAGGCTAACCAAAGTGCAGCCAGCGCGGCACATCCCAGGAACACAACCGACAAACCGCCGTGCTGGAACAGCCAGCCGCCGAGGATCCCACCCAACGCCGAGCCCAGGAACTGGCTGGTGGAGTAGACCCCCATCGCCGTGCCCTTGCCGCCCGCCGGTGAAACCTTGCTGATCAGCGATGGCAGCGATGCTTCCAGCAGATTGAACGCGGTGAAGAACACCACCGTGCCGATCACCAGGGCTCGCAAGCTATCGCCGAACTGCCAGAAGAATAGCTCAGTGAGCATTAGCGTCACGACGGCGCCGAGCAAAACTCGTTTCATTTTGCGTCGTTTTTCGCCATAGATAATGAATGGGATCATGGCGAAGAACGAAATCAGCAACGCGGTAAGGTAAACCCACCAGTGCTGTTCCTTGGGCAGGCCAGCCTTCTGAACCAGCGCCAGCGGCAGGGCCACGAAGCTGGACATCAGCATGGCGTGGAGCACGAAAATGCCCAGGTCCAGGCGCAACAGGTCCGGGTGCTTGAGCGTCGGGATCAGTGCCTGGCGCGCCACCCCGGATTCCCGGTGCTGCAGCGGCCCGGTGGCGCGCGGCACCATGAACGCCACGATCAGGATCCCCACCAACGCCATGGCGCCGGTCGCCAGGAACAGGCCCGACAAGCCAAAGGCACGGGTCAGCAAGGGGCCTACCACCATGGCGACTGCGAATGACAGACCGATGGTCATGCCGATCATGGCCATGGCTTTGGTCCGATGCTGTTCGCGGGTCAAGTCTGACAGCAGCGCCATGACCGCCGCGGAAATAGCCCCGGCGCCTTGTAGGATGCGTCCGGCGATCACGCCCCAGATCGAGTCGGCATTGGCCGCCAGCACGCTGCCGAGGGCGAAGACGATCAATCCCAGGTAGATGACGGGGCGCCGGCCGATGCGGTCGGAAATGACCCCGAACGGGATCTGGAAGATCGCCTGGGTCAGGCCATAAGCGCCAATCGCCAACCCGATGAGGGCCGGGGTCGCGCCCGCCAGGTCCATGCCATAGGTCGCCAGCACCGGCAACACCATGAACATGCCCAGCATACGGAAGGCGAACACCAGGGCCAGACCGCTTGCTGCGCGTGTCTCGCCACTACTCATGCGTTCGCTGTGGGGATCTTGCATGTAAAAACCTCATGTGAACCGGCGGCGATTCTACCAGTCCCATCGATTGAGAGGGTATATGGCGACCGTTTGCCGCGCAGTCTTCATGTATGGCTGCAACCGCACCTTCAATAGTGTGCATCCATCCAGTATTTGCCCGTATACTCCTACGTTTTCGACGCCCGCCGAGCGAGGCCACTTTGGACAAGATCCTGATTCGTGGGGCCCGTACCCACAACCTGAAGAACATCGACCTGACCCTGCCACGGGACAAGCTGATCGTCATCACCGGCCTGTCCGGATCCGGCAAATCATCCCTGGCCTTCGACACGTTGTACGCCGAAGGCCAGCGACGCTATGTCGAATCGCTGTCGGCCTACGCCCGGCAGTTCCTGTCGATGATGGAAAAACCCGACGTCGACACCATCGAAGGCCTGTCGCCGGCGATTTCCATCGAACAGAAGTCGACCTCCCATAACCCCCGGTCGACGGTCGGCACCATCACCGAGATCTACGACTACCTGCGCTTGCTGTATGCGCGGGTCGGTATTCCCCGTTGCCCCGATCACGACATTCCCCTGGAAGCCCAGACCGTCAGCCAGATGGTCGACCTGGTGCTGGCCCAGCCGGAAGGCAGCAAGCTGATGCTGCTGGCGCCAGTGATTCGCGAGCGCAAGGGCGAACACCTGATGGTTTTCGAAGAACTGCGCGCCCAGGGCTTCGTGCGGGCCCGGGTCAACGGCAAGCTGTGCGAACTGGACGAATTGCCGAAGCTGGATAAACAGAAGAAGCATTCGATCGATGTGGTGGTCGACCGCTTCAAGGTCCGGGCCGACTTGCAACAGCGGCTGGCCGAGTCTTTCGAGACGGCGCTGAAGCTGGCCGACGGCATCGCCCTGGTCGCGCCGATGGACGACGAGCCCGGCGAAGAGATCATTTTCTCCGCGCGCTTCGCCTGCCCGATCTGCGGCCACGCCATCAGCGAGCTGGAACCCAAGCTGTTCTCCTTCAACAACCCGGCTGGCGCCTGCCCGACCTGCGACGGCCTGGGGGTCAAGCAGTTCTTCGACACCAAGCGGCTGGTCAATGGCGAGCTGACCCTGGCCGAAGGCGCGATTCGCGGCTGGGACAGGCGCAATGTCTATTACTTCCAGATGCTCGGTTCGCTGGCAGCCCATTACAAGTTCAGTCTGGACATGCCGTTCAACGAGTTACCCGCTGACCAGCAGAAGTTCATCCTGCAGGGCAGTGGCTCGCAGAATGTCGACTTCAAGTACCTCAACGACCGCGGCGATATCGTCAAGCGCTCCCACCCGTTCGAAGGCATCGTGCCGAACCTGGAGCGACGCTACCGCGAGACAGAGTCGGCCAGCGTGCGCGAAGAACTGGCCAAGTTCCTCAGCACCCAGCCCTGCCCCGATTGCCGTGGCACCCGCCTGCGTCGCGAAGCGCGGCATGTGTGGGTCGGCGAGAAGACGCTACCGGCGGTGACCAACCTGCCGATTGGTGACGCCACCGAGTATTTCGGCGGCTTGAAGCTCACCGGTCGTCGTGGCGAAATCGCCGACAAGATCCTCAAGGAAATTCGCGAGCGCCTGCAGTTCCTGGTAAACGTCGGCCTGGATTACCTGACCCTCGATCGCAGCGCCGACACCCTGTCCGGCGGCGAAGCCCAGCGTATCCGCCTCGCCAGCCAGATCGGCGCCGGCCTGGTGGGGGTGATGTACATCCTCGACGAGCCGTCCATCGGCCTGCATCAACGGGATAACGACCGCTTGCTCGGGACCCTGAAGCACCTGCGGGACATCGGCAACACGGTGATCGTGGTCGAGCACGACGAGGATGCCATCCGCCTGGCCGACTACGTCGTCGACATCGGCCCGGGCGCGGGCGTGCATGGCGGGCACATCGTCGCCCAGGGCACCGCCGCCGAAGTCATGGCGCACCCTGACTCGTTGACGGGCAAATACCTGTCGGGCCGGGTCAAGATCAAGGTCCCAGCCAAACGTACGCCGCGCAACAAGAAGTTGTCGCTGACCCTCAAGGGTGCTCGCGGCAACAACTTGCGCAACGTCGACCTGGAAATCCCGATCGGCCTGCTGACCTGCGTTACCGGCGTGTCCGGCTCCGGCAAATCGACGCTGATCAACAACACCCTGTTCCCCCTCAGCGCCACGGCCCTGAACGGCGCCACCACCCTGGAAGCGGCCGCCCACGACAGCATCAAGGGCCTGGAGCACCTGGATAAAGTCGTCGACATCGACCAAAGCCCCATCGGCCGTACCCCGCGCTCCAACCCGGCGACCTATACCGGGCTGTTTACGCCGATCCGCGAACTGTTCGCCGGCGTGCCGGAGTCCCGTTCACGGGGCTACGGCCCGGGGCGTTTCTCGTTCAACGTCAAGGGTGGGCGCTGCGAGGCCTGCCAGGGCGATGGCTTGATCAAGGTGGAAATGCACTTCCTGCCAGACATCTACGTGCCGTGCGATGTGTGCAAGAGCAAGCGCTACAACCGCGAAACCCTGGAGATCAAGTACAAGGGCAAGAACATCCACGAAACCCTCGAGATGACCATCGAGGAGGCCCGGGTGTTCTTCGACGCGGTGCCGGCCCTGGCGCGCAAGCTCCAGACGCTGATGGATGTCGGCCTGTCGTATATCAAGCTGGGGCAGTCGGCAACCACGCTATCTGGCGGTGAAGCCCAGCGGGTCAAGTTGTCCCGCGAACTGTCCAAGCGCGACACCGGCAAGACCCTGTATATCCTCGACGAGCCGACCACAGGCCTGCACTTCGCCGATATCCAGCAATTGCTCGACGTGCTGCACCGCCTTCGCGACCACGGCAACACCGTAGTGGTGATCGAACACAACCTGGACGTGATCAAGACCGCTGACTGGCTGGTGGATCTGGGGCCGGAAGGCGGCTCCAAAGGCGGCCAGATCATCGCCGTGGGTACGCCGGAACAAGTGGCCGAGATGAAGCAGTCCTACACCGGCTACTACCTCAAGCCGCTGCTGGAACGTGATCGGGACTGATTTCAACCGAGCACGAAAAAGCCCCTGTCATCTCATCGATGGCAGGGGCTTTTTGTTTTCCTGTGGGAGCGAGCTTGCTCCCACAATAAATACATCAGAACTGTGATTGCAGGTAGTTTTCCAACCCGATCAGCTTGATCAGACCCAACTGCTTCTCCAGCCAGTAGGTATGGTCTTCTTCGGTGTCGTTGAGCTGGATCCGCAAGATCTCGCGGGTCACATAGTCGTTGTGCTGCTCGCAGAGCTCGATGCCTTTGCACAGCGCAGCGCGGACTTTGTATTCCAGGCGCAGGTCGGCAGCGAGCATGTCGGGCACTGTGGTACCGACGTCGAGATCATCGGCGCGCATGCGTGGCGTGCCTTCGAGCATCAGGATCCGGCGCATCAGTGCATCGGCGTGTTGGGTCTCTTCTTCCATCTCGTGGTTGATACGTTCGTAGAGCTCGGTAAAACCCCAATCCTCGTACATCCGCGAATGGATGAAATATTGATCACGGGCTGCCAGTTCGCCTGTCAGCAACGTGTTGAGGTAATCGATTACGTCTGGGTGACCTTGCATCGCCCTACATCTCCACAAGCTTTTAAAGGTTGTAGTTTGAACCAAGCTGACCGCAAGGTCACTGCCTCAACGCAACAAAAGCGAAGAAAATCCGAGAAAACCAGGTTAAATAACGCAAAAACCGCCCTAATGAGGGCGGTTCTGCTTCTCGTTTAGACTTAGTTAAGCGCTACACCCAAGGCTTTTGCGATGCCCTCTCCATAGGCAACATCGGCCTTGAAGAAATGCTGCAACTGACGGTCAACCACATCTGCCGACACGCCTCCCATTGCACCGGCGATGTTGCTGATCAACAGCGCCTTCTGCTCATCGCTCATCAAGCGGAACAGCGCACCGGCGTGGCTGTAGTAGTCGGTGTCTTCGCGATGATCGTAACGGTCCGCCGCACCACTGAGGGCCAGTGCTGGTTCTGCATAACGCGGGGCCTGCTTTGGCGCCTCCACGTAGCTGTTAGGCTCGTAGTTCGGTGCCGCCCCGCCATTGCTGCCAAACGCCATGGCACCGTCGCGCTGGTAGGTATTGACCGGACTGCGCGGCGCATTCACCGGCAATTGCTGGTGATTGGTGCCCACACGATAGCGGTGCGCATCAGCGTAGGCGAAGACACGGCCCTGCAGCATGCGGTCCGGCGAGAGCCCAACACCTGGCACCATGTTGCTCGGGCCGAACGCCGCTTGCTCGACTTCAGCAAAGTAGTTCAGTGGGTTACGGTTGAGCTCGAGCACACCGACTTCGATCAGCGGAAACTCCTTCTGCGACCAGGTCTTGGTGACATCGAAGGGATTCTCGTAATGCGCTGCGGCCTGGGCCTCGCTCATGACCTGGATGCAGACGCTCCATTTCGGGAAGTCACCGCGCTCGATGGCGTTGAACAAGTCACGCTGGGCGTAATCCGGGTCGGTACCCGCCAGGCGTGTTGCCTCTGCCGGCGCGAGGTTCTTGATCCCTTGCTGGGTCTTGTAGTGCCACTTCACCCAGTGGCGCTCACCCTGCGCGTTGATCAGGCTGTAGGTATGACTACCGAAGCCGTGCATGTGGCGGTAGCCATCCGGAATGCCGCGATCAGAGAACAGAATGGTGACCTGGTGCAACGCCTCAGGCGAATGCGACCAGAAATCCCACATCGCCTGGGCGCTTTTCAGGTTGCTTTGCGGCAGACGTTTCTGGGTGTGGATGAAGTCTGGAAACTTCAACGGATCACGAATGAAGAATACCGGCGTGTTGTTGCCTACGATGTCCCAGTTACCTTCCTCGGTGTAGAACTTCAGGGCGAAACCGCGCGGGTCGCGTTCAGTGTCAGCCGAACCACGCTCGCCACCCACGGTGGAGAACCGCAGGAAGGTGGGCGTCTGCTTGCCGACCGACTCGAACAACTTGGCGCTGGTGTACGGGGTAATGTCCTGGGTGACGGTAAATGTACCGTAGGCGCCCGAGCCTTTGGCGTGCACACGGCGCTCAGGAATGTTCTCGCGATTGAAGTGAGCAAGCTTCTCGATCAGGTGGAAATCGTCGAGCAGCAGCGGGCCGCGCGGGCCGGCGGAACGAGAGTTCTGGTTATCGGCGACAGGAGCGCCGCTGGCGGTCGTAAGCGTTTTGGTCTGGCTCATGCTCAATCTTCCTAGGTCGGTCTTCGAACTGCCGGCTAATCGGCTGGAAAGGAGTATTGATCATATTAATGACAGTATCCAAATTCATTAAATCATGGACATCGATAGTCATTATCTAACGTTGAAGACTTGCGATAGCCAAGCCGGGCGAAACGGTTTGTCTGCTTTTCTATCAGGCACAAAAAACCGGGCACAAGGCCCGGTTTTTTGTATGTTGCCGACTTACTCAGCGGATACAGCTTCACCGCTGGTAGCACGATCAACCAACTCGACGTACGCCATAGGCGCGTTGTCGCCAGCGCGGAAACCGCACTTGAGGATGCGCAGGTAGCCACCCTCACGGGTAGCGTAACGCTTGCCCAGGTCGTTGAAGAGCTTACCAACGATAGCTTTCGAACGAGTACGGTCGAAAGCCAGACGGCGGTTAGCCAGGCTATCTGTCTTGGCCAGAGTGATCAGCGGCTCAGCAACGCGACGCAGTTCTTTGGCTTTCGGCAGTGTAGTTTTGATCAGCTCGTGCTCGAACAGCGACACCGCCATGTTTTGGAACATGGCCTTGCGGTGCGAGCTGGTGCGGCTCAGGTGACGACCACTTTTACGATGACGCATGGTTCATTCCTTACCAAACACAACGTTCGGTGATTACGACGATCAGGCAGTCGCCTTGTCGTCCTTCTTAAGACTTGCAGGCGGCCAGTTGTCGAGGCGCATGCCGAGGGACAGACCGCGGGAGGCCAGAACGTCCTTGATTTCAGTCAAGGATTTCTTGCCAAGGTTCGGAGTCTTCAACAGCTCTACTTCGGTACGCTGAATCAGGTCGCCGATGTAGTAGATGTTTTCCGCCTTAAGGCAGTTAGCCGAACGTACAGTCAGTTCCAGATCGTCAACCGGGCGAAGCAGGATCGGATCGATCTCGTCTTCCTGCTCGACAACCACTGGCTCACTGTCACCCTTGAGGTCGACGAACGCAGCCAACTGCTGTTGCAGGATGGTTGCAGCACGGCGGATAGCCTCTTCAGGATCCAGGGTACCGTTGGTTTCCAGATCAATAACCAGCTTGTCCAGGTTGGTACGCTGTTCGACACGGGCGTTTTCCACCACGTATGCGATACGGCGAACCGGGCTGAACGAAGAGTCAAGCTGCAAGCGACCGATGCTGCGGCTTTCGTCTTCATCGCTCTGACGCGAGTCTGCCGGTTCATAACCACGACCACGAGCTACAGTGAGCTTCATGTTCAGGGCGCCGTTAGACGCCAGGTTAGCGATTACGTGATCGGGGTTAACGATCTCGACATCATGATCCAGCTGAATATCGGCAGCGGTAACCACCCCCGAACCCTTCTTCGACAAGGTCAGCGTAACTTCGTCACGACCGTGCAGCTTGATAGCCAGACCTTTAAGGTTCAACAGGATTTCAATTACATCTTCCTGTACACCTTCGATGGCGCTGTACTCGTGGAGCACACCGTCAATCTCGGCCTCGACTACTGCACAGCCGGGCATTGAGGACAACAGGATGCGGCGCAGCGCGTTGCCCAGGGTGTGGCCGAAACCACGCTCGAGAGGCTCGAGTGTGATCTTGGCGCGGGTTGGACTGACAACCTGCACATCAATATGGCGGGGTGTCAGGAACTCATTTACCGAAATCTGCATGGATGCACCTATTTTCTAGCCCTTACTTGGAGTAGAGCTCGACAATCAGGCTTTCGTTGATGTCGGCGGACAGATCACTGCGAGCAGGAACGTTCTTGAAAACGCCCGACTTCTTCTCAGTGTCTACTTCTACCCATTCTACGCGGCCACGTTGGGCACACAGATCGAGAGCTTGGACAATGCGAAGTTGGTTCTTTGCTTTCTCGCGAACAGCAACCACGTCACCAGCACGAACCTGGTAGGACGGAACGTTTACGGTCTGACCGTTAACGCTGATCGACTTGTGCGATACCAGCTGACGGGATTCGGCACGAGTAGAACCGAAACCCATACGGTATACAACGTTGTCCAGACGGCATTCGAGCAGTTGCAACAGGTTTTCGCCGGTTGCGCCTTTCTTGCCAGCTGCTTCTTTGTAGTAGCCGCTGAATTGACGCTCGAGAACGCCGTAGATACGACGGACCTTCTGCTTTTCACGCAGTTGGGTGCCGTAGTCGGACTGGCGACCGCGGCGTTGGCCGTGGATACCAGGTGCTGCTTCAATGTTGCACTTCGATTCGATCGCGCGCACGCCGCTCTTCAGAAAAAGATCGGTGCCTTCGCGACGAGCGAGTTTGCATTTTGGACCAATGTAACGAGCCATTCTTTACAATCTCCTGGATTACACGCGGCGCTTCTTCGGCGGACGGCACCCGTTGTGCGGGATTGGCGTCACGTCGGTGATGCTGGCGATCTTGTAGCCACAGCCGTTCAAAGCGCGGACTGCGGATTCACGACCTGGACCTGGACCTTTGACGTTGACGTCGAGGTTTTTCAGGCCGTATTCCAGCGCAGCTTGACCAGCACGTTCAGCAGCTACTTGAGCAGCGAACGGGGTGGACTTGCGGGAACCGCGGAAACCCGAACCACCGGAGGTAGCCCAGGAAAGAGCGTTACCTTGACGGTCGGTAATGGTCACGATGGTGTTGTTAAAAGAAGCATGGATGTGGGCGATGCCATCAACCACTGTCTTTTTAACTTTTTTACGAGGACGAGCAGCAGGTTTTGCCATGATTAAATTCCTGTCGATTCGCTGGGGCGATTACTTGCGGATCGGCTTACGCGGACCTTTACGGGTACGCGCGTTGGTCTTGGTACGCTGACCGCGTACTGGCAGACCACGACGATGACGCAGACCGCGATAGCAACCGAGGTCCATCAAGCGCTTGATTTTCATGTTGATTTCGCGACGCAGGTCACCTTCAGTGGTGAACTTCGCCACTTCGCCACGCAGCTGTTCAATCTGCTCGTCGCTCAGATCTTTGATCTTTGCCGCTGGGTTGACCCCAGTCACTGCACAAATTTTCTGTGCAGTAGTGCGACCAACACCATAGATGTAGGTCAGCGAGATAACAGTATGCTTGTTATCTGGAATGTTGACGCCTGCAATACGGGCCATTCAGTGGGACTCCAATTGACAGCTACCTACGCCCCGGAAGCCAAGAAATAGGGCGCGAGATAATATCGCTGTAATAACAAATAATCAACCCGGCAGCGCACTAGCTGCCGGGCTTAAGCACAATCACACTCAGCCTTGGCGCTGTTTGTGACGCGGTTCCGCGCTGCAAATTACCCGAACAACACCTTCGCGGCGAATAATCTTGCAGTTACGGCACAGCTTTTTCACCGATGCACGAACTTTCATCACCAACTCCTCGAACCTTATGGACGCTACTCAGCGCAACATGCCGCTGCCGTAGCCCTTCAGGTTGGCTTTCTTCATCAGGGATTCGTACTGGTGCGAAACGAGGTGCGATTGTACTTGGGACATGAAGTCCATCACAACCACGACCACGATCAGCAACGAGGTCCCGCCAAGGTAGAACGGTACGTTTGCCGCAACCACCAGGAACTGGGGAAGCAGGCATACGGCCGTCATGTAAAGAGCACCGAACAAGGTCAAACGAGTCAGAACGCCATCAATGTAGCGCGCCGACTGCTCACCTGGACGGATACCCGGAATAAAGGCACCGGACTTCTTCAGGTTTTCCGCTACGTCTTTCGGATTGAACATCAACGCCGTATAGAAGAAGCAGAAGAAAATAATCCCTGCACTAAACAGCAGAATATTCAACGGCTGACCAGGAGCGATCGACTGCGAGATGTCCTGCAACCAGCCCATACCTTCAGACTGGCCGAACCAGGCACCCAACGAAGCCGGGAACAGCAAGATGCTGCTCGCGAAAATAGCCGGGATAACGCCGGCCATGTTCACCTTCAACGGCAAGTGGCTGGTCTGCGCAGCAAACACCTTGCGGCCCTGCTGACGCTTGGCGTAGTGAACAGCAATACGACGCTGGCCACGCTCAATGAACACCACGAAACCGATAATCGCTACTGCCAGCAAACCGATGGCAACCAGGGCGAAGATGTTGATATCACCCTGACGCGCAGACTCGAAAGACTGCCCGATCGCTCTCGGAAGACCGGCGACGATACCTGCGAAGATCAACATCGAGATACCGTTGCCAACACCACGCTCAGTAATCTGCTCACCCAGCCACATCATGAACATCGCGCCCGCCACAAAAGTGGTTACCGCAACGAAATGGAAGCCAAAGTCACCAGTGAACGCTACGCCCTGCCCCGCCAGACCGATGGACATGCCAACAGCCTGGACGAGAGCGAGGACGACAGTGAGGTAGCGGGTGTACTGGCTAATCTTGCGACGGCCAGCTTCACCTTCCTTCTTCAACTGCTCCAGCTGCGGGCTGACGGCGCTCATCAATTGCATGATGATCGATGCCGAAATGTACGGCATGATCCCCAGTGCAAAGATGCTCATCCGCTCCAGCGCGCCGCCGGAAAACATGTTGAACAAGCTAAGAATGGTCCCCTCATTCTGTCGAAACAGGTCCGCGAGTCGGTCCGGGTTGATACCTGGAACCGGGATGTGTGCGCCTATTCGGTAGACGATAATCGCCAGGAACAGAAAACGCAGACGAGCCCAGAGTTCAGACATACCGCCTTTGCCGAGCGCAGAGAGAGCACCTTGCTTAGCCATTTATTCCTCGAACTTGCCGCCAGCTGCTTCGATAGCCGCGCGCGCACCTTTGGTGGCGCCGATTCCCTTTCCGATGGTGACAGCACGAGCAACTTCGCCCGACAGCATGATTTTCACACGCTGAACGTTCTGGTTGATCACGTTGGCATCCTTCAGGGACTGCACGGTGACGATGTCGCCATCCACTTTGGCCAGCTCGGACAGACGCACTTCTGCGCGGTCCATGGCTTTCAGGGAAACGAAACCGAACTTCGGCAGACGACGATGCAGCGGCTGTTGACCGCCTTCAAAGCCTGGAGCAATGGTGCCACCGGAGCGGGAGGTCTGACCTTTGTGGCCACGGCCACCGGTCTTGCCCAAACCACTACCGATACCACGGCCCGGACGATGCTTTTCACGACGGGAACCCGGCGCTGGACTCAGATCATTGAGTTTCATCGATTAACCCTCGACACGCAGCATGTAGTAAGCCTTGTTGATCATCCCGCGATTCTCGGGAGTATCCAGGACTTCTACAGTGTGACCGATGCGACGCAGACCCAGACCCTTAACGCACAGTTTGTGGTTAGGGATGCGGCCGGTCATGCTTTTGATCAGCGTAACTTTTACGGTAGCCATGATCAGAAGATCTCCTTGACGCTTTTGCCACGCTTGGCGGCAATGGATTCAGGAGACTGCATTGCTTTCAAACCCTTGAAAGTGGCGTGAACCACGTTTACCGGGTTAGTCGAGCCGTAGCACTTGGCCAGAACGTTCTGAACGCCAGCAACTTCGAGGACAGCACGCATAGCGCCGCCAGCGATGATACCGGTACCTTCAGAAGCAGGCTGCATGTACACCTTCGAAGCGCCATGGGCAGACTTCATTGCGTACTGCAGAGTGGTGCCGTTCAGATCAACCTGGATCATGTTGCGGCGAGCAGCTTCCATTGCCTTCTGGATCGCAGCAGGCACTTCACGCGACTTGCCACGGCCGAAGCCAACACGGCCCTTACCATCACCCACTACGGTCAACGCAGTGAAAGTGAAGATACGGCCGCCTTTAACGGTTTTGGCTACGCGGTTAACTTGAACCAGCTTCTCGATGTAGCCTTCGTCGCGCTTTTGGTCGTTATTTGACATAACTTAGAACTCCAGCCCAGCTTCACGAGCAGCATCAGCCAGCGCCTTGACGCGGCCGTGGTACTTGAAGCCAGAGCGGTCGAAAGCCACCTGCGAGACGCCAGCGGCTTTAGCACGCGTAGCGACCAGCTGGCCAACCTTAGTGGCCGCGTCGATGTTGCCAGTGGCGCCATCACGCAGTTCTTTATCCAAAGTCGAGGCACTTGCCAGGACTTTGTTGCCGTCGGCCGAAATGACCTGGGCGTAGATGTGCTGCGACGAGCGGAACACGCAGAGACGCACGACTTCGAGTTCGTGCATTTTCAGGCGTGCTTTGCGAGCGCGACGCAGTCGAGTAACTTTTTTGTCGGTCATTTGCTATGCCCTACTTCTTCTTGGCTTCTTTACGACGGACGACTTCGTCCGCGTAGCGCACACCTTTGCCTTTGTACGGCTCTGGTGGACGGAAGTCGCGGATCTCGGCGGCCACTTGACCTACCAGCTGCTTGTCGATGCCCTTGATCAGGATATCGGTCTGGCTAGGAGTCTCAGCGGTGATGCCTTCCGGCAGTTCATAATCCACTGGGTGCGAGAAGCCAAGAGCCAGGTTCAGCACTGTGCCTTTTGCTTGCGCTTTGTAACCAACACCGACCAGCTGGAGCTTGCGCTCGAAGCCTTGGCTTACGCCTTGGACCATGTTGTTTACCAACGCACGAGTGGTACCAGCCATTGCGCGAGTCTGTTGATCGCCATTGCGAGCAGCGAAACGCAGCTCACCAGCTTCTTCAACAATCTCAACGGACGAATGGATGTTCAGTTGCAGAGTGCCCTTGGCACCCTTCACCGAAAGCTGTTGGCCTGCGAATTTGACTTCGACACCGGCTGGCAGCTTAACGGGGTTCTTAGCGACGCGTGACATGCTTATCCCCCCTTAGAACACAGTGCAAAGAACTTCGCCGCCGACACCGGCAGCGCGCGCAGCACGATCCGTCATCACACCTTTGTTGGTGGAGACGATAGACACACCGAGACCGCCACGAACTTTTGGCAGATCATCGACGGACTTGTACTGACGCAGGCCTGGACGGCTAACGCGCTTCACTTCCTCGATGACCGGACGGCCTTCGAAGTACTTCAGCTCGATGGACAGCAGAGGCTTGATTTCGCTGCTGATCTGATAACCCGCAATGTAACCTTCGTCCTTCAGGACTTTGGCAACAGCTACCTTCAACGTAGAAGATGGCATGCTTACGACGGACTTTTCAGCCATCTGGGCATTACGGATACGAGTTAGCATGTCCGCTAACGGGTCCTGCATACTCATGGGCTAGACGCTCCTAATACACAAAAAATTAGCCTTTCGACTAGTACGTGTCGCCGAGCGCATCCGCGCAATAAAAACACGGGCTCAGGCGAGCCGGGTATTCTAGACACACCCCACAAATGAATCAAGCCCCAAAAGGGGCTTGATTCAAGTTCAAGGCCACCGGCGGTCAGGATCTTGCGATCCCGAACGCCGCGACTTTGACAGTGCTTACCAGCTGGCTTTAACCAGACCTGGAACGTCACCACGCATTGCAGCTTGACGCAGCATGTTACGGCCGAGGCCGAACTTGCGGTACACGCCGTGCGGACGACCAGTCAGGCGGCAGCGGTTACGCATGCGCGAGGCGCTTGCATCACGTGGCTGCTTCTGCAGGGCTACGGTAGCTTCCCAACGCGCTTCTGGACTTGCGTTCAGATCAACGATGATAGCTTTCAGCGCTGCACGCTTGGTGGCGTACTTGGCAACGGTGAGCTGACGCTTCAGCTCACGGTTCTTCATGCTCTTCTTGGCCATTTTCCTACTCCAATCAGTTGCGGAACGGGAATTTGAAAGCGCGCAGCAGTGCGCGACCTTCGTCATCCGTCCGAGCAGTGGTGGTCAGGGTAATGTCCAGACCGCGGAGAGCATCGATCTTGTCGTAATCGATTTCCGGGAAAATGATCTGCTCTTTAACGCCCATGCTGTAGTTGCCACGACCATCGAAGGACTTGGCATTCAGGCCGCGGAAGTCGCGAACCCGAGGCAGGGAGATCGACAGCAGACGATCCAGGAACTCGTACATACGCTCACGGCGCAGGGTCACTTTGACGCCGATCGGCCAACCTTCACGGACTTTAAAGCCAGCGATGGATTTCCGAGCGTAAGTCACAACGACTTTCTGACCGGTGATCTTTTCCAGGTCGGCAACAGCGTGCTCGATGACTTTTTTGTCGCCGATCGCTTCGCCCAGACCCATGTTCAGGGTGATTTTGGTAACGCGCGGAACTTCCATCACGTTCGAAAGCTTAAGCTCTTCCTTAAGTTTCGGTGCGATTTCCTTCCGGTAAATCTCTTTTAGTCGTGCCATGGTCTTCTACCTAGCAGTGTTCAAGCATCAACCGCTTTTTGGGTCGACTTGAAGACACGAATTTTCTTACCGTCTTCTACTTTGAAACCAACGCGGTCAGCCTTGTTGGTTTCGCCGTTGAAGATGGCGACGTTGGAAGCGTGCAGTGGCGCTTCTTTCTCGACGATACCGCCTTGTACGCCCGACATCGGGTTTGGCTTGGTATGGCGCTTGACCAGGTTCAGACCACCAACAACCAGACGGTCATCAGCGAGAACCTTAAGCACCTTACCGCGCTTACCTTTGTCTTTGCCGGCGATCACGATGATCTCGTCGTCACGACGAATCTTTTGCATGTCGGATCTCCTTACAGCACTTCTGGGG
The DNA here is from genome assembly GCF_014268695.2 of Pseudomonas ogarae. Taxonomy (NCBI): domain Bacteria; kingdom Pseudomonadati; phylum Pseudomonadota; class Gammaproteobacteria; order Pseudomonadales; family Pseudomonadaceae; genus Pseudomonas; species Pseudomonas ogarae. The sequence continues at coordinate 6,067,535 of NZ_CP077086.1, forward strand.
CGAGCGAGACGATCTTCATGAACTTCTCAGTACGAAGTTCACGGGTCACTGGCCCAAAGATACGGGTGCCGATCGGCTCTTGCTTGTTGTTCAACAGAACAGCAGCGTTGCCATCAAAGCGGATAATGGAGCCATCTGCACGGCGAACGCCGTGACGAGTGCGGACTACAACAGCAGTCATCACTTGGCCTTTTTTCACTTTACCGCGAGGAATTGCTTCCTTGACGGTAACCTTGATGATGTCACCGATACCAGCGTAACGACGATGGGAGCCACCCAGCACCTTGATGCACATAACGCGGCGAGCGCCGCTGTTATCGGCCACATCGAGCATGGATTGAGTCTGAATCATATAATTTCTCCGACCCCTAGTCCTTAGACTTCCACAGCGCGTTCGAGAACATCAACCAGCGCCCAAGACTTGGTCTTGGCCAAAGGACGAGTTTCACGAATAGTGACTTTGTCGCCGATGTGGCACTGATTGGTTTCGTCGTGCGCGTGCAGCTTAGTCGAACGCTTAACGTATTTACCGTAGATCGGGTGCTTAACGCGACGCTCGATCAGAACGGTGATGGTTTTGTCCATCTTGTCGCTGACAACACGGCCAGTCAGCGTACGGACAGTTTTTTCGGCTTCAGCCATGATTACTTACCTGCCTGCTGGTTGAGCACAGTTTTCACGCGAGCGATGTCACGCTTAACTTGCGAGAGCAGATGAGACTGCCCCAACTGGCCAGTTGCTTTCTGCATACGCAGATTGAACTGGTCGCGCAGCAGGCCGAGCAGTTGCTCGTTCAGCTGCTGTGCTGATTTTTCACGAAGTTCATTCGCTTTCATCACATCACCGTCCGTTTAACAAAGGAGGTGGCGAGCGGCAGCTTTGCAGCAGCCAGGGCGAAAGCCTCACGCGCCAGCTCTTCAGAAACACCCTCGATTTCATACAGGACTTTACCTGGCTGAATCTGGGCAACCCAGTACTCCACGTTACCCTTACCTTTACCCATCCGAACTTCGAGTGGCTTCTTGGTGACAGGCTTGTCCGGGAATACACGGATCCAGATCTTGCCGCCACGTTTTACGTGACGGGTCAGAGCACGACGCGCTGACTCGATCTGACGAGCGGTGAGACGACCACGAGCAACAGACTTCAGCGCGAACTCGCCGAAGCTGACTTTGCTACCGCGCAATGCCAGGCCACGGTTGTGGCCGGTCATCTGCTTGCGGAACTTCGTACGCTTTGGTTGCAACATTTGGCGTACCCCTTACTTAGCAGCTTTTTTACGAGGCGCTGGTGCTTGTGGTTTCAGTTCTTCTTGGCGACCACCAATTACTTCGCCTTTGAAGATCCAAACCTTTACACCGATCACACCGTAAGTGGTGTGAGCTTCGTAGTTGGCATAGTCGATGTCGGCACGCAGGGTGTGCAGTGGCACACGACCTTCGCGATACCATTCAGTACGTGCGATTTCAGCACCGCCGAGACGACCGCTCACTTGGATTTTGATGCCTTTGGCACCAATGCGCATTGCGTTCTGTACAGCGCGCTTCATAGCGCGACGGAACATTACGCGACGCTCCAGCTGCTGAGCTACGCTCTGCGCAACCAGCATACCGTCGAGCTCCGGCTTGCGGATCTCTTCGATATTGATGTGCACAGGCACACCCATTTGCTTGGTCAGGTCCTGACGCAGTTTCTCAACATCTTCACCTTTCTTCCCGATAACGATACCTGGACGAGCGGTGTGGATGGTGATACGTGCAGTCTGCGCCGGACGATGGATATCGATACGGCTTACGGACGCGCTTTTTAGTTTGTCTTGGAGATACTCACGCACCTTCAGATCAGCGAACAAGTAGTCCGCATAAGTCCGACCGTCTGCGTACCAGACGGAGGTGTGCTCCTTGACGATTCCCAGGCGAATGCCAATGGGATGTACTTTCTGACCCATCTCTTCGACTCCGTTACTTGTCAGCAACCTTGACAGTGATATGGCAAGACCGCTTGACGATGCGATCAGCACGGCCTTTGGCACGTGGCATGATGCGCTTCAGCGAACGCCCTTCGTTGACGAAAACGGTGCTGACCTTCAGGTCATCAACGTCTGCGCCTTCGTTATGCTCGGCGTTGGCTACGGCCGACTCCAGCACTTTCTTCATGATCTCGGCGGCTTTCTTACTGCTGAAAGCCAACAGGTTGAGCGCTTCGCCCACCTTCTTCCCGCGGATCTGGTCGGCGACCAAGCGGGCTTTCTGGGCGGAGATTCGAGCGCCCGACAACTTAGCGGCTACTTCCATTTCCTAACCCCTTAACGCTTGGCTTTCTTGTCTGCCACGTGCCCGCGATAAGTGCGGGTACCGGCGAACTCGCCCAGTTTGTGGCCGACCATGTCTTCGTTAACGAGAACTGGGACGTGTTGACGACCGTTGTGTACTGCGATGGTCAAACCGACCATTTGTGGCAGGATCATCGAACGACGCGACCAGGTCTTAACTGGTTTGCGATCGTTCTTTTCCGCCGCCACTTCGATCTTCTTCAGTAGGTGAAGATCAATAAAAGGACCTTTTTTCAGAGAACGTGGCACTGTCGTATCCCTCTATTTACTTGCGACGACGGACGATCATTTTGTCGGTACGCTTATTACCACGAGTCTTCGCGCCCTTAGTCGGGAAGCCCCATGGCGATACCGGATGACGACCACCAGAGGTACGACCTTCACCACCACCATGTGGGTGGTCAACCGGGTTCATGGCAACACCACGAACGGTTGGGCGAACGCCACGCCAGCGCTTGGCACCAGCTTTACCCAACGAACGCAGGCTGTGCTCGGAGTTCGAGACTTCGCCCAGGGTCGCACGGCATTCAGCCAGTACTTTACGCATCTCACCAGAACGCAGACGCAGGGTCACGTAGACACCTTCACGAGCGATCAGCTGAGCCGAAGCACCAGCGGAACGAGCGATCTGTGCGCCTTTACCTGGCTTCAATTCGATGCCGTGTACGGTGCTACCAACTGGAATGTTACGCAGCTGCAGAGCGTTGCCCGGCTTGATCGGTGCCAGGGCACCTGCGATCAGCTGGTCGCCAGCACTCACGCCTTTAGGGGCGATGATGTAGCGACGCTCGCCATCTGCGTACAGCAGCAGAGCGATGTGAGCAGTACGGTTTGGATCGTATTCGATACGCTCGACGGTGGCAGCGATGCCATCCTTGTCGTTGCGACGGAAGTCGACCAGACGATAATGCTGCTTATGACCACCACCGATGTGACGAGTGGTAATACGGCCATTGTTGTTACGACCACCAGACTTCGATTTTTTCTCGAGCAGCGGTGCGTGAGGAGCGCCTTTATGCAGCTCCTGGTTGACCACCTTGACCACAAAACGGCGGCCAGGGGAAGTCGGTTTGCATTTAACGATTGCCATGATGCACCCCTTCCTTACTCAGCACTGCTGCTGAAATCGAGATCTTGGCCTGGCTGAAGGGAGATAACTGCCTTCTTCCAGTCATTACGCTTGCCCAGACCGCGAGCAGTGCGCTTGCTCTTACCCAGAACATTCAGGGTAGTAACGCGCTCTACTTTCACGCTGAACAGGCTTTCGACGGCCTTCTTGATTTCCAGCTTGGTTGCGTCGGTCGCAACCTTGAAAACGAACTGGCCTTTCTTGTCTGCCAGAACCGTAGCCTTCTCGGAAACGTGCGGGCCAAGCAGAACTTTAAATACGCGTTCCTGGTTCATCCCAGCAGCTCCTCGAATTTCTTCACGGCCGACACGGTGATCAACACCTTGTCGTATGCGATCAGACTGACCGGATCGGAACCCTGCACGTCACGAACGTCGACGTGTGGCAGGTTGCGAGCAGCCAGGTACAGGTTCTGATCAACAGCGTCAGACACGATCAGGACGTCAGTCAGGCCCATGCCGTTCAGCTTGCTCAGCAGATCTTTGGTTTTCGGTGCTTCAACAGCGAAGTCCTGAACCACGACCAGACGATCAGTACGCACCAGCTCAGCAAGGATGGAACGCATTGCTGCGCGATACATCTTCTTGTTCAGCTTCTGGGAGTGATCCTGAGGACGAGCCGCGAAAGTGGTACCGCCGCCACGCCAGATTGGGCTACGGATAGTACCGGCACGAGCACGGCCAGTACCTTTCTGACGCCATGGGCGCTTGCCGCCACCGGAAACGTCGGAACGGGTCTTTTGCTGCTTGCTACCTTGACGGCCGCCGGCCATGTAGGCCACGACTGCTTGGTGAACCAGCGTCTCGTTGAATTCGCCGCCAAATGTCAGTTCGGAAACTTCGATCGCTTGAGCGTCATTTACATTTAATTGCATGTCAGCTTCCCCTTAACCGCGAGCCTTGGCTGCTGGACGTACAACCAAGTTGCCGCCAGTAGCGCCAGGAACAGCGCCCTTGACCAACAACAGATTGCGTTCAGCGTCCACGCGCACTACTTCGAGGGACTGCACGGTCACGCGCTCAGCGCCCATATGACCGGACATTTTTTTGCCCTTGAATACACGACCAGGAGTCTGGCACTGGCCGATAGAGCCTGGAACGCGGTGGGATACGGAGTTACCGTGGGTGTTATCTTGCCCGCGGAAGTTCCAACGCTTGATCGTACCCTGGAAGCCTTTACCCTTGGACTGACCGGTTACATCAACCAGTTGACCAGCGGCGAAGATTTCAGCGTTGATCAGATCGCCGGCCTGGTACTCGCCTTCTTCAAGGCGGAATTCCATTACGGTACGACCAGCGGCAACGTTCGCCTTGGCGAAGTGGCCAGCCTGAGCTGCTGTTACACGCGAAGCACGACGCTCGCCGACAGTGACTTGCACTGCACGATAGCCATCGGTCTCTTCAGTTTTGAACTGGGTGACGCGATTCGGCTCGATCTCAATGACCGTGACCGGAATGGAGACACCTTCTTCGGTGAAAATACGGGTCATACCGCATTTACGACCGACTACACCAATAGTCATGTTGTAAACCTCATGAGTGTACGGGGCTTTCACCCGCTATGGCCGCCCATTTCAGAGCGTTACACGACTAAGACCGAGTCTTAGCCGAGGCTGATCTGCACTTCCACACCGGCCGCAAGATCAAGCTTCATAAGTGCATCAACGGTTTTATCCGTTGGCTGGACGATGTCCAGAACGCGCTTATGAGTACGGATCTCGTACTGGTCACGCGCGTCTTTGTTGACGTGCGGGGAGACCAGAACGGTGAACCGCTCTTTACGGGTAGGCAGTGGAATTGGACCACGCACTTGAGCACCAGTACGTTTCGCGGTTTCCACGATTTCCTGGGTGGATTGGTCGATCAGGCGATGGTCGAAAGCCTTCAACCTGATACGGATTTGCTGATTTTGCATTGGATTTCAGACTCCGGCTGCTATTCCCACCGAGCGCAATACGCCCGTTAAAAGGAGGCGCAATTCTATAGACGCCCCATATAGGTGTCAACCCAATAAAAAAGCCCCCGCTGGGCGGGGGCTTTTTCAACTCATCGAAGCTGACTCAAAAAGAGCTTACTCGATGATTTTGGCTACGACGCCAGCGCCGACGGTACGACCGCCTTCACGAATAGCGAAACGCAGACCGTCTTCCATTGCGATGGTCTTGATCAGGGTGACAACCATTTTGATGTTGTCGCCTGGCATTACCATTTCAACGCCTTCCGGCAGTTCGCAGTTACCGGTCACGTCAGTGGTCCGGAAGTAGAACTGTGGACGGTAGCCTTTGAAGAACGGAGTGTGACGACCGCCTTCTTCTTTGCTCAGAACGTACACTTCAGCTTCGAACTTGGTGTGCGGCTTGACCGAACCCGGCTTAACCAGAACCTGGCCACGCTCAACGTCGTCACGCTTGGTACCACGCAGCAGAACGCCGCAGTTCTCGCCAGCACGACCTTCGTCGAGCAGTTTACGGAACATTTCAACACCGGTGCAGGTGGTGACGGTGGTGTCACGCAGACCTACGATTTCCAGTGGATCCTGAACCTTGACGATACCGCGCTCGATACGACCAGTCACAACAGTACCGCGACCAGAGATCGAGAATACGTCTTCGATTGGCATCAGGAACGGCTTGTCGATAACACGAACTGGCTCTGGGATGTAGCTGTCCAGAGTTTCTACCAGACGCTTGACAGCGGTGGTACCCATTTCGTTGTCGTCTTGGCCGTTCAGAGCCATCAGAGCCGAACCGATGATGATTGGAGTGTCATCACCTGGGAAGTCATAAGTGCTCAGCAGATCGCGCACTTCCATCTCAACCAGTTCCAGCAGCTCAGCGTCGTCAACCATGTCAGCCTTGTTCAGGAAGACAACGATGTACGGAACGCCTACCTGACGGGACAGCAGGATGTGCTCACGGGTTTGCGGCATCGGACCATCAGCGGCCGAGCAAACCAGGATCGCGCCGTCCATCTGGGCAGCACCGGTGATCATGTTCTTCACATAGTCAGCGTGACCTGGGCAGTCAACGTGAGCGTAGTGACGAATCGAAGAGTTGTACTCAACGTGCGCGGTGTTGATGGTGATACCACGTGCCTTTTCTTCCGGAGCGCTGTCGATCTTGTCGAAAGCAACAACGGCCGAACCGAAAACTTCGGAGCAGACGCGAGTCAGAGCAGCAGTCAGAGTGGTTTTACCGTGGTCAACGTGACCAATGGTGCCAACGTTGACGTGCGGTAGGGAACGATCAAATTTTTCTTTAGCCACGACAATTAACTCCTTGCCTAAAGGGCTGAATCAGCCTTGCTTTTTGGTAACAGTCTCGACGATATGCGACGGAGCTGTATTGTATTTTTTGAATTCCATAGAGTAGCTTGCGCGACCCTGAGACATGGAACGAACGTCGGTCGCGTAACCGAACATTTCACCCAACGGAACCTCGGCACGAATAACCTTGCCGGAAACCGTATCTTCCATACCCAGAATCATGCCACGACGACGGTTAAGGTCGCCCATGACATCACCCATGTAGTCTTCAGGCGTAACGACTTCTACTGCCATGATCGGCTCGAGCAACTCACCACCGCCCTTCTGGGCCAGTTGCTTGGTTGCCATGGAAGCAGCCACCTTGAACGCCATCTCGTTGGAGTCGACGTCGTGGTAAGAACCATCAAACACAGTCGCCTTCAGGCCGATCAGCGGATAGCCGGCAACAACGCCGTTCTTCATCTGCTCTTCGATACCCTTCTGGATCGCCGGGATGTATTCCTTAGGAACCACACCACCTACGACTTCGTTCACGAATTGCAGACCTTCCTGACCTTCGTCAGCCGGTGCAAAACGGATCCAGCAGTGACCGAACTGGCCACGACCGCCGGATTGGCGAACGAACTTGCCTTCGATTTCACAGTTCTTCGTGATGCGCTCACGATAGGAAACCTGAGGCTTACCGATGTTGGCTTCGACGTTGAACTCACGGCGCATCCGGTCAACCAGGATGTCCAGGTGCAACTCGCCCATGCCGGAGATGATCGTCTGACCAGTCTCTTCATCAGTCTTGACGCGGAAAGACGGGTCTTCCTGAGCAAGCTTGCCCAGAGCGATACCCATTTTTTCCTGGTCGTCCTTGGTCTTAGGCTCAACGGCAACCGAAATAACCGGCTCCGGGAAGTCCATGCGAACCAGGATGATTGGCTTGTCGCCATTGCACAAAGTTTCACCAGTGGTGACGTCCTTCATGCCGATCAAGGCCGCGATGTCACCAGCGCGCACTTCCTTGATCTCTTCGCGGGCGTTTGCGTGCATTTGCACCATACGGCCTACGCGCTCTTTCTTGCCTTTTACAGAGTTGATCACGCCGTCGCCGGAGTTCAACACGCCCGAGTAAACACGGACAAAGGTCAAGGTACCCACGAATGGGTCGGTAGCGATCTTGAACGCCAGAGCCGAGAACGGCTCGTTGTCGTCTGCATGACGCTCCAGTTCGACACTCTCGTCATCCGGGTCAGTACCCTTGATGGCAGGAATGTCGGTCGGCGCAGGCAGGAAGTCGATAACGGCGTCGAGAACCAGGGGAACACCCTTGTTCTTGAAGGAAGAACCGCAAACAGCCAGGACGATTTCGCCAGCGATAGTACGCTGACGCAGAGCGGCCTTGATTTCCTCGTTGGTGAGTTCTTCACCCTCGAGGTACTTGTTCATCAGCTCTTCGTTGGCTTCGGCCGCAGCCTCAACCATGTTACCGCGCCACTTCTCGGCTTCTTCCAGCAATTCAGCAGGAATATCCTTGCGAACAGGGACCATGCCCTTGTCAGCATCGTTCCAGTAGACAGCTTGCATGTTGATCAGATCGATCTGACCCTGGAAGTTGTCTTCGGAACCGATAGCCAGCTGGATTGGCACTGGAGTGTGGCCCAGACGCTGCTTGATCTGACCGATCACGCGCAGGAAGTTGGCACCAGCACGGTCCATCTTGTTCACATAAACAAGACGCGGAACGCCGTATTTGTTGGCTTGACGCCATACGGTTTCCGACTGAGGCTCAACGCCCGAGGTACCGCAGAATACAACCACAGCGCCGTCGAGTACGCGCAGGGAACGTTCTACTTCAATGGTGAAGTCAACGTGGCCCGGGGTATCGATGACGTTGAAGCGGTGCTCGTCCTTGTACTGCTTCTCGGAACCCTTCCAGAAAGCGGTAATGGCAGCAGAAGTAATGGTAATACCACGCTCCTGCTCCTGCACCATCCAGTCGGTGGTCGCGGCGCCATCATGCACCTCGCCCATCTTGTGACTTTTGCCGGTGTAAAAAAGGACGCGCTCGGTGGTGGTGGTTTTACCAGCATCCACGTGAGCAACGATACCGATGTTACGGTAGCGGTTAATCGGTGTAGTACGAGCCATAAAGCCCTCGCAAATTGAGTGACGCTAAAATTAGAAGCGGTAGTGCGAGAAAGCCTTGTTGGCTTCAGCCATACGGTGCACGTCTTCACGCTTCTTAACTGCAGCACCTTTACCTTCAGCAGCGTCCAACAGTTCGCCAGCCAAACGCAGGGCCATGGACTTCTCGCCGCGCTTGCGGGCGAAGTCTACCAACCAGCGCATTGCCAGGGCGTTACGACGGGACGGACGAACTTCGACCGGAACCTGGTAAGTAGCACCGCCTACACGGCGCGACTTCACTTCGACCAGCGGAGCGATGGCGTCGAGAGCTTTCTCGAAGATTTCCAGGGGATCGCTGTTCTTGCGTTCCTTAACTTTGTCCAGTGCGCCATAAACGATACGCTCGGCAACGGCTTTCTTGCCGCTTTCCATTACGTGGTTCATGAACTTGGCGAGAATCTGGCTTCCGTATTTCGGATCGTCCAGAATCTCACGTTTGGCTGCTACGCGACGTCTTGGCATTGATAAGCCCTCAAACGGTCTTCAGGTTAGCCCGGGACAGCAGATGCGTGCCCGACCTTACTCTTATCGACTCAATAAAATTAAAAACTGCAAAACGGCCGATTATTTCGGACGCTTGGTACCGTACTTCGAACGACCCTGGTTACGACCTTTAACGCCGGAAGTATCCAAAGAGCCGCGAACGGTGTGGTAACGAACACCTGGCAAGTCTTTTACACGACCGCCGCGGATCAGTACCACGCTGTGTTCTTGCAGGTTGTGGCCTTCACCGCCGATGTACGAGGAAACCTCGAAACCGTTGGTCAGACGCACACGGCATACTTTACGCAGTGCCGAGTTAGGTTTTTTCGGCGTGGTGGTATACACACGGGTGCATACGCCACGACGTTGCGGGCAGTTCTGCAGCGCAGGCACGTCGGATTTCTCGACGATACGCTTACGCGGCTGACGTACCAGCTGGTTGATAGTTGCCATCTACTAGCTCCACTGTTGTCTTGCGACGCTATTGTCTTACAAGAAAAGCAAAATGGCAGGAACGAATTCCCGCCAAATTTAGGGGATCAAGAGTCTAAAGAGGATCTTGTCCCCAGTCAAGGCAAGGCCCCGACCTCCCCGCCCGCCGGATCTCGACAATTTGTCTCGATCCGCCGAACGGGGTGACCAGGGCCAGGCACTCAATTACCGCAGAACTCAGTTACCACTCGAGTTCAGTGCTTCGGTCAGTGCAGCTTCCACTTCACTGGCGCTTACGCGCAGCGGCTTGTCAGCATCACGGCGACGCTTGCGTTCGCTGTGATAGGCCAAACCGGTACCGGCCGGGATCAGACGACCCACGACCACGTTTTCTTTCAGGCCGCGCAGGTAATCGCGCTTGCCGGTTACCGCCGCTTCGGTCAGTACGCGGGTGGTTTCCTGGAAGGAAGCCGCCGAGATGAACGATTCGGTGGACAACGACGCCTTGGTGATACCCAGCAGCACGCGAGTGAACTTGGAGACGAACTTGTCTTCGGTCGCCAGGCGCTCGTTTTCCACCAGTACGTGAGTCAGTTCCATCTGGTCGCCCTTGATGAAACTCGAGTCGCCGGATTCAGCGATCTCGACCTTACGCAGCATCTGACGCAGGATGGTCTCGATGTGCTTGTCGTTGATCTTCACGCCTTGCAGACGGTAAACGTCCTGGATCTCGTTCACGATGTACTTGGCCAGCGCACTCACACCCAGCAGACGCAGGATGTCGTGTGGATCGCTCGGACCGTCCGAGATAACTTCGCCGCGGTTTACCTGTTCGCCTTCGAAGACGTTCAGGTGACGCCACTTCGGAATCAGCTCTTCATACGGATCGCTACCGTCGTTCGGTGTAATGACCAGGCGGCGCTTGCCCTTGGTCTCTTTACCGAACGCGATGGTGCCGCTGACTTCAGCCAGAATCGAGGCTTCTTTCGGACGACGGGCTTCGAACAAGTCGGCAACACGCGGCAGACCACCGGTGATGTCGCGAGTTTTCGAAGTTTCCTGCGGGATACGGGCGATAACATCACCGATCGCGATCCGCGCACCGTCCGCAACACCGACCAGGGCGTTGGCTGGCAGGAAGTACTGAGCGATTACGTCAGTGCCTGGCAGCAACAGATCCTTGCCGTTGTCGTCGACCATCTTCACAGCAGGACGGATGTCCTTGCCGGCAGCTGGACGATCTTTCGCATCGAGTACTTCAATGTTGGTCATACCGGTCAATTCGTCGGTCTGACGCTTGATCGTGATGCCTTCTTCCATGCCCACGTAGGTCACGGTACCTTTCATTTCGGTAACGATCGGGTGAGTGTGCGGGTCCCACTTGGCCACGATGGCGCCAGCGTCGACCTTGTCACCTTCCTTGACCGAAATCACAGCACCGTACGGCAGCTTGTAGCGCTCGCGCTCGCGACCGAAGTCGTCAGCGATAGCCAGCTCACCGGAACGCGATACAGCCACCAGGTGACCATCCACTCGCTCAACGTGCTTCAGGTTGTGCAGACGGACGGTACCGCCATTCTTCACCTGAACGCTGTCGGCCGCGGAGGTCCGGCTTGCCGCACCACCGATGTGGAACGTACGCATCGTCAGCTGGGTACCCGGCTCACCGATGGACTGGGCAGCGATAACGCCGACCGCTTCACCGATGTTCACCTGGTGACCACGTGCCAGGTCGCGACCGTAGCACTTGGCGCAGATGCCGTAGCGAGTTTCGCAGCTGATCGGCGAACGTACGATCACTTCGTCGATGCTGTTGAGCTCGATGAACTCAACCCACTTCTCGTCAACCAGGGTGCCCGCAGGAACGATTACGTCCTCGGTACCCGGCTTGAATACGTCACGGGCGATGACACGACCCAATACGCGCTCACCCAACGGCTCTACAACGTCACCGCCTTCAATGTGCGGAGTCATTACCAGGCCATGTTCGGTGCCGCAATCGATCTCGGTCACGACCAGATCCTGGGCAACGTCCACCAGACGACGAGTCAGGTAACCGGAGTTCGCGGTTTTCAACGCGGTATCCGCAAGACCCTTACGAGCACCGTGAGTGGAGATGAAGTACTGGAGTACGCTCAGGCCTTCACGGAAGTTCGCGGTAATCGGGGTCTCGATGATGGAGCCGTCCGGCTTGGCCATCAGGCCACGCATACCGGCGAGCTGACGGATCTGCGCAGCAGAACCCCGTGCGCCCGAGTCGGCCATCATGTACATCGAGTTGAAGGATTCCTGGTCGACTTCGTTGCCATGGCGGTCGATGACTTTCTCTTTCGAGAGGTTGGCCATCATCGCCTTGGATACTTCGTCGTTCGCCTTGGACCAGAGGTCGATCACCTTGTTGTACTTCTCGCCCTGGGTTACCAGGCCGGAGGCGTACTGACTTTCGATCTCTTTCACTTCTTCGGTAGCAGCACCGATGATGCGGGCTTTTTCATCCGGGATAACGAAGTCGTTAACACCGATGGAAACGCCGGAAATGGTCGAATAGGCAAAACCGGTGTACATCAACTGGTCAGCGAAGATCACGGTCTCTTTCAGACCAACCACGCGGTAGCACTGGTTGATCAGCTTGGAGATCGCCTTTTTCTTCATCGGCTGGTTGACGACGTCGTACGACAGGCCCGGTGGAACGACCTGGAACAACAGCGCACGGCCAACAGTGGTGTCGACGATACGGGTGTTCTTGACGCTGCCACCATCACGATCGTTCACGGTTTCGTTGATCCGCACCTTGACCTTGGCGTGCAGTGCGGCTTCGCCAGCACGGAACACACGGTCAACTTCCTGCAGATCCGCGAATACACGACCTTCGCCCTTGGCGTTGATCGCTTCACGCGTCATGTAGTACAGACCCAATACAACGTCCTGCGACGGAACGATGATCGGCTCACCGTTGGCTGGCGACAGGATGTTGTTGGTCGACATCATCAACGCACGCGCTTCCAACTGGGCTTCCAGTGTCAGCGGTACGTGCACGGCCATTTGGTCGCCGTCGAAGTCGGCGTTGTACGCAGCACAGACCAACGGGTGCAGCTGGATAGCCTTACCTTCGATCAGTACCGGTTCAAACGCCTGGATACCCAGACGGTGAAGGGTCGGTGCACGGTTGAGCAGAACCGGGTGTTCGCGAATCACTTCGGCGAGAACGTCCCAGACCTCTGGCAGCTCGCGCTCGACCATCTTCTTGGCGGCTTTGATGGTAGTCGCGAGACCACGCATTTCCAGCTTGCCGAAAATGAACGGCTTGAACAGCTCCAGAGCCATTTTCTTAGGCAGACCGCACTGGTGCAGACGCAGGGTCGGGCCTACGGTAATTACCGAACGACCGGAGTAGTCAACACGCTTACCGAGCAAGTTCTGACGGAAACGACCCTGCTTACCCTTGATCATGTCAGCCAGGGATTTCAGAGGACGCTTGTTGGAACCGGTGATAGCGCGGCCACGACGACCGTTGTCGAGCAGTGCATCGACCGCTTCCTGCAACATACGCTTTTCGTTGCGCACGATGATGTCCGGAGCGGACAGATCGAGCAGGCGCTTCAAGCGGTTGTTACGGTTGATCACTCGACGATACAGATCGTTGAGGTCGGAAGTCGCGAAGCGACCACCATCGAGCGGAACCAGTGGACGCAGGTCTGGCGGCAGAACCGGCAGAACGGTCAGCACCATCCACTCTGGCAGGTTGCCGGAACCCTGGAAGGCTTCCATCAACTTCAGACGCTTGGACAGCTTCTTGATCTTGGTTTCGGAGTTGGTTTGCGGAATTTCTTCGCGCAGACGGCCAATCTCGTGCTCCAGGTCGATAGCGTGCAGCAGTTCGCGGACAGCTTCGGCACCCATGCGGGCATCGAAATCGTCGCCGAACTCTTCCAGCGCTTCGAAGTACTGCTCGTCGTTGAGCAGCTGACCTTTTTCAAGGGTGGTCATGCCTGGATCGATAACGACATAGCTCTCGAAGTAGAGAACGCGTTCGATATCACGCAGGGTCATGTCCATCAGCAGGCCGATACGGGACGGCAGCGATTTCAGGAACCAGATGTGGGCAACTGGCGAGGCCAGTTCGATGTGCGCCATGCGCTCACGACGAACTTTTGCCAGCGCGACTTCAACGCCGCACTTCTCGCAGATCACACCACGGTGCTTCAAGCGCTTGTACTTACCGCACAGGCACTCGTAATCCTTGACCGGGCCAAAGATCTTGGCGCAGAACAGGCCGTCACGCTCAGGTTTGAACGTACGGTAGTTGATGGTTTCCGGTTTTTTAACTTCACCGAACGACCACGAACGGATCATCTCAGGCGAGGCCAATCCAATACGGATGGCGTCGAACTCTTCGACTTGACCCTGGTTTTTCAGCAAATTCAGTAGGTCTTTCAAGGCCTTTCCTCCTGGCGGAGCAGAGAGCGGGCAAAACAGCCCCGCTCTCGATTCGCGTCACGTGTTATTCGGTTTCCAGATCGATATCGATGCCGAGGGAACGAATTTCCTTGATCAACACGTTGAAAGACTCGGGCATGCCCGGCTCCATACGGTGATCGCCGTCCACGATGTTTTTGTACATCTTGGTCCGGCCGTTCACATCGTCCGACTTCACTGTGAGCATTTCTTGCAGAGTGTATGCAGCACCGTACGCTTCCAGTGCCCAGACCTCCATCTCCCCGAAACGCTGACCACCGAACTGCGCCTTACCACCCAGCGGCTGCTGGGTAACCAGGCTGTAAGAACCGGTAGAACGAGCGTGCATCTTGTCGTCTACCAAGTGGTTCAGCTTCAGCATGTACATGTAGCCAACGGTAACCGGGCGCTCGAACTTGTTGCCGGTACGGCCGTCGAACAGCTGCATCTGGCCGCTTTCTGGCAGGTCCGCCAGTTTCAGCATGGCCTTGATTTCGCTTTCCTTGGCACCGTCGAACACCGGAGTAGCCATTGGAACGCCGCCGCGCAGGTTCTTCGCCAGGTCCAGGATTTCCTGGTCGGAGAAGGTGTCCAGCTCTTCGTTGCGGCCGCCGATTTCGTTGTAGATCTCGTGCAGGAACTTACGCAGGTCCGCGACCTTGCGCTGCTCTTCGATCATACGGTTGATCTTCTCGCCCAAGCCCTTGGCCGCGAGGCCCAGGTGGGTTTCAAGGATCTGACCAACGTTCATACGCGAAGGTACGCCCAACGGGTTGAGGACCACATCGACCGGGGTGCCATTGGCATCGTGCGGCATGTCTTCAACCGGCATGATCACGGAGACCACACCCTTGTTACCGTGACGACCAGCCATCTTGTCGCCCGGCTGGATGCGGCGACGGATTGCCAGGTAAACCTTGACGATTTTCAGCACGCCTGGAGCCAGGTCATCGCCCTGCTGCAGTTTGCGCTTCTTGTCTTCGAACTTGTCGTCCAGCAGACGGCGGCGATCAACGATATAGGCCTGGGCCTTCTCGAGCTGCTCGTTCAGAGCATCTTCAGCCATGCGCAGTTTGAACCACTGGCCATGCTCAAGACCGTCGAGAACTTCGTCGGTGATTTCCTGACCTTTCTTCAGGCCGGCGCCGCCTTCGGCTTTGTGGCCGACCAGAGCGGAGCGCAGACGCTCGAAAGTTGCGCCTTCGACGATACGGAACTCTTCGTTCAGGTCCTTGCGGATCTCGTCGAGTTGAGTCTTCTCGATGGACAGTGCACGAGCATCACGCTCAACACCGTCGCGAGTGAAGACTTGTACGTCGATGACGGTACCCTTGGTGCCGGTAGGCACGCGCAGGGAGGTGTCTTTAACGTCGCTGGCTTTTTCACCGAAGATGGCACGCAGCAGTTTTTCTTCCGGAGTCAGCTGGGTCTCGCCTTTCGGAGTGACCTTGCCCACCAGAATGTCGCCTGCGCCTACTTCAGCACCTACGTAAACGATACCGGCTTCGTCCAGCTTGTTCAGTGCAGCTTCACCCACGTTCGGGATGTCCGCAGTGATTTCCTCTGGGCCAAGCTTGGTGTCACGAGCCACACAGGTCAGTTCCTGGATGTGGATCGTGGTGAAGCGGTCTTCCTGAACCACACGCTCGGACAGGCAGATGGAGTCTTCGAAGTTGAAGCCGTTCCATGCCATGAACGCGATGCGCATGTTCTGACCCAGCGCCAGCTCACCCATATCGGTGGACGGACCGTCGGCCATGATGTCGCTGCGCTGAACCCGATCACCCTTGCTCACCAGCGGACGCTGGTTGATGCAGGTGTTCTGGTTGGAGCGGGTGTATTTGGTCAGGTTGTAGATGTCGACACCGGCTTCGCCAGTTTCAACTTCGTCATCGGCAACACGAACCACGATACGGCTGGCGTCGACGGAGTCGATCACGCCACCACGACGAGCCACGACGCAAACGCCGGAGTCACGGGCAACGTTACGCTCCATGCCGGTACCTACCAGCGGCTTGTCGGCACGCAGGGTGGGTACAGCTTGACGCTGCATGTTCGAACCCATCAACGCACGGTTGGCGTCGTCGTGCTCGAGGAACGGGATCAGCGACGCTGCAACCGAAACTACCTGCTTCGGCGACACGTCCATCAAGGTGACGTCTTCCGGCGCCTTGACGGTGAACTCGTTCAAGTGACGAACAGCTACCAGCTCGTCGACCAGGACCTTCTTGTCGTTCATCGTGGCCGAAGCCTGAGCGATCACGTGATCAGCTTCTTCGATGGCGGACAGGAACACGATCTCGTCGGTCACCAGGGCGTCTTTCACCACACGGTACGGGCTCTCGAGGAAGCCGTACTGGTTGGTGCGCGCATAGGCAGCCAGGGAGTTGATCAGACCGATGTTCGGACCTTCCGGCGTTTCGATCGGGCATACACGACCGTAGTGCGTCGGGTGTACGTCACGAACTTCGAAGCCTGCACGCTCACGGGTCAGACCGCCCGGGCCGAGTGCGGAGACGCGACGCTTGTGGGTGATCTCGGACAGCGGGTTGTTCTGGTCCATGAACTGGGACAGCTGGCTCGAACCGAAGAACTCCTTCACCGCCGCAGCCACAGGCTTGGCGTTGATCAGGTCTTGCGGCATCAGGCCTTCGCTTTCAGCCATCGACAGACGTTCCTTGACCGCACGCTCTACGCGCACCAGGCCAACACGGAACTGGTTCTCGGCCATCTCGCCTACACAGCGAACACGACGGTTACCCAGGTGGTCGATGTCATCGACGATGCCCTTGCCGTTACGGATGTCGACCAAGGTCTTGAGGACCGCAACGATGTCGTCCTTGTTCAGTACACCCGAACCTTCGATCTCGGTACGACCGATACGACGGTTGAACTTCATCCGGCCGACCGCAGACAGGTCATAGCGCTCAGGGCTGAAGAACAGGTTGTTGAACAGGGTCTCGGCGGCATCCTTGGTTGGCGGCTCGCCAGGACGCATCATGCGATAGATCTCGACCAGGGCTTCCAGTTGGTTGCCGGTGGAGTCGATCTTCAGCGTGTCGGAGATGAACGGACCGCAGTCGATGTCGTTGGTGTACAGCGTCTCGATGCGAACGACCTGGGCCTTGGCGATTTTCGCCAGGATCTCGGTGTTCAGCTCGGTGTTGCACTCTGCCAGGATTTCGCCGGTGGCCGGATGCACGATGACCTTGGCCGTGGTGCGACCCAGGACGTAGTCCAGAGGCACCTGCAGCTCTTTGATCCCGGCTTTTTCCAGCTGGTTGATGTGGCGAGCGGTGATACGACGACCCTGCTCGACAATAACCTTGCCTTTGTCATCCTGGATATCGAGGACAGCGATTTCACCGCGCAGGCGCTGTGGCACCAGTTCCAGGCTGAGGTTTTCACCTTGCACATGGAAAACGTTGGTGGTGTAGAACGCGTCCAGCACTTCTTCGGTGGTATAGCCGAGCGCGCGCAGCAGTACCGATGCAGGCAGCTTGCGACGACGGTCGATACGCACGAATACGCAGTCTTTCGGGTCGAACTCGAAGTCCAACCACGAACCGCGGTAAGGAATGATGCGCGCGGAGTAAAGCAGTTTGCCGGAGCTGTGCGTCTTGCCACGGTCGTGGTCGAAGAACACGCCCGGAGAACGGTGCAGCTGGGAAACGATTACACGCTCGGTACCGTTGATTACGAAGGTACCGTTCTCAGTCATCAGGGGGATTTCACCCATGTAGACTTCTTGCTCTTTGATGTCCTTGATCGCTTTGTTCGACGATTCTTTGTCGAAAATGATCAGGCGCACTTTTACCCGCAAAGGTACGGCGTAAGTAACACCGCGCAATACGCATTCTTTGACATCAAATGCCGGTTCGCCCAGGCGATAACCGACGTACTCCAGCGCAGCATTGCCGGAGTAGCTGATGATCGGGAAAACGGATTTGAAGGCCGCATGCAGGCCCACGTCGCGGAACTGATCTTTAGTCGCTCCCGCTTGCAAGAATTCACGATACGAATCCAGCTGGATGGCCAGGAGGTACGGCACATCCATGACGTCCGGCAACTTGCTAAAGTCCTTGCGGATACGTTTTTTCTCAGTATATGAGTAAGCCATCAGCGTTCCCCAGCTTGGTCACCTGCTTGTTTGGCCCCTCCCGACGGGAGCAGCCAGAAAATCGTGCAAACCCCATGGTTTGCGCCACCACATCGGGTGGTTACAGCTCGTGATCAGCACCGACCCAGTCGGCTGCCAATAACGGAAAAAGGCCGGTGGCAAGAGCCACCAGCCATCAGCCTGTCGCTTAACGCTCGGGCTGGAGACGCAAAGTCGATGCTTACTTCAGCTCGACTTTAGCGCCTGCTTCTTCCAGAACTGCTTTGGCTTTGTCAGCTGCGTCTTTGGCAACAGCTTCCAGAACCATGGCAGGAGCGCCGTCAACTACAGCCTTGGCTTCTTTCAGGCCCAGACCGGTCAGTTCACGTACTGCCTTGATCACGTTTACTTTCTTCTCGCCAGCTTCGGTCAGCATGACGTTGAATTCGGTTTGCTCTTCAGCAACGGCAGCAGCAACAGCTGGACCAGCGGAAGCAGCAGCAGCGGTAACACCGAATTTTTCTTCGAAAGCTTTGATCAGCTCAACAACTTCCATTACGGACATGTTGCCAACGGCTTCGAGGATATCGTTTTGAGAGATAGACATGACTCTAAATTCCTGGATTGGGGGACGGCCTACGCGACCATCGAAATAAACAAAAAACGCGAAAAGGAGTGTCGAGCCTTAGGCTGCGGCAGCTTCTTTCTGGTCGCGCAGTGCCGCCAGAGTACGAGCCAATTTGCTGGTTGCGCCTTGAATCACGCTCATCAGCTGGGAAATTGCTTCGTCACGGGTCGGCAGAGTTGCCAGTACGTCGATCTGGTTAGCTGCGAGGAACTTGCCCTCGAACGCAGCTGCCTTAATCTCGAACTTGTCCTGACCTTTGGCGAATTCCTTGAACAAACGGGCAGCAGCGCCAGGATGTTGGGTGGAGAACGCGATCAAGGTCGGGCCGGTGAACACGTCGTTGAGGACACTGTATTCAGTGTCAGCAACAGCGCGCTTGAGCAGGGTGTTACGTACAACACGTACGTAAACGCCAGCTTCACGAGCCTCTTTACGGAGTCCGGTCATAGCGCCTACTGTTACGCCACGGGCATCAGCCACGACAGCGGACAGAGCAGCTTTGGCAGCCTCGTTGACTTCAGCGACGATGGCCTTCTTGTCTTCGAGTTTAATTGCCACGGGTTTAACTCCTGCTTGTTACCGTTTCATCCGGTCGAAACCGAATGTCGTTTTGGTGTCTGATTCGGTAAGGAACCGGGAGCACCATCTGCGTAGGCTTGTGGTTTAAGACTTGCGTCGCCTACGGTCTTGGACAGCCCCCGCCAGGCAGGGACCCCAATTTTTTGATTGGCGCAATTACTTGCGCCAACCTGAGTCTTACGCGTCGAGCGAGCTCTGATCGATGACCAGACCTGGGCCCATAGTGGTGCTCAGGGTAACGCGCTTGACGTAGATACCTTTCGAAGAAGCTGGCTTGATACGCTTCAGATCAGCGATCAGGGCTTCAACGTTTTCCTTCAGCTTGACGGCGTCGAAGCCGATCTTGCCAACGGAAGTGTGGATGATGCCGTTTTTGTCGGTGCGATAACGAACCTGACCAGCCTTGGCGTTTTTAACCGCGGTGGCTACGTCTGGCGTTACGGTGCCGACTTTAGGGTTAGGCATCAGACCACGTGGACCGAGGATCTGACCCAACTGACCTACAACGCGCATGGCATCCGGGGATGCGATCACTACGTCATAGTTCAGGTCGCCGCCCTTCATTTCAGCAGCCAGATCGTCCATGCCTACGCGATCAGCACCAGCAGCCAGAGCAGCTTCAGCTGCTGGGCCCTGGGTGAAGACAGCTACACGAACGGTCTTGCCAGTGCCGTGTGGCAGCACAGTAGCGCTACGAACGACCTGGTCGGATTTACGTGGGTCAACGCCCAGGTTTACAGCAACGTCGAACGACTCGCTGAACTTGACAGTCGACAGCTCAGCCAGCAGAGCGGCGGCGTCTACAAAGTTGTAGGCCTTGCCTGCTTCGATTTTGCCGGCGATAGCCTTTTGACGCTTGGTCAGCTTAGCCATTACACACCCTCCACGTTAAGGCCCATGCTACGAGCAGAACCGGCGATAGTACGCACGGCTGCATCCATATCAGCTGCAGTCAGATCCGCGTTTTTGGTTTTCGCGATTTCTTCCAGCTGAGCACGGGTAACGGTGCCAACCTTAACGGTGTTTGGACGAGCGGAACCGCTGGTCAAACCTGCAGCCTTCTTCAGCAGAACCGAAGCTGGGGTGCTTTTTGTTTCGAAAGTGAAGCTACGGTCGCTGTAGACAGTGATGATCACTGGAGTCGGCAGACCTGGCTCAAGACCCTGAGTACGGGCGTTGAAGGCCTTGCAGAATTCCATGATGTTCACGCCGTGCTGACCCAGGGCAGGACCAACAGGTGGGCTTGGGTTAGCCTGAGCGGCCTTCACTTGCAGCTTGATGTAAGCGGTAATTTTCTTGGCCATGAGGCACTCCAATTACGGGTTCGAACGCCTCGAAAGGCTCCCCGGTTACTTGCGCGTTTATCCCAGTGACGACAAAACCCCACAGCCTTGGGCTGCGGGGTTGGGATGCCTGCTCAATCAGACCTTTTCGACCTGACTGAACTCTAGCTCTACCGGAGTAGAGCGACCGAAAATGAGCACTGCCACTTGGATCCGGCTCTTTTCGTAGTTAACTTCTTCAACCGTGCCATTGAAATCAGCGAATGGACCGTCGGTGACGCGTACAACCTCACCTGGTTCAAACAGTGTCTTCGGCTTCGGCTTGTCGCTACCATCAGCGACGCGACGCAGAATCGCTTCTGCCTCTTTATCTGTGATCGGCGCAGGCTTGTCGGCGGTACCGCCAATGAAGCCCATCACCCGAGGGGTATCCTTGACCAAGTGCCAAGTCCCTTCGTTCATGTCCATCTGTACCAGCACGTAGCCCGGAAAGAACTTACGTTCACTTTTGCGCTTCTGGCCATTACGCATCTCAACCACTTCTTCAGTGGGGACCAGAATCTCGCCAAAGCCATCTTCCATGCCAGCCAGCTTTACGCGCTCTACCAACGAGCGCATAACATGCTTCTCGTAACCCGAGTAAGCATGCACAACGTACCAACGCTTAGCCACGGGACACCCTTAGCCAACAATCAAGGAAACAAGCCAGCCGAGCAGGGAATCGAGCCCCCACAACAGCAACGCCATTACCAGAACAACAGCCACAACGATCAACGTGGTCTGCGTGGTTTCTTGGCGAGTCGGCCATACGACTTTACGAATCTCGGTGCGAGCTTCCTTAGCGAGTACAAAGAAAGACTTGCCCTTGGCTGTCTGCAGGCCTACAAAGGCAGCAACAGCAGCAATGGCAAGCAATGCAAGTACGCGGTACAGGATCGGCGAAGCAGAATAATACTGATTGCCAACAACGCCAATAACCACCAAAGCGACTACCACTAGCCACTTGAGCAGATCGAAGCGAGAGCCTTGAGCTTCAGCTTTAGGAGTCATCTATGAAGATCCTGTGAAAAGAAAGCCAGACACACCGAGTGAATCTGGCAGGTCAGGAGGGAATCGAACCCCCAACCTACGGTTTTGGAGACCGTCGCTCTGCCAATTGAGCTACTGACCTAAAACAAAATCAGGCCGACCATTATGCCGGCCCGAAAAAGACATTACAACTGTTTACTCGATGACTTTGGCTACGACGCCAGCGCCGACGGTACGACCGCCTTCACGGATAGCGAAACGCAAACCGTCTTCCATCGCGATGGTCTTGATCAGGGTAACAGTCATCTGAATGTTGTCACCTGGCATTACCATTTCAACGCCTTCTGGCAGCTCGCAGTTACCAGTCACGTCAGTTGTACGGAAGTAGAATTGTGGACGGTAGCCTTTGAAGAACGGAGTATGACGACCACCTTCTTCCTTGCTCAGAACGTAAACTTCTGCGGTGAATTTGGTGTGCGGCTTGACGGTGCCTGGCTTGACCAGAACCTGGCCACGCTCAACGTCGTCACGCTTGGTACCGCGCAGCAGCACGCCGCAGTTCTCGCCAGCGCGACCTTCGTCGAGTAGCTTGCGGAACATTTCAACACCAGTGCAGGTAGTTTTCTGAGTATCGCGCAGACCGACGATCTCAACCTCTTCCTGGATACGGACGATGCCACGCTCAACACGACCAGTCACAACAGTACCGCGACCAGAGATCGAGAATACGTCTTCGATTGGCATCAGGAACGGCTTGTCGATAGCACGCTCTGGCTCTGGGATGTAGCTATCCAGAGTTTCCACCAGCTTCTTGACAGCAGTGGTACCCATTTCGTTGTCGTCTTGGCCGTTCAGAGCCATCAGCGCCGAACCGATGATGATTGGAGTGTCATCACCCGGGAAGTCGTAAGTGCTCAGCAGATCGCGCACTTCCATCTCAACCAGTTCCAGCAGCTCAGCGTCGTCAACCATGTCAGCCTTGTTCAGGAAGACAACGATGTACGGAACGCCTACCTGACGGGACAGCAGGATGTGCTCACGGGTTTGCGGCATCGGACCATCAGCGGCCGAGCAAACCAGGATCGCGCCGTCCATCTGGGCAGCACCAGTGATCATGTTTTTTACGTAGTCGGCGTGACCTGGGCAGTCAACGTGCGCATAGTGACGCACAGCCGAATCGTATTCAACGTGAGCGGTGTTGATGGTGATACCGCGAGCTTTCTCTTCCGGGGCGCTGTCGATCTTGTCGAAGTCAACCTTGGCCGAACCGAAAACTTCGGAGCAGACACGGGTCAGAGCAGCGGTCAGGGTGGTTTTACCGTGATCGACGTGACCAATGGTACCAACGTTGACGTGCGGCTTATTACGTTCGAACTTTTCCTTAGCCATCGAAATCACCCCTAGGAGAAGAATTTAGCGAGTCACACAAGCCATTAAAACAAAGGCAGATATTTTCATATCTGCCTTGTTATATGGAGCTCTTGAGCGGATTTGAACCGCTGACCTCACCCTTACCAAGGGTGTGCTCTACCAACTGAGCTACAAGAGCGAAACACTTTGCACAACCTGCAAACTTGGAGCGGGTAGCGGGAATCGAACCCGCATCATCAGCTTGGAAGGCTGAGGTTCTACCACTAAACTATACCCGCGGAGCTTGCAGCTCACGCTAAAAATGGTGGAGGGGGAAGGATTCGAACCTTCGAAGTCGTAGACGTCAGATTTACAGTCTGATCCCTTTGGCCGCTCGGGAACCCCTCCTAAGCGAGCCGGCATTCTATATCATGCCAGCCTTCTGTCAAGCATTTTCTCATTAAAAACCTGAGGTTAGCTGCGTTGACCTCGCTTCGTATCGCCAACCTTTAAAGGTCTTCGCTGCGAAGCGGGCGCCATTCTATGCAAACTACCCTGCGGGTGCAACCCCTTCGCATGGCATTATTTTATGTTTTAACTCATTGAATTCTTTAGAAAGGTTTTGAAGCAACGTTTCATTCACCTTTCCCGCGCTTTCCTGGGAAACCTGAACCCAGAATCCCCCACCCTCAGGGAGATTTGGCGAGTTCGGCGCAGCAGAACGAGCTACGACGCCCGAGGCGGCCAATCGCTGCTCCAACTGCCTGGCCAGCTCCGGACGAACAAAACCGCCCAAGTAAACACAGGTCTTTTGCGCTTCACCGGGTTTACCCAGGTCGCGCCTGACAAGTGCATCCGCCGTCTCGCTCAACAGGTGAATATCCTGCTGCGAACCGCGGTACAAACTGAGCGGAGTCACATCCTTGGCGCGAAGTGGAGCCTCCTGCTGATGCCAGATGTAGTAGAAGACATTCAAAACCAGCAACAACAGAAACAACCACCGCATAGAAACCTCAAGACAAAGGACAGGCCATCGCCAAACCGACAAAAACCAGGTCGGGCACCACTTTGGCATCAGGAACAACCCCGGAAACCAGATTGGCGTCCCCACCCGTGAGAAACACCACGAAATCATTTCCCCAATATTGCCGCGCCAATTCAAGCTGCGTCAGGACAAACCCTCTGAGCATCAGCATGCAACCGCGCTCGACCGCTTCAACAGTTGTCCGACCTGGAGCGAGACTCTCATGGGCTCGCTCGGCCGCCATATCGTCATAGCGAATTCTTCGCGTATGAGTACGCAATTGGTTACGCATCAAAGGCATGCCCGGACAAATGAATCCGCCGAGATGCTCACCGTCCGTCGCCACAAAATCAGCAGTAATGGCAGTACCGAAATCGAGGACCAGGCACGCACCCGAAGCAAGATGGAACCCACCAAGCAGGGCCAGCCATCGATCAAGCCCCAACCGCTCGTAATCCTGGTAGCCGTTTTTCACCCCCGCCATTTCTCGGGCAGGCACAGCACGAGTCACCGACACCCCATACGCATCAACCAGAGAGGCGACCAATGAATCTGTCTCCTCCAGGGTCCTCACACTAACAAGACGACATTTCTTGAGCTGGAACTTCTCAGCATTACTCAGACTCACCAGCAAATCGCTGTCAGAGCTGACCACACCGCCGTCAACCGACGTCACCCCGTCGGCACGAAGAACACGCCATTTGATAAAGCTATTGCCGCAGTCAAGCTCAAGAATCATTACGCAACCTCAGACTGAGCTCACCACCGCTAAAGTTTTTTTCCACACCGTCCACCTTCAACCGCAGCGCACCCTGGTGATCAATGCCCAGCACAACACCGTCAATTTTATTAACACCAGCAATCAGGGAGACAGCCCTCCCCTGCCAAAGATGATATTGCTCCCACTCCGACTGTATTGCGGCAAACCCCGATGCGTGATGAAGCCTCAGATAGCGCTGAAGCTTCGCACCCAATCGTGCCACCAGCTCATTTCGATCAAAATCCCTTCCAGCTTCAAGGCACATGGATGTCCACTGCTGGTCGACCTCATCAGTCGATTGCATATTCACATTAATCCCCACGCCCAGGACAACATGGCAAACGTCCGCAGGATCCCCCACCAACTCAAGCAAGATGCCGGCGATCTTTTTCTCTCCCACCAGGACATCATTAGGCCATTTCAGCCCCGCCTCAGCGATGCCCATATCACGCAGGGCATGCATAACCGCAAGTCCGACGACCAGGCTCAGCCCTTCGATCTGCCGCATGCCGCCGTCAATGCGCAGCACCAGGCTGTGATAGAGGTTTTCGGCAAACGGACTGACCCACTTACGACCACGACGACCGCGACCAGCGATCTGTCGCTCGGCCAAAACCATGAACGGTGCCGCCGCCCCACGCTCGATCAAACGCAGCGCCTCGGCATTGGTCGAGTCGATAGCGTCAAAGACATGGACAGGCCACTCATGAAGGCCTTTTGCGTAAATCTCTGCAGCATCCAAAAATACCAGTGGCTTAGCCAACTGATACCCCCTACCTCGAACCTTATGAACAGACAATCCTATTTCTGCTTCCAAGTGCTGCAATTGCTTCCATACAGCACTACGACTGATACCCAGCGCAGCACCCAGCGCCTGCCCTGAATGAAAGCGCCCATCCTTCAGAAGTTTTAGCAACGTGAGCATGCGGACTGCGCCCTGATAATGAGGCCCGCATGATAGCCATGCACAAGACCGTTGCATAGAAACACGAAATGACTTTCCTGCGGGCAAAACAAAACCCCTACCTGCATCAGCAGATAGGGGTTTCGGAATTTAATCTTGACGATGACCTACTCTCACATGGGGAAACCCCACACTACCATCGGCGATGCATCGTTTCACTGCTGAGTTCGGGATGGGATCAGGTGGTTCCAATGCTCTATGGTCGTCAAGAAATTCGGGTACTGAGTCGTGGCCCGTTGGCCTCGCTTCAGCAAATTGGGTATGTGATAGCTTCGGTGTTTTGTGAGATTCGAACTTTCGGTTCGTTTCGTCTTCACACACCGCAATCTGGTCTCTTTGCCTTTTGGCTTGGAGTTACAAATTGCTTGGGTGTTATATGGTCAAGCCTCACGGGCAATTAGTACAGGTTAGCTCAACGCCTCACAGCGCTTACACACCCTGCCTATCAACGTCGTAGTCTTCGACGGCCCTTCAGGGGACTCAAGGTCCCAGTGAGATCTCATCTTGAGGCAAGTTTCCCGCTTAGATGCTTTCAGCGGTTATCTTTCCCGAACATAGCTACCCGGCAATGCCACTGGCGTGACAACCGGAACACCAGAGGTTCGTCCACTCCGGTCCTCTCGTACTAGGAGCAGCCCCTCTCAAATCTCAAACGTCCACGGCAGATAGGGACCGAACTGTCTCACGACGTTCTAAACCCAGCTCGCGTACCACTTTAAATGGCGAACAGCCATACCCTTGGGACCGGCTTCAGCCCCAGGATGTGATGAGCCGACATCGAGGTGCCAAACACCGCCGTCGATATGAACTCTTGGGCGGTATCAGCCTGTTATCCCCGGAGTACCTTTTATCCGTTGAGCGATGGCCCTTCCATACAGAACCACCGGATCACTAAGACCTACTTTCGTACCTGCTCGACGTGTCTGTCTCGCAGTCAAGCGCGCTTTTGCCTTTATACTCTACGACCGATTTCCGACCGGTCTGAGCGCACCTTCGTACTCCTCCGTTACTCTTTAGGAGGAGACCGCCCCAGTCAAACTACCCACCATACACTGTCCTCGATCCGGATAACGGACCTGAGTTAGAACCTCAAAGTTGCCAGGGTGGTATTTCAAGGATGGCTCCACGCGAACTGGCGTCCACGCTTCAAAGCCTCCCACCTATCCTACACAAGCAAATTCAAAGTCCAGTGCAAAGCTATAGTAAAGGTTCACGGGGTCTTTCCGTCTAGCCGCGGATACACTGCATCTTCACAGCGATTTCAATTTCACTGAGTCTCGGGTGGAGACAGCGCCGCCATCGTTACGCCATTCGTGCAGGTCGGAACTTACCCGACAAGGAATTTCGCTACCTTAGGACCGTTATAGTTACGGCCGCCGTTTACCGGGGCTTCGATCAAGAGCTTCGCGTTAGCTAACCCCATCAATTAACCTTCCGGCACCGGGCAGGCGTCACACCCTATACGTCCACTTTCGTGTTTGCAGAGTGCTGTGTTTTTAATAAACAGTCGCAGCGGCCTGGTATCTTCGACCGGCGTGGGCTTACGCAGCAAGTGCTTCACCCTCACCGGCGCACCTTCTCCCGAAGTTACGGTGCCATTTTGCCTAGTTCCTTCACCCGAGTTCTCTCAAGCGCCTTGGTATTCTCTACCCAACCACCTGTGTCGGTTTGGGGTACGGTTCCTGGTTACCTGAAGCTTAGAAGCTTTTCTTGGAAGCATGGCATCAACCACTTCGTCACCCAAAGGGTAACTCGTCATCAGCTCTCGGCCTTAGAATCCCGGATTTACCTAAGATTCCAGCCTACCACCTTAAACTTGGACAACCAACGCCAAGCTGGCCTAGCCTTCTCCGTCCCTCCATCGCAATAACCAGAAGTACAGGAATATTAACCTGTTTTCCATCGACTACGCTTTTCAGCCTCGCCTTAGGGACCGACTAACCCTGCGTCGATTAACGTTGCGCAGGAAACCTTGGTCTTTCGGCGTGGGTGTTTTTCACACCCATTGTCGTTACTCATGTCAGCATTCGCACTTCTGATACCTCCAGCAAGCTTCTCAACTCACCTTCACAGGCTTACAGAACGCTCCTCTACCGCATCACTTGCGTGATACCCGTAGCTTCGGTGTATGGTTTGAGCCCCGTTACATCTTCCGCGCAGGCCGACTCGACTAGTGAGCTATTACGCTTTCTTTAAAGGGTGGCTGCTTCTAAGCCAACCTCCTAGCTGTCTAAGCCTTCCCACATCGTTTCCCACTTAACCATAACTTTGGGACCTTAGCTGACGGTCTGGGTTGTTTCCCTTTTCACGACGGACGTTAGCACCCGCCGTGTGTCTCCCATGCTCGGCACTTGTAGGTATTCGGAGTTTGCATCGGTTTGGTAAGTCGGGATGACCCCCTAGCCGAAACAGTGCTCTACCCCCTACAGTGATACATGAGGCGCTACCTAAATAGCTTTCGAGGAGAACCAGCTATCTCCGAGCTTGATTAGCCTTTCACTCCGATCCACAGGTCATCCGCTAACTTTTCAACGGTAGTCGGTTCGGTCCTCCAGTTAGTGTTACCCAACCTTCAACCTGCCCATGGATAGATCGCCCGGTTTCGGGTCTATTCCCAGCGACTAGACGCCCTATTAAGACTCGCTTTCGCTACGCCTCCCCTATTCGGTTAAGCTCGCCACTGAAAATAAGTCGCTGACCCATTATACAAAAGGTACGCAGTCACCCAACAAAGTGGGCTCCCACTGCTTGTACGCATACGGTTTCAGGATCTATTTCACTCCCCTCTCCGGGGTTCTTTTCGCCTTTCCCTCACGGTACTAGTTCACTATCGGTCAGTCAGTAGTATTTAGCCTTGGAGGATGGTCCCCCCATATTCAGACAAAGTTTCTCGTGCTCCGTCCTACTCGATTTCACTTCTAAGATCCTTTCGCGTACAGGGCTATCACCCACTATGGCCGCACTTTCCAGAGCGTTCCGCTAAAATCAAAGAAGCTTAAGGGCTAGTCCCCGTTCGCTCGCCACTACTAAGGGAATCTCGGTTGATTTCTTTTCCTCAGGGTACTTAGATGTTTCAGTTCCCCTGGTTCGCCTCTTGCACCTATGTATTCAGTACAAGATAACCATCTTATGATGGCTGGGTTCCCCCATTCAGACATCTCCGGATCAAAGTCTGTTTGCCGACTCCCCGAAGCTTTTCGCAGGCTACCACGTCTTTCATCGCCTCTGACTGCCAAGGCATCCACCGTATGCGCTTCTTCACTTGACCATATAACCCCAAGCAATCTGGTTATACTGTGAAGACGACATTCGCCGAAAATTCGAATTTCTCAACTAAGAGAACTCACAAATTTTACCTTAGCCTGATCCGTTACCAGTGAAAGTAACGTCCAGTCTATCTTTCTATCACATACCCAAATTTTTAAAGAACGAACTAGTCAAAGACTAGAAATCAACATTCACCATCGAACCGATGGAATGCTCATTTCTAAGCTTTATACAATCGAAGCAGTAGTGGTGGAGCCAAGCGGGATCGAACCGCTGACCTCCTGCGTGCAAGGCAGGCGCTCTCCCAGCTGAGCTATGGCCCCGTATTTCTACAGGCGTTTCCCACACAAAATTGGTGGGTCTGGGCAGATTCGAACTGCCGACCTCACCCTTATCAGGGGTGCGCTCTAACCAACTGAGCTACAGACCCAATTTCGGGCTGCTTCTTTCGTCTTCTTCAATGAATCAAGCAATTCGTGTGGGAGCTCATGAAGCAGCTGCGGTCGTCGATTAAGGAGGTGATCCAGCCGCAGGTTCCCCTACGGCTACCTTGTTACGACTTCACCCCAGTCATGAATCACACCGTGGTAACCGTCCCCCCGAAGGTTAGACTAGCTACTTCTGGTGCAACCCACTCCCATGGTGTGACGGGCGGTGTGTACAAGGCCCGGGAACGTATTCACCGCGACATTCTGATTCGCGATTACTAGCGATTCCGACTTCACGCAGTCGAGTTGCAGACTGCGATCCGGACTACGATCGGTTTTGTGGGATTAGCTCCACCTCGCGGCTTGGCAACCCTCTGTACCGACCATTGTAGCACGTGTGTAGCCCAGGCCGTAAGGGCCATGATGACTTGACGTCATCCCCACCTTCCTCCGGTTTGTCACCGGCAGTCTCCTTAGAGTGCCCACCATGACGTGCTGGTAACTAAGGACAAGGGTTGCGCTCGTTACGGGACTTAACCCAACATCTCACGACACGAGCTGACGACAGCCATGCAGCACCTGTCTCAATGTTCCCGAAGGCACCAATCCATCTCTGGAAAGTTCATTGGATGTCAAGGCCTGGTAAGGTTCTTCGCGTTGCTTCGAATTAAACCACATGCTCCACCGCTTGTGCGGGCCCCCGTCAATTCATTTGAGTTTTAACCTTGCGGCCGTACTCCCCAGGCGGTCAACTTAATGCGTTAGCTGCGCCACTAAGAGCTCAAGGCTCCCAACGGCTAGTTGACATCGTTTACGGCGTGGACTACCAGGGTATCTAATCCTGTTTGCTCCCCACGCTTTCGCACCTCAGTGTCAGTATCAGTCCAGGTGGTCGCCTTCGCCACTGGTGTTCCTTCCTATATCTACGCATTTCACCGCTACACAGGAAATTCCACCACCCTCTACCATACTCTAGCTTGTCAGTTTTGAATGCAGTTCCCAGGTTGAGCCCGGGGCTTTCACATCCAACTTAACAAACCACCTACGCGCGCTTTACGCCCAGTAATTCCGATTAACGCTTGCACCCTCTGTATTACCGCGGCTGCTGGCACAGAGTTAGCCGGTGCTTATTCTGTCGGTAACGTCAAAACACTAACGTATTAGGTTAATGCCCTTCCTCCCAACTTAAAGTGCTTTACAATCCGAAGACCTTCTTCACACACGCGGCATGGCTGGATCAGGCTTTCGCCCATTGTCCAATATTCCCCACTGCTGCCTCCCGTAGGAGTCTGGACCGTGTCTCAGTTCCAGTGTGACTGATCATCCTCTCAGACCAGTTACGGATCGTCGCCTTGGTGAGCCATTACCCCACCAACTAGCTAATCCGACCTAGGCTCATCTGATAGCGCAAGGCCCGAAGGTCCCCTGCTTTCTCCCGTAGGACGTATGCGGTATTAGCGTCCGTTTCCGAGCGTTATCCCCCACTACCAGGCAGATTCCTAGGCATTACTCACCCGTCCGCCGCTCTCAAGAGGTGCAAGCACCTCTCTACCGCTCGACTTGCATGTGTTAGGCCTGCCGCCAGCGTTCAATCTGAGCCATGATCAAACTCTTCAGTTCAAACATCTTTGGGTTTTGAGAAAACCCTAAACTTGGCTCAGCAATCGTTGGTTACATCTTTGATTTCTCGCGGAGTAACTTGTGATGCTGATAATCTGTTGACTAGCAGTCTGACTCCACAAGCACCCACACGAATTGCTTGATTCAGTTGTTAAAGAGCGGTTGGCTGAGTCTTTCGTCTCAACCGAGGCGCGCATTCTACAGCGCCCCGTGCATCTGTCAAGCGGTTATTTTCAGAAGCTTTCAAAGTTTCCTTTGCAACTTCAACCACTTGCGCTTCCGATCTCTCGTTAGCGGGAGGCGAATTCTACAGCGTTACTCGCTGCTGTCAACACCTCTTTTTCACCGCTTTCGACCGAGAAGATCGAACCGCCGATAGAGCCAAACAACACCGCTCTACCTGCTCCTTCCGGGCTTCGATGACCTGAAGCCCAACACCTTCGAAACTTACTTAACTCATTGAATCTCAAGGAGTTTTCCGTTTCGACTGCGCCGGAAGTGGGGCGAATTATAGACTTCCAGAATCTGCCGTCAACACCTATTTTCAGCTTTATTCAGATTTCAGCGTAATACGCGCGAAAGCCTTCTTGCCAGCCTGACATACATGAGTAGAACCCAGCTCATATATATAGGTGCGATCCACAACCTCACCATCGATACGCACCCCACCCGAACCCAAAAGGTCTCGCGCCACCGCCGCGTTCTTGACCAGGCCTGCTTTATTAAGGACTGCCGCAATCGGCATATCCTCGGCAGCAGTCAACTCGATCTCCGGCAGATCATCCGGCAGCTCACCATCCTTCATACGATTACCCGCCGCACGATGAGCATTGGCCGCAGCCTCCTCACCATGGAAACGAGCAACAATCTCTTCAGCCAGCTTGATCTTGATATCACGCGGATTGGCTCCAGCCTCGACATCGGCACGGAACGCATTGATCTCATCCATGGACCGGAAACTCAACAGCTCGAAGTAACGCCACATCAGCACATCAGGAATGGAGACCAGCTTGCTGTACATGACGCCCGGCGCTTCCTGGATACCCACGTAGTTGCCCAGCGACTTGGACATTTTCTTCACACCATCCAGACCCTCCAGCAATGGCATGGTCAGGATGCACTGCGCTTCCTGACCATAACCACGCTGCAGCTCACGCCCCATCAACAGGTTGAACTTCTGGTCAGTACCGCCGAGCTCAACGTCCGCGCGCAACGCGACCGAGTCATAACCCTGTACAAGCGGGTAGAGGAACTCATGAATGGCAATTGGCTGATTGGATTTATAGCGCTTGTCGAAATCATCGCGCTCGAGCATACGAGCCACGGTGTATTGAGACGTCAGGCGAATGAAATCCGCCGGCCCCATCTGATCCATCCAAGTGGAATTGAAAGCCACTTCGGTCTTGGCCGGATCAAGAATCTTGAAAACCTGAGTCTTGTAAGTCTCGGCGTTATCGAGAACCTGCTCACGGGTCAGCGGCGGGCGCGTAGCACTCTTGCCGCTTGGATCACCGATCATCCCGGTGAAGTCACCTATAAGGAAGATGACCTGATGCCCCAGATCCTGGAACTGGCGCAGCTTATTAATAAGCACGGTATGCCCCAGGTGCAGATCGGGTGCCGTCGGATCGAAACCAGCCTTGATACGCAGCGGCTGCCCGCGCTTGAGCTTTTCGATCAGCTCGGACTCGACCAACAGTTCTTCCGCACCACGTTTGATCAGCGCTAGCTGCTCTTCAACCGACTTCATAACAGACCCGTAAGGCTCAGATTCAAAGGGCCCCAACCATACAAGATCGCGCACCAAATACAAGGTTTGCCCGGCGCACGGACGCCAATCCACAGAACAGAGCGTTCGCGGGCTTGCTTCGCAGGGGTTTTGGTTATATTTTATACAGTTATTTCATCTTCATCATGTCAGTCATCTTTTCCAATTCATCTTTTCAAAAGTCAAAATTACCTATGACCACAGAACCGTCTAAAGCGCCGCCGCTTTACCCGAAGACCCACCTGCTTGCCGCAAGTGGCATCGCAGCCCTCCTTAGCCTGGCGCTGCTGGTGTTTCCCTCCAGCGATGTTGAAGCCAAAAAGACGACCCTGAGTCTTGAACTGGAAAGCCCTGCTGAACAACTGACACAAGAACAAGACGCCGCCGAAGCCGTTCAAGCCACAAACGAACCGGCCGCCTCTCCTTTTGCGCAGATTGAAAACAGCCCGGAAGACACCACCGAGGCCGCCGCTCAGGCAGAAGCGCCTGCAGCAGAAGAAAAGAAAGGACCAGAGCATCGCGAAGTGATTGTTGCCAAGGGCGACACACTTTCCACCCTCTTCGAAAAGGTGGGCCTGCCCTCGACTTCGGTCCATGAAATCCTGGCCAGCGACAAGCAAGCCAAACAGTTCACTCAACTGCAGCGCGGCCAGAAACTCGAATTCGAACTCAATCCAGACGGACAGCTGGCCAACCTGCACACCAAGCTGAGCGACCTGGAAAGCATCACCCTGACCAAAAACGACAAGGGTTATGTATTCAATCGCGTTATCACCAAGCCTACCGTCCACTCGGCCTACGTTCATGGCGTCATCAACAGCTCATTGTCCCAGTCGGCTGCACGCGCAGGCCTTTCGCACAGCCTGACCATGGACATGGCCAGTGTATTTGGCTACGACATCGACTTCGCCCAGGACATTCGCCAGGGTGACGAATTCGACATCATCTATGAGCAGAAAGTGGTCAATGGAAAAAGCGTCGGCAACGGCCCGATTCTCTCCGCGCGCTTCACCAACCGCGGCAAGACATACACCGCCGTGCGCTACACCAACAAGCAAGGCAACAGCAGCTACTACACCGCCGACGGCAACAGCATGCGCAAGGCCTTCATCCGTACACCGGTTGATTTCGCCCGCATCAGCTCGAAGTTCTCCGCTGGCCGCAAGCATCCAATCCTGAACAAGATCCGCGCCCATAAAGGTGTCGACTACGCAGCTCCCCGTGGCACGCCAATCAAGGCTGCTGGCGACGGCAAGGTATTGCTGGCCGGACGTCGCGGCGGTTACGGCAACACCGTGATCATCCAGCACGGAAATACCTACCGCACGCTGTACGGCCACATGCAAGGTTTCGCCAAGGGCGTGAAGACTGGCGGCAGCGTCAAGCAAGGCCAGGTAATCGGATACATCGGTACTACCGGCCTGTCCACCGGCCCGCACTTGCACTATGAATTCCAGGTCAACGGCGTCCACGTCGATCCGCTTGGCCAGAAACTGCCGATGGCCGATCCGATCGCCAAGGGCGAACGCGCGCGCTTCCTGGCTCAAAGCCAACCCTTGATGGCTCGCATGGACCAAGAGAAAGCCACCATGCTGGCCTCGAGCAAGCGCTAAGCATGGCGCTCTATATCGGTGTGATGTCCGGGACCAGCCTGGATGGCTTGGATATCGCACTGATCGAACTGACCCCGGCGATCAAATTGATCGCCACGCACTACATCCCTATGCCCGCCGCCCTGCGCACCGAATTGCTCGGATTGTGCAGCAGTGGGCCCGATGAGATCGCCCGCTCCGCCATTGCCCAGCAAAGCTGGGTAAAGCTGGCTGCACAGGGTATCCATACCCTGCTCAACGAACAGAAACTCAAGCCTGAAGACATCACGGCGGTCGGCAGCCACGGCCAGACCATCCGCCATGAACCAGCCCGCGGGTTTACCGTACAGATTGGCAATCCGGCCTTGTTGAGTGAGTTGACCGGCATCGCCGTCGTCAGCGATTTCCGCAGCCGCGACGTCGCCGCCGGTGGACAAGGCGCCCCGCTGGTTCCGGCATTTCACGAAGCACTGTTCGAAGAACGAGTCGGCAATCGCGCCGTGCTGAATGTCGGCGGTTTCAGCAATCTCAGCCTGATAGAGCCGGCAAAACCCGTTGCGGGCTTCGACTGTGGCCCAGGCAACGTATTGCTCGATGCCTGGATACACCAACAACGAGGCGACCATTTCGATCGCGACGGACAATGGGCTGCCAGCGGGAAAGTCGAGCCAGTCTTGCTCAAGGCACTGCTCACCGATCCCTTCTTTGTCACCAAGGGTCCAAAAAGTACCGGGCGCGAAGTATTCAACCTGCCTTGGCTGACACAGCATTTATCGCAGTTGCCAGCCTTCGCCCCCGAAGACGTGCAGGCGACGTTGCTCGAACTGACAGCCCTGACCATCGTCGAATCACTCCAACATGCCCAGTCAAATACTCAGGAGTTGCTGGTCTGTGGCGGCGGCGCGCACAACCAGACGCTCATGCAGCGCCTGGCTGACTTGCTGCCGGATGCCAAAGTCAGCAGTACGGCGGTGTACGGCGTAGACCCGGATTGGGTTGAAGCCATGGCTTTCGCCTGGCTTGCCCATTGTTGCCTTGAAGGTATTCCAGGCAACCGCCCAAGTGTCACCGGCGCCCGCGGCCTGCGCGTACTCGGCGCCATCTACCCAGCCTGAATCCAATAATCACGGATAAAAAAACGCCGCAGGGCCCTAAGGCACTGCGGCGTTTTTATTGAAGCACTCAGATCGAGAACGAAGAACCGCACCCACAGGTCGTGGTCGCGTTTGGGTTCTTGATCACGAACCGAGAGCCTTCCAGGCCTTCCTGATAATCCACCTCGGCACCAGCCAGGTACTGGAAGCTCATTGGATCGACCACCAGGCTGACCCCTTCGCGCTCGACGATGGTGTCATCTTCGGCCACTTCTTCATCAAAAGTGAAACCGTACTGAAAACCGGAACAACCGCCGCCCGTTACAAACACGCGCAGCTTCAAACGATCATTGCCCTCTTCATCGACCAGGCTCTTCACCTTGTGCGCGGCACCGTGGGTGAATTGCAAAGCCGTGGGGGTGAAGGTTTCGACGCTCATGCTGAATATCTCCCGGCGCTTACGCCGCCATAATGCGTGATGGCGGGCATTATCCGCTTCTCCTAGAAAATCGGTCAACTATTTACAAGAGCAGCGGCGAACTACAAGCCCCAAGCTTGTAGCTGCCGACTTGAAGCGTGTGGCTGCCGTTACGGCAACATCCCTGCATGGGACAGCCCCAGGCGCTCATCCAGCCCGAACAGGATGTTCAGGTTCTGCACTGCCTGGCCGGACGCCCCCTTGACCAGGTTATCGATGACCGACAACACCACCACCAGATCACCGTCCTGCGGACGATGCACGGCGATCCGGCAAACGTTCGCACCGCGCACGCTGCGGGTTTCCGGGTGGCTGCCGGCCGGCATTACGTCGACGAACGGTTCGTTGACGTAACGCTTTTCAAACAACGCCTGCAAGTCCACCGAACGATCGACGACGGTTGCATAAAGAGTGGAGTGGATGCCACGAATCATCGGGGTCAGGTGCGGCACGAAGGTCAAGCCGACGTCCTTGCCCGCAGCCCGGCGCAATCCCTGGCGAATTTCCGGCAGGTGGCGATGCCCCTTGACCGCGTACGCCTTCATGCTTTCCGAGGTTTCGGAATACAGCGAGCCGACACTGGCGCCACGCCCGGCACCGCTGACACCGGATTTGCAATCGGCAATCAGACGCGAAGCATCGGCAAGACCGGCCTCGAGTAGCGGCAGGAACCCCAGCTGCGTCGCCGTCGGATAGCAACCCGGTACCGCGATCAGTCGGGCCTGCTTGATTTTCTCACGATTGACTTCCGGCAATCCATAGACCGCCTCGTCGAGCAGATCCGGCGCGCCGTGAGGTTGACCGTACCACTTGGCCCATTCATCGGCGTCCTGCAGGCGGAAGTCCGCCGACAGGTCGATGACCTTGGTCCCGGCAGCCAGCAGTTCACCCGCCAGGGCGTGGGCGACACCGTGGGGCGTGGCGAAGAACACCACATCGCAGGCGCCGAGGGTCTTGACGTCCGGAACGCTGAACGCCAGGCCGTCGTAATGGCCTCGCAGGTTCGGGTACATGTCGGCAACGGCCAGGCCGGCCTCGGATCGGGAAGTGATGACCACCACCTCAGCTTGCGGATGCTGTGCCAACAGACGCAGCAGTTCGACACCGGTGTACCCCGTGCCGCCGACGATACCGACCTTGACCATAAACCTGCCCTCAACGAACCCACTGGAAAGCCGTCGATGATAGGGGCCGCAGGGCCCGGCGACAACCGCCAAGGTGACGTGCGGACGCTCTAACCTCTACTATCGGGCTACCGTGAATCCTGGGAATAACTAAAAATGCTCTATCTGTGGCTCAAAGCACTTCACATCGTCAGCATGGTCTGCTGGTTCGCCGGCCTGTTCTACCTGCCTCGCCTGTTTGTCTATCACGCCCAAAGCGAGGACAGCGTCAGCAAAGAACGTTTCAGCGTCATGGAGCGCAAGTTGTACCGCGGCATCATGGGCCCGGCGATGATTGCCACGCTCGTATTCGGCATCTGGCTGCTCAGTCTCAACGCCGGCGCCTATTTCACCCAAGGAGGCTGGATGCACGCCAAGCTGACCCTGGTCGTGCTGCTGATCGGTTACCACCATATGTGCGGCGCCCAGGTAAAGCGCTTCGCCCGTGGCGAAAACACCCGCAGCCATGTCTTTTATCGCTGGTTCAATGAAGTGCCGGTTCTGATATTGCTGGCTATCGTAATTCTGGTCGTAGTCCGACCGTTCTGATCTCCAATCAGCATCCATTATCCGGGGTACTTCCAATGTCGTTGCCCGCTCTGCTTGAACAACGCTTGCGCCTGCCTGTCGTGGCCGCGCCAATGTTCCTGATTTCCAATCCGCAACTGGTGCTGGCCTGCTGCCGCAACGGCATCGTCGGCAGTTTTCCGGCGTTGAACCAGCGCGAAAGCAGTGGCTTCAAGGCCTGGCTCGAGGAAATCGAAGCAGGCCTGGCGACCCTGGAGAATCCGGCACCCTACGCCGTGAACCTGATCGTCCATCACAGCAACCCGCGGCTTCAAGCCGACTTGGCCATCTGCATCGAACACAAGGTGCCGATTGTCATCACCAGCCTGGGCGCGGTGAAGGAGTTGGTGGATGCCGTCCATGCTTATGGCGGGCTGGTGTTCCATGACGTGACGACCCGGCGTCATGCCGAGAAAGCCGCCGAGGCCGGTGTCGATGGCTTGATCGCCGTTGCCGCCGGTGCAGGTGGGCATGCCGGAACATGGAGCCCGTTTTCACTAGTCGCCGAGATCCGGCAGTTTTTCGACAAAACCGTGCTGCTTGCAGGATGCCTGAACCACGGCCATCAGATTTTGGCCGCACAATTGCTCGGCGCCGATCTGGCCTACTTCGGCACGCGCTTTATCGCTACGAGCGAAAGCCACGCCCCTGACGCTTATAAAGAGATGTTGCTCACATCCAGAGCCGCAGACATCGTGCATACTCCCGCTGTATCCGGAGTGCCGGCCAGTTTCATGCGCCAGAGCCTGGAGAACGCCGGTTTCGATCTGGCCGCTCTGCAGAACAAGGGCGAGGTGAATTTTGGCTCGAAACTCAAACCGCTGAACGATGAAGCCAAGGCCTGGAAAACCGTATGGTCCGCTGGCCAGGGCGTGGGTGAAATCGATGATTTGCCCAGCGTCGATCAGTTGGTGGCACGCCTGGATGAAGAATACCGTCAGGCACATGCCCGGGCGGCGCAGCTTGGCGGGCAATGGCCCCGCGGAAGCAACCCCATAAAAACAGTTATTTAACTTTCAGAGACAAGGATGCCGGGCATGAGCGAAACCCGTTTCAACATTGTATTCGACGGAGGCCTGATGCCGGGCGTCGATACCACCACAGCCAAACTCAACCTCGCCGACCTGTTTAAAAGCGACATCAGCGCCATTGAACGGCTGTTCACTGGTCGCAAGGTAGCCCTTAAAAGCAACCTGTCCCAGAGCGAAGCGCAGCAATACCTGGAGGCGCTCAACAGGAGCGGAATCGATGCCCGAATCGAAGCTGAACCTGCCCTCCAACTGAGCCTCGGCGAAGTACAGGAGTCGCCACAACAGCCGAGTGGGCACCACCCGGAATCTATCGTCGACCCCGTCTCGCCGTATGCGCCTCCCCGGGCCGAAGTGGGTGAAACACTCGCCGAGTACGGCACCCTCAAGCCGTTCAGCTTCGATGGGCGTATCGGCCGTTTGCGCTACCTGGCCTGGACCATGGTGTTGACCCTGGCCTTACTGCCCTTGGTTGGCCTGGGCTTCTGGTTAGCCACGGCCTGGCTGCTGGCTTCCGACTCGATAGCGGGACTCATCGTCGGCGGCCTGCTCGGCGCAGCCGTCGTACTTGCCTTTGCCTTCGTGAGTATCCAGTTCAACGTACAGCGCCTGCATGACCTCGGCTGGTCGGGGTGGTTGTGGCTGGTCAACCTCGTTCCATTCGTGGGCAGCATCTTCCCCTTCATCCTCATCATTGCTCCGGGCAATACCGGCGCAAACCAGTATGGCCCGCCGCCACCGCGCAATACCACGGCGGTCAAACTGCTGGCGTCGCTTTGGCTTGTGATGATCGTCCTGATTTTCATGGCTACCTTTGCCGGCATCTTCGGAGCCCTCCAGGAGGACTACGACAGCAGTACCCTGAGCAGCTATGAAAGCAGCGAGTCCAGCACCGACACCGCTGAAGAACCAGCCGTCGAGGCAGCCGAGCCCGCTTCGCCTTCTGTAGACTATGAAGAAGAAGAGGAACAATAAGCGCGCTTCATGCCGGTGACAGCCCAGTCGCCTGGCGGCGGGCTGTTGCGATGGAGAACTGCATGACCCGTTACGCACTGATCACTGGCGCTTCCAGCGGCATTGGCCTGGCCATGGCCGAAGCGCTGGCCCGGCGCGGCCGCAACTTGATACTGGTGGCTCGACAACGTGATCGGCTGGAAAGTATTGCAATCGAACTGACTCAGCGGTTTGGCGTGGAGGTGTTGTTCCGGGCTTGCGACCTGGGCGAACCGCTGAGGCTTTCAGGCTTTCTCCTGGAACTGGAGGAAGGTGAGCGGCAGATCGACCTGCTGGTCAATTGTGCAGGCATCGGCACCAGCGGGCCGTTCCTGGGCCAGGACTGGATGACCGAACAGGACCTGATCGAAGTCAACATCCTCGCCCTGACACGGCTTTGTCACGCTATCGGCAACAGTATGGCGCTGCTTGGCGGCGGCCAGATCCTCAACGTTGCCTCGATTGCCGCGTTCCAGCCCGGCCCCTGGATGAGTACCTATTACGCCAGCAAGGCCTATGTGCTGCACTTCTCCGAAGCCCTGCGGGTCGAGCTGAAGAAATGCTCGATCAAGGTCTCGGTGCTTTGCCCTGGCCCGACCCGGACCGGCTTCTTTTCCAGGGCGCAGATGGACGAACAGAAACTCATCGACAGCAAGTTGTTGATGAGCCCGGAAGAGGTGGCCCTGTACGCCGTGCGCGCGCTGGACCGCAACCGCGCCATCATCATTCCCGGACGCCGCAACCGCTGGCTGGCCGCACTGCCGCGACTGGGGTCGCGATGGCTGGTACGAACCATCGCCGGCATGATCAACAAGGCTTATTGCCCGCGCTGATCCCTTCAAGTTGAATAACCAGGCGCCTCAACCGGAGCCTTCAAGACACCCGACCTCGACGAACCCAACGGAGAAAACAGCTGTG
Organism: Pseudomonas ogarae; assembly: GCF_014268695.2. Classification (NCBI taxonomy): domain Bacteria; kingdom Pseudomonadati; phylum Pseudomonadota; class Gammaproteobacteria; order Pseudomonadales; family Pseudomonadaceae; genus Pseudomonas; species Pseudomonas ogarae. The sequence goes on from NZ_CP077086.1 coordinate 6,108,437, forward strand.
GATACTCTGTTTACCAAGATCATCAACCGGGAAATCCCGGCGAAGATCATTTACGAGGATGACCAGGTATTGGCCTTCCACGACATCGCCCCGCAGGCGCCTGTACATTTTTTGGTCATACCGAAAAAACCGATCCGCACCCTCAATGACCTGGCCGAAGAAGACAAAGGCCTGGCTGGACACATTTTGTTCACTGCCCAGCGCCTGGCGCTTGAATTGGGCTGTGAAGAAGGTTTTCGCGTGGTGATGAATTGCAATGAACTGGGTGGGCAAACGGTCTATCACATTCATATGCATGTGCTGGGGCAGCGCCAGATGAACTGGCCGCCGGGCTGATACCCCTGACCCAACGCAAATCTTCGGCGGTCGATTGGGTTAAACTGACCGCTGTGATTTTTCCCGGAGGTAAGCATGACTACCCAACGTCACTACTCGCCGATTGACCGCCTGTTGCTGCAAGCTGATACCGCGATGCGCACGCTGCTGCCCTTCAGTGGCCAGCCGTACCGCCCATCACCGGCTATCGTGCAACCAGACGCGCAACTGAGTGACGAGCAAACCCGACACGTCGCCGGACTGATGCGTATCAACCACACCGGCGAAGTCTGTGCCCAGGCGCTGTATCAGGGCCAGGCGCTGACAGCGAAGCTACCGCAGGTGCGTGAGGCAATGGAGCATGCCGCCGAGGAAGAAATCGACCATCTGGTCTGGTGTGAACAACGGATTCGCCAGCTGGGCAGTCATACCAGCGTCCTGAATCCGCTGTTCTATGGAATGTCATTCGGGATCGGCGCCGTTGCCGGCCTGATCAGCGACAAAGTCAGCCTCGGCTTCGTTGCCGCGACCGAGCATCAAGTGTGCAAGCATTTGAATGAACACCTCGAACAACTGCCGGCCGAGGATGAAAAATCCCGGGCGATCCTTGAGCAGATGCGCGTGGACGAGGAACACCATGCCGAGAGTGCACTCGAGGCCGGTGGCTTCCGTTTTCCGGCCCCGGTGAAGTTCGGCATGAGCCTGCTGGCCAAGGTCATGACCAAGAGCACTTATCGGATTTGACGGCAATTGGGGACTGACTAGCTCATTCCCACGGAAACTAAAAAGGCGACTCCTCCAAGGGAAGTCGCCTTTTTTCTATCCGAAACTTCAATAAGGCCAGTCGATTATCGACTCAACCCAACTCGATGATTTCATAATCGTGGGTGATTTCGACCCCAGCGGCGCCGAGCATGATCGAAGCCGAGCAGTACTTCTCGGCGGACAGCTCGATGGCGCGCTTGACCTGCGTTTCCTTCAGGGCGCGCCCCTTCACCACGAAGTGCATGTGGATCTTGGTAAACACTTTGGGATCTTCAGTGGCGCGCTCTGCCTCCAGGAAAGCTTCGCAGCTTTCGACGGCCTGGCGGGACTTTTTAAGAATGCTGACCACGTCAAAATTGCTGCAACCGCCTACGCCCAGCAGGAGCATCTCCATCGGCCGAACACCCAGGTTCCGCCCACCGGCCTCTGGCGGGCCGTCCATGACGACCACATGACCACTGCCTGACTCACCGAGGAACATGGCTTCGCCAGCCCATTGGATGCGTGCCTTCATCGCCAAGACTCCACTGTTAAAAAAGGGTCGCCAGCTTAGCACAGCGCTCCGGCAGGACCGCTCTTCGTCTTAGGAGACCTGACCGAGCAGCATGTAGGTAAATTCTCAAATCAATTAAGGACGCCTCTGTTAAGCTGGCCATACGCCAACTCGCTGGCGTATGGCCAGCTTTTAGCGATAGCCATTCGCGCTTATAAAAAAACCAAACCACCACACCGCGCAGTCTTTCGGGATACAACCATGGTTGCCATTACTCCCACGTTCAAGATCAAGAATCTCGACAAACTCTTGATGCATTGCCAGCGCCGCCGCTATCCAGCCAAACACAACATCATTTGTGCGGGAGATCGCTCCGACACGCTGTTTTTCATCATCAAGGGTTCGGTCACTATCCTGATAGAAGATGACGACGGTCGGGAAATGATCATCGCCTACCTCAATTCCGGAGATTTTTTCGGCGAGCTGGGGTTGTTCGAACAGGCGGGCAAGGAACAGGAACGCAGTGCCTGGGTACGGACCAAGATTGAATGTGAAGTTGCGGAAATCAGCTACGCCAAATTCCGAGAACTGTCCCTGCAAGACCCGGACATTCTTTACGTCCTCAGCGGACAAATCGCACAGCGCCTGCGCAATACCACCCGCAAGGTGGGCGATCTCGCATTTTTCGACGTCACCGGACGTGTCGCACGCTGCCTGTTGGAACTGTGCAAGCAACCCGATGCCATGACCCACCCGGACGGCATGCAGATCAAAGTGACCCGTCAGGAGATTGGTCGGATTGTCGGTTGTTCGCGTGAAATGGTCGGTCGCGTACTCAAGGACCTGGAAGAGCGCAACCTGGTCAGCGTCAAAGGCAAGACCATGGTGGTGTTCGGAACGCGTTAGGCGCCCAGCAGATTGGTCAGCAGCTCCCGGTACAAAGCATCGAGCCGCTCCAGCGCGTGAGGGGCCGGGAATTTTTCATGCAGGGCAATATGACTCTCGGCACGCACTCGCTGCTCCAGGCCACAGGCCTCATTGAAGCGATTGACTGCCGCGACCATGGACTCGCGCTCGTTCTCCAGCAAAAGCGCGCCATGAACCAGCCCCACCGGACGTTGACCACCCTTGCTCTGGCGCCAGCGCTGAGCGGTGCCGACCATTTTCCGGCCGTCGAGATTGACGTTGAAGCGCCCGTCACAGAAAGCTCCCTCCACCTCTCCCAGTGAAGCCATTCCGCCCAGCTCATCCAACAACTGGCAGATGGGATCGCACAACCGGCGATACCCGGTTTCGATACGTCCGTGGTCGCCTTCGCTGCGCGGTGGTGCGTAGACCAGGGCGATATTGACGGTGGCAGCCGACTGCGGCACCGGTTCGCCACCGGTTTCGCGCAACAGCACCGGCCAACCGTTGGCGGCCGATACTTCACAGGCGTGTTCAAACCCCGGCAGGCGACTCAAGCGACGCGGCATCACCAGTGCACGATCGTTGGGCTGCCAGAACAGCAAGCCGAACTCGGCGTCGCCCGCGCAGATGCTGGCCAACAGATCCTGTTCAGCTTGCAGACCAGCTTCGACGGTGAGGAAAATCACAGGCGACATGGATCAATCCAGCGTCGAGCCGCTCACCGGCAGGCCACGTTCAGGAAAGAACAGTCGCTGCAATTCCGTACCCGGGTTCTCGGCGCGCATGAACGCTTCGCCCACCAGGAACGAGTACACATCGCTGACTTCCATCAGCTCGACATCGGCCCGGTTGAGGATGCCGCTTTCGGTGATGACCAGGCGATCGCGTGGAATGCGCGGCAACAGGTCCAGGGTAGTTTCCAGGCTCACTTCGAAAGTGTGCAGGTTGCGATTGTTCACGCCGACCAGTTTGGTATCGAGGGTTTTCAGGGCTCGTTCCAACTCGTCACCGTCGTGGACTTCCACTAGGACATCCAGCCCGACGCTTTTGGCAACGGCCGCCAGCTCGGCCATTTTCACATCGTCCAAGGCGGAAACGATCAACAGCACGCAGTCGGCGCCCAGCGCACGCGCCTCGACGATCTGGTAGGGGTCGATCATGAAATCCTTGCGGATTACCGGCAACTTGCACGCCGCCCGCGCCTGTTTCAGGTAGTCGTCGGCCCCTTGAAAAAAGTCGACGTCGGTCAGCACCGAGAGGCAGGTCGCGCCGCCCTTCTCGTAGCTTCGCGCGATGTCGGCCGGGACGAAGTGTTCACGAATCACGCCCTTGCTGGGGGACGCCTTCTTGATTTCGGCAATCACCGCTGGCTGTTTTTTCTTGGCCTGATCGATCAGAGCCTGGGCAAAGCCGCGCGGCGCATCCGCTGAACGCGCCAGGTTTTCCAGCTCGGCCAGACTGACGCGAGCGCTGCGCTCGGCCACTTCCTGGACCTTGCGAGCCAGAATTTTTTCCAGAACCGTTGGCACGCTCATCCTTCGTTCTCCACTTTGAATACGGCGGTAAATGCACCCAGCTCTTCGAGTTTTTCCCTGGCCAGGCCAGTGTGCAGCGCATCATGGGCCAGTTCTACGCCTTGCTTGAGGCTGCTGGCGTGGTCGGCGGCGTACAACGCAGCGCCGGCATTGAGCACGATCATCTCAGCGGCTTTCTGGCCATTCTCGGTCTTGCGGCGACCCAGGGCATCGCGGATCAGCTCCAGCGACTGGGCCGGGCCATCGACCGCCAGGCCATGCAAGCTCTGGCTCTTCATGCCAAGGTCTTCAGGTTCGACCCAATACTCGCTGATCTGATCATTTTTTAGTTCGGCCACGAATGTGGGCGCCGCCAGGCTGAACTCATCCAGCCCATCCTTCGAATGGACCACCAGCACGTGCTTGCTGCCCAGGCGTTGCAGAACTTCAGCCAATGGTCGGCACAGCGCCTGGCTGAACACCCCAACCACTTGATGCTTCACGCCGGCCGGATTCGTAAGCGGACCGAGCATGTTGAACAGCGTACGCAGTCCCAGCTCACGACGGGGCCCCGCGGCGTGTTTCATGGCGCTATGGTGGGTCTGGGCAAACATGAAACCGATGCCGACGTTATCGATGCAGCGTGCTACCTGGATCGGCGTCAGGTTCAGGTAGATGCCGGCCGCCTCCAGCAGATCGGCACTGCCGCTCTTGCCGGAAACTGCCCGATTGCCGTGTTTGGCAACGGTGCAACCGGCCGCCGCGACGACAAACGACGAAGCCGTGGAAACGTTAAAGATATTGGCGCCGTCACCGCCGGTACCGACCACATCCACCACACCGTCCAGCGTCTTGAGTTCGACCTTGTCCGCCAGCTCACGCATCGCCGAAACCGCACCGACGATTTCATCGATGCTCTCACTCTTCATGCGCATGGCCATCATGAACGCGCCGATCTGCGCATCCGTGCATTGTCCAGTCATGATTTCGCGCATCACGTCGCGCATCTCGTCGGTGCTCAGGTCGAGATGGCCGACGATACGGCTCAGGGCTGTCTTGATATCCATGAAAAGTCCTTAGCGCGTGCCGCCGGTTTGTTTGAGAAAGTTGGCGAACAGTTCGTGGCCCTGCTCGGTGAGAATAGACTCGGGATGGAATTGCACACCCTCGATATTCAATGTCTTGTGGCGCAGCCCCATGATTTCATCGACCGAGCCGTCTTCAAGCTGGGTCCAGGCCGTCAGCTCCAGGCAGTCCGGCAGAGTTTCGCGCTTGACGATCAGGGAGTGGTAGCGGGTTACGGTAAGCGGATGATTCAGCCCCTCGAACACGCCCTTGTCCTCGTGAAATACCGGGCTAGTCTTACCGTGCATGACTTGTCGGGCGCGCACCACGTCACCGCCGAACGCTTGGCCGATCGACTGATGTCCCAGGCAAACACCGAGGATCGGCAACTTGCCGGCGAAATACTTGATGGCGGCGATGGAAATGCCCGCTTCGGTCGGCGTGCACGGGCCGGGTGAAACCACGATGCGCTCAGGCTTGAGGGCTTCGATTTCGGCGATGGTCAATTCGTCGTTGCGCACGACCTTGACCTCGGAGCCCAGCTCGCCGAGGTACTGCACAACGTTGTAGGTAAAAGAGTCGTAGTTATCGATCATCAGCAACATGGCGTAAGCAACCTATTGAATTCACTGACTTTAAATACAGCCTTCAGAGCAAAGAAGCCCCTTGGCCACAGGTTGTTATGGAGGACTTCAGTCGCCTGAAGTCTGCTCCGCCAGCGCCACGGCGCGGAACATGGCCCGTCGCTTGTTCAGGGTCTCTTCCCACTCCAGCGCCGGCACCGAGTCGGCGACGATGCCGCCGCCGGCCTGCACATGCAGTTCACCGTTCTTGATGACCGCGGTGCGAATGGCAATGGCGGTGTCCATGTTGCCGTTCCAGGCGAAGTAACCCACGGCCCCGCCGTACACGCCCCGCTTGACCGGCTCCAGTTCGTCGATGATTTCCATCGCGCGGATTTTCGGCGCGCCGGACAAGGTGCCCGCCGGAAGAATCGCCCGCAAGGCGTCCATCGCCGTCAGCCCGGCCTTCAACTGGCCGGTGACGTTGGAGACGATGTGCATCACGTTGGAGTAGCGCTCGATGACCATCTTCTCGGTGAGCTTCACCGAGCCGATTTCCGAGACCCGCCCGGTGTCGTTGCGCCCCAGGTCAATCAGCATCAGGTGCTCGGCGATTTCCTTGTCATCCGACAGCAGGTCCTCTTCCAGCGCCCGGTCAGCTTCCTCCGTGGCGCCACGGGGGCGAGTCCCGGCGATCGGCCGTACCGTGATCAGGTTGTCTTCGACCCGCACCAGCACTTCCGGCGAACTGCCCACGACATGGAAGTCGCCGAAGTTGAAGAAGTACATGTAGGGCGTCGGATTGAAACAGCGCAGCGCCCGATAGAGATCGATGGGCGCCGCCTTGAAGTCGATGGACATCCGTTGCGACGGCACGACCTGCATGCAGTCACCGGCGAGGATGTACTCCTTGATGGTATCGACGGCCCGTTCGTAATCGTCCTGGGTGAAACTGGAACGGAATACCGGGTCGGCCGCCGACTGCTTGCTGAAGTCCAGGCCGGGGCGCGGAGCGATCGGCTGACGTAACTTTTCCAACAGTGCCTGCAGGCTTTGTTGACCTTGCTCGTAGGCATCTTCCTGGGACGGATCGGCCAGGACGATAGCGTGCATCTTGCCGGCGAGGTTATCGAAAACGACGACCGCATCAGACACCATCAGCAAAATATCCGGCACGCCCAGCGGATCGGGGTTCGGGCAGGTGCCCAGGCGTTTTTCCACGTAACGCACGCAGTCATAGCCGAAATACCCCACCAGGCCTCCGTTGAAACGCGGCAGGCCGGGGATGGTCGGCACGTTGTAGCGGGCCTTGAAGGTTTCAACGAATGCCAACGGGTCTTCGACTTCGAGGCTTTCGATTTCGACACCGTCGTGGGTCACGCTGACGCGGTGGTCATGGACCCGCAGCACCGTACGGCACGGCAGGCCGATGATGGAATAACGGCCCCATTTCTCGCCGCCCTGCACCGATTCGAGCAAGTAGGAGTTGGGTTGGTCGGCCAACTTGAGGTAGATCGACAGCGGTGTGTCGAAGTCGGCCAGGGTTTCACAAGCAAGGGGGATGCGGTTGTAGCCGGCAGCGGCTAGACGCAGGAATTCTTCGCGGATCATGGGGTGCCTCGTGGCAAGAGGAGCTGACAGTCAGGTATGCAAACGCGCCGGATAACCGGCCAGGATCACGTCAGGTGCGCCAACGCCAGCGGGCCAGGGCCTTCATGACTTTCATCCAGAGTTTGCGAGTGACCACCACGATGGCGTTTCCAGAAGAGGATTGAACAGCGTCGGGCAACGTTATCTCAGCGGCCGGGTCCAGGCAACCGGGAATTAACAGACGCAAATCGTCGATCACCAGCGTCGGAAACTCTTCGGCGATTGGCCTGCCGTGGTTGTAGCCATAACTCAGCGCCACGCATTTGACCCCCGCCGCCTTGGCCGCCAGCACATCACTGCGCGAGTCGCCGACGAACAGGGATTGGGAAGCCGGGATGTTGGCCATTTTCATCACGAAAAACAGCGCGGCCGGATCCGGCTTTTTTTGTGGCAAGGTATCGCCGCCGATGATCCAACGGAAATAGCGGCCGATTTTCATCTGGTCCAGCAACGGCGCAACGAAGCGCTCCGGCTTGTTGGTAATCAGCGCCATTTCCACGCCCTGCTTTTTCAGCCACTTGAGGGTGGAGCGCACGCCGGGATAGACCACCGTCAGTTGGTGATTGTCTTCGTAGGCTTCATTGAACAACGCCAGCGCCCGCTCGGCCTCGGCATCCTCGACACCTTGGGCATCGATGTCATTGGCCAAGGCCCGGCGCACCAGCATGGGCGCGCCGTTGCCGACCCAGCGGCGCACCGAGTCGATACCGGCAGGCGGGCGTCCAAGCTTGAGCAGCATCGTATCCACGGCCGCCGCGAGGTCCGGGACCGAATCGACCAATGTGCCATCGAGGTCGAACATCACCAGACGCGGCAAGCTGCCGGGGAACAACTGCTCGAAGCCGCTCATGGGCGCGCCAGGGCCAGTTCGGCGCGCATTTTTGCAATCACCTCTTCGTAGTTCGGTGCGTTGAAGATCGCCGAACCCGCGACGAACGTATCGGCGCCGGCCGCGGCGATTTCACGGATATTGTTCACGTTCACGCCACCGTCGATTTCCAGGCGGATATCACGGCCCGAGGCATCGATCAGCGCACGGGCTTCGCGCAGCTTGTCGAGCGTACCCGGGATGAACTTCTGCCCGCCGAAGCCAGGATTGACGCTCATCAGCAGGATCATGTCGACCTTGTCCATCACGTACTTGAGCACGTCGAGGGGCGTGGCCGGGTTGAACACCAGGCCGGCCTTGCAACCGCCTTCGCGGATCAACTGCAGGGAGCGGTCGATGTGCTGCGTGGCTTCAGGGTGGAAAGTGATGTAGGTAGCACCGGCTTCGATGAAGTCACCAACGATGCGGTCCACCGGGCTGACCATCAGGTGCGCGTCGATCGGCGCGGTGACGCCGTACTTGCGCAGCGCCGCGCAGACCATCGGGCCGATGGTCAGGTTGGGCACGTAGTGGTTGTCCATGACATCGAAGTGGACGATGTCGGCCCCGGCGGCCAGAACGTTGTCCACTTCCTCGCCCAGGCGGGCGAAGTCGGCAGAGAGAATCGACGGAGCAATAGCGAAGGGCTGCATGACGCACCTGTTTTGAGCGAAATCACGATGGCGCGCATTGTATACCTCAAGATTTGGCGCGCCCACCGTGACAATCGATCAATACGCCGCGCGGTAGATCTTCTCGATATCGGCGGCGCTCAATTGGCGTGGATTGTTGCGCATTAGCCGTTCTATTCCCGCCGCTTCCACCGCCATGGAGGGAATCACGTCATCGGTCACGCCCAGGCTGCTGAGTCCGTTGGGTATTTCCACGGCGGCGCACAACGCAACCATGGCCTCCACGGCTTCGTCGGCCGCTTCAAGATCACTCAGGTGCGCGGTCTTGAGGCCCATGGCCTCGGCGATGTCACGCATGCGCTCGACACAGGCCATCTTGTTCCAGGCCATGACGTACGGCAGCAGCAAGGCGTTGGCGACGCCATGGGACACGTGAAAGCGCCCGCCCAACGGATAGGCCAGCGCATGCACCGCCCCGACTCCGGCATTACCGAATGCCATGCCGGCCATCAGGCTGGCCGTGGCCATGTCTTCACGGGCTTGCAGGTGAGCCGGGTTGGCATAGGCCTTGGGCAGCGCGCGGGTGATCAGCTTGATTGCGCCGATGGCCAGGGCATCGGTGATCGGCGAAGCATTGAGCGACAGGTAGGCCTCGATGGCGTGCACCAGCGCATCGACGCCACTGGCAGCCGTGACGCTGCGCGGACACGTGAGGGTCATCTGCGGGCTGACCAACGCCACGTCCGGCAACAGATAATCGCTGACGATGCCTTTTTTCAGCTGCGCGGCCTTGTCGGAGAGGATCGCCACATTGGTGACTTCCGAACCAGTACCGGCCGTGGTCGGGATGGCAATCATGGGCGGGCCTTTGCGCGGCACCTGATCGACACCGAACATATCCTGCAGCTCGCCGTGGTACCCGGCATAGACCCCCACGCACTTGGCGATGTCGATGGCACTGCCGCCACCCAGGCCGATCAAGCCATCATGACCACCGTCGCGGTAGGCTTGCATGCAGTCTTCGACAATGGCGATTTCCGGGTCCGGCATGACCCGGTCGAAAATCTCGTAGTCCCGTCCGCCCAGATGTTGCAGGGCCAGTTCCACGGTGCCGGACTTGACCAACGCCGCATCGGTCACTATCAGTGGGTTGTCGACGTCCAGCCGGGTCAGCTCAGCCGCCAGTTGCTCGATGGCAGCGGCACCGGTGATCAGTTTATGGGCGATCTTGAATGAGGAAAGACTCATGTGCGCGGCCTCTTATTCGAGTATGGGCTGGCACAAGGATAGCTCGGTATTGAGGGTTGTCTGCCATTCAGCGCATGAATGCGATAAGGAACCTGTGAATGAGGCTCCTGTGGGAGCGAGCTTGCTCGCGATAGCGGATCAGCATTCAACATCTGCTTTGAATGTATCACCGCTATCGCGAGCAAGCTCGCTCCCACATTCGTCAGACTTGGGTAGTACGCAGCTTCTCGCTACGCCCACGCAACCACTCCAGGGTCAGCAACAGGATCACCGAGAAGGCAATCAGCAGGGTCGCCGCCGCCGCGATGGTGGGGCTGAGGTTTTCGCGGATGCCGCTGAACATCTGCCGTGGCAGGGTTGCCTGCTCGGGGCCGGCCAGGAACAGGGTCACCACCACCTCATCGAACGACGTCGCGAAGGCGAACAGTGCGCCAGAGATCACGCCCGGGGCGATCAACGGCAGGGTCACCCGACGAAACGCCGTCAGTGGCGAAGCCCCAAGGCTGGCGGCGGCCCGAACCAGATTGTGGTTGAACCCCTGCAGGGTCGCCGAGACCGTGATGATGACGAACGGTACACCCAGCACGGCGTGGACCACGATCAGCGAGAAGAAGCTGTTGCCCATCCCCAACGGTGCGAAAAACAGGTAGCTGGCCACGCCGATGATTACCACTGGCACCACCATGGGCGAAATCACCAGGGCCATCACCAGTGCCTTGCCTGGGAAGTCACCACGAGTCAGGCCGATGGCCGCGAGCGTGCCGAAGATCATCGCCAGCAACGTCGCTGCCGGGGCCACGATAATGCTGTTTTTCAGCGCCCGCATCCATTCGGCCGAGGCGAAGAAATCGTGATACCACTGCAGCGAGAAGCCTTGCAGCGGGTACACCAGGAAACTGCCGGAGTTGAACGACAGCGGAATGATCACCAGCACCGGCAGGATCAGGAACAACAGGATCAACCCGCAGAGTATGCGCAGACTGTAGAACCACACCCGCTCAATGGGGGACATGTAAGGACTCACCATTTTCGATCTCCCCTTAGCTCAGGCGCAGGCGACTGGCGCCCACCAACCAGCTGTAAATCAGATAAAGCACGATGGTCGCCAGCAACAGCAGCCCGCCGAGCGCCGTGGCCATGCCCCAGTTAATGCTGGTGTTGGTGTAGAACGCGACGAAGTAGCTGACCATCTGATCGTTCGGGCTGCCCAGCAGCGCCGGCGTGATGTAGTAGCCGATGGCAAGGATGAACACCAACAGGCAACCGGCACCGACACCGGCATAGGTCTGTGGGAAGTACACCCGCCAGAAACTGGCGAACGGGTGGCAGCCCAGGGAAATCGCCGCCCGCATGTAAGTAGGCGAGATACCTTTCATCACGCTGTAGATCGGCAGGATCATGAATGGCAGCAGGATGTGGACCATGGAGATGTACACACCGGTGCGGTTGAACACCAGTTCCAGAGGCTTATCGATAACGCCCATGGCCATCAGGGCGCTGTTGATCAAGCCGCCCGACTGCAACAGCACGATCCATGCGGCGACTCGCACCAGGATCGAGGTCCAGAACGGCAGCAGCACCAGGATCATCAACAGGTTGCTTTGGCGCGACGGCAGATTCGCCAACAGGTAGGCCAACGGATAGGCCAACACCAGGCAAATCGCGGTGATCACCAAGCCCATCCAGAACGTGCGGGTGAAGATATCCAGGTAAATAGCCTGGTCAGGGGTGGCGGGGGCCAGTTCACCGAGGTCATCGATGCGGTGATCGACGGCCGCCAGCAAGTAATACGGGGTAACGTCGCTGGTGTTGCGGCGGATCACCTGCCAGTACGCGGGGTCGCCCCAACGCTCATCGAGGTTTTCCAAGGCTTCTTTATAGGAAGCCGGCTCGGTGGCAAACGGCAACGCCCGAGCGGTCTTGGTCAGCAAGCTGCGATAGCCGGCCAGTTCCATGTTCAGACGCTTGGACAAGTCGCCCAAGGTCTGATTCTTGCGGGCTTCGGCCAAGTCTTCACTGGCAGCCTTGTACACTGGCTCGCCCGGCAAACCGCGTCCGTCCCATGCAGCGACGGCGGCGACAGTGCGCGGCATGGCGCCCACAACTTCCGGGTTGCTGACGCTTTTGAACAGCAGCGCCACGATCGGCACCAGGAACACCAGCAACAGAAACAGCACCAGCGGCGCGATCAAGGCCTGGGCCTTCCAGCGGTTGATCCGCTCGGCGTGCTTGAGCCGCTGCTTGAGGGTGGGGCTGGTGCCCGCGTTCAGTGGAACGGCGATGGCCATGGCGAACTCCGCAAATCTCTTTGATCGTTACAGGGGCGGCGGGCCGCCTCTGTTCTTTTGAAACCGCAACCTGTGGGAACGAGTCATTGTGGCGAGCGAGCTTGCTCGCGCTGGGCTGCGAAGCGGCCCCAAAATTTTGTCGGCAACGCCAATTTTGTGAGTGCTGCGCACTCAAGCGGGAGCAAGCTCCCTCGCCACAAAAGCCCGTTCATTCAGGGCGCTTTGGTTACTTCGCAGCCCAGGAGTTGAAGCGCTGTTCCAGTTGCTCGCCGTTGTCAGCCCAGAAGCTGACGTCGATCTGCACCTGGTTGGCGATGTTTTCCGGGGTGGTCGGCATGTTGGTCAAGACATCCTTGGCCAGCAACGGTACTGCCTGGGTATTGGCCGGGCCGTAGGCGATGTTTTCCGAGTAGGTCTTCTGCTGCTGCGGCGCCACCGAGAAAGCGATGAATTTCTTCGCAGCTTCGGCGCGGGTCTTGTCCAGGCCACGTGGGATGGCCCAAGCGTCAAAGTCGTAGATGCCGCCGTTCCACACAACCTTCAGGTTGCTTTCTTTCTGTACCGCGGCGATCCGGCCGTTGTAGGCCGAGCTCATGACCACGTCACCGGAAGCCAGGTACTGCGGCGGCTGGGCACCGGCTTCCCACCACTGGATGTTCGGCTTGAGCTCATCGAGCTTCTTGAACGCACGGTCCTGGCCGTCTTTGCCAGCCAGCACTTTGTAGACGTCTTTCGGCGCTACGCCGTCGGCCATCAAGGCGAATTCCAGGGTGTACTTGGCGCCCTTGCGCAGGCCGCGTTTGCCCGGGAATTGCTTGGTGTCCCAGAAGTCTGCCCAACTGGTCGGCGCGGTCTTCAGTTTGTCGGCGTTGTAGGCCAACACGGTCGACCACACGAAGAAGCCCACGCCGCAAGGCTGGATGGCGCCCTTGACGTAGTCTTCGGCCTTGCCGAACAGGGCCGGATCGAGTTGTTCGAACATGTCTTCGTCACAACCACGGGACAACTCCGGGGACTCGACCTCTACCAAATCCCAGGAAACGCTCTTGGTATCAACCATGGCCTTGACCTTGGCCATTTCGCCGTTGTACTCGCCAGCCACGATCTTGCCGTTGCCGGCCGCTTCCCACGGTGCGTAGAAGGCTTTGACCTGAGCCGCCTTGTTCGCCCCGCCGAAAGACACCACGGTCAGGTCCGGGCCCGCCGCCATCGCGCTTGCCGCACCCATCATGCCCAGTGTCAGGGCTGTGAACTTCAGGGATCTCAACATTTATTGTTCTCTCCACGTGCAGGGTTGGTGTTGGTACAGCAGGGGGCGATCAATTCGCCTCTAGAAGGGGATCGAGCGCACGCACATGCTCGACTTGCCAGCCAAGCGGAACCACGTCCCCGACGGCGAGCCCGGGATCGAGCTCGGCAATCGGTTGTTTCACAAAGAAGTCGTTCTTGCCGCAGACTTCCAGGCGAACCCGGACGTGGTCGCCCAGATAGATGAATTCCGCCACCCTCCCTGAGAAGCGGTTGACACATTGTTCGCTTGCGCCGTTGAGACTCACCCGCTCCGGGCGGATCGACAGGGTCACCGGCTCGCCGGGCTGGCCGACGTTCACCGCCAGTGCCTCGACCTTCTCGCCGCGCCCCAGCTCCACCAGGCAGCGCTCGCCGGTTTGACTGTGCAGACGACCGTTGAGACGGTTGTTCTCGCCAATGAAGTTGGCGACGAAAGTGTTTTTCGGCTCTTCATACAGGGTGCGCGGTGGGGCGATCTGCTGGATCTCGCCCTGATGGAACACCGCCACGCGGTCGGACATGGTCAAGGCTTCGCCCTGGTCATGGGTCACATAGACCACGGTCACGCCAAGGCGCTGGTGCAGGTGTTTGATTTCCATCTGCATGTGCTCGCGAAGCTGCTTGTCCAGCGCACCGAGAGGTTCGTCCATCAGCACCAGCTGTGGCTCGAACACCAGCGCCCGGGCCAGGGCTACCCGCTGTTGCTGGCCGCCGGACAATTGCGCCGGGTAGCGTTGGGCGAAGCTGTCCAGCTGGACCATGCTCAAGACGCGCTTGACCCGATCACTCACGTCGCTCTTGTTCAAACCTCGCACGGTCAGCGGGAACGCCAGGTTCTCGGCAACGGTCATGTGCGGGAACAAGGCGTAGTTCTGGAACACCATGCCGATGTCGCGCTTGTGCGGTGGCACATTGTTGATCGAGCGCCCGGCCAGCAGGATCTCACCAGCGGTTGGGGTCTCAAACCCGGCGAGCATCATCAGGCTGGTGGTCTTGCCGGAGCCGGAAGGCCCGAGCAGGGTCAGGAATTCGCCTTTGCGAATATCCAGGTTGAGGTCTTTGACGATCAGGTTCTCGCCGTCGTAGCTCTTTTGCACACCACGAAAGCTGACCAGTACATCACTGGCCCCCGCGCTTGAATCGACCTGGCTCATACCCGCACCTTTTGTATTGATGACTGCTTGTGAGTCAAGCCTAGTGGAGCCTGGGGCCCGCGCAAATCGGGACGCAGGAGAGAATCACCTCAGCCGGATGGAAGAGTCGGGGTAGGGATTGCCCTACAGGGATGGCGGGATTGGATAAGAACAGCGGGCAGTTGGCAGCGGCACGCCGCAAGCAGGGGCAAAAGCGCTGTTGGGGCGTGTCGCAAATGGATATGCCGACACAAAACCTGTGGGAGTGGTGAAGCTCAGAGCAACTTGTGCTCCATCGCATATTTCACCAGTTCCGCCAATGAGGTGATGTTGAGCTTCTGCATCAGCCGCGCCTTGTGGGTGCTGATGGTCTTGCTGCTCAGGGCCAGTTGCTGGGCGATGTCGTTGACGTTGGCGCCCTGGGCCAGGCGTTCGAAGACTGAGAATTCACGCTCGGACAGCAGCGAGTGCAGCGGTCGCGTGTCGGTCAGGCCGACTTCAAAGACCATGCGGTCGGCCAGGTCCGGGTCGATGTAGCGCCCGCCGGCCGCGACCTTGCGAATCGCCATGAGCAGCAAGGCCGGGTCGCTGTCCTTGGTCGCGTAGCCGGCGGCGCCGACCTTCAGGGCACGGGCGGCCATTTGCGCCTCGTCATGCATCGACAGCACCAGGATGGCCGGCGGATTGTTCAGCGCCCGGATCCGTGGGATCGCCTCCAGGCCGTTGACGCCCGGCATGGAAATATCCAGCAGCACCACTTCGCAGGGCACATGCCGTAAGGTTTCGAGCAACTGTTCGCCATTGCTCGCCTCCCCCACCACCACCAGATCCTTGGCCAGGCCGATCAACTGCTTGATGCCTTCGCGGACGATGGTGTGGTCTTCGGCTACCAGTACACGGATCACGTTGTTCTCCAGATTCAGGATCTCATCGCGAGCAAGCTCGCTCCCACAGTGTGTATGTGTACATCTCAATCAATGTGGGAGCGAGCTTGCTCGCGATTGGGCCCGCCCAGACAACCCACCCCATCAGACCTCATGCAACGGCACCCGCACCGACAGGGTCGTCCCCTCCCCCGGCTCACTCTCCAGGGACAACTGCCCGCCCATGATCAACACCCGCTCACGCATGCCGACCAGGCCAAAGGAGGTTGGCCGCCCCGTATCGGCAATAAATCCTACACCGTCGTCGCTGACCGTCAGACACAATTCGTCGTCGTCCTGAACCAGCGTCAGCTCTACAGTATGCGCCTGGGCATGGCGCATCACATTGGTCAGCGCTTCCTGGAGAATCCGGAACAGGCCAATGGCCTTGGCGTCGCTCAGGGCCGGCAGGTTGTCCGGCACCTGCACCAGGCATGGGATCTGCGTACGCGCCTCGAAACGCCGGGCCTGCCATTCGATGGCCGAGGCAATGCCCGCATCCAGGATCGGCGGGCGCAAGGCCGTCGCCACGTCCCGCACCAGTTGGAACAACTGGGCAATCAAGCGCTTCATGCTGTTAAGCCGCTCATGCAGGCCCGGATCAAGTTGCGCGTAGGCCAATTCACACATGGACGTTTCAAGCTTCAGCACCGTCAGCATCTGACCCAGCTCATCGTGAACCTCCCGGGCGATGCGCGCCTTCTCCTCTTCGCGCACGCTTTCCAGGTGCGCCGACAACTCGCGCAACTGCTCCCGGGAGCTGGCCAGTTCCAGCTCGATGCGCTTGCTTTCGGTGATGTCCCAGACGATTCCGTCCCAAACGTAGGCGCCATCTTCCAGACGACGGGTGATCGCCTTGATCTCGGCCCAACGCTCCTGGCCTTCGCGGGTCAGGATGCGGCCCTGCCATGACCAATCACTGTCAGTGTCCAGCGCCTGGTCCTGGGTCCGGTGGTAATCGGCCTTGTCCTGCGGGTGCACCAGGCTGCGCAGCCCGGTGTCGCTGCGGGCCAGGGTCGCGGGGGAATAACCCACCAGGCTTTCGCTGCCCTCGCTGATGTAGGCAAAGTCGATCTGGCCGGTCACCGGCGCCCGCTCCAGGCGAAAGACCAGGCCTGGCACATTGGCGGCGATGCCTTGCAACCGCGCTTCGCTTTCGCGCAACGCCGCCAGCGCACGTCGGCGTTCGGTCACGTCGTTGAGGTAGACCACCAGGTATTCGGCGTCGCGAAAACGCAGGAAGCTCAGGGAAACGTCAGCCGGCAGGATGCTGCCATCGGCTCGCACGCATTCGGTCTCGAAACTCTGCGGCCCGTCGTCACTGGCCCGGGCGCGCTTCCATAGGTTCAGCCAGCGATCCATGTGCAAACCCGGCTCGAAGTCGATCAAAGGGCGATCGATGATTGCGCCCGAGGCGTAGCCGAGCATAGTTTCGGCCGCTCGGTTGGCATAACGCACGTGGCTGTCCCAATTGACCCAGAGAATGCCGACCGTGCTTTGATCGATGGAAAACTGCGTCAGGCGCAGGGCTTCTTCGCTGGCTGCGCGCTGGACGATGTCCTCCCTCGCGGCTCGCAGACGGCGCTCCAGTGCGCGTTGCTGGCGGCGCTGCCAGAACACGATGGCAACGTTGCTGAGCAGCAGGACCAGAATCAACAAGGTCAGGTTCTGCCAGAAGCCCGGGGTCTCGGTCAGGCGTGGGTATTTTGGCTTGAGCCAACGGCTGTGCAGTTGCTCCAGATCCTTGGCCGGGATCGCCTGCAAACCGCTGTCGATGATCTCGGCCAGTTCCGGCCAGTCCCGGCGCGTGGCAACCCTCAGCAACTGCGGCAGGCCAATGTCGCCCACTACCGCCAGCTCAGCGAATTCGGGCTCGACCATCAGCCGCCCGAGTTGTGCCTCGTCGACCACCGCGTATCGGGCCTGCTGGGTCAGCAATAATTGCAGGGCCTCGCGCTCCATCGGCACACCTTGCAGATTCAGCGTCGGGTAGTTGCTGCGCAAATAATCGGCTATGGCGCTGGGCATGCGCACCGCGACCCGGGCCTGGGTGTCGAGTTTTTCCAACTCCACCCCTTCGGCCCCCTTCTGCGCGCCGACGATCAATTGCGGCACGCGCATATAGGGATCGGAAAACTGCCAGAGCTTGAGCCCGCCCGGGGATTGGGTCAGGCCTGGAGCAATGTCCACCTCCCCGGCACGCACCGCGGCTTCCAGTTGTGCCACGTCCTGGAAATTGCGCCAGGTCAGCTCGACGTTCAACGCCTTGCCCAGCCATTGCATCAACTCAACGTTGGTGCCGGACAACCGCTGCAAGCGCCGGTCGTATTGCGCATAGGGCGCCTGCAACACCAGGCCAACCCGCCATTGCGGATGTTGCACCAGCCATTGGCGCTGCCCTGCATTCAATTGCACCCCGTGCACCGACGGCGCGGGCGCGGCCCACGCCATCAAGGGAAGCCATAAACAGCCGATAACCCACAGGCAGCAAAAACGCATCATCGAAGTCTCATGCACTGACAAATACTGACCAACCCATTAGGCTGCCGGAAATACTTCTGGTCATGGAATATCCGATGCCCTCTGTTTATCGCCTGGCGTTGCCAGCATTGTGCCTGTCGCTGATCCTGCCAAGTGCCTTTTCTGTACTGGCCAGCGAAACGGCCCCCGCCGCCGAGCAACCTGCCGAAGAAAAACCCATCGAGCGCCAGCCTTTGCTCGAGCGTAGCCAGGAAGAAGCGAGCGCACTTGAACGAAAAGTCCCGGTCCAGGAACAGCAACAGTTGCAGACTGGCAGCGATACCTTCCTGGCGCTGTGGAAACCGGCCAACACCAGCGACCCCAAAGGTGCCGTCATCATAATCCCTGGCGCCGGCGAAACAGCTGACTGGCCTCAAGTCGTCGGCCCATTGCGTAAAAAGTTGCCCGATGTCGAATGGAGCAGCCTGAGTATCACCCTGCCGGACCTGCAAAGCGACGTCATTGCACCGCGCGTGGTAGAAGCGCCGCCCGAGACCAAGCCGGCCGACACCGCTGCCGCAGCACCGGACGCCACCACGGCGGCACCGATCGAACAGGTCGCAGGTGGCGAAGCCGATGCGGCAGATCCAGTCGTAGCCCAAACCGATGAAGAACACGCCAAGGCCGACGCCGAGCGCATCTTCGCCCGTATCGATGCCGCGCTGGCCTACGCCGAACAGCAAAGCGCACGCCGCATCGTGCTGCTGGGCCATGGCACCGGCGCCTATTGGGCAGCGCGTTACTTGAGTGAGAGGCAGCCCTCGCAAGTCGAACGCTTCGTGATGGTGGCCGCCCAGCCCCCGGTTACCGCCAAGCCCGCCCTGGCCGAACTGACCCCGACCTTGAAACTGGCGACCGCCGACATTTTCTACATGGACAAGCCGCTGGATCGCAACGCAGCGCTGGAGCGCTTGCAGGCGAGCAAACGCTTGAAAGGCTCGACCTTCAGCCAGGTATCGCTCAAGGCACTGCCGAACCAGGCGGCGGAGCAGGAGCAATTGTTTCGTCGGGTTAGGGGTTGGTTGAATCCGCAGAAGGTGGGGGAGTAAGGGCCGGCTCACACCTCAAGTGAAGCACTGCAGTGGCAAGGGGATTTACCCCCTTGCCACAAAAGCTAACGAAAATCCCGCCGCTCGCGAATCAAGCGATAGGCGTTATGCAGCTCTCGGGTTTTGTCGGTGGCTTCACGCACCTGCAAGGGCGTTGCCCCGCTGCCGGCAATCTTGTCCGGGTGATGACGGCTGAGCAGGCGACGATAAGCGCGCTTGATCTGCGACGGTTCGCTGGTGGCCGAAACCCCCAGCAAGCGCATTGCTTCCTGGTAGGTCACGCCACTGTTGGGCCGCGACAGTTTCTGCGGCTCGTAATCGGACGCCAGCGCCTGGACCTGTTGCGGCGTCCAGCCCAGCCACCGCCCCCACTGAGTCACCAGTTCTCGCTCGGCGACACCGGCACGCCCATCGGCCCAGACCATCCGCCAACACGCGCGCAATACCCCTTCAGCCGCATGGGGCTGGACGGCCAGGCGACGCATGTAACCGCGCAAGCGATCGTTTCCGGACTTGCCCCGGTTGAACGCCGCGATCGCCCGGCGCTGCGCCGACTCGCTCAAGTCCAGCGCACGCATCTCCTGGCGAGCCTGCTGGATATGGCCATCGACCACACGCCCATCACTTTTCGCCAGCCGCCCGAGCAATACAAACAACAACTCATCGTTGCGCAACGCCGGGCGTCCACCCAGGCGCTCACGTACCTGCGCCCAGCCCTGCAGGTTCAGGCGCCGATCCAGCGCCTGTCCCAACAACGCCCCAAGCATGGCCCCCGGGATGCTGGCTATGGCAAAGCCCGCCCCGGCTCCAATCAGAGTCCCTGGCCACCACATATCAACCGCTCGCTTCTATCAAGGTTTCGACCTGCGCCAAACGTTCATGGGTGCCGACATCGACCCAATGCCCTTTGAGGTGCTCGCCACTGACGCGCCCCTCGGCCATGGCCGCGCGCAACAGCGGTGCGAGCTTGAACGCACCGTCCGAGCAACCGTCGAACAACCGCGGGTGCAGGACGGCAATGCCGCTATAGGTCAGGTTGTCGGCAGGCGCGAGCCTATCGTGAACCTTTCCGTCGACCAGGACGAAATCGCCGCCTGGGTGATGCTCGGGATTATCGACGAGCACCAGGTGCGCCAGCCCTTTTAGCGGCCTGCGCAACACGCTGAAATCGTAGTCGGTCCAGATATCGCCGTTCACCACCACAAACGCTTCATCGCCCAGCAGCGGCAAGGCCCGGAAGATTCCACCACCGGTTTCCAGCGGCTCGCCTTCGGGGGAAAACCGAATGTTCACGCCAAACCGTGAACCGTCCCCCAGGTGATCTTCGATCTGCTGACCGAGCCAGGCGTGATTGATCACGATCTCGGTGAACCCGGCCCGCGCCAGCGCCCGCAAGTGGTATTCGATCAAGGGAACACCACCGACGCGAATCAACGGCTTTGGCGTGGTAAGGGTCAAGGGCCGCATGCGTTCGCCCTTGCCCGCCGCCAGGATCATCGCCTTCATGCCGTTGCTCCGGCCGATTGCCGCAGGCTGCCCAGCAGTTCATCGAGCGGTGCCAGTTCCGGGCGACGGGCAATGACCGCTTCTATATAAGCAAAGAACCGCGGCACATCGCCGAGGTAGCGTGGCTTGCCATCACGATGGCAAATGCGCGCGAAGATCCCGATGACCTTGAGATGGCGCTGCACGCCCATCAAGTCGCTGGCCCGCAGGAAGTCCTCGAGATCCGGCTGGACGGGAATGCCGAGGGCGCCGGCCTGCTGCCAGTAATTCTCCAGCCAGCCGCGCACACGGGCTTCGGGCCAACTGAGGAAGGCGTCCTTGAACAGGCACGTCACGTCGTAGGTGACGGGACCATAGACCGCATCCTGAAAATCCAGCACGCCGGGGTTCGGCACGCTGAGCATCAAGTTGCGCGGCATGTAGTCGCGGTGCACCAGTACTGTGGGCTGGGCCAGGGCACTGTCGATCAGCAGCTCGCTGGCCTGCTGCCAGAGTTGCTGCTGGGCCGAATCCAATTCGATACCCAGCTCGCGCTTGACGTACCACTCGGGGAACAATTCCAACTCCCGACGCAGCAACGCGACATCGTAGCTCGGCAACGGCGCAACCATCGGCAGTTGCTGGAAAGCCAACAAGGCTTGCAGGGCATCGCGGAATAAATCGTCGGCATTTTCGCCGTTGATCACGTCCAGATAGGTCTGGTTGCCCAGATCATTGAGCAAAAGAAAGCCGCGCTCGAGGTCTTCGGCATAAATTTTTGGCACGTTAATGCCGGATTTCGCCAGCAAAAAAGCAATATCCACGAAGGGTTTGCAGTTTTCCTGGGGCGGTGGCGCATCCATTACGATCAAACTGCGACCCTCGCCTTCCCAGCGGAAATAACGCCGGAAACTCGCGTCACTGCTGGCGGCGGTCAACGTGGCCGGGGGTACGGAGCCCCAGCCTTGTTGAGTGAAAAGGATCGGCAGTTGTTCATCGAGCCAAACTTTCAGGTGTTGCAAGCGTACATCTTGGTCGGGCATTGCAAGGGTCTCCGACGGCGCTAGCCGTCAAGCGGGTCATGCTTTATTATCCAGCATCTTTTTCAGACCATCGAGAGGCGTGCGGCCCACACCGCGGGCAGATGGCACGCAGGAAGCCCGGACTAATAAGATGGCATTGAAATCCCCCGCGTTTCGTAAAAAATTTCCGTTGCTGGTCACCGGCAGTCTGCTGGCCCTGCAACCCCTGGCCTCTTCATTCGTAGTCGCGGCGCAGCAGTATGACTGCTCTGTCTCCGCTTCGGGTGCCTGGGACTGTGCGCCCAAGACACCGGCCGCCGCGTTGCCGCCGCGTCCCGTGCATGACGGCAGCGCGGTTTCCGACAGCGGCGCAGCTGCGGCCGACAGCAGCTCGGGCGAGGAAGCCGGCGAAAAGCCGATGCTCGTTACCGAAGCCAAGGGCCGTGGCCTGAAGTCGCGCAGTGCAGACTACAGTCACCTGGATTGGGTTCCACGAGAGAACCTCACCCCGGCGCAATTGGCTGAAACCGGGCCTTACTGCTCGGGTGCCTATATCGAGCCGACCCGTCCTGGCATGAACGACAAGACGGCCAAGAGCGACGCCCCCACCTTCCTCGGCGCCAAGGCGTCACGCTATCAGCAGGAAGAACAGGTGGCGACCCTGGCCGGTGACGTGGTCATGCGCCAAGGCAGCATGCAGGTCGAGGCCGACGAGGCCAGCCTGTATCAGGCCGAGAATCGCGGTGAGCTGAGCGGCAACGTGCGGGTACGCGACAACGGTGCGCTGATCGTCGGCGACCACGCCGATGTACAGCTGGACACCGGCGAAGCCAAGGTCGACAACGCCGAATATGTGATGCACAAGTCGCGCATCCGGGGTAACGCGCTGTACGCCAAGCGTGCCGAGAACGCGATCATCCGCCTCAAGGACGGTACGTACACCACGTGCGAACCGGGCAGCAACGCCTGGACGCTCAAGGGCAACAACATCACCCTGAACCCGGCCACCGGCTTCGGTACCGCGACCAACGTGACGCTGCGGGTCAAGGACTTCCCGGTCCTGTACACGCCGTACATCTACTTCCCGATCGACGACCGTCGCCAGTCCGGCTTCCTGCCGCCGACCATCGGCAGTGGCAGCGACACCGGTTTCCTGCTGGTCACCCCGTACTACTTCAACCTGGCGCCGAACTACGATGCCACGTTGTACCCGCGCTACATGGCCAAGCGCGGCCTGTTGATGGAAGGCGAGTTCCGCTACCTGACCAAATCCAGCGAAGGTCAGTTCGGTGCTGCGTACCTCAACGACGAGGACGATGAGCGCAGCGGGCAGAGCGACTACGACAAGACCCGCTACATGTATAACTGGCAGCACAAGGGCGGGCTCGATTCGCGCGTGCTGACGGAAGTCGATTACACCAAGATCAGCGATCCTTACTACTTCCAGGATTTGCAGACTGATCAGATTGGTGTCGAGTCCAGGGATTATGTGAACCAGCAAGGGGCCGTCAGCTATCGGGGGGACAACTATGTTGCCCGCTTGAATGCCCAGGCTTACCAGATGGCGACGATTTCGAAGATCACGCCTTATAACCGTCTGCCTCAGATCACGTTCAACGGTGAGCTCCCTCAGCATCCATATGGCCTGGACTTCGCTTACAAGACGGAGCTGGTGCGGTTTGATCGGGATTTGCGAACTGGCAACTATACCGATGAGGACGGTAATACCGAGCCGTGGCTGGATACCAACGTTCGCGGCCTGGCACGGGCTAACGGCAATCGCCTGAACCTGGCACCGGTTGTGAGCCTGCCGATGGAAGCAAGCTATGGCTTCATCAAGCCGTCGCTTAAATACAAGTACACCCAGTACGATCTGGACCTGGATGGCACCGGCAAATCGCAAATCGCCGCACAATCGGCCGAGACAGATCGCCTACGGGGTACTTATAGTGGCAGCCAGAGCCGCGGCGTTCCAATCGCCAGCATCGACAGCGGCCTGTACTTCGATCGCGACACCCAGTGGTTTGGCAGCAACTACCGTCAAACCCTGGAGCCGCGCCTGTTCTACCTCTATGTTCCAGAGAAAGATCAGAGCGACATCCCGGTTTTCGACACCGGCGAATCCACCTTCAGCTACTCCTCACTGTTCCGGGACAACCGTTTCTCCGGCTCCGACCGTGTCGGCGACGAGAACAAACTTTCCCTGGGCGTGACCAGCCGCTGGATTCAGGAAAACGGTTTCGAGCGCCAGCGCGTCAGCATCGGCCAGGCCTTTTACTTCAAGGACCGCAAAGTTCAACTGCCAGGCATCGACTTCAACACGCGTGAAGATGCCAAGTCAGACGTATCCCCATACGCACTGGATTACGAATTCCGCTGGAACCGCGACTGGCGCACCACGGCTACCTACAACTGGGACCCGGACACCCGCAGCCCCCGTTCGGGCAGCGCGATGTTCCACTATCAGCCAGAAGACAATCCGAACAAGGTCATCAACGCCGGTTATCGCTATCGCAACGATCAGGTTCGCTACGACCAGGCCACTGGCCAATGGTCCGTGGGCGGGGGCGACTACGGTACTCCGGGCACACCGGGCTACGTGAAGGACTACTACAAGATCCAGCAGCACGATTTCTCGGTCATCTGGCCAGTCGTGCCGCAGTGGAACCTCATCAGCCGCTGGCAGTATGACTACAACCGCAACCGTACCCTGGAAGCCTTCGGTGGTTTCGAATACGACAACTGCTGCTGGAAACTGCGCCTGATCAACCGCTACTGGGTCGACTATGAAGAGTTCAGTCAAGCCGCCCCGGAAAACGAAAAGGGCGACCACGGCATCTTCCTCCAAATTGTTCTGAAGGGACTCGGCGGCCTGACCGGCGCCAAGGTAGAGAGCTTCCTCGACAAAGGCATCCAAGGTTATCGTGAACGTGAAGACCAAGCTTTCTGATTGTCTGCGCCCGCTGATGCTGGGCGCGCTGTTCCTGGGTACCGCGGCCAACGCCGCGGTACAGTCCATCGATAAAGTGGTGGCCATTGTCGACAACGACGTGGTCATGCAGAGCCAGTTGGACCAGCGCGTCCATGAAGTGCAGCAAACCATCGCCAAGCGCGGCGGTGGCCAGCCGCCTCCAGGTGTGCTGGACCAGCAAGTGCTCGAACGCCTGATCGTCGAAAACCTGCAACTGCAGATCGGCGAACGTTCCGGTATCCGCATCACCGATGAAGAACTGAACCAGGCCGTCGGCACCATTGCCCAGCGCAATAACATGAGCATCGACCAATTCCGTGCCGCCCTGGCTCGCGACGGCCTCTCCTACGAGGACGCCCGCGACCAGATCCGCCGCGAAATGGTCATCAGCCGTGTGCGTCAGCGCCGCGTAGCCGAACGCATCCAGGTGTCGGAGCAGGAAGTGAAGAACTTCCTCGCCTCCGACCTGGGCAAGATGCAGCTTTCCGAAGAACTGCACTTGGCGAACATTCTGATTCCGACCCCGGAAAGCGCCAACTCCGAAGCGATCCAGAGCGCTTATCGCCAGGCGATGGATGTCTACCAGCAGCTCAAGCAAGGTGCTGATTTCGGCCAGATGGCCATTGCCAAGTCGGGCAGCGACAACGCCCTGGAAGGCGGCGACATGGGCTGGCGCAAGCCCGCTCAGCTGCCGCCTCCGTTCGACCGCGAACTGAGCGCCATGGCCGTGGGCGACATCACCCAGCCAGCGCGTACGCCAGGCGGCTTCATCATCCTGAAAGTGCTGGAAAAGCGCGGTGGTGGAACCCAGGTCCGCGACGAAGTGCATGTTCGCCACATCCTGATCAAGCCAAGCGAGATTCGCAGCGAAGCCGAGACCAAGCGCCTGGCTGAGAAACTCTACGACCGCATCGAAGCGGGCGAAGACTTTGCTGAACTGGCGAAGAGTTTCTCGGAAGACCCGGGGTCGGCCCTCAACGGCGGCGACCTGAACTGGGTTGACCCCAATGCACTGGTTCCAGAATTCCGCCAGGTCATGGCCGACACGCCGCAAGGCCAGTTGTCCAAGCCGTTCAAGAGCCCTTATGGCTGGCACGTGCTGGAAGTCCTTGGCCGCCGCGCCACTGACAGCACCACCCAGGCTCGCGAACAGCAGGCGATGACCGTATTGCGCAACCGCAAATACGACGAAGAGCTGCAAACCTGGCTGCGTCAGATTCGCGACGAAGCCTACGTTGAAATCAAACTTCCTGGTGCAGACCAGGCAGCGCAGTGAAACCCAAGCGTTTCGCGCTGACACCCGGCGAACCAGCCGGCATCGGTCCCGACCTGTGCCTGCTGCTCGCCTCGCAAGCCCAGCCACATCCCCTGATTGTCATCACCAGTCGCGACCTGCTCCTTGAGCGGGCCGCGCAGCTGGGGGTGGTCGTCGACCTGTTACCCGTGACACCGCAGGCCTGGCCGGACGTCCCGGCGCCCGCCAACAGCCTGTATGTCTGGGATACCCCCCTGGGTGCTCCGGTCGTCACCGGGCAGTTGGATAAGGCCAACGCCGCGTTCGTCCTGCAAACCCTGACCCGCGCAGGCGAAGGCTGCCTGGATGGGTCGTTCGCAGGCATGATCACCGCACCGGTGCACAAAGGTGTGATCAACGAGTCCGGGATTGCCTTTTCCGGGCACACTGAATTCCTGGCGGACCTGACCCACACCGCGCAAGTGGTGATGATGCTCGCTACCCGTGGCCTGCGAGTGGCCCTGGTGACCACTCACCTGCCCTTGCGCGACATCGCCGACGCCATCACCCCGGAACGCCTGGAACGGGTCACGCGCATCCTGTACGCCGACCTCCAGGAAAAATTCGGCATCGCCCAGCCACGCATCCTGGTCTGTGGGCTCAATCCCCATGCCGGTGAAGGCGGACACCTGGGCCGTGAAGAAATCGACATCATCGAACCTACCTTGGAGCGCTTGCGCAGCGAGGGCATGGACCTGCGTGGCCCGCTGCCTGCCGACACTCTGTTTACCCCAAAATATCTGGAGCACTGCGACGCAGTGCTGGCGATGTACCACGACCAGGGCCTGCCCGTGCTGAAGTACAAAGGCTTTGGCGCGGCGGTCAACGTGACATTGGGCCTGCCGATCATCCGCACCTCCGTGGACCATGGCACAGCCCTGGACCTGGCCGGCAGCGGCAAGATCGATACCGGCAGCCTGCAAGTCGCGCTGGAAACCGCCTACCAGATGGCCGAGACTCATTTATGACCGAGCAATACCAACACCGCGCGCGCAAGCGCTTCGGCCAGAACTTCCTGCATGACGCCGGCGTGATCGATCGCATCCTGCGCTCCATCCGGGCCAAGCCCGACGATCGCCTGCTGGAAATCGGCCCGGGCCAGGGCGCCCTGACCGAGGGCCTGCTCGACAGCGGCGCGCAACTGGACGTGGTGGAACTGGACAAGGACCTGGTCCCGATCCTCAACCAGCAATTCGCCGGCAGGAGCAATTTCAGCCTGCACCAGGGCGACGCGCTGAAGTTCGACTTCAATAGCCTGAACGCCGCGCCGAACAGCCTGCGGGTGGTGGGAAACCTGCCGTACAACATCTCCACGCCGCTGATCTTCCACCTGCTGAGCAATGCCGGCCTGATCCGCGACATGCACTTCATGCTGCAAAAAGAAGTGGTCGAGCGCCTCGCCGCCGGCCCTGGCGGTGGTGACTGGGGTCGCTTGTCGATCATGGTCCAGTACCATTGCCGGGTAGAACACCTGTTCAACGTCGGCCCGGGTGCATTCAACCCACCGCCGAAGGTCGATTCGGCCATCGTCCGCCTGGTGCCCCACGCCGTCCTGCCGCACCCGGCCAAGGATCATCGTTTGCTGGAGCGGGTGGTGCGCGAAGCGTTCAACCAGCGCCGCAAGACGCTGCGCAACACCTTGAAACTGCTACTCAGCAGCGCTGAAATCGAAGCCGCTGGCGTCGATGGCAGCCTGCGCCCCGAGCAGTTGGACCTGGCCGCTTTCGTGCGCCTGGCTGACAAGCTCAGCGAACAGGTCGCCCCGCAAGTCGACGCCAACTGAACGGATGACGATAGCTATCGGGCAGTACGCCAGTCTGGTCTACTACCCGATACTTGGCCTAGACTGATCTCCTGAGTCGCGCCCGCGCCCCGCTTCGTTTTTAAGGCCTTTTTGCATGTCCGATCCTCGTTATCAGGTCGACGTCAGCGTCACCACCCGTTTTCTGGCAGAACAGTCGCAACCCGAGCATGACCGCTTCGCCTTCGCCTACAGCATTACCGTGCGCAATAACGGCTCCTTGCCGGCCAGGCTGCTGTCGCGGCACTGGATCATCACCGACGGCGATGGCCATGTCGAAGAAGTGCGTGGCGAAGGCGTGGTCGGCCAGCAGCCGTTGATCGACGTCGGCAACAGCCACAGCTACAGCAGCGGCACGGTGATGACGACCAAGGTCGGCACCATGCAAGGCACCTACCAGATGCTGGCCGAGGACGGCAAACGCTTCGACGCCGTCATCAAGCCCTTTCGCCTGGCCGTGCCCGGAGCTCTTCACTAATGGCCACGTATGCGGTCGGCGACCTGCAAGGCTGCCTCGACCCGCTCAAATGCCTGTTGGAGCGCGTCGCCTTCGACCCGCAAAAAGATACGCTGTGGCTGGTGGGCGACCTAGTCAACCGTGGCCCGCAGTCCCTTGAGACGCTGCGTTTTCTCTACGGCATCCGCCAGTCGCTGGTGTGCGTGCTCGGTAACCACGACCTGCATCTGCTGGCCGCCTGGCAGAACATCGAACGCCTGAAAAAATCCGATACCCTGAACGAAATACTCGCAGCCCCCGATTGCGTTGAACTGCTGGAGTGGTTGCGCCAGCAAAAGCTCATGCACTACGACGAGGCGCGCAACCTGGCGCTGGTCCATGCCGGCATCCCGCCCCAATGGTCCCTGCGCAAGGCGCTCAAGTGCGCCGGCGAAGTCGAACAGGCATTGCGCGACGACAATCTGTTCGCCCCTTACCTGGACGGCATGTACGGTAACGAGCCGGTCAAGTGGGACAACAACCTCACCGGCAGCGCCCGCCTTCGCGTCATCACCAATTATTTCACGCGCATGCGCTTCTGCACCCGCGACGGCAAGCTCGACCTCAAGGGCAAGGAAGGCATCGAGACCGCACCGCCCGGCTATGCCCCCTGGTTCAAGCACGGTGAGCGCAAGACCCGTAACCTGAAGATCATTTTCGGGCACTGGGCAGCACTGGGAGGTCAATGCGACGAGCCCGGCGTCTTCGCCCTTGATACCGGTTGCGTGTGGGGCAGCGCCATGACGCTGATGAACGTCGACACCGGCGAGCAACTGCGTTGCGATTGCGATGAGCAGGGCCACGCCAAAACTCATCACCCGACCACTGCACCATTGCCGGCCGGCACTGCCGTCTGACCGGTGTTGCGCTTCAGGCTACAGGAGTCCCTCATGACCGAATTCAAACGCATCCCCCCGGAACAGGCCCAGGCCCTGCGCGAGCAAGGCGCGGTCGTTGTCGACGTCCGCGACCCAGCCACTTTTGCGGCTTTGCACATCAGCGGTTCCAGGCATCTGGATAACCATTCCATCGCCGACTTCATCCGTGCCGCCGATCTCGATGCACCGACGGTCGTGGTCTGCTATCACGGCAATTCCAGCCAGAGCGCAGCCGCTTATCTAATCAGCCAAGGCTTCAGCGACGTCTACAGCCTGGACGGTGGTTTCGAGTTGTGGCGTGCGACTTATCCGTCAGAAACAGCGCAAGACAATCACGAATAATTTTTTATGCCGTCCAAGCCCGCGTGAACCGTGGGCTTGAGCGATGGCGGACGAACGGTCTGCCATAACTAATTACGTATTCCACCTTTACCTCCGCGATTCCGAACTATCCTTAGCCTCAGGCCATCCAAAACAGGGGAGAGCCGGTACACCGGCGCGCGGGTCATCGGGAGTCAGCTTTCAGGAGCCTGCATTCTTGGAAGCATTCTGGGGGGGTAAACGGCAACTGGGTTCCCAGCGGCTGTCCAGCATCGACTGATTGATCCGACACCGGCTCCACGTATCGAGCGAGGTGACGTCATGAGCATTTTTAGCCACTTCCAGCAACGTTTCGAGTCCACGCGGCAAGAGGAATACTCGCTGCAGGAATACCTCGAACTCTGCAAGCAGGACCGCAGTGCCTATGTAACGGCTGCGGAACGTCTGTTGCTGGCAATCGGAGAACCGGAGCTGCTGGATACCTCGGCCAACTCGAGGCTTTCGCGGATTTTTTCCAACAAAGTGATTCGCCGCTATCCGGCCTTCGAAGACTTCCACGGGATGGAAGAATGCATCGACCAGATCGTGTCCTATTTCCGCCACGCCGCCCAAGGCCTGGAAGAGAAGAAACAAATCCTCTATCTGCTCGGCCCCGTGGGTGGCGGCAAATCGTCCCTGGCCGAAAAACTCAAGCAACTGATCGAAAAAGTGCCCTTCTATGCCATCAAGGGCTCGCCAGTGTTCGAGTCGCCCCTGGGGCTGTTCAACGCCACCGAGGATGGCGCGATCCTCGAGGAAGATTTCGGCATCCCACGCCGCTACCTCAGCACCATCATGTCGCCATGGGCGACCAAGCGCCTGGCCGAGTTTGGCGGTGACATCAGCCAGTTCCGGGTGGTCAAGCTCTACCCGTCGATCCTCAACCAGATCGCGGTGGCCAAGACCGAGCCGGGTGACGAAAACAACCAGGATATTTCGGCCCTGGTGGGCAAGGTCGATATCCGCAAGCTGGAAGAATTCCCACAGAACGACGCCGACGCCTACAGCTATTCGGGTGCGCTGTGCCGGGCCAACCAGGGCCTGATGGAATTCGTCGAAATGTTCAAGGCGCCCATCAAGGTGCTGCACCCGCTGCTGACCGCCACCCAGGAAGGTAACTACAACAGCACCGAGGGCCTGGGGGCCATTCCGTTCACCGGCATCCTGCTGGCTCACTCCAACGAGTCGGAATGGCATACCTTCCGCAACAACAAGAACAACGAGGCCTTCATCGACCGGATCTACATCGTCAAGGTGCCGTACTGCCTGCGAGTGACCGACGAGGTGAAGATCTACGACAAGCTGCTGTTCAACAGTTCGCTGTCCAAGGCTCATTGCGCCCCTGACACCCTGAAGATGCTTGCCCAGTTCACGGTGCTGTCGCGCCTCAAGGAACCGGAAAACTCCAACATCTATTCGAAGATGCGTGTGTACGACGGTGAAAACCTCAAGGACACCGATCCGAAGGCCAAGTCGATCCAGGAATACCGCGACAACGCGGGGGTCGATGAAGGGATGAACGGGCTGTCCACACGTTTCGCGTTCAAGATCCTGTCCAAGGTCTTCAACTTCGACCCCCACGAGATCGCGGCCAACCCGGTTCACCTGCTGTATGTACTGGAACAGCAGATCGAGCAGGAACAATTCCAGGCCGAAACCCGCGAGCGCTACCTGCGTTTCCTCAAGGAATACCTGGCCCCGCGCTACATCGAGTTCATCGGCAAGGAAATCCAGACGGCGTACCTGGAGTCCTACAGCGAGTACGGCCAGAACATCTTCGACCGCTACGTGCTGTACGCAGACTTCTGGATCCAGGACCAGGAGTACCGCGATCCGGAAACCGGCGAGATACTCAATCGCGTGGCCCTCAACGAGGAACTGGAAAAAATCGAGAAACCGGCGGGCATCAGCAATCCGAAGGACTTCCGCAACGAGATCGTCAACTTCGTACTGCGCGCCCGGGCCAACAACAACGGCAAGAACCCAACCTGGCTCAGCTATGAAAAGCTGCGGGTGGTCATCGAGAAGAAAATGTTCTCCAACACCGAAGACCTGCTGCCAGTCATCAGCTTCAACGCCAAGGCCAGCAAGGAGGACCAGCAAAAACACAACGACTTCGTCACACGCATGGTCGAACGTGGCTACACCGACAAACAGGTACGACTGCTCTCCGAGTGGTATCTGCGGGTCCGGAAATCGCAGTAAGCAGCGGCAAGCTTCTAGCTACAGACTGCTGGGAACGGCGTTGAGCCCAAGGCTCGACGCCACACCCCTTGCAGCTTGAGGCTTACGACTTGAAGCTCCCCTGGAGGGGCCTATGAGCTATGTGATCGACCGACGCCTTAATGGCAAGAACAAGAGCACGGTGAACCGCCAGCGGTTTCTGCGGCGTTACCGTGACCACATCAAGAAGGCCGTCGAAGAGGCGGTCAGCCGGCGTTCCATTACCGACATGGAACACGGCGAACAGATCAGCATCCCCGGCCGCGACATCGACGAGCCGGTGCTCCACCATGGTCGCGGCGGCAAACAGACCGTCGTGCACCCTGGCAACAAGGAGTTCACCAGTGGCGAGCACATCCCCCGTCCCCAGGGCGGAGGCGCCGGCAAGGGCCCCGGCAAGGCCGGCAACTCCGGCGAAGGCATGGATGAGTTCGTGTTCCAGATCACCCAGGAGGAATTCCTGGAGTTCATGTTCGAGGACCTGGAGCTGCCCAACCTGGTCAAGCGCAACCTGACCGGCACCGACACCTTCAAGACCGTGCGTGCCGGCATCAGCAATGAAGGCAACCCGTCACGCATCAACATCATCCGCACCCTTCGTTCAGCCCACGCCCGGCGCATCGCGTTGTCGGGCAGCAGCCGGGCAAAACTGCGCGAGGTCAAAGAAGAACTGGCCCGTCTGAAACGCGAAGAACCGGACAATTTCGGCGACATTCAGGACTTGGAGGCGGAAATCGAGAAGCTCAGCGCGCGCATCCACCGCGTACCGTTCCTCGACACGTTCGACCTCAAGTACAACCTGCTGGTGAAACAGCCAAACCCCAGCTCCAAGGCAGTGATGTTCTGCCTGATGGACGTGTCCGGCTCCATGACCCAGGCCACCAAGGACATCGCCAAGCGCTTCTTCATCCTGTTGTACCTGTTCCTGAAACGGAACTACGACAAGATCGATGTCGTGTTCATCCGCCACCACACCAGCGCCAGGGAAGTGGACGAAGAGGAATTCTTCTATTCCAGGGAAACCGGCGGCACCATTGTCTCCAGCGCCCTGAAGCTGATGCAGGAGATCATGGCCGAACGCTACCCGGCCAACGAATGGAACATCTATGCGGCCCAGGCGTCGGACGGCGACAACTGGAACGACGATTCACCGATCTGCCGTGACATCCTGATCAACCAGATCATGCCGTTCGTCCAGTACTACACCTATGTGGAAATTACTCCACGCGAACACCAGGCCTTGTGGTACGAATACGAACGGATTGCCGAAGCTTTTTCCGACACATTTGCCCAACAGCAACTGGTCTCGGCCGGGGATATTTACCCGGTCTTCCGTGAACTCTTCCAGCGCAGGTTAGTGACATGACCGCCAAAAAAGAGCAGAAGCGCCAGCCCATTTCCACCGGCTCCGAATGGACGTTCGAGCTGATCAAGGCCTACGACCGCGAAATCAGCCGTATCGCGGACCGATATGCCCTCGACACCTACCCGAACCAGATTGAGGTGATCACCGCCGAGCAGATGATGGACGCCTACGCGTCAGTCGGCATGCCGCTGGGCTATCACCACTGGTCCTACGGCAAGCACTTCCTCAGTACCGAGAAATCCTACAGCCGCGGCCAGATGGGACTGGCCTATGAGATCGTCATCAACTCCGACCCCTGCATCGCCTACCTGATGGAAGAAAACACCATCTGCATGCAGGCCCTGGTGGTGGCGCACGCCTGCTATGGGCACAACAGTTTCTTCAAGGGCAACTACCTGTTCCGCACCTGGACCGACGCCAGCTCGATCATCGATTACCTGGTGTTCGCCAAGCAATACATCATGCAGTGCGAGGAGCGCCATGGCATCGACGCGGTGGAGGACCTGCTGGACTCCTGCCACGCCCTGATGAACTACGGCGTGGACCGCTACA
Organism: Pseudomonas ogarae; assembly: GCF_014268695.2. Classification (NCBI taxonomy): domain Bacteria; kingdom Pseudomonadati; phylum Pseudomonadota; class Gammaproteobacteria; order Pseudomonadales; family Pseudomonadaceae; genus Pseudomonas; species Pseudomonas ogarae. The sequence continues at coordinate 6,142,110 of NZ_CP077086.1, forward strand.
AGCGGCCTTATCCGATTTCCGCCGAAGAGGAACGCCGGCGCCAGAAGGATCGCGAAGAGCACCTGCAAAAACAGATCAACGATCTGTGGCGCACCATTCCCAAGGGTGCAGACAAGTACAACGAAAAAGACAATGCCCGTTTCCCTGCCGAGCCCCAGGAGAACATTCTCTATTTCATTGAAAAACATGCGCCGCTGCTGGAGCCCTGGCAGCGGGAAATCGTGCGCATCGTGCGCAAGATTGCCCAGTATTTCTATCCACAGCGCCAGACCCAGGTCATGAATGAGGGCTGGGCCACGTTCTGGCACTACACGCTGATGAACGATCTGTACGACGAGGGCCTGGTCACCGACGGTTTCATGATGGAGTTCCTGACGTCCCACACCAGCGTGGTGTTCCAACCGGGTTTCGACAGCCCGTACTACAGCGGCATCAACCCTTATGCGCTGGGTTTCGCCATGTACCGCGACATCCGGCGCATGTGCGAAAACCCCACCGAGGAAGATCGTCTCTGGTTCCCAGAAATCGCCGGCTCGGACTGGTTGTCCGCGATTAAATTCGCCATGAGCAGTTTCAAGGACGAAAGCTTCATCCTGCAGTACCTCTCACCCAAGGTAATCCGCGACCTGAAATTGTTCAGCATCCTTGATGATGATCAGAAAGATGACCTGTTGGTTCCTGCCATTCACGATGAGGGCGGCTACCGCATCATCCGCGAAACCCTGGCAGCGCAGTACAACCTGGGTAATCGCGAGCCCAATGTACAGATCTACAGCATCGATCGCCGCGGAGATCGCTCCCTCACCCTGCGGCACCAGGCGCACAACCGCAAACCATTGGGCGACTCCACCGACGAAGTGCTCAAGCACCTGCATCGCCTCTGGGGTTTCGACATCCACCTGGAAACCCTGCAAGGCGACCAAGTGATGAAAACCCATCACGTGCCCCCCAGGAGCGAACAAGCCGAAGGCGACTATGGCCGCCTGGACCTGGCCGTCATTCATCTTTGATCCCGTTTTCGCCTCCGGACGTCTGACGCAAAGGTTATCCTGTCGGACCAACGGAGGTTTTTTATGCAGATCTATAAAGTTGGCGGCGCCGTTCGCGATCGCCTGCTGGGCATTCCCGTCACCGACATTGATCGGGTCGTGGTGGGGGCCACCGCCGAGGAAATGCTCGCCAAGGGCTTTCGCCCTGTTGGGGCCGACTTCCCGGTATTCCTCGACCCGAAGACCGGTGATGAATACGCCCTCGCCCGCACCGAGCGCAAGAGCGGCCGAGGTTATGGCGGCTTCGTGTTCCATGCCAGCCCTGAAGTGACCCTGGAGGAGGACCTGGTTCGCCGGGATTTGACGATCAACGCCATGGCTGAAGACGACCATGGCAACCTGACCGATCCGTACCATGGCCAGCGCGATCTGGAAGCCCGCGTGCTGCGCCACGTTTCCCCCGCTTTCGCCGAAGATCCGCTCCGAGTCCTGCGGGTTGCCCGCTTCGCCGCGCGTTATGCTCCGCTGGGTTTCAAGGTGGCGGACGAAACCCTTGAACTGATGCGCCAACTCAGCGATTCCGGCGAGCTGGAAGCACTGACGGCCGAGCGTAGCTGGAAAGAAATTTCCCGCGCCCTCATGGAAAAACAGCCACAGGTATTTATCCAGGTCTTGCGCGACTGCACGGCCCTCAAGGTCCTGATGCCAGAGGTCGATGCGCTGTTTGGCGTACCCCAGCCTGAAGCTCATCACCCGGAAATCGACACCGGCGCCCATACCCTGAGCGTGCTGGAACAAGCCGCCCTGCATCGACAGCCGCTGACGGTCCGCTGGGCCTGCCTGCTCCATGACCTGGGCAAAGGCCTGACGCCCCAACACGAATGGCCGCGACACATCGCCCATGAGCACACGGGGTTGAAGCTGATCAAAGCGGTCAACGAGCGCCTCAAGGCGCCCCGCGACTGTCAGGAGCTGGCGTTGTTGGTCGGCCAATACCACACCCATGGCCATCGCGCGCTTGAGCTGAAGGCGTCTACGCTGCTTGAGCTGCTGCAGAGTTTCGATGTGTACCGTCGACCTCAGCGCTTCGAGGAGTTCATCGCAGCCTGTGAGATGGATGCTCGAGGGCGCAAAGGGCTTGAAGAACGGAGTTATCCACAGGCTGATTATCTGCGAGGCGCAGCAGCAGCGGCCCGCGCGGTGGCGGTGCAGCCTTTGCTGGAAAAGGGTTTCAAGGGACCGGAGCTGGGAGAGGCGATCAAGCGCGAGCGCCTCAGAGTGTTGAAGGCCTACAAGGAAGCGGCGAGCTGACGGGAGTTGTGTCAGTTTGCATTTTTGCTGGATGTTCCGCCGTCATCACGAGCTTGCTCGCGATAGCGGCAGGCGCCTCACAGCAGATTCGATGGCGTAAGCGGCTGGCCTCGCCATTCGAAAGCCACCGGCGCCAGCACCTGGTCGATTTGCGCTTCTTCCCACAGCGTGGCGAAGCTCTTGCCCACACCCGGATGAATTCGATCCGGCGCGATCAACGACAAAGGCCACAGGACGAAGGCGTTCTTGAGGATTTCCGCGCGCGGCAGGATCAACCCATCGAAGTTGCCGACCTGTTCGCCATACAACAACACGTCGATATCCAGCGGCAGTCCCTTGCGGTCCGGCGCATAGCGACCGTTGTCCGCCTCGATGAACTTGAGGCGACGATCCAGCTCCATCAGCGGCAGATCCGTGAAGGCCGAGACCACGAAATTGAAGAATGGCCCGCTCTTGATACCCACCGGCTGGCTCTCGAACACCGCCGAACAGCGCATGTCCACCAGGAAACCGGCCAAGGCCTCCAGACCGGCGCACAGATGGGTTTCGCGCTCGATATTGCTGCCGAGCCCGAGAAAAACCTGAGTCAGCGACATCCGCGCTCGATCTCCACGCCAACACCACTGGCCGCCGGCACGGCGCCAGGCTTGGTCACTTTCAGACGCAGCCAGGTGATCTTGAACTCATCCATGAGCGCCTGGGCCAGCCGCTCGGCAAAGGTCTCGACCAATTGGAACTGCGCCTGCTCGGCAAACGCCTGGATGCGCGACGACACGCTGGCGTAGTCGAGCGCCAGCGTCAGGTCGTCGCCCGCGGCGGCCGGGCGGTTGTCCCAGGCAAAGCTCAGGTCAAGCCGCAGGCACTGTCGGATGCCTCGCTCCCAGTCGTAGGCACCGATTACCGTGTCGACTTCCAGGCCCTCGATAAACACTCTGTCCAAGCACTCTTCTCCGCAGCACGACAAGGGCGCAATGCGCCGTTAGAATCAGGGCGTCCTCGCCCGGAATAGTTAGCATGTTTTGGTTACTGGCGATTCTCGCCTACCTGCTCGGCTCGCTGTCCTTCGCCATTCTGCTCAGCCGCCTGACCGGTCGCCCGGATCCGCGAATGAGTGGCTCGGGCAATGCCGGCGCCACCAACATGCTGCGCCTGGCCGGACGCAAACTCGCGATCCTGACCCTGCTGGGCGACCTCTGCAAAGGCCTTGTCCCGGTATTGATCGCCAGCCTTGCAGGACTCTCGTTGCAGCAACAGGCCTGGATCGGCGTCTGCGCCGTTATCGGCCATCTATTCCCGCTGTACTTTCGCTTTCGTGGCGGCAAGGGTGTCGCCACCGCCGCCGGCATGCTGCTGGGCCTGTACCCTCCCGCCGCCCTGCTGGCTGTCTGTGCCTGGCTGCTGACCTTCTACCTGACCCGCACCAGCTCACTGGCCGCGCTGATCGCCACGCCGCTGACCCTGCCGTTGCTGGCCTGGCAGGAACCGGAGGCCTTGCTACCCATGACCGCCCTGGTTGCACTGATCGTCTGGCGTCACCGGGGCAATCTACGCGACCTGTTCGCCGGGCGCGAACGGCATTTTTAAATGACGCTTCACAGGGGCGCCAACTGCTCCATCGGCCAGCGCGCCTGCACGCTGATCGCCAGGCTTTCGTGCTGGCCGGCCTGCAAACGCTGGCAGCCGGCAAAGGCAATCATCGCGCCGTTATCTGTGCAGAACTCCGGCCGGGCGTAGTAAACGTCGCCCTTCATGTCGCCGAGCATTTTCTCCAGCGATGTCCGCAAGGCCTTGTTCGCGCTCACTCCGCCAGCAATGACCAGGCGCTTGAGCCCGGCCTGTTTGAGGGCACGCTTGCACTTGATGGTCAAAGTCTCCACCACGGCCTGCTGGAACGCCAGCGAGATGTCGCAACGGGCTTGTTCACTGTCGTCCCCGGCGCTGACACACTGCTGCCAGGTGTTCAGGGCAAAGGTCTTCAGCCCGCTGAAACTGAAATCCAGGCCGGGACGGTCACACATCGGCCGCGGGAACACGAAACGACCCTCGACCCCTTGTGTTGCAAGCCGAGAGATTTCCGGCCCACCGGGATAATTGAGGCCCATCATCTTTGCAGTCTTGTCGAACGCTTCGCCGGCGGCATCGTCGAGGGTTTCGCCGAGCAGCTCGTATTGGCCGATCCCATCGACCCGAATGAGCTGCGTATGGCCGCCCGAGACCAACAAAGCGACGAACGGAAATTGCGGCGGTTGCGACTCCAGCATCGGCGCCAGCAGGTGGCCCTCCATGTGATGCACGCCCAGGGCCGGAATCCCCCAGGCAAAGGCCAGCGCCTGGGCACAAGAAGCGCCCACCAGCAACGCGCCCACCAGGCCCGGGCCGGCGGTGTAGGCGATGCCGTCGATCTCGGTCGGCACGCAGCCGGCTTCAGCCAGGACCTGACGGATCAAGGGCAGCATGCGCTTGACGTGATCGCGGGAGGCAAGCTCGGGCACCACCCCGCCGTAGGCGCGATGCAGGTCGATCTGACTGAACAGCGCGTCGGCCAGCAAGCCGCGTTCACTGTCGTAAAGTGCGACACCGGTTTCGTCGCAGGAGGTTTCTAATCCCAGTACTAGCATGGGTTTGCGCCTTGTAGAGGCTGAATTCGAAGGCGCGCATAATAGTCGCCGCGTTGTGCCCCGACCAGCGGTTTTCGATCAGAGGCTTTGCATTCCGAGCGATGAGGGGTTAACATCCGCAACCCTTAAAAACCGACGTCTTCAAGTGCTCTTTTGCCGCGAGGATGTTGACCCCGGTAATGAATGAAGGTAGCTCTGGATGCCAGCCGTCAAAGTAAAAGAGAACGAACCCTTCGACGTAGCTCTGCGTCGTTTCAAGCGCTCCTGCGAAAAAGCCGGTGTTCTGGCTGAAGTTCGTAGCCGCGAATTCTACGAGAAGCCGACTTCTGAGCGTAAGCGCAAGGCAGCAGCCGCTGTTAAGCGTCACGCCAAGAAAGTTCAGCGCGAACAGCGCCGCGCCGTACGTCTGTACTAATACACAGACGTCCGTAGCAAGCTTCTGCCAAGCCCGGCCTTCAAGCCGGGCTTATGGCATTTGCGGAATAACGCTTGATGCTTCACCGTCAAAGCCGCAGACGCGACCAAGACAACCTGCTTCACCGCGTCAGACCTGGCTCTTTTGCCAGCGGTGCACGTCTTTCCTGACGAGCCTTCCAAGGCTACCGACGAGCACACCCTGATTCCTCTAACGACGATCAGCCCAAGGCACCTGCCTGCGTGTCCGCTTCATGAGCTATCCGAGGCCTGAACGGCCGTTACCGGACTCAGCGCAACACATTCAAACAGTCGAATACTGATAGTTATTAACGTCAGTGGATTATCGGCAGATACACTTCCCGACAGCGATGATGCAGACGACCCGGTCGAGCCACCGATTTAGCGTGCCTCAAACCCAGACCCGGTTACGCCTGCCGATTTCGGGTCCATATTTCGCGCAGTGATGATGAGAACGCCATGGCCGGGCTGATTCCCCAGAGCTTTATTGACGACCTCCTGAACCGCACCGACATCGTCGACGTGGTCAGCTCTCGCCTGCAAATGAAGAAAGCGGGCAAGAACTACACGGCCTGCTGCCCGTTCCATAAAGAGAAAACACCTTCTTTCAGCGTCAGTCCCGACAAGCAGTTCTACTATTGCTTCGGCTGCGGCGCTGGCGGCAACGCCCTCGGCTTCATCATGGACCACGACAACCTGGACTTTCCCCAGGCCGTCGAAGAACTGGCCAAAGCCGCCGGCATGGAAATACCCCGCGAGGAAAGCGGTCGACAGCACAAGCCACGCCAACCGACCGATTCTCCACTTTACCCACTGCTGACGGCGGCGGCGGATTTTTATCGCCAGGCCCTCAAAAGCCATCCGGCACGCAAGGCCGCGGTGGATTATCTCAAGGGCCGCGGCCTGACCGGCGAAATCGCCAGGGACTTCGGCCTCGGCTTCGCCCCGCCCGGCTGGGACAACCTGTACAAACACCTGAGCAGCGATACGCTGCAACAGCGCGCCATGATCGACGCTGGCCTGCTGATTGAAAATGCCGAAACCGGCAAGCGCTACGATCGCTTCCGCGACCGGGTCATGTTTCCGATCCGCGACACACGCGGGCGGATCATCGCCTTTGGTGGCCGGGTGCTGGGCGACGACAAGCCGAAATACCTGAACTCCCCGGAAACCCCGGTGTTCCATAAGGGCCAGGAACTCTATGGCCTGTACGAAGCACGCAAGAACAACCGCAACCTCGACGAAATCATCGTCGTCGAAGGCTACATGGACGTTATTGCCCTGGCCCAGCAAGGCCTGCGCAATGCCGTCGCGACCCTGGGCACAGCCACCAGCGAAGAGCACATGAAGCGCCTGTTTCGCGTAGTGCCCAACGTGCTGTTCTGCTTCGACGGCGACCAGGCCGGCCGTAACGCCGCCTGGCGCGCACTGGAGGCCACCTTGCCGTGCCTGCAGGACGGACGCCGGGCACGCTTCCTGTTCCTGCCCGAGGGCGAGGATCCGGACACCCTGGTGCGCTCCGAGGGTACCGACGCGTTCCGTGCGCGGATCAATCAGCACGCACAACCGTTGGCCGATTATTTTTTCCAGCAGTTGACCGAAGAAGCCGATCCACGCTCCCTCGAAGGCAAGGCCCACATGGCCACCCTCGCGGCACCGCTGATCGACAAGGTGCCCGGCGCCAACCTGCGCACACTCATGCGCCAGCGCCTGACCGAGATCACCGGCCTGAACAGCGAAGCGGTCAATCAACTGGTGCACAGCGCCCCCCAGGAGGCGCCGCCGGCTTATGACCCGGGCATCGATTACGACGCGATGCCGGATTTCGCCGACTATCATCAACCCCAGCAGGATTACGCCCCCCAGCAGGAATGGACACCGAAAAAACCCGGCAGTGGCGGCAAGAAATGGGACAAGAAACCCTGGGACAAGAACGGCAAGCGCGGCGATCGCGACCAACCACGTGCCCCGCGCGTGCCGGCCGCCGTCGAACCACCAACACTGGCCGCCTTGCGCACCTTGCTGCATCACCCGCAACTGGCGGAAAAAGTAGAGGACGCCGGGCACTTCGCCGCCGAGGACCACAGCAATACGCAATTGCTGGTTGCACTCCTTGAAGCCGTGCAGAAGAACCCCAAGTTAAACTCTTTCCAGTTGATCGCACGGTGGCACGGGACCGAGCAGGGGCGCCTGTTGAAGGCCCTGGCCGAGAAGGAATGGCTGATTGAAGGAGACAACCTTGAACAACAGTTTTTCGACACCATTACTAGCTTGTCCGCCCGCCAACGCGAGCGAAACCTGGAACAACTTCTGCGAAAAGCTCGCCAGAGCGAGTTGACCAGCGAAGAGAAAAACCAATTGCGCGACTTACTCAGCCGCAATGTTTGCGCATCAAACCCGACCTCAACTGGCGCGTGAGGTCACAGCTCAGGTATAATCCTCGGCTTGTTTTTTGCCCGCCAAGACCTTCAGTGGATAGGGTGTTATGTCCGGAAAAGCGCAACAGCAGTCTCGTATCAAAGAGTTGATCCTATTGGGTCGTGAGCAGGGCTACCTGACTTACGCGGAGGTCAACGACCACCTGCCGGAGGATATTTCAGATCCGGAACAGGTGGAAGACATCATCCGCATGATCAACGACATGGGGATCAACGTATTCGAGGTTGCTCCAGATAAGGATGCCCTTATGCTGGCCGACGCCGATACCGACGAGGCGGCCGCTGAAGAAGCGGCCGCAGCGTTGGCAGCGGTCGAGACCGACATTGGTCGCACCACCGACCCCGTGCGCATGTACATGCGTGAAATGGGTACGGTAGAGCTCCTCACACGTGAAGGCGAAATCGAAATCGCCAAGCGTATTGAAGAAGGCATCCGTGAAGTGATGGGCGCAATCGCGCACTTCCCTGGCACGGTTGACCATATTCTCTCCGAGTACACCCGCGTCACCACCGAAGGTGGTCGCCTGTCCGACGTCTTGAGCGGCTATATCGATCCGGACGACGGCATCGCGCCGCCTGCCGCCGAAGTGCCGCCGCCGATCGATCCGAAAGCCGTCAAGGCCGACGACGACACCGATGACGACGACGCCGAAGCGAGCGACGACGAGGAAGAAGCCGAAAGCGGTCCGGATCCGGTCATCGCAGCACAGCGTTTCGGCGCTGTGGCCGACCAGATGGAAATCACCCGCAAGGCGCTGAAAAAGCACGGCCGCAACAACAAGCAGGCGATTGCCGAGCTGTTGGCACTGGCCGAGCTGTTCATGCCGATCAAACTGGTGCCGAAGCAATTCGAAGGCCTGGTCGAGCGTGTTCGCAGTGCCCTGGATCGCCTGCGCCAGCAAGAGCGCGCGATCATGCAGCTTTGCGTACGTGATGCCCGCATGCCGCGCGCCGACTTCCTGCGCCAGTTCCCGGGCAACGAAGTCGACGAAAGCTGGACCGATGCTCTGGCCAAGGGCAAGAGCAAATACGCCGAAGCCATTGGTCGCCTGCAACCGGACATCATTCGTTGCCAGCAGAAGCTGACCGCGCTGGAAACCGAAACCGGTTTGACGATCGCCGAAATCAAGGACATCAACCGTCGCATGTCGATCGGCGAGGCCAAGGCCCGTCGCGCGAAGAAAGAGATGGTCGAAGCGAACTTGCGTCTGGTGATCTCCATCGCCAAGAAGTACACCAACCGCGGCCTGCAATTCCTCGACCTGATCCAGGAAGGCAACATCGGCCTGATGAAGGCGGTGGACAAGTTCGAATACCGTCGCGGCTACAAGTTCTCGACTTATGCCACCTGGTGGATCCGTCAGGCGATCACTCGCTCGATCGCCGACCAGGCCCGCACCATTCGTATCCCGGTGCACATGATCGAGACGATCAACAAGCTCAACCGTATTTCCCGGCAGATGCTGCAGGAAATGGGTCGCGAACCGACGCCGGAAGAGCTGGGCGAACGCATGGAAATGCCTGAGGACAAGATCCGCAAGGTATTGAAGATCGCCAAAGAGCCGATCTCCATGGAAACCCCGATCGGCGATGACGAAGACTCCCATCTGGGTGACTTCATCGAAGACTCCACCATGCAGTCTCCGATTGATGTCGCCACTGTCGAGAGTCTCAAGGAAGCGACTCGCGAAGTACTCTCCGGCCTCACTGCCCGTGAAGCCAAGGTACTGCGCATGCGCTTCGGCATCGACATGAATACCGACCACACCCTTGAGGAAGTCGGTAAGCAGTTCGATGTAACCCGTGAGCGGATTCGTCAGATCGAAGCCAAGGCATTGCGCAAACTGCGCCACCCGACGCGAAGCGAGCATCTACGCTCCTTCCTCGACGAGTGACCCTTCAAAACCCCCGGCCCTGCCGGGGGTTTTGTTATGCACAGATAAAATCCCCCTCGTTACACTCCACCACCCTGTTGCCCGTCTACACTCGAATCATCCTCCCCAAGCCATGACGAGACAGTGATGCCCAGACTGACGGCCGCGCTTTTGCTGTCATTGATGACCTGGACCGCAACAGCTGGCGCGTTGACGCTCACCGACGAGGAGCTCCGCTGGCTCAAGGACCACCCCGACCTGCGCCTGGGTGTCGATGCCTCATGGCCGCCGTTTGAGTTTCGCGATGACCAGGGCCGCTATCAGGGCTTGGCCGCCGACTACGTCGACATCATTCGTGAACGGCTGGCCATCAAGCTCACACCCATCGAGCCGGTCAGCTGGACCGCCGTGCTCGAGCAGGTCGCACAGGGCAAAATCGACCTTTTGCCGGGCATCATGTCCACACCGGAGCGGCAGAATTACCTGGCGTTTACCCGGCCTTACCTGGATTTCCCCATTGTCATCCTGGCCCACCGCGGTGGCGCCCAGCCTCACAGCCTCAATGAGCTGTACGGGCTGAAAATCGCCGTGGTGGAGAACTATGCCCCCCATGAATTGCTGCGCAACCACCATCCCGACCTGAACCTGGTAGCGCTGCCCAACGTCAGTTCAGCCCTGCAAGCACTGGCAACCGATGAAGTGGACGCGGTGGTGGGCGATCTGGCTTCCAGCGTCTGGAGCCTGCGCCAACTCAAGCTCGAAGGCCTTTATGTCAGCGGGGAAACGCCTTATCGCTATCAGTTGGCAATGGCCGTCCCTCGAGACAACAAGGTATTGGTGGGCATCCTGGACAAAGTCCTGGCAGACATGAGCCCGGCCGAGGTCGCCGAGATCCAGCAGAAGTGGGTCGGCAATGTGCACGACTATCGCCAGCTCTGGTCAGACTTACTGTTTTACGGCCTGCCTGCGCTGCTGCTGATGGTCGGCATACTGGCGGTGGTGATTCGCATCAACCGCCGACTCAGCTCGGAAATCGCCCGACGGGTCGAGCTTGAGCAGGAGCTGCGCAGCAGCGAATACCATTACCGTGGGCTGGTGGAGAGCCTGTCGGCCATTGCCTGGGAGGCAAGGGTCAGCGATTTCACCTACAGCTACGTGTCGCCCCACGCCGAAGACCTGTTGGGCTATCCCCTCTCCCATTGGCTGGTCCCAGGTTTCTGGCGCAACATCATTCATCCGGCCGACCTGATCCGCGCCCAGACCTACTGCGATCATGAAGTGCTGGCAGGTCGCGACCACTGCGTCGATTATCGCGTGATCACCGCCGATGGCCGCTGCCTGTGGGTGCGCGATATTGTCAGCCTGATCGAGCACGGGCACGAACCGGTAATGCGCGGGCTGATGATCGATATCAGTGAAGCCAAGCGCACCGAGGAAGCACTGCGCCTTTCGGAGCAGAAATTTGCCTCGGTATTCCGCCAGTGCCCGGACATCCTGGTGATTGCACGGTTATTGGACGGTTGCCTGCTGGAGGTCAACAAGGCCTTCGAAGAACAGATCGGTTTGAGTGCCGCCGAGGTGGTGGGACACAGCGCAACCGAACTGAATATCTGGGGCATCCAGGGCGTGGGCCCGGGCCTGTTGCAGCGTTTGCAGGCCGGCAGCATCCGCAACCTGGAAATGCCCTTTCGCCGTAGCAATGGCCAACTGTTCACCGGGCTGATCTCCGCCGAGCCCTTCGATCTCGACACGACGCCAGCCCTGGTCGTGGTGGTGCGGGACATCAGCCAGCTCAAGGAAACCCAGCAGCAATTACAGACCTCCGAAGAGAAGTTCGCCAAGGCGTTCCACGCCTCGCCCGACGGCCTGCTGCTGTCCCGGCAAAGCGACGGCTTGCTGATCGAAGTCAACGAAGGCTTCAGCCGCATTACCGGCTTCAACAGCGCCCTGTCGGTGGACCGCTCCACCTTGGACCTGGGCATCTGGGTCAACCTCAACGAGCGAAAGCAGATGCTCGACCTGCTGAAGCGGGACGGCTTCGTCAGGGATTTCAGCTGCCATATCCGTCGCAACGACGGGCAGATCCGGCTGTGCGAAGTCTCCAGCCGCCCGCTGCCCATCGGCAACGAAGACTGCATGCTGACCATCGCCCGGGACATCACCGAACGCCACCTCATGCAGGAGAAACTGCAACAGGCCGCCACCGTGTTCGAAAGCACTGCCGAAGGCGTGCTGATCACCGATACGCAACAGCACATCAGCGCAGTGAACCGAGCCTTCACCGAAATCACCGGCTACAGCGAAACCGAAGCCTTGGGCCATACACCTCGGTTGTTGGCTTCAGGCCTGCATGACAGCGCGTTTTACGCCGCGATGTGGCACCAGTTGACGGCGGAGGGCCACTGGCAGGGAGAGATCTCCAATCGGCGCAAGAACGGCGAACTCTACCCTAGCTGGCTGACCATCAGCGCGGTGCGCAATCGGGATCGACAGATCACCCACTTCGTCGCGGTCTTCGCCGATATCTCCAGCCTCAAACACGCCCAGGCCCGCCTCGATTACCAGGCCCACCACGACCCGCTGACGGGCCTGCCGAATCGCACACTGTTCGAAAGCCGCTTGCTGGCAGCTCTCAATGGCCAGCAGGAAAACGGTGGACAGGGTGCCGTGCTGTTCCTGGACCTGGACCGCTTCAAGCACATCAATGACAGCCTCGGGCACCCGGTCGGCGACCTGTTGCTCAAGGGCATTGCCGTACGCTTGCGCGAGCAGTTGCGTGACATCGACACCGTGGCGCGCCTGGGCGGGGACGAGTTCATTATCCTGCTGCCGGGCCTGCAACAGCCCAGCGATGCCGAGCACATCGCCCAGAAACTGCTGAACTGCTTTGCCGCGCCATTCCAGGCCGGCGAGCACGAGTTCTTCATCAGCGCCAGCATCGGCACCAGCCTCTACCCACAGGATGGCTGCGACGTCGCCACGCTGGTCAAGAACGCTGACGCGGCGATGTACCGCTCCAAAGCCAAGGGCCGCAACCGGGTGGAGAAATACACCTGCGACCTCACCGCCCAGGCCAGCGAGCGCGTGGCCTTGGAACACGAGCTGCGACGAGCGATCGAGCGCAACGAACTGTCACTGTCCTTTCAACCGAAAATCAGCCTCGCCGATAACCGCCTGGTGGGCGCCGAGGCGCTGATTCGCTGGTATCACCCGACATTTGGTGACGTCCCGCCCGAACACTTCATCCCGTTGGCGGAAGAAAACGGCATGATCCTGCAAATAGGCGACTGGGTACTGGAACGCGCCTGCCGGCAACTGTGCGAATGGAACAGCACCTACGAAAGTCTCGGCCCCCTCTCGGTCAACCTGGCCGGTGCCCAACTGCGCCAACCCAACCTGCTGGGGCGTATCGAGCAACTGCTGCGCGAACACCAGCTCCAGCCCGACTTATTGCAACTGGAAATTACCGAAAACTTCATCATGAGCCAGGCCGAAGAGGCCCTGACGGTGCTGCACCAGTTGAAAAACCTCGGCGTGCAACTGGCCATCGACGACTTCGGCACGGGCTATTCCTCCCTGAGTTACCTCAAGCGCCTGCCGCTGGATATCCTCAAGATCGACCAATCCTTCGTCCGCGGCCTCCCCGACGACCCCCACGACGTGGCCATCGTGCGGGCAATCATCGCACTGGGCCGCAGCATGCAATTCACCATCATCGCCGAGGGCGTCGAAACCCTGGCCCAGCAGCAATTCCTGACCGAAGAAGGTTGCGAACAGATCCAGGGCTACATCGTCAGCCTGCCTCTGGGCGCCGACGAATTTGCCGCAACGTTTCTTCGTGTGACCGTATCGGATTTTTCGGATAGCACAGCCGAGAAACCGTCGCTATAATCCGCGGCCTACTGAGGGCCTATAGCTCAGTTGGTTAGAGCAGAGGACTCATAATCCTTTGGTCCACGGTTCGAGTCCGTGTGGGCCCACCATACAAAAAGCCGCGCATTGCGCGGCTTTCGCGTTTTTGAGACTGTGGACTTTGCGCTAGGCGAAGGTTTTCATGAACGGCTCTGCAAACAGGTAGTCCCCAACGAGCCTTCCACTGTCGCCTTCAGGCGTTGCAACCCGCAGCACAAACACTGCGCATCCCAAGTCCCTTGAAGGCAGCGACCCGATTGAACATCGACACACGCATCAAATTCCGTCATCTGGTGTGTTTTCTCGAAGTGGCGCGCCAGGGAAGCCTGGCCCGTGCGGCAGACAAACTGGCAATCAGCCAACCAGCGCTTTCCAAGACGTTGAAGGAGTTGGAAACGTTGCTGGCCGCCGTGTTGTTCGAACGAAGCAAGAAGGGGGCGACTCTGACGGAAGCCGGCGCAGCTTTTCTGCGATATGCGGGGCCAAGCGTGCAAGCGCTGCGCGAGGGGGTCAACAGCCTGCGCGCAGGTGTCCACGAGCCCGTTGCCATTAGCGTTGGCGTGCTGTCCACGGTTGAAAGCCTGTTGGTCCCTGAGGTTGTCTGTCGATTGCATGCTCGACATCCGGCCCTGGTAATCAGCGTGGTGACCGGCCCCAGTGCGCATTTGCTATCGCAACTGCGCGTCGGTGAACTGGACCTGGTGGTTGGCCGAATGACCGATAGCCCATTGATTCATGGGCTGGCGTTCGAACACCTCTACAGCGAGTCCATGACCCTGGTGGTGTGTAACGACCATCCTGTGCTCGCGAATCCACAGGGGCATAGGAATCTCGAGGACTATCCCTGGGTGCTTCCATTGGCGGGGACGACCATCCGTAAATTCGCCGACGCCCTGTTTGTTCAGCACGGCATTACCCCATCACGCCAACGCCTGGAAACCCTATCGGTCGCGTTGAGTCGGCGCTACGTACAATGCAGCCACGCCATCTGGGTTGCACCTTTCGACGCGGTCCGGCAGGACTTGAAACAAGGCGTTTTGGTGGAGCTGGAACTAGGGGCACGCGAACCAGGCGGCTCAGTGGGGCTGTGCACCAATCCCGCGTTGCCGGTGACACCCCAGGCGCAGTGGTGCATGGAGGCACTTCGCGAAGTCGGACAGGAATACCTTGAAGGAAAATATCCATAACCATTTGGACATGGATCAAGTCGGTTTTTTCAATTTTGGGTTGGGGCTCGCGAGAGGAAACTGGGCTAGCCGTCGCTGCTAATGCAGCGCTTGCCTCTGCCGAACCATAACAATAGGAAAAATCGACATGTCTGATGCGCATGACAGCCGCTTCGTCATTCGTGACCGTAATTGGCACCCCAAAGCCCTGACACCTGACTACAAGACTTCGATCCTGCGATCACCGCGCCAGGCCCTGGTGAGTATTCCCCAGTCGCTGTCGGAAACCAGCGGGCCGGATTTTTCCCATCTGAAAATGGGCCAGCACGATAACGATCTGCTGCTCAATTTCAATCACGGCGGCTTGCCCATCGGCGAACGCATCATCGTCGCGGGCCGGGTCTGCGACCAATTCGGCAAACCGATTCCCCATACGTTGGTGGAAATGTGGCAAGCCAATGCGGGTGGGCGTTACCGGCATAAGAAAGACAGTTATCTGGCGCCGCTTGATCCCAATTTCGGTGGGGTCGGCCGCGCGCTGACTGACCGTGACGGCAACTACAGTTTCCGCACGGTCAAACCGGGTCCCTACCCATGGCGCAACGGCCCCAATGACTGGCGGCCGGCCCACATCCATGTCTCGATCAGTGGTCCGTCCATTTCCACGCGCTTGATAACTCAACTGTATTTCGAAGGTGATCCGCTCATTCCCATGTGTCCGATCGTCAAGACGATCGCGAATCAGGAGGCGGTGCAGAGCTTGATCGCCAAGCTTGATATGAGCATGGCCAATCCTATGGATTGCCTGGCTTATCGCTTTGATATTGTTCTGCGCGGACAGCGCAAGACCCACTTCGAAAACCGCTGAGGAGGCATGCGCATGTCCGTTCAACTTCTGCCCGAAACCCCTTCGCAAACTGCCGGCCCTTATGTGCATATCGGCTTGGCGCTGGAGGCGGCTGGTAATCCGCCGCGAGAACAGGAAATCTGGAATGAAATGGCCAAGCCTGGCGCGCCAGGTGAGCACATCGTACTGATGGGCCACGTGTATGACGGCAACGGCCATTTGATTCGTGACGCGTTTCTGGAGTTCTGGCAGGCGAATCCGCAAGGCGTCTACGACAGCGCATACGATCTGGAAAAGCCCTTCAACTGTTTTGGCCGTACTGCCACCGCCGAAGACGGAACGTGGATCATCAAGACCGTAAAACCCGGCACCGTGAAAAACGCCGCAGGTTTTCCCATGGCCCCTCATATCAACGTTTCCCTGTTTGCTCGCGGGATCAACATTCACTTGCAGACCCGCCTGTATTTCGACGATAAATCCGAGGCGAACGCCGTGGACCCCATCCTGGGTCTGATCGAGCAGTCGCCACGTCGCGAATCCCTGATTGCCAAGCGCTCCACGCTCGATGGCAAGTTGGTTTATCGGTTCGACATTCATGTGCAAGGTGAATCAGAAACGGTGTTCTTCGATTTTTAATCGCCACTTGCACAGTGCCGGGGCGTGAGCACTCGGGTTGTTTAGATGCCGCCCGCCCCTAAAACCAGACCCATCAGGGTCTGGTTTTTTGTCGAATCCAGCTTTGAAGGCTGACGGTTTTTTGATCGCCATAACAACTCTGGCAGCCAACCGCTCCCCGCCCTTGCCCCTGTACTCACCTGTAGTAATACTCTGTGACGTTCACCCTCCCCACGCCTAAGCCCTTGCAGCTTCCTCACTGAGACGCCCATCATCGCCAGCCCCAGCCTCTCTCGACTGTTTCTTGAACTGTTCTGGCAACTCGGCATGCTGCTGGCGCCAGCCTTTTTCGTCACCTTGCTGCCGCCCCCATTGGCTTTGCTGGCGGTGGTATGCCTCGGACTGCTGATGGGGCTTGCCGCCCGCCTGGGCTTTTTGGCGATGGGCCGAGGCATTGCCCGGCTGACGGTCGGCGCTGTGTTTGGCCTGGGTTTCAGCCTGGGCCGGGCGTTGCCTGAGTGGTGGGGCATCTTGGTAGCGATCGTCGGCATCATGGTCGGGCTCGCCTGCGTCAGTAGCTGGGAGAGGCGCCTTGGGTTGACACCCATTTCCAGCAAAGGGCCGAGTGCCTGGGGCGGAAACGAACCGCTGCTGACCCCTGAAGGCGAGCCGATCCGAGCGTTCAACCACGGCGAAATCGCCATGGGCGGCCCGACTTATTGCGACTATCTGTTCCCCGACGGCGTGCTCCTGTAAGGCCTGGGCTCTTCGGCCGTGTTCTCCAGCGACGGGCGCTACTTCGCGGCACCGGTACCGTCCCGGCAGGCATGGGGATTGGTGGTGCTCGACCGTCAGCAACGCCAGTTGTACCGCTGCGTCGAAAGCGAGCTCTGGGAGTTGGACGCTTTTGACCTCGACCTGTTGAATGGACGCCATAGCCCACTGGTGGATAACAGTGTTCGCGAAACCCGGCTCGATGAGCTGTTGCAAACGGCCAGCGTCACCCCCCTGATGCCTGTCGGCGATCTGTGGCTGGAGTCCGATTGTCATCCTGAGCAAACCTTCGAACGACGCTCCGTTGATGGCCGGCAATGCCTGCAGGGCAATATTTTTTTGCCCTCGACCTTTCGTGACCTGGCCCAGCCACTGGGTCCCCTGCTTTCGCCACGCTATACCGTCAGCGTCAACGGACAAACCTCCAACCTGCTGATGGCGGCAGACGCACCGTTGGTGTGGAGCACCGATCAATGCGCCCTGGTGTGCCTGGCCCAGGCGCGGGATTCTCAAGCAGACGGCGACCAGTATTGGCTGTGGCGGCTCGACAAAGGCTGGCGCGCCTTGCCGTTGCCGTGGGTGAAGAGTGCGACTGAACCGTCCTTCTACTGGCATGAGTTGCTGAGCCTCGACGCACACCATGTGCATATCGGCGCGTACCTCGACTATCCGCGACCGGGTTCCGGCCGGTATGGCTACCGCCTGGACAGCATCCACAGTGATACCGAAACCCAGGCCGGTCATGACGCCCAGGGTCGCGTACAGGTTGCTGAGTTCAAACTGACCCGCATGGCCATCGCGATGCCGCTGGACAGTCCGGGAGTGCGAGGTGACTCGTACATCGAGACGCAGCCGCTGCTGGGTGGCGCATGCGCTCAGCTCATCTGGCTTTGCGACAATCGCGAGGGGCTTGGCGGTTATCGCTGCCAGATTGGTGATTGGCACTTGCCAGGCAGTTGGCTGCTGGATCATCGCATCTCTGACTGCGGGCGTTACCTGGCGCTGCTGCCCTTTGCAGACTCAACGGCAGTGGCCACCCATGCGGTCATTGCAGATGTGAAGGATCGACGCCTGCTGGAAGGGCCCGCCATGTGGGTGGAACGAATACTCGATTTTCGGGATGGCCGCTTGAGTCTGGCCGTGGTGGCCGGTCGTCTTGACCACGATCTGGACAGCAGCGCGCTGCAACGCTTCAACATCCCGGCGCCGCCGATCGGCAGCGATCCTTCGTTCTTTCATCCCAGCGAGCAATCCCGGCTGTTCTACAACACCGTGGACCTGCAGGTGACAAACTCACAACTGCACTGCGTCGCCCCCTGGCGCCTGGTGGATCGTCCGCAAGTGGCCAACGCCGACGGTGACTTCATCCAGCCCGCCCCCGACCATCAGGATGCTGCCTGGCTGTTCGGCAGCGAAACGGAATATGCCGACAGTTGGGTGCGTGCGCAGACGCCCCGGCTCGGAGGCCACCTGCTGACAGCCTCAGGCTGCGCGTTGGTCGACCTGGCACCGTCGATGATCTGGTCGACGGATAGCCGCTATCTGGCCCTGACCTGCATGGCGACCGATGTGACAGAACAGTGTGGAAGCTATCGAGGCTGGCAATTGCTGCTCCTGGATGTCCAGGAACACACATTGCGGGTGCATCCGCAGTGGCTGGGCAACCGGCCGCTGTTTGAAAGCTTCGACGCCGAACAGTTGCATGTACGCTGCTTTGAGCGCGATTGGGAAGCACAAGACGATGACGACCCAGGCTCAGTGCAGTCGTTCTCACTGGATTTCTTGTTGCAGTTGCCCACCGAACAGCTGGTTCGCCAGGACGGTTTCTGGTTCAGGACTTCACAGGTACACCTGGCCCCCGCCTGGCGCGCACTGGCTTTGCCTGCCATTGGCTATTTCGCACGTGAGAGCCTGTAACATGCTCGCCATCGAATGCCTGCGCCGGAGCCCACTTTGACTGACACCCGCCCTCCCGTCCTCGACGAAATCGACCGGCAACTGATCGCGGCGCTGCAAATCAACGCCCGGGAAAGCGTCGCCATGCTCGCCCGGCAACTGGGTATCGCCCGCACAACCGTGACCTCGCGGCTGGCGCGCCTGGAAAAGACCAAGGTGATTACCGGATATGGCGTGCGCCTGGGTCAGCGGGTGATTGACGGTGGCTTGCAGGCTTACGTCGGCATCAAGGTCCAACCGCGCTCCGGCAAGGACGTGCTGCGACGCCTGAGCGCCATGGCCCAGGTACAGCAGTTGTGCGCGGTCAGCGGTGAGTTCGACTATGTCGCCTGGTTGCGCACGGACTCGCCGGAACAACTGGACCAGTTGCTGGACCAGATCGGCAGCGTGGACGGCGTGGAGAAGACCACCACCTCGATCATCCTCAGCAGCAAGATCGATCGAGGCCAGCCAGTCTGAGCCCTGCGTCACTTAACCTGTGGAGCGAGCTTGCTCGCGATGGCGGTCTGTCAGTCCATGAAAGTGCTGACTGAACCGACGCTATCGCGAGCAAGCTCGCTCCCACAGGGAACAACGCAAGTTACGGTGTTGGATGGGAGAAATTTTCGATCCTGACCTGCCCCTCCGGAAAGGTCGCGATAATCTCCAATTCCCCCCCCATGGCCCGGATGTAGTTGCGCAATGTGCTGATGTACATGTCCGTACGGCGCTCCATTTTCGAGACTGCCGCCTGGTTGATATGCAGTGCCTTGGCCAAGGCCTCCTGGCTCAACTCCTGCGCCTGACGCAACTCGTGCAGCGGCATTTCCGCACGCAACTGCTGATACAGAGCCTGTGCACGGGCCTGGGAGTCAGGCGAACGACGCGCCATCAAATCGGAAAATTTCTTAGCCATGGTCAAAGCCCTCTCTCTTCAATACTTCCAAATGCTCGTCATAGAGGCGTTCGGCCAAAGGCACATATTGCTGATACCAACGGTCCTGGCCGGTTTTGTCTCCCCCGATCAGCAGGATGGCGCAGCGTCGTGGATCAAACGCATAGAGCACACGATAAGGCCTACCTGCATGTTGCACCCGTAACTCACGAAGGTTGCCATGACGCGAACCTTTGATATCACTGGTGTGAGGAAAGCCCAGATACGGCCCAGTATCGCCGAGTAGCATCACCGAGACTTGTACCGAGTCTTGCTCCGACTCACTGAGACGGTCCCACCACAGCTCAAATTCGTCAGTGTATTCAACGTCCCATTTCATACAAATATGCCACCCAGGATATATAACCTCAAGGGAATAACCGTAGAAGCATCGGCGGCTACCTGCCCCTCCTGATCGCACAGACAATTGTTAAGGAGAGTTTCTGTGGGAGCGGGCTTGCTCGCGAAAGCGTTGTATCAATCGCCACAGGTGTTGAATGTGCCACCGTATTCGCGAGCAAGCTCGCTCCCACAGTGCCATGTTTCGTCATTACGATTCACGAACACAACAAAGTGACTTAAAACTTCTCAAAACGACGACATATTGTGTCTTATTAACGTGTCCTACCCTCCCTAGAATGGCTGGCATCTTTCCTATACTCAGACGCGAACACTGCGTCGAGTCGCCCACCAAGGTCAGCCATGAACAAGAACAATCGCCACCCAGCAGACGGTAAGAAGCCCATCACCATTTTCGGGCCGGACTTTCCTTTCGCCTTTGACGACTGGATCGAGCATCCGGCCGGCCTTGGCAGTATTCCCGCCCACAACCACGGCGCGGAAGTGGCGATTGTCGGGGCCGGGATCGCCGGCCTGGTGGCGGCGTACGAGCTGATGAAGCTGGGTCTCAAGCCCGTGGTCTACGAAGCGTCGAAGATGGGTGGGCGCCTGCGCTCACAGGCGTTCAACGGCGCCGAAGGGGTGATTGCCGAGCTGGGCGGCATGCGTTTTCCGGTGTCCTCCACCGCGTTCTACCATTACGTCGACAAGCTGGGCCTTGAGACCAAACCGTTCCCCAACCCGCTGACCCCGGCGTCCGGCAGCACGGTCATCGACCTGGAAGGCCAGACCTACTACGCACAGAAACTGGCGGACCTTCCCGCACTGTTCCAGGAAGTCGCCGACGCCTGGGCCGATGCGCTGGAGGATGGCTCGCGCTTCGGCGACATCCAGCAGGCGATCCGCGACCGCGACGTGCCACGCCTCAAGGAGCTGTGGAACACCCTGGTGCCACTGTGGGACGACCGCACCTTCTACGACTTCGTCGCCACTTCCAAGGCCTTCGCCAAGCTCTCTTTCCAGCACCGCGAAGTGTTCGGCCAGGTCGGTTTCGGCACCGGCGGCTGGGATTCGGACTTCCCCAATTCGATGCTGGAAATCTTCCGTGTCGTGATGACCAACTGCGACGACCACCAGCACCTGGTGGTCGGCGGCGTCGAGCAGGTGCCCCACGGCATCTGGAACCACGTGCCGGAACGCTGCGTGCACTGGCCGCAAGGGACCAGCCTGAATTCGTTGCACCTGGGCGCCCCACGCAGCGGCGTGAAGCGCATCGCCCGCGCAGCCGATGGCCGGTTCAGCGTGACCGACGTCTGGGACAACACCCGCGAATACGCCGCGGTGCTGGTCACCTGCCAGAGCTGGCTGCTGACCACCCAGATCGAATGTGAAGAAGCGCTGTTCTCGCAAAAAATGTGGATGGCCCTGGACCGCACCCGCTACATGCAATCGTCGAAGACCTTCGTGATGGTCGACCGGCCATTCTGGAAGGACAAGGACCCGGAGACCGGCCGCGACCTGATGAGCATGACCCTGACCGATCGCCTGACCCGTGGCACCTATCTGTTCGACAACGGGGACGACAAGCCAGGGGTGATTTGCCTGTCGTATTCCTGGATGAGCGATGCCCTGAAAATGCTCCCGCACCCGGTGGAAAAACGCGTGAAGCTGGCCCTCGATGCCCTGAAGAAAATCTATCCCAAGGTGGACATCGCCGCCCGGATCATCGGCGATCCGATCACCGTGTCCTGGGAAGCCGATCCGCATTTCCTCGGCGCATTCAAGGGCGCCCTGCCCGGCCACTATCGCTACAACCAGCGCATGTATGCGCATTTCATGCAGGACGACATGCCGGCCGAACAACGCGGGATCTTTATCGCCGGCGATGACGTCTCATGGACACCGGCCTGGGTCGAAGGCGCGGTACAGACCTCACTCAATGCCGTGTGGGGAATCATGAAGCACTTCGGCGGTGAAACTCACGCCGAGAACCCGGGTCCAGGTGATGTGTTCCATGAGATCGGTCCGATCGCCCTGCCCGAATAAAAGGAGTTATTGATGCGTGTAGCCCTCTACCAATGCCCGCCGCTGCCACTGGATCCGGCCGGCAACCTGCAACGCCTGCACCAGGTGGCGCTGGAAGCCAGGGGCGCCGATGTACTGGTGCTGCCGGAGATGTTCATGACCGGCTACAACATCGGCGTCGACGCGGTGAATGTATTGGCCGAGGTCTACAACGGCGAGTGGGCGCAACAGATCGCCCGCATTGCCAAGGCCGCAGGCCTGGCGATTGTCTATGGCTACCCTGAGCGCGGCGAAGACGGGCAGATCTACAACGCCGTACAGCTGATCGACGCCCAGGGTGAGCGCCTGGCCAACTACCGCAAGAGCCACCTGTTCGGTGACCTCGATCACGCCATGTTCAGCGCCGGCGATGCCGCATTGCCCATCGTGGAGCTCAATGGCTGGAAGCTCGGCCTCCTGATCTGCTACGACCTGGAGTTTCCGGAAAATGCCCGACGCCTGGCCCTGGCCGGCGCCGAGCTGATCCTGGTGCCAACCGCCAACATGCAACCCTACGACTTCATCGCCGACGTCACCGTGCGTGCCCGGGCGATCGAGAACCAGTGTTTCGTGGCGTACGCCAACTACTGCGGCCACGAAGGTGAATTGCAGTATTGTGGCCAAAGCAGCATCGCCGCACCGAACGGCAGCCGCCCGGCCCTTGCAGGGCTGGATGAGGCCTTGATCGTCGGTGAACTGGATCGACAACTGATGGAAGACTCCCGCGCGGCCTACAACTACCTGCACGATCGCCGCCCCGAGCTTTACGACGACCTGCACAAACACTGATTGAGGATTGAGAACGCGGCCTAATCCGCTAGCATGAGCGCATCTTTGTTCTGGAAGCGCTCATGCCGGCCCCCGACTCCCTCCGCCCCCACACTGAAACCCTGGCCAACGGCTTGCGGGTGACATTGCGTCACGTCCCAGGCCTCAAGCGCAGCGCTGCAGTGCTGCGAGTCGCGGCTGGCAGCCATGACGCGCCCCTGGCCTGGCCGGGATTGGCGCACTTGCTCGAACATCTGTTCTTCCTCGGCACCGAGCGTTTCCCCGCCGGGGAGAACCTGATGGCCTACGTGCAGCGCCACGGCGGCCAGGTCAATGCGCGCACCAGCGAACGCACCACGGATTTTTTCTTCGAATTGCCACCCGCAACTTTCTCCGACGGACTCGAACGGCTGGGGGACATGCTTGCCCACCCACGCCTGGATGAAGCCGATCAATTGCGCGAACGGGAAGTGCTGCACGCCGAGTTCATCGCCTGGTCCCAGGATGCTGCAGCCCAGCGACAGCTTGCCTTGCATGACGGCCTGTCGGCGACCCATCCACTGCGGGGTTTTCATGCCGGCAATCGCGATAGCCTGGCAGTGACGCAAGCCGAATTCCAAAGCGCATTGCACGACTTCTATCGCCGCTTTTACCGGAGCGGCCAGATGACCCTGAGCCTGGCCGGCCCGCAAAGCATCGACACCTTGAAAACGCTGGCTGAACAGTTCGACAGCCACATACCTGCCGGCGAAGCGCTTGCCAGGCCGGCACCACCAAGTTTGATGGCATCGTCCCAGTCAAGTTATCAACAGGCCCGCGAGGGTTGCCTTGATCTGCTGTTCGCCTTCGAAGACTTGCCCGCCGCCTCGCCTCAAGCCCTGGATTTTCTGTGTACGTGGCTGAACTCCAGCAAACCGGGCGGCGTGCTCGCCACGTTGCGTCAGCGCGGCCTGGCTGACAGCCTCAAGGCCAACGCGCCGTATGAGTTTGCCGGGCAGGCGCTGCTGCACATCGAACTCAGGCACGCCAACGCTCCGGCAGCGGCGCAAATCCAAGCGTTGCTGCACGACTGGCTGGGTTTCTTTGCCGCCCAGGACGACTGGGCGCCGTTGCGCCAGGAGTTCACCGCGCTGTTGCAGCGCCGGCAGGAGACAGGATCGGCCTTGCAGGTGGCCCGCTGGGACGGTGAAGGACGCGACGGGCCGCTGCTGGCAAACGACCTCGTCAGGCTCAGGGAAATCCTCAGGCAACTGCACCCTGCCGATAACGTCGCGGGACAATGGCAACTGCCCGCGCCCAACCCGTTCCTGCAAACGCCGTGCGAAGCGCCCCGCGCCGGGCTGATACGGGGACAGACCAGCGCCCACCGCGGCTTGCGAACCTTCGCCCAGGACCGCTCCCGGGGTCGCCGGGAACGCTCGCCCATGCAGTTCAGCCAGGCGCTGCCAGACAATGGTCGTGAAGGCGCGGTGTACCTGCGCTGGCAACTGACGACCCAGGCACCGCTGGACTTTCAATCCAGGCTCGACCGGCACCTGCGGGATGTGCAAGAGGATGCTCGCCAGGCCGGCGTGGACGTCAGCTTCGAGCCCTGCGCTGATCAATGGCTGCTGAAACTGGTCGGCTTGCAGGCGCCGATACCGCTGGTACTTGAACACCTTCTGACGAAGCTTGCGCAACCGCTGCCAATGGCCCAAGCCGGTCACGAACCCCCGCCGATGCCGATTCGGCATCTGTTGAAGGCGCTGTCGAACCACTGCCGCCACAACCGGCAAGCGCCAGTGTTACCAGTGCCCGCCAGCGACCAAAGTGTATGGGCAACGGCCCGCTGGGACGGGCTGTCCATCGGCCTGTCGACGGCCACCCAAGGG
The DNA here is from genome assembly GCF_014268695.2 of Pseudomonas ogarae. Taxonomy (NCBI): domain Bacteria; kingdom Pseudomonadati; phylum Pseudomonadota; class Gammaproteobacteria; order Pseudomonadales; family Pseudomonadaceae; genus Pseudomonas; species Pseudomonas ogarae. The sequence continues at coordinate 6,167,000 of NZ_CP077086.1, forward strand.
GCGCTGGGCCCTGCGCTGGCCCGGGTGCCGGGGATCGCCGGCGATGAAGCCAGCCTGGCGCCGGCGCCTCGCGGGCAACGCCTCTGGCATACGCTCCAGACTCACGGCGAAGAACCGGCCGTGTTGCTGTTTTGCCCGACAGCCACTCCGACGCTGGCCGACGAAGCCGCCTGGCGGTTGCTGGCACAGCTGTGTCAGACGCCGTTCTACCAGCGCCTGCGCGTGGAGTTGCAGTTGGGTTATGCGGTGTTCAGTGGATTGAAGCAGATCGACGGGCAAACCGGGGTGTTGTTCGGCGTCCAATCGCCCAGCCTCTCGGTGACGCAACTGAGCGCCCACATCGAGCAATTCCTGGCTGGGTTACCGACGCTGATCGAGCAGCTCGATGACTCATCCCTGACCGGCCAGCAGCAGGCGCTAGCCGCCCAACTCCAGGGCACCGCCCTGCCCTGCGCCCAGGCCGCCGAACTGCTCTGGCACGGCAAGCTGGCCGGCCACCCGTCGGATTATCTTGAGCAACTGTCCGCTGCCATCGTGTGCCTGGATCGCACCCAGCTACAAATGGCCGCCCAACGTCTGATCAAGGCTGAAGGAGGATGGTATTGCCTGAGCAACGGAGCCTGCCCGGAAGAGCGTTGGCAAGCGCCGCAGTGATCGTTGCAGGGGCTGTAATGAGCTTTCTTCGAGAATCGCGGCGAACGAATATGTCAGATTTAGTAACATAGGCGCCTAAGCATCTGAACATCTCCGAACGGAGGTGGACTATATGTATAGGTCTCAACCGTTCTATCTAACGAAAGCATCCCAACCAAAGGAGTATTCCCATGTCCTGGTCCAAACCCGCATATATCGACCTGCGTATCGGTTTCGAAGTCACCATGTACTTCGCCAGCCGTTGAATGCTGCAGGCGGTTAAGCACGCAGCACTACGCCTCGGCCAGCCGAGGCGTTTTTATTTCGGTTTGCAGATGGAGCAGCCATGTTCGTCCAGATTCTAGGTTCTGCCGCCGGTGGCGGTTTCCCCCAGTGGAACTGCAACTGCGCCAATTGCGCAGGTTTCCGCGACGGCAGCCTGCGGGCCCAGGCGCGCACCCAATCGTCCATCGCCCTGTCCGATGACGGTGTGAACTGGGTGCTGTGCAACGCCTCTCCGGACATTCGCGCCCAGCTCCAGGCGTTCGCCCCGATGCAGCCGGGCCGGGCCCTGCGCGACACCGGCATTGGCGCGATCATCCTGATGGACAGCCAGATCGACCACACCACCGGCCTGCTCAGCCTGCGCGAAGGTTGCCCGCATCAAGTCTGGTGCACCGACATGGTCCATGAAGACCTGAGCACGGGCTTTCCGCTGTTCAACATGCTGACCCACTGGAACGGCGGGTTGAGCTGGAATCGCATCGAACTCGACCAGAGCTTCACCATCGAGGCCTGCCCGAACCTGCGCTTCACCCCACTGCCCCTGCGCAGCGCCGCACCGCCCTATTCACCGCATCGCTTCGACCCGCACCCGGGCGACAACATCGGGTTGATCGTCGAAGACCTGCGCACGGGTGGCAAGCTGTTCTATGCCCCGGGGTTGGGCAAGGTCGACGAGTCGTTGTTGGAGATCATGGCCGGCAGCGATTGTCTGCTGGTGGACGGTACGATGTGGGACGACGATGAAATGCAGCGCCGTGGCGTCGGCACCCGCACTGGCCGGGAAATGGGTCACCTGGCCCAGAATGGCCCCGGCGGTATGCTGGAAGTGCTGGAACAAGTGCCTGGGCCGCGCAAGGTCCTTATCCATATCAACAACACCAACCCGATCCTGGATGAAGATTCGCCCGAGCGGGCCGAACTTGTACGTCGAAAGATTGAAGTGTCTTACGACGGAATGAGTATTGAGTTGTAGGAAGGGTGGAACCAATGTGGGGTGAAGCTTGCGGTGTGCCAGTCAACGCTTGTGCTGGCTGATAGGACGCCTTCGCGAGCAAGCCCGCTCCCACAGAGGCCGAGTAGCACTTGATATTTTATGCACCGCAAAACCAATGTGGGAGCGGGCTTGCTCGCGAAGAGGCCAGACCAGCCCCCCAACCGCCAGCGGTTATTCCCCGGAGCCCCAAATGACTGACACCCCCCTGTCCCCCGCCGAGTTCGAAGCCGCGCTGCGTGCCAAGGGCGCGTATTACCACATCCATCACCCGTATCACGTGGCGATGTATGAAGGCCGCGCGACTCGCGAGCAGATCCAGGGCTGGGTCGCGAACCGTTTTTACTACCAGGTGAATATCCCGCTCAAGGATGCCGCGATCCTGGCCAACTGCCCGGACCGGGAGATCCGCCGCGAGTGGATTCAGCGCCTGCTCGACCATGACGGCGCTCCCGGCGAAGACGGCGGCATCGAAGCCTGGTTGCGGCTGGGCCAGGCGGTGGGCCTGGACCCCGATCAACTGCGCTCCCAGGAGCTGGTGCTGCCCGGTGTGCGATTCGCCGTGGATGCCTATGTCAACTTCGCCCGCCGGGCCTGCTGGCAGGAAGCCGCCAGCAGCTCGCTGACCGAACTGTTCGCCCCGCAGATCCACCAGTCGCGCCTGGACAGTTGGCCCCAGCATTACCCTTGGATCGACCCGACCGGCTATGAGTACTTCCGCACCCGCCTGGGCCAGGCCCGACGTGACGTGGAACATGGCCTGGCGATCACCCTGCAGCACTACACCACCCGCGCAGGGCAGGAACGCATGCTGGAGATTCTCCAGTTCAAACTGGACATCCTCTGGAGCATGCTCGACGCCATGAGCATGGCCTATGAATTGAACCGCCCGCCCTACCACAGCGTGACCGGGCAACGGGTGTGGCACAAAGGGATCACCTTATGAGTTTCGACCGCAGCAAAACCCCGCGCTGGCGCCCCGGCTATCGCTTCCAGTACGAACCGGCCCAGAAAGGTCACGTGCTGCTCTATCCTGAAGGCATGATCAAGCTGAATGACAGCGCTGCGCTGATCGGTGGCCTGATCGATGGTGAACGGGATGTCGCGGCCATCATCGGCGAGTTGGCGAAGCAGTTTCCCGACGTGCCGGAACTCGGTGACGACATCGAGCAATTCATGGAGGTCGCCCGTGCACAGCACTGGATCGAACTTGCCTGAGAACACGGGTCTGCCGCCCAAGCCTGAAGTCGGCTTGCCGCTGTGGTTGCTGGCGGAGCTGACCTATCGTTGCCCGCTGCAATGCCCGTACTGCTCCAACCCGCTGGACTTTGCCGAGCAAGGCAAGGAGCTGAGCACCGAACAATGGTTCAAGGTCTTTCGCGAAGCCCGCGAGATGGGCGCCGCGCAGCTGGGCTTTTCCGGCGGCGAGCCGTTGGTGCGCCAGGACCTGGCCGAGTTGATCGGCGAGGCACGCCGGCTGGGTTTCTATACCAACCTGATCACCTCCGGCATCGGCTTGACCGAGCAGAAAATCAGCGACTTCAAGAAGGCCGGCCTGGACCATATCCAGATCAGTTTCCAGGCCAGCGACGAGCAGGTGAACAACCTCCTGGCCGGTTCGAAGAAAGCCTTCGCGCAAAAACTGGAAATGGCCCGGGCGGTAAAGGCCCACGGTTATCCGATGGTGCTGAACTTCGTGACCCATCGGCACAACATCGACAAGATCGATCGCATCATCGAGCTGTGCATCGCCCTGGAAGCCGACTTCGTCGAGCTCGCCACGTGCCAGTTCTATGGCTGGGCGCAGCTCAACCGCGTCGGCCTGCTGCCCACCCGGGAGCAACTGGTGCGCGCCGAGCGTGTCACCAACGAATATCGCGCCAAGCTGGAAGCGCAAGGCAACCCGTGCAAGCTGATCTTCGTCACGCCGGACTACTACGAAGAACGCCCCAAGGGCTGCATGAATGGCTGGGGCAGCATTTTCCTCACCGTCACGCCGGACGGCACGGCATTGCCCTGTCACGGTGCCCGCCAGCTGCCGGTGCAATTTCCCAACGTGCGCGACCACAGCATGCAGCACATCTGGTACGACTCGTTCGGCTTCAACCGCTTCCGCGGTTATGACTGGATGCCCGAACCGTGCCGCTCCTGCGATGAAAAAGAAAAGGACTTCGGCGGCTGCCGCTGCCAGGCATTCATGCTCACAGGCGACGCCAGCAACGCCGACCCGGTGTGCAGCAAGTCCGAACATCACGGCGTGATTCTCAAGGCTCGCGAAGACGCCGAGCACGCCACGCAAACCATTGAACAATTGGCCTTTCGCAATGAACGAAACTCGCGCCTCATCGCCAAAGGCTGAGCCTTTCAGCGCCGCCCAGGCCGTTGCCGCCGGCACCGACTTCGCCGAACTGCAGCTCGGGCCTTTGGGCCTGTTCTGGAATGAATACCGCCCCGCAGACGGCGCCTGCCGGATCTGGCATTGGCAAGACGCCATGCCCCGCTGCCTGACACTGGACGGGTTCAGCGCGCGCAGCCGGGTCTATGAATACGGCGGTGGATCATTTTGCCTGAGCCGTGACGGTGTGCTGTTCGTCAATGAGGCCGACCAGCAGCTGTACCACCAATCCCTGAACGACGAACGCCCCATAGCGCTGACCTCGGGTGACTGCCGTTATGGAGATCTGAGCTTCGTCGACGGCCTGGTATTGGCGGTGGAAGAACAGGCCAACCAGCATCGCCTGGTGTCGATCGGGCTCGTGGATCATCAGCGGCATCTGCTGGCCGAAGGTGCAGATTTCTATGCGTCCCCCACCGTGAGCCCGGACGGTCAGCGGCTCGCCTGGATTGAGTGGAGCCGCCCACATCAACCCTGGACCGCAACGCGCTTGATGCTGGCCGAGCGCAACGCTGCGGGTTGGGGGGCGCCGCGCTGTATCGCGGGCAACGGTGAAGAAGAGTCCATCCAGCAACCGCGCTTCGATGCGACCAGTCGTCTTTATTGCCTGACTGATCGCGGTGGTTATTGGCAGCCTTGGATGGAGTCGGCCCAGGGCCTGGAACCGCTGCCTGCCGCCCAAGCCGATCACGCCCCAGCGCCGTGGCAACTGGGTGGCTGCACCTGGCTGCCGCTGGGCGAACACACGTACCTGGCCAGTTGGACCGAAGCGGGTTTCGGGCGTCTGGGCCTGTGTCACGGAGACGATGCCGATGAGGACTTCACCGGCACCTACACCCGCTTTCGCAGCCTGGCGCTGGATGAGCGGTTCATCTACGCCGTTGCAGCCTCGCCGACCCGCCCATCGGCGATCATTGCCATTGAGCGGCATAGCCACGAAGTGGCCGTGCTGGCCGGAGGCGTCACACCATTGCCCGTCGAACAGATCAGCCGTCCTCGCACCCTGCGCTATCCGTCCGCCTCAGGGGAGGCCCACGGGTTCTTTTACCCGGCCATGAATAAGCAAGCGAAGCCGCCCTTGGTGGTGTTCATTCACGGCGGCCCCACCTCGGCCTGTTATCCCCTGTTCGATCCGCGTATCCAGTATTGGACCCAGCGTGGCTTTGCCGTCGCCGATCTCAATTACCGCGGAAGCAGTGGCTATGGCCGGGCGTATCGGCAGGCGTTGCATTTGAATTGGGGGCTGGTGGATGTCGAGGACGCCTGCGCGGTGGTCGCCTACCTGGATGAACAAGGCCTGATTGACGGCCGACGTGCGTTCATTCGGGGTGGCAGTGCCGGTGGCTACACGACCCTCTGCGCCCTGGCGTTCCATGATGTATTCCGCGCCGGCGCCAGCCTCTATGGCGTGAGCGATCCTGTCGCCCTCGGCCGGGCCACGCACAAGTTCGAAGGTGATTACCTGGACTGGCTGATCGGCGATCCGCAACAGGACGTCGAACGCTATCAAGCCCGCACCCCGCTGCTGCACGCCGGGAACATTCGCGTGCCGGTGATCTTTTTCCAGGGTGAATTGGACGCCGTGGTGGTACCGCAGCAAACCCGCGACATGGTCAGTGCTTTACAGGCCAACGGCGTGGCGGTCGAGGCGCACTACTACCCCGATGAGCGCCATGGTTTTCGCAAGGCCGCGAACCAGGCCCATGCGCTGGAGCATGAGTGGTTGTTCTATCGCAAGGTGATGGATAGCGACCTATAGGACGCCAAAAAACTGTGGGAGCGAGCTTGCTCCCATAGGGGGTTCTATAACCGATGAATTCAGCGCTTGGCGATGATGTACACCGCATGGACGATGCCAGGGATATAACCCAGCAGCGTCAGCAGGATATTCAGCCAGAAAGCCCCGCCGAAGCCGACCTGCAGGAACACCCCCAGTGGCGGCAGCAGGATGGCGATAATGATGCGAATGAAATCCATGGATGACTCCCTGATCGACGATGGCCAAATTGCCCTATAGCTCATTGACCTCAGGCCGCTCGTCAGGGTTCAGTGAAACGCAACCAGAAGCAGCATCGATGGCGGGCACCTGCCAGGAACAAAAAACGCAGGCAAAAGAAAACCCCGCCGAAGCGGGGCTTTGCAGACTGTTTCCCTGACATCCATTTCACTCCGCCGTCCTGGCAGAATCCTACGTATCCGTGTTGTTACTTTGCGCGTCCTGCGCTACATCCATGGAAGCTAGATTAGCCCTGGATCCAATCCGCCGATAGAGGGAAAACGCCAGCACGATGTGTAAGATAATGCTTACACATCGTCATGATTTCAGAACTGGCCGGCTTCCAGCAGGAACAGCGACTCGCTGCCCGCCTTGACCGAAGCGCTCAAGGAATGAATACGCGGCAGCAGGCGGGCGAAATAGAATCGCGCCGTGCCCAGTTTGCTCGCGTAGAAATCATCCTGGCTTTCTTTGCCCAAGGCCGCCCTGGCCATCAGCGCCCACATGTAGGCATACGCGGTGTAGCCAAACGCCTGGAGATACTCCACAGACGCCGCGCCGATTTCGTTCGGGTTGCTTTTCGCCCGGTCCAACAGCCAGTCGGTCAACTCGTCCAGCGTGTCGACAGCGCTGTTCAACGGTTTGATGAACTCCGCCAGATCGCTGTTCGCGGTGGCCGTGAAGTGACGGATTTCATCGGCGAACAACGTGTAGAACGCACCGCCGCTGCCGACGATCTTGCGCCCCACCAGGTCCAGCGCCTGGATACCGTTGGTGCCTTCGTAGATCTGGGTGATACGCACATCGCGCACCAGTTGCTCCTGGCCCCATTCACGAATGTAACCGTGGCCGCCGAACACCTGTTGACCATGGACGGTGGTTTCCAGGCCCAGATCAGTCAGAAAGGCCTTGGCCACCGGCGTCAGCAACGCCACCAGGTCTTCGGCGCGCTTGCGGGTGACTGGGTCTTCGCTGAACTTGGCGGTATCCAGTTGCATCGCCACGTAGGTGGAAAAGGCCCGGCCGCCTTCGTTCGAGGCTTTCATGGTCAGCAGCATCCGACGCACGTCGGGGTGGACGATGATCGGGTCAGCGACCTTGTCCTTGTTCTGCGCACCGGTTGGCGAACGACTTTGCAGGCGGTCACGGGCATATTCGATGGCGTTCTGGTAGGAACGCTCACCGGAGGCCAGGCCCTGGATACCAACCCCCAGGCGCTCGTAGTTCATCATGGTGAACATCGCCGCCAGGCCCTTGTTCGGCTCGCCCACCAGATAACCCACGGCTTCGTCGAAGTTCATCACGCAGGTGGCGGACGCCTGGATGCCCATCTTGTGTTCGATCGACCCGCAGTTGGCCGCGTTGCGCGCGCCCAGGCTGCCGTCGGCATTGACCATGAACTTGGGCACCAGGAACAGCGAAATGCCCTTGGGGCCTGCCGGCGCGTCCGGCAGTTTCGCCAGTACCAAGTGAATGATGTTCTCGGTGAGGTCGTGTTCGCCGCCAGTGATGAAAATCTTCGTGCCACTGACCTTGTAGGAACCGTCGGCCTGGGGTTCGGCCTTGGTGCGGATGATCCCCAGGTCCGTACCGGCATGAGGCTCGGTCAGGCACATGGAACCGGCCCAGACGCCGGCGTACATGTTCGGCAGGTACGCCGCTTTCAGTTCTTCGCTGGCGTGGGCATTGATCGACAGGCAGGCGCCGGCGGTCAGCATCGGGTACAGGCCGAAGGACAGACTGGCGGAGTTGACCATTTCCTCGACCTGGGCCGAAACGGCCTTGGGCATGCCCATGCCGCCGTACACCGGGTCTCCGCCGACACCGACCCAACCGCCTTCAGCGTAAGTCTTGTAGGCCTGTGGGAAACCTGCCGGCGTGGTGACGGCGCCGCCGGCCCAGTGGCAACCTTCTTCGTCAGCGGCGCGGCTGAGGGGGGCGATGCTTTTGCTGGTGACTTTGCCGGCTTCTTCAAGGATCGCTTCGACCGTTTCGGCATCCACGGTGTCGGCCAGCGCCGGCAATTGGGCCCAGAGTTTCGCGACCTCGAACACTTCATTGAGGACGAAGCGCATATCGCGCAGGGGCGCTTTGTAGTCAGCCATGGCAAACCTCGCAGGATCTAAACAGTTGGTTCGTAAAAGACGGTTTTCGCAATGACCTGAGTGTACCTCAACAACTTTTGCGACACATAGGGTCAACCCATGACCGTTTTGTTATTTTTAGTCACCAGGAAGACTTGGATGTTTATCGTGGCGAGGGAGCTTGCTCCCTCGCCACAACATAATCGGTCAGAGCGCAAACAACTCCGCCGGCAGCTTCATCAGACAATCGCTCCCCGCCTCGATGGCGGCCCGATGGGCGGTTGTACGCGGCAGCAGGCGCTTGAAGTAAAACTCGCACGTCGCCAATTTGGCCCGGCAAAAATCCTCGTCTCCAGTGCCACTGTCGAGTTGCGCCTGGGCCACCAAGGCCATGCGCAGCCACAGGTAGGCCAGGATGATGTAGCCGCTGTACATCAGGTAATCCACGGAGGCGGCCCCCACTTCATCGGGATTTTTCATGGCGGCCATGCCGACCCGGGTGGTCAGTTCGCCCCATTGCTGGTTGAGCCCGTCGAGTTGCGCGACGTAATCGTCAAGCTGCGGATGTTCAGCGTTGGCAGCGCAAAATTTATGGACGATTTTGGTGAAGCCACGCAGCAACCTGCCTTGGCTACCCAGCACCTTGCGCCCCAGCAGATCCAGGGCCTGGATGCCATTGGTGCCCTCGTAGATCGGCGCAATGCGGCAGTCGCGCACCAACTGCTCCATGCCCCACTCACGAATGAAGCCGTGACCGCCGAACACTTGCATGCCGTGGTTGGTCACCTCCAGCCCGGTGTCGGTCATGAAGGCCTTGCAGATCGGGGTGAGGAACGCCAGCAGGTCCTCGGCCTCCTGGCGGGCGGTTTCGTCCGCGCTCAGGTGCGCGGTATCGAGCAATTGCGCGGTGAAATACGTCAGCGCCCGGTTGCCTTCGTTGAAGGCCTTCATGGTCAGCAACATCCTGCGCACATCGGGATGGACGATGATCGGGTCGGCGACTTTTTCCGGTGCCTTGGGACCGGTCAGCGCGCGCATCTGCAACCGGTCGTTGGCGTATTTGATCGCGCCCTGGAAGCTCGCCTCGCCCAGGCACAGGCCCTGCATACCGGTACCGAGCCGGGCGTGGTTCATCATGGTGAACATGCAATTGAGGCCCTTGTTCGGCTCGCCAATCAGGAAACCCTTGGCCCCATCGAAATTCAGCACGCAGGTGGCCGAGGCCTTGATGCCCATCTTGTGTTCGATCGAACCACAGGACACGCCATTGCGCGGCCCGGCCTCACCCGTGGTGTCGGGCAGGAACTTGGGCACGATGAACAACGAGATGCCTTTGGTCCCGGCGGGGGCGTCCGGCAACTTGGCCAGCACCAGGTGGATGATGTTATCGCTCATGTCGTGTTCGCCGGCGGAAATGAAGATCTTGCTGCCGGAGATCGCGTAGCTGCCGTCGGCCTGGGGCACGGCGCGGGTCTTGATGATGCCCAGGTCGGTGCCGCAGTGGGCTTCGGTCAGGCACATGGTGCCGGTCCACTGGCCGGCGGTGAGTTTGCTCAGGTAGGTCTGTTTCTGTTCTGCCGTGCCGTGGGCATGGATCGCCGACATGGCACCGTGAGTCAGGCCCGGGTACATGCCCCAGGAGGTGTTGCTGGAGCCAATCATCTCGCTGATGACCAGGCCCAGGGAGCTGGGCAATCCTTGGCCACCATACGCAGGATCTGCCGCCAAGCCGTGCCAGCCGCCTTCCACGTACTGTGCGAAAGCCTGCTTGAAGCCTGTCGGCGTGGTGACTACACCGTTGTCGAAATGGCAACCTTCTTCGTCACCGGAGCGATTGAGCGGCGCCAGCACGTTCTCGCAGAACCTGGCGCCTTCCTCGAGGATCGCGCTGACCATGTCCGGGCTGGCATCGCTGGCGCCCAGCTCGGCATAGCGGCCATGGAAATCGAAGACGTGATCGATCAGAAAGCGCATGTCGCGCAGCGGGGCTTTGTACTCGGGCATGGTGGTTTTCTCCGGTAGCAGATCGTTTCAACCTACTGCCGGCCACCCAGGCCCACAATCACAGTCCAGAAGCTGAATGCGCCGTCATCACTCAACCCGCGGCAGTCTCCATGCGCACCGCACCGCGGCGGTTCTGCCCGAAGGCAATCACACAGTTGCGCCCCGCGCCCTTGGCGTTATACAGCGCCTGGTCGGCGGACTTGAGCACTTCTTCAGGCGTGCGTTGCTCGAGGCGTTCCGCGACGCCGATGCTGACCGTCACCGAGACGCTGGATGCGCCGGCGCCAGAACGACGCTGGCGACCTTGTTGATCGTCCTGGGGACGGCTGTCGGAATTACGCAGCTGGATCGCGTACGTCTCGATGGACTGGCGGATGACCTCCAAATGGGGCATGCACTCATCGATGGTCTTGCCTGCGAACACCAGGGCAAATTCCTCACCGCCGTAGCGATACGCCCTACCGCCACCGCCGATTTTCGACAATTTGCTGGCCACCAGGCGCAGCACCTGGTCACCTACATCGTGGCCGTGGGTGTCGTTGAATTTCTTGAAGTGGTCCACGTCGCTCATCGCCAGCACATAATTGCGCCCCAGGCGCTGCATGCGCTCGTTCAGCGCCCGACGACCCGGCAGGCCGGTCAGCTCGTCACGGAAGGCCATTTGATAGGCCTCGTGGGCAACCGCCGCAGCGATCATCAGCATCACCTGGCTGCACATGATGTTCAGGGTGAACGGCAGGATAAAAGTCTTCGGCAGCATCCAGAACAACCCGAGCAACCCCACCAGTTGCGCCGCATGCAGTGGCCGGGGGTTGCGCCAATATTGCCAGGCCAGCAGCAGGAATGCGGCGGCGAACATCGGGTAGGACAATTGGATCAGGCTCATCCAGGCGCCGTGCAACGCGGGCCAGCGGATCTCCGAAAGCCACAACAGCAAGGCATGGGGGAAACTCTGCTCCAGGGCCAGCGCCACGCTGCCAAAGGCCAGCAACACCGCGAACCGCGCCACCATGTCCTGGAACAAGTGGGTACGCTCCTGCCACGCCGCAAACAGCCCGAACAACAGCGGCAGCAACAGGCAAACGAGATGGAACACCACCGCCGCGTCTTCGCGCACCTTGCCGTTATCGCGGTAGAAGTCGGTCTGAGTGTCGAGGAGGAAGTAGGCGATGTACACCGTGACCATCAGAAACAGTTCACGCTGACGTCGGTAGACCGCGCAATACGCCCCGCCCAACAACAACACCAGCGTCGGGAGCACGTTGAACAGCGAGGTGAAGAAAACGTTGAGATCCTTGACGTAGGCAGCCGCAAGCCCCGCCAGCAACAGCAGCAATGACGGGAGGAAATGGCTCAGACGTACAGCGGAAGAACGCGGCAAGGGTAAAGCTCCGACCCGGCTGATCAAAGATGGCATTGTGCCTGCAACTGGAGCAGTAAGGCACGCGAGATGTGACAGATGTCACACTGCCATCGCTGTAACGGCAGAGGGGACGGTTTTCTTAGGGTCGAGTTGGATGAATATTGTTTCAGGATCCTAGTTGCCCCTGTGGGAGCGAGCTTGCTCGCGATAGCGGTGTGTCAGCCATGAAGGTACTGACTGAACAAACGCCATCGCGAGCAAGCTCGCTCCCACAAGGGCCTGCGCTGGATACAAATTTTGTGGCAGACATGAAAAAGCCGCTGCTCCCGAAGAAGCAGCGGCTTTTGGAAGCACCGCGTGAGGCTTAGTAGCCCAGCGCGAAGTCCTCTTCCTTCATGTCCATCAGGTTGTTGGCGCCCGACAGCATGGTTGCCACGTGGGTACGGGTACGCGGCAGGATGCGCTGGAAGTAGAAACGCGCGGTCTGCAGCTTGGCGGTGTAGAAGGCTTCTTCAGTGGTGCCGGCTGCGAGTTTTTCCGCCGCCAGGCGCGCCATGTCGGCCCAGAAATAGGCCAGGCAGGCGTAACCGGAGTACATCAGGTAGTCCACCGACGCGGCGCCGACTTCTTCGCGATCCTTCATGGCCGCCATACCGACCTTCATGGTCAGCTCGCCCCATTCCTTGTTCAGCGCAGCCAGGGGTTCTACGAATTCCTTGACCGCTTCGTTGCCTTCGTTACCCTGGCAGAACTTGTGGACGATCTTGGTGAAGCCCTTGAGTGCCTCGCCCTGGGTCATCAGCACTTTACGGCCCAGCAGATCGAGGGCCTGGATGCCAGTGGTGCCTTCGTACAGCATCGAGATACGGCTGTCGCGAACGTTCTGCTCCATGCCCCACTCGGCAATGAAGCCGTGGCCACCGTAGATCTGCACGCCGTGGTTGGCCGATTCGAAGCCGACTTCGGTCATGAAGGCCTTGGCGATCGGCGTCATGAACGCCAGCAGCGCATCGGCTTTTTTCTTCTCTTCTTCATCTACGCCGTACTTGACGATGTCGACCTGCTTGGCGGTGAAGTAGACCATCGCCCGGTTACCTTCGGCGAAGGCCTTCATGGTCAGCAGCATGCGACGCACGTCAGGGTGGACGATGATCGGGTCAGCAGCCTTGTCTGGCGCTTTCGGGCCAGTCAGGGAACGCATTTGCAGGCGATCGCGGGCATATTTCAGGCCGCCCTGGAAGCCGATCTCGGCGTGGGCCAGGCCTTGCAGTGCGGTGCCCAGGCGTGCGGTGTTCATGAAGGTGAACATGCAGTTCAGGCCTTTGTTCGCCGGGCCGATCAGGTATCCGGTGGCCGCGTCGAAGTTCATCACGCAGGTGGCGTTGCCGTGGATGCCCATCTTGTGTTCCAGGGAGCCGCAGCTCACCGCGTTGCGCTGGCCAATGGAGCCGTCGGCGTTAGGCAGGAACTTGGGAACGATGAACAGCGAAATGCCCTTGGTGCCAGCCGGTGCGTCCGGCAGGCGTGCCAGCACGATGTGGACGATGTTGTCGGCCATGTCGTGTTCGCCGGCCGAAATGAAGATCTTCGTACCGGAAACCTTGTAGGAACCGTCGGCCTGAGGCTCGGCCTTGGTGCGCAGCATGCCCAGGTCGGTGCCACAGTGCGGTTCGGTCAGGCACATGGTGCCGGTCCATTCGCCGGAAACCAGCTTGGTCAGGTAAGCCTCTTGCTGTTCAGGCGTACCGTGCTCGGAAATCGTGTTCATCGCGCCATGGGACAGGCCCGGGTACATGCCCCACGACCAGTTGGCTTCACCGACCATCTCGCTGACCGCCAGGCCCAGGGATTCCGGCAGACCTTGACCACCGTGCTCGACGTCGTGGGCCAGGCTTGGCCAGCCACCTTCGACGAATTGCTTGTAGGCTTCCTTGAAACCCGTCGGGGTTTTCACGCCGGACTCGCTCCAGGTGCAACCTTCGATGTCGCCCACGCGGTTCAGCGGCGCCAGCACCTGCTCACAAAACTTGGCGCCTTCTTCGAGAATGGCGTCAACCATGTCCGGAGTTGCGTCCTGGCAAGCCGGAAGGCTCTGATAATGCGCTTCGTAGCCAAGCAGTTCGTCACGAACGAAGCGAATATCACGCAAGGGGGCCTTGTAGTCAGGCATAGCGATAAACCTCTGCTGATGTAACCGGGAATGAACGACCGCGTGGATTTGTTGTAGCGGTCAAACAGTTGTTTGAAACATACGTTTACGCCCAAATCTTGTCAAGCACCGATCTTTTGCCGTTCGTCATCAGCCGAGAAAAATGCCGGACACGGGAAATCCATCGCGCTGAAGAATCCGCGATGCGCGTAGGAAAAGATTAGTTGAGCAATAAGACGTTAGAGACAAGAACGCCGCGAATAATCGCGGCGTTTTCGTAAATCTGAAGAGCAGGATCAGGCGAAGGTATCGATCAACGTACCGAGCATTTCGTCGGACGCCTTGGCCACGTTCACGCCCAGCTGCACTTGAAACTTGCCTTGGGACATTTCGACCATGTTAGCGGCCTGGTCCGACTGTTGGCTGCGATCAACCGAACGCAGGCGATCAACCTGCACTTCGGACGACTGGCTGGTGACCGAACGCTCGATCGTGGTGTTGGCAATCTGGCCGGCCGCCTGATCGACACGGTTCTGCCCTGTCTGAATTGTGCTCAGACCGGCATAGAACGCGGTGTTTCCTGAGATTTCCATGGCAGAGCTCGTCTTCTTGAAGGGTCGACAGTGGCCATTGAATCAGAAGCCCCGGGAAAAGACCCGACAAAAACACTAATGGCACAGTGCCGCGTCATAGGCAAAACCTTGTTGAGGTCTCAGTCCAGCAAATCCAACTGCAGGTGTTCGGCCACGGCTTCGGCCGTCACGCTCTGGATCCGCGCCACTCTGCCCAGACAGGGCGCTGGAAGTCGCTCGGCCAGGGTTGCCAGGTTTTCTTCCAGGCGCGAGGTGGCCGGGTCAATAATGTTCGCTACCCAACCGGCAAGCTGCAAACCGTCACGGGCAATCGCCTCGGCGGTCAACAATGCATGGCTGATGCAGCCCAGGCGCACGCCCACCACCAGGATCACCGGCAAGCCCAGCGCTATCGCCAGGTCGGAAAGATTGTCCTGGCCGGTCAGCGGCACGCGCCAACCGCCCGCACCTTCGATCAAGGTGAAGTCGGCGCCCAGCGCCAGCACTTCGCGCATCGGGCCTAGCAACGACTGCACCGTCAACGCGACGCCCGCCTCCCGGGCGGCCAGGTGCGGCGCTATTGCCGGCTCGAACGCTACCGGATTGACCTGTGCATAAGTCAACGGTATCGAGCATTCGGCCAGCAGTGCCAAGGCATCGGCGTTGCGCAGGCCCTTTGGCGTCACGTCGCAGCCAGAGGCCACAGGTTTTCCAGCAGCCGTGCTCATGCCAGCCTGCCGCGCAGCATGCAGCAGGCCTGCCGCGACGGTGGTCTTGCCTACATCGGTGTCGGTGCCGGTGATGAAATAAGCCTGGCTCATAGCGGTTTCTCCAAAACGGCGTAGACCACCTGGTAAGTCGCCGGCAGTCCCTGCGCCTGACGAAACTGCTCATAGGCTTCAACCAGCGCCAGGATCCGCGCCCTGCCGGTCAAGCCGCCGGGGCGACCGGGGTTCAGATTGTGGGCGCCCAAGGCTTTCAATTCGTGAGTCAGACTGCGCACATCGGAGTAATGCAACACATGGGGACGGTTTTCAAGACTGACGATATTCAGTCCACTGTCCGCGCAAAGGTGTTGATACGTCTCGAACCCACGGAAACGGTTGACGTGCACCAAGCCATCCACCTGACGCCAACTGTCGCGTAATTCGTACAAAGTGCCTACGCAGAGGCTGGTGAAGGCAAACACCCCACCCGGTTTCAACACACGATGGGCCTCGCTCAGCACCGAGGCAAAATCGGCACACCACTGCACCGCCAGGCTGGAGAACACCAGGTCACAGCTCGCCGCTTGCAAAGGCAGCCGCTCAGCGTCACCAGCGACGAAATACAAGGCGCCACCTTGGGGACGCGCATGGTTGAGCATGCCTTCGGCGATATCCAGTGCCAATCCGTTTGTCTCACCGAAACGCGCGCCCAGCGCCCGAGTGAAATAACCGGTGCCGCAGCCCAGGTCCAACCAACGTTGCGGCATGAATGAGGACGGCAAGCGACCGAGCAATTGCTGGCCCACGTCGCGTTGCAGTTCGGCCACGCTGTCGTAACTGGTCGCTGCACGGGAAAACGAAGCCGCTACCTGGCGCTTGTCAGGCAAGGCACCGGGCAATGGGGGAAGAGACAAATCAGTCATCACCGGACTCATGCAAAAAAGCCTGGATCGCCGCCGCTACACCGTGCGGGTCTTCCAGAAGGAATCCGTGGCCGGCCTGTTCGATCAGACCGATTTCGACATCCGGCAGCAAGACCAGCAAATCACCCGCGGCTTCGGCAGGCACCAGGGCGTCGAGGCCGGCAAACAGATGCAGTTGCGGGCCGCGAAAGCTCTGCAACGCGGCGCGTGTGTCCAGTTGCGCCAGTACTTCAAGCCCAGCCATCAAGACCTCCGGCGATGTACTCGGTGCCCCGGCCAATAACAACCGCGACAACCCGCGCGGATCGCTGCAGCCCTGGGCACACAGCAAGCTGAAGCGCTTGAGGGTCTGGCGCGGGTCGGCCGCACAACCGGCGAGAAAACCATCGAAGGTTTCTCCGTCCATCGCGCTCGGCCATTGCTCGTGGGCGACAAAGGACGGATTGCTCGCCAGGGTCAGCAGGCCGCAGCAGCGCTCGCCCCGACGCGCCGCCAGCGCCGAGGCCAGCATGCCGCCCAGGGACCAACCGCCCAGCCAGGCGTCCTGGGGCACGGTGGCGTCCAGTTCTTCGAGCCATTCATCGGGGTCGTTCGATAGCAGCGCCGGCAACGGTTCGATTTCCACGCGCAGGTGTTCGTCGAGCCCTTGCAACGCCGCCGCCAGCGGTTCCAGCGGTGAAACGCCCAAGCCCCAGCCTGGCAGCAATATCAGTCGATCACGCATCGCTTGGCTCCGGTCCCAACAGGGCAAAACACTCGGCCAGTGCATTCAACAATAGCTGCACCTGGGCCTCGCTGTGGGCGGCGGTCAGGGTCACGCGCAAACGGGCGCTGCCGGCCGGTACGGTAGGTGGGCGGATCGCGGTAACCATCAGCCCGCGCTCACGCAGCATTTGCGACAAACGCATGGCTCGTCCCGCATCGCCAATCAGGATCGGCTGGATCGGCGTGAAGCTGTCCATCAATTGCAGGCCGATCTGCTCGGCGCCCTGGCGGAACTGACGAATCAGCACCTGCAAGTGCTCGCGTCGCCAATGCTCGCTGCGCAGCAGCTCAAGGCTCTTGAGCGTGGCGCAAGCCAGGGCCGGCGGTTGGCTGGTGGTGTAGATGTAGGGGCGAGCGAACTGGATCAGGCTTTCGATCAGCTCTTCACTGCCGGCGACAAAAGCCCCGGCGGTACCAAAGGCCTTGCCCAGGGTGCCCACCAGCACTGGCACATCATCCTGGCTCAAGCCAAAATGCTCGACGATACCGCCGCCATTGGCCCCGAGCGGGCCGAAGCCGTGGGCATCGTCGACCATCAGCCAGGCGCCCTTGGCCTTGGCTTCACGGGCCAGGGCCGGCAGGTCGGCAATGTCGCCGTCCATGCTGAATACGCCGTCGGTGACCACCAGGGTATTGCCGGTGGCTTTCTCCAGGCGGCTGGCCAAACTCTGGGCATCGTTGTGCAGGTAACGATTGAAACGCGCACCGGACAATAGCCCGGCGTCGAGCAGCGAGGCATGATTGAGCCGGTCTTCCAGCACCGTGTCGCCCTGCCCCACCAGCGCCGTGACGGCGCCGAGGTTGGCCATGTAGCCGGTGGTAAACAGCAACGCCCGTGGGCGGCCGGTCAGGTCGGCCAAGGCTTCTTCCAAGGCGTGATGAGGGCTGCTGTGGCCGATCACCAAATGGGAGGCGCCTCCCCCGACACCCCAACGGAGCGCCCCGGCGCGCCAGGCTTCGATCACTTGCGGGTGATTGGCCAGGCCCAGGTAATCGTTGTTGCAGAACGCCAGCAACGGCTGGCCGTCCACCACCACTTCCGGGCCCTGCGGGCTTTCGAGCAGCGGGCGCTGGCGATAGAGGTTGTCGGCACGACGGGCAGCCAGGCGTGCGGCGAGATCGAAGGGCATGCAGGCCTCAACTGTTTAAAGACTGGCCAAAGCCTCTTGTGGGAGCGAGCTTGCTCGCGATAGCGGTGTGCCAGTCGACATAAATGTTGAATGTTCCATCGCCATCGCGAGCAAGCTCGCTCCCCCAGGGTCTTGCATTCCAATCAGGGAATCGGTGAGTGATCAAACAGCGGCGTTGTAGAACTGCTCGCTGCTCTTCTGCTCCACCAGCGCCTGTTCAATCGCCGCCTGGTGCACTTCGTCGGCATGTTCTTCGCGGGCTTCAGGCTGGATACCCAGGCGTGCGAACAATTGCATGTCCTTGTCGGCTTGCGGGTTGGCGGTGGTCAACAGCTTGTCGCCGTAGAAAATCGAGTTGGCACCGGCAAAAAATGCCAGGGCCTGCATCTGCTCGTTCATCGCTTCACGGCCGGCGGACAGGCGCACATGGGACTGGGGCATCATGATCCGCGCCACGGCGAGCATGCGGATGAAATCGAACGGATCGATGTCTTCGGCATTCTCCAGCGGCGTGCCTGCGACTTTGACCAGCATGTTGATCGGAACCGATTCCGGGTGCTCCGGCAGGTTCGCCAGTTGGATCAGCAGGTTGGCGCGGTCGTCCAGGGACTCACCCATGCCGAGGATACCGCCGGAGCAGATCTTCATCCCCGAATCACGCACGTAGGCCAGGGTTTGCAGGCGCTCGCTGTAGGTGCGGGTGGTGATGATGCTGCCGTAGAACTCCGGCGAGGTGTCGAGGTTGTGGTTGTAGTAGTCCAGGCCCGCCTGGGCCAGCGCTTCGGTCTGCTCCTGGTCGAGGCGGCCCAGGGTCATGCAGGTTTCCAGGCCCATGGCCTTCACGCCTTTGACCATTTCCAGCACGTAAGGCATGTCCTTGGCCGACGGATGCTTCCAGGCCGCGCCCATGCAGAAACGGGTCGAACCGATGGCCTTGGCCCGTGCCGCCTCTTCGAGGACCTTCTGCACTTCGAGCAATTTCTCTTTATCCAGGCCGGTGTTGTAGTGACCGGACTGCGGACAATATTTGCAATCTTCCGGGCAAGCGCCGGTCTTGATCGACAGCAGCGTGGAAACCTGGACGCGATTGGCGTCGAAGTGCGCGCGGTGCACGGTCTGCGCCTGGAACAGCAAGTCATTGAATGGCTGGACGAAGAGTGCTTTGACTTCGGCCAAAGACCAGTCATGACGCAGGTTGGCAGTGGTGCTGGCGCTCATGGGCATTTCCTTGATTTATGCTTGGCTGGCGCCTGGGGCATGGAATACCCACAGGCGCGACACGGATGTTCGGCATATTTAAGGAAGAGTCATGCGCTGTCAACCACGATACAACGGACCGGTTTACATCTGGTTAAAAAACAAACAATTCTGCCTGTTGTGCGGCGAAAGCACCGACACCCCGCAGCCTATCTGCACCCCCTGTGAAAGCGAGCTGCCCTGGCTCGGTGATCAATGCAGCGTCTGCGCCCTGCCGCTGCCCATGGCTGGACTGCGTTGCGGAGCATGCGCCTCGCGACCGCCGGCCTTCGAACGGGTCCTGGCGCCCTGGGCCTACGACTTCCCGGTGGACAGCCTGATCACCCGTTTCAAGCATCAGGCGAAATGGCCCCTGGGCCGGCTGATGGGCGAACTGCTGGCGCAGTCGCTGCAGCATCATTTCGACGAAGGGCTGGAACGGCCCGACGCACTGGTACCAGTGCCACTGGCGACCCGTCGTTTGCGCCAGCGCGGTTTCAACCAGGCAGCGCTGCTGGCCCGCTGGCTCAGCGGGCCGTTGGCGATCCCTTGCGAAGAGCACCTGCTGCGACGTACCCAGAACACCCCCGCCCAACAGGCTCTCGACGCCAAGTCCCGACGGCGAAACCTGCGCCAGGCCTTTGCCCTGGCGCCCCAGGCTGCGTTGCGCAACCGTCACTTGGCGTTGGTCGACGACGTGCTCACCACGGGCGCCACCGCCCAGGCACTGGCCACCCTGCTGCTCGACGCCGGCGCTGCGCGGGTCGATGTGTACTGCCTGGCTCGCACGCCAAAACCCGGAGAGTCGGCTTGACGGGCCGCGCCCAAGGCGCCAACGTCCGCTCATCGACCTTTGCACGCAGTTTTCCGTCATGTCCTTGCCCACGCTTCTGACCCAACACATCGTTCGGCGACCACAACGCATCGCCCTGTTGCAGCACATCGCCGAACAGGGCTCGATCACCCGCGCCGCCAAGAGCGCGGGCCTGAGCTACAAGGCGGCGTGGGATGCCATCGATGAGTTGAACAATCTGGCGGACCAACCGTTGGTGGAGCGCAGTGTTGGCGGCAAGGGCGGTGGCGGCGCCAAGCTGTCGGAGGAAGGCCAGCGCGTGCTGCGCCTGTATCTGCGCCTGCAAGCGCTGCAGACGCAACTGCTGGAAGCGAGCGAAGACGCTGGCGACCTGGGCCTGCTCAGTCGCCTGATGCTGCGCACCAGCGCTCGCAATCAATTGCATGGCAAGGTCCTGGGCATCGAGGCCCAGGGGCACAACGATCGGGTACGCCTGGAGCTGGCCCGGGGTCTGGTCATCGAAGCCCAGATCACCCACGACAGCACGCTGCGTCTGGAGCTGGATGTCGGCACCGACGTGGTGGCGCTGATCAAGGCCGGCTGGCTGGAGTTGCACCCTGTCGAGCAAGCGCAAAAACCAGGGGTCAATACGCTACGCGGCATGATCGAGCAGGTCGACGTCGCCGAAGACGGTCCCAGCGAAGTGCGCATCGGCCTGCCCAACGGCCAGACATTGTGTGCCCTGGCCGACCCGCTTCAACTGCAAAAGCAGAATCTGGAAGCCGGCTCACCCGTGCAAGTGACGTTTTCTGCGACAAATGTGCTGCTCGGCACACCGCTGTAGCGTGTTGCAACAATAGTTTCATCGACCCGCTTTAAGGTGACTGCCAAAACCAGCAGGGAGCCTGATGATGAGCCTATTAGAAGAAAACCAATCCACCGACCTGGAAAAGATCGTCGGCCTGAGCCGTCGCAGCTTTATCAGCGCCGGAGCCTTGTGCGGCGCGGCGATGTTCCTGGGCGGCAACCTGCTGAGCCGCAGCGTCCTGGCCGCCGCCGTGAGCGAAGGCAACAGCCGGTTGCTGGGCTTCAACAGCATCGCCGCCGCCACGGCTGACACCATCACGTTGCCGCCAGGCTACAAATCCTCGGTGCTGATCAGTTGGGGCCAGCCGCTGCAGAAAAATGCACCGGCCTTCGACCCCAGTGGTAACGGCACCGCCCGTGCACAGGAAGTGCAGTTCGGCGACAACAACGACGGCATGAGCCTGTTCCCGTTCCCCGGCGACAATAACCGGGCGCTGATGGCGATCAACAACGAGTACACCAACTACCAATACCTGTTCCCTCACGGCGGCCAGCCGCAGTCGGCCGAGGACGTGCGCAAGGCCCAGGCCAGCGAAGGGGTGTCGGTGATCGAGATCCAGCGTCGTCGCGGACAATGGCAGTTCGTCCAGGAGTCGCGCTACAACCGCAGAATCCACGGCAACACACCGATTCGCCTGCGTGGCCCAGCCGCCGGGCACGACCTGCTGAAAACCAGCGCAGACAAGAGTGGCAAGAAAGTGCTGGGGACTTTCCAGAACTGCGCCAACGGCATGACGCCTTGGGGTACTTACCTGACCTGTGAAGAGAACTTCACTGACTGCTTCGGCAGCAGCAAGTCAGACCTGCAGTTCGACGCGGCACAGAAACGCTATGGTGCCACCGTCGCCAGCAGTGAAATCAACTGGCACTTGCACGACCCGCGCTTTGACCTGGCGAAAAACCCCAACGAACTCAATCGCCACGGTTGGGTAGTGGAGATAGACCCGTTCGATCCGCAATCCACTCCGGTAAAACGCACCGCCCTGGGCCGCTTCAAACACGAAAACGCCGCCCTGGCGCAGACCAATGACGGTCGCGCCGTGGTGTACATGGGCGATGATGAACGTGGCGAATTCATCTACAAGTTCGTCAGCCGCGAGCGCATCAATCACCGCAATGCCAAGGCCAATCGCAACCTGCTGGACCATGGCACCTTGTACGTGGCGCGCTTCGATGCCGGCGACGGCAACCCGGACCATCCGAAAGGCGAGGGCCAGTGGATCGAGCTGACCCATGGCAAGAACGGTCTCGACGCAAGCAGCGGGTTTGCCGACCAGGCCGAAGTTCTCATCCATGCACGCCTGGCCGCCAGCGCCGTTGGCGCTACGCGCATGGACCGCCCGGAGTGGATCGTGGTCAGCCCCAAGGATGGGCAGGTCTATTGCACCCTGACCAACAACTCCAAGCGCGGCGACGCCGGCCAACCGGTGGAGGGGCCTAACCCTCGGGCCAAGAACGTCTATGGGCAGATCCTGCGCTGGAAAACCGACCGCGACGATCACGCCTCCAAGACCTTCGCCTGGGACCTGTTCGTGGTCGCCGGCAACCCGACGGTACACGCCGGCACGCCGAAAGCCGGATCGTCCAACATCAACCCGCAGAACATGTTCAACAGTCCCGATGGCCTGGGCTTCGACAAAGGCGGGCGGCTGTGGATACAGACCGACGGCGACTCGAGCAACGCCGGTGACTTTGCCGGCATGGGCAACAACCAGATGCTCTGCGCCGACCCCAACAGCGGTGAAATCCGCCGTTTCATGGTCGGGCCGGTGGGCTGCGAAGTGACCGGAATCAGCTTCTCGCCGGACTACAAGGCTATGTTCGTCGGGATCCAGCATCCCAGCGGTGGCTCGACCTTCCCCGAACACCTGCCCAACGGCAAGCCGCGGTCTTCGGTGATGGTGATTACCCGTGAGGATGGCGGGGTCATCGGCGCCTGACACTTTGTGGCGAGGGAGCTTGCTCCCGCTGGGTTGCGCAGCGACCCCATTATTTGTGGGCGCTTCGCACCCAAGCGGGAGCAAGCTCCCTCGCCACGAAGAGCGATTCAAGTCTCACCGATCAATCCCGACTGCTTTGCGCTACCATGCTGGGCCGGACGCGGCAGCCCTGCCGCTGCGCAGGAGTCAGCATGTCCCATCCGTTTGAAACCCTCACGCCCGACCTGGTGCTCGATGCCGTTGAAAGCATCGGCTTTCTCAGCGACGCCCGCGTGTTGGCCCTCAACAGCTACGAGAACCGCGTCTACCAGGTCGGCATCGAGGACTCCGAGCCGCTGATCGCCAAGTTCTATCGCCCCCAGCGCTGGACCAACGAAGCGATCCTGGAAGAGCACAGCTTTACCTTCGAGCTGGCCGAATACGAAGTGCCCGTGGTCGCGCCGCTGATCCACAACGGCACCAGCCTGCACGAACACGCCGGGTTTCGTTTCACCCTGTTTCCCCGTCGCGGCGGCCGTGCACCGGAGCCGGGCAACCTCGACCAGCTCTATCGCCTGGGACAATTGCTCGGGCGCCTGCATGCAGTCGGCGCGACCCGTCCGTTCGAACATCGTGAAGCCCTGGGCGTGAAAAACTTCGGCCACGATTCGCTGGCCACCGTGCTGGCAAGCGGCTTCGTCCCCCGCAGCCTGCTGCCGGCCTACGAGTCGGTCGCCCGGGACCTGCTCAAGCGCGTCGAAGAGGTTTACGCCGCCACGCCCCACCAGAACATCCGCATGCACGGCGATTGCCACCCTGGCAACATGATGTGCCGCGACGAGGTGTTCCACATCGTCGACCTGGACGACTGTCGCATGGGCCCGGCGGTGCAGGACCTGTGGATGATGCTCGCCGGCGACCGCCAGGAATGCCTGGGGCAATTGTCGGAATTGATGGACGGCTACCGTGAGTTCCACGACTTCGACCCGCGGGAATTGGCGCTGATCGAGCCGCTGCGGGCCCTGCGCCTGATGCACTACAGCGCCTGGCTGGCGCGACGCTGGGACGACCCGGCGTTCCCCCGCAGCTTCCCGTGGTTCGGCAGCGAGCGCTACTGGGGCGACCAGGTGCTGGCGTTGCGCGAGCAATTGGCGGCGCTCAATGAAGAGCCGTTGAAGCTGTTCTGATGTACCGCAGGACCACCCTGTGGGAGCGGGCTTGCTCGCGAAAGCGCTAGGTCTGGCAAAGTTGTGCTGCCAGGCACGCCGCCTTCGCGAGCAAGCCCGCTCCCACAGGGGATCTGCGGTGATTGTGCACAATACTCACAGCACAACCAGACAAATCTCCTTACAATCACTCCTTTGTTAGCTGCCTAAGCAAGGATTCTGCATGCAAGCCGCCAACCCGCGTCGCGGGTACATCCTGGGCCTGAGTGCCTACATCATCTGGGGCCTGTTCCCGATCTACTTCAAGGCCATCGCCAGCGTGCCGTCGGTGGAGATCATCATCCACCGGGTATTGTGGTCGGCCCTGTTCGGCGCGGCGTTGCTGATGGTCTGGAAACACCCGGGCTGGTGGCGCGAACTGCGGGACAACCCACAGCGCCTGGCGATCCTCGCCCTGAGCGGGACGCTGATCGCAGCCAACTGGCTGACCTACGTCTGGGCGGTGAACAACGAGCGTATGCTCGAAGCCAGCCTGGGTTACTACATCAACCCGCTGGTGAACGTATTGCTGGGCATGTTGATCCTCGGCGAGCGCCTGCGCCGCATGCAATGGCTGGCGGTGGGGTTGGCGGCGGTCGGTGTGGCGCAGCAGGTCTGGCAAGTGGGCAGCCTGCCGTGGGTGTCGCTGGTGCTGGCGCTGACCTTCGGTTTCTATGGGTTGATCCGCAAGCAGGCACCGGTCAAGGCGTTGCCGGGGCTGGTAGTGGAAACCTGGATGCTGGTGCCGATCGCCATCGCCTGGTTGCTGTTCAATCCCACGGCCACCAGTGCCCAGGCGGCCTTCTGGACCACCTCCGAAGCCTGGTGGCTGGTAGCGGCCGGCCCCGTGACGCTGGTGCCGTTGGTGTGTTTCAACGCCGCAACACGGCATTTGCCCTACACCACCATCGGTTTTCTCCAGTACATCGCGCCGACGCTGGTGCTGCTGCTCGCTGTGATGCTGTTCGGTGAGCACCTGTCGTCCAGCACACTGGTGGCGTTCCTGTTTATCTGGGCCGGGCTGGCGGTGTACAGCGTCGATGCCGTGATCAGCATGCGTCGGCGCAGCTGATCAAAAAACGTACAAACCTCTACAGGCCACGTCTGGCGTGGCCTGCGCTTATCCTTCCCAAGCTTATCCACAGCGTGATCCCCGTCGTTTGTGCACAAGCCCTTGAAAACTGGTGATTTTTTGATCATCGACCGCTAAGCCCCGGCGAGCCTGGGCTGGAGCCGGGTCTCTACAGGTTATCCACAGGCAGGCGCAGTTTTTCCTTGGATAACCTTCATCACGCTTCGTCGCTGAGCTTGAACTCCACCATCAACTCATCGGCCAGGGTCTCCAGGCGTTCCTGCAACGTCTCCAGCGACAGGGTCAACGGCACCCCCAGGATCGCTTCGGCATGAAACAGCAACTCGCTGCTCATCGGCGCCGGCCGAACATCGGTCACCAAGCGCTCAACGTTCACTCCCTGTTCACTCAACAACCGGGTGATGTCACGCACGATGCCGGGACGATCATTGCCTACCAGTTCCATGGCAATGGGTTTCCAGGTGCAGGCTTCTTCAAGGCCGCCCTCAGCGATCAACACACGAATGCCATGGGCCGAAAGCCCCTGCAAGGCTTCGATCAGTACCTCATGGACCTCGGCCGGGGCGCTGATTCGCAGGATCCCGGCAAACTGCCCGGCCAGGTGCGACATGCGGCTTTCCAGCCAGTTACCGCCATGCTCGGCGATGCAATCGGCAATGCGCTCAACCTGCCCAGGCTTGTCCGGGGCGAAAACAGTAATGACGAGGTGGTCCATGGCGCAGTCCTCTTGTTGTGGAAGGGACAGTATAGGCAGGTGATCGCGAGCAGACTGGGGCCTAAAGATTTATACCTTCCCCCTGTGGGAGCAAAGCTTGCTCGCGATGAAAACAACCCGGTCCTTCTGAAACCACGACACCTGTATCGCGAGCAAGCTTTGCTCCCACAAGAGGACACCAGAGATATCGTGTACAAACCTCAAGATTTATCTGGAACAATCTATCTGTTTTTTGAGAACATCCCGTGTCTCGACGTGACCGTAACACTTTAGTCGGTCGCGTAACGACGCAATTAGTCTAATTTTCACAACTGCAATTGATCATGTAGTATGCCGCAGCGCGCACTACATAATCGCGATACCCCTGTTGTACCGATGCCTGCTTAAGGCCAGTCGCATCCCTGAAAAGCCCCGACAGCAAGGCTTGAGCACCCAGCCGCCAGCGATGGCATGTACTGGTTCCGGGGTTTGTGGTTTAAATGTCCAGAGGCTTCATTGTCAAAATCGAAGAGCTGAAAAGCGAAATAGCTGAGCAGAGTGAGGCAAGCAATGACTGAACACGTTCAAGTCGGTGGCCTGCAGGTCGCCAAAGTCCTGTTCGACTTCGTGAATAACGAAGCCATTCCCGGAACCGGCCTCACCGCCGACGCGTTCTGGGCCGGTGCCGACAAGGTCATCCACGACCTGGCGCCGAAGAACAAAGCCCTACTCGCCAAACGCGATGATTTCCAGGCACGGATCGATGCCTGGCACCAGGCCCGTGCCGGCCAGGCCCACGACGCCGTGGCTTACAAAGCCTTCCTGCAAGACATTGGATACCTGCTGCCAGAAGCGGCGGATTTCCAGGCTACGACCCAAAACGTCGACGATGAAATCGCCCGCATGGCCGGCCCGCAGCTGGTGGTGCCGGTGATGAACGCCCGCTTCGCCCTCAACGCATCGAACGCCCGCTGGGGTTCGCTGTATGACGCGCTGTACGGCACCGACGCCATCAGCGAAGCCGATGGCGCGGAAAAAGGCAAAGGCTACAACAAGGTCCGCGGCGACAAGGTCATCGCCTTCGCCCGTACCTTCCTCGACGAAGCCGCGCCCCTGGCGGCCGGCTCCCATGTCGACTCCACCGCTTACAAAATCGTCGACGGCAAACTGGTGGTCACCCTCAAGGGCGGCAGCAACAGCGGCCTGCGTGACGATGCCCAGTTGATCGGCTTCCAGGGCGACGCCTCGGCACCGACCACCGTGCTGTTGAAACACAACGGCCTGCACTTCGAAATCCAGATCGATGCCAGCACTCCGGTCGGCCAGACCGACGCAGCCGGCGTCAAAGACATCCTGATGGAAGCAGCGCTGACCACCATCATGGACTGCGAAGACTCGGTCGCCGCTGTCGATGCCGATGACAAAGTGGTGATCTACCGCAACTGGCTCGGCCTGATGAAGGGCGATCTGGCTGAAGAAGTCGCCAAAGGCGGCCAGACGTTTACCCGCACCATGAACCCCGACCGTGTCTATACCGCCGTCGACGGTTCGAGCGTGACCCTGCACGGCCGCTCGCTGCTGTTCGTGCGTAACGTCGGCCACCTGATGACCATCGACGCGATCCTGGACCAGCACGGCAACGAAGTGCCAGAAGGCATTCTCGACGGCCTGATCACCAGCCTGGCAGCAATCCACAGCCTCAACGGCAACACCAGCCGTCGCAACAGCCGCACCGGCTCGGTGTACATCGTCAAGCCGAAGATGCACGGCCCGGAAGAAGCCGCGTTCACCAACGAGCTGTTCGGTCGCGTCGAGGACGTGCTGAACCTGCCGCGCAACACCCTCAAGGTCGGGATCATGGACGAGGAGCGCCGTACCACGGTCAACCTCAAGGCCTGCATCAAGGCCGCCGGCGAGCGCGTGGTGTTCATCAACACCGGCTTCCTCGACCGTACGGGCGATGAAATCCACACCTCCATGGAAGCCGGCCCGATGGTGCGCAAGGCCGACATGAAAGCCGAGAAGTGGATCGGCGCGTATGAAAACTGGAACGTCGACATCGGCTTGAGCTCCGGCCTGCAAGGCCGTGCACAAATCGGCAAGGGCATGTGGGCGATGCCGGACCTGATGGCGGCGATGCTCGAACAGAAAATCGCCCATCCAATGGCCGGCGCCAACACCGCGTGGGTTCCCTCGCCGACCGCCGCCGCCCTGCACGCGCTGCATTACCACAAGGTCGACGTGTTCGCCCGCCAGGCCGAACTGGCCAAGCGCGCCCGCGCTTCGGTGGACGACATCCTGACCATCCCGCTGGCCGTCAACCCGAACTGGACACCGGAGCAGATCAAGAACGAACTGGACAACAACGCCCAGGGCATCCTCGGCTACGTGGTGCGCTGGATCGACCAGGGCGTGGGCTGCTCCAAGGTGCCGGACATCAACGACATCGGCCTGATGGAAGACCGTGCGACGCTGCGTATCTCCAGCCAGCACATCGCCAACTGGCTGCGCCACGGCATCGTCACGCAAGACCAGGTGATGGAAAGCCTCAAGCGCATGGCCCCGGTGGTCGACCGCCAGAACGCCAGCGACCCGCTGTACCGGCCGCTGGCTCCGGACTTCGACCGCAACATCGCCTTCCAGGCGGCGGTCGAGCTGGTGATCGAAGGCACGAAGCAGCCCAACGGCTACACCGAACCGGTACTGCACCGTCGTCGTCGCGAGTTCAAGGCAGCCAATGGGTTGTGATTGAGCGGTAGACAGCGGCACAAAAAAAGCCCTGGTCGAAAGATCAGGGCTTTTTCATTGCAAAATCACCAAGCCCTGGCTGATGCTTGAGTCATTGCGGCAAGGGATTTATCTGTGGGAGCAAGGCTTGCCCGCGATGAAGACAGCGCGGTCATTGGTGAACCGAGGCGCCTGCATCGCGGGCAAGCCTTGCTCCCACAGACGATCTTAGAGATCCATCCCCAACTCATGCTTGACCAACCCCAGCAGCTTGTCGGTATCGATCGGCTTGAGCAAAAAGTCCACCACGCTCAGGTGCATGGCTTCAATGGCATCCTTCACGTCGGCATCGCCCGACACGATGATGATCGGCAGCGCCGCCCGCGGAGACTCGCGCACCAGGCGGATCAGCTCCAGGCCATCGACATTGCCCATGCGCAGGTCGGTGATCAACAGGCCGATCGATGGCTTGGTCTCCAGCATCTTGAGTGCCGTTTCGCCACTGGCGGCGGTCATGCAGTGAATCCCGTCCAACGCCAGAATCTCCGACAGCAGCTCACGAGCGTCCTTGTCGTCATCGACGATCAAGACGCGCTGCGGCGGCAAGTCAGGTTCCAGCATGACGGCACTCAGCGCCTCGCGCTCGGCGTCACTCAAAATATCGTGGTCGGACATGGTGCTCTCTACGTTCTTTAAATCGATCCCCTGGCACAGTGGTCAGACATCGTTCTGCGGCGCTTCAATGTGCACTTCGTCGGATTTTTTTCCAAGAACATTTAATGACGATTTTTCTGACACCTAGCGTAGGATTTTTCCGTAAGCCCTCCCCTGTGCAGCGACCTAGACTTACGTCCAATGGGCACCCCGCGCTGAGGGGCCGACCATGAGAGAACGGATCCGACCACAACAATCAAAAAAAGACTGCGTAATGGTTATGAAAAAAGCGGACGCCTTCATCCAGGCAGGGAAAACCGCGGTGTTGCAAAACATCCAGGGGACGCTGCAGTTTCTCCAGCGCTTCCCCCCGTTCAACCAGATGGAAAACGCCCACCTGGCCTATCTGGTTGAGCAATGCCTGCTGCGTTTTTATGCGCCGGGCGACACCATCATCAAGCCGGCCGACGGCCCGGTGGAACACTTCTACATCGTCAAGCAAGGCCGGGTGATAGGCGAACGTCCGCATTCGGCCAAGGGCGGCACCGAAACCACCTTCGAAATCACCACCGGCGAATGTTTCCCCCTCGCCGCGCTACTGGGCGAACGGGCCACGCGCACCGAGCACCGGGCCGGCGAAGACACGTTCTGCCTGCAACTGAACAAACAGGCCTTCATCAAGCTGTTCGCCCTGTCCGGCCCGTTTCGCGACTTCGCCCTGCGTGGGGTCAGCAGCTTGCTCGACCAGGTCAATCAGCAGGTCCAGCAGAAGTCCGCGCAAACCCTGGGCACCCAGTACTCCCTCAACACCCGGCTGGGCGAACTGGCGATGCGCCATCCGGTCAGTTGCAGCCCGGACACACCGCTGCGCGAAGCTGTGAAGCTGATGCACGAACAGCAGGTCGGCAGCATCGTGGTGGTGAATGAGCAGAAAGCCCCGGTGGGAATCTTTACCTTGCGCGACCTGCGGCACGTGGTGGCCGATGGGGACGGGGATTTTTCCCAGGCCATCGTCGGACATATGACCCAGGCCCCGTTTTTTCTCTCGCCGGACCACAGCGCCTTCGACGCGGCCATCGCCATGACCGAACGGCACATCGCCCATGTCTGCCTGGTCAAGGACCATCGCCTGTGTGGCGTAGTGTCGGAGCGCGATCTGTTTTCCCTGCAACGGGTCGACCTGGTGCACCTGGCCCGGACCATTCGCAGCGCCCCCAAGGTGGAAAACCTGGTGGCCCTGCGTGGCGAGATCGGCCAACTGGTGGAGCGCATGCTGGCCCACGGCGCGTCGTCGACCCAGATTACCCACATCATCACCCTGCTCAACGACCACACCGTGAGCCGTGTCATCGAACTGACCCTGGCCGACAAGGGCGACCCGGGGGTGCCGTTCAGTTGGTTGTGTTTCGGCAGTGAAGGCCGGCGCGAGCAAACCCTGCACACCGACCAGGACAACGGCATTTTGTTCGAAGCCCGGGACGCCGCCCACGCCGCGCAGATCCGTGGCCTGCTGCTGCCCATCGCCCAACAGATCAACCAGAGCCTGGCCTTGTGCGGCTTCACCTTGTGCAAAGGCAACATCATGGCCGGCAACCCCGAGCTGTGCCTGTCTCGTGCCGAATGGGCCCGGCGCTTCGCGGCATTCATTCGCGAAGCGACCCCGGAAAACCTGCTGGGTTCGAGCATCTATTTCGACCTGCGGGTGGTCTGGGGCGATGAGCAAGGCTGCGAGCAGCTGCGCCGGCAGATCCTCGACCAAGTGGCCGACAACCGTTTGTTCCAGCGCATGATGGCCGAAAACGCGCTGCGTCACCGCCCACCCGTGGGACGCTTCAGGGATTTCGTACTGAGTCGCAAGAACGGCGAAAAGGCCACCCTCGACCTGAAAGTGCAAGGCCTGACACCCTTCGTCGACGGCGCCCGTCTGCTGGCGCTGGCCAATGGCATCGAAACCAACAACACCCTGGAACGCTTGCGGCAATTGGTCGTCAAGGAAGTGATCGAACCGCTCGATGGCGCCGCCTATGAAGAGGCCTATCACTTCATCCAGCAGACCCGCATGCAGCAGCACCAACTGCAAACCCGCGAGAACCTGCCCTACTCCAACCGCGTCGATCCTGACAGCCTCAACCATCTGGACCGACGCATCCTGCGCGAAGCCCTGCGCCAGGCCCAACGTCTGCAAAGCAGCCTGACGCTGAGGTATCAGTTGTGAGCATTTTTTCCTGGCTGCGCCCAGCCCAACCCATGTTGCCCGAAGAAATACAAAGGCGCCTGGAACACCTTCCAGCGGCGTCAGCCTTGAGTGAATGCGAGCTGCGGAAACAACGCTGGGTCGTGCTGGACCTGGAAACCACCGGCTTGAACCTGAACAAGGACCAGGTGCTGTCCATCGGCGCGGTGGTCATCGAAGACGGCGCCATCGACTTCAGCCAGCAGTTCGAACGCACCCTGCAATGCGATAAGCAAAAACTCGGGCCAAGTGTGTTGATCCATGGCCTGGCACCCAGCGCCATTGCCGCCGGCAGCGACCCGGCCGAGGCGCTGCTGGCGTTCATGGAATTCGTCGGCGACAGCCCGCTGCTGGCCTTTCACGCACCGTTCGATTCGCACATGCTCGGGCGCGCCTTGAAGGACTACCTGGGCTATCGCCTGCAGCATCCGTTCCTCGATGTAGCAGACATGGCCCCGATGCTTTGCCCGCAAGCCCATCTGCGCAAGTCAGGCCTGGACGAGTGGATCGACTGGTTCAAGCTGCAAGTCTTCGACCGCCACAACGCCAGCGCCGACGCCCTGGCCACGGCGGAACTGGCGCTGATCCTGTTCAGCCGCGCCCGCCAGAAACAGATCCACAGCCCGCTTGACCTGCAACAGCGCCTGAGCCACTGGAAACGGCGGCAGCAGGCGCCTTCGCTCTAAATCCTCTGCTCCGAGGGTGGTTTACCTGTGGGAGCAAGGCTCGCCCGCGATGGCATCGCCTGGGACTGACAGTCCTGACCGAGCCGTCTGCATCGCGGGCAAGCCTTGCTCCCACAGACCTACTGGGTCCACAGACTTATTTGGGCCCACAGACCGGGTCCCGACCAGCGCCAATTGCTTTCCCGCCTCCGCCTCTGCCACAATCGCGAACAATTCTCGTTACTTAAAACGTCGGTGATGCTTCGTGTCGTCAGTCCCCAGTCCTCATAGTGATTTGGTTGGTGCGTTGTACCGTGACCATCGCGGTTGGCTATTGGCCTGGCTGCGACGCAACGTGGCGTGTTCGCAACGGGCCGAGGACCTGAGCCAGGACACCTTTGTGCGCTTGCTAGGTCGCGAGGAACTGAAGGCGCCCCGCGAGCCACGGGCATTTCTGGTGGCCATCGCCAAGGGCCTGCTGTTCGATTATTTCCGTCGAGCGGCATTGGAGCAGGCCTACCTCACCGAACTGATGCTGATCCCCGAGGCCGAGCAGCCCTCGGTGGAAGAACAGCAAATCATCCTCGAAGATCTCAAGGCCATCGATCGCCTGCTCGGCAAACTGTCGAGCAAGGCCCGCGCAGCCTTCCTCTATAACCGCCTCGACGGCCTCGGCCACGCCGAAATCGCCGAGCGCCTGGGGGTTTCGGTGCCACGGGTACGGCAATACCTGGCCCAAGGCATCCGACAGTGCTACATCGCACTTTATGGTGAGCCGACATGAGCCAGGCCCATGCCAAACCGGTCTCGGCCAGCGTGCTGGATGCCGCCATTGCCTGGCAGTTGTCCCTGGACTCAAGCAGCGCCCTGGAGCGTGAAGCGTTCGCCCGATGGCATGCCGCCGACGAAGAACACGCCCGGGCCTGGCGACAGCTGGGCATGCTTGACCAGCGTTTCAGTGTGGCCAACGGGCCGGCGCGGGCGGCGTTGCTGCAATCGCGGGTCAGCATTCGCCGGCGGATACGCAAGGTGGGCAGCGGCCTGGCCAGTGTTGTCGCGGTCATCGGCCTGGCGTTGTTTGCCGGGGATCGTTACCTGCCGCTGGATTACTGGCTGGCCGATCAGCGCACCGCGACAGGCGAGCAGCGCACTCTGCGCCTGGCCGACGGTACGCTGATCAACCTCAACACCCACAGTGCCCTGGACGTGCGTTTCGATGACAAGCAGCGCCGCATCGTCCTGCAGGAAGGCGAGATCCTGGTAGAAACCGGCCACGACGACCCGCGTCCGTTCATCGTCGAAACCCGCGAAGGCAGCCTGCGCGCCTTGGGCACACGGTTCCTGGTCAAGCGTGAAGACCAAGGCACGCGCCTGAGCGTGTTGAAATCCGCTGTGGCCGCGCATCCGCAGGCCACGGACAAGGAACTGATCCTGCGCGAAGGCCAACAAGTGCTGATGCGCCGCGACGGCCTCGGGCAGACCATCGCCCTGAACCCCGGCGCCGATGCCTGGACCCGCGGCATGCTGGTGGTGGACAACGCGCGCCTTGAAGACCTGGTCCACGAATTGGGACGTTACCGGCGCGGCTACCTGGGCGTCGAGCCACAAGTGGCAGACCTGCGCATCACCGGCAGTTTCCCGCTGCACGACACCGACCTGGCCCTGACGGCCCTGCTGCCGAGCTTGCCGGTGCAGATCGAGCATCACACGCGGTGGTGGGTGGTGGTGGGGCCCCGGGTTGAAGCCAAACCCTGAGTGGCTTTGTGTCAGGTATGGCCTCATCGCGAGCAAGCTCGCTCCCACAGGATAATTCGCGGGCGACCCGGTCAATGTGGGAGCGAGCTTGCTCGCGATGAGGCCATTAGCCCCACTACAAAGCCACCGCTCGAAAACAGAATCTAAATTATTTTCATCCAGCCCTATCACTTTTCGATTTTCATCCGGCACCCAGGCAATTGAGAAATATTTCCATTCAGGAGCCGCCGTATGTCCCGCCCGCTAGACACCCTGTTGCGCCCCAGCCTGTTGGCCATCGCCATTGCCTTTGCCGTCCCGTTGACCAGCGCCCCGCTGCTGGCCGCCGAACAGGCCACGAGCGTGCGCACCTACAACCTGCCCGCCGCGCCGCTGGCCAGCACCCTGAACCAGATCGCCAGCCAGGCCGGCCTCGCGCTGAGCCTGAATCCGTCCCTGGCCTCGGGCAAGACCTCGGCCCCGGTCCAGGGCCAGTTCGACGCCACCGGCGCATTGCGCGAAGCCTTGCGCGGCACCGGCCTGCAACTGGAACAAAGCAGCGCCGGCACCTATAGCCTGGTGGCGGTGCCTGAAGGCGTCATGGCCTTGCCGGAAACCAGTGTGATCGGTGCCGGTGTCAGCGAAACCGCGTGGGGCCCGACCGCGGGCTACGTCGCCACCCGCACCGCCGCCGGGACCAAGACGGATACGCCGATTGTCGAACTGCCGCGCTCAGTTTCCGTGGTCACCCGCCAACAGATGGAGGACCGTTCTGTCCTCAACCTCAATGACGCCCTGCGCTATACCGCTGGCGTACAGAGCAGCGGCTACGGTTCGGACTCGCGCAACGACTGGCTGCTGGTTCGCGGTTTCATACCGACCCAGTTCCTCGATGGCCTGCCGCTGCCCAAGGGCAACTACATCACGCCAAAAATCGAACCCTGGAACCTGGAGCGCATTGCCGTGCTGCGTGGCCCTGCCTCTTCGGTCTACGGCCAGACGCCCCCTGGCGGCATGCTGGACATGGTCAGCCGTCGGCCACAGGCCGAAAGCAGCAATGAAGTCGAGCTGCAGGCCGGCAGCTATGAACACAAGCAGATCAATTTCGACAGCACTGGCAAGGTCGATGACGAAGGTCAGTTCCTCTATCGGGTCAGCGGCACCGTGCGCGACAGCAATTCCCAGGTCGATCACATCCCGGACAAGCGCTACAACCTTGCGCCGAGCCTGACCTGGAACATCAACGACGACACCCGTCTGACCTTCCTGTCCCAGTACACCCGCGACGACACCGGCATCACCGGGCAATTCCTGCCGCTGCAAGGCACCAAGCTGTCCTCGCCAGCGGGCAAGATTTCCCACCACAAGAACCTCGGCGACCCGGACTGGGAATTCTACGACCGTACCTACTACGCACTCGGTTATGCGTTTGAACACCGTCTGAACGACACCTGGCAGTTCCGCCAGAACCTGCGCTATACCAAGAGCGACCTGGAAACCCAAGGCATCTCGGCAGGCGGCCAATTCTGGCCAGACAGCCCCGACCAATCGGTGGACGCCGACGGTAACGTCAAGCGCAGCGCCAGCGTCATCAACGAAGACATCAGCCAGTTCGCCGTGGACAACAATTTCCAGGCCGACTTCCAGACCGGCGCCCTCAGCCACACCCTGCTGCTGGGCCTGGATCACCAGCGCTCCAACAGCAATTCGCGCTGGGATTGGGGTTCGACTGGCGTGCCGACCAGCAACATCCACAACCCGACCTATGGACAGGATTTCTCCAACGTCGAGTACTTCACAATGTATGACTACAACCAAAAGACCCACCAGACCGGCCTGTACGTCCAGGACCAGATCGCCCTGGACAACTGGCGCCTGACCCTCGGCGGTCGTGAGGACTGGATTCACACCGGCACCGTGTTCCACAACCTGAACGATGCGACCAACACCCAGCGCGACAAGAAGTTCAGCGGCAACGCAGCGTTGAGCTATGTCTTCGATAACGGTGTGACGCCCTACATTTCCTTCGCCCAGTCGTTCCAGGCGGCGGCGGGTTCAACCGTCAACAGCACCGAAGCGTTCAAACCCACCGAAGGCGAACAATACGAAGCGGGTATCAAGTACCAGCCACCCGGCACCAAGACCCTGCTGACGGCAGCAGTGTTCGACCTGACCCAGAAAAACAACTCCGTTACCGAAAACAACGTCACCCGCCAAGTGGGTGAAGTCCAGGTGCGTGGCCTGGAACTGGAGGCCTCGGGCGATGTGACCGACAACCTCAAGCTCATCGGTTCCTACACCTACAACGACAGCGAAATCACCAAGGGCACCGCGGCTGAAGAAGGCAAGCGCATGGCCCAGGTCCCGCGCAACCAGGCCACCGCCTGGGCGGACTACACCTGGCATAACGGCCCGCTGGATGGCTTCGGTGTCGGCGCCGGTGTGCGTTATGTCGGCGACACCTACGGCAACACCACCAACACCGACTGGGGCCATGTCGGGTCCTACACCGTGTACGACGCCTCGGCCCATTACGACCTGGGCCGTTTGAACAAGACCCTCAAGGGGGTCACGGTGGCGGTGGACGCGAAGAACCTCTTCAACAAGGACTATCTGTCTACTTGCGACGGCTTCTACTGCTACTACGGCGACCAACGCAACGTCGTCGCCAGCGTGAATTACAAATGGTAAACGGTTAGCATTTGCATACCCACTTTAGCGAGCACTATGTGGGAGCAAGGCTTGCCCGCGATGGAGGCGACTCGGTTTCGGAAGGACCGCATCGCCTGTTTCGCGGGCAAGCCTTGCTCCCACAGATACCCCTCGCCACAAGGTGCCCTTTTACATCCGGATCGATCATGAAAAGCAAAACCATCCGCCGCTGGTCCTTCGTCCACACCTGGACCAGCCTGATCTGCACGGTGTTCCTGCTGATGCTGGCGATCACCGGGCTGCCGTTGATCTTCCACCATGAAATCGAACACCTGCTGGGCGATGCCCCGCAGCTTCGGGAAATGCCCGCCGACACGCCGCCGCTGGACCTGCAACAACTGGTGGAAAAAGCCAAGGCCCATCGCCCGGGGGAAGTGGTCCAGTATTTTGGCTGGGACGATGACGATCCCAACGGCGTCATCACCATCATGGCGCCGACACCGGGCACCGAACCCAATTCCTCCCACACCTTCATGCTCGATGGGCGTACCGGCGAGGCCCTGGAAATGCCCTCGGCCAATGGCGGTTTCATGATGGTCATGCTGCGCCTGCACGTGGACATGTTCGCCGGGCTGCCGGGCAAGTTGCTGCTGGCGTTCATGGGGTTGCTGTTCGTGATCGCCATCGTCTCCGGGGTGGTCCTGTACCTGCCGTTCATGCGCCGCTTGAAGTTCGCCACGGTACGCCAGGACAAATCCACGCGCCTGCGCTGGCTCGACCTGCACAACCTGATCGGCGTGGTCACGCTGGTCTGGGCGCTGACCGTGGGCGTCACCGGCGTGATCGCCGCCTGCGCCGACCTGATCATCGCCGCGTGGCGCAACGACAGCCTCAGCGCCATGGTCGAACCCTACCGCGACGCCCCGCCGCTGACCCAACTGGCACCGGCCACCCGGCTGCTGGACATTGCCAAGGACGTCGCGCCGGGCATGGAGCCGAGTTTCATCGCCTTCCCCGGCACGCTGTTCTCCAGCGAGCACCACTACAGCGTCTTCATGAAGGGTGACACCCACCTGACCTCGCACCTGCTCACCCCGGTGCTGATCGACGCCACCACCTTGGACGTCACCGCCGTCGCAGAACGCCCCTGGTACATGGATGTCATGAGCCTGTCCCTGCCGCTGCATTTCGGCGACTACGGTGGCCGGCCGATGCAGATTTTCTGGGCAACCCTCGATGTACTGACCATCATCGTCCTCGGCAGCGGCGTTTACCTGTGGCTGGTGCGGCGCAAGGCGGCCAAGCGGGCAACCGTCGGCACGGAGGTCGCCTCGTGAGGCCTCGGCAGTCGAGTTTCTGGAAGGTGTTTGGTATTCCCCTGATGATCGGTGCACTTAGTGCGGCGGGGCTGTTCAGCGCATTGCTCGGTGACGGCGTCTGGGATGCGGTGAGCTGGGTGGGTTTGGGCGTGCCGACGGTCTTGGGGGTGTGGGGATTGATCAAGCGTGGATAACTCCTGCCGGACGCGTCCCCTGTGGGAGCGGGCTTGCTCGCGAAGGCGACGTGTCAGTCGCAATTGTGTTTCTGACACGCCGCCTTCGCGAGCAAGCCCGCTCCCACACTGGAACTCGCCAGCCGCCCCGTAACTGTCTAGGCTAAGCCCCTGGCCGTTTACCGAGGATGCCTGCATGTCCACTCCCAGCATGACGCTGTTCCACAACCCCGCTTCGCCCTTCGTTCGCAAGGTCCTGGTGCTGCTGCACGAAACCGGCCAGCAGGACCGCGTGGCGTTACAGCTCAGCCAGCTCTCGCCGGTCAAGCCGGACCGGGCGCTGATCGATGACAACCCGTTGAGCAAGATCCCGGCCCTGCGCCTGGCCAACGGGACGGTGATCCACGACAGCCGCGTCATCCTCGACTATCTCGATCACCAGCACGTCGGCAACCCGCTGATCCCCCGGGACGGCGCGGCCCGCTGGCGGCGCCTGACCCTGGCCTCCCTGGCCGATGGGATCATGGATGCGGCCGTGACGATCCGCTACGAAACCGCGCTGCGCCCTGTGGAAAAGCACTGGGACGAATGGCTCGAGGCGCAGCGGGACAAGATTCGCCGTGCCCTGGGCCAGCTCGAAGCCGAAGCGATTGCCGAACTGGCCTGCCACTTCGACGTGGCTTCTATCAGCGTGGCCTGCGCCTTGGGCTACCTCGATCTGCGCCATCCGGACCTGGAATGGCGCAAGGCCAATCCGCAACTGGCGGCGTGGTTTGCCGAGGTGAGCTTGCGGCCTTCGATGCTCGAGACGGTGCCCAGGGTTTAGCTTTGCGTTGGCTGTGCCGGCCTCATCGCGGGCAAGCCTTGCTCCCACATAGACCTCGCTCAATCTGTGGGAACAGGTTAGCTCCCACATAGACCCGCTCAACCTGTGGGAGCAAGGCTTGCCCGCGATGGCAGCGCACCGGATCCAAAGGAAACAACCCAGCAATCTGCATCACCAACACCTCCCGCACCCGCTGATCCTCACGCAACCCCAGCGACCGGCTCATTTCACCTCTCCCAAATCGAAGTTCATCGCCGCCGGCTTCACCCCAACCCCATACCAGTCCAGCTTGCGAGTCAGCACCATGAACACGCCCAGCAGGCCGAACAGCAACAGCGAGCCCATCAACAGCGCGTAGTCCTCGGCGCTCAACAGGCCGTAGAGCAAGCCGTACAAGCCCGCCAGCCCCGCCGAGAATCCCAGGCCGTGGCTCACGCTGCGCAGCACATGGCAGACATAAAACCCGATCAACACGACACAGGCGCTGGCCGATACCAAGTACGCCAGGGTGAAGCCGATGTGCTCCGACAGCGACAACAGCAGCAGGTAAAAGAACGCCAGCGCCACGCCCACCAAGGCGTACTGGACCGGGTGCACCGCCAGGCTCTTGAGTACCTCGAAGAGGAAGAAGCCGGCGAATGTCAGGGCTATGAACAGCAGCGCATATTTGATCGCCCGGTCGCTCTTGAGGTACTGGTCCACCGGGTCGATGAAGCTCACGCCGAAGGCACGGCTGCGGAACGCTTCACAACCATCGCTTGGCTCGCAGGCTTGCAGGGTTTCCAGAAGGTTGGTGGAGAAAAACGACGTCTGCCAGTCCGCACTGAAACCCTGCTCATTGATCTCACGATTGGTCGGCAGGTAGTTGCCGATGAAGCTGGGGTGCGGCCAGTCGGCCGACAGGTGCACCTTGGTGGATTTGCCCACTGGCAGAATCTGGAACTCGCCAGTGCCTTGCAGGCGCAGGTCAAAACCGAAGGTCAGCTCAGGGCCGCCCTGGGCGGTGATCATCGGCAGCGGCACATGCACACCCTGCCCCAGCCAGCCGAGCCGCGAGCCTGGCAGGAAATCGACGGTCTGCTGGTTGAGCGTCAGGGTCAGCGCATTCTCGATGCCGCGAATATCGCTGATGCCGACGCTCAGGTACGGCTCATCAAAACGGTAATCGGCAAAATCCTTGGCAGCAACACCGTAGCGCTCAGGCACCTTGAAGCGGCCATCGATCCGGTTATCGGCGTGGAACATCCGCGCTTCGTAGATGCCCCGGGCACGGGTTTCGGTGCGGACCTGGCCGTCGAGTTCGAATTGCTCCGGCAAAAAATACAACTCGCCCGTTCGCTCGACAGTTTCCAGGAAACGCACACCGGTCTTCTCGTTGGTGTTCCAGACCTTCACGCTCTTGCGAAACGGCACCACGATCATCGGCCCGATCAGTTGCTGGTTGTAGCTGGAGCTGCGGGCGATGTCCTGCAGCACACCGTCACGCAGTTCCTGGCGCTCATCAATGAGCCCGTTGATCATCAACAACGGGATCATCAACAAGAGAATCAATAGGGCGATCATGCCCAGTTTTATGGCGAGGCTGCGGTTCATGTGGGGCTCTCCCTGTTCGAATGAGGGAGAGTCTGGGGGGGTTGTGTGCTGGGCTTATGGAGCGATTGTGGAGATTGTGTGGAGACTGCCCTCGCCTCGTTGCGCCGAAGCGCCGGCATCCGCGCCATCCACGGTCTGGAAGGCTTCGCGCAGGGAATCCTCCATCAGCTGCCAGGCCTCCTCGGCCGACTCGTCCGGTCCCAGGTGGGTGAACATATGGTCGCAGCCTTCAAACATTCGCTGGCGCACCGGCACGCCGGCCTGGCGCAACTTCTCGGCATAGGCCTCGCCTTCGGCACGCAAGATATCGTATTGCGCCGTGATCACCGTGGCTGGCGGCATCCCCGCCAGCGCCTCGACCGGCGCCAACAGGGGTGAGGCCAACGGATCGAGCGCCTGTGCCGGATCGCTCAGGTAGCAGCTGTTGAAGAAGCGCATCAGGCCGGCATTGAGCAGTGGCCGGGCACTGGTGGACGTCTTCAAGGCAGGGTCCTGGTGCAGATCCAGCGCCGCATAGTCGATCAACTGATGCACCACCTTCAACGCTTGATGCCCTCGCGACAGACCCGCCACCGCGGCGGCCAGATTGCCGCCGGCGCTATGGCCGCCGACTGCGAAACGCTGAGGATCGATGCCCAGCGTTTCGGCTTCGCTGGCCAGCCATTCGAGCACCGCGAAGCACTGCCGCGGGGCTGCGGGGAAGGCGTGCTCTGGCGCCAGCACATAGTCCAGATTGACCACCAGGCAGTTCAGGTTATGGGCCAGTCGACGGCAATAGCTGTCGTCGTGTTCGGGCGTCCCCGCGACAAAGCCACCGCCATGGAAATTCAAGTACACCGGCAGCTTCGCCGAGGACTGCGAATGGGGCCAGTAAAACAGCGCCCGCGCAGCCCCCCAAGGGGTCGGGATGGTTTGCTCGACCACTGCGCGCAACGGAAACAGCGCAGCGTCATAGGTAAACTTCGCCTTCATTCTCTTGGCGAAGGCGCGCAACAACTTGGCCTGCAGTTTTTGCCAGAGGCTCACCATGCTCATGCTCCCGGTTGTGTATCCACGAGTAGGACCAGCCGACCGAAAGTCATCTCACCGTAAGGCATGGCTTGCTAACAGGTTTATTGAATCGTTCGCCGGTGTTGAGGAGAAATTAAACCTAAAAAATGGTTATGTAAATTAATCAATAATAAGATTAACCAAATTCCCTCAAGGCAACCTCAGCACCACCTCAACCCCACCCTCGACATTGCCGATAGTGAATTGCCCCCCATGCAACTGCACCACTTCCTCCACGAAGTTGAGCCCCAGGCCAGTGCTCTTGCGGCCGCTGTCCGGGCGCGGCAAGGAGTAGAAGCGCTCGCTCAAGCGTGGCAGTGCGTAGTCGGGAATCGGCGCGGCCTGATTGAACAGGCGGATCTCGACGCGGTTCCCGCTGCGCTCGGCGCTGACACGTAGCAGGCCGTTGACGGGGGTGAAGTCCAGGGCGTTTTCCAGCAGATTGCCCAAGGCCTGGCGCAACAGGAACGGCTCACCGGTCAGCGTCAGGTCGGCAGCGATGTGCTGTTCAATCCTCAATTGGCGACTTTCGATCCAACCGCCGCGCGCTTCCAGCAGTTCGTCCACCAACGCCGCCAGCGGCACCGCGACTTCTTCTTCCAACCCCTGGCGCTGCTCGATCTGGGCCAGGTTGAGCAAGCGCTCGATCAACTGCTGCATGCGCACACTTTCGTTGTCGATGTTATTGACGAAGCGCTGGTGCTGGGCGGCGGGCATGTCGCTTTGCAGCAGTTCAGCGGCGCCACGAATCGCTGCCAACGGGCTCTTGAGTTCGTGGGTCAGCGTGTGCACGTAACGCTCGACGTAAGCCTTGCCTTCCAGTTGAGTGCGCATGTGTTCCACCGCCCCCGCCAGTTGCTCGAACTCGCCACCGCGATAATGCGGCACCTCCACCCGACGCCCCTGGCTGACTGCCTGGGCATAGCTCGTCAAACGCCGCAATGCCGCACTGAGCCACCAGGACAGCAAGCCGCCCAGCAACAGCCCCAGGACCACCAACCCGGCGCCATAGGCCAGCAGTCGCCGTTCGGTGCGATCGACATAAGGCTGCAATGAGCTGTTGGGCTTGGCGACGGTGACGACCCCAATGATGCGGCCGTTGTCGCGGATCGGCGCGCCGACGTGCATCACCGAAGACGTCGGGTCATCCGGATCGCTGCGGCTCGAGCGAGCGCCGTAGTGGCCGCGCAGGGTCAGGTAGACGTCGTTCCAGCGCGAATAATCCTGGCCCACCGCCACGCCACTGGAGTCGAGCACCACGGTGCCCTTGGCATCGGTGACATAGATGCGATGGCTGACCTGGTTTTTTGGCAAGCCCCAGATCGTCGCCGCCGGCTGGCGCTCGCCATAGGCCTTGAGCAACTGCGGCCAGCGATTCTGGTTGAGGGTGCCGGCCTTGAAATCGTCCCGCAGGATCTCGGCCATCAGGTTGGCCGTGTCCACCAGGGTTTCTTCGGTGGACTGGCGCACGCCGGGGCGGATTTCCTCCATGACCGTGTTGAGCACGAAATAACCGGTCAAGGCGATAAACAGCACATACACCAGGAAAATCCGGATCCCCAGCGACATCAGCTGTGCTCCGGGCTGTAGCTGTAGCCCAGGCCCCGATGCGTCTGGATCGGCTCGGCCTCGGCCCGGACCAGGCGCAGCTTGGCGCGCACGCTCTTGATGTGGCTGTCGATGCTGCGCTCGTAGCCGGCATCGCTGGCCACGCCCAGGGCATCGAGCAATTGTTCGCGGCTGAAGACCCGCTCAGGTTGCTCCAGCAGACAATTGAGCAGACGAAACTCGTGGCGTGTTAAGTTCAGCGGTTTGCCGCGATAGTTGATCTGCACACGGTCGGCATCGACCTGAAACAGCGCCATGCCCGGCTCCACCGCCGGCCTCGGCGCCACACGTTTGAGGATCGCCCGGACCCTGGCCGCCACCTCACGGGGGCTGAAGGGTTTGACCACGTAATCGTCAGCACCGATCTCCAGGCCCACCACCCGGTCGATCTCGCCATCCCGGGCTGTCAGAAAGATCACCGGAACGTCGCTGAAACGTCTGAGATTTTTACACGTCTCGAAGCCGCTGATATCCGGCAGCCCCACATCGAGGATGATCAGGTCCGCCGGAGTATTTTTCTGGTGTTCGAGGGCGGCTGCGCCAAGGCTCAACCAGGTGGTGTCAAACCCCTCTCCTTGCAGGGCAAACACCAGTGTATCGGCGATGGCGGCTTCGTCTTCGACAATCAGGATATGAGGCATGGCTTGCGAGCCCGGCAGTAAAAGTTGCCGGAACGGTGCCGCAAGGCTTGGGGTACGTCAATCAGGGAAATCAGCAGTCCGGCTTATCCGCCGTAAACCGCCGAGCCGGGTTCACCGCCGCCCCAAACTCACGCAACGCCTTGGCGCCAATCAGCAACGGGTAATTGAAACTGCTGCGGTCCGTCAGGTTGACCTCGACCGTGCGCTTGACGTTACCCAGGCACAACTCCAGATCGACCACCGGGCGCTTGGTGGGGGCGATCTTTTCGTCGTCTTCTTCATCTTCCTCGGA
The DNA here is from genome assembly GCF_014268695.2 of Pseudomonas ogarae. Lineage (NCBI taxonomy): Bacteria > Pseudomonadati > Pseudomonadota > Gammaproteobacteria > Pseudomonadales > Pseudomonadaceae > Pseudomonas > Pseudomonas ogarae. Next base: position 6,210,971 of record NZ_CP077086.1, read on the forward strand.
ACGGGTCTTGATCTTGCTGATGCGCGCAATCTTGTGCTCGTAGACCTTGTTGCTCGCATCCTTGGTCGCCAGGCGAAACCGCACCCAGTCATCACCGTCGCGGGTGAAGGTTTCGATGTCCTTGGCTGACAGCGAGGCGGTCAGGGCGCCGGTGTCCATCTTGGCCTTGAGCACTTCGCCGCCGATCTCCGGCAATGCGATGTATTCGTAGCGCCCGTACAGGGTTGGCTCGGCGGCCAGCACTGGAAGGGCCACCAGGGAAAGCAGGGCTAGAACTGATTTCATGTAGTTAGGGCTTCCATTGTGGGCGTGGGGTTTTAGACCGTGGCCAACGAATTCGTTCGGTTAAACATCCCTGTGGCGAGGGAGCTTGCTCCCTCGCCACAAAAGCCGATCCAGTTTAGCCAAGCCCAAGTGAAACTTTCGTCCACACCGATTTGGCCTGCCGCCCGAAGCTTGCTTATCATGGCCCGTCCACCTGTTTGCAAGAGTCATCTATGCGCCGCCTGCTCACCGGCTGTTTCGTCACGCTGCTGTTATTGCTCAACACCCTGGTGCTGTTCGGGCCGCTGATGGTGTTCGCCGTGCTCAAACTGGTCCTGCCCGGGCGCTTTCGCGACTATGCCTCGTGGGCGGTGATGTGGATCGCCGAGACCTGGGCCGAGATCGACAAGCTGATCTTTGCCCTGTGCATCCCCACCCGCTGGGACATCCGCGGCGGCGCGGACCTGCGCCGCGATACGTCCTACCTGGTGATCAGCAATCACCAATCCTGGGTAGACATCCCCGCCCTCGTCCAGACCCTCAATCGGCGCACGCCGTTCTTCAAGTTCTTCCTCAAGAAAGAGCTGATCTGGGTGCCGTTCCTGGGGTTGGCCTGGTGGGCGCTGGACTACCCCTTCATGAAGCGCTACACCAAGGCGTTCCTGGCGAAAAACCCGGAACTGGCCGGCAAGGACCTGGAAATCACCAAGGCCGCCTGCGAGCTGTTCAAGCGCCAACCGGTCACCGTGGTCAACTACCTCGAAGGCACGCGCTTCACCGCCGCCAAAAGCCAACAACAGCAATCCCCCTTTACCCACCTGCTCAAGCCCAAGGCCGGTGGCGTGGCCTTCGTGCTGGCGGCCATGGGCGAACAGCTGGACGCGGTGCTGGACGTGACGGTGGTGTACCCGCAGAAACGCATTCCCGGTTTTTGGGACTTGATCAGCGGCGCGGTGCCCAGGGTCATCATCGACATCCAGACCCGCGAACTGGACCCGACGCTGTGGCAAGGCGATTACGAAAACGACCCGGTGTTCCGTCAGCACGTACAGGACTGGGTCAACCAGCTCTGGACTGAAAAGGACCGGCGCATCGCGGCGTTACGCAGTGAAGGCAGTGGTGACTAACAGTTCTGATAGTAGGCAGCGACTGAAAAACCTCCGATGCTGAAGGTCCGGATTTTTGGACCTTGCACGGAGTTCGGCGCATGCCTGCTATCCCTCGCGAAACCGTATTGTGCCGCTACCACTACGACCCGCTGGATCGCCTGGTCGATTGTGTGTCATCCGCTGAGGCTGGCATTCAGCGCTTTTACTGCAAAAGCCGATTGGCCACCGAGATACAGGGCGCGGTGCAACGTAGCGTCTTCCAGCACGACGACCAACTGTTGGCGCAACTTCGGCGCGAGGGTGTGAACGCCAACACCACCCTTCTGGCGACTGACCAACAGCGCTCGGTATTGAATTTGCTCGATGCAACCGGGCCTCATCCCCTCGCCTACATGCCCTACGGCCATCGACCGGCGGAAAACGGCTTGCTCAGTTTGCTTGGGTTTAATGGTGAACGACCGGATCCGGTGACGGGGCATTACTTGTTGGGGAATGGGTATCGGGCGTTCAATCCGGTGTTGATGCGGTTTAATAGTCCGGATAGTTTGAGTCCGTTTGGGGATGGGGGAGTGAATGCGTACGGATATTGTGGGGGAGACCCAAGGAATCGGGTGGACTCGACTGGGCATAGCCCTATTCCCGCTGTAGTGAACGCGCTAACTAGGCTCAGACAGGCAAGACACGCAATCTCATCTACCTCAAGAGCGATTTCAAAACCAACCTCAGCAAACAGAACTCCGATCACGAGTGATACCTCACACATGACAGCGCGCGATTTGGAAAAATTACGACGCCGTAAGAGTGAGATTGAATTAACCGCTGACCTTAAGAAACTGACCGATATCATCCGAAAAAATGAAGCCGCGCTACCCGCCTCACAGAAAGCAAGATACACGTCTTCCGTTACTACTATCGAGATTGATGACACAACATGGGGATATGAAATAGCGAGAAGGGAATATGGCTTTACGACTTACCCCGACCCGAATATCTTGCACATATGGGAAGGCAAAGTAGATGTTGGTCATTTGGACATAACAGTAAAACATCTGTGGAATCTTACCAGTCTCAAATTCCACAGACCCGCTAAGAATCCCAATCTAGCTCGACGCGCGGAAATAATACGCGCCGACTACCTTATGAAGCATCTCGGTATCGATTTAATGGCTATCTGGCAATAACGTCTACATGATCCAGTACCAAACAGACCACCCAGACTATTATGGGCTGCGCGGGCTGTGGCAAGGCGACTACGAAAATACCCGGGTGTTTTCGCCAACACGGCCAGGATTGGGTCAACCAACTGGGCTGAGGACCGGCGCATCGCTGCGTTACGCGGAATTGCCCGATCTTGTAGAACACATCCAGCAATTTTCTAGAATAAAAACGTCAAGCTCTAATTCAAAATCGACATAACCAACTGTCAGCATTGACAGTAGCCCTCGCCAGGCACAGCCGCAAACATGTCGCAGGGACACATTGTGGAGGCAAGCCCATGAGAAACTTCATGACTGACGGCGGCGCTGGAATTTGCTTACTGATAATCGGCCATGTTCATGCCGCAGAAGTCACCTGTCCGGCTGCAACACTTATCCATGGCACCACTGAAACGGTAGAAATTCAGGATGATCGCAAATGGCAGAGCCAGGACCTTGGACAGGAGGCCAATCCAGCGGTGCTGCAGTTCAACGGTGCCGAGTTCGCGGTCCATGAACCCGACGAAGATGAACAGGTGCCAAGGAGAGTGACCATCACCTGCAATTACGGCGAGAACAACCTCACGCTGGATTATCTTGACGTCCAGGAGCCGGCGTCCTTGCCCTGGCCGGGCAACCATTGCGCCAGCCGGGACACTCACTCCTGCAGGCAGGTGAACACCGACTACTTCAGCTTGAGATTCTGATGGTCGCGTGGCGGACTTTCGATGTCGCCACCTTCATCAAACACCCGCACCCGTGCCCCAGATACCCCCCAGGTTCTGCAACAACGAACCCGCCACGCCCTGTTGACCGAGGTACTGCAGAATGATCGGGGCAAACTGGCCGATCATGCCGCTGTCCATGCCCAGCGCACTGAAGGCATTGTTCAGGTCGCCGGTGTCCTTGACGTTGCCCAGCAAGCCGTCGAGCAGTGCATTTTTGTCCGACCCGCCCCCGAGCAAACCGCCCAGGCCATTGAGCCCGCCGATGGCGCTGTTCCCGGCGATCTGGTCCAGGCCCGGGACACTTTTGCTCAATTCGGAAAACTGCGGCTCGCTGAGTCGGTTCTTCGCCAGTCCCAGCATCGCACCGGTACCGCCGATGGCCTGTTCCGGCGTGATCTTGAGTTCCGACCCCAAGGTGTTGAGCAGCCCGGCGGCTTTCGGCGCGGCAGCCACGGCGCCCTCGTCCTGCTCACCTTGGTTACCCTGCATCGCCGACACCACACTGGCTGCATCACTGAGGCTGAACTGCGCGAAGGCTGGGCTGGCAGCCAGCGTCAACAGGCAAGACAGAGCAAAACCACGTGAAACCTTCATCCGGGACATCCTCTAGACCATGAAAAAGCCGCTCATGAAGAGCGGCGTAAGGCGTGCATTGGACTGGCGCACGCGAAGATTGTTCCTAAGCGTATTACATCAGTGTCCGATATCTATTTCAGAAAATCCCTTCAAGGCAGTCAGAAATTTCTTATTTAACCAGAGGCCAGTTTTTATATAGCCAGAAGGTACCAAACATCCCTATACAGTTCTAAATTGACATAGATAACTGCCGACATTGACAGTAGCCCGCCCGGCCAAAGCCGTGAATCGTTGAACGGAGACTTTTGGAGCCTGGCAGATGAAAAAAATACTGGCTGGACGCGCGGTGTTACTTTTATTGATTGTCGGCCATGTCCATGCCGGTGAAATAGCCTGTCCCGCCGTCACTAACATCCATAGAAATATTGAATCGGTGGAAGATGTTTTCTTCGTCGAGGTACAGGACGACCACGAATGGGAGAGCGAAAGCCTGGTGGACGTGGTCGACCTGGCATCGTTGCAATTCGAAGGTGCCGAGTACGTCATCCATAAGGCCGACGAGGGTCAACAGGCTGCCACAAGGGCGACCATCACGTGCCGGTACGGGGACATAAATCTGAATTTGGAGTATCAGCAGATCCTGGAACCGGCCTTTTCAGGATGGATAAATAATCACTGCGAAAGTTCGGACACCAGAATGTGCAGGTTAATGGACGGCGACTACTTCAACCTGTTTCTTTGATCGGGAATGGCAACCGCGTCACTGTTCCTGCACAGCGTTTCAAGGCGCCCTGCCATCACCTGCACCGTTACCGTACAGTGCGGCTTCCTCCAGCAGAGTTTGCCTATGAACGTAAAAATCGGCGGCGCGACCCTCGCCGTTATCCTGATGGGCATGCTCATTGTTCTGGGCGTCAACGAGTGCCAGCGTGGCCCGCTGAATCCGGAACTGGCCGACGGCACCAGCGAAGAACAAAAGACCTGGCTGACCATCGAACACCGCATCAAGCGCTCCGACCCGACGCTGACCGAGGTGACCCGCGACCAACAAACACTGACGGTACGTTACCGTCCAGGTGCTTGCGCGGATGACTGCGAGCCCTGGGTCCCGCACATGCTGCGGGTTGTCGGCCACGGCCTGGCGGCGCTCAATGGCGCACCAGGGGGCAAGCAATACACGCAAGTGACGGTCAAGGCGCGGATCCTTGCCGATGATGACGTGGAACTGGTCTATGACATGCCGGGCTTCGACGCGATCAAGACCCAACAGGGTGGCTACGAAACCTTTGCCGGCATGCCCCGCAGCCTGAACTTCAGCGCCGCCGCCCTGGCCCAGGCGCAAGCCTATTGCCAAGGCCCTAGCGCCAAAGGTTTCTACCCTGAATTCTGCGAGCGGGTCGAGACCGCAACTGTCCGGCAGTAACTGTGGCGAGGGGATTTATCCCCGCTGGGCTGCGCAGCAGCCCTAAAACAGTGAACTCAACCTTCCTGGCAGACCGAGTTGCCTGGTTTGGGGGCAGCTGCGCAGCCCAACGGGGATAAATCCCCTCGCCACAACAGCACTCGATCACCGTCGACTAAAAATCTTACAACTACTTGGGAAATCACCCGCAACAGCGAGCCTTGCCCAGGCCAATCTGCAATGCCTATAGTTCGTCCCGTCGTCCACATGGCGACTCGGGTTTGGCGACTCGGAAACTGCGGTCAGAGAGTCCCAATTTAACTAAATGAGGCTCTTACCCAATGAACCGATACATGCCCCTCACCGGCGTCGACTGCACCCCCGCCGCCCTGCTCATCGATACCCAAGCCCCTCTCGACGTCCTCCACGAAACCGCCGCCTACCGCATCCGCGCCGTCACCCAATTGCTGGAGAACATCGCCTTTTGCGAAGAAATCAGTTCCGACGCCGTTGTCCTCCACGACTTCGCCCTGCTCCTGGCAATTCCGTTGCGCGATGGCTGCGATGTGCTGGATGTGATCGGTCGGCGATTGCAGGCTCAAGCCATGGCATGACTGCTGCGGCAGTCATCCAACTATCAACGTACAACCCCTTATCTCTTCTCGGTATTACCTACTGTCAACGTTGACAGTAGGCAACTGTTCATACGGCCTCTAAGCTCAGCCGTGACAACGAAAACAAGGCTCTGGGCAAACCACAGCCCCTGTGCCTTTCTTCATTCGGGCAAGCAGGAAGAATAAAAATGAACGATCGAATCAAAGGAACCGTGAAGTGGTTTAACGATGCAAAAGGCTATGGCTTCATTACCTGCGGCAAAGGAGGCGAGGAGTTGTTCGTTCATTACTCGGCGATAGATGGCGAGGGTTATAAAACGTTGAAACAGAGGCAGACCGTTTCGTTTGAAGTCGAGCAAGGTGATAAAGGCATGCAAGCCATGAGAGTGACGCCGGAATAACCATCGTTTCGCTCAAGTACGACGCTCAGCGATCATCGTTACTCCGATCAACAAGCAAACACCTGTCTGTATAGTTATCGGGAGGAATATGTGGATGAGGGCCCCCTCCTCAGCAGGCGTGGAGGAAGAAACAGCTGACACTCAATAAAACAGCCTTGAGGGCAAGTCATATCAAATAAAAAGGGCGACATCACTGTCGCCCTTTCCCCGTCTTGCCCTTTACCGCTTACGCCGCACTGAACAACTTATGCGGATCAATCACAAACTTCTTCGGCACGCCCGCATCGAACTCGCCATAACCCTTCGGCGCGTCATCCAGGCTGATCACCTGCACACCAACGATTTCAGCAATGTTGATACGGTCCCACATGATCGCCTGCATCAGCTGGCGGTTGTACTTCATCACCGGGGTCTGGCCGGTGTGGAAGCTGTGGGATTTAGCCCAGCCCAAGCCGAAGCGAATGCTCAGGCTGCCCATTTTCGCCGCCGCATCGACAGCGCCCGGGTCTTCAGTGACGTAGAGGCCAGGGATGCCGATCTTGCCGGCGACACGCACCACGCCCATCAACGAGTTGAGCACGGTGGCCGGGGCTTCATGCTTGACGCCGTCATGGCCGTGACCGCGGGCTTCGAAGCCCACGCAATCGACGGCACAGTCCACTTCCGGCTCGCCCAGCAGCGCGGCGATTTGTTCGTGCAACGGGGTGTCGGTGGACAGGTCGACGATTTCAAAGCCCTGGGCCTTGGCGTGGGCCAGGCGGATGGAGTTGACGTCACCGATGATCACCACCGCCGCACCCAGCAGGCGAGCGGAAGCAGCAGCTGCCAGGCCAACCGGGCCGGCACCGGCGATGTAGACAGTGCTGCCAGGACCAACGCCGGCGGTGACAGCGCCGTGGTAGCCGGTCGGCAGGATGTCGGACAGGCAGGTCAGGTCACGGATTTTCTCCATGGCCTTGTCGCGGTCCGGCAGTTTCAACAGGTTGAAGTCGGCGTACGGCACCAGCACGTATTCGGCCTGGCCGCCGGTCCAGTCGCCCATGTCCACGTAACCGTAGGCACCGCCGGCACGGGCCGGGTTGACGGTCAGGCAGACACCGGTGTGTTGCTCTTTGCAGGAGCGGCAGCGCCCGCAAGCCACGTTGAACGGCACCGACACCAGATCACCGATTTTCAGGTTCTCGACGTCGCTGCCCTTTTCGATCACTTCACCGGTGATTTCGTGACCCAGGACCAGGCCGGTCTGGGCAGTGGTACGGCCGCGCACCATGTGCTGGTCGGAGCCGCAGATGTTGGTGGAGACCACGCGCAGGATGACACCGTGCTCAATCTTCCTGCCGCGCGGGTCCTGCATTTTTGGATAGTCGATTTTCTGTACTTCGACCTTGCCGTTGCCGAGATACACGACACCACGATTACCAGACATGCTTTCACCTCGCTGTTGTTTTTGTGGAACTGCGTTGCCCAGGCAGGCAGCGCGTTGATTGCTCGGGTTAGTGCTTGTGTCTTGTTTCTGTGTTGTTTGGGAGGGCCTCATCGCGAGCAGGCTCGCTCCCACATTGGAATCCGTGTGCTCCCGTATTTTGTGGGAGCGAGCTTGCTCGCGATGTCGGTCTAAAGAACGACAGTGCGATTGGCGTTCAAGAACACCCTTCGCTCGATGTGATACCCCACGGCCCGGGCCAGGGTGAGCCCTTCGATGTCCCGGCCCTTGGCGATCAGGTCTTCGGGATAGTGGCTGTGGTCCACCACTTCCACGCCCTGGGCGATGATCGGACCTTCGTCCAGGTCGTTGTTGATGTAGTGCGCCGTGGCGCCCACCAGTTTCACGCCCTTGTTATAGGCCTGGTGATACGGCTTGGCGCCCTTGAAACCCGGCAGCAGCGAGTGGTGGATGTTGATCGCCTTGCCGTCGAGCTTGCGGCACAACTCCGGCGACAGCACTTGCATGTAGCGCGCAAGGATCACCAACTCGGCACCGGTGTCTTCGATCACCTGCCACACCTGCCGCTCCTGGGAGGGCTTGTCGTTCGGGTCCAGGGGGAAATGGTAGTAGGGAATCTGGTGCCAGTCGGCCAGCGGCTTGAGGTCGGGGTGGTTGGAGACCACGGCCACCACGTCCATGGACAACTGGCCGATGCGCTGGCGGTAGAGCAAGTCGTTGAGGCAGTGATCGGCCTTGGAGACCATGATCACCACTTTGGGCCGGTAGTTGGGCGGCGTCAGTTCGAAGACCATGCCGAAGGCTTCGGCACGCTCGGCCAGGCCGGAACGGAAATTCTGCTCGTCAAAACCATCCGGTTGACGAAACTCCACGCGAATGAAAAAGCGCCCCGAGAGTCGGTCGTCGAAAGAGTGGTGCTCGGTGACGTAGCAGCCCTGCTCGAACAGAAAGCGGGTCACCGCGTCCACGGTGCCGAGCACGCTGGGGCAGTCGGCAGTCAAGATCCATGTGTCTGGGGCGCGGCTCATTGCGGTGACTCCTGTTCAAAATTAACTGGGCTACAAAGAACCCTGTGGCGAGGGAGCTTGCTCCCGCTGGGCTGCGCAGCAGTCCTCGCTTTTGGCGGTTGCTGCGCAACCGAGCGGGAGCAAGCTCCCTCGCCACAAAGGCCGTGGTCGGCTTTAGTCCTTATGCCTGCACGCTCAACCCATACTCAGCCGCGGCATCCTGCAACCACAGCCACCAGTAATCGGAGAAGCTGCGGCGGATCACCAGTTCCCAGGTGTCTTCGCCCGTGTGGCGAATCACCAGTTGCGACTTGGCGAACACCGTGCCCACGGCCTTGCCCACCGGGAAGTTGCTTGGGTGAACATCGTAGCTGGTGGACTTCATCAGCACGTCGCGCACGTTCGGGCCGGACAGTTCGAGGATCTGCTGGCCGCCGCTGACGTTGACGATCTGGATGTGCAGGTCGCCCAGGGCTTCGCGCAGTTTCTGCTCGGAGGCGAACTCTTCGCCGGTGGGCACCACCAGCAGCCATTCATCCGGGCCGAGCCATTGCAGGCTGGTTTCACCCTTGACGATGACGGTCAGCGCACCTGGCAATTCCAGGCCCAGGGCCTTGTGCACGCCGGCGGCGAACGCCGGGTCGTGACCGTCGCCACGAAGGGTCAGGTGGCCCAGGAGTTTTTTCTCGCGCACGGTCACACCGGCGTTCTTGCGGCCCTTGCCCACCAGGCTGGCGAGGTCGGCATGGTGCAGCGACGACTCGGCCTTGGCCCCGGTGGTTGGGCGTTGTGGGTACACGTTGACTGCGGTCATATGGAGCACCTGTCTGAATGCTTGTTCGACCTGCCGGTGGGTGGCGCTGTGGGAGCAAGGCTTGCCCGCGATGAACGATAACTCGGTCTGATGGCTACCGTGTCGCCTGCATCGCGAGCAAGCTTTGCTCCCACACGCCCCCACCACAGGGCTTAAATGTTAGATATTCTGCCGATCCCCCTTCGGATCGAAGAACACCGAAGAAACAATCTCTGCCTCGATCACGCTGCCGTCGGCCAATGGCGCGAACACGCGCTCGCCCATCCGCTTGAGCCCGCCCTTGACCACGCCCATGGCAAATGAATAACCCAGGGAGTTGTGGGCATAGCTGGAGGTCACGTGACCAACCATGGTCATCGGGATCGCCTGCTTGGTGTTGAACACCAGTTGCGCGCCCTCCGGCAGCCAGACATTCGGGTCGATCGGCTTGAGGCCCACCAGTTGCTTGCGGTCTTCACGCACGCAATCTTCGCGATTCATGCCGCGCCAGCCGATCCACGAAAACGGTTTGGTACGTCCTACGCACCAGCCCATGTTCAGGTCGTCCGGGGTCATCGAGCTGTCAGTGTCCTGACCGACGATGATGAAGCCCTTCTCGGCCCGCAATACGTGCATGGTCTCGGTGCCATACGGGGTCAGGTTGTACTTCTTGCCGGCCTCGACGATCTGCTCGAGCACGCCCATGGCGTAGTCGGCCTGGACGTTGATTTCGTACGACAGCTCACCGGTGAACGAGATGCGGAACACCCGCGCCGGTACGCCGCCCACCAGGCCTTCCTTCCAGGTCATGAACGGGAAAGCGTCCTTGTCCAGGTCGATGTCAGTGACGTCGCTCAGCAGCTTGCGGCTGTTGGGGCCCGACAGGGTCATGGTCGCCCAGTGGTCAGTGACCGAGGTGAAGTACACCTTCAGGTCCGGCCATTCGGTCTGGTGATAGATCTCCAGCCATTGCAGCACGCGCGCTGCGCCGCCGGTGGTGGTGGTCATCAGGAAGTGGTTGTCCGCCAGACAGGCTGTTACGCCGTCGTCGAAGACCATGCCGTCTTCCTTGCACATCAGGCCGTAGCGGGCCTTGCCCACGTCGAGCTTGGTCCAGGCGTTGGTGTAGACGCGGTTGAGGAACTCGCGAGCATCCGGACCCTGGATGTCGATCTTGCCCAGGGTCGAGGCGTCCAGCAGGCCAACACTGTCACGCACGGCCTTGCATTCGCGCTTGACCGCGGCATGCATGTCTTCGCCGTTCTTCGGGAAGTACCAAGGACGCTTCCACTGGCCGACGTCTTCGAACTCGGCGCCGCTTTTCACATGCCAGGCATGCAGTGCGGTGTAACGCACCGGCTCGAAGATGTGCCCACAGTGCCGGCCCGCCACCGCGCCGAAGGTCACCGGCGTGTAGTTCGGACGGAACATGGTGGTGCCCATCTGCGGGATGCTCACGTTCAGCGAGCGGGCCGCGATGGCCAGGCCGTTGACATTGCCCAGCTTGCCCTGGTCGGTACCGAAACCCAGTGCGGTGTAGCGCTTGACGTGTTCCACCGACTCGAAGCCTTCGCGGGTGGCGAGCTCGATGGCGGCGGCGGTGACGTCGTTCTGCAGGTCGACGAATTGCTTCGGCGCCCGTGCAGTGGATTTTTCGTGGGGCACCTGGAACAGCGCCAGGGTTGGCTCTTCGTGACGGCTCAGGGCTTTGGGCAACACGCCCTCCACGGCCTTGAAGCCGGCTTCGTTGGCCGCGCGCACGCCGCCTTCAAAACCGTCAGCCAAGGTATCACCAAGGCTGTAGACACCGTTCACACCACCGACGCAGACACGCTTTTGCGGTGCTTCGCCCGGTACGAAACCGAGGATGTCTTCACGCCAGATCGGCTTGCCACCCAGGTGCGAAGCCAGGTGAACCACCGGGCTGTAGCCGCCGGAGCTGGCCACCAGGTCGCAGTCCAGCCATTCGCCGGGGCTGGTGACTTTGTGAGCTCGCACGTCGATCGCGGCAACACGTGCCCCGGTGACGCGCTTGCTGCCACGGGCCTCGATCACAGCGCTGCCGGTAAGGATGCGAATGCCCTTGGCGCGGGCTTCTTCCACCAACGCACCACGCGGGTTGCTGCGCGCATCGGCGACAGCCACCACTTGCAGGCCGGCGTCGAACCAGTCCAGGGCCACGCGATAGGCGTGGTCGTTGTTGGTGCTCAGCACCAGTTTCTTGCCCGGTGCCACGCCGTAGCGACGCACGTAGGTGGACACCGCACCCGCCAGCATGTTGCCCGGCACGTCGTTGTTGCCATAGACCAGCGGGCGCTCGCAGGCGCCGGTCGCCAGGACCACGCGCTTGGCGCGGACGCGGTTGATGCGTTGGCGGACCTGGCCGATCGGTGCGCGATCGCCGAGGTGGTCGGTGAGGCGCTCGTGGATGGTCAGGAAGTTATGGTCGTGGTAACCGTTCACCGTGGCGCGAGGCAGCAACACCACTTCTGGCATCGAGCGCAGTTCAGCCACCGCCGCAGCGACCCACTCGGTCGCCGGCTTGCCGTCCAGGCTCTCGCGGGAGTCGAGCAGGCTGCCGCCGAACTCTTCCTGCTCATCGGCCAGGATGACACGCGCACCGCTGCGGGCCGCGGCCAGTGCGGCGGCCAGGCCCGCGGGGCCTGCGCCGACGATCAGCACGTCGCAGTGACGGTTCATGTAGTCGTAGGTGTCCGGATCGTTCTCGGTCGGCGAACGACCCAGCCCTGCGGCCTTGCGGATGTACTTCTCGTAGGTCATCCAGAACGATTGCGGGTACATGAAGGTTTTGTAGTAGAAGCCCGGCGGCATCAGCTTGCCGCCGACCTTGCCGAGAATCCCCATCATGTCGTTGTTCACGTTCGGCCAGCCGTTGGTGCTGGTGGCGACCAGACCCTGGTACAGCGCCTGTTGCGTGGCGCGCACGTTAGGGATTTGCGTGGCTTCGGTGGCACCGATCTGCAGCACGGCATTCGGCTCTTCGGCACCGGCGGCGAAGATGCCGCGCGGACGCGAATACTTGAAGCTGCGGCCAATGATGTCGACACCGTTGGCCAGCAGCGCAGCGGCCAGGGAATCGCCCTCAAAGCCTTTGTAGGTCTGGCCGTTGAAGGTGAAGCTCAGCGCTTTGTTGCGGTCGATCCGTCCACCGTTGGACAGGCGATTGATCTGGCTCATACCTTCTCTCCCAGAGCCTGTGCGGCCGCTTTCGGACTGTCAGCCTTGTCGGTGAATTGCGGCTTTTGGCCGATCTTGTACGTTTCGAGAATCTCGTAGGTCACGGTGTCGCGGGTCACGTTGAAGTACTGGCGGCAACCGGCGACGTGATCCCACAGTTCGTGGTGCAACCCGCGCGGGTTGTCACGGAAGAACATGTAGTCGCCCCACTGTTCGTCGGTGCAGGCGTTCGGATCCAGCGGACGCGGGATGTGCGCCTGGCCGGATGCATGGAATTCCTCTTCGGAGCGCAGTTCGCCGCAGTGAGGACAGAAGATGTGCAACATGGGGATTTCTCCTGTTAGTGGGCAACCGCAGCAGCGCCGTGTTCATCGATCAACGCACCGTTGTGGAAACGGTCGATGGAGAAAGGTGCGGCCAAGGGGTGCATTTCACCCTTGGCCAGGCTCGCGGCAAATACGTTGCCCGAGCCAGGTGTCGCCTTGAAGCCGCCGGTGCCCCAACCGCAGTTGAAGAACATGTTCGGCACCGGGGTCTTGGAGATGATCGGGCAGGCGTCCGGCGTGGTGTCGACGATGCCGCCCCACTGGCGGTTCATGCGTACGCGGGACAACACCGGGAACATCTCGACGATGGCCTGGACCGTGTGTTCGATCACCGGATACGAGCCACGCTGGCCGTAGCCGTTGTAGCCGTCGATACCGGCACCGATCACCAGGTCCCCCTTGTCGGACTGGCTGATGTAGCCGTGCACGGCGTTGGACATGATCACGCTGTCGATGATCGGCTTGATCGGCTCGGACACCAGCGCTTGCAGCGGGTGGGATTCGATCGGCAGGCGGAAGCCCGCGAGCTTGGCCATGTGCCCGGAGTTACCGGCCGTCACCACGCCGACGCGCTTGGCGCCGATGAAACCCTTGTTGGTTTCCACGCCGATGCACACGCCGTTTTCCTTGCGGAAACCGATCACTTCGGTCTGCTGGATCAGGTCCACGCCCAACGCGTCCGCCGCCCGGGCAAAGCCCCAGGCCACGGCATCGTGACGGGCCACGCCGCCGCGACGCTGGACGGTAGCGCCCATCACCGGGTAGCGGGTGTTTTTCGAGCAATCCAGGTACGGGATCTCGTCGGCCACTTGCTTGGCGTTGAGCAGCTCGCCGTCCACGCCGTTGAGGCGGTTGGCGCTGACGCGACGCTCGGAATCACGGATGTCCTGCAGGGTATGGCACAGGTTGTAGACGCCACGCTGGGAGAACATCACGTTGTAGTTCAAGTCCTGGGACAGGCCTTCCCACAATTTCATCGCGTGTTCGTACAGGTGGGCCGATTCGTCCCACAGGTAGTTGGAGCGCACGATGGTGGTGTTGCGCGCGGTGTTACCGCCGCCCAGCCAGCCCTTCTCGACCACGGCCACGTTGGTGATGCCGTGTTCCTTGGCCAGGTAGTAGGCGGTCGCCAGGCCATGCCCGCCACCGCCGACGATGACCACGTCATAGACCTTTTTCGGGGTCGGCGTGCGCCACATCCGCTGCCAGTTTTCGTGATGGCTGAGAGAGTGTTTGAAGAGGCCGAAGCCCGAATAGCGTTGCATAGTCATTACTCCAAAACCGACTCAGCGATAAACCGGGAAGTCCGCGCACAGGGCCGCCACTTGCTGCGCGACATTGGCCTCGACATCGGCATCGCCGAGGTTGTCGAGAATGTCGCAGATCCAGCCGGCCAGCGTGACGCACTGGGTCACCTTGAAGCCACGGGTGGTCACCGCCGGGGTACCGATGCGCAGGCCCGAGGTCACGAACGGCGATTGCGGGTCGTTCGGCACGGCGTTCTTGTTGACGGTGATGTGGGCGCGGCCCAGGGCAGCATCGGCATCCTTGCCGGTCAGGCCCTGACGGATCAGGCTGACCAGGAACAGGTGGTTATCGGTGCCACCGGACACTACATCGTAGCCGCGCTTGATGAACACGCCAGCCATGGCCTGGGCGTTATCGATCACTTGCTGCTGGTAAGCCTTGAAGCCAGGTTCCGCCGCTTCCTTGAAGCACACCGCCTTGCCGGCGATCACGTGCATCAACGGGCCGCCCTGGGCGCCGGGGAATACCGCGGCGTTGAGCTTTTTCTCGATCTCTTCGTTGGCCTTGGCCAGGATCAAGCCGCCACGTGGACCGCGCAGGGTCTTGTGGGTGGTGGTGGTGACCACGTCGGCGTAAGGCAGTGGATTAGGGTACAGACCGGCGGCGACCAGACCGGCAACGTGGGCCATGTCGACGAACAACAGGGCACCGACCTTGTCGGCGATCTGGCGGAAACGTGGGAAGTCCAGGGTCTTGGAGTAAGCGGAGAAACCGGCAACGATCATCTTCGGCTTGTGCTCGACCGCCAGGCGCTCGACTTCGTCGTAGTCGATCAGGCCGGTGGTGGTGTCGATGCCGTATTGCACCGCGTTGTAGAGCTTGCCCGAGGACGACACCTTGGCGCCGTGGGTCAGGTGACCGCCGTGGGCCAGGCTCATGCCCAGGATGGTGTCTCCGGCCTGCAGCAGGGCCAGGTACACGGCGCTGTTGGCCGAAGACCCGGAATGCGGCTGGACGTTGGCGTAATCGGCACCGAACAATTGCTTGGCGCGCTCGATGGCCAGGGCTTCGACTTTGTCGACGTGCTCGCAGCCACCGTAGTAGCGCTTGCCCGGATAACCTTCGGCGTACTTGTTGGTCAGGCCGCTGCCCTGGGCCTCCATCACGCGCTTGCTGGTGTAGTTCTCTGACGCGATCAGCTCGATGTGATCTTCCTGGCGTTGCTCTTCGGCGTTCATCGCCGCCAGCAGTGCATCATCGTAGCCTTGGATTTGGTCTTGCTTGCTGAACATCGCGTCTCTCCCAGCGGCGGCGGTGCGCCTTTCGTCTCGGTGAGGCACGGACCATTCGGTCGTGCCCTTTGGATGCGATGGTATGGCTGGCGCAGGCATGTCAAATGCCTATGGACGCCACGCAAAGGTGCGTTTACGACATGGGATCAAAGAGTCGGAGAGCAAGGCCTGCGCGATAGCACTGTGGGAGCAAAGCTTGCTCGCGATCCAGGCGCCTCGGCCCATGGGAGACCGCGGCGTTTTCATCGCGGGCAAGCCTTGCTCCCACAGGCTTTGCTCCCAAGATGCTGCCCCCCATAGGATTAGGCGGCGATCTGGCGAACCACGAGCAAGACCAGGAAATGCGCGGGATAAAGGCCATACGCCCAGCGCCGCATCGCCGGTGGCTGAAAACGACCTGCCTGTCGCAAAAGCACCAACCCAAGCCATGGCGCGATCAGGCAAGCCACCAACCCGCCGATCGCCACTGGCTCCCCCAGCCACGCCGCGCCATACAGCACCCGCCATTGATTGGCCGCCACGCAGACCAATCCCGGCAACAAGGCCATGTACAAGGGACGCTTGAATACCAGCAACATCGCCAGCGGCAGCAGCACACCAAAGAACCCGAACATCAGTTGCGATGAAAACAGCGCCGCCAATAACAACGCCACCGCGGCCAGACATCGCGCCTCCAGGGTGGGCGTCTGCCAACAGCGCGCCACCAACAATCCCAGCATCAGGGTTGGCATCACATTCAGGGTGGCGGGGACGGGAATGAACAAGCGGTAGGGGATTTCGCTGACGGCGCTGAATAACAACAGCCAGCCCAGGTAACGCCAGGGCGCGGTACTGGCTTCGTTGCGCGCCAGGTTCGCCGCCATCGCCAGACAAAACCAGGGGAACGCCAACCGCCCCGGCACGTACAGCCAATCGACGGAGAACCCGACATATCGCAGATGATCGAGCACCATCGCCAACAGAGCCAGCCACTTGAGCAGGTCCAGCGCCCCGTCACGCCGGTTCATGTGTGAAACCGCTCGATGACTTTGGTACTTTCCGACAGAAACATCCGGTGTGTTCCCCCACTAATCTTGGGTAAAGTGCGCACCAACTTCGATCATGGCGTTGCGCACCCAAGCGCGCGAACCATGATCGACCAAGGCGCTGTGGACCCAAACACGCCGAACCATGGAACGCCCCACCCGGGCATTCCGCCAGGGATCTCTTTACCCAGGACTCTCTATTCAAGGAGCAAGGCCATGACCGACAAGAGTCAACAGTTTGCCAGCGACAACTATTCCGGCATTTGCCCCGAAGCCTGGGCGGCCATGGAAGAAGCCAACCAGGGTCACCAACGCGCCTACGGCGACGACGAGTGGACCCACCGCGCGGCGGACGATTTCCGGACCTTGTTCGAAACCGACTGCGAAGTGTTCTTCGCGTTCAACGGCACGGCGGCCAACTCTTTGGCGTTGTCCTCACTGTGCCAGAGTTACCACAGTGTGATCTGCTCGGAAACCGCCCACGTCGAAACCGACGAATGCGGCGCACCGGAGTTCTTCTCCAATGGCTCCAAGCTGCTGGTAGCGCGCACTGAAAACGGCAAGCTGACCCCCGAGTCGATCCGAGAGATCGCCCTCAAGCGCCAGGACATCCACTACCCCAAGCCCCGGGTCGTGACCCTGACCCAGGCCACGGAAGTCGGCAGTGTCTACACCCCGGAAGAAATCCGCGCCATCAGCGTCACCTGCAAGGAGCTGGGGCTGAACCTGCACATGGACGGCGCGCGTTTTTCCAACGCCTGCGCCTTCCTCGGCTGCTCCCCGGCCGACCTGACCTGGAAGGCCGGCGTGGACGTGTTGTGCTTCGGTGGCACGAAAAACGGCATGGCGGTGGGTGAAGCCATCCTGTTCTTCAACCATGACCTGGCCGAAGACTTCGACTACCGCTGCAAACAGGCTGGGCAACTGGCCTCGAAGATGCGTTTTCTCTCCGCGCCCTGGGTCGGCTTGCTGCAAAACCAGGCCTGGCTCAAGCACGCCCGCCACGCCAACCACTGCGCCCAATTGCTGGCAGAGCTGGTCAGCGACATTCCCGGCGTGGAACTGATGTTCCCGGTCCAGGCCAACGGCGTGTTCCTGCAACTCTCGGAACCGGCCATCGCCGCGCTGACCGCCAAGGGCTGGCGTTTCTACACGTTTATTGGCAAAGGCGGCGCACGCTTCATGTGCTCGTGGGATACCGAAGAAGCACGGGTGCGGGAATTGGCGGCGGATATTCGGGAAGTGATGGGCGCCTGAAGCAACAAGCGCCGTCTTCAGGCTTCCGAGCTTTTGAGCTTTTGAGCTTTTGAGCTTTTGAGCTTTTGAGCTTTTGAGCTTTTGTGGCGAGGGAGCTTGCTCCCGCTGGGCTGCGCAGCAGCCCCATGCGGTGTATCAGGTAGCTCGTGTTTACCGGATGACGACTGCTGCGCAGCCGAGCGGGAGCAAACTCCCTCGCCACAGGGGGCTCACCGCTATTTGGATGGGCAGATCAAAACTCGATCCGCACATCCCCCTTCGGCACGCTGCAGCACGACAGGATGTAGCCCTCGGCTTCGTCGTCCTCGGTGATCCCGCCGTTGTGGTCCATTTCCACTTCCCCGCCCAGCTTCAGCACCTTGCAGGTGCCGCAGATGCCCATGCCGCAGGCCTTGGGGATCATCATGCCGAGCTTGGCAGCCGCGGCGTGCACGGTTTCCCCCGGCCCCACGCGAATGCTCTTGCCCGAGGAGGTGAACTCCACCAGGTGCAGGTCCGCCGCATCGACTTGCGGGGCGTCGGCCGCTTGTTCGGCCTGTTCCACGGCGTCGGCGCGGGCTTCCGGTGGCGTGGCGCCGAAGGATTCCTCGTGATAACGCTTCATGTCATAGCCGGCCGCTTCCAGCAGGCGCTTGACTGCGGTCATGTACGGGGTCGGGCCGCAGCAGAACACCTCGCGATCGAGGAAGTCGGGCACCATCAATTCCAGCATCTTGTGGTTCAGATAACCGCGATAGCCGGCCCAGGGCTCGCCCAGGCCATGTTTTTCGCAGATCAGGTGCAAGCTGAAGTTGTCGATCCGCGACGCCATGTGCTCCAGCTCGCGGTGGTAGATGATGTCCTTGGGCGAGCGGGCGCTGTGGATAAAGGTCATGTCGACATTGGCGTTGGTGTCGTAGAACCAGCGCGCCATGGACATGCATGGCGTGATCCCCACGCCACCGCTCAGGTACAGGACTTTCGGGCTCGGGAAATCGATGGCGTTGAACAATCCCACCGGCCCGTGCACCGCCAGCTCCTGGCCTTCATGCAGGGTGTCGTGCAGCCAGTTGGAAACCTTGCCCCCCGGCACGCGCTTGATGGTCACCGAGAAACTGTAGGGCACCGACGGCGAGCTGGAGATGGTGTAGGAGCGCATGATCGGCTGGCCTTCGATTTCCAGCTCCAGGGTGACAAATTGCCCAGGCTTGAAAAAGAACAGGATCGGCTGGTCAGCCATGAAGCAGAAGGTGCGCACATCCCAGGTTTCCTGGATGACTTTGACGCAACGTACGATATGTCGGCCATTGGCCCAGGTCTGGGTCGTGACCGGGTTCAGGAAGTTATTGGACATGCTGATCTCCACGGCCGACTGTCGGCCTTCATGATGGCGATTGTGCGCAGGCGCCTGGGTGACCATTTACCTATCTGCGACATTCACATACTTATCGCGACCAGCCCCCAACTACCGGGGCTTGCGCGTCGGGAACAGATTGGGCCATGTCGCCCATGGATAAGGTTGCGCCCCTGCGCGGCCCCACACTCGCCCCAACAGATAAACAAAGTTTTCTGCCTTGCGTAGCACAACCGATTAGTCATTTTCACCGGCTCCGCTTAGAGGGCCACGAGGATAAAACGATGGACACCACTACCCTGAGCCTGGGCGATCCGCTGGAACCCGCACGCAAGGCCACCGCGCAAATGCTGCAAGAGCGCGAGCGCACCTTTTCGCTGCCGCAGCCGTTCTACTCCGATGAGCGCCTGTTTGATATCGATATGCAGGAAATCTTCCAGAAGGAATGGTTGATCGCCGGCATGACCTGCGAGATCCCGGCCAAGGGCAATTACCTGACCCTGCAAGTCGGCAAGAACCCGATCATCGTGATTCGCGGTGCCGAGGGCGTGGTGCATGCGTTCCACAACGTCTGCCGCCACCGCGGTTCGCGGCTGTGCACCAGCGACAAGGGCAAGGTCGCCAAACTGGTCTGCCACTACCACCAGTGGACCTACGAGCTGGACGGTCGCCTGCTGTTCGCCGGCACCGAGATGGGCGCCGACTTCGACATGAAGCAGTACGGCCTCAAGCCTGTGAACGTGAAGACCGCGGGCGGCTACATCTTCATCAGCCTGGCCGAGAACCCGCCGGCCATCGATGACTTTTTGTCGACACTGAACCATTACATGGAACCGTACGACATGGAGAACACCAAGGTGGCGGTGCAAACCACCTTGATGGAAAAGGCCAACTGGAAACTGGTGCTGGAAAACAACCGCGAGTGCTACCACTGCGGCGGCGCCCACCCGGAGCTGCTCAAGACCCTGCTGGAATGGGACGACGTCACCGACCCGCGGGCTGACCAGGCGTTCAAGGACCACGTGGCCGCTTCCGCCGCCGCTTGGGACGCCGAGAAGATCCCTTATGCCCACGCCAGCTTCGGCCTGCGCAACCGCATCGTACGCATGCCGCTGCTCAAGGGCACCGTGTCGATGACCATGGACGGCAAGCAAGGCTGCGCCAAGCTGATGGGTCGCATCAAGAACCCGGACCTGGGCTCGATGCGCATCCTGCACTTGCCACACTCGTGGAACCACTGCATGGGCGATCACATCATCGTGTTCACCGTGTGGCCGATCAGCGCCCAGGAAACCATCGTCACCACCAAGTGGCTGGTGCACAAGGACGCGGTCGAAGGCGTGGACTACGACGTGGCGCGCATGCGCCAGGTCTGGGACGCCACCAACGACCAGGACCGTCGCCTGGCCGAAGAAAACCAGCGCGGCATCAACTCCACCGCCTACCAGCCAGGCCCGTACTCCAAGACCTATGAGTTCGGCGTGGTGAACTTCGTCGACTGGTACAGCGAGCGCATGCTCAACAATCTGGGGGCCGAACCGGCGCCGTACCTCAAGGGCGTTCCGGTCCAGGGCTAAAATCCAAAGCTTCGCGAGCAAGCCCGCTCCCACAGTTGACCGAGTTTTTTCAGAAGGAATGCGGTCGAATGTGGGAGCGGGCTTGCTCGCGAAGGCGGTCTAACAGCCAACGACTAATGTGAAGACCACCGCACACTGCCATCCTCCCCATAAAACGTCTCGACAATCTCCTCCCCCTTCAGCCGCACCTTCACATACCCGTTCAACACCCGCTGCGGATACGCCTCGTCCCCCGCCAACTGCGTTTCCGACCACAATACCCCGGCATGCCCGTTCAATTCGCTGGTGGTGCCATAGGGAATCGCCCCGTGCCCGGCGCAGCGCGCATGCAACCCGCCTTGCGGCGCGTAGCAGATACCGTTGTGCAGATGCCCCCAATACCAATAATCCGGCTCGCGCCCCAAGGCGTCGCATACCGGTTGGTAAAGCGCCGTCTTCTTGTGCCCGGAAATATCGAAGCCCTGGTGATGACTGAGCACCATGAGTTTCTTGCGCTTGGGCAGGGTTTTCATCCACTCGATCTGCTGGGTGTTGAGGGTGCCATCCATGTACAGATTCATGGCGTCCGAGGCGTAGGCGCTATCGAGGCCAACCACCAGCCAGTCGTCGTTGTACAAGGCAAAGTAACTGGTGCCCTGCTGCACCGGGAAACGCTTGGACAATTCCTTGAAATAGCCGTGGGCACCGCTGTACATCTCGTGGTTGGAGTTAAGGGTGAACGCGCCATGCTTGCCCTGGGGCCAGCCGACCATGTCGACGTCTTCCTGGGAATGGGTGCCGGCGTAATACACGTCGCCCAGATGGATGGTGAAATCGGCCAGGGCCAGTTGCATCTGGTTGGCCACCGCCACCGCCGGAGCGTGACTGTCGAACGGCCCGGTGCCCCAGTCGCCAGCGATGGCCAGCACCACGTCGCTGTCCATTTTCACCAGCGCCGGGTTGGTGGCGAACGGTGCGTGGTGGCGCAGGTTCTCGATCCACTTGAGCAGCGCCTCGCTCCACAACAGGTCCAGCAGTTCCCATTTGCGGCAGCCGAGCAAGGTGCCGTCCTTGAGTACCCGGGTCGGTAGCTCGTCCTCGCTTTGCGGCAAGGGCTCGGCATTGCCGATCTTGAGGATCGACAGGCCGTGGGCCAGCTCCCACGGCACAGCCGGTTCGTCGTCCGGCAGGTCGCCATGTTCGATGACGTGCCGGGCCTGGTCGTGGCCTCGCTGCAGCAGCTTGACGATGGCCTGGAACTCCTCGGGCTCAAGGTCGTTGACCAGCTTTTTCCAGGACATCTCCAGCCGCGTGACCAACCCATGCAGGCGGACCTTGACCTTGTCGAACTCATGTTCCCAATGGTGCAGTAATGACATGTGAACGCTCCTTCGCAATGCCCTGGGCTACAGGGTCTTCATGAATTCGATCAGGGCCCGTTTGTCGACGTCCGACAGCTGCGTGCCATACAGGTGACCGCCGTTGTGATTGCCTTCCAGGCGGGTGTCGTATTTGAAATCCGCCGACGCCTTCATCTGCGCGCCGCTGGTGATGAAGCCGACCTTCTCCTGGTCGTAGATGTCGGAGCCGGTGTAGAACACTTGCGGACGTTGCTCTGGCGCTTGCAGCAAATCCCACAGGGTCGGCACCGAACCGTTGTGCAGGTACGGCGCGCGCAGCCAGATACCGTCGGTGGGCGTGTTGCTGTAGCTCTGGGTCTTGCGGTAGGCGCCGAAGTCGAACGGCGGTTTCTTGAAGCCGTGGAACGCCGTCACCAGGCCGGTGGTGAAGGAATTCAGGCGATGGGGATCGGTGCCCAACTGGTCGATGTTGGTGGTGACCTGACCGGTGTCGCTGCGGCCAAAATCGTGGCAGCTGGCGCAGTTTTTCTCCCAGATCGGTTTGCCTTGGGCGACTTTCGCCTGGTCCAGGGCGAACGGCCAGGCCGGCGCCTTGTGGCCCAGCAGCCAGTTCGTGACGCGATTGAAACTCGGCGGCAGCACCGATTGCGGCGTCGCGCCCACGGCCATGGCCGCTGCGTAGTTGCGTTCGTGGATCTTGTTGTTATTGCCGTCCCAATGCAGGTACATGGACTCACGCGGTTTCTGGTTCCAGACCTGCGGCAGATCCACGGTGCCGATGGTGGAGTCATCCGGGAAGCCGAACACCACCATTTTGGTCGGGTTGAAGGTGTCGGTCCGCCCTGGCCCCTGGGCCGGACGCAGCTTCTGCCAGGCATACGCCTGCTTCTGCTTGAGCAGCGCACTCTTGGCCATCGGGATGATCAGGTAACGGTTGTACAGCTTCTCGAAAAAACCCAGTTGGAACTTGCCATTGATCGCCGCCATCACCGCATCGGGGGTGAATTTCGGGTCGCTGGCACACTCGTAGGCGAACCACTGGAAGGCCTGCAGTTGCAGGGTATTGGCCGGCGCGCTGGCGACCGGAATCGCTATGTCAGTGGCATTGGCCCGGTAGGAACCGGTGTGGCACAGGGCGCAGTTGGGCTCGACAGTGGGGTAACCCAGTTGCCGCTTGGCCATGCCGATGGGCAGGTCGTTGCCGTTTTCATAGAGAAAACCGAACACCTCGTAACCACCCGGCTTGGGCAGTTTTTCCGGGCACATCTGCGGCAGCACGGCGAACAGGTAGTAGGGAATCCGCGCCTCGATGCCCAGGCCGATGGCGGCGTATTTGTAATGGTCTTCGTCGGAGGCAAAGTCCGCTTGCGGCACTTCCCGGATCATCTGGTACCAGGTCTGGTAGCCGATGAAGCCCAGCACCAGCAGCACCACCAGCGCGCCGACCTTGAAACCGTGGCTCTGCCAGCGCCGCGCCCAGCCGGCGCGCCATTCCCGCCAGCCGGCGCAAAGCAAGGCCAGCGGACGATTCGCCGCTGGGCAGCCGAGGTACAGCAGCACGCCCAGGATCAGGAACATGCTCAGGTCGCCCATCAGCATCGGCACGAACAGCTGGCCTTGGTTGTTGGTGTTGATCAGGTAGATCCAGAACACCACCGCCACCAGCCGCGACAGCACGCACAACCACGAATGCACGACGAAACGCGGCGCGTTGAACCCCGAGGGCATGTAGAACAGGATGATCCCCACCAGCAACATGCCGGCGTTCTCCAGCCAGGGATCGGACAATACGGGGGGCAGGCCGATCATGGACGTCAGCAACGCCGGCGCGAACAGCGCCGGGATCGCGAAGAACATGTTCATGACAATCCCGACCCAGATGATGCGTTGGAACCAGCGGATGTAAGTGTTCATGGCATCCTTTTTCCTTATTCCTGACTCACGAGATGCGGCGCTCTGGTGATCGCCATCGCGAGCAAGCTCGCTCCCACACTGGATCAGCGGTACATAGCCCCCCTGTGGGAGCGAGCTTGCTCGCGATGCAGTCGACTCGGTCTTGAGTCAACCGAGCGCCGTCTTCTCCAGGTGCTCAAGGATGATCGGATACACATCCACCACCGCATCCTTGCCGAACATGCAGTCGATGTGGCCGTACCCCGGCACTTCGTGGCGGCTGAACAACTGCGGGCCGTGCATCTCGCACAGTCGTTCGTAGGTCTTGAGAGTGCTTTGCGGCAGGTAGCACTGGTTGTCGGCGCCGCTGATGAAGCAGATCGGCAACTTCAACCGATCGAAATGCGGCATGTAGACGTCGTTGCCCTTGAAGTCCACCAGATGCCCCTTGCGTACGATCAGCGCCAGGTGCTCGAAGGTCTGGATATTCGACTCGCCGAACAACTCATGCAGGTTGTCGTGCAGGGTTTCGTTGAGGGTGTCGTGGCGGTACAGCGACGCATACATGAACGTGATGCGATGGCAGACCGGGTTGGTGCAATAGCCCTGGGCCTCGATCCGGGCATAGCCGTTAAGGGCCTTGTCGTAGAGTTTGTTGAACCAGCTTTCCTTGGTGTCGGCGTAGGCCGTGAGGGACTTGATGCCGATGGCATCGAGCATCCCCGGCAAGTGCAAACCGGCCTTCAGCCCGGTAGCAGTGGCGACCACCGTGTCGGCGGCGATCTGCGAGCAGACCACCGAACGCACGCCCTGCAAGCCCGCCAGCATCGACATGAAGAACGTCGTCGCGCCGTAGCAATGCACCACGCACTGCACGTCACGGGCCAGGGTCGCCTGCTGGATCTGCTCGATGGCGGCCTTGAAGTCGTACTGGGCCACCTGGTCGCCGTTCCATTCATTTTTGCTGGCCGGCAGCAGGATGCTCACCCGCAAATCCAACAGCCAGACGTCGTATTCGTGCTTGCAGAGGTATTCCAGCAGGTTGGTGTGGATGGTGTCGGTGGAGAAAATATTCGAGCCCACGCCCAGGCCATGGACCAACATCACCGGGCCTTTGCTGCCGGCCTGGTAACGGGTCAGGCGCAGCTCGACGTTGTCTTCGGTCTGGAAGAAATGCACCACCGGTGGCGGCGCATCCAGTGGACGTTTCAACCGGGGCGGCGCGTCCGGGTTGAAGTAGACGTCGCCGGCGAAGACACCGCCATAGCTCTCCCACAAGATGCCGGCAAAGAACTTGCCGAACCGCGCCAGCGCCTCCACGCGCTCACGTTCATTGCGGGCATTGAGCACTTTCATGGTGGTCATTTGCTTGGCGAAGTCGGCCGGCAGAATGTGCATCACCCCCGAACCGATCACCGCGCCGGTCTTGTCCGGCCCGCGATAGAGGGTGACGTACAAGGTGCTGGTGTCGTGCCAGATGTTCAGCACACCGTTGTCCTCGGGCACGGTCTTGAAGGCGCTGAAGTAATAGTCGCTGCCGTCTTCGGCGGTCAGCTTCATGTCGTAGTTCATGTGCCGCACGCCAACCTGCTCCTGGTACTGCTCGAACAGGTTGAACACCCCATTGCTGGCGACCAGCGGCTGCGCTGAGAGCAACGGAGCATCCAGGGTGCCCACCAGGGTTGCCGCATGTTCCGGTTCCTTGATCAGGCGATTGAGGTCGGCGGCGGTGATGGTCAGGGTGAATTCGATGGGCGAATTGTCGACCTTGCCACGCTTGGCCGCCGCTTCGTACAGGCTGAGATCGGTGCCCTGGGGCTGGGTGAAGGCGGTGGAGAAGTAGCCCTTCATGGTTTCGGTGAACTGCACGCCGAGGGTCGGCGCCGCCACCGCTTTACGCGGGGCCGAAGGCAACGTGTAGTCGATGATCCAACCCCGATCAGCCGCCAGCAGGCCCACGTTGCGCTCGCTCACCGCCGAGATGGTCAGCAACGGGTTGACCGCCAACGACGTCGGGATCACCGAACCGTCGGTCACGTACAGGCCCGCGTAGACATCGGTGCCGCTGGCGCCACTGAACACCTGGCCCTTGTGGTTGACCACGCCTTGGGTCGCATCCTCGCCCATCACGCAACCGCCCAGGGGATGGACCGAGACGATGCTGTGCTTGAGCAACTT
Organism: Pseudomonas ogarae; assembly: GCF_014268695.2. Taxonomy (NCBI): domain Bacteria; kingdom Pseudomonadati; phylum Pseudomonadota; class Gammaproteobacteria; order Pseudomonadales; family Pseudomonadaceae; genus Pseudomonas; species Pseudomonas ogarae. The sequence continues at coordinate 6,237,172 of NZ_CP077086.1, forward strand.
GGTCCAGATCGGGTTCTCGACCCAGATCCCGCCCAGGGCCTTGGTGCTCTGGTGCAGCCGCTCGTTGCCGAGGGTGACGTTCTCCTGTTCGCCGACGCCGGGCCAGTCGATGCGCAACTGATCCTTGCTGTCGAGCAGCATGCGCCCCTTGGCGTTGTCATGGCTCATGATCAGGTAGGTCTGCATGTTGTGCAGCGCGCCGTGATACGGCCCGCGCAGGAAGCTCTCGGCTTCGCGCCCCTTGTACTTGAGGCTGGCGCCGAAGCCGGTGTCGGTGGGCACGCCGATCATCCCGGCGAACGCCGCCATGCTCGGCACCATGGCTTGGCCGAGGGCGCCGGGAATCGAACCTTCCTCGATGACCATGCGGCTGCGCCAGTCGCCCTCGGTGCGCATGTCGATGATCGAGGTGATGCACGGCCCCACCGGTTCCAGTTCCTTGGCCGAATGGGCGCCGAAGCCGATGCCGTTGATGACCTGGTCGCAGTTGTGTCCGAAGCCGAGGATGTCGCCGTTGCCGCTCATGTGCTCGCCCAATTGGCCGGACATCGACAGGCCCTTGTCCCGCGAGCGCAACATGATTTCGGTGGAGCCCAGGGTGCCGGCGGACACCACCACGATATCGGCCCGCACGAACAGGGTCGGCGCCGAGAACATCTCGCGGCCGCTGTCCAGGTATTGGAAGTGCACGATCCAGCCATCGCCGTCGCGCTCCAGGTGCCGCACCTCGGCCTGGCAGAAGATCTCCGCGCCGTGGTTCCAGGCATCCGGCAGGTAGTTCATCAGCGTGGTGTTCTTGGCCTTGTTGTTACAGCCCGAAACGCAATCGCCACAACCATTGCACGGCAGCTGCTCGACGCCGACGTGGTTGAGGTTGTTGGGCAGCTTGTCGAAAGTCACGTTGATCGGTGGTTTGTAGAAATGCGCGCCTTGCTTGAGGTAATCGGCGGACTTCTTGTGCGCGTCGAGCTTGGGCAGGTTCGGTTCCGACGCTGGGTAAGGGTTGGGCTTTAGCATCTCCCGGGCCCGGGCGTAGCCGTCCTTGAGCAGCGTGTCCTGGTGATCACGGACCGCCTGGGGCCAGCGCGGGTCCTCGAACACGCCAGGCTCCGGCTCCAGCGCAACGTTGGCATTGATCAGCGACGTGCCGCCCAGGCCACAACCGACCACCACGTTTTGCTGGGCGTTGACGTGCAGGTCGAACAACCCGGTGCGCGAACCGATGTGGCCGTCCGGGTCGTGGACTTGCAGTTCCTCGGTGGCTGCGAGCAGGGTATTGGGGTATTCGCCGGGCTGGATTTCCCGGCCACGCTCCAGCAGGCACACCTTGCGCCCGGCCCGGGACAGGCGCGAGGCAGCAATGCCGCCTCCATAGCCCGAACCGATGACGATCACGTCGTAGTGCTCCTGGATATCACTGATGGGGGTCGAGATCCGTGTCATGTTCAAGTCCTCTCAGGCAGAAGGGGCAACTCTGCGGTTGCCTGCAAATCGACAGGCGCACGAACGCCTGGCCACCGTCCCATGCAGGGTCCGGCGACAGTCAGCGGTGCTACAGGGGAAAAACCCGGGCGCTATAGACGCGCACGCTGATTGACGGCGCGACGATGAATGCGTTTGTGCAACGAGGTGGGAGGTGTCGGGACGCAGGTCACCGATGATTGCGGGTGTGAGCGGGGGTCCTTGCTATCCATCATGTGTTCTCCCTGAACCTGATGTGGATAAAGTGGCGATGTCCTTGTGCCATGGAGTGAAGACAGCCCACAGACCCTCGTCAAGGGTGTGACTTAGAACTGTATGAAATTTGATCTATCGCGATTTGCGCTATGCCCGCCGTGGCTTGCAGCGTTTGGCGAACAAGTTATCCACATGACCACCCACAGCAAATGGGGACAAGTGTGCGTATGTCCGGTATTTTTCCACCGGCAAAGTGAATAAAAACCGTGACTTATGAACAATGACGGTTTTACTGGCCTATCGGTTGTTTTTTGATCAAGGACCTGTAAGCCATGCCTGGCAAGGCGTGTGGCGGTGAGCGAACACCTTATCCACAGAAGCGCCAACAGTGTTTGGGGGTAATTTTGACGATTCTGTGGAAAACCCTTTGGACGGCTTGTAAATCGAGGTTCTTCGAAGGTTTTCCTGATAAAAAAGGCTGTTTGATCACTTTATGATCAAATCACTGAGCGCCCCGGTTCGTATGGCTTACAGCGTAGAGCGAACATCTTATCCACAGAAGCGCCAACAGAGATTGGGGGCAAGTTTCGGTTGGAACGGACAATTACTCACAGACAAAAGCCAATAAAAACCGTGGGTTAGACTGACTGTTTTTTGATCGAAGGCCTGGAGAGCCTGATTTGCATGGGGTGCAGCGAGGGGCGAACAGGTTATCCACAGAAGCGCGCACAGGGATTGTGGGTAACCCACCATGCCTATTCTTTGTGGGAGCTAGCCCGGTGGGAGCAAAGCTTGCTCGCGATGAAAACGCCTCGGTCTCTTAAGTGCCGAGCCGCCTGGATCGCGAGCAAGCTTTGCTCCCACAAGGGGTTAGGGGGTACTTGAGGTCAGCGAACCACCCCTTCCTCCACCAACAACTTGAGAATCGCCTCGGCCCCCGCCTCCGGGCTCACGCCCTTGAGCACCTGCCCGCCTCCACCACTGGCCTTGGCCGTGGCGGCTTTCATGCGGTCGGCGCCACTCTTGGCCTTGATCACTTTCAGGCGTTTGGGGCGCGGCTTGGCCGGTTGCAGGGTTGCCACCGCCAGCAAGGTGTCGTCGATCACTTCGACTTCCTCGGCATGCAATGCCCCCCGACGGGCCGGGCCGTAAGCGCTTTGCCGAGGCTTTGGCGCGGCGTTATCCACAGTGGCCAGGAACGGCAGGCGCACTTTGAGACGTCGCCGTTGGCCGCGAGGCAAGGCTTGCAGCACCAGGGCCACACCATTGTCGATGGACTCGACCTGGGCCAGCCCCACCACCAGCGGCCAACCGAGACTCTCGGCCAGCAGGAACGGCAGCATGCCCGAGCCTTCACCGGTTTCCGCCTGGCTGCCGGTGAGCACCACCTGGGCGCCGGCGTCACGCAGGTAATCGGTCAGGGCCGGCAGGGCGTCCGCGCCGACAGGATTTTCCAGCACGTGCAGTTCGTCCAGGCCCATGCCCAGGTAGGCGCGCAGGGCCGGTTCGGCCACGTCGCCGGCGTGCAGCACTTGCAGGTCGCTGCCGGCCAGTTGCAAGCCCAGCTCCACGGCCCGGGCGTCCTGTTCGGCGCGCCGGGGCCGCCCGGAAGTGGGGTGGGCGCCGATGGACACGAGGCTGATCACTTGGGTACTCATCAACTTATCCTTCTTAAGCCGCATCGCGCTTGGCTTCGTTGCGGTAAGCCTCTACCGCCGCGATCAAGGCCTGGAGAATCGCCGCGCTGTCACCGATCACCGACAGGTCCGCCCGTTTGATCATGTCGCAGCCCGGATCGAGGTTGATCGCCACCACCTTGTCGCAGGCGCCAATGCCCTGCAGGTGCTGAATCGCCCCGGAAATCCCCACGGCCACGTAGACCCGCGCCGTAACCCAGGTGCCGGACGCACCGACCTGGCGATCGCGGGCCATGAAGCCGTCGTCCACCGCCACCCGCGAAGCGCCTTCGGTGGCACCCAGGGCGGCTGCGGTCTGGTGGAACAGTGCCCAGTCCTTGACTCCGTTGCCGCCGGAGAAAATGAATTCGGCCTCGGCCATCGGAATCGCGCCCGGGTCCACCGCCACCGCGCCGAGGTCTTCGATACGCGACAAGCTGCGGGCCACGCTTGTGGATAACTCCACGGGCAAGGCTTCGTGGCGGGTTTCGCTGACCGGTTCAGCGCATTCGGCCGCTGCCAGGATCAAGCGCGCCAATGGCCGGGCCAAGTCTTGCAGGCCGGCGCCGGCGCGGCCGATGCATTCTTCACCCTTGACCTGCCAGACCCGCGTGGCTGGGCGTTCGCCCAGGGCCGCAGCCAAACGCCGGCCCAGTTCGCCGCCACCGGTGCGGCTGTCAGGCAACAGCCAATGGCGTGGGCTGAACTGGTTATCCACAGCCCGCAGGCCTTGCACTCGTTGTTCCGGTGCATAACCGCTGAATTCCTCGCCATCGAGCACCAGCAAGCGGTCGACACCGGCCGTGGCGAAGGCGTTTTCCTTGTGTTCGCCGAAGACCACCGCCAGCACCGCGCCTTCGCTACCGGCAAGCTGGTGGGCCAGGCCCAGCAGATCGCGGTCGTGGCTGCTCAAGCGGCCACCGACCATGTCCGGCACCACACTGATGTAGAACGCCGGTTGCGGCACCTGATGCAGCGGCAATTGCACTTCAACGGCAGCGCTGCGTTTGCTCGCGCCACCCTGCTGGGCACCGCTGCGGTCGATCCGCTTGATGCCATTGGGGCCGATGAAACCGACGCCATGGACATTCTTGCGGATGATGCCGTTGGGGCCCATCCAGCTGTGCTGCACCGGTTGCATGGCCGCGTGCAGCGGGTGCAGGCGGTTGCGGGCGATCCACTCGGCGCGAGGGTCGCGGCGGATGATGTCGCTCATTAATGCACCTCCGCAGGTTCACGTTTGGCCGGGGCTACAGGCTTGCTTGGGGCCGCGTCTTCCAGCAGCGCGTCGGCCACCAGTTCGGCAATGTCCTTGATCATCGGCCGCGGCTCGACCACGCCTTCCAGCATCGCGGTGCACTGCGGACAACCCACGGCCACCAGTTCGGCGCCGGTTTCGCGGATGTCTTCCATGCGCATGTCGGGGATACGCTGCTTACCCGGGATGTCGGTGATCGGCGCGCCGCCGCCACCGCCGCAGCAACGCGAACGGAAACCGGAACGCTGCATCTCCTTGACCTCGATACCCAGCGCACGCAGCACCTGGCGCGGCGCCTCGTATTCGCCGTTGTAGCGGCCCAGGTAGCATGGGTCGTGATAAGTCACGCTGTCGCCCTTGTGCTGGCCGAGGTTCAGCGCGCCGGCGTCGATGATTTCCGCCATGTAGGTGCTGTGATGCTGCACCAGGTAGTTGCCATCGAAGGCGCCGTATTCGTTTTTCAGTACGTGGAAACTGTGGGGGTCGCAGGTGACGATGCGGTTGAAGCTGTATTTGGCCAAGGTCTGGATATTGCGTTTGGCCAACAACTGGAACGTCGCCTCATCACCCAGGCGCCGGGCCACGTCGCCGCTGTCGCGTTCTTCGAGGCCGAGCACGGCGAAGTCGATTTTCGCCGCCTTGAGCACTTTGACAAAAGCGCGCAAGGTACGCTGGTTGCGCATGTCGAAGGCACCGTCGCCGACCCAGAACAGGACGTCGGTGGATTTCTTCTCGCTGAGCAGGTTCAGGTTCAAGTCCGCCGCCCAGTTCATCCGCCCGCCCGGGGCGAAGCCGCCAGGGTTGTCGGTGGCGATAAGGTTTTCCAGCACTTCGGCGCCCTTGTTCGGCGTGGCGCCTTTTTCCAAGGTCAGGTGGCGGCGCATGTCGACGATGGCGTCGACGTGCTCGATCATCATCGGGCACTCCTCGACGCACGCCCGGCAGGTGGTGCAGGACCATAGGGTCTCGGCATCCACCAGGCCGTTGACGATGGGTTGATGTGGGTTGCCGCCATGCTCACCGACAGGTTTACCTGGGTAAGGGCTGCCAGCGAATTTCGCATCGGTGCCGCCGGCCAGGCCGACGACCATGTCCTGGATGAGTTTTTTCGGGTTCAACGGCTGGCCGGCAGCGAACGCCGGGCAAGCAGCCTCACACTTGCCGCACTGCACGCAGGCATCGAAGCCCAGCAGTTGGTTCCAGGTGAAGTCCTTGGGTTTTTCCACACCCAACGGTGCGCTAGGGTCGTTCAAGTCCAACGGCTTCAGACCGGTGGAACGACCGCCACCAAAGCGCTCCGCTCGGCGGTGCCAGGCCAGGTGCAGGGCACCGGCGAAGGCGTGTTTCATCGGCCCGCCCCAGGTCATGCCGAAAAACAATTCCGACACACCCCACAGCACGCCGACACCCAGGATCGCCGCCACCAGCCAACCGCCGAAGTTTTCCGGGAGGATGCCCGCCACCGGCAGGGTCACCAGGAAGAACGACGCCGAGAAGGCCAGCAGGCTTTTCGGCAGGCGCATCCAGGGGCCCTTGGACAAACGGGCCGGCGGATTGCGCCGACGCAGGTACATAAAGATCGCGCCAACGAACATCACCGCCGACATCAGCAGCAAGGCGTAACCGAGGATGCGGTTGTGCAGGCCAAAACCGTGTACCAAAATCGCCAACACAATCGATGCCACCGCACCACCGGCAGTTGCGACGTGGGTATTGGCAATGTATTTGTCCCGCGCCACCACATGGTGCAAATCCACCATATAACGCTTGGGCATGGCGAAGAGACCGCCGATCAGATCGACCTTGGCCGGTCGTCCGCGGCGCCACATGTTCACCCGCCGCAAGGCGCCAAGGACCGCGAGGCCCAGGGCAGCAAACAGCAGGATGGGAAGAAGGGTGTTCAACATAGGTGTTGCTCCCAAAGACCACAGGTCTTGCAGGCCAAACTAGCTGGATGCCTTGCCCGATTCCTGTGGGAGCAAGGCTTGCCCGCGATGCGATCGACTCGGTCAGTCAGATCCTCCGTGTCGCATTTATCGCGGGCAAGCCTTGCTCCCACAGGGTTATCCACAAGCCGTTAGAAATCCTTGCACAACCGCAGGGCGTCGTAGATGGCCGCGTGGGTATTACGCTGGGCCACACAGTCGCCGATGCGGAACAGCAGGTAGCCATCGCCGCTCTGCTCCAGGCACGGCTGGGGCTTGATCGCGAACAGGGCTTCGACGTCGATCTGGCCCTTGTTGCGCGAACCTTCCTTGAGCGCGTAGTAGATTTCCTCGTCCGGCCGCACGCCGTTTTCCACCACCACCTGGTCCACCACGCGTTCTTCCTTGGCGCCGGTGTATTCGTTCTCCAGCACCGCCACCAGCTTGTCGCCTTCGCGGTAGACCTTCTCCAGCATCATGTCCCCGGTCATGATCACTTCCTTGGGGTACATGCTGCGGTAGTAGGTGGGGAACGACGTCCCGCCAATGGCCACGCCCGGCTTGATGTCATCGGTGACGATCTCGACCTGGCTGCCCTTGTCGGCGAGGAAGTCGGCCACCGACATGCCGGTGAACTCGCAAATGGTGTCGTAGACCAGTACGTTCTTGCCCGGTGCAACCTTGCCGTCGAGCACGTCCCAGCTGCTGACCACCAGCCCTTCGGCCGCGCCCCAGTGCTCGTTCTGCTCCAGGAACGGATGGCCGCCGACGGCCAGCACCACCACGTCCGGGCGCAAGTCCATGATGGTCGCCGCGTCAGCCGCCACGCCCAGGCGCAGGTCGACTTTCAACCGCGCCAGCTCCAGTTGGAACCAGCGGGTGATACCGGCGATCTGGTCCCGTTGCGGGGCTTTCGAGGCGGTGGTGATCTGCCCGCCGATGAATTCCTTTTTCTCGAACAGGGTCACGTCGTGCCCACGCTCGGCGGCCACACGCGCCGCTTCCATCCCCGCTGGGCCGGCACCCACGACGACCACCTTGCGTTTCGGCCCGGTGGACTTCTCGATGATGTGCGGCACGCCCATGTATTCACGGGACGTCGCGGCGTTCTGGATGCACAGCACGTCCAGGCCCTGGTACTGGCGGTCGATGCAGTAGTTGGCGCCGACGCACTGCTTGATCTGGTCGATCTGGCCCATCTTGATCTTGGCGATCAGGTGCGGGTCGGCGATGTGGGCGCGGGTCATGCCGACCATGTCGACGTAACCGCCCTCCAGGATCCGCGTGGCCTGGTTCGGGTCCTTGATGTTCTGCGCGTGCAACACCGGAACCTTGACCACTTCCTTGATACCGGCGGCCAGGTGCAGGAACGGCTCCGGTGGATAACTCATGTTCGGGATGACGTTGGCCAGGGTGTTGTGGGTGTCGCAACCCGAGCCCACCACGCCGATGAAATCGAGCATGCCGGTGTCGTCGTAATACTTGGCGATCTGCTTCATGTCCTCGTGGGACAAGCCGTCCGGGTGGAACTCGTCACCGCACAGGCGCATGCCTACACAGAAATCGTCACCCACTTCGGCGCGCACGGCCTTCAGCACTTCCAGGCCGAACTTCATGCGGCCTTCGAAGGTGCCGCCCCATTCGTCGGTACGCTTGTTGACCCGCGGGCTCCAGAACTGGTCGATCATGTGCTGGTGCACGGCGGACAGCTCGACGCCGTCCAGGCCACCGGCCTTGGCGCGCTTGGCGGCGCTGGCGTAGTTGCCGATCACCCGCCAGATTTCTTCCGGCTCGATGGTCTTGCAGGTGGCGCGGTGCACCGGCTCACGCACACCGGACGGCGACATCAGGGTCGGCCAGTTGAAACCGTCCCAACGCGAGCGACGGCCCATGTGGGTAATCTGGATCATGATCTTGGCACCATGCTTGTGCATGGCGTCGGCCAGGTTCTGGAAGTGCGGAATGATGCGGTCGGTGGACAGGTTCACCGAACTCCACCACTCCTGCGGGCTGTCGATGGCGACCACGGACGAGCCACCGCAGATCGCCAGGCCGATGCCGCCCTTGGCCTTCTCCTCGTAATACTTCACGTACCGGTCGGTGGTCATGCCGCCGTCAGTGGCGTAGACCTCGGCGTGCGCGGTGCTGAGCACGCGGTTACGGATGGTCAGCTTGCCGATCTGGATCGGCTGGAACATTGCTTCAAAAGCCATGGTGCGATCCTCGACTTACAACGGCTTGACGATGAACAGGCCGTCGTCGTGGCCTTCTTCGGAACCGCCGTAGACCTGCTCGGCCACAGTGCGGATCTTGCTGCCGCGAGCGGCGAGGATCTGATCCATGGCACCGGCGAACCAGCCGGTGAACATGTAGTCGACCTTGCGCCCGACCTTGCCGTACACATAGACGAACGCCGAGTGTTCGAGCTTGACGCTGGCGGTGCCTTTGTCCAGGTCGATGTCCTGGATCTTGAACAGACCCCAACCACGCTGCGACAAACGCTTCATGTAGTGCTCGAACACCGCAACGCCTTCCAGGCCATGGCATTCGGCTTCTTTTTCACACCAGTGCCAGGCGGATTTGTAGCCGGCCTTGTAGAGAATCTCGGCGTAGGCGTCGGCGCCCAGCACTTCTTCGATGCCCATGTGGTTGTTGACGAAAAAGTGCCGTGGCACGTACAGCATCGGCAGGGCGTCGGAGGTCCAGACACCGGTTTCGCTGTCGACTTCGATAGGCAGTTGCGGGGCGATCTTGGCCATGAAAACTTGACTCCGGAAATTCGTGGTATTGCCTGCGGCGCAGAGGGCCGCAGGTAGAGGATTGGCGGTGCGGCGGCGGTTATTCGCCCCAGACGTCTTTCAAGACATTGACCCAGTTTTCACCCATGATCTTGCGCACTACCCGCTCAGGATGGCCGCGCTTGAGCAGCGTCTCGGTGAGGTTCGGGAACTCGCCCACGGTGCGGATGCCCAGGGGGTTGATGATCTTGCCGAAGCTGGTCAGACGACGGGCGTAGCCCTTGTCGTGGGTCAGCATTTCGAAGAAGTCCTGGCCGTGGCCCTGGGTGAAGTCGGTGCCGATGCCGATGGCGTCTTCACCGACGATGTTCATGGTGTACTCGATGGCCTCGGCGTAGTCGTCGATGGTCGAATCGATGCCCTTGGCCAGGAACGGCGCGAACATGGTCACGCCGACGAAACCGCCGTGATCGGCGATGAACTTCAGCTCTTCATCGGACTTGTTGCGCGGGTGTTCTTTCAGGCCGGACGGCAGGCAGTGGGAGTAGCACACTGGCTTCTTCGATTCGAGGATGACCTCTTCGGAGGTCTTTGAACCGACGTGGGACAGGTCGCACATGATGCCGACCCGGTTCATCTCGGCGACGATTTCGCGACCGAAGCCCGACAGGCCGCCGTCGCGTTCGTAGCAACCGGTGCCGACCAGGTTCTGGGTGTTGTAGCACATCTGCACCACACCCACGCCCAACTGCTTGAAGATCTCGACGTAGCCGAGTTGGTCTTCAAAGGCATGGGCGTTCTGGAAACCGAAGATGATGCCGGTCTTGCCCTGCTCCTTGGCGCGACGGATGTCGGCGGTGGTTTTCACCGGGATCACCAGGTCGCTGTTCTCGCGGATCAGTTTCTGGCTGGCGGCGATGTTGTTGATGGTGGCCTGGAAACCTTCCCACACCGACACGGTGCAGTTGGCAGCGGTCAGGCCGCCCTTGCGCATGTCTTCGAACAGGTCGCGGTTCCACTTGGCAATGATCAGCCCGTCGATAACGATGCTGTCGGCGTGCAATTCGGCTGGGCTCATCAGGCAGTCCCCTTTTATCAGCGATTCATGCGCCGAATCGTGTGCCGGCGCTTTGGGGCCAGCATATGCCTGAGGGCCGCGACGACCCGGTGCAAAAACGACAGGGGAATTGCCGAAAGCGTCAATCCACGACAAAGGGGTACACCAGGCCCACCCTACCCGTCTGTTCTTTACCCGACGCTTGCGCCAGAATCCGCCGCATCACTGGTTTTCACTGGACTTGAGCGGCAACGCGATGAAATCACTCTTCCTGGCTTTGGCACTGATCAGCACCCTGGCACACGCAACCGAAGACACCGGGCCCAACCCCTGTGACGAAGTTGAAAACGACGTCCAGACCCTGGCCTGCTCGGCCTACGGCAAAATCGCCGCCGAACAATTGCTGGGCGAAAACCTGCAAAGCCTCAACGAGCGCCTGCAAACCCGCTACGCCAGCGACAAGGCCCAGCTCAACGACATCACCGCCAAGATCAAGGCCGCCCAGCAACTCTGGCAAAAACAGCGCGAGGCCGATTGCGCCATCGCCGCCTTCCCGGCCAAACCCGGCGGCGAAGCCTACAAAATCGCCGAAAACGACTGCATGGCCCAGGTGAGCGATGATCGGTCGGAGTTTTTGGAGTCGATTGGGCAGGAGTGATGCTTCAGAAGCCGTTTAGCGCGGTAAGCTGCTTGCATCATTGGTAAAGGGATTCACATGAAAACGTGCGGCATCGAAATCAAAGGCAGCGAAGCGATCATCGCCGTTGCCTCGCTGGATCAACAGGCGCTGAGCCACGTCCCGCTGAACACCAAGAAAATCGCCCTGGACGACGATGACGAAGCTGCCAACGTCAAAGCGTTTGCTGCTCAGGTACGGGCGTTTGTGGTTGAGAATGGCATCGAACGCATCGCCATCAAGAAGCGCAGCAAGAAAGGCGAGTTCGCCGGTGGCCCGACCACGTTCAAGATCGAAGGGGTTTTCCAGTTGCTGGACGGTTGCGAGGTGACACTGCTGTCGCCGCAGACCATCAATGCGCAGAGCAAGAAACATGACTTCGCCCTGCCGGCGACGCTGAACAAGTATCAGCATGAGGCTTACAAGGCAGCGTGTTCGGCATTAGTGAAGAAATAGGCTTTTTCCAGCCAGACACAGTACCTGTGGCGAGGGAGCTTGCTCCCGCTCGGCTGCGCAGCAGTCGTAAACCGGTTTGCAGGGTTCACCTGTTGCACCGCGGTGTCTGGTTTGGGGCGGCTACGCCACCCAGCGGGAGCAAGCTCCCTCGCCACGGGATATATTCAAAATTCAATGTTGCTGGCGATACCCCTTCAACCAATCGGCAAACGCCTTGTCCTCCAGCGCATAACCCCCGCGGTTGGACTTCCACACCAATTCCTTTTCACGCAGCGCATCAATACAGGATTGGATGGTCTGGGTACCGGGCACGACTTCGCTTCCCATGGTCCTCAGCGCCTTGCCCACCACCTCCAGCGTTGAATCGGTGAAAGGCGCGAAGGGTTCGTTGTTCTGCGAGCGCTCGGCCATGACCTGTAGCACGGCGCGTTGGGGCACCGTCAGGGCGTTCCAGGCGCTCTCGAACTCGGTCCAGACGCCGGCGCGCAGCATTTCAGCGCTGTTGCGCAGCAAGTCACCCAACTGGCTCGCCTCACCCAGCTCCAGGGCAATTTCGCCGATGACGCTGCGCAACATTTCGGGACGGCGCCCAACCAACTCAAAAGCCTGGTCGAGGTCATCGGCGTTGAACTGGTTGGTCTGGGCCAGGTGTGCGTTCAAGTGGGCGGTGTAGGCCTGGGTGAAAGCTTTGCCCAACAAAGGAAACGGCGTGATGCTGGACCCGTAGAACGGTTGGTTGCGGCTCAATACCAAGTGGGCGAGCTTGTCGCGATTGGAGCCGGTGAACACCAGCCGCAGGCCGCTGGTATCCCCCTCACGTCCCTGGTTGAGCTGGTCGCGGGCAGCCTTGAGGCCGAACATCGCGTTGACCCCGGCCTCGGTGGTCAAGGCATGCTGGGCTTCGTCGATCACCAGCACCACGGTTTTACCCGCGGCACGGTGCAACAGCTCCAGCGCCTGGGTCAGCGTCGCCCCTTCGGGCAGTTGCGGCTGGCTGAAATCCCAGGACAACGTGCGCAAGAAGCTGAGTTTGTCGATGCCCATGGATTTTGCAAGCTTGCGGATGCCCTTTTCATAAGGCACCAGTGCCCCGGCGATGGCCGAGGCGATCAGGTCGGCAGGGTCCTTCTCCTTGTTGGCCCAAAGGTCGACGTAGACCGCGAGCCAACCTCGCGTCTCGCATTCGGGAATCAAGTCTTCGCGCAGGAACGTACTTTTTCCGGTACGCCTTGGCGCGGCCAGGAACAGGCCTGAGGTGTAATCCTGGATCCCGGCGCCGGCCAGCCCATCGACAATATTGCGGGCCAGATCGGGGCGCCGGAAGACAAAACCGGGGTGCTTGGACATGGTTTTATACTCAATTATGGCGACAGGTATAATTTATAGTCACGAGTATAATTGAGTATAAAAGCCTGTCAAACCAACTCCCGCCCATCCCCCTGCCGTCGCCGATCCTCCCGCGGGCAGCGCTCGAACCGTGCCCGATAGCTGCGGGTAAAGTACGACGGTGACTCAAAGCCGCAGGCGATGCTCACTTCCAGCACACTCATGTCGGTCTGACGCAGCAACTGCCGGGCCTTTTCCAGGCGCAGGCGCAGGTAGAAGTTGCTCGGGGTGTCGTTCAGGTGCAGGCGGAACAGCCGTTCGAGTTGGCGGCGGGTGACGTTGATCGACTCGGCCAGCGCCAAGGTGCTCAGGGGCGGTTCGCTGTGGGTTTCCATCTCGCCGATGACGTGCACCAGCTTCTTGTTGCGAATGCCGTAGCGGTTGGCGATTTCCATGCGCTGGTGGTCTTTGCGCGGGCGGATGCGGCCGAGCACGAACTGCTCGCTGACCTGGATCGCCAGTTCCGAACCGTGGGCCTGGCCGATCAGGTCCAGCATCAGGTCGATGGAAGCCGTGCCGCCCGCACAGGTGATGCGGCGACGGTCGATTTCGAACAGTTCCTGGGTCACGCTGAGTTGCGGATAGGACTCCTTGAACGCCTCGATCGCTTCCCAATGCAAAGTCACGCGGTGCCCTTCCAACAGCCCCGCTTCGGCCAGCACCACACTGCCGGTGTCGATGCCGCCCAGGGTCACGCCTTCGTTGTCCAGCCGATGCAGCCAGCGTTCCAGTGCCGGGGTGGCGAATTTCAGCGGTTCGAACCCGGCCACCACCCAGAGGGTCGCGCCCTTCTTCAGCGGTTCCAGTGCGGCATCGGCGTTGACCGACATGCCATTGCTCGCCAGCACCGGCCCGCCATCGACACTCAGCACATGCCAGCGGCACAGCTCGCCACGAAACCGATTGGCGACCCGCAAGGGCTCGATGGCCGAAATGAAACCGATGGCCGAAAAACCCGGCATCAACAAGAAGTAGAAATCCTGGGACATGGAGCGCACTCGGTTGGCGGGTAGCGTGCGGACCTTGATACGCCAGTTGCAAGGGCCGTTCAAGGGGACAGGTCGCTGCAGTGCAAGAGCACGTCGCCGCTGTGCGTTTTGCCCCGCCCGGGGCTGCGTAACTTGGCATCACCGGCGCACAGACTCCGGGCCCCATAACAATAAGCTGCCGAGGAACCTGACAATGAAACAACTGATCAGCTACTGCGTTCTTGCACTCAGCGCCACCCAGCTCCTAAGCCCGGCCGCCATGGCAGCCGAGCCCGCCGCATGCCAGAACGTGCGCCTGGGCGTGGTCAACTGGACCGACGTCATCGCCACCAGCGCCCTGACCCAAGTGATGCTCGACGGCCTCGGCTACAAGACCAAGCAAACCAGCGCCTCCCAGCAAATCATCTTCGCCGGCATCCGCGACCAGCGCCTGGACCTTTTCCTGGGCTACTGGAACCCGTTGATGACCCAGACCATCACCCCGTTCGTTGAAGCCAAGCAGGTCAAGGTGCTGGAACAGCCGAGCCTCAAGGACGCCCGCGCCACCCTGGCCGTGCCGACCTACCTGGCCGACAAGGGCCTGAAGACCTTCGCCGACATCGCCAAATTCGAAAAAGAGTTGGGCGGCAAGATCTACGGCATTGAGCCTGGCTCCGGCGCCAACACCCAGATCAAGGCGATGATCGCCAAGAACCAGTTCGGCCTGGGCAAATTCCAACTGGTGGAGTCCAGCGAAGCCGGCATGCTCGCCGCAGTGGACCGCGCCGTGCGGCGCAAGGAAGCCGTGGTGTTCTTCGGCTGGGCGCCGCACCCGATGAACGTCAACGTGCAAATGACCTACCTCACCGGCAGCGACGACGCCCTCGGCCCGAACGAAGGCATGGCCACCGTCTGGACGGTCACTGCGCCGAACTACGCCGAGCAATGCCCGAACGTCGGTCGCTTGCTGAGCAACCTGACCTTCAGCGCCGAAGACGAGAGCCGGATGATGCAGCCGTTGCTCGATCACAAGGACCCGCTCGAATCAGCCCGGCAATGGCTCAAGGATCATCCGCAAGACAAGCAGCGCTGGCTCGAAGGCGTCACCACCTTCGACGGCAAGCCGGCCGCCGACAACCTGAAACTCACCAGCAACTGAATAACCGTTATCCATCTGCGCAGCGCCAAACGGCTGCGCGGTGACTCACCACGCCTGAAGGAAGCCGCACCATGAACCACGACGTCATCATCACCTGCGCACTCACCGGTGCTGGCGACACGACCGCCAAGAGCCCTCACGTACCGGTCACCCCGAAACAGATCGCCGCCGCCGCCATCGAGGCGGCGAAGGCCGGGGCCACGGTGGTCCATTGCCACGTCCGCGACCCGCAGACCGGCAAGTTCAGCCGCGACGTGGCGTTGTACCGCGAAGTGATGGAGCGCATCCGTGAGGCGGACGTGGACATCATCGTCAACCTCACCGCCGGCATGGGCGGTGATCTGGAGATCGGTGCCGGTGAACGGCCGATGGAATTCGGCCCCAACACCGACCTGGTGGGGCCGCTGACCCGCCTGGCCCACGTCGAAGAGCTGTTGCCGGAAATCTGCACCCTGGATTGCGGCACCCTGAACTTCGGCGACGGCGACACCATTTACGTCTCCACCCCAGCGCAACTGCGGGCCGGCGCCAAGCGCATCACCGAACTGGGGGTCAAGGCCGAGCTGGAGATCTTCGACACCGGCCACCTGTGGTTCGCCAAGCAACTGATCAAGGAAGGCCTGCTGGACAACCCGCTGTTCCAGCTCTGCCTGGGCATCCCATGGGGCGCACCGGCCGACACCACCACCATGAAAGCCATGGTCGACAACCTGCCGGCGGACGCGGTGTGGGCCGGCTTCGGCATCGGCCGCATGCAAATGCCAATGGCCGCCCAGGCGGTGCTGCTGGGGGGCAACGTGCGGGTCGGTCTGGAGGACAACCTCTGGCTGGACAAAGGCGTACTCGCCACCAACGGCCAACTGGTGGAGCGGGCCGGCGAAATCCTCAGTCGCCTCGGTGCCCGCGTGCTCACCCCGGCTGAAGGTCGCAAGAAAATGGGCCTCACCCAGCGCGGCTGAGCCAACACCCATATCCCCCTATGGGGCACAACCTGTGGGAGCAAGGCTTGCCCGCGATAACGGTATGTCAGTCGACATCCCCGTTGAATCTACTGCCGCCATCGCGGGCAAGCCTTGCTCCCACAGGAGATCACCGAACTATTTTTTCAGGAAATCACCATGAGCTTTATCACCGACATCAAGACCTTCGCCGCCCTGGGCAGCGGTGTGATCGGCAGTGGCTGGGTCAGCCGGGCCCTGGCCCATGGCCTGGACGTCGTCGCCTGGGACCCGGCGCCGGGCGCCGAAGCAGCGTTGCGCAAGCGCGTTGCCAATGCCTGGGGCGCCCTGGAGAAACAGGGCCTGGCCCCTGGCGCCTCGCAGGATCGGCTACGCTTTGTCGCCACCATCGAAGAGTGTGTGCGCGACGCCGATTTCATTCAGGAAAGCGCTCCCGAGCGCCTGGCGTTGAAACTCGAATTGCACGGCCAGATCAGCGCCGCCGCCAAGCCGAACGCATTGATCGGTTCCAGCACCTCGGGGCTGCTGCCGAGCGAATTCTACGAAGGCGCCACCCATCCGGAACGCTGCGTGGTCGGTCACCCGTTCAATCCGGTTTACCTATTGCCGCTGGTGGAAGTGGTCGGCGGTAAAAACACTGCACCGGAGGCGGTGCAGGCGGCGATGCAGGTGTACGAATCCCTCGGCATGCGGCCGCTGCACGTGCGCAAGGAAGTGCCCGGGTTCATCGCCGACCGCCTGCTCGAAGCGCTCTGGCGCGAAGCCCTGCACCTGGTCAACGACGGCGTGGCGACCACCGGGGAAATCGACGATGCGATCCGCTTTGGCGCCGGCTTGCGCTGGTCGTTCATGGGCACGTTCCTGACCTACACCCTGGCCGGCGGCGATGCCGGGATGCGGCACTTCATGGCCCAGTTCGGCCCGGCGCTGCAACTGCCGTGGACCTATCTGCCGGCGCCAGAGCTGACCGAAAAGCTGATCGACGATGTGGTGGACGGCACAAGCGAGCAATTGGGCAGCCACAGCATCTCGGCCCTGGAACGCTATCGTGATGATTGCCTGCTGGCGGTGCTGGAGGCAGTGAAGGCCACCAAGGCCAAGCACGGAATGTCTTTCGCTGAATAACCCCCGGTGGGAGCGGGCTTGCTCGCGAAGAGGCTGGTACATCCGCTCAATATCGTGCGGCAGATACACCGCCTTCGCGAGCAAGCCCGCTCCCACATGAATCCCAATCTTCTGTTGGATCGTCATCATGCCCACCCTCACCACCTACCAAACCCGCATCCTCCCCGACTGGGTCGATTACAACGGCCATCTGCGCGATGCCTTCTACCTGCTGATCTTCAGCTACGCCACCGACGCGCTGATGGACCGGCTCGGCCTGGACAGCCAGAACCGCGAAGCCAGCGGCCACTCGTTGTTCACCCTCGAACTGCACCTCAACTACCTGCACGAAGTGAAGCTCGACGCCCAGGTCGAGGTGCACACGCACATCATCGGCCACGACGCCAAACGCCTGCACCTCTACCACAGCCTGCATCTGGTCGGCGGAGATAAAGAGCTGGCTGGCAATGAACAGATGCTGCTGCACGTCGACCTGGCCGGCCCGCGCTCGGCGCCTTTCACCGAACAGACCCTGGGCCGGCTCAGCGCCCTGCTCGACGAACAATCCGACCTGCCGCCGCCGCTGTACATCGGCCGGATCATCGCCCTGCCTCTCCCCCGATAAGCCGCGAACAGGAAATCGCCATGAACACCGCCGCCGCTTTTGCCGACTTCCGCCGTTATCCCCTGATCTTCCCCTTGACCGCAGCAACTCTGTTGGCCGACCGGGTGCAAGTGACGTGGGCCGACGGCCGGACCAGCCCCTTTCATCACCCGTGGCTGCGGGACAACTGCCCGTGCGCCCAATGCGTCTACAGCGTCACCCGCGAACAGGTGCTGGAGATCGTCGACGTTCCTGAAGACATGCCCCCCAGCGCGACCCGTCTCGACGACGAAGGTTGCTTGTGCGTGGACTGGCAGGACGGTCACCAGAGCCGTTTCGACCCCGGCTGGCTGCGCGCCCACGCCTACGATGACCAATCCCGCGCCGAGCGCCTGGCGAACAAGCCCCGGCGCCAACTGTGGCGGCACGACCTGCAATTGCCAGTGTTCGATTACCCGGCGCTGATGGACGATGACGATGCGTTGTTGCAATGGTTGCTGGCGGTGCGCGACATCGGCCTGACCCAGGTGCGCGGCGTGCCCACCGAACCCGGTTCGCTGAAACGGGTTGCCCAACGCATTTCCTTCATCCGCGAGAGTAACTTCGGCGTGCTGTTCAACGTGCAGTCCAAGGCCGATGCCGACAGCAACGCCTACACCGCTTTCAACCTGCCGCTGCACAGCGACCTGCCGACCCGCGAATTGCAGCCGGGGCTGCAATTCCTGCATTGCCTGGTGAATGACGCCGACGGTGGCGAGAGCATTTTTGTCGACGGTTTTGCCCTTGCCGAGACCCTGCGCCAGGAAGACCCCGAGGCCTTCGACGCGCTGTGCCGGATCCCGGTGGAGTTTCGCAACAAGGACCGTCGCAGCGACTACCGCTGCCTGGCGCCGATCATCGCGCTGGACGCCTTGGGGCAGGTTTCGGAAATCCGCATGGCAAACTTCCTGCGCGGGCCGTTCGACACCTCGGCCGATCAGATGCCCAGGCTTTACCGCGCCTACCGCCGCTTCATCGCCCTGACCCGCGAGCCACAATTTCGCCTGATACAGCGTCTCGAGCCCGGCCAGCTCTGGTGCTTCGACAACCGCCGCACGCTCCACGCCCGCAATGCCTTCGACCCGGCTTCCGGGGCCCGGCATTTCCAGGGGTGCTATGTGGATCGGGATGAGTTGCTGTCGCGGATTCTGGTTCTGCAGCGCTAGACCGCGAAGGCGTCCGATCAATCAACCCAATTTCTCCCTGATTTTCACAGGCAAAAAAATCCCCGATCAAGCCGTGACAGGATCGGGGCAGGAGCGTTACTGGAGGAGCTGTTGCGCGAGGGTGACCAAACCATCGTGATTCAGCTTGAGGCCAGTGTGCCCAGTCCAGGTCCGTGCAAGTTAGCCGAAAACGACGCCTCCATAGTCATTCATGACATTGCGACCATTTGCCCTTGCCGCCGCTTCGGGTGGCTACCAGAATCGAGACACGACCCCAATCCCTGAACAAGGAAAAGCGTCATGATGTACGCCGATTTGATCGACCAGGAAGACCTGCTGGGCCATCTCAAGGCCCTGGGCCTGCAAATACCCAGTGGCTCCACCGCCGAGCAGGCGTGCGAGTGTGCCGTGCGGGGGCTGGACACCGTCCGTGCCAATGAATTGCGGCGGATGGTCAAGGAGATGTACACCAGCAGCGCCACCATCCTGCCGGCGGTGCGCCAGGCGATCGATAAACAGCTGTTGCCGGCTCTGACGGATTACCAGCAAAACCATAGCGCCTGACAGAACCCAATTGCTCCCACAGGATCTGTGTCGTTCACAAAACCTGTGGGAGCGAGCTTGCTCGCGATGGCGGCCTGACTGAGTACATATCCGTTGCTGCGGTAACGGCCACTTATGGTTCCGCTTTTACAGCGGGTCACTTTCGAAAAGCGCGAAAGTAACCAAAGCGCTTCTGCCCCACCACTCGGTGCCTCGCTTAGGCTCGGCATGCCCGAACGAAGGCATTGCTCCGTGGGCCCGCCGCGAAGGGCCATCCATGGCCCAGCGCGGCTAACCCGGCATCCATGCCGGGTTGCCCACTGCGCAATGCCTGCGTTCGGCCAGCGTGGTTAACGGGGCGCCGAGATCAACGTCCTTTCCGAGGCGGCCTAGTAGCCGACCTGGCTCTTCCGGTCGTACACCCCCTCAGATCTATTTGAGCAGGACCTGTGGGAGCAAAGCTTGCTCGCGAGACGGCCTTACAACCGGCCTGTCTCCCCAGCCATGCCCCGACCCAACTGTGGGAGCGAGCTTGCTCGCGATGAAGGCGCTGCGGTCTTAGAGCCTCACACTGGCAAACGTCGACTCATTACGCGCCTGGCTCAGCGCCGACAGCGGGCCGGACAATGGCGACAGCACCAGCGCCTGCGGCAGCGGCATCATCGCCACCTGTTGCGTGGTGTTGGAACCGACGCGCTCGTCCCGTGGTGGAATGCCGAAGTATTCGCGGTAGCACTTGGAGAAGTGCGGGGTGGAGACGAAGCCGCACACCGAGGCCACTTCGATGATCGACATCGGTGTCTGCTTGAGCAGTTGCCGTGCACGAATCAGCCGCAGCTTGAGGTAATAGCGCGATGGCGAGCAGTGCAGGTATTTCTGGAACAACCGCTCCAGCTGACGCCGGGACACGGCGACGTACACCGCCAGTTCGTCCAGGTCGATCGGCTCTTCGAGGTTGGCCTCCATCAGCGCGACGATTTCCTGCAACTTCGGCTGGTTGGTGCCGAGCATGTGCTTGAGCGGCACACGCTGGTGATCCTGTTCGTTGCGAATACGCTCGTAGACAAACATTTCCGAGATCGCTGCCGACAGTTCACGGCCATGATCGCGGCTGATCAGGTGCAGCATCATGTCCAGCGGCGCGGTGCCGCCGGAGCTGGTGAAGCGGTTGCGGTCGAGGGTGAACAAGCGGGTACTCATCGATACCCGTGGGAAAGCTTCCTGCATTGCCGCCAGGCATTCCCAGTGCACGCTGCAATCGAAACCGTCCAGCAGGCCGGCGCAGGCCAGGGCCCAACTGCCGGTGCAGACCGCGCCGAGGCGACGGGATTGGCGAGCCTGGCCTTGCAGCCAAGACACGTGTTCGCGGGTCACGGTGCGCTGGATGCCGATGCCGCCACAGACGATGACAGTGTCCAGGGCCGGCGCCTTGTGCATGGAGGCGTCAGGAGTGATTTGCAAACCGTCGCTGGCCCAGACCTGGCCGCCATCGACCGTAAGGGTGGTCCAGCGATACAGCTCGCGACCGGAGAGTTGGTTGGCCATGCGTAGCGGTTCTACCGCGGACGCCAGGGAAATCAGCGTGAAATTGTCCAGCAGCAAAAAGCCGATGGATTGAGGCGCACGGTTCTGGGGTTGGGCCCCGGAGTTGGACGTCGTCATCGCGGTATCTCCTCACACAAAGCGGGTGATGGCCTCAGGCGGAGGCTCTTGTTATTGCCATCGTTCTCGTGCCGAGACGGGGCTTTATCGGGATAGAGCAATTGCCATGCCTAAAATTGAATGCGCGTTCAATAAATCCTGAAAACGACATCGCGGCCTGTCTATATAAGGCGTGTGTCGAGTACGGGTTATAAGCGCCATCAAGGGCGGCAGGCACCTGTCACAGCGGGCCGTGAGCAGTTCGGTAGCACTTGTGGGAACTGGGCTGCGCCGCTTGCGCAACGAGTATCACCACAGGTGCGGATGACGGACGGTCGAGGGCGATTCAGCGGCTGGCTCGACAACAGGGGTCTTGTCTGTTTGCGACGCGCTAAAAGGTGGCGCGTTTGCAGATCGGTGTTCATTTTGTGAGCGGTTTTCGCTCTTGTGGATAAAGGGAATCATCTGTGGGAGCAAAGCTTGCTCGCGATGGCGGTATGCCAGTCGACATCCATGTTGAATCTACTGCCGCCATCGCGGGCAAGCCTTGCTCCCACAGAAAACCCTCTTGCCACAGAGCGTTGTGCAAACAAGGTTTCAGCACTCCACCGCACTGACCGCCAAGCCGCCGCGTGAGGTTTCCTTATATTTGTCATGCATGTCGGCACCGGTATCACGCATGGTACGGATCACCCGGTCCAGGGAGATGAAATGTTGGCCATCCCCGCGCAAGGCCATTTGGGCGGCGTTGATGGCCTTGACCGCGGCGATCGCATTACGCTCGATGCACGGCACCTGCACCAGGCCGCCCACCGGATCGCAGGTCAGGCCGAGGTTGTGCTCCAGGCCGATTTCCGCCGCGTTGCACAGTTGTTCCGGCGTGGCCCCGAGGATCTCTGCCAGACCGGCCGCCGCCATGGCGCAAGCCGATCCCACCTCGCCCTGGCAACCGACTTCGGCGCCGGAAATCGATGCGTTCTTCTTGCACAGGATCCCGACGGCCGCCGCACCGAGGAAATAATCTACGACGTTGGCGTCGGTGACCGCTTCGCTGAACTTCATGAAGTAATGCAGCACTGCCGGAATGATCCCCGCCGCGCCATTGGTCGGCGCCGTGACCATGCGCCCACCGGCGGCGTTCTCCTCGTTGACCGCCAAGGCGAACAGGTTGACCCACTCCATGGCGCTGAGGGTCGAGCCGATGACATTGGGTTTGTTCAGCTCTTGCAGGCTGCGATGCAACTTGGCCGCACGCCGACGCACATTCAAACCGCCCGGCAGGATGCCTTCATGCTTGAGGCCCTGTTCGACACAATCCTGCATGGCCCGCCACAGCTTCATCAGGCCACTGCGGATCTCTTCTTCGGAACGCCAGACCTTTTCGTTGGCCATCATCAACTGGGCCACCCGCAGGTCGTGGGTGCGGCACAGCTGGAGCAACTCTTCAGCGCTGGAAAAATCGTAAGGCAGCTCGGTGCGATCCAAGTCCACTACACCGCTGGAGGCCTGGGCCTGATCGACAACGAAACCACCGCCGACCGAGTAATAGGTGTCACGGTGCAGCTCGCCGTCGGCGCCCTCGGCCACCAGCGTCATCGCATTGGGATGGAACGGCAGGTTTTCGTCGATCAGGCGCATGTCCCGGGACCAGACGAAAGGCACAGGCAGGCGACCGTCGAGCAGCAGGGTCTGGGTTTCGCGCAGCCGCTCGATGCGCGGGCCGATCTGCGACGGGTCGATGGCGTCCGGCCACTCGCCCATCAAGCCCATGATCACCGCGTTATCGCTGCCATGGCCGATGCCAGTGGCCGAAAGCGACCCGTAGAGCTGAACTTCCACCCGCGCTACTTGTTCCAAAAGTCCTCGCTCACGCAAACCTTGCACGAACAATGCGGCGGCTCGCATCGGGCCCACGGTGTGTGAACTGGACGGGCCGATACCGATTTTGAACAGGTCGAAAACGCTGATTGCCATTGCCGAGAACCTCCAGAACAGGCACATCCGGGCGCAGGAGCGTCCGGTGACGGAGCTGCTACGCTCAACGCCGGGATGGCCGCATCATCCGGTTTTTGCCATGGCGTGCGACGTCTGACACCGACGCAATCATGCCCAGCAGCGCCGCCCCGTCCTGCCCCCGGTTTTGCGGCGTTTTTCTGCGTATCAGGGGCCCATCAGGGGCGGAAAAAATCTGTAAACGACGTCACCAACACTGGATGCGACCCTCCCTGTACTGGATACGACCCACCCTGTAGGCGTCAGATTTGCACTGGTACATGATCGGTTACGGCTCGTTTGCAAGGCCGCGTGTCAGAGAGTGCCCACGCGCCACCAACCGCAACATCCCATAAGCGCGGCGTCCTGACCGGACACCGCCGATAAAACACCAGGAGTCCACCCATGAAAGGTTCCACATCGTTGTTGTTGGCCGCCATGCTGAGTCTTCCGATGCTGGCCAACGCTGCTGAACCCGAACAGTGCAGCACCGTCAACTTCTCCGATGTCGGTTGGACCGACATCACCGTGACCACCGCCACCACCAGCGTGGTGCTCGACGCCCTCGGCTACAAGACCAAGACCACCATGATTTCCGTGCCCGTGACCTACAAGTCCCTGGCCGACGGCAAGAACATGGACGTGTTCCTCGGCAACTGGATGCCGACCATGGAAAACGACATCAAGTCGTACCGCGAAGCCGGCACCGTGGAAACCGTGCGCACCAACCTCAAGGGCGCCAAGTACACCCTCGCCGTACCCCAGGGTTTGTATGACAAAGGCCTGCACGACTTCGCCGACATCGCCAAATTCAAGAAAGAACTGGACGGCAAGATCTACGGGATCGAGCCCGGCAACGACGGCAACCGCCTGATCCAGAGCATGATCGAAAAGAACGCCTTCGGCCTGAAGGACGCGGGTTTCAAAGTCGTCGAGTCGAGTGAAGCCGGCATGCTCTCGCAGGTCGACCGTGCCGCCAAGCGTGGCACCGATGTGGTGTTCCTCGGCTGGGCGCCACACCCGATGAACACCCGCTTCAAAATCCAGTACCTGACCGGCGGCGACGACTTCTTCGGTCCCGACTTCGGTGCCGCCACCGTGGCAACCAACACCCGCAAGGGCTACAGCCAGGAATGCAGCAACGTTGGCCAGTTGTTGAAAAACCTGGAATTCACCGTCGACATGGAAAGCACACTGATGGGCAACGTGCTCGACGACAAAATGAAGCCTGAGGCCGCCGCCAAGGCCTGGCTGAAGAAAAACCCACAGGTACTCGATACCTGGCTGGCTGGCGTGACCACCATTGACGGTAAACCAGGCCTGGAAGCCGTGAAAGCCAAGCTCGCGCAATAACTGTTTATGTTATGCCGGGCGGGTTCGCTCGCCCGGGCTGTTTATCCCTTGCATGCGGACGTTCACTACCATGCTCATTGATCAGAAAATACCCTTGGGCCAGTACATCGCGGGCTTTGTCGAATGGTTGACGCAAAACGGCGCCAACACCTTCGACGCAATCGCGCTGTTCCTGGAAACGATGATTCACGGCGTGACGTTTGCGCTGACCTGGTTCAACCCCCTGGCCCTGATCGGCCTCATTGCGCTATTGGCGCACTTCATCCAGCGCAAATGGGGCCTGACCGTATTCGTCATCGCGTCCTTCCTGCTGATTCTTAATCTGGGTTACTGGCAGGAGACCATGGAAACCCTCGCACAGGTGCTGTTCGCGACCCTGGTTTGCGTATTGATCGGCGTGCCGCTGGGCATTGTTGCCGCGCACAAGCCGATGTTCTACACAATGATGCGTCCGGTGCTCGATCTGATGCAGACCGTACCGACCTTCGTCTACCTCATTCCTACCCTGACCCTTTTCGGTCTGGGTGTGGTCCCGGGCCTGATCTCCACGGTGGTGTTCGCGATTGCCGCGCCCATCCGCCTGACCTACCTGGGCATCCGCGACGTACCGGACGAACTGATGGACGCCGGCAAAGCCTTCGGCTGCTCCCGTCGCCAGCTCCTGTCGCGCATTGAACTGCCCCATGCGATGCCGAGCATCGCGGCCGGTATCACCCAGTGCATCATGCTGTCGTTGTCGATGGTGGTGATCGCCGCGCTGGTGGGTGCCGATGGCCTGGGCAAACCCGTGGTCAACGCACTGAACACCGCCGATATCGCCCTGGGCTTCGAAGCCGGCCTGGCGATCGTCCTGCTGGCAATCATGCTCGACCGAATCTGCAAACAACCCGACGCCAAAGTAGGGGGTGACGCATGAGCATAATTCGTTTTGAAGACGTCGACGTGATCTTCGCCAGGGATCCACGCGAAGCGCTCAAGCTGCTCGACCAGGGCATGACCCGCAACGAAATCCTGAAGAAAACCGGGCAAATCGTCGGCGTGGAAAAAGCCACCCTGGACATCGAGAGAGGTGAAATCTGTGTCTTGATGGGTCTGTCCGGCTCCGGCAAATCCAGCCTGCTGCGCTGCATCAACGGCTTGAACACCGTCAGCCGTGGCAAGCTGTTCGTCGAGCATGAAGGCCGGCAGATCGATATCGCTTCCTGCACCCCCGCCGAACTGAAGATGATGCGTACCAAGCGCATCGCCATGGTGTTCCAGAAATTCGCCCTGATGCCCTGGCTGACGGTGCGCGAGAACATCAGCTTCGGCCTGGAAATGCAGGGCCGTCCGGAAAAAGAACGCAAGAAGCTGGTGGATGAGAAGCTTGAGCTGGTGGGCCTGACCCAATGGCGCAACAAGAAGCCCGACGAGTTGTCCGGCGGCATGCAGCAACGGGTCGGCCTGGCCCGCGCCCTGGCAATGGACGCCGACATCCTGCTGATGGACGAACCCTTCTCGGCCCTCGACCCGTTGATCCGCCAAGGCCTGCAAGACGAGTTGCTGGAGCTGCAACGCAAACTGAGCAAGACCATCGTGTTCGTCAGCCACGACCTTGACGAAGCCCTGAAGCTGGGCAGCCGAATCGCGATCATGAAAGACGGCCGGATCATCCAGTACAGCAAGCCGGAACAAATCGTGCTGAACCCGGCGGACGACTATGTGCGCACCTTCGTCGCCCATACCAACCCGCTCAACGTCCTGTGCGGTCGCAGCCTGATGCGCACCCTGGACAACTGCAAGCGTATCAACGGCTCGGTGTGCCTGGATCCGGGCGGCGACTCCTGGCTCGACCTGGCCGAAGGCAACACCATCAAGGGCGCCCGGCAGAACGGCGCGGCACTGGACTTGCAAAACTGGGTACCGGGCCAAGCCGTCGAAGAGCTGGGCCGGCGTCCGACCTTGGTGGACTCCAACATCGGCATGCGCGACGCGCTGCAGATTCGCTACCAGACCGGCAACAAACTGGTGCTTCACGATAACCAGCAAGTCGTCGGGATCCTGGGCGACAGCGAGCTGTACCACGCACTGCTGGGCAAGAACCTGGGCTAAGCCAACGCCAACAAAAACGCCGCGAGATGAACGCGGCGTTTTTGTTTGAGTGGTTCTGAACGGTATTCCAGCTATCAAGCGCATT
This sequence comes from Pseudomonas ogarae, assembly GCF_014268695.2. Lineage (NCBI taxonomy): Bacteria > Pseudomonadati > Pseudomonadota > Gammaproteobacteria > Pseudomonadales > Pseudomonadaceae > Pseudomonas > Pseudomonas ogarae. The sequence continues at coordinate 6,263,725 of NZ_CP077086.1, forward strand.
TGGCCTACATGCCAACCGACGAGTGTTATAAAGACATCCCCAAAAGTCCTCGCCCCGGCAAATAGCGACGACTTGTCATAGAACTTATTTTTTGTTGATTGAACGTTCAATCAAAACAAAATAGACTGGCTTTCGTTCCGGCAGACGACATTCGTGCGCCGGATGGCCTAAGGAGATGTGCTAGATGCCCAAGGTCGGTATGCAACCCATCCGCCGCCAACAACTGATCGAAGCCACGTTGCAAGCGGTCGATCAAGTCGGCATGGGGGACGCCAGCATTGCGCTGATCGCCCGTTTGGCCGGTGTCTCCAACGGCATCATCAGTCACTACTTTCAGGACAAGAATGGCCTGATCGCGGCCACGGCCCAGTACCTGATGACTGTCCTGAGCGAGAACGTCACCGCGCGCCGGCAGGCGCTGGAGGACACAAGCCCCCGGGCTCACCTCAAGGTGATCATCGAAGGCAACTTCGACGCCAGCCAGGTCAATGGCCCGGCAATGAAAACCTGGCTGGCCTTCTGGGCCACCAGCATGCACCACCCGTCTTTGCACAGGTTGCAGCGGATCAACGATCACCGTCTGTATTCCAACCTGTGTAGCCAGTTCCGCCGCGTGTTGCCCGTTGATCAGGCGCGCAGCGCAGCAAGGGGCCTGGCCGCGTTGATTGACGGTTTGTGGCTGCGCGGAGCGCTGTCGGGAGACGCGTTCGATACCGCCCAGGCGCACCAGATCGCTTACGAATACATGGATTTCCAACTGGCCAAAGCAGGGGCGCCAGAGCACACAGAACCGCTCGACTCCTGAACCGCCGCCGAACCGCGTAGTCAGCTATAAACGACACGCCCGGTGGTCAGCCAACCACTTATGCACTTGCGAGGACTTTATGGCCCGTTTCGAACTGCAAAAACTCTACATCGATGGCGCGTACAGCGATGCCAGCGGCGACGCCACTTTCGAAGCCATCAACCCTGCCAACGGTGAAGTTCTTGCCCAAGTGCAGCGTGCGACATTCGAGGACGTCGAGCGCGCCGTGGTCAGCGCCGAAAAGGGCCAGAAAGTCTGGGCCGCCATGACCGCCATGCAGCGCTCGCGCATCCTGCGTCGCGCCGTGGACATCCTGCGCGAGCGCAACGATGAACTGGCCGCCCTGGAAACCCTGGACACCGGCAAGGCCTACTCCGAAACCCGCTACGTCGACATCGTCACCGGTGCCGACGTGCTGGAATACTACGCCGGCCTGGTGCCGGCCATCGAAGGCGAACAGGTTCCGCTGCGCACCACTTCATTCGTCTACACCCGTCGCGAGCCCCTGGGCGTGGTGGCCGGTATCGGCGCGTGGAACTACCCGATCCAGATCGCCCTGTGGAAATCCGCCCCGGCCCTGGCGGCCGGTAACGCGATGATCTTCAAGCCGAGCGAAGTCACCTCGCTGACCACCCTGAAACTGGCCGAGATCTACACCGAGGCCGGCGTTCCAGCAGGTGTGTTCAACGTCCTGACCGGCAGCGGCCGTGAAGTCGGCACCTGGCTGACCGAGCACCCGCGCATCGAAAAAATCTCCTTTACCGGCGGCACCGACACCGGCAAAAAAGTCATGGCCAGCGCCTCGAGTTCTTCGCTCAAGGACGTGACCATGGAACTGGGCGGCAAGTCGCCGCTGATCATCTTCGACGACGCCGACCTGGATCGCGCCGCCGACACCGCGATGATGGCCAACTTCTACAGCTCCGGCCAGGTCTGCACCAACGGCACCCGCGTGTTCGTGCCGAGCCACCTCAAGGCGGCCTTCGAAGCCAAGATCGCCGAGCGCGTGGCGCGCATCCGCATCGGTAATCCTGAGGACGAAAACACCAATTTCGGTCCGCTGGTGAGCTTCGCCCACATGGAAAGCGTGCTGGGCTACATCGAGAAAGGCAAAGCCGAAGGCGCGCGCCTGCTGTGCGGCGGCAGTCGCCTGACCGACGGCGAATTGGCCAAGGGCGCGTTCGTCGCCCCGACCGTGTTCACCGATTGCACCGACGAGATGACCATCGTGCGTGAAGAAATCTTCGGCCCGGTGATGAGCATCCTCACCTACGACACCGAAGAAGAAGTGATCCGCCGCGCCAACGACACCGACTTCGGCCTGGCCGCCGGCGTCGTGACCCGCGACCTGAACCGCGCCCACCGTGTGATCCACCAGCTCGAAGCCGGCATCTGCTGGATCAACGCCTGGGGTGAGTCGGCGGCGGAAATGCCGGTCGGTGGCTACAAGCAATCAGGCGTGGGCCGTGAGAACGGTATCAGCTCGCTGAACAACTTCACCCGCATCAAATCGGTACAGGTCGAGTTGGGCGATTACACGTCGGTGTTCTGATCTGGCATTTACTTCGCCGGCCAGGCCGCCATCGCGAGCAAGCTCGCTCCCACATTGGGATGAGATCTCCTGTGGGAGCGAGCTTGCTCGCGATCGAGTGCAAAGCACTCGCCAACCCTGAACCCAATTCCAGAAGAGGGTGCATTTCATGTCCCAAACATTCGATTACATCATCATCGGCGCCGGTTCGGCCGGTAACACCCTGGCCACCCGCCTGACCGAAGACGAAGGCGTCACCGTCCTGCTGCTCGAAGCCGGCGGTCCGGACTATCGCCTGGACTTCCGCACGCAAATGCCCGCCGCCCTGGCGTTCCCGCTGCAAGGCCGGCGCTACAACTGGGCCTACGAAACCGACCCGGAGCCACACATGGATGGCCGCCGCATGGAGTGCGGTCGCGGCAAGGGCCTGGGCGGTTCTTCGCTGATCAACGGCATGTGCTACATCCGCGGCAACGCCCTGGACTATGACAACTGGGCCAAGCTGCCGGGCCTGGAAGACTGGACCTACCTCGATTGCCTGCCGTATTTCCGTAAAGCCGAAACCCGCGACATCGGCCCGAACGATTACCACGGCGGCGACGGCCCGGTCAGCGTGACCACGCCCAAGGCCGGCAACAACCCGCTGTTCCACGCCATGGTCGAGGCCGGCGTGCAGGCCGGTTACCCGCGTACCGAAGACCTCAACGGCTATCAACAGGAAGGTTTCGGCCCGATGGACCGTACCGTCACGCCCAATGGCCGTCGCGCCAGCACCGCGCGCGGTTACCTGGACATCGCCAAGAAGCGCTCGACCCTGACCATCGTCACCCACGCCCTGACCGACAAGATCCTGTTCGAAGGCAAACGTGCGGTCGGCGTGCGTTACCTGGTGGGCGCCGCCGAAGAGCGCGTCGAAGCCCGGGCGCGCAAAGAAGTGCTGCTGTGCTCCGGTGCCATCGCCTCGCCGCAGATCCTCCAGCGTTCCGGTGTCGGCCCAGCCAAGCTGCTGGAAAGCCTCGACATCCCGGTGGTTCACGATCTGCCAGGCGTCGGTGAAAACCTGCAGGACCACTTGGAGCTGTACCTGCAATACGCCTGCACCCAACCGGTTTCCCTGTATCCGTCGCTGCTCTGGTACAACCAGCCGGCCATTGGTGCCGAGTGGCTGTTCAACGGCACCGGGATTGGCGCCAGCAACCAGTTCGAGGCCGGCGGTTTCATCCGCACCCGTCCGGAATTCGATTGGCCGAACATCCAGTATCACTTCTTGCCGGTGGCGATTAACTACAACGGCAGCAACGGTGTGAAGGAACACGGTTTCCAGGCGCACATGGGCTCCATGCGTTCGCCAAGCCGCGGCCGGATCCAGGCCAAGTCCAAGGACCCGCGCCAGTATCCGAGCATCCTGTTCAACTACATGGCGACCGAGCAGGACTGGCAGGAATTTCGCGATGGCATCCGCCTGACCCGCGAGATCATGCAGCAGCCGGCGCTCGATCCGTTCCGTGGCCGCGAGATCAGCCCGGGCATCGAGGTGCAGACGGACGAGCAGTTGGACCAGTTCATCCGCGAGCACGCCGAAACCGCGTTCCACCCGTCCTGCTCGTGCAAGATGGGCACCGACGACATGGCGGTGGTGGACGGCGAAGGCCGTGTGCACGGCATGCAAGGGTTGCGAGTGGTGGATGCCTCGATCATGCCGATCATCACCACCGGCAACCTGAACGCGCCGACGATCATGATCGCCGAGAAAATCGCCGACAAGATCCGCGGCCGCAAGCCCCTGCCACGCAGCACCGCGCCGTACTTCGTGGCCGGCGATGCGCCGGTGCGTGGCAAGCCAATGCGTGAAGTGGGGCCTACCGCCCTGTAAGCCTCAGGGCCGCCATCGCGAGCAGGCTCGCTCCCACAGGGGTTCTGAGGCGGACACAGATTTTGTGACCACCAAAGATCCACTGTGGGAGCGAACCTGCTCGCGATGGCGTCCAACCTGACACCCCCAGTATTCCCTTCCTTCTTGATCCCTCCCCCACCCAGGCCTAATCTAGAGCCGCCGCGTCAACACGCCGCACCTCGCAGCATCGTCACTCCAGACAAGGAGGTTCCATGTTCGACTTCCACCCCCAGCTCAAGCAGCGTTTTGCTGCCTTGCGCACGGGCGCTGAATTCTTTTCCCTGCGTTACGTGCGCGAGTCCGGCCAGCACTTGTCAGTGCGCAAGAATGTCGCCGAACCGCCCAGCCTGGGCCGTGATGAAGGGGCGATGCTCACCGTGCGGGTCAACGGGGTCGAGGCGTATGCCGCTACCAACGACCTGTCCCAGGCCGGCCTGCAAGCGGCACTGGAACGTGCCGAGCAACATGCTCGCGGGCTCAAGCCCCATGCCCTGCTGGACCTGCGCGAGCAAGCGGTGTCCAGCGACCGCGCCGATTACTTCTCGCCGAATTTCGACCAGGCCTTCCCGCCACTGAGCGATTGCTACCAATTGCTCGGCGACGAATCAGCCGCAGTGCCCCAGGACGAGCGCCTGGTGAACTGGCAAGCCAGCATCGGCCTGACCCAGGTCGAACAGATCTACCTCAACAGTGCCGGCGCTGAACTGCGCCAGGCCCAACGCTTCATCTACCCGGCCCTGGAAGTCACCGCCTTCGACGGCAACGACAGCCAGACCCGTACCCTGGGCCGGGAAAATTTCGGCCAGCAAGGCGGCTTCGATGTAATCAGCCGCAGCGGCTTGATCGGTGCCGGGCGGAAAATCGCTGACCAGGCACTGCAACTGCTGTTGGCGCCAAACACACCACAAGGCCCCCGCGACCTGCTGCTGATGCCTGACCAGATGATGTTGCAGATCCACGAATCCATCGGTCACCCGCTGGAACTGGACCGCATCCTCGGGGACGAGCGCAATTACGCCGGCACCAGCTTCGTCAAGGCCAGCGATTTCGGCCACCTCCAATACGGCTCCAGCCTGTTGAACGTGACCTTCGACCCGGACATTCCCGAAGAACTGGCGAGCTACAGCCATGATGACGACGGCAACGCCGCCAGCAAGCAGTTCCTGATTCGTGAAGGCCTGTTGCTGCGTCCATTGGGCGGCGCGCTGTCACAGTTCCGCGCCGGCCTCGACGGTGTCGCCAACAGCCGCGCCTGCGGCTGGAATCGTCCGCCCATCGACCGTATGGCAAACCTGAACATCGAACCCGGCGACCAGTCCCTGGAACAGCTGATCCAAGGCACCGAGCACGGCGTGCTGATGCGCACCAACCGCTCCTGGTCCATTGACGACGCCCGCAACAAATTCCAGTTCGGCTGCGAGTGGGGCCAGTTGATCGAGAACGGCGAGCTCAAGGGCGTGGTGAAGAACCCCAACTACCGGGGTATTTCCGCGCAATTCTGGAAGAGCCTGCGCGCCGTGGGCGATGCCAGTACCTCCCGGGTCCTGGGCACGCCGAACTGTGGCAAGGGCGAACCGAACCAGGTCATCCGCGTCGGCCATGCGTCGCCGGCCTGTGTGTTCAGCAACGTTGATGTGTTTGGGGGGGATGCCTGATATGAGCACCGTCAATAATCAGGCCGAGGCATTCAAGGTGTTGGTCGACTGGCTGCGCGATGCGCTGCATGAGCAGGAACAGTTCACCTTGGGTTATGCCGCCGAGTCCTCGGCCTTCGTGCGTTTCAACCACGCCAAGGTGCGCCAGGCCGGGCAGGTGCAGCAGGCCAATGTCAGTTTCAAATTGATCGACGACGGGCGTCACGCCGACCTGCAGATCACCTTGTCCGGCGACACCGAGACCGACCTGCAACGCCTGTCCGAGGGCCTGCAACAGCTGCGCGAAACCTTGCCGCTGCTGCCTCGCGATCCGTATCTGTTGCTCAACCCCGACCATTGGCAGAGCCATAACGTGCAGGACCATCCGTTGCCTGACACCGAGCAGGCCGTGGCGCAAATCACCCGCGCCGCCGAAGGCCTGGACCTGGTGGGGTTCTATGCGGCCGGGCCCATCAGCCGGGGTTTCGCCAGTTCATCGGGAGCATTCGGCTGGCATCAGGCCAACAGCTTCAACTTCGATTTCAGCCTGTTCCATGAAAACGGCCAGGCGGTAAAAGCCAGCTACGCCGGTCATGCGTGGAGCAGCGAAGGATTTGCCCGGCGCTTCGAGCAGGCCCGCGAGCAACTGGCGTTCCTCGGCCGGCCACTGCGCACATTGCCGCCCGGCGAATACCGCGCCTACCTGGCGCCGGCCGCTCTGGAAGAGATCATGGGCATGCTCAGTTGGGGTGGGTTCTCGGCCCGGGCGATTGCCAGCAAGCAGAGCCCGTTGCAGAAGTTCTACGCCAACGAAGCAAGCCTGAGCCCCAACGTGTGGCTGAGCGAGCAGGTCAGTGGCTCCTTGAGCCCGGCGTTTTCCGACGAAGGTTATCCCCGCGATGACCTGGCGCTGATCGCCAAAGGCACGGCCAATGCGCAGTTGGTCAACTCCCGCAGCGCCGCCGAATACGGCCTCGCCGCCAACGGCGCCAGCAGCTACGAATACCCCACGGCGCTGGACATGCAGGGCGGACAACTGGAGCAAAAATACATCCTCGAGCAACTTGGCACCGGGCTGTACATCAGCAACCTCTGGTACCTGAACTACTCGGACCAACCGGCCGCCCGCCTGACCGGCATGACCCGCTTCGCCACGTTCTGGGTCGAGAACGGCCAGATCGTGGCGCCGGTCAGCACCATGCGTTTCGACGACAGCGTCTACAGCCTGCTCGGCTCGCAACTCGAAGCCCTGACCCGAGAGCGGGAACTGCTGCTCTCGGCCAGCACCTACAGCCAGCGGGCCACGGCCTCGATGCTGTTGCCGGGGGCGCTGGTCAAGCGGTTGACTTTGACGCTGTAAAAAAGCATCGCGGGCAAGCCTTGCTCCCACAGGATGTGCGCCGTACGTGTGGGAGCAAGGCTTGCCCGCGATGAAGCCAACAGACACCCGAACACAAACAAGAGGTCCCATGCCCAACCGTGCACCGCTCGACGCCGTCACCGCCCGCTGGCTTCCGTGGGTGGTGGCGATTGCCTTCTTCATGCAGTCCCTGGACGGGACCATCCTCAACACCGCCCTGCCCGCCATGGCCAGCGACCTGGCGGAAAACCCGCTGCGCATGCAGGGCGTGATCATTGCCTACATGCTCACCGTGGCGTTGCTGATCCCGGCCTCGGGCTGGATCGCCGACCGCTTCGGCACCAAGAAGATTTTCTTCGGGGCGATCCTGCTGTTCAGCTTCGGCTCGTTGCTGTGTGCCTTGTCCAGTTCGTTGAGCATGCTGATCGGCGCCCGGGTCATCCAGGGCCTGGGCGGAGCGCTGATGCTGCCGGTGGGCAGGCTGGTGGTGCTGCGGGCGTATCCGCGCTCGGAACTGGTGCGGATCATGGGCTTCATCACTATCCCCGGCCTGCTCGGCCCGCTGATCGGGCCGACCATGGGTGGCTGGATGGTCGAATACCTGACCTGGCACTGGATCTTCATCATCAACCTGCCGGTGGGTGTGATCGGCTGTTATGCCGTGTGGAAGTTCATCCCCGACCTGCGGGGCAGCGAGCGCACGCGGTTCGATGGATTGGGGTTCCTGCTGTTCGGCGCGGCGATGGTGCTGATCACCATCGCCATGGAGGGCCTGGGTGAACTGCACCTGCCGCACCTGCGCGTGATGCTGCTGCTGTTCGGCGGCATGGCCTGCCTGGCGGCCTATTGGCTGCGGGCCGGGCACGTCGAAAACGCGCTGTTCCCGCCGTCACTGTTCAAGACCCGGACCTTCGCCGTGGGCATTCTTGGCAACCTGTTCGCGCGCCTGGGCAGCGGCGCCCTGCCGTTCCTGGTGCCGTTGCTGCTGCAAGTCGCCCTGGGCTATTCACCGTCCCAGGCAGGGATGAGCATGCTGCCCCTGGCAGCGGCGGCCATGGTCGCCAAGTCCGTGGCCCGGCCGCTGATCGAGCGCTTTGGTTACCGCGCCGTGCTAACCAGCAACACCCTGGCCCTGGGCCTGATGCTGGCAAGCATGGGCCTGGTCAGCGAACAGACGCCGTACTGGCTGCTGCTGGCGCAACTGGCGGTGCTGGGCGCGATCAACTCGCTGCAATTCACCGCGATGAACACCGTGACCCTGATCGACCTGGACGACGCCAGCGCCAGCAGCGGCAACAGCCTGCTGTCGGTGGTGGCGCAGCTGTCCCTGAGCCTCGGCGTGGCCTGCGCCGGCGCCCTGCTCGGCGGCTTTACCGCCCAGGTAGGCAACGATGGGGTGGAAACCGTACTGGGGGCGTTCCAGCTGACGTTCGTGACGGTGGGGATCATGGCGATGCTGGCGGCGACGATTTTTTCCCAACTTTCGAAGCAGGATGGGCGACGGGACAAGCGGCCGGATGAGCATATCGAACACTAAGTCGCTTCGTGGCTGGGAGATTTTGTGGGAGCAAGGCTTGCCCGCGATACAGGCGACTCGGTTTTCCTGGGGGAAATGCCTCGCCTGCATCGCGAGCAAGCTTTGCTCCCACAGTTTCACAGTTCCAGAGCTCCAGAGCTCCAGAGTTCCCAAAGCTTCTGGAATTGCCACCCCCCCGGGCAGGCCCTGCCCTCACAGCTCGTCCAGAACTTTCGAAGAAAGTGGCACGAGGCTGCTACACTGCGCGACATTTTGTTTTGCAGGCCAGTCCCGTGACCACCATTGCCACCGCTTTTAATACTTTGCCGCTGTCCGCCGCCATGCTGGCTAACCTCGAATCACTCGGTTATGCCCAGATGACGCCGATCCAGGCGCAAAGCTTGCCGGTGATCCTCAAGGGCATGGACCTGATCGCCCAGGCCAAGACCGGCAGCGGCAAGACAGCCGCCTTCGGCATCGGCCTGCTGAACCCGATCAACCCACGCTTCTTCGGTTGCCAGGCGCTGGTGATGTGCCCGACCCGTGAGCTGGCCGACCAGGTCGCCAAGGAAATCCGTCGCCTGGCCCGCGCCGAAGACAACATCAAGGTCCTGACCCTGTGCGGCGGCGTGTCCTTCGGCCCGCAGATCGCCTCCCTGGAACACGGCGCCCACATCATCGTCGGCACCCCTGGACGCATCCAGCAGCACCTGCGCAAGGGCTCGCTGGTTCTGGACGGCCTCAACACGCTGATCCTCGACGAAGCCGACCGCATGCTCGACATGGGTTTCTACGACGCCATCGAAGACATCATCCAGCAGACCCCGGAACGCCGCCAGACGCTGCTGTTCTCCGCCACCTACCCGGTGGGCATCAAGCAACTGTCGTCCAAGTTCATGCGTAACCCGCAGCAAGTGAAAGCCGAGGCGTTCCACTCCGACGCGCAGATCGAGCAGCGCTTCTACGAGATCTCCCCCGAGGAGCGCATGGACGCAGTGGTCAAGGTCCTGGCGCATTTCCGCCCGGCCTCTTGCGTGGCGTTCTGCTTCACCAAGCAGCAGGTCCAGGAAACCGTCGATCACCTGACGGCCAAGGGCATCTCGGCCGTCGGCCTGCACGGCGACCTGGAACAACGCGACCGCGACCAGGTGCTGGCGATGTTCGCCAACCGCAGCACCTCGGTACTGGTCGCCACCGACGTGGCGGCCCGCGGCCTGGACATCGATGCACTGGACATGGTGATCAACGTCGAACTGGCCCGGGACTCGGAAATCCACATCCACCGCGTCGGCCGCACCGGTCGCGCCGGTGAGAAAGGCATCGCCATCAGCTTGGTGGCGCCATCCGAAGCCCACCGCGCCCAGGCCATCGAGCAACTGCAGAAGTCGCCGCTGAGCTGGGACCAACTGGACAACCTCAAGTCCCAAGGCGGCGGCCCGCTGTTGCCGGCCATGAGCACCCTGTGCATCGGTGCCGGTCGCAAGGACAAGGTCCGCCCCGGCGACATCCTCGGCGCCCTGACCGGCGAGGCCGGCATCCCCGGCGCCCAGGTCGGCAAGATCGCGATCTTCGATTTCCAGGCCTACGTGGCCGTGGAACGCGGCATCGCCAAACAGGCCCTGCAACGCCTGAACGATGGCAAGATCAAGGGCCGCTCGTTGCGGGTGCGGATCCTGTAACCGATCGCCTGACGAACAGAGATCAAACTGTGGGAGCGAGCTGTATGGGAGCAAAGCTTGCCCGCGATGAAAACGCCGCGGTCTCTTGAGGACCGCAGCGCCTGGATCGCGAGCAAGCTTTGCTCCCACACAGCTCGCTCCCACATTCAGTTATGTGGGAAAGCTGAGAGGACACCGTTTTGCGCTCTACCGAAGTCGTGATCATTGGCGCTGGCGCCGCGGGGTTGATGTGCGCGCTGACCGCGGCCGCGCGCGGGCGGCAGGTGATGTTGCTGGACCACGCCAACAAGGCCGGCAAGAAGATCCTCATGTCGGGCGGTGGGCGCTGCAATTTCACCAACATGTACACCGAGCCGGGCAATTTCCTTTCGCAGAACCCGCACTTCTGCAAGTCGGCCCTGGCCCGCTACACCCAGTGGGATTTCATCGCCCTGGTGGCCAAGCACGGCGTGCCCTATCACGAGAAAAAGCTCGGCCAGTTGTTCTGCGATAACAAATCCAGCGACATCCTCGGCCTGCTGTTGGATGAATGCGACCAGGCCGGCGTCAGCCTGCATCTGGACACCTCGATCACGCAGATCGAAAAAACCGACAGCGGCTACCTGCTGCAAACCACCCTCGGCGCCATCGCCTGCCAGTCCCTGGTGATCGCCACGGGCGGGCTGTCGATCCCGACCCTGGGGGCGACCGGTTTCGGCTATCAGGTGGCAAAACAGTTTGGCCATGAACTGCTGCCGACTCGCGCCGGCCTGGTGCCGTTCACCATCACCGACCAGCTCAAGACCCTCTGCACCGAACTGTCGGGCACCTCGGTGGATTGCCTGGTGAGCTGCAACGACCAGAGCTTTCGCGAGAACATCCTGTTCACCCACCGCGGCCTGAGCGGTCCGGCGATCCTGCAGATTTCCTCGTTCTGGGAACCGGGGGACACGGTGCAGATCAACCTGCTGCCCGACCACGATGTGCCGCAATGGCTGCAACAGCAGCAGGCCGAACGCCCCAACAGCGAACTCAAGACGTTGCTGGGCGAGTTGTTCACCAAGAAAATGGCCAACCTGCTGGCGGACACCTGGTTCGTGTCCAAACCCATGAAGCAGTACACCCATGCGGAGCTGGCAGACATCGCCGAGAAACTGGCGAGCTGGAACGTCGTCCCCGCCGGCACCGAAGGCTACCGCACCGCCGAAGTCACCCTGGGCGGCGTCGATACCCGGGAAGTCTCGTCCAAGACCATGGAATCGCTGAAAAGCCCCGGGCTGTATTTCATCGGCGAAGTGCTCGACGTCACCGGGCACCTGGGCGGGTTCAACTTCCAGTGGGCGTGGGCATCGGGGTATGCGGCGGCGCAGTACGTCTGACCCGACACGATTCGAATGTGGGCAATAACCCTGTGGGAGCGAGCTTGCTCGCGATGGCGGCAGTTCTGTCACATTGATGTTGACTGAACCTTCGCTATCGCGAGCAAGCTCGCTCCCACAGGGGCTCAGCGGTATACGTCGGAACACTTTTTGCTGTCAGATGTGATCGCCGCCATTGCGTCGGCGTCATTACTGCCTCAATTTAGCGTCATTGCCCGTCAGGCCCGTGCACTTCATGTCAGCGAACTCGTTTAGTCAGTCTTTGCGTCGCCTTTGGGCGTTGGATAAGTTCAGTTATAGCGTGCGGGTCTTCATCGCCCTGACCGGCAGCATGGGGCTGTGCTGGTACCTGGATGAAATGGCGCTGCTGATTCCCTTGTTCCTGGGCATCATCGCCAGCGCCCTGGCCGAGACGGACGACAGTTGGCAGGGCCGCCTCAACGCGCTGGCCGTGACCCTGGTGTGCTTCACCGTCGCGGCGTTGTCGGTGGAGCTGCTGTTCCCCTACCCCGTCCTGTTCATCATCGCCCTGGCCCTGGCGGCCTTTGGCCTGACCATGCTGGGCGCCCTGGGTGAGCGCTATGGCGCCATCGCCTCGGCCACGCTGATTCTTTCGGTCTACACCATGATCGGCGTGGACCAGCGCGGCGGCGCCGTCAACGATTTCTGGCATGAACCCCTGCTGCTGGTCGCCGGTGCCGCGTGGTACGGCTTGCTGTCGGTGTTGTGGCAGGCGTTGTTTTCCAACCAACCGGTGCAACAAAGCCTGGCGCGGCTGTTTCGCGAACTGGGGCGCTACCTGAAACTCAAATCGTCGCTCCTGGAGCCGATCCGCCAACTGGACGTCGAAGCCCGCCGCCTGGAACTGGCCCAGCAAAACGGCCGGGTGGTCGCTGCGCTCAACAGCGCCAAGGAAATCATCCTGCACCGCGTGGGCAATGGCCGCCCCGGCTCGAAAGTCAGCCGGTACCTGAAGCTGTACTTCCTGGCCCAGGACATCCACGAACGCGCCAGCTCTTCTCACTACCCCTACAACGCTCTGGCCGAGGCCTTCTTCCACAGCGACGTACTGTTCCGCTGCCAACGCCTGCTGCGTCAGCAAGGCAAGGCCTGCCAGGCACTGGCCGAGTCGATCCAACTGCGCCAGCCATTCGTCTATGACGCCACCTTTGCCGAGGCCCTCAACGACCTGCACGCGTCCCTCGAACACCTGCGCATCCAGAGCAACCCAGCCTGGCGCGGCTTGCTGCGTTCCTTGCGGGCACTGTCGGTGAACCTTGCCACCATGGACCGCCTGCTCAGCGACGCGAGCAACCCCGACGCCCTGGCCGACGCCACCGACAGCAGCCTGCTCGACCGTTCGCCGCGTAACCTCAAGGATGTCTGGCTGCGCTTGCGTACGCAGCTCACGCCCACCTCGCTGCTGTTCCGGCATGCCCTGCGTTTGCCCCTGGCCCTGAGTGTCGGCTACGCCATGGTGCATCTGATCCACCCGTCCCAGGGCTATTGGATCATCCTCACCACGCTGTTCGTGTGCCAACCCAACTACGGCGCCACCCGGCGCAAGCTCGGCCAGCGGATCATCGGCACCGCCATCGGCCTGACGGTGGCTTGGGCATTGTTCGATCTGTTTCCCAACCCGCTGGTGCAATCGAGCTTCGCCATTGCCGCCGGGGTGGTGTTCTTCACCAACCGCACCACCCGCTACACCCTGGCGACGGCGGGCATCACCATCATGGTGCTGTTCTGCTTCAACCAGGTGGGCGACGGCTACGGGCTGCTGTTGCCACGGCTGCTCGATACCTTGCTCGGGAGCCTGATTGCCGGGCTTGCGGTCTTCCTGTTCCTGCCTGACTGGCAAGGTCGTCGGCTGAACAAGGTGCTGGCCAATACGCTGACCTGCAACAGCATTTATCTGCGCCAGATCATGCAGCAGTACGCCGCCGGCAAAAGCGACGACCTGGCCTATCGCCTGGCTCGACGCAACGCCCACAACGCCGATGCCGCGTTGTCCACCACGCTGGCGAACATGCTGATGGAGCCGGGGCATTTCCGTAAGGAAGCCGATGTGGGCTTCCGCTTCCTGGTGTTGTCCCACACCCTGCTCAGCTACCTGTCGGGCCTGGGTGCCCACCGGGGCACGGAACTGCCGGCGCAGGTGCGCGAGCAACTGATCGATGGTGCGGGGGTGAAGCTGGCAACGAGCATCGACGAAATCGCCCAGGGCCTGGCGAGTAAAACGCCGATTGTGGTTCAAAGCGACGAGGAGGAGGCCCTGGCCAATGAGCTTGAGCAGATGCCCGATGAGATCGACGAAGGACAGCGGTTGGTGCAGACGCAATTGGGGTTGATCTGCCGGCAGCTCGGTCCGTTGCGCACATTGGCGGCGCATTTGGTCAAGGACACCAGCGAGGCTTGAGGGTTGTGGTGTTTACACTATTGCCATCGCGAGCAAGCTCGCTCCCACAGTGGATTTGCTGTGCACACAGACTTTGCATCACAGCAGGCCCAATGTGGGAGCGAGCTTGCTCGCGATGAGGCCGGTCCAGGCATCCTACATTCCGTGGGCCTTCAATAACCGCGCATAACTCCCATCCGCCTTCATCGCCGCGATCTCCCGGTCAAACCCCGCCACGATCTGCTCGTGCTCCGGGTTCTTCAAGCTGACCAGGATGTGCAGGCTGTTTTCACTCAATGCCTTGGGCATGAATTCCACGGCGCTGCGCACCTTGGCCGATTCGCGGGCCAGGTAATAGCGGGCGACGTACTCGTCTTCCAGGGTCAACTTCACGCGGTCCGCAGCCAGCATGCGCACAGCCATCGCGAAGTTATGCACAGGGACTTTCTGCATTTTCGGGTCTTCGTCGAAGTCCTTGGAGTAGGCGTAACCGCGAACCACGGCGATGGGATAGGTCCGCAGCTGTTGCAGGCTGTCGAACTGGATCGATTCGTCCTTGCGCTTGATGAAACGCACGCGATTGAGCAGGTATTCGGCCGAGAACTGGCCAATGTGAGTGCGCTCCTCGCTGTACCAGGCGTTGACCAGCACGTCATAGCGGCCCTCGCCGATACCCAGCATCGCCCGGGCCCAGGGCACTTGTTCGAAGTCCGTGGCATAGCCGGCCCGCGCCAGGGCCGTGCTGACGATATCGGTCGCCAAGCCACCATTGATCAATGTGGAATCGGTAAAGGGCGGCCAGGCATCAGCGACCAGACGCAGCTTTTGCGCGCAAGCCTCGTAGCTCAGCAACAGCAACCCGATCAACGCAAGAGCTCGATGCAATCGCGGCATGCCAAACATCCTTGACGGGTTCAAAGCCCGGTTTGTTTTTAGCCGAAACTCAACGGACATCCTCAGATATCCGGTCCTAACATTAGCTCATTGGAACCGCAGCGCAGTGCTGTCACGAAGATTACACAAAGAAGACAACCCCGCGACAGGGGAATGATGGCATTTTGGTATTTGTCACAGATTTTCCAGTCGCCCGAGAAAGAGACTTCCGGGCCCAGCACGCTTAATATCGGCATCAGGTTCTTCAGGAAATTCAAAAAAATGGATATCGAGTGGGTCTGCAAACATCACAGTGACCTGAGCAAGGAACAGCTGTATGCCATCCTCAAATTGCGTGCCGACGTGTTCGTCGTCGAGCAGAATTGCGCCTACCCGGACGTCGACGGCCTGGACCTTGAAGGCGACACTTACCACCTGATGGCCTGGCAGGACAACCATCTGGTGGCCTACCTGCGCTTGCTCGACCCGCACTCGCAAAACAGTGACGTGGTGATCGGGCGCGTGGTCATCGCGCCACAGGCACGCGGCCAGGGGCTAGGCCACACCTTGATGGAACAGGCGCTCAAACAGGCCGAGAAGCATTGGCCCGGTACGTCGATCTCATTGTCGGCCCAGGCGCATTTGCAGGGGTACTACGGGCGGTACGGGTTTGAAGTGGTGGGGGTGGAATATATGGAGGATGGGATTCCACACATCGGTATGCATCGGCCCTGAGGACGCCATCGCGAGCAAGCTCGCTCCCACAGGGATCTTCAGTGAACAACGATCAAATGTGGGAGCGAGCTTGCTCGCGATGGGGCCAGCCCAGGCACCGAAAAATCAGGGATACTCCAGCACCGCCTTGATCCGCGGTAAATTCCCCTCGATCCACCTCCGATCGATCGCCCCCCAATCGCGAATCCGATAACACCCGGCATGATTGCGCGCGCCGTCCTCTTGTTCGAACTCACAAACGATATCCAGGTCAGCCAGCGCGGCAATGGTGTCCTGGGCCGTACGCCGGGGCATGCCGGTGGCTTCGGTGAGGGCCGGGACGTTGCTGGCGACGCCACTGTCGATCAGGTAAGCCACGTACAAGCGACGGTAGAAGCTGGTCTTGGTCTTGCTCACGTCCATTCAGTCAGTCCTTGTGGGGTTGCAGGTCCCGCCAGGTCAGGTACACCCGCAGGTCGAATTCCAACTGGTGATACCCCGGCAGCATGTGCTCGCAGAGTTGGTAGAACGCCTTGTTGTGGTCCGACTCCTTGAAGTGCGCCAGCTCGTGCACCACGATCATGTTCAGGAACTCGGGCGCCGCGTCCTTGAACAGCGCAGCGATGCGGATTTCCTTCTTGGCCTTGAGCTTGCCGCCCTGGACCCGCGACACCGCCGTGTGCAGGCCGAGGGCGCGGTGGGTCAGGTCCAGGCGACTGTCGAACAGCACCTTGTCGATGGCTGGCGCGTTACGCAGGTATTGCTGCTTGAGGTCCAGCGCATAACCGTACAGGGCCTTGTCGCTCTGGATCGGATGCCGGCCCGGGTAGCGCTGCTGCAGGTAATCGCCCAGTCGGTCCTGGGCGATCAATTGCTGCACTTGGGCTTGCAGGGCGGCGGGGTAGGCCTGGAGGTATTTGAGCACGGTCATCAAGGGGCAACACAGTCACAAGAGGTCGCCAGTGTAGCGAATTCAGGCCTGCACCGCGCTCCAGTCGAACGGTGTGGCGAAGGCATTGGTGTCTTCGGCCATCAAGGGCCGCGCCACGAGGAACCCCTGCACGTACTCACAGCCATGGGCCTGCAGCCACTCATATTGCTCGCGGGTCTCCACCCCTTCGGCGATCACCCGCAAGCCCAGTTGCGTACACAGGTCGATCACCGAAGCGGCTAACGCGGCATCCCGGGGCGACCCCGGCAGGCGGGCGATCAAGTGCCGGTCGAGCTTGAGGGTATCGAGTTCAAGATCGCGCAGATGCGTCAGCGAACAGGGCCCCGAACCGAAGTCATCCAACGCCACGCGCACCCCGAGGTGGCGCAGCAGGCGCAATTGCTTTTGGGTTTCATCGGGATTGCGCATCAGCGCATCCTCGGTCACCTCGACCTCCAGCTGCCGAGGCTTCAAGGCATGGCGCTCCAGGACCTGGCGCAACTCGGTCACCAGGTTGGGCATGCCGAACTGGGTGCTGCTCAGGCTCACCCCCAACACCAGGTCGTCAGCGAACAAGCGCTCCCAGACTTTGCGCTGGGCCGCGCTGCGATGATAAATCCAGCTGCCCAGCCGGCTGATCAACCGCGCCTCTTCCAGCAAGGGCAGGAACAGGCCCGGCGGAACATCACCGACGCTGGGGTGCTGCCAGCGCAACAGCGCCTCGAACCCGCGGATCCGCCCGTCGACGATGCTCACCTGCGGCTGGTAGACCATATTGAAATCGCGGTTCTCGATGGCCGAGCGCACGCTCTCTTCCAGCATCAGCCGTGAACGGGCTCGACCGTTCATTTCATGATCGTAAAAACGGTATTGCTGGCGTCCGGCACGCTTGGCTTCGTACATAGCGATGTCGGACGCCCGCAGCAACCCATCGAGATTGGCGCCACAGTCCGGGTACGTCGCGATGCCGATACTGGCCCCAAGGGCCACGTCCATGCCTTCGATCTGCTGGCAGATCGCGACGCGCTCGATGAGTTTCTCGGCGATCTTGGCTGCCTGCTCGGGAAACTCCAGGTCCAACAGCGCCGTGAACTCGTCACCGCCCAGCCGTGCCAGGATATCGAATGGGCGCAAGCACGCCTTCAACTGCTCCGACACCCAGCGCAACACCCGATCCCCGGCATCATGCCCCAGCGAGTCATTGACCCGCTTGAAGCCATCGAGGTCCAGGTACAGCAACACCCAGTTGCTTTCCAGTCTCTCGCTGCGCATCAACAGGTTTTCCGCGGTCTGGTAGAACCCCCGGCGGTTGAGCAACCCGGTCAGCGGGTCCGTGACGGCCTGGTATTCGAGTTGCTGGTGCAAGTGGCGAACCACGGACATGTCCTGGAGCGTCACCACCATCGCCTTCTGCTCCGAGGGCAACGGCGCACAGGACAAGGCCACCGACACCTGCTGGCCAGGCGCCGTGCGCAGGACCGCGTCATGCAATCGCCAGGTCTCACCGCGACGATAGGCGTTGTGGATATCGGAATCGACCCACTCGGGAATGTGCGGTTTCTGCAGGAAATCCAGGAACGGCATGCCCTGCAATTGCTCGGCAGTGGCATTGAGCAAGCGGCAGGTGGAGGGGTTGGCGAAGCGGATGCAGCCATTCTCATCCACCACCAGGATGCCTTCGGCGGCGTTGTCCAGCACCGAGGCATTGAAGGCCCTGGCCGCTTCGAGATCCTGGCTCAGGCGCTGCAAGGCCCGGCGATTGCGCTGGTGCTCGAGCAACGCCTGGACCTTGGGCTTGAGGATTTGCGGGTCGAAGGGTTTGAACAGGTAATCCACGGCGCCACTGGCGTAGCCCTTGATGACCGCATCCTGGGATTGCTCGTTGGCCGTCAGGAAAATGATCGGCGTGAGCCGCGTGCGCTGGCTGCCGCGCATCAGGCGCGCCACTTCGAAACCGTCCATGTCGGGCATCTGCACATCCAGCAGAACCAGGTCGATGTCATGTTCGAGCAGCAGGTTAAGCGCCTCGACACCCGAGGCTGCGGTCATGACTCGCCAATCCTGACGCTGCAGCAAGGCACGCATGCTGAGCAGGTTTTCAGGGTAATCATCAACAATCAAAAGGACAGAGCTGTCTTCGCCGAGCGGTGGTTGCGCGCATTCCATGCTGCTTCTCTTATCGGGCGCCACGTCCGTTTTTACGTAGCAAAGCGGACAAGTACTGTCCCCTCACTCTAGACCGGGATTGTGAAAAGCAGTAGGTATCAACGCGCCATCATCCAGGCAAAGCCCGAAATAGCCGACTAACGGTCACCCTCCTCGGGCACAAAAGCTGCACAGACAACTTCGACGGACAATTGACGTCAGCCATCCGCCGAAAGGTTGCCAGCCAGTTTCTTCCGTCGCTCACCCGTACGCCCCGAAAAGACCGGCCTAGAGCCTTGCTTTGTGGTGTGCAGCTTTTTCATCGAGTGACATAGGATCCCACCATGATCGATCTCTCAACCTGGAACCTGAGCATTCCCGAAGGCAGCCCTCCTGCCACCATCGAAACCTCTCAACTCGTGCAAGGGTTCCAGGACCAGTATTTCCACTCTGACTCCGGCACGGTGTTTTTCTGGGCACCGGTGACTGGCGCCACGACCACTAATGCTATTTATCCGCGCAGTGAACTTCGTGAAACCTACAGCAACGGCACCTTGCGCAATTGGCTGTACCCGGCGGCGGACAACAAGCTGGCTGCCACCCTGGCCGTCAGCCAAGTGCCCAGCACCGGCAAGATCGTGATTGGTCAGATCCATGCCAAGGACAGCACCCGTCCCATGGTGAAGCTGGAATACCAATATAAAACCTACAGTTCCACCGGCAACATTGTCGCCAAGGTGCGCATGCGCCCGGACGACGAAACAGGCCAGGTCATCACCATCGCCACGGGCATCAAACTGAATCAATCCTTCTCTTACCTGATCCATCTCAGCCCCGCCGGCGTCCTGACCATCAATGGCGCGGGTTACCAGTGGAGCTCCCCCATCAGCTCCACTTGGAGCGACAAGCCGCTGTACTTCAAGGCGGGCGTGTACGTGCAGGACAACACCGGTTATCCCACCGAAGGCGGAACCGTGACGTTCAGCTTGCTGGATATCGATCACCTCTAGGCACTTTGCGTTGGCGCCAGGGCAGCAACGGAATGCTGCCCGCCAAACCCGACACTATCGATGCGCCATAGTTCAGGTCTAGCTCGAAACTACCGACTAACGGTTACCCATCCAGGCATAGATGCTGCAATTGACATATTCGACGGACAATTGACGTCAAGCATCCGCCGGATGGTTACTCAAAAAAGCCCCCTCCTGCGTGATCAACACACTCCAAATGCTCGGAGTAGAGCCTCCCGCTTTGGTACTCAGCACTTTTACGCCCGTGACGCAGGAACCGACCATGATCGATCTCAATACTTGGAACTTGAGCATTCCCGAAGGCAGCCCCGCCATCACTATCGAAACACCTCGGCTGGCCCAGGGGTTCAAGGATGAATACTTCCACTCCGACACCGGCACGCTGTTCTTCTGGGCGCCGGTGACCGGCACCAAGACTGCAAACGCGATCTACCCACGCAGCGAACTGCGCGAAACCTACAGCGACGGCACCCTGCGCAACTGGTTGTACCCGGCGGCGGACAACACCCTGCGTGCCGCCGTAACCGTCAACCAGGTGCCCAGCAGCGGCAAGCTCGTGATCGGTCAGATCCACGCCAAAGACAGCACCAGCCCCATGGTGAAACTGGAGTACCAGTACAAAACCTATAGCTCCACCGGCAACATCGTCGCCAAGGTGCGCATCCGTCCCGACGACGAAACCGGCCAGGTCATCACCATCGCCACCGGCGTGAAGCTCGACCAACGCTTTACCTACATGATCCACCTCAGCCCGAAGGGCGCACTGGGCATCAGTGCGGCGGGCTACAACTGGAGAACCACTGTCGACCCGTCCTGGAAAGTCAAACCGCTGTATTTCAAAGCAGGCGTCTATGTCCAGGACAACACCGGCTACACCACCGAAGGCGGCAAAGCGACGTTCAGCCTGCTGGAAATCAAACACACCACCCTTTGAGCGCTCCCCCCGCCCGCATTAGCAGCATGGAACGCTGCTATCGACCTACCTTCGAAGCACCCATTTAGGGTGTTTTTTTGTTCGCGCGTAGCGAAAGAATCAAATGGCCATCGCACAAGGTTCCGAAAAAAATCGGAATAGCCGACCAATGGTCGTTTGTCTCGGGCACCAAAGCGGCAAACGCAACTCTGACGGACTGTTGACGCCAACCCTCCGCCGGACGACCGCGCCAAATACTCGTCCGCGCACCCTTCTGGCCTCAGCAAAAGCGCGTCTTAGAGCCTCCGGCTGTGGCGTAAATCATTTCTTCTTCTCAGAAAGGATCCGAACATGGTCGATCTTGCAACCTGGAACCTGAGCATTCCCGAAGGCAGTCCGCCAAAAACCATCGAAACCCCTCGGCTGGTGGATGGGTTCCAGGACAAATATTTCAACTCCGAAGGCAGCACGGTGTATTTCTGGTCACCGGTGACCGGCACCAAGACTGAAAACGCGATCTACCCGCGCAGCGAATTGCGCGAGACCTATAAAGACGGCACCTTGCGCAACTGGCTGTACCCCGATGCCGACAACCAATTGCGTGCGAAACTGGTCGTCAGCCAGGTGCCCAGTAGCGGCAAGATCGTGATCGGTCAGATCCATGCCAAGGACAGCAGCAAACCCTTGGTGAAGTTGGAATACCAATACAAAGAGGACAGCTCCACCGGCAACATCGTCGCCAAGGTCCGCATGCGCCCCGATGACGACGAAGGCCGGGTCATCACCGTCGCCTCCGGCGTGAAACTCAATCAGTCCTTCAGTTACCGGATCCACCTTGATCGCACCGGTGACCTGGGCATTACTGCGGCGGGTCGTAGCTGGTACACCACCATCAGCTCCACTTGGCGGGTCAAGCCGTTGTACTTCAAGGCTGGGGTGTACGTGCAGGACAACACTGGCTACACCAGTGAAGGCGGGAAAGTGACGTTCAGCGTGCTGGATATCGATCACAACACCTGAAATTTCACTTCCGATAATCTCGTAGGAAACCCCCTCTTGTGGCGAGGGGATTTATCCCCGTTGGGCTGCGAAGCAGCCCCCTCTTTCCGTCAGCCCCACCGCATGTGCCGACTTTACGGCGGCTGCGCCCCCGAGCGGGAGCAAGCTCCCTCGCCACAGGGGGACGGTGCGTCCTACAGGTCGATTTTGGTCTCGAAAATCTCCTCTATAGTTCGGTGGGTCTGCTGGCTTTGGTCAGTGGGCAGGGGTTTCGCAGCCCTGGTGAGTTAGAATCACGACCGTCAAAAATCGACATAGGCGAATCCTGCCTACGTTCGGCTTTTCATGGCGGCTGTGTGTGGGAGATCTTCGGGTCTGCCGGGTTTCTCTAACTCCTCGGTCTGCGAACCCGCACATGGCTGCCACCCAATTTGTTTCGCAGCGAACGGTGGCGAGTACTTTTTCTTGAGTTAGAGGTTTGTCATGAAAACTGAACAATCGCTTAGCCGCTTCAGCCCACTCACTCCGATCGCTACCACACAACCCATACTGTTCATCGACAGCACCGCTCCACTGACTGAACTCCACGCCTGCGCCAGTGAACGCCTACACGCCACCCTCGACTACCTGACACTCATGGCCTGCGCCACCCTGCGCGATTCGGCCGCCAGCGACTTCAATACCCTCACCAATGTTGCTCGGATCCTGGTCCAGGATGTCACTGATGTGTTTGGTGTCATTGAACAGCGTGGGCTCGAAGGGGAATAAAATATTGCGGGCATATCCATTGCTGCGGTAACGGCTGCTTAGGGTTTCGCCCTTACGGCGAGTCACTTTCGAAAAGCGCGAAAGTAACCAAAGCGCTTCTGCCCCACCACTTGGTGCCTCGCCTAGGCTCGGCATGCCCGAACGCAGGCATTGCTCCGTGGGCCCGCCGCGAAGGGCCATCCATGGCCCAGCGCGGCTAACCCGGCATCCATGACGGGTTGCCCACTCCACAATGCCTGCGTTCGGCCAGCGTGGTTAACGGGGCGCCGAGATCAACGTCCTTTCCGAGGCGGCCTAGTAGCCGACCTGGCTCTTGCGGTCGTATACCCGTCAGATCTGTTTGAGCAGGACCTGTGGGAGCAAAGCTTGCTCGCGAGGCGGCCTGACAGCCGACCTGGCTCTTGCTGGGGACCACGTTTCTCCTGTGGGAGCGAGCCTGCTCGCGATGCGGTGGATCATCTGCATGGATGTCCTCTGACACAGCGCGAGCAAGCTCCCCTCTAATCCAATTGCAAAGTCATCGAGGATGACAGGAGGTCATGTGCATATTCTTTTGAGCAGAGTAGGATTAAATCCCATCTTATCCAGGAGGCTTATCATGCGTAGCACTCAACAGTTCAGCATCACGCTGCCTAACCAAATGGCTGACGTAGTGAAAGCCAAGGTGGCTGCAGGCGAGTACGCCACTGAAAGTGAAGTCATTCGTGATGGCCTCCGGGCGCTGTTGGCTCGTGATCGTGCTTTGGAAAACTGGCTCCTAGGCCAAGTAGCCCCAGCTTACGATGCCTTGAAAGCTGATCCCTCGCGCACACTAAGCGTTGACGAGGTGCGCTCTCGATTGGCAGCAGAGCACCAGAACGCCACTGTAAAATCGTGAATGGCCTATTCCGTCGAGTTTGCACCGCAAGCCCTTGAGCAGTTAGCTGCACTCTATCGCTACATTGCCACAGCGGCGTCGCCGGAAATTGCCCATCGGTATACCGACGCCGTCGTGTCCTACTGTGAAGAACTACAGACGTTCCCTCACCGAGGTAACCCGAGGGACGATATACGCCCGGGTTTGCGCATCACAAACTACCGTAAGCGGACAGTGATTGCCTTTGCCTTTGCCGTTGAGACCGAGCAGGTTTTCATTTTGGGCGTTTTTTACGGCGGACAGGACTTTGAGGGCGCTTTGCAGAGCGAACTGGACGATTGACGCAAGCCCGCCCACGAAGAGGCCGGCACATCCAACATTTTCATCGACTGAACCAACGCCTTCGCGAGCAAGCCCGCTCCCACAGGAGAAACGCGGTCCCACCAAGAACCAGGTCGGCTATAAGGCCGCCTCGCGGTGGACGTTGATCTCGGGCGCCCCGTTAACCACGCTGGCCGAACGCAGGCATTGCGCAGTGGGCATCCCGGCATGGATGCCGGGATAGCCGCGCTGGGCCATGGATGGCCCTTCGCGGCGGGCCCACGGAGCAATGCCGGAGCGAGGCACCGAGTGGTGGGGCAGAAGCGCTTTGGTTACTTTCGCGCTTTTCGAAAGTGACCCGCTGTAAGAGCGGAACCATAAGCCGCCGCCACCCAAAAAACGGATATACCCCCAAATCCCAAACATAAAAAAACCCGCATCACTGCGGGCTTTCTAACAACGCTAAAACATCAATTAACCTTAGCGTTCAACTCACCTTTCAAATACCGCTGATACATAGCCTCCAGAGAGATCGGCTTGATCTTGGAAGCATTACCCGCAGTACCAAACGCCTCATAACGCGCAATACACACATCACGCATCGCCGTCACGGTCGCGCCGAAGAACTTACGCGGATCAAACTCACTCGGATTGGTCGCCATCAAACGACGCATCGCACCAGTAGAAGCCAGACGCAGATCGGTATCGATGTTGACCTTGCGCACGCCGTACTTGATGCCTTCGACGATTTCTTCAACCGGCACGCCGTAGGTTTCCTTGATGTCGCCACCGTACTGGTTGATGATCGCCAGCCATTCCTGCGGAACCGAGGAAGAACCGTGCATCACCAAGTGAGTGTTGGGAATGCGCTTGTGGATTTCCTTGATGCGGTCGATCGCCAGCACGTCGCCGGTTGGCGGCTTGGTGAACTTGTAGGCGCCGTGGCTGGTGCCGATGGCGATGGCCAGGGCGTCGACCTGGGTCTTCTTGACGAAGTCCGCCGCTTCTTCCGGATCGGTCAGCATCTGGCTGTGGTCCAGCACGCCTTCGGCGCCGATGCCGTCTTCTTCACCGGCCATGCCGGTTTCCAGCGAACCCAGGCAACCCAACTCACCTTCCACCGACACGCCGCAGGCGTGGGCCATGGCCACGGTCTGTTGGGTGACGCGTACGTTGTATTCGTAGTCGGTCGGGGTCTTGCCGTCTTCGCCGAGGGAACCGTCCATCATCACCGAGCTGAAGCCCAGCTGGATGGAGCGCTGGCAGACGTCCGGGCTGGTGCCGTGGTCCTGGTGCATGCACACCGGGATATGCGGGAACTCTTCGATCGCTGCCAGGATCAGGTGACGCAGGAACGGCGCGCCAGCGTATTTGCGGGCACCGGCCGAAGCCTGGACGATCACCGGAGAGTCAGTCTTGTCAGCGGCTTCCATGATGGCGCGCATCTGCTCAAGGTTGTTGACGTTAAAGGCTGGAACGCCGTAGCCGAACTCGGCTGCGTGGTCCAGCATCTGACGCATGCTGATAAGTGCCATTGTGTCTCTCTCCCGGTCGAGGGTCGTTAATCGTGCCAGCCTGCCGGAGCGGCGGCGGCTATTCAAGTCATTGCGGATCGGGGGTCGGCCCGAGCTGCGCGTTCGATGCAGCAAAATATCAAAACGTATAGAGGTCCCTGTGGGAGCGGGCTTGCTCGCGAATGCGGTTTCACATTCAGCAAAGATGCAAGCTGACCCGCCGCATTCGCGAGCAAGCCCGCTCCCACATTAGATCTCAGTGGATCAATCAGCCTTGCAGCCACGCCCAATCAAATCATTGGTGGCGACCCAATACACCAGGCCTTCCTCACCCTTGACGTGAAACGCCAGCATGCCATCGCTGTACAGTGAACCTTCAGCACCCGGCTCAAGCTTGAGGCGATAAACCTTATCGGCGCCGCCCAGGCGTACATCGACTTCCTTGTGGGCGGTGTCGGTGTAGCGCCAGAGCACCTTGGCCTCGCTGTCACAGGTCCAGGTCGTCCAACCTTCAACAGGCTCGGAGGCGTGCAAAAAGTCCAACTGCGCACAACCGCCCAGCAATGCCAACGCCACGACGGCGATCAAGCCTTTCATCCGTGTTCCTCGACGGACGGCACACGCCGCCAGCCATGAGTTAAGAGTCAGACCCGTCAAGGACAACCATGTTCCTTGGCCGGGGTTTGCGTCTCGTATTTGTCCAGGCCGTCCGGTCCGGAACGCTTGTTCAGCACCGGGTTGGTCTCGGCCTGCCAGTCGGCCTGGTAACAGCCGTCTTCAGGCGCCGGCGTGCCGGGTTGCGGGGCCGGAGCCTGCGGGCTGCTTGAGCAGGCCACCAGCATCGTCGCCGCCAACAGCAACGGGATCGTCTTGACCATCAGAACACTCCTTTGCCTGGTCAATGGTGCTTCAGGCCTTGGCCCGGCTTTCCAGGACTTCCACGGCAGGCAACACCTTGCCTTCGACGAACTCGAGGAATGCGCCGCCACCGGTAGAAATGTAGGAGATCTGCGAAGCCACGCCATACTTGTCGATGGCCGCCAGGGTGTCACCGCCACCGGCGATGGAGAACGCAGCGCTGTCGGCGATGGCCTGGGCCAGCACCTTGGTGCCGTTGCCGAACTGGTCGAACTCGAACACACCGACCGGACCGTTCCACAGAATCGTCTTGGAAGATTTCAGCAGTTCGGCGAAGTTGGCTGCGGTTTGCGGGCCGATGTCGAGAATCATGTCGTCCTCGGCTACGTCATCGATCAGCTTGACGGTGGCGGTAGCGCTTTCTGCGAATTCCTTGGCCACGACCACGTCCACCGGCAACGGTACGCTGACCTTGGCGGCGATTTCCCGGGCGGTGTCCAGCAGGTCCGGTTCGTACAGGGATTTTCCGACCGGGTGACCCGCAGCAGCGAGGAAGGTGTTGGCAATGCCGCCGCCGACGATCAACTGGTTGCAGACCTGGCTCAGGCTGTTGAGCACGTCCAGCTTGGTGGAGACCTTGGAGCCGGCAACAATGGCGGCCATCGGCTGGGCCGGTGAGCCCAGGGCCTTGCCCAGTGCGTCCAGTTCGGCAGCCAGCAACGGGCCTGCGGCGGCGACTTTGGCGAACTTCGCCACGCCATGGGTCGAACCCTCGGCGCGGTGGGCAGTGCCGAAGGCGTCCATCACGAACACGTCGCACAGGGCGGCGTATTGCTGAGCCAGTTCGTCAGCGTTCTTTTTCTCGCCCTTGTTGAAGCGCACGTTTTCGAACAGCACGACATCGCCGGCCTTCACGTCCACGCCGCCCAGGTAGTCAGCAACCAATGGCACGTCACGGCCCAAGGCCTTGCTCAGGTAATCAGCCACAGGCTTGAGGCTGTTTTCCGCCGAGAACTCGCCTTCGGTCGGACGGCCCAGGTGGGAGCAGACCATCACGGCCGCGCCTTTTTCCAGGGCCAGCTTGATGGTCGGCAGCGAAGCCAGGATACGCGCGTCGCTGGTGACAACACCGTCCTTGACGGGGACGTTGAGGTCTTCGCGGATCAGTACGCGCTTACCTTGCAGATCGAGGTCGGACATCTTCAACACGGTCATGGGTCGCAATTCCTGGGTAACTGTTTAGAGAGCAGGTTTTTTAGAAGCGGTTTGCAGGTAATGCTCGGCAACGTCCAGCATTCGGTTGGCAAACCCCCATTCGTTGTCGAACCAGGCCAGGATGTTCACAAGCCGAGGCCCGGAAACACGGGTCTGGCTGGCATCGACGATGGCCGAATGCGGGTCATGGTTAAAATCACAACTGGCATGAGGCAACTCGGTGTAGGCCAGAAGGCCTTTGAGCGGACCGCTGGTGGCGGCTTCGCGCAGGATCCGGTTGACCTCGGTGGCGTCGGTATCGCTCACGGTCTGCATCGTAATGTCGAGGCAGGACACGTTGACCGTCGGCACCCGCACGGCTTTGGCCTGAATTCGCCCCGCAAGTTCCGGCAGCAGCCGTTCGATGCCACGCGCCAGACCAGTGGACACCGGAATCACCGATTGGAACGCCGAACGGGTGCGGCGCAAGTCCTCATGGTGGTAGGCGTCGATCACCGGCTGGTCGTTCATCGCCGAGTGGATGGTGGTGATCGACACGTACTCCAGGCCAATGGCCTGGTCCAGCAAGCGCAACAGCGGCACGCCGCAGTTGGTGGTGCAAGACGCGTTGGACACCAGCAGCTCTTCGCCGGTCAGGCAATCCTGGTTCACGCCGTAGACAATGGTGGCGTCCACGTCCGCTTCACTGGCCATCGGCTGGGAGAACAGCACCCGTGGCGCGCCGGCAGCGAGAAAACGCTGGCCGTCTTCGCGGGTGTGGTAGGCGCCGGAGCACTCGAGCACCAGATCGACATCCAGGGACGCCCAATCGATGCCTTCGGGGGTGGCACTGCGCAAGACCTTCACGCAGTCGCCGTTAATATGCAGACAATCGCCCTCGACCCGCACTTCGCCAGGAAACCGGCCGTGGGTGGAGTCAAAGCGTGTCAGGTATTCGATACTGGCCATGTCGGCCAGGTCATTGATCGCCACAATCTCGAAACCGGCCTTGGCCCCTCGTTCGAACAACGCACGCAGGACGCAACGACCTATCCGGCCGTAGCCGTTGAGTGCAACTTTGTAGGGACGCGGTTGGGGCATGGGGTTCTCGATTAGCGGGGTGAATCCTTCAATCCTGCATTGCCTGGGCCATCGCTATCGCGAGCAAGCTCGCTCCCACATGGGATTGCATTCCAAATGTGGGAGCGAGCTTGCTCGCGAAGGCGTCAGTTCAGACGACGCAACTTTCGGATCAGTCTTCCAGCAGCTCTTCCGCCTGACCCAGGATGTTTTCCAGGGTGAAGCCGAATTCCTCGAACAGCGCCGGCGCAGGTGCCGACTCGCCATAGGTAGTCATGCCGATCACGCGGCCTTCCAGGCCCACGTACTTGTACCAGTAATCGGCGTGGGCAGCCTCGATGGCGATCCGCGCACTGACCTGCAGCGGCAACACCGCTTGCTTGTAGCCGGCATCCTGGGCGTCGAACACGCTGGTGCACGGCATGGACACTACGCGCACGTTGCGGCCCTGCTCGGTCAGCTTGTCGTAGGCCTGAACGGCCAGGCCGACTTCCGAACCGGTGGCGATCAGGATCAGCTCCGGCTCGCCGATGCAGTCCTTGAGCACGTAGCCGCCGCGAGCGATATCGCCGATCTGGTCGGCATCGCGGTTCTGGTGCTGCAGGTTCTGGCGGGAGAAGATCAGCGCCGATGGACCGTCGTTGCGCTCGATGGCGTGTTTCCAGGCCACCGCCGACTCCACGGCATCGCAAGGGCGCCACGTGTCCAGGTTCGGCGTGCAACGCAGGCTCGCCAGTTGCTCGATCGGCTGGTGAGTCGGGCCGTCTTCGCCCAGGCCGATGGAATCGTGGGTGAACACATACAGGATGCGTTTTTTCATCAGCGCCGACATGCGCACTGCGTTGCGGGCATATTCCATGAACATCAGGAAGGTCGCGCCGTAAGGCACCAGACCGCCGTGCAGCGCCACACCGTTCATGATCGCGCTCATGCCGAACTCGCGAACGCCGTAGTACATGTAGTTGCCGCTGGCATCTTCAGCGCTGACGCCTTTGCAGCCTTTCCACAGGGTCAGGTTGGAACCGGCCAGGTCGGCCGAACCGCCCAGCAGTTCCGGCAGCAATGGGCCGAAGGCGTTCAAGGTGTTCTGGCTGGCCTTGCGGCTGGCGATGGTTTCGCCCTTGGCGGCGACTTCAGCGATGTACGCCGAGGCTTTTTCGGCGAAGTCGGCCGGCAGCTCGCCACTGAGGCGACGCACCAGCTCGTTGGCCAGTTCAGGGAATTCGGCGGAATACGCGGCGAAACGCTGATCCCATTCGGCTTCGAGCGCGCGGCCTTTTTCCTTGGCATCCCACTCGGCGTAAATGTCGGCCGGGATTTCGAACGGGCCATGGTCCCACTTCAGCGCGGCGCGGGTCAGGGCGATTTCCTCGGCACCCAATGGCGCGCCGTGGCAGTCTTCCTTGCCTTGCTTGTTCGGCGAGCCGAAACCGATGGTGGTCTTGCAGCAGATCAGGGTCGGCTGGGCGCTTTTGCGGGCCGTCTCGATGGCAGTCTTGATCTCTTCCGGATCGTGACCGTCGACATTGCGGATCACCAGCCAGTTGTAGGCTTCGAAGCGCTTGGGAGTGTCGTCGGTGAACCAGCCTTCGACTTCGCCATCGATGGAGATGCCGTTGTCGTCATAGAAAGCGATCAGCTTGTCCAGGCCCAGGGTGCCGGCCAGGGAGGCGACTTCGTGGGAAATGCCTTCCATCATGCAGCCATCACCCAGGAATACGTAGGTGTGGTGATCGACGACGTTATGGCCGGGGCGGTTGAACTGCGCGGCCAGGACTTTTTCTGCCAGTGCAAAACCCACGGCGTTGGCCAGGCCCTGGCCCAATGGACCGGTGGTGGTTTCCACGCCTGGGGTGTAGCCGTATTCCGGGTGGCCCGGGGTGCGGCTGTGCAGTTGACGGAAGCTCTTCAGGTCATCGATCGACAAGTCGTAGCCGGTCAGGTGCAGCAGCGAGTAGATCAACATCGAGCCGTGACCATTGGACAGCACGAAGCGGTCACGGTCGGCGAAGGCTGGGTTGCTCGGGCTGTGCTTGAGGTAGTCGCGCCAAAGCACCTCGGCGATATCCGCCATACCCATGGGGGCACCGGGATGGCCGCTGTTGGCTTTCTGCACGGCATCCATGCTGAGGGCACGAATGGCATTGGCACGCTCACGACGGCTGGGCATCGCTGTTCTCCTGCGGGTATTGAATCGAGAATGAATAAAATGGAACTGAAAAAAGGCGAGCATTTTCCCTCACCCACCCACCCCGGGGCAATGACAGATAGTCATCCTTGGGCGTTTTTCCGGTGGATAAAGCCGCATTCACCAGGTGAAACCTTTCCGCTGATGGTTTGTAGAGTCAAGCACAGGTTGGGAAGTGCCATTTATCCACCAATATCAAAACTTTTTGATATTGAACTTGCAGGGTTCCAGTCCCCTCACTAGACTGCCGCACATGAACTTACCTGCACCTTCCATTCGCCATGACGACTGCGATGAGCTGGCGGCCCTTTGCAAGGCCGGCGGCGATCCGTTGCGGCTCAATGTATTGCGCGCCCTGGCCAATGACTCGTTCGGCGTACTGGAGCTGGCGCAGATATTCGGCATCGGTCAGTCCGGGATGAGCCACCACCTCAAGGTCCTGGCCCAGGCGGACTTGGTGGCGACCCGCCGGGAAGGCAACGCCATTTTCTATCGCCGCGCCCTGCCCCACACCGACCTCCTGGGCGGCAAGCTGCACACGGCGCTGCTGGACGAAGTGGACGCGCTGAACCTGCCGATCGACGTGCAGGCCCGCATCGCCCAGGTACACGGGCAACGGGCCGCCGCCAGCCAGGACTTCTTCGCACGGGTCGCCGAGAAATTTCGTGCCCAGCAAGACCTGATCGCCGGCTTGCCGCAATACCGCGAAAGCGTCGTGGCGCTGCTCGACAAACTAAGCTTCGAAGCCACGGCCACGGCGATCGAAGTTGGCCCCGGCGACGGTGCTTTTCTGCCGGAACTGGCGCGACGCTTCAGCCAGGTGACGGCGCTGGACAACAGCCCGGCCATGCTCGAATTGGCGCGCCAGGTGTGTGAACGCGAGGCGCTGGCTAACGTCAGCCTGCAACTGGCCGATGCCCTGGATGGCATGAGCCTGCAGGCCGACTGCGTAGTATTGAACATGGTGCTTCATCATTTCGCCGCGCCGGCCGATGCACTCAGGCACATGGCCGGCCTGCTGCAACCGGGCGGCAGCCTGCTGGTGACGGAGTTATGCAGTCACAACCAGAGCTGGGCCAGGGAGGCCTGTGGCGATCTCTGGCTCGGATTTGAACAGGACGACCTGGCCCGCTGGGCCACCGCTGCGGGCCTCGTGCCCGGGGAAAGCCTTTATGTAGGCTTACGTAATGGTTTCCAGATCCAGGTCCGCCACTTTCAGCGGCCGACTGGCGACACTCACCAACGGTAACTTGTAGGAAAACATCGAGATGAGCGAATACTCCCTTTTCACCTCCGAGTCCGTGTCTGAAGGGCATCCGGACAAAATCGCCGACCAGATTTCTGATGCGGTGCTGGACGCCATCATTGCTGAAGACAAGTTCGCCCGCGTGGCGTGCGAGACTCTGGTGAAAACGGGCGTGGCGATCATCGCCGGCGAAGTCACCACGTCGGCCTGGGTCGACCTGGAACAGATCGTCCGCGACGTGATCCTGGGCATTGGCTACAACAGCTCCGACGTCGGCTTCGACGGCGCGACCTGTGGCGTAATGAACATCATTGGCAAGCAGTCCCCCGACATCAACCAAGGCGTTGATCGGGCCAAGCCTGAAGACCAGGGTGCCGGCGACCAGGGCCTGATGTTCGGCTACGCCAGCAACGAGACCGACGTGCTGATGCCGGCCCCGATCACCTTCTCGCACCAGTTGGTTCAACGCCAGGCCGAGGCCCGTAAATCCGGGCTGTTGCCTTGGCTGCGCCCGGACGCCAAGTCCCAGGTGACCTGCCGTTACGAAGGCGGCAAGGTGGTCGGTATCGATGCCGTCGTCCTGTCGACCCAGCACAACCCCGATGTGTCCTACAAAGACCTGCGCGAAGGCGTGATGGAACTGATCGTCAAGCACGTACTGCCTGCCGAGTTGCTGTCCAAGGACACCCAGTTCCACATCAACCCGACCGGCCAGTTCATCATCGGCGGCCCGGTGGGTGACTGCGGCCTGACCGGTCGCAAGATCATCGTCGACAGCTACGGCGGCATGGCCCGTCACGGCGGCGGCGCGTTCTCCGGCAAGGACCCATCGAAGGTTGACCGTTCGGCGGCCTACGCCGGTCGTTACGTCGCCAAGAACATCGTCGCCGCCGGCCTGGCCGAGCGCTGCGAGATCCAGGTGTCCTACGCCATTGGCGTGGCCCAGCCTACGTCGATCTCGCTGAACACCTTCGGCACCGGCAAGATCGGCGATGACAAGATCATCAACCTGGTCCGTGAAGTGTTCGACCTGCGTCCATACGCCATCACCACCATGCTCGACCTGCTGCACCCGATGTACCAGGACACTGCAGCCTATGGCCACTTCGGTCGCACGCCGCAGATCAAAACCGTGGGTGACGATACCTTCACCACCTTCACCTGGGAAAAAACCGACCGCGCCGACGCCTTGCGCGCCGCTGCTGGCCTGTAACACCCTCGTGTAAAGAAAAGCCCCTGGCGACTGTGTCGTCAGGGGCTTTTTCATGCCAGGCTCTTGAGGCGAGAGAATTTATCTGTGGGAGCAAGGCTTGCCCGCGATGAGGACAACGCGGTCCCTGCGGTAACGAGGCGCCTGTATCGCGGGCAAGCCTTGCTCCCACAAAACTCCCTCGCCATGGCGCTCAAGCCCGTCGTGCCACCAGCAAAAACGAAGCCGCACTGGCCAGCAGCCCAGCACACATCCGATTGAACAGGCGCTTGCCACTGGGCCGGGCGAACAGCCGTCGCGCGTAAATGCCCATGTAGCAATACAGGCCGATGGCGATGCACTCCAGTGCCAGGAACAAACCTCCCAGCACGGCGAACTGTTGGGTGACGGTACCTGTTCGGTCGACGAATTGCGGCAGGAACGCGGTGAACAACAGGATCGCCTTCGGATTGCCAATCGCCACCAGGAACTCCTGGCGCGCCAGGCCAGCCCGGCTCATCGACGCGACCGCGGCTTCACTGCCGGCCTCAGGCTGGGCCCGCCACAATTGCACAGCCAAATAGAACAGGTACCCGGCACCGACGAGCTTGATCCCCAGGAACAGCAACTCCGAGGTGTGCAGCACCGCAGTGAGCCCTACCGCCGCCAGGGCGATCATGATCGCAAACGCCAGTAGCCGACCGATGCCGCCGCTGCACGCCCGGACGAAGCCATAACGCGAGGCGTTACTGATGGACAGCAGGTTGTTCGGCCCCGGCGCCATGTTCAGCGCAAAGCAGGCCGGGATGAAAACAGCGAGCGTCGACAGTTCCATCGAGAGCATTCCAGGCAGCGGCGAATCGAAAGCCCATTCTGCGCCGGCCGTTGACGAGGACAAGGCACAGTTGCACGGCTAAATCGCCTCGCACTGTACCGCCGCGATTTTGCCACCAGGCCCCGCAAAATCCGGTAACGCTCCGGGCCTCGCAACTTCCGGGACGGTGACTAGCCTTCAGTGCTCAACCAAGCAAGGATGCTTCGATGCCACCGTTTTTGTATGCACTCGCCTGTCTTGTCTTCATTGTCACTCCTGCGATTGCCGCGCCCTGTCCCGACTGGCCCACTGAACGCGCCCGGACCGAGATCACCGCGCTGCAACAGCAAATCGACACCTGGGACGACAGTTATCACCGCCTCGGCCAATCGCTGGTGGCCGACGAATTGTATGATCAATCCCGCACACAGTTGGGCCAGTGGCGCCGCTGCTTCAACCTCGCAGCGCCCGACGATCCGCTGCGCTCAACGGGCGGGAAGGTACTGCACCCCGTGGTCCATACCGGCCTGGAAAAGCTGAAGGACGCCGACGCCGTGGGGGCCTGGCTGCACGGTCGGGAGGACGTCTGGGCCCAGCCGAAAGTCGACGGCGTGGCGGTAACCCTGGTCTATCGCAAGGGTCGCCTGCATCAGGCAATCAGCCGTGGCGATGGCGTCCTCGGACATGACTGGACCACCAATGCGCGCAAGATCGGCGCCATCCCGCAACAACTGCGCCAGCCCATAGACCTGGTCGTCCAGGGCGAGTTGTACTGGCGCCTGGAGGCTCATGTCCAAGCCAGCAGCGGCAGCGTGAACGCCCGCGGGACCATGGCAGGCTTGATGGCACGCAGCAATTTGACGGTGCACGATGGGGTGTATATCGGCCTGTTTGTCTGGGACTGGCCGGAAGGGCCGGAGACCCTGCCCGAGCGAATGGCCGCGCTGGACGCGTTGGGCTTCGCTGACACCCTCGACTACAACCAACCTGTGCGGACATTGGTCGATGCAGAGCAGTGGCGCGATCACTGGTACCGCACACCGCTGCCATTCGCCAGCGACGGGATCGTCCTGCACCAGAGCCGCCGCCCACCCGCCGACCGCTGGCAGGCCAGGGCGCCATTCTGGAGCGTAGCCTGGAAATACCCGTATGCCCAGGCGCTGGCCGAAGTGCGCAAAGTGCACTTCAAGGTCGGGCGTACCGGGCGCATCACGCCCGTACTGGAGCTTGAACGCATCCGGCTCGACGACCGGTGGATTCGCCGGGTAAGTGTCAGTTCCCTCAAGCGTTGGGAGGAGATGGACATTCGCCCCGGCGACCGGGTCGCTATCAGTCTGGCCGGGCTGACCATCCCGCGGCTCGACAGCGTTGTGCTGCGCAGCGTCGAGCGGCAGGACCTCAACGTCCCTGCGGCAAGCGATCATCACTTCCTGAGTTGCTGGCAAGCGACGCCCGGCTGTGAAAGCCAGTTCCTCGCACGCCTGAACTGGCTCAGCGGCAAGCACGGGCTCGCCCTGCCCCATGTCGGCCCCGGCACCTGGGAAAAACTCCTGGCTGCCGGTCGACTCCACGGATTGCTGGATTGGTTGACCCTTGATGCCGCCGAGCTTGCTAACATTGACGGCTTCGGCGAACGCAGTAGCAACCGCCTGCTCGCCAGCCTGGACAGCGCCCGGCAACGCCCTTTCGGGCAATGGCTCAAGGCCCTGGGCCTGCCGCCCGCGGGTGAGGCCCGGCTGGAAGGGCCGTGGCAGGTGCTGGCCGAGCGCAATACTGAACAATGGCAAGCCGAGGCCGGCATCGGACCGGGACGCGCCGCGCAACTGAGCGCATTTTTTCGCGACCCGCAGGTGCTGGCCTTGAGTGACGAACTACGCTCCGCCGGGGTCGACGGTTTTTAATCCGGGCCCTGTGTGGTTGAACCCAAGGGGCAAGCATGCGTTCCAACAGCGCATCTGTACCGACCGCTCGCGATTTTTTACGGAGTTGCTATGAATTTCCTGTCCCCCGTTGCCCTGCTGGTTTTATGCAGCGCCATGGCCGCCCCTTTGATGGCGGACGAGCAAACCCCGGAGCTCACTGGCTGCGCGGCCAAGCGCCAGGGCATCATCAACCAGATCGAACTGGCCAAGTCCCGTGGCAACCAGGACCAGCAGGCAGACCTGGAAACCGCGTTGAGTGAAGTCACCAGCCATTGCACCGATGCATCCCTGCGCAAGGAGCGTGAAAACAAGGTGCTTGATGCCAAGCACGAGGTCAGCCGGCGTCAGGCCGACCTGGAAAAGGCCATGAAGAAAGGCGACGCCGAGCGGATCAACAAACGCAAGGACAAGCTGGCGGCCTCCCGCAAGGAACTGCAGGAAGCGGTGGATGAGTTGGATAAGTGAACATTGAAAAGATCGCGGGCTCCTACAGGTTGAATGCGACCCCCTGTAATTGGAGCTGGCGAAGCCTGCGATCTTTCAAGACATGTCAATGATCCCGAAACTCCTTGTGACAGGCACTGCACGCATCCTCGACCTTTTGCACCGCCGGCCCCAAGTAACTGGCCTTGTAGGGTTGGACGTTGCTGGCAATCACCAACTCACCGGTAGCGGCTTCAAGGTTGCGGGCCAGCTCCTGGAAACGCGCCTGCTTTTGCCAGACATCATCCAGGGCGCTGGTGTGGTCTTGTTCGCGCACCTGCGGGAAGTGTTTCCACGGTTCATGGGAGAGTTGATCCAGTTGCGTCGCTCCCTCGGCGAATCGTGCGCCATCGAACGGGACTCGACCGCGCAACATGCCGCCCAACTCTTCGTTGGTCTTGAGCATCTGCTTGAAGATCGCCTTGCGCTGGCCAAGGGGAGAATTGGGATCGACGCCGCCACAGGCGGACAACATCAGGCAGGCCAGCACGGCCATGGAAAATCGTTTTACAAACATCTTGGCCTCGGGGCAGGAAACGGCAGTTAGTATCCTCGGGTCATCGGTAAAGACCAATGCCCCTATCAACAATACGGGTTGTTCGAGCGCCTGACAGCGTCCGAATGACCGCAAAGGAAATCTTCATGAACAGCCGCATCAAGACCTGGCACAAAGGCCTGGCATTGACCCTACCGCTGATCGCACTGTTGGCCGGTTGTAATCGCGGCGAAAAGGTCGAAGAACCTCAGACCCATGCCCTTGCCACCTATGTCAGCGCACCGTGGGAGGCGTTGCCGTCGGTGTCCGATGCAGACCTGCTGGCCGGTTTCGGCTCCTGGCGCAGTGCCTGCACCCGGCTCAAGGCCGATGCGACCTGGGGCCCGACCTGCGCGGCAGCGGCCAATGTGCCGCAAACCCCACAGGATGTACGCAACTTCCTGAAACAGAACCTGGACGTCTATGGCCTGCGCTCGGGGGACAACAGCCCCAACGGCCTGATTACCGGTTACTACGAGCCGGTCTACCCCGGCAGCCTCACCCAGACCGCCACGGCGAATATCCCGGTCTACGGTGTGCCGGAGGACATGATCATTGTGTCGCTGGACAGCATTTACCCTGAGCTCAAGGGCAAACGCCTGCGTGGCCGCCTCGAAGGCCGGGTGCTCAAGCCATACGACGACGCGGCCACCATCGAAACCAACGGGGTGAAGGCGCCGGTCATCGCCTGGCTGACCGACCCCATGAACCTGCAGTTCCTGCAAATCCAGGGTTCGGGACGTATCCGACTCGCCGATGGCCGCCAACTGCGCATCGGTTATGCCGACCAGAACGGCCACCCTTACCGCCCCATCGGGCGCTGGCTGGTTGAACAGGGCGAGCTGAAGAAAGAAGACGTGACCATGGGCACCATCAGTGCCTGGGCCAAGGCCAACCCGAACCGTATTCCCGAATTGCTGGGCAGCAACCCCAGCTACGTGTTCTTCAACCGTAACCCCGACAGCAACGAAGGCCCGCGAGGCTCGCTGAATGTTCCGCTGACCGCCGGCTACAGCGTGGCGGTGGACCGCAAGGTGATTCCGCTGGGCAGCCTGCTCTGGCTATCCACCACGCGCCCTGACGGCAGCACCTTGAACCGGCCCGTCGCCGCCCAGGACACCGGCGGTGCAATTGCCGGCGAAGTACGCGCGGACCTGTTCTGGGGCACGGGCGAGGCGGCCGGGCAACTGGCCGGGGACATGAAGCAACAGGGCCAGATCTGGATGCTCTGGCCCAAGGGCATGGCGTTGCCGCAAGTGCCGCAGGTGGCGAATGCGGTTACCGCCAATCCCTAGGGTCTCAATCGCGAGCAAGCTCGCTCCCACATTGGATCGGTGTGTACACAAAATATGTATCACTGAGATCAACTGTGGGAGCGAGCTTGCTCGCGATGAGGCCAGCAAAAACACCGAAAACCGAAACCAGGCTCAGACCGAAATAAAGAAGAAACTCAAGACCAACCCCACCCCCACGAACCACATCAGCGAACGTAGAGTCGCCCAGTCAGCCAGGTAGCAAATGATGTAGAGCAGGCGACTGGTGATGAACAGCACTGCCAGCACATTGATGGTCACCAGCTCGGCATTGCCGGCCAGGTGCGCGACGATCACGGCGGCGGCAAAAAACGGGCTGATTTCAAAGCTGTTCAGTTGCGCGGCGTATGCCCGCCGAGGCGCACCTTCGAGTGAGTCCAGAAAGTCCCGAGGGTCGTGGTTATCTGCCAGCCTGTATCGTCCACCGATCTTGGCAATGGCGACGCACAGGTAAGGCAGGAGAAAGGCAATCAAAATACACCACAGGGCAACCGTCATTGACGCAGTTCCTTCTTTGAGTTTTATAGAAAATCGCGAGCTCGGGTGTCGGTCAGAACTTCATCACCAGCATGCCAACCAATACCAGCCCGCAGGCTAAGAGCCGCGGCAAGCCGAAAGGTTCTTTCAGGTAACGCATGCCGAACAGCACCACCAGGATCACGCTGATCTCCCGCAGCGCCGCCGCTTCGGCGATCGAGCCCAGTTGCATGGCCCACAGCACCAGAGCGTAGCTGAACAATACACAGAATCCGACTGCCAACCCCAACCACCACTGCTCACGCCAGAACCGCATGAATGCCGGCCGCTTGCTCACCAGCGCCAGTAACGGGAAAGGCCAGGCACTGAGCAACGTGACCCAGACCAGGTAATCCAGCGGATGGGGCCAACGCCGCAAGGCGTGGCCGTCGATAAAGGTGTAGCAACCGATGCACAGGCCGATCAGCGCCACCACCGGCAACATCGACCAGGGCAGCCGCTCGCCACCACCGCCCTGCCACAACAGGCAAAGCATGCCGAACGGGATCAGCAAAATGCCGATGACCTGTTGGGTCGTCAGCGCCTCACCGGCAAAAATAAACGTCAGGGCCAGCACCACCAGCGGTGACAGGCCACGCATCAGCGGATAGACCAGCCCCAGGTCACCGACCCGATAAGCCTGGATCAGCAAATAGCGATAGAGCAGCTCGAACGCCGCCGACGCGAGGATCCACGGCCAGATCTCCAATGGCGGCCATGCCACGAAACCCAGTGCCAACGCGACGAACAGCAACGCGACGCTGTCCATGCACGCCACCACCAGCAAACGCTCGCCACTGAACTTGATCAGCGTATTCCACGCCGCATGCAACAGCGCCGCGACCAACACCAAGGCCGTTGCAAGCACGGCACTCTCCTTGTCCCCGATCCTACGATCATCGGGCTCATGAATTGATTCGCTATCGTTTATACTGCAAACCGACCACGCCGCACTCAGTTGCGCATACACCTATTCCAATAATCTCGCTGTTGCCCGCTCACTCGAATGGGGGCGCCGGCATGCGTATGCCTGATCAGAGCGTCAAGACTACAGACAGAGACCTTGCGCATGCCACTCGCTTTGCTTGCTTTGGCCGTTGCCGCTTTCGGCATCGGCACGACTGAATTCGTCATCATGGGTCTGTTGCCCGATGTCGCCCGGGACCTGGCCGTAAGCATCCCCCAGGCCGGGCTGCTGATCACTGGCTACGCCCTGGGCGTGGTGTTCGGCGCGCCGATCCTGGCGATTGGCACCGCCAACATGCCGCGCAAGGCCACGCTGCTGGGCATGACCCTGATGTTCATCCTCGGCAACGTGCTCTGCGCCCTGGCGCCGAACTACGCCACGCTGATGGCCGCCCGGGTCATTACTGCGCTGTGCCACGGAGCGTTCTTTGGCATCGGTTCGGTGGTGGCGGCCGGGCTGGTGGCGCCGAACAAACGGGCCCAGGCGATTGCCATGATGTTCACCGGCCTGACCCTGGCAAACGTGCTGGGCGTGCCGCTGGGCACGGCTTTGGGGCAATACGCCGGGTGGCGTTCGACGTTCTGGGCGGTATCGGTGATCGGCGTGATCGCCGCCATCGCCCAATGGGTCTGGCTGCCCAAGGAGATCCCCATGGAGAGGGCCAACCTGGCCAGCGAGTTCAAGGTGCTGGGCAAGGTCAACGTGTTGCTCGCCTTGGGCATGAGCGTACTGGCCTCCACCAGTTTGTTCAGCGTGTTCACCTACATCGCGCCAATCCTGCAGGACATCACCGGTGTCAGCCCCCACGGCATCACCGTCATGCTGCTGTTGTTCGGTGTCGGCCTGACGGCGGGCAGTTTCCTCGGCGGACGCCTGGCGGACCGGCGCCTGCTGCCTGCGCTGGTGGCCATGGCCCTGGCCGTGGTGCTGGTGCTGGCCGCGTTCAGCCAGACCAGTCGGTCGGTGATTCCGGCGGCAATCACCCTGGTGCTGTGGGGCATCTTCGCCTTCGCCCTGTGCCCGATCCTGCAACTTCTGATCATCGACCAGGCCCACGAAGCCCCAAATCTTGGTTCCACACTCAACCAGAGCGCATTCAACCTGGGCAACGCAGCCGGGGCCTGGATGGGTGGGTTGGTGGTAGCCAGCGGTGCCGACCTGGCGGATCTACCATGGACCGGAGCAGCGGTCGGCGGCCTCACGGTATTGACCGCCTTGTTCTTCATTCATCGGCAACGACGCCTGGCGGCAGTCGCTGTTTGAGGCCTGGGAAATCGGCCCCGCCAATGAGCGAATGGGTGGCACTTTCAGTAGGACATTTCCCCCGCCCGTGCGGGTTGTTTTACCTCCCATCCAGAAGCCTTGCTCCAGAGCGCTTTCAGTGAAGTCCGCCGGTTGCTGTTCGCAGCCGGCGGATGTTTGTCCAATTGAGTCGCAACGCAATATGGCTGCAGATTTTGCTTAGAGTTCGGCCCCCAACGGGTACATGGAACGAACCAGAATGCTAGCCTCCATCTCGCAAAAATCTCTCTCTCATCGCTCTTTCGAGCACACAACCCAGATCGCAAAACAAGCGAATCCTGGAGACGACTGCCGATTGGTCGACTACGCGACAGACCGGTCGATCTCCATCGTTTGACATGGCAACGGTAGCGTCGAAGTCACTATGAATCGCCCCACCATTAGCGACCTAATCCTCAGTGGCGGTGGCGCAAAGGGAGTGGCCTATTCCGGACTCATCAAAACCCCCGAAGCCAACGGCCTCATGGGCAATATCAGAACGACTTCTGGTTCCTCCGCAGGAGCCATATCGGCCGCTTTGCTCGCCAGCGGCATGAATCATGCGGGCTTCGACAGGATCTCTGACGACATTTCCCTCGTTTCCTTGCTCAACAGTACCAAGCCTGACGTTTCAGCCAGACAAGATGGGTGGTCTAAGTTGGGCGAGAAACTGAAAAGCCTCCCGCTGGCGCAATTGCTGTGTGATTTGCTACCACGCCTGGGCTCCAAGGGGATGCCACTGGAGGAGCTGATCAGGAAAGAATCCTGCACGGCACTTTTGCAGCATTGCGCCGAAGCAGAGGCGACACTTTCCGGGGAAGCCCGACAGGTCGTTGACAATGTACAAGAGAAAGGATTCGTCACCTTTGCCGACCTGGCGGTCCTGAGCAAGGAGCCATCCGGAAGCTGAAGGAGGCGCGCAGCCAAAAGGCGTTCAACGACGCACTTGAGCGGGTCATCGCGAACTACAGGTCGCGCTACACGGGGATGCTTGGGCCCAAGTCGAAAACCCTTGAGGCACTGCACAACATGCAGTTCAAATAACCGCCACTCACGCCGGGAGCCTGGGATCAGGTTTCCGCCTACTCCGAGTCGATGCGCTGCGCTGTCTTATCCGAGTGCTTATCTTGGGGCTGGCCGACTTCGCTGCGGATCTGCGCGTGACTGATCAAGGCGAAGATGAAGCTCCCGCCGACGATATTGCCTGCCAACGTCGGCCCGGCGAACACCATCCAGAAATCCTCCCAGGACAACTGGCCGGCGAACACCAGGTACGACACTTCGGCCGAGCCGACGACGATGTGAGTGAAATCCCCGAGCGCCATGAGGTAGGTGATCAGGATAATGATCCACATCTTGGCGCTTTCCATGGACGGGATCATCCAGACCATGGTGGCGATCATCCAGCCAGAGATGATGCCCTTGGCGAACATCTGGCCGGTGTCGTTTTCCATGACCTTGCGACCGATTTCCAGGAAAGCCTGGTCGGTGCGCTGATCGAAGATCGGCAGGTGCAACATGACGTAGGCCACCAGCAAGGTGCCGCACAGGTTACCCACCAGCACCACGCCCCAGAGCCGCAACAGCCGGCCGAAGTTGCCCAGCGTGGGCTTGCTCATGATCGGCAACACGGCGGTCAGGGTGTTTTCTGTGAACAACTGCTGGCGGGCCAGGATCACCGCGAGAAAGCCGGCGCAGTAACCGAAACTGGCAATCACCTTGAAGGCTTCGCCCTCCGGCAATCGGGCATTGA
Source organism: Pseudomonas ogarae (assembly GCF_014268695.2). Lineage (NCBI taxonomy): Bacteria > Pseudomonadati > Pseudomonadota > Gammaproteobacteria > Pseudomonadales > Pseudomonadaceae > Pseudomonas > Pseudomonas ogarae. The sequence continues at coordinate 6,306,304 of NZ_CP077086.1, forward strand.
GCAGCCCCATCGCCATCAGCGACAGGCCCATGGTCAACCCCGCCGCCAGGGCCGACCACCAGAGCGCGGCGATACTGCGCTCCAGCTCCTGATTGCCCTGGGTGCGGATGATTTCGTGCAGCACCGCAGCTCGCGGTGGCTGGTTGCGGTCGACTTCGTGCTGTTCCTGAGCCGAAAGGTCGGGGGTCTTGCCTTCTTCATGAGTGTCCATACAGCTCCTGAACCCGTGGCGTGATGTACCTACGACACGCGGCGATCAGCGCTGTTCAGTGGCGACCTGGACATACATGTGGGAGCGGGCTTGCTCGCGATGGCAGCGCCGCCGATCTCACTTGACCACATCATCCTTGAACTGATCCTTGACGTATGTGATCTCGGTCCGTCCATGGGGCGCGGGCAAGCCGTCTTCGCCAAGGTTGACGAAGACCATCTTCTCCACGGTCAGGATGCTCTTGCGGGTGATTTTGTTGCGCACCTCGCAGGTCAGCGTGATGGAAGTACGACCAAACTCGGTGGCTGTGATGCCCAGTTCGATGATGTCACCCTGGCGCGAAGCGCTGACGAAATTGATTTCCGAGATGTACTTGGTGACCACGCGCTGGTTGCCGAGCTGGACGATGGCGTAGATCGCCGCCTCCTCGTCGATCCAGCGCAACAGACTGCCGCCGAACAGCGTGCCGTTGGGGTTGAGGTCTTCGGGCTTGACCCATTTGCGGGTGTGGAAATTCATGATCACTCCTGAGTGTCTGGCCGTTGGATCGCTGCATCATGGCAGACCGCACGGTCTGGCTCTACGTCGCGGCCCCTATAACGGTCATCGGCAATTTCGATTTGCCGACAGAAACCCTTTTGGAAGATCCGATTAGCCCGTTATAATCGCCACCGCTTTACCGGTCCACGCTTTGGACCGTCCCGCCACCTGTCCGAGGGGCGCTGCAGCAGGCTCGACCTGTCAGGCTCGGATGGGGCGTTGTTTGTACGGGGCTACCCGCACGGACACTAAACGCACAACGGCGCCCATTCGCATACATTACGAATGGAGGCTCTTCATGAGCGCTGTTATCACGCCTGCCGCTTTTACCGACTACAAAGTCGCCGACATGTCCCTGGCTGCCTGGGGCCGTCGCGAAATCATCATCGCCGAATCCGAAATGCCAGCCCTGATGGGCCTGCGCCGCAAGTACTCTGGCGAACAGCCATTGAAGGGCGCAAAAATCCTCGGCTGCATCCACATGACCATCCAGACCGCCGTGCTGATCGAAACCCTGGTTGCCCTGGGTGCCGAAGTGCGCTGGTCGTCCTGCAACATCTTCTCGACCCAGGACCAGGCCGCTGCCGCCATCGCCGCCGCCGGCATCCCGGTATTCGCCTGGAAAGGCGAGACCGAGCAAGAGTACGAGTGGTGCCTGGAGCAGACCATCCTCAAGGATGGCCAGCCGTGGGACACCAACATGATCCTCGACGACGGCGGCGACCTGACCGAGTTGCTGCACAAGAAGTACGCAGCCGTGCTGGAAAACGTCCACGGCGTGACCGAAGAGACCACCACTGGCGTGCACCGCCTGCTGGACATGCTGGCCAAGGGCGAACTGAAGATCCCGGCCATCAACGTCAACGACTCGGTGACCAAGAGCAAGAACGACAACAAGTACGGCTGCCGTCACAGCCTCAACGACGCCATCAAGCGCGGCACCGACCACCTGTTGTCGGGCAAGCAGGCGCTGGTGATCGGCTACGGTGACGTGGGCAAGGGCTCGGCCCAGTCCCTGCGTCAGGAAGGCATGATCGTCAAGGTCTCCGAAGTCGATCCGATCTGCGCCATGCAGGCTTGCATGGACGGTTTCGAACTGGTTTCGCCGTTCATCGACGGGATCAACGACGGCACCGAGGGCAGCATCGACAAAGCCCTGCTGGGCAAGATCGACCTGATCGTGACCACCACCGGCAACGTCAATGTCTGCGATGCCAACATGCTCAAGGCCCTGAAAAAGCGCGCCGTGGTCTGCAACATCGGTCACTTCGACAATGAAATCGACACCGCCTTCATGCGCAAGAACTGGGCATGGGAAGAAGTGAAGCCGCAGGTCCACAAGGTGCACCGCACCGGCACTGGTAGCTTCGACCCACAAAACGACGACTATCTGATCCTGCTGGCCGAAGGCCGCCTGGTTAACCTGGGCAACGCCACTGGCCACCCAAGCCGCATCATGGACGGCTCGTTCGCCAACCAGGTCCTGGCCCAGATCTTCCTGTTCGGCCAGAAATACGCCGACCTGTCGCCGGCCCAAAAAGCCGAGCGCCTGACCGTGGAAGTACTGCCCAAGAAACTCGACGAAGAAGTGGCCCTGGAAATGGTCCGCGGTTTCGGCGGCGTGGTCACCCAGCTGACCAAGCAACAGGCTGACTACATCGGCGTCACCGTCGAAGGCCCGTTCAAGCCGCACGCTTACCGCTACTGATCGGCGCTGCTCCCCCTGCGGGAGCGGGCTCTCTTGTGGGAGCGAGCTTGCTCGCGATGCAGACACCTCGACTCAGCTGTCAGACCGAGGCGATGCCAATCGCGAGCAAGCTCGCTCCCACACAAGCCCGCCTCTCAAGGTCTGTGCAGGCTTCTCCGGCTTACGAGTTTCCAAGGATATGACCATGTCCCAAGACCGTCGCTACAGCTTCGAGTTCTTCCCGACGAAGACCGATGCTGGGCATGAAAAACTGATCGCCACTGCCCGTCAGCTGGCCAGCTACAACCCCGACTTCTTCTCCTGCACCTATGGCGCTGGCGGTTCGACCCGTGACCGCACCCTGAACACCGTGTTGCAGCTCGAAAGCGAAGTCAAAGTCCCGGCCGCCCCTCACCTGTCCTGCGTGGGCGACAGCAAGGACGACCTGCGCAACCTGCTGACCCAGTACAAGGCCGCCGGCATCAAGCGCATCGTTGCCCTGCGCGGCGACCTGCCGTCAGGCATGGGCATGGCCAGCGGCGAGCTGCGCCACGCCAACGAACTGGTGAGCTTCATTCGTGAAGAAACCGGCGATCACTTCCACATCGAAGTGGCTGCGTATCCGGAAATGCACCCCCAGGCGCGCAATTTCGAAGACGATCTGCGCAACTTCGTACGCAAGGCCAACGCTGGCGCCAGCAGCGCGATCACCCAGTACTTCTTCAACGCCGACAGTTACTTCTACTTCGTCGAGCGCATACGCAAGTTGGGCGTCGACATTCCTGTCGTACCGGGAATCATGCCGATCACCAACTACAGCAAGCTGGCGCGCTTCTCCGACGCGTGCGGTGCAGAAATCCCACGCTGGATCCGCAAGCAACTGGAAGCCTACGGCGACGACTCCTCCAGCATCCAAAGCTTCGGCGAGGAAGTCATCACGCAAATGTGTGAGCGTCTGCTGCAAGGCGGTGCACCGGGGCTGCATTTCTATACCCTTAACCAGGCCGAACCCAGCCTTGCGGTATGGAACAACCTCAAGCTGCCGCGCTGAATGACTTAATGCCGCGGTACAAAGAGGCCTTGGCGAACACCAAGGCCTTTTTCATTCAGTGATCGAGCCCTACCCTGCAATGCGCTGGCATCGGTGATTGCCGCCGAGCCATCCATGAACACCGCAGGCAGGCAAAGGGCGACTGAGGCGCAGGCCAGAGCGCTCTAGCTATTTGATGAGCTCTCGTCGTAACCTCAGGCCATGCCCGTCATTGTCCAACTGCTGACCGCCCTTCTTTTCCTGTGCCTGAGCATGACTGCCCGGGCCGAAAAGTTGCGCATTGTCACCGAACCCTGGGCCCCGTACGTCTACGAAGAGAACGGCAAGATGCTCGGCCTGGACTACGAAACCACGGCCATTGTGTTCAAGCGCCTGGGTATCGATGTGGAATGGCAGTTCCTGCCGTGGAAGCGCTGCCTGGCGATGCTGGAGCAAGGATTGGCGGACGGTGCGCTGGACATTTTCCACAGCAATGAACGCGATTCCATGCTGCTTTACCCCAGCGAACCGCTGTCGGACGTGGAGTTCGTGATGTTCTACGCCAATGCCCGACCCCACCCGTTCCGCACGCTCGATGACCTGAACGGCCTGACCGTCGGCACCTCGCCCGGCTATCTGTACAGCCAGGCCTTCAGTGAGTCGACGCTGTTCGCCCGTGAAACCGCGCCCACCCACGAAGCCAATTTCGGCAAGCTGCAACTGGGTCGGATCGACCTGCTCATCACCGACCGCAGGGTCGGCCGACATGTGGTCGAACAAATGCAGTTGGGCGACCAGATCACCGAAAACCCGATAGTCGTGAGCCGTCAAAGCCAATATCTGGCGGTGCGGCGCAGTGCTGGGATGGATTTGCTGGTGCAACGCTTCAGCGCCGAACTCAAGCGCTTCAAGCGCGAACCGGCCTATGCCGAACTGAGCGCCCGCTACGGCGCAGGCCCAGCGGCCAAGGTCACCTCGCCCGGCCAGGGTAACGTTGAAATAAACCGTTGAGCAGCAGGAAAGCGGCGCGCGGCGTTTGCTCTGTTATACTCCGGCCTTCCCGCCAGGCTCACGCCCGGACGCCCGGTCTTGCAAAAGGCATCCCGACACCGCTACAGCGCCGCCTACAGCCCGCGCGAGCCTTGTCCGGACCCGCCTTCGAGGCCCGGCAGGACCGGACGGGATGACGTCTTTTGGTTGAACGTCATTCGCGCCCGGCAAGACTATCCCATTGGGCCAGGCCCTCACTAAAACAGGATTACTCATGTCCTTTGCTTCCCTCGGTCTCTCCGAGGCTTTAGTCGGCGCCATCGAAGCCGCCGGCTATACCCAGCCTACCCCGGTGCAACAGCGGGCCATTCCCGCCGTGTTGCAAGGTCGCGACCTGATGGTCGCGGCGCAGACAGGTACTGGTAAAACCGGCGGTTTCGCCCTTCCGATCCTGGAGCGGTTGTTTCCCAACGGTCACCCAGACAAATCCCAGCGTCATGGCCCGCGCCAACCGCGCGTACTGGTCCTGACCCCAACCCGCGAACTGGCGGCCCAGGTCCACGAGAGCTTCAAGGTCTACGCTCGCGACCTGAAGTTCGTCAGCGCCTGCATTTTTGGCGGCGTGGGCATGAACCCCCAGGTCCAGGCCATGTCCCGTGGCGTCGATGTACTGGTCGCCTGCCCCGGTCGCCTGCTGGACCTGGCCGGCCAGGGCAGCGTCGACTTGTCCCACGTTGAAATCCTCGTGCTGGACGAAGCCGACCGCATGCTCGACATGGGCTTTGTCCATGACGTGAAGAAAGTCCTCGCCCGCCTGCCCGCCAAGCGCCAGAACCTGCTGTTTTCGGCGACGTTCTCCAAGGACATCACCGACCTGGCCGGCAAGCTGCTGCACAACCCGGAGCGCATCGAAGTCACGCCACCGAACACCACGGTCGAGCGCATCGAGCAACGCGTTTTCCGCCTGCCAGCCAGCCACAAGCGTGCCCTGCTCGCGCACCTGATTACCGCCGGTGCCTGGGAACAGGTCCTGGTGTTCACCCGCACCAAGCACGGCGCCAACCGCCTGGCCGAGTACCTGGACAAGCACGGCCTGCCGGCTGTGGCGATCCACGGTAACAAGAGCCAGAATGCCCGCACCAAGGCCCTCGCCGACTTCAAGGCCGGCGAAGTACGCATCCTGGTGGCCACTGATATCGCCGCCCGTGGCCTGGACATCGACCAGTTGCCTCACGTGGTCAACTTCGAGCTGCCAAACGTCGATGAAGACTACGTGCACCGTATCGGCCGTACTGGCCGGGCCGGTCGTTCGGGCGAAGCGATCTCGCTGGTCGCGCCCGACGAAGAAAAGTTGCTCAAAAGCATCGAGCGCATGACCAAGCAGAAAATTGCCGACGGCGACCTGATGGGCTTCGATGCCAGCACCATCGAGGCCGAGAAGCCTGAAGTGCGCGAACGTCCGGACGTGCGCAATCCGCGCAATGCCCGCGGCCCACGCGGCGACGGTCCGAATGGCGGCGGTGGTGGTGGCGGCGGCCGCAAAGACAAAGGCAAGGACAAGGGCAAGGAAAAATCGGCCAGCAACAGCAATGGCCGCGGCGAACGCCCTGCCCGCGAGCAGAAGCCCCGCGAAGGCACACCGGCCCGTGAACAGCAGCGTCCAGCCCCACGCGCCGCAGCCGATCGCGCCCCGGACGAGTTCCTGGACGACGACGTCGACAACTTCGGTAACCGCGTCGACTACGTGCCGCAACAGAAACCGGCGCAGGGCCGTGGTCGTCGCCCGGGTGCCCCGACACAGGGTGCAGCTGCAGGCGCGCCGCGCAGTGGCCAGCCACAAGGCCGCCAGAACGGTCCGCGCAACAGCAACGGCTCGTCCACCGGTACGCCACCGGCCAAGCGCAGCGGCCCACGCAACGGTGCCCCGCGTGACGGCCAGGCCCGTCGCGATGACACCCGCCCGCGCCGCCCGGCCCATGACGACCAGCCTCGTCAGGAACCCGCCGTGCAGAACCCGCGCGGCAACCAGCCGAAGATCATGCACAAGGAGTCGAAAGCCGATCGCTTCCCGACGCCTGAGCAACTGGATCAACTGCCAAGCCGTCCACGGGGCGAAAAACCGGCATTGCTGACGCGCAATCGCTGAGTTTTTCCAAGTTGTAAAAAATGCCCGGGTCTCGCGACCCGGGCATTTTTTTTGGCCCAACACAATTCCAAATGTGGGAGCGAGCTTGCTCGCGATAGCGGTATATCAGTCAACATCAAGTCGACCGGTAAGACGCCATCGCGAGCAAGCTCGCTCCCACACGGTTCTCTGTGTTGCTCGAAACCGCGCAATAAAAAACGCCCCTGATCGCAAGATCAGGGGCGTTTTTTTGTCAGGTGCGAAGATTACTTCGCTTTGACACCTTCAAACGAGACGTACAGTTCGACTGCGTCGGAGGTTGGGCCCAGGTCTTTCTGCTTGCCGAAGTCCGAACGCTTGATACTGGTGGTGCCTTCGAAGCCCGCACGGTAGCCGCCCCATGGATCCTTGCCTTCACCCAGGAAGGTGGCCTTGACCACGACCGGCTTGGTCACGCCCAGCAGGGTCAGGTCACCGGCCACATCGGCGGTTTCCTTGCCATCGGCGTTTTTGCCGGTGGATTTGACGCTGGTGGACACGAAGGTGGCCTTGCCAAATTTGCTGGCATTCAGGAAGTCAGCGCTGGCGATGTGCTTGTCGCGCTCGGCGTGGTTGGTGAACACGCTGGCGGTGTTGACGTTGAACTCGATCTTGCTGGCTTCAGGCTTGGCCGCGTCGAAGCTGAACTTGCCGTCGATGTCCTTGAAGGTACCGGTGATGTAGCTATAGCCCAGGTGACTGATCTTGAAGTCGACGAAGGCGTGCTGGCCTTCCTTGTCGACCACGTAGTCTGCGGCCATGGCCTGGCCAGCGGACAGCAGGGCAGAACCGATTGCCAGGGCGGCGAGCGTCTTTTTCAACATGCTTTCTATTCCTTTGGAGTCGAGGTTGAACATCAGGCTTGGCGCCCCAGCATTCGCTTGAGGGTCGCGTCACGGTCGATAAAGTGGTGTTTCAATGCTGCCAACGCATGAAGGCCGGAAAAAATTACCAACGCCCATGCCAGGTAGAAGTGAATCTGGCCGGCGACGTCTGCCTGATCGGGCAGTCCGGACACCAGCGCGGGTACTTCAAACAGGCCAAACACCGGGATCCCGACACCGTCTGCGGTGGAAATCAGGTAACCGGCAATCATCACGGCGAACAACCCGAGATACAGTGCGCTATGGCCGAGCTTGGCGCTGATGCGGGTCAGGCGACCATAGGTTTGCAGGGTCGGTGGCGGCGGGCTGACAACGCGCCAGATCACCCGCAGCAACATGACCGCCAGCAGCACCAGGCCAATGCTCTTGTGCAGGTCCGGCGCGTCTTTGCGCCAGGTGCTGTAGTAATCCAGGCCGACCATCCACAGGCCCAGGGCAAACAGCCCGTACACCGCCAGCGCAACGCCCCAGTGCACAGCGATACTGACCCAGCCATAGCGAGAAGAAGAGTTGCGTAGCTGCATTGCTCATTTCCTGTAAAAACTGCGATCAAGACTAGCGAGTTATCTATCGATTTAAAGCGGAAAATTTCGCTTTGAAATATCGAGAAATACGATCATCAGTCTGGAGAGGGTGGGTTAAGGAAAGATTAAAGGGGAAACGGTGGGTGATGGCGAGGGCGCAGGCAGCCGTTGGTGCCTGCATTGACCTCATCGCTAGCAGGCTCGCTCCCACAGGAGACCGCGCCGGGATCGTCACCGCCGCTCAACTATTTTTGCCATGCAATATATATGTATCGCCAACTCCGCCTCCCCTCTTGATCAAATGAGCGTTCAACAACTCATTGAACAAGGTAAAAATATGGCTGTTCCTTACACTCCATTTCGAACCAGCGGCTCGCCGTTGCTGCCGCCCAATCAAACAATGTCGCCAGGGCAGTACATTCAGTCTCCAAACGGGCGATTTCGATTGATATTGCAGGCTGATGGGAATTTGATCATCAAGGATGGTGAGGCTGTCATCTGGGTTGCAGATAGTAAACAACGTTATAGTGCGACCTTGCATCCAAAAAAAATGCGGGAACCTCTGCAGTTTGTAATTTCCAACAGTGGTTTTCTTTATGACCCATCCAGAAAACGTGTATGGATCGCTGAAAGCACTCATAGTAGAGATAAATCACTTTGGTACAACGCCTGCCTGGCGATCCAAGACGATGGCAACTTGGTGATCTACGACAAACGGACAGGAAATCTATGCTGGGCCCGCTTTGGATTCGCTCCCGGACGCTTTTCAAAGCCAAAGCGGGTCAAGATCCTGTTTGAGGAGGTACCAATATACACGTACTATTTTTCATTAGGGCCCCTCTGACTTCATTTCTTAAATTAAGGAGCCATGACGGTTTTGAGTTACTAATTCACCGAGCACTCGGGTTTATATGGATCCATCGTGCACTTATATGCCAATTGAGGATCTCTTTTTGGAATCATTGGGGTTTCCATAGGGTCGCGACACTCGCCATACACACATCCATAAATTGAAACCAACACGCCTATTGCAATTAGCATTTTCATAAACGCTCCTTTTTGTGAGGAGCCTAAACTTATGGCATGGAGGGCTCTATCGCCTGCTTCCTATTGACTAGTGGGAAGTTTCCGATAAATCGCCGAGGTGTGTAGGACGTCAACACTTCATTGCGCAACGCAGAGCGCTGGGCGTCGAAGCCAATGCTCCTGATGCTGAAAAAAAAGCGCGGCCCTTGAGCCGCGCTTTTTTTCTTCTGGAGGTTACTGAGCTTTGGTTTCAGTAGTCGCCGCCGGCTTGGCGGCGGGTTTCTTCACCGGTTCAGCCTTTTTCACCGGGGCCTTGGCTGGGGCTTTTTTAGCTTGAGCCTTAGCAGCCGGTTTTTTCGCCGTGGGTTTGGTCGCTGCTTTCTTCGCTGGCTCAACCTTCGCCGGGGCCGGCGCGGGAGGTTCCACCGGGGCCGGTGCTGGGGCGGGCGTTGGAGCTGGCGGCGGTGCTACCGGCTCTGGCGCCTTCACCGGCTCCGGCTTCTTGTCGTCATCCGAACCGCCAAACAGGTTGCTGAAGAAGTTGCCCTTCTTCGCCGCCACTGCACCAGCAGCCGCCGCCGTTGCAGCAGGCGCGACTTTAGGAGGTTCAAACGACTTGCCCGCCGCCAGGTCTTCAACCTGGCTGGCCGCTCGCTGACCACTGCGCAACGCGCCTTCCAGGGTGCCCGGATACAGGGTATCGGTGTGTTCGCCGGCAAAGGCTACGCGCTGCAATGGCTTTTCCCACAGGCGCCAGTACTTGCTGATCTGGCCCGGGCCAAAGGCCAGGTACGCACCGCCCATGGACGGGTCGGTGCTGTAACGGCGGATTTCATAGCCAGTGAACGCGCCACGGGCCTGTGGATAAAACGCGTGCAGACGGATCAGCACCTGATCGACCATCTGCTTGTCGCCGAAAGCCTGCATCACCCGGGCGTTGTCGCCGGACAGGTTGATGACCACGTTGGCCCCGCCCTTCATGGCCGGCTCGATCCACATCATGCCCAGGCCGGCGTTGCTGTAGATCTCGCCCGACATGCGCGCCTTACTGTCCCAGACCGGGGTCTTGAACTTGAGCATGATCTGGTCGCGCCAGCCGTAGTTGGTGCCCTTGATCGCGCCTTGATGCTGGGCGTCCAGGGCCGGGGTCAACTGGATCTTGTTCAATGCCCGCAACGGCACCGCCAGCACCACGTAATCCGCCTGGTAGCCAACGGCGCCAACTTTGACGGTTACACCGTCCTTGTCTTGGGAGATGGCCGACACGGGCGAACTGGTCTTGATGGTTTTCAGTTGCTTGACGAATGCCTGGGCCAGTACCGGACTGCCGCCGAGCAGGCGCGAGGCCCGCCGGTCGCGGTCGGAGACGCCGCGATAGACGCGGTTCTGCTGGGCGAAATATAACAGCGACAGGCGCGAAGGTTCGTCATACCGGGTGCGAATCTCCTGGTTCACCAACTGCCGCGCCGTGGCCGGCAGTTGCAGGCGGTCGAGCCAGTTGGACACGGTGATCTGGTCCAGCGCGTGCAGCGTGTTGGTCGCCGCCGGGTTCAGCGGGTCTTCGATGGAGCGCGCCAGGTCGTCCAGGGTGGTTTCGTAGCGCTTGAGGGCTTCGGCGGTGGCCGGCTGTTTGCTCGCCAGGTCCGCGGCGGTGAAGTAGATGCCGTCGATCAGGTAGCTGGGGGTGCGCACGAACTCCGGGGCCGGCGTGGTGCTCAGCTTGAATGTGGAGACGTACTTGTTCAGCACTGGCTGAGTCTTCTCGTTGCCGATCCACTCGCTGGTGGCCATGCCCGAACGACCGCCCAGGCTCGGTTTGGCTTCCAGCAGCGTCACGGCCCAGCCTTTGTTCTGCAATTCATAGGCCGCCGTGAGCCCCGCCAGGCCGCCGCCGATGACGATGGCCGTCGGTTGTTTGTCCTTGGCCAGCGCCGAAACGCTGAACAGCCCTATCATCACCAGCGCACAGGCGCGCAGCCAACCAGCAGACATTCAACGAACTCCGGATCAAAACGTAGGAAATTTCAGCTTTCGAGCCAGGCGACTCGGGGCTTTTCGAGCCAGTCGGCTCAGGGAACGGCGAAGAATACGTCAGCCATCAAAACGCCGCCAGCGACGTCTATCGCCTCGTTCAAAGTAGTGGGAATGACACAATGGGTTGTCCGCCAGGCCGCCATTGCATAGGCTTGCGCGATTGTTTTGCCCGCGCCCGCCGCGAGCCGCCTCGAGGAGACTGTACATGGGCCTGAATAACCAGTGGATGCAACGCGACCTTGCGGTGCTATGGCATCCCTGCACCCAGATGAAAGACCACGAACAGCTGCCGCTGATCCCCATCAAGCGCGGTGAAGGCGTGTGGCTGGAAGATTTCGAAGGCAAGCGCTACCTCGATGCGGTCAGCTCCTGGTGGGTCAACGTATTCGGCCACGCCAACCCGCGCATCAACCAGCGCATCAAGGACCAGGTCGATCAGTTGGAGCATGTGATTCTCGCCGGATTCAGCCATCAGCCAGTGATCGAACTGTCCGAGCGCCTGGTGAAGATGACGCCCGAAGGCCTGACCCGGTGCTTCTACGCCGATAACGGTTCGTCCTGCATCGAAGTGGCGATGAAGATGAGCTTCCACTACTGGATCAATCGCGGCCGGCCGGACAAAAAACGCTTCGTCACCCTGAGCAACAGTTACCACGGCGAAACCATTGCGGCGATGTCGGTGGGCGATGTGCCGTTGTTCACTGAAACCTACAAGGCGTTGCTGCTGGACACCATCAAGGTGCCGAGCCCCGACTGCTACCACCGCCCTGAAGGCATGGGTTGGGAGGAACATTCGCGCAACATGTTCGCGGCCATGGAACAGACCTTGGCCGAGCACCACGACACCGTGGCGGCAGTGATCGTCGAACCGTTGATCCAGGGCGCTGGCGGCATGCGCATGTACCATCCGGTGTACCTGAAGTTGCTGCGCGAGGCCTGCGACCGCTACGGCGTACACCTGATACACGACGAAATCGCCGTTGGCTTCGGCCGTACCGGGACGATGTTCGCCTGTGAGCAGGCGGGTATCACGCCGGATTTCCTCTGCCTGTCCAAGGCCCTGACCGGCGGTTACCTGCCCCTGGCCGCGTGCGTGACCACCGATGAGGTCTACAGCGCGTTCTACGACGACTACCCGACCCTGCGCGCCTTCCTGCATTCCCACAGCTACACCGGCAACCCGCTGGCCTGCGCGGCGGCCCTGGCAACGCTGGATATCTTCGAAGAAGACAACGTCATCGAGAACAACAAGGCCCTGGCCCAACGTATGGCGAGCGCCACCGCGCACCTGGCTGACCACCCGAACGTGGCCGAAGTGCGCCAGACCGGCATGGTGCTGGCCATCGAGATGGTCAAGGACAAGGCCAGTAAAACTGCTTATCCGTGGCAGGAACGGCGTGGCCTGAGTGTGTTCCAGCATGCTTTGGAGCGTGGTGCGCTGTTGCGCCCGCTGGGCAGCGTGGTGTATTTCCTGCCGCCCTATGTAATCACCCCGGAGCAGATCGATTTCCTCGCCGAAGTGGCCAGCGAAGGCATCGACATCGCCACCCGGGACAAGGCCAGCGTGGCGGTACCGAAGGACTTCCACCCGGGTTATCGCGATCCGGGCTGAGCCTGGGCCACCGCCATCGCGGGCAAGCCTTGCTCCCACAGAGAAGCGAACCCACTGTGGGGGCAAGGCTTGCCCGCGATGAGGCCGCGAGCTTCAACCACGATCATTTTTTCTTGCAGAGACTCCACATGAGACTGTCCCGCTTCTTCATCGACGCGCCCCTGAGCCTCGGCGACCACGAACTGCCTGAAGCCCAGGCCCACTACATCAGCCGTGTGCTGCGCATGGCCGAGGGCGATGCCGTGCAGGTGTTCCACGGCTCGGGCCAGGAGTTTCGCGGCACCCTGGCCGAGGTCGGCAAGAAACGCGTGCGGGTGCAATTGGACGAGCAGTTCGCCGGGCAAGCTGAATCGCCGCTGCGCATCCACCTCGGCCAGGGCCTGTCCCGGGGCGAGCGCATGGATTGGGCGATCCAGAAAGCCACGGAACTGGGCGTCAGCGAGATCACGCCGATTTTCAGCGAACGCTGCGAAGTGCGCCTCAAGGACGAGCGGGCCGAGAAGCGCCTGCTGCACTGGCGCCAGGTGGCAATCAGCGCCTGCGAGCAGTGCGGGCGCTCAAGCGTGCCGGTGATCCACCCGCCGCTGCTGCTGGCTGACTGGCTGAAACAGACCGAGGCCGAACTGAAGCTGGTGCTGCATCCGGTGGCCGAGCCGCTGGTCAGCCATGACAAACCGTCGACGTTGGCGTTCCTGATTGGTCCCGAAGGCGGGTTATCGGATGCCGAGGTCGAACAGGCCAAGACCGCCGGCTACCACGCCGCCCGCCTCGGCCCCCGCGTGCTGCGCACCGAAACCGCGCCGGTTGTGGCACTGGCGGTGGCGCAGCAGCTATGGGGGGATTTCTAGAGTCAAATGTTGAACCCATGGCGCTAGAGCACGTAGAACAGAATCGCCACGAAGTGCAGCAAACTGCCGGCGATGACAAACAGGTGCCAGATGCCATGGGCGTGGCGCAGCCGGTGGTCGAGGGCGAAAAAGATAATGCCCACGGTGTACAACACGCCGCCCGAGGCCAGCCAGGCAAACCCGGCGCTGCCCAGGGCCGCCAGCAGCGGCTTGACCGCCACCAGCACGATCCAGCCCATCACCGCGTAGATCACAATCGACAGGATCCGCGCTTCGGAGCGCGGCTTGATCTCCTGCAAGATACCAATCACGGCCAGCCCCCAGACAATCCCGAATAGCGTCCACCCCCACGGCCCGCGCAGGGTCACCAGGCAGAACGGGGTGTAGCTGCCGGCGATCAACAGGTAGATCGAAAAGTGATCGACCTTCTGCATGATTTCTTTTTTGCGCCCGCGCACGCTGTGGTAAACCGTCGAAGCGCTGTACAGCACCAGCAAGGTGAACCCGTAGATCGCCACGCTGACAATCTTCCACGGATCGCCCGTCATCCCGGCAATCACCAGCAACCACACCGCCCCGACAAAAGCCGCCACCGCCCCGACCAGGTGCGTCCAGGCGTTGAGTCGTTCCCCGTGATACATCCAGTCCCACCTCACATTCCGAAACAAGTGCCCAGGCTCAGGCCTGGCGCTTGAAAGTGCAATGCTTTGCTTCCAGCCTACTTAACACTTAACTGTGAAGATCTCTGTGGCGAGGGAGCTTGCTCCCGCTTGAGTGCGCAGCGCTCACAAATTTTTTGGGGCGGCGGCGCCACCCAGCGGGAGCAAGCTCCCTCGCCACAACAGCTCTCCAACCACATAAATCGCGTCGCCAGGAAGACATGGGGCACAATCGGGCAATACGAATAAGAGTCCGCCCCATGCTGATCGACGAAGAATTGACCCTGAAGAAACTCGAGGTGTTCCTGGCCTTCATGCGCACCGGCAACCTGGCGCGGGCGGCCGCCGAGTTGCAGACCAGCAATGTCAGTGTGCACCGGGCCATTCACTCGCTGGAGAGCGCCCTGCGTTGCCCGTTGTTCAAGCACGAAGGTCGCAACCTCACGCCGCTGGAAAGCGCCTACGTGCTGGAAGAGCGAGCGCAGAAGCTGATCCAGGACGTCATCGAAAGCGTACGCCTGACCCGCGAAGCCGCCGGCTTCTCCGCCGAACGCTTCAAGCTAGGCTCGTTGTATTCGTTGACGGTCAAGACCGTGCCGCAACTGATCATGGGCCTGAAAATCCGTCGCAGCGAGCTCAATATCGACCTGATCCTGGGCTCGAACATCGACCTGCTGTACAAGCTCAAGAACATGGAGGTGGACGCGATCCTGATCTCCCTGGACGACAGCGTAAACGACCCTGACTGCGAGCATATCGAGCTGTTTTCCGATGACATCTTCCTCGCCACGCCGGCCGACTCGCCCTTTGCCCAGCGCAGCGAGGTCGACCTGGCCGAGGTGCGCGACGAGACGTTCATCACCCTGACCCAGGGTTTTGCCACGCACCAGGACGGCATCCGGGTGTTCAAGCAGGCGGGGTTCGAACCGAAGGTGGCGATGCAGGTCAACGACATCTTCACCCTGCTGAGCATGGTCAGCTCCGGGGTGGGCTATGCGTTGCTGCCGGGCAGGATTGCGGCGGTGTATGAGAACCGGGTGAAACTGATCCCGTTGCAGGAGAGGTATCGGCTACAACAGCGCATTGGCGTGGTGTTCCTGAAAGCCAAGGAGCGTGATCCGAATCTGCTGGCGCTGTTGGCTGAGTGCCGGATGTATGCCAATCGCCAGGTGTGAGACCGTGTTGCCTTCATCGCGAGCAGGCTCGCTCCCACAGGGACACGCGGTCAACTGTGGGAGCGAGCTTGCTCGCGATGGGGACAGTCCTGTCAACGAAGAGACTAAGCCCTAGCCCATCAACCCCCGCATGATCAGAAACAACAATGAAGGCCCCAACAAGCATCCAAGCGCCGTATAGAACGCCGCCGTCAGGCAGCCATACGGCACCAGCTTCGGATCGGTGGCCGCCAACCCACCGGCCACACCGCTGGAGGTGCCCATCAAACCACCGAAAATCACCGCGCTGCGTGGATTATTCAGGCCAATCAACGGTGCCACGAACGGCGTCGCCACCATCACCAGGATCGCCTTGATCAACCCGGCGGCAATGGACAGCGCCATCACTTCGGAACTGGCACCAATCGCCGCCCCGGTCACCGGCCCGACGATGTAGGTCACCGCCCCGGCGCCAATGGTGGTCAGGCTCACCACATCGGTGTAACCAAACGCCATCGCCACACCCACGCCAGCAATGAACGACGTACCGACCCCGACGAACAGCGCCAGCACCCCAACGAAACCGGCTCGCTTGAGTTCTTCGATACTCACGCCAAACGCCGTGGCGACGATGGCAAAGTCCCGCAGCATCGCACCGCCCAGCAAGCCAATCCCGGACAGCAGCGGAATATCCACCACGCCCTTCTGCCCACCGGTCATTGCCCCGCCGATGTAGGAGAGCACCAGCCCCAGGAGAATGGCGATGGCCGAGCCATGCAGGCGGCCTTTAGTGAAGGTGTTGCTGATCCAGTAGGACACCCACATGGTGATGCCGACAATGGCGAAACCGCTGATCAGGCCGTAGCCGGTGATGACTTTCATCATGGATTCGTACATGGCAATCACCCGACCGTCTTAACGGAAACGTCGCCCTGGGGCCCTTTGTTGCCAATGCGCACCAGCACCGGTACCAACGCAAAGGCAATCACCACCGCCAGGGTCCCGGCCAGGATCGCCATCGGCCCGCCCTTGAGCGCGCCGTAGACGTTTTGCTGCGCCGCCATCGCGACCACGATGGGGATGTAGATCGCGCTCCAGAATTCCACGCCGGCCTCGGATTTGCCCTTGAATAGACCGCGCTTGCCCAGGTAACTGCCCAGGCCGATCAACAGCAGCATCGCAATGCCGACGCCGCCGACGTTGGCCGGCACGCCGATCAATTT
Source organism: Pseudomonas ogarae (assembly GCF_014268695.2). NCBI lineage: Bacteria > Pseudomonadati > Pseudomonadota > Gammaproteobacteria > Pseudomonadales > Pseudomonadaceae > Pseudomonas > Pseudomonas ogarae. The sequence continues at coordinate 6,322,890 of NZ_CP077086.1, forward strand.
GCCCAGCAGCTCACCAATAAAAATACCCGCCAGGGTACAAAAGGCCAAAAATGCCACACCGTAGATAATCATTGTTGTAGTCCTCAAAGTGCATCGTCGAAGTTGTTGTTTTTGTGCTTCGCCAGCTTGAGTCGGTGGTTTAGGGTTGGCGATTTCCCTCCTCATGCAACAGCGCCTGCAGGGTGTCGAGCCGCGCGCCGTCAAAAGCCATGACAGTACCCTGCTCGAACACCCGGCGCGCCAGGGCGGTCAGCACCGCACCGGGCGGCAGTTCGATCTGTAGTCGCACGCCGCGCTCGTAGGCGCTTTGCACCGTGCCGCGCCAATCCACCACGCGGCACATGTTGAACGCCAGGTCGTCGCGCAAGGCCTCGGTGTTGATCAGCGGTCGCGCGCGGCTACCGCTGAGATAACCCAAGGCCGGTGCTTTCAACGACACGTCGGCAAATGCCTGGGCCAGTGTCCGGGCCGGTGTTTCCAGCAACGGGCAATGGGACGGCACGCTCACCGCCAGCCGACAGGCTTTCCCGGCGCCCAGGCTTCGCGCCTGCCTGGCAACGTTGCTCATGGCCTCGTCACTGCCGGCGATGACCACCTGGTTATCCGCGTTGATGTTGGCCAGGTAGACCGGGGTGCGGTCGCTGTGCACCTGCGCCAGCAATGTTTCCACCGCCGCGAGGTCGAGGCCGATGATCGCTGTCATGCCGTAGCCTTGCGGATATGCACGCTGCATCAATTCGCCCCGCAGGCTGACCAGCCGCAACGCATCCTCGAACCCCAGCGCCCCGGCCACCACTGCCGCTGGATAAGCACCGATGGACAGCCCCGCCACGTAGTCCGGGGCAGGTGCCTGCTCCAACAGTTGACGGGACGCCGCCACGCCGGCGATCAACAAACAAAGCTGAACCGCGCGGGTCGACTGCAACGCCTCGGCGCTGTCCAGTTGCAACACGTCCTCACCAAGCACGTCACCGGCCTCGTCGAGGACTTGCGGCGCCAGGCCATGGAGCATGCCCGCGCGCTGCGCACCCTGGCCGGGAAAGACGAAGAGGCTGCTCACGCGACTTGCTCCAATGAAGGCTGCCAAGGATCACTCACCAGCCGTGCCTGCACATCATCCTTGAGCAGGACCCGCCGCGACGAACCCGCCCACTCGCGCAAGGCCACGGCACCGCAGGGCGTTTGCAACTGCATATCCACGGCGCAGACCGAAGCATCCAGTTGCGCCAGCAATTCTCTGGCGCGGAAACGATCGAGAAAGTGCGGCGTGCGAAGAATCAAATCCAGGTCGCTGCGTTCATGCAGCGCCTCGATACCCGTGGCGAGCTCGAACCCGGCGCTGCCGCTGACGCCCCAGGCCCAGCCACTGGCATCGAGCAGCGGACGCAGGCGGGACAGCGCTTGCAGGGCTGGCAAGTCGCGAGTCGACGGGACGTGACAAAGGTCTTCCGGCCTGACGCGACGGGCAATCGCCGCGACCGCCATCGATGTTGCATAACGCTGCTCGCGCAAGCGCCCGCGCACGCCAACCGCGATTTGACCCGGCGCCATCAGCGAGCGCCGAACCACCACCGGTTGACCGGCGGCAATCGATTCGACCACCCATGCCGGCGCACCCGCAGGCACCTGCTCCGGGGTCATCCCCCAGAGCAGGTCATGGGCCAGATACGTATTCACCACTGTACTCTCAGCAGTTGGCGCACGGTGCTGGAAGCCGCGCGATGAGTCGCACCGAGGCGACTGCTCAAATCGCGAGGCGCAGCGGCCACATCGTTGATCGCCTGTTGCAGACAATCCGTCACCCGGGCCAGATCCGCCGCCGTCGGTTGCTCGATTTGCTCCACCGACAAGGTTTCCCACAGCAGACCCAGGCTGGCAAAACTGTCGATGTCATAAGCCATCGGCGGCACGCTGGCAGCCAACGCCTCAAGCTCCTCGACGCTGCGCAGGGTGACCCGCGCCGCCGAGGCCTTGCCCATGGCGTGGACCATCACGCCCGGGTCACGCAGGGCGATCAGGCGGTTGGCCTGGTAGCCGTGGGCCAGGAACGCCCCCGACATGGCCTTGCCCACCAGCAAACCGATCACCGGATGCCCGGCCAGTCGCGCACGGGCGTAGCTGTCCGCCGCGCCGGCCAAGGCCTGATGAATGCCCAGGGCTTCTTCGCGCCGGCCATAGGCCTGGCTCGGTACATCGACAATGGCGATCAGCGCACGCTTGTTGACGGCATCGCGGTCGGCGTCGATGGCGTCATCCACCGCCTTGGCCAAACCCCAGCCCTCCAGCAAACCGACTTCGCCATTGCGAGCACGGAGAAAGCGACTGTCGGGATCCGCCACCACCGCCAGCAGGCGCACGGTTTGATTGCCCAGCCTGGTGTCAGCAACCTTCAACGAAGCCGGCAAGCCTTCCAGCGGTTTGGCGTCGCCACTCAAGGCTTCGAACCAGCGCAAGCCTCTCAATGAATAGGCACTCATGAGCGTTCTCCCTGATACAGCTGGCGAACCGTGGCCGGTTCGATTTGCACGTCAGTGTCCAAACGGGCCAGGCGTTGCAGGAACAGCTCGGCCTGACCGCTGCGGTGTTGCGCGGCAACGCCCAGGTGCAGCAACTGGCCGACCTGTTGGCGGATCTGCGTCACATCGTCGGCCACATAACGATCCACCAATCCCGTGGCGAACCGCTGTTCACCGCCGGTCAGGCTCCAGATGAACGGCCGGTCGCGGGAGTCGTATTCGTCGATCCCGGCCTCCTGTTCGATCACTTGTGGGCCGTTCAGGCCCAGCCGCGCTTCCTGGGTCACCAGCAGATAACTGCACAGCCCGGCGGCGATGGACATGCCACCAAAACAGCCGACGCTGCCGGCCACCACACCGACCACCGGTTGGTATTGGCGCAAGTCGACAATCGCCGAATGAATCTCGGCAATCGCCGCCAACCCGAGATTGGCCTCCTGCAAACGCACGCCGCCGGTTTCCAGCAGCAACACGGCACGGGTCGGGATGCCCTTGCGGTTGTCCTCGGCGGCCAGTTCCAGCGCACCGGCAATCTTCACCCCGCCGACTTCGCCGAGGCTGCCGCCCTGGAACGCGCCTTCGATGGCCGCGATCACCACGGGCAGGCCGTCGAGCGTGCCCTTGGCGATCACCACGCCGTCATCGCTTTGCGGCACCACACCCTGGCGCAACAGCCACGGCGACATGACTCGCTGGAACGGGTCGAGCAGTTCACGGAAAGTGCCCTCATCGAGCAAGGCCTTGGCCCGTTGCCGGGCACCGAGTTCGACGAAGCTGTGCTTGTTGAGCAACGCTGCACTGTCAGTCATGGCCGATCTCCTCGAAGCCTTGCTCCAGGCGCAAACGCACCACGCCGGGGGTGGCGCCGAAATCGTGGATGTCGATAGACAAGGCCGGCGGTGTCTGGCCGTCGAACATGCGGGCGAACAGGTGCTGCCAGCGTTGTTCACTGCCGTTGACCGAGGTCTGCACCTGGATGGTCAACTTGCCCGCCAGACCGGGTTCGATCAGCACTTCCAGGTCGCCCGAGCCGACACAGCCCACCAGCGCCCGGCCCCGTGGCGGCTGCCCGGCGGGGAATTCAAAGGATAAGGTTTCCATCAGCACACTCCAGGGAAGAGGCCATCGCCGCGCTCGATACGATCGAGGAACAGACAGGCGGCGAGCAGGTCGGCAGCGCCACCGGGCGAGGCGTTCAAGGCAATCAGTTGTTGGTCCAGCGCGTGCAATTGGCGACGACCGCCCAGGCTCGCGCTGCCACCGGCATCGAGCACCGCCTTGGCGCCCTGTTGCATGGCTTGCAAACCCGGCTCGCCGGCGCGATAAAGCACGCAGGTATCGGCCAGGGTGGTCATGATCGCCAGCAAGGCATCGAGCCGGGCGTTCTGCTCTCCCGCGCCCGCCGCGCGACTGCGCTTGAGCTGCGGCAGGCCCAGGCCGGTGACCGCCGGGAACGCCAGTTGCGCTTCCTCCCGGGCACCGCGCACGCCGTAGCGCTGGGCTACCTGGGCGCCGTGGCTCAAGGGTTGGGGCGCATAACGGTCGTTGAGCAAGGCCAGGCGGGCAGCGCGTAAAGCGACTGCACTGGCGGCACTGGATTCAGGTTCCAGCGCCGTTGCAGCGACCAACAGGCCCAAGGCCCAGATCGCCCCGCGATGGGTATTCACCCCGCCGGTGGTGGTGAGCATCGCGGTTTCACCCTCGCGGCCGATGCGCCCGAGGGCTTCGCGCAGCGGCAAACCGATCTCGCCACAGTCGAGGGCGGCTTCGGCCATTTCCTTGAATGCCGGCCACAGCGACAGCGCCGAAGCATGCATCAGGCCCAGGTGCAGATCGGTGTGGGCGCCATTGCCACGACGGTCCACCAAGGCCGGTTTAGGTGACAGGTCAGCTTCGTCGATCAGCGCATCCACCGCCATATCCGCCAGGCGCTCGGCCAAGGACAGTTTTTTCGGTTGCAGGTTAAAGGCGTGCATTTACCAGCTCCTGAACTTGGCGGGCGGGTTGTAGAGGCCACCGGACCACTCCACCAGATCGGCCACGCTCTTGGCCGCAAGCAGTTCGCGGGTGGCGTCGGTGCGGCGGATACCGAGGTCTTCGGGCAAGGCGATCAGCCCTTCGCGGCGCATGCGCGCGGTGTCTTTCGGGTCATGGCGCAGGCCAATGGCGGTGACGCCGGCCACGGCCGCGATCATCGCCTGGCGTTCTTCCAGGGAACGGGCCTTGTACAGATAGGCGATGCCCTCTTCGGTCAGCAGGTGGGTGACGTCATCGCCGTAAATCATGATCGGAGCCAGGGGCATGCCGGCTTTCTTCGCCACGTCCACCGCGTCGAGGGTCTCGACGAAGGTCGGTTTGCCGCCCTCCTGGAACGTCTCGACCATCTGCACCACCAGCTTCTTGCCGCGTTCGAGCAACGGCGCCTCGCCATCGCCGTGGCGCATGTCGAGCCAGGCTGGCGTGCCGTGACGACGACCGCGCGGGTCGTGGCCCATGTTCGGCGCACCGCCGAAGCCGGCCAAGCGGCCACGGGTCACGGTGGAGGAATGGCCGTCGCCGTCCACTTGCAGGGTGGCACCGATGAACAGGTCCACCGCGTATTGCCCAGCCAGTTGGCAGACCATGCGGTTGGAGCGCAGCGAGCCGTCGTGGCCGGTGAAGAACACGTCCGGCCGGGCGGCGATGTAGTTTTCCATGCCCAGCTCGGTGCCAAAGCAATGCACGCTTTCCACCCAGCCGCTTTCGATGGCCGGGATCAGGGTCGGGTGCGGATTGAGCGTCCAGTTGCGGCAGATCTTGCCCTTCAGGCCGAGGGATTCGCCGTAGGTCGGCAGGATCAATTCAATCGCGGCAGTGTTGAAACCGATGCCGTGATTGAGGGATTGGACGTTGTGTTTTTCGTAGATCCCACGGATCGCCATCATCGCCATCAGCACATGCACAGGCTTGATATGGCGCGGGTCGCGGGTGAACAGCGGCTCGATGTAGAACGGCTTGTCGGCCACCACCACGAAATCGACCCAGGACGCCGGGATGTCGACGCGCGGCAGGTCGCTGACGTCATCCACCAACTGGTTGACCTGGACAATGACAATGCCGTCACTGAAGGCCGCCGGTTCGATCAGCGCCGGTGTGTCTTCGGTGCTGGGGCCGGTGTAGATATTGCCGGCGCGGTCGGCCATGAAACCGGCCGAGAGCACCACATTGGGGATCAGGTCCACCACCAGCCGGGCATAGAGTTCGATGTAGGTGTGGATCGCGCCGATTTCCAGCAAGCCGTCTTCCAGCAACTGGCTGATGCGCAGGCTCTGGGTACCGGCGAAGGAGAAATCGAGCTTGCGGGCGATGCCGCGTTCGAACAGGTCCAGGTGCTCGGACCGCCCGACGCTGGGCATGATCATGTGCAAATCGTGCAGCTTCGAAGGGTCGACTTTCGCCAGGGAGCGGGAAAGGAAGTCCGCCTGCTTCTGGTTATTGCCCTCCAGCACCACACGGTCGCCGGGCAGGATCAACGCCTCCAGCGCAGCAACGATCTTGTCGGTGGGCAGCACCACACCGTCGGCAAGCCCCTTCACCAGCCCGAGACGCCGCTGCTTTTCGCTGCGCCGCCGCGTCCAGCGCGAGTCGGGGGATATTGTTGTTGTCATGACCACTCCACGGGTTCGCTGTCGTGGGGATCACCTTAGGAGTGTTATGGCGCGGGCATCAATCAAGCTCGACGATGGATCGTTACGGTTGGAGTAATGGTTGAACGCCATCCTTGCTCGCGATAGCGGTGGGTCAGCCAAAGGAGATGTCGAATGTGCTGCCGCCATCGCGAGCAAGCTCGCTCCCACACAGGTCGTTTATAAGATCAGTGCCCACCGCTAATCCTGTGGGAGCCAAGCTTGCTCGCGATAGCGATGGGTCAGATTGCATCGATGCAGAATGTGCCGCCGCCTCGCGAGCAAGCTTTGCTCCCACAGGTCCTGCTCACACAAGTCTGGTTGGTGTACACCCGCAAGAACCAGGCCGGCTGTCAGGCCGCCTCGCCTTTGATCTTGATCTTGATCTGGAGCGCCCCGTTAACCACGATGGCCGAACGCAGGTATTGCGTAGTGGGCATCCCGGCATGGATGCCGGGATAGCCGCGCTGGGCCATGGATGGCCCTTCGCGGCGGGCCCACGGAGCAATGCCGGAGAGAGGGCATGCCGAGCCTGGGCGAGGCACCGAGTGGTGGGGCAAGAGCCTTTTGCTTACTTTTGCGCTTCTCAAAAGTGAGCCGCCGTCAGGGCGGAACCTTAAGCCGCCGTTACCGCAGCAATGGATATGTACCCGATCAACAAGAGCAAGGCCAGCTGTCAGGCCGCCATCGCGAGCAAGCTCGCTCCCACAGTTTGATCGAAGTACAACCGGGAGAAAAAGGTCGGCTCGCTCCCACATTGAAGCTTCGTATGCCTCAGGTTTTGTAGGGTTGAATCAGGCCCGCAGCCATCACCAACTCCTCCAGCGCCAACAAATCCGGCACTTTCGCCACGTGTTCCCCCACTTGCACCGCCGCCTGTTCCAACCCACACAGCGGCACGTCGACGTAGCTCAATTGGCTGTCGAGCTTGTAGGAGCGCGGGATGCCTTGCACCAGCAGGGCAATGAAACGCAGCTCCGGCCGGCCGCCCAGGGCGTTGAGCACGACAATGCGCACGCGCTCGCCAATCACGGTCTTCTGGCCGCAGGCCGACTCGAAGCTCAGCAACGGGATTTGCCGTTCGCGCCAGCTCACCCAGCCCAGGAACCACGGCGGGGTGTCCATATCGAATACGCTGCTCTGGTAGTCGATCAGTTCGGCCACGGCCACGTTGGGCAACACCAGGTGCCGGTCAGCCAATGGCAACAGCAGACCGGTGAGCGGGCTGGTGCGCGAGTGAAGATGCAGGTCATGCATGGGTTTTGCTCCAGTACGCGATGCTGTCGAGCAGCACCGATTCCTGGTACGGCTTGCCCAGGTAGTCGTTGACACCGATGGCCATGGCGCGGTCGCGGTGTTTCTGGCCGGTGCGGGAAGTGATCATGATGATCGGCAGGTGCGCCAGGCGCGGGTCGTTGCGCACTTGCGTGGCCACTTCGAAGCCGTCCATGCGCGGCATCTCGATGTCCAGCAGCATCAGGTCCGGGGCGTGCTCGGCCAGCAGCGCCATTGCGTCCACGCCATCCTTGGCGGTCAGGACGTGCATGCCATGGCGCTCCAACAAGCGGCTGGTGACCTTGCGCACCGTCACCGAGTCGTCCACCACCAGCACCAGCAACGGCCGTTGCGGTTCGCCCTCGCCTTCAGCCGGCACCTGGCGCCGCGGGACCTGGTGGGGCAAAGCGCGGATCGGCGCCAGCAGGTCGAGAATCAACACCACCCGGCCGTCCCCCAGAATCGTCGCCCCGGACAGGCCCTGTACCGCCGAGAACTGCGGGCCGAGGCTCTTGACCACGATCTCCCGGGTCCCGACGGTAGCGTCCACCTGCACCGCGACATGCCGCTCGTTGCACTGCACCAGCAGCACCGGCAAGGGTTGGCTCTGGCCCAGCAGTTTCGGCCGGGCGCCGGTTTTCAGCAGTTCACCGAGGTAGCACAACTCGTACCGCTGCCCGGCGTAGGTGTAGGTCGGCGGATCAAGCTGGTAATAGCCGTCCAGTTCGGCGGGCAACACCCGGACAATGCTCTCGATGGTGTTCAGCGGGATCGCATACTGGTCTTCGTGACAATGCACCATCAACGCCCGGTTCACCGCCACGGTAAACGGCAGGCGAATGCGGAAATGCACGCCCTGCCCCGGCGTGGAGTCGATGATCATGCTGCCGCCCAGTTGCCGCACCTCTTCATGGACCACGTCCATGCCGACGCCGCGCCCGGATATCTGGGTGATTTTCTCGGCCGTGGAAAACCCTGGCTGCAAGATGAACTGCAGCACGTCGCGGTCGCTGATGTCGCTGTCCGGCGCCAGCAAGCCACGCTTGATCGCCTTGTTCCGCACCGCCTCCAGCGGCACGCCGGCGCCGTCGTCACGGATGTCGAAAATGATGTCGCCGCCCTCCCGAGACAGGTCGAGGCTGATACGCCCTCGTGCCGGCTTGCCGGCGGCAATGCGTACGTCGGCCGGCTCCAGGCCGTGATCGACGGCGTTGCGCAGCATATGCTCAAGAGGTGCAGCCATGCGTTCCAGCACGTTACGGTCCATCTCGCCGTCGGCATTGCCAACCACGAATTCCACATCCTTGCCCAGTTCCTGCGCCACTTGCCGGACGATGCGCTTGAGCCGGGGCAGCATGCGCTCGAACGGCACCATGCGCGTACGCATCAGGCCTTCCTGGAGCTCGGTGTTGATCCGCCCCTGCTGTTGCAGCAGGACCTCGGCATCGTGATTGCTGCGATCAAGGGTTTCCTTGAGCTCGAGCAAGTCCGAGGCGGACTCGAACAGTGCCCGGGACAACTGCTGCAACTGGGAGTGGCGGTCCATCTCCAGCGGGTCGAACTCTTCATAGCCCAGGCGCTCGGCCTCGACCTGTTGCCGGCTGAGAATCCGCCCCTGGGTTTCGGTATCCAGGCGCCGTAACTGGTCACGCATGCGCTCGATGGTGGTTTCCATTTCGCCCAGGGCCACGTGCGCGTCGTTGACCTGCTGTTCGATGCGCCCACGGAAGATCGACGTTTCGCCCGCCAGGTTCACCAAGTCGTCGAGCAATTCGGCGGAGACCTTGACCATGTCCGCACCGTCGCCCGGTGCACTGGGATCAGGTCTTGCGGGCGCCGTTGGCGGTGCCACGACAGGCACCGGTTCCGGCGCCGATTCAGCCTGCGGCGCAGCGTTCTCCTGGGGATGATTCACCGCCTGGATCTGTGCGATCAGCCGGTCCGCCAGCGGGCACGGGTGGCCGGCGCGCACGGCGTCGAGCATCTGCGCCAGTCGGTCATGGCTGCTTTGCAATAAGGTGAACAACGCCGGGGTCGGCTGAAGCAGACCCGCTGACAGGCCTTCGTAGAGGTTTTCCAGCTCGTGGGCCAGGTCGCCGATGGGCACGATTTCCACCATGCGCGCACCGCCCTTGAGGGTGTGCAAGTCCCGCAGCAAGGTTTCCACGGCCTGGCGATTCGACGGTTCTTCCTGCCAGCGCAGCAGCGCCGCGCCCGAGCTGTCGAGGATGTCGAAGCCTTCCTCAAGGAAGATTTCCAGCAATTCGGGATCATGGCCGGCGCCGTCGGCCTGGGCTGCTGCGCTCGTCTCGATGGCGTTCGGCTTGTCCTGGCGGAACCGTCGAATGGCGTCGATCAGCGCAACCGGATCGCCCAACGGCTGGCCCTGTTGCAACTGCCCAAGCAACAGGTCGAGGCGTTCATGACTGCTGCCAAGCAGTTGTGCCAGTTCCTCACTGTAGCTGTAGCGTCGGTCTACCAACCCTTCGTAAAGGTTTTCCAACTCCTGGGCCAGGTCGCTCACCGGCCGGATGTCGGCCATTCGCGCACCGCCCTTGAGGGTGTGCAAGTCACGTTGCAGCGAGGACAGCGGCGCACCGTTGTCCGGATCGGCCAACCAGCGCTCCAAGGCCTGGGCGGCGCTTTCAAGGATGTCCTGGGCTTCTTCGAGGAAAATCGCCGCGAGGTCATCTTCCATCGAGGTATCGACGGGCGCATCACGCTCCATTTCCGCCGTCGCGTGGCCCAGTTCGCGGATGCTCAGGGTGCGGCTGCCGTCGCTGCGGATCAGGCCGGTGGCCGACGGATCGAGGCTCTCCTGGAGCAGGCGGCGCAAGGCTTGTACTCGCTCGGGCTGCGGATGCACATGCTGCCCGGCCGCCAGCTCATCGAGCATGTCGATCAGCGCTTCATGGGCGCGCTGGGCCTCCTGGAAAAATTCATCGCTGACCGCCAGGCTGCTTTCTTCTACCGCACCGTAGAGGTCGAGCAGGGCTTCGCAGAGTTCGTCTACCGGGTGCAAGTCGGCCAGATGCGCGCCTTCGCCGAGGGTGGTCAGCTCATCGAGCAGCGCACTCAGTTCCTGGCCTTCGCCGGGGTGCTGCTGCCAGCGCTGCAAGAGGCTTTCGGCGTCCAGCAGGATGTCCATGCCCTGGGCCAGAAAGTTGTTGATCAACTGTGGGTCGCGCTTGGTTCGCAGCGCTTTGTCCGGTGCACTGTTGGCAGCGTGCAGACGCTCGGCCAGCTGGGCCTGGGCGCGCTGGATCAGATCTTCGGCGCCGGGGATCGGCGCTAGCGGCTCGCTGTGCAACTGGCGCAGGCCGCGGCGCAGCAGGCCTTCGGCTTCCAGCAGCAATTCGACCTCATCCAGGTCGAGGGCAATCAGGTGCGCCCGGTATTCCCGGGCCAGTTCATCCATCGCCCCCGCCAGTTCGGCGATCGGCAGCACGCCGGCCATCGACGCGCTGCCCTTGAGGGTGTGCAAGGCCCGCTGTAATTCATCGCTGGCCTGCAACGGCAGGTGGTCGGCCGACTGATCGAGAAAACGATTGAGGCTGGCGAGGTGGCCTTGGGCTTCGTTGTCGAAGATCTTCAACAGCAGCGGATCGAGAGCGGCCACGTCCTGCTCGTCTTCGTCCTCCTCGTCGCCGCCCTTGGCCAGGACATGGGCGCGGGCGGCCAACCGGTCGACGTCGTCGCGCTGGCGCTGGTGATTGGCCGCGAACTCGGCCACCAGGGCCGGCAACAACTGCACCGTCTCTTCGATCAACTGGCGGACCGAAGCCTGCGGCTCGACGCTGCGCTCCAGGACCCGGTTGAGCAGGTTTTCCACGGCCCAGGCCAGTTCACCCAGCACCAGCGCCCGGACCATCCGGCCACTGCCCTTGAGGGTGTGAAAGGCCCGGCGCAGTTCGCTCAGGGCGCCGTGGTCATCAGGCTGCGCACTCCAGCGCGGCAGGTACTCACGCAGGACGTCCAGCACCTCGTCGGTTTCCTCGAGGAAGACCTCGCGCAACTCGTCGTCCACCGGACTTTCATCCAACGGTGGCGGCAACAGGCTGCCCGGGGTGCTCCTGGCCGGCGGATTGACCGCCGATACCGGGCTGGCAAGCACCTCGGCCAGGGACTGCACCGTCTGCGGGTCATCCAGTTCCTGCAAGTCCTGCATGACCTGGGCTTCGTTGGGGCTCAACACATCGTCGAGCACCGGCACCCGCGCTTCGTCAGGGAAATAACCGAGCGCAGCCAAGCTCCGCTCGACCCCATCGAGCAACGGCTCGCCGGGAGTTTCCGGGTCCTCGCTCAAGCGCTCCAGGTAGTATTCGAGGCCGGTGATCACGTCGGCCAGGTGGTCGAGTTCTTCCCAACCCGGCTGGGCCTGCTCCAGCAGCAGATGGTCACGGATGAACGCATTGCAGGCTTCCACCAGGCTGGCGGCACGGCTCAGGGGAATCATCGCCAGCGCGCCGCGCACTTGGGTCAGCAGCGCCGGCAAGGGCTGCAGTTGTTCGCTGTTCCAGTCCGCGTCGATGTAGTCGACGATCATGTCCTTGGCCTGTTGCAGGCAGGTGTGGGCTTCCTTGATGACGATCTGGTGGATCTGGGTCAGGTCGGTGGTGGGCAGGTGGGTTTCTTCGCGGCTCTCGGGCTCGACGGTGCCGACCATGCCGGCCAGGGTCGCCTCGACGTAGAGCAAGGCCCCGGCGACATCCATGAGGGTCGCGTCATCCGGCTCGCGCTGGCCCTGGGCGAGGCTCAGGACCACTGCCAGTTGATCGATGATGACCTTGCGCGGCTGGCCGAAACCGAGCACCGCCAGGGTGTCGGCGATCTGCCGCAGCGGCGCCAGCAGGCTGTCCAGCTCCGAGGCGTGCTGGCGATCGCTACGCACGAACAGGTCCAGGCGTTCCTTGACCCGTACCAGTTCCTCGCACAGCGCGGCGAGCACCGAGCGCATGGCATCGCGGTCGGGCCCGGCCAGACGCGCGCGTTCTTCGTCGACCATGGCGCTGTCGGGCAGCGCGTCGTCCAGTGAGTAGCGTTCTTTCATGATCTGCATCTGCCCGCTGGGATGTTCGGCCTTGGCAATATAGAACAACAAACTCTTGAGCAGGTGGGGCGGTGCCGGCTGATTGATGCCAGACATGCCTTGGTCCAGCAGGCGTTTGAGTTCCTTGTCGGCTTCCTTGAACAGGCTGCGCAGCGCCGGGCTGTTGGTAATGCGCCCGTCACGCATGCCTTCGACCAGCGCCGAGGCCACCTGCCATAACGCATTGAGTGGCGCCCCAGTACACAAGGTTTCCAGGCGATGGAAGACCTTGGCCAGGTAACCCAGGTGGGTCGCGTCATCCTGTTCGCGCAGCAGGCCCACCAGGGCCATTTGCAGGGTCTGGCGCAATTTGCGCAAGGTGTTTGGCAGGTCAGCGGGTTCGAGGCGCTGCAAGGCCTCGGCGCTGAGCGGCGCAATATCGGGCAACTCGGGGCTGAACAGGCTGGTTTCCGACAACAGGCTCTCGCCCCGGGCACTGCGCAGGTCGTTGATCAGGGGCAGCACCACCAGCGGCAGGTCGCGACGGGCACCTTGTATGCGGTCCAGGTAGATCGGCAACTGCCCCAGGGCCTGGCTCAACAGGCTGATGGCTTCGTCGCGATGGGTGACGCGGTTGTCCTGCAGGGCGGCGCACAGCTGCTCCATCTCCTCGGCCAGCAACGCCGCACCGTAGAATTCGACCATCTGCAGGCCGCCGTGGACCTGGTGAATGCAGGCCAGGCATAGCCCGAGGGCATCCGACGCCTGCGGATCGTCCACCAGGCGGTTGAGGGCCAGATGAGCCTGCTTCAGCGTTTCGGCAATCTCGCCCTTGACCCATTCCAGGGCCACGTAGTCGTGCCGATCACCCATAACCACTCCAATCAGGAGAACACAACACGCCTGCGGGGAAGGGATTTACCTGTGGGAGCAAAGCTTGCTCGCGATGCAAACACCTCGGTTCCCGAAGTACCGCGTTATCTTCATCGCGGGCAAGCCTTGCTCCCACAGAAACCTCCTCGCCACAAAAAGCCTTTTCCAACGGATGGATCCGGTCAGTCACCCTTTTTCCTCATCGCCAGCCGCTGCCGCCGTCGGCAAGGTAAACCCCGACACCGAACGACGCAGCTGGCTGGCCATTTTCGCCAGGTTGCCAATGCTCTCGGCGGTGGCGGTGGAGCCGGACGAGGTCTGCGAGGTGATCTGCTGGATCACGTTCATGGTCAAGGAAATCTGCCCCGCCGAGGTGGTCTGTTGCTGCGCTGCGTTGGAAATGCTCTGGATCAGCGCCGCCAGGGTCTTGGACACGCCTTCGATTTCTTCCAGGGCGACACCGGCGTCCTGGGCCAGTCGCGCACCGCGCACCACTTCGGTGGTGGTCTGCTCCATGGAAATCACCGCCTCGTTGGTATCGGCCTGGATCGCCCGCACCAGGGTCTCGATTTGCCGGGTCGCCGCCGAAGAGCGCTCGGCCAGGCGCTGCACTTCATCGGCCACCACCGCGAACCCGCGCCCGGCATCACCGGCCATGGACGCCTGGATGGCGGCGTTGAGGGCCAGGATGTTGGTCTGGTCGGCGATGTCGTCGATCAGGCTGACAATATCGCCGATTTCCTGGGATGACTCACCCAGGCGCTTGATGCGTTTGGCGGTGTCCTGGATCTGCTCGCGAATATTGTCCATGCCATGAATGGTGTTGTGCACCACCTCATTACCCTTGTTGGCAATCTCCACCGACCGCTCGGCTACCGCCGACGACTCGGCGGCATTGGCCGAGACCTGGTCGATGGACTGGGCCATTTCATTAATTGAAGTCGAAGCTTCGGAGATTTGCTGGGCCTGGTGCTCGGAAGCCTGGGCCAGGTGCATCGCCGTGGCCTGGGTTTCCTGCACAGCGGCGGCGACCTGGCCGGCGGTGAGGTTGATGGTCGCCACCAGATCGCGCAACTGGTCCACCGAGTAGTTGATGGAGTCGGCGATGGTGCCGGTGAAGTCTTCGGTGACCGAAGCGGTGACGGTCAGGTCGCCATCGGCCAGGTCTTCGATTTCATCCAGCAACCGCATGATCGCGTTCTGGTTGCGTTCGTTCTTTTGTGCGGTTTCGTGCAACTGGCGATTGGTTTCGCGGACCATCACCAGGCCAATCAGGATGATCGACATCAGCGCCAGCAAACCCAGCACATAGCCGCCAATGGTGTTGATGGAACGCCCGCCGGCGAGGTTTTCGAAGGCCGTGGCCAGGTGCGAAGCCTCGTCGAGCAGGGTCTGCGACAGGTTGAAGATGTTGCCGGCCGATTCGCGGACCTTGAACAGTTCCGGGGAGGTCTCGAGGATTTCGTCCACCGAGCCGGAGACGAACTCGAAGAGCTCGCTGATTTCGCTCAGGCGTGCCCGGGCATCGCGGTCCTGGACCTGGGATATCTTCAGGGCCGGGTCACCTTGCAACATGCCATTGAGCACCTGGCCAAAACGCGCGGCGTCGCGACCGAAGGTGTCGGCGGCCTGGCTGGCGTTTTCGTCCCCCGCCAGCACGGTATTCACCGCGCCGAGAATCCGCTCGGCCAGCAACGACTGGCGCTGGGCCATGGCCACCTGGGCGGCCGGCGCGCCGCGTTGCAGCAGGATCTCGACGACTTTTTCGTACTCGACCTGCAACTGCGGCACGGTTTCGGCCAGGGTCGCCGCCACCTGGTGCAGCGACAGCACGGTCTGTTCGCTGGAGAGGATGGCATCGGTGTTCTTGAGCAGGCGCTCCCAATCCAGCTGCACGGCGCGCATCTGCGGGCGCAGGGTGGCCGGCGCAGGTGGCAGGCCGGTTACCGGGTCGCCCTGTTTCAGGGAGCCCCAGCGCTGGGCGAAGTCATTGCGCGCATCGCTCAGCAGCTTGAACGCCGCGGGCTTGCCGGCGGCGGCCTCGGTGGCGTTCTTGGCGATGCGCTGGGACAGCACCCGCAGCTCACCGGCGTGGCCGATGTACTGTTTGTCGTAGGTGGATTGGGTGTTGAGGTAAGCGAAGTTGGCGAACAGCAGCATGATGAAGATGATCAGCGCGACGAACAGCACGATGATCTGCGAACGACTGCGCGACGCTTCCAGTGGCTTGCCTGTTTTTGCTTTGATCATCGGTTCTCGCCTGTACTGCCCAATCCAACTTACAGCTATTAACTGTAAGCAAGCCTTTGTCGTGCAGCCTGCTCAACCAGTGCGGCTCTGTGGGAGCAAGGCTTGCCCGCGATGAGAACGACAGAGTTTTCTCGCCAACCGAGGCACCGCCATCGCGAGCAAGCTTTGCTCCCACCGGCTCGCTCCCATAAGGGGCCTGCGCTGCATCTCGTTAAATCGCCACATCCATGAACCCCGGCGACCGCGCCAGGGCAAACGGGCTGAACACTTGCCACTCGCGCTCGCCGCCAAACCGGCCCTTGACGAAGGCCGCTTCCGGGCCGTCGAGGTCGTCCACCAGCGTCGGTTCCAGGCTGTCCTGGGCAAAATGCTGCAGCCCGAGGACCTCGTCCACCAACAACCCGGCGAACACCTCGTCGTGATCCACCACCAACACGCGCCGCTGCTTGCGAACGCTCGACAGCTCGTGGCCAAAGAACCCGCACAAGTCCATCAACGGCAACAAGCGCCCGCGCAGGTTAGCCACTCCACGCACCCACGGCTTGACCCCGGGCAAATGCGTGTGACGTGGTTCGTGCAGCACTTCGCTGACTTCGCCCATCGGCGCCACGTACCAGTGCTCGCCCAAGCGAAAGCCGATGCCGCTCCAACCGGCGCGATGGGTCGGCTGGGAGGGCAGGTCCGCCCCCAGCAACCGGCAGCGCCGGTCGATCTGCAGCAGCAGTTCGAATGCGGTCAGGGATTGGCTCATGGCCGCGCCGTCAGCCCGCCAATACTTTGTTCAGGGTCGCGATCAGGGTTTCTTCGTCCACCGGTTTGGTCAGGTAGTCCTTCGCCCCTTGGCGCGTCCCCCAGACCTTGTCGGTGTCCTGGTCCTTGGTGGTGATGATGATCACGGGGATGTGGCCGGTGTCCGGGTCCTTGGTCAACTGGCGCGTGGCCTGGAAACCGTTGAGGCCGGGCATGACGATGTCCATCAGCACCGCATCGGGTTTTTCCTGGCGGGCCAGGGCCACGCCATCGGCGCCATTCTCGGCCTTCAGGACCTGATGGCCGTGCTTTTCCAGCATGCCGGTCAGTTTGTACATTTCAGTCGGCGAATCATCGACGATCAGAACTCGTGCCATGGTGTTCCCCATTTTCTTGTTGACCCCAGGCCCGTTGGCCAAGTGTCATTAATGTGCCTGGTGCGGCTGGACAGCGGCAAAGCCCGGGACATGGGCCTGTATCGCCCCCAGCAGTTCTTCCTTGCTGAACGGCTTGGTCAAAAACTGATCGGAACCGACGATGCGTCCCTTGGCCTTGTCGAACAACCCGTCGCGGGACGACAGCATGATCACCGGCGTGGCCTTGAACGCGCTGTTGTTCTTGATCAGGGCACAGGTCTGGTAGCCATCCAGGCGCGGCATCATGATGTCGACAAAAATGATGCCCGGATGATGGTCGGCGATCTTGGCCAGGGCATCGAAGCCATCGACGGCCGTGATCACCTCGCAGCCCACGTTGCGCAGCAAGGTTTCGGCGGTGCGGCGGATGGTCTTCGAGTCGTCGATGACCATGACTTTCAAGGCGCTGGGTTGCTGCTGCGTGAGATGCTCTGCCATTGCCACTGCGAACCGGTTTTTAACGCGTAAGTGTGATCGACAGCGCAAACCCTTGATGTTCAAGGCCCGCACGTCACATGGCAGCCTTTTTAGCACAGTCTCCATCGCCGATCTATCGGCCGCTCGGCGCGGTGGTTTTTCCTTGACCGCCAATCTTCCGGGCGCCACTCTGACGCCACTTTTTCGCACCAATATGTGCCCATCACATTTCGAGGAACCAAGCCATGAGCGTACGCGTCGGCATTGTCATGGACCCTATCGCCAGCATTTCCTATAAAAAGGATAGCTCGCTGGCCATGCTGCTGGCCGCTCAGAAGCGCGGCTGGGAGCTGTTCTACATGGAGCAGCGCGACCTCTACCAGGCCGAAGGCCAGGCTCGGGCGCGGATGAAACCGCTGAAAGTCTTCGCCAACCCCGAGAAGTGGTTTGAGCTGGGCACCGAGAGCGACGCGCTGCTCAGCGACCTGGACGTGATCCTGATGCGCAAGGATCCGCCATTCGACATGGAGTTCGTGTACTCCACCTACCTGCTGGAACAGGCTGAAAACGCCGGTGTGCTGGTGGTCAACAAGCCCCAGAGCCTGCGCGACTGCAACGAAAAGCTGTTCGCCACGCTGTTCCCGCAGTGCACGCCGCCGACCATCGTCAGCCGTCGCCCGGACGTGTTGCGCGAGTTTGCCGACCATCACGGCGACGTGATCCTCAAGCCCCTGGACGGCATGGGCGGCTCCTCGATCTTCCGGCACACCGCCGGCCACCCGAACCTGTCGGTGATCCTGGAAACCCTGACCTTGCACGGCAAGCAGCAGATCATGATCCAGGGTTACCTGCCGGCCATCGTCGATGGCGACAAACGCATCCTGATGATCGACGGCGAACCAGTGGACTATTGCCTGGCACGCATCCCGGCAGCCGGCGAAACCCGCGGCAACCTGGCGGCTGGCGGGCGTGGCGAGGCGCGTCCGTTGACCGACAAGGATCGCTGGATCGCCGCCCAGGTCGGCCCGACCCTGCGCGAAAAAGGCCTGCTGTTCGTAGGCCTGGACGTAATCGGCGAGCACCTGACGGAAATCAACGTCACCAGCCCGACCTGCATCCGCGAGATCGACAATGCCTTTGGCACCGACATCGGTGGCATGCTGATGGATGCCATCGATCAGAAGCTCAAGGCTCGTTGATCCAGATCTGCTGAAGGAAACCCACATTGCGTTATCATGCCCGGCCTGAAAAAAACGCGATGTTGGTTTCCTTGTCATGACACTCCCGTCCGATCTGCCCCAAGAGCTCGCCCATCGTGGCGTGCGCCCGGCTGATCGCCTCGGTTTTACCCTGTTCCTGGCGGCGTTGATCCACCTGGCCCTGCTGCTGGGCGTCGGTTTTGCCACGGTCGAGCCCAAGCAGATCAGCCAGACCCTGGAAATCACCCTGGCCACCTTCAAGAGCGAGACCAAGCCCAAGAAGGCCGACTTCCTCGCCCAGGAAAACCAGCAAGGCAGCGGCACCCTGGAAAAAAAGGCGATCCCCAAGACCACCGAGATCGCGCCGTTCCAGGATACCAAGGTACAAAAAGTCACCCCGCCGCCAGCCGCCAAGCCCGAAGTGCAGGAGACGGCGCCCAAGGCAGCCGTGACCACCGTGGCGCCGAAGCCGAAAAAGGCCCCGGTCAAGGAGGAGGTCAAGCCTGATCCCAAACCCAAGGCCCCCGAACCCACCTTCGACAGCTCGCAGTTGTCCAGCGACATCGCCAGCCTGGAAGCCGAACTGGCCCAGGAGCAACAGCTCTATGCCAAGCGCCCGCGTATCCACCGCCTGAGCGCCGCCTCGACCATGCGCGACAAGGGTGCCTGGTACAAGGATGAATGGCGCAAGAAGGTCGAGCGCATCGGCAATCTCAACTATCCCGACGAAGCGCGGCGCAAACAGATCTACGGCAACCTGCGGCTAATGGTCTCGATCAACCGTGACGGCTCGCTGTATGAAGTGCTGGTGCTCGAATCCTCCGGCCAGCCGCTTTTGGACCAGGCCGCCCAACGGATCGTGCGCCTGGCCGCACCGTTCGCGCCGTTTACCGGGGACTTGTCGGACATCGACCGGCTGGAGATCATCCGCACCTGGAAGTTCGCCCGGGGTGATCGGCTTTCCAGTAACTGAGCCGCATCAATGATGGCAGGGACTTGTGGGAGCGGGCTGTGTGGGAGCAAGGCTTGCCCGCGATGAAAACGCCGCGGTCTCTTGAGGACCGCAGCGCCTGGATCGCGAGCAAGCTTTGCTCCCACAAAGCTCGCTCCCACAGGGGATTGGTGACAGTCTCAGGTATTTCCTGGCTTGTCAGTTCGGCCCTGCGCCGCCACACTAGCGCCTATGAAAAACGTCAGCCCCACCTACCTCAAGCATCACTTCCTGATTGCCATGCCGCACATGGCCGATCCGAACTTTGCCCATACCTTGACCTACATCGTCGAGCACACGGCCAATGGGGCCATGGGGCTGGTGATCAATCGCCCGCAGGAGCTGAACCTGGCGGACATCCTGGAGCAGTTGCGCCCCGATGTAGAACCGCCACTCTTGTGCCAGCACGTGCCGATTTTCATTGGCGGCCCGGTGCAGACCGACCGCGGCTTCGTGCTCCACCCGTCGGGCCCTAAATACCAGGCCACCGTGGATCTGGAGGGTGTGTCGCTGTCCACCTCCCAAGACGTGCTGTTCGCCATCGCCGACGGCGTCGGCCCGCAAAAGAGCCTGATCGCCCTCGGCTATGCCGGTTGGGAACCCGGGCAACTGGAAGCCGAACTGGCCGACAACGCCTGGCTGACCTGCCCGTTCGACGCCGACATCCTGTTCAACACCAGCAGCGAATTGCGCCTGGAAGCAGCGGCCAGCCGGTTGGGGGTCAACCTCAGCCTGCTCACCAGCCAGGCAGGACACGCCTGATGGCCCTGCGCTTGCTGCTGGGCTTCGATTACGGCACCAAACAGATCGGCGTAGCGGTCGGCCAGGTCATTACCGGCCAGGCCCGCGAGTTGTGCACCCTGAAGGCGCAGAATGGCGTTCCGGACTGGAACCAGGTCGAAGCGCTGATCAAGGAGTGGAAACCCGATGCCGTGGTGGTCGGCCTGCCGCTGAACATGGACGGCACGCCCAGTGACATGTGCCTGCGCGCCGAAAAATTCGCCCGCCGGCTCAATGGCCGCTACAACCTGCCCTTCTATACCCATGACGAGCGCCTGACCACCTTCGAGGCCAAGGGCGAGCGCCTGGTGCGCGGCGGGCAGAAAGGCAGTTACCGCGACAACCCGGTGGACGCCATCGCTGCCGCCCTGCTGCTGCAAGGCTGGCTCGACGCCAACGCCGCCCTGTTCGAAACCTGATTTTTTGAAAGCGCCGCCAAGGCGCTTTCTCTTAGCGATAGACCGCGCCATTCACCACCGGCCCGGGAACCTGAAGGAGCCAGCATGAGCCTGCCCAATCCTGCCGAACTGATCAGCCAGATGGCGATTCGTCTCAAGGCACACCTGGAACACCGCGGCATCAGCGAGCCGCGCTACATCGGTATTCGCACCGGTGGCGTCTGGGTCGCCCAGGCCTTGCTCGAAGCACTGGGCAGCCAATCGCCACTGGGCACCCTGGACGTGTCCTTCTACCGCGACGACTTCAGCCAGAACGGCCTGCACCCGCAAGTGCGCCCCTCGGCCCTGCCATTCGAGATCGAAGGCCAGCACCTGGTGCTGATCGACGACGTGCTGATGAGTGGCCGGACCATCCGCGCCGCCATGAACGAACTGTTCGACTACGGCCGCCCGGCCAGCGTGACGCTGGTGTGCCTGCTGGACCTGGACGCCGCCGAGCTGCCGATCCGGCCGAACGTGGTCGGTGCGACGCTGACGCTGGCTGCCCACGAGCGGGTCAAGCTCTCCGGCCCGTCGCCGCTGCAACTCGAACTGCAAGACCTTGCCCTTTAACTGCCCTTGTAAGAGTCCATCGCGATGACGCCTCTCGAAACCAAGCGCCCGCTGCAGCTCAACGATCAGGGCCAGCTGCGGCACTTCCTGTCCCTCGACGGCCTGCGCCGCGAGCTGCTGACGGAAATCCTCGACACTGCCGACTCGTTCCTCGAAGTCGGTGCCCGGGCGGTGAAGAAAGTCCCGTTGCTGCGCGGCAAGACCGTGTGCAACGTGTTCTTCGAAAACTCCACTCGCACCCGCACCACCTTCGAACTCGCGGCCCAGCGGCTGTCGGCGGACGTGATCACCCTCAACGTGTCCACGTCCTCGGCGAGCAAGGGTGAAACCCTGCTCGACACCCTGCGCAACCTCGAAGCCATGGCCGCCGACATGTTCGTCGTGCGCCACGGCGACTCCGGCGCGGCGCACTTCATTGCCGAACACGTCTGCCCGCAAGTGGCGATCATCAACGGCGGCGACGGCCGTCACGCCCACCCGACCCAGGGCATGCTGGACATGCTGACCATCCGTCGGCACAAGGGCAGCTTCGAAAACCTGTCGGTGGCCATCGTCGGCGACATCCTGCACTCGCGGGTGGCGCGCTCCAACATGCTGGCCCTCAAGACCCTCGGCTGCCCGGACATTCGCGTGATCGCACCGAAAACCCTGCTGCCCATCGGCGTCGAGCAATACGGCGTGAAGGTCTACACCGACATGACCGAAGGCCTCAAGGATGTGGACGTGGTGATCATGCTGCGCCTGCAACGCGAGCGCATGACCGGCGGCCTGCTGCCCAGCGAGGGCGAGTTCTACCGACTGTTCGGCCTGACCACCGCACGCCTGGCCGGGGCCAAGCCGGACGCCATCGTCATGCACCCGGGGCCGATCAACCGCGGCGTGGAGATCGAGTCGGCGGTGGCCGACGGGCCGCACTCGGTGATTCTCAACCAGGTGACCTACGGCATCGCCATCCGCATGGCCGTGCTGTCCATGGCCATGAGCGGGCAAACGGCCCAGCGCCAATTCGACCAGGAGAACGCCCAGTGAAGCTCAGCATTCTCGGCGCACGCGTTATCGATCCAGCCAGTGGCCTGGATCAAGTGACTGATATCCATATCGATGCCTGCAAGATCGTCGCCCTTGGCGCGGCACCAGCGGGTTTCGTCGCGGTCGAGACCCTCGACGCCCAAGGCCTGGTGGCCGCTCCCGGCCTGGTGGACCTGAACGTCGCCCTGCGCGAACCGGGCTACAGCCGCAAAGGCAGCATCGTCAGCGAAACCCGGGCCGCCGCTGCCGGTGGCGTGACCAGCCTGTGCTGCCCGCCGCAGACCAAACCGGTGCTGGACACCTCGGCCGTGGCCGAACTGATCCTCGACCGCGCCCGCGAGGCCGGCAATACCAAGGTCTTCCCGATTGGCGCACTGAGCAAGGGCCTGGACGGCGAGCAACTGGCCGAACTCATCGCCCTGCGTGACGCCGGTTGCGTGGCGTTCGGCAACGGCCTGAACAGTTTCCGCAACACCCGCACCCTGTGCCGTGCCCTGGAATACGCGGCGACCTTCGGCCTGACGGTGATCTTCAACTCCCAGGACCACGACCTGGCCGAAGGTGGCCTGGCCCACGAAGGCCCGACCGCCAGTTTCCTCGGTCTGCCGGGCATCCCGGAAACCGCCGAGACCGTGGCCCTGGCCCGGGACCTGCTGTTGGTGGAACAAAGCGGCGTACGCGCCCACTTCAGCCAGTTGACCAGTGCTCGCGGTGCGGCACTGATCGCCCAGGCCCAGGCCCGCGGCTTGCCGGTGACCGCCGATGTGGCGCTGTACCAGTTGATCCTCACCGACGAAGCCCTGATCGATTTCAACAGCGTCTATCACGTCCAGCCGCCGCTGCGCACCCGCGCCGACCGCGATGGCCTGCGTGAGGCGGTGAGGTCCGGGGTGATCTCGGCCATCTCCAGCCATCACCAACCCCATGAGCGCGATGCCAAGCTGGCACCGTTCGGCGCCACCGAGCCGGGCATCAGCAGCGTCGAACTGCTGCTGCCGCTGGCCTTGACGCTGGTGGAAGACAGCTTGCTGGACCTGCCAACCCTGCTGGCGCGCCTGAGCGCCGGCCCGGCCCAGGCGCTGCAACTGCCGGCGGGAAAACTCTCGGTTGGCGCCGCGGCGGACCTGGTGCTGTTCGACCCTGCCGCCTCCACCGTGGCCGGTGAAGCCTGGCGTTCCAAGGGTGACAACTGCCCGTTCCTCGGCCATAGCCTGCCGGGGGTGGTGCGCTACACCTTGATGGATGGGCGGATTACCCACCAGGCCTGAAAAACTGCGTCGCCTGCTTCGCGAGCAGGCTCGCTCCCACATTGGATTGGAGGTGTTCACAAAATAATGTGTTCACTGAAGATCCCTGTGGGAGCGAGCCTGCTCGCGAATGCAGGCAACTCGGTCTGACTGATTAATGAAAAGCCCCACGCTTCTGCGCATTACGAATCGAGACCTGATCATTCAGCGTCCAGAAGTCATACAGCACCCCCAGGAAAAACAACCCGCCGGTCAGCAGGTAGAGAATCCCGCTGAGCCATTTGCCCTGGTACATGCGGTGTACGCCCAGCACCCCGAGAAACGTCAGCAGAATCCACGCCACGCTGTATTCGATAGGCCCCGGAGTGAAACGCAGGTCCGCTTCACGATCCATGGCCGGAATCAGGAACAGGTCGATCAGCCAACCAATGCCCAGCAGGCCGAAGGTGAAGAACCAGATCGTGCCCGTGACCGGCTTGCCGTAATAGAAACGATGGGCACCGGTGAAACCGAAAATCCACAGCAGATACCCAATGACCTTGCTGTGGGTATCGCGGATTGCATCCTGCTGATAGCTGTTCATGAATGGCCTCTTTTGCCTCGATAGATAAATTTTTTCTGAGTTTTTGTGACTTTTTCGTGTCTGCCCGACAAGCGGTCCTTGGCGCCACGAACCGGCGAAAGCCCCGTGGTATAGGGGTTCTGTCGGACAATCAGGTCAATTTGTCGCATTTTGCAGGGTTTTGCGCTGCGTTTCGAATCGACAAACGGCCTCTGGAACGCAAAAAAAGCTGTTATAAAGTTGCGCGCTAACCTTTAAGAGCCTTGCCTAATGCGTCCATTTTTCAAGACATGGCTAACCATCTGCCTATTATTGCCACTGGCCGCCCACGCCACCAATCGTGAGCAACGTCTTCCCAACGTCAACGGCTATACCCCGAAATCCCATGTTTCTGCTCCCTTGAGCAAGAACAAGCCAAGTGCCCAGCGCGTGAGCACCGCCAACAGCAAGCTGGTCCCGCCGATGGCGACCAAAGCGAGCAGCAATGTGTTGAGTCGCGCCGTGAATGTACTTGGCACACCTTATCGTTGGGGCGGCAGTAGCCCAAGTAAAGGTTTCGATTGCAGCGGGTTGGTGAAATACGCCTTCAACGACGCCACCTTCGACCTGCCGCGCACCTCCAACGCCATGGCCGCCGGTCATGGCGAGAAAGTCGAGCGCAAGGACCTCAAGCCCGGCGACCTGATCTTCTTCAAGCTCAAGAGCCGCCGGGTCAACCACGTGGCCATCTACCTGGGCAACGACCGCTTCATCCACGCCCCGCGCCGTGGCAAGTCGGTGAGCATCGACACCTTGAACAAACCGTACTGGAACAGTCACTACGTGGTCGCCAAGCGCGTGCTGCCGAAAGAGCCGGGCACGATGCGCGTGGTTCAGCGCTGATTCCGGCACTTTTGCTGTAGCTGATGACCTCATCGCGAGCAAGCTCGCTCCCACACTGGATTTCCATTCGCTGAAAGTCCTGTGGGAGCGAGCTTGCTCGCGATGAGGCCTGCAAAAGCACCACCCCTCTAGAAGTTATCCGGCGTACGCGCCCGCTCCCGCGCATGCTCGCGGCTGATCAGCCCCTTGCTCACCAAGTCCTTCAGGCACATGTCCAGCGTCTGCATCCCCAGCGAACCGCCGGTCTGGATCGCCGAGTACATCTGCGCCACCTTGTCTTCACGGATCAGGTTCCGAATAGCCGAGGTGCCCAGCATGATTTCATGCGCCGCGATCCGGCCGCCGCCGATTTTCTTGACCAGCGTCTGGGAAATCACCGCCTGCAACGACTCCGACAACATCGAGCGAACCATGGACTTCTCATCCCCGGGGAACACGTCCACCACCCGGTCAATGGTCTTGGCCGCCGACGTGGTGTGCAGGGTGCCGAACACCAGGTGCCCGGTTTCCGCAGCGGTCAGCGCCAGGCGAATGGTTTCCAGGTCGCGCATCTCCCCCACCAGGATCACGTCCGGGTCTTCCCGCAGGGCCGAACGCAGGGCCGTGGAGAAACCCTGGGTGTCGCGGTGCACCTCACGCTGGTTGATCAGGCATTTGCGCGGTTCGTGAACGAATTCGATAGGGTCTTCGATGGTGAGGATGTGATGGTGCTTGTGGCTGTTCAAGTAGTCGATCATGGCCGCCAGGGTGGTGGACTTGCCTGAACCGGTCGGCCCGGTCACCAACACCAGCCCGCGCGGCGATTCGGTCACCTTGCGAAACACCTCGCCCATCCCCAGGTCTTCCATGGTCAGGACTTTCGACGGAATGGTGCGGAACACCGCCCCTGCGCCGCGATTCTGGTTGAAGGCGTTGACCCGGAACCGCGCCACGCCCGGCACGTCGAAGGAAAAATCGGTCTCCAGAAACTTTTCGTAATCTACTCGTTGCCGGTCGTTCATGATGTCGTAGATCAGTTCATGAACCTGCTTGTGGTCCAGTGCCGGCAGGTTGATGCGCCTGACATCGCCATCGACGCGGATCATCGGTGGCAGCCCGGCGGACAGGTGCAGGTCCGACGCGCCCTGCTTGGCGCTGAACGCCAGTAACTCAGTGATATCCATAGCGCTCCTCAATTCCAGTAGAATGCCGCGAACCTCACCGCTGGCGCTTCTTTATGTCCACGATAGCAGACAACATCGCTCAGGTTAGTTCGCGCATCCGCGCTGCGGAGCAGGCCGCCCAGCGTGCCGAACACAGTGTCAAACTGCTGGCCGTGAGCAAGACCAAACCCGTCCAGGCCCTGCGCGAAGCCTATGCCGCCGGCCTGCGGGACTTCGGCGAGAACTACCTGCAAGAAGCCTTGGGCAAACAGCTCGAACTGACCGACCTGCCCTTGATCTGGCACTTCATCGGCCCCATTCAATCGAACAAGACGCGCGCTATCGCCGAACATTTCGACTGGGTGCATTCCGTGGATCGCTTGAAAATTGCACAGCGCCTGTCCGAGCAGCGTCCGGCCGAGTTACCGCCGCTGAACATCTGCATCCAGGTCAACGTCAGCGGTGAAGCCAGCAAATCCGGCTGCACCCCGGCGGACCTGCCCGCCCTGGCCAACGCCATCAGCG
Source organism: Pseudomonas ogarae (assembly GCF_014268695.2). Taxonomy (NCBI): domain Bacteria; kingdom Pseudomonadati; phylum Pseudomonadota; class Gammaproteobacteria; order Pseudomonadales; family Pseudomonadaceae; genus Pseudomonas; species Pseudomonas ogarae. The sequence goes on from NZ_CP077086.1 coordinate 6,349,448, forward strand.
CGCTACCCCGCCTGAAACTGCGCGGGTTGATGGCGATTCCCGAACCCACCGAAGACCGCGCCGCCCAGGACGCTGCCTTCGCCGCGGTCCAACGCTTGCAAGCCAGCCTCGCACTACCGTTGGACACCCTTTCCATGGGCATGAGCCACGACCTTGAGTCAGCCATCGCCCAAGGCGCCACTTGGGTGCGCATCGGTACGGCCCTGTTTGGCGCCCGCGACTACGGTCAATCCTGAAACATGGCCGACTCATCTCTTTATAAGGACCTGTCATGAGCAACACGCGTATTGCCTTCATCGGCGCCGGCAACATGGCCGCCAGCCTGATCGGCGGCCTGCGGGCCAAGGGCCTGGACGCTTCTTTGATCCGCGCCAGCGATCCGGGTGAAGAGACCCGCACCCGGGTGAGCAGCGAACACGGCATCGAAACCTTCGCCGATAACGCCCAGGCCATCGACGGCGCGGACGTCATCGTGCTGGCAGTCAAGCCGCAGGCGATGAAAACCGTCTGCGAAGCCCTGCGCCCAAGTCTCAAGCCTCATCAACTGGTGGTGTCGATTGCCGCCGGCATCACGTGCGCCAGCATGAACAACTGGCTCGGCGAGCAGCCGATCGTACGCTGCATGCCCAATACCCCGGCACTGCTGCGCCAGGGCGTCAGCGGCCTGTTCGCCACTTCCCAAGTGTCCGCCCCACAACGCCAGCAGGCCGAGGAGCTGCTGTCGGCTGTCGGGCTGGCACTGTGGCTGGACACCGAACAGCAACTGGACGCCGTCACCGCCGTCTCCGGCTCGGGCCCGGCGTACTTCTTCCTGCTGATCGAAGCCATGACCGCCGCCGGCGAGAAACTCGGCCTGCCCCGGGAAACCGCCGCCAGGCTGACCTTGCAGACCGCCCTCGGTGCCGCGCACATGGCGGTGTCCAGCGATGTCGATGCGGCCGAGCTGCGTCGCCGCGTCACCTCGCCGGCCGGCACCACCGAAGCGGCCATCAAATCGTTCCAGGCCGGGGGCTTCGAAGCCCTGGTGGAAAAAGCACTCGGCGCCGCCGCGCACCGCTCGGCCGAAATGGCCGAACAACTGGGCCAATAAGGAGCCATTCATGATTGGATTGAACACTGCAGCGGTCTACGTGCTGCAAACCCTCGGCAGCCTGTACCTGCTGATCGTGCTGCTGCGCTTCGTGCTGCAACTGGTGCGTGCCAACTTCTACAACCCACTGTGCCAGTTCATCGTCAAGGCCACCCAGCCGCTGCTCAAGCCGCTGCGCCGGATCATCCCGAGCCTGTTCGGCCTGGACATGTCGTCGCTGGTCCTGGCGATCCTCGTGCAACTGGCGCTGATGGCCCTGACCCTGCTGCTGACCTACGGCACCACCGGCAACCCGCTGCAACTGCTGATCTGGTCGCTCATTGGCGTGACCGCGCTGTTCCTGAAGATTTTCTTCTTCGCCATGATCATCAGCGTGATCCTGTCGTGGGTCGCGCCGGGCAGCCATAACCCGGGCGCCGAGCTGGTGAACCAGATCTGCGAGCCGGCCCTGGCGCCGTTCCGCCGCATCCTGCCGAACCTTGGCGGCCTGGATATTTCGCCGATCCTGGCGTTCATGGTGCTCAAGCTGATCGACATGCTGGTGATCAACAACCTGGCGGCGATGACCATGATGCCGGAAATCCTGCGTCTGCTGATCTGACCCAGTGAGCTACTTTCGCTGGGATGGCGACGACCTGATCCTGGAGTGTCACCTGCAACCGGCAGCCCGCAGCGATGATTTCGCCGGGCTGCACGGTGACCGCCTGAAGATCCGCCTCACCGCCCCGCCGGTCGAGGGCAAGGCCAACGCGTACCTGTTGGCGTTCCTGGCCAAGGCGTTTGGCGTGTCCAAGAGCCAGGTCAGCCTGGTCAGCGGCGAATTGAACCGGCAGAAACGGGTGCGCATCCATTCGCCGAAGAAACTGCCGGAGCTGCCGGGCCTCGTCAGGCCAACCTGATCCGGCTTGGATCGGGGCATGGTTTTCCCTGTGGCGAGGGAGCTTGCTCCCGCTGGGCTGCAGCCCCAAAACAGGCAACGCACAATGGCTGGCAGGCCCGCCCCCCGCTTTCAGGGCCGCTTCGCGCCCCAGCGGGAGCAAGCTCCCTCGCCACAAAAACAATGGCGGACAATCAACGGCGCCTTTGCTTGCCGCCTGCCACAGCGGTCTTTAGACTTACGCCTCATTTCAACGCGAGCAGGGTCGATGCCAGCTGCCTTTCCCCCCGATTCCGTTGGTCTGGTGACGCCGCAAACGGCGCATTTCAGCGAGCCCCTGGCCCTGGCCTGCGGCCGTTCGTTGCCAGCCTATGACCTGATCTACGAAACCTACGGCACCCTCAATGCCACGGCGAGCAACGCCGTGCTGATTTGCCACGCCTTGTCGGGGCATCACCACGCCGCCGGCTACCACAGCGTCGACGACCGCAAGCCCGGCTGGTGGGACAGCTGCATCGGCCCGGGCAAGCCCATCGACACCAGCAAGTTCTTCGTGGTCAGCCTGAACAACCTGGGCGGCTGCAACGGCTCCACCGGCCCCAGCAGCCTCAACCCGGACACCGGCAAACCTTTCGGCGCCGATTTCCCGGTGCTGACCGTGGAGGACTGGGTCCACAGCCAGGCGCGCCTGGCCGACCGCCTCGGTATCGGCCAGTGGGCCGCCGTGATCGGCGGCAGCCTGGGCGGCATGCAGGCCCTGCAATGGACCATCACCTACCCGGACCGCGTGCGCCACTGCCTGGCAATCGCCTCGGCCCCCAAGCTGTCGGCGCAGAACATCGCCTTCAACGAAGTGGCGCGCCAGGCGATCCTCACCGACCCGGAGTTCCACGGCGGCTCGTTCCAGGAACACGGCGTGATCCCCAAACGCGGGCTGATGCTGGCGCGGATGGTCGGGCACATCACCTACCTGTCCGACGACTCCATGGGCGAGAAATTCGGCCGTGGCCTCAAGAGCGAAAAGCTCAACTACGACTTCCACAGCGTCGAGTTCCAGGTCGAGAGCTACCTGCGTTATCAGGGTGAAGAGTTCTCCGGGCGTTTCGACGCCAACACGTACCTGCTGATGACCAAGGCACTGGACTACTTCGATCCGGCAGCGAACTTCGACGATAACCTGGCGAAAACCTTCGCCAACGCCACCGCCAAGTTCTGCGTGATGTCGTTCACCACCGACTGGCGCTTCTCCCCGGCGCGCTCGCGGGAGCTGGTGGACGCGCTGATGGCCGCGCGCAAGGACGTCTGCTACCTGGAAATCGACGCGCCCCAGGGCCACGACGCCTTTTTGATCCCGATCCCGCGCTACCTGCAGGCGTTCGGCAACTACATGAACCGTATAACGCTGTGAGGACGCCATGAGAGCCGATCTGGACATCATCCAGGAATGGATCCCCGCCGGCAGCCGCGTGCTCGACCTGGGCTGCGGCAACGGCGAACTGCTGACCTGGCTGCGGGACAACAAGCAAGTCAGCGGCTACGGCCTGGAAAACGACCCGGACAACATCGCCGAGTGCGTCGCCAAGGGCATCAACGTCATCGAGCAGGACCTGGACAAGGGCCTGGGCAACTTCGCCAGCAACAGCTTCGACGTCGTGGTCATGACCCAGGCCCTGCAAGCGGTGCACTACCCGGACAAGATCCTCGACGAAATGCTGCGGGTCGGTCGCCAGTGCATCATCACCTTCCCCAACTTCGGCCACTGGCGTTGCCGCTGGTACCTGGCGAGCAAGGGCCGCATGCCGGTCTCGGATTTCCTGCCCTACACCTGGTACAACACGCCGAACATCCACTTCTGCACCTTCGAGGATTTCGAAGCGCTGTGCCGCGAACGCGAAGCCAAGGTCATCGATCGCCTGGCCGTCGACCAGCAGCACCGCCACGGGTGGGCCAGCAAGCTATGGCCTAATCTGTTAGGTGAGATAGGCATCTATCGGGTCAGCAGCCCAGGCCTTACCGATCATCAGGTCGCGGTGTGAGCCCCGACCTCACCAGGAGCACGACATGAACCGTCTAGCGTTGTTTCTCATCACCGCTTGCCTGAGCGTTGGCGCCATGGCCGCCGACGCTATCAAGGGCGAGCGCAAGGAAGTGTTCGGTGATATCACCGTGCACTACAACACCTTCAACTCCACCTTCCTGACACCGGACATCGCCAAGGGCGCCGAGCTGATTCGCAGCAAGCAACAAGGTGTGATCAACGTCTCGGTGCTCAAGGATGGCAAACCCTTGATGGCCCAGGTCAGCGGCACGGTGAAAGACCTCACCAGCCAGAGCGTCCCGCTGCAATTCAAGCAGGTGACCGAGCAAGGCGCGATCTACTACATCGCCCAGTACCCGGTACCCCAGCAGGAAACCCGCACCTTCGAGATCAAGGTGCAGACCGGCGACAAGATCAACACCATCAACTTCAACCAAGAACTGTTCCCGGGCCAATGATCAATTTCACCCAACTCGTACTGGCCAGCCACAACGCCGGCAAACTCAAGGAACTGCAAGCCATGCTCGGCGGGTCGGTGCAGTTGCGCTCGATTGGCGAGTTCAGCCAGGTGGAACCGGAAGAGACCGGCCTGTCGTTCGTCGAGAACGCCATCCTCAAGGCCCGCAATGCCGCACGCATCTCGGGCCTGCCAGCGCTGGCCGACGATTCCGGGCTGGCCGTGGACTTCCTGGGCGGCGCGCCGGGCATTTACTCGGCCCGCTACGCCGACGGCAAAGGTGACGCAGCGAACAACGCCAAGCTGCTCGACGCCCTCAAGGACGTGCCCGAAGCCGAGCGCGGCGCGCAGTTCGTGTGTGTGCTGGCCCTGGTCCGCCATGCCGATGACCCATTGCCGATCCTCTGCGAAGGCCTGTGGCACGGGCGCATCCTCACCGAAGCCAGCGGCGAGCACGGTTTCGGCTATGACCCGTTGTTCTGGGTGCCGGAGCGCAATTGCTCCAGCGCCGAACTGGGGCCGGTGGAAAAGAACCAACTGAGCCACCGCGCCCGCGCCATGGCCCTGCTGCGTCAACGCCTGGGCCTGCAATGATCGATGACGCTCCCACACCGCTGATTCATGGCGGTGTACAAACGCCTCGGGCACCGCTGCCGGTGCTGCCGCCCCTGGCGTTGTACGTCCACATCCCGTGGTGCGTGCGCAAATGCCCGTATTGCGACTTCAACTCCCACACCGCCAGCCCGCAGTTGCCGGAAGAGGAATATGTCGACGCCTTGCTGGCCGACCTCGACCAGGACTTGCACGCGGTTTATGGTCGCCCGTTGAGCTCGATCTTTTTCGGCGGCGGCACCCCGAGCCTGTTCAGCGCCCAAGCCCTGGGGCGATTGCTCGAGGGTGTGGAAGCGCGGATACCGTTCGCCCAGGACATTGAAATCACCCTGGAAGCCAACCCCGGCACCTTCGAGCAAGAAAAGTTCGTCGCTTACCGGGCCTTGGGCATCAATCGCCTGTCCATCGGTATCCAGAGTTTCCAGCAGGCCAAGCTCGAAGCCCTGGGCCGGATCCACAACGGCGACGAGGCGGTGCGCGCCGCTGGCATGGCCCGTCAGGCCGGTTTCGACAATTTCAACCTGGACCTGATGCATGGGCTGCCCGACCAGTCCCTGGAAGACGCCTTGAGCGACCTGCGCCAGGCCATCGCCTTGAAGCCGACCCATTTGTCCTGGTACCAGCTGACGCTGGAGCCGAACACGGTGTTCTGGAACCAGCCGCCGACATTGCCCGAAGACGACACGCTGTGGGACATCCAGGAAGCCGGGCAAGCCTTGCTGGCCGAACACGGCTACGCCCAATACGAGGTTTCGGCCTACGCCCAACCCGGTCGGGCGGCGCGGCATAACCTCAATTACTGGAGCTTCGGCGATTTCATCGGCATCGGCGCCGGCGCCCACGGCAAGCTCAGCCATCCGGACGGGCGCATCGTGCGCACCTGGAAGACCCGCCTGCCCAAGGACTACCTCAACCCGGCCAAAAGCTTCCAGGCTGGCGAGAAAACCCTGGCCAACGAAGAGCTGCCGTTCGAGTTCCTGATGAACGCCCTGCGCCTGACCGCGGGCGTGGAAGCGCGGCTGTACCCGGAGCGCACCGGGCTGTCCTTGCAAAGCCTGGCCGAAGGCAGGCGCGAGGCCGAACAAAGCGGGTTGTTGCAGGTCGAACCGACACGTCTGGCGGCCACCGAGCGCGGACAGCTGTTTCTCAACGACTTGCTGCAGACATTTCTGAGCTGATCAAAACAAGGAAATCGAATGGATCTGGTACTCGACCTGCTGGCCACCGTGTCCCGCTGGAGCCGCAGCAACCTGTCGGAAATCTCCCTGGCATTGGTAGGCTGCCTGCTGGTGCTGTTTGGTGCCGATATCAAGGGCTGGGTCGAACAACGCCTGGGCAGCATCGCCGGCGCCTTGCGCGTCCCGCTGATCGCCCTGCTGTGCATGATCGGCAGCGGTGCGGCACTGATTTACGCCACGCCGTGGATCGTCAGGGGCTTGAGCCAGTTCAACAACTACAGCCTGGCGCCGGTGTTGTTGGTGGTGCTGGTGTTGATAGGTGTGGTCGCGGATCGACGCTGACCCGGTCACCTAAAACAACTGTGGGAGCGAGCTTGCTCGCGATGAGGCCATAACATCCAACATCAAGGTTGACTGTTATGCCGCTATCGCGAGCAAGCTCGCTCCCACAGGGGATCCCCTTTCAGCAGGGACTTCTGGTGTTTAAGCCACCTTCTCGAATTTCAAATCCCAAACCCCATGCCCAAGCCGTTCGCCTCGGCGTTCGAACTTGGTGATCGGCCGTTCAGCCGGGCGTGGCACGCACTTGCCGTCTTCGGCCAGGTTGCGATAGCCCGGGGCGACGTTCATCACTTCCAGCATGTATTCAGCGTAGGGTTCCCAGTCGGTGGCCATGTGCAGCACACCGCCGACCTTCAACTTGCTGCGCACCAGTTCAGCGAACGACGCCTGGACGATACGGCGCTTGTGGTGCCGGCTTTTGTGCCAAGGGTCCGGGAAGAACAGCATCAGCCGGTCGAGGCTGTTGTCGGCCACGCAGCGGTTGAGCACTTCGATGGCGTCGCAATCGTAGACCCGCAAGTTGGTCAGCCCTTGGGTCAGCACGCCGTTGAGCAGCGCACCGACGCCGGGACGATGGACTTCCACACCGATGAAATCCTGCTCCGGCGAAGCGGCGGCCATTTCCAGCAACGAATGGCCCATGCCGAAGCCGATTTCCAGCGAGCGCGGGGCCGAGCGGCCGAAGACCTGGTCAAAATCCACCGGCGCATCGGCCAGCGGCAGGACAAACAGCGGCGCGCCCTGCTCCAGGCCGCGCTGCTGGCCTTCAGTCATGCGCCCGGCGCGCATCACGAAACTCTTGATGCGGCGGTGCTGGCGCTCTTCGCCTTCTTCCGGCAGGACCGGCGTGTCGTTCGATTCAGTCATCAATGGCTCTTACTTGATCAGACCATCCAGCGGCGAGGAGGCGCTGGCGTAAAGTTTTTTCGGCATGCGGCCAGCCAGATACGCCAGGCGACCAGCGACGATGGCGTGCTTCATGGCTTCGGCCATCAGGATCGGTTGCTGGGCGTGGGCGATGGCCGAGTTCATCAGCACCGCTTCGCAACCCAGTTCCATGGCGATGGTGGCGTCGGAAGCGGTACCGACACCGGCATCCACCAACACCGGGATCTTGGCTTCTTCCAGGATGATCTGCAGGTTGTACGGGTTGCAGATCCCCAGGCCTGTGCCGATCAGGCCGGCCAGCGGCATGACCGCGATGCAGCCGATTTCCGCCAATTGACGGGCGATGATCGGGTCATCGCTGGTGTAGACCATCACGTCGAAGCCTTCCTTGACCAAGGTTTCAGCGGCCTTGAGGGTTTCGATCACGTTGGGGAACAGGGTTTTCTGGTCCGCCAGCACTTCCAGCTTCACCAGGTTGTGGCCGTCGAGCAGCTCACGGGCCAGGCGGCAGGTGCGCACGGCCTCAATAGCGTCGAAGCAACCGGCGGTGTTCGGCAGGATGGTGTAGCGGTCCGGCGGCAGGATATCCAGCAGGTTCGGTTCGCCCGGGTTCTGGCCGATGTTGGTCCGGCGCACGGCGACGGTCACGATTTCGGCGCCCGAGGCCTCGATGGCCAGGCGGGTTTCTTCCATGTCGCGATATTTGCCGGTGCCTACCAGCAAACGCGACTGGTAGGTACGACCGGCCAGGACGAAGGGCTTGTCGCTACGAACGATGCTCATGGGAAATCCTCTGTTGGGGTGAGGTTCTTGCGAAATGCTGCGAAACCGAGGCGACTAGCCGCCGCCGATGGCGTGGACCACTTCAACGCTGTCGCCATCGTTCAACGTGGTTTCGGCGTGCTGGCTGCGCGGGACGATATCCAGATTGAGCTCCACCGCGACGCGGCGTCCGGTGAGTTCCAGACGGGTCAACAGGGCCGCAACGGTTTCACCGTCGGGCAGATCAAGGGGTTCGCCGTTCAACTGAATGCGCATGCCGGATGCCGCCATCATTTTTAGGGGCTGGCATTCTAGCCCGATCAGTCTGGGTGACCCAAGCCATTCGTCATGAAATGGACCGCCCGGTCAGCCCAGCCGCCAGGCGGCAAGCCCCAGGCACACCCAACCGATCAGGAACGCCACGCCGCCCACCGGTGTGATGATGCCCAGCTTGCTGATGCCCGTGAGGGTCAGCAGGTACAGGCTGCCGGAGAACAACAGGATGCCAACCACAAATGAAACCCCGGCCCAGGTGACGATGCGACCGGGAATGTGCGTGGCCAGCAGCGCAACGCCCAGCAACGCCAGGGTGTGCACCAGTTGGTAGGTGACGCCGGTGTGGAAAATCGCCAGGTATTCGGCGCTCAGGCGGCCTTTCAGGCCATGGGCGGCAAACGCCCCCAGTGCCACGCCCGTGAAGCCGAAAAAAGCAGCCAGCATCAGAAAGCTACGCAGCATGAGAACTCCAGTCAGACTCGGTGGACAGGGTCTGTATAATGGCCCGCTCGACGGGTTCGGCCAAGCCATCTCTATGCTGCGTTTATTATTTCGACGATTCCTTAAAGCCCTGCTCTGGTTCGCCGTTGGCAGCGTTGTGCTCGTGCTGTTGTTTCGGGTGGTACCGCCGCCGTTCACGGCGCTGATGATCGAGCGCAAGGTTGAATCCTGGTTCGGCGGCGAACCCATCGACCTGCAACGCACCTGGCAGCCTTGGGACCAGATCTCCGACAGCCTGAAAGTCGCGGTGATTGCTGGCGAAGACCAGAAATTCCCCGAGCACTGGGGCTTCGACATCGGCGCGATCCAGGCCGCGTTCGCCCACAATGGGCGTGGCGGTTCGATTCGCGGCGCCAGCACCCTCAGCCAGCAAGTGTCCAAGAACCTGTTCCTGTGGTCGGGCCGCAGTTGGCTGCGCAAGGGGCTGGAGGCCTGGTTCACGGCACTGATCGAGGTGTTCTGGCCCAAACAGCGGATCCTCGAGGTGTACCTCAACAGTGTCGAGTGGGATGACGGTGTATTCGGGGCCGAAGCCGCCGCGCGACATCATTTCCGCGTCAGCGCCGACGCCTTGTCCCGGCAACAGGCAAGCCTGCTGGCGGCGGTATTGCCCAACCCGCGCAAATGGAGCGCCAGCCGGCCGAGCCCCTATGTGCTAAGGCGGGCGGGCTGGATTCGCCAGCAGATGAGCCAGTTGGGGGGCGACAGCTATTTGCTGGAACTCAATAATTCGCGGCGAGCGCCTTGGGCCCAGTAGCAGCAACACCGAAGCCCCCCCTGTGGGAGCGAGCTTGCTCGCGATGGCGGTGTATCAGTCAACATCAATGTGGCTGACCTGCCGCTATCGCGAGCAAGCTCGCTCCCACAGGGGATTGCATCGCACAAACAAAAACGCCCCGATCATCTCTGATCGGAGCGTTTTTTATGGTCGTTACCGCAGTCAGGCGGCGATCGACACCTTGAGCTTGTTCATCGCGCTCTTCTCAAGCTGGCGAATCCGCTCGGCCGACACGTTGTACTTCTGCGCCAGGTCGTGCAGCGTGGCTTTTTCCTCGGCCAGCCAGCGCTGGTAGAGGATGTCGCGGCTGCGCTCGTCCAGAACTTCCAGGGCTTCGTGCAGGTTGGTGTTGGAGTTGTCGCTCCAGTCGGCGTCTTCCAGTTGACGCGCCGGGTCGTACCGGTGGTCTTCAAGGTAGTTGGCCGGCGATTGGAAAGCGCTGTCGTCGTCCGCTTCGGCGGCCGGGTCGAAGGCCATGTCATGGCCGGTCAGGCGGCTTTCCATCTCGCGCACTTCCCGAGGCTCTACGCCCAGGCTTTCGGCGACACGATGGACTTCTTCGTTGTTCAGCCAGGCCAGGCGTTTCTTCTGGCTGCGCAGGTTGAAGAACAACTTGCGCTGGGCCTTGGTGGTCGCGACTTTCACGATGCGCCAGTTGCGCAGGATGAACTCGTGGATTTCCGCCTTGATCCAGTGCACCGCAAACGACACCAGGCGCACGCCCATTTCCGGGTTGAAACGCTTGACCGCCTTCATCAGGCCGACGTTGCCTTCCTGGATCAGGTCGGCCTGGGCCAGCCCGTAGCCGGAATAGCTGCGGGCGATATGTACGACAAAACGCAGGTGGGCGAGCACCATCTGCCGAGCCGCCTCAAGATCCTGCTCATAATAGAGACTCTCGGCCAGTTCACGCTCCTGCTCGGGGGTCAGCAATGGAATGCTGTTCACCGTGTGCACATAGGCCTCCAGGTTCGCACCCGGGACCAGAGCATAAGCAGGTTGCAAAGAAGTGGTCATACGAAAAAACCTCCGACTCACATAACTCGTGCAGTTCAGCACTGCGAAAATTGACCGGGAACCCTAGGACAAGTTCCCACAAAAATTGAAAGGTCAATACACGCAAAAAAACACTTATTTTGGCGCAAGCTCACGCAAGTGGCGTGCGACCGCAATCCATGCACCGATATAACCCAACAGCACCGCGCCAAGCAAGAGCGACAGACCGTCGGCGGCTGGCACACCGGCCAGCGAGAAATCACTGCCGTACAAACCGGCCAGCGCTGTTACCGCATCGTTCAGCCAATCCAGGCCGAACGCCAATACACCCCAGGACAGAATCCCGGCACCGAAGCCATACAGCGCGCCCATATAAAGGAAGGGCCTGCGTACATAACTGTCCGTACCGCCGACGAGTTTAATCACTTCTATCTCGGTGCGGCGGTTTTCAATATGAAGACGAATGGTATTGCCTATCACCAAAAGTAATGCAGAAACCAGCAGCACCGTCAGACCGAAGACAAAACGGTCGCCGAGCTTGAGGATGGCCGCAAGACGCTCGACCCAGACTAGATCAAGTTGCGCCTGTTGTACCTTCGGCAACTCGGAAAGTCTTTGTCTTAATGCTTCAAGGGTCGGCTTGTCGACCTCGTTCGGCGTCACCAGCACCACCCCGGGCAGCGGGTTCTCCGGCAGCTCCTTGAGGGCTTCGCCCAGGCCGGACTGCTGCTGGAATTCTTCAAGCGCCTGCTCGCGCCCGATGTATTCGGCATCGGCCACGCCCGGCATGGCTTTGATCTGCTCGCGCAACGCCTGGCCTTCGCCGGGGCTCGCGTCCATCTGCAAGTACAGGGAAATCTGCGCCGCGCGCTGCCAGGAACCGCCCAGGCGCTCCACATTACTTAACAATAATGACAGGCCCATGGGCAGACTCAGGGCAACCGCCATCACCATGCAGGTAAAGAAGCTGCCGATGGGTTGCTTGCCCAGGCGCCGCAGGCTGTCCAGCAGGCTGGCGCGATGGCTTTCGATCCATGCGCGCAGCAGCGTGGAGAAGTCCGGGCCGTCGTCATCGTCGCGTTTTTTCTTTTGCGGCTGCGGATCGGAGGCCTTCGGGGCCACGCGTTCGGCCACTTTCGGGCTGCGAGTAGCACTCATACGCCAGCCTCCCCGTCACCAATCAGGCGTCCGCGCTGCAACGTGAGCATGCGGTGACGCATGCGCGCGATCAACGCCAGGTCGTGACTGGCAATCAGCACGCTGGTGCCCAGGCGGTTGATGTCTTCGAATACGCCCATGATCTCCGCCGCCAGGCGCGGGTCGAGGTTACCGGTGGGTTCGTCCGCCAGCAGCAAGGCCGGGCGATGGACGATGGCGCGGGCGATGCCGACGCGCTGCTGTTGGCCGGTGGACAGGTCGCCCGGGTACAGGTCGGTCTTGTCCGACAGGGCCACACGCTCCAGGGCCGAGTCCACGCGCTTGATGATCTCGGCCTTGGACAGGCCCAGGATCTGCAACGGCAACGCCACGTTGTTGAACACCGTGCGATCGAACAGCAACTGGTGATTCTGGAACACCACGCCGATCTGCCGCCGCAGGTAGGGAATCTGGGCATTGCTGATGGTGCTCAGGTCCTGGCCGGCCAGCAGCAGTTTGCCGGTGGAGGGTCGCTCCATCGCCAGCAGCAGGCGCAGCAAGGTACTTTTACCGGCGCCGGAATGGCCGGTGACAAACAGAAACTCGCCCCGACGGACCCGAAAGCTCAGCTCATGCAAGCCGACGTGACCGTTCGGATAGCGTTTACCGACCTGTTCGAAACGAATCATGAATGCTCCCGTTCGGCAAACAGTGCCTGGACAAAGGGCTCAGCTTCAAAGGTGCGCAAGTCGTCGATGCCTTCACCCACGCCGATATAGCGGATAGGGAGGCCGAACTGCTTGGCCAGGGCGAAAATCACCCCGCCCTTGGCGGTGCCGTCGAGCTTGGTCAGGGCCAGCCCGGTCAGTTCGACGGTCTGGTTGAACTGCTTGGCCTGGTTGATGGCGTTCTGGCCGGTACCGGCGTCCAGCACCAGCAGCACTTCGTGGGGTGCGTCGGCGTCGAGCTTGCCGATCACCCGGCGCACCTTCTTCAATTCTTCCATCAGGTTGTCTTTGGTGTGCAGGCGACCGGCCGTGTCGGCGATCAACACATCGATGCCACGGGCCTTGGCGGCCTGCACGGCGTCGAAGATCACCGAAGCGGAATCGGCGCCGGTGTGCTGGGCAATCACTGGGATCTTGTTACGCTCGCCCCACACTTGCAGCTGTTCGACCGCGGCGGCGCGGAAGGTGTCGCCTGCCGCCAGCATGACTTTCTTGCCTTCGAGCTGCAGCTTCTTGGCCAGCTTGCCAATGGTGGTGGTCTTGCCAGCACCGTTGACACCGACGACCAGGATCACGAACGGCTTGTTCTGCGAGGCGATCACCAGCGGTTTTTCCACCGGCTTGAGCAGGCTGGTCAGCTCGCCTTGCAGGGATTTGTACAGTGCATCGGCGTCGGTCAGCTGTTTACGCGCGACCTTCTGGGTCAGGCTCTGGATGATCACCGAGGTGGCCTCGACACCGACGTCGGCGGTCAGCAGGCGGGTCTCGATGTCTTCCAGCAATTCGTCGTCGATGACTTTCTTGCCCAGGAACAGGCTGGCCATGCCTTCGCCGATGCTGGCGCTGGTCTTGGACAGGCCCTGCTTGAGGCGGGCGAAGAAGCCGACCTTGTTTTCCTCGGCGCTACGGACCGGCTCGACGGGGGCAATGGTTTCCAACAGGGCAGGTGCCGGTTCGGGCGCGGCTTGCGCAACCACGGGCGCAACGACGGCGACCGGCGGCTCAATGACAGCGTCGACGACTGGCGCCTCGACAACCTGCGTCGGCGCTGGAATTGGCGGGGTGATATGGGGCGCCGTTTCCTCGACCAGCGCGACCGGCTCTTCCGCCACCGGCAAGGTCAGCCAGGGGGTTTGCTCGGCGGGCGGGGTCAGCGGCTGCTCGGCCACCAACTCAACAACGGTCTCAGCCTCGACCGGTTGCAGCACCGGCTCGGCAATCGGCAGGACGATGGGCGCGGTTTCTTCGGCCACTGCCTCGGCGGCGGGCTCAGGCAGCGGTTGTGGCTGTTCGACGACGGTTTCCTGCGGCTTCTTGCGCAGCCATCCGAACAGGCCTTTTTTCTCGCCAGCCTCAGCTGGGGTCTTCTTGTCGTCGTTGGAACCAAACATGGAGGACGGCTATCTCACGGTAGCGACGCGCCACGAGGGCGCCTCGGTGATAAATATTCAATGCTGAACAGACTGCGTTTCATCCAGCTTGTTCACGCGCAACATTTTGTCGAGGCGTCCCGAGGACACCTCAACGTCGATTTTTTCGAAGGACTGGTACGGCATCATCGGCGAAAACGCCGGGATCAACGAACAAACCCGACGTTTCTCCGGGGAACCCAGACAACCCCGGGTCGATAAAAGGCCCGATAGGCGTGGCCGCCAGTAAAACGGATCAGTATCCTAGCACCCTCTCGCCTGCCGACGCTAAGACCTAGCAGGCAACCCAACAGGTTTAAACACGAATGAATGCTCTTGCCCGCCGCGCCGCAGGCCTGCTGCTCAGCACAGTTTGTCTGCCCTTTTCAGCCTTGGCTGCCGACCCACAACCCACCCACGAATTTACCCTCGACAACGGCCTGAAGGTCGTCGTGCGCGAAGATCATCGTGCGCCGGTCGTGGTCTCCCAGGTCTGGTACAAGGTTGGCTCCAGCTACGAAACGCCAGGCCAGACCGGTTTGTCCCACGCCCTTGAGCACATGATGTTCAAGGGCAGTGAAAAAGTCGGTCCCGGCGAAGCGTCGCTGATCCTGCGCGACCTCGGTGCCGAAGAGAACGCCTTCACCAGCGATGACTTCACCGCCTATTACCAGGTACTGGCCCGCGACCGCCTGGGCGTGGCTTTCGAGCTGGAAGCCGACCGCATGGCCAGCCTGCGCCTGCCGCCGGAGGAGTTCAGCCGCGAGATCGAGGTGATCAAGGAAGAGCGCCGCATGCGCACCGACGACAAGCCCATGTCCAAGGCCTACGAGCGCTTCAAGGCCATGGCTTACCCGGCCAGCGGCTACCACACGCCGACCATCGGCTGGATGGCCGACCTGGACCGGATGACCGTCGAGGAGCTGCGTCACTGGTACGAATCCTGGTACACCCCGAACAACGCGACCCTGGTGGTGGTCGGCGACGTGACGCCGGACGAGGTCAAGTCCCTGGCCCAGCGCTATTTCGGCCCGATTGCCCGGCGCGCGGTGCCGGTGGCGAAAATTCCCCTGGAGCTGGCCGAACCCGGCGAGCGCCAGATCACCCTGCATGTGCAGACCCAACTGCCCAGCGTGATGCTGGCCTTCAATGTGCCGAGCATCGCCACCGCGACGGACAAGGGCTCAGTCAACGCGCTGCGGCTGATCTCGGCCCTGCTGGACGGCGGCTACAGCGGGCGGATCCCGACCCAGCTGGAGCGCGGCGAAGAGCTGGTGTCCGGCGGTTCGTCGAGCTACGACGCCTTCACCCGCGGCGACACACTGTTCACCTTGTCGGCGACGCCCAACACGCAGAAAAACAAAACCATCGCCCAGGCCGAAGCCGGTCTGTGGCGCTTGCTCGAACAGTTGAAAACTACCGCGCCGACCGCCGAAGAGCTGGAGCGTGTGCGCGCCCAGGTCATCGCTGGCCTGGTCTATGAGCGCGACTCGATCACCAGCCAGGCCACCGCCATCGGCCAGTTGGAGACCGTCGGTTTGTCCTGGAAGCTGATGGACACCGAACTCGCCGAACTGCAAAGCGTGACCCCGCAAGATATCCAGAAGGCAGCCCAGCTGTATTTCACCCGCTCGCGCCTGAGCGTTGCGCATGTCCTGCCCGAGGAGAAAGCTCATGAGTGAGCGCAAATCACGGCGCCCGGTACTGATCGGCCTGGCGCTCATCGCCCTGGCCGGCTCCCTGGCGTTCTATCTGTCGCCGACCACCGACGTCACCGCCAGCCAGGCATTGGATAACGCCAAGTCCGGCAACAAGCTGCAATCATTGGCGGAACTGGATGGTAAAGCCCCCAGCCACCGCCAACTCGACGTGCAAACCTGGAAAACCGCCGACGGCGCCAAGGTGCTGTTCGTCGAAGCCCGGGAATTGCCGATGTTCGACCTGCGCCTGACCTTCGCCGCCGGCAGCAGCCAGGATGGCGACGCCCCCGGCCTCGCCCTGCTGACCAACGCCATGCTCAACGAGGGCGTGGCCGGCAAGGACGTCAGCGCCATTGCCCAAGGCTTCGAGAGCCTCGGTGCAGACTTCGGCAACGGCGCCTACCGGGACATGGCCATGGCGTCCCTGCGCAGCCTCAGCGCAGCCGACAAGCGTGAGCCGGCATTGAAGCTGTTCGCCGAGGTCGTCGGCAAACCGACCTTCCCTGCCGACTCCTTCGCCCGCATCAAGAACCAGATGCTCGCCGGTTTCGAATACCAGAAACAGAACCCAGGCAAACTGGCCGGCCTGGAACTGATGAAGCGCCTGTACGGCGATCATCCCTATGCCCACTCCAGCGATGGCACCGCCGACAGCATTCCACCGATCACCCTGGCCCAGGCCCGGGCTTTCCACGCCAAGGCCTACGCCGCCGGCAACGCCGTGATCGCGCTGGTGGGGGATTTGTCCCGCGCCGAAGCCGAAGCAGTGGCCAACCAGGTGTCCGCCGCTCTACCCAAAGGTCCGGCCCTGGCGAAAACCCCGCCACCGGTGGAGCCCAAGGCGAGTATCGGCCACATCGAATTCCCATCCAAGCAGACCAACCTGATGCTCGCGCAACTAGGCATTGACCGCGACGATCCGGACTATGCCGCCGTGTCCCTGGGCAACCAGATCCTCGGCGGTGGCGGCTTCGGCACTCGGCTGATGACCGAGGTGCGGGAAAAGCGCGGCCTGACCTACGGCGTGTACTCCGGCTTCACGGCGATGCAAGCCCGCGGCCCGTTCATGATCAACCTGCAGACCCGTGCGGAGATGAGCGAAGGCACCTTGAAACTGGTGCAGGACGTGTTCGCCGACTACCTCAAGAACGGTCCCACCCAGAAAGAACTCGATGACGCCAAGCGTGAGTTGGCCGGCAGCTTCCCGCTGTCCACCGCCAGCAATGCGGACATCGTCGGCCAACTCGGCGCCATGGGTTTCTATGACTTGCCGCTGAGCTACCTGGAGGACTTCATGCGTCAGTCCCAGGGACTGACGGTCGAGCAAGTCAAGGCCGCGCTGAACAAGCACCTGAGCACCGACAAAATGGTCATCGTCACCGCCGGCCCGAGCGTGCCGCAAAAGCCGCTGCCGCCCCCCACTGAAAAACCTGCCGAGCAGCCGCTCGGGGTTCCGGAGCACTAATGGCCCGTCCATCGAATTCCAGCAAGAAACCCGTGCACAACGGTGTGAACCAGTTGCGCATCATCGGCGGCGAATGGCGCAGCCGGCGCCTGAGCTTCCCGGATGCCCCGGGCCTGCGCCCCACTCCCGACCGCGTGCGCGAAACCCTGTTCAACTGGCTCGCCCCCTATGTGGCAGGTGCCCGGGTGCTCGACCCGTTCGCCGGTAGCGGCGCGCTGTTTCTCGAGGCCCTGTCCCGTGGCGCCGCCATGGGCCAGGCGCTGGATGCCAGCAACCTGGCGGTCTCCAGCCTGAAAGAACACCTGGGCACGCTGCGCTGCACCGTCGGCCAGGTGCAGACCGCCGACGCCCTGCGTTACCTGGACAGCCAACCGGCGACGCCTTTCGACCTGGTGTTCCTCGACCCGCCTTTCAACCAGAACCTGTTGCCGACGGTCTGCGCGTTACTTGAGGACCGTCAGTGGTTGGCCGAGGATTCCTGGGTCTACACTGAAAGCGAGACCGCCCCGTCCACCCTGGGCTTGCCGGGCAATTGGCGCTTGCATCGCGAGCAGAAATCCGGACGGGTGTATTACGCGTTGTGGCAGCGTTCGGCAAAGGACATTGGCTGAACGGCTGACCAGTGCATCGAGAATAATAATGATGTCCGCCGCATCCGAACGTTTCGTCCCTGCCCCGGGCCTTGGCAACCCGCATTTGCAAACGCTATGGGGCCCGTTGTGGCGCCAGACCACCCACATCGATCGCCAACGCGAGCGCCTGTGGCTGCAAGACGGTGATTTCCTCGACCTTGACTGGCACGGCCCCCACAGCGCCGAGGCACCGCTGGTGCTGGTGCTACACGGGCTGACCGGATCTTCCAACTCGCCTTACGTGGCGGGGCTGCAACAAGCCCTTGGTCGCCAGGGTTGGGCCAGTGCGGCCTTGAACTGGCGTGGCTGCTCGGGTGAGCCGAACCTGTTGCCCCGCAGCTACCACTCGGGCGTCAGCGAAGACCTGGCCGCCGCCATCACCCACTTGCGCGCCCGACGGCCCTTGGCGCCGCTGTTTGCGGTGGGTTATTCACTGGGCGGCAATGTGCTGCTCAAGCACCTGGGGGAAACTGGCCGTGACAGCCAGTTGCAAGGGGCGGTGGCGGTCTCGGTGCCGTTTCGCCTCGACCAGTGTGCCGATCGCATCGGCCAGGGATTCTCCAGGTTCTACCAGGCGCATTTCATGCGCCAGCTCGTGGCCTATGTGCGCAACAAGCAACGCCAGTTCCAGCACGACGGACGCCACGAAGGCCTGGCGACCCTGGCGGCGCTTGGCCCGTTGGAAAACATGCGCACCTTCTGGGACTTTGACGGCCGGGTGACGGCGCCGCTGCACGGGTTCTCCGATGCCGCGGATTACTACCGCCGCGCCTCCAGCCGTTATTTCATGGAGGGCATCAGCACGCCGACCCTGGTCATCCAAGCCGCCGACGATCCTTTTGTGTTCCCTCACAGCCTGCCCGAACCGCGCGAATTATCCGCTTCGACCCGGATTGAACTGCACGCCCGGGGCGGGCATGTGGGGTTTGTCGACGGAACCCTGCGGCGCCCGGGGTACTACCTGGAGCGGCGAATTCCCGATTGGCTGGCCAGCCTGGGGCGCGGCTGAGCGCGATGGTTCCTGACCAACACACATCCCCTGTGGGAGCGGGCTTGCTCGCGAAAGCGGTATGGCAGTCAGTGAAGATGTTGAATGTCAGGCCGCCATCGCGAGCAAGCTTTGCTCCCACAGGGTATCTGGGTTGCCTATAAATCTGCGGTCAAGCCCGCTCCCACATTGGTTCCGGGTGTTTGTTATTCGCCCGTCGCCACGCCCCGCTGGGGATCATTGATCCACTCACTCCACGAGCCAGCGTACAGCCTCCCCAGCGGATACCCTGCCAGGCACAAGGCAAACAGGTTATGACACGCCGTCACACCGGAGCCGCAATAGGCCACCAGGTCGGTGGGCGAGCGCTCGCCCAGTTTTTCGGCGAAGCGCTGCTTGAGCTGGTCGGCCGGCAGGAAGCGGCCATCGGCACCCAGGTTGTCGGTGAACGCCGCGCACTGGGCACCCGGGATATGCCCGGCTATCGGGTCGATGGGCTCGACTTCCCCTTTGAATCGCGGCAACGCCCGGGCGTCCAGCAGGGTCATGTCTGTTTGACCGAGGCGCTGTTGCAGCGCTTGGGCACTGAGCACCACGCTCGCATCCGACGCCCCGCTGAAGGTCCCGCGACTGTTCTGCGGCGGATCAAGACTCAGGGGCAAGCCAGCGGCATGCCAGGCCTTGAGCCCACCGTCGAGGATGTACACGCCCTCGCGCTTGCCCAGCCAGGCCAGCAACCACCAGGCCCGCGCGGCATAGGCGCCGGGACCGTCGTCGTACAGCACGACATCGCTGTCGTTATCGATCCCCCAGGCCTTGAGGCGCTCGATCAACGCCTCGGGCTCCGGCAGCGGATGACGCCCGGTCACGCCTTTGGTCACCGGCCCACTCAGATCGCGTTCAAGGTCCGCGAACGATGCACCGGCGATGTGGCCCTCGGCATAACTGCGCTGGCCATAATCCGGGTCTTCCAGGGCAAAACGGCAATCGAGGATGACCAGCCCGGGCTGTGATCGCCGCTGTTCGAGGGCTTGAGGGCTGATGAGTTGCGCAATGGGCATGGTGAACTCCTGTGGCTAAGTCGGGGGTCGGTCCTACTGCCCTTCCTCCAGGGTCTGGGCCAGAGGGACGTAATACTCTTTGAACAGTGCATCCACCTCTTCGCGGGCTTGATCGGTCACGAAACCGGCCTCCAACACCAGTACCTGATACACGCCTCGCTTGATGGCCTGCTCGCTCAAGTGGCTGAAGTTTTCCCGCGTGGTGCACAGGAACCGCACCCAGGACGTGAGAATGATCCAGGCATTGAGGGTCAGGGACTCGATCTGCACCCGGTCCATCTTCAGGATGCCGGCGGAGACAAAACCTTCATAGATGGCGGTACCGTGGATCAGGCAACGCTGGGAAA
Source organism: Pseudomonas ogarae (assembly GCF_014268695.2). Lineage (NCBI taxonomy): Bacteria > Pseudomonadati > Pseudomonadota > Gammaproteobacteria > Pseudomonadales > Pseudomonadaceae > Pseudomonas > Pseudomonas ogarae. Next base: position 6,369,710 of record NZ_CP077086.1, read on the forward strand.
ACCGACGATAGCGGGCCGCAAGGTCCGGATCGCTGTCGAGCAGATGCTCCAGGTCCCGGTGCAGGAAGCGGTAGCGCCACATGGCCGCCAGCAACTCCTGCAGGTAGAAGCGCTTGTCATCCACCGTGGCCGCACGGCCCTGGGGCGGGCGCAAGAAACTGTCCACCAGGTTCTCGTACTCACTGAACAACACGGCGATGATCGCCTGCTTGTTGGGGAAGTGGTAATAGAGGTTGCCCGGGGACATGTCCATGTGGGCGGCAATGTGGTTGGTGCTGACGCTGCGCTCGCCTTGCTGGTTGAACAGCTCGAGGCTGTTTTGCACGATGCGCTCGCTGGTTTTCATTCGTGGGGCCATGGTTTGGGCTTTAATTCGACGAAGGCATTGATCGGCATCTTACGACCTATCGGTCACAGGAAAAACCCATCGCCGCTACGGATGCCATTGACTTTTTAGAGTATAAGCTCTAGAAAACACCCACTCCAATAATATCCGGTGCCTGACGATGCCTGCCGACGTTGCCTACCTGCACGAGTCTCAACAACAACTGGACGAGCTGCGGTCGCTCTTCGATGCCCAGCGCCAGGCCTACGCGGCCCATCCGATGCCACCGGCCGAACAGCGCCGACAATGGCTCAAGGCACTGCGCGAGGTATTGAGCAACGAACGCCAAGCCTTGATCGACGCCATCAGCCAGGACTTCAGCCACCGCAGCGCCGACGAAACACTGCTGGCCGAGTTGATGCCGAGCCTGCACGGTATCCATTACGCCAGCCGGCACCTCCAGGGTTGGATGAAACCCTCCCGACGCACGGTGGGCATGGCCTTTCAACCGGCATCAGCCAAAGTGATCTATCAGCCGCTGGGCGTGGTCGGCGTCATCGTGCCGTGGAACTACCCGCTGTTCCTGGCCATCGGGCCGCTGGTCGGGGCATTGGCCGCGGGCAACCGGGTGATGCTCAAGCTCAGCGAATCGACACCGGCAACCGGCTTGCTGCTCAAGCAATTGCTGGCCCGGGTCTTCCCCCAGGACCTGGTCTGCGTGGTGCTTGGCGAGGCGGAAATCGGCATGGCGTTTTCCAAGCTGCCCTTCGATCACCTGTTGTTCACCGGCGCCACCAGCATCGGCAAGCATGTCATGCGTGCCGCTGCCGAAAACCTGACCCCTGTCACCCTGGAGCTGGGTGGAAAGTCGCCGGCCATCGTGTCGACCGATGTGCCGCTCAAGGACGCCGCCGAACGCATCGCTTTCGGCAAGACCCTGAATGCCGGGCAAACCTGTGTCGCCCCGGACTACGTGCTGGTGCCGCAGAACCGTGTCGGCGAGTTCGTCGAGGCGTATCGCGAGGCGATTCGCGGGTTCTATCCGACCCTGGCGGACAACCCGGACTACACCGCCGTCATCAACGAACGACAGCTGGCGCGGCTCAACGGCTACATCAGCGACGCCACCAGCAAAGGCGCGTTGCTGATCGAGTTGTTCGAGCAAGGCCAGGGCCGTCGCATGGCCCACAGCCTGCTGCTCAACGTCAGCGATGAGATGACCGTGATGCAGGACGAGATTTTCGGCCCGCTGCTGCCCATCGTGCCCTATGACAATCTGGACCAGGCGTTTGCCTACATCAATCAGCGACCCCGCCCGCTGGCGCTCTACTACTTCGGCTACAACAAGGCCGAACAGAATCGCGTACTCCACGAAACCCATTCCGGTGGCGTCTGCTTGAACGACACGCTGCTGCATGTCGCCCAGGACGACTTGCCATTCGGCGGCATCGGCCCCTCGGGAATGGGGCATTACCACGGGCACGAGGGTTTCCTGACCTTCAGCAAGGCCAAGGGCGTGCTGACCAAACAGCGATTCAACGCCGCGAAGCTGATTTATCCCCCTTACGGCAAGCCTTTGCAGAAACTGATCCAGAAGCTGTTTGTCCGCTGACGCGTCTCTTCCCGGGTAATCACAATAATGAACCCAAGCCTCACCGATACACCCGCGCTGTCACGGCGCGGCCTGCTGAAGTTCAGTCTCGGCGCCAGCGCCTTCCTGGCCACCGTCGGTGTAGGCGCCAGCCTGAGCGGTTGCTCGCCAAGCCAACCGGCCAACGGCCTAGGGGCCCTGCGCGACAGCGACCTGCCATTTTTACGCAGCGTCATCCCCGTGATGCTGGATGGCGCAGTGGCCGTCGGACAGATTACTGCCGCCACTGACGCAACCCTGCGAAGCATGGACAGCAGCCTGGCCCACCTGTCCCCGGCCATGCTCAAGCTCACGCGCCAGCTGTTCGACGTGCTCACGCTGGGCATTACCCGCGGGCCGCTGACCGGGGTCTGGGGCCCGTGGGAAAACGCCAGCGCCGATGACGTCCACCAGTTCCTCGAACGGTGGGAAAACAGCTCGCTGGACCTGCTGCGACAAGGCCACAGCTCGTTGCTGCAACTGGTGATGATGGCCTGGTATACCCAATCCGAAGCCTGGGCGCATTGCGGATATCCAGGACCGCCAACGGTCTGAAAACCAAGTTAACCCCTGTGGGAGCGAGCTTGCTCGCGATTGCGGTGCGTCAGTCAATACAGTTGCTGCTGATCCGACGCCATCGCGAGCAAGCTCGCTCCCACAGGGGTACCGCAAACTCATAACAATAAGAGAGCCCTGAACATGCCCGTACCCGATCCCTTCCGCGAAGGCCTGGCCCGTGGCTGGACCACCTACAACGGCGCGCAGTTGCCCCAGGACCTGACCCTGGAAGCGGACGTGGCCATCGTCGGCAGCGGTGCTGGTGGCGGCACCACGGCAGAAATTCTCAGCGCCGCCGGCTACCGCGTGTTGCTGATCGAGGAAGGTCCGCTCAAGACCAGTCATGACTTCACACTGCTCGAAGACCAGGCCTACAGCAGCCTGTATCAGGAAGGCCTCGGGCGCATGAGCAAGGACGGCGCCATCACCATTCTCCAGGGCCGGGCCGTCGGTGGCACGACGCTGATCAATTGGACCTCCAGCTTCCGCACGCCCGACCAGACCCTCGACCACTGGGCCGCCGAGCACAACGTAAAAGGCCACGGCCGCGCTGAAATGGCGCCCTGGTTTGCGCAGATGGAACAACGCCTGGGCGTGGCTCCGTGGCTGGTTCCACCCAATGCCAACAACGACGTGATCCGCAAAGGCTGTGAACAATTGGGTTACGCCTGGCACGTCATCCCGCGCAACGTACGCGGCTGCTGGAACCTGGGCTACTGCGGCATGGGCTGCCCGACCAACGCCAAGCAGTCGATGCTGGTCACCACCATCCCGGCCACGCTGGACAAGGGCGGCGCGTTGCTTTACCTGGCGCGGGCCGAGCGTCTGACGATCAAGAACGATGCCGTCATCGGCCTCGATTGCCAAGCCATGGACGAACGTTGCGTGGCGCCGACCGGGCGGCGCATTACCGTCAAGGCGCGGCATTACGTGCTGGCGGGCGGCGGCATCAATAGTCCCGGATTGCTGCTGCGCTCCGATGCGCCAGACCCGCATGAACGTGTGGGCAAGCGCACCTTCCTGCACTTGGTGAACATGTCCGCCGGGCAATTCGACGAGGTCATCAACCCGTTCTACGGCGCGCCGCAATCGATTTATTCGGATCATTTCCAATGGCAGGACGGCACCACCGGCAAAATGTCCTACAAGCTTGAAGTCCCGCCCTTGCACCCGGCCCTGGCCGCCACGCTATTGGGCGGGTTCGGCCCCGAGAACGCTTTGCACATGTCCCGACTGCCCCATACCCACGCCATGCTGGCGCTGTTGCGCGACGGTTTTCATCCGGACAGCCCCGGCGGCAGCGTCGAGTTGCGCAGCGACGGCACGCCCGTGCTCGATTATCCCGTTACGCCGTATGCCTGGGATGGCTTGCGCCGGGCCTTCCACAGCATGGCCGAGATCCAGTTTGCCGGCGGCGCCAAGGCAGTCATGCCTTTGCACAGCGATGCCCGCTACGTAACGACCCTGGCCGAAGCCCGCACACTGATCGACGGACTCGACCTGGCTTTGTACCGCACACGCCTGGGCAGCGCCCACGTAATGGGCGGTTGCGCCATGGGTGAGGACCCGAAAACCGCGGTCGCCGACAGCCTTGGCCGCCATCACCAACTGGGCAACCTGTCGATCCATGACGGCTCGCTGTTCCCCACCAGCATCGGCGCCAACCCGCAATTATCGGTGTACGGACTGACCGCGCAATTGGCGACGGCCCTGGCCGAGCGCCTGAAAAATCCATGAATAGCCGGATTATTCGCACCGTCTATAGTGCTTTCTTACGCAACAGCCGACTTGGCCGACCGAGAAGGCTGCGATACCATCCGACTCCCCAACGGACTCCCGCCAGGACGACGCGATGAACCGAGTGTTGTACCCAGGTACCTTCGACCCTATTACCAAGGGCCATGGCGATCTGGTCGAACGCGCCGCGCGCCTGTTCGACCATGTGATCATTGCCGTCGCCGCCAGCCCGAAGAAAAACCCGCTGTTCCCGCTGGAACAACGTGTGGAACTGGCCCGCGAGGTCACCAAGCACCTGCCCAACGTGGAAGTGGTCGGTTTCTCGACGCTTTTGGCGCACTTTGCCAAGGAAAAGAATGCCAATGTGTTCCTGCGCGGCCTGCGGGCGGTCTCGGACTTCGAGTACGAGTTCCAACTGGCCAACATGAACCGCCAACTGGCACCGGACGTCGAGAGCCTGTTCCTGACGCCGTCGGAGCGCTACTCCTTCATTTCCTCGACGCTGGTCCGGGAAATCGCGGCGTTGGGCGGAGATATCACCAAGTTCGTCCACCCGGCCGTGGCCGATGCGCTGACCCTGCGCTTCAAGAAATAACCCGCGGGCTGTGACCCACTTCGCGGCCCAGCACAGCGCAGTCCATCGCGCCCGCGTGCACTGCGCTCGCCAATGCGGCACAATTGCGCCCATACGTTTTTCATATGCCCGGGCCCAACGCCCCGGCAGGAGCCTGCATGTCCCTGATCATCACCGACGACTGCATCAATTGCGACGTCTGCGAACCCGAATGCCCGAACGAGGCCATTTCCCAAGGCGAAGAGATCTACGTCATCGACCCGAACTTGTGCACCCAGTGCGTCGGCCATTACGACGAACCCCAGTGCCAGCAGGTCTGCCCGGTGGATTGCATCCCCCTGGACGAGGCTCATCCGGAAACTGAAGAACAGTTGATGGCTAAGTATCGCAAGATTACTGGCAAGGTTTGAGCCTTTGGGCGGCCCTGCAGACCCCATCGCGAGCAAGCTCGCTCCCACAAGGGATTTGCGTCAGGCAAAAATGGTGTAGGCACCGCAGATCCCTGTGGGAGCGAGCTTGCTCGCGATGAAGCCATCAGCCGCACCGAACGCGTCACTCCTGCCGCTCAAACCCCTCCCCAATACACCCCAGGCACCGCACAAACGTGGCCTTAGCCGGGTCCACCACCAGCGCCTTGCCCGCATCGCCGACTCCGCCGCCCAGCGCGGTAAAGGGCAACGACACCACGAATGCCCCGGCGCCAATCACCGTGGCGGCGAGCAGCAGCGGACGGGCGATCAGCAGGTCGCCGAGCATGGCGAAGGCCGGCGGGTTCTGGATGGTGTAGCGCGGGTCGCCGCTGCCGTCGCTTGCCAGGGCAGGCAAACCGACACTCAGCAGCAGCGCTAGAACGACAGGTCGAAGCAGTTTCATGGGCGATCCTTCGGCTAAATACTACTGACTATAGACCGTAGGACAAATCAGCTCTGGCAGCGTGGGCACCAGACGCTCGCACGCTGGCCGAGGCGGATTTCCCGCAGCCCCGTACCACACACCTTGCACAACTCCCCACCCCGGCCATAGACGAATAGCTCCTGCTGAAAATAGCCGGGCTGGCCGTCCCCACCGATAAAGTCCCGCAACGTGGTGCCACCGCGCTCGATGGCATGGGCGAGGATGCGCTTGATCTCGATGGCCAGCTTCAGGTAACGCGCCCGGGAAATGCCTCCGGCGGCCCGGCGTGGGTCGATCCCGGCGGCGAACAGCGCCTCGGTCGCGTAGATATTGCCCACGCCCACCACCACCGCGTTGTCCATGATGAACGGCTTGACCGCCATGGACCGCCCCCGCGAAAGCTGGAACAAGCGTTCGCCATCGAACAGGTCGGTCAACGGCTCGGGACCGAGGCGAATCAACAGCTCGTGATTGAGCGGGTCGAGGCTCCAGAGCATCGCGCCAAAGCGTCGAGGATCGGTGTAGCGCAGGGCCAGGCCGGACTCCAGCTCGATGTCCACGTGCTCGTGCTTGGCGGCGGGCATACCAACTTCCACCAAGCGCAGGTTGCCGGACATGCCCAGGTGGCTGATCAACGTGCCGACCTCGGCATTGATCAACAGGTACTTGGCCCGCCGCTCCACCTGCACGATGCGCTGGCCCGAGAGCCGCACGTCGAGATCTTCCGGGATCGGCCAGCGCAGGCGACGGTCGCGGACCACCACGCGGCTGACCCGCTGGCCTTCAAGATGGGGCGCGATTCCGCGGCGGGTGGTTTCGACTTCCGGCAGTTCTGGCATGAGGCTCTCGAGTCAGGCGAAGCACCGCACTCAACGAGTGGCGAGGTCGCGAATTTCCTGTTTCTGGGTCTGGAAGTCGTATTCCGACAACCCGATGTAATCGAGCACAAGGCTCCCGACGCTATCCCACTCGTGGTCTTCGGCCTGATTGCCGAGCACCCGGTAGGACGCACAGATGTTCTCGGACATCTTCAGGATCGCCAGCAGGTTCTTCAACTGGCTGTTGTTGCGTGAAGACTCGTCGCTGAAGATCGCCAGGGCGTTGTGGTGGTTGGCGATGGCTTGGCTGACGTGATCCGGCAGGCGCCAGGATTTGGAGGTGTAGTAACCGACCACCGCATGGTTGGTGTTGAACACGCGGTTCTCGGTGTCCACCACCCGGCACTCGGCGCTGGCATTGGCGTAGGCCTCTTCCAGCACGCCCATGTAGCTGGGGAACTGCTTGAGCATCAACGGCACGCCGCAATCGTGGAACAACCCCAAGGCATAGGCTTCGTCACCGTTTTCCAGGCCGACGCGCTTGGCCAGGGTCAGGCTGGTCATCGCCACGTCCTGGGCGGTATCCCAGAAGCGGTTCAGGGTCACGATGGCGTCGTCGTGCAGCTCGCCCTTGATCGACTGCGCATTGATCAGGTTGATGATCGAACGGCTGCCCAACAGGTTCACCGCGCGCTGGATCGAGGTGATCTTGTTGCGCAGGCCGTAGTACGGCGAGTTGACGATCTTGAGCAAGGCCCCCGAGAGGCCCGGGTCCTGGGAGATCAACTTGGCGATGGTCTCCAGGTCCGGGTCGGGCATGTACTGTTCCATCTGCAGATCCACCATGATCTGCGGCTGGGGCGGCACGCTGATGCCTTGCAAGGACTGTTGGATCTGTTCGGCGGAAAGTTCTTTGGACATGCGTACACACTCCGGGTCAGGCGGGGATTCTAACCCTTAAAGATGGATCCGATACACCGTCGGGCCACCGATCGTCCTTCAAGCCCGCCAACCCCTGCAACACGGTATACTCCCGCTCTTTTTTCCGGAGCGACGTCATGTCCCTGCCTAGCCTGCGCCTCAAAGCCAACGCCGACCGTCGCCTGCGCGCCGGCCACCTGTGGGTCTACAGCAACGAAATCGATGTAGCCGCCACCCCGCTGCACGGCTTCAAGGCCGGCGACCAGGCCATCCTCGAAGCCGCCGGCGGCAAGCCGCTGGGCATCGTTGCGATGAGCCCCAACAACCTGATCTGCGCCCGGCTGCTGTCCCGTGACGTGAAGCTGCCGCTGGACAAGTCCCTGCTGGTGCATCGCCTCAACGTGGCGTTGTCCCTGCGCGAGCGGCTGTTCGACAAGCCGTTCTATCGCCTGGTCTACGGTGACTCCGACCTGTTGCCAGGCCTGGTGGTCGACCGTTTCGGCGACATCCTGGTGGTGCAGATCGCCTCGGCCACCATGGAAGCCCACAAGGACGACGTGATCGCCGCCCTTACCCAGGTGCTCAAGCCCAGCGGCATCCTGTTCAAGAACGACTCCGCGGCCCGTGACGCCGAAGGCCTGAATCGCTACGTCGAGACCGTGTTCGGCCTGGTGCCGGAATGGGTCGCCCTGGAAGAGAACGGCGTGAAGTTCGAAGCGCCGGTCATGGAAGGCCAGAAAACCGGCTGGTTCTACGACCACCGCATGAACCGCGCACGCCTGGCCCCGTACGCCAAGGGCAAGCGCGTCCTGGACCTGTTCAGCTACATTGGCGGCTGGGGCGTGCAAGCCGCGGCGTTCGGTGCCAGTGAAGTGTTCTGCGTCGATGCCTCGGCCTTCGCCCTCGACGGTGTCGAGCGCAACGCCGCGTTGAACGGCTTCGCCGAGAAACTGACCTGCATCGAAGGCGACGTGTTCGAAGCCCTGAAGGAACTCAAGGCCAGCGAAGAACGTTTCGACGTGATCGTGGCCGACCCGCCCGCTTTCATCAAGCGCAAGAAAGACCTGAAAAACGGTGAAGGCGCCTATCGTCGCCTCAACGAACAAGCCATGCGCCTGCTCAGCAAGGACGGCATCCTGGTCAGCGCGTCGTGCTCGATGCACCTGCCCGAAGACGATCTGCAAAACATCCTGCTGACCAGCGCCCGTCATCTGGACCGCAACATCCAACTGCTCGAGCGCGGCGGCCAGGGGCCAGACCATCCGGTACACCCGGCCATTGCCGAAACCCGCTACATCAAGAGCATCACCTGCCGGTTGTTGCCCAACAGCTGAGGCCGGACGGGGCCAGGGCCGTAGCGCTGTGCCCCGCACACTCCAATTGCATTCTGATCGCAGCCTTGGCTGCGATTTTTTTTGCGCACCTGAATAAGTCTGTAGGAGTCCCCCCACACAATTACCAGAGCCTTCCTACTCAATCTCCCCCTCGTCTGGCAGGCATGACGCATTAGGATTGAAAGCGACCCTCAGGTACGTCTTGGAACTGTTCGATGACTGATCCGCAAAACCACCTGGCCGCCCGCAAACCTGCCACCATCGCCCTGTTGCTGACCCTGACATTGCTCGGTGTCTTTCCGATCGATGTGGTGCTGCCCTCGTTTCCTGCACTTTCCGAGCACTTTGAACGTCCATCGTCGGACATTGCCCTGTCTGTCAGCCTGTACGCGGTAGGTATCGCCCTTTCACAACTGCTGATCGGTCCGCTTTCCGACGTAATGGGACGAAAAAATCTGCTGCTGATCGGGATCACCGTTGCAGCCATCGGCGCAACAGGTTGCGTGCTCGCCGACAATTACTGGTCCTTTCTGTTCTTGCGTATCGTTCAAGCCTTGGGGTGCGGTTGTTTCGTGCTGTCCCAGGCGCTGATCCAAGACCTGTTCACTGGCCAGGAACAACAGCGACTGCGGATCTTCCTGGTCACCTGCGGGGGTATTTTCATTTCCGTTTCCCCCCTGGCCGGCACCGGGCTGCAAAGCTGGATGGGCTGGCGTGGCAGTTTCCTGGTGTTCATTGCCCTGGCAATCGGCGCATTCATCGGTGCCAGTCGTCTACTTCAACACTCCGCGGCAGGCAGCCAACCCAGGCGCCTGGATTTCATCGCAGCCTATCGAACGGTCTGCGCGGACTTCAGTTTCATGGCCTATTGGCTAACCTCGGCACTGGCTTTTTCCTGCCACTTTTCGTTCATCGTCATTTCACCGTTGGTCCTGATCGACCAGTTGCACCTCTCTCCCGAGGCTTTTTCGTTGGCGCTACTGGGCTATGGACTGGCCTATATCGGTGGCGGAGCCGTCGCGACCTTGCTGAGCAATCGAATCGATCCACAGGCACAAATCATCACGGGCCTGGGCCTGATCCTCGTCGCAGGACTGCTGATGCTGGGGCTCGCCAATCACCTGGGCTTGTCAGTCACCACCCTGTTACTGCCCATGATCGTGTGCACCGCCGGAACGACCATTGCCCGCGCAGCCGCCCACACCCAAGCCATGAATAGATTTCCCGGGCAGGCCGGTACGTCCGCCTCGGCCGGTAGCGTGCTGATCTTCATCGTCGGCGGGCTGACCAGTGCCGCGATCAGCCTCGCACCGCTGGACTTGCAAGTCACCCTGGCTCTCTGCCTGGTCCTGCTCAGCCTGCTGGGGCTGGCACTCAATGCCCTGGTCCGGTATCGCTACCGGGGGTTGTTGGCCGACTGAAGCCTGCCAGTCGTCATCCCGCGCACGACATTGGCGCCCGATCAGCGCTTTGCGTCATTTCATCCTGGCGCCAGCGGTGTAGAATCGCGTCATTCATCGCCATTCATCCCCGGCGGGTTTATGAGCTCATGCTGAGGCGCGCAGTGATCCTGCAAAGTCATCAGCCACTTGCGGACACACGGCCAAACCCGGGTGCTCCAGACGTCGACAGAAGCTCACTTCCCCATTGATACCTGATAAGTACCTGATTAGCCGCCCGGAGTGCTCCATGCCTGATTACCGCTCGAAAACATCCACCCATGGCCGCAACATGGCCGGCGCCCGTGCCTTGTGGCGCGCCACGGGGATGAAGGATGACGACTTCAAGAAGCCGATCATCGCCATTGCCAACTCCTTCACCCAGTTCGTACCGGGCCACGTCCACCTCAAGGACCTCGGCCAACTGGTTGCCCGGGAAATCGAACGTGTCGGCGGCGTAGCGAAAGAATTCAATACCATCGCCGTGGACGACGGCATCGCCATGGGCCACGACGGCATGCTCTATTCGCTGCCGAGCCGCGAGATCATCGCCGACTCCGTCGAATACATGGTCAACGCCCATTGCGCCGACGCCATCGTGTGCATTTCCAACTGCGACAAGATCACCCCGGGCATGCTCATGGCCGCCCTGCGCCTGAACATCCCGGTGATCTTCGTCTCCGGCGGCCCGATGGAAGCCGGCAAGACCAAGCTCGCCAGCCACGGCCTCGACCTGGTCGATGCCATGGTGATCGCCGCCGACTCCAGCGCCTCTGACGAGAAGGTTGCCGAGTACGAGCGCAGCGCCTGCCCGACCTGCGGTTCGTGCTCCGGCATGTTCACCGCCAACTCGATGAACTGCCTGACCGAAGCCCTGGGCCTGGCCCTGCCGGGCAACGGTTCGACCCTGGCCACCCACAGCGATCGCGAACAGCTGTTCCTGCAGGCCGGCCGGACCATCGTCGAGCTGTGCAAGCGCTACTACGGCGAGAACGACGAGTCGGTGCTGCCGCGCAACATCGCCAACTTCAAGGCGTTCGAAAACGCCATGACCCTGGACATCGCCATGGGCGGTTCCACCAACACCATCCTGCACTTGCTGGCCGCTGCCCAGGAAGCCGAGATCGATTTCGACCTGCGCGACATCGACCGCCTGTCCCGTCACGTGCCGCAACTGTGCAAGGTCGCGCCGAACATCCAGAAGTACCACATGGAAGACGTGCACCGTGCCGGCGGGATCTTCAGCATCCTCGGTTCCCTGGCCCGTGGCGGCCTGTTGCACACCGACCTGCCGACCGTGCACAGCAAGACCATGGCCGAAGGCATCGCCAAGTGGGACATCACCCAGACCACCGACGAGGCCGTGCATCACTTCTTCAAGGCCGGCCCGGCGGGCATCCCGACGCAAACCGCGTTCAGCCAGTCGACCCGTTGGGAAAGCCTGGACGACGACCGTGAAAACGGCTGCATCCGCAGCGTCGAGCACGCGTACTCCAAGGAAGGTGGCCTGGCCGTGCTATACGGCAACATCGCCCTGGATGGCTGCGTGGTGAAAACCGCCGGCGTCGACGAGTCGATCCATGTGTTCGAAGGCAACGCGAAGATTTTCGAAAGCCAGGACAGCGCCGTGCGCGGCATCCTCGCTGACGAAGTGAAGGCCGGCGACATCGTGATCATTCGCTACGAAGGTCCGAAAGGCGGCCCAGGCATGCAGGAAATGCTCTACCCAACCTCCTACCTGAAGTCCAAGGGCCTGGGCAAAGCCTGCGCCTTGCTGACCGATGGCCGGTTCTCCGGCGGTACCTCGGGCCTGTCCATCGGCCACGCTTCGCCGGAGGCTGCAGCGGGCGGCGCCATCGGTCTGGTACGGGACGGTGACAAGGTCCTGATCGACATTCCGAACCGCTCGATCAACCTGTTGATCAGCGACGAAGAACTGGCCGGGCGCCGTGTCGAACAGGACAACAAGGGCTGGAAACCAGTGGAAGTGCGTCCACGCAAAGTCACTACAGCCCTCAAGGCCTACGCCCTGCTCGCCACCAGCGCCGACAAGGGCGCGGTGCGTAACAAGGCGATGCTTGACGGCTTGTAAGCGTCTACAGCAGCCATAAAAATGCCCCGCCAAGTGCGGGGCATTTTTTGGCTCCTGTTCGGCCCTTGGAGCCAAGTGATCTTTTGTGGCGAGGGAGCTTGCTCCCGCTGGGTCGCGAAGCGGCCCCAAAATTCGCCCTCACCTCAATGTGTGAGCTGACGACCTTGGGGCTGCTGCGCAGCCCAGCGGGAGCAAGCTCCCTCGCCACAGGGTTCCTTGGTATCCCTGTGGTGGGGGTTACTGGATATCTTCCGGTTTGACGATCACCCAGTTCTTGTCCGCCGTCACCGGCAGTCCTTCCTTGGCTTGGGCCGCGGCGTGTTTAGCCATCATGCCGTTAATCTGGGTCATGTATTTGTCCTTGCGGTTGACCCACAGGTGGATACCGCCCTTGGCCACGTCCACATCGTGGAACAGCATGTAGCCGTCACTGCTCGGCGTGTCACCCGCCACCAACACCGGTTTTTTCCATTCGTCGATGTACGTCAGGATCGCCGCGTGCTTGCCGGCCATCCAGGTCGCCGGGGTCCACAGGTAAGGCGTGTACTCCAGGCCAAGGTTGGCCTTCTCGTCATATTTGCCGTTGGTGATCTGCTTGCGGGCGGTGGTCAGTTCGCCGGTCTTGCGGTCCTTGAGCAGCGTGGTCACACCGATCACGTTCTGCGGCTTGAGGTTGTAGCCGTACTTCGGATCGGAGGCGACCATGCGCACCAGCTCTTCGGAAGCGGCGGTCATGACATAGACCTCGATGCCGTTTTCCATCAGCTTGTTGTACAGCTCGGCCTGGCCGGTGAAGATTTTCGGCGGGTTGACGTTGTACTGGACCACCTTGTCGCCATCGTAATAGGTGGTCGGCACCGGCTTGCCGGACGCCATCAGCTCGTCGACATAGCCCTTGAGCTCCTTGAGGGTAAAGCCGGAAAACACCTGGGCCACCCATGGGTAGCAAACCATGTCATCGACTTCGCACAGGCGGTAGTAGTAGCTGAACAGGCTTTCCTTGTGGTCGGCGGTGTCCTTGAACGGCATCAGCTTCAAGGACGGGTCCAGGGTTTCCCGGGTGATGAGGCCCTTGTTCTCCATGAACGGCAGCAACGACTCTTCCAGATCGTAGCGGTAACTGGTGTTGTCCATGTCGAACACCGCGTAGTTACCCTTGTTGGCGTTGGCCGCGATCATCGCCTCCAGGGCCTTGGCTTGTTCCGCCGGCCAGTGTTTGAGATCGGTGGCGAGTGCCTGGCCAGCGAGACCAAGACTCAAGGCGACAGCGAGAAAACGAGGTGCGAGCTTCATCGGCATTTCTCCCGGGTTCAAAGAACTCGACGCTAACAAATGCTTGTGACAGTCCTCGCCTGCCCGCGACCGCTTGCGTCTTGATAGCGCCAGCGACATATCCGTAAACGCCACCGCCTTATTCCATAAACGACAATCTACATGCGTTTTTAGTATTAATTCATTAGTTATCAGACTGTTAGGCTTCCCGGCTCACAGTCGCAGCTTCGGGCGACTGGCACGTCTTAACGGAGTCTTTTTTGATGAATCTGCCGCTGATCCTCAACCTGCTGGTGTTCCTCGCCTTGCTGTTCGGCCTGGCACAAACCCGTCACCGCACTTGGAGCCTGGCGAAAAAAGTGCTGCTGGCACTGGTGCTGGGCGTGGTGTTCGGCATTGCGCTGCACACGATTTACGGCGCCGGCAACCCGGTACTCAAGGCCTCGATCGGCTGGTTCGACCTGGTGGGTAACGGCTACGTACAACTGCTGCAAATGATCGTGATCCCGCTGGTCTTCGCCTCGATTCTCAGCGCCGTGGCCCGCCTGCATAACGCCTCGTCCCTGGGCAAGATCAGCTTCCTGACCATCGGCACGCTGCTGTTCACCACCGCCATCGCCGCGCTGATCGGCATTGGCCTGACCAACCTGTTCGGCCTCACCGCCGAAGGCCTGGTGGCAGGCACCCAGGAACTGGCGCGCCTGCAAGTGATCCAGAGCGACTACGCCGGCAAGGTCGCCGACCTGAACATCCCGCAATTACTGCTTTCGTTCATCCCACAGAACCCCTTTGCCGACCTGGCCCGGGCCAAGCCGACCTCGATCATCAGCGTGGTGATCTTCGCCGCGTTCCTCGGGGTCGCGGCGTTGCAGTTGCTCAAGGACGACGTGGAGAAAGGCCAGAAAGTGATCAACGCCATCGACACTCTGCAAAGCTGGGTGACGCGCCTGGTGCGCCTGGTGATGAAGCTGACGCCGTACGGTGTGCTAGCGCTGATGACCAAGGTGGTGGCCGGTTCCAACCTGCAGGACATCATCAAGCTCGGCAGTTTTGTCGTGGTGTCGTACCTGGGGCTGGGCCTGATGTTCGTGGTCCATGGCCTGCTGGTGTCCGCTGCCGGGATCAACCCGTTGCGCTTTTTCCGCAAGATCTGGCCGGTGCTGACCTTCGCCTTCACCAGCCGCTCCAGCGCGGCCACCATCCCGTTGAGCATTGAAGCCCAGACCAGCCGCCTCGGCATTCCACGGGCGATTGCCAGCTTCAGCGCCTCGTTCGGCGCCACCATCGGCCAGAACGGTTGTGCCGGCCTTTATCCGGCCATGCTGGCGGTGATGGTCGCGCCGACCGTGGGCATCAACCCGTTGGATCCGGTGTGGATCGCGACGCTGGTGGCGATCGTGACATTAAGTTCGGCCGGAGTGGCCGGGGTCGGTGGCGGCGCGACATTCGCCGCGCTGATCGTGCTGCCGGCCATGGGCTTGCCGGTCTCGCTGGTGGCGTTGCTGATTTCCGTCGAGCCGCTGATCGACATGGGTCGTACAGCGTTGAACGTCAGCGGCTCGATCACCGCCGGGGCGATTACCAGCCAGGTGATGCAGCAGACTGACAAGGCATTGCTCGATGCCGAGGAGCATGGGGAGCTGGTGCACGCTTGATTGCTCCCACAGGCATTGCTCACACAGGGCTTACAGCTTTTCCCACACCTCAAAGCTGTAGGCCGGCTTGTCCCCTTCAGCCGGGTTCGGCTGGTTCGAAACCAGCGTCCACTGGCTCGAATCGAACTCAGGAAACCACGCGTCACCCTCAGGGCTCAGCGCCACGCGGGTCAGGTACAGTCGATCCGCCTGCCCCAGGGCCTGGGCGTACAGTTGGGCGCCGCCGATCAACATCAACTCGTCGACGCCCTGCTCCAGTGCCCACGCCTCGGCCCGCGCCACCGCAGCCTCCAGGGTGGAGAACACTTGCGCGCCTTCCAGCACCAGGCCCGACTGGCGGCTGACCACGATGTTCAGGCGTCCAGGCAGCGGTCGACCGAGGGAATCCCAGGTCTTGCGCCCCATGATGATCGGCTTGCCCAGGGTGGTGGCCTTGAAGTATTTGAAATCCCCCGGCAGGTGCCAGGGCATGCTGTTGTCGACGCCGATCACACGGTTTTCACCGAGGGCTGCGATCAGGCTTAAGGGGAGAGTTTTGTTCATGGCCGCGAGGATACCAGAGGCTCGGCGTACCCCGACAGGCATCACAGCGGTTATGCTCAACCCTCATTCGAGCAACGGAAGCACTCGTGACAGTACTGCAGAACCTCTGGTTGACCGAGACGATACGCCTGCGTGAAGAACACGCCGGCCCGCTCGAGGACCAGGAAGCCAATCGCCTGGCCCGTGGGGCCGGCGGCGACTTAGCCACGCGCATCCGCCACCGCGCCCGCTGGCTGGCCGAACGCGATGGCCTCACCGAAGCCCTGCGCCATTGGCTGCAAGGCGCGCGCCTGGCGCTGATCGCATTGGCGCTGCTCGCCGTCATCAGCGGCGCCGGCCTGGGCTTTGCCGCACTTGGCAACGGGCAGGCACCGGTCAATGTGTTCTGGGCCTTGGGCAGCCTGTTGGGGCTGAACCTGATCCTGCTCAGCGGCTGGGCCCTGGGCCTGATATTCGCAGGCGAGCAAGGTGCCACGCTGGGACGCCTGTGGCTGTGGCTCAGCGAAAAACTCGCCCGCGACGCCAAGGCCGCCCAACTGGCGCCGGCCCTGCTGCTGTTGCTGCAACGGCACAAACTCAATCGCTGGGCCCTCGGCGTGTTGGTCAATGGCCTGTGGCTGCTGGCGATGCTCAGCGCGCTGGTCATCGTCCTGCTGCTGATGGCGACCCGGCGCTATGGCTTTGTCTGGGAAACCACCATCCTCGGCGGCGAGACCTTCGTCGCCATGACCCAGGCCCTCGGCGCGCTGCCAGCCCTGCTGGGCTTCAGCGTGCCGACGGTGGAAATGATCCGCGCCAGTGGCGATGCCGCGCTGAACATCGAGAGCGCCCGCCAGGCCTGGGCTGGCTGGCTGGTCGGTGTGCTGCTGGTCTATGGCCTGTTGCCGCGCTTGTGCCTGGCACTGCTGTGCCTGTGGCGCTGGCGGCGCGGCCGCGCCACCCTGCGCCTGGACTTGAACCTGCCGGGCTACGCCCAATTGCGTGAACGGCTGATGCCCAGCAGCGAGCGACTGGGCGTCAACGACGCCGCCCCCGCGCAACTGCATCCCATCGAAAGTGCTGTCAGCGCCATGAACAGCGACGGCGCGCTGCTGGTGGCAATCGAGTTGGACGACCGGCCCTGGCCGCCCAAGCTGCCCGAAACCGTAAAAAGCGCCGGCATTCTCGATAGCCGCGAGTCGCGCCACAAACTCCTCGAACAACTGTCACGCTTTCCGCCGGCACGCCTGGCAATTGCCTGCGACCCACGCCGTTCACCGGACCGCGGCAGCCTGGCGCTGATCGCCGAGCTGGCCCGCAGCGCCAGCGCCACCCGCGTCTGGTTGTTGCAGGCGCCGCCCGGCGAGGCGCTGGACGCCGAGCGCCTGGGCGACTGGCACGCCGCGCTGCAACAGTTGCAGTTGCCCTTCGCCGACTGCATGCCCTTGAACTGGCTGGAGACCGGCCATGACTGAGCTCATCAAGCCGCTGAAGCTGGCGGTGGTCGGCCACACCAATGTCGGCAAGACCTCGCTGCTGCGCACCTTGACCCGCGACGTCGGCTTCGGCGAAGTGTCCCATCGCCCGAGCACCACCCGGCATGTCGAGGGGGCGCGCCTGTCGGTGGATGGCGAAGCGCTGCTGGAGCTGTACGACACGCCGGGCCTGGAAGACGCCATCGCCCTGCTCGATTACCTCGAGCGCCTGGAGCGTCCGGGCGAACGCCTGGACGGCCCGGCGCGCCTGGCCCGTTTCCTTGAGGGCAGCGAGGCGCGGCAACGCTTCGAACAAGAAGCCAAAGTGCTGCGGCAACTGCTCGCCAGCGACGCCGGGCTGTATGTGATCGATGCCCGGGAGCCGGTGCTGGCCAAGTACCGCGATGAATTGGAAGTCCTCGCCAGTTGTGGCAAGCCGCTGCTGCCGGTGTTGAATTTCGTCAGCAGCGCCCACCATCGCGAGCCCGACTGGCGCGAAGCCCTGGCGCGATTGGGGCTGCACGCCCTGGTACGTTTTGACAGCGTGGCTCCGCCCGAGGACGGCGAGCGACGTCTGTATGAGAGCCTCGCGCTGTTGCTGGAAAGCGCCCGTGGGCAACTGGAACGCCTGGTCGCCGACCAACAGGCCCAACGCCTGGCCCGCCAGCAGAGCGCAGCGCGCTTGATCGCCGAACTGCTGATCGACTGTGCCGCCTGCCGACGCAGCGTCGCCAGCGACGCCGAGCTGGAACGCGAGGCCATCAGTGAACTGCGCAGCGCGGTGCGTCAGCGCGAACAGCGTTGTGTCGAGGCCCTGCTCAAGCTCTACGCGTTCCGTCCCCTGGACGCCGCCGCCAGCGATCTGCCGCTGCTCGACGGGCGTTGGGGCGATGACCTGTTCAACCCCGAGACCCTCAAGCAACTGGGCGTACGCGTCGGTGGCGGGATCGCGGCGGGCGCAGCAGCCGGGGCCGGCGTGGATTTGCTGGTGGGCGGCCTGACCCTTGGCGCCGCCGCCCTGGCCGGGGCCATTGTCGGCGGCACCCTGCAAACCGCCCGCAGCTATGGCAACCGGCTGATGGGCAAGCTCAAGGGGCAACGGGAATTGACGGTGGACGACAGCGTGCTGCGCCTGTTGGCCCTGCGCCAACGCCAACTGCTGCAAGCCCTCAACCAGCGCGGCCATGCGGCGATGGACAGCATCCGCATCGCCACACCCCAGGACAAGACCTGGCGCGAGGGCAAGCTGCCCGAAGCCTTGAACAAGGCGCGGGCGCATCCGCAATGGTCATCCCTGAACACTCAACCGCGATTGAGCCAGGCAGAACGCCAGGAGCTGATTGAGCAGTTGGCTGAGCAGCTCTAAGCGACACAGAACCTTGTGCCAAGTACACAAAACCCTGTGGCGAGGGAGCTTGCTCCCGCTGGGTTGCGAAGCAACCCCAAAACCTGACACCTCGGTGTGTCAGGCCTACCGCGCTTCAGCATTTCGGGGCCACTTCGTGGCCCAGCGGGAGCAAGCTCCCTCGCCACAAAAGCCATCCATCAATCGCTGTTCAGGGCCTTGAGGACCGCCGCCGCTTCAGGCAACTCCAACTCACTGAACACCTTCACGCCATGCCGCTTGAGCACCGCCGCCGTCACGCCTTCGCCGCTGACCTTCACACCGCTGAACGTTCCGTCATAGGTCAACAGGTTGCCGCACGACGGGCTGTTGGCCTTGAGCACGGCGATGCGGATGCCGTGTTCACGCACCCGTTCCAGCGCTTGATACGCGCCTGACAGGAACTGCGCACTCACGTCTTCGCCATCGGTGGTGATGACCGCTGCCTGGCCGTCGAGCACTTGCCCGCCCTGCCCGCCAGGAATCTCCGCCGCCGCCCGAGGCGTAGGCAAGCCGCCGGCGACTTCCGGGCACAGCGGCACGATCCGGCCTTCGTCGAGCCACTGCTGAAGTTGATCGAACGGCCCGCTGGCACCGCCGTCGTAGCGCACGCGATGCCCGAGCAGGCAGCGACTGACCAGGATCTTTTCCATCGTCAGAAAAACTCGTTGCCGCGACGGCGGAACCAACCGGTCAAGGACAGGCGATCACGCGTGGCCGGCAGTACTTCGTGGGGAATGTCCCCCGACAGGAACACCACCAGGCAACCACCAATGGGCACCACGTCCTGCTCCAGGTTTTCGTCGAGGTACATGCGTAACTGGCCGCCGTGTTCCGGCAACCAGTCGTCATTGAGGTAGAGCACCGCCGACACCATGCGGCGGTCGTCATCGCGGAAGCGGTCGACGTGCCTGAGGTAAAACGCGCCGGGTGGGTAGAGGGCAAAGTGGCTTTCGAAGTCTTCCAGGCCCAGGAACAACCCGCGGTTCATCGCCTCGCGCAGGCTGTCCATCAGCCCCAGGTAATGGTCGCAGGCTTGCGCCTGGCCGGCTTCGATCCACTGGATGTGATCACCCCGGATCCCTTCGCGGATCTCCGAGAACGGCCCACGCCCGACCGCTGCCGGGGCCAGTTCGCCCTCGGCGGCGCGCTGGCGGCATTCGGCCGCCAAGGCGCGGGTCAGCGCCTCCGGCAGGAAGAGGTTCTGCTGCGACCAGCCGCGCTCGGCCAGGTCGTCGACGATACGTAACAGCAGCGGGTGATCAGAAGGTATTTGCATGGCGCGCATAGTATGCCTGTGCCTGCAAAACCGACAGCGCCACGCAGCGGGTTCGCTGTGTCGGTTCGCTGCGTCAAATTGCACCGCCGTACGAACTTGATACGAATTCTCGACAAGACCCCACACCCCACGGAGAATAGTCGGCTGCTGACAGGAGTCCCTATGCGCCGTTTGCTTTTCTCACTGTTGATGTTCTGCGTTTTGCCCGCCTGGGCAGACAGCTACGACCAGTTGTACAAGGTCGCCGGCTGGCCGGAACAGCGGGCGCATTTCAGTGATGCCTTGAGCGCCGCCCAGCAGCGCTATCAGAGCAGCCTGCCGCCGGCGGTGTTCCAGGCGCTGGTGAACAACAGCAATCAACGTTTCGCCCCCCAGGCCATGGACCAGCGGGCCGAGGCGCAAATGCGCAAGAATCTTCATGACCCTCAGCCGGCCTTGAGCTTCTTCCAATCGCCTTTGGGCCGCAAAGTCGTGGCAGCTGAGTTGCTGGCGACCCGGCGTGATCAATTGGCGAAAAACGCCAAGGGCCTGCCGAAGATGCCAGCCAGCGACAACCGCCTGTTGATCATCGGCCACCTGGCCCAGGCCCTGCCCGCCCGCGAGGCCGGCGCCGAAGTCAGCCTGGCGATCGCTGGCGTGGCGGCCGACAGCCTGAGCTCAATGATCCCGGGACTCTTGGGGGCCGGCCAGGCCCAGGGCATGTTGAATGGACAACGCCAACGGTTAATGGAACAGATCGGCACGGACCTGAACAACACGCTGTTGTACGTCTACCGTGACCTCACGGATACCGAGCTGGAAGAATTCGCCACCTTCGCCGAATCGACCGAGGGCCAGGCTTATTATCAAGCGGCCCTGGCGGCGATTCGGGCGGGGTTGGCGGTGGGGCAGAATCTCGGGCAGTAGTTCAGCGCCGCCATCGCGAGCAAGCTCGCTCCCACATTGGATCTCGCTGTTCAATACCCTGTGGGAGCGAGCTTGCTCGCGATAGCAATAGTCCTGTCACCGCCGAACCCGGCTCATCCGCTTGGTCAAGAACCCAAACATCTCCTGCCGCATCGCCAGCGCCTCATTCGCCAGGTGATGCCGCCCTTCAGGCAACATCAACACCTGCGGCCGGTCGAACTTGCTGCGCAACACTTGCAGGTTGTGCGCCCAATCCACCGTCATGTCCGCCTGTCCCTGCACGATCAATGGCTGGCGCGGGCTGCTCGGGGCGGCTTCGATACGCTTGATCCATTGCCCCAGCGCGCCCACCCACGCGGTGGGCAGGCGCAGCGGTTGCAACGGATCGGCTTGCAGGAATGGCAGGAATTGCGGGTCGGTAGAGTTCTCGCTGAAGCGCCGGGCAATACCGCTCACGAAGGGCTTGAGCAGGTAATAACTCAAGCGCGACCAGCCCCAGGCCCGCGGCCGCACCAGGGGCGACAGCAGGATGACCTGGCCCTGGGCCGGGCTCTGCGCGCCCTGGTTGAGCACGTGATCGACGACGATCGCCCCGCCAGTGCTTTGCCCGCACAGATGCCAGGGTTGCGGCAGGTCCAGCGTCCCGGCCTCGGCCAACAGGCCTTGCAGCGCGGCCTGGTATTCGGCGAAATCCTCGATGCTGGCGCGTTCGCCGCTGGACAGGCCATGGCCCGGCAGGTCACAGGCGATCACCGCGAATTTCTGCTCCAGGGCCCATTCGATCAAGTGCCGGTACAGCCCCATGTGATCGTAGTAGCCGTGGAACACAAACAAGGTCGCCACGGCTTTTTCCGGCCACCAGACCTGGCTGACCAACTCATACCCACCCACCTCGAAACGCCCCAATCCCTTGCGCACGCTGCGCTGGGGAAAGTCCAGGCCATAGAACCGCTGGTAGGCCTGGGCTTGCTCGGACAGGGCTTGCCACTGGGCCAGCGGCTGCAGGCTCGCACGCAGGAGATCGGGGTCGAAAGTGGCAGGCATCAAGGTTTCCAGGCATAGGCGCATTGCGCGAAACTGACTTTCCAGGCCTGCGATATTCATCTGTCGCGGCAAGCATGGCAAGCTACGCGACCTCAGAGGATCGACTCCATGCGCCCGTCTCACCGCACGACCTTGCTCGCCAGCCTGCTTGCCCTCGGATGTGCCGTCGTATTGTGGGCGGCCTATGACTGGTTCCAGGGCCGTTTCCTGCGGGCTTTCAGCCAACACACCGCGGTGTTTTCCGGTGACCCGCTGCGCCTGCCTGCCAATCTGGCCGGCCCTGGCGCGATACGCCTGGTGCATTTCTGGGACCCAGCGTGCCCGTGCAACGTCGGCAACCAGCAACACCTTGCCGAGCTGGTCGATAAATATGTGCCGCAAGGCGTCGAGTTTTATGCGGTACAAAAAGCCGGTAGCCAAGGTCAGCTGCCGGCCACGTTGAGCCACTTGAAAACCCTCCCGGCGCTTCCCGGATCGAACCAGATTCCTGCAAGCCCGGCCGTGGCGATCTGGGATCGCAGCGGCAAACTGGCGTACTTCGGCCCCTACAGCGAAGGTCTGACCTGTAACTCGAGCAACAGCTTCATCGAGCCGATTCTCGAGGCGTTGAGTGTCGGCCGGGAAGTTAGTGCGACCCACACGTTGGCGGTGGGCTGTTATTGCCCATGGTCGGTTTCAAACTGACGAATTAACTACAACACGTATTGCCAGCCCCTCTTCTTGGGCGGCGACACAAAGTTGACACTAGTGCTTGCCTCTAGAGCTCTTGCTCAAACTAAGGGTCTGAGCTGAACCGTTTGTCGGATCCAATTTTTCCAACGGACACCATCATCGCTCCTTTTCGGCCTGTGCCCCGTGCCAGGCGGGTTGTGCAAGGCATTTGAGCGCTGCTGACCGTTTAGCTGAATCGATTAACAGTGGCCGTGCCGGCATGAACTTTTTTTTAATCTCTTCTCTAAACCTCGTGACCAGCAAAATGTTCATTACCAATGCAGTCGCGCGGCGGCGCTAACTAGAGGAAGTTTCACACGCCTTTTCATCGTTCAACTTGTCGACCCTCCTAACCAAACAAGAAATGGAATCGTCAGTGATGCAAAAGCTGCTATGCGCTGCACTTTCCAATCCCCATAAAGAAGATGCCCTCAACCTCGAGGCGTTTGTCCAATGCGTCGCTCCGCTGATGATCGACGTGTTGCTGCGCGGCGAGACGGGTACCGGTAAAGACACGCTGGCAGAAAAGATCCATCGCATGTCCGGCTGCTCCGGCAAGTTCGTTGCCATCAACTGCGCGGCCATTCCCGAAACCCTCGCCGAGAGCCAACTCTTCGGGGCCAACACCGGCGCGTTTACCGGGGCCAGCCAAAATCGCGCGGGGTTCGTCGAAGCCGCCCATAACGGCACGCTGTACCTGGATGAAATCGACAGCATGCCGTTGGGCCTGCAAGCCAAGCTGCTGCGCGTCCTGGAGTCCAGGACGGTCCAGCGCCTGGGCTCGACCCAGAACATCCCGGTGAACATGCGGGTGATTGCCTCCGCCCAGTGCCCGCTGGGGGAAATGGTCGAACGGGGCGAGTTTCGCAGGGACCTCTATTTTCGCCTTAACATCATCAGCCTCAAGCTGCCCCCACTGCGCAGCCGCAAGGAGCGCATCGTGCCGCTGTTCCAGTCGCTGGTGCACCGGGAGGCCCAGGCACTTGACCGGCCCTACGTCGCACCGTCGCCAGCACTGTTGCGCCAACTGCTCGGCTACGCCTGGCCAGGAAACATCCGCGAGCTGCAATCCGCCGCCAAGCGATACGTGCTCGGCTTGCCGGCACTGCCCCGCGCCGAACAACTGGAACACAACAGCTCGACGCTCAAGTTGAAAGAGCACCTGCAGCAGTTCGAAAAAATCCTCATCGAGGACTGCATGCGCCGCCACCATCATTGCATCGACAAGGTCATCGCCGAACTGGGTATCGCCCGGCGCACGCTGTATTACCGGATGAAGTGCCTGCAAATATCGACGAGTTGAGTGGGATCGGTGGAACCGTTTACGCAACGGTCGCCACTTAACCAGCGAGACGTTCACGATCGTCTCGCCATTCCACAACCCGGAGATACGACTATGAGTTTTGGTGGAGCTTCTCTCGCGGCGTCCACGGCTGCCATGCAGCAGATGGACGCGACCTCGGCTGCAATGACAACCATGAAATCCCAATTCGACCAGAAAAAACTGGTCGCCGACACCATGAACGCAATCGCGGCAGGGTCGATGGACACCGCAACCAAAGCCATTACCGCCATGGGGGAAGCCTCGAAAAACATACGATTCTGACCTCTCGCTGCAGCCCCGCTCCGGCGGGGTAACCTCAAGCGCGATGCGAGGAGGCCCTATGCACATCGACTTGCCAGACAGCCTTCGAGCTCTCAGCGACCAGTCCCATGACGAGCCCACGCTGCGTCCTGCACCGACTCCACCAGGCCTGCACTTGGCGCTGCATGGAGCCGGCGACCGGTTGAGGGAGTCGCTCGTCCAGTGGGGCAACGAAAAGGGTTCGGCGGGCGGACAGTCTCGGTTCGGCTGGCCGAGTCCCCAGGACAGATTCGCCGCAGAGACCGAAGACCCTTTGCGCCTGGTACTGGAAGACATCCTGGAAGAGATCAACAGCGGCACCGGCTCCAATCTCGACGTCGACATCGATGACGCCTATTCCAATGAAGACCTGTTCAACGATCTGGCCCAGATGTTCGCCCATCGCCGGCAGCCCATCGGTGACAACGATGTCGACAGCCAAAGCGATTTCGGCAGTGCCAACAACCCCTTCTGTGGCGCGCTGTTCGGCGCCTGGGAGAGGGAGGGCGATCACGCCACGCGGCGCAGCCGCCATGACGCGAGCCTGTCGCTGCTGCTCAAGATCATCGCGGTCCTGGGCCGAAGGAAGCTGTTGACGCTGCTGGACCTCGACGAAGGTGACGGCCAGGCGCGGTATGAACCGGACGACCAGGACCTGTTGTTGGAGATCGCCGCCTTCATGGACCAGCACCCGTCGCGCTATCCCCCACCGGCGACCCTCGACGCAGAACGGTGGACATGGACCGAACGCATTGCCCGCGGCACAGCGCTGGATGCTCGCGAAACGCGGTTGTTCCAGCTTGCCCTGGAAGAGCTGGATTTCGCCCTCGCCCGCTTGGCCGGCCAGCAGGCCCCGCTGCGCCAACGCATCCGACGCAACCGGGAGGAGATCGAGTTTCACCTGAGCGTCACTGGTAGCGCTCGCAACGTCTTGAGGCTGATGTGCGCCTGAAGGCGCCCGCCCTTTGAGTTTTCAAACCGACCATTGAAACAGGAGACATTCCGTGGACATACACGCCATCGACCCCAGCAACCTTGCCTCCACGTCCGCCAAAACGAACGCCAGGCCACAAGCAAGCGCCGAGACCAGCGATGTCAGTTGGTTCAACGCACAAATGCGCGAAAAAGCCCCCGCCCCGAACAGCGAAAACAACGTCGCGGCACGCATCATTGACTCGCTGTCGAGCCGCTCCGGTGAACTGCAGCGCCTGGATGATCGCGCCAACCGAGACATGCTCAAGGCCATCCGCACCGCCGACCCACAGGACATGTTGCAGTCGAACCGCTCGTTGTCGTCCTTCCACCTGGAAAGCCTGATGACCGCGAAAATCGTCAGCAAAGGTTCCCAGGCCATCGAGAAACTCACCAATCTTCAGTAAAGGGAAGGCCGGTCATGTCCATGCGCGCGTTCTCAACACTGTTGCTGTGCCTGCTGCTAACCGGTTGCGACGAACGGACGGCGTTGCACAGCCATCTTTCCGAGCAGGATGCCAACGAAGTGATCGCCGAGCTGGCGAACAAGAACGTGGAGGCGAGCAAGCAAGTCGACAAAGACGGACTGACCGTACTGGTCGAGCCTGTCGACATGAACAGCGCCGTCCAGGTACTCGAAGCCGCCGGCCTGCCGCGTCGCTCACGCTCCAGCCTGGGGGAGATCTTCCGCAAGGAAGGGGTCATTTCCACGCCGATGGAAGAGCGTGCCCGCTACATCTATGCGCTGTCCCAGGAGCTCGAATCGACGCTTTCACAAATCGATGGAGTGGTGCTCGCCCGGGTCCATGTGGTCCTGCCGGAGCGGGTGGCCCCGGGTGAGCCGGTCCAACCCGCATCGGCCTCGGTGTTTATCAAGCACACCAATGCCCTGGACCCCGACAGCATTACCCCGCGCGTGCGCAACCTGGTCGCCAGCGGGATTCCTGGCATGGCCGATGCCACCCAGAACCCGACCAAGTTATCGGTGGTCTTCGTTCCCGCCGCACCGTATCAGGAGCGGCGCAAGATGGCGTATTTCGGCCCCTTCCTCATGCAGGCCGACGACATCGGCTATTGGCGGGCGGTGACCGTGACGACGAGCATCGCCTTGCTCGCCATCCTGATGGGCGTCTTGTATGGCCTCTACCGGCTATGGCACCAAGGCGTGTTGGTGCTGCCACGATTTCTCGATCGCAAGCTCACGAAACCAGCCGGGACGCCGGCCGCCCCCCAAAGCAGCACGACACCTGGGCTGTTCGCCGTGAAAAACCCAGGGACCAAACCCGACAGTAACGGGACCGCCGCATGACGGCGGAGATTGCATGGGTTCGCTGGTGGACCCTCGCGTGGCGCGAAGCGGACCGGAACTGGTATTCGTCGGCGCTTTGCCTGCTGACCGCGCCACAGATCGACGCCCTCGCCCGAGGGCAGCATGCCGCGCTTGCGCGCAGCTTCGGGATGACGCCGTGCACACCACCACAACCCAGCCCGACGCTGCAATCGCTGTTCTGCGGTACGCCCCGGACCTTGCCCCTTGCCTGCGAATTGGTGGCGAGCACTTGCGCGCCGTTAACGGCAACACAGGCACTCTCGGCGCAGGACCGGGCCTGGTGCGAGCGCACCGCCAAAGCCCTGCGCCCAGGGCACTGGCTCGAACAAGACCAGGATCCACTCGCGCTGCTGCGCGCCTGGCTGGGCGAACGGGCTTGGGAACGGGCGCGCCTGGCGTTCCCACGCGACAGAATCATCGCCATCGAATCGGCACCCGCCCCTCAACCGCCAGCCGCCAAGCTGAACACGCTTTGGCAGTCTGCATGCTGGAAAGCCGAGCAAAGCCTGGCACCCTCGGCCCCAATCCAAATGGAGAAACACGATGCTCGCTCGGCGTTCGCTTGAACTGCGCCCCGATGGCCAAGGCCTGTTGCAGCCCTACATCGCGCGCGAAACCCTGGTTGATTGTGCCCGCGCACAGGTCATCCTCGAACAGGCCCGGACGCAGGCGGCGCAATTGCTTGAACGCGCCAGCGCAGAGGCGGACGCGACCGTGCTCGAGGCTCAAGCACAATTCTGGGAAAAGGCCGAAACCTTGCTCGCCGTGTGGGAAACCCAGCGTCAAGCCATGTGGGAGCGCATCGAGACGAGTGCTGCACACGTGGTCAACGAGGCCTTGGGGACGCTGTTGAACGATATTCCGGAGCAGGCACGCATCGATGCACTCGTCCGCCAACTGGCGTCGCGTCAGGACGACCCGGTCAGCGCTACCCTTCGCTGTCATCCTGAAGACCTGGCAAACCTGACCCAGAGCCTGGGCACCGACAGCCGACGCCCCTGGACACCGGTGGCCGATGCCGACATGGAACGACATCAACTGAAGCTGGAAACGCCAGGCGGCACATACCTGCTCGACTGGCCCACCGCCGTCGAAACCCTACGCCTGCCCGAACCACAACACATCACCGCAAACTGACCCACCGATATCGCGAGCAAGCTCGCTCCCACAATGGGATCTGAGTACGACCGGGAGAGCCAGGTCGGCTACTAGGCCGCCTCGCGGCGGACGTTGATCTCGGCGCCCCGTTAACCACGATGGCCGAACGCAGGCATTGCGTAGTGGGCACCTCGGCATGGATGCCGAGGTAGCCGCGCTGGGCCATGGATGGCCCTTCGCGGCGGGCCCACGGAGCAATGCCTTCGTTCGGGCATGCCGAGCCTAGGCGAGGCACCGAGTGGTGGGCAAAGCCTTTTTGGTTACTTTTTGGCGTCTGAAAAAAGTGACCCGCCGTAAGGGCGGAACCCTAAGCAGCCGTTACCGCAGCAACGGATATGTACCCGGTCAAAGAAATCCTGTCCGGATACTAAGGCCACCATCACCCCGTCAGTTTTTTTCCTCATCCGCGCGGAACCGCCAATGGCATAACCACCACTCACACCGTGAACATGCCCAGCCCAGAGGAACCGCCCATGTCTTCCACCGATGCCGTCCAGCGCCGCCTCGACACCTACTTCCAACGCGCAACCGACAACGTCAACAACGCTGCGATGAACGCAGCAGAAAGTCAGTCACTCGACGACATGCACTCCTTCGTGACCAGCATGAACGGCATGTCCGTCGCGGTGAACGCCGCCACTCAACAGACCACGGTCCATCACAACCTCGCCAAGGCGATCATCGATGCAATGCCATGAGCTGCGCACACAGCTCACCCGCTGGAGCGCCAGCGTCGATGGCCCGGAGCACTTCACCGTTGTCATCGACGATGGCGAAGCAACGTTCAGCAAGCTCGACGAAGGCCTGCTGGTATCGGTCGAGCTGACGGTTCCGGTGACCCATGAGGTGGCCCTGGAAGAACTGCTTCGGCTGGCGCACCCAAGCCTCTCGCGATTTCCCGGTGCGCTGGCCCGTTCGCCACAAGACGGGCGGTTGTGGCTGCTGGCGCAACTGCCGCTGGACGGGCACATCGACGACTTGATCGAGGTGCTCGAAGCACTGCTCAACCAGCGTGACACCTGGCAATCCATTCTCAATAAAGACCAACGTGCCGTTGCCGCTCCCGTGGCGCGACGCCTCTCGCACTCTCACTTGCTCGGAACAGGAATCCGTCATGCCTAACAGGTGGCTAACACCGTACCGCTTGATGACCGCAGGCAAGGTACACCTTCGCCAGTGGATCCCACGCCGCTGGGCGAAACCTTCGCTGGTCGTACTGGCATTGGCCGGCGCGCTTGGCGCAGGCATGCCGGCACAGGCGGCCATACCGACCGACTGGAAGAATACGCCTTACGCCTACGACGCCCAGAGCACACCGCTGGCCAAGGTACTCGGCGACTTTGCCAATACCTTTGCGGTGCAGCTGGTGATCGACGGTACGGTGAAAGGCACCGTCGACGGGCGGATGCGCGCCGAAAGTCCCCAGGCGTTCCTCGACAGGCTCGGTCTGGAAAATCGCTTCCAGTGGTTCATGTACGGCAACACCTTGTACGTCAGCCCCTTGCAGAACCAGGACTCCACGCGCCTGGAAGTGTCCGCCGATGCCGTGCCGGACATGAAGCAGGCCTTGACCGACATCGGCCTGCTGGATCCGCGTTTCGGCTGGGGCGAGTTACCCGACGAAGGCGTGGTCCTGGTCTCCGGTCCGGAGCGCTACGTGCGCCTGGTGGCGCAGTTTGCCGAGGTGCGCAAGACACCCGAAGAGAAGCAGGAGGTGATCAGTTTCCCGCTGCGCTATGCCACCGCCGCCGACCGCAACGTCAAGTACCGCGGCGAAACGTTGGTCATTCCCGGGGTCGCCAGCATCCTGAAAGGTTTGCTGGAAAGCCGCAGCGCCGTGTCCGGGGGCATGCAAACGGCCTCGCCCCAGGCATCGTTCCAGAACATGCAGAACCAGCAATCCATGACCATGGGTAACATCGAACAGTTGGCACTCAACGGCATGGGTCGGCCGAACATCAGCCGTGTACCGTCCGGCGCGAACAGCGGTGCAGGCGGTCGGGGCAAGATCCGCGTCGAAGCCGACGTGCGCAACAACGCGGTGCTCATCTACGACGCGCCCAAGCGGCGGGAAATCTACACGCCGCTGATTCGCGATGTGGACGTACCGCGCAAGCTGGTGGAGATCGATGCGATCATCCTCGACATCGACCGCACGCAACTGGCCGAGCTGGCTTCGAACTGGAACGTCGAGAGCGGCGATCTGATCGGTGGGGCGTCGATGATTCGCCCCGGCGCCAGCTCGACGGTATTCATTCAGGACTACGGTGATTTTTCCGCACAACTGCGGGCCTTGGAGGGCCGAGGCCTGGCCTCGGTGGTGGCGAACCCATCGGTCCTGACCCTGGAGAACCAACCGGCGGTCATCGACTTCAGCCGGACCGAGTACATCTCCGCCATCGGCGAGCGCGTGGCCAACATCGAGCCCATCACGGCAGGCACCAGCTTGCAGGTCGTGCCCCATGCCATCGAGACCGGGGGTCGCAATCAGATCCAGATGTCCCTGGACATTGAAGACGGCCGCATCGAACCCTCAGAGGTCGGCCAGCAGACGCCCAGCGTGCGCCGGGGCGTGGTCAGCACTCAGGCCGTCGTGGGGGAAAGCCGGTCGTTGGTGGTAGGCGGTTTTCATACCGAAGAGACCGGCGATAACCTCGAACGGGTGCCGTGGCTGGGTCGCATCCCGCTGATCGGGCCGCTGCTGTTTTCCTCGACCACGCGCGAGACCAGCCGCCGCGAACGGGTCTTCATCCTGACGCCCCGCCTGATCGGCGACCAGGTTGACCCGGCCCGCTATATCTCCGCCCTTGACCGCGAACAGGTCGACAGCGCCATGGCACGCCTGGAAGAGCGTCGCAACGGCACCCGCCCCGTCGGTCGTATCGAGGTCAGCGACGTGCTCGCCCAACTCGCCGACGGCAACATTCCGGCCACGTTCAAGCAAGCGGCGTCGATTCCTTATTCGCCCGACACATTGTGCGCGTTGCAACCCGGGCTATCGCTGGACGCTGCCCGGGCCCAATGGTTCGCCGGTCCCGATTACGGCATCGCCGTGGGCGTGGTACGCAACGATGGCCAGCAAAGGTTGCGCTTCGACGAAGCGAGCTGCGGCAGCCGCTGGGCCCTGGCCACCTCCGCCTGGCCGAAGGTGTGGCTTGAGCCCGGCGAAGAAACGGAAGTGTTCGTGGTCATGAAACAACCCACACGCACGCCAGGCGGCGAGCGCCCTTCTCTTCTGCAAACCAGCGCGAGGACCCTGCCATGAGTCGCACGCCACTGCTGCTCGTTTTATTGCTGAGCCTGCCGGTGTTCGCCGGTTGCGCGAACCGCTTCGGCTGCCAGGGCGATGCCTGCAGCCGCGCCGAACCGGACAACGGTCGGCTGGTGATCTGGTGGTCACCCGGTATGCGCGGCGGCCTTGGCTCCCCCGAACACCCACTGGACCATACGGTCGTCCCATTGGAGAACTGAAACGCTATGTCTTTTTCGGTACACAGCGTAAGCACTCGCCAGGCCTTCCAGAAGAACATCATCGCCGGCATCGCGACGTATTGGGAAATAGCCCCAGGCATCGAGTTCTGTCTGCGACGCGAGCCTCACAGCGTGGGGCTCGCCTTACAAATACAAAGCCAGGCGCTGCGTGCAAACCAGATCCAGCATGCCCTCGAACGGCGTTTCGCCCAGCCGACCGACTACGCGCAGTTGTTCGTGTTTCTCGATCCGCAGCGAGCACTCGTGGTCTGGCAGGCGCTGCCCGACCCGCCGCTATCCACTGAACTGCTCGATGAAATCCAGTCCCGTCAGCTGTCGCTGCTGGGCCTGGAAGACCTCGACGATTACTCAGCCACGTATTGAGGGCAATGCTGTTCACTCAGGAGCAACGCTGAGCCCGTGGCGAGGGAGCTTGCTCCCGCTCGGCTGCGCAGCAGTCGTAAAAACTGCTGCAGACGGTTTCTCCCGGTGCACCGCGTTGAAGGGTTTTGGGGCCGCTGCGCAGCCCAGCGGGAGCAAGCTCCCTCGCCACAGTGATTCATCCAGAGACTTTATTAGGGAGGTTTTCATGACCGTCGCACCGCTCGCCCAACGCTTGATCTCGGCCCTCTCGGAACATCTGCATGCGCACTTGCAGTTGGAAGGTGGCGTGTGCGCGCTGTATGACGCGAGCAACCGCGAGGCCGTGGTCATTGAGCTGCCCGATCACGGTGATGTCGCCATCCTCCATTGCTTGATCGATGTGCCTGCCCACGCGCCCGGCCTGCACAAGCGCTTGCTGGAACTCAACTTTCGATTGGATCTGCTCGGCGGCAGTTGGCTGGCCCTGGATGACAAAAGCAGTGTTCGCTTGTGTGCCCATTGCCCACTGGCGATGCTCGATGAGGTGCAGTTCTGCCATTGGGTCGTGGGCTTCATCGCCCAGGTCGCAGAGGTGCGTACACGCTTGGCGGTGCCTGCAACGCCGGGCGGTCCGCGTCCGGCGTCGCTCAGCACAAGCCGCACCCGACTGGGATAGACGGCCACGGTGCAGATGCACATCGGCCCCATTGGACAATACCCCCGGGGGCCGACATACACTCTCCCACCTTATCGAAGCTTCATCGCCTCGCCACCCTCCTGCATGACTTTCCTTGCGCTGTCCATGAAGCCCTTGGTGACCTCCGTCACCGTATCGCTCATCAGCTTGGCCATGTCGGCGGAGCTTTTGACGAGCAACATGGCGCTCTGGCGTTCCTCCATGCCCATCTGCAGCTGGAACTGCTTTTCCATCAATTGCTTCTGACGGGTTTCCATCTCGCTCATGAAAGAGTCCGGCGTGCGGCTGGGCGTTTGCGCGTCATCCAGCGGTTGCGTGTCATTCGGTGCCGCCGTGTGGTTGGTGTCTCGCGTTCGGGTGCGGCCGCGCTGATGCACCGTCGGTGGTGTCGAGGAAGAGCGTCCCCGATCATGCAGGCTCTGGGTGCCTTGGCGCTGCTGCGCCTCGCGGGGTCGTTGGCTCAGCGAGGGTGAGCGCGACGGCGATAAGCTGTCGGTGCCGTGCAGGGCACCTGAGCCCCCTAAGGGGCTCGTCAGGGGTCTGGGTTCGGGCATGGGAATCCTCCACGAGTCGATGTCTGAGTGGTGGGCACTGTCGGCAGGCCGGGATCCTCCGGACGAGCCTGGCTCACTTGCTGAGTGGCAAGCGCGTGTGCATCGGTTCCATCGACCTCAACGCAGGTTCAATTCCGGAATCTCGATCACCTCGCCCTTGGCCTCGTCATCCAGTTCGCGCAACACCCGATAAATATGGGCAACCGCCTGGAGCGTTTCCCGGGGGATATAACCGCCGACGTCTTCACGGTAGATGGTGCGCGCCAGCCAGACACACTGGATGACCGGGACCCGCGCCGCCTTGGCCCGCTCGATCAGCGCCCGGGCCTCGGCATCGACGCCTTTGACGATCAACTGCGGCAGCGGCGTTTCCTCGGGGCGATACAACAGCGCGACGGCAAAGTGGGTGGGGTTGACCACCAGCATGTCGGCGTCTTCCACCGGCTTGGTCTCTTTGTTGACGGGCTGGTCGACCAATTGCCGGGCCAGGCTGCGGCGATGCATTTTTACGTGGGGGTCGCCTTCCATTTCCTTGAACTCCTTGCGCACCTCCTCCTCGCTCATGCGCAGGCGCTTGGCAAAGAAATATTTCTGCAGGCCGAAATCGAGAATTGCCAGCACCAGCAATACGCCCAGGCAAATGTGCATGATGTGCCGAAACAGGCTGGCCAAGCCGCGCCAATAGCTGTGCAGGTCGCCGTTGACCAGATTGATCAACGAGCCGAGTGCCGGCAGGGTCACCAGATAGATCACGGTGCCGATAAAAACGGCCTTGACCAGCCCCATGAACAGGTTGATCAGCGCCTGGCCGGAGAACATCTGCTTGGCCTGGTTCATCGGGTTCAGGCGGTTCGGGTCCGGCTGCAGGGCCTCGGGGGCGAACAGGAAACCGAACTGTATCCAGCCGGCCACCAGGCGCGTGACGATCGCCAGCCCCACGGTCATCAAGGTGAAATTGAGCAGCACGCCACCGGCATGGGCCAAGGTTTCCTCAAAGGCACGCACGAAGTCGACATCCAGCCGACGCAGCGGGAATGTCACCATGTCTCCCAAGGCCTGCATGCTGTCGTCGGCCTGGGTCAACGCCACTTCGGTGATCGCCGCAAGCACCAGCAGGCTGCTCAAGTCCTGGCTCTGGCCGACCTGGCCTTTGTTGCGCGCGTCGCGAATCTTCTTCGGCGTCGCCCGCTTGGTCTTTTCGCCACTGTCTTCGCTCATGGGCGAAGCCCTCCTTCAGGGCGCCTGCAACAACAGGTGCAGCAGATGCCGGATTTCGCCATAGCGACCCAGACGGCCGGTCATCGCGTCCCACAGCGTGGGCAGGTAGAACAGCAGGAAGCCCAGGCCAATCAGGCTCTTGGCCGGCATGGCGAGGACGAATACCTGCAATTGCGGGCTATACAGGCTGAGCAGCGCCAGGCTGAATTCGACCAGCAACAGCAAGCCGATAAAAGGCGCCGCGTAGAGCATCATGTGCATGAACATTTCGCCGAGCAGCCCGAGAAACACGCCGAAGCCATCCGCGCCAGGCAATGGAAACCAAACAGTGGGCGACCACACCAGGTAACTGTCCCAGATCACCTGGGTCAACGTGCCAATGCCCAGGGTGGTGACCAGCAGCAAGATCGTCATCTCCTTGAACAGCAGACCCAGCGGCGTGGTGTCGGTGCCGAGCGCCGGGTTCAACTGACCACCGATGAGCGCACCGCGCTGGTTGTCCAGCAAGGCGCCCACCGACTCGTACAACCAGAACGGCATCGCCAGCAGCACCCCGAGCAAAAAGCCCAGCACCAGCTCCTTGAACATCAACCCGGCCAGCGACAGCCAATTGACCTGGGCGTCGATCAGCGCCTGGCGAATACCGGGCGCCGGCAACATGCCCAGGGCAAACACCACGGCATGGCGCGGCAGGCCTCGCAGATGCTGGAAGCAGAACACCGGGACCAGGTAGGCGACCGGGTAGATACGCGCCATACCGAGCGCGATCGACAGCAGCAAGTCGAAATAGGGAATGAACGCCTGGGCCGTCATCAGGTGTTGGCCATCATTTCGAATGCCCGGCGCAGCAGACCCAGCAATTCCACGCCGATCCAGCGGCCCGTGACCAGCAAAGTCAGCCCGACCGCCACCAGCTTGATGCCGAAGGGCAAGGTCTGGTCCTGGATCTGCATCAAGGCCTGCACCAGGGAGGTCAGCACACCGACGACCACCGCCACGATCAAGGGCGGCGCGGAGAGCAGGACCACCAGCAACATGCCTTCCTTAAATAACGTCAGCGCGTCCATCGCACATCCTCAAAGATAGGAATAGAAGAGGCTGTCGAGCAATTGCGTCCAGCCCTGCACGAGGACAAAAATCAGCAGCTTGAGCGGCAACGAAATGGTCATGGGCGCGACCATCTGCATGCCGAGTGCCAGCAGCAGGTTGGACACGATCAGGTCGATGACAATGAACGGGATATAGATCAAAAAACCCATCTGGAAGCCGGCCTCAAGCTCCGACAGCATGAAGGCCGGGATGAGCAGCATCAGGTCGTCGCGACTGGCCTGCTCGGCGCGTTCCTTGGGCCACATCCGCTGGGTGTTTTCCAGCAAGTGGGCGAGGATGTCCGGGTTGGTATTGCGCGACATGAAAGCCTGCAACGGTTTTATCGCGTTCAGAGCAGAACCTTGCAACGCCTCGGTGTTGCTGAAATCCAGCGGCCGCTCTTTCAGCTCTTCGGCGATGTTGTGGCCCACCGGCGCCATGATGAACAGCGTCGCGGCCAGGGCAATGGCATACAGGGCCATATTGGGTGGCACCTGCTGCACGCCGATGGCGTTACGGGTGATGGTCAACACGATGGTTATCTTGAGAAAGGCGCTGCAGATGATCAGCAGCAGGGGGACCAACGAAATCCCGCCGATGAACAGCGCCAGCAGAAAGGGGTCGACCCCCTGGAAGCTCATCCAGCCACATCCACGTGAGCGATTTGCAGGCCCAACCGGCCATCGACCTCGACCAGCTCGCCATGGGCCAGGGCCCGTTCGCCATAGAACAGCGCTGCTGTCCCCGGTGCCACGCCCTGCACTTGCAGCACGGCGCCGGGCGCCAGGTTGCGCAGCTCGCCCAAGGTCAGGTGCAAATGACCGCAGCGTATCGTCAGCGCCAGCGGCAGGTCGTCGAAGCGCTCGGGGATTTCGGCCGCGACCGGCTCAGTCATCGGCGCTTCCTCGGTTTCAGCGGCGGCATAGGCCGACTCCGGGTGCTCGGCCGCCTCGCCGGCTTGGGCGTCAGGTTCGTAGCCAGTGGTGTCGTCCCAGTCCGGCATCAGAATGTCGGTGTCGGCGGTGGTGCTCATAACGGTCTCCTCCAGAGCGAGCAAAGTCAGGCGCAACGGCGCGGCACGGCTGTGTACCCGCACCTGCAAACAATGCCGGCCCAGGCGAATCAGCCCTTGGCCGGATGAATCGAACAGAGCGGTTTGCGGCACCAACACATCACCGGGGCGCAACGTCGCCAATTGCCCGGCGGCCAGCGCCAGTTGCCCCAGTTCCAACGGAACATGCAGCACGAAGCCAGCGATCCCCGGCGCTGCTGGCCGTTGCCAGGGCGCGGCGCGAAGCAGCCCCAGCAAGGTCCCACCGGTCATTTCCAGATGGCTCGTGACGCGGGCCGCACCCAGCCTCACGTCGAGCCGGCAGACAATGCCCTGCACCGCGGGCTCGACCGTAGGCTTGAGAAAACCGAATGCCTGGCGTAGGGGCTCGCTCAAGGTTTGCTGGAACAGCGACCAGAACCACGCGTCATCCGGTCCGGGTTCGGCAGGCAAGACCACCGGGCACTCACCGAACAGGCTGAGCACCGCGCCGGGCTCGTCCAGGGCAAAGACACCATGGGCACACGCCAGCACACACGGCGTGCTCCCAGCCGCAGCGCCGCCTGGGGTCAGTTCCAGCAGGCCCGCCTCGCCCGCCACCTCGAAGGGCAACCGGACGCCAACTCCCAATAGTCGCCGGGCGGTGGCGTCCTCGCTGCCCACGGCCGGCAGCACCAATGCATGGACGGTCATGTCGCGCTAACCTCTTCTTCCCGCGCTACGCGCACGCTCACCGGCTGGCCCAGGCTTTGGGTCAGCGCCTCTTCGAGACGGCCGGATCGACTCGACAGCCGCGCCTGTACGTCTGCACTTTCGCTGCTCAGGCCGATGTCCCACCCGCACGCTCCGTCTAGCCGCCGGGCGGATACCTTGATGCGGCCCAGGTTAGGAAGGTGCAGCAAGAGGTCCAATTGCGAATCGAGCGTGGCGCGCAAGCGTGGCGTGAGCTGGTCGACAAACGCCTCCTCTTCGCCGCTCGAAAGATTCACCAGGCCCGACAGCGAACCGGTGCCGGCGCTGTCATCCTGCGCACCGCCCCGTGGTGCATCGACCCACTGGCGGAACCAGTAACCGTCACTGCTTCCTGCCGTCATGTCCGGATCGCGCCCGGTGACAGGGGCAGACTCGCGTGCCGCCGGACGACTTGCCCGACTCACCTGGGCAGGCGCTTGCTCATACGCTCGAGGCGGGTGCCGAACCGGGGCCGCCGAGGGATTGCTGTGCGATGTCGGCCCACCGCGCACGCTGCGTTCATTCATCGCTGGAGGTCTCCACCAGGTACTCCATCATTGCGCTGAGCTTTTCCAGATCTCGCCGGCGCCCTTGTAGCCGCTGCTGGGCAGCAGCCGTGTGCTGTGCCTGTTGCGCCTGTTCATCGTCCAGTGCCTGCACTGCCCGCGCTTGCTCGGCCAGCTCGCCGATCAAACGACGTTCCTGGGTACTCCAGGCATTCAGTTCGCACACGCTCAAAGCCCGGCCACGGTGCTCGCCGTACAACGCTTCGCGCTGCACCGCCTGTTGCTCACGGGTCGCCTGCATCTGCGCGCGCGCGGCGGCAACCGCGGCTTCGCGCTCACGCAAAAGCTCGCGCTGCTGGCGCCACGCCCGCTCGGCTTGCGCTTCGCGGTGGCGGCGTATCGGCGCCAGGGCGTCCAGATCAACCCGGGACATAGGCGGTCAACTGCTGCAGGTGGGCGAGCGTGGACGCAAACGGCTCCGGCTCACGCAGATCCTGGCGCAGAAAGGCGTCCAGGGCACCACGCGACTCCACCGCCAGGTCGGTCAAGGGGTCGGCGCCGGCCTGGTATTCGCCCAAGCGCAACATCAGTTCGATTTGCTCATAGGCCGAGAGCAATCGACGCAGATTGATGCCCGCCCGCAGGTGCTCCGCCTCGGCCACGTTGGCCAAGGTTCGCGACAGGCTGGCCAGCACATCGATTGCCGGGTAGTGGCCGCGCTCCGCGAGCTTGCGTGACAGCACGATGTGACCGTCGAGCAACGAACGCACTTCATCCGCCACGGGATCGTTCATGGAATCCTGCTCGATGAGCACCGTATAAAACGCGGTGATAGCGCCCTCGTTGGTCAGCCCGGCCCGTTCGACCAGGCGCGGCAGCAGGCTGTAGACCGACGGCGGCAGGCCTCCACGCCCCAACGGCTCGCCGGCGGCCAGGCCGATCTCACGCTGGGCCCGGGCGAAGCGGGTCAGCGAGTCAATGAGCAGCAGAACGCGCAGGCCCCGGGCACGAAACCCCTCGGCCAATGCCGTCGCGGTGAACGCCGCACGGGCGCGTTCCATGCTGGAGCGGTCGGAGGTGGCGCACACCAGCACCGCACGGGCACGCAGTTCATCATCCAGCTCATGGTCGAGGAATTCGCGCAGTTCGCGCCCACGCTCGCCGATCAGGCCGAACACGATGACATCGCAGTCAACGTTCCGGGCAATCTCCGCCAGCAGCGTGGTCTTGCCACAACCGGCGCCGGCGAACAGCCCCACACGCTGGCCTTCGCCGAGCGTCAGCGGGCCGTCGATGGCCCGGACGCCGGTCATCAAGGGCCGTTGGATGCGCGGTCGAGCGGTGGGCGCCGGGGCCTCGCCAATCACCTGCGATGCTTGCTGCACGTGCGAACCGGCGAACGCTCCCACCCCGCCGTCCACCAGTGGCCGGCCGAAACCATCCAGCACCTGGCCCAGCAACTGCGGCCCCACGCACACCCGATGCGGCATGCCCAGCGGCTCCACTGCCGCACCGACCCGGACGCCCTCCAGGCCGCCCAGGGCGCTGAGCAAGGCATCGTGCTGGTCGAAACCGACAATTTCGGCGAGCAGCGACTCGCGTGCATTGCGCTCGACCCGGCAGAGATCGCCGATCTGCGCCCCCGGCAGTCGGCACTGCAACAGGATGCCGCTGACCCGCTGCACCCGTCCGCGCACCATGACCGGCGCGAAGCGACGCAAATGCGCCAGTTGCCCGGCCTCCCAGGCCTCCAGTCGCGCGATGGCCGCCTGCGTCATCACCACGTGACCTCGTAGCGTTGATCGCCCTCGAAGGTGACTTTGCCGCTGTCGATGGCAGTCAAGCGCAGGCCATCGATCTGGTCGCCCAGGAACAACCGACGTCCATCGGCGGTGACCACGTGGCCATGCTTGCCGCCGACGATCTGGGCGATCTGGAACGGCAGCTTCGTCAGCCGTTCGTTGACGTTGGCGGTGATCCCGACCGGCGTTTCGTAGCGGTCGTGGAAGCGCTCGATCAGCCGTTCGACCACCGCCAGGCGTTGGCGCGGCAACTCGCCCACCAGGACCAGGCGGTCGCCCTGGCTCTCGACCCGCACACCGGCGCCCAGATCACGCTCCTGCAGCATGCGATCAAGCTCCAGGCGGACCGCCTCGACATTGTCCAAGGCCACCTTGGTCTGCTTGAGCTGCTGGGCCGGGCTGCGTGCCACGGGCTGCGCCGGTTGGCTGGTAAAGGCCCAGGCGCTGGAGGCGACGGTGATCACCGCCGCGGCAATGGCCAGGCGCTTGGGCCACGACGGCCGCATGGCGGGCTTCGGGGTTTCCCGCTCCGGCGTCAGATGCGCGGCATCATCCAGCGCCGCCTCTTCGGGCCAGGGTTGATCGGCCGGTGCCAGACACAACCAGACGCCTGCCACGGCAAACGGGACATTGCTCTGCAAGGGCTCGGCCGGTGTCCAGGCTTGGCCTTGTCCATCGCAAACCGCGCCATCCAACAGCTCCAGCAGCCATTGGCCCTGCACCTGCCGCAGGCCTACGTGACGCCCACAGATGCCCGGATCGTAAAGCGCCAGGTCGGCCTCCTCCGCCGCCCCGACCACCCATTGCTCGCCCACCAGCGGCAACGCCGCACCTCGGTGCAGACCACTCAAGACTCGCAGTTCGAACATGGTCAATTCCTCAAGGGGCGACAGATGCTCGCCCACGGTCCGGTTGTACGACGGGGCACCGGCGGCCCCCGTCCTCTGTCACAGCCAGGCCATCGAACGCACCTGGATTTGCATCGTTACGTGGAGGCACCGCTGCTGGCGTGCCAAGACAAACCCGTCATGCGGCATCCTCCATCCGTAGTTTTTCCTGCTCGAGGTCAAAGCGCCCCAGCACGGTGACCTGGGCGTTGCTGTGCAACTCGCTGAAGGCGAGCACGGGCACGTGATTGAATTCATCGCGCAACAAATCGCGCAGCGGAGCCCGCAGGTCTTGCGCCACCAGCAGCACGGCCACGCGCTTGGCGCGCAACGGGAAACCTTCGCGCAACTGCATCACCAAGGCGCGGGTATGCAGGCTTTCCAGGGCAAAAAAGGTTTCCGTCTGGGTCTGGCGCAGCGCATCGCGCAACAGACCTTCGGTTTCCGGCGTCAACAGCCACACGTGCAGGCCGTCTTCGTCGCGGTACTGGTGATAGATCTGCGACTTCAGGGCGATGCGCGCGTAGTCGGTCAGCGCACCGACGTCACGCTCATGCTGCCCATGCTCGATCAAGGACTCGGCGATCAGCCGCACCGCGCGCAGCGGCACACCTTCGCCGGCCAGGCGCTGGAGCACGGCGGCGAAACGGGCCAATGGCATGGTCCGCTGCAGCTCTTGCACCAGCTCTGGCTGGCCCGCTTCGAGCCAACTGAGAATCGACTTGCTCTCCTGAAGCCCCAAGAATTGCGGGCCCGTGGCAAACATCGCGCGGCTCATCCGCTCCACCAGCAACTCGGCGGCCGACACCGCCTCCACGCGTTCGTCCGCCAGCAGCGGATCGTCAGGCGTCAGCCAGAGCCACTGCTGCTCGTCACGCACCTCGCTGCCGACCTGCCCGTCGCGCGGCTCCAACGGCAGCGGCCCGCGTGCCACGGCCACGCGCTCTCCGAAAGTGGCCCGCAACATCGGCACCTCGTGCACGCAGAAGCGGAACTCGTCGTCTTCCAGCAGCGCGCTGTATTCGATCTCGAAAGGCGGCAGGGTCAGGCCAAAGCCGGCCACCAGCGCGTTACGCTTCTTGCGAATCGCCTGGATGGCTTCTTCGGCGGCCGCGTTGCCTTCCATGGCTTTGGAAAACTGCAATAGATAGGCACGGGTCGGGTCGAAACTGCGCAGGTCTTCAGCGCCGTTCTGTGCAGGGGCGACGACCTCCGCTGGCTGGTCGCCCTGGCGTGCCTGCCGGGCACGCGAGTACAGCTGAACGATGCCAGCGGTGCCTGTGATCAAGGCGATGACGATGAACACCAGCGTGGGCATGCCGGGCAAGGCCGCGAAGCCGAGCATGCCCACCGAAGCGATCACCCAGGCCTTGGGTTCGGCGGTCAACTGCTGGGCGATTTCCTTGCCGACGCTACTGCCCGCTGGCTGCCCTTCCGGCGACACCCGAGTGATGATCATGCCCGCGGTGAGGGAAATCAGCAGGGCCGGAATCTGCGCGATCAGACCGTCACCGATGGTCAACACGGCGTACAGGTGCATCGATTCGGACGCGCCCATGTCGTGCTGCATCATGCCAACCGAAAAGCCGCCGATGAGGTTGATCACCACGATCACCAAACCCGCGATGGCATCGCCCTTGACGAACTTCATCGCCCCGTCCATCGCACCGAACAGCTGGCTTTCCTTGTTCAATTCCTCGCGACGCCGCCGGGCTTCGCTGACATCGATCAGGTTGGCGCGCAGATCGCTGTCGATGGACATCTGCTTGCCCGGCAATGCATCCAGGGTGAAGCGCGCCGCCACTTCGGCGACCCGCTCCGAGCCCTTGGTGATCACCAGGAAGTTGACCACCGTCAGAATGAGGAAGATGACCAACCCGACCGCCAGGTTGCCCCCCACCACAAAATCGCCGAACGCCTGGACGATATGACCGGCGTCGCCCTGGAGCAGGATCAACCGGGTGGTCGCCACCGACAATGCCAATCGAAACAGCGTGGTCAGCAGCAGCACCGCGGGAAACGAGGAAAACGCCAGCGGCCGTGGCAAGTACAGCGAGAGCACGATCAGCAGGCAGGAGATGCAGATGTTGATCGCGATCAGCGCATCGACCACCGAGGTCGGCAAGGGCAGGATCAGCATGAACACGATGCCGAGCACCACGAACGCTCCGACCACCTCGATGCGCCGCACCGCTTCGTTGGCGACTTTGTTCAACAGGGCGATCATGAGCGCGCCCCAATCACCGGGGCAGCGGTCTGGCTTCGGGGCTCGCCACGGGAACGCTCATCGAGCAGCACCAACAGGTTCTTCAGCGCGGACTGTCGGCTTTTGCTATCCCGCCAGAGGGGCAGCGGCAAACGCTTGAGCAGGGGGTACAGGCCGTTCAGGGAGACCAGTTGGTCCCGTTCTTCTTCTCCGCCCAATTCACGCCCAATGCGCCGTACTTCCGCTGCCGACAGGCCACTGCTGACAAACCCCAGCATGCGCTGGAGCAACAGCACGGCCGTGAGCTGGCTGGCCGGGCAACTGTAGGCCAGTTGCTCCAGTAAACGGCGGCAACTGTGCAGGACACTGCCCAGTTGCGTCGAGGCCGCCAGGCCGATCAACAACGTGCGCAACAAGGCAGTAGGACGTGATGGTGTGTGCGCAGCGATGTCGTCAGCCAGTGCCCGGCGCATCATGTCCAGCCCCGGCACGAATGCCGCCTCGCCGAACAGGCCAAGCAGCGCCTGCATCATGGTGGGTAATGACTGTTTGAGCACCACGGTGTCGTAGTAGAGCCGCCGTACCGCCTGGCGCAGCTCGGGATCGCCGCCCGCAGCGCGCAAGGCCTCGGCGATGTTCATGCCCGCCTGGATCTGCGCGCCATAACGCTCGCGCAACAGCTGCAGGTAGTCGCGAGCACGCTGGGCTTCAACGAGACGACCTTGC
This sequence comes from Pseudomonas ogarae, assembly GCF_014268695.2. NCBI lineage: Bacteria > Pseudomonadati > Pseudomonadota > Gammaproteobacteria > Pseudomonadales > Pseudomonadaceae > Pseudomonas > Pseudomonas ogarae. Next base: position 6,412,666 of record NZ_CP077086.1, read on the forward strand.
ACTTCGGCCTCGCGCAACGCGCGCTGCAGGATCAGGTCGGTACGGGCCGGGTCACCACCGGTGGACTGCACCACCTCTTCAAGCACCGGCTCGCCACACAACAACAAACCCGCCTGAGCGGCCATTGCCCCCAGACTCTGCTTGCCTGGGTGGCCAAGTTGGTCGTACCACTCCTCCAACTGCTCACGCGTCTCGACCCGCACCTGGCCCACCTCGCTACGAGCATTGCGGATACGCCGCTGGCTCAGCGCCTTGGTATTGCGCTCCACGTGATGGCTGAAGGTCATGCCGACCTCCTCCATCGAATTGGACTGCACGGCCTGGAACGATTCGACAGGCTTGCCCATGCCCACGACGGCCGAAGCGGCCTGGGCAAGGTTGACGGCAATACGCGCATTTGTCGGGGATTCTACTTTCATGATGGCCGTGAGCGTGGTTTCGGACGCTCAGTGGGTGGCGACGATCCAGCATTCAGTTCCATCTGCGGTCGTGGCCTCTTCTGACCGGTTCGGGAGGGTTTCCTGCCCGAGCGTTCGCTCGGTGCAATTTCATGCAGTGGCGCTCGGGGCATCTGTGCACGCCCTTGCACAAATAGAGCAACAGCTCTATATAAAATTATTTGTTTATCAAATAGATAAGCCATAAATCCGGCTTGGCACAGGTCCTGCTGACAGGGGAACCGTCGACATTTTTTATCGACGCTATGGAACCTACTCAGAGGGATTTATTGATGAACAGCCTGAATCTCATGCCCCCCCCGAAAACCTCCCCGGCACCCGCAGGTGCGCCAGGCATCTGCTTCGGCGAGGCGCGCAAACTGCGTCTGTTTGTGCAAAAACGTGTACTCAATCAAGACGACGCCGACGACATCATCCAGCTCACGTACCTGGAAGCCTGGCGCAACCAGCAGAAGTTCAAAGGGCTGGCAAAGCAGGACACTTGGTTGTGCGGCATCGCCCTCAACCTGATCCGCAACCACTTCCGCCGCTTCTATGCGCAGCCACCGCTGAGCACTTTCGATGAAAGCGAGTTCAACGAGTCCAGTGACGACATTGATCTGAGTGAACTGTGCGACAACCGTCGGCTGTTGGACCGTACGCTGATAGCCATGGACGCGCTGCCCAAGGACATGCGCGACACCCTGTGGACCGCCGTGGACACCGAGAGCAGCTACCGCGATGCCGCCGAACGTCTGGGCGTTCCCATTGGCACCGTGCGCTCAAGGTTGTTTCGTGCGCGTGAACAACTCAAACGAAGCGTCTATGGAGAAGCCCGACCATGACCAATAATCGCTTGAACAGTCGGCCCGACCTGCCACGTGGCGTGCGCCGCTACACCCCCGACGACTTGCCGGTGATGACAGATATCTTCAACGAAAGCGCTCTGGGAGGTACCAGCTCCCCCGTGCTCAGAGCGTTTTCCCTGAAGGAAATGACGTTTTTCGTCGACTGTTTCGTCAAGGAGGGTGATCCGATCTACGTGCTCGAACGCGCTGGCGAAGTCGTCGCCTGGTTGATCGTCAACCGCTTCTGTTGGGGGGCCCAGGCCTGCCGATTGACCGGCGAAGTGTCGATCTACGTACGCGGCGACCACATCGGCAGCGGCGTCGGCATCCGCCTTGGCCAAGCCGCGGTGGTGTTGGCCAGGCAGTATGGTTTCGAGACGCTGGTGGCCTGGATCATCGAGCACAACGAGGCCAGCAAACGCGGCGTACAAGGGCTCGGCGCGACCCAATGGGGACGCTTTCCAGGGATCGCCCGGTTCGCTGATAACCGTGCGGACGTCGTGCTCTATGGACTGCACCTGACGCCAGGCGACACGGCACCCACCACCCTTTCAGCGCCAGCCCAAAACGAGGAGGCCAGCCTGGCGTGAGTCCACGGCTCGTCCGGCTGGACGTCGGATGAGCCGCCTCTTTCTCAGGCATGGGCCTGCGCTCATTCGAGCCGATGCCATTTTTTGCACAAGCCCCCGCAGCCCCTGCTGTTCAGTCGATAAACCCGTGGCGAGGGAGCTTGCTCCCGCTGGGCTGCGCAGCAGCCCCTTTTTCATGAACACCTCAATCCACCGACCAGCGCACCGGCAACGCCTCCGGCCCCCTGAAGTTGGGCACATAACGCCAGCGTACCGCGCCGGGATCGACCGCCAATTGCAGTCCGGGGCAGCAGCGAAGAAGTGTGTTCAATGCAATTTCCAATTCCTGCCGGGCCAACGAGGCGCCCAGGCAATAGTGCGTGCCTTTGCCGAACGACATGTGCGGGCAGGCCGGGCGAGTGATGTCGAGCGTGTCAGGATTTGCACACAGCGCTTCGTCACGATTGGCCGAGCCCACCACCGCAATCACCAGTTGCCCGCGTTGCAAGCGTTGCCCGGCCAGTTCGGTATCCCGGGTGACGAAGCGGACCATGGCCCGCTCCACCGAGGAGTCATAGCGCAGAAGTTCCTCGACCGCGCCAGGCATCAATGCCGGCTCGTCACGCAATCGCGCCAGCGCCTTCGGGTGCTGCACGAGCATGTGCACCGCATTGCCGATCATCGACGCCGAGGTTTCGTGCCCGGCGATGATCAGCAGCGCGATCATGCTGCACAGCTCACTTTGGCTGAGCATGCTGCCCTCTTCCTCGACCTGAGCCAGCGCCGAAACCAGGTCATCGCCCGGCTGTGCTCGACGCTGGTCGATCAACGCGAGCATGTAACCCGCGAATTCGTTGTAGCAACGCTGCAACTCGCTCAGGTCGTGCCCCACCTGCTGGACGATCATGTGGGACCAGCGGCGAAAATCGTCACGATCTTGTGCGGGGACGCCAAGCAGTTCGGCGATGACGGTGATCGACAGCGGGAATGCATATTGGCTCACCACTTCCATTCGCCCGCTCGACCGCACGGGTTCCAGCAACGTCTCGGCGATCTGTTCGATGCGCGGCCGCAGGGCGTTCACCGCCTTCAACGTGAAGGCCTTGTTGACCAGGCGACGCAAGCGACGATGACTGTCGCCATCGCGGTTGAGCATGTGGTCGTTGAGAAACGCGATGGATTGCTCGCCACCGAGCATCGCGGCGAACTGCGCATCGATCCGCGACGGGTCACGGGCGAAGCGCTCGTTGTCCAGCAGCACCTCCTCGACTTCCCGCGCACCGGTGACGTACCACATCGGTAACTGCCCTTCGGCCTGACTGAAGAACACCGGAGACGCCTGGCGCAGCGCCGCATAATGCCGGTAAGCCTCGCCGCGAAACGCGTCGCTATTCAAATCAAGGGTACGCTCGTAAGCCATGAACACTCTCCAGAGGCATCAATCGTTGCTCCTGAGTGGCAGGGCGCGCCAAAAAAGATCCCTGTGGGAGCGAGCTTGCTCGCAATGGCGGTGTATCAGTCACTTCAATGTTGGCTGAACCACCGCCATTGCGAGCAAACTCGCTCCCACAGTGGGTCTACCTGCCGATGAACCGTTTGCACGGCCAGCGTCACTCAAAGGGAATACACCAACCCTTGCGTGGAGCTGACATGACCCGTGCACTTGTTATCCATGGTCAATGCGACACCCGTTTCGAACCGGTCAAAGAGGCGTTTATCCGGCTGATGCAGAGCCCTTTCGAACGCGGCGCCGCCCTGTGCATCCAGATTGACGGCGAAACCGTTATCGACCTGTGGGCCGGCATTGCCGGGCCGGAGCCGGACAGCCATTGGCAGCGCGACACGCTGCTCAATCTGTTTTCCTGCACCAAGCCCTTCACGGCGGTGGCGATCATGCAACTGGTCGGCGAAGGACGCCTGGACCTGGACGCGCCGGTCTGCCGCTACTGGCCCGAATTCGCCAACGCCGGCAAAGCGTCGATCACCCTGCGCCAGGTGCTTTGCCACCGTGCCGGGTTGCCGGCGCTGCGCACGTCCCTGGCCCCGGAAACCCTCTACGACTGGAACACCATGACGGACCTGATCGCCGAGGAGCATCCCTGGGTCCCGGCCGGAGAGCAGCAGACCTATTCGCCCTTGCTGTTCGGCTGGATCCTCGGCGAACTGCTACGCCGGGTGGATGGCCTGACGCCGGCGCAAAGCATTCACCAACGCGTGGCGGTGCCGCTCGGGCTGGACTTCCACCTCGGCCTGGACGACGCGACCATCGCCCGCTGCGCCTATATGGCGCGCACCAAAGACGAGATCGACGATGATGCTTTTGCCCGGGTGCTGAAGGACGTGCTCAACGAGCCGACCGCCATGAGCACACTGGCCTTCGCCAACCCGCCCATGGTGCTGGGGCGCAGCAACGAAGCCGGCTGGAAGCGCATGACCCAACCGGCGGCTAACGGGCACGGCAATGCCCGCAGCCTGGCGGCGTTCTACGCCGGTCTGCTCGACGGGCAACTGCTGGAGTCGCCGCTGCTCAACGAAATGTTGCGCGAGCACAGCGCCGAATACGACCCGACCATCCAGACCCCCACGCGTTTCGGCCTGGGCATCATGCTCAACCAGCCGGACGTGGCGAACGGCAGTTATGGCATGGGCAACAAGGCGTTCGGCCACATGGGCGCCGGTGGCACCATCGGGTTTGCCGACCCTGAACGCGGCGTGGCGTTCGGCTTCGCCTGCAACACCATTGGCTCCTACGTCTTGATGGACCCACGTGCACGCGGCCTGGCCAATGTCGCGATGGGCTGCCTGTAGGCCCTGGATAATCGGCTCACACCCCTGGCGGCACGACCACCTCTGCCACCTGCGGCTCGGCCACGCCGGTATCGGGTGAGGCAACCACTTGTTCTTCGCTACCGGCCACGCGGGGCAGCGCCGCCTTGACGATCATGTCCGGTTGGGCCTGCAACCTGCGCGACGCTTCCATGGGCATCAGCAAGCGCCCCCTGGCCCGGCCGCGCGCGGCAGGGTTGAGCATGCGCAACTCTCGCTCATGCACACCGGACAACAGCGCCAGGTGCGCCAGGTCCACGGGCTGCGCCAAGGCGACCATCTGGAAGTACGGCTGGTCGGCGATGGGCGCCAGGCTCACGCCATAGTCGGCGGGCGCATTCACCAGTTGCGACAGCGCCAGCAGTCGCGGCACATAGTTCTGGGTCTCACCGGGCAACGACAGGTTCCAATAGTTGGTTGCCAGGCCGCGGGCGCGATTGCGCGTGATAGCGTCGCGTACCCGCCCTTCCCCGGCGTTGTAGGCGGCCAGCGCCAGTAGCCAGTCGCCGTCGAAGTAATCGTGCAAGTAGGACAAATAATCCAGGGCGGCCCGCGTCGATGACGGAATGTCCCGGCGCTCGTCATAGTCGCCCCGCTGCTGCAATTGGTACCGGCGCCCCGTGGCGGGAATGAATTGCCAGAGGCCCAGGGCTTGGGCCGGCGATTGGGCGTTCGGATTGAACCCGCTCTCGATGGCCGGCAACAGCGCCAGTTCCAGCGGCATGTTGCGCTTGTTCAGTTCGCCCACGATGAAGTGCAAGTAACGGCTGCCGGCACGCCCGGTCTGGGTGAGAAAAGCCGGACGATCCATCAGCCATCGGCGTTGCTCATCGATGCGCGCCACCCCCTGGGTCTTGGCCTGCAAGGAAAACCCCTGGCGCATGCGCGTCCACAGGCTACCGCCGCTTTGCGGGGCCAACTCGCTGATCTGGATGATGGTGTCCGTAGGCGCCGGCTCAAGCCAGCGCAGTTGCGAGCGGTAAGGCTCGTTGGCGGAAGGATTGCCAATGGTCAGCTGCGGTTCGAGGTGCTGGCAACCATACAGCAAGGTCGCCACGGCCAGCATGGACAACCCTTTGGGGACGATTCGAAGGGCCGGCAAAGGTGCAAGTGATCGGGACATGGGCGGTCAACCTTGAGTGAGGTGGCGCCATTGGGTGGCAGATCACAGGGCTGCGGTTCCACGCAGCTCGCCCGGCGCGTCGGCATCGGCCCGCAGCGGCGGCCGGTTGGAACCGAAATGCCGCAGGTGTCACTCACCATGGGCAGCAGGCGCTCGTCGGCGCCTGGATGACAATGCGAGGTCACTCATGGCGTCACCCATCTATTGCAAGCTGATCGATCAGCTCTGCGCACTCACGATGATTCCTACCCCGTCAGCGTTCTACGAACAGGCGAACCTGTCGGTCAAGGATGTCGACTTTTCCCTGAAGCACACCCCTGGCGTGGGTGAAGGAGACGTCTTTATCTACTGCAGCTTCGGGCCATTGCCGGTGGCGAATCGGGAAGCGGTCCTGCAACGGCTGCTGGAAACCAACCTGTACCTGCTGAGCGGCGCGTTCTGCCCTTCCCTGTCTTACAACCGCGACAGCGAACAGGTGATCCTGATCGGCCACGTCCCCCTGGAAACCCTCACGGCCGAGCGCCTGCTCGGGCTGATGGGCGGTGCCGCCGACATGGCGCTGATTTGGCGCGATGGCTACTTCTTCGACAGTGCCAACCCAAACGACACCGCCAAGACCACCCAGCACAAACCCACCCCCCGTAGCACCGGGCTCAACAGCGCCCTGTCAATCTAGGAGAGCACGACATGCCAGATTTATCAGTAGGACGAAGCACAAGCTCGGCGGCGTTGCACCAGCAGGACGATCGGATCACGCCGGTGGGAACCAGCCTGTCCGGGCAGGTCCGGCCCTCCACCAATCCTCTGGTGCCTTATCACTTCGAAGGACAGGCGTCCGACAAGACCCAGCAAACACTCAGGACCCGGCAACAGCGCCTGACCGGGCTGGTCACCAGCCTCGGCAAGAAAAACCCTGAGAGCGATCCCATCGGCTATGCGCGTGAGCATATGAGCCTGGAAGGCAAAGTATTGGGCTACGCGCCAGGCACAAGTTATCAAGATATACAGAAGCATCTCGCCGAACTCGGCGGCACGCCGCACCCGATGTTGTCGGGCCACGAAGAAACCGAAGCATTCGTCAAGGACTTCAACGAATACCTGGGCAAGAACGAGGACGACAGGAAAGAGGACGGCGGTTTCAAGGCGGTCTGGGACAAACACTGCGAGCGCATGGGTAATACCCTTGGCGCCTATCATTCGTTGTGCCAGGAAGTCATCGATAAAACCCCGGAAGGGAACGATCGCCAGCTGCTGCAAAATAGCCATGAAGCCTTCCGCGGTTATGCCAAAGGTGTCATGCAAGCCATGACGCAAGACATGCCCACGCGCTTGAATACCTTCATGGAAAGCCGAATCGAGCATGCGCAACAAGCGGCGAACAACGAGAGCCTTCCGCCGGCCGCACGCGACCAGGCGAAAGATCAACTGGGCCAGTTGCGCGAGGTCCAGGGGGAGCTTGGCGAGTTGTTGAAGACCGATGATGACAAACCGAACACGCCAAGCGAACTGGCAACCGCGACGAAGAAAAACGAGGTATTGGACACCGCGCTGAAGAACGTCGCACGCCAGGACTATGTCGCCGACCTCAAGACCAAGAGCGGCTTTGTAACCGGCCTGGCGGTGTTCGCCGGGGCGGGAATCCCGCAGGGCGTGGCGTCTGCGGGCCACTTTGGCGCCATTACTGCTTCGATTGATGAAAAAATGGCGGACGCCTCCTATGGCAAACATGTAGCGGCCACCTCGACTGTCCTGGGCGCCGCCCACAAGGTGATCAGCGACGGCATCCGCCCATTCATCCAGGTCCTCGTCGACAAGACCATCGGCGCAGGCCTGGAAAAAGTCGATCCGATGTCGGTCTATCCCAAGGCCCTGCAAGTCGTCACGCAGGACGGACGTCGGATCGACAACACTGGACGCGATGCCCTCAACCTCACACAGGAACAAAAGCGCAACGACTTCAAGCTCAAACAGAACGCCAACAACTTTGGCACCATGAGTGGTGACTTCACCGGCTACCTCGCCTTCGGTGCCGCCCATGCTGTGCGCGACACCATTGATCAATTCACCTCGACAAATGCCAGCGGCATCCTCGCCCGCTCGGCGGCATCCGCAGTGGGTGGCACCTTCATGGCGGGAGGCCAGGCAGCGGCGAAATATGCGCAAACCCACGGTGACGAGGAGATTCCCACCTACCGGGTGACAACGGAAAACCGCAACTGGAGCGAACTGTTACCCAAGGCTCTTTCCGAAGCGACCGGAAAACTCAACCCAATCAGCATGGCCAACGTCAGCGACTACGCCAACCGGATCGTTGGCGTAGGCGAAGGGATAGCCATGCGTACTGCCGTGGGCGACGCATCCACGGTGGGTGACGACCCGCAAGTGCGGGAACAAATGGAGCAGATTGTCAAAACCTTCTTCTCCTCCGGCCTGACGCTGCTTCCGTTCTTTGCCAACAGTGTGGCGGCACCACTCGAAAACAAAGCGCTGAGCGGCAAAGACGACCTGACCACACGAGCAAACGTACCGTTGCAGAACGTTACCAGTCCAAACCGAGACGGCCTGCCCCACACCCAGCCTGAAGGCTGGCGGCGCGACCTGGAAAATACCTACCACGTGACACGCGGCCTTACCCAGGTCGTTCCGCAAACCGCTATCGCGGGGCTTAACCTGGGTACCGAATGGGCCCAGAGCCTGGCAACGAGGCCTAAAAAAGCCTCTGGCGATGACATTCAACTGGCAGAGCGAGGCGAAGCGCGGACCCAGGGCGGGCCGTCCAACGAAACAGCACCCACCACCCGGCCAAGCTGATGAAACCGCCGGGCCATCCTTCGCTGGCTTGACGATCACCGGTTGAAACCGTCCCTCTACGCCGGCCGCAGGAACCTCCTGTGGCCGGCCCTCGCGACACACGCTGACTCACATCCCTTTGCGCTTGGACGATGGCAGACGAGATTGCTGTGCCGATCAACGATAGCCTTCCGATTCTCGGCGTCGGCATCCAAAGCCCCGCCGCTGCCTGAAACCTTCCACCGCCTATACTCCCGCCCGCGAGGCGACTGGGAGAAAATCCCTCCGACGGACGATGCACCGGGAAGCAGCCATATGCTAAACAGGGAATCAACAGCGAGACCATGGGACCGCTGTCACCAGAATAAGGACTCACCATGAAACGCACCCTCATCGCCTTCCTGTCATTGATCGTCACCGCGATCATCGTCGCGGGCGGCTACCTCTACAGCAAGCAGCCCACCCGCCAAGGCACGGTGCAGTTGCAAGGGCTGCATGGCTCGGTGACGGTGCGCTACGACGAACGCGGTGTGCCGCATATCCGCGCCGAGAACGAAACCGACCTGTACCGCGCCCTCGGTTATGTCCATGCCCAGGATCGGCTGTTCCAGATGGAGATCATGCGCCGCCTCGCCCGTGGTGAACTGGCCGAGGTGCTGGGGCCGAAACTGCTCGACACCGATAAGCTGATGCGCAGCCTGCGCATCCGTGAGCGCGCCGCGGCCTATGTGACCGAACAAGACCCGCAATCCCCGGCATGGGTCGCCATGCAGGCTTACCTGGACGGGATCAACGCCTACCAGGACAGCCACACCCGGCCCGTGGAGTTCGATGTGCTGGGCATTCCCAAGCGCCCCTTCACCGCCGAAGACACCGTGAGCGTTACCGGCTACATGGCCTACAGCTTCGCCGCGGCCTTTCGCACCGAACCGCTGCTGACCTACGTGCGTGATGTACTGGGTGCCAACTACCTGAACATTTTCGACCTCGACTGGCAGCCTCAGGGCGTGCTGGCCGAAGGTCGCAAGGGCGGGCTGCCGCTGGCTGCCGCCGACTGGAAAGACCTCAACGCCCTGGCCCGCCTGAGCGAGCAGGCCCTGGCTGATAACGGCCTGCCGCAGTTCGAGGGCAGCAATGCCTGGGCGGTCTCCGGCAGCCGCACCCACAGCGGCAAGCCGTTGCTGGCGGGTGACCCGCACATCCGTTTTTCCACGCCTTCGGTGTGGTACGAGGCGCACTTGTCGGCCCCGGGGTTCGAACTCTACGGGCAATACCAGGCGCTGCTCCCCTTCGCGACGCTGGGTATGAACCGGGATTTCGGCTGGAGCGTCACCATGTTCCAGAACGACGACCTTGACCTGATCGCCGAGAAGGTCAACCCGGACAATCCCGAACAGGTCTGGTATCGAGACCAATGGGTGGACATGACCCGCAGCGAGCAGCAGATCGCGGTCAAGGGCCAGGCACCGGTGACGCTGGTGCTGCGCCAGTCGCCCCACGGTCCGATCGTCAACGATGCCCTCGGCGCAAACGCCGGCAAGACCCCGGTCGCCATGTGGTGGGGATTCCTGGAAAGCCGCAACCCGATCCTCGAGGCCTTTTACCAGCTCAACCGCGCCGACACCCTCACCAAGGCTCGCGGCGCTTCGGCCAAGATCCACGCACCGGGGCTGAACGTGGTGTGGGCCAACGCCAAGGGGGACATCGGCTGGTGGGCCGCCGCGCAACTGCCCAAACGGCCAGCCGGTGTGAAGCCTGGCTTCATCCTCGACGGCAGCAGCCCGGAGGCGGAAAAGGAAGGTTTCTATCCGTTCAGCAGCAATCCGCAGGAAGAGAACCCGGCGCGGGGCTACATCGTCTCGGCCAACTTCCAGCCGGTGCCGGCCAGCGGCATCGAGATCCCCGGTTACTACAACCTCGCCGACCGTGGCCAGCAACTCAACCGTCAGCTCAGCGACAAGCAGGCGAAGTGGGACATCGAAACCACCCAGAAACTGCAACTGGGCACCACCACCGCCTACGGCCCTCGCCTGCTCGCGCCTTTGCTGCCGGTACTGCGTGAAGTGGTGAGCGACCCACAGGAACGCAAATGGGTGGAACAACTGGCTCAATGGCCGGGCGATTATCCCCTGGATTCCATCAGCGCCACGCTGTTCAACCAGTTCCTGTTCAACCTGGCCGACGCCGCCCTGCACGATGAACTGGGCAACGACTTCTTCGAAACCGCGCTGTCGACCCGGGTGATCGACGCAGCCCTGCCACGCTTGGCGGCCTCCGGAGATTCACCGTGGTGGGATGACCGCACGACCCTCGGCACGGAAACCCGTGCCGACACCGTGAAAAAGGCCTGGGACAAGAGCCTGACGCACCTGAAGGTCACCCTCGGCGACGATGCCACGCAATGGCAATGGGGCAAGGCCCACACCCTCTCCCATGGCCACCCGCTGGGCCTGCAAAAGCCGCTGGACCGGATCTTCAACGTCGGCCCCTTCGCGGCACCGGGTACCCACGAGGTGCCCAACAACCTCTCCGCCAAAATCGGTCCGGCGCCGTGGCCGGTGACCTATGGGCCTTCGACGCGGCGCATCATCGACTTCGCCGACCCGACCCACAGCGTTACCATCAACCCCGTTGGCCAGAGCGGCGTGCCGTTCGACAAGCATTACGAAGACCAGGCCGAGGCCTACATAGAGGGCCTGTATCACCAGGCGCACCTGGCCGAGGAGGAAGTGATGGCCAATACCCGTGCAACCCTGAAGCTATTGCCGGCCAGGGCCGCGCCCTGAGTTTGCCGGCTACTTTTTCATCGCCAACAGGCTTGATCGTCAGGGATGGTCAAGACTACAAGGGTTCAACACCCCGTCCCCTCCACAGGAGTCAACGCAATGTTCAACAACTGGTCCGAGTTGCTGCCTACCATCAAAAGTGCCTTTGGCGCCCTGGGCAAAAGCAATCCGAAGATGGTCAAGGCCTATATGGCCCTGGACGAAGCCGCGGCTGAAAACAATGTGCTCGATGCCAAGACCCGTGAGCTGATCTCCATCGCCGTCGCCATCACCACGCGCTGTGACGGTTGCATCGGCGTACACACCGACGCCGCCATCAAGGCCGGCGCCACCCGCGAAGAAATCGCCGCCACCCTGGCCACCGCGGTGTCCCTCAACGCAGGCGCGGCGTACATCTACTCCCTGCGAGCGCTGGAGGCCCATGACGCGTTGAAAAAGTGAACGGTCAATAACCTGCCGGCCGCTTTCGCGGGCAGGCTCGCTCCACAATGGAGTCTGCATTTGACCGCGGATTTATTGGCAACCCAAAAAAACTGTGGGAGCAAAGCTTGCTCGCGATGACGGCCTGACATTCAGCCTCTTCGCTGACTGACACACCGCTTTCGCGAGCAAGCCCGCTCCCACAGGTTTAGACCGGTGCGGTCTCGGGCCGGCGTACTTCCGGTTGTTTCCAGGAGTCGGCGGCGCTTTCTTCGATGGCTTGCTGGATCGCGCGCTTGCGATTTTCTTCGGCGCGACGGCTGAAGTACCAGACCAGGAAGGTCACCAGCGACACCGCCAGCAGGATCAGGCTCGCCACGGCGTTGATTTCCGGTTTTACCCCCAGGCGCACCGCCGAGAAGACTTCCATCGGCAAGGTCGTCGAGCCGGGACCGGAGACGAAGCTCGCCAGCACCAGGTCATCCAGGGACAGCGCGAACGACATCATGCCCCCCGCCGCCAATGACGGCGCGATCATCGGGATGGTGATCAAAAAGAACACCTTCCACGGCCGCGCACCGAGGTCCATGGCCGCCTCTTCGATGGACAGGTCCAGCTCACGCAGGCGTGCCGAGACCACCACCGCCACATAGGCCGCGCAGAACGTCGTGTGGGCAATCCAGATCGTGACGATGCCACGCTCCTGGGGCCAGCCGATCATCTGGGCCATGGCCACGAACAGCAGCAACAGCGACAGGCCAGTGATGACTTCCGGCATCACCAACGGCGCGGTGACCAGGCCGCCGAACAGCGTGCGGCCCTTGAAGTGGGTGATGCGGGTCAACACGAAAGCCGCCAGCGTACCCAGGGCCACCGCGGCAATCGCCGTGTAGCAGGCGATTTCCAGCGAGCGCACCACCGACCCCATCAACTGGCTATTGTCCAGCAGGCCGACGTACCACTTGATCGACCAGCCGCCCCACACCGTCACCAGTTTCGAGGCGTTGAACGAGTAGATCACCAGGATCAACATCGGCGCGTAGATGAACAGAAAACCCAGCACCAGCATCAGGCTTGAAAAACTGAAGCGCTTCATTCCTTGCCCTCCATTTCTTTGGCCTGACTGCGGTTGAACAGGATGATGGGCACGATCAGGATCGCCAGCATCACCACCGCCAGGGCGGAAGCCACCGGCCAGTCTCGGTTATTGAAGAATTCCTGCCACAGCACTTTGCCGATCATCAGGGTTTCCGGGCCGCCCAGCAGTTCCGGGATCACGAACTCGCCCACCACGGGGATGAACACCAGCATGCAGCCGGCGACGATGCCGTTCTTGGACAGCGGCACGGTGATTTTCCAGAAGCTGTTGAAGGTGCTCGAACCCAGGTCCGACGCGGCCTCCAACAGGCTGGCGTCATGTTTCACCAGGTTGGCGTACAACGGCAGGATCATGAACGGCAGATAGGAGTAGACCACCCCGATATACACCGCCAGGTTGGTGTTGAGTATCTGCAGCGGTTCGCTGATCCAACCCATGCTCAGTAAAAAACCGTTGAGCAAGCCGTTGTTGCTGAGGATGCCCATCCACGCGTAGACGCGGATCAGGATCGCGGTCCAGGTCGGCATCATGATCAGCAGCACCAGCACCGTCTGCATCTCTTTGCGGGCATTGGCGATGCCATAGGCCATCGGATAACCGATCAGCAAGCACAAGACAGTGCTGATCAGCGCCATCTTCAGCGAGCCTAGGTAGGCGGCGATGTACAGATCGTCCTCGCTCAGCATCGCGTAGTTGGCGAGGTTGAGCAGCACCTGCAGCTTCTGGTCGACGTAGCTGTAGATCTCGGTGTACGGCGGAATGGCTACGTCGGCTTCGGCGAAGCTGATCTTCAGGACGATGAAGAACGGCAGCATGAAGAACAGGAACAGCCAGATGAAGGGCACCCCGATGACCAGTTGGCGGCCACCGGGCGTTATTCGATCGAGTCGGCGTTTGAGTTTGCGCATGTTCATGAGCGAAGTACCACGCCGCTGTCGTCTTCCCACCAGACGAACACCTGGTCGCCCCAAGTCGGTCGCTGGCCGCGGCGTTCGGCGTTGGCGACGAAAGACTGCACCAGCTTGCCGCTCGGCAACTCGACGTAGAACACCGAGTGGCCGCCCAGGTAGGCGATGTCATGGACCTTGCCGCTGGACCAGTTGTGCTCACAGGTCGGCTGCTCGGACGTGACCAGCAGCTTTTCCGGGCGAATGGCGTAGGTCACAGACTTGTCCTGCACCGAGGTGCTGATGCCGTGGCCCACGTAGATGTTGCGGTCCAGGTCCTTGCAGGTCAGCACCGCGTGGCCTTCGGCGTCGTCCACCACTTCGGTCTCGAAAATGTTGACGTTGCCGATGAACTCGCAGACCAGCCGGCTGGTCGGGGTTTCGTAGATGTCGATCGGGCTGCCGATCTGGGCGATCCAGCCCAGGTGCATGATCGCGATGCGTTCGGCCATGGTCATGGCCTCTTCCTGGTCGTGGGTCACCATGACGCAGGTCACGCCGACCCGCTCGATGATCTCCACCAGCTCAAGCTGCATTTGCGAGCGCAGCTTCTTGTCCAGGGCGCCCATTGGCTCGTCGAGCAGCAACAGCTTCGGGCGCTTGGCCAGGGAACGGGCCAGGGCCACACGCTGGCGCTGGCCGCCGGAAAGCTGGTGCGGCTTGCGCTTGGCGTACTGGCTCATCTGCACCAGCTTGAGCATTTCAGCCACGCGGGCATCGACCTCGGCTTTCGGGATCTTGTCCTGTTGCAAGCCAAAGGCGATGTTCTGCGCCACAGTCATGTGGGGGAACAAAGCGTAGGACTGGAACATCATGTTGATCGGCCGCTCGTAAGGCGGCATGTCGGTGATGTCCACGCCATCGAGGAAAATCCGTCCCTCGGTGGGCCGCTCGAAACCGGCCAGCATGCGCAGCAAGGTGGATTTGCCCGATCCCGAACCGCCGAGCAAGGCGAAGATCTCGCCTTTCTTGATTTCCAGGGACACATCGTCCACGGCAATCGTCTCGTCGAACTTTTTCGTGACCCGGTCGATTTTGACCAACACCTGCTTGGGTGTCTGGTCGCCCTCGAGGGCTTTCTTATAGGCGCCGGAGGCAACTGCCATTTACGAAACTCCCACAGAATTTGCAGTTCGCCCCACGCGGACGAACCTAAGAGTGTTGACGTTATTTACCCGACTTGACCTTGGTCCAGCTGCGGGTCATGAGTCGTTGGATCTTGGGCGGCAACTCGGAGTTGACGTAGAGCTTGTCGACGACTGCTTGCGGTGGGTAAACCGCTTCGTCGGTGCGTACTTTCTGGTCCATCAGTTCGCCAGCCTTGGGGTTCGGGTTGGCATAACCGACGACATCGCTGACCTGGGCGATCACCTCAGGCTTGAGCAGATAGTTGATGAAGGCGTGCGCTTGCTTGACGTTGGTGGCGTCGCGCGGGATCGCCAGCATGTCAAACCACAGATTGCCGCCTTCCTTGGGAATCACGTAGGCGATATCGACGCCCTTGCCGGCTTCGCTGGCACGTTCGCGGGCCTGGAAGATGTCGCCGGAGAAACCGGCGGCCACGCAGATCTCGCCATTGGCCAGGTCGGAGATGTACTTGGAGGAATTGAAGTAGGTCACGTAAGGCCGGATCTTGAGGAGCTGGGCCTCGGCTTTCTTGTAGTCTTCAGGGTCTTCGCTGTTAGGGTTCAGGCCCAGGTAATTGAGCATCGCCGGGATCATCTCGTCGCCCGAATCGAGGAACGAAACACCGCAGCTAGACAGCTTCTTGATGTTTTCCGGCTCGAACAGCATGGCCCACGAATCGATCTTCTCGACGCCCAGGACCGCCTTGATCTTCTCGACGTTGTAGCCGATGCCGTTGGTGCCCCACAGGTAAGGCACGGCGTACTGGTTGCCCGGATCGTTCTTTTCCAGGCGCTTGAGCAGCACAGGGTCGAGGTTGGCGTAGTTGGGCAACTGCGCCTTGTCGAGCTTCTGGAACGCCCCGGCCTTGATCTGCTTGCCCAGGAAGTGGTTGGACGGCACCACCACGTCGTAACCGGTACGCCCGGCCAGCAACTTGCCTTCCAGGGTTTCGTTGGAATCGAACACGTCATACACCGGCTTGATGCCAGTGGCTTTTTCGAAATCCGCCAGGGTGGTCTCGCCGATGTAGTCCGACCAATTATAAATATGCACGGTGGAGGCAGCCTGGACGCTGACGGCGAGCGTCAGGCCGGCGCCGACCAGCAAGGCGTTACGTAACAAAGAAAAGACTGGCACGTGGAGGTCCTCTTAAATAGTTGGGCCCAAGTTGCCCCCGTTACTTGGCCAAGAGAGGCCCTGCAACAAAACCGGCGCGCAACTTACCCTCGATAAACCGATCCAGCAAAACTTTTAGTTATTTAATTGCTCCTGTTGCCGCCGCCGCGATGGCAGCGACAACAGAAGGATGCTTCAGTCCGGCTTATTTACCGGATTTGATCTTGGTCCAGCTGCGGGTCATGATCCGCTGGGTCGCGGCGGGCAGGTCGGCAATCGCGTAGAGCTTGGCTTGCACGTCTGCCGGCGGGTAGATGCCCGGGTCGCTGGTGATTTCCTTGCTGACCAGCGGCGTGGACGCCGCGTTGCCATTCGGGAAGCTCACGGTGTCGGTGATTTCAGCCATGATTTCCGGTTTTTGCAGGAAGGTCATGAACTTGTAGGCACCCTCGACGTTCTCGGCATCCTTGGGGATGGCGACCATGTCGAAGAAGCTGCCAGCACCTTCCTTCGGAATGTTGTAGCTGACGTTGACCTTGCCGCCGGCTTCGGCTGCACGGGACTTGGCCTGGTAGATGTCGCCCGAGTAGCCGACCGCTACGCAGATGTTGCCGTTGGCCAGGTCGGAGATGTACTTGGAGGAGTGGAAGTAGCCGATCGAAGGACGGATCTTGAGGAACAGCGCCTCGGCTTCAGCCAGTTGTTTCTTGTCCTGGCTGTCGGTCGGATAGCCCAGGTAGTGCAGCGCCACCGGGATCATCTCGGTCGGCGAGTCGAGGAAGCTGATGCCGCAGGCTTTCAGCTTGGCGGCGTTTTCCGGCTTGAACAGCAGGTCCCACGAGTTGGTCGGCGCGTCGGCACCCAAGGCCGCCTTGACCTTCTCGGCGTTGAAGCCGATGCCGATCGAACCCCACATATACGGGAAGGCGTGCTCGTTGCCCGGGTCGCTCACCGAAACGGCCTTGAGCAGGTCGGTGTTCAGGTTTTTCCAGTTGGGCAACTTGGACTTGTCGAGTTTCTGGTAGACCCCGGCCTTGATCTGCTTGGCCAGGAAGTTGTTCGACGGCACCACGATGTCATAACCGGATTTGCCGGCCAGCAACTTGGCTTCCAGGGTTTCGTTGCTGTCGAACACGTCGTAGACGACTTTGATCCCCGATTCTTTCTCGAACTTGGCGACGGTGTCCGGCGCAATGTAGTCGGACCAGTTATAGACGTGCAGCACTTTGTCGTCCGCCTGAACAGCACCCGCCATCACGCCCATCAGGGACATGGCGAGGAGGGTCTTGCCAGCTATCTTCATACCTAATGCCTTCATGAAAAAATGCTCCAGTTATTCTTTTTAGCCACAGTTCAGTAGCCGGCTCGCGGACAACTTGAACGGTCGGTAGTCTGGCAAGTTACAGGCCAGGCTTTCAACACAAGCCCAGCCTTTTATTCTCGCTGGGCGAGGCCCTTGCAGGCACCTCGCTCAGAGCCTAGCACTTAGCCTTGCAACGCACTGAGCGTCAGGTCCAGGCACTGCCGCGCCTTGGTCACCAATTCATCGATCTCGGCCTTGCTGATCACCAGCGGCGGCGCAATGATCATGGTGTCACCCACCGCGCGCATGATCAGCCCGTTATCGAAACAGAACTGCCGGCAGATCATGCCCACACCCTTGCCTTCGTAGCGCTTGCGCGTGGCCTTGTCCTGGACCAGCTCGATCGCCCCCAGCAAACCGACACCGCGCACTTCACCCACCAGCGGATGATCGTTCAGTTCCCGCAAACGCTTCTGCAAATAGGGTGCCGTTTCAGCATGGACGCGCTCGATGATCTTTTCGTCGCGCAGGATACGGATGTTTTCCAGGGCCACTGCCGCGGCCACCGGGTGACCGGAATAGGTAAACCCGTGGTTGAAGTCGCCACCTTCGTTGAGCACCGCGACCACGTCGTCACGCACGATCAGCCCGCCCATGGGGATATAGCCGGAGGTCAGGCCCTTGGCGATGGTCATCATGTGCGGTTTCAACCCGTAATGGTCGGTACCGAACCACTCACCGGTACGGCCGAAGCCACAGATCACTTCGTCGGCCACGAACAGGATGTCGTACTTGGCGAGGATTTCCTTCATGCGCGGCCAGTAGCTGTCCGGCGGCACGATCACGCCGCCGGCGCCCTGGATCGGCTCGGCGATGAAGGCGCCGACGTTGTCCACGCCGAGCTCCAGGATCTTTTCTTCCAACTGGTTGGCCGCCCACACACCGAACTCTTCGGGGCTCATGTCGCCGCCTTCACCGAACCAGTATGGCTGGGCGATGTGGACAATGCCCGGGATCGGCAAGTCGCCCTGTTCATGCATATAGGTCATGCCGCCCAGGCTCGCGCCGGCCACGGTCGAACCGTGATAACCGTTCTTGCGGCTGATGATGACTTTCTTGTTCGGCTGGCCCTTGATCGCCCAATAGTGGCGGACCATCCGCAGCATGGTGTCGTTGCCCTCGGAGCCGGAGCCGGTGAAGAACACGTGGTTCATGCCTTCAGGGGCGATGTCGGCGATGGCTTTGGACAATTCCAGCACCGGCGGGTGGGCCGTCTGGAAGAACAGGTTGTAGTACGGCAGCTCGCGCATCTGCTGGCTGGCGGCGTCGGCCAGTTCCTCGCGGCCATAACCGACGGCCACGCACCAGAGGCCGGCCATGCCGTCGAGGATCTTGTTGCCTTCACTGTCCCAGAGGTAGACGCCCTTGGCGTGGGTGATGATGCGCGGGCCTTTCTCTTTGAGCTGCTTGAAGTCGCTGAACGGCGCCAGGTGGTGATCGTTGCTCAGGGCCTGCCATTCACGGGTTTGCGGGTTATTGCGGGTCATGCCAATTCTCCTGTTATCGGTGAGGGCGAAGCTGCCTGAAGCAGCCCCGCCCGGCGCTTCAGACGGCAAAGAGCAGGAATTCCCGCTCCCACGAACTGATCACGCGCTTGAAGTTTTCATGCTCGGCCCGCTTGACCGCGACGTAGCCTGTGATGAATTTCTTGCCCAGGTATTTCTCGATGGTGGTGCTGTTTTCCATGCGTTCCAGGGCGTCTTCGATGGTCAGCGGCAAACGCAGGTTGCGGCGTTCGTAGCCTCGGCCCACCACCGGCGCACTCGGGTTGATGCCTTCGACCATGCCGATGAAGCCACACAGCAGGCTGGCGGCAATCGCCAGGTACGGGTTGGCATCGGCGCCCGGCAAGCGGTTTTCCACCCGACGGTTCTGCGGCCCGGCATCCGGCACGCGCAGACCCACGGTGCGGTTCTCTTCGCCCCACTCCACGTTCACCGGCGCCGACGTATCCGGCAGGAAGCGGCGGAACGAGTTGACGTTGGGGGCGAACAGCGGCAACAACTCGGGGATGAATTTCTGCAGGCCGCCGATGTGGTGCAGGAACAGCTCGCTCATGGTCCCGTCTTCATTGGAGAAGAC
Organism: Pseudomonas ogarae; assembly: GCF_014268695.2. Taxonomy (NCBI): domain Bacteria; kingdom Pseudomonadati; phylum Pseudomonadota; class Gammaproteobacteria; order Pseudomonadales; family Pseudomonadaceae; genus Pseudomonas; species Pseudomonas ogarae. Next base: position 6,432,200 of record NZ_CP077086.1, read on the forward strand.
GTTCTTGCCGGTTTCCTTGTCGATGATGCTCTGGTGCAAGTGCATCGCACTGCCCGGCTCGCCGGTCATGGGCTTGGCCATGAAGGTGGCAGCCACGTCGTGCTTGAGTGCCGCTTCGCGCATGGTGCGCTTGAACACCAGGATCTGGTCGGCCAGGGACAGGGCATCGCCATGACGGAAATTGATTTCCATCTGCGCCGTGCCGTCCTCGTGGATCAGGGTATCGAGGTCCAGCTCCTGCAGTTCGCACCAGTCGTAGACGTCTTCGAACAGCGGGTCGAATTCGTTGGCCGCTTCGATCGAAAAGGACTGGCGGCCGGTTTCCGGACGGCCGGAGCGGCCAACGGGCGGTTGCAGCGGAAAGTCCGGGTCATCGCTGCGCTTGGTCAGGTAGAACTCCATTTCCGGCGCGACGATCGGCTGCCAACCCTTGTCGGCGTAGAGCTTGAGTACTTTCTTGAGCACGTTGCGCGGCGACAGCTCGATGGGGTTGCCCTGCTTGTCGTAGGCGTCGTGGATGACCTGGGCTGTGGGCTCGATGGCCCAGGGCACAAGGAATACTGCGTTCTCGTCCGGGCGGCAGATCATGTCGATGTCGGCAGGGTCGAGCAGTTCGTAATAGATGTCGTCTTCGACATAGTCGCCCGTAACGGTCTGGAGCAGAACGCTCTCGGGCAGGCGCATGCCTTTCTCGGCGATGAACTTGTTGGTCGGCGAGATCTTGCCCCGGGTGATACCGGTGAGGTCGCCAATCATGCATTCGACTTCTGTGATCTTGTGGTCTTTCAACCAATCGGTGAGCTGGTCGAGGTTGTTACTCATAAATGCCTCTAGGCGTGAGTTTCCTGACTGCTATTAGTCGTCAGGCGTTGTTTGACGCATCGGCGTCGCGTTGTGTTGCCCTTGCTCGGCAGGCATCGCCAAATGCCTGGAAAATCGCAAGGTAATGCGGGTTAGAGCTTACCTCCCATTCGGGGTGCCATTGCACACCTAAAGCAAAAGCCTTGCCTCCTGGCACCGAAACCGCCTCGATCAGGCCATCGGGGGCCACCGCTTCGGCTCGTAACCCAGGCGCCAGACGCTCGATACCCTGGCTGTGGATCGAATTGACCGCTATCTGCTCAGGCAGCCCCAGGCCTGACAGTACGCCGCCAGGCTGGATATGCACGGCGTGGGCAGGACCGTATTGGACATCCACCGCTTGAGTATCGTCTTCACGATGATCGATGAACGTTCCGACTTCATGAACTTTCTGATGCAGGCTGCCGCCAAAGGCTACGTTCATCTCCTGGAAACCTCGGCAAATGCCCAGCACCGGGATGCCCGCCTCGACAGCGGCGCGGATCAGCGGCAAGGTGGTGGCGTCCCGTGCAGGATCATGAGCAGTGCCCGGCGAACTGGCCGGGCCTTGGTAATGAAAAGGTTCTACATTGGAAGGAGAGCCGGTAAAGAGAATACCGTCCAGGGCGTCCAGAATATCGGACGGCGGGAACAGATCCGCCAGGGACGGAAGCAGCACTGGCAGGCCCTTGGCGGCTGTCGCGACAGCCCGGGAATATTTATCGCCACTGATGTGATAAGCATGCAGACCAATCTGCCTGGAGCAGGTGGTGACGCCGATTAACGGCAGGCGAGACATGAAGCACCCCGGTATTATTGCTGTTATGGGTTTGAATCGAGCTTAGCCTTGTTCATTTTTTTACACAACACCCCCGTAAAAAATACAACACGGCCCGCTCAAGCCTGCGGGCGCCAAGCCCCGTAAAGGGAAAAAAACGCCCTAAATTGCCTCAAAAAAGCCCTGCAGGTGCTTTTTTAGGGCAAAAAAGGCCCTGCTTGACTTCGGCATGCCGTTCGGGTTGACTGGCTTTCGAAGAGATCAATGATTGATATTTTTAACAACAAAGGTGTTGCATCATGTCGGTACCCCCGCGTGCCGTTCAGCTTAACGAAGCGAACGCGTTCCTTAAGGAACATCCTGAGGTTCTGTACGTTGACCTTCTGATTGCGGATATGAATGGTGTGGTGCGCGGCAAGCGCATAGAACGCACCAGCCTCCACAAGGTTTACGAGAAAGGCATCAACCTGCCGGCCTCTTTATTTGCCCTGGATATCAATGGCTCTACGGTGGAAAGCACCGGCCTGGGTCTGGACATCGGCGATGCCGACCGGATCTGCTATCCAATCCCTGACACCCTGTGCAACGAACCTTGGCAGAAGCGCCCCACTGCGCAACTGTTGATGACCATGCACGAACTCGAAGGCGAACCTTTCTTCGCCGACCCGCGTGAAGTCCTGCGCCAAGTCGTGACCAAGTTCGATGAACTGGGCCTGACCATCTGCGCCGCATTCGAGCTGGAGTTCTACCTGATCGACCAGGAGAACGTGAATGGACGCCCACAACCGCCTCGCTCGCCGATCTCCGGCAAACGCCCGCACTCGACCCAGGTCTACCTGATCGATGACCTCGACGAATACGTCGATTGCCTCCAGGACATTCTGGAAGGGGCCAAGGAGCAAGGCATTCCCGCCGACGCCATCGTCAAGGAAAGTGCCCCGGCGCAGTTCGAAGTGAACCTGCACCACGTGGCCGATCCGATCAAGGCCTGCGACTATGCGGTCCTGCTCAAGCGTCTGATCAAGAACATCGCCTACGACCATGAAATGGACACCACCTTCATGGCCAAGCCTTATCCGGGCCAGGCGGGCAATGGTCTGCACGTCCACATCTCGATTCTTGATAAAGATGGCAAGAATATTTTTGCCAGCGAGGATCCCGAGCAGAACGCCGCACTGCGTCACGCGATCGGCGGTGTGCTCGAGACCCTGCCCGCGCAGATGGCTTTCCTCTGCCCGAACGTCAACTCCTACCGTCGTTTCGGCGCACAGTTCTACGTGCCGAACTCGCCGACCTGGGGCCTGGACAACCGCACCGTGGCCTTGCGCGTCCCTACCGGCTCGGCCGATGCCGTGCGCCTGGAGCACCGCGTCGCCGGTGCCGATGCCAACCCCTACCTGCTGATGGCCGCCGTGCTGGCGGGCGTACACCATGGCCTGACCAACAAGATCGAGCCCGGTGCGCCGGTGGAAGGCAACAGCTACGAGCAGAACGAGCAAAGCCTGCCGAACAACTTGCGCGATGCCCTGCGCGAGCTGGACGACAGCGAAGTCATGGCCAAGTACATCGACCCGAAATACATCGATATCTTCGTGGCCTGCAAGGAAAGCGAGCTGGAGGAGTTCGAACACTCCATCTCCGACCTCGAGTACAACTGGTACCTGCATACCGTGTAAGCGGTTGTGGTAAACAAGAAACGCCGCAGGCCTTATGGCCTGCGGCGTTTTTTTGTATCTGGGGGGATGGCCGCCTTCGGCGGATCGCGAGCAAGCTCAGCTCCCACAGGGGTTCTTCGTGATCATTTGGTCTGATTCACAATGTATTGCTCTGTGGGAGCAAGGCTTGCCCGCGATGAGGGCCTGGCAGACAACACAGAAATCGACTCGTACAATGCCCGGCAGCCCCGCAGGAGACGTCCATGACGCGCATCGCCACCCCCCGCAAACCCCGCGCACGCAGCCAGGCCCGGATCGACACCATTCTTGATGCCGCCCGTACGCTGCTTGCCGCCGAAGGCGTGGCCAGCCTGTCGATCTACAGCGTCGCCGAGCGCGCCGGGATCCCGCCCTCTTCCGTATACCACTTCTTCGCCAGCGTCCCGGCCCTGCTCGAAGCCCTGACCGCCGACGTCCATGCCGCCTTTCGCGCCTGCCTGCAAGCACCGATCGATCATGGGGCGTTGAACCATTGGCACGACCTGTCACGGCTGGTGGAACAGCGCATGCTCGCCATCTACAGCCAGGACGCTGCCGCCCGCCAGCTGATCCTGGCCCAGCACGGCCTGACCGAAGTCACCCAGGCCGACCGCCAGCACGACCTCGAGCTGGGCGACCTGATGCATAAGGTGTTCGACCACCATTTCGAGCTGCCGAGCTTGCCCAAAGACGTCGACGTGTTCGCCCTGGCCATGGAACTGGGCGACCGCGTCTACGCCCGCTCGGTACAACAACACGACCAGATCACCCCGCGCATGGCCGAAGAAGGCATGCGGGTGTTCGACGCGTACCTGGGGCTGTATCTACCGCCGTATCTGCCCAAGCGTGAAGCCCCCTGATCCATGTGGCGAGGGAGCTTGCTCCCGCTGGGTCGTGAAGCGGCCCCCTTCCAACCTCACTAAGCGTATTCACCGGCCATCCAAAAGCCCCGAAGGGCTCACGCCGTCCGGGGCTGTGGGTGACGCATCGCTCACAACTTGGCGATAGACACCTCGGTGGATTTGACGAAGGCAATCACTTCGCTGCCGATCGCCAGTTCCAACTCCTTGACCGAGCGGGTGGTGATGACCGACGTGACAATGCCCGAAGCGGTCTGCACGTCGATTTCCGACAGCACGTCGCCTTCGACGATTTCCTTGATGGTGCCTTTGAACTGGTTGCGTACGTTGATGGCTTTGATAGTCATGGTGTCGATTCCTGTCTGGATGAAGTTATTGCGCCCAACGCAGTTGCGTGGGCAAGGGTGAAACGGGTTCCGGTTCCGGCGGTTGGCCGGGCAAGGACAGCACACGGTTGAGGACTTCGGTTTCCAGGCTCGCCAAGCGATGAGAGCCGCGAACCCGTGGGCGTGGCAGGTCGATGGGCAGGTCAAGGCCGATCTGGCCGTCCTCGATCAGGATCACCCGATCGGCAATCGCTACCGCCTCGCTGACGTCGTGGGTCACCAGCAACACCGTGAAGCCGTGCTGCTGCCAGAGGTGTTCGATCAGTTGCTGCATCTCGATGCGGGTCAGTGCGTCCAGCGCCCCCAAGGGTTCATCGAGCAGCAACAGGCGTGGCTGATGAATCAGCGCGCGGGCCAGGGCCACCCGTTGCTTCTGTCCGCCGGACAGCGCCGCCGGCCACTCATGGGCGCGGTCGGCCAAACCGACGGCTTCCAGTGCCTGCAGCGCCTGCGGGCGCCAGTTGCCCTTGAGCCCGAGGCCGACGTTGTCGATGATTTTTTTCCAGGGCAGCAAACGCGCTTCCTGGAACATCAACCGCGTGTCCTGTTGCGCGGCACTCAGCGGCGCCGAGCCCGCCAACAGTTGGCCATCGGTGGGTTGATCGAGCCCGGCCAGCAACCGCAGCAAGGTACTTTTGCCACAGCCACTGCGACCGACCACGGCCACGAACTGCCCGGCCGGGATATGCAGGTCGATATCACGCAATACCTGGCGCGTGCCGAAGGTTTTTTGCAGCTTGCGCACCGCCAGCGGTATGCCCCGCAGCAGGCGCGGAGGTTGTTGAGCGGTCATGCGGCACCTCCCTTGTTCACTTGGTACGCCGGGTGCCAGCGCAGCCAGACCCGCTCAAGCCCACGGGCGGCAAGGTCGGCCAATTTGCCCAGCACGGCGTACAAAAGGATCGCCAGCACCACCACATCGGTTTGCAGGAACTCCCGGGCATTCATCGCCAGATAGCCAATGCCGGCGCTGGCCGAGATGGTTTCCGCCACGATCAGCGTCAGCCACATGAAACCCAGGGCAAAGCGCACGCCCACCAGGATCGAAGGCAGGGCGCCAGGCAGGATCACCTGGCGAAACAGCCTGAAGCCGGACAAGCCGTAGCTGCGGGACATTTCCACCAGCGCCGGGTCGACGTTGCGAATGCCGTGGTAGGTGTTGAGGTAGATCGGGAACAACGTGCCCAGGGCCACCAGGAAAATCTTCGCCGACTCATCAATGCCAAACCACAGGATCACCAACGGAATCAGCGCCAGGTGCGGGATGTTCCGGACCATTTGCACGGAACTGTCCAACAGACGTTCGCCCCATTTCGACAAACCGGTGATGAAGCCCAGGGTCAGGCCGATGCCACCGCCGATCAGAAAGCCCACCGCTGCGCGCCAACCGCTGATTGCCAGGTGCGTCCAGATCTCGCCGCTGCGCACCAGGTTGACCCCGGCCTCGATCACGGCCACGGGTGCTGGCAGGATCCGCGTGGACAACCAACCGGCCGACACCGACAGTTGCCATACCGCCAGCAACAGCAGAGGCACCGCCCAGGGCGCGAGGGTGTGGATGATTTTCTTCATGGCCGCCTCAGCTCTGGGACGCGGCTTTGGGAAGAATATCGTTGGCGACCATTTCACCGAACGGGCTCACATAGCCCTGGCTTTTCGGTAATTCCGGGCGCTCGACGTCCAGGTGTGGGAACAACAGTTCCGCCACACGATAGGACTCTTCCAGGTGTGGATAACCGGAGAAGATAAAGGTGTCGATGCCAAGGTCAGCGTATTCCTTGACCCGTGCCGCCACGGTCGGACCATCGCCCACCAGCGCCGTACCGGCCCCGCCGCGAACCAGGCCGACGCCGGCCCAGAGGTTGGGGCTGACTTCCAGCTTGTCGCGACGGCCACCGTGCAGGGCGGCCATGCGTTGCTGGCCCACCGAATCGAAGCGCGCCAGGGACGCCTGGGCACGGGCGATGGTGTCGTCGTCCAGGTGAGAGATCAGCCGGTCGGCCGCTTGCCAGGCCTCGGCATTGGTTTCCCGCACGATCACATGCAGGCGGATGCCGAAGCGTACCGTGCGCCCCAATTTTGCAGCCTTGGCCCGTACTTGTTCGATCTTTTCCGCCACGGCAGCAGGCGGCTCGCCCCAGGTCAGCACCATTTCCACCTGCTCGGCTGCCAAATCCTGGGCGGCTTCCGACGAGCCACCGAAATACAGCGGTGGACGCGGTTGCTGGATCGGCGGATAGAGCAGCTTGGCGCCCTTCACACTGATGTGCTCACCGTCGTAATCCACGGTTTCGCCTTCCAGCACCCGGCGCCAGATGCGGGTGAATTCCACCGACGCCTGGTAGCGTTGTTCGTGGTCGAGGAACAGGCCGTCGCCGGCCAACTCATCCGGGTCGCCACCAGTCACCAGGTTGAACAACGCACGCCCGCCGGACAACCGGTCGAGCGTCGCGGCCTGACGCGCGGCCACTGTCGGGGAGATGATCCCGGGGCGCAGGGCAACGAGGAATTTCAGGCGCTGGGTCACCGGAATCAACGAAGCGGCCACCAGCCAGGAGTCCTCGCAGGAACGCCCGGTGGGGATCAGCACGCCGCCGAAACCCAGTCGATCCGCCGCCTGGGCGACTTGTTGCAGGTAACCGTGATCGACGGCGCGGGCGCCTTCGGCAGTGCCAAGGTAATGGCCGTCGCCGTGGGTAGGCAGGAACCAGAAAATATTGAGGCTCATGGAGTGGTCTCCTAAGGGATCGAATTACTGCGCGTTCGCAACGGCCGCCGGCGGCGTCCAGATCACGTCCTTGATGCTCAAGGGCTTGGGAATCAATTTGAGCTGATAGAAGCTGTCGGCGATTTTCTGCTGCGCCGCCACCACCTCCGGCGTGAGGAACAACGCCCCGTAGCCTTGGCGTTTCACCGCCGTCAGGGTGATGTCCGCCGGTAGGCCAAGCAGCGGCGATACTTGCTTGGTCACGTCTTCAGGGTTGGCCTTGGACCACTCCCCCACTGCCCGCACCTCTTCCACCAGCGTCGTAATGACCTGAGGATTTTTTTGCGCATAGGGTTTGGTGGCGAGGTAGAACTGGTGGTTGTCGACGATGCCTTTGCCGTCACGCAGGGTGCGTGCCTGCAACTGCTGTTCAGCGGCCGCCTGATACGGATCCCAGATCACCCAGGCGTCCACGCTGCCACGTTCGAACGCGGCGCGGGCGTCGGCCGGCGGCAGGAAAACGGTCTGGATATCGGAATATTTCAGACCGGCATCCTCCAACGCCCGCACCAGCAGGTAGTGGACATTGGAGCCTTTGTTCAGCACGACTTTCTTGCCCTTGAGATCTTGCACCGACTGGATGGCCGACCCCTTGGGCACCAGGATGGCCTCGCTGGTGGGCGCCGGTGGCTCGTAAGCGACGTAGAGCAGGTCGGCGCCTGCGGCCTGGGCGAACACCGGTGGGGTTTCACCGGTCACGCCAAAGTCGATGGAGCCGACGTTCAAGCCTTCAAGCAGCTGCGGGCCGCCGGGGAACTCGGTCCATTGCACATCCACGCCTTGGGCTGCGAGGCGTTTTTCCAATGTTCCCTTGGCTTTGAGCAGCACTAGGGTGCCGTACTTCTGATAACCGATCCGCAAGGTCTCGGCTTGAGCTTGAGTAATGACGCCGAGGGACACAGCCGCAGCAAACAGAGCGACCAGCCCGCGACGCAAAATGACAGTGCGCATGGCGCCTCTCCTTTTTGCTGTGGGGTTTTGGCTGCACCTGCTGGGCCGTTGGCGGCTGAGTAAGGTGAAGTTGAATCAGGGAGTAATCGGGTCAGATGCTCCAGCGAGCACTCAGCAAACGTTCGTTCAGTACACGAGGGTCCAGCGGCTTGGGCCGACGGGCCATGGCGCTGAAAAACTGTTCCAGCGCCTCGTCCAGACGCTGTTGCAATGCTGGCGTCAATTGCGCCTGGGCACTGCCTTCGCCATAAGCGATCTGGCTGTCCTCGGCAAAGATCCCATGGAGCATTTCCTGGGCCTTGAGCGCGGACAACACCGGCTTGAGGGCGTAATCCACCGCCAGCATGTGGGCGATGCTGCCGCCGGTTGCCATCGGCAACACCACTTTATGGGCCAGGGCGCGCTCAGGCAGCAGATCCAGCACAGTCTTCAGCGCACCGGAAAAAGACGCCTTGTACACCGGCGTGGCAATCAACAGGCCGTCGGCATTTTCGATCTGGGCCAGCAGGTCGACTACCTTGGGGCTATCGAAGCGGGCATGGAGCAAATCCTCGGCGGGGAAATCGCGCACCTGATAGCTCACCACTTCCACACCTTGCTGCTGCAACCAGCGTTGCGAGCGCTCCAGCAGCACCCCGGAGCGGGAGCGTTGGCTGGGACTGCCACCGAGTAAGACGACCAACATGCCTGCTATTCCTTAACTGTCACGTGCGATTCGCGGTGGGCGATCTCGCTGCATGGGTCAAACCATAACAGGGGATTAATATATCTTTAAATCATATTTATTCATTTGGTTATGCGATTTTGAGATATGCAATTCACTTTCCTTGGCGCAATAAAAAAGGCCGTCGAAACGGCCAAAACCCTTGGTGCACAGTGATCTCCCTGTGGGAGCGAGCTTGCTCGCGATGGCGGTGTATCAGTCGACATCGACGTTGGCAGATCCGATGCCATCGCGAGCAAGCTCGCTCCCACAGGTTCAGGTGTTGCGTCAGCGATTGGGCTGCGGGGTGAGGCGCAGGTAAGGCTTCACGGCGCGGTAGCCCTTGGGAAAGCGCTGCTTGAGTTCCTCTTCGTCCTTGAGCGACGGCACGATCACCACTTCATCACCGTCCTGCCAGTTGGCCGGGGTGGCGACTTTATAGTTGTCGGTCAATTGGAGCGAGTCGATCACCCGCAGGATCTCATTGAAATTGCGCCCGGTGCTGGCTGGGTAAGTAATGGTCAGGCGGATTTTCTTGTTCGGGTCTATCACGAACAAGGAGCGCACGGTCAGCGTGTCGCTGGCATTGGGATGAATCAGGTCGTACAGGTCGGACACCTTGCGGTCGGCGTCGGCCAGGATCGGAAAGTTGACCACGGCGTTCTGGGTCTCGTTGATGTCCTCGATCCACTTGTGGTGCGAGTCCACCGGGTCCACCGAGAGGGCAATGGCCTTGACCCCACGCTGGGCGAACTCGTCCTTGAGCTTGGCGGTGAGGCCCAACTCGGTGGTGCACACCGGGGTGAAGTCCGCCGGGTGGGAAAACAGCACGCCCCAGCTGTCGCCGAGCCATTCGTGGAAGCGAATCTTGCCGGCGCTGGAATCCTGTTCGAAGTCGGGGGCGATGTCGCCGAGTCTGAGGCTCATGGTGCGGCTCCTGGATGGTTGTTGTGGGACCAACTGTGCACCGGTTTTCATTGCTTTAAAAAGAATGAATACCCATTTATTTAGATCATTAGTGAATATAAAAAACTGTTCACTGGCGCCCTGGCGCATAGCGGCCCAAGATCATTTCCGAGGTTCGAGAAGGCCTCGAGTTGCTGAAAAGAGGAGAAGGTTCGGGGAAGGCTACAGGGGTGGGCCAGACCCGAAACGCAAAAGCCCCACCCGGCGTGATGCCGGGTGGGGCTTTTTTTGCCTGCGTTTTTGGAGGTAATACCCCAGGGGAGCGAGTTTGCTCGCGATGAGTGGCTTACGCTCCATCGTCTGAGTCTATGGGCGTCGACTTTCAACTGGATCCGGGGAGCTACGCACTCGCAGATAACGGTATGTAACCAGTGCAAACAGCACAATCAAACCAGTCATAAGAGCACTTGTCATCATGACCCCCTCCCTGAACGCGCCATCGGCTATTTCCAGAATCTGCGTTGCAACATGGGAAGACTGGGTTTGACTGATGGCGTGTGCCCCTCCCAGGGTTGATGCTGCAGCAACTACTTCCTCGGCCACTCCCTCGGGTATCGCCAACGACAACCGATACAAAGCCGCTACGCCCCCGCCAATCAATGTGGTACCCAACACCACGCCAACCTCATAAGCCGTCTCACTGACGGACGAAGCGCTACCGGCGCTGTCTGCCGGAACCGCGCCTAACACAAGGTCATTTGACACTGTAGTGATTGCAGCAATGCTGACATTGAGTAACACGAAAGCCAGCCCCACCGTCAGAGCAGTGGCGGCAAACAGCGCCATCACCGCAAAGGCTGCCGCGGCAACCAGCAGGCACCCGGTAATGACCTTGTTCGGTGCGTTTTTTTGAACCACAGGCACGACGGCGAGGCCGGCGATGATCGCCAGTATTTGCCCCGGCACGAGTATCAAGCTAGCCAACAACGGGGATAGCCCAAAGACCAGTTGCAACAATTGAGTGGCAAAGAAGATGAACCCGATGAGCAAGCCCAGGCTCACAAGGTTCGTCGCAATGGACACGCTGAAGACAGGAGAAGCGAACAACCTAAGATCCAACAGCGGCTGTTCCAACCGTAGCTGGCGCCGAACAAAAGCCACGCCCAACAAGACTCCCGACAGCATCCAGAACAATACTTGGCCACCAAAGCCAACCGTGGCCAGATGCTTGAGAGCCAACATCACACCCGTCATGGCGCCCAGGCTCAGTACGATACTCAGGTAATCGGTCGATCTGCCCGGTTGCCTTGGCGACTCGGTGATCATCGGCGCCAAGAGCAACACTGGCAGCAGGAATGGCAAAGCAACCAGGAAAACTGACTGCCAATTGAAATACTGCAACAGTACGCCACCCAGCAACGGCCCCAATGCCGAGCCGATGGTCAGACAAGTTGCCCAGACAGCCACCGCCAAGCGCCGCTCCTCACGATCCTCGAATGCGGTGCGAATCAGCGCAAGGGTCGCAGGCAGAATCATTGCGCCGAAACACCCCAACAGCGCCCGTCCCGCGATCAAGTGCCAGGCTTGCTGTGAAAACACTACGCCAACCGACACCAAAGCGAACCCGGCACAGCCTAGGCAAAGCATGCGCCGATGACCGAAGCGATCACCAGAACTGCCCATGGTCACCAGTAACCCCGCCAGCACCAAAGAATAGGCATCGATCATCCACAGCTGCTCGGCAGCAGACGGATTCAGCGCGGCGGTGATTCGAGGCAAGGCGAAATTGAGGATTGTGTTATCGATAGTCACCAAAAGAACCGGAAGCATGATTACCAGCAAAGCTGCGCCCTTCGAGCGGTCCTTGATAATGGAAGCAAGGGGGGTTGCCGCTCCGTGCATCAGTCGTTTCTCCTTGAAGAACTCAGTACGTTGAAGAGCGTTTCGCAGGTTTTGCCATAGACGTCGACATACGCACCCAGCTGTCGCTGCACGGCATTCAACTCGTCGGCAAAGGCCGACGGCGTGTCACTCCTGCATAGATGATCAAGGAAAGCCAGGCTGGCCGACAGTTGATCACGCTGCTGCTGTCCTGCACTGTTGTGTTTCTGGATATCCCAATAGATGACAGGGGCGTTGTGCAGGATTCTGGCCGCCAGGCTAAGCATGGTTTTCATAGGCGGCGGCGCCACTGCATGGAGCGTATCCATGTCGCATCCTGATCGCTCCAAAGCAAAGGCAAACGCCAGAATCGCCGCGTGAGGCAGAGCTTGGCATACGGCCATCACTTGATCATGTTCATCGGGGGACAACCGTGTAACCCGCATTGCATTCGCCTGTAAAAGTGTTGCCAGCCGCCCCCCTGCTTCACTTTCTTGCCGCTCGCACAGCACTACTGGACGACCCGTGCAATCAAGCGTCGGTGCGAACATCGGATTGATACCAACCGAAGCCACCCCGGGAAACAACTCGGCAGCCCTACTCTGGAACGGTGCCTGCACAGAGCATGTGTTGACTATGACGTTCACGGACGGTATCTGTTCGACGAAGCACTCCAGCCCCCGTATTGCGACGTCCTCAGGTAGCGCGAAAATGATGACGGTGGCGGCCTCAAGTAGCTCGGGCACTCGCTCGGGCATGTTGAGCACATCTATCACACAGTGGTCGAGCGGAGCTCGCGGAGGGACGACATCAACCACCGTGAGCGTGTTCTCAGTTTTGCTCAAAATCCCGGCGATGAAGCTACCGACCATACCCGCTCCGCCCAGGATCAGTACGTTATCCAATGGTTATCCCCTTACCTCTAATGCTGTGAAACGGCACGCTAGCCTTGACTAGAGTCTCGTGCATTTCCTCTTCCGGATCCGAGGCAGCAACAATGGCTCCACCAATGCCGAAACGGGCAATGCCATCCTTAATTACTGCGGTCCGGATCACGATACTTAGGTCTGTGTAGCCATCAAACCCGATCCAGCCCAAAGCCCCCGAATAGACTCCGCGGGCCGAAGACTCAAGTTTGTCGATGATTTCCATGGTGCGTACTTTCGGCGCACCGGTCATGGAACCACCGGGGAAACAGGCTCGGATCGCCGTGAATGATCTGACCCCAGCACGCAACTGCCCTTCAACAGTCGAAACCAGCTGATGTACCGAGGAGTAGCTTTCAATATCAAAGGCCTTAGGTACCTTCACCGATCCCGGCACGCAGATACTGTTCAGATCGTGGCGCACCAGATCGACAATCATCAGATTCTCTGCCCGGTCCTTTGAAGAGCGCGCCAGATCTCGCTTGAGCGCTAGGTCTAGCTCAGGGTCATCGCCTCTGGGTCGTGTACCCTTTATTGGCCGGGAAGTAATGCGACCTGTCGCATCAATCGTAAGGAAAGTTTCGGGAGACGCACTGAGAATCGAAAACGTCCCAGTGTTTACATAGGCCCCATAAGGCACCGGGCTGATACGACGCATACGCAGATAGATACTGAGAGGATCATCCATACAGTGCAGACTAGCTCGGTTTGTAAGGCAGATTTCGTAGGATTCACCATCAACAATCTGCCGCAGACACGCACCTACCTTTGCCATATAAGTGCTTGAGCAATCAGCCAACCCCAGCGAAGACTCAGCCACAGGGCCAGGGGTGAAGAGTGTGTTGTCGGCTTGTATGTCATCACTCGCAGGCTGCAAAGCGAGACGCTCGCCCCATAGATGACACAGATAGGTTATTTCGCTTGAGTGGTCGAGGACCAGCATATTCTGTGGCAGGTAGAACAGGGCATCGGGTAATTCCGACACGTGTGCGTTGCGTACGCCTACCAAAGCCTTCAACTCGTAACCTAGGTAACCAACCAAGCCGCCCTTGAAGGGGAACGGAGCTTCCTGCTGTTGTCCTGCTCCCAACAGGTCGACAATCTCCTCCATCAAACGGAAGAAATCCCCTTCGATAGTTGCGCGCCCTACGGGCCCCTCGATTGACAACAATCGGCGATTGACGTCATAGGCAAACACCAACGCAGAATCGCGATCACAGGAACCCATCAGCGAATACCTTGCCTGCGGCCGATCAGAAAGTTCGCTGTCAAGCCAGAACGCAGCCGGCTTACCAGCGAAATTCGCGCCGAAGAGCTGAGCCGGAGTGGGTGAATGTCCCAAGCGCTCGAACTCGAATGACAACCGCGTCGGTCCGCCTGCCGTCTGAAGTGCCTGGAGCACCGGGCTACGCGTGGCAAAACTTCGGCAGCTCTGAGCCTCGCCAACCAGCCGAACGAAGTTGCGGATGATCTGCAAACCGAATTCCGAATCGATTGACTCCGGGTGAAACTGCACGCCCCAAATTGCCCGCTCACGATGTGCCAGGCCCATGACTAGGCCGCAGTCCGAACGTGCTGTCACTTCTAGACAAGGAGGCATCTCAGTGCATACCAGAGAATGGTAACGCACGACTTCAAAGCCTTGCGGGATGCCCTCAAAGAGATCGGTACCGGCATGACTGATACAGGTCCGATAACCATGCACTGGTCTGGGTGCATGTTCGACCGTACCGCCAAAAAAACAGTTGATGCCCTGATGCCCCAGACATACACCAAGGATTGGAACCGTCGCGCACTCCAATACATCGCGGCATACGCCGAAATCAGCGTTACGGGCAGGATGTCCCGGCCCCGGCGATAGTATCACCGCGTCATAGTTCGTCAGATCGAGCAACTCGAACGGCGTGGTGTTTGGTACGACTTTCGGCTGCTTACCTGACGCCTCATAGACATATTGGGCAATATTGTTCGTAAAGGAGTCGAAGTTATCGACAATCAAGGCGCGCATGCCTCATTCCTCCACACCTGGCTGGTCGAGAGCATCCATGAGACGCTGCTCCTCGTTGCAGGTTTCTTTGATGATTAAGGCGAACAGGTCCCCGAGATAATCCGGCCGCAATTTACATGAGGGTGCCAGCGATCTGACCGTATCCAGAGTGGAAGTCACTCGATGCGGCTGCATCATTGGAATTTTTTTCGCAGATTTGATGCGGGCAATCACCCGACAGATTTCCATGCGTTGGGCCAGTAGGTCGACGAGCGCATTATTTATCTGGTCCAGTTGCTGACGATAGGGCTGGAGATCCTGCCCACCAAGCGCAATATTTCTTTCTGAGTTCGATGACATAACTATTCCTCGCGAGCAGTCGTCAGGCAGATGCCTGGTTCAACTGGACGTTGAGTTGACGTGCCAAGGTATCGACCTGCTCCGGTGTGTGAACCGCTGACAATGCGCATCGCAACATGGCTTTGCCGGTTTCAACGATCGGATAGAACACTGGAAACACTACGATGCCCGCAGCTCGTAACGCACTGGCAGCCGCCGTACCTTGCTGTTCGGTCTGAAACAAAGCACCGCGAATAGGCGCTCGCAGCGACGCGTTCATCATCTGCTGGTCAACCTGCTCATCGAGACGGCGCACGTTCTGCCACAGCGCGTTCTGCAGAGAGGCGATATTGGAGGAAAGATGGAGCTGTGCTGACGCAACGTTGGCCGCCTGTAACGGCACGGATATGGAGTGCCCAAACACCAGGGGATTGGCAAGAGCGCGCAGTTGCTCCGCGTGGTAGTCGGATTTCAGCACAATGAACCCACCAGCACCGCCGAACGCCTTGCTCAATGAACCGGCAATGAGCGTATTTTCCGGAAGCCGATGACCTAAACTCTCGAAGGCATAACCAGCGCCATGTCTCCCGGTAATCGATATGCCATGAGCATCGTCGATATAGAGATAACCACCCCAAGCTTGTAGCAGTTCACTCAGCTCACATGTAGGTAACAACCCCGACATGGAACCAACGCCATCGATCAAGAGAACGGGCGTGATTTGCTCCTTGGCGCACCGCATCAGTGTCTGCTTGAGCCCGTCCATATCTTGAGTATCGACCCGATTGACCGGCCCAAACTGCGATAGCAACCCGCGCAACACCTGCATTGAGGCATGGGCGGTGCGATCCACTAGCCACATGACCGAACGCTTGATTGGATAGCCGTCCATGGTGCCGCTGCCCAAGAGTGGCAACACTCCTAGGTGCGCATTGCTAGTGGAGGTGAATACCGTCACGCTGGCACCGGCATAGATGTCGCACAGCAGCCCCTCAAGTTGCCGTAGGTAAACCGGACTCATTGCACTCCGGCTAGCTGAAAGGTGGATGCCAAACCGCTCCAATGCCGTACGCGCAGCCTGAATCAACAGTGGATGACTTTCCAAACCTAAGTAGGAGCATGAAATAAATTCTGTGCACTTTGTGCCATCAGCCAATACGAGTGTCTTCCCCTTACGGGAAACCACTTCGAAACTGGTCAAGCCGCCATCCGATGCGCTGCTCAGAGCGTCACTAGTGCGCTGCTGACGAATAGTCATCCAGTTTGGGCCCGCGTCCATAGTGCTGTTCATACTTTTGTCCCTACGGTGATGACGGAAGGGCCCGTCGCATCGGAAAAGTGTTCATTAACAAAGGTGCAAATCGAGCGGAAACCATGGACCTCCAAGATCGATCCAACCTGTTGCTCCTGGGATTCACCGTGCTCGATTAATAAGGTCCCGCAAGGCTTGAGCAACGAGTTGGCCAGTCGTGCCGAAGCCTCGATCAGCGCGGTACCTTCGTCCGGCGCGAAGATGGCAGTAGCAGGATGATGAACGCCCCACTCAGGCAGCAACACCGTGTCTTGAGGGACATAAGGGGGGTTGGATACGATGACATCTGCACTGCCGCGCACCGACTCGAAGGCCTCGATTTGGGTAATATCCGCCTCGCACAGGGTTACCCCCTGACCATCGTTGTTCAGCCGTTGGATATTGCGTTTGAGGTAGATTTGAGCAATAGCATCGATTTCAACGCACACCACTTTGGCGCTAGTCCGGGACCAGATTGCCAAGCCGATTGCACCTACCCCCGCGCAGAGGTCGTACACAGTTGAACGGTCGTCAAGTGACAGGTTCTGCTCGATCCACTGCACGATGGCCATGCTCTGCACCCGCGGCACGAAGACTCCACTGCCGACAACGAAACGAAGGTCGGCAAAGTCGACGTAGCCCAGGATGTGCCCCAAGGGTGTGCGTGCACAACGGTCGGCCACATCCTGGCGAAAAGACGCCAACCGTTTTGAATCGGGCAACACTCCGCTGGAAAAATGCTTGCTCATGATGGCTTGTAGATCCTCTATAGGATCCCAGACACCCGCATCTATCAAAGCCGCTAATGCCTTCGCATAGTCATGCTCAAGTTGTGAATTAATCATGACCAAGCCTCGTAATAGCGCGCCAGGCGGTCATACATAGAACGATATAGGTACGAGAAAGCGACCAATTCGGGCGGAGGGGTGAATTGCGGGTGCAGCGACTCAATCAGTGCGGTGTAGTTTTCAGTCATACCTTTGTCGAGCAAAGGCATCCAATAAGGCTTGATATTCCAGCGGTACTCATAGCCCGTTGCGAACATCTGCTTCACGGTTTCGGCCACTGTGTTGCTGCGCGGCAACCCTTGCAGAGGTTTGCGCACCGGTGCAAAACAAGACAAATCCAAGCTGTTGGGTACACCTTGAATTTGATCCGCCATCCAGGCGGCCAACAACGGTGATTGATGTAAGCCATCACGATACGTGCCGGTGGCCAACCAGAGCCCGTCGTAGCCACATTGCCCAACCAGAGGAAAACCATCGGCGGGGATAGGCCGGTTGCCTACCTGAATACTCACAACCTCGGCATCGTGCAGGTCTAAGTTAAGCTGGTCGACTGCGCAATCAAGGAGAAACTGCACGTCAGAAATCAACGCATGCGAGCGGGGCTTTTCAGCGAGGATATTGGTGGCGCCTAGATACAGCAGTTCCGGCGAGCGCGGTACGCAATGCAGGCCGCAGGCAAAGGCCCGATTGGGAGTACGGATCACCGTTGATGGGGTTATCTGACCCGGCTTCAACTGGACGAGAATGGAAACCCCGTATCCGGCGAACATTGGCGGAATTCGATCCTTGATATCATCTAGGGTATCGAACATCGCCAACGACTGAACACCGGCGGCTACCACGACGTGACTCCCCGCGATCTCCTCGCCATTTTCCAGCATCACACCAGTCGCCACACGCCCTTCTGTCAACACGACATGGGCGTTTTTGTTAATGATTTCGCCTCCGCTCCCCAGCAATGCTGCATCCAGCTTTTCCAACAACAGGTGTGAGTCCACCGCATTCTCATCGGGAATCAGCAACGCCTGCAGTGGCCGCACGAGATCGTTGGCCTTGACCCACTCCACCCCGCCCGGGGAGACATTTGAGAAAGGCTCCTGATAATCGCGCAGAGTTTGTTCGATAGCCTCGTAGTTGATACTGTCAATTTCAGCCATGCCGGCAGAGTTTAGAATCACGTGGGTGCCACGCGCCGTCAGTAGCTCTTGTTGGTTGCCCGAGGCCTGTGCAAGCCGCTGCGCCCATTGCGGCCACATACCTTTGGCCTGGATATCCATAGCCAGTTTCAAACGTCCATGTCCACTAGCAAGCAGTCCGCTGGTGACTTCGCCGAAACAGCCATTCATCGCACCCGCTGCTTTGGATGCGGCATTAATCCTATCCGTCTCACCAACCCTACAAACTCTTAGTCCTCTAGTCGCTAATTCAAAAGCAATCGAACCGCCAATAGCACCGCTACCGACCACAATAACGTCATAGATCATTTTCAACTCCAAATTTCATACTAGAATATAAACATTCAAATTTACGAAACCGACAGAAGAAAAACCTAAGCTCAAGCGCAACTTCATTGAATACACAAGGTGCAATAGGTATATTTTTTTGCTACACACCTCCATAGGTTTTATAACTCGGATAACTCACCTAGGTTCCGCTCAGGCTACCGGTGTACTCGGCATCAGAGGAAACACTTGTTTTGCTCACTTCGCATGTCACAGCACGGAAGCCTTTTCGGAACCTCCTTAGAAAGCAATCCTTCTCAAGCCACTAATTTACCTAATAGAACCTCATCGTCGACCACCAAAGCTCCACTCTTCCAACGATAAAGAAACATCCTACGCTTGCAGAACAACAGTCCGCAGGAGCTTTCCCACGACCGATTACAGGCTCACTGAATAATTATTGCCTTGTACTGCCCACAATCAAAAAACCAAATCAAACCCCAGATAAGCAAAACAGAAACACCACTATCAGCAGGCCTGCTGCACGAGAACTTCTGATCGTAGCTAAAGATTCCTAAAGAGTAGATTTGTACAGGCCCGATTAACGGATAACGATGTTTTCAGTATTGAAAGCAAGCTCGACTCTGACAGAGGCAGTCATTCATATAAATCCAATCTTTATAGACCCCTTTTTATCGGGTTTGCTTGCATCCTCAGCTGTAAATTATTGATCCGATATCCGGACGAACGGATAGGATAGGCAGCATGAACACTCAAGCCTTGTTGGCCCATCTGCAAAACCATCTCCCTGGACTGCTGGCGGTTTACCTGTTCGGCAGCCATGCACAAGGCACCGCCGGGCCTGACAGTGATGTCGATCTGGCTGTGCTCTTGTCCGGCGAGGTCGATCCTGTGTCGTTATGGCAGCTTTCAGGTGATTTGGCGGATATCGCGGGCAGTCCGGTGGATCTGATCGATCTACGCGAGGCAACGACCGTGATGCAGTACCAGATCCTTACCCGAGGTCAGAGGCTCTGGGCCAGAGACGTACAGGCGGGGTTGTTCGAGTGTTTTATTCTCAGCGAAAAAACCGCTCTCGATGAGGCTCGGGCGGAATTGCTCAAGGATATTCAGGAAGAAGGCAGCGTGTATGGCCGATGACGTACTGATCAATAAAGCAGCGAGTATCGAGCGTTGCGTCGCCAGGGTGCGAGAAGAATACGAGAAAGATCCCGCTACGTTTGCTACCGATTTCACTCGCCAGGATTCGGCCGTCCTGAACATCCAGCGTGCGTGCGAAGCGGCACTGGATATGGGACAGCATTTGATTCGACGTGAGCGATTGGGGGGCCCGCAAAGTGCCCGCGATACATTCGAGTTGCTTTTTCAAGGGGCCTGGGTGGAAGAAGGCCTGGTGAAGAACCTGAAAAACATGGTGGGCTTCAGGAATATCGCCTTGCATAACTACCAAGCCCTGCAGTTGCCGATCATGGTCGCGATCATTACCGGACAACTGGATGATTTTCTTGCATTCAGCACATTCATCCTGCGTAAGGACGCGGCGGAGTCCGTACCATAGCGGCGGGAACGCTAAAAGAACCCTCTCGCGTCCCCAAAAACGCAAAAGCCCCGCCCGGCGTGCTGCCGGGCGGGGCTTTTTTACTTCGCTACGTCTTACAGGAAGTTGTAAGTGTAGTTGAAGATCAGGCGGGTCTGATCCCGGTCAGCACCGGAAAGACTACCGGTACCACGATAGGAACCGTGACGCAGCGTGGTGCCGAAACCTTTCAGAGCACCTTGCTGGACGACGTAATCCAAGCGCATGTCGCGTTCCCACTCGGACGAATCGCTTCCACCTGCGGTCGTGGACTTGATGTTTTCACCATGCAAGTAGGCGACAGCGGCTTTCAGGCCAGGAACGCCCAGACCGGTGAAGTCATAGGAGTATTGACCGAAGGTGGTGTTTTCACCGGCACGGACGAATCCGTTGATCATGCTATCGGTGAACAGGTAGAAGCTCGAACCACCGGCACCTTCATTTCGGCCGTTGCCGTCAAGCACGCTACCCTGGTTCAGGTAAACGAAACCACCGTCATCACCGACTTGCTGGTGACCCAACATGAAGGCACTGCCACCCAGGGAGTAGGTGAACATGGCGCTCCAGGTTTTGTTATCGACCACACCCTGTTCTTTGGCATAGCCACCGTTGTTATCGAAATCATAACCCGCATCGCCGTTGCGGCCATCCGAGCTGCTGTCGAAGTAACGCAGGTCTGTCTTGAACGACTGGCCTTCGCTGATCGGGAAAACATGTACAGCACCCAGGAAGTGCTGCTTGTAGTAATCCTGCAGGTTGGCGTAGTAGTACTGCAGGGTCAGGTCTTTGGTGACCTTCCAATCAGCACCGGCGTAGCGGAATTGATTGCTTTCCTCGGTACCACCAGAGACTGCCAAGCCGGTACGGTTGCTCGATGCACGACCAACAGCATGTTCCAGTTGGCCGGCGTTGAACGTTACGTTGTCCAGGTCCTTGGAGGTGATGGTGCCACCTTCGAAGGTTTGCGGCAGCAGACGACCGTCGCTGGCGACCAGGATCGGCAGGTTAGGCGCCAGGGCACCACCCAGGTGGGCTTCGGTCTTGGAGAACAGCGCCTTGACGTTGCCCGACAGACGGCTCCAGTTGTGCACGGCGGAGCCATCGGTGTCGCTTGGGACGAAGGTGTTGCTGTTGGGGTGTTGGCCTTTACCACCATCGAGATGGATCCCCACCAATGCCTGGGCATCAATACCAAAACCCACGACGCCTTGAGTGAAGCCGGACTTGTAGTCGAACTTCAGGCCAGTAGCGGTTTCACGCTGGTCGGCACCGCCTTCGCGGTTATCGTTATCAAAGTATAACGTACGAGAACTGACAGATGCCTTGCTGTCCTCGATAAAACCAGCGGCGCCTGCCTGCTGCGCCAGAACCCCAACGGCCACAGCCAGGGCCAAGGTGGACTTGTTCATGCTTCGCTCCTCTCGTTTTCTAATTCTTGTGTGTCTTTGGTTCCGGATCGAACGCCCGGAATCCGCGGATGCGCGATTAGCGCCAGACCGTGACTGACAAGTCAATCGTAAGCATTTATGACTACGACTATGGTCTAACCCCTCTACACCGGCCCGCAGGATAATGGATTCTTTATAATTCCAAAAAGAATTGTTTCAACAGTTTTCAGCTCGTTTCGGCATATGGCCACCATCACAGCACCATCAGGCCGTGACATGACTTATCGGCGACGCAGAGAATTACTGAACGATGATTTATCGGGGATTTACGAGGCCCGCGAATTCTTGGCGGCGAGATCTGTTTGCGCGCCTCCTGCGCCTTCGATTCCTGTTCAAGACCGCTCGCGCATGCCGCGATCTTGACGTGTTCCAGACTAGCTGCTCATTGTCTGAAATCAAGAAGATCGCGACAGCGCGAGTTTGTCGCAGGCCGTCTACAAGGATTTTTCGAAGATCTTCGAATTGCGCTGGTAGTTGTAGAGCGAAGCCCGCGCCGCCGGCAGGCGCTCGACGCTGCTGGGCTCGAAACCACGTTCGCGGAACCAGTGGGCAGTCCGGGTCGTCAGCACGAACAGTGTCTTGAGCCCTTGGGCCCGGGCCCGGGTTTCGATCCGTTCCAGCAGTTCATCGCCGCGGCCACCGTGGCGGTATTCCGGGTTCACCGCCAGGCAGGCCAGTTCCCCGGCATCCGAATCGGCGATCTGGTACAACGCCGCGCAGGCGATGATCATGCCTTCGCGCTCGACCACGCTGAACTGTTCGATTTCGCGCTCCAGCACTTCACGGGAGCGACGCACCAGGATCCCCTGTTCTTCCAGGGGGCTGATCAGGTCCAGCAGGCCGCCGACGTCTTCGATGGCCGCTTCGCGCACCACCTCGAATTGCTCCTGGGCCACCAGCGTACCGCTACCATCGCGGGTGAACAGTTCAGCCAGCAGCGCACCGTTCTCGGCATAGCTGACGATATGGCTGCGTGCGACGCCACCCCGACAGGCCTGGGCCGCCGCATCCAGCAATTCGGCCTGATAGTCGCTGCCCAGGCGTTGCATGTGGGCCGGGACCTGTTGCGGGCGCAACTCGCGCACCAACCGCCCGTCTTCACCAATAAGCCCCTGCTCGGCACCGAACA
This sequence comes from Pseudomonas ogarae, assembly GCF_014268695.2. Lineage (NCBI taxonomy): Bacteria > Pseudomonadati > Pseudomonadota > Gammaproteobacteria > Pseudomonadales > Pseudomonadaceae > Pseudomonas > Pseudomonas ogarae. Next base: position 6,454,913 of record NZ_CP077086.1, read on the forward strand.
GCAGCAGTTTGTCGGCCGCCAGGTCGATGGCTGCGCGGGTGGCAACGTCTTCACAGGCCAGGTTGAAGATCTCGCCGGTGGGCGAATAACCCAACGGCGACAGCAGCACGATGGAGCGCTCGTCCAGCAGGCGATTGATGCCCTTGCGATCGACCCGGCGCACTTCACCGGTGTGGTGATAATCCACGCCTTCGAGCACGCCGATGGGACGCGCGGTGACCAGGTTGCCGCTGGCGACCCGCAGCCGCGAGCCCTGCATGGGCGAGGACGCCATGTCCATGGAAAGGCGTGCCTCAATGGCGATGCGCAACTGGCCGACCGCGTCGATCACGCACTCCAGCGTTGCCGCATCGGTGATGCGCATGCCGTGGTGATAATGCGGCGTGAGGCCCCGTGCAGCGAGGCGGGTCTCGATCTGCGGGCGCGAACCATGGACCAGCACCAGGCGCACGCCGAGGCTGTGCAGCAGCACCAGGTCATGGACGATGTTGCCGAAATTAGGGTGTTCCACTCCGTCGCCGGGCAGCATGACGATGAAGGTGCAATCGCGGTGGGCGTTGATGTAGGGCGAAGCGTGACGAAGCCAATTGACGTATTCGGGCATGAACCTGGACCTGTAATAAATAACAGCCAAAACAAAGACGAAACAGAACGCACAACGGGGCTGGTGGTTATCGTCGGAACAGGCTTGGCGACACGCGCGCTCTCCTCATGTGGTGAATACGGGCCCGCAAGGGCGCAATTTAACCGGCCGTAGCCGGCGTCAGGCAGTAATGGCCGATCAACTGCCGCAACAATTGTACGGTAGGTTGCAAACGTGACATTTCAAGGTACTCGCCCGGCTGGTGGGCGCAGGCGATATCGCCAGGGCCGAGCACCAGGGTTTCACAGCCAAGGCGCTGAAGATAAGGCGCTTCGGTGCCAAACGCCACTGCTTCGGCACGATGGCCGGTGAGTCGCTCGGCCACCCGTACCAGCTCGCAGTCTTCGGCCTGCTCGAAGGGTGGCACTTCGGGGAACAGCGGTGCGTAGTCGATCTTGACTTTATGGCGTTCGGCGATGGGGTCCAACTTCTGTTGGATCGCCGCCCGCAGCACCTGCGGGTCCATGCCCGGCAACGGGCGCAGGTCGAATTCCATGGAGCACTGGCCGCAGATGCGGTTGGGATTGTCGCCACCATGGATGCAACCGAAGTTCAGGGTCGGTTGTGGCACGCTGAACTGCGGATTACGGAACTCACGCTGCCATTGCAGGCGCAGGCCGCGCAATTCGCCCATGGCATCGTGCATGGCTTCCAGCGCGCTGTGGCCCAGGCTCGGATCGGAGGAGTGACCGCTGCGCCCGAGAATGTCGATGCGCTCCATCATCACGCCTTTGTGCAGGCGAATCGGCCGCAGGCCGGTCGGCTCGCCGATCACCGCCGCGCGCCCCAGTGGTCGGCCGGCATCGGCCAGGGCACGGGCGCCGGCCATGGAGCTTTCTTCGTCACAGGTCGCGAGGATCAGCAACGGTTGCTTGAACGATTGGTCCAGCAGCGGCTTGACCGCTTCGATGGCCAAGGCGAAAAAACCTTTCATGTCACAACTGCCCAGCCCCACCCAACGGCCATCGACCTCGGTGAGCCTCAGCGGATCGGTCTGCCACAACGCGCCGTCGAACGGCACCGTGTCACTGTGGCCAGCCAGCACCAGGCCGCCGGGACCGCTGCCAAAACTGGCCAGCAGGTTGAATTTGCCAGGGCTGACCTGCTGGATATCACAGCAGAACCCCAGCTCAGTGAGCCAGCCTGCCAGCAGCTCGATCACGGCACTGTTGGACTGGTCCAGCCCAGGCTGGGTGCAACTGACCGAAGGTGCGGCGATCAGGGCAGCGAACTGATCTTTCATGGACGGCAAAGGCATCGCTGACTCCGGGCTTACAGATTGACGTTCATCATAGAACCATCTGGACCCAGGAATAAACCTAGGGCGAGTGAGTCCTGTACACTGCACGGCCTTGGCAGCCACACCTTCCCCCGGCTGCACACCCGATCCCTGGATTTTCCGGCCATGCAGAAAGAAACCGAAATCAAACTCCGCGTCAGCCGCGAGACCCTGGCAGCCTTGCGCGAGCATCCGCTGCTGAAAAAACGCAACAAGAGTGGCTGGGAACGCCACGAACTGATGAACCAGTATTTCGACACGCCGGAGCGTGACCTGGCCCAGGCCAAGGTCGCCCTGCGTCTGCGTCGCGACGGCGAAGAGGTGATCCAGACCCTCAAGACCCGCGGCCAGAGCGTCGCCGGCCTGTCCGAGCGCAACGAGTACGACTGGCACCTGCCCAAGGCCAAGCTCGACCTGAAGAAGCTCGACGGCGAGTGCTGGCCCGAGGCCTTGGCCGAACTGGACAAGAAAACCCTCAAGGCCATCTTCACCACCGATTTCGTTCGCGAGCGCGCTGAAATCGCCTGGGGCCGTGGCAAAAGCAAGGTGGTCATCGAGGCCGCCCTGGACCTGGGCCACGTGGTGGTCGGCAAGCAGAAGGAAGAAATCTGCGAGCTGGAGCTGGAGCTGCGCGAAGGCGAGCCCGCCGCCCTGCTGGAACTGGCCGCCGAGCTGGCCGCGACCCTGCCCTTGATGCCCTGCGACATCAGCAAGGCCGAGCGTGGCTATCGCCTGTATGACGCGGGCAGCTACGCCCTGAGCCTGCCGGCCCCGCAACTGACCGCCGAAACGCCGCTGGATGACGCCTTCGCCGCGCTGAGCTGGCATCTGCTCGGCAGCAGCCAACGCTTGGCCGAGCAATACCGTTTCAACGGCCACTGGCGCCTGCTGCAGGACTGGGTGGAAAACCTCGCCGAACTGCGTGCCCTGCTCAGCAGCCTCGGCCAGGCCGCGCCGCGCCAATCGACCCACGACTTGCGCCTGGCCCTGGACGCGCTGCTGGAAGACTGGCGCCCACTGGTCCAGGCCGGCCTTGATGACGAAGACGTGCGCAAGGCCGCGCCGGAACAGTTCCTTGAAGAGCTGCAAGACCCGCGCTGGGGCTTGTTTTCCCTCAACACTTCACGCTGGCTGCTGGCTCGCAGCTGGGCCGCCGAACGCAACACCCGTGGCAATCGCCAGGGCGCGGCGCAATTGGGCAGTTGGCTGCCGCGCCTGCTGGGCGAAGAATCCTCGTCCCTGCAACTGCAACGCTATCAGCAGCAGCCGGAAGACCTGGCCGAACAACTGCCGCGCATCGAACGTATCCAGGCCTGGCTGCATCACGCCCGCCATGTTCTGGATATCCCGGAAATGGATCGCCTCTATGGTGAACTGAACAAACTGGCGCAACTGGCCAACCAACCGATCACCGACGAAACGCTGGATGCGCGTAAGCAACAGGCGATTGCGGTTTACCAGAATCGGGCCTGGAAGACGTTGCTGCGCCTGTAACCGAAATATCTTCGGCGTCGGGAATACTGCTTTCGCGAGCAAGCCCGCTCCCACACTGGATCTTCAGCGAACACAAAATGTGTGTACGGTAGAGGCCCATTGTGGGAGCGGGCTTGCTCGCGAAGGGGCCGGCCATTCACCTCAGATTCAACTACCGCACCACCGGCAAGCTCGTCGTCGACTTGATCTCCGACAGCGCCACGATCGAGTTCACTTCCTGGATCCCCGGCACCATCGACAGCTTTTCGAAAAAGAATCGCTCATACGCCTCGATATCCGCCGTGACGATGCGCAACAGAAAATCCACTGACCCCATCAGCACGTAACACTCCAGCACTTCGGGGAAGCCGCGGATCGCCTCGGTGAATTCGGTGAAGTTGGAACGGCCGTGGGCATTGAGCTTGATTTCGGCGAAGATCTGCGTGTTGAGGCCGATTTTCTTGCGATCCAGCAACGTCACCTGGCCGCGAATGATGCCCTCCTCCTTCATCCGCTGGATCCGTCGCCAGCATGGCGATTGAGACAAGCCGACCTGTTCGGCGATCTGCGCACTGGACAGCGAGGCATCCTCCTGCAGCAGCGCCAGTATCCTGCGGTCGTAGCTATCCAGTTCGCTGTGCATGATCAAACCCGAAATGATTGATTTAGAGAATCAAGCGATTCAAAACATCGCCAGAATCACTCATCTTAGATAAGAAATACCCCGGCTCGCATGTAAATATTTCTCCCGCCACCAAGGAGACCGAACATGCCCCCACTCGAAGCCGTTGCCATAGCCCCGACCCGCGCCGATGTCTGGCATGTCGCCAATACTCATTGCCGGGTGCGATACCAGATGTTGGCCGAAGCCGAGCCGGATTTACTGTGCCGGGCGTTGAACCTGTTCGCCTTGCAGGGCCTGACGCCGCAGCAGGTTCATGTCGAGCGCCTCGACGATGCGCTGTCGCTGGACATCGTCATGGATGGGCTGAGCTGGCACCGTGCCCAGGTCATCGCTGAAAAATTACGTAACCTGATCAGCGTCTGTTCGGTGGACCTGCAAGACGCTGATATTGCGCACGTTGGGCCGGCCCACGCAGCGGGATGAGCTTCCACGGGCAAGATTTCGCAACGCATTGGTCGGGTAGTGGCCCAACGGTCTACAGCGTCGGGACTATTCTTTTGCAGACCGAGCGAGGACGCCGAGGCGTCTGTATCGCGGCTTTGCTGCAATTGTCCAATAGGAACCCGCATGTCCACCAAACACGCCACTCAGGACCGCTGGCTGGACCTCAACGATCTGCTGCGCCAACTGGTCACCCAGGGCCTCATCAGCCAGGATTCAGCCGAAACCGCGCTGAACGCCCGCCGACGCCACAGCGCCAATAGCCAGTTGCATCCGCTGGAGTTCATCGCCAACCAGCACCTGGACGACCTCAGCCGCCCCGGCAAGCGCCTGGACCTGGAGAACCTGACCCTGTGGTTGTCCCAGCAGGCCGGCCAGCCCTACATGCGCATCGACCCGTTGAAAATCAACGTCGCGGCCGTGACGCCCTTGATGTCCTATGCCTTTGCCCAGCGCCACAAGATCCTTGCGGTGGCGGTCGATCGTGACGCCGTCACCGTCGCCAGCGCACAGCCCTACGTCAACAGCTGGGAAGCCGACCTGACCCACGTGCTCAAGCTGCCGATCAAGCGGGTGGTCGCCAACCCGGTGGATATCCAGCGCCTGAGCGTGGAGTTCTATCGCCTGGCCAAATCGGTCAGCGGCGCCACCACAGTCGATCAGCAGCCGAGCAACCTGAGCAATTTCGAACAGTTGCTCAACCTCGGCGCCAGCGACCAGGAGCCGGACGCCAACGACGCCCACATCGTCAATATTGTCGACTGGCTGTTCCAGTACGCCTTCCAGCAGCGCGCCAGTGACATCCACATCGAACCGCGCCGCGAACAGGGCACCGTGCGGTTTCGCATCGACGGCGTGCTGCACACCGTCTATCAGTTCCCGCCGCAGGTCACGATGGCAATCGTCAGCCGTCTCAAGAGCCTGGGGCGGATGAACGTCGCGGAAAAACGCAAACCCCAGGACGGCCGGGTCAAGACCAAGACCCCGGACGGCGGCGAAGTGGAATTGCGCCTGTCGACCTTGCCCACGGCGTTCGGCGAAAAAATGGTCATGCGGATCTTCGACCCGGAAGTGCTGCTCAAGGACTTCGACCAACTCGGCTTCTCCGCCGACGACCTGCGCCGCTGGCAGGACATGACCCGCCAGCCCAACGGCATCATCCTGGTGACCGGGCCCACCGGTTCCGGCAAGACCACCACGCTCTACACCACTCTCAAGAAACTGGCGACGCCGGAAGTGAACCTCTGCACCATCGAGGACCCGATTGAAATGGTCGAGGCGTCCTTCAACCAGATGCAAGTCCAGCACAACATCGACCTGTCCTTCGCCGCCGGGGTGCGGGCGCTGATGCGACAAGACCCGGACATCATCATGATCGGTGAGATCCGCGACCTGGAGACCGCCGAGATGGCGATCCAGGCGGCGCTCACCGGGCACCTTGTCCTGTCGACGCTGCACACCAACGACGCGCCGAGCGCCATCAGCCGCCTGCTGGAGCTGGGTGTGCCCCATTACCTGATCAAGGCCACCGTGCTCGGAGTCATGGCCCAGCGATTGGTGCGCACCTTGTGCCCGCAATGCAAGGCCCCCCTGGCCCTGGATGAAGATGACTGGCAAACCCTGACGCGGCCCTGGCAGGCGCCGCTGCCGAGTAACGCCCAACAGGCCGTCGGTTGCCTGGAATGCCGTGACACCGGTTACCGCGGCCGCGCCGGCGTCTACGAAATCATGCAACTGACCGACAGCGTCAAGGCCTTGATCCACCCCGACACCGACCTGCTGGCCGTGCGCCGCCAGGCATTCAAGGAAGGCATGCGCAGCCTGCGCCTGTCGGGGGCGCAAAAGGTGGCGGCGGGCTTGACCACGGTCGAGGAAGTACTGCGGGTTACGCCACAGAGCGAGCAGAAGTAGTTGTGACAGCACCTGTGGCGAGAGGCTGTGGGAGCAAGGCTTGCCCGCGATGAAAATGACGCGGTCTCCCAGGAAAGCAAGGCGCCTGCATCGCGAGCAAGCTTTGCTCCCACAGAGTGATGATAATGGCAGCGTGCCCTACACTGGGCTCGCAGGTCCATATCAATTCGCACAGGGAACCGTCATGCAGATCGGCAGTGTACTTTTACTTTTCATCGGCCTCGTGGTCGCCATCCTCTTCATGGGTTTCAAGGTCGTGCCCCAGGGCTACCAATGGACCGTCGAGCGGTTCGGCCGCTACACCAACACGCTCAAGCCCGGCCTGAACATCATCATCCCGGTGATGGATCGCATCGGGCGCAAGATCAATGTCATGGAAAGCGTGCTGGACATCCCGCCCCAGGAAGTCATCACTGCCGACAACGCCACGGTACAGATCGACGCCGTGTGTTTCTTCCAGGTGGTCAATACAGCCCAGGCGGCCTACGAGGTCAACAACCTCGAACACGCCATCCGCAACCTGCTGCAAACCAATATCCGCACCGTGCTGGGGTCCATGGAGCTGGACGCGATGTTGAGCCAGCGCGACGGTATCAACGAAAAACTGCTGCGCACCGTCGATGAAGCCACAGCGCCGTGGGGGATCAAGATCACCCGGATCGAGATCAAGGACATCAGCCCGCCGGCCGACCTGATGGCCGCCATGTCGGGGCAAATGAAAGCCGAACGTATCAAGCGCGCCCAGATCCTCGAAGCCGAGGGCCTGCGCGCGTCGGCGATTCTCACCGCCGAAGGCAAGAAGCAGGCGCAAATCCTCGAGGCCGAAGGCAGCCGCCAGGCCGCGTTCCTGGAATCCGAGGCCCGCGAGCGCCAGGCACAAGCCGAAGCGCTGGCCACCCAGGTGGTGTCCCAGGCGATTGCCGACGGCAACGTCCAGGCCGTGAACTACTTTGTCGCGCAGAAATACATCGATGCGCTGGGCAAATTGGCTTCGGCCAACAACAGCAAGGTGATCCTGATGCCGCTGGAAGCCAGCCAGGTCATCGGTGCGGTCGGCGGCATCGGCGAGATCGTCAGGGCCACCTTCGACAGCAAGAAAGCCTGAGGCGCGCATATGTGGGTGTTCCTGCAAAACATGTCGTACTGGGACTGGCTGGCGCTGGGCGTCATCCTGCTGATCCTTGAAGTGTTCGGCGCCGGCGGCTACTTGCTGTGGATCGGCATGGCCGCCGCAGCGGTCGGCGTGCTCACCTTCATCCTGCCGCAGATGCCGTGGGAGCTGCAGTTCCTGTTGTTCGGCCTGTTCGCCATCGCAACAGCGCTGTACTGGTGGCGACGCCAGCGCAGCGCGGTGCGCGAAAGCGATCAGCCGCACCTGAACCTGCGCGGGCAGGAGCTGATCGGCAAGGTCTTCCAGGTTCATGAAGCGATTGTCGATGGCCGCGGCAAGATCAAGGTGGCCGACAGCGTCTGGCTGGCCAAGGGGCCCGAGTCGTCCGTGGGCACGCGGGTCAGGGTGGTGGCGCAGGATGGCGCGGTGCTGCAGGTGGAACGGGCTGACTGAGAAGTCATGGAACTGAACAGAGGCGCAGGTAATCCAACGTCATAGTTAACCCAGTGGAGTCACCTATCATGCGTCTCAAACTTGCTGTCGCTACCCTAGCCTTGTTGTCTCTTCCTGTTGGCTCGGCAATGGCCGACACGTTTTGGCGTAACGTCATCTCATCCGGTGCGACCACCGGTTCCACCTACCTGACCTTCAAGGATAACAAGCTGATCGTCGCGGCCCAGGACGACGCCGGCAGCTTCGTCGCCAGTGACGGCGGTATTCGTGGCCCCTACCTGGAAGCGGCAATGCAGAAAGTGCGTGCCGACAACCCAGGCCTGCAAGCCACCGACATGGAACTGGCCAACGCGATCCTGGCGAAAAACGCCGTCGCCCAGGACTGATTCCCGGCCAATAAAAAATGCCGCTCGATGGGAGCGGCATTTTTTTGCCCGAAAATATTATCAGGCTGTACGCAGTACCCTGTGTGGGAGCGGGCTTGCTCGCGAAAGCGGTGTATCAGTCAACAACACTGAAACTGACACACCGCTTTCGCGAGCAAGCCCGCTCCCACATTGGATCCGGGTTATTCGCCGATAGCGGACTTGTAGCCTGCTGCATCAAGCAACTTGCCCACCTCAGCCTTGTCACTTGGCTTGAGCTTGAAGATCCAGGCGCCGTATGGATCAGAGTTCAGCAGTTCCGGCGAACCGCCCAACTCTTCGTTGACCGCAATCACTTCACCGGCAATCGGCGAGTAGATGTCGGAAGCGGCCTTGACCGACTCGACCACACCGGCCTGGTCACCTGCGGCAAAAGTCTTACCGACTTCAGTCAGCTCGACGAATACCACATCGCCCAAGGCTTCCTGCGCATGATCGCTGATGCCCACGGTGACGGTACCGTCAGCTTCCAGGCGTGCCCACTCATGGCTTTCGGCAAAACGCAGTTCGGCAGGGATATCACTCATATTCTGTGTCCTCAAGAGAAGTGTCAGCGGCCAGCGGCCCGCCGCAAAAGGTTAGATCAGGGTTTTGCCATGGCGGACGAAGGTCGGTTTGACCACCCGTACCGGGTACCACTTGCCGCGAATTTCTACCTCGGCACGATCGGCGGTAGCCATCGGAACCCGTGCCAAGGCGATCGACTTGCTAAGCGTAGGAGAAAAACTACCACTGGTGATCTCCCCTTCGCCAACATTGGCGATGCGAACCACCTGATGGGCGCGCAAAACACCCCGCTCTTCCAGCACAAGCCCGACCAGTTTGTGCTGCACACCGCTGGCAAGCTCGGCTTCCAGCGCACTGCGCCCGATGAACTGACGGCTGGCCGGTTCCCAGGCGATACTCCAGGTCATGTTCGAAGCCAGCGGCGAAACGTCTTGGTGAATGTCCTGGCCGTAGAGGTTCATGCCGGCCTCCAGGCGCAGGGTATCGCGGGCGCCGAGGCCGATGGGCGAAATGCCGGCGCCTACCAGGTCGTTGAAGAAACTTGGGGCTTCCTGGGCGGGCAGGACGATTTCCAGGCCATCTTCGCCGGTGTAGCCGGTCCGGGCGATGAACCATTCGCCGTCGGCGCGACCCTCGAAAGGCTTGAGTTGCTGGATAATTTGCCCGCGCGGTTGCGTCACCAGTTCGGCAATCTTCTGCCGGGCCTGGGGCCCCTGGATCGCCAGCATCGCCAGTTCGGGGCGCTCGTGCAGTTGCACGTCATAGCCACCGAGCTGTGCCTGCATCCAGGCCAGGTCCTGATCGCGGGTCGAGGCGTTGAAGACCAGCCGATAGCCGTCCTCGACCCGGTAGATGATCATGTCGTCGACGATGCCGCCGCGCTCATTGAGCATCGCGCTGTACAAGGCACTGCCTGTGTCTTGCAAACGATCGACGTCATTGGCCAGCAAACGCTGAAGCCAGACCTTGGCCTGGATGCCTGCGACATCGATCACGGTCATGTGGGAGACATCGAACACACCGCAGTCGCGACGCACCTGATGGTGTTCCTCGACTTGCGAGCCGTAGTGCAAAGGCATATCCCAACCGCCAAAATCGACCATCTTCGCGCCGAGGGCGAGATGAAGGTCATACAGAGGCGTACGCTGTCCCATGGGTTTCTCCTTCCGGGCTTGGCGAAGGTGCGGACGGGCACTGCGTAGCGCGAACGCCTGAAAAAGGAGTTTTCTGACGTTCTCAGTTGCCCGGTCCGACAGACGGACCGCACCGAATGCCGCGCATTGTAGCCGCATGAGGTAGGACTGACACCTAGCTGTTTCGATGGGCCGAACGTCGTATCAATCCGATGACCGGCAACAACCCCACCAATACCAACGTCAGCGCCGGCAACGCGGCCCGGGCCCACTCCCCTTCGCTGGTCATCTCGAAGATCCGCACCGCCAGCGTGTCCCAGCCGAACGGGCGCATCAGCAGGGTCGCGGGCATTTCCTTGAGCACGTCGACGAACACCAGCAACCCCGCGCTCAAGGTACCGGGCAACAGCAACGGCAGATACACTTTGAAAAACAGTCGTGGCCCACTGACCCCAAGGCTGCGTGCTGCCTCGGGCAACGATGGACGAATTCGCGCCAGGCTGCTCTCCAGCGGACCGTAGGCCACGGCCAGGAAGCGCACCAGGTACGCCAGCAGCAGCGCCGACAGGCTGCCCAGCAACAAAGGCTTGCCTGCCCCACCGAGCCAGGTCGACAGCGGGATGACCAGCTCACGGTCCAGGTAGCTGAATGCAAGCATGATCGACACCGCCAGCACCGAACCGGGCAAGGCATAGCCCAGGTTCGCCAGGCCGACGCCGGCACGAATCGGGCGGGTTGGCGCCAGCCGCCGGGCGAACGCCAGCAGCAAGGCCACGCAAACGGTGATCAACGCGGCCAGGCCGCCCAGGTAGAGGGTGTGGACGATCAGCCCGGCATAACGCTCGTCCAGGTCGAAACGACCGCGCTGCCAGAACCACACCAGCAACTGCAGCACCGGAATGACAAACGCGCAGACAAACACCAGGAAGCACCAACTGCTGGCTGCCACGGCCTTGAGGCCGCGCAACGTGTACAAGGCCTTGACCCGGGGTCGCTCGTTACTGGCTCGGTGGGCACCACGGGCCCGACGTTCGCCGTAGAGCACCAGCATCACCGCCAGTAACAGCAGGCTGGCCAGTTGGGCAGCGCTGGAGAGGCTGAAGAAGCCATACCAGGTCTTGTAGATCGCGGTGGTAAAGGTGTCGAAGTTGAACACCGACACCGCGCCGAAATCCGCCAGGGTCTCCATCAGCGCCAGCGCCACGCCTGCACCGATGGCCGGCCGGGCCATCGGCAGCGCCACACGCCAGAACGCCTGCCACGGCGACTGCCCCAGTACCCGGGCGGCTTCCATCAAGCCCTTGCCCTGGGCCAGGAAGGCACTGCGCGCCAGCAGATAGACGTAAGGGTAGAAGACCAGCACCAGCACCAGGATCACCCCGCCGGTGGAGCGGACCCGGGGCAGGCGCAAGCCGCTGCCGAACCATTCACGCATCAGCGTCTGCACGGGGCCGGCAAAATCCAGCAGGCCAACGAAGACAAACGCCAACACATAGGCCGGAATCGCAAACGGCAGCATCAACGCCCAGTCGAGCCAACGTCGTCCGGGGAACTCACACAGACTGGTGAGCCAGGCAAGACTGACGCCCAGCAACGTCACCCCGATACCCACACCAAGGATCAACGTGAGGGTGTTGCCCAACAAGCGTGGCATTTGCGTATCCCACAAGTGGGACCATATCTGCTGATCAACGCTCTGCCAGGACAGCAGCAAGACGCTCAAGGGCAACAGGACCAGCGCGGCAATGGCAAAGACCAGGGGGTACCAACGGCGTTGGGCGGGGTGGGCCAAGGGGTGCTCTCGTTTAAAAATAATGATGCCCGCGCATTCGCGCGGGCACCTATCTTACAACCGCCACAGGGAGCCGTGTCTGACTTGGATTAATTCCAGCCAGCGCGATCCATCATGCGAATGGCTTCGGCCTGGCGTTTACCCGCGACTTCCACCGGCAGGGTGTCGGCCTTGAACTTGCCCCAGGCTGCCACTTCCTTGGACGGCTCGACTTTCGGGTTGGCCGGGAATTCCTGGTTCACGTCAGCGAAGATGTTTTGCGCTTCCGGCGTGGTCATCCACTCCACCAGTTTCTTCGCGGCTTCCGGATGCGGTGCATGCTTGGTCAGGCCAATGCCCGAGAGGTTGATGTGCACGCCGCGGTCGGCCTGGTTCGGCCAGAACAGCTTCACCTTCAGGTCCGGCTTCTGCTGGTGCAGGCGGCCATAGTAGTAGGTGTTGACGATGCCGACATCGCACTGGCCAGCGTTGATTGCTTCAAGCAACGCGGTGTCGTCGGAGAAGACGTCGGTGGACAGGTTCTTGACCCAGCCCTTGAGGATTTCCTCGGTTTTTTCCGCGCCGTGGGTTTCGATCAGCGTGGCGGTCAGGGACTGGTTGTAGACCTTCTTCGAGGTCCGCAGGCACAGGCGGCCTTCCCACTCTTTGCCAGCCAGCGCTTCATAGGTGGTCAATTCGCTGGGTTTAACCCGCTCGGTGGAGTAGACAATGGTCCGCGCCCGCAGGCTCAAGCCGGTCCAGGCGTGGGAAGAGGCGCGATATTGGGACGGGATGTTGGCGTCGATCACCGGCGACGTGAACGGCTGGAGAATGCCCATCTGCTCGGCTTGCCAAAGGTTGCCGGCATCGACGGTAAGCAGCAGGTCGGCAGTGGCGTTCTCGCCTTCAGCCTTGATCCGCTGCATCAGCGGCGCTTCCTTGTCGGTGATGAACTTCACCGACACGCCGGTTTTCTTGGTGTAGGCATCGAAGACCGGCTTGATCAGTTCGTCGATACGCGAGGAGTAGACCACCACCTCATCGGCGGCCTGGGCGGCAGTGGTGCCGATCAGGGTCAAGGCGAGGGCGGACAGCAGGCGCTTGGTTGCCAACATGGTAGCGGTCTCTGGATTATGAACGAAGCGCAAATGATAAGGACTCACATTTAGCACCACAATCGAACAATGGCTGGACACATTTCCAAATGTTGCAGCTTTGAGATGTGCCGTGTTTTTGCGTCCGCCATCGCGGGCAAGCCTTGCTCCCACAGGTGTGCAATGTGGGACAAGCTTTTGTGGGAGCAAGGCTTGCCCGCGATAGGGCCATAAGCCCCAACCCACCTCTCAGGCCTTGGCCAGATCCGGCAAATCCCCAATCAACCCCAGCGCCTCGCGCACGAACAGCGCCTTGGCCTCAGGCATGCGGTCCACCAGCTTCAGCCCGGTATTACGCAACCAGCGCACTGGCAGTGGATCGGCCTGGAACAAGCGCTCGAACCCCTCCATCGCCGCCATCAGCGCCAGGTTATGAGGCATGCGTCGCCGCTCGTAGCGGCTCAGCACCTTCACGTCTGCCAGTCGTTCGCCACGCCCGGCCGCCTGCAACAGCACTTCGGCCAGCACGGCGGCGTCGAGGAAGCCCAGGTTCACGCCCTGCCCGGCCAACGGATGAATGGTATGGGCCGCGTCGCCGATCAACGCCAGCCCTTCGGCCACATAGCGCTTGGCATGTCGCTGGCGCAGCGGCACGCACAGGCGCGGGTCGGCACTCAGTACCGTACCGAGCTGCCCTTCGAAGGCCCGTTCCAGTTCGCTGCAGAATTCAGTTTCATCGAGCGCCATCAAGCGCTGCGCTTCGCCGGGGGTGGTGGACCAGACGATCGAGCACCAATCGTGCTGACCGTCACGCTCAAGTGGCAGGAACGCCAGCGGACCGTTGTCGGTAAACCGTTGCCAGGCCGTCATTCGATGCGGCCGGGCGCTGCGCACGCTGGTGACGATGGCGTGGTGCAGGTAATCCCATTCGCGCGTGGCGACGCCGGTCAGGCGGCGCACAGCGGAATTCGCGCCATCGGCAGCGATGACCAGGGGCGCGCGCAACGTGCGGCCATCGGCCAGGGTCAGCAGCCAGTCGTCACCGGAACGACGCATCTGTTCCAGCCGGGCATTGGCCAGCAGGCCCAGGTCGCAGTCATGCAGTCGATCCAGCAAGGCGTCCTGCACAACACGGTTTTCAACGATGTGCCCAAGCGCCTCGGCATGCAGGCTGGCGGCCGAGAAATGGATCTGCCCGGTGCCGCTGCCGTCCCAGACGTGCATGTCGGTATAGGGGCTGGCGCGTCGGGCGGTGATGCCGTCCCAGACGCCCAGGCGATCGAGGATCCGCTGGCTGGCCGTCGACAAGGCACTGACCCGGGGCTCGAACGCGGCCTGGGAATCGAAGGGTTTGACGCTCATCGGGCTGCCGTCGAGCAACAGCACTTGCAGGCCACTGCCCTGCAACGCCAGCGCCAGGGCGCTGCCGACCATACCGGCGCCGACAATCAGCAGATCTGCACGCAATTCCATGCTCTAAGCCTGTTTTGCTGGCGACATCAGCCGCCCATGAAAAGAAATGACAGCCCCGGCCTCAAGCATCGGGACGCGTCCCCAGGCCCATGGCCTGACGGGCGAACCAGCGCTTGGCCGGCGGCAGCAAGTCGAGGCCCAACAGGCCGAGGTTACGGCCCAGGGACACCAACGGCAGGTTGCTGGCGAACAGCCGCGTGACCTGGTCGGAGAAGCCCACGGTCAGGGCCTGATCCATTCGCTGACGCTCGCGATAGGCTTGCAACACGGCAAAATCCCCAGGCTCGCTCTCGCTGTCGAGCAAAGCATCGGCCAGGGCCTGGGCATCGCGCAGGGACAAGTTGAACCCCTGCCCGGCAATCGGGTGCAGGCTGTGGGCGGCGTTGCCCAGGATCGCCAGGTGCGGACGGACCTGCTCTTCGGCCTCCACCAGCGCCAGGGGGTACAGATGTCGCACGCCCACCTGTTTCAGGGTGCCCAGGCGATAACCGAACACGCCCTGCAATTCGCTGAGGAAACTGCGCTCGTCGAGGGCCGCCAGCCGTTGTGCGTCCATGCCCTGGCGGGTCCAGACCAGTGCGCAACGATTCTCCGGCAGTGGCAACAAGGCCATCGGGCCGTCATCGGTAAAACGTTCGAAAGCCATGCCGTTGTGGGCTTCGCTGGGGGTGATGTTGGCGATCAAGGCGCTCTGGTCGTAGGGTCGACTGCGCACGCCGATACCCAACTGCTCGCGCAGGCCGGAGCGGCCGCCGTCGGCCAGTACGGCAAGGTCGCATTCCAGGGTGGTTTCGTCGTCGAGGGTCAGGCGATAACCGCCGACCAGCGGTTCCATCCGGGTGACCTGCGCCGGGCAGCGCCAACTGACCACCTCCGGGTCCAGGCCTTGCCACAGGCACTGGCCGAGCCAGGCGTTTTCCACCACGTAGCCCAGCGCCGGTACGCCCTCTTCCATGGCCGACAACCGCGCCGTGGAAAACCGCCCGCGGTCGGACACATGGATCTGCTTGATCGGCTCGGCGCGGCGGGAAATCTCCTGCCAGACACCCAGGCGTTGATAAATTTGCCGGGCGCCATAGGACAATGCCGAGGATCGGGCATCGTAGCTTGGCTGCCAAGCGTCGCCGGGGGCGAAGGGCTCGATCAGCATGATCTTCCAGCCCCGGGCCTTGGCACCGGCCTGCAGGGCCAGCGCCAGGCTCGCGCCGACCAGGCCGCCGCCGACGATCGCCAGATTGACCCGGCTCATGCCGCCTGCGTCCGGGCAGCGGCCATCAGGGCCTCGATGTCGGCGACCGTCTTCGGTACGCCGTGGCTCAGGATTTCACAACCGGTTTTGGTCACTACCACGTCATCCTCGATGCGCACGCCAATGCCGCGCCATTTTTTCGCTACGCTGCGGTTGTTCGGGCCGATGTAGATGCCTGGCTCCACCGTCAGCGTCATGCCGACCTCAAGTACCCGCCACTCGCCGCCAACCCGGTATTCACCCACGTCGTGCACGTCCATGCCCAGCCAGTGGCCAGCGCGGTGCATGTAGAACGCCCGGTAGGCCTCGCTGGCGATCAACGCGTCCACCTCACCCTCCAGCAGCCCAAGGCGCACCAACCCCTCGGTAATCACCCGGACCGTCGCTTCGTGGGCCTGGTTCCAGTGTTTGTCCGGCGCGATCTGGGCAAACGCGGCTTCCTGGGCAGCCAGCACCACTTCGTAGATCGCCTTCTGCTCGGGTGAAAACTTGCCACTGACCGGCCAGGTACGGGTGATGTCGCTGGCGTAGCAGTCGATTTCACAGCCGGCGTCGATCAGCACCAGATCGCCGTCCTTGAGCAGCGCGTCGTTCTGCTGGTAGTGCAGGATGCAGCTGTTGCGCCCCGCCGCGACGATCGAACCATAGGCCGGCATCTTCGCCCCGCCCTTGCGGAACTCATAGTCCAGCTCGGCTTCCAGACTGAACTCATGCAGCCCCGGGCGCGCCGCTTGCATCGCTCGGATGTGCGCCTGGGCGGAAATCCGCGCCGCTTCGCGCATCACTTTCACTTCTGCCGCCGATTTATACAGGCGCATGTCATGCAGCAGATGATCCAGGGCAACGAATTCGTTCGGCGGCTGGGCGCCGAGGTGGGCCTTGGAGCGAATCACGTTGATCCATTCCATCAGGTGCCGGTCGAATTCCGGGTTGCTGCCCATGGCCGAATACACCCGGTCGCGGCCTTCGATCAGGCCCGGCAGGATGTCGTCGATGTCGGTGATGGGAAACGCGTCGTCGGCGCCGTAGTCACGGATCGCCCCTTCCTGGCCGGCGCGCAGGCCGTCCCACAACTCACGTTCGGCGTTGCGCTCGCGACAAAAGAGGATGTATTCGCCATGGGCGCGGCCGGGCATCAGCACCAGCACCGCTTGCGGCTCGGGAAAGCCGCTGAGGTACTGGAAGTCACTGTCCTGGCGGTAGACATGCTCGACGTCGCGGTTGCGGATCGCAACGGCGGCGGCGGGCAGGATTGCGATGCTGTTGGGTTCCATCTGCGCCATCAGGGCCTTGCGGCGACGGCTGTATTCCGATTTCGGGATATGAATCATGGGCAGACGGGGTTCCCTCTAAAAATTAATGCAAGGATGGCTTGGGGGCCGCTGCATCGGTTTTCTTGGTCTCGGTGAACAGTAGCAATGGTGCGACCCGCAGGTACTCCATCACTTCCATGTAGTCGCTTTCGCCGTCATCGGACTCTTCCAGGGCATCCTGGACCTGGGAGATAGCGGCCAGGTCCTGCAACACTTCCTTGGCCTCTTCGCTCAAGGCGTATTCGCGGCGGGTCAGGCCGAAGCCGGCGAGGAAGCCCTGGCACCACTGGCCCAGCGCCGCGGCGCGTTCGGCCAAGGGGGCGTCGTCAGTGGGCAGCAGCAGGACGACGGTCATGTCGTCGCTGGTCAGCTCGCCCTTGACCATTTCCTGCAGGCCGATAAGCGCATTGCGGACGTTGTCCGCTGGCTCGCCTTCCAACAGTTCGGCGGCGTCGGCCAACCAGCCGGCGGCATCGAAACCGGCGCCGGCGCAGCTGCGGCCGAGCAACAGGCCATGCAGTTCGGCGGGCGAGACAGGATGACCGCTGGTGCTCAGCAGGGTGGCGAATGCTTGATACGGGGAATTCTGAATGGGCATGGGCAGCTAGGCGCCAGACGGCGCTATGTCTAGAATGGAGGCCTTGTATCCTACATCGACAGACTCGCCAAGACTATCAGAGGCTGTGCGACCCATACCCTCCATCAGACACAATCTTCAGTGGACACAATGGAAGACACCGACCTGCAAGCGCTGATGGCCAGACTCGAACTGCTAATTGACCGGGTCGAGCAACTTAAGAGCCAAAACGGACTCCTATTAGCTCAGGAAAAAACCTGGCGCGAGGAACGCGCGCACCTCATTGAAAAAAACGAAATCGCCCGGCGTAAGGTCGAATCGATGATTTCGCGCCTCAAGGCCCTGGAGCAAGACTCATGAGTTCAAGCAATAGCGTTACCGTGCAGATCCTCGACAAAGAATATTCGATCATCTGCCCCCAGGAAGAGCGTAGCAACCTGGTGAGCGCCGCCCGTTACCTGGACGGCAAGATGCGCGAGATCCGCAGCAGCGGCAAAGTCATCGGTGCCGACCGCATCGCCGTGATGGCCGCCTTGAACATCACCCACGACCTGTTGCATCGCCAGGATACGCCTGACCTGCAGGTCAGCGGCTCGACCCGTGAACAGGTGCGCGACCTGCTCGATCGGGTGGATCTGGTGCTCGCCACCGATCCAGACGTCAGCAAAGGCTGATTCGCGAGGCTGCCTGGGGTATACTCGCTTCACTCCCTGGGGTGCTTGCCAGTTGGTGATGTCCCTGAGCCGATACGCACAACCACGGGGGTTGCACGTTGGGGCCGGTGTGCATGTCCGCTTGACGGAAAGCCTTAACGCCCCCTGCAACTTCCACCTTGAACTTTCGGGTTCAAGGGCTAAGCCGACAGCGGTTCATCCGGGGAGCCTGATTCCAGACAATGCCAGCCCATGTGGACTGGCATTGTCGTTTCCGGCGCCGGCATTTCTGAGCAGCCTGTTTTGCGGTTACGCTGTGGCATCGCCACTGCGTGAAGCACTGATATGACCGAACCTGCGCTGCTGCCCCGCCCACAACTTCGACGCCTGCTGCGCCAGGCCCGTCGTGCCCTGACGCCCGCCCAGCAACGACAAGCCGCCCACGGACTGTACAAACAACTGGCCCAGCATCCGCTGTTTCGCCGTGCACAACACATCGCCCTATACCTGCCCAACGACGGCGAGATCGATCCGCGCCTGCTGCTGCGCGCGGCCCAACGCCGGGGCAAGGCCACTTACCTGCCAGTGCTCAGCCCGTGGCCGCAGACCAAGATGGTGTTCCAGCGCATCCACCCCGGCGAAAAAATGCAGCCCAACCGGTTTCGTATTCCCGAGCCGCGCAAGAACATCGCCCGGCAACGCAAGGTCTGGACGCTGGACCTGGTGTTGTTGCCACTGGTGGGGTTTGATGATGCGGGGGGTCGGCTGGGCATGGGCGGCGGCTTTTATGACCGCAGCCTGGCGTATCTGGCGCGACGCAAGCAGTGGCGCAAGCCGACGCTATTGGGGTTGGCCCATGAATGCCAGAAAGTCGAACGATTGGCGCAGGCAAGCTGGGACGTGCCGCTGCAGGGAACGGTCAGCGACAGGCATTGGTATATCGCAGGATAGACGCCGCGGTAGTCAGCGGCGCCAGGAAAGCGGGTTCAGCGCTTGAGCGATGACGCGGGTTGGGTGATTTCCACCGGCGCGTCGGTCTTGTTGGCCCACAGGCTTTGGGCGTAACCCGTGGTCACGACACCCAGACCGAACAGAATGACCAAGATCCACAACAAATCCGGTT
Organism: Pseudomonas ogarae; assembly: GCF_014268695.2. Lineage (NCBI taxonomy): Bacteria > Pseudomonadati > Pseudomonadota > Gammaproteobacteria > Pseudomonadales > Pseudomonadaceae > Pseudomonas > Pseudomonas ogarae. Next base: position 6,474,227 of record NZ_CP077086.1, read on the forward strand.
TGCGTTTCATCGATTGCCCCCCTCAAGGCACATCACACACGATGACAGCAGCGGTTTTCTTATTGGCCGTGCAGCAGCGTCAAGCTTGGAAGGCCGGCATTTTGCGGCAACCGGCCCCGACACGCAAACTCTGGCGTCAACCGACTGTCGGTTTGTCATAAAATCGCTGAACTATTTTCTTCAACACCGTCCAGGAGTAGCAATCATGGCCTATTGGCTGATGAAGTCCGAGCCCGACGAATTATCCATCCAGGGCTTGGAAAGGCTCGGCCAGGCGCGCTGGGACGGGGTTCGAAACTACCAGGCGCGCAATTTCCTGCGGGCCATGGCGGAGGGCGACACGTTCTTTTTCTACCACTCCAGTTGCCCCGAGCCAGGCATTGCCGGGATCGGCCGGATCGTCCGCGCAGCCTACCCCGACCCGACAGCGCTGGAACCCGATAGCCATTACTTCGACCCCAAGGCCGGCCCGGACAAAAACCCCTGGACCGCGATCGACGTGGCCCACGTCGAAACGTTTCCTCACGTGCTGAAGCTCGACTACCTCAAGCAACAAACCGCCCTGGCTGAAATGCCACTGGTGCAGAAAGGCTCGCGACTGTCAGTGATGCCTGTCACGGCCGAACAATGGGCCGCGGTGATTGCCCTGCGCTGATCGCCGATGAGTTGATGGATATCAAGCTGGATCGGTCATTGATCCCGCAGACTTCGATGCTATAGCCGCAGGATGCCGGACATGTCGACGAACCATCGTACCTCGCGTTTTTTTGCCTTTGCCTTGATGGCTGTGTTGTTGGCTGCCGGCGGTTTCGGCTATTGGAAATCACGCCACGATCGCCTGCCGGAAGGCTTGAGCATGGGCAACGGCCGCCTTGAGGCCACCGAGGTCCAGATCGCCAGCAAGACGCCCGGGCGCCTGGCCGAAGTTCATGTCGACGAAGGCGACAACGTCATCAAGGGCCAAGTGCTGGCGCGCATGGACACCCGCACCCTGGAGGCCCAGCGCAACCAGGCCGAGGCCGAAGTCGTGCGTGCCCGACAGAACCTCGCGGCCACCGAAGCCAACGTGCAGTTGCGCCAGAGCGAACAATTGCTCGCCCATCAGGAACTCAAGCGGACCCAGGAACTGTTCAAGCGCGGTTACGCCAGCGGCCAGGTCATCGACCAGCAACAAGCCCGTGTCGACACCGCCAACGCTGCGGTCAACGCCGCCCGGGCCCAGGTATCGGCAGCGAATGCGGCCATCGGCGCGACCCTGGCCCAAGTGGCCCAGCTCACCAGTGAAATAGATGACAGCACGTTGCGGGCGCCACTCGACGGCGTGATCCAGTTGCGCCTGGCCGAGCCGGGTGAAGTACTGGGCGCCGGCGGCCGAGTGCTGCTGATGATCGATCCGAACGACCAATACATGAATCTCTACCTGCCGGCCTCGGTGGCCGGGAAACTGGCGGTGGGCGATGAAGCGCGACTGCTGCTCGATGCCCTGCCCGAGCGAGCGCTGCCGGCCAAGGTCAGCTTCGTCGCGGCCAAATCCCAGTTCACCCCGAAAGAAGTCGAGACCCGTGATGAGCGCCAGAAACTGGTGTTCCGCGTCAAGGTACACCTGACCCGACCCGGCGAAGTGCCCCAGGCCAAACCCGGCATGCCCGGCGCCGGCTATGTGCGCACCGCCCCCATCGATTGGCCGGCCAACCTGCAATGAGCACCGCCCTCGGCGAGGCATTGCACGCTTCGGGCATCGAGCATCGCTACGGCCAGCAGGTGGCGTTGAGCGATATCGCCTTCAGCCTGCCCGTCGGCACTCGCTGCGGCCTGATCGGCCCGGACGGCGCCGGCAAGTCGAGCCTGTTGGGGCTGATTGCCGGGGTGAAGAAACTCCAGCACGGCCAACTGGACGTGCTCGGCGCCTCGATCGACGACCGACGCCATCGCAACACCCTCTACCGACGCATTGCCTTCATGCCCCAGGGGCTGGGGGGCAACCTTTACCCGGACCTGTCGATACGCGAGAACATTCGCTTCTTCGGCACGCTGTTCGGGTTATCGCGGACAGACTGCGAACAACGCATGGGCACTTTGCTGCTGGCCACAGACCTGCAGCGTTTTGCCGATCGCCCGGCGGGCAAACTGTCCGGCGGCATGAAACAGAAGCTCGGCCTGTGTTGCGCGCTGATCCACGAGCCGGACCTGCTGATTCTCGACGAACCCACCACCGGCGTGGACCCGCTGTCCCGGCGACGCTTCTGGGAACTGATAGAAGACGTGCGACGACAACGCCCGCAACTGACCCTGCTGGTCGCCACCGCGTACATGGAGGAGGCCGAACAATTCGAGCATTGCCTGATGCTCGACAACGGTCGCCTGATCGCCAAGGGTTTGAGTGTGGAGCTGGCCAAGGTCACCCCGGACGGCAAGCTCGACTCGGCCTTCACCCATTTCCAGGGCGACAGTGGCCACGACAGCGAACCGCTGGCGATTCCCCCCAGGAACGCCGGCACTGCCGACATCGCCATCGAAGCCCACGACCTCACCTTGCGCTTCGGCGATTTCACCGCCGTCGACAACGTCAGTTTCGCGATTGGTCGCGGTGAGATCTTTGGCTTCCTGGGTTCCAACGGCTGCGGCAAGACCACCACCATGAAGGTGCTGACCGGGCTGATCCCCGCCAGCGAAGGCAGTGCCCGGCTGCTGGGCAACCCGGTCAACGCCAAGGACCTCGCCACCCGCAAGCGGGTGGGTTTCATGTCCCAGAGTTTCTCGCTGTACGGCGAACTGAGCGTGCGCCAGAACCTGGAACTTCACGCCAAGCTCTTCGACCTGCCCACGACGGACAGTCGCCAGCGCATCGACGAACTGATCCAGCGCTTCAGTCTCCAGGCGTTGGCGGATCAGCCTTCCGGCGCGCTGCCACTGGGCCTGCGCCAGCGTTTGTCCCTGGCGGTGGCGGTGTTGCATCGTCCGGAAGTGCTGATCCTCGATGAACCGACCTCGGGTGTCGACCCGGCTGCGCGGGATGATTTCTGGCGGCTGCTGATCGAGTTGTCTCGCGAACAGGGCGTGACGATTTTCCTTTCCACGCATTTCATGAACGAGGCCCAGCGCTGCGATCGCATTTCGCTGATGCACGCCGGCAAGGTCCTGGCTTGTGACACGCCGGCAGCCTTGCAGGCGCAGTTCAACGGCCAGACGCTGGAAGCCGCGTTCGTCACCTGCCTGGAAAAAGCCCAGGGCGAGACGCAGCAAGACGCCGCCCCCGTGACCCTCGACAGTGCCGACGCCCCCCGGGACCGGCGCGGCCTGAGCCTCGGTCGCCTGTGGGCCGTCGCCAGCCGTGAGGGCAAGGAGCTGCTGCGCGACAAAGTGCGGATGGCGTTCGCCTTGCTGGGCGCCTTGTTCATGATGGTGGTCTTCGGCTTCGGTATTTCCCTCGATGTGGAGAAACTGGCCTTCGCCGTGTATGACCAGGATCAGAGCCCGCAAAGCCGTGCCTACCTGGAAGCGTTCCGCAGCTCACGCTACTTCGAAGAGCAGCCGATCATCCGCGACGCAAAGGAGCTGCACCGACGCTTGCAGCGCTCGGAGATCAAGCTGGCCCTGGAAATCCCCCCCGGCTTCGGTCGTGACCTTTACGCCGGCCGCCAGCCGACGGTGGGCGCCTGGCTGGACGGCGGCATACCGTTTCGAGCCGAGACCAGTCGCAACTACGTCCAGGCCGTGCACCAGGCCAACCTTGAGCAACTGGCTGAATTCAGCAGTCGCGCGCCGACCCGGCAACCGGGCGCGACGCTGGAGACGCGTTTTCGCTATAACCAGGACGTGGTCAGCGTCAACGCCATTGGCCCCGGGGTCATGGCGCTGATCCTGGCGTTCATCCCGGCCATGTTGACGGCGCTGGGCATCGTGCGGGAGAAGGAACTGGGCTCGATCACCAATTTCTACGCCACGCCGCTGACCCGCCTGGAATTTCTGCTGGGCAAACAAGTGCCCTACCTGGCGGTCAGCCTGATCAACCTGGCCCTGCTGACAGCGATGAACCGCTGGCTGTTCGGTGTGCCGTTCAAGGGCAGCGGCCTGACGCTGGCGGTGGGCGGCCTGCTTTATGTACTGGCGACCACCAGCATGGGAATGCTGATCTCCGCGTTCACCCGCACCCAGATCGCGGCGATCCTCGGCACCATGATCATCACCAGCCTGCCGACCATCCAGTTCTCGGGGCTGATCGTGCCGCGTTCGTCCCTGGACGGCGCCGCTTCGGTGATGGGTCAGTTGTTTCCCGCCGGTTACTTCCTCGATATCGCCGTCGGCACCTTCACCAAGGCCCTGGATCTACGCCAGCTATGGCCGCAATGCCTGGCGCTGGGCGGATTTTTCCTGGCCTTCACCGGGCTCAGCCTGATCATGCTGAAAAAGCAGGAGGCCTGATGCACACGTTTTCACATATCTGGCGTCTGGGGCTCAAGGAACTGACCAGCCTGAGGTACGACTCCGTTCTGCTACTGTTTTTGGGCTACGCCTTCACGGTGGCGATCTACATGCCGGCCGCCGGTTCGGTAATCGGCGTCCACAACGCCAGTGTCGCAATAGTGGACGAAGACCAGAGCCATCTCTCGCGCCAATTGGCCCAGGTCCTGCAACCGCCGGAGTTCCAGAACCCGGTGGCCTTGCCCTATGCCGAACTGGACAAGGTCATGGACAGTGGCCGCTACACCTTTGTCATTAACGTGCCCGCCAACTTCCAGGCCGACCTGCTCGCAGGACGCGAACCGACGCTGCAACTCAACGTCGATGCCACGGCCATGAGCCAGGCGTTCATGGGCGCCGGCTACATCGGACGGATTTTCCAACAGGAACTGACGACCTACGCCGGCCAGGCACAAACGAGCGAAGCAACACCCGTGAGGCTGACCACGCGCTCGCTGTTCAATACCAACCTGGAAGGTGGCTGGTTCCTGGCGGTGATCCAGATCGTCAACAACATCACGATCCTGGCGATCATCCTGACGGGCACCGCGCTGCTGCGCGAGCGCGAGCACGGCACCCTCGACCACTTGCTGGTGCTGCCGCTGACGGCATTGGAAATCATGCTGGCGAAAATCTGGAGCAACCTGCTGGTGGTGGTGCTGTGCACCTGGGCATCGCTGGAAATCATCGTCAAGTTCGCCCTGGGGGTTCCTCTCGCCGGCTCCATGGTGCTCTTCCTGCTGGTGACCGCACTCTACCTGTTCGCCAGCACGTCACTGGGCATCTTCCTCGCCACCCTCGCCCGTTCGACGCCGCAATTCGGTTTGCTGGCGATCCCGGTCATCATCCCGATGCTGCTGTTGTCGGGCGGCAGCACACCGCTGGACAGCATGCCGCAATGGTTGCAATGGGTGATGCAGGGCTCGCCCTCGACGCATTTCGTCAGCCTCAGCGCGGCGATCCTGTTCCGCGATGCCGGCCCTGGCGTGATCTGGCCGGACCTGCTGGCGCTGGCGGCCATCGGGCTATTGTTCTTTGCAATCGCCCTGGCCCGGTTTCGGAAAAGCCTGGCGTCTTGACGAAAAAAAGCAGCCTTGGGCAGCGCCAGGAGATCCGGACGCTGCCCAAGGCTGCGATCGAGCCGGTTTATTGAATGATCAGGTTGTTGAACAACAGGTCATCGACCATCGGCTTGCCGGTTTCGTCGTTCATCACCTGCTGGGTCTGCTTCAACGCTTCCTGGCGCAGCTTTTCCTTGGCTTCCAGGTTATTCATGGCCTCGGTGGTCTGCTGGGCGAACAGCGCCACCAACTGGTTGCGAATCAGCGGCTCGTTGGCCTTGACCGCCGCAGCGGCGGCGTCACCGGTCACGCGCAGGGCCACGTCGGCCTTGTAGACCCTCAGTTTCGCCGTACCGTCGAGCCCATAGTTGCCGACAAAGGGTGGGCTGAGGGTGATGTAACTGACCTTCGGCGCCTCGCCTTCCTTCGCTTCCTTGCCCTCTTCGGCCATCGCTGCCACAGGCAACGACAGGGCCAGCATCAACATGATCCACGCTTTCACAATTGATTCCTCATCCGGTTTGCGGCCCAGCATACCGCCCCGCCGTTCAAGCACAAGCTTATAGCCGGCTATCAGGGCAGGGCATGCTCGTTGACCCGTTGTTTCTCACACCTACACTTATCGGCCATCACTCCCAAAGGAATAGCCCTGATGAAAGCCGTGCTGTGCAAAGAATTCGGCCCCGCCGATTCGCTGGTGCTGGAAGACGTCGCCAGCCCCGTCGCCAAGAAGAACGAAGTGCTGCTGGACGTGCATGCCGCCGGGGTGAACTTCCCTGACACGCTGATCATCGAGGGCAAATACCAATTCAAGCCACCCTTCCCGTTCTCCCCCGGCGGCGAAGCCGCGGGCGTGGTCAGCGCGGTGGGCGAGAAAGTCAGCCACTTGAAGGTCGGCGATCGGGTGATGGCGTTGACCGGCTGGGGTAGCTTTGCCGAACAGGTGGCGGTACCTGGCTATAACGTGTTGCCGATCCCCGCGTCCATGGACTTCAACACCGCCGCCGCCTTCAGCATGACGTACGGCACCTCGATGCACGCCCTCAAGCAACGGGCCAACCTGCAACCCGGCGAAACCCTGCTGGTGCTCGGCGCATCCGGTGGTGTCGGCCTGGCGGCAGTGGAAATCGGCAAGGCCATGGGCGCCCGGGTGATCGCCGCTGCCAGCAGCGCAGAGAAACTCGCCGTGGCCAAGGCCGCTGGCGCCGACGAATTGATCAACTACACCGAAACCAGCCTGAAGGATGAAATCAAGCGCCTCACCGACGGCCAGGGTGCCGATGTGATCTACGACCCGGTGGGGGGCGACCTGTTCGACCAGGCCGTCCGCGCCATCGCCTGGAACGGCCGGTTGCTGGTGGTCGGCTTCGCCAGCGGACGCATCCCCGAACTGCCGGTGAACCTGGCCCTGCTCAAGGGCGCCGCCATGGTGGGCGTGTTCTGGGGCTCCTTCGCCCAGCGCCAGCCCCAGGACAACGCCGCCAACTTCCAGCAATTGTTCGGCTGGTTCGCCGAGGGCAAGCTCAAGCCGCTGGTGTCGCAGGTGTACCCGCTGAGCAATGCTGCCCAGGCGATCAATGACCTGGGGCAGCGCAAGGCGGTGGGGAAGGTGGTTGTGCAGGTGCGCTGACTGCTTGCCTAAGCGGTGTTACCTATACCGGGTCGAAACCCTACGACCCGGCTCCGCCATTCCCATACCGTCCTTCATTTATATCTGAGCGACATGTTCATAAAAGAACATGCGATATCCAATATTTCCGCTGTTTGGCTCATGCGAACCGATGCTATTTTCGGTAACGAAACTGTAACATTCGCATCCGCAGTCAAAACAAGAAATTTGGAGCTCTTGAATGTTTGCTTTCTTTCGACCTGCCGCACACCAGGCAGTCCTGCCTGAAGAAAAAATAGACAGCACCTACCGACGCCTTCGCTGGCAGATCTTCGCCGGGATCTTCATTGGCTACGCCGGCTATTACCTGCTGCGCAAGAACTTCTCCCTGGCCATGCCATACCTGATCGACGAGGGTTACACCCGTGGTCAGTTGGGCCTGGCCATGTCGGCCATCGCCATCGCCTATGGGCTGTCGAAGTTCCTGATGGGCCTGGTGTCCGACCGTTCCAACCCGCGCTATTTCCTGCCCTTTGGCTTGCTGGTCTCGGCGGGGGTGATGTTTGTGTTCGGTTTCGCGCCCTGGGCAACCTCCAGCGTGACCATGATGTTCATCCTGCTGTTCATCAATGGCTGGGCCCAGGGCATGGGCTGGCCGCCCAGCGGACGGACCATGGTGCATTGGTGGTCGCAGAAAGAACGCGGCGGCGTGGTGTCGGTGTGGAACGTGGCGCACAACGTCGGCGGCGGCCTGATCGGCCCGTTGTTCCTATTGGGGATGGGCTGGTTCAATGATTGGCACGCGGCATTCTATGTGCCCGCTGCTGTAGCACTCGTCGTTGCGGTGTTTGCCTTCGTGACCATGCGCGATACCCCACAGTCGGTGGGCCTGCCGCCGATCGAGAAATACAAGAACGACTACCCGGAAGGCTACGACGACAGTCACGAGAACGAATTCAGCGCCAAGGAAATCTTCGTCAAATACGTGCTGCGCAACAAAATGCTCTGGTACATCGCCATGGCCAACGTGTTTGTCTACCTGCTGCGCTACGGCGTGCTGGACTGGGCGCCGACCTATCTCAAGGAAGCCAAGGGCTTCACGGTGGACAAGAGTTCCTGGGCCTATTTCTTCTACGAGTGGGCGGGCATTCCCGGCACGCTGCTGTGTGGCTGGATGTCGGACAAGATCTTCCGCGGCAACCGTGGCCTGACCGGCATGGTGTTCATGGCCCTGGTGACCGTGGCGACACTTGTGTACTGGCTGAACCCGGCCGGCAACCCCGCCGTCGACATGATCGCCCTGGTTTCCATCGGTTTCCTGATCTACGGCCCGGTGATGCTGATCGGTTTGCAGGCACTGGAACTGGCGCCGAAGAAGGCCGCTGGTACCGCCGCAGGCTTCACCGGTTTGTTCGGTTACCTGGGTGGCTCGGTCGCGGCCAGTGCCGCCATGGGCTACACCGTGGACCATTTTGGCTGGGACGGTGGTTTTGTGCTGTTGATCGGTGCCTGCCTGCTGGCGATGGCCTTCCTCGCGCCAACCCTGTGGCACAAGCAAATCGCCAGTCAGAGCCGCGAAGCGATCGCCTGATCCAGCGCTGATTTGCAGCGCTTGAGCCGCGCCTCCAGATTCCGGTCTGGCATGGCGTGGCTGCGCAGGGCGTGGATGGTCTGCTCGACGTAATCGCGAGTGGTGCCGTAACGCCCACAGGCGCTTTCGAACACCTGGCTCAGCACATGGTCCGGCAGGTTGCCGGCATAGCTGGGCAGGTGTCGCTCCAGGACAAACCCCAAGGCTTGCACCCGACTGCCATCCTCGAGACGGCAACTGAGCCAGTGCGGGCGATAGGACGGGACCGGCATCTCGCGCTGCCACAGGGCAAACAGCGAGTCCTCGAGATTCTCCTCTGGCAACCGGTAGGCGAAACCGCTGCACGAACCGCCGCGATCCAGCCCGAACACCAGCCCCGGCAACTCCGGCGTACCGCGGTGTTCGTGGGACCACAGATACAAACCGCGATGATAACCATGGACCCGGCCGCGCATCCGCTCCACCGCCGTGCACTCCGGCCGCCAGATCAATGAACCGTACGCAAACAGCCAGACCGGACCGCCCTGGTGAAGGCTCATGGTCAATTGCATCGAGGCGAGCAATTGCTCACGGGTCAACTGCGGCCCCAGCTCGAGTCGTGGTGGGTACAAGGCACAGGCAACGGCGGATTCGATAGCGGTCATGGCCGGTAGCGGTTGGCTCCTCGCGGTTCGGAAAGTGAATGGGGGCCGTCATGGGGTTGACGTTCACGGGGATCCAGGCAAGTTAAATGCCATCCACGCTCTATATACGTTATCGGTATCTAGCCTAAAGACTAAATATCGAAACGAAATATATGAGGTTATATCGACGGGCGGACATGCGCGCTGTTGTGGCGAGGGAGCTTGCTCCCTCGCCACAACAGCGCACGATCCAGATCACAACATCGCATGAATCAACTTAGGCTCAATCGCTATCAAGCCCGCGGCGCATACGCAAACACGTCGGCGCGCATTTGATGGGCGTCCATTCCGGCTTCCACCAGCGCATCGAGCGTGGCGTAGATCATGGCCGGCGAGCCGCTGGCGTAGACGTGCACGCCGGAAAGATCGCTGATGTCCTCGCACACGGCTTCGTGGAGCATGCCGCAGCGCCCTTCCCAGCTGCACAAGTCGCTGACGACTTTGTGCAGGAACAGGTTCGGCAGCTTTTTCCATTCTTCCCAATGCTCGATTTCATAGAAATCTTCCGGCCGCCGCACGCCCCAATACAGATGCACCGGATGCTTGAACCCCGCCGCCCGGCAATGCTCGATCAGGCTGTGCATCTGCGCCATGCCGGTTCCGGCGGCGATCAGTACCAACGGGCCATCGGGCAGTTCGGACAAATGCGTGTCGCCAAAAGGCATCTCGATACGCACGTTGGGGTTGCGCCGTAGTTGCTCCAGCAGCGCCTGTGCACTGCTTTCGCGCACCAATACGTGCAATTGCAGCTCGCGCCCGGAATGCGGTGCCGAGGCCAGGGAGAAGGCCGATTTTTCGCCGTTTTCCCGTTCGATCATCAGGTACTGCCCGGCGTGATAGCGTGGCGGCTTGCCGGCCGGCGCACGCAGGCGCACTCGCCAGACATCGCCCCCCACGTCAGCGCACTCGACCACCTGGCACGCCAGGTTACGTACCGGCAGCTCACCCGGTGACAGCACGCCATCCCATAACACCACGCAGTCCTCCAGCGGCTCGGCGATGCAGGTGAAGATCTCACCGTGATCGCGCACCTCGCCCGCCTGCTCCACGCGGCCTTCCACCAACAACGCGCCACAGACGTGGCAGTTGCCGTTGCGGCAGCTTTGCGGGCATTCATAGCCCAGGCGCCGCGCGCCATCGAGAATCCGCTCGGCGGGCCGGATCTCCAGCACCGCCCCGGAAGGCTGCAAGGTTACACGCATCAATCTATTCCTAACTGATTCCAGATGGCATCGATCCGTTGGGTAACGGCTTCATCCTTGACGATAACCCGGCCCCACTCACGGGTGGTTTCACCGGGCCATTTATGCGTGGCATCGAGCCCCATCTTCGACCCCAGGCCAGACACCGGCGAGGCGAAGTCGAGGTAATCGATCGGTGTATTCTCGATCATCACCGTGTCACGCTTGGGGTCCATGCGCGTGGTGATGGCCCAGATCACATCGTTCCAGTCCCGTGCGTTGATATCGTCGTCGGTGACGATAACGAACTTGGTGTACATGAACTGTCGCAAAAACGACCAGACACCGAGCATCACCCGCTTGGCATGCCCCGGATACGACTTCTTCATGGTCACCACGGCCATGCGATACGAACAGCCTTCCGGCGGCAAATAGAAATCGGTGATTTCCGGGAACTGCTTTTGCAGGATAGGCACGAACACTTCGTTCAGCGCCACGCCGAGAATGGCCGGCTCATCGGGCGGACGGCCGGTATAGGTGCTGTGGTAAATCGGCTTGATCCGATGGGTGATACGCTCGACGGTGAACACCGGGAAGCTGTCGACTTCGTTGTAGTAGCCGGTGTGGTCGCCATACGGGCCTTCATCGGCCATTTCGCCAGGATGGATCACCCCTTCAAGGATGATCTCGGCGGTGGCCGGCACTTGCAGGTCGTTGCCGCGGCATTTCACCAGCTCGGTGCGGTTGCCCCGCAACAGGCCGGCGAACGCATATTCGGAGAGGCTGTCCGGCACAGGCGTGACGGCACCGAGGATGGTCGCCGGGTCCGCGCCCAGGGCCACCGACACCGGGAATGGCTGGCCGGGGTGTTTTTCACACCACTCACGGTAGTCCAGGGCACCGCCGCGATGGCTCAGCCAGCGCATGATGACTTTGTTGCGGCCAATCACCTGCTGACGGTAGATACCCAGGTTCTGGCGGTCCTTGTTCGGGCCCTTGGTGACGGTCAGCCCCCAGGTGATCAGCGGCCCCACATCGCCCGGCCAGCAGGTCTGTACCGGGAGCATGGCCAGGTCGACATCGTCGCCTTCGATCACTACTTCCTGGCAGATCGCGTCCTTGACGACTTTCGGCGCCATGGCAATGATCTTGCGGAAAATCGGCAGCTTGGACCAAGCATCCTTCAGGCCTTTCGGCGGCTCGGGTTCCTTGAGGAACGCCAGCAGCTTGCCGATTTCGCGCAGTTCGCTGACGGCTTCGGCGCCCATGCCCAGGGCCACGCGCTCCGGCGTGCCGAACAGGTTGCCCAGCACCGGAATGTCATAACCCGTCGGGTTTTCGAACAACAGCGCCGGGCCTTTTGCGCGCAGGGTGCGGTCGCAGACCTCGGTCATTTCCAGGACGGGGGACACCGGCACCTGGATGCGCTTGAGTTCGCCGCGCTGTTCCAGCCCGCTGATAAAGTCGCGCAAGTCGCGATACTGCATGCAAAAGCCTCATGGTGGCCGTGGCGTTCGGGGGCCCGAGTTTAACGCCGCCCGTCCAGAATAGTGAATGCACAGATAGCAAAAAGCCGGGTTTCCCCGGCTCTTGCTGGCCTGTCTTGGCGATTTACTTGCGTTTCATCGACAGGAAGAACTCATCGTTGGTCTTGGTCGCCTTCAGCTTGTCGACCAGGAACTCGATGGCAGCGACTTCATCCATCGGATGCAGCAACTTGCGCAGGATCCACATGCGCTGCAACTCGTCGTCGGCGGTCAGCAACTCTTCGCGGCGTGTGCCGGAGCGGTTGATGTTGATGGCCGGGAAGACACGCTTCTCGGCGATACGACGATCCAGAGGCAGCTCCATGTTGCCGGTGCCCTTGAATTCCTCGTAGATCACTTCGTCCATCTTCGAACCGGTTTCAACCAGCGCGGTGGCGATGATGGTCAGCGAACCGCCTTCCTCGATGTTCCGTGCGGCGCCGAAGAAACGCTTCGGTTTTTCCAGCGCGTGGGCATCGACACCACCGGTCAGCACCTTGCCGGAGCTCGGGATCACGGTGTTGTAGGCACGGGCCAGACGGGTGATGGAGTCCAGCAGGATCACCACGTCCTTCTTGTGCTCGACCAGGCGCTTGGCCTTCTCGATCACCATTTCGGCAACCTGCACGTGGCGGGTCGGCGGCTCGTCGAACGTCGAGGCGACCACTTCGCCGCGCACGGTGCGCTGCATCTCGGTCACTTCTTCCGGACGCTCGTCGATCAGCAACACGATCAGGTGAACTTCAGGGTTGTTACGGGCGATGTTGGCCGCGATGTTCTGCAGCATGATCGTCTTGCCCGCTTTCGGCGGTGCTACGATCAGGCCACGCTGGCCTTTGCCGATGGGTGCGCACAGGTCGATGACACGACCGGTGAGGTCTTCGGTGGAACCGTTGCCGGCTTCCATCTTCATGCGCACGGTCGGGAACAGCGGCGTCAGGTTCTCGAAGAGAATCTTGTTCTTCGCGTTTTCCGGACGATCGAAGTTGATCGTGTCGACCTTGAGCAGCGCGAAGTAACGCTCGCCTTCCTTCGGAGGGCGGATCTTGCCAACGATGGTGTCACCGGTGCGCAAGTTGAAGCGACGGATCTGGCTCGGCGAGACGTAGATATCGTCTGGGCCGGCGAGATAGGAAGCGTCTGCGGAGCGAAGGAAGCCGAAGCCGTCCTGGAGAATCTCCAGCACGCCATCACCGGAGATTTCCTCGCCGCTTTTCGCGTGCTTCTTGAGCAGGGAGAAAATCACGTCCTGCTTGCGCGAACGGGCCATATTTTCTATGCCCATCTGTTCGGCCAATTCGAGCAGTTCGGTAATCGGCTTTTGCTTGAGTTCAGTCAGATTCATATAGGAATGACGTAATCATTTATGGAGGGGGGAAATTAAGCTTTTGGCTTAATGAGGCCGCGCCGCAGAGAAGGCGACAGGATCGCGTACTTATTCGAAAGGAGAGCGTCGGCGACGGCTTGCAGGGGGCACTGGAGAAACCAGTGCGGGGCCGAATGTACCACTTGGGTTTGCAAGCGTCTAGCCCCGAATAACGAAAAAGCCCCGCGATTTGCGGGGCTTTTCCAGTGGCATTCGGCGCTTAGATGTTAGCGTCGAGGAAAGCAGCCAGTTGCGACTTCGACAGCGCACCCACCTTGGTGGCTTCGACGTTGCCGTTCTTGAACAGCATCAGGGTCGGGATACCACGTACGCCGTGCTTGGCCGGAGTCTCCTGGTTTTCGTCGATGTTCAGCTTGGCAACGGTCAGCTTGCCCTTGTAGGTCTCGGCAATCTCGTCCAGGACCGGGGCAATCATTTTGCAGGGACCGCACCACTCAGCCCAATAGTCGACCAGTACCGCGCCTTCGGCCTTGAGTACGTCAGCCTCGAAGCTAGCGTCGCTAACGTGTTTGATCAGATCGCTGCTCATGGAAATCTCCGGGGTTGTCAGCAAAAAAACGTGGCCCATCATAGCGGCCCTTCCCGGGTTCAGGAAGCCGCAGTTGATTGAGTCTCGCTATGGCGGTCGATGGCTTTGAGTATGGCCGACGTCACGAAGCTGCGGGGGCGACAAAGGAAATCCCGGTGCGCAGCGCAGCGTTACGTACATGTTCCTGCATGGCTTTTTGCGCAGCGCCTGAAGCCCGACGGGCCAGGGCGCGAAGAATCTTGCGATGCTCCTGCCAGGTTTCCATCGCCCGCTCCGCCCTGATGAACGGTAGTTTCTGGCTTTCCAGGAAGATGTCGGCGCTGGCGGTGAGGATGCTCAGCATCGCCTGGTTACCGCTGGCCAGCAGGATTCGTCGATGGAATTCGAAATCCAGCCGCGCGGCGGCGTCGAAATCCCCGATCTTCAACTCCCGGCGCATGGCTTCGACATTGTCTTGCAGCATGTCCAGCTCATCGGCGCTGAGCGTCACCGCCGCCAACCCCGCCGCGAAGCCCTCCAGGGCGTAGCGCAACTGGAAAATATCCACTGGCGAGGCCTGGGCCGCGAACGGCCAGCCCGGCGCCGATTCGCTGCGTGGAGCCTCTACCGGAGCCTGCACGAACACCCCCTTGCCCGGCTGCACGCTGATCATGCCCAAGGCACTCAGGGATGACAGCGCTTCGCGCAGCGACGCCCGACTCACCCCCAATTGCAGCGCCAGGTCCCGTTGCGACGGCAGCGCATCGCCCGGGCCGAAGCCTTCATCGACGATCAGTTTGCGGATGGCTTGCAGGGCCACTTCAGGAACGGCGCGAGCGATGGAATTCATGATTTTTTAAGACGAACCGGGCCAGTGAGCGGCTAGTTGTAAAGCTATTCATCGCGCCCGGCAAGTCGTGCCCCAGCAGGGTTCGGCGACAAATACCGACGCCCGATAACGGTGCGAAAAACGCCGCGACTGTTCAGACCAGTAAGACCGCTCGCCACCAGCAAAACCGCGGCTTGGGCCGATTAAAAGCCGCCTTGGCATGGCCTGTGCTCTGTCCGAACGCAGAATTCACATCACCGACTGCGGAGATTCGCCATGATTCAGCGTTGCAGCGCCCTGCTCACAGCCCTGTTTGCCAGCCTGATGCTCTGTCAGCTACCCGCCCACGCCGATGGCCTGGAAGACGTGGTCAAGCGTGGCACCCTCAAGGTCGCCGTGCCCCAGGACTTCCCGCCATTCGGTTCGGTAGGCCCGGACATGAAACCCCGCGGCCTGGACATCGACACCGCAAAACTGCTGGCCGACCAGCTCAAGGTCAAGCTTGAGCTGACGCCGGTCAACAGCACCAACCGCATCCCCTTCCTGACCACCGGCAAGGTCGACCTGGTGATTTCCAGCCTGGGCAAGAACCCGGAGCGGGAAAAGGTCATCGACTTCTCCAGCGCCTACGCGCCGTTCTACCTGGCCGTGTTCGGCCCGCCTGACGCCGCCATCAACAACCTGGACGACCTCAAGGGCAAGACCATCAGCGTCACCCGTGGCGCCATCGAAGACATCGAGCTGACCAAGGTCGCCCCAGAAGGCACCACCATCAAGCGCTTCGAAGACAACAACTCGACCATCGCCGCCTACCTGGCCGGCCAGGTGGACCTGATCGCCAGCGGCAACGTGGTAATGGTCGCCATCAGCGAACGCAACCCCAAGCGTGTTCCGGCGCTGAAGGTAAAACTCAAGGACTCGCCGGTTTACGTGGGCGTGAACAAGAACGAGCCGGCGCTGTTGGACAAGGTCAACCAGATCCTCGCCACCGCCAAGACCGATGGCAGCCTGGAGAAAAACTCCCAGACCTGGCTCAAGCAGCCGCTGCCGGCCGATCTCTGACCGTCGCTTGAGAGGCTGAGCATGGCTTATCAGTTCGATTTTCTACCGGTGGTGCAAAACACCGAGCTGCTGTTGCGCGGTGCGCTGTTCACCCTGGAACTGACGGCCATCGGCACGTTGCTCGGGGTCAGCCTGGGCATCGTCGGGGCCGTGGTGCGGGCGTGGAACATTCGCCCGTTCGCGGCGATCTTCGGCGTGTACGTGGAGTTGATCCGCAACACGCCGTTCCTGGTGCAGCTGTTTTTCATCTTCTTCGGTTTGCCGTCCCTGGGCCTGCAGATTTCCGAATGGCAGGCGGCGGTGCTGGCGATGGTGATCAATCTCGGCGCCTACTCCACCGAGATCATTCGCGCCGGTATCCAGGCAATTCCGCGGGGGCAACTGGAAGCCGCCGCGGCCCTGGCGATGAGCCGTTTCGAGGCCTTCCGCCATGTGGTGCTGCTGCCGGCGCTGGGCAAGGTCTGGCCGGCCCTGAGCAGCCAGATCATCATCGTGATGCTCGGCTCGGCGGTCTGCTCGCAGATCGCCACCGAAGAGTTGAGCTTTGCCGCCAACTTCATCCAGTCACGTAACTTCCGCGCGTTCGAAACCTATGCGCTGACCACACTCATCTACTTGTGCATGGCGCTGTTGATCCGCCAGTTCCTCAACTGGGTGGGCCGCCGCTGCCTGTACAAGAGCGGCAACGGGAGCGGCCGATGAGCGATTTCACTTTCTGGGACGTGGTGCGCAACCTGCTCACCGGCCTGCAATGGACCCTGGCGCTGTCGCTGGTGGCGTTTATCGGTGGCGGCGTGATCGGTTTGCTGATCATGGTGCTGCGCATCTCCAAGAGCGCCCTGCCCCGCAACATCGCCCGTACCTACATTGAGCTGTTCCAAGGCACACCGCTGTTGATGCAACTGTTCCTGGTGTTCTTCGGCGTGGCCCTGGCCGGGGTGGAGATTTCCCCCTGGATGGCGGCGGCAATTGCCTTGACGCTGTTTACCAGCGCCTACCTGGCGGAGATCTGGCGCGGTTGTGTCGACTCGATTTCCCACGGCCAGTGGGAAGCCTCGGCGAGCCTGGCCCTCAACCCGCTGGAGCAGTTGCGCTACGTGATCCTGCCCCAGGCCCTGCGCATCGCCGTGGCGCCGACCGTGGGCTTTTCGGTGCAAGTGGTCAAGGGCACGGCGGTGACCTCGATCATTGGCTTTACCGAACTGACCAAGACCGGCGGCATGCTCGCCAACGCCACGTTCGAGCCGTTCATGGTCTATGGCCTGGTCGCCCTCGGTTATTTCCTGCTCTGCTACCCCTTGTCCCTCAGTGCGCGCTACCTGGAAAGGAGACTGCATGCCTCTGCTTAGAATTACCGCCCTGCATAAATACTACGGCGATCATCACGTGCTCAAAGGCATCGACCTGAGTGTCGAGGAAGGCCAGGTGGTGGCGATCATCGGCCGCAGCGGCTCAGGCAAATCCACCTTGCTGCGCACCCTCAATGGCCTGGAATCGATCAACGATGGCGTGATCGAAGTCGACGGCGAATACCTCGATGCCGCCCGCGCCGACCTGCGCAGCCTGCGGCAGAAAGTCGGGATGGTGTTCCAGCAGTTCAACCTGTTCCCGCACCTGACGGTGGGCGAGAACGTCATGCTCGCGCCGCAAGTTGTGCAAAAAGTGCCCAAGGCCAAGGCGGCCGTGCTGGCGCGGCAGATGCTGGAACGGGTCGGGCTTGGGGAGAAATTCGATGCGTTCCCGGACCGCTTGTCCGGCGGCCAGCAACAACGGGTTGCGATTGCCCGGGCGCTGGCGATGTCGCCGAAAGTGCTGCTGTGCGACGAAATCACCTCGGCCCTGGACCCGGAGCTGGTCAACGAAGTGCTCAGCGTGGTGCGGCAGTTGGCCAAGGAAGGCATGACGCTGATCATGGTCACCCATGAAATGCGTTTTGCCCGGGAAGTCGGCGACAAACTGGTGTTCATGCACCAGGGCAAGGTGCATGAGGTGGGAGATCCCAAGGTGTTGTTCGCCGATCCGCAGACGGCCGAACTGGCGAACTTCATCGGCACCGTGGAACCGGCGGCTTGACGTTCAGTTGCCAGGGACCAGCTCGAAGCGCCCGCGACCGTCGATCAAGGTTTCGTCGCGCACCCGGGTCGCACTGACTGGCAAGTAGGTCTCGATCTCCACTTGCGCCGTAAACATCCGCCCCTGGATGGGAGCACCTCCCTGCCGGGCAACCAGGGTCTGGCCAGGCAACAAACGACTGCTCTGCTCCAGGGAGCGCGCTCGCCCCTGGAACAGTTCGACAGCCTGCCCATCCAGCCGGGGCCGCTTGAGGCTTAGCGTGAAACTGCCTTGCAATCCCAGGCTGAAGGCTTCGGGGCCGGCGCCAGGGCTGTCGAAACGCAAAGCCATGGCGGTGGGCTGGGGGCAGACCACGTTCAGGTTCAGGGTTCGCATGCCAAGCGCCAGCTCAGCCTTGCCCGGCTGCTCGACCAGCAGCTCGCCCCGGTGCAGGCGGCCATAATCGACCCGATCCTGGCTCAGCGACACATTGCATTGCTCAGCTTTCGCTGGGCTCGTCAGCATCAGCATCAAGCAGCTCAGGTAACCCAGGCTCCTCGGCAGAGGCCATTTGCTCAGTCTCGGATGAGGAAAAATCACGGCATACCGCCGAAGCGGTCTCATAGGGGAGATCTTCATCATTGTTTTCCATAAGTTCGAATTGCAACTGACAGGTCCGGGAACCGGGCAACGACACTTTCAGGGCCTGCTGCCCAGCGATATCGCCGAGGAAAATCATGCCTTCGCCGGCCACGCTGGTGAGGAAGTCGTCATTGTCGGCCAGCACCGAGACACCGTGTGGAAGTGCCTGGCCGCCTTCGTCACGGGCATGCAGTAACAGCCTGCGTACGTTGACCACCGAGAAATCGACGGCATTGAACGAGCCACGCCCGGCGCTCAGCACCTTGGTGCCATTCTGGATATCCACACGCTTGGGCAGTGAGCGTGTGTCCACTTCAAGACGACTGCTGCTGTAGGCCGGCAAACTGGCGATGACGGCTCGTCCCTTGGAGTCTGTCCACACGGGACCTTGCGGCGTGCTTATCCGAGCCCCAGGGACGCCTTCCAGGGAAACGACACCAAACGTTTCCTGGACTCTGTAAGGAGAGAACGTCACACCTTGCCCATGGGCCACGACACCGCCCTTGAGGTAACCACTGTAGTTGGTGCTGAAGCGGTCCTGGCTGGCCGTCAGCCCGACCTGGGTAAAGAGCGGCGTAGCGTTGACGTTGCCTCGCGTCAGGGATTGCGGGTGGTTCAGCCCCTGTTCGGTGCCCACCTCATAGTTGAGGTACTCATTGACGCGCTCACTGTAGGCAGCCGCCATCGTAGAGCGGCTTCCCTGGTGCCTTATCGAGGAACGAGCTCGCTGGTCCTTGCCCAGCGGCACGCTGACCTGCAGGCGTACCGACACGCCCTCGTCGTAAGCACTCGATGTGCCCACTGCCGAATCCACATACGCACTCACACTGGCGTGTCTGAACGCTTTGCTCCAGGAGCCATGCAAACGCGCGTACGTCTGGTCATCGAATTGCGACGATTGCGAGTAACCCACCGAGAAACCACCCAGCGCCGGCTCGAACCAACTGAGTGCGGCGGTGTACTGGTCTTTGAAGCGCGACACGAGAAAATCATCCCGGTCAGTATTTTTGTCGACGTAGCGGATCTGCGAGACCTCGCGGTAACCCGGCGTTTGCCGGGTGGCGCTGAGTGTCAGATCAAGGTTGTCGGCCAATGAAGTACCCAGCGAAAGACTGCTGCGCGCGCCGGACTCACCGCTGGCCTTGTCGCGCGAGACATTGCTGCGCGCGCCCACCGTCAGATTTTCCATTGGTCGAGTATCGAGCCCCAGGCCCACGGCCTGATAAGTCTGCGCACCCACCAGGCCGGTACTGAACGCCGAGCTCCGTCCGACGCCCCAGCTTGCGCTCCCCATCGCCAGCAACGGCTGCTTCCCCTCGCCCTCTCCGGCCCCACGTACCTGGCCGAGGGAAACGTAATAACCCGACTGAGCGGGTGCCGCGCCCCGGAAAGACGCCGCCGGCACGACAAAGCGCTGCTCTGCGCCATTGTCTTCGATCACGCTCACGTCAAGATCGCTGGTGCCGTTGAGCAGCGGCAAGTTGCTCAGTGTGAAGGGGCCTTCCGGAACCAGCGTTGTATAAATCAATGCACCGGACTGGCGGACCTCCACACGGGACTGGCTCAGGGCCAGCCCTTCCACCACAGCGCCACTCGCGCCACCGCCGCGCTTTACGCCGTCGGGGAAGAACTGGAGACCGGCGAACTGGACACCACCAAACACCGGACTGTTGCTGGAAAGCTGCCCAGCCTGAAAAGTGGACTGCCATGGCAACACGTCGCGCTGCGCATAGGCGTACAGATGCTCGCTACGTTGCTGTCCATTGATTGAGGTGTTTAGCTGGCGACTGCGCACGATCCAGTCCCCCAGATTGACACCGGCTTCCGTGGCCAGGGAAAAGTAACGGCTTGTGCCGCCTGAACGCGATTGGCTTTCCAGGCCCAGCACGTCGTAATTGAGCAGGCCCGCCAGACCACCGCCGGAAAACCTCCCCTCGTCCAGCCCCGGCTCTCGCAACGCCTCAGCCGAGACCACTAACGCGACCTCTTCGCGATTGGGGCGCAGGCTCACAACGGTGGTGGGGTATTGGCCGAGGAAATCATGGCATGCCTGGTCGCTCCCTTCCCCTTGCTCAGTGATTGCCGCCGGTACGCGCAAACCGGCCCTTTCCAGGAAGTCCCGGGTAAAACACAACTCACCCTCGCGATCAAATCGTGCCTCGGTCAATCCAAGTTGATTGCCATTGACCCGCAGATTCACCACCTGCGCGCCCTCGTGAAAACGCGGCGCGTTACGAAAGTAGTCCGAAACCCCCGGGTCGATCCCCCGTGACGAGAGTATCGATGCATCGAATTGCGCAAGCGTCTCGCCGGCCTTGCCCTGTTCCTGCGCAAGCACATAGCCACCCGCGCCACACCAGATCGCTGCGCACAAGATCAACTTGCGCGAACAGAGATTCCCGGCAGCCCATCCGCAAACGAATCGACGCCCGCCGTCGCGCACGTCAAGGCATGGCACGGCCTGCATGACCGTCATCATTGAGTCACGACCGGCGCATCGAAGTTACCAATCGCAAAACCGTACAGGGTCGCAGGTTGGATCGTGACCGACGTCACGGCTGACGTGACCTCCTTCAAGGGGGCTGTCAGGGTTTCGCCTGGCAAGATATAAGTGCGGGGCAGGGAAACCGGGGTGTCCAGCGGATTCAGTTGTACACGCTCGGACAAGCGCACCACATAGGGACTGTCGTTCTGAACCGCGAGGTTTTCCCCGTCGACTTTCCACTTCAACAGTTCCCAGGGCGACGGATGCCGCCGCAGACCCTTGGGATGAATGATCAGCGGCAGGTTATGCCGGATGTTGATGCCCACCGTGGCACCGCCAGCGGATTTCTTCTGCGGGATACCTTCGAAGGTGACCCGCTTGAGTCGCTGGGTCTTGAGCGGCTCCTTGAATGCCCCGATCAAACGGATCAACTGCGTTTCGCCCGCATCGACCCGCATGATCGGCGGCGTCACGATCACCGACAACTCGGTGTCTTCCGGTATGTGTTCAACTTTCGAATGAAGCAGCGTCGGGCCGGCATCGGTATTTTTAAGATTGATACTGGCTTCGCCATTTTCTTCGTAAAAAATGACCACCGTGGTTTCCGGCTGCATGCCGGCAGCCAACGTCAAGCCGCAGAAAAGACAACTGAGGCACAGTGATGCACTCAGAGAAAATCCACGTTTCAATAAAAAGTTCAAGACACACTCTCCCGCCACGAATAATAATTCATGAAGCGACATATATAATTTGAACAACAAGACTCAAAAACGACCGCTGGCTGATGCATGACGTTTATTCGTCATCAGCTTCAACCAGCGGTACAGAGCTACTATGCCAAGTAAAAGAGCCAGTGCCGGGATCGGGACTGGCATTGACGTCAGATGTAGCTCAACTCGAGTGTTGCACTGCCATCTATCTGGAGATCATCCCGTACAACAAGTTCGGTAGTATTGTTGATCGCGGCTTGGATTTCCAACTCACCAGAGACGGTAGTCAAAAGATGCGGACTATTTTGCCCGCTAGGAGACCACGAGAGGATGTATTGGGGTTGGCTACGCAAAAAATCGCCCGCTCCAAACCAATGGCTTCCGCCGGTCAGGATTGTTCTGAAGTCTGTGCCTCCGTCTACGGAGTAGTTACGAACATGTACGCTGTAGGCACCGATCTTTCCGCCATCAGCGTTTGCACCCAATCCAAAGCTATTGACTGGAGCAGCAAGACTAGGATCAATCACCTCCATGGCTTCATGCTTTTTACTGCCTGCCCGATTATCGCTGGCGGTCAAGCCAACAAGCGTCGGCCCATCGCAGGTAATGTTGAACGCCGTATTCAATTTTTGCAGCGCGGTGTAATCAACGGGGCTTAAATCACCAATGGTAACTCGCCCATAATCGACCGCCAAAGTAGGAATATTCAACGAGCAACTGCCAGGAACGATACTGCCCGTCACCTGCAAATCAGCAGCTTGAACATTGGCACAGGCCAAAGCGAGGAGACTGACCGCTGCCAACCCAGATATTTTTTTCATTTCTTTGTTTCCTTAACTAGCATCAATGGGATGCCGCTCATGCAACGCTCGGGAATTCCTTATCCCAGCAGTCCAACTTGGCAGACAATATCCTCCCTGAACCTGAAGCAGTCGCAACAACTAACAGCACGGCGGAATTGCCGAACGGAAGTCTCGGTTAAGTTTCCCCAAAAATAAGCCGGAAATATCAACTGGCATTGTAGGAAATGACTACGAACTAATTAGCAATAGATGTTTTCTTACAAACACCTCCCACTTAGACGCTTGTTCTGTCTCCCCAACCAAATAGCTCGTCAGAGGCCGAACCTCGGCGGCATCCGTTGGCGGCGGCGGTCGATCGTGGCAGGATGGCTGGGTTATCGACCGAGATCCTTCAACCATGCCGCATTCCCAAGCCAAGAATCTTTCCCTGATCGCCGCTATCGACTTGGGCTCGAACAGCTTCCATATGGTCGTGGCCAAGGCCCAGAACGGTGAAATCCGGATCCTGGAGCGACTTGGCGAGAAGGTTCAACTGGCCGCGGGTATCGATGAAGAGCGCAAGCTCAGCGAAGAATCGATGCAGCGCGGGCTTGATTGCCTGAAACGTTTCGCCCAACTGATCAACGGCATGCCCCTCGGAGCTGTGCGGATCGTGGGCACCAACGCCCTGCGCGAGGCGCGCAACCGTGGCGAGTTCATCCGCCGTGCCGAAGAAATCCTCGGGCATCCGGTGGAAGTCATTTCCGGCCGTGAAGAAGCGCGCCTGATCTATCTGGGCGTCTCCCACACCTTGGCCGACACGCCGGGCAAGCGCCTGGTAGCGGACATCGGCGGCGGCAGTACCGAATTCATCATTGGCCAGCGCTTCGAACCGCTGCTGCGCGAAAGCTTGCAAATGGGCTGCGTCAGCTACACCCAGCGTTATTTCCGCGACGGCAAGATCACCCCGGCCCGCTATGCCCAGGCCTACACGGCGGCGCGCCTGGAAATCATGAGCATCGAACACGCCCTGCACCGCCTGACCTGGGACGAAGCCATCGGCTCCTCGGGGACCATTCGTGCCATCGGCCTGGCCCTCAAGGCCGGCGGTCACGGCACTGGCGAGGTCAACGCCGAGGGCCTGGCCTGGCTCAAGCGCAGGGTGTTCAAGCTCGGCGAAGCGGACAAGATCGATTTCGAAGGCATCAAGCCCGACCGCCGGGCGATTTTCCCCGCGGGCCTGGCCATCCTCGAGGCGATTTTCGACGCCCTCGAACTGCAACGCATGGACCACTGTGAAGGCGCCCTGCGCGAAGGCGTGCTGTATGACCTGCTGGGGCGTCATCATCACGAAGACGTGCGCGAACGCACCCTGGGCTCGCTCATGGAGCGTTATCACGTCGACCTGGAACAAGCCGTACGGGTCGAGCGCAAGGCGCTACATGCCTTCGACCAGGTCGCCGATGACTGGGACTTGAACGACGGGGTGTGGCGCGAGTTGCTGGGCTGGGCCGCCAAGGTCCATGAAGTGGGCCTGGACATTGCCCACTATCACTACCACAAGCACGGCGCCTACCTGATCGAGCATTCGGACCTGGCGGGTTTCTCCCGGGAAGACCAGCAAATGCTCGCGCTGTTGGTACGCGGCCATCGACGCAACATTCCCAAGGATAAATTTGCCGAGTTCGGCGATGACGGCATCAAGCTGATTCGCCTGTGCGTGCTGCTGCGCTTTGCGATCCTGTTCCACCACATCCGTGGCACCCAGGAAATGCCCCAGGTGGCCTTGCACGCCGACGGCGATCAACTGGACGTGATGTTCCCCGAAGGCTGGCTGGAAGAGAACCAATTGACCCAGGCCGATTTCGCCCAGGAAGCCGACTGGCTGACCCGGGTCGGGATTGTGTTGAACATCCACTGATTGCTTGCTGGAGTCCCTAGTGGCTCAACTGCAATCCATTGTGGCGAGGGAGCTTGCTCCCGCTGGGCTGCGCAGCAGCCCCACATCTTGGGGAGGGCTTCGCCCTCCAGCGGGAGCAAGCTCCCTCGCCACAAAAGCCAAGCTCGCTTCCGAGCGTTTAACGAACCGCCAACACCGGGCTGCTCAAGCGCTCGAGCAACGTCGCCTGGGCGCTGCGCGGGTTCTGGTTGCCGGTCGGCGTGTTGCGGATGTAACGGCCATCCGACTGCAAGCTCCAGCTGTGGGTGTTGTCGGTAAGGTAGCTTTCCAGCTCTTTCTTGACCCGCAGGATCAGCTTCTTGCCTTCCACCGGGAAGCAGGTCTCGACCCGCTTGTCGAGGTTGCGCTCCATCCAGTCGGCGCTGGACAGGAACATCTGCTCCTCACCGCCGTTGAGGAAGTAGAACACCCGCGTATGTTCCAGGAAGCGCCCGATGATCGAGCGTACATGGATGTTGTGGGAAACCCCCGGGATACCCGGTCGCAGGCAGCACATGCCCCGCACCACCAGGTCGATGCGCACGCCCGACTGGCTGGCCTTGTACAACGCACGAATGATCTTCGGGTCGGTCAGCGAGTTGAACTTGGCAATGATGTGGGCCGGCTTGCCGTCCAGGGCGAACTGCGTCTCCCGGGCGATCATGTCGAGCATGCCCTTTTTCAGGGTGAACGGCGCATGCAGCAGTTTCTTCATGCGCAGGGTCTTGCCCATGCCGATCAACTGGCTGAACAGCTTGCCGACGTCTTCGCACAAGGCATCGTCAGAGGTCAGCAAACTGTAGTCGGTGTACAGGCGGGCGTTGGCGGCGTGGTAGTTGCCGGTGCCCAAGTGGGCGTAACGCACGATCTCACCGGCTTCACGGCGCAGGATGAGCATCATCTTGGCGTGGGTCTTGAAGCCGACCACGCCGTAGATCACCACCGCGCCGGCCGCTTGCAGGCGGCTGGCCAGTTGCAGGTTGGATTCCTCGTCGAAGCGCGCGCGCAATTCGATCACGGCCGTGACTTCCTTGCCGTTTCGCGCTGCGTCCACCAGGGCATCGACGATTTCCGAGTTGGCGCCACTGCGGTACAGGGTCTGGCGTACCGCCAGGACGTGCGGGTCCTTGGCGGCCTGGCGCAGCAGGTCGACCACCGGTGTGAACGACTCGAACGGGTGCAGCAGCAGGATGTCCTGCTTGCTGATCACGCTGAAAATGTTCTCGCTGTTTTGCAACAGTTTCGGGATCTGCGGTGTGAACGGCAGGTATTGCAGTTCCGGATGGCTGTCCAGGCCGGTGATGCTGAACAGTCGGGTCAGGTTGACCGGGCCGTTGACCTGATACAGCTCGGTCTCATGCAGGTTGAACTGCTTGAGCAGGTAGTCGGACAGGTGTTTGGGGCAGGTATCGGCCACCTCCAGGCGCACCGCATCACCGTAGCGACGGGAGAACAGCTCGCCGCGCAGGGCGCGGGCCAGGTCTTCGACGTCCTCGGTGTCCACCGACAGGTCGGCGTTACGCGTCAGGCGGAACTGGTAGCAACCCTTCACCTTCATGCCCTGGAACAGGTCATCGGCGTGGGCGTGGATCATCGACGACAGGAACACATAATTGTCGCCAGGGCCGCCGACGTCTTCCGGCACGCGGATGATGCGCGGCAGCAGGCGTGGCGCCGGAATGATCGCCAGGCCGGAATCGCGACCGAAGGCGTCGATGCCTTCCAGTTCGACGATGAAGTTCAGGCTCTTGTTGACCAGCAGCGGGAACGGGTGCGTCGGATCAAGCCCGATCGGCGTGATGATCGGCGCGATCTCGTCGCGGAAATAGCGGCGCACCCAGGTCTTGATCTTGGTGTTCCAGTTGCGGCGACGGATGAAGCGCACCTGGTGCTTTTCCAGCTCCGGCAACAGGATGTCGTTGAGGATCGCGTACTGCCGGTCCACATGACCGTGGACCAGTTCGCTGATGCGCGCCAGGGCCTGGTGCGGTTGCAGGCCATCGGCGCCGGCCTGTTCACGGGCGAAGGTGATCTGCTTCTTCAGGCCGGCGACGCGGATCTCGAAAAACTCATCCAGGTTGCTGGAAAAGATCAGCAGGAATTTCAGCCGTTCCAGCAGCGGATAGGACTCGTCCAGCGCCTGCTCCAGCACGCGGATGTTGAACTGCAGTTGCGACAGCTCGCGATGGATGTACAGGCTGCTGTCATCCAGGTTGGGAATCACAATCGCCGGGGCCGGTGCGGGCTCGACAACAGCCGGGGCAGCAGGCTCCAGCGTCGGCGGTGTCTCGGCAACCTGCTCGACCACGGGTTGAGCGTCTTTTACGGCAACTTCGGAGAGTCCTTCGGTATTCATCGCAAGTTCCTGGGAGGCTATTTCTGCTCTCGTAACAATTGGGCGGCGCGCACAGCAAAGTAAGTCAGGATGCCATCAGCACCTGCGCGCTTGAAAGCGGTCAAGGACTCCAGGATCACCCCTTCGCCCAACCAGCCGTTCTGGATCGCGGCCATATGCATCGCGTACTCGCCGCTGACCTGATAAACAAAGGTCGGCACTTTGAATTCGTCTTTGACCCGGCAAAGAATGTCGAGGTAAGGCATGCCAGGCTTGACCATGACCATGTCTGCCCCTTCTGACAAGTCAGCCGCCACTTCGTGCAAGGCTTCCTGACTGTTGGCCGGGTCCATCTGATAAGAGGCCTTGTTGGCCTTGCCCAGGTTCAGGGCCGAGCCGACCGCGTCGCGGAACGGGCCGTAATAGGCGCTGGCGTACTTGGCCGAGTAGGCCATGATCCGCACGTTGACGTGACCGGCCACCTCGAGGGCTTCGCGGATCGCCTGGATGCGCCCGTCCATCATGTCCGACGGCGCCACTACCTGGGCACCGGCCTCGGCGTGGGACAAGGCCTGCCTGACCAGTGCATCGACGGTAACGTCGTTCTGCACGTAGCCTTCTTCATCGAGGATACCGTCCTGCCCGTGGGTGGTGAACGGGTCCAGCGCCACGTCGGTGATCACCCCCAGCTCTGGAAAGCGCGCGCGCAGGGCACGGGTCGCGCGTTGGGCGATGCCTTCCGGGTTCCAGGCTTCGGCGGCGTCCAGGGACTTGAGTCCCGCAGGCGTAACCGGGAACAAAGCCAGCGCCGGAATGCCCAGCTCGACCCACTGGGCGGCTTCTTCGAGCAGCAGGTCGATGGTCAGGCGTTCCACCCCGGGCATCGACGCCACCGCTTCGCGACGGTTCTCACCGTCCAGCACGAATACCGGCAGGATCAGGTCATTGGTGGTCAGCACGTTTTCACGCACCAGCCGACGAGAGAACTCATCACGGCGGTTGCGACGCAGGCGGGTTGCAGGGAACAGACGATTGGCGGGGGTAAAGCTCACGGCAGACTCCTGAGCCCGTGCTGACGGGCGAGCGTGACAGTTATAAGCGCCCATTATGACGAAGACATTACAGTTATGTGCACCTGCGTCCTGTCGTCGCAGTTATTGTCATTGTAGGAATTGTTCACGTCGAGACACATTTCGATACTTTCCTGAATGTGCCCGAAGGGTTAGGCTGCGCGTTCATTTCGCCAGCACCCAGACAATGCTCCAACAATTTCTGCATGACTTCGGCTACTTGGCCTTGTTTATCGGCACGTTCTTCGAAGGCGAAACCATCCTCGTGCTCGCAGGTTTCCTGGCGTTCCGTGGCTACATGGACATCAACCTGGTGGTGGTCGTAGCGTTCTGCGGCAGCTATGCCGGCGATCAGCTGTGGTATTTCCTGGGGCGCAAGCACGGCCGCAAGCTCTTGGCGCGCAAGCCGCGCTGGCAGTTGATGGGGGATCGAGCACTGGAGCACATTCGCCGGCATCCGGACATCTGGGTCCTGAGCTTCCGTTTCGTCTATGGCCTGCGCACGGTGATGCCGGTGGCGATCGGCCTGTCAGGTTACCCGCCGGGTCGCTACCTGTTGCTCAATGGTATCGGTGCAGCGATCTGGGCCACGGCATTGGCCGCTGCCGCGTACCACTTTGGCGCGGTGCTCGAGGGCATGCTGGGCAGCATCAAGAAGTATGAGTTGTGGGTACTCGGCGCACTGCTGGTGCTGGGCCTGGTCCTGTGGCTGCGCCGACGCATCAAGAATGCCCGGCTGGCCAGGAAAATCCTCGAAGCCGAGCGCCTGGAACAGGCCAGGACCGGCGAACCTACGACGCCAACCGAGTAAACCGGGCGCGGCAGCAATACAGCCCGATGCCGCTGAGCAGGCTGTAGCTGAGCAACCCGGCCCAGGCCAAGGGACTTGCCGGCCACAACCCGGCCAGTGGCGCCAGCCATACCAGCGGCAGGTTCGAGGCCAGTCGCAACAGCTCCAGCCGCAACGCCCACGGACGATTCTCCAGGGCCACGCCCAACACGAACAGACCGAACGCCACCGCCCCCCAACCCAGCACCAGGGCGGCGACTGGCAGGCTGCCTTCAAGGTTCATCAGATAACTGCCCAGGGCAATGTAGGTGCAGAACTGCAGCGCCACGTACCACTGCTGGCGCAAGTCCAACGGCACTTCGAACTTGCGGAACTGGCTCAGGTCCGGCTTGTTCAGCGGGTACTTGGCCGCGACGTCCGTCGGACGCCAACCGGTGGGCATGAACCAGATCCGCAACTTGTCCCACCAGTGCTCGGCCCGCCGCGCATCGGCCCACAGCTGCGCATAGAACTGCAGGTTGGCCCACACCGGATTCCAGCTCGCCAGCGGCGTGGTCACGCCAAAAATCACCGGCTCGTTGGCGTCTTCTTCCTGAAAGGTACCAAACAGACGGTCCCAAATAATGAACACCCCGCCGTAGTTGCGATCCATGTAGAGAGGGTTCTGTGCATGGTGGGCACGATGATTGGACGGCGTCACGAAGCACCACTCCAGCCAGCCGAGCTTGGGAATGTGCTGGGTGTGAACCCAGAACTGGTACAGCAGATTCAACGCCGCGACGCTGACGAAGACCATCAACGGCACGCCCAGCACGGCGAGCGGGACGTAGAAGATCCAGCTCAGCAGGAACCCGGTGCTGGTCTGGCGCAACGCGGTGGAGAGGTTGTAGTCCTCGCTCTGGTGGTGCACCGAATGGGCCGCCCAGAGGATGTTGCGCTCATGGCCCATGCGGTGCAGCCAGTAGTAACAGAAGTCGTAGACCACGAAAGCGAACACCCAGGTCCAGGCCTGGTCGGCGGGCAATTCAATCACCGCCAAGTGTTCGACTGCGAAGGCGTAGGTGACAAGTCCCACGCCCTTGGTCAGCAAACCGGTGGTGGTCGACAGCACGCCGGTGCTCAAGCTGTTGATCGCGTCTGCCACGCGGTAGTGGCTCACGCCGCGCCAGCGATCGGCCAGCAACTCGACGGCGATCAGCACGAAGAAGAACGGCACGGCATACAGGATGAAATTCATGACGCAACCCGGGCATACAAGGCAGGGAGATAGTCGGCAGATTAGGTGTAGCTGCCCGATCCCCCTATGGCAACGAGTGACAAATTAGTAGACATTTAACGCCATGAATCTGGAGAAAAGCCCATGAGCAAAAAAATTGCAGTGATCCTTTCCGGCTGTGGCGTGTATGACGGCGCCGAGATCCACGAAAGCGTGATCACCTTGCTGCGCCTCGATCAGCGGGGAGCACAGGTCCAGTGCTTCGCCCCCAACATTGCCCAGCTGCATGTGATCAATCACCTGACCGGCGAGGAAATGCCCGAGAGCCGCAACGTGCTGGTGGAATCGGCACGGATCGCCCGCGGCAACGTGAAGGACTTGCGTGAAGCCAGCGCTGAGGATTTCGACGCCCTGATCGTACCCGGTGGTTTTGGCGCGGCGAAAAACCTCTCCAACTTTGCCGTCGAAGGCGCTGGCTGCACGGTCCAGCCAGAGCTCCTGGCACTGACCGAGGCCTTTGCCGAGGCCGGCAAACCGGTCGGGCTGATCTGCATCTCCCCGGCCCTGGCGGCGAAAATCTACGGCCCGGGTGTGGTCTGCACCATCGGCAACGATGTCGACACGGCCGCCGCCGTGACCAAAATGGGGGGTACTCACGAGGACTGCGCCGTCACCGACATCGTCGAAGACCGCGCGCGCAAACTGGTCAGTACCCCGGCCTACATGCTGGCGCAGAACATCAGCGAAGCAGCTGCGGGTATCAACAAGCTGGTGGACCGGGTGTTGGAGCTAACTCACGAGAACGACGCCTGACCCCACCACCACTACCCCTGTGGGAGCGAGCTTGCTCGCGATAGCGGTGTATCAGCCACTCGATGGGCCAACTGAACCGACGCCTTCGCGAGCAAGCCCGCTCCCACGAGGGGATTGAGGCAAGACTCAGGAAATCCGGGCCAGGCGCGTCAGGATCCGATCCAGCGCATTGGCAAACCCCTGCTTGTCCCGCTCGCTGTACGCCGCCGGGCCGCCGCCCATATGGCCCTGTTCGCGCAAATCGGTGAACAGGTTGCGCACCGCCAGCCGATCGCCCATGTTCTGCGCATCGAATTCCTTGCCCCGCGGATCCAGCGCGGCAACGCCTTTCTTCACCAACCTGTCGGCCAAGGGCACGTCGCTGCAGATCACCAGTTCACCCGGTTCGGCGTGCTCCACCAGGTAGTCGTCCGCCGCGTCAGGGCCACTGGGCACCACGATCAGCTTCACACAGGCCAGTCCAGGCTTGATCTGCGGTTGACCGGCCACCAGCACCACCTCGAACCGGCGCTTCAAGGCGAACTTGACCACCAGTTCCTTCGCCGCCTTGGGGCAGGCATCGGCGTCGATCCATACGCGCATTGAATGGTTTCCTCTAGATTAAAAGCATCGCGGGCAAGCCTTGCTCCCACACAAGCCTTGCTCCCACAAGTCTTGCTCCCATAGCCTGTGGGAGAAAAGCTTGTGTGGGAGCAAGGCTTGCCCGCGATTATGAGCGCAGCGAATGCTTTTCAGGAAACCTGGACACGACGCTTATCCGCCACCCAACTGCGCCCATACAGCACCACAATCGCCAGGATCGCCACCACTTGAGCGGCCAGCGAATAGGCATCGGCATGAATGCCCAGCCAGTCGAAGTCGAAGAACGCCACCGGATGGGTGCCGAAAATCCCGGCTTCCTGCAACGCCTTCACGCCATGACCGGCGAATACCACCGACAGCGCGCACAGCAACGCGGCATTGATGCTGAAGAACAGCGCCAGCGGCAGTTTCGCCGAGCCGCGCAGGATCACCCAGGCCAGCCCCACCAGCAACACCAGCGCCGTCGCGCCACCGGCCAGTACCGCGTTGTGCCCGGCGGGCCCCGCTTGCAGCCACAGGGTTTCGTAGAACAGGATCACTTCGAACAGTTCGCGATAGACCGAGAAGAACGCCAGGATCGCAAAACCAAAACGCCCACCGCCGCCCACCAGGCTGCTCTTGATGTAGTCCTGCCAGGCCGCTGCGTGGCGACGGTCGTGCATCCACACACCCAGCCACAGCACCATCACACTGGCGAACAACGCCGTCGCGCCTTCAAGCAGCTCGCGCTGGGCGCCGCTGACGTCGATCACATACGCCGCCAGCCCCCAGGTCGCCAGGCCAGCCAACAGCGCCAGGCCCCAACCGACGTTAACGCTGCGCACCGCCGACTGCTGGCCGGTGTTACGCAGGAACGCCAGGATCGCCGCCAGCACCAGGATCGCTTCCAGCCCTTCGCGAAGCAGAATCAGCAACCCGGAGATGTAGCTCAGCGACCAGCTCAAGCCATCACCGCCCAGCAGGCCGGCTGACTCCTTCAACTTGGCCTTGGCCGCGTCCAGGCGCTGTACCGCCTGTTCCACCGGCAAACCATCCTGCAACGACTGACGATAGGCCATCAGGGCCTTTTCGGTGTCCTTGCGCACGCTGGCGTCGACGTTATCCAGCGAGCTTTCCACCAGCTCGAAACCTTCCAGGTAAGCGGCTACCGACAGATCGTAGGCCTGGTCGTGGTCACCGGCACGGTACGCCGCGATGCTTTTATCCAGGGTGGCCGCCGTGTAGTCGAGCAACTGCGCCGGGCCACGTTGCACCTGCGGCGGCTGGGCACGCTGGGCACGGAATGTCGCCGCCGCTGCGGGGCCTTGCGCGGCGAGGACTTCGGCCGGGGTCTGGCGCGCCAGGTCAGCGAGGTTGAAGACCTGTTCACTTTTGGCGGCGGCCGGGTCGGCGCTGAAACTGGCGATATAGGTCGCCAGGTCCCAGCGTTGACGGTCGTCGAGCTGATCGGCGAAGGCCGGCATGTCGGTGCCTTCAATGCCCATACCGAGGGTGTTGTAGATCGCATAGAGACTCAGGCGATCCAGGCGCTGGGCGTCTCGCAAGTTGGACGGCGGCGGTTCCAGGCCAACACCGGCAGGACCGTCGCCGGCACCGCTGGCACCGTGACACACCGAGCAATTCTGTGCATACAGCGGCGCGCCACGGGTGGGATCAGGGGTGATAACCGGCGCCTGGCTGACTTCATACGCCACCGCCAGCTTGGCCCCCAGTTGCCGCGTCAGACGCGCGACGTCGCCGCCCTCCTGGCGCTGGGTGATCGCACTGCGCAAGGTGCCGATGCCTTGGACCAGCTCAGTCTTTTCCGGCTTGGCCGGTAGCCCGGCGACCAACCCCTCCAGCACCTGGGTAAATTCCAGCTGCTCGCGATATTCCCCGTCGTCGATGACCTTGCCCGCCTCGACCGTTGCCGGATAATCCGCCCCGATGTAATCCAGCAAATGCAGCGCCTGGGGGGCACTCTCGACGGTATCGGCCAGCAGCGACGTGCTGCATAGCGCAAGCAATGGCAGCACAAGCCAGGCCAGGAAACGGAACGGCACAGTCATGAATGACTCTCGGTTGGTAATAAGAAGTAACACATTGTTCACTTCCAATGGCTTTGGCTCAAGGGCCGATGTGTTTCGGGGGCCGATTTTCATCGGATTTTCATGCTTTGGAGGTGATGTCACAAAAAAGGCATTTCGAGATTGAAAAGCCATTACATAGCCAAGCGCCATGTTTATAATCCCGCCGCCTTCTTATTATTAGACGGCATAAAAGCTCCTCTTTTTATGAGGAACCGGCAGCGTCCCGACGCTTGTCCGTGGGATCGCTCCAGCCCGACCCGCACACCCCGGCTGTTACTCAGGGAAGAAATGTTCATGGCATCCCGTGCCGTTTTTTCGGTCGCCCTCGGCGCGATCACCTTGTTGTCCGGCTGCTCGGCCTTTCGCAACTACGACAGCGAATTGGCCCAGACCAACCAGCAGCTGGCTTCCGGCAACGTCGACGGCGCATTGACCCTGCTGGAAAAGAACAACACCAGCCAGGACAAGGACCTGCTGTATTACTTCGAGAAAGGTGAGTTGCTGCGCGCCAAGGGTGACTTGTCTGGCAGCCAGACGGCCTGGACCAGCGCCGATCAGCAGGTTGGTCAGTGGGAAGACGCGGTCAAGCTCGACACGGCCAAGTACCTGGCCCAGTTCGGCAGCTTCCTGGTCAACGATAAAGTCCGCCGCTACGAAGGCTACGATTACGAAAAGGTCATGCTGACCACGCAGATGGCCCTGAACCTGTTGGCAGTGAATGACTTCGACGGGGCGCGGACCCAGATCAAGAAGACCCACGAACGCGAAGCGGTGATCGCCGACCTGCGGGACAAGGAATACCTCAAGCGCGAGGAAGACGCCGAGAAGCAAGGGGTCAAGACCGAATACAAGGATCTCCAGGGTTACCCGGTGGCCAGCCTCGACGCCCCGGAAGTGGTCGGCCTCAAGAACAGTTACCAGAGCGCGTTCAGCCACTACCTGGCCGGCTTCGTCTATGAAGCCCTGGGTGAAAAAGACCTCGCCGCACCGGGTTACCGCAAGGCCGCCGAACTGCGCCCCAACACGCCGCTGCTGGAGCAGGCCCTGCTCAACCTCGACAAGCCTGCCGCCAAAAACGATGACAGCGACATCCTGATCGTGGTGCAGAGTGGCCTGGCACCATCCCGGGATTCGATCCGCATTCCCCTGCCTTTGCCGATCAGCGGCAACCTGGTCATCACGCCATTGTCGTTCCCGCTGATCAAGCCTGATACCTCCACGGCCACTTTCGGCCAGATCGGTGTGGACGGTCGTCAGTTGGACCTGACCCAGCTCAACAGCACCACCGCCATGTCCCGCCGGGCCCTGCGCGACGACATGCCGGGCATCATCCTGCGCACCACCGTGCGCGCCGTCAGCCGTGGCGTGGCGCAAAAGCAGATCAACGAAACCAACCCCCTGGCCGGCCTGGCCGTGGGTCTTACCTCGGCGGTACTCGAAGGAGCCGACACCCGGACCTGGCGCACCCTGCCCGACTACACCCAGGTGGTGCGCCTGCGCCTGAAGAAAGGAGAGCATCAGGTCACCTTGCCAAGCTCGGTGGGCGGCTCGGTGGTCAAGGTCACCGTCGACCAGCGCTACCAGGTCATCACCCTGCGGGCGGTGGGTAACCAAGTGTTCGCCGGTGGCCTGGCTGCCCAGGTGATGCCAAGCGCCAACCCGACCGCCATTGCCCTCAAGCAACCTTAAGAACGGAGTCTTGTTCACATGCGTTTAAAACTGATCGCCGTCGGCGCCCTGGCCTTGCTGGCCGGTTGCGCCACCCCGCCGCCACCGCAGCCGGGCAGCGCCGCCAGCAAGGTCGTGGCGATGGGCAAGACCAAGAACATCGTGGTCGGCGCCATGCGCGTGGCCAGGGAAAACGGCTACATGACCGTCAACGTGCAGCTGAGCAACACCAGCTACAACAACAAGACGATGTATTACCGCTTTGCCTGGCTGGGGCCGGAAGGCTTTCCGATCGCCGAGGAAGAAACCTGGAAAAGCCTGACGCTGTACGGCGAACAGACCAGCTTCCTGCCGGCCATCGCACCGACCCCCAAGGCGGTGGATTTCCGTTTGGAAATCAATACCCCTTGAGCCTGATCCCGGTCGGTCAAGCCAACACCAGACCTGTGGCGAGGGGATTTATCCCCGCTGGGCTGCGCAGCAGCCCTCAAACCGACGGACTCGGTATGTCAGGTAGATTTCATTCAGTTTTTTGGGGCTGCTACGCAGCCCAACGGGGATAAATCCCCTCGCCACAAAAACCCTTTATGCAGCAATTTGAGAGCACCCACATGTTCGTACGCATTTCATCCCTCGCCCTCGCCGCCCTGCTGGTCAGCGGCTGTGCCAACAACTCGCCGGTCCTGGGCAACAAGAACATCAGCTACGGCGACACCAAGGCCGTGGAAACCGTGACCAACGAGTTCGGCTCCACCGACCTGCAAATGATCGCCGAGTCCATGACTCGCTCCCTGGCCCAGTCCGGCATCCTGCAGGGTCGC
Organism: Pseudomonas ogarae; assembly: GCF_014268695.2. Taxonomy (NCBI): domain Bacteria; kingdom Pseudomonadati; phylum Pseudomonadota; class Gammaproteobacteria; order Pseudomonadales; family Pseudomonadaceae; genus Pseudomonas; species Pseudomonas ogarae. The sequence continues at coordinate 6,510,099 of NZ_CP077086.1, forward strand.
CCGGTGGTCCAGGTCTATGACGTGAAGAACAAGACCAGCGAATACATCGACACCCGCGAAATCACCACCAGCATCAAGACCCAGCTGATGAAGACCGGGGCTGCCCGTTTTGCCAGCGACAACACCGCCATGGACAGCCAGGTCGACCAGCTCAAGCTGCAGAACCAGAGCGGCCTGTACAAGAAAAGCACCGTGGCCAAGACCGGCAACATGATCGCTGCCAAGTACCGTCTCGAAGGCTCCATCAGCTCGATCGTCAAGCGCAGCAGCGACTACAAGGACGTCTTCTACAAATTCAGCCTGCAATTGATCGACGTCGAAAGCGGTCTGGCCGAGTGGATGGACGAAAAAGAAATCCGCAAGACCACGGAGCGTTAAGCCATGCGCACATGGATAGGCATCATGGCCCTGGCCTGCGCATTTGGCGCGCAGGCGGCCCCGAAAGTCGCAGTCACCGACCTTGCGTACCAGGAGCGGGTGGAGGAGTACATCCACACCGTTTCAGCGCAGAGCAACTTCCAGGCGAACCCTTACAGCGCCAGCGCCTCCTCGAGCTACGACGAGATGGAAGCCACCAGCAGCTACATCGAGCAGGGCGAACTGCGCAAGTTCACCGGCGACATCAAGGGCGAGATCCTGCGCAGCGGGATGTTCCAGCTGACCCAGGGCACGCCCTACACGGCGGCGTCCAAGGGCGACGTCTATGACGTGATCAAGCGCATCAAGGCCGGTAACTTCAAGGGTGCCGACTACGTGCTGTTCGGCACGGTCTCGGACATCGACTTCACCCGCGACATCAACGAGCTGGCCAATACCGACAGCTACTCGGCTGTGTTGGCGTTGACCCTGGTGGCGGACTTCAGCCTGATCAACACCAAGACCTACGAAATCACCTCGGCCTTTACGGCCATGGGCGAAGGCCAGGACACCAAGTTGTTGAACCACCGGGACGCGCGCATCAGCCTCAATCGTCCACGGGTGGTGCGCGAAGTGTCCAAGGCTTTAGGTGAAGACGTGGCGCGGCAACTGAGCGAACAGCTCGGCGGCCCGAGCTACCAACAACCCAGCGAACCGGTACAGCGCAATAACCTGCCTCGGGATACGGCGCCGGTGATTTTGCGTTGAGTCATACCGTCGGGTAGATGTTCAGCTGCTTCTGTGGCGAGTTGGATACTTTTGCTTTTGTAATGAGCTGAGTGCTTTTGCTTTTGTGATGAGCTGGATGCTTTTGCTTTTGTGGCGAGGGAGCTTGCTCCCGCTGGGCTGCGAAGCGGCCCTAAGATCTTGCGGTCGCTGCGCAACCGAGCGGGAGCAAGCTCCCTCGCCACAAAAGCCACCTACAAAAGCTACCTCGCCGCAGGCCGTGCTTTATGCAGCGGCCTTTCTGATCGTCGCGAGCAAACCCGCCGCGCCAATGAACATACCCGCGAAGGCACGGTTCATTCGCCGTTGCTGTTTCGGGGTGCGCAACAGCCGCAGGACTTTGGACGCCAGCCCGGTGTACCCGGCCATGACGATGAGATCGACGACGATCATGGTCACGCCCAGGATCAGGTATTGCTGGATCAACGGCGCATGGGGATTGATGAACTGCGGCAACACCGCCAGCATGAACACCAGCGCCTTGGGGTTGCTGACATTGACCAGAAAGCCGCGAAACACCAGCGCCAAGGGCTTGCCGATGGGCCGCGGGCCCGCATCGTCGGTCATGTCAGCGGGAATGGCTCGCCACTGTTTGACACCCAGGTAGACCAGGTAGGCCACGCCGAACCATTTGATCGCATAGAACGCGGTGGCCGAGGCCGTGAGAATCGCGCCAACCCCGGCGGCGACAATCACGATTTGCAACGCCAGGCCCAATTGCAAGCCCAAGGCGTTCCAGTAACCGCGCCAGAAGCCGTAGCGCAGCCCGCTGGACATCGATGCAATAGCGCCGGCGCCCGGCGAAAGACTGATCACCCAGCACGCAGCGAAAAACGCCAGCCATGTTTCCAGCACCATTGCACTCCCCGGCTCGAATTCGTCTAAACGACTAAGCTAATGCGCCGCCAGGCCGTTGACCACCGTTTTTTTGCACAAGCACATAAGCCGGTATGAACACCGTGGCGAGGGAGCTTGCTCCCGCTGGGCCGCGCAGCGGCCCTTGGCGTTACTCGACGAAACCACCCACCGGAAACGCCTCGCTGCCGCGCCAGCGCCGCACCGAACGCTGGAAGAACAGGCTGTTGGGCACCTGCACCATGGCGCTGCCGGTGCCGAGTTCCTCGGGTTCGATCAGGGTGGTGTACAGCAGGTTGATCGCTACCACGCGTCCCTTGATGCCGGGCTTGTCGGTGGTGTCCACCAACTCGACCACATCACCCAGGCGAAACGGTCCGACGGTGTAGATCAAAACGGCGCAGAGCAGGTTCGACAGCACGCTCCAGATGGCAAAGAACGCCACCGCTGCCACCGCGACGAAACCCGACAATGCCGTCCACAGCACCGTGGCCGAAACGCCCAGGCGTTCGAGCACCACCAGCACGGCGCTGCCCATGATCAGCCAGCGCAGAACGCCCCGCAGGATAATGATCAACTGGGGTGGGAACGGGTAACGCTCACCCAGGCCGGTAAGGGTCCGCGCCACGACACGTTGCGCGACATAACCGGCCAGCAGGATCAGCAGGATTTGCACGCCCAGCCAGATCGGCTCGATCCACATGACGGGTATAGGCAACGCCAACGCTTCCATCAGGACAACGCCTCCAGCTCCGCTTGCAGGTTTTCCAGCAGTTCCAGCGCTTGCATCCACGCCTCCTCGAGTTCCGCTTCCCGAACCTTCAGCTTGGCCTGCTCGGCCAGCAGGTCGCGCAACTCATCCTTGCGCGCTGCCTCGTAGAGACCACTGTCGCCAAGGCTGGTTTCGATCTTTCGCAGTTTTTCATGCAGCTTGCCCAGCTCGGCTTCGAGCTTGTCGGCCTCACGCTTGTGCGGCGCCAGTTGCTGGCGCAATGCGGCGGCGGCCTGGCGCTGGGCTTTCTTGTCGGTCTTGTCCGGGTTGACCGGCGTGCTGCTGACCGGCGCGTTGCGCTGACGGTATTCCACCAGCCAACGGGCGTAGTCTTCCAGGTCGCCGTCGAATTCCTCGACCTTGCCGTCAGCCACCAGGAAGAAATTATCCGTGGTGCTCTTGAGCAAATGCCGATCGTGGGACACCACCAGCACCGCACCGCTGAATTCCTGCAAGGCCATGGTCAGGGCCAGGCGCATCTCCAGGTCCAGGTGGTTGGTCGGTTCGTCGAGCAGCAACAGGTTCGGCCGGCCCCAAGCGATCAACGCCAGCGCCAGGCGCGCCTTTTCGCCACCGGAGAAATTCAACACCGGCTCGTCGATGCGCGCCCCGCGGAAATCGAAACCGCCGAGGAAATCGCGCAGGACCTGCTCACGCTCGGTCGGTGCCAGGCGCTGCAGGTGCAACAGCGGGCTGGCCTTGGAATCCAGGGAGTCGAGCTGATGCTGGGCGAAATAGCCGACGACAGTGTTCTCGCCTCGGGTCAGGCGCCCGGCCAGAGGCTCGAGTTCGCCGGAAAGGTTCTTGATCAGGGTCGACTTGCCGGCACCGTTGGGGCCCAGCAGACCGATCCGCGCACCCGGGGTCAGTTGCAGCTTGACCTTCTCCAGCACGGTCTTGTCGCCGTAGCCCAGGCGCGCGTCGGACAGGTCGATCAACGGGCTGGAAATCTTGGTCGATTCACGGAAAACAAAATCGAACGGCGAATCGACGTGGGCCGCCGACAACTCTTCCATCCGCTCCAGCGCCTTGATCCGGCTCTGAGCCTGGCGGGCCTTGGTGGCCTGGGCCTTGAAGCGGGCGATGTAGCTTTCCATGTGCGCACGTTGCGCCTGTTGCTTCTCGTAGGCCTGCTGTTGCTGGGCCAGGCGTTCGGCACGCGCGCGCTCGAAGGCGCTGTAGCCGCCGCGATACAAGGTGAGCTTGCGCTGATCGACATGGGCCACGTGATCCACCACCGCGTCGAGGAAATCACGGTCGTGGGAAATCAGCAGCAGCGTGCCCGGGTAGCTCTTGAGCCAGTCTTCGAGCCAGATGATGGCGTCGAGGTCCAAGTGGTTGGTCGGCTCATCGAGCAACAGCAGATCCGAAGGACACATCAAGGCCTGGGCCAAGTTCAGGCGCATCCGCCAGCCACCGGAGAAGTCCCCGACCTGGCGATCCATCTGCTCATTGGTAAAGCCCAGGCCGGCGAGCAATTTGCGCGCACGGGCATCGGCGGTGTAGCCATCGGCACTGTCGAGTTCCGCATGCAGGCGGGCCTGTGCGGCACCGTCATGGGCCGCTTCGGCCGCAGCCAGGTCACGTTGCACCTGGCGCAGGCGCAGGTCGCCATCGAGCACGTAGTCCACCGCCAGGCGCTCGAGGGTGTCGACCTCCTGGCGCATGTGGGCGATGCGCCAATCAGCCGGCAACAGGCAATCACCCGAGTCCGGGTGCAGCTCGCCTCGCAGCAAGGCGAACAGGCTCGATTTGCCGGCGCCGTTGGCACCGATGAGGCCGGCTTTGTGGCCGGCGTGCAGGGTCAGCTCGGCGTCTTCTAGCAGACGTTGCGGGCCACGCTGTAAAGTCAGGTTCTGAAGTCGGATCATAATGGCGGCGGAGTCTACCAGCTTCGCTCGCAACTGGCGCGAGTAGCACGATGTCCCCAGACCTGTGGAGCTTTTCCCTCGACCTCTATGCCAAGCCTGGCGTAGAGCCTGCCTGCCTGGCGTCACAAGACGCCGGCGCCAATGTCTGCCTGCTGCTTTGTGGCCTGTGGCTGGCGCAGCGCGGCGTGGCCTGCAATGAACACAGGCTGCAGCAGCTTCGACGATTGGCCGAGCCTTGGGATGCCGAGGTGGTGCGACCACTGCGCACGCTACGCAGCCAATGGAAAACCAGCGCCCTCCAGGACACGGCACTCGATAGCCTGCGCGAGCAGGTCAAGCAACTGGAGTTGGCAGCCGAACGGCAATTGCTGGAGCGCTTGGAAGCGCTGGCCAAGGATTGGCCCGGGGCACAACAGAACGATTCAGCGCAATGGCTGCAAGGGCTGGCGGCGAATGCCGGACCAGCGAGCCGCGACGCGCTGCATCAGCTGCGCGTCGCGGTGTCCGGCACTTAGGAAGCGCTGGTTGGGGTGCTGCTGGTGCTCGGCGCAACGGCGGCGGATGGGCTGGTCGCCGCGGCCGGAGTGCTGGCGGTTGGAGCCGGTGCCGCAGTCGGAGCCGGTGTCGCTGGCTTGGCAGCTGGTGCAGTCGCAGGTTTTGCGGCGGCTGGCTTTTTCACGGCCGGTTTCGCTGCGGGCTTGGCGGCTGGTTTGGCGGCAGCGGGCTTCGCGGCGGCTGGTTTGGCAGCCGTTGGTTTGGCAGCCGTTGGCTTCGCAGCAGCAGGCTTGGCCACAGCCGGTTTGGCAGCGGGTTTAGCCGCCGCTTTGGCGGGGGCTTTGGCAGCCACTGGCTTGGCAGCCGTTTTCGCAGCGGGCTTGGCCGCAGCCGTTTTGGTTGCCGCAGGCTTCGCTGCTGGTTTGGCGGCAGCAGGTTTTGCAGTGGCTTTTACCGTCGCTTTGGCAGCCGGTTTAGCGGCAGCGGTTTTCGTCGCGGCAGGTTTTGCAGCGGCGGTTTTAGCGGCAGGTTTGGCGACAGCTTTTGCCGCAGGTTTAGCGGCTGGTTTAGCAGCAGCTTTTACAGCGGGCTTGGCGGCAGCAGGTTTAGCGGCCGCCGTTTTTGCGGCAGGCTTGGCCGCCGCTTTGACGACTGGTTTTTTTGCCGCAGGTTTTGCAGCACTGGCAGCGACCGGTTTGGCAGCAGGCTTGGCAGCGACTTTGGCCGGAGCTTTTGCCGCTACGGGTTTAGCCGCCGGCTTCTTGGCCGATACAGCGGCAGGCTTGGCAGCACGAAGCGTCAGCGCCTTGCCAGCAGCTTCTTGCACGCGACCGACACCCTGGGCCAGTTTCAGGCTTTCCTGGGCATCACGCTTGAGTTGCAGAATGTAGGTGCGGGTCTCGGACTGACGATCCTTCAAGGCGTCGAGCAGGTCTTCGAGTTCTTTCACGACCTCTTTGGCCTTGGCTTGTGCCTTGGCCTTGCCAGCGGTGGCTGCGTCTTGCAATTTGGTGCGCGACTTGTGCAGTTTTTCCTGCGCTTTGCCGCGTTGCTTTTCCAGTTTGGCGAGCAGTTTTTCAGCATCAGCCAGGGCTTGGGAGCAGGCATTTTCCAGATGTTCGAGCAGGCTGCCCGAGAGTTGTTGGAGCAAGTGCAACGGAGTGTTTACAGGCTTCTTGGTGGCCGACATGGTTTACCTCCTGACTGACGTGAGTGCGGCTCATACTAGACCTCTGCTTCAACCGCCGCTAGGGCATGTTGACAGTACACAAGACGTTGCGTTGCAAGGGACGAAAAATCTTCTGCGCCAGTGCCTTGGCAATCCACCTCTACAGATATCGGCACTGGCATAATTCCTCGATTCGAGGCCGGAGAGCACACATGTCGCGTCACCTGTTTTTATTCCTGTGCCTGGCTTGCTCCACGGTCCAGGCCGCTGAAAAAACCAGCGCAAACGAGGCCCACGATTTGGCGTATAGCCTGGGCGCCAGCCTCGGCGAACGCCTGCGCCAGGACGTGCCGGACCTGCAGATCAAAGCCTTGGTCGAAGGCTTGCAACAGGCCTATCTGGGCAAGCCGCTGGCCCTCAAGGATGAACGCATCGAACAGATCCTCGCCGAGCACCAGGCGCAACTGAACTCGCCATCGACAACGCCGCAGATCGAAGCCGCGTTGAAAACGGAGCAGACATTTCTCAACGAAGAAAAGAACCGGCCCGGTGTCCAGCAACTCGCAGACGGCATCCTGCTGACCGAAATCAAGCCAGGCCACGGCGCGAAGGCCGGTCCTCACGGCAAGGTCCAGGTGCTGTACATCGGTCGCTTGCCGGACGGCACCGTATTCGATTCCAACCGTCAGGCGCAGTGGTTCAACCTCGACAGCGTGATTGACGGCTGGCGCAGTGCATTGCCGCAAATGCCGGTAGGCGCAAAATGGCGGCTGGTGATTCCATCGACCCTGGCCTATGGCGCCGAAGGGGCGGGAGATGTGATCCCGCCGTTCACGCCACTGGTGTTTGAAATCGAGTTGCTGGGCGCGACGACCTGACGCTGGCCCAATAAAAAACGGTGCGCAATGCGCACCGTTTTTTCATGACCGCGAAACCCTCAGGCCTGGACCGCGGCTTCTTCCTTGTGAGCGTTGTGCAGCACTTCGATCAGGCAGTCTTCCAGTTCGAAACGTTCGTGCAGCAAGCCGCCCAGTTCCTTGAATTTTTCCGCTACGCACTTGCCTTCATCGCACAGGTCGTTGAACGCCAGCAGCTTTTCGGTGATGACATCGATGCGTGGGTAGATCTGCTCGGCGAGTTCCAGGCCGCGCTTGTCGTTGAAGGCCTTGGCCTCGCCCGTCAGTTGTTCGTAGATCTCGAAATGACCGGCAGACACATAGTCGACCAGCACACCGCAGAACTCCTGCAGGGGTTTGCGGCTTTCGCTCAGAGCTTCAGGCTTATCGCCGAGGGCATCATAGGCCCGAACCAGTTCGTGACGCTCCTGCAACCAGCGATCGATCAGCAGATGCACCCCACCCCAGCGTTCCTGAGCATTCTGACAACTTTCGAGCATGGTGATTTCTTCCCTTGTGAGTCATGCCACTCGCAGCCTGTGCACGCCTGATGACCAGGGACAAGCCAGACACAACATGATCGAGCGGCACAATTCCAATAACACGTGCGGGCCAGATTATGCCCGCACGACAATGGCTTCAAGGTACGCAGGAGATAAAGTTCATACAAGTGTTTAATCCACGGCCCGGACCATCTGCGACGTATCGCCGCTGAGCGGTCGTACCAGAGCACTCCAGGCAAGGCGCAGTAGCAGATAGGTCATCGCGCTGGACACCGCGAGAAAAAACAACAGGCTCCATTCGGGGATACTCAGGTCGAACAGTGTCCAGGTGATATTCGCGCAATCGATGGCGCCGTCGAGGACACGATGCAACGCGCACCACCACGAATCCATCAGCTTGGGCTGGGCAATACAATCAGGAAACGGCTCGAACGAATGGCTTTGCATCAAGACCTGACGCCATGCCAGGGTCATTCCCCCCGCCGCAAAAACCAACCCTGTCGCACCATAGAAGAGACTGCCTCTTTGGCCTGGACCGTGTACGCATGCCACAAGGCTGTTCGCCAGGAACAGCATCAGGCACAACCGCTGCAAGACACACAGGCTGCAAGGTGTCAGGCCGACCGAATATTCCAGATAAGTGCTGATGCCCAAAGCCAGGGCTGCGGCGATGGAAGCCATGAGAAACAAGAAGCGTGAGCTGGCCAAAGACATGGCGGTTCCGTAACAGAAGAGACAAGCAGTTACGGTAGAGGAAAGCCCTCGGGCCTTTCAAGGCGGGCCAGCGCAGACACTTCACCAGGGATGTAGGGAATTCCCGACAGGCCAAAGAGGATTCAGCGCGATGGGCTGTAGGACTTTACTGAAGCCATGACCAAAGCCCCAAAACCGGAGCTGTATTTCCCCCCTTATTCAAGGACAGCACTTAACTGTGGCGAGGGGATTTATCCCCTCGCCACAGCAAGCTCCCTCGCCACAATGATTCATACCATTTTCAAGAATGAGTCATGCCCCTCTCAAGTGGACAACACCTGAGCCGGAACCGGCAACGGCGCGGCCAGCAAACGCTCATCCAACAGCCCCAGCCCCTCCTGGAACAACTGGTTGCTGCGCTCGGCATCTCCCAGTTGCGCCAGCAATCGCGCCAGTTCAGCACAGGCTTCGGGGTTGCGTTGGACGCGCAAGCTGCTTTCCAGATAGTCCCGCGCCTTGCCCCACAAACTGTTCTGCAGGCATAGGCGCCCCAGGGTCAGCAGCAGGCTTGGATCGGCCGGGTGGTCCTTGAGCCAACCTTCGGCCGCTTGCAACTGGCGGATCGGATCATTGCCACGCACCAACCCGTACAGGCGCGCCAGATGGCTGTCATAGTGACGCTTGAGCGCACTTCGCAGTACCTCTTCGGCTTCGACCTGGGCCCCCAACTGACGCAATTGCTCGGCATAGGCCAGCACCAGCGCCGGTTCCTGGCGTTGCGCGGAGGTTAGTTGTTGCCAGGCGCGATTGAGCGACTGCAACCCGACGCTGCCGTCCTCCTCACGGTGGGCTGCCAGGCTGAGGTTTTCGCCCCAGGCGCGACGTTCCAGTTCAGCCAGCTCAGCCGGCGGCAGGACCTTGTCCTTGCGCAGCTCCGGCAACAGCCGGATCACCGCCGACCAGTCGCCACGCTGCTGATGCAGTCGTTGCAGTTGGCGCAGGACCTGGACGTTATGGGGATGACGCTCATGCATGGCCTGCAGCGTGGTCAATGCGCCGTCGGTGTCACCGCGATCGGTCTGCAGTTGCGCGTGCGTCAGGGCAATGGCCAGTTCCGCCTGGGGCTGACGCTCCAGGGCGCGCTCGAGCAAACTGTCGCTCTGTTCGTAGAGACCTTGTTCGTTGGCCGCACGGGCGGCACCGAGGTAATACAGCAGCGGCTGGCGCTCGGCTTCGGCGGCACGATGCAGGTGTCGTTGGGCACTGGCCCAGCGACCTTCGGCCAGGTCCAACTGGCCGTGCTCGATCGCCACTTGCACCCGCCGGCTGCGGTTGCGCCGCGACCACGGGTTGACCACGCCGCTGGACGTGGTCACCAGCCCGATCAGCGCTCGCAGGCCTCGCCACACCAGCCAGAGCACCGCCACCAGGGCCAGGGTGACCCACAGGCCCGCTTCATAACGGAAGTTCTTGTACGCCACCAGCACGTAACCCGAATGCTCGGCAATCGCCACGCCCAGCAAGGCAGCGGCAGCGATGACCACGAACAGAATCACGTAGAGACGCTTCATGGCGTGGCCTCCTGTGCGCCAGGCGCGGGCAGCGGCTTGACCGATTCCTGGGCATTGAGGTTGCGGCGCTCAAGGTAAGCCTGGACGCTGTTCAGCGTGCCCGTCAGGTCCGGGGTGACCACCGTCACCGGCTGCTTGGACAGCTCACCCACGCGTTCGAGCATGATCTTGCTTTGCGGGTTGTCCTGGTTGAAGTTGTTCTTCAACACGTCCCGGGCTTCAGTCAGCGCCTGGGTGTACACCGGCGCCTGGCCATTGAGGGCGGCCCATTGCGCCTGCTCCAGCGCCAGGCTCAAGGCCAGGCGCACTTGCACAAGGCTTTGCCCGGCCAGCAGCGGACGAACATTCTCATCGGCGTTGAAGTCGATACGGATATAGCGCGAGATCTGGTCCCACCACTGTGCCCAACGACTGGCACCATCGCCATCGGCGGTCAGGCCCAAAAGCGACTCACCACGGTCCTTGTACTCGGGCGCCAGCTCGGTCAGGTCCAGGACCTGGTCACGCAAGGCGCCCAGTTGCAGGAACAGCCCGGTGCGATCCGGTTGTTCGGTGCTGCGCAATGCGGCGAGGGTCTTGGCCAGTTGCTCGCGGGCGGCGAACGAACCGGGGTCGTTCTGCTCGCGCAGGATTTCGTCAGCGCCCTGCACCAGCGCCTGGGCACTGTTGATGTCTTGCAGGGCGGAAAGACGCAGGCTGGCCAGGCGCAACAAGTGCTCGGCCTCCGCCAGGCGCCAATCCTTGCGGCTGGCACCGAGCACGGTCTCCAGGCGCTGGTTCAGGTGCTGCTGGTCACTTTGCAACTGGGCTACCAGGCGCCGCCGCTCCTCCAGCTCTCCGGCCGGGGGCAATTGCGCCAGGCGCTCGCTCAGGCGTTGCTCGTTGAGCTTGAGGCTCTGGGCCTGATCATTCAGCGCCTGGACCTGGGCGGATTGCTGCTGGTTATTGGTTTGCAGGTGACGCACCTGCCACACGCCCCAACCGCCCACGGCCACGCCAGCGGCGCCGAGCAGCAAGGCAACAACGGCCAGCCCGTTGCCGCGGCGCGGCGCCACTGGGGGCGGGGTTTCAACCGGCGCATCGATCGCTGGCTGGTCTAGATCTTCTTTTGGCAAGGCTGTTTCGCTCACGTATCCATCCTTTGCATTAGAAAACGGCACGGAGTGTTCCCGTAACGCCGCCAGCAAAGCCGCAGCATTGGCACCACGGCAATCCACAACTGTTCGGGCCCCGGCGGCACGCGCCATCTCGGCAACCCTTGGGCTTGGAACAAACAACGGTAACCGCGCCAGGGCCGGCCACGAATCGCCGGCCAGCCGTTGCAGATGCTCGAAGCCCTGCCCACTGCTGACCACCAGTGCGTTCAAGCGTTCCGCTTCGACTTTCGCCGGCAACGCCCCTTCGCCGTAATCAGGCAAGTGGCGGCGGTACAATTCCAGATAATCGACACTAGCACCTTGCTCGCGCAAACGCTCTGCCAGCAAGCCACGCCCGCCTTCACCCCGAACGATCAACACCTTGGGGTCGGGCCGCGCAACAGCCTGGCGCAAGACCAAGTGCTCCAGCAAGGCTTCGCTGTCATCGCCGTTATCGGGATAAAACACCGTGAGGCCGGCATCGCTGAGAATCTGTCCGGTGGCCGCACCCACGCTGAACCAGGGTTGGTCTGGAGGCTGGGGCCAGTATTGGCGCAACAACTCGACGCACAGGCGTGCGGCAGGTTTGCTGACGACGATCACGGCAGAGTATTGGTCCAGCGCCTGGAATATCGCCCGCCCGGCATCGGACAGCGGGATCGGCTCGATATCCAGCAAGGGCAGGCTGCTGCTGTAGACCCCCGCTTCTGCCAGGACAGCCGCCAGCGCCGAGGACTCGTCCGCCGGCCGGGTGAGCAGCAGCCGCCAGCCCGTCACGCGTGGCCGGCCTCGCCGTAGACGGCCTTGAGGATGTCGGCAGCGCCCTGGCTCAGCAGGTCCTCGGCCACCCGCACGCCCAACGCCTCGGCATCGTGGCGCGGTGCCCGGGCTTCGGCGCTGAGCAGCCGGCCACCGTTGGGATCCCCCACCAGGCCGCGCAACCAGACCTGTTCGCCTTCCAGCACGGCGTAACAGGCGATCGGCACTTGGCAACCGCCATTGAGATGTTTGTTGAGGGCACGTTCGGCGAACACCCGCGTGGCGGTGTCTTCATGATGCAGCGGCGCCAGCAGGGCGTGGATGTCGCTGTCGGCGCTGCGGCACTCGATGCCCACCGCCCCTTGCCCACCGGCCGGCAGGCTGTCGTCGACGCTGATGGCCGAGGTGATGCGATCTTCGAAGCCCAGGCGGATCAGGCCGGCGGCGGCGAGGATGATCGCGTCGTACTCACCGGCATCGAGCTTGGCCAGGCGCGTATTGACGTTACCGCGCAGGAAACGGATTTGCAGGTCCGGGCGGCGAGTCAGCAACTGTGCCTGGCGACGCAGGCTGGAAGTGCCGACCACGCTCCCGGCAGGCAGTGCTTCAAGACTGGAAAACGTGTTGGAGACGAACGCATCGCGTGGGTCTTCCCGCTCGCAGATGCAAAACAGGCCCAGGCCTTCGGGGAAGTCCATGGGCACGTCTTTCATCGAATGCACGGCGATGTCGGCTTCGTTGTCCAGCAACGCGGTTTCCAGTTCCTTGACGAACAGGCCCTTGCCGCCGATCTTCGACAGCGGCGAGTCCAGCAGCTTGTCCCCACGACTGACCATGGGCACCAGGGTCACGATCAGGCCGGGATGGGCCGCTTCCAGGCGGGCTTTGACGTATTCGGCCTGCCAGAGGGCCAGGGCACTTTTACGGGTGGCGATGCGGATCTCGCGAGGGGACATGGATCAATCCGTACTTAAAAGATACGGCAGATAATAACAGCTCAGCCAAAACCGCTTTGATTTGAATCACGACCCCAAGGCCTCCCTGGCCGCCAACTCCTCGAAATGAAACGTATGGAACGCCTTGGACCCGCCGCGCTAAAGCTGCTGCATCATCTTGCGCACGCCGGCCACGTGCCGCCGGCTGACAATCAGCGCATCGCCATTGAGGCCCTTGAGGAACAGTTGGAAATGCCCAAGGGGCGTACGCTGCAAACGCTCGATGCGCTCGCGAGCCACGAGGGCGTTGCGGTGGATGCGTACGAAACGCTCGCCGAACTCGTCTTCGAGAGCCTTGAGTGGCTCATCCAACAACACCTCGCCACTCTCATGGCGCAGGGTCACGTATTTATGGTCGGCTATAAAGTAGACCACCTGGTTCAACGGGATCAGCTCGATGCCTTTGCGGGTACGCGCACTGATATGGCTGCGCGGGCCGCTACCGCTTTCGGCGGCCGGACGGGTCAACGCCGCCAGTTGCACACGGTTGGGCCGCTCAGCCTTGCGCAAGGCTTCGAGCAACGCCTCGGCCGCCACTGGCTTGACCAGGTAGCCCACGTCACCGGCCTGCAACACCTCGGGTGGGAAGTCGTCCCGGGTGGTACAGAACACCACGGCGGGTGGCGACTCTCGTTCGCACAACTTCGCCGCCACTTGCAGGCCGTCCAGCCCTGGCATGCGAATGTCGAGCAGCACGATATCCGGCTTGTGGCTGTCAATAAGGGCCAATGCCTCTTCGCCATTGGTGGCGCTCGGCTCCAGGACACTGTAACCCTCGAGCTCGCCAACCATTCGGCTCAGGCGCTCGCGGGCCAGTGGTTCGTCATCAACGATCAGGACATTCATATTGCGCTGGATTCCTGCGTGAGTCTCGCACAAGGATAGCGTAGACAGGGGAAGTGACATCCGTCACCGCGATCCACGCTAAGACTCGTTCGAGGGCCAAAAAGTGCCGCGAGGCGGTTGCCTATCTTTACCAGCGCTTGCCGACCGATGCCCGAGGCCCGTTGTCGCACGGCGTCGCCGTAGGGATTGTTAACTGTCGATCTGACCAATATGAGCACCCCCTTCTTATCTGTATCCGCTGCGCCATGGGTGGAAAAAGCAAAAGTCCTACAGTCCACTGTAGACGGTTGCCACGACGATATTGCTCAATCGAAAAATATCGTTGCGGGAAAACCCGGTTGGATCCCAGGGTTCTATCGAAAAAACCTGCCGACCAGTGCCAGCGCCAGTCCCGGCAACCCTGCTATCATCCGCCGCAGCCTTTAACCGCTACTTTTTCCACAGCCGATCACGAGCGAATTCATGAGCACTGACAAGACCAATCAGTCCTGGGGCGGCCGCTTCAGTGAACCCGTCGACGCCTTCGTCGCCCGCTTCACCGCCTCCGTCAACTTTGACCAGCGCCTGTATCGCCACGACATCATGGGCTCGATCGCCCACGCCACCATGCTGGCCAAGGTCGGCGTGCTGACCGATGCCGAGCGCGACAGCATCATCGACGGCCTGAAGACCATCGAGACTGAAATCGAGGCCGGCCAGTTCGACTGGCGCGTCGACCTTGAAGACGTGCACATGAACATCGAAGCGCGCCTGACCGACCGCATCGGCGTGACGGGCAAGAAACTGCACACCGGCCGCAGCCGCAACGACCAGGTCGCCACCGACATCCGCCTGTGGTTGCGCGATGAGATCGACCTGATCCTGGCCGAAATCACTCGCCTGCAAAAAGGCCTGCTGGAGCAAGCCGAGCGCGAAGCCGAGAGCATCATGCCGGGCTTCACGCACCTGCAAACCGCCCAACCTGTAACGTTTGGGCATCACATGCTGGCCTGGTTCGAAATGCTCAGCCGCGACTACGAGCGCCTGGTGGACTGCCGCAAGCGCACCAACCGCATGCCCCTGGGCAGCGCCGCGCTGGCCGGCACCACGTACCCGATCGACCGTGAATACACCGCGCAGTTGCTGGGTTTCGACGCCGTGGGCGGCAACTCGCTGGATAACGTCTCGGACCGCGATTTCGCCATCGAATTCTGCGCCGCCGCGAGCATCGCGATGATGCACCTGTCGCGCTTTTCCGAAGAGCTGGTGCTGTGGACCAGTGCGCAATTCCAGTTCATTGACCTGCCGGACCGCTTCTGCACCGGCAGTTCGATCATGCCGCAAAAGAAAAACCCCGACGTGCCGGAACTGGTGCGGGGCAAGAGTGGCCGGGTGTTCGGCGCACTGATGGGCCTGCTGACCCTGATGAAAGGCCAGCCGCTGGCCTACAACAAGGACAACCAGGAAGACAAGGAACCGCTGTTCGACGCCGCCGACACCTTGCGCGACTCGCTGCGAGCCTTTGCCGACATGATCCCGGCCATCAAGCCCAAGCACGCAGTGATGCGCGAAGCGGCCCTGCGCGGTTTTTCCACCGCCACGGACCTGGCCGATTACCTGGTGCGCCGTGGCCTGCCGTTCCGCGACTGCCATGAGATCGTCGGCCATGCCGTGAAGTACGGCGTGGACAGTGGCAAGGACCTGGCGGAAATGAGCCTGGACGAACTGCGCCAGTTCAGCGACCAGATCGAGCAGGACGTGTTTGCCGTGCTGACCCTCGAAGGCTCGGTCAATGCCCGTAACCACATCGGCGGCACCGCGCCGGCGCAGGTCAAGGCAGCCGTAGTGCGCGGCCAGGCGTTGCTCGCCAGCCGCTAAAAGCATCGCGAGCAAGCTCGCTCCCACACTGGATCTCCATGTTCACAGAATATGTGCTCACTGAAGATCCACTGTGGGAGTGAGCCTGCTCGCGATGACTCACTTTAAAACACCACAAAACTCACTTCTTGGCAGCGATCATCGCCAAAAACGCCGGCATCGCTGCATCCCTATCCGCCGCAATCCGCTGCACATTTGGATTCTGCTCCAAGCGCTCCATCAGCGCCTTGGCTGCCGGCATGCCTTCCAACAGGTCGATATCGAACAACTTCCTGCCCACTTGGCAGGCCGGCGAGACGCTGTAGAAGAAATACAGATCGGCAATGGTCAGGCTATCGCCCGCCACGTAGGGCGCGAATTTGCCGTGCCGACCGAGCGAGGCGAACCCCAGCCGCAATTCGTCTTTGCTCTTTTCCTTGATGACATCGGGCACCGTCATGCCGAAAAAAGCCTCGGCAAAGCAAGCCCGCGCCGGCAGTTCGATGTACAACTCGATCTCCCTGCACAAGGCCAATACCTGGGCCCGCTCGAACGGGTCACTAGGCAGCAGGGCCTTGCCTGGCTGGGTTTGCTCGATGTACTCGAGGATCACGCTGGTTTCGTTGATGAACCCCTGCTCGGTTTTCAACACCGGCACCTTCCCGCGCGGGCTGATGGCCCACGCTTCGGGAGTCTTGTTGGGGTAGAACGGCACTTCTTCGAAGGGCAGGCCCTTCTCCAACAGCGCCAGTTTGACCATGTTGTAATAGTTACTGACAGAGAAACCATAAAGCTCGAGCATTACAAAGCCTCCAGGCCGTGCGGGGTTGGCAGCCTTGGGTTATAGACCGTCGGGGCATTTCGTGCCAGGCGCATCACGCCGCTGAATGCAGGTAAACTGGCGACCTTTCTCCCAGGAGCCTGCCATGAGCGAGCCAACCGACATCGACAACGACGAAGAAGAATTCGTCGAGAACACGCTGATCCAGGCCATCGAAAACCAGATCGAAAGTGACAATCCGCCTGCGGCCAAGGCCACTTTCAACAAGTTGACCCTGGTCGGTTATGAGCGCGAAGAAATCCTCAACCTGATGGCCCACGTGCTGGCGGTGGAGATCGATGCGATCCTGGAAGAAGATCGCCCGTTCAATACCCAGTGGTACGAAGCCGCCTTGCGCGCCTTGCCCGAGTTGCCGCCGGAAAAGAACTGAACCGACACGCAAAGTTGCTTCTGTGGCGAGGGAGCTTGCTCCCGCTGGGGCGCGAAGCGGCCCTAAAAAAGTGGACTCATTACGATTTTGGGCCTGCTGCGCAGTCCAGCGGGGATAAATCCCCTCGCCACAAGGGACCTGCCTGGACTCGCTACAAAAAAACAAAAAAAGCATGACACTGAGACTGGACAGCTCGGCCGAGTGCGCTCACCTTAGTGACGCTGTCGACCAATTCCTAGAAAGTCTGGAGTCCTTATGTCGCTTACCCCTGAGCTGGTTGCCGAACTGGAAATCCTTGCACTCTTCAACCTGGACAGTTCCCAGGAAGGCCTGAAAATTCATCAGACCGCTGCCCCTAAAGCGATTGCCGCTGCCCAACGCCTGTTCGAAAAAGAACTGATCACCCAGCCCGACGGTGGTTACCTGACAAGCCTGGGCCGAGATGCCGCCCAAAACGTACAAACCGTCCTGACGATACTCAGCGTGCAAGAAGCCGCCTGATCCCCCCTGTCGCCCACGGAAATCTCCTTTACGGGATTTCCGCAGGCGCACGGGTGCCTTGCGTAAAAAACCGGCATCCGGATTCTGTTTTCAGCTTAAGAATTCCCAAGATCGGGCGCTAACCTGCCATCACCCCCCACGTTCGACGCCGCGAGCCGGTTTGAGCTGACATGACCCGCAATCACGAAATACGCCCCGATCTGGACGAGGGAATCGACCGCAAGGTCCTGAGCCAGTTGCGCGCACGTTTTCTCAAGCTCAACACCGTGCGGATGGAGCGCGCCCTCGAAGGCCTGTCGCCCCGCCAGCAAGGCGTGCTGACGTTGCTGCCGCTGTTCTTCCACGTCAACCATCCGCTGCTGCCCGGCTACGTTTCCGGCAGCACGCCTGCCGGGCTGTCGAACTACGAGCCTGACGCCAATATCCTTGCCGAAGCCCAGCGGCTGACCCGTTCGTTTTCCTACAAGCCCCGGCACGGCAGCAACCCGCCACGGCCGATCCTTGGCCTGTTCCTGATGGGCAGCCTCGGCACCCTGGCCCAAGCCGACCAGAGCGACATGGACGTGTGGGTGTGCCACGGGCCGGACCTGAGCGACGATGAACTGGCCGAGCTGCGCAAGAAATGCCAGTTGCTGGAGATCTGGGCCGCGACCCAGGGCGCCGAAGCCCACTTTTTCCTGATCGACCCGGCGCGCTTCATAAGGGGTGACCGTGACAACCAGCTCAGTTCCGACGATTGCGGCACGACCCAGCATTACCTGCTGCTGGACGAGTTCTACCGCACCGCGATCTGGCTGGCCGGACGCACGCCGATCTGGTGGCTGGTGCCGGTCTATGAAGAAGAGAACTATGAGCAGTACACCCATACACTGATGTCCAAGCGTTTCATTCGCGCCGATGAAACCCTGGACCTGGGGCACCTGGCCTACATTCCGCCAGGCGAATTCGTCGGTGCCGGGCTCTGGCAGTTGTTCAAAGGTATCGAGTCGCCCTACAAGTCCGTGCTCAAGCTGCTGCTGACCGAGGTCTATGCCAGCGAACACCCGAATGTCCGCTGCCTGAGCCTACGCTTCAAACAGGCCGTGTTTGCCAATCGCCTGGACCTCGAAGAGCTGGACCCGTACATGCTGGTCTACCGCCGCATCGAGGAATACCTCAATGCCCGCGGCGAATCCGAACGCCTGGAGTTGATCCGCCGCGCGCTGTACCTGAAGGTCAATCGCAAGCTCACCGGCCAGACGCGCAGCAGCGGCTGGCAACGGGTACTGCTCGAGCGACTGGCTCGGGAATGGGGCTGGGACCAGCGCCAACTGGCGCTGCTGGACAGCCGCAGCCAATGGAAAGTCCGCCAGGTCAGCCACGAGCGACGGGCCCTGGTCAACGAGCTCACCCACAGCTACCGCTTCCTGACCCAGTTCGCCCGCACCGAGAAAACCGTCAGCCTGATCAACAAGCGCGATCTCAACGTGCTTGGCCGGCGGTTGTATGCAGCCTTCGAGCGCAAGGCCGACAAGGTCGAGTTCATCAACCCTGGCATCGCGCCGGACCTGGCCGAAGACACCCTGACGCTGGTCCAGTCACCCAACAAGAAAGAACCGGGGCAGAACCAGTGGGCGCTGTACAACGGCAGCCTCAACGCCCTGGAGTGGGAGAACTTCGCGCCGATCAAGCGCTGCCGCGAACTGCTGGAACTGCTGACCTGGTGCCATCGCAACGGCGTGATCGACAGCAGCACGCGCCTGGCGCTGCACCCAGGCGACAGCGACCTGAGCGAGTTCGAACTGTTCAACCTGCTGGGCAGCCTGCAGCAGTCCATTGCCCTGCCCTTGACCACGGTGGATGAAGCACAGTTGCTGCGCGCCAGCGTGCCCAGCGAAGTGCTGATTCTGGTGAACGTCGGCGTCGACCCGCTCAAGCACCACCGCGACCTGAATATCCTGATGACCACCGAGCGCACCGACTCCCTGAGTTATGCCGGGGTCCGGGAGAACCTGGTGCTGACCCTCGACCAGGTCATGCTCAACAGTTGGAATGAGGTGCTGGTCAACCGTTTTGACGGCGAACACGCCCTGCTCGACTGCCTGCGCGATTACCTCAACGACCTGCCCGTCATCCAGCACCAGCCACGCTTGCAGGTGCGCTGCTTCTGCCACAACCGCGCCCAATTCATTGCGCGGCGCGTCGAAGAAGTCATCGAAACGGCGCAGACCCTGCTGCTGAGCAGGCTCAATCACCGCTATCTGCTTCAGGTCCAGCAGCACTATCACGTGTTGGAGCTGGTGCCCGGCCAGGTCAATCACGTGGCGCTGGGCAGCCTGTCGGCGCTGATGGATTACCTGGGCGAGGAACTGACGGCCTACAGCCCCTTGCACTTGGACCCCATGGCCCTGGAAGACCACGACCTGGCGCTGATCCTGCCCATGGGCCAGCCCGAGTGCATCCAGGTGTTCTATCGCGTCGACGAAGACGAGGCCGATCTTTACGTGCTCGATGAGTTCGACGCACTGTGGCAACAACACGTGCCTTATCACGACGAACAAAGCCTGCTGGTGCCGCTGCAGCGCTTCTTGCAATCGGTGCTGTACCGTCGCGACGCCCTGCTGCCGCTGGATGCCGCCCAGCCGCTGACCCTGGAAACCCTGTACTACCAGTTATTGCCCTCAGGCAGCGGTCGGGCGCGCCGGATCGAAGCGCGGCAAGCCCCGCAGATGCTGGTCAACAAGCCGTTCTATGACGTGCAGGCGATCATCGGCAAAGCGACGCACGGACAGGTGCATGTCACCCTGTACTGCGATCAGCAGGAGTTTTCCGAACTGGAGCATGGCGACCAACTGTTCCGCGTGGTCGCCAGGGAGATCGTCGAACAGCGCCGCGAAGCCCAGCGCTATCGCTGCTACATCACCGACCTGGACCTCTCGGGCCTGGTGGGCGACGGCGCCTGTTCAAGCAATTTGTACCTGCGCTACAAGGCCGATCTGGAACGCGCCCTGAACGAGGCACTGAACCAGGTCTGAGACGGGTTCAGAACGCGCAGTCGCCGCCATTGATCGGCTGCGACTCGACCTCCAGCAACGTCAGCTTCAGCGTCTTGCCACCCGGGGCCGGCCAGTCGATGTGCTGGCCGACCTTCAGGCCCAGCAACGCACTGCCCACTGGCGCCAGGATCGAGATCCGGCCTTCGTCGGCATTTGCGTCCTGTGGATAAACCAGCGTCAGGTGATAGTCCTTGCCGCTGCTTTCTTCGCGGCAGTGCACGCGCGAGTTCATGGTCACGACATCGGCAGGCACTTCTTCGTGGCCCACCACGTTCTCGGCGCGATCCAGTTCGGTTTGCAGCGCAATCACGCCCGGCAGCGTTTCATCAAGGCTGTCGATCAGGCGTTCCAGACGCTGTACGTCCAGACGGGTAAGGGTGATGGAAGGTGCGGTCATGATCCTGGCAGACTCCTTTCTTCTGCACAAAAAAAGCAAAACCCCGCCACAAAAAGGCGGGGTTTTCACGGGCCTCGATGGATTGAGGCGTAACCGGACACTATCACAGCTCAATAAATAAACAAGTCAGGCAGGACCTGCCCTATCTATGGACAGTGAATCCCTGTGGCGAGGGAGCTTGCTCCCGTTGGGTCGCGAAGCGACCCCAAAAAATGCGACTGCTGCGCAGCCGAGCGGGAGCAAGCTCCCTCGCCACAAAAAGCCTGGCCATCAGGTGTTGGCTACTTCAGGAGCCTGCGCTTAAGCGCCTCGGCACAGATGACCCGCCGACGTTCGTCATCGGCCGAGCGCCATTCGCGGATATGTTCCACGTGGCGCAAACAACCGAGGCAGACCTTCTGTTCATCCAGCTTGCACACGCCGGTGCAGGGCGACGGCACGGCGGGGCTGACGTTGCTGTAGAGCGGCTTGGGAGGCCGTGTCGCGGCTGTCTGGCTCACGCCGTCACAGGCCTTCGAAATCGAGTTCCACGCCAGCCTGCTGCTTGACGATGCGCTCGAGCATCTCGCCCAGCTGCTCTTCGCTCTTGTCGCACATCCAGCGTTCGCTTTCTTCGTCGTAGTCGAAATGAAAGCCACCGGAGACCGCCGCCAGCCACAATTGCCGCAACGGCTCCTGGCGACTGAAAATCAATTGGCTGCCGTTTTCGAACTTGACGGTGAGCACACCGGCGGAGACTTCCAGGTCAATGTCCAGGCCACTGTCATCGAACACATCCTCCAGCGTTTGCTGGGTCGCATCGACCAGATCGTGGAAACGGGCTTCAGTCAAACTCATTGCGGCAACCTCGAAAATGTCTGCTCATGCTCAAGCGCCGCAAGATACGGACGCTTCCCGGCGATTGCAAAGGATATACCCACTGACGACAACCAGCGCCGCCGGACGGGCGCCCCGTTGCATAGGCAAGCTGCCGGGTGGCCGGTATACTCCGGCGCAATTAAAGCATTTTCAAGGATTTCGCCATGAAGCGCCTGATCTCTTCCCTTGCTGCGCTCGTCGCGGTTGCCTGCCTCGTGACAGCCTGTGGTCAAAAAGGTCCGCTGTACCTGCCTGATGACAGCAAGTCTCCCGAAGAACAAGCAGAACAGGCCAAGTCGTCGCAAGCCAAATCGCACTCGCACGACACTCACACCACTTACTAAGGGAACGCCATGGACGCTTTTAACTACCGTGGCGGGGAGCTGTTCGCGGAAGGGGTTGCCCTGTCCGCGATCGCCGAACGTTTCGGCACGCCGACCTATGTCTACTCCCGAGCCCACATCGAAGCCCAGTACCGGACGTTCGCCGATGCCCTCGAGGGCATGCCGCACCTGGTATGTTTCGCTGTAAAAGCCAACTCCAACCTGGGTGTGCTCAATGTCCTGGCGCGCCTGGGTGCCGGTTTCGACATCGTCTCCGGTGGCGAGCTGGAGCGTGTGCTGGCCGCCGGCGGCAGCGCCGACAAGATCGTGTTCTCCGGCGTCGGCAAGACCCGTGAAGACATGCGTCGCGCCCTGGAAGTTGGCGTGCACTGCTTCAACATCGAGTCCACCGACGAGCTGGAGCGCCTGCAAATCGTCGCTGCCGAGCTGGGCGTCCGCGCGCCGATTTCGCTGCGCGTGAACCCGGACGTCGATGCAGGCACCCACCCGTACATTTCCACCGGTCTCAAGGAAAACAAGTTCGGCATTGCCATTGCCGACGCCGAAGACGTGTACGTGCGCGCCGCCCAACTGCCGAACCTGGAAGTGCTGGGCGTCGATTGCCACATCGGCTCGCAACTGACCACCCTGGAACCCTTCATCGATGCCCTCGACCGCCTGCTCGCGCTGGTCGATCGCCTCGGCGATTGCGGCATCTACCTGCGCCACATCGACCTCGGTGGCGGTGTCGGCGTGCGCTACCGCGACGAAGAGCCGCCGCTGGTGGCCGACTACATCAAGGCCGTGCGTGAGCGCCTCGACGGGCGTGACCTGGCGCTGATGTTCGAACCGGGCCGCTACATCGTCGCCAACGCCGGCGTGCTGCTGACCCAGGTCGAGTACCTCAAGCACACCGAGCACAAGGATTTCGCCATCGTCGACGCGGCGATGAACGACCTGATCCGCCCGGCGCTGTACCAGGCGTGGATGGACGTCACCGCCGTGCGCCCTCGCGACACCACGGCCCGCAACTACGACATCGTCGGGCCGATCTGCGAAACCGGGGACTTCCTGGCCAAGGGTCGGGAGCTGGCGCTGGAAGAAGGCGACCTGCTGGCCGTGCATTCGGCCGGTGCCTACGGGTTTGTCATGAGTTCCAACTACAACACCCGCGGCCGCTGCGCCGAGGTGCTGGTGGACGGTGATCAGGCATTTGAAGTGCGTCGCCGCGAGACGGTAGCCGAGTTGTTTGCCGGCGAAAGCCTGCTGCCGGAGTAAAACCATGCTGCTGCGTTTTACCAAGATGCACGGCCTGGGCAATGACTTCATGGTCCTCGACCTGGTCAGCCAGCACGCGCACATCCTGCCCAAGCACGCCAAGCAATGGGGGGACCGGCACACCGGTATCGGTTTCGACCAATTATTGATCGTCGAGGCACCCAATAACCCGGACGTGGATTTCCGTTATCGGATCTTCAACGCCGACGGTTCGGAAGTGGAGCAATGCGGCAACGGCGCGCGCTGCTTCGCCCGCTTCGTGCTGGACAAGCGCCTGACCGCCAAGCGGCAGATTCGCGTCGAGACCAAGAGCGGCATCATCGAACTGGATGTGCGCAGCGACGGCCAGATAGGCGTCAACATGGGCGCTCCGCGCCTGGTGCCAGCGGACATTCCCTTCCAGGCACCGAGCCAGGCCCTGAGTTATCAGGTGGACGTCGACGGCGCCACGGTGGAACTGGCGGCAGTCTCCATGGGCAACCCCCATGCCGTGCTGCGCGTGGCCGATATCAACAGTGCCCCGGTGCATGAGCTGGGGCCGAAAATCGAGCATCATCCGCGCTTCCCCGCGCGGGTAAACGTCGGTTTCCTGCAAGTCATCGACCGCCACCGCGCACAATTGCGCGTCTGGGAACGCGGTGCCGGGGAAACCCAGGCCTGCGGTACCGGCGCCTGTGCCGCCGCAGTCGCTGCGATCAGCCAGGGGTGGATGGATTCGCCGTTGTTGATCGACCTGCCCGGCGGGCGCCTGTCCATCGAATGGGCAGGCCCTGGCCAACCGGTGATGATGACCGGCCCGGCAGTGCGCGTATACGAAGGACAAGTTCGTCTTTGAGTGAGCCAAACCCATGACCGACCAGCCACAGGTTCCAGCCCCACAGCCCGACGAATCCCCCAGCCTTCCAGAAGCGGCAGCCGTGGCTGCTTACCTGGAGGCTCATCCGGACTTCTTCGTCGAGCATGAAGAACTGCTTGCGACGATGCGCATCCCCCACCGACGCGGCGATACCGTGTCGCTGGTGGAACACCAGATGAAAATCCTGCGCGAGCGCAACATCGAAATGCGTCATCGTCTTTCGCACCTGATGGACGTGGCCCGGGACAACGACCGACTCTTCGACAAGACCCGTCGACTGATCCTGGCCCTGATGGACGCCAGCACCCTCGAAGACCTGGTCATGAGCGTCGAAGACAGCCTGCGCCAGGATTTCCAGGTGCCCTTTGTCAGCCTGATCCTGTTTGGCGACAACGCCATGCCGGTAGGCCGTTGGGTGACCCACGCCGAAGCGCAGACGGCCATTGGCGGCCTGCTCACGGAAGACAAAAGCGTCAGCGGCAGCCTACGCGAACATGAGCTGGACTTCCTGTTCGGCGAGGAACAACGCAAGCAGATCGGCTCCACCGCCGTCGTCGCCATCGCCCACCAGGGCGTGCACGGCGTGCTGGCCATCGCCAGCCGCGATCCGCAGCACTACAAGAGTTCGGTGGGCACGCTGTTTTTGAGCTACATCGCCGAAGTTACTGGCCGGGTGCTGCCAAGGGTCGCCGGTTCGCTGCGCTCGGTACGCGGATGATGGAACGGCAACTGGACGCCTACTGCGAACACCTGCGCAGTGAGCGCCAGGTGTCGCCCCACACGTTGTCGGCCTATCGCCGCGACCTGGAAAAAGTGCTGGGCTGGTGCCAGAAGCAGAACATCGGCAGTTGGGCGGCCCTGGACATCCAGCGCTTGCGCAGCCTGATCGCCCGCCTGCATCAACAGGGGCAATCCTCCCGCAGCCTGGCGCGCCTGTTGTCGGCGGTACGCGGCCTGTATCACTACCTCAATCGCGAAGGCCTGTGCGATCACGACCCGGCCACCGGCCTGGCGCCGCCCAAGGGCGAACGCCGGTTGCCGAAGACCCTCGACACCGACCGCGCCCTGCAATTGCTTGAAGGTGCCGTCGAGGATGACTTCCTGGCACGGCGCGACCAGGCAATTCTCGAGCTGTTCTATTCTTCCGGCCTGCGGCTTTCAGAGCTGACGGGGCTTAACCTGGATCAACTGGACCTGGCCGATGGCATGGTCCAGGTGCTCGGCAAGGGCAGCAAGACCCGCCTGTTGCCCGTTGGCCGCAAGGCCCGTGAAGCCCTGGAGCAATGGCTGGCGCTGCGGGCGCTGACCAACCCTGCCGACGACGCGGTCTTCGTCAGCCAACAGGGGCGACGTCTCGGCCCGCGGGCGATTCAGCTGCGGGTCAAGGCTGCCGGCGAACGGGAGCTGGGACAGAACCTGCACCCGCACATGCTCCGGCACTCCTTCGCCAGCCATCTGCTGGAGTCCTCCCAGGACCTGCGCGCCGTTCAAGAGCTGCTGGGGCACTCGGACATCAAGACCACACAGATCTACACCCACCTGGACTTCCAGCACCTGGCGACGGTCTATGACAGTGCCCACCCCAGGGCCAAACGCATCAAGAGCGACGAATCATGACCATCGAGCTGATCACTTTCGACCTGGACGACACCCTGTGGGACACCGCCCCGGTGATCGCCAGCGCCGAAGCCATACTCCGCCAATGGCTCACCGACAACGCACCAAACCTGGGCGGTGTGCCGGTGGAGCATCTTTTTTCGATTCGCGAGCAGGTGTTGCGCGAAGAGCCCGGCCTGAAGCATCGCATCAGTGCGTTGCGCCGGCGGGTACTGTTCCGTGCCTTGCAGGAAGCCGGCTACGACCAGTGGCAAGCGTCTGAGCTGGCGGACCAAGCCTTCGAGACGTTCCTGCACGCCCGTCATCAACTCGAAGTTTTTCCCGAGGTGCAGCCCACCCTGGAGATCCTGGCCAACCATTTCGCCCTCGGTGTGGTCACCAATGGCAACGCCGACGTGCGACGCCTGGGGTTGGCGGACTATTTCAAGTTCGCCTTGTGCGCCGAAGACATCGGCATCGCCAAGCCTGACGCCCGGCTGTTCCACGAAGCCCTGCAACGCGGCGGCGCCACGGCGCAGACCGCCGTGCACATTGGCGATCACCCAGGCGACGACATCGCCGGCGCCCAACAGGCCGGCCTGCGGGCGGTGTGGTTCAACCCGACGGGTAAACCCTGGGATGCCGACCACGCGCCGGATGCCGAAATCCGCAGCCTGACCGAACTGCCGGGGTTATTGGCAGGGTGGCATCGCCAGCACTGAACCCCGCCCTGTAGCCCTACAACCTCCGTGGGAGCGGGCCTGCCCGCGAAGGCGGCGGCACATCCAGCATTGATGTGACAGATAGACCGCTATCGCGAGCAAGCTCGCTCCCACAGGGACTGCGCCTGGCCTGGGAATGGAATCGCACCCATGAAAAAGCCCGCAGCGACGGCGGGCTTTTTCAGCAAGCAATGAAGCCGATACTCAGATAGGGCGGCTACCGTACTTGTTGTCAGGCTTCTTGGGCGGATCAGCGACCACGTTGGCCTCCACTTCCTGCACCTTACCGCCCCTGGCCAGGAATTCCTCCATGGCCTTGGCGAGCGCATCACGCTCCTTGTTCTTGGCCTCTACGCTCGGCAACTCGTCAACCGATACGGCTGCCTTGGCCTTGCCTTTGGCGGTAGGCGCCGGAACATCGGCCCCATCGTCGTCGGCAACGTCTTCCGCTGCCGCTTCAAGGCCTTCTTCGGTCTCGTCTTCGTCGCCTACTTCGAGGTCGTCGTTTTCCAGATCATCGTCGCTCATGTTCTACCTCATGACTTGCGAAAAGCAGATTAGTTATAGCCCAGCTTCGCCATCTGTTCGAAGGCTGCCAGAAAAAATTCAACATCCGCCGGCAATCAGCGGTTATGCCCCTTCACCGTACAAGGTGGCGAGGACTTTACGAGCACCGCCGTGATCACGGTGCTCGCCCAGATAAACACCTTGCCAGGTACCCAATGCCAGCCGTCCTGCCGTGACCGGCAGGTTGACCTGGCAACCGAGCACGCTGGCCTTGAAGTGCGCCGGGAGGTCGTCCAGGCCTTCGTCGTTGTGCTCATAGTCGGCGGTTCCTTGTGGGATCAGCCGATTGAAAAATCGTTCGAAGTCTCGACGTACCGCCGGATCGGCGTTCTCGTTGATGGTCAACGAAGCCGAGGTATGCTGCAGCCACAGATGCAACAGACCGACACGACACGCCTGGAGTTCAGGCAGGCCGGCAAGCAACTCGTCCGTCACCAGATGAAAGCCCCGGGGCCTTGCCCGCAGGGTTATCAGCGTCTGTTGCCACATACAGATCTCCGCACGTTCGGCGCGCATTCTAGCGCGCTCTGGGAAAAAACAAAGGGCCTAATATTCTTGCTTCGGTGTAAGCCTTTGGCGGTAGAAAAAACCATGTCGCATCCACAACAAAAGGCGTCGGGAAAACCCCTGCACCTTGTGAGCAATGACAAATTCCAGGCAAAAAAATGCCCGGCGAACCGGGCATTTTTTATTGGGCGTGCTTACAGGTTGTAACCACGCTCGTTGTGCTGGGCCAGGTCCAGGCCCACGGCTTCTTCTTCCTCGGTGACACGCAGACCCATGACGGCGTCCAGAACCTTGAGGATGATGAAGGTGACGATCGCGGTGTAGACCACCGTGAACGCCACGCCTTTGAACTGAATCCACACTTGCGCGCCGATATCGGTCACGGTGCCGAAGCCACCCAGTGCCGGTGCTGCGAACACACCGGTCAGGATCGCGCCGAGGATACCGCCGATGCCGTGTACGCCGAAGGCGTCCAGGGAGTCGTCATAACCGAGTTTGCGCTTGAGGGTGGTGGCGCAGAAGAAGCACACCACGCCCGCCGCCAGACCGATGACCAGGGCGCCCATCGGGCCCACGGTGCCGGCAGCCGGGGTGATTGCAACCAGGCCAGCGACCACGCCCGAAGCAATGCCCAGTGCGCTTGGCTTGCCGTGGGTGATCCACTCGGCAAACATCCAGCCCAGCGCCGCCGCAGCGGTAGCGATCTGGGTCACCAGCATCGCCATGCCGGCGGTGCCGTTGGCGGCGACAGCGGAACCGGCGTTGAAGCCGAACCAGCCGACCCACAGCATGGCCGCGCCCATCAGGGTGTAACCGAGGTTATGCGGCGCCATTGGCGTGGTCGGGAAGCCTTTGCGCTTGCCCAATACCAGGCACGCCACCAGGCCTGCGATACCGGCGTTGATGTGCACCACGGTGCCGCCGGCGAAGTCCAGCACGCCCCAGTCCCACATCAGGCCGCCGTTGCCGGACCAGACCATGTGGGCAATCGGTGCATACACCAGGGTGAACCACACGCCCATGAAGATCAGCATGGCGGAGAACTTCATCCGCTCGGCAAATGCACCGACGATCAGGGCCGGGGTAATGATGGCGAAGGTCATCTGGAAGGTGATGAACACCGCTTCAGGGAACAGCGCCGCCGGGCCGGTCAGGCTGGCTGGCGTGACGCCCGCCAGGAAGGCCTTGCCCAAGCCGCCGACGAAGGAGTTGAAGTTGACGACGCCCTGCTCCATGCCGGTGGTGTCGAACGCGATGCTGTAGCCATAGATGACCCACAGGACGCTGATCAGACCGGTAATGGCAAAGCACTGCATCATCACGGAAAGAAGGTTTTTCGACCGAACCATGCCACCGTAGAACAGTGCCAGGCCGGGAATGGTCATGAACAGTACAAGAATCGTTGCCGTGAGCATCCAGGCGGTGTCGCCGGAGTTCAGGACTGGGGCTGCCGCTTCTTCTGCCATGGCCAGGCCAGGCATTGCGAAGGACAACAGGGCTCCTAGCCCTGCGAATTTACGCAGAGTCATATTGTTTTCTCCTGGGGCGTTGGGTTTGGCGGCTTAGATGGCGTCGGTATCGGTTTCGCCGGTACGGATGCGGATAGCCTGTTCCAGATTGACCACAAAGATCTTCCCGTCACCGATCTTGCCGGTGTTGGCGGCCTTGGTGATTGCCTCGATCACCCGATCAAGATCCTTGTCGTCAATGGCGACATCGATCTTCACCTTGGGCAGGAAATCGACCACGTACTCCGCGCCGCGATACAGCTCGGTGTGACCTTTCTGCCGACCGAAGCCTTTGACCTCAGTAACGGTAATGCCCTGCACGCCGATCTCGGACAACGACTCGCGCACGTCGTCCAACTTGAACGGCTTGATGATGGCAGTGACTAGCTTCATGAAACTTTCTCCCGAATTGGTGGACTTGCCCCAGGAAAACAAACCCGACTCAAGTCTAAGCGCAGTGCCTGGCTTTGTAACGCGTCGTCGGCCCAAGTTGCCCGACAGGTGCCAGTTAACCGATCCTGACGAAACTCCCCGTTCCGCCTGCTGCACTGCATTCGTCACAGCGACTGCATCAGTGCATGGGTCATCAGCCTCTAAGCAGAAACCTTGCCATCTGCACCCAAACCCTCTGATTTCAGTCTCTTGGCCACCTGCTCGACGTGCACTGCGCCATGAACCGCAGCGATACGCACAACAACAGTGCAGCGACGCCCGGCCTCATGCGCGAAAAGCGTGCATCCCTTGCTTGCGAATTGACTATAGACACTGCGTGATACACTGCCCGCCATTGTTTCCAGGACACCTGCACATGCTTGCGCCCAAAGACCTCCTCGACGCCCTGAGCGGCCACGCCTCCCGTATCTTGAGCGGTGACACACCGCTGCCCAAAAGCGAAATCGAAAGCCAGTTCAAAGCCCTGCTGCAAAGCGGCTTCAGCAAGCTGGACCTGGTAAGCCGGGAAGAATTCGACAGCCAGATGGTTGTGCTGGCCCGAACCCGGGCGCGGCTCGAAAGCCTGGAGGCCAAGGTTGCCGAGCTGGAAGCGCGACTGGCTCCGGCCCAGCAATAAGCAGCCCCTGCGGGCCACTCAACCACTTGCAGCGTGTTGAGACGGGTCCCAGGCCAGTGTCAGCGGCAGCTCCAGGATAAACAGCGCGCCCCTGCCCGGCCCGGCGCTCTGCACGGTCAGATCGCCGCCCATCTCGTGCGCAGCCAGGATGCAGCTGTGCAGGCCAAAGCCGTGACCGTCGACACGCGTGGTGAAGCCGTGCTCGAACACCCGCGCAAGATTGTCCTGCGAAATCCCCTCGCCATTGTCCTCGACCTCGACCCGCACGCGCTCATCGTCAACGGCCTTCAGGCGCAGGATGATCTGCGGCGGCCGGTTCGTACCCGCGTCCAGCGCCTGCTTGGCGTTGTTGATCAGATTGACCAGGATCTGCAGCACTCGGTGCTTGTCCAACGGCATTTGCGGGATATCACTGAATTCCTTGATCAGCGTGATGTGGTGGCGGGCCAGGGACACATCACAAATGCGCACGACATCCTCGACCAGCTCTCGCAACGAGCCCGGCTCCAGCACGCTGGCGTTGCCGGCATAGGATTGCTGGGTGGCGACGATTTCCTTGATGTGGTCGATTCGGCGGGTCAACTGCGCCAACTCGGCGATCATGCCCTGCTGCTCGACGGCCAGCGCGTCGGCCAGCTTGTCGAGATAGTCCGGTAGCGCGCGCCCTTTCGGATCGCTGCTGATGAAGTCACCGAGGTCATCGGGATGTTCCTTCATCAACTGAGCGACCTTGGCCACCCCTGGTCCCTTGGACGTATGCACCTTTTCGTAGAGGACCTGGGCTGACACATTCACGCTATTGAGCACATTGCCCACGTTGTGCAGCACATTCGTGGCGATCTCCGCCATGCCGGCCCGGCGCGCGGTGGTGACCAGTTCGGCCTGCGCCTCGCGCAACTCGTCGTTGACCTTGGCCAATTGCTGCGGGCTGGGAATCTTCAGGGCCGCCGGCACCAGCCGGACCAGCAGGATGGCGGTAATCACCGAAGCAATCGCGGTGATCACCTTGACCAGCGCCATCAGCCAGTAATAGGGCTGCCAGATGGTCAGGATCTCCATCACATGGCTGGTCCCGCAGGCCAGGATAAACACGCCAAAGGCCGCGAGCATCCAGTCGAACGGGACGTCCTTGCGCTTGTGGATAAAGTACAGGAGGGTGAAGGGGATGGTGACGTAGGACAGGGCGATCAAGCCATCGGCGATCACATTGGTCCATAGCAGATCCGGACGCCACATGTAGCAATGCCCGTGGGGCATGAAGCGCTTGTCGGTTAACAGCGCCAGCAGATCGTTCATGGCCACTTCCTCGTTGTGCCGTTGATACCGCCAAGTGCCGACTGGGCAAATCGCAGTCTAGCAGAGGGCCCTTCCCGGGCATTTTGCGTGGGCAGGTGCGGCGGTGATATCCGCTACCACATCACGTTTGGCGCCCTTCGGCTGCCATCCGCCGTCGAAACATCCTGCCAAATTTTCTCCCTTCAATTGCCGCGCCCAAGTTCGTCCCCACGACTAACCTTCCAGAGCCGCAGGACGCGGCGCCCCATTCACTCAAGGAACGATTCATGTCGCTTGCCATTGTCCACAGCCGCGCCCAAGTAGGGGTCGAGGCTCCTGCCGTTACCGTTGAAGTCCACCTGGCCAATGGCTTGCCGTCGCTGACGATGGTTGGCCTGCCGGAAGCGGCGGTGAAGGAAAGCAAGGATCGGGTGCGCAGCGCGATCATCAATTCGGGGCTGAACTTCCCGGCACGGCGCATCACCCTGAACCTGGCGCCGGCGGACCTGCCCAAGGACGGCGGACGCTTCGACCTGGCCATTGCCTTGGGGATCCTGTCGGCCAGCGTGCAGGTGCCCACCCTGACGCTGGACGACGTGGAATGCCTCGGTGAACTGGCCTTGTCCGGCGCGGTGCGACCGGTGCGCGGGGTATTGCCTGCGGCGCTGGCGGCGCGCAAGGCCGGGCGCATGCTGGTGGTGCCGCGGGCCAATGCCGAGGAGGCCTGCCTGGCCTCGGGGCTGAAGGTGATCGCCGTGGACCATCTGCTCGAAGCGGTGGCGCACTTCAACGGCCACACGCCGGTCGAGCCTTTCGTTTCCAACGGGCTGCTCTCGGCCAGCAAGCCCTACCCCGACCTGAACGAAGTACAAGGCCAGGCCGGGGCCAAGCGGGCCTTGCTGATTGCCGCCGCGGGGGCTCACAACCTGCTGTTCAGTGGGCCACCGGGCACTGGCAAGACCCTGCTGGCGAGCCGTTTGCCAGGGCTGTTGCCACCGCTGGCCGAAAGCGAAGCCCTGGAGGTCGCGGCCATCCAGTCGGTGGCCAGTTGCATACCGTTGAGCCACTGGCCGCAACGCCCGTTTCGCCAGCCACACCACTCGGCTTCCGGCCCGGCGCTGGTGGGTGGCGGGTCAAAGCCGCAGCCAGGGGAGATCACCCTCGCCCACCATGGCGTGCTGTTTCTCGATGAGCTGCCGGAATTCGACCGCAGGGTACTGGAAGTCTTGAGAGAGCCGCTGGAGTCCGGGCACATCGTGGTTTCTCGCGCCCGTGACCGAGTACGCTTCCCGGCGCGTTTCCAGTTGGTGGCGGCAATGAATCCCTGCCCCTGTGGATATCTTGGCGAGCCCAGCGGCCGCTGCTGCTGTACACCGGACATGGTGCAGCGCTACCGCAACAAACTCTCCGGGCCGCTGCTGGACCGTATCGACCTGCACTTGACCGTCGCCCGGGAAGCCACGGCGTTAAACCCCAAGCGCGAAACCGGGGACGATACAGCCACGGTCGCCGAGCAGGTGGCCGAGGCCCGGGAGCGTCAGCACAAGCGCCAGGGCTGCGCCAACGCCTTCCTCGATCTGCCGGGGTTGCGCCAACACTGCAAGTTATCCACAACCGATGAGACCTGGCTGGAAACCGCCTGCGAGCGGCTGACCCTGTCATTGCGCGCCGCCCACCGCTTGCTCAAGGTCGCCCGGACGCTGGCAGACCTGGAGCAAGCGGGGAGCATCCGTCGCGAACACCTGGCCGAAGCGTTGCAGTATCGGCCGACTACGGCTTGAACCCCGTCATGGTTTGCTCAGGTCAACCAACGGTGTTTCCCGGACTTCGGTTTTCTGATCGTTCTGGATGGCGTCGATGCGCTTGAGCGCCTTATCCACAGCGCCCTTGTCCGCCAACAGGCTGTAGTGGATCTGGAACTGCTTGTGCTCTTTCGGCGCGATGGTAGGAACCAGGCCCAGAGGGCGCTGATACCGGCGGTTATAGGAAAAACTGGTGCCTGGCTCCAGCCCGGTCACGTAGCCCTGCCCCTGGGTATCGGTGTTTTTCCACAGGGAGAACACCGGAAGCGTGCTGGTGTTGAAGCCTACCGACACACCGAGGCTACCGGCCTTGTTGTGCAGCACGGTGAGTGTGTCGCCCTTGGCGTCAGCGTATGGCACGACGTTGTAGACGGTTTCATCGTAATCCTTGGTCGGGCCCCGGTAGGTTTGCCAATCAGGCAAGTCGCCCTTGGCCTTGTCGTTGAACGGCGAAACCTGCTTGACCGGTGCCGCGAAACGAGCGCCCTGCTCCAGGAACGGCGTACTGAAGTTGCTGTGGTAGAGCGCTTGGTATTCCTTCGGATAATCGCCGTTGTTGGTCAGCGTATCGCTGAGCGCGAACGTCACGCTGCCGGGTTCGGTGACCAGTTCGGTCTGCACCGAGAAATCGACCTTCTTGAACGCCTGCTCCTTCAACTCGCCCCGCAGGGTGATGGCGTAGGGCGGCTTTTCGTCGATATGCAAGGTGACTTTGTTGGCCGGAATATTGGCGGCGCGACCATGCAGGGTCAGCAGCTCACCGTTGTCCATGCCGGGATGGCCGACCCACTCGTAGCCGCAACGGGTGACCAGCTCATTGAAACCTTCGAGCCAGCCCAACCCGCCTCGGCCGTTGAGTTCGATGAACGCCGGATTGACCACTTCCTTGACGGGCGAATCCCAACCCATGCGCACATTCCCGACCGAAGCCTGCAGCACGTTCATGCCACGGGTCGGGACGACCGAAAGTTTCAGGGTGCCATTGTCGATGTCGACGATGCTGACGCCTTCCTGCCGGCCGCCGTGCAGGGTGCGCATCGTCACGGAAAAGGGCTTGTCGGTTTTCACGCCCAGTTGCTGGCTGGTGATTTGCCAGGGTTGGGCGGCTTTATCCGTATCCAGCAGGACGTAATCCCAAGCCATCGCCTGGGAGGCAGCGCCCAAGGCGCCAAGGGTAACGAGGAGTTTGAGCGGAGTCATGGTCACGACCTTTTATTGGAGTTGTGCGGTTTTTATAGACTTGAAGAAACGTTTCAGCAAGCTTAAAAACAGCAATATTCCTAAAAAAGAGGTAACACCAGAGTGGCAGCTTTTGTGGGAGCGAGCTTGCTCGCGATAGCGGTGGGTCAGATTGAGATGATGTTGCCTGGGCGGCCGCCATCGCGAGCAAGCTCGCTCCCACACTGATTCCCGCTGGGCGTCAGAAGTGTGTTCCCCACAATTCCCTTGTGGGAGCGAGCTTGCTCGTGACGGGACGTTTCAGCGGAACCGATCAACCTCTTGGCGCAGGTCCTGGGCCAGTTTTTCCAGTTCCTTGGCGGTGAGTGCCAGGTTCGAGACCACTTGGCGCTGTTCGCTGTTGGCCATGGCGATGCTTTGCAGGTTGCTGCTGAGCAGGGTCGCGGTGCTGCTTTGTTCCTGGGTGGCGGTGGTGATCGCCGCAAATTGCTGGCCGGCCGAGCGGCTTTGCTCATCGATGCGGGCCAGGGCCGTGGCCACGTTGGCGTTGCGCGACAGGCCTTCCTGCATCAACAGGTTGCCCTGCTCCATCGTGCTGATGGCATTGCCGGTTTCCTGCTGGATGCTGTTGATCATGCTGGAAATTTCGTCAGTGGCCTGGCGAGTGCGGGAAGCCAGGCTGCGGACTTCATCGGCCACCACGGCGAAACCACGGCCCTGCTCGCCTGCGCGGGCAGCTTCGATGGCGGCGTTCAAGGCCAGCAGGTTGGTCTGCTCGGCGATCGAGGTGATCACACCCACGATGCCGCCGATTTCCTGGGAACGCTGGCCCAAGGTGTTGATGACCGTGGCCGTGCTGTTCAGCGCACCGGCAATTTGCTCCAGGGACGACGACGCTTCGTCCATCGAGGTACGGCCAATGCGGGTCTGCTGGGCGTTTTCCTGGGCCAGGCGCTCGGTGTTGCCCATGTTGTCGGCAATGTTCAATGAGGTCGCACTGAACTCTTCCACCGCGCCAGCCATGCTGGTGATTTCGCCGGATTGCTGCTCCATGCCTTCATACGCTCCGCTGGACAACCCGGACAGCGCCTGGGCGCGGCTGTTGACCTCCTGGGAGGCCTTGCGGATGTGCTCGACCATGGTCGACAAGGCTTGGCTCATCTGGTTGAAGGCACGGGCCAACTGACCGATTTCATCATGGCTCGACACGTTCAGGCGCACGCTCAGGTCGCCGGCGCCCAAGGCTTCGGCCTGGCGTACCAGATCGCCGAGCGGTGCCAGTTTGCTGCGCAACAACCACATTGCCGAGCCGACCGCCAACAACATCGCCAGCAGGCTGCCAATGGCCAATTGCGTACCGACGCTCCAGGTCACGGCGCGAATCTCGGTTTTCGGCATGCTCGCCACCACCGCCCACGGCCCGCCCTCGAACGGTACGGCGACGCTGTAGAACGCTTCCGCGGTGTCGTCCCAGAACGCACCCTTGCCCGGTTTTTTGATCAAGCCTGTGATGGCCGCAGTAGCGTTGTCCAGCGCCTGTACGCCCGCCGGCGGCACCAGCCATTTGTTTTGCTCATCCAACAATGCCAGCGAACCGGTCTGGCCGATGCGGAAACGCTTGAGGTTCTCGAACTGCGCGTTCTGCGCATCGGTGTAGTCGAAGCCTACATACAACACGGCAATGATCTTGCCGCCGCTGTCGCGTACAGGCGTGTACTGCGACATGTAGAAGCGTCCGAAAAGCAAGGCTCGACCGATGTAGCTCTGCCCGCTGATCACCGGACCATAGGCTGGACCGGCGCGGTCGAGCACGGTACCAATGGCCCGCGTGCCGTCCTGTTTACTGACGGAGGTACTGACGCGGATGAAATCGTCGCCGCTGCGCACGAATACCGTGGCAACCCCGGCAGTCATCGCCTTGAAGTCATCCACTTCCTTGAAGTTGTTATTCAACACTTCGCTGCCCAGGTTCAAACCTGGGGTCTGCACGCCCGCCACCGTCACCGGCTGGTCCGGATGCACGGTCAGGCCCGCGCTGAAGCGCTTTTCGAACAGACCGGCCAACCGCTGCGTACTCTCACGCAACGTGCTGTGGAACGTATTGAGCTGATCGGCCATCAGACGCGCTTCGCTGGCCAAGTGTTCTTCACGGGTGGCGAGGTTGGCAGCGTCCAGCGAACGCAGGGCGAAGACGGTACTGCCGGAGATCACGATCGCCAATATCACAGCGAGGGCAAGGCCTAGCTGTGAGGCGATCCGGGCACGGGGTTGAGACATGACGGCTCCTGGCCGAGAGACCGGATCATCCTGATCACGCTCGCACGCTCGGCATTTTTCGAGTGAGGTGTAAGTTGGCCCTTTCTGCACGAAGGTTCCATCCTCACAAATTCGGCGGCAAAGCCAAATACTTGAGCGGTTCGCAAGGATTAATGCCAAGTGGCTAGCACACCAACTGCAACGTTTCAGCCCAAACGCTGCACGTCGGGTAATTGCATGGCCTTCACCTCAGCCTGGAGGAAGTCGCTGAGCCGGCGCAAACGTTCACCTCCCGGTCGGGTTCTCGGCCAGACCAGGTAATAGTGTTCACCGCTGGCGACAGCCGTCGGCCAGGGCAGGCTCAGGCGCCCCTGGGCGACGTCCTCGGCCACCATCAGCAGGTCGCCCATGGAAACCCCATAGCCGCGTGCCGCGGCGATCATGCCCAGCTCCAGGGTATCGAACACCTGCCCCCCCTTGAGCGAAACCTTGTCGGACAGGCCCATGCGTTGCAGCCAATTGCGCCAGTCCCGGCGATCCGGCGTGGGGTGCAGCAATTCAGCGCTGGCCAACCGCGCCACATCCCAGGGCTGGTCGTTCAGCAGGTTCGGCGCGCCCACCGGGATCAGTTCCTCGGGAAACAGCAAACTGGCCTCCCAGTCCGCGGAAAAATGCCCGTTGCTCAGTAATACGGCGCAATCGAAGGGCTCGACGTTGAAGTCCACCGAGTCGATGTCCATCCAGGCACTGGTCAGCTGCACCTCGTTGCCGGGCTGCAAATGCCGGAAGCGACTCAGGCGCGCCAACAACCAGCGCATGGTCAGCGTGGAAGGCGCTTTCATGCGCAGGATGCCATCCTCGCCATGCAAGGTATGGCAGGCGCGCTCCAGCGCCATGAAGCCCTCACGTACGCCCGGCAACAACAACCGCGCCGCCTCGGTCAATTGCAGGTTACGGCCACTGCGCTGGAACAGCCGGCAGGCAAAGTGATCTTCCAGCGTGCGAATGTGCCGACTGACCGCGCTCTGGGTGATCGACAGCTCTTCAGCGGCCCGGGTGAACGAACTGTAGCGCGCCGCGGCTTCGAATGCCCGCAGCGCATAAAGAGGAGGAAGACGACGAGACATCGCAGAAGCTCCATGGCGTTGTTCGCAAACCCTACCAGAAACCCATCCAGCATGAGTTTTAATCATGCCAGCGATCTTTTTTATCCCTTTGTGCAATCCGCCGAGAGCGCCGAGAATCGTTGCTTTACTGCCTTGTTTGAACATGGAGCGTGATGATCATGCGGCATCCAGTGCGTACCGAACTCTGGGCCATCCTGCGGCTGGCGGGGCCGTTGATTGCCTCGCAGTTGGCGCACATGCTGATGGTGCTCACCGACACCGTGATGATGGCCCGCCTGAGCCCCGAAGCCCTGGCCGGCGGCGGGCTCGGGGCGGCCACTTATTCGTTCGTGTCGATCTTCTGCATCGGCGTGATCGCCGCGGTGGGCACCCTGGTCGCGATCCGCCAGGGCGCAGGCGATGTCGAAGGCGCCACCCGGTTGACCCAGGCCGGGTTATGGCTGGCCTGGCTGATGGCTTTGATGGCCGGGTTGCTGTTGTGGAACCTCAAGCCCGTACTGCTGATGTTCGGCCAGACCGAAACCAACGTGCTGTCCGCCGGACAGTTCCTGCTGGCGCTGCCGTTCGCCCTGCCCGGCTACTTGAGCTTCATGGCCCTGCGCGGCTTCACCAGTGCCATCGGCCGGGCCACACCGGTCATGGTGATCAGCCTCGGCGGCACGGTGGCCAACTTCCTGCTCAACTACGCGCTCATCACCGGCATGTTCGGCCTGCCGAAACTCGGCTTGATGGGGATCGGCCTGGTCACGGCCATCGTCGCCAACTGCATGGCCCTGGCGCTGGCCTGGCACATCCATCGGCACCCGGCCTACCGTGCCTATCCGCTGCTCGAAGGCCTGTCGCGGCCCAATCGCCAATACCTCAAGGAACTGTGGCGCCTGGGCCTGCCGATTGGCGGCACTTAC
The DNA here is from genome assembly GCF_014268695.2 of Pseudomonas ogarae. Classification (NCBI taxonomy): domain Bacteria; kingdom Pseudomonadati; phylum Pseudomonadota; class Gammaproteobacteria; order Pseudomonadales; family Pseudomonadaceae; genus Pseudomonas; species Pseudomonas ogarae. The sequence goes on from NZ_CP077086.1 coordinate 6,548,610, forward strand.
GCGGTGGAGGTCGGGTTGTTTGCGTTCGCTGCGCTGTGCATGGGCACCATGGGCAGCACGCCGTTGGCAGCCCACCAGATCGCGCTGCAGATCGTCTCGGTGGCGTTCATGGTGCCGGCCGGGATGTCCTACGCCATCACCATGCGCATCGGCCAGCACTATGGCGCCGGGCAGTTGCTGATGGCGCGCCTGGCCGGTCGGGTCGGGATTGGCTTTGGCGCGGCCGCCATGCTGGCGTTCGCCATGGTGTTCTGGCTGCTGCCCCATCAATTGATCGGTTTGTTCCTGGACCACGACGACCCGGCGTTTCGCGATGTGATCAACCTGGCCGTGAGCCTGCTGGCGGTCGCGGCGTGGTTCGAGCTGTTCGACGGCACGCAAACCATCGCCATGGGCTGCATTCGCGGGCTCAAGGACGCCAAGACCACCTTCCTGGTGGGGCTGGGTTGCTATTGGCTGATCGGTGCGCCAGCGGCGTGGTGGATGGCGTTCCACCTGAACTGGGGGCCGACCGGCGTCTGGTGGGGCCTGGCCCTGGGGCTGGCCTGCGCGGCCGTGAGCCTGACAGCGGCGTTTGAATGGAAGATGAAGCGGATGATTCGCAGTGAGCCCGGACGGCAGCGTTTCGAGGCCATCCAGGTCGATTGAGATATGCCCCTGTGGGAGCAAGCCCGCTCCCACAGGGTTTTGCGTCAGCTGATTTCCAGCATCGACTGCTGATCACCCTCGAAGGTCAAGTACTCCACCAACTCCGGCAACGGCAACGGCTTGCTGATCAGGAAACCCTGCACCTGGTCGCAACCGAAGCCGCGAAGCAGGTCCAGTTGTTCCTGGGTTTCCACACCTTCGGCCACCACTTCCAGGTTGAGGTTGTGCGCCAGGTTGATCATGGCGTGTACCAGCTTGCGGTTCTCTTCGCGCTGCTCCATGCCGCCGACGAAGCTCTTGTCGATCTTGAGCAGGGCGATGGGCAGGCTGTTGAGGTGCACGAACGAGGAGAACCCGGTGCCGAAGTCGTCCAGGGAGAAGCGCACTCCCAGGCGGCCCAGGGCATCCATGGTCTGCTTGACCAGCTCGCTGCGGCGCATGACGGCGGTTTCGGTGAGTTCGAACTCCAGCCATTGCGCCTCGACACCCCGCTCGGCAATCAACCGGCTCAGGGTCGGCAGCAACTGGCTGTCCTGGAACTGCCGGAACGACAGGTTGACCGCCATGTGCAACGGTGCCAGCCCCCGCTCGCGCAGGGCCTGCATGTCCCGCAGCGCCCGGGAAATCACCCAGTAGCCCAACGGCACGATCAGGCCGCTCTGTTCCGCCAGCGGCACGAACTCACTGGGTGGCAGCAAGCCACGTTCGCCGTGACGCCAGCGCACCAGGGCTTCGAGACCGACAATGTGGCCGCCATCGAGGTTCAGCCGTGGCTGGTAATGCAGTTCCAACTCGTCACGGCGCAGTGCCCGGCGCAGCTCGCTTTCCAGGTCGGCGAGGCTGCGGGCATTGCGATTGATGCGCTCGTTGAAGATATGAAAGGTGCAGCCCTGGGTGCTCTTGGCCTGCTGCATGGCGATGTGGGCGTGCCACATCAGCGGATCGGCGCCGGCCTGGGCGCGGGCGTGGGCAACGCCCAGGCTGCAGCCGATCAGCAGGCTTTCACCGTCCACCCAGTAGGGCTCGGCCAAAGCTTCGGTAATACGCTCGGCCATCCACTCGGCCCGCTGTGGCGCGCGGCGGGTGTCGATCAACAGGGCGAATTCATCACTGCCCAATCGCGCCAATTGATCGCCGGCCTCGAGCGAGCTCTTGAGCCGCGACACCACTTGCAGGATCAAGCGGTCACCGGCCTGGTGGCCGAGGGCGTCGTTGGCGTGACGAAAGTTGTCCAGGTCCAGGTGACCGAGCGCCAGGCCACGGCCGTCGTTTTCCGCCAGGCGCGCCGCCAGCAGCGTCTGGAAACCCTGGCGATTGGCAATGCCCGTCAACGGGTCCTGTTCGGCAAGGCGCTGCAAGGTGTTTTCCAGCACGCCGCGCTCGCGCACATGGCGCAGGCAACGACGCAGGGTCGCGCTGTCGAGGACATCACGCACCAACCAGTCGCTGACGCCATCGGGGGCAATCGCTGGCTCGTGCTCGAGCAACAGGATCGTCGGCAGGCTGCAACGGCCCGGCGCCGGTTGCAGCGCCGCAATGGTCAGCAACACCGCGTTGCGATTATCTTCGAACAGGCTGCTGACAGACTCCCAGTTCGGGGCGCTGATCAACACGACCGAGGCCCCCAAGGGCGCCAGGCACTCGCGTAATATTGCTGACCACACAGGCTCTTGGGCCAATAACAGCAAACGCAAGGGTTCGACAGGCGTTGACAAGCTGACTCCCTAGACTCTGCAAGGTGGTAGGCGCCGGGCATTATGACCTGCCCATTGGCAATGACCAATGCCAATGGTTCTCAAACACGCGGTTTAGGTGGTTTTTTTCCACTCCAAATCCTGCGCGGGACGCGATTGGCCCCACATCCTGCGTGAAAGTAACAGAAGCGGCAAATGACAATGCGCTGTGCGTCACAAGTCGGACAGAGCAGCACAATTCTCAGAGCCTGTTAAAATGCCGGCCCATTTCGCAAACGACTCCCTGACTCTGTC